>NZ_BMRT01000001.1 GCF_014648775.1 Streptomyces abikoensis
CCGTCGAACTCGCCGTAGCAGCTTGACGAGCTAACCGCCTGAGGTGTCTGGGCCGCCATCACGCTGATGACGCGACGGCTCACCCGCCGCACGGCCCGTCCCGCCGAACGCCGCGACGCCGCCCACGGCTATCTGATGCCACAAGCCGCGTGATTAGCCCCCCGGCACCACCGACGCCTGGCCCGCAGGCCCGCAGGCCCGCCAGGGATGTAAAGCGTGCTTGACACCAATCGAGGGGTGACAAGTAAGCTTTACATGTGCGAAACAGCGTCAGGGAACTGCGGTCATCACGAGGACTCTCCCAGGGTCAGCTAGGCACGGCCCTCGGGGTCTCACGGCAAACGATCAACGCCATCGAAACCGAGCGGTACACACCTTCCCTGCCGCTCGCCATGTCTATGGCCAAGTTCTTCAAGGTCAGCGTTGAGGAGATGTTTCATGTCGACGAGAGCCCAGCAGACGACCAGTAACACAGCCAGGTGGTCCGTCCCCGGCTTGTTCCTCGCCGTCGGATTAGGCTGCCTCGTGGCCGCGACTTTCGGCGGCCGCCTCGCTATCGGCCTGGTGACGTTCGGGATCCTGGCGGCCTGCAGCCTTGCCTTGGTGCTGCTGGGACGGCGGAGCGAGACTTATCAGGGCCTCACCGAGAAGGTTCCCGACGAGCGCTTCGCCCGGATCGGAGGGCGAGCCTGGGCCGGCACGGGCGTGGTGCTCACCGTGGGGAATCTCTGCGCCTTCATCGGTGAACTGGCATCCGGACGAAGCGGCGATCCTTACTTCTGGTTCGTGGCCACCGCCGCCATCGCCTACATCGCGTTCGTCGCCTTCTGGTCTCGGAATACCTGAGAAACCATCACCTCGAACGGCTCGCCACCACATACCCGACCAGGCAACGCGATCAATCTGCAACAACCGCTCCCCGAACGGCCAGTGGCGACAACCCGGCATGCGGGAGCGCCTCGGCGGGGTCGCCGCCGCTGTGCTGGTCACCGAGGGCAACTTCCACGACGTGGACTCCTGCGAGCTCGGCTACACGATCGCCGGGCAGCAGGCAGGCCGGGCCGTCCTCGTCGGCGCGGGGCTGCTGCCGCCCGAAGCCGCCGCAGTGCTGCGCTGGGCGACGTGGCCGGGCGACGTGGCCGGGCATGCCGAGGTGCGGCTGTGCGCCTTGGCCACCAGGCCGACCAGGGCGTGACCCGGCCCGGCACCCCGCCCCCGCCCAGTACGCCCGCGCTGCCCACCACCTGCTGACCGCCACCCCATGACCACCTACACCGCCCCCGCCAACCGCCCGGCGCGCGTGCCGAGGCCGAGATCGTCGACGCCGACCTCGTCCCGGCCGCTCCGCCTCCGCCCGCCCGGCGCGCTCGAAGCCGGACCGCTCTGGAGACGTCCGAGCAGAGCGGCGGCGTACCGGATGTCGTCGTAGCGCGTCATGTCGCCGTGGGGAGACGAAGGGGCAAGTGCCGCCCGGACGCGTGGCGGGCGCGCCGCCATCGTTGCCCGACCGGTCGAACTCGGCCTGGTACCGGCCGACGGCCGTACAGACCCCCTGCGAGCCGTTTGCCCGTGCCTTGGGGTAGCCGTGGTGCGGGCGGGAGCGAGGTGAACTACTCAAGCGGACTTGAGTACGAACACCGATCTTCCGGAGGGGGCGGCGGCGTTGGATGGTGTCCATGAGCCGAACCGATACCTCCGTGGACAAGAGCATCATTGAGGACCGCGCGCGGCAGCGGAGCGCTCGTGTCGCCCTGCTCCTGCTGGTCCCGACCGTACTCGTCTGCGGGTTCCTGTACGTGGCCTCGGATACCGGCGGCCGCTGCATCACCTACGGCGACGGCTGCTCGCGAGTGCCCGACGCGTGGGCGTACACGGCCTTCGCCGTGTCGGCCGTCTGCGGGTCCCTGGCCGCCGGCGCGCCGGGACACCGGCGGGGGATGCGAGCGGCGCGCGGCGGGCTTCTGGCCGTGCAGCTCCTCGCGCACGCCGCGGTGGCCGCACTGATCGTCAGCTGAACGAGGCTGCCGCCCCACCCGCCCCCCGCATGCTTCCGAGGCGGACGCGCCCCGGACCGTCAACGACCCGCCAACGCACGGTAGCGGCTGGGGCGGGCTCCTGAGCGTGCGGTTTCCCGGCGACGCCGCGGTGGCCGTACCAGTCATCGGCTGAAGGCCGTGTCCCGTCTCACGGAACCGGCTCCGGTCCCACCGAGGCGCCCGCTCGTCGGCGTCGAGCCACCGCCGCTCGCGCAGGGGCGCCTGCCGCGGCGGAGCGCGGGTATCGCCCTGGCTCTGCTCCTGGCGTGTTCGTCAGGCGATTCCCCAGGCCCGGCTACAGGTCGTAGGGCTACAGGTCGTAGACCGTGAACGGGCACGTGGTCCGGGCCGCGTGTGCGGATGCCGCGCCGGCCGACCAGGTTCGCCACCCACACGCCGGGCTCGGCGGGCACGAGCCGCGTCTCCCCCAGGGCGAGGCCACTGCCCGAGCCCCGTTCCTTGGAAACGTCCTAGGAGCCGCCCGGCCCCTGGTAGCCCTGGAAACCCCTCGCGCCGGGGACCGGCTCGGGTGCCCCCTCCGGCGGCAGCAAGTGGTCGAGCCCCTGGGCGGTGCGTTCGGCCAGGTCCGCCGCGCGCGGCAGCATGACCTCCTCGTACGCCCGGACCGCCGCGTCGAGGTCCGGGTGGGCGACGAGCGCCAGGGCGAGTTCGGCGCCGTCGAGGAGGGCGAGGTTGGCGCCGACGCCGAGCGGGGGCATCAGGTGGGCGGCGTCGCCCACCAGCGTCAGACCGGGCACATGGCGCCAGGCAGGGGGTACCGGCAGGGCGTACAGGGGCCGGTTGACGAATCCCTTGTCGCCGGACCTCAGCAGGTACAGCAGGCTGTCGTGCCAGCCGTCGAACATCTCCAGCAGGTGGGCGCGTACGGCGGCGTTGTCGGCGAAGTCGAGGCCCGCGCTGACGTACCAGTCCTCCGGGGCGCGGAACATGGCGACGGCGTCGAGGTAGCCACCGCTGTTGCGCTGGGCCGTCAGCGCCCTGCTGCCGGAGCGGGCCGACATGGTGCCGTCGCCGACCAGGCGGGCGAGTGCCGGGTGGCGGGTGTCGGAGTCCTCGAACCCGGTTCCGACGAAGGTGACGCCGGTGTAGCGGGGCGTGGCCTCGGACAGCGCCGGGCGGACGCGCGACCAGGCGCCGTCGGCACCGACGACCAGGTCGAAGTCCTCCGACGTGCCGTCCTCGAGCAGCATCCGGTGCGTACCGTCGCCGAGCGGGACGACGCGGCTGACCGGGCACCCCCAGCGGACGGTGCCGGGGGCGAGGGAGTCGAGCAGCAGTCCGCGCAGCTGCCCACGGTCGATCTCCGGCCGGCCGGCCTGACCGTCGTCAGGCTCGTCGACCACCAGGACCTCGGCCGTGAAGGGGTCGATCTGGCGCCACACCTCCCCCTCGGGCCGGGCCAGCTCGTGGAACTTCTCCAGCAAGCCGGCTTCGCGCAGCGCCTGTTGACCGGTGGTGGTGTGGATGTCGAGCGTGCCGCCCTGCGTCCGCGCGGCGAAGGACGCCTCGCGCTCGAAGACGGTGACGGACCAGCCGTGCACCTGCAGGATGCGGGCGCATATCAACCCGCCGGGGCCGGCGCCGACGACGGCAATGCGGACGGAACGGGCGTTCACGAAGGGCTCCTTCGACGACGGGAGGCGTGGAAGACGCACGCCGGATGCGACACCCCCACAAAAGCACACCCACTACGAAGGTGCAATGACTTAACTTTTTGCTCGACTCAACCGACGGGACGGTCGCGGGGTATGGTGGGCCGGTGAACGCACCGACCGGACGCCGCGAGCGCAAGAAGGCCCAGACCCGCAAGGCCCTGGCCGACGCAGCCCTGGAGCTCTTCCTCGACCGCGGCTACGACCAGGTCGGCGTGAAGGAGGTGGCGGACGCCGCCGACGTGTCGGTGACCACGCTGTTCAAGCACTTCCCCTGCAAGGAGGCCCTGGTCTTCGACCTCGACCAGGACATCGAGGCGGCCCTCGTCGCCGCCGTGCGCGAACGCGCGCCCGGCGTCTCCGTTCCGCAGGCCCTGCGCGAACACCTGGTGACGGCCGTGGGCCCGCACAGCCTGATCCCTCAGCCGCCGGGCGGGCATTCCGCAGGGCCGCAACTGGCGGAGTTCGCCCGCATGGTGGAGGAGACCCCGGCCCTGCGCGAGTACGCCCACCGGATGTGGATGCGCCACGAAACGGCCCTGGCCCGCGCCATCGCCGAGGAGACCGGCGCCCCCGAGGACGACGCCGCCTGCGCCGCCCTGGCCCGGTTCGCCCTGGACGCCCCCCTCGTCGCCCACCGCCACCCCGACCCGAAGCGCGCCGCGGACGAGATCTTCGCCCTGCTGGAACGGGGCTGGGGCGCGGCGGGAAGCGGCCGCTGATGTTGCGGGTCAGGACGTCGGTGACGTGAGTTGTCGGCAGATCAGCTGGTGAGCGAGTCGTGCCGTCGCGAGCAGGTCCTCGCGAGCCGTGCAGGCGTTGGACCGCACTGACAATCCGTGCCAGACGGATTGGATGAGCCCGGTCAGGATCGTCGCGTTGGTGCCCGCGGCCAGTTCCCCGTCCTGGATCGCTCGTTCGATGCGCACGAGGAGGGCCTGCTCGTTCGAGCTGTGCAGTTCGGCGACGTAGGCGCTGGTATCGAGCGTGCTCGTGCTGTCGGTCATCACGGCGCTGCTGATGAGACATCCGGGGTGGGTGTCGCTTGGCTGGGTGAACTCGTGGACCGAGTCGGTGAGGACGCGTTCGATGACCGTCCGGACGTCCTTCTCGGCGACAGCCTGCTGGTAGATCTCGCGGTAACGCTCGGCGTAGGTCCGCACCGCTTCCTCGAACAGTCCGGCCTTGCTGCCGAAGGCGGCGTAGAGGCTGGAGGTGGAAAGCCCGAGGGCCGCGGTCAGGGCGCGGGTCGAGGTGCCGGAGTAGCCGCGTCGCCAGAAGAGGCGAGCGGCGTCGAGGACCGCACGGTCGCGGTCGAAGGCTCGGGGGCGTCCACGGTTGCGTTCGGTCACGCTTGCATTGTAGATCGTTCGCTCCATAATGGATTTATGGAGCGAACGATTCAGAAGAGGCTGTCGGTCAGCGGGGACAGCTGGGTCACGGTCGATGTGTACGGGGAGCCGGACGCCCCGGGCCTCGTCGTCGTCCCGGGCGTGATGAGCGATGCGCATACGTGGCGCCACGTTGCGGGCGCCCTCGACGCCTGGCCCTCAGTGGTCGTCGTAAACCGCCGGGGACGTGCCTCCTCGGGGCCGTTGACCCATTCCTACTCGCTGCGGACAGAGGTTGAGGATCTCGGCGTGGTCCTTGACGAGTTCGACAGCACGAGGGCTCTCTTCGGCTGGAGCTACGGCGGCTTGATCAGCTTGCTGGCCGCCAACGATCGCCCGATTCCCCAGGTGATCGCCTACGAGCCGGTGATGCGGCCGTTCGGACGCCATGCGCTGCCGGATCTGAAGAACGCGGCGGAGACGGCGGACTGGGATCGCTGCGTCGAGATCGTCAATCGGCAGATCTCCGGCTTCTCCGCCGCGCATGTCGAGGATCTTCGCGCCGATCAGCACGGTTGGGCGATCCTGCGTCGCTTGAGCGGACCGCTGTACGCCGAACTCGGCGCGCTCAACGCGGCGCCGCCTGCGGACGTGATGGCGCGACAGGCAGATCGAGTCGACCTGATCATCGGCCAGCGCAACCGCGGAACAGCCCCCTACGGAACGTCGTTCGACCACGTGCGGCAGCACGTCACTCACGCCGGAGTCCACGAACTCCCCGGCCAGGGCCACCTCGCCCACATTGAGGCACCGGCAGAGCTCGGCCACCTGCTCAACAGCCTCGCCGCCATCTGATGGGCCCCATGCCAACGCACTCAGGCCGGCGGCGCTTCGCCGGTGGCCTCCTTGAGTTCGCCGGTGCCGAAGGGGAGCCACGTCAGGCCGTGGGTGCTCGGCGTCGTGCCCGCGCGGGCGACGGTGACCGCGGAGCCCCGGGGGACGACGGCGGTCAGCCGGCTCCCCGGGGTCGCCGGGAGCCGCCCCGCCAGGTCAGCTCCGTCGGGGTGCCGCTGTCGACGAGGATCGTCTCGGGCCGGAAGTCGCCGGTGGTGAAGCCGGCGGGGACCTTGGCCAGGGGCCATTCCGGGCCGTCCTTGATGCGTTCCTCGATCGTCAGCTTGCTCGTGCCGACCTCCGCGTTGATCTCGATGCGGGCCAGGGCCAGTTCCAGCTGCCCGCCGGGCGGGACGGTCGCGGAGCGCTTGGGGGTCAGCAGCGCCGACCCCGGGGTGTCCACGTCCAGTTCGAACCGCCATTTCTTGACGTCGTCCGCCTGTGGCTCGGCGCTGCCGGGATTGTCGCTGAGGTCGGCGCCTCCGATGCCCACGGGGAAGGTGAAGCAGACCGAATCGACGTGGACGGCGCTCTGCCGGTGGTTGGTGACGGTGATCCGCAGGGTCGCCTTGTTCGGCGTGGAACCCTGCGAGACCTGGATGGGCGCGGGCTCGCTCGCCACGTCGTAGGTGAGCACGCGGGTGCCGGTGCCGGTGGGGCGTCGGGGTGTCATGGCCGCGCTCACCCCCACGCGGGGGCGACGGTGACGTACACGTACTGGGTGAGCGTCAGCCCCTGGTCGGCCTCGACGCGACGCTCGGTGGGATCACGCGATGGCCGCGCTGGTCGCCGTCGCCCTCAGCACACTCATCCGCGTGGTACGACCCGGCGAAGGTGCCGGGAGCGACGCCATCGACAGTGAGCGGCTCAGCAGTGCTCGTGGGCGGTGCGGTGCTCGCCGATCAACGCCTTGGTGGTGCGGGTTCCTTGGGCGTCGTGCTCTCCGGTTTCGGTGCCGGCTCACTGACCGGCTCGCTGACGGCCGGCCGGCGGCCGCCCGTCCGACGCGGCTGGACCGTGGCCGGCGGGGTCGCGGCGGTCGGCGCGGGCATGGCCGGACTCGCCGCCGTCGACCATGTCGTCGCCGCGACGGCTTGAAGCGCCCCTTTCTGGGCCGGCTGAACACCCCCTGGCCCGTCCGCTCCGACCACGAGATCACCGTTCACCATGACGTCCCCCCGTACGTGAATCCCCCGCGCCCCGGAAGCGGAGCCTTCACCCGGTGCGTACGGCCTCGCGCCATTCCCGCCTCGCCGTCACCGGAGACCACCCAAGCCCTGAAGGCCGCCTTCGCCTTGACGTCCTGACGGGGTTCGACGGTGAATTCCAGCTCGATCGCACCCACCTGAAAGGTGATCCCCTGCCCGCTGCCACGGGCCGCGGCGGCCAGTTCGATCTCCATGCCTGCGCCTCCCCCGGGCACGGCCGCGAACGCGCCCCCGACAGCGCACCGTCGCTCGCCTGATCCGTCCGGTGACATGGGCCAATGACGTCCCCGGCGGAGACGTCAGTTGGCGAGCGTCAGTGGTCTGACGGGTCGACGAAGCGCATGTGCTCGAACCTGGTGGGCGGCCAGCGGGCCTCGTCGTAGTCCGGCGCGTCCGTCCACGGCAGGGCGAACCCGCGCAGGCGGCTCCAGCAGTCGCCCAGCTCCAGTCGCACGTCCTCGTCGTCGAGGCAGGAGAAGCAGTCCTGGAGTTCCTCCCACGTCCATTCAATGGCCAGGTGCAGTGCTGTGGCCGCCCGGTGCTCCTCGGTGCCGGGCCGGTGTGCGCCGAGGAGGTAGCGGGTGCGCCGCAGGAGGAAGGTGTGGAGGGCGTCCATGTGCGCGCGGGTGAGGCTGCGGAGAGGAATCTCCGGTGCCTGCCACCGTCCCGGCGGCCGGCGCGGGGCCGGAGACGACGTGTCAGGCGGTGGCACGGGCGGTCATCCAGCGGCGCAGCCCCGTGGCGGAGAGCTCGATGAGCTCACCACGGGCCGGGTCGTGGTGGGTGGGCCGGAATCCGGCGATGGCGGCGAGCCGGGCGCCCTCGGTGGGGTCCCAGATCTCAAGCCCGGATTCCGAGGAGGAGAACAGCAGGCCGTCCGCGGCGAAGAAGCGGCCGTCCGGTCCGCCGAAGGTCGCGACCTCGGCGACCTCGGCGTCTTCAGTGGCGCCGGGTCCACGGCGGCCGAGGTCGAAGACGCGGGCCCCGGGAACCAGTTCGTCATCGTCGTCGCCCAGGCCGCCCACGACGAGACGGTCGTCGTCGAGCCAGACGACGGGGCGGTTCCAGTGGTAGTCGCAGGGCGGCAGTGCCGACCAGCCGATGTCCCGCGTCCAGGCGCTTTCGCCCTCGGAGAGCCACTGGTCCAGGTTCCAGGCGACGATCCGCCCCACGGGGTGCCACCACCAGGCGTCCGAGGCGATCCTGGTGCCCGTGGGGCTGGGGTGCAGCGCGCCGTGGAAGTAGCCCGACCAGGCCGAGGCGGGGTCGTCCATGGGGATGCGGGTCACCGGTGCGCCCGTCGCGGGATCGGCGGCCTCGATGACATTCCACACGCCGCGGTGCAGAACGACGGTGCGTCCGGCGTGCTCGGCGAACGCCAAGGAGAAGGGCACCGTGCCGCTGTGGTAGCCGTCGTTCTCCAAGGACATCGTGACGGTGCCGGTGGACAGGTCGAGGACCTCCCCCGTGCGGCCGTGATCGACGACCACCGCGGCGAAGGCTCCGTCCCGGGAGGCGTGCAGCCGCAGGCTCTGCTCACGGCCGTCCCAGGGCTTGGCGTCGGCCGGCACGGCGACCGTGCTGCGGGCGGCCTCGGTGCAACTCGCCGATGTCCCGTCCCAGCGCAGGATCCGTCCGTCGTCGCACAGCAGCAGGAATCCTTGCCGCGTCGGGGCGATGTCCACCACCGCCCCGGCTCCGTCGGGAAGCGCGGTGCACTCCACGGTGCCGTCCACGGGCCGGGACGCCTCGACGGTCTGCGGGCGGCCGATCACGCCCAGCGTGCTGCCTTCGGTCGCGTCGAAGCAGTCCTCGCACACGGCCCCGGTCACCGCCGCGGCGGCCTCGTTGCGGCAGGGCCCGCAGATCCGCTGTCGTTCCACGCCCCGGCCGGTGTAGTGGAGGTAGTGGTCAAGAGGGTCGGCGGTCGCGGTGCGGATGTGCTCACACAGGGGCAGACCGTAGGCAGGCGCGTCGTGGCCACAGACGAGGGCCATGGTGGAACTCTCCTAGAAGGGGGGGTGAAGGACGGCACGGGCGGACGGTGGGCCGAGCCGCGAGCGGCACGGGTACGGGCCGTCAGCGGAGGCCGGGCACGACCTGCTCCGTGGTGATCACCATGCTGGCACGCCCGTATTGGCACCGGCTTGACGTCGATACCGGCATCGGCTTGGCAACGGCTTGGCATCCGGCTGCGGCCCCAGGCGGCCGACTGCCCGCGTGCCGGGTTCCGTCACGGCCCCTCGGTCTCCGGGAGGGATCGTGCGCCCTCCAGGGCGGCGGCCACACCGAGATCCGAGCCCCACATCCGCGCCACCTCACCGGCCCGCAGGAACGCCGACCGGGCCGCGGCCGCGTCGCCCAGCAGCGCGTACACCTCGCCCAGGGCGAGGCCCAGCGGGCGGGTGCAGAAGGCGGTCGTCGCCGCCGAACCGAACTGGTCCTGCACGGCCCGCAGGTGGGGGACGAGCGCGGCCGCCGCCTCGGTGTCGCGCAGCAGACAGGCCAGCCGGGCGCGGGCTCCGAGCCGGACCCCGTAGAAGTGGTCCTTCACGGGGACGGGATCGAACCGGACCGTCCGGGCTTCCTCGACCCTGCCCTGGAGCGCGAGGACCAGTGCGAGCGCCTCTCCCCCGCGCGTCCCCCAGGCCGCGGCCACGGTGCGGGCCAGCGGCTCGATCTCCGCGACCCGGCCCTGGCTCAGCCGGATCGTGATCAGGCCGCGGGCATGGAGGTCGGCGGCGCGCGGGGCGTTGTGCCGTACGAGCCGCTCCCGTACCTGCTCGTACAGGCCCTCCGCCTCCGCGAACCGGTCCCCCGCGTGGGCGAGCATGGCCAGCGTGGAAAGGCTGGCGGCTTCGGCCTCCGGCATGCGGTAGCGGCGGGCGACGGCGAGGCCGATACGGGCGTGCCGCTCGACCGCCTCGGCGTCGTTGCCGATCGCGGAGATCATCGCGTCCACCTGTTCGCACACCCACCGGTGGGCCGGCAGGTCGTGCTTCTTGGTGAGCGCCCGCAGCTCGGCGACCACGGGAACGCAGCGCGCGGCCTGCGTTTCGTGCGGCAGCAGCTTCGTCATGGTGGTGAGGGCCGCGGCCAGCAGGACGGGGTCTCCCGTACGACGGGCGAGAGCGAGCTGCCGCTCAGCGGCTTCCTGTGCCCTCCCGTCGGCGTTCTCCGGCGATTCGTCCACCTGCGCCTGCAGCAGTCGGGCGAGATCGGCCGGCGGCAGGTCCGGAAGGGCGACGAGCCGGTCGAGGGTGTCGGCCACGTGCCGGTCCACCGCGGTGTGGCTCCGGGTCAGCCATGGTGTGGGTTCGGTCCACGCGGTGAACGCCGCGACGGCCAGGTCCTCGCGCGCGGCCCGCTCGGCGATCGCGAGAGCCCGGCGACGGGCCTTGATGGCCGCGTCACCCGACCCGGCCCGGACGTGCGCGCGCAGCAGGGCCCCGAGCAGGCCGACGGCGCGCTCGGCACGTTCGTCCACGGAGGCGGGAATGAGGTCTGCCGCGTCCAGCGCCTGGCCCAGGAGGTCGACGCTCACGTCATGGGCGTAGCGGTGCTGCGCGAGTTCGGCCGCCCGCAGCGCGAATTCCACGGCCTGAGCGGCCTTCGCCGGGTCGCAGGCGCGGGTGAAGTGCACGGCGAGTGCCGGCAGGTCGTCCGGTCGCAGGCGGGCCAAGGTGTCCGCCAGCCGTCCGTGCAGCAGGCTGCGACGCAGTCCGGTGAGGTCTCCGTAGACGGTGTCGCGCACGAGCGGGTGGGCGAACGAGACGCGCCCGGGGCTCGGTTCCGTCAGGAGCCCGCTCGTGAGACACACCTCCAACGCGTCGACGACCGCCGTCGGCGACAGCCCGGAGGCCTCGCACAGCACCGCGACATGCGTCTCGCTTCCCGCGACCGCCGCCAGTCTCAGAAGGTCGGCGACTTCGCCCGGAAGCCGCGCGAGCCGCTGCCGTACGACGTCGCGGATGCCGTCGGGCACTCCGGCGACCACCTGTGCCGGGTCTCCGCCGGCGGCCAGCAGACGGCTGCTTTCACCGACGAAGAAGGGGTTCCCGCCGGTCCGTTCCGCGAGGGCGGCCACGACCTCCGCGTCGACCTCCCGGCCGCAGTGCGAGCGCACCAGGGCACCGACCTCGACCACGGCGAGTCCGGTCAGTGCGATACGGAACGGATGGCGCCGGGCCAGTGCGGCCATCAGCGGGGCGAGGCGCCCGTCGGCGTGCCCTTGCCGGTAGGCGGCCACCACCAGGAGCGGGACCGCCTCGACGGCGGCTGCGCGGCCCAGCAGGGCCAGCGTCTCCTCGTCCGCCTCGTGCACATCGTCGATGATTACGGCGAGCGGGCCGTGTGCCGCCGCCGAGGCCAGCCACCGTGTGAAGGCGGTGTGCAGCCGGAAGCGGCCCGCCGTGGCGTCGCCGTGCGGGACGGCCGTGGCGTCCAGCGGATCGAGCAACGCCGCCAGCGGTCCCACACGCTCCGGCGGAAGGACCCGCGCCAGTTCCCCGAGCGCCTCCGCCCAGGCCCATGCCGCGGGAACCCCGGCGTCGTCGGGGCAGCGGCCGCTCACCACCGTCCAGCCCCGCGTCCGCAGCGAGGCGGCGAAGCGTGCCAGCAGCGCCGTCTTGCCCGCGCCACCCTCGCCCGCGACCAGTGCCACCGCCCCGCCCCGAAGGCCCGCCTCTGCCGCCCGCTCCAACACCTCCAATTCGCGCTGCCGCCCCACGAAGGGGTGCGGGGCACCATCCGGCGGCGTTCCGCTGCCGACCGCGGCGGGTACGTCGACCACGCCGACCGCTTCGGGTGCGGCGCCCCCGCTCGTCGGCCGGTCGAGCAGTGCGACGGCCGGACTCCGGACGGCCGGACTCCGGACGGCCGGGACCGAGGCGGACAGGACGTCGAGGTCCTGGCAGAGGATGGCCCGCTCCAGCTCCACCAGCGGCGCCCCGACGTCCAGTCCGAGTTCCTCGGCGCACACGGCTGCCGCGCGCCTGAGCGCCACGAGCGCGTCCCCCTGACGTCCGGTCGCCCACAGGCCCAGGGCCAGGAGCCGCCATCCCTCCTCACGCAGCGGGTGCCGGCGCAGGTGCGCTTCGGCGGCCGGCACCACCTCGTGCGGCCGCCCCGCGCGGAGCCCGCACTCCATCATCAACTCCTGCGCCATGAGCCGCAGTTCGCTGAGGCGGGCGATCTCGGCGCCCGCCCACGAGTCCGCCCCCCACTCCTCGTAGGCCTCCCCCCGCCACGAGCCGAGCGCCGCGTCGAGCAGCGGACCCGCCTCCGCGGCGGACACCTGTCGGGCCCGGCTTACCGCGGACTCGAAACGCCGGGCGTCGACGGCGTCGTCGGGAAGCCGCAGGGCGTACCCCTCCGGGCTGCTGACGAGCAGCTGGGACGGCGTACGCGCGCGCCGGTCCGGCTCCAGGATGCCGCGCAGATTGGAGATGTAGGAATGCAGGGACGTACGGGGCCTGGCCGGAGGCCGCTCCGTCCAGAGCGCGTCGACGATCCGGTCGAGCGGAACGCTCTGGCCCCGGGCCGCCAGGAGGATCCCCAGGACGGTTCGCTGCTGTCGTCGTTCGACCGTCACCGGCGTTCCACCGACCCGGACGACAAGCGGCCCGAGAACTTCCACGTGCACCATGATCGGCCAAATGTACCAACGGTGGTCCCGTTGAACGCGCCGGTGACCGACCGGGTGGGCGCTCCCGGCGGGGAAGCGGGTCACCCCACCTGCGCGGCGCATGTCTCGTACGCCTGCCCGTCGAAAAGGACGAAGCGGATCTCCTCCGCCGCCGTCGGGGTCGCCCGGACCGTCGTCGGCACCCTGCCGGGCTCTCCGACCACCCCCTGCCGAGCCGGATCAGACGCATGGCCAGATACCGCTCTCCATAACAGGTTGGCCGGATGTAAAGCCATGATGTTGCCGGGAAGTCAACACGGGGACATGATCACTGATCGTATCGACCTGATCACTCACCCAGGAGCCGAGAAGTGATACGCAGGGCCGCTCTCCGCGCCCTCACCACCGTCGCCGTCACCGTGCCCGCCATCCTCGGCGCGAACGACGACAACCCTTTCCGCCGGATGGAACCGGGCGTCCTGCGGGTCGACTTCCAGCACGTTCGAGAGCGGCAAGTTCTTCGCCCAAGCACCGACCATGGGTGAGTTCAGCTCATTCCTCGCGCCGCGCTCTCGCATGCCCTCGTTCCACGAGCCTTCACCACAAGGGAGTTGTTGATTTTCATGCACAAACGTCGGAGAATTCTCGCCTTCGCCACCGTGGGTACAGTCATATGCACCACCGGATTCATGCCGTCGGTCGGCCAGGCCGCCGGCGGCGACGGGGAAGGGAAGAGGTCCTACGCCGAAACGCACGGCCTGACGGCGGACGACATCAGGAACATCAACGAACTCAACGAAAGCGCCCTCCCGCCGGGGCAACCCGGCAATCCTCCGGCGGAATTCCCTCCGAGCGCCGGCTCACCCTCCCGGGCCCCCGGCTCCGTCGACGACAGGAAAACCCCGCCGGCCGAGCCGCTCGACAGGATGCCTGACGCGTACGGGACCCACGGGGGCAGGGCCACCACGGTCGTCAACAACTACATACGCAAGTGGCAGCAGGTCTACAGTGACCGCAACGGCAAGAAACAGCAGATGACCGAAGAGCAGCGAGAAAAGCTTTCCTATGGTTGCGTCGGTGTCACCTGGGTCAACTCCGGCCCCTACCCGACGAACAAACTGGCGTTCGCTTTCTTCGACGAGAGCAAGTACAAGAACGACCTCAAAAGAACCAACCCCCGGCCGGGGGAAACTCAGGCGGAGTTCGAGGGTCGTATCGCCAAGAACAGTTTCGACGAGGGGAAGGGCCTCAAGCGGGCACGTGATGTGGCATCCATCATGAACAAGGCCCTGGAAAACGCCCACGACGAGGGGACCTACGTCGACAACCTCAAGACAGAGCTGACGAACAACAATGACGCTCTGCTCCACGAGGACAGCCGCTCGAACTTCTACTCGGCGCTGAGGAACACACCGTCTTTCAAAGAAAGAGACGGAGGCGACTACGACCCGTCCAAGATGAAGGCGGTCATCTACTCCAAGCACTTCTGGAGCGGACAGGACCAGCGGGGGCCCTCCGACAGGAGGAAGTTCGGCGACCCGGAAGCCTTCCGCCCCGACCGGGGCACCGGCCTGGTCGACATGTCGAAGGACAGAAGCATCCCGCGCAGTCCCGCCAACCCCGGCGAAAGCTGGGTCAATTTCGACTACGGCTGGTTCGGGGCTCAGACGGAAGCGGATGCCGACAAGACGATATGGACCCATGGCGACCACTACCACGCACCCAACAGCGGCCTGGGCCCCATGCACGTATACGAGAGCAAGTTCCGTAACTGGTCTGCCGGGTACGCGGACTTCGACCGCGGAGCCTACATGATCACGTTCATACCCAAGAGCTGGAACACCGCCCCCGCCAAGGTGAAGCAAGGCTGGCCGTAACAGAACCGGGCAGGAGGGCACGGGCGGGTGGCCCCAGTAGTGGCTGCCGCGCGAAGGAGCAGGCGGGGTCGGTCACCCCACCTGCGCGGCGAACGCCTCGTACGCCCGCTCGTCGAAGAGGACGAAGCGGACCTCCTCCACCCGCGTCTCCGCCGCCCGCACCGTCTCCACCGCGATGCGGGCCGCGTCCTCCATCGGCCAGCGGTAGACGCCCGTGGAGATGGCCGGGAACGCCACCGTCCTCGCGCCCAGCTCGTCCGCGACCCGCAGGGACTCCCGGTAGCAGGACGCCAGCAGCGACTCGTCGCCACCGCCGGAAACCTGGAACACCGGGCCCACCGTGTGGATGACCCACCGGGCCGGCAGGCGGCCCGCCGGGGTGGCGACCGCCTGGCCCGTGGGGAGGCCCTTGCCGTAGTGGGCGGCGCGGAGGGCGCGGCAGGCGGTGAGGATGTCGGGGCCGCCCTTGCGGTGGATGGCGCCGTCGACGCCGCCGCCTCCGAGGAGGGAGGAGTTCGCCGCGTTCACGATGGCGTCGACGTGCTGCTCGGTGATGTCGCCCTGGACACAGGTGATGGTCGTCATGACACCGTATTCAGCCACATTATCCCGGTAAGGGGCATCCCTACCTGCGGTTTTCCCCGGAGATCGGTGAGATCCGCCCATTCGGGGAGGGGAAACCGGGCAACCTGTCACCGGGCCCGTGCCTCCTCTGTTGTGTGCGGCCGCACCTCACGCACAAGACCGTGAGGCATGGGCTTCATCGACTTCATCGCGTACGCCACGCGGGAAAACGAGGGATAGATGGGCGTGGGAGGAAGGGTGGCATCCCGGGCGGGGGTGGGGCGGGGGCGTGGGGCCGAGCTGACGATGCTGGGCTTCGCGGTGCTGCTCACCGTGCTCGGTTACGCCTGCGTGGGGCTGGCCACCGAGGGTCGGGTGCCCGAGGCGCTGCCGGGGTACGCCCTGGGGCTGTCGGTGGCCGCCGCGGTCGCGCATGCCGTGGTGCGCGGGTTCGCGCCGTACGCGGATCCGCTGATCCTGCCGATCGCCATCGGGCTGAGCGGGCTGGGGCTGGTACTGATCCACCGGCTGGACACCTCGTACGCCCTCCGCTGGCATTCCGAGCCGTTCGAGCGGAACCAGCTGATGTGGAGCGGCATCGGTCTCGCCGTCTGTCTGGGCATCGTGGCCCTGCTCAAGGACCACCGGCTGCTCCAGCGGTACACCTACATCATGGTGTTCGCGGCGCTGGTGATGCTGATGGCCCCGGCGTTCTTCGGCGCGGACGCCTACGGCGCCAAGCGGTGGATCAAGCTGGGCGCGCTGTCGTTCCAGCCGGGCGAGTTCGTCAAGATCGCCATCGCGGTGTTCTTCGCGGGGTACCTGACCGTGCACAAGGACGCCCTGGCGCTGGCCGGGCGGCGGGTGATGGGCTTTCAGCTGCCGCGCGGGCGGCAGTTCGGGCCGATCGCCGGGGTGTGGGTGCTGAGCCTGCTGGTCCTGATCTTCGAGCGGGACCTCGGCACGTCGCTCATCTTCTTCGGGCTCTTCGTGATCATGCTCTATGTGGCCACCGAACGCACCAGCTGGGTGGTGACCGGGCTGCTGATGTTCGCTGTCGGAGCGGTCGTGGTGGCGTCCTTCGAGCCGCATGTCCACGGCCGGGTCGCCGCCTGGCTCCACCCCATGGACTACTACAAGGTGCCCCGGCCGCCCGGGGTCGTCTCGGACCAGGCCGCGCAGGCCCTGTTCAGCTTCGGCAGCGGCGGCGTCCTGGGCACCGGGCTGGGGCGGGGCCACTCCGACCTCATCAAGTTCGCCGGGCGCAGCGACTTCATCCTCACCACGGTCGGCGAGGAGCTCGGGCTCGTCGGTATGACGGCCCTGTTCCTGCTGTTCGCGCTGCTGATCGAGCGCGGTCTGCGGACCGCGCTCGACGCCCGTGACCCCTTCGGGAAGCTGCTGGCCACGGGGCTGTCGGGGGCGCTGGCGCTTCAGGTGTTCGTGGTCTCCGGGGGCGTCATGGGCCTCATTCCGCTCACCGGCAAGGCGCTGCCCTTCCTCGCCTCCGGCGGCTCCTCGCAAGTGGCCACGTGGATACTCATCGCCCTGCTGCTCAAGATCAGCGATTCCGCGCGCCGGCCCGATCCCGGACCGGCGGCCGGGGTGGATGAACAGGCCACTCAGCTGATCCGGCAGTAGTGACCGGCAATCAGACGTCGGCGTCCTTCGCCCACAGCGAGCGGACGTGCCCCAGGTGGCGCGTCATGCACGCCTCGGCGCCCTCGGCGTCCCCCGCCAGCATCACGTCGAGGAGCTCCAGGTGCTCCTCGGCCGAGTGGATCAGCTCGCCGCGCTCGTCCAGGGCGTCCAGGCCGTAGAGGCGCGAGCGCTTGCGGAGGTCGCTGACGGTCTCCACGAGGCGTTCGTTGCCGGACAGGGTCAGCAGCGCGAGGTGGAACTGGCGGTCGGCCTCCAGGTAACCGATGAGGTCGTGGTCGCGCGCGGCGCGCACGATCTCCTCGGCGACCGGGCGGAGCGCTTCGAGGTCCTCGCGGGCGGCGGTGCGCGTGATCCGGCCGACCGTGGGGACCTCGATCAGCGTGCGGATCTCGGTGTACTGGTCCAAGTCCCGCTCGTTGACCTCGGTCACCCGGAAGCCCTTGTTGCGGACCGGCTCGACGAGGCCCTCGCGGGCCAGGTCGAGCATGGCCTCCCGCACGGGCGTGGCCGAGACGCCGAAGTCCTCCGCGAGCCCCGGTGCGGAGTAGACCTGGCCGGGGCGGAGTTCGCCGGAGATCAGGGCGGCCCGCAGGGCATGGGCCACCTGGTCGCGCAGCCGCTCGGTGGCGGTGATGAGGTTGCGCTGCTTGAGGTGCCCCATGGTGTCCCGACTCCCTTTCGTACGCGCGGACGCGAACTGGACCGACGCGATCCGGACCGACCCGGTCTGGACCATCCAGCGTACAATGTCACATTGCGTTACCGGGCGCCAGGGTGTACGTACGGCTCGACGTATAGAACTCCAGCGCCGCGCGGCCCTGTTCGCGCGGGCCGTGGCCGGATGCCTTCGCGCCGCCGAAGGGCAGGTGGAAGTCGACTCCGGTGGACGGGGCGTTGACGCGGATCATGCCGGTGTCCAGGTGGTCCAGGGCGTGCAGCGCCACGTCGAGGTCCGCGGTGTGGACCGAGGTGACCAGCCCCTGGGCGACGGAGTTCGCCGTCCTTACGGCTTCCGCCAGGCCGTCCACCGGGAGCAGGGCGGCCACGGGGCCGAACACCTCCTCGCTCAGCAGCCGGTGACCCTGCGGCACCTTTTCGACCAGCGTGGGGGGTGCGTACCAGCCCGGGCTCGACGGAACGGCCCTCGTCGCGACCACGCCGAGGCCGTCCACGGCCCGCTCGAAGTGGTCGCGCGCCCGCTCCGAGACGAGCGGGCCGCACACGGTGGCCGGGTCCGCCGGATCGCCCACGGGGAGCGTGCGCAGCGCTTCGGCCAGGGCCTCGCGCAGGGGGTCCCGGGCGCCGCCGACGGCGATCACCCGGCTGGTCGCCGTGCACTTCTGGCCCGCGTACCCGGCGATCGCGGCGGCGATGTGGGCGGCGGCCTGCTCGATGTCGGCGTCGGGCAGGACGATCGCCGCGTTGAGGCCGCCCATCTCGGCCTGGACGGGGACGCCACGGGCGGTGGCGGCGCGGACGACCGCGTCGCCGACGGCGGTGGAACCGGTGAAGGAGACGACGTCGGCGGTGGCGACCAGGGCACCGCCCTCGTCGGCGCCGCCGGGGGCGAGGGTGAACACCCCGTCCGGTAGCGCCTCCTCGATGATGTCGGCCAGGCGCCGGGCGCAGGCGGTGGCCTCGGGGGCGGGCTTGAGGACGACAGTGTTGCCCGTGGCCAGCGCCGGGGCGGCCTTCCAGCTCGGAATGGCGAGGGGGAAGTTCCAGGGAGTGATCAGGCCGGCGACGCCGTGCGGGCGGCGGCGGGTGAGCAGCAGCCCGGAGCCGACGGCCGGCTCGTGGACGGTTCCGGTGGGCTCGTACGGGGCCTGGGCGTAGTACCGCCAGATCGCGGCGGTACGCGCCACCTCGGCCCGCGCCTCGGCGATCGGCTTGCCCACCTCCCGTACGGCGAGCGCGGCCAGTTCCCCGGCGGCGGCCTCGACGGCGGCGGCGACGGCGGTGAGCGCCGAGGAGCGGGCGGCGGCGCCGGACGCCGCCCAGCCGGGCTGGGCGGCGCGGGCCCGCTCGACGGCGGCGGCCACGGCGGGCGCGCCGGACGCCGGGAACTCGCCGAGGACGTCGGAGGGGTCGGCCGGGTTGCGGGAGACGAAGGACGTCATAGCAGGAAGCCTCCGGGGAAGGGGTCGTCCGGGTCGAGGAAGTACTGGGCGGTGCCGGTGATCCAGGCGCGCCCGGTGATGGTGGGGACGACCGCCGGCAGCCCGCCGACCTCGGTCTCCCCCACCAGGCGGCCGGTGAAGCGGGTGCCGATGAAGGACTCGTTGACGAAGTCCCGGCCCAGCGGCAGCAGCCCCCGGGCGTGCAGCTGCGCCATCCGGGCGGAGGTTCCGGTGCCGCAGGGCGAGCGGTCGAACCACCCGGGGTGGATGGCCATCGCGTGCCGCGAGTGGTGGGCGTCGGAGCCGGGGGCGGCGAGGTAGACGTGCTTGAGGCCGCTGATCTCGGGGCGCTCGGGGTGGACGGGCCGGTCGTCGGAGGCGTTGACGGCGTCCATGACGGCCAGGCCCGCCGCCAGGAGGTCGTCCTTGCGGGCGCGGTCGAAGGGCAGCCCGAGCGCGTCGAGTTCGACGAAGGCGTAGAAGTTGCCGCCGAAGGCGAGGTCGTAGGTCACCGTGCCGTAGCCGGGCACGTCCACCTTGCGGTCGAGGCCGAGGCAGAAGGAGGGCACGTTGGTGAGCGTGACGGACCTGGCCGCGCCGTCCTCGACCCGTACGTCGACGGTGATCAGGCCGGCCGGGGTGTCGAGCCGTACGGTGGTGACGGGCTCGACGACCGGCACCATGCCCGTCTCGACGAGCACGGTGGCGACCCCGATCGTGCCGTGCCCGCACATCGGCAGCACGCCGGAGACCTCGATGTACAGCACGCCGTAGTCGGCGTCGGGCCGGGTGGGCGGCTGCAGGATCGCGCCGCTCATCGAGGCGTGGCCGCGCGGCTCGTACATCAGCAGGGTGCGCAGGTGGTCCAGGTGCTCGATGAAGTGCAGCCGGCGCTCGGCCATGGTGGCGCCGGGGATCACCCCGACGCCGCCGGTGATGACGCGGGTGGGCATGCCCTCGGTGTGCGAGTCGACGGCGTGGAAGACGTGACGGGTGCGCACGGACGTCCTTTCGAGAGTTCGCGAGACGGAACGGGCGGCTCAGTGGTGTCCGTCGGCGACGGCCTTCTCGGTGGCGGCGCGCACCGCGGCCTCGGTCTCGCCGGTCAGCGGCAGGCGGGGGTGACGGGTGGGGCCGCCGTGGCGTCCGGCGATGTCCATGGAGAGCTTGATGGCCTGGACGAACTCGGTCTTGGAGTCCCAGCGCAGCAGCGGGTGGAGGGACTTGTACAGCGGCAGGGCCGTGGTCAGGTCGCCGGCGACGGCGGCGTGGTAGAGCTCGGCGCAGGCGGCGGGGAAGGCGTTGGGGTAGCCGGCGATCCAGCCGACGGCCCCGGCGACGGCGAGTTCGAGCAGGACGTCGTCGGCGCCGATGAGCAGGTCGAGTTCGGGGGCGAGCTCGGCGAGCTCGTAGGCGCGCCGGACGTCGCCGGAGAACTCCTTGACCGCCACGATGTGGCCGTCGGCGTGCAGCCGGGCGAGCAGGGCGGGGGTGAGGTCGACCTTGGTGTCGATGGGGTTGTTGTAGGCGACGACCGGTATGCCGGCCCGGGCGACCTCGGCGTAGTGGGCGCGTACGGCGTCCTCGTCGGCGCGGTAGGCGTTGGGGGGCAGCAGCAGGACGGAGCCGCAGCCGGCCTCGGCGGCCTGCTCGGCCCAGCGGCGGGACTCGGCGGCGCCGTAGGCGGCGACGCCGGGCATCACACGGGCGCCGTCACCGGCCGCCTCGACGGCGGTGCGCACGACGCGGGCGCGCTCGTCGGCGGTGAGGGTCTGGTATTCGCCGAGGGAGCCGTTGGGGACGACGCCGTCGCAGCCGTTGTCGAGGAGCCAGCGGACGTGCTCGGCGTAGGCGTCGTGGTCGACGGAGAGGTCGTCGCGCAGCGGCAGCGCGGTGGCGACCATGATGCCGCGCCAGGGTCGGTCGGTGCTCCAGGAGTTGACGGTCATGGTGCGGTGGGCCTTTCTGTGTCGGGTTCTGCGGCGGGCCGCTCGGAAGTTTCGGCACCGAGGGCCCCGAGCGCAACGGGTACGGCCAGTGGTCTGCGTTCGGCGGACGGCGGCACGGTCCCCTCCGCCGTGCCGTCCGCCACGCCTTCCGTCGCCAGGCAGGCGACGGCCGCCCCGCACATCCGCCCCTGGCACCAGCCCATGCCGGCGCGGGTGAGGAGCTTGACGGTGCGGGCGTCATGGGCGCCGAGGTCGCGGGCCGCTTCGCGGACGCGCCCGGCGGTGACCTCTTCGCAGCGGCAGACGTCGGTGTCGTCGGTGAGCCACCGCGTCCAGCCGTGGCCCGGGGCGTGGGCGGCGGCCATGGCCTCGGCGAAGGCCCGCATCCTGGCGCGGTCGCGGCGCAGGCCGGGCAGCCGTCCACCGGTGTGCGGGGGCCGGCCGGCGAGCCGGGCGGCGATGGCGAGACCGGCCAGTTCGCCCTCGGTGCGGGCCAGTGCCCAGCCGCCGATGCCGCCGGGCTCACCGGCGGCCCAGAGGCCGGGTACGGAGGTGCGCTGGAGGTCGTCGAGGTCGAGTGCGGTGGTGCCGTCGGGGGTGCGGCGGGTGGCGCAGCCGAGGGTGGTGGCGAGTTCGATCTGGGGGACGAGCCCGTGGCCGACGGCCAGGGCGTCGCAGGCGATGCGGCGCCCGGTGCCGGGGACGGGCCGCCAGTGGCGGTCGACGCGGGCGACGGTGACGGCCTCGACGCGGTCGGTGCCGTGCACCTGGGTGACGACACTGCGGGTGCGCACCGGTACGCGGTGGCGCAGCAGTGCCGAGCCGTGGACGGCCGCTTCGAGCAGCTTGTGGGGGTTGGTGGCGAGGGCGCGGGGCCGGCGGGCGTAGCCGAGGTAGCCGGAGGCCTCGACGACGGCGGGCACCCGGGCGCCGGCGGCGGCGAGCGAGGAGGCGACCGCGAGCAGCAGGGGTCCGCTGCCGGCGACGACGACGCGCTTGCCGGGCAGGACGAGCCCGGCCTTGAGCATGGCCTGGGCTCCACCGGCGCCCACGACGCCGGGCAGGGTCCAGCCGGGGAAGGGCAGTTGCCGTTCGTAGGCGCCGGTGGCGAGCAGGACGGCGCGGGCCCGTACGGTCACCGGTTCGTCCGCTTCGCCGTCGGTGCCGGTGAGGGCGTGGACGGTCCAGCGGTCCTCGGCCTCGCGGGTGACGGTCCACACGTGGTGGCCGGGCAGGTGTTTCACGCTGCTCGCGGCGAGGCGTGCGCGCAGGGCGGCGTAGGCGGGCCAGTCGTGGTGGAGGGCCTGCGGCCGGGTCGCGCCGAGGGCGGGGGCGGGGTGGCGGAAGTACTGGCCGCCGGTGTGCGCGGCGGAGTCCAGCAGGGCGACGGACAGCCCGGCCTCGTTCGCGGTGACGGCTCCGGCGAGGCCGGCGGGGCCGGCGCCGATGACGGCGAGGTCGAAGGCTTCGAAGGCCTCAGACGGCGAGGTCGGCACGGCCGTGTCCCTCCTGGGTGGTGACGCGGTCGCCGGGGCGGGTGGGCACGAGGCAGGCGCGGCGGTTCGGGTGGTCGTTGACGGTGGCGAGGCAGTCGTAGCACTGGCCGATGCCGCAGAACGCGCCGCGCGGGCGCCCGCCGTCGCGGGTGGTGCGCCAGGCGAGGATGCCGGCCGCCCAGAGCGCGGCGGCGACAGTCTGCCCGGGCAGGGCGGGGACCTCACGGCCGTCAAAAGTGATCGCGAACGACAGGCCGGGCTCCGCCCCGGCCAGTTCGACGGGCGTACGGGCCACTGCGGGCCTCCTCTCGGGTGTGGGTGAACGGGGGGGGGACGGAGCCCTGGCCCTGGACGGGCGAGCGGGCGTGGGACGGGCGGACCCGGCACGGGAGGGTGAGCGGGCTTCGGAGCTTGGGCGTTGGGCGTTGGGCCTCGGGCGGAGGATGGCGGACGGCGGTCGGCGGACAGCGGACAGCGGACGGCTGGATGCGACGGGCGGTGGACGGCGGTCGGGCGGTGGTCGGCGGGATGCCACGGGCGGCTTCGCGCGGCGGGCGGGCGGAAACGTGCGGCGCGCGGCGGTCGGCGCGTGAGCGGCGCAGGCGGTCAGGGGCCGGGCGTGAAGCGACCGGGGTCGAACGGGCCGGTGTCGAGCGGTGGTTCGGTGTCCGTCAGGAGCCGGGCGAGGATCAGGCCGGTGGCCGGTGCCAGGCCGATGCCGGCGCCCTCGTGCCCGCAGGCGTGCAGCAGTCCGGGCACGCGCGGGTCGGCGCCGATCGCGGGCAGGTGGTCGGGCAGGTACGGGCGGAATCCCGCGTAGGTGCGCATCGCCCGGACGCCGGCCAGGACCGGGAAGAGGGCGGTGGCCTGCGCCGCGAGGCGGCGCAGCGCCTCCACCGACAGGGTGCGGTCGAAGCCGACGCGCTCGCGGCTGGCGCCGATGAGGACGGGTCCGCTGGGGGTGCCCTCGACGACGGCCGAGGTCTGCAGGGCCGCGGAGCCGCTGGCCACGTCGGCGACGTAGTCGGCGGCGTAGACCTTGTGCCGTACGACGCGCGGCAGGGGTTCGGTGACGAGGACGAAGCCGCGGCGGGGCATGACGGGCAGGTGGGACCCGGCGAGGCGGGCGAGTTCGCCGCCCCAGGTGCCGGTGGCGTTCACGACGCGCGGGGCGCGCACCGTGCCGGCCCGGGTGCGGACGCCCCGCACCCCGCCGTCCGGCCCGGTGAGGATCGCGGTGACCTCCTCACCGGTGCGCACCCGCGCACCCGACGCGCGCAGCAGGTGGGCGGCGGCGAGGGCGGGCTGGACCTGGGCGTCCTGGGGGTAGTGGAAGCCGCCGGCGAGGCCGGGGGCCAGGTGCGGCTCCAGGTCGGCCAGGCGGTCCGCCGGTATCTCGTGGGCGGTGACGCCCGCCGTCGCCTGCGCGGCGGCGAAGTCCCGCAGCGCTTTCATGCCGGCGTCGGCGGAGGCGACGACCAGGCCGCCCTTGGGCTCGTACTCGACCCGCTCCGGGAGCCGGCCGGCCAGGTCGCGCCACAAGCCGGTGGAGAGGAGGGCGAGTTCGAGTTCGGGTCCGGGCTCCTTGTCGGAGACCAGGAGGTTTCCCTCACCGGCCCCCGTGGTCCCGCCCGCGACGGGACCACGGTCGAGCACGGTGACGGAGAGGCCGTGGCGGGCGGCGTAGTAGGCGCAGGCCGCGCCGACCACGCCCGCTCCGACGACGATGACGTCCGGGGAGTCGCTCGTGAACACAGCAGTAATATTTCACATTGCACTAGCCCCTGCCAAGACGTGACGGGCGATCAGCCTCCGAGCAACTCCCCCATCCACGCCTCGATCGCGTCCGGAGTGCGGGGCAGCGCCCCCGACATCAGCCGCGCCCCTTCGGCCGTGATCACCAGGTCGTCCTCGATCCGCACCCCGATCCCGCGCAGCTCGGGCGGCAGCGTCTCGTCGTCGGGCTGAAGGTAGAGCCCGGGTTCGACGGTGAGCACCTGCCCCTCCTCCAGGACGCCGTCGAGATAGGCGTCGGCCCGGGCCTGGGCGCAGTCGTGGACGTCCAGGCCGAGCATATGGCCGCTGCTGCAGAGGGTGTAGCGGCGGTGGAAGTCGCCTTCCGCGCTCTTCAGGACGCCCCAGTCGGCGAGGCCCTCCGCGATGACCCGCATGCCGGCCCGGTGGAAGTCGCGGAAGCTCGCGCCCGGCTTGAGGGCGGCGATGCCCGCCTCCTGGGCGGCGAGGACCAGCTCGTACACCTGGCGTTGGACGGGCGAGAAGCGGCCGGAGAGCGGCAGGGTGCGGGTGATGTCGGCGGTGTAGAGGGTGTCCGTCTCCACCCCGGCGTCCAGCAGCAGCAGTTCAGCGGGGTCCAGCGGCCCGTCGTTGCGTATCCAGTGCAGGACGCAGGCGTGCGCCCCGGAGGCGGCGATGGTCTCGTAGCCGGTGCCGTTGCCCTCGGCGCGGGCGCGCAGCCCGAAGACGCCCTCGATCCACCGCTCGCCACGGGGGTGGGCGAGGGCGCGCGGCAGCGCCCGGACGACGTCCTCGAACCCGGCGGTGGTGTGGTCCACGGCCAGTTGGAGCTGCTCGACCTCCCAGACGTCCTTGACCAGGCGCAGCTCGCTGAGGACGGAGGCGAGTTCGGAGTCGGTGGACGCGTCGCGGCCGGGCGGCAGCGGGCCGGGGTCGCCGAGGGCCGTGCAGCGGATGCCGGTCATGCGCTCGGCCTCGGCCAGGTCGGGGCGCCGGCCGACCCAGAACTCGCCGTAACGGCGGTCGCGGTAGAACTCCTCGCCGACGCGCGGCGAGCGGGGCCGCAGGTGGAGGACCGCCTCGTGGCCGAGCGGGCCGTCCGGCTCCATGACCAGGACGTGACCGGCCTGCTCCTCGCCGGTCAGCCCGGTGAGCCAGGCGTACGCGCTGTGGGGGCGGAAGCGGTGGTCGCAGTCGTTGGAGCGGACCGTGAGCTCCCCGGCGGGGACGATCAGCCGCTCGCCGGGGAAGCGCGCGGAGAGCTTCGCCCGGCGGGCGGCGGCGAGGTCCGCCACGGGCAGCCGGATGTCGCCGGGCAGCGGGGTGGCCGCCCAGCCGCCCGCCATGAAGCGCTCGAACTCGGGAGTGACGGGCAGATCGTGACTTACCGTCCGGAGCGCGGTGGCCGCCGGTTCGTTCATGGGACTCCTCCTCGGACACAGGTGGGTAACAGAGATGCTGACACCTTGTCAGTGCAATTTCACATTACTATGTTACGGGTCACATTTCAGCCAGCAGTTCGGCTGTTCGACTGTTCACGGAGTGACCACTGATGAACAAGCGCACCCGTACGGCTCTCGCCGCCCTGGCGGCCACCCTCGCACTCGGCGCGTCCGGCTGTTCCGGCGGACACCGGGCGGGCGGCGGCGGCCGGGACGGCACCGGGCACCCCGCCCCGGCCGAGGAGGGCACCGTGGTCGGCGGCACGCCGCGGAAGGGCGGCACCCTCACCGTCCTGTCCAACCAGGACTTCGCCCACCTCGACCCGGCCCGCAATTGGGTCATGAACGCCATGGGCTTCGGGACCCGGCTGCTCTACCGCACGCTGGTGACGTACCAGGCCGCCCCCGGCGTCCAGGGCAACCACCTGGTGCCCGACCTCGCCACCGACCTCGGCACCCCCTCGAACGGCGCCAGGACCTGGACGTTCCACCTCAAGCAGGGGGTGAAGTACGAGGACGGGACGCCCGTCACCGCACAGGACGTCAAATACAACGTCGAGCGGTCCTTCTCCCCCGACCTGCCCGGCGGCGCCGACTACGCCGCCCGCTACCTCGCCGGCGCCGACGGCTACCAGGGCCCCGCCCAGGGCAAGCACCTGGACTCGGTCAAGACGCCCGACGACCGCACCATCGTCTTCGAACTGCGCAAGCCCTTCGCCGAGTTCCCCAACGCGACGGCGATGCCCACCTTCGCCCCCGTACCCCGGGCGCGCGACAACGGCCCGCAGTACGACAACCGGCCGTTCTCCTCCGGGCCGTACAAGATCGAGTCCTATGCGCGGGGCAAGAAGCTGGTCCTCGTCCGCAACGAGCACTGGGACCCCGCGACGGACGGGGTGCGCAAGGCGTACCCGGACCGGCTGGTCATGGTGATGGGCCTCAGGGCGAACCAGATCGACGACCGGATGATCGCCGATCAGGGCGCCGACGCCTCCGCCGTCCCCTGGTACGCGCTGCGGCCGGAGAGCGCGGTCAAGGTGCTGCCCGACCCGGCGGTGCGCAAGCGGCTCGTGGCCGAGTCCACCAACTGCACCGACATGGTCCAGATGCACACCGGCCGCGCGCCCTTCGACAACGTGAAGGTACGTCAGGCCGTGCGCTACGCCCTCGACCGCGACGCCGTCCTGACCACGTCCGGCGGCCCCGCCTTCAACGACCTGTCGACCGCGTACATGCCGGCCGCGCTCTTCGGCGGCACCCAGCCCGACACCCTGAAGGTCCCCGCCGAGGGCGACACCGCGAAGGCCAGACAACTGCTGAAGGAGGCCGGCAAGCCGGACGGCTTCTCCACCGGCATCACCGTCCCGTCCGGCGACAAGGGCCGGGCCGAGGCGATACAGCAGTCCCTGGCCCGGGCCGGCATCAAGGTCACCATCGAGATGGTCGACCCCTCCGCGTTCTACGCCACCATCGGCGACACGAGGAACCGCACCGACATGGTGTACACGGGCTGGTGCCCCGACTACCCCTCCGGCTCCACCTTCCTGCCCTTCGTCTTCGACGCCCGCTACATCAAGGAGAAGGGCAACTCCGGCAACCACTCGCTCTTCCGCGACGACGCCACCATGAAGCGGATGGACGAGATCGCCGCCATGACCGACACCCGGCAGGCGGCCGCGGCCTGGCAGCGGCTGGACGGCGCCATCCTCGCCAAGGCCCCGGCCGTGCCGGTGCTGGTCCGTCGCTATCCCCTGGTCGTCGGCGGCAACATCGCCGGCGCCTACGGGCAGACCTCCTTCGGCGGCCAGCTCGACTACGCGACGATCGGCCTCAAGGACCCCGCCAAGGGCCAGGGCTGAGAGGCCGCCGCGACATGACCACCACCACGACCCCCGTACCGGCCGGCGTGCCCGCCGGCAGCGGCCCCTGGCGGCTCGCCCGCGCGGAACTGCTCCGCCGCACCTCCGTGAAGATCTCGCTCGGCGTCGTCGCCCTCTTCCTGCTCATGGCGGCCGGCGCCCCCCTGCTCAGCGCGCTGTGCGGCTTCACGCCCGAGGAGTTCGACAAGACCGCCGTCGACCCCTACCTGGGCGGCCGGCCCATCGGCCCGCTCGGCGGCGTCTCCGCCGACCACTGGCTCGGCGTCGAACCCCTCACCGGCCGCGACCTCTTCGCCCGCGTCGTCCACGGCGCCCAGGTCTCGCTGCTCATCGCCCTCACCGCCACCGCGATCGTCGTCGTCACCGGGACGGCGGCCGGCATCGCGGCGGGCTACTTCGGCGGCCGCGTCGACGCCGTCCTCTCCCGCCTGATGGACCTCACCATGTCCTTCCCCTCCCTCATCTTCATGATCGCCATGCTGTCGGTGGCGAAGGACGTCAACCGCGTCCTGCTGATGACCGCCGTCATCGGCCTGTTCGGCTGGCCCGGGATCGCCCGGGTCGTCCGCGGCCAGACCCTCTCGCTCAAGCGCCGCGAATACGTCGACGCGGCCCGCGTCAGCGGCTCCGGCCCCTGGCGGATCCTCACCCGCGCGATCCTCCCCGGCGTCGCGGGACCCGTCATCGCCTACACCACCCTGATCGTTCCCGGCATGATCGCGACCGAGGCGGCGCTGAGCTACCTGGGCGTCGGGGTCCGCCCGCCCACACCCTCCTGGGGACAGATGATCGCCGAGAGCGTCGCCTTCTACGACACCGACCCCATGTACTTCGTCATCCCCAGCACCTGTCTGTTCCTGACGGTGCTCGCCTTCACCCTGCTCGGCGACGCCCTGCGCGACGTCCTCGACCCGAGGAGCGCCCGCGCGTGATCCTCTACATCGGCCGCCGGCTCCTCGGCGTCATCGGCGTGCTCGTCGCCATCGCCGCCGTCACCTTCACCATCTTCTACGTCCTGCCCTCCGACCCCGCCGCCGCGGCCTGCGGCAAGTCCTGCAGCACCGAGCGACTGACCGCCATCCGCGCCCACATGGGCCTCGACCAGCCACTGTGGCGGCAGTTCGCCGACTTCGTCACCGGCATCTTCACCGGCCGCACCCTGGGCGGCGGACAGTACGCCCTGCACTGCGCCTTCCCCTGCCTCGGCTACTCGTACGAGAACTCCGAGGCCGTCTGGGACCTGCTGATGGACCGGCTGCCGGTCTCCGCCTCCCTCGCCCTGGGCGCGGCCGTGCTCTGGCTGCTCCTCGGCCTCGGCGCCGGGGTCACCGCGGCCCTGCGCAAGGACACCCTCACCGACCGGGTCCTGATGGTCGGTGCCGTCGCCGCCGCCTCGCTGCCGGTCTACTTCACCTCGATGACGCTGATCTACGGCATCGTCCGCACGGCCGGACTGCTCCCCTACCCGCAGTACGTGCCCTTCGGCGACGACCCCGTCCACTGGGCGTCGAACCTCCTCCTGCCCTGGCTGGCCCTGGCCGTCCTGTACGCCGCCATGTACGCCCGCCAGAGCCGCGGTTCGATGATCGAGACGATGGCGGAGCCGTACATCCGCACCGCCCGCGCCAAGGGCCTCCCGCGCCGCACCGTCGTCGTCAAGCACGGGCTGCGCGCGGGCATGACCCCGGTCCTCACCCTCTTCGGCATGGACCTGGGCGGACTCCTCGCGGGCGCGGTCATCACCGAGTCCCTCTTCGGGCTCCCGGGGATCGGGCGGCTCTTCTACGGCGCCCTGTCCACCGGCGACCAGCCGGTCGTCCTCGGCGTCACCCTCCTGGCCGCCGCCTTCATCGTCGTCGCCAACCTGGCCGTCGACCTGCTCTACGCCGTCGTCGACCCGCGAGTGAGGTACTGATGGCCGCCACCGCGCAAGCCACCGCGCACGAACCACCCCTGCTGTCCGTCACGGGCCTGACCGTCACCTTTCCCACCCGCCACGGTCCCGTACGGGCCGTGGACTCCCTCGGCTTCTCCGTACGACGAGGCCGCACCCTCGGCATCGTCGGCGAATCCGGCTCCGGGAAGTCCGTCACCTCCCTGGCCGTCCTGGGCCTCCACACCTCCGCCGAGGTCACCGGCTCCATCGCCCTCGACGGCCGCGAGCTGGTCGGACTGCCCGAACGCGAACTGAACCGGCTGCGCGGACGGCGGATGGCGATGATCTTCCAGGACCCGCTCTCCAGCCTCCACCCCTACTACACCGTCGGCGAGCAGATAGCCGAACACCAGCGCGTCCACTTCGGCACCGGCCGCGCCGCCGCCCGCCGACGGGCCGTCGAGTTGCTCGGCGAGGTCGGCATCCCGGAGCCCGCGCGCCGGGCGGGAGAGCATCCGCACCAGTTCTCCGGCGGGATGCGCCAGCGCGCGATGATCGCCATGGCGCTGGCCTGCGAACCCGACCTGCTCATCGCCGACGAGCCGACCACCGCCCTCGACGTCACCGTCCAGGCCCAGATCCTGGAGCTGATCGCCCGGCTGCAGCGGGAGCGCGGACTCGGCGTCGTCCTGATCACCCACGACCTCGGCGTCGTCGCCCACGTCGCCCAGGACGTGCTGGTCATGTACGGGGGGCGGGCCGCCGAACACGCTCCCGTCGACGCCCTCTTCGCCGACCCCGCCCACCCCTACACCCAGGGGCTGCTCGACTCCGTCCCCCGCCTCGACGACACGGACGACACGCCCCTGCGGGCCATCCCGGGCAGCCCGCCCTCGCTGCTGGACCCGTCCCCCGGGTGCCCCTTCGCGCCGCGCTGTCCCGTGGCGGCGGCCGCGACGGGCGCCGAACGGCGCCGGTGCGAGGCGACACGGCCGCCGCTCGTCCGAGCCCGGGACCGTCTGGTGGCCTGTCACCTTCCCCTGCGCTCCGGCGCCGGAGCCCCCGGAGGCGCCCGATGACCGCGACCGACCGTCCCCTGCTCTCCGTCAGGGACCTGACCATGACCTTCCCCGGCAGACGGGGCCGCTCCGCTCCCGTACGGGCCGTCGACGGCGTCTCCTTCGACGTCGCCGCGGGCGAGACCCTGGGGCTGGTCGGGGAGTCCGGCTGCGGCAAGTCCACCACCGGCCGCATGATCGTACGGCTCCTGGAACCGACCTCCGGAACGATCGCCTACGACGGCCGGGACATCAGCCGGCTGCGGCAGCGCGAGCTGAAACCGCTCCGCAAGGAGCTGCAGATGGTCTTCCAGGACCCGCACTCCTCCCTCAACCCGCGCCAGACGGTCGCCCGGATCATCGCCGACCCGCTGCTGACGCAGGGCGCTTCGGCGGCGTCCGCCCGCGCGCGGGCCGTGGAGCTGATGGAGCTCGTGGGGCTCATCCCCGAGCACGTCGACCGCTACCCGCACGAGTTCTCCGGCGGCCAGGCGCAGCGCATCGGCATCGCCCGCGCGCTCGCCACCGGCCCCCGCCTGATCGTCGCCGACGAGCCGGTCTCGGCCCTCGACGTCTCCGTGCAGGCCCAGATCGTCCATCTCCTGGAACGGCTGCGGCGGGAGCTCGGGATCGCCTGTCTCTTCATCGCCCACGACCTGTCCGTGGTGAAGCGGGTGTGCGACCGGGTCGCCGTCATGTACCTGGGGCGGATCGTGGAAGTCGGGGACAAGGAGCGGGTGTACGCGGCCCCGGCCCACCCGTACACGCGGGCCCTGCTCTCGGCCGTGCCCCTGCCGGATCCGGCGGCGGAGCGGACGCGCGAGCGGATCACCCTGCTCGGCGATCCGCCGAGTCCGGCGGCTCCCCCGCCGGGCTGTACGTTCCATCCGCGGTGCCCGGCCGCGCGGGAGATCTGCCGGCGCGAGGCGCCGACGCTGGGGGTCGCCGTGCCGGGCGAGGCGCGGCAGGTGGCCTGTCACTTTCCCGCGACGGCGGTCTGACGGCCGGGGGGCGGGGGCGGTCTGATGGCCGGGGGGCCGGGGCGGTTCGGCACCGCCGGAGCGGTGGACGGTGGCTGAGCGCCGTCGCGGCGGCGGTTCTTCCCCAGTCCCGCCCCTCCCCGTAACCGGGGGCAAGCCCCCGGGCCCCCTGGGGCCAGGGGCCGGGACCGGGACCGGGACCGAGGCCGGGACGGAACCGGGCGGCCTCCGGGCAGGGCTACCGCTTCGTGACGCGTACCGTGTCCCCGTCGGGGCCGGAACGCAGGACGTCGACGCGCACGCCCGCGGCCGGGTCCGTGAACGACTCGCCCGGCCGGTACGGGGCGTCGTCCAGGGGGCGGCAGCCGGTCGGCGGGGTGGTGGCGGGGCGGGCGTCCATCACGCGGATCGGGCCCTTGCCCGTCGGTACGGACGAGTCGACCTTGTACACCAGCGCACCCGTCGCGCAGGCGCGCGCGTCCGTGCCGGCCGCCCGCCGCGACTCGACGACGTAGGCGGTCGTGGGGCCGGTGCGGACGACGGCCATCTTGGTGCCGCCGCCGTGTTCGACGGCGGTCAGGCGGACGGTGTCGGCGCCCCCGGTCGCGCGGCAGACCACCTGGCGGTCCTCGGTCCAGCCGAGTTTCCACGCATGCCAGGCGAAGTACTGCGGCGCCGCGCCGCCGATCAGACCCATCACGTCCCAGCCGCCGACGAAACGGTGGGCGTCGTCGGCCGCGTCGAAGGCGTAGAGGTCGGGCAGGCCGAAGGTGTGGGCGGTCTCGTGGCCCACGATCCTCGGCCCCCAGCGCCGGACGTCCTGGCCGAAGGTCACCGCCCACTTCAGCCGGTGGCCGTCGGCGACGACGCCGCGCGTTCCCGGCTCGTGGATGTAGGTGGGCGAGAAGGAGATGGCGGAGGCGTTCCGGGTGGGGACGACGTAGACCATGTCGTACCGCGAGAAGTCCACATGGGGGTCGGCCGCCGTCACGGCGTCCTTGACGTAGGCCTCGTGGGTCTCGTGGCTCAGCCCCCGGGCGAAGCCGTAGTCCGTGGACGCGTGGGGCATGCGCACCCAGCGCCGGTGCTCGGTGATGTCCGGCCACGCCTTGCCGTACGAGGCCCGCCGCATCCAGCCCGCGCCGGGTGTGACACCGGCGGCGACCTCGGCCGGGGACTCGGTGGCGGGCGCGTCGGGGAAGTCCACGAAGATCATGGCGACCCGGACCGGGCCGGAGGAGCGCTGGAAGACGGAGTGGTCGGTGCCGTGGCCCTCATCCGTCCAGCCGGTGGTGCCGGGCAGGGCACAGGCCGAGGGTCTGTCGCGCGTCGGCGCGGCCGCCGAGGCGGGTGGTGCTGGTGCGCACAGGAGGAGCAGGACGGCGACCATGGCCGGCAGAAGTGCGGACCGGGCCGGTCCGGGGGGAGGTTTTCCGCTCATGGGGTCGCGAACTCCCTTCGCAGGGGCGTGTGATGTTTCGCATAAGGGTGCTGAGGCCCGGGCCTGTCGGGAAGCTCACGCCGGTCCATAACATCCGCGGCATGGATCTCGAGTTACGGCATCTGCGGGTGGTGTGCGCGATCGAGGAGGCGGGCAGCCTCACGCGCGCGGCGGCCGCGCTGCGTACGACGCAGCCGGGGCTCAGCGCCCAGCTCCGGCGCATCGAGGCGATGCTGGGCGGGACGCTCTTCGACCGGGGGCGCGCGGGCGTCGTGGCCACGCCGTTGGGGGAGCTGGTCCTCGCCCGGGCCCGGGCCGTCCTGCCGGGCGTCGACGGTCTGCTGGCCGACACCGCCCGTGCCGCGCGCCGCCGGGCGGACCCGGACCGGGTGCGCGTCGGCTCGGTGGGCGCGCCGCTGCTGGGCCATCTGGTCCTGGCGATCCGCGCGGTACGGCCCGGGGCCGAGGTGACGGCACGCTGCCAGTACGCGGCCGCGCCGCTGCTCGACGACCTGGCCGCCGGGCGGCTGGAGGCGGCCGTGCTCGGTGACAGCCCGGGCCAGGAGCTGGTGCCGCCCGGCGACATCGAGCTGCGGCCGCTGGTGACCGAGCCCGTCTTCGCGCTGCTCCCCTCCGCGCATCCGCTGGCGGCCCGGGAGGAGGTGGACCTCGGCCGGCTCGTCGAGGAGGTGTGGGCGGTGCCACGCCCCGACAGCGACCGGACGCGCGAATACTGGTCGACCGCGCTCGCCCTGACGGGCCGTCGGCCGCGGACGCCCTACGAGGCGGAGGGCCGTCAGCTGGTCGAGCTCGTACGGGCGGGGCTCGCGGTCAGCCTGTGCCAGGCCACCTTCCTGGAGGTGCCGGGCGTCGTGGTGCGCCCGCTGGCGGGCGATCCGCTCTGGTACCGCCATGTGCTGGGGTGGCGTCGCGACGGTCCGCTCGCCGGCCGGGGCGAGGAGATCGTGCGCAGGGTGGGCGCGGGATATCTCGACAGCTGCGCGGCCAGCCCCGTGTACGCACGGTGGCGTGAACAGCACGCGCACTCCGCGCAGTTGACGGGCCGATAACACTTTTCGCGTGTGAGGCTCCTGACACATCCTCAGTCGCCGAGGGGCTTGTCAGTGCCATTTCACATTACTACGTTACACATCACATGCCGCCGCAGGTCCCCCACGTACCACCCGTAACAGAGCGGCCACTCCACCTCCCACACAGGAGTTCATCGGTGTTCCACTCCACCCTCGTGCGCAGATCCCTGCTGACCACCGCCATCGCGGTGACCCTCTGCGCCACGGCCGTCCAGACCGGCTACGCGGACTCCCCCGCCCCCGCGAAAGCCGCCGCGTCCCCCGCCGCCCCCACCGCGGCGGTACGACCCGACGCCCGCACGCCCAACCCCTTCGACGAGGTCACCCGCCTCGCCAAGGCCCCCGAGCAGCGGACACCGAAGTCCAGCGCGCCCGGCGAGCTCACCGACGGACGCGTGCCCGGGCCGCACAAGGCCAGGGACGGCAAGGCCGTCGCCAAGGGCGTGGCGAAGCCCGCCGCCCCGCGCGTCGATGTCGGCGGCACCAGCGTTCCCTGCACCGTCGACGGCGTCAGCCGGCTCTCGCCCGAGCAGTTCGCCGACTTCCTCATGGACCCGGCCGTCACCGCCGACGGCTGTCTGCGCGACGTCCTGTGGACGTGGGACTCGCGGATGACCCGGGTCTTCTCCCGGGAGAACGTCCGGGCCGTCGCCCAGCGCGCCGAGCGCTACGGCTACTGGCACGACGGGAAGAACACCTCCCACGTGCTGGAGATGTTCACCTACCTCCACGCGGCGGCCTACCACGACTTCTCGCACGACGAGATCGACCTCTCCGACGCCACGACCGTCGAGGCCGTCCGCCGGGCGGTGTACTACTTCGGCATCGCCCAGCACACCTTCGACGCCACCCGCGTCAACGGCGAGACGCTGCGCGAGGCCCTGTACGCCGCCAGCTCCCCCGGGCTGCGCCAGTACCAACTCCCGCTGATGAAGCGGGTCCTGGGCATGTTCGACGCCTCCCACCCCGACACCGCCAAGGACGCGGGCTGGGGCGGTGCCGCGCTGGGCGCGCTGTCCGTGGGCTACCTGGGCGTCTACAACAACGACACCGCCTTCCGCTCGGCCGTCGCCGCCGACCCGGCCTACCGCGCCGCCCTCAAGGCGTTCGCCGGCTACTCCCACCTCAAGGGCACGGACAACGCCTGGGTGGCCCGTGACGCGGTCAACGAGTACGGCCGCCTCGGCCAGATCGACGCGCTCAAGGGCGAGGTCACCTCCTCGCTGGGCGGGCTGCTGGACACGGTCGTCCGCACCTTCGGCCAGGGCAGCGAGCCCTGGGGCAAGACCGTCGCCTGGCTCAACGAGTACGGCGCCTGCAAGCAGTACGGGGTGTGCAAGGCGGACATCGACCGGCGCCTGTTCCCGTACACGTACACCTACGACAACGGCGGCATCAAGGTCCGCACCGCGCTCGACCGGGCCACCGTCGACCGGCTGTACTACGCGAGCAAGCAGGTCAAGGCGCAGTACCACCGCGTTCTCGGCACCGACCAGCCGCTGGCGGGCGACACCAACTCCACGCTCAACATCGTCCTGTACGCCTCGCGCTCGGACTACGAGATCTACCACCCGCTGCTGACGGGCATGGGCACCAACAACGGCGGCATCTACATCGAGAACGGCGCCACCTTCTACACGTACGAGCGCCGTGTGCCGCAGGACTCCACGCTGACGCTCGAGGAGCTCTTCCGCCACGAGTACACCCACTACCTCAACGGCCGCTGGGCGGTGCCGGGCAGCTTCGGCGAGGGCCCGTGGTACCAGAACGACCGCACCACGGCCATGGACGAGGGCACGGCCGAGTTCTTCGACGGGTCGACCCGCGACGAGGGCATACGGGTGCGCAAGTCGCTGGTGCAGGGCATCATCAACGACACGGCGGGCGGCAAGCCGCGCATGACCGTCGACCAGCTGCTGCACGCCGAGTACGACCGCGACGGCTTCCGGTTCTACAACTACGCCGGCACGTTCTTCGAGTACCTGTGGAGCGAGCGGCCGTCGCTGCTGCGGGAGATGTACGGCTACCTGCGCGCGAACGACGTGGCGGGCTTCGACGCCTGGCGGAGCCGCATGGGCCGCGACGCGAATGTGCAGCGCGACTACAACGCGTTCCTCGACAAGCAGATCGGCAAGGTCAAGGACCTGTACGTGCCGGCCACCACCTTCACCCCGGTGAACCGGCTGCAGGACGCCTCGGCGTCCGCCGTCCGCTCCTCCTTCGCCGCCGCTACGGGCCAGTCGCCCGACTGCAAGGCGGCGGGCTCCTCCGACCGCCCGCGCTTCGTCTGCACCGGCCGGATCACCGCGAACCTGAGCAGCCCGGGCAACGCCGACCTGGTCTTCAAGGACATGTCGAAGACGATCGACTACTTCGTCCTCGAGCGCACCAAGGCGGGCGCCAACAACTTCGCCGACATGAACTGCTCCTTCGGCAAGGTCGACCTGTGGTCCGGCCGTGCCGCGGGCACGGCGGACTTCAGCTGTGAGGGTCCGCTGAGGGGCTGACCCGTCCGGGGCCCCGGGCCGGTCCTCCGGGACCGGCCCGGGGTCTTGCGGGAATAACCGCACGACCGGTGGTATTCCATGGAGGCAGCCGTACGACGAAGAACGAGGGGACGGATGAGATGCCACTCAAAGGCGAGTACGAGCCGAGCCCGGCGAAGTGGGTGCGGGACCAGGTCGAACTGATCGAGCGCTCCGGGGGCACCGAGGGGACCACCCTGCAGGGGGTGCCGGTCATCCTCCTGACCACCCGGGGCGCGAAGAGCGGCAAGCTCCGCAAGACGCCGCTGATGCGGGTGGAGCACGAGGGCGCGTACGCCGCCGTCGCCTCGAAGGGCGGCTCCCCCAAGCACCCGGTCTGGTACCACAACCTCGTCGCCGACCCCCGGGTGGAACTGCGGGACGGCACCCTGCTCCAGGACATGACGGCCCGTGAGGTCACCGGCGAGGAGCGGGCCGCGTGGTGGGCTCGGGCCGTCGAGGTGTGGCCGGACTACGCCGAGTACGAGACGAAGACCTCCCGGGAGATCCCCGTCTTCGTCCTGGAGCCCTCGCCCGACGGGCACTGACGCGATCCGGCCACCGCGGGAGACGGGTGGCATGGGACCCGGAGGTCCGGGCAGACGCACGACGAACTGTCGTCCAGACGCACCCGGAGGAGATTCCATGCTGCTCGCCCACCCTGCCGTGCTCGACGAGCTCGTCCGGCGGTACACAGCGCTCGAGCGCGCACTGGCGTCGGGCGACGAGGACCCCGCGACCCGGCGGCGGCTGGAGGACGTCCGCTACACGCTGTGCGTGTCGACGGGCACCCGTCACATCGACGCGGCCCTGGCCGCCGCGCGGCGCCGGGTGCCCGGCGCGGGCCGGGCGGCGGACTGACCGCCGCCGGCGGCGGACGCTAGCAGGCCTGGACGTACCAGACCGGGCCCCAGTCGCCGTTGACCGGGCCGTAGGGGGCCGGCGGGGTGGTGTGGATCCAGTCGCGGTTCTTGTTGTACATATACGCCTGAGTGCCCCGGGACTGGTTGTTCTGCCAGGAGCCGCCGCTGTTCCAGCCGTCCGGGATCTCCTGCAGGACACCGCACTTGGAGATGTTCCACTGGTCGCCCGAGCGGTTGGAACCCTTCCAGCCGCAGAAGTACAGGTACGGGCAGGACGCGGCCAGGGCGTTCGCGGGGACGGAGCGGTCCAGCGGGCCGTTCAGCTCCCGCGCGTACGTCTCGCCGGGGACCGTGACCAGGATGGTGCCGCCCTTGACGGCGATCTTGTTGAGCGCGATCCGCCGGCCGCCCGTCGCGTCGACGTACGCGTCGACGCGCTGCCGCAACCCGTCCGCCTGAGCCGCCGTCAGGCCCGCGCGCACGGCCTGGTCCGTGAAGGCGGTGTCCGCGGCGCTGTTCGTCGGCACGATGGCGGCGGACAGTCCGGCGAAGGCCACGGCCGCGGCGAGGGCGGCTCTGTGGGATGTACGCATGGGTCCTCCATCCAAGGGTGGTTGCCCCTGCTGACTACCGCAGAGGCGCGTACGTCGCCAGGGTGACGACCGGCCGGGACGGGCAAACACGCCAGCCGCCCACCAGGGCCCATGCGGCACACCCCGGACGACGGCGGCGGCAAGTCGGCCGGATCACCGACCGGCCGCCTCCGCCAGGTAGTCGTCGAGGCCGCGGCGGGGCCGCCAGCCCTGGGCGCGGGCCTTGCCGGTGTCCAGGACGACCGGGTGGGCGAGCTGGTCCACGGCGTAGCGGGAGAGCGCGGCCTCGGCGCCCGGGCGCAGCCGTGCCGCCGTCTCGGCGGCGCGGGCGGCGGACCGGGCCAGGCCGAGGGGCAGGTGGCGGATCCGGGCGCGGACGCCGTGGGCCCGCAGCACCCGGCGCAGCGCCGCGTCGCGGTGGTGGGCGACGGCGTCGGCGATGTTGTAGGCGCCCGGCGGCCAGCCGTGGGCGGCGAGCGCGGCGTCGGCGAGGTTCTCCACGGCCGTCAGGCTCAGCGGTACGTCCGGGCCGGGCAGCAGGAGCGTGCCGGCGCGGACGCGGGAGCGCAGCCGGGGCAGCAGGTGGGGGTCGCCCGGGCCGTAGACGGCCCGGGGGCGCAGGACGACCGCGCCGGCGGCCAGGGCGAGGCGCTCGCCGGCGGCCTTGGTGCGGCCGTAGGCGTTGAGCTGGCCGGAGACCGGGTGGTCCTCGCGGACCAGGGAGCGGTCGGCGCGGGGGTCGTAGACGCTGGCGCTGCTGATCCAGACGACGGGGCGTCCGGCGGCGGCGTCCATCAGGCGGGCGGTGCCGTCGACGTTGACGGCCCGCATCAGGGCCTCGGCGCGGGAGCCGGGGGCGGGGTCGCCGACGGCGGCCGCGCAGTGGACGACCACGTCGGCGCCCGCGAGGGCGGGCGCCTCGCGCGCGGCGTCCCAGACGACGTGCCGGCCGACGGGGCCGGGTCGGCGTCCCACGCACACCACGTCCGCGAAGCGGGCGGCGGCGAGGGCGATGTGGGAGCCGCAGAAGCCGCTCGCCCCGGTGACGGCGATACGGAGCGACGGGGCCCGGCTCATGCCGGCTCCGGCGCGGTGAGCGCGCCGGGGGCCGTGCCCGCGGCCGACCGGGGGCCGCCTGGCCGGAGGCCCGGCTGGTCGTCCGGTCGGACGCCCGGCCGGACGACCAGCGAGCGCCAGCCGGGCAGCGCGGCCCGCCGGTCGGCGCGGGCGCGGACCACGACTGGGCGGTGGGGGGCGAGGGCGTTCAGGAAGTCCTCCAGCTGGGCGGTGGCGAGCCGGGCCCCGGGGCAGGCGTGCGGTCCGGCGCCGAAGACGAGCCGGGACAGGGCGGGTTCGGCCGGGTGGTGGCAGTCGGGGTCGTCGGTGTGGGCGCGGACGGCGTGCCGGGCGACGAGCAGCAGCCGGTCGCCGGCCCGTACGGGCCGGCCGCCCAGGGTGCCCGGTCCGGCGGCGACGCGGGGCAGCAGCGGGGACGGTGCGGTGACGCGGAGCAGTTCCCGGGCCAGGGCGGGGCGCGTCGTGTCGTCGGCGGCGAGGTGCCACCAGCCGGCGTCCGCGCACCAGGCGGCGGCGCGGGGCAGCGCGGCGACGACGGTGGTGACGGAGGCGACGGCGAGCATCGCCCGCGCGGCGGCGTCGTGGGGGTGGGCACCCCCGTCGAGCAGGTCGCTCAGCCGCCGTGCCGCGTCCGAGGCGCCGGTCCGGGAACGGGCCCGGGGGCGGGGCAGGCCGGGTAGGTGTTCCCGCACGGCCGCCGCGGCGGCGTCGGCGGCCGCCTCGGCGAGCCGCACCGGATCGGCGTCCACGCCCAGCAGGGCGCACGCGGTGACCCCGGCGGCCTCCCGGGCGAGCGCCACGAGGTCGACGGGACGCCCCTCGGCCAGCGGCGCGAGGCCGCGCGTGAGGGTGGCCTGCCACAGCGGGCGGAGGCGGGCGACGCCTGCGGTGGACAGGTCGTCGGCGAGTGCCCGGCGCGCGGCGCGGTGTGCCGCGCCCTGCTGGTCGAACAGCACGCCGCCGGTGGCGGGGGCGTCGCCGGGCGCCATGGCGGACCGGGCGGCCCCGCCGGTCGTCCCCGCGGCCACCCGGTCCAGCGGCAGCCGGGTCAACGCGTGCCGCACGGCGTCGGCGTCGTGGACGAGCACGGTCCGGCCGATGCGGAGGACGGGCTTGCGGCGCGCGGCGGCGAGCAGGGTGAAGAGGACGGGGTGCCCGGCCCGGTAGACCCGCAGATCGCGGCGGCGCGCGGCGGCGGTCCCGGCCGGGCGCGGCGACGCGGCGGGCCGCGCCGGGGCGCCGGTGACGGGGCGGCTTTCCGGCAGCGTCCGCCGTGGCTCGTCGGACGTCCGGGTCGCGGTTTGCGCTGTCGCCATGTCAGGTCTCCCTTCCGGGTGTTGGAGTGCACCACGGTCCGGTGCGTCGTGATCCAGTGACGGTGGGGCCGCACCGGGTGGCCGGGGCAGCGCGGATCCCCGTCCGGCCGCCGGTGGGGCCGGCACGGTCGCCTCGCCCGGCGAGCGTCGCCGCCACGCGCTCCGCGCGGACCACGGCCGCGCGCCTCGCCCCCGCGCGCCGTGGACGGACCGTCACCGCGCCCCGCCCTTCGGGCTCCGGCCCGCCTCGCGCCCCGCGAGGATCTCCGCCGCCTTGCTCGCGGCAGCCGCGCGGTCCGGTTTGCGGGAGCGGCCCGCGAGGGGGACGGTCGTGAGGAGGACGGCGTCGGGGCGGGCCGTGCCCATGCGGGCGAGGGGCGCCGCGAGTGCCTCGCGCAGGGCGCGGGGGTCGGTGCCGGGCGCGGGCTGGACGAGGGCGGCGAGTCGTTCGTCGCCGTCGGGCGCGGGGACGCCGACGAGCAGGGCGAGTTCGACGCCGGGGACGTGCAGGGCCGGTTCGTACAGGCCGGGGTAGATGTTCTCGGCGCCGCGCAGGACCATGTCCTTGCAGCGGCCCTCCAGCACGATCCGGCCCGCGTCGAGGCGCGCCCGGTCGCCGGTGCGGACCCACGGGTCGGGGTCCTCGCCGAGGTAGCGGTGGCGGGCGGCGGCCCCGGTCAGGAGCAGTTCGCCGTCGGTGTCGCGGCGGGCCCCGACGCCCGGCAGCGGGGCGCCCACGATGTCCCCGTCGCCCGTGAACGCGGCCTTCTCGGCCTGTTCCACGGCGGCGGCCGGGAAGAGCTCCGTCAGCGCGTAGACGCCCCACGCCTCGGCCGCCCCGGCGTGCTTGACGCGCGTGAGCAGCTCGGCGCTCGCGGGCGCCGAGCCCGTCCAGACGCCGCCGGTGAAACGGGCTCCGGCGCTGAGCGCCGCGCGCAGTTGAGGTGGTGTCAGGTAGGTGGAGTGGGGGCTGAGCCGGGCGAGTTGGCGGGCGAGGACGCGGGGCCGGCGCGCGGGGAGGGCGACGGGGGCGCCCTGGGCCAGGGACGGTACGAGCACGAAGAAGGTGCCGCCGAGCACGGGCCGGCCTGCGCGGGGCGCGACGAGTTCGGTGACGGCGCTCATGCCCGCCGCGAGGGACGACCGGGTGTGGACGACGGCGCGCGGGCTCGCGGTCGTCCCGGAGGTGAAGACGACGGCGGCGTCGCCGTCGTCGTCCGGCCGCGCGGGCAGGGCGGTGCGCGGGGCCGTGAGGTCCAGGGGCGCGGCACAGCCGGGGAGCCGGGGGCCGAGGGTGGCGACGGGGCCGAGCGCGCCGAGGTCGGGCAGGGCGAGGCGGGCGCGGCGGGCCAGGGGCCTGGCCCAGCCGGCGGCGGCCTGGGCGGTGGCGTCGGCGAGGACGAGGGCGGGCCGGGCCAGGGCGAGGCGGGCGCGCAGCACGTCGGGGCCCGCGCCGGGGTCGAGGACGGCGGCGCGCAGGCCCAGCCGGTCGGCGGCGAGGAGGACGGCGAGGGCGCGGGGGCCGGGGCGTACGGCGACGCCGATGGTGTCGCCGGGGGCGAGGCCCCGGGCGCGCAGGGCGGCGGCGCAGGCGTCGGCGAGCTCGGCGAGTTCGCCCCGGGTGGCGCGGACGCGGACGGCCCCGGTGGGGGTGGTGGTGAGGACGGCGGGGTGGTGGGGGTGGCGGCGCAGGGCGTGGTCGAGGCGGTCGAGCATCAGCGCGGGTCCTCCCCCAGGTGGCCGCAGCCCTTGTCGAGGTACCAGCGGGCGGTGGCGAGGAGGCCGTAGGAGCGCAGGCGCCGGGTGGAGTTCTCCACGACCATGTCCTTGGCGTGGGTGATGGCCGTGGTGTGGCGGCGGACGCGGTTGAGGAAGGCCCGGTCGGTGGGTGAGGGGCGGCGGGGCATGCCGCCGACGGTGAGGTACAGCCCGGCGGTGATGGCCATGTTGTTGCCGGCGTGCATCCGGTAGGGGGCGAGGTAGCCGTGCCGGCGGGCGTGGGCGGGGCGCAGCCGGCCGAAGGCGGCGGCGAGCGCGACGGCGGTCCGGAAGGCGGCGCGGCCGAGCGGCCCGTGCTCGTCGTGGCGGGCGTCGATCCGGCCGCAGACCAGCCGTGGGCCGGGCCGGTGGGTGAGGGCGGCGCGGGCGGCGGCGGTCCAGCCGGGCCGGGGCAGGCAGTCGGCGTCGGTGCGGGCGAGGTAGGCGGCGCCGTGGGCGATGGCGTGGCGGAAGGCGGTGTCGACGGCGCTGCCGACGCCCTTCTCGGGTTCGTCCAGGACGTGGACGGGGAAGGGGGCGCGGGCGGCGAAGTCGCGGGCGATCCGGCCGGTGGCGTCGGTGGAGGCGTTGTCGACGACGACGAGCGTGAAGTCGCGGTCGTGCTGGGCGGCGAGGGCGCGCAGGGTGTCGCCGATGCGGGCCTCTTCCTGGTGGGCGGGGACGACGACCCACAGTTCGGTGGTCACGCGGCCGCCTCCGACTTCTCCCAGACCATGGTCATGACGCTGATGCCGCCGCCGAGGCCGACGAACAGGACGCGGTCGCCGGGGGCCAGCCCGGCGTGGATCCGGTCGAGCTGGACGCCGAGGGTGGCGCTGGCGACGTTGCCGAGTTCGGGCACGGTGAGGACGAGCTTGTCCCGGGGGACGCCGCTGAGTTCGACGAAGCGTTCCAGGTAGGGCAGGGTCACCTGGTGGACGAGGACGTGGCGGTAGTCGTCCCAGCGCAGGCCGGTGCGCCTGTGTACGCGGTCGAGGACGGCGGTGCCGGTCTTCTCGAAGACCTCGCGCAGTTCGCGGCCGTCGCCGTGGAAGTAGGTGTGCTCCTCCGAGCGCGGGTGGCGGGAGCCGCCGCCGAGGATGCCGCCGACGGCCCAGTGCTCGGAGTGGGTCTCGGTGCCGACGTCGAGGATGCCGCCCCGGTCGACCGGCTCGATCACGACGGCGGCGCCGGCGTCCCCGAAGGTGTAGCCGGCGAAGCCGTCGCGGAACTGCCGGGGGCCGGCGGGGGCGCGGCGGATCGCGCGGCTGGGGGTCTCGCCGGTGACCACCAGGGCGCGCCGGGCGCGGCCGGCCAGGATCATCGCGCGGGCCGTGTCGATGCCGTTGAGGAAGCTGTTGCAGGCGTTGCTGACGTCGAGGGCGTGGGCGGTGGAGCCGAGGGCGGCCTGGACGATGTGCGCGGTGGCGGGTTCGGCGACGTCGCGGGTCGCGGAGGCGTAGATCAGCAGGTCGATGTCGAACGGGTGGAGACCGGCGGAGTCCAGGGCGCGGCGGGCGGCGCCGAGGGCGAGCGTCGAGGCGTACTCGCCGTCGGCCGCGACGCGGCGGGTGACGATGCCGGTGGTCCGCCGGAAGAGCCCCCGGGGCAGCGGGAGCCCGGCGGCGCGGGCCACCTCCTCCTGCAACCGCTCGGAGGTCAGGGTCCGTTCGGGCAGGTACGACCCGGTGGCGGTGATGCCGGCCCCGCCCCGGGGCCGGCACACGGTCTTGCTGTTCTCGCACATGCCGTCAAGCTTCCGGCGGCTTCCGGGCGAGGGCGTGAGTACGCGTACTCAAGTGCGGCTGAGGAGTTCAGGCAGAACGGTGAGCTCCGCTCCGAGCCGCGGACACGGGCGGATACAGGGCGTGCGGAGGTCAGTCGCAGCGGGACGTGGCGCACAGCCGCCACTGGGCGGGCCAGTCGGGGGCTCCGCCGCCGGGCGCGTTCTCGGTGATCTGCCAGTAGCGGTCGCGGTTCCACTCGCGGGCGGTCACCTTGAGCCGTTTGTCGGGCAGTTCGGTGACGGTGCTCGGCTGGCTCAGGCCGACGCCGTCCTCGGGCACCGCGCCCATGGGGGCGGGCGGCTGCCAGACGCCGTCGTCGGGTGACTGGGCGCGCGACTCCATGGCGCGGCCCGTCGTGCGGGAGGAGGCCATGGCGACGAGGGTGCCGTCGGAGCGGGTGAAGAGCGAGAGGAAGCCGTGGTACGGGAAGGGGGCCAGGCCGAAGCCCTCGGGGGCGGACCAGGCGCCGCCGTCCGGGCCCTGGACGGAGTGGCAGAAACCGCCGTGGTCGAGCCAGAACAGCTCCAGGCCGCCCGCGGCGTTCTCGGTGGCGGTGACGAAGGACGCCTTGGGGCCGACGGTGCCCGCGCTGACGCGCTCCCAGCTCCCGTACGCGCCGCCGGGCTCCCGCTGCGCGCGGTGCCAGACGAAGGGCAGGCCCTGGGTGGCGGTGGGGTCGTAGAACACCTGGAACTGGTCGACGCGGCCGTCGGACCGGGTCACGGAGACGGCGTCGCCCGCGGCGCCTCCGGTCACGCCGCGCGCTCCGCCGTCCATGGCGCAGCCGCTCGCGGCGGCGGGCGCCGCGCCGGGCGGCGCCGCCGGGGCCGGCGGCGCGACCGCCAGGGCTCCGGCGCAGGCGAGGGCCAGGGCGACGACGGCACGTAAGGAACCCCTCAGTGATCTCCCCATGGCCAACTCCTACCCCACCGGGTCACTCCACACACCGGCCACCCAGCGCCGGTTCGTCCAACGGAATGTCAAATTCCAGCCAGAGACGCTACTTTGAGCCCACATCGGGGTCCGTTTCGGTGTATGCCCGTACATTTTTGACAAGTTTTTAACACCGTTTTTATCCAGCTTTTTCGCGAAGCGTTAAGGAAGACATATGTCTGGCAGAAGTTCACGCTCGGTGTGGTCGGCCGGTCTCGCCACCGCCACGATGGCGGCGGGTCTGTTCGCCGCCGCTCCGGCGGGCGCGGTCACGGGCCCCGAGGCCAAGGACGGCGCCTACGCCTACACCGCCAAGCTCGACATCGGCGAGGGCAAGCGGTCCTGTTCGGCCGCGCTGGTCGACGCGCAGTGGGTCGTCACCGCGGCGAGCTGCTTCACCGACACCGCCCAGCAGGCCACCTCCCTGGCGCACGGCAGGCCGTCCCGCAAGACGACCGCCACCGTCGGCCGCGCCGACCTCGGCACCTCCGCCGGTCTCGTCACCGAGGTCGTGGAGCTGGTGCCCCAGGCCGGCCGTGACCTGGTCCTCGCCCGGCTGGCCCAGCCGGCCGCCGGCGTCTCCCCCGTGGCCCTGGCCGCCACCGCGCCCGCCAAGGGCGAGGTCCTCAAGGCCGTCGGCTACGGCCGGACGAAGACCGAGTGGGTGCCCAACAAGGCGCACACCGCCGCGGCCACCGTGGACGGCCTCGCCGCCACCACCGTGAACATCACCGGCAAGAGCCTCGACGACTCGCTGTGCAAGGGCGACACCGGCGCCCCGCTGCTGCGCGAGAAGGACGGCAAGGCCGAGCTGGTCGGCGTCAACGTCGGCTCCTGGCAGGGCGGTTGCCTGGGCGCCCCCACGGGTGAGACCCGCACGGGCGCGGTCGCCACCCGCACCGACGACCTCGGCGACTGGATCCGCGCCACCGTCAAGAGCAACACCAACGTGGTGGGCGTCGGCTCGGGCCGCTGCCTGGACGTGCCCAACGACAAGGGCACCACCACTCCGATGGTGTGGGACTGCTGGGGCGGCAACAACCAGAAGTGGACCTACACCGCCGACAAGGAGCTGCGCGTCTTCGGCGACATGTGCCTCGACGCGGCCGGCGGCGGCACGGAGGGCGGCACCCCGCTGATCATCTGGTCGTGCAACGGCGGCAGCAACCAGAAGTGGAACCTCAACGACGACGGCAGCATCACCGGCGTCCCGTCCAACCTCTGCGTGGACGTCAGCCACGAGGCGACCGAGAACGGCTCCCCGGTCGGCCTCTGGTACTGCAACGGCGGCAACCACCAGAAGTGGAAGCGCGCCTGACAACGGCCCGCGCCGCGTGAACCCGCGCCCCCTGTCCGTCCGGCGCACTCCGGACGGACAGGGGGCGCGCCCCTTTTCCCGCGCCCTCCCGGGCTACGGCCCGGCGGGCGCCGCGCTCCCGGCCTGGGCCGTCTCGATGTCCTCGTGGAGATCGGTGGTCGCCTCGGCGGCGGCCGCGCCGGAGACCAGCAGGCACGCCAGCAGCACGGCCGACACGCTCCGGGCCCGGGCGAAGGAGCCCCGCGCGAGCGGCGGCGCGACCAGCAGCGCCGCCACCCGGCGGGGCACCGGCCCGGCCGCCGCCGGCAGCGCGCCGGCCGGGCGGAGCCGTCCGGTGGGCGCGGCCGAGGCGGCCAGCGCCGCCCGCGCCACGGCCCGGGCCGCCAGCCTGCGGTCGCCGACCACGGCGGCGGCCGCCTCGTCGGCCCACCGCTCCACCTGGAACGCCAGCGGCTCGCGCAGGCCGCGCAGCGCGGGGTGCGCGCAGGCGGCGAGCCGCGCGAGCAGCAGCAGAAGGTGGTGCCGGCCCGTCAGATGGGCCCGTTCGTGCGCCAGCAGCACCGCGCGCTCGTCCGCGTCGAGACCGCGCAGCATGCCGGCGGTGACCACGACGCCGCCCGGCCGGCCGGGCAGGGCGTAGGCGTCGGCGCCCTCGTCGGGCAGCACGGTGAGGTCGCCCGCGCGGGAGTGCCCGGCGAGCTCCCGGGCGACCCGGACCCGCGCGGCACGGTGGCCGTGCAGCACCCGGGCGACGGCCACGGCCACCGCCCCGGCGGCCACCGCCGCCACGACGCCGACGGGGACGGCCGCGGGCGCGACGCGCTCCAGCAGCGGCACGGACAGGTGGCCGAGCGACGCCACCACGGGCAGCCGCAGCACCGCGGCGCCCGCCAGCAGCGCCAGCGCCGCCCCGGACAGGCAGGCGAGGGCGCCAGCGGCGGCCACGAGGAGCAGCGCGGCCGGGCGCGGCGGCAGGGCGGCGGCCAGCCGGCGGGCGGCCGGCACAGCGAGGAACGGGATGATCAGCGGCGCCCAGACGGCCCAGGTCACGATCGCTCCCCCGGTTCGGCGGCCTGCTCCAGCAGCTCCCTCAGCACGATCTCGTCGGCCGAGCTGAGCCGGGAGACGAAGCGGGCGAGCACGCCCTGCCGGTCGTCGCCCTTGTCCAGCTCGGTGTGCATGCGCTGGGCGGCGAGGGCGGCGCGGTCCTCGACGGCCGGGCTGTAGGCGTAGGCGCGCCCGGCGCGGACCCGGTCGAGGGTGCCCTTGGCGTGGAGCCGGGCCAGGGTGGTGGCGACGGTGGTGCGCGCGAGGGGTTCGGTGAGCGCGGCCTGGACCTCCGGCGGGGTGAGCGGGCGGTCGGCCGCCCAGAGGACGACGAGTACGGCCGCTTCCAGCTCACCGGCCTGTCGGCGTATGTCCTCGGTCACCGGAACCTTCCTCTCCTCGCGATCGTCTACCGTCATGTAGACCGTCTATCGGAATGTAGACGGTGGCGTGCCCCTGGGGCACGTCCGTCCGTCCCCGATTATGGGAGGCCCCGCGCCCCATGCTCGCACCACCCTCCGCCCTTCCGGCCGCCCCCGTCCCGGCCGCGGCCGCGCCGGCGGGCCCCTCGCTCGCCTTCGACGGTTCCACGGTCGACGGCGGCTGGTACACGGACGTCACCCAGCTGGCGCGGCACTCCTCGCCCCTGCTCAACGACGTCATGTCCGCGTGGTCCTCCTACGGCCTCGCCCTGTTCGCGCTGCTGATGCTGGTGGTGTGGTGGCGGGCGCGGCGCGCGGACGCCGCGACGATGGCCCGCGCCCTGGCCGTGCCGCTGGTGGTCGTCCTCGTCTACGGCGTGGACATGGTGCTGAAGTCGGTGGTGCGCGAGGTGCGGCCCTGCCGGTCGATCCCGCACAGCTTCACGCTGGAGTCCTGCCCGGCGCCGTCCGACTGGGCCTTCCCCAGCAACCACACGGTCATCGCCTTCTCCGCCGCCACGGCGCTGTGGCTGCTGGACCGGAGGCTGGGGGCGCTCGCCTTCCTGGCGGCCGTGGCGATGGGCTTCTCCCGGATCTGGGTCGGCGCCCACTATCCGCACGACGTCGCCGCCGGCGCCGTGGTGGGCGTGCTGGTCGCCCTGCCCCTGGCGGCGGCCTCCGGCCGGGCGGCGCCCTGGGTGGAACGCGCCCGGCGCGGCAGGCTCCGCCCGCTGCTGGCCGCCGGCTGAGACGAGCGAAGGGCGCCGCCCCCGGAGGGCGGCGCCCTTTCGCGTGCGGTGGCGCCGGTCAGCCGTCCCGGCGGCGCCGGGCGTCGACCTGGACGAGGGCGTGGGTGCCGCTGGTGCGCCAGGGCAGCCCGCCGCTCTCCAGCGTGGTGACCGTGGCCTCGTCGAGGCCCGTGATCACATCGGACTTCAGGGTGCGCAGGGCGGCGACGGGCCCCGGGAAATGGGCGGTCCGCTCGGTGAAGGGCGTGGTGGCCGGCCAGTGCCGGTCGTCGACGAGCCGACGGTAGTTCAGGTCGCCCTTCATCACGGTCACCGTCGCCGCCGCGAACTCGGCACGCAGTTCGCCGGGCATCTCGGCGTACGGCAGCGGGGCGCAGAAGAACGGGTGGGCGCGGACCTCGAGTTCCCCGCCGGCCATCGCCCGCCACAGCCGGTCGCCCGTCGCCGCGGCGCTCCTGCCCGGTGCCCGGCGGAGCCGGCGCAGGGCGTCGGCGACGTCGGCCATGGTGGCGTCGGAGACGTAGTAGGGGTACGGCTTGACGTGGAGGACGGCGCGGCGGGCCCGGCCGCTCCGCAGGAGGTGGTCGAGGAGGACCAGGTCGGGGATGAGCTCCGGGCCGGCGTTGTCCGCGACGAGGTGGACCTCGGCCGGGCGGCCCTCGGGCAGCAGGGACCACAGCAGGGCGCTGTCGTCCGCGACGAGGGCCGGGTCCGTGCCGTCGGCGCCCACGTCGCCGGCGGTGATGCGGAAGCCCAGGTCGGCCCGGTTGCCCCAGAGCGCGGCCCGCAGCAGGGCCGTGCCCCGCGTGGCGGGGTCCGCCTCCTCCAGCCGGTCCAGGACGGCCAGCGCGTCGTCGACCGCCGGGCCGACGAGTTCGGCGTGCTTGAACGGGGCGAAGGGGTCCACGCCCTGCCAGGGGCCGGGGGCGAAGTAGCCGACGGCGTCGAGGAGCCTGCGGTAGAAGTAGCTCTCGGCCCACAGGAACGGCGCGGCGAACCACGAGGTGCCGAGGTGGCCCCGGTCCCAGGCCCGCCACCGCTCCTGGTCGTGGGCGCCGGCGGGCAGCGGCTCGATCACGCCGTCGGCGAGCTCGGCCAGCAGGGCGTCGAGGGCCCGGTGCCCGTCCGGGCCGTAGGGGGAGGCGTCGCGCAGCCTCTGGACCAGCGCGGGGTGGCGCTTGGCCCACACCTCCCACGCGAACGAGCCGGGCTCGTCGCTCCGGATCACGGGGGCGGCGTCAGGTGCGGGCATGGCGTTCACTTCTCCTCCCACTTCTCCTCCACTGTGCGGCTGCTCCGCACCGTACCCGGCGGTCGCGTCACGTGAGGGCGCTGCGCTTCTTCCACTGGTCCCAGGTCTCCTGCCAGACCTCCAGGCCGTTGCCGACGTCCGTGACCTTGGTGCTGGTGGTGTTCTTGACCTCGACCGTGGAGCCGATCAGCAGGAAGTCGTAGATCTTCTTGGCGTCGCTCGTGGTCATGCCGAAGCAGCCGTGGCTGTTGTTCTCCACGCCGATGGAGTTGTTCCAGGGCGCGGAGTGGAGGAAGGTGCCGGAGGCGGTCAGGTGGGTGACCCACTTGGAGTCCAGCATCCACTCGTTGCCGTGGCCGATGGTGGCGGAGTCCATGGTCTCCGCGGCGTTCTTGCTGCGCACGGTGTGGATGCCGCCGCGGGTGGGATCCGTCGGGGAACCGGCGGAGCCCATGATGTGGCCGACCTCCTTGCCGTCCTCGATCATCGTCAGCTTGTGGGCGGGGACGTCGATGACGGCCTTGCGGTCGGCGCCTATGGAGAAGCCGAAGTCGTAGTTCCGCGCGAACCAGCCGCCTTCGCCGGAGTCGACGCCGGACAGGTTGCCCTTCACGGAGACCTTGGTGCCGGTGGGCCAGTAGTCCTTGGGCCGCCAGTCGATCCGGTCCTGGCCGGACCAGTCCTTGACCCAGCCCCAGGAGCCCTCCACCTTCGGCTGGGTGGTGACGGTCAGGGACTTCTCTATCCCGGCGCGCTTGTCCTTGTCGACGGGGTGGTCGAAGAGGATGGAGACCGGCATGCCCGTGCCGACGGTCGAGCCGTTGCCGGGGGTGTTGGTGAGCTTGTTGACCTTCTCGGCCTGCTCGGTGGTGAAGGTCGCGGAGGCGGTGGACTCCTTGCCCTTGCCGTTCTTCCCGCCCTTGGCCTTGGTGTGGACGGTGTAGGTGGCACCGGGGCCGGCATTGCCGTCCGAGGTCCAGGAGGCGCCGTCGCCGGACATCCTGCCCTCGACCTTGTTGCCCTTGGCGTCCTTCACCTCCACCTCGGTGAGCCGCCCGCCGTCGGCCTTCACCGAGATCGGCGAGCCGAGCTTGACGGCCGTCCCGCTCCCGGGCGTGATGGTCACCTTGGCCTCCGCACCGGCGTCGGCCCCGGAACCGGAGCCCGAGCAGGCGGTGAGGACGAGGGAGCCCATGAGGGCGGAGGCCCACAGGACGGAGCGACGGCCCGTTCCGACGTGCACGTGAATGACCCTTTCTCGCACTTTCTCGCAGTGACAGACACCTCTACAGATGATCTGCACGCTTGTACGGTTGCACGGAGAAACGAAACATTTGCGCGATACAGCCAGTAGGCGGCCGGACGCCCTGTTCGCGCGTCACCTCACGGGACGTCACGGCCCGAAACCTCCGGCCCGCGCCGACTACCCGATCGACGGATCCGACGCCGATTCACTCCCCCGTCCCCGTACCGGGCCCGTAGCGTCCGGTTGTGAGCGATGTGTGCGGAGGACGTGCGTGGATCGTCGAGGGGGGACGGGGACATGACGACAGCGGACGGGGTCACCACCGGCGCCGGGCAGCCGCCCCGCCGTGCCGTCCTGCGGTACGGGGCGGCGGGCGCGGCCGGGGCCGGCGCCGCCGGCCTCACCGGGCCCGCCACCGCGTTCGCCGCACCGCGCGGCGGCGGGAGCGCGCGCCGCGGCGGCCGCCGGGTGGCCGTGCTGGGCGCGGGGGTCGGCGGGCTGACGGTCGCCCACGAGCTGGCCGAGCGGGGCTTCGAGGTGACCGTGGTCGAGCGCCGCGCCGTCGCCGGCGGCAAGGCCCGGTCCCTGTACGTCCCGCACAGCGGCACCGGAGGCCGCCGCGACCTGCCCGGCGAGCACGGCCACCGAGGGGTCTTCGGCTTCTACCACAACCTCCCGGACACCCTCCGGCGGATCCCGCTGCCCGGCGGCGGCAGCGTCTTCGGCCGGCTCACGCCGGTGACCTGGATCGAGTTCGCCCGCGCCGGGGACCGCCCGGACATCCCCCTCCCCGTCAGACCCGGCTCGCTCTCCCTGTCCGGCGCGCCGCTGCTCGTCGCCACGCTCGGCGGGCTGCTCGCGGAGGGGCTGCGGCTGCCGCCGTGGGAGGCGGCCCACTTCGCCCGGCTGGCCGTGACCCTCTTCACCAGCTGCGACGAGCGCCGGTTCGGCCAGTGGGAACACCTCGCCTGGTGGGACTACATCCAGGCGGACCGCATGTCCGAGGACTACCGAAAGCTGCTCGGCGGCGGGGCGCAGCTGCTCCAGGCCCTGCGGCCCCCGACCGCCAGCACCCGCACCTGCGGCCAGGGCCTGGAGGCCATCTTCTACGACCTGCTCGGGCGCGGCAGCGACGGGCCCGCCGACCGGATCTTCGCCGGTCCCACGAGCGAGGAGTGGATCGACCCGTGGGTGGCCCATCTGCGCGCCCTCGGCGTCCGGTTCGCCTTCGGCCGGACGGTCGCGCGGCTGGAGTGCCGCGCCGGGCGCGTCGTCTCCGCGACCGCCCGCGACCACCGGGGCGCGACGGAACGCATCGACGCCGACTGGTTCGTCGCGGCGGTCCCCGCCGACCGGGCGGTACGGCTGTGGGACGCCGCCCTGCGCGCCGCCGACCCCCGGCTCGCGGCCATGGACGGGCTGCGGCACACCTGGTGCAACGGCGTCCAGTACTTCCTGCGCCGCCCCGCGCCGGTCATCGCCGGGCACGTCGTGCACGTCGACTCGCCGTGGAAACTGGTGTCGATCAGCCAGTCGAAGCTCTGGCGCGCGCCGTACGAGCGGACGTGGGGCGACGGCGAGGTACGGGAGTCGCTGTCCGTGGACATCTCCGACTGGGAGACGCCGGGCATCCTCTACGGCAGGCCCGCCCGGCACTGCACCCGGGAGGAGGTCGCCCGGGAGGTGTGGGCGCAGATGCGCGCCCACCTCGGCCGGGCCGGCCGGTCCGTCCTGGACGACTCCCTGCTGCACTCCTGGTACCTGGACGAGGCGATCACCGAGGGCCCGGACGGGCTCCGCGAGGACGACCCGTACCTCCTCAACAGCACGGGTTCCTGGGAGCTGCGTCCGGACGCCGTGACCGCCGTCGGGAATCTGTTCCTCGCCGCGGACTACGTCCGGACGTACGCCAATGTGGACTTCACCTCGATGGAGACGGCCAACGAGGCGGGCCGGCGGGCGGCCGCCGGAGTGCTGACCGCCGCCGGGGCCTCGGAGGCGCCCGAGGTGCGGACGTTCCGGGGGTACGAGGCGCCGGAGTTCGCCGTGCTCAAGCGCGAGGACCGGGAGCGCTGGCGGCGGGGGCTGCCGCACGTCCTGGACACCGGGCGCCGGTGACGGCCGGGCCGCGCGAGGGGCGTGCCGTGCTCCCCGCCGGCCGGGGCGGGGAGCACGGGCGGGGTCAGGCCAGGCGCGCGGTGACGGCGGCCAGTCTCTCGACGCCGGCGGCGAACTCCTCGGGCGTCAGCGCCTGGAAGGGGAGGCGGAGGAAGACCGTGCCGACGGGCGGGGCGGCGGACCCCGGGTAGAAGGCCGAGCCCCGGGTCAGGAGCACGCCGTCCTCCTTCGCCACCGTCAGGAACGTCTTCTCGTCCGTGGGGACGGGCAGGTGGACGCTGACGTAGTAGCCGCCCTCGGGGACGGCGATCAGCGCGTCCTGGCCGAGGTGCCGGCGGACGGCGGCCACGGCCGCGTCGTGACGGGGCTTCAGGAACCGGCGGGCCCGCTCGATGTTGCTCGCGGCCAGCCCGGCGGCCAGGCTCCGGGCGGCGACGGCCTGGAGCAGGGGCGCGGGCGAGAGGTAGGTGCCCTCGGCGAGGGCGGCGAGGGCGGTCACCGTGTGGGGCTCGGCGATGACGTAGCCGACGCGCAGCCCGGGGCTGAGGATCTTGCTGAGGGAGCCCACGGTCAGGACGCGCCCGCCGGGCGAGAGCTCGGCGAGCGGGGCGGGGGCGGTCCCCTCGAAGCGCAGTTCGCGGTAGGGGATGTCCTCGACGATGACGAAGCCGTGCTCCTCGGCGAGGCCCACCAGTTCGCGGCGCTTGTCCTCGCTGGTGGTGACGCCGCTGGGGTTCTGGAAGTCGGGGATGACATAGAGGAAGGCGGGCGTCCGCTCGGCGAGCCGCTCGCGCAGGACGTCGAGGTCGAGGCCGTCGTGGCGCAGCGGGATGCCGGTCACCCGGGCGCCGTGGCGCTCGAATATCTCCACGGCGCGGTCGTAGGTGGGGGCCTCGACGTAGACGTCCGGCCCGGCGTCGCGCAGGAGGTGGGCGGCGAGCAGGTCGAGGGCCTGGAGGGAGCCGTTGGTGACGAAGATCCGCTCGGGGTCGGCGGTGTGGAGCTTGGCGAGTTCCTCGCGCAGGGCGAGGTCGCCGGTGTGGTTGCCGATGGGCGCGTACTGGAACACGTCGTCCGGCCGGTCGGCGAGAACGGCCGCGGCCTGAGCGGCGAGTTCCTGAGCGGGAATGGCCTCGCGCGGGGGGATGCCGCGGGAGAAGGGGAACATGGGTGCCTCCGTAGTCTGTGGCCCCGTAAGGGGCGCGGGGAACTGCGCGATCAGCCACGGACAGCCCGCAGCCGACTGACCGCGCACGGCCGGTGGAGTGCTAGCTGCGGCCGGCGCGTACGACAAGATCGCGCCCGATGTCGGCGACGCTCTCGACGCCGAGCTGGAGCAGCACATCCTCGATCTCGCGGCGCAACAGTTCCAGCACCGCGCGGACGCCGGCGCGCCCGGCGAGGGCGAGCCCCCAGAGGTAGGGGCGGCCCAGGCACACGGCGTCCGCGCCCAGGGCGAGGGCCTTGACGACGTGGACGCCGGAGCGGATGCCGCCGTCGACGAGGATCACGCCCCGGTCGCCCACGGCGGAGGCGACCTGGTCCAGGGCGACGAGGCTGGGGATCTCGCCGTCGAGCTGGCGGCCGCCGTGGTTGGAGACGATGACGCCCTGGGCGCCGAGGTCGAAGCAGCGGCGGGCGTCCTCGGGGCCGAGGACGCCCTTCACCAGCAGCGGCAGGGTGGTGCGCTCGCGGATGCGGCGCAGGTCGTCCCAGGTGAGGGCGAGCCGGTCGAGGCGGGCGTTGGCGGGGATGTCGCCTTCGAGGATGCCCAGGGCCCGCAGGGTGCCGAAGTCGACGAAGGGCGGGGTGCGGAACCCGGACCGCAGGGTGGAGACGCGGCGGGCCGCGTGGCTGGCGTCCACGGTGACGACGAGGGCCGAGGCCCCGGCCTTCTCGGCCAGGGCGACGGTGGCGTCGACGTCGTCGAGGGAGCGGTAGGCGTAGAGCTGGAACCAGCTTCCGCCGGGCGCGGATTCGGCGATCTCGGGGTAGGGGTAGTGGCTGTCGGTGCTGACGACGGAGATCGTGCCGGCGTCCTCGGCGGCCAGCGCCGTGGCGATCTCGGCGTGTTCGTGGAGCAGCCGCTGGGGGCTGGTGGGGGCGAGCAGCACGGGCAGGGAGAGCTGTTGGCCGAGGACGCCGGTGCGGGTGTCGGGAGTGGTGCCGGCCGTCGTGAGGACGCGGGGGCGCAGCCACACCTCGTCGAAGGCGGCGGTGTTGGCGCGCACGGTCTCCTGGGTGCCGGCTCCGCCGGCCACATAGGCGCGGATGTCGGCGGACAGGACGGTTTCCGCGGCGCGTTCGAAGTCGGGCAGGGTCAGTAATCCGGCGAGTTCCGTGTGTGCTGGCACTTGAATGTCCTCCGGGGAAAGGGGTTTTCACTTGCCGGCCGAATGTCAGGCGAATTGGTCGAAGGCCATCTTCACCACCATGCCCGTCACCACGAGGACGAGGACGGTGCGGACGAATCCCGAGCCCTTCTTGAGCGCCATGCGGGAGCCCAGGAGCGCGCCGGTTATGTTGCCGACCGCCATGCCGAGGCCCAGGGCCCACAGGACGTTTCCCTGGAGCGCGAAGACGGCCAGGGCGCCGAGGTTGGAACCGGCGTTGACGACTTTGGCCATGGCCGCGCTCTCGAGGAACTGCTTGGCCAGCAGGGAGGTGAAGAGGATGATGAGGAAGGTGCCGACGCCGGGCCCGAAGAGGCCGTCGTAGAAGCCGATGCCACAGCCCGCGACGGCGATGACGCCCATGCGGCGGCGGGTGCTCGTGGCCGACTGCAGGCTCTGGACGCCGAAGTTGGGCCGGAAGGCGACGAAGAGGGCCACGGACACCAGCAGCACCATGATGACGGGGCGGAACCAGTGGGTGGGGACGCTGGCGGCGGACAGCGCGCCGAGTGCCGCCGACGGGACGGCCAGTCCCGCGGCCGGCAGGACGACGGACCGGTCCAGTTCGGTGCGGCGGGCGTACATGACGGCCGCGGTGGTCGTGCCCATGATCGCGGCTATCTTGTTGGTGCCCAGCGCGGTCGCGGGCGGGAACTGCGGAAACGTCAGCAGCAGTACGGGGATGAGCAGCACTCCCCCGCCGCCCACGACGGCGTCCACCCAGCCCGCGGCGCCCGCGGCCAGGAGCAGCCCGGCCACGTCGTACCAGTCCATGTCGTCCTCGATTTCACGTGCCGGAACGATGCCTGGTGCCCGCCGCCGGCCCGGCGGGCACCTTGATCACACCACGCCCCGGATGTCGGCCATCCGCGGGATCACGCGTGGGCGCCGCATCATCCGCCGGGCCCACAACGGGGTGGAGCGCAGCGAGTAGAAGCGGCGCAGCCAGCGGTCCGCGCCGTCGTAGCGGGGCGCGAACGCGGAACGGCCGTGCGCGGCGACGTGGTTGTCGACGATGACGAGGTCACCGGGTTCGAGGACGATGTCCTGGCACACGGTCTCCAGCGCCCGCGCGAGGGCGTCCAGGGCGCGGGTGCCCCGGGTGTCGGCGGCGCGGGTGTGGTGGGAGTTGAAGCGCAGGAAGGCCCGGTCGGGGTCGCCGAAGATGACGGGGTGGGGGCCCGAGAGGGGTGGTGGCCCGGCGGCGGTGTCGCGGGTGAAGGAGGAGGGGTAGGCGCTGTGGTAGACGGGCCGCCGCAGGGCGGCGACGTCCTCGGGCGTCAGGTGGGCGATGGCCTCGCGGACCGAGGCGACGCGGGTGGCGGCGACGCCGTCGTGATCGCGGCGCAGGCAGAGCAGGCCGAGGAAGTCGGGGCGCAGCGGGTGGTGGACGTTCTCGGTGTGGAAGTCGAAGGCCACGGAGCCGCTGTTCTCGATGCGGGTCTCCTCGCCGGGCACGGGGTGGACGTCGTGGATGAGGGCGCCGGACTTCTCGTCCTGGTATCCGACGAGGGAGCCGAGGAGGTCGGCGACGAGGGTGAGCGTCCCGTCGGTCGGGTGGCCGTCGAGGGCGGCGGTGTCCCCGCCGGCGGGGGTGGGTGGGACGTCGCCGACGTCGAGGCCGCGCAGCAGCACGTGGCCGTGGGGGGAGGTGCCCTCGGCGAAGTCGAGGAGGGTCTCGCGCAGGGCCGGCGGCAGGTCCTGCCGGAGGAAGGACATGGCGCCCGCCCCGGCTTCGGGGAAGCGGGCGGCCATTTCGGAGAGCTTCCATAATTTCTCGCGGTCCGGCCCGTTCAGCCGGTGGGTCCGTCTTATTTCCGCTACGAGGGCCACGGTGTTTCCTCCAGGCAGGTGCGAACACGAGCGCGGGCGCTTTTCAGAACGGCGTGAGCCGGGCGCGAAGAAGTGGAGGGGGAATTCGCTGGCGGTAAAGGCGTGATCACGCTATCCGGGCAGGTCAAATCATGTCAACGAGTGATTTCGGACAGCGGACGAGGGCACTCCCCGACGGCGCACGCCCTCCTGGATCACGCTCCTGAGCTGCGGTGATGATGGCGATCGACGTGACGCGGGACCGGGAGCCGAGCGGTGACGGGCGAAGAGTTTCAGCCAGCAACATTTATGGAGCGCAAAGTTCCGGCAATGCGTTGGTGTTATCGCACGAGGCGCGGGGGCTTGACGTAAGGAACTTGTAACACGGCGTGGCCTGACGTTCCGTCGCCCCCGTGGTTGGCTTTCCGGGGTCATCCGCGTTTCCCCTTCCGGCCTTTTTCCAGGGAGTTCCGTGTCCACCGTCTGCCGACCCGTGCTCTGTCTTCCCGAACACACCGTCACCCTCGACGAGGCCGTCTCCCACATGGGCGCGCTGCACTCCGCTCATCCGAGGATCGGCACGGCCCAGCGGCTGATGCGCAACACCTCGGTGCGCACCCGGCACCTCGTCGACCCCTTCGCGGACGTCGTACGCCCCCGGACGTTCGGCGAGCGCACGCGCCGCTACGCGGAGGCCGGTACGGAGTTGGGCGTACGGGCCGCCCGGGGCGCGCTCGCCGAGGCGGGCACGGCGCCGGACGAGGTGGACCACCTCGTGCTCGTCTCGTGCACCGGGTATCTCCTGCCGGGGCTCGACGCGCGTGTGGCGGGCCGGCTGGGGCTGCGCCGGGACGTCCGCCGGCTGGCCTTCACCCAGGTCGGCTGCGCGGGCGGCGCGTACGCGCTGGCGCGCGCCCGGGAGTTGGCCGCCGTCCGCCCGGGGTCCGTCACCCTGATCGTCGCGGTCGAGCTGTGCTCGCTGTCGTACCAGCCGGGGGACGACAGGATCGCCTCCTTCGTCTCGACCGCGCTCTTCGGCGACGCGGCGGCCGCCTGTGTCGTCCGGGAGGACCGGCCCGGGCTGCGGCTCGACGCCTCCTACGAGGACCTGGCGCCGGACACCCTGGGCCACATCTCCTACGAGGTCGACGAGCTCGGCTTCCACTTCGACACCAACCCGCGGATATCGCGCGTGGTCGCGGAGGCGATGCCCGGCCTGCGGCGCTGGCTGGAGGACGAGACGCCCGTGCTCGCGCCGCAGCCCGACTTCCTGGTCGGCCACACCGGCGGGCCGCGCATCATGTACGAGGTCAGCAAGGGGCTGGGCATCCCGCCGGCCATGTTCGAGCTCAGCGAGAACTCCCTGACCCGGCGGGGCAACACCGCGAGCGTCGTCGTCCTCGACGTGCTGGAGCAGACCTTCGACGACCCGCCGCGCGCCGGCGCCCAGGGGCTGGTCGTGGCGTTCGGCCCCGGGGTCACCACGGTGGCGGTGACCGGCACCTGGGCGGCGGCGTAGCCGGGAGCGCGGGACCGCGCTCCCGGCGGAGCGCTCAGTCCGTGGCGATCGCCGGGTCGCTGACGCCGGGTTCGCCGGTCTCGACGTGCCCGGCGAACCGGCGCAGGAAGCCGGGGTCCGTCTCGGAGACCACGGTGATGTCGTACCAGCGCCTGCCGTGGCGCGGGTCCACGGTGTGGGTCACGGTACGGCCCGCCCGCACGGTGATCGTCCGGCGCTCGCCGCCGTAGGCGTCGGTCACGGTCAGCCGGCGGTCGGCGCCGCCCGGGTTGGTCAGGGTCAGCTCCAGGCGGCCGCGGCGGCCGTCGTGGCGGGCGGTGACCTCGGGGGCGGCGGTGGTGCCGGGGCCCTTGAAGACGCGCAGGAAGCCGTTGGGGCCGTGCACCGACAGGTCGTAGGCGCCCTTGGAGTAGGCCGTGTTCCAGGTGTCGGAGATCTTCTTGCCGGCCTCGGTGGTGTACGTCCAGGGCCCGTCGGCGCGGTTCGCGGAGGTGACCGTGAAGGCGGCCCCGGCGTGCTCGCCCCCGCTGAAGGTGAGGGTGAAGCGCCCGGTGGCGGGGGTCGCGGCGCCGTCCACGAGGGGTGCGTAGGGCAGCGGCCGGGTGCGCTTGGCGCCCCGTTCCTGCCGGGGCATGGCGGGGTCGGCGGGCGGCTTCGGCACGTAGTCGGGGTGGCGCTCGCGGTCCTTGGGGGCGTAGCCGTCGGTGTCCGGCAGCTCGGGGTACTCGGTGCGCTTGAGGCCGAAGTCGAACGCCGAGGTGAGGTCGCCGCAGATGGCGCGGCGCCACGGCGAGATGTTGGGCTCGGCGACCCCGAAGCGGCGCTCCATGAACCGGAGGATCGAGGTGTGGTCGAAGGTCTCGGAGCAGACGAACCCGCCGGTGCTCCACGGGGAGACGACGATCATCGGGACGCGCTGGCCGAGGCCGTAGGGGCCGGCCGCGTAGTGGCCGTTGCCCTTGAAGACGTCGAGGGCGGTGTCGACGGTGGAGAGGCCCTGCGCGGCGGAGGCGGGCGGGAAGGGCGGGGCTACGTGGTCGAAGTAGCCGTCGTTCTCGTCGTAGGTGATGAACAGGGCCGTTCTGCTCCACACCTCGGGGTCGGAGGTGAGGGCGTCGAGGACCTGGGAGATGTACCAGGCGCCGTAGTTGACGGGCCAGTTGGGGTGCTCGGAGAAGGCCTCGGGGGCGGCGATCCAGGAGATCTTCGGGAGCCGGCCGGCCTGGACGTCGGCCCGCAGGACGTCGAAGTAGCCGTCGCCGTTCTTGACGTCCGTGCCGGTGCGCGCCTTGTCGTGGAGCGGGTCGCCGGGCTGGGCGTTGCGGTAGGCGTCGAAGTACAGGAGGGAGTTGTCGCCGTAGTTGCCGCGGTAGGCGTCCTGGATCCAGCCCCAGGAGCCGGCCTTGTCCAGGCCGTCGCCCCGGTCCTGGTAGATCTTCCAGGAGATGCCGGCCTTCTCCAGCCGCTCGGGGTAGGTCGTCCAGCCGTAGCCGGCCTCCTCGTTGCCGAGGACCGGGCCGGCGCCCTTGCCGTCGTTGCCGGTGTGGCCCGTCCACATGTAGTAGCGATTGGGGTCGGTGGCGCCGATGAAGGAGCAGTGGTAGGCGTCGCAGACGGTGAAGGCGTCGGCGAGGGCGTAGTGGAAGGGGATGTCCTCGCGGGTCAGGTACGCCATCGTGCCCGCGGACTTCGCGGGGATCCACCGGTCGTACTTGCCGTTGTTCCATGCCTTGTGGCCGCCGGCCCAGTCGTGGTTGAGGCCCGCGATGAACTGCATGCCCAGGTCCTGGGCGTCCGGGTGGTACGGCAGGACGTCCTTGGCGCCGTCGGACTGGTGGAAGACCGTCTTCCTGTTCTCCAGGAGCATCGGGCGGGGGTCGCCGAAGCCGCGGACGCCCTTGAGGGAGCCGAAGTAGTGGTCGAAGGACCGGTTCTCCTGCATCAGGACGACGATGTGCTCGATGTCCTCGATGGTGCCGGAGCGGCGGCGGGCGGGGATGGCGGCGGCACGGCCGATGCTGTCCGAGAGGGCCGCGAAGCCCGCGGTCGCGCCGGCGATCTGGAGGAAGCGCCGTCGATTGAGTTCAGCCATGGGTGAGGGACCTCTTGGGTGTGAGGGCTGGCAGCAGCAGAGTGGTCCAAGAGCATCCAGCGCCGGGGAAGCGGTGGTGTCGTCAGTGTGACGGCGGGTGGTACACGGAGGGAACAGGCGTGCCGGGGTGGAAACGGTGAGGGGCCGGACACCTTCACGGGTGTCCGGCCCCTCGGCCGTCAGGTGCCGCGCCGGGCGCGGCGGTGGTGGATCAGGCGTCGGTGGCGACGGCCTTCTCGGCCGCGGCCTCCTGCTGGGCGCGGGCGACCTTGCCCCGCACCAGGTACCAGCCGCCGACCAGGGCGGCCACGATGACCGGCAGGCAGAACACCGTGTCGCGACCGGCGCCCGGCTCGGCCGCCATCAGACCGAGCACACCGGCCAGGAAGACCAGGGTGATGATCTGGGTGTAGGGGGCCCAGGGGAGCTTGTAGCCGGGGCGGGTGACCCGGCCGTCCTTGGAGCGGCGCCAGAAGAGCAGGGAGCAGACCATGATCATGCCCCAGGTGCCGATGATGCCGATGGCGGCGAAGTTCAGCACGATCTCGAAGGCGTCCGCCGGGACGACGAAGTTCAGGCCGACACCCAGGACACAGAAGAACGCGGTGAGCAGGATGCCGCCGTAGGGCACCTGGCCCTTGTTCATCAGGCCCGTGAACTTCGGCGCGGAGCCGGACATCGCCATCGAGCGGAGGATGCGGCCGGTGGAGTACAGGCCGGAGTTCAGGCTGGACAGCGCCGCGGTGAGGACCACGAGGTTCATCACACCGGCCGCGCCGGGGATGCCGACCTTCGACAGGACGGTGACGAACGGGCTCTCACCGGCGTGGTAGGCGGTGTAGGGCAGCAGGAACGCGAGCAGGATGACCGAGCCGACGTAGAAGAGGCCGACGCGCCACATGATCGAGTTGATCGCCTTCGGCATGATCTTCTCGGGGTTCTTGGTCTCGCCCGCCGCGACACCGCACAGCTCGACGGAGGCGTAGGCGAAGACGACGCCCTGGATGACGAGCAGCATCGGCATCACACCGGTCGGGAAGATCCCGCCGTGGTCGACGATGTTGGAGATGCCCGGGGTGCTGTCGCCGACCTTGTGGCTGCTGGCCAGCAGGAAGATACCGACGACCATGAAGATCGTGATCGCGGCGACCTTGATGATCGCGAACCAGAACTCCATCTCACCGAAGTACTTCACGGAGATCAGGTTCACCGTGAGGACGACCGCGAGGGCGATCAGCGCGAGCACCCACTGCGGGATGTCGCTGAACATTTTCCAGTAATGGGTGTAGGTCGCGACGGCGGTGATATCCGCGATACCGGTCGTGGCCCAGTTCAGGAAGTAGAGCCAGCCCGCCGTGAAGGCGCCCTTCTCCCCCATGAACTCACGGGCGTAGCTGACGAACGCGCCGGAGGACGGACGGTAGAGGACGAGCTCGCCCAGCGCCCGGACGACGAAGAAGGCGAAGAGGCCGCACACCGCGTAGGCGATGAAAAGGGACGGGCCCGCGTTGTGGAGACGGCCACCGGCGCCGAGGAAGAGGCCGGTACCGATCGCTCCACCGATCGCGATCATGTTGACGTGGCGGGACTTGAGGTCCTTGCTGTACCCCGCGTCACCTGCGTCGACGTGCGAGGACGTCGCCGCGGGCGCCGGGGTGTCGGCCGCAGTGAGGGTGCGGTCACTCATGTATTTCTTCGCCTTCGTTCCGTGGGGGAGGCAGGACCGGGCCGCACGCTGATGTGGGGGTGACCTCCATGCCCGGGAAACGGCCGCGCACGGCCCGTTCCCCTGCATCGCCGGGGCTTCCCGGCGATGGCCCGGTGTGTTCCGGGAACCGGCTGGCGACGCCGGTCCTCGGTGGTGTTTCACGAGGTCATGCCGTGAATGGTGAGAGGCGCGCAAGGATTCCGTCAAGGGTTAACGGAAAGTTGACATTTTCGAAAGCCCCGACTAGGCGGGGCCCAGCGCGAGCGTCTTTTGACTTTCCGCTACGAGCCATGGACACGGGGTGGATATCGCTGCCTATTCCACCTATCCCCCGCGCCTCCCGGCCGGGGGCCGATTTGCGCCTGCATACGGCGTGTTTCCGGCCCCGAGGCGCTCCCGGAGCCCGCTCCGGGGCATCGGAAAGGGGCCCCGGCGCTGCCGGGGCCCCTGTGTCCTTCCGCACCCTGGTGATCAGGGTCACATGTCAGGGCTCCTCGTCGTTCCCGGAACCGTTGCCACTGACCACCGGGATGTCGTTCAGCACGTGCGAGAGCGGGTCGTCGCCGTCCTGAAGGGTGGAGTTGTCCGTGCACTGCTGCTGTTGCTGCGAGGTGAGGACCGGGACGTCCTCGATGCCCACGTTGATCAGCAGCAGGATCGACTGGAGGCCGAGCTTCCCGATACCGACGCACACCTTGTCGAGGCTGCCCTGGACGGCGGTCATCTGCGGGCTCTGCCGGCCGCCGGTCGCCGTGGCCCCGTGCTCGGTCTCCGCGCCGTTGGCGTTCAGGGTGGTCCTGCCGTCGTGATCGAACGCCATGGCCGGGGCGGCCGAGACCCCGACCGCCGTGGCGGTGAGGGCGACCGTCGCGAATACCTTGTGGAGCACGTCCCTGCCTCTCGGTCGAGTGTTCCTCCCGTGCGGGAGGCGACCTGAGTAACTGCGGCGTCCGGGAGAGGTTCCGAGCACTCACTCATTCGTCCCAATGGCCTCCCGAAGAGGCCCCGACTCCTCCGATCGGCGGGCGGAGCACACCCCACGCCGCACCGTAAATCCGGCATATTTACATATATCGGCGCTACGTTATGGGGCCTACGAACGCGCGATTGCCGACCTGCGAAGGACGCCCCGTGATGCTCCTCCACCGGCCCCGCCTCTCGTTCCTCGGGCGATGTGTCCACGGCACCCCGCGCCGCGCCCTGGGCGCGCTCGTCCTGCTGGGGCTGGTCGCCCTGCTCGCGACGGTGGGGGGCCACGGGGTCTCGGAGCGCCTCGCCCCGGGCGGCTGGACACCGGCCCGGGCGGAGTCCACGCGGGCCGACGCCTTCCTGGCCGAGCGCTTCGGGGCGGGCCGGCCGCACCTCGTGCTGCTCGCCACGGCCCGGGGCGGCGTCGACGAGCCCGGGGCCGCCCGGGCGGGCCGGGCGCTGACCGAGCGGCTCGCCGCCGACCCGCACACCGCGTGGGTCCGGGGCTACTGGCCGGGGGCCCGGCCCGAGCTGCGCGGCCGGGACGGGCGTACCGCCGCCGTCGGGGTGCGGTTCAACGGGGACGAGCGGGCCGTGCTCGCGGCCGCCAAGGCCGTCACGGCCCGCGAGTCCGGGCGGGCCGGGCCGCTGGAGGTCACCGTCGCCGGGGAGGCGGCGCTCTTCGCCGAGATGGAGCGGCTGAGCACCGAGGGCGCCACGGTCGCCGAGATGATCATCGCCCCGCTGGTGCTGCTGATCATGCTGTGGATCTTCGGGAGCCTGGTGGCCGCGCTCCTGCCGGTCGTCGTCGGGGCCTTCGCCGTCGTCACCACCACCGCGCTGCTGCGGCTGCTGAGCGAGGTGATGACGGTCTCCGTCTTCGTCCTCAACATCGCCACCGCGCTCGGCTTCGGGCTGGCCGTCGACTACTGCCTGCTGATGGTCAGCCGCTACCGCGAGGAGCTCGCGGCGGGGGCGACGCCCGTACGGGCCGCCGAGCGGGTCCTCGCGACCGCGGGCCGGGCCGTCGCCTTCTCGGCGACCACCGTGGCGGCGGCGCTGGGCGCCCTGCTGGTCTTCCCCTTGCCGCTGACGCGCTCGCTGGCCCTGGGCGGCGCGGCCGTCGCGGTGTGCTCGGCGGCCGGGGCGCTGCTGGTGCTCCCGGCGCTGCTGGTGCTGCTCGGCCCCCGGATCAACCGCTACGACGTCTTCGCCCGCTGGCGCGGGCGCGGCCGGCGCGCCTTCGCCGAGGGGCGCTGGTACCGGCTCGCGATGTGGGTGACCCGGCGGCCCGCGGCGGTCGCCCTCGGCACGCTGCTGCTGCTCGGCCTGCTGGCCGCGCCGGGGGCGGACGCGCGGTTCGGCATGTACGACGACCGGATCCTCCCGGCGTCCTCACCGGTCGCCCGGGCCTCGCAGCGGCTGCGCGCGGACTTCGACGACGAGAGCGGGAACGCGGCGAGCGTCGTACTACCGGGCCTCCGCGTGGACCCCCGCCCGGAGCCGGGCACCACGACGGAAGCGGGGACCGGCACAGGGGCCGGTGCCGGGGCCGGGGCAGGGACCGGGACTGGTGCCGGAGCCGGGGCAGGGGCCGAGGCCGGTGCCGGGGCCGGGGTGGTGGACGCCGAGGACGGGGCGGACGCGGCCGGCGCGGCACGCGCGCCCGACGCCTCCACCGCCGCCGTGGACGCCTACGCCGCACGCCTCTCCCGTCTCCCCGCCGTACGGCAGGTCCGGACGGCCACGGGCCTCTACGCCCACGGCCGCCGCACGGCGGAGCCCGGGCCCTGGGCGGCGGGCTTCACCGGGCCCGCCGGCACCTGGCTGAGCGTGACGCCCGACGCGGGCGTCTCCGTCCTCTCCCCCGACGGCCGGCTGCTCACCGAGCGGCTGCGCCGGGCGCCCGCGCCCACGGCCGCCCTGGTGGGCGGGCCCGGCGCCCGGCTGACCGACACCGAGGACGCGCTCGGCGACCGGCTGCCCGCGGCCGTTCTGATCACCGTGGCCGCCACGCTGCTCCTGCTGTTCGCCTACACGCGCAGCCTCCTCGTGCCCGTCAAGGCCGTGCTGCTCAACGCGCTGAGCCTGGCGGCGACGTTCGGGATCATCGTCGCCGTCTTCCAGCAGGGCCGGCTCGACGCGCTGCTGGGGCCGCTCGACGGCCCCCGCACCACCGACGTGATCATCCCGGCGGTGATGTTCTGCACCGCGTTCGGCCTCTCCATGGACTACGAGGTCTTCCTCCTCTCCCGGATCCTCGAGGAGCACCGCCGGGGCAGCCCCACCGACCTGGCGGTCGCCGTCGGTCTCCAGCGCACCGCGCGGCTGTTCACCTCGGCCGCGCTGGTCTTCGCCGTCGTCATGGGCTCGCTCGCCGCGTGCGGCCTCGTGATGCTCCAGCTGATCGGCTTCGGGCTGGCCGTGGCCGTCCTCCTGGACTGCACGCTCGTCCGCGCCCTGCTCGTCCCCGCGGTCATGTCGCTGGCCGGTCGGGCCAACTGGTGGCCCGCCACGCGCCACCGCGCCCGCGACCGTTCCGGCCCCGACACGGCGGGCCGCTCCGGCCGCCCGGCGCCGACAGCCGTCGGAGGGGCCTGAACCGGCCCCTCGACGACGTGTCACACCCCCGGAGCGGCCCGGGCGGCCGCATACTGCGATCACGGCGCCGGACCGGAACCGGTTCGTCAGGAGGGCCACGTGTCATGATCAGCACATCGCTCGCCGCGAGCACGACCCGCCGCCGCCTGCTGTACGCCCTGGCGGCCGCCGGCGGGATCGCCGTGGGGGGAGGGACGGGTGCGGCGGCGCGGGAGCGGGGTGCCGAGGCCGGGGCGGACATGGGGAAGGCGCGGGAGATCCGGGCCGAGTTCCTCCACGCCTGGTCGGGCTACAAGCGGTTCGCGTGGGGGCACGACGAGGTGCTGCCGGTCTCGGGCGGGCACCGGGAGTTCTTCGCCGCCGGGCACCCGGTCGGGCTGTCGATCGTCGAGGCGCTCGACACCCACTTCCTGATGGGGCTCGACGACGAGGTCGGCCTGTGCCTCGACTGGATCGACGACCGGCTCGACTTCGACATCGACGCCCCCTTCCAGGTCTTCGAGACGACCATCCGGCTGGTCGGCGGACTGCTCGCGGGACACCTGGTCACCGGCCGGCGGGCGCTGCTGGACCTGTGCGTCGATCTGACGGACCGGCTGCTGCCCGCCTTCACCCGCTCCCCCACCGGCATGCCCTACCGGTTCGTCAACCTCCGCACGGGCGCGGTCTCGGGCCGTACCGTGCCACTGGCCGAGATCGGCACCCACATCCTCGAATTCGGTCTGCTGTCCGAACTCACCGGCGATCCTCGCTATCTGCGGGCCGCCAAGGACGCGCTGGGCGCTGTGGTGCGGCGGCGGTCCCCGCTCGATCTGCTCGCCACCACCATGAACGTGGAGACGGGCGAATGGGCGGACCGGACGGCGATCGCCGTCAATCCCCCGGTGGACTCCTTCTACGAATACCTGTGGGGCGCCTGGACGATGTTCCGGGACGAGGACTGCCGGGAGTGGTTCCGGACGCTCACGGCGGCGATCAAGAAGCATCAGGCGGAGCGGTCGGACGGGCTGCTGTGGTTCCGGCGGGTGGACTTCCGCACCGGCGCCCCGCTGGGGCGGCGCCAGTCCTCGCTGGCCGTCGCGATCCTCCCGGTGGGCGGCGACAACGCCCTGGCGGCGGACTACTACCGCTCCTGGACCGCCGTCCTCGACAAGTACGCCGTCATCCCCGAGGAGATCGACTATCCGGGGCTGAAGGTCACCGACCCCCGCAACGAGCTGCGGCCCGAGTACGCCAACTGCGCCTTCGAGCTGTACTGGCAGACCGGGGACCCCTTCTACCGCACCACGGCGTGGCGCTACTTCCAGAACCTGAAGACCCACCACCGCGTGCCCGGCGGCTACACGGTCGTCGCGGACGTCACCCGCCGCCCCATGGCCAAGGGCGACCACTGCCCCGCCTACGTCTTCGCCGAGAACTTCAAATGGCTCTACCTCGCCTTCTCCGACACCCCCCGCTTCGACTACGCGCGCGGCTATCTGAGCACGGAGGGCAAGGTGCTGCGCGGCGCCCGGCCGCCCGCACGCGCACGGCTCGGCTGGCTCTGACCCGAACTCCCGGTTGCGCGCAACCCTGTTGTGCGCCAAAGCGTCTTGAGTGGTGACAGCTGCCGCCGGGCTCCGGCCGGCGGCACGGGGGAAGCGTGTACGGGGGTACCGCATGACCGAAACAGTGCTCGGCCCTGCCGGAAAGCAGGAAGCCGCAGCGGAGCTCACGCCCTTCGTCGACGCCTTGCGCGTCCCGCCGGTGCTGCGGCCCGGCCGCGCCGAGGCGCTCAGGGGCATCGAGATCGACCAGACCACCGCCTGGGCGCGCCTCCACTCGCAGCTGCCGCCCACCCGGGTGTGGACGTACGAGGGCCACTTCCCGGGGCCGACCATCGAGGTCCGGCGGGGCCGCCGGCTCCGCGTCGCCTGGAACAACCGGCTGACGGGCGCGCATCCGGTGGTGGCCGTCGAGGCCGAGCCCGTGCCGGGCGGGCCCGACCCGGCGGACGAGCCGGGGCGCGGCGGGGCGCGGCCGCTGGCGGAGGTGGCCGCGCTGCCCGCGTGGACGGTCACGCATGTGCACGGCGCCAACACCGGGGGCGGCAACGACGGCTGGACGGAGAACGCCGTCTCGCCCGGCGACAGCCAGCTCGCCGAATACCCCAACGACCACCGGGCCGTGGCCTGGTGGTACCACGACCACGCGATGGACATCACCCGCTGGAACGTTTTCGCGGGCCTGGCCGGGATGTACCTGGTGCGGGACGACGAGGAGGACGCCCTGCGGCTGCCGCGCGGCGCGTACGAGGTCCCGTTGATCGTCCAGGACCGCAATCTCGACCAGGACGAGGACGGCCGGCTGACGGGCGGGTTGCTGCACAAGACCGTCGTCGTGGCCCACGACGCGGCGGGCGGGAACCTCACCCGGGCGTTCACCGGTCCGTACACGCTGGTCAACGGCGTCATCTGGCCGCATCTGGACGTGGCGGCCCGGTGGTACCGGTTCCGGGTGCTCAACGCCGCGAACGCCCGGACGTTTCTGCTCCGGCTGGTCGACGACGAGACCGGCGAGCCGGTGCGGGGCGCGATGTGGCAGATCGGCACGGACGGCGGGCTGCTGCCGAGGCCCGTGGCGCTGGACGAGCCGCTGCCCGTGGCGCCCGCCGAGCGCCTCGACGTGCTGATCAACTTCGGTGCGCTGCGCGGCCGCCGTCTCCGGCTGGTCAACGCGGCCGAGGGGGTGCGGTACCCGCAGATCATGCAGTTCCGGGTGGACGAGAAGGAGGTACGGGACCCGTTCACGCTGCCGGAGGTCGTCTCCGGCTCGTTCCGGCGCATCACGCACGAGACCGCGCCGGAGCACGGCCACCGGCTGCTCGCCCTCACCCCGCCCGGCACCGCCGGCAGCGGCCACCCGGGGCTGTGGGAGATGCATCCGGTGGAGCCCGGCGCGGTGGTCGTGCCGAGCGAGGGCGTGATCCAGATCAAGGGCCCTGACGGCACGGTGCGCACCTACCGCCGGGGCGCCACGACCTTCGACGACGCGCTCGGCTTCATGGTCGAGCACGGCGCGTGGGAGCAGTGGAGCTTCATCAACCTGGGCGGTCCCATGCACCCGATGCACATCCATCTGATCGACTTCCAGGTCCTGGGCCGCGAGCTCTATCCGGCGGGCGCGGGCAGTGGCTTCGACCAGACGCTGGGCGGTACGCGCGTCCCGCTGGAGTACGGCGGGGCGGCGCCGGTGTCGGACAGCGACGCGGGCTGGAAGGACGTGATCCAGGTGCCGCCGGGTCAGCTGGTGAAGGTCATCGGCCGGTTCGAGGGCGCGAAGGGCCGGTTCATGTACCACTGCCATCTGCTGGAGCACGAGGACATGGGGATGATGCGGCCGTACGTCGTCATGCCGCGCGAGGTGATGGCCTTCCACCACGGCATGTCGGGTGGTCACGACGGCCACGGTGGTCACGGCGGCTGACCGCATGCCGCCGGCCCGGCCGGACGGCCGGGCCGGCGGTGGTCACTTCGCGGCGGGCAGCGTCCCGAGGAAGTCCAGGAGCGCGGCGTTGACCTCGTCGGGGCGCTCCTGCTGCGTCCAGTGGCCGCAGCCCGGCAGGGTCACACTGCGGTGCAGCTTCGGCGCCAGGTGCTCGAGGTTCGCGATGACCTGGTCCATGCCGGGGAAGGACCGCACCACGTCGCGGTCGCCCGCCATGTACAGCGCGGGCACGTCGATGGCGCGGTTCTGGAAGGGGGCGGTGAGCTCCCAGTTGCGGTCGATGTTGCGGTACCAGTTGAGGCCGCCGGTGAAGGCGTGGTCGCCGTGGTTGGCGTACTCCCGGGCGAAGGCGGCGATGTCGTCCTCGGTGAGCCAGCCGGGGAGGCCGTCGGGCTCGGGCATGGTGCCCAGCAGCGACTCGCCCTTGGCGATGACCCACGGACGGGGCGGGTCGGTGACGGGGCTGTCGCCGGAGGCGCCGACGAGCAGCCGGCGGAAGACCGCCGCGGGGTCGGCCGCCAGTTCGGCGTCGGCGCGGCCGGGCTCCTGGAAGTAGATCTGGTAGAAGCCGTCGCCGAGCACCGACCCGAGGGCGGTCAGCGGGGGCACGGGGCCGCGCGGGACCGGCGGCACGCTCAGGCCCACGACGCCGCGTACGACGTCGGGGCGGAACAGGGCGGTGTGCCAGGCGACGGGGGCGCCCCAGTCGTGACCGACGACCACCGCGCTCTCCTCGCCCAGGGCGTGGATCAGGGCGATGACGTCGCCGGTGAGGTGAAAGATGCTGTAGGCGTCGATGGCCTCGGGCTGTTCGCTCCGGCCGTAGCCGCGCTGGTCGGGCGCGACCACCCGGTAGCCGGCCTCGGCCAGCGGCCCGAACTGGTGGCGCCAGGAGTACCAGCTCTCCGGGAAGCCGTGCAGCAGCAGGACCAGCGGTCCCCGCCCCTGTTCGGCGATGTGCAGCCTGATGCCGTTGACTTCGACCGTGCTGTGCTCGACCGCGCTGGTCACATGCCCTCCTGCGATTCACCTGCGAAACATGCCGTCTCGGGTTCAACGGTAGAGGGAATGCGGCTGTTCCGCTCCGGGGTTGGCAGCCCCGGGGCGGGGAGCGGACCGGCCACGACCGGGGTCGGTCGAGGCCGGCCGGGGTGCGGATCGGGGCTCAGGACGGGGTGCCGCGGGCGATGAGGGTGCGCACCAGCCGGCAGGTGGTCACGGAGGGCTCGCGCACCCCGATCTGGACGGCCGCCGTCCGTATCCTGCGGTCCGTCGCCCGGTCGGGGGTGTAGACACCGGAGTGCAGCAGGGCGATGGCCAGGCGCATCGCCTTCAGCTGGCGGTTGTACGTCTCGTACCAGTCGCGCGGCTGTCCCGCGGGCAGGCGTTTCTTGGGCAGGGTGGGAAGGCTCGGCAGATTGGGGTGCGGTGTCGCGACGGCAGCGGCCATGGGCGTCCTCCTCAGGGGTCGTGGACCCTTGCTCCACACCCCCGATTCTACTGCCGGGCACTGACAATCGCCCCAGCTCAGAAGGGGATTCGCCGGGAGCGGCCCGGCCGCCGCCGGAGCCGCTCCCACCGCGCGTGCGCCCCGGCCCGGGGGCCGGGTGCCGCCGGGCCTACTTGTGCGCCGCCGCCGGGGCGGGCGTGGCGCAGGCGATGTCGGTGCTCGTCTGGAAGACGCCGTCCTTCTTCGCCTGGCCGCCCTGGTACTCGTAGTAGAGGTACGAGTAGAGCTCGATCTTCCGGCTGGGGCCGCAGGCCGAGTCGGGGGCGATCTGGTAGGTCAGCTTGGCGGTGCGGGTGGCTCCCGGGAGGATCGGCACGTGGTAGCGCAGGGTGCCGCTCTGGTTGACCGCGTCGCACTGCACGGTGTCGCCGGTGCAGGACTTGAACGCGTACTTCAGGGCGGGGTCCTGCGAGGTGTTCCAGGTGGGCTGGATCGACTGGTACACGAACTGGGTGTTCGTGGTCTGGTCGTTGGTGAAGGTGAGGGTCACCGTGACCGTGTCGCCGGGCTTGGCGGTCGCCTTGTCGACGGTGAGCGTCATGGGCGCCGCGGGGGCGGCGGAGGCCGGCTGGGCCATGCAGGTCAGGCCGGCGGCGAGGGCGAGAGTGGCGGACAGACCGAGGCGTCTGAATCTCTGTGAGCGCATGGCCGAGGACAGTAGACACGCGACCGCGGCCTGACAGCACCCCCGGATGAGGATCGGCCAAGGTTTAGCCCGGCGATGTGACGTACGTTGCTGGTGCGTGGCCCGATGACACATGGGGACAGGTGTGCGAAGTTGGCCGGGATGTGTTGATGAGGCGCGCCGGAAGGGGACGGGAGAGCGCCGACGACGCCCCGGAGGGGTGTGGTTCGCGCCGTCGGCCGGGCTCCGCCCGACTCGTGAAGCGGGTACGGAGAAGCCAGGAGCGGCATGCCCCTTTATGCGCGGAAGTCGTGAATATTGCCGTCCGCCCTATTGGGGCGCGCCACCGGTCGCTGAACACTCGACTCATGCGTCCGCTCGCCGCCGCCCCCGTCGCGATCGTGGGCATCGCCGGAATGTTCCCCGAGGCAAACGACGTCCGTGAGTTCTGGGACAACGTCGTCTCCGGCCGGGACTGTACGGCCGAGGTGCCGCCCGCCTGGTGGAGCCTCGACGACCACCACGACCCGGACCCCTTCGCCCCGGACCGCACCTACGCCCGCCGCGGCGCGTTCCTGACGCCCCCGCTGTTCGACCCGCGCGCGTTCGGGATGACGCCGCGGACCGTGGACTCCACCGGACTCGTCCAGCTGCTCGGCCTGATGGTGGCCGAGGACGTGCTGCGCGACGCCGGCTGCCCGGGCGCCACGTGGTACGTCCCCGACCGCACCGGCGTGGTGCTCGGCGTGTGCGGCACCAACTCCACCCTGATACCGCTGGCGGCACGGCTGCTGGGCCCCGCCCTCGCCCGGGCCGTCACGGAGCACGGGATGCCGGAGGAGGAGGCCCGGCGGATCGTCCGGACGTATCTGGAGCGGCTGCCCGCGTGGACCGAGGACTCCTTCCCGGGGGTGCTGGGGAACGTCGTGGCCGGGCGGATCGCCAACCGCTTCGGCCTCGGGGCGGCCAACCACACCGTGGACGCGGCCTGCGCCAGCTCGCTGGCGGCGCTGCGGGCCGCCGTGGACGAGCTGGTCTCCGACCGGGCCGACCTGATGATCACCGGGGGCTGCGACGCCGACAACTCCATCGTTTCGTTCATGTGCTTCAGCAAAACACCCGCGCTCTCGCCGAGCGGGCGAGTACGCCCCTTCGACGCCGGGGCGGACGGCACCCTGATCGGCGAGGGCGTCGGCATGCTGGCGCTGCGCCGCCTCGCCGACGCCGAACGGGACGGCCAGCGGATCTACGCCGTCCTGCGAGGTCTGGGCGGCTCCAGCGACGGCCGGGGCACCAGCATCTACGCGCCCAGCGGCACCGGACAGCTCACGGCGCTGCGCCGCGCCTACCGCGACGCGGACTGCCCGCCCCGCTCGGTGGGACTGATCGAGGCGCACGGCACGGGCACCCCGGCCGGGGACGAGGTGGAACTGGCCGCCCTCAACCGGCTCATGGCCCCCGGCCCGGCGGAGGGAACGGGGGACGACGGGGCGGAAGGCGACCGGTTCGTCGCCGTCGGCAGCGTCAAGTCGCAGATCGGGCACACCAAGGCGGCGGCCGGCGCCGCCGGGCTCATCAAGGCGGTCCTGGCCCTCCACCACAAGGTGCTGCCGCCCACGCTCCACGTGGAGCGGCCCGGCCCGGAGGCGGCCCGCGCCGACAGCGTCCTCTACCTCAACACCGCCGCGCGCCCCTGGATCCACGACCCGGGGCGGCCGGTCCGCCGGGCGGGGGTGTCCGCCTTCGGGTTCGGCGGGGTCAACTACCACGCCGTACTGGAGGAGTACCGGTCCGGCCCCGGCGCGGAGCCCCCGGCCGGGCACCGGGTCCCCCGGGCGCTGCTGTGGCACGCGCCCGGCCCCGACGAGCTCCTCGCCCGGCTGGAGCGCGGCGAGCCCCCGGACGAGGGGCCCGTCCCGCCCGGGCACGCCCGCCTCGGGTTCGTCGCCGCGGACGCCGCGCGCCGGGCCGCGCTCCTGGCCACCGCCGTCGAACACCTGCGGAACGGCCCCGGGCGAGAGGCGTGGCGGCACCGGCGCGGCGTCCACTACCGGCGGGCGGCGCTCCCGGAGGGGACCCGCGTGGGCGCGCTGTTCGCCGGGCAGGGGAGCCAGTACGTGGGGATGGGGCTGGGCGCGCTGCTCGCCGTGCCCCCGGTGCGCGCGGCCTTCGACGCGGCGGGCGCGCACTTCCCGCCCTCGGACACCCTCGCCCGCACGGTGTTCCCGCCGCCGTGCCCGGCCGTCGACGCCCGGCGGGCCGAGGAGCGCCTGCGCCGCACCGCCTACGCCCAGCCGGCCGTCGGCGCGCTGGCGATGGGCCAGTACCGGTACCTCGCGGAGCTGGGACTCGCCCCGGACGCGGTCCTCGGCCACAGCTTCGGCGAGCTGACGGCGCTGTGGGCGGCCGGGGTCCTGGACGACGCCGCCCTCCCGGCCCTCGCGCGGGCCCGGGGGCTGGCGATGGCGGAGGCCACCGAGGGGGCGGACCCGGGCGGGCTGGTGGCGGTGCGCGCCCCGGAGGAGAGAGTGCGGGAGCTCCTCGCCGCGTGCCCGGGGCTGGTGGTGGCCTGCCGCAACGCCCCGGACGAGCAGGTCCTGGGCGGCCCCACGGCCCTGCTGGAACGTTTCGTGGCGCACTGCGCCGAGCTCTCGGTGCCCGTCCGGCGGCTGCCGGTCGCCGCCGCCTTCCACACCCCGCTCGTGGCGCGGGCCCACGACGCCTTCGCCGCCGCGTGCGCCACGACGGACTTCGTCGCGCCTCGCCTGCGGGTGTACGCGAACACGGCGGGCGCGGCGTACGGGCACGGCCCGGACGCCGACCGCCGGACGCTGGCCGGGCAGTTGCGCAGTCCGGTGGACTTCGCGGCCCGGGTGCGGGAGATGCACGAGGACGGCGTCGGCGTGTTCGTCGAGTTCGGTCCCCGGAGCGTGCTGAGCGCGCTCGTGGAACGCACGCTCGCCGGGCGACGGGTGGAGACCGTGGCCTGCGACACCGGGCTGGAGGCCGACGGCGCGGCCGCCCTGAAGGAGGCGGCGCTCCGGCTCGCCGTGCTCGGCCTCCCGCTCGTGGGGCTCAACCGCTACGACGCCCCTCCCCCGCCCGGGCGACCGGCGCCCTCGAAGGTAGCCCGGCGGCTGGAGGGCCCCAACTTCGCCGCCGTGGCGGCACGGCGGGCGGCGGAGCGACGGGCGGCCGAGCAGCGGACCACCGAGCGGCGGGCCGTCGAACGGCGGTCCGCCGATCCGGGGCCGGACGGCGGGCCCGGCGCGGCGGTTCCCACGGCGGACGCGGCGGCCCTGACGCGCGCCGCCGCCGAGCACCTGGCCGCCCACACCCGGTTCCTGGACGGCCAGCTGGCCACCTCCGAGGAGCTGGGCCGGCTGCTGCGCGCGGGCGCGGCGAACGGCGGGGTCGACGCCTCCCTGGCCGCGGCCGTCCGGGCCGTCGCGGACCACGACGTGGCGGTGGCCCGGGCCCACACCCACGCGAGCGAGGTCGTCGCCCGGCTGCTCAGCCCGGATGCCCCGGCCCCGCCCCCGGCTCCGGCCGCGGCTCCAGCCGACGACGACGCCGTACCCGTCGCCGCCCCGGACGTACCGTCACCGGACCGCTCCGCCCTCGCCGAGCTCGTCGCCGCCCACCGGAGCGGCGAACCGGACCGCCCGGCGGCCGCCGGACCAGCGACCGACGGACCGACGGCCGCCGACCGGGCGGAAGTGACGCGGGTCTTCCACGAAGTGGTCGCCGAGAAGACCGGCTACGACGTCGACATGATCGAACCGCATCTCTCCATCCAGGAGGACCTCGGCATCGACTCGCTCAAGCAAGTGGAGATCGCGGCGGAGGTCTGGCGCCGCTACCCGGTGATCACCAGGGAGGAGCTCTTCCGGTTCAGCGAGGCCCGGACCGTCGCCGAGCTCACCGAGATGCTGGAACGCATCCTCGCCGAACCGGCCCGCGCGCTCCGCCACACCGAGGACATCCCGCTCGGCCGCGCCTTCCCCGTCCTTCGCCCGCTGCCCGCCGTGGACGTGCGGACGGACGCCTACCCGGACCGGCCGTGCGCCGTCCTGCTGGACGAAGGCGGTCCGCTCGGCGCGGCGGTGGCCGGGGCGCTCCGCCCCGCCGGCTGGCGCGTCCTCCGGCTGCTGCCGCCCGGTGCCGAGGCCCCCGCGGAGGACGTCCACGTCCTGTCCGACCTGTCCGAGGAAGCGCTCGCGCGCGGCGTGGGCACGCTGCTGTCGGCGACGGAACACGTCGACCTGTGCGCCATCGCGATGAGCCGCCCCGCCGGCGCGGAGGCCGACGAGGTGATCGCCCGGCTGCGGCACGCCGTCCTCGTCGCCAAGCACCTGTGCCCTCCCCTGCGGAAGTCCGCCGCGCGCGGCACCCGGGCCGCGTTCGTCACGCTCACCGGGCTGGACGGGCGTCTCGGGTACGCGGGCGCGGGCGGCGACCCGGTGGCGGCCCTGGCCGGGGGCCTCGGCGGGCTCGTCAAGTCCGTGGCGCTGGAGTCCTCCTCGCTCTTCTGCCGCGCGCTGGACGTCTCCCCGGAGCTGTCGGCCGACGCGATCGGCGCGGCGTTCCTGGCGGAGGTCTCCGACTGCGCCACCGACGTCCGCGAGGTCGGCTGGGACGGCACCCTGCGCCGCGCCCTCGTCCTGGCCGACGCCCCGGACCCCGTCGTGCCCGCGCGGCCGGATCCGGCGGGCCTCTCCGCCGAGGATCTGCTGCTGGTCACCGGCGGGGCGTCCGGCATCACCGCCTGGTGCGTGGCCGCCCTGGCCGCCGAACACCCCTGCGGCTTCGTGCTGCTGGGCCGCACGGAGCTCGCCGACGAGCCGGACGCGCGCGCCACGGGGGACGCCGTCGGTCAGGCCGACGAGCCGACGCGGCACCACCGGATCCCCACCCTGGTCGAGGAGCTGCGCTCCCGGGGCGCCGAGGCCCACTACGTCGCGGCGGACGTCCGCGACGCCGCCGCGCTGGCCACGGCCCTGGCACCGTACGCCAGCCGCGTCACGGGAGTGGTGCACGCGGCCGGGGCGCTCGGGGACTCGACGCTCGGCGAGCTGACGGCCGAGTCCGTCGCCCGGGTGGTCGACACGAAACTCGCCGGACTGCACAACGTGCTCGCCTGCCTCACCCCGGACCGGCTGCGGCGGCTGATCCTCTTCGCCTCCGTGTCGGGCTACTGGGGCAACGTCCGGCAGACGGACTACGCCCTGGCCAACGAGGCGCTCACCCGCTACGGACTGGCCTTCGCGGCGGCGCACCCCCGCTGCCGGGTGACACCCGTCGTCTGGGGGCCGTGGGAGGGCGGCATGGCCGCCCGCGTCAGCGAGTTCTTCAGCCGGCAGGGCCTCCCCGTGCTGACGCGGAGCACCGGCTGCGAGCACTTCCTGGACCTGACGCGGCCGGACCACCCCGACGGCACCGTCCTCGTCGGGCCGCTGCGCGCGCCGTTCACCCTCGTCACCGAGCCGCCCGCCCAGGGCCTGGCCGCCCTGCGCGCCCTCGCCGGCCTGGAGACGGAACCGGCGCTGCGCGACCACCGCTGGTCGGGGGCCGCGCTGCTGCCGCTGACCGCCGCCGTCGGCTGGGGCCTCCACGTCCTGGAGCGGTGCCGGGGCGCGGCCGGGCCGGTGACGGAGTGCCGGGACTTCCGCGTCCGGCGGGGCCTGTACCTCGACGGCTCCCAGCCGGGCCACGCCCTGGCCCGGCTGGTGCCGGACCCGGCGGAGCCGGGCGCCGCCGTGGTCACGGTGTGCGCGGTGGACGACGGCCGGGAGACCCAAGTGCTCTACGAGGGCCGCTACCGAGCGCCCGGGCCGCCGCCCGAGCCACCCCGGCGGGACCTGCCGCCGCACCCGTTCCGGGACGAGCCGCACCCCGTCTACGCGGAGGGCGGCCTCTTTCACGGGCCGTCCCTGCGGGGGCTCAAGGCGGTGCTGGAACAGGGCCCGGACCGGCTGGTCGTGGGGGCCGCGCTGCGGGACCCGGGCCTCGCGCACGGCGCGTACGGGGGACGGCTGTACAGCCCCTGCCTCGCCGATCTACTGGTCCAGGCGGCGGCCCTGCTGGGGGTGGCACGCTTCGGGCGCGCCCCGGCACCCATCGGCGTCGAGCGGGTGGAGCTGTTCGCCCCGCTCCCGGACGGGGAGCCGTTCGTCATCGTGGCCGAGCCCGGGGCCGTGTCGGTCATCGACCTGCGGTGCGACGTCACCGCGTGCGCCCCGGACGGCCGGGTGCTCCAGCGCTGGACGGGCCTGACGCTGGTCTCCTTCTCCGAGGAGGACCTCAAGACCCGGATCACCGCACCCCGCCCCGCCCCGACAACGGGCTGAGAGGGATGGACGGCGTGGACGGACTCGACTTCGACGGCATCCCCCTGGAGCCACCCCACGGGCCGCGCCCGGAACACGACCCGGCACCGTCACCGGACGGCGCGGCCACCCCCACCGGCATCGCCCGGACGTTCGCGCGCGAAGTGCAGCGGGCCCACGCGGCGGCGCTCGACGCCCACCGCGCCATCAGCGCCTGGCAGGCCGGCCTCGTCGCGGCCCGGGCCGTCCTCACCCCGGCCTCCCGCCCCGGCGGCGTGCCCGACGCGTGGGAGCGGTGGGGCGGCCCCGCGTCGGCCCTGCGCGCCGGGGCACGGGCGCTGGCCGAGGCCGTGGCACCCCGCCCGTGCCCCGGCGTGTTCACCGTGACCTGGCACGATCCGGTGCCGTACGCGCCCGCCCCGCTCCGCGCCCGCTCGGCACCGGACGGCACCTGCGAGGTCCTCGACGGCGAGCGCGCGATCCTCACGCTCCGCGCGAGCGACGACGCGAGCGACGAGGGGCCGCCACGGCGTCAGGTGCCCCGGTTTCCGGAGGAGTTCGCTCCGCACGCGGTGACGGACGTCCACCGGCTGACCCGCGCGGAGCTCGACGCGCTCGCCGCCGGGGACGTCGCGGGCGTGTTCGGCCCCGGCCACGACCAGCGCGGCCTGGAGCCGGACGAGCTGCCCGCGCCCTGGCCGGCCCGGCTGCTGGAGGAGATCACGGTCGGCCCGCGCACGGGCCGGTACGGCCAGGGCCTGCTGACCGCCACGGCACGACCGGCCGACGACCGGAACGGCGGCCCGCAGTGGCCGTACCCGGTCGCGGCGGCCCTGGAGGCGCTGCGCGTGTACGCCTTCCACCAGGGGCTGCACCTGTGCCTGCCCGGGGCCCGGGTGCTCCCGCTGCCCGGCCGTCCCGTGCGCGTCGCATGGCGGGGCGGCCCGGACGGGCCGGAGACGCACGGCGAGCCGTGGCGGCTGACGGTGGAGGTCGTCGAACTCGGGCTGCTGCCGCGCCCGTACGCGGTCGCCGACTGCGAGATCACCTCCGGCGGGCGGGTCGTGGCACGGCTGCACGACCTCGGCGCGACGGTACGGGAGCGGCCCGGCCCCGGCCTCGCGCCGCATCCGGACCGGGGCTGCTGCCGGAAGACGTCCTCCGGCGCCCGGGCCCGCTACCACGAGCTGCACATCGCCCACAGCGCCGAGGGCGATCCGTCGGAGCTCGGCGCGCCCGGCGGGGCGACCACCGCACCGGTCCGGCCACGCCTGCCGGGCGCGGGGCTGCGCATGGTCGACCGGGTCGTCGACCTCCACGGCGGCGAGGGACCGGAGCGGGCGGGCGCCCGGCTGGTCACCGAGCACGACGTCCCGGCGGACCCCTGGTACGGCCGGGAACACGGCGGTGGCCTACCGGTCTTCGCCCTGATGGAGATGGCCCTGCAGCCCCTCGGGCTCCTCGGCGGGCTCTCCGGGGCCATGCCCACGCATCCGGACCGGCCCTTCGTGTGCCGCAATCTCGAGGGCCGGGCACGGCTGACCCGGGCGTGCGACCCACGCGCGTCGACAGTCGTCCAGGAGTCCGTGCTGCTGTCCACGGCCGTCATGCCGGGGGCGGTGGTCGACCGGTACGCGTTCTCGCTGAGCACCGGCGGCGAGGTCTTCTGCACGGGCGAGGCGGCGCACGGCTACCTCACGCCCGAGGTGCTCGCCCTGCGGCAGGGCCTGGACGGCGGCCGGGAGACCCTCCCGTGGCTGGAGCGGCGGCCCGTCGCCCCGGCCGGGGCGCGTCGGCTGGACGTACGGCACGACGCCCGGCTCGGGCGGGGCCGGCTGGCGCTGCTGGAGGACGTGGTGCTGGTCCCCGGGGGCGGGGAGCACGGCGCCGGGTACGTGCTGTGCGACAAGGCGGTGGACCCCGGCGACTGGTTCTTCGGCCGGCACTTCCCCCACGACCCGGTGCTGCCCGGGTCGGTCGGTGTGCAGATGCTCTTCCAGGCCGTGCGGGCCTTCGCGCTGTACACGGGGCTCGCCGACCAGGCGTCGCCGGGGCCGGGCCCCGAGGCCGTGCCGGGCGAGGAGCTGCGCTGGACCTACCGGGGCCAGATCCTGCGCGAACACCGGCGGGTGCGCGGCGAGGTCCACATCCGTGAGGTCCGCGCGGCCGGCGGCACGGTGCTGGTGCGCGCCGACGGCAGTGTGTGGCGCGACGGCCTGCGGATCTACCGGGCCGACAACATCGCCGTGGCGCTGCCGGACGCCCGCCGGGGCACGCCGTGAGGGGCCGCCGGCCCGGCGGCCCCTCACTCCACCGCCGTGTGCTCCGCCGCGTGTTCCCGCTCGGTGTTCTCCTCCTCCACCGCCCGGCGCAGCTGGGCGTCCTGGATGAGGCTCGTCGGGTAGAGGACGCGGCCGAGGGCGTAGGGCTGGGCGTACACGGCGATCAGCTGGCGGATCTTCGAGCTGTCGGCCTGGGACGGCACGTGGGCGGCACGGACGGGGACACCCTCGTCGTCGGCCCCGGGGAGACCGGCCCACATCTCCTCGGCGGCGCTCATCAGCTCGTCGGCCTCCTCGCGCAGACGGTGCCAGGCGCCCTCCCGCACTGCCTGCTCCATGGCGGAGAGCGAGCCGAGGATGGTGACGTAGTCCTCGGCCAGGCGCTCCTCCTCGGGGGTCGGTTCCAGCGCCTTGACGGCCAACTCGGTTGCGTACACGGACACCTCCACGAACGGACGGGGGATCCGGGACCACACGCACGGTCCCGGCCCACGGCATCGTCGCGCCCCGGGTGCGCGGCCGTCACTGTGCACTCTGACCGTGCTGCCATTTATCACCCGCTCGGCCGAGCGCGGGGAACGGCCGCCGGGGTCGCGGGCCGACGCGCCGGTTGACTGTGCGCCATGTGGATCTCCTGGACGCCGCACCGGACGCGCCGTCGGCCGGTCGTGTCCCGGCTGCTGCTCGTGGCCGCCGCCGTGGTCTGCGCCTTCCTGCCGCCGCGAGCGGCGCCGGACGCCGGGGGGCCGCCCGAGGTCGTCTCGGCGCGCCCGCTGACGGCGCTCGACGAGGCGTTCGGGAGGTACGCCGACCGGGTGCGCGATCCGGGCCACTGGACGGGCGGCGACAGCACGTACTCGGTGCCGACGCCCGCCGGTGAACTGTGGGTCTTCTCGGACACGTTCCTCGGCACGGTACGGCCCGACGGCTCCCGCTCCCCCGTCACCGGGGAGGGCGGTACGACGCCGTTCGTCCACAACAGCTTCGTCCTGTGGCCCGCCTCCGGCGCCCCGCGCACGGTGACCGGCCGGGACGGGGCCGGGCGGCCCGACGCCCTGGTGTCGCCGCCGCGGCCGGACGAGTGGTACTGGGCGCGGGCCGGGATCCCCGACGGCCGGGGCGTCGCGGTCGTCTACGCCCGGTACGCGCGCACCGGCACCGGGCCGCTGGACGTCGCCTGGCGCGGCTCGGTGCTGGCGAGGTTCCGCGAGGGGCGGCTCTCGCGACCGGAGTCGGTCACCGCGCTGCCGTCGTCCGCCGGGATCTCCTGGGGCGCGTGGCTGGCCCGGGAGGGGAACCGGACCTACGTCTACGGCACCGAGGCGGCCCCCTCCGGCGGTACTCATCTCCATCTGGCCCGGGTGGACGGGCCAGATCTGCGCGGGCCATGGCGCTACCGGGCCGCCGACGGCTCCTGGTCCGGCGAGGAGTCGCGGGCCGCGCGGCTCACCGGTCCCGGCGGGACCGCCCTGCGGGTCTCGGACGAGCTGAGCGTCGTCCGGCACGGGGCCTGGTACGCCCTGGTCGCCCAGCGGGCGGACCAGCCGTTCAGCGCCGAGCTGCGGCTGGCCTGGGCGCGCTCCCCCGGCGGGCCGTTCACGGCGCCGCGCACGGTGTACACGGCGCCGGAGGCGGGCCCGGACGGCGGCTACCGCAACCCGAACGTCCTGGCGTACAACCCGCACGAGCACCCGGAGCTCGCGCACGGCACGGACGAACTGGTCGTCTCCTACAACGTCAACAGTCTCGTCCCCCGGGACGTCATCGACCGCGCGGGCGTCTACCGCCCCCGTTTCCTGCGGATCAGGACCAGTCGATGACGGGTCGTCAGAGTTCGTCGTCCAGGGCCAGCCGTCGCACCCCGGGCAGGTGGCCGTCGAGCTCGCCGGGCTCGAACCGGCACATGCCCACCACGTGCCAGAACTCGCCCGCGATGTCGCCGTCGAACTTGTAGCCCCCCGAGGAGTTGAGGGCGGCCCAGCCGCCCGGGACGCCGATGAGCGTGGCCCGCGCGGCCGGGTCGCCGTCCTCCGGCAGGGACCAGAGCCGTACCGTGCCGTCCTCGGCGCCGCTGGCCAGCAGGGAGCCGTCGGGGCTGAAGGCGAGGGCGAGGATCCGGCCGGTGTGCCCGGTCAGCCGGCCGGTCCCGGTGCCCGTCAGGGGGTCCCACAGGCGGATGGTCCGGTCGTCGCCGGCGGTGGCCAGCAGGGAGCGGTGGGGGTGGGCGGCGGCCGTCCACAGCCGTCCCGTGTGGCCCCGCAGCCGGTGCGAGGCGGCGCCGTCCCGCCAGACGATGGCCTGCCCGTCCCAGGAGGCGCTGGCCAGCCAGGCGTCGCCGGGGCCGTGGACGACGGCGTACACCCGGTCGGTGTGGCCGGCGAGTTCGGCGACGAGGCGGCTCTCGGTGAGGTCCCACAGCCGTACGTAGGTGTCGTCGCAGCCGGTGGCCAGTCCCCTGCCGTCCGCCGTGAAGGACAGGGAGCGCACCCGGCCCCGGTGCTGGCCGAGGGTGGTCACATGGGCGCCGGTGCTGCGGTACCAGAGCCGGACGGTGTCGTCGTCGTTGGCGGTGGCGAGGATCTCGCCGTCGGCGCTGAATGCCTCGGCCCAGACATGGTCGGTCTCGGCGTCGATCTCGCGCTGGTACTCGCCGGTCTCGGCGTTCCACACATAGACGTCGCCGTCGCTGCTGGAGGTGGCGAGCAGCGGGCCGCGCGGGGTGAACACGGCGGAGACCAGCCGGTCGTTGTCGCCGGTGAGCTCGCGCACCCGGCGTCCGGTGGCGGGCTCCCAGATCCGGACGACGCCGTCGTTGCCGCAGGCCGCGAGCCGGTCGCCCGACGCGCCGAAGGCCAGGCCGACGACCTTGCGGCCGTGGCCGCGCAGGACGCTGCGGCCCCGGCCGGTGGTGGTGTCCCACAGCCGGACCGAGCCGTCGTTGCCGGCCGACACCAGCAGTGGTCCCGACTCGGGGGCCGCCGGGCCGCCGTGGGGGCGGAAGCGGCAGGCCCACACCGAGCCCTGGTGGTCGGCGGGCTGCCGGCGCAGGGGCGCGGCCGTCCAGCCTCCCGCGGGCGGGGCGGCCTGGGTGATCCGCCAGAGCCGGACCGAGCCGTCGCTGCCGCCGGCCGCGAGCATGCCGCCCTCGGGGTCGAAGACCACCTGGTACACGGCCCCGCCGCCGAGCAGCGGAGGCCCGGCGGCCTCGCCGGTGCGCGGGTCCCACAGCATCACGTGGCCCTCGGTGTCGCCGCTGGCCAGCAGGGTGCCGGAGGGGTGGAAGTCCAGGGTGTAGACGCGGCCCGGGTGGCCGGCGCAGGCGTGCCGCTGCCGCAGGGTGGCGACGTCCCAGATCCGGACCGTGCCCCCGGCGCCCTCGCCCATGTCGCCGGTGGCCAGCAGGGTGCCGTCGGGGCTGAAGCGGGCGCGGTAGACGGCTCCCCGGTGGCCGTCGAGCTCGCCGAGGAGCCGGCCGGAGCGGGTGTCCCACAGCCGCACGCACGCGGCGGCGTCGCCGGTGGCCAGGACGGTGCCGTCGGGGCTGAACACGGCGGTGTAGACGGGGGCCTTGTGGCCGGGGAGGCGGTGCGTGGCGGTTCCGTCGCCGACGTCCCAGAGGGTGACGGTGCCGTCGGCGTCGCCGGTGGCCAGCCGTTCCCCGGTGAGGTCCAGGGAGACGGGCCAGACGCCGCCTTCGTGGACGTCGAGCCGGTGGAGACACCGCCCGGAGACGGGGTCCCACAGCCGTACGGTGCCGTCCGCGCCGCCCGTGGCGAGGACCCCGCCGCGGAACTTCACGGCGTAGACGCGGCCCGTGTGGCCGTGGAGGGTGCGCAGGGCGGTGCCGGTGGCGGCGTCGCAGACCAGGACGCCGCCGTCCTCGCTGCCGAGGGCGAGGAGTTCGCCGCCGGGGCTGAAGGAGACGGGTTCGGGCAGCCTGCTGGTGCGGGTGTCGAAGCCGTAGGGGACGCCGACGGCGGCGGGGCGGAACCCGGGCTCGGCGGTCAGGCCGGGGGCGACGGCGGCCGCGCGGAGTTCGGGGGTGTCGAGGACGGCCGGTTCGGTGACCGCGTTGATCAGGGCGGCGCGGTGCCAGCGGCCGCCGTCGACCCGGACGCCGCGCAGATCGGTGCCGACGAGCCGGGCCCGGCGGAGATCGGCGCCGCGCAGATCGGCGCCGCGCAGATCGGCGTCGTCGAGGCGGGCGCCGGCGAGGCGGGTGTCGCGCAGGATCGCGCCGGAGAGGTCGGCGCCGACGAGGCCGGCGTCGGTGAGGTCGGCGCGGGTGAGGTCGACTCCGGAGAAGTCGCGGTAGGAGAGGTCCTCCCCGGCGAGGACGGCGCCGCGCAGGTCGGTGTGGGCGGGGATCCGCAGCCTGCTGAGGATCTTCATGGCGTTGGCCCGGGCCGTCTCGCCGGCCGTGCCCTCCTCGGCGCCGTCCTCGCCGCCGAGGGCCCGTTCGGCCCACTGCTGGCAGGTGCGGTGGTCGGCGAGGTCGCAGAGGAACTCCACGGCCAGCCGGCTGAAGGGGCGGCGGGCCAGGAGGTCGGCCTCGCCCGTCTCGCCCCGGCCGAGCCGGACGGCGGCCTCGCGGGCCACCAGCCATTCGGCCACGGAGCCGTGGATGAACCGGAACAGGCCGTCGTCGGTGCGCACGAGCAGGCTGCCGGAGCCGACGGAGTGGGCCGCCTGGGGCACCGAGAGCCGGGAGTCGGCGAGTTCGGTGAGGGTCTCGGCCACGTCGTTGAGCTCGTCCAGGCGCAGGGCGCTCTCGCCGCTCTCCCACAGCCGCAGGGCGAGGGTGGTGACGGCCTGCCACAGCTGGGCCAGGTCCAGTCCGGGGACGGCGCCGGGCCCGCCCCGGCCGCGCCGGGCCTCGAAGCGCAGCCAGGAGGTGAAGACCTCCTCGTAGAGGCCGGCGGGGCTGAGCGCGCGGCCGGCGCCGGCGACGGCGCGCAGCCGGTCGTGGTCGAGGTCGGCGACGAAGCTGAGCAGCCGGGGGTTGCGGCTCAGGGCGAGCAGGTCGGGGATGCCCTCCAGGAGCCGGAGGCGGCGGTCGGCGGCCTGTTCGTCGCCGTAGCGGTTCACCAGGTAGGAGCGGATCTGCTGGGGGGTGAACTCCTGGACGGCGAGGACCCGGCGCTGCGGGAGCAGCCCGACGCGTTCGCCCAGCGCGGTGAGCACCTGGGCCTGGGAGCTGAAGTGCTGGGTGCGGCTGCTGACGACGATCTTGGCGCTGTCGACGGCGGCGTCGAGGAGGACCTGGAGGTGGTCGGCGGCCCGGTCGTAGGTGACCTGGTTGACGAGTTCGTCGAAGCCGTCGAAGAGCAGGACGATCCGGCCCTGGCCGAGCATGTAGCGGAAGGCGCGCAGGTCGATGGTGTCGACGCCCTGGCCGGCGAGGTGGGCGGCGACGAGCCCGTCGAGGGTGTGGGCCCGGTCGAGCCCGCTGAGCTGGATGAGCACGGGAGTCAGGTGGGGCAGTTCGGCGGGGACGCGGCGGGCGATCTCGCGCAGGGCGAAGGTCTTGCCGTGCCCGAAGTCGCCGAGGAGCAGCAGGAAGCGGCCGTGGTCGGCGTCGAGGAGGCGCAGGACGTCGTCGACGAGTCCGTCGCGTTCGGCGCCGCCGGGGCGTTCCAGTTCGCGGTAGCGCTGGGGGAGGTAGAGGGAGGGCTGGTACTGGGGGTCGGCGGCCAGCCGCTCGGTCTGGGCGGCGACGTAGCCGCGCAGGTCGAGCAGGCCCTGGAACTCGGTGAAGCTGCGGACGAGGACGCCCCGGCGGCGGGCGTGTTCGCGGAGCTCGCGCGGGGGCGGCGGGCCGTCGTGGACGAGTTCGGCGTCGGGTTCGGCGCCGGAGGCGTGGACGTGGTCGATGAAGTTGTCGATGTCCTCGGCGCGGGGGGTGCCGACGAGGACGCCGACGCGCTGCTGGCGGACGAAGCCGGACTCGGTCCAGGTGACGAGCAGGCCGGGCGGGTCGCCGGGGAGGCGGCGGAGCTGGACGTGCTGATGGCGGACACGGCAGACCTCGGCGACGCGGGAGAGCAGGGCCTCCTGGGGGCCGGGGGCGGCGCGGGCCTCGTCGGGCCCGGTGGGCGGCGCGTCGGGGGCGGGAGGGCCGGGGTCTTCGGGGACGGGGGCGGGGGCGGCCGGCTGTTCGGGGGCGAAGACGTGGTGGGCGCTCCGCCAGCCGGGGGTGTAGCGGCGGGGGGCCTCGCCGGGGCTCTCGGGCCAGCGGGTGAGCCCGTCCCGGGTGATCTCCAGGAGGCGGTAGCGGCCGGGGGCGGCGGCGCCGAGGACGGGCAGGTCGCGGCCGGCCAGGGGCAGGACGGCGGCGGTGGCCCCGGCCGGGCCGGTGGTGCGGGCGGTGGTGGCGGGGCCGTGGAGCAGGAGGTGGAGCCTGGGGGCGGTGAGCCGGGTGAGGACGTCGGTGTCGCGCAGCGTCGCGGCGGCGGGGCGCCGGCCGGGCGTGGGGCCGCCGGGGCCGCCGGGGTCGTAGCCCAGGGCGCGGCCGGGCGCGGGGGCGGTGGGTGCCGGGGTGGGGTCGGGGGCGCCGTCGGGTGCGGGGGCGAGGGTGCCGCGGGTCTCCGGGGCGTGGCGCAGGGCGCCGAGGCGCAGCCAGCCGTCGCGTTCGTAGGGGCGCAGGGCCTGGGCGAACCATGCGGCCTGTTCGGGGCCGAGCAGGCCGTACTGGTCCTCGGGGCGGTGGCTGTGGGCCATGGAGGAGTTGAGCCCGGCGACGACGGTGCGCAGGGCCGGGATGGGGAAGAGGGTCCAGGGCTGGTCGCCGTCGAAGACGGCGTCGAGGCCCTGGTAGAGCTCGCGGAAGAGGCGGGCGTAGTGGCGCCACTTGGGCCAGTAGGGCGGCCGGGGGCGCATCTCGTCGGCCTCGCAGGTGGCGAAGTAGGCACGGCAGGCGGCCTGGCTGACGTCCTGTCCGCCGGGGACGATCACGAGCCGGTCGGCGGCGAGGCCGAGGCGGGCGCGGAGGCCGGTGAGGAAGGTCAGGGCCTGGTCGCATTCGCGGGGGCTGCCGGAGGCGGTGAGGTCGCCGGTGACGACGAGGAGGTCGGGGGCGGGGGCCCCGGCGTCGGTGAGCTCCACGAGGTCGCCCCAGACGGCGGCCTGGAGTTCGGCGGGGTCGGCGCCGCGGCCGAAGCCGGGGCCGGCGAGGTGGAGCACGGAGACGGTGTCCCGGGCGCGGTGGCCGGTGGCGGCCTGGGGGTAGCCGGGGGCGGTCGCGGGGCGGCGGCGGCCGGCCCAGCCGGGGCTGCCGGGGCCGGGCCCGGCGGGCGGGACGCTCATGACGGGGGTGGGTGCGGGGCCGTGGGGGTGGCCGGGGAAGCCGGGGTGGTGGTCGGGGCGGGCGCGGCCGTCGAGGGCGTGGCCGACGCGGGTGAGGAGGAGTTCCCGGGCGGCGGCGGGGTCGTGGACGCCGACGAGGTCGACGTAGGTGATGGTGGCGAGGAGGCCCTCGACGGGGATGTCCTCCACGCGCACGGTGATCAGTCTGCGTTCGGGGGCGTCGGGGTCGGCGCGCAGGGCGGCCTGCCACTCCATGCGCCCGTAGCGGGAGCGTTCGTAGTTGCGGGAGAGGACGGCGATGACGGCGGCGGACTCGCTGACGCCCCGGTCCATGAAGTCGACGAAGTTGGTGCCCGGTACGAAGTCCCATGCCTGGAGGACGATGCGGTATCCGGCCTCCTCCAGGGTCCAGGCGATCCAGGCCGCCCAGCGTTCGTCCGCCGGGGAGTAGCTGATGAAGAAGTCCAACGGCCTTTGCCGCTCGTCGGTTTCCTGGCGTGCCACCATGGCCCCATCCTAGGAACGGAGTTCTCCTGGGTCACTGTGTTCGTCATGAACGCTGTGTCATGCTCGGGGCGTGCGTGTCTTACGAGGGCTGTCCTCGCGTCTTCATCCCCTGGACTGGCTCGCGGGCGGGATCCTGGTCTGTGGTCTGCTGTTCCTGGCGACGGGGCTGCTTCCGGCGGGGTCGGCCGGGGACGCGATGCGGCGGATCGCGCCGTTGCTGGCGTTCCTGGGCACGGTGATCGTGCTGGCCGAACTCACCAGCCGGGCCGAGGTGTTCGACGTGGTGGCCTCGGGGGTGGCGCGGGTCGGGCGGGGCAGTTACGCGAGGCTGTTCGTGCTGTGTGTGGTGTTCGCCTCGGCCACCACCATCACGCTCAATCTCGATACGACGGCCGTGCTGCTGACGCCGGTGATGCTGGCGCTGGCGGGGCGGGTGGGGATCGCGGCGGTGCCGCTGGCGATGACGACGGTGTGGCTGGCCAATACGGCGAGTCTGCTGCTGCCGGTGTCGAACCTGACGAACCTGCTGGCGGCGGACCGGGTGGCGCTCTCGCCCATGGGGCTGGCGGAGCGGATGTGGGCGCCCCAACTGGCGTCGATCGCGGTGACGATGGGCTGTCTATGGCTGTTCTACTGGCGCCGGGGCCGCCGAGGTACGGAGTGCTACGTTCCGCCGGAGGTCCACCGGCCCGCCGACCGGGTGCTGTTCCGGGTGTGCGCGGTGGCCTGCGCGGGTTTCCTGCTGGCGATCCTGATCGACGCGGTGCCGCTGTGGACGGCGTCGGCGGTGGCGGCCGCGCTCGCCGTGGCGGCCTTCGCGGTACGCCGACGCGCGGCGCTGCGGCTGTCGTTGGTGCCGTGGCGGCTGTTGATCCTGGTGCCGGGGTTGTTCCTGGTGGTGGAGACGGTCAATGTCAACGGGCTCCACGAGCTGCTGGCCCGGGCCGTGGGCACGGACGGCGGTCTGCCGGGGATGCTGCGGGCGGCGGGCGTGGGCGGGGGGCTGGCCAACGTACTCAACAACCTGCCGGTCTACCTGGCGGGCGAGTCGGCCGTGCCCGTGGGCAACCACGACCAGTTGCTGGCGCTGCTGATCGGCACCAACGTCGGCCCGGTGATCACTCCCTGGGCCTCCCTGGCGACGCTGCTGTGGTTCGAGCGCTGCCACGCGCAGGGCGTGCGCGTGTCCCCGGGGCGGTTCATGGGGACGGGCGCGGTGCTGGCCGCCGGCGCCCTGCTGGCGTCCGTCGGCGCGCTGGCCCTGACGGGGTGAGCGCCCCGGCCCCTACGGCGTGGGCGCCGTCGTGGGCCGGCCCTCCGCGACCAGTTCCAGGAGGGAGGGGAGGACCTCCGGCCGCCCGGCGACGAAGCTGCGGTCGGTGTCGGGGCCGCCGACGCCCCCGTGGAAGGCGCCGCCGTCCAGGGCCCGGATGGCCAGGCCCGCCTCGGCGGCCAGCAGCGCCCCGGCGGGCAGGTCGATGGCCTCGGCACGGTAGCCGACGAAGCCGTCGATGTCGCCGCGGGCCAGCATCGCCCAGGCCAGCAGGGGCGCCCACAGCTGGAGCACCCGCCGGGAGCGCGCCTCCAGGGCGTCCTTGAGGGCGCGGGCCACCGGGTCCCGGCGGGCGACCGCGTGGCCCTGCGTCCAGGCCAGCAGGGGCCCGGCGGCGGACGGGCGGCCCGCCGGCCCGGTCAGCCGGCCGCGCGGCCCGTACGCGCCGAGGCCCGCCGAGGCCGTCCACGTGCGGTCCGTCACCGGGTCGTGGACGACGCCGAGCACGGGCGCCTCGCCGACGCACAGGGCGATGCCGACGGCGTAGGCGGGCAGGCCGATGACGACGTTGTTGCTGCCGTCGAGGGGGTCCACCAGCCAGGTGCGGCCGGTCCGCTCGCCCCCGGGCGCCGCCGGGACGGGGCCCGCCTCCTCGGAGAGGATCCGGTCGCCGGGGAAGCTCTCCCGGAGCCGGCCGACCACCAGGCTCTCGGCCATCAGGTCGAGTTCGGTGACCACGTCGCCCCGGTCGTCCTTGGCCCGCACGCCGTAGTCGTCGTGGAAGCGCGAGCGCAGCAGCGCGCCCGCCTCCCGGGCGGCGCCGACGGCCACCCGGCGCTCCGCCGTCAGGGAACCGGCCGGCCCGCCCGGGTCCGGGGACCCGGCGCGGCCGTCGTCATCGGCAGTGGTGTCCATCGATCCTCCTCAGGACGGTGCGGGCCGTCCGGGCGGTCTGCGCGGCGTCGCATGTCTGTCGTACCACCCGGTGCGCGGGGCCATGCACCGGTCCGAGGGTGAGGTCGCGGTGCCCGGGCAGGGAACGGCCGAGCAGCAGCGTGGCCGCGACGGTGCCCGGCGGGACGACGGTGGTGTGGAACTCCCCCGCCGGGAGCCGGTAGATCCCGCCGGCGACGCCGGTCTCCTCGGGGCCGGGCGCGCAGCTCACCAGGCGGGGAGTCGGCCGGATCTCGTCCACCGCCGGCGCGTCGCACGGCCCGCCGGCCGGGCCGGGGCCGGCGGCGGTGCTGCGCACCTCGAAGAGCCGGTGCGTGGCACGGTCGGGCTCGTCGCGCACCCGGACCCGCAGATTGCCGACCTCCCCGTACAGCACACAGCTGGTCAGATCCCAGCTGTGCGCGTGCACGGGCGAGGTGGCCGGCCGGGCGGGCGGGCCCGGCGGCGCGTTGCCGAAGACGTGGTCGCCGAAGACGTGGACGCACACCCCCCGGTCGCCCTCGCGCCGCACCGGAAGGCACAGGAACCCCAGCGGATGGCGGACGGCGCGCAGCGCGCGCCGCCCGGAGGCGACCTCCTCCAGGACCGTCACGGCCGCCGCGAACAGCTCGCCGACCGCCGCCCCGTCTCTCGTCCCCCTCGCCATGGCCGCTTCGATGCGGTGGCAGTCCACGGGGCTGCGCACTGGAAGCTCACCTCCGGTAAGGGTTCTCCGCGTGCAGGGCCTTGTCGATGATGTCGCCGACGTCGCGGTCGGTGTAGGAGGCCGGGAGCGGCAGCCCGAGCCCTTCGAAGAGCCGGACGACCTCGTCGACCGTGGGCTCGTCGCCGAGCGGGACGGTGCGGGTGAGGTCCAGGGTGTGGGCCTGTTCCCGGCTCTGGTGGAGCTCGGTGACGTAGTAGTCGTAGAGCGGACGGTCGCGCTCCACCAGCAGGTTGACGCGCTGGGGGTCGTCCTGGGTGATGATCAGGCAGGAGTTGGAGAGGTCGAAGCGGAGCGTGGGGACGACGGAGGAGAGGTGGACGTCGATCTCCAGGGTGTCCAGGCGCTGCCGGTACCAGCAGGCCGCGAGCACGGTGGCGAGGGACTCCCTGCGGGTCCGCTCGGCGCTCCAGGCCTCCGCGGGCACCGCGTGCAGCCGGTGGGCGAAGGTCTGGCGGAAACGCGCGTAGGCGGCGCACGCCTGTTCGTCGGCCGGGCTGACGATGTCTATCTTCATGGTGAGGGAGCGGCGTTGCCGCTGGGCCTCGCGGACGCAGACGGGGAGCGTCACGGCGCGCAGATAGGTGCCGGTGCCGCCCTTGAAGACCCAGCGGTCGGTGGTCAGCCGGGCCCGGTCCAGGGCCGCCTCCAGCTCGGCGCCGGACAGGGAGCGCACCATGGTGAGGTCCTCCAGGGCGTGCCGGGTGCCGCTCATGGCCGCGCGGATGTCGGCCGTCCGGCGCCGCCGCTCGGTGAGCGTCCCCAGTACCAGCGCGGCGAGGACCAGCAGGATCGCCCCGGAGGTGATGTTGTCCTTGACCGGCATGTCGAGGACGTCGAGGACGCCGATGGTCAGGGCCGCGCCCAGGGCGATGACGCCGTCGAGGTTCCTGATGGTCCAGGCGATGGCGTTCTCCACGCCCCGCCCCAGCCGTGCCGCCGTACCCGCCATGGCTCCCAGCCTCTCCCCCGGTTACGGCAATCGTATGAGCCGGGTGCGGCGGGCGGCCAGGCATATACCCGGTGACAGGTACGTTCCGCGCCAGGGCGGCTCCGGTCCGCTCGCGGGGGCGAACCGGCCGTAGGCGGGGGCGCGTTGGGCTCAGCCGCCGGTCACCCGCAGGGTGGTGGGCCAGCCGTGGCGGTCGAGGATCCGGTAGAGCTCCTTGATGTCGGCGGGGCGGAGTTTGACGCAGCCGTGGGAGGTGTAGTCGGCGGGGCCGTCCCAGCGCTGGTACCCGCCCCGGCCCTGGCCCCCGGAGCGGGTCATCTGGCTGTGGATGAACAGCTCGGTGCGGTCGGTGCCGTCGTGGCAGCGCTTGGCGCCGAGCTCGATGGCGTAGCCCTTGATGAGGTTGCCGTCATATGCCCTGTGGTGCCGGCCGAGGGTGTACGTGCCGTCGGGCAGCCAGCCCCGGCCGCGCAGGCACTCGTCGGGCACCCGGCCCGAGCCGGCGCGGTAGGTGACGACGGGCCAGCCGTGCCGGACGTAGGTGAGCCGGGAGTCGTCCGGGGTGTGCTTGGTGAATCTCAGGTAGGTGCCGCCCCCGCCGGCCGTCGCCCGGTCGGCCGGGGCGAGGAGGGCCGTGGCGGCGAGCGCGGCGGCCAGCGCGCCGCGCAGGAGGGCGTGCCGGGCCGGGGAGGACGGAGGACGGGGCATCGGGAGGTCTCCTTGGCGGTGGCCGGTGGTCGGGGGTGGAAGTCGGGGTGGGGAACGGGGTGGGGGCCGGGGTGGGGGCCGGGGTGGGGCGAAGATCACAGGGCGGAGCGGGATCCGGCCGGTGGGCGCTGAGTACGGTGAGCGGGTGCCGATGCAGAACCTGTTCCCCACCCTGGCGCGCTGGCGGCGCCGGGCCGCTTCGGCGGCCGTCCACCGCGGCGCCCGCTGGGTGCGGGAGGCCGGGGCCGTGACCGCCGAGTGCCCGGGCCCGTACCGTTTCCGCCGGCTCGGCCGGCACTCCCGGCTCGCGTTTCCGCAGGGCACCATCTTCGGGGAGCCGTGGATCGAGATCGGGGAGCACTGCGTCATAGCCCAGGACGTGACGCTCACCGCCGGGATGCTGCCCGGGCTCGACCTGGGGCGGGAGACGATCGTGCGGCTGGGCGACGGCGTGGTGCTGGGGCGCGGCAGCCATGTGATCGCCGACGCGCCGCTGACCATCGGGGACGACTGCTTCTTCGGCCCGGGCGTGTACATCACGACGACCAACCACAGCTATGACGACCCCGAGGTGCCCGTCGGCAAGCAGTGGCCGCGCAGCGAGGCCGTGGAGATCGGCGCCGGCAGCTGGCTGGGCACCGGGGTGGTGGTCCTGCCCGGTGCGCGGCTCGGCCGGAACGTGGTCGCCGCGGCGGGCGCGGTCGTCCGGGGCGAGGTGCCCGACCACGCGGTGGTGGCGGGGGCGCCCGCCCGGATCGTGCGCACCTGGGACCGGGAGGCGGGCTGGCAGCCGCCGCTGCGGACGCCGGCGCCGGTGCCCGTTCCCGACGGTGTCACGGCCGAGCAGCTGAAGCGGCTGGAGCCGGGCCCGGCGGACGGCGGCTGAGGGCTCGCGCCCGCGCTCACCAGGCCACGGGCAGGGTCTCGGGGCCCCTGTTGATGGAGCCCCGCCGCCAGCGCATGTCCTTGGGCTCGACGGCCAGGCGCAGCCGGGGGAAGCGGTCCAGCAGGGTGGAGAGCATGACCTCGGCCTCCATCCGGGTCAGCAGCGCGCCCACGCAGTAGTGGGCGCCGTGGCCGAAGGACAGGTTGGGTGCCTCGTCCCGGCCGAGGTCGAGCCGGTCGGGGTCGGTGAAGACCGAGGAGTCCCGGTTGGCGGCCAGGTAGGAGACGTAGACGACGTCGCCGTCGCGGATGGTGGTGTCCGCGACGGTCAGGTCGGCGGTGGCGATGCGGGGCAGGCCGACGCCGTTGCGGTGGGGGATGTAGCGCAGCAGTTCCTCCACGGCTCCCGGCAGCAGCTCCGGTTCGGCGCGCAGCCGCTCCAGTTGCGCGGGGTGGGTGAGCAGCGCGTAGACCATGTTGGAGACCTGGTTGCGCACGGCGTCCATGCCGTTGAGGACGAGCATGACGGCGAGCGAGACGAGCTCGGCGCGGCTGAGCTCCCCCTGCGCGTGGGCGGCGACCAGGGCGCTGAAGAGGTCGTCGCCGGGGTCGGTGAGGCGGCGGTCGGCCAGGGTGCGGAAGTAGCCGGCGATCTCGCGTTTGACCGCCTCGCTCTCCGTCTGGGTGTGGTCGCTGGAGAGGATGACGGCGCGCCAGCTCTGGAGGAGGTCGATGTCGCGGGTGGGCACGCCGAGCAGATCGCCGATCAGCTGGGCGGGCAGCGGGCCGGTCAGGCACTCCGTCAGGTCGGCGGGCGGGCCCTGGCGGGCCATGCGCTCGGTCATCCGGTCCGCGAGCTCCTGGGCCCGGGGGCGCAGGGCGGCCACCCGCTTGCGCCCGAAGGTCTGGGCGACCAGGCGGCGCAGCCGGGTGTGGTCGGGCGCGTCCGTGCGGCCGATGCCGCCGGCGGGGGCCACCACGTGCGGGGTCATGCTGGTGACCGGCCGGTCGACGGTCAGGGCGCGGCTGAGGGTGGGGTCGGAGGCGACGGTCTTGACGTCCTCGTAGCGGGTCACCAGCCAGGCGTCCCCCTCGCCGAAGCGCATCCGGACGCGGGCGATGGGCTCCTCCCGCAGCAACCGGTGGAGCAAGGGGTCGAATTCGAGGGCGGGCAGCGGGTCGACGGGCCAGTCGTGCACCGTGCCGCCGGGGCGGCGGTCGGGAGCGGCCCCCTCGGCCGGGGACGACTCCGGGAAGGAAGCGGTCATGCGCGTTCACGTCCTCATCTCGTGCCGGAGGCCCCGGGCCGCCCGACGGAACAGTCCCGGACATACTGGCTATTCCCACGCCGGAAAGGGGCATTCGCCGGGCCGGGGAATGCACCCACAGGAGTGAAGGGCGGGCCCTCGCGGGGCCTCGGTCCCGGGACCTCGCGGCCCGGAACGAGGCCATTCGGCTCATTGCACGGCACTGCCGGATTTGCCCCCGCGCCGATTCGGGGGTAATTCCCATCAGCGGCTCATCCGACGGTCATCGGGCCTTCATCGGCCGCTCCCGCGATGACCGTCGCGTTACCGTCCCTGCCCTTTTTCGATGCAGGCCACAGGTACAGTCGCCGCTGGACTGACAGGGACGCCCGCCGGGGCGGCCCATTGCACCAATTATCAATGCCAGGAGGCAGGATGAGCGCGTCAGAAATCGGTGCCGCCGAGGTGCTGGCAGCGGTCCGGGACATTGTTCCGACGCTCCGGGACAACGGCCGGAAGACCGAGGACCAGCGCTGGATATTGGCCGACAACATCGAATTGCTGGAAAAGGCGGGCGTCTTCCGTGTCGCCGTGCCCAAGAAATTCGGTGGCCTGGACCTCCCGGTGGCCGACCAGGCCGAGATCATTTCCGAGATCTCCCGCGGCTGCGGCTCGACCGGCTGGGTCTCCATGGTGTGGATCTCCACCGCCTGGATCGCCAGCCTCTACCCCGACAAGGCCCAGGAGGAGATCTTCGCCGAGGGCTCGGTGCGCATCTCCGGCGGCTTCACGCCGGGCGGCACCCTCAAGCCGGTGGACGGCGGCTACATCCTGAACGGCACCTGGCGCTTCAACACCGGTGTCCCCGGTGCCCAGTGGAACGTCCACGCCGCGCTGGTGGAGAACGAGAGCGGTGAGCACGAGGAGCTCTTCGCGATCGTGCCGACCTCGGACATCGAGATCGCCGACGACTGGGACGTCTTCGGCGCCTCCGGCACCGGCAGCGCCACCTCCACGGCCAAGGACGTCTTCGTCCCGGCGCACCGGATCGTCGGTGTCGACGTCTACGACGCCTCGACCCGCGACCGCTGGAACGCCGACCTCAAGGGCCGCAACTACAACCTCACCAGCTACATCCTGGCCACCTGCGCCCCGGTGTACCTCGGTCTGGCCAAGGGCGCGCTGGAGCTGTTCCTGGAGCGCACCCCGGGCAAGGCCATCACCTACACCAACTGGACCGACCAGGCCGAGCACCCCTACACCCAGGTGCAGGTGGCCCACGCCGCCAACAAGATCGCGGCGTGCGAGGCGCTCCAGAACGTGTGGCTGGAGACCATCCAGCGTCCCACCGACGCCGGCGAGAAGATGACGACGGAGGAGAAGGTCGCCGTCCGCGGTCAGGTCGGCTATGTCGTCCAGGCCACGAAGGAGGCCGTCGAGACGCTGTTCAACATCAGCTCGGCGTCGGCCATCCTGCGCGGCGCGCCGTTCCAGCGGAGCTTCCGTGACATCGCGGCGCTGTCGCTGCACGGCCTGCTGACGCCCGTCAGCTCCCTGGAGGCGCACGGCCGTGTCCTCCTCGGCCTGGAGCCGGGCACCGACTACATCTGATCCGCCGCCGCGGCGACCCGTGGCGTGAACGGGCGAGGACCGGCGGGGTTTTCCGCCGGTCCTCGCGTATGACCCCGCGCGACCCGGCCCCGCCGGGCCCTCGCTCCCCCACCCGCTCCCTTCCTCAGCCGTGCGTCGGCGCGCCGACGCACGGCCATCCGACATCCCATCGAAGGATTGCCATGAACGCTCACGACTCCGGCTCCGTGAAGGTCACCGACCGCCGGCTGGGCCGCCGGTCGCTGCTGAAGGCCGTCGGTGCCACCTCGCTGGCGGCCTCCTTGAGCCCGGTCCTGGCCGGCACCGCGCGGGCCACCGAGGAGACCCGGCTCGACGCGATCGTCATCGGCGCGGGCTACGCCGGCGGCACCGTGGCCCGCGAGCTGGGGGCCAAGGGCCTGCGGACCCTCGTGCTGGAGGCCCGCGACCGGATCGGCGGCCGGATATGGACGGGCAGCTTCGCCGGCCAGACCGTCGACTTCGGCGGCGGCTGGCTCGGCCCACAGCAGGAGCTGGCGCAGAAGGAGGTGGCGCGCTACGGGATCAAGACGTTCTACGAGACCCCCGGTGACCGCGCCATGATGCCGGGCGACACCGGCCTGGTCGGGACGGACCTCGCCACGGTGTCCAGCCGGCTGTCCGGGCTGTTCAAGGAGCTGTTCAAGAACTCCGAGTCCTACTTCGAGCACCCCGCCGACCCGCTGTTCCGCAAGGACCTGCTGGCGGCGGTGGACCCGCTCTCGCTCGAGGACCGGCTGCGGCAGCTGTCGCTCTCCCCCGTCGACCTGAAGTGGCTCAACGGCGGCTCCGCCGTCTACGCCGGCGGCTCGAGCTCCTGGGCCGCGCTGACCAGCATGGCCCAGTGGTACCAGCTCGCGGGCGGCACCTACGAGGGTTTCGAGTCCACCATGGGCATCAAGCCCGTCGGCGGCATGACCGAGCTGCTGAAGGCGATGCTCGCCGACTCCAAGGCCATGGTGAAGCTCAGCTCCCCCGTCAGCTCCGTGACCGAGGCCAACGGCAAGGTCACCGTCCAGGTGCAGGGCGGCGGCGCGTACACCGCTCCCGTGGCGGTCGTCGCGACCCCGGCCAACGTCTGGAAGTCCATCACCTTCAACCCCGGCCTGCCCAAGGCGCACACCCAGGCGACCACCCAGGGCATGGGCGTGCCCCACGCGACGAAGATCTGGGTGCTGGTCAAGGGCAAGGTGGACGCGGTCTACGGCCAGGCCCCCGAGGGCTCGCCGATCCTGATGCTGGTGCCGCAGCAGCAGCTTCCCGAGGGCCGCCTCTTCGTCGCCTTCGGCGGTCCGTCGCTGGACACCAACGACAAGGCGAAGGTGCAGACGGCGGTCCAGGCGTTCCTGCCCGGGGCCGAGGTGTCCGACTACCGGGCCACGGCCTGGCACGCCGACAAGTACGCGATGGGCGGCTGGGGCATGCGCCGTCCCAACCAGCTGCTCCAGCTGTTCCCGCAGATCGAGCAGCCGCACGGCCGGATCGTCTTCGCCGGCGCGGACATCGCCAAGGGCTGGCACGGCGCGTTCATCGAGGGCGCGATCGAGTCGGGCCTGCGCGCCGCGCAGCAGGCTGCGGCCCTCGCGGGCTGATCCTCCGCACCGCTGACAGCGAGAACGCCCCCCGCCGAAGGCTTCGGCGGGGGGCGTTCCGCTGTTTCACCCGGGTCAGGCGGAGGGCTTCTTCAGGACCTCGATGAGGCTGGAGAAGCTGTTGCCCTCGAAGCCCTTGCCCATGCCGCGCTGGAAGATGTCCTGGACGGCCTTGAGCAGGGTGGTGTCGACGCCCGCGTCCTCGCTGGTGTGGAGGATGTGGTCGACGCTGGCCGCGCCCATCGCCAGGCGGTCCACGTCGCCGGGGTACTCGGCGTTGTCGACGTGCTGGGTGTAGAGCTCCAGGAAGTGCGGCATCATCGTCATCATGTTGGAGGCGTAGGGGAGCAGCTCCTTGGCGGAGACCCCGTTCGCCTTGCCCAGCGCCAGCGCCTGGTAGAAGCTGAGCATGCTGGTCCAGAAGATGATCATCTGGGCCTGGTAGTACATGGCCGCGAGGCCCGGGTCCTCACCGCGGTAGTCGGCGGCGGTGAGGACCTCGAGGGTCTCCTTGTACGTGTCGAAGACGTCGCGCGGGCCGCTGTAGTAGGTGGAGGAGCCCTCCTTGCCGATCAGGGGCGGGGGCACCTGGACGCCACCGGTGACGTGCTTGGCGCCGTGGCCGGCGGCCCACTCGAAGGCCGCGCGGGCCTTCTCCGGGGTGTCGGAGCTGAGGTTGATCAGCACCCGGCCGTCGAGGGCGGCCGTGGCCGGCTCGAGGATGGCGTACATGGCGTCGTAGTCCGTGAGGCTCAGCACCACGAGCTCGTTGGCCTTGAGGGCGTCCTCGATCGAGGGGGCCAGGACGGCGCCCTTGGCGACGAGCTCGTCGGCCTTGCTCGCGGTGCGGTTCCACACGGTGACAGGGTGGCCGTTCTCCAGGAACGCGGTCACCATCGCCTGGCCCATCGGGCCGAGCCCGATGACGGTCACTGCCTGCTTGCTCACTGGTTCTCCTTGATTGTTACCGCGATTGATACCGCTGTGCCGCTGATACCGCTGGGTGTCCGCTCCGCCGTCCTGACGGGGGTGCAGCAGGACGGAGGGGCGGCGGTCCGCCGGTTCTAGAACGAACGCTCTACCCAGAAGAAACATAGCACAGCGCTAGAGCGAACGCTCTATCCGTTAAACTCATGGAATGCAGACGACCAAGCCGCGACACGACGCCACCGAGGGAACGGACGCCGCCGTCGGCACCCGGGACCGGATCGTCCGGGCGGCGGCCCGGCTGCTCCAGCGCCAGGGATACGAAGGGACGGGCATCAAGCAGATCGCCCGCGACGCCGAAGCCACCCTCGGCTCCGTCTACCACTTCTTCCCCGGCGGCAAGCAGGAGCTCGCCGTGGCCGCGATCCAGCACGGCGAGCGCGAGTTCTCCGACATCCTGCGCGCCGGACTGGCCGCCGCCGACGACCCCGCCGAGGCGATCACCGCCTGCACCCGGCTGCTCGCCGACTCCCTGCGGGAGTCCGACTGGATGGACGGCTGCCCCGTGGCGGCCACCGCCCTCGAGACCGTCGGGCGCGCCCCCGACATCCAGCAGGCCTGCGCCGAGGCCATCGGCCACTGGACGGAGCTGGTCACCGAGAAGCTGCGCGGCGGCCTCGACGAGGACACCGCCCGCGATCTGGCCTGCGCGGCGATCAGCACCCTGGAGGGCGCCGAGCTGACCGCGCAGGTACTGCGGAGCGAGGAGCCCCTGCTGACGGCGGGCCGACATCTGGCCCGGCTGATCCGCACCTACGAGTAGGGGCGGCGAAGCGCCGTCCGGCCCGGCGTGCGGTCCACCGGCGCGGGAGGCGAAGCGGCCCCCTTCTCCGGCGGGCCGCGGCAAGGCGATGGTGCTCATGCTCTCTTTCGGGACGGGTTCTCGCTGTCGCACTTGACCGTGCGTCAATCCCGCGCCGACCGTAACGCGCAGTCACCCAACCCGTGCCCACCGTGCGGTAATCGCCCGGTCATCGCCGCAGGACAGCCCGCGATGAACGGACGGTGACCGGTGTGCGGCGAGCGCCCCGCCGCAGGGCTCCCTGGACCTCGCCGGCCCCCTCCGCCACACTCTGGCCCATGCGATGGACGGACATCGAAGAGATCGCGGCGGCCCTCGCCGAACAGCACCCCACCACCCGGCCGGTGACGGCCGATCTGGTCCGGATCCGGGACTGGGCCGCCGGGCTGACCGGCTTCAGCGACGACCCGACCCGCTGCAACGCCCGGCTCCTGGAGTCGATCCAGCTCGCGTGGAGCGACAGGACCACCGTCCGGGAAGACAGAGCCGGCTGACCCCCGGGCCCGCGACCCGCCCGGCGCCCCTCCGGGCCGCTCAGCTCGCCAGGACGCTCCGGGCCGCGCGGCGGCCGGAGAGCAGCGCGCCGTGGACCGTGCTGCTGTGGTCGGCGCTCGTCGCCTCGCCCGCGAAGAACAGGCGGTCCCCGACGGGTTCGGCCAGGACGTCGTGGTCGCCGGGCTCGAAGGCCGCGGCCGGGAAGGAGTACGAGCCCCGGGCGAAGGGGTCGGCCGCCCAGCGGGTGAGCCGGTACGCCGAGGGGTCCGCCACCCCGTCGCCGTAGACGCCGCGCAGGACGGCCAGGGCGTCGCCCACCACGGTGGCGTCGTCCAGCTCCTCCAGGCGGCGGGCGACGGGCCCGCCGTGGAGGACGGCCAGCACCGGGGCCCCGGTGACGCGCCGGAGGTCGAACCAGTTGGCGAAGGCGCCGTGCGGGGTGTCCTCCAGGCGGATCACGTCGCTGTCGTCCCAGAACGCCTCCGCGAAGCGCAGGTAGAGCTTGTCGTAGACGCCCATGCCCATGCGCTCGATGACGTCCGTCTTGGCCTCGGGGAGCTCCGGGGCGAAGGTGACGGCGCCGGCCTTCAGCACCCCGAGCGGCAGCGTGATCACGACCCGGTCGGCGGTGAGGACGCCGTGGCCGTCGGTGTGCACCTCCACCTGGTCGCCCCCGTGCTCGACGCGGGTGACGCGGTGACCCGGCCGTACGTCCAGCCCCTCGGCCAGGTGGTCCGTCAGCTGCGCGTAGCCGCCGGGGAAGACGGCCTCGACGCCCTCGTAGTCCTTGCCCCAGATCACGGCGGCCAGGGCCAGCTCCCCGATGCCCGCGCCCCAGTCGTCCTCCGCCATGCGGCCGCACGCCTCGAGGACCCTCCTGGCCCGCGCCGGCTCCAGGCCCGCGGCACCCAGCACGGCACGCAGCCCCTCCGCGAGGGACAGCCCCGGCTCGGCCCGCGCGGCGAGGGCCTCCAGCGCGCCGCCGACGGCCTTCAGGTCCTTCCCCAGGGTCTCCGTCTCGGCGCGGGTGAGGCGCCGGCCGTCGGGGGCGTAGGAGACCGTGCCGTCCTGGCTGCCGTAGTCGAGGGTGCCGACGTCGTACACGGCCGTGGCGGCCCCCGCCTCCGCGGCGAGCTCCGCGACGGGGTTGTCCTCGACGCCGTGGATCCACGAGGCGCCCAGGTCGATGCGGAGTCCTTCCCACTCCTCGGTCCACAGCCGCCCGCCGGTGCGCTCCCGGGCCTCCAGGACCGTCACGTCGTGGCCGGCGCGCCGCAGTTCCCGGGCCGCGTACAGCCCGGCCATCCCCGCGCCGACGACCAGGGTCCTGCGGCCGTCCGTGGGAGGGGCCGGAGTGCCGGTGCGGTAGATCGTCATACCGGAACCGTAAGCGATGGGGAGGGATCACGCGGCGGAAAACGGCCGGGGCCGACAGGGCATCATTGACGCGCCCCTGTCAATCCTTCGCCGTGCGTGGCACGCTCTTCTGACGCACCGTCGAATCCGCACCACTCGTCTGCCCGGACCCGGCAGCCGGTCCGGCCCCCCACACGGCCCCGCGCCCCACGCGCCCGGCCTCGGCAGAAGGAGTACGCGTGAGACGTCCCCACCGCAGCACCTCCGGCATCCTGCTGGCCGCCGGCACCCTGGTCGCCCTGGGCACTCCGGCCACCGCGTCCGGCGCCGCGCCGGCCGGGGCCGAACGGGCCCCGGCGACCGCGCACACGAGCGCCGCCCAGCGGGACGCCGTCGCCTTCTGGACCCCCGAACGGATGCGCTCGGCCACCCCGCTCGACGTGCCCGGCGCCGCCCCGGACGGTCTCGCGGCCCGGGCGGCCCGTCCCGCCGCGGAGTCGCGCGGCGCGGTGTCCACCGTCGCGCCCACCGTCCCGGCCGCCCCCTCCGCCGGGGTGAGGTCCCTGCCGCAGGCCGGCGGGCCGTGGACCGGGGGCGGCGCCGTCGTCCACACGATCGGGCGAGTGTTCTTCACGTTCCAGAACCGCACCGCCTCCTGCTCGGGTGACGCCGTGACCAGCAAGAACGGCAATGTCGTGCTCACCGCCGGGCACTGTGTGAAGTACCAGGGAAGCTGGCACACCAACTGGGTCTTCGTCCCCGGCTACCACGACGGGCAGTCGCCGTACGGCACCTGGGCGGCGGCGAAGACGCTCTCCACCCCGCAGTGGACGGCCAGCGAGGACATGAACAACGACATCGGGGCCGCCGTCGTCGGCCCGGTGGACGGCAAGCGGCTCACCGACGTCGTCGGCGGCCAGGGCCTCGAGTTCAACGGCGGCTACAACAAGGACATGTACGCCTTCGGGTTCCCGGCGGCGTCCCCGTACGACGGCAGCAAGCTGATCTACTGCAGCGGGACGTCCTCGAAGGACTTCCTGCTCACCCAGGACCACGGTCTGGGCTGCAACATGACCGGCGGGTCCAGCGGCGGCCCGTGGTTCACGTCCTTCGACGAGTCCACCGGCGCCGGGCTCCAGGCCTCGGTCAACAGCTTCGGCTACACGTTCCTGCCGAACACGATGTTCGGCCCCTACTTCGGCGACGAGGCCAAGAACCTCTACGACACGGCGCAGAACACCTGACGCCGGCGCGCGACGTCCCGCCCCCGCGTGGCGGGGCGGGACGTCCGCGTACGGGCGGATCAGCGCTTGACGGCCCGCAGGATCACGAACTTCGGGTCGCTCGCGACGACCTCGCAGTCACCGAAGAGCCTGCGCAGCCGGACGTGGTAGCCCAGGTGCCGGTTGCCGACGACCCACAGCTCCCCGCCGGGGCGCAGCGCCGCGCGGGCGCCGGCGAACATCCGCCGGGCCGTGGTGTCGGTGGTGGCCTGGTGGCTGTGGAAGGGCGGGTTGTTCAGGACGAGGTCCACCGACGCGGCGGGGACGCCCTCCAGGCCGTCGCCGACGCGGAACGTGGCGACGGCGTCCGGTCCGGTGTTGTCCCGGAAGGTGGCCTCGGCGGAGGCCACGGCCTGGTGGGACTCGTCGGTGAACAGCAGCTCCGCCTCGGGGTTGGCCAGCGCCGCGGCGGTGCCGACGACGCCGTTGCCGCAGCCCAGGTCGACGACGCGCTCGGCGCCCCGGCGCTCCGGCAGGTGCGCGAGGAAGAAACGGGTGCCGATGTCGAGGCGGTCGGGGCAGAAGATGCCCGCGTGGTTGGTGACGGTCATCCCGGAGGCCGGGCCGATGCCGGTGGGCAGGGCGTAGCGGTGCGGCCAGGGGTTGGCGGGGCGGTCGAGTGCGGGGTCCGGCGTACAGAAGATGAGCCGGGACTTCTTCACGGCCAGGGACGTCCGGGTGGGGCCGAGGATCGTCTCGAACAACCGGAGCGTCGAGGTGTGGATCTCGGTGACCCGGCCGGTGCCGATGACGACGGTGTTCTCGTGGACGGCGGGCGCGAGGCGGTGGAGCTGGTCCTCCAGGAGGGCGAGGCTCTTGGGCACGCGGACGAGCAGGACGTCGATCCGCTCGGGCGGGGTGTCACGGGTGGACAGCAGCCGGACGTCACCGGCGGGGACGCCGTTGCGCGCCAGGTTGGCCCGGGTCGCCTCCTGGCCGAGGTGGGAGTCGGAGATCTGGGTGGGCCGGTGCCCGGCGAGGGCGGTGACCAGCGCTCCCCACCGGTCGCCCACCACGACCACGGTGCCCGAGAGGTCCGTGCCGGCCTCCGCGAGGTGCTCGAGCAGGTACTCGTCGGCGGAGTCCCAGGCGCGCAGGGTGTCGCGGGGGTCCTCGGGGAAGCGGGTGAGTTCGTACTCACCCCGTGACGTCGTGAAACGGTTCATTGTGTCTTCAGGCTAGCCGAGGGGCCGCCGGGCCCCGCCCTCGGCGGGTCCGGCGGCCGGCCGCTCCTCCGGCGGGTCCGGGCGGGTCAGCAGTCGGGTACGTCCGGCAGCTTGTCGCCGGGCGAGGAGACGTAGATGTTGGTGATCCAGCCGCCGTACTTGGGCAGGTAGGCCCACCAGTCGTTGGTGTACGGGGGGACGGTGACCACCTGTCCGCGCTTCTGGCAGCCCGCCAGCACCTCGACCCCGGCGGGCAGCGTGGTGAGCACGGCGGAGTCGGTGCCGGCCCGGGCCCGTACGCGCACGCCGGAACCCCAGGTGCCGAACCAGCTTCCGGGGGTGCGGGTGGCGCCGGGGACGTTCAGCCCCCGCACCACCGCGCCGAGGTCGGAGTACGCCTTGCCGTAGGGGGTGTCTTCGGCGTGGAGGGTGAACACGGCGACGATGGTGCGGTCGGCGGCGCCCACCGTGCCGGTGGTGTGGAGGGCGGGGCGGCGCAGGTCCACGCCGTCGGCCGGGGCCGGTGCCCGCGTGGGTGCCCGGCCCGGTGTCCGGGCCGGGGCGCGGGTGGCGGCCGGATCGGTGGTGCAGCCGTTGGAGTCGAAGCCGGACCAGCCCTGTTTGACGGCCCAGGGCCGGTCGAAGACGGCCGCGATGCCGAAGCTCTGGTCGTAGCCGTCCGTGCCGCAGCGGGTCGAGGCGCGCAGATTGCCCATGACGTAGTCGCGGACGGGAGCGGGCGCCTCGTCGAGGAGGTACCGGTAGATCCGGACGGTGTCCGCCGCCGAGAGGGCGGTGTAACCCCAGTACCCGGGCCGGTCGGCCGGTGGCGGCGCGGTGTCGGCCAGTTTCAGCCGTGCCACCATCCGCTCGACGATGGCGCCGCCGCCGTTCCGGTCCCAGAACGTGCTGGCCGCGCCGTCGTCGCTGCTGCGCAGCATGACGTCCAGCAACGCCCGGTCGGCGTCGGGTATGGGGTACGTGGGACCGCGGTCCCACAGGTGGTCGAGGGCGATCAGCAGTTTGACCACCGAGGCGGAACGGAACCGGGCCCGGGCGTTGAACCGCTCGGTGAACACGCCGGTCTGCCGGTCGAACACCGCGATGCCCGCGCTCACTCCGGCCGGCAGGCCGATGGCCGCCGGGCGCGCGGAGGTCGCCGCGCCGACGGCGGGTGTGGTGCACAGGGCGGCCAGGGCCAGGACGGTGAGGACCACCGCCGGCCTCAGGACACCGATGAAGCGGATCTGCAACGCGCTCTCCTCCCGGACGGCGATCCCCGCGATGCGACCGGCTCCGCGGTGTGCCGCGGTGGTGGGGGATCCTCTCCGGATGGTGGGGTGCGGCGGGCGCGCGGTCACCGGTATTCGGTCAGCGTCGAAGACGGACCGTCAAACCCGCCCGGGCGGTGGGCTGTCGGCCGTCGGCGAACGGGTGTGTCATGGCACCATGGAGGGTCGGCGCGCCGAGGAAAGGGGAGGTCCTGTGGGCGGTGTGGACAAGAGTTCCGCGAGCGGTCTCAACAAGGGGTTGGAACGGGTGGTGGTGGCCCTCCGGTGGGATCCGAGCCCTCCGGGAGCGGCGCCCCACGATCTGGACCTGATCGCGGCGACGTACGGCGCCGGCGACCCCCACGGCGAGCCCGCCTATCTCGTGCACTTCGACAGCCGTTCCCCCGACGGCACGATCACCCTCAACCGGGACAGTCAGGACGGCAAGGGCTTCGGCGACGACGAGGTCCTGACGCTGGAGCTCGACCGGCTGAGCCCCGACTACGTCCGGGTGGTCGTGGGCGTCGCCATACAGCAGGGCGACGGGCGGCTGACGTTCGGCGGCGTCGCCGGGACGAGCGTGCACGTCCGGGAGGGCCGTGAGCAGCTGGCGGAGGACGACTTCTCCGGGGTCGGTGGGGCGACGGCGGCGAGGGTCGCGGAGTTCGTCCGCGACGGTTCGGGGGCCTGGACCTTCCTGCGCGGCGTCCACGGCTTCGACGCGGACCCGGCGACCTTCGTGAGGGTCATGGGGCGGTGAGCCCCCCGTGCCCGGCGCCGACGTCCTGGACGGCGCCGGGCACGGCGCGTTGCGCCCCGGAGCGGGAAACCGGACCTCCGGTTTGATCTCAAGGGTGGACCGCTCATATAATTGCCCTAGGTAACTATGTGAGCGGCGGCGGACACCGCTGCCGCGGGAGGACACTCTGATGACCGCCACCCCCATCACCTTCCGCAATTACGTGGAGGACATCCTCGATGCCCTGAACACCGCCCCGGACCGGCCCGCCTTAAAGCACGACGACCGGACCGTGACGGCCGGTGAACTCCGCGCCCTCGTCTTCCGCATGGCGCGTGCCCTGCGCCTGCGCGGCATAGGCCGCGGCCAGACCGTCACCCTGCTCAGCGGCAACCTTCCCGAGGTCATCGCCGCCCGGTACGCCGCCAATCTCCTCGGCTGCACCGTCAACCACCTCTACAACAAGCTGTCGGCGGAGTCGCAGGCCGCCATCGTCGAGGACGTCGAGACCCGGGCCCTGATCGTCGACCCGCGCTGGGCCGACCGGGCCGCCGAGGTGACCGCGCAGGCGCCGGTGAAGGACGTCCTCACCCTGGGGCCCGCGTCGCTCGGCGAGGACCTCCTGGAGCTGGCCGCCGCCGAGTCCGCCGAGCCCCTGGCCGGCGAGGCGCGGCCGGAGGACATCTGCACCATCCGCCACACCGGCGGGACCACCGGCCACCCCAAGGGGATCTGCACCACCTTCGGGCAGCTCGCCGCCCGCCTCTTCGACGGCCCGGACCACCCGCGCCGGCAGCTGCTGTGCACCACGGTCGCGCACGCCGGGGGCATGTTCGCCGACACCACGCTCCGCCTGGGCGGCTTCGTGGTGCTCCATGACGACTTCGACCCCGCCGAGGTGCTCGCGGCCGTCGAGCGCGAGCGGATCACCGACCTCTTCCTGCTGCCGCCGCTGCTGTACCGGCTGATGGACCACCCGGACGCGGCCACCACCGACACCTCCAGCCTCCGCGCCCTGGTCTACGGCGGCTGTCAGGCCTCCCCCGCGCGGCTGGCCGACGCGATACGCCGCTTCGGGCCCGTGCTCGTCCAGTTCTACGGGCAGAGCGAGGCCGGCGGCATCAGCATGCTGATGCCCGATCAGCACGACCTGGACCGCCCGGAGTTGCTGCGCACAGCGGGCAAGGTCCTGCCCGACGTCGAGGTGGAGATACGCGACGAGTCCGGGCGGGCACTGCCGAACGGCGAGCTCGGCGAGATCTGCATCCGCTCCCCGCACCTCATGACCGGCTACTGGAAGCAGCCCGAGCTGACCGCCCAGGTGCTCCGCGACGGCTGGCTGCATACCGGCGACCTGGGCCGGCTGGACGACGAGGGCTTCCTGGCGGTCGTGGACCGGCTCAAGGACATGATCATCGTGGTGGGCGGCCACGTCTACACCTCCGAGCTGGAGGACGTCCTCAACTCGCACCCCGACGTGACGCAGAGCGCCGTCTTCGGCGTCCGCGACGCCGACAGCATGGAGCAGGTGCACGCCGTCGTCGTCCGCCGCCCGGGCGCCGACGTCGGCGAGGAGGAACTGCGCGCGCTGGTGCGCGAGAGCCGCGGCGCCATGTACGAGCCCGCCCGCCTCACCTTCGCCGAGACCCTGCCCCTGACCGACGCGGGCAAGCCGGACAAGAACCGCCTCCGCCGGGAGGCGGAGCAGGCCGTGGCGTGACGGGCGCGCCAGGGGGGCGAATCGTTACTCCTTGGCGTCCGCGTAGCACCGCACCACCGCCGTCGTGAGCGGGAACCGCGTGGGTGTGTCGCCGAAGGCGATGCGCCCGGCGCGGTCGCCCGCTTCGCGGATGGCCGCCACGACGGCGGGGGCCTCCTGCTCGGGGCAGTGCACGATCACTTCGTCATGCTGGAAGAAGACCAGCTCCGCCGCCATGTCCGCGAGGGACTGGCGGACCAGGGCGAGGACCATCACCGCCCAGTCGGCCGCGCTGCCCTGGACGACGAAGTTGCGGGTGAAGCGGCCCCGGGCGCGGGCGCCCGCCGTGCTGCCGGGCGCGGTGGGCTCCTCGTCCTGCGGGATGCCCGCCTCGTCGTACGCCCCGGCCGTGGCGGAGGGCGGGCAGGTGCGGCCGAGCCAGGTGCGCACCAGGCGGCCCTCCTCGCCCGCGCGGGCCGCGTCGTCCACGAAGGCGACGGCCGCCGGGAAGCGGCGGCGCAGGTCGGCCATGTGCTTGAGGCCGTCGCCGGAGGTCTGCCCGTAGATGGCGCCCAGCATGGCCATCTTGGCCCACTGCCGGTCGCCCGAGAAGGCGCGCTCGGCCAGGTCGGCGTAGAGGTCGCGGCCGCTGCCCGCGACGTCCATCAGGCCGGGGTCGCGGGAGACGGCGGCCAGCACCCGGGGCTCGATCTGGTCGGCGTCGGCGACGACCAGGCACCAGCCCGGGTCGGCGACGACCGCCCGCCGCACCACCTTGGGGATCTGCAGCGCGCCGCCCCCGTTGGTGGTCCACCGGCCCGTGACCGTGCCGGCGGGCAGGTACTCGGGCCGGAAGCGGCCGTCGCGCACCCAGGACTGGAGCCAGGACCAGCCGTGGGCCGTGTGCAGCCGGTAGAGCTTCTTGTACTCCAGCAGGGCGGGGATCGCCGGGTGGTCGATCTCCTGGAGCTCCCAGGCCCGGGTGGAGGACAGGGCGATGCCCTCGCGGGCGAAGGCCCGGACGATGTCGGCCGGCAGGTCGGGCCGTACGCGCACGCCGTCCCCGAAGGCGCGGGACACCTCGTCGGCCAGCTCGGCGAGCCGCCGGGTCTCCTGGCCGCCGGGATAGCGCTCGCCCAGGAGTGCCAGCAGCAGCTCGTGGTGGACGTCGGCCCGCCAGGGCACCCCGGCCCGGCCCATCTCGGCGGCCACCAGGGTGCCGGCGGACTCGGCGGCGGTCAGCAGACGCATCCGGCCGGGGTGCGCGGTGCGCTCCGTCCGGGCCAGTTGCTCCGCGTAGACCTCCAGCAGGGCCGTCAGCTCGTCCGTGCCCGGCGGCAGGGGCACGGGGCCGGGGGCGAACAGGGACGGCTGGGTCTCCGCCGCCCGCGCGGGCGGGTCGGCGGGCACGGGCAGCCCGCGCAGCCGCGCCCAGGCGGCGGGCAGCGAGCGGGGCTGGCCGGACTGGCCCTCCTCGTGCCCGATCAGCAGCGCCTCTGCGGCCTCGACGTCATAGCAGCGCTCGACCCGGACGCCGGCCGCGAGCAGCCGCCCGTAGGACTCCGCCGTGGACCGCCACACCCAGCGGTCCACCCCGGGCCGCGATCGGACCGCCTCGGCCAGGCTCTTCTCCGTCTCGACGGGCCCGGCGGCCCGCCCCTCCCCGTCCACCGGGCACAGGCGCGCGCTCCCGTCCTCCGTCTCGGCCACCGCCCATCTCATGACGGAGAGTGTCGCACCGGGGTCTGACAATCACGGTCCGCAGGGGTCTGCGGCCGACCATCACGCGGTCTTCGAAGGCCCGTGAACGAGACGTCGCCGGACACCGGATGCGGTGTCCGGCGACGCCGGTTCAGCGGGTGGTGGGAGCCTACGGCGCGTCGGCCAGGTCCGCCTCGGCGGCCGTCTCGCCGGCCTTCTCCCGTGGGGCCGAGGCGGCCACCACGCGGCTGCGTCCGGACGGGCGGCGGACGGCGGCGATGCCGACGCCGGCCAGGACGATCAGGCCGCCCAGCGCCGCCACGGGGGTCGGCAGGACGCCCATGAGGACCGCGTCCAGCGCCAGTGCGGCGACCGGCACCGCGTAGAGCACGAGGGAGCTCGTCGAGGCCGTGGCCGCCTCCAGCACGCGCGACCAGGTGCAGAAGGCCAGCGCCGTACAGCCGAGGCCCAGCCACACCACCGCGGCGCTCTGCTGCCAGCCGGCCGCCGCCGCCTGGCTCACCGCCTGCGGGGCGAAGAACAGCAGGGGCACCAGGCCGAAGAGGCTGCCGTAGAAGATGCAGTCCATGCCGGAGTAGCGGCACAGCAGGGGCTTCTGGAGGATGAAGGACGTCGCCTGGGCGGCCGCCGCGAGGACGACCATGATCATGCCGGAGTGCGAACCGCCTCCGCCGCCGCCGGACATGGCGACCACCAGGGCGCCGGTCAGGGCGACGAGGAGTCCGCCGACGCCCCAGGCGCCGGGCCGTTCACGCAGCACGAGCATGCCCAGGACGGTGGCGAACACCGGGGAGGTGGCGACGAGCATGGCGGCCGTGCCGCCCTCGACGTGCCGTTCGCCGGCGTAGAGCAGCAGCTGATAGGCGGTCATGCCGGTGAGCCCGAAGCCCGCCATGCGCGGGATGTCGCCGCGGCGCAGCCTGCTGACGCGCCCGGTGAACAGGAACGGCAGCAGGAGGACGACGGCGACGGCCAGCCGCAGGACGGCCATGGCGGTCGGCGCGTAGCCGTCGAGCGCGACACGGATCGCCGGGAAGGCCGAGCCCCACAGGATCGCGGTCGCGGCCATGAACTTCCAAGGGGTCGCCACTCGGCGCTCGCCCACCAACGGAAACACCGCCTCTGACGGGTCGGGAAAGCCAACGTCTGCGACGCTACCGAGGTTCTTCCCATAAGTCGAATAATGAATTCCGTTATTGGATCAAAGGAATCCTTTGAGCTTTGAGTGGCGGGCCGGGTCGGCTTCTCCTACCGTCGTACCCGACGAAGTCTGAGCGGACGGCGGAGGAGCACCGGGTGATGAGCGGCCTCGAGACTGCGGACCATGTCAGCGTTCACCTCACCGGCTGCGCCAAGGAGGACGCGAATACCGTGTTCGGCGCGCTGGAGGCCGCGTTCCCCGAGGTCGCCGAGCCGGGGGCGAAGGGGCCCACCGAGGCGGACAAGGGGGGCGCCACGGTGTGGTGCATGGTCGTCGACGCGCGGACCCGTGCCACCCCGCGCGCCGTCGCACCGGCCCGGCTGACCTCGCCCGTCACCGTCGACCTCTTCGGCGCCGCCGACCCCGTGCGCCAGGTCAGGGAGGAGCTCGGCGTCGTCTTCGGGGTGGAGGACCACGGCACGGTGCCGGGCGAGCACGAGCTGGAGGTACGGCTCCAGCTGGGCTCGCACCCCGACGCCTGAACCACGGCCGACGCCGCTCCGCGCGCTGTCGCGCCCGCGCCCCCGGAGGTATAACGGGTGGTGTCGCGCCTCCGCCGAGGAGGGTCGGTCATGAAACACGACATCGGGCCGCGACAGACCGTCGCGCCGCCCATCGAGGACCACGGCGTCATCGGCGATCTCCACACCGTCGCGCTGGTGGGCGTCGACGGCACCATCGACTGGTGCTGCCTGCCCCGCTTCGACGCGCCCTCCGTCTTCGGCGCCCTCCTCGACACCGGGCGCGGGGGCGCGTTCTCGGTCCGGGTGCGCGACGTGGAGCGCACCAAGCAGATGTACCTGCCGGACTCCAATGTGCTGCTGACCCGCTTCCTCGCCGAGGCCGCGGTCGCGGAGCTGTACGACTTCATGGTGCCGGACCATCCGTCCTGCCCGGCGAGCGACGTCCGGCAGATCGTCCGCCAGGTGCGGATGGTGCGCGGGAGCGCCACGGTCGAGGTGGAGTGCCGGCCGGCGTTCGACTACGCCCGCGCCGCGCACACGGTCGAGGTGGTCGAGGGCGTCGGCGCCGTCTTCACCAGCCCGGCCGGCACGCTGGTGCTGCGCTCCACCGTGCCGCTGCGCGCCGAGGGGGACGCCGCCGTGGCGACCGTCGTGCTGGAGCCGGGCCGGACGCTGGAGCTCGCGGCCCAGTGGGGCGGCGAGATCCGCCCGTTCGGCCGCGGCGAGGCGTCCCGGCTGCTGGACGACACCCTGCGCTACTGGGACGGCTGGCTGCGCCGCTCCACCTACCAGGGCCGCTACCGGGAGGCGGTCGAGCGCTCCGCGCTCGTCCTCAAGCTCCTCGTCCACCAGCCCACCGGCGCCCTCGTCGCCGCGCCCACCACCTCCCTGCCCGAGTCGCTGGGCGGGGGCCGCAACTGGGACTACCGCTACACCTGGGTCCGGGACGCCGCGTTCACGCTGTACGCGCTGATGCGGCTGGGGTTCACGGAGGAGGCCGCGGCGTTCATCGACTGGCTCCACCACCGCTGTGTGGAGGCGCCACCGGGCACCGGCCTCCAGGTGCTCTACGGCATCGACGGCCGCTCCGAGCTGCCGGAGACCGTGCTCGACCACCTCGCCGGCTACCGCGGCTCCCGCCCCGTGCGCATCGGCAACGCCGCCGCGAACCAGCTCCAACTCGACATCCACGGCGAACTGATGGACTCCGTCTACCTCTACAACAAGCACGGCGAGCCCATCTCCTACGAGCTGTGGGAGGCGCTGAGCCGCCAGCTCGAATGGCTGGAGAAGCACTGGGAGGAACCGGACGACGGGATCTGGGAGACGCGCGGCGGCCGCCGGCGCTTCACCTACTCCGCGCTGATGACCTGGGTGGCCTTCGAGCGCGCCATGCGCATCGCCCGCCACCGCGGCATGCCCGCCCCGGTGGAGCGCTGGCGCGACGCCGCCGCCGCGGCGTACCGCTACGTCCAGGAGGAGTGCTGGTCGCCGGAGCTCGGCGCGTACGTCCAGTACGCCGAGGGGCGCACGCTGGACGCGTCCCTGCTGGTCATGCCGCTGGTGAAGTTCGCCGGGCCGTCCGACCCGCGGTTCCTCTCCACGGTCCGGCGGCTGGAGGAGGAGCTGGTCAGCGACAGCCTCGTCCACCGCTACCGGACCGACGGCACCGACGGGTTCCTCGACCGCGAGGGCACGTTCAACCTCTGCTCCTTCTGGTACGTCGAGGCGCTGGCCCGGGCCGGGCGGGTCGGCGAGGCGCGGTACATCTTCGAGAAGATGACCACCCACGCCAACCACCTGGGCCTGTACGCGGAGGAGGTCGGCGCGGCGGGCGAGGCCCTGGGCAACTTCCCCCAGGCCTTCACCCACCTCGCGCTCATCAGCGCCGCGACCAACCTCGACCGCGCCGTCACCGCCCACCGCACGCCGACGGCCCGGCCCTGCCGGCCCTGACCCCGCCGGCCGTCAGCCGACGACCACGCGGCCGCCGAGGTCCACCACCCCGCCTTCGTGACAGCGCGTCAGGATCACGGATCCCACGCCCTGCCGGACGACGAGGTCCCGGCCGAGCTCGGCGGCGAGGGTCAGGGCGGCGGCGCCGGTGGCCTCGTCCTCGACGATCCCGTCGCCGCGCCGGGGAAAGCCCCGGGCCCGGACGCGCCCCGCGGCCTCGTCCTCCCAGGCCCAGGCGTACAGCCAGCCCTCCCCCGGCGGCGGCGCGGGCAGCGCGTCCACCTCGGCGACCGAGGCGAACCGCCGGGTGCGCCGCCCGGCCGCCCACCCGGCCCGCGCCCGGATCCAGGTCGTCTCCCCCTCCTGCCACGTGGGCACCTCCCCCGCCGGCGGGCGCAGCACGTCCGCTCCCCGCCCCCGCCGCCGCAGCCACCACGCGAGGCCGACCAGCGGATGCCCCGCGAACGGCAGCACGGCACCGGGCGTCCGGATGTCGACGAGCCCGGCGCCGGTGTCGTCGACGAACACCGTCTCGCTGAAGCCCAGTTCCGCCGCGAGCGCCTGCCGGGCCTCCCCGGGAACCGTGCGGCCGTCCTCGACGATCCCGAGCGGATTGCCTCCTTCGCCGTCCGGTCCCGCGAACACCCGCACCACTATGTGATCAGCCATGCGGGTGATTGAACCAGCTGCGGACCCGGACGAGGGAAGAGGCACAACGTGCTGCCCGACTTGCCCGACCCCCTGACGACCCTGGTGCGGCGCCACCGGGAGCCCGCCGTCGTCCAAGCGGTCCGCTCCACGCTGGCGGCGGTGATCTCCTATGTGGTGGCCCTCCAGCTGAGCAGCGAGCCGGCGCCGCTCACCGCCCCGCTCACCGCGATCCTCGTGGTGCAGGTCACCCTGTACTCCACCCTCACCACCGGCATCCGCAGGGTGAACTCCGTGGTGGCGGGCGTGCTGATCGCCATCGGCTTCAGCGTCGTCGTGGGCCTGACCTGGTGGAGCCTGGGTCTGATCATCCTGGCCTCGCTGATCATCGGGCGGTTCGTCCGCGCGGGTGAATTCGTGCCCGAGGTGGCGATCAGCGCCATGCTGGTCCTGGGCGTCACCCGGGTGGGCTACACCGCCTGGGACCGGGTCCTGGAGACGCTCATCGGCGCCGTCGTCGGCCTGCTGTTCGACGTCCTGTTCGTCCCCCCGGTGTGGGTGCAGCCCGCCAGCGAGGCCATCGAGCACCTCTCGCGCCGGATGGGACGGCTGCTCCAGCGCGTCGGCGAGGAGCTCGTCGGCCACACCCCGGTCGCGGAGGCGGCGGCCCGGCTCCACGAGGCGCGCCGGCTGGACCACGAGATCGTGCAGGTCGACGCCTCGCTGCGGCAGGCGGAGGACAGTCTGCGCCTCAACCCCCGGGTCAGGGAGGGGCTGCTCCACCGGGTAGTGCTGCGCACCGGCCTGGACGCCCTGGAGATCACAGCCGTCGTCCTGCGCGTCATCTGCCGCACGCTCACCGACCTCGCCAAGGAGCGCACCGGGGAGACCCTGTTCGCCCCCGATGTGGCGGAGGCCCTGCGGGAGGTGTTCGTCCACCTCGCCCGCGCGGTGGAGAGCTTCGCCGTCCTGATCACCACCCAGGTGAGCGCCAACGCCGAGGAGGCCGAGTCCCGGCTCGTCGCGGAACTGGCCGCCGGCCGCACGAGCCGTGACCGCGCGGCCGAGCTGCTCCTCCAGGGCGTCCGGCGGCACCCGCGCCAGTGGCAGCTCCACGGGGCGCTGCTGGCGGAGGTGGACCGGATCCTGGACGAGCTCGACGTGGAGAAACGGACCGAGCGCCTGGCCGAGGAGCTGGACCGCGCCGCCCGGGAACAGCGCGACCGCCACCCGACGCTCCACCGCGTCCAGCGCCGGCTGCGCAGCACGGGCTACGGGTGGCGCAGCGCGACGGGCGGCGAACGGACGTGATCGAGGGGGCCTAAGATCACTCCCGCCCGGGCGGGCCGGTACGGTGCGGACCCCGGGTAACCGGTGACACACCAACGGGGAAAGGCCGATCAACACATGCGACTTACCGGCAAGCGCCGAATAGCCGTCGCCGCCACGGGTGCCGTGGCGGCGATCGCGGTGACGGCACAGGTCATGCCCAGCGCCTTCGGCACCGAGGACACCTCGGGCGCCACCGCGGGGGCCGTCGCGCCGGCGGACGGCACGTCCGCCGGCGCCGATTCCGACGCCGATTCCGGCGCCGTCTCCGCGACCGACGGGACGGTCTTCGAGAACGGCGTCATGTCGCCGGGCGCGGCCCCCGCGCCGCACCCGAAGGCGGCGGCGGTGGCAGCCGCCGCGTCCCAGGGCGAGGGGTGGAATCTGGCGACGGGCATGACCCGGTCGCTGCCGACCGGCTATACGGTCAAGTTCTACGACCAGAAGTCCGTGGACTGGCTGGGCCGCTATGTGAAGGCGTCCGCCACGGACCTCCAGCGCGTCACCGGCCTGCCCATCGCGGTCGACACCGCGCCGGTGGGCTGGGACTACGTCCGGCCCAAGGGCGAGATCGTCATCGGGGTGCTCAAGCGCCCGTGCGTACCGCCGGCGGACAAGGGCCAGACCGGCTGGAAGATCGTCCGTGACGGCTCGGGCACTCCCAATCTGAGCTGCGGTCTGATCTCCTCGTCCCTCCCCGGTACGGTGACCAGCGGGCACGCGTACATCGACACCGAGTTCTTCACGGCGGACGGCAAGCCCGCGCCCTCCTGGGGCGAGACGTTCATGCGGAACCACATCAGCCACGAGCTCGGTCACACCATGGGCCTGGCGCACGCGGACCGCAGCGCGACGCGCGGGGACTGCGCCGTGGGCAAGGACTCCGGCGAGAAGCCGGTGATGTGCACCGCGAACCACGGCTACACGGACGCCCGCGCGGGCACCTACGTCCAGCAGTTCGACGCGCAGGGCCTGCGCGTCCTCGCCGCCGGTGCCGGCGCGGCCGTCCCGCCCCAGGGCAGGGTGACCGGGCTCGGCGGCAAGTGCCTCGACGTCAAGGGCGCGAAGGCGGCCAACGGCACCCAGATCCAGCTCTACACCTGCAACGGCTCGGTGGCGCAGTCCTGGATCGTGGGGAAGGACGGCACGTTCCGGGCGCTGGGCAAGTGCCTGGACGACGCGCGCGGCGGCACCGCCGACGGCAACAAGATCGAGCTCTTCGACTGCAACGGCGGAGCGTCGCAGCGCTGGTCGGTCAACGCCAAGGGCCAGATCGTCCACGTCGCGTCGGGCAAGGTCCTCGACGTGACCGGCGGCGCCACCGCCGACGGCACCAAGGTCCAGCTGCACACGGCTGATACCAACAAGCGCCAGCTCTGGACCGTCCCCAAGTAGCGGGGACTGCCTCGCTAGCGTGCCCCGTCCCCGTCGTGGCCGGTCGCGCGGCCCCGGCGGGCGGGGGCGCGGCCGGCCGGCTGCTCGGGGGCCGGGCCGGTGGGGATGGGCGGGATCTGGCGGGACTCCGGGGCGGCGCAGAACAGGGTCATGCGCTCGCCGCAGTGGCGGATGTCGAGGCTGTCGCCGTCGAGGAGGGTGTAGGTGGCGGTGGTCCCGGTGATCTCCACGCGCACCCGGCGCTGGCGGAACTGGACGGTGAAGGCGAGGCGGCCGAGTTGTTCCGGCAGCCGGGGGTTGAAGGCGATGAGCCCGTCGTCCTCGCGCATCCCGCCGAAGCCGATGACGAGGGCGAACCAGGTGCCGGCGAGGGAGGCGATGTGGATACCGTCGCGGGTGTTGCCCTCCAGGTCGGAGAGGTCCATCATCGCGGCCTCGCCCACGTAGTCGTAGGCGAGCCGCATATGGCCGACCTCGGCGGCCATCACGGCCTGTCCGCAGGCGGACAGGGAGGAGTCGCGCACGGTCAGTTGCTCGTAGTAGGCGAAGTTGCGGGCCTTCTCCTCCGGGGTGAAGGCGTCCCCGCGCAGGCACATGGCGAGGACGAGGTCGGCCTGTTTGACGACCTGTTTGCGGTAGAGGTCGAAGTAGGGGAAGTTCAGCAGCAGCGGGTACTGGTCGGGGTTGGTGCGGGCGAAGTCCCAGAGCTGGTGGCGGGTGAAGCCCGCGGACTGCTCGTGCACCCGCAGCTCGTCGTCGTACGGGAGGGTCATCCGGGTGGCCGCGTCCCGCCAGGCGGCGGTCTCCTCGTCGTCCACGCCGAGGTTCGCGGCGAGGTCGGGGTGGCGTTCGGCGGCGGCCGCGGCCTCCCGCAGATTGTGCTGGGCCATCAGGTTCGTGTAGACGTTGTCGTCCGCGATGGCGCTGTACTCGTCCGGGCCGGTGACCCCGTCGATGTGGAAGTCGCCGTGGTGGTCGTGGTGGCCCAGGGAGCGCCACAGCCGGGCGGTCTCCACCAGCAGGGGCAGCCCCACCTCGCGTTCGAAGGTGTCGTCGCAGGTGGCGCGGATGTAGCGGACGACGGCGTCGGCGATGTCGGCGTTGATGTGGAACGCGGCGGTGCCGGCCGGCCAGTAGCCGGAGCACTCGCTGCCGTTGATGGTCCGCCAGGGGAAGGCGGAGCCCGCCAGGCCGAGCTGCCGGGCCCGTTCCTGGGCCTCGGGCATGGTGTTGTACCGCCAGCGCAGGGCCTGTTCCACGGCCTGGGGCGCGGTGTAGGTGAGCGCGGGCAGGACGAACGTCTCGGTGTCCCAGAAGCAGTGGCCGTCGTAGCCGGGGCCGGTCAGGCCCTTGGCGGGCAGGGCGCGGGCCTCGCCACGGGCACCGGCCTGGAGGACGTGGAAGAGGGCGAAGCGGACGGCCTGCTGGATCTCGGCGTCGCCGTCCACCTCGACGTCGGAGCCCGCCCAGAACTCCTCCAGGTAGGCACGCTGTTCGGCGGCCAGGCCCGCGAAGCGGGCGCTGGTGGCGGCGGCGAGGGCGGCGTCGACCTGGTCGCGTACGGCGGGTGCCGAGCGCACCGCCGACCAGCCGTGCGCGACGATCTTCTCCACGCACAGTTTCTCGCCCGGTCGCAGCCGTGAGGTGACGGTGAAGCGGCCGAGGTCCTCGCTGCTCTCCGACGCGGTCTCGGCCTTGGGGCCGTCCACGAAGTGCGCGGCGGCCACGCCGACCCGCAGGTCGCTGCGGGCGGTGCGGTGCAGCAGCCGGATGCGGCTGTCGTGGGCGGCGTGCTCCTCGGAGACCAGCGGGGTCTCCAGGACGGCGGCGGCGCGCGGATCGCCCTCGGCGCGGGGCAGTTGTTCGTTGGCGACGAGCTCCGACTGGACGACGATCCGCATCTCGTCGTCGAGCGGCTCGACCTCGTAGGCGATGGCCGCCACCGCGCGCTGGCTGAAGGACACCAGCCGGGTGGAGCGGACGCGGACGCCGCGTCCGCTGGGCGAGGTCCACTCGGCGGTGCGGTGGAGCAGCCCGGTCCGGAAGTCGAGCAGCCGCTCGTGCTTGTGGCACTTCCCGTAGCGCAGGTCGAAGGGCTCGTCGTCGACGAGGAGGCGGACGAGCTTGCCGTTGGTGACGTTGATGATGGTCTGGCCGGACTCCGGGTAGCCGTAGCCCGCCTCGGCGTACGGCAGCGGCCGGAACTCGAAGACGCCGTTGAGGTAGGAGCCGGGCAGGCCGTGCGGCTCGCCCTCGTCGAGGTTGCCCCGCCAGCCGACGTGGCCGTTGGAGAGGGCGAAGACCGATTCGCTCTGGGAGAGCACGTCCATGCTGAGCTCGGTCTCGCGCAGGCACCAGGGTTCGACCATATAGGACGGATGGGTGATCACGGGGCCTCCCCCAGCAGTTCCGCGAGGTCGTCGACGACGACGTCGGCGCCGTGCCGGCGCAGTTCCTCGGCCTGGTCGGCCCGGTTCACGCCGACGACGAAGCCGAAGGCGCCGGCGCGGCCGGCCTCCATGCCCGCCAGGGCGTCCTCGAAGACGGCGGCGGCCCCGGGTGGGGTGCCGAGGTCGTGGGCGGCGGCGAGGAAGGTGTCGGGGTGGGGCTTGCCCGGCAGGTGCCGTTCGGCGGCGACGATCCCGTCGATCCGCACCTCGAAGAGGTCCTCGATGCCGGCGGCGGCCAGTACGGCCTGGCAGTTGGCGCTGGAGGAGACCACGGCGCGGCGCAGTCCGGCGTCACGGGCGGCCCGGGCGTAGCGGACGGAGCCGGGGAACGCCTCGACGCCCAGTTCCTGGATCTTCGTCAGGACGAGGGCGTTCTTGCGGTTGCCGAGCCCGTGCACGGTGTCGCGGTCGGGCGGGTCGTCCTCGGCGCCCTCGGGGAGGTGGATGCCGCGCGAGGCGAGGAAGGTGCGGACGCCGTCGGCGCGGGGCATGCCGTCGACGTAGCGGTCGTAGTCGGTGGCGTCGAAGGGGCGGAAGTCCGCTCCCTCGCGGCGGCGCAGGAAGGCGTCGAACGTCTCCTTCCAGGCGGCGGCGTGGACGGTGGCGGTACGGGTGAGGACGCCGTCCATGTCGAACAGACAGGCGTGGACGGTGTCGGGCAGGCCGAGACGGGTCATGGTGTGGTGCCTTCCCCGCTGTCGCCGGTGTCATCCGGGAGGTACCAGCGGTGCGGGGCGATCAGGTCACGGGCGGCGTCGGGTCCCCAGGAGCCGGGCGGGTAGGGCAGCACGTCGCCGGGCGACTCCAGCAGGGGGGCGGAGACCTCCCAGAGCCGTTCGATGCCGTCGGAGCGGGTGAAGAGGGCCTGGTCGCCCAGCATGGCGTCGAGGATGAGCCGTTCGTAGCCCTCCAGGCCATTGCGCTGCCGGACGGAGTCGGCGTAGCGGAACGTCATCCGGGCCGGGCCGAGCCGCATGCTGGGGCCGGGTTGTTTGACGAGGAAGCGGGCAGCGATCCAGCCGGGGTCGTCGAAGTCGACGACCAGGGTGTTGGCGCAGGAGTCGGCCGGGGGCGGCGCCCCGGGGAACATCCGCAGCGGGGGCTCCTTGAAGTGGAGGGTGACGACCTGTCGCCGGCGGGCGAGCGATTTGCCGGAGCGGAGGTAGAAGGGGACGCCGGACCAGCGCCAGTTGTCGATCTCGGCGCGCAGGGCGATGAAGGTCTCGGTGCCGGAGCGCGGGTCGACTCCGGGCTCGTCGCGGTAGCCGTCGTACTGGCCGCGCACGGCCCGGCGGGGGTCGAGCGGCCGCATCGCCTGGAAGACCTTGTTCTTCTCGTCCCGCAGGGCCTTCGCGCCGAGGTCGACGGGCGGTTCCATGGCGACGAAGCCGAGCACCTGGAAGAGGTGGGTGACGACCATGTCGCGGAAGGTGCCGGTCTGTTCGAAGAACGAGGCGCGGCCCTCGATGCCGATCGCCTCGGGGACGTCGATCTGGACATGGCTGATGTGGTCGCGGTTCCAGACGGGTTCGTAGAGGCCGTTGGCGAAGCGGAGGGCGAGGATGTTGTCGACGGACTCCTTGCCGAGGAAGTGGTCGATGCGGAAGACGCGTTCCTCGTCGAAGACGGTGTGGAGGGTGTCGTTGAGGGCGCGCGCGGAGGCGAGGTCGGTGCCGAAGGGCTTCTCGACGATGACGCGGGCGCCGTTGGCGAGTCCGGTGCGGCCGAGTTCCTCGACGACGGAGGCGAAGGCGGCGGGCGGCACAGCCAGGTGGTGGAGGCGGCGGGGGCTGCCGCCGAGGTCGCGTTCGGCCGCCCGGACGGCGTCGAGCAGCGGCCGGGCGTCCCCGGGGTCGGCGGCGCCGAAGCTCAGGGCGCGTTCGAAGGCCTCCCACTCCTCGCCGACGGGCTCGGCCGAGCAGAACTCGGCGACGGCCTCCCGGGCGCGCTCCCGGAACTCCTCGTCGGTGAGCGCGTCCGAGGCGGGCGCGGAGCCCACGATCCGGTAGGCGCGGGGCATCAGGCCGGCCAGGGCGAGCCGGAAGAGGCCGGGGAGGAGCTTGCGCCGGGCGAGGTCGCCGGTGGCGCCGAAGAGCACGATGACGTGGTCGTCGGGGGTGACGATCCCGGTCCCGGCGCCCGGCGCGGGCTCCGCTCGCGTGGGGGTGGGTTTCACACCCCTACCTTCCGGCAGCCCCCGCCCGCGCGCGATTCGCGTCACCCGTTCGGACCGCGCGGGGCGGGCGGGCCGTGGCGGGTGCGGTCAGCGGACGGGCAGGGCGAGTCCGGTCGCGGCGGAGTGGAGGGTGAGGGTGGCCCCGGGCGGGTTGCGCGCCACGTACAGCGGGTCGGTGCCGGTGACGAGGAGGGCGAGCCGGTGGCCGGCGGGCAGGTCGTAGACGGTGGCGAAGAGGTCGAAGGACGCCTCGAAGGGGGTTCCGGGGGCGCGGTGGGCGAAGGAGTACGGGGCGTGGGTGACGAGCGTGGCGGTGCCGGTGGGGTCCAGGTCGTAGAGGCGCGCGACGAGGGTCCCCTCCGCCGCCGAGGGCGTCACCCGGGTGCGCAGGGCGGGGATGCCCCGCAGCCGCCGGGGGCGGGGGTCGGGGGACGTCCACCACAGGGCGGCGGAGCCGTGGCCGGGTGACGGGTCGTCGGCGTGCGGGCCGTGCGGGTCCGGGCCGGGGTGGATGACGGGGTCGGGGCCCGTCCTCGGCTCCAGCGGGGGGACGTGGTTGGCGGAGGCGGTCGCCCACAGGTCGTCGTAGTGCTCCCCGGGGTGGCCGGGGGGCCGGCCCCGGGCCTCCAGGAAGACGGGCGGCTCGGTGCCGGGGCCGCCGGGCCCGCCGCGCAGGTGGCGGTCGAACCAGCGCTCCGCGCTCGTCGGCGGCGCTTGCGCGGCGTGGTCGTCCCGCCGGTACTCCAGGCGCTTGGCCGTGCGGAGGCGGCTGAAGTACCGCCCGTTCCGGTTGGGTGACTCGACGGTGGCGGACCAGGTGTGGGCCAGCAGGACGGCGGGGGCGTGGGCGTTGAGCCGGTCCAGGCGGGCGATCGGGGAACGGGCGCGGGCGAAGGAGCGGAAGGCGGGCGTGGGGTCGGGGTGCTCCGCGTACTCCCGCAGGGCGCGGCGGACCTCCGGGTCCGGCCGGACCGCCCCGGGGCGGGCGGCGGCCCGGAACAGGGGGTGGGCCCGCCGCCTGGTGCCGCCGCCGTAGAGCCCGTCGAGGAGGTCCACCCAGCCGCCGAGGGCGGCCACCGCCCGTACCCGCCGGTCCTCGGAGGCGGTGAGCAGCCCGATGCCGGCGCCGTACGCCGTGCCGTACAGGCCCACCCGCCGGGCGTCGGCCGGGGTGCGGGCGAGCGCCCAGGAGATCACGGCGGACGCGTCGGCGACGTCCTGCGGCCCGGCCATGCCGAACGCGCCGCCCGAGCCGGGCAGGCCGCGCGGCCGGTAGCCGACGACGACGTACCCGGCGGCGGCCAGCCGCCGGGCCGCCGGGTCCTGGTGGGCGGCGGGGTACGGGAAGGGGGCCGGCATCACGACCAGCGGGTGCGGGCCGGGACCGGCGGGCGCGTGGACCTCCGCCCGGAGCCGCACGCCGGGCGCGACCTCGATCGCGGTGACCTCCGGGCCGCCGCGCACGGCCCGGGAGGCGGCGGGCGCGGCCACGGCCGGGGCCGTGGCGGACACCGTGAGGAGGAGGGCCGCCACCAGGGCTGCCAGGGCGGACCGGACGGCTCGCATGGGTCACCTGCCGACGGGCTCGATAGGGGCGCGCATCACCGGAGCGCGTCGGTCCGGCGCCTGTGGGAGCCCGCGGCACGACGGCCGTACTTACCGACCGGAGCGTCTCGAACACGGAGGGTGACCGGCAAGGCATCCGGGCCCCGCCCACCCGTCCTGATGAACAACACCCGCCCGGGGATTGGCTGTTGGCCCGGATGGGCAGGGGACCTCAATGCCGTGCGGCGTGGGTGACGGGGAGTTCGCGCGGGCCGCGCACCAGGAGCCCCGGGCGGTACGGCAGCCGTTCCGGCTCGGCGGCCAGGGCCAGGCCGGGGAGCGCGTCGAAGAGCCGCGGCAGGGCGATCGCCGCCTCCATCCGGGCCAGCCGCGAGCCGAGGCAGAAGTGCGGCCCGTGACCGAAGGCGAGGTGCGGGGCGGCCCGTTCCGCGCCGTCGTCCGCCGTCGCGTCCGCGAGGTAGCGGGCGGGCCGGAAGGCGTCCGGGTCGGGGAAGCGCTCCGGGTCGCGGCCCGCCGCCGCGAGCACGACGAGCACGGACTCCTCCGCCGGTATCACCGCTCCCCCGCCGAGGTCGACGGGCTCCGTCGTGCGCCGCCAGGTCGTGCCCTCCAGGGGGCTGGCGTGCCGCAGGGTCTCCTCGACCACGGCGGCCCAGCGCGCCCCGCCGCCCTCCCGGGCGGCGGCGAGCTCGCCCGGGTGGGTGAGCAGCAGCAGCGACGCGGAGGCCAGCAGGTTCATGGTCGTCTCGTAGCCGGCGAAGAGCAGCAGGAACGCCATGGCGAGCAGTTCGCCGTCGTCGAGGCCGCCCTCGCTCGCGTCGTGCACCAGCGCGCTGAAGAGGTCGTCGCCCGGGGAGCGGCGCTTGTGCGCGATCAGCGTGGTGAAGTACGCGTGGAGCGCGGCCCACGCCTCGTCGGTCGCCCCCCGTTCCAGGGCGTCGGTGGGCGAGCCGACGCGGTAGGTCCACTCCCGCAGGGAAGCCCGGTCGGCCTCGGGGACGCCCAGGACCTCGCCGATCACGAGGACGGGCAGCGGGAAGGCGAAGGAGTCCACCAGGTCGGCGGTCCCCTCACGGGCCAGCAGGGCGGACACCTCCGCGACCAGGCCGTCGGTGATCCGCTCGATCCTCGGGCGCAGGGCGTCCACGCGGCGCGGGGTGAAGGCGGCCGTGGTCAGCCGGCGCAGCCGGAGGTGGTCGGGGGCGTCGGAGTTGAGCATGTGGCGGGCGAGGCAGGCCTGGGCCCGCCGGGCCGGGGAGTCCGGCTTGGGGCGGCCGGCGCGGGGTGGCGGCACGTTGGAGAAGCGGGGGTCGGCGAGGACCTCCCGTGCCCGGTCGTAGCCGGTGACGAGCCACGCGTGCGTGCCGTTGGCGAGGGCCACCCGCGCCACGGGGCCCCGGGCGCGCAGCCGCGCGTAGTACGGGTACGGGTCGTGTGCGAAGCCGGGGTCCGCGGGGTTCAGGGTTTCGGGCACCCGCTCATCCTCACCGATGACGGTGCGTTCCCGGCCCCGGGGCCTTGTCAGCGCTGTGGGGGCGGGCCTGTGCGGTTCCTACAAAGCACCGCGGTTCCCGCGAAGCGCTACGTGGCCGGGGTGCGGCTGACCGTGCGGCCCAGCCGGCCGGCGGCCCGCGCGAAGGCGGCCGCGTCGTGGACGGCGGCGCCGCCGGGGTCGTTGTTGAAGTACGAGTAGACGTCGGCCCGGTCGGGCCAGGTGTCGGCGATCCGCCCGGCCCAGCTCGCCAGCGCCTGCCGGCCGTAGCGGGGCCACGGCTCGGCCGCGCCGCAGTGGAAGCGGACGTACCCCCAGTCCGCCGTGCGCCACAGCGGGGTCACCGGCCGGGAGCCGTGGTCCGCCCAGCACAGCGCCGCGCCGCGGTCCGTGAGGACGGCGCGGATGTCGTCCGTCCACCAGCTGTCGTGCCGGGGCTCGACGGCCACGCGGACGCCCGGCGGGAAGCAGCCGAGCACGGTGTCCAGGGCGGCGGCGTCGCCCCGGAGCGTGGGCGGGAGCTGGAGCAGCACGGGCCCCAGCCGGTCGCCCAGCCCGGCGGCGTGCCGCATCAGCCGGTCGACGGGCTCCTCCGGGTCGCGCAGCCGCTTGATGTGGGTGAGGTAGCGGCTGGCCTTGACGGCCATGACGAAATCCCCGGGGACGCGGGCGCGCCAGTCCGCGAAGGTCTCGGGCGTGGGGAGCCGGTAGAAGGCGTTGTTGTTCTCGACGGTGGCGAAGTGCCCCGCGTACTCCTCCAGCCACAGCCGTTGCGGAACGTCGGCGGGGTAGAGGCCGCCGCGCCAGTCCTTGTACTGCCATCCCGAGGTGCCGACGAGGAGGGGCATGGGTGATCCCTGCCCGCAGGCGGCGCGCGTAGTTCACTGGTCTGCGTGGAGTGCCTCTTTTGCGCGATCGCGGCCGGTGAGGCCGACGGACACCGGGTCCTCGACGACGGGACGGCGGTGGCGTTCCTCGACGCCCGTCCGCTGTTCCCCGGCCATGTGCTCGTCGTGCCCCGGCGGCACGCCGAGACGCTCACCGACCTGCTGCCGGAGGAGATCGGTCCGTTCTTCACCCGGGTGCGGCGGATCGCGGGCGCGGTGGAGCGCGGCACGGGCGCCGCGGGGTCGTTCGTGGCCGCCAACAACCGGGTCAGCCAGTCCGTGCCGCACTTCCACGTGCATGTGGTGCCGCGCAACCGCAAGGACGGTCTGCGCGGCTTCTTCTGGCCGCGCGGGCGCTACGCGTCGCGGGAGGAGGCGGCGGAGGTGGCCGCCCGGATCCGGGCGGCGCTGGAGGACTAGACCACGGCAGGTCCCGCGTGGACTATCACCCTCGATCCGGTCATATTGGGATTACGGATCCCCCAGGAACCGGACACCGGGGGCCGGAGGTGTGGGCATGCGATTCGACGACCGAGTGGACGCGGGCCGGCGCCTCGCCGGCCGGCTGGAAGACCTCCGCGACGCCGATCCGCTGGTGCTGGGCCTGCCGCGCGGCGGGGTCCCGGTCGCCTTCGAGGTGGCGCACGCGCTCGGCGCCCCGCTGGACGTCATCCTGGTCCGGAAGCTGGGCGTCCCGTACCACCGGGAGCTGGGGTTCGGGGCGATCGGCGAGGGCGGGATACGCGTCATCTCCGAGGACATCATGCGGATGAGCCGGGTCGACGAGGACGACCTGGCCGAGGTGCAGCGCGCCGAGGAGGCGGAGCTGGCCCGGCAGGCGAAGCGCTTCCGGGGCGGACGGTCGCGGATCCCGCTGACGGGCCGGACCGTGATCGTGGTCGACGACGGCATCGCCACCGGCGCCTCCGCGTCGGCGGCCTGCCGGGTGGCCAGGGCCGAGGGGGCGGCCAGGGTCGTGCTCGCCGTGCCCGTCGCGCCCCCGGACGCGGCCGAGCGGATCGGCCCGGAGGTGGACGAACTGATCTGCCTGAGCACACCGCCTCTCTTCTCCGCCGTGGGCGAGTGGTACCGGGACTTCTCCCAGACCACCGACGAGGAGGTCGTCGCCCTGCTGCACAGGAACGCCGAGGAGACCGGCGGCGAGGGGGGCTGCGAAGGCGAGGGGGGCTGCCGGGCCCGTACCGGCCCGGTCGAGCTGCCGGTGGAGGACGGGCGCGTCCGCCTGCCCGGCGATCTGAGCGTGCCCGCCGGGGCCGCCGGCATCGTCGTCTTCGCCCACGGCAGCGGCAGCAGCCGCTTCAGCCCCCGCAACCGCGCGGTGGCCGAGGCACTGACGGAGGCGGGACTGGGCTCGCTCCTGTTCGACCTCCTCACCCCGGAGGAGGAGGCCGACCGGGCGAACGTCTTCGCCGTCGGGCCGCTGGCCCGCCGGCTGACCGAGGTGACCCGCTGGCTGCGGCGCCACACGGCCCTGCCCGTCTGCTACTTCGGCGCGAGCACGGGCGCGGCGGCCGCCCTGCTGGCCGCCGCCGACGCGGCGGAGGAGCACGCGCGGGGGGAGGGCGAGGACATCACCGCCGTGGTGTCCCGGGGCGGCCGCCCCGACCTGGCCGGGGCCGACCGGCTGGCCGAGGTCACCGCGCCGACCCTGCTGATCGTCGGCGGCCGGGACGAGACGGTCCTCGACCTCAACCGGCAGGCGGCGGCCGCGCTCCGCTGCGAGCACCGCCTGGCCGTCGTGCCGGGCGCCACCCATCTCTTCGAGGAGCCCGGAACCCTGGACGCCGTGGCGGACCTCGCCCGCGAGTGGTTCACCGGGCATCTGGCGGCACCGCCCGCCCCGGCGGGCTGAACCATCGTCATACGGCAGGTGAGCACCATGGAGAAGATCGTCGACTGCGCCATCGACATGCAGTTCCGGGAGATCGACGCCACCACCCAGGCGGATGTCCGGCTCCGGATGCACGACGGGTCCGGCATGAGCGCCCAGGGCATCGCCAACCGCAATCCCGACGACCGCCGCCAGCAGCGCGTCGGCGAGGAGGTCGCGGCCGCCCGGGCCCTCAACAACCTCGCCGAACAGTTGCTGGCCAAGGCCAGTGACGACATCAGGGAGGTCATGCACGAGGACGCGCAACTGTCGCACTGAGAGCGAGGAGCGACCATGCCGCACACAGCCGACTGGGAGGTCCGCCTCCACCTCTTCGAGGACGAAGGAAAGACGACGGCGCGAGCGGTCCTGGAGACGGGCACGTCCTCCCTGACCGGCACGGGCACCGCACGGCGCGCGGCCGGCGACGAGGACGTGCCGGACATCGGCGACGAGTTCGCCGCGGCCCGCGCCCTGCGCGACCTCGGCGGCAAGCTCCTGCGGACGGCGGAGCACGACGTGGAGGCCAGGGGCGCCGCTCCCTCCCCCAGGGAGTCGACGCCGTACGGCTGGGACATGTGAGGGGAAGGCCGGTGCCGTTGCCCGGTTTCCGCCCGTTTCCGGCGGCGAAGTATCGAAAGGGGGCCACTGAGGAGGGGGCGGACATGACGGTGATCGTCGGGCTCGCGTACAACGGGCGGGTGCATCTGGGCGGGGACTCGGCGGGCGTCGCCGGGCTGAGGATCACCGTCCGCCGGGACCCGAAGGTCTTCCGCAACGGCCCCTACGCCATGGGCTTCACCACCAGCTTCCGCATGGGTCAGCTGCTGCACCACGCGTTCAAGGCGCCCCGGCCCAAGGGGGATCTGGACCGGTTCATGACCACCGTCTTCGTCGACAAGCTGCGCGCCTGCCTCAAGGACGGCGGGTGGGCGCGCAAGGACTCCGAGCAGGAGCAGGCCGGGACGTTCCTCGTCGGCGTGTACGGCCGCCTGTTCACCGTCTACGACGACTACCAGATAGCCGAACCGGCCGACGGCTACGCGGCCGTGGGCTGCGGCAGCGAACTCGCGCTCGGCGCGCTGCACGCCACCGCGGGCTTCGGCCTCAAGCCGCGCGCCCGGCTGTCCCTGGCCCTCACGGCCGCCGGTCACCACAGCGCCGGGGTGTCCGCGCCGTTCAGCTACGTCACCGCGCGCAGAGGCCCTTCCTGAGCCGGTGGCCCTTCCCGAGAGCCGGTGGCCCCTCAGCCGGCGGGCCACAGGGCGAGCGCCGCCAGCAGCCCGATGCCGGCCGCCGCCCACGCCACGTAGTCGCCGACGTGGCCCGAGTGGAGGCGGCGCAGCGGGGCGCTCCAGCGCCCGCCGGGCCTGCCGGTGCGTACGGCCGCCGTGGCGATGCCGGTGGCCAGCGCGGCGGACAGCAGGCCGAGGCCCGCGCCGGACCAGGTCCACCACGTGGTCGCCGCGGGGTAGGCCGTCGCCCGGCCGTCGAGGACGGCGGCGGCGTAGCCCGCGTGGTCGGTGAACGCGTGCGCCGCGCCGGCGACGCCCCGGGCGAGCGCGGGGACCGTGCCCACGGCGAGGGCGCCCACGAGGAGCAGGGCCGCGACCGTCGCCATCGGCGGGGGCGGTCTGCGCACCGGGCGTCCGGTCTCGGGTTCCTCGTCGCCGCCGGTCTCCGGTTCCTCGGCGGCGGGCTGTCGCCCGGCGCCCAGGAAGACGTGCGCGGCCACGCGCAGCACCGCGCCGCCCGTGATCGCGGAGACGAGGACGAACAGCGCGGCGAGCCAGGGGGATTCCTCCTCGGCCAGGGCCTTGCCCAGGCCCGTGCCGAAGGGGGGCAGCCCGGCGAGCGCGAGGCCGCCGGCGGCGAAGAGCAGGCCGATGCCCGTCATGTCCCGTCCGCGCCCGTGGAGTTCGCACTCGTCGACGCTGCCGTACCGGTCGAGGAGCAGGCCGGAGCAGGCGAACAGCGCGGCCTTGACCCCGGCGTGGCCCAGGACGTACAGGCACGCGCCCGTCGTGCCCTCCGGCTCGGCGGCGGCCAGCGCGGCGAGGAACAGTCCGGTGTGGCCGACGGTGGAGTAGGCGAGCAGCCGCTTCACGTGCCGTTGCTGCCAGCACATCACCGCGCCCACCAGCGCGGTCGTCACCCCCAGGACGAGGAGGACCCGGTGGGCGTCGCCCGCCGGGACGCCGCCGGGCCCGGCGAACACCGTGGTGCGGACGCGCGCGACCCCGTAGACGCCCATCTCCACCATCACCCCGGACAGCAGCATGCACACCGGGGTGGGGGCGACGGCGTGGGCGTCCGGCAGCCAGAAGTGGAAGGGCACGGCGGCCGCCTTCACCAGCAGTCCCGTCAGGATCAGGACGAACGCGGTGACGACGAGGACGTCGGCGCGCGGCCGGGTGTCCAGCTGCCGGCCCGCCTGGGCCATGCCGAGCTCGCCGGTGCGGGCGTAGAGCAGGGCGATGCCGAGCAGCGAGGCGTAGCCGCCGAGGGAGTTGACGAACCCGAAGGCCAGGGCGCCCTGGACCGGGCGCTTCTCCTCGACGTGGTAGCCGGTCAGCGCGTATCCGACGACGCCCATCAGTTCGAAGAAGACGAACGCGTCGAAGAGGTCGCCGGTGAGCGCGAAGCCGCACATGCCCGCCTGGAAGAGCAGGACGAGCGCGGGGTAGGCGCCCGGGTGGCCGTGCGGCGGCTCGTCGAAGTAGCGCCAGGAGTAGACGAGCACGGCGGTCACCAGCAGGGACGTCAGCCCGGCCAGGCCCAGGCCCACCCGGTCGCCGACGAGCACGATGCCCGCGCTGTGCCCGTGGACCGGCGTCCAGTCCCCGACCCAGGTCACGGCGGTGCCCCGGGCGAGGAGCACCGCCGAGAACCCGGCGCTGCCGGCGGCGCAGGCGAGGCCGACGGACTCCGCCACCGGGCGCGCCATCCGCCGGCCCGCGCCCACCAGGAGGGCGGCGCCGAGCAGGGGGACCGCCACGATCAGCGGCAGGAACCGGTCCATGGTGGCTCAGCCCCTCAGTGCGAAGAGTTCGTCGGGGTCGGTGGTGCCGAAGCGTTTGGCGGTCTGGACGACCAGGGCGAGCAGCAGCGCGGTCACCGTCGCCCCCACGACGACGTCGGTCAGGGCCAGGGCCTGGACGACCGGGTCGACCACGGTGACGCCGGGCTTGACGTCGGAGAAGACCGGCGCGGTGCCGCCGTGGCGGTAGCCGACGGACAGCAGCAGCACATAGGTGGAGGACTGGGCGACGGCCAGACAGCCCACGGCGTGCACCAGGTCGCGGCTGGTGGCCAGGCCGTACACGCCGACCAGGAAGATCCATGCCGCGACGAGGTAGGGCAGCACCGTCATTCCCGGCCTCCTTCGATCTCCAGGGCCTGGCTCAGGAAGCGGGCGAGCAGGACGACGACGGCCGAGGCCACTTCGACGCCCACGGCCGCGTTGAGCAGCGGGACGGTGCCGCCGGAGGCGAGCGTGTTGAAGGTGCCGTAGGGCAGGACGTTGGCGAGGTACGCCGCGCCGGCCAGCAGCCCGCCCACGCCGGTCAGGACGTAGGCCGCCTCGCCCAGGGCGTCGCCGATCTCGTACAGGCCGACGGCCCGGACGCGCTTGAGCGCCGGGTAGTCGATGGCGACGTACAGCAGGTGGAAGGCGGTGGCGACGACGACGCCGCCCTGGAAGCCGCCGCCGGGGCTGAGCTGGCCGTGCGCGATGACGTACAGCCCGACGAGGAGGGTGACGGGCAGGGCGGCGATCCCGTAGCGGCGCATCGTGGCGGGCACGGACACGGGGCGTGGTTCCGAGGTCCGCTCGTCCTCGGTGCGGCGGAGCAGCACGACGGTGCCGAGTACGGACGCGAAGAGGATGCTCTCCTCGCCGAGGGTGTCGAAGGCGCGCTGGTCGAAGTTGACGGCGGAGACGGTGTTCGCGGTGTTCCGGCGCAGGGCGGCCTCGACCGCGCGGTCGCCGTAGGGGTGCCAGGGGCCGCCGAAGGACGGCACCCGCAGGACGGCGGCCACCAGCAGTGCCGCCGTCGCCAGGAGGCCGGCGGCGAGGACGCACAGCCGCGCGCGCCGGCTCATCCGCGTCGCTTTCCGCCGTGCCGCTCCCCGTCCCGCCGCTCCCGCTGCCGCCGGACCTTGCGCACCGTCAGCAGGATCATCAGCGGGGTGAGGGCGGATCCGACGCCGAGCTGGGAGAGGCCGACGTCGGGCGCCTGGAGGACCGTGAAGAGCACGGCGAGCCCCAGGCCGAGCAGGGAGAGGACCACGGCCTGGCGGGCCGGGTCCCGGTTGAGGACGGCGGCGGTGGCCGCCGCCGCGACGAACAGCAGCGAGGCGACGATCAGGACGTCGTCGACGGCCGGGTCAGCCATGGCGCACCGCCCTGGTCGTGGCCACTCCCCCGGCCAGCAGCAGCGCGCCGATGACCAGCAGTTTGACGGTCGCGCGGCCCGGTCCGGTGACCACGCACAGCGGAAGGACCGTCGCGGCCGTGCCGACGGCGACGACGGGGGTGAGCCGGCGCGTCCCGGGTGGTTCCCCTCCCTCCCCGGCTTCCTCCCCGGTGAGGAGGAGCCGGGCGAAGACCAGCGTCCCGGCGGGCCCGAGCACCGAGAGGACGAGCGCGAGGTCGACGTAGGCCGGTCGTCCGTAGCCCTGCGCCAGCAGCAGGAACACCAGGCACAGCAGCAGCGTCGCGTAGTTCTGCGCCACGACGCGCCGCCCGGGGGCGCCCCGCGCGGCGTTCCACAGGCTCGGGCCCACACCGGCGATCAGGAGCAGCGCGGCGGCGGCCAGCCACCCGTTCACTCGCGCGCCGCGCGCCGGGCGGCGCGGGCAGCCCAGGCCCCGGCCAGTGCCGCCGCCGCCCCGACGGCCAGCTCCAGGACGTCGACCGTGCCGATGAACACGATCCACAGCGCGGTGAGCCCGGCCCACCAGCCGGCGGCCTCCAGCGGGCCGCTTCTGATCCGCACCCGGTTTCACCTCCGTGCCCGGCGAGAACGCGCCCCAGTATCGGCCTCCGGACGGTGGGGACAGGGGGAACGGTGCTGGTGTGTCGCGGTTTCGCCGCCGACGTGCGGGGCGGCCGGAGTCGTGGAACGGTGTGGCGTGGTGCCGCGGGCCGCCGCGGAGAGCCGATCCGTCGCGAGGGGATGCGGGAGCATGTCGGTCACGTCGTTGACGAGCCTGGACGAGTTCGAGAGGGCCGTCGCCCTGGAGCGGCCCGTGGTCGTGTGCTTCTGCGCCACCTGGGCCAATCTCTGCCGGACGATCGTCCCGGTGTTCGAGAAGCTCTCGGAGCTGCCCGAGTTCACTCGCGCGGTGGGCTTCTACAGCGTCGACGTGGACGAGGCGTACGAGGTCGTCCAGAAGGCGGGCGTCGGTCCCGTGCCCGCCTTCATCGCCTTCCGGGGCGGCAGCAGGCTCGCGGAGGTGGTGGCACCGACCCCGGAGGCGCTGCGGGAGTTCGTCGGCGCCGCCGGGGACTCCTGAGCGACGCGCGGCACCTTCTGCGTCAGCCCGGCAGCCGCTCGGCCGGGTGCCCGAGCAGCAGCTCCGCCACCACGGTCTCCAGGAGCCGTACCGCCTCGCCGACCGACGCGCGGACGGGGTCGCTGAGACCGTGGACGACGTCGGGCTCGTCGCCGCGCATGCGCGTGAGCGGCTCGCAGCCCACGAGCACCACGCGGGGGAAGGCCAGGCCCTCCCAGCCGGCCAGTTCGCGCGCGGTGGCCAGGACCTTCACCGGGTCCATGCCGTGCGCCTCGGGGGCGCCCGGGGCGAGGTCCGTGCCGGGTCCGTCGACGTCCAGGACGTACAGGGTGCCCGGGGGGCCGCCGCGCGGCACGGCGTCGACGAGGACCGCGGCGTCGTAGCCGTCCAGCAGCCGGTAGACGAGGTCCATGCCCCGGATGCCGAAGTCGGCGGCGTCCACGCCGTCCGGCAGGGGGGTCTCGCGCAGGGCGGCGATCACCTCGGGGCCGAAGGCGTCGTCGGCGAGGAAGATGTTGCCGATGCCCGCGACGAGGACGCGCGGGCGGGCCGGGGCGGTCACCGCCGCCGCTCCGGGGAACGGCGGACCGGGCGCGGCCGGGAGAGCCGGTCCAGGTGTTCCCCGGCGCCCGGCGCCGGCCGTTTGCGGACGAACGCCGAGCGCAGGGCGTGGTAGGGGGCGTCGGGGTCGAAGAAGGCGGCGCGCATGCGGCGCAGTTCGTCGGCGCGGTAGGCGGCGAGCGGCCGGATCCGCTCGTCCTTCTCGCGGGCCGCCTTCTTCACGGCGATCCGGGCCGCCGTGTCGGTGTGGCGGGTGAGGTCGTCGGCCGTGCGGGCGACGGCGGCCGCGAACTCCCCGGGTGGGGCGGGCAGTACGCGGTCGACGAGCCCGAGGACGAGGGCGCGGGCGGCGCTGACCGGCGCGGCCTGTTCCGTCAGCGCCGCCGCCTGCTCGGCGCCGACGCGCCGGGGCAGGGTGTAGGTCCAGTACTCGGAGCCGTACAGGCCCATCAGCCGGTAGTGGGGGTTGAGGACGGCGCCGTCCCGGCACCACACCTCGTCGGCGGCGAGCGCCAGCATGGCCCCGCCCGCGCCGGCGCCGCCGCCGACGGCCGCGACGACGAGCCGGTCGGTGGTGGTCAGCACGGCCTCGACCAGGTCGTCCATGGCGTTGATGTTCGCCCATGACTCGGCGGCGGGGTCGGCCGCGGCCTCGATGACGTTGAGGTGGATGCCGTGGGAGAAGATGTCGCGTTCGCCGCCGAGCACCAGCAGCGCGGTGGGGCGCCGGCACGCCTGACGGTAGGCGTTGAGCAGACGCCAGCAGTGGGACGTGCTCATCGCGCCGCCGGGGAAGCGGAAGCGCAGGAAGCCCACCGGCCCGGTCTCCGTGTAGCGGATGTCGCTCCAGGTGTCCCGGCCGGGCCGCGGCTGGAGGGGGGCCGGGATCTCGGGGACGGGCGGCAGGCGGTCGCCGAGGGCGAGGGCGGCGGGCAGCTTGAGGCCGGGCGGGTGGGTGTCCGTGCGGCAGCGCCGCAGTTCGGGGATCCACACCGCTCCGTCGACGGTCGCGCGGCAGACGGCGCCCGCCCGGGTGGCCAGCACCCGCCCGGGCCTGCCGCGCAGCCGGTCCTCGGCGTGGCCGCCGTGCAGGAACCACTCGGCGCCCAGGAGTTCGTCCCGTACCCCCGGCTGGGAGTCGGCGGCCCGCAGGGCGCGCAGCACGGACTCGGTCGGCTGCTCCCGCCAGTCGATCCGGCGCTCCTCCTGTCGCAGGTACGGGCGGGCCCGCACGGGCGGGCCGTCCTGGGGGCGGGGTGTCCAGCGGCCCGACGCGTGGCGCTCCACCGCGAGGAGGACGGCCCGGACGGCGGCGTCCGCGACCTCCCCCCGGTACAGGTCGCTCTTGGCCACCCCGTCGGGCACGGCGAAGCCCTCGGCCGCCCAGACGGCCCCGGCGTCCATCTCCTCCTCGGCCTGGAGCACCGTCACCCCCCAGTGGCGGGCGCCGTCGCGCAGGGCGTGGTCGAGGGAGGACGGGCCCCGGTCCCCCGGCGGGCCCGGGTGGACCACCAGGCAGGTGTGCCGGGACCAGACGTCCCGGGGGATCGCCGTGCGCAGCATCGGCGCGACGACCAGGTCGGCCGGGTGGCGGGCGACGGCCGCGCGCACGGCGTCCTCGTCGTCCACCACGGCGACGGCCGGGCTGTGGCCGCGGTCGCCGAGTTCGGCGAAGACCCGCTGGGTGAGGCTGTTGAACGCGCTGGCGACGAGCAGGATGCGCACGGCGACCGTCCTCCCGCGTGGGATGCGTCGGATGGGGCTGGGGGGACGGGCGTGGCCCGCCGTTCCCGAGGCGATCGTCACCGAGCGGCGGCGGGGCGCGGCGGCGCGCGGCCGTGCGGGTGTGCGGGATTGCGCCGCGCGGGCGAATACGTGCGGCCGCATGGACCGCTCCGGCCCCGCCGCACGGCCGGGGGCGCCGCGAGCCGGTCACTGTGGGGGCGTACGTGCTCCCGTGGGGCACTTGGCGGCCACGGGCGACGGGAGCGGCGAGGCGGATGCACGAGCTGTCCATCGCCGAGGCGATCGTCGAACGGGCGGCGGAGACCGCCCGGCTCCACGGCGGCGGACGCGTCACGGCGGTGCGGGTGACAGTGGGCGAACTGGCGGGCGTCGTTCCCGACGCGCTGCGCTTCTCCTTCGAGGTGGCCCGGGTGGGCACCGCGCTGGAAACGGCGCGGCTGGTGGTGCGCGACGTCCCGGCCCGGGCCCGCTGCGCGCCGTGCGGCGGCGAGTTCGCCGTCGGCTCGCCCCCGTCGATGTGGTGTCCCCGCTGCGACGGGCTGTCGCGGGAACTGCTGGGGGGCCGGGAGCTGGAGGTCACCGCCATCGAACTCGAGGAGGCGAGCGGGTGATGTGCCGCGTGGTGGATGTGCGACGGGCGGTCCTGGCGAAGAACGACACCCTGGCCGGTGCGCTGCGCGAGGAACTCGCCGGCCGGGGCACGATCGTGGTGAACCTGCTGTCCAGTCCGGGCAGCGGCAAGACCGCCCTGCTGGAGCGGGTCCTGGCGCACACGAGCGCGCGGGGCGTGCCCACGGCGGCGCTGACGGCGGATCTCGCCACGGAGCACGACGCGCGCCGCCTGGCCCGCTCCGGCGTGCCCGTCCGGCAGGTGCTGACCGGCGGGCTCTGCCATCTGGAGGCCGCGCAGCTCCGTGCCCACCTGGAGGGCTGGCTGCCGGCCGGCACCCGGGTGCTGTACGTGGAGAACGTCGGCAATCTCGTCTGCCCGGCCTCCTACGACCTGGGCGAGACGCTGCGGATCACGCTGATGTCGGTGACGGAGGGCGAGGACAAGCCGCTGAAGTACCCGACGGCCTTCGGTCTCGCGCATCTGGTCGTGCTCACCAAGACCGACCTCGAGCGGGCCGTGGGCTTCGACCGGGCGGCGTTCGTCCGGAACGTCACCGGCGTCAACCCCGGGGTGGAGATCGCGGAGACGTCGGCGCGGTCCGGGGAGGGCGTGGAGTCGCTGGTGGACCGGGTGCTGGCGGTGGTGCGGGGAGCGGCCGTCCACCGGCCGGCGATGGCGGCGGCCGCCCACGCCGTCGCCCACGCGAACACCCACGGCCCGGACGGTGACCACGCCCTCCCTCTCGGGGACCCGGCGGGCCGCCTGCCGTGACGACGGCCGCGGGGTCGTCCCCCGTCCGGTGCCGTCTGGTCGTGCGCGGCACGGTGCAGGGCGTCGGCTTCCGTCCGTTCGTGCACGGCCTGGCCCGGGAGCTCGGCCTCTCCGGGTATGTCGTCAACGACCCGGAGGGCGTCGTCACCGAGGTGGAGGGAGCGCCGGAGCCGGTGCGGGCGTTCTGTGAACGGCTCACCTCCGCGCCCCCTCCGCTGGCCGTGGTCGTCTCCGTCTCCCGGCGGGCCCTGCCCGCCCGGGGCGGCGGGGCGGGGTTCGCGATCCTCCCGTCCGGAACCGGCCCCGGACGCACTCGTGTACCACCCGACGCGGCCCTGTGCGCCGACTGCCTGGCGGAGCTCACCGATCCGGCCGACCGCCGCCACCGGCACCCCTTCATCACCTGCACCCACTGCGGGCCGCGGTTCACCCTCGTCACCGGCTTGCCGTACGACCGCCCGCGCACCACGATGGCCGCCTTCCCGCTGTGCGAGCGGTGCGCGGCCGAGTACGCCGACCCCGCCGACCGGCGTTTCCACGCGCAGCCGGTGTGCTGCCCCGGGTGCGGACCCCGGCTGCGGCTGGAGGACGACTCCGGCACGCGGTACGGCGCCGAGGCCATGGCGGCGGCCCGGGCGCTGCTGGCGCGCGGCGCGGTGCTGGCCGTCAAGGGGGTGGGCGGCTACCACCTGGCCTGCGACGCGGTCGACGAGGAGGCCGTCGCCCGGCTGCGGGCGGCCAAGGAGCGCGGCGGCAAGCCCTTCGCCGTCATGGCCGCCGACCTGCCCACCGCCCGGGCCCTCGCCCCGGTGGGCGGGGCCGAGGAGCGGCTGCTGACCGGGCCCCGGGCCCCCGTCGTCCTGCTGCGCCGGGCCGGTCCGCCCGCCGTGCCGCTCGCCCCCTCCGTCTGCCCCGGCGGCCCCGACATCGGGGTGATGCTGCCCTACAGCCCCGTGCACCGGCTGCTGTTCGGGCTGCCCGGCGACCCGCCCGGCCCGAGGGTGCTGGTGATGACCAGCGGCAACCGGTCCGGCGAGCCGATCGTGACCGACGACGCGGAGGCCGCCGCACGGCTGTCGGGCCTGGCCGACGCGCGCCTGGCCCACGACCGGCCGATCCACGCGCCGTGCGACGACTCGGTGGTCCGCGTGCGCGCCGACGGCAGCGTCCTGCCGCTGCGCCGCTCGCGCGGCTACGTCCCCGAACCGCTCGCCCTGCCCTTCGACGTCCCGCCCCTTCTGGCCGTGGGCGGCGATGTGAAGAACGCCTTCTGCCTGGGGCACGGCCGGTCGGCCTGGATGTCCCAGCACCTCGGCGACCTCGGCGAACTGTCCGCGGTCGCGGCCCTGGACCGGGCCGTCGAGCACCTCACCGGCCTCACCGGGGTGCGGCCCGAGGCACTGGCGGCCGATCGCCACCCCCGCTACCGGTCGGCCGCCTGGGCCCGGGAACGCGCCCGGGGCCGCCCGCTGCGACTGGTGCAGCACCACCACGCCCACATCGCCTCCGCCATGGCCGACGCGGGCCTGGACGGCACCTCGCCCGTCATCGGCGTCGCCTTCGACGGCACCGGCTACGGGGACGACGGCGCGGTGTGGGGCGGCGAGGTCATGCTCGCCGACTACACCGGCCAACGGCGCGCGGCCCACCTCGCCTATGTGCCGCTGCCGGGCGGCGACGCGGCCGTCCGCAACCCCTGCCGCATGGCGCTGGCCCACCTGCGGAGCGCCCGGCTCCCCTGGGACCCGGCCCTCCCGGCGGTGGCCGCCTGCGCGGAGGACGAACTGCGGCTGCTGGCCCGGCAGCTGGAGCGACGGGTGGCATGCGTGCCGACGTCCAGCATGGGGCGGCTCTTCGACGCCGTCTCCTCGCTCACCGGCGTCCGCCACCGGGCCGGGTACGAGGCGCAGGCGGCGGTGGAACTGGAGGCGTACGCGGCCCGGGGCCTGGCCGACCACGGCCGCCCGTACGCGTTCGCGCCGCGCGGCGGCCGGGCGGCGGAGGACGGGCCGTTGCTGCTCGATCCGGCGCCGGTGCTGCGCGCGGTGGTGGCGGACGTCCGCGCCGGGACGCCGGTGGAGGTGGTGGCCGCCCGTTTCCACCTGGCCGTCGCCGGCGCGGTGGCGGCCGTGTGCGCGGTCGTCCGCCGCCGGTCCGGCGTGGGCACGGTGGCGCTGACCGGCGGGGTGTTCGCCAACGCGGTGCTGGAGGAGGAGTGCGCCCGGCGGCTGGCCGGCGCCGGTTTCACGGTGGTGCGGCACCGGCGGGTGCCCTGCGGCGACGGGGGGCTGGCGCTGGGCCAGTTGCTCGTGGCCGCGCGGGCGGGCGAGCGGAAAGGAGAGGACCGTGTGTCTTGCGGTGCCCGGCAGAGTCGTCGGGGTTGAGGAGCGGGACGGCACCCGCATGGCCAAGGTGGATTTCGGCGGCGTCGTGAAGGACGTGTGCCTGGCCTATCTGCCGGAGATCGAGGTCGGCGACTACGCCATCGTGCACGTCGGCTTCGCCCTGCAACGGCTGGACGAGGAGGCGGCGTTGGCGACGCTGGAGCTGTTCGCCCGGATGGGCGCGCTGGAGGAGGAGTTCGGCGACGCGTGGGGGCTCGCGGCCGACGGGGCGGGAGAGCCGGAGGTGCCGAGGTGAGGTACCTGGAGGAGTTCCGCGACCCCGCGCTGGCCCGGCGGCTGCTGGACGAGATCCACGCGACCGTCACCCGGCCCTGGGCGCTGATGGAGGTGTGCGGGGGCCAGACCCACTCGATCATCCGGCACGGCATCGACCAGTTGCTCCCCGCCGAGGTGGAGCTGATCCACGGACCCGGCTGCCCGGTGTGCGTCACCCCGCTGGAGGTGATCGACAAGGCGCTGGCCATCGCCTCCCGCCCGGACGTCGTCTTCTGCTCGTTCGGGGACATGCTGCGCGTGCCCGGCACCGGCCGGGATCTGTTCCGGGTCAAGGGCGCCGGGGGCGACGTACGGGTGGTGTACTCGCCGCTGGACGCGCTGGAGATCGCGCGCCGCACCCCGGGGAAGCAGGTGGTGTTCTTCGGCATCGGCTTCGAGACGACCGCGCCCGCCAACGCCATGGCCGTGCACCAGGCGCGCCGGCTGGGCGTCCGCAACTTCAGCCTGCTCGTCTCCCACGTCCGCGTACCGCCGGCGATCGAGGCCGTCATGAGCTCGCCCCGCTGCCGGGTCCAGGGCTTCCTGGCCGCCGGGCACGTGTGCAGCGTGATGGGCGTGGGCGAGTACCCGGAGCTGGCCGAGCGGTTCGGGGTGCCGATCGTCGTGACCGGCTTCGAACCGCTGGACATCCTCGAAGGCGTCCGCCGCACGATCCGCCAGCTGGAGCGCGGCGAGCACCGGGTGGAGAACGCCTACCCGCGCGCCGTCCGCGACGAGGGCAACACCGCCGCGCTGCGCATGCTCGCCGAGGTCTTCGAGGTGACCGATCGTGCCTGGCGCGGCATCGGCACCATTCCGGCCAGCGGCTGGCGCCTGGCGGAGGCGTACCGGGAGTTCGACGCCGAGCACCGCTTCGCCGTGACGGACGTCAGGACGCTCGAACCGGCGGCGTGCCGCAGCGGCGAGGTGCTCCAGGGCCTGCTGAAGCCGTACGAGTGCGAGGCATTCGGCACGGCCTGCACCCCGCGCACGCCCCTGGGAGCGACCATGGTCTCCGGCGAGGGGGCGTGCGCGGCCTATTACCTCTACCGCCGTCTGGCCCCCGGCCCGGCGGCCACGACCGGCAAGGAGGCGAGCTCCGTTGGCTGAGGGCATCGTGGAGACGGCCGGCGCGCCGCCGGACCCGGCGGAGTGGAGCTGCCCCGCGCCGCTGCCGGACCGGCCCGTGGTCGTCATGGGCCACGGCGGGGGCGGGGCGCTGTCGGCGGAGCTCATGAGCGAGGTGTTCGCCCCCGCCTACGGCAACGACATCCTGGCCGTCCTCGGCGACTCGGCCGTGCTGCCCCTGGGCGGGGCCCGGGTGGCCTTCTCGACCGACTCCTACGTGGTGCGGCCGCTGTTCTTCCCCGGCGGCTGCATCGGTGACCTGGCCGTCAACGGCACCGTCAACGACCTGGCCATGAGCGGGGCGCGGGCCGCCTACCTCTCCTGCGCCCTCGTCCTGGAGGAGGGCACGGAGCTGACGGTCGTCGAACGGGTGGCCCGGGCGATCGGCACCGCGGCCGAGGCGGCCGGGGCCGTCGTCGCCACCGGGGACACCAAGGTCGTCGACGCCGGGCACGGCGACGGGATCTACGTCACCACCTCGGGGGTGGGGCTCGTCCCGGACGGGGTGGACATCCGCCCGCAACGGGCCCGGCCGGGCGACGTGGTCCTCGTCAGCGGGCCCGTCGGGCTGCACGGCGTGGCCGTGCTCAGTGTGCGCGAGGGCCTGGAGTTCGGTGTGGACGTCGTCAGCGACACCGCGCCGCTGGGCGGTCTGGTCGCCGCGATGCTCGCCGTCACCCGCGATCTGCACGTGCTGCGCGACCCCACGAGGGGCGGTGTGGCGGCGGCCCTCAACGAGATCGCCGCCGCCTCCGGGACGGGCGTCGTGCTCATCGAGGAGGCGGTGCCGGTGCCGGAGGCGGTCGCGAACGCCTGCGGGTTCCTCGGCCTCGATCCGCTCTATGTGGCCAACGAGGGGCGGCTGGTGGCCTTCGTCCCCCGGGAGCACGCGGACGCGGTGCTCGCCGCGATGCGCGCCCACCCGCAGGGGGCCGGGGCGGCCGTCATCGGGGAGTGCGTGGCCGAGCACCCGGGCACGGTGGTGGCCCGCACCGGGCTGGGCGGCACGCGCGTGGTGGACCTGCCGGCCGGGGAACAGCTGCCCCGGATCTGCTGAGGGCGAGCGGGCCGCTGCGGCGGACACGCTCAGATCTCCTCCTCCATCCGGATGGCGTCGCGCAGCTCGTCGAAGGCCTCGCCGCCCTCCTTGCCCTGGTGGTGCGCCAGCAGGGCCTTGGCGATCGCGTCGAGCTTGCGCTGGATCGCGTGCTCGGCCCGCAGCTCGGAGTTCTTGAGGAGGGCGAGCAGCAGGAGGGTCACACTGGTCATCAGGCCGGCGGCGAGCAGTTCGAGTTCCGTGGAGAGCCGGACGACGTGCATGGCCACGAAGTTGGCCACCAGCAGGAAGCACAGCGCGAAGAACGCTCGTGAGCTCGTGAAGTGGGAGGCCTTCTCGGCCAGTCGCTCGAAGGGCCGCCGCTCGCCTCCGCGCTCGGCCGGATGCCGGATGGTCACGCCCTCCCGGGTACCCGTCCGGCTCCCCGTCACACCACTGCGCGCCGGAGCGCGCACATCCGGACAGATCATGTGAAAGTGGGGTGACTCCGCGCGCACAAGGGAGACCGCATTGGCACCGAACCCGGTGGGCACCGCAGCCGGTCCCGCTCCCCCCTCGGAGCCCGTCCCCCCGTCGGAGTCCGCCTTCGACCGGGTGCGCGCCGTCGCGGACGCCGTCCTCTACGAGGGCTATCTGCTCTACCCCTACCGCCGTTCGTCGGGCAAGAACAGGGTGCGCTGGCAGTTCGGCGTGCTCGCCCCGCGCGACTGGGCCGAGGCCCAGGGACCGGAGACGCCCGGCGTCGCCGGTTCCGCCGACTCGTGGCGGCAGCGCACCGAGTGCCTCGTCCGGGCGACGGGCCCCGACCCCGTGGTGCGGGTACGGGTGCGGTTCCTCCAGGTGCGGCGGAAGCGGGTGGAGCGGCGCACGCCCACCGGCGGCTACGCCCCGGTCGACACCCTGGAGCTGGCCGGGGCCGTCCACGTCCCCTTCGACGAGGCCGTCCCGCAGGAGTGCGACATCGCCGTCCCGCTCGCCGACCTCGTGGCGCACGAGCGGGAGTTCGCCGTGGGGGCGCCCGGCGGGACGGAGACCGAGGAGCTGGGCGGGGGCGTCGGGCGGGTGGTGCGGCAGCGGCTGCCGCTGCGGGCCCGGACGCTGCTGCGCGCCGAGCGCGTCGACGCCGGGAAGGGGCTGTTCCGGCTCCGCGTGCGCACGGAGAACACCGGGGCGGCCGGGCCGCGGAGCAGGCGCGAGGAGGCGCTGCGCCACGCGCTGATCGCCACCCACACCGTCATCGGCGGCGACGGCCTGTGCTTCCTCTCCCTGCTCGACCCGCCGCCGTGGGCACGCGCGCACGCCGCGGGCTGCCGTAACCTCCACACCTTCCCGGTGCTGGCGGGCGAGCCCGGCCGTTGCGACCTCGTCCTCTCCTCGCCCATCATCCTGCCCGACCGTCCCCGGGTGGCCCCGGAGAGCCCGGGCGACCTCCACGACGCCGCCGAGATCGACGAGATCCTCACCCTGCGCACGCTGCTCCTGACCGACGAGGAGAAGCGCGAGGCGCGGGCCACCGACCGGCGGGCCGCGGAGATCCTCGACCGGGTGGACACCATGCCGCCGGAGGTGTTCGGCCGGCTGCACGGCGCGATCCGTTCGATGGGGCCGCGCGCCACCGGGGCGCCGGTGCCGTGGTGGCGGGAGGGCGGGGACGACGGGGTGTGCCCGGCCACGGACAGCGTGCTCGTCGACGGGGTCGTGGTGGCGGCGGGCGGCCGGGTGGTGCTGGCACCGCGCGGCCGGGGCGCCGACGCGCAGGACATGTTCCTCGTCGGCCGTACCGCCCGGGTGGCGGGGGTCTTCCACGACGTGGACGGGAGCGTGCGGCTGGCGGTGACGATCGAGGACGACCCGGCGGCGGAACTCCACGACTGGTACGGCCGGTTCCACTACTTCCGGCCGGACGAGGTCCGGCCCCTGGCCGCGAGCACCCACGACCAGGTCCACGACCGGGAACGAGGGAGGACGAGGACATGAGCGGCGACAACGGTACCGACGGGGCGAAGGGCTTCGACGAGATCGACATCCTGTGGATCTCCGAGGGGATGAGCTGCGACGGCGACACGGTCTCCCTGACCGCCGCCGACCGGCCCGCCCTGGAGGACGTGCTGCTGGGGCTCGTCCCCGGCCTGCCGAAGGTGAACCTCCACAACAAGGTCCTCTCCCCCACTCTGGGCGGCGAGGAGTTCCTGGCCCCCTTCCGGGCCGCCGTCCGGGGCGAACTGGAGCCCTTCGTCCTCGTCATCGAGGGGTCGGTGCCCAACCAGAACGTCATCGAGGGCGACGGCTACTGGACGTCCTTCGGCAACGACCCGGAGACCGGCGAGCCGCTCACCCTCAACTGGTGGATCGACCGGCTGGCGCCGAAGGCCTGGGCCGTCATGACCGCCGGGACGTGCGCCGCCTACGGCGGCATCCACGCCATGGCGGGCAACCCCACCGGCTGCATGGGCCTGGCCGACTACCTGGGCTGGGACTTCCGGTCCAGGGCCGGGCTGCCCGTGGTGAACGTACCGGGCTGCCCGATCCAGCCCGAGAACTTCATGGAGACCCTCGGCTGGATGCTCCAGCACGCCGCCGGCACGGCCCCCGCGCCACCGCTGGACCACATGCTGCGCCCGCAGTGGCTGTTCGGCCGGACCGTCCACGAGGGCTGCGACCGGGCGGCCTACTACGAGCAGGGCGACTTCGCCATGGACTACAACTCGCCCAAGTGCCAGGTGAAGATCGGCTGCTGGGGCCCGGTGGTCAACTGCGACGTCCCCAAGCGCGGCTGGATGGCGGGCGTCGGCGGCTGCCCGAACGTCGGCGGCATCTGCATCGGCTGCACCATGCCCGGCTTCCCCGACGCCTTCATGCCGTTCATGGACGAGCCCACCGGCGGCGCCCTCTCCGCCACGCTCATCAAACCGTACGGCGCGCTCGTCCGGCGGCTGCGCGGCATCACCAACACGGCCGTCAACCGCGAGCCCAAGTGGCACCACAACGGCCCCGACCTGACCACCGGCTACGACCCCACCTGGCGCTCGCGCGGCACCCACGCACCGCGGAAGACCCGGGCGACGACACGAACGAAAAGGCGAGAACTCACATGACGGCAACGGCCGACCGGTCGACGGGGGAGCGCAAACCCGCGAAGATCGTGGAGATGTCCTGGGACCCGATCACCCGGATCATCGGCAACCTCGGCATCTACACGAAGATCGACTTCGCCAACGGCGAAGTGACCGAATGCCACAGCACCTCGTCGCTGTTCCGCGGCTACTCCGTCTTCCTCAAGGGCAAGGACCCCCGGGACGCCGGCTTCATCACCTCGCGCATCTGCGGGATCTGCGGCGACAACCACACCACGTGCTCCGACTACGCCCAGCAGATGGCCTACGGCGTCAAGCCGCCGCCGCTCGCCGAGAGCATCGTCAACCTCGGCGAGGCGGCAGAGTACATGTTCGACCACACCATCTTCCAGGACAACCTGGTGTTCGTGGACTTCTGCGAGGCGATGGTCAAGAGCACCAACCCCGGTGTCCTCGCCCGCGCGGAACGCACCCAGGCGCCCCGCGGCGAGATCCACGGCTACCGCACCGTCGCGGACATCATGCGCGCCTTCAACCCCTTCGAGGGCGAGGTGTACAAGCAGGCGCTCAAGATCAGCCGGATCACCCGCGAGATGTTCTGCCAGATGGAGGGCCGGCACGTCCACCCCTCCACCCTCTACCCCGGCGGCGTCGGCACCCAGCCCACCCCCACCACCTTCACCGAGTACCTCTCCCGCCTGATGCGCGTCCTCGACTTCGTCAAACAGTCGGTGGCGATGAACGACGACGTCTTCGACTTCTTCTACGACGCCCTCCCCGGCTACGAGGAGGTCGGGCGCCGCCGGATCCTCCTCGGCTGCTGGGGCGCCTGGCAGAACCCCGACGTCTGCGACTACCGCTACGAGACGATGAACGACTGGGGCAAGGCCATGTACGTCACCCCCGGCGTCATCGTGGACGGCAAGCTCGTCACCAACAATCTCGTCGACATCAACCTCGGCCTGCGCGTCCTGCTGGGCAGTTCCTTCTACGGGGACTGGACGGCCGAGGAGCCGTTCGTCACCCACGACCCGCTCGGCAACCCCGTCGACATCCGTCACCCGTGGAACCAGACCACCCTGCCCGAGCCGCAGAAGCGCGACTTCGACGGCAACTACAGCTGGGTGATGAGCCCCCGCTGGTACGACCAGGGCACCGACAGCCATCTGGCCCTCGACACCGGCGGCGGCCCCCTGGCCCGGCTGTGGTCCACCGCCCTCAACGGGCTCGTCGACACCCCCTACGTCAAGGCCACCGGCCACAGCGTGCGGATCACCCTGCCCAGGAGCGAGAAGCTGCCCGAGACCACACTGGAGTGGAAGATCCCCCGGTGGAGCAACACCATCGAACGCGACCGGGCCCGCCCCTACTTCGTGGCCTACGCCGCCGCCATGGCCTTCACCTTCCTGGAGCGCGCCATGGACATGGTCCGCTCCGGCGATACCCGCACCTTCACCGACTTCGAGGTGCCGGACGAGGCCATCGGCTGCGGCTTCCACGAAGCGGTGCGCGGCGTCCTCTCCCACCACCTGGTGATCAAGGACAAGAAGATCGCCAACTACCACCCCTATCCGCCCACCCCCTGGAACGCCAGCCCGCGCGACAGCTACGGCACCCCCGGCCCGTACGAGGACGCCGTGCAGGGGCAGCCCGTCTTCGAGGAGAACGGGCCGGACGACTTCAAGGGCGTCGACATCATGCGCACCGTCCGCAGCTTCGACCCCTGCCTGCCCTGCGGCGTGCACATGTACCTCGGCCGCGGCCAGGTGCGGAAGACCGTGCACTCCCCGACCTTCGGCGCCGGCCATGGCTGACCCCCTGCCCCTGCTGACCCGCGCCGACGACCTGCTGGGAAAGCTGGAGGCCGCCCCCGGGCCCACCGCGCGGACCGCCCTGGACGCCGTACGGGTCCTCACCGAGCTCTACGGCGAGGCCCTGACCCGGGTGCTGGAGGCGGCCGGTCCCGCGATCGCGGAGCGGCTGGCCGACGACGAGCTCGTCGGGCATCTGCTGGCCCTCCACGGCATCCACCCCGAGCCGGTCGAACGGCGGGTGGCCCGGGCCGTCGAGGCCGTCCGGCCCGTCGTACGGGACCGGGGCGGCGAGCTGCGCCTGGCCGGGGTCTCCGACGGTGTCGCCACCGTCCGGCTCAGGACGTCCGGCTGTCCCTCCTCCGCCGCCGGTCTGGCGGACGCCGTCCGGGAGGCCGTGCTCGCGCTCGCCCCCGAGCTGTCGGACGTCCGCCGGGCGCCGGAGGACGAGGATCGGCCGCCGGACGAGCAACGGCCCGGCGCGTTCGTCCCCCTCGACGCCGTCCGCACCCGCCCGGCGACGGCCGGGAGGCCCGCGTGACCGGCGGGGCCCTGGCCCGGGTCATCGCCCGGCCGGCCGCCGGGCCCCCGGGCGAGCCGGACCGCTGCGACCTGTGCGGCACCCCCGCCGAGGACGGCCACCGGCATCTGTACGGCACCGAGCGGGCCGAGGTGCTGTGCGCCTGCCGGGCGTGCGCCCTGCTGTTCACCCGCGAGGCGGCCGGTGCGGACCACTACCTGCTGATCCCGACGCGCCGGGTCCGCCTCCCGCCCGTTCCCACGGAGGGGCTCGGCGTGCCGGTGGGGCTCGCCTTCTTCGTCCCGCGCGCCGGCGGCGAGGTGACGGCCCACTATCCGAGCCCGGCCGGGGCGACACGCTGGGAGGTCGCCCCGGAGGGCTGGCGCGAGGTCGTCGGCCGGTGCCCGTCGCTGAGCGCGCTCGTGCCCGAGGTGGAGGCCCTGCTCGTCAACACCGCGCGGGGGCGGCAGGACCACTGGATCGTCCCCGTCGACGACTGCTACCGGCTCGTCGCCCTGGTACGGCGGGAGTGGCGCGGCCTGTCCGGCGGCGACCGGATCCGGCCGGCGATCGACCGCTTCTTCACGGACCTCGCCGAACGCGGCGAGGACGCCCGGAGGTAAGGAGAGAGCGCATGGGCCGCATCCGGGTCGGCAAGGCCGACGTCAAACCCGACACCCCGACCCACGTCCGGGGTGTCCACGAGGGCAACAAGGGCCCGCACACCCGCCAGCCCGGCCACCACGAGGACGGCACGTCCGACGCCCGGCGGTCGACGGGCATCCACGCGAAGGAGCACGACGCCGTCCTGGACGTCATGCCGAACATCCCGCCCGGCTGAGCCGGGACCCCGTCGACCGAAGGAGTGCGACGCATGGCCGGACCCATGGCCAGACGACTGCTGATCACACAGGCCCTGGTGGCCGGAGCGGTGACGCTCGGCATCCTGGTGAAGGAGTTCCCCGGGCTCGTCCGGGAGATCCGCATCTGGCGGATGGTGGGCCTCCGTTCCAGGACGGCCCGTTCCTGACGGCCCGTCCGGTCCGCCGCGCCGGTGAGCCCCGGCGGGCCGGCGGACGGTTCACCCGGAGGCCCGCCGGCCCCGGCCGGTGAGGAAGTCCCGGACCCGGTCGAGCAGCCCCGTGCCGGGCACCAGCGGTCTGACGGCCGGCTCGGCCCGCGGGGCGGGCGGCCGGGGCCGGGTCGGGGCCGTGGCCCTCCCGGCGCGGACCTTCTCGCCCAGCTCCCGCAGCACCTCGGCCTGGCAGACGGCCTGCACCCGGGGGAAGAGCCGCTGCTCCTCCTCCAGCACGTGCGCGGTCACCCGGTCCACCAGCGTCAGGAGCAGGAGGTCGAACTCCTCCTCGGCGGGCTCGCGTCGCGCCAGCTCCGCAAGGACGCGCTCGATGTCGGCGTGTTCGGCGAGTTCCCGCTCCTCCCACTCCGCTCCCCCGGGCAGGTGCTCGCGGACGGCGGGGTACAGGTGCTGCTTCTCCAGGGCCCCGTGGCGCACCAGCTCGATGGTGGCCCGTTCGGTCAGTTCCTTGCGCTCCGTGCTGCCCGGGGCGGCGGCGCGGACGCGCTCGAAGAGACGCTGCACCTTCAGGTGGTCGGCGGTGAGTTCGCCGATGAGGTCCGCTTCGGCGGGGTCCCTGGGCACCGTGCTCCTTCCGGCGGGCGGTGGCTGCCTCGTGTGCCCCACTCCTTCCCCTCACCGGGCGGATCCGCGCGGCGGTTGGGCCGATCGGCAGCACCCGTTGGGAGGAACGCCCGGCCCGTCGGGCCGGGGCTCTCCGGCACACGGCCGGGACCGTGCCGTGATCTATCTGTCGACATCTGTCCACCGGCGGTGGGACCGGTCCGGAGGGAGCGTGGTGAACGCATGCTGCTGCTGCGGAAGCAGAGGGCGATGCTCAGGGCCCGGGCGCGGCAGGCCGCCTTCACCGGGTACGTCGGGCTCGACCGCCGCGCCCCGGTCTCCGAGGCCGTCCGGGCCCTGTTCCGGAAGGCGTTTCCGGACCACTGGTCGTTCCTGCTGGGGGAGATCGCGCTCTACAGCCTCATGGTGCTGATCCTCACGGGCACCTATCTGACGCTGTTCTTCGACCCGGACATGGCCGAGAGGGCGTACCAGGGCTCGTACGGGCCGCTGCGCGGGCTGCTCGTCACCGGCGCCTACGCCTCGACGCTCGACCTCAGCTTCGAGGTGCGCGGCGGGCTGCTGATCCGGCAGATGCACCACTGGGCGGCCCTGGTCTTCGTGGCGGCCCTGGGGGTGCACATGCTGCGGGTCTTCTTCACCGGGGCGTTCCGCCGGCCGCGTGAGCTCAACTGGATGATCGGCGTGACGCTGTTCATGCTGGGGCTGCTGGAGGGCTTCTGCGGCTACTCACTGCCGGACGACCTGCTGTCGGGCACGGGGTTGCGGACGGCCAATACGATCGTGATGTCGATCCCGGTGGTCGGCACCTACCTGAGTTTCTTCGTGTGGGGCGGCCCGTTCCCGGGGCACGTGGTGGTGCGCCGCATGTACATCGCGCATGTGCTGCTCGTGCCGGGCCTGATGATCGCGCTGGTCACGGCGCACCTGCTGCTGGTCGTCTATCTGAAGCACACCCACTGGGCGGAGCGCGGGCGGACGAACCGCAACGCGGTCGGCATGCCGATGTTCCCGCAGTTCGCCACCAGGTCGGTGGGGCTGAACCTGGCGGTCTTCGGTGTGCTCGCGCTGCTCGGCGGCATCGCCCAGGTCAACCCCGTCTGGGTGTACGGGCCGTACCGGGCGGACCAGGTGTCGACGGGCGCCCAGCCGGACTGGTACGTGGGGTTCCTGGAGGGCGCCCTGCGGCTCATGCCGCCGTGGGAGAACATGGTGGGCGGTCACACGTTGATGTGGAACGTCCTTCTGCCCGCGGTGGTGCTGCCCGGGGTGCTCTTCCTGGTGCTCTATCTCTACCCCTTCTTCGAGAGGTGGGTCACCGGGGACCTCATGGAGCACCATCTGTGCGACCGGCCCCGGGACCGGCCCGTGCGCACCGCCCTGGGTGTGGCGGCCGTGGTGTTCTACGCGGTGCTGCTGGCGGCCGCGGGCAATGACGTCACGGCGATGGTCTTCCGGGTGTCCCTGGAGACGCTGACCTGGATCTACCGGGTGGCGGTGGTCGCCGGGCCGCCGCTCGCCTTCCTCGTCACCAAGCGGGTCTGCCTGGCGCTGCAGGCCCACGACCGCAAGCTGCTGCGGGAGGGTGAGGAGACGGGGGCGGTCAGCCAGTCGCCGGAGGGGCGGATGCGCGAGGGGAGCCGGCCGTTGGCGTCCGCATACCACTACCGGCTGCTGGTGCGCGACGTCCCGGCGCCCCTGTCCCGCCCGGCGGTGGGGTCGCCGCGCCGGTACCGGCTCCGGGCGGCGCTCAGCTCCTGGTACTACCGGGACCGGGTGGAGATGCCTGCCACCACCGAGCAGCGGCTCCAGGTCTCGGGCCGGACGCTGGGGCCGCTGCCCGGGGCGGAGGAGGAGTAGGCGCCGGGGCGCCCGGGTCGGTCGTCCGCGTCAGTCGTCCGCGTCAGTCGTCCGCGTCAGTCGTCCGCGTTCAGGAACTGGAAGACCATGCCGAGGATTCCCGCGACGGTGACGGCGGCTCCCATGATGAACAGCCACAGCCCGTAGACGATGCCGAGCACCAGCAGGGCCGCGCCCAGGGCGGTGAGGGGCGGGTAGCCGCTGTGCGGCGGGAAGAAGTCCAGCGCGCCGGCGCGCTCGTGGATCCGCCCGTCACCGCGGTCCTCCGGTCTGCCGCCCCTGCGGCGGTGGTTCACGGCGCAGAAGAAGGCGATGACGGATGCCATGAGGAAGCAGACGGTCAGCGCCGCGCTGCCGGCCGGTTCCCGCGAGAACCACATGTAGACCGCGTCGGTGAGGAGGAAGAAGACCGCGACACCGGCGAAGAGACAGGCCTCGGTCTTCATTCGCTGTGTTCTCCCAGCGTGTCGGGGGTCGGCTCAACCGTGCCGGAACCGGCCGGCAGGGCGCGGACCTCCGGGTGGTGGAGGTCGAAGGCGGGCGAGTCGGAGCGGATCCGTGGGATCGCCTCGAAGTTGTGGCGGGGCGGGGGGCAGCCGGTGGCCCACTCCAGCGAGCGCCCGTACCCCCAGGGGTCGTCGGCCTCGACCTTCTCGCCGTACCGCGCCGTCCTCCAGACGTTGTACAGGAACGGCAGGGTGGACAGGCCGAGCAGGAACGCGCCGATGGAGGAGAGGGTGTTCAGGACGGTGAATCCGTCGGCCGCCAGATAGTCGGCGTAGCGGCGGGGCATGCCCATCTCGCCGAGCCAGTGCTGGACAAGAAAGGTCGTCTGGAATCCGGTGAACAGCGTCCAGAAGTGCACCTTGCCGATGCGCTCGTCCAGCATTTTGCCGGTGAGTTTGGGCCACCAGAAGTAGAAGCCGCCGAACATGGCGAAGACGATGGTGCCGAAGAGGACGTAATGGAGATGGGCGACGATGAAATAACTGTCGGTCAGATGGAAGTCCAGGGGCGGGGAGGCGATGACGATTCCGCTGAGCCCGCCCAGCAGGAAGGTGACCATGAATCCGATCGCCCACAGCATGGGCGTCTCGAAGGAGACGCTGCCCCGCCACATGGTGCCGATCCAGTTGAAGAATTTCACCCCGGTCGGGACTGCGATGAGAAAGGACATGAGTGAGAAGAACGGCAGCAGTACCGCGCCGGTGGCGAACATGTGGTGGGCCCAGACCGTGGCCGAGAGCATGGTGATGGCGATGGTCGCGCCGACCATTCCGGTGTAGCCGAAGACGGGTTTGCGGCTGAATACCGGAATGATCTCGGTCACCACCCCGAAGAACGGCAGGGCGACGATATAGACCTCGGGATGGCCGAAGAACCAGAAGAGGTGCTGCCAGAGCAGGGCCCCGCCGTTCGCGGCGTCGAACACGTGCGCGCCGAATTTCCGGTCCGCCTCCAGCGCGAACAGGGCCGCCGTCAGCACGGGGAAGGCGGGCAGCACCAGAACCGCCGTGAGCAGGACGTTCCAGGTGAACAGCGGCATCCGGAACATGGTCATCCCGGGGGCCCGGAGGCACAGGATCGTGGCGATGAAATTGACCGAGCCCAGCGTCGTACTCACTCCCGTCAGCACCAGGCCCATGGCCCACAGGTCGCCGCCCGCGCCCGGCGAGTAGACGCCGCTGTTCAGCGGGGCGTAGGCGAACCAGCCGAAGGACGCCGCCCCGCCGGGCACGACGAGCCCGGAGACGACCATCAGCCCGCCGAAGAGGAACAGCCAGTACGTCAGGGCGTTCAGGCGGGGGAAGGCGACGTCGGGAGCGCCGATCTGGAGCGGCATGACGGCGTTGGCGAACCCCGTGAACGTGGGGGTCGCGAAGAGCAGCATCATGATCGTGCCGTGGATGGTGAACAGCTGGTTGTACTGGGTGGTGCTGAAGAGCTGGAGTCCCGGCCGGGCGAGCTCCACCCGCATCAGCATCGCCAGCAGCCCTCCCAGCAGGAAGAACCCGAAGGAGGTCACCAGGTACATGTTCCCGATCGTCTTGTGATCGGTCGTGGTGAGGTATTCCCTGATCCGCCCGCCCAGGCCGCCGCCCGGGTCGAAGGACCCTTCCGACGGCTCCAGGACGCGATCGATCTCCAGCTGCGGCATCGCCTCTCCGTTCCCTGCGGCCGTGACCGGTAAACGGGGCATTCAGCCGTCGGGCACGGGCGTATCCCCCGTTCGCCCCACGCCGGATCGAATCAGTGCTCGCACCGGACCCCGGTTGCGGGCGCGGAAAGCAAGGAGTGAGCTGGAGGCACAGGCAATTCCGTCCTCTGGAGTGGCGATCATGGGTAAGGCGAAGGGCAAGGCCAAGCAGGTCAAGGGCGCCCTGAAGGAAACCACCGGGCGCGTCACGGGCGACCCGAAGCAGGAGATCCGGGGGCATGTCGAGAAGCTGGAGGGAAAGGCTCAGGAGACGGCCGCCAGGATAAAGAAGTCCGGCAAGCAGTGAATGCGGGAGCGCCGCCCCCCGGCGGCGCTCCCTGACCTTCCCGGCGCACCGTCCCGGAGATATCATGAAACTTGAGGCACCTGTCGGCCTCTAGGTCGGCTCGGGCAAAAAGAATGGCTGCCCCTTGTGCAGCCGCCCTCCCAGCCTGGGGTACAGGCGAGTAGAACTCAGGAGATCGTCGTGATCATCCTAGGTGTCATCCTTCTCATCGTCGGATTCGTGCTGGGTCTCCATATCCTGTGGACGATCGGCATCATCCTGCTGGTCATAGGCCTGATTCTGTGGGTCCTGGGGGCGGCGGGTCACGCTGTCGGCGGCCGGCGCCACTATTGGTAGGAGGCCGCGGTCGTACGCACAGGCCCGATGGTTGACTCTCCCGGCCGGGGGTACGCGCTCCTGAGCCGAACCGATGGAGGTAATCAACCATGGGCATGGGATGGTGCATCGGCCTCATCGCTGTGGGCGCGATCCTCAGCTTCGCCGTGGACTGGCACGTACAGGGCATGAACATCACTCTTGTCGGCCTGATCCTGATGGCGGTCGGCTTCCTCGGCACCGCCGCGTATGTGAGCGTGTTCAAACGCCGGCATACCCAGCCGCCGCCTCCGGCCGCCCCGGTCATCGAGGAGGACCACCGCTTCACCCGCTGAGGTTCACCCGCCGAGCTTCCGGAGTTCTTCGGTCAGCGCGGCGCCGAACGCCTTGAGGTCCTTGGGTTTACGGCTGGTGATCAGGGTGTTGGGGCCCTCACCGCAGACCACGACTTCTTCGTCGACCCAGTTCCCGCCCGCGTTGCGGATGTCGGTGCGCAGACTGGGCCAGGAAGTGAGGGTGCGACCGTCGACGACGCCGGCCTCGACCAGCGTCCACGGGGCGTGGCAGATCGCGGCGACGGGCTTCCCGGCGGTGAAGAACGCCTGGACGAAGGCGACGGCGCGTTCGTCCAGGCGCAGCGCGTCGGGGTTGGCGACTCCGCCCGGCAGCACCAGCAGGGCGTAGTCGTCGGGCCGGGCCCGGTCCAGGTCGGTGTCGACGGCGAAGGTATCCGCCTTGTCCAGGTGGTGGAACGCCTGGACGCGCCCGGGTTTGGTGGAGACCAGCTCGGGGGTGCCTCCGGCGTCGCGTACGGTCTGCCAGGGGTCGGTGAGTTCGATCTGCTCGACACCTTCCGGTGCCATGAGGAACGCGATGCGCATCTCGGGTGACGCTCCTTTCCCGCCGGTCCGGCGGTCATTTCCTGCGTTCGTACCGGTGCAGCGCCCAGCCCGGGAGCCCGAACCAGCAGAGCATCAGCCAGGCGACCACGCCGCCGACCACCCAGGGAACCGCCGCGTTGTGGAGGGCGATCCGCAGGATCAGCAGCAGCGCCGAGGTGACGGTGGCCAGCAGCAGGACCACGCCGGCCATGGTCAGCCGCGCGGCCCAGGTCACGGTCTGCGCCTTGAGCCGGTGCCCGCTGACGATCCGGTGGAAGGCCACCGGCCCCACCAGGGCGCCGGTCGTGGCCGCCCCCAGCACCACGGTGACGACGTAGATGGCACGGTCGGTGTCGCCCAGGGTGGCGAAGCGGGGGGTGAAGGCGACGGTGAGCAGGAATCCGAAGAGGATCTGGACACCTGTCTGGGTGACGCGTACTTCCTGGAGCAGTTCGGTCCAGCGGCGGTCCGCCCGTTGGGCCGGGGACTCGTGACGGCCGTCCCGCCTGGGCCCCTCGGCTTCCGGTGGTTCCGTTCCGGCTGCTCCGTTCGCGGGCATGCGGCCCCCCGTGCCCGGTCAGCTCCGGCCCAGGGCCCGCTTCAGCTCGTCCTTGTTCATGTTCGAGCGCCCCTCGATGTTCTTCTGCTTGGCCTCGTTGTAGAGCTGTTCCTTGGTCGGGCCCTGGGCGCCGGAGTGCGAGCGTTTCCCGCCGCGTTTCGAGGACGACATGTCCTGTAGCGAGGACCGGCTGGCCGTCTTCGACTCCCCCGAGCGGGCCCGCTCCTTGTTGACGGTGCGCGCCGCGATCTCCTCCGCCCGTTTCCTGCTCTCCCCCCGGTCCAGCGCGCTGTCCTTGATGTGCTCGTACTGCCGCTCACGCTTGGAGCTGGAACCCCTGGGCATCGCTGACTCCTCTCGCTCATTCACGCACATGCCCACCGTGGCACTCGCGACACCACGGCGCAGGGCGAGAGCCGCCGATCGGACGGCGCGGGGGGCGACACTGTGACCGACCGCAGGGAGGATCGACATGTCACGAGGACCCGAGGGCTACGACGCGGGGCCCTATGTGCCCGAAGGAGCCGGCCTGCGTGCTTTGAGGGACGCGGCGGCGGGTTGTCAGGGCTGTCCGCTGTACCGGGAGGCGACCCAGACGGTCTTCGGCGCCGGTGACACCTCGGCGCGCATGCTCCTGGTGGGCGAGCAGCCGGGCGACCAGGAGGACCGGCAGGGCCGGCCGTTCGTCGGCCCCGCCGGTGGTGTGCTGGACCGGGCCCTCGGGGAGGCGGGCATCGACCCCGGGGGGACCTATGTCACCAACGCCGTCAAGCACTTCAAGTTCGAGCCGGCGCAGCGCGGCAAGCGCCGTATCCACAAGGCGCCGGATCTGAAGGAGATCAGGGCGTGCAGGCCGTGGCTGGCGGAGGAGCTGCGCCTGGTCGCTCCCGAGGTGGTCGTGGCGCTGGGCGCGACGGCGGGGAAGGCGCTGTTCGGGTCGTCGTTCAGGGTGGGGAAGCAGCGTGGCCTGGCGCTGCCCCTGCCGGCGCTCGACGGCTCCGGGGAGGGCGAGGGGACGCTGGTGGCCACCATCCACCCGTCCGCGGTGCTGCGGGCGGACGACGAGGAGCGGGCCGCGATGTACGCGGGGCTGGTGGCGGATCTGAAGGTCGCGGCCCGGCTGCTGGGCTGACGCGGGGCGTCCGCGGCCCCCGGAGTTCGCGCGGGTTCAGAGTTCGCGCAGGGCCGGGAGGAGTTCGGCGGCCGCCCAGCGGAGGTACTCCTCCTGGTGGCCGCCGCCGATCTGGACGAGGGCGATCTCGGTGAAGCCGGCCTCGGCGTAGGGGCGGACGGCCTCGACGAAGTCCCGCACGTCCGAGCCGCACGGGATGGCGTCCGCCACGTCGTCCTCGGTGACGAACCGCGACGCGGAGGCGAAGGCGAGGTCGTGGGGGAGCTCGGCGTTCACCGGCCAGCCCAGCCCGAACCAGCGGAACTGGTCGTGGGCGCGGGCGACGGCCGCGTCGCGGTCCCGGTCGTAGCAGACGGGCAGCTGGCCGACGCGGGGTTTGCCGGCGCCGCCGTGGCTGTCGAAGGAGTCGAGGAGTTCCTTGCGCGGCTCGGTGGCGATGACCAGGTCGGCGAGGTGGCCGGCGATGCGGCAGGAGTCCTCGCCGGAGACGGCGATGCCGATGGGCGGGACGGGGTCGGGCAGGTCCCACAGCTTCGCGTGGGCGACGTCGTAGTGGACGCCGTGGTGGGTGAGCGTCCGGCCCTCGAACAGGGCCCGGATGATCGTCACCGCCTCCGCCAGCTTCTCCTGCCGGACGTCGACCGAGGGCCAGCCCTCGCCGACCACGTGCTCGTTGAGGTTCTCCCCGGAGCCGAGCCCCAGCCGGAAGCGCCCCTGGGAGAGGGCCTGGACGGTGGCCGCCTGCTGGGCGACCACGACGGGGTGGTAGCGGGTGGTGGGGCAGGTCACGAAGGTCATCAGCGGAATGCGGGAGGTGGCCTGCGCGGCGGCCCCCAGGACGGCCCACGCGTTGGGGCTGTGTCCCTGGGAGGCGAGCCAGGGGAAGTAGTGGTCCGAGATCACCGAGAAGTCGAAACCCGCCTCCTCGGCGCCCACGAGATGGGCGACGAGATCCCTCGGCCCTGCCTGTTCCGTCATCATCGTGTAGCCGATTCGCACCATGGGTTCCGGTTTCCCGGCATCGGTGGGCGGAAACCGGAACCCACACGTACGGCTGTCGGTTCAGGCCCGTTCCATCCGGCCGAACGGGCTGTCGTCCAGGTCCGCCAGGAGCGCGGCGGGGTCGCGGTAGACGGCGATCGCCCCCGCCTCCTCCAGCTCGGCCCGGCCGATCCCCCCGGACAGCAGCGCCACACAGCCCACGTCGGCCCGGCGCGCCGCCTCGACGTCCCAGACGGTGTCCCCGACGAACAGCGCCCGCTCCGGGGGCGTCTCCGCGTCCTTGAGGGCCTGGCGCACCGGGTCCGGGGCGGGCTTGCTCGCGTCCACGTCATCGGCGCTCGTGGCGTCGAGGATCGCGTCGTCGGCGCCGATCGCGCGCCGCAGCGCCTCGAGTTCGGAGCCCTGCGCGGACGTGGCCAGGACGATCCGCCAGTCCCGGTCGGCGAGGGCGCGCAGCAGGTCGGCCGCTCCGTCGAGCACGGGGAGGCGGTCGAAGTAGGTGGCGTACAGGGACTTGTGCGCCGCGCTGAGGGCGTCGTCGCCGTCGTGGTCGCGGTCCTCGCCGAGCAGCCGGTCCAGGAGCCGGCCCGAGCCCATGCCGACGGTGTGGTGGATGTCCGTCATGGCCACGCGGTGGCCCTGCTGGTGGAAGGCCTCCCACCAGCAGACGGCGTGGAGGTAGTTGGTGTCCACGAGCGTGCCGTCCACGTCGAAGACCGCCGCCCGGGGGTGCGGGGACCGTGCGGCGGTGGTCATGTCGTCGTACGCGGTCATGGTTACCGCCTCGGAGGTCGCGGGTAGGCGATCGGGGGTGCGGGGGCGGCCGGTACCGTCCCCACAGGTCAGGCTGGCACCTGCCCCGGGCCGGTGCCCGCCATGCCTGCTCCGTTCGGACGGTCCGTCCCGGTTGCGGACGCCGGCCGGGCGGCGTGGGGTGGAGATTCCCGGCTGGAGTGGAGGGCCTTGCGGTGAGGGCGATCGTACGACGGCGGCTGCGGCGGTTCCTGGGGGCGGGGGTGCCCGGGGCGGAGCGTTTCGTGAACCGGGAGGCCCGGCGCCACGCGGGGGTGGACGACGCCACGCGACGGATCCTGGTCGGCTTCGTGGTGCCGCTGTGGATCGGCGCGGGCCTGGCCGACTGGTGGCTGCACCGGCGTTCCGGCATCGAGCGCACCGCCGGCACCCGTGAGTCCGTCATCCACGCGGTCATGCTCACCGAGGCCGGGTTCCCGGTGGTGCTCGGGCTGTTCTGCCAGGTCGACGCGGGCGTGCTGGCGTGGGCCCTGCTCGGGCTGTGCGCCCATCAGGCCACGGCCTTCTGGGACGTGGCGTACGCGGAGGAGCGGCGCCGGGTCACGACGACCGAGCAGCACGTGCACAGTCTGCTGGAGACCGTGCCGCTCATGGCCGTCCTCTCCCTGACCGCCCTCCACTGGGACCAGGCCCTGGCGCTCTTCGGGCGGGGACCCGCGCGTCCGGACTTCCGCCTGCGGCCCAAGGCCCGGCCGCTGTCCGGCCGCGCCCGGGCGGGCGTCCTCGCGTCCGTCGCGCTGTGCGTCGCCGTCCCGTACGCCGAGGAACTGTGGCGCTGCGCCAGGGTGGACCCGTCGCTCGCGAGCCGGCCCCGGCCCCCGCTGCCCGCCACGCCGACGCTCCGGATCGGGAACGCGTAGGAGAATCCGCCGCGCGGACGTCTGTCCGTCGCCGACCGGGGAAGGCGGCCCCTCATGGACCATACGTGCGCACCCGTGCTGGAAGCTCTCGCCGCGTACGGCGCTCAGGGACAGACCCCGTTCACGCCTCCGGGCCACAAGCAGGCGAGAGGAACCGACCAGCGGGTCCTGGCCGTCCTGGGCGAGGCGGTGTTCACCGGGGACGTCCTGGCCATCAGCGGCCTCGACGACCGGACGCGTTCGCACGGCGTGCTGGCCCGGGCCGAGGCCCTGATGGCGGACGCGGTCGGCGCCGACCACACGTTCTTCTCCACCTGTGGCAGCTCCCTGTCGGTCAAGGCCGCCATGCTCGCGGTCGCCGGACCCCACGAGGAGCTGCTGATCGGCCGGGACGCCCACAAGTCGGTGGTCGCCGGGCTGATCCTGTCGGGAGTGCGCCCCATATGGGTGGAGCCGCGCTGGGACGGCGGCCTCCACCTGGCGCATCCGCCGTCCGCCCGGGCCTTCGCGGACGCCTTCGGGCGGCACCCCGACGCCAAGGGGGCCCTGGTCACCAGCCCCACCCCGTACGGCACCTGTGCCGGCCTGGAGGCGATCGCGGAGGTCTGCCACCGCCACGACAGGCCCCTGATCGTGGACGAGGCGTGGGGCGCGCACCTGCCGTTCCACCCGGACCTGCCGGCCTGGGCCATGGACGCGGGAGCGGACGTGTGCGTCACCTCCGCGCACAAGATGGGGTCCGGCCTGGAGCAGAGCTCCGTCTTCCACCTCCGGGGCGAGCGGGTCGACGCGAGGAGGCTCAGCGCCTGCGCGGACCTGCTCGGCACCACGAGCCCTTCCGTGCTCGTCCACGCCGCCCTGGACGGATGGCGTCGCCAGATGGTCCTGGACGGCCGGAAGCTCTACGACCGCGCCCTCGCCCTCGCCGAGGACGTGCGGTGCCGTATCGAGGAGCTGCCGGGCCTCCACGTCCACGGCCGCGCCGACTTCTGCGACCCCGGGCACGCGGCGGACCTGGACCCGCTCCAGCTCGTCGTCGACCTCTCCGCGCTGGGGACCACCGGATACCGCGCCGCCGACCGGCTCCGCGAACGGCACCGGGTGAACCTCCACGTGTGCGATCACCGGCGGATCAGCGCCCAGCTGACCCACGCCGACGACGAGGGGACCGCGGACACCCTGCTCGGCGCCCTGCGCGACCTGGTGCGGAACGCGGCCGGGCTGCGCCCCGCCCGGCCCGTGGAGGTGCCGGATCCGCCCCGGCTGCGGCTGGAGCAGGTGGTGCTCCCCCGGGACGCCTTCTTCGGCGACACCGAGCAGGTGCCGTGGGACGAGGCGCCGGGCCGGATCGCCGCCGAGACGCTCACCCCGTACCCGCCCGGCATCCCCGTCGCGCTGCCGGGCGAGCGGCTCGACGGGGAGGTGCTGCGGTATCTGCGGACGGGGGTGGAGGCGAGCATGGTCGTGCCCGACGCCGCCGACACGACCGTGCGGAGCGTGCGGGTGATCGCCGCCCCGGGGCCCGGCGGGGGACGGGGTCAGCGCCCTTCGTGAGCGGGGCGGCCGAGTTGCCGGACCGTCCAGCCCGCCGCGCGCCAGGTGCCGGCGTCGAGGAGGTTGCGGAGGTCGACGAGGACCGGCCTGGCGACGAGGGTGGCGAGGTGGTCGGCGGCGGCGTGGCGGAAGTGCGGCCATTCGGTGGCCAGGACGACGAGTTCGGCCCCGGTGACGGACGCCTCCAGGTCCGTCTCGTAGGTGAGATAGGGGTGGTGGGTCAGCGCGGTGGGCACCGCGAGGGGGTCGTGGACGGTGACGGCGGCGCCCCGCCGGTGCATGAGCGTGGCGATCGCGAGGGCGGGGGATTCGCGGATGTCGTCCGTGCCGGCCTTGAAGGCCGCGCCCCACACCGTGACCTTCGCGCCGGTGACGGCGCGGCCCAGGGTCTCCTCGACGAGGCGGAGGGCGGCGGCGGGCCGTGAGTCGTTGACCCGCTCGGCCGCGCCGAGGAGGGCGGCGGCCTCGGGGGCGTCGAGGGCTTCGGCGGCGGCGGTGAAGGCCCGGATGTCCTTGGGCAGGCAGCCGCCGCCGTAGCCGGGCCCGGCGTTCAGGCCGCCGCGGCCGATGCGCGGGTCGAGGCCGAGGGCCTCGGCGAGCTGCTGGACGTCGGCTCCGGCCGCGGCGCACATGTCGGCCACCCCGTTGATGAAGGAGATCTTCATGCCGAGGTAGGCGTTGGCGGCGATCTTGATCAGCTCGGCCGTGGCGTGGTCGGTGACGTACAGCGGGATCCCCCGGCGCAGCAGGGGGCCGTAGAGCTCGCGGACGACGTCCTCGGCGTGCCGGGAGGGCACTCCGGCGACGATGCGGTCGGGTGCGAGGGTGTCCTCCACGGCGTGTCCCTCGCGGAGGAACTCGGGGTTCCAGACGACCTCGACGCCCTCCCCCGCCGGTGCCCGGCGGGCCAGCAGCCCGGCCAGCTCCCGGGTGGTGCCGACCGCCACGGTGGACTTGCCGATGACGACGCAGGGCCTGGTCAGGTGTGGTGCCAGCGCTTCGGCGGCGCCGAGGACCTGGGTGGTGTCGTAGCCGCGTCCGGTGGCGTCGAGGGGGGTGCCGACGGTGAGGAAGTGGACGTCCGCGAAGGCGGCCGCCCCGGCGAAGCCGGTGCTGAAGCGCAGCCGCCCGGTCCCGGTGTGCCGGGCCAGCAGGTCGGCCAACCCACCCTCGTGAATGGGGCATTGACCTCGCGTCAGGCGGTCGACCTTCGGCCGGTCGAGGTCGACGCCGATGACCTCGTGGCCGATCTCGGCCATCGCGACGGCGTGCGGGATGCCCAGATGGCCGCAGCCGATGACGGAAACACGCATGGAGCCGCTCCCTTCCTCGTCGCTCCTCCAGGCTCGCCCCGCTCCCCCGGACCGGCAATCGCGTCCCGAGTGGAGTGGTCCGGGGTGCTGTGCGAAGCTGTCATGAGTCGCTACTCGCTGCACAGACCGGGCATCCGTGATCGGGCCCGTGAGCAGCCCCCCGAAAAGCAACGGACCCCGGGCCGCCGTCTTTCGCGCCAGGAGCGCGAGCGGCCGGAATCGATCCCGCGTTGCCGACGGTCCCCCCTCGTTTCCCCGGCCCCACGCCGGACTTGTCGGCCGCGCACTGTGCGAAGGAGGGCCGTCATGGGCGGAGAGTGGAACCGCGCGGTGGTCACCGGCGGAGCCGGTTTCATCGGGTCCCACATCTGTGAACGGCTGCTGGCCGGCGGGACGGAAGTGCACTGCGTCGACAACCTGTCGACCGGATCCCACGAGAACATCGGGCATTTGACGGGCAGCGCGGGCTTCCGCTTCGTCGAGGCGGACGTCACCGACCCGGCGGCCCTCGACTCCATACCCGGGCCGGTCGACCTGGTCCTCGACCTGGCCTGCCCGGCGTCCCCCCGCGACTACCTCCGGTTGCCCATCGAGACCCTGGAGGCCGGCAGCGTCGGCACCCACACGGCTCTGGAACGGGCCCTGCGGGACCACGCCCGCTTCCTGCTCGCCTCCACCTCCGAGGTGTACGGCGACCCCCTGGAGCACCCCCAGCGCGAGCGGTACTGGGGCAACGTCAACCCCGTCGGCCCGCGCAGCGTCTACGACGAGTCCAAGCGCTACGCGGAGGCGCTGGTCAGCGCGTACCGGCGCACGTACGACGCGGACACCGCCATCGTCCGCATCTTCAACACCTACGGCCCGAGGATGCGGGCCGACGACGGGCGCGCCGTGCCCACGTTCATCCGGCAGGCCCTCGCGGGGGAAGCGGTGACGGTCGCCGGGGACGGCAGCCAGACCCGTTGCCTCACCTACGTCGACGACACGGTCGACGGCATTCTCGCCCTCGCCGCCAGCGGCTACCCGGGTCCGGTCAACATCGGCGGGTCCGACGAGGAGCCGGTCCTCGAACTGGCCGAGCGGATCATCGGCCTGACCGGTTCGGCGTCCACCGTCCGCTTCGTCGACCGCCCGGTGGACGACCCCGGGAAGCGCCGCCCCGACACCACGACGGCCGAGCGGCTGCTGAGCTGGCGGCCGCGGGTGAGCCGCGAGGAAGGGCTCAAGCGGACCGTCGAGTGGTTCGCCCGGCCCCTCGCCCCCTGACCGGGCCCTCGCCCCCCCCGAGAAGCCGTTCCCTCAAGCGGCCGCCCCCTGTCGTTCGAAGACGGAGCACGCCATGCGCATCCTCGGAATCAACGCACTCTTCCACGACCCCGCGGCCGCCCTCGTCGTCGACGGGCGGATCGTCGCCGCCGCCGAGGAGGAGCGGTTCTCCCGGCGGAAGCACGGCAAGCGACCGGTGCCGTTCGCGGCCTGGGAGCAGCCGGTGAAGTCGGCGGCGTGGTGCCTGGAGCGCGCCGGACTGCGCCCGGCCGACCTCGACGCGGTCGCCTACTCCTACGACCCCTCGCTGGCCCGCCCGGCGGACGCCATGGGGCTCGACGACCCCTGGGACGGGCTGCGGCAGACGTACGCCCGGGAGGCACCCCGGTTCCTGGCGGACGCGCTGCCGGGCCTGGCGGCGGAGCGGGTCCGCTTCGTCCCCCACCACGTCGCCCACGCCGCCTCCGCCGCGCTCGCCGGACCGCACCGCGACAGCGCCGTCCTCGTCCTGGACGGGCGCGGCGAGTGCGCCTCGCATCTGGCGGGGGTGTACCGGGGCGGGGAGCTGGAGGTGCTGGCCGCGCAGGACCTGCCGTCCTCGCTGGGGCTGGTCTACGAGGAGCTGACGGAGCATCTGGGCTTCCTGCGCAGCAGCGACGAGTACAAGGTGATGGCGCTGGCGGCCTTCGGGAAGCCGCGGTTCCTGCCGGAGCTGCGCACTCACATCCACGCGACGGGGGACGGGGGTTTCCTGGCCCGCGCGGTGCCGTGGGAGGCGCTCACCGAGCCGCGCGCGCCGGGGCGGGAGTGGACACAGGACCACGCCGACCTGGCCGCGAGCACCCAGGCGTGCCTGGAGGAGGTCCTCCTGGACCTGGCACGCTGGCTGCACGGCCGGACCGGTGCCGAGACGCTGGCCCTGGCGGGCGGGGTGGCCCTGAACTGCGTGGCCAACACACGGCTCGCCGTGGAGGGCCCCTTCCGCCGGGTGTGGGTGCAGCCGGCGGCCGGTGACGCGGGGACCGCGCTGGGCGGCGCGCTGCAACTGGAGGCGGACGGCGGCGTGCTGCCCACCCCCATGGAAGGGGCGGACCTGGGCCGGGAGTGGTCGGACGACGAGCTGAGGGGCTGGCTGGAGCGGGCGCGCGTGCCGTACGAACGGCCCCCCGACATCGCCGAGGCGGTGGCCCGGGAGCTGGCGCGGGACGGCATCGTGGCCTGGTTCCAGGGGCGCTCCGAGTACGGGCCGCGTGCCCTCGGACACCGGTCGCTGCTCGCCCACCCCGGGCACGTGGCGAACCTGGAACGGCTCAACCACGTCAAGGGGCGCGAGGAGTTCCGCCCGGTGGCCCCGATGGTCGCGGCGGACCGGGCCGCCGAGATCTTCGAAGGGCCGCTGCCCAGCCCGTACATGCTCTTCGTCCACCGGGTGACGCGGCCGTGGCGGGACCGGATCCCGGCGGTCGTCCACGTCGACGGCACCGCGCGGATCCAGACGGTCGACCCGGCGCGGGAGCCGCTGGTGGCCCGGATGCTGGCCGCGTTCGAACGGCGGACGGGCCTGCCCGTGGTCGTCAACACCAGCCTCAACACGGCGGGCCGGCCGATGGTCGACGATCCCCGTGACGCGCTGGAGTGCTTCGGCTCGGCACCGGTGGACCTGCTGGCGCTCGGCCCGTACGCCGTGCGCCGGACCCTGCTCTGCGGCACGCCGGAGGAGCCGTGAGCACCCCGCCGGCCTACGCGGTCGTCGTTCCCACGCTCGGGCGTCCCTGCCTGGAGCATTGTCTGGCCGCGCTGGCCGGATCCGTGGGCCCCGCCCCCCGCGAGGTCGTCGTCGTGGACGACCGGCCGGGACCCGGGGACGGGCATCCGCCGTTGCCGCTGGACGCGCTCGGCGAGCTGCGCGGCGTCGCCAGGGCGGCCCGCAGCGGGGGCAGGGGTCCCGCCGCCGCCCGCAACACGGGCTGGCTGACGGTGACCACGCCCTGGGTGGTGTTCCTCGACGACGACGTGCGGGTGACCCCCACCTGGCGCGCCGACCTGGCCCGCGACCTGGCCCGGGCGGAGCCGTGGACGGGCGGGGTGCAGGGCGTGCTCGACGTGCCCCTGCCGGCCGACCGGCGGCCCACGGACTGGGAACGCGGCACCGCCGGGCTGGCCCGGGCCCGTTGGGCGACGGCCGACATGGCCTACCGCACCTCCGTGCTCGACGCCGTGGGCGGCTTCGACGAGCGGTTCCCCCGGGCCTTCCGCGAGGACGCCGACCTGGCCCTGCGGGTCATGGCCGTCGGGTGGCGGCTGGAGCGGGGGACGCGCGTCACCCGGCACCCCGTGCGCCCGTCCGGCCTCCTGGTCTCGCTGCGGCAGCAGGCCGGCAACGCGGACGACGCCCTGATGGTGCGCCTCCACGGGCGCGACTGGTGGGGGCGGGCGGAGGCGCCGCGCGGGCGGCTGCGACGGCACGCGCTGATCACCGCCGCCGGGGCCGGGGCGGCGGCCCTGGCGCTCGCCCGTCGCCCGGCCCTCGGCGCCGCGGCCGCGCTCGGCTGGGCGGCGGGGACCGCCGAGTTCGCGTGGGCGCGGATCGCTCCGGGCCCCCGGACGCCGAGGGAGGTCACGGCCATGGTGGCCACGAGCGTCGCCATTCCGCCGCTCGCCGTCTGGCACCGGCTGCGCGGCACCCTCCGGCACCGCGGCCGGCGGCCGCTGCCCGGCCGGTTCCCTCCCCCGGTGCCCCCGGAACCGGTGGCGGCACGCGTGAGGCCCCCGGCATGAGCGGCCGCACCCTGCCCGCCGCCGTGCTGTTCGACCGGGACGGCACGCTGATCGAGGACGTCCCCTACAACGGCGACCCGGCCCGGGTCGTACCGCTGCCGGGCGCCCACGAGGCCCTCGCGCTGCTGCGGCGACGGGGCGTGCGCACCGGTGTGGTCACCAACCAGTCGGGCATCGGCCGGGGCCTGCTGACAGCACGTCAAGTGGCGGTGGTCAACGCCCGGGTGGAGCGGCTGCTCGGACCGTTCGACGTGTGGCGGGTCTGCCCCCACCACCCGGACGACGGCTGCCCCTGCCGCAAGCCGGCGCCGGGGCTGGTCCTGTCGGCCGCCCGGGCGCTGGGCGTGGCCCCGGAGCGGTGCGTGGTGATCGGTGACATCGGCGGCGACATGGAGGCCGCAGCGGCCGCCGGGGCGACGGGTGTGCTCGTGCCGACGCCGCTCACCCGGCCCGAGGAGGTCGCCCGCGCGCTCCGCCCGGCGCCCGATCTGCCGGCGGCGGCGCGCCTGGCCCTGGGCGCGGCCGCCCTGTCGGTGACAAAGGGTGGTGGCCCGCGGTGAAGGCCATGGTGGCGCGGCTGGACAGCTTCGGCGACGTGCTCCTCGCCGGGCCCGCGATCCGTGCCGTCGCCGCCCGCGCCGACCGCGTCACGCTGCTGTGCGGCCCGCTCGGCGCCCCGGCGGCGCGGATGCTGCCGGGGGTGGACGAGGTGATCGAGTGGGACGCGCCCTGGGTGGGTTTCGAGCCGCCGCCGGTGGACGCGGCCGACGTGGCGCGGTTCGTGGGGCGCGTCGCGCAGGACCCGCCGGACGTGGCGCTCGTCCTGACGTCGTACCACCAGAGCCCGTTGCCGCTGGCGTTGCTGCTGCGCATGGCCGGGGTACACCGGCTGGCGGCGGACTGCGAGGACTACCCGGGCGCGCTGCTGGACCTGCGGCACCGCCGGCTGCCGCACCGGCACGAGGCGCAGGCCGCGCTCGACCTCGCCTCGGCGGCGGGCTTCCCGCTGCCGGAGGGCGACGACGGGCGGCTCGCGGTCCGCCGGACGCCGCCGGGGAACCGCCCGGCCGGCGCGGACGGTTACGTGGTCGTCCACCCCGGCGCCGCGGTACCGGCCCGTCGCTGGGGGCGGGAACGGCTCGCGACGACCGTGCGGCTGCTGGCGCGGGCGGGCTACCGGACCGTGGTCACCGGCGGCCCCGGCGAACGGGAGCTGACGGCCTCCGTCGCCCACGGGTCCGCCCTCGACCTGGGGGGCCGCACCACGCCCGCCGAACTCGCCGAGGTGCTCGCCCGGGCTGCCGTGGTGGTCGCCGGCAACACGGGGCCCGCCCATCTGGCGGCCGCCGTGGGCACTCCGGTGGTGTCCCTGTTCGCCCCGGTGGTGCCGGCCGAGCGGTGGGCGCCCTTCGGCGTGCCGCACGTCCTCCTCGGCGACCAGCGGGCCCCGTGCGCCGGCAGCCGGGCCCGGGTGTGCCCCGTCGCCGGGCATCCGTGCCTGAACGGGGTGTCCCCCGAGGACGTGCTGGCCGCCGTGGAGAAGCTCACCGGGCGCGCGCCCGGCCTGGAGCCCGGCCCGGGCGGGGCGGAGCCGGCCGACCGGATGGAGTGGTCACCGTGAGGATCCTGTTGTGGCACGTGCACGGCTCGTGGACGACGGCGTTCGTCCAGGGCCCGCACACCTACCTGGTGCCCGTCACCCCGGACCGGGGGCCCGACGGGCGGGGGCGCGCCGTCACCTTCGACTGGCCCGCCTCCGTCGTCGAGGTGCCCGTGGACCGGCTGCGGGAGACCGACGTCGACCTGCTGGTCCTCCAGCGACCGCGCGAGCTCGAGCTCGTCCGGCGCCTCCTCGGCCGGCGTCCGGGACGGGACGTGCCCACCGTCTACCTGGAGCACAACGCCCCCGGCGGGCCCGTGCCCGACACCCGGCATCCCGTCGCCGACCGGCCCGGGCTGACGATCGTCCACGTCACCCACTTCAACCGGCTGCTGTGGGACTGCGGCACGACGCCCACGACGGTGATCGAGCACGGCATCGTGGATCCCGGACCGCTGTGGACGGGCGAGCTGCCACGGGTCGCCGTCGTGGTCAACGAGCCGTTGCGGCGGGGCCGTACGACCGGCACCGATCTGCTCGGCCACTTCTCCGAGGCGGCCCCGCTGGACGTCTTCGGGATGCGCACCGAGCACGTCGCGGAGCGCCTCGGCCTGCCGCGCGAGCGGTGCCGGGGGAAGGACCTGCCGCAGGCCGCGCTGCACCGGGCGATGGCCGAGCGCCGCGCGTACCTCCATCCGGTGCGCTGGACGTCCCTGGGCCTCTCGCTCCTGGAGGCCATGCACCTCGGCATGCCGGTGGTGGCGCTGGCCACCACCGAGGTCGCCGAAGCCGTCCCGGCGGGCGCCGGGGTCGTCTCCAACCGGCTGGACGTCCTGCGCGACGCCCTCCGCCGTTTCGTCGCCGACCGCGAGGCGGCCCGGGAGACCGGCCGGGCGGCCCGCGCCGCGGCGCTCGCCCGCTACGGCCTGCCCCGGTTCCTGGACGACTGGGACCGACTGCTCAAGGAGGTGACCCGATGAAGATCGCCATGGTGTCGGAACACGCGAGCCCGCTCGCCGCCCTCGGCGGCCCGGACGCGGGAGGGCAGAACGTCTACGTCGCCCGGCTGGCGGGCCGGCTCGCCGAGCGGGGGCACGACGTGACCGTCTACACCCGCCGGGACGACGACGCCCTGCCCGGCCGCGTCCCCCTCCCGTCGGGCGCCGTGGTCGAGCACGTGCGGGCCGGTCCCGCGCGCGCGGTTCCCAAGGACGAGCTGTACGCGCACATGCCGTGCTTCGGCGCCCGGCTGGCCGACACGTGGGAGGCGGAACCGCCCGAGGTGGTGCACGCCCACTTCTGGATGTCCGGCCTCGCCGCGCTGCTGGCCACCACCCACCTCACCGTGCCGGTCGTGCAGACCTACCACGCGCTGGGCACCGTCAAGCGGCGCCACCAGGGCGCCGCCGACACCAGCCCAGCCGGACGGCCGGACGTGGAGCGGCGGATCGGCATGTCCTGCGCCAGGGTCCTGGCCACCTGCTCGGACGAGGTGCGGGAACTGCGGGCCATGGGCATCCCCGGGCACCGCTGCTCCGTCGTGCCGTGCGGCGTGGACACCGAGCACTTCACCGCCCGCGGCGAGACGGCCGCCGCCCCCGGCCGGCGGCACCGGCACCGGCTCCTCGCGATCGGCCGGCTCGTCGCCCGCAAGGGTGTCGACCTCGCGGTGCGCGCGCTGGCGGACGTGCCCGACGCGGAACTCCTGGTGGCGGGAGGACCACCCGCCGACGGCCTCCCGAAGGACCCGGAGGCGGCACGGCTGACGGACCTCGCCCGGCGGCTGGACGTCGCCGACCGGCTGGTCCTCCTCGGCTGCGTGCCGCACGAGGACATGCCCGCCCTCATCCGCAGCGCCGACGTGGTGCTGTGCACCCCGGTCTACGAGCCGTTCGGGATCGTGCCGCTGGAGGCCATGGCCTGCGGCGTGCCGGTGATCGCCACGAACGTCGGCGGGCACCGCGACACGGTGGCGCACGGCGAGACGGGACTGCTGGTCGAACCGGACCGCCCGGCGGAACTCGCCGGGGCGGTGCGGAGCCTCCTCGCCTCGCCGCGGCGGCTGGCGTCCTTCGGCGCGGCCGGCCGGGCGCGCACGCTCGGCAGATTCACCTGGGACCACGTGGCGGACGGCGTGGAGAGCGTCTACGACCGGGTCGCCGCCCCGCTGTCCCTTCCCTCCGGAGGTGCCCGATGACCGCCACCCGCACGAGCAGGCCCGTCGCCGCGCACGGCGACCACTGCGGACGTCTCCTCACCGCCCTGGAACGGTTCCGCGCCGAGCAGGCGGCCACCGCCGAGCGCTGGGGGGCACGGCTGGCCACGACGCTGGCCGCCGGCGGCAGGCTGCTCGCGGCGGGCAACGGCGGCAGCGCCGCCCAGGCCCAGCACCTCACGGCGGAGCTCGTGGGCCGCTACCGCACCGACCGGGGGCCCTTCTCCGCCATCGCCCTCCACGCGGACACCTCCAGCTGCACCGCCATCGTCAACGACTACGGCCCGGACGAGTTGTTCGCGCGCCAGGTACGGGCACATGCCCGCCCCGGCGACGTGCTGATCCTGATGTCCACGAGCGGCGCCAGCCCCAACCTGCTGTCCGCCGCGCGGGCCGGGCACGAATCGGCCGCCCACGTATGGGCGTTGACCGGGCCCGCCCCCAACCCGCTGGCCGAGGCCGGCGACGAGACGCTGTGCGTGGAGGCGGGCTCCACCGCGACCGTCCAGGAACTCCACCTGGTGGCGGTGCACCTGATGTGCGGCGCCTTCGACACCGAACTGGGCGTCTGAGAACGAGCGGAGCGAGAAAGGGGCTGTCGCCCATGAACGGCACGACCGGTACCACTCCCCTGGTGGTCGTCGGGGACACCCTGCTCGACCGGGACCTCGTGGGCACCGCCGAGCGGCTGGCGCCGGACGCCCCCGTGCCGGTCCTGGACGACTGCTCGGAACACGTCCGGCCCGGCGGGGCGGCCCTGGCCGCCTGCCTCGCCGCCCGTGCCGGGCGCGCCGTCACCCTCGTCACCGCGCTCGGCACGGACCCGGCCAGCCTGCGCGTGCGCGGACTCCTGGAGTCCGTCATGACGGTGGTGGCGCTGCCCCTCGACGGCGACCTGCCCGAGAAGACGCGCGTCCTGGCCGGCGGGCGGCCCGTGGTGCGGCTCGACCGGGGCACCGGCCGGGCCGCGGCGGCCACCGACCCGGCCCGCCGGGCGGTGTCGCGGGCGGCGGCGCTGCTCGTCGCCGACTACGCCCGGGGCACGGCCGACACGCTGCGGGACGAGCTCGCCTCCCGTGCCCGGCGCGCGACCCTCGTCTGGGATCCCCACCCCCGGGGCGGACCGCCCGTCCCGGGAGCGCGCCTGGTGACCCCCACCGGCACGGAGGCCCGCCGGTTCCTCGGCCACGACACCGAGGGCGGCGCGGAGTTGCGCGCGACGGCCCGCATGGCGGAGGAGCTGGTCGTACGCTGGCGGGCCGCCGGGGTGGCGGTCACCCTGGGCCCGCGCGGCGCGCTGCTCTCCAACGGCGACAGCCCCCTGCTCGTGCCGGCGGCCGCCCGCTACGACGGCGACGCGTGCGGGGCCGGCGACTGCTTCGCGGCCACGGCCGCCGGGCTGCTGGGCGACGGCGTGCTGCCGGCCGAGGCCGTGCAGGGCGCGGTGGCGGCGGCCACCCGGTACGTCGCCGAGGGCGGGCCCCGTACCGCCGTCCGGGAGGACGTCCCGGAGGCCCCCGCCGACGCGGACGGCGAACGGGACGACGGCGTCCGGCTGGCCCGGCGGGTCCGGGCGGCCGGGGGCACGGTCGTCGCGGCGGGAGGCTGCTTCGACCTGCTGCACGCCGGACACGTCAGCATGCTCCAGCAGGCCCGGGGCATCGGCGACTGCCTGATCGTCTGCCTCAACTCCGACGCCTCGGTGCGCCGCCGCAAGGGCCCCGGGCGGCCCGTCAACCCGCTCGCGGACCGCATCCGGGTGCTGCGGGCCCTGCAGTGCGTGGACGCCGTCGTCGCCTTCGACGAGGACACCCCGGAGGACCTCGTCGCCCGGCTCCGCCCGCACGTCTGGGTCAAGGGCGGCGACTACTCGGTGGAACAGATGCCGGAGGCCGCGCAGCTGGCCTCGTGGGGCGGGCAGGCGGTGCTGCTGCCGTACGTCGACGGCCGGTCGAGCACCCTGCTCGCCACGCGCGCGGCCGCCGCGCGCCGGCCGTCGTGAACCGGCGGCTGCTGGTCCTGCGGGCGCTGGGCCTCGGCGACCTGCTCGCCGGGGTGCCGGCGCTGCGGGCCCTGCGCCGCGCGCATCCCGGGCACGAGCTGGTCCTCGCCGCCCCGGCAGAGCTCGGCGAGGCCGTGGCGGCGACCGGCGCCGTGGACACCCTGCTCCCGGCCGCCGCCCCCGGGCGCGCCGTGCCGGCCGCCCTCGACTGGACCGGGCCGCCCCCCGACATCGCCGTGGACCTCCACGGCAACGGCCCGCCCAGTCACCGGCTGCTGCAGGCGCTGCGCCCCGCCCGGCTGCTGGCCTTCGCCCACCCGGAAACGCCCGAGGTGGACGGCCCGCCCTGGTTTCCGCACGAGCACGAACGCGAGCGCTGGTGCCGGCTGCTACGCGCCTACGGCATCCCCGCCGACGCCCACGACCTGCTGCTGCCGCGCCCGGCCGCCGCCTCGCCCGCCCCGGGCGCGGTCCTGGTGCACCCGGGCGCGACTTCCGCCGCCCGGCGCTGGCCGGCCGGGCGCTACGCCGACGTCGTACGCGGGCTCCTGCGGCGGGGGCACCGGGTGGTGGTCACCGGTGGTCCCGGCGAGGAGGAGCTGGTGGGCGTCGTGGCGGTGCCGGGTGCCGGGCCGCTCGCGGGCGGTCTGCCCTTCGGGGTGCTGTCGGCGCTGGTCGCCGGAGCGTCCGCCGTGGTCAGCGGGGACACGGGCCTCGCCCACCTCGCGGTCGCCCACGGGACGCCCAGCGTCACCCTCTTCGGGCCCGTGGCCCCGGCCCTGTGGGGCCCGCCCCCTTCACCGAGGCACGCGGCGCTCTGGCACCCGGGGCCCCCGGGGGATCCGCACGGTGACGTGCCGGACCCGCTGCTCCTGCGCATCGGGGTCACGGAGGTCCTGGCCGCCGTCCGCGAGGTCATCGGCGCGGCGGGGGTTCACACCGCTGGGCGTCCCGGCGCGCGTCCGGGCCCGGAGCGTGTGAAGGTGGGCCGAACGGAACGCCCAGCGGATCCGGACCCGCACGGTCCCGCGCACCGAGGAAACGGGGCATCATCATGACGCACGATCCCGAACCCGAGCGCACCCCCGGCCTGGAGCCGGGCGGCGGAGTGCCGCCGGGTGAGACCCCGCCGGGCGAGGACAGCACCGGGGGCACCGGCCCCCGCGACGAGCAATCGCGGGGCTGGGCCAAGGGGCCGGTGTTCGTCATCGGCGCCCTGGTGTTCCTCTTCGCCGTCACCGTCCTCATCTGGGCCGCGATCGTGTGATCGCGGCCCCGGGGGCGGCGAGCCGGCCACCGGCGCACCCCGGACCCGTGTGGTCGCCCACCTCGCCCTCGCCCGCCGTGAGACCGCGGCGCAGACTGCCGAGGGCCCGCGTGAGGATGCGGCTGACGTGCATCTGCGAGACGCCGAGCACGGCGCCGATGTCCTTCTGCGTGCGGTCCTCGAAGTACCGCAGGTACAGCACGCGCCGTTCGCGCTCGGGGAGGGCGGCGAGCAGCGGGCGCACCGCCTGCCGGTCCAGGACGAGGTCCAGCGCGCCGTCGGTTCCTCCCATGGTGTCCGCCGGAGACGGCCCGGACGCGCCGCCGTAGTCCTCGAGGAGGCGGGTGTGCTGGGTGCTCTCGGCCCGCAGTCCCTCGCGGACGTCCGTCTCGCTCATGCCGGTGACCGCCGCCAGGTCGGCCGCCGTGGGAGCGGCGCGGAGTTCCTGCTCCAGGGCGGCGCGGGCCTCCCGGAGGACGGAGCAGGCGTGCTGGAGGTGACGGGGGACGCGCACGGTCGAGACGAAGTCCCGGAAGTGCCGCTGCAGCCCTCCGGTGATGGCGGGGACCGCGTAGGAGGGGAAGGCGTGGCCCAGCTCCGGGTCGTAGTTGTCGACCGCCTTCACCAGGGCCAGCGCGGCCACCTGCCGCAGGTCGGCGGCGGTCTCGCCGCGGTCGCGGAAGCGACGGCTGATCCGTTCGGACATCGGCAGCCAGGCTTCGATGATCTCCCGGCGGACGCGCTCGTGTTCCGGCCCGCCGGGGCTGAGCCTCCTCAGACGGACGAAGGCCGCCGCGGTGTCGGGGGCTTCACGTGCACGGGGCCGTCGGGGCATCGTCGGCGCGTTCCTCACGGGTCATCGCGGCGGGGCGGGCATGGGTCCACTGTCGAAGAGCCCGCGGCCGCCCGCCATTCGACGGCGGCCGTCCGGAGTTTGAAGCGGGGGCGTTCGGGTCACTCGGGGTGGATGCGGCTCATCGTCCCGCCGGGCGTGTACCGGCCCCAGGAGGACACCCGTCTCCTGACGGCCGCGCTGCGCCGGGAGGCCCTGCCGCGCGCGGCCCGGGTGCTGGACGTCGGCACGGGCAGCGGCGTCCTGGCGATCGCCGCCGCCCGGCAGGGGGCGGCCGAGGTGACAGCGGTCGACGTCTGCGCCCGGGCCGTGCTCACGGCTCGTCTCAACGGGCTGCTGGCCCGCCACCGGATCCGGGCGGTGCGCGGCGACCTGCTGTCCCCGGTCGCCGGCGAGCGGTTCGACGTCGTGCTCGCCAATCCGCCGTACCTGCCCACTCCCCCTGGCCGGTGTCCGCCGCGGGGGGCCGCCCGGACCCGGGACGGCGGCCGGGACGGCCGTGTGGTGCTGGACCGGCTGTGCGCGGACGTGGCCGCGGTGCTGCGGCCGTCGGGCGTGCTGCTGCTCGTCCATTCCGCGCTCTGCGGGGTGGGTCCCACCCTCGCGCTGCTGACCGCGGCGGGGCTGCGACCGCGCGTGATGGAGCGCCGCGTCGTGCCCCTGGGCCCGGTGACGCATTCCCGTAGCGAGTGGCTCCGCCAGCGAGGGCTCCTCGCGCCCGGGCAGGAGACGGAGGAACTGGTGGTGATCCGTGCGCAACGCCTCTGAACGACGGGCCACGCGGGTCCGGCAGGAACCCGGCGGCCCCGTGCTCGTCGAGGGCCCCGTCGAGGCCGTCGCCGAGGACGGCACGATCACGCGCTCGGACCGGCCCGTGGTCGCCCTGTGCACCTGCGGGCGCAGCCGGATCCTCCCCTGGTGCGACACCAGTCACCGCAACCGTCCGGCCTCCGGTCGCGACGGAACATGACGGCGCGACGGGCGCGACGGGGACGTGACGGATCGCGACGCTACGCGCGTGATCAGTCGAGGGGTACGCGCAAGGAGCTCCTGCCCGCCTTCCACGCGGCGAGGAGGTGCTCGGCGAGGCGGTCCTCGAGCCATACGGTGGCGGCGATCCCGAAGGCGACGTCCGGCGCCAGCCGGGGCTCCTTCTCCAGCAGGTCGCCGATGACCTCGTGGCGGACGAGCTGTTCGTGGACGGCGTCCGCCTCGACGTGCTCGGCGTAGAAGCCGATGGCCGCCGCCCCGGCGTCCAGCCGTCGCAGCGCCTCGACGAGCCGGCGGGAGCCGGGCGGGGAGGTGCACTCCAGGACGGCGAAGTGCCCGGCCAGGGCGCCCCGTCGGGCCCGGTGGAGACCCAGGAGCGACATGAGGTTGACCGTGGCCAGCGTGACGGCCGGGACGGCGGGCGCGTAGTGGCCGTAGGAGTCGTCGAGGTCCAGGTCGCGCAGCAGGCCGGCGAAGAGCTCCGCGTGCACCCGCTCGGCACGGCCGGCGCCGAACTCCTCGTACTCGACGGTGACCAGGGCGGCCTTGGCCCGGCCCGTCAGCCGGGGGATCATCCACGCGTGGGGATCGGCCTCCTTGAGCTGGTAGAGCGACCGGTGGGCCGCGTACTCGCGCAGGTGCCACCATTCGCCCTGGTCGCGCAGGAACCGTGTCACGTCCTGGCCGTCCGCCCGGTCCAGCACCAGCTCCCGCAGGGCGTCCTCCACGTCACCGGCCTGCGGGACGTCCGCACGGAGGGCGAACAGGAAGCGCCGCTCCAGGACCTGGCGCAGGCCCAGCAGCGCCGGGTCCCACTCCCAGCGCTCGTCGACGCCCGCCCAGCCCCGGTAGTGGAGCTCGTAGCAGAGGTGCAGGGCGAGCTGGAGGTCGTCCCCGTACACGTCCGCCCGCTCGGCCAGTTCGTGGCCGGGCAGCCCTCGGCGGCCCGGGGCGTGGGCGAGGGCCTCGGCCAGCGCCGCGGAGAGCTCGCCCCGGGGAGGCGGGCAGGCCGCCGCGCCCCTCATTCCTCTGTGGTCCGCTGCATCCGCACGCGCGCGAAGTGCAGCAGGTCCGAGCAGGCGAGCGCGGTCAGCGTCGCCGCCGCCAGCCGTGTCGCGCGCGGCGCGAAGACCATTCCGGCGGCGATCCCCGTGGAGATCCACATGCCGGTGCAGAACGGGCAGGTCACCAGCTCCCCCACGGCCTTGCGCGCCCCGCTGCCCCGGACGTCCTCGGCCAGCTCCGCCGGGCCCTCGATGCCCCGGTAGCGGGCGAAGGGCGCGCGCAGCGGGCTGGTCACCGGGTCCTTGGCCACCAGCCGGGAGAGCCGGTGCGTCGCCCCGGCGCACAGCAGCACGTCCCAGGGCGAGGGGTCCGGCAGCTCACGACGGGCGACCCGGGCGGCCGCCGCCAGCGCGGCGATCGAGGCCACGTAGACGCCCATCGCTCCGGCGTAGGCCCCCAAGGGATGGTCCTCACCGCCGGTGTACGCCTCGCCTTCCTCCTCCAGGTTCCGCCGCAGACGCCCGGGGGCGTCGTCAGGGCTCGGCATGGGCGCGTCCCTCCTGTCGCGGCCGCCTCGCGCCACCGCGGCCTCGGCTCACTGGTTCGGTTCGGCCGAGCTGATCTGCCCGAGGGCCGAGCCGGGGTCCCGTTCGATCGCCAGGTCGCCGAGCGAGACGATCCCGACGGGCCGTCCCTCCTCGACCACGGGGAGCCGACGGACGGCGTGTTCGCGCACCAGGCGCACCGCGTCCTCGACCTCGTCGTCCGGTCCCACGCTGACGAGCTCCTCGCTGCACGCGTCCGCGACGGTCCGGTCCTGGGCGCCGCCCTCGGCCAGGACGCGTACGACCAGGTCCCGGTCGGTGACAAGGCCGCGGAGCCGGCCCTCCTCGGCCACGAGCACCGCCCCGATGTCCTCGTCGCGCATGCGCCGGGCCACTTCGGCGACGGTCATCTGCGGTCCCACCGTCACGGGGACGCCGGTCATGATGTCGCGGATCTTCCGGCCCATGTCTCTCCTCCTGTCGCAGGGGCAGGGGCGCGGGAAGGGCCCGGCCCCTGGGGTCCGGCCGCTTCAGTTCAGCAGTCCCGGGCGGTACGGGAAGCGGTGCTGTTCCAGGGCCTGGACCAGCGCGTCGGCCAGTTCCCGGGGGGCCGTCGTGCCGTTGGCCGTGAGGATGCCGTACTCCGCCGCCCCCTCGCCCAGGACGACCTCCCCGGGCAGTTTGGCCGCGGTGAGCAGGCGGGTGGCCTCGCCGAGGACGGCCAGGGGCTTGCCGTGGCGGTATGCCTCTTCCACGAAGCGCACGGCCGCCGGTTCGGCGGCGAGCGCGTTCACGGCCTCCGCGCCGTCCGGGACGAGTACGGCGTCGTAGAGGACGGAGGCCATGGTGGGCAGCGCCCGGTCGACCTTCACGGTCCCTCCGCCGGCGGCCGGGACCTCACCGTCCTTCGCGGCCAGGACCTCCACCAGCACGCCGCTGTCCGTCAGCCGCTCGCGGACGGCGGCGACCTGGCCGGCGTCCGTGCCGGGGGCGGCGAGGACGGCGAGTTTGCGCGTCCGGGCGGCGTTCTCCCCGCGCAGGTTCTCCTGGCTCAGGGCGGGCGAGGACGCCGCGGTGATGCCGGTCTCGGCCTTCGGGGCGGGCAGCCCCAGGCCGTCGGCGACGGCCGCGGCCAGCTCGCCGTTGACGTGGGCCAGGTTGCCGACCATGCGTTCGCGTACCGGGCCGGACTCGACCTTGCCCAGTTCGAAGCGGAATGCCTCCACGATGTGGCGCCGTTCCCACTCGGCCATGCTGTTCCAGAAGAGCGCGGCCTGGCTGTAGTGGTCCTGGAAGCTGGGGCTGCGTTCCTTGATCTTCTGCCCCTCGACGCGTTCCGCGTAGTGCCGGAACACGCCGGGGCCGCCACCCGCGCCGGCGTGGGCGGGACAGCCGCCGCCCAGCGAGTTGGGGAAGTAGTTGGTGCCCGGGTGGATGATCTGCTGTCCGTAGCCGTCCCGGTGGTTGTGGTTGACGTCGGCGAGCGGGCGGTTGACGGGGATCTGGCTGAAGTTCGGGCCGCCGAGCCGGATCAGCTGGGTGTCGAGGTAGGAGAAGTTGCGCCCCTGCAGCAGCGGATCGTTGGTGAAGTCGATGCCGGGCACGACGTTCGCCGTGTGGAAGGCGACCTGTTCGGTCTCGGCGAAGAAGTTCTGCGGGTTGCGGTTGAGGACCAGCCTGCCGACGGGGCGGACCGGCACCTGCTCCTCCGGGATGATCTTCGTGGCGTCGAGCAGGTCGAAGTCGAAGGCGAACTCGTCCTCCTCCGGGACCAGCTGGACGCCCAGCTCCCACTCGGGGTACGAGCCGGCTTCGATGGCCTCCCACAGGTCCCGCCGGTTGAAGTCGGGGTCGCGGCCGGCGGTGATCTGGGCCTCGTCCCAGACGAGCGAGTGGACGCCCAGCAGGGGTTTCCAGTGGAACTTCACAAAGGTGCCCCGCCCGTCGGCGGTCACGAACCGGAAGGTGTGCACCCCGAAGCCCTGCATCATCCGGAAGCTGCGCGGGATGGCCCGGTCCGACATCAGCCACATCAGCATGTGGGTGGTCTCGGGCTGGAGGGAGGCGAAGTCCCAGAAGGTGTCGTGGGCCGAGGCCCCGGTCGGCATCTCGTGCTGCGGCTCCATCTTCACCGCGTGCACGAAGTCGGGGAACTTGACGGCGTCCTGGATGAAGAACACCGGCATGTTGTTGCCGACCAGGTCGTAGTTGCCCTCGCGGGTGTAGAACTTGGTGGCGAAACCCCGCACGTCACGGACGGTGTCGGCCGAGCCGCGCGGCCCCTGGACGGTGGAGAAGCGCACGAACACCGGGGTGCGGCGGCCCGCCTCGGCGAGGAAGTCGGCGCAGGTGTACTTGCTCAGGGACGCGTACGGCTCGAAGTACCCGTACGCCCCGGCGCCACGGGCGTGGACGACCCGCTCGGGGATCCGCTCGTGGTCGAAGTGCGTGATCTTCTCGCGGTTGTGGAAGTCCTCCAGCAGGGTCGGGCCCCGGGTGCCGGCGCGCAGCGCGTTGTCGGTGTCGTCGACCCGTACGCCCTGGTCGGTGGTGAGGGCGTCGTGCTCCGGCGCCGCGCGGAAGCACGTCAGTTGTTCGTCCTTCGGGTCCTGTGCCGTCCGGGCGTCCCGGTGCGACGGCTCGTGATGGGCGGCCACGTGAGCCCTTCCTCTCGTCAGGTCGCGATGAACCGTTCCTTCCGGTCCCTTCGGGTGCCCTCGACGGCCGGACCGAAACCGCGTCACGCGGGTGGATCGGGGAAACCCCGCCGAAAACGGCCGGTGTGCGTTGGCGGGGCGGGGCGGACCGTGCGATGTTGGCCGGAGGATCCCCGTCAGGACCCGGCGCACGGAAGGACCGATCCGCATGGGCGACACCCCGCACCACAAGCGCGAGAAACCAGAACCGGCACCGGAATCACGCGACGCCGCCCACCGGTCCCAGGAGATCACGGAGCTGGAGGAGGAGGCGATGCGGGAGGCGAAGCGGGGCACGGCGGAGTCTCTCGACCGCGCTCTCAAGGCCGCCGAGCGGGCGGCCAAGCTGAGGCGCGACAGCCAGACCTGAATCCGTCGGACCCGAGTCCGGTTCGGGCAGGGCGGTCTTCACCTCGCCCCGGGCGAGGAGCAAGCTGGGACGGCACCGTCGCACGCCCGTCCCCTTTCCCGGAGGCTGTCATGCGGGAGGCCAGCACCACCCCGGCCCCGGTCGGTACCCTCACCGACCAGGAGCTACGGAACCTGGATGCCCATTGGCGGGCCGCGAACTACCTGGCCGTCGGGCAGATCTACCTGATGGGCAACCCCCTGTTGCGGGAGCCGTTGCGGCGCGAGCAGGTCAAGCCGCGGCTGCTGGGCCACTGGGGCACCTCACCCGGCCTGAACCTCATCCACACCCACCTCAACCGCGCCATCCGCACCCGCGACCTCTCCGCCCTGTGCGTCTGGGGACCCGGGCACGGCGGACCCGCGGTACTGGCCAACTCCTGGCTGGAAGGGACCTACGCCGAGACCTACCCCGACATCAGCCGGGATGCGGCGGGCATGGAACGGCTCTTCCGGCAGTTCTCCTTCCCCGGCGGCGTACCCAGCCACGTCGCCCCCGAGACCCCCGGCTCGATCCACGAGGGCGGCGAACTGGGCTACTCCCTCTCCCACGCCTACGGGGCCGCCTTCGACAACCCCCACCTGCTCGTCGCCTGCGTCATCGGCGACGGCGAAGCCGAGACCGGACCACTGGCCGCCTCCTGGCACTCCAACAAATTCCTCGACCCCGTCCACGACGGAGCCGTCCTGCCCATCCTCCACCTCAACGGCTACAAGATCGCCAACCCCACCGTCCTCGCCCGCCTCCCCCAGGCCGAGCTCGACGACCTGCTGCGCGGCTACGGCCACGAACCCCTCCACGTCACCGGCGACGACCCGACGACCGTCCACCGGGCCATGGCCACCGCCCTGGACACCGCCCTCGACCGCATCGCCCTCATCCAGCACACCGCCCGGCGGGAAGGCGTCACCGAACGCCCCCACTGGCCGGTGATCGTGCTGCGCACCCCCAAGGGCTGGACCGGCCCCGCCGAGGTCGACGGCCTGCCGGTCGAGGGCACCTGGCGCGCCCACCAGGTGCCACTGGCCGCAGTCCGCGACAACCCCGAACACCTGGAACAACTGGAAGCGTGGCTGCGTTCGTACCGCCCCGAGGAGCTCTTCGACGAACACGGCCGCCCCCGGCCCGAGGTGCTCGCCTGTGTGCCCGAGGGCACCCGCAGGCTCGGCGGAACACCGCACGCCAACGGCGGCCTGCTGCTGCGCGAACTGCCCCTGCCCCCGCTGGAGCGCTTCGCGGTGCCGGTCGACAAACCCGGCACGAGCCTCCACGAACCCACCCGCGTCCTGGGCGAACTGCTGGCGAACGTCATGGAGGCCACCCGCGAACGCCGTGACTTCCGCCTGGTCGGCCCCGACGAGACGGCCTCCAACCGGCTCCAGGCCGTCTACCGGGCCACCGGCAAGGCCTGGCAGGCCGAGGTCCTGCCCGTCGACGAGCACCTCGACCGGCAGGGCCGCGTCATGGAGATCCTGTCCGAACACACCTGCCAGGGCTGGCTGGAGGGCTATCTCCTCACCGGCCGGCACGGCCTGTTCTCCTGCTACGAGGCGTTCGTCCACATCGTCGACTCCATGGTCAACCAGCACATCAAATGGCTGCGCGTCTCCCGCCGCCTCCCCTGGCGCCGCCCCCTCGCCTCCCTCAACTACCTCCTCACCTCCCACGTCTGGCGCCAGGACCACAACGGCTTCTCCCACCAGGACCCCGGCTTCATCGACCACATCCTCAACAAGAGCCCCGAAGCCGTACGCGTCTACCTCCCACCCGACACCAACTCCCTGCTGTCGGTGGCCGACCACGTGCTGCGCAGCCGCGACTACGTCAACGTCGTCGTCGCCGGCAAACAGCCCTGCTTCGACTGGCTGAGCCTGGAGCGGGCGCGGGCGCACTGCGCCCGGGGCGCCGGCGTCTGGACGTGGGCCGGCACCGAGGACGGCACCCGGGAACCCGATGCCGTCCTCGCCTGCGCCGGCGACATCCCCACCCAGGAGGTCCTGGCCGCCGCCCAGCTCCTCCGCCGCCATCTGCCGGAGCTGGCGCTCCGCGTGGTCAACGTCGTGGACCTGGCCCGGCTGCTGCCGACCGAGGAGCATCCCCACGGGATGCCGGACCGCGAGTACGACGCCCTCTTCACCACCGACAAACCGGTGATCTTCGCCTACCACGGCTACCCCTGGCTCATCCACCGCCTCGCCTACCGCCGCACCGGCCACGCCCACCTCCACGTCCGCGGCTACAAGGAGATCGGCACCACGACGACGCCCTTCGACATGGTCGTGCGCAACGACCTCGACCGCTACCGCCTCGTCATGGACGTCATCGACCGCGTCCCCGGCCTCGCCGTCCGCGCCACCGGGGTGCGCCAGGCCATGGAGGACGCCCGCACCCGCCACCACACCTGGATCCGCGAACACGGCACCGACATGCCAGAAGTCGCCGACTGGACCTGGGGGGCGTGACCGCCCCGGGACCGCGCGCGGTGATCCCACGCGTCGCGGCCGCCCCACCGGGCGACCGCGGCGCGCCCGGCACCGCACGGGCTCCGCCGCGCGCCCCCGTCAGCGGCGGAACGCCGGTTCACCGGACCCGGAGCGTCGGGAATCCTGGAACCGCCGTCACGCCGCTCCGGCCGCTTCGCCCCGCCCCGCCCTCCCGCGAAGAGCCGGCCTCGACCACCGGGAGTCCTCGTGCGCCCTCGTCCGGCGATCCACGCCCTCCGTCCGGCCCCGCTCGCCCTCGCCACCGCCCTCGCCACCGTCGCCGTCTGCGGTCTCGTCCGGCCGCCCGCCGCCCGGGCGGAGCCGGTGGCATCCCTCCGGCAGCAGGTCGTCACCCTCGTCAACGCCCAGCGGGACGCGGCGGGTTGCTCGTCCCTCCGGGTCAGCCCCCAGCTGACCGCCGCCGCCCAAAAGCACTCCGACGACATGGCCGAGGAGCACTTCTTCAGCCACACGGGCCCGGACGGCGCGGGCCCCGGGAGCCGGATATCCGCGGCCGGCTACCACTGGGACGCCTACGGGGAGAACATCGCCCGCGGCCAGGCGACCCCGGCCGCGGTGATGGACGCCTGGATGCGCAGCGCGGGCCACCGGGAGAACATCCTCGACTGCGCGTTCCGGGAGATGGGCGTCGGTGTCGCCACCGGCCCCGAAGGGCCCTTCTGGACGCAGGACTTCGGGAGCAGGGAGTAGCCGGGGAGCAGCTGGGGAGTGGCCCTCACTCCGTCGTCGGCAGGGGCTGGTCGGTCCAGATGGTCTTGCCGGTGGCGGTGTAGCGGGTGCCCCAGCGCTGGGTGAGCTGGGCGATGATGAACAGGCCCCGGCCGCCCTCGTCGTCGGCGGCGGCGTGGCGCAGGTTGGGCGCGGTGTGGCCGGTGTCGGAGACCTCGCAGACGAGGCTGCTGTCGCGGATGAGACGGACGTGGACGGGGCCGCCGGCGGCGTAGCGGACGGCGTTGGTGACCAGTTCGCTGACGATCAGTTCGGTGGTGAACGCCAGCTCGTCGAGCCCCCATTCGCGCAGCCGGCGGGTCGTGGCGGCCCGGGCGTCCGCGACGGCGGTCGGCTCGGCGTCCAGCTCCCAGACCGCCACCTGGTCTTCGCCGAGCCGCCGGGCGCGGGCCAGGAGCAGGGCGGCGTCGTCGTCCACCGGGCCGGGCAGCAGGGCGGCGACGGTGCGGTCGCAGAGCTCCTCCAGGGGGCTGTGGCATCGGGTGAGGACGCGGGTGAGCAGGCGGAGCCCGGTCTCGGTGTCGTGGTCGGGGGTCTGGACGAGCCCGTCGGTGAACAGGGCGAGCAGGCTGCCGTCGGGCAGGTGGAGTTCCGTGCTCTGGAAGGGCGGGCCGCCCAGGCCCAGGGGCGGTCCCGCCGGGAAGTCCGGGTAGCTGACGGTGCCGCAGCCGGGGTCGACGACGGCGGGCGGTGAGTGTCCCGCGCGGGCCATGCTGCACCACCCGGACACCGGGTCGTACACGGCGTACAGGCAGGTGACGCCGAGGGCCTCGTCGCGGCCGGTGTCCGGCCCGGCGCGGGCGTGGCCGCGTGCCCGTTCCTCGGCGGCCTGTTCCTCGGCGTTCTGGCCGACCACGTCGTCGAGGCGGTCGAGGAGTTCGTCCGGTGGGAGGTCGAGCCGGGCCAGGACGCGGACGCTGGTGCGCAGCCGGCCCATGGTGGCGGCGGCGCTCAGCCCGTGGCCGATGACGTCCCCGACGACCAGGCCGACCCGGGCGCTGGAGAGCGGGATGACGTCGAACCAGTCGCCGCCCACGCCGGAGCGGCTGTCGGCGGGCAGGTAGCGGCTGGCCGTCTCGACGCCGGTGAGCGCGGGCAGGTGCCGGGGCAGCAGGTCGCGCTGGAGGTTGAGGGCGGCGGTGTGCTCGCGGGTGATGACGAGCATCAGGACGACGCCGATCAGCAGGGCGCCGAGACCCACGACGCTCACCCCGCCGATCCGTCCGATGACCGGCAGGTCGAAGGAGGTCGCGCCGTAGCCGGGGTCGGCGTAGACGACGAAGGCGGCGTAGCAGAACAGGCAGAGCATCATGAGCCCGCCGAGGCCCGGCAGCACTCCCTTGTACAGCAGGTCGCGGGGGCTGCGGGTGAGCAGTGCGCGGTAGTACCAGACGCAGGCGAAGCCGGTGAGGCCGTAGTAGAAGGCGATCGCGAGGCCGACGGCCTTGATGGAGTCGGCGAGGACGTCGCCGCTGATGACGGTGAGCAGGGCGAAGAAGCCGATGGAGACGGCGCCCACGCCGACGGTCGACCAGGTGGGGGTGAGGAACCTGTGGTGGACCCGGGCGAAGCGGGAGGGGACGGCCTTGTGGGCGGCCATGGAGAAGACGGTGCGGGCCAGGGGCAGGATGGTGGTCTGGGTGGAGGCGACGGCCGAGGTCAGCACGGTGAAGATGAGCAGCTTGGTGAGGAACCAGCCGGAGCCCTGGGTGCCGAAGACGGCGCCGCCCAGGCCGGAGAGGACGTCGCCGGAGTTGGCCGCGTTGCCGAGGCCGGTGCCGTCGGTGCCGATGCCGGCGAACGCCTGTGCCGAGGTCGCCACCAGGGCGTAGACGACGAGCAGGAGCACGGTGGAGACGACCGCGGCCCGCCCGGGGGTGTTCCTGCTGTCGGTGGTCTCCTCGTTGACGGCGACGGCGGTGTCCCAGCCCCAGTAGATGAAGACGGCGGCGAGGATGCCCTCGGTGAGGGCCTTGGCGGAGGGGACGTGGAGGGGGTTGAACCAGGAGGCGGAGACGGGGAGCGACGTCGGCGGGGCGCCGGTGCCGTAGGCCCTGACCAGGGCGGTGACGGCGAAGAGGAGCAGCACGACGACCTCGACGCACACCATCCAGCACTGGAGGACGGCCGACACCTGGATGCCGACGTAGCAGACGGCGGTCGTCACGGCGATCCAGGCGATGCCGGCGACGGTGGTCCACAGCCGGCTTCCGGCGAGCGAGTCGTACCCCAGGAGCCGGAAGCCGTAGATGCCGGCGATCTCGGCGAGGTTCGCCATGGCGATGATGTCGGCGACGATGATGCCCCAGCCGCCCATCCAGCCGACGCGTGGTCCGAAGGCACGGGAGGCCCAGGTGAAGGTGGTTCCGCAGTCGGCGTCGGTCGCGTTGAGCTCCCGGAAGGCATAGGCGATCAGCAGCATGGGGACGAAGGCCAGCATGGTGATGATGGGGGCCTGGAGGCCGACGCCGGCCACGATCAGGCCGAGGGTGGCCGCCAGGCTGTACGCGGGGGCGGTGGAGGCCATGCCGATGGCCACCGAGGAGAACAGCCCCAGGGCACCGGCCCGCAGCCCCTTCGCGCCGGGTCCGGGGCCGGGCGCGAGCGGCGTGGCGGGCTCGGCCGGAGCGGTGGAGACCTTCACCCCCGCGTCCGGCTCCGCGGCTCGCGGGGTGAGCCGCCGGTGGGGGGCGGGGTCGCCGCCGAGGCCGTCTCGTGCATGGTGTCTGCCCTTTTCTCGCCTTTTCTCGTTCGTGTGCGGTGGGGTCAGCGGACGCGGTAGGGGCCGGCCCGGTCGTTCCGCAGTGTCAGCCCGTGTCCGGGGGTGCCGTCCCGGCCGGGGTGGATGACGCCTCCTTCGGGGTCGAGGGTCCCGTCGAAGAGCAGGTTCTCGATCCGGACGTGGTCGTGGAACCACTCCACGTGCCGGAGGTTGGGCACGGCGGCCGCCATGTGGGCGTGGGCGTGGGGGGCGCAGTGCGCCGACACGTGGAGTCCGCGGGCCTCGGCCAGGGCCGCGGCGCGCAGCCAGACCGTGGGGCCGCCGCAGCGGGTGGCGTCGGCCTGGAGGCAGTCCACGGCTCCCGCGGCCAGCATCGCGCCGAAGTACGGCAGCGTGTAGCCGTATTCGCCGGCCGTCACGTCCACGGCGGTCGCGGCGCGGACGAGGGCCAGGCCGGTCAGGTCGTCGGAGGAGACCGGTTCCTCGAACCAGGTGACGCCGTGGTCGTCGAGGTAGCGGGCGACGCGGACGGCCTGTTTGCGGGTGTAGGCGCCGTTGGCGTCGACGTAGAGCTCCACGCCGTCCCCGACGCTCCCGCGAGCGCGGGCGACGCGGTGGCGGTCGCGGCCCTCCCCCCGGCCCCGGTCCTCCCCGATCTTGATCTTGACGCGTGGAATGCCCTGTTCCGAGGCCCAGTGCCGCAGTTGGCGGTCCTGTCGCTCGTCGTCGTACGTGGTGAAGCCGCCGCTGCCGTAGACGGGGACCTCCGCCCGGTGGGCGCCGAGGAGCCGGACGAGGGGGAGGTCCAACAGCCGGGCCTTGAGGTCCCACAGGGCCATGTCCACGGCGGAGATCGCCCCCGCGACCAGTCCGGGCCGGCCCGTGTTGCGCACCGCCCGGCTCATCGCCTCCTGCGCGGCGGGGACGTCCCAGGCGCTGTGGCCGACGAGGAGCGGGGCGAGCTCGGAGGCGATCACGTCGGCCGTGGCGGGCGCGCCGTAGGTGTAGCCGAGGCCGGTGGTGCCTTCGGAGCGGACGGTGGCCAGGACGAGGGTCGTCGAGTTCCAGGCCAGGGTTCCGTCGGCTTCCGGCCCGTCCGTGGGCACGGTGTAGACGGCGGTCTCGACGCCGCCCACCACCGGTCCGCCCGCCACCGGGGTCACCGCCGGTCCCCGGAGGGGGTGCGGAGTCCCGCGCGGGCCCCGGCGGCCAGCCGTCCGGCAGCGCGGTCCACGAGCGCCATGATGGTCAGCGCGGGGTTGGCGCTGCCTTGGGTGGGGAGCACGCTGCCGTCCGTGAGGAGCAGGTTGGGCACCGCGAAGGTGCGCAGGTCCGCGTCCACGACGCCGTGCGCGGCGTCGCGCGCCATGCGGCAGCCCCCGACGAGGTGCGCGTACCGGTTGATCGTCATCACCTCGCTCGCCCCGGCGGCCCGCAGGATGTCCTCCATCACCGCCTCCGCCGCCCGGATCACCTGTCGGTCGTTCTCGCACTGGCTGTAGCTGAAGCGGGCCACCGGCAGCCCGTAACGGTCCTTCTCCTCGGCGAGGGTGACGCGGTTGCCGGGCTGCGGCAGCAGCTCGCACAGGGCGCCGAGGGTGGCCCAGTGGACGTAGTCGCGCATGTAGCGGCGCAGGTCCTCGCCCCAGTGGCCCTGGGCGGTGACGTGTTCGGCCCAGACGATGGGCAGGGGGGAGACGTTCTGGACGGAGAAGCCGCGCCGGTAGGGCCGGTCGGAGCGGGTCTCGTAGAACTCCTCGCTGGTGACCTCCGGCGGTGGCGCCTTGTAGGAGCGCACCTCCTGGGTGAACCGGCCCGAGGTCTGGGGCGCGCCCTGCACCATCACATAGCGGCCGACGAGGTCGTGGTCGTTGCACAGGCCGTCGGGGAAGCGCCGGCTGGTGGAGTTCAGCAGCAGGCGCGGGGTCTCGATGGAGTATCCGGCGACGGCGACCGTACGGGCGCGCTGGAACCGTTCGCGGCCGTCGCGGACGTAGCGGACGCCGGTGGCCAGGCGCCCCCGTTCGTCCAGTTCGACGCCGGTGACCATGCACTGGGCGCGGATCTCGGCGCCGTGGGCGAGGGCGTCGGGCACATGGGTGATCAGGGTGGACGCCTTGGCGTTGACCTTGCAGCCCTGGAGGCAGAAGCCCCGGTAGACGCAGTGGGGGCGGTTGCCGAAGCGGCCGTTGGTGATGGCGACCGGCCCCACGCGGGCCTCCAGGCCCAGCGCCGCGGCGCCGCGCAGGAACACCTCCCCGTTGCCGCCCACGGGGTGCGGCGCGTGGGGATAGGGATGGGGGTCGCCCCAGGGCCAGTACTGTCCGGCCACCGGGAGCTCCTGCTCGATCCGTTCGTACGAGGCCCGCAGGTCGGCGTAGTCCAGCGGCCAGTCGGCGCCCACGCCGTCCTCGGTGTACGTGCGGAAGTCGGAGGGGTGGAACCTGGGGACGTACCCGGCGAAGTGGACGGTCGAGCCGCCCACGCCCCGCCCGGAGTTGTTCGCCCCCAGGGGGACGGGGTCCTCGCCCGCGATCACCCGGGGGTCGTTCCAGTACAGGTGGTGGGAGGCGGCCTCGTCGCTGACCCAGTCGCTGTCGGGGTCCCAGAACGGGCCCGCCTCCAGGCAGACGACCGACCAGCCGTACCGGCTCATGCGCTGGGCCAGGGTCGCGCCGCCCGCGCCGCAGCCGACGACGACGAGGTCCACCTCGTCGCGGTCGTCGAAGCGCCGCATGCCCTCGACGAGCCGGCGGTCGAAGCGGGCGTCGCCGCGCGGGAGCAGCCAGGCCGAGGCGTTGCGGTCGCGCACCCGGCCCAGGGGGGAGGTGGTCTGCCGGAGGGTGTCGGTCGCGCTCCTGACGAGGCCGGCGAGGCCCGTGCGCGGCGCGCCGGGCCGCGCGGGCAGGTCGTCGTCCCTCTTGTCGTCGCTCCCGTCGTCCTCGGGCGGGGCCTCCTCCGGTTCGGTGTCCGGCACCTCCCAGGGCTCGCGGAGGCCCAGGCCGAGGCGCATATAGCCGCGCGGGTAGGCGGGGCCGCCGTAGCCGATCTCGTTCCAGGCCCAGGGGTGGGAGTAGAAGGCGGTGGCCGTGTAGCGGGTCCACAGACCCCAGACGTGACCGGCCGTCAGTCCGCGCCAGCGGTCGGAGCCCCGGGCGCGGACGGCTTCGATCAGGGCGGCCCGCCGCTCCGGCGACAGCTCGGCGAAGGGGGCGTCGTACCATTCGCGCGCGTCGTCGTCGAGGCCGCGCAGCGAGAGCCGCCACGCCGTGTCGTCCTCGGGCATGTCCTCGAACCGCCACCCGTCGGTCTGTCGTTCGGCGAGCCGTGCGTCGATCATCTCCAGGACCGGCACCTTGGGGTCGTCCCACTGGGCCAGCAGGTGGTCGAAGAGCAGGGTGGCGACGGCTTCCTCGGCGAGAGTGAAGAACCGCAGCTCGGGCTGGCGGGCCGTGCGGGCGAACACCACGGCCGCAGTCGTGGCGTCCCAGGCGCCGGCCTGGGCGAGGACGTCGTAGCCGGGGAACCGGGAGGGGCGCCGGCCCGGTGTCGTCCCCGGCGGCCCCCCGCTCCCTCCCTCGCGTGCCACGGGTCATCGCTCCCTGCGCAGCAGCGCGGCCAGCAGCCCCATGCCGCCGACCATGGTCACGAGCAGCGGGGCGAACAGCGGGGGGCCCGTCTCGATGTTGTAGCGGGCCAGCGACCAGCCGCCGGGCTTCTCCGCGATGCCGCGTACGTGGAGGTAGGTGCCCTGGAGGCCGTTGGCGGCGATGGCCGCCGAGGCGATGGGCAGGGCGGTGCGCGCCATCCGTTCGCTGAGGAACCCGGCGACGCCCGCGGCGGCCCCGACGGGGCCCAGTACCACCGGCCACCACATCACCCGGTTGCCGAAGCTCGCCCGGTCGTGCTCCAGGTAGATCTCGGCGGCGGTGATGACCGAGCCGGCCGCCGTCAGCAGGGACAGGGAGCGTTCGAAGCGGCCGTGGCGGACGTTGCGCGCCAGCCGGGCCGGCGCGAACGGGTTCCGGGAGCGCGGGATCACTTCCCCTCCTCCGTCCCGCTCCCCCGGTGCTTGCCGCCGGGCAGCATCTCCTGGATCTTCGCCTTGAACCCCTGCCGGACCATGGCGGCGCGGTCGCTGTCGCCCTTGATGACGGAGGCCGTCGCGGCCTCGATCTGGTCGAGGGTGGCGTGCGGCGGGATGGGCGGTACGGCCGGGTCGGTGCGGAAGTCGATGACGAAGGGCTTGGAGGCGGCGAGGGCCCGCTCCCACGCGGGGGTGACCTCCTCCGGTTTCTCGACGCGCACGCCGTCCAGCCCGAAGGAGCGGGCCACGTCCGCGTAGGGCACGTCCGGGAGGGACTGCGAGGGCAGGAACTGGGGGGCGCCGGACATGGCCCGCATCTCCCAGGTGACCTGGTTGAGGTCGTGGTTGTTGAGGACGGCGACGACCAGCCGGGGGTCCTGCCACTCGCGGTGGTACTTGGCGGCCGTGATCATCTCGGCCAGGCCGTTCATCTGCATGGCGCCGTCGCCCACGAGCGCGATGACGGGCCGGTCGGGGTGGGCGAACTTGGCGCCGATCGCGTAGGGCACGCCCGGTCCCATCGTCGCCAGCGTGCCGGAGAGGGAACCGCGCATGTCCCCGCGCATCCGCAGGTGCCGGGCGTACCAGTTCGCCGCCGACCCGGAGTCCGCCGTGATGATCGCGTCCCGGGGCAGCAGCGCGTCCAGGGCGTGGACGACGTACTCGGGGTTGACGGGGTCCGCGTCGACCGCCGCCCGCCGTTCCATCACCTCCCACCAGCGGGCGGTGTTCTTCTCGATGCCGTGCCGCCAGCCGCCGTGCTTCTTCGGCTTCAGCTGCCGCAGCAGGCGGGTGAGCGTCTCGCGGGCGTCGCCGACGAGGTTGATCTCGAAGGGGTAGCGCAGCCCCACCATGAACGGGTCGATGTCGATCTGCACCGCCCGCGCCTGCCCGAACTCCGGCAGGAACTGGGTGTAGGGGAAGTTCGAGCCGACGACGACGAGCGTGTCGCAGTCGCGCATCATCTCGTACGAGGGCCGGGTGCCCAGCAGGCCGATCGCGCCGGTCACGTACGGCAGGTCGTCGGGGAGCACGTCCTTGCCGAGCAGCGCCTTGGCCACGCCGGCGCCGAGGAGGTCGGCGAGCCGCTCCACCTCCGCCCGCGCGGCCCGGGCCCCCTGGCCGACGAGGATCGCCACCTTCTCGCCGTCGTTCATCAGCTCGGCGGCCCGGGCGATCTCCTCGTCCGCCGGGACCGGCGCGTACGCGGGGGCGCCCAGGCTGGACGGCACCATCTTGAACGCGTGCGTCGGCGCCGAGTAGTCCAGCTCCTGGACGTCCGCCGGGATGATCAGGGCGGTCACGGTCCGTTTGGCGCGCGCGGTGCGCATCGCCCGGTCCAGGACGTTGGGCAGCTGTTCCGGGACGGTCACCACCTCGCAGAAGTCCGAGGCGACGTCCTTGAAGAGGGTGTGGAGGTCGACCTCCTGCTGGTAGGAGCCGCCCATGGCACTGCGGTTGGTCTGCCCGACGATGGCGACCACGGGCACGTGGTCGAGTTTGGCGTCATAGAGCCCGTTGAGGAGGTGGATGGCCCCCGGCCCGGAGGTGGCCGCGCACACGCCCACCTCGCCGGAGAACTTCGCGTAGCCGACGGCCTCGAAGGCCGCCATCTCCTCGTGGCGCGCCTGGATGAAGCGGGGCTTGTCGTCGGCCCGGCCCCACGCGGCCAGCAGTCCGTTGATGCCGTCCCCCGGGTAGGCGAACACCCGCTCGACTCCCCATTCGCGCAGGCGTTGCAGGAGATGGTCGGACACCTTGGCGGACATGGTTCTCCCTTCGAGCGTGCTCTTGCGGGCTTCACCGGGGTTCACGCGCTCGGTCCACGACGACCGGCACGCGAGCGGACGGCCGCCCCGGGCATCGCTCCCACCTCCGTCTCCACGACTCACCGTGGCACCGGGTGTACGTCCACGCAGGAAGAGCGCCGCCGATCGGGTCAGCCACCGGGAACGGGCTCCTGCCCGCAAGGGCCGGATTCACACCCCTTCCGCCACCCGCCGTCCGGTGCCGATGCCGACCGGGCCGGGCAGGCGCGGCGAGCCGGCCGCCGCGGCGAGCATGATCTCCCTGACCCGGTCCAGGTACTTCGGCACGCCCGCCGCGGCCTGCGCGGTGTCGGGCATGCTGACCACCAGTTCGGCCCGGTCGGAGAACCAGTTGAACCACAGCGACACACCACGGGCGTTGTCGGGGCCGGCCAGGACCGTCGCGTCCGCGCTCAGGTATTCCCGGGAGCCCGGCACGGACCGCCCGTCCAGGTAGGAGACCATCGGCGGAATGGTCGGCACCTCCCGGCCGTCGAGCAGCAGTTCGAGCGCCCGGTGCAGCGGCACGTCATAACCCGCGCGGGCGCGCTGGAAGCCCTGCTGCGCGGCGGAGACCGCGTCGGCGAGGTGGGGCGAGGAGGGCAGCCGGAACATCAGGGGCACGAAGTTGACCAGCCAGCCGTGCGCGTGCAGCATCCGGGGGGTGCCCCTGGTCGACACGACCGTGAGCACGCGGTAGACGTCGTTGCCGGTGAACTCCCGTTGCGCGAGGGCCAGCGCGGCGAAGGCGCCTGCGGCGAACCCGCCCCCGTGCCGGGCGCAGTGGGCGCGGAAGGCGCGCGCCTCGTCACTGGTGAGCACCGGGTACGCGTGTCGTACGCCGGGCAGCAGTGCGTCGGCGTCGTTGCCCAGCCCGACCGGGAAACCGGGGAAACCGCCGTCCCCCACGGCCAGGAACTCCGACCAGGTGGCGAGCTCCGGCGAGGCCGCGGTCAGCGACGCGGAGCGTTCCCGCTCGCGGCGGTTGTGGTCCAGGTAGCCGGGCGCGGGCGGCAGGTGGAGCGCCGCGCCGGTACGGGCCGCGTGGTAGCGGGCGCGCAGCTCGTGGAACAGCAGGGCCAGCGAGTGCCCGTCGGTGTAGGCGTGGTCGATCGCGAAGTACACGGTGGACACCGTGTCCCGGCGGATCACTCCGGCCAGCAGGCTCGGCCATCCCACCGCGGTCTGCTCGTCGATCCGCCGGTGCACATGGGCGCGCAGGCCGGCCACGTCCGTGAAGTCGCCCACGCGCACCGGGCGCACCGTGAGCGAATCGGGCGGCAGGCGGAAGCCGGCCAGGTTGCCGTCCTCCGGCTCGTACCAGCTGTGGAAGGCCTCGTGCCGGCGGACGAGCCCCTGCCAGGCGCCGGTGAGCGCGTCGAGGTCGGCCCGGCCCTCCAGGTCGAACGTCATGGCCACCCAGGGCGACTGCCGTCGCCCGATGGCGCGGTGGGCGGCGGCCAGCTCGAAGTGCGACCGCTGGAAGAGCGACGCGGGCACGTCGTGCGGTACGGGGGCCCGGCCGGTGGCCGGTTCGAACTCGACCACTTCGCCCGGCTCGGGCCGCCAGTCGAGGATCTGGGTCATACGCACTGCGGGGCTCCTTCTCCGTGGGCTTCTGGGAGGGTCGGCTAGGCGGGGGTGGGCAGGGCTCCGGCCCGGTGGCCGCCGGCGGCGCGGGTGGCCGCGTGCGCGGCGGCCAGGACGAAGCGTTCGACGTTCGCGCGGGCGACGGGTGTGTCGGGGAAGCGGGCCGACAGGTGCACGCCGTGGTCGCTCCTGGTCAGCCACACGTACACCTCGGCCGGGCCGTGGATGCGGCTGCGCAGCATCGTGTCGCCCCGCTGGGGCGGGGTGCCCGCCACGCGGCGCACGTCGAAGTAGGAGACGACGAACCGGGGGCGGATCTCCCGGCGCAGCAGCCGGCTGATGTGCGGCGGGGAACTGCCCGGTCCGGGCCCGCGACGGCGCAGTTCGGCGGCGGCGAGGGCGACCGTGCCGGCGAAGGCCGCCCCGGCCGCCGCCGGGATCCGCACCGGGTGGAGGCCGACGAACCAGCCCGGCGCCGTACGCCACGGGCCGGTACGGGCGTTGGCCAGGCCGATCGCCTCCAGGGGCCGCTCCCCCGCGACGTCCGCCGTGGCGAGCGCCAGGCAGGCGAGCATGCCGGCGGCGGTGCTGCCTCCGCCCGCGCGGGACGCGGCGGCGAACCTGGCGGCGGCCGGTCCGTCGAGCAGCCGGCGGTAGGTACTGCGCTGTGCGAGCGGCGTCCCGGACGCGCCGAGCGGCAGGGGGAACGCGGGCGTCCCGCCCCGGGCGTCGTCGAGCAGGGCCCGCCAGTGGTCCGTGCGCTCGGGCCCGCTCGGCAGCCGGTCGACCAGGTTCCGTTCCTCGGCCCCGAAGTCCAGGTAGGTGGGCCCGGTCCGGCCCCCGGCACGGCCGGTCAGGGCGGCGCGGATCTGCCCAGGGACCATGGCGAGCGTGTAGGCGTCCACGACGCCGTGGTCCGCCCCGGCGAACACCGTCGTCCCGTCCGCGCCCTCGACGGTCGCGAAGACCACCTGCGGCCAGCCCAGCGGGTCGGCCCTCCGGTCGAAGAATGCCTCGATCTGCCGCCGGGCCGAGGCGCCGTCGGCGAAGGCGCCGACGTCCTCCTGCCGCAGCGTGATGGCGCTCGCGGGGAGCGTACGGCGCACACAGCGCCCGGGGGTCGGCACCAGTCTGCTGCGCAGGTGCTCGTGCCCGCGCAGCCAGGCCGTGAGCGCGGCACCGAGCCGGTGCCGGCCGGCGCGGCCCACGGCGAACGACACCCCGATCCACGCGGGTTCCACGTACCCCGGCCCCCGGGCGGCGGCCGTGCGCACGTGGTGCTCGTGGACGAGGGCGGGTGCCCGGGGGTCGTCGGCCCAGGCGGAGGCCGGGGCGGCCGGCGTCCAGAAGACCAGCCGGCCGGCGGGAACGGCACTGTCGCCCAATTCTGTGAATTCCAAGGATTCCCTCCTCGATAAACCCCCGGCGAGAAATCCCCGGTGCGGCCCGCGAAAGCTATCCGGGCAGGATGAAACAAAAATGAAGGGGCGATCTTTTCGCTGATCACGGAGGCCGGGACGGCAGCACGGAAAAACCCTCCCTTGTTGCCCGTCAAACGCGCTGCTAGCGTCTGCCCCCGTCATTCGATCCGCACCGCGCCATTTCCCGGCCGGGCCGACGGAGGGTCAATTCATGAACGCACCGTTCCCGCAACCGTCCTCGGATTACGCCGCGCTGCGCCGCGACCCCGAATACGCCGAGCTGAACCGCGCGCTGCTCGGCCTGGTCCCGGCCGGGCCGGCGCCGGCCGTCCTCGACGTGGGGTGCGGGGACGGGGCCGTCAGCGAGCTCCTGCTGTTGCGCGACCCGGCCACGTCCCTGGTCGGCGTCGACCCCGACCCGGCGCTGCTCGACGCGGCGCGGGCCCGGCTGGGCGACCGGGCCCGGTTCGCCGTGGGTGACGCGTCGTCCGTCTCCCGGCTGTTCCCGGCGGACGTCTTCGACGTCGTCGTCCTGGCCAACTGCGTCCATCTCGTGCCGGACCCGGCCGAGGCGCTCGACGCGATCGGGCGGGTGCTGGCCGGCGGCGGGCGCCTGGTGTTCAACTCGGCGTTCTACTCGGGCGCGGAGTCCCCGGCCGACCTGCCCCGGTACGCCGAGCTGGTCGGCGCGGCCCGCGCCACCGCCCGGAAGCGCGGACTGCCGTTGGCCCGGTCGGTGGCCGGCCGGCCCTCGGGGCTGCGCAGGACGGTCGAGGACTACCAGGCCGCCCTCGCGGCGGCCGGATTCACCGATGTCGTCACCGACGAGCGGGCGTTCGTCCTCGGCCCGCGCTTTCTCACCGCGTTGTGCTCGACCCCGATGTTCGCCACTGCCGCGTTACCCGGGGTAGCGCCGCACATCGCCGCGGAACTGCTCACCGAAACGCTGGAAGAACTGTACGAGAGCGCCCCGTTCACCATCACGCGGCGCTGCGTCTACTTCTCCGCCACCCGGCCGTGAAACACCCACGAAAGGAATTCGTCATGACCGAGGTATGGAACGTCGTCACCCGGGCGATCACCGGCATCCGGCCGGAACTGGGCGACTCCGGAACGGCCGTCACCCGCGATTCCGCGCTGTTCTACGCGGCCGACCCCGGCCAGCCGGTGCTCGGCCTCGACTCCATGGAGGCGCTGGAGCTGATCAGCGTCCTCGAGCAGGAGTTCGGGGTCGAGCTGGCGGACACCGGCATCCGGATCACCGACCTCCACACGGTCGGGGACGTGGCCGACGCGATGGCGGGCGCGCTGTGACACCCGGGGACGCGGTGACACCCGGAGGCGCTACGCCATCCCGGGCGGCGCGCCACCGCGTGCTGGTGACCGGCATCGGCGTCGAGTCGTGCGCGGGCGGCACACCGGACGAGCTGTGGGACGCCCTGGCCGCGGGGCGGCCCGCGATCTCGCCGCTGGAGCTCGAAGGGCCCCTGCCCTGCCAGGTCGGAGGCGTGATCCGGGGGTTCGACCCCCGCGCGCACATGTCCGCCCAGCAGGTCCGCCGCACCTCGCGCTTCCAGCAACTGCTGTTCACCGCGGCGATGAAGGCCAGGGACGACGCGCGGCTGCGCACCGCGCCGGACGCCCTGTACGTCGGCACCGGTGGCGGCGGGCTCGACGAGACCGCGCGACTCGTGACCGTGCTCAACCGGAGCGGGTGGCCCCGGATGGACCGGCTCGGGCTGCTCCGGCTGCTGCCCAACCAGGCCGCCGGGCTCGTCGCCCAGGAACTGGGCGTCACGGGCCCGGTGCTCACCCTCTCGACCGCCTGCGCGGCCTCGACGGACGCCATCGGAGCGGGCCTGCGCGCGGTGCGCGACGGCACCGCCGACGTGGTCCTCGTCGGCGGTGTGGAGAGCTGGCTGGACATACCGGCGCTGGCCTCGTTCCGTCTGCTGGACGCGCTCTCCCAGCGGCCCGCGGCACAGGCGGCGCTCGCGTCCCGGCCGTTCGACCGTGACCGCGACGGCATGGTGCCGGCCGAGGGTGCCGCCGTCCTCGTCCTGGAATCCGAACGTTCCGCGCTGCGCCGTGGCGCGACCGTGCACGGCGAGGTGCTCGGCGCCGCCTCCACCTGCGACGCCCACCACCCCGTGGCGCCCCGGGCGGACGGCGCGGTGGCGGCCAGGGCGATCGAGCTGGCCTGCGCCGACGCCGGTCTCGAAACGGCCGCCGTGGACCTGGTCAGCGCCCACGGCACCTCGACGCCGCAGGGCGACCGGGCCGAGACCGCGGCCGTCAAACGGGCGTTCGGCGCGCACGCGCGGCGCGTGGCGATCACCGCGCCCAAGTCGGTCATCGGCCACGCGTGCGGCGCGAGCGGGATCCTGGAGAGCGTCGGCGTGCTGCGCGCCATCCGGGAGAAGTACGTGCCGCCCACCGCGAACCTGCGGAACCCGGATCCCGACTGCGATCTGGACTACACCCCGCTCGTGGGCCGCCCCGCCCCGATCGGCGTCGCCGTCAAGCAGAACTTCGGGTTCGGCGGCCACAACTCGGCGGTGGTGTTCGGCGCCGCGTGACGGCGACGCCGAACGACCGTCATCGAGTGGGCGCGCCGGCACGACGCGCCCGGTAGGTGCGGGCGAGGTGGTCCTGGAGGCGGGCGTGGCGGAACTGGTAGACCGCGCCCGCCTGACGCAGCACGCCCCGCTGGTAGGCGTCCTCCAGGAAGGCGACGACGGCCCAGGGCAGCCGGCCCGTCAGCGGCAGCCAGATCCGGGAGAACACCACCCACTGGCCCCAGGCGCTCAGGGCGAAGGCGTAGCCGATGGCGACGCAGAGCCCGCTGATGAGGCCGAGTTTGACCGAGGACCCGGGAGACCAGACGAGCGGGCCCAGGAGCACCGACAGGGGCCGGACCGCCAGCGCGGACCCGAGGCCGGCCAGGAGCCCGAAGGCGGGTATCCAGACCAGGAACTGGGCGATGACCGTCCTCCGGTTCGTCCGCAGCAGGCCGACCGGGTTGACGGCGGACCTGATGTCGAGCGGGGTTTCGAGGAAGGCCAGGAGCCCCAGGGCGGCGCCGCCTCCCAGCGTGAACACGAACCCGAAGAACGCGGCGTCGTACAGCCCGAAGGACAGCATGTCCAGCGGGCCGGTGCCCCAGAGAAGGCCCTTGAGCACGCCGTGCTGGAAGCCGTAGCCGAGCCCGAAGACGAGCCCGCACAGCGACCCCAGCGCCATGCGGGCCCACGCCCTCCGGCCGGACGCGCCGACCCTGCCGAACACCTTCACACGCATGCCGGACGGCGGCACCGCCGTGTTCCTGCCCGCGACGAGGAGCCAGTACGCGAGCGCGCTGATCAGCGCGGAGAGGAACCCCGTCATCAGCCCTTCCACGATCTGGAAGCGCAGGGAGTCGAAGAGGAGACCGACGACGCAGTCGACGACCCCGACGACCACGCAGGTCAGCAACGCCGTCACCAGGACGCGCGCCGGGCGGCGCACTCCTGAGCCGAGCCGCCACCACTCCAGGTCGGGGGTGTCGAGCCGGGTCAGGTGGTGGGCGAGGTAGCCGAGCCAGTACTGGGCCCGTTCCGGGTCGAAGCCGCGGCGCGGGGCGCCGTCCGGGCGGTGCTCCGGCCGGAGACGGTAGGCGGTGGCGGTGAACGTCTCCAGAAGGTGGTCCTCCACTTCTCCGGGGCCGCCGAACCGGTGGGTGTCGAGGAGCGAGGCCGGGTCCCGGCCCGGGGTGTCGCTGTAGACGGCGCGGGCGAGCGTGACCATCAGCGGGGTGGTCAGCACCGCGGCGAGCTGCTCGGCGCCCCGGCCGCGCGGCCGCTCGCGCAGCGCGCTCAGCACGGGGTGCCACGCGGTCGTCGCGGCGTTCCCGCCACGGGCCTTGCGCGTGGTGCGCGGCAGGTAGTCGGCCAGGTCGTCGAGTGTGAGGTCCGTCAGCTCCACGGCGGCGGCGGACGTGAGCACGTCCGTCTCCGCCACCGCCGTGGCGTACTCGGCCGGTCGGCTCGTCAGCAGCAGGGGGAGCGTGGTGGCGTTGAGCGCCTCCAGCGCGGGGCGGTGCAGCCCCCCGGCGATCTCGTCGAAGCCGTCGAGCACGGGGAGCACCCGGCCGGCCTCGACCAGCGCGGCGGCCAGACTCGGCCCACCGGGCGCCGCGGTGCCGGCGAGGCCGGGGTGGTCGCGGATCAGTTGCGCGGTGAGCCAGTCCCGGAAGGTGATGGCGGTGGGGTCCCAGGCGCCGATGCTGAAGATGACGGGTACGGGGTCGCTGCTGCTCCTCGACGCGACGTGATCGAGGACGAACCTCGTGGTGAGGATCGACTTCCCGGAACCGGGCCGCCCCAGCACGACCAGCCGCCCGGAGGGGATCCGCCGGTACACCTCCACGACCTCGTCCAGCCGCCCCCCGAGCTCCAGCGGCCCGTGCGCGCCGCCGCGTGCGGCTCCGGCGGGCAGCCGCCGGATGTTGGCCCAGTGGTCGGTCAACTCCTCGGCCACCGCCCCCCACCGCACCGGCAACGGATACGGATCATGCACCTGCCGCTGCTCCTCCTCCCGCTGCCACCGCGCCGCCACCGCGTGAGCGAGCTGCTCGGCGACACCGGCGAGGGTGTCCCGCAGGGCGGCCTGGCCTGCGCCCCGCCCGATGGGGGCCGAGCGCCCGGCGGGCGGCTCGGCTGAGAGGGGCCGTCTGGTGGCCGAGTCGACGGGAACCGGCCGGCCCGCGACGGGGCCGGCGGAAGCCGAGGATCCCTCGGCGCGTTCGGCCGGACGCGATGGCCCCGTGGCCGGTTCGACGGATCCTGGATGCCCAGTGGCCGGTTCAGCGGGGGCCGAGGCCCCAACGGCCCACTCGGCTGACACGGGCCGCCCCGTGGCCGGTTCTGCGGCAGCCGACGGCCCGGCGGTCTGTTCGGCCGAAACTGGTTGCCCCGTGGCCGATTCAGAGGGAGCAGACGGCCCGGCAGCCCATCCGTCCGAAACCGAGCGTCCGGTGGCCGGTTCGGCGGGGGCCGACGGCCCGGCGCCCCCTTCGGCCGGAACCGGCCGCCCCGTGGCCGGTCGGGCGCGGCCGGGCCAGCCGTCGGACCAGCTGCCGGGCAGGCCGTCAGGCCGACTCTCGGTCTGACCGTTAGGCCGCCCGTCGGGCCACCCTTCCAGCCGGTCACTGGACCAGCCGTCGGACTGGTCGCCGGACCGCCCACCCGGTCGCCCACCAGACGGCCCGCCGGACCGCTCATCCGGTCGCCCCTCAGACAGACCGTCCGGCCGTCCTCGCGGCGCCCCGTCCGACCGCCCCTCCGGCCCTCCGTCAGACAGCCCGTCGGGCAGACCGTCAGACGGGCCGTCGGGCAGGCCGGAGGCCCGGCCCTCCAGCCGTCCCTCCTCCCGGGCCTCCGGCCCGGTGCGGTGGACGGCGGCGGCGAGTAGTTCGTCGCTCTCCGCCGGGGCCAGCCCGAGCGCGTCGGCCAGCCGTCGCACCGTGGTCACTCTGGGGTCCGCGCGTTCGCCGGTCTCCAGACCGCGGATGGTGCGCACGCCCACCCCGGCGCGTTCCGCCAATGCCTCCTGAGTCATTCCCGCGTCGCGCCGCAGCCGCCGTAACAGCGTGCTGAACTCACTGGCCACAGATCACGGCCTCCCCCTCGACCCCTCGGACAGGTGTTTCACCAGGTGACGGACTCTAGCGTGGCCACCGGCCGCATACGGCCGGTCGTTTGGCCTGTCCGTTCCCCCTCCCCCGGGGTCACCTTCGACGTGATCCGCCGCGGAAAGCGGAACGCGGCGGCCCGACACGGGGAGCAGCCACGATGACGATCACCAAGACCACCGGCCGGCAGGCCGTCACGCTCGGCCGCCAGGAGCGCGACGTCCTCTACGCGGTCGGCTGCGGCCTGCGGGACGACGAGATCGCCACCGCCCTCGCCATCCCCGAGGAGGCCGTGGCCGGACACCTCGCGCGGATCCTCGCCGCGCTCGGGCTGCGCGACCGGGCCGCCGCGATCGTCCACGCCTTCGACTGCGGCCTCGTCGCCCCCGGCCGGGGCCCCCGCCGCCAGGCGACGAGCCCCCTGGGGGCGGGCCCGTTGGCGGCGAGCCCCCTGCCACCCGCCGGCACCGCCCGCCACACCCCCGGCCCACGGTTACGGATCTCCGTGCTCGGCCCCCTGCGGGCCTGGCGCGACGGACAGCCCCTGGACCTGGGGCACCTGCGCCAGCAAGCCGTACTGGCGGCGCTGGCCCTGTGCCTGGGCCGGTCGGTCAGCCGGCAGGAACTGACCGACGGGGTGTGGGGGGAGGAGCCGCCGAACACCAACGTCGTGCCGGTGTACATCTACCGGCTGCGCAAGGCCCTCCACGCGGGAGGCGGCCCGGACTCGGTGATCGAGCGCGACCGGAGCGGCTACCGGCTGCTCCCCGGCGCGGTCGGCGTGGACGTGGCGCGGGTCGAGGAGCTGGTCACCGCGGCCGGCGCGGCCGAGCGGGCGGGCGATCTGGCCGAGGCGGTCCGCGCCTGCGCCCAGGCGCTGGACCTGTTCCGCGGCGAGCCGCTGGCCGGCCAGCCCGGGCCGTTCGCGGAGCTGGAGCGGCTGCGGCTCACCGAGCGCAGGATCGTCATCGTGCAGCGCAAGCTCGACTGGCAGCTGCGGCTGGGCCAGCACGCCGAGGCGATCGCCGAGCTGTCGGCCCTGGCCGTGGCGCAGCCCCTGAACGAACCCGTCGCCGCGATGCTGATGCGCGCGCTGTACCTCAGCGGCCGGCAGGGCGACGCGCTGACCGTGTACGACCGCACCCGCCGCCGTCTAGCCGACGACCTGGGCGTCTCCCCGGGCCGGTTGCTGCGGCACACGCACCGGACGATCCTGCGCGGGGACGACATCCGCCTCGGTCTCACGGGAACGGCCCGGTGAGCGACCCGACGCGGCGTACGCGCGGCGAGGAGCTGCTGCTGGCGAGGATCTCGGCGGCGGCGGGCCGCGAGGGGCTCGGCAGGCGGCGCGCCACCTACGCGGCGGCCGCGCACACGGCACGCACGGCGCACGCGGGCATCCGCGGCCTGCTGGCCCTCGTCCGGCACGGCGCGGCCGCCGGGCCGGCGAGCGGGCGCGACGCCGCGCGCCTGGACCTGTACGAGAACGGGATGACGGTCGCCGTCAAGGGCCGGATCCACATCGTCCGCTACGACACGACCTCCGTGTTCACGGCCTCCGTGTTACGGACGGACGTGTTACGGACGGACGCCGCGCGTCCGGGCGACGCGGGCCGCGCGGGCGCGGCCCGCGCGCTCACGGACGTCGACGGGGAGCGGGTCGTCCTGCGACCCTGCGGCGGTCCGGGGCCGGGCGGGGCGCCGGAATGGTGGTCCGAGGTCGAGCGGGGCGTCGTCCGCGCCCAGCTGCCCCGGGCGTTGGCCGCGCTGGCCGGGGGCGAGCGCCTGGCCTTCGGGGCCGTCTGGCTCACCGGGACGGAGATCGGGTGGGGAGAGGTCCGCACGCGGTGGTCGCGGATCCGCCGCCTCCGGACCGAGCCAGGGCCGGGGCCGGGGGTCTTCGCGCTCGACATCGACGGGACGTGGCACGAACCGGACATCGCCGAATCCGGAATCCCCAACGTCTCCGTCCTCCGCGCGCTCGTGGAGCGCCTCGGCCCCGGTGGCGGCGCGCGCTGAACTCCCGGCGCACCCGCGGCGGCCTGGCGAGCGGTTTCATCACGATGTCAACGGCAGCCCCTAACGTCCGGGCGTCCCAACCCGGTTGTGTTCGACTCGACGACCACTTCGACTCACCGACCACAAGGAGAAACAGAGCGATGACCCTGGCCCGCAGATGGAGGAAGGCGATCGTCGCCGGGGCGGCGGCGGTCATGGTGGCCATGACCGCCGCCGTGCCCACCGTCGCCCACGCGGATCCGGCGCGCCACTACTACCTGGAGCTGGGCGGCACCGGCTCGGCGGCCCCCGCGCCCGGCTGCACCGGCAGCTACGCGTTCGCCAACCAGCACCTCGACGGGGGCATTCCGGTTCCGGTGTGCTACCCGGCGAGCGCCGGCCCCTGGCTCAACGGCCGCAACCAGTTCCCGGACCCGACCGCTCCGAGCTTCGACGTCAGCGTCCGCGAGGGCTACCGCAATCTGCTGGCCGCCGCCGAGGAGACCCACCGTCGCGACCCCGGCGCCCGCCTGACGATCGTCGGCTACTCGCAGGGCGCACAGGCGGCCGACCAGGTCCTCCAGAAGATAGCGAGCGGTGAGACCGGCATCCCCCGCTCCCTGGTGAGCGGCAAGCTCTACTCCGACCCGATGCAGCCGGGCACGGGCATCTGGGCCAAGCTGCCCAAGGGCTGGAGCGCCTTCGGTTTCACCTCTCCCGGCCCGGGCCCGGAGAAGTTCGACGGCATCCCGGTGCGGCGTTTCTGCATCCGCACCGACGGCGTGTGCGACGCGACGGCGCTGACGTCCATCGGCGGCTTCCTGAAGCAGCACCCGAAGTACCAGCGGGACGGCAACGTCATGACGAAGACCATCGCCGACGAGGGCGGCGAGGGAGTCGTCTGGTACGAGCCCTGACCGCCCCCGGGACCAGCGCCCACGGCGGGGTGCCCGGGGGCGCGTCCGGGTTCAGTCCCGCCCGGTGTCGAGCAGGTCGGTGACGAACTTCCGTACGCGCCCCGCGCGTACGGAAGAAACACCGTGGATCACCTGGGCGCCGTACGCGACGGCGACGCCCGCCCCGGCCTCGGTGGTCCACCGGGTGCGGCGGGCGCCCCGCAGCCACGCGGGCTCCGCGTCGTGCTGGTGGGTGTCGGGCCCGGGAGCGTGCGGAAGCCGGTGCGTCAGGGCCGTCCCGGGCTGGAAGCCCTCCGCCTCGCCGGCCAGTTCGCCCGTCCAGACCGAACCGCTCGACGTGGTCTCGACGTAGAAGTCCCCTCCGTCGTCCGCCTCGTCGAGCACCACCCGGAGACGGCCGATGCGGCGGGGCGCCACCGACGGCCGGGGGATGCCGTCCAGGTGGGTGGGCACCCGCTCGCCCGTGCCGAGCTCGGTGTAGCCCCAGGACGCGGCGGCCCCGACGGATGGCATGACCCGGCGGATGACGGGCAGCGCGCGCTCGGTGGCCTGCCGCAGGACCTCCTGCGCCGCCGCCGGGGCCGGCACGACCTCCGCCGGGTGGCGCGGCACCCAGCCCACGGCCTGCAGTTCCTCCGCCATCACCTTGCGGAGGTGGGAGAGTTCGTCGGCGACGAGGAAGTCCTCGACGGTCTGCAGCACCAGGGTCTCACTGATGTGGATCACGCTGCCTCCAGGGCCGGCTGAGTGCGGGACCGTGCGTGGATCGGGCGTTGCCGCCGTCCACGGTGCCGGGAGTGGCGCGAGCGGTCCAGTCTCCGCGTCGGAGGACCACGGCAGAACGGCCGACGGCAGAACGGCCGCCGTGTCTCGTTCGCGGCCTTCCGCTCGGCACGCCCGTCCTGTTGTCTTCCGGGATGGTGAAGGAGGTGACAACGGCGTGTACCGGTGACCATCCGGCGTCGCGGGCGAAGTTCGCGCCGACGCGCGAAGCGGCCCGGGTCCGGCGGGGGCCGGCTGTCTGTCCGCGTCATCCTCCGGCGGGGCGGGTAGGAAGGGCGTGCTGCCTGCCGGGCGAGCACACGGCGGGTAGGCCCGGCCCCCACGTCAGCCCGCACGTCAGCCTCCACGTCAGGGAGAAGAATGCGACGCACCGGTCCAGGACGTCCGGCGAGCCCCTCGCTGTTCCGCATGCTGGAGTGGCACGAACACATCGAGGCGGAGCGGCAGCAACCGGGCGCCCGTGTGTTCCTGTCCGACTACAACGGCGACCACCCCTACGTGGAGAAGTACCTCGGCGAACTCGCCGACACCGCTCCGCGCCACCTGGCGGACATCACCCGCTACGCCGGTCTCGACGAGGACGTGCGGCTCCGGTCCAGGATCGCGGCGATGCACGAGCGGTACGACGGGGTGCCCTACAGCGAGCGGAACGTCGTCCCGTCCGGCGGTTCGAGCAGCCTGCTCGGGACGTTCGTCACCTGGCTGGCCATGAACGGCCACCGACGGGTCCACTACGTGGCGCCCGTCTACTACAAACTCGCCTACCTCTTGCGCGCGTTCGGCATCGAGCCGGTCCCGGTGGCGTCAGGCCACGCGTACCAGCCGGAGTTCGACCTGAACCTGCCCCACGAGCGCACGGTCCTCGTCCTGACCGACCCCGTCTGGTACGCCGGTCGCCGCGTGCCGGAGGACGTCCTGGACGCGATCGCGGCATGGCAGCGGGCCACCGGATCGCTGGTGTTCGTGGACGGCACGTTCCAGTACCTGCCCTGGGACGGAGGACGGGGCGAGGCCAGCGCCCGCCTGCCCGTCGAGCGCACGCTGCGCATGGTGTGCCCCACCAAGTACCTGTCGATCCACGGATACCGCTGCGCCCACCTGCTGGTGCCCGCCGCCCTGCGCCAGGAGCTGGCCGACCTCCACATCAACCTCCACGGTGACGTCGCCGTCTCCGACCGCCTCTTCGCCCACCGCGCCGTGGACGTCATGACACAGCACGGCAACGGCGACCTGGTCGGGCACATCCGCGACAACCACGCGCGGCTCACGGCGAGCGGCGCGCTCGCCGCGCGGATGCCGGTCGAGACCGGCTTCTTCCTCTTCGCCCGGCCGCACGTGCCGCACCGCTGGTTCCTGGCGCTCGACGAGCGGCACTTCGAACTCGACGGCCACCCCGGCTACGTCCGCGTCAACCTCCTCAACCGGGCCGCCATCGAGGCGCTGGCCGCCACCGTCGACAGCCCGGTGTCAGGTGGTGGTGCCGTGACCGGCCAGGACGTGCCGGTGGCGCCACACTCCGGCTGAGAGGCGGGCCAGCAGCCGGGCCGCCGGATCGTCGACCGCGCTGCCGTTCGCGAGCGGCCCGGTGTAGCAGACGGCGAGGACGTACGGGGCCGCGTCCGGGGGACGGACGACGGCGACGCTGTGACGCAGCCCGGGGAACCAGCCGTTCTTCCCGGCCAGGCGCGTGCCCGGCGGCAGCCCGGCCGCGATGTCCACGCGGTGGACGTTGTGCTCCAACAGCGCCAGCACCTCCGGCTCCAGGGACTCCAGCAGCCGGACCAGATCCCGCGCGGAGACCCGGTTGTGCACGCCGGCGTCACGACCCGCGTAGTCCTCGATCCCGCGCGGGCTCCCACCGGCCGTGGCACCGGCCCGCCGCCAGACCCGGTCCACGGCCTCCTGCCCCACCTGGGCCAGGCACAGGTTCGTCGCGAGGTTGGACGAGTGGGTGACCATGCGCCCGGCGAGCCAGCGCAACGAGGCCGGCTCGCCGAGCCGCCGCCACGGCAGCTCGTCGCTGTCCCACGCGGGGTCGTTGCCGTAACTGCCGCCGCCCGTCACGGAACGGAACTCGTTGACGATCGGTATCCGTGTGTCGAGGTCCAGACCGCTGCGGTGCAGAGCCGCCAGCACGGCCACCTTCATGGTGCTCGCCGCGTCGTGGGGAACGTCCGCGTTGCGCGTCACCACCGGGCCGCTCCCCCAGGGCGCCACCACCATCGACAGCATCCCCGCATCGTAGCGACCCCCGACGAACACCGCGCCGTGGCGCCGGAGTCCATCCCCCACCCTGATGGTGTAGGAGCCACGCAGTATCGTCGGGAGACCTGAGCGCGGCCACCCGGCCCGCGACCCATGGGCGGGGCGGCCTGCTTCACACCACGGTCTCCCGCCATCCGCAGCTCGGACAATGGAGGTACCGCATATGCATGCCGACACCGACCGGCCGGCCTTCCTGCTGGTCCACGGAGCCTGGCACGGAGCCTGGTGCTGGGAACCCGTACGCGCCGCGCTCGACGCCGACGGCTGGCGGTCCCACGCCGTCGACCTGCCCAGCGCCAATCCCCCCGCCGGCCGCCACGACGGCGCCCGCCCGGCGGGCATGCTGGACGACGCGGACGCCATCCGGGACAGCCTCCGGCGCATCGACGGCCCGGTCGTGGTGGTCGCCCACTCCTACGGCGGCGTCCCCGCCACGGAGGCCCTCGCGGACGCCGCCAACGTGGTGGGGGCGGTGTACCTCGCCGCCTTCCCGCTGGACGTGGGTGAGAGCATGTTCACGTTCCTCGGCGCGCCCGTGCCGGACGACGGCACGGGCCACGTCCCGCCGTACGAGGACGCCCGGCGGACACTCTTCGACGACGTGCCCGAAGCCGACGCCGACCGTGCCGTGGCCCGGCTGCGCCCGCAGAGCGTCCGGACCCTCACGGAGCGGGTGACCACGGCGGGATGGCGCACCGTGCCCTCCAGCTACATAGTCTGCGACCGCGACCAGGCTCTCGACCCGTCCCGGCAACGCGAGCTCGCCCTGCGCGCCGATTCCGTCCACCGGCTGCCGAGCAGCCACTCGCCGTTCCTCTCCATGCCCCGGCGGCTGGCCACTCTCCTCGGCCGGATCGCCACCTCCTCCCTTCCCACCCCTCCCACCCCGCGACGATGACTCGCCACCTCGCGACGGCGCGTGGACCGCCCGTCGAGGCGGATCCACGACGATGTCGTCATGCCTGACGACCAGACCCACGAGCAGGTCCAGGAGTGGACTCGCCGGCACACCGGAGCCGGTCCTCTGGGCCGCGCCGACGCCCCCGTCTCCATACCCGCATCCATACCCACCTCCGCACCTGCTTCCCTACCCGCCTCCGCCCCCGCCGACGGCTTCGCCGGCTGCCCGGCCGGCTGCGCCTCCGCCGCCTATCTGGAGCTCCTCGCGAACAGTGCCCCCGCCGATGCCTACGAGCGGCCCGTCCTGCGCGCCCGCGCCGACGGAGCACCGCCCGGCGTGCTCGCCGCGGCCGAGCACGCCCGGCTCCTCGCGCTGCGCGTACGGGCCGAGTTGGAGGACCGCAGGCGGCGCGAAGCCGAGCTGTCGGCGCTCTTCGCCACCGCCCACGACCTGGCGGGGCTGCGGGACATCGACGAGGTGCTCCAGGCCATCGTCCGGCGCGCCCGTTCCCTGCTGGGCACCGACGCCGCGTACCTCACCCTCAACGACGCGGCCGTCGGGGACACCTCCATGCGCGTCACCGACGGGTCGGTGTCCGCCCGCTTCCAGGCCCTGCGGCTCGGCATGGGGGAAGGGCTCGGGGGGCTGGTCGCGCAGACGGCGCGCCCGTACGCCACCGACGACTACCTGCGAGACCCCCGCTTCCGGCACACCACGACCATCGACTCCGGCGTGCGGGACGAAGGACTCGTCGCCATCCTCGGCGTCCCGCTGAGGCTGGGCAGCCGCGTCATCGGCGTGCTCTTCGCCGCCGACCGCCGCTCCCGGGTCTTCGATCAGCAGCAGATCGCCCTGCTGTCGTCCTTCGCCGCCCACGCCGCGGTCGCCATCGACACGGCCGACCTCCTCGCGGAGACCCGCTCGGCGCTGGCCGATCTGGAAGCCGCCAACGCCATCGTCCGCGAGCGCAGCGCCGCTGTCGAGCGCGCCGCCGAGATCCACGACCGGCTCACCGAGCTGGTCCTGCGCGGCGGCGGAGTCCCCGGCGTCCTGGAGACCGTGGCCGAAGTCCTCGGCGGTGCGGCCGAGTTCCTCGAACCCGCCTCCGGGGACGGGCCTCCGGCCGCCGTCGAACGCTCCCGCTCCGAGGGCCGGGCGGTCCGGCACGGTGACGACTGGGTCGCCGCGGTGTCGGCCGGCGACGAACCGCTGGGCGCGATCCGGTTGCGCGAACGCCCCGGACTGGACCCCGCCGACCGGCGCACCCTCGAACGCGCCGCCATGGTCACCGCGCTGCTGCGCCTGGCCCGGCGCTCGGCGAGCGAGGCCGAACAGCGCGTACGCGGCGAGCTCCTGGACGACCTGCTCGACGCGCCCGGCCGGGCGCCCCGCCTCCTGCGCGAGCGCGCCGCCCGCCTGCGCGCCGACCTCGACGCCCCCCACGTCGTCCTCGCCGCCCGCATCGCCGACGAGTCCGCCGACGCCCCCGCCGCCCGGCAGCGGCTGTGGGCCGCGGCCGCCTACCTGGCCGCCACGGAGCAGGGCCTCGCGGTGGCCCGCGACGGCGGGGCCGTGCTGCTCCTGCCGCACGGCCCCGAGGACGGAGCCGGCGTCACGGCGGGCGGCATCGCCCGTCGCCTGGGCGAGGCCGTCCACTCCCCCGTCACCGTGGGCGCCTCCACGCCCGTCCCCGCGCCCGCCGCCCGTCCCGAGGGGGTCGCCGCCGCCTACGCGGAGGCCCGCCGCTGCCTGGAGGTGCTCCACGCGCTCGGCCGGGGCGGTGAGGGAGCGGCGGCGGACGAGTTCGGCTTCGTGGGCCTGCTGCTGACCGGTACCGGCGGCGGCACACGGGCGGCGGGCCGGTTCGTCAGCCGGACGATCGGTCCGGTCGTCGCCTACGACGCGCGGCGCGGCACCGACCTCGTCGCCACGCTCGACGCCTACTTCCGCTGCGGCATGAGCCCGGCCCGCACCAAGGACGCCCTGCACGTGCACGTCAACACGGTCGCGCAGCGACTCGACCGGGTCGGCCGCCTCCTCGGCACGGACTGGCAGTCGCCCGCCCGCGCTCTGGAGATCCAGCTCGCGCTGCGCCTGCACCGGATCTCACCGGCGCTCGGGGGAGAGTGAGGGTGCGCCGTGCCCATTCCGGTTGTCCCGGTCCTCCTGGTCGTGCTCGTCGCGGCCGTCGGAGAGGTCGCGGTGCCGGGTCTCCCGGGCGCAGCCGACCGCAACCACGGTGAGGGCCGCGGCAGCCATCACGTACAGGGCGACCGGGGTTCCGCTGCCGTGCTCGGCGAGCAGCGCCGTGGCGATCAGGGGGGCCGGGGCGCCGGCCGCCACGGAGGAGAACTGTGCCCCGATCGAGGCCCCCGAGTACCGCACCCCGGTCGTGAACATCTCGGAGAAGAAGGCGGCTTGGGGCGCGTACATGGCCCCGTGGAACACGAGCCCGACCGTCACGGCGACGACCAGCGCCCAGGACGATCCCGTGCCGGCGAGGGAGAAGAACGGGAAGGCCCATGCCCCGACGCCCACCGCGCCGAGCAGGTACACGGGCCGCCGCCCGACGCGGTCCGACAGGGCGCCCCAGGCGGGGATGACGGCGAAGTGCACGGCGGAGCCGATCAGCACGGCGTTGAGCGCGGTCTGCTTGGGCAGATGGGCGTGTTCGGTCGCGTAGACCAGGACGAAGGCGGTGATGACGTAGTAACCGATGTTCTCGGCCATGCGCGCGCCCATGGCCACCAGGACGTCCCGCCACTGGTCCCGCAGCACGGCGACGACGGGCATCCGCTCGCGCGCGCCGATGTCCCGCCGCCGGGCCTCGGCCCGCGCCCGCGCCGCCTTGAACACAGGGGATTCGTCCACGGACAGCCGGATCCACAGCCCCACGATCACCAGGACGCCGGACAGCAGGAACGGGATCCGCCAGCCCCACGCCGTGAACTCCTCGTCCGGCAGCAGGGTCGTCAGCGCGGACAGCACACCCGACGCCAGCAGCTGCCCGGCCGGCGCGCCGGTCTGCGGCCACGAGGCCCAGAACCCCCGCCGCCGCGGGTCCCCGTGCTCCGCCACCAGCAACACCGCCCCACCCCACTCACCGCCCAGCGCGACCCCCTGCACGAGGCGTAGCGCGGTGAGCAGGACAGGGGCGAGGGATCCGGCGGCCGCGTGCGTCGGTAACGCCCCGATGGCGCACGTCGCACCCCCCATCATCAGGAGGCTGGTCACCAACAGCCGCTTCCGCCCCAACCGGTCCCCGAAGTGCCCGAACACCAGCGCTCCCAACGGCCGCGCGGCGAACCCGACAGCGTAGGTGAGGAACGACAGCAACGTACCGACGAGCGGATCGGAGCCGGGGAAGAAGAGCTTGTTGAACACGAGCGCGGCCGCGGACCCGTAGAGGAAGAAGTCGTACCACTCGATGGTGGTCCCGATGAGGCTCGCGACGACGATTCTGGGGAGCGAGTTGGAGGTTGGGGTGGGTGGTGGAGGGGTGGCCATGGTCATCACTTCCGGGTGGGCGAGGCACGCGTCATTGCGTCGCCACACCGTAGGAAGGGGCAGGCCAGAGACCTATGTTGTGGGGCTACACAGTTTGGGAGAGGGGTGTGGGTGCGGGTCCAGCCCCAGCAATAAGTCTACGGCTGTATACTTACGTGTCGGATACCTCGCAGCATCACCACAGAGTGCGGGCCGCGAGGCGGCCCTGAGAGGGAACACGAGATGAACCTCAACCTGACCGGTAAGCGCGCGCTCGTCACAGGTTCGAGCGCGGGGCTGGGCAAGGAAACCGCGAAGCTGCTGGCAGCCGAAGGTGCCGCGGTCGTGGTCCACGGCCGGGACAAGGACCGCGCGGAGGGGGTCGCGCAGGAGATCCGGGAGGCCGGCGGGACGGCCGGCGCGGTCGTCGGTGACCTCGCCGACGACCGCGCCGCCGCCGACGTCGCCCGCGCCGCCACTGCGGACGGCCCCGTCGACATCCTCGTCAACAACGCCGGTTTCTACCGGGACCTGTCCTGGGCCGAAGCCACTCCCGACGAGTGGCGCGACACCTACAACGTCAACGTCGTCTCAGCCGTGCGCATGATCCAGCATCTGGTCCCTGCCATGCGCGAACGCGGCTGGGGTCGTGTCGTCACCATCGGCGGCGGGCTCGCCTCCCAGCCGATGAACACCCACCCCCAGTACAACGCGACCTTGGCCGCCCGGCACAACCTCGCCGTCTCCCTCGCCCGCGAACTCAAGGGCACCGGCATCACGTCCAACGTCGTTTCCCCCGGGGTGATCCTCGTCGAGGCCACCAAGGACCTCGTCACCAGCATCGGGTCCGCCCGTGGCTGGGGCCGGACCTGGGACGAGATCCAGCCCCACGCCGTCCAGGCTCTCCTCCCCAACGACCAGGAACGCTTCGGCGAACCGGAGGAGATCGCCGCAGCCGTCGCCTACCTCTGCAGTGACTACGCCCAGTACATCAGCGGAGCCACCATCCGCGTCGACGGCGGACTCATCCGCTCCGCCTTCTGAGCGCACACCCCGCCATCACACGTGCCGACGACGGACGGCTACCCGTCGGTGCCGTCGGGACCGGTTCCGGGCGCCGACATGCCGCCCGCCTCGCGGATGACCGGTTCGAGCATCTCGGTGAGGAGGGCGGTGAGGCGGGCCTCATCGGCCGTGACGAGCGCGGTGGTACCGACGACGCTGCGCAGCAGCCACGTTCCGGCGACCAGCGCGAGGGCGAGCTGTGCGCGCACCTCGGCGTCCGATCCGTCGAGCAACCCTGCCAGACGGGCTCCCACGTTGGTTTCCACGCCCTGCCGGAGGATGCCCGCCGCCTCCGGATCCGGAGCCGAGCGCAACAACAGGAGAAACGGGTCGAGCCGCTCGGCGCCGGACGCGGTGCGCTCGGTGAGCGTGTGGGCGATGGCACCCGCCAAGCCGGTGCGTTCGTCGCCGACGATGGCCGACGGTGCGAAGGAACGGGCGACGGCCTGTGCGAACAGGCCCTCCTTCGAGCCGAAGTAGCGGTTGATCATCATCGCCGTCACACCTGCCCGCTCGGCGATCTGGCGCACCCCGGCCCCGGCGTAGCCGTGCTCGGTGAACTCCACGACCGCTGCGGCGAGGATCGCCTCGCGCGTCGCGGCGGCGTCGCGCCTACGGGCAGGATGTGCAGTGCTCATGGTCAGGAGCATACGGGGCGCCGATGCACGGATTACGGGACGGTGGAGCCACGATCAGCGCGCCGCAGCCCCCGCTCCTTGGCCGCCCGGCTCACAACGCGGGCCGCCGGCGCGGCCGACAGCAACGGCATCAGCCACCGGGTCAAGGCGAAGTGCCCGAGGTGGTTCGTACCGAACATCAGCTCGTGACCGTCCCCGGTCTCCTCGCGCGGCGGGTCGTCGAGCGCGACGCCGGCATTGTGGACCACCGCGACAAGGCGCTCCACCTCCAGCGGCTCCACCGCTGTCACGAGCGACGAGAGGTCCGCGAGGTCCAGCCGTACGCCCCGCACCCGCGAACCGGAGACGCGCACGGATCGACGCCATGGCGACTTCGGCCCTGACGGGATTCCGGCTGCCGAGCACGACCATGGCCCCGAGACCGCGGCGGCCAATCCATCACTACCGACCAGGGTCATGCGGCAGATGGTGCGCTGCCTCGCCGGGTGAGGCACCGGATCCGCGCCGTGGGTCGGCGAAATTCCATGGTGTTCGCGCGGCCGCACACCGTACGGTCCTGGCCATGCTGCCGCCGGTGGAGACAGACGAAGCGTGGCACGCGATCGTGCCGGACGAGTCGGTGATGCGGCCCGCGGTGAAGGACCTCTGCGGGCGCCTCGGTCTGGCCGGCGCGCCCCTCGTCCGGTTCGCGGAAGGGACGCAGCCGGTCTACGCGGTGGGCGACGAGCACGTCCTCAAGTTGTTCCCCGGAGCCGCCGCCCGGGACGGCGTCGCCGAAGGTCGGGTGCTGTCGCACGTGGAAGGGCGGTTGCCCATTGCGACGCCGCGGGTGCGCGCCTGCGGCCCGTACGAGAACGGCTGGCGGTACGTCCTGATGTCCCGGCTGCCCGGCGCGAGTCTGGCCCACTGCTGGGACCGCATACCGCCGGCCGATCGCGAACGGCTCGTCGCCGGGATCGGCGAGGCGCTCGCCGTGCTCCACTCCCTCGATCCCGGCCCTTGGAGGACGTGCTCGGCCCCGGGGACTGGGGCGCCTTCCTGGACCGCCGGCGCGAACGCGCCGTGGAACAGCAGCGCACACGCGGGCTGCCGGCGGCCTGGCTGGAGCAGATCCCGGAGTACCTGGACTCGGTCCCGCTGCCCCGGGCCCCGCGCCGTTCCCTGCTGCACACCGAGGTCATGCGCCGGCACGTCCTCGTCGATCCGGACGGCTGGCGACTGACCGGCCTCTTCGACTTCGAACCGGCCATGGTCGGTGACCGGGCCTACGACTTCGTCGCCGTCGGCCTGTTCGTCACCCGGGGCGAGCCGGCGCTGTCGGCCCGGCTCGCCACGGCGTACGGCCGCGCGTTCGCGCCGGACGAACTGCTCGCGTACACCTTGCTGCACGTGTACAGCGATCTCCCCCGGTATCTGCGGGAACTGCGCGTGCCCGCCGAAGGGACGCTGCCCGCTCTGGCCGAGGCCTGGTTCGGCACGGCCTGACGACGCCACGCCGCCGCACAGAGGGGCGTCGGACCGCCCTGTGCGTGTCCCTCGGCAAGGAAGGAACGGCCGGCTTTCGGGGCCCGGCCGGGCCGGTCCTCACCAGGTGACCGGGAGCGCCTCGACCCCGTAGACCGTCGAGCCCTCACGGAAGCGGAGGTCCGATTCGGGGACGGCGAGCCGGAGGGTGGGGAAGCGGCGGAGCAGGGCCGGCAGGGCGATCTTCAGCTCCAGTCGGGCCAGTTGCTGGCCGAGACACTGGTGGGCGCCGAAGCCGAAGGACAGCTGGGCGACCGGACGGCGACGCAGGTCGAGGTCGTCGGGGCGTTCGGGGACGAGCTCGGGGTCACGGTTCGCGGTCAGGGGAGAGAGCAGTACGTGCTCGCCTTCGGCGATCCGGTGGCCGTTGATCTCGACGTCGGCCACGGCCGTGCGCAGGAGCGGTGCGGGAATGGCGAGGTGGCGCAGGAGTTCCTCCACGGCCGTACCGGTGACGGCGGGGTCGTCGCGGAGGGCGGCGAGCTGGTCCGGGCTGCGGAGCAGGGCCAGCACGCTCAGGGCGAGCATGGTCGCCGTGGTCTCGTGTCCCCCGACCAGGAGGGTGGTGCCGAACCCGATGAGTTCCTCGTCGGTGAGCTCCGCGCCGTGCCGCCGCACCACCGTGCCCAGCACTCCGTCCCCGGGGGTCGCCCGGTTGCGGGCGACGATGTCCGCCATGGCGGCGTTCAACTCGGCCGAGGCGGCGACCAGCCCGTCGGCGTCGGCGGTCCCGTCCATGATCACCTGAGAACAGCGCTGGAACATGGACCGGGTCCCGTAGGGAACGTCGAGCAGTTCGCAGATCGCCAGCGACGGGATGGGCAGCGCGAACGCCTCGACCAGGTCGACGACCGGTCCCCGCTCCGCCATGGCGTCGAGGTGGTCGGCGACGATCGTCTCGATCGCGGGACGCAGTCGCTCGACCTGACGGACGGTGAAACTGCCGGTGAGCATGCGGCGGAGGCGGGCGTGCTCCGGGCCGCTGTAGGCGGGCAGGAAGCCCGGGTGGTTGAACAGGGTGCGCGGCAGCGTCGGGTCGATGCCATTGCCCGTCACCAGGCGCTCCTCCGCGAAAGCGGCCCGGACGTCGCCGTATCCGGTGATGACGACGGCCTCGATCTCGCCGCGCACCGGATGGAGGACGCGCAGTCGCGGCAGGCCGCCCTCCTCACGCATCCGGCGCAGGTCCGGCGACGGGGCGAACGGGCAGGTCCGGTCCCGTTCGGAGGCTACGAAGGACGCCGGGCGGTGAGACGCCGGACGGCGGTCGGGCATGCTGTTGCTCCTCGGCTGCTTCGGTTCTGGGCACGCGGTCATGTGAGCGGTCATGTGAGCGGTCATGGAAGTGGAACGGGAAGCCCGGCCGCTACCCGTGGTACCGGGTGGAGGCGTGGTGCCAGTCGTAGGCACCGCGGATGGTGGTCTGGAGTGCCTCCGTGCAGTAGCGCTGGAGCAGGTCGCGTTCGGCCGGGCCGAGGTGGCTCGTGGCCGCGGCGCCGAGCAGGGACCGGTGGGCGCCGGTGAACAGTTCCAGGGCTTCGGCCCGGCGGCGGAGGGCCTGGTCGATCGCTTCCGTCCGGGAGAGCCCGTGGTCCCGTTCCAGGCAGAGCACCAGGTTGTTCCGCTCCCCCAGTGCCGTGTCCTTTTCCAGGGAGACGATGTCGTTGTCGCAGATGATGAAGGTCTTCGTCATCTCGCGCATGACCGACAGGTGCGGCAGCGCGTAAAGGTGGTCCGGCAGGACGCACGAGGAGAGACGCTCGGCAAGATCGATGACCGGCGCCACGCCGATGGTATGGCGCCGGACCCGCAGATAGGTGCCCAGCGACATGGGCGTGCCGGTCTGCCGGCTGCGCGCCTCGTGGACGTGGTGGTCGAGATAGGAGGACCAGTGGGCCGCCGATCGCTGGATCCAGTCCTCGGGCATGTCCTGGCAGCTGCGTCGTCGCATGTCGGCGAAGGCACCGGCCAAGGGCAGCGGGGACGCCTCGCCGGTGGTGCCCTCCTTGACGAGTCCGACGAGGTGGCGGACCCGGTCGGCTGACCGGCCCCACTCCTCGTCGAGCGCGTCGTCGAACAGGAAGTACCAGCTCTGCTGGTCGACTCCGAGATCCAGTTCGCTTCCCGTCGCGTTCGGATAGAACATGGCCGCGATCAGCGGGAACTGCCCCCTGAGATGGTGGGCCTCCGCCGCTTCCGAGGACAGGAAGCCGAAGGACTTCGGCCAGGCGAGGTGACGGTCGTGGGCGGCCCGGAAGTCCGGACTGATCCGGCGCGGGAAGGGGACGGGATCCGGGGCCTGGGCAAGGGGCTGGGCCTGGGCCGGTGGCCTCGGATCCACGGATACGTACTCTGCTGTCGATGTCATGGTGTGGCGCACCTCCGGGAACGGGGCCGGCTCAGTCGGCCGGCCAGGGTGAGACGCGCATGGGCAGCGCATTGGGCCGGATCAGCGCTTGGACGACCGGCCGGACCCGGTGCCCCTCGACCGGCCGAGGTCGCCACCGCGAGACGATCGCGCGCAGGACGACGAGCATCTCGGTCATCGCGAAGTGGTCGCCGATGCACTTCCGGTTGCCGAGGGCGAACGGGACGTAGGCGCCCGGCGGAAGGTCCTTCTCGGTACGGGCGAGCCACCGGTCCGGGTCGAACCGCAGCGGGTCCGGGTAGTACGCCGGGTCGCGGTGCATCGTCACCGCGCTGTAGACCAGCTCGGCTCCCTGCGGGAGCTCGACCCCGCGGACCCGCACCGGCTCCAGAGCGCGCCGCATGAGCAGCCAGCTGGGCTGATGGAGCCGGAGCACTTCCCGGAGGAACCGGTCGGTGAAGGGGAGCGTCGCCGTGCCGGGCAGGGCGCCTGCGGGCAGCGCGTCACACTCGTCCCGGATCCGCCGGGTGATCTCCGGGCGTCGGCCGAGTTCGTGGAGGGCCCAGGACAGGGTGGTCGATGTGGTCTCGGCACCGGCCATGAGCAGGGACAGCAGCTCGTCGCGGGCCTCCACGTCGGTCATCCCCCGCGGATTCCCCGGGGTGCCCGCGAACATGATCGACAGCAGGTCGCCCCGGCCGGTGGGGTCCTGACCGGCCTGCCGGGCCTGCCAGGCCCGCTGGGTCTGCCGTGCCTGCCGGACGGCGGTGTCCGCGAGCTCGCGCAGCGCCGCGGCGGCGGCCAGGTACTTGCGGTGCCCCAGCACACGTGAAGAGGCGATCGACGCGGGCAGCACGGTGCCCACGAAGACCCCGCGCATCACCGTGGTCAGATGCTCGGCGACCTGTTCGCCCAGTTCGGCGACGGCCGCGGCACCCTCCGGGCGTTCGGTGCTGAACAGCGTCGCCACGAGCATGACCGTCATCATCCGGCGCAACACCACGTCCATGGCGATCACCTCGCCCGGACGCCAGGCCGACACCTGCTCCTCGGCGATGTCGGCCATCGTGCCGACGCACGCGGCGATGCTGTTCCGGTGAAAGGCCGGTTGGAGCGCGCGCCGTTGCCGAAGGTGGAAATCCCGCTCGGATGTGATGATGCCGTTCCCGATGAAAGGCCGCGCGACGTCGAACAGCAGTCCTTTGCCGAACTTCCTGCTCTGCGTCAGAAGAACGTCGTGGACGGCCTCCGGTGAGTTCAGGATGAACACCGGCCGATTCCCGAGGAATATCCTGACGATCTCGCCCCGCGTCCTGACCGATTGCAGGAACTCCACCCGTTTGACGGCCAGCTGCGGCAGGTGGCCGAGCAAGGGTAAGCGCCCCGGCACGATGGGGGCCGCCACCGCTGGAGCGGTGATGGAACGCACAGCTCTGCACCTCCCTGAAGCATGAGCTCGAAAAGTCGCTCGCCTTTTGAAAGTTCGGCGGAACCTCAGCCGGCGTCAGCGTCGTCGGCAGGCTCCACGAGGGTGTACATGACCGCCCGCTGCTGCTTGTGGCGTTGGACGCGTCCCTTGGCGACCAGGGACTCGAGGGTGTTCCGCACCACCTGCGGTGTCGGATTGCGGCTCGGGTCCTTCTCCAGAAGTTCGTCCCGCAGTTCCTTCGCCGAGCGGGGTTCGTCATGACCGGTCAGCAGGTCCATCAGCGAGTCCCCGAGCAGAGGCCGACCCGGCTTCCCCTTCGCGTCGCTCTTCGTCCTGGTCCCCGCCGGCACCGTCCCGCTCGGCGTCGAACGCCGTGTGGTCGCTCCGGCGGCGCCTCGGCGCTTCGCCTTCGCGACCGCGGGCTCGCCCTGCGTCTGCTCCGGCAGACGCGAGGCATCGGCGAAGCCTTCGTACCGCTCGGCGAGATTGAGGATGTCCGACAGCAGGGCTTCCTCCTGCTTCAGCAGCTCGATCCTCTTCGCCAGCTCCTCCTGGCGCCTGCGGTTCTCCTCCAGTTCCGATGCGACCTGTTCCACGTATCGCGATCGGAGCTCGGCCGCTGCTTGGCTGCTCACACCTTCACTCCCTTGATATGGACGACGCGATGTCGACGCCGGACGGCTCGTCAGAGAGACGTTCGGTCCTCACCATAAGGGCAAACATGCCTCTGCGTGTAGGCGCAGGCATGCCGGGGCTTCACACATGTGCATGCGTCAGCACATATCGAACGGTGACTCACACCTCGCGGTCACACCTGCATTGCGTTGACAGCCCGATCGCACACATGTCAGCATCACCACCCGTTGAACGGGCTCCGACGCCGCGGCCGCGTGACACGCTCACGCGGTTCCGGCCCGCCCATCCACCCCCATGACTGATCCGCCTGGTCGTCACGCAAGGACCGTTACGGAAATCGGCATCGGGTTCCGGCCTCGTGGCGGGCCGCGGCGGACGGGAAAGAGAGACGGACAGTTGTCCATACGTACGCCGGGACACGGGTCCCGGCGCAGACCGAGAGCTTGGTGGGCGAGCGCCGCGGCGCAGGCCCTGTGTGCGGCGATGCTCGCCTCGCTCGTCACGTTATTCACGCCGCCCGCGCCGGCACAGGCGGTCGAGGACCTCGACCAGCGGGCCATCACGTTCAACATGCAGGGTGGCCCCCGCTGGGAAACCGTCAGGACGAATCTGATCAAGGACGCCGACGTCGTGGCCCTGCAGGAGGCCACGACCGCTCCCTGGGACTTCACCAAGAGCGAAGTGATCACCGACAACCTCGGCGACACCGCGAAGACCCCGACCGGGCTGCCCAGCCTGAAGTACCGGGTGTACGCCCAGCAATGGGGTGAGCGAAGGAAGCAGGGTGTCCTGCTCTACCTGGACATCCTGGGCAAGGACGCCTGGGGCGCCGGTACCGGCGCCGACACCGGTGATCCGGATACGGAGAACAACAGCCAGAAGTCCATGGCGATCTGGCTGCGGGACGCGCCCGAGGACCTCAAGGACCTCAAGGACCGCGTCAAGGTCTTCCCCGCCCAGGACGCGGGCAACAAGTGGATCAGGTCCCGTCCGGCGTTCGGTGTGAAGGTCGGCACCACCTGGTACTTCGACATCCATGCCGCGTCGATCCGTTCCGGTGACACGCCCAACCACCACACCGTCGCTCTGATCGACACGATCTCCCGGACCATGGCCGGCGAGCGATGGCGGGCCCTGGGCGACTTCAACAGTGCCGCCGCCCCCACGCGCGGCAGGTTCCCCAACACGTTCTACGCGACGAAGAACGGCAAGCCCGACGGCGCGCCCACCACGACGCAGAAGAGCGGCTTCGCGCTGGACTACATGATCGCGAGCGATCGGCTGAAGAACCTCGACGTGTCGACGACCGGCCGGAACGGCGGTTCCGACCACAATCCCGTCAGGTTCGGCCCACGCAACACCCGTGTGTGCGCCGGTGACTGGAGCGAGCCGACGCGCTACAACTACGACGCCGCCGTCCGGCTCGCCGCGCGTGCCGCGGAGGACGCGTGCGGTCCGCCTCCTGCGGTCGTCTCCATGGGGGACAGCTACATTTCGGGCGAGGCGGGACGGTGGGCCGGTAACGCCCCCGCCTCCGCGGTCGGCTCGGCGTGGGGCACCGACCGGGCAGCGGTGAACTGCAACGGTGACGAGAGCGTGTGCGACCACGACCCGTCCAAGGTGTACGGCGACACGTCGTACGACAAGGGCGGAAGCGGGTGCGACCGGTCGGACTCCGCCGAGATCAAGGGCCTGACGGTCGACGACGTACCGCTGGAGCGGCGTTTCAACATCGCCTGCTCGGGAGCGACGACGGACAACGTCACCACGACCGGCTTCAAGGGCCGGCGGCCCCAGGTCGACGATCTGCGCGACATCGCCCGGAGCAACGACGTGCGCCTGGTCGTGCTGTCGATCGGCGGCAACGACCTGAAGTTCGCCGACATCCTCCAGGACTGCGTCAAGGCGTACTTCTACCCGTCCCTGTTCAACAAGGGCTGTCGCGGCGCCAAGGAGAAGGAGTTCGCCGACGGCCTCGACCCCGCACGGGCGAAGGTCGTGAAGTCGGTCGAAGCGATACAGAAGGTGTTGCGCGAGGCCGGGCAGGAGGACGGCTCGTACCGGATCGTGCTGCAGTCCTACCCCAACCCCCTGCCGCTCGGCCGCGACTACCGCGACCCGGAGAACGCGCCGGTCCCGCCCGCCAACTACAGCCGGTACCTGAGCGGTGGGTGTCCCTTCCTGGACGCGGACAGCGACTGGGCGCACTCCTCCGTGGTGCCCCGGATCAGCGCCATGCTGCGCGGCGCCGCCGACGAGGCCGGGGTGTCCTTCCTCGACCTGCAGGACGCCTTCGCCGGGCACGAGCTGTGCGGCAGGACGACGCAGCAGGCCGGCAAGGACCACAAGCTCTCCTCCCCGCTGCCCGCCGAGCGCGCCGAGTGGGTGCGGTGGGTGCCGTACCTGGTCGACGGCCTCAAGAACGTGCCCTGGCAGGCCCAGGGCAACCAGCAGGAGGCGATCCACCCCAATCACTACGGCCAGCTCGCCCTGTCCGCCTGCCTGACCAAGATCACGGCGAAGCTCGGCCCGGCCCCGGTGACCTCGTCCTGCGTGGGCAAGCCGTCCGGTGCTCCCGGCTCCGTCGACGGAAGCGTCGACAGCAGTACGGTGCTGAGCAAGAGCAACCGCCGTGCCCCGGTAGCCGGGCTGCCGGACTGGAGCCGGGCCGGATACCGCGCCGGTGAGGCGCTGCCCACCGCCGCTTCCCGCACCTCCGACCCCACCTGCCACATCACCCCGTCCGAGCTCGAGCAGCGGTTCAAGGTGAAGGCCGACGACGGGCAGGACGACACGGCGGGGCTGCAGAGCGCCATCGACCGGATCCGCGAATCCTGCACGCCGGGCGCGGGCCCCAACAGGCTGTCGGTGATCGAGCTGCCCAAGGGCAGGCTCGACGTCAGCAAACAGCTCGCCGTGGACGCCTCCTACCTGGTCATCCGCGGGCAGGGGTCCGACCCGCAGGGCGGCACGCGGATCGTCTTCCGCCCCGACGAGAACACCCGCTACGACAAGCTGACCGAGAAGGGCGAGCGCTGGAACCAGGGGGCGATGGAACACAAGTGTGAGTTCACGACGGGCAACAACGTCGCCACGGGTGGCTGGATATGGCCCGGACGCGGACTGTTCCGGGTGCAGACCCGCGAGGTCGCCGAGAAGTACCTCAAGATCTGCGGCTACCCCTCCAGGATCCCGGAGAACCGCCGTGACCTCTTCGAGGGCTCCGTCAACCAGCACTGGGAGTCGGGTGTCGCCGTGGCCGGATCGCCGGCCGACGCCAAGTACGCCGCGCGCCAGGGCGACCGGGTGATCCAGCTGGACCCCAAGGCGAAGATGGACGCCTTCAAGCCGGGCGGCGATCTGTGGGTGGGTGCGGCCAACAGCCTCAAGTTCTACCAGTCCCAGGAGGTCGCCGGGGCCTCGGCGGACGACGGCCGGCTGGAGAACCTCCACATGCGCCAGCAGGTGTTCACCATCGCCTCGGTGGACGCCGCCCGCCACACCGTCACGATCGACAAGCCGCTGGAGTTCGACGTCCCGGTCGACTCCACCTCCGATGGCTCCCCGCCGCTGGGGGTGAACGGCAAGCCCTACCCCAGCAAGGTCACCGCGCTCAAGATGATCACCGATGTGGGATTCGAGGACTTCTCCTTCACCGAGGACATCAACGGCCTGCCCAAGCTCGGCGGCGGTACGTATCGGCTCAGCCCGGCCGACGCGGTCCACAACTACGGCAACATGGCACCCGAGTACGCCATGCACGGCATCGTCTTCAAGTGGGCCGCCGACTCCTGGGTGCGCGGTGTCCGCGCCGACATGACCGGCTCCCACCCGGTCGTCACCGAGGTGGCCAGGAACATCCAGATCGAGCACAACGTCTTCGACGGTGCCTGGAACAAGGGCAAGGGCGGCAACGGCTATCTGCGCGGATCCCGCGTCTGGGACTCCCTCTACGCCTTCAACACCAGTCGCAACCTGCGGCACTTCACCTTCCAGTGGTCGGCTTCCGGCAACGTCGCCATCGGCAACGACCTCGATTCCGACCTGAACCTGCACGGCGGCTGGGAACACCGCAACCTGTTCGAGAACAACACCGTGCACGTTCCCTACAACCACTCCTCCGGCGAGTGCACCACCAACTGCGGCGGTGAAGGCGGAGCCGGAGACAAGGGCACCTGGTGGCCGATCTACTGGGCCGCCGGCAGCAAGGGCATCGGCTGGTCCGGATCCACCGGCCCGCAGAACGTCTTCTTCCACAACACCCTGACCAAGCAGACGACCCCAGGAGGTCCCTACGAGCCCTACCGGCCCTACGCCGACACCTCCAGGGTGTTCCAGTTCGGTTCCGCCGCCGGTGACGCGAGCGTCTTCCAGCACCTGAAGGGCGCGAACGGCCCCATCCAGGACTGGGCGGACAACGAGGGCAACGACTACACCGGCGGTGACGGCGTCAACGCCTCCAGAGCCGACGCCGGGCGTTCGCTGTTCCTGCGCGACTACCACTCCTGAGTTCGGCCCATGGCCGTGCGCGCCCGTTTCCAGCGGATTTCGGCCCGCTGGAAACGGGCGCGCCGCGTATGGCTCCCTGGCACATGTGCGGGATCCATGTGTTCACACGTGTGTGTTGGCCGACTTTCAACCTTGTGTGTGTTTCGAGGGCGTGATTGCCTTCAGGTGTGAACGGTCGACATGGAAGAGACACGATGATGAACCGACGCCTTCTTCTGCGTACGAGCGGCGCCGCGGTGGCCGGCGCGCTCGGCGCGGCCGCCCTGCCGGACACCGTGGCGGCGGCCGCCGAGGCCGCCCCGGGCCCTTCCGCCCGCCCCACCGGGGGCTCCGGTCCGACCGATGGCGTCACGCGCAGGCTCCTCCAGGAGCACCCCTCGCCCGCCGAGGGGTGGGAAGCCGTGCAGACACTCGTGGAGATCCCGCGCCACAAGGAGTCGGGGCGGCACAGCCATCCCGGCGTCGAGGTCGGCTACATCATCCGCGGTGACGTCCTCATGGAGTTCGACGACAGGCCGCCCCTCCGCCTGCGCACGGGGGACCCGTTCTTCATCCCGGAAGGCGCCGTCCACAACGCCCGCAACGCCGGCACGGTGACGACGATGATGCTCTCCACGTACGTCGTCGACGAGACGAAGCCCCTCGTGACGACCTACTAGCCGGCGAGAAGGTCCGTGGTGGTGACGTCCCAGTCGACTCCGGCGAGCTCATGGCCGGCGGGAACGAGCGCGTAGGTGTGATCGAGCCACTCCGAGAGCCGTGGTATCGGCAGTTCGAACAGCGCCGCCATGTCGCCGGAGGTCAACTGGAGCCGAGCGGTCGCCCGGTTCTCCGGGTAGTTCGACGGCCAGATCTGGATGTCGCCAACTCCGCTTCTCGAGCGCAGCCCCTGCCGGAGCAGGTCCCGTCCGATGCGCCACAGGGCGCGCGGACCGCCCTCGACGCGGAACTCGACACACACGGTCAAGGGGGCTCGCGGGTCGAAGCTGAACTCGGCCCTGATCGCCTGGCGTGCCGAGAGGCTCAGCACGCGCTCGATGTCCAAGGCCAGGTGAGACCGACCGTGCCGTGCCGTTCGGTCGGCGTGTACACCTGGTTCGTAGCCGCTCATGACGCTGGGTCCTTACCTGTGGGGGAAGCCTGTCCGGTTCACTCTCGTCCCCTGCGGAGCACCCCACATCAGTAAGTTGACCGCCGAAATCAGGCCCCGGCCGCGTGCGTCGGTCGGCGGCGTTAAGTCATTCGACTGCCCAGGGCGTCGCGCAGCGCGGCCCTGGAGGTGATGCCGAGTTTGGGGAAGACCCGGTAGAGATGGGAGCCGACGGTGCGCGGTGACAGGTGCATCCGTGCGCCGATCTCCTTGTTGGTCAGGCCGCCGGCGGCGAGATCCGCGATCCGGCGTTCCTGCCACGTCAGTGCCGCGAGGCATGCCGCGGAAGGGGAGGGGGAGCCGGGCGCACCGGCGGCACGGAGCTCGGCCCGGGCTCGTTCGGCCCAGGGGGGCGTGCCGAGGCGCTCGAAGGCTTCGGCGGCGAGCGTGAGGGTGTGGCGTGCGGCTTTGCGCCCTTGGGCGTGGCGGAGACGGATGCCGTGGGCGAGGCGGACGCGGGCGAGTTCGAAGGGGAAGCCTGCGGCGGCGGGGTGGGTTTCGGCGCGGTGGTACATGTCGTCGGCTTCGGCGGGGTCGGTGGCGGTCATGGCGAGGGCGCCGTAGGTGAGGAGGGCGAGGCGTGGGGAGACGGCGGGGAGGCCGGCGTGGTGAGCGGCGAGGGCGTGGCGGCGTGCTTGTTCGGTGCGGCCGGTGTGGAGGGCCGCCTCGACGAGGTCGAGGAGGGTGCGGGATGCCTGGTGGGCGTAGGAGGTGAAGGTGCCGGGGGATGTGATGCCGATGGCGTGGAGGTACGCGGCTTCGTAGTCGCCTTCGGTGAGGGCGGCGGCGGTGCCGATGGCGTCGGCGATCTGGGTGAGGAATCCGACGCCGCGGGGACGGGCCCAGGTGTCGACGGTGGCCTGGAGCTCTCGCGCGCGGTCGGTCCGGCCGCGCATCGCGGCGAGGAGGCCGAGGTACGCGTGGGTGTGGTGGGCGAACAACGCGTAGTCGTGCGCCGTCGTCAGGTCCAGGGTGCGCTGTCCGGTCCGTTCGGCCTCGTCCCACTCCCCCACCGCCATCTGGTCGAGCATGATCAGATGCAGCATGGTCATGGCCGATGCCACGGCCCCGGTCTCCACCTCGCGGTCGACGGTGCGCTGGAAGTGCGAGCGGTACTGGCCGAGGGTGTCGACGTGGTAGGCGGCGACGCCCAGGCGGGTGGTCTCCCACGGTTCGAGAGTGTGGAGACCGGCGAGGGCGCGCTCCAGCCGCTCGCGCACGCCGGTGCCGCGACGCACCACGTCGCCCCAGGCGTCCTCGTAGATACGGGAGTTCGGGCACACCAGGTCGCCCAGGGAGCCGAGCAGCTCGTGCGTCCGCTCCCACGACGTCTTGTCGCTCGCGTACTGGCTGACGGCCAGGAGCAGGTTCACCAACCTGGTGAGCACCTCGTTCGGTTCCCGCGCTCCGCTGTCACGGATGTCCTCGATCGCCGCCGTGATGTGACACTGCGCGGACCGCACGTCTCCGTCCTCGTACAGCGCGACGTAGGCCGAGGTGAGGACCGAGGCCGGGGATTCGCCCGTCCCTGTCGTGGTGTCGGAGCGGACCAGTTGCCGAGCCCGGTCCAGGAGCCCGGCCTGGCCGGCGACGAACGCCGCGTCGCCCAGTCTGCGGGACCGTTCCTCGTGGCTCTGGCTCAGCTCCGCCGCCCGGGTCAGCCAGGAGACGGCGGTCAGCGAGGCGCCGCGCAGGGTGGCGGAGTCGGCGGCCGCCTCCAGCGCTGCCGCGACCCGCTCGTCGGGGTCGACCACGGAAGCCGCCAGGTGGAGGGCGCGTCGTTCCACGTCCTCGCGGTGCACGTGCGCGAGGACCGCGTGGGCGGCGCGCCGTTGGCCGGCGGTCGCCGTCTGGACGACCGCCGACCGCACCAGAGGGTGCCGGAAGACGAAGTCACCGCTGAGGGGGTCCATGTCCAGCAGGCCGCATGCCGCCGCCTCGTCGGTGTCCGTCATGCGGTAGCGCGTGCCGCGGCCGTGTCCGGTCGCCGTGCCCGCTCCGACGCCGTCCAGGGCACCGCGCAGCAGTTCCGCGCGTACGGCGTCGTCGAGTGCCGCGATACGGGCGCCGTACACGTGCTGGAGGCGCAGGGGCAGGGGGAGGGACAGGGGTGTGCCGGTGTGTCCGGGTGATTCCCCCCGGTCGCTCGCTGCCCGGCCACCGCGCGTCACATGGGATGGCAGCTCCAGCAGAGCCAGCGGGTTCCCCTGGGCCTCGTCCAGGATCAGACGGCGGACCCGGGGATCCAGCCCGGGGTTGCGCAGGTCCAGGAGCCGCTCGGAGGCCTTCTCCGACAGTGTGGTCACGGGCAGTTGCGGGAGCGCCGCCGTGTCGAAGCCGGAGGGTACGTCGGAACGCAGGCCGACGAGGAGCCTTACCGGGCCACCGCTGAGTCTTCGTCCCACGAACCCGCACACCTCGATGCTGGAGGTGTCGAACCACTGGCCGTCGTCGAGTACCAGCAGGAGGGGTTTCCGCGACGCCGCGAGGGAGAGCAGGTCGAGGACGGCGATACCGAGTGTCATGACCGAGGGCGGCGCGCCCTCGCTTCTGCCGAAGACGACGTCGAAGGCCCTTCGGTGACTGTCGTCCAGCTCGTTGACGGAGGGGAGCAACGGATGCAGGAACTGGTGGAGGCCGGCGAACGGCAGCTCCGACTCGGCCTCGACGCCGACCGCCCTTATCACCCTGTGTTCCTTGCCCGAGGCGAGGTCGGCGACGTGGTCCAGCAGGGTGCTCTTGCCCACGCCCGCGTCGCCCCGCAGGACGAGAGCCCGGCCCCCGGTGCCCGTCACGAAGGCGGACAGCGCCTCCTGCTCGGGCTCGCGGCCGATCAGCGTCCCGTCGAACGACTCCATCGTCCCCATTTCCTCCTCCGCTTCCTCCCCCGTTTCCTCCTCCACTGAGCTCCACTGAGCTCCACCGAGCCGGCCCCTGCTCGGACGCTGTCGCGGCCGTTCGCGCGTGAAACCGAGGACCGCGCCGTGTCAGGACGCTCCGAGGCCGTGGAGCAGGGTGTCGACGACGACGTCCGCCGCCTGACCGGGACTCAGCTCGGGCATCTGCCGTGACACCAGGTGCATGAGCTGGGGCAGCAGCGCGCTCGCCCACCCCTCGGGGTGGTCGCGGCGCAGGAGGCCCTCGTCGGTGGCCCGCCGCAGAAAGGCCTCGACCTGGCGGACGGACGCGTCCCTGCGTCGGCGGACGTCCTCGTCGGTGAGCATGCGGGCGAGATCGACGGGCCAGGCGCGATTGACGGCGATGACGTTCTCGACGTAGCGGTGCAGGGCGACGGCGACGGGCGCTTCCCGCAGCCGGGCGTCTTCGATGGCCTGTTCGACGGCGGTGAGGCGGGCTTCGTAGATGGCGGTGAGGAGTTCCTCGCGGGAGGCGAAGCGCCGGTAGACGGTGCGCCGGTCCACGCCCGCCGCCGCTGCGATGCCGGCGATGCTGGCGCCGGGGTCGGTGGCGAGCATGCGGGCCCCGGTGGTCAGGACGGTTTCCAGGTTGCGCGCTGCGTCGGCTCTCACCGAACCGAGTCTAGCGCCACAAACCGGCGGCGCGGACACGGGTAAGTGCTACATTGACGTGACAGTTAACGGATCGTCGAAACGAACCGACACCACTGGAAACCGACACCACTGGAAGAGGAAAAGCACGTGATCACCTACGATCGGCTTTTCATCGGGGGCTCCTGGGTCGAGCCGAGCGCCCCGGACCTGCTCGACATCACCTCGCCGCACGACCGGTCCGTGGTCGGCCGCGCCGCCCAGGCGCGGCCGGCGGACATCGACCGAGCGGTGTCCGCGGCACGGGCGTCCTTCGAGACGGGCGCTTGGCGTCTGACCCCGCCGGCCGAACGGATCGCGGCCTTACGGAGGTTCAACGCGCTGCGCGAGGAGAACGCGGAGGAGATCGCGCGCCTGATCTCCCTGGAGAACGGTTCGGCCGGATGGTTCACCCGCGCCGGACAACTCGGCCTGACGCGGCAGGCGAACGCCTACCTGAAGGCGGCGGAGGAATTCGGCTGGGAGGAGACGCTCGCCCCCTCCGACCCGGCGTCCCCCGTGCGCAGCGTGGTGCGCCGTGAGGCGGTCGGCGTCGTGGCCGCGGTGATCCCGTGGAACTCGCCGTTCTCCTCGGCCACCTCGAAGATCATCCCCGCTCTGCTCGCCGGTAACTCCGTGGTGCTCAAGGTGTCCCCGGAGAACTCGCTGAGCATGGGCTTCCTGGCCGGCCTGCTGGAGCGGGTGGGCCTGCCCGAGGGCGTGATCAGCGTCCTGCCGGCGGACCGGGAGACCAGTGAGTACCTGGTGTCGCACGAGAAGGTCGACAAGATCGCCTTCACCGGCTCGACGCGGGCCGGCCGCCGCATCGCCTCGATCGCGGGCGAGCAGCTCAAGCGGGTCAGCCTGGAGCTGGGCGGCAAATCCGCCGCGATCATCCTCCCGGACGCCGACATCGAGAAGGCCGTCGCGGGTGTGAAGTACGGCTCGCTGCTCAACAACGGCGAGTCATGTGTCGCGCAGACCAGGATCCTGGCACCGCGCGCCCGGTACGAGGAGGTCGTGGCCGCGCTGAAGGAACTGGTGGAGTCGCTGCGGGTCGGCGACCCGAACGACCCCGACACCTTCATCGGCCCGATGATCCGCCCCGATCAGCAGGAGCGCGTGCGCGACTACATCCGGCTCGGCATCGAGGAGGGCGCCCGCCTGGTCACCGGCGGCCCGCAGATCCCGGCGGGCCTGGAGAAGGGCAACTACGTCACACCCACCGTCTTCGCCGATGTCGACAACTCCATGCGCATCGCGCGGGAGGAGATCTTCGGCCCGGTCCTCGTCGTCATCCCCTACGACGACGAGGACGACGCCGTCCGCATCGCCGACGACTCCGAGTACGGCCTCTCCGGTGGTGTCTGGTCCTCCGACGAGGAGCACGCCCTGGCGGTCGCCCGCCGCGTCCGCACCGGCACCGTCACGGTCAACGGCGCCTCCCTCGGCTTCGACGGCCCGTTCGGTGGCTTCAAGGCCAGCGGCATCGGCCGCGAGTACGGCACGGTCGGCCTCGGTACCTACACCGAGTACAAGACCATCACCGTGTGACCCGCCATGCGACCCGTCGTGTGCCCCCCCCCCTGCCCGGCACACGCGAACGGCGTCACACCCGAGGCGTCGTCACGCCCGGACGACGTGGTAGCTCAGCGCCGCCCACGGGAGGTCGGACTGCGCGAGAGACCCGGTGGCCCACGAGTAGGCGCCGGTGCAGCCGGCTCCGGGGTGCAGCACCACGGACGCGGAGCCGGAGACAACCTGAACGGAGCGGGCCGACGCCGGCAGGGTGTGACACGTACCGAAGTCGTTGAGGTCGACCTTCGACACCGCCCCCGTTCCGTGGGTACCCGAGTAGAGGTACGCGCCCTCCCGTAACGGCGGCCAGTCGGCGGCGTTCGCCGTCCCGGCCCCAAGGCCGATCAGAGCCACGGCCGTGGTGACGGCAGCGGCGGCGGCGCGGAGTTTCGCCCTGGGGATGAACATGCGAACACCTTTCGTGCGTGACGAGACCGGTGGAGACCCGGTGATGATGAACTCTCGCATGTTCAACGGTGTGTCGGTGAGGGCAATACCGGTCACACATACGTGTGACGGATGGTGGCCCGACAGGTGGTCACACCTCGGGGGGCGAAGCCGCCCTCATGCATACGTGTCTCCTGCTAACGTATGGTCAGCACCCATACACAGCACTGTCTATGTGATCCAGACGCGGCACAGCCAGGCAGCCGTTCGGTGATGCCGAGTCTCGATGCGACCCGGAGAGAAGAAACCTATGACACTCAAACCGTTCAAGCTGACGGTTGCCGCTTTCACGAGTGCGGTCGCCGGAGCGGCCCTGCTCTTCTCGGCGGGACCGGCGTCCGCGGACAACCCTCCTTACAGCGACTGCCCGGCGTGGGCGCTGTGCCTCTACCAGAATGGCGGCGGAACGGGTTCGAAGGTGGTTGTCACCCCTCCCCCGGCGGGCGGCAACACAAAAATCGTGAGACTCATAAACACCCATTTCCGCAACGGGGAACTGGCCGACAACCAAGTCTCGTCCTGGCTGAACAACTCGCAGTGCTCGGTGCAGTTCTGGGACGACCCCAGCGGGGAGCTCCACCCTTCCGACCTGGATTACGCACCGTCGTGGCAGTGGGGCCTGAAGGGTGACTACGCCTTCGGGACCTCCAAGGCGTACAACAACGACCGGATTTCCTCCTTCCGTTTCTACTGCCCGTAGCTGGAGAGCGCGGGGCACTCGACCGGACGAGCACGCGCCGCCCACGCGTCCGCGTTGGTGGGAGGAGCGGCTCGGAAAGCAGGGCCCGCACGCTACGAGGGAGGCGCGCGGGCATGGGCTCAGCGGAAGCCGGCCAGGCCGTCCGCCAGCTCCTCCTCGTCGCCGTCGCGCCGTGCGGAGAGGGCCTGCTGGAGGGCGAAGGTGCCGCGGATGGCGGCGATGCGCCCGCTCACGCCCTCGTCGGGCCCGCGCAGGGCGAGGACCTGCCGGAGGAGTTCCTCGCCGTAGCCGGCGCCGATGGCGGCGAGGTCCTCGGCGGGGTCGCCGAGGGAGACCTCGTCCCAGTCGACGACGCCGCTCAACCGGGGCAGCCCGTCGATGGTCTCCCACAGGACGTTCTCACCGCCGAGGTCGCCGTGCACGACAGCGGCGGTGAGGTGCGGGAGGGCGTCGAGGACGGCCAGTTCGCGCTCGGCCCGCTCGCGGCCGGCGGGGGACATCAGCGGGAAGAGCTCCGCGCGGACGCCGTCCGCGAACTCCCGCCACTCCCCCTCCGGCGCCTCCGGCAGGGCCGCGCGCACCCTCTCGTCGGCACCCGCCGCGGCGAGCCCGGCCAGCAGGGCGGCGTACTGCCGGGCGACCGCCCCGGCCACGCCGGGGGCGGCGAGGGCGTCCTCCTCCAGCGGGGCGCCGGGGATGCGGCTGAGCACCAGGTAGGCCGGGTCGCCGGCCGACGCGGCGCCCTCGTCCAACGGCTCGGGGGTACGGAAGCCCAGGTCGATGCCGGCCAGGGCGCGCAGCACGGCGGCCCGCTCGGGCAGCCGGGCCGCGGCGGCCTCGGTGCGGGCGAAGCACACCACGCGCCCGGTGCCGACCACCACACGGTGGAACTGCCCTTGGTGCACGGTCCACTCGTCGGGCCTGTCACCGGGCAGCAGCCGCTCCAGCAACGCGCGGTGCTTCTCGAGAACATCCATGATCAGCGCCTTCTCCTTACGGTTACCGGTTTCGGGGTATGACGGTGGATCCGATCGGATACACGACATGCTGCGGCACCTGTGGTTCCCGGTGGCCAGTGTCGCCGACCTGCGCATCGGCATCACGAGCGGTGCCCTCCTTGGGCGAGGACCTGGTGGTCTACGGCGGCGAGCGGGTGGTGCGCACGCGTTCCGTCGCTGCCGCCGGGCATCGGCCGACCCGGCGGCCACCCTGCGCGCCTCCCGTCGTGGATCGACCACGGGCACGTCACCACGGTCGAGCTCACCGACGCCAACAGCCTGCTCACCGACGCGGGGGTTGGTGCGCCCTGGTGGCCACCGGCCGGCACACCCGGTCGAACAACACCTTCAGCGGTTCGGGGCCCAGTCTCCGGCGGGCCCGGCCGATCGCCCCGGTCGTCGGCACCCGTCACACCCTCTCCCACTGCCGCACCCGCTCCAGACCCTGCGTCAGCAACCGGGGTCCAGCGCTGAACGCCCGCCGGAAGCGGTGAAGGCGCGGGCGCCCGCCTGCCACGTGAGGTCGAGGTCGGAGCCGTCCGGGTAGCGGTGGTCGAGTTCGAGGAGCACCATGCCGTGCGCGTAGGACCAGAGGGCCTGCGCGAGGTGGGGGTCGTCCGTGGCGAGGAAGAACGGGCTGCCGGCCCACTCCTCCAGCCCGCCGGGCAGGGCGGCGCGCGGCAGCGGGCCGGTGGTCGCCAGGCGGTAGAGGCCGGGGTGGGCGAGGGCGTGCCGCCGGTAGGCGGCCAGGAGCGCGGGCACGCGGCCGGCGGCGGGCGCTTCGCCCAGGGCGGCGTGCAGGGCCGCACCCATCTCGGCGAGGGCGTCCTCCACGAGAGCCGCTTCCACGGCCTCCTTGTTGCGGAAGTGCTTGTAGAGGGAGGGAGCGCGGATGCCGAGGCGCTCCGCGAGGGCGCGCATGGTCAGTTCGTCGCGGCCCCGCTCCTCCAGCAGGCCGCGCGCGGCGGCGGCGATCTGGGCGGCGCGGGGGGTGCGCGGGGTGCGGACGGGCTGCTGGTGGGTGCTCACTGGTGTTCGGCTCGCTGCTTGAGGGCGGTGTTCATCGCCGCGAAGGCGTCGTGGACGTCGAGCTTGCGGCGTATGAAGGGTACGGCCACGAGGGCGCCGGTGAAGGTCTCGGCCTGAGTGAGCCGTACTCTGCCGGGCCCGGTCTCCTCGATGAGGAAGGAGTGCTCCCCGTCGAGGAGCCCGGGCAGCCCGAGCCGCCCGAGCCAGCGCAGCTCCCTGCCGGGGACGGCAGCACGGACCGTGGGGCGGAAGCGCATGGTGGAGCCGTTGTTGACGATGACGTTCCGTAGCACCGCGCCCGTTTCGGGCGTGCCCTTGATGCCGACGATGAAGGGGTTCCACTGCGGGTACGCGTCGAAGTCGGTGAGCACCTGCCACACGCGGGAAGCGGGGGCGGCGATGTCGATGTGGGTGCGGACGAGAAGCGGCAGCGAGCAAGGCCCGGCACCTGAAGCGCACCGCGCCCACGAGGCGCGCACTTCCGGGCACCCCCCACGGCGGCAGCCAAGCGACGCGAGACGGAAGGGGGCGACCCACTTACCAACTTCACCTACTTCCTGGAGAGTTGATTGAAATACTGCCAGGCATGTTTTTCACATGCGCCCGAAGAAGCCGGACTTCCCCACCCGCCTCAAGAACCACGGGGAACTCGTTACGCCAACTGGGTACGCTGTTCGCCGCCGGACTGCTCGCCCTCGGCCTGCTGGTCGCAGGCGGCGGCCCCGCGGCCGCCGCTCCGCCGGACACCCACCGCATGGCCACCTGGAACATGCAGGTCGGCACCACCCGCTGGGACGGGGTACGCACCCTGGCCCGTAGCTTCGACGTGGTGGCTCTTCAGGAAGTGCCCAACAGGCCGCCGGCCGGAGCCGTCCAGGACGGGCAGACGGGCAACATCACCTCGTATCTGTGGCCCATCGGCGGCGGCGCCTACCGTTACCTCTACATACTGCGCCAGCAGTCGCGGAACCTGGGCATCGTCACCTCGTGGGTGCCCAACCGCGTGCAGGAGATCGGTGGCGCCTACCGCTCCGCGCTGGCCGTGACGAACACGGGCGACAACATCATGTTCGCCTCCGTCCACGCCGCCTCCAACGGCGGCAGGCCCAATGACGCCGCCTACCTCGTACGCCGCGTATCCGACACCGCCTTCCAGCAGAACGTCGGCAACTGGGCGGTGCTCGGCGACTACAACCGCGCCCCGGGCGACCTGCAGGGCGACCGCTACCTGCCCGGCAACGGACTGATCTACAACAGCGGTCAGGCCACCCAGCAGAGCAACAACGAGCTGGATTACCTGGTCTCCAACGTCGACACCGAGAACTGGCAGGCGACGGTCAACCCCAACTACGGCAGCGACCACTGGCCCGTCGGCTTCAGCGCCCTGCGGGCCGGTGCCGGCCCACGGCAATTCACCATCCACGCCGACAACAGCGACCGCCTGCTCGACGTCTACCGCGGCAACACCGCCAACGGCACCCACGTGATCACCTATCACGCCAACGGCGCCGCGAACCAGTACTGGACGCTCCGCGCGGTCGGCCGCAACGGTGACTCCGGACGGCCGCTGTACAAGCTGGTCGGCGTCCAGAGCGGCAAGTGCCTCGACGTCAACCGGGGGCAGGCCAGCGGCGACGGCGACTGGCTGAACATCTGGGACTGCCACAACTGGGACGGCGCCCCGCTGCCGGGCGGCTACGCGCGCGACACCCAGAACTTCACACTCGAACACCCCGAGCCGCGCTTCCCGAACCTCACCGTGCTGCGCGACAACGGAACCCACCGCTTCGCCAACATCCGCGGCAACGGCAGGGGCGACGGCACCTGGGTCGTCCAGTGGCCCTACCAGACCAACCCCAACGGCACCCCGGCCATCAACGAGACCTTCTACCTCCACCCGCGGTTCTGACCTCACGGGCGGAGAGCTGGCGGGACACTCCTACGGCGCGCACGCAGCCGCAGCGGTCCCGAACGCTGATCGGCGCCTGGTGCTCCGTCCTCATCGCCCGCATCGACGTGCCGGCCCTGATCCTGCACGGGACGGGCGACCGGATCCTGCCGGTCGAGAGCACCCGGACGGGCCGTTCCACCAGGCACTGCCCTCCGTAGCCGAAGCGACGGCAGTCCTCGCCCCGGAGCACAGCCCCGGCCCTCCCCCGCTCCTTCCGGACGGGGGAGGGCCTCGTCGCTGTCCTCGCTCCGGTCGGCCGGTGCGCTCCCGGACCGAAGCCGGTGCGCTGTTGGCCAAGTCCGGCACGCTCCACCCGCCTAACGTCCCGTCAGGAAGCCGAAGCGAAGCCGAACAGGGCGCGGGACAGTGGCCCCGCTCCGCTCGGACACCCACCCCGCCGCCCGCGCCGGGCGGCGGACCGATCCCTGACAGGAGGCCGTCGAGGTGCCTGCAATGCCGGTCGGCGGGCTGGTCCCCCGCGCCGTCGAGGACGCCGCTGACGTCGTCGTCCGCAACGCGAAGATCCATACCGGGGACGCCCGTCGCCCCGAGGCCGGTGCCCTCGCCATCCGCGACGGCCGGATCACGGCCGTGGGGGACGACGCGGACGTCGCCCCGCTCGTCGGACCGTCCACCACCGTCGTGGACGCCCTCGGCCGCCGTGTGGTGCCCGGTCTCAACGATTCGCACCTGCACGTGATCCGGGGCGGTCTCAACTACGTCCTGGAGCTGCGCTGGGACGGTGTGACCTCGCTGCGCCACGCCCTGGCGATGCTGCGGGACCAGGCCGCCCGCACCCCCAAGGGGCAGTGGGTGCGGGTCGTCGGTGGCTGGTCGGCCGAGCAGTTCGCCGAGCGACGGCTCCCGACGCCCGCCGAACTGAACGAGGCCGCGCCGGACACCCCGGTGTTCGTCCTCCACCTCTACCAGTCGGCGATCCTCAACCGCGCGGCGCTGAAGGCCGTCGGCCACACCAAGGACACCCCGGACCCGAAGGGCGGGCAGATCGTCCGGGGGCGCGGCGGCGAGCCCAACGGCATGCTGCTGGCCGCCCCCAGCGCCTTGATCCTCTACTCCACGCTCGCCAAGGCGCCGGTGCTGGAGGGCGAGGACCGCAGGACCTCCACCCGGCACTTCCTGCGCGAGCTGAACCGCTTCGGGCTGACCTCCGCGATCGACGCCGCCGGCGGGTTCCAGAGCTTTCCCGAGAACTACGCCACGGTCACCGAACTCGCCCGCGAGGGGCTGCTCTCGCTGCGCATCGCCTACCACCTGTTTCCGCAGACCCCCGGTCAGGAGCTCGACGACCTCACCCGCTGGATCGAGACGGTCCGCCCCGGCGACGGCGACGAGTGGCTCCGGCTGAACGGCGCCGGCGAGAACCTCACCTGGGCCGCCGCCGACTTCGAGAACTTCGCCGAGCCGCGCCCCGAACTCACCCCCTACGAAGAAGACTTCGAGAAGGCCGTACGCCTGCTCATGGAACACGGCTGGGGCTTCCGGCTGCACGCGACCTACGACGAGACGATCCGGCGCGACCTCGCTGTGTTCGAGAAGCTCGCCGCCGAGGGTCTGTTCCCCTCCGGCAACCCGTGGCTCTTCGACCACGCCGAGACCGTCTCCCCTGACAGCCTCGACCGGATCGCCTCGCTGGGCGGCTCGCTCTCCGTGCAGAATCGTCTCTCCTTCCAGGGCGAGGTGTTCACCGGCCGGTACGGCCCCGGCGTCGCCGCCGACGCCCCGCCGGTCCGCGCGATGCTGGAGCGCGGGCTGACCGTGGCCGCCGGCACGGACGCCACCCGGGTGTCCTCCTACAACCCCTGGGTCGCCCTCCACTGGCTGATCTCCGGCCGCACCGTCGGCGGCCTGACGATCCGCCCACCGCGGAACCGGGTGGACCGGGCGACGGCGCTCGCGATGTACACCACGGCGGGCGCGGCGCTCACCGGCGAGCAGGACGTCAAGGGCGTACTGCGACCGGGCTGCTACGGCGACCTGGCCGTCCTGTCCGACGACTACTTCACCGTGCCCGAGCAGGAGATCCCGCACATCGAGTCCGTGCTGACGGTCGTCGGCGGCCGGATCGTCCACGCCGCGGCGGAGTACGAGGGCATGGACGAGGAACTCCCGGCGGTCAGCCCCGCCTGGAGCCCGGTCGCCCGCTTCGGCGGCTACCAGGCCGCCGGCCCGGCCCCGGGCACGGGCGCCCGGCAGGCGGAGCTGCTCGGACAGGTCGTCGCCGAATCGGAGCTGCACCGCCGATGGCGAGCCGGACGCGGTCGGGCGACGGAGCACCAGCAGCCGTTCGACCCCTGCTTCCTCCTCTGACTCCCTTCCCAAGAGAACCGATCCCAAGAGAACTCAAGAGAACCCCAAGAGAACCGAAAGGACCCCGTCATGGTCGACTTCACCCAGGTCAGCGCCACCCCGAGCCCGGACCTGCTCACCCCCGACAACGCCGTGATGCTGTTCGTGGACCACCAGCCGCAGATGTTCTTCGGCACCGGCAGTGGCGACCGCACCGCGATCATCAACGCCACCGTCGGCCTCGCCAAGGCCGCCAGGGCCTTCGACGTGCCCACGGTGCTGACCACCGTGGCCTCCGAATCCTTCTCCGGCCCGCTGCTGCCGCAGTTGGCGGCGGTCTTCCCGAAGGCCGAGATCCTCGACCGCACCTCGATGAACGCCTGGGAGGACGAGGCGGTCGTCGAGGCGGTCAAGGCCACCGGACGCGGCAAGATCGTCATAGCCGGCCTGTGGACCGAGGTCTGCCTGGTCCTGCCGGTCCTGTCCATGATCAGCCAGGGCTACGAGGTCTACGTCGTCGCCGACGCCTCCGGCGGCGTCTCCCCGAAGGCCCACGAGCACGCCATCCAGCGGATGACGCAGGCCGGCGCGGTGCCGGTCACCTGGCTCCAGGTGCTGCTGGAGCTCCAGCGCGACTGGGCGCGGACGGAGACCTACGGCGCCGTCACGGAGATCGTCAAGGAGCACGCCGACGCGTACGGCCTGGGGGTCGTCTACGCCCAGGCGGTCATCGGCGAGCACGCCGCGGGCTGAGCCCCGTCACCGGCGCCGTACCGGAACGCCGTCGCCGGAACGCCGTCACCGGAACAGGAACCCAGCGACAGGAACCCGGCGACAGGAACCCAGGAACAGGACAGGGACAGGACACGATGGATACCGGACTGCTGATCCTCCGGGTGGTGGTGGGCCTGCTCATCGCCGGCCACGGGGTGCAGAAGGTGAGCCACCGCCTAGGGGGCGACGGCCTCGCCGGCGGGACGGAGGAGTTCCGGCGCGACGGCTTCCGCGGTGGTCCGCTGACCGTCCTCGCCGCCGGCGCCGGGCAGGTCGGGTCCGGCTTGTTCCTGGCCCTGGGCGCGCTCACACCGGCGGCGGCCATGGTCGCCATGGGCGTGATGACGGTGGCGATCACCGTCAAGCCGCCGCACGGACTCCGGGTGCAGGACGCCGACGACCGGGGAGGCAGCGGACGGTGCGCGCCCTGCTGACTGACGCCCTGCGGACCCTGGTCCCGCCGCGCACGGACCGCCACGGCCCGCTGCCACCGCTGATGCTGCTGCTGACGGTGGCCACCGGGGTGGTGGACGCCGTGAGCTACCTCGACCTCGGGCACGTGTTCGTGGCGAACATGACCGGCAACGTGGTCTTCCTGGGGTTCGCCCTGGCCGGGGCCCCGGGGCTGTCGGCCGTGGCCTCGCTCGTCTCGCTGGCCTCCTTCCTGGCCGGCGCGCTGGTGGGCGGGCGGCTCGGCAGCCGGACGGCGGCCCACCGCGGGCGCCTGCTGGCCCTGGCCGCCGGCGTCCAGACGGTCCTGCTGGCCGTGGCGGCCGCCGTCGCCGCGGCCGCGGACGGAGGCGCCCGCTACGCCCTGATCGTCGTGCTGGGCCTGGGCATGGGCCTGCAGAACGCCGTGGCCCGGCGGCTCGGCGTGCCCGACCTGACCACCACCGTGCTCACCCTCACACTGACCGGCCTCGCCGCCGACTCGACGGCGGCCGGGGGCGCGGCACCGCGCCCGGGGCGCCGGATCCTCTCCGCGCTGGCGATGCTGCTCGGCGGCCTCGCGGGCGCGGCGCTGATGCTGCGCGGCCGGCCGGCCACCGCCCTGGCCCTGGCCGCACTGCTGCTCCTGGTCACCGCGCTGACCGCCCGCCGGGTCTCGGCCCCGGACGCCCACTGGGCCCCGCCGACGACCTGAGCAGCACCGCTGATCTGAGCGGCACCGACGACAACCAGGCGCCCCGGCGTCCCGGTTCAGCCCGTACAGCCCGTACAGGCGGACGCCGCCGAGGCGCACACGACGACCGGAAGGTCCCCGATGAAACGACGCTTCGTCCGACGGCTGGTCCCGTTGGTGGCGGCGATCGCCGCGCTGACGGCGATCCCCACCGCCTCGGTGGCCCAGGGCGGCACCCCGCCGCGGCCGCCGGGCCCGCACCGGCAGTTCGCCGTCGGGCCTCAGTACGACTCCACTCACGTCTACGTCGAGCCGGGCACGGAGCAGGCGTTCGCGGCCAGTTGGGTGGCCACCTTCGGCGGGACCACGATCGGGCCGAACGCCACTCAGGTGACACCCACGCCCAGCCGGACGCTCTCCGAGCTGATCATCTCCCCGGTGGGCACGCTGTCGGTGTTCGACTACACCACGCCCGTCCCCCACCCGTTCGGCACCGAGCGCACCGGCTGGCTGGTGACCGACCTCGACGAGGCGGTCCGCGCCGCCCGGGCCGACGGCGCGGCCGTGACCGTGGCACCGTTCGCCGACCCGATCGGGCGGGACGCCGTCGTGCAGTTCCCCGGCGGGATCAACGCCCAGCTCTACGTCCACACCACCCCGCCGTCCTATCCCGGTCTGGCGAGCGTCCCCGAGAACCGGCTCTACCTGTCACCCGACTCGGTGGGCGCCTTCCTGCGCAGCTACCTCGCCTTCACGCGGGGCCGCGTCGTCTCCGACGACCGCCGGGCCGACGGCGCCGCGATCGGGCTGCCGGGCACGACGTACCGGCTGCTGCGGCTCACCTCCGGCTTCGGCACCACGACGGTCGCCGTGACGGACGGCCATCTGCCGCACCCCTTCGGCCGGGAACTCACCGGCTACGGAGTGCCGGACCTCGGCGCCACCCTGAAGCGGGCGGCGGGCGCCGGCGCGTCGGTGCTGTGGGGTCCGGTCCGGGCGGGCGGCCGGGACAGCGCGATGGTGCGCTTCCCTGGCGGCTACATCGCGGAGATCCACACCGACCGATGACGGGGACCGGTGACGGGGACCGCTGACCGGTCATCAGTTACGGGTGCCCGGTGGCGGGCCGTCGTGGTCGACGGCCCGCCACCGCGCTCACACCGCGACGCCATACCCCGAACCCGGTACGGCGGCCGGTAGCGGCAGCCGTACCGCGCCCGGCATCGGCCCCGTTCCGGCACAGGCCTGCCACTCACGAGGAGAGACGCCGTACGCGGCACGGAACGCCCTGCTGAAGTGACTGGCGCTCACGAACCCCCAGCGGCCCGCGACCGCCGCCACGGTCGCCCGGCCCGCCGTCGGGCGGGCGAGCTCGCGGCGGCACACGTCCAGCCGCTGGCACTGGATCCAGCGGGCCACCGTCACCCCCTCGAAGCGGAAGAGCTTGTGCAAGTACCGCACCGACACGTGGTGGGCCGCGGCGATCCGTTCCGGCGAGAGGTCCGGTTCCCCGAGGTGGCGCAGGATGTGGTCCTTCACCCGGGCCAGGGTGGCCAGGGCGGCCTCGGGTGCCTCCGGGCGGGAGCGGCCTCGGCGCTCGTGGGCGAGCACCGCGAGCAGGTCGAGCGCCGTGGTGGCGAGCCGGGAAGCCTGTCGCGGCTCCATCGAGCCGGCCGACCGGGCGAGGCACTCCAGGTAGGTGGCCACCAGCCGGGCGGTGTCGTCGCCCGTGCCGTCCCCCGTGCCGTCGCCCGTGTCGAAGGCCGTCGCGGTGAGCACCCGCAGGTCCTCCTCGGAGACCCCCACGGCCGACCGCGGCCAGTGGAAGGCCGTGAAGACGAAGGGCTCCGGCAGTTCCTTGGCGAACGGCCGCCCGGCGTCGGAGATCGCGAAGGTGCCCGGCCGCAGCTCCACCTGGTGGCCGTCCTGGACCAGCCGTGCGGTGCCGCGGTGCTGGAGCGCCAGCGTGAGGTGGTCCTCCCCGCCGCGGGCGATCAGGCCCGCGCCGCGCTCGACCCGCTGCGGGCCGGCCCGCACTGAAGAGACCTGCAACGCGCCCAGCCGGTGGCTGGTGATCGTCGCGGGGGCGGGCGCGCTTTCCAGCAGGGCCACGTCCAGCGGGACGAAGGTGCGGGAGACGGCTTCGTGCCAGTACTCGGCGCGATCGGCGGACGGCACCTCGGCGGTGTCGAGGACGACGGACATCAGTGCTCCCCGAACGACTGTCGACCGGACCGGCCGGCATCGGCACTCCGGAGCGAGCGCCACTCTCGCGGCGGGACGCCGTACGCGGCGCGGAAGGCCCGGCTGAAGTGCGCCGGATCGACGAAACCCCACCGCTGGGCGACGGCCGCCACCGTCGGCGCGGCGCGGTCGCGCCGGGCGAGCTCGCGGGCGCACGCGTCCAGTCGGAGCCGCTGGATCAACCGGCTCACCGTCACCCTCTGGCCCTCGAACAGCCGGTGCAGGTAGCGCACGGAGATGTGGTGGGCGCGTGCGATCCTCTGGAGCGACAGTTCCGGGTCGCCGAGATGCTGGTCGATGTACTCCCGCACCCTGCTGACCAGGTGTTCGTTCGGGCTGCCCGGCTCGTGCGCCGCCCGGGCGTGGGACAGCTGGGCGATCAGCGCGCTGAACAGGTCGGCGACACTGCCGGCCAGCCGGTCGCCGACCGGGGCCGGGTAGGAGTGCGCGGAGGCGGCCAGGACGCCGAGGAACGGCAGGAGCACCGGTCCGCGCCCCTCCTCGGGGCCGACGGTCGTCGCCGACGCTTGCCGCAGGTCGCGTTCCGGCACGCCGAGCAGCCGACGCGGCAGGTGGAACAGGTGGGTGCGGAACCGTTCCGGGTGGTCGACGGTGTACGGGCGCGCCGTGTCGTACACGACGAGCCCGCCCGGCGGCACCTCCGCGAGGCGCCCGTCCTGCTCCAGGACGGCACGGCCCGACACCTGGACGCCGACGCCGACCTGCGGTTCGCCCAGCGGTGCCCGGGCGATCAGCGCCGCCGTGCGGGAGAGCCGGGCGGCGTCCGCCTCCAGCGTGGAGATCCGCACGTACCCGAGCCGGTGCGACTCCACCAGCCCGTCGAACGGCCGGCCGGTGAGCGGGCGCACCTCCACCGGTACCAGTGTCCGCGACACCGCCTCGCTCCAGAAGCCCGCCTTCTCGTCGTCCACGACCGACGTGGTCGTCAACCGCACGCCCATCTGACCGCCCTTCCCCTGACCGTCCTTCAGCCGAAGTCCCCGCGCTCTCAGCCTGTGGCTCGGGCGCCGCGCGACATTAGGTCATCTGACTGTCGCGCTCGGGCGGCGAGGGGCGGGCGGCGAGGCAGGTCAGGTGCCGTCGAGGGCGTGGGCGAGGGCGGCGCGCGAGGTGATGCCGAGTTTGGGGAAGACCTTGTAGAGGTGGGCCCCGACGGTGCGGGGCGACAGCTGGAGCCGCCGGCCGATCTCCTTGTTGGTCAGACCGGTCGCGGCCAGCCGGGCGATGCGCAGTTCCTGGCCGGTCAGGCCGGACGGTCCCTCGGCCGGTCCGTCCGGCGGCAGGGTCACGGACTCGCCGGCGGCCCGCAGTTCCTCCTCGCAGCGCCGGGCCCAAGGGGCGGCCTGGAGGCGGCGGAAGGTGTGATGGGCCGCGCGCAGCGGCTCCCGGGCTCCGGGCCGGTGGCGGCGGCGCAGCCACGAGCCGTGGGCGAGCCGCAGCCGGGCGAGGTCGAACGCCCACCGCTCGGCGCCCGGGACGGCGTACGCGGCACGGTAGGCGTCGTCGGCTTCGTCGTCGGCGGTGGCCAGGGCGGTGGCGGCGGCGTACAGGAAGGCGTGCCGGCCGGAGATCTCCGCGGAGCGTGCCGTGCGCCCGGCCGCGAGGTGGGCCCGTGCCTCCTCGTGCCGGCCGGTGTGCACGGCGGCCGTCACCAGGTCGAAGACCAGCGCGTGGTGCCAGGGCGGGCCGCCCGGCAGCCGTCCGGGCGGGGTGATCTCGCAGAAGTGCGCGTACGCCTCCTCGTAGCGCTGGTGGGCGAGTGCGGCCAGACCGCGGAGGTGGGTCAGGCGGTCGAGGACGTAGCGCATCCGGGCGCGGGTGGCGGTCGGTCTGATCGCCCGTTCGATCTCCCGCAGTCCGGCCTCGTCGCCCCGGCCGGCCAGGAAGTGGGCGTGGTACTGACGGAACATCAGGGCGTTGGTGTGGTAGCCGAGTTCGTCCGCGATCTCGGCCTCGCGCAGGCTGACGGCCGCCTGGTCCCAGTGTCCGAGCAGGAAGTCCTGGTGGCACTTGGCCTTCGCGACCGAGCCCTGGGTGGCGTAGCCGTGCGGCCCGGTGAAGCGCTGCCACAGGTCGCCCTCGGGGCAGTCGAGCGCGGAAGCGGTCCACAGCAGGAGCCAGGCGGCGCCGGCCTCCTGTTCCTCGGTCAGTTGCCCGGCCACCTTCCGGAGCGCGGTGGCCGTGTCCGGGCCCGGGTCGGTCCAGGCCCGCAGACACAGCCGGCCCGCCTCGGAGACCTTCTCGCGGTGCCGTTCCAGGGCCCGCCAGGCCCAGGGGTCGTCCGTGTAGGTCGCGGCCAGGAGCAGTTTGAAGTAGGCCTGTTCGACCAGCCCGCCGAAGGTGTCGGCGCCCGGGGCGGTCAGCGTGTCGAGGGCCGTGGGCAGCAGTGCGGCGGAGGACTCGAAGTCGACGTGGTGACTCTGGTCGGCGTAGACCACCGCGTACGCGAACAGCGGGGCGACGTCCTGCGGGACTGTGCTGGTCTTCAGCTCCTCCACCAGGGCGGCGGTGTGGCGCAGTTGCCCGCCGTGGGCCGACATCACGGCCGCCCAGGTGAGTCTTCGGGCGCGGTCGCAGGAGCTGGGGCTGAGGGCGGCGGCGCGTTCGAGCAGGAGCGCGCCTTCCGCGTCGCCGCCGCGGCGGGTGAGGTCGCGGCCGGCCTCCTGGAGGCGGTGTGCGAGTTCCTCGTCGGGCAGCAGCGCGGCGGCCGCCTCGTGGGCCAGCCGTCGGGGGTCGTCCGGCGCGAGGGCTTCGGACAGGGCGCGGTGGGCCTCGCGGCGTGCGGTGCCGGAGGCCGCGGAGACGACGGCGGTGCGGACCAGGGGGTGCCGGAACACCAGTTGTCCGGCCGGGTCGAGCCGGGCCAGTCCGCCGGCCTCGACGCGTTCCAGGACCTCCCGCGCGTTGTCGTCCGCGATGGCGCGCAGCCAGCCGCCGTCGTTGAAGTCCGGGCCGGTGGCCAGCGCTCCCAGCAGGAGGAGGCGGCCGACCTCCGGTGTCACCTCTCCCAGCCGCTCGGCGAACATCCGCTCCAGCTTCCGGCCCAGGGGCAGCCGCTCGGGCAGCGGAGCGGTTCCCCGTTGCTGGCCGGTCGCGAGCTGGCGCGGAAGTTCCACCAGCGCCAGGGGGTTACCGGCCGCCTCGGCGAGGACCCGGTCCCTGGCGGGCGCCGCGAGTTCGGGGTAGCGGTGGCCCAGCAGCAGGGCCGCGTCCGTCCGGGGCAGGGCCCGCACGTCGACGGCTTCGGCCGACCAGGTCTGAGCGGCCGGCCCGTCGGGGCGGGTCGCGCCGGCGATCACCACCGGCAGTTCGGCACAGCGCCGGTGGAGGAAGGCGAAGACGGTCGCGCTCGACGAGTCGATCCAGTGCAGGTCGTCCAGGAGCAGCAGCACGGGTGCGGTGCGCACCGCCTCCTCCAGCAGCGCCAGGGCCGCGGTGCCGACCGCGAAGCCGCTGGGAGTCCCGGAGCGGACGCCGAGCGCGCTCTCCAGGGCGTCCCGCTGGTGCGCGGACAGGGCGCCGGACCGCGAGAGCTGTGCCCAGAAGGCCTGGTGGAGGGCTCCGAACGCGAGGTCCGTCTCCGCCTCCGTGCCGACCGCGCGCAGGACGGTGAATCCACGCTCGCGGGCCGCGCGTTCCGCCCAGGCCAGCAGCGTGCTCTTGCCGACTCCGGCGTCTCCGCGCAGCAGTACCGTGGAGCCGCTCGCGCCGTCCACCGCCTGGACCAGCGCCGCGGTCAGCAGCTCCGTCTCCCGCCGCCGCCCGACCAGGACCGGAACCCGCCCGTCCTCCGCCACCCCTCGTCCCCCCTCGGGCCGACCGGCCCGCTCCCCGGGCGCCCAAGGCTACTGCCCGTCAGAACACCAGTGCCACGCTGGGTATGGCTTCGAACACATGCGGCGACGCGGGCGGGGCGCGAGGCACCGAGGGCCTCGCCTGCCTTCGCGATCGAGCCCCAGTGCGCTCACACCACCTTCGCACTCGCCCTGCGTGCGGCATGCCAGGCGGGAGTCTCGCCACGGCTTCGGACGCACCCGCCACCGCGACGACCGAGGGTCCGTCTTCACCACTTCGCGCGCCTCCCCAGCCGGTTCCCCAGCTGGTTCGCCAGCCGGTTCGCCACCGGAGGAGGTTCGCGGAATCGGTCTCCTGCGTGCTCGCCCCGCAGGGTCCGCGGCCGCCGCCCTGCCGGCCGAAGAGGTCCAATGGCCCGCCACACGGCCCTGCGGCCAGTCGTGGGCGCGACCCTGGGCGTCAAAAGCGGGCAGTCAGCGGGGAGGGTGGCGGCGCCCTCGACTTCTCGATGTCGCCCTGCGAGGGGAACCGGTCAAGCCGTGCCCGGGCACACCCAGTGGGACCGCTTTGGGACCACGCGATGCGCACGCTGCCGAACGGAATCCGTTATGCCCAACCTTGCGAAGCGCTTTTTGACGGTACTTGAGACCGCGCAAGCCATCGAGGCAGCCATCAGCGCCGTCCCTGAGCCCGGGATCCCGGGGGTGCGGAATCCGCCGGGATGTCCGGAAAAAATCGATGTCCCTCCGCCGGCCGCTTCATTAGGGTCTCGGACCGATGATGCATGAGAATGAGATTCCGACCGACGGCGCGCTGGTGCGGCGGCTACTCACACACCAATTCCCGCAATGGGCGGATCTGCCCATCAGCCCGGTGAACTCCGCAGGCACCGAGAACGCGATCTACCGGCTGGGCGACGAGCTTGCGGTCCGGTTGCCCCGGATGGAGGACGCTGTCGGCCAAGTGGACTTCGAGCAGGACTGGTTGCCACGGCTGGCCCCCTGCCTCCCCACTGCCGTGCCCGAGCCGATCGCCGTGGGACAACCGGGACACGGGTACCCCTTTCCGTGGGCGGTCAGCCGTTGGATCGACGGCTCGCACCCCACCACCGAGCCGGATGAGCTCCCCGACGGCCACCGGCTCGCCAGAGACCTCGGCGAGTTCGTCACAGCGCTGCGCAAGGCCGACACCACGGGGGCCCGCCCGGGCTACCGGAGCGTACCCCTGCGCACCCGCGACGCCTCCGTGCGGGAGTGGACCGCCAAGGCGGCGGACGACATCGACGCCCCCGCCCTCCTGTCCGCCTGGGAACAAGCCCTCGACCAGCCGGACTGGGACGGGCCACCCCAGTGGACACACGGCGATCTCATCCCCGGCAACATCCTCGTGGGCGACGGTCGGCTCCGAGCGGTGATCGACTTCGGCACCGCAGGAGTGGGCGACCCCGCCTGCGATGCCATCGCCGCTTGGACGGTGCTCAGTGCGGAGACCCGGAAAACCTTCCGCGCGGCAGGAGGATTCGACGACGCTGCCTGGGCCCGGGGACGAGGATGGGCACTCACCTTCGTCAGCGGGATCGACTATTACCGCCACACCAACCCCGCCATGGCCGAGCTGGGACGCCGCGCCGTCACCGAGGTCCTCGCAGAACCGGCCGGATGAACCACGCATCTGCGGCAAGGGGCATGGAGGCGTGCTCAAGGCATGCGCCTCGCAATGAAATACCCGGTCTTGGGCAAGACAACGCTGTCCAGGTGTCTCAGCTGAATCCGCGCACCTCAGGTCAGGAGCCTGAACCACCCCGACTCATCCGGGTACCCGACAGAAGGTTGAGCGGTTCTCATCGAAGATTGGGCGGGCCGACCAGTGCGGGACGGGCAGGTCGAGCAGCTCCGGCGACGGGGCCTCCGCGAAAACCCGTTGGAGGACCACGGCGACCACTGCTACGTTTCCGGAGGCCGTGCTGGAGAACGAGGAGGTGGTACCCGTGAACGCAGTATCGACATGGGTGCTCCCCTCCGGGGTCACGGTCGGGCGATAGGTCGTCCGGGAGCGCTGTCTCTGAGCCCTCCCGAAAGGCATGACCATGCACTTCACTTCTGAGCAACACCTCGACGACGGCATCCTCGAGCGCGCATTCACCCTCGGCGAGATCCCCGGCATCCTCTGGACGCCCGTATCTGCATCCACATCCGCGCCGGCGCCGCTGATCCTGCTCGGCCCCCCTCCCCTCGGGCTGCGCAAGACGTACCCCCGGCTGGCGGCCCGAGCCCGGCACGCTGCGGCGGACGGCTTCGCCACGGCCACCATCGAGCTTCCCGGAAGCGGTGACCGGCCCCGTGAGCCCGCCGCCGAGCAGGCTCTCGCCGACCTGCGCCGGGCGATGGAGACCGGCGAGCCGGTCACCGACGAGATCATCGACGCCCTCATCCTCCCCCTGGTCGACAAGGCGGTCCCGGAATGGCAGGCAGCCTTGGACGCTCTCCTGTCGCTGCCCGAGATCGGCGGCCCGGTCGGCTACTCGGGTGGAGTGATCTCCATCGGCGTCCGCCTTGCGGTGGTCGAGCCGCGCATCTCGGCTGCCGTTCTGTTCGCCGGGAGTTTCGTCCCTCGCGCCACGTTCGAGGAGGCCCGCCAGGTCACCATTCCGCTGCACGTTCTGCTGCAGTGGGACGACGAGGGGAACGACCGACAGGCGGCCCTGGACCTGTTCGACGCCTTCGGTACCAAGGAGAAGACCCTGCACGCCAACATGGGCGGGCACACCGGCGTCCCGCAGTCCGCGGGAGACGAAGCGGGCCGATTCCTCGCCCGGCACCTGAAGTGAGACCGGGCCGCCGGCCAGGCCGCACACGGTAGGCGCCGTCGGCCAGGATGCTGCTCATCGAGACGACAGGCCCCGCCTCAGGGCGGGGCCTGTTCATTCCACGACGCCCAGCGGACACCCCCGGCGGGCCCGTCCTGTCCGGCCTACTCAATCTTCGATGAGAATCGATGAGAATCGCTCAACCTCCACAACGGTGTCGAAAAGTCCCGGTGTTCAACAAGTAGAAGGGCACCGTCTTCTGTACGCCCCAGGGCCGTACAGCCACCCCATGACACCGACCCATCCCCGGTGTCCTGATTCTCAGGGAGCACGGGCCGACGAGTTCCCCGCCCAGGCCCGCTCCGAAGGATGACGGGCACCCGCTTCACCGAGGCAGAGGTCAAGGGGGACGGCGGCCCGCTGACAGACGTCGGATCACGTCCGCGCATGGGCGAACGGCATCCAGAACAGAAGGCGTTCAGGTGTCGAGCGGGCCGCTGACGCCGTTGAAGCGGATGAGGGGCACGACCTCGCGGAGCGCGCCGTAGCGACTCGGACGGCCCAGCACCAGTGTGTGGTCGGCCACGGGCCAGGCGAGCGCCGCCTGGTCGCCGGCAAGCACGTTGCCCCCCGAACACGCCCCGTGCCCGGACCGTCGCAAGGGTGCGGCTGCCGTCGGCCAGGGAGACCAGGAGCAGGGCGGGCCGGAGCGAAACCGAGGTGAACGCGGTCACCGTGCAGCCCACGGACCACCCTTGACGTCGGCTGGTGACCACGGTGACGCCGGCGCCCCACGTCCGCATGAACCGGTGGAGCCTACCCGACCTATCTGGGTATCTGATGCCCCGGTGCCACGTCCTGCGGCAGGGGGAGGTGGCTCATGCCGCACCGGCCCACACCGCGGAACCGGCAGCTGTACGGGCCGCGTCGAGGTCGTCCCGTTCCGCCTCGTGGTCACCCAACGCCCGGTGGCATGCGGCGCGTTGACGCAGCAACCCGGCCTGGCCGGCTGCCCGCCCGATCCCGGCCCGAGGCGACCGCGCCCCGCACGCCCGGCGGGGTCGCCGCGGCCCGCGCCCGCCGTCTCCACGCCGCCGTGCACGAGCTGCTGGATCAGGGGATGGCCCTGCGCGCCATCGCCCGCCACCTGGACCCTCCCCCACCTGGCCATAACGCGCCGGCATCCCGGCCCCCTACCAGGGATCTCTGCACTAAGAGTGCCGCGTACCGTAATCGCGCTTTAGTGCTGGTGTTCAATGAGTGGCCTGCGATCTGGCTGTAGTGGGAGAACGTGGGGCGGTGTGAAGGTGGCGTGATGTTTGCCGTTTCTCCTTGTAGGGCCGATGACCCGGGTCTGTGCTCATTGGTCGATGCGATGACGGCGGAGCTGATTCCGATGTATGGCCTTCCGCCCGATGCAGCCGGCTCCCTTGGCTCCAGAAGCCCGGTATCTACTGGCTCGGACGAACGACCAGGTGGTGGGGTGTTGTGCTGTGCAGCCGGTTGGTCCGGAGACATGCGAGCTGAAACGGATGTTCGTGTCCCCGGTTGTCCGGGGACAGGGGGTGGCTGACATGCTGCTGGCAGAGGCCGAGCAGCTCGCCCTGAGGCTCGGGAGCCGGTCGATGCTCTTGGAGACGGGAGTCCGGCAGCCTGCTGCGATGCGCCTGTACGAGCGGGCCGGGTACCGCAGGATCGCGAACTACCCGCCGCACGATCAGGACCCGCTGTCGGTGTGCTACGAGAAGGCACTGCCCGCGCGGTCATCACGAGTTGCCGCTGGCGAGTAGGAGGCACAAGGGGTGAGGTGTTCAGCGCCGACGTGCGGGCCGACTGTCCCAGCGGTGGGTGGTCCAGGCTCGACGGATCGGGCTGCGGACGGTGGTGATCGTGTCGGCGAGGGGGGAAGAAGGCGTTGATGACATCCGCGCGTCGCTCGTAACAAGGGGGCTCTGTCCTACGGCCGGACCGGGGTGCGCCTCTGCACAAACTGGATGAGTTGCCCGTCCTGGTCGGCACGGACCTCGTAGTCGCGCCACTGCTGGGGGGCGGCATCCGCCGGCCAGCCGAGCTCGCCGTGGGGCCGTGCTCCACGCTGGCCACGCACGCGCATGAACTCCACAGTGGCCACCGGTCGGCCCACGGCCGTCCCGTGGCCGGTACCGGTGAAAAGGACGGTCAGGTCCCAGCCGAAGGGGGTGTCCAGTGGGACGACGAGGACGCCACCGGGGCGCAGTTGCCGGAGCCAGGCTGGTGGGATGCGGCGGACTGAGGCCATGGAGACGATCCGGTCGTAGGGGGCTGCCGCGGGGTGGCCGAGTTCCCCGTCGTCGGTGATGGTGTGCACGTCGGCGCCGAGGGCACTGTGGCGTTGCCGGGCGTGGGCGGCGATGTGGGGGTCGATTTCGATGCTGGTCACGGTGCCGGGGCCGGTGCGGTGGGCGAGGAGGGCGGAGGAGTAGCCGGTGCCCGTCCCGATCTCGAGGATGCGCTCGCCCGGACGTGGTGCGAGGTGACGCAGCATCTCGATCACGACGGTGATGCAGGAGATACTGGAGGTGAACCAGCCCGTCGCCGGCCCGCTTGCGGGTACGGCGCCGTCGTCGATCTGTGTGATGAGGGGGGTTCGGAGCCGGTAGACCGCCTTCAGCCAGGCGTTGGGCGTCTTGTCCCGGTCGATCAGCTTGTAGAGGCCGTCGTCGCCCGGGCGTGGCCACCAGACCCGGGTGGGCACGAAATGCTCGCGAGGGATGGCCATGAAGGCCTCGCGCAGCCAGGCCAGACCCCCGAAGTAGTTCCGCGGGTCCGCTTCCATCCGGTCCAGGCACTGCTGCCTGAGCAACTTGGCGTCTGCCATGGCGGGTCGGATCTCCTGACCTGGGTGACTAGTCGTCCTCCTCGGGCAGGGGTTCTTCCTCGGGCATCGGGTTGCCGGGGTCCCCGGGGCTGGAATACGGCCCGCCGACCTCGCCATCGCCGGACTGCCGGTCCTGGCCTCCCATCACGTCCCTCCCACCGTTCCGTAGCCGTGGCCTTCACGGTATGCGGCCAGGGCGCGGGGTACATGGCGTTCAGGAAGATCTGGTCTTGAGTAGCGTAAATTCCTGCCACGCATGCGGGACTTGGCTCTCCCGTACGTGGGCTTCGTCGCGCCGCCGCGGTGCCCGGGACGCTTGTCGGATCAGTGCCATGAGGTAGCCCTCGGCCTGCTTCCGGCCTCGACCTGGCGGGCCACCGCGTCCTCGAGCCGCCGGCATGGTCCACCAGGCGGGGATCGTCTGCCGTCCGCGCGGAGCCGTCCAGGTGCGCATGCGTCGGTCCCGGCTCAATGAGGTCGTCGCAGAAGAGACGGCAGAGGAGACAGCAGAGGCGCGTTTCAGACTGCGCTTCTCTTAGCAGCACCAGTTCCCGACCGGCCTGCCACCGAAGTCCCCTTCGGCGAGCGCGTGCGACATGGCGTCGGCCCAGAGCGTGGCCTCACCGTGGCTCCAGGCGCTCATCGCCGGATCAGTGACGGATATATCAGTGACGGATATGCCGGGGCGATTCGGCACGTGCTGGGCCGGACTGAGCGAGTGCACCACCTGCGCTGCCGCGGCGGCGTCGAACGAATGACGGGCAGGGTCCACCTCTCCCCAGTTCAGAGAGTAAGGAGCAAACTCAAATATCACCGAGCAAGCCTGCCACGCCCACCCGGGCGCCCGTTCAAGCGGTGCAGCAGCCGGATCATCTGGTCCAGGCGCAAGTTGATGCGGCGGCGGCGCTTGTTGCGGATGTCCGAGAGTGTGTGGACGCTGGTGGCGGCCTGCCGCCCGAAGCGGAACGCGTCGTTGACGCGTACACACGACCCGCTGGAGACTGTGTGCCTCATCGCTCACGGGAGGCAACATGCGAGCACGCGTCCTTGCCGTCACCCTCGTCACGGCCGCTGTGGCGGCGGCCGCCACACAGGCCACCGCGCAGCCGTCGAAGCCGCTCCCGCGCACTCCGGCCGCCTGGTGCGCGTCCCAGGGCGGCGTCGCCGGCACGTACCGGCCCTTCTACGACGCCGGCGGCAGGCTCAGCCCGCTCGGCGGGCAGCGGGAGCTGTGCGAATTCACCGCCGCCGACACGTCCCGTATCACCGTGGCAGCCGACACCCTCGCCGCCGACCTGCCCACCCTCGCCGCGCTCGCGTACGTCCGCAAGCCGGCGCTGCCGCAGCACCCGCAGGGCAACCCGTCCGCCGTCTACTGCGCGAACCTGGGCGGGACGACCCAGTTCGGCAACCGCAAGAGCGACGTCGGCGGCTGGATCAAGGACGGCGAGCCCCGGGACAGCGACCATCTGCGCGACATGTGCCTCTTCGCCGATGGATCCGCGATCAGCGCCTGGGGCCTGACCTACCACACGGGTGGCGTCATCCGCGGCGCCGACCTCGCCGGCAAGTTCCGCGCCACCATCCCCGCCGCCTGACCACGCTGCCCTGCCGACCGGTCTACCGTCCCTGCCGCCCCGGTCTACTGTCCCCCGACCGGCAGCAGACCGCGCTCGCCGAACACCTTCTTCGCCACGAACGTCGCGTTGAGCGCCTTGGGGAAACCGCAGTAGACGGCGGAGTGCAGCATCGCCTCGACGATCTCCTCGGGCGTCAGCCCCACGTTCAGCGAGGCGTTGACGTGCACCTCCAGCTGCGGCTCGCACCCGCCGAGCGCGGTCAGCATGCCGATGGTCACCAGCTGCCGGTCCCGGGGCGCCAGGCCCGGGCGGCTGTAGATGTCGCCGAAGCCCCAGGCCGCGACCTGGTGGCCGAGCTCCGGCGAGATGTCCGCGAGCGAGGAGACGACCCGCTCGCCCGCTTCGCCATCGATGGCGGCGAGCACCCGCATCCCCCGCTCGAAACGGTCCTGGCGGGTCTCGGCGGTCGTGTTCTCGGCAGTCATGTCGTGCTCCATCCAGCTCACAGTGTCGTTCCGGCCGTGCGGCGCGTCCCGCTTCCGCGAGAGGCGGCCGACGGCCACGGACAGAAAACTAAGAGTTGGAGCACACTCCAACGCAAGCCGGCCACTCCCGCATGTCGCCGCTGACGCCGTGGGCCCCGCCCCGGAGCGGGGCACACGGCGATCGGGCCGATGCCATCACGCCCACGACGACGCGGCGCCGCCGAAGTTCCGGAGCCGGAAGCCGACCCCGCCCGGGCCCACGGCCTTGGCCCTGCCCACGGCGTTGACCTCGACGAGGACGGCGGGCATCCCCGCGTAGTTCCCCGCCCACCGTACGGCGGGCACGGGCACCCGCACCCGCGCCGGCCGGCTCAAGCCGCTGCTGCCCCACGGGGTATCAAACCGGGGTCGGCCGCAGGTGTGGACGCGGGGGGGATTTGGACGCGGCGGCAGCTGATAGACGGCGTACGGGTGGCGGACTCGCACCGGCCCCCGTGGCGTGACGTGCCGGAACGCTACGGGCCGTGGGACCGGGTTTACGGCCTGTTCCGGCGCCGGCAGCGGGACGGCACCTGGGACAGGATCCTCGCCCGTCTCCAGACCGAGGCGGATGCCAAGGGCTTGATCACCTGGGACGTGAACGTCGACTCCTCCGTCTGCCGGGCCCATCAGCACGCTGCCGGGGCGGCGGAAAGGGGGGATCTCCAGAAGGAGCCGCCCGACGGGATCGCCGTCGAGCCGGTCGACCATGGACTCGGACGGTCCCGCAGCGGACTGACGAGCAAGGTCCACCTCGCCGTCGAGCAGGGGCAGAAGCCCCTGTCGAGCGTGATTACGGCTGACCAGCGAGGCGGCTCCCCGCAGTTCGAGCCGGTCCTGGAGGCGGTCCGGGTGCCCCGGCTTGGACTGGGTGCGTCCGCGCAAGCGCCCGGACCGAGTACGTGCGGACAAGGCATACGACTCCCGCCGTAACCGCTCCTACCTGCGTCGCCGCGGAATCAAGGCCACGGTCCCGGTCCCTGCGGATCGTGTCCGCAACCGACGGAACCTCGGCCTCAGGGGTGGCCGACGCCCAAGTTCGACACGACTGACTACAAGCAGCGGCACGCGGTCGAATTACGACAAGCTCGCCGTACGCTACGAAGCGACGGTGTTGATGGTCCCATCAACGAGTGGCTCTGCCCTCCGTAAATGCTTCGGCGGCACCAACTGGCGAGCACTAGTGTGCCCTCATGGGGATCAGCGTTCAGGTTCGGACATACACAGGCGCGGTCGAAGCCACGTGCGTTCATCGTTCCATCGCTGCCCTGTGCGGACGGGCGGCGAGCCGGAACCTGCCCCTGCTCGGATGCGTCGACCCCCACGACGACACCGTGTTCAACCGGTCGCAGCTCCGGGTTCTCATCCCGGAACTCCGGGCCTTGGCGGACAGCTCAACCGCCGAAGAAGCCGAGGCCGCGCACGAAATCCTTGCTCTGGCTGCTCAAGTCGAGCGCAAAACTCACCGGTATCTCGTCTTCAACGGCGACTGACGACGCCGCCCTGGCACCCGTCGGCTGAGCCCGCCTCGGGCCCACGGTCCGGGCACTCAAGCACGCGGGGCCATGCGGGGCGGAGGCGGCCGCTCGCTCAGCTGACGAGCCGTGCGGCCACCACGCCGTGCGTGGGGATCTGGACGGCCATGAACCCGCCCCGCGCCGCTCGCATCCCCCGCCGGTGTCCCGGTACCCCGGCGGCCAGGGACCCGCAGAGGGCTGACACGGCGAAGGCCATGTACGCCCTTGTCAAAGCGTCGCCGCCGCGAATGGATCTCGTGCCGACATTTCGTCGCGACGGTGCGGCGCCTGTCCGGCCTGGGGTACCTGCACCTCGCCTGCGCCCCGTGGGTCCCGGTGGCGTGCGGCGTGGCCTGCCAGCCTCACAAGCCACTTGCCTCCCCGGTCGTACCTGATCGGGGAGGCAAACTCACGTTCAGCTACGCGCTGTTCAGCGCAGAAGTGCGACAACCTGGCTGGCGAGAGCGACGTGCAGCAGCGCGCAGGTGAACCACGACTTGGTGTCACCCACACCATGCCGCACCACGCCGACCCAACCGACAACGGCCAGCAGGGCCGCAAGACCCCACAGCGCCCAGGCGATCACCAACCACGGCGTGGACATGCTCGAGAAGTACCTGATGGCCACCAAGGGGATGATGATGAGCAGCGGTAAGGCCCAGGTACCTTCGGTGACTCTCTCGTCGCCGGTCGCTTCGTCAGACACCCGACGTCCTCTCTGCGAATGAGTGGAAAGCACACAGGTGAGCGGGAGCCTAAGGTCAGTGGGTCAAGTGCCACCAGATGCCATACACAGACAGACCCGCCTCCGGATGCTGCTTTGACCATCCACCTTCTTCAAAAGGTGGACGACCTTCCCGGTGCCGCTTCCCGACGCAGCGGCCTGCGGCTGCGCGCTGACAGAGGCGGCCGCCGTCGGCCGGAGTCGACGCGGCGTTCACCACCGGGGTAGTCCCCAAGGGCGTACGGCGTGGCCGGACAGCACACGCACGCGCCCCAGCTCCTGGTGCCGAGCCAGACGGCGCTTGTCGTTGGCTGTGCGCTGCAGCTCGATCGTCCACACGGATCCGTCTCGCACTCGGATCAGTCGGCGCCTTCTTGGCCCAGGAACTCCGTCACCTCATCGTTCACATCGTCGAGGGCCTGCCGCTGGAGGGCCGGAGCGAGCTGGCCGTCCTGGTCGTGGCACCACTTGGTGCCGTCGACATCACGGAAGTGGACTCCAGTGGGACGGTGAACTGCGGCTCGAACCGGCCTTGGTCCCCGATCGTCACTTCCGCGCGTTCGCCGGGTGGGACGAGCCCACGGCCACGATCACGAGAGACTCCTCGCCCAGCAGGAGGTCGGCGAGCGGGGCGGGGACGCACACGACGACTTCGTGGATCGGCTGCGGCGAGCCGAGCCCCTAGGCTGGCGTGATGGGCAACGTCTTCGGCAGTGGCAACAGCAGCGGCAGTACGGATGACGACCTGTACCTGTCCAACGGCGGGACGGCCGCGTTCCTCGACGTGCTGTGGCTGGCCGTATCGGACCTCGCCCGCCGGCCGTGGGACTTCCGGTTCGCCGCGCTCCTGGCCCTGCAGGACCAGAGCGTCATGGGACGCGGGGTCGTCGGATTCGGCCTGGAGGACATCGACTGGGGCGGCACCCCGGACGAGCGGGCGCGGAACAAGGACTTCGTGCTGCGGGTGATCGACCTCGCGCTGGAACGGCGCCGCTGGGACGAGCTGGACTACGAGCCGCCGTACGTACCCGGCTACCTCCGGCGATACCGGGCCGCGGTCGTCGCCTTCATCCCGCCTCCGCGCCCCGCCGACGAGAAGGTCTTCCCGGCCCCGGACATGGCCCTCACGGCCTCCTGCGTCCGCCACCGGGTCCTGGACGCCCTGCCCCACTGGGCAGGTTGCGTCTTCTGCACCGGGGGCACGATGCGGTCGCCCGCCGACCGGGCGGGAGAGGAACCCACCGCCATGGCGCAACCCCTCGGCGGCGGCAGTCCGGCGCAATAGCCGACCGGTCTCCGTCTGACGTCGACGACGTCCGGAAGATCACATACTTGCCCTCAACCGCACTTGAGGTCCTACGTTCTCCGTACGGCCTGCCCCATGGGCGGGCCCGGAACCGAAGCGCCAGGAGGGGCATCCCATGACGACCGAGCAGACCCCGGACGCCGAACTCGCCGGGCAGTCGGCCGCCTACTGGACCGCGTCGCCTACGAGGCGCTCATCGCGTACACCCGCGCCCGGCAGGCCGAGAAGGGCTACACCCAGCCCCAGTTCTGGCTGCTGCGCAACCTGTCGGCGAACGACATCTCGCCCGACGGCGCGGGGATGCCCCTGACCGACCTGCGAGAGGCCATGGCCTCCTGCATCCGGCCCGAGGACGACCTGGCGGCGGAGTCCAAGGTGCTCGTCGAGCGCGGCTGGCCGACCCGGGACGCCGAGGACCGGCTGTGGCTCACCGAGAAGGGAGAACAGGCCCGCGTCGACCTCGCGCGCAACGCCCCCGCGATCCGCGCCGCCCTCCACCAAGGCATCAGCGACGCGGACTACGTCACCACCGTGAAAGTGCTCCGGCAACTGATCTGCGACGCGAACGGGACACCCGCCTGACAGACCGAGGGGCTGGTCGTTCACCTCATCGCGGGCCCGCGGCACCCGCTACGGCACCGCCGGGGCCACGTGGACGCGGGCGGGCACGGGGGCGACACCCCCGAGGAGCGCACGGCCTGGCTCGCGGGCCGCGGACCGCGCTTCCCGCCGGGCACGCCCGTCGGCACCGTCCGCCACCCGGACGTCGCCGCCCAGGTCTACGCCTCGCTCGGCCGACCCATCGACCCGCGCTGGACCCTCGACGGCCCCCCGTTCGGACAGCCGTCACCGGCGCCCAGTACCGGGGACGGTGCCGGCCGGGGTGTAGCGGTCGCCTCCGTGCGGGCGGCGGTCCGGGTGCCGCTGGTCATCACGGGGATGCCGGGGATCGCGTCCACGAGCCCGTCGACGAAGACGAACAGGGCCATGCTTGCCGTCGCCCTGATACACACGCTCCAGGCCGGTGAGCAGCACGCCGGGCATCCCGGCGCCCTCATCGCGGGCGACCTGGGACGCCGTCCGGCCGCCCTCCGGGACGTCCCGGTCGAGCGTGTCAATGACCCCGGTGCACATGCGGTAGCCCGGCTCCGAGGCGACGCGGGTCTCGCGCTCGCCGAAGTCGCCCTAGGGAGCGCGGCGTGTGTGCGGGGTGACTACTGTGTGCCCTACCCACGAAGACCGTGTCAACTGGCAGTTCAGCACGAAGAAGCGGTACACGCGGTGGAGCCGCCGGGAGGGAACAGGTATGAAGTCCGTCAGCGAGGTCGATCTGCTTGCGGCCCGGGCGCATGCCGGGCAGGTCGACAAGAACGGCGTGCCGTACATCGAGCACGTCCGCGCGGTGGCCGCCGGACTCACCCCGTTCGGTGACGACCTGGTCAAGGCAGGTCTGCTCCACGACATCCTGGAAGACACCGACTGGACCGCCGAGAGACTGCGTGAGACCGGGATCCCCGACCGGGTCGTCGAGATCGTCGAGGCGGTGACCAACGTGCCCGGCATGCCGTACGAGGAGAAGATCGCACGCATCACGGCCAGCCCACAGGCGACCCTGGTGAAGATCTCCGACAACGCTCACAACTCCCGCCCGGACCGGGCCGCCCAGCTACCGCCGGACAAGCGGGAGCGCCTCGATGCGAAGTACCGGTCCGCGAGAGCCCAGCTGTGGTCGGCCGCGCGCCAGGAGGACATCGAGGCGATCGTCCGCATCGTCAACCCACCGCTGCTCGCAGAGCTGAGCGAGCATGTCGCGGCACTGGACGGCCGCCGAGGAGCCCCTCGATCAGGCGGACCGGGCCCGAGGCCTTCGTGATCCGTCCCGGACCACCGGTCCACCCGTGCGCCGGGGAGTTCCGGCCCGGCGAAGCCGACGGCGCGGGGCGGAACGGGATCAGATGGGCAGCCCGACCAGCCCCCATCCGCGACGGTGGGCCTGAGTGACGACCTCGGCCCACCCGTGGAGCAGCTTGGTGAATTCTTCGAACCGCTCGACCCATTCCCCGGGGTCGGCGGTGACGTGGGCGGTGAACGGTCCGCGTAGCTCTTCGAGCCTGGGGACGACCGCGTCCCACGCCTGCGCCAAGGCGGGGACGTCAGGGGGTGGGCAGTAGGTCCACAGGGCGCCGTGCCACGGTTCGGCGTCGTCCTCACCAGGGTCGGTGCCGGTGCCGGGCGGGTCCCAGACGAGCCCGGCGAGGAAGGCGTCCAGCGCGGTGCGCAGGTCGTCCGGGACGTGCTCGCGCATGGCGTTCCACCGTTCGCCCGCCCAGAAGTGCGGCTTGTACGAGCCCAGGGTGCCGCCGAACTCGTACCGCCCGCACCAGGCCGGGAACCCCTCGGGGGCCGGTGGCAGCCAGGCCCAGCCGTCCTCGACCGGTCCGTCATCGTCGTCCGGATCCGCCGCCTCCATGAGCGCGCTCTCGCGTTCGAGTTCGGGGATGTTCTCCAAGTGACGCCAGTCCACTATGAGGACGGTGATGTCCGCTCCCATGGTCAGCACTTCTTTCTGCCGTGTTCCGGGTGGCTCCTACCGAGTCCGGTCGGTCAGGATCCCCCATTGTCCGTTAACGAGTTGTCGATCGTTTGTAGAGCGGCACCCGCGATGGTCGAGACCAGTACGCAAAGGACGTACCACCCAGCCGGAAAGGTCTCGCAATGTCGCTGAGAACGAACCGCCCGACCGTCACGCGCACCGCCTCCGCCGCGGCCGCCGTCCTCCTCGCCGCCACCGGGCTCCTGGCCACCGGCGGCGCGGCCCACGCCGCCGCGCCAGCCGCCGCCTCCGACACCCTCGCCAACGGCGGCACACTGGCCCCCGGCGCGAGTCTGGCGTCCGGTGACACCCGCCTCGTCATGCAGCAGAACGGCGACCTCGCCCTCTACACCACCGGTGCCGGCGGCGCCGAGGACCGGCAGCCGCGCTGGCATTCCGGGACCACCGGCGAGGGCAACAAGGCCGAACTGCGCGCCGACGGCAATCTCGTCGTCACCGCCCCGGACGGCGGCGCGCTCTGGCAGAGCCGGACCGGCAATGACGACTGCCGGCACATGCCGTGGACCAAACTCACCGTCCACCCCGGCGGGGACATGTCGATCCTGGCGACGACCGACAGCGAGGCCCCCTACTTCGTCCGGCTCTGGTCGGCCTCCTACGGGCTCCAGTTCCCCTGCGGTTCCCCCGCCCGGTGAACACCCCGGCCCCGGACCTGGCATTCGCTCTGCTCGGCCCGATGCGGGCCTGGTGCGACGGGCTGCCGGTCGACCTCGGGCAGCCCCGTTCGCACGAGGTGTTGGCGGTGCTGCTGGCCGCCGCCGGCCGGACGGTGTCGATGCCGCTGCTCGTGGACGCCGTGTGGGACGAGGGCGACCGGCCGTCCCGTCCGGAGCACTCGGTCCGTACCCACGTGTGGCGGCTGCGCCGGGCGTTGGCCCGGCACACCGCCGAGCCGTTGCTCGTCACCGTCGGCGACGGCGGGAGCGGGGGGTACGCGCTGCGCGTCCCCGCCCGTGCCGTGGACACCTGGGCCTTCGAGCGCGCCGCGGCCCGGGCCGAGGAGATCCGGGCCTCCGGCGGCACCGCCGGGCAGGCCCGCGAGGTCCTCACCGGCGCGCTGGAGCTGTGGACGGGCGAGCCGCTGGCCGGGCTCCACGGACCGCACGCCCGGACCCTGCGCGCCCGCCTCCAGCGGACGCGGCAATCCCTGCTGGAGGCCCGGCTCGCCCTCGACGCCGAGCTCGGCGACCGGCCCCACCTGGCCGCCGAAGCGGGCGCCCTCGTCATGGAGTTCCCCGCCAGCGAGCGGCTGCGCGCGGTACAGATGCTGGCGCTGTACCGCGCGGGCCGCCAGGCCGAGGCGCTGGGCGTCCACGAGGACACCCGGCGCCACCTCGGCACCGCGCCCGGCCCCGAACTGGCCGCGCTGCACCAGCGGATACTGCGCTGCGACCCCGCCCTGCGGCTGCCCGAGGACAGCGGCCCCCGGCCCCGCACACCCGGCCCGGGCGGCGCCTTCCCCTCCCCCGTCACCGGCTTCACCGGGCGCGAGGAGCAGCTCCGGGAGCTGACCGGGTTGCTGACCGGGACGGACGCCTCGGCCGTCGTCGTCTCGGCGGTCAACGGCATGGCAGGCGTCGGCAAGACCACGCTCGCGGTGCACACCGCGCACGAGCTCGGCGACGAGGCGTTCCCGGACGGACGCCTGTACGTCGACCTGCGCGGCGCCGACGCCGAACCCCTCCACCCGCACCACGTGCTGGAGGGCTTCCTGCGGGGGTTGGGCGTCGCCGACGAGGACGTCCCCGACGACGCCGACGAACGCGTCGCGCTCTACCGCACTCTGCTGGCCGACCGCCGGATGCTCCTGCTGCTGGACAACGCGGCCTCCTGCGAACAGCTCAGACCGCTGATCCCCGGCGCCGCCGACTGTGCCGTCCTGGTGACCAGCCGCGCCTGGCTCACCGGGCTCGCCGGGGCGCACCACCTGCGGCTGGACGTCATGCCGCCCGGGGACGCCCTCCACCTGCTGCGGCGCGCCATCGGCGACCGTGCCGTGGACGCGGAACCGGAGGCGGCCGTCGCGCTCGTGGCCGCCTGCGGACACCTCCCGCTCGCCCTGCGGATCGTCGCCTCCCGGCTGGCGGCCGAACCCGGCAGGCCACTGGCGGACATGGTCCGGCGGCTGGCGGACGAACGCCGGCGCCTGGACGAACTGCGCAGCGGCGACGCCGCCGTGGACGCCGCCTTCGAGCTCTCGTACTCCACTCTCACCCCCGAGCAGGCCCGCGCCTTCCGGCTGCTGGCGGTCCTCGACGTCCCCGACCTCGCCCTGCCGAGCGCGGCCGCCTTGCTGGGGCTGGGCACCGACGAGGCCGAGGAGCTCCTCGAATCCCTCGTCGAGCTCAACCTGCTGGAGTCGCACCGCCTGGACCGCTACCAGTTCCACGACCTCGTCCGTGCCTTCGCCCGGTCCCGGGGAGCCCGCGAGGACTCCCCCGGCACGACGTCCCGCGCCCTCGCCGGCCTGCTGGACTTCTGCCTGGCCACGGCCCGCAACGCGGACGCGGTCGCGCACTCCGCCGAGCCGGACGAACGCACGCTCATCGACGTCGTACCGGCCTCTCCCGGGCTCGCCTTCGCCACCGCCCGGGAGGCCACCGACTGGATGCGCGAGGAGACCGCCCTGCAACGGGCGCTGATCGCCCGCGCCTGCGCCGCCGACGACGGCCTGCCGTTGTCCCAGGCCGCCGACCTCCTCGACCGGCTCAACACGGTGCTCTCCGGCATCACCCACCTCACAGCGGTGTCGGAACAGGCCCGGCAGGTGGCCGAGGTCGCCGCCCGGCGGGGCGACCGGCCGTCCGAGGCCCTGGCGCGTTACGTGCGCGGGAACGCGCTGTGGCACGCCAACGCCTTCCCCGAGGCCGAGACCGAACTCCACCGCTGCCTGGAGCTCTGCGGCCACGACGCCGACCTGCGGTTGTGCGCCGCGGCCCATCTCACGCTGTGCGCCCACGCCCGGGTCCGCGGCCGCTTCGACGACGCGGTCGCGCACGGGGAGGCGTCGGTACGGTTCTTTCGGTCGCTGGACGCGGCGACCGCCGAGGGCACCGCCCTGGGCGAGCTGGCCTTCAACTACGCCCGCCAGGGCCGCCTCCCCGAGGCGCGGGCGGCGGCCGAGCGGGGCGCGGAGCTGCTCGGCGGGCGGGAGTCGGTGTCCAAGGCCATCGGCCTGTACTACCTGGCCCGGGTGCTGCGGCTGTGCGGGGACCGGGACGAGGCGCTGCGCCGGGCCGGCGCCGCCCTGCCGCTCTTCCGCACCCTGAACGTGTCCTCCTTCGAGGCCGCGTCGGGCAACCTGATCGCGGAACTCCACGCCGAGGAGGAGCGGTACGCGCTCGCGGCGCAGACCGCCGAGACGTTCCTGCCGCTCGCCCGCAAGGTCAGCGCGATGCTGGAGGGCGGTCTGCTCCGGACGCTCGGCCGCAGCCTCGTCCACCTGGGGCAGCAGGCCCGCGCCGGCGCCTGTCTGCGGGCCGCGCTGGAACTCTTCGAGGGGCTGGGCGCCGAGCAGGACGTCGCGGAGCTCCGCCGGCTGCTGGACGAGAACCGGCTGCCGAACGAGGACCGGCTGCCGGACGAGCACGCAACAGCGCCGTTTATCGCGCGGTGAACGCGGGGCGGCAGTCTCTGCCGCACGGCGAGAACCGCCGCACCGACCGTCCCCAGGAGGAACCCGTGAAGACCGCTCGCGCTCTCGCCACCCTCGGCCTCGGCACCTTGGCCACCATGGCCGCCGTCGTCTCGCCCGCCGTCGCCCAGGGAGCCGGGTCCGTCCAGACCAAGGCCGCCCAGCACTGCGTCGTCGACACCGTGAACGGCGGCACGTCCTGCTTCTCCAGCTACAGAGAGGCCATCTCCTTCGCCACCAAGGGCCGGGTCGCCGACGCGCCCAACGACACCCGGGCCGCCGCGCACGACACGAAGCTCCAGGAACGCCTCAGCGGTCCGCGCAGCGAGCACGGTGCCAAGCTCTCCAAGAACGTCAAGAACGCCCCGTCCGCCGCTGCCTCCGACTTCCGGGTCCTCGGCACGGTCTACCGTGACAAGGACTTCGGCGGCGGCTCCTACACCTACAGCGGCAACGCCGGCTGCAACTGGCGCTACACCGAGTTCGCCTCCATGGGCGACGGCTGGAACGACCAGGTCAGTTCCGTCGCCTCCGGCCAGTGCGACGTCACCCTCTACCAGCACTCCGACTTCCTCGGCTTCAGCCAGACCTACCGCGGTGCCGTCCCCTACGTCGGCGACGCCATGAACGACCAGGCCAGCTCGGTCAGCTTCGACCGCTGAACCGTCCCCACCGCCGTCCCCACGCCTTCCCCATGGCCCGAGAACCGCTGATGCCCCGCCGGACCTCTCCGGCGGGGCATCAGCCCACGTCGTCCGGGGCACACCCTCGCGGAAACCTCAGCGGTGCTCAGCGGCCGACGTCTCAAGCGCCCGGGAGAGGTCCTCCCGCGAGACGATGCCGAGTTTTCGGTACGCCTGGGTGAGGTGCCACTCCACCGTCTTGACCGTCACGAAGAGCGTCCGGGCGATGTCCCGGTTGCTCAGGCCCTCGACGGCGAGGGCCGCCACTCGTTCCTCGGAGGGCGTCAACGTGGACGGGGACCGCTTGCGGCGTCCCGCGCCGCGGGCCGGGGCCCCGAGCGACAGCAGCTCCTCCCGGGCCCGGCCGTGCAGCGGGTACGCCCCGCACTCCCCGGCGAGTTCGACGGCGAGCAGGAGTCGCTCGCGCGCCGTCGAGGTCTTGCCGACCCTGGCCAGCAGTCTGCCGTGGACGTAGAGGGTGCGGGCCCGTTCGAGGAGGGCCGGTGAGTCGTCCAGCAGGTCGACGGCCTCTTCCAGCAGCCGCAGGGCGCGGTCCGGGGTCGCGGTCGCGGCCAGGGTCCGCAGCACCACGGCCAAGGGGCGGGCCGCTCCGAAGCCGTGCGCACGGGCGAGCTCCTCCTTGCCCAGCTCCTGTGCGTCCCGCACCCGTCCACTGCGGTGGAGAGCCGTGACGATCGGGGTCCACATGCCCACCGACGCGGCCACCGGGCCCAGTTCCGTGTCGAGCCCTCGCCCCCTCAGCAGGTCGGCCACCCCGGCGTCGGTCTGCCCGAGTGCGAGCCGTAACCGTCCACGGGCGCGCAGCAGGGGGAGATGGACGGAGGTGTCGCTCTCGACGTGGAGCAGCTCACGGTCCGCCAGTTCGGCGGTGGCCCGCTCCAGCTCGCCCAGCTCGATCAGCGACTCGACCAGGGCGGCCGCCGCGATCGGTTGCGCGATCGTGGGGCGGCCCGCCGACTCGCTCGCCTCCAGCGCCGTCACGGCGAGTTCGGCGGCGGCGGGCACCTGACCGAGCTGTAGCTCGACGTACGCCCGCAGGCAGTGGTCGAGGTGGAAGAGATGACCTCCCCGGCGCCGGGCCTCGTCCGTCACCGTCCGCAGCGCGCGGCGCGCTTCCGGGAGCCGGTCGCAGATCGCCAGGGACCAGGACGCGGCGAGGGCCGCGCCCCAGCCGACGCCGTTCTCGGCGGGCGTGCCCGCTCGGCGCAGTACCCGGTCGGCCGAGTCCGCCATCCGTCGGGCGTCCGTGCCGTTCCACAGGTGTTCGAGGAGGTCCTGGACGTCCTGGACGTTCCCGGGAAAGCCTGTTCCGGCCGTCCGCTCCTGGATCCGGGCCAGGCGCTGGCGCCTGAGATCCCGGGCGCCGGGGGACAACCTGCCGATCCAGGACAGGGCGTCGTGCAGGTCCGCGCCGGCGGCCGACGCCGGGAGTTCGACGATGGTGTCGGCCAGTACGGTGACGGCTTCCTCGAACCGGAAGCCGGCGGCGAGCGCCCAGGCCAGGTCGTGTGCGACGGCGCCGCGCGCGTCCGGTGCGGAGGTGTGCTCCAGGGCTTCCCCGAGGTGTGCGGCGGCCGCCTCGTGGTCGACGGACAGCTCCGCCGTGCCGAGGCGGCTCAGGACCATCGGCAGATCACGGTCGGCGGGGGGCTCGCGCAGGGCGCGGCGCAGATAGGACACGGCGTCCGGCTCGCCCCGCGCGGTCGCGGCGGCGGCGGCGTCGAGGAGGCTTCTGACGGTCCGCTGGTCGGCCTGGGCGGGTGCTTCCAGCAGATGGCCGGCGATCTGCTCCGGTGAGGCCCCGGTGGTGGCCAGCGCACGTGCCGCGCGGGCGTGCAACCGGCTGCGGGTGGCCAGCGGGGTGCTGTCCTGGACCGCCGTGCACACCAGCGGATGGGCGAACCGCAGTACCGGTCCGTCGACCAGGATCTCCGCGTCGATCAGCGCGGCGAACGCCTTGTCGACCCCGGCGCCGGCGCGGCCGGTGGTCCGTTCCACCACCCATGGCTCCGTCGCGGGGCCCAGCACCGCCACCGCCTGGGCCAGTTCGAGGGACAGTTCCGGAAGGCCGCGCAGCTTGCGGACGATCCAGCGTACGAGACCGCGGGGCGCGCGGTCGGTCAGCGGGTCCGGGCCGGCCCCGGCCGCCCGCCCGGGTCCGGTGGCCGCCTCGTCGAGCACGGCCCGCACCAGCATCGGGTTGCCGTCGGTCACCTCGAAGAGCGACTCGGCGATCGCCGAGGGGTCGGGTCCGCCGATGGTCTCCGCGACGACCTGCTCCAGGGCCCGCAGGCTCAGCGGCGCCGGACGGAGCACGGTCGACTCGAAGGAGGTGACCACGGCGCTCAGCAGATCGGCGGCCGGCCCCGGCCCCCGGGGTTCCATGGCGACGGTCAGGACGATGGGGCTCCGCCCGACCCGGACGGCGAGGTAACTGAGGAAGCGCAGCGAGGGCAGGTCGGCCAGTTGCGCGTCGTCGACCACGAGGACGAGGCGCCGGTCACCGGCAAGGTCGAGAAAGACCCGGTGCAATTCGTGGAGCAGCGCGCGCCATTCCGCCGAGTGCGCCTCCTCGGGCAGTTCGCCGTGCAGCAGGTGCGCGATGCGTGATGCATGCAGCCGGGCGGACAGTTCCCCGCCCGGAGGGTCCTCGACCAGGGATTCAATCAGTTGGGCGACCACTCCCAGGGCGAATGGCGCCTCGAATTCGTTGCCCCTCGCATGGAGTACCAGGAACTTGCTGTCGACGGCCTTGCGGTGCAGGTCGTGAAGGAGGCTCGACTTGCCCGTACCCGGTGCGCCTTCGACTGCTATGACTCCACCGAATCCACTGCGCAAATCGTCGAGTTTTCGCTCGATGGCGGATATTTCGGCTTGCCGTTCGAGAAGTTCGGTGCGCGTTCTGTCAAATACATTAGTTACCACGGTCAGCGTTTCCCCGTATAGCCTGGCCGAGAACATTTCACTGCTATTTCACTTGAACGCATGAATGAATTCGAGATTACACGACCTCTGTGCGAGCGTCCAGGATGATTTTGGACGGGCGACTCGCTCGTCAAAACGGCCTTCGTCCCGAAATAAGAATCGCGGCGGTATGGCCGCCGGGGCCGCATCGCCGTCGGCGTGACCGCACCCCAGAGTTCTTGTGGCGCCCCCTGGAATCGGGACGGATGACGCATGAAGAACTCTGGGGTTCTGCCCGGGACCGGTGTCGGACACAATCGGGGCTCATCCCCTCACCCCAGGAGCCTTCGGTATGCCACGTGGTCGGCCGGTCACCGCGCTTTCCTCGCTGGAGCTCTGCGACCCGGACCTCTACGCCCAGGGACACCCCGAGGAGCTCTGGCAGCGGATGCGACGCGTCGCCCCCGTGCACGAGGGCGAGTACGACGGCCGCCGGTTCCACGCCGTGCTGTCGCACCCGGAGATCTCCCGGGTCGTCAAGGACACCCGGCACTTCACCTCCGAGCAGGGCATGCGGCTGGACCAGAACCCCGCGGCGACGGCGGCGGCCTCCGGCAAGATGCTGATCATCACCGACCCGCCGCGACACAGCGGGATCCGGCGGATCGTCAGCGGCGCCTTCACCCCGCGCATGGTGTCCCGGCTGGAACAGAGCATGCGCGAGACGGTCACCACCGTACTGGACGAGGCCCTGGAGGCCGGCGAGTGCGACTTCACCCGGGTCGCGGCCCGGCTGCCGCTCACGGTGATCTGCGACATGCTCGGAGTGCCGCCCGGCGACCGGGACTTCATGCTGGAGCGCACCATGGTGGCCTTCGGCGAGGGAGCGGAAACGGCTGCCGACCCGCTCGCGTCGGCCGAGGCACACGCGGACATCCTGTCGTACTACGAGGAGTTGCTGGCCCGCCGCCGACGCGAACCCCAGGAGGACATGGTCACCGCGCTGGCCCACGGCACGGTCGACGGCGTTCCCCTCACCGACGAGGAGATCTTCCTCAACTGCGACGGGCTCGTCTCGGGCGGCAACGAGACCACCCGCCACGCGAGCGTCGGCGGCCTGCTGGCACTGATGCGCCACCCGGCACAGTGGGCGTCGCTGCGCGAGGACCCGGAACTGCTGCCGACCGCCGTGCAGGAGATCCTGCGGTTCACCAGCCCCGCGCTGCACGTGCTGCGCACCGCCACCGCCCCGGTCGAGATCGCCGGCCACGCACTGGCCCCCGGAGATCAGGTCGCGCTGTGGCTGGCGGCCGGCAACCGCGACGACACCGTGTTCGAGGATCCCGACCGGTTCGACGTGACCCGGCGCCCCAATCCCCACCTCGCCTTCACGGCCGGGCCCCACTACTGCCTCGGCGCGGCACTCGCGACCCGGGAACTCACCGTCCTGTTCGGGGAACTGCTGCGCCGGGTCCGCGACGCCGAGTCGACCGGCCCTCCCCAGCGGACGCGGTCGATCCTGATCTGGGGCTACGACGCGCTGCCCGTGCGACTCGTCGCCGCCTGACCCACCGCGCGAGCCGAAGGAGGCGACGATGAGCGAGGAACGGACCGCGCACGACGTACCCGGCGCGACGCGGCGGGAGGTGAGCCTCCCGGACGGCCGACGGGTGTCGTGCACCAGCCCCGCGGAGGCACTGCTCATCTGGCGGGAGGCCACGGGCGACGGCCTGTACGGGCTCGCCGCACGCCGGCTGCGCCCCCACGACACGGTTCTCGACATCGGCGCCAACATCGGGCTGGTGTCGATCGCGTTCGCCGACACGGGGCACGCACTGCGGATCGTCTCCGCCGAACCCGTACCCGACGTCTTCGCCTGTCTGCGGGACAACCTCAGCCGCCATGTCCCGGGAGCGACCCCCGTGTGCACCGCCGTGGGAGCCGTGCCCGGTGCCCAGGACTTCACCTACTACCCGGCGGCCCCCGGCAACTCCGGCCTGTACGCCGACCGTGCGGCCGACGACGCCCTCACCAGGACCTTCCTGCGCCACGGCGGTCTCGACGAGGAGTCCGTCGACATGATGATCGACGGACTGCACGAAGGCCGGACCATCCAGGTCCCGGTCACCACCGTCTCCGACCTCATGCGCGAGCATGACCTCCGGTCCGTCGCGCTGCTCAAGGTCGATGTCGAACGCGCGGAACTCGACGTCCTGCGCGGGGTCGACACCGCCGACTGGCCGCGCGTCGGCGCCGTCGTGGCCGAGGTCCACGACGAGGGCGACAGGCTCGCACAGCTGAGCGAGCTGCTGCGGGACGTGGGCTTCTCCCTGCGGGTGCGGCAGGACCCCGCGCTACGGGGCACCGAGATGTACGAGGTCTATGCCTACCGGGCGGAGCACACCTGGCGACCGGTCGTGACGTACGACGCCCATGAGGAGGCCGGCCGATGAGTGTCGAGCAGGCGGCGCTCGTCACGCTGGGCACCGAGCGGCCGAAGGCCGGCCGGACACTGGTCTGCGTGCCGCACGCCGGGGGCAGCGCCGTGGCCTTCCACTCCTGGCACCGGGTCTTCGGCCCGCGCGGCTTCACGGTCCGGGCCGTGCACTGGGACCGGCCCGACGGTTCGGAAGGCCGCTCCGGTATCGGGTGCCGGGCCGCCGCCCTCGCGAGCGCGGTGCGCGAGCTGCCGGAGCCGTGGATCCTGCTGGGCCACAGCCTCGGCGCGCTGATCGCCGCGGAGACGCTGCGCCTGCTGGAGGACTCGGCCGGGCCGCTCCCGGAGCGTACGGTGCTGTGCGCCGCCGCGCCTCCGGGCTCCCGGCGGACCTTTCCGCCCGATGTGCTCAGGGCGTCCGACGAGCACATGGCCGCCTACGTCCGACGACTCGGCGGCACGGACGAAAGCCTGCTCGCCGACCCCGAGTTCGGCCCGCGGCTCCTGGCCGGGCTCCGTGCCGACCTGGACCTGATCGAGCGGTACACACCGGATTTCACGCGCCCGTTGACATCGCCGGTCTCGGTGTACGGAGCGGCGGCGGATCACGACGTTCCGGTCGAGTCGCTGGAGGGGTGGCGGGAGCTGGCCCCGGAAGCCCGGATACGCGTCTTCGACGGCACCCACTTCTTCCCGCACGAGGACCCGGCCGCGGTCTGCCGGGCGGTGACGGCGGACTGCGCGCGGGACGACCGCGACCGGGCCCGGGGCTAGACTCGCCCGATGGTGCTACACCGTTCGGGCCCACGTTCCCCGCACGCCGTATGCGGAGCCGTCGTCCGGGGAGCCGTCCGTGTCCGATAGGCCACCGAACCCCTATACGACCGCCGCGTTGGCCCGTCTGGTCCTCGCCGACCGGGCCCGTGACGCCGTCGACGAGGCGCTCCGCCTGGTCCCCACCCTGGACGACGACCGGCACACCGCGCAGGAACTGCTGCTCCAGGCGCTCCGGGTGCGCTCGTGCGTCGACAGGCTGGTGGAGGCCGCCGTCCTGCACGCACGGGAGCACGGCACCGACTGGACCGGCATCGCGGTCGCGATGGGCATCCGCACCGAGTCCGTCGCCGAGCGATGGCTGCCGCGGGAGCAGCGCTGGCAGGCCGGTCTGGCCCAGCCGATGCGGCACGAGCCCGGAGACGACCTCCCGGAACTGGCCATCCCCCAGGCCGCCTACGCACCGGAGGCGTACGCCCACGACCTCGACGACTGGGCCGGCCGCCACCTCGATCCCCTCGAGAGCGAACGATGGCGCGACCGAGGGCTCGACGCGACCCGCCCCGTGTCCGGCGGCCTGACGCGGAACCCGGACGAGGCCGACACCGACGAACCGTGAGGCCACGGGGCGTCCGTCCCGGGCGGTCAGGCCGGGCGGGAGGCCGTGCCCAGCCGGGCTCCGTCCAGCCGCAGCGGCAGGCGCTCCAGCTTGCGCATGCCGGACACCGGCTGCCAGTTCAGTTCCTCGGGGCTCACGGCCAGTGACAGGGAGGGCCAGCGGGCGAGCAATCGGCCCAGGGCGATCTCGGCCTGATGGCGGGCCAGGCCGGCCCCGAGGCAGTAGTGCGGGCCGGCGCCGAAGGACATGTGTGCCTCCCCGCGGGTGCGGTGCCGGCGGGTGATGTCCAGGCGCTCCGGGTCCGGGAACTCCCGGGGGTCGTGGTTGGCGCCGCTCAGCGCGGCCATCACCGCGTCCCCCGCCTGGAACGACGCCCAGCCGAGGTCGGCGTCCTCGGTGACGTAGCGCAGTCGCGACACCAGGACGGGCCCGCACCAGCGCAGCAACTCGTGCACCGCCTGCGGCATCAGCTCCGGGTCGGCGCGGAGCAGCGCCAGCTGGTCGGGGTGGGTCAGCAGAGCCCAGACGCCGTTGGCGAGGAAGTTGGCCGTGGTGTCGTGTCCCGCGATGATCAGGCTGAGCACCATCGTGACCAGTTCCCGGTCGGTGAGACGGTCACCGTCCCGCGCCCGGATCAGCTCGCTGATCAGGTCGTCCGCCGGCCGGGCCCGGCGACGTTCGACCAGCGCCTGTGTGTGGTCCACGAGCGGTCCGAGCGTCTCGCCAAGCTTCTCCTGCTCGAACGACAGGGCGTGGGTCCAGCGCAGCCAGGCGGGCCGGTCGTCCATCGGCACGCCGACGAGTTCGCAGATCACCGTGATGGGCAGCGGATAGGCGAACAGGCTGAGGAAGTCGACGACACCGTCCTCGGCGTGTTCCGCCATCTCGTCCAGGAGATCGTCTGTGAGCCGCTCGATGCGCGGCCGGAGGGCGAGGATCCGCCGCGCGGTGAACGCGGGTGCCACCAGTCGCCGCAACCGGCTGTGGACCGCGCCGTCGTTGTCGAGGAGGGTGTCCGCGAGGTACGGGATGAGCTCCTCGGCGAGACCGAGCTTCCGCATCGCGTTGACCTGCATGAGCGGCGCACCGGCCGAGGCCGGATCGTTCGCGAACCGGGGGTCGGCGAGCACCGACCGTACGCCCTCGTGGCGTCCGACCACCCACATCAACGACCCGTCGAGCGAGCGCATGGGACAGGCGGCCGCCTGCTCCCGCAGGTGCGTGTACACGGCGTGCGGGTCGGTGAGGACGTTGGGCGGTGGTGCCTGTACGCCGGACGGCTGCTGCTGATCGTTGACAGGCTGACCACTCACGGATGCCCTCCGTATGCACCGAACGCGCTGGCTGCCCCCAACCCTCCGTTGCCCGGGGCCGCCGCCACAACCCTGGACTACGCGGTGCCCGCACCGGCTCATCCTGGGGTTCTTCTGGGGTGGTTCCCCTGGTGCGGTGAGCGACCGTCGTCGCGAAGGATGGCCGAAGATCTTCCGAAAGCACGACGGGGGCGATGTGAGCGTGGACGGATCTTCGGCAGACATACGCGTACGCGCTGAATCGGCGTCATGACGGCCCCGGCGTACTCGCTCGACGGAGGACACTCGCTGCACCGGTGGCTGCGGGACATGCGGACGCACCACCCGGTGCACCGCGATCCCCTCACCCGCGTGTGGACGCTCTACCGGCACGCCGACATCACACGGGCCACCGCCGATCCGGCCACCTTCTCGTCGGAGCTGTGGCGGTACCTGCCCGGGGAGATGGGCACCGGCGATCTCACCGCGGGCAATCTGACGGCGATGGACCCGCCCCGGCACCGCCTGGTGCGTGATCTGGTGAGCCGCTCGTTCACGGCTCGCGCGGTCGCGGGACTGCGGCCCAGGATCGAGGCCATCACGGATCGACTGCTCGACGCCGTCGCCGACCGCGGCGAGATGGACGTCGTCGCCGATCTCTCCGATCCGCTGCCCGTCCTGGTGATCGCCGAGCTGCTCGGTCTGCCGGAGGAGGAGGGCGAACTGTTCCGCGACTGGGCACAGCGCCTGCTCTCCTTCGACAGGGGCGAGCTGACGGACGAGGCGGTCCGCAGACGCGTCACGGACACCCAGAAGGAGCTGCTGGACCATCTGAGGGTCCACTGCCGGCGACGCCGGGCCGACCCCCAGGACGATCTGATCAGCCGTCTCACCCGGGCCGAGGTCGACGGGGAGCGGCTCACCGAGGAAGAGGTGGTGAACTTCGCCAACCTCCTCCTGCTCGCCGGCCATGTGACGACCACGCTGCTGCTGGCGAACGTCGTCCTGACACTCGCCGAGCACCCCGCGGCGGAGGCCGGGATACGCGCCGACCGGGCACTGATCCCGTCAGCCGTCGAGGAGACCCTTCGGTACCGGCCGGTGATCGTCAGCAACATGCGGGTCACCACCCGCCCGGTCACGGTGGGCACCGAGCGGCTGTCGGCGGGCCAGTTCGTGTCGCTGTCGTTCATCTCCGGCAACCGCGACGAGCAGCGGTTCACCGACGCCGACCGGTTCGACATCCACCGTGACACCCGCCGACATCTGGGGTTCGGCCACGGCATCCACTACTGCCTGGGCGCCCCGCTGGCCCGCCTCGAACTGGGCATCGCGCTGGAGGCGATGCTCGACCGGTTCAGCCGGTTCGAGGTGACGGGCACGCCCGTCGACTACTACGACACGCCCGGAGTCGCCGGTCCGCGTTCCCTGCACGTCGCCTTCCGTCACCACTGATCCGACACCACGGGTCGCCGCACCTGACGCGATCGTCGGTCACCCCGTCCCGCCGACCAGGTCCACGCGGAGAAAGCCATGACACTCACCGAGGAACAACTCGCGAGCTACCACAACGACGGATTCGTCCTGCTGGAGAACGCGTTCTCCAGCGATGAGGTCGAGAACCTGTGCGTCGCGCTGGCAGAGGACGAGCGCGTACCCGGCCCATGGCTGATCACCGAGAACGACGGCGTCACCTCCCGGTCGATCTACGCCTCGCACACCCGCCACCCGGTCTTCGAACGGCTGGTGCGCACCGAGCGGCTGCTCGGCCCGGCCCGGCAGATCGCCGACGACGACCTCTACGTCCACCAGATGAAGGTCAACTTCAAGGGGGCCTTCGGCGGCGGGGAGTGGGCGTGGCACCAGGACTACATCGTCTGGCGCGACGCCGACAACATGCGGAACGCCTCACAGGTCAACGTCGCGCTCTTCCTCGACGACGGCACCGAGTTCAACGGCCCGGTGATCTTCCTGCGCGGCTCGCACCGGCTGGGCACGCTGGACCGCGGCGCGTCCGCGCGGGACCACGGCACCGGCCACATCGATCCCGACGCGTACTCCCTGACCCCCGCCGAACTCGCCGATCTGGTCGAGCGGCACGAGATGGTCAGCCCGAAGGGAGCGCGGGGCAGCGTGCTGCTGTTCAGCCCGCAGATCGTCCACGGCTCCGGGACCAATGTCTCCCCCTTCGCCCGCCGCCTGCTGATCCTCACCTACAACCCGGTGTCGGCCGCGCCGTCCCCGGTCGGCGCACCGCGCCCCGAGCACCTCGTCGGCCGCGACCACACGCCGCTCCGGATCGACCGCGGCCGGTTCGACCGTCCCTGAACGCGACCGTCCCTGGCACGACGGTTCCCGAGCACGATCCGCCGCCCCGACGACCCGATGGAAGTGAGCATGAGCTCTGCTGATGTAGCGGCCGCGACTCGACTGCCCGGCGCGCGGCACACAATCGCGCGGCTGTACGAGTCGGTGGTCGAGGCACACCCCGACGCGCCGGCGATCACCGACGGCAGCCGCTCGTGGTCGTACCGGGAGCTGAACGCGGCGGCCAACCGCGTCGCGTGGTGGCTGATCGGGCGGGGCGTCGGGCCCGAGCGGACGGTGGGCGTCGCCCTCCCGCGCGGCCTCGACCAGGTCGCCGCGCTGCTCGGCACGCTCAAGGCGGGCGCCGTCTACCTGCCCCTCGACCCGGTCCTGCCGGCGGAGCGCATCGGATACCTGCTGGGCGACGCCGCGCCCGGCCTGGTCCTGACCGACGGCGCGGGCACCGGCTTCCCCGGGGCCGTCGACATCGGCGACCCGTCCGTCGTCGCCGCATGGGCCGCGCACCCCGCCGACGACCCCGGGGACGACGACCGGGTCCACGCGCTCACCGCGGACCACCTCGCGTACGTCATCTACACCTCCGGCTCCACCGGCACGCCGAAGGGCGTGGGCGTCAGCCACGGCAGCGCCGTCAACCTCGCCCGCACCGTCACCGGCCAGTACGCCCCCAACGACACCCCGCGCGTGCTGCAACTGGCGTCGCTCGGCTTCGACGTGGCGATCTGGGAGCTGCTCACCGCCGTGGCCACCGGCGGCACCCTGGTCGTCCCCCGCGCCGAGCGGCTCGTGGGCGACGACCTGCTCCGGGTGCTGCGCGAGGAGCGGATCACCTGTGTCACGCTCCCGGTACCGGTGCTGGCCTCACTGCCGGCGGACGCCGAGAACCAGCTGCCCGACCTGACCACCGTGCACATCGGTGGCGAGACCTGCCCGCCCGAGCTGGTACGCCGCTGGTCGACGGGACGCCGGCTGATCAACGGGTACGGCGCCACCGAGACCACCGTCGCCGCCACCCTCACCGCACCGCTGACCGGCACCCGCGCCCCGATCGGCACCCCCATCGAGCACACCCGCGTCCACGTCCTGGACGACGCGCTCGCGCCCCTCGCCCCGGGGCAGCCGGGCGAGCTGTACGTCGCGGGCGCCAACGTGGCACGCGGATATCTGCGCCGCCCCGGCCTGACCGCCACCCGCTTCCTCGCCGACCCCTACGGGCCGCCCGGCGCACGGATGTACCGTACCGGCGATGTCGGAGTGCGCCACCCGGACGGACGGCTGGAGTTCCTGCGCCGCGCCGACGACCAGGTCAAGATCCGAGGCGCCCGGGTCGAGCCCGGCGAGCTCGAAGCGGTGCTGCGGCGGCGGGCCGACATCGTGGACGCGGCCGTCGCCGTACGCGCCGACACCCGCGGCGAACCGCGCCTCGTCGCCTACGTGGTGCCGTCCCCGTCCGGCACCACGAGCGCGGCGGAGCTGCGCGACGAACTGCGCGCCACACTGCCGCCGTCCCTCGTCCCGGCGAGCGTCGTGCCCCTCGACAGCCTGCCGCTGACCCCGAACGGCAAGGTCGACCGCGACGCCCTCCCCGACCCCCGCCACACCCCCGCCGGGCTCCGGCGGACCGCCCGCGGCCCGCTGGAGGACATGCTGCGGACGCTGTTCGCCGAGATCCTCGAACTGCCGGGGATCGGATTCGACGACGACTTCTTCGACCTGGGCGGACACTCCCTGCTGGCCGGCCGGCTCATCGGCCGGATCCGGGGCGCCCTCGGCCTCCACGTCGACATGCGGGACTTCTTCGAGAGGCCCACCCCGGCGGCCCTCGCCGCACACCTCCAGCGGCAGGAGGCCGGCCCGGCCCGCCCGGAGCTGACCCCGCTGCCACGGCCCGAGCGGATCCCGCTGTCCTACGCACAGGCACGCCTGTGGTTCCTCCACCGGCTCGAAGGCCCGTCGGCGACCTACAACATGCCGCTCGCCCTCCACCTGACCGGCGTGGTCGACACCGCCGCGCTCGCGGAGGCCCTGGCCGACGTCGTCCGGCGCCACGAACCGCTGCGCACCCTCTTCCCCGAGATCGACGGACAGCCGTACCAGCGGATCACCGACCCCGACGAGATACGCCCCGACCTGCCCGTCCGCCGGATCGACGCGGCGGACCTGGACGAGGAACTGCGCCGGTCCGCGCGGTACGCGTTCGACCTGGCACGGCAGCTCCCCGTCCGGGCCGAACTGCTCGTCCTCGGCCCCGACGAGTCCGTGCTGACGCTCGTCATCCACCACATCGCCGGTGACGGCTGGTCCGGGGCGCCGCTGGCGCGCGACCTGGTCGCCGCCTACTCCGCGCGGCGCGACGGCACGGCACCGCAGTGGCTGCCGCTCCCGGTCCAGTACGCCGACTACACGCTCTGGCAGCGTGCGCTGCTCGGCGACGAGAACGACCCGGCCGGCCCCCTGAGCGAGCAGTCGCGGTACTGGCGCGAGCAACTCGCCGAGCTGCCCGACGAGATCACCGTGCCCGGCGACCGGCCCCGCCCGGCCGTGGCGACCTACCGGGGCGGCGTCGTCCCGATCACCCTGGACGCCGACCTCCACGCCGCTGTCACGGAGCTCGCCCGGGACAACGGCGCCACCGTCTACATGGTTCTGCAGGCGACCCTCGCGGCCCTGCTGACCCGGCTCGGCGCGGGCACCGACATCGCCATCGGCGCCGGTGTCGCCGGCCGGTCCGAGCCCGCCCTCGACGACCTGGTCGGACTCTTCGTCAACATGCTGGTGCTGCGCACCGACACCTCCGGCTCCCCGAGGTTCACGGAACTGCTCGACCGGGTGCGCGACACCAGCCTCGCGGCGTACAGCCATCAGGACATCCCGTTCGAGCAGCTGGTCGAGAGCCTCAACCCGCACCGGAGCGCCGGGCGCCAATCGCTGTTCCAGGTCGCCCTGGTCCTGCAGAACAACACCTCCGTCCCGTTCGAGCTGCCCGGACTCCGGGTACGCGCCGAGACGGTGCCGACCGGCACGGCCCGCTTCGACCTCTCGCTGAGCGTCACGGAGAGCACGACGTCCGACGGCACCCCGGCCGGCATCGGCGGCACGGTGGAGTACGCCGCCGACCTCTACGACCGGCCGACGGTGGAGGCCGTCGTCGAGCGCTGGACCCGGCTGATCCGCCAGGTCGTGGCGGACCCCGGCCGCCGGATCGACACCCTGGACGTCATCACCCCCGACGACGAGTCCCGGCTGGCCCGATGGCGCCGGGACGAGCGCGACGTCGAGCCGCTGACCTTCAGCGATCTGTTCGAACGGCAGGCGGCGGCCACCCCCGACGCCGTCGCCGTGAGCGACGGCGCCGACACCTGGACCTACGACGAGCTGAACCGGCACGCCAACCACGTCGCCGGCCGGCTCATCGACCGGGGCATCGGCCCGGAGGACCTGGTCGGCATCGCGATGCCGCGCTCCGCCCGCCTGGTCGCCGCCCTGCTCGGAGTGCTCAAGGCCGGTGCGGCGTACGTACCGGTGGACCTCGTCTTCCCGGCAGGACGCAACCGGCACGTGCTCACCGACTCGGCCCCCCGGCTGGTGCTCACCTCCCGCGCCGGAGCCGAGGACCTGCCCTCCGACCTGACCTGCGAACTGATCGTGGTCGACGAGGACGGGTTCACGCGTGGACGGCCGGGCCGGGAGGACAACCCCACCGACCGTGACCGCGTCCGGCCCGTGGACGTCGACAACCCGGCGTACGTCATCTACACCTCCGGTTCGACCGGCCGCCCCAAGGGCGTCGTGGTGACCCACCGCGGTCTCGCCGCCTTCGCCGAGACCCTGCGGCAACGCTGCGCGGCGGACGGGAACAGCCGCGTACTGCAACTGTCGTCGCCCAGCGTGGACGCCTCGGTACTGGAGATGGTGTGGGCGTTCACCTCCGGGGCCCGGCTGTGCGTCGCCGGCCAGCACCGTCTGGCCGGCGACGAACTCGCCCAGGCACTCGCCGAGCACCACATCACCCACGCGCACATCCCGCCGTCCGCGCTGAGCACCCTGGCACCGGAGACGGCCGGCCGGCTGCCCGAGTTCCACATGCTCAGCGTCGGAGCGGAGGCGTGCCCGCCCGAACTCGTGCGACTGTGGCTGCCGGGCCGCGAGTTCGTGAACGCCTACGGCCCGACCGAGTGCACCGTCGCCGCCTCGCACACCTTCCCGCTGACCGAGGCACGCGCACCGATCGGCAGGCCGGTGCTCGACGCCGAACTGCACGTCCTGGACACGACCCTCCGGCCCGCCGCCCCCGGCGTCCCGGGCGAGCTGTACATCGGCGGCGCGGGCCTCGCCAGGGGCTACCTCGGCCGGGGCGGCCTGACGGCGTCACGGTTCGTCGCGAACCCGTTCGGCGCCCCCGGTTCGAGGATGTACCGGACCGGCGACGTCGTCCGCTGGAACGCCGACGGTGAACTGGAGTACCTGGGACGCTCCGACGAGCAGGTGAAGGTCCGGGGCTTCCGCGTCGAACCCGGCGAGATCGAGCGCGTCCTCGCGAGCCAACCGTCCGTGGAGCGGGCGGTGGTGGTGCCGCGCCGGGACCGTTCGGGAGCCGTCTCCCTCGCCGCGTACACCGTCCTGGCGGCCGAGACGACGAACGAGGGCTTCGACGATCAGCTCTCCGAGTGGAACGACCTCTACGACCAGGTCTACACGGGCTTCTCCGGTGACGCGGGCAATGACTTCGTGGGCTGGAACAGTTCGTTCACCGGCGGCCCGATACCCGTCGAGGAGATGCGGGCATGGCAGCGGGCCGCCGTGAACGCGGCGCTGCGCTTCCGCCCCGGCCGGGTCCTGGAGATCGGCGCGGGTTCCGGTCTGCTGATGACCCCGCTGGCGGACGAGGTCGACGAGTACTGGGGCACCGACCTCTCGCAGGTCTCCGTCGACAGGCTCCGCGACTTCGCCCGCCAACGCGGCTGGGACCACGTGCGGTTGACCTGCCGGCCCGCACACGACCTCTCCGGCCTGCCCCGCCGCCGCTTCGACACCGTCGTCATCAACTCGGTGGTGCAGTACTTCCCGAGCGCCGACTACCTGCGCGACGTGCTGACGCGGGTCATGGACCTCCTCGCCGACGGCGGCAGGGTGATCGTCGGCGACGTCCGGCACTACGGACTGCTCCGGGTGTTCCAGACGGCCGTGCACGACTTCCGCGGCACTTCGGGGGCACGGGCGGCGGTCGAGCGCGCGATCGCGGTGGAGAAGGAGCTGCTGCTGGCTCCGGAGTTCTTCACCTCCTTCGAGCATCCGGCCCTCTCCGGTGTCGAGGTGTCGCTGAAGGCGGGCGGGGCGTCGACCGAGCTGTCCGGCTACCGCTACGAGGTCGTCCTGCACACCGCACCGGCGCGCCGGCTCGCGGACCTGCCCGTCCTCGTATGGGGCCGCGACCTCACCGATCTTGACCAGCTGACCGGCCCGGCACGGGTGACCCACATCCCGAACCCCCGGCTGGCCGACGGCGTCGCCGCGATACGGGCGCTGGACGGCGCCGACGCGGTGCCGCCCCCGTCAGGGCCCGAGCTGGACCCCGAGGCGGTACGGCGCTGGGCGGCGGCACACGGCATGCGGGCGGTACCGACCTGGTCGTCGCAGCGCTGGAACACCTACGAGGTCGTGCTGACGGACACCGCCGAGGCGGAGCCGCTGGCCGAGGTGTACCGCCCCGCAGCGGCCGTCGAGCAGGCCAATGTGCCCGCTGTGGCCCGTACGGTCGGCGAACTGGTTTCCGAACTGCGCTCGACTCTGAAGGGGCTGCTGCCGGACTACATGGTTCCGGCGACGATCACCCCGATCGAGCGGATCCCGGTCACCCCGAACGGAAAGATCGACCGCCGAGCGCTGCCGGACCCGGAGGTCATGGTCTCGGACGGCCGACGGCCACGCACCCCGCAGGAGCAGATCCTGTGCGAGCTGTACGCCGACATCCTGGGCCTGGAGCGGGTAGGACCCGACGACAGCTTCTTCGACCTGGGCGGCCACTCCCTGCTCGCCACCCGGCTGACCAGCCGCATCCGCTCGGTCCTGGGCGTCGAGGCCCTCCTGCGCCAGATCTTCGCGGCGCCTTCGCCGGCGGAGCTGGCGGTGGTGCTCGGGGAGGGGCAGGGCCGGGTGCAGGTGGCGCTGGAGCGGATGGCGCGGCCTGAGTTGTTGCCGTTGTCCTCGGCCCAGCAGCGGTTGTGGTTCCTGCATCGGCTGGAGGGCCCGTCGGCGACGTACAACTCGCCGCTGGCGATCCGGCTGTCGGGCGTGCTGGACGTGGTGGCGTTGCGGGCGGCGCTGGGTGATGTGGTGGGTCGTCACGAGGCGCTGCGGACGGTGTTCGCCGAGTCGGATGGAGTGCCGTATCAGCGTGTTCTTGATACCGCTGAGGTCGATCTGCCTGTGCGCGAGGTCTCCGAGGAGGAACTGCCGGGGGCACTGCGGGAGGCGGCCCGTTACGCGTTCGACCTCTCGCGTGAGATCCCGTTGCAGGCTCGGCTGTTCACCACAGGTCCGAACGAGTCGGTGCTGCTGCTGGTCGTGCACCATATCGCTGCCGACGGCTGGTCGCTGGGGCCACTGGCACGTGACCTTACGACGGCGTACGGGGAACGCGCGGCGGGCCGTGCCCCGTCCTGGGCTCCGTTGCCGGTGCAGTACGCGGACTACACGCTCTGGCAACGACGGCTCCTCGGCGACGAGACCGATCCGGACAGCACGATTGGACGCCAGCTCGCTTATTGGCGGGATCAGCTGGCCGGTCTGCCGGAGCAGGTGACCTTGCCGACCGACCGCGCGCGCCCGCAGACGGCGTCCTACGCGGGCGACGTGCACATGTTCCGCATCGAGGCCGATCTGCACGCCGACCTGCTCGCGCTGGCCCGGCACAGTGGTGCCACGTTGTTCATGGTGCTGCAGGCGGCCCTCGCCGCAGTGCTGACGCGGTCCGGTGCGGGCACGGATGTGCCCATCGGCAGCCCCATCGCCGGTCGCACCGACGACGCACTCGACGACCTGGTCGGCTTCTTCGTCAACACCCTCGTCCTCAGGACCGACACCTCCGGAAACCCGGAATTCGAAGAGCTGCTGCGTCGAGTACGCGACACCTCCCTCGCCGCATACGCCCACCAGGACGTGCCCTTCGAATACCTGGTGGAAAAACTCAACCCCCACCGCAGCACCGCCCACAGCCCCCTCTTCCAAGTCCTGCTCGCCTTCCAGAACAACCCCGAGACCAGCTTCGACCTCCCCGGCCTGCGTGCCGAGCCGGACGAGATCGTCACCGGTGTGTCCCGGGTCGACCTCACCCTCAACATCACCGAGACGTTCGGCGGCGACGGCTCACCGCAGGGCATCCGGGGTGCCGTCGAGTACGCGACCGATCTGTACGACGCGAGCACCGTCGAGTCGTTCACCGTTCGTCTCGTACGGATGCTGCGGACGGCCGTCGAGGACCCGGGCCGCCGTATCAACGGCGTCGACCTGCTCTCCGACGAGGAGACCGCGACGGTTCTCGCCCTGTCCGGACGCGACACCGAGGCCCCCGGGCAACTGGTCTGGCCGGCGATCTTCGAAGCCGCGGCCACCGCGACCCCGGACGCGACCGCCGTGGTCGAGGGGGACCACAGCTGGTCGTACGCGCAGCTCAACGCACACGCCAACCGCATCGCCCGGTACCTGATCGAGAGGGGCGTGGGCGCCGAGGACATCGTGGGCGTGCTCATGCCGCGCAGCGCGACACAGATCGCCACCCTGCTCGGCATCGGCAAGGCCGGCGCCGCGTTCCTGCCGATCGACCCGGCCTACCCGGCGGAACGGGTCGGCTATCTCATCGAGGACGCGGGGCCGAAGTTCCTGCTCACCGACGCCGCCCACGCGAACACGGCCGCCGGGAGCGCCGCGACCACGACGGCCTTCGCCAGCATCGACACCATCACGGTCGACGACCCGGCCGTGACCTCCGCCCTCCGGCACCTGCCGGCGACCGACCCGACGGACGCCGACCGGCGGACCGCGCTGCGGGTCGAGCACCCGGCGTACGTCATCTACACCTCCGGGTCCACGGGCCGGCCCAAGGGCACGGTCGTCACCCACTCGGGTCTGGCCGCACTGGCGGTCAGCGGTGGCGAGCGGGCGGACATCGACCGGGACAGCCGGGTGCTGCAGCTCACCTCGCCGAGCTTCGACGTCTCCGTCTTCGAGTTCCTCACCACGTTCCACGCGGGCGCCGTCCTGGTCATGCCCGAACCCGGTCGGCTGTCGGGTGAGGAGTTGGCGGCGTTGTTGTCGGGCGCGGGGGTGTCGCACGCGTTCGTGCCACCGTCGGTGCTGGCCACGCTGCCGGACGACGCCGCAGACGCCCTGCCGGGACTGCGGAGCCTGATCGTCGGCGGCGAGGCATGTTCGGCGGACCTGGTGCGTCGCTGGTCGGTGGGCCGACGGATGACGAACCTGTACGGTCCCACGGAAACAACGGTGGCGGCATCGGTGAGCCGTCCACTGTCGGGAAGTGCCCATCCGATCGGTGCACCACTCTCCGGAACACGGGTGTACGTGCTGGACGCGGGTTTGGGGCTGGTGCCTCGGGGTTCGCGCGGCGAGTTGTACATCGCCGGTACCGGGGTGGCCCGCGGCTACCTCGGCCGGTTCGGCCTCACAGCGTCCCGCTTCGTCGCCGACCCGTACGGCCCGCCCGGTTCGCGCATGTACCGCACCGGCGACATCGTCCGCTGGAACGCCGACGGCGAACTCGAATACCTCGGCCGCTCCGACCATCAGCTCAAGATCCGGGGCATCCGCGTCGAACCCGGCGAGGTCGAGGCGGCACTGCTGCGGCAGCCCGGCGTCTCACGGGCCGTCGTGGTCGCGCGTCCCGATCAGCACGGCTTCCAGACGCTGTACGCGTATGTCACGACCGTCGAGGAACCGGCCGACGCCGCCCGGCTGCGCGACGAGTTGCGCCGCGAGCTGCCCGACTACCTGGTGCCGACCGCGGTCGTCGTACTCGGCGAGTTCCCGCTGACCCCGAACGGCAAGCTGGACCGCGACGCGCTGCCCTTGCCACGCCCGGTCGCCACGGGCACGGACGACCGGTCGCCGGGCACGCCGCAGGAGGAGATCCTGCGGTCGGTGTTCGCCGACGTCCTCGGGATCACCCGGATCGGCGCCGAGGACAACTTCTTCGACCTCGGCGGCCACTCCCTCCTGGCCGGCAGGCTGATCTCGCGGATACGCGGCACGCTCGGCGTCGATGTGTCGATGCGGACCTTCTTCAACGCCCCGACCCCCCGGCGACTCGCCGAACGGCTGGTGGAAGGCGGACCCGTCCCCGCCCGACTGCGGCCGTCGCCACGCCCCGAGGTCCTGCCGCTGTCGTTCGCCCAGCAGCGGCTGTGGTTCCTGCACAAGCTGGAAGGCCCCTCGGCGACCTACAACTCCCCGCTGGCGATCCGGCTCTCCGGTGACCTGGACGTCCCGGCGCTGCGGGCGGCGCTGGCCGACGTCGTCGCCCGGCACGAGGCGCTGCGCACCCTCTTCGCCGAGCAGGGCGCCACACCGTGCCAGCGGATCCTGGACGTGGCCGAGGCCGTGCCCGGGCTGGAGATCCGGGAGACCACCGAGGAGGAACTGCCGCAGGCGCTGCGCGAGGCGGCCCGGTACGAGTTCGACCTGGCCCGTGAGATCCCGCTGCGGGCGTGGCTGTTCACGACCGGGCCCGGCGAGTGGGTGCTGGTGCTGGTCCTCCACCACATCGTCGCCGACGGCTGGTCGCTGCAGGTCCTGGTGTCCGACCTGACGGCCGCGTACACCGGCCGCCGGGCCGGCACCGCACCGTCGTGGCGACCGCTCGCCGTGCAGTACGCCGACTACACCCTCTGGCAGCGTGAACACCTCGGCACCGACGACGACCCCGACAGCGTCTTCAGCCGCCAGGTCGCCTACTGGCTGGAGGAACTGGCGGAACTGCCCGACCAGATGACCCTGCCCACCGACCGGCCCCGTCCCGCCGTCGCCGGCTACCACGGCGAGACGGTCACCTTCGACCTCGACGCCGAACAGCACGCCCAGCTCGTCCGTCTGGCCCGGGAAACCGGCACCACTCTGTTCATGATCCTTCAGACGGGCCTGGCCGGGGTGCTGACCCGTCTCGGTGCCGGAACCGACATCGCGGTCGGCTCCCCCATCGCCGGGCGCACCGACGACCGCCTGGAGGACCTGGTCGGTCTCTTCGTCAACATGCTGGTGCTGCGCACCGACACCGCCGGCGATCCCACGTTGCGCGACCTGCTCACCCGGGTGCGCGAGACCTCCCTGGCCGCCTACGCCCACCAGCACATGCCCTTCGAGTACCTGGTGGAGCGGCTCAACCCGCACCGGTCAGCCGCCCACCACCCACTCGTGCAGATCCTGTTCGGACTCCAGAACACCGCGAAGCAGGACATCGACCTGCCGGGCGTCACCGCCTCCGGCACCTCGATCGACACCGGCGTCTCGCGCGTCGACCTGTCCATCAACATCGTCGAGGCCGCCGCGCCCGACGGCTCCGCGGCCGGTCTGACCGGTGTGGTGGAGTTCTCCACCGATCTGTACGACCGCCCCACGATCGAGGCGTTCACAGCACGCTGGGTGCGCGTCCTCCAAGCCATGGTCAGGACACCAGGAGCCCGGCTGAGCGAGGTGGATCTGCTCGCTGCCGACGAACGGGCCCGGCTGCTGGAGCAATGGGGCACGGCGACAACCGACACCGACACGGCGACCCTGGCGGAGCTGTTCGAGCGTCGTGTCACGGCGACTCCCGACGCGACCGCCGTGGTCGAGGGAGATCTCAGCTGGTCGTACGCACAGCTCAACGCACACGCCAACCGCGTCGCCCGGTACCTGATCGAGCGGGGCGTGGGCGCCGAGGACATCGTGGGTGTGCTCATGCCGCGCGGTGCGAGGCAGATCGGGGCCGTGCTGGGGGTGGCCAAGGCGGGAGCGGCGTTTCTGCCGATCGACCCGGCCTATCCGCAGGCACGGGTGGACTATCTGTTGCGGGACGCCGAACCGGCGCTGGTCATCGACGAGTCGGAGTCGTTCGAGGGCCTGCCCGCACACGACCTCGGTGCCGGGGACCGGGTGCGTCCGGTGGCAGTGGACCACCCGGCCTATGTGATCTACACCTCCGGCTCGACCGGCCTGCCCAAGGGCGTCGTCGTCACCCACCGCGGACTCGCGAGCCTCGCCGCCACGCTGCGGCGGCTCGGGGCCAGTGAGAGCTCGCGGGTGCTGCAGTTCGCCGCGCTCGGCTTCGACGCCACGGTCTGGGAGCTCGTGATGGCCCTCGGCTCGGGCGCCGCCCTGGTGCTGCCCGAGACCGACCGTCTCGCCGGGGAGGACCTGGCGGCCGTCCTGCGCGAACAGCGCGTCACCCACCTCACCCTGCCGCCCACCGTGCTGGCGACCCTGCCCTCGGAGGCCGCCGCCCACCTGCCCGACCTCCGCACCCTGGTGGTGGCGGGCGAGGCGTGCACACCCGAGCTGACCGCACGATGGTCGCCCGGCCGCCGCATGATCAACGCCTACGGCCCCACCGAGTCGACCGTCTGCGCGTCCATGAGCGGGGAACTGTCACCCGGGTCCACGCCCATCGGCGGTCCGGTGGCCAACACCCGGTTGTACGTGCTGGACGAGTCGCTGGGGCTGGTGGCACCGGGCGTGCCGGGCGAGCTGTACATCGCGGGCGAAGGTCTCGCCCGGGGCTACAGTCGGCGTCCGGCCCTGACGGCGTCGCGATTCCTCGCCGACCCCTACGGCCCGGCCGGAACACGGATGTACCGCACGGGAGACCTCGTCCGCTGGAACACCGACGGGGAGCTGGAGTACCTCGGCCGCACCGACGAGCAGGTCAAGATCCGGGGCTTCCGCGTCGAACCCGGCGAGGTTGCGTCCGCGCTGCTTCGGCACCCCGCCGTGGCCCAGGCCGCCGTGATCGTCCGGCCCGGCCCCCACGACGACCTGCAACTCCTGGCATACGCCGTGCCGGCCGCCGGACGGACCTTCGACGGTGGCGAACTGCGTGCTTGGGCGCAGCACGAGCTGCCCGAGCACCTGGTGCCGTCGGCCGTCGTCGTGCTGGACGAGATTCCCCGCACCGCGCACGGGAAGATCGACGAGCGGGCACTGCCGGACCCCGAGCAGACCGGAGGCCGTACACGCACACCGCGTACGCCGCAGGAAGAACTGCTCTGCCTCCTCTTCGCCCAGGTCCTCGACGTGCCCCGGGTAGGACCCGACGACAGCTTCTTCGACCTGGGCGGCCACTCGCTGCTCGCCACCCGGCTCATCATCCGCATCCGCAAGACGTTCCACTGCGAGCTGGCACCCCGCGCCCTGTTCACGGCGCCTTCGCCGGCGGAGCTGGCGGTGGTGCTCGGGGAGGGGCAGGGCCGGGTACAGATGGCGCTGGAGCGGATGGCGCGGCCTGAGTTGTTGCCGTTGTCCTCGGCCCAGCAGCGGTTGTGGTTCCTGCATCGGCTGGAGGGCCCGTCGGCGACGTACAACTCGCCGCTGGCGATCCGGCTGTCGGGCGCGCTGGACGTGGTGGCGTTGCGGGCGGCGCTGGGTGATGTGGTGGGTCGTCACGAGGCGCTGCGGACGGTGTTCGCCGAGGCCGACGGAATGCCGTATCAGCGGGTCCTCGATACCGCTGAGGTCGATCTGCCCGTGCACCAGGTCTCCGAGGAGGAACTGCCGGGGGCACTGCGGGAGGCGGCCCGTTACGCGTTCGACCTCTCGCGTGAGATCCCGTTGCAGGCTCGGCTGTTCACCACAGGTCCGAACGAGTCGGTGCTGCTGCTGGTCGTGCACCATATCGCTGCCGACGGCTGGTCGCTGGGGCCGCTGGCACGTGACCTGGCCAAGGCGTACACCGATCGCCGGGCGGGTCGCACCCCGTCGTGGGCACCCTTGCCGGTGCAGTACGCGGACTACACACTCTGGCAGCGACAGCTTCTCGGCGACGACACCGACCCGGACAGCGTCACTGGACGCCAACTGGACTACTGGCGGGATCAGTTGGCGGGTCTGCCGGAGCAGGTGACCCTGCCGACCGACCGCCCACGGCCCCAGACGGCGTCCTACGCGGGCGACGTGCACATGTTCCGCATCGAGGCCGACCTGCACGCCGATCTACTCGCGCTGGCACGACACAGCGGTGCCACGCTCTTCATGGTGCTCCAAGCCGCCCTCGCCGCAGTGCTGACGCGGTCCGGTGCGGGCACCGATGTACCCATCGGCAGCCCCATCGCCGGGCGCACCGACGACGCACTCGACGACCTGGTCGGCTTCTTCGTCAACACCCTCGTCCTCAGGACCGACACCTCCGGAAACCCGGAATTCGACGAATTGCTGCGTCGAGTACGTGACACCTCCCTGGCCGCATACGCCCACCAGGACGTGCCCTTCGAGTACCTGGTGGAAAAACTCAACCCCCACCGCAGCACCGCCCACAGCCCCCTCTTCCAAGTCCTGCTCGCCTTCCAGAACAACCCGGAAACCAGCTTCGGCCTGCCCGGCCTGCGCACCCGCATGGAGGGCGTCAGCACGGGGCTGTCTCGCGTCGACCTGTTCATCAGCCTCGCCGAGCAGCAGGACGCCGATGGTGCCGCCGGTGTCATCGGCGCCGTCGAATACGCCACCGACCTGTACGACGCGGCGACCATCGACGCGTTCATCGGGCGTTGGCTGCGGTTCCTGGCCGCCGTCGCGCTCGACCAGGGGCAGCGGATCGGGTCCGTGGACCTGCTGCTCGACGGAGAGCGCGACCAGCTGACCGGCTGGGCGTCCACCGAGCCGACGGTACGTCCGGCGACCCTTACCCAGCTGTTCGAACGTCGCGTCACGGCGACCCCGGACGCGACGGCCGTGGTCGAGGGGGACCTCAGCTGGTCGTACGCGCAGCTCAACGCACACGCCAACCGTGTCGCCTGGCATCTGATCGGGCGGGGTGTGGGCGCTGAGGACATCGTGGGCGTCCTCATGCCGCGCAGCGCGACACAGATCGCCACCCTCCTCGGAATCGGCAAGGCCGGCGCCGCGTACCTGCCGATCGACCCGGCCTACCCGCAGGCACGGGTGGAGCACCTGCTGCGGGACGCCGAGCCGGCGCTGGTGATCGGCGAGTCGGAGGTGTTCGAGGGCCTGCCCGAGCACGACCCGGGTGACCGGGACCGCGTCCGGCCGGTCGACGTCGACAACCCGGCGTACGTCATCTACACCTCGGGCTCCACCGGCCTGCCCAAGGGCGTAGTGGTGACCCATCGGGGCCTGGCCGCGCTCGCCGCCGGCACGGGTGAGCGTACCGACGTCGACAGCGACAGCCGGGTGCTGCTCCTGGCATCGCCGAGCTTCGACGCCTCTGTCCTCGAACTGATGATGGCCATCGGCGCAGGCGCCGCCCTCGTCGTTGCCCGCGAGAAACGGCTCGCCGGTGAGGAGTTGGCGGCGTTGTTGGCGGATGCGGGGGTATCGCACGCGTTCGTGCCACCGTCGGTGCTGGCCACGCTGCCGGACGACGCCGCAGACGCACTACCGGGACTGCGGAGCCTGATCGTCGGCGGCGAGGCGTGCTCGGCCGAGCTGGTCCGTCGCTGGTCGGTGGGCCGACGGATGACGAACCTGTACGGTCCGACCGAGACCACGGTGGCGGCATCGGTGAGCCGTCCACTGTCGGGGAGCGCGCATCCGATCGGTGCACCACTCGCCGGAACACGGGCGTATGTGCTGGACGCGGGTTTGGGGCTGGTGCCTCGGGGTTCGCGCGGCGAGTTGTACATCGCCGGTACCGGGGTGGCCCGCGGCTACCTCGGCCGGTTCGGGCTCACAGCGTCCCGCTTCGTCGCCGACCCGTACGGCCCGCCCGGTTCGCGCATGTACCGCACCGGCGATGTGGTCCGCTGGAACGCCGACGGCGAACTCGAATACCTCGGCCGCTCCGACCATCAGCTGCAGATCCGGGGCATCCGTGTCGAGCCCGGCGAGGTCGAGGCCACCTTGGCGGCGCATCCGGATGTGGCCCGTGCCGTCGTGGTGGTCCGCGGCGATCGACGGGGCGACCCCGCGCTGGTCGGCTACCTGGTCCCCGCACGCCCCGGCGTCGACTCCGCGGCCGTACGCGAGGATCTCCGCCGGCTGTTGCCCGACCACCTGGTACCGGCCGCGCTCGTGGCGCTGCCCGAGTTCCCGCTCACGCCGAACGGCAAGCTCGACCACGAGGCTTTGCCGGAACCCGAGTTCGACACCTCGGGTGGACGGGGCCCCCGTACACCGGAGGAAGAGATCCTGTGCGGGCTCTTCGCCGAGATCCTCGGACTGGACCGGGTCGGTGTGGAGGACAGCTTCTTCGACCTGGGCGGCCACTCCCTGCTGGGCACCCGGCTGATCAGCCGAATCCGTGCCGAACTCGGCATCGAGGTCCGGCTGCTCACCCTCTTCGAGGCGTCGACGCCGGCCGCGCTGGCACGGGCCGTCCTCGAAGCGAACTCCCCGGCCAGGGCCGCCCTCGTGCCGTTGCCGCGCCCCGAGGTGCTGCCGCTGTCGTTCGCACAGCAGCGGCTGTGGTTCCTGCACAAGCTGGAAGGCCCCTCGCCGACCTACAACATGCCGTTCACCCTGCGCCTGACGGGCCCCCTCCAGGTGCCCGCGCTACGGATGGCGCTGGCCGATGTGGTCGCCCGGCACGAGGCGCTGCGCACCGTCTTCGGCGAGCGCGACGGCGCGCCGTACCAGCGGATCCTGGACATGGCCGAGGTCACGATCCAGCTGCCCGTGCGCGAGGCCGACGGCGCCGCCCTCGACGAGGAGGTGCGGGAGGCGGCACGCCACCGGTTCGACCTGGCCGCCGAGATCCCGCTGCGGGCCTCGCTGTTCGTGGTCGGCCAGGACGAGTGGGTGCTGATGCTGGTCCTCCACCACATCGTCGCCGACGGCTGGTCACTGCGGCCGTTGGCCCGCGACCTGGCAGCGGCGTACGCCGCGCGCGAAGCCGGCCGGGCCCCGGAGTGGTCCCCGCTGCCGGTGCAGTACGCCGACTACAGCCTCTGGCACCGGGAACTGCTCGGGGACGACACGGATCCCGACAGCGAGTTCGGCCGCCAGCTCGCGTTCTGGCGGGAACGGCTCGCCGGCCTGCCGGAACAGGTGACCTTGCCCACCGACCGCCCCCGGCCGGCGGTGGCCGGCTACCAGGGTGACGTCAGCACCTTCCAGGTCGACGGCGGACTGCACGACGAGCTGATGGCGCTGGCGCGGCAGACCGGCTCGACGCTGTTCATGGTGCTGCAGACGGCGCTGTCCGCCCTGCTGACCCGGTCCGGCGCCGGGACGGATGTGGTCGTCGGCGCGGGCGTGGCCGGTCGCACCGACGAACAACTCGACGATCTCGTCGGCTTCTTCGTCAACATGGTGGTACTGCGCACCGACACGTCCGACGACCCGACCTTCGCCGAACTGCTCCAGCGCGTACGCGACACCTCCCTCACCGCGTACGCGCACCAGGACATTCCCTTCGAGTACCTCGTCGAGAAGATCAACCCGCTGCGGTCGGCGTCGCACCAGTCGCTGTTCCAGATCGCCATGGTCCTGCAGAACAACGCCGAGGCCGACTTCACCCTCTCTGACCTGCGGGTACGGCAGGAGGGACAAGGCACCGGCACCTCCCGCTTCGACCTGTCGCTGAGCCTCACCGAGACCACCTCGCCCGACGGCTCCGCGGCCGGTCTGACCGGTGTGGTGGAGTTCTCCACGGATCTGTACGACCGCTCCACGATCGAGGCGTTCACAGCACGCTGGGTGCGCGTCCTCCAAGCCATGGTGACAACACCAGGAGCCCGGCTCAGCGAGGTGGACCTGCTCGCTGCCGACGAACGGGCCCGGCTGCTGGACCGATGGGGCACGGCCACGACCGACACCGACACAGCGACCCTGGCGGAACTGTTCGAGCGTCGCGTCACGGCCACTCCCGACGCGACCGCCGTGGTCGAGGGAGACCTCAGCTGGTCGTACGCGCAGCTCAACGCACACGCCAACCGCGTCGCCCGGTACCTGATCGAGCGGGGCGTGGGCGCCGAGGACATCGTGGGCGTACTGATGCCGCGCGGCGCGAGGCAGATCGCGGCCGTGCTGGGCGTGACCAAGGCAGGGGCGGCCTATCTGCCGATCGACCCCGCCTACCCGCAGGCACGGGTGGAATACCTGCTGCGGGACGCCGAACCGGCGCTGGTCATCGACGAGTCGGAATCGTTCGAGGGCCTGCCCGCACACGACCCCGATGACGCAGACCTCGTGCGTCCGGTGACAGTCGACCACCCGGCATACGTGATCTACACCTCCGGCTCGACCGGCCTGCCCAAGGGCGTCGTCGTCACCCACCGCGGACTCGCGAGCCTCGCCGCCACGCTGCGGCAGCGCTGCGCCGCCGACGGCGACAGCCGGATCATGCAGTTCTCGTCGCCGAGCTTCGACGCCTCCGTCCTGGAACTCGTCTGGGCCCTGGACTCCGGCGCCGCCCTGGTGATCGCCTCGGCGGACCGCCTCGCCGGTGAGGAGCTGGCGCGGGCGCTCGCCGACCACCGCATCACCCACGCCCTGATCCCGCCGTCCGTGCTGAGCAGCCTGCCGCCCGGGGCACCGCGGGACCTGACCGGCTTCCGGACCCTCGTCGTCGGCGCCGAGGCGTGCCCGCCCGAACTGCTGCGGGCCTGGTCGCCCGGCCGGCGCGTGGTCAACGCCTACGGCCCCACCGAGTCGACCGTCGTCGCCAGCCAGACCGGCGACCTGACCGAGCCCCCGGTGCCCATCGGCACGCCCGCCCTCAACACCCGGCTCTACGTGCTGGATGAGTCGCTGGGACTGGTGGCACCGGGCGTACCGGGCGAGCTGTACATCGCGGGCGAGGGCCTGGCCCGGGGCTACAGTCGGCGTCCGGCCCTGACGGCGTCGCGCTTCCTCGCCGATCCCTACGGGCCAGCCGGAACACGGATGTACCGCACGGGCGATCTGGTCCGCTGGAACGCCGACGGGGAGCTGGAGTACCTCGGCCGCACCGACGAACAGGTCAAGATCCGGGGCTTCCGCGTCGAACCCGGCGAGGTGGAACGCGTCCTCGCCGCACAGCCCTCCGTCACGCGTGCCGTCGTGGTACCGCGCGAGGACCGCTCGGGAGCCCTGTCGCTGGCCGCCTACGTCGTGCCGGCCGACGGGGGAACCACGGCGGACTTCGACGGCCAGCTCGACGAATGGCGCAGCATCTACCACGAGGTCTACCGTGGCCTGTCGCGCGAGCCCGGCGCCGACTTCGAGGGCTGGAACAGCTCCTTCACGGGGGCGCCCATACCGATCGACCAGATGCGGGAGTGGCAGCGGTCCGCCGTGGATCAGGTGGCCCGGTTCGGTCCTCGCCGGGTGCTCGAGATCGGCGCCGGCTCCGGCCTGGTGATGATCCCGCTGGTCGAGCGGACCGAGGAGTACTGGGCCACGGACTTCTCGGCCGCCGCCGTGGACCGGCTGCGGGAGTACGCGCGGGATCGGCACTGGGAGCACGTGCACCTGCGGTGCCGGCCGGCGCACGACATGTCGGAGCTGCCCCGGGGCCACTTCGACACCATCGTGCTCAACTCGGTCGTCCAGTACTTCCCCAGCGCCGGCTACCTGCGCGACGTACTCGGCGAGGCCGTCGACCTGCTCGCCGACGGCGGCCGGATCGTCGTCGGCGACGTACGGCACCACGGACTGCTGCGGGCCTTGCACACGGCGGTGCAGCGGTTCCGGTACCCCGGGTCGGGCGCGTCCGCCGTGGACCACGCGGTGGCCGTCGAGAAGGAACTCCTCCTCGCCCCCGAGTTCTTCACCGCCTTCCGCCACCCCCGGCTCACCGGCGTCGAGGTGCTGCTCAAGCGGGGCGACGCCGACAACGAACTGACCGCGTACCGCTACGAGGTGGTGCTGCACACCGGCGCCACGCGGCCGGTCGGGGACCTGCCGGAGCTGGTCTGGGGCCGCGACGTCACCGCCCTGGACGAGCTGACGGCACCCGCCCGGGTGACCGGGATACCCAACCCCCGGCTGGCCGACCCGGCCGATCCGCGGCTGCACCCCGAACGGATCCGCCGGTGGGCGGCCGACCGGGGCTGGCGGGCGGTGCCGACCTGGTCGCCGAGGAGCCGGGACGCCTACGACGTGGTGCTGCTCGCCGACACCGGCGACGACGCGCCCCTCGCGGACGTGTACCGGCCGGGCAGCCCGGAAGCGGTCGCGAACGTGCCCTCCCTCGCCCGGAACGCCGGCGAGTTCGTGTCCGGACTGCGCGCCACGCTCAAGGCGCTGCTGCCCGACCACATGGTCCCGGCCACGATCACACCGATCGAACGCGTCCCGCTCACCCCGAACGGGAAGATCGACCGCAAGGCCCTGCCGGAACCCGGGTTCACGACCACCGGTACCGAGGACCGGGGCCCGCGCGACCCGTACGGGGAGATCCTCTGCGAGCTGTTCGCCGACCTCCTCGGCCTCCCCCGGGTCGGTGTCGACGACGGCTTCTTCGACCTCGGCGGCCACTCGCTGCTCGCCACCCGGCTCACCAGCCGCATCCGGGCCGTCCTCGGCATCGAGGTGCCCCTGCGGCAGGTGTTCGCCACGTCGTCACCCGCCCGGCTCGCCGCGGCGCTGGCCCGGGGCGCGGGCCCGGACGGCACGGTGCCCGCCCTCGTGCCGGAGCCCCGCCCGGAGGTGCTGCCCCTGTCGTACGCGCAGCAGCGGCTGTGGTTCCTCCACAAGCTGGAGGGGCCGTCGGCGACGTACAACTCGCCCCTGGCGATCCGGCTGTCCGGTGCCCTCGACGTGGCCGCGATGCGGTCCGCCCTGGGCGACGTGGTGGCCCGGCACGAGGCGCTGCGCACGGTCTTCGCCGAGCGCCGAGGAGTGCCGCACCAGCGCGTCCTGGACGCCGGGGACGTCGACCTGCCGGTGCGTGAGGTCTCCGAGGACGATCTGACGCGGGTGCTTCGGGAGGCATCCCGGCACGAGTTCGACCTGGCGCGGGAGATCCCGTTGCGGGCCCGGCTGTTCACCACGGGCCCCGACGAGTGGGTGCTGTTGCTGGTCATCCACCACATCGCCGCCGACGGCTGGTCGCTGCGGCCCCTGGCCCGGGACCTGACGACGGCGTACGGGGAACGCGCGGCGGGTCGCGCCCCGTCCTGGGCGCCACTGCCGGTGCAGTACGCGGACTACGCGCTGTGGCAGCGCCGGATGCTCGGCGACGACACCGACCCGGACAGCACGATTGGACGCCAGCTCGCTTATTGGCGGGAACAGCTGGCCGGTCTGCCACGGCTGGTGACGCTGCCGGCCGACCGGCCGCGCCCGAAGGAGTCCGGCAACCAGGGTGCGACGCTGACCCGCACCCTCGACGCGGACCTCCACCAGGCCCTGCGGGCGCTGGCGCGCGACAACGGAGCCACCCTGTTCATGACCCTCCAGGCGGCGCTCGGCGCACAGCTGACCCGCAGCGGGGCCGGTACCGACATCCCGGTGGGCGCACCGATCGCGGGGCGCGTCGACGACGCCCTGGACGACCTGATCGGCTTCTTCGTCAATACGCTGGTGCTGCGCATCGACACCTCGGGCGGCCCCGGCTTCGTCCAGCTCCTGGAGCGGGTGCGCGACACCAGCCTGGCCGCCTACGCCCATCAGGACATCCCCTTCGACCACCTGGTGGAGAAGCTCAACCCCGATCGTTCGGCCGCGCACCACCCGCTCTTCCAGGTCCAACTCGCGCTGCAGAACACACCGGAGGCCGAGTTCGAGTTGGCCGGTCTGACGGCGCGGCCGCAGCTGGACGGGGTCGAGACGGGCGCGGCCCGGGTGGACCTCACCGTCAACGCGATCGAGACGTTCGACGAGACGGGTGTGCCCGCCGGGCTGGTCCTCGCCGTCGAGTACGCCACCGATCTCTACGACGCCGCGACCATCGACGGCTTCCTCGACGCGTTCGGCGCCTTGCTGCGCGAAGTCGTCGACTCTCCCCACCAACCCATCGGAGGACTTGACGTGACGAGCGGGGCGGAAGTCCATATCGCTGATGCCGTGCCGGGAACGCTGCCGTGGCTGTTCGAGAGCTGGGCGACGGCCGACCCGTCCGCGATCGCCGTGACCGACGGCACCACGGACCTCACCTACGCCGAGCTGAACAGCCGGGCGAACCGGATGGCACGGGCGCTGATCGACCGGGGCGTGGGTCCGGAGGACCTCGTCGCCGTGCTGCTGCCGCGCGGTCTCCCCCAGATCGTGACCGTCCTCGCCATCGCCAAGAGCGGGGCGGCGTACCTGCCGATCGACCCGGCCTACCCGGCCGACCGGGTGGCGTACCTGTGCGCGGACGCCCGGCCCGGGCTGGTCGTGACGGACGCCTCCGGAGCCGCCCGGCTCGGCGATCGGCAGCCGGTGTTCGACATCGACGACCCGGCCACCGTCGTGCGGTGGGAGGGCATGCCGGACACGAACCCCACCGACCGGGACCGCTCGGCCGCACTCGGCCCGCACCACCCGGCCTATGTCATCTACACCTCGGGGTCGACCGGCCGGCCCAAGGGCGCGGTGATCACCCACGCGGGCCTGGCGGACGCGGCCGACGCCTGGCGGGACCGCTGGGGCTTCGGGCCGGGCTCCCGGGTCCTGCAGCTCTCCTCGCCGAGCTTCGACGCCTCGGTGATGGAGCTCGTCGTGGCGTTCGCCGCGCACGGCACGCTCGTCCTTCCCGAGCCCGGCCTCCTCGCGGGCGAGGCGCTGGCCCGGGTGCTGGCCGAGCAGCGGATCACCCACCTGGTGACGCTGCCGTCGGTGCTGGCCAGCCTGCCCGCCGACGCGCCGGGCCGCCTCACCGCGCTGCGCGGCCTGCTCCTCGGCGGCGAGGTCCTCACCCCCGATCTCGCCGCCCGCTGGTCGCCGGGGCGGCGCATGATCAACGTCTACGGCCAGACCGAGACCACCGTCGCCTGCACGATGACGGACCCCCTGAACGTCGCGGACGGCGCACGCGTCACGGTGGGCCGCCCCAACTCCGGGACGCGCGTGTACGTCCTCGACGAGGCCCTGCGGATGGTGCCGCCCGGCACCGACGGCGAGCTGTACGTCGCCGGCCCGGTCGTGGGCCGCGGCTATCTGCACCGGCCCGGGCTGACCGCCGGCCGTTTCGTCGCCGACCCCTACGGCCCGGCCGGCTCACGGATGTACCGCACCGGGGACATCGGCCGCCTCAACCACGCGTTCGAGCTGGAGTACGTGGGCCGCACCGACGACCAGGTGAAGATCCGCGGGGTGCGGGTGGAGCCCGGCGAGGTCGAGGCGGCGCTGGTGAAGCATCCGGCCGTCGCACGGGCCGCCGTGGTCGTACGCGCCGACCACCGGGGAGACGCCGCGCTGTTCGGCTACGTGGTCCCCGCGCGCCCCGACGCCGATGTCACCGGCATCCGGGAGGACCTGCGCCGGTCACTGCCGGAGCATCTGGTGCCGGCGGTGGTGACGGCGGTGGAGGACTTCCCGCTCACACCGAACGGCAAGGTGGACCGGGAGGCGCTGCCGGCACCGCGGCTCGCGGCGCCCATGGGGCGCGGACCGCGCACCCCGCAGGAGGAAATCCTCTGCGGACTCTTCGCCGAGGTGCTGAACCTGGGACAGATCGGCGTCGAGGACAACTTCTTCGACCTGGGCGGCCACTCCCTGCTGGCCAACCAGCTGATCGCCCGCATCGCCGAGGTGATGGGCACGGAGGTGCCGATCCGGGCCTTCTTCGCCGGGCCCACCGTCGCCCAACTCGCCGAGCACCTCGGCTCCGACGGCACCGACAGGGCTTTCGACGTACTCCTCCCGCTCCGCACCGGGGGCACCCTGCCGCCGCTGTTCTGCGTCCACCCCGGGGCGGCGATCTGCTGGTCCTACTCGGATCTGCTGCTGCGCCTGAGCCCCGACTTCCCGGTGTACGGGCTGCAGTCCCGCGCGCTGAGCCACCCGGACGAACTGCCGGAGACCCTGATCGAGGTCGCCGACCACTGCATCGAGGAGATGCGTCAGGTACAGAAGACCGGGCCCTACTACCTGCTCGGCCAGTCGTTCGGCGGCGTCGTGGCACACGCCATGGCCGCCCGCCTCGAAGCCGCCGGAGAACGGGTCGGGCTCATCGTCGCGCTCGACTCCGAACCGGCCAGGCCCCTGACCGAGGAGGAACAGCGGCAGGTCGTCGAGGCCACCGCCAAGGTCTACACCGGCATCCTCGAAGTGCTGGGCATCGACCCGGCGGCCCTGCCGAGCGGCGAGCTCACCTTCGCGCAGTTCTCGGAACTGGCCCGTACCACCAACACGGTTCTCGGCAATGTCGCCGAGGACGAGTTCCAGCTGCTGATGGAGATCCTGCACCGCAACATCGCCATCGCCACCCGGCACCGGCCGGAACAGGTCGACGCCGACATGCTGATCTTCGGCGCGGCCGAGGAACGGGAACGGGTGCTCGACCCCGAGGTGTGGCGGGACTACGTCGCCGGCGAGATCACCTACCACCCGATCCCCACCGGCCACAGCACGATCATGACGCCGGAAGCGCTCGAGCTGATCGGCCCGGTTCTGGAGGAACACCTCCGGGCCGTCATCGCCCGCAACGCGACAACCAAGGAGGAGAACTGATGGGCAACCCGTTCGACGACACCGAGGGAACGTTCCTGGTCCTGGTCAACGACGAGGGTCAGTACTCGATGTGGCCCGCGGCCGTGGCCGTACCGGCCGGGTGGACCGTCGCCCACCCCGAGGACACCCACCAGGCGTGCCTCGACTTCGTCGAGGAGCACTGGACCGACATGCGGCCGCGGAGCCTGGCCCGCGCCATGGGCGAGGAGTGACCCCTGGACCGGCGATGCGGCAGTGAGCCACCCCGCGCCCCGACGCGGAAGTCGACAAGGAGAACCGGGTGACCGAGGAGTCGGCGACGGTCCGAGATGCCTGCGCCACGCAATTGGAGAAGACAGCACGATCCCTGGGACTGGGGGTCGACGGTACGGAATTCGTCGCGACGTTCCGCGCCATGACCGACCACTGGGGAGCCGCCCGTACGGGCGATCTCCCCCTGTCGGACGTGTCGCCCGACGGGTCGCCGGTGGAGTACGCCGTCGACCTCAACGGGGACAGGCCCGCCCTCCAGTTCGCCATGGAGCCACTGACCGTGGGCGTACCGGCCCGTGACCCCGGCGCGGCACGGGCGCTCATGTCGCTGCTCGCCGAACGTCACGGCGCCGGCACGGCCCGGTGGTCGGCCGTCGCGGACCGGCTCCTGATCGACGACGCCCTCGGGCCGCACGTCTCCATGTACGGCGCCGAGGTGCGTCCCGGCGCCCCGATCCGGTTCAAGGTCTGGTTCTACCTGGACGTCACCGGCCCGGACGGCGTGTTCGACCTGCTGTACACCGCACTGGACCGGGTGGGGGCGAGGCATCTGTGGCCCTTGGTCCAGAGCCATGTCCACCGGCCCGGGTACGACGTGCCCTTCCTGCTCTCCCTGGATCTGGCCGACGACCCCGAGGCCCGGGTGAAGGTCTACTTCCGGCACTTCGCCGCCGACGCCGAGGAGGTGGCGGCCGTCCTCAAGACCTACCCGGGATTCGAGCCGGGCGAGGTGCGCGCCGTGTGCAGGACCATGACGGACGGGCGCCGCCACTTCACCGACCAGCCACCCGTCACCTGTCTGTCGCTGTTCGACGTGCAGACCCCCGAACGGCCCCCGGCCACGCTCTACATACCGCTGTGGACCTACGCGGAGCACGACGGCCAGGTCCGCCGGCGCGTCCACCGGGTCCTCGCCGCACACCCGCGGGCGCTGCGCCGCTACGACAACGTGCTCGCCGGGCTCGCCCACCGCGCACTCGACGAGGGGACCGGCATCCACAACTACTTCTCCTGGCAGCCGGGCCGCTCCCGCCCTCGCGTGAAGGTCTATCTGTCACCGGAGATGCACGACGTGAACCCACCGCCGCTCGGTGCGGGCCGACGAGATCACCTCGCCGGCCGCCCCACCGCGGGAGGAAGGACCGAATGAGGACGCCAGAGCATCCGGCTCCGCTGCGCACCGCCGTCGTGGGGACGGGGAACATCGGAACCGATCTGCTGCTGAAGATCGAGACATCACCGCTGCTGACATGTGTGCTGTTCGCCGGCCGGCGGGCCGAATCACCCGGCCTCGAGGTGGCTCGCGGCCGAGGGGTCGCCACGAGCACCGACGGCATCGAGGCGGTCGTCGAGGCCGGGGACGACATCGACTTGGTGTTCGACGCGACCTCCGCCGCCGACGCCACCCGTCACTGGGACCTCGTCGAGCCACTGGGGCTGCCGTTCATCGACCTCACACCGGCCAACCGGGGCACGTTCTGTGTGCCGGCCCTCAACCTGGAGGACTGCGTCGAGGAGCAGTACCTCTCCATGGTGACCTGCGGCGGGCAGGCGGCCGTCCCGATGGCCCAGTGCATCACGCGCGTCGCGGGCCACGTCGACTACCTGGAGATCGTCTCGGCGAGCGCCTCGGCCAGCGTGGGCCCCGCCTCACGGGCCAACCTGGACGAGTACGTGCACACCACGGAACAGGCGACCAGCGAGTTCTGCGACGCGACCCGGACCAAGACCGTGTTGATCATCAACCCGGCCGACCCGGGCATCGTCATGCGCAACTCCATCGCCGTGTCCACCACCGAACGCGTCGACCTCGACGCCCTGCGGGACGCGGTCACCACGATGGAGAAACAGATCCGTTCCTACGTTCCCGGCTACCGGGTCGTGGTGCCGCCGGTCGCCACCGGAGACCGCTACATGCTCACGGTGGAGGTCGAGGGGCGGGGCGACCACTTCCCGCGCTATGCCGGAAACCTGGACATCATCACCTGCGCCGCCGTCGCCGCGGCGGAGGCTCGCGCCGGGCGGGGGCGGTCATGAGCGGCACACTCCAGATCTGTGACACGACGCTCAGGGACGGCAACCACGCCGTCGGCCACCAACTGGGCGCCCAGGACATCGGCGCGTACGCGCGGGCCGCCGAGGCGGCGGGCGTGGACGTCGTCGAGGTCGGGCACGGCAACGGTCTCGGCGCCTCCTCCATCCAGGTCGGCATCGCGGCCATCAGCGACGCGGAGATGCTGCGCGCCGCCAAGGCCGAACTGCGCCGCTCCCGGCTCGGCGTGCTCTCCATCCCCGGCTTCGCCAGCATCGAACGCGACCTCAAGCCCGCCCTCGACTGCGGCGTGGACGAGGTCCGGGTGGGCGCCCACTGCACCGAGGCCGACGTCACCCGCCAGCAGATCACGATGCTGCGGGCCATGGGCGTGACCGTGAAGGGCATGCTGCTGATGAGCCACATGGCCTCGGCGAAGAAGCTGGTCGAACAGGCACAGCTCATGCAGGACTACGGCGCCGAGGCGGTCGTCCTGATGGACTCGGCCGGCGCCTACACCCCGCGGAAGGTACGGGAGAAGGTCGGCGAACTGGTCGACAAGCTCGACATCGCCGTCGGCTTCCACGCCCACAACAACCTCGGCCTGTCGGTGGTCAACAGCATGACCGCGATGGAGGCGGGGGCGACCATCGTGGACGTCACGGCACGGGGTTTCGGAGCGGGGGCGGGCAACGCGCCGATCGAACTGGTCGCCGCCAACCTCCACGTCGAGCAGGCGGAGACCCGGATCAGTCTGTTCGGCGCCCTCGACGCGGCGGACACGGCCGAGGAACGGTTTGTGAAGCACGTACCGACCAACGACAGCGTCACCATCGCCAGCGGTATCGCCGGGGTGTTCTCCGGATTCGCGGCGCCGGTGCGGCGCGCGGCCCGGCGCTTCGCCGTCGATCCCCGCGAGATCCTCCTCGAACTGGGCGAGCGGCGGGTGGTGGCCGGCCAGGAGGACACCATCATCGAGGTCGCCATGCGACTGGCCGCCGAGCGGACGCCCGGGGATCTGCCGCCACACACCTCCGCCGACCACATCTGACGGGCCACATCCGACGGCCCGCATGTCGACAGGCCACATCCGACAGGCCACATCCGACGGGCAAGGAAGAAGGAACCATGCAACGGCACACCCCGGACTCCGTGGCCGACGCGGCCGCGGTCGCCGCACTGCTGCAGATCGGCGCCGAGATCGGGGCCGACCAGGTCCTGGACTCCGGTGGGACGTTCACCGCCCCGGAGATGGCCAAGGCGGCCGGCGTCCCCCTCGACGGCGTCACCGCGTACCTGACGGCGCTGCTCGCCGCCGGTCTGGTCGTGGAGACCGACGTCCCGGGCGAATTCCGGGCGGCCGCCGACTACCCCGACCTGCGTCACCAGGCCGGCTACGTGTCCTGGGCGATGAACGCCAACGGCCCCTTCATCGACCATGCCCGCGCGTTCCTGACCGACCCGGCAAAGGCCGCCCGCGCCCATCGGCGCGACGGACGCCGGGTCGCGGTCAGTTCACGATGGATCGGCGAACGCGCCTTCTATCCGCAGCTCGTGGAACAGGTCGTGGCGTCCGGCGCGCTCCGGGTGACGGACCTCGGCGCCGGCTCCGGCGCCCTGCTCATCGACCTGCTGCGGGAGAATCCGGCACGCACCGGCACGGCCGTCGACATCAGCGGCGCCGCCTGCGCCGCCGCGCGGGAGGCCGCCCTGGCCTCCGGGGTGCACGAGCGCCTGACGGTGATCGAGCGGCCCATCGAGTCACTGGCCGACGACCCGGGGCCGGTCGCCGGCGCGGAAGCCGTCCTGGCCTGCTACGTCATGCACGACATCGTCGCGGACGACCGCACGGCCCGGAGCGTTCTCGGCGCCCTGCGCGACGCGCTCGCCCCCGGCGGATTCCTCGCCGTGGCCGATGCCGTCTCCTACGCGCCACAGCCCGAGGAGCGCAGGTTCAGCGCGCTCTTCACCTATCTGCACTCCACCTTCATGAACGTCCGTCTCCCCACCGAGCAGGAGTGGTCGGACAAGTTCGCCGCGGCGGGCTTCTCACGGACCAGGACCGTGCCGATCGGTCTGCCCGGGGGCCGGCTCTTCGTGGCGAGCCGATGACGACCGCCGTTCGGACCCTCCACCGCACCCTCGCCGCCGAGCTGTGGAACGCCGCCAGAGACCGCCGGCCGGTGCCGCCCGTGTCGCTCCGCCACCCGCGACTCGGTCTGGCGGACGCGTACGCGATCCAGAACGAGGTGCGTGCGCTCGATGTGGCGGACGGTGCCGTTCCGGCCGGGCTCAAGATCGGAGCCACCAGTGCGGCGATCCAGCGGATGTTCGGCATCGACCATCCCGACTTCGGCTACCTGACCGACCGGATGCTCCTGCCCGACGGCGTCCACCTCGATCTGCGGAGGTTCATCTCACCGAAGGTCGAGGGCGAGATCGCCTTCCGGATGGCGCGCGACCTGAGCGGCCACGACGTCACGGCCCGGGACGTGCTCGACGCCACCACGGAGGTCTGCCCCGTCCTGGAGGTGCTCGACAGCCGGATCGAGGAATGGCGGATCGGCCTGGTGGACACCGTCGCCGACAACGCCTCCTCCGCCGCAGCCGTGGTCGGCCCCGGCGTCCCACCGGACACCACCGACCTGGCGGCGGCACGGATGGTCCTGCGCGGCGGCGACACCGAGTGCATCGGCGCCGGCTCGGCGGTCATGGGCCATCCGGCGGAGTCGGTGGCCTGCCTGGTCCGCATCCTGGCGGGCTTCGGCACCGGCATCGCGGCAGGTGACCTCGTACTGGCCGGTTCCTGGTCCGGCGCGGTGGACCTGCTGCCGGGCCAGGAGGTCCGCGCCGCGTTCGGCGCCCTGGGCTCGGTGTCCCTCAGCACATAGGGCGCCGGGGCCGCTCCGGCCGACGGGGCCTCAGCGCGCGGGCGGCGTGGGCGTCCCCGGTGTCACATCGCCCCGCTCCGCCCCGGGGTCGGTGGAGTGGTGGCGGGCCGCGGCGTGGCCCGCGCCGCGGCCGGTCGCGTGGGAGGTGATCAGTCCGTCGCGGACCCGGACGGCGATCTCGGTGAGATCGTCGGCCGAGGGGTGGCCGAGGGCTGCCGGGACCGTGCCGGTGTCGTCGAACACGACGCGTGCCCGGGGCAGCCGGTCGGCCGTGAACACCCGGCGCAGACAGCCGACGAGGTCCACGATCCGGAGCCGGGCGAGTCGGCCGATCTCGGCGGGGTCGCTCGTGACGACGACGATCGTCACCTCGTCGTCCCGCCGCGCCGAGCGCATCGCGTCCTCGGCCGCGGACAGGCGCCCCACGCCCAGCACGACGACCACCCCGTCGTCACCGAGGTCGACCGGCCCGCCGGTGATCTCGTCGCGCAGACCGCCCGGCGGCACCCACGGGGCCTCGGTCGAGCGCGCCGGAGCGACGTAGGGCAGATGCGGCGGCTCCGGGGCGTCGCCGAGGGCGATACCGGCGAGGTGCTCGGCCGCGCGCGCCAGGTCGAAGGGGTCGCCGACGCCGGGGGCGTTCTCCGCGAGGCCGGCCGCGCCGTGGAGCAGCGTCAGGGCCAGCCCGGCGGGCCGCACGGTCCCGGCGCGCAGGGCGGAACGCGGCTCGAGTGCCAGCGCGAGCAACAGTGCCTCGAACCGGACGAGTTCCGCGAGCGCGGCCCGCGCCGGCTCGGTGCCCAGCACTCCGGACAGCGAGCGCAACTGCAGATGGCCGCTTCCCGGGGTGTCACCGAGGAAGGGCAGCCTTTCCAGCCATACCCGGGCGAACGAGCCGAGCGCCTGTCCGACGGAGTCGGGGGATTCGGCCGGAGGCTCGGCGGCGTCCCGCGCCCGTTCGGCGGCGTCGACCAGTACCGCGAGGTAGAGCGCGCGCTTGCCGGTGAAGTTGGAGTAGACCGCCCCCCTGGTCAGCTCGGCCCGCTCGGCGATCCGGTCGATCTTGGCCTCGACGTAGCCGAACTCGGCGAACTCCTGCCGGGCCGCGACCAGCACCGCCGCACGGGTCCGCTCCTGCTGCTGTGCGCGGGTCAGTCTCGCCATCGTGTTGCCCCCTTCGGCTCCTGGTGTGCCATGATACAAGCAGCATCCGGATGATGCCGGTATCTGGAATACGCGAACATCGGAGTTGGGCCGTGGGTGACAACGGGTTCGGGTTCGAGGTCGAGGGGCTGATCAAGTCATTCGGCCGGACGGCGGCCGTCGACGGAGTGAGCCTCTCCGCTCCTCGCGGGCACGTACTGGGACTGCTGGGGCCCAACGGCGCCGGCAAGACGACCGTCGTCCGTGTGCTGGCGACCCTGCTGCGCCCCGACGCGGGAGAGGTGCGCGTCGCCGGAATCGACGCCCGGCGGGATCCCGCCCAGGTCCGTCGGCGCATCGCGTTGTCGGGGCAGCACACCAGCGTCGACGAGGAACTGTCCGGGCGGGCCAACCTGGTCATGATCGGCCGGCTCCTCGACCTCAGGCGCGGCGACGCCCGCCGACGGGCCGGTGAACTGCTGTCCCGCTTCGGTCTCGAGGACGCGGCCGACCGATCCGTCGCCACCTACTCGGGCGGCATGCGCCGCCGCCTCGACCTCGCCGCCGGCCTGGTCGGCCGGCCCGAGGTCGTGTTCCTCGACGAGCCGTCGACCGGACTGGACCCGGGCAAACGCGACGAGTTGTGGCAGATGATCCGAGGGCTCAGCGAGGACGGCGTCACGGTCCTGCTCACGACCCAGTACCTCGAAGAGGCCGACGCCCTCGCCGACGGCATCACCGTCATCGACCAAGGGCGGGTGATCGCGTCCGGCACGCCCACCGACCTCAAGCGCCGGATCGGCGGGCACACGGTCGTCCTCCGCCCGGCCGACGCCGCCGACCTCGACCCCGCCGCCGACGTCATCGCCCGGGTCGCGGGCCGGGAGCCCGACCGCTCACGCCGTCACGAACTCGTCGTGCCGGTCGCGGGCGACGCCGAGTTCTTCGAGATGACCGCTCGGCTCCGGGACCTCGGCATCGAGGTCGGCGAGATCGCCTTCCGCCTGCCCAGCCTCGACGAGGTCTTCCTGTCCCTGACCGGAGCCCCCACCGCCGACGCCAAGGACGCAGCATGACCACCGCCCTCACCGGCACCGACCGGCCCCGACGTCTCGCCACCCTCCGGCACAGCGCGGTGCTCGCCCAGCGCAGCCTCCTCAAGACCACCCGCAATCCGGGTCCGATCATGAACGGCGTGGTCACCCCCGCGCTGTTCATGGTGCTGTTCCTCTATCTGTTCGGCCGCCCGGTCGCCGGCTCCACCGGCGAATACCTGCAGTACCTGTTCCCCGGAATCCTCGTCATGGGCGCCGGCCTGGCCGGAATGATCTCCACCGGGTCGGCCATCAACCTCGACCTGAAGAACGGCGTCACCGACCGGTTCCGCAGCCTCCCCATCAGCCGTACGGCACCGCTGCTCGGCTCCGTGACGGCCGACATCCTCCGCTATCTGATCGCCGTCGCGATCCTGTTCGTCATCGGCCTCTCCCTCGGATTCCGCGTCCACGGCAGCATCCCCGCCGCGCTGGGGGCGACCGGGCTCGCGATCCTGTTCGGGTTCTGCCTCAGCTGGGTCACCGTGTTCATCGGCGTCATCGTCAAGAGCGCCGAGGCCGTGCTGGCGTTCAGCTTCATCGCCTTCCTGCCGCTCCAGCTGGGCAGCAGCCTGGCCTCCCCGACCGACACCCTCCCCGGGTGGCTGGGGGCCTGGGCGGACATCAACCCCGTCACCCATGTCATGGACGCCTGCCGCGCCCTGCTGAACGGGACGCCGGACGGCGGAAGCATCGGCCGCACCCTGCTGTGGTCGGCCATCCTGTTCGTCGTCTTCTGCCCCCTCGCGGTCCGCGCCTACGGCCGCCAGGAATGACGACGACAGCCGACGAACCTCCCACGCCCCGCACCGCACGCCTGGAAGGACCTCCCCCCATGACCTGGCCCGAAGCCCGCGCGACGGACACCGGCCTGCTCGTGCTGCACGCCCTGCGCTGCGCCGGCACCATCAGCCTCGCCCGGCTCCACGCGATCACGGGGCTCGACGCATCCGATGCCGAGTCCGAGCTGATCGATCTCGGGGCCGACGGTCTGGTCACCCGCCTGCCCGGTGACATACCGGGGTGGAGCCTCACGGACGCCGGCCGCGCCGCGGACGCCGAACGGATCACCCACGAACTGGAGTCGGCCCGGGCCCGCGAGCGTGTGACGGCGGCGTACGAGCGGTTCCTCGTCCTCAACCCCGAGCTGCTCGACCTCTGCACGGCCTGGCAGCTCCGCCCCGTCGACGGCGTCGTGAGCGTCAACGACCACGGCGATCCCGACTACGACGCCCGGGTACTCGCCCGGTTCGCCGACCTGGACCGACGCGCCACCGAGGTCTGCGCCGAACTGTCCGCCGCCCTGCCCCGGTTCGGCCGCTATCGCGTCCGCCTCACCGAGGCCCTCGAACGTGCCGCCGCCGGCCAGTTGGAGTACGTGGCCGACAGCACCGCGTCGTACCACATCGTATGGGCGGAGCTGCACGAAGACCTGCTGGCCACCCTGGGGTTGCGGCGATGAGGTGGATCCGCGCGCTCTCCGCCCGGGTCGAGGAGACGGCGGAGACCCTGGGTGGCAAGGCACTCGGCCTGGTCGTCCTGCATCGGCTCGGCCTGCCGGTGCCGGCCGGGTTCGCCATCACCACGGAATGCTGCCGCGCCTTCCTGCGGGACGGGCGCCTTCCCGAAGGGCTCGACGAGGAGCTCGTGACGGCCGTGGCCGACCTCGAACGCTCCACCGGACGTGCCTTCGGGGGACCGCACAGGCCGCTGGCGGTGTCCGTCCGCTCCGGGGCCAGCGTGTCCATGCCCGGCATGATGAACACGATCCTCAACCTCGGCCTCACGGCCGAAGCCACCGAGGGCCTCGCCGCCGAGACCGACGACCGGCCGTTCGCGCTGAGCTCACGGCTGAGCTTCCTGACGAGCTTCGCCTCCGCGACCACGAACGCGGACGCCGCATCGGCCGCCCTCGCGGAGCGTCCCGGGCGGCAGGCCGAGAACGAGGAAGCGTCCCTGATCCAGTCGATCGAGGCGGTCGAGAACCTCGTTCTGCGACGAAGCGGCCGACCCGTCCCGGACGACGCCACCCACCAGCTCACACAGGCGGTCGAAGCCGTCTTCTCGTCCTGGGACGCACCACGCGCGCGCACCTATCGAGAGGTGAACGGCATCCCGCACGACCTGGGCACGGCCGTGATCGTCCAGCGGATGGTCTTCGGCAACCGCGACGGCCACAGCGGTACCGGAGTCGCGTTCAGCCGCGACCCCAACACCGGTGAGAACGTGCCGTTCGGCGAAGTCCTGTTCGGGCACCAGGGGGAAGAGGTCGTGTCCGGGAGATCGATGACCCGGCCCCTGCGCGAACTCGCCGAGCGGGAGCCGGACGTGTGGGCCGGGCTGCTCGACGCCCTGCGCCGGATCGAGGAGCACTACCGCGACGCCTGCTACGTCGAGTTCACCTTCCAGTCCGGTGAGCTGTGGCTCCTGCAGGTGCGGCCCGGCCGGTTCGTGGGGGGTGCCGCGGTCCGCGTGGCCACCGAACTCGTCGGCCAGCGGCTCATCGGACGGGAGGAAGCGCTGCTCAGAGTCTCACCGCTCCATCTCCGGCACGTGCGCACACCGCGCATCGCGTCCGCCGGGGAAGCCGACGTCCTCGCCCGGGGAATCGGCGCCTGCCCCGGTGTCGCCACCGGCAGAATCGCGACCACGGCGGACGGCGCGGTACGCATGGCCCGAACCGATCCGGTCGTCCTGGTACGCCCGGAGACCTCACCGAACGACATGCACGGCCTCGCCGCCGCCACCGGAATCGTCACCGCGCGCGGCGGGCCCGCCAGCCACGCCGCGGTCGTCGCCCGCGCCATGGGAAAACCCGCCGTCGTGGGTGTCGCCGGCCTCGTCGTCGACCACGACGGCGCTTCGGTGACGGCCGCAGGCCGCACCCTCCCGGAGGGCACGCTCATCACCATCGACGGCACCAGCGGCGACGTGGCCCTCGGCAGCCCCCGCGTCGTCACCGACGCCGCCGACGAACACGTCCACCGACTGCTCGCCTGGGCCGACGACGTCTCGGGCGACCACTCCGCCCGCGACGAGACCCAACGCCTCGAAGCGGCCCACAGGGCCCTGCGCGACCGCTGAACCGACCCCTTCCCGACAGGAGATCCACCATGGCAACCCGGCATGTGTACCTGGTACGACACGGAGCGGCCGACCCCTTCGGCACACTGACCGACGTCGGGGAGAGGCAGTCGGAGCTGGTCGGGAAGCGCCTGGCCGGCCTTCCGATCGACTCGGTCTGGCACTCGCCGCTGCCCAGGGCGGCGCACTCCGCGCGGATCGTGGGCGCCGCCCTCCCGGGCGCCGTCGTGCGGGAGGCGCCGGAGCTGGTCGATCACATCCCGCACGTACCGGTCGACGTGCCGCCGTCGTGGGCGGCGTTCTTCGACGGCTACGGCACCGAGGAAGCCGAGGACGCGCGCCGCCGTGCCGACGCCCTGACCGGCAGGTTCGCGTGCCCCGCCGAGACCGAGACGCATGAGGTCCTGGTCACCCACGCCTACCAGGTGGCCTGGCTGGTCCGAGACGCCCTGGACGCGCCGCCGGCGCGCTGGCTCGGCCTGAACTGCGGGAACGCGGCACTCACCGTGATCGAGTACCGCGACGGCACGGAACCGACGGTTCTGCTGTACAACGACATGGGCCACCTCCCGGCCGAGCTGCGGTGGACGGGGTTCGGAGCCGGCACCCGCCCGTGAGCCACAGCGCCGCGTGCGAGCGTGCCCGGGCTGCTGCCCGGTCACCGGGAGATCCCCGGACCCTGCCGTGTTGATGCCCGCACCAGCCTTCGACGCACAGCGATTCGAGCCGGGCAATCTGCCCGTCGCGAGGATCGGGCACCGCTCCGGCGTCGTGTGGTGCCGCCCCGGTTGCGCTTGGCGTAGGAGCCGGTCCGCGTCACCTCGGCCCCCGCCGCCAGGGTCTTGGGGTCGCAGCGTCCGCCGGGCGGGGTGTTTTGCTCTGGCGGGCAGCCACGGCTGGTGGCGGACCCCGAACTCGGCCTGCCGGTCTGGGCCTGCGGGGGCATCGGGCCGCAAATGGGCGCTGGGCATCAGCGACACCCTCGCCCTGGGCCTGATGACCGAGGCCATCGGCCTCGGCCGGCCGATCACCGCCCTGCCGCACTGGAACACCGCCCAGGATCAGCACCCGGCCGTCCCCGGCAGCCTGGCCACCCTCCGCGCGGCGGGCGTCCACGTGCTCCTCGGCGACGGCGGCTTCACCCCCCACCCGCCCCGCAAGGGCGACCTCGACGCCTACGGGTGGTGGGAGGGACAGCCTGATGCGTGCGGGAGTCTCGGCGCCGGGCGGCCCGTCGGTGACACGGGTCTGGAGTCAGCCGAGGAGGCGGACGGGCGCGCCTGCCAGGAACGCTTGGATGTCTTCGATGGCCTGGCCGTAGTACCTCTCGTAGTTGGCGCGGGTGACGTAGCCCAGGTGCGGAGTGGCCAGCAGGCGTGGCGCAGTGCGCATGGGGTGGTCTGCGGGCAGCGGTTCGGTGTCGAAGACATCGACCCCCGCGCCGGCTATGGTCCCGGCCCGCAGGGCGGACAGCAGGGCGTCCTGGTCGACGATGGCGGCCCGTGAAGTGTTGACCAGGTAGGCGGTCGGGCGCATCCGGGCGAGCTCGGCGGCGCCGACCAGGCCGCGGGTGCGGTCACTCAGGGCGAGGTGGACGGAGACGAAGTCGCTGCTCTCCAGTAGTTCTTCCTTCGTCGCCGCAAGCGCGGTGCCGGCCTCGTCCGTGCGTTCCTTGGTGAGGTTCTGGCTCCAGGCGATGACGTCCATACCGAAGGCCAGACCCACCTGGGCCACCCGGCTGCCGATCTTGCCCAGCCCCAGCAGGCCCAGGCGGCGGCCGTGCAGGTCCGCTCCGACCGTGGACTGCCACCGGCCGCCGTCCCGGAAGGCTTCGGCCTCGGGCACGATGCCCCGGGCCAGACCCAGCAGCAATGCCCAGGTCAGCTCCACCGGCGGAGTCGGAGAACTGGCCGTACCGCACACCGTCACCCCCTGCGCCCTCGCCGCGGCGTAGTCGATGGCCGAATTGCGCATCCCCGAGGCGACCAGCAGCCGCAGCCGCGGCAGGCGGGCGAGCAATGACGCGGGGAAGGGCACCCGCTCCCGCAAGGTGACCACAATGTCGAACTCCGCCAGGGCCGCGGCCAGTTCTCCCTCACTGCCGAAATGGTCGGGGAAGCTGACGACATCGACCTTCCCGGCCAGCGGCGACCAGTCGGCGATGGTGGTCGCTACGGACTGGAAGTCATCAAGCACGGCGCAACGTAGTGTCATGACTGCTCTTCTCCATCGGTAGTGTCGGCTGCAGCCGGGTCACCCCGAGACCGGGGCCCGAGCCCATTCATCGGACAGGTCGACGCCGAAGCGTCGCATCATGGTCTCCTGGATCATTCCTCCGCCCAAGCGGCCGCCGCATCCGCTGAAGACGAGATCCTCACTTCGGGATACGAGACTCCGGGCTTCAGCATGGCGTCGGGTGCTGCGAGGGCCGGGCGCGTCGTCGCCGGCGGCGCCAGTAAGCAGTAGGTACGGGAACAGCGGTGAGCTCGTTCGCCGGAACCTGGGATGGCAAACAGGCTCTCACGGCCGCATGCCCTTCACCGGCCAGGGTGGGCAGCGCCGCCGTGATGGTCGCGTGCCGGCGGGCCACATCAGCGGGCGGCACACGGCGCGCTCGCAGCCGCTGGCGCTCAAGACACACCTCGAGCGGCTCCAGCAGAACGAGAACCATGGTCTCTACGCCGTGGGCGGCCGCGATCTCCCGTACGGCGGCGCGGCGCTCGGGCTGACAGTGCGTGCCGTCCACGACCACCAGCGTGCCGGCCGCCAGGTGCGCGTCCAGCTCCGCCCATGCCCTCGCCAGCGCCTGCTCGCCGACCGGCTCCACGCCCGTGTCACCTTCGGCTCGGCGCTGGTGGTCGTCGTACGAGACGACGACCGCGCCCAGCTCGGCAGCGAGCTGGGCGGCCTTGGTGGACTTGCCGGAGCCGCTCGGGCCCATCACGATCAGGCACCGCCCCGGCCCGAACACACGGCGTACGGCAGAGATGTCCTTCGTCAGCACCGCGTCGGATTTCCCGTCATGCCGGGCTTCTTCCATGCAGTGTCCGCGAGCGGAGCCGACTGATCTACGCCTACGAGCTCGGGAGTTCCGGGCTGGACCTCGATGCGCAGCAGCGTGAGGAGGGGCGAGGAATCCGGCGGATCAAACAGCGGTGGTGGGGTGAAGGCCGGTGCCATGGTGGGCGCGCGCCTCGCGCAGGTAGGCCGTCAGGCGGTCGAGGGCGTGCGGAGAGCCGAGCAGCGTCGTGGCCAGGTGGCGGGCGACGACGGGTGAGTAGTGGAAGCCGTCGCGACAGGTGCCGGTGGCGAAGACCAGACCGGACAGGGAGCAGGTGCCGAGGAGGGGGAAGCAGTCCAGCGGGATGGGGCGGGTTCCCGACATGAGGTGCTGGATGCGGCTGAAGGCCAGGGTGTGGTCGATCTGCTCGCACGCCTCGCGCATGAGGGTGTGGGTGGAGCCGAGTTCGGGTCCGGTGATGGGGGTGGTGGTGACGGTGCGGGTCACGTGCAGGGATACGCCGGTGCCGTGGAGCATGGGGGGCACCGCACCGGGTGGCAGGACGCCGTCGGCCAGAGTGCCGCTGGTGGCGCCCGCGGCCAGGACGACGGTGCCGGAGGACAGGGTGCTGTCGTCCGCCAGCCGCACCCCGGTCACCGCCCCGGGGCCGACCAGCAGTTCGCGTACGGTGCCCGGCACCATGCGCACGCCCAAGTTGAGGGCGGCCGCTTCCAGGGCGGCCAGCAGGGCACGGGCGTCGACATACCCCCTCGCGCTCCAGCCGCAGGATGAGCAGCGGGCGGGCCTGGCTACGGGGTGCCAGGCCTTCCACGTCCCGGGGTGCGGCGCCGCCGCCTCCCAGGCAGGACAGCCCCGGCGAATTGCAGGACCCCACACCAGCGAACACCCCACCAGGGCCAGGGAACTCAACGCCACCGCTACACCGCGCCCACGCATCATGCATCCTCCAGGGAGACCCGAACCGCCACCGCCCCCTGCCTACCCGGGGCACCGCCGTCGGCACCGGTTCCCGCAGCGCGTGGACCGCGCACGCGCCGCCCGCGTACCACTCGTCTCACGAATGACTCATGGGGGTGAGCTGTTCGATGTCGTACCGGCGGCGGAGGGCAGCCGGAGGGCGCCGGACCGAAGGTCCCGGGATTGGATCCCGAGCGGCCCTCGCCCGCTCGGGGCGTGGCACTGACTCTGAGGAGAACGACAAGTACGGCACCGTCCAACCCACCGGAGGCTCATCCATGCGGGACGAAATGACGCCGACACCGGCCACCGGCCCGACCGACGCGGAGCTCCACGAACTGGACGCCCATTGGCGTGCCGCCAACTACCTCTCCGCCGGCCAGATCTACCTCCTGGACAACCCACTGCTGGCCGAGCCGCTGCGCCCCGAGCACATCAAGCCGCGCCTCCTCGGGCACTGGGGCACCTCACCGGGACTCAACCTCGTCCACACTCATCTCAACCGGGTCGTGCGGGCACGGGACCTGGACGTGGTGTGCATCTGGGGGCCGGGACACGGCGGACCGGCGGTGCTGGCGAACTCCTGGCTGGACGGCAGCTACGGCGAGGTCTACCCCGACGTCGGCCGGGACGCCGCGGGCATGGCCAAGCTGTTTCGCCAGTTCTCCTTCCCCGGCGGCGTCCCTAGCCACGTCGCCCCCGAGACCCCCGGGTCTATCCACGAGGGCGGCGAGCTCGGCTACAGCCTCGCCCACGCCTACGGGGCCGCGTTCGACAACCCGGGCCTGGTGGTGGCCTGCGTGATCGGTGACGGGGAGGCGGAGACCGGGCCGCTGGCCGCTTCGTGGCACTCCAACAAGTTCCTCGACCCCGTCCACGACGGGGCCGTGCTGCCGATCCTGCACCTGAACGGCTACAAGATCGCCAATCCCACCGTGCTCGCCCGCCTGCCCGAGCCCGAGCTCGACGAGCTTCTGCGCGGCTACGGCCACGCTCCGATCCACGTCAGCGGCGACGACCCCCTGCAGGTCCACCACGACATGGCCGTGGCGATGGACACCGCCCTCGACCGCATCGCCCTGCTCCAGCGCACCGCACGGGAAGAGGGCGTCACCGAACGCCCGCGCTGGCCCGTGATCGTCCTGCGTACGCCCAAAGGCTGGACCGGGCCGAAGGAGGTCGACGGCGTGCCCGTCGAGGGCACCTGGCGCGCCCACCAGGTCCCCCTCTCCGAAGTGCGCGACAGCCCCCAACACCTGCGGCAGCTGGAGGAATGGCTGCGTTCCTACCGCCCCGCCGAACTCTTCGACGAGTGCGGCCGGCCCCGGCCACAGGTCCTCGCCTGCGTGCCCGAAGGCCCCCGCCGGCTTGGCGCGAACCCCCACGCAAACGGCGGACTGCTGCTGCGCGAGCTGCCCCTGCCCTCCCTGGAGCACCACGCCGTGCCCGTCGACAAACCGGGGAGCACGGTGCACGAACCGACCCGGGTGCTCGCCGAGCTGCTCGAAGAGGCTCTGGAGGCCACGAGCGACCGGCGCGACTTCCGTCTCGTCGGGCCTGACGAGACCGCCTCCAACCGGCTCCAGGCCGTCTACCACGCGACGGGCAAGGCGTGGCAGGCCGCGACCGTCACCACGGACGAGCACCTCGACCGGCACGGCCGGGTGATGGAGATCCTCTCCGAGCACACCTGCCAGGGCTGGCTCGAGGGCTACCTGCTCACCGGCCGGCACGGGCTGTTCTCCTCCTACGAGGCGTTCGTGCACATCGTCGACTCCATGGTCAACCAGCACATCAAGTGGCTGAAGGTCTCCCGGACCCTGCCCTGGCGACGCCCCATCGCCTCCCTCAACTACCTGCTCACCTCTCACGTGTGGCGCCAGGACCACAACGGCTTCTCCCACCAGGACCCGGGCTTCGTCGACCACGTCCTCAACAAGAGCCCCGAGGTCGTCCGCGTCTACCTGCCGCCGGACGCCAACACCTTGCTGGCCGTGGCCGAACACGTGCTGCGCTCCCGCGACTACGTCAACGTCGTCGTCGCCGGCAAACAGCCCTGCTTCGACTGGCTCGACCTCGACGACGCCCGCGCCCACTGCGCCCGCGGCGTCGGCATCTGGGAATGGGCCGGCACCGAGAAGGCCGGCAGCGAGCCCGATGTCGTCCTGGCCGCCGCCGGCGACGTACCCACCCAGGAGATGCTTGCGGCGGCGAGCCTCCTGCGGCGCCACCTGCCACAGTTGGCCGTACGGGTCGTCAACGTCGTCGACATCGCCCGCCTGATGCCCCAGGAGGAGCACCCCCACGGCATGACCGACCACGAGTTCGACGCCCTCTTCACCCCCGACAAGCCGGTCATCTTCGCCTACCACGGCTACCCCTGGCTCATCCACCGCCTGGCCTACCGCCGCACCGGCCACCCCCACCTGCACGTGCGCGGCTACACCGAATCCGGCACCACCACCACGCCCTTCGACATGGTCGTGCGCAACAACCTCGACCGCTACCGGCTCGTCATGGACGTCATCGACCGCGTCCCCGGTCTCGCGGGACGGGCCGCGGGCGTACGTCAGGCCATGGCCGACGCCCGCACCCGCCACCACGCCTGGATCCGCGAACACGGCACCGACATGCCAGAAGTCACCGACTGGACCTGGCCGTAGACCGGACGACGGCATTCGATGCCGGCACCGTCTTCGATACCGAAGCCGATCCGTGGACGGGCGGGGTTTCCGTCCCCAGTCCCGCGACGGGCCAGGCCGGGCCTGGTCGGCGACCGGGTCGACGTCAGGTCACGGGACGGCGCCGGGGATCACCCCCGGCGCCGTGCGCCGACGCCGTACGTCAAGAGCGAGCCGCCACGGCCACCGGGCACGGGGCGTGGCGCAGAGCCGCTTGCGTGACCGAGTCGACGGGGCGGACGGCAGCTGCTCGGCCGTGGCGTGACGGCCGACGACCAGGAGGGACACCCGCTGGCTCTGGGCCAGGAGGGCCTCCGGCGCGCCGCCCAGCTCGACGGGTTCGACGACGTCGACCCGCGGGTGGCGCTCGTGCCAGGCGCGTACGAGGTTACTCAGCGCTGCTCTGCGAGCTGCCCAGGGCGCCGGTCTCGGCGGCGAGACAGTACGACCCCGTGCTCCAGGCGAACAGCGGCGGGATCGTCGTCAAGGCCCGTACGGCCCGCACGCGGGCCACGTGCGCGGCGGCGGTTTCGAAGGCGAGGTCGAGGGGCGGGTGCGGCGGCCTCCGCCTCGACGTCCGGCACGCCCATGGCGATGTCGCCGGTGCCGGGGTTCCCGGCGCCGCCCTCGCGCGGCCTGCGGACGAGGGCCACCGGGCCGACGGCCTGCCGCAGACGCGCAGAGCGACGGCACCGATCGGAATGGCCGAGGACGAGCAGACCGGCGCGGACGGTTCCTGCCCCAGGGCCGGCACGGCGTCGTCGGGCATGAGTCGGGTGGCGACCTCCCGTGCCGGGCGGGCGGCCGGTAGCCGCCGCTCGCCCTCCCTCGACACGTCCTGTGCCTTGTCCGCTGGAGGTCGGCGTCACCGGCGACCGTCACGTGCAAAGACCGCCGCACTCAGGCGTGCACCAGGCGCAGCGCCGCCCCACGACGTGCCGCTCCGGCGACAGCTCAGTCGGCGGGGGTAGGGCCGTGATCAGTGCCGTCGGGGCCGGCGGTGACGGGACGGGCGTGGCTGCCTCGTTATTACTCGTTCAGGCGACGGGGACGAGGGTGACGGGGCAGTGGGCGTGGTGCAGCACCGCGTGGGTGACGGGGCCGAGTTGCAGGCCGAGCGAGTGGCGGGGGCGGTGAGCGGCGAGGACGACGACGTCGGCCCGGGTGCTCGCCTCGACAAGCGCCCGTGCGGCGCCCTCGTAGACGGATTCGGTGTGTACCTCCACATCCGGGTACTCCTCGCGCAGCACCGCTGTGGCGAAGGCGGGCACGGCCGCCTCGCACCTGCGTTGCTGGTCGGTGCCCTCCCAGTACAGTTCCGCGGACGGCAGCACGCCCGGCACGGCCGGGTACTGCCAGGCGTGCAGCACCTTCAGCGAGGCGCCGCGCCGGTGTGCCTCCTGGAAGCCGAAGCGCACGGCGTCGGCGTCCGCCTCCGAGGCGATGCCGACCAGGACGGCCCCGTGGGGCTCGCGCGTCTCCCCGCGGACCACCGTCAACGGCCGGGTGCAGTGGGCGGCCACGCGCAGACCGACCGAGCCCAGCAGCAGGCCGGTGAAGCCGCCGTGGCCGCGCGTGCCGACGACGGTGAGCGCGGCGGCTCGTCCGGCCCGTAGCAGGGCCCGGGCGGCGGGTTCGGTCGTCAGGTGCGGGATGGTCCGCAGGTCCGAGTGGCGGGAGGCGACGCGTTCGACGGCGGCGTCGGTGACGGCGCGGCCCGCCCGGTAGAGCGTCTGCGCCTCGTTGGGGGTGATCGCCTCGCCCGGCCGCTCCCGCTCCGTCTGCTCGCGCGGCTCCGCCCCTCTCTTCGGCCCATGCAGGCCCCACGGCCAGCCGCAGACCACTTCCAGGGCGACGTTGCGCCGCAGGGCCTCCTCGGCGGCGTGATCGAGGGCCCGCAGCGCGGGGCCGGACCCGTCGAAGCCGACCACGACGCGGTCGGCGGAGGGGACATCGGTGAGGACCATGGTCTTCTCCAAGCGCGGAAAGGGCTGGGGCGGGAGGCGGGCCGTACAGGCGGGAAGGGACCGGCGAAGGCGCCGGCCCCGGGCCCGTCACCGGTGAGCCCGCAATCCAGACTTCCGCGGCGCGGGGTGCCGCGCCCGGGGCCGTACGGTCCGGGCCGGGCCCGAAGGTCCCGGCCGCCCTGCCGCCGGGGTTCAGGCCGCGGCGCCGACTAGGCCGGACCTGACGCCCAGCTCGTCGAGATCGTGCACCACCACGTCGGCACCATGGCGGAACATCTCCGTCATCTGCTGGACGTCCCCGGCGGGCGTGAGCCCGACGACCCGCCCGAAACCTCCCCGTGCGGCGGCTGCAACCCCGTACGGGCTGGCGTCCACCACAGCTGTTTCACGAGGGCCGGCACCCAGCAGCCGGGCGGCGTGATGCAGCAGCGCCGGGTCCGGGCGCGTGGGCAGGCGCAGGCGGGCCTGGTCGTCCCCGTCGAGCACCACGTCCAGCAGGGGCAGCACTCCTCGCGCGACGAGCAGACCACGGGCGCGGGCGGTGCCCGACACGGCGGCGCAAGCGATGCCTTGGGCGCGCAGCGCCGTCAGCAGTCCGGCTGTTCCCCGCCGGAGGCCGATGCCGTAGTGGCGCAGGTACCTCCGGAGCATCTCCTGCTGGTGGACGGCGAGGTCGTGCGTGATCCGTGCGGCTTCGTCGAAACTGTCCACCGGCAATCCCCGTGCCTCGAGGAACGAGGTCACCGCGCTCAGCAGGTGGCTTCCGTCCAGGAACCGCGCCACCTCCATCTGCGGATCGGGTCCCGCCGCCCCCGAACCCGGGGCATGGGTGCACAGGTAGTCGTCCAGGACGAAGGTCCAGGTGGCCGCTTGCACGTGTACGAGGTCGGTGAGAACCGAGTCGGCGTCGAGGACGACCGCGCGGATGCGAGGGGGCAGGACCGGGCAGTCGTCGTCGGGTACGCGTTCGGGTACGCGGGCAAGCGGGCACATCGGCTGCCTCCTCAGGTCGCTGACGGGTACCCATCACAGGGCGTGGCACCGCTGCGGCCCATGGGCCAAAGGGCCCCGGCTCCTGCCATCCGGCCGCGATCGACCACGGAACAGCCGGGTGACGGTGCGACCGGTCGTCGCGGGCGTGGACGGCTTCCGAGGAGAGCCTGACCACCGCCCGGTGAGCCTGGCAGTGACCGCCCACGCGGACGTATCGGTGGCGCTGGTCTTGGGCGCAGGCCCGCGAAGAGGCCGGCGCGCAACTCCTCACCGGCCTGCTGCCCCGTGGCGCCGACGCCGGCCGCCTGGCCCGCCACCCCGCACCGGGCGGGCGGTGACGGGCGCCAGGCGGCCGGGGCGCGGAGCGTCATGGCACTCGAGCCGACGAAGACGCCCTGCCCGGCCGCCCCTTGCGTTCGGTCAGCGCTGTCCGGGGGCGGTATCGGTGCCTTCGCCCTTCGTTCCGGTCAGAACGGAAGAGCCCCCGCCTCGACGACCTCCGCGTTCAGCTCGCACCAGGCGGTGGAGGTGCCACCGGAACGGGCGCGGTTGCCGAAGCGGAGGTACAGATTGCCGTCGGGCTGGTGACAGACGACGTACCCGGTGAAGGAACTGCCGTGACACGTGATCGATGCGCCGTGCCCACGGCTGCCCCTTTGGTATTGCCACGCATCGCAGGACAAGGATGACGTGGCGGTGGTGCCGGAAGACGAGGCGGAAGCGGGCGCTGCGCCGGTGACGGCACCCGCACCCGCGAGGGCGAGCACCATACCCACGGTTGCGGTCCGGAAGCAGATTTTCATGTGCCCTCCTGTCGATGTCCTGTTCGATCGACGCGGAAGGGGACGCTACTCCCGGGCGCCCGCACCGGGTAGGGCCGAAGTCCCGCCGGAACGGAGTTGGCCGGGAACCGTTCGTTCCACCGTCGGCACCAAGCCGAAACCGAGGACCCATCGCCCCGGCACCGGGGCCTACCGGCCCAAGCCGGGCCCGGGCCCGGGCGCCAGGCTGATGAGCGGAGTGCCAGAACGCGAAGGAGCCGAACATGGTGGAGCACCGCACGGTCGACGAGCTCATGACCCGGAAGGTCGTTCGCGTGCGCGCGGACACACTGTTCAAGGGGATCGTCAGGGAGCTCGTGGAGAACGACGTCACGGCCGTGCCGGTCGTGGACGGTGACGACCGGGTGGTCGGCGTGGTCTCGGAAGCCGACCTGATACGCAAGCCCGCCGGTCTGCCCGACCCCTTCGGCCTGCTGCCCCTCCCGCACCTCCGTCCCAGGGAGCGGGCGAAGGCCGAGAGCACACGGGCCGACGAGCTGATGACCGCTCCCCCGGTCTGTGCCCGGCCCGGGTGGAACGTCGTGGAGGCGGCCCGTGTGATGACGACGCGGCACGTCAAGCGCCTCCCCGTGGTCGACGAGACCTTCAGGCTCCTCGGGATCATCAGCCGCTCGGACGTCCTGCGGGTCTACCTGCGCGACGATGCCGCCATCCGCTCCGAGATCGAACGCGACCTCCTTCAACGGACCATGGGCCTGGCGCCCTCGGCGGTGAACGCTGTGGTGTCCGAAGGGCAGGTCTTGCTCACCGGCACGGTCGAGCCCGAGAGCCGGAGCGCGATTCCCGTGATCGAGCGCCTGTGCCGCTCGGTGGACGGGGTCGTATCGGTCCACCAGCGCATCTCGTACGCCGGTCCGCCGAGGAGCTGAGAGCCATGCCGTACGCCCAGAGCAATGTCAGTGATGTGATGACCCAGACCGTGGTGGCGGTCAGCCGCGCCGCTGTCTACAAGGAGATCGCCAGGACGCTCGCGGAGTGGAAGGTCAGCGCCGTGCCGGTCCTGAACGGCGAGGACATGGTGATCGGAGTCGTCTCCGAGGCCGACCTCCTGTCCAAGGAGGAGCACAAGGGCCGCGCCCCGGTCGGCGCCGACGGGCTCCACCGGCTGACCGACCTGGCGAAAGCCGGCGCGAGGACAGCCGAGGATCTTATGAGCGCTCCCGCCGTCACCGTGCACGGCAACGCGTCCGTCGCGGAAGCCGCACGCACCATGGCCCGTGCGGGCGTCAAACGGCTGCCCGTCGTGGACGCGCACGGCAGGCTCGTCGGCATCGTCAGCCGCTGTGACCTGCTCAAGGTCTACCTGCGCGGCGACGACGACATCGCCGCCGAGATCCACGACAGCGTCATCGCACCGCTCTTTTCCCACAGCCGGCCAACGGTGCAGGTCCGGGTGGAGGAAGGCCTCGTCACCCTCCGCGGGCACATGACCGACGCGGCACTGATCCCGCTGGTGGCACGGCTGCTGCGAGCGGTCGAAGGCGTCGTCGGTGTCGATGTGCGGCTGGATGCCCCCGTCACCTGATCCGGCAGAGGACCGGACGGCCCCAGGGACCGGACCGGTGGTCCCGCCCCGCCCGAAGGCTTCCAGGACCGTCAGCCTCCGGAAGGGGGCCGTTGGCCCACCGCTCCCCAGGAGCATTCTCCCGCAGGCTATGAGCAATTGCGTTGCCGGGTTCCGTGGCTCCCACACCAGCGGGCCATAGTTTCTTAGGAGCACCCATGCTTTCCCCCGAGTCCGCCGCGGTGATCCGGGCCACGCTCCCCGCCGTGGGCGGTGCGCTGGACGACATCACCACGCGCCCGGACGTGCTGCTCGGCCGGATCGCGCACAAGCACGCGGCGGTCGGCGTCACGGACGAGCAGTACACGATCGTGCACAAGTACCTCTTCGCCGCCATCGCCGACGTGCTCGGCGACGCCGTCACGCCCGAGGTGGCGGCAGCCTGGGACGAGGTCTACTGGCTCATGGCCGGCGCCCTGATCGCTCAGGAGGCACGGCTCTACCTCGAGGCCCAGGTGCGGCCCGATCAGCCCTGGCGCCGCTGGACCGTTGTCGAGCGGCGCGAGGAGACCCCGGACGCGGCGTCCATCCTGCTGCGCCCGGCCGACGGCGCCCCGGCGCCGCGGGCCCGGGCGGGGCAGTACGTGAGTGTGCGCGTCCGCATGCCGGACGGGGTGCACCAACTGCGCCAGTACAGCATCTCCTCGGCGCCCGGAGACGGAACGCGCCGCATCACCGTCAAACGGGTCCGCGGCGAGGCCGTCCCCGACGGTGAGGTGTCCAACCTCCTGCTGGACACCGTACGGACCGGTGACGAGCTCACCCTGTCCGCACCGTTCGGCGACGTCGTGCACGCCGACCGCTCCCCCGCCGACCACGCCCTGCGCGCGGACATCCACCGCCTGGTCGAGGCCCTGCCGGCGGCCCGCTCCCTGTTCTGGTACGAGCGTCCCGGCACCGAGGAGCCGACGGCCCTGCCCGGGATCATGAGCCTCGACGACGTCGATCTGCCGAAGGACGCGAGCGTCTATCTGTGCGGCCCCCTGCCGTTCATGCGCGCCTTCCGCGACGAGCTGCTCCGCGCCGGGGTATCGGCGCGCGACATCACGTACGAGGTCTTCGGCCCCGACCTGTGGCTGGCCGACGCCACCGGGTGAAGGCCGTGTACGCGACACGCGCACGGTGACAGTGAATTCCTCCTGGCCGATGCGGATGTGCGCCACCGCCTGCCGGTCGCCGACCGGCTCCCAGCACACCGCCGGCCCCGGGGCCACCGGCGGCACCAGGGGGAATTCACAGGCCAGACGGCCGGCCGCACTACGGGTGATGTCGGGGCCGGAGCCCGACATGACAGGCCGGTTCGCAACATCCGCCATCGCATCTCGCCGGTGCCCCCGCTGTAGCGGTCGAAGCCACTGACGGGCAACCTCGCGAGGCGCGACCTGGCCGCCCAGACCAGCCCCCGCGGCGGTGCGAGAACCTGGTGAGCGTCAAAGCACCGCCAGGTACCCATCCGGAATTCGCCGTGCATGACCAGCTCGACCGTTTGCAGCAGGGGCGCGCCCGGGGCGCCAGGAGATGACCGCCGCCGTTCGGTTCCCTGCGGGACCGGCGTCCGGCAGCCCCCAAGGGACCTTCGACCCCATGACTCGGGCTCGCCGGGGATTCGACGGTAGGAGGAGCGCGCTGAGCCGCACTGGATTCCCGTTCGCGGAGGCACACCATGACAACGCACCGCACGTCCCACCGTCACCACCCCCTGCGGCGCGACTGCGACCGATACCACGACCGGCTCTGCGCCTGTCTGTTGCTGCTTCTCGTCCTCGCCCTGGCCGTCATCCCCTTCCTGGTGGGCAGGAGCACTTACGCCGCCGCGATGCGTACGGCGGCGGAGCAGTCGGCCACCCGGCACCAGGTCGTCGCGCACACGGCCGCCGAAGCGCAGGGGACCTCGTCCGGGCTCGGCGACCAGTGGGCACCGGTCCGCTGGACCGACGACCGGGGTGTCTCCCACCTCGGCCTCACCGAGGTTCCCGGCGACACCCCGAAGGGCGGAACGGTCCAGGTGTGGGTGGACGGGAAGGACAGGATCGTCCAGCCTCCGACGACCCGGCAGGAGGCGCTGACCACGGGTTGTTTCACCGGCATGGTGGCGGCCCTGGTGCTGTTGCTCGCCTACCTCGGTGCCCGGGCCGGCCTCGTCGCTGCGGTCGACCGCAAGCGGTACGAGCAGTGGGCCGCCGAGTGGCGGGTCGTGGAACCGCTCTGGTCGAAGCGGCTGCACAGGTGACGGCACCGGGCCGGGCAGGGACGCTCGCCCCCGTGCCGGGGACCTTCGGTCCCTCGCCGCGTGGCAGGGCGCCGGCAGACAGTGGTCTCGGCAAGGGTGCGCATCATCCCTGCCGTATCGGCTCTTTTTCCCGGAGGCTCTCATGCCCGGCACGATCACCGTCGGACTGGACGGAACGGACCACAGCCTCGCCGCGGCGGACTGGGCGGCGGCCGAGGCCGCGCGCCGCGGCATGGCGCTGCGGCTCGTCCACGCATGGATGTGGCAACCACTGGATGCGGCCGTCGCCGCGGACGCGGACGTGCAGCAGCAGTGGGCTGCCGGAGTACTGCGCGAGGCGCAGGAGAGGCTGAGCACCGCGTTCCCCGACCTGACGGTGACGAGCGAACTGGTTCCGGCCGAGCCTGTGCCTGCGCTGCTGGCCGAGGCGGCCCGGGCGGATCTGCTCGTCCTCGGTTCCCGGGGCCATGGAGCAGTGGTCGGCCACCTCCTGGGCTCCGTCTCGCTGAAGGTGCTGCGTCAAGCAGTCAGGCCGGTGGTTCTGGTGCGCCCTGCGCGCCTGGACGAGCCCGGGCCCACGATGGACGAGGTGGTCGTGGGTGTGCAGGAGACGGAGGAGACCGGCGGGCCGGTGCTGGACTTCGCCTTCGCCGCAGCGGCGGCCCGCGACGCGCGCGTCCGGGCCGTACGGGCCTGGACCGTTCCACCGGTCTTCGCCTGGAGCCCGGGCTCGATCTACCTGGCCGATGAGGCCGGCGGCCTGGAAGCGCTCGAAGCCAAGCGGCTGGCCGAGGCCCTGCGCCCCTGGCGGGAGAAGTATCCGCAGGTCGAGGTCGTCGAGCACGTGGAGATCGGCAGCGCGGCGGAGGTCCTGCTCTCCAACGGCTCCGGCGCCGCCCTCATGGTCGTGGGACGCCGCCTGCCCGGGAGTCACGACTTCCGGCGGCTCGGGTCGGTCGCCCACGCGGCGCTGCACCACGCGCTCTGCCCCGTCGCCGTGGTCCCTCACCCGTGACCCTCACCCCTCGCATCTCTCGCCGCCGTGCCGACGGAGGCCGAAGGTCCCCGGCCGTGCCGGGACCAGCGGCCCCGGCACGGCAGCGGGCGCGGGGCCGCTCGGTGGGGCTTCGTACGCCCATGGTCCCTGGCCGGGCAGCACCGGAGGCGACGAGCATCGGACAGCAGGACGCCCCGCGGAACCGACCCGCGAGCGGCGTCGTGAACGATCGGAGACAGTGATGACCGTGGTGACCGAGTCCGCAGCCGACCCCGCCGCCGGCGCTTGGCACGGGTTCGCCGGACAGGGCTGGCGCGAGCGGATCGACGTACGGAACTTCATCCAGGCGAACGTCACCCCCTACCAAGGGGACGCTTCTTTCCTGGCGGGCCCGACCGAGCGGACCCGCGCCGTGTGGAGCAGCGTCACCGCCCTGTTCCCGGAGGAGCGGCGCAAGGGAATCCTCGACGTCGACACCGCGACGCCCTCCACCATCACCTCGCACCGCCCCGGCTGGATCGACCGCGACCGCGAGCTGATCGTCGGCCTGCAGACCGACGCCCCGCTCAAGCGCGCGATCATGCCGAACGGCGGCCTGCGGATGGTGGAGAACGGTCTGCGCGCCTACGGCTACGAGCCCGACCCGTTCGTCACCAAGGTCTTCGGCACCTACCGCAAGACCCACAACGACGGCGTCTTCGACGCCTACACCCCCGCCATGCGCCGGGCCCGCAAGGCGGGCATCATCACCGGGCTCCCGGACTCCTACGGGCGCGGCCGGATCATCGGGGACTACCGCCGGGTGGCGCTGTACGGAGTGGACCGGCTGATCGAGGCCAAGCGCGCCGAGCGGGCGCGGCTGGACGGTGTGCCGTCCGACGAGGCGGTGATCCGCGACCGCGAGGAGCTCGCCGAGCAGGTGCGGGCGCTTGAAGAGCTCACGCGCATGGCGGCAGGCTACGGCTGCGACGTCTCCCGGCCCGCCGCCACCGCCCACGAGGCCGTGCAGTGGCTGTACCTGGGCTATCTGGCGGCGGTCAAGGAGCAGAACGGCGCGGCCATGTCCCTGGGCCGCACGTCGACGTTCCTCGACGTCTACCTCGAACGGGACCTGGCGGAAGGCCGCATCGACGAGGTCCGCGCCCAGGAGCTGATCGACGACTTCGTCATCAAGCTGCGGATCGTACGCTTCCTGCGCACCCCCGAGTACGACGAGCTGTTCTCCGGAGATCCCACCTGGGTGACGGAGTCCATCGGCGGCATCGGGACCGACGGCCGGCCGCTGGTCACCCGCACGTCCTTCCGCTTCCTGCGCACCCTGTACAACCTCGGCCCCGCTCCGGAGCCGAACCTCACCGTCCTGTGGTCACCCGCGCTGCCGGAGGGCTTCAAGCGCTACTGCGCCGAGGTCTCCATCGACACCAGCTCCATTCAGTACGAGTCCGACGACCTGATGCGACCGCGCACCGGTGACGACACCGCCATCGCCTGCTGCGTCTCAGCCATGACGGTGGGGAAGCAGATGCAGTTCTTCGGTGCGCGGGTCAACCTCGCCAAGGCGCTGCTGTACGCGATCAACGGCGGCCGCGACGAGCTGACCGGCGAACAGATTGCTCCCGCCTCCTCGCCCCTGACCGGCGAGTACCTGGATTACGAGGAGCTGCGCGCGGCCTACGACCGGATGCTGGACTGGCTGGCGGGGACGTACGTCGACGCACTCAACGTCATCCACTACATGCACGACAAGTACGCGTACGAACGGCTGGAGATGGCGCTGCACGACCACCCCGTGCGGCGCACCATGGCCTGCGGCGTCGCCGGCCTGTCCGTGGCGGCCGACAGTCTCTCCGCAGTGAAGCACGCGCGCGTGAAGGTGATCCGCGACGAGAGCGGTCTGGCGGTCGACTACGAGGTGGAAGGCGACTACCCGGCCTACGGCAACAACGACGACCGTGCGGACTCCATCGCCTCCGGCCTCGTCACCTCGTTCATGGCGAAGGTCCGTCGGCATCCCGCCTACCGCGGTGCCGAGCACACCCAGTCGGTGCTCACTATCACGTCCAACGTGGTGTACGGCAAGCACACCGGCAACACCCCCGACGGGCGGCGGGCGGGTGCTCCCTTCGCGCCCGGCGCCAACCCCATGAACGGCCGGGACCGCCACGGCATGGCGGCCTCCGCTCTATCGGTCGCCAAACTGCCCTACGACCAGGCGTTGGACGGAATCTCGCTGACGTCGACCGTGACGCCCGACGGGCTGGGGCGCAGCCGGGCGGACCGGGTGACCAACCTGGTCGGCCTGCTGGACGGCTACATGGCCTCGGGCGGCTTCCACATGAACGTCAACGTCCTGGACCGCGCCACGCTGGAGGACGCCATGGAGCACCCCGAGAAGTATCCCGACCTGACGATCCGGGTGTCCGGCTACGCCGTCAACTTCGTGCGGCTCACCCGGAACCAGCAGCGTGACGTCATCAGCCGCACCTTCCACGGCGCGGTGTGAACGGGGTGGAACAGGGCCGGCTCCCCACTTCCGTGGGGGGCCGGGTCCATTCCTGGGACCTGTCGACGGGCGTCGACGGCCCGGGAACCCGGTTCGTGCTGTTCACCAGCGGCTGCCCGCTGCGCTGTCTGTACTGTCAGAACCCCGACACCTGGCACATGCGCGACGGCCGGGCCGTCGGCGTGGACGAGGTCATGGCCCGGATCGAGTCGTGCCGGCCGTTCCTGGCGGCCTCCGGCGGCGGGGTGACGATCAGCGGCGGCGAGCCGCTGCTGCAGCCCGTGTTCACCGGCGAGGTACTGCGCAGGTGCAAGGAACTCGGCCTCCACACGGCCCTGGACACCTCGGGCAATCTCGGCGCCCGCGCCGACGACGCGCTGCTGAACGCCACCGACCTGGTGCTTCTCGACATCAAGTCCTTCGACAGCCGTGCCTACCGCAAACTGACCAGCGGCGCGCTGGCCCCGACGCTCCGCTTCGCCCGCCGGCTCGACGCGCTGGGCAAGCGCGTGTGGGTGCGCTACGTCCTCGTACCGGGCTGGACGGATGCGGAAGCGGACGTGGACGGGCTGGCATCCTTCGCCGCGGGCCTGGACTGTGTGGAGCGCGTGGACGTGCTGCCGTTCCACAAGCTCGGCGCGGGCAAGTACGAGGCCCTGGGCCTGCCCTTTCCCCTGCGGGACACCCCCACACCGGACGTGCCCCTCGTGCAGCGGGTACGGGAGCAGTTCCGGGCACACGGGCTGCGCGCGGACTGACCGCCCGCTCAGCCCGTCGGTTCGCGCCTGGCAGGCGGGTCGGGGGCCGTGGCCCGGGCCCGGTCGCCGACCGGGTCCGATCCGGCCCGCAGGCGGCTGACCACGCCCGTGACGCCATCCACCCGCCATGCCTGCCGCACGGTTGCGGGGACGTCGGCGGTGGCCGGCACCCAACCGTCCAGCAGGACGAGCCCGTCACGGACCACGACGCGCACGGCCCCCTCCTGTGCCCGCATCGTCCGGGGCAGCACCTGGCCCTCGATCTCCGCGCGGATCGCGGCGTCGCTGCGCAGGAAGAGGCGCAGCACGTCACCGCGGGTGACGATGCCGATGAGCCGGTCCTCCTCGTCCACGACGGGCAGCCGGTTGACGCGGTGGCGGTCCATGACACGGGCGGCGTCGACCGCGCGCTGTTCGGGGTGCACGGTGATCGCGGGGGTGGACATCAACTCCGCGGCCGTGCCCCGGCGCTGCCGGGTCCTCTCCAGGTCCTTCTCCGAGACCACTCCGACGACCTTGTCGTCCGCGTCGAGCACCGGCACGCCGCTGACGCCCCGCCGGCGCAGCAACCGTACGAGGCCCTCGAACGATGTTCCCGGGCGCGCACGCGCCACACCGGATGTCATGATCTCGCCGACGGTCAGCGTCTGCACTGGCCCTCCCTCCTCTCCTGCCAAGTCCCTTCAGGACGCGTTCACGGGCCGCCGTGGAGCCGATGGCCACTGATCCCCTCCAGACTGCCCCGCCGCCCGCTTGTGCGCACGGGCCGACCGGTCCGGCAGCCGGTCCCTTCCCGAGGCGGGGCCGATCGGCCCTTCGGGCGTGCCGGATCGCGGACCAGCGGGCTCTTGCGGGGGACCTTCGGACCCTGCGTGCGGGGCGTGCCGTGGACGAGGCTGGGCGTGCGGGTGGCGCCCGGGAGGGCGCCGCCCGACAAGGCCGCCGGTATCCCGGCCGCGCATTGACGACGACGGAGTCCTTCCATGAACCAACACGACGCCGGAACCCGAACCGCCACCGACGTGCCCTCCGACACCGCCGTCGCGGTGGACCGGCTGGTCACGAACGGACTGAAGGCGCTGGACGACTACGCGTCCCTCTCCCAGGAGCAGGTCGACCACATCGTCGCCAAGGCGTCGGTGGCCGCCCTCGACCAGCACACCCACCTGGCCCGGCTGGCGGTGGAGGAGACCGGCCGCGGGGTGTTCGAGGACAAGGCGGCGAAGAACATGTTCGCCTGCGAGCACGTCACGGACAGCATGTCCCGCGTGAGGACGGTCGGTGTCGTCTCCCGGGACGAGACCGACGGCATGATCGAGATCGCCGAGCCGGTGGGCGTCGTCTGCGCGATCACCCCCGTCACCAACCCCACCTCCACCACGGTCTTCAAGGCGCTGCTGGCGCTGAAGACCCGTAACCCCGTGGTCTTCGCCTTCCACCCCTCCGCCCAGTGGTGCAGCGCGGAGGCGGCGCGCATCGTGCGGGACGCGGCCGTCGCGGCCGGGGCGCCGGAGCACTGCGTCCAGTGGGTCGAGAACCCTTCGCTGGAGGCCACGAGGCTGCTGATGCACCACGAGGGCGTCGCGCTCATCCTCGCCACCGGGGGGAACTCCATGGTCAAGGCGGCCTACTCGGCGGGCAAGCCGGCCATCGGCGTGGGCGCCGGCAACGTCCCCGCCTACGTCCACCGCAGCGCCGACGTCCGGCGGGCGGTCAACGACCTGGTGCTGTCGAAGTCCTTCGACAACGGCATGATCTGCGCCTCGGAGCAGGCCGTCATCCTGGACACCGAGATCTACGACCGGGCGGTGGAGGAGTTCCGCCGGCTGCACGCGCACGTGGCCACCGCGCAGGAGAAGCGGCTGCTGGAGGAGTTCCTCTTCCCGGCCGACCCCTCCGCCGGGGGCGAGCCGAGGGTGAACCCCTCGGTCGTGGGGCGCAGCCCCGCGTGGATCGCGGAGCAGGCGGGGTTCACCGTGCCGGAGGAGACCTCGGTCATCCTGGTCGAGGCCGGGCACGTGGGTCCTGCCGAACCGCTGACCCGGGAGAAGCTCTGCCCCGTACTGACCGTCCTGCGGGCCGGGACACAGACCGAAGGCTTCGACCTCGCGGCCGCCATGGTCGCCTTCCACGGCCAGGGGCACAGCGCGGTGGTCCACACCGGTGACCCGGCAGTGGCCGAGGAGTTCGGGCACCGTATGCAGACCGTGCGGGTCATAGTCAACGCGCCTTCGTCGCAGGGGGCCATCGGCGGCATCTACAACCACCTGACGCCCTCGCTGACACTGGGCTGCGGCTCGTGGGGGCACACCTCGGTCTCCGACAACGTCTCCACGGTCAACCTGCTGAACATCAAGCGCGTCAGCTCGCGCCGCAACAACCTGCAGTGGTTCAAGGTCCCGCCGAAGATCTACTTCGAGCCGCAGGCCATCCGCTATCTGGCCTCCATGGCCGGCGTCCGGCGCGTCACCGTGGTGACCGACGCGACCATGACCCGCCTCGGCTATGTCGACCGGATCACCCGCGTCCTGCTGCACCGCGTGGAGCCGGTGACGATCCAGGTCATCGACAACGTGGAGCCGGAGCCCAGCATCGACTCGGTGCGGCACGGCGCCCGGCTGATGCGCGAATTCAAGCCCGACACCATCATCGCGCTGGGCGGCGGCTCCCCCATGGACGCGGCCAAGGTGATGTGGCTGCTCTACGAGCAGCCCGACATCGACTTCTCCGACATGCGGCAGAAGTTCTCCGACATCCGCAAGCGTGCCTTCCGCTTCCCCGAGCTGGGCGAGCGGGCCCGCCTGGTGTGCATCCCGACGACCTCGGGCACCGGGGCGGAAGTCACGCCGTTCGCGGTGATCTCCGATCCGTCGACGGGCCGCAAGTACCCGCTGGCCGACTACGCGCTGACCCCGAGCGTCGCCATCATCGATCCGTTGCTGACGAAGAACCTCCCCGCGGCCCTGGCGGCCGACAGCGGCTTCGACGCGCTGACGCACGCGACCGAGGCGTACGTGTCGGTCTATGCGAGCGACTTCACCGACGGCCTCGCCCTGCACGCGATCAAGCTGATCTTCGAGAACCTGGAGGCGGCCGTCACCGACCGGGCCGCACAGCCCGTGGCCCGGGAGAAGGTGCACAACGCGAGCACAATCGCCGGCATGGCCTTCGGCAACGCCTTCCTCGGCATCGTCCACGCCATGGCGCACACCCTGGGTGCCACGTTCCACATCGCCCACGGCCGGACGAACGCGATCCTGCTGCCGCACGTCATCCGCTACAACGGCACCGTCCCCACGAAGCTGACCGGCTGGCCGAAGTACGAGAGCTACCGGGCCCCCGAACGCTTCCAGGAGATCGCCCGATCCCTGGGGCTGCCGGCCGCGACCCCCGAGGAGGGGGTCGCCTCCTACGCCGCGGCCGTGGAGCGCCTGCGGGAGGCGGTGGGCATCGAACCGTCCTTCCAGGCGCTGGGCATCGACGAGGGCGTCTTCCTCGACGCCCTCCCCCGGCAGGCGCTCAACGCCTTCGAGGACCAGTGCGCTCCCGCCAACCCGCGCATGCCCATGCTCGACGACATGCAGGACATCATGCGCAGCGCCTACTACGCACGTGACACGACTCCGGCGGCGGATCGCTGACACCCACGGGCGCGGCGCGGGCGTTGCCCCCACCACCGAAAAGGTGGCGGGGGCAACGCCTTTGTCGTCGTGCCGCCGTCACGGCGCGGGACGTCCGCACGCCGTCCGGCCCGTAGCCAAAGCGGACGAGGAACTGCGCGCACCCCCGGCCGTCCCCGCGCGGGGCCGATGGTCCCGACCACTCGGCGGTCCTCTGGTCCTGCCCGGGCCGGGACCAGAGGGTCGTGGTTGAGGACCAGTGGCAGCCGTTGACAGTGGTGCGGACATGACAGTGTCGAGTCATCAAGCCGGAGGCCGGAATCAGGCCACCGGATTCCGGAGAGCGGGCGTGCCCGACCGATGGTCCGCCGCCACCGCTCCCGTCCCAGGAGAGTCATGAACTTTCACGTTGATTCCGAGACCGGCCGGCTCCGGCAGGTCATCCTCCACCGCCCGGACCTGGAGCTGAAGCGCCTCACCCCCACGAACAAGGACGAGTTGCTCTTCGACGACGTGCTGTGGGTCAAGCGCGCCCGGGAGGAGCACGACGCCTTCGCCGACGCCCTGCGCGACCGCGGTGTGACGGTCCACTACCTGGCCGATCTGCTCACCGAGACGCTGGCGCGCCCGGCCGCCCGCGCCCTGGTGCACGACCGCCTCTTCGACGAGCGGGACTTCGGCCCCCTGGCCACCGACCGCATACGGGCCGCGTTCGACGCCATGGGCCCCGCCGAGCTGGCCCGGTCCCTCATCGGCGGCGTGACCAAGCGGGAGCTGACGCAGCGCCTGGGCGCCGTACGCAGTGTCCGCCTCCACACCATGGCCCCCGACGACTTCGTCCTGGCTCCGCTGCCCAACCACCTGTTCACCCGGGACACCTCCTGCTGGGTGTACGACGGGGTGAGCGTCAACCCGATGAGCAAGCGGGCCCGCCGCCGCGAGACCGTCCACTTCGAGGCCATCTACGCGCATCACCCGCTGTTCGAGAAGCAGGAGTTCCGGCACTGGTCGGATGGCCAGGCCGCCCACCCCGCCACCATCGAGGGCGGCGACGTCCTGGTCATCGGCAACGGGGCCGTCCTGGTGGGGATGAGCGAGCGCACCACCCCGCAGGCCGTCGAGCAGCTGGCCCTGCGGATGTTCGCGGCCGGCTCGGCCCGCCGCGTCGTGGCCCTGGAGATGCCCAAGAAGCGCAGCTTCATGCACCTCGACACGGTCATGACCATGGTCAGCGGCGACACCTTCACCCAGTACGCGGGCCTCGGCATGCTGCCGTCGGTCACCATCGAGCCCGGCGCGGACGACGAGAAACTGCACATCACCGATCACGCCCCCGGGGACATGCACCACGCCATCGCCGACGCCCTGGGCCTGCCGGCCATCACGGTGCTGACCGCCACCCAGGACGTCCACTCCGCGGAGCGGGAGCAGTGGGACGACGGCTGCAACGTCCTGGCGGTCGAACCCGGCGTCGTCGTCGCCTACGAGCGCAACGTCACCACCAACACCCACCTGCGGCGCAGCGGCATCGAGGTGATCACCATCCGGGGCAGCGAGCTCGGCCGCGGCCGCGGTGGCCCCCGCTGCATGAGCTGCCCCGTCGAGCGCGACGCCGTCTGACGGCCCTCCCCTCCCCCGTCCATCCCCTCGCAAGGAGCGACACCCGACATGGCCCTCAACCTCCGCCACCGCAGCTTCCTCAAGGAACTCGACTTCAGCCCCGCCGAGTTCCGCTTCCTGCTCGACCTGTCCATCCGGCTGAAGGCCGCCCACGCCTCCGGCACCGAACAGCAGCGGCTGCGCGGCAAGAACATCGCCCTCGTCTTCGAGAAGACCTCCACCCGGACCCGCTGCGCCTTCGAGGCCGCCGCCCACCAGCAGGGCGCCCACGTCACCTACCTCGAGCCCACCGGATCCCAGATCGGCCACAAGGAGTCCATCAAGGACACCGCCCGCGTCCTCGGCCGCATGTACGACGGCATCGAGTACCGCGGCAGCAGCCAGCGCGCCGTCGAGGAGCTGGCCGACCACTCCGGGGTCCCGGTGTGGAACGGGCTGACCGACGAGTGGCACCCCACCCAGTCCCTCGCCGACGCGCTGACGATGTGGGAGAACACCGACAAGCCGCTGCACGAGATCTCGTTCGCCTACCTCGGCGACGCCCGCAACAACGTCGGCAACTCCCTCCTCGTCATGGGCGCCATGCTCGGCATGGACGTCCGCATGATCGGCCCGGCGAGCCTGCGCAACGCCCCCGACGTGGTCAAGGAGGCCCTGCGCATCGCGGATTCCACCGGCGCCCGGATCACCATCACCGAGGACCTGGCCGAGGGCGTCACGGGAGCGGACTTCCTCTACACCGACGTGTGGGTGTCCATGGGCGAGCCCAAGGAGATCTGGGACGAGCGCGTCGAACTCCTCAAGCCCTACCAGGTGACCATGGACGTCCTCAAGGCGACGGGCAACCCCCGGGTGAAGTTCCTCCACTGCCTGCCCGCCTTCCACGACGGCGACACCACCGTGGGCGCCGAAATCCTCGCCCGCACCGGCATGACCGCCCTGGAAGTCACCGACGAGGTCTTCGAGTCCTCCCACTCCGTCGTCTTCGACCAGGCCGAGAACCGGCTGCACACCATCAAGGCCGTCCTCGTCGCCACCCTCGGCGACTGACACCCCCACCCCACCACTCCCGGGAGAAGTCATGCGCGTCGTCGTCGCGCTCGGCGGGAACGCCCTGCTGCGCAGGGGAGACCGGCCGGACGCAGCCGTGCAGCACGCCAACGTCAGGGCGGCCGTGGCCGCCCTGGCCCCCCTCGCCCACGACCACGAACTGGTCATCACCCACGGCAACGGGCCGCAGGTCGGCCTGCTCGCGCTGCAGAGCGCCGCCGACCGGAGCCTCACCTCGCCGTATCCCTTCGACGTCCTGGGCGCCGAGACCCAGGGCATGATCGGCTACTGGCTGCTGCAGTCACTGCAGAACGCCCTGCCGGGCAGGCAGGTCTGCGCCCTGCTCAACCAGACCCTCGTCTCCGCCGCCGACCCGGCCTTCGAGCGCCCCACCAAGTTCGTGGGGCCGGTGTACGGCGAGGAGGAGGCCGGGCGCCTGGCGGCCGAGCGCGGCTGGACCGTACGGCGGGACGGCGAGCACTGGCGCCGGGTCGTGCCCTCACCCGATCCGCAGCGCGTCGTCGAGACCCGGCTCATCCGGCTGCTGCTCGCCTCCGGCGCGGTCGCCGTCTGCGCGGGAGGCGGCGGCGTCCCGGTCGTCCGCGACGACACCGGGCGGCTCACGGGCGTCGAGGCGGTCGTCGACAAGGACCTCACCGCCGCCCTGCTCGCCGAGGCACTCGACGCCGACGCCCTGCTGCTGCTCACTGATGTGCCTCAGGTCGTCCGAGGCTGGGGCACCCCGGAGGCCGAGCCCATCGGGCACACCACGCCCGCCCGGCTGCGTGCCGAGGAGTTCCCGGCCGGTTCGATGGGTCCGAAGGTGGAGGCGGTGTGCCGGTTCGTGGAGCTCACCGGCGGCATGGCCGCCATCGGGGCGCTCACCGACGTGGAGGCCATCCTCGCCGGCACCGCCGGCACGGTGATCACGCCCGGCGGGCGTCCCTTCGAGGCGGCGACCGCCGTCGGAACAGGGACGCGGGCATGAGCACCGACACCACATCCCGCACCGTCGGCGAACCACGGGACAGCGGCGAGACGGCCGCCGTCCCGGCCGCCCGGAAGGCACCGCGCTTCCCCTCCGCGTTCACCGTCCTCGTCGCCGTCACCGTCGTCGTCTGGGGCCTGACGTTCGTCGTCCCGCCCGGCCGCTACGACACCAAGGACGGCAGTCCCGTCCCGGACACGTACCACTCGGTCCATCTGGCCACGAGCTTCGGCGGTCGGCTCAAGGACCTCTTCCTCTCCCCCGTCAACGGCCTGTACGGGGTCACGAACGCCCACTCCGGGCTCACCGCCCCGGGCGGCGACGGCGCGTTCTTCGGGGCGGCGGGAGTGTTCCTGTTCGTCCTGGCCGTGGGCGCCTTCATCACCGTCACCCTGCGCACCGGCGCCCTGACCTCGGGGGTGGCCCGGCTGGCCGAACGGCTCCAGCGGCACCGGGTCCTGCTGCTCGTGGTGCTCATGGCCCTGTTCTCCCTCGGCGGCACCACCTACGGGATGGCCGAGGAGACGCTGGGCTTCTACGGGCTGATGATCCCGCTCGTGCTCAAGCTGGGCTACGACCGGATGACCGGCGCCGCGGTGATCATGGTGGGGGCCGGGGTCGGCACCCTCGCCTCCACCGTGAACCCCTTCGCCACCGGGGTGGCCTCCGACAGCGCCGGCATCGGCACGGGCGACGGCATCGCGCTCCGGCTGCTGATGTGGGTGGTGCTGACCTCGCTGGCCGCCTGGTACCTGGTGCGCTACGCGCGAAGGGTGCTGGAGGATCCCGCCCGCTCACTGGTCCCCGCGCAGCCGGATGACGAGGAGCTGCGGGCCGGGGGCGCCACGACCGAGCCCCTGACGGTACGCCAGCGCGTGGTGCTGGTCCTGTTCGCGGCGACCTTCCTCTTCATGATCTTCGCCGTGATCCCCTGGGCCGACCTCGGCGTCACCTTCCTGCCCACCCTGGGCTGGTACTTCCCGGAGCTGGCGGCCCTGTTCATCGTGGCGGCCGTCGTCGTGGGCGTCCTGGCGGGACTCGGTGAGAAGGGAACGGCGAACGCCGTCGTCGCGGGTGCCGGGGACTTCATCGGGGCAGCGATGATCATCATGCTGGCCCGTGGTGTCACCGTCATCATGAACAACGCCAGCATCACCGACACCATCCTCCATGCCCTGCACGGCGTCGTCTCGGGCACCTCATCGGGGTTCTTCACGGTGCTGATGTTCCTGGTGAACATCCCGCTGGCGTTCTTCGTCCCCTCGTCCTCCGGCCACGCCGCCCTGGCCATGCCGATCCTCGCCCCGCTCGCCGACTTCGCGGGCGTCGGCCGGGCGATGGTCGTCACCGCCTATCAGTCGGCCTCGGGCTGGGTGAACCTGATCACGCCGACCTCGGCGGTCGTCATGGGCGGGTTGGCCCTGTCGAAGGTCCGCTACGACCGCTACCTGCGGTTCATGGCACCCCTGATGGGCCTCCTGCTGGCTGCCGTCGCCGGATTCATGATCCTCGGCGCGGCGCTCGCCTGAACACACGCGAACTCGTCCGGACACGCGTGACGCCGCGGGCCCCCAGGAGGGCCCGCGGCGTCACGCGCGCGATGGCAGGATGAACCGTATGTACCACTTGTGGGGGCCGACAGGCCCTGTGCGAGGGCCCCGTGCCGGGGGCATCCTGCCCAACGGAACCCGCGGCCGCGACGGCTGCGGGACACAGCACCATGGAGAGTAGGACCATGCCGGAAAGCGCCGCCGAAGGGCGAAGGACACCCGTGAGGATCTTCCTCCTCGACGACCACGAGGTGGTAAGGCGCGGCGTCCACGACGTCCTCGACGCCGAACCCGACCTCACCGTGATCGGCGAGGCGGCCACGGTCGCACAGGCCCTGACCCGGGTGCCCGCGCTGCGCCCGGACGTGGCCGTGCTCGACGTACGGCTGCCCGACGGGGACGGGGTGTCGGTCTGCCGGGAGCTACGCTCGCGCATGCCCGGGCTCGCCTGCCTGATGCTGACCTCCTTCGACGACGAGGAGGCCCTGCTGGACGCCATCATGGCCGGAGCCGCCGGCTATGTGCTCAAGCAGATCAGCGGCACCGACCTGGTGACCGCCGTGCGCACGGTGGCCGCCGGGCAGTCCATGCTCGACCCGGGCGCCACCACCCGGCTGATGGCCCGGCTGCGCGGCGAGGAGACGGAGAAGCACCAGCCGCAGCCGCTCGCCGGGCTGACCGACCGCGAGCGCGAGATCCTGACGCTGATCGGCGAGGGGCTCACCAACCGGGAGATCGGTCAGCGGCTCTACCTCGCCGAGAAGACCGTGAAGAACCACATCTCCCGGCTGCTGGCCAAGCTCGGCGTCGAGCGGCGCGTACAGGCCGCCGTCATCGCCACCGAGGCGCTCGTCGGCGAGCAGCAGCACCCGTGACGGCGCGGCCCGGCCACCGTGACGGTGGCCGGGCCGCGTCTTCCGTGCGTACGGGCGGCCGCTGAGCGGGCTTGCCGAAATCCGGTGCGGCCCCGCGCCCCTTCGGGGCGCGGGGCGTAACACCATGCGGCTTTGCCGCGTGGTGCGACCAGCCATGGACGGCCCGCGGTCGTGTGACCCCACTTCCAGCGGAGCGCTCAACGCCGGTCCAGTGGCGCCGACCACACCAGGCGGCTGCCGCCCTCGGGCGGTGCGGTGAACTCGAAGGTGCCGCCGACGCTGTGCGCCCGTTCGGCCAGGTTGGCCAGCCCGCTGCGGCGCCCGCCCTCGGGGATGCCCACACCGTTGTCCGTCACGGTGAGCACTGTCCGCTTCCCGGTGGCGCGCAGGTCCACCTCGACCCGGGTGGCGTGGGCGTGCCGGGCAGTGTTGCTCAGGGCCTCGCCGAGGACCGCCATGACGTGGTCGGCCACCTGCGGCGGGACGTCCGTGTCGATCAGCCCCTCCATGGTCAGCCGGGGCGGGAATCCCAGCGTGGCGGCCGCCTCGCCGACGGCCCGCGCCGCCCGGGCGCGCAGCGTCGGGCCCGCCTCGCACTCCCGCGCCCGCAGCCCGAAGATCGTCGAGCGAATGATCTTGATGGTCTCGTCGAGGTCGCCCACAGCCCGGGTGACGCGCTCGGCGGCCCCGGAGTGGTCGATAAACCTCGTGGCGCTCTGCAAGGTCATCCCGGTGGCGAAGAGGCGCTGGATGGCCAGGTCGTGCAGGTCCCGGGCGATGCGGTCGCGGTCCTCCAGCAGGGCGAGCTGCTCGGCGTCGCGCCGACGCTCGGCGAGCTCCAACGCGAGGGCCGCCTGCCCGGCGAAACCCTCCAGCGGGCGGATCTCGTCCTCGGTGAACGCCGGTTCCCCGGCTGTACGGGCCAGCAGCAGCACGCCCCGGGCCGAGTCCCCGGTAGTGCCCAGCGGCACCGCCACGGCCGCCCCCAGGTCGGTGATGCGCCCGGGCCCGGCCGTGAACCGCTCGTCCTCACATAGATTTTTACTGGTCACCGGCCTGCCCTCGCGGTACGCGGCGCCCGGCAGCGTGCCCTTCATGGGCACCACCAGCCCCTGGCGTGCCCCGGCCCCGGTGCCGGTCGCCAGCTCCACCCGCAGCTCGTCCTCGGAGACGGCCACGGAGACGTCCGCGAGCGCCGCCCCGGCGATGTCCCGGGCCCTGGCCGCGATCAGCTCCAGGACGTCCAGCCGCGCCCGGCCCGACAGCAGGCTGCTGGTGATCTCCCCGCTCGCCTGGAGCCAGCGGTGCTGCCGCTGGGACGCCTCGTACAGCCGCGCGTTGTCGATGGCGACGCCCGCGGCCACGGACAGAGTGGTCAGGACCGCCTCGTCCTCGGCGTCGAATTCCTGGCCGCCGCGCTTGTCCGTCAGATAGAGATTGCCGAAGACCTCCTCGCGCACCCGGATCGGCACGCCGAGGAAGGTCCGCATCGGCGGGTGGTGGGCGGGGAACCCGTGGGAGGCCGGGTGGGTGCCGAGATCCGCCAGGCGCAGCGGCTCGGGGTGGCGGATCAGCTCGCCGAGGATGCCGTGGCCCGAGGGGAACGGGCCGATCGCGTCGATCTCCTCCGGGGAGAGACCCACCGTCAGGAACTGCCCCAGGGAGCGGCCGTCCGGGCCGATCACGCCCAGTGCCGCGTACCGCGCGTCGACCAGCGTCGCGGCGGCCTCCACGATGCTGCGCAGCACATGGGTGAGGTCCAGGTCGCGCCCCACCGCCAGGACGGCCTCCAGCAGGCTGTGCACCCGGTCGCGGGTGCCGCGCGCGTCGTCGATCCGTGCCTGCAGTTCGTCCAGCAGCTCGTCCAGGCGCAGCTGCGGCATGCGCGACGGCCTCTCGTCCTTGTCCACCGGCACCCTCCTCGTGCGTCACCGGGCCCCAGGGGCCCTGCAAGGACTCACGGTAGCCGTCCTCGCCGACGCGCCGGGAACGGGTGCGCGAACCCGTGGATCCGTCCGGCCCGGTTCCGATGGTGCCGGATGGTGCCGGTGGGCCGGTTGGTTCCGGTCAGGCCGCCGTCGCCCGGGCGTCCAGGACACGCAGGGCCGCCTCCCTCCCTCCGGCGACGCACGCGGTGACGCCCACTCCCTCGTAGGCCGCACCGCACAGTTCCAGTCCGGGCAGGCCCGCCACGGCGCTGCGGATGCGCCGTACCCGGTCCAGGTGGCCGACGGCGTACTGGGGCAGGCCGCGCGCCCAGCGGGAGACGTGGAAGTCGGCGGGCCGACCCAGCGGACCGGTCATTTCGGTAAGCTCCGCGAGGCAGAGGGCGGCCAGCTCGCCGTCCTCCCGGCCCAGCACCGGCTCCTCGCCGACGCGGCCGACGGAGGCCCGCAGGACGAAGGTGCCGGGAGCCTCTTCGGCGAGCCAGCCCCACTTGTTGGACAGGAAGGTGACGGCCTTCACGGCCCGGCCCTCGACGGGCGGGACCAGGAAGCCGTTGCCCCGAGGCACGGCGGGCATCCGCGAGCGGTCGAAGGCCAGCGTCACCAGGGCCATGCTCGCATGCTCGATCGCGCCGAGCTCGCGGGCGGCGGCCGGGGCATGGGGGCGCAGCAGCGGGGCCGCGGCGTACGCGGGGACGGCCAGCACGACCGCGTCGGCCTCCATCACCCGGGGCGTGCGGCCGGACACGAGCACCTGCCAGCCGGTGGGGATGCGCCGCAACTCGCGTACCCGGGTGCGGGTCAGGACGCGCGCCCCGGACGCCTCGGCGACGGCGTACGGGAGGCGTCCCAGGCCGCCGCGCAGCCCCTGCATGACAGGCCGTCCGGACGCCCCCGGGGACGGCTCGCCGGACGCCGTGGACGGCGCGGCGGGCCGCAGGGCCGCCAGCAGGGAACCGCCCCGCGCGGCGACGTCCGCGAGCGCCGGCAGTGCGGCGCGCAGCGATATCCGGTCCGCCCGCCCCGCGTACACTCCGCCGAGCAGCGGCTCGACCAGCCGGTCGACCGCTTCCCGGCCCAGCCGGTCCTCCAGATAGCGGCCGACGGCGATGTCGCCGTCGACGGGCGGGGCGGGTATCTCCTCCTCGCGGACCAGCCGGGCCAGTCCCTCGGGTGACAGCAGGCCGGTACCCTCCAGGGCGGCCGGATCGGTGGGCACACCCATGAAGTGCCCCTGGGGCATCGGGCGCAGCGCGCCCCGCGTCCACAGCGCGGTGGGCGCCTGTGCGGGTGCCTCCAGGGCCTCGCCCAGCCCGACGGCCCCGGCCAGTTCGACCGCCTCGGGGCGCAGCGCGAGCATCGCCTCCGCGCCGTCGTCGACCGGCACGCCGGCGACGGTGCCCGTGCGCAGGATTCCGCCGGGCCGGGGCCCGGCCTCCACCACAGTCACCTCGGCCCGGGACCTCAGGTGCCAGGCGGCGGCCAACCCGCTGATGCCACCGCCGGTGATGATCACTGAACGCATGAGAGGCCTCCTGGCCGGGTGGTTCCTATGGCCGGAAACGGCCTTGCAGAACGCTATGTCCGGGGAATATCCGGACCGGGGGGTCACCAGGGCCACACAAGCAGGGCCGTCCGGCCTATTGAACGGGCCCGAACAGCGCGGGACCGGCACGTTGGCGCTGATGAATCCTGTGGGACGAGCAAGGCTGAAAACGCTCGTACAATCCACTGAGGAGACCGACCGTGGAACTGGCGCTGGCCCACGAGACGGTGGCGCGATGGCAATTCGGCATCACCACCGTCTACCACTTTCTCTTCGTGCCCCTGACGATCAGTCTTTCGGCCTTCGTGGCCGGACTGCAGACCGCATGGGTGCGTACCGGCAAGGACAAGTACTTCAGGGCCACGAAGTTCTGGGGCAAGCTCCTCGTGATCAACATCGCGATGGGCGTGGTCACGGGTATCCTCCAGGAGTTCCAGTTCGGCATGAACTGGTCGGACTACTCCCGCTTCGTCGGGGACGTCTTCGGCGCGCCGCTCGCGATGGAGGCCCTACTGGCCTTCTTCTTCGAGTCCACCTTCATCGGCCTGTGGATCTTCGGCTGGGACAAGCTGCCCAAGAAGCTCCACTGCGCGTGCATCTGGATCGTCGCCGTCGGCACCGTCCTGTCGGCCTACTTCATCCTGGCCGCCAACTCCTGGATGCAGCATCCCGTGGGATACCGGATCAACCCGGCGACCGGTCGGACCGAGCTCACCGACATCGGCCGGGTCCTCTTCCAGGACACCACCCTCGTCGTCGTCTTCCACACCCTGACCGCCGCCTTCCTCACCGGCGGCGCCTTCATGATCGGCATCTCGGCCTATCTGCTGGTCGGTCAGGCCCGCCGTAAGACGGCCGACCGCGACCCGCGCACGATCTCCGCCCTGCGCTCCTCGCTGCGCCTCGGCCTGATCGCCGCCGTCGTCTTCGGCCTGCTCACGGCCGTCAGCGGCGACCGGCTCGGCAAGGTCATGTTCGAGCAGCAGCCCATGAAGATGGCGGCCGCCGAGGCGCTCTGGGACACCGACAAGCCCGCCCCCTTCTCCCTCTTCGCCTACGGCGACGTCGAGAAGGGACACAACACCGTCGCCGTGGAGATCCCCAGCCTGCTCTCCTTCCTCGCCAAGGACAGCTTCTCCGCCGAGGTGCCCGGCATCAACGATGTCGCCGCCCACGAAAAGGCCCTCTTCGGCGACAAGGCCCCCGACTACCGGCCCAGCATCCCCACCACCTACTGGGCCTTCCGCTGGATGATCGGATTCGGCCTGGCCTCCTTCGCCATCGGCGTGCTCGGCCTGTGGCTGACCCGCCGCAGGCTCTGGCTCGCGCCGGAGCTGCGCCGCGCCGACGACGAGCTCCCGGTGCTCGCGCTCACCCGCGGCCGCCCGCTCGGGCCCTTCCTCACCCGGTGGAGCATCCGGCTGGCCGTCCTCACCATGGGCTTCCCCCTGATCGCCAACTCCTGGGGCTGGATCTTCACCGAAATGGGCCGTCAGCCCTGGTCCGTCTACGGCCTGATGACCACCGCGAACGCGGTGTCGCCCGGCGTCTCCACCGGCGAACAGGTCACCTCGCTCGGCGTCTACACCCTCCTCTACGCGGTCCTCGCCATCATCGAAGTGGGACTCCTGGTCAAGTACGTCAAGGCCGGTCCCCCGGACGAGGAGCCCCCCGCCGGGGACATCCGGCTGCGCCGGGGCCCCGGCGAGGAGACCGACGAGCCCCTCGCCTTCGCGTACTGAACAGGACACCCCCCTCATGCATCTCCACGACCTCTGGTTCATCCTCATCGCCGTCCTGTGGACCGGCTACTTCTTCCTCGAGGGCTTCGACTTCGGCGTGGGCGTCCTCACCAAGCTGCTCGCCCGCGACGAGCGGGAACGCCGCGTCCTGATCAACACCATCGGCCCGGTCTGGGACGGCAACGAGGTCTGGCTGCTGACCGCCGGCGGCGCCACCTTCGCGGCCTTCCCGCCCTGGTACGCCACCCTCTTCAGCGGCTTCTACCTCCCCCTCCTCGCCATCCTCGTCTGCCTGATCATCCGCGGCGTGGCCTTCGAGTACCGCGGCAAGCGCGACGGCGAGCGGTGGAAGCGCAACTGGGAGCACGCCCTGTTCTGGACCTCCCTGCTGCCCGCCTTCCTCTGGGGAGTGGCATTCGCCAACATCGTCCACGGCGTCAAGATCGACGCCCGGGGCGAATACGCCGGGAACGTCCTCGACCTGCTGAACCCGTACGCCCTCCTCGGGGGCCTGGTGACGCTGGCGCTCTTCACCTTCCACGGCACCGTCTTCGTCGCACTCAAGACCCTTGGCGACATCCGCGTCCGCGCCCGCGCGCTCGCCCAGCGCCTGGGGCTGCTGACCGCCGTCCCGGCCCTGGCCTTCCTGGTGTGGACCCAGGCCGACAGCGGCGACGCGCGCAGCCTCGCCGCCCTGCTCGTGGCGGTGGTGGCGCTCGTCGCCGCCCTGGTCCTGAACCGGCTCGGCCGCGAGGGCTGGGCGTTCACCGCCTCCGGGCTGACCGTGGTGGCCGCGGTGGCGATGCTCTTCCTCGCCCTCTTCCCCGATGTGATGCCCTCCACCCTCAACCCGGACTGGAGCCTGACGGCCGCCGATTCCTCCTCGTCGGCCTACACGCTCAAGGTGATGACCTGGGTGGCCTGCCTCCTGACCCCGGTGGTGCTGCTGTACCAGGGGTGGACGTACTGGGTCTTCCGCAAGCGGATCGGCGTCCAGCACATTCCCGGGCCGGGGCACGGGGCGGCCTGACGGGCCGGGGGCCGCGTCCCCTGGGCGAGGACTACTCGCTCCAGGGGACGAGCCGGACGGCGGTGATCTCTTCCGGCTGGATGCGCACGGTGAAGTCCATGGTCCGGTGCACCCAGGGACGCAGCGCGGCCCGATAGCGGGCCAGGTCCCGGGGGTCGGTGACCATGCGGGCGTAGCCGGTGACCACCACGCTCCAGCCCAGGTGCGTCGCGGGGTCGATGGCGTCGGCTTCATAGGCCACGACGACACCGGGATCTCCCGCCTGCTGGGTGTGCGAGACCAGGGCCGCGCCCTCGTGGGTGCGGATGACGATGTCCCCGCCGTCCACGACGTGGTTGACCGGCCGGATGGCCGGCAGGGCGTGCTGGGTGAAGACGACCCGGCCGAAGGAGACACCGCCGAGGAGCCGCAGCGCCTCGAAGCGGTCGAGGGCGACCATGCGGCGCGGACCGGCCGGGTCCGCCGGGTCCGCCGTGTCCTGATGGCGGACCCCGGGAGTCCGCCGGGCGGTTTCACCGTTCACGCGGATCCTCCCTTCTCGTGTCCGCGCTTCTCGTCCGACGGTAGCGATGGGCGATCACCTCCACCTAGGGCCGACCGGCCCCGATCGCGGGGCCGACGGGACACTGTGCCCCACCGGCCCTGGCGGTCAGGGCCGTTCAGCCCCTTCCGCCCAGGGCGTCACAGACGATCCCCTAGCAGGGCGGCCGGGTGTGCCGTCCCCGCATCGGCGGCCCGAGCGATCGGGAGGCGGGCGGGCACACCCGGCGCGCCATGTGCCCAGGGTGTGACGAAGGTGAACGGAGTCGATTGGTGATCGCTGTGGTGGGCCACCCGGACCTGGCCGCGGGCACCTCGCTCACGGCCGATCTGCGCGCTGTGCTGGAGCACTGCACCACAGGGGCATCGTTTCTCGTACGCGCCGGAGCGGGCCTGCCCGTGATCGTGGGGCGGGCCGTGCGCGAGGCGGGCCGCAAGCTTGTCGTCCTGCTGCCCGCGCCGGCCCCCGGAGCGTCCGCGCTTCCCCCGCGCGACCGGGCGGCGGCCGGCGAGCTGCTCGTGCTGGCCGAACACGTGCACCTGCTCCCGTACGACCCGGCCGACCGCGACGCCTCCGTGAGTGCCGACGAGCGGCTCATCACGTCCTGCCGGCAGGTGGTGGCGGTCTGGGACGGCTCACCGTCCAACGGACGGGATGCCACGGCGCACCTCGTGGCCTTCGCCCGCACCCGTGGCATCCCGGTGGAAGTCTTCTGGCCGACCAGCGCCGTCCGCGAGCCCGGTCTCACGGCAGTGCGTGGCCGGACCGGCGAGAAGCAGGAGAACAACGCGTATGACAAGCCCAGCGGTTGACCTGACGGAGGCCGAGGACACAGGCCAGGACGGCGCACGGCCCCGCGCGGCGCACGAGCCGCTCGGGGCCGGACGCGCTCCGGCCTGGATACTGGTCGTCACCGGCGCGCTGGGCCTGCTCGCCTCCTTCGTGATCACTGTCGGCAAGTTCCGGCTGCTGGAGGACCCGGGCTTCCAGCCGTCGTGCAGCATCGACTCGGTGCTGTCGTGCACCAACGTGATGAGCAGCCCGCAGGCGTCGGTGTTCGGCTTCGCCAACCCGCTGCTGGGCCTGGCCGGCTACGCCGGCGTGACGCTCATCGGCTTCGGCCTGCTGGCCGGGGCCCGCTACCGCCGCTGGTACTGGATCGGGCTGAATCTGGGCACCCTGCTCGGCTCGGCATTCTGCATGTGGCTGATGACCCAGGCGCTGTACTCGATCGGCGCGCTGTGCCTGTGGTGCATGCTGGCCTGGGCCGCCACCATCGCCATGTTCTGGTGCACCACCCTGCACAACCTCCGGCACGGCATCGTCCCGGCGCCCCGCCGACTGGTGATGGGGCTGCTGGAGTTCCCCTGGGTGGTGCCGGTCACCTGGTACCTCGTCATCGTCATGCTCATCGCGACCCGCTTCTGGGCCTACTGGCAGTCCCTGCTCTGACCGGGACCGACAGGGACCATCGGCCCCTGGTCGACGAGGACCCCTACGGCCTGTGGCCCTACTCCCTCCACGGCGCCATCCGCTCCACCCTCCGCACCGCCGCCGACCACACCGACGACCGCTGGACGGCCGACGACTGGCGCCAGGCCGCCGAGCGCGCCCTCGCGGCGGCCGGCGATCAGTGGACCAGCACGCTCGCCCCCAGCCGCATCCTGCTGATCGGCTGCCTGCACCAGGGCCTGCGCCCGGCCCGTGACCACCGACTGGACTTGGGCTGGCTCGCCGAGGCCGCCTGGGCCTACGTCAGCGACTCCGTCTGGGAACCCCTCGCCCCGCCCGCTCCCGACGAGCCGACCACCAGCGGCATGCACACGGCCGCCGACCCCCTGATCGAGCTGCTGTCCGCCCTCGCCCGCCGCCAGCACGAACACCGCCAACGCACCGCCGACCGCCTCACCACGGTCATCGACACCGGCCTGCTCCCCGCCGACCTGACCGCACCGGCTGGACGCGCTCACCGAGACCGGGGACTTCGCCTACTTCGCCGACATCGCCCGCTTCATGGCCGGCCTGCCCCAGCCCAGCCCCACCGCCACGCGCTGGATCGACGGCCCCGACGCCGTACGCGCCCGCTGGCAGCACCTCGTCCACACCCGCCGCACCCACACCGGCCGATAGCCCCCGCCCTGCGCCATCCTGGTCCATGCCCGGCGCGGGTGGCACGAGAGTGAGGGTGCGGGGCTGGCGGTTGCCTCCGGTAGCGTCACTAGGTGATCTTGGTTGAGGGCTGATCCGGACGTCCGGCCGGTGCGGGGCCGGGGCTGTGGTTGCTGGAGTCGGACCAAGGGGCGGTGGGGGCCGCCAGAATGCCGTACGGGGGTCGTTAAGGTCGGATAAAATGCCTGGTGGAGTGCCGGGAAGCCTGGTCGGCGCGGAGGACATCAGCCGCTATCGACGGGGGACATTCCATGACCGGCCTGACCATTGTTCTTCTCCTCGTGGTCCTGGCCACCGCGGTGGCCACCGGTGCCCGCCATTGGCGCCTGCCTGCCCCGTCTTTGCTTGTGGTCGCCGGTCTTGTCGTCGGGCTGCTGCCGTGGGTGCCGGACATCCATGTGGCTCCCCAGGTGATCAGCACTGTGGTGCTGCCGCCGCTGCTGTACGCCTCGGCGGAGGAGATATCCGGGCGGGAGCTTCGGGCGGTGTGGCGTCCGGTGACCGTCCTGGTCTTCGGCCTGGTCCTGGCCTCGGCCGCCGCCGTGGGACTGATCGCTTCCGTGCTGACCCCGCTCACGGCGGCTACCGCGTTCGTGCTGGGTGCGGTCCTGGCCAGCACGGACCCGGTGGCGGTCACCGCGCTCGGCCGCCGTCTGTCGCTGCCGCCGCGGGTGCAGGCGATGGTGCAGGCCGAGAGCCTGTTCAACGACGCCACCTCGCTGGTGCTGTACAAGGTCGCGGTCGTCACCGCGGTGACCGCCAGCGCGGTGTCCGTGTCCTCGGCCGCCGGGCAGTTCGTCGCCCTCGGCGGCGGCGGAGCCCTCATCGGCGGCGCGGTCGCCGGGGTGGTGATGCTCATCCGCAGGCGTACGGAGGACCCGGTGCTGGAGACCGTCATCGCCCTGGTCACCCCGTACGCGTCCTACGTCCTGGCCGAGGAGTCGCACACCTCGGGCGTGACCGCCGTCATCGTCGCTGGCGTCGCCCTCGGCTCCACCGGCCACAAACTCAGCAACGCGCACATACGCCTGCAGATCCATGCCGTCTACGGCACGGTCGTCTTCCTGCTGGAGAGCGTCATCTTCGCCATCATCGGGCTCGAACTGCCCGCCATGGTCCGTCAGCTGTCCGCCGACGAGCACGGATGGCCCCTGTGGGTGCCCGCCGTCGCCTTCACCGTGCTGGCGATCCGCCTGCTGTGGGTCTTCCCGCTCTCCGCGCTGATGCAGCACCGCCGCGGCGACAACAAGGTTTCCTGGCGGGTCCCCGCCGTCCTGTCCTGGGCCGGCACCCGCGGCGTGATGCCGCTCGCCGCTGCCCTGTCCATACCGCTGACCACGCACAGCGGTACCCCGCTGCCGCACCGGGCTCTGATCCTCACCCTGACCACCGGCACGATCGCCCTCACGCTCGTGGTCCAGGGCTTCACCCTCGCCCCGGTCGTCCGCCGCTCCGGCATCGCTCTGGAACCCGAGCACACGGCCCGCGAGGAAGCCCAGGCCAGCCGCCATCTGGCCACCGCCGCTCTCGCAGAGCTGGACCGGTTCGAAGAAGCCGAAGCCGCCTCCGAGACCGTGCTCAAACAGGCCCGGCACCACCTCGAAGCACGCTTGCGCCAGGCAGACGCCGACGACGGCGACAACCCGAACATCGACGACCCGGCGGCACGCCCCGCCGACGCCTACGGCGAGATCCGCCGGGCTCTGATCGCCGTGGAGACCGCCCGGCTGCAGCAGCTCTACGAGGAAAACAAGATCAGCAACACCACCCGGCGCCGACTCCAGCGCACCCTCGATCTCGAAGAAGCCGCCCTCGGCGACTGAGCATGACACAGCCCGCCCGAGACTCGTCCACCAGGTCAGTAGTGGGTGGTGAGGAAGTCGCGGCCCCATTGGTCGAATTCGATGGCGCCGCGTAGGCCGCGGGCGCGAAAGCGGGCGAGACCGCGTCGCATGTCCTTGACGGATCCGCGGGTACGAACGGAGGCGCCCGCGAGGACGTCCCGGCATGACGGCACAGAGCAGGCGAAACGCCGGCAGCAGTGCGGTACCGGCCCCAGGATGACCGGCTGACACCTGACGGCGGAACCGATCAGGCGGGGTTCAGCGGGGTGATCCCCGTACCCGAGTACAGCTCGGGCTCGAGCGACAGGACCGTCAGGGGCTCGCCCGCCTTGACCGCCTGCCAGGCGATCGCCGCAGCGTGGGCCACCGGCCAGTCCACGCCCGGCCAGTCCATCGCGTCCAGGGCGTGCGCGGTACTGAACGGCACCTTCTCCGCGAACCGCAGCGAGGCGGCGTGCCTGCCCGCGCCGGCGACCCGGCGCTCCGCCGCGAGGACGGACAGGGAAGGGACCAGGACGCGGCCGGTGCCGCGCGAGGCTTCGATGTACAGGCCGGTGAAGAACGGGTCCGCCCGGTACAGGGCGGGCAGGGCGGTGTGGTCCAGGACGGCCGTCAGCCTCATGCGGCGGCGCCGCCCTGGTGGGCGCGGATCTTCGCCCAGGCGTCGGACCCAGCCTGCTCAACCTGCTCGGTGTACTCCACGCCGAGCTCACGGGCCGCCTCAAGGGCGCGCTGCTCGCGTTCGGCTTCCGTGAGCTCCCGGGTGGCGAGCTCTTCCAGCAGCTCGGTGATGGTGGTGCCGCGCTCCTCAGCGAGGGTGCGCAGCCGATCGCGCACCGCCTCGCTGGTCTTGATGCTCGTCGGCTTGCTCATACGGCGATTCTACCGCCGGTAGAACCCCGTCGGGGGGGGCGTCGACATGATCGCTCTCAGTCCGCGAACGCCAGTGCGATGCGCCTTCCCTTCTCGTCCTCCTCGCCGGTCAGCTGGTCGCTCCACCCGGCCTCGCGGAAGACCTCACCATCGGCTCGCCCGGTGGTGAGGACCCGCCCGTACGCCGGGCCGTACATCAAGATCACTGTGGTCATGGACGGGACCGTAGGGTACGGCCGCGCCTAGCGTCCCGCCGGAAATGCCCACGGTAGGCGGAAGCGGACAGCCGCTTCTCCATGGCCCGGCTGTACCGTGACGGCGAAGCCGGTGGTCGTGGGCCGCCGGAAGCGGAGCCAAGTGACCTGGGGCAGACCGGGAGATTGGCTCGGCGTTTCCTCGGACGCGCCAGCAGCCACACGAGGGGCCTACGCCGCGTAGGGGTTGACGATGGTATGAGGCCGCTGGGCGGTGGCCAGCACGTGCTGCGGGAACACCGGTCCGGCCACGTAGTAGCGGCCCTTGGTCTGCCCCACCGGAGTCAGCAGCCCTGCCCGGGTCAGGGCCTGCATGTCCCGCGTCGCCTGCTGGGTATTGAGCCCTTCGGCCTTCTCGTAGCGCGAGCGCCTCACCCGGCCCGTCATGGCCACCTCGCGCAGCGCGGTCACCTGCCGCTCGGTGATCCCGCCGGCCTCGGCGGCGTCCATCAGCCGCATCCAGCACTCGTTGGACCGGTCGACACGGCGCTGTACCCGCTGGGCCTGCTGGTGGTAGGCGAGGAGGTTGAACTTGATCCAGGGCAGGGTGTCGCGTTCGGGTGACCAGACGGGCCCGCCGACCTCGCGCAGGACCTTGTAGTACTCCCAGGTGTTGCCGGGCATGCCCAGCCACTCCTCGATGGAGGAGAACTCGGGGGCGAGGACGCCGCCGCGGGCGATGAGCAGGGTCTGCAGGGAGCGGGACATCCGGCCGTTGCCGTCGGACCACGGGTGGATCTTCACCAGGTTCAGGTGCGCCATCGCGGCCCGGATCAGGAGGTGGCTGTCGAGATCGCCCTCATTGAGCCAGTCGACCAGCTCGGTCATCAGCCCGGGGACCAGTTCCTGGTCCGGGCCCCCGTAGTCGGTGGTGAGCTCGCCGCCGGGGACGGTGATGCGGATGCGGGTCTTACGCCACCGGCCAGCGGTCTTCAGGGGGTGGTGGTGACCCTGGAGCATCCAGTGCAGGGCGTTGAGCAGTTCCTTGCTGTAGCGGAAGTCGGTGACGTCGTGGAGGGACTGGATGTAGGCCATGGCCTGCCGGCAGGCCAGCGTCTCGGCCTTGTCCTCCTCGCTGGCGTCGACCTCGCGCTCGCCGTCCATCAGGTCCGACGTGGGCCCCCGATTGCAGAGGGTCGGCAGCAGAGGAGGCTGGGAGTGATGGGAGGGGCCACCCGAAACCGCGTCAGCCAGAGGTGATTGCTATGCCGCACGATGATCAATACACCGCGACGGGGCCGTCCTTCACGGGTGCTGGGTTTCCCCGCGCCGGATTCTCCACCAAATCGACGGACACCGTCTATGGGGTCAACGTTGTCGGAACGTTCTGCGGTGTCTACGGGGAGAGCCTGGCCCCGGGCGAGGAGTCGGACAGGGAAGCCGCACGGGACCTGATCGGAGTGGTCGGCGAGGGAAGTACATACGGGATGTGCGGCACGGGGCGGACCCTCGCCGGCGTCGTCGGCTTCGGTCGGCGCGGGGACACCGGAGGAGTCTTCGGCATCTCGATGAGCCGCGCGCCCGGGGTGGTGGGTCAGAGCCGCACCGATTTCCGGTTTGCACTGCCCAGGGGCGACAGCGCGACGCACGGCGGCTCGGCCATCGGGGTACTGGGCGAGAGCGGGAGCGGTACCGGGGTCTCGGGCGAGAGCTCGCAGGGAGCCGGAGTCTCGGGCGCCAGCACCAGCGGACGCGGCGGGGAGTTCGCGTCGGCCCGGGCCACACAGATCCACCTGGCTCCTTCCGGGCTGACCACCGCTCCCCCGGCCACCGGCCGACCAGGCGACCTCCTCGCCATCCAGCGGGGTGCGTTCGCCACACTGTGGTTCTGCGTCCTGCCCCAGATCGACGACCGGCCGGCGGTCTGGGGGAAGGTACACCTGGACCGGCCGTCCTTCCCGAGCCCGACGCTCGAGCAGGGCGCGCAGGGCCAGGAAGTCAAGAACGCCCAGGGACTCCTGGCCGCGCACGGTCACGACCCTGGTCCGATCGACGGCATCTTCGGACCGCAGACGGACGCTGCCACCAGGGGCTTCCAGGAGGAGGCGCGCATCGTGGTCGACGGGCAGATCGGCCCTCAGACGTGGAACGCGCTGCTGAACCACTTCTGACGGCCCCGGGCCTGACGAATCCGTTCGTGCTCGGCCTGGCCGAGGCGGTCGTAGCGGCTGCGGCTGTCGACGATGGCGTCCTCACCAGGGTGCGGGCGTCGGTGTTCTCGTAAAGGAACGTGGCTGATGCTCTGGCGGGCGGAAGCGTCCGGCGACGGGCGCGGTTGGCACGCAAACGGGCGGCGTCTTCCGTGATGTGCGCGGTACGGAAGACGCCGTCGGTGGTTCAGTTGCCGTTGCGGTACTGCTTGCCGGTCCGGTCGGTGAGCTTGTGGCGGGTCTCCGGGGCCTGGGCGGCGGGCCAGATGAGGATCAGGTGCTCCTCGCCGGCAGGGCCGTCGCCGGCTGGGGCGGGGTTGTGGTCCCGGCCGCGGGCGTGGAAGCGCATACGCCACCAGCGTGACTGTCCTTCCGGGCCTGGGAGGGCGATGCCGTACTCCGCGCCGTCCGACTGTACCGCGGCATTCTCCCCGTCGTCTTCTGGGGAGGTGATGCCGGCGCCTGGTGGTGCGAATCGGGTGCTGACCTCCACGACCTCGTCCCACGGTTCCGCGTCCAGGGGTGGTGCCGCCTCCAGGACCTGGTAGGTCACCGTGACGAGTCCGGTCTGGGTGCCGGTGGTGACGGTGACGTAGTCGCCGGTGGTGTTGACGCGGACCAGGCCGTTGCCGGGGTCGTCGTCGAGCTCGAGGTCGTCGTCCTCGGCATCGGTCTCGTACAGGTTGAACTGGTGATAGGACGCGTAGACGCGGAGGCTGGTGCTCATGGGTCAGACCTGTACCCAGAAGGCGTCGCGGTCAAGGAGCCGGTTGGCCAGCTCGAACTTGTTGATCATGCCGCCCTGGCGGTTGTTCTCCCGGACCGGGACCCAGGTGATGCCGCGGCTGCCGGCAGGCAGGGCGGTGCCACCCTCGTAGGTCGCGGCGAAGGGGTACTCGTCGCAGGAGGGGCCGGCCGATCCGGGCGGGGCGGTCCTGCCCGCGCACACCGCGTTGCGGTTGGCGTTGGACTTGGTCTTGTCGGTCAGGTAGTGCAGCGGGTGGCCGGAGCCGGGCCGGCCGTAATGGCCGCCGCGGCCCTGGATGGCGCGGATGCCCGGCCCGATGTTCGGCAGGCTCGCCATATCCGTCAGGGTCGGCGTGTACTGCGGGAAGACACAGCCGGCAGACTGCCGAGGCCGGGTGCCGCCGGGCTTCTTGGCGTACATGTCGTCGCAGCGGTAGCTGGGCGAGTTGTACGCGAAGGCGCCGGGCGTGTGGCCGGCCTTGACGAAGGAGTAGGCGTAGCGGGACGCGGTGCCATGCTGCTTGAAGGCGCCGATGTTGTCGGTGTAGTGGACCTTGGCGGACTTCGGTGCCCCGAGGGTGTGGGGGCCGAAGTCGCTCTTGGCCGAGCACGGGTTGCCGCAGGAGACGTTCAGGCTCATGCGGATCCCGCTGGCGTTGCCGAAGAGGGCGGCCTTGCTGAGGCTAATCGTTTCTTCCCACGTGCGGGACTTGACCTGCAGCGTCATGGCGTGCGAGATCGTGAACCGGGCCTCGCCGACCGGGACGCGGTTGCGCAGGACCGTGACGGTGGCGTTGACCACCTGACACTCGTGCGTCCGGGTCAGCCCCGGCGCACACGCGGCGTCGGCCACGTCGGCGGCCTGGAGCGCGGGCGTCTGCTCCACCCGCAGCGACAGCTCCTCCGACGGAGCGGCCTGAGCCGTACCGGCCAGCACCGAGCCCACTAACGCCATCGCGGAAGCGGCGATCGCCACACTTCTGCTTCTCACGTGAACTCCCTTTCCCCATAACGCCGTTCACGCCTTTGTGAACGATCGCTGCGAGCCTGGCACCACCCTCCGCACACGTCCCAGCACGCCGAGGGGACTGGCCGGTTCCCGCCACCGGTATGACCGATTCCCCGCCAAGGGCCACCTAGACGAAGATCAGCGTGGGCAGCGTGATCTTCTGCCTTCCCCAGGCGAGGGCACCTCGTGGTCGGCCCCTCCTGCGGGCCCCCTCCGGGCGGGCCGCGTCGCACCTCCCGGCTCCCCAGGGAGGCGCGACGCGCGCCTCGAGGCCGCCGACTCCGCTGCTGACGAGGGTTTGGTGGTGGGCCCCCAATTGTGGAGCCCACCACCAAACCCTCGTCCAACCCGGGCGGAACGTCTCGAAGGCGGCCAAGCGCGCTGCAGGGCGGCGATTACCCCGCAATCACCTGGCGGTCGTGGAAGGCCCGTCGGGAACGGCTCGGTCGCGGCAGTACGGCTCCAATGCTCCCCGGGCGCCGTCGCCCATGGCCACGGCGATTCGCTGCATCCAGGGCCCCTTCAGGTCCCCGGCCACCAGGATCCGGGGGTGCTGCTCATCCGGAGGGCAGTACCTGCTGGCCGCTGCCAGGACTGCGGCGGCGAAGGCGACCGTAAGGGCCCGCCCGACCTTCCACAGTCGCAATTCCCGGTCGTTCGGGGCTGACCGCGGCCGTCGGATGGCTGTCATGAGGATACAGACCTGGCTCGGAGACCTACGGTTGCGGTGCTCTTCGGAGATCAGGGCGCGAGCGACCCTTTCCGCCCCTGGAGTGAACGGATCACGGGTCCCGGCTCGGCGAACGCGCGTAGGGTCCTGGGCATGGACGTGAACGCGGGTTCGGGCGAGGCCGGGAACATGCACGACATCGGGCCGCTGACATACCGCCAGGGGTGCGTGATGGTCTGGGCGGAGAACCACGGATGCAGGGAGGACGCCCTCATGCACGACCGCGTGATCGTCGGCGTGTACACCGGCACTCCCGAGCGCCGGGGCGAGCAACTGTTCCGGGCGTGGGTCGACGCGTACGAGCTTCCCTCGATCCTGGACCACTGGGCCAACGTCCTGCGCTGAGGACCGTTTCCACCCCCTAGCGGCCATTGGATCGGACGGATATACAGTGTGACCAGCCTGCTCGGTGCCGCGTTACCCGAGCATGGGAACCCTCCACCGCCGGGCCATCACCGGCGTCATCCTCGCCGCAGTCCTTGGCGCGCCGCTCGCCTTCGCCGCCCCCGCTGCCGCACTCCCTACCCCGCACTTTCGGTGCCCGAACGGCACTGTCCTCGGTGAGGCGAACCGCGACACGTGGACCGCGCACGCCTGCTACGACCGGCACGGCCACGAGGTTGCCCCGATCCCCATCAGCGTGGAGGAGTACAGGGCCGCAGTCGCGGCCGGCAACCGCAACGTCTTCATCTGATCGCAGGGGAGCTGAGGTCTATGCCGGCGAAGGCGCCCGCTCATGGCAACAGGCTCCTGACCTTCCATAAGGACAGTTTACGAAGGTCCACGACTCCTCCAGCGAGATGGGGCACATGCCCAAAACGTCCAGCGCCTACCGCACTGGGTAGATGGCCGAGGGGCTCCGCAGTGGTCAGAAATGCCGGGCGCGGCCGCGGTGCCGCACCCAGCGGGCGATCTGCGTCGGCATCGACTCCGCCAGGTCCAGGACCGGCTCCAGCAGGTCGATCCAGAACGGCTCGACGCCCTCCGGCGAGACCTCGGTCAGCCGGCACGCCCCCGCCTCCGTCTCGGTCCGGCACACCCCCGCGCTCCGCTCGTTCATGACGCAGTCGTACGCGCTCTCCACGCCCTGGACCAGGGCCCGGCGCCGCTCGCCGCCCTGGAGGCCGTCCTCGTCCTCGGTCAGCATCTGGTCGTGCCGGACGGCAACGGTCTGACGCAGCTGCGCCAGGGCCGGCTCCTCATCGGCCACCGCTCCTACCGTCTCGCCGCTCAGCGGCGGGCGGCCGGCGGCGAGGCGGTCGGTGACCATCACGCCCAGGACGGCGGCAGCGCTGGCATAGCGCCAGGTACTCGCGCTGATCTGCCGCTCGTAGGCACACGCGGCGTGGTACGCCTCGTGCACCGCAGGGCGCGGACAACCGTCCGGTCCGCCGGCTCATTGGCAGCCTCCATGGCGCGGGTCTGCTCCAGGCGCGTCCTCGTCGCCCACGCCGCCGACTCCGGGCACACGGTCAGCCGACCGGAGCCCGCGTCGAAGCCGACGGCCGCGACGTGCCCGGCCAGTTCCGGGGGCGATCACCGCCCACCGCTCGCGTAGCGTTGCGCCGGCAGCCGGGAGCTCCCACCCGTGCTCGGTGACCAGCGCGCTGATCGCCGCCCCGAAGCCCATCCCGGCGCACGTACGGACCGGACGCGGCTTCGACTTCTGGCCGCCGCCGTTCTTTCGCGTCTGCTCCCTCGCTGCCCGCAGCGCGACCCGGGCAAGGTCGACGCCGGTCCGTCGCTGCAAGTTATCGACGGATCAATTGCCTGACGGCAGAGACTGGTCTGTGCTTTCTTCAATCGTCGCGAGCTGCTGTTGCAGCCGGGCGTGCCGAAACTGGTACACCGCGCCGACCTGCCGCAGCGCACCTCGGGTGTGTGCTTCTTCGAGAAAGGCCATTAGACGCCATGGCAGACGTCCGGTCCCGCTAAACCAGAGGCGTGTGGTGAACAGCCATCCCCAGGCGCTGAGCATGAAGGCAAGCGGTCCTGCCAAGAGCCAGATGGGCACTGTCCAATATGCGGCGTTCGACATATGGAGAGGGATAGCCAGCAGCGGGGTGGCGAGACCACCCAGGAAGAAGATAATAAGCCCCCGGATAGCTGCTGTGTGGCCCCGCGGAACAGCTGATCAGGGTCGAAGCGGTACAGCCATTCTGCCGAGGACTCGCCGAGGCCCGGCCGGTCACGTCGCGACCGGCCAGGCCGCATCCAGCAGGGGCCCCGCCCCATGCCGCAGGAGGTCCGCGGCGACGGTGCGCCCCAGGGTCTCCGGGTCGGTGGCCGGGCCGGTGGCGGTGACGGCGACCTCGCGTGTGCCGTCCGGCGCGGTGACCCGGGCGGTGAGGGACAGGTCACAGCCGGAGCGCAGGGCGGTGAGCAGGGCCCGCTCGGCGCGCACCTGGGCGTCGGCCTCCGGGTCGCCGAGGTCGGCGAGGAGGGCGCGGAGCATGGCGTCGTCCTCGCGGATCTGGATGCCGAGCGCGCCCTGGGCGGGCGAGGGCGTGAAGGGGTCGACCGGCAGCAGTTCGCTGATGTCCCCGGCGCGGCCCAGGCGGCGCAGGCCGGCGGCGGCCAGGACCACGGCGTCGAGACCGCCGGGGCCTTTGGTCCGGGCCAAGCGCGGGGGGACGTTACCGCGGATGGGGACGATGCGCAGGTCGGGCCGGGCGGCAAGGAGCTGGGCGATGCGGCGCGGCGCGCCGGCCGCGTCGATAGCCGACTTGTACTCCGCCGCGACCCTCGCGTCGGCCACCCCCGCCGCGCCCATGTGCCCGTAGTAGGTCTCGGCGATCGCCGCGTTCTTGCCGTCGGTGTTGAGGACCGCCTCGTAGAGCATGGTCTTGGCGAGGTGCTTGGAGTCCGTGCAGTACCGGGTCAAGTCCCAAACCACGAGTTGGCCGGGGCCGCGCACGACGAGGTCCGGTCTGAGGTCGCCGGCCAGGGCCGTCCTCCCCTGGCCTGTGGTGAATAGCGGTCGGAGGTCGTTGGCATAGGGCTTCAGCGTGGAGTTGCCCTCCACGAAGGCCTCCACGGTCATCCTCAGCACCCTGGCGGGCAGCTGGGCGAAGGAGCGGATCGCCTGCTCGCTGATAATGGTGAACTCCTACCGATCGAGACTCCCCCGGAGCGTCTCCGGCCGCGGCGGCCAAGGTGCGGATCCACTGTCCGGGAGTCCGGTGGTAGGTGTGCCCGGAATCAGGGCTCAGACGCGGCGGCCGGTGACCGTGAAGGCCACCGAGTAGGTCAGCGTCTCCTCGCTGTCCAGGTGCGCCAGGAACGCGGCGACTGCCTTCTCCCCGGCCTCGGGCGAGCCGAGCGCGCGGGCGATGAGGGGGCGGGCGATGTCGAGCTTGAGCTCCCACTGGGCGCGCTGGACAGGGTCGATCCGTCCGGCGATGAGGTGGTACGGATCGACCCGGACGTCCAGGTCCGTCAGCCCGGCGCGACGGGCGAGCCCGTACAGGCGACGCCCGGTGTGCGGGTCGAACCCGGCTGCCGCGAGCGCGGCCGTCACCGGGTCGAGCAGGGCGCGCAGTTCGGGGCCCAGGGGGTCGTGCCAGACGAGCTGGCCGTCGAGGTCGAAGAGTACGACCGTGCCACCGGGCCGGGTGACCCGGGCCATCTCGCTTACGGCGACGTCCCGTTCGGCGACGTACTGGAGCATCAGACGCGAGTAGACGACATCGAAGGAGCCGTCGTCGAAGGGCAGCGCACGGGCGTCGCCGGAGCGCCGCGACAGGCCCACCGCCCCCGGGCGGCCCGCCGCCAGCCGTTCGGGGTTGCCGTCGAAGGCGACGACCTCCGCCACCGGCCGGGCCCGGAGCACGGCCTCGGCGATGTGCCCGGGGCCCGCGCCAACGTCCAGCACGCGGGCCCCGGGGGCGGCCGGCAGCACCGGCTCCAGGTAGGTGCGCACCCACTCGTCGGCGTCGACCTTGGCCACCAGCCGGCCGGCCTCGCGGCGGTCCTCCATCAGGTACGGGACGGTCATGGGTTGCTCCTCGGGTGGGCGCCCCGGCCGTTCAGCCGTCGGGCGTACAGCTCGTCGATGTGCCGGTAGAAATCGGGGTACGCCTCCGCGAGCCACAGCGCGCGCGTGTACGGGCGTACGGGCTCGGCCCCGGCCAGGATCAGGTGGTCGACCGGGGTGGCGGTGGTGAGGGGGACGGCGGCGGGCTCGAAGTCCGCGTAGGCGTCGCGGGCGGCCGCCAGCAGGATGTCCGTCGCCCGCCGGGCCTCGGCCGCGTCGAGTTCCGGCGCGATCAGCAGGTCGCAACGATTCTCCAGGAAGGAGAAGTTGAAGCCCAGCGGCCCCCGGTAGGCGAGCGCGGCGGCCCGCACCGTACCGGAGGCGTCGTACAGCGCCCAGACGCGGCGGTGGCGGCGCAGCCCGACGAGGCGGTAGAGCCGGTCGACGTCGGTGAGACGCAAGTCGTCGCGGTCCAGGCCCTCAGCCCGTACATACACCTCGCCCCGGCAGTAGCGGGCCAGCTCCGCCAGCTCGGGGCAGGCGCCACCGTCCAGCTCGACGACGGTCCCGGCCGCTCCGGCCGAACCGAGCGCGTGGGTGAGCGTCAAAGGGACCATCGTGTAGTCGCCGGGGGCCACGAGGGAGTGCTCGGGGCCGAGACTGTGCGTGATGGTGCCGAACGCGAGGGCGGCGAAGCGGTTGGACGGGCTGAACCAGTTCTGTGCGGCACCATGCTGCCGCTCGGCCATCCCGGCCGCCTGCGCGGCCAGCATCACCGCCCGCCCGCCGGCGAGGGTGCCCGAACTGACCAGGTGCTGGATCTGCCAGCCCGTGTGCGTGGAACGCCAAGAGGTGAGCGAGGCCCAGCCGCCGTCAGGCTCGTCGTAGCTCGCGACCCAGTGGAGCAGTTCCCCGGCTCGGCGGGCGCGCTTCCAGTTCTCCAGGACGAGTGGCCAGTAGGGGGCGAGCCTGGCCCGTTTGGCCGGATAGAGGAAGCGGGAGCGCTCGTACCGGTCGAAGAGCTCGGCGGGCGGTATCGCATTCACCTCGCATCCGAAGTCGGACCACGTACCGGGGGCGGTCCGGTTCGCGACTGCGGCGACGGCCATGGGGCATGCGTGTCCTTTCGAGGAGTTCCAAAGACGGGCGAAGACTCCAACGGTCGACACCCGCAAAGGTGACGGCCATTCGGGCGATGTTCTCCGGACGCGCAGACATCCCACATCATGTGGAGGTAGTCGGTATGGCTGCAGAGCGCACGGGTGTCATTGGCCTGATCAGGCTGAACACCCCTCCGCGAACTTGCGCGGGGCAGTACTGGCGTCGGCCCTGGGGATGCACAAGCCGACGTTCAAAAGGCTCGTCCGGCAGGCGGGCATCGACACACACCCACTGGACGGTGCTGCGGCCGGGTGGCCCGGTCGGTGCGGCCCTGGCCTCGGCCGGGCCGACCTACCCGGTGTTCGTCAAGCCGGCCTCCGGCGGTGCCGGCCTGGCATCGGGCATCGCCCGCGACGAGCAGCAGGTGCGTGATGTCCCCACCGCCGCAGGCGAGTTACCGTACACGGAGTTCGTGATCGAGGAGTACGTGCCCGGCGGCCGCGACTGCACCGTGGCCTGGTCGAGATCGACGGGCGCCCTCGCACGCTGCCAATGTGGGACGTGGCCACCAGCCGCGAGTTCTACGACAACCAGGCCAAACGGGACGCCTTGTTGCGCACCGAGCACTGCCCGTCGGTTCTTCCGGAGGGCCTGATCGCCGGCATGGGGCAACTGGCCCGGCACGTGTTCCGGCTGATCGGGGCACACGGCGTGCTACGGGTGGACTTCCTGGCCACCCCGGGCGGGTGGGTGACGCTGCTGGAGGCCAATACGCTGCCGGGCCTGCCGCCCCGGGGCAACCTCGCGACCATGGCCCGCGCAGACGGCATCGGCTACCCCGCCCTGATCCGCCAGCTGGTGCTCAGCGCGTTCACCAAGCCCGCTTACCTGCCGTAGCCCCGGTGGTGCGGGGCCCTCACGACGGCTCCGTAATGGCTACCACAGCCCCGCCATCGATTCCGCGTCCCACCCGACCGTCTCGCGGACCTTGCCAGTGACAGGTTCATCCGCAGAGCTCGTACAGCCCGTACTGCACAGGCTGCGGTGTTCGTACCAGGTGAAGGCGGCGGCCAGTCCAAGGAAGGCCAAGTGGTTGCCTGGATTCCGCTCGTACCGGTTGGTTGAAGCGGCGGTAGCCGGTCAGCCGGGGCATCTCGCATTGAATGGCCCGCCTCCGAAGTCGCATGTCTGTGATCAGCATGTCTCTGATCAGACCGCACCGGCACGCGTTGGTAAGCCTGTCAGGAGGCGAGGGCGGAGATACCGTCCCCGAGCAGCTTCAGCCCGAGGACGAAGAACAGGACCGCCATCACGGCGACGTTGTGCTGCGCTGCCCAGTCTTTCCAGTTGCCGAGCGTGGTCCTGGCTCGCTCTCCTCCGAGCAGGAAGACCCCCAGTGGAGCCAGCAGGCCGAGGGTGGCGACCAGGACGAAGATCGCCAGAGATGCGATCTGCTGTCCCACCGGCAGGCCGGCCGAGCCGATCGCGGCGCCTGCGGCGACGGTCAGCGGGGCGTTCTTGGCGTTGAGCGCGGCCAGGGCCAGTCCGAGCGCGAAGACCTTGACCGGCGTGAGGCGGTCGATCGCGCTCATCCACTTCGGCAGCTTGGCTTGTGCGGGATCCCTTGGGCGCCGGTGCCATTGCCGGCTGCCGAAGAAGACGAGGAACAGGCCCAGGGCGAGCTTGAGGGCTCCCACCCAGGTGGCCGGGTGGTTGCGGGTGGAGGCACCTGCCGGGGAAGCGATCCCCAGCATCACCGCGCCCAGCACCGAGAGCCCCAGGATCCAGCCGACGGTGAAGAGGACCCCGTTGAGACGCCCTCGGGGCGTGGCGAGTATGAGGATGACGGCGATGATGGGGAGCGGACTGACCGCGACGGCGGCGGCGAAGCCCAGTACGTCACCGAGAACTGCGCCCATGGCTACCTCCGCATGAGGTCAGGGTGGCGATCCGGTCGAGCAGGGCAAGGCGCGAGAGGGTGCCCCGATCGCCTCGTCGGCGCAACGGGTCGGTGTGCGATCGGACGCGCCGCTGTCTCCACGGCGTCTCCACGGCCGTGCGCAAGCGGCTGCCCGGGAACGGTGACGACGACATACTCGGTACGTCCCACCCGTTCCATTTTCCTGCCCTTGGCCGAATCTGTCCTCGGGAGCCCCTCGGGACGGGGACTCGGGCCGGCCCCCGCAGTGTCGGAGTTCCCCGGGGATCCGCCTCAACCGCGACGGCCGGGGCCCGGGATGCGCGGCGGTGCGTCCGTGGTGAGGATTGATTGGTGAGGGCGATGGCGCCTCATGTCTGGGCGCTTGGCGACCCCCGGACCGAGCCGTGACAGGAGGACGGCACGATGAATGCGACGACAGGTGCAACCCAATCGGCCCACCCCGAGCGTCCGGGCAGGTCGGATGGGGTTTGCAGCGAGTTCACCGTCTATACGGAGATCAAGCCGGGCCATGCTGATGCGTTGCGTAAGGATCTCGCCGCGCTCTCCAGCGGGTCGTCTGACAAGGACTCCCGTGCGGCGCTGCGCCAGATCGGCACCCTGCATGACGCACGGCACGTGATCTTCGACAATGACACCCGGTTCATGTTCGCCAGCGTCTTCGACGGCTCCTGGGACACCTACATCGACGACTTCGCCCAGACGGTCGTCGGGGCGAACTTCGACAAGATCTTCTCGCACAGCGTTGGGTTCCCCGGCGTCGCTGACCCAGGGGTGAAGGACTGGTTTGTCGCCCACCAAGCCCCCGCAGAAGCCTTCGTCAGCTCTTATCCCGATCTGACCGTTCAGCAGATCTGGAAGGACCAACGCGTGGACGACGCGTTCCAGGCGGTGCTGGACACCCCCGAGTTCCGGGCGATGCTGGACAACCCGGCCAACGCGGAGCTGGTGGCCACGCCTGCCTTCCAGAAGCTGCTGGAGGAAGCCTCGGCCTAGCGGTATGACACAACCAACCCTCAGAACGACCCAAGATCGGTGGACCGTGCCGGGCGCGGGCCGGCCGCTGCGGGTCTGCCCAGGCAGAGGCCGATAGGGCCGATATGGAGGCACAGGCGATCATGAACACGGCGGCAAGGGCAAGCAGCGGCGCAGCCGATATGGGCGTTGAGATCGATGACGTCCAGAGCGGGGCGCTGCGTCCACGGCCCGTGCCCTACGAGGGAAAGTTCGTCTTCCTGCGCGTCGATGACCGCCACGCCGGGCGCGCCCTGCTGCGGCGGCTGCTTCCGGTGACGGCGGGTGGTCTGCCCGACGTGGACCCGAGCCAGGATGCCTGGGTCGCGGTGGCGTTCACCTATGAGGGGCTGAGGGCTCTGGGGGTCCCCCAGGAGTCGCTGGACAGCTTTCCGCGGGCGTTTCGTGAGGGCATGGCCGCTCGGGCGGAGCTGATCGGCGACGTGGGCGAGAGTGCGCCGGCCCGCTGGGAGGCACCGTTCGGCTCGGGCGATGTCCACATCGCGTTGAGCGCCCTCTCCTCCGATACGGCGCAGCTGGACAAGGAGCTGGAGCGGGCCCGTGTCGCCTACGAGGACACGCCCGGTGTCCAGGTGATCTGGCAGCAGGACGTCCGCCAGCTCCCGACCGGGCGTACTACCTTCGGCTTCCGTGACGGCATCAGCCATCCGCACATCGAGGGCGTCGGACTGCCCGGCTCCAACCCGCAGGAAGCCCCCATCAAAGCAGGCGAGTTCATCCTCGGCTACCCCGACGAGACCGGCAATCTGCCGCCCATGCCCCAACCCGATGTGTTGGGACGCAACGGGACCTACGCGGCCGTCCGCAAGATCCACACCAACGTGGCGGCCTGGCGCCGGTACCTGCGCGCGAACTCCTCCAGTGCCGAGGCGGAGGCGCTCCTGGCGGCCAAGATGGTCGGGCGCTGGCCGAGCGGCGCCCCGCTGACGCTGACTCCGGAGCACGATGATCCGGAGCTGGCGGCCGATCCGCACCGCGTCAACAACTTCCTGTACCGGGAGAACGACGACCGGGGGTACCGGTGCCCCGCCGGTGCGCACATCCGGCGCACCAACCCCCGCGATGCCACCATCATCGGCGACGCGCGGATGCACCGCCTGATCCGCCGTGGCACGACCTACGGTCCGCCTCTGCCCGAGGGCGTACTGGAGGACGACGGCGCCGAGCGCGGCCTGATCGGAGTCTTCATCGGAGCCCACCTGGAGCGGCAGTTCGAGTTCGTCAAGGCCGAGTGGGTCAACGACGGCAACTTCATCGGCTATCCCGGCGAGAAGGATCCGGTAGCGGGGCATCACGGCGGAACCGGCAGTGTCACCATCCCGGAGAAGCCGGTCCGCCGACGCCTTCAGAACCTGCCCAGCTTCGTGGTCACCCGCGGCGGCGAGTACTGCTTCGTGCCAGGACTGCGCGCCCTGCGCTGGCTCGCCGAACTTGAGGACTGACAGCGATTCCCCCTGCGGTCCGATCACGCTCTCCGAGGAGAGGTCGAAGGTCATGGCAGCACAGTTCGTCCGCTACACGCCTGACGTCGAAGACGACGACCCGGACTTCGACCGCAACGTTCAGGCGGTGATCGAAAAGACAGAGGGCTACATCGCCGAGTCGGTCACGGCCGGCGGCACCGGACGAGCCCTCCGCGACGCTCATGCCAAGGGCTACGGGCTGGTCCGCGGGGAAGTGGAGATCCTGTCCGGACTCCCCGCCGAGTACGCCCAAGGAATCTACGCGACCCCGGGAACCCACGACGCGCTCATCCGTTTCTCCAACGGCTCGCCCCATGCCGGAGCCGACGCACGCCTGGGCGCCGCCACCGGACTGGCACTGAAGATCTTCGACATCCCCGGCCCAACCCTGCTGGAAGACGAACCGGACACAGGCACCTTCGACTACGCCAACATCAACGGACCGGTCTTCTTCTGCAACACAGTCGAGCACTACCTGTTCATCCAGGAACTGTTCCTGGACGCACCGGCCTACTTCTCCCAGGGCCGACCCGGCGCACATCGCTTCTACACCGATTTCGTGACCGGAAAGGGAACGCTGGACCAGGACGACTGGGCATGGGACGAGTTCCTGGCCTTCCTCCGCCTGTCGAAGATCCCTCCGGCGAACCTGCTGCTGTCGAGCTACTGGACGATGGGCGCGGTCCGGCACGGGGACTACATCGCCAAGGTGCGCATCACCCCCGACCCGTCCAGTGCCGCCGCAGTGGTCCGGCGCACCATCGACCCGATTTCCGCCCAGGAGGTCTTCCGACCGGCCCTGCAAGCCGAGTTGCAGGAGCGGCCCTACGTGTTCGACATCCAGGTCCAGCTCTGCACCGACCTGGAGCGCATGCCGGTGGAGGACACCACCGTGGAGTGGCCCGAGCGGCTCTCGCCGCCCGTCACCGTGGCCAAGCTGCGGCTGCCGCAGCAGGACATCTCCGGCCCGGAGAACCTGGAGAAGATGGACGCACTCTCCTTCACACCCTGGCGGGTCACCGCCGAACACGCCCCTCTGGGCAACATCATGCGGGCCCGCAAAGAGGTCTACCGCCGGTCTTCCATCGCGCGTCACAAGCTCAACCAACAGCCGCGCACAGAGCCCCGAAGCGCCGACGAAGTACTTGGCGCTTGACCCGGCCCACCTCCACGACGGTGCGTCAACCAAGGCCGCTCGCCTTCACGGCCCGCTGTCTTCAACAGCCTGACCACCGGCCCGGCACGCATCACGTAGACAGGCCAGTTACTGAAGTTTTCGCGTGGGTGTCGGGTCGTGACGGGTGATCGTGAGGCAGGGTACGAACGGCAGCACGTCAGCGCCGAGCTCGTGGTCGGGGTCCCGGACTCCTCCATACATACCCACGACGGTAGACACACCGCGCAGGGGCCCTAGACGCGAGCAAGCCCCTCGCCCGCCAGTGACTACCGCCACGGACACCCTCCTTGCACGGGCAGATGCAGACCCCCAGCCTGCGAAATTCCCCTACGGATGATCTCGAGAACGACGCCGAGCCCGCGGACGAGCGCCTTGACCATGGCACCCTTGGCGCACGCCTCGCCGACGTCGGCCACCTGGTCCTCGTCGAGCGCGGCCGGGCGCCCCAGCGCCTTGGCGAGGGCCGCGGCGGAGGCGAACTCGCCACCGCGCGACCCGTCGCCACGCGCAGAACCCACGCGCGGGTCGCGCGCATGGCGGATCTGCTCGTCGTCGTTCCGATACTGCTCAGCGTGGTGGAGCTTCCGCTGGCGCTCGAGTCGTCCTGAAGGAGCCGTTGATTTCTCACGGGATCCGTGGAATCCATGGAAGGCGGGCGATCCGGAGGAGGAACCGATGAGTGGTCACCGCCCCGTGACATACGAGCTGGACGAGGGCTATTCGCTGTTCGTCATGGATGGCGGTAAGCATCCGTCCGCCATGGACACGGACGACTTGAAGATCGCCGACAGTGACGCCTTCGGCTTCATGAACCTGATGGTGTCGGCGGACCCCGTTCCGGACGACCTTCCCTGAGCCGGCGCCTCCATGGCTATGACGGCCGCGGCGGCGTGGCCGGTGCTGCTCCAACTGGCCCCGGCGATCGCGTTGGCCGTCCTGGGCCGCGTCGAACGGACCAGTCGGCTCCGGGCCGCCAGACGGTACCGGCCGGCCAGGCGCGGCCATCGGGAGCCGGTGGCCGTGGTGTGCCCCGTCTACCGGGAGGACCCGGCCCTCTTCGGCCGGGCCCTGCGCTCATGGTTGCGCAACGACGTGGCGGAAATCGTCTGCGTGATCCACGAGAGCGACACCGCGTGTGCCGAGGTGGCACGGGCGCATGGCGTACGAGTGATCATCACTGCGGACCGGGACAAGCGCCGGGCGCTGCGGACCGGCTGGCAAGCGGTCACGGCGGGCCTGGTCGCTCTCACGGACTCGGACACGGTCTGGGCCCGCGATCTCGTGCCCACGGTCAGCGCGCCGTTCGTGGACCCGACGGTCGGCGGGGTGGCGACCCAGTCGTTCGTCCTGGAACCGGCCACGTTCTGGGAGGAGATCCGCCGCGGCCGGGGACCGATCGTGGTGATGGCCGCCCAGACCGTCCGGGGACAGGCACTGGGCTGCCTTCCCGGACGCACCGCCGTCTACCGGCGCGCCCTGCTCGAACAGGTCGGCCCCGACCTGGTCCAGCAGTCCTTCCTGGGCGTGCGCTGCGGTCCCGGTGACGACACAAGGCTTTCCGCCCTGGCCCTCCGGGCGGGCTACCGGACGGTCCTGCAGGCCAACGCGCACGTCTGGTCCCGCTTCCCGGACACCTTCACCGGCCTCGTCCGCCAGAGACTGCGCCACCAGCGCAACAGCTGGCGGGAACACCTGAGCGCCCTGACCGGCGGATGGATCTGGCACCACCCCTACCTCGCACGCTGCGTCACCGTCTCGGTGATCCTGCGCCTGGGATTCCTCCTCAGCACGGCGTACTACCTCTGGCTGGCCACCTCCGGCCACCTCCTCGCACCGGCCGCAGTGGTGACCTACTGGTGCGGCCGGCGCCTCCTGCGCACCAGCCGCCTACTGCACCGCACCGGCCGACGGAGGGCCCTCGCTTTCAAGCTCCTGGCCACCGACGTCCTCTCCCACGCCCTCGACGCCTTCGGGCTCCTCACCATCCGCCGCCAGGGCTGGCTCACCCGCGGCAGCGACCGGACGACGTGAGGACGTGAGGGACGACATCCGCAAAGTGTCGGTGAACGGCGACCAATACCAGCGCCTCGTCGAGGATGCAGCGACCCTCGGCATCGACGCGGAGATCACCGCCCGCACCCCCGGAACCGGGGGCTTCACGCCCGTCCCGAAACGGTGAGCGGTCGTGAACGGTCACAGCGCTCTCGTGGCCTGGGGCCCTGGCTCGGATGGCCACGACGGGACGGGCGGCAGTGCGGCCGGGGATGGGAGGTATGGCGGGCCGGCCTTCGGAGCCGCTCGCGTCCGTCACCCGTGTGGAGCACATCAGCGGGCCGGGTGGCCGCGCGGCGGGTTGGCTGGGAGACCCGCCGGACGCGCCGTGCGTCCGCACCGCGCCACCACACCCCCAGGGAGCCGTCGTATGGGTATCTTCGACCGGTTCAAGAGCCACCGGGCCGAGCGCCGGACCGAGGCGAAGGCCTCCGGCCCGGCCTCGGCCCCGGAGGGCGCCCGCCATCACACCGGCGGCAAGGACGCCGTGAAGATGGACGAGAACGAGTGGCAGGTCGAGGAGCGGCTGCGCATCGAGGACGACCACAACAAATGACCTGCCGCCTCCGGGCGGGGAAGCGGGGCGGTGCCGCGCCGCTGACCGCGGAGTGGACCAGGCTCACCCTTGTTCCGGCGACGGGCGGGGAGCGATCCGTCGTGGGGGCCGGTTGGGGGCGGTGCGGCTGGGATCGAGGGCGGTGGTGAGATGGCGGCGCAGGAGGCGGCCGAGTTTGCGGTCGACCAGGCGGTTCAGCGCGGCGGCCAGCAGCAGGGAGAAGCAGAGCCCCAGGCCGATCGAGGGGAGCAGACCGAGGCCGGGGACAGCTGCCGACGCACCGTCCGCCAGTGCCTGGAACGGCATACCGACGAGCAGTACACGGCACCCGGCCGAGCATCCGGCCTCAGGGGGGACAGTCCGCTCGCGGAGGCGTTCGGTCAGTGGTCGGTCGAGCCGACCAGCCCTGCCACCAGCTGACGCGCGTACGCGGTGTCGAGCCCGTCGGGGCGGAAGAGGATGCGGTACATCATGGGGGCGACGACGCGGTCGAGGACCGTCTCGGCGTCGGGTGTGGTCTCCTCGCGGCCGACCGCGCGGTCGAGGATGACGGCGATCTGCTCGGCCGCGTAGGCGGAGCACTGGCCGGCGTTGCTGCCGTCCGGGTCACCGAGCAGGGCGTCGCGGATGTAGGCGCGGCCCGTGGGGGCGGCCATCTCCTCGAGGAACTGCTCGGCCCAGGCCTCGAGGTCGGACCTCAGGCTTCCCTTGTCCTCCGGCGCCGTCTCGGGCCGCAGGCGCTCGACCGCCACGTCCGACAGCAGCTCCTGCAGATCGCCCCAGCGGCGGTAGATCGTGGACGGGGTGACTCCGGCGCGGGTTGCCACCAGGGGGACCGTGAGCGCTTCGCGGCCCACCTCCGCCTCGAGTTCGTGCACGGCGGCGTGCACCGACGCCTGCACCCTGGCGCTGCGCCCGCCGGGGCGCACCATTGGCTTTCGGCTCATACAACCACCTTAAAGCAAATACGTTGCTTCAAGTGCTCGTCCGTGGCCCCGGCCGGTCCGGCCGGGGCCACGCGGTCGGTTCGTTATACCGCCGCCGGCCGGCGCGCGGGCTGCGTCTGCTCGTAGGCGTGGCCGACCTTCAGCAGCGCCGGCTCCCCGAGGGGGCGGCCGAGCAGTTGCATGCCGATGGGCAGGCCCCTCGTGTCGTGTCCGACCGGCACGGACAGCGAGGGCACCCCGGTGATGTTGGCGGGGGCCGAGAGGCGTACGTAGGCGTCGGAGACACCCTCGACGGTGCCGTCCGGCCAGGTGAGAGTGGACTGGTCCGCCTTCGCCGCGGTCGCCGGGACCGTCGGGGCGGCGATCACGTCGACCTCCTCCAGCAGGCGCGCCCATGCCTGCCGCATGAGGGTGCGGGAGCGCTGGGCACGCAGGTAGTCCCCGGCCGGCATCAGCTCGCCGGCTTCGAGAAGGATGCGGACGTCCGCCTGGTACAGCTCGGGCACCGCGCGCAGGGTTCGCTCGTGGTAGGCGGTGGCCTCCGGCACCATCAGGCCCCACTGGGTGGCCTGGATGTAGCGCGTCATCGGGATCTCGACCTCGACGAGGCGCGCGCCGAGGGTTTCGAGTTCGGCGATGGCGCGCCGGACGGCGGCCTCGACCTCCGGGTCGACGTGGTCGAAGTAGTAGTTGCGCGGCACACCGACACGCAGCCCTGTCAGATCCGTACCCGCGCCCGGCCGGTAGTCCGCGGCGGACGTGGCCAGGGAGGCGGGGTCGCGGGGGTCGTGGCCGGCCAGGGCGGTCAGGACCAGGGCCGCGTCCTCGACAGTGCGAGTGATGGGCCCGACGTGGTCCAGCGACCAGGACAGTGACGTGATGCCGTGGCGGGGGACGAGGCCGTAGGTCGGCTTGAGGCCGACGACCCCGTTGAGCGCGGAGGGCACCCGGATCGACCCGCCGGTGTCGGTGCCCAGCGTGAAGGTGGCGCTGCCCGCGGCGACGGCGACGGCCGATCCGCCGCTGGAGCCGCCCGCGACCCGGTCCTGGTCCCAGGCGTTGTTGGTCTGCGGGGTGGTCAGGCCGTAGGCGAACTCATGGGTGTGGGTCTTGCCGACCAGGACCGCGCCGGCCGCGGTCAGGCGTGCGGCGACCGTGCTGTCGGCTTCCGCGCGGTGGTCCGCGCGGACCCGGGAGCTGGCCGTGGTGGCCGCGTCGGCGATGTCGATCAGGTCCTTCAGCCCCATGGGGATGCCGCGCAGCGGGCCGTGCGGGCGGCCGGCGGCGACCTCCCGCTCGGCCTCGCGCGCCGCCCGGCGTGCCTGTTCCGCGGTGACGGTGACATAGGCGTTCAGGTGCGGTTCCGTCTTCTCGATCCGGTCGAGGACGGAGTCCACCAGCTCGACGGGGGACAGCTTCCGTGCCCGGATCGCGTCAGCGGCTGCGGCCAGGGACAGTTCATACGGCTGCATCGTTCTTCTCCTCTCCCGCGCGGTAGGCGGCGGGCGGGGTGTCCCCGAAGTCCAGTTCCGCAGGACCGCGACGACGGAGTGGATGTGGTTGGCGGTGGCGGCCACCGCGGCGTGCCGGTCGGCCCGCAGTGGGAGCCCTGCACGGTCGGCCCAGAGGGCCGCCTCCGGCGGCGTGAGTTCAGCAGCGGACATGAGCGTTCTCTCCTGATCGAGCTGGAGCTGTGGAGCAATCCCCGCACCAAAAGCTAACGGTTTGCTTTAAGCGACACTAGGTCATACGGTGGCTTAAAGCAAACCCGTTGCGTTTAACGAAAGGAGTCTCATGTCCAGCGCCACACCGGGCGCACCCGCACAAGTCCCCTGCTCGACCGTCGGCCAGGGCACGGTGAACCGCTCCGCGGCCTTCGTCCTCAACGTGTCGATCCTGGCCTCGCTTCTGGCGGCCTCCAGCGCGCCGACGCCCCTGTACCCCCTCTATCAGGACCAGTGGGGCCTGACCGCCCTGACGGTCACGGTGATCTTCAGCGCCTACTCCCTGACGCTACTGGTCGCCCTGCTCACCGTCGGAGCGCTCTCCGACCACCTGGGGCGGCGCCCCGTCCTGGTGGGCGCCCTGATCCTGGAGACGGTCTCGATGCTGGTCCTGGCCTCGGCGGACGGCGCCGGCCCACTGATCGCCGCCCGCGTCCTCCAGGGAGCGGCCACGGGCGCGGCCACCAGCGCCGCGGGCGCCGCCCTCCTCGACCTGACGGACCCCCGGCGGCCGGGCCGATCCGCCCTGACCAACAGCCTCGCCCCGGTCGCCGGCATGGCCGCCGGCGTACTGGTCGCCACCCTCCTCGTCCGCTTCGCCCCCGCCCCCACGGCCACCGTGTACGTACTCCTGGCGGCACTGTTCGCCGCCCAGACGATCGCGGTCACGTTCATCCCTGAGACGGCCCGCCCACGCGCCGGAGCGTTGCGCTCCCTGCGGCCGCAGCTCGCCGTGCCGCCCACGGCCCGCCGCGCCCTGCTGGCGGCCGGCACCGGAGTCGTCGCCGTCTGGGCCCTGGGCGGCTTCTACTCCTCCCTCGGCCCGGCGCTCGTACGCCTCGTGGCCCCCGGCGCCCCGTACGCGCTCGGCGGCATGGTCTTCTTCACCGTCAGCGCCGCGGCCGCGCTCACCGTGTGGACGCTGCGGCGAACAGCGCCGCTCGCCGCAGCCACGGGCGGAGCCATGGCGGTGATCCCGTCCGTGGCCCTGAGTCTGCTCGGTCTGCACGGCGTCGGCCTGCTCGCCGCCTACGCCGGCGCGGCCCTGGCGGGCGTCGCCTTCGGCGCCGTCTCCCAAGGCGCGCTGCGCATGATGCTCACCTCGCTCGGCGAACAGGACCGCGCCGCGACCCTGGCCGCCTACTACGTCCTCAGCTACCTGTCCATGAGCGTCCCCGCCATCGCCGCGGGCGCCGCGACCCAGCACTTCGGACTGCGGACCACCTCCCACACCTACGCCGTGGCCGCAGCCCTTCTCGCCGTCGCGGCGGTGGCAGCACTGACCGCGTCACGGCGCAAGGCGCTCCACGCCACAGACGACCACCTCCGCTGAAAACCACTGAAGAACAAAGGAAACGACGGACCATGTACGCCTCACCGGCCGATGAGACCACCACCATCCCCTCCTGGACCGTGGGCGACGTCACCGTCCACCGCATCGACGAGGTTCCCCTGCCGCCCGCGACCGGACCCTGGCTGCTGCCGGACGCCACCACGGACGTGGTCAAGCAGCAGGACTGGCTGCGCCCCGACTTCGCCGACCACGACGGCATCCTGCGCATCGACAGCCACAGCTTCGCGTTCGTCCTGGGCGGGCTGCGCATCCTCGTCGACACCGGTATCGGCAACGGCAAGGAGCGGGCCAACCCCGCCTGGCACAACCTGCGGACCGAGTTCCTCGATCGCCTCACCGCCGCAGGTTTCCCCCGGACTCCGTCGACCTGGTGATCCTCACCCACCTGCACGCCGACCACGTCGGTTGGAACACTCGGGAAGTGGACGGCGAGTGGGTCCCCACCTTCCCCAGCGCCCGCTACCTCACCTCCCGCATCGAGCGGGAGTTCTGGGCCACGTACGACATGGAAGAGGCACGCAAGCAGATGTTCCGCGACTCCGTGATCCCCGTCGAGGAAGCGGGGCTGCTCGACCTCGTCGACGTCCCGGCCGAGGGAGTCGAGATCGCCCCGGGCCTGCACCTGCTGCCCACGCCCGGCCACACCCCCGGCCACATCGCCGTCGAGCTGACCAGCCAGGGTGAGACGGCGCTGATCACCGGCGACTGCATCCACCACCCGGTCCAGTTCGCCCACCCCTCCATCGGTGCGTGCGTCGACATCGACCCGGAGCAGTCCGAGGCCTCCCGCCGCAAGCTGCTCGGCTCCCTCGCCGACACGGAGACCTTGGTCCTCGGCACCCACTTCGCGCCGCCCACCGCCGGCCGCGTGATCACCGACGAGAACGCCTACCGGCTCGCGCCCGTCCCCGCAGCCCCGCAGACCGTCTCGCAGTGACCCGCTCCAGAGCCGCGGCTCGCACACAGCCCCCATGAGCGGGGTCCTGACCGTAACCGTCTGACCAGGTGGAGGACCTCCTGGGCCGCATAACGCTTGAGGCAACGGACGTTTTCGCGACGGGACTTGCCCTCCTTGATCCTGCACTCGTAATAGCCCTGCGTGCGCGGGTCGACCCGCAGGCGGGTGAACACGATGCGATGAAGCGCGGCGTTCGCCTGACGGTCTCCACCACGTCGAGCAACTGCGGGGCATGACATTTCACGAGGCGGGCCAGACGGGCGTCCCCATCGCGGATCTGCCCGGAGAGCCGGCCGATCCGCTGGGCCAGCAGATCCAGCGTGACCCGAGCGGCCTGCAACACCGGCTCCTCGTCACCCTCCTCGTGACCGCTCACATCGGCGAACCGCGCACAGGTCCGGAAGAGTTCGGCATCGCCCAGTCCGGCGAGTTCTTCCCGCAAGGCGGGGTCAGCAGTGAGTCAGCATCGGACCCGCCGGAACCCACCGCAGACCGTCCCCAAGCGCCACCATCACGCAACCACCAGACCGTGCCTCCGGGAGGCCCAGCCGGCGCCGAGGCCCCGAGGCATGGGCCACGCGCCTCGCCTCGTATTTGTTCAGGTCACACAAACGGGCTACAGCGAGGAGACCGACCCGGGACCGGCTCCAGCGTGCCCCCAGCCACCCTTGAGCGCCGTGTGCGAGCATGCCCGGGCTGTTGCCCGGTCACCCGCGTGGACGATCCCGGGAAGATCCCCGGGCCCTGCCGTGTTGACGCCCGCACCAGCCTTCGACGCACAGCGACAGGAGTGGACCACCGCAATGCCCAGCACCCCCGCCACCACGGCAACCGCACAGATCGGCGTCACCGGGCTCGCCGTCATGGGCAGCAACCTCGCCCGCAACTTCGCACGCCACGGCCACACCGTCGCCGTCCACAACCGCACCGCCGCCAAGACCAAGGCCCTCATCGACGAGCACGGCCACGAAGGGAACCTCGTCCCCGCCAAGACCGCCGAGGAGTTCGTCGCCGCCCTGCAGAAGCCCCGCCGCCTCATCATCATGGTCAAGGCCGGCGACCCCACCGACGCCGTCATCGAGGAATTCGCACCCCTCCTCGAAGAAGGCGACATGATCATCGACGGCGGCAACGCCCACTTCGCCGACACCCGCCGCCGCGAGAAGAACCTCCGCGACCGCGGCATCCACTTCGTCGGCGCCGGCATCTCCGGCGGCGAGGAGGGTGCGCTGAACGGGCCCTCCATCATGCCCGGCGGATCGGTCGAGTCCTACAAGGCCCTCGGACCGCTGCTCGAAGACATCGCCGCCAAGGCCAAGGACGGCACCCCCTGTGCCGTCCACGTCGGTCCCGACGGCGCCGGGCACTTCGTCAAGATGGTGCACAACGGCATCGAGTACGCCGACATGCAGCTGATCGCCGAGGCGTACGACCTGCTGCGCACCGTCGGCGGGTTCGCGCCCGAGCGGATCGCGGAGATCTTCCGTACGTGGAACACCGGGCGACTGGACTCGTACCTCATCGAGATCACCGCCGAGGTGCTCGCCCACAAGGACGCCGCCACCGGACGGCCGTTCGTGGACATCGTGGCGGACGAGGCCGAGCAGAAGGGCACCGGGCGGTGGACGGTGCAGACGGCGCTGGACCTCGGGGTGCCGGTGTCCGGGATCGCCGAGGCCGTGTTCGCCCGTTCCGTCTCGGGGCACAAGGAGCTGCGCGAGGCGGCGAACGGTCTGCCGGGGCCCTCGGCCGAGGCCGCGGCCCTCTCCCCCGCCGAGGCCGAGGAGTTCGCCGCCCGGGTGGAGGAGGCGCTCTACGCGTCGAAGGTCGTGTCCTACGCCCAGGGCTGGAACATGATCGCCAAGGCGAGCGAGGAGTACGGCTGGAACATCGACCTGGGTGCCATGGCCGCCATCTGGCGCGGCGGCTGCATCATCCGGGCCGCCTTCCTCGACCGCATCCGCGCCGCGTTCGCGGCCGACCCGCAGCTCCCCACGCTGCTGGCCGACCGTCAGTTCGCCGAGGAGGTCGGCCGGGCCCAGGACGCGTGGCGCGAGGTCGTCGCCACCGCCGTGCGCCGCGGGGTGCCGACGCCGGGCTTCGCCGCCGCCCTGGCCTACTACGACGCGCTGCGCGCCGAGCGGCTGCCGGCCGCCCTGACCCAGGGGCAGCGGGACTTCTTCGGCGCCCACACCTACCGCCGCACCGACCGCGAGGGCTCCTTCCACACGCTCTGGAGCGGTGACCGGAGCGAGGAGCAGACCGCCTGACGGCCCGTACGAGAATCGTGCCCCGCGGCGTTCCGGCGTCGCGGGGCACCGCTATGGTCGTGGCATGCCGGACGTGCCGCGTCACCCCCATGTCGAGACGGCCCTGCGCTATCACGAAGCCGTCGCCCGCTTCGCCACGGGCGAGGAACTCGCCCGGTTCTTCCACGAGGACGCCGTCCACCACCAACTGCCCAACGCCCTCTTCCCCGAGGGCGTCGTGCGCGATCTGCCCGCCATCCTGGCCTCGGCGGAGCGGGGCCGCGACCTGCTCTCCGAGCAGCGCTTCGAGGTGACGGGCGTGGTCGCGGCCGGTGACCGGGTGGCCCTGGAGGCCGTCTGGTCGGGCACGCTGGCCGTACCCCTGGGGAAGCTGCCCGCCGGGCGCGTCCTGCGCGCGCACATCGCGACGTTCCTGGAGTTCCGCGACGGCCGGATCGTCTCCCAGCGGAACTACGACTGCTACGAACCGTTCTGATCCGCAGTCGGCTCATTCGGGGCTGTGCCGACCGCGTGACAGCGCACATCATGAGCGGCGTCGTTCGGCACGGGAGATTTCCGCGAGTTCCGGGAGGTCCGATGCAGCACCGCTCACTGTCCCGCCGCACCACCCTCAGATCCGCCCTCGGCACCACCCTCGGCACCGCCCTCGCCCTCGGCTGCGCCGGTCTCGGCGTGACACCCGCGGCCGCCGGGCAGGGCCGGGTCTTCCGGGACGTGCGCGCCTTCGGCGGCACGTGGGAAGGGGTGTACGACGGCCGCCGGGCGCGGCTGAGGATCGTCGTCGTACGGCAGTCCCCCGGCACCCTCCACACCCTCTACCTCACCCTCACCGACCTCGACCGGGACGAGACCTTCACCGGCAGCCTCGAGGACCTCCCCGCGACCTCCCACCTGGCCGGCGGCATCGCGCTGCGCGGGTCCGCCGCGCTCACCCTGCGCGCCCTGGTGCTGCACACCCGGGACACCGACCGGCTCTCGGGGACGAGCGTCCGGGACGGCCGCGGCTTCCCCCTGTCCTTCCGCCGCTCCGGCACGGGCCCCGCCCACGTCGAGAACCGGCCCTTCCGCGACTACCGGGACTGGTACGGCGGGTACGCCGGTGACGCCGGGGAGGGCCGCTACACCGGTGACCTCGACGGCCGTCCCGCCGAGCTGACCGTACGCCGCGAGGACACCCCGGAGGGCACCCTGATCGGCTTCCGGCTGGTGGACCTCGACCGGGGGATGTCCTGGGGCACGGCCCTGCGCGAGTCCGAGGTCCGCCAGTGGCCCTACGACCGGCAGCGCGACCCGCTCGCGGGCAGGACGCTGACGCCCGCGCGGTTCCTGGACGAGCCCCTCCAGGTCGACTCCCTGTACTGGCACGGCTCCGACGCCGCGTACGTCTCGGGCGCGAGCGCCGGGCCGGGCGGCCTGTACGGGATGTCCTTCGTCCGGTGGGCCGCCCCGCCCGCGCGGGGCCGCTGACCCGCCGTCAGTCGTCCGAGTCGGCGGGGTCGGCGGCGCCGCCCGTCGGCGTCCCCTCCTTGATGTCGGAGATCAGCCTGGTGGCGAGGTCCGACTGCACGCTGAGATAGGTGTACGTCGGCTTCTTCTCGTCGCCCCACGTCAGGCGGACCTTCGTCCAGGTGTGCCCGGCGCCGCTGTTGTCATAGGTGACCTGCCAGGCGCGCGGGGTGTTCTGCGCGCGGAGGACGCCGTCCACGGCGTTCTTCCGCTCCCAGGCATCCAGGCGGGCGCGGAACTCCTTCGTGAGGTAGTGCGCGCGCAGGGCGTTGGACAGGGAGGCGTCGGGCGTGCCCGCACGGGCGTCGACGTAGGCGCCGTAGAAGGACGCCACCCGGTCGACGACCGAGGACGTACCGCCCTCGAGCGTCTGCGGGGTGTCGTCCGCCGCCGTGGCGGCGGACCTGGTGGAGGCCCCGGCGGAGGCCGCGAAGGCGACGGCCGGGACGGTGAGCGCGGCCAGCAGGGCGATCGCCGCCCCGGTGCGCCAGGTGGATCGGGTCGATCGGGTCGTACGCATGGCTCCCCCTCGGTTGCCGGTGTCCCTTGCGTGACCCACGGGTTGTGGGAATACATACACCTTGTACAGCGGGCGAGTTGGAGGAACAGTTCCCTCCCGGAACGTTTCTTGCCCGAACGGCTACCCGGAGGACCGGCTTTATGCGTGCTATCGGCCGGACGTGGTCCGGACCGGGGCGGCGGGCAGGGAGACGACCATCGTCAGGCCGCCCCCGGGGGTGTCCTCGGGAGTGAGCGTGCCGCCCATGGCCTCGGTCAGGCCCCGGGACAGCGCGAGGCCCAGGCCGAGCCCGGTGGTGTTGTCGGTGTCCCCCAGTCGCTGGAACGGCTCGAAGGCGCGCTCGCGGTCGGCGGGCCGGAGGCCGGGGCCCCGGTCGACGACCCGCAGCTCCACCCGGGAGGCGAGGACGCTGGCCGCGACGGTGACCGGGCGGCCGGGCGGGGAGTGCCGGGCGGCGTTGGCCACCAGGTTGGCCAGGACGCGCTCCAGCAGGGGCGGGTCGGCGAGGACGTCGGGGGCCCGTTCCAGGTCCGGGGCGGCCACCTCGCACTCCGGCGCCTCCGGCAGGCTGTCCAGGGCCAGGGGCAGGACCTCGACGAGGGCGGTGGGGCGCAGGCTCAGGGTCAGGGCGCCCGCCTGGAGGCGGCTCATGTCGAGGAGGTTGTCGACGAGCCGGTTGAGCTTGGCCATCGACTCGTCGGCGGTGGCCAGCAGTTCCTCGCGGTCCTCGGGCGAGAAGTCGACCTCCCTGCTGCGCAGGGAGCTGACGGCGGCCCAGCCGCTGGCGAGCGGGGTGCGCAGATCGTGGCTGACGGCGGCGAGGAGGGCGGTGCGCATCCGGTCGGCGGCCCGCACCGGCTCGATCTCGGCCGCCGCCCGGGCCAGCCGGGCGCGTTCCACGGCGGCCGTCAGATGGGCGGCGAAGGCGGCGAGCACCCGGCGGTCGGAGGAGGGCAGCGCGCGGCCGCGCAGGACGAGTTCGGCGTCCTCGCCTATCGGCGTCCTGATCTCCTCGGCCGGGGCGCGCCCTGCCCCGTCACGGACCGTGGCAGTTGCGCTCTCGCGGTCCCGGTCCCGGTCCCGTTCCCGGTCCCGGTCGCGGCTGCGGGGGCGCAGCTCGGCCGACTCCATGCCGAAGGTCCGGCGGGTGCGTTCCAGCAGGTCGGGGACGTCCTGTTCGCCCCGGAGGACGCCCCCGGCGAGCGAGGAGAGGGTCTCGGCCGCGGCGGTGGCGCTCGCGGCGCGGCGGCTCAGGCGCAGCGAGCGGTCCACGACGGCCGCGACGGTGACGGCGACGAGGGCGAAGACGACGAGCGCGAGGATGTTGTTGGCGCCGTGGATGGTGAAGCGGCCGGTCGGCGGGATGAAGTAGTAGTTGAGCAGGAGGGAGGCCGTCAGTGAGGCCAGCAGCGCGGAGGCCACCCCGCCGATGCAGGCCACTCCGACGACGGCGACGAGGAAGAGCAGGGCCTCGCTGGTGAGGTTGAGGGCGACGGCCTCGGCGACCGCGCCCGCACGGAGGGTCGCGGTCAGCAGGAGGGGCAGGAGCAGTCCGGCCGCGGGTCCGCAGATCCGGCGGACGCGGGAGAGGCCGCGGCCGGGGACGGACAGGCCGCGCCCCCGTCCGGCGCGCTCGTGGGTGACGATGTGGACGTCGATGTCGCCGGACATCTCGACGACGCTGTCGCCCACGCCGCGCGCGGCGAGGACGCGGGCCGGCCAGCCGCGGCGGCTGACGCCGACGACGAGCTGGGTGGCGTTCTCGGCGCGGGCGAATTCCAGCAGTGCGGCGGGCACTTGGTCGCCGACGACCGTGTGGTAGGTGCCGCCGAGGCTCTCGACGAGCCGGCGCTGTCCGGCCAGCGCGGCGGGCGAGGCGCCGGCGAGGCCGTCGCTGCGGGTGACGTGCACGGCCAGGAGGTCGCCGCCGGAGGAACGGGCGGCGATGCGGGCGGCCCGGCGGATGAGGGTGTCGCCCTCGGGGCCGCCGGTGAGCGCGACGACGACGCGTTCGCGGGTCTCCCAGACGCCGCCGATGCCGTGCTCGGCGCGGTAGCGCTGGAGGGTCTCGTCGACGCGTTCGGCGAGCCACAGCAGGGCCAGTTCGCGCAGGGCGGTGAGGTTGCCGACGCGGAAGTAGTGGGAGAGCGCCGCGTCGATCTTCTCGGGGGCGTAGATGTTGCCGTGGGCCATCCGGCGGCGCAGCGCTTCGGGGGCCATGTCGACGAGCTCGATCTGGTGGGCGCGGCGTACGACGTCGTCCGGTACGGTCTCCCGCTGCGGCACCCCGGTGATCTTCTCGACGACGTCGCTGAGGGATTCCAGGTGCTGGATGTTGACGGTGGTCATCACGTCGATGCCGGCGGCGAGGAGTTCCTCGACGTCCTGCCAGCGCCTGGCGTTTCCGGTGCCCGGCACGTTGGTGTGGGCGAGTTCGTCGATGAGGGCCACGGCGGGGCGGCGGGCGAGCACGGCGGCGAGGTCGAGTCCGGTGGACTCCGGGTCCCCGTGGTCGTGGCGCAGGCGCGGCAGCACCTCCAGTCCCTCGAGCATCTCCTCGGTGTGCGGGCGGTGGTGGCACTCGGCGTAGGCCACCACGACGTCGGTGCCGCGCAGGGCGCGGCGCCATCCTTCGTCCAGCATGCGGTACGTCTTGCCGACTCCGGGGGCAGCGCCGAGAAAGACCTTCAGTCTGCCGGGGCGGATGCCCGGAGTTTCAGGCGGAGCGCCGGCCTGGGCCATGAGCGTTCCTTCTGTCGGGGGGCGAGGCGGGTCGCCCGGTGTGGAGGGGTACCCGGCCATCGTCGGCCGATCCGGGCCGTGGGCGGCGGTGCGGGGGCCGACGTTGACGCGTTCCTGACTTCGGAAGGTCTCCTGGTCTCCCGTGCCACGCTCGTCGCCATGGGCGCCCGGCACCGGCGGGTCCCCGCGGCGGTGGCCGGTACCGGTCACCGCCGCGGCCGTGGGCGCTGAGGGGTGCCCCTGTCCCGCCCTTTCGCCGTTTCCTTCAGGGGCTCCGCCCCCGCCCCCCGCTCCTCGAACGCCGGAGGGGCTACAAGCCCCTATCGGCGTCCGTCCACCACCGAGCGGAGCTTGCCCGTGGTCGCCGTGCGGGCGAAGTCCGCCGTGTCCGCCGCCTCGACGTCGAGGTCGAGCAGCCGCTCCTCGACCGCCGAGCGCAGCTCCGGGTACCCGGCCAGCAGGGCCGCCCGCAGGGCCGCCGGGTCGGCCGAGCGCTCGACGCGGACCGTGAGGCGCTCGCGCGCCGTGCCGGTCGCGAGGAGCACCTGGAGTTCCCCGGCGTAGCCGCAGTCCTCCTCCGCGATGGTCACGAAGCGCCCGTGGTTGAGGAAGTACGTCGCGACGCGCATCACGTCGCCGAGCCTGCCCAGCAGTTCGAAGCGCGGGGCGTGGTTGCCGCAGGGGCAGCGGCCGGGGACGGCGCGGCCGAGGTCGCCGATGACGTAGCGGTCGAGGCGCTGGCCGCGCCGGGCGTGGGTGGTGAAGACGAGTCGGCCGGTCTCGCCGGGTGCCACGGGCCGGTCGGCGTCGACGTCGAGGATCTCCAGCGTGTGGAGGTCGGCGTGGAGGTGGTGGACTCCGCCCGCGCTTTCCACGCACTGGTAGCCCAGCGGGCCGAGGTCCGTGCTGCCGTAGGTGATGGAGCGGACGGTCTCGATGCCGAAGCTCTCGGCGAGCACCCGGCGCTGCTCGGCCGTGAAGTGCTCCCCGCCGTAGAAGACCTTGCGGATGCCGCCGTAGGAGCGCAGCAGGTCGCTCTGGTCGTGGAGGAGCTGCCAGAGGTAGGAGGGCATGCCGAAGAGGGTGTCCGCCTCGTGGGCGACCAGCGCCTCGGCGGTGGCGCGGTGGTCGGGGCCGGCCGCGATGGGCATCTGGGTGCCGCCCAGTCGCTCCAGGATGGAGAAGAAGCTGATGAAGCCGCCGTACATGCCGCCGCAGTAGAAGAGGTTGGCGGTGCGGTCGTGCTTCGGGTCGTACCCGGCGGCGAGCAGGCCGCGGGCGGCGGCGCGCATCTGGGTGTCGTAGTCGTCATAGGTGAACAGGGACAGGGCGGGGGTGCCGGTGCTGCCGCCGCTGCGGAAGTACAGCTCGGCGTCGCGCCGGTCGACGGAGCCGTTGAGCTCCTGGACGGCGGCCTTGTCCAGCAGCGGCCCGGTGGGTGTGGGGAGCGCGGTCGGGCGGACCAGGTCGTCGAGGCAGGCGACGGTGGCGAAGCGCTCGTCGGCCTGGACGGCGACGCGGCGGCTGTAGCGCTGGAGCGCGTAGACGCCGTCGTGGGGCTCGCCCGCGTAGCTGCCCAGCATGGAGCCGACGGGCGTGACGCGGGTGGCGCCGGCGGCCAGGGCGAGGCGGGAGAGCTCCGCGACGTCGGCGCGGGTGCCGGCGATGCCGGCGGTCTGGAGGTAGCGGCGCATGGGGCGCAGCGTGGCGAGCATCCGTTCCCGGGGCAGGGGCTTGACCCAGACGCTGCGGTGCAGCGGGGAGGCGGTGAGCGCGGGGCGGGTGTCGGCCATGACGCGCCAGGAGCCGTCGGGGGCCGTGTGGACGCGGGTGAGGCCGAGGTGCTCTTCCAGGCGGGCGATGAGCTCGGTGGTGGTGAGCTCGGCCTGTTCGGCGGCGTCCAGTTCGTCGCCGGACGGGCCGGGGGGCGCGGCGGCGAGGGCGGCGGCGAGGCGTTCGGCGAAGGCGAAGACGTCCTTGTCGTCGTCGGTGTCGAGGTAGACGACCTGGGGGCTGGAGCAGGCCTGCTGCTCCAGCAGGCAGACGTCGGCGGCGAGGGCGGCCAGGGTCGCCTCGTCCTGCCAGGCGTCGGGGGCGAGGTAGGCGAAGGAGATCTTGTGGCCCCACTCCACCAGGCGGCAGCCGGGCGGCACGTGGGCGGCCACGCCCTCGACGGCGGTCTCGCCGCCCCAGACGGCGACGGCGTCGGCGGGCGCGCACATCAGGCGCAGCCACTCCTGGCGGGAGGAGGGGAAGCGCAGCACGATGACGCGCCGGGCGATGGCCCCGCTCTCGTCCAGCGCGGCCAGTTCGGCGAGGAGGTGCTGGGCCAGGAGGGTGTCGGCGCCGGACGTCTTGAGGATGTTGACGTTGCCGGCGAGCAGTCCTTCGACGAGGCTCAGGGGGGCGACGGAGGCGGCGTTGCCGGGGGCGATGTGGGCGACGAGGCCGACGGGCGCCCACGCCTCGTAGACGGTCTCCTTGGCGTCGGGGCGGTTCAGCCGCTGGGGGGCGGTGCCGCCGAGTTCGCTGCGGAGCTTGCGGGTGAGCCCGGCGCGGGCGAGGAACGCGCCGAGTTCGGCGAGGAGGGTGCCGTCCTCGCCCTCGGGCAGGTGGGCGGCGAGCCGGGTGCGGGTGGGGTGGGCGGGGTCGAGGAGGGCGGTGGACAGCGCGTCGCAGGCGGCGAGGACGGTCTCGGTGTCCAGGGGTTCGGCGAGCGCGGCCTCGACGGTGGCGGGCAGCGCGGCGAGGCGCCGGCCGGCCTCCTCGTCGTCGATGAAGGCGCCCTGCCAGTAGTGCGGGTTGGTCTCGGTCGTCACGACATGCCCTTCATCAGTTCGGCGGCGGCCACCGCGCAGCTCTTGTTGCGGCTCACTCCGGCGCGGCCGTGGATGGTGAACCAGTCGGTTTCCAGCTCGCAGCCGCACTCGCTGCCGGGGTGGAGGGAGGCGAGGTCGCCCATGACGACGCTCTGCGCGGGGACGGACGTGATGTACGGGGAGACCAGGTGGAGGTAGCCGCGCTCGCCGTATCCGAGCGGCTCCAGCGTGCGGGTGGAGCGGATGAACACGCGGGACCAGACGGGCGCGTGGAGGTTGTGGTGCGAGCACTCGATGTACGGAATGCAGTGCTCGACGGAGCCGAAGGTGTCGCGGATCCGCTCGGAGGGCACGCCGAGCTGTTCGGTGACGCGGGCGTACAGCTCGTGCTTGCCGATCTGCTGGTCGGTGTGGCCCTTCCAGCCGCCGCCGAGGACGATCAGGGAGCCCTCGGGGAGGTTCAGGGGCGCGAGGCCCATGGCCCGCATCCGTTCCAGGGTGAACCAGAGGAACGCGGGGAAGCCCAGGATGCGGACGGGGACGTCCTCCTCGGCGAAGCGGCGGAGCGCGGCGACGCAGCCGAAGGGGTCGAACTCGTGGCCGCCGCCGGTGTGGCGGAGGGCGTACTCGACGCTGCGGGCGGGGGCGAAGTCGCAGAGGTAGTTGTCGGTGAAGGAGGTGCCGAGCTTGAGGTCGGGGGCCGGCTCGTAGCTGTAGAGCAGGTAGTTGACGGGCTGGTCGGGGGTGATCCAGCCGTTGCGCTCGAAGATCCGGGCGACCATGCGCTGGGCGGAGCGGATGGTCCACTCGTCGAAGAACATCTGCGACTTCTGCCCGGTGGTGCCGGACGAGGTGAGGTGCAGGTGGACGTCGTCGCGCGGGATCGACAGGACTTCGTGCCGCTTGAAGAAGTTCGCGTGCACCAGGGGCGCGCGGTAGGGCTCCCCGGGGGCGGTCCCCTCGTACAGCGAGCGGAAGAACGGGGAGCGTTCGGCGTGCCAGGCGTGGCTCTCGGCCATGGCGGCGGCGAAGAGCTCCTCCTCGGCGGGGCCGGAAGTGTAGGGGTCCGTCAGGTCGCACAGGCGCTGGACATTCGGCAGCAGCGCCGTGTCGGGGACGTCGACGGGGGCGAGATGGGGGTTGACGGGTGTCATGAGGCAACCTCGAGGGTGGGCAGGTAGGTCGACGCCCAGGCAGCCGCGTAGGCGTCCAGGAACGGCTGGAGGGGCGCGTCGACGACCACTTCACGGAAGTCGATCTGTTCGGCGGTGCGGGACATCACGACGTAGTCGTGGAAGCCGCCGCCGTCGGGCTCGGGACGCATGGCCGGATAGAGGGCGCTGGGGATGAAGCCTTGGGCGAGGAACGCCGAGAGCGCTCCGTGCTCGGAGAGCGGCACCAGCGCCTCCACGTACCCCGCGCCCGCGCGGGTGAGCGTGCGGGTGATGGGCTCCAGGTGGTCGGCGGCCGCGGCCGGGTCGGGTGCGGCGGCGATCAGGGAGCAGTAGCGTCCGGTGCGGTTGAGGTAGGCGTAGACCTCGAAGCTGTCGTCGTCGGCCGCCAGCAGCGCGTTGGGGGTGTGCAGCGGGTAGAACCAGCGCTCGCTGTCGGGGAAGCGCTCGTGGAAGCGGCGGCGGACGAACGAGGGCGCCTCGATCATCTCCAGCCGGGCCGCCGTCGTGGGGCGCGCGGGCACCGTCTTCGGCGCGGTGCGCCGGACGTGCCCGTAGTCGATGCCGAGGCTCGCGCCGACGGTGCGCAGGAGGGGCCCGAGCGGTGCGGGGACCTCGGCGACGGGGAGCCGCCGGTCCAGCACGCCCGGCGAGTGACGCGCGTAGAGCGCGAGGCTTTCACGGCTGTTGAGGTCGACGGCGTTGGGCAGGACGCCCATGGGCCGGAAGCCGTTGCGGGACACGACGCGCTGGGGGCCGGCGCTGACGGTGCGGACCGTGGCGTAGACGGAGTCCAGGCGCCCGGTATCCAGCGTCCGCCGGCACAGCTCGTCGGTCAGGGCGTGGGCGAGGCCGCCGGAGCGGCGCTCGGGGTGGACGGCGAGCCCTTCCAGCCGGCCGACGCGGCTGCCGGCCTCGCCGTGGACGGCCGCCGACGCGGCGAGCCCGCCGGAGCCGGGGTGCCGGGCGACCAGCCAGAGGGTGTGCGGGTCGGCGATGAGCCGCGACATCTCGGCGGGGTCGGTGCCCAGGGCGGTGGGGTAGTGCGGGCCGTAGACGGCGTAGTAGAGCTGGCGCAGTTCGGCGATGTCGGCGGGCGTGGCCCGGTCGATCGTGACGGTCATCGCTTTCCTCCGGTGACCACGGGCTCGGACGGGTGGGACGTGGCGCCTCGCGTGACCTCGTCGGCGGAGCCGGTACGGGCGGGGTCGGCCGGGGCGTCCGCGTCGCCGGTGCCGTCGTGCCCGTCGTGGCCGTCGACGTCCGCCCGGCTGCCGGTGTCGTCGGTTCCGGGACGGCCGTCGGCGCCGGCGTCGTCGTCCCGCAGGAGGGCCAGCGCGCAGGCCGCGGGCAGGAGTCCGGCCGCCTGGATCAGGCACAGGGTCTGCGGGGAGAGCCGGTCGCCCAGCAGGCCGAAGAGCAGGGAGGCCAGGGGGAAGGTCGCCCCGAGCACGGCCTGCATCACGGCGAAGAAGCCCGGCTTGTCGGCGGTGGGGACGAGCCGCTGGAACAGCGCCACGAACCGCACCCCGATGACGCCGACGCACCAGCCCGCGACGACCAGGCAGCCCGCGAAGACGAACCGTCCCGTGAACAGGCCGGGGGCGGCCAGGGCCAGGCCCATCAGGGTCAGCAGCCACGCGCCGAGGGTGGTGGGCCGGCCGGGGACGCGGGCGCCGGTGAACGAGCCGATCAGCGTGCCCACGCCCAGCGACGCCTCCAGCAGGGCGACGGTGGAACCGCCGTCCGCCAGGACGGACTTGGTGTACAGCGGGATGACGACGAAGACGGCGGTGGTGAAGAGGTTCGCCGCGGTGAAGCAGAGCAGGATCCGGCGGACGAACGGCAGCCCGGCCAGGATCCCCCGCAGCGACCGCTGCCCGTCGGCCTCCTCGGCACCGTCCTCCGCGCCCGGCGCGGTCTGGGTGCGGAAGCGGACGGTGGTGATCAGCGCGGCCGCGACGAGGTAGGCGCTCGCGCAGCCGACGGCGAGGCCCGCCACTCCGGCGGCGTCGACGATCAGGGCGCCGAGGAGCGCCCCGCCGAGGCTCGCCAGCGACTGGGTGGACAGTTCGAAGCCGGTGGCGGCCTCGATGTCCTCGTCGTCGACGAGCTCGGGCACGGAGGTGGTCAGGCAGGGGTCGAAGAAGGCCTGGCAGGCGGCCAGGGCCAGGGTCGCGGCGTAGGCGGCGGCGAGCGGCAGCCCGCCCGCGTACGCCCAGACGGCGAGGGCCGCCGCGGCGGTGCCCGCCGCCCCGGCGGCCGCGCGCAGCACGGAGCGGTGCGCGAAGCGGGCGACGGACCGGGCGACGACGGGGGCGAGCGCCACGGCGGGCAGTGTGCTGACCGCCATGAACAGCCCGGAGGCGAGCCCGCGTCCGCCGGCGACGGCGTAGGCCACCAGCCACCAGGAGACGCCGACCTGGAACATCCGCACGGCGGCCTGGGTGAGCACCTGGGCCAGCCAGACCGTGCCGAAGGCGCGGTTGCGCAGGACGAGGGGCGGGCGGCGGCCCTCGTCGGTGGTCACGGCGGTCATGCGGTGGGCCTCTCGTCGATGACCCGGACGAGCTTGCCCGAGCGGGTGTTGACGACGAGGTCGCTGTTGCGGGCCCACTCCACGGTCAGGGGGTGGACGAAGCCGGCGGCCACGCTGTCGGGGTAGAGCGGACGGACCGTGTTGAGCCGTTCGGTGACGGCCTCGGCGAGGGGCGCCAGGCCCGTGGGGTCGTCGTCGCCGGGGGCGGTGGCCAGGCGCAGCACGAGGCCGTCGCGGCCGTCCCAGCGGCGCACCACGAGCTGAGTGCCCGTCACCCGGCCGTCGGTGTCGGCCTCGGCGACGGCGTCGAGCGCGTCCTGCGAGTAGAGGGAGACGGGTCCGACGCGGACGCCCTCCTCGGCACGGCCGAGGATGCGGAAGTGTCCGGCCTCGACGTCGGTCCATTCGGCGCGGTCACCGGCGGGGAAGCGGATGACGGGCATGAGGCGGCGGAAGAGCTGGGTCACCACGACGCGGCCGGGGCGGCCGGGTTCGTGGATGGGCTCCCCGGTGGTCTCGTCGAGGATCTCGACGAGCGTGTGCGGGGTGAAGACGCGGTGCACCCGGGGGTCGGGGCCGGGGACGGGGCAGCCGAGGAGGCCGGCGTCGACGCTGGCGTAGCCGAGGGAGCGCGGTTCGGCGTTGGGGAAGGCCGCGGCGAGGAGGCGTCGCTGGTCGGAGAAGAGCGCCTCGCCGCCGAAGAACAGCAGCTCCACGGCGGGGAGCTGACGGCCCGTCGCGATGAGGTGCTCGGCCAGCCGGCAGAGGGTGGTCGGGGTGCCCGCCACCACCTGGGCGCCGAGGTCCTCAAGGGTGGGAACCGTGGTTTCGAGGGGGGCGCCGCCGCCGATGGGCAGCCGGACGTTGTCGACGGGCGCGTGGGCGAGCGAGTCCAGGACGAACAGGAAGCTGGCGTAGAGCTCGCCCGCGTAGAAGAGGTCGGCGACCCGGTGGCCGGGGCGCAGCCCGGCCTCGACGAGTCCTCCGCCGAAGGCGGTGACGAAGTCGCGCCACTCCTCGCGGGTGTAGCAGGAGAACTTGGGGGCGCCGGTCGTGCCGCCGGTCTTGTAGACGACGGCTTCGCCGAGGGGTGCGGTCAGCACCCGGTTGTCGCCCGGGGTGTTGGCGGCCCAGAAGGCGCTCTGCTCCACGACGGGCAGATCGGTCAGGTGCCGGACGTCCGGGGGGAGGTCGGCGTAGAGCTCCGCGTAGAACGGTGAGTTCCGGCGGGTGAAACGTATGAGGTCCGATAGCGGGTGAACGGACATGCGGCCTTTGCCTAGGTGATGCGGACAGGGGTGCGTGTCTTCGGGGCACGGCGAAGGCGCGGCGAGGACTGCGGTCGCTCGCCACGTGCCGGTGCCCGTGTGTTCCGCGAGAGGCGTGCGGTACCGCTCTCGGCGTCGCTCCGGCGTCAGGGTCTGACGCTCGGTCACGAGGGAACGTCGTAGAAGATATCGCAGAATCCGCCCTCTGCTCACCACATGTCAGGCGAAGGTGGCGCGAAACCTCTGTTTCTTTTGTTGAAAGCCGTTCTGACCGAACTTCTTATGGCGTCGGCCGCCCTACGCCCCCAGGCCCGCGTCCCGGGCCAGCAGGGCGGCCTGCACCCGGTTCTCACAGCCCAGTTTGGCGAGGATCCGGCTGACGTACGTCTTCACCGTGGCCTCGCTCATATGGATCCTGCGCCCGGCGTCGGCGTTGGACAGCCCCTCGCCGAGCAGGGCCAGCACCTCGCGCTCCCGTTCACTGAGCTCCGCCACCCGTCGCCGCGCCTCCTCGCCCCGGGTGGCGACGGGGCCTGCGGCCAGCGAGTCCACCACGTGGCGGGTGGCGGCCGGGGAAAGGTAGGCGGCGCCCGTAGCCGCCGCCCGGACGGCCCCGATCAGCTCCCCCGGCGCGGAGTCCTTCAGCAGGAAGCCGGCCCCGCCCTGGCGCAGCGCCCGCAGGACGTTGTCGGGCTCGCCGAAGGTGGTGAGGATCAGCACCCGGACGCCGGGGGCGTGCCGGCCCAGTTCGCCGAGGGCCGTCAGGCCGTCGAGGACCGGCATCTGGATGTCGAGCAGCGCGACGTCCACCCGGTGCCGCCGGGCCAGCTCGACGGCCTCCCGCCCGTTCACCGCCTCCGCCACGACCTCGATGTCGTCGGCGGACGTGAGGATCATCCTGATGCCGGCCCGGATGAGCGGCTCGTCATCGGCGATGAGGACGCGGATCACCGGTGTCTTCTCCTGGGATGGTGTGCTGTTCGCTAGCTCTTGACGTGGAACTCGCGCTTGTCGGACAGTCTGCCGTCCTTGAAGCAGAAGCGGTAAACCGTGTCGACGGACAGCCCCCGGGAGTCGTCGGTGGACAGCAGGGTCAGACAGCTGGCCCCGGCGGGGGCGGCCGGTATCTTGTCCTTGGCGTCGGAGGTGAGGAAGGACTTGCCGGACGGCAGCTTCTCCCGGACGTCCCGCTCGGGGTCACCGACCTTGACGGACGCGTAGGTGCTCGGGTCGATCATGCCCTTGTCGGCCTCGTCGATGACCTTGCCCATGGTGAAGACGCCCGCCACCACCAGCGCCACCAGGAGCAGCAGCGCGATTCCGCAGCCGAGCAGGCAGCCGTTGCTCTTCTTCGTGCCCATGATGTCCTTGAACTCCTCGCGAGGGTCGAGCCGGTCGATGACCGCTCCACCCTCGCTCGGAGCCCCCGCCCGGGGCTGCCGCCGGAAGTCGTCCGCCGGGGCGACGAAGGTCGCGCCGGTGGCGCTCCCCCGGGACTCCCGCGCCTCGGCCGTGTCATAGGGCAGGACGGCCGCGAGGCGGAAGCCGGCGCCGGCCGCCCCGGGGCCGGTGAAGACCATGCCGCCGACCAGCCGGGCCCGTTCCCGCAGCCCCGTCAGCCCCTCTCCCCCGCTGACCGTGTCCGCCCGGGGCTCCGCCGTCGCGGTCGGCGCCGCCGGGCCGTTGGCCACCTCCACCACCAGGGCGTCCGGCTCGTGGCGCACGCCGACGGTGATGGCGGCGCCCGGGGCGTGCTTGGCGGCGTTGGTCAGGCCCTCCTGGACGACGCGGTATCCGGCGTGGTCGGTGGCGGGCGCCAGCGGCCGGGGATCGCCCGAGCGCTCCAGGGTCACCTTCATGCCCGCCGACACGGCGGACTCGACCAGGCCCTCTATGCCCGCCACCACCCGGGAGCCGGGCTGCTCCTCCTCCGGGACGCCGTCCTTGAGGATGCCCACGACCTCGCGCAGCTCCCGCATGGCGGCCACCGACGCCTCGCGCAGCACGCCGACCGCCTCGCGCTGACGGCCGGTCAGCTCCCGGTCGACCTCCAGCGCGCCGGTCTGCACCGCGATGAGCGCGAGCTGGTGGCCCAGGCTGTCGTGCATGTCCTGGGCGATGCGCTGCCGCTCGCGCATCCGCGCCTGCCCGGCGATCATCTCGCGCTCGCGCAGCAGCTGGGCGTTGCGCAGCCGCAGGGTGTCCAGCAGGGTGCGCCGCTGCGTCCAGTAGCGGCCCGCGAGGCCGGGGAAGACCGCGGTCACCACGAAGAAGACCGTGGCGAGCGTGACCGTCCCGGTGGGCGAGAGCTCCGCCTGCCACAGGCTCAGGGTCAGATAGAGCGCGAAGGCGGCGCCGAAGGCCGCCGACGCCCGCAGCACTCCCCCGATCCGGTGCCCGGCGGACCAGCCCACGGCCATCAGCAGGAGGCTCGCGCCGCCCTCGGTGCCGCCGGAGAGGGCCGAGGTCGCGAGCAGCGCGGTGATCGGCAGGGCCCGGCGCGTCAGCGACAGCACCGCGGCCACCACGGCGACGGCGGCCATCCGCGGCCAGCCGTGGCCGCCCTCGGCCACCCCCGCGAGCAGCGCGAAGACGGCGGCGAGCAGGCACTCCCCCACCAGCCTGCGCCGGCTCCACAGCCCCGGATCGGTCAGCCGCCCCGACAGTTCACGGGCCCACGATGTCGCGTTCACCCCCGCACTCTAGGCACTCCCCCCACCCCGGCACAGGCACCGAAGGTCGCTCGCGCGTGCGACGAAAGTCGATACGACCCCGGACCAAAGCCCCGGCGGCCCGGCGGGTCCGCAGCCCGGCCCGGCCCGCCCCTCAAGCCGGGCGCGCCCCGCCCGACGGCTGGTCCGTGCCGCAGTACCGGCACTTCCCGGCCGCCGCCGGAAGGTCCTCCGAGAGGCACGCCGGGCAGGTCTTCAGCTGCCCGGGCTCCTCGAAGACGACGACCCCGCGCCGCGCCTGGACGTGCTTGTAGGGCACGACGATGAAGAAGTAGACGACGGCCATGAAGATGATGAAGTAGATCACGGCCGAGATGAAGGAGCCGATGTCCAGGTAGGTGGCCCGGTTGCCCGCGCGGCCGAGCTGCCAGCCCAGCCCCAGGCCGTGCCCGCCCTGGAGCCGGGCGATGACCGGGTTGATCACGAAGTCGGTGAACGCCTTGATCAGCGTGGAGAACGCCAGCGCGATGATCAGGCCCACGGCCACGGTGACGATGTCACCGCGCATGACGAAGTTCTTGAATCCCTTGAGCACTCCGAAAAGCTACCCTTTGCCCGACTTCTCCCCGCCGTGCGGCACGGCGACGGCACCCGGGATTCACCCCGAGGCCCACCTCGGGCCCCCCGGGACGCGCCTGAAGGCCCGCCCCGGGGCCCGCTTCACATCGCCGGGTGCGCCGGGATGTGAGTGGCCTCCTCGATGTCGTGCCCGGCCTTGTCGAGCAGCTCCCGCGACAGCTTGTTCAGGGCCCGCGCCGCCGCGACCTCCTCGCCGACCCGCTGCTGCTCGGGGTCGTCGGGGTGCCTGACGGCCTTGCCCTTGGCCCGCAGCTCGGTGCCGTCCTGGAGTCTGAGCAGAGCGGCCGCCCGGGTCTTCTTCTCTTCCTCGTCGAATTCCACCTCGACATGCCAGCCAGCGATCTGCGTCATGGCGTCCTCCTCTGGCCCGCCCCTTGTGCGCTACCCCTCCAGCGTGCACCAGGCGGCCCGATTGCGACACCGGACGCGGCAGCCCCGCCAGGCCCCGGAGACCCGTCGGGCAGGGAGCCCGTCAGACCCCGGAGACCCGTCGGGCAGGGAGCCCGTCAGACCCCGGAGACCCGTCGGGCCGCCGCGGCCCCGAACTCGCGCACCGCGCCGTCGACGATCGCCTCCAGCCGCGCGTGGTGCGCGCCCCGCCAGTAGACCCGGCCGCAGGCCAGGCACTGCGCGAAGACGTCGTAGGTGTGGCGCGTGCCGTGCTCCAGGTGCTCGCGGACGGAGTCCTTGTCGGCGTCCTGGAGCGGGCCGTTGCAGGCGGTGCAGCGCGTCCAGGGGGCGAGCGCGGGCGCGAACCGGCCCAGGACGTCCCTCAGCTGCTCCTCCGGCCGGTCGCTGTAGACGTACGCGCCGGCCCAGATCTCCCGGCGGCGCAGCAGCCCCCGGTCCCGGGAGAGCAGCACCCGGCGCTCGGCGGCGGAGAGCGCGGCCAGCGCGGGGTCGCCGATGTCCTCGCTCTCGTACGCCGCGTCGACGCCCAGCAGCCGCAGCCGGCGGGCGAGCGTGCCCAGGTGGACGTCCAGCAGGAAGCGCAGCGGCGCCCCCGGCACCTCCTGCGGCCGGGCCACCGCCTCGATCTCCACGCGCTCCCCTTCGGCCGGCACGTGCGACACCGGCACCGGGCGCCCGTCGACGAGCAGCGCGCCCGCCTCGGTGAGCGGGACGCCGAGGGACTCCACGACGTGCCCGAGGGTGGAGACGCCGTCGGTGACCACCGGCGCGGCCGCCACCCGGCGCTCGGGGGACACGAAAAGCCGCAGTTCAGGGGCGACGCTGACAAAGATCACTGGACCGTTCACGCAGCCCAGCATGCCATCGCCCGGGGCCGGGGCGCCCCGGGTTTTCCGGGCCGCCCGGGAGCCGCCCCCCGCCGCCCGGCCGGTCGGCGGACGGTCGGCAGGACGGGTGACCGCCCGTGGGCCGCGTGCGTGTCGCCGGTGGCCGGGTCCGCCGCCGGTGGGACGCTGCTGCGCACCAAACAACCGGAAAAGAGTCCTATGGCATCAGACGAACGGTGTGTCTGCTGCCCGGTGTCCGGAGTCCGGTCCCGATGTCCGGTCCCGATCGAGGAGAACGATCGATGGAAGCCGCGTACGACCTGATGACCCGTCTGCTCACCGACCACTTCGACGTCCCCGGGGGGATCGACTCCGTCGCCGCGCCGGTGCGGCCGGGGCGGTGAGCGAGCGGGAGGTCGCGGTCACCGGGCTCGGCATGGTGACCCCGGCCGGCATCGGCCGCGAGGCGACCTGGGACGGGCTGTGCGCGGGCGTGGGCCTCGGCGCCCACGACGACGAACTGGCCGGGCTGCCGGTCGACTTCTCCTGCCGGGTGCCCGGCTTCGACGCCGGGGCGCTGGTGGGCCGGCAGGTCGCCTGGCGCAGCGACCGCTTCATCCACCTGGCGCTGGTCGCCGCACGCGAGGCGGTGGCCGACGCCGCGCTGGACCCGGCGGCCTGGGACGGCGCCCGGGTGGCGGTCGTCATGGGCGTGGGGGGCAACAGCGCGGACCGCTGGTACCAGGAGTACGAGAACCTGGCCGAGGGCCGCATCGAGGCCATCTCCCCCACCGCTCTGCTGCGTTCGCTGCCCAACATGGCCGCGGCCGAGGTCTCCACGGACCTCCGGGCGCTGGGACCGTGCCTGACCACGTCCACCGCCTGCGCCTCGGGGGCGACGGCGATCGGCGTCGCCCGGGACCTGCTGCGCTCGGGCGCCTGCGACATCGCGATCGCCGGGGGAACCGAGTGCGCCCGGCTCCCCATGGCCTCGGCCGCCTTCCACCGGATGCGGGCGCTCTCGGGGCGCCGCCACGACCCGGCCGGGGCGTCCCGGCCGTTCGACGCCGAGCGCGACGGTTTCGTCCTGGGCGAGGGCGCGGCCGTGCTCGTCCTCGAGCGGCCGCGGGACGCCCGTGCCCGGGGTGCCCGCCCACGTGGTCTGCTGTCCGGCTACGGCGCCTCCAGCGACGGCCTTCACCCCACCTACCCCGACCCCGACGGCGCCGGCGCCCGGCGGGCGCTGGAGGCCGCGCTCGCGGACGCCCGCGCCGGCGTCGAGGAGGTGCACCACGTCACCGCGCACGGCAACGCCTCGCCGGCCGGCGACCAGGTGGAGGCGACCCTGCTGTGCGCGGTGTTCGGCGCTCCGCCACCGGTGACCTCGCTCAAGGGGGTGATCGGCCACTCGCTCGGCGCCGCCGGGGCGATCAACGCCGCCTGCACGGTCCTGGCCCTGGAGCGGCAGCTCGTGCCGCCCACCGCCAATCTCGACCGCCTCGACGACGGGATCGACCTGGACGTGGTGACGAAGGTGCCCCGGCGGCACCGCATGGACGGGGCGATCAGCAACGCGTTCGGCCACGGCGGCCAGAACGCCGTCCTGTTCTTCCGGTCCGCGTGACGCCCCCCGGGGATCTCGACGCGGCGGCCCTGACACCGGGACCCCTCGGTGCCGGGGCCCCCGCGCGCGCCGGTGGGCCCGCGGCCGGCCGGCTCGGGCGGGCACGCCCGTGGCTGGTCCCGGCGGCGGCCGCCCTGCTCACGCTGCTCCTGGCGGCGGTGGGCGCGGGCACCTCCGGACGGCTGGCCAACGGCGGCTACTTCGCCTCGGGGACGGAGTCGGCGCGTGCCGACCGGCTGCTGGCCGACCGCTTCGGCGCCGGCGCCCCCGATCTCGTCCTGCTCGTCCGTGCCGAGGGCGGCGTGGACTCGGAGCGGGCCCGGGAGGAGGGGCTGCGGCTGACCCGGCGGCTCGCCGACTCCGCCGGGGTGGCGAGCGTCCGCTCGTACTGGACGGGCGAGGACGCGCAGCTGCGCGCCGAGGACGGTACGGCCGCGCTGGTCACGGCCGATCTCGCGGGGGCCGACCGGGACGCGGCCCGCACCGCCGAGACGCTCGTGCCCCGCCTCACGGGCGGCCACGGCGCGCTGACCGTCTCCGCGACCGGCACCGCGTGGGTGAGCGTGGAGGCGAAGCGCTACAGCGGGGCGGACCTGGTGCGGGCCGAACTGGTGGCGGCCCCCCTGACCCTGCTGCTGCTCGTGCTCGCGCTGCGGTCGCTGGTGGCCGCGCTCGTCCCGCTGCTGATCGGCGCGGTCTCGGTCGTCGGCACGATCGCGGTGCTGCGGCTGCTCACCTACGCGATGCCGGTGTCGGTGTTCGCGATGAACCTCACCAGCGCCCTGGGGTTCGGGCTGGCCGTGGACTACGGCCTGTTCCTCGTCACCCGCTACCGGGAGGAGCTACGGGACGGGCGTCCCGTCGAGGCCGCCGTGCGGCGCACGGCGCGCCGCGCGGGGCGTACGGTCCTGGTCTCCGCCTGCGCGGTGGCGCTGTCGATGTCGGCGCTGTTGGTGCTGCCGCTGTCCTTCCTGCGGTCGATGGCCTGCGCGGGCATGGCCGTCGCGCTGTTCGCGGCGGCCGCGGCGACGCTGCTCGTGCCGCCCGTGCTCGCCCTCCTCGGCACCCGGATCGACCGCTGGGACCCGCTGCGCGCCCTGCGCCGGGGCCGGGCGGCGGGGCCGCCACGCCCGGACAGCCCGTTCTGGCGGCGGGTCGCGCGCACGGTGACCAGGCGGCCGCTGTGGTTCGGCCTGGCCTGCGCGGCGGTCCTGCTGCTGATGGCCTCGCCCTTCGCCCACGTGCGCTTCGGCCTGTCCGACGACCGGGTGCTGCCCGCCGGCTCCGAGGCGCACCGCACCGCCGACGCGATCCGCGCGGGCTTCGCCGCCCCCGCCGACCGCACCCTCGCGATCGTGCTGCCGGACGTGGACCCCGCACGGGACGCCGCGACCCTGAGGGCGTACGAGCGCGACGTGTCGGACCAGCGGTCGGTGCGCTCGGTGGGCTGGGCTCGGTCCGGGGCGGGCGCGGGATCCGGCGAGGCCGCCGGATCCGGCAAGGGCGCGGTGCTGATGGTGGCCGGGGCGCGGGAGCCGTACACGCGGGCCGCGCAGGACCTGGTGCGGACGCTGCGGGCCCTGCCGGGCCCGCCGGGCGAGCACCTGGTCACCGGGCGGGCGGCGCTGCTCGCCGACACCAAGGACGCGGTACGGGCCCGGCTGCCGCTGGCGGCGGGCATCGCGGCGGCCACGACGTGGCTGATGCTGTTCGTGCTCACCGGCAGCGTGGTGCTCCCGCTGAAGGCGCTGCTCATCGGCGCGCTGAGCCTGGGCACGAGCTTCGGGGCGCTGGTGTTCGGCTTCCAGGACGAGCATCTGCGGCCCGTGGTGGGGGACTTCACGTCCACCGGGACGGTGGAGATGACGATGCCGCTGCTGCTGTTCGCCATCGCGTTCGGGCTGGCGATCGACTACGAGATCTTCCTGCTCTCCCGGGTCAGGGAGCACTATCTGCTGACCGGCGACAACCGGGGAGCGGTGGTGGAGGGCGTCGCGCGGACCGGGCGGCTGGTGACGACGGGCGCGCTGGCGGTGGCCGTGGTCACGGGGGCGCTGGTCACCTCCGGGGTGACGCAGCTCAAGCTGCTGGGGACGGGGCTGGCCACGGCGGTGCTCGTCGACGCGGTGCTGGTGCGGGGGGTTCTCGTGCCGGCTTATCTGACGGTGGCCGGGCGGCTCAACTGGTGGGCGCCGGGGTGGGTCGCGCGGCTGCACGGTCGGTTCCGTGCGCGGCTCGCGTCGGAGCGGGGGCGGCTCGCGTCGGAGCGGGGGCGCTGAGGCCGGTTCGCGCGGGCGGCCCGGGCGGGACCGGAGGGGGACGGACCCCTCCGGCCCCGCCCGGGCCTCACCACCGTGTGGGCCGGTCTGGTCGCCGGCCGTTCGTTCGCCGCGTCAGATCGTCTGTGCGTCTATCACGAAGCGGTACCTCACGTCGCTGGTCAGGACCCTTTCGTACGCCTCGTTGATCCGGTCCGCGCCGATCACCTCGACGTCGGCGCCGATGCCGTGCCCGGCGCAGAAGTCCAGCATCTCCTGGGTCTCCCGGATGCCGCCGATCATCGACCCGGCGAGGGTGCGGCGCCGGCGGAAGAGGGAGCCGGAGACGACCGGCAGCGGGTTCTCGGGGGCGCCGAGCTGGACCATGACGCCGTCGGTGCGCAGCAGGCCCAGGAAGGCGTTGAGGTCCAGATCGGCCGAGACGGTGTTGAGGATCAGGTCGAAGCCGTCCGCCAGGGCCTCGAACGTGGCCGGGTCGGACGTGGCGTGGTAGTGGTCGGCGCCCAGGCGCAGGCCGTCGTCCTTCTTGCGGAGGGACTGGCTGAGGACGGTCACCTCGGCGCCCATCGCGTGGGCGATCTTCACGGCCATGTGGCCCAGGCCGCCCAGGCCGATGACGGCGACCTTCTTCCCGGGGCCGGCCTGCCAGTGGGCGAGGGGCGAGTAGACGGTGATGCCCGCGCACAGCAAGGGCGCGGCGGCGTCCAGGGGGATGCCGTCGGGCACGCGCAGGACGTAGTTCTCGTCGACGACGATGTGCGTGGAGTAGCCGCCCTGGGTGAACTCGCCGTCGCGGCCGGTGGCGGCGTAGGTGCCGACCGGGCCTCTCGCGCCGGTGCAGTACTGCTCCAGGCCGGCCCGGCAGTTGTCGCACTCGCGGCAGGAGTCGACGAAGCAGCCGACGCCGACCCGGTCACCGGGCGCGTGGCGGGTGACCCCGGCGCCGACCTCGGCGACGACGCCGGCGATCTCGTGGCCGGGCACGATCGGGAACGTCTCGTGCCCCCACTCGCCGCGCACGGTGTGGATGTCGGAGTGGCAGATGCCGGAGTACTTGATCTCGATCAGGACGTCGTGCTCGCCCAGCGCGCGGCGGGTGACGGTGGTGCGCTCCAGCGGCGCCTTGGGGGCGGGGGCCGCGTACGCGTGGACAGTGGTGTGGGTCATGGGCTCGATCCTGCTGTTCGTCTCACCCGGTAACCAGGACTCGGCTGGAAGTACGCTTGCGGTTCCTACCACTGGCAGGGTCACCCTCCGTCCGGCGCGCCCCCGCATACTGGTGGGTATGGATCAGCGCACCGAGCTCAGCGAGTTCCTCCGCTCCCGCCGCGCCCGGCTGCGGCCGGAGGACGTCGGGCTGACGCCGTACGGGGGCAGGCGGCGGGTGCCGGGGCTGCGGCGTGAGGAGCTGGCGCAGCTGGCCGGGGTGAGCGTCGCGTACTACACGCGGCTCGAGCAGGGGCACGGGCAGAACGTGTCCGCCTCGGTGCTGGAGGCGATAGCCGGTGCCCTGCGGCTCAGCGATACGGAGCGGGACCACCTCGGTCGTCTGGTCAGGCCCGTCCCGAGCCGCTCGCGCGCCGCGCGCCCGCAGCGGGTCCGGCCCACCCTGCAGCAGTTGCTCGACACCATGGAGGGCGTCCCGGCGTATGTGCTGGGTCGGCGTACGGACGTCATCGCCTGGAACCGGCTGGCCTGCGCGCTGCTCGGCGACTTCCCCGCCGTGCCGCCGCAGCAGCGCAACATGGTCCGGCAGCTCTTCCTCGACCCCGCCGCGCGCGAGCTGTACGTGGAGTGGGAGGCCAAGGCGGCCGACCTCGTCGCCTGTCTGCGGCTGGAGGCCGGGCGCCATCCGGACGATCCCAAGCTGGCGGCCCTGGTGGGCGAGCTGTCCGTCAAGAGCGAGGAGTTCCGGCGCCTGTGGGCGGCCCACAACGTGCGGGACAAGGGCCACGGCGTGAAGCGGCTGCTGCATCCGCTGGTGGGCGAGCTGACCGTGGCGTGCGAGACGTTCGTCCTGCCCGCCGATCAGGACCAGGTGCTGGTGACCTATCACGCCGAGCCCGGCTCGCCGTCCGCCGAGTCGCTGCGGCTGCTGGCCAGTTGGACCCTGGAGGCCGCTCCGGCGGAGCATTCGGTTCCCGCGGCGCGACCCGGCGCGTAGTCGACGCGCCGGGTCGCTTCATCGTCAGGGCAGTTGGGCGCCGGTCGCCCGGAGGGCGGCGGGCACGGGCTGGAAGAACGTCTCGCCGCCGGACGAGCAGTCGCCGCTGCCGCCGGAGGTGAGGCCGAGCGCGGTGTCGCCGTCGAAGAGCGCGCCGCCGCTGTCGCCGGGCTCGGCGCAGACGTTGGTGCCGATCAGGCCGTCGACCTGGCCCTCCGCGTAGTTGACGGTGACGTTGAGGGCGGTGACCTGGCCGTCGTGGACCTGGGTGGTGCTGCCGCTGCGCCGGACGTTCTCGCCGACGCGCGCCTCGCCGGCCTTGGCGATGCTCTGCTGCCCGCCGTCGTAGAGGTCCACGGAGCTGGGATGGTCGGCGCTGCCGGTGTAGCGCACGAGGGCGTAGTCGTGGCCGGGGAACTCGGCGACCTCGGTGGAGCCGATCGCCGCGCCGATCTGCGAGTCGGACCAGTCGCCCGACGCCTTGCCGCAGTGCCCGGCGGTGAGGAAGTACGGCTGGCCGTCCTTGGTGACGTTGAACCCCAGCGAGCAGCGCACTCCGCTGCCCCAGATGGCGTCGCCGCCCGCGACGAACGGGCGCAGGACGCCCGCGGTCCGTTTGATCGTCGCCTTGTCGCCGAGGTCGGCGACGGCCTTGCGCACCTGGTCCAGGCGGGCGCCCTTGACGGTGCTGTCGACGGTCACGACGAGCTTGTGGAGCTTGGGGTCGACCGCCCAGGCGGTGCCGGGGACGGCGGCGTGGGCGTTCAGTTCCGCTCTGGCGGAGGCCAGTTCGGCGGCGGAGTGGGGGACGGGGGCCGCCTGGGCGCTCTGGAGGGTGAGCGAGGCCGTGGCCAGGGCCACGGCTCCGGCGACGGCCAGGGCGGCACGGCGCCCGGGTACGCGTGAGTGGTTCAACTCGTCGACCTCCTGCGAGTGGGGGTGTGCCCGGCGCGCGCACCGCGCGTCCGGGCCCGGAGGATTCGTACGGCACAGCAGCGACCGCACGTCGCGTGCATGCCAAGAGTTGCCGGACGAGTGTCCCGTCCGGACACGCGGACGCACAAGAAGACATCCGGACGCACACGACCGCTCACGAACGCCCACCCGGCCCGGCTCCGCCGACGGTCCGCCGGGCGAGCGTCAGAGGTCACGCTCACGTTCGCCCGTGACGGGACACCGTGCGCGGCCCGTGCGCATAACGGACGGTGAGGGCCGCGACTGTCCGGTAACCGCCGTTCCCCCTCGGTCGGTCAGCGCCGCCACGGCCGGTTCCGCGTGGCCGTCGGTGTGGGCCCGGGCCGTCAGGAGCAGCCACCACCGCCGCAGCTGGAGCCGGAGGAGCAGCTGGAGCTGGAGGAGCAGCTGTGGCCGCTCGAACAGCTGTGACCGCCCGAGTGTCCGGAGTGACCGGAGTGGCCGGAACCGCTCGTGCCGCTGTCGCCGCCGGTGTCGAGGACGGCTCCGCCGCAGGAGGAAGCGGACGACGTGGCGGTCGCGGACGTCGAGGACGACGACGATGTCGTGGCCGAGGAGCCGCGGGAGCGGCCGGTCCGGCTCGTGGCACCGGCCCGATGGGTCGTACGGGTCCTGGTCGCCTCTATCAGCTGGGCCCTGAGCTTCTTGTCCGGTACGCGGCCGTGCACGGCCACTACGCCCGCCGCCCCGCCGGGGTGCTCCCCGACGGACTTCCGGCTCCAGGAGGCATCGGTGTTGATCAACCGGACGACGTTCCTGCCGAAGTCGGTGCAGGGGTCGCACGACTTGTGGGGGCCGTACGCCACCCGGACCAGGACCCCGGCCAGGGCGAGCGCCAGCAGGACGACGCCCAGGGGCCGGAAGGCGGCCGGGAAGAGCAGGACGACACCGGCGACGGCCCCGACGACCAGCGCCGCCGTCTGCGCGCGGGCCACGCGCTCCCAGTGCGCCTGGACACCTCGCGGCAGCAGCATGTCCAGCTTCTCCAGGGACCGGCCGATCGCGTGGACGAGGGGATCGCGGCGCAACTCCCGGACCACGATCCGCAGGGAGTTGCTCCAGCCCGCGCCGCAGTGCTTGAGCAGGGCGCGCTCCACGGCGTTGTGCGCGGTGGCGTCTCCCACGGCCACCTTGCCGTCGCGCACGGTGACGCGCCCGTCGGCGTGCATGGCGGTGATGACGGTGTCGGCGACGCGTTCCACGCCGCCGAGGAGACAGGCCACGCCGAGCACGTCCGGGAAGTCCTCGGCAGTGGGCGGGACGCTCCGACCGCGGGCCTGCCGGCGGACGCGCCACAGCAGGACGGAGGGCACGGCGATCAGCGCCGCGCAGCACAGCGTCACGAGAATGGCGTACAGCATGGGATCGATTGCCTTTCGGTCAGCGCGCGAAACGCAGCCGGCGCAGGACGGCGGCCACCCGGCGGCGCGGGCGCCCCGGGGCCGGTGCGGCGGGGCCGGTCCGTTCGGCCAGCCACGCGGTGAGCCGGCGGACCCGGTCCGGGTCGGTCACGGCGCCCGTGCGCAGCAGGTGGCGGGCGAAGTCCAGGGCGTCCCGGCGGTATCCGTCGGCCATGGGGCGGCCCCGGGCGTAGCCGAGGAAGAGGTCGCGGAAGTCGTCGCCGAGGATCTCCGCCGGTTCGGGGGCGATCTTGCGGACGACGCCGAGGCGCTTGGCGAGGAGCGCGCGGCGCTGGACGTCCAGGCGGGCCGGGTCGAAGCCGGGCGGGGGCGGGGCGTCCGCGACGAGCGCGGAGAGGAGGGCGAGCTGGGCCTCGGCGAGCCGGCGCCGGGCGGCGCCGGTGTCCGGGGCGGGGCGCCGCTCGCCGGGTGCCACGGCGCGAGTGATCGGGTCAGCCATGGCAGCGGGCGCCTTCGGCGACGGCCCGTATCGCGTCGAGCTCGGCGGCCAGCTCGCCGGCCTCGGGGAAGTCGTCGTCGCGCTCCAGCAGGACGCCGGGCGGGGTGACGCGGTCGCAGAGCTCGGCGAGCACGTCCAGTACGGGCCGGGTGACGGGGTGGGCGTGGCTGTCGTGCCACAGTCCGTCGCGTTCGACGCCGCCCGCGACGTGGACGTAGGCGAGGGCGTCGAGGGGGAGTTCGTCGAGGGCGGTGGCCGGGTCCTCGCCGCGGTTGACGTGGTTGGTGTGGAGGTTGGCGACGTCGACGAGGAGCCGTACGCCGGTGCGCTCGACCAGCTCGGCGAGGAACCGTCCCTCACTGAGCTCCTCGCCGGGCCAGGCGAGGAGGGCCGCGATGTTCTCCAGCGCGAGCGGTACGGGCAGCACCGACTGGGCGATGCGGACGTTCTCGCAGAGCACGTCGAGGGCGTCCCGGGTGCGGGGCACGGGCAGCAGGTGCCCGGCCTCGATCCGGGGGGCTCCGGCCGGGGCGGCCGGGGCGCCTCCGGCGCGGACGAAGGCGATGTGCTCGCTGACGAGCGGGGCGTCGAGGGCCTCGGCCAGCTCGGCGAGCGCGACGAGCCGGGCCAGGTCGGGCCGGTCGGCGCCGCCCAGGCCCAGGGAGACGCCGTGCGGGACGACGGTCGTCCCCCGGGCGCGCAGCCACTGGAGCGGGGCGGGGAGGTGGTCGGGGCAGACGTTCTCCGCCACGACCTCCACCCAGTCGATCCCCGGCAGCCGCTCGATGTCCCCGGCGATCTCCGGCCGCCAGCCGACGCCGGTGCCCAGCACCGTACTCATCCCCACCCCCGTGGCTCCCCCGCGGCGCACTGCGCCCAATGCGAAGGTGATTCCCCGTCCCGACTTGATCAATCCTTGGTCAGGGAGAGGGTAATCCTTGAGCCGATCCCGGGGGGAGGGTTCCTCCGGATGTCAGACGACGGGCGTCCCGGCGTCCTCCAGCAGGCCGGGGTGGTGCTTGCGGGCCACGCCCGGGTGGGCGCGCAGCCAGCCCTTGATCTCGTTGCGGCCGTACTCGGCGAAGAGCGGGTTGGCCGAGTCCTGGGTGACGCCGGGCGCCCGGTCCGCGTACGGGAAGGGCACGGGCTCGATGCGGGCGTCCAGCCGCGGGTTGTAGAAGAACGGGACGGAGAAGCGCTCCCGGTTCCCGGGCGGGCTGACCACGCGGTGGTTGGTGGCCTTGAGGTAGCCGTCGGTGGCGACCTCGAGCAGCTCGCCGAGGTTGATCACGAAGGCGCCCGGCATCGGGGGCACGTCGATGAACTCCCCGTCGGGGCCCTCGACCTGGAGTCCGCCGACCTCGTCCTGCAGGAGCAGGGTCAGGAAGCCGTAGTCCTTGTGGGCGCCCACGCCCTGGCCCGCGCCGTCGGGGGCGCTGCCGGGGTAGCGGACGAGCTTGAGGTGGAGGTGGGGGCGGTCGGCGAAGGCGTGGTCGTAGAAGTCCTCGGGGGCGCCGATGGCGGCCAGCAGCTCGTGCAGCAGCCGCTCGGCGACCGAGCTCAGCCGCTCGACCCAGCGCAGGGCGGCGGTGCGCAGCTCCGGCAGGGCGGCGGGCCACTGGTTGGGGCCCTCGAGCCACCAGTAGCCGGGGTCCTCCGGGCCGGGGACGCGGGCGGGGCGCTCGGCGCCGATGTCCAGCTGGTCGCGCCAGTCCTGGCTGCCGCCGGTGCGCTCGTCCCCGATGCGGGTGTAGCCGCGGAAGTGGGGGGAGTTGAGGTTGCCGATGGCGAGGCGGTCGGCCTCGGGGAGAGCGAAGAAGGCGCGCATCGTGCGCATCAGGTCGGCGGTCTCCTCGGCGGTGACGCCGTGGCCGGTCAGGTGGAAGAAGCCGACGTCGCGGGCGGCGGCGTGGAGGGCCTCGTGGAGGCGGGCGCGCTCGTCGGGGCCCGCGGAGGCGGCGGAGAGGTCGATGACCGGAAGCTTGTTCATGGAATGTCCACAGCATGAGGGCCCGGTGAGGCGTCCGGGGATGGCCGGACGACCCGTGCGACCGGCGCAGGGTGTGCGGCGGCGACGGGACCGGGGAACGGCTAGGAATAAGAGAAAAGCGAAGAAAGCCAAGAGCGCGGGGAAACACCCGCGGGGCGGCCGCCCGGGAAGCGGGCGGCGCGAAGGTGTGAAGGTCAGCCGGACCGGCGACAGGACATGCTCGTTACACGGACGAAGTCCACGTGGCGGCGTTTGACGAGCGGGTTCACATTCCGAAGGGTATACGCCCCGGGGGGCGATCACGCCGTTGTACGGGCGTGGCACGCGTCACATGCCGTTAACAATCGGCGCCGGCCGTTCCGGGTGGGGCGCCCGGGGTGATCACGCCGGGTCGCCGGGGCCGTCAGCCGCGGCGCTTGTCGACGACCAGGGTCCGCTCGTAGTGGCGCGTCTCCTCGACGTCCCCGGCGTAGGGCCGGACCGCGTCGTGGAAGGGCGGGAAGTGCGGGCCGTGCCGGAAGCCGTGCTCGTGGTCCTCCACCGAGGTCCACTCGATCCGCAGGACGTAGCGCTCCGGGTCCTCCACTCCGCGCGACAGCTCGTACGCCAGGCACTGGGGCGCGGCGTAGAGGTGCTCGGCGGCCGCGGCGTACGCCTTCTCGAAGGCGCCGCGCCGGCCGGGGTCGGCGATGCGGTAGCGGACGTACTCGACGGCCAACGCGGGCCTCCTTCCCGGGCGCCGGCGGAGTCGTCCCGGCGTCCGGCGAGCCCGCCCGGACGCGGGCGTGTGGGGGCGCTGTCCGAGCGGGCCGACGGCCGGAGTTCCGCCGCGCCGGGCACGCTACCAGCCGGAACGGCGCGAACTCCGGAAGCCGTGACGCGGGCGGACGGCGCTTCGGCGGTAAGCCCCGGGCCAAAAGGAGTTGGATACCCCGGAAAGTAAATGACTCGCTGGGGCGAATGAGTGAAACTCCGGAACTTCCCCATTCACTTGCAGTTACTCAGTTCGCTTCCCGGAGGGAAACATCGATCGATCGAAAGGCATTGACGTGCTCAAGAAGGTTCTCGCCACGGCGGCCTTGACCGCCTCGGCGGTCGGCGCCGTCGCCACCCCCGCGATGGCCATCGGCAACGACCAGGACGTCGCGAACGCCAACGGCGCGAAGACCGCGTACGGCGACACGGCGACCGGGGGCGTGGAAAGCCCGCAGATGAGCCTGGTCCAGGGCTCGCTCAACAAGCTCTGCCTGGGCATCGGGAAGGTCGGCGTCCAGTCCGTCCTCGGGCTGCTCAACATCGGCGTCCAGGACGTGCCGATCCTCACCTCGCAGCAGCAGCAGCAGTGCACGGACAACTCCACGATCAACGACGGCGACGACCCGCTGTCGCACCTGGTCGACGAGATCCCGATCATCTCGGGCAACGGCTCGGGCAACGGCGACGGCTGACGGCCTCGCGAATCCGCGGGAATTCCCCCCGCTCCGGGTGTACGGGCCCCGGGGCGGGGGGATTCTTGTATGTCCGGATGTAGGGAGAAGCGAACAGCCCGGTGTGATCCGGGAATCGAGGAATACGGCGACGCAGGCGGGGCCGGCCACCGGTCGGCCCTTGACCATGGGAGGGTCCGCACTCGTGATCGTGACATCGCCGGCGCTCCTGCCCGGCTCCCCCGGCTTCGACGGTTCGGGCATCGACGGTGGTCTCTACACGGAGATCACCCGGGACGCGCGGCACGCGCCGTGGCTGCTGAACGATACGGTCTCCACGTGGTCGGCCTTCGGACTGGCGCTGTTCGCCGCGCTGATGCTGACCGCCTGGTGGCTCGCCCGGCGTTCGGACTCCCCGATGATGGCCCGGGCGCTGGCCACTCCCCTGGTGGTGGCGATGGTGTACGGAGTGGACATGGTCGTGAGGGTGGCGGTGCGGGAGGACCGGCCCTGCCGTTCGATACCGCGGAGTTTCACCCTGGAGTCGTGCCCGGCTCCCGGGGACTGGTCCTTCCCCAGCGGCCACGCGGTGATCGCCTTCGCGACGGCCGCCGCGCTCTGGCTGGTCGAGCGCCGGCTCGGGGCGGTCGCGGCGCTGGCGGCGGCGGCCATGGGCGCCTCGCAGGTGTGGATCGGCGCCCACTACCCGCACGACGTGGCCGCCGGCGCGCTGACGGGCGTGGCGCTCGCGGCGCCCCTGACCGTACTGGCGACCCGGGGGGCGCCCTGGGTGGAGCGGGCCCGCAAGGGCCGGTTGCGGCCGCTGCTGGTGACGGCCGCGTGAGCCGCCGCCGGGCCGTGCCCGTGGCGGCGGTGGTCGCGGCCCCGGCCCTGATCGCGCTGGCCGTCCTGACGGCCCTGGTGCTGGCGAGGGACGGCGCGCCGTTCGCGGTGGACACGGCGGTGCGGGACGTGGTCCTGGAGCGTCGCGCGGGTCTCGGCCCGGCGGCGAAGGCCCTGACCGCGACGGGCACGGGCGTGGTCCCGTATCTGCTGGCCGGTGTGGCGGGTTGGCTCGCGTCGGGGCGGGCGCTGGGCGTCGTGGCGGCGGAGGCGGTGCTGGGCGCGGGCCAGTTGGCGCGGATCGGGCTGCGCGTCGCCGTGGACCGGCCGCGCCCGCCGGCCGACGGCTGGCTGAGCGCGGCCCACGCGGCGTCCTTCCCCTCGGGCCACGCCACGACCAGCGCGCTGGCGGGCGGGCTGCTCGCCTGGGCGCTGTCGCACCGGTGCCCGGGCGGGCCCGGCCGGGCGGCGGCGGGCTGCGCGCTGCTGTGGGCGGTGGGGGTCGCGCTCACCAGGGTCGTGCTGGGCGTCCACTGGGCGTCCGATCTCGTGGGCGGCTGGCTGCTGGCCACGGGCTGGCTGGCGCTGACCCTGCCGGCCCTGGCCCGCTTCCTGGAGCGGCCGGCGCTCCCCGTCCGGCCGTGGCGGCGGCGCAACCCCCGGATCGGGTGACCCGCCACGGCGGAGTGAATCACCGGCGGGACGGCCGCCTCCTCACCGCCGCTTGACGCATGCTCGAACTTCCGGACGAGAAAGCGCCCTTGGGAGGCCGTGAGGACCCCCTCTCGGGCGTCGTTTTCCGAGCACTCGTCCGGTCCGGCGTCAACGAGGAGGCTCTGTGCGTCATAGCCCGCCCCGCCACCCCCGTCCCCAAGAGGCCTCGTCGTCCGAGCGGTTGCTGTTCGGCGGGCCGCTCCGGCACGACCAGGGCTGGAACAAGCACGAGAACGCCCATCTGGAGTTGTCCCTGTGGTCGATGGCGCTGCGGCTGCCGCGCCTCGTCGGCGCCACGATCCGGCTGGCCTCGCGCGCCGATCGCGGCGCGCTGCGCACGGTGGCGGCGGCGGAGCTCGCACAGGGGGTCAGCCAGGCCGTCGGCCTGATCGCGATCAACCACGTCCTGGCCGCGGTGCTGGCCGCGGGCCCGACCGGGCAGCGGCTGACGGCGGCCCTGCCAGCCCTGCTGGTCGTCGCCGTCACGGGCGTGGTGGGCGCGCTGGCGACGTCGGCGTCCACCTCGGGCACGGGCCGGCTGGAGCCCAAGGTCGAGCGGGTGGCCACGGAGATGTACCTGGAGCGGGTCATCCACGTCGAGCTGGCGGCCATCGAGGACGAGGAGTTCCACCGCCTGCTGGACTCCGCGCAGTACGGGGCGTCGTCGGCCCGCCGCATGATCAAGTACTGCTCGGGGGTCGTCGGGGCGCTCGTCGCGTTCGTCGCGGCCGCCGGGGTGCTGACCGTGCTCCACCCGGTCCTGCTGCCGCTGCTGGCCCTGACGACCGTGCCCCGCGCGTGGGCCTCGCTGCGCATCGCCCGGGCCCGCTACTCCTCGTTCCACCACTGGGTGCAGCACGCGCGGGCGGGGCGGCTGCTGAGCGGGCTGCTGATCCAGACGGAGCCCGCGCCGGAGGTGCGGGTGCACGGCGTCGGCCCGTTCCTCCTGCGGCACTTCCGCAGCATGTCGGAGAGTTCGGAGGCCGAGCAGACCCGGCTCTCGCGCGAGGCCGCGCGCGTCCGGCTGATCGCCTCGGCGCTGACGGGGACGGCCGTCCTCGCCACCTATGCCGCGCTGGGCGGGTTGCTGCTGACCGGGGTGATGCAGCTGTCCGTCGCGGGCACCGCGGTGCTGGCCACGCGCAGCGGATCGGCGAGCCTGGCCTCCTTGATCCTCCAGATCAACAGCCTCTACGAGGAGGCCTGTTACGTGCAGGACCTGGAGCGGCTGTGCCAGGAGGCGGCCGAGCGGGCGATCCCGGAGGGCGGGGAGCCCGTGCCGGACAATCCCAAGGAGATCCGGTTCGAGGACGTCTCGTTCGGCTACCCGGGCACCGCCGCGCGGCGGCCCGCGCTGGACGGCGTCAGCCTGACGATCCCCCAGGGGAAGATCGTGGCGCTGGTCGGGGAGAACGGCTCGGGCAAGAGCACCCTGGTGAAGCTGCTGGCCGGGCTCTACCGCCCGGACTCGGGGCGGATCCTCTGGGACGGCCGGGACATGGCGGGCCTCGACCGGGCCGGGGTGTTCGCGCGCTTCGCGATGGTCAGCCAGGACTTCCACCGGTGGCCGTTCACCTGCCGGATGAACGTCGCGATCGGGCGCACCGACCACGCCGTGTCCCAGGAGCGGCTGGAGACGGCGGCCCGGTACGCGGGCGCCGACGAGCTGGTGGAGCAGCTGCCGCGCGGCTGGGACACGCTGCTCGCGCGGGGCTACGAGGGCGGGCACCAGCTCTCCGGCGGGCAGTGGCAGCGGCTGGGGATCGCGCGGGCCCGCTACCGGGAGGGGCGGATCCTCATCGTCGACGAGCCCACCTCGGCCCTGGACGCCCGGGCGGAGCTCCAGGTCTTCGACCAGATCCGGCGGCTCGCGGACGGCGGCCAGACGGTGCTGCTGATCACCCACCGGCTGGCCTCGGTGCGGCACGCCGACGTCATCCACGTCCTGGAGCACGGCCGGCTCCGGGAGAGCGGCACCTTCGAGGAGCTGATGGGCCCGTCCTCGGCGGGCGTCTTCCGCGATCTGTACGAGCTCCAGCGCGGGCAGTTCGCCGAGGACGGTCCGGCGGTGCCCGGCGCCCGGGGCCCGGACGGCGTCGCGCGGCGGGCTCCGCGCTGAACCGCGCGCGGGAGGGCGCCCGACGGGGTGCCGGGGTGGCGCCCTCCCGAGCGGCGGCCATCCGGGGAGCACTCCCCGGTTACTGCTACAGTCGGCCGGTAACCGGGGAACCCACCCCACTTTCACTCCGGTCGTCTCCGGACAACGGAAGGGACTCCACCATGTCCACACCCGTTCTCATGGATTACTCCGACCCCGGCGCGGACCTCGCCGCCGACCGCACCGCCGCCTACGCGCGCCTGCGCGAGCTGGGCCCCGTCCACCGGATGCGCACCCCCGACGGCAAGGAGTCCTGGCTGATCGTCGGGTACGACGAGGCCCGCACCGCCCTGGCCGACCCCCGCTTCAGCAACGACCTGCGCAACTCGCCCGACTGGACGGGCGACGGCGGCGTCCCCATCGGCACGAACATGCTCCAGACCGACCCGCCGGACCACACCCGGCTGCGCAAGCTGGTCGCCAAGGAGTTCACCGCCCGCCGCGTGGAGGCCCTGCGGCCCCGGATCCAGGAGATCACCGACCGACTGCTCGACGGCCTGCCGGCCACCGGCCGCGCCGATCTCGTCGAGTCCTTCGCGCTGCCCCTCCCCCTGACCGTCATCTGCGAACTGCTCGGCGTCCCCGCGGCCGACCGGGCGGACTTCCGCGCCTGGTCGAACGAGATGGTCCAGCTCACCGACATGGCGGCCGCGGCCGCCGCGGCGCAGGCCATGACGGAGTACCTCCACGGCCTCATCGAGGCGAAGCGCCGCTCCCCCGAGGACGACCTGCTCAGCGCCCTGGCGGCGGCCGCCGACGACGGCGACCGCCTCTCCCCCGCCGAACTGCTGGGCATGGCCTTCGTCCTGCTGGTCGCGGGGCACGAGACCACCGTCAACCTCATATCGAGCGCCGTGTACTCCCTGCTGAACCACCCGGCGCAGCTCGCCGAGCTGCGGGCCGACTGGTCGCTGCTGGACGGCGCGATCGAGGAGACACTGCGTCACCAGGCGCCCGTGGAGCGGGCCTCCTACCGCTTCACCACCGAGCCCGTGGAGATCGGAGGTCTCACCCTGCCCGCCCGCGAGCCCGTCATCGTGATCCTCTCCTCGGCCGGCCGGGACGGCACCCACTTCGCCGACCCCGACCGCTTCGACATCCACCGCGACGCGCGCGGCCACCTGGCCTTCGGCCACGGGCTCCACCACTGCCTCGGCGCCCCGCTCGCCCGGCTGGAGGCGGCCGTCGCCCTCCGCAGCCTCCTGGAGCGCTTCCCGCGCCTCGCCTTCGACACCGACCGCCCGGAGACGCTGGACTGGCGGCCGAGCCTGGCCCTGCGCGGCCTGGCCGCGCTGCCGGTGCGCTACTGAGCGCTCCGCTGGAAGTCCGGCGAGTCATCCGCGGGTGCGTCGTGGCTGGTCGCGCCCGCGCGGCGGTAGCCGCATATCAACACCGCCCCGCGCCCCTTCGGGGCGCTGCCGGTGCGCTACTGAGCCAGGGCGCCCGTCAGCAGTCCAGGGGGTAGGGGACCTTCTCGGTGACGGGGCCGTTGTTGCGGCAGACCTGGTAGCCCTGGGCCTGGAGGTCGCTGACGATGTCGGGCAGGGCATCGGGGAAGTTGCTGAACAGGTGGCCGAGGACGACGCCGTTGCGCTTCTCCTCCGGTGTGGCGTCGCGGACGCTCGCACGGATGTCGTCCACGCTGCGCGCGTGGCCCTGGGTCTTCTCCCAGTCGTGGGTGTCGATGGTCCAGTTGCAGATCCGGAAGCCGAGCTCGGCCGCCAGCTCCCGCTCGCGCTCCCCCGCGTCGCCGTACGGCGGCCGCAGGAGGTTGCCGGCCACGCCGTTGTGGATCTCGTCGTGCAGCTCGTCGTCGTCCAGGCTCGGCAGATGGCGGTGGGTGTAGGAGTGGTTGCCCACCCAGTGGCCCTGCTGCCGGAGCTGCCGGGTGATCTGCGGGTACTGCGCGGCGAACTTGCCGATCAGGAAGAACGCCGCGCGGATGCCCTGCGCCTTCAGCTGGGCGCCGATGCGCACCGACCGCTCGGGGTCGTTGTAGGGCCAGTCGTCCAGCGTCAGCAGGACCCGCCCGGAGGTGTTGCCGCAGCGCTCGCGGTCGTAGACGCCCTCGGGGGCGGGCGGGGCGGCGGGCCGGTCCCGGTGGCCGCTGTCGCCGTCGCGGGCAACCCCGTCGCCGGTGTCGCCGGGGCCGCCCTTGCCCGCCGGGGCGCCGCCCGCGCGGTGGTCGTGGCACCAGGCCGGCAGGTCGCGGCGGCCGCCCTTGGCGCCGGCCGGCAGCGGTACGCAGTCCTCCTGGTCGTCGTCCACCGCGTGCACCGCGAAGGCCGAGCACGTCACCAGCGCGGAGACCGCGGCGGCCGTCTTCAGCGGAGCCCGCCGGCGCCGCCGGTGGCGCCCACGACCACGCCGGAAGACCTCACCGTATCCGGACATGCTGACTCCTCACGGATGACGGCCCGCCGGCAGACGCGACGCGTCACCTCACCCCGGCATCGACACCGGTTCGATGATCTTGACACCAACCCTCGGGCCGGACGGGCACTCTCGCAACCGCGGCGGCCGGGACGGTTGGGCCGCCCGGGTGGTGGCACCCGGGCCGCCGCGCCGTGCCCGGGCGTCAGCCGCGGGCGGCGGTGATATACGCCAGGCCATGGGCCCCGGCCTCGCCCTTGCTGCCCACATCCAGGGTGGCGAGCACCTTCGGGGCGGTCAGGTCGACCACCGTCACCGTGCTGGACATGACCCCCGAGACATAGCCCGTCCTGCCGTCCGGCGAAGAGGTGACGGTCAGCGGGAAGACCCCGACCTCCACCTGGCCCACGACCTCCAGCGACCCCGGCGCGAAGACGGTCAGCACCCCGTTGGTCTGCGCGCCGAGCTTGCCCCCCTCGCCCCGGGCCATCCGCAGCTCACCGGCGAGCACGGCCCCGGTGACCGTCGTGTGCACCGGGAAGACGACGCCCTCGGTGGGCAGGGTCCGGACGATCCGGCCCGAGGCGGTCTCGATCACCCGGACGCCCGGTTCGGCGGCGGGCCCGGCCCCCGAGAAGTCGCCCTTGGGGGCGGCCACGTAGACGTGCGCGCCGTCCGGCGAGACGGCCAGGCCCTCGCTCCCGGGCACCTCGATCCGCCCGGCGAACTCGCCGCGCTCCAGGTCGAGCACGGAGACGAAGGGCGCCTCCTTGTTGGTGGTGTAGCCCCGGCGGCCGTCCGGGGTGATCTCGACCCAGTGGGGGCCGCCGGCCATCACCGGGATCCGGTCGCGCCGCTCACGGGTCGCCGTGTCGTAGACGATCACGCCGCCCGGCTCGGTGTCGGTGGCCTCCACGCTGACGTAGAGCAGGCCGCGCGCCCGGTCGAGGGCGAGGCCGTGGGGCGCGTGGTCGGGGGCGGTGTCGAGGACGTCGACGACGGCGTGGGTGTCGGCGTCGATGACGGTGATCTGCCGGGCCCGGCCCTCGTTCATGCCGTAGTAGCCGTGGACGTAGCTGCTCGCGCAGTACAGCACCCGGTGGTCCGGGTCGAAGCACAGCTCGTGCGGTTCGGCGGGCACGTCGACGACGTCCAGCCGCTCATGGGTGACGGCGTCGAAGAAGGTGATGGAGGACCCGGTCTGGCTGACGACCGCCAGCTGGTCGCGGGCGGCGAAGGAGACGTCGGAAGAAGCGGTGTTCCGCTCAAGGGAGTTCATGCCTCGATCCTCACCCCGGAACGGGGTGTGACTCCAGTGCAAGGTTGTCAACCGAGGATTGCACGGGACGCACTTGATGCTGCGTCACGCCACCGTCTCACAGAGCGGCCAGCCACCGGGCGTCCAGGACGCCCTCCGCCGCGACGCCCGCCGGGCCCGTGAGGAGCGTGACGGCGGACGCGTCGAGCGCCACCGTCAGCGGCCCCGTGACGTTCTCGACGACCGTGGTCTCCCGGCGGCCGGCGGCGTGCTGGACGGCCGCGGCCGCCGCGCACGCGGCGGCGCCGCCCGGACGGATCTCCCCGGCCCCGGGCCGGTAGGCGCGCACGCGCAGACTGCCGCGCGGCAGCACGTTGACGAAGACCATGTCGGCGGACGGCACGAGCACGCCGACGGCCTTCGGGAAGGCGGCGGTGTCCGGCTGCGGCTCCTCGGCGAAGTCCAGGTACGACACGGGGGTGTCGATGACGCACACCAGGTGCAGGGCGCCCAGCGACACCAGCGTGCCGGGGAAGGACTGCCCGTCCGCCGTCACGCCCGCCGTGCCGAGGACGCGCGGGGTGGGCATCTCCACGGTCGTCCGGCCCTTGGCGTCGACGGTGACGCGCTGATCGCCCACACGGGTGCCGATCCACAGCGCCCCGGGCCCGGCGAGCCCGGCGACCGTCAGATAGCGGGCGGCGAACCCGGCGCCGGGGCCGCAGGCCAGGGAGTGCGAGCCGTCGGCGTCCCGGCAGTCCACGAACCACTCGCCGCGCGAACGGGCCGAGCCCTTGCCGGGGCCGGCGGCCGTCAGGCGCAGCAGGCAGTCCCCGCCGAGCCCGGTGCGCGGGTGGCACAGCCCCCGGACCGCGTCCTCGGACAGCGCGACCTGATTGCCGGGGTCGAGCAGGAGGAGGAAGCCGTCGCCGCCGCAGTGGCCCTTCACATAGCGGGGCCCGGGCTCGACGGTGGGCCGGTGCGCGGTCATCGACCACCTTCCCGGGGGAGGTACGGGCCCTCCGGCCCCTGGCTACTGCGGCATCGTGCGGCAGTCGTGGCACGGCCCGCAACGCCTTCGCGGGTCTTCTCCGGCGGACTGCCGGACGACTGCCGGTGGACCGCCGCCGGACCGTGCGGGGCGCGGGGGCGGTGCGCCGACGGCCCGGTCCATAGCGGACGTCGGCGAGCGAAGGGGGCATCTTGACCGCTGGGGTGAGCGTCCTACGCTGGGGTGGGCCGGTGACGAGGAGGCCCGCAGGCCGGTCACGGCCGGCCAGGTGCCGGCGGGGAAGGGGCCCGAGGGGGAATGACGTTGACGGACGGTGGCCAGGGGCTCGCGTTCGGCCCGCTGCTGCGCCGCTACCGGCTCTCGGCGGGCATGACCCAACAGGAGCTGGCCGGGGCGTCCACGCTGAGCGTGCGGGCCATCGGCGATCTGGAGCGCGGCAGGACGGGCCGCCCCCAGCGGAAGTCCGTGGAGCTCCTGGCGGGGGCGCTGGCCCAGGGGGACGAGGCCGCGCGGCGGCTCGTGGAGGCGGCGAGGGCCGCGCGGCTCGCGCCGGAGCCCGACGACGCTCCGGAGGAGCGCCCCGACGGCGACGCCGCGGCGCACGCCGCGCGGACGGACGGAGGCCGGGCGCCGGGGACGGGCGTGACCGGCGCGCCCGTCTGCGAACTGCCTCCGGACATACCCGATTTCACGGCCCGGCGGCGCGAACTGCTGGGGATCGAGGGAGCCCTGGCGCCCGAGGGGGTCCGGTGCGGGCAGCGGCTGACGCTCGTCGCCGGGCATCCGGGCGCGGGCAAGACGGCACTGGCGGTGCGCGCCGCGCACCGGCTGCGCTCCCGGTTCCCGGACGGCCAGCTCTTCGTCCAACTCTCCCCCGCCGGGCACCCCGCCCTCGGCCCGGACGACGTGGTGCGCCACCTGCTGCGCTCCCTGGGCGACCCGGCGGGCGGGGCGGGCCCGGCGGAGGAGGCGGGCGCGCGGTTGCGCGCCGCACTGGCCCGCAAGCGGGTGCTGATCGTCCTCGACGACGCGGTCGCGGAGGGGCAGGTGCGCTGCGCCTGCCCGGGGGTGGGCGCATCGGCGGTGCTCGCGACGTGCCGGCGCCGGCTCTCCGCGCTGCCGGGCGCCGGGCGCGTCGACGTGGGGGCGTTCGACACGGAGGAGTCGCTGGCCTTCCTGGCGCGGATGGTGGGCGAGGAGCGGGTGCGCCGGGAGCGCGCGGAGGCGGCGCTGGTGGCGGAGTTGTGCGGCCGGATCCCGCTGGCCCTGCGCGTGGTGGGCTGCCGGCTGCTGGCGCGGCCGCACTGGACGATGCGGACGCTCGTGGACGAGGTCCTCCACGATCCGCGCACCCGGCTGCGGGAGCTGAGCTCGGGCGACCTCACGGTGCGCGCCGCCGTCGCGGCGGCGTTCGGCGTGCTGGACGACCAGACGCGATGGGCCCTGCGCCGGCTGGCGGCGGCCCGGGCGCCGGGGTTCGGCCTGCGGGGCGCGGCGACGCTGCTGGGGTGCGGGACCGCGCGGACCCACCGGATCCTCGGCGATCTGCTGGACGGCCATCTGCTGGAGGCCCACGACGGGCGGCGGGCGGCGGAGCCGTCGTACGTCGTCCCGCCGGTGATACGGCTGTTCGCGCTGGAGGGGGCGGAGGCGGCCACTTCGCGCGGTCAGCGGGTGGTGTAGCCGCCGTTAGCGGGTCGTGTAGCCGCCGTTGATGAAGAGGGTCTGCCCGTTGAGCCACCAGCCGTCGGTGAGCAGGAACTTCACATACGGCACGATGTCCTCGATCTTCGTCAGCTCGCCGTTCATGGCGGAGGACTTGTGGTACGCGATGGAGTCCTCGGTCTCGGCGGGGTAGAAGAACCCGGTGTCCATGGGCCCGGGGGCGATGTTGTTGACGGAGATGTTCCGCCCGAACAGTTCCTTGGACAGGGCGCGGGTGAAGTGCTCGACGGGGGCCTTGCTGCCCGCGTAGACGGAGTACAGACCGGTGTAGGCGGCGAGCAGCGAGGTCACGATGGTGACGATCTTCCCGCCGTCCTCCACCCGCTTCGCGGCCTCCTGCATCATGAAGAACGCCGCCTTGGAGTTCACCGCGAACATCTTGTCGTACTCGTCCTCGGTGACCTCGGTCAGCGGCTTCTTGAGGACCATGCCGGCGGTGTTCACCACGCAGTCGACCTTGTCGAAGGCGCCCACGGCCACCTCGAACAGCCCCTCGACCTCGCTGACCTGGGTCAGGTCGGCCTCGTGCACGATCGCCTCGCCGCCCGCCGCCTTCACGGCCTCGGCGGTCTGCTGGGCGCCCTCCTTGGAGGACGGGCTGTTGAAGTGGACGACGACCTTCGCGCCGTCCACGGCGACCTCCCTGGCGATGAGGCCGCCGAGGTTCTTCGACGCTCCCCCGATGACGACGACCTTGTCCTTGAGCGTACGGCTGGGCATGCGGCCCTCCTCGGCGGGGGCTGACGACAAAGCATGACCACTTTATGGCGGTACATACCGCTTCGCATGCCGGTGTCCGGCGGTACGACCCCGGAGCTTCCGGACGACGGAGGGCATTAGGCTAGCCTTACCTTATGACTTTGGCGCACGTGGACACCGAGGCGAAACCCGCCGCCGACCAGGCAGTTCCCAGACCGTCCCACGGCCGTCGGCGACTGGCGGCCATCGCCGTCGGACTGTTGTCCGCCGTCCTCGTGCTCGCCGCCCTCTCCCTGTCCGTCGGCGCGGGCGAGGTCGGCCCGAGTGCCGTCCTGGACTACCTCCTCGGCCGGCACGGCGCGCGCGACAACGCGCGCCTCTCCCTGGTCGTGGGCGACCTGCGGATCCCCCGCACCCTCACCGCGCTCCTCGTCGGCGCCGCCCTCGGCACCTCCGGCAGCCTCCTCCAGGCCGTCACCCGCAACCCCCTCGCCGAGACCGGCCTGCTCGGCGTGAACGCCGGCGCCTCGCTCGGCGTCGTGGCCGGCATCGCCTTCCTCGGGGTGCAGAGCGGCCTCGGCCACCTGCTGTGGGCGTTCGGCGGCGCCATCGCCGCCAGCGCGCTGGTCCTGCTCATCGCGGGGCGGCGCGGCGGCGGTTCACCGATGCGGCTGGTTCTGGCCGGCTCCGCGCTGGGCGCCACCTTCGGCGGGCTCACCAGCGTCATCGTCGTCAACTCGGCCGAGACCTACGACCGCTTCCGCTTCTGGGTCCTCGGCTCGCTGGCGGGCGTCGAGGGCTTCGGCAAGCTCACCGGTCTGCTGCCGGTCCTCGCCGTCGGCTTCGTGGTCGCCCTGCTCGTCGCCCGCCCGCTGTCCGCGCTGGCGCTCGGGGACGACCTCGCCAAGGGGCTCGGCCACCGGCCCTCCACCATCCGGGTGATCGTCGCGGTGGCCGTCACCCTGCTCACCGCCTCCGCCGTGGCGCTCGTCGGCCCCATCTCCTTCCTCGGCCTCCTCGCAGGCTTCCTCGCCCGCACCCTCACCGGGCCCCGGCTCACCGCCCAGATCGCCTTCGCCGGGCTCATCGGCGCGGGCGTCCTCACCGGCGCCGACGTCCTGGCCCGGGTGGTCTCCCGGCCCTTCGAGGCGCCGGTCTCCGTCATCGTCGCCCTCATCGGCGCCCCCGTCCTCATCGGCATCGTCCGCTCCCGGCGGCTGGGTGCGATGGGCATGACCGACCCCGCCACGCAGGAGGCCGCGCCGCCGCCCAAGCGGCGGTTCGCGGCCCTGCGGCCGGCGCGCCGTGCCGAGCGGGAGGACAGCCTCGTCCTGCGCGGCGGCGCGCTCTCCGTACTGCTGCCGCGCCGGGCCGCGCTCGCCGCGCTCGCCCTGGCGGCGCTCCTCGTCGCCGCCGTCGTCCTGTCCGCGTACGCGGGCCAGAGCGAGATGGGCCTGGCCCGGACGTTCAACGCCGTCCTCGGCTCGGGCGACCGCTTCGACGTGCTCCTCGTCCAGAAGTTCCGGCTCGGCCGGATCGTCGCCGGACTCACCGCCGGCGCCGCCCTGGGCCTGGCCGGCTGCCTCACCCAGACCCTCGCCCGCAACCGCCTCGCCACCCCCGAACTCCTGGGCGTCAACGACGGCGCGACGGCGGCCGTCCTCATCTCCACCACTCTCACCGGCACCTTCGGCGCCTGGTGGGCCGGTCCCCTCGGCGCGCTGGTGGCCGTCCTCGTCGTCACCACCGTCTCCGGCGGCCTCGGACAGCGCGGCTACCGCGTCCTGGTGGTGGGCCTGGCCATGTCCGCCCTCGCCTCCGCCGTCACCCAGGTCGTCCTCACCCGCCGCTCGCTGAACTCGGCGAGCTCCCTGTACGTCTGGACCTCCGGCAGCCTCAACGGGCGCGGCTACTCGGTGGCCACCCCCGTCCTCATCGGCCTGGCGATGCTGGTGCCGCTCGCCCTCGTCGTCGCCCGGCAGCTCAACGTGCTGCGCTTCGACGACTCCACGGCCTCGTCCCTGGGCGTCGCCCCGGCCCGGGTGCGGCTGTTCTGCCTGCTGCTGGCCGTGGCCCTGGCCGGGCTGGCGGTGGGCATCTGCGGCCCGGTCGGCTTCGTGGCGCTCGCCTCACCGGTGATCGCGGGACGGCTGGCGGGGCCGGTGCGGGTGCCGGTGGTGGGGTCGATGCTGGTCGGCGCGGTGTTGATCGTGCTGGCCGACACGGTCGGGCGGATCGTCTTCGACGGGGTCGAGGTGCCGGTGGGCATCGTCACGACCGTTCTCGGCGGACCGTTCCTGCTGTGGGTGCTGCTGGGGCGGTCGGCGGCGGCGCGGGTGTAGGCCTCCGGCGGTTCTTACCCCAGTCCCGCCCCTTCCCGTAACCGGGGGCTCCGCCCCCGGACCCCCGCCGATCTCAGCCCCTCCGGCGTTTGAGGAGCGGGGTCCGGGGCGGAGCCCCAGGAAACGGTGAAAGGGCGGGACCGGGGCCTCCTCCCACCCCCGGCAACCTGCCACCGAAAGGAAGTCGCATGGAGATACAAAGCCCCGCCCTGCGCGAGCTGGCCGACGACCCTCGCGCCGTCGAGGCGTTCTGGCAGCGCGTCAAAGCCACCGGCACCCCCCTCGTCGAGCCCGACCCCGAAGGCAACGACGCCTGGCGCCTCGTGACCTTCCTCTGGCGCGACGACTCGGCCTCCCATGTCCTCGCCCTGCTCCACACCGTCACGGACAAGGACCGCCACGCCCACGACCTGACCCCGCACCTCATGACCAACGTGCCCGGCACCGACGTGTGGGCCATCAGCCACCGGCTGCGGGCCGATCACCGGGCGTCGTACCAGTTCTCCGTGCACCGCGGCACCCGCGAGGACGCCCTGCGCACCGACCGGCGCAGCTGGCTGCGGGTGCTGGACGAGGCGCTGCCCGACCCGCTCGCCGCCGGGCCCTCGCTCGCGGCCCGCGACGGCCGCAACCCGTCCTCCGTCATGGAACTCCCCGACGCGCCCGCGCAGGGTTGGGCGGCCGTACGGGAGAACGTGCCGCGCGGCGCGCGCGGCGCGGCGGAGGTCGACGGGCGGCGCGTCGGCGTGCACCTCCCCGCGGGTCACACCACCGGCGACGGACCGTACTCCGTCGCCGTGCTGCTGGACGGCGAGATGTGGGGCCCGGTGCTGGACTTCGGGACGACGCTGGACAACCTCCACCACGACGGCCGGATCCCGCCGACCGTGACCCTGATGGTGGAGACCATGGGCCGCGACCGGCGGATGGCCGACCTCAGCTGCAGCGAGGAGTTCGTCGACTGGCTGGCGGACACGCTGCTGCCCTGGGCGGCGCGCGAGTACGGCGTGACGGACGACCCGGCCCGTACGGTCGTGGCGGGGCAGAGCGCGGGTGGCCTCACGGCAGCGTTCGCCGCCTTCCGCAGGCCGGCCCGGTTCGGGAACGCGCTGTCGCAGTCGGGCTCCTTCTGGTGGCCGGACGGAACCGAGTTCGACGGCGGCAGCGAGTGGCTGACCCGCCAGTTCGCGACGTGCGAAAAGCTGCCCGTCCGTTTCCATCTGGAGGTGGGCCTCCAGGAGTGGATGCTCCTGCCGCAGAACCGCCACCTGCGCAACGTGCTCGAAGCACGCGGCTACGACGTGGACTACCGCGAGTTCAACGGCGGTCACGACTACGCCTGCTGGCGCGGCGGGCTCGCCGACGGGCTCGTGGGGCTGCTGGGAAGCTGAACATGGGGAAAGCCCCCACGCGTCGCGCGTGGGGGCTTTCGTCGTCACACCGCCACAGCCTCCGGCTCGTCGTCGAACGGCGGCGGCGCCGGCGCCTCCTTCGGCATCCGCAGCGCGCCCAGCGTGCCGAGGGCGACGAGGCCCGCGGTGACCGCGATGGCGGCCCGGTACGGGGCCGGGTCCGTCTCGTGCGTACCGGAGCCGCCCCACGCGGAGATCACCGCGGCGACGGCGGCGATGCCGAGCGCGCCGCCCAGCGTGCGCACGATGGTGAAGAGCGCCATCGCCTGGCCCATGGCCGGCGGCGGTACGTCCGCGAACCCGGCGATCTGGACGGTCAGCACGGCCGTCCCCAGCACCAGGCCCACGCAGAACATCAGCGCCCGTACGGCCCACGCGTTCTCGGCCACGCCCGGCACGGCCAGCGCGCCGAAGACGGCCGTGGCGAGCACCAGGGCGGGGACGGCGAGCCATCGGGGCCCGAGCCGGGGCAGCAGCCGGTCGGCGATCTGGGAGGCCAGCATCAGACCGAGCGCCTCCGGGAAGACGCTCAGCCCGGCGTCCAGGGCCGAGGCGCCGAGCGCCGCCTGGTAGAGCAGCGGGAACGCGAAGAGCACGCCCATCAGCCCGGCCGAGGTGACCAGCGCGAGGACCGTGGCGGACGCGAACACCTTGTCGGCGAGCAGCCGCACCTCCAGCAGGGGCGTGCGCGCCCTCAGCAGGTGGACGCAGCCCGAGGCCAGCAGGACGAGGCCGAGCGTGCCGGAGACCAGGACGGAGGGCGTCGTCCAGCCGTGCGCGGGGCCGAAGCCCAGCGCGTAGGTGAGCAGGCCCAGCGCCGGGGTGGCCAGCAGGAAGCCCGTCAGGTCGAAGGGGCCCTCGGTGCCCTCCACGTGCTCCCGGACGCCGAACAGCCCGAGCAGCACGGCCGCCGCGCCGATCGGCACGTTCACGAAGAACAGCCAGTGCCAGGACAGGTGCTCGGTCAGGAAGCCACCGAGCGGCGGGCCGAGCGCCGGCATCAGCGCGGTCGGCACGATGAGCACCTTGGACAGCTTCATCCGCTCGTGCGGCGGGAAGGCCCGGAAGAGCAGGGTCATACCGACGGGCGTCAACAGCCCGCCCGCGACGCCCTGGACGACGCGCGCGAGGACCAGCGTCGGCAGGTCCTGGGCCAGGCCGCAGACGGCGGAGGCCGCCGTGAAGACGGCGAGGGCGCCGAGGAAGACCTTCTTGGTGCCGAAGCGGTCGCCGAGCCAGCCCGCGACGGGCAGGGCGACGGCGAGCGCGACGAGGAAGGCCACCTCGACGGTGTTGGCGGCCGACACCGGTTCGCCGAAGTCCCGGGCGATGGTGAGCAGCGCCGGGTTGACGATGGTGGAGTCGAGCCCGTTCATGCACATCGCCGCCGTGTAGACGACCACGACGGCGATGCGCGGGGAGAGGCCCCTCACCGGGCGGAGACCGGGGTCAGGTCGGTCCAGTGCTCGGTGATCCAGTCGGTGGCCGACTGCCGGGCGCAGGGCCCGTGGACAGTCGTCCAGCCCTCGGGCACGGCGGCGAAGCCCGGCCAGAGGCTGTGCTGCCCCTCGGAGTTGACGAGGACGAGAAACTCCCCGTCGCCGTCGAAGGGGTTGGCGGGTGCGTCGCTCATGGGGTCAGTTCTCCAGTTTCCGCAGTCGGTCGGCGATGACGCTCGCGATGTGCGCGATCGGTTCGGGCAGGGTCATGTCCTTGTGCGAGCAGGCGACGTTCGTGTTGTCGATCCGCCCGGTCACATAGGGGGTCCAGGTGTCGGGGGTGAGGGTGTCGTCGATGGTGTCGACGGTGGCCCGGAAGAACAGCACGTCGCCCTTGAAGACGCGGTGGTCGAAGGCGCGCACCAGGTGGTTGGTGTTGAGGTAGGTGCGGTTGAGGGCGTCGAAGGTGGCGTCGTCGAGGCCGGCCAGCGGGGAGCCCTCGCGGCGCAGCACCTCGATGACGTTCGCCAGCTCCAGCGGTCTGCCCGCCAGGCTGTCCGGGCCGTGGCCGCCCATGGTGAGCAGCGCCTCCAGGGCCTCGGCCTGGTCGGGTACGGGCAGCTCGCGGAAGCCCTCGGCGGGGTAGGCGTCGAGGATGGCGAGCAGCTCGACCTCGGCGCCGAGGTCCTGGAGCCGGGTGGCCATGGCCTGGGCGATGATGCCGCCGGTGGACCAGCCCATCAGCCGGTACGGGCCGTCGGGCTGCACTTCGCGGAGCCGGTCGACGTAATGGGCGGCGAGCTCCTCCAGGGTGGCGGGCAGGGGTTCGGCGGCCGTGGCGGGGCCGACACCCTGGGCCTGGAGGCCGTAGATCGGCACGTCGGCGGGGAGGTGGCGGATGAGTCCGGCGTAGCACCAGCTGAGGCCGCCGGCGGGGTGGACGCAGTAGAGCGGTGCCTGGTCGCCGTCCTTGGCGGGGCGCAGGGGCAGCAGGACGTCCAGGGCGTCGGTGGCCTCGGTGTCCAGGGCGGCGGCCAGCGCGGCCGGGGTGGGGGCCTGGAAGACCGTGCCGATGCCGGTGTCCGCGCCGAGGGCCTCCTTGACGCGTCCGGCGAGGCGCACGGCGAGCAGCGAATGGCCGCCCAGGTCGAAGAAGTTGTCGTCCACGCCGACGCGGGGCAGGCCCAGGACGTCGGCGAAGATCGCGCAGAGCTGTTCCTCACGGGGGCCGCGCGGAGCGCGTCCCTCGGTGACGGCGGCGGCGAGGTCGGGGGCCGGGAGGGCCTTGCGGTCGAGCTTGCCGTTGGCGGTCAGCGGCAGCCGGTCCAGCAGGACGACGGCGGAGGGCACCATGTGGCCGGGGAGTTCGCCCCGGGTGTGCTCGCGGAGGAGGGCCGGGGTGGTGTCGTGGGCCGGGACGGCGTAGGCGACGAGGCGCTTGTCGCCGGGGGTGTCCTCGCGGACGACGACGGCCGCGTCGGCGACGTCGGGGTGGTCGGCGAGGACGGCCTCGATCTCGCCGAGCTCGATGCGGAAGCCGCGGATCTTCACCTGGTGGTCGGCGCGGCCGAAGTACTCGAGGGTGCCGTCGGGGCGGCGGCGGGCGAGGTCGCCGGAGCGGTACATCCGGCTGCCGGACTCGCCGAAGAGGTGGGCGAAGGGGTCGGCGACGAATCGTTCCGCCGTGAGGGCGTGCCGGCCGAGGTAGCCACGGGCCAGGCCCTCGCCCGCGACGTACATCTCGCCGGTGACGCCGGGCGGCACGGGCTGCAGGTACGGGTCGAGGACGTAGACGCGCAGATCGGGGATGTTGACGCCGATGGTGCTGGAGGTGCCGGCGGCGGCGCTCGCCCGGTCGAGGGCGACGTACGAGACGTGGACGGTCGTCTCGGTGATGCCGTACATGTTGACGAGCGTCGGCGCGTCGTCGGCGTGGCGCTCGTACCAGTCGTCGAGGCGGCCCAGTTCAAGGGCCTCGCCGCCGAAGACGACGTAGCGCAGGGCGAGATCGCGTCCCGGGTCCGCACCCTTGTCCCTTTGGGAGTCCGCGGCCATGAGCTGGTAGAAGGCGGACGGCGTCTGGTTGAGGACGGTCACGCCCTCGTCGGCGAGCAGGCCGAGGAAGGCGGCCGGGTCGCGGCTGACGAGGTGGGGGACGACGACGAGCCGGCCGCCGTACAGCAGCGCGCCCCACATCTCCCACACCGAGAAGTCGAAGGCGTAGGAGTGGAAGAGGGTCCACACGTCGTTCTCGTCGAAGCCGAACCAGTGGTCGGTGGCGGAGAACAGCCGGGTGACGTTGTGGTGGGTGACGGGGACGCCCTTGGGGCGGCCGGTGGAGCCCGAGGTGTAGATGACGTAGGCGGCGTCGCCGGGGCGCTGGGCCCGGGTGCGGTCCGCGTCGGTGAGGTCGTCGGCCGGGTACGCGTCGGCGTCGGTGCCGTCGACGAGGACGACCGGCAGGTCGTGCGCCGGGATCCGGGCGGCGGTCGCGGTGTCGGTGACGACGGCGGCGGGGGCGGCGTCGGCGAGCATGTAGGCGAGCCGGTCGGCCGGGTAGTCCGGGTCCATGGGGAGGTAGGCGGCGCCGCACTTGGCGACGGCCAGCAGGCCCACGACCAGTTCGAGGGAGCGGGGCAGGGCGAGGGCGACGATGGCGCCGGGGCCGATGCCGCGTCCGGCCAGCAGCCGGGCCAGGCGGTTGGCGCGGGCGGACAGCCCGGCATGGGTGAGGGACGCGCCGTCGCACGTCACGGCGGTGCGGTCGGGGTGGCGGCGGGCGGCGTCCTCGTACAGCTCGACGAGGGTGCGGTGCTCGCGGGCGGCCGGCGCCTCGGGGGCGGCGTTCCACTCGACGAGGGAGCGGTGGAGCTCCGCCCCGTCGAGGAGCGGGAGGCGGCCGACGGGGGTGTCGGGGTCGGTCGCGGCGGCGGTGAGGAGCCTGGTGAGGTGGGTGGAGAGACGTTCCGCCGTGGTGGTGTCGAAGAGGTCGGTGCGGAACTCCAGGAAGCCGGATATGCCGCCGCCGGGCCGCTCGCCGGCGTTGAGGGTGAGGTCGAACTTCGCGGTGCCGGTGGGCACGGCGGTCATCCGCGCGGCGAGGTCCGGGCCCATGGCGAATTCCGCGTCGGGCATCGACTGCCAGGCGAGCATGACCTGGAAGAGGGGGTGCCGGGCCAGTGAGCGGGGCGGGTTGAGCTCCTCGACGAGCCGGTCGAAGGGCAGGGCGGCGTGCTCGTGGGCGGCCAGGGTGGTGGTGCGGACGCGCTCCAGGAGGGCGCGGAAGGTGGGGTCGCCGGAGGTGTCCGTGCGCAGGACGAGGGTGTTGACGAAGAAGCCGACGAGCTCGGCGGTGGTGTCGTCGTCGCGCCCGGCGACGGGGGTGCCCAGCGGGATGTCGGTGCCGCAGCCGTAGCGGGTGAGCAGGGCGGCGAGGGCGGCCTGGACGGCCATGAAGACGCTGGTGCCGCTCGCGCGGGTGAGCGCGGCGAGCGCGGCGTGGGCCTCGGGGCCGAGCTCGAAGGGGACGGTGTCGCCCGCGGTGGAGGCGATGGCGGGGCGCGGCCGGTCGGTGGGGAGTTCGAGCTGGTCGGGCAGGCCGGCGAGGGCCGCCTTCCAGTGGTCGAGCATGCGGACGGCGGCGGGGGTGGGCGCGTCGGCGGTGCCGAGGAGGCGCTCCTGCCAGGCCGTGTGGTCGGTGTACTGGACGGTCAGGGGGGCCGCGCCGGGGGCCCGGCCGGCCGCGCGGGCGGTGTAGGCGGCGGCGAGGTCGCGGGCGAGGGGTGTGGTGGAGGCGCCGTCGCCGGCGATGTGGTGGAGCAGGAGCAGCAGGGTGTGCCGGTCGCCGCCGTCTCCGTCACTGAAGAGCGTGACGCGCAGCGGGAGTTCTTCTGCCAGGTCGAAGGAGTGGCGCACGGCCTCGGTGAGGTCGGCGTCGAGCGGGGCGACGTGGAGCTCGGGGCGGGCCTGCTCGGGGGTGAGGATCAGCTGGTGGGGCTCGTTGTCGACGGCCGGGTAGCGGGTGCGCAGCGTCTCGTGGCGCTCGGCGAGGTCGGCGAGGGCGAGGCGCAGCGCGTCCCGGTCGACGGGGCCGGTGAGGTCGAGCAGCAGCGGGATGTTGTAGGTGGGGCTGGGGCCTTCGAGGCGGTACATGAACCACAGCCGCTTCTGGGCCGGGGAGAGCGGCATCCGGTCGGTGCGCGGTACGGGTACGAGCGCGGGCCGGTCGGGGTCGGTGTCGCGGTCGCGGACGAGGGCGGCGAGGGCGGCGGGGGTGGGGTTGCGGAAGACGTCGGCGAGGCCGATGGTGTCGTCGCCGAGGGCGTCGCGGACGCGGGCGGCGATCCGGCCGGCGAGCAGCGAGTGGCCGCCGAGGGCGAAGAAGTCGGCGTCGGGGGACGGGGGTTCGGCGAGGCCCAGGACGTCCTGGAAGAGACCTGCGACGATCTCCTCCTGGGGGGTGCGGGGGGCGCGGTGGCCGGTGGTGGTGGGCTCGGGGTCGGGCAGGGCCGCCACGTCGAGCTTGTCGTTGGCGGTGCGGGGCAGCGCGTCCAGGAGCAGGATCGCGGTGGGCACCATGTGGTCGGGGAGCCGCTCGGCGAGGTGGGCGCGGAGCTCCTCGGGGTCGGGCGCGGCGCCCGTGGTGGGCACGGCGTAGCCGAGGAGGCGCTTGCCGGTGGGGGTGTCGCGGGCGATCACGGCGGCACGGTCCACGGCGGGGTGGTCTGCCAGGACGCTCTGGATCTCGCCGAGTTCGACGCGGAAGCCGCGGATCTTGATCTGGCCGTCGGCGCGGCCGAGGAATTCCAGGGTGCCGTCGGGGCGGCGGCGCACGAGGTCGCCGGTGCGGTACATCCGGGCGCCGGGCTCGCCGTGGAGGGCGCCGAAGGGGTCGGCGGTGAAGCGTTCGGCGGTGAGGTCGGGGCGGCCGAGGTAGCCGGCGGCGAGGCAGGCGCCGGCGAGGTACAGCTCGCCGGTGACGCCGACGGGGGCCGGGCGCAGGGAGTTGTCGAGGACGTAGGCGCGCGAGCCGCGCACGGGCCGGCCGACGGGGGTGCCGTCGTCGTCGGCCAGCCAGTAGTAGGCGTCGACGGTGGTCTCGGTGGGGCCGTAGAGGTTGATGGGGCTCAGGCCCTCGGTGGCGGCGAGGCGGCGCCACAGGGGGTCGGGCACGGTCTCGCCGCCGACGACGACGAGGGCGGGGTGGTGGCGGCCCTCGTCCAGCAGGCCCTCGGCGATGAGTGCCTCGACGTAGGAGGGGGTGGCGTCGAGGTAGTCGACGCGGTGCTCGTGGACGTAGGCGGTGAGGGTGGCGGGGTCGCGGTAGGCGGTGTCGTCCAGGAGGTGGAGCTCGTGGCCGTGGACCATCCAGATGACCGGGTCCCAGGAGGCGTCGAACGCGAAGGAGGCGCTGTGCGCGATCCGCAGCCGGTCCCGTCCGGTGCGTATCCGGGCGGGGGCGATGTGGTCGGTGCCGTGCCCGGCGTGGAGGTTGGCGAGGGAGGCGTGGGTGACGAGAACGCCCTTGGGGCGGCCGGTGGAGCCCGAGGTGTGGATGACGTAGGCGGGCTGGTGGAGCGCGGGGGCGGCGGGTGCCGTGGTGGGCCGGGCGGCGATCCGGGCGCGGGTGGCCGCGTCGTCGAGGAGGAGGACGGGGACGGTGTGCTCGGGCAGTGCGCGCACGGCGTCGGCGGTGCCGACGATCCGGGCGGGGCGGGTGTCGTCGAGGACGGCGGTGAGGCGCTGCGCGGGGTGGCCGAGGTCGAGGGGCTGGCAGACGCCGCCCGCCTTGAGGACGGCGAAGAGGGCGACGACGGTGTCGGCGCTGCGGGGCAGGGCCAGGGCCACGGCGGTGCCGGGGCGGACGCCCGCGTCGGTCAGTTCGTGGGCCAGGCGGTTGGCGGCCGCGTCGAGTTCGGCGAAGGTGAGGGCGGTGGCACCGCTGCGGACGGCGATCGCGTCGGGGGTGCGGGCGGCCTGGGCGGCGAACAGCTCGGGCAGGGTGCGGTCCACGGGCGGCTCGGCGCGGCCGGCGGTGGCCCGGTGGATCTCGTCGGCGTCGAGGAGGTCGAGGGTGCCGACGGGCCGCTGGGCGTCCTCCAGCAGCAGGTCGGTGAGGGCGTCGAGGTAGCGGCGCAGTCCGCGCTCGTGCGCGGCGAGGGAGTCGGCGTCGTAGCGCGCGGGGTTGGCGTCCAGGCCGAGGCGCAGGGCGCCGTCGGGGCCCGGGGTGACGCCGACGGCCAGGTCGTCGACGGGGCCGGCGGCGAGGTTGCGCACCACGCCGGGGAGGCCGGCGAAGTCCAGGGCCTCGTTCTCGAAGGGCTTGATGTTGATCATCGCCCCGAACAGCGGCTGCTCCGGCGAGAGCCCGAGGTCGCGGCGGAGGTCCTCCTGGCGGTAGCGCTGGTGACGGTTGGCGGCCCGCATCTCCATGACGACGCGGCGGAGGAATCCGGCGCCGGTGTCCTGGGGGCGGACGGTGACGCGCAGCGGCATGACGTTGACCATCATGGCGGGGGTGCGCAGGGCGGTGCTGTTGGTGCGGCTCTTCAGCGGCAGGCCGAGCACGATGTCCTCGGCGCCGGTGACGCGGTGGAGGTAGCCGGCGGTGGCGGCGACGAGCAGTTCGGCCCAGGTGGCCTTCACCGTGCCGGCGGCGGCCGTCAGCCGGGCGAGGGAGCCGGCGGGGAGTTCGGCGGTGTGGCGCAGGACGGTACCGGCGGGGGCGGCGGGGCGGTCGGAGAGCGAGACGGGCTCGGGCCGGTCGGCGAGGCGCTCGCGCCAGTGGGCGCGGTCGGCGGCGTGGCGTTCGCCCGCCAGGTAGGCGGCCTCGTCGTCGAGGAGTTCGCGCAGCGTGCCGAAGGGGTGGGGAGTGGGCTCGGCGCCGGTGGCCAGCGCCGTGTAGACCTCGGCGAGGCGGCGGCCGATGAGGTTCAGGGCGTAGGCGTCGACGGCGAAGTGGTGGACGCGCTGGTACCACCAGTAGCGCTCGTCGGCGAGGCGGATGAGGGCGTGGGTGACGAGGGGGCCCTCGGTGAGGTCGACGGGGCGGGCGAGGTCGGCGGCGGTCCAGGCCGTCGCCTCGGCCTCGGGGTCGGCGGCGGTGCGCAGGTCGAGCCGGTGGAGGGCGGGCGCGGGGGCGGCGAGGCGCTGGGCGGGGGTGGTGCCGTCCCCGGCGGTGGCCAGCAGGGCGAGGGTCTCGGCCTCGGCGGTGGTCCGCTTCAGGGCGCGCTCGAAGAGCTCCTCGTCCAGGGGTCCGGTGATCTCCACCCGGTCGCCGGTGTTGAGGACCGGGTTCGCGGGGTCGAGAGCCTGGGCGTAGAGGATTCCGGACTGCGCGGCGAGGAGCGGCAGTTCGGCGGAGTTCTCGTCCTGGTGGTGACGCATCGCGTGGGGACTCCCGGTTTCTGGCGAACGTTCCTGGTCGCACCGGTAACCCCCGGTGCGTCAGCTTAGGTAAGCCTAAGCTATTTTCTGATCGCTTGTGAGCGTGGGTCCGGCTGCCGAGGACACCGCGCGAAGACGACGACACTGGAGCGGACATGACCGTGGCCGAGGGCCTCAAATCAGCCATACGCGAGCGCGTTCTGGAACGCCGCGAGGGGCTTCTGGCGCTCAGCCGGCGCATTCACGCGCACCCCGAGACGGCCTTCGCCGAGCACCGGGCGGCCGCGTGGTGCGCGGAGGAGCTGCGGGAGCACGGCTTCGCCGTCACCGCCCCCGCCCATGGCCTGGAGACGGCGTTCACGGCGACCGTCGGCTCCGGCCCCGTCACCGTGGCCATCGCCTGCGAGTACGACGCCCTGCCCGGCCTCGGGCACGCCTGCGGTCACAATCTGATCGCGGCGGCGGGCATCGGCGCGGCGCTGGGACTGGCCCCCTTCGCGGACGAACTGGGCCTGACCGTCCGGGTGTTGGGCACCCCGGCCGAGGAGCGCGGCGCGGGCAAGGCGCTGCTGCTGGAGGCGGGGGCCTTCGAGGGGGTGGACGCCGCGATGATGGTGCACCCCTGCCCGTTCGAGGTCGCCGAGTTCCGCTCGTTCGCGCTGGGCACGCTCTCGGTCGAGTACCGGGGAAAGGCCGCCCATCCCAGCCTCAACGCCCACGAGGGCCGCAACGCCGCCGACGCCCTGACGGTGGCCCAGGTCGCACTGGGGCTGCTGCGCCAGCAGTTGCCGCCGCAGTGGAAGGTGCACGGGGTGACGACGGGGGCGGGGACGGCGCCCAATCTGATCCCCGACCGGGCGACCGCCGAGTACGAGATCCGCGCCTCGGCCGCCGAGGACCTGCGGGAGTTGCGCGAGCGCGTCGAGGCGTGCTTCCGCGCCGGGGCGCTGGCCACCGGCTGCGAGGTGTCGCTGACCCGTCCCGAGCCGGACTACCTGGACTTCCGCACCGACCCCGGCCTGATCGCCCTGTGGACGGCCAACGCCCGGGCGCTCGGACGGCCCGAGCCGCTGTCGAAGGACGCGTTCGCCTGCACGGACATGGGCAACGTCTCGCACGCGGTGCCGTCGATCCACCCGGTGCTGGACATCACGGGCGGCGCGTGCGGCCCGCACGAGCCGGAGTTCGCCGAGGCGGCGGTCTCGCCGGAGGCGGAGCGGGCGATCCTCGACGGCGCGGTCGGAATGGCGTGGACGGCCGCCGACTTCGCGGCGACGCGCCGCGCGTAGCGCGACGCGTCCTCGGACTCCCCCAGCTACCGCTGGGAGGTGCCCCCAACGGGCCGGCTTTCGCCGGCCCGTCCGGGGTGGCTACTTCTTGAGCGCCTTGGTGATGTCGTCGATGACGACGTCGCTGGCGAGCGGGCCGCCGCGGGTGGACCAGACCGAGCCGTTCACGGTCACGGCGTGGTTCTTCTTCACCGCGTTCAGGTCCTTGTACGCGGGCTTCTCCTGGACGTCCTTGAGGGCCTTCTCGCCGTCCGAGGTCAGCGTGGAGAGGAACAGCCAGTCGCCGTCGATCTCGCTGATCTTCTCGAGGCTGAGCGCCGGGGTGTGGGCGTTGCCGTCCTTGTCCTGCGTCTTGGGGCGCTTGAGACCCATGTCCAGGGCGACGCCGCTGGCGAACTGCTTCTTCTCCATCCAGCTGGGGCCGTCCGGGTTCCAGCGGACGATGGAGACCTCGGCGCCCTTGTTCTCGCCGAGCTCCTCGCCGGCCTTCTTGGCCTTGGCCTCGTAGTCGGCGATGACCTTGTTGGCCTTGTCCAGGCTGTTGACGGCGTTGGCGACGCCCCGGAAGGACAGCTTCCAGTCGTCGGTCGGCGCCATGGTGACCAGGGTGGCCGGGGTGATCTCGCGGAGCTGCTTGAGGACGTTCTCGTCCTGCATGTCACCGGCGAGGATCAGGTCGGGCTTGGCCGCGAGGACCTTGTCCATCACCGGCTGGAGCAGATTGCCGACGACGCTGATGCCCTTGACCTTGTCCTCCAGGTAGGCCGGGGGCTTGTTCAGGCCCTGGCCGTTGGTGATGCCCACCGGCTTGACGCCGAGCGCCAGCACCGCGTCCAGGTCCTCCTGGGTGAGGGTGACGACGCGCTTGGGGTGGGCGGGCACCTTGACGGCGGTGCCGGTCGCGTCCTTGATGGTGCGCGTCTCGCCGCCGGACGCCGCCTCGCTCTTCGTCTTGTCCGAGCCCGAACCCGAGTCCGAGTCGGAGCCGCAGCCGGTCAGCAGCAGCGCGGCCGCACCCACAGCGGCGAGAGCCTGCGCCGCGCGGCGCGGGGCGGACTGGAGGAGGCGGTTGGGCGAGGTCATCAGATGCTCCGGGCGTTGGAATACGAGAAGAGGGCGCCGTCCGGGATCACTCCCGCCGGACAACCTGGATATTAGGTTAGCCTTACCTTAAAGTCACCTCGCGGGGCGGGCCCCCCTTCACCGCCCGTCTTCCCGCCCGCACCGCACCCGCACAGCGAAGCGGCTCGCCGGGTACGGCGGGCCGCGGAATCCGTCCGGTGCCCGGAGGCTATTCCTGACGGAGGAACAGCAGCCGGGCGAGCACCCCCGCCCGGCGCGAATCCGACGGGACCTCCTCCTCCGCGCCCTGGGGCACGTCCGGCCGCTCCTCGACGACGACGGGGGCGGGCTCCGGATCGGGAGCGGGGCGGTGGGCGCGATAGGCCTCGGCGCGCACATAGGCGCCGAGAGCGCGCGCGGCATCGATGCGCATGGCGTCACTCCTGTGTCTGAACTGCCGGCCTGCCGGGACGAGCCCGGGTGTCAGCGACGCCCCGCCCGGCGCGCACGTCAGCGGCGGGGGCGGGCGGGGCGTGGCTGTGCTCAGCAGCGCAGGACGGAATGCTGCGCGTGACCCGCGGCGACGGTGTCGCCGGGCGAGGTGACCCGGCCGCCGGGGAGCCCCCCGGTCCCCCCGGCGGACGACGCGAAGGCCGGCGGGCAGGCGATCCTGCCCGCCGGCCGCCCGACCCTCCCCGGACGTGGCACGCGCTGCTCGGGCGCGCAGGCGACGCACTCGTCGGACGAGTCGTCGGACAGCGAGGCGGAGGCGAGGGTCTCCTCACGGACGGAGACGCGCTCCATCCCGGCGGACGCCGACCCGGTCAGCACCAGCAGCAGGGAGGCCAGCACGGCGACCGCCGCCCGCAGCGCGGACTGCGGTACCGCTGTGCGACCCCACATCGACATACACCAAGCGTAGATTCCGGGCCACCCCGGGTGCATTCCGTCGATCGGGTGAGATTACGTGGCTGAGTAGGGAATTCCCGGATATCTCCGGACCGATAAGACGACCGAATGTCCGGACGCGGCCTGGCCGGAATCCCTCCCCTCCCCCGATCGCCTCTCAACTACCGCTCAACTCCCAGGACATCGCAGGAGTCCTGAGAGATGTCCGCGTTCCCGTACGAGAGGCGAGGAAGATGACCGCACGGTCCTTACGCAGAGCACTGACCGGGTTCGTGATGGCCGCGACGGCCGCCGGCGCCCTCACCGCCACGGCCCCCGCCGCGTCCGCCGCGCCCGCCGGAGGGCGCGACCACCGCGCGACCCAGGAGGTGATGGACGCCGAGGTCGCGGCGGGCGTGCCCGGCGTCCTCGGGCAGGCCCGGGAGAGACTTCAGGACAGGACCGTCACCTGGAACGGGTCCTCCGGCGTCGCCGACCTGAACACCGGCCGTCCCCGGCTCCCCGAGGACCGGTTCCGGGTCGGCAGCATCAGCAAGGTCTTCGCCTCGGTCGTCCTCCTCCAGCTGGAGGCCGAGGGCAGGCTGAGCCTCGACGACACCGTGGAGAGCCGACTGCCGGGCGTCCTGCGGGGCAACGGCGGTCACGACGGCCGCAACGTCACCATCCGTCAGCTGCTCAACCACAGCAGCGGGATCTACAACTACACCGAGGACGACGGCTTCCAGAAATACCTCAGCACCGAGTACATGCAGCGCCGCTTCGAGACGCGCACCCCGCGCGAACTCGTGGACGTGGCCCTGCGGCACGAGCCCTACTTCGCGCCCGGCACGGACTTCCACTACTCCAACACCAACTACATCCTCGCCGGGATGATCGTCGAGAAGGTCACCGGGCGCCCCTACGCCACCGAGATCACCCAGCGCGTCATCCGCCGCGCCGGGCTGCGCGCCACCACCTTCCCCGGCACCTCACCCGCGATGCCCAACCCCCATGGGCGCGCCTACAGCAAGCTCCTGAAAACGGAACCGGACGCGAAGGTCTACGACGTCACCGAGCTCAACCCGTCCTGGGGCGGGGCGGCCGGCGCGATCATCTCCACCGCCGGCGACCTCAACCGCTTCTACAGCGTGCTGCTCGGCGGCAGGCTCCTGCCCGAGAAGCAGCAGCGGGAGCTGCTCACCACCATTCCCATGGAAAAGGACTCGCAGGCCCGCTACGGGCTCGGCATCATGTCGGCCACCCTGTCGTGCGGGGTGACCGTCTTCAGCCACAGCGGCGGCATCCACGGCTCGACCTCCCTCGTCGTCTCCGACGAGAAGGGCGGCCACACCGCCGCGTTCAACTACAACGGTGACTGGCACGCCGACCTGGTCTCCCTGGTCCAGGCCGAGTACTGCGGCACCGCCAAGCCCACCGGTGCCGCGCGCGACACCCTGAACAAGCTCACCGCCCTGCGCTGACGCGTACTCCGGATCTCCGGCGCGGGCCGGGGCCGGTGAGGTGTAATACGAGCGGACCGTGCCCGGTTCGCGGGCACGGTCCGCTCTCTCGACGGAAGGAGCACGGCGCCGTGGAACGACCGGACCGGGAGCGGGAGGAGTCGGCGGCCCGTCAGGCGGCCGCGCAGCTCACCGCGCAGGGCATCCACGGCGTCGCCCTCGCCTGGGTGGACAACGCGGGCATCTCCCGCGTCAAGACCGTCCCCACGAGCCGGCTCGCGCACGCCGCCCGCTGGGGCGTGGGCATGTCGCCCTGCTTCGACGTCTACCTCGTCGACGACTCCAGCGTCACCAGCCCCCACATCGGCGGCCCCGACGGGGACCTCCGGCTCTTCCCCGACCTCGACCGGCTGACCGTGCTGGCCGCCCGGCCGGGCTGGGCCTGGGCGCCCGTCGACCGCTACGAGCAGCACGGCGGCCCGTACACCGCCTGCCAGCGGCGGTTCGCGCGGCGGGCGACCGAGGCGGCGGCCGCCCGGGGGCTGCGGCCGCGCATGGGGTTCGAGACCGAGTGGGTCGTGGCGCGGGCGGGCGCGGCGGGCCCCGAGCCGGCCTACGCCTGCGCCGGGCCCGCCTACGGGATGGCGCGGGTGACCGAGCTGTCCGGCTACCTCGGCGACGTCCTCGAAGCCCTCGCCGCCCAGCGCGTCGACGTCCTCCAGCTCCACCCCGAGTACTCGCCGGGGCAGTTCGAGGTGTCGGTGGCCCCGACGGACCCGGTGGGCGCGGCCGATCTCGCCGTGCTCGTCCGGGAGACGATCCGGGCGGTGTCCCTGAACCACGGCCTCGACGCGTTCTTCGGGCCCGTCGTCGTGCCCGGCGGCGTGGGCAACGGCGCCCACCTCCACCTCAGCCTCTGGGAGGACGACCGTCCCCTCTTCTCGGGCGGGGACGGCCCGTACGGCATGACGCGGGAGTGCGAGGCGTTCCTCGCCGGGATCCTCGCGGAGCTCCCGGCGCTGCTGGCCCTGGGCGCGCCGACGCCCGCGAGCTATCTGCGGCTGGCGCCCTCCCGGTGGGCGGGCGCGTTCCAGTGCTGGGGCCTGGAGAACCGGGAGGCCGCGCTGCGCTTCATCACCGGCGCCCCGGACGCCCCGGGGGCGGCCAACGCCGAGGTCAAGTGCTTCGACCCGGCCGCCAACCCCTATCTCGTCGTCGGCGCGGTCCTCACCGCCGGGCTGGCCGGGCTGGACGCCGGGCTCGCCCTGCCGCCGCCGGTGAGCGGCGACCCGGCGGCCACGGGCGTCGCGCCGCGCCTGCCCGCCTCACTGGGCGAGGCGGTGGAGCACTTCGAGCGCTCGGGGCTGCTGCGCGACGCGCTCGGCGACGCCCTGTTCGAGGCCCTCGTGGCCGTCCGCAAGGGAGAGGTACTGCTGTTCGACGGCGTTCCGCCCGAGGAGATCGCGGCGGCCACCCGGGGACGGTACTGAGATGGCCGGCCTCCAGCTGCCCCCGCTGGTCGACCAGCACTGCCACGGCGTGGTGCGCGGCGACCTCACGGACGCCGCCTTCGAGGCGTGGCTCACCGAGTCGGACGCGGCCGCCGCGCCCGGCACCGGTTTCTTCGACACCCAGCTCGGCTTCGCCGTGCGCCGCTGGTGCCCTCCCCTGCTGGACCTGGAGCCGCACGCCCCGCCCCGCCGCTATCTCGACCGCCGCCGCGAGCTGGGCGCGGCCGAGGTCACCCGGCGGCTGCTGGGAGCGACCGGCATCGGCGCCTATGTGGTGGACACCGGGCTCCCGGGCGACCTGACGACGCCCCAGGAGCTGGCGGCGGCCGGCGGGGGCGTCCCGTGCCATGAGATCGTCCGCCTGGAGTCGCTGACGGAGGGGCTCGCCGACCGCGCCGACGGCACGGCCGCCTTCCTGGACACCCTGGACGGGGCGGTGGCGGACGCGGCCCGTACGGCCGTGGGCTTCAAGTCGCTGGCCGCCTACCGGCACGGGCTGGACCTCCCGCCCGAACGGCCCCGGCCGGCCGAGGTGCGCGTGGCCGCCGACCGGTGGCTGGTCACCCGGTCCCCCGGCGAGCGGCTGACCGACCCCGTGCTGCTGCGGCACCTGCTGTGGTCGGCCGCCGGCACCGGGCTGCCGCTGCAGATCCACACCGGCTTCGGCGACCCCGACCTGCGGCTGCGCCGCAGCGACCCGCTGCTCCTCACCGACTTCGTCCGGGCGGTGCGACCCACCGGCTGCACGGTGGTCCTCCTGCACTGCTATCCGTACCACCGCGGCGCCGCCTACCTCGCGGCCGTCTTCCCGCACGTCTACGCCGACGTGGGGCTGGCCCTCACCCACACCGGGGCGCGGGCCGGGGCCGTGCTGGCGGAGATGCTGGAGCTGACGCCGTTCGGCAAGCTGCTGTTCTCGACGGACGCCTACGGGCTGGCGGAGCTCTACGTCGTGGGCGCGGAGCTCTTCCGGCGGGCGCTGGTCCGGCTGGTGACGGAGTGGGTGCGGGAGGGCGCCTGGCCGGCCGGGGACGCGGAGCGGGTCGCGGCCCTGATCGCCGCGGGCAACGCCCGGCGCGTATACGGCCTGGAAACCGCCGACGGGCACCCGGCCACGACCGGGTGACCCCGGCTACGCGCGGGGATCGCCGGGCGTGGTCCTCCTGCGGTAGGCGGTCGTCAGTTCGCGGCCGCATCGGGTTCCCGCCATACGGAGAGGACAATTTCGCTACTCTGGGCGGTCGAGCCGCCGACGCGGGGAGGACCCATGACCACCGGACCGTGGAGCATCGAGCGCATTCGCGACGCTCTCGGCAGCCCCGACCTCTCCCAACGCTTCATCGGCGAGATCGGCCGGGCCCCGGCGCACGAGATGCTGACCGTCTTCGCGAAGTGGCAGGGCATCGCCGAGCGCACGCTCGCCGCCGTCGAGCGTGGCCGGCAGGCGGCGGCCGCCGAGGCGGCGGGCGGCGAGGTCCCCGGCGAGTGGATCGACATCACCCAGAAGGTCCAGGAGGACGCCGCCCTCGTTCGCTCCCACAGGACCCCCTGCGGCTGAGAACCTGGAGCGGTGTACGCGCTCAAGTACGACGCCACGATAGCCGCCGTCTGGGACTCCCTCCCGCCGTCGGTGAGCGCACGGCTCAGCGACGTCCTCGCCTCGGCCTGCACGGACCCGTTCACGGTGACCGTCCCGTACGGCGAGGACGACGGGATCATGCGGATGCTGGTGCTGGAGGAGGTCCTCGTCGTCATCTACCTGGGGCACCAGACGAAGACCCTCCACATCTATCAGATCGACTATCTGGGCTGACCCGCCCGGGCCAGCCCGGCCAGCACTCCGGCGGCCCGGTCGAGTTCCTCCTCGGTGTTGTAGTAGTGCGGGGAGAGCCGCACCAGCGGGTGGACGTCCCGGCCCTCGGTCCGCGCCTGATCGGGTGAGGTCAGGCTCACATTGATCCCATGCCGGGCCAGGGCCTCCTTGACCTCGGCCGCAGGCACCCCGGCCACCCGGGCGGTGACGATGGCGCACCGCTCGCGGCCCAGGTCGTGGGTGGTGACGCCCGGCAGCGCGTCGAGCCGCTCCCGCAGCGCGGCGCCCAGGGCCAGGGTCCGTTCACCGGTCACGGCCGGGCCGAGCTCCAGGGCCTGGCGGACGGCGCTGCCCAGGCCGAGGACGGCGGCGTAGTTCATCTCGAACGTGGTGAACCGCCGGCTCCCCGACTGCCAGACGAAGCCGTCCTTGTCGTCCCAGACGCCCGCGGAGACCTCGCTGACGTGGGGTTCGAGGCGCTCCAGCGCCTCGGTGCGCACCCATAGGAATCCGGTGCCGCGCGGTCCGCGCAGGAACTTCCGGCCGGTGGCGGCGAGCATGTCGCAGCCGATCTCGTGGACGTCGACGGGGAACTGACCGACCGACTGGGTGGCGTCCAGCAGGAACGGCACGCCGGCCCGGCGGGTGATCCGGCCGATGGCGGCGACCGGGTTCACCAGGCCGCCGCCGGTGGGGACGTGGGTGACGCCGACCAGCCGGACGCGCTCGTCGATGAGCTCCTCGAGGGCGGTGGTGTCCAGCTGCCCGTGCTCGTCGTCCGGGACCACGACGACCTCGGCGCCGGTGCGCCGGGCGAGGTGGAGATAGGCCAGCATGTTGCTGCCGTACTCGGCGTGCCCGGTCAGGATCCGGTCGCCGGGGCGGAAGGGGATCGCGTAGCAGGCGGCCTGCCAGGCGTGGGTCGCGTTGTCGAACAGCGCCACCTCCCCGGCGCGCCCGCCGATGAGCTCGGCGATGGCGGCGGGGACCGCCTCGATGGCCTCCAGCCGCTCGGTCGCGGCCTCGTAGCCGCCGATCCGGGCCTCGAGTTCGAGGTGGGCGGTCACGGTCTCCAGGGTCCGGCGGGAGAGCAGTCCGGCGCCCGCGTTGTTCAGGTGGGCGCGGTGGGCGCAGCCGGGGGTGCCGGCGCGCAGTGCGGCGATGTCCATGACGTGCGGTCCTCCTGAGGGAGAAGGGTCGTCCGACCGGTCGACTTCAGCACGGAACCGGGGGTGGCACCAGTACCACCCCGAGAACGGATGGCAGCGGGATCGATCATGTACCTGCCGAACGCGAGCATTACCGATGTCACCGCACATCGCGCAGGAGGATTCGATGTCCGCATCCGGTAAGCCCCGTCGTCGTACCGCGTCCGCCGTCTCGGGCGCCATAGCGGCCGCCCTGGCCGTCACCGCCCTTCCGGCGGTCACCGCCCGGGCCGCCGAGGCCCACCCCCGGCCGGCCGCGACGGCGGCCGCGCCGTCCGTGCCGTCCCGCTACGCGGACCAGAAGCTCGACTGGCGGCCGTGCGAGGGCGACCCGTCGCTGGAGTGCGCGACGATGACCGTTCCACGCGACTGGCACCACCCGGACGCGGGCCCCGACATCACCATCGCCGTCTCCCGGCACAGGGCGGGTGACCCGACGAAGCGGCGCGGGGTGCTGATGATGGCGGCGGGCGGGCCCGGCGGCCAGGGGCTGCTCAGGCCCGGGGGCTTCGCGAAGTCCTCGCCCGCGGTGGCCGCCGTGTACGACGTGGTCAGCTTCGACCAGCGCGGCGTGGGGCGCAGCACCCACGCCACGTGCCAGACCAAGGAGGAGTTCCCGGCCTTCATGGCCGGTGACTACCGGGACCGCTCCCCCGCCGCGATCCAGGGGGTGCTGGACCGCGCGCGGAAGCTCGTGAACGACTGCCAGGAGCGCAGCGGCGGGCTGCTGCCCTATCTGACCACCGAGCAGACGGCCCGTGACATGGACCTCTACCGCGCGCTGCTGGGAGCGCCGAAGATCTCGTACTACGGTGCCTCGTACGCCACGACGGTCGGCGCCTACTACGCCACGCTCTTCCCCCGGCGCGTCGAGCGCGCCGTGCTGGACAGCAACATCGACTTCGGCAGCTCCATGGAGCGGTGGATGACGGGCCAGCCGAAGAGCTTCCAGCGCCGCTTCGACGAGGACTTCCTGCCGTGGCTGGCCAAGAACGACGGCGTCTACCACTACGGGCGCACGGCCGCCGAGGCGAAGGCGAACTGGGAGCGCCGGCGCGCGGCTCTCCACGACCAGCCGCTGACCGTCGGCTCGGCCGTCCTCGACCCCAATATGTTCGACGCCGGGACGAGCTCGGCGATCTACAAGGCGTCGCGGGGCTTCCCCGCGCTGGCGGGGGCGCTCGCGGCCCTCGACCACTGGGACACCGCGACGCCGCAGGAGAAGGGCCTCGTCGGGCAGCTCTTCGGCCAGTCCCCCGATCCGGGCTTCTTCGCCGAGTACTTCTCGGTCACCTGCAACGACACCCCGTGGAACCGTGACCTCGACCGCTGGATCGCGCGGAGCGCCAAGGACACCGTGAACCTGCCGCTGCTCGGCGCCCGCGAGCTCGCCTACGCTTCCGTCTGCGCGTTCTGGCCGAGGTCGGGCGCGCCCGAGGTGAAGGTGACCGGCGCCGGCCTGCCGGCCACGCTCATGGTCAATTCCACGCACGACCCCGCCACCTACTACGAGGGGGCGCTGCGGGCCCACCGCGCGCTGCGCGGCTCGCGTCTGGTCACCGTCACCGGCGACGGCGACCACGGCCAGTACCAGAACGGCAACGCCTGCGTGGACGCCACCGTCGACGCCTATCTCCTCGACGGGAAGCTGCCCGCCCGGGACACCACCTGCGCCGCCAAGCCGCTGCCCGTGCCGGCCGGCGCGGCCGGATAGCCGCCGTGCCGTATCCGGTCCGGGTGCCCTCTCGTTGAGTCGGCAGGCGGCGGCAGGAAGGCCGGGAGATGCGCATCCAGATCATCACAGCGGGCACGATGGGCTCGGTCGCCCCCTACACCGGCCTCGGTCACCGGCTGTTCGCCGAGGGCCATGACGTGGAGATCGTCACCCACGCGAAGTTCGCGGACGTGGTGGCCTGCTGCGGGCTGCGGATGCGCGCCCTGGCGGCGGACCCGTTCGAGGACCTGCTGGACGCCCACGCCAGGATGCGGCGCGGCCCGCGGTCGCCGCTGGCCGGGGTGCGGTTCGTCCGGGCCACCGAGCGGGCGGCGCTCTCCCTCGTCGACGGCATCCTCACCGGCATCGACCTCAAGGCCGACCTGGTCCTGCTGTCGGCCCTCACCGCCCCGCTGGGCCGGGTGGTGGCGGACTACCACGCGCTGCCGAGCATGGGCGTCTTCCTCCAGCCCGACACCCCCACCTCCGCGTTCTCCCCGTGCACGACGGCCTGGCGGCCGCCGGGGCACGCCAACCGGCTGCGCGGCCACGTGGCGAACGCCCTGCTGGACGCGGTCTACTCCGCCGCGAACCGGGAGCTGCACCTCCGACTCGGCCTGGCCCACCGCGGCACCCACCGGCTGCGCGTGGCGCGGGAGCGCGCCGGCTGGCCCATCTGGCACGGCTTCAGCCCCTCGGTGGTGCCCCGCCCGGCCGACTGGCGGCCCGGGCTGGGCGTGGCGGGCTACTGGTGGCCGCACGAGTGCGCGGACTGGCAGCCCCCGGCGCTGGTCACGGACTTCCTCGCGGCCGGCCCGCCGCCGGTGTTCGTGGGTTTCGGCAGCATGATGCCCGGCGACCCGGGGCGGCTGGCCGGGCTGACGGCCGAGGCGCTGCGCCGGGCGGGGCTGCGGGGGGTGGTGCAGTCCGGCTGGGCCGGGCTGTCCGTGCTGAACGACGACGTCATCACCGTCGGCCCGATGCCCCACGGCTGGCTGATGCCGCGCACGGCGGCCGTGGTGCACCACGCGGGCGCCGGGACGACGGCGGCCGGGCTGCGCGCCGGGGTGCCGGCGGTACCGGTGCCGGTCCTCACCGACCAGCCGTGGTGGGCCGAGCGGCTGACGCGGCTGGGCGTCAGCCCGGGGGCGCTGCCGTTCGCCCGGCTGACCGCCGACCGGCTGGCCGCCGCCCTGCGCCGGGCCACGGGCGAGCCCCGGTTCGCCCGGCGCGCCACCGAACTGGCGGCCCGGCTGGGGCTGGAGGACGGGGCGGGGGCCGTGGCCCGCGCGGTCGCGGAGCGCGGCCGGTGACGGGCCCGCCGGCACCGGCGCCCCCGAAGGCCCCCACGCGACGAGGAGACCCGTGACCCCGCACCCCCGTCCCGCCGGCCTCGCCCCCGAGGCCCCGGCCCCGGGCACCGAGCGCCCGGCCGCCCGTCCCATGCCGCCGCTGGACGCCTGGATGTACCGGGACCAGAACAGCGGGACGATCTGCCTGACCTGGTGCCTGGTCGCCTGGTTCCAGGGCGCGCCGCCGTCCCTTCCGGAGCTGCGCGGGCGGGTCCTGCGCCGGTGGGGGCACCACGAGCGGCTGTCCCTGACGCCCGGTACGCCCGGCGCCGCGCCGGACGCGTGGCCGGAGTGGACGCCGGGGCCGGACTTCGACGCCGGGCACCACGTCGTCGAGTCCACCGCGCCCGACGGGCTGGAGGCCCGGGCCGCCCAGCTGCTCGCCCAGCCCCTCGGCCCGGCCCGGCCGCCGTGGCAGCTCCATCTGCTGCCCACGGACGAGGGCTTCGCCCTGCTGCTGCGCACCCACCACGCCCTGCTGGACGGGGTGTCGGCCATCACGCTGCTGCGCGCCCTGCTCGACGCGCCGGCGCCGGCCGTGCCCGGCCCGCGTGCCCGGCCCGCCCCCGGCCGGGCGGAGCCGCCCCGGCTCGGGCCGGTCCGCGCGCTGGCCGATCTGCTGCCCCGGGCCCGGCCGCTGCCGTTCCACGGTCCGGTGGACTCCCGGCGGGCGGTGGGCTGGAGCCGGGTGCCGCTCGCCGAGGTGAGCACGGCCCGGGACGCCCTGCCGTCGGGGCGCGCGTCGGCCAACGCGGTCTTCCTCGCCGCGACGGCCGGGGCGCTGCGCGCGGCGGGCGCCACCGGGCGGCTGCCGTGGCTGCCGGGGGTCTGCGCGATGGTCCCCGTGGACGTGCGGGACGGCGACGGTCCGGTGGTCCTCGGCAATCACTACGCCACGGTCCGCGTGCCGCTGCCGGCGCACGAGGACCCCCGGCGGCGGCTGGCGGCCGTCGACGGTTTCACCCGACGGGCGGAGTTCAAGCGCCGGGCGCGGGCCCAGGCGCTCCTGGTGGCGTCGCGGCCCCGGAAGCACGGGCCGCTGGGTGACGCCCTCGGCCGTTACGCGAACTCGCCCCTGTACTCCTCGCTGCTGTGCAGCAGTGTGGCGACCCACGCGGACGCTCTGGGCATCGGCTCGTCCCGGCTGGTCGGCATCGGCGGGCTGCCGCCGCTGGGGCCGGAGCGGGCGCTGGCGGTGACCATGTTCCTCCACGACGCGCACGCGGTGGTGGCCGCGGTCACCGACCACCGCCATCAGGCGCTGGCCGCGCGGCTGCCGTCGCTCATCCGCGAGGAGATCCACGCGATGCGGCCCTGAGCGGCGGATCGTGACCCGTACGGCCGACGCCCCGTTATCACGCCCTGTACGGCATATGGGCAGTAACGTCCCCCCATTGGCCGTCGTTCCTCTGGTGAAGGCCCCCCACGAACGGAGACCGGCCGTGCCGACGCGTACCGCCCTCTTGGAAGAGGTCATCCCGCTCACTCTCGACGGTTACGCGTACAGCGGCCGGGTCGTCCACCAGCCGGACGCCAGAATCGCGCCCATCGTCTTCGTGGGCGGGGCGTTCCAGTACCAGAACGCCTGGGGGCGGCTGGAGCAGGGTTGTCTGGAGGCGGCCAGCGTCATCACGGTGGACCTCCCCGGCTGGGGCGGCGCGGACCGGCTGCCCGCCCGCTTCGGCTTCGACTTCCTGGCCGAGGCGCTGGACCAGTTGGTCGCCAAGGTGGCGCCCTGCCCGGTGAACGTCTTCGGGGCCTCCTACGGAAGCGCGGTCGCCTACCAGTGGGCCAGGGAGCACCCCGAGCGGGCCGGGCGGATCGCCCTGTTCGGCACGATGTCGCACCTGACGCCCGCCGCGCGCGCCCGGGTGCGGAGGACGCTCGAACTGGCGGACCAGGAGCGGCACGAGGAGTTCGTGCAGTGCGTCCTGGAGGGCATGATGTGCACCTCGCCGCGGGTCACCGTCTCCCGCCGGGCCACCGTCTCCCGGTGTCTGGCCCGGGCCCTGCGGGACATGTCCGCGGACGACCTGACCAAGTACCGCGACAACTCCCTGCGGCTGCTGGCGAACTCGGCGTTGCCCGCGGGCCCGCCGGTGCGGGTGCCGGTCCTGGTGGCGACGGGCGAGCACGATCCGCTGAGCACCCCGGCGCTGAGCCGGGCGGCGGCCGCGCGCTGCGCGGACGCCCGGTTCACCACGTTCAAGGAGGCCGACCACCTGTTGCACCTGGAGTGCCCGGCGGCGGTGGTCGACCTGCTGACCCGCTTCTTCTCCGGCGACTCCCTGGACGGGCTGGACTACTGCCACCCGGTCGAATACCTGCGGCGTCCGGCGCGGGGTTCGGTGCCCGCGCCGCGCCCGCCCAAGGAGACGTGAGAAACCCTTCGGCCGGAACCGGCCGGAATCAGTCCTCGTGGGCGCCCTTGGGGAGCTTCCGGAGCGTCATCCTGGTCTTCTCCCCGAAGGCGTAGTCCAGCATTTTCGCGGCGTCCGGATAACGGGCCGCGGCGTCGTTGAGAATGACGCCGACGACGGTGCGGCCCTTTTGCGTGGCGGCGAATACCAGGCAGGGCCCGGCCGCCTGTGTCGTTCCGGTCTTCACTCCGACGACGCCCCGGTAGGAACCGAGGAGTTTGTTGGTGTTGTACCAGGTGTAGAGGCGATTGACGTTCGTCGCCTTCTGCTGGGTGTTCAGCGACCGGACCACCGAGCCGAACGCCGCGCTCCGCAGCGCGTGCCGGGCGAGCAGGCCGATGTCGTGCGGGGTGCCGTAGTTCGCGCCGGTGCCGGAGATGCCGTCGAACGAGTCGTAGTGGGTGTCGCGCATGCCCAGTTCGCGGGCCTTGGCGTTCATGGCGGCGACGAAGGAGCGGGTGCGCTCCTCCTCCGTGTCCCCGCTGCCGAAGGTGTCGGCGAGGGCGTAGGCGGCGTCGCAGCCGGAGGGCAGCATCAGGGCGTAGAGCAGCTGGCGTACGGTCAGTTCGTCGCCGGTGCGCAGGTCGGCGGTGCTGGCGCCGGTCCGGGCCACGTAGTCGCGGTAGGCCTGCTTGACGGGGACCTCGCGGCCCAGTTCCCCGGCGTGTTCGTCGAGGACGACCACGGCGGTCATGATCTTGGTGGTGCTGGCCATCTGCCGCCGGGTGTCGCCCTCCTTGCTCCACAGCGGGCGGCCCGTGCCGCCGTCGAGCAGATAGGCGCCCTTGGCGCCGATTCCCGCCGGTCCGCCCGCCGCTTCGGCGGTGGCCGCCGGCAGGGCGAGCGCGACGGCCGCGACCGACGCGGTCACGGCCGCTCCCCAGCGGCGCGGCCGTGCCTCGCGTCCCCCATATCGCTGCATAGAGTCTCCAGATTTCCTCGAACGATCGGATCGGGGCGTGCGCATGCTCGCACCCGGTGCCGCGCGGGAGGAAATCCCTTTCACTCTTCAGTGAATACGGTCGGATGATCAGCCGAAAGTCGAACGGAAAACCCGATCAGATCGAGCAGAGGCCCTTCGCGTGGTCGACCGTCGCGGTCGCCTGCGAATAGGTCCACTCGGGGTCCAGCAGCTTGTTCTCCAGCTGCTTCGCCGCCTCCGGGTTCTCGACGATGTAGCCGAAGTCCTGGAGCCAGGACGGGTAGAGGTTCTTCGAGCCGATGTAGAAGGCGGAGCTGTCCACGGACACCAGCTTGTGGTGGAGGGCGTAGGGGTGGCCCTCGGCCCACTTGGCGCTGTCCGAGCTGCGGAAGGTGGCCAGCTGGAGGTTGGCGCACATGGCGGCCCGGGCCTTGCCCTGATCACCCGTCACCAGGGCGAGGCGGCCGCGGAGGGTGTCGCTGATCTCCGCGAGGGACTTGATCTGCGAGTAGCCGCCGCTGCCGACCGCGCCGCGGTTGGCCGGGTCGCTGACGACGATACGGACCTTCACACCGGCCGCGAGCTTGGCGGCGAGCTGGTCGTAGAGCCGGATGTCGTAGCGGGCGATGGGCGGGCAGGTGGCGTTGAGGTCCTGCTGGGAGATGACCACGCTGCGCTCGGCGCTGGCCACCAGGGCGCGCAGGGCGCTCTCCTCGGGGTTGACCGTGTCGTAGTCGCGGTCGGCGTTGGTCTTGTCCGGCAGGCCGACGACGCACTTGGTGTCCGGGGCGGTCGGCAGCTTGGGCCGGAACGCCGAGGACGGGTCGGAGTCCTTGATGCCGACGCCCAGGCCGCCGACCGCGATCACGGGGACGTTCCCGGTGCGCGCGGCAGGGGCCGGGTTGGCGTCCTTCTCCATCGTCGGCATGCAGTCGCCGCCCGAGGAGGTGAACCAGACGTTGGCGACGTTGCTCTTGTTCCGGCAGGTCCACGTCCACAGCGTGTCCAGGTAGCGGCCCGCCGAGGTGGCGGCGGGGCCGGTGAGGGCCATGTCCACGTCGGTCACCGGGTGTTCCGTGCCGACGTAGTCGCCCTGCCAGCTGTTGATGCCGCCGGCGACGGCCGAGGCGCCGTCCACGACGAGCAGCTTGGAGTGGTTCCAGGAGAAGCTGGTCTTGGAGGTGGTCATCGAGGCGACGTTCAGCGTGATGCTGTCGGCCGCCTTGCCGAGCCGGGCCTTGAGGTCGTCGCGGTACTTCGACGGCAGCACGTTGATGTGGTAGACCGGCGCGGCGCCGACCAGCACCCGGACCTTCAGCTTGTTCCCGGAGGCGACGGCCGCCTTGAGGCCGGCGGCTATCGCGTCCTGGAACGCGCCGTCGGGGAAGGGCGCGAGGGTGGAGATGTCCACCGTGCGCTTGGCCTGCGAGATGTTCTCCGTGATCTTCGCCAGCAGCCGCTTGGTGCCCGGTCGGTCGGCGCACTTGTCGTCGCCCCAGCAGCCGGGGGTCTGCAGCAACCAGCCCGCCGGGTCATCGGCGGAGGCGTCGAGCCTGTTGCCCTCGGTGCGCTCCCAGACGTCGCCCTCGAGACCGGGCGAGACCTCGCGCAGCGCCTTCTCCACGGCGTCGAGGTGCGGGGTGGCGGAGGAGGCCGCGAAGGCGGGGGCCGCCGGCAGGGCGGCGAGGGCGACGGCCGAGACCGCCGCGCAGGAGGCGAGACGGTGTAAACGGCGGAGCCGGTGGCGAAGCATTGGTGCGTCCTTCAACAAGTAATGATTCCGTGAACGGAAGGCCAACAGATGGCCAACGGAAGATCAACGCGCAGAAACTATCAGCTCTCCGGACGCGTACATCTCACGTATGACACGCACTTCGGCCACCAGCCCTCAGAGGTACACGGGACCACCTCCCGGATGGATTCGCCCCACACTCCCCCGGCCATAGCTTCGTGATCACTGGTGTCACGAAGAGAGGCAGACATGTACGGCAAGGCATTCGCGCCCGAGTACCGGGGCGCGCTCGGCGAGCTGTCGGTCAACTCCTCCCTGGAGGAGGTGCTGGCCAGGGCGGTGGAGCAGCGCCGGCGAGCGGAACTGGCCGGATCCGCCCTGGAGTCGGCGCACGCGGGACTGGCCGCCGCCGAGGCCGCCCGGCGGCTCGGCCGGGTCACCGAGGCCGAGGAGGCCTGGAAGGCGAGCTACCGGGCGGCGCGGCGGGCCGGTGACGAGGGCGCCATGGCGTGGGCGGTGTGGAGCGGCGGCACCCTGGCCCGGCAGCGCGGCGAGCTCCCTCTCGCCCGGCGGCTGCTGGCCCTGGCCGCCGGGCTCGCCGAGCGCGGCGGGGACGTCGTGGCCCGGGGCTACTCGCTCGCCGGACTGGCCGAGACCGGCCGGATACAGGGCGACTACCGGGCCGTCGCCGAACTCCACGAGCAGCTCCTGGCGGAGGCCCGGAAGCGGGGCGAGGCCCGGCACACGGTGTGGGCGCTGGAGGGCATCGCGCAGATGCACCGCAACACCGGCGACCACGACAAGGCCCTGGAGATGTTCGAGGAGGCGGCGCGGATAGCGGAGGGCGCCGACGACGCGCGGGGGCACGCCTGGGCGTTGCGCGGCATGGCCGACGTGCTGTCCCTGCGGGGCGGTACGGACCGGGCGCTGGCGCTGCTGTCCCGGGCGGAGACCACCTGCCGGAAGATGAAACTGGCCGGCGCGCTGGCCTACAACCACAAGATGCGCGGCAACGTGCTCTTCCGGGCGGGCCGGTACGAGGAGGCGCGGGACGTCTACGCCGGCGCCCTGGAGGAGTTCCGGGCCATGTCCGAGCCGCGGGGCGCGGCGCTGGCGGCGCTCGGCCTGGTCAAGGCCCGGGCCCGGCTGGGGCGCGACCTGGCGGAGACGGCGGCCGAGCTGGAGGAGCTGCGGGGCAGGCTGGGCGGGCTGGGGCTGCTGCACGCCCGGGACATGGTCGACAAGGCGTGCGCGGAGCTCGGGGTCGTCCCCGGTCCGGCCGGATCGGAGAGCTGACGTGACGTCCGTCCACACCCCGCTGCCCCCGGTGTCGCCGGCCGGGGTGCTCGGCCGCTGCCGGGAGCTCGTCGAACCGGCGCTGCGGGAGGCGGTGGGCACCCTTCACCCGTGGCCGCGCCGGATGGCCTCCTTCGCGCTCGGCTGGTGCGAGGCCGACGGCACCCCGGCCACGGGCGGCGGTGGCAAGGGTGTCCGTCAGGCGCTCGCGGTGCTGGGCGCCGAGGCGGTGGGCGCGGCCGGGGACGAGGGCGTCGTGGCGGCGGTGGCGGTCGAGCTGGTGCACACGTTCTCGCTGACGCACGACGACGTCATGGACGGTGACGAACGGCGGCGTCACCGGGAGAGCGCGTGGCGGGCGTACGGCACCGGGCCGGCGGTGCTGGCCGGGGACGCGCTGTTCGCGCTCGCCGTGGAGACGCTCGCCCGGCACCGGGGCGGGCACTCCGGGGCGGCGGTGGCGCGGCTGGCCGGGGCGCTGCGCGAGCTGGTGCGGGGCCAGGCCGACGACCTGCTGTTCGAGGAGCGGCCCTGGACGGGAGCGGGGGCGGTGCGCCCGGCGGAGTACGAGGCGATGGCGGCGGGCAAGACCGGCTCCCTGCTGGCCTGCGCGCTGACGCTGGGTCCGGTGCTGGCGGACGCCCCGCCACCGGTGGTGGAGGCGCTCGGGGAGGCGGGCCGGCAGCTGGGGGCGGCCTTCCAGGCGGTGGACGATCTGCTGGGCATCTGGGGCGATCCGGGCACCACGGGCAAGCCGGTCCACGGTGATCTGGCCCGGGGGAAGAAGACCTTTCCGGTGCTGGCCGCGCTGGCGGCGAGCGGCCCGGCCGCCGGCGAGCTCGCCGCGCTCCTCTCCCCCGGCGTCCCGCTGGACGCCGTCGCCGCCCGGCGCGCGGCCGGTCTGGTCGAGGCGGCCGGGGGCCGGGACGCCGCGCTCGCGGAGGCGCGGAGCCGGGTGGCGGCGGCCCGGGAATGCCTGTACGGGGTGCCGCTGGCACCCCGTACGGTGGACGAACTCGTCGCGCTCACCGGGTTCCTGGTGGACCGGCGGCTGTGACGGGGCGCGGGCCGCGCCCGCGGCCCGCGCTCAGGCGTTGCGCAGGACGACGACGCTGCTGGCGGCCTTGTCGTGGAGGCACTGGCGGTAGGGGCTGTCCCACAGGCACCAGAGGATGTTCAGCAGGCCCAGGAGCGGCACGAAGCCCATGAGGTAGCTGCTGAGCATGCGCCACAGAGCGCCGCCGTAGGACAGGTTCTGGCCGTCGGAGAGGCGTGCGACGCGGATGCCGCAGATGCGCTTGCCGAAGGTGGACCCCGACTTCGAGAGCATCAGCGGCTCGTAGAGCAGGAACACCGCGATCATGCCGACGAGCATCACAAGAGACGCGAGGGGGGCCGCGCCGTCGGCGGTCGCCCTGATCGCGCCACTGATCAGCAATGGGACGATCATGAGAACGACCACGAAGATGCCGTCGAGGATGCGCGCGCCCAGGCGCGCGCCCTGGCCGGCGAGGGCCTGCGGCGGCGGGCCGCCCGCGCCCATCGGGGGCATCGGCGGCGGGTAGTAAGGGGATTGCGGCTGGCCGTAGCCGTAAGGGGGCTGCTGACCGTACGGGGCCTGCTGGCCGTACGGGTTCTGCCCGGCCGGAGGCTGCTGGTAATGACTCACACAACTGATCCAATAGGAGACGCCACCGATCATACAAATCCGTTTCGGGGGGCTGCGGCGATCGATGACAAACGGTTATCCGGAGAACGGGCGCGGATCATCGATTCCCCGGACATTGCCACAGCTTTCGATTGCGACCGCCACGGGCCGTGGCATGGCTGTTACACAACAGCGGGAAAACCGGCGGGCGCGGATCATACGATCGGATCCTTCTTTCGTGGGCCATTTCCGCGGCACACCCCACACCGACGTCGAGGGGAGATCCGTCGTGTCAGGGCGAATAGCGCGTCGTCGGCTCCTCCGCGTCGCCGGATGCGGCCTGGTCGCCGGGGCGGGCGTGGCGGGGGCCCTCCAGTGGTCGGCGCCGGGGGCGCAACAGGGCGCGCGGCGGGGGCGGTTCGCCGCGCGGCCCGCGAAGGACGCCCCGGCGGAGGCGTTCGTCCACATCATGGCGCACGCCGACGACTCGCTGTACTTCATGAACCCGGAGCTGGAACAGTGCCTGCGCGGCGGGGCTCCGGTGGTGACGGTCTGCATGACCGGCGGCGAGTCCGACGGCCGCAACGCGCTGAGCCTCAGCCCCGGCTACGCCGGACTGCCGGAGCGGCGGCCGGACTTCGCCCGCGCGAGGATCAACGGGCTGCGGGAGGCGACCGCTTACATGGTCACCGGCGACTGGCTCAGCCCCTGGCACGTCGAACCGCTGACGCTGCTGCCGGGCTTCCGGGTCGAGTCGCAGACGCTCGTCGCCGCGCCCCGGGTCCAGCTGATCTTCATGGAGCTGGTCGAGGCCCGCGCCCTGCGGGTACCGCGCCGGGACAGTCTGCGGGGCCTGTGGCTGGGCGCGACGCGGGACCTTCCCACGCTCGTCCCGACCGCGAGCCCGGTGGGCCGGGTCTTCCGTTACACCCGGGAGCAGGTGATCGATTCGCTCGCCGCCGTGCTGGAGCGCCACCGGCCCACCGTCGTCCGGACCCTCGACCCCAACCCCACGCGCCTGCCGCGCCAGCCGCACTACACAGGCGTCCCTCCCGTGCTCCAGGGCATCGCCACCTACGACCACCAGGACCACACGGCCTCCGCCCACTTCGCGCAGGCGGCCCTGGCCCGGTACTGGGGGCGGGGGCCCGCCCGGCTCACGGCCGTGGACAGCTACCTCGGCTACGAGGTGGCCCTCCTGCCGGACAGCCTCGACGCCGCCACCACCGCCCGCAAGACCACCGTTCTCGACGTCTACGGCTGGGTCGGCGGCCGGAACTGCGGGGACCCGGCGGGGTGCGGCGACCGCAAGGTCGGCGCGCGCTCGAAGGACTCCCGCTGGACGAGCAACCTCCGCCACCGGGCCCCCGGCACCCGGTCCTGGGTGGCGCCGCTGCCGGGCGGGCGGCTCGCGGCCTTCGCGGTCCTCGGCGGCCAGGCGCACTGCTGGACGGAGACCGGGGCGGGCAGCGGCGTCTGGTCCGGGCCGGTGCCCCTCGGCGGCTCGCTGCTGGAGGGCCAGGTGGAGGCGCTGCGGCACGCGGACGGCACGCTGGGGCTGTTCTCCGTGCGCACCGTGCTGCCGGAGCCCGGCGTCCCCCACCGGCGCGAGGTGGTGACGGCGGCCCAGACCGGCACGGTGTCCGCCGGAGCCCCGTCCTTCGGCCCGTGGCTGTCCCTCGGCGCACCGGAGAAGGACCCCTCGGGGTCGCTGGAGATGGGCTATCCGGTCGCGGTGACGGGCCGGGACGGCAGGGTGTTCGTCTTCGTGCGGAACCGGTCGGGCGGGGTGAGCTTCCGCTCCACCGACGGCTCCGGCGAGTGGGCGGCGTGGCGGTCCCTGCCGCCGGGCCCCGGGCGGCCCGTGGCCGTCCAGGACGGCCTGGACGCCGCCGTCGACGACGCGGGCCGCGTCCACGTCGTCGCGGCCGGCCTCCGGACCGTCCACCACTGGCGGTCCGGGGTGCCGGGCGGACCGCCGCGCCCGGCCGGGCCGACCCTGCTCCCGGCCGCGACCGGCCCGTTGAGTCTGGTCGCGCTCCCCGGCGGCGGCATGCGCCTGGCCCTGCGCGAGCCCGTCACCTCCCGTGTGGTCGTCGCCGATCTGCGGCCGGGCGGCGCGGGCTGGCGGGTCACCGCCCAGTGCGCGCCCATCGGCGGCTACGGCCGGGTGGCGCTGGCGCGGGAGGGCACGGTCACCGTGCTCGCGGCCCGTGACGACGCCGGGCTGGTGCGGCTGTCCGCCGGCGCCGGCCGCCCGGGCCCCTGGCTCGGCGGGGGCGTCCCCCACCGGGGCACGGCCGCGCTCACCCGGGACTCCCGGGGACGCGTGGTCGCGGTCGTGCTGGGCACGGACGGACGGCTCGGCAGCGCCCGGGTCAGGGGCACGGGAAGCGCCGCCGTCGCCGACTGGGTCACCCACGACGGCAGGGTCGTGGACGATCTGCTGATGTCCTGAGCGAACCGCGCCCCGAAAGGGGCGCGGAGAACCGCTCGACGAGCCCCCACCGGCGTCCGGCGGGGCGCTCCGTCACTTCTTCTTGATGTCCTGCTGGATGACGCGCTCGACGTTGCGCTCCGCGAGCGCGGTGATGGTCACGAAGGGGTTGACGCCGATGGAGCCCGGGATCAGCGAGCCGTCCGTGACGTAGAGGTTCTGGTAGCCGGAGACGCGGCCGTAGAGGTCGGTGGCCTTGCCCAGGACGGTGCCGCCGAGGGGGTGGTAGCAGAAGTCGTCGGCGAAGGCCTTGAGCCGGGTGCCGAAGAGGTCGTAGCGGTAGATCGTCCCGTTGGCCTTGTTGACGCGGTCGAAGAGCGACTTGGCGGCGGCGACGGCGGGGGCGTTCTGGTCGCGGGTCCAGCGCAGGTCCGCGCGGTCGGCGGCGGCGTCGTAGACGAAGGTGCCGCGCTCGGGGTTCTTGGTGATCGCCAGGTAGAGGCTGACCCAGGTCTCCAGGCCGGCGGGCATCGGGGCGATCTCCGCGAAGACGGGGGCCGCCGGGTTGTTCCAGTCGTCGATGCCCAGGGCGGGGATGGACGACTGCTTGGCGCCCGTGGGGTTCCACATGTGGTTGGCGCGGGCCGTCATGATGTTGCCGTTGGGGCCCCAGCCCTTGCCGATCTCGGAGCTGAGGTCGGGCAGGGCGCCGGTCTCCCGGGCGCGCAGCAGCAGTTCCGTGGTGCCGAGGCTGCCGGCGCCGAGGAACAGATGGCCGCAGGAGATCTCCTTGGCCGCCAGCGTCTTGCCGTAGGCGTCCGTCTCCTCGACGCTCAGGACGTACGAGCCGTCGTTCTGCCGCCGGATGGCCTTGACCTTGTGGAGGGTCCGGATGGTGACCTTGCCGGTGCCGAGGGCGGCGGCCAGGTAGGTCTTGTCCAGGCTCATCTTGCCGTGGTTGTTGCCGTAGATGACCTCGGTGGCGAGCGCCGATTTCGGTACCTCGCCGGCGGCCTCGCGGCGCATGTGGTCCCAGTCGTAGACGTTGGGCACGAAGGTGGTGCCCAGGCCCGCCTTGCCGGCCTGGTCCCGGGAGACGCGCGCGAACTTGTACCACTCGGTGTCCTCGAACCACTTGGTGTCGATGTGGTTGACGCGCAGGGTGGAGTTGGCGCGCGGGAAGTACCGGTCGTACATCTCGGCGGCGTCGACCTGCGGCAGGACCTCCTCGAAGTAGGAGCGCTTGGGCGTCACGGCCATGCCGCCGTTGACCAGCGAGCCGCCGCCGACGCCGCGGCCCACGTAGACGGACATCTGGTCGTAGTTGACCCGGTCCAGCACGCCGGCGTACGGGGTGATGTCACGGTTGACCACGTCGAGCCAGAGGAACGAGCCGAGCGGGGCCTCGGTGCGCTTCTTGAACCAGCTGGAGCGCTCGTCGGGCTTGAGCATGCCGCTGAATATCTTGCCGTCCGCGCCCGGCTTGTCCCACTGCTGCCCCATCTCCAGCATCAGGGTCTCCACCCCGGCCTCGCCGAGCCGCAGTGCCGCGACGGCGGCGCCGTAGCCGGTGCCGATCACCACGGCGGGCACGTACCCCCCGCCGTCCCCGGCCCGGCCGGCGGCCTGCGCGCGGGGTGCCGTGGAGATCGTCGTGGCTCCGCTGAGGGCGGCGGCGCTTAAGGCCGCCATGCCGAGCAGACGGCGGCGCGACAGGTGCTGGTTGACTCCCACGTGGACCTGACCTTTCGGAGGCTGGTGAAACCGCTGATGAATCCGGTGCTCAGCCAGTCTGCCCTCGGTTCCGCTCAGGAAAGTCCTAGAAGAATGACCAGACTTCGACAAGGAACTTGCACTTCTTCATAGAAAACGTTCAGAAGTATTGCTCTCCCCCGAAGCCGATATGTGTGGGACATATGACTCCTGTACGCTCCCGGCCGTCACCGACCTTCCGGAGCGCCCCGTGCAGTTACCACTGGACCCCGCCACCGCCCTCCGCCCGGGCCACGTCCCCGACGCCCTCCACGCCCCCGACGCCTCCTGGCCGACGGCCCTCGCCGCCCCGCCCGCCGGAGCGCTCGACCTCTGGCTGCTCCGGCTCCCCGGACCGTGGCTCGGCGCGGCCGCGCTCGACGAAACGCCGCTCGACGGCGAGGAGCGCGCACGGGCGGACTCGTTCGCCCATCCCTTCGACCGCGCGGGCTATGTGGCGGCGCATCTGACGCTGCGCCGGATCCTGGGGGCGTACATGGGCGTCGCCCCCGGCGCGGTGGAGCTCGCCCGCGAGGCGTGCCCCTGCTGCGGCGGGCCGCACGGCAGGCCGGCCGCGCCCGGCGGGCCCTCGTTCTCCCTGGCGCGCGGCGACGGGCTGGTGCTCATCGGCGTCGCCGCCGCCCCCGTGGGCGTGGCCGCCGAGCGGCTCCCGACCGTGCACACGGTGACCGAGGCCGCCCGCTCCCTCCACCCCGCCGAGCACCACGAGGTGATGGCCGCGCCGGTGGTGCGCCGCCCGGCGGTCCACTCCCGGCTGCGGGTCCGCAAGCGCGCCTACCTCAAGGGGCTGGGCGCGGGCCTGGGCCGCTCCCCCGCCCTCGACTACGTGGGCAACGGCGGCCCGGACACACCCCCGTGGCCCACCGGCTGGACGATCGTCGACGTACCGGCCGGCCCGTCCTCGGCGGCCGCGGCGGTGCGCGGCGAACTCACCGTCCGCTACGACGTCAGGCGGCTCAGCCCCGAGGGCCTCGCCGCCTGAAGGTCACCCGCGTGGCGGGCGGTTGGTCACTTCTTGACCGTCCACTCCGCGGTCTCCTTGGCGAAGCCGGAGTCCGGGGTGAAGCTGATGGTCTTGACCTTGGCGTTCTCGGGCATCGAGACGACGACGTAGCCGAGGGCCTTCTGGCCGCCGCTGAGCTTGACCGTGGCGGGCATGTTGGCACCGGCGGTGGTGGAGCCGATGGAGTGGGTGTATGCCTGGCCCGCCTCGTCCGTGACCTTCACGCCGTTGGCCGGGCTGTCGTCGTACACCTCCTTGCCGGTGTTGACGATCTCCAGCTGGGCGGCGACCCAGCGCTTGCCCGCCGAGGGCTTCATGAACTTGTTGTCGCTCTGGGCCGGGTCGGCGAAGTTCTTCAGCGTGACGGCGAGCTGGGCACCGTTCTTGGCCTTGATGGTGACGGTGTTGCCGACGACCTGACCGCCGTCCTGGCCGGCGCCACCCTTGTCGGCGCCACCCTTGTCGGCGCCCTTGTCCGCGCCCTTGTCGGCCCCGCCCTTGCCCGGGTCGGGAGCGACGGCACCCTGGCTGGCGCTGTTGTCGGGCTTGGCGTCGACACCGTCGCTGTTGCAGGCGGTGGCGGTGGCGGCGAGTGCGATGACGATCGCGGCGGTGGAGAGCTGACGACGCATTGGTGTATCCCCCGTGATGGTTCGGTTTTTGACGTGCACATTCTTACCCGCAGGTCAGAGCCGTTTTCGCCAACCAGGGGGCCTGTGGGCTTCCTGTGACATTCAGGTGATCAAACCGTGGCGGTGCATCCGCCGCGACCGGGGACCAATGGGGGCTAACGGATCGGCATGCCCGAGATGGCGCGGGCGATCACCAGGCGCTGGATCTCGCTCGTGCCCTCGAAGACGGAGTAGATCGCGGCGTCCCGGTGCATGCGTTCCACCGGGTAGTCGCGGGTGTAGCCGTTGCCGCCGAGGATCTGCATGGCCTGGGCGGTGACCTGTTTGGCGGTCTCGCCGGCGAAGAGTTTGGACATCGAGCCCTCCGCCGCCGTGAAGGGCCGGCCTGCCGTCGCCATCCAGGAGGCGCGCCAGACCAGCAGGCGGGCCGCGTCGACGCGGGTGCGCATGTCGGCGAGCTGGAAGGCGACGCCCTGGTTGTCGATGATCGGGCGGCCGAACTGGACGCGGGTGCGGGCGTAGTCGAGGGCCACCTCGTAGGCGGCGCGGGCGATGCCGACGGCCTGGGCGCCGACGGCCGGGCGGGACGCCTCGAAGGTGGCCATCGCGGCGTTCCCGCTCCGCTCGCCGCCGTTCGCGCGCTCGCGGGCGCGGGCGAGGCGCTCGTCCAGCCGCTCCTTGCCGCCGAGGAGGCAGTGGCCCGGGACCCGGACGCCCCGGAGGACGACCTCGGCGGTGTGGGAGGCGCGGATGCCGTGCTTGCGGAACTTCTGGCCCTGGGTGAGGCCGGGGGTGCCGGGCGGGACGACGAACGAGGCGTGGCCCCTGGCTCCGAGCTCCGGGTCGACCACGGCGACGACGACGTGGACGTCGGCGATGCCGCCGTTGGTGGCCCACGCCTTGACGCCGTCGATCACCCACTCGTCCTTGGCCCCGTCGTAGCGGGCGCGGGTGCGCATGGCCGAGACGTCGGAGCCCGCGTCGGGTTCGGAGGAGCAGAACGCGGCGATCTTCACATCGTTCGCGTCGCCGTACATCTGCGGCACCCATGTGCCGATCTGCTCGTCCGTGCCGTTGGTGAAGACGCTGACCGCCGCGAGCCCCGTGCCGGTGATCGCGAGGCCCAGGCCCGCGTCGCCCCAGAAGAGCTCCTCCATGGCCATGGGGATGCCCAGGCCGGTGGGGTCGAAGAACTGGCGGGCGTAGAAATCGAGGGAGTAGAGGCCGATCCTGGCGGCCTCCCGGACCACCGGCCAGGGGAATTCCTCGCGTTCGTCCCACTCCGCGGCCGCGGGTCGCATCACGTCGGCGGCGAAGCCGTGGATCCAGTCCCGGACGGTCTCCTGCTCGTCGCTCAGCTCCGGCTCGAAGGCTGCCATGTCCCCTCCCGGCATGCGCTACTCGCGGTAGCGGCAGTATGTTACCCACGGGTAAAGCCTGTCAACGGACCGCCACCCGAATCCGCTGTGTGGATCGGGTGTTACTTTGCGCAGGCATTTCGAATCACTGGGGCGGGGAGAAACGTCTGATGGAGACCAGTCAGCGAGAAGAGCAGCACAAGGCGGCCGAGCAGCGGCGGAAGGAGCTGCTGGAGGCCGCCGACCGGGTGGTGCTGCGGGAGGGACCGGGGGCGTCGATGAACGCCATCGCGGCGGAGGCGGGGATCACCAAGCCCATCCTCTACCGCCACTTCGGCGACAAGGGGGGCCTGTACCGGGCGCTGGCCGTGCGCCACACCGACGCCCTGCTCGCCGGGTTGCGGGCGGCGCTCGACGCCCCCACCAACCGGCGCGAGCGGGTGGAGACGACGCTGGACAGCTATCTGGCGGCGATAGAGGCGCGGCCCCAGGTCTACCGCTTCCTGATGCACCCGGCCGACGAGGGCCACCCCTCCGACCAGGGCTTCGACGTCGGCCGCCACTCGGCGCCGCTGCTGCGGCGCATGGGCGAGGAGCTGGCGCAGGTCATCGTCGAGCGCGTGGACCTCGGCCCGGACGGGGAGGAGCTGGCACGGGCCTGGGGCCACGGCATCGTCGGCATGATGCACGCCGCCGGCGACTGGTGGCTGCGGGAGCGCCCGTTCCCGCGCGGCCTGCTCGTCCGCCACCTCGCGGACCTGCTGTGGGGCCGCCTGGCCACGTCGGGCGACCGGGCGGACGGCCCGGGGTTCTGATCAGCCCGCCCGGCGGCCGAGGGCGGGAGCCGGGGCCTCGGCCGTCAGGGCTTCGGCCGTCGAAGCGGCGGCCGGGGCCGGGGACAGCCCGGCCCGCCGTGCCGCCCGCAGGGCGCGCCACCGCCGCGCCCCCGTGAGGTGGTCGAGGTAGAGGCCGCCGTCCAGGTGGTCGCACTCGTGCTGGAGGCACCGCGCGAAGAAGCCGGTGCCCCGCACCGTGACCGGGGAACCGTCCAGGCGCACGCCCTCGACGACGGCCTCGTCGAAGCGCGGGGTGCCCGCCTCGATCCCCGGCACGGACAGACAGCCCTCGGGGCCGCGGATCACGGGGCCCTCGGTGGCGACGAGCCGGGGGTTGACGATGTGGCCCAGATGGCGGCGGTCCTCGTCGTCGGGACAGTCGTAGACGAAGACGCGCAGCGGCACGCCTATCTGGTTGGCGGCGAGGCCGACACCGCTCGCCGCGTACATGGTGGCGAACATGTCCTCGACGAGCCGGGCGAGCTCCGCGTCAAAGGCCGTGACCTCCTCGCAGGGTGCCGCGAGACCCCGGTCTCCGAGCAGCCTCATGGGCCGCACACGTCCTGAACTGCCGGGAATGGTGCCTCGTCGCATGGGCCCAAGCGTACGTTCCCCGGGCCGCGGGTTCGGGCCCGCGGCCGGATCTCGATAGGCTGATCCCCGACCGGAGTCTCCTGGCCGGCCCTCGGCACTGAGGGGGCGTTCCACCGGCTGACCAGGAATTTACGGCCCGGCGCCGAACAAGGAGGACTAGGACGATGGCAGGCAACTCGGGGCCGCTGTCGCCGCGGGCCAAGCTCGCCGTGACGGCGGGCAAGGCGGCTGCGGCGGTTTCGCGCGCAGCGGGCCGCGGCAGCGGGTCGGTGATCGGCGGCAAGGTCGCGCTCAAGCTCGACCCCGACCTGCTGGCCCGGCTGGCAACGCACCTGGACGTGGTCCTGGTGTCGGCCACCAACGGCAAGACGACCACGACCCGGCTGATCGCCGAGGCGCTGCGGGCCAGCGGTCCGGTGGTGTCCAACGCGCTGGGCGCGAACATGCCCGCGGGCATCACCTCCGCCCTGGCGGGCGGCTCGGACGCGCGCTACGGCGTGATCGAGGTGGACGAGAAGTACCTGGCGGGTGTGGCCCGCGACACCTCGCCCAAGGCCATAGCGCTGCTGAACCTCTCGCGCGACCAGCTGGACCGCGCCGCGGAGACCCGCATGCTGGCGGAGAAGTGGCGTGAGGGCCTGGCCGGCACCAAGGCCGTGGTGATCGCCAACGCGGACGACCCGCTGATCGTGTGGGCGGCGTCCTCGTCGCAGAACGTGGTGTGGGTCGCGGCCGGCCAGGAGTGGAAGGACGACGCCTGGTCGTGCCCCTCCTGCGGTGGTGTGATGCAGCGCCCGGGCGACGACTGGTTCTGCGGCGAGTGCGGCTTCCGCCGGCCGACGCCGAGCTGGGCGCTGTCGGGGGACTACGTCCTCGACCCCCACGGCTCCGCGTGGCCCATCCACCTCCAGCTGCCGGGCCGGGCCAACAAGGCCAACGCCACCACCTCGGCCGCCGTGGCCGCGACCTTCGGCGTGCCGCCGCAGGTGGCGCTGGAGCGGATGTACCAGGTGCAGGCGGTGGCCGGCCGGTACGACGTGGTGAACTACACCGGCCGTGAGGTGCGGCTGCTGCTGGCGAAGAACCCGGCCGGCTGGCTGGAGACGTTCTCGCTGATCGACGGCCCGCCGGCGCCGGTGATCCTCTCGGTGAACGCCCGCGGCGCGGACGGCACCGACACCTCCTGGCTGTGGGACGTGGACTACAGCCGGCTCGCCGGGCACCCGATCATGGTCATCGGCGACCGCAAGCTGGACCTGGCCGTGCGGCTGGAGGTCGCGGGCGTGGACTTCCGGGTCTGCGAGACGTTCGACGAGGCGGTGCAGATGGCCCCGCCCGGCAAGATCGAGGTCATCGCGAACTACACCGCCTTCCAGGACATCCGCCGCGTCGTCGGCAACTGACCCACGGGCAGCACTCAAAGGATTGTGAGCATGAGCCAGAACAGTCTGCGTGTGGTGTGGGTCTACCCCGACCTGCTCAGCACCTACGGCGACCAGGGCAACGTCCTGGTCCTGGAGCGCCGCGCCCACCAGCGCCGCCTGGACGTCCAGCGCGTCGACGTCCGCTCCGACCAGCAGATCCCCACCTCCGGTGACATCTACCTGATCGGCGGCGGCGAGGACCGGCCGCAGCGGCTGGCCGCCGAGCGGCTGCGCCGCGACGGCGGTCTCAACCGGGCCGTCGCCAACGGCGCGATCGTCTTCTCGGTCTGCGCCGGCTACCAGATCCTGGGCCACGAGTTCATCAACGACCTGGGCCGGCGCGAGCAGGGCCTGGGCCTGCTGGACGTCATCAGCACCCGGGGCGAGGGCGAGCGCTGCGTCGGCGACGTCCTCGCCGACATCGACCCCCAGCTGGGCCTGCCCCCGCTGACCGGGTTCGAGAACCACCAGGGCGTCACCCATCTGGGTCCGACGGCCCGCCCGTTCGCCCGGGTCCGGTTCGGCAAGGGCAACGGCACCGGCGACGGCACCGAGGGCGCGTTCAACGAGACCGTCTTCGGTACGTACATGCACGGGCCGGTCATGGCCCGCAACCCGCACATCGCGGACATGCTGATCAAGCTGGCGCTGGACGTCAACGCCCTGCCGCCGGTCGACGACCGCTGGTACGAGGCGCTGCGCGCCGAGCGGATCGCCGCGGCGACACAGCCCGCATAGCGGACGGTCGTGATCCCCGCCGCCCGGACGGTTTAGGGTGGCGGGGATTCCCACCGGACGACGGGGTCCGGTCCTTCAGCGGCCCCGCGGGGCCCCGATCCAAAAGGTCCCCCTGTCATGCGCATCGGTGTGCTCACCTCCGGCGGCGACTGCCCCGGGCTCAACGCCGTCATCCGTTCCGTCGTCCACCGCGCGGTCGTCGACCACGGCGACGACGTCATCGGTTTCCACGACGGCTGGCGCGGTCTGCTGGAGGGCGACCACCGGCCGCTGGACCTGGAGTCCGTGGCCGGCATCCTCGCCACCGGCGGCACCGTTCTGGGCTCCTCCCGGGTACGGCCCGAGGATCTGCGCGGTGGCGTGGAGCGCGCCCGCGAGCACGTGGCCGCGCTCGGCCTGGACGCCGTCATCCCCATCGGCGGCGAGGGCACCCTCAAGGCGGCCCGCCTCCTGTCGGACGCGGGGCTGCCGATCGTCGGCGTCCCCAAGACCATCGACAACGACATCGCCTCGACCGACGTCACCTTCGGCTTCGACACGGCCGTGGGCGTGGCCACCGAGGCCCTGGACCGGCTGAAGACGACCGCCGAGTCCCACCAGCGGGTGCTGATCGTGGAGGTGATGGGCCGCCACACCGGCTGGATCGCCCTCCAGTCGGGCATGGCCGCCGGCGCCCACGCGATCGTGGTGCCGGAACGGCCCTTCGACATGGACGAGCTGACGGCGGTCGTCGGCAAGCGCTTCGAGGCGGGAAAACGATTCGCCATCGTGGTCGTCGCGGAGGGCGCCAAGCCGCGCCCCGGCTCGATGGAGTTCGAGACCGGCGGTACGGACGTCTACGGGCACGAGCGCTTCGCCGGCGTCGCCCGGCAGCTGGCCGTGGAGCTGGAGCGCCGCCTGGACAAGGAGGCCCGGCCCGTCATCCTCGGCCATGTGCAGCGCGGCGGCACCCCCACCGCGTACGACCGGGTGCTCGCCACCCGCTTCGGCTGGCACGCGGTGGAGGCCGCGCACCGGGGCGCGTTCGGGATGATGACGGCGCTGCGCGGCACGGACATCACGCTGGTGCCGCTGGCCGAGGCCACCGAGCGACTGAAGACGGTTCCGGCGGAGCGCTACGCCGAGGCCGACTGCGTGCTCTGATCCGGTCCGTCCGCCTCGCCCCGGGGCGCCCCCGGCCGTGGGCGCGGCCCGGGGCGCCTCTAGTCTGGTCCCGGCGCATCGGTGCGAAATGGGAGAGAGTGGATGGATCACGGCGGGCACGGCATGCAGGGCATGCACGGCATGATGCACATGGACATGCCGCCGTTCACGCTGAGCCGGGGTCTGCAGTTCAGCGGCGAACCGTTCTTCATGATCGGCTGCCTGCTGGGGCTGGGTCTCTACGGCTGGGGCGTGGTGCGGCTGCGGAGACGCGGCGACGCGTGGCCGTGGGGCCGGGTGGTGGCGTTCACGCTGGGCGTGCTGAGCGTGGCGCTGGTGATGTGCACCAAGCTCAACGACTACGGCATGGTCATGTTTAGCGTGCACATGGTGCAGCACATGGTGATCAGCATGCTCTCCCCGATCCTCCTGCTGCTGGGCGCGCCGGTGACGCTGACGCTGCGGGCGCTGCCCGCGGCGGGACGCGGCCGCAAGGGGCCGCGCGAGTGGCTGGTGACCCTGCTGCACAGCCGCTACATGCGGATCATCACCCACCCCGCGTTCACGATCCCGATGTTCATCGCGAGCCTGTACGCGCTGTACTTCACGCCGCTCTTCGACTTCCTCATGGAGACGAAGACGGGGCACATCGCGATGATGGTGCACTTCCTCGCGGTGGGCCTGGTGTTCTTCTGGCCGATCATGGGTGTGGACCCGGGCCCGCACCGGCCGGGCTATGTGATGCGGATGCTGGAGCTGTTCGCGGGCATGCCCTTCCACGCCTTCTTCGGCATCGCGCTGATGATGGCCTCGGAGCCGATGATCGGCACCTATATGCATCCGCCGGCCTCGCTGGGCATCGACGCGCTGGACGACCAGAAGGCGGGCGGCGGCATCGCCTGGGCGTTCAGCGAGATCCCCTCGGTCCTGGTGCTGCTGGCGCTGGTGTACCAGTGGTACCGCTCCGAGCAGCGGCAGGCCAAGCGGTCCGACCGCGCGGAGGAGCGCAGCGGCGACAAGGAGCTCCAGGCCTACAACGCCTACCTGGCCTCGCTCCACGCGAAGGGCCAGCAGGGCTAGCCCGGCGGGGGTATGGCGGTACGGACCGCGGTGGGGAGACGATGGTCTCCTGACCGCGGTCCGCGCGTATGTACGGCCGTTTCGTTCCGTCCTGTGGCGGGGCCGCCGTGGAGGAGGTGCGGGATGCCCGGATCGGCGAGGGCGATGGCGGCGCTCACGGTCGGGGGGCTGGTCCTGGTGACCGCCTACTCGGTGACGATCGGGAGCGACGGCTGGCTGTGGTTCGTGTGGGTCGTGCTGGGCGTGGCGACGATCGGGGCGATGGTGGCGCGCGGGAACTGAGCGCCGGGGGCCGCTCAGAAGCGGAAGATCGCTCCGGTGGCGGCCTCCAGGAGGCAGGGGTTGGGATAGGTCCGCCGCCAGGACACCGTGGCACCGTGCCAGGCCCCGTCGGCGGTGGCGACGACCGGGTCGTCCTCCCGGGTGCACACCTGGCCCGGGCCGGCGGGGAACTGGTCGGGCCGGCCGCCCGCCCGTTCCAGGTCCGCGCACGCCTCGGCCGCGCGGGGGTGGTGGCCGCCCGTGGCGGGGCAGACGAGCCGGACGCCGCGGATCCAGGTGTTCCGCGCGCCGGAGATCGTGAGGAGGAGCCGTCCCGACTCCTTGGCGTCCGTCCTGTCGGCGCCCACCGCCGCGGGAGGCAGCGCGAGCAGCGCGGTGGCGGTCGCGGTGACGGTCGCCGCCGCTGTCGCGGTGGTGCGTACGGACATGGGTACCTCCCGGGCGCGGTCGTGCGGGTCAGGGCACCGCGTGGGACCGCCGTAGGGCAAGCGGCCGCACCGGCTCCTCACCCGTGTGGGGGGTCGCGGCCACCCGGGCGGACGCGAGCCCGGCGGCGAAATCCGGTCGCCGCGGACGGCCCGACTCCGTACGCTCCCGTCCGTACGAAAGGCTTCTGACAAGGGGGAACGCAATGAGCGCACGGCTGCGTGAGGTCGCGCGGGTGACGGAGTCGATCGTCGCCGACGGGGGCTATACGACACCGGGCGGTCGGTGGGCGGACATCGCCGAGGCGGTCGGGGCGGCCCGGCGGGGAACGCGGCTGTACGGCCCGGAGCCGGTGGCGGTGCGACCGGGGGAACCGACGGCGACGGTCTCCACAGCGACGGTCTTCGAGGTGACGGCCGAGGGCAGTCTGGACGCGTCGCGCCGCCTGGCGGCGGACGGCGACGTCGCGGTGCTCAACTTCGCCTCCGCCCGCAACCCCGGCGGCGGCTACCTCAACGGCGCCCAGGCGCAGGAGGAGGCGCTGTGCCGGGGCTCGGCCCTGCACACGTGTCTGCGCGAGGCCCCCGAGTACTACGCCGCCCACCGCGCGGACCCCAGCCCGTTCTACAGCGACCGGGTCGTCCACTCCCCCGGCGTCCCGGTCTTCCGCGACGACCGGGACGGGCTCCTGGAGACCCCGTACACGGTGGGCTTCCTGACCTCCCCGGCCCCCAACGCGGGGGTGATCGCCCAGCGCACCCCGGAGCTCACCGCGCGGATCCCGGCGGCGCTGGCGGAGCGCGCGGGCCGGGTGCTGGAGGTGGCGGCCGCGCACGGCTACCGCCGGCTGGTCCTCGGGGCGTGGGGGTGCGGGGTCTTCCGCAACGACCCGGCGCGGGTCGCGGCGGCGTTCGCCGGGCACCTGACGGGTGAGGGCCGCTTCGCGGACCGTTTCGAGCACGTCGTCTTCGCGATCCTCGACCGGCGGGCGGACTCGCCGACCCGGGCGGCCTTCGCGTCGGTGTTCGCGGGCTAGTACCGCGACGGTCTCAGGCCCGCTCCCCCATCATCTCGGCGACGAGGAAGGCCAGGTCGAGGGAGTGCGCCCGGTCGAGCCGGGCGCCTCGGGCGGCCCCGGCGACCCGGTCGCCGGTGAGCGCCACGTGGATGCCGCCCGCGTGGGTGCCGCAGGCCCGGTGGACCTCGAAGAAGCCCCGGACCTCGTCGAGGAGGGCGTCGAAGTCGTGCACGACGTGACCCCCGGCCGTCCGGACGGTGTTGCCGCGCACGGGGTCGCAGACCCAGACGGGCGTGGCGCCCTCCCCCTCGGCCTTGCGCACCAGCGCGGGCAGCCGGTCACGGACGAGTTCGGCGCCCATCCGGGTGATGAAGGTGAGCCTGCCGGGGACGCGGTCGGGGTCGAGCCGGTCGACGCAGGCGAGGACGGTGTCCGGGTCGGCGTCGGGGCCGAGCTCCACGGCGACGGGATTGTGGATCCGGGACAGGTACGCGAGGTGCTCGTCGTCCGCCGTCTCCCGGCCGGGCAGGGCGGTCCACAGCAGATGGGCGCTGGTCGCGTAGGGCAGCCCGGTGCGGGCGTCGGTACGGGTGAGCGCCTCCTCGTAGTCGAGCCGCCGTCCCTCGTGGCCCGCGAAGAAGTCGACGGTGTGGACCTCCTTGGGGTCGACCCCGCACGCGTGCATGAAGCGCAGGGAGCGCTCGATCCCGTCGGCGAGCTCCGTGTAGCGCCGGCGGGCCGGGGAGTCGGTCACGAAACCGCGGTTCCACTCGTGCACCTGGTGGAGGTCGGCATGCCCCCCGATGCCGAAGGCGCGTACGAGGTTGAGCGTAGTAGCCGACGCCTCGTACATCCGGCGCAGCCGGTGGGAGCCGGGGTCGCCGGAGCCGGCGGGCACGCCGAAGTCGACGCGGCCGAAGTCGACCCGGCCGACCTTGACCACGGGGACCGAGGCCGCGTAGGTGAGGACCACGGCCATCTGGAGGAGCGTACGGAGGATGCCGCCGACGGACTCGGCGGTCGTCCCGTCGAAACTCCGGGCGCTCTCGCCTCCCTGGAGCAGGAACGCCTCCCCCCGGGCGACGGCCGCGAGCCGGTCCCGCAGCCGGTCGCACTCCTCGGCGAAGACGAGCGGGGGCAGATCCTGGAGCGGCCCGGCCGTCACCGGCGGTCCGGCCTGCGGCAGTGGAGTCATGTCCCCGTCCCTCGGCGAGCCGGCCGCACGCGGCGACCGGCGGGATGTCCGGCCCAGGAATTCCAGCCCACGCGCCGGGCGCCGTCAAGAACCCCCGGCGGCGGGGCGGCGGGGGTCGCGTCAGTGCCGGCTCACTCCGCCTGCGACCCCGCGAAGCGGGCGGCGTCCCACGTCCCCGAGAGCTCCGGCGCCAGCCAGTCCACCGCGGAACGGCGGAAGTCGGCGGGCGGCAGAGCCGCCGCCCCCTCCGGAAGGGCGCCCAGCAGCGCCGACCCCGCCGCCTCCGGCAGTTCCGCGAGGTTGCACCGCATGGCCAGGTCCGGCGCGGCCGGCCAGCTTCCGACGACCACGCCCGCCCGCCGCAGCCCCCGCGCGGCCAGCGCCTCCGCGGTCAGCGTCGTGACGTTGAGCGTGCCCAGCCCCGCCTGGACGACGACCAGGACGGGCGCGTCCAGCAGCCCGGCCACGTCCGCGAGGGTCGAGCCCTCCTCGTCCAGCCGGACCAGCAGCCCGCCCGCGCCCTCGACGAGCACCAGGTCGTGGGTGCGTTCCAGCTCCCGCGCCGCCCGGACGATCTCGGCGGGCCGGACGGGCGCGAGGCCCGCCCGGCGGGCGGCCGTCGCGGGGGCCAACGGCTCGGGGAAGCGGCCGAGTTCGACCCCCGTCACGGGGCCCGCGAGCCGCAGCACCTCCGCCACGTCCCCCGGCTCGCCCATCGCGACCCCGGTCTGCGCGGGCTTGAGGACGGCCACCGAGCGGCCGGCGGCCAGCGCCGCCGCCGCGACGGCGGCCGTCACCACGGTCTTGCCGACCTCCGTGCCCGTACCCGTGACGACCAGCACCGACATGATTCGCTCTCCTCGTTCTCGCGCTACGCAACCCGCGCCGCGGCTTCCACCGCCGCGCAGATCCTCGCCACGTCCTCGTCGGCCGTGACGAACGGCGGCATGGTGTAGATCAGGTTCCGGAACGGCCGCAGCCACACCCCGGAACCGACCACCGCACGGGTGGCCGCCGCCATGTCCACTTCGTGGTCGAGCTCGACGACGCCGATGGCGCCGAGCACCCGTACGTCCCGTACGCCCGGCAGGTCCGCGACGCCGGCCAGGCCGTCCCGCAGCCCCGCCTCGATCCGCTTGACCGCCGTCCGCCAGTCCCCGGAGAGCAGCAGCTCGATCGAGGCGTTGGCGATCGCGCAGGCCAGCGGGTTGCCCATGAACGTCGGGCCGTGCGCGAGCACCGGGACCTCGCCGGAGCTGATGCCCCGCGCCACCCGGGAGGTGCACAGCGCCGCCGCGAGGGTGACATAGCCGCCGGTCAGCGCCTTGCCGACGCACATCGCGTCCGGGGTGACCCCCGCGTGGTCCGCCGCGAAGAGCGCGCCCGTGCGGCCGAAGCCGGTGGCGATCTCGTCGAACACCAGCAGCACGTCGTGCTCGTCGCACAGCTCCCGCAACGCCCGCAGATACACGGGTGAGTGGAAGCGCATCCCGCCGGCGCCCTGCACCACCGGCTCCACGATCACGGCGGCCAGCTCATGGGCGTGCCGCGCCACCGCCTCGCGCAGGTGCGCGAGGTAGGCGGGGTCGGCTTCGTCCGTGAAGCCGCCGGGCGGGGCGTCCGCGAAGACGTGCTTCGGCAGCGCCCCGGACCACAGCTCGTGCATCCCGCCGTCGGGATCGCAGACGGCCATCGGCTGCCAGGTGTCCCCGTGGTAGCCGCCGCGCCAGGTCATCAGGCGCCGCTTCTCCGGCCGTCCCAGCGAACGCCAGTACTGGAGGCACATCTTGATCGCGACCTCGACCGACACCGAGCCGGAGTCGGCGAGGAAGACGTGCTCCAGTCCTTCGGGGGTGATGTCCACCAGGGTGGCGGCCAGCCGGACGGCGGGCTCGTGGGTGAGCCCGCCGAACATCACATGGCTCATCCGCCCCAGCTGCGCCTGGGCGGCCGCGTTGAGGACGGGGTGGTTGTAGCCGTGGACGGCCGACCACCACGACGACATCCCGTCGATCAACTCGACTGAACCGTGGGCCGGTTCGGCCAGCCGCAGCCGCACCCCGGCGGCGGACTCGACGACCAGCGGCTCCTGGCGGCCCGGCATCGGGCCGTAGGGGTGCCAGACGTGCTGCCGGTCGAGGTCGAGCAGCCGGCCGGGGTCGAGCGGCTCAGGCATTGGGGGGCAGGTCCGTCCCCGTGCCCCGGCGGCGCACGGCCACCAGGTCGCTGCGGACCTCGCCGGGCGCGGCCTGCCCCGCCGCACCGGTCTCCGCGGAACCGACACCCGCCGGCACCGGCGCCTCGGTCGCGGCCGTACCGCAGACGCCCGCCGAGCCACAGCCGCCCGCCGCCGGAGCAGCGGCCTCCGCACCGCCGTCCCCGCACGGGCCGCAACCGCCGCCGCCCGCGTGCCCGCCACAACCACCGGTCGAGGCGGTCGAGGCGGCGGCCACGTCGGCCCGGTGCGCGGGCAGCGTCGACTCGCCCGCGCCCTCGACCTCGAAGCCCGCGTCCGCGATCATCGCCAGGTCGGCCTTGCCCTCCTGGCCCTCACTGGTCAGATAGTCGCCCAGGAAGATCGAGTTGGCGATCTCCAGGGCCAGCGGCTGCAGCGTCCGCAGGTGCACCTCGCGGCCGCCCGCCAGCCGGACCTCGACGTCCGGGCAGACGAACCGCGTCATCGCCAGGATCCGCAGGCAGCGCTGCGGGGTGAGGTGCCACTCCTTGGCCAGCGGCGTCCCCTCGAAGGGGATCAGGAAGTTGACCGGCACCGAGTCCGGGTCCAGCTCCCGCAGCGAGAAGACCACGTCCACCAGGTCGGCGTCGTTCTCGCCCATGCCCGCGATCAGGCCGGAGCAGGCGGACATGCCCGCCGCGTGGGCCTGCCGCACCGTCTCGACGCGGTCGGCGTAGGTGTGGGTGGTGGTGATGGCGCCGTAGGTGGCCTCGGAGGTGTTGAGGTTGTGGTTGTAGGCGTCGGCGCCCGCCTCGCGCAGTCGCTCGGCCTGGCCGTCGGAGAGCAGACCGAGGCAGGCGCACACCTCGATGCCCTCGTTCTGCTCCTTGATCGCCTCGATGGTCTTCGACACCCGGTCGACGTCCCGGTCCGTCGGACCGCGTCCGCTGGCGACCAGGCAGACCCGCTTCGCGCCCCCGGCGACACCCGCCGCGGCGGCCTTCGAGGCCTCGTCCGGCTTCAGCCAGGTGTACTTGAGGATCTCGGCCTTGGAGCCGAGCCGCTGCGAGCAGTACGAGCAGTCCTCCGGGCAGAGGCCCGACTTGAGGTTGACGAGGTAGTTGAGCTTCACCCGTCGCCCGAACCACTTACGGCGTACCTTTCCGGCCGCCGCCACCACGTCGAGCAGTTCGTCGTCGGAGGTCGCCAGCACGGCGAGCGCCTCTTCGCGGGTCGGCAGCTCCCGCCGCAACCCCTTCTCCACCAGCGTGTTCAGCAGGTCCATGGCGCAGATCCTCGCGTACTCCACCGCTCCCGGCCAAGGAGAGATCGCACAACAGGCGGCATTCGAGGTGTGTGTATCGCCACATCCTGCCCCGGCCCCCGGACGGCTAGGTTTTATGCAAACCCACCAAACGCGAGGGACGGCCATGCACCGCGACCCGTTCGACTGGATCGACGAGCGGCAGGCGCGGCTGCGCACCGCCGGCCTCGTCCGCACCCTGCGGCCGCGCGCGGCCGACAGCGATCTCGTGGACCTGGCGGGAAACGACTACCTGGGGCTGACCCGCCATCCCGAGGTCACCGAGGCCGCCGCGGAAGCGGCCCGGCGCTGGGGCGCGGGGGCCACCGGATCCCGGCTGGTCACCGGCACCACCGAGCTGCACGCCCGGCTGGAGGAGGAACTGGCCGCGTTCTGCGGTTTCGAGGCCGCGCTGGTGTTCTCCTCCGGCTACACCGCGAACCTCGCCGCCGTCACCGCCCTGTCCGGCCCCGTCGGCGACGACACCCTCCTGGTCTGCGACGAGGGCAACCACGCCTCGCTGATCGACGGCTGCCGGCTCGCCCGCGCGGAGAAGGCCGTCGTCCGGCACGCCGAGCCCGAGGCCTTCGGCAAGGCCCTCGCCACGCACGACGGCCGGGCGATCGCCGTCACCGACTCCGTCTTCTCCGTCGACGGCGACGCCGCCCCGCTGGCCGCCCTCGCCGGGGTCTGCCGGGAGAACGGCGCGGCGCTGCTCGTGGACGACGCCCACGGCCTCGGCGTCCTCGGCGACGGCGGCCGGGGCGCCCTCCACGCGGACGGGCTCGCGGGCGACGCGGACGTCGTCGCCACCGTCACCCTCTCCAAGTCGCTGGGCGCCCAGGGCGGCGCGGTCCTCGGCCCGGCCCGGGTGATCGAGCACCTCGTCAGCACGGCCCGCACCTTCATCTTCGACACCGGTCTCGCCCCGGCGGCGGCCGGCGCCGCCCTGGCGAGCCTCGCGCTGCTGCGCCGCGAACCGGGCCGAGCCGCGCGGGTCCGGGCCGTGGCCGGCGAGCTCCACCGCAGGGTCACCGGGGCGGGGCTCGTGGCCGTGCGCCCCGACGCGGCGGTGGTCTCCGTGCGGGCCCCCTCGCCCGAGGCCGCCGTGCGCTGGGCGGCGGACTGCCGGGCGGCCGGGCTCGCCGTCGGCTGCTTCCGGCCCCCGTCCGTGCCGGACGGCGTCTCGCGGTTGCGGCTGACCGCCCGGGCGGATCTGACAGACCTGGAGGTCGCGGCGGCGGCCGACACGATCGTACGGACCGCGCCGGCCGCCGCCTGACGGTTCCGGCTCGCGCCGTGTCAGGCCCCGTCGGCGCCCCGGCCCGGGGCACGGCCGAGGGCATGGCCCGGGCCGACGCCGTCCAGGTCCGTGACGAACGCGGACCAGGTGGTGCGGGGGAAGAGCAGGACCGGGCCGGCGCCGCGCCGTGAGTCACGCACGGCGAGCAGCCCCGTACCCAGGAGCGCCGTCTCGACGCAGTTGTTCATCCCCGTGCTGTAGCTGCTGCGGTGCCATACCGCGTCGCACCGAGCGGGCTGGGCCGATGGAGAGGGTACGTACCGAGGCATTGCGGACATGTCGCCTCCCTACGCGCCGTCACTGATCCCGGCGATGTATTCCAACGTTTTCTCGTGCGACAGGGCGTGCGCCCGGAGCGTCGTGAATGCGGAGGCGTACGCCCGGAGGTCTTCTTTCCGCTCCAGATAGAGGCTACTCGTCAAGTGGTCGAGAACAACCACGTCCAGATCGGCGATGCGCGGAAATGAGAAGATAACGAAAGGGCCGGTGATGCCGATATGGTTGCCGCTGGTGAACGGCAGTACGTGCAGCCGCACATGCGGAAGCGAGCCCCTTTCCAACAAATGCCGCAGCTGTCCCGCCATTACCTCGGGGCTGCCCACCTCGTGCCGCAGCACCGCCTCGTCCAGCACCGCGCACAGCTGCAGCGGACGGCTTCCCCCGAGCACCGCCTGCCGGGCCATCCGCACCCGCACCAGCTCCTCGACCTGCCGGGCCGGCGGGTCGCCGAGCGCCGCGCGGGTCACCGCCCGGGCGTAGTCGGGCGTCTGCAGCAGCCCGGGCACCACCGTGGTCTCCAGCGTGCGGGCGTGGGAGGCCTCCGACTCCAGGCTGATGAAGTCGAGATACGCCGAAGGCAGCAGGTCGCGGTAGGCGTACCACCAGCCGCGCCGTGATCCCTCCGCGTCCTTCGACCCCGCCCCGCACAGGGCCCCCAGCAGGGCCCGCAGCTCCGGGTCCGACACCCGGTAGACATCCAGCAGCCGCGTCACATCGGCGGGTTTCACCCCGCTGCTGCCCGTCTCGATCCGGCTCACCTTCGACTGGTGCCAGCCGACCGCGCAGGCCGCCTCCCGGCTGGTCATCCCGGTCAGCTCGCGCTGGCGGCGCAGTTCCGCGCCGAGTTTGCGGCGGCGCACCGCGGGTCCGTACCGCATCAGCTCTCCCTCCCCGCCGCTCACATGGAAGCGTCGTGACAACCCGCGACGCGTTGTTCACACGCCCCGCGTCAGAGTCAATAAACCAGGGTCACGGCCAAATCCGGTCGCTCGTCGTAGAGTTCACCGCTTTGAGCGACAGATATATCCACAATCCGGTGGATCACACCCATCGTGGCCGTTATCAGTGGGACGCTGGCGCGAAGAGCCGGGCCGAGCCTCGGTGGGAAAGGGACAGCGCCATGGCAGATCACCAGGAAGCAACCGTCACCCTGCCGAGCGTTCCCGCCTCGGTCTGTGCCGCCCGTCGCCATGTCATGGACGTGCTGGTCACCTGGGGCCTGCCGGCCGGGACGGACCTGGCCGATGCGGTCCGGCTGATCCTCTCCGAGCTGGCCACCAACGCCGTGCAGCACACCCGGGGCCAGTCGCCCACCTTCACCGTGGAACTCCGGCTGGACCGCGAGGAGCTCCTGCGCGTCGGGGTCACCGACAGCCATCCCCGCCACCCCAGGCGGCTGCCCGCCGACGGTCGGCAGGACAACGGCCGCGGCATGGTGATCGTCCGCGCGCTGACCGTCGAGTACGGCGGCAGGCTCGTCGTCACCCCGACCGCCGACGGCGGCAAGACGGTGTGGATCACGCTGCCCTGGACGGTGTCCGTCCGCTGACGGCAGCGCGGAGGGGCCGGGCGGAAGATCCGCCCGGCCCGGCGCTCTTGTGGAGCCGCACACAGGAACCGGTGGGTTCCGGATGTCGCTGGTGCCGGTGGGGCACCGCACGGCAGTCGGGTCCGCTGCCACGGGAAGCGCGGCCGGCGCGCGGGGAGTCCGGCGCGACGGGTACGCCGAATGGGATTCTGCGGGACGACGGGGGCGGGAAGCGGTAGCCGCGCCGGTCGTCACCCGCTCCGGTGGTTCAGTCGTTCACTCGGCCGTACGAGACGCTTCTGGTCCAGATGCGCTCGAGGCGGACGACCGAACCGGTCTTCGGGGCGTGCCAGATCAGATTGTTCCCGGCGTATATCCCCACGTGGTAGACGCCACCCCGGCCGTGGAAGAACACCAGGTCACCCTGTTCCCGGGAGAGGGTGGGGATGTGTTCGGTGCGGTTGTACTGCTCCTGAGCGGTGCGGGGCAGCTGCTTGCCGGCCCGTTTGAAGGAGTACTGCGTCAGCCCCGAGCAGTCGAAGCTGTACGGGCCCGTGCCACCCCACACATAGGGGGAGCCCGCCTTCGAGGCCGCGATCCAGAGGGCTTTGGTGGAGATGGTTGCGGCTTCGGCGTCGTTGACGGCGCCGGGGCCCAGTACCGTTGCGCTGACGGCCGCCAGAGTCAGGGCGGATTTCACGGACAGGGGTACCACCCCGGCCCTGGACAGCCGTGAGGGACGTTTGTGCGCGCCCATGCCAAACCCTTCGTCAGCCGCCTGTGAAGGATGACCTGTCGGGTTCGGGCAGGCGAAGAATGCCCGGCCGCCGAGGCGGCTTCACCCCAAGGGCCGGTCCGGCCCCTCCCTCGTCGCGAGGGCTGGTCCGGCCGTCCCGTCGTGCCTGGGTCCTCCATCCCCGCCGATGCATTCGTGTCGACCAGCGCCCGGGCGGCGGCGGGGTTCGGCGTCCGCCCGGACCGCCCCGCCGTGGTGGCGGGGTCTTGTCGTCGGAGGGATCTTGGCGCAGCCGCGGCGGACACGCCGAGGGGATCCAGGCATATGTGAGCCTCGTCACCGTTGGGCAATTCCGGTGGACGCGGGGGGATTTGACTCTCGCGGATCACCCCTGGTGAGCCGGTCACCTGCGGCGCCGACGATCACCGCGAGCGCAAACCGCGCGTACGGCCCGACATGATCACCACGGCTCGTCTACGGTCGCATCCGCCGTCTGAAGGAGATCGAGGGAAGAATGTTTCCGCTCCTCAGTTCGCAGCCGGAGGCGGCAAGGTCACCCGCAGCGCCCGGCGTTCGCCGTCCAGGACCCGCATCGCCCGCGCCAGCGTTCCCGCGAACACCTGTCGTTCGCCGCGTTCGTGCATCGTCGCCAGCGCGTCGCGCAGCCCCGCGGCCGCGACCACGAGCCTCTGCGCGGCTCGTAGCCCGCCGTACGTGTCCTGCGCACGCGCCGGGTTGATCCGGCCGAGTTGATCCAGTACTTCCAGATAGCGGTCGACCAGCTCGCCCTCGGCCCGGGTCAGCGCGGGCAGCGGCGGCAGCTCCGGAGGGAACCGGTGGGACGGCTGCGGCACCCCGCTCACCTCCCCGTGGCCGGCGCGAGCCGCGCCCGGCGGTCGGTGACCACCGCGTCGGCCAGGCCGTGGGCCACGGCCCCCGCCGCGTCGAGGACGGTGTCGCGCTCGATGTCCCGCCGGACGCGCTCCGGGCTCCGCCCGGTGTGCAGCGCCAGCATCCCCACCAGGGTCTCGCGGGCGCGCAGCAGCTCCGCGGCCTGGATCTCCAGGTCCGAGGGCTGCCCCCGGACGGGCTCGGGCAGGGCCGGCTCATGGACGAGGACCCGGGAGTGCGGCAGCACCATCCGCTTGCCGGGGGTGCCGGCCGCCAGCAGCACGGCGGCGGCCGAGGCGGCCTGGCCCAGGCAGTAGGTCTGGATCTCGCAGTCGACGTAGCGCATGGAGTCGTAGATGGCGCACATCGCGGAGAAGGAGCCGCCGGGAGAGTTGATGTAGAGCGCGATGTCCTGTCCGGGCGCCGCGTGTTCGAGGTGCATCAGCTGGGCGATCACATCGCTCGCCGCCGCGTCGTCGAGGGCCGTGCCGAGGAAGATCACGCGCTCGGAGAACAGCTTCGAGTAGGGGTCCAGGGTGCGGGTCCCGCTGCTGGTGCGCTCGGTGAACTCCGGCAGGACGTGCCGGGCGAGGGGTCGGTGCATGGCTGTGCGCCTTTCGATCGGGCCGATCGGTGTCTGTAAAAAATGTACAGGACGTACAGGAGACTAGAATGGGGGTATGGCCTACGAGATTCCTGTGACGCAAGCCCGAGCCGAGCTGGCGGACCTCATCAACCGTGTCGTCTACGGCGGCGAGCGGGTCGTCGTCACCCGTCACGGGAAGCCGCTGGTGGCCCTGGTCTCCGCGGACGACCTGCGGCGACTCGAGGAGGACGCGGCGGCCGCGGCGGCCGCGCCCGAGGAGCCGGTGATCAGCACGGTCGCCACGGTGCGCCCGGTGTCGTCGTCCGCTCCGGGCGAACGCGGCCGCTTCGGCATCGCGGCCGAGCACCGGGGTCCCGGGAGCCTGGCCGCCGAGCACCGCGACCCCGGAGGCGGCGCCCACCGCTGACGCCCCGTCGCGCGCCCGGCGCGCACGGCGTCCGCGCGGGCGGGCGGTGGTCATGGACGCACCAAAAGACGGTCATCCCGGTTAACGCGTTGGAAAAGCTTGCGCCCTAATCTGCGGTCAGGGGCCGCGGGGAGAAGAACCCCAGGTCAACACTGTGTTGAGGTGGGATACATGCAACTTTCCCCGCACGAGCAGGAACGACTGCTCATCCATGTGGCCGCCGACGTCGCGGAGCGGCGCAGGGCCCGCGGGCTGCGCCTCAACCACCCCGAAGCGGTGGCCCTGATCACCTCGCACATCCTCGAGGGCGCCCGCGACGGCCGTACCGTCGCCGAGCTGATGTCCTCGGGGCGCAAGGTGCTCACCCGCGACGAGGTCATGGACGGCATCCCCGAGATGATCCACGACGTCCAGGTCGAGGCCACCTTCCCGGACGGGACGAAGCTCGTCACCGTCCACGAACCCATCGCGTGACGGGGGGCACCGTGATTCCCGGAGAGATCCTCCACGCCGACGCGCCCGTGCGGCTCAACGAAGGGCCGCGACGCACCCGGCTGACCGTTCTCAACGCCGCCGACCGGCCCGTCCAGGTCGGCTCCCACTACCACTTCGCCGAGGCCAACCCGGGCCTGGCCTTCGACCGCGCGGCCGCCCACGGCATGCGCCTCGACATCGCCGCCGGCACCGCCGTGCGCTTCGAGCCGGGCATCCCGGTCGAGATCGCTCTCGTGCCCATCGGCGGCAAGCGCGTCGTCGAGGGGCTGCGCGGGGAGTGCGGGGGCCCGCTCGATGCCTGAGCTGACCCGCGCCGAGTACGCCGCGCTCTACGGGCCGACGGCCGGCGACCGGATCCGGCTCGCCGACACGAGCCTGCTCATCGAGATCGAGGAGGACCGCTGCGGCGGCCCCGGCCACGCCGGGGACGAGGCGGTCTTCGGCGGCGGCAAGGTCATCCGCGAGTCGATGGGCCAGTCGCGCGTCACCCGCGCCGAGGGCGCCCCTGACACCGTGATCACCGGCGCCGTCGTCCTCGACCACTGGGGGATCGTCAAGGCCGACGTCGGCATCCGCGACGGACGGATCACCGGCATCGGCAAGGCCGGAAACCCCGACACCATGGACGGCGTCCACCCCGATCTCGTCATCGGACCCGAGACGGAGATCATCTCCGGCAACGGCAGGATCCTCACCGCCGGCGCCGTCGACGCCCACGTCCACTTCATCTGCCCCCAGCTCGCCGACGAGGCGCTGGCCTCCGGCGTCACCACGCTCGTGGGCGGCGGCACCGGCCCCGCCGAGGGCAGCAAGGCCACCACCATCACCCCCGGCTCCTGGCACCTCGCCCGGATGTTCGAGGCGATGGAGGGCCACCCCGTCAACATCGGCTTCCTCGGCAAGGGCAACACCGTCTCCTACGACGCGATGCGCGCCCAACTGCGCGCCGGGGCCGTCGGATTCAAGATCCATGAGGACTGGGGCGCCACCCCCGCCGCCATCGACGCCTGCCTGAGCGTGTGCGAGGAGAGCGGCGCCCAGCTCGCCATCCACACGGACACCCTCAACGAGGCGGGCTTCGTCGGCGACACCCTCGCCGCCATCGCCGGACGCTCCATCCACGCGTACCACACCGAGGGCGCGGGCGGCGGGCACGCGCCCGACATCATCACGGTGGTCTCCGAGGCCAACGTCCTGCCCAGCTCCACCAACCCCACCCGGCCCCACACCGTCAACACCGTCGAGGAACACCTCGACATGCTGATGGTCTGTCACCACCTCAACCCCGCCGTCCCCGAGGACCTCGCCTTCGCCGAGTCCCGGATCCGGCCCGGCACGATCGCCGCCGAGGACGTCCTCCACGACCTCGGCGCCATATCGATCATCTCCTCCGACTCCCAGGCCATGGGCCGGATCGGCGAGGTGGTCCTGCGCACCTGGCAGACCGCGCACGTGATGAAGGAACGGCGCGGCGCCCTGCCCGGCGACGGCCGGGCCGACAACCGGCGGGCCCGCCGCTACGTCGCCAAGTACACGATCAACCCCGCCGTCGCCCAGGGCCTCGACCACGAGATCGGCTCCGTCGAGACCGGCAAGCTCGCCGACCTGGTGCTGTGGGAGCCCGCGTTCTTCGGCGTCCGGCCACTGCTCGTCCTCAAGGGCGGACAGATCGCCTACGCGCAGATGGGCGACGCCAACGCCTCCATCCCCACCCCCCAGCCCGTCCTGCCGCGCCCCATGTTCGGCGCCCGGGGCAGGGCGCCCGCCGCCAACTCGCTGAACTTCGTCACCCAGTGGGCGCTGGACGACGGGCTGCCCGAACGGCTGGGCCTGGGCAAGCGCTTCGTCCCCATCCTCGACACCCGACGCCTCACCAAGGCGGACATGCGCGAGAACGACGCCCGCCCCCGGGTGGAGGTGGACCCGGACACCTTCACCGTGACGATCGAGGGCGAGCCGGTCGAGCCGCGCCCGGCGGTGGAGCTGCCCATGGCCCAGCGGTACTTCCTCTTCTGACGGGCGTCACCGATGAGCACCATGTCCGAGCGGGCGCCGATGAGCACCATGTCCGCCGCGCTCCTCGTCCTGGCCGACGGCCGCTTCCCCGCCGGGGGCCACGCCCACTCCGGCGGTGCCGAGGCGGCCGTCAAGGCCGGCCGGGTCACGGACGGCGCGTCCCTGGAGGCGTTCTGCCGGGGGCGGCTGCACACCGCCGGGCTGACGGCGGCGGGGCTCGCCGCCGCCACGGCCGCCGGTATCGACCCGCTCGCCGTCGACGCGGCCGCCGACGCCCGCACCCCCTCGCCGGCCCTGCGGGCCGCCGCGCGCCGGCTCGGGCGCCAGCTGATGCGCGCCGCGCGCGCCGCCTGGCCGTCGCCCGAACTCGACGCCCTCGCCGCGGCCCTGCCGCGCGGCGCCCACCAGCCCGTCGTCCTCGGGCTGGTCGCCCGCGCCGCCGGGCTCGGCCCGCTCGCCGTCGCCCACGCCGCCGCGTACGAGGCGGTGAGCGGACCGGCGACGGCGGTGGTGCGGCTGCTGAGCCTCGATCCGTTCGAGGCTACGGCGGTGCTGGCGCGGCTGGCGCCGGAGCTGGACGCGGTGGCATCGGCGGCCGCCGACGCGGCGGGGGCGGCGCTGGTCGAGGGACTGGACGCCCTGCCCGCGCCCGCCGCCCCGCTTCTCGACATCACGGCGGAGCAGCACGCCGCTTGGCCGGTGCGGCTGTTCGCCACGTAGTCGCTGTCTCCCGGGGGCTCCGCCCCCGGACCCCCGCTCCTCAAACGCCGGAGGGGCTGTTTTCACACCCCGGAGGAACCACATGCACCTCGACCACCCCGACACCTACCCCCACCGCCACACCTACACCGCTGCCACCCCCACCCGCCCCGACGGCACCCGCCGGGCCCTGCGCATCGGACTCGGCGGTCCCGTCGGCTCCGGGAAGACGGCGACGGTCGCCGCCCTGTGCCGCGCGCTGCGCGACCAGTTGTCCATCGCCGTCGTCACCAACGACATCTACACCCGCGAGGACGCCGAGTTCCTGCTGCGCAACGCCGTGCTGGCGCCCGAGCGCATCACCGCCGTGGAGACGGGCGCCTGCCCGCACACCGCCATCCGCGACGACATCTCCGCGAACCTCGAAGCCGTCGAGGACCTGGAGGACTCGGTCGGCCCGCTCGACCTCGTCCTCGTGGAGTCCGGCGGCGACAACCTCACCGCCACCTTCTCCAAGGGCCTCGTCGACGCGCAGATCTTCGTCATCGACGTGGCCGGCGGCGACGACATCCCCCGCAAGGGCGGCCCCGGCCTGACCACCGCCGATCTGCTGGTCGTCAACAAGACCGATCTCGCCCCGTACGTCGGCGTCGATCTGGAGGGCATGGCGCGCGACGCCAAGGCCCAGCGGGGGGAGCTCCCGGTGGCCTTCACCTCGCTCGCCACGGAGGGCGGCGTCGCGCCCGTACGGGACTGGGTGCTCGAGCGGCTCGCTGCCTGGGCGGCGGCGTGACGCCACCGGTCGCCCTGGTCACGGCGCTCGCCCCCGACCCCGCCGGCGTGGTCGCGGCGGCCCGGATCGTCGCCGCCCCCGACGGCAGGGGCGGCACCGCCCTGCCCGTCCTGGAAGGCGGGGGGCCGTTCGCCCTACGCCGGGTCGGCGGGCGCGGGGCCGAGGCCCGGGTGGCGCTCGTGGGCGCCATGAGCGCCCCGCTCGGCGGCGACCGGCTGACGCTCGACGCCCGCGTCGAAGCCGGCGCCGCGCTGGCCTTCTCCACCACGGCCGCCACGATCGCCCTGCCGGGCCGCACGGGCGCGCCCGCCACCTACGACACCCGTATCGACGTGGCCGACGGCGCCGCCCTGCGCTGGCTGCCCGAGCCGCTGATCTCCGCGCACGGCAGCGACGTCCGGACGACGACCCGCGTGGCGCTCGGCGCCGGGGCCCGGCTGCTGCTCCGCGAGGAGCAGGTCCTGGGCCGGGCGGGCGAGCCCCCGGGGCGGCTGCGCTCGCGGCTGACGATCCATCACGCCGGACGCCCGCTGTTCGACCAGGAGCTGAACTACGGGCCGGGGGCGCCCGGCTGGGACGGTGGCGCGGTGCTCGGTGGGCATCGCGCGGTCGGCCAGCTCGTCGTCGTCCACCCGGCCTTCGAGGAACGGCCGATGGCGGCCCGGCCGCTCGGCGCGACCGCCGCCGTCACCCCGCTCGCCGGCCCGGCCGTCGTGGTGAGCGCGGTCGCGCGGGACGCACTTGAGCTGCGCAAGGTACTGGATTCCTGGGCAAGCGAGCTGAACGACGTAATCCGGGCGTTTTAGCGTCAGTTGGGGTGAAGGCCACCAGTCGTGCCGCGCCTCGTTACGTCATCTTTACGGATTAGTAAAGAACGCCCTCACACCCTGTCCTTTGTGGCAGGGGAGGCGAAAGGATTCCCACCTGCAGACCGCGTGATCATCGCTGCCTTCCGGGCGGCGCACGAAGCAGGGGGAATTACTGTCTTGAGACCCAACGCGATAGCCGGCGCGGCCGGCACCGTGCTGGCCGGCACGCTCGTCGCCGGCTTCCTGGCCGCACCGACGGCGGGCGCGGCGCAGGCCGTGCCGGGAGGCGCCGCCGAGGCCAAGGGCGTGAAGATCGCCGCCGAGCGGGCCGCGAAGTCGGGCGTGACGTGGCAGGACTGTCCTGCCGACTGGGGGCAGCTGCCGAAGCCCATCCAGTGCGGCTTCGTCACGGTCCCCGTCGACTACGCCAAGCCCAACGGCCGCACCATCAAGATCGCCGTGGACCGGGCCAAGTCCACCGGCACCGCCGACGAGCGCCAGGGCGCGCTCGTCTACAACCCGGGCGGCCCGGGCGGTTCCGGCCTGCGCTTCCCCACGCGGGTCACGACCAAGAACCCGCTCTACGCCAACATCGCCAAGGCGTACGACTTCGTGGGCTTCGACCCGCGCGGCGTCGGCCGCTCGGCCCCGATCTCCTGCGTCGACCCCCAGGAGTTCGCCAAGGCCCCCAAGGCCGACCCGGTCCCCTCCGGCGAGGCCGACAAGCGCGCCCAGCGCAAGCTGGCCAAGGAGTACGCGGACGGCTGCTTCGAGCGCAGCGGCGACCTCCTGCCGTACCTGACGACGATGAACACCGCCCGTGACGTGGACGTCGTCCGCGCCGCCCTCGGCGAGAAGAAGCTGAACTACCTCGGCGTCTCCTACGGCACCTACCTCGGCGCCGTCTACGGCACGCTCTTCCCGACGCACGTCCGTCGCATGATCGTCGACAGCGTCGTCAACCCGGCCCAGGACAACATCTGGTACAAGGCCAACCTCGAGCAGGACATCGCCTTCGAGGGCCGGTTCAAGGACTGGGAGAAGTGGGTCGCCCAGCACGACGACGCCTTCCACCTCGGCACCACCCAGGCCGCGGTCCACCAGAACTGGCTGAAGCTCCGCGCCTCCGCCAAGGCCAAGCCCATCGGCGGGGTCGTCGGCCCGGCCGAGCTGATCGGCTGGTTCCAGAAGGCCGCGTACTACGACTCCTCGTGGGTGCCGGTCGCCCAGACCTGGAGCAAGTACGTCGCCGGTGACGAGAAGCCGCTGATCGAGGCGGCCGGCCCGAACATGGCCGACAAGGCCGGCAACATCGCCGCGGAGAACGGCAACGCCGTCTACACCGCCGTCGAGTGCGCCGACGCCAAGTGGCCCACCAGCTGGAACAAGTGGGACCGGGACAACACCCGCGTGGACCGTCAGGCCCCGTTCATGACGTGGTCCAACGCCTGGATGAACCTGCCCTGCGCCACCTGGAAGGGCCCGCAGTACAACCCGATCGAGGTCACCACGCACAAGGGCCTGCCGCAGACCCTCATCGTGCAGTCCGACCGTGACGCCGCCACCCCCTACGAGGGCGCGGTCGAGCTGCACAAGCGCTTCCGCGGCTCGCAGCTGATCACGGAGAAGGGCGCCGGTTCCCACGGTGTCACCGGCCTCGTCAACCCCTGCATCAACACCAAGGTTGACGCGTACCTCCTGACCGGCAAGCTCACCGGCGGCTCCGACGTGACGTGCACCCCGCACGCCACCCCCCAGCCCCCGAAGGCCACCGCCGCCAAGTAATCGCTGGTAGCGGTACCTGTCACGTCCGTGCCCCGGCCCGATATGGGCCGGGGCACGGTCTTTTTGGGGTGGTGCGGCTGGCGGGAACGCCATAAGCGGCGGTTCTGGGTCGCATCAGAACTGACAACAGCCGCATCAAGCAGTGGGCCGCCACCACGCCGCCACCCGACCACGCGAAGATCCTCAGCCGCTGGGAACTCTTCAACGACGCCCGTACCTGCACCGCCATAGCCGCCTTCGCCATCCTGATCCTTGTCGCTCTTCGGCCCGGTCACGCCCGGGACAGCAGGTCCGGGAAACGGCAAGAGGGGCGTTCGCGTCAATCCGTGGAAGCTTGTTGCGCCGGTGATCGACCCTCGCTGGAATAGGGCCGGAACCGGCGCCCACGGCTGCCGGGACCGAAGAATCGGGTCTGGAATCGGAAGGGGCAATCATGCGCGCTCGCGCCGTGGCCGGAATCGGCCTCGCCGCTGTTCTGGCCACCACCGGTGTCGTCGCCACCGCCGGCACCGCTCTCGCCGGCACCAACGGCCAGCAGGTGTCCGTGCGGGACACCAAGGCCAACCTGAACTCCGTTCGCCTCACCGGAAAGAATCAGCACGGCGAGCCCGTCACCACATGCGTGGACTTCAACGGCCCGATAGCCAAGAAAGCGGGCTGGTGGTGGAAGGGCGGCATCAGCCTGAAGGGCTACAGCGGATTCGGCTGCAGCGGGCGTGTCCTTCGGAGCGCCAACAAGTCGGTTCCCGAGACCTGGGACAGCGACTGGTTCGAGATCAGGCTGTAGGGCTCACCGGGCCCGCGGAGCGGCTCGCGCACGGCCGACGTCGAGGGCCCGGTGACCGGCCTCAGGCCGGCTTGCGCCACACGGAGACGTGCTTCGTGGAGTCCTGGGTGAACGGGGATCCGTCCCAGTCCGCGACGCGACGCTCCAGCTCGAGCCCGGCGATCCGCGCCATCAGGTCGAGCTCCGCCGGCCAGGCGTACCGGTGCCGGGAGTTTTCGCGGCGGTATTGGCCGTCCTCGCCGTCGCGGGTGAAGTGGTGCGAGACGAGCATCTGCTCGCCCAGGTCGAAGGTGTCGAAGCCGAGATGTCGCTGGGAGACGTCGAACGGCACCGCGACCTGGCCGGGCGGCAGGAGCCGCAGCGGCGGCACACCCAGCTCGATGACGAACCGACCGCCGGGCTCCAGATGCCGTGCGGCGTTGCGGAAGCACTCCACCTGCTCGTCCTGCGTGAGCAGGTTCGTGATGGTGTTGTAGACGAGGTAGACCAGGGTGAACCCGCCGGGAACGACGGTGGTGGCCATGTCCCCGATGACTACCGGGAGGGTGTCCTCGTCGATCTTGCGCCGCAGCACCGCTGCCATGTGCTCGGACAGTTCGATGCCGAGCACCGGCACGCCGCGTTCCCGGAGGGGGACTCCCACCCGTCCGGTTCCGATGGCGAACTCCAGCGCCCGGCCGTCTCCGGCGAGCTCGGCGAGGAAGGCGAGGGTCGGTCCGAGAACGGCGGCCGAGGACGCCTCGGCCTCCTCGGAGTCGTAGCGGTCGGCGGTCGCGCGGGTCCACAGTTCACTGCTCGTCACGGGTGGCCACTGTGCCGGGTGCCGAGGGGCGCTGTCGACGCATTTAAGTCCCCCGCGGCTCAGCGCGCGCAGCCCGCAACTCGTCGTCGCCTTGCCAGGGCTTCGGCCCGACCGCCCCGCACCTCGTATCACTAAGAGGTTGTCTCACGTGGGCAGATTCCTGAGTTCCTTGCAGCAGGTCGGGGCGATGGCCATAGCTGACCACAGCTCCGCCAGTCGTTGCGGACCGCGTACGGGATCTTGAGACCATGAGCAGCCCATGGCAGGCTCGTGCCGCATGATCGATGAGTTCGCGAAAGACAACCTGCACAAGAGACTGCGGCGGGACCGTGAGGCGCTGCTCTGGAAGCTCGATGGCTTGTCCGAATACGACGCGCGCCGGCCTCTGACAGTGACCGGGACCAACCTCCTCGGCCTGGTCAAACACGTGGCCACGGTCGAGGCCAGGTACTTCGGTGAGGTCTTCGACCGCCCTTCTCCGGAACCGCTGTGCCGGTGGCAGGACTCCGACGGCAGCGATCAATGGGCGGCCGAGAACGAGACGCGCGATCAGATCATCGGGTTCTACCGGCGCACGTGGGAACACTCGGACGCGACGATCAACGAGCTTGCCCTCAATGCCCGCGGCCACGTGCCCTGGTGGTCGGAGCCTTATCCGAACACGAACCTGTTCGCCATCATGGTTCATGTCCTCGGCGAGACCATCCGGCATGCCGGGCACGCAGATATCTTGCGCGAGGGCGTCGACGGCCGGACCGGGGTGCGCGCCGAAAACGAGCAGCCGATCGACGAGGAAGCCCGTGCAGCCTACTTCGCGAAGATCGAGCGGGCCGCCAGGACGGCCGCACCAACCAAATCTTAGAAGGCTGTCCCACGATGTGACGTGATGTTCGAGCGGCATGATGCCGGTCATGAGTGCTGATCCGCCGAAGTGTCTGGTTCCTGATGCCCGATGGGAGCTGGTCGCCCCGTTATTGCCGTCGTTCGCGGCTCGACCGCAAGGCGGTGGGACCGCTCCGTGTGACGAGCAGGCCGTGTTCACGGCAGTGGTGTACGTCCTGATCAGCGGCCGTGCCTGGCGGCATCTGCCGCCGACGTTCGGCACGTCGCCCGCCACCGCGCATCGCCGCTTCACGGTATGGACCGAGGCCGGCCTGTGGCGTCGGTTCCACCGCACGTGGCGACTTCGGTTCATGAGCTGAACCGCCGCCGGGTACCCGTCTTGCGGTTCGATCCGGGGCGGGATCTCCCCGGAATGGCCGTGCTCGCCCGCGCCGAGTACAAGCCCGCTCAGCTCGCCACAGCCTTGCGGCTAGGGCTGCTGGTTCCCGAAGTGGCCGACGTGCGCGCGGTCGTCGTGGGCAACCAGACATTCTGTGCGCGCATCATGGCTCCGCCTGGCGTGCTCGACTGGCGGGTCGAGTACCGCAACTTGCGCTACGAGCCGGTCGACTGCCCGACCGACGTACGCAGCGCCGTGGCGGCGTTCGTCCAGGATTTCGGCCTGAAGTTCGGGGCGTTTGACTTCGCCGTAACCGCCGCTGGTGCCTGGTGGCTCCTGGAGTGCAACCCGAACGGTCAATGGGCGTGGCTGGAAGAAGCGGCCGGCCTGCCGATCACTGCCGCGATGTCCCCCGTGAGGCGTTCCTGTCGCGGGGCTGGTTCGAGCATGACGGGAGCGGCTGGTATCGCCCCGCGCGGCTCGACTCCGCAACCGCTCTGTCCCGGGCGTACGAGGACGACACCCTTGTGACCCAGGTGGCCGGTGCTGTCTTGCTCGCCCGGCCGCAGCTCCCGCCCCCGCTGGGACTGCTGCCGAACCTCGGCCTGGGCGGCGCGGAGCCGGCGGAGCTGGGGGCCGATGCGCTGGACGACTGGGCAGCACGGTTCATCGCGCAGTTCGCCGCACCGACAGCCCTGCGTCTCACCCTGGAACGCGACGGGCGCACAGAACACTTCGTGATCGACGTAGAGGCTGAAACATGGGCGTCCACGCATGAGGAAAACGGGCAACGACTCACCTGGACGTGAGGACAGAGCACAGCAGCGCGTCCGGCGTTCGAGGACAAGGAGGTGCCGGCCGTCCGCCCCGGGGAACAATCGCGGTAGCCGCCGTATCCCCGGGAAGGGGTGTGCCATGCCGCTCCGCAGTACCAGAAACCCGCACGACGCCGTGCACCATCCGGTCTTCGCCCAGGTCTGGGCGAAGGTGAGCCCCGTGCTGGACGAGCGGGCCGGGATGGGTGAATACCGGCGGGAGTTGCTGGCCGGGCTTTCGGGCCGGGTCATCGAGATCGGTGCGGGGAACGGGCTGAACTTCGCCCACTATCCCGGCACCGTGTCGGAGGTCGTGGCGATCGAGCCGGAGCGCCGGCTGCGCCGGATGGCGGTGGAGGCCGCCGTGCGGGCCGGGGTGCCCGTGGACGTGGTGCCGGGCGCGGCGGAGGCGCTGCCGGTCAAGAGCGAGGCGTTCGACGCGGCCGTGGTCTCCCTCGTGCTGTGCTCCGTGCGGGATGTGCGGCGCTCGCTGGGCGAGTTGCGGCGCGTGCTGAAGCCGGGTGGTGAGCTGCGGTTCTTCGAGCACGGCAGCGCTCCGGGCCGGGCGCTCGCGCAGGTGCAGCGGGGGCTGGACAAGACGGTGTGGCCGCTGCTCTTCGGCGGCTGCCACACGGCTCGCGATCCGCTCGCCGCCCTGGCCGGGGCGGGGTTCGAGCTCGGCGAGTACCGGCGGCTGCTGATGCCCCGCACCCGGGTGCCGATGCCCTCCGCGACCTGTGTGCTGGGAGTGGCGCGCCGGCCCGCCGAACCCACGCGTAGCTGAACGGAGGCACCCTCCGGTAAGTTGGTGGTCCACGACAACCGAGGGGGTTCCATGTCACGACCGTTCCGTTTCGCCGTCAACATGCTGAACGCGGGCACGTCCGCCGAGTGGCGGGAGAAGTGCCGCCGGGCGGAGGCGCTCGGCTATGACGTCATCCTCGTGCCGGACCACCTCGGCATGCCCGCGCCCTTCCCCTCCCTGGTGGCGGCCGCGGAGGTCACGGAGCGGCCCAGGGTCGGCACGTTCGTGCTCAACGCCGGGTTCTGGAACCCCACGCTGCTGGCCCGCGAGGTGGCCTCCACCGATCAGCTCACGGGCGGCCGTCTGGAGCTGGGGCTGGGCACCGGCTACGTACGCGCCGAGCACGAGCGGGCCGGGCTGCCGTTCGGCTCGCCGCGCGAGCGGGTGGACCACCTGGAGCGCACGATCACCGAGCTCACCCGGCTGCTCGCCGACCCGGAGCACTGCCCGGCGGCCGCCCAGTCGCCCCGGGTCCCGCTGCTGCTGGGTGGCAACGGGAACCGCGTGCTGCGGCTGGCCGCCCGGCACGCGGACATCGCGGCCTTCACCGGCGCGGCCGCGGACGCCAACGGGGAGAGCCGGCTGATCACCCCCGACGCGCTCGCCGAGCGCGTCGCCGCCTATCAGGGCTTCGCGGCCGGCCGGACCGGGCCCGCCGAGCTCAACTATCTGGTGCACCTCGTGATGCCGGGCGCCGACCGGCGCGCCAAGGTCCGCGAGCACCTCGCCAACGCCCCCGGTCTCACCGAGGACGACCTGCTGGCCCACCCCGCCCTCCTGACCGGCACGGTCAAGGACATGGCCGAGCAGCTGCGGGGCCACCGCGAACGGTACGGCTTCACGTACTTCACCGTCCTGGAGCCCGCGCTGGAGGCCTTCGCCCCGGTGATGGAGGAACTGCGAGGCTGATCACACCCGATCGGCTTTGCTGGTCCTTTACCATTGATGGTCACCGTCGTGATTGATGGTGACCATCCTGTTTCCCAGGAATCCGACCCCGTCATGGGCCCTGTCATGGACCCTGTCATGAGTGAAAGGTGTGAGCGTCCGCCCATGGGCGAGCCCCCCAGTAGTCCCCGGAGCCGACATCGCGCGGTCCTTCCGCCCCTGCCCGATCATGGGACGGAGGTGAACCGATGACCGAAGTCCTCCTCCTGGTGGTGGCACTGCTGCTGACGCTCGCGTGCGCCGTCTTCGTCGCCGCGGAGTTCTCCCTCACGACCGTCGAGCGCGCCGAGCTGGAGCGGGCGGCGGAGAGCGGGGAGCGCGGCGCCGAGGGCGCCCTCAAGGCCGTCCGGAGCCTCACCTTCCAGCTGTCCGGAGCACAGCTGGGCATCACCGTCACCGGCCTGATCATCGGCATGATCTCCAAGCCGTCCATCGCCGCCCTGCTCACCGGCCCGGTGGAGGCGCTCGGCCTGTCCGCCTCGGTGGCGTCCCAGACGGCCCTGATCCTCGGCACGGTGATCTCCACCGTCGTCCTGATGGTCGTCGGCGAGCTGGTGCCCAAGAACTGGGCGATCTCCCGGCCGCTGCCGATGGCCAAGCGGGTCGCGGGCCCGCAGCGCGCGTTCAGCGCCGCCTTCCGCCCACTGATCCGCCACCTCAACAACACCGCCAACCATGTGGTGCGCCGGATGGGCCTGGAGCCCGCCGAGGAGCTCGCCACCGCCCGGGGGCCGCAGGAGCTGATCGCGCTGGCCCGTCACTCCGCCAAGGAGGGCGCGCTGGAGGCGGACACCGCCGAGCTGTTCGTCCGCACCCTGAACCTCGCGGACCTGACGGCGGAGAACGTGATGACCCCGCGCGTGCAGGTCATCGCGCTCGACGTCCGGGCCACCGTCGAGGACGTCGCCAACGCGACGCTCGCCACCGGCCTGTCCCGCTTCCCCGTCTACCAGGGCGGCCTCGACACGGTCGTGGGCACCGCCCACATCAAGGACGTGCTGGCCATACCGGCCGACGAGCGCCCGCGCCGTCCCGTCTCCGCGATCCTGCGCGAGCCCGTGCTCGTCCCGGAGTCGCTGACCGTGGACCGGCTGCTGGACCGGCTCGCCGGCAAGCGCAGCATGGCCGTCGTCATCGACGAGTACGGCGGCACCGCCGGCGTCGTCACGCTGGAGGACATCATCGAGGAGGTCGTCGGCGAGGTGCGCGACGAGCACGACCCGCACGAGCTGCCCGACCTGGCCCCCGCCGGCCGGGACGCCGACGGCCGCAAGCTCTACGACGCCGACGGCGCGGCCCGCACCGACCAGCTGGAGCACATCGGGCTGCGCGTGCCGGAGGGACCGTACGAGACCGTGGCCGGACTGATCGCCACCGAGCTCGGCCGGATCCCGGACGAGGGCGACACGCTCGAGGTCGCGGGCTGGCGGATCCGGGTCACCGACGCCTCCGGGCGCCGGGCGGCCCGGGTGCTGCTGACGGCTCCCCTGCCGGAGGCGGACGGCGGCGCGGCCGCCGAGGGGGGTGCGGACCGATGACGCTCGTCCAGCTGCTGATCGGGCTGGCGACGCTGGTCGCCAACGCCTTCTTCGTGGGCGCGGAGTTCGCCATGATCTCCGTGCGCCGCGGCCAGATCGAGCCCTACGCGGAGGACGGCGACCGCCGGGCCCGCGGCGTCCTGTGGGGCCTGAAGCACATCTCGGCGCTGATGGCCGCGGCCCAGCTCGGCATCACGCTGTGCACGCTGGTCCTCGGCGTGGTGGCCGAGCCCGCCATCGCGCATCTGACGACGCCGCTGTTCGAGGCGGTGGGGATGCCGGACGGGATGATCCACCCGCTGTCCTTCGTGATCGCGCTGGCCCTGGCCACCTACCTCCACATGCTCTTCGGCGAGATGGTGCCGAAGAACATCGCGCTCGCCGAGCCGGTGCGCACCGCGCTGGTGCTCGGCCCGCCGCTGGTGGCGCTGGCGCGGGCCCTGCGGCCGTTCGTCTTCGCCATCAACCGGCTGGCGAACGGGCTGCTGAAGCTGCTGCGCGTCGAGCCGAAGGACGAGGTGACGGCCGTCTTCTCGGACGAGCAGCTCGCCCGGATGGTCGCCGACTCCAGCGCGGCGGACCTGCTGGACCGGCGGGCCACCGCGCGGCTGCGGAGCGCCCTGGAGCTGGGCAAGCGCCCGGTCCAGGACGTGGTGATGCCCCTGGAGCGCGTGGTCAGCGCCCACTTCGGGGTGACCCCGGAGGAGCTGGAGCGGCTCTCCGCCAGCTCCGGCTACTCCCGCTTCCCCGTGGTCGACGACGGCAGCCGCATCCTGGGCTACCTCCACGTCAAGGACGCGCTGGACGCCAAGCCGCGGGACATGCCCTTCCCGTTGCGGCGGATGCGCCCGATCGCCCGCGTCCGGGCGGACACCCCGATGGACGACGTGATCACGGCCATGAGCGGCACCGGCGCCCACCTCGCCGCGGTCATCGGCGAGGACAACCGGCTGGCCGGGCTGGTCACCTTCGAGGACGTGCTGCGGGAGCTGGTCGGCTCCCGGCCGTGACGGGAGCCCGGCACCGGCGTTCCCCGGCGGCGGGGCGATAGGATCGCCCCGCCATGTCGATGAATGCCACGTACACGCACCCCGAGCCGTACTCGAGCTTCGTCGCCGTCGGCGACTCCTTCACCGAGGGCATGTCCGACGGTCTGCCGGACGGTTCCTACCGGGGCTGGGCGGATCTCCTCGCCGCCCGGCTCGCGGCCCGGACCACCGGCTTCCGCTACGCGAACCTGGCGGTGCGGGGCAAGCTGATCGCCCAGATCGCCGACGAGCAGGCCGGCCCGGCGGCCGCCATGGGCGCGGACCTGGTGACGCTGGTGGGCGGACTCAACGACGTCCTGCGCCCCAAGTGCGACGTGGACCTCGTCTGCGCCCGCCTCGCCGAGGCGGCGGACAGGCTGGCCCCGAGCTGCCGGCAGCTGGTGCTGATGCGCAGCCCGGGTCGCCGGGGGCCGGTGCTGGAGCGGTTCCGGCCGCGCATGGAGCACCTCTTCGGCTTCGTCGACGAGCTGGCCGAGCGGCACGGCGCGCTGGTCGTCGACCTCTTCGGCGCGGACGTCCTGGGCGATCCCCGGCTGTGGGCCGAGGACCGGCTGCACCTCGACGCCGAGGGGCACCGGCGGGTGGCCGAGGCGGTCTGGCAGGCGCTGGGCCACCCGGCGGAGTCCGACTGGCGGGCGCCCCTGCCCCCGGCCGCGCGCCCCGGCTGGACCGCCCGCCGCGCGGCCGACGCCCGCTTCGCCCGGGAACACCTGGGCCCGTGGATCGGCCGCCGGCTGACCGGCCGCTCCTCGGGCGACGGCCGCCCACCCAAACGCGCCGAGCTGCTGCCGTACGAGGCCCTGTCGTAGCCGGTCTCGCGACCGGCCCCCGTGGCAGGCCCAGCGGCAGCGCTCTCGTAGCAAGCCACAAACCGGGGCGGGGCGTCCGTCTGCGCGAACCGCCAGTAGACTTCGGTCACGTGACTGCAAAGCCCCGCATCCCCAACGTCCTCGCCGGCCGCTATGCCTCCCCCGAGCTCGCCGTGCTGTGGTCCCCCGAACAGAAGGTGAAGCTGGAGCGCCGGCTGTGGCTGGCCGTGCTCCGCGCGCAGAAGGACCTGGGGATCGAGGTGCCGGACGCCGCCCTCGCCGACTACGAGCGCGTCCTCGACCAGGTCGACCTGGTCTCGATCGCCGAGCGCGAGAAGGTCACGCGGCACGACGTGAAGGCCCGCATCGAGGAGTTCAACGCCCTCGCCGGCCACGAGCACGTCCACAAGGGCATGACCTCCCGCGACCTCACGGAGAACGTCGAGCAGCTGCAGATCCGGCTCTCCCTGGAGCTGGTCCGCGACCGCGTCGTGGCCGTCCTGGCCCGGCTCGGCAAGCTGGCCGCCGACCACGCGGAGCTGGTCGTCGCGGGCCGCTCGCACAACGTCGCCGCGCAGGCCACCACGCTGGGCAAGCGCTTCGCGACCACCGCCGACGAGCTGCTGGTGGCCTTCGCCCGCACCGAGGAGCTCCTCGCGCGCTACCCGCTGCGCGGCGTCAAGGGCCCGGTCGGCACCGCCCAGGACATGCTCGACCTGCTCGGCGGCGACACCGCCAAGCTCGCGGAGCTGGAGCGCCGGACCGCCGAGCACCTCGGCTTCGCCCACGCCTTCACCTCCGTCGGCCAGGTCTACCCGCGCTCCCTGGACTACGAGGTCGTCACCGCGCTGGTCCAGCTGGCCGCCGCGCCGTCCTCGCTCGCCAAGACGATCCGCCTGATGGCCGGCCACGAGCTGGTCACCGAGGGCTTCAAGCCCGGCCAGGTCGGCTCGTCCGCGATGCCGCACAAGATGAACACCCGCTCCTGCGAGCGCGTCAACGGCCTGATGGTGATCCTGCGCGGCTACGCGTCGATGACCGGCGAGCTGGCGGGCGACCAGTGGAACGAGGGCGACGTCTCCTGCTCCGTGGTGCGCCGCGTGGCGCTGCCGGACGCGTTCTTCGCGCTCGACGGCCTGCTGGAGACGTTCCTGACCGTCCTCGACGAGTTCGGCGCCTTCCCGGCCGTCGTCGCCCGTGAGCTGGACCGCTACCTGCCCTTCCTCGCCACCACCAAGGTGCTGATGGGCGCGGTGCGGGCCGGGGTCGGCCGCGAGGTCGCCCACGAGGTCATCAAGGAGCACGCGGTGGCCTCCGCGCTGGCGATGCGCGAGCAGGGCGCCGAGCGCAACGAGCTGCTGGACAAGCTGGCCGCCGACGAGCGCATCCCGCTGGACCGCGCCGGGCTCGACGCGCTGATGGCCGACAAGCTGTCCTTCACGGGCGCGGCGGGCGACCAGGTCGCCACCGTGGTCTCCCGGATCGAGGAGATCGGCAAGCGGTACCCGGAGGCCGCCGCCTACGCTCCGGGGTCCATCCTCTGAGGATGACGACTCGCGAAGAGCTGGAGGCCGCCCGCGACCGCCTCGTCCCCGACGTGGTCGCGGCCGGCCTCGACGTCCTGTTCTGCGGCATCAACCCCGGGCTGGTGAGCGCCGCCACGGGCCATCACTTCGCCCGGCCCGGCAATCGTTTCTGGCCGGTCCTCCACGCCTCCGGCTTCACGCCGCGCCGGCTGGCCCCGGGGGAGCAGGACGAGCTGCTCGCGTACGGGCTCGGGATCACCAATGTGGTGGCCCGGGCCTCGGCGCGGGCCGACGAGCTGACCGAGGCGGAATACCGCGAGGGCGGGCAGCTCCTCGAGGAGAAGGTCCTCCTGCTGCGGCCGAAGTGGCTGGCGATAGCCGGTGTGACCGCCTACCGCGTCGCCTTCGGCGACAAGCGGGCGAAGATCGGGCCGCAGGAGCGGACGATCGGTGACACGCGGATCTGGGCGCTGCCGAACCCCAGCGGGCTGAACGCGCACTGGACGCTGCCGCGGATGGCGGAGGAGTACGGAAGGCTGCGGTCCGCCGTGACCGGGGGCTGACGCTCGCCCCTCGCCCTCCCACCGGCTACGATCCGTCCGGCAAAGGGCGCGCAAAGCTAGGAGGCGGCACGTGGGGCGGCTCACCGGCGGGGATCCGTCGCTGCTGCGGCGGATCAATTCGGCCGTGGTGCTGCACGCGCTGCGCGCCGCCGAGGCCCCCACGCTCACGGACCTGGTCAAGGTGACGGGCCTGTCCCGGCCGACCGTCGAAGGCGTGGTCGAAGGGCTGATCGACACCGGTCTGGTGGTGGAGGCGGCCGTCGACGAGGGCGCGACGCGCCGTCAGGGCCGCCCCGCCCGGCGGTTCCGCTTCCGGGTGGAGGCCGGGCATCTGCTGGGCGTGGAGATCGGCCCGCACCGCGTCGCCGCGCTGATGGCGGACCTGGGCGGGCGGGTGATGGGCTCGGCCCATGTGGAGGTCTCCGCGACGGCGTCGGCTGACGAGCGCCTGGAGCGGGTGCGGGTGGCCGTCACCGATCTGCTCAAGCGCGCGGGCGTGCCCGGCGATTCGCTGCGGGCGGTGGGCGTGGCCACCCCCGGCATCGTGGAGGCGGACGGCACCGTACGGCTGGGCACGGCGCTGCCCGGGTGGACGGGGCTGCCGCTCGGGGAGCGGCTGCGCCGCTCGTTCCGCTGCCCGGTGCTGGTGGAGAACGACGCCAACGCGGCCGCCGTGGCCGAGCACTGGAAGGGCGCGGCCCGGCAGTCCGACGACGTCGTGTTCGTGCTGGCCGGGCTGAGCCCGGGGGCGGGCGCGCTGATCGGCGGGCGGCTGCACCGGGGCTTCGGGGGCGCGGCCGGGGAGATCGGCGCGCTGCATCTGCTGGGGCGCGAGGCCACCCCCGAGGAGGTCCTCTCCCCCACCGGGGAACCGCTGCACCCGCTGGACGAGGCCCAGGTGGCCGAGGTGTTCGCGCTCGCGGAGCGCGGGGACGAGCGGGCGCGGGCCGCCGTGGAGCGGTATCTGCGCCGGCTCGTCCACGACGTGGCGGCGCTGGTGCTGGCGCTGGACCCGGAGTTGGTCGTGGTCGGCGGCTGGGCCGCCGGCCTGGACGGGATCCTGGAGCCGCTGCGCACCCGGCTGGCCCGCTACTGCCTGCGGCCGCCGCTGGTGGCCCAGTCGCTGCTGGGCGAGGCGGCGGTGGCCACGGGGGCACTGCGCCTGGCCCTCGACCACGTCGAGAAGCAGCTCTTCGCGGTCGAGAGCACGGTCACCGCCCGGCGGTGACCGGCGGCCCGGCGAGCCGTGGTTGACGGTGCGTCAGCCCGCCAGGAGCTGGACGGCGGGGGACGTGGCGTCCCCGAAGGTCAGCCGGCAGGTGTCGGCGCGGTAGGTGGCCACGGCGACGGCGGCGGTGCGCCCGCCCGAGAAGTAGCGCGTGGTGACGACGAGGACGGGTGAACCGGGCAGCCTGTCGAGCTGCTTGGCGTCGTCGGCGCGGGCCGAGCCGAGCTCCACGGCCTGGTCCTGGCCCTCCAGCCGCAGCCGCTGGAGCTCGCGCAGCACGGCGTGGGCGCGGGCCGGCCCGGCAGGCGGCGCGTCGGCGGCGAGGCCGGGCACGCCGGCGGCGGGCACGTACAGCACCTCGGTGGCGACCGGCTGGCCGCGCGTCTTGCGGGTGCGGCGGACGGTGTGCAGCGCTGTGGCCGGATCCATGTCGAGGAGCCGTGCCACGGCGCTCGGCGGGGTCTGTTCGCCGGCGTCGACGGGCTGCCAGGCGTCGCCCGGGGCGCCGGGCCAGGAGTGCTCGGTGTCGGTGACCGCGACTCCCATCCGGGGCGGGGCGACGGTGGTGCCCACGCCGCGCCGGCGCTGCAGCCGGCCTTCGAGCTCCAGTTGCTCCAGCGCCTGCCGGAGCGTGGCCCGGGCGACGCCGAAACGGGCAGCGAGCTCACGCTCGTTGGGCAGGATCTCCCCCACCGCGAACTCCGAGTCCAGTGCGTCGCTGAGGACGGTTTTCAGGTGCCAGTACTTCGGCTCGGGCACCGGTTCCAGCTGCGTACTCCCCACCCTGACCCTCCGCAAAGGCTTTTCGCGCGCTTATTTATTAAAGGTTGTTGCAGTATGCCTGCGACCATAGGGCGGTGGGCGTACTTGGTCAAGACCAATGGCGTCGCGAACCGGCCACTGTCAGTGCCTTCCGATACCGTCGGATACGGTTGTTGATCACCAGTACGAGTCGGCCGAAATCGACGGAACGGCAAGCGACGGAACGGCAGGGGGCGGACGATGCGACAGGTCCCGGACCAGGTCACGGTGGTCACCGGAGCGAGCAGGGGCATCGGCGCCGCGGTCGCGCTGCGGCTGGCGCGCGCGGGGCACGCGGTGGCCATCGGCTACGAACGCTCGGCGGAGGCCGCGGAGAAGACGGCGGAGGCGGTGCGCGCGGAGGGCGTGGCGGCTCTCGCCCTCCAGGTGGACACCAGCGTCGAGAGCGAGGTCGACGCGTTCTTCGAGACGGTGAAGGAACGGCTCGGCGCGGTCACCGGCCTCGTCAACAACGCCGGGATCACCGGGCTGTTGGGCCGGTTCACGGAGACCCCCGTGGAGCAGATGCGCCGCGTGGTCGACGTCAACGTCACCGGCGCGCTGATCTGCGCGCGGCGGGCGGCGCTGGAGATGTCGACGAGCCGCGGCGGGCACGGCGGCGCCATCGTGAACATCTCCTCGGCCGCCGCCACCCTCGGCAGCCCCGGCGAGTACGTCCACTACGCGGCGAGCAAGGCCGCCGTGGACGCCATGACGGTGGGCCTGTCCAAGGAGCTGGCCGCCGAGGGCATACGGGTCAACTCCGTCCAGCCCGGCATGATCGTCACGGACATCCACGCCTCGATGGGCGACCCCGATCGCCCCTGGCGCAAGGCCGACGGGATACCGATGGGCCGCCCCGGCGAGCCGGAGGAGGTCGCCGGGGCCGTGGCGTGGCTGCTGTCGCCGGAGGCGTCGTACACCACGGGCGCGGTGCTGCGCGTGGCCGGCGGGCTCTAGCCGCTCCCCGGCCCGCCCCGGCGCCCCGGCCGGGGCGTCAGGGCAGCACCCCCGTCAGCTTGTCGGGGTTGCGCATGACGTGGATCTCCGTGATGAGCCCGTCGGTGGTCTCGACGCTGACGACGCTGTCCGGCAGTCCTCGGGACAGCACCAGCAGCGCCGGGCCGCCGTTGACCTCGACGACGCGGAGCTCCGGGTCGGGCAGCGGCTTGGCGGCGACGCCGAGCAGGAAGCGGGCGACCTTGTCGGCGCTCTCCAGCACGCGCAGCGGGGCCTTGGCCTTGCCGCCGCTGTCGCCCACGAGGCGGACGCCGGGCGCGAGGAGGGCGAGCATGTCCTCGACGCTGCCGCCGGTCGCGGCGGCGAGGAACCGTTCGGTGAGCTCGCGGCGGCGCGCGGCGTCGACGTCGAAGCGCGGTCTGCGCTCGGCCACATGACGGCGGGCCCGCCCGGCGAGCTGCCGCACGGCCGCCTCCGAGCGGTCGAGGACCTCGGCGATGTCCGCGTAGGGGAAGCCGAACGCCTCGCGGAGGACGAAGACGGCGCGCTCCAGCGGGGAGAGGGATTCGAGGACGACGAGCAGGGCGAGGGAGACGGTGTCGGCGAGCACGGCCCGCTCGGCGGTGTCGGGGACGGTCGTGCCGAAGTCGGTGGCGACGGGCTCGGGCAGCCACGGCCCCACGTACGTCTCGCGCCGCGTGTGCGCCAGGCGCAGCCGGTCGAGGGCCAGCCGGGTGGTGACGCGCACGAGGTAGCCGCGCGGGTCGTGGACGTCCTCGCGGTCCGCCGCCGACCAGCGCAGCCACGCCTCCTGGACGACGTCCTCCGCGTCGGCGAACCGGCCGAGCATCCGGTACGCCACCCCTCCCAGGGTGGCGCGGTGTTCCTCGAAGACGTCGAGCAGGGGATCCGTTGCGTTCACCTCCTCATCCCAGCCGAGGGGGGCGGTGATTGTCCACGTGAACCGGGTCTCACCGGCTGCTCTCATGGCTGCTCCCGGCCGGAGACGGCTGGAGGCGGCCGGAGATCGCGTCCACGCTCTACCCAGCGGTAACCGTTGCTGACATCCTGTCTCGGTATGTCGCCCCACGGATGACGAGGAGCCGCCCCATGGCCGAGAAGATCTCCTTTCCCGTCGACACGCCCTCCGGACCGCGCACGGCCACGGTGGTGTACGAACGCCTCGGCGGCGGGGAGCCCATGGTCCTGCTGCACGGGATCGGCCACCATCTCCAGGTCTGGGACCCGGTGGTGGGCCTGCTCGCCGCCGAGCACGACGTCATCGCCGTCGACCTGCCGGGCTTCGGGCTCTCCCCGGGGCTGCCCGGCGGGATCTCCTACGACCTCAAGGGCGTGGTCCCCGTCCTCGGCGCGCTCTTCGAGGCCCTCGGCCTGGACCGGCCGCACGTCGTGGGCAACTCCCTCGGCGGCCTGATCGCCCTGGAGCTGGGGCACCGGAAGCTCGTCCGGTCCGTCACCGCCCTCTCCCCCGCCGGATTCTGGACCCCCGGCGAGCGCCTCTGGGCCTACGCGGTGCTGCGGGCGCTGCGGACGGGCGCGGAGCGGCTGCCCGAGCCCACGGTGGCCCGCATGGCCCGGACGGCGGCGGGCCGCGCCGCGCTGGTCGGCGCCATCTACGCCCGGCCGGGCCGCCGTTCGCCCGACGCGCTGGTCGCCGAGACCCGGGCGCTGCGCGAGGCGACGGGATTCGAAGCCACCCTGGCCGCCGGGCGCTCGCTGCTGTACGCCCACGACGTGCCGGACGTGCCGGTCACCGTCGCCTGGGGCACCCGTGACCGGCTGCTCCTACGACGCCAGGGGGTGCGGGCGAAGAAGCTGATCCCCGGGGCCCGGCTGGTGCGCCTGCCCGGCTGCGGCCACGTGCCCATGAACGACGACCCGGCGCTCGTCGCCCGCGTCGCCCTGGACACCTCGCGCTGAACGCCGTTCACGGCGTGTTCGACTGCCGGGCACCTCGCCCCGGTAGGAACGGGACCACTGAGGGAACCGCTGATGAACGAGTCATCGGCCGGGCACAGGAGGTTTCGATCGATGACGAAGGCATACGGCGGCTCGGGGGTCGGGCGGCGGTCGGTGCTGCGGGGTTCCCTGGCGGCCGCCGGGGCGGCCGCCCTGCCGCCGCTCGCGGGGGCGACACCCGCACAAGCGCTGCCCGCACGGGCTTCGTCCGCGCCGGCGCAGCTCCTGTCGGGACGGCCGAGCGCCGACTGGGGCGTACAGGCCGGTGATGTGACGGCCTCGTCGGGGCTGGTGTGGGTGCGCTCGGACCGTCCGGCCCGGATGATCGTGGAGACCTCGGCGACCGAGTCGTTCCGGAACGTCCGTCGCTGGACCGGGCCGGTGGTCGGCCCCGGCACGGACTTCACCGGCCGGACGGCCCTGCGCGGCCTGCCCGCCGGGGAGCGCGTCCACTACCGGGTGGTCCTCGCCGACCCCGACGACCCCCGGCGCACGAGCCGTCCGGTGTACGGCTCGTTCCGCACGGCCTCCACGCGCCGCGAGGACGTCCGGTTCCTCTGGTCGGGCGACCTCGCGGGGCAGGGCTGGGGCATCAACCCCGACCGGGGCGGCTACCGGATCTTCGAGCACATGCGCCGCCTGGACCCCGACTTCTTCCTGTGCAGCGGCGACAACATCTACGCCGACAACCCCATCCCCGCGACCGTGGCCCTGCCCGGCGGCGGCACCTGGCGGAACATCACCACGGAGGAGAAGTCGAAGGTCGCCGAGACCCTGGCCGAGTTCCGGGGCGCGTTCCGCTACAACCTGCTCGATACGAACCTCCGGCGCTTCAACGCCCAGGTGCCCACCGTCGTGCAGTGGGACGACCACGAGGTGCACAACAACTGGTACCCCGGCCAGCTCCTGGACGACGCGCGGTACACGGAGAAGCGGGCGGACGTCCTCTCCGCGCGCTCGCTCAAGGCGTTCTCCGAGTACTTCCCCCTCTCCACCCTCACACCCGACGCCGACGGACGCGTCCACCGGGTGCTGCGCCACGGCCCGCTGCTGGACGTCTTCGTCCTGGACATGCGCACCTACCGGAACGCCAACTCGCCGAACCGGCGGCCCGACGACGCCCAGGGCATCCTGGGCGAGCGCCAGCTGCGCTGGCTCAAGCGGGAGCTGTCGCGCTCCCGCGCGGTGTGGAAGGTGATCGCCTCCGACATGCCGCTGGGGCTGGTGGTCACGGACGGGCCGGTGAACTTCGAGGCGGTCGCGCAGGGCGACCCGGGCGCGCCGCTGGGCCGTGAGCTCCAGATCGCCGAGCTGCTGCGGCACATCAAGCACCAGCGGATCACGGGCACGCTCTGGCTGACGGCGGACGTCCACTACACCTCGGCGCAGCACTACGCCCCGGAGCGGGCGGCGTTCAAGGACTTCGCGCCGTTCTGGGAGTTCGTCTCGGGCCCGCTGAACGCGGGCGGCTTCCCGGCGGTGAAGCTGGACGGCACCTTCGGGCCGGAGCAGCCCTTCGTCAAGGCACCCGCGACGGCGAACGTCCCGCCCGGGCAGGACAGCCAGTTCTTCGGCGAGGTGGCCATCGACGGGGACAGCGGCGAGCTGACCGTGCGGCTGCGGAGCGAGACCGGCGGCGTGCTGTTCACCAAGGTGCTCCAACCGGGGCGCGTCGGACAGTGACGCCCTCGCGGCGCGGTGGGATGGTGGCGGTCTCACCCCTCGCGAGGAAGGTGCGGTGCCATGGCCGAACAGGTGGATGTCGTCGTCATCGGGATGGGCCCCGGCGGCGAGCACGTCGCGGGCGGTCTGGCGGAGGCCGGACTGGCCGTGGTGGGCGTCGAGGCCGAGCTGGTCGGCGGAGAGTGCCCGTACTGGGCCTGTGTGCCCAGCAAGATGATGATCCGCGCCGGGAACCTGCTGGCCGAGGGCCGCCGGATCCCCGGCATGGCGGGCTCGGCGCGGGTCGACGCGGACTGGGCCCCGGTCGCCGCCCGGATCCGGGACGAGGCCACCGACGACTGGGACGACCGGGTCGCCGCCGACCGGTTCACCGGGAAGGGCGGGCGGCTGGTGCGCGGCCGGGGGCGGCTCGCCGGGCCGGGAAAGGTGGCGGTCGGCGACGAGGTCTTCGAGGCCCGGCGCGGGATCGTGATCGCCACGGGCAGCAAGCCGCAGATCCCGCCGGTGCCGGGCCTCGACTCCGTGCCGTACTGGACGAACCGGGACGCGATCGCCGCGAAGGAGCCGCCGCGCTCGCTGCTGGTGATGGGCGGCGGGGCGATCGGCGTGGAGCTCTCGCAGGTCTACGCCCGGTTCGGGTCGCGCGTCACCGTCGTCGAGGCGATGGACGACCTGATCCCCGCCGAGGAGCCGGAGGCGGGCGAGCTGCTGGCCGGGGTGCTGCGCGCCGAGGGGCTGACGCTCCGCACGGGCACCCGGGCGGAGCGGGTGCGGCACGACGGCGACGCGTTCGTGCTGGAGCTGGCGGACGGCACGGAGCTGACGGGCGATCAGCTGCTGGTGGCCACCGGCCGCCGCGCGGACTTCTCCGGGCTCGGGCTGGACACCGTCGGCCTCGACCCGTCGGTCAAGGCGCTGCCGACGGACGGCCGGATGCGGGTGGCGCCGGGGCTGTGGGCGCTGGGCGATGTGACCGGGCACGGGGCCTTCACCCATGTGGCGATGTACGAGGCGGACATCGTGCTCCGCGAGATCCTCGGCCAGGGCGGCCCGGACGCCGACTACCGCGCCCTGCCCCGGGTGACCTTCACCGACCCGGAGGTCGGCGCGGTGGGCCTGACCGAGAAGCAGGCCCGCGACAAGGGGCTGCGGGTGCGCACGGGGCTGTCCAAGGTGCCGGACTCGGCACGCGGCTGGATCCACAAGGCGGGCAACGAGGGCATGGTCAAACTGGTCGCGGACGCCGAGCGCGGGGTGCTGGTCGGCGCCACGGCGATGGGCCCCATGGGCGGCGAGGTGGTGTACGGCCTGGCGGTGGCGGTCCAGGCGGAGGTGCCCGTGACCACGCTCCGGCACATGATCTACGCCTACCCGACCTTCCACCGCGGGGTGGAGGACGCGCTGCGCGACCTTGGCGCGTAACGCGACCTTGGCGCGTAAACATCAGGAAAATTAACCCAGCGGGCACAGAAGCGAACAGAAAGGTCCTTTACTCATCGGACACAGGGTGTTCGTGATCAGGCAACACCGCTCCGCCAGGGTGGCGGCATGACCGACGAGACCATCGCGAAGAGCTCCCACCGGCACCACTGGCGCCGGGACCTGGTGGAAGTGGCCGCCCTGTTCGCCGCGGTCGCCATCGCCGACTCCGTCGCCGACACCGTCGTCCACGGCCCCGACGGCCCGGTCCTGCTGTGGGCCTCCGCCGGGGCGCTGCTGGCCACGGCGGGCTTCCACACCTGGTGGTCCCGGCGCCGGGGCCACGCGCCACCGGCCGCCACACCCCCGGCAGCGGCCCCCGACGCCGCCACGCCGGCCGCCCGCCCCGGCGGCGCCACGACGCTGTGGCGGATGCGGACGACCGTACGCGACGAACCCGGCAGCCTGGCCGCCCTCGGCCTGGCCCTCGCGGACCTCGGCGTCGACATACTGTCCCTCCAGACCCACCCGCTGGGCGACGGCACCGTGGACGAACTGCTGCTGCGCGCCCCCGCCGCGCTCAGCCCCACCGAGCTCACCCGGGCCGCCGCCGAGGGCGGCGGCCGGGACACCTGGCTGGAGCGGGCCGACGCCCACGACCTGGTGGACGTCCCCACCCGGGTCCTCCACCTCGCCACCCGCACCGCCCTGGACGCCGCCGAACTGCCGCTCGCCCTGCGCCGGCTGCTGGGCCGCTGCACCATCCGCTCGATACCGGCCGCCGGCTCCGGCGCCGCCGGCGGGTCCGTGCCCTCCGTGCCCGACGAGGGGCTGTGGGAGGGAACGGTGATGCGGCTGCGCGACCCCTCCGGCGGCGCCATCACCATCGACCGCCCGTATCTGCCCTTCACCCCGACCGAGTTCGCCCGCGCCCGCGCGCTGGTCGAGCTCGACGCCCGCCTGGGCCCGCGCGCGGTGCGCCCGGGTGATGTGCTGACGCTGCCCGAGGGCGGCGAGATCACCGTCCGGCGGGCCGGCACCGGCGACCTGGACGCCGCCCGGGAGATGCACGAACGCTGCTCCCCCGCGACGCTCTCCCAGCGCTACCACGGCCCCGTCGGCGACACCGACCGCTATCTCCACCACCTGCTGAGCCCCCGCTTCGGCCGCACCCTGGCCGCGTACACCACGAGCGGACGGCTGGTGGCGCTGGGACATCTGCTGTGGGACGGCGACGAGACCGAGGTGGCGCTGCTCGTCGAGGACGCCTGGCAGCGGCGCGGGGTCGGCGGCGAACTCCTGCGCCGGCTGGTGGCCATGGCCGCCGAGGCGGGCTGCGCGAGCGTCTACGCCGTCACGACCGCCTCCAACACCGGGGTCGTCGCCGCCATGCGCGCCCTCGAACTGCCCCTGGACTACCAGGTCGAGGAGGGCACCCTCGTCATCACCGCCCGCCTCGCCGCCCGGCCCCCGGCCGCCCCGGCGCGTTCGACGACCGTACGCCGCGCCACGGGCGGCTGACCGGCCGTCCGTCGCGGGAAAAACCGGTGACGCGGCGGTACCGCGCGTACGAGGATGGGCGCATGCCGAACACCACCAGCGCACCGCTGCCCCGTCAGGTCGCCGACGCCCATGTCAGCGCTCTCATCGAGCTCGATCCGATCACCGGCACCTATCTGGGCCTGGCGGAGAGCTCCCGGCGGCTGCCGGACTTCTCCCCGGAGGGTCAGGCGGCCGTCGCCGACCTGGCCCGCGCCACCCTGGCGGCGCTGACCGAGGCCGAGGCGCGGCCCGGCGGGGACAGCGACGGCGAGCGGCGCTGCGCCCGGCTGCTGCGCGAGCGGCTGACCGCCGAACTCGCCGTGCACGACGCGGGCGAGCACCTGCGCGCGGTCAGCAACATCCACTCGCCGCTGCACGCGGTGCGCGAGGTGTTCACCCTCATGCCGCTCGACGGCAAGGACGACTGGTCGGCCGTCGCCGAGCGGCTGCGCGCCGTGCCGGCGGCCCTGGAGGGCTACCGCGCCTCCCTCGCCGAGGGGCTGTCGCGGGGGCTGCTCGGCGGCCCCCGCCAGGTGACCACGGTGCTGGGGCAGTTGACGGAGTGGATAGGCACCGGCGCGGGCTGGTTCGGCGACTTCGTCGCCGCCGGGCCCGAGGACCTGCGCGCCGAGCTGGCGGAGTCGGCGCTCGCCGCCACGGGCGGCCTCGTCGAGCTGCGCGACTGGCTGCGGGACGTCTACGCCCCGGCCGTCGAGGGCGCGCCGGACGTCGTGGGCCGCGAGCGGTACGCCCGCTGGTCCCGCTACTGGAACGGCACCGACCTCGACCTCGACGAGGCGTACGCCTACGGCTGGTCCGAATTCCACCGGATACTCGGCGAGATGCGCGTGGAGGCGGAGAAGATCCTGCCGGGCGCCAAGACCCCGTGGGAGGCGCTGGCCCACCTCGACGCGCACGGCACCCACATCGAGGGCGTCGAGGAGGTGCGGGTCTGGCTCCAGGAGCTGATGGACGAGGCGATCGAGGCGCTGGACGGCACCCACTTCGAACTGGCCGAGCGCGTCAAGCGCGTCGAGTCCCGCATCGCCCCGCCGGGCGGCGCGGCGGCGCCGTACTACAGCCAGCCGTCCGAGGACTTCTCCCGCCCGGGCCGGACGTGGCTGCCGACCATGGGCGAGACCCGCTTCCCGGTGTACGACCTGGTGTCGACCTGGTACCACGAGGGCGTGCCCGGCCACCACCTCCAGCTGGCGCAGTGGACGCACGTCGCTGACCGCCTCTCCCGCTACCAGGCCACGGTCGGCATGGTCAGCGCCAACTGCGAGGGCTGGGCGCTCTACGCGGAGCGGCTCATGGACGAGCTGGGCTTCCTCACCGACCCCGAGCGCCGGCTGGGCTATCTGGACGCCCAGATGATGCGCTCCACGCGGGTGATCGTCGACATCGGCATGCACCTGGAGCTGGAGATCCCCGAGCACTCCCCCTTCCACCCCGGGGAGCGCTGGACGCCGGAGCTGGCACGGGAGTTCTTCGGCATGCACAGCGGCCGCCCGGCGGACTTCGTCGACAGCGAGCTGGTGCGCTACCAGGGGATGCCGGCGCAGGCGATCGGCTACAAGCTCGGCGAACGGGCCTGGCTGACGGGCCGTGAGGCGGCGCGGAAGCGGCACGGGGACGCGTTCGACGCGAAGGCCTGGCACATGGCGGCGCTGTCGCAGGGTTCGCTGGGGCTGGACGATCTGGTGGCCGAGCTGTCGGCGCTGTGACCATGCGCCGGTGGGCGGCGGCGACCGCGGTCGCCGCCGTCCACCGGCGCCGTCGCTCCCGGATTCGTGCCGGGAGTGACACATCTTGGCCAATGCTCTGTCATGCCAACTCCCCCTGAAATCCGGCATGTTCACTCCGGCGGGTGGATTGGGGCCACCAATGGCCCCATCGGCGTATTTCCGGCACGAACGCCAGCATCATGGGTGCCGACCAGCCCGCGCCCATCCGCCGAAGGGGATCCCCCATGCGCCTGGCCCCCGCGCTGTTCGCCCTCGCGAGCGCCCTCGCCCTGACCCTCTCGTCCGCCACGTCCGCGCACGCGCAGGAACAGCTCGGACTCAACTACAAGTACACGAGCACCACCACCGGGGACACGGTGAGCGCGAGCCTGCCGGAACAGCCGCCCTTGAACGATTGCCTCCTCATCCAGCAGGTCGCAGAGCTCGAACCTGGGGCCCCAAACGCGGATGCGTTCGCGCCCCAGAACACCAGCACCAGGGCCAACGCCCAGATCTTCGAGAGCGACGACTGCACAGGCACCGCCAAGGTCGTGCTCAAGCCTCGCAGCGGCCAGGAGCCGGACAGTGTCACCTTCCGGTCGGTGAAGTTCGTGTTGCCCCCGCAGACCACATAGGCAACGACAGCCGACTTCCCATCCCCCCACTTCGTCTCAGCGAGGACACTCCATGACCGGAAGCATCCGCACCCGTCTCGCCGCGGCCCTGGGCACCCTCGCCCTGGCCGTCGGAGGCGTCGTCATCGCGGCGCCCGCCGCCCACGCCGACGGCCCCAGCTGCGCCAACTACCTCGCGGGCGGCAACCCCGCCCGCAGCACCATCGGCGCGGAGATCGCCTGCGCACTCGGCGCGACCGGGGTCCCGACGGCCAGCAAGCTGCTGTGCGACACCGTGATGGGCAAGGTCGACCAGGTCGGCCCGGCCAGGACCGACACCGCCTGCAAGCAGGCCGGCGGCTGACACCGGCGCGACGGCGCTGTGAGCACCCCGCTGCTCACAGCGCGGACGCCGCTTCCACGGCAAAACCATTGATCCGCCGGGTGTTCCCCTGCTAGACAGCGCCCATGACCGCATATTCCCCGGACGCCACCGACTGGCGCATACTCGACGCCCTCCAGAGCAGCGGCCGCGTCGGATACGCCGAGCTGGCCCGCATCGTGAACATGTCGCCGAGCGCCGTGACCGAGCGTGTACGGCGGCTGGAGGAAGCCGGGGTGATCGGGGGGTACACGGCCGTCGTCAATCCCGAGCGGCTCGGGCTCCCGGTGCTCGCCTTCGTCCGGCTGCGGTACCCCAACGGGAACGACAAGCCCTTCCACGACCTCCTCGACACCACGCCCGAGGTGCTGGAGGCGCACCACGTCACCGGGGACGACTGCTTCGTGCTGAAGGTCGCGGCTCGGTCGATGCGGCACCTGGAGGAGGTCGCGGGGCGGATCGGGGCGCTGGGGTCGGTGACGACGAGCGTCGTGTACTCGTCGCCACTGCCCCGCCGGGCCATCAGTCGGGGTGGGGAGCCGTCCGCAGGCGGACGGACGAGCCCGACCGGTCCTTGACGACGCGCAGTTGCGCGGGGACGCGCTGTCTGAGGTCGGCGACGTGGCTGACGATGCCGACCGTGCGGTCGCGCTCGCGCAGCGAGTCCAGGACGTCGAGGACCTCGTCGAGGGTCTGCTCGTCGAGGCTGCCGAAGCCCTCGTCGATGAAGAGGGTGTCCAGGCGGACGCCGCCCGCCTCCTCCGTGACCACGTCGGCGAGGCCGAGGGCGAGGGCGAGGGAGGCGAAGAAGGTCTCCCCGCCGGAGAGCGTGGCGGTGTCGCGCTCGCTGCCGGTCCAGGCGTCGACGACGTGGAGGCCCAGGCCGGAACGGCCGCGCCCGGAGGTCCGGGCGTCGGAGTGGACGAGCGTGTAGCGCCCGCCCGACATCCGTCGCAGCCGGACCGTCGCGGCGGCGGCCACCTGCTCCAGCCGGGCGGCCAGGACGTACGACTCCAGGCGCATCTTGCGCTCGTTGCGGGCGGAGGTGCCGGCGGCGAGCGAGGCGAGCTCGGCCACCCGGTGGTACTCCGCGCGCAGCGGGGCCAGGCGGCGGGCGTCGGCGACGGCCTCGGCGGAGAGCCGGTCCAGTTCGTCGCAGCGGGTGCGGGCGGCGGCCTCCTCGGCGGAGGCGTGCCGCAGCAGCCGGGTCGCCGCGTCGGCGGCGGCGCGGGCCGCCTCCGCGTCGGCGGGCGGCAGCGCGGCGGCCTCGGCCGGGCCGGGGTCGGCCAGTTCGGCGGTGACGGCCGCCTCCTCGCGCCGCCACGCCTCTTCCCGCTCCTCGAGCTCCCGCCGGGCGGCGGCGCCCAGCAGTGCCGCGGCGGCCTGGGCGGGGGTGTCGAAGCCGGCGCGGTAGGCGGCGTCGGCGAGCCGGTCGTCGGCCTCCTTGAGCCGGTCCGCCGTACGGGCCGTCTCGCGCGCGGCCTCGGCGGCGTCGGCGACGAGGCGCAGCCGGTGTTCCAGCAGCGCGGCGCGGTGGGCGACGCTCTCGGCGCCCCCGCGCGCCCGGTCCAGTTCCTCGGTCAGCGCGCGCAGTTCCGCGTCGAGGCCGTCCCGGCGCGTGGCGTGGGCGGCGAGGCGCAGCCGGGCCTCCTCCTGTGCGGCGCGGCGCCGCTCGTGCTCGCGCTCGGCGCTCTCCAGGGCCTGGCGGGCGCGGTGGAGGTCCTCGGCGGCGGCGCGGGCGCCGGCGTGGTCGCGGGCCAGGTCGTCGACGAGGGCGGTGAGGTCGGTGACGGTGGCCTCGCCCGCGTCGGCGACGGCCACGGCCAGTTCCTCGCGCAGGGGGCGCAGGGCCAGGTCCGCCGCGTCCCTCACGTCGTTGGCGCGTCGGCTCGCGGCCAGCGCTGCCTCCTCGGTCGCGCGGTCCACCTGTCCGGCGGCGGCGCGGGCCGGGTCGGGGTGCTCGGTGGCACCGCACACGGCGCAGGGCGCGCCGGGCTCGAGCCCGGCGGCGAGCTCGGCGGCGATGCCGCGCAGTCGGCGTTCCTTGAGGTCGAGCCAGTGCTCGTGGGCGGCGACGGCCTCTTCGCGGGCGCGCAGCAGCCGGGCCTCGGCGGCGGATACGTCGTGGGCGAGCCCGTCGCGGCGGCGGGCGGCGGCGAGCCGCTGCCGTTCGGTCTCCAGGCGCGTGGCGAGCCGTTCGGCCAGCGCGGCGGCCTCCTGTGCCGCGTCGACGCGCCGCTGGTGGTCCCGGCGGGTGGCGTCCCAGCCGGCCAGCCAGTCGGCGGCCTCGGCGAGGAGGGCCTCGTCGGCGTCGGCGGCGCGCTCCAGGCCCGCGGTCTCGGCGGCGATGGCCGCGGCGCGCTCCTCGGCGCGGCGGGCGGCGGCGAGCGAGCCGAGTTCCTCGCGGAGGGCGTGTTCGAGGGCGCCGAGTTCCTCGGCGCCGGCTTCGCGCCGCTCGGCGGGGAGCGGTGTCCTGGCCCGGCGCTCGGCCTCGGCGGCGGCCCGGTGCTCGGATTCGGCCCGGTCGCGCGCTTCCAGCGCGGGCGCGACGACCTCGGCCGCCCGGCCCCGCGCCAGCCGCTCGCGCACCGCGTCCCGCTCCGCCCGGCCCTCGGCCAGGGCGGCGGCGCGGCGCAGGGCGTCCGCGTGCCGCCGCTGGAGCCGTTCCAGGTCGCGCGCCTCGTCGGCGCGCTGCCGCGCGAGCTGGTGGCCGCGCTCGGCGGCGCGAGCCGCCGCGTCGGCGATGTCCCGCCGCTCCCGCGCGTGGGTACGGGCGAGCGCCGCCCACTCCAGCACGGCCTCGGCGAGCCCGGCGTCGCCGGGTGCGAGCGGCACGGGCGCCGACGCCCCACCCCGGCCGCCCCGAGGCGCGGGCACCCGCCCGGCACGACGGGACGCCGCACCGCTCGCCGCGGGCCGGGGCGACGGGCGGGCGCCCGCCGGGCCCGAAGTCGTCGCCGCCGACAGGCCACCGGACTCCCCCGGCAGCCTTGCCCCATCGGAGACGGTCCCGGGCTCGCCCGCGAGCGGCGCCCCGGCGGAGGCGGGCACGCGGCCCCCAGCCGGGCCCTGGGGCGTCGCGGCCGGGAGGCCCGTCGGCGCTCCTGTCCGTGGGGCGGGAGGCTCGGCCCCCGGCGTCATCGCCGGGCGCGACGCTCCGGTCGCGGCCGACCGGACCGTGAGCTCACCGGAAGCGGACGCGCGCGGGCCCGGGGCATCCGCCACCGTAGCCGGTTGCGGCGTGCCCACCTCCGGTAGGGACGGGTCGGCCGCCGCCTGCCGCATTCGGTGGCCGAGGGCGAGGAGACGTTCGTCGCCCGCGCGCACCCGGGCCTCCGCCGCGCGGCGGAGTTCCGCGAGGTGTTCCTCGGCCGCGGCGAAGCGGCCCGTGTCGAAGAGGCGGCCCAGCAGCCGGGCGCGGGCGCCGTCCTCGGCGCGCAGGAAGCGGGCGAAGTCGCCCTGCGGCAACAGGACGACCTGGCAGAACTGTTCGCGGCTCATGCCGAGCAGCCGCGTGATCTCCTCGCCGATCTCGTCGTGGGAGCGGCTGAGCGCCTTCCACTCCGTGGCCCCGGCGGGCAGTTCGCGCAGCGCGCTGTACGCCTTCTCCCGGGTGAAGCCGGTGCCGCGCTTCTTGGGGCGGGGCTGCTCGGGGCGCCGGGTGATCTCCAGGCGTCGTTCGCCGGCGGTGAGTTCGAGGACGACCTCGGTGGGGGTGGCGGGGTCGGCGTGGTCGCTGCGCAGGGTGAGGCCGGCGCCCTGCCGGGCGCCGGGCACGCCGCCGTAGAGCGCGTAGCAGACCGCGTCGAGGACGGACGTCTTGCCCGCGCCGGTGGGCCCGTGGAGGAGGAACAGCCCCGCGCCGGCGAGCTCGTCGAAGTCGATGTGCTCGGTGCCGCCGAAGGGCCCGAAGGCCGTCAGGGTGAGCCGGTGGAGCCTCACGGGGTCACCTCGCGGGCGGCCTCGTCCAGGCGTACGGAGTCGAGCGCGGCGGTGAGGACGGCGCGCTCGGCCGCGTCGGGTCCGGCGCCGCCGCGTACGTGTGCCACGAAGTCCTCGGCGATCTGCTGGTCGGTGCGGCCGCGCAGCCGCGAGGCGTAGGAGGCGAGGGGGTCCTCGGGGGCCCGGTCGGGTTCGAAGACGAGGCTGAGGGTGTGGGGGAAGCGGCGGGTGAGCCGGGCCATGGGCTCGTGGGGGCGGTCGGGGTCGGTGAGGGTGGCCTCGATCCAGGCGTCCTCGTGCCGGTCGAGCCCCGGGTCGGCGAGGAGCTCCTCCAGCCGGCCGCGGATCCGGGCGAGGGGGCGCGGCACGGGGCAGTCGAGACGCTCGGCGGTGACGGCGCCGTCCGCGTCGAGGTCGACCAGCCACATGGTCTTGCGGTGGTCGGCCTCGGAGAAGGAGTAGGCGAGCGGGGAGCCGGAGTAGCGGACGCGGTCGGTGATGGCCTGGCTGCCGTGGAGGTGGCCGAGGGCGGTGTAGTGGACGCCGTCGAAGACGTCGGCGGGGACGGCGGCGACGCCGCCGACGGTGATGTCGCGCTCGCTGTCGCTGGTGGCGCCGCCGGCGACGAAGGCGTGGGCGAGGACGACGGCGCGGGTGCCGTCGGGCCGCCCGGCGAGGTCGGCCCGTACCCGGTCCATGGCGGCCCGGAGCACGGCCGTGTGCCCGGCCTTGGCGGCGCCGAGGCGTTCGCGGACGAGGGCGGGCTCCAGGTAGGGCAGGCCGTAGAAGGCGACGTCGCCGTGGTCGTCGGCGAGGAGGACGGGGGTGCCGCAGGCGTCGGGGTCGGTGCGCAGGTGTATGCCGGCGCGCTCGATGAGTCCGGCGCCGACGCCGAGGCGGCGGGGCGAGTCGTGGTTGCCGGAGATCATCACGGTGGGGACGGCGAGCTCGGCGAGCCGGTGGAGGGTTTCGTCGAAGAGCTCGACGGCGGCGAGCGGGGGCACGGCCCGGTCGTAGACGTCGCCGGCGACGAGCACGGCGTCGACGCGGTGCTCGCGGACGGTCCGGACGAGGTGGTCGACGAAGGCGCGCTGGGCCTCCAGGAGGTTCACGCGGTGGAAGGACCGTCCGAGGTGCCAGTCCGAGGTGTGCAGCAGTCTCACAGGACGGCTCCGGCCCGCATCGTCTCGTCCCCTCCGCTGTCGTCTCCGGTCCCGGTGTGCGCACGCGTCGCACCTGTTCCGGACGGCACTCTGTCCAGTTCCGTCCCCCAGTTTCGCATCCGGGCGGCGGCCGGGCGGCACGATCGGCCGAATGCGGGCGGTCGGAGACGGGCGGTCGAATGCGGGCGGTCGGCAGACGGGTGGCGGCCCGCCGGGCGTCAGACGTCGCCGTAGGCCTCCCCGCCCAGTTCCAGGCGGGCCGTGCCCGCCGTGCTGTCGGCCAGCCAGGCGCGGAAGGTCTCGACGTCCGCCTCGGGCAGCCCGATCTCGATGCTCACACCCGTGCCGTAGGTCACGTTCCGCACCTCGCGGCCGGTGGCGCGCAGTTCGTTCTCCAGCTTTCCGGCGCGCTGGTGGTCGACGGTGACGGTCGCCAGCCGGAAGCGGCGCCGCGTGATGGTGCCCAGGGTGTCGAGGGCCTCGCCGACCACGCCGCCGTAGGCGCGGATGAGCCCGCCGGCGCCGAGCTTGATGCCGCCGAAGTAGCGGGTGACGACCGCGACGACGTAGCGGGTCTCGCGCCGGACGAGCATCTGGAGCATGGGCACGCCCGCGGTGCCGCCGGGCTCGCCGTCGTCGCTGGCCTTCTGGACGGAGCCATCGGCGCCGATGACGTAGGCCCAGCAGTTGTGGCGCGCGGTGGGGTGCTCCTTGCGGATCCGGGCGACGAAGGCCTGCGCCTCCTCCTCGGTCGCGGCGGGCGCGAGCGCGCAGATGAAGCGCGACTTGTTGATCTCGATCTCGTGCACGCCCTCGCGCGCGACCGTCCGGTATTCGTCGTGCATCCCGTAAGCCTAGTTCGTCCCCGGAACTCGTCCGGATCTTGGCCGGATCTGGTGGGTGATCCCGGGAATGGTGGGGACGGGGACGCTCGTTGAGCGGGCATGTACGCAGAACCGGGGATCATCCGGAAGATCATCGAGGGGACCGGCCCCACCTGGGCGGTGGTCGGTCTGTCAGCCAACGAGCGGCGCGCAGCGTTCGGCGTGGCCGAGTTCCTGCAGCGCCACGGCAAGCGCGTCGTGCCCGTGCACCCCAAGGCCGAGACGGTCCACGGCGAGCGGGGGTACGCCTCGCTCTCGGACATCCCCTTCGACGTCGACGTCGTGGACGTCTTCGTCCGCTCGGAGCTCGCGGGCGCGGTCGCGGACGAGGCGGTCGCGGTGGGCGCGAAGGCGGTCTGGTTCCAGCTCGGCGTGATCGACGAGGACGCGTACGAGCGGACGCGGGCGGCGGGGCTGTCGATGGTCATGGACCGCTGCCCGGCGATCGAGATCCCCCGGCTGCGCTGAGGCCCCGCCCGTTCCTGGATCCCTTCCTGAATCCCTTGGGAAATCCTGAAGTCCCCCGGCGGGCGTGCGCTAGCGTCACTCCATGATCGTTCCGCGTATGGCCCGCCCCGAGGACGCCGCCGAGATCGTCCGCTTGCGTCGTCTGATGTTCGCCGAGATGAGCGGCGAGGACTCCCCCGGCCCCTGGGAGGCCGCGGCCGAGGAAACGGCGCGGCGGCAGCTCGCGGAGACCGGGCGGCCGGGGCTCGTCGGCTTCGTCGTGGACGGATTCGCCATGGACGGCGAACCGGCGGAGGGGGTGCCGAGGCTGGCGGCGTGCTGCGTCGGCCGGATCGAGGAGCGACTGCCCGCCCCGGGCCATCCGACGGGCCTGTTCGGCTTCGTCTTCAACGTGTGCACCGACGTCCCGTACCGGGGGCGGGGTCTCGCCCGTGCGACGACGGAGGCGCTGCTCGACTGGTTCGCCGTGCAGGGCGTCACGCGCGTCGATCTCCACGCCTCGGAGGACGCCGAGCGGCTGTACCGCGGGCTCGGTTTCGCCGAGCACTCGCTGGCCCTGTCGCTCGACGTGTCGTCGCGGCGGCCGGCCGGCGCCGGGACGGCTCAGCGGGCGGGCGGCACGGCCACCGCCATGGTCATCTCCACCGGTTCGGAGCCGTCGTTGCGGTAGACGTGCGGCACGTTCGCCTCGAAGGTGGCCGAGCTGCCGGCCGGCACCCGGTGCTCCGTCCCGTCGACGACGAGGGTGAGCTCGCCGGCGGTGACCGTCAGCAGCTCGACCGTGCCGGGCGGGTGGGCGTCCGAGGCGCTGCTGTCGCCGGGCACGATGCGCCACTCCCACAGCTCCAGCGGGCCGCGCGCCTCGGTGCCGACGAGGAGCGAGGTGTGGCTGCCCGCCTCGGTGGACCACATCCGTACCGTCTGCTCCCGGGGGACGACCCGGACGCGGGCGCCCTGCTCGTAGTCCAGGAGCGTGGTGATGCTGACGCCCAGCGCGTCGGCGAGCTTGACCGTGGTCCCGACGCTGGGGTTGGTCCTGGCCTGCTCGATCTGGATGATCATGCCGCGACTGACTCCGGAGCGGGCCGCCAGGGCGTCGAGGGTGAAGTTGCGCTCGCCACGCCAGCGCTTGAGGTTACGGGCGAGTGACTGTGTGAGCTGGTCGAGGTCCGTCACGTTCGATCCCGTCCAATATATTTTTTCGCCAAGTTCAATCGAATGAACTACGGTGTCCCGGACTCCACTGTTCACCACACTGTACTGCGAGGTCCTTCCCATGACACCGGTCTTCGCCCTGGCCACCAGCCTCATGTGGGGGCTGGCCGACTTCGGCGGTGGGCTGCTCACCCGGCGCATGCCCGCCCTGACCGTGGTCCTGGTCTCCCAGCTGCTCGCCGTGGGCGCGCTGGGCTCGATCGTCGTCGCCACCGGCGGCTGGTCCGAGGCCGGCCCCCAGCTCTGGTACGCGGTCGCGGCCGGCGTCGTCGGCCCGGCGGCGATGCTCGCCTTCTACCGCGCCCTGGCCCTCGGCCCGATGGGCGTCGTCTCCCCACTGGGCGCGCTCGGCGGCGTCGCGGTGCCGCTCGGCGTCGGGCTCGTCCTGGGCGAGCGCCCGGGCCTGCTCCAGGTCGCGGGCATCGCGGTCGCCGTCGCCGGCGTCGTCCTGGCCAGCGGCCCGGGCATGGGCGGCGCGCCCGTGCAGCGCCAGACCCTGGTGCTCACGCTCGTCGCCGCCTTCGGTTTCGGCTCCGTGATGGCGCTGATAGCCGAGGCCTCGCACAACCTCACCGGGCTCTTCCTCGCCCTGTTCGTCCAGCGCCTGTGCAACGTGGCGGTGGGCGCGGGCGCCCTCTACGCCTCCGTCCGCCGGGGCGCCCCGGCGCTGCCGGAGGACGGCTGGCAGGGCATCCGCTCGGCGCTGCCCGCGCTCGCCTTCGTCGGCCTGTCCGACGTGGCCGCCAACGGTACGTACAGCATCGCGGCCAACAGCGGCCCGGTGACCGTCGCCGCCGTCCTCGCCTCCCTCTACCCGGTGGTCACCGCGCTGGCGGCCCGGGGCTTCCTGAGCGAACGGCTGCGCGGGGTGCAGGCCGCGGGCGCGGGCCTGGCGCTCGTGGGAACGGTCCTGCTGGCGACGGGCTGACGGAACCGTGGACGGGTCCTCGAGTCCCCGCGCCCTTCGGTCACGAAGGGCCGGGGGCTTTGTCGTGTGCCGTCCCTGACGCGCGCCAGCGGCTGGGAGGCAGGCCGGTCTGGCGCTGGAAGAACGTGGTGAAGTTGGCGGAGTCCCCGAAACCGAGGTGCCCGGCGACGCGCGCGACGGGCAGGTCGGTGTGCGCGAGCAGCCGCTTGGCCTCCAGCAGGATCCGCTGGTCGAGGAAGTGTTTCGCCCCCAGGCCGGTGGCGGCGCGGACCGCCCGGGTCAGGGTGCGTGGGTCGTAGCCGAGTTGGCGGGCGTAGTCGGTGACGTGGTGCTGGTGGGCGAAGCGTTCCTCCACCGCGGCCCGGTAGCGGCGGAAGACCGTGTGGTTCCCGGCGTCGGCGGCGGGTGGCGAGGCCGACGCCGGGGGCAGGACCCGCAGGACGAGTGCGGAGAGCAGGTGCACCAGTACGGGTGGCGACGCCAGCTCCGGGTGCGCCACGGCCGTCGCGTGCTCGTGGCTCAGGTGATCGGCCGCGCGTACGCTCAACCGCCAGCCGAGGTCGTCCTCCAGCCGCCGGCTGGCAGGGGCGAAGACATCCGCCGCCGCCTGCCCCGCGGGACCTGAGACGGGCAGGAAGCCCGGCTCGAACAGGACCAGCGGCCCCTGCACCTCTTCGACGTCGGTCCAGCGGTGCACGACGCCCGGCCGGATCCATACGACGGTCCGTTCCCGCAGCGGATGGTCCACGAAGTCGGCCGTGTGCCGGCCGGCGCCCGAGGTCACCAGCGCCAGGACGTGGAAGTCCGGCCGTTGGGGCAGGGCGCGCCGACGGGCGGGGTCCATGGTCCGCAGCTGATCGAAGCTGAGCACCTCGACACCGCGCCCCGCGTCCGAGGCCGGGGTGTAGCGCAACTGCCGGACCGAGGGAAGCTGTCCGTTTTCCACAAGGATCATGCGCCTTTCGGCCGGGTCTCTTCGGCGTGGGAACCATAGCGTGAGGTCATGACGACTACGGAAACAACAACTCACCCCGTCCCCGTGAGCGGTGGGGCGATCGGCGTCCGCAGGCAGGGGCGACGAGGGCCGACGCTGGTGTTCGTGCACTACTGGGGCGGATCGGCCGGTACCTGGGACGCGGTCGTGGGGAAGCTGCCGGCCGACTCCGCGACGGTCCGCTTCGACCAGCGCGGGTGGGGTTCGTCGCGGACGCTGCCCGGCCCGTATCACCTCGACCGGCTCGCCGACGACGTCATCGACGTGGTCGAGGGCCTCGCTCTCGACAGGTTCGTCCTCGTCGGGCATTCGATGGGCGGAAAGGTGGCCCAACTCGCCGCCGCGCGCCACCCGGAGGGCTTGGCGGGACTGGCGCTGGTGGCTCCCGCGCCGCCGCGGCCGCCGGCTTCCGTGACCGCGGAGTACCAGCGGTTCCTCGCGCACGCCTACGACTCGGCGCGGACGGTCGAGGAGGCGCTCGACCACGCCCTGACCGCCACCCGCCTTGAGGGCGCCGTCCGGAACGCCGCCGTGCGGGACAGCCTGGCCAGTGACGACGCCGCGCGCGAGGAGTGGCCGCTGCGAGGCATCGCCGCCGACATCACGGACGCGGCCGGGGCGATCAGCGTCCCCGTCCTCGTCCTGGCCGGGGAGGACGACCGGGTCGAGCCTCCCCACGTCCTCCGCGCATGCCTGCTGCCCCACGTGCCGCACGCCCGGTTCGACACCGTCCCCGGCAGCGGCCACCTGCTGCCCCTGGAGGCCCCCGAAGCCGTCGCGGCGGCCTTGGCGGACTTCGCCGCCGGCCTCAGCCGCTGACCGGCGCGCGCCTGGGCCCTGTCCGGCGGATCACGCGGTGCCCCGTAGGGGCGCGGGGCCGTGACACCGTGCGGCTCCGCCGGGCACGGCCTGGAACATCGCCGTGTTCGGCTACACCTCGCGGTGGGCCTTCGCCAGCTCCAGGTACATCGTGGCGTTGAGCCGGATGTGCTCGCGCTCCTCCTCGGTCAGCTCCCGGCGCACCTTCGCCGGGACGCCCGCGACCAGCGAGCCGGGCGGTACCCGCATGCCCTGGGGGACGAGCGCCTGCGCGGCGACCAGCGAGCCGGCGCCGATCACGGCGCCGTTGAGGACGGTCGCGCCCATGCCGATCAGGACGTCGTCCTCGACGGTGCAGCCGTGCAGCACGGCGTTGTGCCCGACCGTCACCCGCTCGCCGACGCGCACCGGGAAGCCGGGGTCGACGTGCACGGTGCAGTTGTCCTGGATGTTGCTGTCGGCGCCCAGTTCGATGGGACCGCAGTCGGCGCGGAGCACGGCGTGGTACCAGACGCTCGATCCGGCCGCGAGGGTGACGTCGCCGAGCACGACGGAGGTCGGGGCCGTGAAGGCCTCCGGGTCGACCGCGGGTTCCCTGCCCGCCACCGCCTTGACCAGCGCCCGTTCCGTCATCGCCTGACCCCTCCCTCGCTTCGCCGGCGCCTTCCGCGCCCCGGTAACGGTAACCCCCGTGACCCGTAAGCGATCAAGACCCGCCGGGGCGCAGCGGAAGGGCCCGGGTACGCCGAAGGCCCCCGGTGATCACCGGGGGCCTTCGGTACGACGCTCTCGCCCTCGTCACTCCGCGGCGGCGACGGCCTCGGCCTCGGTGGACCGGCCGGCGGTCGCCTCGTCCTTGCTCGCGGCCTTCTTGGCCTTGATCCGCATCACCACGAAGGAGCCCAGGCCGAAGAGGAGCGCGGCCACCAGGCCGAGCCAGGAGAACTTCCCGATCCACTCCTCGGCGACCTTGCCGACGGTGTAGATCAGCGCGACCGTGCCGCCGGCCCAGACGATGCCGCCGAGGACGTTCGCGATGAGGAACTTCCAGTACGGCATCTTCAGCACACCGGCCAGCGGACCGGCGAAGATCCGCAGCAGGGCGATGAATCGGCCGACGAAGACGGCCCACATGCCCCACTTCGTGAACGCCTTCTCGGCCGTGGCCACGTGGTGCGGGCCGAAGTGCTTGGGGAACTTGCGGCCCAGCCAGTCCAGCAGCGGCTTGCCGCCCTTGCGGCCGATCAGATAGCCGATGGAGTCACCGATGATCGCACCCGCGATGGCGCACCCGCCGAGCACGTACGGGTTGATGTGGTCCTGCGAGGCGGCGAGCAGCGTGGCACTGACGAGCACGATCTCACCGGGCAGCGGGATGCCCAGGCTCTCCAGCCCGATCACTCCGCCCACCAGGAGGTAGACGGCGATGGCCGGAACTGTCTCGAGCCACTCCTGGATGTGCAACGCCGGATCCTCCCCGGTTGACGACCCGCTCGCGCGCGGCCTGATGTGTACGACCTGCCTCCGGCGCGCCATGTCGCGCGTCCCGGAAGCCTACCTGGAGGTGAAGACTCGGATCCGGGCCCGCTGGTTGAGGCGGGACGGTCACATCTTCGCCACACTGTCTCCCCCTGCGGACGGGCTCAGGCGGCTTCCCGGGCCGTGTCGGCGTCCAGGGCGGCGCTGAGCCACGCGTGGGCGGAGCCGGCGGTGGGCTCGGGCGGGCCGGAGGGCGGGCTGATCAGCTCGGCGACGAGCCCCCAGTAATGGTCGATCCGCGGATCCGCGGCGAGCTGGCCGCCGAGCAGCCGGCGGAAGGCCGGGCTGTCGGGCGTGCCACGGGCGTGGGCGTAGGCGGAGACGAAGCAGTCGAGCGCCTCGCCGGGCCGCGCCGGGCGCCCCGCCCGCAGCTCGGCCGAGGCCAGCGCGTACGCCTCGATCAGCCCGTCGTAGAGCACGGCGGGGCGGTAGCCCTCCTCGGGCCGGTGGACGGCGGGCCGGTTGTCCGTGCCGTCGCAGTCGCCGGAGACGAAGGCGTGCAGCCGGGCGAAGGCCAGCACCTGGGCCGGGGTCGGGTCCTCGGGGGGCTGGGGCACGGCCTGGTCGATGATCGCGGAGGTGAGCCGGGCCGGGAGCCTCGGCGGGATCCAGGCCCGCCAGAAGCGCACGAGCGAGGACGTGCTGGGCGGCGCGGAGACGGAGCCGATCAGCAGCAGCCGGTCGGCGCGCTCCTCGGCCGGGCAGTCCCGGAGCAGTTGGAGGGCGGCCTCGCGCCAGCGCAGGGCGGCCATCCGCGAGCCGATCTCCCGCAGCCGCTCGGCGATGACGTCCTCCAGGGCGCCGTCGAGGGGGTTGTCGGCGTCGTCCTCCCGGCCGAGGACCCGGCCCACGTCCGGGACCGGCAGGTCCAGGGTGCGCAGCGAGCGGATCAGCCGGAGCCGGTCGAGGGCCTCGGGGCCGTACCGGCGGTGGCCGCCGGTGCTGCGCCCGGCCTCGGGCAGCAGGCCGCGGTCGGAGTAGAAGCGGACGGTCTTGACGGTGGTGCCCGCGCGTTCGGCGAGCTCTCCGATGCTCCATGTGTCGTCGGCGAACACGCCCTTGAACCTCCCCCAGGTGGAGTTCCTACCGTACCGGCGAGCGCGGGCGGCCTGATGATCGGCCGGCCTGTGGACGATCGTTGACGAGGAGACGCGCATGACGGCATTCGTCCTGGTATCCGAGGCCTTCACCGGCGGCTGGATCTGGCAGGAGGTGGCCGCGGGGCTGCGGTCGGCGGGGGCGGAGGCGCACCCAGTGACGCTCACGGGGCTGGGCGACGGGGCCCTTCCGGCGGGGCGGGGGATCGACCTGGAGACGCACGTCGAGGACGTGGTGCGGGCGGTCGACGGCGTGGACGCGCCGGAGGTGGTGCTGGTCGGGCACGGTTACGGCATCCATCCGGTGCTCGGCGCCGCCGGCCGCCGCGCGGGGCGCGTGGCCCGGATCGTCTATCTGGACTCCGGTCTGCCGCAGGACGGTGACGCGCCGCTCAAGGTGGTGCCGGACCCGGCCGTCCACGAGCTGCTGGCGGGGTGGGAGGGGGACGACGCTCTGGTTCCCGCACCGGTCCTCGACGAGTGGGAGCGCTGGGGGAGCCTCGACGGCGTCCCGCAGGAGGCGCTGGAGCGGCTGAACCGGCTCGCCGTGCCGCAGCCGGCGGGCACGTTCACCCAGCCGCTGCGGCTGACGGAGGAGGTCCGGGGTCTGCCGACGACCGGTGTGCTGTGCAACGCCAACGGTTCGAGCATCGAGATGGTCGAGGCGTTCGTGCGGCTCGGCGACCCCAAACTGCGGGCGCTCGCCGATCCCCGGGTGAGCTTCTTCGAGCTGCCCACCGGGCACTGGCCGATGCTCTCGTGCCCCGCCGAGCTGACCGAGGTGCTCACGCGGGCCGCCGCGGGCGAGGGGTACCGGCTGTCGGTGGACGAGGAGTCGCGGGAGGCGACGTTCCTGCTGGACGTGCCGGAGCGGCCCCGCGAGCGGGTGGGGCGGGTCGATCTCCACCTGCCGGACGCCGACGGGCCCCGTCCGGCGGTGGTGTTCGTCCACGGCGGCCCCTTCCCCGCCGGCCTTCGGCCGACGCCTCGGGACTCGGCCACCTTCACCGGGTACGGCCGGTACGCGGCGAGCCTGGGCGTGGTGGGCGTGACGGTGGATCACCGGCTGCACGACCTGGCCGATTTCGGGCGCGCGGCCGAGGACGTCGCGGCGGCGGTCGAGCTCGTCCGGGCCGATCCGCGCGTCGACGGGGAGCGTGTGGCGCTCTGGTTCTTCTCCGGCGGCGGGTTGCTGTCGGCGGACTGGCTGTCGGCTCCCCCGTCGTGGCTGCGCTGTGTGGCCGCGACGTACCCCGTCCTCGCGCCGATGCCGAACTGGCCGGGAACCGTGCCGGACCGCTTCCGCCCCGCCGAGGCGATACAGCGGGCGGGCCGGCTGCCGTTCGTGCTCAGCCGGGTGGAGCTGGAGCGGCCGGAGATCGCAGCGACGGTCGTCGAGTTCCTGGCCGCCGCCGAGAAGTGCGCGGCCCCCGTCGAGATCGTCGACGTACCGCTCGCCCACCACGGGTTCGAGACGCTCGACCACACCGAGGAGACGCGGGGAGCGGTGGAGCGGGCGATGGGGGCGGTGCTGGGGCACTTGGGGGGCTGACGCGCGTCGTACGGATACGGCCCGGCCTCGTCGTACGCGACGGGGCCGGGCTTCGTGGTGCCCCGACGCGCCACCGGTCCCGGACACGGGACCGGGCGTCCCGGGCACCTGAACATGCGGTGAACACGCGTTTCGGCCGCAGGAAACGCGCCTCGCACGTCGGCGAATCGCCGCCGGGGGATCGGATCGCACCGCCGACACCTGCGGAATTCCCACGCGGCACGCGATCGGAGTGATGCAGCGCACACGTTCAATTGCCCGCGCCAAAGTGTCCCGTCCGGCTCTGGAAGCCCGCCCGCGACGTCTCGATAAACGACCGGTACGCCTTCCTGCCGGGGTTCCGCTTGGGCGTCCGCGATCCGGACCGGTGCGCGCCCGCCGAAATCCCGTGGAAACGCGGGAACTTCCAGCGCATTTCCCGTACCGGCGCCGGTCACCCGGGGTGAACCACCGGGTCGAAATCCCGCCCGATTGCGACAGGCGCGCATAAACGACCAGTGGCACGCTCCTGACCAGGCGTTCCCCTTCCCGGCCCGACAAGCGAAATGACCCATACCGCTTGACGTCAATCCGTGTTGCACCATGACGCGATCATCACGGACTCTCCTGTCTTCGCAGCTCACCACGGGTATCGGCCCCTCGCGCGGGCCGGGCACAGGGCGCGGGACGGGACGCGGCGGAGGCCTGGCGCGTTGATCCGCCCTTGCCGATTCCCGTCTTTGACCCCCTCGTTCCGCGGCCCGTACGTTTCTCTCCGTGTTCGGCGAACGAGCCGAAGAAGCACTGCCCGAACGACGGGGCCGGAACCCTGCCGCCGTCCGGGATTCAACCGAACACGATCCGCCGAGTTTCTCCGTATCCACTTCCGTATCGCACGGCGAATACGGATCGAATTTCGACGACTTACCTGTCGTCCGGAACGAGGGGACAACTGTCATGACCGACGACGAAGCCACGGTCCAGCCCACCGCGCGGTTCTCGGTACTGCCGGGCGGACCGCCCGGTCTCGCCCTCGCCCCCGCCGGCGAGACCGGCTACCCGGGGGTGCGGCTTCAGCAGACGAGCGATTCCGGAACGTGGTCGCCGCAGGACGTCTACGTGGCCCTGCCCAAGGGCAAGGGACTCCAGTTCGTCGCCGAAGGCGGCTGCGACTACCTGCTGACCGTGCTGGACGCCCGGAAGAACACGAAGACCTATCGCGGGACCCTGTCGGCGGACGGACAGGCCGTCACCTTCGAGGGAGTCGGCCCGGCCCTGTCGGGAAAGGGCACGACATCCATGGCCTGGGTCGCGGTGAAGGCCTCGGACCACGCCCGGCTCGGTGAGACCCGGCTCGTCTTCTGCGTGGGTGACCGGACATCGGAATCCACGTGTGTCCGCGTCGTGGACCACATCCCGTTCTCGGTCTCGCCCGGCGGGCCGCCGGATGTGACGTTGAAGCCCGGCGGCGCGACCGGCTACCCCGGCGTCCACCTCTACGCCGACGACGACGGCACGGTTTCCCCGCAGGACGTCCACGTGGCCCTGCCCGAGGGGGACGGACTGCGGTTCGTCCCCGAGGGCGGCGACGGATATCTGCTGTCCGTGCAGGGTTCGCAGGGCGTGAAGACCTATCGCGGCAGCCTGTCGTCGGACGGGCGGGCCCTCACCTTTCAGGGCGTCGATCCGGCCCTGTCGGGAAAAGGCGCGACGTCCACGGCCTGGGTCGCGGTGAAGGCCCTGGCCCACGCGCCGAAGGTCCAGGTGTCGCTGGTCTTCTGTATGGGCGACCGCACTTCGAGTTCCACCCCCGTGGACGTGGACCCGCAGACCTGATGACCGCGGCCACCCACCCGTCGCAGGGCATGGTCGTCCCCGCCCCGAAGGAGTACGGACCAGTGGAAACGGTGCCGGCTCGCCCGCTCGGACTGGCCGCGACCACCGGGTCGCGGGGCATGTCCGTCATGGCCCGGGTGTACGGATATCCCCCCGCCCACAACGCGGGCTCGGAATGGATGCTCCATTCGATGCTCCGTCCCCTGGTCGAACGCGGCCACCGGGTCACGGTGTGGCTGTCGCACCCCGGGACCATCGAGAAGAGTTACGAGATCGACGGTGTACGGGTCGTTCCCTATCAGGAGGGCGGCGACTTCGCCGCCGAGGCCCAGAACGCGGACGTGCTCCTGTCCCACTTCGAGAACGTCCCCATCGTCTCGGGCGTTGCCAGGGCCCGCCGCATACCCGTCGTCGTGATCTGCCACGACAACTTCGCCACGAGCTTCCACAATGCGGCGGGGGCCGATCTCGTCGTCTACAACAGCGAATGGATCCGGCGTGACGGCGAGATCCACTACGCGCGGTACCCCCGCGAGTTCCTGCCCGGGCGCACGATCGTCGTCCGCCCTCCGGTGATCGCGGAGCACTACCGCACCGAACCCGGCGATCACGCGACTCTGGTGAACCTCAACCCCGACAAGGGTGGCGACATCTTCTGGCAGGTCGCCGCATGGACGCCGGAGTGGAATTTCCTCGGCGTCCGGGGCGCCTACGGGCAGCAGGTCGCGCCGCCGATGCGGCTGCCCAATTGCGAAGTGCTGGAGGGAGTGCCCGGGGACAGGATGCGCGAGCACGTCTACGCCCGGTCGAGGGTGATGCTCATGCCCAGCCTGTACGAGTCCTGGGGCCGGGTGGCGGTGGAGGCGATGGCATCCGGTATTCCGGTGATCGCCCATCCCACCCCGGGGCTGGTCGAATCCCTCGGCGACGCGGGGATCTTCGCCTACCGTGACGACCTCAACGCGTGGATGCACGCCCTGAAGGCGCTGCGGGATCCCGAGAACTGGGAAAAGGCCTCCCGCCGCGCGAAGGCCCGCTCCGCCGAACTGAGCGCGACCCCCGATCTCGGTCTCTGGTGCGACGCCGTCGAGTCGCTCCACGACACGAGACGACAGCGGTCCATCCGCGTGGCCGGCGCGCCCCGCGCGACGACTTCCGTGGTGGCGAAGTAGGCCACGGATCCGCGACGCGGCACGAGCGAACACGGCAAGAGCGGTCGCGGGAGAACCACCATCGCAATCCATCCGACCGAACAGGAAGGCCAGTGCCATGCCCATCGCGTTCAAGCAGGTTCCCTTCAGTGTGGAGCGGGTGCCCATGTCCGGCCCGTTCTACAAGGAGGTTCCGTTCACCATCCGTGGCGACATCCGCAGGGACACGAAGGGGCGCCCTGTCTTCGATGTGGCGCTCCAGTCGTACTCGCTCGAGGTGATGTACGACGGAAACCCCCACCACTGCTCGATGTCGCTCGACCAGATAGCGCTGGAGATCGGTGAGAGCAAGAACACGGATGACGACGGGGTGGTCAAGCTGACCATCTGGCGGCGCAACCACCCCAACGACGCGCGGAACAGCCCGCCCTGGGGCTTCAGGGGAACCGTCACCGCGCTCGTCATCGCGGACCTCAAGAGCTCCTGACCCGGCGGTCCGGTAGCCCTCCGCGTCGGCGCCGTCCTCCGCTCCCCCGCGGAGGACGGCGCCCCCGGTACTCCCCCGAGGGACATCCGGCGCGCCTTCCCACCGTCGCCCCATACGAATGGCGAGGAATCCACGATGAGCGAATTCGGCACCATCCAGAAGACCTCGGTCCGGGCAGGCGATCCGGCCATCTCCACCACGGCAGGCAACGGCATCGCCGATTACACCGGCGACGGCTCCGGCGCGGCCAAGGCCTGCCTCTACCACCCCAATGCCGTCGCGACGGACGCGTCCGGCAATCTCTACATCGCCGACACCGACAACCACGTGGTGCGAAAGGTCGACGCGAGGACCCGGGTCATCACCACGGTCGCCGGCAACAACGACGGCGACTACGCCGGCGACGGCCGACCGGCCGTCGCGGCGAGCCTGCGATACCCCCGAGGTGTCGCGACGGACGCGTCCGGCAACCTCTACATCGCCGACACCGGCAACAACCGCGTACGAAGGGTCGACGCGACGACCCGGATCATCACCACGGTCGCCGGCGACGGCGGCGTCGGGTTCCGCGGCGACGGAGGGGCCGCCACGACGGCCACTCTCTACACGCCGTTCGGCGTCGCGGTGGACTCCCTCGGCAACCTCTACATCGCCGACACCGACAACCACCGGATACGCAGGGTCGACGCGACGGACCGCACCATCACCACGCTCGCCGGCAACGGCAACGCCGGCTGCACCGGAGACGACAGGCCCGCCGTCGAGGCCACTCTCCAGTACCCCCGCGCCGTCACGGTCGACGCGATCGGCAACGTGTACATCGCCGACACCGACAACCATGTGGTGCGGAAGGTCGACGCGATGACGAGGACCATCAGCACGGTCGCGGGCGACGGCAACGCCGGGCGCACCGGCGACGACGAGCCGGCCGTCAAGGCGAGCCTGCGATCCCCCCGAGGCGTCGCGGTCGACCCGGCCGGCAACCTCTACATCGCCGACACCGGCAACAACCGCGTACGAAGGGTCGATGAAAGGACCCGGCTGATCACCACCGTCGCCGGTGACGGCGAAGCCGGCTTCAGCGGCGACGACGGACCGGCCGTCAAGGCGAACCTCTACGGTCCCCGGGGCATCGCGGTGGATTCCGCGGGCAATCTGTACATCGCCGACACCGACAACCATCGGGTCCGCGAGGTCAGTGGCGCTTCCCCCCTCGCCCGGTTCTCGGTCCTGCCGGTGGGCCCGCCGGATCCGGAGGTCACGCTGACGCACGCCGGTGAGACCGGCTACCCCGGCGTGCGGCTGTACGCCGACACCGACGGCACCGTCCCTCGCCAGAAGGTCGTGGTGACCCTTCCGGCGGGAAAGGAGCTGGGGTTCGTCGCTCAGGGCGATCCCGGACACCTGCTGACCGTGGCGAACGCCCGGACGGGCACGACCGTCCATCGCGGGACCCTGTCGCCGGACGGACGGACCCTCGTCTTCGAGGACGTCGACCTGGGCCTGACGGGCAAGGGCTCCGAGTCCCGGGCTTGGGTCGCGGTGCGAGCCTCCCGCGGTACCCCGCTGGGAGACACGGCCCTGCGCTTCGCCGTGGGTGACGTGCCGTCGGATTCCACGCGAGTCCACGTCGTGGTCGACTTCGCCGTGTCGCCGTCGGGCTCGGAACCGAAGCTGACACGCGCCGGCGACACCGGCTTCGCCGGTGTGGAAGTGATCGCCAGGGAAGAGGGAACTCTTGTCCCGCAGAATGTCCGGGTGGCCCTTCCCACGGGTGCGGGCCTGCGGTTCGTCCCGGAACACGAAGGGTTCTGCCAGCTGACCGTGATGGACACCGACGGGCACACGACGCCCTACGACGGAATCCTGTCCGCCGACGGGCAGACGCTCACCGTCGAGGCCGTCACCCTACCGCTCTCGGGCAAGGGCTCGAAGGCCGGACTCTGGGGCGCGGTGAAAGCCTCCGCCGACGCTCCCGTCGGGACGTCGCGCCTGGACGTCCAGGTCGGGAACAGGGCGTCACTCTCCGGGCGGATCCACGTCGTCGCGGCGTGAAGCCCCTCCGCACGAAATGAATGAACCCTGACAGCGGACGCGCCGTCCTCCCCTCGCCCGGCGGGGTCCCGGAGGACGGCGCGTCGTCGCTGCGACGGCGTTCGAGGACGACCGCGTGGCCGGACGGATCAGGTACGGGCGATCAAGGCGTACCGTTCGTCCGTCACCGGGCCGCCCCACAGGTCGGGGTCGTCGCCGAGGTCGTCCACGCGCACATCGGTGGCGAGGGGACGGACGGCGGCCGTGAGTTCCCCGGCGGTGATTCCTCGGTGCCAAGGGAGGGTTTCGGCCCCGGCCACGTACGGTATGCCGCTCTGGCCGGCCTCGCGCCAGCGTCCTTCGACCAGGAGGAGGGTGCCGCCTGGGCGAAGCCGCGCGGTCCACTGGCGCAGGGCGGCGTGCGGATCGGGCAAGGTCCACAGCAGGTGCCGGCAGACCACCACGTCGAAGAGGTCGTCACCGGTGGGCGGGGCCGCGGCGTCCCCGACCAGGAACCGGCCCTCAAGACCGGCGGCGGTGAGCTTGGCGCGCGCCTCCTCGACCATGCGGGGCGAGAGGTCCACGCCGGTGACGCGGTGGCCGGCCTGGGCCAGCAGATGGGAGAGGGAGCCGGTGCCGCAGCCCACATCCAGCACGCGGGCCGGGCCGGGCGGCGTCCATCGGCGCAGCAGGCGCGCCCACGCCTGCCGGGTGGTCTCGTCGCGCAGGCCGTGGTCGGGTTCGTCGTCGAAGGCGGGGGCGGCGGCGTCCCAGTAGGCGGTGATGGCATCGGTGTCGGCGTCCGTCATGGCGTGCATCCTGTCAGCCACCACTGACAACGCCCGAAACCGGCGGAGTCGTGAAGGACGATGTCCGGTACTCACCGTTGCCACCCCGGTTCCGGAGTGTCACGGTCGATTCGGGTCTTCACCGCGGCCAGTGCGGACCTCCGACGAGGACAAGGAGCACCAGATGCAAGAGGTACGTGAGCTCGAGATCGAGGTCGTGGGCGAGGAGGAACTCCCCGAGTTCGCTCTCATGGTCGACATTCCGGACGACGACTGACCCTCGATCGATTGCCGGTGGCCGGGCCCCGCTTCGCAGGACCGGCCATGGGTGAGGGCACACCGCCGGGACGACGCTTCAGGAGGGTACGTGCGGATCGAACCGGACGCCGGACCGGCCGCGCGTGACGAGGAGCGTTTGGGCGGCCTGGTGGCCGGGGTCCTCATATCGGCGGGCTGCGCTGCCGGAACGTGGCAGCACGACGATCTGCGCTACCCGGGGATGCACGCCCTGGCCCACCGGTTGCGGCCGGCACGACGGGAACGCCCGTCCCCCGTGGATCGGGAGCACACCACGCAGCAGGTGCGCACGGTGGTGCTCCAGGCCCGCGACAGCGCGGCCCGGGCCCGGTGCACGGCTGAGCGCACCGGATGGGCGGTGGACCTGGCGCCGCCCGGGGAGCGGCACTTGGAGGACAGCGTCCTGCGGGCACTGCGGGAGGCCCCCGAACCGGCCGGCGTGACGCACGCGGGCGACGGCTGCCCCACCGCGCGCTCGGCGGCCGTGGTCGACTGGGATGCCGGACAGCGGGAGGTCCTCGCGGAGGCGTGGCGGACGCTGCGCACGAGCTGGCCCCGGATGTCCGCCGAGCTGGAGGTGACGCTGCGACAGGTGGTGCTCCTCGGCGGCTGGGGTATCGACGGGTTCACCGACTTCACCGCGCACGGCGCCGTCTTCGTCAACAGCCGACGGCTGACCGGACGCGAGCCCGACGGGCCGGCCGGCCACGTCCGGCTCGCGGAGGCGCTGGTGCACGAGGGCACCCACAACCGATGCGATTCCGCCGCCGCCTCCGCCCCCTTCCTCCGGGCGTCCGGCGCCGGGGAACTGCTGAGTACTCCGCTGCGCCCCGACGCGCGCCCCCTGGCCGGCCTGTTCCAGCAGGTGGTGGTGCTGGCCCGTAGCGTGCTGCTGTACCGGCGACTGCCGGACGGAACGGCCGCACGGGCCCGCCACGCCCTCCTGCTGGACCGGGGCAGACGAGGCGCGGCGACGTTGCGCGGCAGGAGCGAGGCGCTGACGGATACCGGCAGGGAGCTGCTGGAACAGGCCGAAGCGGTCTTCGCGACGGGTCCCAGGGGCAGCGCGGGCAGCGCGGGGCTTCCCGACCGGCCGGTCCAGACACAGCGGCCGTTCCCTGACGCCCCCTGGTTCGTGCTCGGCAGAACAGCCGCGCGCAGTAGCGCCTTCACGGCGAACGACGCGGCCGGAGGACAACCGGTCATCATCGGTTCGGCCGCCGGCACGGACCCGGCGGATGTCGTGCGGCGGGCCCGGGGCGAGCTGATGGAGCGGGTGCACAGCGTTCTCGCCGGGCACCGGGCGCGGGAGAGCGCGGTCGTCGCGTCATACGCCTCGCTGCGGCGGCGCGGCCGGCTCGCCCTGGACCCGTGGGCCTGGCCGGAGCTGCGGCCACTGGCGGAGGTGCGGGAGGCGACGCTGCCGTGGGTGCCGGGGGATTCACTGACCGGCGGCGGCCGAGTGCTCGTACCGGCGTGCGCCGTCTACCTGGCGCACCGTCCACCCGCCGGCTGTCCGGCACCGTTGCGCCCCGGCTCCACCGGGCTCGCGGCGCACCTCACGGCCGCGCGGGCGCGTGAACACGCCATGCTGGAGATCCTCGAACGCGACCTGTTCTGGCACGCCTGGTACGACGACGCGCCCCGCCGGACGCCGACGGGGCCGACGCCGCTCGGCGAGGACCTGCGGCGGGTGCTGGCCGTGCTGGGCCTGCGGGAACGATTCCTCGTGCTGCCCGGCCCGGGGAGTGTCGCGTGCGTGGTGGCGTGTCTGCACACGGACGACGGCACACGACAGACCTTCGGTGCCCGCGCCACCGCCGGGAACCCGGCGTCGGCCGCGGTCTCCGCCGTCCGCGAGGCGCTGATGGTGCGCTGGAGCATGGGCACCGCGAGCGCCGCCGCCGTATGGGACCGGATGCGGGAGCACGGGCCGTCGCGGCCGCCGAACGGCCCGCTGGAACACGCCCTGCACGCCTTCCACCGCCAGGACAGCCTCACCGCCCTCCTACGCGGAGCGATCACGGAGCCGTGGCCGGTAGCGGACCAGGCAGCGGTTCCGGCCCCCGTGGCGGAGGAGTTGCCGCGTCTGCTGGCCGAGCGGACCGGTGAGGACGTCGTCGAGGTGGACTCCTCCGCTCCCGGAGCCGGGTTCGGCGAGCCGGTGGTGGTGCGTGTGGTGGCCCCCGGTGCCCGGCGTCTGCCCGCGAAGGAACCGGACCCGGCGACGTCGCCCGGCGGAACGGCCCGCCGGCGCCTCCCGCACCCGCTCGGCTGAGCGTAGCCGACCGTGCGCCCGGGCTCTTCCCCAATCCCTCCCTTCCCTCCCCTCCCTTGAGCCCTTGGAGAAGCCCGTGCCCGCATCCCCGGAGGCCCCCGAACCGCCGGAGCCCGCCACGGCCGTCCCGTACACGCGGCGGTTCGCCGACCGCTACGACAGCTGGTTCGGCAAGGAGGCGCTGACCGCCGACACCGTCGACTTCCTCGCCCGGCTCGCCGGCTCCGGGACCGCGCTCGAACTGGGTGTGGGCACCGGCCGGATAGCGCTGCCGCTGGCCCGGCGTGGCGTCCGGGTCGAGGGAGTCGACGCGTCGCCGGAGATGGCGGCGCGGCTGGCGGCCAAGCCCGGCGGTGACCGGATCCCGGTGACCATCGGCGACTTCACCCGGCTGCCGGCGGACGGGCGGACGGTCGACGTGGTCTTCGTCGCCGGTGGCACGTTCTTCGAACTCCCCACCCAGGAGGACCAGTCGCGCTGCTTCCGCCATGCGGCGGGGCTGATCGGGGCCGACGGCGCCTTCGTCCTGGACGCGATCGTCCCCGAGGTCCTGGCCGGTGCGGAGTGGTCGGGCGGCCGCGTGGTGCCCAATCGGGGCGACGATCTGGTCGTGCGCTACCGCCGCTTCGACCGCGCCGCTCAGCGGTACCACTCGCATTACGCGATCACACCGGGCGACGGCAGTGGCAGCCTCCACCTCCATGTCTCCTTCCGCTACGCGGGCGTCGGCGAGCTGGACCTGATGGCCCGGGCGGCCGGGCTGGAGCTGCGGGAGCGGTACGGGAGCTGGGGCGGGGCGCCGTTCCGGGACGGCTGCCCGTATCACGTGTCGGTCTACCGGCCCGCTCGCTGAACGGGGGCCGGGTCGTGCCTGCTTGGGCCTCCGTCACGCTGACCGTCGCGGCCGTGGTCGTGCTGGCGGCGTTCGTCGCGTGGGGAGCGACGATCTCACCGAACCGCCCGTTCTCGTGGGGCATGTACTCCGGGTCGTCCAAGGGCTATCTGTGGTCCGGTCCCGACGACCCCACCGTACTGCCGCCGCACCGGCTGCTGATCGCCCCCACCGGTCACTACCTCACGGTCCCGGAGCTGCGGAACCTGCTGGAGGGCGCGGGCTTCGACATGCCGCTGCACGGCCTGATCGTCGGATCCGACGGCGGCTGGCGGGTGGACTACGACCCCGGCCGGCACCGCCTGCGTGTGGCCCGGCTGCCCGCCGGGCACGAACGGCGCGTCCTGGCCGACGCTCTGGGTGGGGCGCAGTGAGCACGGCGGTGCCCGGCGCCGGGCTGCTGCTCGCCCTCGCCGTGGTGTGGCATGCCGGTGTCGTCATGGCCGACGCCCGTGCCGTCGCCCGGAACTACCCCGGCGGCCGGGTCTACCGCCTCGGCCACGGCTGGACGTCCTCCTCCGCGTTCGCCGCCTACCACCGTCTCGCTCGTGTCATGCTCGCGATGGGAGGGGCTCTGGCGGTCGCGTGCGCCAGCGCGCGGCTGGCCCCCGGGCGCGGTACGGCCACGGCCCTCGGGGGATGCGCCGCGGTCGTCCTGGCCCTGGTGTTCGTCAACCGGCGGTACGGCGGCGTCCGGTACGCCGGGGTGTGTCTGGCGATCCTCGCGGGCTGCCTCACCGTGGCGGGCCTGGGCCGCGCGGTGGGCGGCCCGGCGTGGACGGCGGCGGGCGGGGCGCTCGCGTCCTTCTTCGCCGCACAGTTGTACCTGGTCGCCGGCCTGCGCAAGGTACGGTCGCGGCACTTCATGAACGGCGGCGTCCTCATCGACAACCTGGTCTACAACGCCGCCCAGGCCGCCGCCGGCAACCGCGACTTCCTGCCCTGGCCACGGCAGGCCGCGCTGGGCGCACTGCTCCTGCGGCCCGCACCGCGTACCGTCTGCCGTGTCATCGCGGTCCTCACGGCCCTCGGCGAACTCCTCCTCGGACTCGCCGTGCTCGGCCTGCTCCCGGCGCCTGCCACCCTCGCCCTGGCCGTCCTGCTGCACGCGGGCTTCCTGCTGGTCAGCCCGCTGCGCATCGTGCCGTTCGCGGCGGCGGCGACGGGGCTGGTCCTCCTCGCCGCCTCCCATCCGATGCTGTCGGCACTGCTGTGACACGGCCGGGTGGATGGGGCACGGATCGGGGCACGGCTCGGCCCGTCGTCCAGCCGCATCTTGCCGCACAGGGGCCGGGGGACGCGGAGCTCATTGGCTTGATGAGTTCCGTCGGCAGTACCGGGTGCCCCACTCGTGCACCCCAGAGCCGCCGAAACGCCCGTTGGTGTCTGCACTCCTCTACGTCCCGCGCCGGTCTTCCCGGAGGTCACGGAGTGCTGCCGGGCGAACATTCTGACCGATTCCTTGCTGCCTTCTGAGACGGCAAGTTCCCCACTGACGCCCCGAAACGTCCACGGGTAGTTTGACGGGCCGGAGATCACTCAACCCGGAGATCACTCAACGACGAAAACCATATGCCGTGGACTACTCGGATCGAGCCGAGGAGAAGCCGATGGGCAATTCGTCCAGGTGGCGCTACGTCGTGATGGAAGGCGAGGCGAAAGCGCGCGGCGTGGCACACGGCGAGGCACTGGCCGACCGGATCGTGGAGTCGTTGGAGCGCGCCGATTTCATGTCCAGGCAGGACACCGGCCTGCCGTTCGAGTTCTTCGTCTCGAAGGTGCACGAGGCGTTCGGTCTCAAGGGTCTGCACGAAGAAGTCCAGCACGAGCTGGAGGGCATCGTCGAGGGCTGTCACAACCGCGGGAAGACCGAGGTCACGTTCGACCGGCTCGTCGCGCTCAACGGCGCGGAGGAGCTGATCGACTCCTGGTGGCCGTGGTACCAGGAGAAGCACCACGGACGTGGCGCCCGGAAGCGTCGGGAGGCCCGGCCGCGGTGCTCGGCGTTCATGGCGATCGGTTCGGCGACCACCGACGGCCGGATCGTGGCCGCGCACAACTCGTGGGACCGGTTCGCCAGCGGCGACGCCTACAACGTGGTCCTGGACATCAGGCCGCCGGCGGGCAAGGGGCACCGGGTGCTGATGCAGGCCGCGCCGGGCTGGGTGTCCTCGAACACCGACTGGATGCTCACCGATGCCGGGCTGATCGTGGTGGAGACCACGATCGGTTCGTTCGACGGCGCCTACATCCCCCACGGCAAGCCCGAGTTCGCGCGGTCCCGCGTGGCCACCCAGTTCGCCGACTCCATCACGCACTGGACATCCCTGTTCGCGGAGAACAACAACGCGGGCTACGTCAATACGTGGTTGCTCGGCGGCCCGTCCGGGCGACAAAGACCCGATGCAGCACTACGACATCCGGGGCAACGGAGCGCGGCGCATCACCCTCGACCGGCTCATCAACGAGGAGAAGGTGGACCTGGACCGCGCCAAAACCATCATCGCCGACCACTCCGACGCCTACACCCATGACAAGGGCATCGGCAGCTCCCGCTCGGTGTGCGGGCACCTCGACCGCGACGACGGCAGGTACGGCAACCACGGCCAGCCGCCGTTCTTCCCGTGGGGCGCCAACGACGGCAAGGTCTATCACGCCGGCGCCGGCCCCACGGACCTGACCTTCCAGGGAATCTGGGGCAACTCCTGCGGCCAGGAGTTCAACCCGGACAGCTTCTGCGACAAACACCCGCAGTACGAGGAATTCCGCGGTCACATGAACCACCGCCCGCCCGGAGCGACCTGGGAGACCTTCCCGCCCGACGCGTAGCCGGCACCACCGATCCACCGACCAGGGGAATCCCATCGACGACAGGAACCTGACGATGGCCGCCACATTCGCCTCGACCACGGTGATCGACGAACTCGAGGCAAAGCTGGAACAGGACAAGGTCTTACGCGACCTGCTGACGGAATCGCTCAAGCAGGCGTACACGAATGCACAGGGGAAGCTCAAGAGCGAGTTGTTCCAAGCACTGGACTGGCCGCAGGACGTCCCCGGCTACCTCGGCTATCTCGGCACATTCGCCAAGTGGGCGCCGCGGCAGGACCCCGGCGAGGCCTGGTCCGACGACGAGAACGGGCAGCGGGAAGTCTTCGACCGGTTGTGCCACTTCTACTTCCTCGTCGACCAGAACGTCGACGGCAAGATCGTGCAGAACGATCCGTGGTTCAAAGGCTGGATGGTCCGGTTCGCCAAGGCGTGGGGGAGCTTCCTCGACACGACGGCGTCGTTCAGCGAGGAACAACTCGACTCGTTCCACCTCTCGCCGCGCTACCGCGTCGAGGACTCGATGGTGGGCGGCAAGCCCAACGAGCCGAGCGGCTGGCTCACCTTCAACCAGTTCTTCGCCCGCGAGCTCAACCCCGGCCTGCGGCCGATCACCGACCCGGAGCACAACACCACGGTGACCATGCCCGCCGACTCCACCTTCAAGGCGACATACCCCATCGACAAGCACTCCGTCATCCACCCGACCGACGGTTCACTGCGGCTCAAGCTCACCCACGAGGTCACCTCGATCCCGAAACTCCTCAGCGACCGGAGCAAGTACGGCAAAAAGTTCGCGGGCGGCACGTTCGTGCACTACTTCCTCTCTCCGTACTCGTACCACCGCTTCCACACCCCCGTGGCCGGGCAAGTGAAGGAGTGCTTCCCCATCCACGAAAACGTGTACCTGGACGTCGCCATCGGCGAAAACGGGCAGTTCGACGCCCCGGACAGCAGCGTCGGCGGCTATGAATTCGCCCAGGCGCGCGGAGTCGTCGTGATCGACACCGCCAACTCCCCGTACGGCGACATCGGGCTGGTCGCGGTCATCCCGGTGGGCATGGCACAGGTCTCGTCGGTCCACATGACGATGACCATCTCGGACGCCCAGATACCGAAGGGTGAAGAGTTCGGCTACTTCCTCTTCGGTGGTTCCGACATCATCCTTCTGTTCCAGAAGGGCCGCGCGCCGGAGATCAACACGGACGGCGGGTATCGCCTCTACGGCACTTCGGTCTCCGAACCCGCGCCCCTGACGGAGAACTAGCCTCGATCATCCGGGGTGGCCGACCGGATCTCGACCAGCGGGTTGCCGATCTCCGACAGGAAGTCGGAGATCGGCGTCCTCCCAGGCCAGGGAGGCCCGGGGCTACTTGTTGGGGCGCAGCGTCCACCAGATGGTCATCTCGCCCGTCTCCGCGCCGTCCTCGCGGGTGATCGAGACGCGCACCGGGAACTCCGGGCGCTGTCCGGCGTCGAGTTCGGCGACGACGTCGGCGGCCGGTCGGCCGAGTTCGGCGGTCGCGGTGACGGGGCCCATGGCGAGTTTCTTGTAGCCGATCTCGGCCTTGACGGCCAGCGGCACGGCGCGGGAGAGCTGGTCGCCGAAGGCGGCGAGGACGATGGCGCCGCTGGCGGACTCGGCGAGGGTGAACATCGCACCGGCGTGCGGGCCGCCGACGTGGTTGTGGTAGTCGGGCTGGTCGGGCAGCCGGAGGACCGCGCGCTCGGCGGTGATCTCGTCGAAGACGAGGTTGAGGGTGCGGACCATGGGCACGGTGGCCGCGAGGGCGTCGCCGATCGAGGGCGTGGTCTGTGACATGCCGGTAAGTTACCAATCGGTAGCACGATCGGGAAGGGGTGACGACCACAACCGTTACCCACGGCCTCTATGGTTGTCGGCCATGTGGCCAGGACAGCAGCAGCCCGGGGGCGGACAGAACCCTCAGGACCCGAACGCGAACGTGAACCCGAACGGGAACCCGAGCGCGAACCCGTACGCACAGCCGGGTCCGGGTCAGCCCCAGGGCAACCCGTATCAGCAGCAGCCGGGCTACCAGCAGCCCAACCCCTACGCGCAGCCCGCCGGGGCGCCGCCCGTACCGCCCGGCGCGCCCCAGTGGTCCCCGCCGGGGGCACCCGGCGCGCCCCAGCCGCAGGGCGGGGGCGGCGGCCGGGACAAGCGCACCACGGTGATCGCGATCTCCGTCGCGGCGGCGGTGGTCGTCGCCGCGGGCGTCACCGGCTTCCTGGTCCTCAAGGACGACGGCGGCAAGGACGACCCGGCGCCCGCCGCCAAGGACGCCAAGCCCTCCGCGTCCGCCCAGGCCCCGTCGCCCGCCGCGAGCTCCCAGGCGCCGCTGGACAATCCGCGGGCGGGCGGCAGCAGCGTCAAGCCCGTCGTCGACGGCTGGAAGGTCGTCGTCAACTCCAAGCGGCACCTCGCCTTCGACGTCCCCGCCGACTGGGACGTGCCGCAGGACGGGGCGGCCGTGCGGATCGACGACGAGGCCGACACGTCGGGCATGAAGCTGGCCGAGGCCATGTCCTCGCCCGCCTACTTCCAGCGGGAACAGTGCTCGGTCAAGAACGACCGGGGCACCGACGACACCTACTCGTCCGGCGTCGCCGGCACCAAGGGCGGCCAGGGCGCCAAGAGCCTGGAGGAGGCCGCCCAGAACGAGGCGGCCGCCTGGGCGTGGGCGATGTTCGACCAGAAGAAGCAGGGCAAGTACGACATCGGCAAGGGCACGGCCTTCAAGAGCGACCACGGCATCACCGGAGCCACCGCGACCACCACGGTGACCAACGTGCCCAAGGCCAACAAGTGCTCCAGCGACGGCAAGGCCTTCACCGTGGCCTTCAAGGACACCAACGGCGACTTCGCCGTCTGGGTCTTCTCCGGGGTCAAGGGCGACAAGCGCGAGGTCGCCGACGACACCATCAAGAAGGTCATGAGCACCCTGCGGCCGCTCGCCTCCTCCTGACGGACGGTGGCCTCGCCGGAGCCGCTCAGCCGACCGTGAACGCCCCGCCCGGCGGCTCCGGCGAGGCCACCGCCTCCGCGTCCCGGACCGGTACCGCGCCCCGGGCGAACCGCTCCAGGGCCGCCCCGTACTCGACCCGCGCGGGGAACGCGTCGGCGGCGGACCGCCGGGCCAGGTCGGCGAGCGGCGGCTCCCGGTGCGCGGCGACCAGCACGGCGTTGCCGAACCGGCGGCCGCGCAGCATCGGGGCCTCCGCGATCACGCACACGTGCTCGAAGACGGCCGCGAACGTGGCCACCTGGGCGCGCAGGAAGCCGAAGGGGGCGCCGTCCGCGAGGTTCGCCACGTAGTGGCCGTCCGGCCGCAGCACCCGCGCGACGCTCCGCGCGTACTCCAGGGACGTGAGGTGGGCGGGCACCCGGGAGCCGCCGAAGACATCGCCGATGATCATGTCGGCGGAGCCGGCGGGAGCCTCCTCCAGCACGGCCCGGGCGTCCCCGGCGCACACCTCGATCCCCGACCCGTCGGGCAGCGGCAGGTGTTCGGCGACCAGCTCGATCAGACCGCGGTCCGCCTCGACGACCCGCTGGGCCGAGCCGGGGCGGGTCGCGGCGGCGTAGCGGGGCAGGGTGAGGGCTCCGCCGCCGAGGTGGAGCAGCGTCAGCGGCCGGCCCGGTTCGGCGACGGTGTCGAGGACGTGGGCGATCCGGCGCGCGTACTCGAATTCGAGGTGGGTGGGGTCGTCGAGGTCGACGTACGACTGGGGTGCGCCGTCCATGGTCAGCAGCCAGGCCCGCGCCCGGTCCACGTCGGGCATGAGCTTGGCGGTGCCCTGGTCGACCTCGCGGGTCACGGGTATCGGTTCGTCCACTCCCCCATTGTTCCCCCTCGTGGCGGGGCGGCGTGCCCCCTGGTACCGGGGTCGCCGCCCCGCCCCGCCCTCACCGGCCGCCCCGCGCTCACGCCGCGACGGCCGTCACCGTGCCGGTGCCGATGGTGCGTCCGCCCTCGCGGATCGCGAAGGGCAGCCCGGCCCGGACCGGGAGGGGACGGTCCAGGCCGACCGTCAGGGCCGCGCTCCCGCCCGGGCCGACGCTGCCGCGCGGCCCGAGGCCGATCTCGCCGGTGACCTCGGCGGTCCGCAGATGGAAGCGGGCCCGGAAGCCGGTGCGGACCGGGGTGCGCCGGCCGCCCTCGGCCGGCGTCAGCAACCGCGCCCGCGCGGTGAAGCGCCGGTGCACGGTGGCGCTGCCCGGCGCGGCGACCACGTCCCCGCGCCGTACCTCGTGCCCCTGCAGCCCGCGCAGCAGCAGCGCCACGCTGTCCCCCGCCTGGGCGACCTCCATGCCGCGGCCGAAGGTCTCCACGCCCAGGACGTGGGTGAGGCCGTACCCCTCGGGCAGTTCGACGAGGTCACGCGGGCGGACGGTGCCGCGCTCGACGGTGCCGGTGACGACGGTTCCGCGCCGGGGCACGATCAGGACGCGCTCGACCGGCAGCAGGAAGGGCGCGTCCGTGTAGCGGACCGGGGTGGGGAGGCAGGTGTCGACGGCGTCCAGGAGGGCCTCGATGGAGGCGGTCCAGCGCGGTTCTCCCCGCAGCGCGCCCAGCGCGGAGACCCGGACGACGGGGGTGTGGCCGCCGTCGCCGCCCCGCGCGGTGAGCAGCCGCCGGACGTCCGCCTCGACGGCGTCGGCGCGCTCCGGCCGGGCGGCCTCGGTCTTGGTGAGGGCGACGACGAAGTGCTCCACGCCGGCGCGGCGGGCGAGGAGCAGGTGCTCGGCGGTCTGCGGCCGGACGCCCTCCAGCGCCGAGACGACGAGGATCGCGCCGTCGAGCCCGGCGGTGCCCGACAGCATGTTCCCGACGAACCGGGGGTTCCCGGGCAGGTCGGCGTGGGCGTAGTGGCGGGTGTCCGTCTCGTACGCGACGTGCGTGGTGGCGACCGTGGGGCCGGACGGGACGCGGCGCGCGGCGGTGCGGCCGAGGCGTGCGGTGATGGCACGGGTGAGTGTGGTCTTGCCGTGGTCGAGGTGGCCCATGGTGCCGATGTTGAGATGCGGCTTGGTGCGGGCATAGGCCTGCTGGGTCATGGCTCCTTCTCTCCGGGATCTTCGGACTCTCTCCGGATCTCTCCGGATCTCTCCGGATCTCTCCGGACTCGGTGGACGGGGCGCCGCCGCGGCCCCGTCGCCCGTCACCCGGGCCGACCGCACCGGCCCCCGAGCGCGATGCTCGCGCACCGCCCTGGGCCCGTCGAATGCTTTTCGCCCGCTCTGCACCGCAGGCCGGCGGACCGGCCGGGCGAACGGAAAATGACCGTTCGTTTCTGCTTCTGTGCCGTCTCACGGAGATCACACCGTCCTTACGGCCACGTCGGTTACGCTCCTTCGATGCTCGATACCGCCGCGCCGCCCCCCGGCCCCGCCGAGCGCCGCGCCCGCGCGCTGCTGCCCCCGTGGGTCCGGCTGGGGCTGCTCGTCACGCTGGTCGGCGGGGCCGTCGCGGCCGTGCTGCTCCTCCATCCGGAGCGGCTGCTCACGGGCGGCTGGCCGGACCGGCTGTCGGGCGGGGCGGCGGCGCTGGTGCTCTTCGCCGGCGCGTACGGGCTGTGCACGGCGGCGTTCGTCCCGCGCCCGGTGCTGAGCCTGGCGGCGGGTGCCCTCTTCGGGGCACCGCTCGGCACGACGGCCGCCGTGGTGGGGACGGTGCTGGGCTCGGCGCTCTCCTTCGGGCTGGGCCGGCTGCTGGGACAGGACGCCCTGCGGCCACTGGTACGGGGGCGGTGGCTGACGGCCGCCGACCGGCAGCTGAGCCTCCACGGATTCCGTTCGATGATGGCGCTGCGGCTCTTCCCGGGGCTGCCCTTCGCCGGCGTGAACTACTGCGCCGCGGTCTCCCGGATGGGCTGGTCGCCCTTTCTGCTGGCCACGGCCCTGGGGAGCGCGCCCAACACCGCCGCCTACGTCATAGCGGGCAGCCGCGCGGCGTCCCCCACGTCCCCCGTCTTCCTCGGCGCGGCGGGCTTCCTGGCCGTCACGGGACTGGCGGCCGTCATCGTGGCCTGGCGGCGGCGCGGGCGCCGGGGCGAACGTCCGGACGGATGCCCGGGCACGCCGGCACCCGGTGACGCCCAGCCGTCCGGTGAGTGAGCAGTCGGTACGCGCACGCAAGGGCTGACGGAGCTCGACATCGAGGACGGCCTGGTCTTCGGCTTCTGCCAGGCAATGGCCCTCGCCCCGCACGCCGGGGAACTCTCCTCCTGACCGGCACCGACGGTACGAAACCGCTGATGTCGGATCATCCCCCGCATGACCCGACATCAGCGGACACACCGGAGCCCGTCCGCCGGGAGGGACAACCGGCCGCCCCCTGAGTATATTGGCTCGGAGCCAGTCAACGCAGGAGTTAAAGCAATGTCTCCGCGCAGCCCAGCGGTCAACGAGGAGTTGCGACGCCGCTCCATCGAGCGCCTGCTGCTGGCGACCGTCGAACTCGTCGACGAGCGGGGCTACGAGGCGACGACCCTCGCGGACATCGCGGACCGGGCGGGCACCGCGCGCGGGCTGGTCTCCTACTACTTCCCGGGCAAGCGGCAGCTTCTCCAGTCCGCCGTGCACCGGCTGATGCACCTGGAGCTCGCCGCATGCCTGGAGCACGAGCCGCGCACGCGCGAGGGACACGCCCTGCTGGCCCGCGCCATCGACGCGATCCTCGGGCTCGCCCGGGACCGGCCCCGGCTGATGCGCACCCATATGGCGGGCATCCTGACCGCCGAGGGCTTCATCCAGTGCCCCGAGCAGCAGCGCCTCGCCGCCCTGCTGCGCGACACCATGGCCCACTACGGCTCCGCCGACCCGGAGACCGACTACCGCCTGCTGCGCGCCCTGCTGATGGGCGCGGTCGTGGCCATCCTGCTGCCGGGGGCGCCGATGCCCGCGGAGCGGCTGCGCGCGGAGCTGTTCCAGCGGTACGCGCTCGCCTGGGAGCTCGGCTTCCCGCCCGGCGAACCGCCACCGGCCCCGGGGGCCTGACGGCCCCCGAGCGGGGAACCGACGGGCCTCCGCCTGGGGATCTGACGGGCGCCCGAGCGGGGAACCGGCGAGCCCCGCCTTCAGGGGCCCGCACCCGTGTGGCCCTTCTGCCCCTGCCGCGACCCGGCCGTCGATGGGATCCTGGACGCACCCGCGGGAAGGAGCCCTCGTGCTTCGCGTCGCAGTCGTCGGATCGGGACCGAGCGGTGTCTACACGGCCCAGTCCCTCGTGGAGCAGCGCACGGTGCCGGGAGTCAGGGTCGACGTGCTCGACCGGCTGCCCTGCCCGTACGGGCTGGTGCGCTACGGCGTCGCCCCGGACCACGAGAAGATCAAATCCCTTCAGAACAACCTCCGCACCGCCCTGGAGCTGCCCGGCGTGACGTTCCTCGGCAACGTCACCGTGGGCGACGGCCCGGGCGAGGTGACGCCGCGTCGGCTGCTGGAGCTGTACCACGCGGTGGTCTACTGCGTGGGCGCGGCCACCGACCGGCGGCTGGGCATCCCGGGCGAGGACCTGCCGGGCAGCTTCTCGGCGACCGAGTTCGTCTCCTGGTACAGCGCCCACCCCGACGCCGCGCCCGAAGGGTTCGCCCTCGAGGCGCGCTCCGCCGTCGTCATCGGCGTCGGCAACGTGGCCGTCGACGTGGCGCGGGTGCTGGCGCGCCGCGCGGACGACCTGCGGCCCACCGACGTCCCGGACGCGGCCCTGGCCACGCTCGCCGCCAGCCGGGTGCGGGAGATCCACATGGTGGGCCGGCGGGGACCGGCCCAGGCCCGGTTCACCACCAAGGAGCTGCGCGAACTGGGCACCCTGCCGGGCGCCTGGGCGCACGTACGGGCCGACGAGGCCGCGCTGGACCCGGCGTGGGCCGACCCCTCCGCGCTGTCCGCGGCCGCCCGCCGCAACGTGGAGGTGCTGCGGGAGTGGGCCGGGCGGCCGGACACCGACGGGCTCCGGCGGATCCGGCTGCGGTTCTTCCTGCGGCCCGTCGCCCTGCTGGGCGACGAGGCCGTACGGGCGGTGCGCTTCGAGCGGACGGCGCCGGACGGGAACGGCGGCGTCGTGGGCACCGGGCGGTTCGAGGAGATCGAGGCGCGGCTGGTCCTGCGCTCGGTGGGCTACCGCGGAGTCCCCATCCCCGGGCTGCCGTTCGACCCCGAGCGCGGCACCGTCCCCCACGACCAGGGGCGCGTGCTGCGGGACGGCGCGCCCTCGCCCGGCGAGTACGTCGCGGGCTGGATCAAGCGCGGGCCGACCGGCGTCATCGGCACCAACCGCCCCTGCGCCAAGGAGACCGTGGGCTCGCTGCTCGCCGACGCCCGGGCCCTCCTGGCCCGCCGCCCCGCCGAGGACCCGCTCACCGCCCTGCGCGCGGCCGGCGGGGACCCGGTGGAGTGGCCGGGCTGGCTGGGCATCGAGGCGGCCGAGGCCACGCTGGGGCGCCGGCTGGGCCGGGGCACCGTCAAGATCCCGGACTGGGAGGGCCTGCTCGGCGCCGCGCGCTCGGTGGAGGGGACGGCAGTGAACTGACGTTCCGGCCGGCCGTCCCGACCGGGTGGCGGGCGATGGCGACGAGGGCGACGTCGTCGTCCAGGGAGCCGCCCGCGTGGACGACCAGATCGCCGTGGAGGCGCTGGGCGAGCCGCTGGGGGTCGGTTTCCCGCCAGGCCCGGAGCCGGTCGGCGAGGGGGTAGAAGACGCCGTCGGCGTCGCGGGTCTCGATGACCCCGTCGGTGTAGAGCAGCAGGAGGTCGCCGTCCCGGTAGGGGAAGGTCTCGGCCTCGTAGTCGTCTTCGGTGACGCTGCCGCTCACCCCGAGGGGGAGGGCGGGATCCCGCACCGTCAGTTCCGTCGGCTCCCCGTCGCGCAGCAGGATCGGCGGCGGGTGGCCGCAATTGATGAGTCGGAGCACCTGCTCGTCGTCGGGGATGTCGAGGACCGCGGCCGTGACGAACCGTTCCCCGGCCGACGCGTCGCCGGTGGGCTGTCCGGACTCCTCGGACCCCTCAGCCCCCTCGGACCCCTCGGTCTCCGAGTAGAGGGCGTTCTGGAGGTGTGCCACCAGCCGGGGCAGCGGTGGATCGCGATGGGCGGCGGCGCGGTAGGCGCCGAGCAGCAGGGCCGCGTCGCCGACCGCCGTCAGTCCCTTGCCCCGTACGTCGCCGATCATCACGCGGGCGCCCCGGGGAGTGCGGACGGCCGCGTAGAGGTCGCCGCCGATCCGTGCCCCGGCCTCCGCGGCGACGTACACCGACGCGATGCGCAGCGGCCCCAGCCGCGTCGGCAGTGGCCTGAGCAGGACCTTCTGGGCGACGTCGGCCACCCAGCGGGCCTGGCTGAGCGCCTTTTGATGGCCCTCGTGCACCGAGCGGAAGGCCACGACGAACAGGGTGATCACCACGAGCGCGATGATCTGCGCCTGGTGGTTGGACGTCCACAGCCCGCCGTGGAAGAGGCCGATGACGATCTGGGCGACCACGGCGAGGACGCCGATGAGGGCGGTGAGCCGGGGACCGGCGAACACCGCGGTGATCGTCGGGGCCACGACCAGCAGGGGGCCGAGGTGGATGTTGGGCGCGGTCAGCAGGTCCACCGTCACGATCAGCCCGATCAGCCCCAGCGGCACCGCGATCAGCGCACGGCTGGGGCGCCACGACCCTTCGGGGTCCGGCAGACGGTGCTGAAGGCGCATGCTTCCTGCTTACATTCCCCGCGGTCCGGGCGCCTGTCCAACACGAGGTCCGACACGAGGTGGGCCTGTCGCCGTCCACGAGGTGGGCCCGTCGCCGTCAAGGCCCGTCCAGAAGTAAGTCATAAAGGATGACAAGCCGATGGGGGGTCCCCGGGCACCGCGACGGGTGAATCCGCAGGACGCGCGGGAGCGTCGCACCGGCCGGTCCGCGCTGCCGTCCGGGCATCCCGACGGGCGCCGCCCTCGCCTCGCGTACGATCTTTGCCTCAGAGCGACACCGTCCATACGTGAGGACAGGGAGGCACGGCAGCCGTGGCTGCGAGACCCTTGAACGAGATCGTCGAACCGGGCTGGGCCAAGGCGCTCGAGCCGGTGGCCGGGCGGATCGCCGCCATGGGTGACTTCCTGCGCGCCGAGATCGCGGCGGGCCGGACCTACCTGCCGTCCGGCGCCAACGTGCTGCGCGCCTTCCAGCAGCCGTTCGACGACGTCAGAGTACTGATCGTGGGTCAGGACCCCTACCCCACGCCCGGCCACGCCGTCGGCCTCAGCTTCTCCGTCGCCCCGGAGGTGCGCCCGCTCCCGGGCAGCCTGGAGAACATATTCCGGGAGCTGCACACGGACCTCGGGCTGCCCCGGCCGTCCAACGGCGACCTCACCCCGTGGACCCGGCAGGGGGTGCTGCTGCTCAACAGGGCGCTGACCACCGCCCCGCGCAAGCCCGCCGCCCACCGGGGCAAGGGGTGGGAAGAGGTCACCGAGCAGGCGATCCGCGCGCTGGTGTCCCGGGGCAAGCCGATGGTGGCGGTGCTCTGGGGGCGCGACGCCCGCAATCTGCGGCCGCTGCTGGGCGGGGTGCCGTGCGTGGAGTCGGCGCACCCCTCCCCCATGTCGGCGGACCGCGGCTTCTTCGGCTCGCGCCCGTTCAGCCGGACCAACGACCTGCTGGCCCAGCAGGGCATGGCGCCGGTCGACTGGCGACTGGCCTGACACGGGCCACGGCCCGGGCGATAGGGTGCGCGCCATGTCGCTTCGTACCGGCACGGCGGGCAGGGGCAGAGCGGGCGCGGTCCTGGGGGTCGACTCGGGCGGCTCGGGCCTGCGGGTGGCGCTCGCCCCGGCCGCCGGCGGCTCCCCGCTGACCTGGTCCTCCCCCGTACCGGTCGGCACGGGCGGGCGCGGCATCGACGCCCCGGAGCTGCTCGACCGGGTGCTGCCCGCCGCCCGGCGGCTGCTCCACGAGGCCGGTTCGCCGGGCTGCGACGCCGTGTGCGTGGGCGCCGCAGGCATGGCGACCCTGGGGAACGACCTCCACGCCGTGCTGCCCGGAGTACTGCGCGCCGAGCTCGGCGCCCGGCGGCTCGCGCTGGCCAGCGACGCCGTGACCGCCTACGCGGGCGCCCTGGGGCAGCGCCCGGGCGTGGTCGTCGCCGCCGGTACGGGCGTGATCGCGCTCGGCACCGCCCTCGGCCCGGAGGGCCGCTGGCGGCGCGCCGACGGCTGGGGTCATCTGCTGGGCGACTGCGGTGGCGGCGCCTGGATCGGACGGGCCGGGCTGGAGGCGGCGATGCGGGCGTTCGACGGGCGCGCCGGGGGATCACCGGCGCTGCTCGCCCGCCTGGAGGCGGTCCTCGGCCCGGCGTGCGGGCTGCCCGGAAAGCTCTACCCCCGGCCGGACCGGCCCGCCGTGCTGGCCTCCTTCGCCCCGGAGGTGGGGCGCTGCGCGCCGGACGACCCGGTCGCGGCGGGCATCCTGCGGGAAGCCGCGCGCCACATCGCCGCGTCCGCCGCGGCGGCCTGCCCACCAGCCACGAGCCCGGACGCGGGCCCGGCCGCGGGCCCGGCCGCGGCTCCCGAGGTGGCGCTGACGGGCGGGCTGTTCCGCATGGGCGAGCCCCTGCTCTCCCCCGTCCAGGAAGAGTTGCAAATGCAACTACCGCAGGCCCGGATGACGACCGCTCAGGGCGACCCCCTCGCGGGGGCATTGCGCGTGGCCACGGCGCTGACGGAGGACAGCCTCGCACTGCCCGTGGACGGCGCGCTCCTGCGCGTCGTTTGCTGATCACATCCGCACCCAACGCTTGAGGTGATGAATAAAACCGGACAGACCTTGATCATTTACCCCCACCTAAACGGACGAGTCCTATGAACGGCTAACATGCGGCGCCATGAGCTCCCCCACAGGGCCCACGCCGGGCCTGCCAGTACGAATGCCGCGTCCCCGCCAGCCCGGACGGCACCGGCGGCCGGAGCCCGCGGCCGCTCCGGCGGGTGCTCCCCCGCTGGTGCTCGCCGTGCCCGGGACGCCCGACATCACCACGCGCCGCCTCGCCGAGGAGCTGCTGAGCATCGCCCGCTCGGAGCTTCCGGGCCTCGACGCGCGCATCGGCTACGTGGACGCCACCGAGGGCGACGACGCCGGTGACGGCTTCCCCGCCCTGGACGCCGTCCTCGGCCACGCCTCCGCCCAGCGCGCCGCCCGCATGGCCGAGGCCGAGGCCGCCGAGGGCCCGGAGGGCGCCGCCGTCTGGGCGCAGGCGCCCGACGCCGTCGTCGTGCCGCTGCTGGCGGGCCCGGACAGCGCCGTCGTCCGCCGCATACGCCAGGCCGTGATGAGCAGCGGCTCCGCCAGCGAGCTCACCGACGCGCTCGGCCCGCACCCGCTGCTCGCGGAGGCCCTCCACGTCCGCCTCTCGGAGGCCGGGCTGGCCCGCGCCGACCGCGCCCGGCTGTTCACAGTCGCAACGGCCGCCGACGGTATCGTCCTGGCGACGGTCGGCGGTGAGGAGGCCGTGCAGTCCGCCGGCATCACCGGCATGCTGCTCTCCGCCCGTCTCGCGGTGCCGGTGCTGGCCGCCGCGCTGGACGAGGACGGCGCCGTCGCCCGCGCCGCCGACCAGCTGCGCGGCTCCGGCTCCCGGAACCTGGCGCTGGCCCCCTGCCTCATCGGCCCCGAGGTCGACGAGACCCTCACGGCCATGGCCGCCAAGGAGGCCGGCTGCGCCGCCGCCGAGCCGCTGGGCGAGTACCCGTCGCTCGGCAAGCTCGTCCTCGCCACGTACACGGCCGCGCTGGGCATCACGCTGCCCACGGCCCAGGGCGCCTCAGCCGCCCGGTAACCCGGCCGTCCGCACCGCCACGGGAGGGGTCTCCACCGCCGGAGGCCCCTCCCGGCGTTTGCGGCCGCCTCCGGCGAAGCCCCTGCCGAGTCGAGCGGGAACCGTCCCCCTCCGGTGGGGAACGCCGGTCCGCGCGGTAGGCGGCGGCCGTCGCAGGGTGGGCGAGGCACGGAGGAATCCCTCCACGGCCGGAGCGAGCAGCCCGCGTGAGCGCCTTCGCACCGCACGGAAGGGACCGCACGGAAGGGGCAGACGACGGTCGCAACGCGGACAAGGCGCGGACGAGCTCCTCGCGCGGCGCCAGCAACCCCACGACCGCGAGGACCGGCGCCCCGCCGGGGACGGGCCCGCGTGAGCGAAGACCGCTCCGCGGCAGCGCGTGGCGACGCGCGGCTCAGGCGAAGACCACGCAGGACGCCGCCGCGATCGCGGCCGAGCCCGTCCGCTCCGGTATGCCCGTGTCCGGGTCGACGGTGAACCAGGTGACATCCCCGGAGCGCTCGTTGGCCGCGTACAGCACCCGCCCGTCCGGGCCGGCCGTCAGGTCACGGGGCCAGTGCCCGCCGCAGCCGACGGTGCCGAGCAGCACCAGCTCGTCGCCGGAGGGGTCGAGGGAGAGCGTGGCGACGCTGTCGTGGCCCCGGTTGGCCGCCCACAGGAAGCGGCCGTCGGCGGAGACCACAGGGGCGGACGGGTACGTCGGCCCCTCCGCCCCGGCCGGTACGACGCGCGTCTCGCTCAAGGGCTCGAGCGTCCCCGTCGCCCCGTCCCAGCGGCAGACGGTGACGGTGGGCTCCAGCTCGTTGAGGACGTAGGCGCGGTCGCCGCGCGGGTGGAAGACCAGATGCCGGGGGCCGCTGCCGGGGCGCAGCCGAGTCTCCCCGTGGGGGCCGGGCGCGCCGGTGACGGGGTCGGTCCCGTAGATCCACACCGAGTCCGTGCCCAGGTCGGTCGCGAGGAGCCAGCGCCCGGTGGGGTCGGGCGCGACGGCGTGCGCGTGCGGCGCGGCCTGACGGTCCGCCACGGGGCCGCTTCCCTGGTGCGGGAACACCGCCGAGGGAGCGCCCGGGGCGCCGCCCACCCGGACCGGCAGGGCGCTGACGCTGCCGGAGCCGTAGTTGGCGGTGAGCAGCCACGGGCCGGCGGTGGCGAGGTGGGTGGGCCCGTCGCCCCGGACGGGCACGGGCGGGCCCAGGAGCGCGGGCCGGGCGGGATCCGCGAGGGAGAACGCCGCCACGGCCCCCTCGTCGGTCTCGCTGACCGCGTACAGGACGTCGCCCCCGGGCGAGAGCGCCAGGTACGACGGGTTCACGACCGCGTCGGTGGCGTGGACGGGCGTGAGCGCGCCGGTCACGGCGTCGACCTCGGCCACGGTGAGGCCGGGGCCGCCCGCCTCGGTGAACGAGCCGATGTAAGCCCACCGGCGCCGCTGTCCTTCGCTGCCGTTCGCCATGACGTCCTCCCCCTCGCGGCCTGGCGGGTCGGTGCGGCCCGCCGGGCGTCGGATCACTGTCAGTGGCTCCGACGCTACACGGCGGCACTGACAACGCCGCGACCGGCCGCTCCCCCGGCCCGCGCGCCGCCGCCTCGCCGGGGGTACGGGCGGCCGGGCGCCGGGAGGTCGGATGCGCTCAGGCGGCCCTGCGGGCGGCGCCCCGGGCAGGCCGGACACCGTGCCCGGCCACCGGGCGGCGGACCGGACAGCCGGGGCGGCAGCGCCCGTCGGCCCGCGACGCCCGACGTCCGAAGCCCACCGGCCCGACCCCTCACGCCGCAGGGGCGAAGACCCCGCGCGGCCCCTCGCGCAGCGGCGTGGCCAGCGAGGCGAGGGACGCCTCCAGGTCGCGCAGGTGGGCGAGGGCGGTCTCGGCGCCCGGGTGGTGGTGCGGGGCGGCGCCGGGGCCCGTCGCGGCTCCGGGCGTCTCGCCGGGCGCGGCCAGGGCAAGCAGCGCGGATTCGACGCGGTCGCAGGCGGCGGTCAGCCGGGCGTCGTGGGAGGCGGCGGGGTCGGCGGCGACCTCCGCCAGGCCGCGGGCCTGGCGGGCGCAGTCGTCGAGGTGGGCGAGGACCGCCAGGGCGCGCTCGCGGCGCGCCCGCAGCGGGCTCAGCGGGTGGAGCAGCGGGGCGAGGGAGACCCGCACCTTGGTCAGGAGGAGCTCCAGCTCGGCGACGTGCGGGGCGGGGTCGGCCGACTCGTCGCCGGCCAGCCTGCGCGTGGACTCGGCGGTGCAGTGCCGCACGGCCAGCAGGGCCCGCCTGATCCAGGCGTCGGTGGCGGCGTGGGTGGTGACGGGCAGGACGACGGCGACGGCGACGGCCGCGCCCGCCGCGCCCACGAGGGTCTGCTCGAAGCGCAGCGCCAGCAGGCCGGGGTGGAGGACGCCGAGGAGCCCGTACAGCAGGCCGGCCATGACGGTGACGAAGAACATCATCCAGCTGTAGGAGGGGGCGGCGGTGTAGAAGATCCCGAAGACGCAGAGGGCGACCAGGGCCGCGGTGGGCGCGGGCGCGCCGTGCAGGGGTACGGCCACGAGAAGGCCGGCGGCGATGCCCGCGACGGTGCCGACGACGCGACGGAAGCCGCGGACGAGGGTCTCCCCGCGCGAGGCGGTGTTGACGAAGATCCACCAGGCCGTGCCGACGGCCCAGTACCAGCGCTCCTGGGAGACCAGCTGGCCGACGGCGAGGGCCAGGCCGCAGGCGAAGGCGGTCTGGAAGGCCTGCCGGGTGGTGGCGCGCGCGAGGCCCCGGGCGCCGAGGGGTGCGGGGACGGCGGGCGGCGGGGTGCGCCGCTCGATGGGCCAGACCGCGAAGCGGACGCCGCCGGCGGCCGCCAGGCCCAGGAGCACCGCCGCGTACAGGTGCGGCAGCTGGGCGGGGACGGCGTGCAGGAACTGCGTCGCGAAGAACATCATGAAGCCGAAGATCCCGAGGGCGTTGCCCCGGGGGCCCCAGCGGCGGGCGTACACGCCGCAGAAGACGACGGCGAGGAAGGCGGCGTCCCGGGCGAGCGGCAGCCCGTGCAGGGCCGACGCCAGCGCGAGGACGGGCAGGCCGACGGCGGGCAGCAGCGCGGTGGTGACCGCCTGGCGGCGGACGGTCGGGTCGGCGACCGTGAACAGCGCGAGCAGCGCGGCGAGCCCGCCGGTGATGGAGGCCGTCAGCGGCAGCCCGGACAGTGCCACGACGGTGACCGCGAGGCCCACGCCCAGCACGGCGCGGGTGGCGGTCCGCAGCCTGGCCCGGCCCGGATCGGGTGCCACGAACGCCCTCTTCAGCACTGCTTTGCGCCCCTTTCGACGTCTTGTTTCGACATCCCGATGCGAAACCCGCCCGGATCCCGGCGCGGAGCCATGGGAATCCCGGCATGGAACCCGGCATGAAAAAGGCGCCGCGGGGATCCGCAGCGCCATCGACCCGACCATCAGACCATCACTGCGGCGGGTGGCTCAAGAGTGCCCCGAAAAACTGAGCCATTGGCCCAGCAGAACAACGAGTAACTGCGCCAGGAGCGGGCCAATGGCCGCGTTCCGCCGTACCGTGCGGCTTCACCCCGAACGACTGGGCCATTGGTACAGTGCGGGCCGGACCGAACGACCCCGAGGGAGCCGGTGGCCCATGGCCGTGGACGCGCTGGACGCCAGGATCCTGCGACTGCTGCTGGAGCGGCCGCGGACGAGCGCTCGGGAGTACGCGCGGCTGCTGGGGATCGCGCGCGGCACGCTGCAGGCACGGCTCGACCGGCTGGAGCGCGACGGCGTGATCACCGGGACCGGCCCCCGCCTCTCCCCCGCCGCGCTCGGCCACCCCGTGCTGGCGTTCGTCCACATCGAGGTCACCCAGGGCCACCTCGACAGCGTGGCGAACGAGCTCGGTGACGTACCGGAGATCATCGAGGCGTTCTCGATAACGGGCAGCGGCGATCTGATGGCGCGCGTCGTCGCACGCGACCCGGCACACCTGGAGGACGTGATCCAGCGGCTGGTGCAGCTGCCCGGCGTGGTGCGCACACGGACCGAGATGGTGCTGCGCGAGCGGGTGCCGTACCGGATGGTGCCGCTGGTGGAGTCGGTGGGGCGGGCGGCGCAGCGCACGACCTGACCGCCGGGCACGCAGTGCCGTTGGGCCAGGAGGGCCCTGCCATGCTGGGCGCGTGATCACTTCAAGCCGGTCCGCGAACGCGTCCGCGCCTCTCGCGGTCATCTTCGATCTCGACGGAACGCTGGTGGACAGCGAGCCGAACTATTTCGAGGCGAGCCGGGCCGTGCTCGCCCACCACGGTGTACGCGCCTTCGGCTGGGACGATCACCTGCGGTTCGTCGGGATCGGCACGCTCGAGACGCTGGAGACCCTGCGCCGGGAGAACCGCCTCGACGTGCCCGTGGACGAGCTGCTCGCCGAGTTGAACCGCGCGTATCTGGAGCTGGCGGGGACGCGCACGGAAACGTTCCCCCGGATGCGGACGTACGTGGAGCGGCTGTACGGGGCCGGGGTGCCGCTGGCCGTGGCGTCCGGATCCTCGCGGCGGATCATCCGAACGGTGCTGGAGTGCGTCGGCCTGACGGACCGTTTCGCCGCGGTGGTCTCGGCCGAGGAGGTGCCCCGGGGCAAGCCCGAACCGGACGTCTTCCTGGAGGCGGCACGGCGGTTGGGCGCGGAACCCAGGGGCTGCGTGGTGGTGGAGGACGCGCCTCCGGGCGCCGAGGCGGCCCACCGGGCGGGGATGCGGTGCGTGGGGGTGCCGTACGCGCCCACCGTGGCGGCCGATCCGGCGTTCAGGACGGCGGGGCTGCTGTTCCCGGGCGGCCAGGGGGAGTTCGACGCCGAACGGGCCTACACGTGGGTCTTCGACGGCCGTGGGGAATGAACCGTACATTCCGTTTTTTCCTCGTGAGTCACTGGTGCGATCATCGGCACGCCACACCCGATTCACGAGGAAAAGGTCCCTTCATGGAGCTCAGAAGCAGACCCGTCCGCCGTCGGTACGCGGCTGCGATCGCCTCGGCGCTCGCGCTGGCCATCGCGCTGCCCGCGGCGACCGCCCAGGCCGAGGGCGGCCCGTCCGACATCGCCGCGCAGGGCGCGTTCCTGCTCGACAGCGGGACGAACCACGAGCTGTGGGGCAAGGACGCCGACACCAAGCGGCAGATGGCCAGCACCACCAAGATCATGACCGCCGTCACGGTGCTGAACAAGCGCGGCCTCGACCTCGACAAGCAGGTCACCATCAAGCAGTCGTACCGCGACTACGTGGAACGCAATGGCGCCAGCACCGCCGACCTGCGGACGGGCGACACCCTGACCGTACGTCAGCTGCTGTACGGGCTGATGCTCCCCTCCGGGTGCGACGCCGCGTACGCGCTCGCCGACACCTTCGGCCTGGGCAACACGGAGGCCGCCCGGACCCGGCAGTTCATAGCCAAGATGAACAAGACGGCCGAGGACCTGGGCATGACCAACACCCGGTACGACTCGTTCGACGGCATATCGGCCAACGGGGACAACTACACCACCCCGCGCGACTCGGCGACGCTGGCCCGGTACGCGCTGGCGAACGACACGCTCGCCACGGTGGTCAAGACGACGACCACCAGCCAGAAGGCCGTGAACGTCAACCGCACCTACCGCTGGGACAACACCAACAAGCTGCTCGGGTCCTACGAGGGCGCGATCGGCATCAAGACCGGCACCGGCACGGCCGCCGGACCGTGCCTGGTCTTCGCCGCCCGGCGCGGCGACCGCACGGTCGTGGGCGTCATCCTCAACGACCCCACGAACCGCTACCCCGACGCCGTGCGGATGCTCGACTGGGCCTTCGGCACGAAGACCGAGCTGAAGCTGCGCCAGCTTCCGCGGTCGGCGCAGAAGGACTGATCCTCAGCGCCCCTCAGCCCAGGAAGCTCAGCCGCACCTGGCGGTCCGGGTTGTCCACGTTGGTGTCGACCAGGCACACGGACTGCCAGGTTCCGAGCTCCAGCCGCCCACCGATGACCGGAAGGGTCGCGTGCGGCGGCACCAGGGCCGGCAGCACGTGGTCACGGCCGTGGCCGCGGCTGCCGTGCCGGTGCCGCCAGCGGTCGTCCGCGGGCAGCAGGTCCCGCAGCGCGGCCAGCAGGTCGTCGTCGCTGCCCGCGCCCGTCTCCAGCACCGCCACGCCGGCGGTCGCGTGGGGCACGAACACGTTGAGCAGGCCGTCACGGCCTCCGGCCGCCTCGCGCAGGAACGCCTCGCAGTGGTCGGTGAGGTCGTACACGCGCTCGGAGCGGCCGGTGGTGATCTCCAGGACACGGGTGCGGAAGGTATCGCTCATGCGCCCATCTTCGTACGGATCCCGCACCTCGTCGTACCGGCGCCCGCCCGCCCCCGCCCGCCGGGAAGAGATCACCCGTCCCGACAGTTAGTAGAAACATGAACGAAACCGGGGTGCGGGACGTCGAGGCCGTGGTCGTGGGCGCGGGGCAAGCGGGCCTGTCCGCCGCGTACCACCTGCGGCGCGCGGGGTACGAGCCCGAGCGGGACTTCGTCGTCCTCGACCGCTCGCCGCGCCCGGGCGGCGCCTGGCAGTTTCGCTGGCCGACGCTGACCTACGGCAAGGTGCACGGCATGCACGCCCTGCCGGGCATGGAGCTGACGGACGCGGACGACGACCGGCCCTCCTCGGAGGTGATCGCCGGGTACTTCGCGGACTACGAGCGCGCCTTCGGCCTGCGCGTGCGCCGGCCGGTCGACGTGCGCGCGGTACGCGAGGGCGGTGGCGGGCGGCTGCGCGTGGAGACGTCCGAGGGCGTCTGGTCGGCCCGTACGCTGATCAACGCGACCGGCACCTGGGAGCGCCCCTTCTGGCCCCGCTACCCCGGCGGGGAGGGCTTCCGGGGCCGTCAGCTGCACACCGCGGACTACCCCGGGCCGGACGCCTTCGCCGGGCTGCGCGTCGTGGTCGTCGGCGGCGGCACCTCGGCGGTGCAGCACCTGCTGGAGATCGCCGAGGTGGCGGACGCCACGACGTGGGTGACGCGCCGGCCGCCCGTCTTCCGGGAAGGCCCCTTCGACGAGGCACGCGGCCGCGACGCCGTCGCCCTGGTGGAGCGACGGGTGCGGGAGGGCCTTCCGCCGCAGAGCGTCGTGTCGGTCACGGGGCTCCCGATGACGTCCGCGATGGAACGGGCCCGCGCGGCCGGGGTCCTGGACCGGCTGCCGATGTTCGACCGCGTCACGCCGACCGGTGTCGCCTGGGCCGACGGCACGGCCGTCGACGCCGACGTCATCCTGTGGGCCACCGGCTTCCGCGCGGCCCTCGGCCACCTCGCCCCGCTGGGGCTGCGCGAGGCGGGCGGCGGCATCCGGCTCGAGGGCACGCGCGCGGTCCGCGACCCCCGCGTCCACCTGGTCGGCTACGGACCGTCGGCGAGCACCATCGGCGCCAACCGCGCCGGGCGCGCCGCCGTGCGCGAGATCAGGACACTCCTGGCGGAGGGCCCACCGGACGCGGCGGGTTCTTCCCAGCGGGCGCTCGCTGCGGCAGTATGAGGCGGCGGAGACGATCACTGGCCGGAGCGTCACCGACAGCGTCACGGACCGCGTCACCGACCGCGAGGAGATGGCCGAGGTGTCATGCGCGTAGGGCTGTTCGTCACCTGCGTCAACGACACGCTGCGGCCGAGCACCGGCCGGGCCGTGGTCACGCTGCTGGAACGGCTCGGTGTGCGCGTCGACTTCCCGACGGCGCAGAGCTGCTGCGGCCAGCCCCTGTACAACACGGGCTACCGCCACGGCGCCGAGCCGCTGCTCCTGCGCACCGCCGCCGCGTTCGCCGATCACGAGTACGTCGTCACCCCCTCCGCCTCGTGCGCCGCGATGGTCCGGGACGCCTACCCCCGGATCGCCGCCCGCGCGGCCGCCGAGGGACGCCCCGGGGAGGCGGCGCGGCTGCGTGCCGCCGCGGAGCGGCTGGTGCCCAGGACGTACGAACTCACCGAGTTCCTCGTGGACGTGCTGGGCGTCGTCGACGTCGGCGCCCGCTTCCCCCACACCGTCACCTACCACCCCACCTGCCACGGCCTGCGCGCCCTGGGCCTGCGTGACCGCCCGCGCCGACTGCTGGAGCACGTCGAGGGGCTCGAACTGCGCGAGCTCGAAGGCGCCGACGAGTGCTGCGGCTTCGGCGGCACGTTCGCCGTCAAGAACGCCGCCGTCTCCGCCGCCATGGGCGCCGACAAGGCCCGGGCGATCACCCGGACCGGCGCCGCGGCGGTCTGCGCGGCCGACAACTCCTGCCTGCTGCACATCGGCGGCACCCTCGCCCGGGAGGACTCCCCCGTGCGCACCCTCCACCTGGCGGAGATCCTGGCCTGCACGGACGGAGTCGTGCCGTGAGCCGTACGTACCTGGGCATGCCCGCCTTCCCCCGCGCCGCCGCCGAGTCGACCCGGGACGGCACGCTGCGCGCCAACCTCCGGCACGCCACCCACACCATCCGCGCCAAACGGGCCGCCGCCGTGGCCGAACTGGAGGACTGGGAGCGGCTGCGGGCGGCCGGAGCGGCCGTCAAGGACCGCACGCTGCACCACCTGGACCACTATCTGCCGCTGCTGGAGGAGAACGTCACCCGCGCCGGGGGCACGGTCCACTGGGCGGCCGACGCCGACGAGGCGAACCGCATCGTCACCGACCTCGTGCGGGCCACCGGCGAGCGCGAGGTCGTCAAGGTCAAGTCCATGGTCACCCAGGAGACCGGCCTCAACGCCGCCCTGGAGGAGGCGGGCATCCGCGCCTACGAGACGGACCTCGCCGAGCTCATCGTCCAGCTCGGCGACGACCTGCCCTCCCACATCCTCGTCCCGGCGATCCACCGCGGCCGCCGGGAGATCCGCGACGTCTTCCGCGACCGGATGGCCGACTGGGGCCGCCCGGCACCCGAAGGACTCACCGACCGGCCCGCCGACCTCGCCGAGGCCGCGCGGCTGCACCTGCGCGAGAAGTTCCTGCGCTGCAAGGTCGGCATCTCCGGCGCCAACTTCATGGTGGCCGAGACCGGCACCCTGGTCGTCGTCGAGTCCGAGGGCAACGGCCGTATGTGCCTCACACTCCCCGAAACCCTGATTTCCGTGGTCGGAATCGAGAAGACCGTACCGACCTGGCGGGACCTGGAGATCTACCTCCAGCTGCTGCCGCGCTCCTCCACCGCCGAGCGCATGAACCCCTACACCTCGATGTGGACGGGCACCACGGACGAGGACGGCCCCCGCGACTTCCACCTCGTGCTGCTCGACAACGGCCGCACCGACACCCTCGCCGACGAGGTCGGGCGCCAGGCGCTGCGCTGCATCCGCTGCTCGGCCTGCCTCAACGTCTGCCCGGTCTACGAGCGCGCCGGCGGCCACGCCTACGGCTCGCCCTACCCCGGGCCCATCGGCGCGATCCTCACTCCGCAACTGCGCGGCCTCGCCTCGCCGCTGGAGGAGTCGCTCCCCTTCGCCTCGTCCCTGTGCGGCGCCTGCTACGAGGTGTGCCCGGTGGCCATCGACATCCCGGAGGTCCTGGTCCATCTGCGGGAACGCGTCGTGGAGGGCGGGCCCGTCACCGTCGGCGGCAACCGGACCGTGATCAGGCCCGCGAAGCGCCACGCCCTGGAGCGCGCCGCGATGCGCGCCGCCGGCTGGGCCTTCGACCACCCGGCCGCGCTGCGCCGGGCCCAGCGCCTCGCCGCCCGGACCCGCCGCGTCCACCCCCGGCGACTGCCGGGCCCGGGCCGCGCCTGGTCGGACACCCGTGAACTGCCGGAAGTGCCCGAGGAGTCCTTCCGGGACTGGTGGGCCCGCACCCGGGGGGAGCGGCCATGACCGACGGCCCGGCGCACTCCGCCGGCAGGGCGCGCATCCTGGGGCGCGTGCGGCGCGCGCTGGCCGATGTGCCGCGCTACGAGCGCCCCGAGGATCACCCGGTTCCCCGGGATTATCTGCGGGCGCACGGCGAACGGACGCCGGCCGAGTCCGTCGATCTGCTCGCCGCTCGGCTGACGGACTACCGGGCCGTCGTCCACCGCACGGACCCGCCCGGGCTGCCCGCGCTGCTCGCGGAGCTGCTCCGCCGGCGCGGCGCCCACCGGGTCGTCGTACCGGTCGGCCTGCCGGACGGCTGGCTGGCGGAGGCGGCGGTCGAACAGGTCGTGGACACCGCCGAGCTGACGGCCCGTGCCCTGGACGCCGTGGACAGCGTGGTCACCGGGTGCGCGCTGGCGATCGCCGAGACCGGCACCCTGGTCCTCGACGCGGGCCCGGACCAGGGCCGCCGCCGCATCACGCTCGTGCCCGACCACCACCTGTGCGTGGTGCGGGCCCCCGGGCAGGTGGTGGATTCGGTGCCGCGGGCCCTGGAGCGACTCTCCCCCGTCCGGCCCCTGACCTGGATCTCGGGCCCGTCGGCGACGAGCGACATCGAACTGGACCGCGTCGAGGGGGTCCACGGCCCGCGCACTCTGGAGGTGGTCCTCGTCGAGAGCCCGGAGCCGCCCTCCTGACAGCGCCCGCCCCTGTCAACCGTGCTCGTTCCCAAGGAGGAAGCGTGCCGGAACCACCCCTGCGCGGCATCACGGTCGTCGCCCTCGAACAGGCCGTAGCGGTCCCCTTCGCCACCCGTCAGCTCGCCGACCTGGGGGCCCGGGTCATCAAGGTCGAACGCCCCGGGCGCGGCGACTTCGCCCGGGACTACGACCGCAGGGTGAAGGGCCTCTCCGCCTATTTCGTCTGGGTCAACCGGGGCAAGGAGAGCGTGGTCCTGGACCTCAAGGACGCCACGGACCGGGCGCTGCTCGACCGGCTCCTCGCCCACGCCGACGTCTTCGTGCAGAACCTCGGCCCCGGCGCCGCCGAGCGGCTGGGCCTGGCCCCCGGCCCCCTGCGGGCCCGCCACCCCCGCCTGATCACCTGTGACGTCTCCGGCTACGGCACGAGCGGCCCCTACCGGGACAGAAAGGCCTACGACCTGCTGGTGCAGTGCGAAGCCGGGCTGGTCTCGCTCACCGGAACCCCGGACTCCGTCGCCCGGCCGGGGATATCCGTCGCCGACATCGCCGGAGGAATGTACACCTTCACGGGCATCCTCACCGCCCTGTACGAGCGCGAGCGCACCGGCGAGGGCTCTGCCCTGTCCCTCTCCCTCTTCGACGCCCTGGCCGAGTGGATGGGACAGCCGTACTACGCGGAGGCGTACGGTGGGACACCCCTGACCCGCACCGGGGCCCGGCACCCGTCCATCTCCCCCTACGGGCACTACGGGTGCGGCGACGGTGGCCAGGTCTTCCTCAGCGTGCAGAACGACCGCGAGTGGCGGGCGCTGTGCGAACGCGTGTTACGCCGCCCGGAGTTGGCGGACGATCCGCGCTTCGCGGACAATCCGCTGCGCCACACCCATGACGGGCAACTGACGGCCGTCATCGAGGAGTGCTTCGCCGGGCACACGGCTGAGGGCGTCCTCGCCCTGCTGGACGCCGCGGGCATCGCGGCCGCCCGGCTGCGTACGGTCGCCGAGTTCGCCGCCCACCCCCAGCTGGCGGCGCGGGACAGATGGCGGGAGTTCGGCTCGCCCGCCGGTCCGCTGCGCGGGCTGCTGCCGCCGGTGACGGTGGCGGGCCGGGAGGCGGTGATGGGCGCGGTGCCCGCGCTCGGGGAGCACACGGCCGCGATCCGCGCGGAGTTCGGGGAGCCGGAGGGTCCGGGCACCCCCCGAGGGTGACCCTGCCGGTGGTAGGCACGCTGTGCGTACGCGAAGCCGGGGGCTGGGTGGGCCGGGCCGCGGTCGGCAGGATCTGTCCCGAAGCGGAAGACCGCCGGGGAACCGGCGGACCCATCCAGAAGGGGGACGGACCATGGCTGTACGGACAGCGGGCCTCGACACGGCGGCACGGACCGGGGCGACGGGCGGAGCGGACACGGGGACCCGGTGGCGGGCGGGCTGGTCGGCCCCGGTGCAGCGGCCGAGCAACGGCTTCGAGGAGAACTGGGCGGAGACCGGCTTCGACCGCCAGTCGGTACGCCAGGTCGTCCGAGTGACGGGCGGCGGCTCCGGGGCGCGGATCCGGCTGTCGAACCGCTACGGCGCGACACCGCTGACCGTGGACGCCGCGTCGCTCGCCCTCGCCGGTGCGGGCGCCGGGGCCCGGCCCGGCACACTGCGGCCGCTGACCTTCGACGGAGCGTCGTCGGTGGTCGTACCGGCGGGCGGCGAGGTCGTGAGCGACCTCGTGGAGCTGCCGGTCGAGCCGCTGTCCTCGGTGATGGTGACCCTGTACTTCGCGGGCCCGACGGGACCGGCGACCTTCCACGCGCAGGCCTATGCCACGAGCTTCAGGGCGCCCGGCGACCGGACCGCCGACGCCGGGGCCGAGGGCTTCACCGAACGGACCCACTCCTGGTACTTCCTCTCCGACGTGGAGGTGACGGGTGGTGCCGGCGCGGCCTCCGGGACGGTGGTGGCCTTCGGCGACTCGCTCACCGACGGCTTCGGCTCGACGGTCGACACCGATCGGCGCTACCCCGACGCGCTCGCCGAGCGGCTGCGGGCCGCCGGCCGCTCCTGGGCCGTGCTCAACGCGGGCATCGGCGGCAATCTGCTGCTCAACGACTCGCCGTGGTTCGGCGAGCGGGCGCCGGCCCGGTTCGACCGGGACGTCCTCGACAAGCCCGGCGTCCGCTCGGCGATCGTCCTCGTCGGCCTCAACGACATCGGGTTCAGCGAGGTGGACCTGCCCACCTACCGGCCCAACCCCCAGGTGTCGGTGGCCGAGCTGACGGCCGGATACACGGAGCTCGTCGAGCGGGCGCACCGGCGTGGGATCAGGGTGATCGGAGGAACGATTCTGCCGTTCAAGGGCGCCGAGTACCACACGCCGCGGGCCGAGGCGAAGCGCGTCGCGCTCAACGAGTGGATCCGCACGTCCGGGGTCTTCGACGCGGTGGCCGACTTCGCCGCCGCCCTGGCCGCCCCGGACGACGCCGAGACGCTCGACCCGGCGTACGACAGCGGGGATCACAAGCACCCCAATGACGCGGGGTACCGGGTGATGGCCGAGGCCGTGCCGCTCGAGTCGCTCTGAGGCCCGGCGGCGGGATGGCGCGCGGCCGGGCGGGCCGGCAGGCCGGGCCGGGCCCGGCCGTCCGCCTCGGGCACGGGTCGGGACTGACGCCGGGTCAGACCTTGGCCACGAGGGGGATGTCGCGCCGGACCAGCGCGGCGTAGCGGCCGTCGCCGGCGAGGAGCTCCTGGTGGGTGCCGCGCTCGGCGATCCGGCCGCCGTCGAGGACGACGATCTGGTCGGCATGGCGGACGGTGGAGAGCCGGTGCGCGATGGTGATCGTCGTACGGCCCGCGGAGAGGGTGTCCAGGGCCTGCTGGACGGCGTGTTCGGTGTGGGTGTCCAGGGCGCTGGTCGCCTCGTCGAGGATGAGCACGGGCGGGTCGCGGAGGATCGTGCGGGCGATGGCGAGGCGCTGTTTCTCGCCTCCGGAGAAGCGGTAGCCGCGCTCGCCGACGAGGGTGTCGTAGCCGTCGGGCAGTGAGGCGACGTAGTCGTGGATCTGGGCGGCCTCGGCGGCGGCTCTGATCTCCTCGTCCGTGGCGTCGGGTTTGGCGAAGCGGAGGTTGTCGGCGACGGAGGCGTGGAAGAGGTAGGTCTCCTGGGAGACGACGCCGACGGCCCGGGCGAGGGTGTCGAAGTCGAGGTCGCGCACGTCCTCCCCGTCGATGAGGACCCGGCCGCCGGTGACGTCGTAGAGGCGGGGCACGAGATAGCTCAGGGTGCTCTTGCCCGAGCCGGTGGGGCCGACGACGGCGAGGCTGCCGCCGGCCGGGATGGCCAGGTCGATGCCGCTGAGGGCCGCGCTGCCGGGGCCGTAGGTGAAGGAGACGTTCTCGAAGACGACCTCGCCGCGGATCTTCTCCAGGCGGACGGGGTGCGCGGGCTCGGCGATCTCCACGGGCAGGTCGAGGTACTCGAAGATCCGCTGGAAGAGGGCGGCGGAGGTCTGCACCTGTACACCGGTGGACAGCAGCGCGACGGTGGGCCGGAAGAGGCCCTGCTGGAGGGAGACGAAGGCCACGAGCGTGCCGAGGGAGATGCCCGGGCCGCCGGTCCGCAGGGCGATGCCGGCCGCCCAGTAGATGAGGGCGGGCATGGCGGCCATGACGACGCCGATGGTGGACATGCGCCAGCGCCCCGCCATGTTGGTGCGCACTTCCAGCTCGACGAGCCGCTCGGACTCCTCGGTGAAGGCCTTGGTGAGGGAGTCGGCCCGGCCCATGGTGCGGCCGAGCAGGATGCCGCTGACGGAGAGCGATTCGGTGACCATGGAGGCCATGGCGGCCATCTGGGTCTGCCGTTCGGCGGTGATCCTCTTGCGTTCGTCGCCCACGCGCCGTCCTATCCAGACGAAGAGCGGCAGCAGCAGGAGGGAGACGACGGTCAGCCGCCAGTCCAGGGCGACCATCGCGACGATGGTGGCGATGACGCTGGTCAGGTTGGAGACGAGCGAGGTGGCGGTGGAGGTGACGGTGGCCTGCATCCCGCCGATGTCGTTGGCGATGCGGGACTGCACCTCGCCGGTGCGGGTCCGGGTGAAGAACGCCAGCGGCATGCTCTGGAGGCGCCCGTAGACGGCGGTGCGCAGATCGTGCATCACGCGCTGGCCGACGGTGGTGGAGATCAGGGTCTGGAGCACGCCGAAGACGCTGTTGACGACGGCCGCGGCGATCATGCCGAGCACCAGCAGGCTCAGCAGGCCCATACGGCCCCGGGGGATGGCGACGTCGAGGACCTCGCGCAGCATGAACGGCGAGGCGACGGTCACGAGCGACGAGGCGGCGACGAGCAGCGCGACGAGCGCGAGCCGGCCGCGGTACGGGTGGAAGAGGCGGAGGATGCGCCGCACCTGAGCGGGCCGCTCCGGGTCTGCGGGAGGTGGTGTCCAGTCCAGTGCGTCGTGAGGCATGGGCTCCTTCAGCGAGGTCGGGTCCGGGAGTCGGACGGCACGGTGACGCCGGGGCGATGCCGGGCGGCTCATGCGGCATGACACGTCCGGCACCGAACAGAGCATAGCTCACTGTTACCTATGCTCACAATGAAGGCTGTCCTGATAAGATTGCGATCATGACGGCCCCCGACACGTCCGGCCAGCTCGCCGAGCAACTGCTGAGGCTGACCCGCAGGCTCCATCGCGCGCAGAAGCGCTATCTGGACCCGGTCGGCATCACGCCCGCCCAGTCGCGGCTGCTCCGCACCGTGGCGCACTACGAGGCGCCGCCGCGCATGGCGGATCTGGCCGAGCACCTGGAGGTCGTGCCCCGGGCGGTGACGACGCTGGTCGACGCCCTGGAGACCAATGGGGCGGTGCGCCGGGTGCCGGATCCGTCCAACCGCCGGGTGATCCGCATAGAGCTCACCGACCACGGCCGCTCGACGCTGCGCGCCCTGCGGGACGCCCGCCGCGCGGCGGTGGAGGACGTCCTGGCCCCGTTGGACGACGACCAGCGCGAGGTGCTGGGCGATCTGCTCGCCGAACTACTGACGGGCCCGGCCCGCACCCTCCCCTGAACCGCCCGACGCCCTTCCCACCCGGCACGGCGAGGCCATCCGACGCACCGACGCGGGGGTGGCACGCGCGTGAACGCGCGCCCCACCCCCGCGTCGCTTCGGGTGACGGTCAGCAGCGCCGGCTGTCCTCCGTCAGCTCGCCCTGGGCCGTGGCCAGGGTGCGGTCGTAGCACGCGCCCGGGCCCAGGAGGCGGTAGCGCTCACGGGAGACCCCCACCGCGTGACGCCGCTCCCGGGGGACGTTCTGGATGTAGGACGCGTTACCGGTGTAGGTGTCGTCCAGTCGGCTCCAGGTGAGCTGCTTCCCCGCCCGCGTGGTGCGCAGATCGGCTTGGTCGCCCATGGTCAGCACGGTGTCCAGCCGGTCGTCGGGGGCGATGGTGGTGACGCCCTCCATGCTGTAGACGCGGTGGGCCGTGTTCACGGTGGCCGGTCCCCGGCCGGCGACCGTGACGGTCTCGTCGTCCGTCCAGCGGGCGCGCAGCCCGTCGGTGGTCTCGCGGTCCTTCCAGCGGTGCAGCGAGGTGGCGGCCAGCCGACGGCTGACCGTGGTGGTGACCCGCCCGTGCGAGGTGTTCAGATAGCCGGAGACGGTGAGCGCGTGGCCGGCGTCGGCCGATACCCGGTGCCGGGTTCCGGGCTGGTAGTCGAGACCGTTGCGCGCCGCGCCGTCCTGGTGCCGGGTGAGCGCGCCGGTGACCACGGACGCCTTGGCGTCCTGCCAGACCAGGACGTTGACGGGGGTGTCCCAGCCGCTCTGTCCCTCGGGCACTCCGGCCACCGCGACCGATATCCGGTGCGGTTTGCCGTCGTTCAACTGCCCGGCGAAGGGCGTGAGGTCGTACTCCACCGGCCGGACGTCGAAGGCGCGCGGGCCGGGGATCACGTACCACAGGAAGGGGTTGGACCAGCCGCCGGTCCACACCGTCGGGTAGGGGGCGGCGATCCCGGCGAGCTTCCCGTCCACCGAGACCCGGACCTCCCGGGTGGGCCCGTCCTTGGCCTTGCAGGAGTAGGGCGCGGGCTCCGGCACGGCGAGGTACCAGAACTCCTCGCAGCCGCCGCCCGATCCGGTCGCGTAGACCTCGGCCACGACGCGCTCGCTGTTGCGCGGCACGGTCAGCGCGCCCTCGTACGCCGTGTCCGCCGCCCGCGCGCCGTCGAGTGTCAGGACCCGGTCCGGGGTGGCGGCCGGCTTCACCCGTCCCTCGGCCTTGTAGAAGGTCAGGGTCGCCTTGACCTTGATGACGCCGGTGTAGGTCTCGTTGACGAGGTTGCCGATGAGCATCTCGACGGGCTGCCGGGTGCGCAGGGCGGGGGCGTAGCGGGTGACGTCCTTCTCGACGTGCCAGGTGATGCCCTTGGGCGACGGTTCGGGTGTCGAGGTGCGCAATACCTCGACACCGCCTATGCGGAGGTAGCCGAGGCGGTCGAACTGCCGCCCGGCGACGGCGCCGTCGAGTCTGAGGACGACCTTGTTCCAGCGGTCACCGCAGCGCTCGGGGGGCGCGTAGGTGCTCTTGTAGGGCGTGTAGTCGCGGAATTCGGTGTCGGCGACGGTCACGGTGCAGGAGGTGGTGCGAGGGGTGGCCACGGGTGGGCCGGCGGTGATCGGATCGTGCCAGGTGGTGCCGAACTCGGTGGGTGCGGCGGCCGTGGCCGGTGCCGCGCTCAGCGCGAGTCCGGTGGCCGCGGCGCACAGCGCCAGGAGCAGTCGTCTCATGGGGCAGGAGTGAAGCGCGTCGCCGGGTGGCGCACCAGTACGAACCCGGCCTGATGGGCGGTGCCCGGACACCCGGCGCGGGAAAACCAGTTGAACCGGACATCTCCCTGCCGAGAGCCTGGCACGGACCCCAACCACCCACTCCGAACCGGGATGTCATGCACATTCGCGATCTGCCGTTCGCCGACCCCGGCCGCCCGGACGTCCGGTCGGGCCCCCGCTTCCTGCTGTGGCTGGGGCGGACCCAGGTGGGCGGCCAGGCCAAGGCGATGTTCTGGGGCACGGTCAACATGGCGTCCGTGGCCCTGTTCCCGCTGGCGGCGGGTCTCGCCGTACAGGCGGTGGTCGACCGTTCCGGCGCCCGGCTGGCGCTGGCGGCCGGTCTGATGCTGCTGCTCGGGACGGTCATGGCGCTGGCCGACATGATGCTGCACAGGGTCTCGGTCACCAACTGGATCACGGCGGCGGCCCGGGTGCAGCAGCTTCTGGCGCGCAAGGCCGCCGAGTTGGGGGCGACGCTGACGCGCCGGGTCGCGGCCGGTGAAGTGGTGGCGGTGTCCACGGGCGACGTCGAGAAAATCGGCTGGTTCGTGGAGTCCGTCTCCCGTTTCATGGCGGCACTGCTCACGACCCTGGTGCTCTGCGTGTCCCTGACGGTCTACCAGCCCCTCCTGGGGCTGGTGGTCGCGGCCGGTGTGCCCGTACTGGCGCTGGCGGTACTGCCGTTGCTGCCGCACGCCACGCGGCGGGCCGACGAGCAGCGGGAGAAGGCCGGCCGGGCCACCGAGCTGGCGTCGGACACCGTGGCCGGGCTGCGGGTGCTGCGGGGCATCGGCGGCGAGGAACTGTTCCTCTCCCGCTACCGCAGTGCTTCCCAGGAGGTGCGCACGGCGGCCGTGCGCAGTGCCCGGATGTGGGCACTGATAGCGGCGGTCCAGGTGGTGCTGCCGGGGCTGCTGCTGATCGCGGTGGTCTGGTACGGCGTACGGCTGGTCCGAGAGGGCCGGATCGAGGTGGGCGAGCTGGTCACGGTCTACGGCATGGTCAGCTTCCTGCTGCTGCCGTTGCGCCACTTCGAGGAGATCGCCCAGGCCTACTCCTTCTCCCGGCCCTCGGCGGCGCGTGCCGCGAGGGTGCTGGGGCTGGAGCGCGTCGGACCGCCGGACGGCGACCGGGAGGCGGCCGGGCCACGGCCGCGCGGCGATCTGTACGACCCCGTCACCGGGCTCCTCGCACCGGCCGGGCGGCTGACGGCGGTGGTGTGCGGGGACCCCGACGCCGCGGGCCGGCTCGCCGACCGGCTCGGCGGTCACGCCGACGGCGGCGACGACGAGGGGACACCCTCCGTGCTGCTGGGCGGTGTGGCGCTGGACGACCTGCCACTCGGCGCGGCCCGCGAGGCCGTGCTCGTCCAGGACAAGGACCCGGTACTGCTGTCGGGCACCCTCGCCGAGCTCCTGGACGTGCCCTCCTCGGGAGCCGTGACGGCCGAGGCCGCTCTGGCGGCGGCGCAGTGCGACGACGTACTGGCCTCGCTGACCCGGTCCTCGGCGGACGGGAGCGACGACCCGATGCGGGCCCGGATCACCGAACGCGGCCGCTCGCTGTCCGGCGGGCAGCGCCAGCGCCTGGCACTCGCCCGCTCCCTGATCACCGACCCGGAGGCGCTGGTGCTGGACGAGCCGACCGCCGCGGTGGACTCGCACACCGAGGCGCGGATCGCGGACGGGCTGCGCCGGCTGCGCGCGGGCCGTACGACGGTGGTGTTCACCTCCAGCCCCCTGCTGCTCGACCGGGCCGACCGGGTGGTGTTCCTCCGGGAGGGCCGGGTGGCGACAGTGGGGACGCACGCCGAGCTGCTGCGCACCGACCCCGCCTACCGCGCGGTCGTCACCCGCCGGACGGACGAGGAACCGGACACGGCGGAAGAAGAGATCGGCGAGCAGATCGGGGAAACGGCATGATCGGCCTGGCACCACCGGCCTACGACCCGGCCGCACCGGAGTCGGCGACGACCCTCCCGGTGGCCGGAAGCACCACGGTCCGGAGCTATGCGAAGGGGATACTGCGCCGGCACCGGGGCGCCTTCGCCCTGCTCGTGGGAGCGAACGCGGTCGCCGTGCTCGCCTCCATGGCGGGCCCGTATCTGCTGGGCGGACTGGTCGAGGACCTCGCCTCGGGCGCGCGCGAGTTCCACCTGGGCCGTACGGTCTCCCTCTTCGCCGTCGCCCTGGCCGTCCAGGCGCTGTTCACGCGCATGGTGCGGCTGCGCGGGGCGGTGCTCGGCGAAGAGATGCTGGCCGACCTGCGCGAGGACTTCCTCGTGCGGTCGGTGGGCCTGCCGCCGGGTGTGCTGGAGCGGGCGGGCACCGGTGATCTGCTCTCGCGGATCACCACGGACATCGACCGGCTGGCCAATGCCATGCGGGAGGCCGTGCCCGAGCTGGCGATCGGCGTCGTCTGGGCGGGGCTGCTGCTGGGGGCGCTGACCGTCACGGCGCCGCCGCTGGCGCTGTCGCTGCTGGTCACGATCCCGTTGCTGTTCGTCGGCTGCCGCTGGTACTTCCGGCGGGCGCCGGGCGCCTATCGCTCCGAGGCCGCCGGTTACGCGGCCGTCGCCGCGTCCCTGGCGGAGACCGTGGACGCCGGGCGGACCGTCGAGGCGCACCGGCTGGGCCGGGAGCGCGTCGCGCTGTCCGACCGTCGCGTCTTCGAGTGGGTGCAGTGGGAGCGCTATACGTTGTGGCTGCGCTCGGTGCTGTACCCCGTCGTCAACGTGTCGCACGTGCTGCTGCTGTGCGTCGTGCTGCTCCTCGGCGGGTTCTGTGTGCTCCGGGGCTGGCTGTCGGTCGGTGAGCTGACGACGGGCGCGCTGCTCGCGCAGATGCTCGTCGAGCCGCTCGGTCTGATCCTGCGCTGGTACGACGAGCTGCAGGTCGCGCAGGTCTCGCTGGCCCGGCTCGTGGGCGTGCGGGAGATCGGCGCCGACGATGCCGACGAGCGGGTGCGCCCGGCGGGCCGGGACGTGCGGGCGGACCGGGTGCGCTTCGGCTACGCGCCCGGCGGCGACGTGCTGCACGGGGTCTCGCTCGACGTCCGGCCGGGCACCCGGGTGGCGCTGGTCGGGCCGTCCGGGGCGGGCAAGTCGACGCTGGGCCGGCTGCTGGCCGGGATCTACGCGCCGCGGACGGGGTCGGTGACGCTGGGCGGCGCGGAGCTCTCCCGGATGCCGACGGAGCGGGTGCGCCGCCATGTGGCGCTGGTCAACCAGGAGCACCACGTCTTCGTCGGCGCCCTGCGGGACAATCTGCTGCTCGCCCGGCCGGACGCCGGGGACGAGGAGCTGTGGTCGGCCCTGGCCGCGGTGGACGCCGAGGGCTGGGCCCGGGCCCTGGAGCAGGGCCTGGACACCGAGGTCGGCTCGGGCGGGCTCGCGCTGACCCCGGCCCAGGCCCAGCAGATCGCCCTGGCCCGGCTGGTGCTCGCGGATCCGCACACCCTGGTCCTGGACGAGGCGACCTCCCTGCTGGACCCGCGCGCCGCCCGTCATCTGGAGCGTTCCCTGGCGAAGGTGCTGGAGGGGCGCACGGTCGTGGCGATCGCCCACCGGCTGCACACCGCCCATGACGCGGACGTGATCGTGGTGGCGGAGGACGGCCGGGTCAGCGAGTTGGGCAGCCACGACGAACTGGTCGCGGCGGACGGCGCGTACGCGGCGCTGTGGCGCTCCTGGCACCGCTAGCCCGCCGGGCGGGGCGGGGGCCCGGGAGGTCAGAGGAGCTCCAGGGCCCCCAGCCCGCCCACACCGCCGAGGATCATGAAGGCCGGCATCAGGATCTTGACCTCGACGCGGCTGCCGGCCCGGAAGCGCATCGACTTCGGGGGGCCGAGGGGGTACCAGCGCTTGCGCGCTATGGGCAGGGGCCACAGGATCGGGCAGCCGGAGACCGTGAGGGCGTCCCCGATGTCGTGGACGAGCGCGCCGAGGACGATCGGCAGGCCCAGCCACAGGTACTCCTGGCCGGGGCCGGTGAACAGCCAGTGGGAGCCGTTGCCCGGTCGGTCCAGGATCCCGGCGAGGATCCAGGCGCTGGTGGCCCCGAGCAGCCAGACCAGTACGTCGCTGGAGGTCCGGGCCGCCCGCCAGAGCAGCCCCTCGACGGCGAGCACCATATGCACGAAGAGGATGCCGAGCACGGCCCAGCGGTCCCCGGTCATCGCCAGCGCCGAGGCGCCGGCCCCTATCAGCACCGCCCAGAGGGCGGTGTGGGTCAGGGTGCGGTGGCCGCCGCTGCGGCGCGGGTCGGCCTTGGACTTCGTGGCCTTGTAGACGGCGTGGGACAGCTGGTCGATGATCCCGCACAGGATCCGGGATATCGGGCCGAAGGAGCGCGATATCGTCGCGGACTTGTGGTCGAGGTCCGGGGCCAGGGCGGCCCCGGCGCAGATCAGGGCGCCGACGACGAGCACGGGCCAGGGCATGGGGTGGTCCAGCGCGGCGGCCGCCGCTCCCACACCCAGCCAGGCCGCCGCCCCGGAGAGCGAATGAGCCGGTCCCATCATCGTCGTGCCACCCCTTCGCCGGCCCGTGCCGGACCTCGCTGACGCCCTGTCGGCCACTCAGCGTAATGCCCGGATGATCATCGTTCGACCGGCCGGTTCCCTGATCCGGCCGGGGGCCAGGCAGTATGGGGGTGTGACCCTTATCGATCAGATGCCGAGCCATGCCGACCCCGATGCCCTTTTCGAAGCTTTCTCGACCTGGGCCGAGGAGCGGGGCATCACGCTGTACCCCGCCCAGGAGGAGGCGCTGATCGAGGTGGTCTCCGGGGCGAACGTGATCCTCTCGACGCCCACCGGCTCGGGGAAGAGCCTGGTCGCGGCGGGCGCGCACTTCACCGCGCTCGCCAATGACCAGGTGACCTTCTACACCGCTCCCATCAAGGCGCTGGTCTCGGAGAAGTTCTTCGACCTGTGCAAGATCTTCGGCACCGAGAACGTCGGCATGCTCACCGGCGACGCCTCGGTCAACGCCGACGCCCCGGTGATCTGCTGCACGGCCGAGGTGCTCGCCTCCATCGCGCTGCGCGACGGCAAGGACGCCGACATCGGCCAGGTCGTGATGGACGAGTTCCACTTCTACGCCGAGCAGGACCGTGGCTGGGCGTGGCAGATCCCGCTGCTGGAGCTGCCCCAGGCGCAGTTCATCCTGATGTCCGCGACGCTCGGTGACGTCTCCCGCTTCGAGGAGGACCTGACCCGGCGCACCGGCCGGCCGACCTCGGTGGTCCGCTCGGCGACCCGTCCCGTTCCGCTGTCGTACGAGTACCGCGCGACGCCGCTGACGGAGACGCTGACCGAGCTGCTCCAGACGCGGCAGGCCCCGGTGTACATCGTCCACTTCACCCAGGCGGCCGCCGTCGAGCGGGCGCAGGCGCTGATGAGCATCAACATGTGCTCGCGCGAGGAGAAGGACGAGATCGCCAAGCTGATCGGCAATTTCCGCTTCACCACCAAGTTCGGCCGGAACCTCTCCCGCTACGTCCGGCACGGTATCGGCGTCCACCACGCCGGGATGCTGCCGAAGTACCGGCGGCTGGTGGAGCGGCTGGCGCAGGCCGGGCTGCTGAAGGTGATCTGCGGTACCGACACCCTGGGCGTCGGGGTGAACGTGCCCATCCGCACGGTGCTCTTCACCGCGCTGACCAAGTACGACGGCCAGCGGGTGCGGACGCTGCGGGCCCGGGAGTTCCACCAGATCGCGGGCCGGGCCGGGCGGGCCGGTTTCGACACGGCCGGATTCGTCGTCGCACAGGCGCCCGACCACGTCGTCGAGAACGAGAAGGCGCTGGCCAAGGCGGGGGACGACCCGAAGAAGCGCCGCAAGGTGGTCCGCAAGAAGGCTCCCGAGGGCTTCGTCAACTGGACGGAGAGCACCTTCGAGAAGCTGATCGCCTCCGAGCCGGAGCAGCTGACTTCCCGTTTCCGGGTCACCCACGCGATGCTGCTGGCGGTCATCGCCCGGCCGGGCAACGCCTTCGAGGCGATGCGCCGGCTGCTGGAGGACAACCACGAGCCGCGCAAGAACCAGCTGCGGCACATCCGCCGGGCCATCGCCATCTACCGTTCGCTGCTGGACGGCGGCGTGGTGGAGCGGCTGGACGAGCCGGACGCCGAGGGCCGGATCGTCCGGCTGACGGTCGACCTCCAGTCGGACTTCGCGCTCAACCAGCCGCTGTCGACGTTCGCGCTGGCCTCCTTCGAGCTCCTGGACCCGGAGTCCCCCTCGTACGCGCTGGACATGGTCTCGGTCGTGGAGTCGACGCTGGACGACCCCCGGCAGATCCTGGCCGCGCAGCAGAACAAGGCGCGCGGCGAGGCCGTGGCGGCGATGAAGGCGGAGGGCGTCGAGTACGAGGAGCGCATGGAGCGCCTCATGGACGTCAGCTACCCCAAGCCGCTGGAGGAGCTGCTGTCCCACGCCTACGACGTCTACCGCAAGAGCCACCCGTGGGTCGGCGACCACCCGCTGTCGCCCAAGTCGGTCATCCGTGACATGTACGAGCGGGCGATGACGTTCACGGAGTTCACGGCCCACTACGACCTGGCCCGGACCGAAGGCATCGTGCTGCGCTACCTGGCGAGCGCGTACAAGGCGCTGGACCACACCGTGCCGGACGACCTGAAGTCCGACGACTTCGAGGACCTGATCGCCTGGCTCGGCGAGATGGTCCGCCAGGTCGACTCGAGCCTGCTGGACGAGTGGGAGCAGCTGGCCAACCCCTCGGAGGAGAGCGCGGAGGAGGCCCAGGAGCGCGCCGACCAGGTCAAGCCCGTCACGGCCAACGCCCGGGCCTTTCGGGTGCTGGTGCGCAACGCGATGTTCCGCCGGGTGGAGCTCGCCGCCTTGGACAAGGTCGCCGAGCTCGGCGAGATGGACGCGGAGTCCGGCTGGGACGAGGACCGCTGGGGCGAGGCCATGGACGCCTACTGGGACGAGTACGACGACCTGGGCACGGGCCCCGACGCGCGTGGGCCGAAGCTGCTGCGGATCGAGGAACGGCCGGAGGACGGTCTGTGGCGGGTCCGCCAGTCCTTCGCCGACCCCAACGGCGATCACGACTGGGGCATCTCCGCAGAGGTGGACCTCGCGGCCTCCGACGAGGAGGGCCGGGCGGTCGTCCGGGTCATGGACGTCGGCCAGCTCTGATCCTTTCGAGGTCACGGTCCGGCGGCGTGCGCGGCACTCCGCCGGGCCGTGGCCTACGCGCGCCCGCGCAGCCATGACCAGATCCTTCCGGGCCGCACGGACCGGGCCGCCGCCGGCGGTTCGGCGCCACCCTGCCGGGGCTCCGGCTCGGCCGCCGGTGCCTGCGTCGTCTCCCCGTTCCCCTCGGTGCCGGGTGCGGGCCGGGTGGCTCTGGCCTGGGTCAGTGCGGTCGTGAGGCAGTGGCGGTACCAGTCGATCTCGTCCGGGTCCTCGGCCAGCACCAGCGACTCGATCACCTCACGGGCCGCCGGGACCTCCGAGCGGATCCGGGTCAGCTCCGGGCGCAGCGCGTTCAGATACGCCCGTTCACCCGGGTCGGGCACAGCCTGTGCCAGTTCCGGGGCGTCGAGCACGGCGGCGGTGGCGGCCGCCCGCTGCCAGGCGTCCGATGCCTGGGCGGTCAGCTGGTCGACCCGGCGGGCACGCCAGCCCCGGGCACGCCGGTCGGAGTGTTCGTCCAGCGCGGTCCGCAGCAGGGCGGGGATGCGGCCGGTGAGCAGCCCTGGTTCGCGGTCCGCGAACTCCGCGAGGTCGGCGGCCAGATAGTGCCAGACGACGGCGCGGTACCGGTTGACGTAGAAGCGGACCGGGGTGAAGCACCCGGCCCGGGCCAGGCGGGTGAAGCGGGCGGCGCCGACGCCCATGAGCTCGGCTCCTTCCGCCGTGCCCACGGCCCAGAGCCGGGAGCGCAGCGCTTCGGGGAAGCCCTCGCTCGATCCGTGCCGGTCGATCTCCTCCGGTGGGACCCGTCGCCGCCCGTCCGGGCCGGCCGCGACGGTCCGCACCTCCCCCAGCTGGACGGCCAGTTCGAACTCGCGCGGCTTGAGCCCGAGCTCCCGTGCGGCCCGGGCCAAGGGGACCCCCGGCCCCGCCGGGCCGTGCGCCCCGGCCCGCCCCCGCGCCCCCTCCGGCTCCCGCCGCCGCGTTTCCTGCCGCGTCCGCCGTGCCTGTCGTACCTCCACGACGCCCTCCCGCCATCGTCCGATTACTGACAGTGACGACGATAGCGGTGGGATGCGACACCCCGTCGAGCCTGTGGATAACCTTGGCGGACACGCGGACACCCCGCGTGATCAGCGGTGCGCCGCCAGCCGGAGTCAGCGGCTCCGGCCCCCGATGCGGTTGGCCAGCAAGGTCATCTCGTAGGCGATCCGGCCGATGTCGGCCTCGGCCTCACCGAGTACGCACAGGCAGCTCTCCTCGTCGGCGGCCGTCACGAACAACACGCCCCGATCGAATTCGACCATGGTCTGGCGCACGCCGCCCGCCCGGAATTGCCGGCCCGTTCCTCTGGCGAGACTGTGGAGTCCGGAGGCGACCGCCGCCAGGTGTTCGGCCTCCTCTCTCGTCAGACTCGCGCTCGCTCCCGTCACAAGCCCATCGTTGGACAGCACCAATGCGTGGCGTATCCCACCGCCCTCCTCGGCCAACTCGTCCAGCATCGAGTCGAGTTCCTTACCGATTCCCATGCCCCGCCTCCCCGTTCGGCAATTCCCCGTAACCGCCGTGCAAGCCTTGCCCACCTCCGCGCTCCGGGCAACCCACCCTCCCCTCCGATGCGCATCCGTTCGCCAGTTGACACAGGATGCGGACATGACGCGGAAAATGAGCAAACGAGCCTTCACCCCACGGACACCGTCGCATTATCCGGAGGTTCAAATCCGTGCCCACGGGGCACACTTGAACGACCGCAGGAATTTGCCGCTCACGGGGGCAGGTGATCCGCGTGTTCAACAAACTCCGCAAGCACTCGGAAGAGGCTCGGCGGGCACCGGCGCCACGGCCGCTGGTGAGCCGGCAGCACAATCTCTTCGAGGCCGCAGCGGCATATGTCACCGCCTGCGCCGAGAACGACTACGACAAAAGCATGGAGGCGGCGCGCTGGGTCTCGCCGGAAGCCCTCAGCTTCGGCGTGAACGAGCTCGCGTGCCGCGCCGTCATAGCCCTCGCGCGCGAGCGCGACGAATCCCCCCAGACGGTGGCCCGCACCCTCCTGGGACTCCCTGCCGCCTGACGCCGGGCACCCTCCGAGGTGGCGCCTGTCGCGCTCCGCTCGGCAGGCGTTCCCGGATTCGTCATGTTGAAGTCGTGTACATGCCACCCCGCGCCGCCCTACGCTGCCAGCGCACTCGGCTCACACCCCCACCGACACCGCTTCGCCCGGAGGAGCTCGTGCCCGCCGCAGCCAGTCCTGCCCGTCGTCCCCACCGCCGCCGTCTCCGACTCCACCGCCGCCACTCCCTCGCCCTCGCCACGGCCTTCGGCCTCGCCGCCACCTCCCTCGGCCTGTGGGCCTCGGACTCCACCGCCGCGCCGGCCGTTCCCACACCCGACCACGTGGTGGTCGTCGTCTTCGAGAACCACGCCTACGACCAGGTCATGGGCAGCTCCAGCGCCCCGTACATCAACTCCCTGGCCGCCGGCGGCGCGAACCTGACCGCCTCGTACGCCGAGACCCACCCCAGCCAGCCCAACTACTACGCGCTGTTCTCCGGCGACACCCAGGGCGTCACCGACGACAGCTGCGTCGACCCCGGCTTCAGCGAGGAGCCCAACCTCGGCTCGGAGCTGCTCGCCGCGGGCAAGACCTGGGCCAGCTACAACGAGTCCCTGCCCGCCGAGGGCTCCACGACCTGCGAGAGCGGCAAGTACCGCCAGAAGCACAACCCATGGTTCGGCTTCGGCAACGTCCCCACCAGCACCGCGCACACCTTCGGCGCCTTCCCGAAGGACTACACCACTCTTCCCACCGTCTCCTTCATCGTGCCGAACATGTGCAGCGACATGCACGACTGTTCCGTCGGCACCGGCGACACTTGGCTGAAGAACAACCTCAAGTCCTACGCAGACTGGGCCAAGACCCACAACAGCCTGCTGCTGATCACCTTCGACGAGGACAACCGCCTCAGCGGCAACCGGATCCCCACCGTCCTCTACGGCCAGCAGGTCAAGCCCGGCTCCACCTCCGACACCACGTACAACCACTACGACGTACTGCGCACCCTGGAGACCATGTACGGTCTCCCGCACGCCGGGAACGCCGCGAACGGCAAGGACATCACCGGCGTCTGGAACAGTTGACCGTGTATCTCGCGGACCGTCGCACCACCACCGGCGCCGTCGGCCGGAACCCCGCTCCCGGCCGGCGGGCCGCCGTTCCCGCCACGGTGTTCGCGCTCGGCACCGTCAGCCTGGTCACCGACGTCTCCTCGGAGATGGTCAGCGCCGTCCTGCCGCTCTACCTGGTCGCCGGGCTGGGGCTGTCCCCGCTCGGCTTCGGGCTGCTGGACGGCCTCTACAACGGCGTCAGCGCGCTCGTGCGCCTCGTCGGCGGCCGGCTCGCCGACCGCCGCGACGGCGGGCACAAGACCGTGGCCGTCCTCGGTTACGGTCTCTCCGCCCTGTGCAAACCGCTGCTGCTCGTCGTGCACGGCGTTCCGCTGATCGGCGCCGTCCTGGCGGCCGACCGCACCGGCAAGGGGCTCCGCACCGCGCCACGCGACGCCATGATCTCGCTGGCCTGCGAACCCGCCGACCGGGGCCGGGCGTTCGGCGTGCACCGGGCCATGGACACCGCCGGGGCGCTGCTCGGCCCCCTCCTGGCCTTCCTCGTCCTGCGGACCGCCGCCGAGGGGTACGACGCGGTCTTCACGGTCAGCGGCTGCGTGGCGGCCCTCGGCGTGCTCGTCCTCTGGCTGTTCGTTCCCGCCCGACCCGACGAACCCACGGGCCTCGGCAAACCTACGCACCCCGGCGGTCCAGGGCTCCGCCTCGGCGAGCGGACTCCGCTCCGGGACCTCCTGCGCCGCCCCGGGGTCCGCAGGCTCACCGCCTGCGCGGTGCTCCTCGGGCTGACCACCGTCAGCGACTCCTTCCTCTACCTCACCCTCCAGCGCCGCCTCGCCGTCACCGAGGCGTGGTTCCCGCTGCTGCCCCTGGGCACCGCCACGGCCTTCCTCCTGCTGGCGGTGCCGCTCGGCGCGGTCGCCGACCGCTTCGGCAGGCGCAGGCTGTTCCTCTGCGGCCACCTCGCGCTCCTCGGCGCGTACGGGCTGCTGCTCGCGCCCCTGGGGAGCTCGCCCGCCCTGGCCTGCGCCGTTCTCACCCTGCACGGCACGTTCTACGCCGCCACCGACGGGGTACTGGCCGCCGCTACCGCCGACGCCGTGCCCCGGGAGATCCGGGGCAGCGGACTCGCGGTCGTCCAGACCGGTCAGGCCGCGGCGCGCTTCGTCTGCTCGATCGCCTTCGGCGCGGCCTGGACGGCGTGGGGCGACCGCACGGCGCTGGGCGCGGCGGCCACCGGCCTCCTCGTCTCCGCCGCCGCCAGTGCCGCCCTGCTGCGCCCGCCCGCCGACGTCCCACCGGAGCCCGCCCGTTGAACCGGATGAACCGCACCCACCGACTCCTGATCCTGCTCGCCGCCGTCCTCCTCCTGTCGGGCGTCGCGGTCGGCGCCACCCTGCGCGCCGCCGACCGGGCTGCGGAGAAGGACCGGCCCCGGGCGGGCGGCCCGCCCGTACGGCCCGGCGCGGTCACCCTCGACGCCCCGGGCCGCGACGTCTTCCGGAACATGGCCTGGGGACCGCACCGCGACGAGATCGTCTCCGTCTCCGACGCCGACCCGGCCGGTGCCCGCACGTCCTCCGGAGTCCGCTGTCTGCGCTTCCACACGGCGGCGGGCACGGGCATCTGCCTCCAGTCGGCGCGCAGCGGCCTGCGGGACGTCTACCGGGCGGTGGTGCTCGACGCGCGCCTGCGCCCGCTGCGCCGCTACGACCTGGCGGGCATCCCCACCCGCGCGCGGGTCTCCCCCGACGGGCGCGCCGCGGCCTGGACGGTCTTCGTCAGCGGCGACTCCTACGCGGGCACCGCGTTCTCCACCCGCACCTCGGTCCTGGACGTCCGCACCGGGGAACTGGACCGGGATCTGGAGACCTACCGGTTCGTCCTGGACGGCCGGCCCCACCGGGCGGCGGACCTCAACGTCTGGGGCGTCACCTTCGCCGACGCCGGGCACTTCTACGCCACCGTCGCCACGGGTGGCAAGACCTATCTGGTGCGCGGGAACCGCTCGGAGCGGACGCTGCGCGCCCTCCACGAGAACGTCGAATGTCCCTCCCTCTCCCCCGACGGGACGCGCGTCGCCTACAAGAAGCGTGTCGAGGGCGTGTCGCCCGACGCGCCCTGGCGGCTGTACGTCCTGGACCTGCGCACCCTGCGCGAGACCGCCACGGCGGAGCGGCGGAGCGTCGACGACCAGGCGGTCTGGCGGGACGGGCACACGCTCGTGTACTCCCTGCCCGGCGACTACGGCTCCGACCTGTGGACCGTCCCGGCCGACGGCTCCGGCCGCGCGCGGCTGCTGACGGAGGCGGCGCTCGCCCCCGCGTTCACCGCTCACCCCTGACGGTCGCCGCGCCCCTCAACGGTCACCGTGTCCCTAACGGTCACCGTGCTCCTAGCGGTCCAGCTGTTTGCGGGAGACCCTGCGCAGCCGCGTGCGCTGTGAGGGGTCGAGCAGCAGATAGGCGCCGAGGGGGATGCCGACGATCACCAGCAGCGCCGCCCAGAAGGGCAGCAGCCACAGCAGGACCACCCCCACCGCCACACCGCCCACGGCGACCTTCGCCCTGTTGGTCATGTCCGTGCCTCCTTCATGACGGCTGCCGAACGGTTTCAGCGTACGTCGGCCCGCGTGGAGGGGAGTGACGCGGCTCACCCGTGGAATCCTCTCGCCTGTCGTGCGTCTCCTGTACCCTCGGCCGCTCCGAAGCCCGCACTAGTCAAATTTGAGGAATGCGCAGCGCTGTGACTCCGCTCTCTGCCGCGACACCCTCCGACGTCTCCCTGCTCGCCCGCTGTCAGGCGGTCTTCCTCCCCGGGGACCCCGCCCGCACCGGGCGGGTCGCCTTCTGGCTCCCGGACGGCACTCCGCCCCTGGCGGGCGGCGCCGTCGAGGAGCTGACCGTCGCCGTCCCCGACGGCGACGACGTGACCACGACGACCGTCCGGGCGAACGTGCTGCCCGTGCGCGACGCCGTCCCCGTCCTCACCCGCGCCCGGGCCGCCCGGGCCGACGAGACGGCCGCCTTCTGGGGCGCCGTCGCCGTCCTCGCCCTCCAGTTCGCCGCGCGCGGCAAGCTGCTGCCCGGGCTGACCGGCACCGACCACGACACCTGGCGGACCGGGCCGCTCACCCCGGACGACACCCGCCGTGTCCAGGAGCTCGCCGCGGCCATGCCGCCCACGGCGCACGCCGTGCCGCTGCCGGGCGGCGGGACGCCCCTGCTGCCCGAACCCGAGGGGCTCGTCCGGTCCTTCCTCGACGCCGTCGCCGACGGCCTGCCCCGCTCCCCCGCCGCCGCCCTCGCCGCGGGCGGCCGGCCCTTCGCCGCCCCCGAGCCCCAGCGCGTGCCCGCCGCACGCGCCTGGGCCACCGGGTACGACACGGCCGTACGACTGTCCCTGCGCGTCGAGGTCCTCGCGCCTACGGGGGCCGGCGGGACGGGCGACGAGCTCCGCCCGCGCTTCCGGGCCGTGCCGCAACTGCACAGCCTCTCCGACCCCGCGCTGGTCGCCGACGCCGCCGACGTGTGGTCCGGCGCGTCCCCGGCGGGCCGCGCGCTCGGCGGCGCCCGCATGAACGCGCTGCGCGCCCTGCGGCGCGCCGCCCACGCCTGGCCCGCGCTCTCCCCCCTGGTGTCGGCCGCGGTGCCCACCGCCGTCGACCTCGCCGACGAGGAGACCGGGGAGCTCCTCGGCGCGGCCGCCCGGGCGCTGGACGCCGCGGGCGTCGAGGTCCACTGGCCCAAGGACCTGGTCCGCGAGCTCACCGCCCGCGCCGTCGTCGGCCCACCGGACGAGGACAACGCGCCCGGGCACCGCTCGGGCATGCCGTCCCTGCTGTCCGCCGACAAACTGCTCGCCTTCGGCTGGCGTTTCGCCATCGGCGACCAGGAGCTGACGAGAGCGGAACTGGACCGGCTCGCCGAGGCGAGCCGCCCCGTCGTACGGCTGCGCGACCAGTGGGTGCTCGTCGATCCCGAGGCGCTGCGCCGCGCCCACGCCAGGCGCGACCGGCGGATCACCCCCGCCGAGGCGCTGGGCGTCGCGCTCACCGGCAGCGCCCCCGCCGAAAACGACGACGAGACGGTCGAGGTGCGCGCGACGGGCTGGCTGGCGGCGCTGCGCGACCGCATCGCCGACCCCGAGGCCCGTCAGGAGCCGGTCGCCCAGCCCGCCGCGCTGGCGGCCACCCTGCGCGACTACCAGCTGCGCGGCCTCGATTGGCTGAACCGGATGACGTCGCTCGGCCTCGGCGGCTGCCTGGCCGACGACATGGGTTTGGGCAAGACCATCACCCTGATCGCCCTTCACCTGCACCGCCAGACCCTGCCGGAGGCCGCCGGCCCCACCCTGGTGGTCTGCCCGGCCTCCCTGATGGGCAACTGGCAGCGCGAGATCGAACGTTTCGCTCCCGGCACCCCGGTCCGCCGCTTCCACGGCACGTCCCGCGATCTGGACGCGCTCGGCGAGGGCGAGTTCGTCCTCACCACCTACGGCACGATGCGGCTGGACGCGGCGAGGCTGGCGGGCACCGGCTGGGGCCTGGTCGTCGCCGACGAGGCCCAGCACGTCAAGAACCCGTCCTCCGCGACCGCCAAGGCCCTGCGCACCATCGGGGCGAAGGCACGCGTGGCGCTGTCCGGCACGCCTGTCGAGAACAACCTGTCCGAGCTGTGGGCGATCCTCGACTGGACCACGCCCGGGCTCCTCGGCACGCTCGGCGGCTTCCGCAGCCGCCACGCCCGTGCCGTGGAGAGCGGCACCGACCCGGCGGCCGCCGAGCGCCTCGCGGCGCTCGTCCGCCCGTTCCTGCTGCGCCGCCGCAAGTCCGACCCGGGCATCGCGCCCGAGCTGCCGCCCAAGACCGAGACCGACCACCCGGTCGCGCTCACCAAGGAACAGGCGGGGCTGTACGAGGCCGTGGTGCGGGAGATCCTCGCGGAGATCGCGGAGGCGGACGGGCTCGAACGGCGCGGGCTGATCGTCAAGCTGCTCACCGGGCTCAAGCAGATCTGCAACCATCCCGCCCAGTTCCTCAAGGAGCCCATCCCGGCGAAGCCCGGCGGGAGCGGCGACGGCCCCCGGATCGAGGGGCGTTCCGGCAAGGTCGAGCTCCTCGACGAGCTGCTGGACACCATCCTCGCCGAGGACGGAAGCGTGCTGGTGTTCACCCAGTACGTCCAGATGGCGCGCCTTCTGGAGCGTCATCTGGCCGCGCGGGGCGTGAGCACCGCGCTGCTGCACGGCGGTACGCCCGTGGCGCGACGGGAGGAGCTGGTCCGGCGCTTCCAGGAGGGCGGGATCCCGGTCTTCCTGCTGTCGTTGAAGGCGGCCGGCACGGGCCTGAACCTCACGCGCGCCGGTCATGTCGTGCACTTCGACCGTTGGTGGAATCCCGCGGTCGAAACCCAGGCCACCGACCGGGCCTACCGCATCGGCCAGACCCAGCCCGTACAGGTGCACCGGCTCGTCGCCGAGGGCACCGTCGAGGACCGCATCGCGGAGATGCTGGCGCGCAAGCAGGCCCTCGCGGACGCGGTGCTGGGCGGCGCCGGGGAGGCCGCGCTGACCGAACTGAGCGACGCCGAACTGGCGGAGCTCGTGGCACTGAGGGGGACCGGACGATGACGACAGCGGCACACGACCGGCGGGAGCGCGTCTTCGCGTCCCCGCCCCCGGGGGCCGGGCGGGACTTCGCCACCGGCCGGTTGGGCCGGGCCTGGCTCAAGGCGCTGGAGGACTCCGCCCTGGACGGCAAGCAGGTGAAGGCCGGCCGCCGGTACGCCCGCGCGGGAGCGGTCGGGGCGGTGTCCGTGCGGCCGGGGCGGATCACCGCGCTCGTCCGCGACCGGGACGGCGTCCCGTACCGCGCGGACGTGGTGGTCCAGCGGTTCTCGGACGCCGACTGGGACCGGCTCCTGGACGTGGTGACCGACCGTCCCGAGCACCTCGCGGCGCTGCTGGACGGGGAACTGCCGCCGCACCTGGCCGAGGACGCGGCCGCGGCGGGCGTCGACCTGCTGCCCGGCATCGGTGATCTGGAGGCCGAGTGCGCCTGCGGGGCGTGGGACCACTGCCCGCATTCGACGGCCCTGTGCCATCAGGTGGCCGGGCTGCTCGACCGCGACCCGCTCGTCCTGTTGCTGCTACGGGGGCGCGGGGAGGGCGAGTTGCTGGAGGAGCTGCGGGCGCGCAGTGCTCCGCGCGCCGCCGATCACGCCCTGGAGCCACCGGCGGGGATACCGGCGTGTGAGGCGTTCGCGGGGCGCGGCCTCGTGCCGCCGCTTCCGGATCCCCCACCGCCGGTGGACGCGGCGGGGCGGCCGCCCGTCCTGACCGGTGAGGGCGACGGGGCCGAGGAGGCGCACGGGCTCGACGTCGAGGCCCTGGCGTTCCTCGCGAGGGAGGCGGCGGTCCTGGCGCGGCGGCTGCTGGCGGAGGCGCTGGCTCCGGGCCATGAGCTGACGCCCGTGCCCGGGGAGCCGACTGTGCGTGAGGACGCGGAGCGGCTGGTGGCGGCGGGGGCGCCGGAGCGGGTCGCCGCGCGGCTCGCGTCGGTGGCCGGGTAGCGGAGGCTAGCCGGCGAGTCGTCTGCGGGTGCGTCGTGGCTGGTCGCGCAGTTCCCCGCGCCCCTTCGGGGCACCCGCTCAGAAACCGAAGATGTCCGAGGGAAGCGCCGTGGGCAGGCCCGACGGGAACCCCGACGGCAGGCCGCTGGGCAGGCTCGACGGTAGCCCGGTGGGGAGCGGGAAGGGGGACGAGGCGGTGCCGGTCGGCACCGTGCTGTGGCTCGGTGTGCTGCCGCCGGGATCCTTGTCGGCGAGGAGCACCACGGCCGCCACCGCGAGCACCGCGGCCCCCAGCAGCGCGGCGACGGCCGTCGCCACCCGCCGCCCTCCCCCGCCGTCGGACGGGGGCGGCGGGTCCGGCGGGCGGGCGGGGCCGAAGCCGCCGGACGGTCCGTGAGGTCCGTACGGCGGCCCGGAAGGCGGCCCCGGTGGGAAGCCTGGTGGGGTGGCCATACGGCCAGCGTTCCCCGGCCGCGGCGGCCCGGCCCGCGCGGTGACCGTTCCGCTACGGGATCCGCTCGGGAACCGGACATTCCAGCGACCCGCCGACGATGCGGCATTACCGGAATAAATATCTGTTAACCGTATGATTCGACCGATGACTGCCGAGATCACACGGACACGCGCCGTTGAGGCGAAGGCGGGCGCGGCCCGCCTTCTGCTCGCCTTCCGGCACGGCAATCAGGCGGCGTTCGACGACTCGCTGCCCCGGTCCATGGCGACCGAAGAGGCCCGGGACCTCGTCGCCGCGCTCGTCTGGATCGCCAACGAGGCCGTCCGGAAGGCCTACCGGCCCGATGTCGCCGACCGGGTGCTGCGGCACCTCGTCAAGCGGGTGCCGGACGAGCCCGGTTGGGTCGAGACGGACGAGGAGGCCGCACCGGATGTCGCAGTGCTGCTCGAATCCGTGTGGCGGAAGGACACGGAGAGGGTACGGGAGCTGGTGCGCGCCACGCCCGACACGACCTTCGTGCTGGGCAAGCTGGTGCAGGCGGTCGCGATGCTGCTGCCGTCGGTGCGGGACGCGGAAGTGTGCCGGGTGCTCAACGAGCTGCGCGCAGGAACGTCTCCAGACCTGCCAGGTCGTCCGTGTTGAGGTAGTCCACACCGGCGGCGAGGAGCTCCCGCCAGAGCGCGTCCCGCGCCGGGCCCGGCGCGTCAGGCGTGGCCCAGAAGCGGACCGTCCGGCCCTCCGCGTGCGCGGTGGCGGCGATCCGCCGCAGGGCGGCCCGCTCACGGGCGGGCATGGGGCCCACCCCCCGCCAGGTGAAGTTCTGCCCCCAGTTGTCGCTGACGAGGGGCGCGAAGGAGGCGGGCGCGCCCCCGAGGTCGGTGAGCCGGCCGTCGTAGAAGGCGTGGCGCGTCCGCTCCGCCTCCATGGGGGCGCGGGCGCCGCGGTCACCCGAGACCACGGCGGTCACCGCGGCGCGGCGGACCCGTCCGCCGGACCACTCGGTGAGCATCGGGTGGTACGGGCGCAGACGGCGCGACAGGGCCCGGTAGGTGGCGTCGCCCGGGGTCTTGATGTCGATGAGCAACTGGAGGGTCAGGTCGTATCCGCGGTAGACCCGGCCGCGGTTGGCTCTGACGCGGCGCAGCAAGGGGTCGAGATAGAGGGATTCGAGCGTGCGTGCGGGGTCGAGTCCGGAGGCGTCGTGCGCGACGAGGAGCTCGCCCCCGACCAGCCAGATGTCGGCCTCCACGCTGTTGAAACCGTGGGAGAGGGCGTCGGTGAGCGGGTGGGGGTGCTCGTAGTCGTTGTGCGCGTGGGCGTGGCGCAGCGGCGGCCTGCCGCGCCCGGCGTCCGCCGCCGCGAGGGCCGGGGCGGCGAGGGAACCGGTGAGCGCGGCTCCGAGGGTGAGGACGGCGGATCGGCGCGTTCGGGTCATGGGGCTGCCTCCCGGTGGCTCGGTGAGCGAATAGGGGCGGGCTGCGCGCGCTGACGCTTGCGAGTATCGGGGCCCACCGGGCCGTTTGACAGAGCCGGGCCGAGAGTTGCGCCGGGCGCCGCCTGAGATTTCCCTGTCGTTCTTTCGGGGCATGGATAAGTCCCTTGCGTCGTGACAGAGTTGACGGGACCTCTGGGGAGACAGTGGGAAGACGTGGACGCCGCGTGCGCGCGGTTCTGACGGTACTGGTGGCATGGGTCTCGCTGGTCGGGGGCGGCACGGCGTGGGCGGGCACGGAGGATTTCTCCCCGCCGGAGCTGGGCGCGCCGTCGGCGCTGGGGCCCGGGGTGACGTATCGGGGGTTCTCGCTGAAGGGATCGAACGGACCGGCGTACGGGCATCTGCTCACGGTCGATCTGCGCGAACGGCGGGTGTCGGTGGACCTGCTGTATCCGGGCGCGGTGGGCGCCCGGGAGCGGCTGTCCCGGATGGCCGCCGACAGCGGCGCGGTCGGCGGGGTGAACGGGGACTTCTTCAACATCGCCGAGGCGCAGCACCCCGGGGTGGACGCCACGGGCGCGCCGGTGGGGCCGGCCGTGACGGGCGGGCACGACCTGAAGGCGGCGGTGCCGGACGGCCAGCGGTTCGGGCCGGCGATGCCGTCGGGCGGCACCACGGAGGACGTGCTGGGCGTGGGCGCGGACCGGACGGCCCGGCTGGACCGGCTCACGCTGGAGGGTTCCGTGCGCGCGCGGAACGACGAGTTCCCGCTGAGCGGCTTCAATCAGTACGCGATCCCGGTCGACGGCATCGGGGCGTTCACCCCGGCCTGGGGCACGGCGTCACGGCTGCGGGCCACCTGTGGCACGGACACCGACCGGGGCGCGCCGTGCAGCGACGACACCCGTGAACTGACCGTGCGCGGGGGCAAGGTGACGGCCGTGGCGGAGCGGCCCGGCCGGGGCGCCGTCGCGCGGGGTTCGGTGGTGCTGCTGGGGCGTGAGGACGGGGCGCGGCAGCTGCGCAAGCTCAAGGTCGGTGACCGGGTGAGGGTCGACGAGTACCTGCGGCCCCGGCGTTCGGGGTCGTTGCGCTTCGCGATCGGGGGTTTCCCCCTGCTGCGCGGGGGCAGGCCGGTCTCGGGGCTGGACGCGGAGACCGCCGCCGTACGGACCGCGGCCGGCCTGGCGGACCGGGGGCGGCGGCTGTTGCTGCTGGCGCTCGACGGCGGCGGCGCCCACCGTCCGGGGCTGACCCTGCTGGAGCTGGCCCAGGCGTTGAAGGGGCTGGGGGCCTCCGACGGCTTCAACCTCGACGGCGGCGGCTCGTCGACGCTCGTCGCCCGGGAGCCGGGAGAGGCCCGGCCGACCGTGCGCAACCATCCGTCGGGCGGTGCCGAACGGCCCGTCCCCAACGGCGTGGGCATTTTTATCCGACCTTGACATCACCCTTCAATCCCATCCTTTTGAGTGATCGCCCCCATCGATTCGCGCTGCTAGCTTCGAATGGGGGCGAGCGGGAATTCCCGACGGTTCCGCAATGGGTTCTTCCGTAATGGATGGGTGGGCATTCGATTATGACGACGTCAGTGGAGACCGGAGCGGGCACGGATAATCCACCCGGGCGGCTGAGTCTGGGCACCGAGGCCGCCCGCAATCTGGCGACCACGACCAAGTCCGTGCCGCAGATGCAGGGGATCACCTCGCGGTGGCTCCTGCGGCTGCTGCCGTGGGTTCAGCTCTCCGGCGGTACGTACCGGGTGAACCGCCGGCTGACGCACACGCTCGGCGACGGCCGGGTGGAGTTCTTCACGACCGGCGCCGAGGTGCGGGTCATCCCGGCGGAGCTCGGCGAGCTGCCCTTGCTGCGCGGCTTCGAGGACTCCGCGGTCCTGGAGGCGCTGGCCGGCCGGTTCGTCCAGCGGGAGTACCGCCCCGGTGAGCTGCTGGTCGAGGCCGGGCGTCCAGCGGACGAGGTGGTACTGCTCGCCCACGGCAAGGCCGAGAAGTTCCACGAGGGCGAGTACGGAGAGCCGGCCGTGCTGGGCGTGCTGGCCGACGGCGGGTACGTCGGTGATCAGGCGCTGGCCGCCGAGCAGCCGGGCGAGTGGGATTTCTCCGTCCGGGCGGTGACGGCCTGTACGGTGCTGACGCTGCCGCGCGCGGATTTCCAGGAGGCCCTGGACGGCTCCCCCGGCCTGAGCGCGCATGTCGAGGGCTACCGCCGCCGGTCGGCCCTCCCCCACAACGAGTACGGGGAGTCGGCGATCGACGTCGCCTCCGGCCACAGCGGGGAGCCCTCCCTGCCCGGGGTCTTCGCGAACTACGAGACCTCGCCGCGCGAGTACGGGCTGAGTGTCGCCCAGACGGTGCTGCGGGTGCACACACGCGTCGCCGACCTCTACAACGAGCCGATGAACCAGCTCGAACAACAGCTGCGGCTCACCGTCGAGGCCCTGCGCGAACGCCAGGAACACGAAATGATCAACAACCGCGAGTTCGGCCTCCTCCACAACGCCGATCTCAGCCAGCGCATCCACACCCGCAGCGGACCGCCCACCCCCGACGACCTCGACGAGCTGCTGGCGACGGTCTGGAAGGACCCGGGCTTCCTGCTGGCCCACCCGCGCACCATCGCGGCGATCGCCCGGGAGTTCAACCGCCGGGGCGTCTACCCGGACAGCGCCCAGGTGGGCGGGCACTCCCTGCCGGCCTGGCGGGGCGTGCCCATCTACCCCTGCAACAAGATCCCGATCACGGAGACGGGTGTCAGCTCGATTCTGCTGATGCGCACCGGCGAGGAGTCCCAGGGTGTCATCGGCCTCCACCGCACGGGAATTCCCGATGAATACCAGCCGAGCCTTTCGGTGCGCTTCATGGGCATCAGCGAAAAGGCCATCATGTCCTATCTGGTGAGCGCCTACTACTCGGCGGCGGTCCTGGTGCCCGATGCCCTCGGAATCCTCGAGAACGTCGAGATCGGGCACTGAGGAATTCCGTCGAAGCCCTCTTCCCGTATGAGCGCGTGAAGAGGATCGCCACCCCGACAGCCGGGCGGGCCCATCGGTCTGGGCACAGCCGCCGTCCGGCTCTCCGGGGTGCTCCGCACCACGTTTCACAGCCTGATTCACACAGATGGGTGATCACCACATATGACCACGTCAGTGGAGCCGGAGAACACCGAGCAGGCCGCTCAGGCGCAGCTGAGCCTGGGCACCGGCGCGGCACGCCAGCTCGCGACGACCACCAAGTCCGTCCCCCAGATGCAGGGGATCTCCTCGCGCTGGCTGCTGCGCGTCCTGCCCTGGGTGCAGGTCTCGGCCGGCACCTACCGGGTCAACCGGCGGCTCACCTACACCGTCGGGGACGGCCGGGTGGAGTTCATCTCCACCGGCGCCGACATCCGGGTCATCCCGCCGGAGCTGGGCGAGCTGCCCGTCCTGCGCGGCTTCGAGGACGCCGACGTCCTGGAGGCCCTGGCGGACGCCTTCGTGCAGCGGGAGTACGCCCCGGGCGACGCGCTCGTGGAGGCGGGGCAGCCCGCCGACCAGATCTTCCTCATCGCGCACGGCAAGCTCGCCAAGACCGGCACCGGCAAGTACGGGGACGAGACCGCGCTCGGCACCCTCGCCGACGGCGACTACTTCGGTGAGAAGGTGCCCCTGGAGCCCGACGGCACCTGGGCCTTCACCGTCCGGGCCGTGACCCGCTGCGCGGTGCTGACGCTCAGCCGGCAGGCGTACGAGGCGATCGCCGATCGTTCCGACGCGCTGCGCGCGCACGTCGCGGGCTTCGCGTCCCGGCCCGCGCCCCCCGCCAACAAGCGGGGCGAGGCGGACATCGCGGTGACCTCGGGCCACACCGGCGAGCCGGCCATCACCGGCACGTTCGTGGACTACGAGCTCAAGCCCCGCGAGTACGAGCTGAGCGTCGCCCAGACGGTGCTGCGGGTCCACACACGCGTCGCCGACCTCTACAACGAGCCGATGAACCAGCTCGAACAACAGCTGCGGCTCACCGTCGAGGCCCTGCGCGAACGCCAGGAACACGAAATGATCAACAACCGCGAGTTCGGCCTCCTCCACAACGCCGACTTCAGCCAGCGCATCCACACCCGCACCGGCCCGCCCACCCCCGACGACCTCGACGAGCTGCTCTCACGGCGCCGCAAGACCCAGGTCTTCCTGGCCCATCCGCGGACGATCGCCGCCTTCGGGCGCGAGTGCACCAGCCGAGGTCTCTACCCGAAGAACCTCGATTTCCTGGGCACCTCCGTGCGCTCCTGGCGCGGTGTCCCCCTGCTGCCCTGCAACAAGATCCCGGTGAGCGACACCGGCACCAGCTCGATCATCGCGATGCGCATGGGCGAGGACAACCAGGGCGTCATCGGCCTCCACCAGACCGGCATCCCGGACGAGTTCCAGCCCAGCCTCAATGTGCGCTTCATGGGCATCAACGAGCAGGCCGTGTCGTCCTACCTGGTGAGCGCCTACTACTCGGCGGCCGTCCTGGTCCCGGACGCGCTGGGTGTGCTGGAGGACGTGGAGATCGGGCGCTGAGGGGCGCCGCCGGGCCGGTCAGGGCCTGACGCCGCCGACGATCTCGGCGGTGGCGTTGATCCCGTGCGAGATGGTCGGCGCGACGCTGGTGCTGGCGAGCACGAAACCCAGCAGAACGCAGACCATCGCGTGCGAGAAGCGCAGCCCTCCGTTGCGCATGAACACCACCGACAGAATCAGAAGCAACAGGACCATGGAAATCGATACGGCCATGATGTACCTCCTCGGTGCGGCAGCGGGCGTCCGCCAGTCTTGCTCATCTCACCGCAGGGACCGGTGCGACGGGCATACGCCATCCGGGTGGGAATCACCGATTCGGCCGTGAACCGTGGAACGGGTGCGCGAAACGGGGCGACAGCCGGGGGCGGACGAGGGACACGCCACCCGGCTGTCGGCTCGTGCGGGCCCTCGTCAGGGGCCCGGCGCCCTGTCGGCGTGCCGCGCGTGACACACGCCCCCGCGGAGCGCATTCCGACGGGCAGACGGCGCCGAGGATGCCTAGGCTGACGGAATGAGCCGCACAGTCCGGGACCGGTCCGCCGCAACCGTGCGGGAATCGGGGGCGCCGGCGACACCGGGGGCGCGCTCGGCACGGGAGGGCGCGGGGGGCGCCGAACGGGTGACGGCGTGGCAGCGCTTCCTGCGCCGGGTGCCCAACGGCTTCGCGCTCTTCTTCGGTCTGCTCGGCGTCTTCTGCGCGCTGACCTCCCTGATCCCGCCGCTGCGCCGCGCGGTGCTGCCGCTGACCCGCGCCCTGGACCTGCTGACGATCCCCACCGCCGCCAACCTCGCCTACGCCGTCTTCCTGCTGCTGCTCGCCGCCGCGACCGCCGCCCGCAAGCGGGTCACGCTCTGGTTCGTGCTGGCCTACCTGGCGCTGCTGGTCTTCACCGACGCGGTGCTGCTGGCCGTGGGCTACTGGGACATGATCCCCTCGCTGGCGCTCAGCCTCGCCGCGATGACGCTGCTGGTCCTGGCCCGGCGGGAGTTCTACGCGGCGTCCCGGCGCGGCGCGTTCCTGCGCGCCTTGCTGGTGCTGGCGGCGGGGCTGGCGGTGGCGATCCTGGTGGGCTGGGGGCTGGTGTCGCTGTTCCCGGGCACGCTGGAGCGCGGCGGCGGCAACCGGCTGCTGTTCGTGGCCAACAAGGTGTGCGGCGGCCTGGTCAGCGGGCGGCACTTCGCCGGGCACCCGCCGCACTGGCTGTTCTTCCTCCTCGGCCTGCTCGGCGCGCTGGCCCTGCTGAACGCGGCGATGACGCTCTTCCGCTCGCAGCGCCTGGAGGCGGCCCTCCACGACGACGAGGAGCCGCGCATCCGCGCCCTCCTCGGCCGCTACGGCGGCCGGGACTCCCTCGGCTACTTCGCGACCCGCCGCGACAAGGCCGTCGTCTTCTCCCCCAGCGGCAAGGCCGCCGTCACCTACCGGGTGGAGGCCGGGGTCTGCCTGGCCTCCGGCGACCCGCTGGGCGACCCGGAGGCGTGGGACCCCGCGATCGCGGCCTGGCTGGAGGTCGCGGGCCGCTACGGCTGGCAGCCGGCGGTGATGGGCGCCGGCGAGGAGGGCGCCAGGGCCTACGCCCGCGCGGGGCTGGGCGCGCTCCAACTGGGCGACGAGGCGATCCTCCAGGTGGCCACGTTCGACCTGGAGGGCCGGGAGATGCGGGTGACCCGGCAGGCAGTCCACCGGGTGGAGCGCACGGGCGCGACCGTGCGCGTACGGCGTCACTCGGCGCTCTCCGACGAGGAGATGGGCGAGGTCATCCGGCGCGCCGACGCCTGGCGGGACACCGAGACCGAGCGCGGCTTCTCGATGGCGCTGGGCCGGCTGGGCGACCCGGCCGACGGGGACTGCCTGCTCGTCGAGGCGTTCGACAGCGAGGGCACGATGATCGCGCTGCTGTCGTTCGTGCCCTGGGGGTCAGACGGGATCTCGCTGGACGTGATGCGCCGGGACCGGGCGGCGCCCAACGGGGTCATGGAGTTCATGATCGCGCGCTTGTGCGCCCAGGCCGGGCGGTTCGGCGTCAAGCACATCTCCCTGAACTTCGCCGTCTTCCGCTCCGCGTTCGAGGAGGGCGCGCGCATCGGCGCGGGCCCGGTGCTGCGGCTGTGGCGCAGGCTCCTGCTGTTCTTCTCCAAGTGGTGGCAGTTGGAGGCGCTCTACCGGTCGAACGTGAAGTACAACCCGGAGTGGCGCCCTCGCTTCCTGTGCTACGCCGACGCGGGCGCCCTGGCCCGGATCGGGCTCGCGGCGGGCATCGCGGAGGGCTTCGTCTCGGTGCCGAGCCTGGGGAAGCTGTGGCGCCGAGGACGGGCCCGGGGCATCGCCAGCCCCGCCTCCACGGCCGGCCTCCCCTCCCTGTCCGAGCTGGGCTTCGCCCCCGGCGAGGGAGCCGGGACGGCGGAGGCGGACGAGCTCGCGGGCCTGCCGGAGCAGGTCCGGGTACGGCGGCACAAGCTGGACCGGCTGCGGGAGGCGGGCGTCGACCCGTACCCCGCCGACGCCCACCGCACCCACACCCTGGCCGCGGTCCGTGCCGCCCACCCCGGCCTGCCCCCCGCCTCCCGCACCGGCGAACGGGTGACCGTCGCCGGGCGCGTGCTGCTCGTCCGCGACCACGGCGGCGTCGCCTTCGCCGTCCTCCGCGACTGGTCCGGCGACCTCCAGCTGACCTTCACCCGGGACGGCTCCGGCGAGGAGCTGCTGCGCCGCTTCACCCGCCACGTCGACCTCGGCGACCACCTGGAGGCCGAGGGCGAAGTGGGCACCACCGACCGGGGCGAGCTGACGGTCTTCGTCACCCGGGCCCGGCTGATCGCCAAGTGCCTGCGCCCCCTGCCCGACAAGCGGCGCGGCCTCGCCGACCCCGAGGCCCGGGTCCGGATGCGCTACGTGGACCTCGTGATCAGCCCGGCTGCCCGGCGGACCGTACAGGCGCGCGGCGCGGCCGTCCAGGCACTGCGCCGGGGCCTGCTCGACCGGGGCTTCCTGGAGGTCGAGACCCCGATGCTCCAGCAGGTCCACGGCGGCGCCAACGCCCGCCCCTTCACCACCCACATCAACGCCTACGACCTCGACCTGTACCTGCGCATCGCCCCCGAGCTGTACCTCAAACGGCTGTGTGTCGGCGGCATGGAGAAGGTCTTCGAACTGGGCCGGACCTTCCGCAACGAGGGCGTCTCGTACAAGCACAACCCCGAGTTCACGATGCTGGAGGCGTACCAGGCGTTCGCCGACTACGACGTGATGCTCGACCTGACCCGCGAGCTCGTCCAGGAGGCGGCGACGGCCGCCCACGGCTCCCCGGTGGCGGTACGGCCGGACGAGCGCGGCAGGCCCGTCCGGCACGACATCTCGGGCCCGTGGCCCGTGAAGACCGTCTACGGCGCGCTCTCCGAGGCCCTGGGCCAGGAGATCGGCGCGGACACGTCCGTCGCGGCGCTGCGCGCCCACTGCGCCGCGGCGGGCGTGCCGCACCGGCCGGAGTGCGGTCGTGGCGACCTGGTGCTGGAGCTCTACGAGCGGCTCGTCGAGGAGCGCACCACGCTCCCGGTCTTCTACAAGGACTTCCCCACCGACGTCTCCCCCCTGACCCGCCCCCACCGCGCGGACGCCCGGCTCGCCGAGCGGTGGGACCTCGTCGCCTTCGGCACGGAACTGGGCACCGCGTACTCCGAGCTCATCGACCCGGTGGAGCAGCGCCGCCGGCTGACGGCGCAGTCCCTGCTGGCGGCGGGGGGCGACGCGGAGGCGATGGAGCTGGACGAGGACTTCCTGCGAGCGCTGGAGTACGCGATGCCGCCGACCGGGGGGTTGGGGATCGGGGTGGACCGGCTGGTGATGTTCCTGACGGGCTTGTCGATCCGGGAGACGTTGCCGTTTCCGCTGGTGCGGCACCGTTGAGCGGTGGGTTTGCCCCCACCACCGGAGGGGCTGATCTCAGCCCCGGCGCAGCCGCAACGTCACGATCTCGAACGGCCGGAGCGACAGGCTCAGCGACCCGGCCGCGAGCGGTCGTTCCAGCAGGTCGCAGACCGTCACTTCCCCGACGTCGAAGCCCGCTGTCAGGCAAGCCTTCGCGCGTCCGCCCAGTGACTCGTAGACCCGGACGACCACGTCCCCGCTGCCGTCGTCCGCCAGCTTCACCGCCGAGACGACGACCGCGTCGTCGTCCACGGACACCAGCGGAGCGACGCCGTCCACCGCCCCCGGAACGCGCCGCTCCGGCAGGTTGATCCGGTAGCCCTCGCGTACCGCGTCCCCCACGGACGCCCCCGGCACCAGCGCGTAGCGGAAACGGTGGACGCCCTGGTCGGTGCGGGGGTCCGGGAAGCGGGGAGCCCGCAGCAGGGAGAGGCGCAGGGTGGTGGTCGTACCGGTCCGCGTCACGTCGTACCCGTACGTCGAGTCGTCGACCAGCGCCACGCCCCACCCCGGCTCCTCCACATGGACGAACCGGTGCGCGCAGGCCTCGAACTTGGCGGCGTCCCAGCTGGTGTTGGTGTGGGTGGGCCGGTAGAGGTGGCCGAACTGGGTCTCGGCCGCGACCCGGTCGGTGTGCACGTCCAGCGGGAAGGCGGCCTTGAGGAACTTCTCCGTCTCGTGCCAGTCGACCTCCGTCTCCACCTCCACCCGGCGCTCCCCCCGCGGCAGCGTGATCCGCTGCTCGACGCGCGAGGAACCGAAGGTTCGGACGATCAGGACGGTGGCGCCGTCGTCCGTCAGCTCCAGCGCGTCGACGTCCGTCAGATCCGTGACCGTGTTGCGGTAGAAGCGGTCGACGTCCCACGCGTCCCACATGTTGGGGAAGTCCTGGTGCAACTGGAGGAGGTTCCCGGCGGCCCCCGGCGCCAGGGTCTCGCGGCCGGCCCGCCGGTCGTGGACGGAGACGAGCAGCCCGCGCGCGTCGACGACGACCGTCAGCAGACCGTTGTCCAGCACGAAACCGCCGCCCTCGCGCGGCTCCACGGTGGTGGCCGGCGCTGTCGACGGCTCCGCCGAGGCCGCCGCCCCGAGCGCCGGCACGCCACCCCGCGCGTGGGGGGCCGCGTTGAAGACGACCGTCGCCTCGCCGTCACCCGCCAGCGCCCCCAGGGCGTCCGCGATCAGCGACTCGAGTTCGGCGGCCACCTCGGCGTACGTCCGTGCGGCCTCCCGGTGCACCCAGGCGATCGACGTCCCGGGCAGGATGTCGTGGAACTGGTGCAGCAGCACCGTCTTCCACAGCCGATCCAGCGCCTCGTACGGATACGGCGCCCCGGTCCGTACCGCCGCCGTGGCCGCCCACAGCTCCGCCTCGCGCAGCAGGTGCTCGCTGCGGCGGTTGCCCTGCTTGGTGCGGGCCTGGCTGGTGAGCGTCGCCCGGTGCAGCTCCAGGTAGAGCTCGCCGGCCCACACCGGGGCGTCGGCGTACTCGGCGTGGGCCTTCTCGAAGAACGCCGACGGCTTCTCGAAGACGACCTTGGCCGAGCCCTCCAGATCCGCCAGCCGCTTCGCCCTCGCCAGCATCTCCCGTGTCGTGCCGCCTCCGCCGTCGCCCCAGCCCGTGGGGGCGAGGGAGCGCGTCGCGCCGCCCTTCTCGCGGAAGTTGCGGGTGGCGTGGGCGAGTTCGCGGCCCGAGAGCTGGGAGTTGTAGGTGTCGATCGGGGGGAAGTGGGTGAAGACCCGGGTGCCGTCCAGGCCCTCCCACCAGAAGGTGTGGTGCGGGAAGGTGTTGGTCTGGCTCCAGGAGATCTTCTGCGTCAGGAACCACTTCGCCCCCGCCAGCCGCACCAGTTGCGGAAGCGCCGCCGAGTAGCCGAAGGAGTCCGGGAGCCAGACCTCCTCCGTCTCGATCCCGAACTCCTCCAGGAAGAAGCGCTTGCCGTGCGTGAACTGCCGGGCCAGCGCCTCCGACCCCGGCATGTTCGTGTCGGACTCCACCCACATGCCGCCCACGGGGACGAAACGGCCCTCGGCGACCGCCTTCTTCACCCGCGCGTACGCCTCCGGCCGGTGCTCCTTGATCCAGGCGAACTGCTGCGCCTGGGACATGGCGTAGACGAAGTCCGGCTCGTCCTCCAGCAGCGCGGTCATATTGGCGGTCGTCCGGGCCACCTTGCGGACCGTCTCGCGCAGTGGCCACAGCCACGCCGTGTCGATGTGGGCGTGTCCCACGGCGCTGATCCGGTGCGCGGAGGCGTGCGCGGGCGCGGCGAGGACGTCCACGAGCCGCTCGCGCGCCCGTTCCGCCGTACCGCCGACGTCCTGGAGGTCCACGGCGTCCAGGGCGCGTTCGACGGCCCGCAGGATCTCCCAGCGGCGGGGCGAGTCCACCGGCAGCTCGTGCATCAGCTGCCCCAGCACGTCGAGGTCCTGGACGAGCTCCCACACCGTCCGGTCGAAGACGGCGAGGTCCATCCGGGTCAGCCGGTAGCGGGGCGCGTCGCCGGCGGTCTCGCGGTCGCCCAGCTCGGTGGGGACGAAGGGGCGGTAGTCGAGGATGACGGGGTTGGCGGCCGCCTCGATGTGCAGCAGCACCGGCTCGCCGCCGTCGGCCCGCTCGGCGATCCGCACCCACTGGTTGCGCGGGTTGAGCCCCTTCACGGGCGAGCCGTCGGGGCGGTAGACCAGGCCCTCGCACTGGAAGCCCGTCATGTTCTCGTCGAAGCCCAGGTCCAGGAGGGCCTCGACCGTACGCCCCGCCCACGCGTCCGGTACCGCGCCGGAGACGGTGAACCAGCTGGTGCCCCACGCCGGGCCCCACTCCGTGCCCACCGCGACGGGGGTGCGCGGCGCCGCCAGCCCCTCCGCGACGGGCACGGGCTCGCCGGGCGCGTGCCACACCGAGACCTCCAGCGGCACCGACTCGGGGTACACGGCCGGGCGGATGCGCTCCTCCAGGACCCGCTCGAGCCGGGCCTCGGTGATGGTGCGGTCGTTGTGCATGCCTCTCCTTGTCCGGTCTTCGCGGTCTTCGCGGCTTCGTCCGGTGGTTACCAGCGGTGGGTGACGGAAGCGGGGGCCGACGCGGTGTAGAGCTCGTCCACGGCGCGCACCTCGACGCGGGTGGCCTCCTCGTCGGCCGTGCGGCGCAGCGCCGGGACGTAGTAGGCATGCCCACAGGTGCCGCCGAGGAAGCGGCGTCGGCCGCCGGGCACCACTTGGTGGAGCTCGTAGTGGCGTACGGGCGTGGGGGCCCGCCCCGATGTCCGCTTTGTGGGCTGCCAGGTCAGGCGGAGCGCTGCCGTGCCGTCGGGGTTGCGGGTGGAGGCGGTGACGGCCGGCGCGTCGGGCGGGCCGGGCGGGACGGGTGAGCCGTCGTGGAGGGCGAGCTCGCCGAGCCGCCAGCGGACGCGGCCGCCGTCCGGGACGGTGAGCCGGACGCCGAGGACGTGGGCGGTGGCGGCGGCGCGGCCGCGTAACAGGCGGGCCACGGGGATGGTGGCGGTGGTCCAGCCGCCGCCACCGGCGGGGAGGTCGCCCACGGGGAGGTAGCTGAAACGATCCGGCTCGTCCAGGGCGACGGCCAGCTCCACCCGGACGGCCGCCGAGCCGGGGTCGGTGCGGTGGGCCAGCTCGGCCACGGTGGCGGGTGACAGCGGAAGTCTCGCCGCGTAGAGCTCGACGGTGGAGGGAAACGCGGACTCGCTGCCGTCGCCGCTGCCGACGCCGTCAATGAGGAGGCTGCTGCCGCCGCGCCAGGCGTCGGCGAAGTCGAAACCGACGACGGGCCGGGCGGCGCCGGCCGTCCGGACGACCCAGCGGCGGCCGGGGAGCCGGTCCTGAAGCCCCAGGTGGTTCCAGGGCGCGTCGGCGACGCGCACGCCCCGCTCGTACCAGCCGAGGCCATGACCGGTGTTGAAGGTGGTGGCGAAGGGGAGGGAGGTGAGGGTGGAGTGGTCCGCGACCGAGGCCGCCGGAGCGCGCCAGGGCCCTGGCCCGGGTTCGGGCCGGGCCGGGTCCAGGGAGGCACCGGACCAGAAACGGTCGTCGCGCGCGTGGAACGCGGCGGGGCCGCGATCGGTGCCGGGGAGGCTCTTCCAGGTCCACTCGGGGCGGTAGAAGCCGAACGAGGCGACGTGGGGGCGCCCGGCGGGGACCACCGCGTCCCAGTCGACCCGGGTGTCCCAGCCGTTCGCCTCCACATCGATCCCCGCCCACAGCTCGTACGGGCTCCGGCCGAGGCTCCGGGCGAGCTCTCCGGAGGAGGCGAGACCGGTGCGGCTCCAGTTGAAGTTGAGGAACATGGTGTCGGCGGCGCGGAAGAACGGGGAGTTGCGGTCGTTGAGCTCGTTCTGCCAGGCGATGTCACCGGAGATGACCATGGCGTCGTACCACGTCACCCGCAGGCCCGGGCCGCCGCGCCGGCGGAGGTACGCGACGAAGTCCCGCGTGTCGGCCCCGAGCCGGGCGTCCCCGCCGCCCGTCTCGGCGTTGAGGAACCAGCCGTCGAAGCCGTACGCCCGGGCCACCTCCACCAGCTTGTCGGCGAGCGGGAAGCCGCCGTCGGCGTCGCGCCGCACGAGGTCGCGGGTCCACTCCAGCCGTCCGCCGTAGGCGGTGGGCGGCAGGAAGACCGTCCCGAGCACGGGCACGCCGTTGCGGTGCGCGGCGTCGACCACGGGCGCGTTGGGCGCGAGGATCAGCCCCTCGTCCGAGGAGCCGCCCCAGAAGACGAGCTCGTCGAGGTAGGCCCAGTGCGTGAGGGCGTAGTAGTCGGCGGTGGCCGACCCCTGCGAGGGGTTGCCGGACGTCGGCGCGAACGCGACGAGCGCGGAGATCCGCGCCTCGTCGCGCCGCGCGGCGGAGTTGGGGGGCGGGGGAACGAACCGGGGGGCGAGGGGGACGGTGGCCCTGTTGAAGGGGAGGTCGGGGTCGCCGGCGGGGGCCCAGGCGCGAAGGCTGCGCCGGCGGACGCCGGGGGGTGGGGTGCCGGAGGGGAGGGTGTCGGGGTACCAGTAGGAGGCGTAGGGCTGGAGGTCGGCGGCAGGGGCGGGGGCGGTTGGCATCGCGAGCCCTGTGGCGGTGGCGGCGCCTGCCACGAGGGCCTGACGGCGGGTCATGTGCACGGTGACTCCTTCGAGCGGGGGTTCGGTGGCGGAGCCCCTGAAAGAAACGGGAAGGGGCGGGTCAGGGGCGAACGACCTCCGTGATGCCACGGGCGGCCAGATAACCGGCGTCCCCCGCCCGCTCCGCCAGCACCACCCCCGGCCGCCCCCCGCCGGAGGCGCCCCGCATCCATGCCTCGAAGAACGTGCCGCCCGGCGCGCACACCCCGCGCCCGGGGGCGTCCTCCGGCTCCCCCGCGTCCAGGACCAGCGCGGTCCGCCGCACCCCCGCCACGCCCCGGTGGCGCTCCCGCGCGTACCGCCCCACCACCTCCCCCACCGGCTTGACCACCCGGTCGTTCGTCAGCAGCCCCAGCCCGTACTCCAGCTCCGGGAAGTCCGCCAGCGCCCGGTCGACGTCGTGGGAGCACCACCAGGTGATGCCCCAGACGTCCGGGCAGTCCAGGACGGCCTCGATCGTCGCCTCCGCGAAGGCCGCCGCGCTCGACGGCGGAACGTGCGGGGCCGGTGCCCCGACCTCCTGGAGCCACACCGGGCGGGCGGGGTCGTCGGCCCATGCCCTGGAGAGCTCGACGAGGTAGGCGGCGTGCAACCCGGTGGCCGGGGCGTCGGGGCCGTAGCGCTGGGCGGTGCCGTCGAAGACCCACGAGTGGACGGCGGTCATGGCGCCGAGCCGGGCCGAGTGGGCGGGGGTGAAGGGGTGGGTGCCGTCGTACCAGGCGGCGTCGTAGGAGGCGTGGACGTGGGGCAGGCCGGGCGCGCCCGCCTCGCACGCGGCGAGCATCCGCCGCAGCCACCGGCCGGCCTGTGCGGGGGTGACGGGGTCGGGGTCGGGGTGGGGGCGGCCGGAGAACTGGTTGATCTCGTTGCCGACGGTCATGCCGAGGAAGCCGGGCCGGCCGGCGAGGGCGGCGGCGAGCGCCGTCAGATAGGCGGCCTGCGCGTCGACGACGTCGGGGGCGGTGAAGATGTTGCGGCGGTGCCAGGTGGTGGTCCAGGAGGGGATGAAGTCGAAGCTGGACAGGTGCCCCTGGAGTCCGTCGACCGCGACGTCGAGCCCGCGTTCGGCGGCGGCGTCGGCCAGTCGTACCAGCTGGTCGACGGCGCGGGGGCGGATGAGGGTGCGGTTGGGCTGGAAGATCGGCCAGAGGGGGAAGACGCGGATGTGGTCGAGGCCGAGGGCAGCGATGGAGTCGAGGTCGGCGCGGACGTCGTCGAGGTCGAAGTCGAGCCAGTGGTGGAACCAGCCGCGCGTGGGGGTGTAGTTGACGCCGAAGCGCATGACGGTCGGGGCTCCCTTCAGCCCTTGACGGCGCCCTCGCCGACGCCGCGGAAGAAGTACCGCTGGAGGCAGGCGAACATCACGACGAGCGGGGCGACGGCGATGACGGTCCCGGCCGCCACCAGCCGGGGGTTCTGCGTGAACGTGCCGTGGAGGTAGTTCAGCCCGACGGTGAGGGTGAAGCGGTGCTGGTCGGAGAGGACGATCAGCGGCCACAGGAAGTCGTCCCAGGCGCCCATGAACGCGAAGATCGCGACGACCGCGAGGGTGCCGCGGACGGAGGGGAGGGCGATCCGGAGGAAGCGCTGCCAGGCGTTCGCCCCGTCGATGACGGCCGCCTCCTCGGTCTCGTAGGGCAGGGCGGCGAAGGCGTTCCGCATGAGGAGGACGTTCAGGGCGCTCACGGAGCCGGGGAGGACGACGGCGACGAGCGTGTTGTTGAGCTGGAGGTCGCGTACGAGCGTCAACTGGGCGATGACGATGGACTCCACCGGCACGAGCAGGGCCAGGACGAAGGCGAGCCCGGCCGCCCGCCGCCCCCGGAAGCGCAGCCGGGCCAGGGCGTAGCCGGCCATGGCGGCGCCGACGAGGTTGGTGAGCACGGCGGCGGTGGCGACCTTGAGGGAGTTGAAGGCGTAGTCCCAGACGGGGATGGTGTCGGCGACCTCGGCGTAGTTGTGGCCGGTGGGGTGCTGGGGGAGGAAGCGCGGGGGTGAGGTGTAGATGTCCTCGGTGGTGTCCTTGAGGGAGGTGGAGAGCTGCCAGAGGAACGGGCCGACGGTGAGGGCCAGCACCAGCAGCATCAGCGCGTATCGCAGGACCTTCTCCCGGCCCGAGGTCCGGAGCATCAGCCGCGCTCCTCACGTCGGGCGCGGCCGTGACCGTGCCGGGCGTGACTGTCATCGCCTCGGGCGTGACCGGCCTCGCCTCGAACGCGGCCGGCCCGCAGGACGAGCAGCATCAGCAGCAGCGTGATGACGAAGACGACGAGGGAGAGCGCGGAGGAGTAGCCGACACGGCCGTTGAGACCGGTGCCGGTGCGCTGGACGAGCATCACGAGCGTGGTGTCCTGCCCGGCCGGCCCGCCGGTGGGCCCGGCCATCAGGTACACCTCGGAGAAGACCTTGAACGCGGCCACGGCCGACAAGGCAGCGACCAGCACCATGGTCGGCCGTACGGCGGGGAGGGTGACGCTGAGGAAACGGCGCAGGGCTCCGGCGCCGTCGACGGCGGCGGCCTCGTGGAGCTCGCGGGGGACGTTCCCGAGCGCCGCCAGATAGATGATCATGTAGTAGCCGAGGCCCTTCCAGACGGTGAGGGCCATGGCGCTGAACAGCAGCAGCCACGCGTCGCCCAGGAAGTCGACGGGCCCGGCGCCGAAGGCGCGCAGGATGCCGTTGACGAGGCCGCGGTCGTCGAGCATCCAGGTCCAGATCAGGGCCACCACGACCACGGAGGCGACGACGGGGGTGTAGTAGGCGGCGCGGAAGAACGTGACGCCGGGCAGTTGCTTGCGCACCAGCAGGGCGAGCAGCAGCGGGAGGAGGACGGTGCAGGGGACGACGAGGAGGACGTAGAGGGCGCTGTTGCGCAGGGCGGTCCAGAACTGCTCGTCGTCCAGCATCGCGCGGAAGTTCTCGAGCCCGGTCCACCGGCCGGGGGTGAGGGTGCGGGCGTCGGTGAACGCCTGGTGGGCGGTGGTGAGGAAGGGGTAGAGGCTGAAGACGGCGACGACGGCGAGGGCGGGCAGGAGGAAGAGCCAGGGACCCAGGGCCCCGAGAACGCGCCCGGCGCGCGTTGTCACAGCGGGAATCTTCACGGCGGCGGCTCAGCTCTGCCGGAGAAGTCTGTCACTCTGCGCGACGGCGTCGTCGAGTGCCTGCTGGGGGGATTTCTTGCCCTGGAGGGCCTTGGCGACCTCGTTCTTGAGGACGGTCTTCATCTCGTCGCTCATCACCACGGGGGTGTAGTTGACAGCGCCCTTCAGCATCCTCGCGGAGGCCACGCGGACCCGGCCCTCGTCGGTGCCGTCGTCCTTCGTCCAGTACGGGTCGTCGAGCGACCCCCGGGTGCTGGGGAAGACGGCGACCTCGTGGGCGAAGGCCTCCTGGTTCTTCCTGTCGGTGACGAAGTGGGCGAAGGCGATCGCGGCGGCCTTGCGCTTGCTCTTCTCGTTGACGGCCACGCCCATCACGTACATGTTGGGCTTTCCGGTGTTGTTCGGCGCTTCGGCGATGCCGAGGTTGCGGTAGAGGGTGGGGGCGTTCTCCTTGAAGTTGGCCAGGTCGTTGGCGCCGCCGGGGTTCATGGCGACCTTTTGTTCCAGGAACTTCTGGCCGGATTTCTCGGGGGTGTTGGTGAGGGCCTGCGGGTCGAGGCCGCCGCGGTCGTAGAGCTCCTTGTATTTGGTGAGCAGTTCCACGCCCTTGGGCTCGTTGTAGGTGAATTTCGTGGCGTCGCCGTTCATCAGCTTCACGCCGTAGCGGCCGAAGTCCTCGACGGACGGGGTGTTCGCGAGCGTGGCGATCCGTCCGCCGGACCCGCCGGCCATGGCGAGGGCGGTGGTGAACAGTTCCGCGTAGTTCTTCGGCGGTTTCTCGGGGTCGAGCCCGGCGGAACGGAAGAGGGCCTTGTTGTAGAAGAGCGGACCGGTGGTGAGGTACCAGGGGAAGGAGTACGAACCTCCCAGGCCGGGGAGGGTGTTGCCCTGCCATGCCTCCGTCGTGTATTCGCCCTTGAAGCGTTGCGCGGCGTTCTCCTTGTCGAGATTGACCAGCATTCCCGCTTTGGCGAGCGGATAGGACAGGTCCGGGGAGACGTTGACGACGTCGGGCAGGGTGCCGGCGGCGGCGTCGGCGCTGAGCTTGTCCGCGTAGTGCTCGGCGGGCTGATCCAGCCAGGTGACCTTGACGCCGGGATTCTGCTTCTCGAAGTCGCCCACCAGATCCTCGAAGTAGTCCTTGAAGTTCGCGCGGAGATTCCAGGTCTGGAAGGTGATGCCGCCGTCCCCGCTGCCTCCCCCGCCGCCGCCCGAACCGCAGGCGGTGAGCGCCATGGCGATGGCGAGGAGGGCGGCGGTGACGGCGAGGCGCCCATGCGGCTTCGGGCGGGATAAGGGCATGGCGGACGAGCTCCTTCGATCGGGTCGGACGGTCGGTAGGAGGCCGGTCAAAACCTGCACCCGGCAAGGGAGTTCCGTCAATACTGCCGTCGGGCACTAATGCGCTTTAGTGGAAGGCAGCGATGCGCCGCAGACCGACGATCAAGGACATAGCGCGGCGCGCGGGCGTCTCGGAGAGCGCGGTGTCCTTCGCGCTCAACGGCCGTCCGGGCGTCTCGGCCGCCACGCGCGAGCGGATCCGCCGGGTGGCCGATCAGCTCGGCTGGCTGCCCAGTGCCGCGGCCAGGGCCCTGTCCGGCGAGGGCTCGGCGACGGTCGGCCTGGTGCTGGCCCGTCCGGCCCGTACGCTCGGCGTCGAGTCGTTCTTCCTCCAGCTGGTCTCGGGGGTACAGGAGGCGCTCGGCGTACGCGGGTTGGGCCTCCTCTTCCAGGTGGTGGAGGACGTGGGCGCCGAGTGCGCCGCCTACCGGCGCTGGTGGGCCGAGCACCGCGTGGACGGGCTCCTCGTCGTCGACCCGCGCGGGGACGACCCGCGCCCGGCACTCCTGGCGGAGCTGGGGCTGCCGGCGGTGATCGTGGGCGCGCCGGGAGCGGGTACCGTCCCGTCGGGCGCCGCGATCTCCTGCGTCCGGGCCGACGACGCGGCCGCGATGGCCTCGGTCGTCGACCACCTCCACGGCCTGGGCCACCGGCGCGTGGCACACGTGGCGGGCCTGGCCGAGCTGGCGCACACCCGCCGCCGCATCGCGTCGCTCCGCGCGGAGGCCACCCGCCGGGGCCTGCGCGAGGCGACGTCCGTGACCACCGACTACTCCGACGCGCAGGGTGCCGAGGCGACCCGGCGCCTCCTGTCGGGCGAGCGTCCGCCCACCGCGATCGTCTTCGACAACGACGTGATGGCGGTGGCGGGCCTGGCGGTGGCGGCGGAGCGCGGCGTGTCCGTACCGCATGCGCTCTCCATCGTCGCGTGGGACGACTCCGCGCTCTGCCGCAACACCCACCCCACCCTCACGGCCCTGACCCGCGACACCGCCACGTTCGGCCGGCACGCGGCCGAGGAGTTGATCGCCCTGCTGGACGGGGGCCCGGCGCGATGGGTGGAGGACGCGGCGCCGCGGCTGATGGCGCGTGAGTCGACGGCGGCGGCACCCGTGAGCCGAGGGCGCTTGTCGTGACACCGACAAAAATTCACCGACAACACCTCCCCACGTAACCGCCGACGGCCACACCATGGGGGCCGACGTACCCACCTCCCACCAACCGGAGTTCGGCATGCGCGCTCCCCATCCCTTCCGCCGGATCGCCGTGGCCGCCGGCGCCCTCCTGCTCTCCTCGATGTCGCTCCTGGCCACCCCGGGCGCGGCCCAGGCGGCCCCCGGTACGTACTCCCTGCTCGTCTTCCCGGATCAGAGCCACGGCGCGGTGTACGACCTCATACGCTCGGCCGCGAAGTCGGTGGACGTGACCATGTACGAGCTGGACGACCCCGAGGTCGTGAACGCGCTGGTGAACCGCGAGAGAGCCGGGGCGACCGTCCGGGTGATCCTCGACGCCAAGCACCCCTCGGTGAACGAACCGGCCTACCAGGCCCTCACCGCCGCGGGCGTCGGCGTGGTGTACTCCTCGCCCGACTTCGTCTACACCCACCAGAAGACCATCACCGTGGACCGCGCGAAGTCGCTGATCCTGACGGGCAACCTGGACGCGAAGTACTACGCGACCGGCCGCGACTACGGCGTCGTCGACACCGACCCCGCGGACGTCGCCGCCATAGAGCAGACCTTCGACGCCGACTACACCCACACCGCCGCCACCCCCTCCGACGGCGCCAACCTGCTCTGGTCGCCCACGGACTCCCAGGACCGCCTGCTCGCGCTGATCAACGGAGCCCGGCACTCGCTCGACCTGGAGCAACTGGAGTTCGGCGCCGGCGCCCTCGTGGACGCCGTGGTGGCGGCACGGAACCGCGGCGTCACGGTCCGGGTCGTCGGCATGAACCCCGACCGCTACGCCGGCTACTTCGACCAGATCAAGGAAGCCGGCGGCACGGTCGTCACCTTCTCCTCGACGGAGGGCCTCTTCATCCACGCCAAGACGATCGTCGCCGACTCCGGGACGCCGTCGGCCAAGGTCTTCGCGGGTTCGCAGAACTTCTCCGACAACTCGCTCAACAACAACCGCGAGCTCGGCTTGATCGTCGACGACGGGGGCGTACTGAACGGCATCGAGTCGACGTTCAAGACGGACTTCGCGAACGGGATGCCGTACTAGCCCCGGTCGACACCCCCCGTCATGGCCACTCCTTGACCTCCTGTTTAATTGCACTTTGTTCGCAATAGCAAGAGATCTTGATTAGAGGTGTGGGCATGACGGCCCGGTCCATACGGGGAGTGGCCGCCACGGCCATGGCCGGCGTCCTCGCGGCAGGCGCGGCGGCCTGTTCGGCGCCGGGCGGCGGTGACAAGGCCGGGAAGGGCAGGGACGAGCTCGTCGTGGGGCTCGCCAACGAGCCCGAGACGCTCAGCCCGCTCCTGGGCTACGGCAAGGACGGCAACTCGAAGATCTTCGACGGGCTGCTCCGCCGCGACTCCGCGATGAAGCTGGAGCCGGCCCTGGCCGCCGAGCTGCCGAAGGTCACCGACGACGGACGGACGTACACCTACAAGCTCCGCAAGGGCGTGACGTTCAGCGACGGCAAGCCGTTCTCCGCCGGGGACGTGGTCTTCACCTACCGGACCATCCTCGACGAGAAGACGAACAACGCCGCCAAGGGCGAGCTCGCCGCGATCGACAAGGTCACGGCCGCCGGTGACGACACCGTCGTCTTCGCGCTCAAGTACCCCTACGCGCCCTTCGCCGAGCGGACCGTCCTGCCGATCGTGCCCGAGCACGCGGCCAAGGGGCAGGACGTCAACACCGGCTCGTTCAACACGGCGCCCATCGGCACCGGGCCCTACGTCCTCACCGGCTGGAGCAAGGGCGAGAAGCTGACCTTCAAGGCCAACCCCGCCTACTGGGGCGGCGAGCCGAAGGTCAAGAAGCTGACCATGGCGATCATCAAGGACGACGACGTGCGCGCCACCCGGCTGCGCTCCGGCGACCTCGACGGCGCGATCCTGCCGCCGAACCTGGTCAAGGGCTTCAAGGGCGACAAGTCCAAGGTCACTCTCACCGCCCGGACCACCGACTTCCGCGGGGTGACCCTGCCGACCGCGAACAAGGTCACCGGCGACGTCGCCGTGCGCCGCGCCCTCGATCTCGCCGTCGACCGCGACGCGATGGTCGACAAGCTGCTGGAGGGCGCGGGCCGGGCCGGATACGGGCCCGTGCCCACGGACAGCGAGTGGTTCGCGAAGGGCACCGAGCGGCCGCACGACCTGGACAAGGCGAAGAAGCTGCTGGACGACGCGGGCTGGAAGCCCGGCGGCGACGGCATCAGGGAGAAGGACGGGCAGCGCGCCGCCTTCACCCTCTGGTTCCCCGCCGGTGACAAGCTGCGCGAGGAGCACGCCCTGGCCTTCGCCTCCGACGCCAAGAAGGCCGGTGTGGACGTGAAGGTGCAGAGCGGCACCTGGGAGGTCATCGAGCCGCGGATGAAGGAGGACGCCGTCCTCGCCGGCGGCGGCAACCCGGCCGACCCCGACTTCGACCTCTACAACCTGCTGCACTCCTCCCTCGCCCTCGACGGCTTCAACAACATGGCCGCCTACAGCGACCCGGCCGTCGACAAGGCCCTGGAGGAGGGCCGGCGCGGCGGCGACAAGGCCACCCGCAAGGCCGCCTACGACGCGGTGCAGCGCGGTCTCGCCGACAACCCCGGCTATGTCTTCCTCACCCACGTCGACCACCTCTACGTGATGAACGGCGACCGGAAGGGCCTCACCACCCAGGTCGAGCCGCACGACCACGGCCTGGGCGCCGGCCCGTGGTGGAACGTCGAGGACTGGCAGCCGGCGAAGTGAACCGCAAGGCCCTCCCCTGGGGGCCGATGGCGCGCATGGCGGGGCGGCGGCTGCTGGCCGCCGTCCCCCTGCTCGCCGTCGTGACCTTCGGGGTCTTCGCCCTCGCCGCCGCCTCGCCCTTCGACCCGGCCAAGGCGTACGCCGGCTCCGCCGGGCTCGGCGCCCGGCGGGACGTCCTGGACCAGCTGCGCGCGAACCTCGGCGCCGACGAGCCGTTCGTCACCCGCTGGTGGGACTGGCTGGGCGCCGCGCTCACCGGTGACCTCGGCGAGTCGACGGCGCTGCGCCAGCCCGTTTCCCACGTCATCGGCGAGCGCGTCGGGTGGTCCGTGCTGTTGTGCGGCGTCGCCTTCGTCGTGGCCGTGAGCGTGGGCACCGTCCTGGGCGTCCTCGCCGCCCGGCGGCGCGGCGGGTGGCTCGACCGGGCCGTCACCGGGCTCGCCTACACGCTGGAGGCGGCCCCGCCGTTCTGGCTGGGGCTGCTCGCCGTCTGGTTCTTCTCCGTCGAGCTGGGCGTCCTCCCGGCCGGCGGTCTCACCGACACCGGCGCCGACGTCGCCACGGCCGGCCAGGTCGCCTCGCACCTCGTGCTCCCGGCGGCCGTCCTCGCCGCCACCCAGCTGCCGTGGTTCGTGCTGTACGTGCGTCAGGGAGTCGGGGACGCGCTGGCGGAGGACCCCGTGCGCGGCGCCCGCGCCCGCGGGCTGCGCGAGCGGACGGTCCTCCTCGGCCACGCCCTGCGGTCCGGGCTGCTGCCCGTCCTCACCCTGATCGGCTCCCGCGTGCCCGAGCTCATCACCGGCGCGCTGCTGGTGGAGACCGTGTTCAGCTGGCCGGGCATCGCCTCGGCGACGGTCGAGGCGGCCACCAAGGTCGACTTCCCGCTGCTCGCCGCCCTGACCGTGCTCGCCACGGCGGCCGTGCTGGTGGGCAATCTGCTGGCCGACCTGTTGTACGGGCTGGTCGATCCGAGGATAGGTTTCGATGGGTAGCCGCACCCGGGCCCTGCGGGTCTCGGCCGGTGTCATGGCCGCCGTCGTCCTCGCCGTGCTCGTCGTACCGCTCGCCGTGCCGCTGGACGAGCAGGCCGTCGACCTCGGCGCGAAGCTGCTCCCGCCGGGCGCGGCGCACCCCTTCGGCACCGACGAGGTCGGCCGCGACCTGCTGCTGCGCTGCGTGTACGGGCTGCGCGTCTCCCTGCTCGTGGGCGTGGTGGCCGCGCTCGTCGCGACCGTCGTGGGCACGGCGGCCGGGGCGCTCGCGGGCGCGTTCGGCGGCTGGCCGGACCGGCTGCTGATGCGGCTCGTCGACCTCTTCTCGGCCGTGCCGCACCTGCTGCTCGGCATCTTCGTCGTCGCCCTGTTCCGGCCCGGGATCTGGCCGGTGGTCGCCTCGGTGGCGGTCACCCACTGGCTGTCGACGGCGCGCGTGGTGCGGGCCGAGGTGCTGTCGCTGCGCTCCCGGCCGTACATCGACGCGGCCGTCTCCGGCGGCGCGTCGCGGTGGCGCGTGACGGTGCGGCACCTGCTGCCGGCGGTGCTGCCGCAGGCGGGGCTCGCGGCGGTCCTGATGGTGCCGCACGCGATCTGGCACGAGTCGGCGCTGTCCTTCCTGGGCCTGGGCCTGCCCACGCACCGGGCGAGCCTGGGCAACATGGTCAACAGCGCGCGGGGTTCGCTGCTCGCGGGCGACTGGTGGCCCACGCTCTTCCCCGGGCTGTTCATCATCGTTCCCACCCTCGCCCTCGCGGGCCTGGCCGGCGCGTGGCGAGCGCGGCTCAATCCCCGGCACCGATCGGAGCTGACGCTGTGACGACGGTCCTCTCCGTCCGTGAGCTGTCCGTACGGTTCCGGATGCCCGGCGGCAGGCATGTCGCGGCCGTCGGCGACGTCTCGTTCGAGCTGGCCGCCGGGGAGTGCCTCGTCCTGGTCGGCGAGAGCGGCTGCGGCAAGTCCGTCCTGGCCTCGGCGCTGCTCGGGCTGCTGCCCGGCAACGCCGAGACGTCCGGGGAGGCGCGCCTCGGCGACGGCCTGGAGCTGCTCTCCGCCGACGAGCGGACGCTGGCCCGTACCGTCCGGGGCCGCCGTATCGGGCTCGTGCCGCAGAGCCCGGCCGCGCACCTGACGCCCGTACGGACCGTGCGCGCGCAACTGGCGGAGACGGTGCGTGAGCTGACCGGCGCCCGGGGGGCCGCGCTGGCGGAGGCCGTGGAGGCGGCCGCCGCACGGGCGGCGTTCCCGGCCGGTCACCTCGACCGCTATCCCCACCAGCTCTCCGGCGGCCTGGCGCAGCGCGCGGCCACCGCGCTCGCGCTCGTCGGCGACGCGCCGTTGCTGCTGGCCGACGAGCCGACGACCGGCCTGGACCGCGAGCTCGTCGACCGCACGGCCGACGAACTGCGCCGCCACGCGGACGCGGGCCACGCACTGCTGATGATCACGCATGACCTGGCGGCGGCCGAGCGGATCGCCGACCGCGTCGCCGTGATGTACGCGGGCCGCGTCGTCGAGATCGCGGACGCGGCCGTGTTCTTCGGCGCCGCCGGGCCCCGGCACCCGTATGCGCGGGGGCTGCTGGACGCGCTGCCGGAGCGGGCGTTCGCGCCCGTTCCGGGGATGCCGCCGGAGCTCGGCGCGCTGCCCGCGGGCTGCGCCTTCGCGGCGCGCTGCGCCACACCGAAGGAGGCGTGCGAGGCCGTTCCGGCGCTGGTCGACGGGGTGGCCTGCCATCATCCGCACCGCCCGCTCGCCGAGGAGGCTTCCCGTGCTTGAGCTGCGCGGTATCACCGCCGGGTACGACCCGCGCGACCCGGTCGTCCGCGACGTGTCGCTGACCATCGGCGACGGCGAGGCCGTGGGGCTGCTCGGGCCCAGCGGCTGCGGCAAGTCCACGCTGGCGCGCGTGGCCGCGCTGCTGCACCGGCCGGACGCGGGGTCCGTCGTCATCGACGGCGAGCCCGCCCGTGGCTGGCGGCACCGCGCGCCGCGCGAGCAGCGCACCGCGTTCGGGGTCGTCTTCCAGCAGCCCCGGCAGTCGGCCGACCCCCGGCTGCGGCTCCGCGACCTGATCGCCGAGCCGCTGCGGGCGACGGGCCGCCGTGCCGAGGCCGACACCCGGGTGGGCGAGCTGGCGCCGGTCGTCGGCCTGTCGGCCGAGCTCCTGGCGCGCCGCCCGCACGAGGTGAGCGACGGGCAGCTCCAGCGGGCGTGCGTGGCGCGGGCGCTGGTGGCGCGGCCGCGGTGGCTGATCTGTGACGAGATGACGGCGATGCTGGACGCGTCGACGACGGCGGCGTTGGTCGGGGTCGTCGAGGCGTACCGCCGGGAGAGCGGGGCGGGGTTGCTGGCGGTGGGGCACGACGCGGTGCTGCTGGAGCGGTGGTGCGACCGGACGGTGCGGTGGGAGCCCCTGACCCGCCCCTTCACCGTTTCCCGGGGGCTCCGCCCCCGGACCCCCGGTCCTCAAACGCCGGACGGGCTGAATACGGTCCCCGTGATTAGGGTGACGCAATGACAACGTATGTGGCGCTGCTGCGCGGTATCAACGTCGGCGGCAAGAAGCGCGTCCCCATGCAGACCCTGCGGGAGCTGCTGGCCGGCATGGGGTGCGAATCCGTCCGGACCCATCTCAACAGCGGCAACGCCGTCTTCACCCACTCCGCCGACGACGGCGCCGACGAGGCGACGCTGGCCGCCCGTCTGGAGGAGGCCATCGAGCGGGAGCTGGGGTTCTCCGTGACCTGTCTCGTACGCGAGGCGGGTGAGATACGCCGTGTCGTCGACGCCAATCCGTTCGCCGGGCAGGAGGTCGACCCCGCGCGGTTCGTCGTGACCTTCCTCGCCGGGCCGGCCGACCCGGCGACCGTCGCGGATCTCGACCCGGCGGAGTACGCGCCCGAGGCGTTCGCGCTGGGCGAGCGCGAGGTGTACGCGCACTACGCGAACGGCATCCGGGACTCCCGGCTGGCGAAGGTGCTCACCGAGCGGCGGCTGGGCACGGCGGGCACCGGGCGCAACTGGAACACCGTCACCAGGCTGGCGGACATGGCCGGGGAGTGACCACCGCGCTCAGCCGGACACGGGCTCCGCTTAGCATTCGAACATGAAGCTGCGTCTCCCCCGTCCGCGCGGGCGGCGGCTGTTCGCCGCCGTGGCCGCGGTCGTCGTGCTCGGCGGTGCCGGCACCTGGACGGTCGCCTCGGCCACCGGCGGCGATCCTCCCGTGCGCCGCGAGGACCGGTCGATCGTCATGCCCGAGGGCCCGGGCGGGGGCAAGGACACCGTCCGGATCGACACCTCCTTCTTCACGTCCGGCCCCGCCGGCGAGCGTCGCCCGGCGGTGCTGCTCGCGCACGGCTTCGGCGGCAGCAAGGACGACCTGCGGCCCGAGGCGGAGGAGCTGGCCCGTTCCGGTTACGCCGTGCTGACGTGGTCCGCGCGAGGCTTCGGGCACTCCACCGGACGGATCGGCCTCAACGACCCGGACCGCGAGGTCGCCGACGTCAGCCGGCTGATCGACTGGCTCGCCCGGCGCCCCGAGGTGCGCCTCGACGCGGCCGGGGACCCGCGCGTCGGCATCGCGGGCGGCTCGTACGGCGGTGCGATCGCGCTGCTCGCCGCCGGGTACGACAAGCGCGTCGACGCCATCGCCCCGCAGATCACCTACTGGAACCTCGCCGATTCCCTCTTCCCCGGCGACGTCTTCAAGAAGCTCTGGGCCGGGATCTTCTTCACCACCGGCGCCACCTCGGCCCCCGCCGGATCCGCCCCGGCCCCGTCCAGGACCACGGGCGGCCCCTCCGGCTGCGGCCGGTTCGAGCGGAGCCTGTGCGAGATGTACGAGCGGGTGGCCGTCGCCGGGAAGCCCGACGCGGAGGCGCGGAAACTGCTGGAGCGCCGCAGCCCTTCCGCCGTCGCGGACCGCATCAAGGTTCCCGCGCTCATCGTCCAGGGGCAGAACGACTCCCTCTTCCCCCTCGACCAGTCCGACGCCGCTGCCGCCGCCGTCCGCCGCAACAGGGCGCCCGTGGCCGTCGACTGGATCGCCGGCGGGCACGACACCGGCCTCGCGGCCGAGCAGGACCGGATCGAGCGGCGCACGCGCGCGTGGTTCGACCGCTACCTCAAGGACGACGAGTCCACGGGCACCGGACCGGCCTTCCGCGTCAGCCGCACCGGCGGCATCGACACCACCGACGGCAGGGCGCGGCTGCGCGCGGCGACCGGCACCCGCTACCCCGGGCTGCGGTCCGACACCCGGACCGTACCCCTGGCCGGTGGCACACGGTCGTTCGCCAACCCGGCGGGTGCCGCTCCGCCGGCCGTCTCCGCCGTGCCCGGCGTCGGGGGCGGGCTCTCCCAGCTGTCGGGGCTCGGCCTCGGGGTGTCCCTCGACTTCCCCGGCCAGTACGCCCGTTTCGACTCCGCCCCGCTGTCCGAGGGCGTCCACGTCACCGGCACGCCGACCGCGAAGGTGAAGGTCGCCTCCGACACCGGCGAGGCGGTCCTCTTCGCCAAGGTCTACGACGTCGGCCCCGGCGGCCAGCAGCAGTTGCCCGGACAGCTCGTCGCCCCGCTGCGCGTCGAGGACGCGAAGGACGGCAGAACGGTCGAGCTGCGGCTGCCCGCGATCGACCACACCTTCGAGGCCGGGCACCGGATGCGGCTCGTGCTCTCCGCCACCGACCTCGGCTACGCCTCCCCCACGCACCCCGCCCGCTACACCGTTTCCCTCGCGGGCGGCGGGCTGAGCGTCCCGACCGCCCTCGACGTGCGGACCGGCTCGGCCGGCCTGCCGTGGTGGACGTGGGGACTCCCCGTCGGCGGCGTGCTGGTCGCGGCGGCCCTGCTGCTGACCGGGCGGCGCCGCACCACCGCCCCCGCGCCCGACCCGGAGCTGGCCGACGTGCCGCTGCGGATCTCCGGGCTGAGCAAGCGGTACGCCAAGTCGGCGGACCGGTACGCCGTGCGCGACCTGTCGTTCCAGGTCGAACGCGGACAGGTGGTGGGGCTGCTGGGGCCCAACGGCGCGGGCAAGACCACGACGCTGCGGATGCTCATGGGCCTCATCCGGCCCGACGCCGGGGAGATCCGGGTCTTCGGGCACGCGATCCGGCCGGGCTCGCCCGTGCTGTCGCGGGTCGGCGCGTTCGTCGAGGGCGCGGGTTTCCTGCCGCACCTGTCCGGGCGGGCCAACCTGGACCTGTACTGGCGGGCCACCGGCCGTCCCGCCGAGGACGCGCACCTGGAGGAGGCCCTGGAGATCGCCGGGCTGGGCTCCGCGCTGGACCGGGCCGTCCGCACCTACTCCCAGGGCATGCGGCAGCGCCTCGCGATCGCCCAGGCCATGCTGGGCCTGCCGGACCTGCTGATCCTCGACGAGCCGGCCAACGGGCTGGACCCGCCGCAGATCCGGGAGATGCGCGAGGTGATGATCCGATACGCGGCGGCCGGCCGCACGGTGATCGTCTCCAGTCATCTCCTCGCCGAGGTCGAGCAGTCCTGCACCCATCTGGTCGTCATGGACCGGGGGCGGCTGGTCGGCGCGGGCCCGGTCGCGGACATCGTCGGCTCGGGCGACACCCTGCTGGTGGGCGTCGCGGGCCCGCCCTCGGAGGTGACGGTGGACAAGGTGGCCGCCCTGCCCGGCGTGGCGTCGGCCGTGCGGGCCGACGAGGGGCTGCTGGTGCGGCTCGACGGCGCGACCGTGCCGGAACTGCTGGTGGAACTGGTCCGGCTGGAGGTGCCCGTGACGAGCGTGGGCCCGCACCGGCGCCTGGAGGACGCGTTCCTGACCCTGATCGGAGGCTCCGCGTGAGCGGCACCACGGCTGTCGAATCCGCGCCCGGCTACCGGGCCGGCCGCACCCTTCCGCTGCGGGTGGAGGCGGCGCGGCAACTGCGGCGGCGCCGCACGCTGGTGATGGGCGCCGTGCTGGCGGTGCTGCCGTTCGTCCTGATCGCGGCCTTCGCGATCGGCGGCGACCGGCAGGGCCGGGACGGGCGGGTGACGCTGATGGACACGGCCACCGCCTCCGGCGCGAACTTCGCCGCCACCGCGCTGTTCGTCTCGGCGGGCTTCCTGCTGGTGGTACCGGTGGCGCTGTTCTGCGGTGACGCGGTGGCCTCGGAGGCGAGCTGGTCGTCGCTGCGGTACCTGCTGGCCGCGCCCGTGCCGCGCGCCCGGCTGCTGTGGGCCAAGCTGGCCGTGGCGCTGGCCTTCAGCGCGGCGGCGATGGTGCTGCTGCCGCTGGTGGCGCTCGCGGCGGGCACGGCCGCCTACGGCTGGGGGCCGTTGCGGATCCCCACCGGCGGCTCCCTGGACGCGGGCACGGCGACGGGCCGGCTGGCCCTCTGCGTGGCCTTCGTGTTCGTCGGCCAGCTGGTCACGGCGGCGCTGGCGTTCTGGCTGTCGACGGTCACGGACGCGCCGCTGGGCGCGGTGGGCGGCGCGATGGGCCTGACGATCGTCGGCAACGTCCTCGACGCCGTCACCGCGCTGGGCGACTGGCGGGACCTGCTGCCGGCCCACTGGCAGTACGCGTGGGCCGACGCCCTCCAGCCGCGTCCGGAGTACGGCGGGATGGTCAAGGGCACGGCGGTGTCGGTCGCGTACGCGGTGGTGTTCTTCGCGCTGGCGTTCCGGCACTTCCGGGGCAAGGACGTGGTGTCCTGATCAGGACAGTGCCCTGACCCTCAGCCCTTCCGCGAACGCGCGCGCCGCCTGGAGATCGGTGGCGTCGGGCCGTCCCTTCTTGATCCCGCCGACGAGCTTGAACGGCAGCCAGGTGTCGTACCCGCGGCACTGGAAGCTGTCGTTCACGTCGAAGCCCTTCTTCTCCAGAAGCCGCGCGAGGGAGCGGCTGTGGGGCCGGAACGGCGGCTCGGGCAGTCCGCTGGTGGTGAAGACGAACGCCTTGCGGTACCGGCCCTCCGGCAGCGACTCGGCGAACCGGCGCAGCCGCGGGTGGATGTTCTGCGTGTAGATGCCCGAGCCGAATCCCACCAGGTCGTAAGTGGCGAGCTCGGCCGCGTCGATCTGTTCGGGCTCGACGACCCGGGCGTCCAGGACCCGGCCCATGACGTCGGCGATCCTCCTCGTGTTGCCGTGGGAGACGGACGTGCACACGATGACGGTCCTCATGATGGCGCTCCTTTCGTTTCGGCTCGCACCATGGGGACACCACCCGGGCGGCGGGCGTGACAGGCGGCGGATGTGTCGGTGATCACACCTCTCGGCCCGTCCCGTACACCGGCCCTTCCGTCCGCGCCCGTAGCAGCAGCTCCCGTACCGCCTTTCCCGCCTCCCCCGGTGTCCAGCGGTCGCCCTTGTCGGCCGTGGGGCCGGGGTGCCAGCCCTCCATGACCGTGATGCGCCCGGCCTCCGCCTCGAAGACCCGGCCCGTGACGCCGGCCGCGTCCGCCGACGCCAGCCAGGCCACCAGCGGCGAGACGTTGGCCGGGGCCATCGCGTCGAATCCGCCGTCCTCCGGCGCGGCCATCGCCTCCGCGAAGACCCGCTCGGTCATCCGGGTGCGGGCCGCCGGGGCGACGGCGTTGACCTGGACGCCGTAGCGGGCCAGTTCGGCGGCGGCCACGAGGGTGAGGGCGACGACGCCGGCCTTGGCGGCGGCGTAGTTGGCCTGCCCGACGCTGCCCAGCAGCCCTGCGCCGGACGTGGTGTTGACGACGCGCGCCTCGGGCACGCTCCCCGCCTTCGCCCGTGCCCGCCAGTGGGCGGCGGCGTGGCGCAGGGGCAGGAAGTGGCCCTTGAGGTGGACGCGGACGACGGCGTCCCAGTCGTCCTCGCCGAGGTTGACGAGCATGCGGTCGCGCAGGAACCCGGCGTTGTTGACGAGCGCGTCGAGGCGTCCGTAGGTCTCCAGGGCGGTGGTGACGAGCGAGCGGGCGCCCTCGTCGGTGGCGATGTCACCGGCGTGGGCGACGGCTTCGCCGCCCCGGGCGCGGATCTCCTCGGCGACGAGCCGGGCGGGGTCCGCCGAGGCGCCCTGCCCGGCGGGCCCCGCGCCCAGGTCGTTGACGACGACCCGGGCGCCCTCGGCGGCGAGCGCCAGCGCGTGGGCGCGGCCGAGGCCGCGCCCGGCGCCGGTGACGACGGCGACCCGTCCCGCGCGGATTCCGGTCATGCCGTTCCTCCCTGTGCTGCGGCGAGGAAGGCGGGGGCCTCGCCCCCGCCGTGGACGAGCAGGGCGGCCCCGGAGATGTAGGCGGCCCGGTCCGAGGCGAGGAAGACGGCGGCCTCGCCGATCTCGTCGGGCTCGGCGAGCCGCCCGGCCGGTACGGTCCGGCCGACGGCGGCCACGCCCGCCTCGCCGCCGTAGTGCGCCCGGGCGGCCGGGGTGTCGGCCATGCCGAGGACGAGGGTGTTGACCCGGACGTCCGGGGCCCACTCGACGGCCATGGTGCGGGCCAGGTTCGCGAGCCCGGCCTTGGCCGCGCCGTAGGCGGCGGTGCCGGGCGAGGGACGGGTGCCACTGACGCTGCCGATCATCACGATCGCCGCGGCCGCCGGGCCGGGCCGCGCCCGCAGCAGCGGCCGGGCGGCGAGCGAGACGGCGAGCGGCACGAGGAGGTTGAGCTCCAGGACGCGGACGTGCCGGGCCGCGTCCGCCGCGTCCAGGGGCCGGTGGGGCGTGCCGCCGGCGTTGTTGACGAGGACGTCGAGCCGGCCGTACTCGGCGGCGAGCCAGGTGAAAACCTCCTCGACAGCCGCTGGTTCCCTCAGATCCGCGCTGTGGAAGCGGGCCGTCCACCCCGCCGCCGTGACCGGCTCGTCGGGTGGGCGACGGGCGCACACCACGACGTGCGCGCCGGTGCGCAGAAAGGCCCGCGCGATGCCCGCGCCCACGCCCCGGGTGCCGCCGGTGACGAGTACGACCCGGCGGCCGTCCGGCTCCGGACCGGGAGTTCCGCTCATCCACGCCTCCCCCGGCGAACGGTCCGCTGCTACCGTCGACAACGGACCGATACCTAACAAACGTTTGGTGGAAAGGTAGCCGATGGGCATCTCCACCGCACGCCCCGAACCGGGCATCGCCGTCGTCACCGTGGACGTCCCGCCCGTCAACGCCCTGCCCGTGCGCGGCTGGTACGCGCTGGCGGCCGCGGTCCGCACGGCCGGCGCCGACCCGGACACCCGCTGTGTCCTGCTCACCGCCGCCGGGCGGGGCTTCAACGCCGGCGTGGACCTCAAGGAGTTGAGCGGCACGCCGGGCCACCGGGCCCTCGTCGACGTCAACCACGCCTGCGCCGAAGCCTTTTCCGCCGTCTACGACTGTCCCGTCCCGGTCGTCGCGGCCGTGCACGGCCACTGTCTGGGCGGCGGCGTCGGCCTCGTGGGCAACGCGGACGCGATCGTCGCCTCCGACGACGCGGTGTTCGGGCTGCCCGAGCTCGACCGGGGCGCGCTGGGCGCCGCCACCCACCTCTCCCGTCTCGTACCCCAGCATCTGATGCGCACGCTCTTCTACACCTCGCGCACCGTCACGGCCGCCGAGCTCCACCGGCACGGCTCGGTCTGGCGCGTCACGCCCCGGCCGGGGCTCGCCGGGGCGGCGCTGGAGCTGGCGCGGGAGATCGCGGCGAAGGACGGCGCGCTGCTGCGCATGGCCAAGGCCGCGCTCAACGGCATCGACCCCGTCGACGTCCGGCGGGGCTACCGCTACGAGCAGGGCTTCACCTTCGAGGCGGCCCTCGGCGGCGTCGGCGACCGGTACCGCGCCGCCTTCGCCGCCGGCCGGCCGGGCCCGGGGAGGGAGGGGGCATGACGGCCGACAAGAGGATGACCGCCGACGAGGCGGTGGCCCGGCTGGCGGACGGCATGACGATCGGCATCGGCGGCTGGGGGTCGCGCCGCAAGCCGATGGCGCTGGTCCGGGCCGTGCTGCGGGCCGGGCTGACCGATCTGACCGTCGTCTCCTACGGCGGCCCGGACGTCGGCCTGCTGGCGGCGGCGGGCCGGATCCGCAAGCTGGTGACGGCCTTCGTCTCCCTCGACTCGATCCCCCTCGAACCGCACTTCCGCGCGGCCCGGCAGCGGGGCGGGCTGGAGCTGGTGGAGCTCGACGAGGCGATGGTCATGTGGGGCCTGACGGCCGCCGCGCACCGGCTGCCGTTCCTGCCCGTGCGGGCCGGGATCGGCTCGGACGTCATGACGGCGGGCCCGGACCTGCGGACGGTGGTCTCGCCGTACGAGGACGGGGAGGAGCTGGTCGCCGTGCCCGCGCTGTCCCTCGACGCGGCGCTGGTCCACCTCAACCGCGCGGACGCGCGCGGCAACGCCCAGTACCTGGGCCCGGACCCGTACTTCGACGACCTGTTCTGCGAGGCGGCCAAGGAGGCGTACGTCTCCTGTGAACGGCTCGTCACCAGCGAGGAGTTCGCGGACGAGGGCGGGCCGCAGACGCTGCTCGTCCAGCGGCACTGCGTCACCGGGGTCGTCGAGGCGCCGGGCGGCGCCCACTTCACCTCGTGCGCGCCGGACTACGACCGCGACGAGGCGTTCCAGGCGGCGTACGCGCGGGCCGCCGCCGACCCAGCGGCCTGGCGGGAGTTCGTCGCGCGGTTCCTGTCCGGCGACGAGGACGAGTACCGGGCGGCGGTCGCGGCGACACACGGGCGGGATGCCTCGTGAACGCGAGCAGGGCCGAGATCTGCGTCGTCGCCTGCGCGGAGGTCTGGCGCGGCGACGGGGAGATCCTGGCGAGCCCGATGGGCACGGTCCCCACGATCGGGGCAAGGCTGGCGCGGCTGACGTTCGCCCCGGAGCTGCTGCTGACGGACGGCGAGGCGATGCTGATCGCCGACGTGCCGGCGCTGGGCCGCCCGGCCCGGGTGATCGAGGGCTGGCTGCCGTTCCGCCGCCACCTGGCGCTGGTCACCGGCGGCAGACGGCACGTGATGATGGGCGCGAGCCAGCTCGACCGGTACGGCAACCAGAACATCAGCCGCATCGGCGACGCCCGCCGCCCCGACCGGCAGCTGCTGGGCGTGCGCGGCGCGCCCGTCAACTCCCTCAACCACCCGGTCAGTTACTGGATCCCCCGGCACTCCCCCCGGGTCCTGGTCGAGCGCGTCGACATGGTCTGCGGCGTCGGCCACGACCGGGCGGCCGCCGCCGGGCCCGCCGCGACACGCTTCCACGGCCTCCGGCGCGTCGTCACCGACCTCGCGGTGCTGGACTTCGAGACGCCGGACCGCACGCTGCGGGTGCGCTCGCTGCACCCCGGCGTCACGGCCGAGGAGGTGCGGGCGGCCACCGGCTTCCCCCTCGACGTGCCGGCGGACGTGCCGCGCACCCGGCCGCCGACGGCGGCCGAACTGCGGCTGATCCGCGAGGTCCTCGACCCGGACGGCCTCCGCGACCGCGAGGTACGGCCGTGAGGACGGCCCTCACCGAGCTCGTGGGCGTCCGGCACCCCGTCGTGCAGACCGGCATGGGCTGGGTGGCGGGCCCCCGGCTGGTGACGGCCGTCGCCGCCGCCGGGGGCCTCGGCATCCTGGGCGCGGCCACCATGACCCCGGAGCGGCTGCGGGCCGCCGTCCGGGAGGTGAGGTCCCGCACCGACCGGCCCTTCGGCGTCAACCTGCGCGCGGACGCGGGCGACGCCGCCGAACGCGCCGCGATCCTGGTGGCGGAGGGGGTGCGGGTGGCGTCGTTCGCGCTGGCCCCCTCGCGGGAGCTGATCGCCCGCCTCAAGGACGCCGGCGTGGTCGTCATCCCCTCCGTCGGCGCCCGGCGGCACGCCGAGAAGGTCGCGGCGTGGGGCGCCGACGCGCTGATCGTCCAGGGCGGCGAGGGCGGCGGCCACACGGGCGAGGTCGCGACGTCGGTGCTGCTGCCGCAGGTCGTCGACGCGGTCGGCGTCCCGGTCGTCGCGGCGGGCGGCTTCCACGACGGCCGGGGCCTGGTCGCCGCCCTCGCCTACGGGGCGGCGGGCATCGCCATGGGCACCCGTTTCCTGCTCACTTCCGACAGCACGGTCCCGGCGGCCGTGAAGGCCGCGTACCTCGCCGCGTCCGTCAAGGACGTCACCGTCACCGACCGGATCGACGGCCTGCCCCACCGCATGCTGCGCACCCCCTTCGTCACCGCGCTGGAGCGCGCGGGCCGCACCGCCACGCTCGTGCGGGCGCTGCGGCACGCGGCGGCGTTCCGGGCACTGTCGGGGCTGACGTGGCGGCGGATGCTGCGCGACGGGCGGGCCCTGCGGCACGGCGGGGAACTCGGCTGGGGGCGGGTGCTGCTGGCCGCGAACACGCCGATGCTGCTGAAGGCGGCGATGGTCGACGGCCGGACGGATCTGGGGGTGATGGCCGCCGGGCAGGTGGCGGGAGTCATCGAGGACCTGCCGTCCTGCGCGGCGCTGATCGAACGGATCATGGCGGAGGCGGAGGGGGTGCTGCGAGGATTGGGCCGGCATGTGCCGGAGGATCGGAGGTCCTGGCAATGAACGACACGGCCGCCCGCGCGCTGTGGGAGCTGTACGAACCCGTCCACGCCGTCGTCTACTTCGCCCCGGAGGCGCTGACCGCCTTCGAGGAGGCGGGGCTTCGGGGCTGGCGGCGCGGCTACTTCGCCGGACGGGCGGCACCGCTCGGGCCGGTGGGCCCGGAGCCGGTCACGGCGGCGTTCTTCGGCTTCGCGCCGGGGACGGTCGCCCGGGCGCTGCCGTCCGTCTGGGACATCACTCCGCCCGCGCGGGCCCTGGAGATCCGGCGCGCGGGAGCGCGGGCGGCGCTGGAACGGCTGCTGGCGGGCCGGGAGAAGGAGGCGGCACGGGCGGGGGAGCTACTCGCCGGCGTCGCGGAGGGCCTGGACCACGGCGGGCGCGTGCTGTCCGCCGCGCACGCGGCGCAGCCCTGGCCCGACGACCCGCTGGAGCGGCTGTGGCACGCGGCGACGCTGCTGCGCGAGCACCGGGGCGACGGCCATGTGGCGGCCCTCGTCGCCGCCGGGCTCGACGGCTGCGAGGCGCTGGTGCTGCGGTCGGGCATCGACGTGCCGCGCTCGGAGCTCCAGCCCTACCGGGGCTGGACGGACGACGAGTGGGAGGCGGCGGGGGCGCGGCTGGTGGGGCGGGGGCTGCTCGGGGGCGACGGGGTCGCTACGCGGGAGGGGCGGGCTCTCCTGGCGTCCGTCGAGGAGGCGACGGATCTGGCGGCGGGGCGGGTGTGGGCCGAGTCCGACGCCGAGGAACTTCGGGCCGTGCTCGCGCCGTTGGCAAAGGCTTGTGCGGGAGCGCTGCGGTTCCCGAATCCGATCGGGCTGCCCAGGGGCGGGCGGGGGTGAGGAGGCCCCAGTCCCGCCCTTTCACCGTTTCCCGGGGGCTCCGCCCCCGGACCCCCGTCAGCCAGCGTGGCTGAACACCGCGCTCGCCAGGGCCACATGGATCGCCGTGCCGCCCAGGACGCTCAGGACCGCGTTGCGGCGCCACAGGTGGAGGGCGAGCGTGGCCGCGAGGGCGAGGGCGACGGGTGGGGCGGTCGTGAGGGAGACGTCGCGGAGGGTGTACACGGTGAGGATCACCATCACACCGACCGGCATGTGCACGCTGAGGTAGCGCAGGGTGTCGCTCGCCCGCAGGGGGGCCAGCGCGGCGAAGGGGAGGCAGCGGAGCGCCCAGGTGACGGCGGCGGATATGGCGATGGCGGCGGCGACGTACGTCGCGTGGTCAGGCACGGGCCGTCTCCCCTCGCGGCGCGAACGCGCGGCGGGCCAGGAGCCCGGCGGTGAACAGGCCCAGCGCGGCGAGCAGCATCTGCCCCGGCAGGACGAAACGGGCGACCAGCGCGCACACCAGGGCGAGGGCGGGCGTGGGGATGTCGCGCTTGGCCAGGTAGGCGTCGACGGCCAGGACGACGAACAGGGCGGTCAGCGCGAAGTCCAGACCGGTCAGTTCGGCCGGGACCAGCGAGCCGAAGAGCGCGCCGAGGGTGGCGCCGACGACCCAGTAGACCTGGCACAGCGCCTGGAGCCAGACGATCCGCCGACCGCTCCAGTCGTGCGCCGACTCACCCGTGGTCAGCGCGTAGGCCTCGTCCGTCAGCGTGTAGGTGCTGTAGACCTTGCCGGCGCGGCTCCTGACGCGGTGCAGCGGGAAGGACAGGGCGTAGAAGACGTGCCGGAAGTTGACCAGGAACGCCGTGAGCGCGACCTGGGCCAGCGGCGTCGCCGCGGCTATCAGGCCGACGAGGAGGAATTCGAGCGAGCCCGCGTACACGAAGGCGGTGATCGCGGTCGCCCACCACCAGTCCAGCCCCGCGTGGACGACGAGCACGCCGAGGGCTATGCCCAGCGGGAACAGGGCCAGGCCCACGGAACTGGAGTCCTTGAGGGCCGACCGGAAGTCGGACGTGGTGGGAGGGGGTGGGGCGGTGTCCTGGTGCTCGCGGCGGATGGCCACGTCTGACGGGGCGTTCATGCGGCAATTTTAGGTTTTTGACCACGTAATTTGGTTTCCGATCATTCCTCCGTTTCGCGCTCGTGCGACACTTCATTACATGGACGACATCGACCGGGAAATTTTGTTCCATCTGCGCCAGGACGGTCGTCTGACCAACGTCGAGCTGGCCAAACGCGTCGGTCTGACGCCGCCGCCGTGTCTGCGCCGGGTCAAGCGCCTGGAGGACGAGGGGATCATCACCGGCTACCGGGCCCGGATCGACCCGGCGGCGTCCGGCCGGCACTTCGAGGTGATGGCCGCCGTGGAGATCGGCGTCAACGACCTCCAGACGGTCGAGGAGCTGGAGTCGGCGATCGCCTCCTATGACGAGGTCGTCGAGTTCCACCGTCTCTTCGGCCGCCCGGACTATTTCATCCGGGTCGCCGTCGAGGACCACGCGGCGTACGAGACGTTCCTGACCACCAAGCTGATCGGGCTCCGGGCCGTCACCCGGGTCGACTCCCACCTCGTCATGAAGAAGATCAAGACGGACGACTGAGGGGCTTCACAACCGCTCGACGATCGTCACGTTCGCCTGTCCGCCCCCCTCGCACATCACCTGCAGGCCGAAGCGTCCGCCCGCCCGCTCCAGCTCCGCCACCAGCGTCGTCATCAGTCTCGCCCCCGTCGCCCCCAGCGGGTGCCCGAGCGCTATCGCCCCGCCGTTCACGTTGACGCGGTCCGGGTCGGCGCCGGTCTCCTTCAGCCAGGCCAGGACGACGGGCGCGAAGGCCTCGTTGACCTCGAAGAGGTCGATGTCGTCCACGTTCAGGCCCGCCCGGCGCAGCGCGTGGGCGGTCGCCGGGATGGGGGCGGTGAGCATGCGGATGGGGTCCTCGCCGCGCGCGGAGAGGTGGTGGATCCGGGCGCGGGGGGTCAGCCCGTGGTCGCGCACGGCACGCTCGTTCGCGATCAGCAGGGCCGCCGCGCCGTCCGAGACCTGGGAGGAGACGGCGGCGGTCAGCCGCCCGCCGGGGACGACGGGCTGGAGGGCGGCCATGCGGGCGAGGGAGGTGTCGCGGCGCGGGCCCTCGTCGGCCGTCACGTCCCCGTACGGCACGGTCTCCCGGGTGAAGCGGCCCTCGTCGCCGGCGCGCACCGCCCGTTCGTGGGAGCGCAGCGCGTACTCCTCCATGGCTTCGCGGGTGATGCCCCACTGGTCGGCGATGGTCTCCGCGCCGTGGAACTGGTTGACGGGCCGGTCGCCGTAGCGGGCGCGCCAGCCGTGGGAGCCGGCGAAGGGGCCCTGGGTGAGGCCGAGGGGTTCGGTGGCGCGGTGGAAGGCGTAGCCGATGGGGATCTGCGACATGCTCTGGGTGCCGCCGGCCACGACGAGGTCCTGGGTGCCGGAGAGGACGGCCTGGGCGGCGAAGTGGACGGCCTGCTGGCCGGAGCCGCACTGCCGGTCGACGGTGACGCCGGGGACCTCCTCGGGGAGGCCGGCGGACAGCCAGCTGGTGCGGGCGATGTCCCCGGCCTGCGGGCCGACGGTGTCGAGGCAGCCGAGGACGACGTCGTCGATGGCCGCCGGGTCGACGTTCGTGCGCCGGATGAGTTCGGCGATGACGTGGGCGCCCAGGTCGGCGGGGTGGACGGCGGCGAGGGCGCCGCCGCGGCGGCCGACGGGGGTGCGTACCGCTTCGACGATGAACGCTTCGGCCATGACGGGCTCCTAAGGTCGTGCGGCGATGCCGTCCAGGACCATGGACAGGTACTGCCGGGCGATCTCCTCCGCGCTGTGCGTCCCGCCGGGCCGGTACCAGGACGCGGCCACCCAGACGGTGTCGCGCAGGAAGCGGTAGGCGAGGCGGGTGTCGAGGTCGGCGCGGAAGGACCGGTCGGCCACGCCGCGCCCGAGGACGCCCAGCCACATCTCCTCGAACCTCCGCCGGGAGTCGGCGAGGTAGGAGAAGCGGGGGTTACCGGCGAGGTGCGGGGACTCCTTCTGGTAGAGGGCGACGGCCGCGCGGTGCCGGTCGATCTCGCGGAAGGACTCGGTGACGAGCGCGGTGACGGTCTCGCGGGGGCCGTGCCCGGCGGCGAGGACGGCGTCGTAGCGAGCCCACAGGTCGTCGAGGAAGCCGGTGAGGATCTCGTCGAGCATCGACTCCTTGGAGTCGAAGTGGTAGTAGAGGCTCCCGGCGAGCATGCCCGCCTCGTCGGCGATCCGGCGGACGGTGGTGGCCCGGTAGCCGTGTTCGGCGAACACCTCGGCGGCCGTGGCGAGGAGTTCCCCGCGCCGCGTGGGGGTGGCCTTCTTGCTGGTCGGCTTGCTGGTCGGCACGGTGCCATTCTCGTTCACGCGCGCTGGCTGCTGACGGCGACGGTCTCCCCGGTCATGTACGAGGAGTAGTCGCTGGCGAGGAAGACGATGACGTTGGCGATCTCCCAGGGCTCGGCCGCCCGGCCGAACGCCTCCCGTTCCGCCAGCCGTTCCAGCAGCTCGGGCGTGGTGACCCGGGCGAGGTGGGGGTGGGCGGCGAGGCTGGGGGCGACGGCGTTGACGCGGACGCCGTGGTCGGCGGCCTCCAGGGCCGCGCAGCGGGTGAGGGCCATGACGCCGGCCTTGGCGGCGGCGTAGTGGGCCTGGCCGCGCTGGGCGCGCCAGCCGAGGACCGAGGCGTTGTTGACGACGGCGCCGCCGGTGCCGCGCGCCCGCATGCGGCGCAGGGCGGCGCGGGTGCAGCGGAAGGTGCCGGTGAGGGTGGTGTCGAGGACGCGGTGCCACTGGTCGTCGGTCATGTCGGCGAGTTCGGCGGTACCGCCGAGGCCCGCGTTGTTGACGAGGACGTCGAGGGTTCCGTGGCGTTCCTCGGCGAGGTCGAGGAGGGCGGCGACGCGGGCCTCGTCGGTGACGTCGCAGGGCGTTCCGGCCACGCGGTCCGCCCCGAACTCCCCGGCGAGCTCGGCCACTACGCGTTCGAGGCGGGACGCGTGGGCGTCGCCCAGGACCACGCTCGCGCCCTCCTCCAGGAAGCGGCGGGCGGTGGCGCCGCCGATGCCGGTGCCCGCGGCGGCGGTGATGACGGCGGCGCGGCCGGTCAGCAGGTCGTGGCCGGGTGGCGGAGGCGGCGGGCCGGAGCCCTCGACGCTGCTCATGGCCCCACGCTAACCTACCAAACACTTGTTAGGGAAGGATGGTTGATGACCACTGACCCTGTGGACGCCGGTCCTGTCGTGCGCTACGAGTGCGACGGCCCCGTCGCGACCGTCACCATGAACCGGCCCGCGTACCGCAACGCGCAGAACTCCGCGATGACCTACGCCCTGGACACGGCCTTCTCCGAGGCGGCGGCCGACGACGACGTCCGCGTCGTCGTCCTGGCCGGGGCGGGTGAGCACTTCTCGGCCGGGCACGACATCGGGTCGCCCGGCCGGGACGAGCATGTGTCGTTCCCCCGCCGGGCCGGGCTGTGGTGGGACCACTCCGGCAGATCCGGCGCCGAGCGGCGCTTCGCCCGCGAGTCCGAGGTGTATCTCGGGATGTGCCGGCGCTGGCGCGAACTGCCCAAGCCGCTGATCGCGAGCGTCCAGGGAGCCTGCGTGGCGGGAGGGTTGACGCTGGCCTGGGTGTGCGACCTGATCGTGGCGAGCGAGGACGCGTTCTTCGCCGACCCGGTCGTACGCATGGGCATCCCGGGCGTCGAGTACTTCGCCCACCCGTGGGTGATGCCGCCGCGGATCGCCAAGGAACTCCTCTACACCGGCGACCGGATGAGCGCGCGCCGCGCGTACGAGGTGGGGATGGTCAACCGGGTGGTGCCGCGCGAGGCGCTGGCCGCCGAGACCCGCGCCCTGGCCGGGCGGATCGCCCGGATGCCCCGGATGGGCCTGGCGCTGACGAAACGGGCGGTCAATCAGGCCGAGGACCTCCAAGGGCTGCACAGCGGCCTGGACTCGGCCTTCGCCCTCCACCACCTCGCGCACGCGCACAACGCGGAGACGGCCGGCGATCCGCTCGCCGGGATGGACGCCCGGGCCATGAAGGACCGCTGATGGACCTCGACCTCACCCCCGAGGAGACCGCCTTCCGCGCCGAGGCGCGGGCCTGGCTGGCGGAGCACGTGCCCGCCACCCCGCTCGCCCCGCCGGAGACCGCGCGGGGCTTCGCCGAGCACCGGGCGTGGGAGCGGACGCTGTACGAGGGCCGCTGGTCGGCGGTCTCCTGGCCGTGCGCGTACGGGGGCCGGGGCGCCTCGCCGGTGGAGTCGCTGGTCTTCGAGGAGGAGTACCACGCGGCGGGCGCGCCCGTCCGGATCTCCCAGAACGGCATCGCCCTGCTCGCCCCCACGCTCCTCGCGCACGGCACCGAGGAGCAGCGGGCGCGGATCCTGCCGCCGATGGCGCGCGGCGAGACGGTCTGGGCCCAGGCGTGGTCCGAGCCCGAGGCGGGCTCCGACCTGGCGGCGCTGCGCTCGGTCGCGGTCCGTGCGGACGGCGGGTGGCTGCTCAGCGGGAACAAGACGTGGTCGTCGCGGGCGGTGTTCGCGGACCGGGCCTTCGGCCTGTTCCGCAGCCACCCGGGGGCGGACCGTCCGCACCGGGGGCTGACGTACGCGCTGTTCCCGCTGGACGCGCCCGGGGTGACCGTACGGCCCGTCGGGCGTCTCGACGGGAAGCCGGTGTTCGCCGAGATCTTCCTGGACGAGGTCTTCGTGCCCGACGAGGACGTCGTCGGGGAGCCGGGGCAGGGCTGGCGGGTGGCGATGAGCACGGCGGGCAGCGAGCGCGGGACGGCGCTGCGCGCCCCGGGCCGGTTCACGGCGGCGGCCGGGCGGCTGGTGGAGCTGTGGCGTTCGGCCGCCGATCCCGGTGACACGGCGTTGCGGGACCGGGTCGCGGACGCGGTGATCCGGGCGCGGGCGTACCGGCTGTACGCCTACGGGCAGGTGTCGCGGCCGGGTCCGCCGCCGGAGGCGGAGGCGAGCCTGACGAAGGTGTTCTGGTCGGAGCTGGACCTCGCGCTGCACGAGACGGCCCTCGACCTGCTGGGCGCCGACGGCGAGCTCGTCGACGCGGACTGGGCGCAGGGCTGGCTGTTCGCCCTGGCCGGGCCGGTCTACGCCGGGACGAACGAGATCCAGCGGGATGTGATCGCGGAGCGGCTGCTGGGGCTGCCGAAGGGACGGCGGGGATGAGGTTCGCGCTGGACGACGGGCAGACGGCCTTCGGGCGCTCGCTGGACGGGATGTTCGCGGCGGCGGACACGCCCTCGGCGGTGCGGGCGTGGGCGCGCGGCGAGCACGGGCCGGGGCGGGCGCTGTGGCGCCGGGCGGCGGACGCGGGCGTGTTCACGCTGGCGGCGCCCGGCGGGCTGGGCGGGGTGGGGCCGCTGCCGGTGGAAGTGGGCGTCGCGTTCGTCGAGTTCGGCCGGCACTGCGTGCCGGGCCCGCTGGTGGAGACGGTGGCGGTGATGGCCCTGCTGTCGCGGCTGGCGGAGGCCGGGGAGGCGGCGCCCGCGAAGGAGTGGGTGCCGAAGGTGTGCGCGGGCCGGGCACGGGTGACTCTGGCGGCCCCGGCCCGCGCCGAGCACGGCCCTCGCGCCGGCCGGGCGGCGGCGCCGGCCGGGGGGCCGTACGCGCCGGCCGCCGACGCGGTCGACGCGGTCTTCGTGGCGACGGCCGGTGCCGAGGATGCGGAGCCCGGTCGCGGCCCGGTCCTGCGGTCCATCGGCCCCGCGCGGCCGTACGCGCTGGACGCGGACGCGGCGGACGCGGTCTTCGTGGTGACCAGCAGTGACGGGGAGGCGGCGGACGGGGACGCGGCGGACGGGCTGTGGCTGGCGCCCGGTCACGGGCCGGTCCTGCCGTCCGTCGACCCCGCGCGGCGTCTGGCCGTACCGGCGGCGGGCGGGGAGCGGCTGGCGGCCGGGCCCGCCGTGCGGGAGGCGGCCGCGCACGCGCGCCTGTGGGCGGCGTACGCGACCGCCGCGCAGGCGCTCGGGGTGGGGCACGCGCTCCTCGACCGGACGGTGGCCCACGCACGGCGGCGCGTCCAGTTCGGCACGGTGATCGGTTCGTTCCAGGCGGTCAAGCACCGGCTGGCGGACGCGCTGATCGGCCTGGAGTTCGCGCGGCCCCTGCTGTACGGCGCGGCCGTGGCGCTGGCGGCGGGCTCCCCGGGCGCCCGGGCGGAGGTGGCGGCTGCCAAGGCGGCCGCCTGCGACGCGGCGTACGCGGCGGCGCGCACGGCCCTCCAGGTGCACGGGGCGATCGGCTACACATCCGCATACGAGCTGTCGCTGTGGCTGGGCAAGGCACGGGCCTTGCGGCAGGCGTGGGGATCGCCGGAGGACTGCCGCCGGGATGCCCTGGAACTCCCCCACTGAACTCTTTCACCAGTAAAACACCTGCTAATGTTTTTGTATGGCGAAGCTCCCTCCCCTGCCCCTGCGCGGTGTCGTCCGGCTGAAGCCGGCGGCGGACGGCTGGCACCGGCCCGCGCTGAGCGCGGCCCTCGCGCTGGCCGTCCCCGACGTGACGCTCCTCGCGCTCGGCCGCCTCGACCTCGCCCTGTACACCGCCGCCGGCGCGCTCTGCGCGCTGTACGGGCACGACCGGCCCTACGCCCGGCGCGCCCGGACGCTGGCCTGGGTGGTCCTGGGCGCGGTCGCGGGCATGGGCGTGGCCCTGACCGGTGCCGCCCTCGTCCACTCGGCTCCCCTGCTGGTGCTGCTCGCGGCGCTCGTCGCGGCGGCCCACAAGGCCGTGTGCGACGCCGCGCGGATCGGGCCGCCGGGGAACGTGGTGCTGACGTTCGTCACGTCGACGGCGTTCTTCGTGCCGCAGCGGGCCACCGAGGTGCCCGCGCATCTGGGCCTGGTCGCGGCGAGCGGCGCCCTGGCCTGGCTGATCTGCATGGCCCCGGGCCTCGTCCGGCCGCGCGGGCCGGAGCGGATCGCCGTGGCACGGGCCCTGGAGGCGGCGGCCCGGGGCGACCGGCACGCGGTGCTGGTGACGGCGGAGGCGGCGCGGCGGGCGTGCGCGGGCGAGCCCACCCTGGAGGCCCTGGTCAGGTGGGCCGAGGCAGCGTCCGAGGGGGAGGCGGGGCCGCTGCGGGAGGTGGCGCGGGGCCTGCGCCGTGGGAATTCCCCGATCCCGGCCCTTCCCGACGCCGGGGGCTTCGCCCCCGGGCCCCCGTTCCGCGCTGACGCGCGGTGTCCTCAAACGCCGGACGGGCTGTATTTGGCCGCGCTGCGCGTCGCGCTCGGCGGCGCCCTCGCCGGGTGGGCCGCCCTCGCGCTGGGCGGTACGCACCCCCACTGGGCCGTCGTCGCCGCCGCGTCCGTCGTCCAGGCGCACGCCTCCGCGTCCTGGCAGCGCGGCGCACAGCGCGTGATCGGCAATGTCGTGGGGCTGGCGCTGTTCGCCGCGCTGCTGCCCCTCGCCCGCGCGGGTGAGGTCGTCATGGTGGCGGTCGCGCTCGCGCTCCAGGTGACGGCGGAGGCGACCATCGCCCGGAACTACTGGCTGGGCAGCGTGTTCGTGACTCCGATGGCGCTGCTGCTGGGCGAGTTCGCCGGGGCGCACCCGGCGGGCGGGACCATCGCGGACCGGGGCGTCGACACGGCGGCGGGCGCCGCGGTGGGGGTGCTGGTCTGCCTGCTGGTCGCCGACGGACGGGCCGTGGCACGGGTGGAGGCCGCCCTCGCCCGGGTCCGCGACGCGCGTGCCGACGCGCATGACAGCACGCGGGATCCGGCCCATGCCCGGCAGCGGCTCGGGGCGGCGCTGCTGGAGCTGCGCGCGGCGGCGGACGTCGCGGCCGGTGAGCGGCGGCGGCACCCGCTGCCCGAGGCGCGGATCGCCCACGAGGAGCACGAGGGGCACCGGGCCCTGGCCGCCCTCCGCGCCCCCGCGCCCGCCGCCGGCTGACGCCGCCCGACGGCACGCGGCCCTCCGGCGGGCCTCGACGGATCCGCCCGCGCACGTCGCGGCAGAATCTACCGGGGAACACCGACTGGAGAGGATCGAGAACTGTGGCCGAGGACGCCGAGGACATCGTCGCGCGCGTGCTGCGCCAGTGGCAGCAGGTCCACCCCGGACTGGACACCGCGCCGATGGCCGTGATCGGCAGGCTCAACCGGTGCGCCGCCCTGCTCCAGCAGGCCACGGACGCCCCGCTGGTGCGCGAGGGGCTGACGCGGGCGGAGTTCGACATCCTGGGCACCCTGCGGCGCACGGGCCGGGAGCTCACGCCCGGGCAGATCGCCCGGGAGACGTTCGCCTCGGGCGCGGCCGTCACCAAGCGGCTGCGGGTGCTGGAGGAGCGCGGCCTGGTCGCCCGCCGACCGGACGACCGCGACCGGCGGGTGGCCCACCTGTCGCTGACCGACTCCGGCCGGGAGCTCATCGACGTGCTGATCCCGCGCCAGCTGGAGTACGAGCAGGTGCTGCTCGCGGGGCTCGGCAAGGACCGGCAGGACGAGCTCGCCGACATCCTCGCCGAGCTGCTCGTCCTCCTTGAGGGGCGGCTCGGCGGGCTTCAGCCCTAGCCTCCCGGGGGGGCACCCGACAACGCGTCCGAGCGCTCGGTCGGTGCGGTCGTGCGGCCGCGGGCCGTCCGTGGCTTGTCGCGCCGTTCCCCGCGCCCCTTACGTACGCGGCTGCGTGAAGCGGAGCATGTTGCCCGACGGGTCGCGGAAGGCGCAGTCGCGGACGCCGTAGGGCTGGTCGACCGGCTCCTGGAGGACCTCGCCGCCGGCGGCCCGGATCTTCTCGAAGGTGGCGTCGCAGTCGTCCGTGGAGAAGATCACGCCGCGCAGCAGGCCCTTGGCCAGCAGCTCCGCCATGGCCTGCCGGTCGGCGGGCGAGGCGTTGGGGTCGGCGAGCGGCGGTTCGAGGACGATCTCGACATCCGGCTGCGCGGGCGAGCCGACGGTCACCCAGCGCATCCCCTCGAAGCCGACGTCGTTGCGGACCTCCAGGCCGAGGATGTCGCGGTAGAAGCCGAGGGCCTTGTCGTGGTCGTCGACGGCGATGAAGCACTGTGAAAGCTTGATGGTCATGCCCTCGACGCTACGAGGCGACGGCCGGATCCGCTTCTCCGATCCTGACCGGTTGCCCGGCGCCGGCCGGGTCCCTGGTCCTGAGCGGCCGTGTGTAGACCTTGGCCACGCACGCCGGGATCGCGGCGCCCGCCTCGTGGGGGCGGGCCCGGTACGCGCTCGGGCTCTCGCCGACCAGCTCGGTGAAGCGCGAGCTGAACGAGCCCAGTGAGGTGCATCCGACGGCGAAGCAGACCTCCGTCACGCTCAGGTCGCCCCGCCGCAGCAGCGCCTTGGCCCGCTCGATACGGCGGGTCATCAGGTAGTTGTACGGCGTCTCGCCGAACGCGGCGCGGAAGCTGCGGGAGAAGTGCCCGGACGACATCAGGGCGACGCGGGCCAGCGCCGGGACGTCCAGCGGCAGCGCGTAGTCGCGGTCGATCACGTCCCGCGCGCGGCGCAGCCTCACGAGGTCCTCGAGTGTCACGCGCTCCAGCATCGCACGGCGGTCAGGGCGCGGGCGTGATCGAGGGGGCCGGGGCGGGGCTGCTGCCGACCCGGGGCGTGAGGAGCTCGTTGTCGCAGACGAGGTTCTTCAGGCCCTTGCCGTTGCCCATGAGGTCGACCTTGACGTCCTCGGGCCGGCGGTCGTCGGGCACGCCGTTGTGGGAGGCCGTGCAGACGAGCTGGTTGCGGGCGATGGCGCTGAGCCGGGTCGGGTCCAGCGGCAGCCGGATCGTCACCGTGCCGGGGACCGTGGCGACGACGACGGAGTTCTGCGGCAGCTTCGGCAGGTCCGTGAACAGGCCCTGCATCCGCTCGGCCTCGTTGGGGCCCTGGAGCAGCAGGGCCACGGCCTCCTCCGCGCCGACCTCGCCGGCGGCGGGGCGGGAGCGGGGTTCGAGGCCGCCGGGGAAGCCGAAGTAGAGCCGGACCTCCCGCACGGGGGCGCCGGGCTGCTTCGCGCCCTGCGCGGGCTGGCCCACCTCGATGACGTCGGTGGGCTCGACGCCGCACCCGGCCAGGACGCCCGCGAGGGCGCCGAACAGCGCCGCGGCGGCGGCCGCGCGCCGCTTGTCCGTACGTCGCCGTCTCATGACTCGTCACCTCCACGCCGCAGCGGGAGGTCGACGGTGAACACCGCGCCTCCCCCTGGGCCGTTGGCGGCCCGGACGGTCCCGTCGTGCAGTCGTACGTTCTCCATGGTGATGGCGAGGCCGAGGCCGCTGCCCTCGGAGCGGACCCGGGCGGCGTCCGCCTTGAAGAACCGCTCGAAGACGTGCGGCAGGACGTCCGGGTCGATGCCCTCGCCCCGGTCGGCGACCTCGATCAGCAGCCGCTCGCCGCTGTGCTCCCCGCCGTCGTACCGCTCCTCCGTGCGGACGGCGACGGCGACCGGCTCGCCGCCGTGCCGCAGCGCGTTGCCGACGAGGTTGGCGACGACGACGTCGACGCGGCGCGGGTCCAGCCGGGCCCGGACGCCCTCGGGCAGGTCGGCGGTGACCTTGTCCTGCCAGCCGCGCGCCTGGAGGGTCTTGCGGACCGTCTCGGCCACGTCGACCTCGTCGAGGTGGAGGGCGGCGGCGCCGGCGTCGAAGCGGGAGATCTCCATCAGGTCCTCGACCATGCGGGCGAGCTTGCCGGTCTCCTGGCTGATGAGGCGCACGGCGTAGGCGGTGTCCTCGTCGAGGCTCTCGGCGTCCTCGTCGAGGACGTCGACGACGGCGGTCATCGCGGCCAGCGGGGTGCGCAGCTCGTGGGAGACGTCGGCGGCGAAGCGGCGGGAGTTGGCCTCCATGCGGCGCAGTTCGGCGACGTTCTCCTCCAGGGCGGCGGCCATGTCGTTGAACGTGCGGGAGAGGTCGGCGAGTTCGTCGCTGCCGGTGACCTTCAGCCGGGTGTCCAGCTCGCCCTCGGTGATCCGCTGGGTGGCGCGGCGCAGCTCGCGCACGGGCCGCAGCACGCCGCGCGCGGCGAGGAGGGCGGGCACGATGGCCAGCGCGAGGGCGGGCAGGGCGCCGCTCTGTGCCGCTTCGACCAGTGCCTGGACGTTCGCCTCGTCCTCGCGGAGGGGCACCTGGGCGTAGACCTCCAGGCCGGACAGCTCACCGCCCTCGCCGCTGTAGGCGACGGGCAGGCCGATGGCGAGCCAGGGTTCGCCGTTGATCTCGACGCGCTGGAAGGCGGCGATGCCGGAGTGGACCTTCTGCTGCACCCCGTCGGGGATGCCCCTGGCGCCGGGGCGGGCCTTGGGGACCATGGCGCCGTCCCGGTAGCGGGCGTAGATGTTCCACTGCTGTGCCTGGCCGGCGCGGGCGAGGTTGGTGGTGAACCTGGCCAGGTCGCCGTGGCCGGGCGGGAAGCGCAGGTCGGGGACCTGGGAGTTGACCTGGGAGCGCAGGGCGGAGACGGCCGTGTCCTGGGTGCGCTTGAGGATCGCGGTGCGGGCCTCGCGGAAGGTGAGCGCGGCCGTGGTGAGCGCGCTGAGCGCGGCGACGAGGAGGAACGCCACCACGAGCCGGGCCCGCAGGCCCCGGAAGAGGGTGCGCAGGGCCGGCCGTCCCAGGGAGGGGCGGCGCAGGTGGACCGGGCGGTTCAGGGGGCTCATGAGGGGTTTCCGCGGCTCACACGGGGCCGAAGCGGTAGCCGAAGCCCCGGACGGTCTGGATGTAGCGGGGGGAGCGCGTGGACTCCTCGACCTTGGTGCGCAGCCGCATGACGCAGGCGTCCACGAGGCGGGCGTCGCCGTGGTAGCTGTGCTCCCAGACATGCTCGAGGAGCTGCTGGCGGCTGAAGACCCGGCCGGGGGTGGCGGACAGGTAGAGCAGCAGCTTCATCTCGGAGGGGGCGAGCGGCAGGTCCTGGCCGTGCTTGGAGACGAGCAGCCCGGCGCGGTCGATGGTCAGGTCGCCGTGGGTCTCGGCGGTGGCCTGCGGGACGGCCGGGTCGGGGCCGCCGCCGTCGACGGGGGCGGCGCGGCGCAGGACGGCCCGGATGCGGGCCTCCAGGACCTCGCCGCGGGCGGGCTTGACGATGTAGTCGTCGGCCCCGGCCTCCAGGCCGAGGACGACGTCGATGTCGTCGCCGCGGGCGGTGAGCATGATGATGGGTATCTGCTGGGTGGCGCGGATGCGCCGGCAGACCTCGAAGCCGCTCTTGTCGGGCAGCATCAGGTCCAGCAGCACCAGGTCGGGGCGGAAGCTCTCCAGCGCCGCCAGCCCGGCCTCGCCGGTGGGCGCGCCCTCGACCTCGTGGCCGCGGCGGCGCAGGGTGAGGGTGACCCCTTCCCTGACGGCCCGGTCGTCCTCGATCAGAAGCACGCGTGACATGGGCACCAGTATCGGTCGTTCGTTCGCACGAATGCGCCCGGGGGCTCGCTCCCGCCGGAACTGTCACCGACTTCTCATAAATCGACCGCCGTCACTTACACCCCGATGTGCCGCAGGAGCAAGGTACGGAAGTCCCGGTCGAAGTCCTCGTAGCGCTCGCGCAACCGCTCGCCCGGCCAGTCGGCGGGCAGCAGGGGCGGGGGCAGTACCGGGTCGGCCAGCAGGTGACGCAGCACCGCCGCCGAGACGGTGAACCGCTCGGCGAGGCGGTCCGGCCCGCCCGGCAGCGCCTCCAGGGCGGCTTCCAGGGCGCGGGCGCGACGGGCCCAGCCGGTCAGGTCCCACAGGCCGGCGGCGAGGGCGGCCGGGTCCCCTTCGGGCGCCCCGGTGAACAGCGCGCACTGTCCGGCCACGACGGGCGGCCACGCCGGGGCGCGGACGAGGTTGGCGGGCCGCGTCCAGCACCCTTCGCGCAGCTCGGCCAGGCGCAGCGCGGTCATCGCCTGCCGCAGGGCGGCGCGCTCGGGGGCGGGGCGCCGCTCGGCGGTGACGACCGCGATCTCCCAGCCGCCGGACCAGGCGCGGGTGCGGGGCGCGCGGCTGTCGTCCTGCCGGGCCTGGCGGGCGAGCAGCCGGTCGGTGAGCCGGTACGTGCCGTCGCGCTGCTCCAGGTCCCCGGCGGCGACCATCCGGGTCAGGGCCGTGCGCACGGTGCCCTCGGCGGTGCCGAAGAGCTCGCCGACGCGGACCAGGGCCCGGGCCGGGAGCGCGGGCGGGTGGTGGCCCAGGAGAGTCGAGAGCACGACCGAGCGCGCGGTCAGCGGCCGCAGGGCGAGGGAGTCGAGGGAATCAGTGGCATCGGTGGATTCGGTGGAATCAGTGGCGTCCATGGCTGGCGAAACCCCTATCCATTACAGCCTCGCATCACGCATCATAAAAGTGTAATGCCATGCGGACCGTGTCCCCCGGAGGTCGCCGTGAGCGCCACGCACGACGTGTTCAACCAGGCCCCGCCCCTCACCGGCTTCTCCACCGCCGACGAGCCCGCGCTGCTGGAGGCCCTGCGCCGGGACGGCGGCGGCTGGGGCGAGGCCGAGGTCCGCGAGCTGGGGGCGCGGGCCGGTTCGGAGGAGGTGCGGGAGTGGGCCCGGACGGCCGAGGCGAGCCCTCCGGTCCTGCGCACCCACGACCGCTACGGCCACCGGATCGACGAGGTCGAGTTCCACCCCGCGTGGCACCAACTGATGGCCGCCGCCGTCGGGAGCGGCCAGCACGCCGCGCCCTGGGCGGAGGCCCGGCCCGGCGCGCACCTGGTGCGCACGGCGAAGTTCTACGCCTGGGCGCAGGCCGAGGCCGGCCACGGCTGCCCCGTCTCGATGACGTACGCGGCCGTGCCCGCCCTGCGCGCCCAGCCGGAGCTGGCCGCCGTCTACGAGCCGCTGCTGGCGTCCCGGACGTACGACTTCGGGCTGCGCCCGCCGCTCGGCAAGCGCGGCCTGATCGCGGGCATGTCGATGACCGAGAAGCAGGGCGGCTCGGACGTCCGCGCCAATACGACCCGGGCCGTGCCCACGGGCGACGGCTCGTACGCGGTCACGGGCCACAAGTGGTTCACCTCGGCGCCGATGAGCGACGTCTTCCTGATGCTGGCCCAGACCGAGGAGGGCCTGACCTGCTTCCTGATGCCGCGCGTGCTGCCCGACGGCACCCGCAACGCGATGCGGCTCCAGCGGCTGAAGGACAAGCTCGGCAACCGCTCCAACGCCTCGGCGGAGATCGAGTACGAGCAGGCGCTGGCCTGGCCCGTGGGCGAACCCGGGCGCGGGGTGCGCACGATCGTCGAGATGGTCAACATGACCCGCCTCGACTGCGTGACCGGCTCGGCCGCCGGGATGCGCGCCGGGCTGCGGGAGGCGCTCCACCACACCGCGCACCGGCGGGCGTTCGGCGCGGAGCTGATCGACCAGCCGCTGATGCGCAACGTCCTGGCCGACCTCGCCGTCGAGTCCGAGGCGGCGACGACGCTGGCCCTGCGGCTCGCGGCGGCGCTCGACCGCTCCGAGGCGGGCGACGCCCGGGAGGGCGCGCTGCGCCGGCTCGCGCTGGCCGCCGGCAAGTACTGGGTGTGCAAGCGCGGCAGCGCCCACGCCGCCGAGGCCCTGGAGTGCCTGGGCGGCAACGGCTACGTCGAGGAGTCCGGCATGCCGCGGCTCTACCGGGAGGCGCCGCTGCTGTCCATCTGGGAGGGCTCCGGCAATGTGGCGGCGCTCGACGTGCTGCGGGCGCTGACCCGGGAACCGGACTCGCTGGACGCCTACTTCGCCGAGGTCGGCCTCGCCGCCGGCGCGGACGCCCGACTGGACGCCGCCGTCGCCCGGCTGCGCACCCTGCTCGGCGAGCTCTCCGACCCCCACCGCGCCCAGCTCCTCGCCCGCCGCGTCGCCGAGCAGCTCACGCTCGTCCTCCAGGGCAGCCTGCTGGTGCGGCACAGCACCCCGGCCGTCGCCGACGCTTTCTGCGCCTCGCGGCTCGGCGGCGAGTGGGGCAACGCCTTCGGCACCCTGCCGACCGGCACGGACCTCGGGCAGATCCTCGAACGCGCCCGGCTCAAGGACACCCCGTGACCGCCTCCGCGTCGGCGGCCGTACGCACCGAGCGCCGGGGCCCGGTGACCACCGTCGTCCTCTCCCGCCCGGACGTCCGCAACGCCGTGGACGGCCCGACGGCCGCCGCCCTGGCCGACGCCTTCCGGGCGTTCGACGCGGACCCGGCGGCGCGCGTCGCGGTGCTGTGGGGCGAGGGCGGCGCGTTCTGCTCGGGCGCCGACCTCACGGCCTTCGGCACCGCCCGCGCCAACCGCGTGGCGCCCGACGGCGACGGGCCGATGGGCCCCACCCGGCTGCGGCTGGCCAAACCGGTGATCGCCGCGATCGCCGGGCACGCCGTCGCGGGCGGCCTGGAACTCGCGCTCTGGTGCGATCTGCGGGTGGCGGAGGAGGACGCCGTCCTCGGCGTCCTCTGCCGCCGCTGGGGCGTGCCCCTGATCGACGGCGGCACGGTCCGGCTGCCCCGGCTGATCGGCGCCTCCCGGGCCATGGACCTGATCCTCACCGGCCGCCCGGTCCCGGCCGCCGAGGCCCACGCCATGGGTCTCATCAACCGCCTGGTGCCGCCCGGCACCTCCCGCGCGGCGGCGGAGGACCTGGCGGCGGAGATCGCCCGCTTCCCGCAGACCTGCCTGCGGAGCGACCGGGCGTCGCTCCTCGACCAGGAGGGGCTGGACGAGGAGCGGGCACTGGGCGTCGAACTCACCCACGGCATGGGGGCCTTGCCGGAGGCGGCGGAAGGGGTGGCACGCTTCACCGGGGGACGGCGGCGGCGCTGAGGCAGAACTGCAGGAGACCCGCGCTCACGTCCTTGATGATCTCCTCCATATCGGCCCACGGCGGCTGGAATTCCTTGCCCCATTCGATGGTGTAGGCGAGGACCTTCTCCTTCTTGTCGTCGACGAAGTGCCGGGAGAACGCGTAGTCGTCGCTGGTGCCGCACGTCGGGTAGAGGTCGAAGCCGGACTTCGGGGTGTACTCGGTGCCCCGTACCTCACGCAGCCCATCGGTGAAGCTCCGCGCAAGCGCGGTCGCGCTGTCGAAATCGTCCTGGGGAATGTATTCGCGGTAGTCGGTGTCGCCGGGCAGGCCCCGGCGTCCGTCGTAGGCGGGGTTGAGGAAATTCATCGACTTGTCTTCGCTCTGATCCTCGTCGTCGCCCCATACGTAGAGCATGTCCTCGGAATAGCTGTGCACGTCCACGAACCAGCGCGTGTGCGGGAATCCCTCTTCCAGGAGCCACCGGACGTTCCGGGTCTCGGGCTCGGAGAACGCGTAAGGCCCCTGGTAGACCTGCGGGTCGCACGGATCGCTCGACACGCGCACGCCCGCCGTGGGCGAGAACGCCTTGGTGGCGTCGAACAGGAAGTCGTAATTGCGGTTGATGTCGACGCCCACGCAGTCGCCGCCATGACCGGCGGGCGCGTTGGCGGTGTCGCGGTTCTTGCGCCACATCGGTTCGACGGTCTGGCTGTAACGGCGACCGTCCGGATTGACCAGCGGGAAGACGACAACGTTCACATTGTTCAGCAGCGCGTGCACCTCGGCGGCGGTGAAGCTCTTGCCTCCGTAGCGGAGACCTGATCCGGACTTGTACGCCTCCAGCAGATCGGCGGCGAAATCGACGAGGATCTCGCAGCTTCCCCACTCCCGGGCGTGGACTCCCCCGATGAGCACGACACAGTCACGGCCGTCGGCGGACGGCGCGCCCACGCGCAGCGCGTGACAGGCGACGCCCTCGATCGACGCCTCGGGAAGCTCCACGAGTTCGCAGAGATCGGAGTAGGCGTGCGACAGGTTCACCGCCGCCGAGTCGACTTCGGCGATGTTGAGGTACGTCATCTCAACGCTCCCGCCTCTCGTCCTTCGTCTTCTCCCCGAGCCCCTGCGGAACCGCGTCGGGGGCCGCGAACCGGTTTCCGGTGCCCACTTCCGCCTGCCGGGCCCGGCCGGTGGCGGTCGCGTCCTTCAGGACGTGCACGGTGACGCCGTCACGCCCGTCGATCTCCAGGGCCTTCCGCTCGGTCACATAGGCCTCGATGCTCACCTCGTCCCCGGGGCCGCCGGTGCGGCGCGGGCCGCCGCCGATGTCCGGCCGTTCCTCCCGGAGCGTGGTGTGCAGCGTCCTGTCGTCCTTCGCCGTCACGCGTACGTGGAGCGTCCTTTCCCGGTCAGCCATGTCGGCTCCTTTGCGTCGCAGGGAGAACGTGCTGCTCGAAGGGGTCCGGGACCTGGCCGCCATGGCCTCCCAGAAGTCCCGTAGTTCCTTGCACGTCATGCCCTGCCAGGGCGCGCGCTTGCGGCGCGCCCAGGACAGGGGGTTCGCATAGCTCAGCCGGCGGTACGGACGCAGCAGCGCCTGCTGCTGCCGGCAGAACGTCTCGCGCAGTTCCGCGCGCGGCAGGGAGCCCATGGCGGGGTAGGGGCACAGCTCGAAGGGGCAGTCGCGCAGGCAGGCGCTGCCCGGTGACGCGTGCTCGGCCATGCCGACGGTCCGCTTGGGGTCCAGGGGCCGGCGGTCCTTGGTGAGGCAGGGCGGCAGTTCCGACCTGTTCGCGCGCTTGAGGCGTGTTTCCAGCTCGTCCACGTTCTCCTTGTCGCGCTCCGTGAGGTTGAGGAGGAGGATGACGTCGGCGAGCAGTTGCTGGGCACGCGGGTGGAGGGTGGTCCATCCCACCGACGGCGGGATCCAGAGGTTGTGCTTGCGGTAGGCGCCGGGGTCGGCGGGCGAGGAGCCGATGTTGCCGACCGTTCCCATCTCGTCGATCCAGACGAACCGCTCGGGGTGACCGCTCTGCAGGGCGAGCACCGCCAGGTTCGCCGCTTCGGCGACGAAGGGATGCAGCCGGTCTCCCTTGGGGGTCCGGTCCTCGTCCTGGTCGCGGCCGTGCGGGTCCCGTCGGGTGCCCGCCATCTCCAGCCAGCGCCGCACCGCCTGGACCGGATCGGCTTTCGCCCGCGCGTGGTCACCACCGGGCTTCCCGGGCCGGCTTCTCGTCGAGCTGTCCGGGAGCTCCCACAGACACAGCGCCTGGATGAGTATCACCTGGGCGAACCAGGAACGGGCATGGGCGAGCATGCCCTCCGCCTGTGCGATGAGGAATTCCCGGGCCTCCTCGTTCACGTGCGGATGCAGTTTCCGTCGGTTGGCGGCGCTCTTGAAGCCCTGGGCCAGGGCGATCTCCAGGGAGAGCGGCAGATCCGCCTGGTGCGAATGGGTGTGTTCCGGCTCCAGATGGCCGAGCCAGAGCCGGACTCTTTCCTTCGCCTGGCTTCGGTGCGCTTCCCCGACGGATTCGGTCATCAGCGGCACCAGCCAGGCCCGCATGACGAACTTCCGCCAGATCTCGGCCCGGCGCTCGACGCTGTCCTTCTCGAACTTCGCGTATTGTTCGCGCACTTGATCGTTTCCGGCCATCTGCCGGAGATAGAACTCCCGGGTCCGGTGTTCCACGTACGACTCGTCCCGGGTCTCCCTTCCGTACTGCACCCAGGGGTCGTCGTCCCGGGACATCTCCTCCTTGGGCGGCAGCGGGAACATGTTGCGCAGGGCGTCGAAGGCCAGGTCGCCCCCCGCGCCCATCTCCTGTGCGATGGCGAGCCTGATGGGGTAGGAGGGCTCGACCGTGGCGATGGAGAACAAGGCGCCGTAGCCGTTCCGGACCCGGTCGGCGACGGCCTCGCCGGAACCGGCCCCGGCGATCGCCCGGAGGACCTCGCCGGACCGGTGCACCAGCGTGAGCTTCGCCCCTTCGATGGTCCTGGGATCGCCCGACCTGATCCACTTCCAGCGCCGCTGGACGGCCCGCGCGACGGCCCGGAGTTCGGTGCCCTTCCCGACCTGATCGATTTCGAGGGCGGCGGTGTACATCTCCAGCGCCTTGGGATCCGTGCGGTCCTCGGCCGCGCGGAGCAGCCGCCGGACGACGTCCGCCCAGTCGACGGCTCCCCACCGGGGGGCGTGCCGGCCCGCCCGGGATCTGAGGACGATCCCGATGAGCAGTTCCCTCCCCGGCCCCGGCTCTTCGAGCGCCTTGGAGAAGGACTCCCGGCCGGAGACGTCGAAATAACCGGCACCGAGGTACGCCTGGACGATGCTGTGCGGGAAGCGGACCCGATTCCCGTGCGCCTCCACCAGACCGAGCTGTTCGCCCTGGGTGGCGCACAGGGCCAGGAGCACCCGGCACTGGCGCATGTCCCCGCACACGGGGCAATGCACTCCCAGCCGCTGCGAGAGCCGCTCCCAGATCCCCGGGAATCTCGATTCCGGGTCGTGGTCCTTCCCGATCAGTTCGTCGAACCCGACCTCCAGCCGGTCCCGCAGCAGCCCTATCCCGGCCAGCGCGGAAATGACCTCGATGGTGGTCTCACGGTCCTCGGAGGACAGCGCGATATTGCCCCGGACGTGCCCCGCGCTCAGGGCGCTCCGCCAGGTCTCCAGCAATTGCAGCCGCAGACCCAAGCGGTCGGAGTCACGGGTGTCCAGTTTCTCCGGACCCTTGGCTCCCGCCAGGTGGTCGAGCAGGTGGTTGTCCCGTAGCTGCCGTGCGATCTGGAGGTAGAGGGGGGATTCCGCCACGCAGGCCGTTTCGACGATCCAGTCCAGCCGGTGGTCGTCCTGGTCGGCGCCGTTCCTCTCCAGATATTCCAGCGCCGCCTCCTCGCTGAGGGGCTCCAGATCGATGGTCGCCGCCTGGGTGTTCTCCAGTGGCGAGTGCGGTCTGGAGGCGATGACGAGGGGGAGCTTCTGGCGCCGCGCCCGCTCGATCGCGTGCCGGATCTGGATGTCCCGTTCCTTCTGCTCCTCGCCTTCGGCGAAGGTCTCCTCAAGGCCGTCGGCCAGGATCACCACTTTGTCGTCGATGCACAGTTGCCGCCACACCCGCTCGCTCTGGTGGCTGGACAGCACACCGCGGTCCACCAGCTCGGCGAAGCGCTTCATGCCCATGTCGTGGAAGTCCAGCCGTGCCCCGTCCAGTTCGGCGTCCCGCAGCCGTACCGGCACGGGGGTGGCCCCTTTCCGGGCCAGCAACTCCGTGAGCTGGACGAGCACGGACGTCTTCCCGCTGCCCACACCGCCGACCAGCAGATAGGGCCGTCTGGTGCGCCGGTCGCGCAGGGCCCGCGCGATGACGAGGCACACCTCTTTCCGCCCGACCACGTCCTCCATCGTCGGACCGGCCGTCGGGACCAGCCGACGGGCGTCCTTCTTGGCCGTCTTGTTCAGCGGTCGGCGCACCAAGGCGTACTGGACGATCAGAAAGAGGCAGGTCGCCAGCCCGATGCTCAGGAACGGCCCCAGAAAGCCATACACGACCGTGCAGCCATTGTTGGCCCCGCCCTTCTCGCACCATCGCTGCATGGGGGACTTGCGGTGGGTGACCATTCCGTACGCGCCTTCGACGACCCAGGCCAGGAGGACCAGACAGCCGAGGTAGGAAAGACGCTGGACGAACGTCTTCATCGACGGCTTCGCCCACCACCGCCGGGCCGGCGCCACCATGCTGCGGGCGGCCATGTGGACGCGCAGCCTTCGGACGGACCGCTCGACGGCGCCGGCCGCGCGGCGCAGCCCGCGCCGGACCCGGACCAGGGGCGGCCTGCTCGGCGGTGCGACTTTTCCCTTGGGGTGTCGGATGGCGTAGTTCATGGTGCCTCAGCCCTTGCCGATCGGCCCCGGTCCCTCCGTCCCTTCCCTCCGTCCCTTCCATCGTGCGCTGGGCCTCCGTCGCTGTCGAATCCCGGGCGCCGCAACGACCGAAGCGCCCGTTCTTCATGCCTCCGAGTCGGAATTTCACCCCTTCGGAGTAATTCGGCCGGACAAGTGGAAATCCGGGCCACCGCCCCCGCAAGATCCCCGTCGTGAATGGATGGCGCCGAACGGCACGGACCGGATGCGCGACCCTGGCGGTCGCCTTCGCGACGGTGGGGGCCGGGGTGCTCCCGGAGCCGCCCGACGCCGGGGGGCCCGCGAGCGGGATCGTCGTCACCGACGATTTCGTCGAGTCCCGGACCGCCGAAACCTTCGTGCACGCCGGGCCCGACTGCCTGTTCGCCCGCGCGGAGGGCGCGCTCGGCGTGTCGTTCGCCTCCCTCTGCCCGGCGACCCCGGCGCCACCGCCGCCCCCGCCTCCTCCCCCGCCGCCGGCTCCCTCACCCACCCCGCCGGTGCCGCTGAAGGCCGCGCCCGCCCCGCTTGCGTCACCCGAGCCGCCGGGCAAGGAGCCCCCGCCACCGGCCCCCGCTCCCCCGGCCCGTCCCGCGCCCGCGCCCCCACCGCCGCGCGCGCCCGCCCCGGCGCGGCACGTCGTGCCCCGGCCGTACCACCAGGCCGTCACCAAGCCGGCGAAGAACGGGGCTTCGCTCGTCACGCTCATGCTGGTGATCACCGCCCCCGCCGTGCTCGCCGCCGCCCTGCTGCGCCCGCGCGGCAGCGGCGGCGGGGGCACCGGGGGCGGCGGCAGCTGACCACCCGGTTCCGACCCGCCGACCCTCCTTGGAGGTATCCCTTGTCCGAGTGGCTGATGCTGGCCCTCGCCATGGCCGCCGCGTGCGCGGTCGTCCTGTCGATCACCGTCCTGAAGCAGCGCCGGATCAGTGCGGACGACAACCCGCACGAGACCCCCGACGTCATCGAGTACATGACCATGATGGTCGGGGTGGTCTACGCCATCGTGCTGGGTCTGGCCATCGCCGGTGTCTGGGAGGCGCGCAACGGCGCGCAGGACACCGCCCGGGCCGAGGCGCAGGCCCTCCACGAGGTGAGCGAGCGGGTCCAGGCGTACTCCCCGGCGGCCCGCGAGCAGGTGCGCGCCGACGTGAGCTCCTATGTGAGCTACACGGTGAAGACGGAGTGGCCGTCGATGCTCAGGACGGGCGAGCTCACCGACAAGGGCACCGAGCTGCTCGACAAGGTGCGTGCCGACCTCACCTCGTACCAGCCGCGCGACGATCACGAGGCCCAGTCGTACCAGCCGTTGCTCGACCAGATCGGCGCGGCCGACGCCGCGCGCAACGCGCGGGCGGCCAACGCCGGGCCGACGATGCCGGGCGTGGTCTGGTTCGGGCTGATCGCGGGGGCGCTGGTGGCGGTGGGGCTGATCTTCACGCTGCAGATCCGGCGGTCGCCGCGCGAGTTGCTGCTCGCCGGGCTCTACAGCGCGCTGATCGCCTTCCTCCTCTTCCTCATCTGGGACTTCAACTCGCCCTTCGGCCATGCCGTGGCCGACACGGCGGGCCCGTTCAGCGATCTGTTCTCCCTCTGACGGGCAGGTGGCGCCCCGGCGAGGGCGGCCCGGACGGAGCCGAGGTCGTCCTCCGCTGGCGGGCCCGTCAAGGGGAGCGGACAATTGTGCGGATGCTCCGGCGCCGCGCGCCTGACGGTCCTGCCCTGGTCGCGCCCCCGGAATGACCGGTTCGAGGCTAGGTTCCCCGCACGTCGACTGGTGCCGCCGTTTTGGGGGTACTGAGCAACGGACGGGAGGTAGTGAGCGTGACCGACTGCTTTGCTGACAGGGAAGGCCTCACCCGGCCGGTCGGTGAATCGGAAGCCGACGCGTATGTGCGCGGCATCTCATTCAAGACCGGCCCGCCCCGCCTTCTCGGTGTCGAACTGGAATGGCTCGTCCACGATCTGCACGACCCCACCCGCCCCGTCGCGCCGCACCGGCTCGCGGAGGCCGCCGACCGGGTGGGCGCACTGCCGCTGAGGTCGCTGTTCACGGTCGAACCGGGCGGCCAGCTGGAGTTCAGCTCCCAGCCCGCGGAGTCCCTCGCCGCCTGTGTCGCGGACGTCTCCGCCGATCTCTCCCTCGCCCGCGCGGAGCTGCGCGAGCTGGGCCTGACGCTGGCCGGGTACGGCAAGGAGCCGTGGGGCGAGCCCCCGAGGGTCCGCAGCACCCCTCGCTACAACGCGATGGAGGTCTACTACGACCGCATCAACGGCGCCGGGCGCAATGTCATGTGCCGCACGGCGTCGGTGCAGGTCTGTGTGGACGCCGGGTACGAGGGGCCGGGGCCGCTGGGGTATCTGCGGCGCTGGCGGCTGGCCCATCTGCTGGGCGCGGTGCTGTCGGCGTCGTTCGCCAACTCGCCGCTGCTCCACGGCCGCCCGTCGGGCTGGCGGTCGAGCCGGCAGGCCTGCTACGCGCGGATGGATCCGGGGCGGACGGTGGCCCCGCCGGACTGGCACGATCCGAGGGCGGCCTGGGCGGCGTACGCGCTGGACGCGAAGGTGATGTTCGTCCGGTCCGAGGACGAGCCGTGGGCCGTGCAGCAGGGGCTGCCGCTGCGGCAGTGGACGCGCACCGGGCAGCCCCGGCAGGCCACGGCCGACGATGTGGCGTACCACCTGACCACGCTGTTCCCGCCCATAAGGCCCCGGGGCCACCTGGAGCTGCGGATGATCGACGCGCAGCGGGGCGAGGACGGCTGGATGGTGCCGCTGGCGGTCACGGCGGCGCTGTTCGACGACCCGTCGGCGGCGGAGACCGCCTACCGGGCGGTCAAGGGGCTGGGCGACGTCCCGGGCCGGGAGCCGCCGCCGAGGAACGCGCTGTGGCGGCGGGCGGCCCGGCACGGGCTGGCCGATCCCGAGCTCCACGCGGCGGCGGTGGCCTGTTTCGCGGCCGCGCGGGAGGCGCTGCCCCGGCTGGGGGCGCCGCCCCGGGTGCTCGACGCCGTCGAGGAGTTCACCGGCCGGTATGTGGAACGGGGCCGTTGTCCCGCCGACGATCTGCTGGATCTGGTGGGGGCACGGCAGGGGGGCGGGTCGTGAGGCCCGCCCCCGGGTCCGGCCCGGCCGCCCTGCGGGAGCGGGCCGCGAGTGCCCTGCTCGCCGCTCGCGCGCGCACCCGCGCGCTGACGACTTGTGTGGACGAGCGGGAGCTCGTCGCCCAGCACTCCCCGCTGATGTCCCCGCTGGTGTGGGATCTCGCCCACATCGGCAATCAGGAGGAGCTGTGGCTGTTGCGGGCCGTGGCCGGGCAGGAGGCGCTGCGGCCCGAGCTCGACCCGGTGTACGACGCCTTCGAGCATCCCCGGGCGGAGCGGCCGTCGCTGCCGCTGCTGCCCCCGCGCGAGGCCCACGCCTACGCTGCCGATGTGCGCGGCAGGGTGCTGGACGTGCTGGAGCGGGCGCCCGTGGAGGGCGGGGGGCCGCTGCTGGCGGGCAGCTTCGCCTTCGGCATGATCGCGCAGCATGAGCAGCAGCACGACGAGACGATGCTCATCACGCATCAGTTGCGGGCCGGCCCGGCGGCGCTGACGGCGCCCGAGCCGCCGTCCGCCGCGCCGGACGCGGCGCTGCTGCCGGCGGAAGTGCTGGTGGAGGGCGGCCCGTTCACCATGGGCACATCCACGGAGCCCTGGGCGCTGGACAACGAGCGGCCGGCCCACCCCCGGCTGGTGGCGTCGTTCTTCATCGACACGCTGCCGGTGAGCAACGGCGCGTATCTGCGCTTCGTCGAGGACGGCGGTTACGCGGACCCGCGCTGGTGGCGTCCGGAGGGCTGGGAGCAGGTGCGCCGCCACTCCCTGGTGGCCCCGCTGTTCTGGCGGCGCGAGGGCGGCGCGTGGCTGCGGCGGCGGTTCGGGGTGACCGAGCCCGTGCCGCCCGACGAGCCGGTGCTGCACGTGAGCTGGTACGAGGCCGCGGCGTACGCGGCGTGGGCCGGGCGGCGGCTGCCCACGGAGGCCGAGTGGGAGAAGGCCGCCCGGCACGACCCGGCCTCGGGGCGCTCCCGGCGCTATCCGTGGGGCGATGACGATCCCACCCCCGAGCACGCCAACCTCGGCCAGCGCCATCTGCGTCCGGCGCCGGTGGGCGCCTACGCGCGGGGTGCGTCCCCGCTGGGGGTGCGGCAGCTGATCGGGGACGTCTGGGAGTGGACGGCGAGCGACTTCCTGCCGTACCCGGGGTTCCGGGCGTTCCCCTACCGGGAGTACTCCGAGGTGTTCTTCGGCGACGGCCTGAAGGTGCTGCGCGGTGGTTCCTTCGCCGTCGACCCGGTGGCCTGCCGGGGGACGTTCCGCAACTGGGACCTGCCCGTCCGCCGGCAGATCTTCTCCGGCTTCCGCACGGCGCGCGACGCGGAACCCGTCTGATGTGCCGCCACATCGCGGTCCTGGGCCCCGACGCCCCGCTCGCCGAAAGCCTGACGGATCCGCCGTACTCGCTCGTCCGCCAGTCCTGGGCGCCGCGTCACCAGCGGAACGGGACGGTCAACGCGGACGGCTTCGGCGTGGGCTGGTACGCGCCGGGCGACCCGCTGCCCGCCCGCTACCGGCGGGCCGGGCCCGTCTGGGGCGACGAGTCGTTCGCCGACATCGCCCGGGTGGTAAGGACCCGGGCGCTGCTGGCCGCCGTGCGCGACGCGACGTTCGCGGGCGGGGACGGGGAGGCCGCCGCGGCGCCCTTCGCGAGCGGCCCCTGGCTGTTCAGCCACAACGGGGCCGTCGCCGGCTGGCCCGACACGGCGGAGACGCTGGTCCCGCTGCTGCCGCCGGGCGCGTTGCTGCGGCTCACCGCCCGCTGCGACTCGGCGTTCGTCTGGGCGCTGGTGGAGCACCGGCTGCTGGGCGGCGAACCGCTGGGGCGGGCGCTGGCCGGGACGGTCGCGGCGCTGGCGCGGGCCGCTCCCGCCTCGCGGCTCAATCTGCTGCTCACGGACGGCGCACAGATCGCCGCCACGGCGTGGGGCGATTCGCTCTGGTACCGGGCCGGGCCCGGTGAGCGCACGGTCGTGGCCTCCGAGCCGTACGACGACGCGCCGGGCTGGAGCGAGGTCCCCGACCGGTCGCTGCTGACGGCCGACCGCACCGGCGTGGCCGTCTCTTCTCTCTCCCCACCCACCTCACGCATCGCACGCTTTCCGGATTCCCCGCGCAAGGAGCCCGTTCAGTGAGTCCGTTCGTCCTCACCCGTACCCTCCCCCTCGACGCCACGGCCGCCGCGCTGCGCGCCGACGTCTCCGAGGGCTTGACCCGCTCACCGAAGGAGCTCCCGCCGAAGTGGTTCTACGACGCCCGGGGCAGTGAGCTGTTCGACGAGATCACCCTGCTGCCGGAGTACTACCCGACGCGTGCCGAGCGCGAGATCCTCATCGCCCGCGCCGGGGAGATCGCCGCCGCGACCGGGGCCCGTACGCTCGTCGAGCTCGGTTCGGGCTCCTCGGACAAGACCCGGCACCTCCTCGCCGAACTGTCGGCACTGGAGGTGTACGTCCCCGTCGACGTCAGCGAGTCCGCCCTGGCCGGGGCGGCGGAGACGCTGCTGGCCGAGCATCCGTCGCTGACGGTGCACGCGCTGGTCGCCGACTTCCAGTACGGGCTCGCGCTGCCGGACGCCCCGGGGCCCCGGCTGGTCGCGTTCCTCGGCGGCACGATCGGCAATCTGCTGCCGCCGGAGCGGGCGGTGTTCCTCGCGGGCATCCGCGCGGGGCTCGCCGAGGGCGACGCGCTGCTGCTGGGCACCGACCTGGTCAAGGACGAGAGCGTGCTGGTGCCCGCCTACGACGACGCGCGCGGGGTGACCGCCGCGTTCAACAAGAACGTCCTCACCGTCATCAATCGCGAGCTCGAAGCGGACTTCGACCCCGACGACTTCGACCACGTGGCCCTGTGGGACGCGCGGCGGGAGTGGATCGAGATGCGGCTGCGCGCCCGGGGCCCGGTGGTGGCGAAGATCCAGGCGCTGGACCTGGCGGTCACCTTCGAGGCGGGCGAGGAGCTGCGGACGGAGGTGTCGGCGAAGTTCCGTCAGGAGGGCGTGCGGAGGGAGCTGGCCGCCGCCGGCCTCGATCTCACCCACTGGTGGACCGACCGGGCGGGACGCTTCGCCCTGTCACTGGCGGTACCCGTGTGAGGGGAGGGGTCCACATCCGCCGGTGCCGGTGAGATCACCATCTCATCGCACCGGCGCGCCGGGGCGTGGTTCAATTCCGTGCGTGAAACCGCCCGTAGCCCCCCGCAGATTCGAGTAGCGCATGGTCGAGCCGCTGCGCCCCGGCGACCCCCGGCGTATTGGCCCGTACCGGCTGGAGGGCCGGCTGGGCGCGGGCGGCATGGGGCAGGTGTTCCTCGGCGCGTCGCCGTCGGGCCGGAAGGTCGCGGTGAAGCTGATCCTCCCGGAGCTGGCGAACGCGCCGCAGTTCCGGGCCCGTTTCAAACGCGAGGTCGACGCGGCTCGCCAGGTCGGCGGCTTCCACACCGCCCAGGTCGTCGACGCCGACCCGGACGCCGCGTCGCCCTGGCTGGTCACCGCCTTCATCCCCGGCCCCACCCTGCAACGGACCGTCGCCGAAAACGGCCCGCTCGCCCCCGACGCCGTGCTCCGCCTCGGCGCCGGGCTCGCCGAGGGGCTCGCGGCCATCCACCGCTGCGGGCTCGTCCACCGCGACCTCAAACCCGGCAACGTCATCATGGCCGACGACGGCCCCCGCATCATCGACTTCGGCGTGGCCCACGCCCCGGGCGACGCGATGACCCGCACGGGCTCGGTCATCGGCACGTACGCCTATATGTCGCCGGAACAGATACGCGCCGAGACCGTCTCCCCGGCGAGCGACGTGTTCGCCCTCGGCTCGGTGCTGGCCTTCGCCGCCACCGGGCGCGCCCCCTTCGACGCGACGTCCGTGCCGGCCATCGTCCACCGGGTGACCGGCGAACCGCCCCGGCTCGACGGCCTGTCGGGCGAGCTGTACGAGCTGGTGGCCGCCTGCCTGGCCAAGGAGCCGGCCGACCGGCCGTCCACCGAGGACGTCCTCGAGCGGCTGTCGGTCACGGGCCCCGGCACCGCACTGCCCGTCGCACTGCCCGTCGCGCCACCCGACGCACCACCCGCCTCGCCGCCGAGCACCGCGCCCGTCGTCCCCGGCAAGCCGCTCGCCCGGCGGTCGGTGCTGTTCGGCGGAGCGGCGGCCGCGGTCGCGATACCCGCGTACTTCTTGTGGCCGAAATCCGGTGACGGCGGGTCCGGTGACAGCAAGTCCGGTGGCGACGGGTCCGGTGGGGACGGCAAGGACCCCGCACTGCCCGTCGCACGTCTCTCCGGCCACACCAGTCAGGTGGAGTGCCTCGCCTTCAGTCCGGACGGCAGGACCCTGGCCAGCGGCGACTTCAACGGGACCGTGCGGCTGTGGGACGTCGGCACCGGCAACGCGATCACCACGTTCAAGGGGCAGGGGCATACCGGGTGGGTCATGTCCCTGGTCTTCGGACGGGACGGGCAGACGCTGTACTCCGGAGGCTTCGACAAGACGCTGAAGGGCTGGGACGTGCGCAGCGGCCTGCCGCGCGACGTCGCCTCGTACGACGGCCAGTTCGACAGCGTCGGCTGTCTGGCGCTCTCCCCCGACGGCACGACGCTCGCCGTGGGCGTGGGCAGCAGGGTCGAGTTGACGGACCTGTCCACCGGCCGCCGTACCGTCACCTTCACCGGGCACACCGGCAGCATGCATGACATCGCGTTCAGCCCCGACGGCAGGTCCGTGGCCAGCGTGGCCGCCGACACCAAGGCGAACAGCGTGGTCCAGCTGTGGGACGCCGGCACCGGGCGTGGCATCAAGAGCCTCACCGGTACCGACGGCAAGACCTTCTCCTCGGTGACGTTCAGCCCGGACGGCAGGACCGTCATGGCCTCCGGCACGGGCGTCCACCTGTGGGACGTCGGCACCGGCGACCGCGTCGCGACGCTCACGGACGCCCACCCGTACCTGGAGACGGCGGCGTACCGCCCGGGCAAGGCGGTGATCGCGGGCGCGGGCGGTGTCCGCGAGCCCAACATCAAGGACGGCACCGGCAAGACCGTCAGCCTCTGGGACGTGGCCACCAGACAGGTGACCACCACGCTGAAGGCCGTCATGCCCGAGTCGCGGCACGACACCTCGATCTCGAAGCTGGCGTTCAGCCCGGACGGCAAGCTGCTGGCGGCCGGGGTCAACCAGGTCGGCGCGAGCGACGAGAAGGCCACCTCGATCCAGCTCTGGAAACTCCCCTGACCTCTCTTGACCTCCTTGACCTCCCCTGATCTCCCCCGACGGACGGTATCCATGGACGCGTTGTTGCCCGACGACCCCCGCTCGGTCGGCCCCTACCGGCTGGACGGCCGGCTGGGCGCGGGCGGCATGGGACAGGTCTACGCCGGCACGTCGCCCGGCGGCCGGAGGGTGGCGGTGAAGCTGATCCGTCCGGAGCTGGCCGACACCCCGCAGTTCCGGGCCCGTTTCAAACGCGAGGTCGACGCGGCACGGCAGGTCGGCGGCTTCCACACCGCCCAGGTCGTCGACGCGGACCCGGACGCGGCGTCCCCTTGGCTGGTCACCGCGTTCATACCGGGGCCGACGCTCCACCAGGTCGTCAGGGAGCGGGGCCCGCTCACGCCGGACGCGGTCCTGCGGCTCGGCGCGGGGCTCGCGGAAGGGCTGGCCGCCATCCACGGGTGCGGCCTCGTCCACCGCGACCTGAAGCCCGGCAACGTCATCCTCGCGGAGGACGGCCCGCGCATCATCGACTTCGGCATCGCCCGTGCGGTGGACGCCAGTTCGCTGACCGCCACCGGCGCGGTCATCGGTACGTACGCGTACATGTCGCCCGAGCAGATCCGCGCCGACCGGGCGGGCCCGGCCAGCGACGTCTTCGCGCTCGGCTCGGTACTGGGCTTCGCGGCCACGGGCCACAGCCCGTTCGACGCGCCCACGCTTCTGGCGGTCGTCCAGCGCATCCTGGACGACCCGCCCGCGCTCGACGGCGTCGACGGCGAACTGCGCCGCCTGCTGGCCGCGTGCCTCGCCAAGGAACCGACGGAACGCCCGCCGGTCACCGGCCTCCCCGAACGGTTCGCGGCCGCGGCGGATGAGGAGGCGGCCGTGCCGCCGGAACGGATGGTGGCCCCGGCGCCGGGGCAACGCGGCATGCCGCCGACCCGGGCGGAGGGCGCTACGACGATGCCTCCGGCGGAACACGGGACATCGGAGCGCACGACGCCGTTGCCTCCGGCGGAGCAGGCCATGCCGGTGACTCCGGCGGGGCACAGCGCACCGGTGCACCCGGGGGAACACACCACGCCGCTCACCCCGGGGGGCCGGGCGCGTCCGGCCACCCCCGCGGGGCGGCCCTGGCCCGCGACGGTGGCGGACCCGCGTGCGGGCACCGGCGCGACGCCGGGCGGAGGCGCAGCCGCACAGGCGAACCCGTACGCCGCTACCCGAACGAGCCCGGCGCAGCCCGCGCATGCGGGCGCGGGCGCGACGCCGGACGCAGGCCCAGGTGCGCCCCCGGGCACGGGCGCCGCCGCACAGGCGAACCCGTACGCCTTGGGCGCGGGAGTCGCCCCGGCTGCGGGCCCGGCGGCCCCGACGGCGCCGGCCCCGACCGCCCCCACCCCGGCCGGAGGCCGCAAGGTGTCCCGGCGTGCGCTCCTCATCGGCGGCCTCTCCGTCGTCGCGACCGCCGCCGCCATCGCCGTCCCCGTCGTCCTGCTCGACGACTCGGGCACCCCGTCCGCCCCCGGGGCGGACGGCGCCACCCTCGACGGCGCCTCCAGCGCGCAGGAGCTCGCCTACGGAGCCGACGGCAGAACGCTGCTCGTCTCCGCCGGGGACGGCACCATCTGGACCTGGTACCTGGCCGCCGGGAGCAAGACGACCTCGCAGATCGGCATCCCCAAGTACGAGCAGGCCAACGTGTTCACCCGGGACGGCAAGACCCTCTTCCGGGCGGACGAGAACCGGATCCTGGCGTGGGACGTGGCCTCCGGCCGTACCACCGGCACGTTCACCGGCGTCACGAACTACCGGCTCCAGGACGGCTTCGTCAACTCCCTGGACGTGAGCCCGGACGGCAGGACCCTGGCCGCGAGCACCCCGCAGGGCCTGTACCTGTGGGACATACCCTCGGGCCGCAGACTCGCCGTCCACGAGGACGTGAAGAACGGCCCGGCCGCGTTCAGCCCGGACGGCAAGACGCTGGCGACCGGAAGCCCCCTCCAGCTGCGGCGGATGCCCGACGACCGGACGCTGCTCACCGTCGACGGAACCGAAGGCGGGCGGTATGCGGCCTTCAGCCCGGACGGCCAACTCCTCGCCGCGGTGAACAGGGGCACCATCCTGCTGTGGAACACCGCGTCCCGGCAGGAGGTCGCCACCCTCAAGGGCGACGGGGAACTCATCCAGGCCGTGGCCTTCCACCCGGGTGGCCGGATCCTGGCCGGCGGCGACATGGGCGGCAAGGTCTCCCTGTGGGACACGACATCGGGGCAGGTCACCACCACCTTCGACGCCCACGTCTCCGTCACGGCGCTGGCGTTCAGGCCGGACGGCAAGGCCCTCGCGGTGGGGCTCAGCCACGGCGCCTCCTCCGGTGGCAGGGACACCGTCCGTATCTGGCCGGTGCCCTGAGCACGACCGCGCACGCCACGGTATTAGCCTGCCCGTGTGAGCGAAAACGTGAGCGAGGATGCGAACGAAGGGCGGAACGCCCCCCTGCCGTCCGGTTTCGAGCGCGGCACCGACGGCCCCAGGGTCATCGTCGTCGGTGTCGACGGCTCCGACACCTCCTGGCGCGCGGCCGCCTACGCAGCGGGCCTCGCCCGCCGGCAGAACGCCCTGCTGGCCGTCGTCTACGTCCAGCCCCTCCTCGTGGGCGGGGCCGCCCTGGGCGCCCCGGTGGCGGAGACGACCGAGCAGGTCGCCGAGGAACTGCTGGCCGAGATCCGCGAGACGACCGAACGCCTGCGGGGCGTCCACGAGGTCCGCTGGCAGTTCCACACCTTCCGCGGCGACCCCTACACCGGGCTGGTGGAGACGGCCGACGAGCTGAAGGCGGACGCGGTGGTCGTCGGGGCGTCGGAGCAGGCGGGCCACCGCATCGTGGGCTCGGTGGCGGTCCGGCTGGTGAAGGCGGGGCGGTGGCCGGTGACGGTGGTGCCGTAAGCACCATCCCGACGTGCCGGATCGGCGGTGCCGGGTGAAGCTGGGGTGACATCCCCGCTTGATCACCGACACCACATCGGGAGGCGCCCCATGGGGCGACGCACGTACTCCGCCGCGGCCGCCGTGACCACCGTGACCGTCCTTTTCACCGGAACGGGCACGGCACAGGCGGCCGACCACCGTCCCCGGTTCCCCAGCGAGCGGGAGATCAGGGAATTGTTCGACCGGTGGAACGCCGCCCTGGCCACCCTCGACGCGAACCGCGTCGCCGACCTCTACGCCCCGGACGCCGTCCTGTTGCCGACCGTCTCCGCCGAGATCCGCAAGACCCGGGCGGCGAGAGTCGACTACTTCAAGCACTTCCTGGAGAACAAGCCCGTCGGCAGGATCCAGGAGCGGGTCATCAACATCCTGGGCCGCACGAGCGCCATCGACACGGGCCTCTACCAGTTCACGCTGACCGACAAGCACGGCCACAGGTCCAAGGTCGACGCGCGCTACACCTTCGTCTACAAGCTGCGCGGCGGTAGATGGCTCATCATCAACCACCACTCCTCGAAGCTGCCCACGGAGTAGTTAAAGTCGGGCGATGAACAACACCGCCCTTCTCGTGATGGACGTCCAACAGGCCATCGTGGACATCGCCGACGACGGCTCCGGCTACCTGCAACGGCTGCGCGGCGCGATCGACGGGGCACGGGCGGCGGGCATCCCCGTGATCTACGTGGTCATCGCATTGCGTCCCGGTTTCCCGGAGGTCGGCACGCGCAACAAGCCCCTCGCCGCCATCGCGCGGGCCGGCCTCTTCGTCGAGGGCGCCCCGGGCACCGGGATCCACCCCGAGGTCGCGCCCCGGCCGGGCGAGGTGGTGGTCACCAAGCGCCGGGCCAGCGCGTTCTCGGGCAGCGACCTGGACGTGGTGCTGAGGGCACGCGGCATCGACAACCTCGTGCTCACCGGCATCGCCACCAGCGCCGTGGTGCTGTCCACCCTGTGCCAGGCGAACGACCTGGACTTCGGCCTCACCGTCCTCTCCGACGGCTGCCTGGACCTCGACCCGGAGCTGCACCGGGCCCTTGTCGAGCGGCTGTTCCCGCAGTGGGCGGACGTCGTCACCGTCGACGACTGGCTCAAGACGCTCGGCGCGCGGCCGGTCACACGGTCTTGACCGCGCCCCCGTCGAGGGCGTGGTCGGCCCCGTGGATGCCGGCGGCCAGCGGAGAGGCCAGGTAGGCCACCAGGGCGCCGACGTGGTCGGGGTCGACGAAGGCCCCGGTGGTCGCGCCCATTTCGGCGGGGATCTCCCGCAGCAGCCGCTCCAGCGTGATCCCCCGGGCGGCGGCGAGCTTGGCGCCGAAACCGTCGGGCCCGGCCCACTGCTCGGTGAGCACGGCGCCGGGCGAGACGGTGTTGACGCGCACGCCGCGCGGCCCGTACTCCTCGGCCAGCCCCTTGCCGAAGGTGTTCACCGCGCCCTTGGCGCACGCGTACGGCAACGGCGCCGTGTGGGGCAGCCGGCCGCTCATGGAGGACACGTTGACGACGGCTCCCCGGCGCTCCAGGAGGCTGGGCAGGGCGGCACGGGTGGTGCGGACCATGCTGAAGAAGTTCAGCTCGAACATGTCCGTCCACTGCTCGTCCGTGGACTCCAGGAACGTGGCGGGATGTTCCTTGTCCCCGCCGCCGCCGAGGTTGTTGACGAGCAGGTCGATCCCGCCGAGCTCGGCCAAGGCCCGCTCGACGAACGCCGCGGGGCCGTCGGGCGAGGCGAGGTCGACGGGGACGGCGACGGCACCGCTGTCCCTCAGCCCGTCGGTGACGCCGCGCGCGCCGGCCACCACGCGTACGCCCTCGGCGAGGAGGGCCTTGGTGACGGCCAGGCCGATGCCACGGCTGGCGCCGGTCACCACGGCGGTCGTTCCGGTCAGCTGAAGATCCATGGGAGGGCTCCGTTCGGGGGTGCGGGGCGTGCGGGGCGATCCCTCACACAGTTCGATCGTACGCAATTCTTCGTACAATCAAAATTTGCCCAGTACGAAATCTCTCGTACAATCGCGGCATGGTCAGCTACCACCCCGACCTCGACCTGATCCCGGTCGAAGACGTCCTGGCCGCCCTCGGCAACCCCGTACGGCTGTTCATCGTCCGCGAGCTCGCGGCCTCCACCCAGCCGCGCACCTGTGGCAGCCTGCCCGTGTCCGTCACCAAGGCCACCGCCACCCACCACTGGCGCGTGCTGCGGGAATCGGGCGTCACCCGCGAGCGCCGCGAGGGGCGGACCAAGGTCGTGGAGCTGCGCCGCGCGGAGCTCGACGAGCGCTTCCCGGGCCTCCTCGCCACGATCCTGGCCGCGTCCCCGCCGCGTGCCTCCGATGGCCCACCCGCTTAGCGCCCGCGCCGCCGCTGGGGCACGGTGGGGGCATGGGCAACCACACCTACCGGGTGACCGAGATCGTCGGCTCCTCGCCGGAGAGCGTGGACGCGGCGATCCGCAACGGGATCAGCCGCGCCTCGCAGACCCTCCGGGAACTCGACTGGTTCGAGGTGACCGAGGTCCGCGGCCACCTCGAGAACGGCGCGATCGCGCACTACCAGGTCGGGATCAAGCTGGGCTTCCGGCTGGAGGACACCTGACGCACCGGTCCGCCCCGGCCCCCGTCAGCGACCGCGCCGCCGGTACTCGCGGAGCAGGACGCCCAGAGCCGCGCGCGGAGACGGGCCGGCCGATTCGCGCAGGACCAGGCCGCCCTTCGCCAGCGCCGCCTCGTTCGTGAGGAGCTCCAGCGCGACGAAGGCCCGGACGAAGGCACGGTGAGCGGGCGGCGCCAGCTCCGGCAGCGAACGGCTGGCGAGAAGGTCCCGGCGGCTCTGCTCCAGGAGATCCCGGAGCAGGGCGCGGGAGTGCGGGGTGTCCCGCTTCCGCTCCAGATCCGAGCGGGAGACCCCGTACCGCTTGAGGATCTCCCCGGGAAGGGTGAGCCGGCCGTCCCCGAGGTCCTCGCAGAGGTCGTTGACGAAATCCAGACGCTGGCTGCCGTCGATGTAGGAGCGGCACAGCGCACGGCTCTCCTCGGGGTCGGCGTCGGCCGAGAGGACGAGGCATGCCACGAGCATGAAGGCCGGAAGCGAGTACCCGTCGACGTATCGCTGATAGCCCGCCTCGTCCGCGAACCCCGCGAAGTCCCTGTCCATCGGCGCCCCGGCGAGGAACCGCTCGGTGTGCTCGCGCAGGCCGGGATGGACGGAGGCGGTGTGCAGCAACGGGCGGAGCACGGGGTGAGTGCTGTCACCGACAGCCAGCCCGTCGCGCACTTCCTTCTCCCAGACCGTGAACCGGTCGTCACCGCCCGCCGGCTCGGTGGCACTCCCCTCGGCGAGCAGATCGGTGTGGTGCATGAAAGCCGTTGCGGCGATGACGTGCGGAACGAGCTCGGGGGGCAGCAACAGCCGTACGGCGATGTAGGCGTTCCGCTTGTAGCCCGCCACGAGTTTCCGCTGGCGGGTGTAGTCGTCACGCAGACGTGGGTCATGGATGCCTGCGAGGGTGAGCGTCCTGCCCCACGTGTGCATGCTGATCGTTCTCTCCGGGAGACGGCGATGACAGCCGAGCCTAACCGCCTCCCGCGGAACGCCCTCCCGGGCCGGGGCTCAGGCCGCCGCCGAGCGGCCGACGGACGCCTGCTCGCGGCTGCTCGGCCCCGCGACGACGGCCGCCGGACGCGCGCCGCCGTCCACCGACCGCAGGGCCGCCTTGGCCTCCGACGCGTAGGTGTCCACGTACTCCTGCTCGGACAGCCGCCAGATCGCGTACATGATCTCGTCCGTGACGGCCCGCAGCACGGCCCGGTGGTCCTCCATGCCCGCGTACCGCGAGAAGTCCAGCGGCTCCCCGAAGCGAATGGTGATGGGGACGACGCGCGGCAGCAGTTTCCCCGTCGGCTGGGCCTCGAACGTGCCGATCATCGCGCACGGAATGACGGGCGCCCCCGACTTCAGCGCCATCGCCGCCACCCCCACCTTGCCCTTGTACAGCCGCCCGTCGTGCGAGCGCGTCCCTTCGGGGTAGATGCCGAGCAACTCGCCGGAGCCCAGCACGCCGAGGCCCGTGTCGAGCGCCGCCTGCGCCGCCTCCTTGCCGGAGCGGTCGACGGGGATCGCCCCGATGCCCCGGAAGAACGCGGCAATGAGCTTGCCCTTGACGCCACGACCGGTGAAGTACTCCATCTTCCCGAGAAACCGGATCCGGCGCTTCACCATCACCGGCATCAGGAAGTGGTCGGAGAAGGAGAGATGGTTTCCCGCGATGATGGCCGACCCGTGCGCCGGCAGGTGGTGGAGGCCCTCGACCTTCGGCCGGAAGACCCACCTCAACAGCGGTATCAACACCACGTTCTTGAAGAAGTAGTAGAACACGCAGCAAGCCCCTTGTCCGAGCCGACCTGACCCCCGCGCCGACGCACAGTAGTCGGCTGCGGGGATCATGTGGAGAGTGACTATTCGGCCACTCTCGGTGATACCAGCGGTAGGGGCGGTCACTCGTGCGCGTGCGCCTGCCGCTGATGGACGCCCATGCGGGCGGCTGCGTCACCCATGCTCCGCGCGTCCCCTTGCGCCTCCGCCTCGCGCCGCTGGTCCTTGATGGCGGCGCAGACGGCGCAGCGCGGCGCGGGCGGCCCGGCGGGGCGGGCGAGGAGCTCGGTGGGCTCGGGAGCCCGGATCGCCTCCTTCGGGCAGTCCCACTCGAGCCCCCCGCGAACGGGCCGGAGTTGGACGTCCGGCCCCTCACGCCCCATCAGCTGACCGATCTTGCCGGTGCGCGCGTCCACGACGATGTCGCCGATGCGGAAAGCCATGGCCAAGCCCTCGATTCCTGTCGCGTTCGGTGATCTTTCCTGCACTCCAGGCAACCGGTTGTCAGTGGGCGGCGGTACTGTGGGCCACGGTGGCCGGACTTAAACCCTTTAAACGGGGGCCATGGGCGAGGAGTTGAGTGCCTTGACGAACCGAGTGCCGAATACGGGTCTGGAGCGGCTGTACCGCGAGACCACGTGGACGCTGCGGCAGTTCGCCCGCGAGGTGAACCGCATAGGGACGGAGCGCGGCACCCCGCTCAGGTACCAGGAGCCCTCGGTCCACCAGTGGCTGAGGGGCTACGTCCCGAAGGAGGAGGTCCGCCCGCTGATCCTGGAGGCGCTGTCCCGGCGCCTGAACCGTCCGGTGACGTACGCGGAGGCGGGTTTTCCGGCCCCGCCGGACGGGGCCCCCGGTGGGGGCACGGTCGAGGGGCTCGTCGACCTCGGCCGACAGGACATGGACCCGTCGCGGCGGAGCGTGCTCGGCTACAGCCTCTTTTCGGTGGCCTTGACGGTGCCGGGCTGGCCGGACGTGGTGGGGCGGATGGAGGCCGCGCAGCGCGGAACGATCGGCCGCATCGGAATGCCCGATGTGCAGATGGTCATCGCCATGACCGAGCGCGTCTCGGAGCTGGACGACCAGTTCGGCGGGCGGCACGCGCGCCCGATGGCAGCGGCGTTCCTCGTGAATACAGTCGCGCCCTATCTCAAGGCCGACGGGCCCGAATCCGTGCGCAGAGCGATGATGTCCGCCGCTTCCGACCTCTGTTATCTCACGGGATATATGGCCGTCGATGAAGGACTTCACGGTCTAGCGCAGCAGTACTACCTCAAGGCGCTGCATCTGGCCGGTGCCTCCCAGGACCACCTGACGTTCTGCACGACGCTGCGGGGGATGAGCGTCCAGGCCGTCGATCTGGGGCACGGGCCGCACGCCATGCGGCTGGCCGATGCCGCCGCGGCGGCGTCCCCGCAGGCCGGGCCGCGTATGCGGGCGTTCCTCGCCGGGCAGCAGGCGCACTCCGCCGCGCAGTTGGGGGATCGCAGCACCGCGCTGATGTATCTCAAGGAAGCGGAAATCGCCATGGACAAGGCCGAGTCGCAGGCGACGACTTTCGGTTCCTACAACCCGTCGTCGCTCACCTACCACGTCGGCCAAGTCCGTTACGAACTCGGCGACCTGCGCGGGTCCATCGAGGCGTTGGAGGAGTCCGACCGGCTGCGCCACCATTCTCTGTGGCGCAATCGCGTCCGCTACCTCGCCATGCTCGCCGAGCGGCAGTGCCAGATCGGGCATCTGGAAGCCGCGTGCGACACCTGGGGCAGGGCACTGGACATCTATCCGCTGGTGCAGTCGGGCCAGTGCGACGAGCGCATGACGGAGATGTTCACGCGCATCCGTCCCCACCTCAAGAACCCCCACGCCCGCCAACTCCACGAGCGTGCCCGGTCCGTCGTACCGGCCACGCTCAGCGCGTGACCGTCACTCCTCCGCCGTCGCCGTGGCGAGCGCCTCGTCGCGTACGTCGGGGTGGGCGTGGCGGCGCAGGGCCCGGAGTTGGTCGCGCCAGGGGGCCGACCAGTGGGTGCGGCGGCCTCCCATCGTGGTGAGGGCGACCGCGAACAGGCCGGCGGCGTGGCTCCCGGCGGCGGTCAGGGCGCGGGCCGCGTGGGCGAGTGTCTCGTCGCCGGTGCGCGTGCCCAGGCGCTGGCTGAGCGAGGCGGCCGTACGGGCGGCGAGTGCGGGCCTGCCGTCGTGGCACCGGGCGAGGTGTTCGAGTTGCAGGGTCAGCGCCTCGGGGGCCGCGTGCGGGTCGAGGGTCCGGGTGAGGAGGTCGGCCGCCTCGGGCCCGTAGTCCTCCAGCCGGTGGAGGAGTTCGGCGACCGCCGGCGCCGCTTGCCGTACGGCACGGGGCTGCCAGGTGCTCCTGGCCGCCAGGCTCGCGATCAGGTGCCGGACGCGCCGGCGGGCGGGACGGTCGCGGTCGGGCTCCGCGTCCGGGGTGCCGGGCAGGGCGTCGGCCTCGGCCAGGGCCGTGAGGGTACGGAGGAGCGGGGCGGCGTCCGGGGAGCCGGAGGGTGCCAGGGCGACGAGGTCGCACAGCGCGTCGGCGGCCTGGCGCCAGCTCGCCCGGTTCTCCAGGTCGGTGACGGCGGCCTCCAGAACACGCGCGGCGTCCGGGGACCAGGGCGACCAGGTGCCGAGCGCCGGGTATCCGAGGCGCGCGACCTCGGGGTCGTCGGTGTCGCACGCGGCCCGTACGAGGGCGGCGTAGCGGGGCCGGTGGTGCTCGGGCAGTTCGTGGGGCCGGCTCGCCAGGACGGCCTTGCGGAGTTCGCTCCGCCCGGCCGCCGCCGTCTCCAGCAGCGCCCAGGCGTCTTCGTGCGCGAGCAGACTCTTCGCTACCGCCACGCACGCGGCCCGCACGTCGTGGTGCTGGTCGGGGAGCGCGCACGCCTCGGCCAGGAGTGCGACCGCCTCCGGCGCGGGCAGCGCGGTGGCGGCGAGCCGGGCGGCTTCCTTCCTGCTGGTCACCTTGGTTCCGCTCGTGCTGGTGAGCAGTCGCCCCAGCTCTCCCGCCAGGGTGGAGGGGGCGACGAACCGGCTGGCGCGGGAGGCGGCGGGGATCGCGACCCGGGCGCGGTCCCCGCCGGCGTGGGAGAGCAGCAGCCGCAGATGCGGCCCCGGGGTGTCCGTGCGGGCGAGGGCCGCGAGGGCGGCCTCGGCGAGCGGCACGTCGCTGTTGTCGGCGTAACGCAGCAGCAGTTCGGTGCCGTGTCCGGGGATCCACGCTGCCAGCCGGAGCGCGTAGACGCGCTGGTGGGTCGTGAGGCCGTCGTCGGCCACCGCGCGCTCCAGCAGCCGCGCGGCGGCGGCCTGCTGGCGCGGCGTCCAGCACGCGGTGTCCCGGCAGACGGGCGGGAGCCAGTGGCTGCCCTCGATCAGGAACCGTCCGTACGGGGGCCTGTCGCCCAGCAGGGCGTCCAGCAGATCGGTGCGGCGGCGCACGAGCGTCCGCTGCACGGGGAAGAGCGTGGCGGCGGACGGTTCGAGTGCGAGCAGCTCGGTGAGGCGGGCGTCCCGGGTGCGGGGGTCGTCCAGCCAAAGGGCGGCGGCCTGCTGTCCGTCGTCGGGGGTGCCGTGTTCGATCGCGCGCCGCAGCAGGGCCTGCAGCCCGGGTATGCCGTGGCCGAGCTCCTGGAGGGAGTCGGCGAGCTGGATGGTCTCCGTGAAGTCGGCCCTGTCGGCGGCGGCTTCGAGGGAGGGGCGCAGCGCGGCGAAGACCTCGTGCTCCTGGCCGGGGCGCAGGTCCTCGCGCGAGGGCACGGCGCCCCTCAGCCGGGCCAGGGTGCGCAGCGCCCAGCCCGTCGGCTCGTCGTCCCGGCCGACCTGCTCGCGCAGCAGGGCGCGGGCCAGGGTGCGCAGGGCGTGGCTTTCGGGCCAGGAGAAGTCCCGGGCCTCGACGGTGTCGGTGGTGAGGCGCTCCAGGTGGGGAGCCGCTTCGCCTGCGAACAGCCCGGGCCGGAGCTCGGCGAGCGCGGCCAGGACGGCGGAGCGTACCGGCTGCTGCTCGTTGCGCAGCCGGTCCAGGCCGGCGAGGAGTTCCGTGACGGCGGTGGGGTCGCGGGTGAGGGCCGCGTTGCGCACGAGCAGCTTGTAGGCGTAGGCGCGCTCGGTGGGTTCGGAGCGGCGGGTGGCGGACAGCAGTTCGGGGCGGGCCTCCGTCACCGGCAGGTGTGCCACGGCCGACAGGATCGTCTGCCAGCTGCCGCCGTACTCGCGGGCCTGCTCGGCCATGCGCCGGGCCTCGGCGTGGCGGCGGGCCCGGGGCAGCACGTCGAGGATGCCGTGTGCCAGGGCGGCATGGCTCGTGCTCCGCCCGTCCATCGCGAGGTCGTAGCACTCGGCACGCCGCGACGGCGCCATCATCTTCAGCAGCCGTGCGAGGACGCGGTCGTCACGGCCCATCACCCGGGCGAACGCGTCGAAGCCGGGCGGCCGGTGGCGTACGAACAGCCGCAGCACGCACGGCTTCAGGCCGTGGAGCTCCCTGTCCTCGCGGCCCGGTGCCGTCAGGAGCCGGAGGGTGGCGTCCGGGTCGGCGGCGGCCAGCCGGCCGAGCCGCTGGTGGACGCGTTCGGGCAGCGTGCCCGGGCACAGCCGTTCCAGCAGGTCGAGCACCTTCGAGGGCCGGGTGTCGATGGTGGCCGCCACGATGAACCCGTATGCCTGCCACCACCTCCTGCGGTGGTCCTCGGACAGTTCCGTGAGCCGGCGTTCCGCCTCGTGGAGGACGGCGTCGGGGTGGCGGTCGGCGAGCCTGCTCCAGGGGACGGCGGTGTGGAAGAGGGCGGGGAGCAGCTCCGCGACGGTGGCGTGCCCGCAGGCCGGCAGCAGCTTCGCCGCCTCGGCGTCGCCCCAGCGCTCGCGGACCGGCCGGACGAGTGCCTCCGCGACGGCCGTGCGACGGCCCGCGACGACGGCCCGGACGATCTCGCGGCGGACGGCCAGGGGAGCGTCGTCCAGCGCCGCCACGACGGCGGCATCGGGGATCAGCCCCCGCCGGACGGCGGTGACGGAGTGGCCTCGGACGGCCGGATCGGGGTCGGTCAGCCGGGCCCGCAGCCAGGTGACGTCACGGCCGGCTGTCGCGGCCATGGCCGCGACGCCCCGTTCGTACGTCCCGCGCCCCGACAGTTCGGCCAGCGCGGCGCCCAGTTCCCCGCGCGCGCCGAGCTCGCGGGCCCACAGGGCGATGTGACGCGCCCGCTTGGGGAAGGGCAGGGGGGCGACGGCGGTGAGGAGCGCGTCGGCGAGCGCGGGGGCGGGGTTCTCGATCACGTGGCCGATTCTCGTCGTTCCCGCCCGGATCGCCAAAGAGCGGCCGGACAAAGGCGGCACGAGCGGTAGGGTGCGATGATCCCCGTACGCACGACCGAAGGACCCGCCCGGCCCATGCGCCTCGACGAGCTCGCCGACGTGGGTCCGTTCTTCGCCCTCCGCACCGACAGTACCGGCCGCACCGACCGTACCGGCGAGGGCGGCCTCCCCCTCCTCCACGAGGAGACCGTCCGGCGGCGCATCGCCGTCGTCGGGGAGCGGCTCGGCACGGACGACACACGCGTCGCCGCGTCGATCGCGTTCCAGGGCATCGCCGGGCGGCTGTTGTCGATCGGCCTGGGCTCCGCCGTGCTGACGGGCGAGGTCCCCGACCTCGCGGCAGGCGGCCTCCGCTGGGAGCCCTCCCGTACCGCGCCCGACGACCTGTGGCTGCCGACACCCGTAGCGCTGCCCGGCGAGCACCTCGGCTCAACGGTCCTGCACGGCCTGCTGGTCCCACTCCACGACCACGTCCGCGCTGTCACCCCCATCTCCTCCCCCCTCCTCTGGGGCAACGCGGGCTCGTCCCTCGCGGGCTCCCTGCGCGTCCTCCACTCCTGGCTGCTCAGCCGTCACCGGCCCGAGGACGCCGCCCGCGCCATCGCCCTCACCCGCGCGCTGTTCACCGACCCGCTCCTGCGCGACACCGGCGAGCTGAGCACCACTCCCACCCACACCACCTTCATCCGCCGTACCTGCTGCCTCTACTACCGCGTGCCCGGCGGCGGCATGTGCGGCGACTGCGTACTACGCCACCCGCCGCGTCACTCAGCCCGTCACTCCGCCCGGCGCTGAGCCGGGGGCCACTGCCCCGGGGCGAGCACGCCGAGGACGTACGCCTTGGCCACCAGCGCCGTACGGTTGGGCACCCGCCAGCGGCGGCTGAGGCGGGTGAGGTGGTAGTTGACACCGTCGACGGTCAGCCCGACCGCCTTGCCGATGGCCGCCGTTGTGGCCCCGGCGGCGGCGAGCTCCAGAATCCGCGCTTCCACAGCGCTCACCTCCATCGCCGGGCCGGACGGCGTCGAGGTTTCCGCTGACCGAACGTGCAGCACGGTCAGCAGCGCCGGATACGTCGGGGAGGCGTCCCCGACCGGTTCGACCACGAGCTCGCCCTCGCGGGGGGTGTCCTGTCCGCCCGCCGTCCAGCGCACGTCGATGGCGTAGCGGGACCGGCGGCCCAGGCGCAGCGCCTCGGTGAGCCGGTCGAGCTGGGGGGCGGCCGTGTCGCTGGGACGGAAGAGGTCCAGGAGGTTGCGGCCGCGCACCTGCCCGGGGGCCAGGCCCCACTCGGCCGCCATGGCCGGGTTGACGGCGGTCACCTCGCCGTTCGCGCGGCAGATGGCGATGGGGACGGGCAGCCGGTCCAACAGCATCATGAAGTAGTTGCGCCAGGTGAAGTACGCCTCGTGCTCCGCGCTGTCCACCATTTCCGTTCCCCCTCGTTCGTACGGCGCCCGCGGCCGGCGCAAGAGCGACACGCCACGAGTCACTGCACAATCATGCAGTGAAACGTACCGACGGTTCGGTCCGGGGAGGTGACCCTGAAGTCATGACAGCGACGTCTCTCATCACCTCCGCCGTCCCCCTGATCGACATCACGTCCGTCGGGGCCTCCGACACCCCTCTTCAGCAGGTCATGCGCCTGGCCCGCCGCCACGGGCCGATATTCACCCGGCGGCTGCACGGCGCGGACCGCCTCTTCGTCACCTCCCTCGACCTGGTCTCCGAGCTGGCGGACGAGCAGCGGTTCACCAAGTCCGTGGGCCCGGCGCTGGAGAACGTCCGGGAGTTCACCGCCGACGGGCTGTTCACCGCCTACAACCACGAGGCGAACTGGACGAAGGCGCACGACATCCTGATGCCCGCCTTCGCCCTGGGCTCGATGCGCGCCTACCACCCGGCGATGCTGCGCGTGGCCCGCCGGCTGATCGAGGCGTGGGACGGCCACCTGTCCTCGGGCACCCCTGTCGACGTGCCCGAGGACATGACGCGGATGACGCTCGACACCATCGGGCTGGCGGGGTTCGGCTACGACTTCGAGTCGTTCGCCCGCCCCGAGCCGCACCCCTTCGTCGGGGCGATGGTGCGCTGCCTGGACTGGGCGATGAACAAGCTGGGCCGGGACCCCGACGTGGACTTCACCGCCGAGGACGTGGCGTTCCGGGGGGACGCGGCGTTCCTGGCGGGCGTCGTCGACGACGTCATCGCCGCCCGTACGGCCTCCGGCGACACCCGTACCGACGATCTGCTGGGGCTGATGCTGGGTGCCCCGCACCCGTCCGACGGGACCACGCTCGACGCCGCCAACATCCGCAACCAGGTCATCACGTTCCTCATCGCGGGGCACGAGACGACGTCCGGTGCCCTGTCCTTCGCGCTCTACCACCTGCTCAAGGACCCGGTATCGCTGCGGCTGGCGCAGCGGGAGACGGACGAGCTGTGGGGCGACGCCGAGGATCCCGAGCCGACGTTCGAGGACGTCGGGCGGCTGCGCTGGACCCGGCAGGTGCTGCTGGAGGCGCTGCGGCTGTGGCCGACGGCGGCCGCGTTCACGCGGGAGGCCCGTCAGGACACGCTGCTCGGCGGCCGGTACCCGCTGCGGGCCGGGGAGGGCGTCGCCGTGCTCACACCGATGCTGCACCGGGACCCGGTGTGGGGTGACAACCCGGAGCTGTTCGACCCCACGCGTTTCGACCCGGCCGTGGAGGCGGCCCGCTCGCCGCACGCGTACAAGCCGTTCGGCACCGGGGAGCGGGCGTGCATCGGGCGGCAGTTCGCGCTGCACGAGGCGACGATGCTGCTGGGGATGCTGATCCACCGCTACCGGTTCGTCGACTCCGCCGGGTACCGGCTGCGGGTCAAGGAGACCCTCACCCTCAAGCCGGACGCCTTCACCCTCACTCTCGCCCGCCGTACGTCCGCCGACCGGGCCGTGAACCGGGCGGCGCTGCCGACCTCGGCGCGCACGGAGACCGTCCGGGCGGAGAAGGGCGAGGGCGGGCCCACCCGGGCCCGCGCCGGCACGGGGCTCCTGATCCTCCACGGCTCCAACTACGGCACGTGCCGCGAGCTGGCCCAGGACCTCGCCGACGAGGCGACGCGGCTGGGCTTCGACGCGTCCGCCGCGCCGCTCGACGAGCGTGCGGGGGCGCTGCCCACGGACTCGCCGGTGGTGCTCGTCGCCGCGTCGTACAACGGCCGGCCGACGGACGACGCGGCCCGCTTCATGGAGTGGGCCGAACACACAACCGACGCCGGGGCCGCAGACGGCGTCCACTACGCCGTCCTGGGCGTCGGCGACCGCAACTGGGCCGCCACCTATCAGCGCGTTCCCACCCTCCTCGACGAGCGGCTGGCCGCGCTCGGCGGCACCCGGCTGCTGCCGCGCGCCGAGGCCGACGCGTCCGGTGATCTCACCGGCGCCGTGGCGGACTTCACCCGCGCGCTGTTCCGGACGCTCCTGGACCACCACGGCGACCCGGAGAGCGCGGGGACGGCCGCACCCCAGGCCGCCGACGGCCCCACCTACGAGGTCACGGAGATCTCCGGCGGCCCGCTGACCGCCCTGGCCGAGCGCCACGGCATGGTGCCGATGACCGTCACCGAGGCGTACGGGCTCACCGACCCGGCCCACCCGCGCACCAAGCGTTTCCTGCGGCTGGCGCTGCCGGAAGGGGTCACGTACCGCACCGCCGACCACCTGGCCGTGCTGCCCGCCAACGACGCGTCCCTCGTCGCCCGCGCCGCCGCGCTCTTCGGCGCGGACCTCGACACGGTCGTGTCGCTGCGCCCGCGCCGCGCGGGCCGCGACACCCTCCCCGTCGACCGGCCGCTGACCGTGCGCGAACTCCTCACCCACCACCTGGAACTGGCGCAGCGCCCCACACCTCGCCAGCTGGCGGTGCTGGCGGAGCGCAACCCCTGCCCGCCCGAGCGGACTTCGCTCAAGGCAGTCACCGCCGACGACCCGCGCTCGACGCTGGAGCTGATCGAGGACCACCCCGCCCTGCGCGGCGTCCTGGGCGCGGCGGCCCTGCCGGAGCTCCTGCCGCCGCTGCGGCCGCGCACGTACTCCATCTCCTCCTCCCCCGCCGTGGACGCCCGGCACGCCGACCTGATGGTGTCCGTGCTGGAGGCCCCGGCGCGCTCGGGCCGGGGCGTCTTCAAGGGAACAGGTTCCGGTCACCTGGCCGCGCTGCGGCCGGGCGACACGGTGCTGGCCCGCGTCCAGCCGTGCCGTGAGGCATTCCGAATCCCGATGGACACCCGTACTCCGGTGGTGATGGTCGCTGCCGGAACGGGCCTGGCTCCCTTCCGGGGGGCGATCGCCGACCGTACCGCCCTCGCGGCGGCGGGCACCGAACTCGCCCCGGCGCTGCTCTACTTCGGCTGTGACGCCCCGGAGGCGGACTTCCTCCACTCGGCCGAGCTCCACGCCGCCGAGGACGCGGGGGTCGTCTCCGTACGCCCGGCGTTCAGCGAACGCCCGGAGGAGAGCGGCCCGTACGTGCAGCACCGGCTCGCCGCCGAGGGCGACGAGGTGTGGTCGCTGCTGGAGGCGGGGGCGCGGGTGTACGTCTGCGGTGACGGCGCCCGCATGGCGCCGGGCGTCCGGGCCGCGCTGCGCGACCTCTGCGCCCGCCGGACGGGCGCGGACGCCCGGGCCGCCGACGCGTGGCTGCGCGAACTGACGGACGCGGGCCGGTACGTCGAGGACGTGTACGCGGCGGGGTGAGCCCCGCGCACCTCCATCCCGCCCCGAACCGACCGGCGACGCGGCAGGGCCGCAGCGGCTACGCTGCGGCCTGAGCCGGGCGACGCACGCGGCCGGACAGCGGCTTCACGGGGGACAGGGGAATCGGTGAGCAGGACAAGCATTGGCCGCCGCAGGGCACTGGCCGTCCTGGCCGGCGCGGCCCTGCTGCCGGTGACGGGCTGCGGAAACGACTCGTCACCGCAGGCGAAAGCCTCCGAGCCGCCCCCGGCCGCCCGGTCCGGCCCCGACACCACCATCATGATCATCCGGCATGGGGAGAAGCCGCGCGGCAGCACGCGCGGGATGGACGAGCACGGCGAGCCGGACAAGAAGTCGCTGACGCGGCGCGGCTGGGAACGGGCCGGGGCCCTCCCGAAGCTGTTCGCACCCGCGACGGGTGCCTCCGGACAGGCCGGACTGCCCCGCCCCTCCACCATCTTCGCCGCCGCCGACTACGGCCCCAACGCGGGCTCCCACCGCATGCGGCAGACCGTCACCCCGCTGTCGGAGGAGTTCAGCCTGCCGGTCAACACCTCCTTCTCCGAGACGGAGGAGGCGAAGCTGGCCGCCGCCGCGCTGACGTCGCCGAGCCCCGTCCTCATCTGCTGGGAGCACTCCAGGATCGCGGACATCGTCAAGGGGCTGGGCGCGGCCGGCGCGCCCGGGGTGCCGAAGTCCTGGCCGGACCGGTTCGACCTGGTCTGGGTGCTGACCCGGCGGGGTGGCGTCTGGTCCTTCCGGTCCGTCCCGCAGCACCTGCTGCCCGGCGACGCGGCCCCCACCGAGCCGACCAAGTGACTCCACGTCAGGTGCCGTAGCCTACCGACCGTTCACATCGGCACATGGACGGGGACGAACGGAAAATGACCATACGCAGCGGAATGATCGCGTCCGTGACGGCGGCGCTCCTGGCGATACCGGCGGCGGCGACGGACGCGGCCGCCGCGGAGCCCTCGGCGTCGTACGCGGCCACCACGTCGGTGGGCGTGCACAACGCCTACGAGAAGGCCAAGTACCCCTACTTCGCCGACGCCCTCGACTCCGGGGCCGCCCTCCTCGAACTGGACGTGTGGTCCAACGGCTTCGGCGGTCGCGCCTTCCGCGTCTCCCACGCCAACCCGGTCGCGAACGACAACAACTGCGAGGGCGCCACCTCCGCCGCCCGGCTCCGCACGGGCTCCCGCAACCAGCCGCTGTCCGGCTGTCTCGCCGACATCCGCGCCTGGCACGACGCCCACCCGGACCACCGGCCGGTGCTGCTCAAGGTCGAGATGAAGGACGGCTTCAACGCCAACAGCGGACGCGGACCGGCCGAGCTCGACGCGCTGCTGACGGCGAAGCTCGGCGACGCCCTCTACCGGCCGGGCGACCTGCTCGGCAAGCACGCGAACCTCGACGAGGCCGTCCAGGCCGGCGGCTGGCCCGCGCGCTCGGCGCTCGCGGGCAAGTTCATCGTCGAGCTCATCCCCGGCACGGTCGAGGAGGGCAACCCGGCGGACCGGCTGTGGACGGACCGCGAGTACGCCACGCACCTGCGCGACCTCGCCGCCGCCGGGCGGATCGGGTCGGCCGCAGCGTTCCCGGCGGTGCACGGGGCGGTGGCGGGCGACCCTCGGACGCGGTACGCCGAGGCGTCGATCCGGCCTTGGTTCGTCCTCTTCGACGGGGACGCGGCGACGTATGTGAACGGCGGGATCGATACGGGGTGGTACGACCGTCGTCACTACCTCGTCGTAATGACCGACGCGCACAAGGTTCCTCCGGCGATCGACATCACCCGGCCGACGGAGGCGCAGGCGCGCGAGCGGGTTTCGCTCGTGGCGCGGGCGCATGCGAGTTTCGCCACGGCGGATTGGTATCCGCTGCCGGGCGTCTTGTCGACGGTGGTGTCGCGCGGCTGACCGCCGCCGGGGTTTTCCGCGCCTTCGGCGCGGGTTCTACCCCACCCGCCCGCCCGATTGCCCGGCACGGGTTCCCCAGGCGAGGGGGCGGGCCGGGTGGGCCGGGTGCGGGGTGGTGGGTGGGTTTGTGCCCACCCGTTCCGCCCTGCGGAACGCCTGCCCACAAACGGTGTGAGGGGGCGGGGTGGGGTGGACGGGCCCTGGTAGGGGCGTAAGGAGCTCTTCGCCGCTGGAGCCAAGTACGGGGCAACCCGTACCAAAGTGGCAGGCACCGCGAAGAGCTCAGCCCCGGAAGGGCCCGTCCGCCCCACCCCGCCCCCGACCCACATCACCCGATCAGCCTGTCCCGCGTCCTTGACTCCCCCACGCGCCCACGCGAGCCTCAGGCGCATGACACGTCGCAGGAGAGTGGCGGTGCTCGCCTTGACGGCGATGCTGGGTGCCGGAACGCCGGCAGAGGCGACCGCCCCCGACGGCGACCTCACCAGCCTCGTCAACCCCTTCATCGGCACCGAGAACGAAGGCAACACCTTCCCCGGCGCCGCCATCCCCTTCGGCATGGTCCAGCTCTCCCCCGACACCGGCCACAACACCGGCTACGACTACAAGGACCACCACATCCGCGGCTTCAGCACCGTCCACCTCTCCGGTGTCGGCTGCCGCATCGGCGGCGACCTCCCCGTACTGCCGACCACCGGCGAGGTCACCCAGACGGACAACGCCCGCTACGCCGCCGAGTTCAGCCACAAGAACGAAACCGCCCGCCCGGGCTACTACCGGGTGCGCCTCGGCCCGCACGGCGGCGACGGCGGGATCACCGCCGAGCTGACGGCCACCGCCCGCACCGGACGCCAGCGCTACACGTTCCCCGCCACCGAGCAGGCGAACGTCCTGTTCAACGCGGGCCAGTCGCTGCACCGGCCGGTCTCCAGCTCCGTCCAGGTCGTCGACAACCGCACCGTCCGCACCACCATCACCGGCCGCGGCTTCTGCCAGGACACCCGCCCGTACACCGTGTACACGATCACCCGCTTCGACCGCCCCTTCCACGCCTACGGCACCTGGAAGGACGACCGGGTGACGAAGAACTCGCGCTCCTCCTCCGCCGCCACCGGCCGCAACGGCGCCTGGGTGCGTTTCGACACCACGGACGACCGCGAGGTGGAGGCGACCACGGCGATCAGCTACGTGGACGCGGCGGGCGCGGAGCGCAACCTGCGCGCGGAGGAGGACGACTTCGACCGCACGGCGGACGCGGCGCAGGAGGCGTGGGAAAGACGACTGCGGGACATCGACGTACAGGGCGGAAGCCGCACACTACGCCGCACGTTCTACTCGTCCCTCTACCGCTCCTTCCTCTCCCCCAACATCGGCAGCGACGTCGACGGCCGCTACACCGGCTGGGACCAGAAGACCCACCGCGCCCGCGGCTTCACCTACTACCAGAACTGGTCGCTGTGGGACACGTACCGCACCCAGGCCCAGCTCCTGGCCCTCCTCGCCCCGCGCGAGGCGAGGGACATGGCCCTGTCCGTACTGCGCGTCGACGCGGAGGGCGGCTGGCTGCCGAAGTGGGGCTACGGGACGGTCGAGACGAACATCATGACCGGTGACCCGGTGACGCCGTACCTCACCAACGCCTTCCACCACGGCCTGCTGGCAGGCCACGAGGAGGAGGCGTACCGCGCGCTCAAGCGGAACGCGGACGGGGTGCCTCCGCCGGGGAACCCGGGGGTCGGCAGGGAGGGAAACGCCCAGTACCTGAGGAACGGTTACGTGCCGTACCTGCCCGACCGGCAGCGGAGCAAGCCGGGCGACTCGGACTTCCACGAGGGCGCCTCGGCGACGCTGGAGTACGCGCTGGCCGACGGCACGCTGGCCAGGATGGCGCGGGACCTGGGCCACCGCGAGGACGCGCGCCGCTACACGGCCCGCTCCCGCGACTACCGCAACCTCTACGACAAACAAACGGGCTTCTTCCGGCCGCGCGGCGCCGACGGCGCGTTCGCGGGGTCGGCCGACCCGGCGAAGAGCCCGGGGTTCCACGAGGGCACGGCGTGGCAGTACCAGTGGCTGGTGCCGCAGGACCTGCCGGGGCTGGTGGAGCTGATCGGCGGCAAGGACCAGGCGGACCACCGCCTGGATTCCTTCTTCGCCTACGACAGGCTGCTGACGGACCCGGCGCGCACCGCCCGCGAGGTGTGGGTGAACGGCCCGTACGACTACTACAACGCCGACAAGTACAACCCGCAGAACGAGCCGGACCTCATCGCGCCGTACACGTACCTGTCGACCGGGCGGCCGTGGAAGACGACGGACGTGGTGCACGCGGCGCTGACGCTCTTCACGGACACCCCGGACGGCATGACGGGCAACGACGACCTGGGGACGATGTCGGCGTGGATGGTGCTGTCGGCCATCGGGGTGTACCCGGTGCAGCCGGGGGCGGACGTGTGGGGCCTCAGCACCCCGGTGTTCGAGCGGGTGGACCTGCGGCTGGACCGGCGCTTCTACCCGCGCGGCCGGTTCACGGTGAGCGCGCCGGGCACCTCGCGCACGGACCGGTACGTCCGCTCGGTGCGGCTGGACGGGGAGGCGTACGACCGGACGTATGTGACGACGCGGGCGATCCGCGAGGGCGAGCGGCTGGACTTCCGGGTCGGGCCGCGGCCCGGCGACTGGGGGACCGGCGCCGCGGCGGTGCCGCCCGCCATCGGCTGATCCCCGGGGCCGGTACGGGGCGGCGGCTTCCGTCGGCACCCGCGCCCGCGCCATGATGACGGCGATTCGCCCGAGGGCGAGCCGCCCCCGGGCCGACGAGAGGACGAGGCTATGGCCGGGCTCGGGATGGGGCGTGGCGTGCTGCGCCGCAAGCCGATCGAGACGATCGAGGAGGCGGAGGAAGCGGAGGCGCACGGCGAGCGGCTGGCGCGCAGTCTGGGGCTGTGGCAGCTGACCGCGATCGGCGTGGGCGGCATCATCGGCGCGGGCATCTTCAGTCTGGCGGGCACCATCGCCAACGGTGTGGCGGGCCCGGCCGTGCTGGTGTCGTTCCTGATCGCGGGTATCGCGAGCGCGGCGGCGGCGTTCTCGTACGCGGAGTTCGCGGGGCTCATCCCCCGGGCGGGCTCGGCGTACACGTACGGTTACGCGGTCCTGGGCGAGCTGGGCGGCTGGTTCATCGGCTGGGACCTGCTGCTGGAGTACACGGCGATCGTGGCGGTCGTGGCCATCGGCATCTCGGGGTACATCAACTTCCTGCTCGGGGAGGCGAACGCCCAGCTGCCGGCGTGGATGCTGGGGGCGCCGGGGACGGGGCACGGGCACCGGGTGGACCTGTTCGCGATGGTGCTGTGCCTGCTGATCGCCTATCTGCTGACGATGGGCATCAAGAACGCGGCCCGGTTCGAGACCGTGGTGGTGGGCCTGAAGATCATCGTGGTGCTGCTGGTGATCGCGGTGGGCTTCATGCACATCAAGACCTCCAACTACCACCCGTTCTTCCCGTTCGGGCTGGGCGGCGCGTTCACGGGCGCGGCCACGGTCTTCTTCGCGGTCTTCGGCTATGACGCGATGTCGACGGCGGCCGAGGAGTCCAAGGACGCGCAGCGCCACATGCCGAAGGCGATCATGTACTCGCTGGCGATCTCGATGGTGCTGTACGTGCTGGCCTGCCTGGTGCTGACGGGCATGCAGAACTACAAGGACATCGACAAGGCGAGCGGTTTCTCCACGGCCTTCAAGTCGGTGGGGCTGTCGGGGATCGCGGACGTGATCGCGGTGGGCGCGATCATCGGCATCCTCACGGTGATGTTCACGTTCATGCTGGGAGTCACCCGGGTCTGGTTCGCGATGAGCCGGGACGGGCTGCTGCCGAAGTGGTTCGCGCACACCCACCCGACGCGGCACGTGCCGACGCGGGTGACGTGGATCGTGGGCGTCGCGTCGGCGCTGATCGCGGGGCTGGTCCCGATCGGCGAGGCGGCGGAGCTCACCAACATCGGCATCCTGCTGGCCTTCGCGGTGGTGTGCACGGCGGTGATCGTGCTCCGCTACAAGCGGCCGGAGCTGCCGCGCTCCTTCCGCTGCCCGTGGGTGCCGGTGGTGCCGGGGATCGGGGTGGCGGCGTCGATCTGGCTGATCACCTATCTGGCGTGGCAGACGTGGGTGCGGTTCGCGGTGTGGTTCGTGATCGGGCTGGTGGTGTACTTCACGTACTCGTACCGCCACTCGGAGCTGGCGCACGCCGACGCGCGCGGGATCCCGCAGGACTGAGCGCTCTACCGGAGGTCCGGTACGTCATCCGACGGTGCGTCGTGGCTGGTCGCGCCCACGCGGCGGTAGCCGCACATCGGCACTGTCCCGCGCCCCTTCGGGGCGCTGCCGACCAGGGCGGGACCGCCGACCGCCCCCGTGAGCAGGGCCACCACCGTGCCGGCCGTGAGGAACGCGCCCGCCGGGGAGGCGTCGACGAGCGGCGGGAGGACGAGTATCGCGGCCACGGTTCCCACCCGTGTGGCGGTGTGTTCGACGGCCATCAGCCGCAGCCGTTCCGCCGGCGGGTACGTCCCCAGGCGGGCCCGCATGGTGACGGTCCCGACGGGCACGGCCAGTCCCGACAGCAGGCACAGCGAGCCCAGGACGAGGTCGGAGCCCGCCGCCGCCATGGCGGCGGTCGCCAGGCCGTCGACCGCCCAGGCGGCGCAGCAGACGGCGAGCCAGGCGCGCGGCCGCAGGCCGCCGGCGACCGGGTTGCCGATGAGCGCGCCGATCCCGGAGACGGCGGTGATCAGGCCGTAGGCGCCCGCGCGGGTGTCGTGTCCGTCGGCGAGCAGCGCGGGCAGCCCGATCGTCGTCGCGGCGACGCACAGCGGCAGGGTGCCGTGCACACCGATGGCCAGGCCGATGTCGGGCCGTTCCCGTACCAGCGCGGTGACGCGCACGGCGGGGACCCGTGTGGCGGAGGCGGCCCGGGGAGGCGGGGGCAGGCGCCGGGCCAGGCCGGCCAGGGCCGCCGCCGAGACGGCGAACGCGGCTCCCACGCACGTGAAGAGCTCGCTCTTAGAGACCACCAGCAGCAGCGCGCCCGCGCAGGCGTGGCCGGTGATCCGGGCGACGCGGCTGGTGAGGTCGAACAGCCCGGTGAGCGACTGGACCTGCCCGGCCCGCCCGAGGCCGGGCACCAGCGCCTCGAAGTTCGGGTCGAAGAGCGCCCCGAGCACGCCGAGGACGAACACACCGCCCAGCACGACGGCCGTGCCCCGGGCGTCGGGCGACCAGGCGAGGGGCAGGGCCACGGCGACGCCCGCGCGCAGGGCGTCGACGGCGCCCAGCGCTCCGTAGGAGGCGAAACGGGCGACGACGCGCCGGCCCACGACGCCGAGGACGACGTAGGGCAGCGACTCCAGGAGGGCCACGAGCCCGGTGAGCGAGGCGGACCCGGTGCCCGCCCACACGCTCCACAGCACCGCCATCGCGTACAGCCGGTCCGCCAGCATGGACAGGCTGCGCGCCAGCCACAGGACCAGCACGGGGCGCTGTCGCAAGAGCCGCGCGTACTCCATGTGTCGTCACCGTAGGAGGCGCGGGCAGGAGCGGAGCCGCCTTCGGGCGACAGATCACTCGATCACAGGAGAAGTCATCACATGTGAAGGGTGAGTGTCACTTCAGCAGCCGGGACAGCCGCCGGTCGGCCAGCGGTTTGCCGCCGGTCTGGCAGGTGGGGCAGTACTGGAGCGACGAGTCGCGATACGAAACCTCGCGGATGGTGTCCCCGCAGACCGGGCAGGGCTGCCCGGTGCGGCCGTGCACCCGCAGGCCCGTCTTCTTCTCCGCCTTCAGGTCGGCGGCGACGTGGCCGCGCGAGCGCTCGACGGCCTCGCGCAGGGTGGTCTCCAGGGCCTCGTAGAGCGTGGCGCGCTCGTCGTCCGTCAGGGAGGCGGCGAGTTTGAACGGGGACATGCGGGCGGCGTGGAGGATCTCGTCGGAGTAGGCGTTGCCGATGCCGGCGATGACGCTCTGGTCCCGCAGGACGCCCTTGATCTGCCGGCGCTCGCCGCGCAGCAGCCCGGTGAGGACGTCGGGGGTGAAGCCGGGCACGAGCGGGTCGGGGCCGAGCCGGGCGACGCCGGGTACGTCCTCGGGGGCGTGGACGCAGTACACGGCGAGCCGTTTGTGGGTGCCCGCCTCGGTGAGGTCGAAGCCCGCGCCGTCGGCCAGCCGGACGCGCAGGGCCAGCGGGCCCTTGCCGGGGCGCGGCGGGGTGGCGGGGAGCGTGTCGTGCCAGCGGAGCCAGCCGGCGCGGGCGAGGTGGAAGACGAGGTGGGGGCCGCCGCCTTCGTTCTCGCCGGTGGCCAGGGCGAGGAACTTGCCGTACCGGCGCACGGCGGTGACCTCGCGGCCCTCCAGGGCGGACGGTGGCGGGTCGTACGTCTTGAGGACGCTCACCGCGGCGGGGAGGATCCGCTCGATCGTGCGGCCGACGAGGCGGTCGGTGAGGAAGCCCGTCAGGGCCTCTACCTCGGGGAGCTCCGGCATGGGTCCAGTTTGCACTTGGCGGGCGTTTCGTCGCCGAGTGCGGGCCGGTGGGCGGTTTGTGCCCACCCTCCCCCAGCTACCGCTGGGAGGTGCCCCCAGCCCTGCGGAACGCCTGCCCACAAACCAGGTCACCAGTCGATGCGGTAGCCGGTCAGCCAGTCGCGGACCGGGCGTGCGGATCTGGCCAGGCGGCGTTCCACCTCGGCGTCGCGGGCGCGCCGCTCCTCCGCGGTGACCGGTCTGCGGCGGGCGAGGGCGGCGCTCAGGGCGACGACGCGTTCGACGCGCTCGCGCCGCAGCCGCTCGTACCCGGCGAACGCCCGCGCCGTGCCGGGCAGGTCGCGCAGGCAGCGGGCGAGGACGACGCCGTCCTCGATGGCCAGCGACGCGCCCTGGGCGGCGTTGGGGGCGGTGGCGTGGGCGGCGTCGCCGATGAGGACGGCCCGCTCGTCGTGCCACACGGGGGTACTGGGCAGGTCGTAGCAGTTCACGCCGACGACGTCGTCGCCGGTGGCGGCCACGATGGCGGCGGCGGGGGTGCGGTCGGCGGCGAAGACCTCGGCGAGGCGGCGGCGCCAGCCGTCGGGTGTGGCGGCGGCGAGAGCGGCCCGCGACAGCTCCGGGCCGGGGACGTTGGCGAACCAGAAGGTGCTGCCGTCCGGGGCCGTGGTGCAACCGAAGAAGCCGCCCCGGCCGTAGTACATGCGGTAGGTGCGCGGCGGTGCCGGTTCGGCGGCGCGGGGCCCGGTGCGCCCGGAGACGGTGAACTGGCCGGTGTGGCGGGGTGGTGGCGCGGCCGGGTCGAGGAGGGCGCGGACCCGGGAGCGGATCCCGTCGGCGCCGATCACCAGCGTTCCCTCGGCGTGGGTGCCGTCCGCGAAGGACGCGACCATCCGGCCGTGGGAGCGGGTGGTGAGGCCGACGAGCCGCTTGCCGTGCTCGACGCGGACGCCCTGGCGGGCCGCCTCCTCCCGCAGCACCCGGCAGAGCACGGCCCGGGGGACGGTGCGGGGGCTCAGCCCGGCCTCGCCCGAGCCGGACATGGGCCGCCGGCCGAGGAGCCGGCCGGTCTCGCTGTAGGACTCCACCGTGTCGGCCGGGCAGGAGACCGCGCGGACGGGCCCGTCGGCGCCGATGGCGCGCAGGGCCGCGAGCCCGTTGGCGAAGAGGGTCAGGAACGAGCCGGACGGCCCGGCTCCGGCCGGGACCGCCTCGTAGACGGTCGCGTCGAGGCCGGCCCGGCGCAGGGCCATCGCGGCCACGGGTCCGGCGACGCCGCCACCGATGATCAGGGCATGGGCCATGGTCCGCTTCCGTCCCCCCACACGTCACGCCGGTCGAACACGTGACTAGGACGAAACCAGACGGGGTGGGGCCCGTCCAGAGCGCGTCGCCCGCCGGTCGGCGCCCCGTCAGCGCCCCAGGGCGGCGGCGAGGTACCGCGCGGTGGCGCTCCCGGCGGCCCGCGCCACCTGTTCGGGGGTGCCGGCGGCGACGATCCGGCCGCCCTCCGCGCCCCCGCCCGGCCCCAGGTCCAGGACGTGGTCGGCGCCGGCCACCACGGACATGTCGTGCTCGACGACCACCACCGAATGGCCCGCGTCCACCAGGCCGTGCAGCTGACGCAGCAGCACCTCGGTGTCGGCGGGGTGCAGCCCGGTCGTCGGCTCGTCCAGGACGTACAGGGTGTGGCCCCGGTGGGCGCGCTGGAGTTCGGTGGCGAGCTTGATGCGCTGCGCCTCGCCGCCGGACAGTTCGGTGGCGGGCTGGCCCAGCCGCAGATAGCCCAGGCCGACGTCCTGGAGGGCGCGCAGGCCGCGCCGGGCGGCCGGCACGTCGGCGAGGAACACGGCGGCCGCGTCGACGGTCATGTCGAGGACGTCCGCGACGGTGGCGCCCCGGTGGGTGACCTCCAGCGTCTCCGGGTTGTAGCGGGCGCCCCGGCAGGCGGCGCACGGCGCGTAGGTGCCGGGCAGGAACAGCAGCTCGACGGCGACGAACCCCTCGCCCTGGCACTCCTCGCAGCGTCCCCCGGCGACGTTGAACGAGAACCGTCCGGCGGTGTAGCCGCGGGCGCGGGCCTCGTCGGTGGCCGCGAAGACCTTGCGGACGGCGTCGAACAGCCCGGTGTAGGTGGCGAGGTTGGAGCGCGGGGTGCGGCCGATGGGCTTCTGGTCGACGCGCACGAGCCGGTCGACGGCCTCCAGCCCGTCGGCCTTCCCGACACCTTCTTTAATAAGGGGGGCGGTGCCGTCGAGGTGGGCGGCGACGGTCTCCGCCAGCGCCTGCCCGACGAGCGTCGACTTGCCCGAGCCGGAGACGCCCGTGACGGCGGTGAAGACGCCGAGCGGGAAGTCCACGTCGAGGTCGCGGAGGTTGTGCCGGTTCAGGCCGCGCAGCCGCAGCGCTCCGGACGGTTTCCGGGGCGTCCGGGTGGGGGCGGGCGCCGCCTCGGGGAAGACGAACCGGCGGGTCGCCGACTCCGGTACGGCCGCGAGCCCTTCGACGGGCCCGCTGTAGAGCACCTGCCCGCCGTGCTCCCCGGCCCGGGGGCCGACGTCGACGATCCAGTCGGCGCGGCGCACGACGTCCATGTGGTGCTCGACGACGAAGAGGGAGTTGCCCGCCGCCTTCAGCCGGTCCAGCACGGTCAGCAGGGCGGCGCTGTCGGCGGGGTGCAGTCCGGCGGACGGCTCGTCCAGGACGTACACCACCCCGAACAGCCCGGAGCGCAGCTGGGTGGCGAGCCGCAGCCGCTGGAGCTCGCCGGCGGAGAGGGTGGGGGTGGGGCGGTCGGTGCTGAGGTAGCCGAGGCCGAGCTCGGTGAGCACCTCGATGCGGGCGACCAGGTCGCGGGCGAGGGCGGCGGCCACGCCGTCGTCGCCGCTGTCGCGGGCCGGGCGCAGCGTGGCCGCCAGCGCGGCCAGCGGCAGGGCGGCGAGCTCGGCGATGTCGCGCCCGGCGAAGGTGACGGCGAGCGCCTCGGGGCGCAGCCGCCGCCCCGCGCAGACCGGGCAGTCCGCGCTCACCAGGTGCCGCTCGGCGCGGGCCCGCAGGGCGGCGCTCTTGGAGTCGGCGAAGGTGTGGAGGACGTAGCGGCGGGCGCTCATATAGGTGCCCTTGTAGGGCCGCTGGATGCGCTCGGCCTCCCGGACGGGGTGCACGGTGACGACGGGCTGCTCGTCGGTGAAGAGGATCCAGTCGCGGTCCGCGCGCGGCAGCTCGCGCCAGGGGCGGTCGATGTCGTACCCGAGGGTGTCGAGGATGTCGCGGAGGTTCTTGCCCTGCCACGCGCCGGGCCAGGCGGCGATGGCGCCGTCGCGGATCGACAGCGACGGGTCGGGGACGAGGGAGTCCTCGGTGACGGTGTGGACCCGGCCCAGTCCGTGGCATTCGGGGCACGCCCCGGCGGGCGTATTGGGCGAGAAGGCGTCGGAGTCGAGGCGCTCGGCGCCCTCGGGGTAGGTCCCGGCGCGGGAGAAGAGCATGCGCAGGGAGTTGGAGAGCGTGGTGACCGTGCCGACGGAGGACCGCGAGGTCGGCGCGGAGCGCCGCTGCTCCAGCGCGACGGCGGGCGGCAGCCCGCTGACCTCCTCCACCTTCGGCGCGCCCACCTGGTGGATCAGCCGCCGGGCGTACGGGGCGACGGATTCGAAGTACCGCCGCTGGGCCTCGGCGTACAGCGTCCCGAAGGCGAGGCTGCTCTTGCCGGATCCGGAGACGCCGGTGAAGACGACGAGGGCGTCGCGGGGAATGTCGACGTCGACGCCTTTGAGATTGTGCGTCTGCGCTCCGCGCACGCGGACGTAAGGGTCGTGCATCAGCCCGATACTAGGCGCTCCGCGGGAGTGGACGGCGTCATCCGTGGGCCGGTGGGGGCTGGTCGCGCAGTTCCCCGCGCCCCTTCGGGGCGCGGACCCGCACCGCACGCGACCTCCCACCGGCTGCGAAGCTGACGTCATGCACCACATCCTCGTCGTCGACGACGACCCCACCGTCGCCGAAGTGGTCACCGGCTACCTGACCCGCGCCGGCCACACCGTCACCCACGCCGCCACCGGCGAAGCCGCCCTCGCCGAAGCCGAACGCCGCCGCCCCGACCTGGTCGTCCTCGATCTGATGCTCCCCGGCGGCATCGACGGCATCGACGTCTGCCGCGCCCTGCGCGCGACGCACGACCGCCTCCCGGTCATCATGCTCACCGCCCGCGGCGACGAAGAGGACCGCATCCTCGGCCTCGAAGTGGGCGCGGACGACTACGTCACCAAGCCCTTCAGCCCCCGCGAGCTCGTCCTCCGCGTGGAGTCCGTCCTGCGCCGCTCGGCACCCACGAGCGCACCGCCCCTGCGGGCCGCGGGGCTGGTCCTGGACCCCACGGCTCGCCGCGCCACCAAGAACGGCACCGACCTGGCCCTGACCCTCCGCGAGTTCGGCCTGCTCGCCTTCCTCCTGCGCCATCCGGGGCGCGCCTGCACCCGTGAGGAGCTGATGCGCGAGGTGTGGGGCTGGGACTTCGGGGACGTGTCGACGGTGACCGTCCACGTCCGCCGGCTGCGCGCCAAGATCGAGGACGACCCGGCGAACCCCGCCCTGATCCGGACCGTGTGGGGCGTCGGCTACCGCTTCGAGGCGGCCGGGAATGGGTGACACGCTGCTCATCGCCCTGTTCGCCTTCCTCGGCGCGGCCGCCGCCGGCCTCCTGGGCGCGCTGGCGCTGCGCGCCCTGCGCCACCGCTCGGTGACGGTCTCCCTCGCCGTCGTGGCCGCGGTGTCGGTGACCGCGATGCTGGCCGGGACGCTGGCCGTGGCCCGGGCGATGTTCCTGTCCGCGCACGACCTGACGGTCGTGACGACGGTGTGCGCGATGGCCGCCGTGGTCTCGCTCGCCACGGCCCTGCTGCTCGGCCGCTGGGTGGTGGCCCGCAGCGCCGACCTGACCCGCGCGGCCCGGTCCTTCGGCGAGGGCGGCACGTTCGCCGCCCCCGGCGGCGGTGCCACGGCGGAACTCGACGCGCTCTCCCGGGAGCTCGCCGCCACCAGTGCGCGGCTCGCCGAGTCCCGGGAGCGGGAGCGCGCCCTGGACGCCTCGCGGCGCGAGCTGGTGGCCTGGATCTCCCACGATCTGCGCACCCCGCTGGCGGGGCTGCGCGCCATGTCCGAGGCGCTGGAGGACGGCGTCGCCGAGGACCCCGCGCGCTACCACCGGCAGATCCGCACCGAGGTCGACCGGCTGAACACGATGGTGGGCGATCTCTTCGAGCTCTCCCGCATCCACGCCGGCGCCCTGCCGCTGCGCCCGAGCCGGATGTCGGTGTACGACCTGGTGGACGAGGCCCTGGCGGGCGCCGGGCCACTGGCGCGCGAGCAGGGGGTGAAGCTGGTCGGGAACGGGGACGGGAACGGCGTGGCCGCCGTGCCCGTCGAGGTGGACGGCAAGGAGATGACCCGGGTCCTGGGGAACCTCCTGGTGAACGCCATCCGGCGGACCCCGCCGGACGGCACGGTCGCGGTGGCCGCGCGGCGCGAGGCGGACGCGGTGGTGGTGTCGGTGACGGACGGCTGCGGCGGCATCCCGGAGGAGGATCTGCCCCGGGTCTTCGAGACGGGCTGGCGGGGCTCGGCGGCCCGGACTCGGCCCGGGGGCGCGGGGCTGGGCCTGGCGATCGTCCGGGGCATCGTCGAGGCCCACGCGGGCCGTGCGTCGGTCCACAACGTGCCCGGCGGCTGCCGGTTCGAGGTGACGCTCCCGGCGGCCGGCCCATGAACAACATGAACAAACACCCGTCCCCTGGGCGTCAGCCTGTCGGCCCGCGCCACCCCGTGAAGGGTGATCACGGCCCAACACGCTGACGTGATCAGGGGTCGTGCGTCACGATGCACCCGCCGGGAGAGCGAGCAGCGACGACCGTGGAGCGGGATGGCCATGTCCGACACCGGAGCCGAGTCAGATGTCGACGCCGACCCCCTGCGCAGGATCGCCGCGGCGATCGAGCGGGAGCGGGATCCCTCCACCCGGACGTGCCTGACCTGCGGCGGCCCGGCCCTCGTGGTGGTGCGGGAGGAGTCGGCCGGGAACAGCCCGCCGGTGATCAGCGCCCGGAAGGCGTGTGCGAACCAGGGCTGTGAGCGCCCGTGACCCCGGCGGCGGCCGTCCGCGCGGCCCAGCGCTGCTCGACCTTGGCGAAGCGCCAGTAGCCGAGGGCGAGGGCCCAGACCAGCACGAACAGTCCGACGATGACGAAACCGACGTTGTCGAGGTTCAGCCCGGCGATCCAGCCGGTCACCGCGTCGTCCAGATCGAGCTTCTCGTGGAGCACGCCCACCAGCTCGATGGTGCCGATGAGGAAGGCGACGGCGATGGAGAGCCCGGTGATGGTGAGGTTGTAGTAGACCTTTCTGACGGGGTTGGAGAACGCCCACTGGTAGGCGAAGTTCATGAACGTGCCGTCGAGCGTGTCGAACAGGCTCATGCCGGCGGCGAACAGCAGCGGCAGGCACATGATCGCGTACCAGGGCAGCCCGGCGGCGGCACCACTGCCCGCCATGACCATCAGCGTGACCTCGGTGGCGGTGTCGAAGCCCAGGCCGAAGAGGAAGCCCAGCGGGAACATCTGGCCGGGGCGGCTGATGGAGCGGGTGAAACGGCCGAGGACGCGGTTCATGAAGCCGCGCGAGTCGAGCTGCTTCTCCAGCTCCGCCTCGTCGTAACGGCCCTCGCGCATGGCGCGGAAGACCCTCATGATGCCGGCGAGGGCGATGAGGTTGAGGACGGCGATGAGGTAGAGGAAGCCGCCGGAGACCGTGGTGCCGACGACACCGAGGGTCTGATGGGTGGTGGACTCCTCGTTCATCAGCGTCCCGGCCAGCCGGGTGCCGCCGGAGACCAGCAGCGTCAGCAGGACGACGACGCTGGAGTGGCCGAGGGCGAACCAGAAGCCGACGGAGACCGGGCGTTTGCCGTCCGCCATCAGCTTGCGGGTGGTGTTGTCGATGGCGGCGATGTGGTCGGCGTCGAAGGCGTGCCGCATGCCGAGGGTGTAGGCGGTGACGCCGAGGCCGACGCCGAAGACCTTGGAGCCGACGGTGTAGTGGTTCGGCACGACCAGCAGGAAGAGCACGCCGAAGGCGACGACGTGGAGGGCGACGACGACGGCCAGCAGGCCGGCGGTCCGCACGGTGTCCTCGCGGCGCCAGCGGAAGGCGGGCGCGGACGGATCCGCGGACGGACCCGCGGACGGTTCTGTGGATATGGACATCTTGGGGTGAACGCTCCAGCACCTCGTGGATCATTTCGAGAATGCCGTGGCCGGTCTCCTGGCTTACGGGTGATGGCGTTACCGTCCCGCCTTCCCGGCAGCCGGACGCTGCCAGTGGCTCCGCGTGCCGGGGCACGCGGAAGAGGACGGTCACTCCCCGATCACAGTGGCGAGGGCCGCTCCGGAATCGGCCCACGAGGGCCTCACCGGTCTTCCCGAACACCACGGCCGGGCAACCATAACGTCCCGGCCGAGCCCCGGGGCAAAAATGTGGCACTTGCCATCTCTTCGCAGCAGGGACCGACACTTCGCAGGTGATGGACGCGCGGGTCGGCCCGGTGTACGAGTGCAGGAAGACTCCAGGGACGGACGCGAGAGGGCTGAGCGCCAATGGCGGACACGGCAGGGGACGTCGAGCGGAGGCCCGGGGAACCGGGGGAGCCGGTGGTGCCGGAGGAGCGGGCGGCGTTCGTCCGCCGCATCGGGCTGTTCCAGGCCACCGCCATCAACATGAGCCAGATGTGCGGCATAGGACCGTTCGTCACCATCCCCTTGATGGTGGCCTCCTTCGGCGGGCCGCACGCGGTCATCGGCTTCGTCGCGGGGGCGGTACTGGCCCTGGCCGACGGGCTGGTGTGGGCCGAACTGGGCGCGGCGATGCCCGGCGCGGGCGGCAGCTACGTCTATCTGCGGCAGGCGTTCCAGTACCGGACCGGAAGACTCGTGCCGTTCCTGTTCGTGTGGACGGCGATGCTCTTCATCCCGCTGGCCATGGCCACGGGTGTGATCGGGTTCGTCCAGTACCTGGGCTATCTCTGGCCGGGGATGACACAGACCCAGGGCGATCTGACGGGCCTGGCGTTCGTCGTGGTGGTCGTCGGGCTGCTGTGGCGGCGGGTGGAGAGCATCGCGCGGATCACCGCGGTGCTGTGGGGCGTGATGATCGTCTCCGTCGTCCTGGTCATCGTGGCCGCGTTCACCCACTTCAGCCCGGACCGGGCCTTCACCTACCCGGCGGGCGCCTTCGACCTCACGACCGGTCAGTTCTGGCTGGGCTTCGCGGCGGGCCTGACCATCGGCATCTACGACTACGGGGGCTACAGCACCGTCGCCTACATGGGCGCCGAGATCAAGGACCCCGGACGGACCATGCCGCGGTCCATCATCTACTCGATCCTCGGCATCATGGCCATCTACCTGCTGCTGCAGATCGGCACCCTGGGCGTCGTCGACTGGCGGGAGATGCTGGACCCGGACTCCACGGCCGGGTCCTCCGTGGCCTCGGCGGTGCTGGAGCAGACCTGGGGCAAGGGCGCGGCGGACGTCGTCACCGTGCTGATCCTCATCACGGCCTTCGCGTCCGTCTTCACCGGGCTCCTCGGCGGCTCGCGCATCCCCGTGGACGCCGCGCGGGAGAACGTCTTCTTCCGGCGCTTCGGCGCCCTCCACCCCCGGCTGCGCTTCCCCGTGCTGCCGCTGGCGACGATGGGCGTCGTCTCGGCCGTGGGCTTCCTGATCGGCCGTCATACCGACCTGGCGACGATCATCCAGTTGCTGATGGCGGTCATGGTGATCCTCCAGGCGCTGTCGCAGGTGCTGGCCGTGACCGTGCTGCGGCGCCGGCAGCCGGCGCTGCCGCGCCCGTACCGGATGTGGCTCTATCCGCTGCCGAGCCTGGTGGCGCTGGCGGGCTGGCTGGTGATCTACGGCTTCGCGGACCGCAACTCCCCCGGCCGCCATCCCATCGAGTGGTCGCTGGCCTGGGTGGGCGCCGGGTGCGTGGCGTTCACGCTGTGGGCGGCGAAGGAGAAGGTGTGGCCGTTCGGGCCACGGGAGATCAGCGAGGACTACCTGCCGGGCGGGGCCTCGGCGCGGGGGCTCGCGGCGCCCGTGACCGCCGTCGAGGACAGGCCCGTCGTCGAGGCGGGGGACGACGATCCGGACCCCGGCGCGGACCCCGGTACGGGCCCCGGAGGTGTGGCGCCCACCCCGGCCTGACGGGGCGTCGGCTCCATCGGCCGGGCCGCCCGGACTCCTGCGGTCCGGCCGAACGGTGATAAAACGGCACCCATGCCCGTGACCACTGCCCCTCCCCCGCCCGTCCCCGACGCCCAGCCGCGCAGGCTGCTCTGGCACCGTCTCATATTCGGGCTCTGGTACCGGCCCGTCGAGGTTCTCGACGAGGCGCGGGACCGGAGCGTCTGGGGAGCGGCGGCCTTCCTGTCCCTGCTGTGCGGGGCGCTGGGGACGCTGGCCAACGACTCCTTCTGGGTGCAGTGGGGGGTCAGCCCCCTGCTGGCGCTGGAGGCCATGGCCATCGGCTCGCTGGTGATGATGCTCGCCAGCCTGCTGCTGGGCGCCGCCACCCACGCCATCGCCCGCCGGCTCGGCGGCAACGGCAAGTTCGCCCCCACGGCGAGCCTGTTCGTGGTGCTGTTCTGGGCGAGCGACCTGCCCCGGCTGGTACTCGACACCTGGCTGCCCGCGGGTTCGGTGCCGGTGCGCGCCGCCGCGTCGGTGACGGCGGCCTTCGGCTACGCGCTCGCCACGCTGCTGATCCGGGGTCAGCACCATCTGCCCACCCACAGGGCGGTGGCGGCGGTGAGCCTCCAGATGCTGGCGGCGGTGACGCTGCTCAAGTTCCCGCCCGGCAGCGCCTGAGCGGACCCGCGCCGACGAGGTGACTCGACGAGGTGACGACGAAGGCCCGCCCGGTGCGACGGGGGATGCACACCGGGCGGGCTCGAGGACAGTTCTACCTCATCAAGGATGGGTTATGCATCAAAAACCTGTTCGGCCGCCCGAAGACCACCGGACGGGGAGCGATTTCAGGCCACGTGCGCGAATGGCCGGACGCCAGGTCAGCTCGTCCCTCGGAACGTCGAGTTCCAGATTTTCGAAGCGCTCCAGCAGCGCGGCGAGCGCGGTCTCCGTCTCCATCCGGCCCAGCGCGGCACCCAGGCAGTAGTGGATGCCGTGGCCCAGCGCGAGGTTTCCCGAGCGGTCCCGTCCCAGGTCGAAGCGGTCGGGGTCGGGGAACCGGGCCGGGTCGCGATTGGCCGAGGCCAGCGACAGCAGCACCGTCTCACCCGCCGGGACCGTCACTCCGCCGATCTCCACGTCCTCCACCGGGAAGCGCCGGATCGCCAGCGGAACGGGTCCGTCCCACCGGCTGACCTCGTCCACGACCGCCGCGAGACCGTCCGGATCCTTACGCACCGCCCGCAGCAGTTCCGGACGGTCCAGCAGGGCGAGAACCGTGTTGCCGATGAGATGGGTGACGTTCTCGTAGCCGGCGAACACGATGAGGAACGCCAGGGACGTCAGCTCGTCCCGGGAGAGGGTGTCCCCTGCCTCCTGCACCGCGATCAGGTCCGAGAGCAGGTCGTCGCCGGGCTCGGCGCGCTTGGTCTCGATGAGCGCGGTGAAGAAGGCCATCAGGGAGGCGACCGCCTCCTTCATCAGGTGGGGCCGCGAACGGTCGGGGGTGATCATGGCGTCCGTCCAGGCCCGGAAGTCGACCTGGTCCGCCCGGGGGACGCCGAGCAACCGGCAGATCACGACGACCGGCAGCGGGCCCGCGAAGGACGCCAGCAGATCCGCCCGCCCAGCCGGCTCGACGGCGTCCAGCAGCTCGTCGGCGAACGACCGCACCGGGCCGCGCAGCTTCTCCACCCGGCCCGGGGTGAACGCCTTCACCACCAGCCGGCGCAGCCGGGTGTGGTCGGGCGGGTCCATGTTCAGCAGGTTGGCGTCGAGCGCCGGGGGCAGGGAGAAGCCGCCGTAGTTGCCGGGGAGGGCGTTGCTCCGGTCGAGGGAGAGCCGGGGGTCGGCGAGGGCGGTCCGTACGTCCTCGTAACGGGTGACCAGCCAGGCGGGCTTGCCGTCGGGGCCCTCGAACCGGTGCACGGGGCCGCTCTCGCGGAGCCGGGCGTAGGTGCCGTAGGGGTCGGATATCAGGTCGGCCGTCGAAGGTGGGGTGTCGGTCGGTCGCATGGGATCCGACTCTAGACCGGACCGTCCGGTCCTTTATCGCACAAGCGGCGCCGGATTCCGGCGGATCGTTCGATCCGCCGGAATCCGGCGCCGGCCTGTGTCGTAGGCGGCCTTGACCCCCGTCCAGGGCCGCCTCGTCCATGGGCCGCGCGCCGTCAGGGACGGCGTGCCGCGCTGATCTCCCGTAGTTCGGTGAGCACCGCGTCGACCAGCGGATCGTGGAAGACGTCGGCGACGCGCGCCAGGTGCTCGTGCTCCTCCGCCGGGTCGGCGCTGACGGTCATCACCACGCTGTCGGCGGACGGCCGGGCCACGTGCCCCACGGTCTGGTTGCCCAGGCCCCTGCGGAGCGCGGCGGCCTCCACCACGGCGGCGGTGCGGTGCTCGTCGAGGGCGGCGGCGCCGGCCTTCTCCCGGGCGATCTCCAGGGTGACGGGCTCGACGTGCCGGCGGACGCCGCGCTGGATGTCACGGATCTCGGCCATCTGCCGGTTGGCCCGCCACTCCAGGTCCGCGAGCGGCCAGCGGGCCGTCCAGCGGGACTCGGGGATGGTGACCTCCGGGGCGTGGGCGGTGACCTCCCGCCACAGCGGCTCCAGCCGGCGCAGCCGGCGCCAGGCGGCGGCCCGGGGGCCGACGGCCGGCAGCGAGAAGCCGAGCAGCACCAGGAGCGCGGCCACCGAGGCCGTCATCGGCGCCACCCCGTTGGACAGCCAGTACTGCTCGTGGCCGACCCAGCTCAGGACGAACCCGGCGAGCTTGCAGGCGCAGTACACCAGGCCCAGCCAGCAGCCCGCCGCCAGGGTCCGCAGCCCCTTGGCGAGCCAGGAGCGGCCCAGTTGGGCGGCGTAGCGGGGGCAGAGCGTACCGAGCCCGGCGAGGCTCACGCCGAAGATCAGCAGATAGAGCACCAGGAAGGCGACGACGCCCGGGGCGTCGGCGTAGGCGGTGCTGAAGTCGCGCGGGTGCTCCACGTCGTCCGGGCGGCCGACGAGGAAGCAGCCGATGGCCACGGCCCAGGTCAACCCCACCGCCCAGACCGCGAGGCGGCTGCGCGCGGCGGCGCGGGAGTGGGCCCCCTCCTCGCCCCGGCTGGTCCAGCGCAGCAGCAGCACGGTGGCGCCGGAGGCGAACAGCACGACGGCCGAGTAGAGGAAGACCATCGCCAGGTTCGCCACGCCCGTCAGCCGGTCGAAGGCGCGGTAGACGCTGGGCGCGGAGAACAGGAAGACGATCGGCACGCCGGAGGTCATCAGGGCGGTCAGGCCCAGGTCGACGTTGCCGCGGTCGCGGAACCAGGCCCGGGCCTTGTAGCCGACGATGGCCCAGGTGACGGCGCTGAAGCTCAGGTAGAGGGCGTCGAAGGCGTCAAACACCGGCGCCCCTTCCGTCGGCGGACCCGTCCTGGATCTTCTGCCGGACGTGCTGGAGCGCGGGCCCCAGCGACGCGGCGAGCTCGGCGGCCTGACCCTCCAGCAGGACGTCCTGGCCCGGCGGCGGAGGCACCACCTTGGCCATGAGGAGGGTGCCGAGGATCTCCGTCTCGCGTTCGGTGAGGTTGTCGTAGCAGTGGTGCCGGGCCAGACCCATGGTCAGCCCCATGCGCCGCATGGCGGTGGCCACGTCGACCGAGGGCGTCCACACCTTGAGGGCGTCCTCGGTGACGGCGGGGTCCTGGTCGTGACCGAGCAGCAGGTGGCCGATCTCGTGGAGCACGATGTGGACCTGGTGCCACGGGGAGGTCTTCTGCTCGTAGATGACCCAGTACGCGTCGTCCGTGGTGGCCGTCATACCGGAGACGACGCCGTCCAGGCTCATGGGCACCAGATGGATGGGTCGGCCCACATGGCGCGCGACGGCGTCGCACATGCCCTGGAGATCGGTCGACGCGGGCAGGGCGAGCTCCTGGATGAGCTGCTTGCACCGGCGACGTATCCGTCCCACGCGCATGCTTGCACCGTCCTCGTCCTCGGTACGCCGCCAGTTGGTGAAGAGGCCGTCCTCCGCTGTCACGGTCACGGTCGCTTTCCACCCCCCGCGTCGGGCGGGTCGGACGGAAGGTTCATCTGCTGCCGGAACTGGCTGATGATCGTGGTCAGGCTGTCCTGCACCTCGGGGGGCAGGCCCACCGAGCGCAGGGCGATGGCCCGGACGCGCTGGTCCCTCATCGCGACGAGGAAGCGGACCTCCTCCTCCACGCGCTCGGCCTGGGAGTCCGACAGATCGCCCATCAGGTACCCGACCGGCACGGCGAAGAACTTCGCCAGCGCCCGCAGGACGTCCGGGCTGGGGTTGGCGCGCTTGCCGTTGCGCAGCATCGACAGATACTGCTCGGTGAGCGTGACGTCGCCGTACTCCTCCCCGCGGCTGATCTCCTCGGCCACGTGGCCGTTGGTGTACGGCGCGCCGGGCGGGTGCATGTTCGCGAACAGGTAGTTGAGCCGCTGCGCGAGCGGGCTGCCCACGTCACCAGCCGATGCCGGCCTGTCCCCCCCGTTTGCCATCTGCCCCGTTCCTTCACGCGTGTTGCGTCGCATCGCGGCCGCGGGGCCCGGTGCGACATACGACTCATTACTGCCTTTCACGGCCAGTTAAGTCCGTGGTGAGTCCTTGGTGACTTCGAGGGGCATCCTGTCATGCCCGGAGCGCCGAGCACTAGTCCGTCGGCGGTTACGAGCGGATGACGGACTTAACCACGGGTTGAGGTCGCCCGGGCCGGGGCGGGTTCGCCTACGGTGGGGGCATCAGCGGAAGTGGGGGCGCAATGGCGCGAAAAGGTTGCGGGGGCGGCATGGCAGGCGGTAAGGGCGGCGGGAGCATAGGGAGCCGGGAGCCGGGAGCCGGGAGCCGGGAGCCGGGCTCTCCGGGCGAACCGGGTGATCTGCGCGTTCCGGTGGGGCCGGACGCCCGCCGGTGGCGGACGTTCCCGGGCCGCCGGCTCCTGGTCGCGGCGGCCCGCACCGTCACCTCCACCGTCCGCCTCCTCGACACCCTCCCGGCACTCTGCCGCTCCGACCCGCGCCTCGACGTCGTCTTCGCCTTCGACCCCACCTCCGCCTTCGGCGACGGCGTCCACGACCTCCTCCGCGCCGCCGGCGTCCGGATCATGCCCTGGGGGCAACTGGCCCGTACGGAATGCCATCTCGTCGTCTCCGCCAGCGAGAACATCGACCTGACGCCCGTCCCCGCCGCCTGCCCCGTCCTCGTCCTGCCGCACGGCGTGGGCTTCCACAAGCTCGTACCGGACGCGCGCGGCACCGGCCGGCGCCTCTCCGGGGTCATGGACGACGAGCGCGCCTGGCACACCGTCTCCCACCCCGACCAGATCACCCAGCTCGCCGAGCACCACCCGGCCCTCGCGGCCCGTGCCCGGCTGATCGGCGACCCCTGCCACGACCAGATCCTGGCGTCCCGGCCGCTGCGCGACCGCTACCGCGCGGCGCTGGGGGTCCGGGACGGACAGCGGCTGGTGGTGCTCAGCTCCACGTGGGGCCGGCAGTCCCTGCTCGGCACCGACCCCGGGCTGCCCGCCCGGCTGGCGGCCGCCCTCTCCCCCGACGGCCACCGCGTCGCCGCCGTCGTCCACCCCAACGTCTGGTCGGCGCACGGCCCCTGGCACGTCCGCCAGGTCGAGGCGGCGGCCCTGGACGCCGGGCTGCTGCTCGTACCGCCGCAGCGCGGCTGGCAGGCCGCGCTCGTCGCGGCGGACGTCCTCGTCGGCGACCACGGCTCCGTGACCTTCTACGGCGCGGCCCTCGGCACGCCACTGCTCCTCGCCGCGTTCGGCGAGGAGTCGGTGCCGGGGACGCCGATGGGCGAACTGGGACGCGTCGTCCCGCGCCTCGACCCGTACGCGCCGTTCGGCCCGCAACTGGAGCGGGCCGTGGCCGAGCACGACGCGGAGCGCGTGGTCAAGGTGACGTCCGGCGCCTTCATCGACCCCGGACGGGCGCTGGAGCGGCTCCGGTCGCTGGTCTACGAGCTCCTGCGCCTGCCCGAGCCGGCGGCCTCCGGCCCGCCGCCCCTGTACGCGGCGCCCGAGCCGCGGGCCGAGGGCGGACGGGTGACGGCTGTGTGGGTGCGCACCGAGGTGACTGCCGAGGGGTTGGTGGCGGTGGACCGGCTGCCGGTCGTGGGGGCCGAACCGGAGGAGGGGGACGGTGTGTTCGTCCACCTCGCGTGCGACGAGGACGAGCAGGACCTGCGGCTGCTGGGCAGCGCGTCCGTGATCACGTCCGGGTCGGCCCCGGTGGCCGCGTCGGCCTCGGCCCGGGCCCGCGAGACGCTCGCCCGGTGGCCGGGGTGCCGACTGGCGACGTCGGGGTTCGCGGGTGGGTGTGTGAGTGTGCTGTGGGACGGGCGGGTGGTGGAGACGCGGGCGACGGGCGCGGCGTTGGAGCCGGGAGTGCACGCGGCCGTCGTCTACGGGCTGTTGCGGGCGGGGCGGGAGTTGGACGGGGTGTTCACGGTGCGGGTGGGGGCGCGGGAGGAGGACGTGGTGGTCTCGCCCCGGCCCCGCCCTTCCCCCTGTGCATGACGCGCAGGGGGCGGCCGAGGTCAACGGTCGGCCGACATCCTTCGCGTCATCGTTCATTCCGGTCGCGGCGCCCCCGAGCGGTCGTCTGCGCGGTGAGGTGGCGCAGCAGCCGCACCCACGGAGTCCTCCGCGCACGTGCGCTGTTCGCCGGTTCGAAGGCGTGCGCCGCCCGGTCCAGGCAGTCCTCCAGGAGCGCATCGTGCAACCAGCGGAAGGCCAGCGGCCACCAGAGCCGGGCGCTGCCGTGCAGCCGCACCGCGATGGTGTGGCGGAGTACGGCGCCGCCCGCCTCGGCGGGCTGGACGGTGAACTCGTGGATGCCCTCGAAGCCGCGCGGGGCCGAGAACCGGAACCTGACCCACTGGCCGGGCACGTAGGCCGCGACGGTGTAGCCGATCGGGCCGTGACCGCCCCGCGAGCCGACGCGCAGGCCTCGGTCCAGCACCATCTGCGGCCAGGCCGGGCTCGGCCACAGCGGGTCGTCGGCGCCCGCCAGACCGTCGAGCAGGGCGCCGACCTGCTCGGGTGATGCCGGGAGCCGGCGCTCGTGGACGTTCAGCACGGCCATGGCGTGCCCCTTCCAGAGATATTGGAGACCCTTCTCCAATTGAAATAGAGGGTACTCTCCATTTCATGGCCCGGCCACCCCGCTATGACGAATCAGACCTCCTCGACGCCGCCCTGCGCCTGGCCGCCGCCCATGGACCGGCCGCGGTCACCATGTCGGCGGTCGCCCGCGAGTGCGGCGCTCCCAGCGGCTCCGTCTACCACCGCTTCCCGCAACGGGCCGTCCTGCTGGCCGAGTTGTGGCTGCGCACGCTCGACGAGTTCCAGGCCGGCTATCTCGCCGCGCTCGACTCCCGTCCGCAGCCGCACGAAGCGGGCGGCGCGGCCGCACGCCACGTCATCGCGTGGAGCCGGACGCATCCCGAGCAGGCCGCCGTGCTGCTGCACGGACCCGACGCCTTCGGCCAGGACGAGTGGCCCGACCCGTATGCGCGCCGCTTGGCCGACAGCAACCGGCGGGTTCGTGAGAGGTTGTCGGCGTTGGCCGCCCGGCTCGGCGCCACCGCGGTCGCGGACGTCGAGCGCGTCATGCTGGCCGCCGTCGACCTGCCACTGGCGCTGGTGCGCAGACATCTGCGCGGCCGGACGCCCTTGCCCGAGTTCGCCGAGGATCTCGCGCAGGACGGCGCGATCGACCTGCTACGGGGGCTGGCGGTTTCCCGCGGCGAAGACCAGGCCTAGCGTCCTGTACTCAGCGGATTTCAGGCGCAGGACACCAGAACGAGGGGGCCGAGCAGATCTCGTGCCCGGGCCCGGTCGGTGGGGCCGGCACCGCCGATCCAGCCCGAACAACCGGCTAAAGGCCCGACAGCCGCTCCCGCAGCTCCCCCGCCCGTGGGCTGCCCCCGGCCGCGAGCAGCTCCACCGCCCGCGACAGGTGACCCCGCGCTGCCTCCGCGTCCCCGGACCGTTCCAGCAGGCCCGCCAGTTCCTCCCTCACCTCCGCCTCGTAATGCCCCGCCCGCGTCTTCTCCAGCATCTCCGCCGCCCGCTCCAGCGCCTCCGCGCTCTCCGTGTGGCGGGCCAGCGCCGCGAGCGCCCGGCCCGCCATGCGTACGTCGCCGAGCGCGCTCAGCGCCTCGTACGACTCCGTCAGGGCGGCGAGACCGGCCTCTCGGTCGCCGGAGGCGATGAGCGCCCCGCCCATGAAGAAGCGCGCCAACGCGGCTCCGCGCGGCTCGTCCGCCGCGACGTTGAGGGCCAGGGAGTCCTCGTAGACCCGTACGGCGCGGGCCGGGTCGTAGCGGTCCCAGTAGCGGCCGGAGAACTCGCGTACGGACGCACGCAGGACGGGGTGGCCGGAGGCGTCGGCGAGGACGGTGGCGGTTTCGAGTTCCTCGCGGGCCCGGTCGTGGTCGCCGGTGTCCATGAGGGGGCGGGAGAGGAGGCTGCGCAGGCGGGCCTCGGCGGCCCGGTCGCCGGTGCGGGCGGCGGCCGCGGCGCCGAGGGTGCCGGACTCGATCCAGTCGGCGAGGTGCCGGTGGTGGAGGTAGAGGGCCGTGAGGGACTCGGCGAGCTGCCAGGCGCGGCGGTCGAGGCCGTGGGCGGCGGCGGCCCGCAGTACGGCGAGGGCGTCGGCGCGTTCGGCCTCCAGCCAGTCGAGGGCGGTGTCGCGCGCGCCGGGCCCGGCGAAGGGGTCCTCGTGGCCGGTGAGGAGCTCGTCGTGGTCGGTGATGCGCAGCCGGTTCCCCATGACGGCCCGGTCGGCGAAGGCGGCGCGGACGGTGTAGTGGTCGACGATCCGGCCGAGGGCCGCTTCCCGTTCGGCGACGGGTTCGTCGGACTCGGCGCGGTCGCGGGCGTGCCGCCGGACGAGGTCGTGCAGCCGGTGGCGGTCGCGCACGGCGTCCTCCAGGAGGCTGGCGGCGTCGAGAACGTCGAGGAGCCGCCGCGCGGTGGCGGGGTCGGTGCCGTCGGCCGCGGCGGCGGTCTCCGCGTCGAAGCCGCGGCCGGGGAGCAGGCCGAGGCGGCGGTAGAGACGCAGCGCGTCGGCGGGCAGGTCGCGGCAGGCGATGCCGAGGAGCGCGGACATGCCGTTCGCGGGGTCCAGGGAGAGGGCCGCGAGGCCGCCGCTCTCCGCCTCCAGTTCGGCGGCGAGGGCCGCCACGGTGAGGCGGCGGTGGGTCAGCAGCCGGGCGGCGGCGAGGTGGAGGGCGACGGGCAGGCCGCCGCAGCCCTCGACGAGCCGGGCGGCCGCCTCGGGTTCGGCGGCGATCCGCGCCGGGCCGCAGAGCTCGGCGAGGAGTCTGCTGCCGCTGTCGGCGTCCAGGGGGTCGAGGGGCAGCAGGCGGGCGCCGTCGAGGACCAGTTCACCGAGGCGGCGGCCGCTGGTGGCGAGCACGGCGCTGCCGGGCGCGGCCGGGAGGAGCGCGCTGACGTGGGCGGGGTGGGTGACGTCGTCCAGGACGACCAGGACGCCCTGTTCGGCGGTGCGGCTGCGGTAGAGCCCGGCGAGTTCGCCGAGGGTGGCGGGGAGGTAGCGGTCCTCGACGCCGAGGGCGCGCAGGCAGCGGGCGAGCCCGGTGGAGACGTCGGCGCCGCCGCCCGTGGGGCCGCGCAGTTCGGCGAAGTCGACGTAGAGCTCGCCGCCGGGGTAGCGGCCGCGCGCGGTCTCGGCCCAGCGCCGGGCGGTGGTGCTCTTGCCGACGCCGGGCAGCCCGCTGAGCACGGCGATGCGGGGCGGCCCGCCCGCGTCCGGGTCCAGCCAGCCGTCCATGTCGGCCAGCTCGTCGACCCGGTTGACGAACCGGGGTGTGCTCGGCGGCACTTGGTGCGGGACGGTGACGGGCGGCGGCTCGGGCGCGTGATGGTGGTGGTACGTCACCTTCCGGGCCTGGACGACCGTCTCGGCCCGCCCCGCGAAGTGATTGCTGGTGTCACCCGCCGTCGCCCCGCCCGCCGTCGGCTCACCGGCCAATGGTGAAGTCCCTGCCCTGGTAGAGGTTGGTGGCGTGGCCCCCCGAGAAGGTGTTGTTGACCGTGCTGTTGTCCACGGACAGCGTCGCCGACCGGGCCTCCTCGGCCCACTGCCGGAACTCCTCGGCGAAGGCGGCGTCCTGATAGACGCGCCCGAAGATCAGCGCTGCCAGCGACTGGACCTGCTGCTCGTCCCGGGGGTCGACCGGCAGGGCCACCGCGCCCTCCTCGTCCTCGCCGGCCCGGCCCCTGCCGAACGCCCGCCGGACCATTCCCACCAGCGAGCCCCAGGCCTGCCGTCCCGCTTCCGTACCGACGGATCCCGCCGCGGCCGTGACCGCGCTCGTGATCGCCCCCAACGACACCGGATCGACCATGAGTCGACTCCCCCCTCGTGCCCCTCGTGAGCGGGCGGACCGGACGTCCGCCCGTCCGCGACAGGCTACCGCCACCCTCCGACAGTCGTGCCCGACGTGTCCGGGTTCACTGCCCGGCGTCTGTCCGGCGTGTGTCCGGCGTCCCGGTGAATCCTGTCGCGTCGGCGACTCACCCCTCGCGCCCCCGCCGTAGGACGATGACACGCTCACCTCGTACGTGCCCTTCGTGCCTTACGCGCATCAGGGAGGAACCGCTCATGGACAGACCCGGATCCGGATCCAGACCGTTCGCCATACGCCGCGGGGTCGTGGCGCTGCTGTCCGGCCTGATGGCGGTGGCGGCGTCCGTCGCCCTGCCGGGCCCGGCACTGGCGGCGGGTGCCCGGCCCGCCGGGCACCGCGCGGCGGCCGCGGCGGCCGACGCCTACTGGACGCCCGCGCGGATGCGGGCGGCCGTCCCGGCCGTGGACGGCGGCAGACGGGCGGGCACCCCGGCCGGTGTCGCCGGGCCCGTGCCGCCCAGTCACCCCTTCGATGGACTGCCGCAGGTGGGGACGTTCTTCTGGACCGACGGGCACAACACCGGCCGGTTCTGCGGCGGGACGGTCGTCCGCAGCCCGCACCGCGATCTCGTGATCAGCGCCGCCCACTGCCTGCGCTCGCCGGACCCGAAGAAGCAGTTCTCGTTCGTGCCGCAGTACCACGACGGCCTCAAGCCGCACGGCGTCTTCCCCGTCGAGGACATCTACCTCGACCAGCGCTACTACGACCTGGGCACGGACGGCGGGGCGCGCTGGGACTACGCGGTGGTGCGGCTGGGCGACCGGGCCGACGGGACTCCCGTCCAGCGGGCCGTCGGCGGCTTCGGCCTGGGCGTCCGGCCGGGGTACGCGCACGACGTGGTCCGGCTGATCGGCTACCCGGGCAGCAGCGACGCCGTCTACCCCAAGCCGCTCGACTGCACGTCCTCCACACACCGTTACACCAGTACGGATCCGGCCGCTCCCGGCGACTTCCTGGAGATCGCCTGCGCGGGGTACGTCGGCGGCACGTCGGGCGGGCCGTTCCTGGTGCGCGACGACGACGGGTACGACGTGATCGGCGTCATCGGCGGCTATCACACCGGTGGTGACACCCCCGACATCTCCTACAGCTCGTACTTCGGCGACGATCTGGTCGACCTGTTCGCTGACGCGGTCGAGGGGGCGGCGCCGGCCGAGCCTGGCGGCGGGCGCTGACGAGGACGGGGGTGCCCTCGGACGTCCTGGACGTCCGAGGGCACCCCCGGAATTGCGATCCGGTCCACTGCGGGCCGGTGGGGGCTGATCGCGCAGTTCCCCGCGCCCCTTACGGGGCGCTGTCGTGCGCGTTCCCCGCGCCCCTTACGGGGCCCTGGTTACCGTCGTCGGGGGTGGCGGGTCAGGGTGTAGCCGCCTATGGCCGCCAGGGCGCAGAGTGCGGCGCCGCCGATCGTCCAGCCCCAACGGCCGGACCACCAGCTGCCGTTCCAGCCGCCGTCGGGCTCGGCGAGGGCCGTCGCGTGCAGCGGCTTGCCGAGCGAGCCGCCCTCGGCGTGGGCGCCGCCCATGTCCTCGGACGTGGCCTCGACCTCGGCCTTCACCGGAAGTCCGAGGTCGCGGTCGGGCGCGTCGGTGACGGTGAGCCGCACGTAGTACGCGCCCGGCAGCGGGTCGTTGGACCAGCGCTCGGACCAGGGCCGGACCGTGCGCAGCGTGCAGGTCAGGGCCACGGTGGCGGCCTGTTGGCCCGCCGTCGCGGCCTGCTCCCCGGCGGTGCAGGCCTGGCGGCGGCGCAGTCCGTCGTAGACGTCGAGCCGCCAGGTGGCGGCGCCGGTCCGGTTGGCCGTGTCGGGCAGGGTGACGGTGGCCTTCACCGTGGGCCGCTGCCCGGCGCCCGCCGGGAACTGCCAGTACAGGTAGTCGCCCGTGGAGCCGTTGGCCGTGGCCTTCTGCCCCTGTTCGATGGCGACGGCGGTGCGGAAGGCGGTGCCGGCCTCACTGGGGGTGTCGTCGGCGACGGCCGTCCCGGCCGGGGCGAGCAGGGCCGCTCCCGCGAGCAGGACGGCGCTCAACATGCGTTTCTTCCGCATCAGTTCTCCCTCCACACGGCGATGCGCCAGCGGGCCAGCCAGCCGAACAGCAGGCCGGCGAGCAGTCCGGTCAGGCCCAGGACGAGGAGCAGCACCCAGCCCCGGCCGAGGCCGAAGGCGGCCAGGTCGGAGGGGTCGTCGGGCCCCTTGACCACGTCGACGGCCAGTTCCACCGGCAGTCCGGGGTCGCGCTTGACGGAGGCGGGCGCGGAGAAGGAGTTGGAGACCTCCAGGCAGACGGTCCGCGGCGCCTTGTCGTTGTCGTCCTCGGCGACGGGGTAGCGCAGTCCGGAGGCCATCACGTCGGTGCGGCCGCTGCCCGCGTCGCTGCCGCGCACGAGCTCCTGCCCGTTCTCGCCCATCGCGCGGACGAGCACGCCGTAGTCCCGGTCGACGGGGCGGTCGGCGCCCACGCTGGCCGCGACGCGCAGTTCCTGGCCGGGCTTGACCTTGACCTTGTAGACGCGGTGCTGGGCGAAGGTCTCGCGGTCGGTCCAGATGCCGGCGCCGATCTCGGGCGCGGTCCGGCACTCCTCGGTGCCCGAGACGGCCTTGGGCGTCTCGACGGGGGTGTCGGCCCGCTTGACGAGCTGCTTGATGCGGCCGGAGAGCTCCTTGCGGTGGTGCACGGTGGTGTACGTGCCACCGGTGGCCTCGGCGATGCAGCTGAGCTGCTCGCGGGTCTTGTCGTCCGAGGCGAGACCGAGGGTGTCGATGGTCAGGTGCGTGCCCTTGGCGGCGAGTTCGCGCGCCACGTCACAGGGGTCGGGCAGGCCGCAGGAGTCCTCGCCGTCGGTGATGAGCACGATCCGGCGCGATCCGCCGTCCGTCCCCAGGTCCTGGTCGGCGCCGCGCAGGGCGAGTCCGATGGGCGTCCAGCCGGTGGGCTGGAGCTTGGACACGGCCTCCTTGGCGTCCGCTCTGTCCACCTTGCCGACACGGTACAGCTGCTGGCTGTCGCGGCAGCCGAGCGTCTTGTCCTCACCGGCGTAGGAGGCGCCGAGCGTGCGGATGCCGAGCCGGACGCTCTCCGGCGTCCCGTCGATGACCTCGTTGAACGCCTCCTTGGCGGCCGTCATGCGCGACTGCCCGTCGATGTCCGTCGCGCGCATCGAACCGCTGACGTCGAGGACCAGCTCGACCTTCGGGGAATCCTTCGAGGGCCCGTCGGCGGCGTTCGCCGGTGTGACGCCCAGGGCCAGGGCGGCGAGCAGGGCGCAGGCCCCGGCCGCCAGCCGTTTTCTGATGATCATCCAAAGGATCCTAGTGCCCCGCCGAGGGGCCGTCGCCGGCGTACCGGCGCACCCGGCGCATGACAAAGGCGAGGAACGCAACCATTCCTCGCCATGCTCAACATATAGCGCACCGGGGGCCTTGCCGCAAGGCCCCGGTCATACCGCACAATCACCCGGCGAAGCCAGGATCTGCGGAAATGAGATGTGTGATGATCGACGTGATCGTTGTGGGCAGCGGACCGACCGGCCTGATGCTGGCGAGTGAGCTGCGGCTGCACGGCGTGCGCGTGGTCGTGCTGGAGAAGGAGCCGCGGCCCGCCGCGATGGTCCGGGCGATGGGCCTCCACGTGCGCAGCATCGAGGTGATGGACCAGCGGGGCCTGCTGGAGACGTTCCTCGCGAACGGCACGAAGTACGAAGGGGTCGGCGGCTTCTTCGCCGGCATCGGCAAGCCGTGGCCGACGGGGATGGACACCGCGCATCCGTACGTCCTGGGCATCCCGCAGACCGTCACCGACCGCCTGCTGGAGGAGCACGCCACCGCGGCCGGCGCCGAGATCCGGCGCGGGTGCGAGCTCGTCGGGCTGAGCCAGGGCGACGACGGGGTGACGGTCGAACTGGCGGACCGCACGCGGCTGCGCTCCCGTTACCTCGTCGGCTGCGACGGGGGCCGCAGCGCGGTCCGCAAGCTCGCCGGCATCGCCTTCCCCGGCGAGCCCAGCAGGGTGGAGACGCTGATAGGCGAGATGGAGCTGACCGCGCCGATGGAGGAGCTGACGGCCGTGATGGCCGAAGTCCGCAAGACCCAGCAGCGGTTCGGCGCCATGCCGCTGGGGGACGGGACGTTCCGCGTCATCGTGCCCGCCGAGGGGGTGGCCGAGGACCGGACGGTCCCGCCGACCCTGGAGGAGTTCCAGCGGCAGCTGCGGGCGATCGCCGGGACCGACTTCGGGGTGCACTCGCCGCGCTGGCTCTCCCGGTTCGGCGACGCCACCCGGCAGGCCGAGCGCTACCGCGCGGGCCGGGTGCTGCTGGCCGGCGACGCCGCGCACATCCACCCGCCGACCGGCGGGCAGGGCCTCAACCTCGGCGTCCAGGACGCGTTCAACCTCGGCTGGAAGCTGGCCGCCGAGGTGGCCGGCTGGGCCCCCGAGGGGCTGCTGGACACCTACCACGCCGAACGCCACCCGGTGGGCGCCGACGTGCTGGACAACACCCGCGCGCAGATGCTGCTGATGTCCACCGACGCGGGCCCCCGGTCCGTGCGGCGGCTGGTGTCGGAGCTGATGGACTTCGAGGAGGTGAACCGGTACCTGATCGAGAAGATCACCGCGGTCGGTGTCCGCTACGACTTCGGCGAGGGCCACGAGCTGCTCGGCAAGCGGATGCGGGACGTGCGCCTGAAGAACGGCCGCCTGTACGAGCTGACGCGCGGCGGCCGCGGCCTGCTGCTCGACCAGACCGGCCGGCTCTCGGTGGCGGGCTGGGCGGACCGGGTCGACCACGTCGTCGACGTCAGCGAGGAACTGGACGCGCCCGCCGTGCTGCTGCGGCCGGACGGCCACGTGGCGTGGGCCGGTGACGACCAGGACGACCTGCTCGCCCACCTGCCCACGTGGTTCGGCGCGCCCGTCGGCTGAGCGCACGGTTGGCGCGCGGTTCCGGACCGGGTGCTCCGGGCCGGAACCGGCCTGTCCGGCCCGCCGGCTCAGTCGTCGCCGCCCTCCAGGTTCCCTTCCGTCTCCAGGAACAGCTGCCGCAGCGCCTCCAGCGTCTCCGCGTCCGGCTTGGCCCACATGCCGCGGCTCTCGGCCTCCAGGAGCCGCTCGGCGATGCCGTGGAGCGCCCAGGGATTGGCCTCCTCCAGGAAGGCGCGGTTCTCCGGGTCCAGGGCGTACGTCCGGGCCAGCTTGTCGTACATCCAGTCGGGGACGACGCCCGTGGTGGCGTCGTAGCCGAAGAGGTAGTCGACGGTGGCGGCGAGTTCGAAGGCGCCCTTGTAGCCGTGGCGGCGCATCGCCTCGATCCAGCGGGGGTTGACCACCCGGGCGCGGAAGACGCGGGACGTCTCCTCGACGAGGGTGCGGGTGCGGATCGTCTCGGGGCGGGTGGAGTCGCCGATGTACGCGGCGGGGGCGGTGCCCTTGAGGGCCTTCACCGTGGCGACCATGCCGCCGTGGTACTGGAAGTAGTCGTCGGAGTCGGCGATGTCGTGCTCGCGGGTGTCGGTGTTCTTCGCCGCGACCGCGATGCGCTTGTAGGCCGTCTCCATCTCCTCGCGGGCCGGGCGGCCCTCCAGTCCCCGGCCGTAGGCGTAGCCGCCCCAGACCGTGTAGACCTCGGCCAGGTCCGCGTCGGTGCGCCAGTCGCGGCTGTCGATGAGCTGGAGCAGGCCCGCGCCGTACGTGCCCGGGCGGGAGCCGAAGATCCGGGTGGTGGCGCGGCGTTCGTCACCGTGGACGGCGAGGTCGGCCTGGGCGTGGGCGCGGACGAAGTTCCGGTCGTGCGGCTCGTCGAGGCCGGCGGCGAGCCGCACGGCGTCGTCCAGCAGGCCGATGACGTGGGGGAACGCGTCGCGGAAGAAGCCGCTGATGCGGAGGGTGACGTCGACGCGGGGGCGGCCCAGCTCGTCCAGCGGGATGGGCTCCAGGCCCGTGACGCGGCGCGACGCCTCGTCCCAGACCGGGCGGACGCCCAGCAGCGCCAGCGCCTCGGCCACGTCGTCGCCCGCCGTGCGCATCGCGCTCGTGCCCCACAGGGACAGGCCCACGGACTCCGGCCAGTCGCTGTTGTCCGTGCGGTAGCGCTCCAGGAGGGAGTCGGCGAGGGCCTGGCCGGTCTCCCAGGCGAGGCGGCTGGGGACGGCCTTGGGGTCGACGGAGTAGAAGTTGCGGCCGGTGGGGAGGACGTTGACGAGGCCGCGGAGGGGTGAGCCCGACGGCCCTGCCGGGACGAAGCCGCCCGCCAATGCCTTGACGGCGTTGTCGAGTTCGGCCGTGGTGCCGGCCAGGCGCGGGACGACCTCGCGGGCCGCGAAGTCGAGGACGGCGGCCACGGGGTCGGCCTGTACGGGGGCGGTGCCCGGCACCGTGGGTTGTGCCCACCCGTCCCGCCCTGCGGGACGATTGCCCACAACGGTACGTACCGCCGCCGGGTCCCAGGCTGCCGCCTCCATCGCCTCCACCAGCGCGCGGGCTTCCGCCTCCGCCTCGTCGGCCGTCGTGCGGGTCGCCGCCGACTCGTCCAGGCCCAGGGCTTCGCGCAGGCCCGGCAGGGCCGTCGTGCCGCCCCAGATCTGGCGGGCGCGCAGGATCGACAGGACGAGGTTGACCCGCGCCTCACCCGTGGGCGCGCCGCCCAGCACGTGGAGGCCGTCGCGGATCTGGGCGTCCTTCACCTCGCAGAGCCAGCCGTCGACGTGCAGGAGGAAGTCGTCGAAGCCGTCGTCGTCCGGGCGCTCCTCCATGCCCAGGTCGTGGTCGAGCCGGGCGGCCTGGATGAGCGTCCAGATCTGGGCGCGGATCGCGGGGAGCTTGGCCGGGTCCATCGAGGAGATCTGCGCGTACTCGTCGAGGAGCTGCTCCAGGCGCGCGATGTCGCCGTAGGAGTCGGCGCGGGCCATGGGCGGCACGAGGTGGTCGACGAGCGTGGCGTGGGCGCGGCGCTTGGCCTGGGTGCCCTCGCCGGGGTCGTTGACGAGGAACGGGTAGACCAGCGGCAGGTCGCCGAGGGCCGCGTCGGGGCCGCAGGCGGCGGACAGGCCGGCGTTCTTGCCGGGCAGCCACTCCAGGTTGCCGTGCTTGCCCAGGTGGACCATCGCGTCGGCGCCGAAGCCGCCGTCCTCCCGGGAGGCGGCGATCCAGCGGTAGGCGGCGAGGTAGTGGTGCGAGGGCGGCAGGTCGGGGTCGTGGTAGATGGCGATGGGGTTCTCGCCGAAGCCGCGCGGCGGCTGGATGAGGATCAGCAGGTTGCCGCGGCGCAGGGCGGCGAGGACGATGTCGCCCTCGGGATTGCGGCTGCGGTCGACGAACATCTCGCCGGGCGCCGGGCCCCAGTGCTCCTCGACGGCCTCGCGCAGCTCGGCGGGGAGCTGCTCGTACCAGCGCTTGTAGTCGGCGGCCGGGATGCGGACGGGGTTGCGGGCCAGCTGCTCCTCCGTCAGCCAGTCCTGGTCGTGGCCGCCCGCCTCGATGAGGGCGTAGATGAGCTCGTCGCCGTCGCCGGACGCCAGGCCGGGGACCTCCTCGTCGCCGAAGTCGTAGCCCTCCTCGCGCAGCCGGCGCAGCAGGGCGACGGCGCTGGCGGGGGTGTCGAGGCCGACGGCGTTGCCGATGCGGGAGTGCTTGGTGGGGTACGCGGAGAGGACGAGGGCCAGCCGCTTCTCGGCGGCGGGGATGTGGCGGAGGCGGGCGTGGCGCACGGCGATGCCGGCGACGCGGGCGGCGCGCTCGGGGTCGGGGACGTAGGCGGGCAGGCCGTCCGCGTCGATCTCCTTGAAGGAGAAGGGGACGGTGATGATGCGGCCGTCGAACTCGGGCACGGCGACCTGGGTGGCGGAGTCGAGCGGGGAGAGCCCCTCGTCGTTCTCCGCCCAGGCCGCCCGGGTGCCGGTCAGGCAGAGGGCCTGGAGGATGGGCACGTCGAGGGCGGCGAGCGCGCCGGCGTCCCAGGACTCGTCGTCGCCTCCGGCGGAGGCGTCGGCGGGCCGGGTGCCGCCGGCGGCGAGGACGGTGGTGACGATCGCGTCGGCGTCGCGCAGGGCGTCGATCAGCTCGGGCTCGGGGGCGCGCAGCGAGGCCACGTACAGGGGCAGGGCGCGGCCGCCGGCCCGCTCGATCTGCTCGCACAGGGCCTCGACGAAGGCCGTGTTGCCGCTCATGTGGTGGGCGCGGTAGTAGAGCACGGCGACGAGCGGGCCGGACGCGCCGGGCTCGGGCGTGCGCTCCAGCGCGCCCCACGCGGGGGCGGCGGCCGGCGGCTCGAAGCCGTGGCCGGTGAGCAGCACGGTGTCGGAGAGGAAGCGGGCCAGCTGTTCGAGGTTGGCGGGGCCGCCGTGGGCGAGGTAGGCGTGGGCCTCGGCGGCGATGCCGACGGGGACGGTGGACGCCTCCATCAGCTGGGCGTCGGGGGCCTGTTCGCCGGTGAGGACGACGACGGGGCGCGGGCCGGCCAGCAACTGGTCGAGCCCCTCCTCCCAGGCGCGCAGCCCGCCGAGGAGGCGCACGACGACGAGGTCGGTGCCGTCCAGCAGGTCCGGGAGGTCGTCGAGGGCGAGCCGGGCGGGGTTGGCGAGCCGGTAGGGGACCGGGCCGCCGGCCGCTCGGGCGCTGAGCAGGTCGGTGTCGGACGTCGACAGGAGCAGGATCACGGCATGCCTTCCTCGGGGTCCGCGCCCCGGGCGGTGGGAGGACGGCGGGAGTTCCTGACTCACCGCGGCGGCGCGCTCGCGCTGCCGGGCACACAGTGGCGGGACCGTGCCGGGATCACACCGGCTTCCTCCCCTGTCGCCGTCGCTGGCGAGAGTCATAGTAGCCAGGACGTTCCTTCCGGGGGCTCTGCCCCCGGACCCCCGCTCCTCAAACGCCGGAGGGGCTGATTTCGTCCCCCGTCGGTATGCTCGCCGCCATGTCCACTCCCCCCGAACGCCCTGGTCGCGAGCGCGGTGACGCCTGCCCCGGCGCGCTGCGGCTGCACACGGCGGATGACGGGGCGCTGGCCCGCGTGCGCCTGCCCGGCGGGCTCCTGACAGCACGTCAGGCCGACGTACTCGCCGACCTCGCCGACGACTTGTCCGACGGCCGCCTCGACCTCACCTCCCGTGGCAACGTCCAGCTGCGCGCCCTTCCCGACGGTTGCGGCGCCGCGTTGGGCGCCCGGCTGCGCGAGGCCGGGCTGCTGCCCTCGGACCGGCACGACCGCATCCGGAACGTCGCGGCTTCCCCCCTGTCCGGCCTGGACGGAAAGGGCTTCACGGACATTCGGCCCTGGGTGCGGGAACTCGACGGCCTGCTCTGCTCGTCGGACGACCTCACGGACCTCTCGGGCCGTTTCCTCTTCGGACTCGACGACGGCCGGGGCGACATCGCCGCCCTCGCGCCCGATGTGACATTGATCGCAACCGAGGGCGGCCACCAGGCACTCCTGTGCTTCGGCCCCGGCCCCGACGCCCTGCGCGTCGCCGCCGAGGACGCGCCGCGCGCGGCGGTCCTGGCGGCCCGTGAGTTCCTCGCGGCGCTGCGCGAGAACGGCGGCAAGGCATGGCGGGTCCGCGAACTGGCCCCCGCGCTGCGGCCGCGCCCGGAGCGGCTCGCGGACCGGCTGGCGGCGGCCGGCATCGGCTCCGCGCCCGTGCCGAGCGCCACGCTCCCCCTCGGTGCCCCGGCCGCCCCCGGAGCGGTTCAGGGTCCCGGGGGGCGGTGGGCCCTATCGGTGGCCGCGCCCCTGGGCCGGCTGACCTCCGCCCAGTGGCGGCTCCTCGCCCGGACGGCCGGTCAGGACGGCGACGGCGAACTCCGGGTGACGCCCTGGCGCGGCGTCGTCGTCCCGGGGCTCACCGCCCCGGTGGCCGCCGCGCGCCTCGCCGGACTCGGGGACGCGGGCCTGGTCGTCTCCGCCTCCTCCCCCTGGCACGGCGCGGGCGCCTGCACCGGCCGGCCGGGGTGCGTCAAGTCCCTCGCGGATGTACGGGCCGACGCGGCCGCCTCCCTGGCGGCCGCGCGCCCTGGCGGGCCCGGGACGCTGCCCGTGTACTGGTCCGGGTGCGAGCGGCGCTGCGGCCACCCCGGCGGCCGGTGGGTCGACGTCCTGGCGACCGGCGACGGCTACCGGGTCGCCGTGCGGCACGGGGCGGAAGAGGCGACGGTCGCCGTGACCGCCCCGGCAGGAAGGGCGGAGGCCGTGACGGCGGCACGAAACCCGTCCCCCACGACGACGCCGACCACGACGACGCCGACCGACGGCCCGCGCGGCTGAGCGCACCGCGGCGGCGGCCGACCCAACGCAGAGCAGAACCCAGCGACATGCATCACCCAGCGAGCGAGGGCACAGTGTTCGACTACGACAAGGACGGCGCGTCCATCTACCGCCAGTCCTTCGCCACCATCCGCGCCGAGGCGGACCTCGGCGGGCTGCCGCCCGACGTCAGCCGGGTCGCGGTCCGCATGATCCATGCCTGCGGCATGACCGACCTGGTCCAGGACCTCGCGTACTCGCCGGGGGTCGTGGCCCGGGCCCGTGAGGCGCTGCTGGCGGGCGCGCCGATCCTGTGCGACGCGAACATGGTCGCCAGCGGCGTCACCCGCAAGCGGCTGCCCGCGGACAACGAGGTGGTGTGCACCCTCGCCGACCCCGCCGTGCCGGAGCTGGCGCGGCGCATGGGCACGACCCGCAGCGCGGCGGCGCTGGAGCTGTGGCGCGACAGGATGGGGGGCGCGGTGGTCGCGGTGGGCAACGCCCCCACGGCGCTGTTCCGCCTCCTGGAGATGATTCAGGAGGGCGCGCCGCGCCCGGCCGCCGTGCTGGGCATCCCGGTCGGCTTCATCGGCGCGGCGGAGTCGAAGGACGCGCTGGCCGAGAGCCCGCTGGGGCTGGAGTATCTGGTGGTGCGGGGCCGGCGCGGCGGCAGCGCCATGGCCGCGGCCGCGATCAACGCGATAGCGAGCGAGGAAGAGTGAACGAGAAGACCGTGCCCACGCCGGTACCCCCGTCGGCGCCCACGCCCACCGGCCGGCTGTACGGGGTGGGGCTGGGGCCCGGCGACCCCTCGCTGCTGACCGTCCGGGCCGTCGAGGTCATCGCGTCGGCGGACGTCGTCGCCTACCACAGCGCCCGGCACGGGCGCAGCATCGCGCGTTCCATCGCGGAACGCCATCTGCGCCCCGGCCAGATCGAGGAAGCGCTGGTCTATCCGGTGACGACGGAGACCACCGACCACCCCGGCGGCTACCGGGGCGCGCTGGAGGAGTTCTACGAGGAGGCCGCGGCCCGGCTCGCCGCGCATCTGGACGCCGGGCGCGTGGTGGCGGTCCTCGCCGAGGGCGACCCGTTCTTCTACAGCTCGTACCAGCACATGCACAAGCGGCTGGCGCACCGCTATCCGACGGAGGTCGTGCCGGGGGTGACGTCGTTCAGCGCGGCGTCGGCCCGGCTGGGCCGCCCGCTGGTGGAGGGCGAGGAGACGCTGACGATCCTGCCGGGCACGCTGCCCGAGGAGGAGCTGACCGCGCGGCTGGCCCAGGCCGACTCCGCCGTGGTGATGAAGCTCGGCCGGACGTTCCCCACGGTGCGGGGGGCGCTGGAGCGCTCCGGGCGGCTGGCGGAGGCGCGGTACGTCGAGCGCGCGACGATGGCCGGGGAGCGCACGGGCCGGGTGGCGGACGTCGACCCGGAGTCGGTGCCGTACTTCTCGCTGGCCGTGCTGCCGAGCCGGGTGGCGGCCCTCCCGGACCGTCCGGAGGAGACGGGCCGGGGCGAGGTCGTGGGCGAGGTCGTGGTCGTCGGCCTCGGTCCGGCGGGGCCGTTGTGGCTGACGCCGGAGGCGCGGGGGGCGCTGGCGGCGGCACAGGACGTCGTCGGCTACACCACGTACGTGGACCGGGTGCCCGTGCGGCCGGGGCAGTGCCGGCACGCCTCGGACAACAAGGTGGAGTCGGAGCGCGCCGAGTTCGCCCTCGACCTGGCCCGGCAGGGCCGCCGCGTCGCGGTGGTGTCCTCGGGCGACCCGGGCGTGTTCGCGATGGCCTCCGCCGTGCTGGAGGTCGCCGCCGAGGACCCCTACCGCGAGGTCCCGGTGCGGGTGGTCCCCGGGATGACCGCCGCCCACGCGGCGGCCGCCCGGGCGGGCGCCCCGCTGGGCCACGACTACGCCGTCGTCTCCCTCTCCGACCGGCTCAAGCCGTGGGAGGTCATCGCCGAGCGGTTGCGCGCGGCGGCCGCGGCCGATCTGGTGCTGGCCCTGTACAACCCCGGCTCCCGCAGCCGCCTGTGGCAGGTCGGCAAGGCGCGCGACGTGCTGCTGGAGCACCGCGCTCCGGAAACCCCGGTGGTCATGGCCCGTGACGTGGGCGGTCCGGAGGAGTCCGTGCGCGTCGTCCGCCTCGGCGAACTGGACCCCGCCGAGGTCGACATGCGCACGCTCCTGATCGTCGGCTCCACGCAGACGCGTACCGCGCGGCGGGGCGCGGACGGCGCGGAGCGGATCGTCTGGACGCCGAGGCGCTACCCGGAGCGCTGACGCGTGGAGGGGCCCCGGTCCCGCCCTTTCACCGTTTCCTCCAGGGGCTCCGCCCCCGGACCCCCGGTCCTCAATCGCCGGACGGGCTGAATTCAGCCCGTCCGGGGTCCGGGGCGGAGCCACCCCACGGCCGCCTCCACACCGGCGACCACCGCCACACCCTCCGGTACCGGCGGCCGGCGGACGACCACCACCGGAATCCCCGCCTCGCGCGCGGCGGTGAGCTTCGCCGCCGTCGCCGCCGCGCCGCTGTCCTTCGTCACCAGGACGTCGATCGCGTGGCGCCGCAGCAGTTCCCGCTCGCCCTCCAGCGTGAACGGGCCCCGGTCGAGGAGGACTTCCATGCGCGGGGGCGCCGGCGGCTCGGGCGCGTCCACGGAGCGGACCAGGAACCACTTATCCTCAAGGTGCGCGAAGGCGCCCAGGCCCATCCGGCCCGTGGTCAGGAACACCCGCTCGCCCAGCGCCGGCAGGGCCCGCGCCGCGTCGGCCAGGGAGGCGACGTCCCGCCAGTCGTCGCCCGGCCCCGCCACCCAGCCGGGCCGGCGGACGGCCAGCAGGGGCACCCCGGCCGCGGCGGCGGCCCGCGCCGCGTTGAAACTGATCGTGCCGGCGAAAGGATGGGTGGCGTCGATGAGCGCGGCCACCTGCTGCTCACGCAGCCAGTGGGCGAGGCCCTCGGGGCCTCCGAACCCCCCGATCCGCACCTCCCCCGCCGGCAGCCGCGGCGCGGCGACGCGCCCCGCGAGCGAACTGGTGACCCGGAACGCCGGGTCGGCGGCCAGCTCCTCCGCGAGCCGTCGCGCCTCGGTCGTACCGCCCAGGATGAGGATGTGGCGCTCGGCGCCGGCGTTCACGATCCACTGCCCTTCCGTCGTCGCCCGGCCCCGTGTCGTCGTCCGGACGTCGGCCCAGCCTACGGGCGGCGGCCGGCATGGCTGACGGCACGGCGGCCGGCACGGCCACCGGGGGCCGCGCCGCGCAGCTCCAGCACACCGGGATGCGGCACGGCTGGACGACGGGCGCCTGCGCCACCGCCGCCACCACGGCGGCTTACACAGCGCTGCTCACCGGTGAGTTCCCCGATCCGGTGGGAATCACGCTGCCCAAGGGGCAGACGCCCGCCTTCACGCTCGCGGTGGAGGAGCGGGGCGACGGGTGGGCCATGGCCGCCATAGTCAAGGACGCCGGTGACGACCCGGACGTCACCCACGGCGCGCTGATCCGGGCCACGGTACGGCTGTCGCCGCCCGGTTCCGGGGTGGTCTTCCGGGCCGGTCCGGGCGTGGGCACGGTCACCCGGCCGGGGCTGCCGCTGGCCGTGGGCGAGCCCGCCATCAACCCGGTGCCCCGGCAGATGATGCGCGACCACGTCGCGGAAGTGGCCGCCCGGCACGGCGGCACGGGGGACGTCGAGATCGAGGTGTCCGTGGACCACGGCGAGGAGATCGCCCGCTCCACCTGGAACCCGCGGCTGGGCATCCTCGGCGGGATCTCGATCCTGGGCACGACCGGCATCGTCGTCCCCTACTCCTGCTCGGCGTGGATCGACAGCATCCGGCGCGGCGTGGACGTGGCCCGCGCGGCGGGCCGTACCCACGTGGCGGGCTGTACGGGGTCGACGTCGGAGAAGGTCGCGGTGGCCGTGCACGGGCTGCCCGAGGACGCGCTGCTGGACATGGGCGACTTCGCGGGCGCGGTGCTCAAGTACATCCGCCGCCACCCGGTGGACCGGCTGACCGTCGCCGGCGGCTTCGCCAAGCTCTCCAAGCTGGCGGCCGGCCACCTCGATCTCCACTCGGCCCGCTCGCAGGTGAACAAGGAGTTCCTCGCGGAACTCGCCCGGCACGGCGGCGGTGACGACGCCCTCGCGGCCGCCGTCACCGGTGCCAACACCGGCCTGGAGGCGCTGCGCCTGTGCGAGGCCGCCGGCGTCCCCCTCGGCGACATCGTCGCCGTGACCGCCCGCGACGAGGCGCTGGCCGTGCTGCGCGGGGCGCCCGTCGCGGTCGACGTCATCTGTATCGACCGCGCGGGCGTCATCGTGGGGCGCGCGGAGCCGAAGGGACCGCGCGGCTAGGGGCCCTGTCAGACCACCAGGACCCGGCGTCCGCGCGTGTGACCGGCCTGGCTGTCGATGTGCGCGAGCGCGGCCTCGGCGAGCGGGTACGACTTCTCGACCGGGATGTGGAGCGCGTCCCGCGTGATGAGACGGACGGCCTCGGCGAGCGCGTCCGGCACACTCCCGGCCACGCCGGAGAACCGGACACCGAGCTTCGGCGCGTCGAGATCGGCGATGGAGATCACCTTCCGCGGATCCCCGGTCAGCTCGACGAGCTCGCGGATCACGCCCGAGCCCGCCAGGTCGAGGGCCGCGTCGACCCGGCCGAGCTCCCGCACCCGTTCGACCCAGCCCTCGCCGTACGTCGTGGCGAGGGCGCCCAGGCCGCGCAGGTAGTCCTGGTTCGCGGCCCCGGCCGTGCCGATCACCGTGATGCCGCGGTCGCGGGCGATCTGCAGCACCGCCGATCCGACGCCCCCGGAGGCGCCGCTGACCAGCAGCGTCTGCCCGGACCGCACACCGCTCTCGCGGATGATACGCAGCGCGGTCTCCACCACGGAGGGGTAGCCGGCCGCCTCTTCGAACGTCAGGCCCTCGGGCATCCGGGCCCAGGCCGACAGCACGGCGAACTCGGCGTAGGTGCTCGATCCTTCGCCGAACACGTGGTCGCCGACCTCGACCCCTTCGACGCCCTCCCCGACCTCGTCCACCACCCCGGCCGCGTCCAGCCCGAGCCCGGAGGGCAGCTCGACCGGATGGGCACCGAGGACCTGCCCTTCGCGGAGCCGCCAGTCGACGGGGTTCACGCCCGCCGCCCGCACGGCGACGCGTATCCGGCCGGGGCCCGCGTGGGGCTCCTCGGCGTCTATGACTACGACGCGGTGGGCATCCGTGACGTGGCCGCCGAGGCCGACGTGGCCGTCACCACGCTCTTCTCCCACTTCGCCTCGAAAGAGGCCCTGGTCTTCGCGCAGGACCAGGGCTTCGAGCAGCGCCTCACACGGGCGGTCACCGACCGGGCGCCGGGCGAGCCGCTCGTCCCCGCGCTGCGCCACGAGGTCCGGGCCCTGGTGCGGCACTGCACGGCGGACAGCGCCGCACCGATCTGGCGCATGATCGAGGCGTCACCCGCCCTGCGGGAGTACGAGGAGTCGATGCGGCTGCGCCACGCGGAATCACTGGCGACGGCCATCGCCGCCGATCCCGGCCTGTCACGGTCGCCGACGGCCTGCCGGGCGATCGCGAGGTTCGTGGTCGACGCCTATGCGCTGGCCCGCGAGGCGGCGGAGCCGCAGGCCGCGGTGGACGAGGTCTTCCGGATGATCGAGGCGGCCTGGGAGGTCACCCGCGGCACGGCGGGACGGTAGTCAGGACTCGCTGGTCAGGACTCACTCCGCGACCGGTTCCGGGACCGTCCGGCCGCAGTGGTCCCGGTCGCGCTCGGCCGAGTACAGGAAGCTGTCGGGGAACTGCCCGGCCGCCAGGGCGCGGCCGACGAGGATGACGGCGGTGCGGACGACGCCCGCCGCCTTCATCTGCCCGGCGATGTCGGCGAGGGTGCCGCGCAGCACGATCTCGTCGGGGCGGCTGGCCATGGCGACGACGGCGGCCGGGCAGTCGGCGCCGTAGTGCGGGAGGAGTTCCTCGACGACGCGGTCGGCGTGGCGGGCGGCGAGGTGGAGGACGAGCAGGGCGCCGCTGCGGCCGAGGGTGGCGAGGTCCTCGCCGGGGGGCATGGGGGTGGCCCGCTGGGCGACGCGGGTGAGGATGACGGTCTGCCCGACGGTGGGCACGGTCAGCTCCCGGCCGAGGGCGGCCGCGGCGGCGGCGAAGGCGGGCACGCCGGGGACGATCTCGTAGGGGATGCCGTGGGCGTCGAGGCGGCGGATCTGCTCGGCGACGGCGCTGAAGACGGCGGGGTCGCCGGAGTGCAGCCGGGCCACGTCCTGGCCGGCCTCGTGGGCGCGGACGAACTCGGCGGTGATCTCGTCGAGGTCGAGGTGGGCGGTGTCGACGAGCCGGGCACCGGGCGGGCACTCGGCGAGGAGCTCGGTGGGGACGAGGCTGCCGGCGTAGAGGCACACACCGCACCGCGCGAGGGTCCGCGCGCCGCGCACGGTGATGAGATCGGCGGCACCGGGCCCGGCACCGATGAAGTAGACGGTCATGAGGGTCTCCTGACGTTTCGGGGTGATCGGGCGGGAGGGTGGGCGAAATCCGCGCCGGAGGCGCGGAAGACGTCACGGCCGGACGACGGCCCACTGCGTAACCGGCATCGCCGCCCGCCACCCCGTGAACCCGCCCACGGGCGTGGCGTGGGAAACCGCCAGCCGCACAAGCTCACCCCCACACCGCCGGTACCACTCCGTGAGCAACGCCTCCGACTCGAGCGTCACCGTGTTGGCCACCAGCCGCCCCCCGCGCGGGAGCGCCTCCCAGCAAGCCTCCAGCATCCCGGGCGCGGTGAGCCCCCCGCCGACGAAAACGGCGTCCGGCGTGGGCAGTCCGGCGAGCGCGCCCGGCGCGGTGCCCGTGACCACGCGAAGCCCCGGCACGCCGAGGGCCTCCGCGTTACGGGCGACGCGCCCGGCCCGCACCGGGTCGCGCTCGACGCTGACGGCCCGGCAGGAGGGGTGGGCCCGCATCCATTCGATGCCGATGGAGCCGGAGCCGCCGCCGACGTCCCAGAGGAGCTCGCCGGGCGCGGGGGCGAGGGTGGCGAGCGTCACGGCGCGTACGTGGCGCTTCGTCAGCTGGCCGTCGTGGTCGTAGGAGTCGTCGGGCAGGCCGGGGGTGAGGGGCAGCCGGGGCGCGCCGGGGGCGCGGCGGCAGTCGACGGCGATGACGTTGAGCGGGTCGCCGGGCGGGTGGGGCCATGCGTCCGCCGTGCCCTCGACGCGGCGTTCGCGCGCGCCGCCGAGCTGTTCGAGGACGGTGAGGGCGCTCGGCCCGTAGCCCCGTTCGCGCAGCAGCGCGGCGACCTCGGCGGGCGTCCCGGCGCCGGCGCTGAGCAGCAGCAGCCGGCGGCCGTCGTGGAGGGCGGCGGTGAGGGCCGCGAGCGGGCGGCCCACAAGGCTGACGACCTCGGTGTCGTGCAGCGCCCAGCCGAGCCGGGCGCAGGCGTAGGAGGCGGAGGAGGGGTGCGGGAGGACGTTCAGCCGCTGCTCGCCGACGATTTCGGCGAGGGTGCGGCCGATGCCGAAGAACATGGGGTCGCCGCTGGCGAGGACGCAGACGCGACGTCCCTCGTGCGCGGCGAGGAGGCCGGGGACGGCGGGGCGCAGGGGGGAGGGCCAGGCGACGCGCTCGCCGGCGCAGTCCCCGGGCAGCAGGCCGAGCTGGCGCGGGCCGCCGATGATCACGTCGGCGTGGCGCAGGGCCTCCCGGGAGGCGGGGGCGAGGCCGGGCCAGCCGTCCGCGCCGATGCCGACGACCGTCACGGGGGCTGGTGTCACAGGAGGTCCCTTGAGGAGGTGGTGATCAGGGGCACCGGAACTCTACTGACCTGCGGTGACGGGGACACGACCGGGACCTTGTTGCATAGACTGTGCAATTACTACTTACAGGCAGGAGGGTCGCCGTGGCGCGTTCGCCGGTGGTGCTGGGTATCGAGTCGTCCTGCGACGAGACCGGCGCCGGTCTCGTCCGGGACGGAAGGCTGCTGGGCCACGCGGTGGCGTCCAGCATGGACGAGCACGCGCGCTTCGGCGGCGTCGTGCCGGAGATCGCGGCCCGCGCGCACGTGCACGCGGCCGCGCCCGTGGTGCGGGCGGCGCTGGCCGACGCGGGGCTGGCCATGAGTGACATCGACGCGGTCGCGGTGACGACGGGCCCGGGGCTCTCCGGTGCCCTCCAGGTCGGTGTCGCGGCGGCGAAGGGCATCGCCTACGGGCTGGGCGTGCCCCTCTACGGCGTCCACCACCTGGCCGGGCACGTGGCCGCCGACACCCTGGAGCACGGCCCGCTGCCGAACCCGTGCATGGTGCTGATCGTCTCCGGCGGCCACACCTCGCTGCTGCTGGTCCGGGATCTGGCCCGCGACCCGATCGTCCATCTCGGCGACACGCTCGACGACGCGGCCGGCGAGTGCTTCGACAAGGTCGCGCGGGTCTTCGGGCTGCCGTACCCGGGCGGCCCGGCCGTCGACCGGGCGGCTCGCGAGGGCGACCCGCGCGCGGTCCCCCTCCCCCGGCCGCTGACCGGCCCGCGCGACGACCCGTACGCGTTCTCCTTCTCCGGGCTGAAGACGGCCGCCGCCCGCTGGGCCGAGCAGCACCGACAGGCGGGGCTGCCGCTGCCCGTCGCGGACGGCGCGGCCTCCCTCCAGGAGGCGGTCGCCGACGTCCTCACCCGCAAGGCCGTGCGCGCCTGCGCCGACCACGGGGTGGGCACGCTCGTCGTCGTGGGCGGCGTGGCCGCGAACTCGCGGGTGCGGGCCCTCGCGCGGGAACGCTGCGATGCTGCGGGCATCGAGCTGCGCGTACCGCCGCTGCGGCTGTGCACCGACAACGGCGCGATGATCGCCGCCGTCGGCGATCTGCTGGTGCGGGCGGGGGCCGAGCCCGCGCCGCTCGATGTGTCCGTCGATCCGTCCGCGCCCCTCCTGTACGCGGCCCTCCACCCCGTGGCCCGCCCCGCCCGAGCCGCCTGACCCGTCCGACCGCTGCCCGAGCCGCCCGACCCGTCCGGAGCCGCCCTGTGCGTACCGCCGACATCCGCAGCCGCTTCCTCGACTTCTTCGCCGCGCGCGGCCACACCGTCGTCCCGAGCGCGCCGCTGCCGACGCCCGACCCGACGCTGCTCTTCGTCAACGCGGGCATGGTGCCCTTCAAGCCGTACCTGACGGGCGAGGCGGCGGCGCCGTGGCCGCGCGCGACGAGCGTGCAGAAGTGCGTGCGGACCCTCGACATCGAGGAGGTCGGGAAGACGACCCGGCACGGCTCGTTCTTCCAGATGAACGGCAACTTCTCCTTCGGGGACTACTTCAAGGAGGAGGCGATCGCCTACGCCTGGGAGCTGTCCACTTCCGAGAGCGGCTTCGGGCTGGACCCGGACCGTATCTGGGTCACCGTCCACCACTCCGACGACGAGGCCGCGGCGATCTGGCGGCGCGTGGCCGCGCTGCCCGAGGAGCGGATCGTCCGGCGGGGCGACGAGGACAACTTCTGGTCCATGGGCGTCCCCGGCCCCTGCGGCCCCTGCTCGGAGCTCTACTACGACCGGGGTCCCGCCCTCGGCCGCGCGGGCGGCCCGGCCGTGGACGAGGACCGGTACATGGAGTTCTGGAACCTCGTCTTCATGCAGTACGAGCGCGGCGAGGGCGCCGGGAAGACCGGCTATCCGATCCTCGGCGAACTCCCCCGCCGCAACATCGACACCGGCATGGGCCTGGAGCGCATGGCCACCCTCCTCCAGGGCGTCGACAACCTCTACGAGACCGACGAGACCCGGCCCGTCCTCGACCGCGCCGCCGGGCTCACGGGCGTCCGCTACGGCGCCGACCACCGGGCCGACGTACGGCTGCGCGTCGTCGCCGACCACGTCCGCACGGCCCTGATGCTGCTGGCCGACGGCACCGCCCCCGGCAACGAGGGGCGCGGCTACGTGCTGCGGCGCGTGCTGCGCCGGGCCGTGCGCTCGGTACGGCTGCTGGGGTACCAGGACCCGGCGCTGCCCGAGCTGCTGCCGGCCGCCCGGGACTGCATGAAGCACGGCTACCCGGAGGTGGCCGAGGAGTTCGGCCGCATCGCCCAGCAGGCGTACGCCGAGGAGGACGCCTTCCGCGCCACGCTGCGGCAGGGCACGACCGTGCTGGACACGGCGGTCGCCGAGGTCAAGGCCCAGGGCGGCCGGCTGCTGCCCGGACCGAAGGCGTTCCTGCTCCACGACACCTACGGCTTCCCCATCGACCTCACCCTGGAGATGGCGGAGGAACAGGGCGTCGAGGTCGACCGCGAGGGCTTCACCGCCCTCATGGCCGAACAGCGCGAACGCGCCCGCGCCGACGCCCGCGCCCGCAAGTCGGGCGGCGCGCTCGACACCTCGGCGCTGCGGGCGGTGCTGGACGCGCACGGGCCGACGGACTGGCGGGCGTACGAGGCGCTGACGACGGACGCGACGGTCCTGGCCCTGCTGGGGCCCGGCGGCCCGGTCCGGTCCGTCCCGGCCGGGGGGATCGCCACGGCCGTCCTGGACCGCACCCCGTTCTACGCCGAGTCGGGCGGCCAGGACAGCGACGCGGGCGCGCTGACGGGCGCGTCGGTGGAGGCGGAGGTCCTGGACGTCCAGCGGCCCCTGCCAGGGCTGATCGTCCATCAGGTGCGGGTGACGGCGGGCGAGCTGGCGGTGGGCGACACGGTACGGGCGGCCGTCGACCCGGAGTGGCGGCTGGGCGCGCGGCAGGCGCACTCCGGTACCCACATCCTCCACGCGGCCCTGCGGCAGATCCTCGGCCCGACGGCCCTGCAGTCCGGCTCGTACAACCGGCCGGGCTATCTCCGCCTGGACTTCCCGTGGCGCGGTGCCCTCGGCCCGGCCGCGCGGAGCGAGGTCGAGGAGGCGGCGAACCGGGCGCTGCGCCGGGACCTGCCGGTGGACGTGCGCTGGATGACGCTGCCCGAGGCGAAGGAGCTGGGGGCGCTGGCCCTCTTCGGCGAGACGTACGGCGAGCGGGTGCGGGTCGTGGAGATCGGCGGCCCGTGGTCGCGCGAGCTGTGCGGCGGCACGCATGTGGAGCACGCCTCGCAGGTGGGGGTGGTGGCCCTCACGGGCGAGTCCTCGGTGGGCGCGGGCATGCGCCGGCTGGAGGCCGCGGTCGGCTTCGAGGGCTTCGGCTACCTCGCGCGCGAGCGCGACCTGGTGACGCGGCTGGCGGAGCAGCTCCAGGCCCCGCGCCCGCAGCTGCCGGACCGCGTCGCGACGCTGCTGGAGCGGCTGAAGGCCGCCGACCAGCGGTCGGAGGAGCTGCGGCGCCGCGCCGCGCTGGACCGCGCGGCGGAGCTCGCGGGCGCGGCGGCCGACGTCCACGGCACGCTCGTGGTCACGGCGACGACGGAGGGCGACGCGAGGGCGCTGGCCCTGGCCGTCCGCGACCGCCTGCCGGCGGACCGGCCGGGCGTGGCGGCGATCGGCGCGCCGACGGACGGCGGACGGGCGGTCCTGGCCCTCGCCCTGAACGGCCCCGCCACGGCCGCCGGCCTGTCGGCCGCCTCCCTGGTCAAGACCCTCCTCGCCGGCCGCGGCGGCGGCACGGTGGAGGTGGCCCAGGGAGGCGGCCTGCCGGCGGAGTCGCTGCGGGCGACGCTGGAGGGGGTGGCGGGGCTGCTGAAGGCTCCCGGGGAGCGGTAGCCGACTGGTTCCGCGCGGACGCCGGCGGCGAAACCGGTACGGTGCGAGGAGCGCCCGAAGACGGAGGACCCATGACCGCGCAGCACGCCGAAGAACCCGCCGAGCTCGTCCCGCGGCCGGAGCTGACGTTCCCGGCGCTGCGGGCCGCGCTGGCCCGCGTCGCGTCCTCGCGCCTCGCCGAGTTCCAGGCGGATCGTGATTCCGCGTTCACCGCCGCCACCCAGCACGCCTCCTTCAACCCGATCCGCATGTTCCAGATCAAGTGGGCGACCGAGATCGAGATCGAGCGCAGACCCGCGCTGGCCGCTCGCTACCGAGCGGCCCTGGACGGCGCGAACTCCTTCGACCGCGACGACCCGAGGTGGCGCGCGGCCATGGACGAATGCCTGGCCGTCCGGAACGAAGCCCGGGCCGCGGTGACCGATGGCTGACGTCTGGGCGTGGGAATACGACCCCGATCCCGGCTACGTCATCGGCGGCATCGACAATCTCGCCTTCATCGCGCAGGTGGAGGAGCGGGCCGACGAACTGGTTCGCGCGGCCGCGGCGCTCTACCTGGACGGGACGAAGTACACGGGTACCTCGCCCCGCATGCAGGAGGAGGCCATCGACGCGTCGGGCATGTTCGTGTACCAGGTCGTGCCGCGCCACCAGCGGGTCTACATCCGGCAGGTCACCTTTCTCGGCCTGTGACCTGCAGGCGGTGCGGCACTCCGAACGGGCGGGGCAGCGGAGGCGTGCCCCTTACCAGTTCGCCTTGTCGTAGTCCTTGAGGAAGCACCCGTACAGGTCCTCGCCCGCCTCGCCCCGCACGATCGGGTCGTAGACGCGCGCCGCGCCGTCGACCAGGTCGAGGGGGGCGTGGAAGCCCTCCTCGGCCAGGCGCAGCTTGTCGTAGTGGGGGCGCTCGTCGGTGATCCAGCCGGTGTCGACGGAGGTCATGAGGATCTTGTCGGCCTCGAACATCTCCTGGCCGCTGGTCCGGGTCACCATGTTCATCGCGGCCTTGGCGGCGTTGGTGTTCGGGTGGCCCGCGCCCTTGTAGCCGCGGCTGAAGACGCCCTCCATGGCGGAGACGTTGACGACGTACGCGCGGCCGCTGGCCGCCCGCCGGGCCGCCTCGGCCATCGCCGGGCGCAGCGCGCTGATCAGGATGAACGGCGAGGTGTAGTTGCACAGCTGGGTCTCGAGCAGCTCCACCGGGGAGATCTGGTCGATGGTCTGCACCCAGGTGTTGGTCTCGACGACGTCCGGCAGCAGGCCGCCGGCGTCGATGGCGGTGCCGTCGAGGTGCCGTTCGAGGCTGGCGTTGCCCGCGACCAGGGCGAGGTCGGCGACCTTCTGGGCGTCCAGGCCGCTCGCGCCCAGCGGCAGCGCCGCCAGGCCGTCGACCGCGCCGGAGTTGAAGGCGCCGATGACGTGGTGGGCGGGCAGCTCGCCGGCGGGCAGCGGGGCGCCCTCGCCCTCGACCAGCGCGGCGTAGGCGCTGGGCAGCCGGCGCACGGTCTGGGTGGCGTTGTTGATCAGGATGTCCAGCGGGCCGGCCTCGGCGACCTGCTCGGCGAGCGCGACGGCCTGGGCCGGGTCGCGCAGGTCGATGCCGACGACCTCCAGGCGGTGCATCCAGTCCGCCGAGTCATCCATCGCCTTGAAGCGGCGGATGGCGTCCTTGGGGAAGCGGGTGGTGATCGTGGTGTGGGCGCCGTCGCGCAGCAGCCGCAGCGCGATGTACATGCCGATCTTGGCCCGGCCGCCGGTGAGCAGCGCGCGCTTGCCCGCGAGGTCGGCGCGGGCGTCGCGCTTGGCGCGGTTCTCGGTCGCGCAGCTCGGGCAGAGCTGGTGGTAGAAGTAGTCGACCTCGACGTACCGCGTCTTGCAGACGTAGCAGGAGCGCGGGCGCTGGAGGATCCCGGCGATCCGGCCGGCCTCGGTGACCGAGGACGGCAGGAGGCCCTCGGTCTCGTCGTCGATCCGGGCGGCGGAGCCGGTGGCGGTGGCCTCGGTGACCATGCGGTCGTTGGCGGTCTTGGCGGCGCGGCGCTCCTGGCGGCGGCGCTGCTTCACCGTGCGGTAGACGCCGGAGGTGGCGCGCCGGACGGCGATCGCGTCGGGGTGGTCGACGGGCAGCCGGTCGAGCTCCTCGAGCACGCTCAGGAGGACGGCCATGCGCTCGGGGGCTATGCCCTCGACGCCCTCGGCGTCCGCGCCCTCGCCGGGCCCGCCGGCGTCCGTGATCTCCGGGAGATCGGTGATCGACAGGTGGCCTGCACCGTCGCGGTTCTCTTCAGTGACGGTCATGGCCGCTGTGTTTCCCAGTCCGCTTGTTCGACAAGTCTTCCAGGAAACTGTACGTAGCCAAGTGCGGCAGCGCCAAACCGCTGCCCGGGGAGCTTGTGGCCGGGCCGTGCGCCGGGCCTTCGCCGACGGCGCCCCTCCCCCGCCCCGGCGCCGCCCGGAGCACCCGGGCGAGCGGGCCGGCCGCCCTCGCGAACTGCCGCGATCCACTCCCCCAACCACCGTGCATCACATACGACTTATTGATCTTTCCGGGTTAATTGGGTGGGTTATCCAGCACATTTGCCCAATTCCCACCGAAACGGCAGTCACAATCGTCTCTCAACACCCCTTAGAAAGGTTTAGCCATGTCGCGTATCGCCAAGGCTGCTGTCCTGACCGCCGCCGTGGGCACCGCGGTGACCGGTATCGCCGGCGTCGCCACCGCCGACTCCGGGGCGCAGGGTGCGGCCGTGGGCTCGCCGGGCGTCATCTCGGGCAACGTCATCCAGGTCCCGATCCACGTCCCGATCAACCTGTGCGGGAACTCGATCGACATCATCGCCCTGCTGAACCCGACCTTCGGCAACGTCTGCGTGAACAGCTGATCACCACCCCCCTTTCTGCGCGCGTCTCAGCCGGACCGCGCAGCGCCGGGGCCCGGGTCACAGTCAGCCGCCGGACCCGTCCCCCGCGCGTTCGTGGCGCCCATCTCCCTCCTGATGGGCGCCACTGCCATGTCCGGCCCCCGTCGGCACCGAGGCCTCGGTGCCGGCGGCGGCGCCGGGCAGGTCGGGTATCTCCACGATCGGCGGCAGGTCGGGGGTCAGCCGCGAGTGTTCTGACGTCATGGCGGTGAGCCTTCCCTCACGTCTCCCCGCACGTCGGGGAGACCGGGGCGATGGGACGGGAACGGGGACCCTGGCGGGTCAGGCCGCGGCGAGGAGCTGCCGGCGGAGCCGGTCGCAGGTGCGGCTGAGGATGCGGGAGATCTGCATCTGGGAGACGCCCAGGCGCGCCCCGATCTGCTTCTGGGTGAGATTGCCGAAGAAGCGCCAGTACAGGACGTAGCGTTCGCGCTCGGGCAGCGCGTCCAGGAGGGGGCGCAGGGACTGCCGGTCGACGACCAGGTCCAGCGCCCGGTCGGCCAGGCCCAGGGTGTCGGCGAGGGGGAGGTCGTCGGCGCCGGCGACGGAGTGGTCGAGCGAGAGCGTCTGGTGCACGCCGTCCGCGTCGAGCCCGCGCAGCACCTCCTCCTCCGACAGGCCGGTCTCGGCGGCGAGTTCGGCGGGGGTGACCGCGCTGCTCGCGCCCCGCTGTTCGAGCCGGGCGCGGGCGGCGCGGACGGCGGCCCGCAGCTCCTGGTCCCGGCGCGGGATGTGCAGGGACCACACGTGGTCGCGGACGTGCCGTTTGAGTTCGCCGCTGATCGTGGGGATGGCGAAGGACTCGAAGGCGTAGCCGAGCCCGGGGTCGTAGCGGTCCACGGCGTGGACGAGGGCCAGCGCGGCCACCTGGCGCAGGTCCGCCGGGCTCTCCCCGCACTTGCGGAAGCGGAGGCTGACGCGTTCGGCCATGGGCAGCCAGGCGGCGATCACGTCGTGCCGGAGCCGGTCGCGCTCCGGGCCGGCGGGAAGGGTCGCCAGCCGGCGGAAGGCGTCCTCGGTGCCGGGCGCGTCGGGTCGGCGCCCGCGGGGAGGGTGCTCGGTTTCGGCCATGGTCACAGTTGTCCCCTCGCTCGTGCGTCAAGGAGTGCCTGCCGGCCGGGCGCCGTCGGGGGCGCGACCGCCCCAGGGGCCGCCCGTGGCCGGGCCGGTTCCGGGGGCCGGGCCGGCCGGTGTCGGCCACGGTCGTCCCAGCATGACCCCGGCTCGCGCCACTCGCGACTCGGAGCTCCCGTGCGTCACTCAGAGCAATGCCACCCCGGGCGCGGGCGCCCGCGCCCCGGCTCACCGCGCCCGTCCGGGCCATGGGTCGAACGGGTGACGCCTACCCGGTGACGGGCGTCACACCCGCGGCATCTTGACCCCCGATCCGTGCAATCGATTTCCTGTGGGCGCGAAATCGATTGCACGGAACGTGATCCGATCGCGTCGGGACGGGGGGAGGAACCGTGGCGAACATCAAGGACGTCGCCGAGCGGGCCGGGGTGTCCACGGCCACCGTCTCCCGCGTCCTCAACGGCCGTTCCCCCGTGGCCGAGACGCGCGCACGCGTCCTGGCCGCCGTCGAGGAGCTCGGCTACCGCCCCAACGTCGTCGCCCGCGCCCTGCGCACCGCCCGGACCCGCACCCTCGGGCTCGTCGTCAGCGATCTGCGCAACCCGTTCTTCACCGAACTCGCCGACGCCGTCGAGCAGGAGGCCCGGCGGCTGGGCTACAGCCTGATCATCGGCAACGCGGGCGAGAGCCCCGAGCAGCAGGACGACTACATCCGCACCCTCCTGGACCGCCGGATCGACGGGCTGATGGTCAGCTCCGCCGGCACCGGCTCCCCGATGCTGAGCGAGGCGGTGGACGCCGGCACCCCGCTCGTCCTCCTCGACCGCGCCGTCCCGGGCGTCGCCGCGCCCTGCGTCCGGGCCGAGGGCGGCGCCGCGCTCACCGAACTCGCCGCGCACCTGGCCGCGCTGGGCAGGCGGCGGCCCGCCGTGATCGTCGCCCCGGCGGGCACCCCGACCGGCGACGAACGGCTCGCCCGCTTCCGTACGGCCCTCGCGGCGCACGGCGTGGCCCTGCCGCCCGGCCGCGTCGGTGCCTCACCGGACCCGAGCCCCGCCGGCGGCCGCCAGGTGATGCGCCGGCTGCTGGAGGCGGCCGAGCCGCCGGACGCCGTGCTCGCCACCGACAACCTGATGGCGCTCGGCGCCCTGGACGAGCTGCGGGCGCGCGGCCTGCGCGTCCCCGCCGACATGGCGCTCGTGGCCTTCGACGACGTGCCCTGGTTCGCCCACCTCGACCCGCCGCTCACGGCCGTCGCCCAGCCGACCGGGGCCCTCGGCCGGGCCGCCGTGCACACCCTGCTGGAACGGATCGCGGGCCGCCCCGCCGGCTCGGTCCTGCTGCCCGCCCGGCTCGTACGCCGCCGCTCCTGCGGCGAGTGACCCACCCACCGCCGGCCGAGAGGGGCGAGGCATGACGGGCGTCGACGACGACGCGCCACGCGAACTGCTGCGCGTGGAAGGCGTGGTGAAGTCCTTCCCCGGCGTCCGCGCCCTGGACGGCGTGTCCTTGAGCGTGCGCGCGGGCGAGGTGCACGTCCTGCTGGGAGAGAACGGCGCGGGCAAGAGCACGCTCATCAAGATGCTCGCCGGAGCCCACCGCCCCGACGCCGGCCGGATCCTGGCCGACGGCGAGGAGGTGACGATCCGCTCCGGCCGGGACGCCGAACGCCTCGGCATCGCCACCATCCACCAGGAGCTCACCCTCGTCCCCGGCCTCACCGTCGCCGAGAACCTCTTCCTCGGCCGCCAGCCGCGCACCGCCCTCGGCCTGATCGACCGGCGCGCCCTGCGGACGCGGGCCGCGGCGCTGCTGCGCCGGGTCCGCCTCGACGTGCCGCCCACCACGCCCGTGGCCGGGCTCGGCGTCGCCCAGCGGCAGATGGTGGAGATCGCCAAGGCCCTCAGCCTGGACGCCCGCGTCCTGATCATGGACGAGCCCACGGCCGTCCTCACCGCCGAGGAGACCGGCACCCTCTTCGGCATCGTGCGCGAGCTGCGCGCCGAGGGGACGGGCATCGTCTTCATCACCCACCACCTGGAGGAGATCACCGCCCTGGGCGACCGCGTCACCGTCCTGCGCGACGGCCGCTCGGTGGCCGAGGTGCCCGCCTCCACACCCGAGGACGAGCTCATCCGGCTGATGGTGGGCCGCGACGTCACCGACCGCTACCCCCGCGAACGCCCCGCGGAACCCGGTGCGCCGCTGCTGCGCGTCCGGGGCCTCACCCGGCGCGGGGCCTTCACGGACGTCGGCTTCGACGTCCGGGCGGGCGAGGTGGTGGGCCTGGCGGGACTGGTGGGCGCGGGCCGCACGGAGGTGGCGCGAGCGGTCTTCGGCGCGGACCGCTACGACACGGGCACGGTCGAGATCGACGGCGAGCGGCTGCCCCCGGGCGACGTCCGGGCGGCGATGCGGGCCGGGATCGGGCTCGTCCCCGAGGACCGCAAGGGCCAGGGCCTGGTCCTCGGCGCCTCCCTGGACGACAACCTCACCCTGGCCCGGCTGGACCGCGACACCCGCCTGGGCCTGGTCGACCGCCGGGCCCGGCGCCGCGCGGCGACCGCCGTCGCCGACCGGCTGAAGGTGCGGCACAGCGGTCTGGACCGCGCGGCCCGCACCCTCTCGGGCGGCAACCAGCAGAAGATCGTCATCGGCAAGTGGCTGCTGGCGGGCGCCCGCCTGCTGATCCTCGACGAGCCGACGCGCGGCATCGACGTCGGCGCGAAGGTCGAGATCTACCGGCTCGTCAACGAACTGACGGCGGCGGGCGACGCCGTGCTGCTGATCTCCAGCGACCTCCCCGAGGTCCTGGGCATGAGCGACCGCGTCCTGGTGATGGCACAGGGCCGCCTGACCGGTGAACTCCCGGCCGCGACGGCCACCCAGAACGCGGTGATGGAACTGGCGGTCCGGCAGAACATCCAGGACGAGAGCGCGATGGAGGGCTCCCATGTCGGCTGAGGTGCTTCGAACGCCCGGGAGCACCGGGCAGTGGTTCACCCGGGCGGTGCTCCGCAACGGACCACTGGGCGGGCTGCTCGCGCTGATCGCGGCGATGACCGTCCTCTCCCGGGACTTCCTGAACGGGCGGAACCTCCTCAACGTCGGGGTACAGGCGTCCGTCACGGCGATCCTGGCCTTCGGCCTGACGTTCGTGATCGTGTCGGCGGGCATCGACCTGTCCGTCGGCTCGGTGGCCGCGCTGTCCGCCACGGTCGTCGCCTGGGCCGCCACCGGCCACGGCCTGCCCGTGTGGCTGGCCCTGCCGCTGGGCCTCGGGACGGGCGCGGTCGCGGGCCTGGTCTCGGGCGCCCTGGTCGCCTACGGAAAGCTGCCCTCCTTCATCGCCACGCTGGCGATGCTGTCGGTGGCCCGCGGCCTCGCGCTCGTCATCTCCGGCGGCTCCCCGATCGCCTTCCCGTCCTCCCTCGCCCACCTGGGCGACACGCTGGCCGGCCGGCTGCCGGTGCCCGTCCTGGTGATGGCCGCGGCGGGTCTGCTGACGGCGCTGGTCCTGACGCGCACCCCCGCGGGCCGGGCGATGTTCGCGATCGGCGGCAACGAGGAGGCGGCCCGGCTGTCCGGCATCGACGTACGCCGCCGCAAGCTCACCGTCCACGCGCTGTCCGGGCTCTTCGCCGCCGTCGCGGGCGTCGTCCTCGCCGCCCGGCTCACCTCGGCCCAGCCACAGGCGGCCGCGGGGTACGAACTGGACGCGATCGCCGCCGTGGTGATCGGCGGGGCGAGCCTGTCGGGCGGCTCCGGCAAGGCGTCCGGAACGCTCGTCGGCGCGCTGATCCTCGCGGTGCTGCGCAACGGCCTCAACCTGCTGAGCGTCTCGGCGTTCTGGCAGCAGGTGGCCACGGGCGCGGTGATCGCGGTGGCGGTGCTGCTGGACACGCTGCGCCGCAGGGCGACGCGATGAAGGGGCGCGTGATGGAGGGGCGCCTGATGAGGGGCCGCGCGTACACCCTCGCGGTGGCCGTCCTCCTGACGACCCTGACGGGCTGCGACAGGGGCGGCGACACGGACCTGGGCCTGGCCCTCTCCACCATGAACAACCCTTTCTTCGTGGGCATCAAGGAGGGCGCGAAGGCCGAGGCGAGGGCACGCGGCCTGAAGATCAACATCACGGACGCCCAGAACGACCCGGTCCAGCAGGTCAATCAGATGGAGACGTTCACCAGCCAGAACGTCAAGGCCGCCGTGATCAACCCGGTGGACTCGGACGCGGCCGTCCCGGCCGTGGGCGTGGCGAACCGGGCCGAGGTGCCGGTGATCTCCATCGACCGGGGCGTCAACGGCGGCACGGTCGGCACGACCATCGCGTCCGACAACGTCGAGGGCGGCCGCCAGGCGGCCAAGGCCCTGGCCGACGCGCTGGGAGGCCACGGCAAGGTGGCGTTCCTGGAGGGGCGCCCGGGCACGTCGGCGGCCCGGGAACGCGCCAAGGGCTTCGAGGCGGGCATCCGAACGTATCCGGGCATCGAAGTAGTGGCCCGGCAGCCGGCCGACTTCGACCGCACCAAGGGCATGGACGTGATGGCCAACATGCTCCAGGCGCACCGCGACATCACAGGGGTGTTCGCGGCCAACGACGAGATGGCCCTGGGCGCGGCGAAGACACTGGGACACAGGAACGTGAGGATCGTGGCCTTCGACGGCACCCCGGACGGCGTCAGGGCCGTACGCGACGGGACGCTGACGGCGACGGTGGCCCAGCAGCCGAGGCTGCTGGGCAAGCAGGCGGTGGAGTGGGCGGTCAGGGCCGCGCACGGCGAACGGCTGCCGGACCGGGTGAAGGTCCCGGTGGTGCTGGTGACCCGCGGGAACGCGGCGGACTTCGAATGACGGTGACGAGATGAGCGACAGGTACGGCTACGACGTCCTGGTGATCGGCTCGGCCAACGCGGACCTGACCGTCCGTGTGGCCCGCCGCCCGGGCCCGGGCGAGACGGTGCTGGGCACCGACCTGGTCGAGTCCGCGGGCGGCAAGGGCGCCAACCAGGCCGCGGCGGCCGCCAGACTCGGCGCCCGCACGGCACTGCTGGCCCGGGTGGGCGACGACCCGTTCGGGCGACTGCTGCTGGAGGCCCAGCACGCGGCGGGCACGGAACTGCGGCACGTCCTGGTGGAGAAGGGAGCCCGGACGGGCACCGCGATGATCGTCGTGGGGCCGGACGGGGACAACACGATCGTGGTCTCCCCCGGCGCCAACGCCCGCCTCTCCCCCGCCGACGTACGGGCGGCGCGGGAGGTGGTGGCCGCCTCGGCGGTGGTCTCGCTCCAACTGGAGATCGCCACGGAGACGGTGAGGGCAGCGGTGGAAACCGCGACCGCGTCGGGCACGAGGGTCGTCCTCAACCCTTCCCCGACCCCGGAATCCCTGGACACGGACCTCCTGACAGCGGCCGACCCCCTGGTGGTCAACGAGCACGAGGCCGCGCTCCTCTCGGGCCTGCCCGCCGGCACCCCGACCGACCGGGCGCACGCGTTGCGAGAGCGGGGCGCCCGTTCAGTGGTGATCACCCTGGGCGGCGAAGGAGCGCTGATCCTGGACACGGAGGCAGCGGAACCCCTCCGGATCCCGGGCGTTCCCGTTGAGGTGATCGATACAACGGGCGCGGGCGACGCCTTCACCGGCGCCCTGGCCCTGCGCCTGGCCCGGGGAGCGACCCTGGAGGAGGCGGCCCGCTTCGCGGTCAGGGTCGGCGCGGCATCGGTGACGCGCCCGGGCGCACAACCGTCGTACCCGACGGCGGAGGAGCTGGCGTAGGGATCGTGCGGTGCCCCGTAAGGGGCGCGGGGAACTGCGCGATCGGCCGACGACGGCCCGCAGCCGACACGCCACCCCGGGGGTCCGGGCAATCCGCGGCCACGTCGTGGCCTGTCGTGCCCACGCGGCGGAGCCGCACGGTGTCACGGCCCCGCGCCCCTAACGGGGCGCCGTGGTGACAGGGCTAGGCCCGCCGCCCCTGACGCGGCACCAGATCGACCGCACCCGGCGCCTCCGCCACGCACTCCGCCAGCGCCACGATCTCCGCCGAGACCCTGCCCATGCCCCCGGCGTCCCCCACCCGCAGGAACGCGACGCGAGCCGCCGCGAGAGACCGCCCGGCCCTTCCCGTCCGGCGCAGCATCCGGCACAACCGGCCGAGCGCCAGCGCCCCCTCACCGATCAGCGACAGATCGTCGAGCGCCTCACCGGCACTCAAGGCGTCCGCGAACGCCCCCTCCGCCTCGTCGAAGAGCCCGTCCGCCAGCAGCGTCTCCCCCACATCGAGCAGCGCCCGCGCGGCCGCCGCGCGGCGCGCGTGGAGCCGGGCGGCCTCGCCCTCGGTGACGCGCCCGCCCACCCCGTCCAGCGCCGGCCCGCGCCACAGTCCGAGGGCACGCCGGTACAGCTCACCGGCCTCCTCGACACCACCGGGCCCGGCGGCGGCCGAGCAGGCCGCCGCGTCGACCAGCGCGTCGAAGTCGAGCACGTCGACACCGACCTGCTCGACGCACAGCCGGTAGCCCGAGGCCGCACCGACGATCAGCGGCTCCCCGTGCCCGGCGCCCCGGAACGCCGCGCGCAACGCACGGACGCACAGGGCGATCTGAGGGCGCGCGGACAGGGGCGTCCGTTCGCCCCAGATCGCGTCGGCGAGGGTGCGGACGGAGACCACCCGCCCCCGGGCGAGCGCGAGCAGGGACAGCACGACGCGCTGTCTGCGCCCGTCGACGGCCACGGACCGCCCGCCGACGCCGGCGGCGACGGGCCCCAGCAGGGCGAGGGTGACAGGCGCGGCGGCGGCGCCGGGAAACCCGCCCTGTGCCCCCGCGGGGGTCGCCGTACCGGTCGCCGTGACAGCGCTCATCACCGTGCCGTCACCCGGCCTGGCGCTCGAGTTCGCTGGCGAAGCGCAGCCAGGAGGCTGCGCAGTGCCGGGCGGCCTGGGCCACGGTCTGCCGCCGGTGGGCGGGCACGGCGTCGAGGAGCCGGCGCCAGCGGTCGCCGCCCATGGCGTGGGCGTTGAGCAGGCGCAGCAGGATGCGGCCGCCTTCGGTGAGCCGGAGCGAGGGGTCCGTGCGGAGCCTGGACAAGGAGGACGAACCGTCACCCGCCGGGGAGGGGGCGGCGACCGGCGCGACGACGGCCGACGCGCCATCTCCCATGGAAGGGACAGCCCCCACGGAAGGGACAGCCCCCATGGAGGGGACGGCCCCCGTGTCCCGCCGCTCCGCGTCCCGCAGTTTCTTGGGCACCGGGTCCTGCCCGAGCGCCAGCCGCAGCCGGACGTCGCGCGCGGTGCCGACGGCGATGCCGGCGTCGTGGGCGATCTCGCGGAGGCTGGCCTCGGGCCGGGCGGCGATGAGCGCTCCGGCGCGGCGCCGGCCGTCCGCCGCGTTGAGCGGGCGGACGCGGCCGTCGCGGCCGGTGCGGGTCGTGGTGGGGGCGGCGGGGTGGCCGGCGCGGCGGCGCAGGGAGGCCACCGTGCTGGCGGCCAGGCCCGCCGCCGACGCGATCAGCCGGTCCGACCAGTGCGGATGGCTCCGGATGATGCGCTCGGCGGCGGCCGACCGGTCCGCCCGGGTGAGGGGAAGGCCACCCGGCCGGGTGTTCGCCCGGACAGCGTGGACGAACGCGTCCTCCTCGCTGCCCTCGAAGAACCGGACCGCGATCCGCTCATCCCCCCGTAGACGAGCGGCTCGCAGCCGGTGCATTCCGTCGACGACCCGCAGGGTGGCGCGGTGGACGACGATGGGCGGCAAGGGGCTGTCCAGCCGGGCGATGGCCTGGACGTGGCGGGGGTCCTCCCCCGCCAGCCGCGGTGACGCCGCGGGCAGCAGGGACGTGAGGGGGAGCACGACGGTGTGCCGCTGTTCCGGCCTTGAAACCGTCACGAAACCCCCTCCAGAAGAACTCTCCGGCCGACGACGGATCGCGCCCGGTGGGTACGGGGCCCCAGGCCCCGCCCCCGCCAACTGGTGACCGACCGCCCTGCCGGGCCGTCCAACACCAGTCGATCCGCCGACACCGAGGACGCTAGGCAGCGAGCGCGCTCGCTGTCAACCGTGTTATGCGCCGGGGCACATGACCGTGCACGGCTCGGCACTTGACCGTGCGTATCGGCCCGTAAGCTAGATTGACCGCGGGAGGGAGGTGCGATCATGAACGATTCCGAAGCCAGGGCCGCGCGGACACTGGCGGACAAGCTCAACCACCTCTTCCGCACGGTGGTGCCGGACGGCCGGGAGCCGTACACCACGGAGGAAGTGGCGCGTGCGATCACCGCCGGGGGTGTGTCGATTTCCGGCAGCTACATCTGGCTGTTGCGGAAGGGGCAGCGCAGCAATCCGACGCTGCGACACGTGGAGGCGCTGGCGAAGTTCTTCGGCGTACCCCCGGCCTATTTCTTCGACGACCAGGTGACGGAGACGGTCAACGCCGACCTGGGCCTGCTGGTGGCGCTGCGCGAACCGCAGGTCCAGCGGGTCGCGCTCCGCGCGGCCGGGCTGTCGGCGGAGAGCCTCCACTCCATCAACGAAGTGATCGAGCGCGTACGCGAGTTGGAGGGCCTCCCGACGAACCGCGCCACCCCGCCACGAGAGGCACCGTGACCGCCACCACCCGCCCCGGCACGAGCGCCGAGACGGTCGAGACCGTCGCCATGCCGCACGGCAAGCTCATCGACGTCCACCGCCCCGCGCCGGGCGCCGGCCCTCGGGGTACGGCCCCACCGCCCGTCGTGCTGCTCTGGCACGGTGTCGGGCCCGACGAGCGGGACGTCATGCGGCCGTTGGCCGAGGCGGTCGCGCGCGAGGGGGTGCTCGTCCTCGTACCGGACTGGCGTTCCGACGAGCCGGACGGCGGCCGGGCGCAGTTGCTGGCGTCGCTGGAGTTCGCCCGCGCGCGGGCGGCGGGGCTCGGGGGCGATCCGGAGCGGTTCGTGCTGGCGGGCTGGTCGGCCGGCGGGTCGGCCGCGGTGGGTGTCGCGCTGCGGCCGGACGTCGTCGGTGGCCGGCGCCCGGCGGCCGTGGTGAGCATCGCCTCGCGTTATGACCTCCCGAACCGGACGACGGGCACGGTCCCGCTGACCGACCTGACCGGCCCGACCGGCGTCCCGGAGACGTCCGCCGTACCGGTCACCCTGGTGCACGGCACGGCAGACACCCTGATCCCCGCCGGGCGCTCGCGGGATCTGCGGGACGCCCTGGCCGCGCGCGAGCGGCCGGTGTTCCTGGAGGAGCCGGCGACGGACCACGCGGGCGTGATCATGACGGAGTACGACCCGGCGGCGGGCCGCTGCCGCCCGAGCGAGGACCCCGGCGTACTGGCGGCCGGCCGGATCACGGCCCGGGCGATCGCCCGGGCCGCCGGCAGGGCGTAGGGGCGGCCCTCAGACCGCGACCCGGTCCCCCCGGGAGAGCCCCGACCCCTCGGGGACGGCGGCCGGGTCGCTGCCCAGGTCGACGGCCCGGTTCCGCTCGTCGACGAAGACGACGCGCGGCTGGAAGGCGCGGGCCTCGGCGTCGTCCATGGTGCCGTAGGCGATGATGATGACGAGGTCGCCGGGGCTGATGAGCCGGGCCGCCGCGCCGTTGATGCCGAGCACGCCGGAGCCGCGCGGGCCCTCGATGACGTAGGTCGACAGGCGGGCGCCGTTGTCGATGTCGACGATGTCGACCTTCTCGCCGGGCAGCAGGTCGGCGGCTTCCATCAGATCGCCGTCGATGGTCACCGAACCCACGTAGTGGAGGTCGGCCTGGGTGACGGTGGCGCGATGGATCTTCGACTTCATCATGGTGCGATACATCGAGGTACTCCCGAAAGTAGGCTCCCTGCCTGCGTTTTTGCAGGTCAAGGGCTGTATCGCCAGTTTACAGGGCCCTCGCGGTTCAGGGGGGTGTGAGGGTGTCGATCCGGGCGGTGAGATCGGGGTGGGCGGCGGCCAGGTGGACGCGGGCGGCGGCCAGGGGGGCGATGAGGTCGGCGGGGTCGTCATGGGCGAGGGCCGCGTGGAGCTCGCCGAGCGGGCCCCGGGCGGCCGGCGGAAGGTCGGTGAGGGCGGTGATCTGGCCGGCGAGGCGGCGCAGGTCGGCGGCGTTGGCGCGGGCCCAGATGGCGGTGGTGCGCTCGGCGGCCCGGGCCTGGCGGGTGGCCGTCACGCGCTGTTCGCCGGTGGTGCCCGCGGGGCCGGGGCGGCCGCGCAGGTAGCGGCGTTCGGCGGCCTGACGGCTGGCGACGCCGAGCGGATGGGCGAGATCGGCCCAGCTGGCTCCCGCGTCCCGGGCGGTCTCGATCAGCCCCGTCTCCCACCCGGCGAGCTGCTCGCGCACCTGGCGCAGCAGCATCAGGGAGGCCAGCGCCTGCTCCGGCCCGGGGCCCGTGCCTCCGGGCGTGTCCGGGGGCTCTCGCCGGGCGTCGCGCAGGGCGTCGTCTATGGCGCGCAGGGCGGCCGCAGCGGCGAGGAACGACGCCGGGCCGTGGGCATGCGCGCTGGTCGTGGACGGCTGGTCGGCTGTGGTCACGAGCACCTCCCGCAGTTGTCATCATGTGGACGACATCATGTTTGTCATCCATTGGATGACATGTTACAACGGAGTCAGTGAGGCGCATTGGCAGCAACTGCCCGAACCCACTGGAGGTGTTTCACCATGTTGATGCGCACTGACCCCTTCCGTGAGCTGGACCGGCTGGCGCAGCAGCTGATGGGCACGGGCACGTGGTCCCGCCCGTCGGCCATGCCGATGGACGCGTACCGCGAAGGCGACGAGTACGTGGTGGCCTTCGACCTCCCCGGCGTCACCGCGGACGCGATCGACATCGACGTCGAGCGGAACATGCTCACCGTCAAGGCCGAGCGGCGACCGGTGGCGAAGGCCGACGACGTGCAGATGGAGCTGTCCGAGCGGCCGCTGGGTGCCTTCTCCCGGCAGATCGTGCTCGCCGACACCCTCGACACCGAGCACATCAAGGCCGACTACGACGCGGGCGTGCTCACCCTGCGCATCCCGATCGCCGAGCGCGCCAAGCCCCGCAAGGTCTCCATCGGCGTCGGATCCGGCCACAAGGAGATCTCCGGCTGACACCGGCCGGACGGGTGCGGAGAGCGGGCACCTGTCCTCCCCTCGACCCGCTCCCCGCACCCCCCTTCGCAACCCGAGCGAGAAGGGGTGGCGGCTGATGACCCTGCGACGCGAAGCGTTCCTCGACCACGTGAGGGAACGCGGCGAGTACAACACCCTGGAGGAAGCCGAGCGCGCGGCCCGTGTGGTGCTCGCGCTCCTCGGCGCGCACCTGGTCGGCGACGTCCGCGCCCAGTTGGCGGCGCGCCTGCCCGAGACGTTCGCCCTGATCCTGCTCAACCCGCTGCAGAGCGCCGAGCCGCTGTCCCCCGAACGGTTCGTCCGCGCGACCGCCGCGTGGATCGAGGGCGCCACCGAGCAGACCGCGGCCTGGGACGTCAGCGCCGTGCTGTCCACCGTCGCCGACGCGGCCGGCGAGGACCTGCTGGGCCAGATCCTCCTCCAGCTCCCCGCCGGCTACGACCTCCTCTTCGGCCGCCCCCGGCCCACCTGACCACGACGGGTGGTGCCGCACCCCGGCACCGCCCTCCCCGCCCCTGGACCACGAAAGGCATGCACCGCAGTGATCTCCGACGCGCGCGTACCGCTTGAGCACCAGCGGCCGTACGGGACGGCGTACGAGCAGATGCTGGAGAAGGTCCGCTACCAAGGCGCCTACCCCACCCGCGAGCGGGCCGACGAAGCCGTCCGCCTGGTCCTCGCCGGGCTGGGACGTCAGCTGACCGGCGACGAACGCGTCGAGCTGGCCGGCTGCCTGCCCCTGGAAGCCGCACGCGTGCTGACCACGCAGATCCCCGACACCCGGCCGCTGACCGGCTGGGCCTTCGTCAAGGACCTCGCCGCCCGCACCGGCGCCTCCCTGGCCACCACCCGCTGGGACACCGGCTCCGTCTTCTCCGCCGTCGCCGCCCATGCCGGCTCCGATCTGATCACCCGCATCCTCCACCGGCTCCCCAGCGGCTACGCCCTGCTGTTCGGCCGCGCCGAACTGCCCCGGCCGCACGGCCGGACGGACCTCGCTACGACGGGCCCCGGACCCGGGCGATGAGCAGGGCGACGTCGTCCTGGTCGTTGTCCTCGCGGAGCTCGGTGAGCAGCAGGTCGCACATGGCCTCCAGGTCGAGCCGGTGCCGGTCGAGGAGGTCGACGAGGACCGCGAGGCGGGTGTCGATGGCCTCGTCGCGGGTCTCCACCAGCCCGTCGGTGTAGAGGACGAGCTGGTCGCCGGGGGCGAGCTCCACGCCGACGCTCTCGAAGGGGACGCCGCCCACGCCCAGCGGCGCGCCCGTGGGCAGGTCCAGCAGGACGGGCCGGAGGCCGGGCCGCATCAGGACCGGGGGCAGATGGCCGGCGTTGGCGACGCGGCAGCACGCCTCCTGGTGGTCGTAGACGGCGTAGACGCAGGTGGCGATGGTCTGGTCGAGACCACTGGCGGTGCGGTCGAGGTGGTGGAGCACCCGGCCGGGGTCGAGGCCGAGGCCGGAGAGGGTGCGGGCGGCGGTGCGCAGCTGGCCCATGGCCGCGGCGGCGTTGATGCCGCTGCCCATGACGTCCCCCACGACGAGGGCGCTGCGGTCGCCCTCCTGCGGGATGACGTCGAACCAGTCGCCGCCGACCTGGACGGCCGCCCCGGCGGGCTGGTAGCGGTAGGCGACCTCCAGGCCGACGAGGTTCTGGGGCCGCTGGGGCAGCAGGTTCCGCTGGAGGGTGAGGACGGTGGCGCGTTCGCGCTGGTACCAGCGGGCGTTGTCGATGCAGACGGCCGCGCGGGCGGCGAGCTCGCCGGCGAGGACGACGTCGTCCTCGCCGAAGGGCTCGGGGTTGGTGATCCGCTTGAGGTCCAGGGCGCCGAGCACCTCGCCCCGGGCGATCAGCGGTACGACCAGGTAGGAGTGGAGCCCGGCGCGGCCGAGGAGCTCGGCGGACGGGGCGTCGCGGGCGATCCGGGACAGGTCCGCGGGGGCCACGCGGGTCAGCCGGACGGGGCGGGCGGTGTTCACGCACCGGGCGACCAGGCGGTCGGGGTCGTACTTGGCGATCTCCCCGGGCGGGTCGGCGGCCCGTACGGCGTCGGTGATGGCGCCGGTGACCGGGCCCTCGCCGCCGTTCCCGCCGGCCGAGGCGACGGCGAGGGCCCGGAAGACGGCGGCCCGTTCGTCCGGCGGGGTGACGTGGCCGTGGAGGGCGGTGTCGAGGATGTCGACGGCCGCCACGTCGGCCAGGTCGGGAACGACGACCCCGGCCAGTTCCCGGGCGGTCTGGTCGAGGTCGAGCGTGGTGCCGATGAGCACGGACGCGTCGGCGATCAGGGCCAGTCTGCGGCGGGCCTCGGTGGCCGTCCGGTGCCGGTCGGTGATGTCGACGTCCGAGGTGGCCAGCCCCATCGGGCGGCCGGCGGGGTCCTCCAGCCGGTAGCAGGAGACGAGCCGGGCCCGCTCCCCGGCGGCGGCGTCGGCGGTGGGCCCCACGGTGAAGTGGTCCACCAGGGGGACGCCGGTCGCGAGGACCCGGCGCATGGCCCGTTCCACCGCGTCGATCTCGTGGGCGGACAGGAAGGGCAGCGCCTCGCGCACGTGCCGGCCCACGTAGGCCCGGGCGGGCATGCCGTGGATGCGTTCCAGGGCCGGGTTGACCATGACGTACCGGAGCCCGGTGTCGAGGATCGCGAGCCCGATCGGGGACTGGGCCACGAGCCGCAGCGACAGGGCCAGGTCCCGTTCGACGTCCCGCAGGATCTCCTGGTCGGTGGCCATGCCGAGGGCGTAGACGCGGCCGTCCTTGTCCTCCAGCCGCATGTTGCGGAATTCGAGGAGCCGGGTGGTGCCGTCCTTGTGCCGGGCGGGGAAGACCCCGGCCCAGCTTCCGCCGCCGCCCACGACCTTGGCGAACAGGTGCAGGACCTCGTCGAGGTTCTCCTTGTCGACCAGGAGCTGGGCGGCGTACCGCCCGAGGGCCTCGGCGGCGGTCCAGCCGAAGAGCTCCTCCGCCTGCGGGCTCCACAGGACGATCCGGCCGTCCTGGTCGAGGACCACCGCGGCGACGCTCAGCACGTCCAGCAGGCTGCCGGGCGCGTAGGGGGTGCCCCTGGCCCGGCCCGGGTCCGGCCGGAACGCGTCGGTCGTACCCATCCGAGGTCCTCCTTCCGCCCGCTCGGGGTGGTGCGGCGGCCTCGCCCGGGTGTGCGCCCGGCCCCTGTCCCGGTCCTCCTACGTCTCGCCGTCACGCCGCAGCGTCTTCCATGTTCTCCCCGAACCCGCCCACCGCGCAGCCCACGGCCACGCGGCCGGAGGTCAGCGGAGGGGCGCGGCTCCGGGCAGCGGGAGGGTGAACCAGATCGTCTTGCCGCCGCCGGAGGTGTGATGGCCCCACTCGGCGGCCAGCTGCTCGACGAGCCACATGCCGCGCCCGTTCTCGCTGTCCGGGCCGGCCTCGGCACACAGCGGCAGCCGGCCGCCGCCGTCGGTGACCTGCACGACCAGCTGGGCGGGGGTGCGGCTGAGGGCGAGCCGGACCTCTCCGGCGCCCCCGGGCACGTGCACGATGGCGTTGGTGACCAGCTCCGAGAGGAGCAGGACGGCGTCGTCGGCGAGCTCGTCGAGGCCCCATTCGGCCAGCAGGCCCCGGGAGAAGCGGCGGGCGGCCGCGACGGAGCGGGGCGAGGCGGGCAGCGAGACCGCGCTGGAGGGCGGCGGGCCCGGGCGCGTCCGGCGGGCCGCCCCGAGGGCCGGCGGGCTGTGCACGCACCAGGGGGTGCCGTGGCCCCGCTCGCCGAGGACTCCCCAGGGGCGGGTCGTCCACGCGGCGATCGGCTCGTGGGCACTGGGAATGGCGTCGGCCGTATGCGAGGGACTCAGGGTGTCGCGTCGGAATGCAGGCATCTGGCTCTGGCTCTGGGGCGTTCGAGGGGGCGCGAGGGCGCCGGGCGAGGGATTCCCCCAACATTCGCCCCGTTTCCGCCACAGGTCTATACCCTTTGGGTCACCACTGTCGCACGGAGTGCGATAACCCCAGGTCGGGAGGGGTTTCCGGGGTGCAAAGTCGATGTGAGCGAGAACACGACGCCTCGGGCAGGTCGGCCGCCGGGGCCCGCGTGGCACGGGACCCGGCGGGGCGTCCCGTCAGGATCTGGCCGGGCACTCCTTCCACGCCAGGTGGTAGATGGTCTTGAGACTGCCGTCCGTGGAGTCCATGGTCATGAAGCTGGTGGTCTTGGTGGGGTCGGAGGTGCCCGCGTTGACCCGCAGCTCGGTGTTGATGTTGAAGTTCCGCAGCTCGCCGCAGGGCGCCCAGACCAGCGCGGCGATGGGCACGGAGTCGGTGGCCTGCCAGTTGTCCTCGTAGGAGCCCTTGAAGGTGTGGCTGCTCGGGGTGGTGACGGGCGAGCCCTGGAAGTAGTACGACGCCTTCTCGGTGCCCGAGGCGCCGGGCTCCAGCTTGGCGTAGCCGCGGTAGTCGGCGGCGGCGATCGCGTAGGTGAAGCCCTGGGGGACGTGGACGTTCAGGTTGAGCTGGCAGTTCTTGCGGAAGTCGGTGGGCTTGGAGCCGACGCCCACCTGGGCGAGGTAGTCGCTGTAGGTCACGGTGAAGGCGGTGTTGTCGGGCGAGACCGCGACGGCGGCGGTCCCGGCCGGACATCCCGATCCGTTGACCGTGGCGACCTCGATCACGATCTTGTCCGGCGGCGGGTTGGTGATGACGGAGGGGTTGTGCGTGGACAGCGGGGCCGCGAGCAGGGTCGCGATGGCACCCGCGGTGAGAAGGCCGGTGGGCATGGCGCTCCAATCGGTTGGGCGGCGGGAGTGACGACTGACTCATGTGCCGGTGACTCGTGTGCCGGACGGCCGGGAGGGCGGGCGGCGGTGCGGGTCGCGACACTCGCGACACGACCCAAAAAAGCCATGCACATGACAATCCACGCCCTCTTCCGGGGCCCGTAGGACCGGGAGCGTTCGCATCGTAGGCGGCGGGAAGGGGGTTGACCAGACTCTCCGCCCGCGCCCGGCGACGCCCCCCGCGACACCTCCGCCGGGGTGAATTCCCCGGATCTGGCCGAAAGTTGTCGTCAACCACGTATCCCCTGGTCACCGGGCGGGAACCGGCCCCGCCCGGTTGTCGTGCGCGGGCCTTTGCGCCAGACTGGTCTTTTAGTCAGGGCTAAAGGTGGCATGCTGCACCCAAGGGACGCCCGGAAGACAGCTGGTGGGGGGACGACATGGCCTGGCGCAGGAGCGGTCACGAAGGCGGACACGGCGCGGCGCCGGCGGGAGCCCGGCTCGCCCGGCAGACGACGGCCTCGCTGGCCGGCCTCCTCGCCGAACGGGACATGACCCGCAAGGAGCTGGCCGAGCAGCTCGGCGTCTCCCCGGGCCGGGTCAGCCAGATCCTCTCGGGCGACGAGAACCTCACCCTCCGCTCGCTGGCCGCCGTGGCCGAATCCCTCGATGCCACCGTCGAGATCACCTTCCGGGACGCCTCCGGCGCCCCCACGCACCACCCGGCGGACGACACCGCCGCTTCCGGCCGTCTGGAGACGGCCCCTGTCTCTCCCCTGGCCACCCGCTCGCGGCATCGCTGACACGACGGCCGAGACATCGGCGCGATCGAGGCATCAGCGCCGGGAGACGCCCTGCGGATCCGTGTCCGCCGCGCCGGGCCCGCCGCCCAGGGCCTCGCCCACGCCCGGGGGGACCAGATAGCGCTCCTTGATGCCGAGGATCTTCACCCCGTCGCTGCGCTTGCCGTGGGCGTGCGCGAGCTCCAGCAGATGCCGCAGATACTGCTCGGCCTCCCCGAACGCCCGCTTGACCTGGCGGATCTCATCGGGCTCGGGCAGCCGGCCCTGAAGCCGGGCGGCCTTCTTGACCTTCGTCTCCACGGTGATCCATTTCTGTGCCGCCGCCCGCACCTCCTTGTGCCGCTCGTTGATCTCGCGTTTGGCCAGCGCCCGGGCCCGGCTCGTACGGCCCTGGACGTCGACCCGCAGCAGCAGGTGGGACCTGATGTCGTCGGCGTAGTAGTCGAGGTGCCAGCAGTCCCGGAAGCCCTCGGCCATCCGCTCGCACCAGTCGGCCCGGTCCGCCCGCAGGCGCAACGCCAGTTGGTGGAGCAGCAGGGAGTTGCCGAGGGTGAGGACGGCCATGGCGGGGCCGCCGCCGTTGCGCTCGCCGCCCCGGCCCCGGGGGCTCACGCCCCAGCCGGTGGCGACGCCCACGGCCATCGGGGGCACGCTGGGGGTCAGCGGCAGCAGGACTCCGCTGGCCAGGGCGGCCATTCCGGAGGTCCACAGCACGACGCACAGCGCCAGCGCCGAGGAGCGCGCCGTCCCCAGCAGCCTGCCGTCGTCCCGGAAGCGGAAGACCAGGCAGATCCAGGTGACGGGCGCGCAGACGGCGGCGGGCAGGACCCACTCGGAGATGACGGACGCCTGGTCCAGTGCCACATCGGCTCCCGGTCTTCGAACTCGAGGGGGCGGCCGCGCCTTCGTGACACCTGCACACCTGCGCCGAGAAGCACGGGCGGCGGCGCCGGACCGAGCGCTTGCCCCACTCGGCTCGACAGCTTTCACTCAGCGCGCACCGCGACGACCCGATGATGTTCCCACCACGCCCGTTACGGCGTGCGATGATCCGGTCAACCTCTGGGGGCGACCGAACGATTCACGCCATTCCGGCCCGGCGGACGCCGTCGGGCCGGGGCCGGAGCGGGTGCCCGGCCCGGCGGCGTCCGGCCGACCGGAGGGTCAGCCGCGGACCTTGGCGACGACGGCCGCGACCAGGGCGGTCAGGGCGGCGCGCAGCTCCTCGTCGACGGGCAGGCCGTCCTCGCCGAGGACGGTGTGGGCCTTGGCCACGCACAGCTCGTCGCCGACGACGTCGCTGCCGCAGGCGGTCAGCACCTTGCGCAGCTCGGCCTGGGCGAACTTGGCACCGTAGCCGCTGGGGCTGGCGCCGATGACGGCGGCGGTCTTGCCGTGGAGCGCGCTGGCCCGGTAGGGGCGGGAGGCCCAGTCGAGGGCGTTCTTCAGCTGGCCGGGCAGGGAGGAGTTGTACTCGGGGGTGGCGAACAGCAGCGCGTCGGCGGCGAGCATGGCCTCGCGCATGGCCCGCACACCGGCGCCCGGCGCGGCCTCGTCGTCCTCGTTGAAGGGCTCGACGGCGGCGAGGCCGTCCCACAGCTCCAGCTTCACCTCGGCGCCCGCCAGTTCGCCGGCCGCGCGCAGGATGGCGGCGTTGACGGAGGCGGTACGGGTGCTTCCGGATATCGCGAGGACGCGGACGGGTTCGGTGGTGATGGCGGTCATGTAAACAAGTTCTCCTGAAGTGACAAAAACGCCGCCTGGACGACGGCGTGACGTACTGAGGATCTGTCAACCAGGGAACGTAGCACCCGCACGGCCGCGGCCCGCCTCGGATGGGCCGTGACCTGCTCCGCAACGGCCGCGACGACCGGGAGGAATGCGGTGAAGTTCCATGAATGGGACGGTCCGGCGGATGCGCCGTGAGCCGGGGCGCGCCATGAGCCGGGAGGTGCTCTCCCGGCAGGCCCCCCGCCCGTATCGCACCCTGGCCTACGGCACCCACCGGGACCAGGTCGTCGATCTGTGGCCCGCGCCCCGGGACGGCGCTCCGCTGGTCCTGATCGTCCACGGCGGCTTCTGGCGTGCCGCGTACGACCGCCGGCACGTCCGTCCCATGGCCAACGCCCTGGCCGCGGCGGGGTACGCGGTCGCCGCGGCCGAGTACCGGCGCACCGGGACGCCCGGCGGGGGCTGGCCGGGCACGTTCGACGACATCGCGGCGGTGGCGGACGCGACGGCCGGGCTGGCCGCGCGCCTCGGCGCGGATCCGCGCCGGCAGGTCTGGGTCGGGCACTCGGCGGGCGGCCATCTCGCGCTGTGGGCGGCGTCGCGGCACCGGTTGCCGCGGGATTCGCCGTGGTACGCCGCACGCCCGGAGGCAGCCGTGCTCTGCCTGGCGGGCTGCGCCTCGCCGACCCTGGCGGCGCTGTGGGACCTCGACGAGGGGGCGGCCCGGGCCCTGCTCGGCGGGACGCCCGAGGGCGTACCGGAACGTTACGCCGCCGCCGATCCGGGGTGGCTGCTGCCCACCGGGGTGCGGGTGACGCTGGTGCACGGCACGGCGGACGAACAGATTCCGGTGGCGATGAGCCGGACGTTCACCGCCCGGGCCCGGCGACTGGGGGATCCGGTGTCGCTGGTCGAACTGCCGGGCGTGGAGCACTTCGCGCTGATCGACCCGCGCTCGGCCGCCTGGCCGGAGGTCCTCGCGGCACTGGCGGGGCTGGCGGAGCCGGCGCGATAGGGGCCGTGCGGCACCGAGCGACGGCCGCGGCCGTGTGCCACCGGACCGCCCGCGCGACCCTGTGACAGCGCGCCGCCACGCCCGGTCGGCGGGCGGCCCGGGCGCCGTCAGTGCGGCCGCTCCTCCCCCAGCGGCGGGTTCTCGGCCAGCCAGTCGAGGTAGTGGGGGCTGCGGCGCACGGCGGTGGCGTAGACGCGGTCGGCGCGGGCGGCGATGGCGGGGGCGTGCGCGCTGAGCGCGCCCTGCCGGTGCCACAGCAGCAGGTGGCGGATCCGCAGCGGGGTGCCCGCCAGGGGGCGCGGGACGATGCCCGGCGTGGCGCGGAAGGTGGCCTGGCCCAGGCCCACCGCCTGGCCGTCGGCGATGAGTTCGCGGGCCGCCCCGGCCTCGGCGTCGTGCCGGACCTTCGGGGTGAAGCCCGCGCGGGCGCAGGCGGCGGTGAAGGAGTCGAACAGGCCGTTGCCCTGACTGGCCGGAAGGGTCCACTCCGCTTCGGCCAGCTCCGCCAGCCGCAGCTCCGGCCGGGCGGCCAGGGGGTGGACCTGGGGCAGCAGGACGAAGGCCGGTTCGGTGGCGACGGTCGTCGAGCCCAGGCCCGGCGGGAGCTCGGAGGACGGCCGGACGTACTCGGCCACGGCCGCCAGGTCCTGCTGGCCGCTGACGACGAGGTCGGCGGCGGTGGCGAGGTTGGGCTCGGTGCGCAGGGTGGGCAGGGCGCCGGGGAAGAGCTCCTGGAGCTCGCGCACCAGACCCACCGCGAGCGGGCCGGGCGTGGCCACGTACCGCAGGGGCCGGCGACCCTCGGTGGAGCCGGCGTGCAGCGCGGACTCGCGCTGGATCGCCTCGATGGACGGCAGCACCGAACGCGCCCTGGCCAGCACGAACTCGCCCAGCGCGGTGGGCGCGGCACCGTGCCGGGACCGCGCGAACAGGGCGCCGCCCAGGACCCGTTCGATCCGCCGGATCTGGGCGGTGAGGGAGGGCTGGGAGACACCGAGCGCGGCGGCCGCGCGGGTGATGCTGCCGGCGTCGGCTATCGCGCATACCACCTTGAGGTGGCGCACTTCGAGATCCATAACCCGCATCCTATGGACGAATGCGATTACTTGAAAGTTCTAGTTCTTGTCAGGATGGTGACGCCGCACAGCATCGAACGGGATTCCGGGAGGACACCGATGGCCGACAGGGGCGACGACGCGCTCATCGCGCGCCGAGTCATGGAGCTGGTCCTGCGTCATCAGCGCAAGGGGCAGCGGACGGGCGGTTGCGCGCGGACCCCCTGCGCCGACTGCCGGGACGCCCATCTCGCCCGCGTCACCCGGTACGTCGAGGCCGGCGAGCCGGTGCGGTTCGTGCTGCCGGCCTTTCCCGGCAAGTCCCCCAACACCGCCAAGGTGCTCGGGACGCTGCCCGACATGGCGGAGCGGCTGGCGCTGGGCTTCCTCGCCGGGCTGACCGCGCGGATCCGCGCGGTGTACGCGCCGGGGGCCGAGATCCTCATCTGCTCCGACGGCCGGGTCTTCAGTGACGCGGTCGGCATCCCGGACGCCCACATCACCGGCTACCAGCGGGAGATGCAGCAGCTCATCGACGCGCTGCCGGAGCCGAGCGGCATCGGCCTGTTCAACCTGGAGGACGTCCCCGAGTTCGCCGGGCTCGGCCACGACCGGATGCGGGAGCTCCTCGCCGAGCGGTACGCCGAGCCCCTCGACTCACTCCGGGAGCGGGTGCGGGCGGGCGAGGAGGTCGCGCTCTACCGGGCCATGACGCGCTTCCTGTTCGAGGACGCCGACACCCCCGGCCGCACCGGCAGCAGGGCCGCCCTCCAGCGCGACGCCCGCAACCGCGCGTACACCGTGATGCAGCGCAGCAAGGCGTGGGGCGACCTGCTCGCCGAGCGGTTCCCCGGAGCCGTGCGGCTGTCCATCCACCCGCAGCCCTGCGGCGCGGAGAAGCTCGGCATCCACCTCGTGGACACCCCGGACAACTGGCTGACGCCCTGGCACAGCGTGGCGCTGGACACCGGCGGCGGCCGGTACGTCCTGGTCAAGCGGAGCGAGGCCGAGGAGCGGGGCGCCGAGCCGGTCCTGGTGGACGGCCGCCCGAGCCACTACGCGCAGCCCGCGCCCGTCACCGCCGCCGCGCCCGCCCCCGCGGCCTCCGCCGCCTGACCGGGCACCCCACCCCCGCATCCCCCGAAGGGCCCGTCATGACCAGCACCCCTCCCGCCACCGACCGCCTCTCCGGTCACCCCGTCACCGCGCTGGAGCCGTTCGGCGTCCGCGTCGACGCCGCCTCGCCCGGCGCCGATGTCACGGACCTGCCGATAGCCGGGCTGCGTGAGCTGGCGCTCCGTCACCATCTGGTGCTGCTGCGCGGGTTCACCGCCTTCGACGACGCCGGGGCGCTCACCGGGTGGAGCGCCCGCTGGGGCGAGATCGGCATGTGGCCCTACGGGCCCGTACTGGAGCTCGTCGAGCACGACGAGCCCGACGACCACATCTTCGACCACCGGTACGTACCGCTGCACTGGGACGGCATGTACCGCGAGCAGATCGCCGAGTTCCAGATCTTCCAGTGCGTCTCCGCGCCCGGCGAGGGCGACGGCGGCCGGACCACGTTCTCGCAGACCGAGGCCGTGCTCCGCGACGCCGCCCCGGAGCACCGGGAGCTGTGGGAGCGGGTCACCGGCCGCTACCGCCGGGCGGCCGCGGAGTACGCGGGCGAGTGCGTCTCGCCGGTCGTCACCACGCGCCCCGGCGGCCGTGCGGTGATCCGCTACAACGAGCCGGTCCCGGCGGGCGAGGTCTTCCTCAACCACCCGGACCTGGAGTTCACCGGCGTGCCCGGGGAGCTCCTGCCCGAGTTCCACCGCACGCTGCAGGCGGCCCTCCACGACCCGCGCCACCTGTACGCGCACGCCTGGCGGGACGGGGACGTGGTCGTCGCCGACAACTACACGCTGCTGCACGGCCGGGAGGCCTTCACCAGCCGCTCGCCGCGCCATCTGCGGCGCGTCCACGTGCTCGGCACCCCGCCGCTGGAGAACACGGCGCTGGTCCACGGGTAGTGCTCAGGCCAGCGGCAGTTCGGCCCAGATGACCTTGCCCTCGGGGGTGTAGCGGGTGCCCCAGCGCTCGGCGAGCTGGGCGACGAGGAACAGGCCGCGGCCGCCCTCGTCCTCCGCCGCCGCGTACCGCAGGTGCGGGGCCGTGCTGCTGGTGTCGGACACCTCGCAGATCAGGGCCCGCTCGCGCAGCAGCCGTACCCGGATGGGGCCGGAGGCGTGCCGGATGGCGTTGGTGATCAGCTCGCTGAGGATCAGCTCCGTGGTGAACAGCGCCTCCTCCAGTCCCCACTCCTCCAGTTGCCGGGTGACGTCGGAGCGGGCGCGGCCCACGACGGCCGGGTCGGCGGGCAGCTCCCACTCGGCCGACTGCCCGGGCTCCAGGATCCGGGTGCGCGCGGCGAGGAGGGCGATGTCGTCGGTCTGCTCGGCGGGCAGCAGCGCCTCCAGGACGGCCTCGCAGGTCTGCTGGGGCGTGCGGCCGGGCCGGGCCAGGGTGTGGGCGAGGATGGTCAGGCCGGCGTCGAAGTCGCGGCGGCGGTCCTCGACGAGGCCGTCGGTGTAGAGCACCAGGCTGCTGCCCTCGGACAGGGTCAGCTCCATGGCCTCGAAGGGCATGCCGCCCACCCCGAGCGGCGGCCCGGCGGGGAGCTCGGGGAAGGTGACGTCGCCCTCGGGGCCGACCACGGCCGGCAGGGGGTGCCCCGCGCGGGCCAGGGAGCACGTGCCGGAGGTGGGGTCGTAGATGGCGTACAGGCAGGTGGCACCCGCGATCGCCGCCTCCCCGCCGGCCTCCGCCGCCTCCTGGTCGATGCGGGCGACCAGCTCGTCGAGGTGCCCGAGCAGCTCGTCCGGGGGCAGGTCGAGGGAGGAGAAGTTCTGCACGGCCGTGCGCAGCCGCCCCATGGTGGCGGCGGCGTGGAGGCCGTGGCCGACCACGTCGCCCACGACGAGGGCCACCCGCGCGCCGGGCAGCGGGATGACGTCGAACCAGTCGCCGCCCACGCCGGCCTGGGCGGGCAGATAGCGGTAGGCGATGTCGAGGGCGCCCTGCTCGGGGACGCCGCGCGGCAGCAGGCTGTGCTGAAGGGTGACGGCCATGGCGTGCTCGCGGGTGAAGCGGCGGGCGTTGTCGATGCACACGGCCGCACGGGCGGCCAGCTCCTCGGCCAGGGACAGGTCCTCCTCCTCGAAGGGCTCGCTGCCCTCGGCGCGCCAGAAGTTCACGATGCCCATCAGCACGCCGCGCGCCTTCAGCGGCACGGTGATCAGCGAGTGGAAGCCGTAGTCCAGGATCTGCTGGGTCCGCGCGGGGTCCTGGGTGCGCCAGCCCACGGATTCCGAGAGGTCCGCCACGAGCACGGGGTGCCCGCTCATGAAGCCCTGGGCCTGCGGGGTGGGCGCCGCGAACCGGTGGACCTCGCCCGCCCCGTACAGGGGGTGGTCGTCCCGGACGCCGCTGATCGCGACCCGGCGCAGCTCCGGGGCGCCGGCCGTCGAGGGGCGGGGCTCCTCGCCGTGGAGGACGGGCTCGGCGAGATCGACGGTGGCGTAGTCGGAGAAGCGCGGGGAGGCCACCCGGGTGAGCTCGTCCGCGGTGGTCCGCACGTCCAGGGTCGTGCCGACGGCCACGCTCGCGTCGTAGAGCAGCCGCAGCCGCTCACGGGCGACCTCGGCCTTGCCGGCGAGCGCGCGCAGCTCCGTGGAGTCACGCAGCGTGGCCACGCTGCCGGGCGGGCCGCCCCCGCGGTCGGTGGGCCGGTTGTTGACGGCCAGCATCCGCTCCCCGACGGGGATCACCTCATCGGAGGCGACCCGGCGGGAGACCAGCAGTTCCGCCATCCGGGGGTCGAGGCCGAGGCCGTCGACGGCCCGGCCCTCGACGTCCTCGGGCAGGCCGAGGAGGCGGCGGGCCTCGTCGTTGGCGAGCATGACCCGGCCGTCGCCGCCGACGATGACCACGCCCTCGCGCACGGCGTGCAGCACGGCGTCGTGGTGCTCGTACATCCGGGTCATCTCGGCCGGGCCCAGGCCATGGGTCTGGCGCCCCAGCCGTCTGCTGACCAGCCAGGTGCCGCCCGTGGCCAGCAGCAGCGCGATGGCACCGGCGATCAGCACCACGGGCAGCAGCCGGTCGGCGGCGCTGCTCACGCCGCTGACCTTCATCCCGGACGAGACCATGCCCACGACATGGCCGCGGTCGGTCACGGGGACGACGACCTGAAGCTCCTCCCCCAGGGGACCGTTGACCTCCTCCACGGTGGTGTGGCCCTGCAGCGAAGGCCCGATGGTGCCGACGAACTTCTTGCCGATGAGCCGGGGGTCGGGGTGGGAGTAGCGGATGCCCTGCCGGTTCATCACCACGATGAAGTCGACCCCGCCCTTGCGGCGGGCGTCCTCGGCCAGCGGCTGGAGCACGGCGGCCGGGTCGGGGCCGCGCAGCGTGGCCACCATGCCGGGGCCGTGGGCGAATGCCTCGGCGGCGGCGAGCGAGCGGTCGCGCGCCGCCTGGAATCTGTCACTCCGCGCCTGGAGCAGCAGGGTGACCGCCGCGGCCACGACGAGCAGCACGACGATCAGCACCTGCAGCACGAACATCTGTCCGGCGACGCTGCGGGTGCTCGCCACGGCGAACCAGCGGCCCGAGGGCCTCCAGGAGCGGCCCTGGCTTCGGGCCATACCCCATGTCTACCCTGCCGCCCCCCGCCGCGCGAACGGTACGCGGCCACGCCGGGCGCCCACCGGCCACGTACCGGCCGGTCCGGAGGCGGTCCGGCGCGCCCCGGCGCGTGTCGGGAAGCGCCGAGCGTCGTTGACCGTATTGGGCCCAATCGCCCTCCTGTCCCGCAATCGAGACCAAGGATCCGTGATGCGCCTCATCCGCACCGCAGTGGCCGCTCTCGCCGGCCTCCTCCTCGCCGTCGCGCTGCCCGGCAGCACGGCGTTCGCCGCGAACGGCCAGTTCCTCTGGGTGGGCCCCAAGGGGAAGGCCTACTCCATCCAGAACCCGCCGGACAACAAGTGCTACGACATGGGCCAGGAGGCCCGCGCCGCCCGGAACGAGACGAAGTCGCCGCTCGTCGTCTACTCCAAGAAGAAGTGCAAGGGGGACGCGACCCGGATCGCCCCGGGGCAGCAGGCGCCGCAGGGCGTCGGCTTCCAGAGCGTGATCTTCAACCCGCGCTGAGCCGACGCCGCGTAGAAGCCGACGTGGAAGCCGTCGTGGAAACGGCATGAAAAACCGCCCCGACCGGCAGGTACCGGTCGGGGCGGTGTGGCGTGCGTACGGCCGGATGGCGGTGCGCCGTCCGGGCCGGGCGCGTCAGGCCAGGGTCGCGATGGCCTCGTTGAAGGTCGCGGACGGGCGCATGACGGCCGCGGCCTTGGTCACGTCGGGCTGGTAGTAGCCGCCGATGTCGGCCGGCTGCCCCTGGACGGCGTTCAGCTCGTCGACGATCTTCTGCTCGTTCGCGGCGAGCGTCTCGGCGAGCGGGGCGAAGGCCTTGGCCAGGTCCGCGTCGTCGGTCTGCGCGGCCAGCTCCTGGGCCCAGTACATGGCCAGGTAGAAGTGGCTGCCGCGGTTGTCGATGCCGCCGACGCGACGGGTCGGGGACTTGTCCTCGTTGAGGAAGGTCGCCGTGGCGCGGTCGAGGGCGTCGGCGAGGACCTGGGCGCGCTGGTTGCCCGTGGTCTTCGCGAAGTGCTCCAGGGAGGGGACCAGCGCGAAGAACTCGCCGAGCGAGTCCCAGCGCAGGTAGTTCTCCTTGACCAGCTGCTGGACGTGCTTGGGGGCGGAGCCGCCGGCGCCCGTCTCGAAGAGGCCGCCGCCCGCCATCAGCGGGACGACCGACAGCATCTTGGCGCTGGTGCCCAGCTCCAGGATCGGGAAGAGGTCCGTGAGGTAGTCGCGGAGCACGTTGCCGGTGACGGAGATGGTGTTCTCGCCGCGGCGGATGCGCTCGACGGACAGCTTGGTGGCCTCGACCGGGGACAGGACGCGGATGTCCAGGCCCTCGGTGTCGTGCTCGGGCAGGTACTGCTCGACCTTGGCGATCAGGTTGGCGTCGTGGGCGCGGGTCGCGTCGAGCCAGAAGACGGCCGGGTCGCCGGTGGCGCGGGCGCGGGTGACGGCGAGCTTCACCCAGTCCTTGATCGGGGCGTCCTTGGTCTGGCAGGCGCGGAAGATGTCGCCGGCGGAGACGGTCTGCTCCAGGACGACGTTCCCGGCCTGGTCGACCAGGCGGACGGTGCCGGTGACCGGGATCTCGAAGGTCTTGTCGTGGCTGCCGTACTCCTCGGCCTTCTGGGCCATCAGGCCGACGTTGGGCACGCTGCCCATCGTGGCCGGGTCGAAGGCGCCGTGGGCGCGGCAGTCCTCGATGACGGCCTGGTAGACGCCCGCGTAGCTGCTGTCGGGCAGCACGGCGAGGGTGTCCGCCTCCTGGCCGTCCGGGCCCCACATGTGGCCGGAGGTGCGGATCATGGCCGGCATGGAGGCGTCGACGATGACGTCGCTGGGGACGTGGAGGTTGGTGATGCCACGGTCGGAGTCGACCATCGCCAGGGCCGGGCCCTCGGCGAGCTCGGCCTCGAAGGACGCCTTGATCGCGTCGCCCTCGGGCAGCGACTCCAGGCCCTTGAAGATGCCGCCGAGGCCGTCGTTCGGGGTGAGGCCGGCCGCGGCCAGGGTGCCGCCGTGCGCGGCGAAGGTCTTCGGGAAGAAGGCGCGGACCACGTGGCCGAAGACGATCGGGTCGGAGACCTTCATCATCGTGGCCTTGAGGTGCACCGAGAACAGCACGCCCTCGGCCTTGGCGCGGGCGACCTGGGCGGTGAGGAACTCGCGCAGCGCGCCGACGCGCATGACGGACGCGTCGACGACCTCGCCGGCGAGCACCGGCACGGACTCGCGCAGGACGGTGGTGGAGCCGTCGTCACCCGCGAGCTCGATGCGCAGGGCACCGTCCTCGGCGATGATCGCGGACTTCTCGGTGGAGCGGAAGTCGTCGGCGTCCATGGTGGCGACGTTCGTCTTGGACTCGGCGGACCAGGCGCCCATGCGGTGCGGGTGGGTCTTGGCGTAGTTCTTCACCGAGGCGGGGGCGCGCCGGTCGGAGTTGCCCTCGCGCAGGACCGGGTTGACGGCGCTGCCCTTGACCTTGTCGTAGCGGGCGCGGATGTCGCGCTCCTCGTCGGTCTTCGGGTCGTCCGGGTAGTCCGGCAGCGCGTAGCCCTGCTCCTGGAGCTCGGCGATCGCGGCCTTCAGCTGCGGGATCGAGGCCGAGATGTTCGGCAGCTTGATGATGTTGGCGCCGGGCGTCTTGGCGAGCTCGCCGAGCTCGGCGAGGGCGTCGGCGACGCGCTGGCCCTCCTCGAGGTACTCGGGGAACCCGGCGATGATCCGGCCCGCCAGGGAGATGTCACGGGTCTCCACAGTGACCCCGGCCTGTGCGGCGTAGGCCTTGACCACGGGCAGGAAGGAGTGCGTCGCCAGGGCCGGGGCCTCGTCGGTGTGGGTATAGATGATGGTCGAGTCAGTCACCGGGTGCTCCGCTCCACGTCTATAACATTGCTTGACATCAAGATATCTCGTACCGGGCGTCTCTTCGACAGGACCCCGTCCCCGGAGCACCGGGACGGGACGCGGCGTACCGCCGGGGCGGCACCGATGCCCACCCCGGCGGTACGCCGCCGGCCCGCCGCGCGGGAGGTCAGGCCCGGTCGCGGGCCTGCCGGCGGCGCGCGGCCAGGACGATCGCGGTGCCGCCGGCCGCCAGGGTGCCGGCGCCCGCCAGGGCCATCAGGGCGGTGCGGTCGTCACCGCCGGTCTCGGCGAGCTGCCCGCCCTGGGCGGCGGGAGCGTTCCCGCCGCCCGCCGACGCGTGCGCGGCGTCCCCAGCGGCGGCCACGTGCCCGGCGTGCTCGGCGTGCCCGGCGTGGGAGACCGTCGACTTGTGGGCGTCGGCGGCGATCTGCTGCTCGCCGGGGGCGGCGGCGAGGGGCGTCTTCGCGTTCGCGGACCGGCCGAAGTCCACGTCGGAGCACGTGTAGAACGCCTCGGGGCTGTCCGAGCGCTGCCAGACGCTGTAGATCAGATGGCGGCCCGACCGCTTCGGCAGCTTCCCGTCGAAGACGTAGCTGCCGTTCCGCAGCGTGGGGTCGGTGACCTTGGCGAACGGCTTCGCCTCCAGGTCCGACCACTTCAGCGGCTTCTTCGGGTCGTACCCGTCCTTCGTGATGTACAGCTCGAACGTGCCGCGGTGGGGCGCGGTCGCCCGGTAGCGGAACGTGTGCGCGCCGGGCGCGAGCCGCGTCCCGGGCCAGTCCGCGCGCGGCAGGTCCAGCCCCCGGTACTTGGCGCGCCCGGCGCTGCACAGTTTGCCGTCGGGAATGATCTGCCGGTGCCGGCCGGCGGCGGTGCCGATGTTGACCTCGTTCCAGTCGTACAGCGGCTGGGTACCGCCGGCCGCCACCAGCGCCTTGCACGCGGCCGAGCGCGGATGCTCGGGCCCTTCCGCGAAACAGGCCGCCACCCGGCTCACCGGGTCCGACATCGAACCGTGGGCGTCGGCCGGGCCGACGGCCAGGAGCGAGAGCGCGAGCGGCCCGGCGGCGAGCACACCGACCCGTGCGGCACGGCGCGCGGTCGTACGACGAACATGCATGGGGGGTCTCCTTCGTGAAGCGGAACGCCCCGCACGCTAGCCGCGCCGGCCTGCGTAAATGCCCCGCAGAGGCGGCGACGACCGATCCTTATGGCCCTCTTAAGCACGGGCTAACCGCAGGCTCAGGAAGGGAAGCAGAAACCCGCCAGCTCACCTGCGTCCGAGCGGCACCGCTGTCCGCCTCGGTCCATGCCCGTCCGCAGTCGGACGCCCTGATTGGCTCCCCGTTTGGCTCCCCGGGAAGCCGGACCAGGTCACTTCTTACGGGACTTGGCCTGCTTCCGCTTGGCCTCCTTGAGCTCCCTCTCCCGCCGGTCGAGGACGCCCAGCGCCGACCACTCCCCCTGGTGCTTACGACAGCGCGAAGTCCCCTTCACAACCGTCCCCTCGCATGGCCTGCCGGTCGTCTTGGTCCGGGCTCCACACTTCTGCCCAGCCACTGCCATCAACCTCCCCTCCGATGCGCCTCGTCTCGATAACGGGCGTAGGTACCCAACCTGCCTCCGACGGAAGGACAGCGGAAGGCGCACGGCGGGCGAGCCAGCGGCACGCGAGCGCACACGGCTCCGGAGGCCGTGCGTTGCTACCCAGCGGGCAGGCCCTTGACCAGGAGGGACGTCCCTGAAGATCGCATGATGCTTGCACTCCACGCGCTACTCACGCGTATGGCCGTGGCTGCCGGGCTCCCCGGGGAGCCCGGCAGGAGGTGGCTGTAGCACGATGCAGATCGGCAAATTGCTTCAGAAGGGTAGGCGTCGAAGGTAGGTTCTCTGCATAAGTGACCAATCAGCGGTCAGGGGAAGGGCTCACATGTACGAGGCCGAGATCATGACAGTGGCGACTGGTGCTGCAGGCACCCTCGTGGCGGCAGGAGTTAGTGGGGGCGCCCACGCGCTCCGTGCGCGGATCGTTGCGCTGTTTCGTCACGGTACCTCCGAAGAGCAGGCGGCTGCCCTCGCGGTCGTGGAGCAAGAGGCAGGGCTTACTGAGGGCGAGAGGATCGAGGCCTTGGCTACTCGCATCGCTGCCTACCTCGTGGCTCACCCTGACGCAATACCGGAAGTTAAGGCCGTTGCCGCCGACTTCAAAGCCACCACCTATTACCAGCACAACACGGGGAGCGGCATCTTCATTGGCCGTGACCATGTAGGCGACCTTACGATCAACCATGGCGGTTCGGCGCAGTGACGGCAGGCCCCTCGGATCAGCCGCCTACTGAGCAGCGAAACGAAGGGTCTGGCATATTCATTGGCCGGGATTTGGTTGGCAATGTGGTCACCCATGTGCGTAATGTCTTCGTCCGCTCGGGGCGCAGTCCTGTTGGCCTGTCGTCACAGAAAGAAAGAGCTACGCAGCGGTCATCATATGCCGAAGGCCGTAATGTTGAGGAGGAAACTCCTCGCTTCCGGTTTATGTTCACGATATTTCTCGCTTACGTTTTTGCGCGCGTTGCGCAGCGGCGAATTCAGGGTGAGCGACTCCTTGGCGGTGAGGGGCCGCCGCTTTCTCTCACTACCCGAGCCATCTGGATCTGCGGCTCGGGTGTCGCGTTTATAGCTTGCGTGGGCTATGCCCTTGCCTGTCTAACCGAGATCCTTGCTGAGTGGGCGCGGTCCGCAGCTGACTCAGCTGTGTCGAACGTGCCCCGCTGGCGCCTCGCAGCAAGGGTGAACGCCATCTGTGCTCGCGTGTTGGCGAGGATAAGTGGAGGAGTTGCGGCTGCAGCCTCCGTCGTTGCGCTGATATTCGGTTGGTGCCCGCTTGGCGATATCATCTCTTCCAGAGCCCACCGCGCTGGTGACGTGGCTCATGCGGCCGCCCGCGAGGCACGTGCTGCCGCATGTAAGGGATCCACCTGACGCACCTCAGTTGCAGGGTTAAGGTTAACTGCCCTTAATTTTTGTCATCAGGAAGAAGGCGAGCAAAGCCCCTACTGCCACTCCCCAGAAAAAGGCTTTGACGACCGCCTCTCGGTCAATGATGAGCTTTGGTGGGGGCGGCTTTATTGTTCGCTCAATCCGATCGGCAGCATCGCTTAGAGTATTCGATATTGTATCTATGCGGTCCAATGGTCCATGACTGTACTGTAGACGGTCTATTGCGGTTGTCGCTGCGATCAAAGTTTCCCCGAATGATTCGAATCGATGGATGGTTCTGTGTAGCTCGTCGATGTCGAGGCGTGTCATCGCCAGGCTGAGAATTTCTGCGGCGGCCGATATCTTGTTGGCGACTTGTGGGTTGATATTCTCGCTTGCATGTGTGAGCGAGAAGGCGACGTCCTCATTGATGTTGCGCCCCGCGTCCCAAAGTGCATGCGCGACATCTTCATTGATATTTCGGGCCGACCTGTCAAGGGCCTCGGCTACGTCAGGGGAAATGATCCCATCCTGCAGGGCCTCGGCCAGTAGATTAGCTAGTTTGGGGGAAACCTTAGATATGTCCTCCAGTAGGCCCTTGGTTCCGGCGTCGATCATTTCAAAGTTGATGTCGCCATAGTGGTCACGGCCGATGAATGTTCCATCCCCATGATTATGCTGCTCGTGGGGCGGGGGCTCTTCTTCTGTCACGGTTTCATATTGCCTCATGTGTGCCCGTGTCGACCTCGATTGGCCAAAAATTGCAGGCGTATCGGTTCGGAGATCGCCGCCCTAGAAATTCCGAGACGGTCTCGGACCAGCCCAGACGCCTATTTTTAGCCATTTTGTTCCTGGGCGCCCAGGACGGCCAGATGTTCGGCGAAATCCTCAACGAGGCTGGCCAAGACGGCCTTGCCCTTCTCGGCCGTGGCATGTGAAGGGAAGCCAATTACGCCGCTCTCGGTGTACCCGGCCATTCCCATAGTGAGGAGGAATCGGCGTTCTCCGCCATCATGGTCTGCGCTCTTGTATACCGCTCGGACCAGGTCTGGTTCGGCGTGCAGCAGGATGGACGTCTAGATCTCGCCCGCATGCATGTCGCTGTGCGCGTCAGAAACCAGGCCGGCCCGTTGACGGCCTCGGCGCCACTCTCCTCCCAAGGGAAAGAGTGACATTCGGGCTTCGGTGACGTTGGCCTCTTGCACGATGTTGGACAGCACGTAGTTCCCGCCGTGCCCGTTGACGATGACCAGCTTCCGTATTCCTGACCGTTCCAGTGAGAGACGGATGTCCTCGACCATCGAGTACAGGGGCCGCGCGCTGATGCTCACCGATCCGGGCCACGTGCCGTGCTCGTGGCTGCACGAGATGGTGATGGGGGGCAGCGCGAGCACCGGGTAGGCGGCGGCCAACTCGCGGACGATGAACGATGCGATCGCGGTGTCCGTGATCAGTGGTAGGTACCTGCCGTGTTGCTCGAACGACCCGATGGGGAGGACGGCGACCCGCGGGGGCTTACTCCTGGACGTCGGTGGTGGTGGTCGTCGGCAGCAGGTTCACGGGACTCCCTTGCTCTTCGGCCTTAGGTACCTTTCATGGTGCCCAAGATCTGGTTCAGTTCCGCAATCTCCACCAGCTTCCGCCAGGGCGCAAGGTGTGTTTGAAGCCGAAACAGTTCGTCCCTGATACGTGCCGAGCCCGTGGCCTGGGCGATGTCGACGGCCTGCCGTGCCCTCTCGTACGCGCTCTCGACGTCTCCGACACAGCGTGGGCCGTGGCCAGGCGCGCGAGGCAGAGCCCTCGGTTGCGTTCCTGTTCGGCAAGCCAGCGCTGCAGGATGTCCTCGAAGAGACGGATGGCTGCTGCCGGATCGTGGAGTCGGACGCTACATGTGGCTACTTCCATTTTGATGTACGAAGGGGTGCAGTACATCGCGAATCGGTCGTCGTCGTTGATGCCGCGTTCGGCCGCGGCCCGAGCCCTGTCCAGCGTGCGCGCGCACTCCTCGGCATGGCCAAGCAGTGAGTGTGCGTTGGCGAGCGCCCGGAGAACGACTGCCTGAACTCGATGGGGGAGCTTGCCGAGGTGTGCCTCTGAACTGCGCAAACGCCGTTCGATGGCTCTTATGCTCGCCTTAAGGCGCCCCTGAGACGGCGCTCAGGCCGCGCGCCACGGCCCCGCCGCCGGCGGCGGGCCGAGCGGCGGGGGTGGCCGTCGTGCAGGGCGAGCCACATGCGGACCTCCGTGCCGCCGAGTACCGAGCGGCCGATGCGGATGTCCCCGCCGGTCGACTCGGCGACGCGGCGGACGATGTCCAGGCCGAGGCCGGTGGAGCCGGGGCCGCCCGCGCCGTGGCCCCGGCGGAGGGCGGCGCCGGGGTCGGCGATGCCCGGGCCGGCGTCGGAGACGAGCACGATCACGGCGTCCTCGCCGTGGTGGACGTCGACCGCGAAGGCGGTGCCCTCGGGGGTGTGCCGGAAGACGTTGCCGAGCAACGCGTCGAGCGCGGCGACGAGTTCGGGGCGGGGCACCGGGACCCGGGCCGTCGCGCCCGCGCCGGCGAGCCGTACCGTGCGGCCCTCGTCCTCGGCGAGCGCGGACCAGAAGGCCATCCGGTCGCGGATCACCTCGCAGGCGTCGCAGCCGGGCGCGGGCCGCGCCTGCCGCTCGCCCCGCGCCCGGGCCGTGCGGATCAGCTGGTCGACCTCGCGTTCCAGCTGGGCGACGGCGGAGCGGGTCTGTTCGGCGGCCGGGCCGTCGCCGAGCGAGGCGGCGTTGAGGCGGAGGACGGTGAGCGGAGTGCGCAGCCGGTGGGAAAGGTCGGCGGCCAGTTCCCTCGGCGGCCAGTTCCCGTTCGTCCTCCAGGAGCCGTTCGATCTTGTCTGCCATGGAATTGAACGACGCGGCGGCGGCCCGCAGTTCGGCGGGGCCGTCCTCGCGGACGCGCACCTCCAGCCGCCCCTCCCCGAGCGCGCCGGCCGCCTCGGCGAGCCGCTCGGCCGGGCGCACCAGGCGCGTCCCGAGCCGGTCGGCCACGGCGACCGAGCCGACGACCAGGCCGAGGCCCACCCCGGCGAGGATCAGCCAGGAGCCGGTGACACCGGCGCCCACCGCCTCGTGCGGCACGTACACCTCCACCACCGCGAACTCGCCCGCCGCGAGGGCCGTCGGCTGGAGCAGGACATAGCCGCCGGGCACCGGCGCGACGGCGGACCGGCCGCCGCGGGCCGTCTCCACGTCGCGCGCGGCGGCGCGGCCGCGGCCTATGCGGTACGCCTCACGGGCCCCGGTGCCGGTGGTACCGCCGGGGACGTGGACGGCCAGCCGGCCCTCTCCCCCGGCCTGCGAGCTGGCGACCGCCCGTTCGAGCTGGCCGCGGTCGGTGGTGATGGCGAGCGCGGGCCGGATCTGGGCGGCGCGGCGCTCGGCGTCGGCGAACGCCCGGTCACGCGCGAGCTCCCTGACCACCAGCCCGAGCGGCACGGCGAAGGCGAGCACCACCATCACGGTGACGGCGAGCGAGACCCGGATCAGCGCCCATCTCACGCGCGCTCCACGGCCGCCGGCGGCGCCTCCAGCTTCACCCCGACGCCCCGGACGGTGCGCAGGTAGCGCGGCCGGGCGGCGGTCTCGCCCAGTTTGCGCCGCAGCCAGGACAGGTGCACGTCGATGGTCTGGTCGTCACCGTAGGACTGCTGCCACACCTCGGCGAGCAGCTCCTTGCGGGGTACGACGACGCCCGGCCGGCCGGCGAGGTAGGCCAGCAGGTCGAACTCCCGCCGGGTCAGGTCGAGTACGACGCCGTCGAGTTCGGCGTGGCGCCGTAACGGGTCGACCGTCAGCCCGCCCACCCGCAGCACCCTCGGCGGCTCGGGCTCGCCCGCCCCGCCGCCACCGCCGCCGCCCGCCCGGCGCAGCACGGCGGTGATCCGGGCCGTCAGATGGGCGCCGGAGAAGGGCTTGACGAGGTAGTCGTCGGCGCCGTCGTTGAGCAGGCGGACGATCTCGGCCTCGTCGTCCCGCGCGGTGGCCACGATGACCGGCACGTCGGTGATGCCGCGCAGCATCTTCAGCGCCTGCGCCCCGTCGAGGTCCGGCAGTCCGAGGTCGAGGACGACGGCGTCGAAGCCGACCTGCGCCACCTCCCGCAACGCCTCCAGGGCCGTGCCCACGCTGCGCACGGTGTGCGCGGCCTCGGTCAACTGGCGGATGAGCGCGGAGCGCACGAACGGATCGTCCTCGACGACGAGCAGTCTTGCCATGGGCCGCACCGTACGCCATTCGGGTGAGGCAGCATGAGCCGGATGAGGCGAGGCATCCTGCACATCCTGGCGTGGGCGCTGGCGACGGCGGTCGCCATGGCGCTGTCCTGGTACGGGGTCCGCACGGTGCTGACGGACACGGCCCACGAGCCGCCCCGCGCCCTCCCGGCCCCGGATCCCACCCCGCCCCCGTCGCTCCCGCCGCTCCCGCCGCTCCCGCCGGCCGCCTCGGCCGTTCGGCCCTCGCCGTCCCCGCCGGCCCCGTCCCCGCCCGTCCCTCCGCCCGTCGCGGCCTCCCCCACCGGCGGCGCGGTGCGGAGCTTTCCGGTGCGGGGCGGCCGGGCGGTGTTCGCCCTCGGGGAGACCTCGGCGACGCTGGTCTCCGCCGCCCCGGACGAGGGCTGGCGGATGCGGGTGTGGAAGCAGGACGGCTGGATCCGCGTCGACTTCACGGCCGGCCCGCGCGCCAGCTCGCTCTTCGTCACCTGGAACGGCCACCCTCCGCTGGTCCGCACGGTCGAGAACTGAGCGCTCCACGGTGCCCCGCGCCCCTTACGGGGCGCGGGGAGGCCTCAGCGCTTGGGGATCTCGTCCCACAGCTGCTGGGCGGTCTTCCCGGTGCGGGCGCGCCACCACTGGTCGTCGCCGTCGTACGAGCCGTCGTGCCCGGCGACGTTCAGCTTGCGCACGATGTCGCCGTCGTAGCGCGTGGCGACGTGGTCGAGGAAGTACGCCGTCGTCCGGTAGGCGTCGGTGTACTTGTCGGACGACCCGACGGAGGCGAGTCCGCCGTTCTCGAAGTGGTAGTTGCGCACCCAGTCGGCGACGCCCTCCACGAAGTGCCCCGGGAGGACGCGGTTCTGCTGGATGATGTGGACCTGCTCGTGGATCAGGAAGCCCGTGTCGCCCGGGTTGCGGCGGACGTAGTCCGGGTTGACGCTGACCATGTCGCCCATGGCGTAGGCGACCCCGGTGTTGGACCGGTCGAACACGATCCGGTACCCGGCGGGGGCCGCGTGGGCGTCGCCTATGATCAGCGCGACCGTCTTGGGGAACCACGCCTCCAGGACCGGCTTCCGCTCCTCCAGCCAGCCGGCCAGGTCGGGGGCCTGCCCGGCGTCCAGGGTGATCCGCACGCCCTGGCCCGGCTGGGGCTGCGGCCGGGAGGTGCCGACGGGCACCAGTTCCCAGCGCTGCCCCGGGTCCCGCCCGTCCGGGCTCCGCAGCCCCAGCGCGATGCCCTCGCCGATGGCCGTCAGATAGCGGTCGCCCTCGTTGCCGCGCGCGGTCTTGACGCGGTAGGAGCCGTCGCCGGCGTCCTCGAAGAGCCAGCGCTGGTTGGCGTCGCCGTGCTCGGGGAACAGGTGGGTGACCCCGGCGCTGAAGTTGTAGTCGAGCGCCATGCCGTGGCCGGGGGCGTGGGCGCCCCGGGTCAGGGCGGTCTCCAGCAGCCACGAGCCGTTCTCCTTGGCCCAGAAGACCCAGCTCTGGGCCTTGGAGCCGTTGGGCTTCCAGCCCTGGACGCGGTTGCCGGTGGTGATCTGGCTGGAGTTGACGTCGACGGTCAGGCCGTTGCCGGACCGGAGCGTGAACTCCTGGCCGTTCTGCGGTGTGGCGGGCATGCTTCCGTGCCTTTCGATGATGGGGGGGGTCGGTGGGGGTTCAGTCGGTGACGCGGAAGCCGTGCTCCGCGCCCAGCTTCTCGAGCGTGGTCCGGCCCGGGACGCCGTCGGCGTCGTCGCCCTCGTAGCCGCAGCGGCTCTGCCACTGGGCGTACGCGTCCCGCGTGCTGGTGCCGAAGGAGCCGTCCAGCCACTCGGTGGCCAGCAGGCCCTCCGCGCACAGGGCGCGCTCGACGACGAGGACGTCCTCGCGGTGGGTGGTCGCGCCCTGCGGGGCGTCGGGGTCGGTCCCGGCGGCGGCGATCACGTTCGCGAGGCTGACGTCGGGGACGTCGGTGGCGTCATCGGCGTCGTCGGCGTCGTCGCGCGCGACTGGGGCCTCGCCCGAACCGGCGGCCAGGAGCCCGGACTGCGAGATGGCGCCCGGGTCCCAGTGGTCGTTGCCGGGGACGTTGGCGTGCCCGTAGTGGCCGCCCTCGTCGTGCCAGGTGTCGCTGTCGCGGCTGGTGGCCTCCGAGCCGTCGGAGGCGAGGTCGCCCGCCGGCCAGACGTCCGGGACGCCCCAGGAGCGGACGGCTTCCAGCAGCGCGGCGAAGTTCGGGCCCGGCTGCCAGTAGCCGGTGAAGGGCTCGCCCGCCCGGGCCAGCACCTCGACCTGGACGCAGACGCGGCCCGTGCGGTTGGTGCGGTCGTCGCCGTCGTTGCGCAGGGCGCGGGCGCTCAGGTCCAGCGGGCCGAACTGGCCGAGGCGGTCGGTCGTGGGGTCGTAGAGCAGGTGCGGCTCGGCGCCGATCTCGATCAGGTAGTCGGCCGTGGAGTCGAACTCCGCGTCGCCCGCGCCGCTTTCGGTGGTGTGCCAGACGACGCGGGCCGGCTCGTCGGGGGTGTCCATGTCGCCGCCGATGTCGCCGTCGCCCAGGCGTTCGGCACCGGGGATCCAGGTGATGCCCATGGGGGGTGTGCTCCTCGTGCTCGCGGGTGCGTCAGTTGGCGAAGGCCTGGGTCCAGCGGCCGCCGTTGCCGGGGGCGAAGCCGGCGCCGAAGCGGCTGTATCCCCGGCCCAGGATGTTGTTGCGGTGGCCTTCGCTCTTCATGAGCATGTCCATGGCCTGGCGCACATCCGTCACGGGCGCCGCGTTCTCGGCTCCGCCGAAGAGGTTCTGGACGCCCGCCTCCCGGAAGCGGTCGAAGAAACTACTGCCGTTCGAGCCGTTGTGCCCGAGGAAGTTGTTGCGCGCCTGGTCCTCCGAGTGCCGCTGAGCCGCCAGGGACAGCCGGTCGTCGAGCCGCAGCGGGGGCACGCCCGCCCTCGCCCGCTCCTGGTTGACCAGGCTCAGCATCAGCTCGACCGCGGAACCGCCACCGCCGGGCTGCGGCTGGGGCTGCGGCTGCGGCTGCCCGCCGGTCTGCCCGCCCTGGCCGGAGGACGAGACGCTCTCCAGCCGCCACCGTTGTGCGTCGCTGCCGGGGTCGGACTTCCACACGCCCAGGAAGCGGCCGGCGCCGTCGGCGGTCAGGTAGGCGTCGCCGCCCTCCGTGCGCAGGCTCTTGAGGCGTACGTAGCCGTCGCCGGCGTCCTCCAGCCGCCACAGCTGGTTGGCCTGCCCGTGCTCCTTGACCAGGTGGGCCCGCCAGTTGGAGAAGTCGTAGTCGAGGACCATCGCCTCGCCGGGGCCGTGGGTGCCCTGCGTCAGGCCCGTCTCCAGCAGCCACGAGTCGTCGGCCTTGGCCCAGAAGACCCAGCTCTGGGCGCGGGAGCCATTGGGCGACCAGCCCTGGATCCTCGTGCCCGGCGCCGTGTTGCTGTGGTCGACGTCGGCGACCACGCCGGTCGCCGAGCGGAGGACGTATATCTGACCGTTCTGCGGAGACATTTTCTCTGTGCCAACCGATCTTTGTCGCGGTGAATTCCGTTTCTGCTCCGCTCATGTTGCCGAGGGCGGATCAACGGCCGATCGACAGGCAATAGGAGAATGTTCGACGGCGCGTTCATGAGTCGTCGATTTTTTGTGTGGCATGGTGATCAACGGCCGTCACCCCACGTCAGGGCATGTCGGCAAGCATTCACCGATTCCAGGAGAGATAAACCATGGCCGGAGCCAGGGAATTCATCAGCGTCGCCCGGGAAGAGATCGGATACCAGGAGGGCTTTTCCGACGGGCACTGGGACAACGACAACAAGTTCGGCCGCTGGTACGGCATGAACGAAGAGGCGTGGTGCGGCATGTTCGTGAGCTGGGTCGCGGACCGCAGCGGGAACGGCGACATAGTGCCGCGCTACGCGTGGTGCCCGGCGGGTGTGGAGTGGTTCCAGGAGCGCGGCCGCTGGAGCGAGTACCCGGCCGTCGGCAGTGTGGTCTTCTTCGGCCCCGGCGGCGGCAACCACACCGGCATCTGCATCGGCTACACCGACGACGAGATCACCACCATCGAGGGCAACACCAACGACTCCGGCTCGGCCGAGGGCGACGGCGTCTACCTCAAGACCCGGCCGCGCAAGTCCTCCTACGTCTACGGGTACGGCGTCCCGGAGTTCCCCGAGGGAGCCGTCGTGGCCGACCCCGACTGGAAGGGGCGCCCCGGCATCGTCCACTTCGGCGAGCAGGCCGACGAGTCCGACATCCCGGCCGGCGGCGCCACCCCCGCACCCCGGGAGGAGGGCCGGGCAGAGGAACAGCAGGACCGGGAAGAGGAACAGCAGGAGCCGACCGCCACCGACCCCCGCCAGGTCGTGATCGACGGCCTGGCCTACGGCCCGGGGAGCAGCGGCGAGCACATCACCCGCCTGGGAGAGATGCTGGTGCGGGCCGGCTGCGGCGCCTACCGGGTGGGGCCGGGCCCGGAGTGGACGGAGGCCGACACCGAGTCGGTGCGCCGCTACCAGCGGATGATCGGTGACACGGGGGCCGACGCGGACGGCATCCCGGGCCCCCGGCAGCTGGCCCGGCTGTCCGAGGAGTACGGCCGCTGAACCGCGGGGCGGGGCATCGCCGCGAGGCGACGCCCCGCCCGCCGCGGCGCCCCGCCGGGTCACCGGCACCGGTGCGCAATTCCGGTCAAGGTCCAATCACAGTGGTCCAGTTGAGACAAGCGTCAACTGTCCCCGCCCTCAACCATACGCAGGACAATCAAGCTTCCCGCACGTCCCGGGGCCATCGGAGCCGAGGCGAGTCAATGCGCCAACCGCCCACTGGTCGTTGACGCCTGCCACACGCACATGCGTACGCTTCTCAATAATCCCGTTCCGCTTCAGCGGACCGGCGTGCGCGCGACACCGTTGGCGTTCGGCCCACTCCCCACGCTCGTGGCCCGGTGAACACGGAGGTCCGGCAGCTTGAAGACACACACCCACTCATGGCCCGCGTGGCCCAGGTACACCCCGCAGACCGAGGAGCGCCTGCTCGCGGCGCTGCGGTCGGGCCGCTGGACGGTCAGCGGCGCCTACACCGGCGAGCGGTCGTTCGAGGAGTCCTTCGCCCGGGCCTTCGCCGAGTACCTCGGCGCCGCCCACGCGGTCCCCACCTGCAACGGCTCGGCGGCGCTCACCGTCGCCCTGGAGGCGCTGGACGTCGGCCCCGGCGACGAGGTGCTCGTCCCCGGCATCACCTGGGTGGCCTGCGCCTCCTCCGTCCTGCGCGTCGGCGCGACCCCCGTGCTCGTCGACGTCGATCCGGACACCCTGTGCATGTCCGTCGCGGCGGCCGAGGCGGCGCTCACCCCCAGGACCAAGGTGGTCATGGCGGTGCACCTGTACGGGTCGGCCGTGGACCTCGACGCCATGGGGGAGCTGACCCGCCGGCACGGCCTGGCGCTGCTGGAGGACTGCTCCCACGTGCACGGCGCCACCTGGGACGGGCGTCGCCTGGGGAGCTTCGGTGACGCGGCGGCGTTCAGCCTCCAGCAGACCAAGCTCCTCACCTCCGGCGAGGGAGGCGTCGCGGTCACCTCCGACCCGGAGATCCACTCCCGCCTCTACCGCAAACGGGCCGACGGCCGCCGGCACCGGACGGGCACCCCGCCCGGCGAGCTGGAGCTGGAGGAGCTGCCCGGCGTGCAGGGGTACAACTACTGCATGAGCGAGTTCAACGCGGCCGTCGCGCTGGACGGGCTCGGCCGGCTCGACGAGGAGAACGACCGGCGCAGGGCCTCCATGCGGCGACTGGAGGAGCTGATCAAGGACATCGAGGGCGTGTACCCCCTCGTCCGGCCCGCCTCGCTGACCGCCGAGGCCGCCTACCAGTTCTGTGTCCGGCTGCGTCCCGAGGTGTTCGGCCACGGGGCCAAGCACAAGGTCGCCGCGCTGCTCTCCCAGCAGCTCGGGGCGCACATCGAGCCCGTCGACTCGGCGCTGAACCGCAACGACCTCTACCAGCCGCTCAGTTCCGGCTGGGTCAGGTCCGGGGCCGACCCCCGGCGGGCCCGGGAGCTGGACCCGGCGCGGTTCGCGCTGCCCGTCGCCGAGACCGCGGGGGAGAACGCCGTCGTCCTCCCGCACTGGATGTTCCTCGCCCCACCGGAGCGCATGGAGCTCGTGGCCGCGGCGCTGGAGACGGCCCGGACCCGGCTCGGCGTCGTCTGACGCCGCGCGAGGTCCGCCTCCCCGGCAGCCCCGCCCCACGCAGCAGCCCCACGTAGAAAGGGCACGCCATGAACTCCCGTACAGCGCCGGGCGCCGCCGTGCGCACGGTGACGGCGACCGGCAGCGGCACCCTCACCCAGGGCGACGCCGTCGACTTCCTGCGCACCCTGCCCGACGCCACCGCCCAGCTGGTGGTCACCTCCCCCTGGTTCACCGGCCCCTTCACGCCCTCCTCCACCGACCCCACCAGCCCCGGCTTCGCCAAGTGGCTCGACCCGTTCGTGGCGGAGATCGCCCGGGTGCTCCGGCCGGACGGCAGTCTCGTACTGGAGCTGGGCTGCTGCTGGGCCAAGGACGCCCCGGTGCGCACCGTGCAGAACTTCTCCGCGATCGCCGGCCTGCTCGCCGGCGGCGACTGGCACCTGCTCCAGGAGTTCTACTGGTACAACCCCGGCTTCCTGGACACCGACGTGGAGTGGTCCGACCGGCGCCGGGAGCGCCTCGACGACTGTGTGAGCACGTGGTTCTGGCTGGCCGGGACACCCGACGTACCGGTGGACGTCCGGGGGGTGCGCGGCTTCCAGAACCACCTCACCCGGGCGTACGGCAACTTCCTCGTCCTGGGCGACTCCGCGGCCGACGACCCGGCCCCCGACAGTCGCCCCGGCCCCGCCGACGCGTCCGGCGATCCGTCCGGCGAGCGGGAACGGGCCCACGCCGAGCGCTTCCCGGTGGCGCTGCCCGAGTACTTCATCCGCCTGCTCACCCGGGAGGGCGAACTCGTCGTCGACCCCTTCGCCGGGACCGGGGCCACGGCCCTGGCCGCCGAGGCCACCGGCCGCGCCTGGGCGTGCAACGACTTCTCGGACGAGGCGACCGGGATCGCCGAGCGGCGCATCGACGCTTTACGAAGGTGATGGTGATGGACTCCCAGCTCCCTCCCCCGGCCCCGGCCGACCCCCGCGACCCTCATGGCCCCCACGACTCCCACGGCTCCCCTCCGCCCCTGACCGAACGGCACTTCTCCCTCGGGGACCGGCGCGTCCGGGTGCTGCTCGGGCACGACTGCCTCGACGACGTGGCCCAGGCGCTCACCGGACTGGACGCGGACCGCTTCGTGTTCGTCACCGACGACACCGTCCAGGGCGTGGTGGCGAGCAAGCTCGCGGGGGTCGTCGAGCAGACCGCGCCCGCCCTGCTGCTCTCCCATCCGCCCGGCGAGGCGCACAAGAACCTCGCCACGCTCTCCCGGTTCATCGACCTCGCCCTGGACTTCAAGGTCACCCGCCGCTCCGTCGTGGTGGCCGTCGGCGGCGGCATCCCCGGCAACATCGCCGGGCTGCTGGCCGGGCTGCTCTTCCGGGGCATCCGGCTCGTCCACGTCCCCACCACCGTCATCGCCGCCTGCGACTCGGTGATCTCGGCGAAGCAGGCCGTCAACACCGCGCACGCCAAGAACACCGTCGGGCTGTACCACCCGCCCGAGCTGATCGTCGTCGACTTCGGCGTGGTGGCCATGGGGTCCCCGCGCGACATGCGGTCGGGCACCTGCGAGACCGTCAAGAACGCGCTCGCCATCGACCCCGGCCAGATCCCCACGCTGCGCCGGCTGCTGCGCCCCCGGGCCGACTACACGGCCGCCGACCTGGAGGAGATCTTCGAGCTGAGCCTGGCGGTCAAGAGCCGGCTGCTGCTGGAGGACCCCCACGAGAAGTACTCGGGCGTGCTGCTGGAGTACGGCCACACCGTCGGCCACGCCCTCGAACTGGCCAGCGCCGCGCCCGGCTCGGGGGCCGTCCCCGTCAAGCACGGCGAGGCGGTGGCCCTCGGCATGGCCGTCGCGGCCGACGTCGCCCACCGGCTCGGCGCGCTGGGCGCGGACGCCGTCGCCACGCACGAGGAGCTCATCGAGCGCGTCGGCGTGTGCCGCTGCCTGACCGCCGGGCTGGACACGGACACGGTGATGCACCACATCGGCTTCGACAACAAGCGCGGCTACGAGGCCCACACCTCCTCGGACGTGCCGATGGTGCTGCTGGGCGCGCTGGGCGTCCCGCTCGGCCTCGGCCAGCACTACCTCACCCCCGTCCCCCGCCGGGAGGTCCGGGCCGCCGTGGACGAGCTGCTGCGCCGGGGCCGCGAGTGCGGCGGGGGCCACGGCCGGGGGCACGATGCCCATGGCTGAGATCGTCACGGCCCGCGCCCCCCTGCGGATCTCCCTGGCGGGCGGCGGCACCGACATCCCCAGCTACTCCGCCCGCCACGGCGGACTGGTGATCGCCTGTGCCATCGACCGCTACGTCGGCGTCACCGTCCACCCCCGGGAGTTCCGGGGCCGGCTGCGCACCGCCACGGACTCCTGCGAGACCGTGGCGGAGGCGGCGCGGCACCCCGACCCCATGCTGCGGGCCTGCCTGACGCGCGCGGGGCTGCTCCGCGACCGCCAGGTCACGGTCTTCGGCGACGTGCCCAGCGGCAGCGGGCTGGGCGGCTCGGCCGCCCTGGCCGTCTCCGTGCTCCACGCCGCCTCCCACCCGCACGCCCCGGAGGCGGACGCGCTCGCGGAGACGGCGAGCCGGATCGAGATCGAGGACCTGGGCCGGGCCGTCGGCAAACAGGACCACTACATGGCGGCCCACGGCGGCGTCCGGCTGCTCCGCTTCGCCCCCTCCGGGCAGGTGGAGACCGAACGCCTCGACCTCGACCCGGGCGTGCGCGCCGAGCTGGAGGAGCGGCTGCTGCTCTTCTACACCGGCATCAGCCGCGACGCCGGGGACATCCTCTCCGAGCAGAACCGCCGTACCCTGGCGGGCCACGGCGACGCGCTGGAGCGCCTCCACGCGATCCGGCGCATCGCCGACGACATGGCCGACTGCCTGCGCAAGGGCGACCTCGACGGCGTCGGCCCCCTCGTCGAGGAGCACTGGCGGCTGAAGTCACGGCTCGGCACGCGCGTCAGCAGCCCCTGGCTCCAGGGCCTCCACGACCGGGCGCTGGCGGCCGGCGCCGCCGGCGGGAAGCTGCTGGGGTCCGGCGGCGGCGGGTTCCTGCTGCTCGTCTGCACCCCCGGCCGGCGGCAGGCGGTGCGCCGGGCCATGACCGGCGCGGGCCTTGTGGAACTGCGCTTCCGCTTCACCGAGCACGGCTCCCGGGCCGTCGCCCTGCCCCTGTGAACCACGCCACCACCAACCGCGCCCACCACCACACCACCGCTCCCACCGCCCCCATCGGCCACACGAACGCACACCGAGCGAAGGGCGATCCAGCCGTGCTGGTCACCGTCGTCACCCTCACCCGAAACCGGCCCCACCTGCTGGAGCGCGCCCTGCGCAGCGTCCAGCGGCAGGACCTCGACGCCCCCTTCCGGCACCTCGTCGTGATCGACGACTGCCACGAGACCTATACGTTCCTGCGCTCCCGCGAGCCGCTGCCCGCCAACGTCCGCTGGCTGCTGGCCGGGCGCGGCCCCGGTGACGTCTCCGGGCCGGGACGCTCGGCACGGCTGCGCAACATGGCCGTCCGCGCGAGCCGCGCCCCCTGGATCGGCTTCCTCGACGACGACAACGAATGGGAACCGGACCACCTCAGCAGCCTGCTGGAGTGCGCCGGGCGGACCGGCCACCGCGCGGTCCACTCCCACCTGCGAATGCTCAACGCCGACGGCAGCCCCTACCTGGAGCCGCGCGAGCCCTGGGCCCGCGACCCGGCGGAGGGCCGCGCCCAGTGGGCGCGGATGCGCGCCAAGGGCGTCGTGTCCCCCGGCACCTGTGTGCGGCGGGACCGGCTCGACCCGCCGGGCACGGAGGATCCGGTCGTCTCCGTCGACACCGGCGAGTGGCTGCTGGCCCGCGAGCTGCTCCTGGAGGTGCCCTTCCGGGACGTCTACGACGCCCACGACGAGGCCGAGTCCATCGGCGAGGACGACAAGCTCGCCATGGACCTCCGCGCCCGCGCCGAGCCGGTGTCCTGCACGGGAAAGGCCACCTTGCGCTACTACCTCGGCGGCTACTCCAACAACTTCTCCCTCCCCTTCGACCCGACCTTCTCCTGGCGGGACTCCGGGGAACCCGAGGCGGTCCGATGACGTATCACATCGAGAACGGAAGGGTGGTCACCCCCGAGGGGTGCGAGCTCAACGTCGCCCACCACTGCAACCTCGGCTGCGCCTCATGCAGCCACCTCTCCCCGGTCTTCACCAGGTCCTTCGTCGCGCCCGAGACGGCGGCCCACGACCTGTCCCTGCTGGCGAAGTCCTTCCGGGCCCAGTTCGTGAAGGTCCTCGGCGGTGAGCCCCTGCTCCACCGGGAGCTCGTCACCATCCTGGGCTCGGTGCGCGCCAGCGGCATCGCGCCGCGCATCGTCGTGTGCACCAACGGCGTGCTGCTGCCGCGCATGCGCGAGGACTTCTGGGCGGCGGTGGACGAGGTGGAGATCTCCGTCTACCCCGGCAAGGAGATCCCCGAGGAGAAGATGGCCCGGATCCGCGAGCTCGCGGCGGACCACGGGGTCACCCTGACCCTCCTCCACTACTCGCACTTCCGCTACTCCTACTCGGAGTTCGGCACCGGCGACGAGCGGCTGGTGCGGCGGATCTACTCGACGTGCCAGATCGCGCACGTGTGGCGCTGCCACACCGTGTTCGAGGGCCACTTCTTCAAGTGCCCGCAGTCCGTGTTCCTCCCCCGGGTCCTGGACGACGTCGCGGACCCGTGGGAGGACGCGCTGGAGATCACGGACGACCCGGGGTTCGCGGACCGGCTGCTGGCCTACCTCCGGTCGCCCGAGCCCCTGCGGGCCTGCCGCAACTGCCTGGGCAGCGCCGGGCGGCTGATGCCGCACGAGCAGCGCACCCGGCGCGACTTCCGGCTGCCGCAGCGGCACCCCACCGAGGACCTCACCGACCGCGCGTTCCTGGAGCTGCTGGACCGCACCCCCGACGCGGACGACGGCTGCGCCGTGGACAGCGCGACGGAATGGCGCTCCCGGCTGAGCGGGACCGCCGCGGGCCCGGCCTCCGCCTCCACCACCCACCACACCCCCGAGGGGACCTGATGCGCGCTCTGGTGACCGGCGGCTCCGGATTCATCGGCCGCCACGTGGCCCGTCGCTTCCACGAGGAGGGCCACGAGGTCCTCGTCGTCGACACGCGGTGGACGCCCGACGACCCGTTCCCGGGCGCGGCGCTGAGCGTCACCGCGCGGCGGGAGCTGACCGACCTGTTCGCCTCCTGGCGGCCGGACGTGGTCCTGCACCTGGCGGGCGTCGCCGACGCCCGCGCCGTGCTGGCCGACCCGGTGACCGCGATGGACGTCAACGTCACCGGCACCACCGCGGTGCTCGACGCCTCGGCCGCCTCCGGTGTCTCCCGCGTCGTCCTCGCGGGCAGCTGCTGGGTGTACAACGCCATGCGGATCGAGGCCATCGACGAGGACGAACCGTTCCTGCCCACGGGCGCGGGCCACTTCTACACCACATCGATGATCGCCAAGGAGCTGCTGGCCCGCGACTACGCCCGGCTGCACGGCCTCGCCTCCACCGTCCTGCGCTACAGCCCGATCTACGGCCCCGGCATGTGGCCCGGCCTCGTCGTCTCCGCGTTCCTGCGCGCGGCGGCCGAGGGCCGGGAGCTGACCGTCTTCGGCGACGGCACCGAGCGCCGCGCGTTCCTCCACGTCCACGACCTCGCCGACGCCTTCCACCGGGCCACGGCGCCCGTCGCCGCCAACCAGGTCTACAACCTGGAGGGGCCCGAGATCCTCACCACCGGGGAGCTCGCCGAGCGGGTCTCCGCGCTGTTCGGCGGGGTGCCCATCACCTACCGCGAGGAGCCCACCCGGCGCGGTGAGCTGGTCTACTCCCAGCGATTCGTCTCCACCGCCAAGGCCCGCGCCCAGCTCGGCTGGGTCCCCAGGATCACCATCGACGAGGGGCTGCGCATGGAGCTGGAGCACCGCACCGACCGCAGCGGCACGGCGGAGGTGAGCGGCCGATGACCGAGGCGCGGGTGGTGCCCGTCAAGCCCGACTTCCCGGCCGAGGACATCGCCGAGGTGCTCGCCGCCGTGCGCACCGGCCTGGAGACCGGGCAGCTCACCCAGGGCGCGCAGGTCGAGGCCTTCGAGGCGGAGATGGCGGCCTGCACCGGCGCCCGGCACGCGGTCGCCGTCGCCTCCGGCACGGCCGCGCTGGTCTGCGGGCTGCGGGCGCTGGCCGGCGAGGCCGGCGGCGAGGTGCTCGTACCGGCCAACTCCTTCTACTCGACGGCCGCCGCGCCCCTGCTCGCCGGGCTGCGGGTGCGGCTCACCGACGTGGACGCCGCCACCCTCGCGCCCGGCGTCCGCGAGCTGGAACAGGCCGTCACCGACGCCACCACGGGCGTCCTGATCGTCCACATGGGCGGCATCGTCACCCCGGACGTCCAGGACATCGCCGACTGGTGCGCCCGGCGCGGGCTGTGGCTGTTCGAGGACTGCGCCCACGCCCACGGCAGCCGCCTGGACGGGCGCCACGCCGGGACGTTCGGCGCGGCCGGGGCGTTCTCCTTCTTCGCCACCAAGGTCATCACCTCCGCCGAGGGCGGCATGGTCACCACCGACGACGACGAACTCGCCCGGCTCGTCCGTCTGTACCGCAACCTGGGCAAGCCCGAACCCTGGCGCAGCATCCACACCGTGCTCGGCGAGAACGCGCGGATGAGCGAGCTCCACGCCGCCGTCGGCCGCACCCAGCTCCGTCGCCTGGACGCGTTCCTGGCCGTCCGCGACCGGCTCGCCCGGCGCTACACCGACGGCCTGGCCGGGATGCGCGGCGTCCGCCCGCTGCTGCCCGGGCACTCGCCGGCGAGCTGGTACAAGTACGTCGTCGTCCTGGACCCCGGCGTGAACCGGCAGCGGCTGCGGGAGCGGATGCGGGACGCCGGGGTGCAACTCGGCGGGGAGATCTACGAGATGCCGCTGGACGCCCAGCCGGTGTTCGAGGGCCGGTTCCCGCCCGGGGAGCACCCCGTGGCCGCGGACCTGTGCGCCCGGCACATCTGCCTGCCCCTCCACACCCGCATGAGCGACGACGACACCGACACCGTGCTGCGCGCCCTCGACAAGGCCCTCGCCGAGGAGGACGTGACCCTGCCCCCGAGGCACTGACGGAAAGGGAACCCCTGTGCCCGCCCTGTCACCGGAAGAGCTGTACCTCTTCGACACCACCGGATTCCTGGTCGTGCCGGGCGCCTTCGACCCGTCGGAGGTCACCGGCCTCCGCGCGGAACTCGACCGGCTGCACCCCGTCGACCCCGGCTTCGCCAACACCCGGCGCTACGACGACCTGCCCACCACCAGCGAGCTCTTCGCGAAACTCGGCCGGGACGAGCGCATCGTCGGCCGGGTCCGCGAGGTGGTCAACCAGCCGCTGCGCATCCTGGAGGGCTACGCGCTGCGCCGCGGCCGGGACAGCGTGCTCTACCTCCACGGCGGCAACTCCGAACTCCTCGACCTCGACGGCGGGACCGTCGGCCGCGACCTGTCGATCACCCACACCTACCACGACGGCAAACTGTTCTGCCCCTATGTAAAAGCCCTGGTCTACCTCAGCGACATCCGCTCCCCCGAGGACGGCTCGTTCTGCTACATCCAGGGCTCGCACAAGGCCAACTACCCCCTGCTGCGCCACCGCGCCGAGCGCGGCGAGCGCGCCTCGCTGATCGACGAGGGCTTCCCGACGCTCACCGACGTCTTCGTCGGCGCCGGCGACCTGCTGATCCTCAACGAGGCGCTGATGCACGGCACCCGACGCAAGCGCACCCCCGGCGACCGCCTCCTGGCCGCCTTCGGGTACGGGCCGACCTACATGGCCGACTGGAGCGAGTGGAACGGCGAGACCGGCGACCTGCGCGGCACCGGATACGTCGACCACGACGTCGAAGAGGACTTCGTCCGCTGACCCCTTGACGACCGTGGTGTCCACCGCACCCCGGCGCTCCCCGACACGATTGCAGGTACGCAGAGATGACGCAGGACTCCACCGCCGCCGGCCGACCGGCCCGTGGCCCGTGGGACGAGTACCTGGACACCGCGGGCCCCCTCCTTGAGGCCATGGGCGACCAGGTGCACCGACTGATCAGCGAACTCGACGAGGTACGGCGCGACGGGGCCACGGTCTATCTGGCGGGCAACGGCGGCAGCGCCTCGGCCGCCTCCCACCTCGCCCAGGACCTCCTCAAGGGCACCTCCGCCGAGCAGAACCCGCCACTGCGCGCGATCGCCCTGACCGACAACCTGTCCATGCTCACCGCCTACGCCAACGACTGCGGGTACGAGAGGGTGTTCGTCGAGCCGTTGCGGCTGATGGCCCGCCCCGGCGACCGGCTGCTGGTGATCAGCTGCTCGGGCACCAGCCCCAATGTGGTGGCCGCGGCCCGGTGGGCCAAGGAGGCCGGGCTGCGGGTGATCGCGGTGACCGCGGGCACCGGGGGCATCCTGCGCGACCTGGCGGACACGGAGGTCAACGCCCCCACCAAGGACGTGGGCATGGCCGAGGCCATGCACAGCATGATCTTCCACTTCGTCACCCAGTCCCTGCGGGACAACAGCGGCGGCACCCCCCACTCCCACCAGGGCTGAGAGGTCTCCCATGCGTGCAGCAACGCTCAACGGCCCCCGCGACCTGACCGTCGGGACCGTCCCCGACCCGGTGCTCCCCGAGGGGTGGGCCCTGGTCCGCGTCGCCTACAACGCGATCTGCGGCAGCGACGTCTCCCTGTACAACGACGTGTGGCACGGCGCCGCCCTGCCGGCCGTACCCGGCCACGAGTGGAGCGGCACGGTCGCCGAGACCCGCAGCCCCCTGGTGTCCCCCGGGGACGCGGTGGCCGGGGACATCGCGCTCACCTGCGGGCACTGCCATTGGTGCCGTGCGGGTCAGGTGGTGATGTGCCCGGAGCTGCGCGAGTTCGGGTTCACCGACCCGGGCGGCTGCGCCGAGTTCATCGCCGTGCCCGCCACGAACCTGGTGCGGCTCCCGCCGGAGCTCGACCTGCTGGCGGCCACGCAGACGGAGCCGCTGGCCGTGGCCCTCCACGCGCTGGACCGGGTGGGGCTGGAGGCCGGGGAGAGTGTCGCCGTGCTGGGGTGCGGCGGCATCGGCCTGAACGTGCTCCAGGCGGCCCGGGCGTCCGGCGGCCGGGTCGTCCTCGCCGTCGACCCGGTCGAACGGCGCGCCTCCGTGGCCGGATCCCTCGGCGCGCGGACCGCGCTGTCGGACGCCGAGGAGGTCGCCCGGTGGATCGAGGAGGCGGGGCCCGCCGGGCTGCCGGACGTCGTCCTGGACGCCTGCGGCGAACCGGACGCGATCCGGCTCGCCGCCGAGCTGGTGCGGCCCGGCGGCCGGGTCGGGCTGATCGGCTACAAGGTCGGCAAGCGGGTCGAGATGCCGGCCGCGCAGTGGCCGCTGAAGCTGATGTCGACGATCGGGGTGATGGGGCCGGGCCGGTTCATGCGCCGGGCGGCGGACCTGCTCGCGGACGGTGCCGTGCGCACCGACCGGGTCATCACCCACGTCCTGGGGCTGTCGGAGGCGGACAAGGCGTTCCGGCTCGCCGACCAGCCCGGCCCGGACGTGATCCGGGTGGCGATCCGTGCCGACGGCTGAGCGCGGGGCGGGAGGGGAGGGCGGCAGGGGTGGCTGAGCTGCGCACGGATCCGCTGACCGGCCTCACGGTGGCGGTCGACGGCCGCCGCCAGGCCCGGCCCCGCGCGCGGAGCGCGGACTGCCCGTTCTGCCCGGGCGGGCTGGAGGCGCCGGAGGAGTACCGGGTGCGGCGGTTCCCCAACCGCTGGCCCGCGCTGGACGGGGGCCGGTGCGAGGTGCTGCTGTACGCGCCCGAGCACAGCGCCTCCTGGGCGACGATGGGAATCCGACAGGCGGTCCACGCGGTGGACTTGTGGAGCGGGTGCACCGAGGAGCTCGGCGCTCGGCCCGATGTGGGGTACGTCCTGCTCTTCGAGAACCGGGGCGCCGACGCGGGCGCGACCGTGGACCATCCGCACGGGCAGGCCTTCGGCCTGCCCGGTGTCCCGCCCGCCCCCGCGACACAGCTGGAGCGCAGCCGCGCGCTGGGCCGCTGCGCGCTGTGCGAGGGGCCGGCGAAGGAGCTGGTGGTGGCGGAGGAGGGCGGCTGGCGGGCGTGGGTTCCCGAGGCGCCGCTGTTCCCGTACGCGCTGCGGCTGGCGCCGCGCGTCCATCTGCCGGACCTGCCGGGCACGGGCGCGGCCGGGCGGCGGGAGCTCGCCGCGCTCCTGACGAGGGTCCTGGGCGGCGTGGACGCGCTGTTCGGGCGCCCGGCGCCGTATCTGCTGTGGGTCCACCAGCGGCCCGTCGACGGCGGGGAGTGGCCGTGGGCGCATCTGTATCTGGAGATCAACGTGGTCTGGCGGGCTCCGGGGACGCCCCGGTACATCGCGGCGGGGGAACTGGGCAGCGGGATGTACTTCACGCCGCTGGAGCCGGAGCGGGCCGCCGAGACGCTGAGGGGGGTGTGATGGCCCGGCGGCGTCCGCCCCGGCCGGGCCGGCGTCCGTCCCCGGGCGCCGGGCGCCCGGGGACGGCGGGGTCAGGAGGCGAGTTCCGTCAGCTGGTCCACGAGGACCGCGATGGGGTCCGGCGGGATCTGCTTGCGGACGGCCACGGCCGCGCGGCGGCCCATCTCCTGCCACTCGCCGCGCGCCTGCCAGGCCCGTTCGAGGGCCTCGTCGAGGCAGGCGGCGGCCGGGGCGGCCGCGACGAAGCCGGTGACCCCGTCCTCGAGGAGTTCGGCGTTGCCCGCCACGTCGCTGACGATCGCGGGCCGGCCGCAGAGCATCGCCTCGATGATCACGGTGGGCAGTCCCTCGGCCCGCGAGCACAGGACCAGGCCGTGGTGCTCGCGCCAGATCGCCTCGACGTCCGTGGTGTACCCGGCGAACTCGACGCTGTCGAGGGCGAACCGGTCGCGCAGGTTGCGCAGCACCCACGCGTGGCTTCCGGAGCCGAACAGGGAGACGGTCAGGGGGCGTTCGCGCCACTTGGGGCGGGCGAGGACCTCGAAGAGCACGTCCTGGCCCTTGCTGATGGGGTCGAGCCGGGCCGGGCAGGCCAGCCGCAGCGGCTCGGCGTCCCCCGGCCACGGCGGGGCCGCGTCGTAGCCGACCTTGAAGTGGCAGCGGACCACCCGGGCGTTGGGCAGACGCGTGCCGACCTGGCGCTCGGTGATCTCCCGGTTGGCCTCGGACACGAAGAGGGACGCGCGGGCCGCGCTGTAGGCCACGGCCAGGCGCTGCGCCACGTCGTCCGCCGGCCATTCGAAGTCGGCGGCGGAGTTGGAGTAGGCGACGTACGGGTAGCCGCGCGTCCGGCACTCCTCCATCCAGCCGAGCCCCTCGTAGTTGTCGCCCTGGGACACGACGACGAGGTCGGGGCGGACCTTGTCCAGGGTGCTCGACAGGCGTTCGGACCAGGGGAGTTGGTGGACGGGGCGCAGGTCGTAGGGGGGCTGCTCCCAGCGGCGGTGGACGACGACCCCGGCCCGCTCGGCGGCGGCCAGCTCGGCGGGGACCTCGTCCCAGCCCTTGACGCTCGCGTGGACCTCGGCGCCCCGGTCCGTCCAGTGCCGCGCGGCCAGCGCCCAGTTCGTCTCGCTGGGGCCCCATGGCGCCGTCTCGTTCGCGGAGACGAAAAGAATACGGAGTCGTGCTCGATCGGCGGTGCCCATTCTCGCATTGCCTCCATTCCGGCCCCCTTGGGGAGCCGAAAGGACCATAACAGTGAAAGCGGGTCACGCAGAAGTGCGCACTTTCTTTCTGGACCGGGACGGCACCTTGAATGCGAAGCCGCCCGAAGGCCGTTACCTCACGGATCCCGCGGAGCTGGTCCTGCTGCCGGGCGCCGCCGAGGCCGTGCGCGAACTGAACGCGAGCGGACGGCGCGTGGTGCTCGTGACCAACCAGCGGGGCGTGGCCAGGGGCCTCATGACCAGCGCGGACCTGACCGCCGTGCACGCGCGGCTCGCGGCGCTGCTGCGCGCGGACGGGGCGTTCCTGGACGCCGTTTACGTCTGCCCGCACGAGGTGGGCGCATGCGACTGCCGAAAACCGCTGCCCGGGCTCCTCAAGGCGGCCATGCGGGATTTCCCTGACATCGACCCGGCGGATTCCGTGATGATCGGCGACTCCGAGTCGGACGTTCTGGCGGGCCGGGCGGCCGGCACCGGAACGGTTCTTCTCCAGGGCCCGGGAAAACCGCCGGACAATACCTCGGCTGACCTTGTCACAACGGATTTACGAACGGCCGTAGGTCTTCTGCTCATGTCGTCGAAAAACGGTTGCGTCTCGAAAGGCGGTCGCGTGTGAAGATCCTGGTGACCGGCGGTGCCGGTTTCATCGGCAGCGTGGTGACGCGCCGGCTCCTGGAGGAGGGGCACCGGGTCGTCGTCCTGGACGACCTGTCCACCGGCTTCGCCGACGCGGTCCCGCGCGGCGCCGAGCTGGTGCGGGGCACGATGGCCCGGGCGCTGGACGTCCTGACCGGCTACCGGGGCCCGTTCGACGCGGTCCTGCACCTGGCCGCGCGGGCCCTCATCGACGACTCGGTGCGCCACCCGGAGCGGTTCTGGCGCAACAACACGGTGGAGAGCCTGACCCTGCTGGACGCCGTCCTGAGCGCGGGAGTGCGCCGGCTCGTCTTCTCCTCCACGGCCGCGGTCTACGGCCAGCCGGAGCGGGTGCCGATCGAGGAGAGCGCGCCCACCGTGCCCACCAACCCGTACGGCGCGTCGAAGCTCGCCGTCGACCTGGCGCTGGAGGCGTACGCCCGGGCCCACGGTCTCGCCTCCGTGAGCCTGCGCTACTTCAACGTGGCGGGCGCGCTGGGCGATTCGGGCGAGCGGCACGAGCCAGAGACGCACATCATCCCGCTGGCCCTGGACGCCGCGCTGGGCGGGGGCGCGGAGTTCGCGGTGTTCGGCGACGACTACCCGACCCCCGACGGCACCTGTGTACGCGACTTCATCCACGTCGCGGACATCGCCGACGCCCACCTGGCCGCGCTGGCCGGCGCGGTCCCGGGCGAGCACCGCAACTACAACCTCGGCAACGGCAGGGGCTTTTCGGTGCGGGAGGTGCTCGACGCGGTGGCCCGGGTCACCGGCCGGCGCGTACCCACCCGGCCGGCGGCCCGGCGCCCGGGCGATCCGGCCGTGCTGGTCGCCTCCGGCGAACGGATCCTGCGCGAACTGGGCTGGAAGCCGGCGCGCCCGGACCTCGACGGGATGATCGAGGACGCGTCGCGGTTCCGCCGGGCGCGCCCATGACGGCCGCGCGCCCGACGGAGGGGTTCCGTTTCCGCTACCGTACGTCCCACAGGAGCCGGGCCAGCTCCCCGATGTCGTCGACGCCGGAGAGGTCCAGGGGCACTTCCTCCAGGACGTCGAAGTCATGGAGGAAGGTGAACCGGAGCATGTCCTCGGCGAAGGTGTCGGTCACCTGCCATTCCGCCCCTTCGAGCAGCGCGGCGAGCAGCCCACGGTCGGCACGGAACGCGTTGAGGTGCAATTGGACGAGGCTGTACCGGGGGTCGCCCGCGTATACGTCGGTGAAATCGATCAGACCGGTCACCGACGCGTTCCCCGCATCGACGAAAAGATTGGTGCCATGCAGGTCGCCGTGCACGAATACGGGTTCGACGCCGTCGAGCAGGGCGTCGACGGGGGGCAGGAAGTCATCGACCGCGTCGAGCAGTCGCGGGGAGAGGTAACCCCATTCCTGGAGCAGTTCGGCGAAGACCGGGGAATCCGGTCGCAGCGCTCCGCCGCCGGTCAGCGGAACGGAATGCAGCCGGCGCAGTACCGCGCCGAACCGCCGGGCCAGCGTCAGCTGCGTCGGCCGGTCCGCGCGCGCCGTCGCCTCCCGCCACGTCAGCCCGGGGGCCGCGGCCATCACCAGGTACGGCCACGGCCAGCCGTCGCCGCCGGGGAACAGCTCGCCGCGCCCCAACAGCGGGGGAACCGGGAGGCCCTGGCCCGCCAGCACCTCGTAGGCCTCGGCTTCCGAGGCGTAGTTCTCCGGGCCGCACCAGTGCTCGCCGTAGAGCTTGACGACCGCGCCGGTGTCGGCGATCAGTACGGGGTTGGTGCTCTCCCCCGGGACCCGTAAGGCCCCCGGGGCGGGGAGGCCGGCCGCGGCCAGCGCCCGCCGGCCCCAGGGCTCCCAGAATTCCAGGTCGTTCCGGAGTTTCGCGTAGGTTTCGTCCGATGTAATTTCCATCGGCTGTGCGGGGTATTTATTGGGCACAGCATTCTCAGGCACGGCAGGTCCCCGATTTCTCCGCGTGTGGCGATTCTCTGCGTGTGGTGATGCCCTATCGAATTCGGTTCAGGATAACATGGTCGGCCTGCCGGGCAACGGTGAAGCCCGGCCATTCGACCCGTCATTGCGAGGTGTGCGCATTGAACGTCGAGGGCGCCCCGATCCCGACGAACGCTTCCTCTCTCGCCGTACTCCGCCGGCTCGGCCCGTATTTACGGCCGGTATGGCTCCCCATCACCGGGGCGGCCGCCGCCACATTCGGAGCCCTGCTCTGCGGGCTCGGCATTCCCCTGGTGGTGCAGCGCGTCATCGACGGCCCGCTCGGCTCCGGCGACTTCGGCCGGCTGCCCTGGCTGATCGCCCTCGTCGCCGTGCTCGGCACGGCGGAGGCCGGCCTGTTGTGGGCCCGCCGCAAGCTCATCGCCCGCCCCACCGCGCTGGTGGAGTCCCGGATGCGGGCCGACCTCTTCGCCCATCTGCTGCGGCTTCCCGTCGCCTTCCACGACCGTTGGCAGACCGGCCAGTTGATGTCCCGCGCGGTCAACGACCTGGTGACCCTCCGCAAGTACCTGGCCTTCGCGGCGGTCTTCCTCGTCGTCAACTCCCTCACCCTGGTGGTGGGGCTGGGCATCCTGTTCACCATCGCGCCCGAACTCGCCCTGGTCGGGCTGATCAGCGCGGCGCCGCTGCTGCTGATCACGTACTTCTACGAGACGAGCTACAAGAAGGTCGCCCGGCGGGCGCAGGACCAGTCCGGGGACCTCACCACCATCGTCGAGGAGACGATGCTCGGCACCCGCGTCATCAGGGCGTTCGGGCGGTCCGCCGAGCGCACCCGGCAGTTCGTGGCCCAGGCCCGCCGGCTGCGGTCGACCGAGCTGCGCATCGTCCGCATCCTCGGGGGGCTGTCGACCGGCCTGCTCATCCTGCCCGAACTCGGCATCGCCGGTCAGCTCGCGGTGGGCGGCTGGGGCATCGCCGACGGCAGGCTGACACTGGGTCAGCTCGTCGCCGCGATCACCATCAGCACCTATCTCCGCTGGCCCACCGAGTGCATCGGCTGGGCGCTGTCGGAGACGAGCACGGCCGCCGCGGCCTGCGACCGCTACTGGGAGATCAGGGACTGCCCGCCGACGGTCACCGACCCCGCCCGGCCCGTCTCCCCGGCCCGCCCCGCGCGGGGCCGACTGCGTTTCGAGAACGTCCACTTCCAGTACCCGGACCAGCCGCGCCCGCTGCTGCGCGGCGTCGATCTGGAGGTGCGCCCCGGCGAGACGATGGCGCTCGTCGGCGCCACCGGATCCGGCAAGACCACCCTGGCCGCCCTCGTCCCCCGGCTCGCGGACGTCACCGCGGGCCGCGTCACCGTCGACGGCGTGGACGTCCGGGACATGCCCCTGGCCGAGCTGCGGGCGATGATGGGCTGCGCGTTCGAGGACGCGCTGCTCTCCTCCGCCTCCGTGCGCGAGAACGTGGCCCTCGGTGTCCCCGCCGCCTCCGACGCGGACATCCGCGCGTCGCTGCGGGTGGCCGGCGCCGAGGGGTTCGTCGACGCGCTCCGCCCCCACGGGCCGGGCACCCGGATCGGCGAGCGCGGCATGTCGCTGTCCGGCGGACAGCGGCAACGGCTCGCCCTCGCCCGCGCGGTGCTGCCCCGGCCCGCCCTGCTGGTGCTCGACGACCCGCTCTCCGCACTCGACCTCCACACCGAGGCGGAGGTGGAACGGGCACTGCGCGAGGTGCTGCGCGACGCCACCGCGCTCGTGGTGGCGCACCGGCCGAACACCGCGCGCATGGCCGACCGGGTCGCCGTCCTGGCCGACGGCCGCGTCCTGGCCGTCGGCACCCACCAGGAGCTCCTGGACTCCTGCCCCCACTACCGCACCCTGATGGCGACCCCAGGCCCGACGGAAACGGTGGGGGCCGCCCGGCACGCGGACGGAGAGGTGGTGACCCCGTGAGCGACACCACGTACGCCAAGCCGGACGAGCAGGCCCCGGACGTCACCGGCGCCCTCTCCGCCGAGGACGCCCCCGTCCTCGACAAGGCCACCCAGGCGCGCGTCCACGCCCGTTCGCGGAAGCTGCTCGGCTCGCTGCTGCGCCCCTGGCTGCGCCGGTCCCTGCTGGCGCTGGCCGCCCTCGTGGCCGAGAACCTCGGCCAGCTGGCCGGGCCGCTGCTGATCGCCCGGGCCATCGACGTCGGGGTGCCGGGGGCCGTCGCGGGGCGGCCCGGCGCGCTCGTGTGGTGCGTGGCGGGCTTCACCGCGTGCGCCCTCATCGCCGCCGGGGCGCGCTACGGCTTCTTCCGGCTGAGCGGCAGCGTCGGCCAGGCCGTCCTGCTCGACCTGCGCACCCGCATCTTCGAGCACGCGCAGCGGCTGCCGGTGGCCTTCCACGACGCCTACACCTCCGGCCGCGTCGTCTCCCGGCTCACCTCGGACGTCGACGCGGTGCGCGACCTGGTGGAGACGAGCCTGGACGGCCTGCTGACCTCGCTGCTGTCGGTGGGCGGCATCGCCGTCCTGCTGCTGTGGCTGGACCTGCCGCTGGCCCTGGTGGTCCTCGGGACGTCCGTCCCCCTCGTCCTGATGACCCGCTGGTTCCGCGAGCGGTCGCGGCAGGCGTACCGCAGGGCCCGCAACACCGTCGCGGAGATCCTCGTGGAGCTGGGCGAGACGCTGGGCGGCATCAGGGCCGTCCAGGCGTTCCGCGCCGAAGCCCGCGCGGCCGACCGGATGAACCGGCTCAACGACGACTTCCGCGACGCCCACACCGATGCCCTCCATGTGGTGGCCCGGTACACGGCGGGCGTCCGGCTGGTGGGCAACGTCTGCCTGGCGCTGGTGCTCGCGATCGGCAGCTGGCGGGTGGCGAACGACACCCTCCAGCTCGGCGTGCTGACCGCGTTCGTCCTCTACCTCCGCAAGTTCTACGACCCGCTGGACGAACTCGCGACGTTCACCAACAAGTACGCGGCGGCCGCCGCGGCCCTGGAGAAGATCTCCGGCTTCCTGGCCGTGCGGTCCTCCGTGCCCGAACCGGCCGCCCCCGCCGTCCTCGACGCCGACCGCCCGGGCCGCGGCCGACTCCGGCTCCGGGCCGTGGAGTTCCGCTACACCCCGACGGGCCGGCTCGTCCTCCCCCGCCTGGACCTGACCGTCCCCGCCGGGCAGACCGTCGCCCTCGTCGGGGAGACGGGTGCCGGGAAGTCCACCCTGGCCAAGCTCCTCGCCCGGTTCTACGACCCGACGGCCGGCGCGGTGCTGCTGGACGGGGTGGACCTGCGGGACCTCGCCGAGGGCGACCTGCGCCGCGAGGTGACGCTGCTGACCCAGGAGAACTTCCTGTTCAGCGGCACGGTCGCGGAGAACGTCGCGCTGGCCCGGCCCGACGCGACCGACGCCGACATCCGCGCGGCGGCGGCCGCGGTCGGCGCCCACGCCTTCATCGAGGCGCTGCCGGACGGCTACGACACGGACGTCAGCAAGCGCGGCAGCCGGCTGTCGTCGGGCCAGCGCCAGATGGTGGCCCTCACCCGCGCCTTCCTGGCCGACCCCACCGTGCTGCTGCTGGACGAGGCCACGTCCAGCCTGGACATCCCCACCGAACGCGCCGTGCAGGCCGCCATGGCCAAGGTGCTCGCCGACCGCACGGCCCTCATCATCGCCCACCGGCTGTCGACGGTCCTGGCCGCCGACCGCGTCCTCGTCATGGACGCCGGCCGCATCGTGGAGGACGGGCCGCCCGCGCGGCTCATCGACGCGTCGGGGCCGTTCAGCCGGATGTACCGCACGTGGATCGCGGCGGTGGGCGAGGACTGACGCTGCGGGCATGCCGGGCATACGATGCCCGGCATGCCGACGCTCCACCTCCTGACCGGCGCCCCGGGCGCCGGGAAGTCCACGCTGATCGCGCACCTGACGGCGTATCCGCTGATCGCCGTCGACTTCGACGAGCTGATCGAGCCCATCGGCGAGCTGCTGGGCGTGGACGTCAGGTCCTCGGCGGCGAGCCGGGTGTGGCCCGGCTACAACAAGCTGTGGGTGGAGATCGTCGCCCTGCTGCTGCGCGGCGACCGGCCCGTGCTGGTCATGTGCCCGCTGGCCCCGGACGAATGGCGGCGCGCGGCGTCGGCCGCCTCGGCGGCCGTGCCGGAGGCCGCCGCCTGGGCGCGGCTCGACTGCTCCGACGCCGACCGGCGCGCGCGCCTCGCCGCGCGCGGCTGGGACGACGGCCGGATCGAGGACGCGGTCGAGGACGCGGCCGAACTCCGCCGCGCCGTCGACCGGGAGTTCACGACCAGCGGCCGCTCGGCCGCGGAGACGGCGGCGGAACTCGCGGAGTGGGTCGGCTGCTGAGCGCCCCAAAGGGGCGCGGGGAACTGCGCGACCAGCCACGACGCACCCGCAGACGATGTCACGCGGACCCCGTCAGCTCCTCGTCAGCCCCTCGATCACCTTGAGGGCCTGCCCGGCTCCGTCCTCGGTAGCCATGTGCCGCGCAGCCGACGCGGCGGCCCGCGCATACGCCCCCTCATTCACGACCCGGTCGAGCGCGTCAGCGAGCCGCTCGGCAGTGAGCGAGGGGAAGGGGATCGGCCCCGTGGCGGCCCCGAGGGCGGCGAGCCGTCCGGCCCAGAACGGCTGGTCGCCGGTGACGGGCACGGTGACCGCCGGGACCCCGGCGCGCAGCGCGGCCGCCGAGGTGCCGGCCCCGGCGTGGTGGACCACGGCGGCCAGCCGTGGGAACAGCGGGGCGTGCGGTACGTCCCCGATGGTCAGGACGTCGTCGCCGTCGGCCGCGAGGCCGGCGCTGCCGGACTGGAGGATGCCGCGCAGCCCGGCGCGGCGCAGGGCGCGCACGGCGATCTCGCTGAGCCGTTCCCCGTCCCCGCTCGCCATGGACCCGAAGCCGATGAGGACGGGCCGGGGTCCGGCGTCGAGGAAGTCCTCCAGCTCGGTGGGCAGCGGTTCGGCGGGCTCGTGATGGGGCCACCAGGTCCCCACGACCTTCAACCCGGGCCGCCAGTCGGCGGGGCGTGGCACCAGCGCCGTGCTGAAGCCGTGGAGGACGGGCCAGTCGGCCTGTTCCTGCCGACGGCGCATGGCGGAGGGGGACAGGGGCGGCAGCTGAAGCCGGTCGCGCAGTTCGCCGGCCGCCTGCTCGTAGAGGCGGTCGACCATGCGGAGGGCGAAGCGTCCGGCGGCGCGGTTGGCGAGGCGGCCCAGTGAGCGGGTGCCGGTGACGGCGGGCGGGAAGTCGCCGGTCGGCGCGGTGGGCTGGAGGTACACGCCGAGGCTCGGGATGCCGGTGGCCTCGGTGAGGTGCCAGCCGAGCGGGGCCGTGGTGGCCGAGAGCAGCAGCAGGTCCGTGTCGTCGCCCACCGCGTCGGCGAACCCCCGGCCCAGTTCGGTGACGAACCCGGCGGCCGTGCGCATGAGCTCGCGCCTGCCGGTACCGGCGCCGCGCCCCCGCGTGTCGGCGGGAAGGCCGCGGAATTCCAGCCCGGCGGCGCGTACGAGGTGGGCGTGGGCGTCCGTGGCGGCCAGCGTGACGTCGTGCCCGGCGCGGCGCAGCTCGGCGCCCAGGCCGGTGTAGGGGGCGACGTCGCCGCGCGATCCGGCCGCGGCGATCAGGATCCTCATCGGTGCTCCTCGGGGAGGGAGTGGGTACGGCCGCCGTCGTGACGGGCGGCGTTGGCGTGGACCGCCCTGCCCACGTAGGCGGCCAGCCCGGGGCGCTGCTGTGACGGCGGTACGACCAGGGCGAAGGCGCGCGGCTCGGCGACGAAGTCGTCCGCGATGCGCCGGTGCATGTCGACGGGGCAGGAGGTGAACCAGCGCGAGATGTGCAGCCGGTGCTCCTCGGCGAGGTCCATGGCCCGCTCGCCGTCGCTCGGCTCCCCCTCGTCGAAGGCCGCGAGCAGTTCCGCGCGCCAGGCGGCGGCCTCGCCCATGAGCCGCCGCCAGTCGTCCTTGGTGTGGGCTGCGGCGCGTGCCATCGCCTCGCGCCGGCCGTCCGAGTGGGCCCACTTCAGCTCCGCCTGTGTGGCGTAGCTCAGATCGAAGGTGATCTCGCCGAAGACCTCGAAGCGCTCCTCGGGGGTCAGGGCCACCCCGGTCTGCTGCACCTCGATGGCCCGCTCGGCCACCTCGGCCAGCCGTCGCAGCCTCTCGATCTCCTCCCCGAGCCGCCGCTGCCGGGCCCGCAACTGCTCCAGGGCGTTGGCCTGCGGGTCCTCGAGGATCGTGGCGATCTCGTCGAGGGAGAAGCCGAGCTCGCGGTAGAACAGGATCTGCTGGAGCCGGGCGAGGTCGGCGTCGCCGTAGAGCCGGTACCCGGCGGGGCTGCGCTCGCTGGGCGAGAGCAGCCCCGCCTTGTCGTAGTGGTGCAACGTCCGCACCGTCACCCCGGCGAAAGCCGCGACCTGTCCCACGGAGTAACTCATCCACCTGCCCTTTCGTCGGCGTACAGCCTCGGGCCTGACGTAGGGGGAGGGTCAACTCGGGTGGGTGGTGCCCTGGGACGGCCGGTGCTCGCGGGTCAGTACAGGGCGTCGCCCATCGGGGAGTCCTCGCCGACGACGTAGGCGCGGATCGCCGCCAGGTACGCGGCGCGGGTGATCCGCCCGTCGCCGTCGGTGTCGAGCGCGTCGAACGCGGCCTCGGCGTTGCCGGGCGGGTTGTTGAGCGTGGTGCGCAGGGTGGTGAACCCGGGCCGGTCCAGGGCGCCGTCCCCGTCGGCGTCGACGAGGTCGAACAGCGATCCGAGGGCGTACTGGCAGACGTTGTCGAACTTGTCGCCGTCCACCCACGCGTCGTATTCGTCGAAGGTCAGCCGGCCGTCCGCGTCGGCGTCCATCACCTCCCAGGCCTTGTGCCCCTTCGCGCGGGCGGTGACGACGAGCGGGTCGTCCTCCGGGCGCCCCGTCGCCTCGACCACCCGGTCGATGCGGGAGAGGTAGTCGTGCGCCGAGATGACGCCGTCCCCGTCCGCGTCCATCATGGCGAAGACGCGCCACGTGGGGGTGGGGGCGGCGGCTGTGGTGGTCGTACGGTCCAACGCGGTTTTCCTCCTGCTCGCTGCGGAGCGACGAGGGTTCGTCCCGCCCTGCATACCCAGCGGACCGCGTGTCCCATGCGGCCGCGGCCGGGCTCGTTTTCCCGCCAACCGTCGCCGTGTCGGACTCGCTTCCCGATCTTCTGGGAAAGATCCTTTCCATGTCCGAATTCCCCCGCGCCGATGACGTGGTCCTGTCCGCCTCCCCCGCGCCGCAGCCCTACAGGTGGCGCTGGGCGGCGCTGTGGGTGATCCTCGCCGGAGAGGCGATGGACATGCTCGACTCGCTGGTGGCCACCATCGCGGCGCCGTCGGTCCGGGCCGAGCTGGGCGGCGGGGCCGGCGTCACCCAGTGGCTGGCGGCCGCCTACGCGCTCGCCATGGCGGTCGGGCTGATCACGGGCGGGCGGCTGGGGGACGTCGTGGGGCGTCGCCGGACGTTCCTGATCGGCACGGCGGGATTCACCGGCGCCTCGCTGCTGTGCGCGGTGGCCGTGTCGCCGGGGTTCCTGGTCGGGGCGCGCGGGCTCCAGGGGCTGTTCGGGGCGGTGATGATCCCGCAGGGGCTCGGCATGATCAAGGAGATGTTCCACGGCCGGGAGCTGGGCAAGGCGCTGGGGATGTACGGGCCGGTGATGGGGCTGTCCTATGTGGGCGGCCCGGTACTGGCGGGCTGGCTGGTGGGCGCCGACTGGTTCGGGGCCGGCTGGCGCATGGTCTTCCTGGTCAACCTGCCGCTCGGGGGGCTGGCGTTCCTCGGCGGGTGGCGGTTCCTGCCCGCGACGGGCCCCACGGCGCGGACCAGGCTGGATCTGGTGGGTGCCGCGCTGGCCTCGGCCGCCGCGCTGGCGGTCGTCTTCCCGCTGGTCCAGGGGCGCGAACTGGGGTGGCCGACGTGGGCGTTCGTGTCGATGGCGGCCGGAGTGGCCCTGTTCGGGGCTTTCGGCTGGTACGAGGACCGGGTGTCACGCGGTGGCGGTGACCCGTTGGTGGTGCCGGGGCTGTTCCGCAAGAGGGCCTTCTCGGGCGGTCTGGTGACCGGCGCGGCGCTGTTCGCCGCGGTGGCGGGGTTCTCGCTGGCGCTCAGCCTCTACTTCCAGTCGGGGTTGGGTGCTTCGCCGCTGCAGGCGGGGCTGGCCGTGCTGCCCTGGTCCGCCGGTACGGTCATCGGTTTCGTGGTGGTGCAGGTGCTGGACAGCGCGGGGTTGCTGAGCCGATACGGGCGCGCGCTGGTGCGGACCGGCGTCGTGGTGATGGCGCTGGGTGCCGGGGCGTTCGCCTGCGCGCTGCGCTGGGCGGGCGCGCACGTCACGGTGTGGCAGGGCGCGCCCGCGCTGGCGGTCGTGGGGCTGGGGTTGGGGCTGGTGATGGGCCCGTTCTTCGAGACGGTGCTGGGCACCGTGGAGCCGCACGAGACGGGTTCGGCCGCCGGGACGCTGACGGCGGTGCAGCAGTTCGGCAGCGCGCTGGGCAGCGCGGTGCTGGGCACGGTCTTCTTCTCCGCGCTCGCCGGCCGGACCGCGGACGCGACGGGGGCGGACGCCTCCGGGACGGCGGCCCGCCTCGACTGGTCACGGGCCATGGAGATCACTCTGGGCGCGGAAGCCGGGCTGCTCGCGATCACGCTCGTCGCGTCGTTCCTCCTCCCCGCTGAACCGGGCGTAACCCCAACCGGTCGGCTGACCGGAAATGATGTTGGTGATTGACAGACGGAAGAGAACCGTCCAGTCTCGTTCAGCCGAACAGCCAGCCATAGCCTGACTATTGGCGTTAAGTCCCGCAAAACCTCTTGATTACGGTCGATTTACGACACAGGGAGCCGTTTCATGCTGCCCAAAATGCCGCACCACGAACGTGAACGTTTCCTCGCCGAGCCGCGCATCGGCGTACTGGGCGTCACCGACCCACGGGGCGAGGGACGCGCCCCGCTGCTGGTGCCGGTCTGGTACCACTACGAGCCCGGAGGGGAGGTCGTGGTCCAGACCGGCCGGGAGATGGTGAAGACCAAGCTCCTGCTGGAGGCGGGCCGCTTCAGCCTCTGCGCCCAGGACGACAACCGCCCCTACCGGTACGTCAGCGTCGAAGGACCCGTCACCTCGGTCACCGACCCGGCCGACCCCGAGATGCGCGAGGCCATGGCCCACCGCTACCTGGACCCCGAGGAGGCGCGCGCCTACCTCAAGGCGACGGCGCACCAGCTCCAGGGCGACGTCACCTTCCGCATGCGCCCGCAGCACTGGCGCACCGCGGACTTCGCCGCTTTCGCCGCCGACTTCGCCGAACAGGGCAAGAGCGACGCCGACGGCTGAGCCCCACTCCCCCACCCACCGCACACCTCACACGGCACGGACGACATGACACCCACACCCCCCGAAACAGAACGAACAGGTCTCCATGACAGACATCGACGTTTCCGCCCGGCCGGCCCCCACCGCCCGCCCCGGGACGGCCGGCACGAGTGGCACGCGCGATTACCCGCGTGACCGGAGCCTTCCCGAGCTCTTCGAGGAACAGGCGGCGGCCCGGCCAGAGGCCCTCGCCGCCCGGCACGGGGACCGCACCCTGACCTACGGGCAACTCGGCGCCCGCTCCGACGCGCTGGCCGCCCACCTGCTCGACCGGGGCGTCGAGCCGGGCACGCCGGTGGGCGTGTGCGGCAGCCGTTCCCTGGAAGCGCTGGTCGCGCTGCTGGGCATCCTCAAGGCGGGCTGCGCGTACGTCCCGCTCGACGAGGACCTGCCGCCGGCCCGGCTGCGGGCCATGGCCGAGGACGCCGGGCTGCGCGCGGCCGTCGTCCTGCCCGGCAGCACCGACCCGGTGCGCGGACTGCCCGTCCGCGTGGAGTTCGACACGATCGAGCACACGGTCGACCGCACCCCGGGCACCCGGCCCGCCGCCGACCCCTCCGACTGCGCCTACGTGGTGTTCACCTCCGGCTCCTCCGGCCGCCCCAAGCCGGTGGCGATACCCCACCGCGGCGTGGCCCGTCTCGTCCTCTCCGACGGCGAGTTACCCCCGCCGGGCCCCGGCGACGGCGTGCTGCACGCCTACGGACTGTCCTCCGACGCCTCCACCATCGAGATCTGGGGCGCGCTGCTGACCGGCGCCTGCCTGGTCCTGGCGGACCGCGAGGAACTCCTCTCGCCCATCGCGCTGGAGGAACTGTTCCGCGCCCGGGGCGTGACCGTCGCCTACCTGACGACCAGCGTCTTCCACCTCGTCGCCCGCACCCGCCCCCAGGCCCTGGCGCCCCTGCGCTTCGCCTCCGCAGGCGGCGAGGCGATGGACCCCCGCCTGGCGGACGAGGTACTGGCCGCCTGCCCCGGCACCACCGTCGTCAACTTCTACGGCCCGACGGAGAACTCGGTCGTCTCCACCGCGCACGTGGTGCGCGAACTGCCCGCCGACGCCACGCACGTCCCCATAGGCCGCCCCTTCGGCGCCACCGTCTGCCACGTCCTGCGCCCCGACGGCACGGCCGCGGCACCGGGCGAGGAAGGGGAGCTGTACGTCGGCGGGGACGGACTGGCCCTGGGCTACCTCGGCGATCCCCACCTGACCGCCGAGCGGTTCGTCGACCTGCCCGCCCATCATCCGCACGGGCCGCTGTACCGGACCGGTGACCTGGTCGTCCGGCGCGCCGACGGGCTGCTGGAGTACCGGGGACGGCTGGACCGCCAGGTGAAGCTGCGCGGTGTGCGCGTCGAGCTGGACGAGATCGAGGCCCGGCTGCGGGCCCACCCCGAGGTCGGCGAGGCCGTCGTCCAGCTCGAATCCGGCGCCCTGACCGCCTATGTCACCGCCGCCACGCCCGGAGACCCCCTGGACCTGCCCGGCATCCGCGCCTACTGCGCCGAGTGGCTGCCGCCCCAGACCGTCCCGGCGCTGGTGGCCATGGACCACCTGCCGGTGACCAGCGGCGGCAAGGTCGACCGCGCCCGGCTGAAGGCCCTCGCGCCCCGGCCCCGGGGAACCGGGGAGCCCGGCGAGGCCGACCCGTCCAAGGTCGAGGGAGTGCTCGACGCCCTCGCCGAGGTGTGGCACCAGGTGCTCCGGGTACGTCCCACCCCCCAGGACGACTTCTTCCGGCTCGGCGGCGACTCACTGCTCGCCTCCGAGACCGTCACCCGCACCCTCGCGGTGCTGGGCCTCGACGCCGCGCTGGGCTCCACCCTCATCAGGGCCCTGCTGGCGGCACCCACCCTGGAGGGCTTCGCCACGGCCGTCCGCGAACTGCGCGGCGGCGCCGGCGGCCCGGCGCGGAACGAACCGGCGGTCGACTTCGAGCGCGAGAGCGAGCTCGGCTTCGAGCTGCCGCCCGCCCAGGGCCCGGCCCCGCGCCCCGAGGACCCCCGGAACGTCCTGCTCACCGGCGCCTCCGGGTTCGTCGGCGCCTTCCTGCTCGACCGGCTGCTGCGCATGACGTCCGCGCGCGTCCACTGCCCCGTACGGGCGTCCGGCGACGCGCACGCCGCCCGGCGGGTGCGCAACACCCTCGCCCGCTACGGGCTGAGCCTCGACGAGGCCGCCTGGCAGCGAGTGGAGTGCTTCCCCGCCGACCTTTCCGAACCCGGTCTCGGCCTCTCCCCCGACCACGCCGCCGAACTGTCCGGCAGCCTGGACCTGATCGTGCACAATGCGGCCCGGGTCAACTTCCTCTACCCGTACGAGGAGTTGCGCTCGGCCAACGTCGAGGGCACCCGCAGGGTCGTCCAGCTGGCGGCACCCCGCCGCGTGCCCGTCCACTTCATCTCCACCGTCGCCGTCGTCGCCGGATTCGGCACGGCCGGGGTGGACAAGGTCGACGAGGACATGCCGCTGGCGCACGCCGACGGGCTCACCATGGGCTACGCGGAGAGCAAGTGGGTCGCCGAGGAGGTGCTGCGGCGGGCGGCCGAGCAGGGCCTGCCGGTGGCGGTGCACCGGCCGTACGAGGTGACGGGCGACCGGGTGACCGGCGCGTGCAACACCGAGACGGCCATCTGCTCCCTGTTCAAGACGATCGCCGAGACGGGCCTGGCCCCCGACATCGAGCTGCCGATGGACTTCGTGCCCGTCGACCACCTCGCCGAGGCCGTGGTCCACATCGCCACCCGCCGCCCGGCCGGCTGGCGGGTCCACCACCTCACCAACCCGCGCCCGGCCATGCTCTCCGACGTCCTGGACCGGATGCGCGCGGCGGGCTTCGCGATCCGCACGCTGCCCTACGACCAGTGGGTGGGCGAGCTGGTGCGCCACGTCGCACGCAACCCGAAGAGCGCGACGGCCCCGTTCGTCTCCCTGTGCGTGGACCGCAGCCGCAACGCCGACATGTCGGTCAAGGAGATGTACCTCAAGGGCGTCTTCCCGGTCCTGGGCCGCCGCAACGCCGAGGAGGCCCTGGACGGCAGCGGGCTGGACTGCCCGCCCGTCGACACCGCGCTGCTGGACCGGTACCTGGAGTTCTTCTTCTCGTCCGGCTACATCCCGCGCCCCGCCCCCGGACACCCGTCGCTTCCCGGAACGGAGCACACAGCATGAGCGAGGACCTTCCCGCACTCGTCCAGGTCCCGGCCGTGGAGCCGGGCACCGCCGGCCCCCCGTGCGGCTACGCCCGTCTGCGCGCCGAACAGCCGGTGGTCAAGGCGGAGTTACCGAACGGCGAGACGGGCTGGCTGCTCAGCCGCTACGAGGACGTGCGGGCCGCCTTCGCCGACCCCCGGCTCGTCCGGCCGCTGCTCTCCGCCTGGCCGCCCCGCGAGGGCCCCGACGCCCCGCCGCCGTGCCTGCCGACGTTCCTGGAGATGACCGGCGAGCACCACGAGCGGGTACGGCGCACCGTGCTGCCGCTCTTCGGCAGGCGCCGCCTGGAATTCATGGAGCCCCGGATCCGGGACATGGCCGGGGAGCTGATCGACGCCATGGTGGCGTCCGCCGACGGCGGCACGGCCGACCTGGTCGCCGCCTACGTCGATCCGCTGCCGCTGCGCGTGCTGTGCGAGACCACCGGGATCCCGCACGAGGACCACGGGATCTACCTCCCCCACACCCTCACCCTGCTCGGCGCCGCCGGGCTGTCGATGGACGAGGTGCTGGCGGCCCTGTACGCGCTCCAGGACTACGCCGAGGACCTCATCTCCCGCAAGGAGAAGGAGGGCGAGGGCGAGGACTACATCCACCTCCTGCTGGCGGAGAGCCGCCGCCCCGACGGCGGGATGACCCGGGACGACGTGGTCAGCTTCGTCGTCACCATGCTGATGGCCGGCTACAAGACCAACATCCAGCACACCGGCAACGCGCTGTTCACCCTGCTCACCCACCCCGACCAGCTGCGGGAGCTGCGCGAGTCGCCGCAGCGGATGGGCACGGCGGTGGAGGAGCTGCTGCGCCACGTCCCGCTGATGAACGCCATCAACATTCTGGTCGCCCAGGAGGACTTCACCCTCCACGGGCAGCACATCCGGGCCGGGGACGCGGTCATCCCGGTGCCCGCCTCCGCCAATCGCGACCCCGCCGCGTTCACCGACCCCGACCGCCTGGACCTGACCCGCACCCCCAACGCTCACGTCGCCTTCGGCCACGGGCCCCACGCCTGCACCGGCGGGCACCTGACCCGGCTGCAGCTCTCCATCGCCATCGAGGTGCTGCTGGAGCGGCTGCCCGGCATCGAGCTCGCCGTGCCGGCGGAGTCGATCCCCTGGGACGAGTCCACCCCGCTGCGGGCCCCGGCCCGGCTCCCGGTGCGCTGGTGACGCACCTTCCCCTCCACGACGTGACGACCGGACGAGAAAGGCCCGAGACAGTGACCGCACCGAACGCGGAGCTCCCCCACTACCCCTTCAGCACCGAGGGCGTCCGCCTCGCCCCCGAACTCGACGAGCTGCGGAGCCGCTGCCCGGTGGCCAGGGTCAGCACCAACTCCGGCGAGGAGGCCTGGCTGGTCACCGGCTACGAGACGGCCCAGCACGTGCTGCGCGACCGGAAGTTCGCCCGATCCGTACTGGCCGACCCCGAGGGCCCCGCCCAGGACACCCCGATCCTGGCACCCGAGCTGCTGGACGCCATGAACCACCTCCAGCAGGCCGGGCTGCGGGACGAGGTCCTCAAGGCGCTCGGCCGCAACCAGCCCGAGCTCCCCGCCGACTGGGTCGCCGAGGTCACCCGTGAGGGCCTGGACACCATGGTCCGGCAGGGCAGCCCGGGCGACCTCCAGCGCCACTTCGCGGAATGGGTCGCCGCCCAGTGCATGTGCCGGGTCCTCGGACTGCCCTTCGAGGACCACGAGTGGCTCGCCGTACGGGCCGACCTCGACCTGACCATGGTGACCCCGACCCACGAGGAACTCGCCCGCAACTGGGAGGAGATCCGGGTCTACATGCACGAGTACATGGCCGCCCGCCGCCCCGGCCGGCCCCGCGGTCTCGTCGACCGCCTCGCCGATCTCAACGCGGAGCGGCAGGGGCTCACCGACAAGCAGCTGTCGAACATCGTCTCCGTCCTGTTCGTCAGCGGTTACGAGGACTTCGCCAGCTTCCTGGGCGTCGCGGCGCTCACCCTCCTCCAGCACCCCGAGGCGATGGACGCCGTGCGCGCCCGCCCGGAAACCATGCCGCAGTGCGTGGAGGAGCTGCTGCGCCACAGCGTCGTCCTGGGCAACGCCATCCCCCGCTTCGTCACCGAGGACACGAAACTGGACACGGCGGAGGTACGGCAGGGCGACCTCGTCCTGCTCTCGCTGGACGCGACCAACTACGACCCCGCCGCCTTCCCCGACCCCGGCACCTTCGACCCCACCCGCTCCCCCAACCCCCATCTCCGCTTCGGGTACGGGCGCCACCACTGCCCGGGCGCCCACCTGGTCCGCCGGCAATCAGAGACCGCCTTCGGCGTCCTGCTCGACCGGCTGCCGGGCATCCGCCTGGCGGTACCGGTGGACGAGGTGCCCTGGCACCCCAACCGCATGGCGATCATGTTGGCGGGGCTGCCGGTCACCTGGTAGCGAGGCCGGGGGCTCACACCCCGGGAGCCCCCGTCTCCGTCAGCTCGCCGTCGGCCAGCCGCAGCCACCGGTCGACGCGGATCTCCCACAGGAACCGTTCGTCGTGGCTGACCACGACGAACGCGCCCTGGTAGGAGTTCAGCGCGCTCTCCAGCTGGCCCGCGCTGACCAGGTCGAGGTTGTTCGTCGGCTCGTCCAGGAGCAGCAGGTGCGGGGCCGGTTCGGCGCACAGGACGCAGGCCAGGGTGGCGCGCAGCCGCTCGCCGCCGGAGAGCACCCCAACGGGCAGATGGGCGCCGGCGCCCCGGAAGTGGAAGCGGGCGAGCAGGTTCATCCGCTCGGCCTCGGACCGCTCCGGGGCGTACTCGGCGAAGTTCTCGGCGACCGTACGCTCCGGGTCGAGCAGGTCGAGGCGCTGCGAGAGATAGGCGACGCGCCCGTCGGCCCGCTTGACCGCGCCGCTCTCCGGGGCCAGGCCGCCGTCGAGCAGCCGGAGCAGGGTGCTCTTCCCGGCGCCGTTGGGGCCGGTCAGCGCGATGCGTTCCGGGCCCCGGATCGTCAGGTCGAGGCCGTTCCCGGCGAAGACGTCCTTGCCGCCGAGCCGGACGCGGAGCTGTTCGCCGAGGAACAGGTTGCGTCCGGCGGGCACGTTGGTCTCGGGCAGGTCCAGCGTGATGCGCTGTTCGTCGCGGAGCGCGCGCCCGGCCTCGTCCAGCCGGGCCTTCGCCTCGCTGACGCGGCCGGCGTGCATCTGGCCGGCCCGTCCGGCGGACTCCTGCGCGCCGCGCTTCATGTTGCCGGCGAAGATGCGGGGCAGGCCGGCGCTCTTGAGGTTGCGGGCGGCGTTGCTCTGCCGGCGTTCGGCGCGTTCGCGGGCTTGTTGCATCTCGCGCTTCTCCCGCTTGAGCTCCTGTTCGGCGTTGCGGACGTTCTTCTCCGCGACCTCCCGCTCGGCACGGACGGCGTCCTCGTACTCGGTGAAGTTGCCGCCGTGGAAACGGAGTTCGCCGCGCGGGTCGAGTTCGGCGATGCGTTCCATGCGGTCGAGCAGGGCGCGGTCGTGGCTGACGAGGAGCAGGCAGCCGGTGAAGTTCGCCAGCACGTCGTAGAGCTTGTGCCGGGCGTCGAGGTCGAGGTTGTTGGTGGGCTCGTCGAGCAGCAGCACGTCGGGGCGCTTCAGCAGCTGGGCGGCGAGGCCGAGGGAGACCACCTGTCCCCCGCTGAGGGTGCTCAGCGTGCGGTCCAGGGTGACGTCGGTCAGGCCGAGGCGGTCGAGCTGGGCGCGGGTGCGTTCCTCGATGTCCCAGTCGTCGCCGATGGTGGTGAAGTGCTTCTCGTCGGCGTCCCCGGACTCCACCGCGTCGATGGCCCGGATGATCGCGGCGACGCCCAGCACCTCGGCGACGGTGAGCTCACCGGTCAGGGGGAGGCTCTGCGGCAGGTAGCCGAGGGTGCCGGTGACGGAGACCGACCCGGTGGCGGGGCGCAGTTCACCTGCGACGATCTTGAGCAGGGTGCTCTTGCCGGCGCCGTTGGGCGCGACGAGCCCGGTGCGGCCGGGGCCGAGGGTGAAGGACAGGTCCTGGAAGACGGGGGTGTCGTCGGGCCAGGCGAAGGACAGGTTCGAGCAGACGACGGAAACACCGGAGACGCCGGACATGAAGGTGACCTCGTGAGAGCGCAGTGACAGACAAGGGGAAAGTGGAAAACGGGAACGACAACGAAGCCACTGACGGCGATGCTTCCGCGCATCGGCCGGTGGCCTGTCGGGTCCGGGTGATCACCCGGAGATGTCGTCGTCCACCACCATGTCCGGTCTCCTCGACGAGCGGTCAGAATCCGTGCCAGTTTAACAACTCAAGCGGGAATCGCGACGGGAATTTCTCGCAGGTGTGCGATGCCCCGGTCCAGGGCGGCCTCCAGGTGCTCGATGCCGCCCGTCGTCAGGAGGATCATCACCCCGCCCTGGACTCCGGCCAGCAGGGCCGCGGCCTCGCGGTCGGCGTCCAGGGCGGCGGCGATCTCGCCCGCGTCCTGCATGTGGCGGATGCCCGCCGCGAGTTGCTCCTGCCAGTGCCCCAGAAGCTCACGGGCCACGGCGCGCGCGGCGTCCGTGGCTGTTCCCAGCTGTGACATGGCGGCGTGCAGCGGACAGTTCTCGCCCTGCGCGCGGTAGCGGGCGACGACCTTGTCGCGCCACTGCCACCAGGCGTCCCAGCCGGTCAGCGCGCCCAGCTCCGGCTGCTGGTCGTCGATGACCCGGGCCGCTTCGTACCGGGCCACGGCCAGCAGCAACTCGTCCTTCCCGCCGGGGAAGTAGTGGAACAGCTGGCTCTTGCTGGTCGCGGTGCGACCCATGACGTCCTCAAGCCGCAGGGAGAAAACTCCCTGGTCCCGGATCTCCTCCGCGGCCCCCTCGATGATGCGCTGCCTGGTCGCGGCGCCCTTGCGGGTCAACGACACCTGTCCTCCCGGTGTGAGCTGTCGCGCCCATTGAAGTGCGCCGGGGCGGGACGCGCCACCGCGGGCCGGGCAGGAGCAGCAGCTTTCCGGTGGTCCGGCGCGACTCGATGTCCGCGTGGGCCCGTGCCGCGTCGGCCAGGGCGTAGCGGCCTCCGACGCGCGGGGTGAGCTTCCCGTCGAGGATCAGGTCGAAGAGCTCTCCGGTCCGGCGGACCAAGGCCTCGCGGGTGGGCACGTGGTGGTGCACCACCGGGTAGGTCAGCAGGATGCTGTTGGGCAGGTCGGTCGGCCGGAGGGCCGGAACGCCCATGAAGGGGCCGTAGTAGGCGTGCACCCCGTGCGGGCGCAGGGCGAGCTGAGAGGAGCGGAACGTCTCGCTGCCACCGCCGTCGTAGACGACATCGGCTCCCCGGCCGCCGGTCAACTCCCTGACCCGCTCCTCGAAGCCACGCCCGGACCGGACCAGCACATGGTCGGCTCCGGCCTCCTCGGCGACGGCGACCTTCTCCTCGCGGGAGACCAGCCCGATCACCTTGCCGCCACGTGCCTTGATCATCTGGGTGAGCAGCAGCCCCACTCCCCCCGCCGCCGCGTGCACCACGGCCGTGTCACCCGGCCCGATCGCGTAGGTCTCGGTGCTGAAGTGGCTGGCGGTCAGCCCCTGGAGCATCACGGCGGCCGCGGTCTCGTCCGCGATCCCGTCGGGCACCTTGACCAGCGATTCGACGGGAACGGCGAGTAACTCCGCGTAACTGCCCGGATGATAGAACCACGCCACCCGGTCCCCGACGGCGAACTCCTCGACGCCGGCGCCGAGAGCGGTGACGTATCCCATCCCCTCGGCACCCAGGACCGCCGGAGCGGCCCACCCCGGTCCGCCCTGGGCGCGGGCCCCGACGTCCATGTAGTTCACTCCCGCGACACCGAGCCGGACGAGCACCTCACCGGGACCGGGGTCCGGGTCCGGAAGCTCGGTCCACCGCATGACCTCGGGGCCGCCGTGTTCCTCGATACGGATCGCGTGCATGTGGGCACCTCTCTGTGCGAATCAGCGCGAACGAGCGCGTGGTGAAGTGATCCGCCGAGCACGGTAGGCAGCCAGGATTGGACCCACAAGTCCAAAGACCAGGAGGCCACCCAGGGGCCATGTTCGAGGGCGTGTTCAGCCAGGTGGCCGAGGGTGCCCAGCCCCTCTTGTCGGCCTGGGCCGGAACCGGCAAGTGCTCGTCACGCGAAGGCGCTGTGCCCGGTGACGGCCTTGCCGACGATGAGGGTGTTCATCTCCCGGGTGCCCTCGAAGGAGTAGACGGCCTCGGCGTCGGCGAAGAACTTCGCGATCCCGTAGTCGAGGACGATGCCGTTGCCGCCGAAGAGTTCACGGGCCCAGGCCACGCACTCGCGCATCCGGGCGGTGGTGAACGCCTTGGCGAGGGCGGCCTGTTCGGCGCTGTCGCGGCCGGCGGCGGCGAGCTGGCTGAGGCGGACCACCATGCCGAACATGGCCGTGATGTTGCCGAGCATCCTCACCAGCAGGTCCTGGATCAGCTGGAAGGCGCCGATGGGCCTGCCGAACTGCTCACGGTCGACGGCGTAGGCGCGGGCGAGTTCGTAGGCGCGTACCGCGACCGCCAGGGCCTGCCAGGCCACCCCGCCCCGGGTGCGGGCCAGGATGGCGGCGGTGTCGCGGAAACCGTCGACCCGCTGGAGCCGGTTGGCCTCGGGGACGCGCACCCCGTCGAGGGTGATGTCGGCGTTCTGCACGGTGCGGAGCGCGATCTTGCCCTCGATCTTGGTGGCCGTGAAGCCCGGGGTGCCCTTCTCCACCACGAAGCCCTTGACGTGGCCGTCGGCCGTATCGCGGGCCCAGACCACGACGAGATCGGCGAAGGTGCCGTTGCCTATCCAACGCTTGGCGCCGTCGAGGACCCAGGTGTCGCCCTCGCGCCGGGCGGTGGTGCGCATGCCGCCCGCGACGTCGGAGCCTCCCTCGGGCTCGGTCAGGGCGAAGGCGCCGATCTTCTTCATCGCGGCCATGTCCGGCAGCCAGCGGTCGCGCTGCTCCTTGCTGCCGCCCCCGTGGATGCTGCCCATCGCGAGCCCGGTGTGGACTCCGGAGAACACCCCCAACGAGGCGTCGACGCGGTTGAGTTCCAGGTTGAGGAAGCCGGAGAACAGCTCGCTGCGGTGGCGGCCGTCGCCGTACTCGGGGTAGGCGTATCCGGCCAGCCTGAGCTTCGCGATCTTCTCGATCACCTCGAAGGGGAATTCCGCCCGTTCCCAGGAGGCGTCGAACAGCGGCTTGATCTCGCTCTCCAGGTAGTCGCGGACGGCGGCCAGCTCGGCCCGCTCGGCGTCGCTGAGCAGGTCGGCGTATCCGAAGAAGTCAGGGGTGGTGTTGGCGGGCTTGGGCATGGGTGACTCCTGTACGTGAGGTTCAGTCGTTCTCGTACGTGAGGTTCAGTCGTTCTCGGCCCGGCGCAGCGCCGCGTCGAGCGCGAGCTGTTTGCGGTCGCGGAGGAGGGCACGTCGCCGGTACGCGTCGGGCCCGCTGCCGTAGGCGGCCTCCGTCTGGCCGACGAGCGTGGCGACGGCGGCGGCGTCCAGTTCGGGGTGGCCGAGGCGCTGCCAGCCCTCGGCGAGGCCGGGGCCGAGGTGGCGCATCATGTGCCGGATGCCGCCGGGGCCGCCGCCCAGGTGGAAGCTTTCGAAGGGACCGACGGCCGCGTAGCGGCCGCCCAGCGACGCCTTCATCACCGTGTCGAGTTCCTCCGCGTCGACCACGCCGCTGAGGACGAGGTGGATCGCCTCCTGGAGTACGGCGCCCTGCAGGCGGTTGGCCGCGAATCCGGGGAGTTCCTTGCGCAGTCGTACCGGCGTCTTGCCCAGTGCCCGGTAGAAGGCGATGGCCTCCTCCACGGTCCTCTCCGCGGTCCGCTCGCCCGGCACGATCTCCACGAGGGGGACGATGTGCGGCGGGTTGAAGGGGTGCGCGACCAGCAGCCGCGCGGCGGCCTCGTCCGGCAGCCGCTCGGCGATGCGGGTGGCGACGATGCCGGAGCTGGAGGTGGCGAGCAGCGCGCCGGCCGGGGCGTGGTGGGCGACGTCGGCGAAGAGCCGCTGCTTGAACTCCAGGTTCTCCGGGCCGTTCTCCTGCACGAGCCGCGCTCCGGCCACGGCCTCGGCCAGGTCGTGGGTGGTGCGGATACGGCGGCGCAGCTCCGTCGCGTCACTGCCGGGCAGTCCGGCGGCGAGCATCGGCAGTGCCTCGTCCACGGCCGCGTCCAGGTCGTCGCGCGGGTCGGTGACGGTCACCTCGATTCCGTGCCCGGCGAAGAGCGCGGCCCACGCGAGGCCGATGGTGCCGGCACCGACGACGGCGGCGGTCATGAGGGTTCCTCCTCGGTCAGGTAGTCGTGGACGGGCACGGCCCGGTCCAGGGTGAGGTCCGTGACGATGTGGCTCGCCGAGACGACCTCGCGCACCGGCAGGTCGGCCAGCGGCGCCAGCACGTGCGCGAAGAGCTGCAGCCGCGCGGGCCCGGTGTACGCCTCCTTGACCACCAGGTCGGTGATCCGTGTGCGGACGAGCTCGCAGACGCGCGGGGTGCCGTCGTAGTCCGGGACGGTCTTGAGCATGTACGCGGGCACGGCGATCGACTCGCGGGCGAGCTCCGGGTCGAGCGGGTGGTGCTTGTAGCCCATCGTGGCGGTGGCCACGCGTACGCTCCCGTAGTCCAGCGTGCCGACCAGCGCGGCGTGCTCGGCGTACAGGGCGGGTGTGCCCATCGCCTTGGGGTAGGCGCTCACCTCGCGGCCCGCGGCGGTGGCGGCGAAGCTGTCCAGGTACATCGCGTGCAGGTATTCGCCGCGCTCGTCCCCGAAACGCACCGGTATGGCCTGCCCGGCCTCGACGTACGGGCCGTAGGCGGTGGCGTCGCCCATCTTCATCACCTCGAACCGCACCAGCGGCTCGTCGGCGTCGACGCGCAGCGGTTCGGGCACGACGGCCCGCAGCGCCTCGGGGTCGGTGCGGTACACGATGCTCAGGTACTCGCGGTCGGTGAAGCGGACGGCGGCCGGGGCGTACGCGGGCGCCGTGGCGGGTGTGGTGATGGTTCGCAGGATCCGCGCGCGGTTCATCGCCCGCTCCAGCGGGGTTCGCGCTTCTCGGTGAAGGCACGGACGCCTTCGGCGAAGTCGGCGGAGCGCAGGAGCGTGCCGATCTCGGCGGTCTGCGCGGCGAACGCCTCCGTTTCGGACGCGCCGTCCGCCCGTCGCACGGTCCTCTTGACCGCGGCCAGGGCCAGCGGCGCGTTGGCCGCGATCTCCTCGGCGAGCTCCAGGGCGGCCGGGAGGGCCCGGCCGTCGGGGGTGAGGCGGTTGACGAGGCCGAGTTCGCGGGCGCGTTCGGCGGTGACGGCGCGGCCGGTGAGGAGGAGTTCCATCGCCAGGTGGTGCGGGACGCGCCTGGGGAGCCGTACGACCCCGCCGCCGCCGGCGATCAGCCCGCGCTTGACCTCGGGGAGGGCGAAGCGGGCGCCCTCGGCGGCGACCACCAGGTCGCAGGCCAGGGCGAGTTCGAAGCCGCCGCCCAGGGCGTGGCCCTCGACGGCCGCGATCAGCGGCTTGGCCGTACGCGCCTCGGCGAGCCCGGCGAAGCCCTTGCCGGGCACGGTCACCTGCTCGCCGCGGGCGGCGGCCTTGAGGTCCATGCCCGCGCAGAACGTGCCGTCCGCGCCGGTGAGGACCCCCACCCGCAGGCCGGGGTCGGCCTCCAGGCGGTCGATGGCGTCGGCGATGCCCCGGGCGACCTCGGCGTCGACGGCGTTACGGGCCCGCGGCCGGTCGATGGTGACGACGAGGGCGCTGCCGACGGTTTCGGCGCGGACGCTGTCGTTCATGGCCGCACCTCACCGTTGGTGAGCTCGCCGAGTACCTCGTCGGTGTGCTGGCCGGGCAGTGGCGCGTGCCGGCGCACCGAGGCGGGGGTGTCGGAGAACGCCAGCGGTATGCCGATGACCCGGTAGGCGCCCTCGGTGGGGTGCTCGGCGACGTCCAGCAGGTGGCCTCCCCGTACGTACGGGTCCTCGGCGGCCTCGTCGAGCCGCAGCACGGGGCCGAAGGGGATGCTGTGCTTGGCGCACACCTCGGCCCACTGGGCGGTGGTCAGCCGGGGCGTCACCGTCTCCAGCAGCTCGGCCAGGGCCTCGCCGTCGCGCGTGGAGTCGATGAACTCGCCGTTGACGCGCGGGTCCTCGGCCAGATCGGGGCGTCCGGCGGCGGCGAACAGGTCGCGGAAGTTCTGCGGGGTGTACGGGATGACCATCGCCAGGCCGTCCTTGGTGGGACGGGCGCGGTGTCCCTTGTTCATGGACAGCGGGAAGCCGGTCGGTCCCATCGGCGGCTCGAAGACGCGGCCCTGAAGGTGCTCGACCAGGTTGAACGCCAGCAGGGTGTCCACCATGGGTATCTCGACGTGCTGCCCGCGACCGGTCGCGCGCTGGTGGACGAGGGCCGCCAGCGCCGCGTACACGATCGTCAGCGCGGCGACCTTGTCGCCGAAGATGCTCGGCAGCACGACGGGCGCCCCCACGTCGCCCGCGCGCTGCGCGAGGTCGACGAGCCCGGAGGCGGCCTGCACCGTCTCGTCGTAGGCGGCCAGCCGGGCCCGGTCGGAGTCCGGGCGGAACCCCTGCGCGTGGGCGTAGACGAGGCGGGGGTTGGCGGCGGCGAGGCTGTCGTAGTCCATGCCCAGGCGACGCAGGGCGTCGATGCGCATATTGGTGATCAGGATGTCGGCGGTGCCGATCAGTTCCAGCGCGGTGGCGCGTTCGCGCTCGTCCTTGAGGTCGAGCGTGACGCTGCGCTTGTTGCGGTTGACGTTGAGGTTCAGGGGCGTCATGCCGGGCGTGCGGTGCAGCACGCCGATCCGGACGGTGTCGTTCGGCGACTCGATCTTGATGACGTCGGCGCCGAGGTCGCCGAGGATCTGTGCGGCGTAGGGCCCCATGACGACGGTGGCCATGTCGATGACGCGCACTCCGGCGAGGGGCCCGCCGGGGGCGTCTTTATCTGTTGCTGCTGTCGCGGCTGTTGCGGATTCCATCACCACTCCAGTTCGAGGGCAATACGGGGAAGGGGATTCCCCGTTCGCATGGAAAACGCTAGTCCGGCGCGATGACGGAACCCAAGCGATCAGTGACACCGATACGCGAATAACGGCGTGACCGCAGCGGTCACGCCGTTATTCCGGCCGCTATTCCGGGCTCTCGCCGTCCTCGACGGGCGCGGCGAACACGGCCCCCGCCTCCCGCACCAGTCCGTGCAGATCACCGTCCGGCCGGGCCCGGTCGCGGCGCCACACGAGCCCGGTCGCCAGGGTGGGCGAGAAGTCCCGGAACGGCAGGACGACACTCGCGCCCCTTCCTCCCTCGCCATTCGCCCCGCTATTTCCAGCACTGAGCAGCGTAATCCCGAAGACCGAACCGTTCGCCACGATTTCGCGCACGCTGGCGTAATCCCCGATATTGAGGCTGATCTCCTTATGAATTCCGGCGGCTTTCAGACGCACTTTGAGCTGGTCGAAATACGTGGGAAGCGTGCCGGGCGCGGAGGTCACATAGGTGTAATCGGTGAGCTCGCTCAGCGCCACCGAGCTCCGGCCGCCGAACGCGTCGGCCGGCAGCAACGCGCCCAGCGGCTCGTGCAGCAGCTCCAGCACCTCGATCCCGTCGGCGTGCACCGGCAGGTGCACCAGCGCCATGGCGAGGTCGCCACGCTGAACGGCACCGAGGAGGTTCCCGCTGTTGCCGGGCCAGCGCTTGACGTCGTACTGCTCGGCACACCGCGTCTCCAGCAGCGCGAGCCGCTCCCGCAACCGCGGGTGCAGGGCCGGCACCACCCCCACATACGCCGCCCGCCGCTCGGGCCCCAGCGCCCGGCGCAGCTGCCAGGGAATGTCGTCGAACCGCCCGAGCACGTCCTTGGCCGCCGGCAACAGCGCCGCCCCGGCGCGGGTCAGCGCCACACGGTGGGAGTCCCGGTCGAACAACCGCTGCCCGAGCTCCCGCTCCAGGTCCCGTATCCGCTGACTCAACGGCGAGGTAGCCATGTGCAACTGCCGGGCCGCGCGGGAGAAACTCAGGTTCTCGGCGACGGCGACGAAATAGCGCAGATGAAAGATCTCCACCACCGGACCCTATCCAGGGCACGCGGGAGGCGACCCGGTGGCCGGGGGGATCACGCGGTCGTCGGCCGCCACCAGATACCAGGCCGCCTTGGTGTGCCATGCGGGTGCGACACGGCACCGTTGAGGGCGTCGACTCCCCAGTCCGGCCGCGCCCTCGCCGCCGACAGGACCTGTGAGTCGACCACGAAGGCAGCAAGTTCCGTCAGGATGGCGGGTGTGTGACACAGCGGTGACACGGCACGGTATCGCTGTAGGGCACCAAAGGGTCAGGAAACACAGATCCCGACCACGGCGGAATTGGCCGCGTGACGTGTGGCGCAAGCCAATCCCCAGTGAAAGCCTTGGGCCAGCCACCCAGCGAAGCTGCTTCAGCGCGCCTCCTTTGTCATCAGCGCGCGATAGCCGAGCCCAGCTACCGTCAGTACTGGCGCCAGAACGCCCGCCGGTCAACCCGCCAATGGCCGATGTGTTCGTCGATGCCATCCTGGTCGGCGAGGTCTTCGCCGTTCACACCGCACATTCCTGTCCACGTGGTCTCGCCGAAGCGGTAGTTCTCGGTCACCCGGATCCGCCAGACCAGCTTCCATCCTTGAACGGCGAGAGTGTTGACGGCACCGGCAGCGAGCAAGAGGGCCGGTGGGCCGAGGCGTCCCGAGCTCGGGTCACGGACGACTGTCCCCTCCTCACCGGGAACATGGAAGTCGAGAGATCGACCGCTCCAACGGAGACCGAGCCGCTCAACCAGCGCCCGTGAGGGGATTGCCCGGTCCGTCGGCCTGCCCTTCGTGATGTCCCGCAGCCGGACAAGGAAGGTGTCCTCGTACAGCGCCGTCGCGGCGGACACCGTCCCGACACCTTGGAAGGGTCCCGTGGTCGAGTGCGGTTGCCGGTAGTACTCCGCGAGGTACATCTGCGGCGGCCACTGTTCACTCAGAGCCGGCGTGCTGTCCGGCCCCATCAGATCGGCGACCGAGCGGTCCTCCGCATCAGTGCGTGCAAGGACAGCCTCTACTTCCACCCGGACAGCCCTGTCGTCGCTGCCTTGTCTGGTTGGTGAACCGGCCCGCCCGTTGTCCTCGAGCCGGGCAAGCGCATAGGTATCGGTGACGAGCACCGGCAGACTGTTCTCCGTGTCCGGCCCGTCGGACTGCCGAAGCTCGTATTTGGAGTGAAGGACGTACCAGGTGCCACCGTCGGGATCCCGTACGGTCAGGAACTGGGAGGGCCGCATCCCTCGCAGCGCGGTTGCGGCATCCTCCTCCACAGGGGTGCACCACCAGGATTGCGGCTGGCGGCTCGTCTCCACGGAATACGACCACTCAGGCGGGACAGTCGGGTCGATCGCCTGCCGCCGGTCCAGCGCACATGGCGCGGAGGACACGGGCCAGGGCCGCAGCCCGCCCGAGCCGGAAACCGCCGCGCCGTGCCACTCCTCCAGGACCGTGTCGAGTAACTTCTGCTGCTGCGCGTAGGCAGGCCACTCTCCGATCCCGTAGCCATGCCTGCGACGCAGCTTCACTTCAAGCCGCCTCGGCTTGAGGAATCGGGAGCGGCGGATCATCCACGGGAAGCGCTCCGGATGGCTTTCGGTCTTCCCGACCAGCTGTCCGAAGTAGATCTCGCAACGCTCCGTCTCCCGCTTGGGCACCGGTAGCAGGGACGCCCTCGGAAGCTTGGCACGCGGTTCCCGTGAAGAAGCGAAAATCGACGGCCCGAGCAACGTCCGTATGCTGGAGATCGTCTGCTGGACGCTCCTGTGCGGCTTACGCTGGCCTCGCGCCATAGCGCCGCACCACCGCTTCGTCGAGACCACTTCGGCCCCGAGCAGCAGCGCACCGTAGGCGGCCAGCCAGGTCGCCTCGGCGATGAACCCGTCGGCGCTGTTCCCGAACAGCTCCAATTGCTCGATGGCTGTCTCTGGATCGTCCCTCCAGATCTGCGCGACGATACGTACGCACAGCGAACGCAGCGGTTGACTGGGTACCGCAGAAAGCCACAGGAGCACTCTGGTCACGGCTCTCGCATCTTTCCGCACCTCCTCCGTGCAGGAGGAAGCCCAGCGGATGAATCGCTGGAGCATGTTCAGTCCGTCTCGATCTTCCAGGAGGTGGAGGATCGGGACGACAAAGCGACTCGCCAACTGGTTCCTGCCCAGCTTACCGAGTTCCTCGTGGAGAAAATCGGCACCTGCTGGATGGCCCCGGTTCGCGGAATTCACCAGCACCGTGTACCAGACCCAGGGCGCCAGCTCGGGGTCGGTCGTCCAGCGCCTCAGGAAGTCCAGGGACGATGCGTCGGCTATCAGATCACGATGCCTGCCTTCGAGAGATTCCAAGATGGCCATGACAGCGAGGGGTGGCAGCCTCCTCGGCAGGAAATGCGAAAGTTCCTTACCCGAGTGGACGTGGGGTACCACGCCGGCCAGGGCCGAGAGAAGCCGAAAGGCGCGGCCGGCAGCCTCTTCGGGACCGGCCAGGTCTCTCAGAAGGGACGTGAGGTGGCGCCGGCGCCCTGGATCGCGCATCAGATTGCCGGCCCAGATGTGCTCCGCGAACCGCTGCACGGCAAAGCCGATCCGCTGATTCTGCGGATCGAAGGCCAGCACACCTGCTTGAAAGAGCCACTCCAGCAGTCGTGCGGGATCCCCCAGCTCCGTCTCGGGGCGCAGAGCGTCGCAGGCAGCGTGGTAGTCGAGGGAGTCCACCAGACCAATGCGCACGCCGAGGAGTGCGCAAGCCCTGCTCACCAGGGGATGTTCGGTAGTGGTCGGTCTGCCGTGGAGATATTCGAAATAGTCCTTGCCGAGGATCCTCAGCCACCATTCGAAGAGGTCACCGATACTGGGAACCGAGACGGGCGTCTCGGGATCCGCGGTGCCGCGCTCCCGGTGAAGGCACCAGGCAAGCACGGCGAGCATCAGCGGGCGGCGCAGTTCTGCCACGTCCGGCGGTAGGACCAGTGCAGGCACCTTATAGACGTCTCGCATGACCTCCCAGGCCTGTCCAGGGTCCGTCACGCCGCTCGCCCAGTGGATCCCGTACGAGCGATGCCTGGTCTCTGCGGGTGTCAGGCGCCGGTCCAGCCGGGTGGACGCCACGAGCAGAACCGAGGGGAACTCCTTCAACAGCATGGCCAGGGACTCGAATCCGTCTAGTTCGTCACCGCGCAGGCGCGTGACATCGTTGAGGGCGTCGATGATCAGGACGGCGTTCTTCCCGGTGGAATCGGCATGCTTCTGAAGTGCGGCCAGCAGCTTCCTGGCCGGACCGCCCCGGCTCCCCGGTGCGGCCACGCCGGAAAGCCGCCCCTCCCAGGGCTCATCGCCGACGAGTTCGCGACCGGTGACGAACGCGACCGGCGCGCCGGCGCCGACCCTGGCCTCGGCCCAGGCTCCGAGCCCGTACGACTTGCCGGTTCCCCATCCCCCAGCGATCAGGAGAGCACCAGTCGCTCGGGCGAAGAGGGCGGCGTCGAAGCCGAGTCCGGCCAGACGGCGTCGACACACCTCCAGGTCCTGCACAGCAGTGAACAGCTGTCGCTGTGCCAAGAGGTGGTCGGCCGGCAAGTCATCCACCGGTCCGGCGGCTTCAAAGGCCGCGCAGAGTTCTCGAATCAGGTCTCCCATGACCTCAGCCACAGCTGCCATCCGTCCGAGACCCGCCACGATGTCGAGGCCGTCGGACCTGGCGGCTTCGGGCCCTGCACGGTCGAGCGTTGTGGCCAGCTTTTCGATCGCCAGGAGGCACTCAGCGCGGTCGTCCTCCCTGCTGCTCCATACTGCGAGGACGGCCTCCACCCGCTCGGCAGTGGAACGCTGGAATCCGTCTACGGACGGCTGCCAGCCGATCCAAGGCTTCAGCACATCGGCCGCGGACCGGACACGTGCCGCGGTCGGCGCGGGATCGTTCAGCTCCTCCAGGACATCGCTGAGGGGGGTGTGCAGCCACGGGGTCTCGGGCCCGTTGGCACCAAGGACGCGCCGTAGGCTCCGCGCCGTGTCGACCGCCCTCCGGTTCAGATCGTCCAGGCGGGCGAATTCCGCATCGGCAGGCCGAGTTTCTGAATCGTAGACCACCTTCCCTGCAACTTCTCCAATGAAATTCCCGCTCAACTCGATGTGGTCCCCGAGAACATATGTAGCAGGCGGTTCGGGGAGGGACAGAGTCCGGATCGCTTCGTCGATCTGCATGCCTTCCCATCCGGCTGCTGCATAGCTGTTCCGCCCGGCAACGAGCGCGGCTCTCAGCCCGAGACGCCAGGAGAACTCCGTAGTGAGGGCCTTGAGAGCGTGTAGCGCTTCCGGCGTGCACCTGTTGATCAGTACCCGGGGAACAGCATCCCGCCACTGGACCACGTGCTGCGCCGGACCCACAAAATGACCTCCCAGGCGATAGGCGGTCTCGACGTCGGCAGAGAGGGAGTGGAGCCAGCGGTACAGTTCCGCCAGCTCCGCTTCGGTCAACGACGATTCGATGCGCTGCCGGACTTCGCCCATGGCGCAGGTCTCAGCGAGGGCGCGACTGAAACCTTCCGATGTACTCACCAGTGCCCGGATACGGGGCCACGCTTCCGGTGCGTCCGCGATCAGCATGGCCCTGGCCACCCGCACGGCCAGCTCGCGCCGATCCGGCTCGGATGAGTCCGCCGAGCTTGTCAGTACCTCCGTCCCAAGGCGGCGTGCCGGCCCGCTTCCGGCCGACAGGAGTGCTTCGAGCAGCCACGACCAGGTATCAAGAACGGCACTGGGATCCGCGGCCTCAGCCGGAAGCACCAGGGGGGCGTGCCCGCCCTCAGCCTGATGCGCCGGCTCGGTAGGGCAGGTACGACCGCCAGATCCGGCCCCCTTCCGGTGTCCGACGGCAACGGCCACCAGGCAGGCGAGCCGCTCCATCGCCGACGCCAGTGGCGCCGCCCACTGAGGATCCAGGAACCTGAGATTCCAGAAATGCTGTCCGCGGGCCAGCTCGCCTCGCACAGCTCGCTCGAGGTCAAGTGCGAAGTCTGCCGGTGCATGGCAGGCGGCGCGACGCAGTAAGTCCGTCTGGATTCTGCGAGACCGCTCGTCGGAATCGGCCGGGAAACCGCACACGACGGCCGCGGTCCACCGAGACCAGAGTTGTTCGGGCACTTCGTCGATTCGATCGGCCTGGTGCAGGAGTACGAGCGACCGGTAGCCCGCCCAGGCGCGGACGCCTTGACGGCCCGTTCCGAGCCAGTCGTCCCGATGGTCGTGCTCGGCGCCGAGGTAGTGGAGCGCACAGTCCGTGAGTACAGCCAAGTGTTCGGCTGAGAACACCCCGGCCCCCGGCCATTCAGCCAGGTCGTATCCGTACTGTCGGCTTCCCTTGCCGGTTTCCGGGTCCAATTGGAGATTCCACAAAAGCCTCAGGAAGCTCTCGGTGTCACCGCTTCGTGCCTCGGCAAGAGCCTTGTGCTGCGCGACGGAGAATTCCACCGCTACGGAGCCGTTGTTCCGCTTGGTCGCTTTGGCACTCATCCGCATCGACTGCGCCAGCTCGCTGTCGAGCGGGATCCCCTCGAAGAACCACTTCAGCCTTCGCCATGCCGGGTTCTCCTGCCGACTGTAGAGGAGTTCGAAGGCCGCTTGGTCGTCGTGCCGGAAGAGGTGGAGCGCGATGAATCCGTAGGCCTCGGCCACGTCCGGTTCACCAGCCTCGACGGCCCGGTCCCCCTGGTCCAGCACCCAGCCGAAGTCCTCCTCGGTCAATAGACGGGTCCGAACGGGGGCGCTACTCGGGAGCTCGCCGGCCGTCCGCCATGCCTGGATGCCTTTCAAGGCCCGTTTCAACGAACGGGTCAGCACCCAGAGCTCGTGGGCGGGGAAACGGTCGAGGCGAAGGCTTTCCCTGACCAACGCCTCCACCAAGGCCAGCCGCTCAGCATCGGTTGGCTCGGTCCCCCTCACGTCGATACTGTCGAAAGCCGCCGGGAAGAAGATGTCCTCGTGCCTTCGGAGACGTCCGACGAAGATCGATGCCACCAGCGAACGGAGTCCCGCGGCGTGGTCCATCCGCAGTATGCGATCGATGACCTCATCGATGAAGCCCTCCACCACCGAATTCATGCTGCCCAGAAAGCCGACCCCACGAGCTGTCAGCCAGCGCAGGATCTCGACTACTTGGTCGTCGGCGCAGTCCGCCACCATCGTCCGGAGAAAGTAGTGGTAAGCGCCGATTAGATCGGGGTTGCGCGGCGGCCGGAGAACGTCGAGCGCCGCCGCGGTGCCGATGTATCGCGGCCAGAGTCCGGACAGCAAGGTCCCGCGGAGCTCGTCGTCAGGATCGACACGCGCGGCGTAGTCGTCGTCCTGCAGAGAGGTGAGGAGGGACCGTAGCGCACCGGCAGCAGCCTCAGGAGCGCATGCGAACACCGCAGCCACCGCGAACCTGCGCTCCGTCGCGGGACATCGGTCATCACCACAGATGGCGAGCAGCGGGCCCGCCAATTCGGGCGTCGCGCAGTCCTGGGCGAGACGCACCGCCACGCGAACTCGCGCCCGCAGGGGCCAGTCGTCCTCCAAGCCGGACAGATCACCCGTCAAAGCTGCCCGGATCTGGTCCGCCAACCTCGGATGGACCAGATCCCAGCGGGAGAACTGCCACCGAGTGGAGCTGAGTTCCACATCGGCCGCATTGTCCAGCAGGCGCGAGACGATCAGCTCACGCATGGCGTCGGACCGCACCAGGGCACTGTGGACGGTCACGCTTTCGGGATCCGCGGTGACCAGCCACTCGGTGTGCTCCGGGTCGAGCGCGACCAGCCAGGCCGCCGCCTCACGAAGGGGCGGTGGAATCCGGGACGCGTTCGTGCCTGGTACGTCGACGAGGAAGAGTTCCGCCAGTCGCCGGTGGGGCAGCCGCCTCCGGGCCAGGTAGGAGGCGGCAAGGTAGGCCGACAGCGACGAGTGCCGGAAGGAACTCCGCTCGTGGTCGATCGCTGTGAACAACGCCGTCCCGAGGGCTTCCCGCACCGCTTCAGGAGTGACGGGGAAGCAGTCCCCGGGTGCACTCTCCTCGACTCCCCCGATCAGCTCATCAGTCTTGAGGTCGAGCCGGTGCGGCCGGCTTCGCGGCCCGTGTCCGTCCCACAGCGTCCGCCGTCCGCACAGCAGCATGCGCGCCGCAATGCGACCGGCGATTTCCAGGCGTTGTGAAGGCGAAGTTCGGGGAGTCCGCTCCGGGAAACGCCCAGGGTCGTGCTCGCCGGCCAACAGGCGGGTTCCGCTCGCGAACAGCTCTCGGGGATCCCCGCTCAGACCACCGTTCTCCCGATAGGTACGGACCAGCAGTTCCAGGGTCAACGGTGCGCTGGCCAAGGAGCCCGCTCCGACCGCCACCGCAGCAACGATGAGTGCCATTCCATCCACACCAGCGCTGTCCGCCAGGCGCACAGCCTCCGCCCGGGACAGCGGCGCGAGATCGGCGAACGAACACTCGCTGAAGTGCTCCTGAAGCACCTCGGTCAGGCGGACCCGGTAGTCGGCGGTGCGGCAGGCCAGGAGCATCCGGAAGTCTGCCGTATCCCTGCTGTGCAAAGACCTCTCCAGCAGCCCCGGCAACTGGGCAAGCATCGTGCTCTCGTCCAGTTGGTCCAGCACCACGGTCAAACGCCCGCCGGCTCTTCTGCTCGGCGAAGTGGAGGACGGCTCTGCCGCGCTGTCACCGCCGACGCGCCGATTTCTGCGGGGGAGTGCGGCGAGATACCGTCCCACAAGGTCCTGGTACGAATTCTCGGTCAGGTCAGAGCCATTGACCCAGACGTACCCGTCCGATGTCTCCGGATCCTCCGGCCCTACCGCTCTGAGCTCCTGGACGATGCGTCGCAGCACCGTGGTCTTACCCCCGCCGGGCTCACCGAGCAGCACCGTGACCCCGGAGACGGCGACCGTTTCCGGGGGCAGCAGAGCCCCTGGGACGAGTTGCCCGTCCGAAGGTCCGGACACCACATCCTCGTCCAGGAATCCGTCATCACCCAGCGGAAACAGATCCTCGACCGGATCATTGCCCGCCCGCACTCGGCACAGCCGATCGGCCTGGATCTGGAAGACACTCTTCAATGAGACTGACCACCATCAGTGTAAGCCGGTCCATTACCGGAGTGGAACGGACCGCGTCGACGGTCCACATATTTGCCCGTCACTGAATTGGCGAAGGAGCCGCTGAACTCAATGTGATCGCCACCGTAGTGGCGTTCGGTAGGGATCCGGCCGGGAGGACGGTCCTGCGGTGGGGCGGCAGACGGCTGGACACCCCGATCACCGGACCTGGACGGCCGGAGGTCGGCGATGACGGTGGTCACCACGGCGGCAGCGTGAGCAGCAGCCCTGGACCGCGCACCGACGGCATCGACTGCTCGTTCGACAGCATCCACACGGGCATCGATCCCGCAGACGACCAATGCGTGACCAGGCCGACGTGGGTAGGCCGCTGCGGCAAAACCGGAGCTTCCGCTCTCGACCGCCACCGCGTCACCGCAATTGTGGCGCAGCCGCTCGACCAGTTCACCAGGCACTGGGCTGCTGGACACACCTCCGCAAGCCAGCGGTTCAAAGTGGACGACGGGCACCCCAGCAAGGGGCGACACCGGCCGAACGTCGTCCGAGGGGATCCGCCTGCGCCACAACCCGTCCCGGAGTGCGGCCCGGGCACCCTGCAGGAGGGGTCCAGGTGGATCCCATGATCGTGATCGTGCCCCGGTTCCATCCTGCTTCAGCGCGGCTGCCTGGAAGTCGTAGGCTGTTGTGGCCACCACGACGTCGCCGAGGGCGATGTCCTCCTCCAGGCAGCTCGCCACACCGACGAAGAAGACGACTTCGGGTTCGAGCTCACCGACGAGCTCGGTGAGCGACGTCGCGGCCTGATTGCCCTCGCCGACCAGCCCGAGCACGACCCGCCACGGGCTTCCGGGCAACCGACCGCACTCGGCTCCCCTCCCCCACGAGAACGGCAACCGCTGCACATCCTCCAGCCGGCCGCGCACGGCCCGGTACTCCGCGGGCAGCGCCGTCAGCACCGCCACCACCCCCCACGGATCACCCACTCGTTCGGTCCGCATACCGTTCCTTCCTCATTCTCCGAGGCTGTTCCACGGAACTTGCCTAACTGACTGAACGTCAAATTCCTTATATACCCGCAGGGTTGTTCCAGGCCACTGGAATCGAGTAATTCCCACCGCAAGGCAAGGGCGCTCACTAGAGTCGCGCCATGACCGGTGAACCAGACCCACGCAGAGAATCGCCGAGCCCGCTGAGTCAGACCATGCGAGAACTCGTAAGCAAGGAGACCTGGGCGGACTTCCGACGGCAATCGTTCGAGCGCACGCACCGTCGCGGCGAGGTGCTGTTACAACAGGGAAGGGAAGGCACTCATGTGCTGGCCGTGCTCAGCGGCTTGACGAAAGTAGAACACACCGCGCGGAACGGCTCCGTCAACCTGCTGGCCTTCCGTGGCCCGGGTGAGCTGCTCGGCGAGCTGGCGACGATGGGCCGGTGCGGTCGGCTGGCGAGCGTCACCGCCCTTTCACCGTGCCGGGTGGCGGTCATGCACAAGGCCGCCTTCACCAAGTTCGTCTCGGACAATGATCTCTACCCCGCACTGCTGGGATTCGCCCAGGCCCGGCTACGGGAGTCGACCCCGGATGACGCTGGGCCGGGCTATCGACTGGCAGCGACTCTGGTGCGGGTGGCCGACATCCTCGTCGAATCCGGCGACGATGCCGGGCGCCCCCTTGCGCTCCCCCTAAAACGTGAAGAGTTGGCCAACTACCTCGACACCCATCGCAAGAGCGTCGGTAGTCAGCTGGAGGGCCTGCGCCGATTCGGGGTCAGAACCCGCCGGTTGTCCATCGTGATAGAGGACCTGTCGGCCTTACGCCAGGGTCTGGAGGCGCTCCGCGAGTGACTCGCCCCCGGCGTACCGACCGACGGGCATGAAAATGTGGCGCTCGTCACTGGATATCGGCGCTGGGGCGCACAACGCCCCAGCGATTCCCGCGAGCCTGGACAGGCACCGAGACGCGGTAGCCACCGCGTCAACCACTGCCCGTCCGACTCTCCGTGGAGGAATCCCGATGTCCGAGCACCACGCGCCACTGCCCGAAGCAACCGCCTTTCCCTACAGTCACAGCCGTCCTCTCCCGCCATACCGCGGCATCCTGGCCGTGGACGCCAAGGATTTCACCGGCTACCCGGCCATCGAGCACGGTATCCTCAGCCGCGCCATCCCGGAGCTCCTCCAGACCTCTTTCGCACGGGCCGGCCTCTCCGGCCTCTGGAAGGACCGGAGGTTTCCGAACTCCACCGGTGACGGCTATGTGTTCGGATTCGATCCGGCAGCCATGCCGTTCGTCATCCACCCCTGGCTGAGGACCCTTCAGGACGTGCTCACCGAGTTCAACGTACATTCCATGGGGGTGGCCCGGATCCGGCTCCGTGTCAGCCTCCACATCGGCCCGCTGCCCGACAACGGTGAAGAGTTCGACGGCAACGGCACCCCGCGCAACGACACCCACCGTCTGCTCGACTCCCGCCCGGTGAAGGCGATCCTCGCCTCCTCCAACGAGAACATCACTCAGGTCGCCGCCATCCTGTCCGACCGCTGCTACCAGGATGCTGTGGCCAGCGGATACACCGGGCGTCACCCCGACTACTTCATCGAGGTGCCAGCGACAGTGGAAGGGAAGCGATTCGATCAGCAGGCCTGGCTCCACGTGCCAGTCCCTTCGGGTTCCCTCTACGACCGTCGCGTACTCGGTGACCAGGTGATCGCGGACCAGGAGACAGGAGATGACAGCGCCCGGGTCGGCCGCGCCAAGCCACGGAAGCACAGCCCTCGGTCGGTGACGAACTACCGAGCGGACCACGGCAACCTGAACCGCGGTACCGTGCATGGCGGCCAGCAGGTCAGCAACACCACCGTCAGTGGTGACTACCTGCACGGCAGCAAGGTGGGCAAGGCCCGAGGCAACCTGGGAGACACCGTTCAGGGCGGCAAGAACACGGAGCAGCGGTGAGCCCCGGGGCGGAAGTCTCGGCCCTTCCCGGTGGCCCCTGGCTGGGACCCGCGGAATCCGGCCCCCGCGCGGAGGATACGCGGACGACTGGAGAACCATCCGAATCGATGATGGTGGGCGGCCCTGGCCGACGGATGGCCGCAGAGGACGAAGATGAAGACGACTTCGACCCTCCGTTGGGGGGCCTGGTCGACTTCACCACAGCCGACGGCCGGACCCGCTCCCTCGTCTACTACGCGCCGTACGGAAACATCAACGCCGGCTCGGTGAGCGGCGGCCAACACGTGCGCAACGGGCACCATGATGGCGACGGCTACCTCGTGGAGGTACGCGAGGGCCTTATCTCCGAACAGGAGGTCGCCGAGGCACAGTCGGGCTTCGCGGAGCCGGAATGGTTCCCCGCCGCCTCGACGGAGCTCGGCAAAGGGGTGTTCTTCCTCACCGGTCAGCCAGGGACCGGGCGACGTACTGCGGCCCTCAACCTGCTTCGCCGCCACAGCCCACCGGACAGCACGCTGTGGGCCATCGATGGCGACACAGACCTGTCCTCGTGGCGACCCGGCCGTGCCGAGGCCGGCGGCTACCTGATGGACGGCTTGCTGCCCACCCATAGGTTGAGGCCGGGCGCCCTCCGTCATCTCCGGCAACTGCTGCACGAGGCCGGGGCCTGCCTGGTGGTCGTGACCCAGGACGACCCCGAGCTCATCCGTGACCTCGAACGCCATCTCCATGTGCAGCCGTTTGCGTGTCCACCGCCTTCCCCCAGGGCGGTGTTCGACGCCCGGTTCAAGGTCGTGGTGCCGGACCCGGCCGATCGCGAACGACTGCTCGGGGCCCTGGAACCCGGTCTCCTGGACGACCTCCTCGTCCCGGAGCTGGTCCCCTCCGAAGTGGTCGAGCTGGTGACCGCCGTGGCGGCATCCACCGAAGAGCCCGTAGTCCTCTCCGGCTTGCGAGAACGGCTGAGTTTCCTGGCCGAGGGGGAGATTCCCCAGCTGATCAAGAAGCTTCACGACGATCCCGACGCCCTGGCGTTCCTGCTGGCCGCCTGTGTCTTCGAGGGGCTCGACTATCGAATCGTCCAGGAGGAGGCGGACCGGCTCCTCGCCGTCGCGGACGGGGCTCTGCACTCCCTCCTCGACCCATCCGAAGGCGGCACCGGAGAGAGCCGACAGCCACGGCCCAACCCCCGCTTCGTCTTTCGACGATCACTAGATGATCTGCTGCGCACCGTACGCGCACAGCGGGCGCCGAAGGAGATCCACGCCGGCTCGACCCATCCCTACGCAGTGGAACCGGTGAGATTCACCCGGCATCGGCAGGCAGAGACGGTCCTCAGGCACGTCTGGCGCGAATACGGCGGTCTGTCCGCAGTGCTGACCGAGTGGATGGACCAGGTCCACGGAGGAAGGGAGCTCACGGCACCGGTCGGTCGTGTCGTGGGCATGGCCGCCGGCTGGGGCGGCGGACGGCGGGCCCTGCGCCACATCGGCGTCCTCGCCAAGTCCGAACACGACAGCAGTCGGAGCATCGCAGCCTATGCCCTGGGCATCGCGTCCGAGGACCCAGTGCTGGCCGGTGAGGTGAAGTACCGGCTCACCGAGTGGAGCTGGAGCCCGAGCCCACAACTGCGCGCAACCGTCGCCCACGCCTGCGGTACCGCTTTCGGCTTCTCCCGCCCGGATTTGGCGATGAGATTGCTGCGACGGGTATCCCGAGGAGCGGACGGTGAGCAGAACCTGCAGGTGAACCGTGCAGTCCGTACCTCGTTGGCAAACCTGTTCGTCTCAGGCAGTCAATCAGTGGTTGTGCGTCACTTGGCCGAATGGGCGCGCCGGGACGAGGCCGATGCCGAGCTCGCCCTTCGCCTCTTCCCGCACCTCCTGGCGGATGCCTCCTGGTTCCAGTCACAGTTGCTCGATGGCGGCGAGTTCGCACAACCGGTCGTCGAGCTCATCCGCCGCGCACTGAACCACGACGGCATGTTCGACATGACCTGCCACCACCTGGTCCGTTGGTGCCGTCTCGCCGCTTGGGCCGAATCCCAGCGGGAGGCCATGACGATCCTGCTCAGCGAGCTGGCCCAGGACATGCAGCACGGAGTGCTGCGATTGTTCGTCGTGATCGACCGAAACGACGATCCTGACTTGGTCGGCCGCGAGACCGCCCGGACAGCCCTTGAGGCTTGGCGTGTGGGAACACCGACGGGTTCGGCGCCCGCAAACAGTGACCTGTTCACCGAGAGGGGGTCCCAATGACAACCGACACCGACCCTCCGGTCTACTCACCGGCCGCCTACGCACCCTGGCGCGAGATCCTGCGTCAGCGCTGGCCCGGCCGCCTTGACCGGGCGCTGGTACTCAGGGACCAGGCCGGCGCGCATCATCTCCTGAGGCCCCGGAGGCTTCGCGTCACCGAGGCAGGCGATGTCACGCGGCCCGTCATCCCTCGTCTGCTAGGCCGATATGAGTCCGCCTTCCATGTCTGCTTGGACGAACGGACAGCGACCAGAGGAGTCTCGCTACCCACTTCGTACGGAACCGAGTCAGTGGACATTCGTGTGCGCTGGTGGGTCCACGACCCAGTCCGGGTAGTGGTCTCCGGTGTCGCCAGCGGCTGGGACGTCGTACGCGCGGACCTGGACCATCGGCTGGGTGAGCTCGAACAGGCCTGGTCCAGCGCGGATCGTAGACTCTCCGCCGGAGACATGCTGCACCGCTTGTCCTCGTCCTACCGTCTGGACGAAACCGGCCTCGCTTATCGCCTCACCGGCGCCCACGCCCGCCGGGCTGAAGGGGATCTACAGCTCGGGCAGGACTCCGTGGCCACTCCGCCCTACTCATGGACGGCCAACCGTCGCGAGGAGTACGAATTCTGCCTCCAGGCCGTACGCAATGGCCCGGTCTCGCTCGCCACCCTATGGCTGCTCAGGCACCCGGACGAGGTCAGCCAGGTGCTGGACTGGTCGATGCGCCATCGGGACCTCTTCCAGGACGAGACGAACTGGCAGAACGAGATGGCCCGTCTGCTGGGGGCTCTGACCGCGGAGGAGCAGCAGGAACTCTCCGAGTTGGTGCGCACTCGGTTGGTCGCTTTGGGGCGGCGAGTTCCAGGACCTCGACCGAGCTGACCACAGCAATCCGGGCATACGAGATACCCGGGGCACAGCCACCGCTCATCTGACGGACATCAGCATGACGAGAGGAGACAGTAATGGCGTTACTACGATGGTCCAGCGCGTTCGACAACATCGAGGCGCACGTCCTCGAGCTTCGGACCGGACCGGACCTCGACCTCGCGGTGCCGGGCCGCGCGCAACCGATGCGGCTGAGCCCCGCCGAGGCCAGGAACGCCCTCCACGGGGTTCCCAGCGACGAGGGCTTACGGAACTCGATCTGGTCGAGCGTCATCACCCGCGCCCGGCGCGACGACACCGCCCGATCCGACTGGCAGCTCTACGCCGCCTGGCTGGCCATCCCCGCCCTGCGTCGGACGGTCCATGAGGTGTCCAGTCGGCTCGGCTCCGAACGCAGCGAAGTTGAGGCGGAGATGCTGGTGGCTCTGCTGGAGGAGTTGGAGACGGCCGAGCCGGAGCAGCCGGATCCCGGCCTGATGCTGCTGAAGGCCGTCCGGACCCGCGCCTGGCGCGCCGCCCGCCGCCTTCCCGAGGTCGCTGTGGCGGACACAACAGTCACGGAGGCCTTTCGGCGGGGCCCCGGCCACGGAGTGGAGCTGTACGTTCCAGCTCCGGTCCGCAGGGGGAAATCGCTCGCTCCACTGCGGATCACGATGTCGCGTAGTCAGCGAGAGGGCGAACTCCTCGGGGCCGTGGCACACCGGCTCGGCCTGCGCGACCTGGTTTCTGCAGCGGCCGGTACACGACGAGGGCACCGAATCGGGACGCTCCCGCTGCGTCAGAAGGGCGGTCCCCGATGACTGGGCGAGAAGCCATCCAGCTGACCTTCCCCGAGATCTTTGCGCTTCCGGTCACCACCAACCTGCGCACAGCCGCGGCGGCGTTCGGGATAAGCATGAGCACGGCCTACCGGCTTGCTGGTCGCGGGTCCTTCCCTTGCGAGCTGCTACGCCCCGGGCACCGCTACCTGGTGCCGACCGCGCCTCTGATGCGCGCCCTCGGCATCGAAGAGCGGCCGGTCTATGCGGACGACTTGGCGGCAGGCGCCAAAAGCGAAGCTGAACTCGACTGAACCGAACCGGTCTGGTGTGTCGTGCGGCTGCACGCCACACCAGACCCGGGAGCCATGCAGCAACACACCTCGGGCAAAGCCCTGATCAGTGCTCCGCTGCTGGCCTCAGCGTGGGGACAGTCGGCATCTGGTGCCGGACAGGTTGTGGGAGCAACTCCCACTGTTTCGACCCCAAGTGGCGGGTTCCCGCATTGTGCGGCGCCAAGTACGGCCAGGTCACCGAGGAACGCGTCAATCCGCGCAACGTCTACCGCTCAAGCTAGTGGGATGCCAGAGGCGATACTGCGGAAGTGGCCGTCCCCAAGCTGCGGCAGGACAGTTACTTCCCTTCCTGGCTGCTTGAGCGCCGCTGGGCGAAGCAGGCTCTGATCCCGGTCGGCGCCATCGCGTACTGGCTGGAGGGTGAACACCCACCGGGTGGAGAGGCTCGCCGAGCCCCTCGGGGCGGACCAGTTGTCGAAGTCCCAGGTCATCGCGATTACCGAGTAACCCCTACACGTTCGTGTGGCTGGACTCACTGATCCAGAAGCTCCGCGAAGGGGACCGGATTGCCAACGTCCACGCACCCGTCCCGGCGCCTCGTGACAGCGATGCCGGATCCAGCGGTTGCTGGTGACCAGGTCGGGGGGAAGGACGCCGTTCGGTACAAGCCACCCGCACTCGCCGTCGGATCCGCCGCCAACCCATCGAGGCCCCGACTCGCCCCGACCGGGCCAAGGCGGCAACGGCGCGTCGTGCAACTTCCGGATCCGGATGGCGGCACCCGCCATGGCCCACACCACCGGCGACGCGGCAGACAGCTCGCCGAGGCGGCCGAGCGCCGCCCCCGGGACTGTGACGATCGCGAGCACGGGCGCCTCGCGCCACAGGGCCGCCGGGTTGATGCGCGCCTGATCGACATCCGCCTTCAGGAACACACCGCCGAAGCGAAGCGGAACCTGAGATGCGCCGGCACCCGGATCACAGCAGTCGATTCACTTAGCAACTGACGCAATGCGACCCGAGCCAAGGTGCGCTAGCCGCTCTCACCTGCGAAAACATGGCGACGAGCGGCCGCCGGGAACCACATAGGGACCACTCCCCCAATGGAAAAGGCCGCTCCCGATCAACGGAAACGGCCTTTGACCTGCGACTACGCAAGTCGGGACGGCGGGATTTGAACCCACGACCCCTTGACCCCCAGTCAAGGCGCCGTTCGTCACATCACCAACATGTGGGGCAAATCGCCGTGACGCTTCGTGCAGGACCGCGACGGTTGTCCGTTTACGTGCACGACGCGTGGTCCCCAAGTGGTCCCCGAGTTCCTGTCCTCACGACTGACCCTGCTCCGTTCAGGCACTGTCAGCTTGCCACAATGCAACACCGCCGCGCCCTGCACGGCGAGTATGGGTTGACCCTGGCCGTCTGACGTCGCCGACCCCTCCCCTACTGCTGGCCTTTTGCAGGGGTGGAACGCGCTCAGGAGCGCGATGGGGCCTGTTATTAGACAGGGGTCCTCAGCCCTGACCATCGCCGGGGCACGTCGTCCGTTGCGGGCGGGGCACGGCAGCACGGAGGCAGTGCAGAGGGCCTGTTATTAGCGGGACTCCCGTTGCCCATTGCAGCACAATGCCTCTGTGTCATACCCGTCCATCATGGTCCTCGACGAGCTCATCCTCGGTCTGACAGTGGGAACGTCACGTCGACGTCAGCTCGGCATGGTGCGTCAGGAGCTGACGGCCGCGCTCGAGCGGGACCTGCTCCCCCGCCAAGCTCGGAAAGAGCTGCCGCAGCTGCTCGACGAGGCGGTCCTTCGGCCCTACATCCAGGTAGCGCAGACCGGCGCACTGCGGAGCCGCCTGGTGAATGGTGAGAGGCCGCCGACATCGGAGCCGACGAACGCGGCCCGGCTGGCCTGCCTGGAGATCCTCCGCCGCGAGGCAGGGCTTCCGGACTCGGCCATAGAGGTGCCGGGTGCTGTTATGTTGAGGCCCGTTCCTCAGGACGAGCAGCTCCGAGCTCTTCGACGCCGACTGCACCGTGACGTGTCCACGGCTCGGTCTCCCGGTCAGGCAAGGTTCATCGCCGTACTGGCGGTGATGCTCGACACCCGGGCGCGGGCCGGCGAGCTGGTGGTCCAGCGCATCAGTGATCTGTCAGAGGACGGTCGCAGCATTGGCGTCCTCCGCCGTCCACAGCACGGCACGGACGCGCCATCGCGCCCTGAAACCATCCCCTTGTCCACCTTGAGTCGGGCCGCCCTCGACCGCTGGCTGCCCGTCCGCGTGGAGCTGACCGAGACCCTCGAGGGCAGCGCCAACGCGCTCTGGGTCTCACTCGCTCACAACCACGCCGGAACACTGCACGACGACGGTTCGTACACCCGGCGGCGTCACGGCATGCCCCTGCAACAGCGCGGGCTGATCCGCAGCTACAACAGCGGACGCCACCGCTATGGGCTCGCGGATCTCCTGCCCCTGAAACTCGAACAGCTGCGCCGTGCCCTCGAACGGGAGACCGCCGCCGACTGACCCGACAACCGGTACCTCTCCCTTACACCCGCAAAGGCACGTGGCCCTTCGACGGCTCACGCGCCGATGATGCTCGACAAGGCCGCGTGGTGCCCGTCCGGCGAACGGGTGCTCGTCCGCTGTTTCCCCTCGTCCTTCGGAGTGCTGCGAGTCCTCGGCTGCGAAGGTGTGGCCGAAGGAGGTGTCGACGTGGCCCGTACCGCGCACCGAGTCCCCCTCTGTCGGCGGAGCGGACCCTGATGCCGGCCACCACAAACCTGCGGCGGCCCGGCGATGCCCCCGGTCCCGGAATCCGTTCACCGGAGGCCGGGCCCCTCGCGCAGACCCTGCCGCCCGCGGACGTCTTCGCCGCTCTGGGCAGCGATCCCGGTGGTTTGCCGGTCGCGGAGGTCGTGGCGCGTGCCGTGCGCTACGGCGCGAACGAGCTGCCTCGCGCCGCTCGGAGGGCACCCTGGCGGCAGCTGGCTGCCCAGTTCACCGACCTGTTCGCCGTGGTCCTGATCGTCGCTTCCGCGATCACCTTCCTGGCCTGGGGGCTCGAGCGTCCGCGTGACAGCGGCACGCTGCAGCTGGCTGTCGCGATCCTCGGTGTCGTGCTGCTGAACGCCGCCATCGGCTTCGTGCAGGAGTACTCGGCCGAGCGGACCGCGGAGTCGTTGCAGGCGATGGTTCCGCACGCCTGCCGGGTCCTGCGCGGTGGGGAGCGGCGGGAGGTGCCGGTGCGGGAGCTGGTTCCCGGGGATGTGGTGCTGCTGGAGGCGGGGGACGCGGTGCCAGCGGACTGCCGACTGGTGGAGGCGTACGACCTGTCGGTGAACAACGCGGCGCTGACGGGCGAGAGCGACGCGGTGACGCGCACGGCCGAGGCAGTGGCCGCCGGGCCGGTGCTCCAAGCCCGCAACGCCGTCTTCATGGGGACGGACGTGGTGGTCGGCTCGGCCAAGGCCGTGGTCTGCGCCACGGGTGCCGCGACGGAGTTCGGGCGGATCTTCCGTCTGGCTGCCGCGGCGCCGCGGCAGCGCACGCCGTTGCAGCAACAGGTGGCCGTCATGGCGCGCCGGGTGGCGGTGGCAGCTCTGGCCACCGGGGCCGTGCTGTTCGCCGTGCGCCTGCCGACGGGGCAGTCGCTGGTGCCGTCGTTCGTGTTCGCGCTCGGGGTGATGGTGGCGCTGGTGCCCGAGGGGCTGCCGGCGACGCTGTCGGTGTCGCTGGCCGTCGGGGTGCGGCGCATGGCCCGTCGGCACGCGCTGGTGAAGAAGCTGCTGGCAGTGGAGGCACTGGGCTCCACCACGGTGGTGTGCACGGACAAGACGGGGACGCTCACCGAGGCCGAGATGACCGTCGTGGCGGTTTGGGCGGGCGGCGTGACGCACCCCGTGACCGGGGTCGGTTACGCGCCCGAGGGCGAGGTCTCCGGTGACGGCCAGGTGCACGAGCTGCTCCGGACAGCGGCGCTCTGCTCCGACGCCCGGCTGATGCCGCCCTCCGACCGCCGGGGATGGCGGGTGCTGGGCGACACCACCGAGGGCGCCCTGCTGGTGGCGGCGGCGAAAGCCGGCCTCGACCCGGTGTCCGACGAGGCTGCCGCGCCTCGAACAGCCGACTATCCGTTCGACCCGATGCGCAAGATGATGAGCGTGGTGTGCGCCGAGCCCGGCGACGGCCACCGCGCCTACGTGAAGGGGGCGCCGCACGAGCTGCTGGCACGGTGCTCCGACATCGACTGGCAGGGGGCGTCCCGACCCCTGACGGCCGACACGCGCGCCGCCGTCGCCTCGGCCGCCGACGAGCTCGCCGGGCGGGGGCTGCGGGTGCTCGGCGTGGCGGCCCGTACGGTGTCCGGTCCCCGGCCAACCCAGGAGGAGGCCGAGAACGGGCTGACGTTGCTGGGGTTGGTCGGCATGCTGGACCCGCCCCGTCCCGAGGTGAGCGCGGCGGTGGCCGCCTGCCGCTCCGCCGGCATCCGCATCGTCATGGTGACCGGCGACCACCCGCTGACCGCCGAAGCCGTGGCCCGGCGCGTGGGCATCGTCCGCGAAGCACGCCCCACCGTGGTGACCGGCGACCGTCTGGACGCCATGGACGACGAAGACCTGGACCGGCTGCTTGCGCAGTCCGGGGAGCTGCTGCTGTGCCGGGTGAGCCCCGAGCACAAGATGCGGGTGGTCACCGCCTTCCAGCGGCGCGGCGAGGTCGTCGCCGTCACCGGCGACGGCGCCAACGACGCACCCGCCCTCAAGCATGCCGACATCGGCGTCGCCATGGGCGCCTCGGGAACGGACGTGGCGCGCGAGGCGGCGGTCATGGTGCTGCTGGACGACTCGTTCGCCTCCATCGCCGTCGCCGTACGGCTGGGCCGCTCGGTCTACCAGAACATCCGCAAGTTCCTCGTCTACCTCTTCAGCCACAACATCGCCGAGCTCGTGCCCATCCTCGCCGCCACCTTCACCGGCTTCCCGCTTGTCCCCATCAGCGCCGTGCAGATCCTCGCCATCGACCTCGGCTCCGACGTCCTGCCCGCCCTCGCCCTGGGCACCGAACCGCCCGAGCCGGACGTCATACAGCGCCCACCCCGCTCGCGCGACGAACGGCTCTTCTCCGCCGACGTCGTCCGGCGCTTCCTCTTCCTCGGCACCATCCAGGCGATCGGCGTGTGTGCCATGTTCTTCTGGCGGGTGAACTCCGCCGGGATCCCCTATTCCGCCTTCACGGCGGACAACCCCGTCTACCGGGAGGCGATCACCATGACCCAGGCGGGCATCGTCGTCAGCCAGTTCTTCAACGCCCTGGCCGTGCGGACGGAACGGCAGAGCGTCCTGCGCGCCGGCCTGTTCTCCAACCCTCTGCTACTGGCCGCTGGCGCACTGGGCATCGCCCTGATGGCCGCCATCAGCTATGCGCCACCTCTGCAGGCCGTCTTCCACACCGCCCCGCTGAGCCCGGCCGACTGGGCAGTGCTCGCCTGCCTGGGCCTGCTCCTCCTGGTCGCCGAAGAGACCAGGAAATGGTGGCTGCGGCGCCGGGAAGCCCCTGCCGACGAGGGAGCACACCGATGAAGCTGATCATCGTCGGCTGCGGCAGAGTCGGTTCCACCCTTGCCATCCGGCTCGTCGCCGAAGGACACGACGTTCACGTCATCGACCAGGTCGCCCGCACCCGCCGCCTGCTCCCCGAGAACTTCGCCGGCCGCTTCCACCTCGGCAATGGCTACAGCCGTACGGCCCTGGAGGCCGCCGGCATCGAACACGCCGACGCCTTCGTCGCCGTCACCTCCCGTGACGACAGCAACATCGTCTGCGCCCGGACGGCGAAGGAGACCTACCGGGTGCCGATGGTCTTCGCGCGCGTCTACGACCCCCGGCGCGCCGGCCTCTACCGCGAGCTGGGCATCCCGACCATCGCCAGTGTCAGCTGGACGGTCGACCGCATCCACCGGATGCTGCTGCACCGCCACCTCGAACCGGAGCTCACCTTCGGCAACGGCGAGACGGTCCTGGTGCGTTCCGCCCTCCCCCACTACCTGACGGGCCGACCGATCGCCGACTTCGACGTGGAGGGCGAAATCCGCGTCGTGGAGGTCACCCGCGCCGGTCACTCCCTCCTCCCCGCCCACGGCACCCTCACCGAGCCGCACGACGTCGTGACCTTCGCCGTCGCCGCCAAGTCCCTCGGCCGGCTTCGCACCTTCCTCGACAAGGAGCTGGGGACATGAAGGTCGTGATCGCAGGAGCCGGCCGGCTCGGCACGAGAATCGCCCAGGTCCTGCTCGCCACCGGCCACCAGGTGACGCTCGTCGACACCGACGATGACCGCGTCGCCGAGCTACGAGGTCAGGTGGCTGCTGACCTGATGAGCGGGGATGCCTGCGAGCCGGCGGTCCTGGAACACGTCGGCGCTCGGACGGCCGACCTGGTCGTCGCCGCGACGGGGAAGGACGACACCAACCTCGTCATCGCCCTGCTGGCCAAGCGGCACTTCTCGGTCCCTCGCGTGGCCGCACGCGTCAACGACGACGACAACGCCTGGTTGTTCGACCGGAACTGGGGCGTCGACATCGCCCTCCCGGCCGCCGCACCCCTGGTATCGCTGATCGAGGAGGCCACGGCGGCCACCGACACCGTGGCCCTGCTGCGGCTGAGCAAAGCCGGGGTCGACGTGATCGAGACGGCCATCACCGAGCGGTCCCGGGCGGCCGGCCGGGCACTGGGCGACCTCCCGCTCCCCGCCGGTACGGTCGTCGCGACCGTCATCCGCGACGGCCAACCAACCGCTCCCGCTTCCGGGTTGGTGCTCCAGCCCGGTGACGAGGTCCTGCTCGTCTCGCACGAGGCGTCGGAACGGGAGATTCACGCCGCCTTCCAGTAAGGAAAGGTCTCGTGAACGACGACGCGGACCACAGCCGTGCCGATAGCGTGGCCGCATCGCCGACAGGAAAGGGCCACCAGGGTGGTTGAGCGGATATGGCTGGACGTTCCGTACGCGCAGAAGGACGAGGCGAAGGCGGCCGGAGCCCGCTGGGATCCGGCCGCCAAGCGCTGGTACGCGCCCCGCGAGGGGATGACCACCCTCGCCCCCTGGGCCGCCGCCCCGGACATCCCGGACCTGCTGCCGGGTGAGGACCGTACGCTCGGCAGCGGGCTGTTCGTCGACCTGGTGCCCAGCAGCTGCTGGTTCACCAACGTCCGCTCCTGCGTCGCCCAACGCGACTGGGAACGCCTGCGCCGCATGATCACCCGCCGCGCCGGCCTGCGCTGCGAAGCCTGCGGAGCGGAAGAGGACCGCCAGGCCAAGCGGTGGCTCGAAGCGCACGAACGGTGGGTCTACGACGAGGCGCGCCGCGTGCAGACGCTCAAGCGCCTGATCTGCCTGTGCACCCACTGCCACACCGTCACCCACTTCGGCTATGCCCAGGTCCGCGGTCTGGAGACGCAAGCCTTCGCCCACCTGGTGCACGTCACCGGGATGAGCCCGGGACAGGCCCGGCAGCACGTCGACGCGGCCTTCGCCCTGTGGGAGCAACGCTCGGCCCTGACCTGGAGCCTGGACCTGCGCATCCTCACCGGAGCCGGTATCACCGTCACTCCCCCGCCGGACGCACGGCACCGCCGCGGCATCGCAGCAGCGACGCTGGCGGCCGAGGAGACCGCCAGGTCGTCCCCGGCCTCGCGGGACATGCCGTCGGTACCTCGGCAGGACGCCCCCTCGGCCTTCGTCCGGAGCCTGTTCCGCGGTGCACGTCGGGGCTGAGGTGTCACCGGGGCCGGGCCCACCGGGCTCCGCCGCCTTCCGGCACGAGCCACGCCTGCAGGCGCATCGCCGCGAACCCGAGCAGGAACGCGGCGCCCGCCAGCCCCACGTCGGACAGGGCAGGAGGCTGGGTGCCCAGGAGTTCGCGCAGGAGGGGTACGTACGCCCCTGCGATCTGCAGGGCGAGCGCCGCCGCCAGGGCCAGGAGGAGAAAGGGGTTGGCCAGGCTTCCGGGCCGGGCCCGGGAGCCCAGACCAACGCCGAGCTGGGTGGCGCCGAGGACCAGGAAGACCAGTGTCTGCCAAGGTCGGCCCGTGCCGTGGGCCCAGTACCCGACGGCCAGGGTGACCACCGCGATGAGGGCGCCCAGCGCGAGGATGCGGGCCCACAGCCCCTCCCCCAGCACGCTCTCCTCCGGCGGCCGGGGCGGCCGGTGCATGGAGTCGCCAGCCGTGGGTTCTGCGCCGAGGGCCACGCCGGGCAGGCCGTGGGTGAGGAGGTTGATCCACAGGATCTGTGCCGGCAGCAGCGGCAGGGGCATGCCCAGGGCAGGGCCGGCGAGCATGACCAGGATCTCCGCGCTGCCGCCCGCGAGGGCGTAGAGGAGGAAGCGCCGGACGTTGGCGTAGACCCGGCGTCCCTCTTCGACGGCCGCGACGACGGTGCCGATGTCGTCGTCGGCCAGGACCAGGTCGGCGGCCTGCCGGGCCACTTCCGTGCCGCGCCGCCCCATGGCCACGCCGATGTCGGCCCGGCGCAGGGCGGGCCCGTCGTTGACGCCGTCGCCCGTCATGGCCACGACGTGCCCGGCGGTCCGCCAGGATTCGACGATGCCGAGCTTCTGCTCCGGTGTCGTACGGGCGAACACGCGCACTGCAGTGGGGTCTCCGGCCGTCCCGCCCCGGATCTCCTGGCCGGTGACGGCTTCCTCGTGAGCGGAGGCGATGCCCAGTCTCCGGGCGACGGCTTCGGCGGTCAGCGGGTGGTCCCCGGTAACAAGCACGGGGGTGATGCCCGCCGCCCGGCATGCCGCGACCGTATCGGCGGCGGCCTCCCGGGGCGGGTCGAGGATCGCGACGAGCCCGAGCAGGCGAAGGCCGTTCTCCAAGTCGTCCGGCGCGGAGTCCGCCCTGTCGGCCGTGGCCACCGCCAGTACCCGGTACCCGTCGCGCGCCCACTCCCCGGCTCGTGCCAGCGCTCGGCGGCACGACTGCGCATCGTCTTCGGCGATATGGTCCCCGCACAGGACCGTTTCGGGCGCACCCTTGCACACGACACGCAGCTGCCCGCCGGGGTGGCGGTGCACCGTGGTCATGCGCTTGCGTTCGCTGCTGAACGGGATCTCATCCACGCGCGGCATGCTCTCGCGCAACACCGCCGCGTCCAGGTCGAATCGGGCGGCAGCAGTCAGCAGGGCGGCTTCCGTCGGATCGCCCAGCGCCGTCCAGGCACCGTCGCCCGAACCGGGCGGACGAAGTGCGGCGTCGTTGCACAGCACCGCGGCGGTCAGCAGCTCGGCCAGGTCCGGCGCCTGGTCGCCCCATAGGAGGTGCCCGTCCCGTTCCACACGCCCTTCCGGCGCGTAGCCGGTGCCGGAGACGGTGGCCTCGCCGCCCGCCGGAGTCCACAGCCGCTGGGCGGCCATGCGGCCCTCGGTGAGGGTTCCGGTCTTGTCCGTGGCCAGCACAGTGATCGAGCCCAGGGTCTCCACGGCAGGCAACCGGCGGACGATAGCGTGCCGCGCGGCCATCCGGTGGGCGCCGAGGGCCAGGGCGAGGGTCACGACGGCCGGCAGGGACTCGGGAACCGCGGCGACGACCAGGCTGATCGCCGCCACCACCATCAGCTCCACCGGTTGCCCACGTACGATCCCGACGAGCAGCACCACAGCGGACAGCACGACGGCGACCAGGGCCAAGGCGCGGCCGAAGCGCGCCAACCGGTGCTGGAGCGGAGTGAGTCCGGGCGGCGGCGCCATCAGGGCAGCGATCCGGCCGGTGGCACTGGCTGCGCCGGTCGCCGTCACCTCGACGCGGCCACGGCCACGCAGCACCACCGTCCCCGCCGACACCGCAGCGGCCGACGAGTCGTGCGACGACGTCTCCTTGGCCACCGGCACGGACTCACCGGTCAGTGAGGACTCGTCCACCAGCAGTCGCGCCGCCTCGAGGACACGGCCATCGGCGGGGACGACGTCGCCCTCACCCAGCAGGACCACGTCGCCGGGCACGATGTCCGCAGAGTTCACCTCCCGCTCGGCGCCGTCGCGCACCACGCGGACCACCGGAGCGCTGAGCACGCGAAGCGCCGCCACAGCCTTCTCCGCACGGACTTCCTGGGCCACACCGACCGCGCTGTTGACCACGACGACGATCCCGATGATCGATGCATCGACGAGGTCGCCGGTGGCCACGGTGAGCACCATGGCGGCCAGCAGCACCAGGATCAGCGGGTCACGCAGCTGGGCGAGCACCCGCCGCCACACCGGCGTCCGGCGGACGGAACCGATGACATTGGGGCCGTGGCGCGCCAGGCGGCACACGGCCTCGGCCTCGGTCAGCCCCTGGAGTTCCTGCCGTGGCATTGTCATCGACGGGCCGTCTCCGTCTGCCCCGCCGAGGGCCTAGAGGCCGCTGCGGATGCGGCGGCCGCTGATCGTGCCGAGCGGGATGCGCACCCAGACGTCCCGTTCGCCGCCCGCCCAAGTCTGCGGGTCAGCGATGTCCCGCAGGCGCTGCTGCTCCTGTGGGTCGGTGACCGGTTCGGCCACCCCCCGAACGAGAATGCTCCACCCTTCACTGCGCGCCTCGTCGATCCTGTCGACCTCGAAGGCCACTTCACCGCCGACCACGCTCGCGAGCGCGCCTCCGGCGGCCGTGCGGAAGACGATGGAGTCACCGACGAACCGGTAGTTGACGGGTGCGGCCTCGGGCCCCTCCGACCTGGAGAAGACCACCCGGCCGACGCCCCCCGCCGCGAGCTTCTCCCAGCACTCTTCGAGTGGCAGCTCCTCCAGCACCGGACTGCGGGCCAGAGAGCTCCGGCCGGGTGGCTGCTCGGTGCCCCCACCCAGCAGGGCGGAGACCGAGATCCCCAGCGCGTCCGCCAGCCCGGACAGGGCCTCCAGCGATAGGACACCGGCCTGGGTCTCCACGTATGCAAGGTAACCGGGGTCCATCCCGGCCCGAGCAGCAGTCTCCTCGCGGGTCAGCCCCAGTTCTTCCCGTCGCTGCGCCACACGCCGGCCGAGATCGCTGCCAGGACGTACCCGAGGAGAGCCGGCTCCCTCTCCTGGTTCCGTGGCCATGGCCGTCTCCCGCTTCCTGATCGCAACGGCAGCTTCCGCCCCATCTTCCACAGCCCGGCCGCCGTCCGCACTCCGGAGACCCGGTGCGCCCCGGCATGCCGTGACGACGACGGCGAGGGATGGTGGAGACGGGGGCAACAACATCGGCCAGCGTCCCGGTCCGATGCACTGGCAAGGCGGTGAGCACAGTGGAGCACCCAGTGGTCGTGGGCGTCGACGGGTCGGACGGCAGCCTCGCCGCCCTGGACTGGGCCACGGAGGAAGCCACCCGCTTCGGCCTCCCCCTGCGCGTGGTGTACGCGTCCCTGTGGGAGCGCTACGAAGGCGCGGTGCCATCCTTCACGGGTGAACGACCCGCGGAGGAGGTGGCGGCCCAGCACATCGTCGCCTCGTCGGAGCAGCGCGCCCGGCAGCTCTCCCCCGGCCTGGCGGTACACGCCGTGACCGCTCCGGACGACGCTGTGGAGGCGCTCGTGGAGGAGTCCGACAGCGCGTCCGTCGTGGTGACCGGCAGCTCGGGACGCGGAGCCGTCAAGGAACTCCTGCTGGGCTCGGTCAGCCTCGCCGTCGCGGGCCGCGCCAACTGCCCGGTCGTCGTCGTACGTGGCGAGGAACGCAACGTCAAAGGCATGAGCCACCGGGTCGTCGTCGGCGTGGGCGAGGCCGACGAGGCCGCCACCGCCGTTCGCTTCGCGTTCCGCGAAGCCGAGGCCCGCGGGTGCGAGCTGCAGGCTGTACGGGCCTGGCGCACTCCTCAGCAGCCCACGGACCCCACGACCGGGCTCGAGTCCGCCGCCCGGTCCCATGAGCAATGGGCCGGGGCAGTCCTGGACGAAGTGCTGGAGGAAGCCGTGGCTGCGCACCCGGACGTCCCCGTCACCCGGACGGTGGTGGAGGGACCGGCGCACCGCGCCCTGCTCGGGCCGGCCGCGGACGCCGACCTGCTCGTCCTCGGGGCCACCCGGCGACAGGACGGCTTTGGGCTGCACCTCGGCCGGGTCACCCACACGGCCCTGCACCGCGCGGGCTGTCCGGTGGCGGTGGTGCCCCACCGGTAGGGCTCGCAACGCTCGCTCACCGTGCGCCGGCCAGGATCTCCCTCTCGATCCGGTGACGCACGTGCGTCGCGAGTTCCCGTGGCGTGCTCGAGACAGCCGCCAGAGGGACGGAGCCCAAGAGCGGCCTTCTCTCGCTTCACCCCGTTGCACGCCCAGCCAGCCTCAGTCGGCGACGACGAAACCCAATACGTAAGTGATGGGTCAGCTTGACAACTTGTCTCGGCTGGCTTGACATGACGGAGTCTCACGTCTGAGCATTGACACATGACTTCGCAGGACGTCACCACCGAAGCGTCCGGCGCCTCAACCTCTGAGGCCGGCCTGCAGCCTCGACTCGGCCAGTTCGTTCACCAAGCCATCGCCCTGCGCGACCAGGCCGACGAATTGCTCAAGAGAGCAGTGGAGCACGAGCGTGCCCGCGGTACCTCCTGGGAACAGATCGGCCAGGAGCTCGGCGTGTCGAGGTCGGCAGCGCAGCAGCGATTCGGGCGGGGCACCAAGGACTACGGGCGGGCCGCGTCCCGTGCCCGTCTCGAAACGGCATGGCTGAAAGCGAAACGCCTCGTGCAGGACTACGAGGCGCTCGAAGGCTTGCAGAACCTGAGCAGCTCTGTCAGCACGGCCACGGCCAACGACGGGGAGATCCAACTGCCACCGCACACGAGAATTCACGAGACGTTCTCCGGCTCCTCAGAACCCTCGCTTGTGTGGTGGCTAAAGCGCCAAACTGCGCCGGAAGAGCCCAGGAGTATCCCCTCAGTCCTTACCGAGGCAATGGCAGTCGAGCTCTACCGCGACCTTAAACGAGCGGCAGATCGCGTCCTGTCTGATCCCGCTCCCGATACCGCAGGATCCCTGCAAGGGACGGACGCCGAGGTTGCCCGCGGAGCCTCCGAGCGCGCGTTGCTCGTCTCCTTGGCCGCACTCCGTGGCACCTGCCCGAAGGCTGTGGAGCAGGCGGCGGCACGCCTTCTCGGCCAGACGGAGCCGGCCGCGGCCATCAGGGACTCTGAATCAGGCACCTCAACCGCCGAGGGCACAATCGAGGAACGCCTCGCCCGCCTCGAGAATTTGGTGGACGAGCTCCTCAAGAAGGGCCGCACCACAGCGAAGGCCGACTAGCGAAGATTTCTGCCGCCCCCGCCACGCCTGGACAGCTTCTGCGGGGGCGGCAGACGGTCACACACCCGAACCCAACAGGAGGCAACCATGACCAGTATGCCGTCCGTCGCCCACGCGGGCGACGGTCCGCGCCTACCAAACGTCCTCATCGTGGCCATGGCCACTGGCTACGTCGCGGGCTACACGGCGGCTTTCAACGGCAACGACACCAAGAGCCTGATTGTCCAGCTCGCCGTACCGACCGTCGCCTGGCTGCTCAAGGCCCGCCGCCGGTGATCTGAAGTGCCCCCGCCATACCCGGCGGGGGCACGCCGGCGCGAGTGGCACCTCGGCTGGACGGGGCGCACGCAGGGTTGGCCACCCGTCCGCCCGGCGGGCCTGCTGGACGTCGCCAGCCCAGTCGGCCCCTCGCGCAGGTACGACAGGGCCATGGTGAGCTCGTACAGGTCCGCCAATCCGTGCGAAAAAGGGGGCAAGGCCACCGGCCCGTCGCCGGTCGACCGCGGGAAGGCGGGCAGTAAGCACCATCTGATCTGCGGCGGCAAAGGCACCCCGTTCAAGGTCATCACCACCGCCACCAACGTCAACGACGTCACGCAGACCCGCGCCCTGGTCGACGGCATCCCGCCCGTGGCCGGCAAACCCGGCCGCCCCCGCAGGCGGCCCGCCACCGTACTCGGTGACAAGGGCTACGACAGCAATCCCATATCGCCGGGAACTACGCAAGCGCCGTATCCTGCCCGTCATCTCCCGCAAGGGAGCCCCTAACATCGAGGAGCTGGGCAAGCTCCGCTACGTCGTCGAGCAGGCATTCTCGCTCCTGCACCCGTTCAAGCGCCTGGCAACCCGCGGGAAAAGACGCCTCGACATGCACGACGCCCTCGCCTTCCCTGGCCTGCGGCCTCATCTGCTGGAGACTACTCAAGAAGGCCCGTGCGTGATCGCATTACGAGCTCTGATGGTTAGATGATTCTGGCACCTGCTCTTCTCGCGGGCAGTGTCCAATTTTCGATGCTTGCTTCATGGTTTTGTCTTTGAGTGGGCACTCGTTTTCTGGAGGTGAATAGTGGCGCTTCACCATGTGACAACACGGGCATTGACTGTAGCCACCCATCGCGACTCCTCTTCGGACACTCATTTTGACCCTTCTTTGCGAGCGACTCCTGATTCAGATTCGGGGCTCGTCTGTGTCATCCCTCGGAGCTGGAAAGACGAGATCAGGCCGTGCACAAGCGTAATTAGTGCGGCGACTGACATGAGTACGGCACTTGCGAACTTTGTTGGGCCGATCAAGCAGCCGTCCTTCGACAATGGTGCGAGCAGTGTGGCCAAGGCTGCACCCAGCACCGCAATTCCTACGTTGTAACAAGCCAGGGCTCGCCAGGCTTGCTTACGCCACCGGTCGAAGTCGCTCCGCTGCTCATCGGACAAATATTCGAGATGTGTTTTGTACTCGTCATCTGTCCACCAGTTATTCAGTTCGTCCTTGGAGTAGAAATGCTTCTGGCAAGCGATTCCGAACTGGAGGCTGGCCACCAACAGGATGGCGGCCATGGTTAGGAGTAGCAGCGTCACACCTGGCCATCGGACAGTGTCTTGGGATGCGCTGACACGTCCGATGGCTGCGACGCTAAAGCCGGCGAGAAGCGGCGCTGCCACATATGTGGCAGAGGTCAACGCGGCGCCGAATCCCAACGGTGCTGGCTTGCGGAACTTCGGTGGGGTGAATGTCATCGAGGGCCTGTCTTCTGCTGCTGATTCCCCGATTCGACGGGCTGTGCCAGCCCTGCTGTGCTCACGTTAGGAGCAAGACCGGTTCGGCGCATGTGGGGGCAGGCCAGGCGGATGACGCGGCACATCACTACGGTCGGCGCGAAGGTGGCCCGCGCCCTGGGCTGGGACGAGATCGCGGTGACGTGGCTGGACGTGGACGAGGACACGGCCGCGAAGATCGTCATTGTCGGCAACCGCACCAGCGACCTGGCCAACTACGACACCGCAATCCTGGCGGACATCCTCAGCGACCTTGCCCGACCTGCAGGGCACGGGCTACGACCAGGAGCAATTGGACGAGCTGCTGGACGACACATCACTGCCCGCGCCGTATTGAACGACGGCCACTTTGGCAACCCGGTCCTCCAACGCGGACACCTACTTCTGCGGCTCAATGATCACTTTGATCGCAGATACGTCGACGCCCATGCCCTGCCACAGCCGCCTAGAGCTCGTAATGCGATCACGCACGGGCCAAGGCAGGCCCGAAAGCCATAGGGGACTTCCCTGAGGCTTGCTGTGCAGTCAGCGGTACTGCGACTGCCTTGGCATGTCAGGAGATATCCGGATCGCCCGTGATCGCGGGCCATGCATCGCCCAGTTGCCGATCGTCAGACCAATTCCCTGACTGGTTTCTTGAGGAAGATGAAGGCGGGATACAACGCCTAACACAATGAGTTGATTTGCTTGTGGGTGATGAGGCGGCAGCAGGCGAGGTGGAGGAAAGCTTCGTGGATGTCGGCGCGTCGTTCCCAGCGGATGCGGAGTCGGCGGAAGCCGTGGAGCCAGGCGAAGGTCCGTTCCACCACCCACCGGTAGGTGCCCAGTCCGGTGCAGCGGCGGGTGCCTCGGCGGGCGATGGCCGGCACGATGCCTCGAGCGCGGACCTGGTCGCGGTAGATGTCGTGGTCGTAGCCGCGGTCGGCGAAGAGTGAGTCGGGTTTGCGGCGGGGACGGCCGACACGTCCGCGGACCGGTGGGATCGCGTCCAGCAGGGGCAGAAGCTGGGTGACGTCGTTGCGGTTGCCGCCGGTCAGCAGGACGGCGAGCGGGGTGCCGTGACCGTCCGTGATGAGGTGATGCTTCGAGCCGGCCCGGGCCCGGTCGACCGGCGACGGACCCGTGTGCTGCCCCCTTTTTAGGGCCCTTACGTGGGAAGAGTCGACCACGCAACGCGACCAGTCCAGCCGTGATGCGGCATTGAGCTCAGCGAGCAGGACCTCGTGCAGCCGCTGCCAGACGCCAGCCTCGTTCCAGTCCCGCAGTCGGCGCCGGCACGTCATGCCCGAGCCGAAGCCAAACCCCTCCCGGTCGCTCGTGCTGCGGCAGCAGCGGCTCCAGGTGATCCCACAGCTCATCCGACACGATCCACGGCGACGCCCCCATGCAAATGAGCAACGCTCAACTGACCATCCAGGCACGGCCACCAGGCCCGATCCACCTGATTGTGTTAGGCGTTGTTAGCCCGTTGTCCCGCCTGCGGATAGTGCTCAGGGTGGTGCACGTGGGAGTCCGGTCCGGGGTAGACCAGGGTCACTTTGTCCGTGTCCGACCAGCGAACGTCATAGGGCGGTGTGCCGTCGGCGTGACGGAGGCCGACGATCTCCCCATCGCGCTTGGTCGCGCCTGTGGCCGGGCTCTCGACGATCAAGTGGTCACCGAGTTGCGCATGCATGCCGTCACCGCTTCCGTGGTCACATTGCCGGAATACCGGTCTCCGCCTCTCCAGCAGACCACGAACGCCCGGCCCACGGAAGCCAGCACAGGGAGCGAACACCATGGTGGTGGCCCACCGCGTCACGGTCATCGGTGTCGGCAACGAGTTCCGGCGGGACGACGGGGCAGGACCCGCGGTCGTCGCCAGACTACGGAAACGGGCCCGCCGCGGCGGCTTGCCGGCCGGGATCCGGCTGGTGTCCTGCGACGGGGAGCCCGGGCGGCTGATCGGGCTGTGGGAGGGCGCGGAGCTGGCCGTCGTCGTGGACGCCGCCCGTGCCCGTTCCAGCCGTCCTGGGCGGGTACACCGCCTGGAGCCTGCCACGTGCCCCGGGGGGCCGGCGGGCACGACGAGCGGTCACGGACTGGGACCGGCCGAGGCGGTCGCGCTGGCCCGTGCACTCGACCGGATGCCGGAGCGCCTGGTCGTGTACGCGGTCGAGGGAGCCGACAGCTCCTTGGGCCCGGGGCTGACCCCGGCTGTTGCCGCGGCCGTCGGTTCCGTCGCCGAGAGGGTCGTAAAAGAGGCCGTCCGGCACCTTTGCCGTACCGGCCCGCGCGTCACCCTGGAAGGTGAGGAGGCGTCCGTGCCATGACCCGTGCCTCGCAGCCACCCGCCGTCGCGGCGTACGCGCTGCTCGCCGACGGGACGACCGTGCGCGTCAGACCCGTCGCACCGGCGGACCATGCAGCGGTCCTCCGGTTCTACGAGCACATGTCCGCGGAGAATCTGCGGCTGCGGTTCTTCTCCGCCGGGACCCTCGTCGCCCAGCAGGCGGCGGACGCGTTGTGCCGGGACGCCGGTCCGGGCGACCGGGCGGTGGTGGCCGAGGCAACCGGTGAGGTGGTCGGGCTGGCCGAGTACCACGCAGCGCCGGTCGCGGGCGAGGCGTCCGCCGAGGTCGCCCTCGCCGTGGCGGACGAGTGGCACCACCGCGGCGTCGCGACACTCCTGCTGGAGCACCTCGTCGACCTGGCGCGCACGGAGGGGATCAAGGAGCTGACCGCCGACGCGCTGGCCGAGAACCTGCCGGTCATCAGGGTCTTCGCCGACCTCGGGTTGCCGGTGCGCCGGTGCTTCGAGGGACCGGAGGTCCACGTACGGGTGGCGCTGACGCCGGACGAGCAGTACCTGACGGCCCTCGACACCCGCGGGCGCACGGCCGATGTCGCCAGCCTGCGCCCGCTGCTGCGGCCCCGGTCGGTCGCCGTCGTGGGCGCCGGTCACCGCCCCGGGTCGGTGGGCCGGGCGATCCTGCGGAACCTGCGGGCCGCCGGCTTCGCGGGCCCGCTGTACGTCGTCAACCCGCACGGCCCTGCACTCGACGACCTGCCCTGCCACCCCTCCGTCGCCGAACTGCCGGAGGCGCCCGACCTGGCGGTCCTGGCCGTTCCGCCCCGCGTGGTGCCGTCCGTGGCGGAGGAGTGCGGAGTGCGCGGCGTACGGGCGCTGCTCGTGGTGACCTCTGGGCTCGACCGGGAACAGGCAACCGCCTTGCGGGCGGCTTGCCGCACGCACGGCATGCGCATGGCCGGCCCCAACTGCCTCGGTCTGGCCAACACGGAGAAGGACGTCCGTCTGGACGCGACGTTCGCGGCCGGCCTACCGCTGCCGGGAACGGCCGGCGTCGCGACGCAGTCCGGCGGCGTGGGCATCGCCCTGCTGGACGGACTGTCGCGGCTGGGCATCGGCGTGTCGACGTTCGTCTCGCTCGGCGACAAATACGACGTGAGCGGCAACGACCTGCTGCAGTGGTGGGAGGAGGACGGTCGCACCGACCTGGCCGTGCTGCACGTGGAGTCGTTCGGCAACCCGCGCGCGTTCTCCCGTACCGCCCGCCGAGTGAGCAAGCGCATGCCCGTGCTGACGGTAGACGCCGGACGGTCAGAGGCCGGGCGCCGAGCCGCGGCCTCGCACACCGCCGCTGCCGCCACGCCGACGATGACCCGGCAGGCCCTCTTCCACCAAGCCGGCGTCATCGCCACCCGGTCGATCGGTGAACTGCTGGACGCCGTCGCGCTGCTGCACAGCCAGCCGCTGCCAGCGGGCAACCGGGTCGTGGTGGTCGGCAACGCGGGCGGCGTGGGCGTACTCGCCGCCGACGCCTGCAGCGAGGCCGGGCTGGACGTCCGGCCGCTGGAACCCGCCCTGGCGGCAGACCTCGCGGCGGTGCTGCCGTCGGGGGCGGCCGTCGGCAATCCGGTCGATACCACCGCCGCCGTCTCGGAGGAGCAGCTGCGCGCATGCTTGGGCCTGTTGGCCGCCCACCGGGACGTCGACGCCGTCCTCGGCGTGCTGGTACCCACGGCCCTGGCCGCCGCCACCGGCGACGATCCCGTGCGGGCCTTCACCGACGCCGGCGAGAGGCCACGCTGCACGACGGCGCTCGTCCTGGTGGACCGGCCTACGCGCGTCGCGCTACTACCGGTCGAACGCGGCGGCGCCGTCCCCGTCTACGCGGACCCGCAGGATGCCGCCCGCGCGCTGTCGTATGCCGCCACCCATGCCCGGTGGCGTGCTCAACCGCAGAGCATGCCTCTGGAACCCTCGGGTGTCGACACGGAAGGCGCCCGGGCAGATGTTGCTGGGTGGCTGCACGAAAGGCCGGAGGGCGGCTGGCTGAACCCGGTGCAATGTGCGCGTCTCCTGGACCGCTACGGCATCCCGCAGGTCGCCTGGGAGTGGGTATGCGACGAGGACACCGCCGTGGCGGCGGCCAGGCGCCTGGCCGGCCCCGCTGGGCGGGTCGTGCTCAAAGCCCACTGGCCCGGACTCGTACACAAGACCCGCGAGGGCGCCGTCCGCCTCGACCTCCAGGGCGAGGACCAGGTCCGCGCCGCCTACCGGGACCTCGCCACGCGCTTCGGCGACCGGCTCTCCGGCGTGGTGGTGCAGCCCCAGGCGCCCCACGTGCTGGAGCTGGTGACCGGTGTCGTCCAGGACGAGGTCTTCGGCCCGCTCGTGCTCTTCGGCCAGGGCGGCACCGCCACCGACGTCCTGGCCGACCACGCCGCCCGGCTCGCTCCACTCACCACGTACGGCGTCGACGACCTCATTGCCACACCCCGCTGTTCCGCGCTCCTGTCGAGCCGCCCCGGCGGCACCCCCGTCGATCTCGGTGCCCTCGAACGCCTGCTGCTGTGCGTGTCCCGGATGGCCTGCGACCTGCCTCAGCTGGCCGAGGCCGACCTGAACCCCGTGGTGCCCTGCCCGGACGGCGTCATGGCGCTGGACGCCCGCATCCGCCTGGAGCCCCGGCAGGCGTACGACCCGTATCTGCGGCGCCTGCGCTGACCCCCTTCTGGTGCACTCCGGACTCGTCGCTGATGGCTGACACTCCCACTTACGAACTAAATGCAGGTCAGCGGTCAGCGGCCTTGATAGGTGAATTATGGTGTCCGCCCGTGTCGGCGGTTGAGCTGTGGCCTCCGAGGGGTGGGGTGTCCGGCGCCGTGACGGCGCGGTGCCCCGCCTTTCGCCGCCTCGTGCAGTACGGATGTTCTGTACACACGCAGCGTTTCCTTCCAGGAGGACGGCCGGATGAGCATGAGTCGGGGCCTGCGGCGCCGCGTCCTGATGACGGTGTCCGTACCGGTCATGGGACTCGTGATGGCCGGCTGCGGAGGCAATGGTGACTCCGGCCGCCCGCCGTCCACCACGCAGGCTTCGGTCACCAGTCCGGCCGGAACTTCGGCCTCACCAACCGTTCCGGCCGGTCAGCACAACCAGGCCGACGTGGCCTTCGCCCAGGGCATGATCCCGCATCACCGGCAGGCGATCGTGATGTCGGAGATGGCCGAGAACCACGCTTCCTCCGGCGACGTGAAAGCCTTGGCCGAGAAGATTAAGAAGGCGCAGGCTCCTGAGATCGACACCATGACGGCCTGGCTGAACGCCTGGGGCGAGCCGGTGCCGCCGGGCATGAGCGGCACGGGTCACGGCAGCCCTACCGGCATGCCCGGCATGATGACCGACCGGCAGATGGATGACCTGCGCGGAATGACCGGCTCGCCCTTCGACCGGATGTTCCTGACGATGATGATCGCTCACCACGAGGGCGCGATCGACATGGCCGGCACCGAGAAGAAGCAGGGGCAGTACGGTCCGGCCAAGCAGCTGGCCGACAGCATCATCACCTCCCAGACCGCCGAGATCGCGCAGATGCGCACGATGCTCGGGTCCAGCAGCCCATGAGACCGACCGCCGGCGTAGCACCGGAAGGAAGGCGCCGTACCGGCATCATTCCGGCAGGCACCGCGACGCCCGAGCCCGGGAGCGGCAACGCCGTGCAGGAGGTGTGAGCCGTGCGTACGACGTTGTACGACGGCATCCCCACCCATGTCCTGTTCGCTCACTTCGTCGTAGTCCTGACACCGCTGACCGCACTCGCCCTGGTGGTGTGTGCGCTCTGGCCGTCGGTGATACGCCGCTTCGGCCTGGCTCTGCCCGCCCTGGCCCTGGTGGCTCTGGTGATCGTGCCGTTCACCACGAGTTCCGGCCAGTGGCTGGAAGGACAGGTGCGCGAGAACTCCTACCTCACGACGCACGCCGAGGCCGGGGACGACCTTCTTCCTTGGGCGGTGGCTCTCTTCGTGCTGGCGGTGGCCCTGTGGTGGGTCTACCGCCGGGGTACCGCGACTGCGGCCCCCGGAGTCGCGACCGTACGCGAGCGAGCCGGCGAAGGCGTGCGCATGCCGCTGCGCGTCGCCGCTGTGCTCGTCTGCCTTGTCATGGCGGCAGGTGCCCTTGTGGAGATCTACGACATCGGCCACTCGGGTGCCAAGGCCACCTGGCACAAGCTCGAAAGCCCGGGCCGGTTCCGCTAGCCGGGCCCGCTCGACCACCCGGTCCGCGCGGAGCTGCCCGGCCCTGATAGCGAACCTGCGCAGGTGGAGGCTGGCGGCTTGGATGAGCTGGAGCACCTGATCGGCCTGGCCGGCGGTTCGTCGACCAAGGGTGATTCGGTGTCCCTGGGCGGCGGCGAAAGTCCCGCCCAGGGACCTTGTCGATGCAGGTCAGCCTCGGTGCTGAAGTGAGCCCCGTGTGAGCCCGGACGCCTTCGGGTGCGGTGTCAGGAGGCGATCCCCGACGCACCGCCCGGCGCTGACCTGCACCGACAGCCACCAAGCGGCATGGCGCGAACCACCCCGACACGAGTGATCGCGGACTCAGCGTGCGCGGCATCGGACGTGTGGTCAGACTGAAGAGAGTTCACCTCCGATACGGACAGGAGACGCCATGGCCTCCGCGACGGCACCGCCGGCCGCCGGCGACACTGCCTGTGTGCTGGACCGGGACGGCATGGGGGCGCTCGTGCGGGAGTTGCGCGCCCGGGGCCGCACGGTGATCGGCCCGACCGTGCGGGACGACGCCATCGTGCTCGCCAAGCTGGAATCGGCGGAGGAGCTGCCCTACGGCTGGGGCGTGGAGCACGAGGCGGGCTACTACCGCGTCAGGCGCCGCCCCGATGGGGCGGCCTTCGCCCACAGTGCCGGGCCGCAGTCCTGGAAGTCCTTCCTCCATCCCGAGCGCGTCCGGCAGTGGGCCGCCGACCGCGGCCCGGACGGGGAGATGACGGTACGGCCCGAACGCGACGAGCCGCCGTCGTTCGCGTTCCTGGGCGTACGGCCCTGCGACCTGCGGGCCATCCAGATCCAGGACCGCGTCATGATCGGCGGCCCGCACCGGGACGCCACCTACGGCGCGCGCCGCGGCGGCGCGTTCCTGATCGTGGTGGAGTGCACGGAGCCGGGTGCCACCTGCTTCTGCGTCTCCATGGACACCGGCCCGGCCGCCCGCCCCGGTTACGACCTCGCGCTGACCGAGGTGGTGGACGAGGCCGGGCACCGATTCCTGGCCCGTGCCGGGACCGACGAGGGCGCGGAGATCCTGGCGGCCCTGCCGCGCCGGCCCGCGGACGACCTCACGCGGACGCGCGCCCGCGAGGACGTCGAGGCCGCCGCCGGCCGCATGGGCCGCACCATGCCGGAGGTCGACCTGCGTGCGCTGCTCGCCGGCACGCTGGACGCCGAACGCTGGAACGACGTCGCCGCACGCTGCCTGACCTGTGGCAACTGCACCATGGCCTGCCCCACCTGCTTCTGCACCACCACCGAGGACGTCACCGACCTCACCGGCGACCACGCCGAGCGCTGGCGCCGTTGGGAGTCCTGCTACGACCTGGACTTCACCCATCTGCCCGGCGGCTCGGTCCGCGGCAGCGGGCGCAGTCGCTACCGGCAGTGGCTCACCCACAAGCTGGGCACCTGGTGGGACCAGTTCGACAGCTCCGGCTGCGTCGGATGCGGCCGCTGCATCGTCTGGTGCCCGGTCGGCATCGACATCACGGAAGAAGCCCACGCCCTGCACCAGGAGAGCCTCGACGGCCAGGCCGGGACAGAGGATGGGAGGCCATGAAGGACACAGGCATCCTCGCGGCCATCCCCGAAGGTCCCCGCGAACGGCTGATGGCGCTCGGCCACGAGATGTCCTTCCCCGCGGGCACGAGGATCTTCGAGGAGGGCGGCCGGGCCGACCGCTTCTGGATCATCCATACGGGCGGCGTCAACCTCGACATCCACGTGCCGGGACGCCGTGCCGCGGTCGTCGAGACACTGGGCGCCGGGCGCCTGCTGGGCTGGTCCTGGCTGTGCCCGCCCCACCAGTGGCACCTGGGCGCGGAGGCCACGAGCCCCGTACGCGCCTGGGAGTTCAACGCGGCGGAAGTGCTGGAGCTCTGCGAACGCGACCACGAGCTCGACCACGCCCTCCTGGCCTACGTCATCGAGGTCATCGGCCGCCGACTGCGCGCCGCCCGCACCCGGCTGCTGGACCTCTACGGCCCGTACGGAAGCGGGTCACCGGGGTGACCGCCGTACCTCTCCCCTACCGGGTGACGGCCAACCGGCCGGAGTCCGCGGACACGCGCACGATCGAGCTGCAGCCAGTCGCGGAAGCGTTGCCGGTCTTCGCCCCGGGACAGTTCGCCATGGTCTACGCCTTCGGCGTGGGTGACATCCCGGTTTCCGTCGCCGGCATCGACGGCAGTGCACTCACCCACACGATCCGGGGCGTGGGTGCGACGTCCCGGGCGCTGTGCGCAGTCCGGGCGGGGACGCAGGTGGGCGTGCGCGGTCCGTTCGGCACCGGCTGGGACCTGCCGTCCGCCGCCGGGCGCGACCTGATCATCGTGGCCGGCGGCATCGGCCTGGCCCCGCTACGGCCCCTCGTACGGGAGGCGCTGTCCGCGCCCGGTACGTACGGTCGCCTGAACGTCCTGGTCGGCGCCCGCACGCCCGCGGACCTCCTCTACCGGTCGGAGCTGGACGGCTGGGGCCACCCGTACTGCGGCGTGACCGTGGACCGGGCCGGCCCGGAGTGGACCGGCAACGTCGGAGTGGTGACCGCCCTGCTCGATCAGGCGGCGTTCGACCCGCACGACACCACGGCCTTCGCCTGCGGCCCCGAGGTCATGATCCGCGCCGCCGCGCGTGAACTGCTGCACCGTGGTGTACCGGCGCAGCACATCCGCATCTCCCTCGAACGCAACATGCACTGCGCCACCGGCCACTGCGGCCACTGCCAGCTCGGACCGCTCCTGCTCTGCCGGGACGGACCCGTTGTCGCCTACGACCGCGCCAAGCCGCTCCTGACCGTAAGGGAGTTGTGACATGGCCGCGCCTGCCGCACCCGCCCGCCCACGGCTCGGCGTTTTCAAGTTCGCGTCCTGCGACGGCTGCCAGCTGACGCTGCTGGACTGCGAGGACGAGCTGCTGCCGCTGTCCGCGGAAGTGGAGATCGCCCATTTCGTGGAGGCGTCGAGCGACATCCAGCCCGGTCCGTACGACCTGTCACTGGTCGAGGGGTCCGTCTCCACCCCGGAGCACTTGGAACGCATCCGGCGCATCCGTGCCGAGTCCCGGTACCTGGTGACCATCGGTGCCTGCGCGACCGCCGGCGGCGTCCAGGCCCTGCGCAACTACGCCGACGCCGAGGAGTTCCGGGCCGCCGTCTACGCCCAGCCCGAGTACATCGAGACGCTCGCGACCTCCACCCCCATCGAGGCCCACGTCCCGGTCGACCTGGAGCTGCGCGGCTGTCCCATCGACCGCGGGCAGCTGGTTGAGGTGATCACAGCCTTCCTCGCCGACCGCCGCCCCGACATCCCCAACCACAGCGTCTGCTTCGCCTGCAAACGACGCGGCACCCCCTGCCTGCCCGTCTCCCGCGGCATCCCCTGCCTCGGGCCGGCGACCCACGCCGGCTGCGGGGCACTGTGCCCCGCTTACGGGCGGGGCTGCTACGGCTGCTTCGGCCCGTCCGGCTCCACCAACATGCCCGCGATGATCCCGCTCCTTCGCAGCGACGGCATGAGCGACGAGGACGTCCTCCGCCTCCTGCACACCTTTAACGTCAATGATTTCACCGCCATCGAACCGGAGCGGGAGCACGAGGTCGAGCCCGGCACCAAACTGCCGGGAGAGCCACGATGACCCGCGACGAACTGCGTGAACTCCGGCTCGGCGAAGTAGCACGTGTCGAAGGCGAGACGGCACTACGGCTGCGCATCGGGGACGCCGGCACCGTTACCGAGGCCCAGCTGCGCATCTACGAACCACCGCGCTTCTTCGAGGCGTTCCTGCGCGGCCGCCGCCACACAGAACCACCCGACCTCACCTCCCGCGTGTGCGGCATCTGCCCGATCGCTTACCAAACCAGCGCCTGCCACGCGATCGAGGACGCCTGCGGCGTCACCGTCGACGACCGCATCGCCGCACTGCGGCGCCTGATCTACTGCGGCGAGTGGATCGAGAGCCACACCCTGCACATCTACCTGCTCCACGCCCCCGACTTCCTCGGCTGCGACGACGCCATCGAGCTCGCCCGCACCCACCGCGCCGCCGTGGAACGCGGACTACGGCTCAAGCAGGCCGGCAACACCATCGTCCAGATCCTCGGCGGCCGTGCCATCCACCCGGTCAACATGCGTGTGGGCGGCTTCCACCGTGTCCCCACACGGACAGAGCTCCGACCGCTCTCCGAGCGCCTGCGCCACGCCCGGGACGACGCGCTCGCCACCGTCGCCTGGGTGGCCGGCTTCGACTTCCCCGACGCCGAGTGCGACGCCGACCTGCTCGCCCTCGCCACGCCGGACACCTACGCCATCGAGACCGGCACCCCCACCGTGCTGCCGTACGATGCCGGCCAGGACGTGCGGACCTTCCCCCTCGCCGACTTCACCGCGCATGTGGTGGAGGAGCAGGTGCCCTACTCCACCGCACTCCAGGCCCGGCTCGACGGCCGGCGCCACCTGACCGGTGCACTCGCCCGGTACGCCGTCAGCGGCCATCTGCTCCCGCCCGCCGTCCGCGAAGCCGCGTACTCGGCCGGACTGCCCGACCCGGCCACCGGCGCCATCTGCCGCAACCCCTTCCGCAGCATCGTCGTCCGCGCCGTCGAGGTCCTCTACGCCGTGGAGGAGGCCCTGCGGCTGATCGACGCCTACGAACCCCCACCGCACCCCGCCGTGGACGTCCTCCCGAGGCTGGGAACCGGCCACGGCGCCACAGAGGCGCCACGCGGCACCCTCTACCACCGCTACACCCTCGACGCCGCGGGCCTCGTCACCGACGCCTGTCTCATCCCGCCCACCTCCCAGAACCAGGGCGCCATCGAGGACGACCTCCGCCGCATCGTCGAGGACCGCCTGCGGCACGGCGACGCCACCGACACCGAACTCACCCACCTGTGCGAACGCGCCATCCGCAACCACGACCCCTGCATCTCCTGCTCCGCGCACTTCCTCGACCTGACCATCGAACCCCGGTGAGCGCCCCCGGGGTGGCTCGGTCCGAGGGACCATGGAAGTACGGCAGCCGGGCACGCCCGCCCGGCACCCCGGATGACCTGGGGAAGTGAAGCGGCCATGTTCTGGTACGACCACGGTGTAGGCGGCTGGGGCCTGTTCGCGATGGCCGTGAGCATGATCTTGTTCTGGGTACTGATCATCACGGCGGTCGTCCTGCTCTTCCGAGCTCTCGCCCGTCCGTCCCGGGGCGGCCCGTACCCTGACTGGCGGAGGGGTCAGGCTCCCACGAACGCCGAGCAGATCCTCGCCGAGCGCTACGCCCGCGGCGAGATCGACGAGGAGGAGTACGCCCGGCGCCTCGCCACCCTGCGCGGCTCGCCACCGGGTGATGCCGGACAGTGACACGTGACGGGGTTGTGTCGGCCGGCCGGCGCACCCCCTAGGGCACTGACCGGCCCGCTTCGCCCGTGCCCGGCCCGACGAGGGTGTTCTCGCCGAGCCGACCGGCCAGGTGATCAGCGATGTTCGCGGCCGTGGCCTCGACGATCTGCTGCACGGCGTCGCGGCTGAAGTAGCCCTGGTGGGAGGTGCCCAGGACGTTGCCGAAGGTCATCAGCCGGGCGAGGGTGTCGTCCGTCATCACCTCCAGCGACTTGTCGAAGAAGAAGACGCCGGCCTCCTCCTCGTACACGTCCAGACCCACGCCGAGCAGCTTCCCGGCGAGCAGGGTCTCGACCAGCGCATGGGCGTCGACGAGCCCGCCCCTGCTGGTGTTGATCAGGATGGCGTCGTCCTTCATCAGGGCCAGCGCCGCCGCGTCGACCACGTGGTAGGTGCCTGGCACGAGCGGTGCGTGCAGGCTGAGCAGGTCGGATTCCGCGAAGAGCCGGTCGCGTTCCACGTACTCCACGCCCAGTGCATGGCATTCGTCACTGGGTGCGACGTCGTATCCGAGCAGTCGCATGCCAAAGCCGGAGGCGATGCGGGCGAAGGCCGTGCCGATCTTGCCCGTGCCCAGGATTCCGGCGGTCCGGCAGTGGAAGTCACGACCCATGAGCCCGTCGAGCCGGAAGTCGAAGTCCCGCGTGCGGGAAACCGCCCGGGGGATCCTGCGGTTGACCGCCAGGGCCAGCGCCCAGGCGAACTCTGCCACGGCGTACGGCGAGTACCACGACACCCGCGCCACGGTCAGCCCCAGCGCCCGCGCCGCCGCAAGGTCGATGTTGTTGTAACCGGTGGCCCGCTGCGTGATCAACCGGGTCCCACCGGCTGCGAGGACCCGTAGGACCTCGCCGTCCAGGACGTCGTTGACGCTGCTGCACACCACCTCCCGCCCCGTGGCCGTCGCGACCGTGTCCCGGTTGAGGATCAGGTCGAGACACCGCAGGTCGTATTCCAGGCCCAGTGCCCGTTCCAGCAGCGGTCGCTCGTCGGCGGTCACTCCGTAGGCGATGACTCCCACCATGCTCGCGCTCCCCTGGCCGGCCTCGTCGATCCCATGATCCCGGCCTTCGGCCCCGGCCGTCGGCCGGGCCGTCCGAAAGCGTGACGACGGCGTCCGAGCCTGCCCCTCCAAAAAGCCTCAGGCCGCACGACGTGCTGGCAAACACGCAGGTCATGGCTATGGCGGGGTGTCTCTGGGCGTGGTGTGATGGAAGTGGCGGGAGGACCCGCAGGAGACGCGGGGAAGCGGCTCGCGGCCGTGCACCGCGCAATCCGGATCCGCGAGAAGCGGATGGGCCCTCCCGTCAGCGTCGCCACCCAAGGGCTGGGCGGCGCCCGCACCTGCCTAGGAGCGCGATGTCCATCGGCGGACGCGTCATCCCCTTCTCCGAGCTCGGTCGCTCGGACGTGTCCGTGGTGGGCGGCAAGAACGCCTCACTGGGCGAGCTCATCCGGTACCTCTCTCCCGCCGGGGTGAACGTGCCCGACGGATTCGCCACCACCGCGGACGCCTACCGCGAGTTCCTGCGGACCGATGCCGTGGGCGACCGGATCGCCGGGCATCTGGCCCGCCTGGCAGCAGGGGACGCGCTCTCGGACGTAGGAGCGGCGATTCGCGCCGGCATCCTGGCCACACCCCTGCCGGCGGCGCTGCAAGAAGAGATCACTCAGGCGTACGCCCGGCTCGCTCACGAGGCCGGGCGTACCGATCCCGACGTCGCCGTGCGCAGCAGTGCGACCGCCGAGGACCTGCCGGAGGCGAGCTTCGCCGGGCAGCAGGAGACCTTCCTCAACGTCCGCGGCCCGGAGGCGCTGCTGGACGCGTGCCACCGCTGCTATGCCTCCCTGTTCACGGACCGGGCGATCGACTACCGGGAGCGCATGGGGTTCGACCAGCTGTCCGTGGCCCTGTCGGTGGGCGTCCAGCTGATGGTCCGCTCCGACCTCGGCGGCGCGGGGGTGATGTTCACCCTCGACACCGAGACCGGATTCCCCGAGGCCGTAGTGATCAACGCGGCGTGGGGGCTCGGCGAGAGCGTGGTGAGCGGGCAGGTCGACCCCGACGAGTACGTGGTCTTCAAGCCACTGCTCGAGGACCCGGCCCTGAACCCGGTCATCCGGGTGGCGACCGGCGGCAAGCACGCCAAGGTCGGCTACGCCGAGGGCGGACTCACCCGCACGGTGGACACCACCCCCGCGGAACGTACGGCGCGCGTGCTCGACGACGGCGAGGCGCGGCGCCTCGCCGAGTGGGCGGTGGCAGTGGAGCGGCACTACGGCACCCCCATGGACCTGGAGTGGGCGAAGGACGGCCGCACCGGCGAGATGTTCGTCGTCCAGGCCCGCCCCGAGACGGTACGGTCCCGGCGCACGTCGGCCGTCCTGCGCCGCTACCGGGTCACCGGCACCGGCGAGTGCCTGGCCACCGGCGTGGCCGTGGGCGAGGCGGTGGGCGCCGGCCCGGTGTGCGCGCTCGCGTCCCCCGTGGGGCTGGAGCGCTTCCCCACAGGCTCTGTGCTGGTGACCTCCGTGACCGACCCCGACTGGGAGCCGCTGATGAAGCGGGCCGCGGCCATCGTCACCGACCACGGCGGACGCACCTCCCACGCCGCCATCGTCAGCCGTGAACTCGGCGTCCCGGCGGTCGTCGGCACCGGCAACGCCACGGCCGTCCTGGCCGATGGCCACCCCGTCACCGTCTCCTGCGCCGAGGGCTCGGAGGGTCGCATCTACGCGGGCCTGGTCGGCTACGAGGAGGAAGACGTCGACCTGACCGGACTACCCCCGACGCGCACCCGGGTCATGCTCAACCTCGCCGACCCGGCCGCCGCCTTCCGCTGGTGGCAGCTGCCGGCGGACGGCGTCGGGCTGGCCCGAATGGAGTTCATGGTGGCCCACCAGGTCAAGGTCCACCCCATGGCACTGCTCCGGCCCGACCGGCTCTCCGCCGAGGAGCGGCGGGCCGTCGACAAGCTGACCGGCGGGTACGCCGACCGCACCGAGTACTTCGTCGACCGCCTCGCGCGGGGAGTGGCCACCATCGCCGCCTCACGCTGGCCGGCCCCGGTGATCCTGCGCACCAGCGACTTCAAGACCAACGAGTACGCCAAGCTGGTCGGCGGCCGTCCCTTCGAGCCGGCCGAGGCGAACCCGATGATCGGGTGGCGGGGTGCGAGCCGCTACTACAGCGAGGGCTACCGCGACGGCTTCGCACTCGAGTGCCGGGCGATCCGGCGGGTGCGCGAGGAGTTCGGCCTGACGAACGTCGTGGTGATGATTCCTTTCTGCCGCACCTTGGCCGAGGCGGACCGCGTCCTGGAAGTCATGGGGCAGGAAGAGCTGCGGCGCGGGGAACACGGGCTTCAGGTGTACGTCATGGCGGAGATCCCGTCGAACATCGTCCTGGCCCGTGACTTCGCCGAACGCTTCGACGGCTTCTCCATCGGCAGCAACGACCTCACACAGCTCACCTTGGGTGTCGACCGCGATTCGGCCGAGCTGGCCGGCGTCTTCGACGAGACGGATCACGCCGTGACGCGAAGCATCGAGACCCTGATCTCGGCCGCCCACGCCGCAGGCCGCCCCGTCGGATTGTGCGGCCAGCGGCCGAGCGACGACCCGGATTTCGCCGCGTTCCTGGTCAGGGCGGGGATCGACTCGATCTCGGTGGCCCCTGACAGCTTCGTTGCGGTGAAGCGGCACGTGGCGGAAGCCGAGCAGACGTGAGAGGTGGTCACCGTGGTACGACCGGTTGTCGTGGGCGTTGACGGTTCGGACGAGAGCCTGAGCGCCGTGACATGGGCCGCGTGTGAGGCGGTGACGCGGGGCACCGCCCTTCGCATCCTGCACGCACTGGAGTGGAGGACGAGCAACCAGCAGTTCTCCGCCGGTGCCCCTGCCCAGCAGGAGTGGGCGCGCAGCCGGATCGAGGAGGCCCGGCAGGAGCTGGCCGCGGCTCGTCCGGGCCTTCGGGTCGATGCCGAGGAGGTCGACGAGCTGCCGGCGAAGGCCCTGCTCGACGCGGCCCGGGAGGCCGAGCTGCTCGTGCTGGGGTCGCGCGGGCTGGGCGGGTTCGAGGGCTGGCTGCTGGGCTCGGTGAGCCTGGCGGTGATCGCCCATGCGGCCGTGCCGGTGGTGCTGGTCCGTGCCGGATGGGAGCCGCCCGCGGCCGGGGCCGACGGCCCCATCGTCGTCGGGGTCGGGCGGGACGGTTCGTACGATCCGCTGCTGGAGTTCGCCTTCCCGGCCGCGGCGGCCGGCGGCGCCGTGCTGCGTGTGGTCGAGGCAGGCAAGGACGCTCAGCTGCTGGTTGTCGGCCGCCGTATGCACCGGCCGGCCTTCGGTGCCCATATCGGCCCGGTGACACACGCCGCGGTGCACCACACCGGCTGTCCGGTGGCGGTGGTACCGCATAGCTGACATAAACACATAGACAGGGGCATCTGGCACGTTCCGGAAGGGACCCGAGGATCATGTTGCAGCACCGCACGGTCGACGAGCTCATGACCCGCAACGTGGTGCGGGTGCGTCCGGACACGCCGTTCAAGGAGATCGTCAAGGAGCTCGCCGACAACGACGTGACCGCCGTGCCGGTCGTCGATCCGAACGGCCGGGTGGTGGGGGTGGTCTCCGAGGCCGATCTCATGCGCAAGGCGGCCGACCAGCCCGACCCCTTCGGCCACGTCCCCGTACCGAACCTCGAGGCCTGGGAACGGGCCAAGGCCGAGGGCGCCCGAGCCGAGGAGCTGATGTCCGCCCCCGCGGTGTGCGCCCGGCCGGAGTGGAACGTGGTGGAGACCGCCCGGCTGATGGCCACGCAGAACGTCAAGCGTCTGCCTGTGGTCGACGAAACCGACAAGCTCGTCGGCATCGTCAGCCGCGCGGACGTCCTGCGGGTCTTCCTGCGTGAGGACTCCGCCATCCGCTCCGAGATCGAGCGCGACCTGCTGGAACACACCGTGGGCCTGGCGCCCTCGGCCGTGAGAGTCGAGGTGTCCGAAGGACAGGTGACCCTGACCGGCAACGTCGAGGCCCGCAGCACGATCCCGCTCATCGAACGTCTGTGCCGCTCCGTCGACGGTGTCGTCTCGGTCCACCAGCGCCTGACCTATACGGGCGACGACACCGGAGGTGGCTTCCCGGAAGGTGACAGCCGTGCGTGACACGCGGCGCACCGTGGACGACGTGATGAGCCAGACCGTCGTGGCCGTCAGCCAAACGGCGTCCTACAAGGAAATCGCCAAAACGCTCGCGGAGTGGAAGGTCAGCGCCATGCCCGTCCTGGCAGGCGAAGGACGGGTCATCGGTGTCGTCTCCGAGGCGGACCTGCTGGCGAAGGAGGAGTACAAGGGCCGCGAACCGCCGGACGCCGCCCGTCCCGAGGAACTCGCGGAACTGGCGAAAGCCGGGGCGAGGACGGCGGAGAACCTGATGAGCACCCCGGCCATCACTGTGCACGCCGACGCCACCATCGCCGAAGCCGCCCGCACGATGGCCCTCAAGGGCGTAAAGCGCCTGCCCGTAGTCGACGCCGAAGGCAAGCTGGTCGGCATCGTCAGCCGGGCCGACATCCTCAAGATCTACCTCCGCAGCGACGAGGACATCGCCGAAGAGGTCCGCGACGAGATCGTGGCCCGCCTCTTCCCGCACCGGCGCCCCACCGTCGAAGTCCGGGTGGAGGAAGGTGTCGTCGCTCTCTCGGGCCAGCTGCCCGACGCGACGATTGCCCCACTTGTAGCCCGTCTGGTGAGGGCCGTGGAAGGCGTCGTCGATGTCGACCTCCGCCTTGACACCCCCACTGGCTGAGCTCCGCACGAGGCTCCTTGCCCTTGCCCTCCCGATCGGCGGTGCAGAGCTGGCACGACTGCCCGGTCTCTGATCCCCTGGGAGGCGGGGACGGCTCAGGAGCCCCAGACGTACCGGGCGTCCACACGGAGGGCGAAAATGCACACCGACGGGCCGACTCCGGGCGGCCCTGGGGCGGCCTCCGGGGAACCGCAGGAGGAGCACGAGGACACGGTGGCCGCGCGCTGCACCGTCCGGCGCCGGCAGCTCGGGCTGACCCGCGAGGAGCTGGCACACCGCGCCGGCATGTCGTCGGCCTACCTGAACCAGCTGGAGACGTTCAGCGGCGACTTCGACCCCGCTGCGCTCATGCGGCTCGCCGCCGCCTTGGAGATGCCCTACGACGAGCTCGTCGGGGGCCCACGGGAAGCCGCGCCCGGTCGGCGGAGGGCCGTCCCACACCCGCTGCTGGCTCAGCTGCCCGAGGACCAGTGCTGGCGACGGCTCGGCACCCACGGCATCGGCAGGGTCGGCCTGTCCACCGGGGCGGCCCCGGTCGTTCTGCCCGTGAACTTCCTGGTCGACGGTCACAGCGTCGTCTACCGGACGGATCCGGAAGGCTCCGCGGCCCCGGGCGACGGGGATCAGCTCGCCTTCGAGGTCGACCACATCGACGAACAGCTCAGCCGCGGCTGGAGCGTCCTCATCACGGGAACGGCCGAGCGCATCACCGACGCCGGCACGGCCGAGGACCTCGCCACCCGGCCGGGCGCCCAGCCCTGGTCCGGTGGGAAGCGCGACTTGTGGGTCCGTATCCGGCCCGGGCAGGTGACGGGGCGCACCATCCATACCGGGTGAGACGGTCAACCGCTCTTCGTGCCGGCCAGTTTCAGTGATGTGCACTCCCCCGGAGAGACGGTGAGCGAGCGGCCCGGCAGGACGATCCTGACCGCCGACTCCTCCGAGTCCGGCACGCTGACCGTCAGCTCGTCGCTCCGCACGCGTACACCGATGCCCCAATGCCCGCGGTAGCGCAGGGTGAAGCCGAACTCCGAGAGTTCCGGCAGCTCCACCGGGTCCAGCCACAAGGCGTCCTCGCGGGTCTCCAATCCCGTCAGGCCGCGCTGAACGAGATCGAGGGTGCCGGCCATGGCGCCGAGGTGGATGCCCTCGGGCGTCGTGCCGCCCTGGAGGTCGGCGACGTCGCCCTCGAGAGCCTCGTGGAAGTACCGCCAGGCGTCGCCGCGCCGGGCGCGGGCCAGCACCCAGCTGTGAACGACCTCGCTGAGGGTGGAACCGTGGCTGGTGCGGCGCAGGTAGTGGTCGACGGTGCGCTGCCACAGCTCGTCCGTGAGCCCGTAGCCAAGGCGTTCGAACAGTGATGCGAGCTCCTTCGGTGAGAAGAGGTAGCCGAGCATCAGCACGTCTGTCTGCTTGGAGACCTGGTACCGGTTGACCGTGTCGCCTTCCGCTTCGAGGATGCGGTCCAGCCTGCGGATGTCGCCGTAGCGTTCCCGGTAGCGCTTCCAGTCCAGTTCGGCCAGGTCGCCGTAGCCGTCGAACTGGCTGATGACGTCCTGGTGGAACGGCACGACCAGGCGCCGGGAGACGTCCTCCCACAGCGGAAGTTGACCGAGGTCGAGGCGGCCGCGTTCGAGGAGCTGCTGCCGGCGCCGGGCCGGCAGGCTGCGTGTCAGGTCGAGTGCGCGGGTGAGGACCCAGGCGGCGGTGATGTTGGTGTACGCGTTGTCGTCGATGCCGGGCCGGACGGCACCGGGGTAGGCGTCGTGGTACTCGTCCGGGCCGACGACTCCCCGGATGTGGTACCGGCCACTCGCGGGGTCGAGGAGGGCGCTGCTCGCCCAGAACCGGGCGATCTCCAGCAGCATGTCCGCGCCCTTGCCGTACAGATACTCCGTATCGCCGGTGGCCTGACAGTACTGCCACACGTTGTACGCGACCGCCGAGCCCACATGCCGCTGGAGCCGGCTGTGGTCGGGCAGCCAGCGGCCGGAGCGCGGGTTGAGGTGCAGCAGCTGGCTCTCCTCGCGGCCGTCACTGCCGCTCTGCCACGGGTACATGGCGCCGGCCCGGCCCGCCTGCCGGGCCGCCCGCACGGCCTGCGGCAGACGGCGGTGGCGGTAGTTCAGCAGGGCCCGGGAGACCTCGGGGAAGTGCAGGTCGAGGTAGGGCAGGACGAACAGCTCGTCCCAGAAGACGTGTCCCCGGTACGCCTCCCCGTGCAGCCCGCGTGCCGGCACGCCCACATCCAGGTCGGCGGTGTGCGGGGAGAGGGTCTGCAGGACGTGGAAGAGGTGCAGGCGCAGCACCCGGCCCGCCTCACCGGGGACGTCGAGCTCCGCCTGCCCCCACAGCTGTTCCCACGCGACGGCATGCGAGCGCAGCAGCTCGGTGAAGTCCGGTGCGTCGGCGACGCGTTCCACGGCGGCACCGACGGGATCACCGATGGCGGTGTCCCGGGACGTGTGCAGCGCGACGGTCTTGGTCACCGTCACCGGCTCGTCCTCCGACAGGACGAACGCGAAGCGGTGCGCTGCTTGGTGGCCCGCCGCCGTGAGCGAGACCGGCACCGGTGCCGGGCCGTCGACGTCCACACGCTGGGCCATACCGACACCGATGTCGGACGTCCTCGTGCGGCAGCGCAGCCATACGGTCCCCGGCTCCACTACGCCGGCGTGAACGCCGGTCAGGTGGCGGCGTTCGAGGGCTCTGTAGCGGTGCACGTTGGCGTTGACCACGTTCCCGTCCAGTTCCGCTTCCACCTCGATCCGTCCGGGCCGGCCCTCGGCCGTGAAGACCGTCCGCAACGCTGCGAGGTGTGGCTCCCGCATGTGGACCAGCCGGCACTGCTCCACCCGCACCATCCGGCCGCCGCCGGCCCAGTACCGGAAGGTCCGGGTCAGCGTTCCCTGCCGGATGTCGAGTACCTGCCGGTAGTCCGTGACCTCGCAGGTGTCGGGTGTGAACCACGGGCCCGGCGAGCCGTCGTCGAACAGCAGCCGGAAGCGCAGGAGCAGCCAGTTCGGCAGGTTGACGATGTCCTCGTTCTCGACCTGCCGGCCCGCGACCGACGAGACCAGCCGGTCATAGCATCCGGCGACATACGTGCCCGGGCAGTGGACCAGCCCTCCCCGGCTCTCGGGGACGGCGCCCCGGGTGGCGAAGTAGCCGTTGCCGAGCGTGTGGAGCGCCTCCCGCAACGGCTCCGTCGCCGGGTCGTACCCCTCGTACCCCCAGGTCCACTCCCCCATCACCGGTCTCGCTTCCGCTCTGCTCAGGGAGCCGGGCGCCGCAGCGGCCCGCCGTCAACGCGTCCACCGACGCGGTGGCCTGCCGTCCCCGTGACCGGGGGCCTCGTCATCAGCACGGAGATCTTCATCCCAGCCTCAGTCGTGCGGCACCACGGCGACCGGGCAGGCCGCATGGTGCACGCACGCCTGGGCCACGTTCCCGAGGCGTGGCGCCACCGGCGGGTGATGCCGACGCCTGCCGACCACCAGCAGAGCGGCGCCGTCCGCGGCCTCCAGAGCAGCGCGGGCGGCACTGCCCAGCCGCACCGTGCTGGTCACCGCAACCCGGGGATAACGATCGCGCCACGGCCGTACGGCAGCTGAGAGCCTCTCCTCGGCCTCCTTGCTGATCTCGCCCGCCACGTCGGGATCGACTCCCCACGGTGCGTACGCCTGCACCGGCAACGGACACCCGTGGAGGACCCTGAGCGACGCGTCGCGTGCCGCAGCGGTCTCGAAGGCGAATTCCAGCACGCTGTCGCACGGACCGTGCAGGCTGACGCCGGCGACCACGTCGGCAGCGCCGGCGGCGGGTGCCGACGGTCCACCGGTCCCGGTCGCCCGGACCAGGACCACCGGCCGCTCGGCCCTCCCCGCGACCTGGAGGCTGATGTCGCCCAGGAAGAAGCTCGCCAGGCGGTCGAGGCCGCGGGAGCCCAGCACCACCATCGTCGATTCCTCGGCCGCCCTCAGAAGGGCGGTCTCGGGCTCTTCCGCCACCAGGTCCTCGGTCACGGAGAGGTCGTGGTGCCGCTCGTACACGGCTGTCGCAGCAGCACGCACAATGCGCTTCGCCCAGTAATTCTGATCCTCGCCCGGCGGCAGCCCGGTCGAGGGCTCGCCCGCCAGCAGTATCCATGCATGCAGAAGGCGCAGCCCGAGCCCTCGGCGCTCGGCCTCGTCCGACGCCCACAAAGCGGCAGCCAGGCTCTCGGGGGAACCGTCGAGCCCCACCGTGATCGGCGCCTGATCCATGACGGCCACCTCCGTCACTTGCCCTTTCGCGTCAGCGGGCCCGGTGCGCGACTCGCCATCTCCAGCCTGGATCCACCCGGACGGTGCGGCCACCGGAGCTGTCGGGGCCCAGCGCGGCGGCGGGGCTCAATCCTCGATGGCCAGGACCTCACGGACGGGGCGACGCGGAGTAGCGGGGCCTTGCGGACCGTATCCGAGGCGCAGGATCATCTGCACACATCCCGTCCCGGACAGAGGGTCACGCAGCGGCCAACGCAGGTCCGGCCACTCCAGGGCCTGGGTGGAGAACGAGGTGGCCAGGCCCTGGAGAGTGGCGAGAAGCAGCACACGCTCCATGGCCTGACCCGCACGCAGCCACTGCACCGGCTGATCACCATCGGTACTCACGACGGCGAGGTGCGGGGTGCCCTCGAAGGGTGTCGTACCCCGGTCGGCCACCGGTTGCCCGCCGGAGAAGTCCCGCATCGGCGCGCGCCCACCATGCTTGCGGGGCCCGAAGGCGTACTCCGGAACGCCGTCGGTCGCCGTGTCGGCCTCGTCGGCACCGATCCGCGTCCAACGGGCGAGGTCCTGCTCACTGCCACGGTCGGTGAGGTTGCGCGCCTCGGCTTCCTCGGCGAGCTCCTCCACCCACTGCGCCTGCCAGGATTCGGGAAAGGACAGAACGGCACCCTCCCGTTGAGCAGCGTCGATCAAGGCAGTACGCACATTCTCGGGAATCGCCTCCTCGGCGAACGGGTACCGGCTGGTATGCCGTTGCCGAACCGCAGGCTCCAGCAATCTCAGCCCCGTATCCTCACCGTCGTCCGAAGCCGTCGTGCGTACCGAGGCCAGCAAAGTGGCGTCCTCAGCATCGGGCAGAAGCACGGCATCTGCGTGGAGGCCGGCCGCCGCGAGTGCGACGCGCAGGTTGAACAGGGCGGCGCCGCAGCCGATGTGCAGGGCCCTGCCGTCGGGGTCCGAGTGCGGCATGTTCCGCTCGGGGTCCGCATACAGGCGGAACGTTCCGTCTCCCCGCGAGTAGCGAAAACGCCATGGCTGCGCGTTGTGCATCGAGGGGGCGGTCACCGTCGCGCGTCCGGTGGGTCGATCCCCACACCCGCGAACGCAGGTCCCTCTCCGAGTCGAGCGCCACGGTCGACCAAGCCCAGGGGTGGATCGACACGGTCACCGCCGCGTCGCTGCGAGGCATCGACCCCAGCGTCTCCATGCAGCCCCTCGCGCAGTACGGCGACGCGAACATGAAACTCGCCCTGCGCGGCCTGGAGGAGAAGACCAAGGACCCCTACCTCGCCGGGTGGCGACTGCGCGTCGTACCGAGCCTTGGCCACATCCCCGCGACGCTGATCAGCAACGGCGCCGCCGACCGCAGCGTCTACGGCTGGATCGCCGACGGGGTGGGCCGCTCCTCGGTGAAGAACAGCCTGGCCGTGCTGGTCCGGGTGATGGAGCAGGCCAAGCGCGACGGCATCATCACGGTCAACCCGGCACGGGTCAACGGCTGGCAGGCCGAGTACAAGAAGGCCGAGGACGAGCTGGCCGTCGGACACAAGCCCGACGCCCGCCTCTTCACCGGCCCACGGGGCGGGCGCATCACCACCGCCGTCCTGCGGGACGCCACCCACTGGGACGAGGTCGTCGCCGAGCTCGGCTACGAGCACCTGCGACGCCACGGCCTGCGGCACACCGGCCTGACCTGGATGGCCGACGCCGGCGTCCCCCTGCACGTCCTGCGCATCATCGCCGGTCACGGATCACTGCAGACCACCCAGCGCTATCTCCACCCCGATCTCCGGGCTCTGGTCGCCGCCGGCAGGTCCCTCAGCAGCCACCTGCGGGGCGCTCCGGCACCGTCCCGACCGCTGGCCGCCTCTCTCCAGGCATTGTGAGAACCACACAAACACCCCAAAGCGCTCATAATCTTGGCCCCCAGCGAAACAGGGCCTGATCAGGGGTTTCTTCCGAAGCGTGGTCCCCAAGCGGTCCCCGGGCGCCTGACACCGCATCAGGTGAACGCCGAACCCAAAGAACGACAAACGCCCCCCGACCTGGGGTTTCTCCCAGATCAGAGGGCGTTTTCACGTGTCGGGACGGCGGGATTTGAACCCACGACCCCTTGACCCCCAGTCAAGTGCGCTACCAAGCTGCGCCACGTCCCGGTGCTCGTCCGGCCTGGGCTTTCGCCCTCGCCGACCGCGCATGAGAACAATACCGCACTTCGCGCGGTCCTCGCGCACCCCTTGTGCCGCCCGGCTCCGGCGGGACGCGGGCGGCCGGGCATCCGGGCGGCAGGGCGTGGTGTGACGTGGGTTACCCGTTCGGATGAAGAATCCCCCGCGCCCGGGGGGCGGCGGTGGGGGGTGCCGCGTGGGCACCCCGGGAAACGGGCTCGGCGGGCGTTCGTGATCGGCTCAGGGTGTTGACCCGTGGCCTGTGGGGCGTGCAACCATCGGCTTCCGCCATGGGGGCTGCCGCCCCGTGCAACTCCCCCGACCCAGGAGGACAGTTGGACACCACCTTCTCCCGACGCGGTTTTCTTCAGGCGGCGGCCGGTACCGCCGCCGTGGCCGGTGCGGCCGTCGCGCTGCCCCTGGACGCGATAGAAGCGGTGGCGGCCCCGCGTGCCAAGGGGGGCGCGCTGTCGTTCACGGCCGCCACCAATGGCGCGGGCTCGCCGGCGCCGGGCGGCGGGCGGCTGGTCGTCGAGGTGCAGAACGTGCTGTGGTCCGTGCCGCGCGAGGGCGGGGAGGCCGTCGCGATCACCCCGGCCGATCTCGAGCCGACCAGACCGACCCACTCGCCCGACGGGCGGCTGCTGGCCGTCTGCGCCTACCGGGGCGGCGGCTTCCACATCTGGACGCTACGGCCCGACGGCTCCGGGCTGCGGCAGCTGACGGACGGGCCGTGGGACGACCGGGGGCCGGCCTGGTCGCCGGACGGGACGCGGATCGCGTTCGCGTCCGAGCGCGGGGGCGACCCCGTGGCGGGCAGCCCCTACCGGGTGTGGGTGGTGGACGTGCGGACGGGCGCGCTGACGCGGATCACCGGCCTCGACGGGCAGGAGGGGCCCGGGCAGGACGGGGCGTGGGAGGACTTCGACCCCGTCTGGTCGCAGGACGGCAAGCGGCTGCTGTTCGTCCGGGGGCAGGTGGCCGGGGGCGTGCTCCAGGCCCGTACGGTCGCGTCCGTGGCGGCGGACGGGCAGGGGCCGGTGCGCGTCGAGCGCACCGACAGCGCGGCCGGCGCGCAGGTCATGACGCCGGCCGTCTCGCCCACCGGGCGGCTGGCCTATCTGCGGACGACGCCCGCGCCCACCGCGACCTGCGCCCTCGTCGTGGACGGGGCCGTCGTGCCCGTCGACGGCGACGTGGAGCCCGTGCCGCCGCGCTGGGTCTCGCGCGACGAGCTGCTGCTGACCGTCGGCGGACAGTTCACGATCATCAGACCCGGCGCCGCCCCCGAGCCCCCCCGGGCGCCCGCCGCCGACTCCCTCCCCCACCCCTCCGCCGCCCCCGCGCCCACACCCCCGGCCGACGCCCGCGGCGTGCCGGCGGTGACCGTCCCCTTCCACGCCGAGCTGCCCCTGGACCGGCCCCGCTACCAGGTCAAGCGGTACGACTTCGCGGACACCGGCGCGGTCGTCCGCCGCGTCCGCTCGCTCCACCTGCCCGCCCTCTCCCCCGACGGCCGCCAGGTGGCCTTCGCCGCGCTCAACGCCCTCTGGGTCGCGGACGTCGAGAAGGGCGGCAGGCCCCGGCAGGTCCTCACCGCCTCCCCCGGGCGGTACGTCATGGCCCCCACCTGGACCCGCGACGGCCGGGCGCTGGTCTTCACGGACGACCGCGACGGGCTCTACGCCGTCCGCCGCCGCGACCTCGCCTCCGGCGAGGAGACCGTGCTGGCCGACGGCGGGCGCGTCCACCCGGCGCTCTCCCCCGACGGCACCCGCCTGGCCTGCGTCGACATGTCCGGCAACCTCATCGTCCGCGATCTCGCGGCGGGCACGGAGAAGCTGCTGGCCGCCCCCATGGGCGCGGGCGGCCTGCCCGGCCGGCCCACCTGGTCGCCCGACGGGCGCTTCGTCGCCCTCTGCGACCGCAACCGCCTCAACCAGCGGTTCCGCGAGGGCTACAACCTGATCAGGGTCGTCGACGCCGACAGCGGGGACGCCCGGCTGCACGCCCTCGCCCCGCACGCCTCGGTCTCCGACCGCTACGACTCCGGGCCCGTCTGGTCGCCCGACGGCCGCTCGATGGCCGTGATCAACGAGTCGGCGCTGTGGCTGCTGCCCGTACGCCCCGACGGCACGCCCGACGGCGAACCGCGCCGGCTGACCGACGAGGCCGCCGACCACCCCTCCTGGTCCGCCGACGGCCGCCGGATCCTCTATCTGTCCGCCGGGCGGCTGCGGCTGCTGGACGTGGCGGACGGCACCGCCCGCACGATCCCCGTCGCCCTCGACTACCGCCGCCCCACCCCCGCCGACACCCTCGTGCGCGCGGGCCGCTTCTGGGACGGCACGGGCACGACCGTCCGCGAGGACGTCGACCTGCTCGTCCGCGACGGCCGGATCGCCGCCGTCGAGCCCCACCGGGCCCGCCGGCCCGCCCTCCGGACCGTCGACGCCTCGCACCAGACCGTGATCCCCGGCCTCTGGGACGCCCACACCCACCCCTGGCAGTACACCTACGGCGGCCGCCAGACCGCCCTCCAGCTGGCCTACGGGATCACCACGGCCGTCTCCCTCGGCGGCTTCGCCTACGAGCAGGCCCGCATCCGCGAGGCCGTGACGGCCGGCGCGCTGGCCGGGCCCAGGCTGCTGACCGCGGGCGAGCTGCTGGACGGCCCGCGCGTCGCCTACACCATGGGCCGCGCCCACCGCACCGAGGAGGGCCTGCGCCGCTCCCTGACCCGCGCCACCGCCCTGGACTGGGACTTCGTCAAGACGTACGTCCGCGCGCCGGGCTGGGTGATGCGCGAGGCGGCCCGTTTCGCGCACGACCGGCTCGGGGTGCGCACGGGCAGCCACCTGTGCTCGCCGGGCGTCCAGCTGGGGCAGGACCTCACCACGCACCTCCAGGCGACGCAGCGGCTGGAGTTCGGCCACGCCACGACGGCGACCGGCCGGGCCTACCAGGACCTGACGGAGATCTACACGGCCACCGACTTCCGCATGATCGCCACGATCTTCACCTCCGTCCCCCTGCTCGGCGAGACCCCCCACCTGGCCGAGGACCCCCGCGTCACCGTGCTGATGCCGCCGTGGGACGTGGCGACCGTCCGGCAGACCGCCGCGAAGGCGCCCACGGACGACCAACTGACCACGCTGCGCCGCGAGATCGACGTCTACCGGAAGGTGCTCTCCGGCGGCGGCGTCGTGGCCCTCGGCACGGACGCCCCGCTCGTCCCCGTCGGCCTCTCCCTCCACCTCGGGCTGCGCGCCCTCCACCGGTACGGGCTGACGCCGGCGCAGGCACTGCGGACGGCGACGGTGCTGCCGGCGCGGGCGTTCGGCGCGGAACGGGACCTGGGGACGCTGGAGGTGGGCAAGCTCGCCGACGCCACGGTGATCGACGGCGACCCGTTCACCGACTTCGATTCGCTCGTGCGCACGGCGTCGGTGCTGCGCGGCGGCGTCCGCTTCGACCAGCGGGAGCTCGTGGCCTCGTACGAGGGGACGACCGGCCTGGCCCCGCGCCACGGGCGGCTCCACCGGGAGTGGCTGGAGGTCGGACGGCAACTGCGCCGGGACTCCTGCTGCGACCTGAGCGAGCTCGGCCACCTCGACGGGCACTGACACGGAGCCCACGGACGGCCTGCGGACGGCCTGCGGGCCCGGGACCTTACCGCCGCCCCGGGCCCGCCCGTACTCCGTGTGGCTATCCGTGTGGCTACTTGTCGATCCGGTACGACTCGCCGTAGACCTTCCACTTCAGCGGCGGCCGGAGGTCGAAGTTGCCCTCGTTCAGGAAGACGCGCTGGGCCGTGTCGACGCGGCTGGTGTCCTGGTGCGCCTCCTCCTTCTTCATGACCTTCTTGCGGGCGTCCAGGAAGGCGTCGAGATAGGCCTTCTCGTCGCCGCCCTGGGCCGGGGGCTTGGCCTTGGCGAGGGCGGCCTTGCGGATGCCGCCGAAGCTGTCCTTGCCGTCGCCGGGGCCGTGCATGACGATCGCGTCGTAGTAGACGAACTGGCCGAGGGTGCGCAGGCCGTCCGCCTTGGCCTGCTTGACGGACGGGTCGAAGTAGACGCGGTCGCGCTCGGCCTCCTGGGCGTCCCGGAACGCCTTGTCCTCGTCGGCCGCCTTCCGCCACGCCTCCTCGAAGGGCTTGCCGAGCCCGGCGTGCGAGTCGCTGCCGTTGACCTTGCGCAGGGCGGGGAGGTACTTGGCGAGCGGGTTGTCCGGCTTCTTCTTGGTGTAGCGCTCGACGAGCTCGAGCATGTCGCCGGTGCCCGAGGTGAAACCGATGATGCCGCCGGTGTAGCCCCGGCCGTCGGGGTAGGGCTCGATGTACCGGAACTGTCCCCGCCAGTCCAGCGTGGAGTTCTCCGCGCTGGAGACCAGCCGCATGGCGATGTCCTTCTCGTACGGGTCGTCGAGCGGCGCGCCCGCCCCGGCCGCGGCGGGGACGGTGGCGGTACGGACGGGGGACGGCTGCGCCGCCGCCTGGCCGGGGCCGGCCAGGGCGAGGGACGCGGGCAGGGCAAGCGCCAGGGCCGGTAAGGCGAGCCGGGCGGCGGTCTTCTTCATCGTCGAGGTGCGCGCGGGCATGCGGAACTCCGTTTCCCGGTGGGCGGATTGGCCGATGGCCAACTGTCAGGAAGGTTTCCTAACTGTCACTGGGAATTGAAGCGCCAGCTCCACTTGCCCCGCAAGAGGAACGCGTACAGATGTGCGTATTCACGCCAGTGGCGCCCAGTGGCGCGAGCGTCGCCCGGCTCACGCCTGAAGGGCGACCTCGGCGTCGGTTTCGGTCTCGGTCCCGGTTTCGGCCCCCGCCGGCACCTCCGCCTCGGGCACCGCGTCGGTGGGCCGCACCGCGACCGCCCGCCACCACGGGTCGAGCACCGGCTCCGCGCCCGGCTCGAACGGCTGGCCGGGCCTGGGCACCGCGATCCGTGCCCCGGGCTCCCGGGCCGCCGCCACGGTTCCCTCGGCGGGCTCCGCCCACGGGTGCGGGGCGAGGTTGAACGTGCCCCAGTGGATCGGCATCATGACGCCCCGCGCGGCGTCACCGCCCTGGAGGTCGAGGTGGGCGCGCATGCCCTCCTCCGGGGTCATGTGAATGTCCGGCCAGAACTCCGAATACGCGCCGACCTGCACCATCGTGGCGTCGAACGGCCCGTAGCGCTCGCCGATGGCGGTGAAACCGGGGAAGTAGCCGGTGTCGCCGCTGTGGAAGATCCGGTGCTCCGGGCCGGCGACCACCCAGGAGGCCCACAGGGTGTGCTGGGTGTTGCGCAGCGCGCGGCCGCAGAAGTGGCGGGCGGGGGTGGCGGTGAGGGTGAGTTCGCCGATCCGGGTCGACTCGTGCCAGTCGAGCTCGGTGATCCGGTCCGCCGGGACGCCCCAGTGCTCCAGGTGGGCGCCGACGCCGAGGGGGACGACGAAGGCGACGCCGGTGCGGCGGGCGAGGGTACGGACGGTCGGCATGTCGAGGTGGTCGTAGTGGTCGTGCGAGATGACCACGGCGTCCAGCGGGCCGGTCTCGGCCAGCGGCACCGGCACCGGGTGGAGCCGGCGGGGGCCCGCGAAGGAGAAGGGCGAGCAGCGCTCGGACCAGACGGGGTCGAAGAGCACCCGGTGGCCGTCGATCTCGGCGAGCACGCTGGAGTGGCCCATCCAGGTCAGCCGCAGCCCGGAGGCCGGGGGGACGGCCAGGTCGGCGACGGTGGTGGGGTGGACGGGCACCGCGTGGGCCGGGGCGCGCAGGGCGCGCTCCTCCTTGCGGAAGTAGGTGGGCAGGAACTTCAGCATGGAGCCGGACGGCGTACGGCGCGTGCCCTCCGGGTTGACGAACACGCCGTCGGCGAAGTGCGGCGACCTGCGGATGCGCGCCATCCGCTCCCCCGCCGGGTCCACGCCGAAGGCGGCGGGACGCAGCGCGTCCAGGGGCGGGCGGAACGGGCGGGAGCCGGTCACGGCACCTCCAGGGTCGGGCAGGCAGGTCGTCCCATTATCCGCCGGGCGTCACAGCCCGCTCACGCGCAGGGTGATGTTGAGCCGCCCCGTGAGCCCGAGCCGGGCCGGGGCGGTGCCGGGCAGGATCCGGGGCACGCCGTGGTAGGCCTGCCGGGCCGGGCCGCCGAAGACGAAGAGATCACCGCTGCGCAGCTCGACGTCCGTCCAGGGGCGGGTGCGGCCGCCCGGATGGCCGAAGCGGAAGACGCAGGAGTCGCCGAGGCTCAGGGAGACGACGGGCGCCGGGGACTTCTCGTCGGCGTCGCGGTGGAGGCCCATCTTCGCGCCGGCGTCGTAGAAGTTCACCAGCGCGATGTCGTACGGCTCCGGCCCGGCCGGGCGGCCGTACGCGCGGGCCACCGCGGCCCGCGCCAGTTCGTCCAGCCAGGCGGGGAACGGCTTGACCGGGGCGCCGTCGCCGTCGACGACGGTGCGGGCGTAGCCGTAGGGGAACCAGTGCCAGCCCAGCCCGACCGAGCGCACGGACATCTCGCCCCCGCTGGGCATGCGTACCGTGCGCAGGCCCGCCGGGGGGCGGGCCCACGCGCGGCAGGCCGCCAGGAGGCGGTGCTGGGCGGCCTCGTCCAGCCAGCCCGGGACGTGCACGGCGCCCGGGGCGACCTCGGTCACCGGCCGCGGGAAGAGCTCACCGTCCATGCGGCCAGCCTATGCGGGGGCACTGACAAAAAATCTTCGCCCGGTGATGTCACATCCGGGCGGGGTCGTCCCGTCGTAGGGGTGACAGCAACCGTTCTCCCCTGGAGGCACCGGCCATGGCCCGCATCTCCCTCACCCCGCCCCGCACCCTGCTGAACCGGCTCACGGCCTGGTACAGCATGCGGACCTACGGCAAGGTCATCGACCCGCTGCTCGCCATGGGGCACAACCGCAGGGTGCTGATGACCGACGCGCGCTTCGAGAAGTCGCTGGCCCGCTGGAACGCGCTGGACAGCGGGCTCAAGGAGCTCGCCGTGATGGCGTCGGCGGCCGCGATCGGCTGCTCGTGGTGCATGGACTTCGGCTACTGGCTGAGCCACAACCAGGGCATGGCCCCCGACAAGCTGCGCGATGTGCCGCGCTGGCGGTCCAGCGACGCCTACACCCCACTGGAGCGGGACGTCATGGAGTACGCCGAGGCGATGAGCGCCACCCCGCCGGCCGTCGAGGACGACCTGGCGGAGCGGCTGCGGCAGCGGCTCGGCGAGGCGGCGTTCGTCGAGCTGACGGCGATGGTGGCGGTGGAGAACCTCCGCTCGCGGATCAACTCGGCGCTGGGGCTGACCAGTCAGGGCTTCAAGGACAGCTGCGAGATCCCGGCCCGCCCCGGCGCATGAGTCGGTCCTCGCGCCTGAGTCAGCCCTTGCGGCCCATGCCGCCGTAGAAGACGGTCTCGCTGAGCTCCCGGGGCCCGGGGACGGGGCCGTCCGGGCGCCACAACGGCACCCGGACCAGCCCCGGGTCGAGGAGCGCGAAGTCGCCGAAGAGGGGCTCGACGGCGGCGCGGCCGCGCAGGTTGAGGGCGGCGGTGGCGTTCTTGTAGGCGTCCAGCACGCCGTCCCGGGCGACGGTGTCGGTACGGCCCTGGGCGTAGCCCTCGTAGGGCTCCTCGGTGGCGTGGGACATCACCAGGAGGCTGCCGGCGGGCAGGGCGTCGCCGAGGGTGGCGACGATGCCCGCCGGGTCCTCCTCGTCCTTGACGAAGTGGAGGACGGCGACGAGCAGCAGGGCCACCGGCCGGTCGAAGTCGATCAGCTCCCGGACGACCGGGTGTCCCAGGATCGTCTCCGGCTCCCGGACGTCGGCCAGCGCGAAGCCCGCCCCGCCCGCGCTGGTGAGCCTGGCCTCCGCGTGGGTGGCCACGATGGGGTCGTTGTCGACGTAGGCCACCCGGACGTCCGGGGCGACCTCGCGGGCCACCTCGTGGGTATTGGGCGAGGTGGGGATGCCCGTGCCGATGTCGATGATCTGGCGGACGCCGCCGCGCACCGCCTCCCGCACGGCCCGGCGCAGGAAGGCGCGGTTGGCGCGGGCGGAGAGGCGGACCTGGGGGTGGGCCGCGATGACGCGTTCGGCGGCGGCCCGGTCGACCTCGTAGTTGTCCCAGCCGTCGAGGTAGTAGTCGTACATCCGGGCCGGGTGGGGCCTGCTGGTGTCGATCTCCTCGGCCGGTGTGCCCCGGCCGTCCGCGCCGTACTCGATCACGCCTGTCGCCTTTCCATCCGTCCGTTCGGTTTCTCTGTGCGCCGTATCGGCGGGAACTACGCCAGCAGGAAGTCGGCCTCGCCCGCCTTGGCGCCGCGGATGAAGGTCTCCATCTCGTGACGCGTGTAGATCAGCGCGGGACCGCCGGGGTCGGTGGACTGGCGCAGGGCCACCCGGCCGTCGCACAGCCGCATGGCCTCGACGCAACTGCCGCCGTTGCCGCCGCTCCACGGCTTGCTCCAGCCCTCGGTGCCGAGGTCGGTCGCGGGCATGCCGTTGTAGACGCGGTCCGGATCCATGGTTCAGATCTCCTTACGAATGCCACCGAGGATGGCCTTGGTGGTGTGTGCCGGCGCGGCCTGCGCGCACATCCGGTCCAGTGCCTCCAGGAACGCCGAGACATCGTCACGCTGGTCGAAGTACGAGGCTCCGACGAGGTTCTCGGCGTACGCGATGTCGGGCAGCTCCTGGAGGGGGAACCGGAAGATGTGGAAGGGGCCGTACATCGCCGGGTGCGGCCCGGCGGCGAACGGCATCAGCTGGAGTCGTACGTTCGGCATGTCGGTGGCCTCGATGAGCCGGTCGACCTGGGCGCGCGTCACGTCCGGGCCGCCGATGGGGCGGCGCAGCACCGTCTCGTCCATCACCACCCACAGCAGCGGGGCCCCGTCCTTGGTGAGGAGGCCCTGCCGCTCCCGGCGGACGGTGACGGCGCGCTCGATCTCGGCGTCGCGGGCGTGCGGCATGCCGGCGCGGAGCACGGCCCGGGCGTACTCCTCGGTCTGCAACAGACCGGGGACGTAGTGGGGTTCGTACGCGCGGATGAGATTGGCCTCTCCCTCCAGGCTCACGAACGCGCTGAACCACTCGGGGAGGACGTCCCGGAAGCGGTGCCACCAGCCGGGGCGGTTGGCCTCGCGGGTGAGGCAGAGGAAGCCCTCGACCTCGGCGGCGTCGAGCACCCCGTAGACGTGGAGGAGCTTCTCCACATAGGGGATCTTCAGCCCGACCTCGGCCTTCTCCATTCTGCGGACGGTGGCGTGGGTGACGTCCAGGGCGCGGCCCGCCTCCTCGTAGGAGAGCCCGGCCCGCTCCCTCAGGTGCTGGAGACGCTTGCCGAGCACGACCCTCAGGACCGTCGGGGCACCCGCCGGTCGCGAGTCCGCCACTGTCCACCCCCTCCAACTGCCGTCATATGCCAGCAGTGTGCCACGCGGTCTGTCGGCCCGACAGACTGTCCTTGCGATTCTGTAATTTGCAGGTTGAACCTTGCCACAACTGATACGCATCGCACATAGTTGCGGAGTGGTCCTCTCCCATGACGCACCATCGTCCGGGCTCTGCGGCAGATCTCTCCTCGGTCATCTGCGGCAGGACGCCTTTCATTTCCCCGCCCTCAACACCTCGGTGGCGGAGGCGCGCCAACGAGTCCTCACGCGACTGCGGGAGTGGGGAATAGACGAAGTGGCCTGCGACGACGCCCAGTTGGTGGTGTCGGAGCTGGTCACCAACGCGGTGCGGCACACGGACAGCGAGAAGGTCAGCTGCCAGCTGCGGGTGAGCCGCGTGGTGGTGCGCATAGAGGTCGCCGATCAGGGCGACGCCCCGACGGAGCCCCGGGTGCGCCGGAGCGGTACGGACGAGGAGAGCGGGCGCGGGCTGCTCCTGGTGGGCGCGCTGTCCCGGGAGTGGGGGGTCCGGCCCGACGACAGCGGCCACGGCCGAGTCGTCTGGGCCGACCTGCCGCACGGGGCCGATCTGCCGCACGGGCGGCACCCCCACTGACCCCCTACTACCCCCCTTGGTCCCCCTCGGGCCTACAGCGGCAGCAGGTCCGGGCGCTTGGGCTCCACGTTGTCGCCCGAGGACTCACCGCGCAGCCGGCGGCCGATCCACGGCACCAGGTACTCGCGCGCCCAGTGGACGTTGTCCCGGCGCACCTCGGCGGCCGAGCGCTGCTCCTCGTCCGGCCAGGGCTGGTCGGGGTCGGCGGGCACCTCGAGGCCCAGCACCTGGGCGGCCCGCAGCGCGACGCGCGTGTGCCCGTCGGGCGACAGATGCAGCCGGTCCTCGCTCCAGGCCCGGCGGTCCTGGACCGAGCGCAGCGACCACAGGTCGAGGACCGGGCAGTCGTAGCGGTCGGCGATGGCCCGGACATGGGCGGTGTACGTCGCGATCTTGCCCCGCAGATGGCGCAGGACCGGCATGCCACGGGTGTCGAAGCCGGTGCACAGCAGGACCGTGCCGACGGAGGCGCGCAGCTCGGCGACGGCCGCCTCGTAGCGCTGGGCCACGTCGTCCGGGTCGCTGCCGGGGCGCAGGATGTCATTGCCGCCGGCGCAGAAGGAGACGAGGTCGGGGCCGAGCTCCTTGGCCCGGGGGACCTGCTCCTCGACGATCTGGTCCAGGAGGCGGCCGCGGACGGCGAGGTTGGCGTAGCGGAAGGAGTGTTCCTCCTGCCGGTCGGAGAGGAGTACGGCCAGTCGGTCGGCCCAGCCGACGAAGGTCCCGTCGGGGCCTGGGTCCCCGACGCCCTCGGTGAAGCTGTCCCCGACGGCTGCGTACGACCCGATCGCGCTCTTGCTGAATGAATTCGAATCGTCTGCCACGTCAGTGCATCATTCACCTTCTTGAGTGACCTACGCCACCGTAACCAGGGGTTGACGTGCCGTGATGTATCCCACCCCGGCAATGTGGCGTGACCCGGAATACGATCGGCGCCACGACCGGAACACCCCGAGGAGCGCACGTGACACAGACGCCGCCCGCCCCGCAGGCCGAGCCCGAGCTGGCGGGGGTCCGCAACTTCCGCGATCTGGGGGGTCTGCCGGCCGCCGACGGGCGGCACGTCCGGCCCGGCGTCCTGTTCCGCAGCGGCCACCTGGCCCACGCCACCGAGGCGGACGCGGCGTTCCTCGCCTCGCTGGGCCTCCACACGATATTCGACTTCCGCAACGCCGCGGACATCGCGCTGGAGGGCCCGGACGTGACCCTCCCCGGCGTACGGAACGTCAACCTCCCGCTGAGCGACCCGGCCGACGGCAGCGAGTTCTGGCGGATGGTGCGCGACGGCGACCTGGCCACGCTGCGGTCCGTGCTGGGCGAGGGCCGCGCGGCGGACCGGATGGCCGCCTCGTACCGCAAGATCGTCACGACGCGGACGGCCGAGCACGGCCGGGTCGTGCGCGCCCTCGCCGAGGGCGACGTGCCCGCGCTGATGCACTGTGCCGCCGGCAAGGACCGGGCGGGGCTCTCGGTGGCGGTGACGCTGCTGGCGCTGGGGGTGCCGCGCGATGTCATCGAGGCGGACTATCTGGAGTCCAACGCGCCGCACCGGCGGTATCGGGTGCGGCGCGACGCGGAGGTTTCTGCCGAGGTCTCGGAGTTGCTCTCTCCGCTCTTCGAGGCGCGGGCGTCTTATCTGGATGCGGCGTTCGTCGCGATCGGGGAGGTGTGGGGGTCCACGGACACGTATCTGTCCGAGGGGCTCAGGCTTACCCCGTCGATGCGCGTTGCGCTTCAGGAGCGTTTGCTGCACTGAGGCCGGTGGTCGGCGGTGTGCCCACCCTCCCCCAGCTACCGCTGGGAGGTGCCCCCAGCCCTGCGGGACGATTGCCCACACCGTCACCTTGTGACAGCTTGTTTCACCAGGTTTCTGCCGAAGTCCCACATCAGGCTGCCGCCGTTGTGGGCTTCGTCCATGACCGCCGTGAAGGCTGCCACGAAACGGTCCACCTCGCGTTCGCCGATGATCAGCGGGGGGATCAGTTTGATCACCTCCACCTCGTCCCCCGAGACCTGGGTGAGGATGCGGTGCTTCTGGAGCAGCGGCACCACGACCATCTGGGCGAAGAGGCCCTTGCGGGCCGCCTGGAGCATCGTCCAGCGGCCGCGCAGGCCCAGTGACCTGGGGCGGCCGAACTCGATGCCGATCATCAGGCCGCGGCCGCGCACGTCGTGCAGCAGCTCGTACTTGTCGACGAGCGCCGCGAGGCGGGAGCGCAGGAGTTCGCCCGTGGTGCGGGCGTTGGCGACGATCCCCTCGTCCTCCATGACGGCCAGGACCGCCAGGCCGGCGGCCATGGCCTGCGCGTTGGAGCCGAAGCTGGCGGAGTGGACGAGGACACGGTCCATGGACGAGTAGACCTTCTTGAAGATCCAGTCCTTGCCGAGCGTGGCACCCACCGGGACGTAGCCGCCCGAGAGCGCCTTCGCCACGCACACCAGGTCCGGCTCCACCCCGCTCTCGTGCTGATGGGCGTAGAAGGCGCCCGTGCGCCCGATGCCGGTCTGCACCTCGTCCGCGATGAGGAGGGCCTTGTGGCGGTGGAGGAGGTCCTGCGCGGCGCGGAGGTAGCCGGGCGGGGCCTCGTGGACGCCCTTGCCCTGGACGGGCTCGACGATCAGGCCCGCCACGTCGCCGCGCCGCAGCTCCCGTTCCAGGGCGTCCAGGTCGCCGAGCGGGACCGGGGTGTCCGGGAGCAGGGGCGCGAAGCCGTCCCGGAAGCCGGCCTCGCCGTTGACGGACAGGGAGCCGACGGTCAGGCCGTGGAAGGCGTGGGCGCAGTACAGCACGCGTGGTCTGCCGGTGGCGTACCGGGCGAACTTCAGGGCGGTCTCCACGGCCTCGGTGCCGCTGTTGCCGAAGAACACCCGGTCCAGGTACGGGGTGTACGACAGCAGCCGCTCGGCGAGCAGGCCGGGCAGCGGCGGGCAGTCGAAGCGGGTGAGGTCGGCGAGCGAGGCGTCCAGGACGTCGTGGAGCGCCTTGCGGACCACGGGGTGGTGCCGGCCCAGGCCCATCACGCCGAAGCCGGCGAGCATGTCGAGGTAGTCCCGTCCCTCGGCGTCCCAGAAGTACGCGCCCTCCGCCCGCTCGTAGACCTTGTCGAAGCCGATGGTGCGGAGCATGCGCGGCAACTGGTGGTTGAGGTGGCGGGCGTGGAGGTCGTAGCGTTCGCCGCCGCGCTCGGCCAGCAGCCGGGTCAGGTCGAATCTCTCGGTGCCGTCGGCGGTCATGCCTTGCTCGTCTCCTTGTCCTTGGCGGCCGTACCCTTGGCGGACTCCTCGCTCCTCGTGAGTACGGCGCTGATCCGACCGGCGATCTCGGCGGGGGTGAGTCCCACGTCCGCCAGCACCTCCGAGCGCTTGGCGTGGGGCAGGAACTGCTCGGGGATGCCGAAGGTCCGTACGGGCAGGTCGACGTCGGCGTCGCGGAGCGCCTGGGCCACGGCCCAGCCGACCCCGCCGGTGCGGCTGTTGTCCTCGACGACGGCGATCACGCGGTGGCGGGCGGCGAGCGGCGGCAGTGCCGGGTCGACGGGCTTGACCCAGCGCGGGTCGACGACGGTGCAGCTCGTGCCCCGGGCGCCCAGCAGGTCGGCCGCGTCCAGCGCCACCCGGGCCATTGCGCCGACCGCGACCAGCAGCACGTCGGCCCCGTCGGTGTCCGCCGGCCGGGCGAGCACGTCCATGCCGCCGGTCCGGCCGACGGCCGGGATGGCCTCGCCCACGTTCTCCTTGGGGAAGCGGATGACGGTGGGGGCGTCGTCGACCTCGACGGCCTCGCGCAGCTGGGCCCGCAGTTGGTCGGCGTCGCGCGGGGCGGCGATCCGCAGCCCGGGGACGACCTGGAGGATGGACATGTCCCACATGCCGTTGTGGGACGGCCCGTCGGTGCCGGTGACCCCGGCCCGGTCCAGGACGAACGTCACCCCGCACTTGTGGAGGGCGACGTCCATCAGCACCTGGTCGAAGGCGCGGTTGAGGAAGGTCGCGTAGACGGCGAAGACCGGGTGGAGGCCGCCCGTGGCCAGGCCCGCCGCCGACACCGCGCCGTGCTGCTCGGCGATGCCCACGTCCCAGACCCGGTCCGGGTAGGCCGCCGCGAACTGGGTCAGGCCCACGGGGTGGAGCATCGCCGCCGTGATCGCGACGACGTCGGGCCGCTCGGCGCCGATCCGCACCATCTCGTCGCCGAAGACCGACGTCCACGACCGCCCGGCCGCCGGGGCGAGGGGCTCGCAGGTGAGCGGGTTCATCGCGCCCACCGTGTGGAAGCGGTCCGCCTCGTCCCGCAGGGCGGGCTGGTAGCCGCGCCCCTTCTCCGTGCGGCAGTGCACGAGGACGGGCCCGTGGAAGCGTTTGGCGCGGCGCAGCGCCGACTCGACGGCCGCGATGTCGTGGCCGTCTATCGGGCCGAGGTACTTCAGGCCCAGGTCCTCGAACATGCCCTGGGGGGCGAAGGCGTCCTTGAAGCCCTTCTTCGCCCCGTGCAGCGACTCGTACAGCGGTTTGCCGAGCAGCGGCAGGCCCTGGATGGCGTCCTTGCCCCAGGACAGGGCGCGCTCGTAGCCGTCGGTGGTGCGCAGGGTGGCCAGGTGGTCGGCGAGGCCGCCGATGGTGGGGGCGTAGGAGCGTTCGTTGTCGTTGACGACGATGACGAGCGGGCGGTCCTTGGCGGCCGCGATGTTGTTGAGGGCCTCCCAGGCCATGCCGCCGGTGAGGGCGCCGTCGCCGATGACGGCGACGACGTGGTCGTTCCAGCGGCCGAGGACCTGGTTGGCCTTGGCGAGGCCGTCGGCCCAGCCGAGGACGGTCGAGGCGTGGCTGTTCTCGATGACGTCGTGCTCGGACTCCTCGCGCGAGGGGTAGCCGGACAGGCCGCCCTTGCCGCGCAGCTTGGAGAAGTCCTGGCGGCCGGTGAGCAGTTTGTGGACGTAGGACTGGTGCCCGGTGTCCCACAGGATGCGGTCCGAGGGCGAGTCGAAGGACCGGTGCAGGGCGATGGTCAGCTCGACCACGCCGAGGTTCGGCCCGAGGTGGCCGCCGGTCCTGGCCACGGCATGGACCAGGAAGTGGCGGATCTCCTCGGCGAGGTCGGTGAGCTCCTCGCCGTCCAGTGCCTTCAGGTCGCGTGGACCGCGGATGTTCTCCAGCAACGACACGTCGGCCCCCTCCTCCTGTCGTCGGCCCGGCGGTGCCGGGCCGGGTGATCGGACTCCGCCGGTTTCATCAGAGGACGGTGACGGCCGGCGTGCCCGAGCGGGCGCCGTCCTTCTCCATCCGTTCGGCGAGCTTCATGGCCTCGTCGATGAGGGTCTCCACGATCTTCGACTCGGGGACGGTCTTGATGACCTCGCCCTTCACGAAGATCTGGCCCTTGCCGTTGCCGGACGCCACCCCCAGGTCGGCCTCGCGGGCCTCGCCGGGCCCGTTGACGACACAGCCCATGACGGCGACGCGCAGCGGTACTTCCATGCCCTCCAGGCCGGCCGTGACCTCCTCGGCCAGCTTGTAGACGTCGACCTGGGCGCGGCCGCAGGACGGGCAGGAGACGATCTCCAGCCGGCGCGGGCGGAGGCCCAGGCACTGCAGGATCTGGATGCCGACCTTCACCTCCTCCACGGGCGGGGCGGAGAGGGAGACGCGGATGGTGTCGCCGATACCTTCCGCCAGCAGGGCGCCGAAGGCGACGGCGGACTTGATGGTGCCCTGGAAGGCCGGGCCGGCCTCGGTGACGCCCAGGTGCAGCGGGTAGTCGCACTGGGCGGCCAGCTGGCGGTAGGCGTTGACCATCACCACGGGGTCGTTGTGCTTGACCGAGATCTTGATGTCGCGGAAGCCGTGCTCCTCGAAGAGCGACGCCTCCCACAGCGCCGACTCCACCAGGGCCTCCGGGGTGGCCTTGCCGTACTTCTGGAGCAGGCGCTTGTCCAGGGACCCGGCGTTGACGCCGATGCGGATCGGGGTGCCCGCCGCGGCCGCCGCCTTGGCGATCTCCTTGACCTTGTCGTCGAACTGCCGGATGTTGCCGGGGTTGACGCGGACGGCGGCGCACCCGGCGTCGATGGCGGCGAAGACGTACTTCGGCTGGAAATGGATGTCCGCGATCACCGGGATCTGCGACTTCCTGGCGATGACCGGCAGCGCGTCCGCGTCGTCCTGCGAGGGGCAGGCGACGCGGACGATCTGGCAGCCCGCCGCCGTCAGCTCGGCGATCTGCTGCAGCGTGGCGCCGACGTCGGCCGTGACCGTCGTCGTCATCGACTGCACCGAGACGGGGGCGTCACCGCCCACCGGCACCCGGCCCACCTGGATGCGCCGCGACGCGCGGCGCACCGCCAGGGGCCGGGCCGGTGGTACGGGCAGCCCGAGGGAGACGGGCTCCACGGTAGTCATCGCGGTCAGCCCCGGTTTCCGGCGACGCTCTCGCGGGCCGCGCGCAGCGACTCCTTGAGCGAGCCCATGGTGGCGAGGACGGCGGTGGGCTCGTAGCCGCAGTGCGCCATGCAGTTGTCGCACCGGGGGTCCTTGCCGCGGCCGTACTTGTCCCAGTCGGTCTCCTCGATCAGCTCCCGGTAGGTGGGCACGTACCCGTCGCTCATCAAGTAGCAGGGGCGCTGCCAGCCGAAGAGCGAGTAGTTGGGGATGGCCCAGGCGGTGCAGGGGAAGTCGACCTTCCCCTCCAGGAAGTCGAGGAAGAGGGGGCTGTGGTTGAGCCGCCAGCGGGAGCGGTTGCCCCCGGCGAACGCCTTCCTGAACAGCTCCCGGGTCTGCTCGACGCCCAGGAAGTGGTCCTGGTCGGGGGCCTTCTCGTAGGCGTAGGCCGGCGAGATCATCATCTCGTCGACGCGCAGCTCGTCATTGAGGAAGTTGAGCACCTCGATGATGGTCTGCGGGGTGTCGGTGTTGAAGAAGGTGGAGTTGGTGGTGACGCGGAAGCCCCGCCGCTTGGCCTCCTTGATCGCCTCCACCGCCTCGTCGAACACCCCCTCCTTGGCCACGGACTCGTCGTGGCGCTCGCGCAGCCCGTCGATGTGCACGGCGAAGGCGAAGTACGGAGAGGGGGTGAACTTCTCCATCTTCTTCCGCATCAGCAGGGCGTTGGTGCACAGGAAGACGTACTTCCGCCTGGCCACCAACTGGCGCACGATCTCATCGATCTGAGGGTGCATCAAGGGTTCGCCGCCGGCGATGGACACCATCGGCGCGCCCGACTCCAGCACCGCGCCGACCGCCTGGGCGACGGGCATCCGCTGTTTGAGCACCCCGGCCGGATGCTGGATCTTCCCGCAGCCCTCGCACTTGAGGTTGCAGGCGTAGAGCGGCTCCAGCTCGACGATCAGCGGGAACTTCTCCCGTCGGCGGAGCTTCTGTTCGAAGAGATAGGTTCCCACCCGGATGGTCTGGCGAAGCGGCATGGCCATCTGGCTCACCTCCTGGGGAGCAGCAAAGAACGGTGCCATTCGAAAAAAGCCGGCAGGACGGTGCGGAGCACGCGGAAAGCCGATATTCCACCCCGCAAGGTCCCGATTCGCACAAGTTCATGTTCGGGAGCGTCCACGACCACTCTTACGGCCGCAACGGGGCGGGCACCGGCCCGCACGGCGCTTCGGAGCGTGGCCGCGGACTCCATGTCCACCGCCAGCGCCCCGGCGGCGTGCAGCGCTCCCCGCTCCGCGCCCCGCACCACGTGGTCGGAGCCGACCAGCGGCCCGGTGTGGATGACGCGCCGGGGCGCCACCCGGGCGAGCTCCTTGGCCAGCAGCTCCACGCCGGCGCACTCCGTGCGGCCCGCCGGGTCGCGGGTCTCGTCGGCGACGACCAGGTCGCCGGGGTGCATCCCCGGCGCGAGTCCGGCGCAGAAGCCGGTGGCGATCACCGCGGTCTCGCCCCCGGGCCCGGGCGGGACGCCGCCGAGGGCCCGGGTCACGGCGCGTTCCGCGGCCTGCGGGCCCATTCCGGTGCGCAGGACGGTCACGGGTCCGGCCGCGCCGCCGAGGCCGCCGCGCAGGGCGAGGCGCTCGATGCCGAGCGCGCAGGCGATCAGCAGCGGTGCGGGGGCGGGGGTACCCGTGCCGGCGGTCATCAGCCCTCCAGCGGCGTCTCGGTGAAGGGTTCGCCGTGCAGATAGCGGCCGAGGGCGGTGAGCGGGAACACCTGGCGGTACAGGTGGTAGTTGATGGAGAAGTCCCAGGGGAAGCCCGTGCCGGTGAAGTACGGCTCGTCCCAGGAGCCGTCCTCCCGCTGGGTGTCGGTCAGCCAGGTCACCCCCCGCTCCACCACCTCGCTCTCCCGCTCCCCCGCCGCCAGCAGCGCCATCAGCGCCCAGGCGGTCTGGGAGGCGGTGGAGGCACCCCGGCCGATCCATTCGGGGTCCCGGTAGGAGCGGAGGTCCTCGCCCCAGCCGCCGTCCGGGTTCTGCACCTCGCGCAGCCAGCCGACGGCCCGGCGGATCGCCGGGTGGGAGACGGGGATGCCGGAGGCCACCAGGGCGGGCACCACGGACCCGGTGCCGTAGACGTAGTTGACGCCCCAGCGGCCGAACCAGGCGCCGCACTCCTCCTGTTCGCCCAGCAGCCATTCGACGCCCCGGCGGGCGCGCGGGTCGTGCTGCTTGCCGAGGACCGCCAGCATCTCCACGACGTGGGCGGTGACATCGGCGGACGGCGGGTCGATGACCTCGCCGAAGTCGCAGAACGGCAGCCGGTTGGGGAACGGGCTGGTGTTGTCGGCGTCGAAGGCGCCCCAGGCGCCGTTCCTCGACCGCATGCCCACCGCCCAGTTGGCGGCCCGCCGGATCGCCTTCTCCATCCGCTCGGGGTCGGGGTGGCGGACCCGTTTGAGGGCGAGCACGACCTCGGCGGTGTCGTCGATGTCGGGGTAGGCGTCGTTCTCGAACTCGAAGGCCCAGCCGCCCGGGGCCAGGTGCGGCCGTTTCACGGTCCAGTCGCCGGGGCGCAGGATCTGCTCGTCCAGCATCCAGTCGGCGGCCTTGACCAGCGCCGGGTGGTCGGGGCGCAGGCCCGCGTCGGCGAGGGCGGTGGTGGCCAGGCAGGTGTCCCAGACCGGGGACTGGCAGGCCTCGATCATCCGGACGGGCGCGCCGTCCTCGTCCTCGTGCCAGACGGCGAAACGGTCCAGCGATTCGAGCCCGGCGCGCAGCACCGGGTGGCGGAGGTCGTAGCCCAGCAGGTGGAGGGCGATGACGGAGTAGACGGCGGGGGGCTGGATGCCGCCCCAGCAGCCGTCGTTCTCCTGGCGCTCGACGATCCAGCGGGCCGCCGAGCGCAGCGCGGCCCTGCGCAGCGGGGCGACGGGGAGGCGGTGGTAGACGTGGAGCGCCTTGTCCAGGCGCTGGAAGACGCCGTCCCAGCTGGTGGCGGGGGCCAGGGGGCGGGGCGGGGCCGGCCGGCGGGGGTCGGTGTGGAGCTCGTCGAGGGCGAAGGGCGCGGGCCGCACGGGCCGCAGGGCGGAGACGACGGTCAGGGGGACGATGGTCTGCCGGGCCCACTGGCCGAAGTCGTAGAGGTTGAGGGGCACCCACTTCGGCAGGTACATGATCTCGGGTGGGAGCTCGGGGAGGTCCTCCCACCGCCACCAGCCGAAGAGGGCCAGCCAGATCCGGGTGAAGACGCGGGTGGCGGCGACGCCGCCCTGTTCGCGGACCCAGGCGGAGGCGGCGGCCATGTGGGGGGCGTCGGGGGCGTCCCCGGCGAGGCGGAGGGCGGTGTAGGCCTCGACGGTGGCGGAGAGCTCGGCGGGGCCGCCGTGGAAGGTGGCCCAGGTGCCGTCGGGGCGCTGCCGGGAGCGGATGAAGCGGGCCGCGGCGGCCGTGGTCCGCTCGTCGTCGACGCCCAGGAACCGGCGCAACAGCAGGTCCTCGGCGTCCATGGTGACGTTGGTCTCCAGGTCGCCCTTCCACCAGCCGGCCGCGTCCTGGCGGGCCAGCAGGTGTTCCGTGGCGAGGGTGACGGCCCGCGCCGCGGCTTCACGCGTCTTCGGCGCTCCGGGGGCCGCCGTGGCGGGCGCCGGAACGGTGGTGCTGTGGCCGGCCTCGGCCTCGGGGAGCGGTGACTCCCCGGTGCCGTCGGTCGTCGCTGTCATGGTTTCCCCTAATGCAGTGAGTTCCTTCTCTGCCGTACTGCTGTGACTGCCGTACTTCGGGGGGTTCCGTCAGCCGGTGCCGCACACACGAGGCACCGGCCGGCGACCGCGGGACTACTTCGCGCCGATAGCGATCAACTCTTCCGCACGACGACGAAATCGGCGAGCCCGACGAGCTGGGCGCGGACCTCCGCGGGCATGTCCACGCCATCGAGGGCCTCGATGGCGGTGGCGTGCTGGCGGCGGGCCTCCTGCTCGGTCCACTCGCGGCCGCCCGCCTCCTCGATCAGCGCCGCGCGGGAGGCGAACTCCTCCTCGTCGAAGTCGGCGAGCTGCGCGTCGGTGAGCCCCGCGTCGGCGGCGAGGATCCCGGCGAGCCGCTCGGAGGCGGGACCGCCGGCCGCGAGGGCGGCGACCACGGGCAGGGACTTCTTGCGCTGCCGCAGGTCGCTCCAGGTCTGCTTGCCCGTGGTCTCCGGGTCGCCCCAGATGCCCAGCAGGTCGTCGACGGCCTGGAAGGCGAGGCCGAGGTGGTAGCCGTAGGCCTCCAGGGTGTCGGCCGTACGGTCGTCGGCGCCGCCGAGGACCGCGCCGATGGACACCGCGCAGGCCAGCAGCGCGCCGGTCTTGTTGCCCTCCATCTCCAGGCACTCCGCGACGGTGACGCGCTCGCGGTGCTCGTAGGAGATGTCCTGGGCCTGCCCGTCGATGAGCTTGCGGGTGGCGGTGGTGAGCCGGCGGGTGGCCCGGCCGGCCTCCACCGTGCCGAGCTCCAGCAGGACCTCGTTGGCGAGCGCGAAGAGCGCGTCGCCGGCGAGGATCGCCTGGGCCGGGCCGTACGCCTTCCAGACGGTGTCGCGGTGGCGGCGCTGCTCGTCGCCGTCCATCAGGTCGTCGTGCAGCAACGAGAAGTTGTGGACGAGCTCCACGGCGACCGCGCCGGGGATGCCGGTCTCGGCGGGGGCACCGGCGGCCTCGGCCGACAGCAGGGCGAGGGCGGGCCGCACGGCCTTGCCCGGGTCGCCGTGGGCGGGCTTGCCGTCGATGTCGATCCAGCCGAAGTGATAGGCGGCCACGGTGTCCATGGGTGCCGCGAGCCTGTCCACGGCGGCACGCAGCACCGGCGTGGCAAGCGTCCGTCCGCGCTCCAGCAGGGCGCGCACGCCCGCGGTGTCGACAGCTGGGATCGCCGATGTCACGGTCTCTCCTCTGGTGGTGGTCGTGCTCATGCGCGTCCCGCTCGCGGGTACGCGCGCTGTGAGGGCTCGCTGGTTCATACCGCCGCCTCCCGCAGGGGGCTCCGGTGGGGCAGGCCGAGCCCGGAGAGGGCCGCGCCGGCGGCGGCGAGGCCGCTGCGCACCGCGCTCTCCATGGTCGCGGGCCAGCCGGTGGCGGTCCACGCACCGGCCAGGTAGAGGCCGGGCGCGTTCGTGGGGGCGTCGGGCCGGAGCCGGCCGACGCCCGGGGTGGGGGCGAACGTCGCCGTCCGCTCGCGGGTGACGAAGAAGTCCGTCACCCGTGCCGTCCGGGCGGCCGGCAGCAGCCGGGCCAGCTCGGGGAGGTAGCGCTCGCGCAGCTCGGCGACCGGCCGGTCGATGTCGTCCTGCGCGGCGGACTGGGACACGGCCAGGTACTGCGCGGCCTGGTCCCGGGCGGCGAGCCCGGAGGAGTCGGTGCGGTCGAAGACCCACTGCACCGGGCTGCCGAGCGCGGTGAAGAAGGGCTGCCGCAGGACCTTGCGGTCGTAGACGACGTGGAGGTTGAGGATCGGCGCGGTGTCGATGGCCAGCAGCCGGTCGGGTTCGTCGAGGGCGCCCTCGGGCAGCAGCGCGTGGGCCTCGCGCTGGGGCACGGCCAGGACGACCGTGTCGGCCTCCAGCCGCTCGCCCTTGCCCGGCCCGGCCTCGACGTCGACCTGCCAGCCGCCGCCGGCCGGGCGGGCGATCCGGGTGGCGCGGGTGCGCAGCGCGACGCGGACGCCGGCGGCGTCCAGCGCGGCGCGGGCCATCGTGTCGTGGAGCTCGCCCAGCGGCACCCGGGCCCAGCCGATGTCGGCGGCGCCGGGCTCGGAGAGCAGGCCGGTCTTGAAGACCATGGCGGCCAGGGCCAGCGAGGAGTGCTCGGCGGTGGCGTTGAGGGTGGCCACGCCCACCAGGTCCCACAGGGCCTCGACCGTCCGGGGCGACTGGCCGCGGCGGCGCAGCCAGGTGCCGAAGTCGGTGCCGTCCAGGGCGGGGTCGGCCAGGTCGAGGGCGCGCAGCGCCAGCGCGGCCCTCCCGACCGAGGCGCGCTCGGCGAGCGAGAGGTGGGGGTAGGTGGCGAGGCTGGCGGCCAGATGGAGGGGGACGGGCAGGGCGGCGCGGCGCAGCCGGCCGAGGCGGGGCCTGCCGGAGGGGTGGCCGACGTCCAGGACGGGCACGTCGAGCCGGTCCTGGACGGGGGCCAGGTGGGCGCCGCCGATCCGGTCGAGGAACCACCGGTAGGCGGTGCAGCAGCGCAGGTAGACGTGCTGGCCGTTGTCGACGGTCAGCTCGCCGCGGCGGAAGGAGAAGGCGAGCCCGCCCAGGCGGGGCCGGCCCTCCAGCAGGGTGACGCGAAGGCCCGCGGCGGCGAGTTCCAGGGCCGCCGTGACGCCCGCGAGTCCGCCCCCGATCACTACCGCGGCCGCCCCGTCGGGGCGGCCTGCTTGGTCCGTGCGGAGCCGGTCGGGCCGGGTTGTCGTTCGTTCTGTCATGCGCCCATCCCCTCGGCTGCTGTCAGGGACGCGTCCGCCGGGCGGAGGGTTGCGCACCGTTTTCCGGTGCGAAGGCGGACCGCCGCACCGGGCGTCCGGCCGGCGCGGGTCGTCGTGGCGCGGGCGCGGGTCATCAAACGCGCCCCCTGGCGGTCTGCCGGTGGACGCTGCGCGCGTCGTACCCGGAGAGTCCGCGGACGGCGACGAGGGCCTTCTCGTGGCCCGGCAGGGAGACGCGGCCGCGCAGCACCGCCGTGGGCTCCTCGGCGATGCGTTCCAGCAGCCGGCGGTAGATGCCGGACATGGCCGCGACGCAGGCGCCGCTGCGCCGGTCGAGCATGGGGAGCAGCTTCATGCCCTCGGCGAACAGCGCGCGGGCGCGCCGGACCTCGAAGTGGACCAGGCCGGTGAAGTCCGCGCCGGCCGGGGGCAGGGCGGAGTGGAATCCGGCCGAGCAGCCGAACTTGGCGAGGTCTTCGGAGGGCAGGTAGGTGCGGCCGTTGGCCGCGTCCTCGCGGACGTCGCGGAGGATGTTGGTGAGCTGGAGCGCCAGGCCCAGCGTGTCGGCGTACTCCGGGGCGCGTGCGGCGTCCCGTGCGCCGGGCACGGTGCCGAAGATGCCCAGGGAGAGCCGTCCGATGGCGCCGGCGACGCAGCGGCAGTAGTGGGCGAGCTCGTCCCAGGTCTCGTAGGTCTCGCCGCGGACGTCCATCTGGACGCCGTCGATGAGCTCGTCGAGGCCGCCGATGGGGATGGGGAAGCGGCGCACGGCATGGGCGAGCGCGACGGCCACCGGGTCGGTGTCGTCCTCGTCGATGTCGCCGGCGCGGATCCGGTCGAGCGTGGTGCGGGCGTCCTCCAGCCGGAGCCGCTTGGACTCGGGGTCCAGGGTGCCGTCACCGATGTCGTCTATGCGCCGGGAGAAGGCGTACAGCGCCGACATGGCCCGCCGTTTGGCGGTGGGCAGCAGTCTGATCCCATAGCTGAAATTGCCGGCCTGCTGTCCGGTGACGGCTTCGCAGTAGCTGTACGCGGCGAGTACCGGCGGCGACGTCTGTGGCGTTCCAGTCACGTCCCGGCTCACCCCTCTCTTCGCAGTGTCGCCCCCACCTCGCGCAGCAGGCTGAGCTTGGTGGGCTTGGGCGGTCCGGGGAGAACGTCGTGCCCCGCGGCGGTGACCGCGGCGAGTGCGGCCCTCCCTCCGCCCACGAATCCCGCGAGCAACAGCTTCAGCCTGCCGTGGACGCTACCCACCAGGGGGGTGCCTTCATTCAGCAGGCGCCGGGCGCGTTCCGCCTCGTACGCGACCAGGGCGCGCACCGACGCGCCAGCGGTCGGGAGGGCGAGGTCGGCCTCCGTGACGCGGAAGCGCGCCATGTCCTCGGCGGGCAGGTAGACGCGGTCGCGCCGGAGGTCCTCGGCGACGTCCTGTAGGTGTTCGACGATCTGCAGGGCGGTGCAGACCGCGTCCGAGCGGCGGACCCGCTCGGGGCTGGTGGTGCCGGTGATGCCCAGGACGAGGCGGCCGACGGGATTGGCGGACAGCTCGCAGTAGGCGAGCAGGTCGGCGTAGGTCCCGTAGCGGCGGACGCGCTGGTCCTGGCGGTTGGCCTCGATCAGGCCCAGGAAGGGCTCGGGGGTCAGACCGCACCGGCGGACGGTCGGACGCAGGCGGAGCAGCAGCGGGTGGCGCGGGCCCGTGCCGGTGGTGTCGAAGACGCGCCGGAGGTCGGCCTCGAAGGCGTCCAGCATGGCGAGGCGGTCGTCGGTCTGCTCGCGGTCCAGGCCGAGAAGCTCGGCGTCGCGGCCGCCGGGGGCCAGGTCGCCGTCGCCGATGTCGTCGACGAGGCGGGCGTAGCCGTAGACCGCCATGAGATCGGCACGCCAGGAGCGCGGCACGAAGAAGGGCGCCACGGGGAAGTTCTCGTGCGCGGCCTTGTCGAGCACGGCGCGCGCGTGCGCGTCCGTCCCCGCGGTCATCGCGGGCTGCCCGGACCGGGGACGGCGTACGCGTCTCTGATCTGGAGAGTTCCCGTAACCATTGCCGTCACATCTCCCGTTCTACACTGCCGACCCAGAACATCCTATTTCGGACACGCCGCAGGGCGGGCCGTGCCCCTGGCCTCCCTCCGGGCCGCTTCCTCGCGACCCCGGCGGCGGGACCGTCCGCGTGTATCGCCACGCCCGGGCCAAAACAGCCGCAAAAGAGCAGGCTACAGCGTACGCCGCACAGGTGTCCGACGCTCGCCGGGGTATGTGCTTGATCCATACAATGCCACGCGAGCACCCAATCAGCCCTGACAATAAGCCAGTTGATCGTCACGGAACGGTCAAGGCCCCCGCCGCGACAGCGCGGCGGGGGCCTCGCACATCACATCCGCGTCAGCGGGCCGTTTCCTTCTCGTAGGCCCGGACGACCTCGTCCGTGGGGCCGTCCATCAGCAGTTCCCCGCGCTCCAGCCACAGCACCCGGTCGCACGTGTCCCGGATGGACTTGTTGTTGTGGCTGACCAGGAACACCGTGCCGGCCTCCTTGCGGAGCTCGCGGATGCGCTCCTCGGAGCGCTTCTGGAAGGCCCGGTCGCCCGTGGCCAGCGCCTCGTCGATCATCAGCACGTCGTGGTCCTTGGCGGCCGCGATGGAGAACCGCAGCCGCGCCGCCATGCCGGACGAGTAGGTGCGCATCGGCAGGGTGATGAAGTCGCCCTTCTCGTTGATCCCCGAGAAGTCGACGATGTCCTGGTAGCGCTCGCGGATCTGCTCCCGGGACATGCCCATCGCCAGCCCGCCGAGCATCACGTTCTTCTCGCCGGTGAGGTCGTTCATCAGGGCGGCGTTGACGCCCAGCAGCGAGGGCTGGCCGTCGGTGTAGACCTTGCCGCGCTCGGTGGGCAGCAGCCCGGCGATCGCCTTGAGCAGGGTCGACTTGCCCGAGCCGTTGGAGCCGATCAGGCCGATGGCCTGGCCCCGGTAGGCGGTGAAGCTCACACCCTTGACCGCGTGCACCTCCCGCGCCCCGGCGCTCGGCTGCCGGCGGACGATCCGGTTCAGGGCGGCCGTGGCACTGCCCCGGCCGGTGTTGCCGCCGTAGACGCGGTAGACGATGTGGACGTCCTCCGCGATCACGGTGGGGACGCGCTCGGCGCCCTGGGGAATGATCTGCTCAGCCACGGCCGTACTTCTCCTCAGCCTTCCAGAAGTAGACGAAGCCGCCGACGCCGATCACCACGGCCCAGCCGACCGCCAGCAGCCATACATGCGGCGGCAGGTGCTTCGCCCCGTAGTCGTCGATCAGCGCGTAGCGCATCAGGTCGATGTAGACGGCCGCCGGGTTGGCACCCAGCAGATCGATCACCCACTGGGACGCGTGGGTCCGCTTGAGGTTGTCGACCAGGCTGTACATCACGCCCGAGGCGTACATCCAGGTGCGCAGCAGGAACGGCAGCAGCTGGGCCAGGTCGGGGGTCTTGCTGCCCGCGCGGGCCAGGATCAGCGCCAGTCCGGTGTTGAAGAGGAACTGCAGCGCCAGCACCGGGACGATCATCAGCCAGGCCATCGACGGCATGTGCCCGCAGGCGACCAGGACGAGGGCCAGCACGACCATCGAGTACAGCAGCTGCTGGAGCTGCTGGAGCGCGAAGGAGATCGGCAGGGCCGCCCGGGGGAAGTGGAGGGCCCGGACCAGGCCCAGGTTGCCCGCGATCGCCCGGACACCCGCCATCGCCGAGCTCTGGGTGAAGGTGAAGACGAACACACCCGTCACCAGGAACGGGATGTACGTGTTCGTCGGCAGGCTCCGCTTCTGGTCCATCATCACGCCGAAGATGAAGTAGTACACGACGGCGTTCAGCAGCGGCGTGGCCACCTGCCAGACCTGGCCCAGCTTGGCCTGGCTGTACTGAGCGGTCAGCTTCGCCCGGGAGAAGGCGACGATGAAGTGGCGCCGCTCCCACAGCTGCCGCGCGTACTCGGCCAGGGACGGCCGGGCGCCGCTCACCGCGAGGCCGTACTTGCGGGCCAGCTCGGCGGCGGGCAGCCCGTCGTCGGGTGACGACGGCACAGTCAGGGCGACCGCACTGTCGTGCGTTGTCTCGCTCACAGTTGACACTTTCGTCCTCAAGGCGCGCTCCCGGGGCCCGGCCCCGGTGCGCGCCCGATGCTCTTCGACACGACTCTCGGATACGAGCTTGTCAGATCACGGGGGGACGACCCAGTCGGGTCAGGCGCCACACGGTACGCCACTTCATCGGGCGCCGTGGCCCGCACGGGGTCGTCCAGCCCTCCCGGAAGCCGCCCAGCCACGCGCGCAGCGCGGGCAGGGAGGGCCGCCGGGCCAGGGTCAGCAGCAGCCAGACCCCGACGTAGACGGGGACCAGCGGCGCGGGCAGATTGCGGCGGGCCAGCCAGACCCGGTTGCGGGCCACCATCCTGTGATAAACGGCATGGCGGCTCGGGGCGGTCGTCGGGTGGTGGAGGACCATGTCCGACCGGTAGTCGATCATCCAGCCCGCGTCCAGGGCCCGCCAGGCCAGGTCGGTCTCCTCGTGGGCGTAGAAGAACTCGTCCGGCAGCCCGCCGACGTCGGCGAAGACCCGGGTGCGCGCCGCGTTGGCGCCGCCCAGGAAGGTCGTCACGCGCGAGGAGCGCATCGGGTCGGACGCCCGCAGCCGGGGCACGTGGCGGCGCTGGGTGACACCGGTGTCCGGATCCGCGATCCGGAAGCTGATGATGCCCAGCTCCGGGTCGGCGGCGAACGCCTCCCGGCACAGCTGGGCCGTGTCCTGGTTCGGCAGGTGCCCGTCGTCGTCCAGGAAGAGCAGGATGTCGACGTCCCGCCCGGCGGGGCCGAAGGCCTCGATGCCGACATTGCGGCCGGCCGGGATGCCCACGTTCTCGGGCAGCTCGACGGTGCGCACGGCCAGGCCCGGCACGGACAGCTCGGGCAGCGGGGAGCCGTTGCCGACGACGACGACCTCGATGGGGTCGCCGGTCTGCTTGGCGACGGACTCCAGCAGGGCGCGCAGTTCGTCGGGGCGGTTGCCCATGGTCAGGACGACCGCGCCGACCTTCATGCTCGTATCGCTCATTTCAGCCTGCTCGACGCCAGGATGGACACCAGGTGCAACACCGTCTGCAGCAGCGCGATGCCCGCGAGGACGGCGGTGCCCAGACGGGTGAAGAACAGGTCGCCGTGGGCCGCGTCCGCGATCGCGAGGACGAGGATCAGCAGGGACGCCTCGATGCCGAGGATCAGCCGGTGGAACTTCAGGGCGGCGGCGGCCTTGCGGGCCAGCGCCACCTTGGAGGAGCGCGGCTCGGCCGCGGACTCCTTGACCGGCGGCAGCCCGGCCTGGTGGCGGGCGACGCCGACGAGGTCCGTCTCGGCCTTGATCAGCACGGCGCCGAGCGCGGCGAGGGTGCCGAGGAAGGCCCACAGCCAGTCGATCCGGCCGCTCCCCCACAGGTCGGCGGCGCGCAGGCCCAGGCCGACCAGGACCGCGGCGTCGCACAGATAGGCGCCGACCCGGTCCAGGTACACCCCGGAGTTCGAGTACTGCTTCTTCCAGCGGGCGATCTCGCCGTCGACGCAGTCCAGCAGCAGGTAGAGCTGCACCATGACGACACCGAGGACGGCGCCCCAGATCCCCGGCACCAGCAGCGCCGGGGCCGCGAGGACGCCCGCCACGGTCATCAGGTAGGTGAGCTGGTTGGGCGTGACCCTGGTGTTCACCAGATGGCGGTCGACCCGCAGCGAGATCTCCCGCATGTACAGGCGGCCCATCCAGTGCTCGCCACTGCGCCGGTCCTTCACCCCCGCGGGGTGGACGACCGGGCGGAGTTCAGCGACTGATGGTTTGTGCATAGTCGGCGTACGCGTCCCTGATCTGATCGGTGGAGAGGTCGAGGTGCTCCAGGATGGTGTACCTCCCGGGGCGGGTCTGCGGCGCGTACGCGACGACCGAGACGAACTCGTCGTCGGTGAAGCCGATGTCGCCCGGCAGCACGGGCAGACCGTGGCGGCGCAGCACCTCGACCATGAGCGCGGATTCCTGGTGGGCACCGCGCAGGTGCATCGCGAAGGCTGCCCCGAGGCCGCACTGCTCGCCGTGGCTGGCGGCGCGCCTGGGGAAGAGGAGGTCGAAGGCGTGGTTGATCTCGTGGCAGGCCCCGGAGGCCGGCCGGCTGTCGCCCGCGACGGACATCGAGATGCCGGTGAGCACCAGGCCCTCGGCCAGCACCTGGAGGAAGGCGTCGTCGCCGACGCCGCCGGGGTGGCGCAGCACGGCCTCGCCGGCCTGCCGGGCCATGGCGGCGGCCAGCCCGTCGATGTCCTCGCCGCGCTCGCGGTGGGCGAGCTCCCAGTCGGCGACGGCGGAGATGTTGGAGATCGCGTCGCCGATCCCGGAGCGGACGTAGCGCGAGGGGGCCTCGCGGATGATGTCCAGGTCGATGACGACGGCGATCGGGTTGGGCACGCCGTAGGAGCCGCGGCCCGCGTCGTTGTCGAGGGTGGCGACCGGCGAGCAGAGCCCGTCGTGCGAGAGGTTGGTGGCCACGGCGACCAGCGGAAGCCCTATGCGGGCGGCCGCGTACTTGGCGCAGTCGATGATCTTCCCGCCGCCGAGGCCCACGACCGCGTCGTAGCGCCCCTTCTTCATGCGGTCGCCGAGCCGGACGGCGTCGTCGAGGGTGCCGCCGCCCACCTCGTACCAGGAGGCGCCGGGCAGCGCCGGGGCGAGCCGCTCGCGCAGCTGCGCCCCGGAGCCGCCGCTGATGGCGACGGCCAGCTTGCCGGAGCTGGAGATCCGCTGGTCGTGGAGGAGCCCGGCCAGGTTGTCCAGCGCTCCGGCGCGGATGTCGACGACGACCGGCGAGGGGATGAGCCTCGTCAGTACTGGCACGCGATCTCCCGGCCCTTGGCGAGGTCGTCGTGGTTGTCGATCTCGACCCACTTCACTTCGCCGATGGGGGCCGTGTCGATGGTGAAGCCGCGGTGGACGAGCTCCTGGTAGCCGTCCTCGTAGTACAGGTCGGGGTCGCGCTCGAAGGTGGCCTTCAGGGCGTCGGCCAGCTCGGCGGCGGCATCGGCCTCGATGAGGGTGACGCCGATGTACTCGCCGGTGGCGTCGGCGGGCTCCATCAGCTTGGTGATCTTCTGGACGCCCTTGCCGGGCTCCACGACGACCTTCATCTCCTCGTCGGCGAGGTTCTTCACCGTGTCCAGGGCGAGGATGATCCGCTTGCCGTCGCCGCGCGCGGCGAGCAGGGTCTTCTCGACGGAGACGGGGTGGACGGTGTCGCCGTTGGCGAGGATCACACCGCGGCCGAGCACGTCACGGGCGCACCACAGGGAGTAGGCGTTGTTCCACTCCTCGGCCTTGTCGTTGTCGATCAGGGTGAGGGTGAGGCCGTACTTGGCCTCCAGGGCCTCCTTGCGCGCGTACACGGCCTCCTTGCGGTAGCCGACGACGATCGCGACCTCGGTCAGGCCGACCTCGGCGAAGTTGCCGAGGGTCAGGTCGAGAACGGTGAGCGACTCCTCATCCCCTGCGGGGCCCACCGGCACCAGCGCCTTGGGCAGCGTGTCGGTGTAGGGGCGCAGACGCCGTCCGGCGCCGGCGGCCAGCACGAGGCCGATCATGCGGGTTCTCCTGTTTCGTCGTGGACTGCGGGCGCCCCGGAGGACACCCAGAACCGGATGCTCTCGCTGAGCACCACGAGCGCGATGGCGGCCGCCAGGACCGTCAGCGCGATGGTGAAGCCTCGGCCGTGCCACAGGGAGGCGGCGGCGGTGACCGCCAGCACGCGTCCCTCGTGCCCGCCGATGGCCCGTACGAGCCAGTGCGGGGGCGCGCCGGTGCCGCCGCGGATGCGGTACACCGTGTCGTAGTGATGGTAGGCGACCGCGGCGACCAGCCCGAATGCCGCGGGCAGGGCGCCGGGGGCGTCCGAGCGGGCGGCGAGCAGCAGGACGATCCCGTACTCGGTGGCCCGGAAGACGGCGGGGAGCAGCCAGTCGAGCGGCCCCTTGAGGGCGTGCGCCACGGCGACGCCCGCGAGCAGCGCGTACACCGCGGCCGGGGCCAGGCCCTGCCAGGTGCCCAGGGTGCCGGCGGCCAGCGGCCAGACGAACAGGGCCACGGCGGCGAGCAGCGCCCAGTAGGGGGCGCTGTACGAGCCGCCGGGCACGAGCCGGCCGACGACGCGGCTCGCGGCCTCGGCCACGGGGCCGGAGTCGGTGAGGTCGGCCAGCGCCCGGGCGGCGCGGTCGGTCCGCTCGGCCTTGCGGGTGAGCGAGCGCAGCACCCGGCCGGCGGTGGTGTAGCAGGCGGCGAAGGCGCAGCCGATCAGCAGCACGACGAAGGTCACCCGGGGGGTGGTGAGCGCCGTGAGCAGCGCTATCAGCGCCCAGCGCTCGCCGATGGGCAGGATGATCATGCGCCGGGCCCAGACGGTCCAGCCGACGCTGTCGAGCCTGCCGGAGAGGGCGGCGGTGGGGCTGGTGTTGGCGGTGGCGTCGTGGTTGGCCTCGTTGAAGGCGAAGTCGACGACGTGCCGGCAGGTCTGGAGGACCATGGCGCCGAGCGCGAGGGCCCAGACGTCGTCGCCGCCGCGGGCGGCGCCGAGCGCCAGGCCGGCGTAGTAGGCGTACTCCTTGGCCCGGTCGAAGGTCGCGTCGAGCCAGGCGCCGAGCGTCGAGTACTGCAGCGAGTAGCGGGCGAGCTGGCCGTCGGTGCAGTCCAGCACGAACGAGGCGATCAGCAGCACGCCGGCCGCGACGAACCCGGTCCGGGTGCCGGTGGCCGCGCAGCCGGCCGCGATCAGCGCGGTCAGCAGGGAGGCGGTCGTCACCTGATTGGGGGTGAGGCCGCGGCGGGCGCACCAGCGGGCGATGTACCGGGAGTACGGGCTGACGCAGAAGGTCGTGAAGAAGCCGTCGCGTGACTTCACGGCGGCGCGCAGCCGCACGGCCTCGTCGTCGACGGCGGCGGTCTCGGCGAGCGTCTTGGCGCGCGTCTCCTCGTCCCCGGGCACGGCGGCGACGAGCACACCCAGCTCGGGCCGGTGCACGGGGACGCCGGCGGCTTCCAGCCGGGCGGCGAGGACGTCGGGGAGCGGCTCACCCATGGCCGGGGCCTCGCCCGGCTCGACGGGCTTCACGCCGGGCTCGGTGCCCGGGCGGCCGGCGTCCGGGACGGCCGTGTCGGCGCCCTCGGCCGATGCCGGCGTGACGGGCCTCACGCCGGGCTCGGCGGCGGGGGTGGTCGGGGTGGCCCCGGCCGGTGTCGGGCCGGTGGCGGTCTGCTCGGTGAGCGCCAGCGCCAGCGCCTGGCGGGCCTCCGCCTGGACGGCCAGGGCTCCGGGGACGGCGCCCGCCGGGAAGCGGGGGTCGGTCAGGGCCAGGCGCAGGGCGTGGACGTGTCCCGTGAAGCGGGGGTCGACGACGGCGACCCGCTCGGCGGCCGGGACCGCGGCGAGCTCCCCGGCCGCGCCCGCGGCACCGGTCGCGGTGCGCACGTCGAAGCCGAGCGCCCGCAGGTCGTCCTCGAGCGAGGAGCCGGCGGGCGGCGGACCGGTGAGGATGGCGGTCGACAGACGAACTCACTCCTTGCGGCTGGCGTGGCCGCCATGCGGCCGCGGGACGCGGCGGGCGGCTGGCGTACCGCGCCGGGCCCCGGTCTGCGGGGCGGCGCACGGCACACGACGGCAGAGGCTATCGGATCACCGGAAGGCCGAGTTCACCGCACGTGCACCCGGGCGTTCCCGGCCCGGGCGACCGCCCGGGAACCGGCCCCTACAGGGACGTCCCGGACGTCCGGGCGGTTCCCACGGACGGACGAAACGTTTCCCGTCGGATGGCTGGAATAGGGTGCCGTCATGACGTGGCTGATCACAGGCGGAGCTGGGTACATCGGGGCGCATGTGGCGCGGGCGATGACGGAGGCCGGGGAGCGGGTGGCCGTCCTGGACGACCTGTCCTCGGGCGTGAGCGGCCGGCTGCCGGAGTCGGTCCCGCTGGTGCGGGGCTCGGTGCTGGACCGAGAGCTGCTCGACCGCACGCTCACCGGTCTCGGTGTGACGGGAGTGGTGCACCTGGCGGCGAAGAAGCAGGTCGGGGAGTCGGTCGAGAAGCCCCTGCTGTACTACCGGGAGAACGTCCACGGGCTGACCGTGCTGCTGGAGGCCGTGGTCGCGGCCGGGATCCGCAGCTTCGTCTTCTCGTCCTCGGCGGCCGTCTACGGCATGCCCGACGTGGACCTGGTCACCGAGCGGACGCCCTGTCTGCCGATCAACCCGTACGGCGAGACCAAGCTCGCCGGGGAGTGGCTCGTCCGGGCGACGGGCGCCGCGCACGGCATCGCCACGGCGTGCCTGCGCTACTTCAACGTGGCGGGCGCGGCCCGCCCGGAGCTGGCCGACACCGGCGTCTTCAACATCATCCCGATGATGTTCGACCGCGTTACCCGGGGCGAGCGGCCGCTGATCTTCGGCGACGACTACGCCACCCCCGACGGCACCTGCGTCCGTGACTACATCCACATCGAGGACCTGGCGACCGCCCACCTCGCCGCCGCCCGCCGGCTGGCCGAGCGGCCGGGCGCGGGCGACCTGACGCTGAACGTCGGCACCGGGTTCGGGGTGTCCGTGCGGGAGATGGCCGACCTGATCGGCGAGATCACCGGGCGCCCGGAGCTGACGCCCGAGACGGCGCCGCGCCGTCCGGGTGATCCGGCGCGTGTCGTGGCCTCCAACGAGCTGATCGCGAAGGAGCTGGGCTGGAGCGCCCGCCACGGCCTCCGCGACATGGTCGCCTCCGCCTGGGAGGGCTGGTGCCTCCACCACCCCGAGGCGCGCCGCGCCTGATCCCCGCGATCCCGCCCCCGCCCGTAGTTGACTGGGCCCGGCCGGCGGGTGCGCGCCGGCCGGGCGGCGGCGACGGCTTCGGAAGGCGGCGGGCATGGGAGCGGGTCACCACCACGGCCACTCGCACGGGGGACGCCCGCCCGGTGCGACCGGCACGGCCGCGGCCGCCCACAAGGGGCGGCTGCGGATCGCGCTGGGCATCACCCTGACCGTCCTGCTGGCCTACGCGGCGGGCAGCGCGCTGACCGGTTCGCTCGCGCTGTTCGCCGAGGCGGGCCACATGGCCACGGACGCGGTCGGGGTCTTCATGGCCCTCCTGGCGATCCGTTTCGCCGCCCGCCCGGCCTCCGGCAGACGCACCTGGGGCTACGCCCGGGCCGAGATCCTCGCCGCCCTGCTGAACTGCGTGCTGCTGCTCGGCGTCGGCGGCTACGTCCTGATCGAGGCCGTCGAGCGGCTGGCGGAGCCCGCGCCGGTGCCGGGCGCGCGGACGGTCGTCTTCGGCCTGGTCGGTGTGGTCGCCAACGGCGTCTCGCTGGCCCTGCTGATCCGGGGCAGCAAGGAGAGCCTGAACGTGCGGGGCGCGTTCCTGGAGGTCCTCTCGGACGCGCTGGGCTCGCTGGCCGTGGTGGTCTCCGCGCTGGTGATCATGGCGACGGGCTGGACCCGGGCGGACCCGGTCGCCTCGCTGCTGATCGGCCTGATGATCGTGCCGCGCACGGTGAAGCTGCTGCGCGAGGCGCTGGACGTGCTGCTGGAGGCGGCGCCGAGGAACGTCGACATGGACGAGGTCCGGGCGCACATCCTGGCCCTGCCCGGCGTGCGGGGCCTCCACGACCTCCACATGTGGACGATCACATCGGGGATGCCTGTGCTGTCGGCGCACGTGGTGGTGGACCCCGGCGCGCTGGACTCGGCGGGGCAGGAGAAGATGTTGCACGACCTTCAAGACTGCCTCGGCGAACACTTCGCCGTGGAGCACTGCACCTTTCAGCTGGAGCCCGGCGGGCACGCCGAGCACGAGGCCGGCCTCTGCCACTGATGCCACCGGGCCCCGATGAATCGTCCGCCGTGGTCGTGGGCATTCCGTACGGCAGACTTGAAGGTGGAAGACCGACAATGAGGATGGTCAATGCCGATCACATCTGCCAAGGGCCGCTCCGCCGACTCGGACCGGCGCCCCGAGGCCGCCGACGCCGCCGAACCGATCATGCTGGAGCTGGTCGACGAGGACGGCAGAACCATCGGCACCGCCGAGAAGGTCTCCGCCCACATCGCCCCCGGCAGGCTCCACCGGGCCTTCTCGGTCTTTCTCTTCGACGACGCGGGCCGGCTGCTGCTCCAGCGCCGGGCGCTGGAGAAATACCACTCCCCCGGCGTGTGGTCGAACACCTGCTGCGGCCACCCCTACCCGGCCGAGCCGCCCTTCGTCGCCGCCGCCCGCCGCACCGGTGAGGAGCTCGGCCTGGCGCCCGCGCTGATGCGCGAGGCCGGGACCGTCCGCTACAACCACCCGGACCCGGCCTCGGGCCTGGTCGAGCAGGAGTACAACCACCTGTTCGTGGGTACCGTCACGGCCCTGCCGGACCCGGACCCGACGGAGATCGCGGAGACCGCGTTCGTCACCCCCGCCGAGCTCGACGCGCTGCGCGAGAAGTACCCCTTCTCGGCGTGGTTCATGACCGTGCTGGACGCCGCCCGCCCGGCGATCCGCGAGGTCACCGGGGACGCCGCGGGCTGGTAGGCCGGGAGCGCAGCGGCAGGGCGGCCCAGACCACCTTGCCGCCGCCGGCGGTGTGCTCGACGTCGTAGCAGCCGCCGGCCTCCTCCACCGTCGCCTGCACCAGCAGCAGGCCCCGGCCGCCGGTGCGCGGCTCGTCCTCCGGGCACGCCTCCATGGGCGCGGGGCGGTACGGGTGGTTGTCCTCGACGGCCACCCGGACCCACTCCGGGCCCACGGAGACCTCCACGGCCACCTCCGGGGAGAGCAGCGCCGCGTGCCGCACGGCGTTGGTGACCAGCTCGGAGACGATGAGCAGCAGCCCGTACAGCTGGTCCTCGCGCAGCGGCACCGCGCGGCGCCGGATCAGCTCGCGGACGGCGCTCCGGGCCGCGGGGACGGACCGGTCGAGCGCGGGAGCCGTCCAGCGCCAGCTCCCGTCGTACTCGGCGGGCTTGCGGGGCACGGCCGCCCGCCCCGGCCCGGGCAGGCGTCCCCCGCACATCTCCATCTCCGTAACCCACCCCTCGCCGTGGCCCGACCACCTGTGCCGAGTGTTGGGAACCTTGGCGTCCGCTCCGGTGAGCTGACCAGAAGTCATCGCTATCGACGGATTCCGGCGGGGTTCGACCGATCCCGCACGCGGCTGTCGCCCCGCAGACTGTTTGATCATGACTTCCTGGTCCCGGTTAGCATCCGCCCATGGAGCCCGCACTGCAGCTTGTGATCGACGGACCCGTCGCCACCGTCCGGATCGTCAACCCCGCCAAACGGAACGCCATGACCACCGGGATGTGGAAGGACCTGCCCGGGCTCCTCGCGCGCTGCGCCGCCGACCCGGCGGTCCGGGTGCTGGTGCTGACCGGCGAGGGCGGGACGTTCTGCGCGGGCGCGGACATCGCCACGCTGGCCGCCGACGGCGGCGTGGGCTCGCGGGATCTGGCGGTGGCGGCGGAGGAGGCGCTGGCGGCGTTCCCCAAGCCGACGATCGCGGCCGTGCGCGGCCACTGCGTCGGCGGCGGCTGCCAGCTCGCGGTCGCCTGCGACCTGCGCTTCGCTGCGGAAGGGGCGTCCTTCGGGGTCACCCCTGCGCGGCTGGGCATCGTCTACCCGGCGTCCACCACGCGGCGGCTGGTGGAGCTGGTGGGCCCGGCGACCGCCAAGTACTTGTTGTTCTCCGCCGAGCTGATCGACACCGAGCGGGCCCTGCGCACCGGGCTGGTGGACGAGGTGTGGCCGGCGGACGCGCTCGACGGCAGGGTGGCGGAGTTCGCGGCGACGCTGGCGGCGCGTTCGCAGCTGACGCAGGCGGCGGCCAAGGAGTTCGCCTCGTCCCCGGTCACGGCGGACCGCGTGGCCCACTGGGCCGCGCGGGAACGCGGCAGCGGCGACACCGCCGAGGGTGTCGCCGCGTTCCTGGAACGGCGGGCGCCGCTCTTCGACTGGACGGTCTGAGCACCCCGCTCTGGGTGCCCCCATAGGGGCGCGGGGAACTGCGCGATCAGCCACGGACGGCCCGCAGCGGCCCGACTGCCCTCGCACCGTATCCAACAGCAGGCCGGTGGGGGCTTGTCGCGCAGTTCCCCGCGCCCCTTACGGGGCCTGTCGGCCTAGCGCGGGACGTACGCCGCGCGCCACTCCGCGACGATGTCGGCGGGGGCCTTCTCCGGCGAGCCCGCGTCGTACGGCGGCTGCGGGTCGTACTCGATCATCAGCTGGACGGTCTGGGCCGTCCGGTCGCCCGCGATCCGGCCGAGGAGGGCGAGGCCCATGTCGATGCCCGAGGAGACCCCGGCGGCGGTGACGTACTTGCCGTCGAAGACGACCCGCTGTCCCGTCGGCTCGGCGCCCAGGGAGCGCAGCTGCTCCAGGTGGAGCCAGTGCGAGGTGGCCGGGCGGCCCGTCAGCAGCCCGGCGGAGGCCAGGATCACGGAGCCGGTGCACACCGACGTCGTCCAGGTCGTGTGGCGGTCCACGGCCGTCAGCCAGTCCCGCACGGGGCCGGGATCGAGCGGCAGGAACCGGTCCGGACCGCCGGGGACGACGACGATGTCGGGGCGGGGCACGTCCGCGAGGGAGCGCTCGGCGACGAGCGTGAGGTTGCCGCTCTCGTTGGGCACCGGGCCGGGCCGCTCGGCCACGAAGACGGTCTCCGCGCCCGGGAGGCGGCTGAGGGTGTCGTACGGGCCCACGGCGTCAAGTGCGGTGAAACCGGGATAAAGCAGGATGGCGATCTGCATGGCAAAGCCTTCTCTCATGCTTGAAGGAAAATTGAAAGGAAGCGGTCAGACCGCAATCGGCTGAACCGCCGTCATGGGCCGGAAGCGCCGCCGGTATTCGGCCGGAGCCGCGCCCAGGGCCCGGACGAAGGCCCGCCGCATCGCCTCGGGCGTGCCGTAGCCACAGGCGCGGGAGACCTCCTCCACGCCCTGCCCGGTGTCCTCCAGCAGCCGCCGCGCGGCCTCCAGGCGCACCAGGTCGACATAGCGCCCCGGTGTCATCCCCACCTCGTCCCGGAAGGCCCGGGCGAAGTGCCGGGGCGACAGGCCCGCGCGGTCCGCGAGCGCGTCCACCGACAGGTCGGCGCGGAGGTGCTCGACGATCCAGTGCTGGATGTCGCGCAGCGTCGGGCGCCCGGCCGTCTGGGCGGCGAGCGGGACGCTGAACTGCCGCTGGTTGCCGGGCCGCCGGAGGAAGACGACCAGGTGGCGGGCGATGGTGAGGGCCACCTGCCGGCCGTGGTCCTCCTCGACGACGGCGAGCGCCAGATCGATGCCCGCCGTCACGCCGGCCGACGTGGCGACGCGGCCGTCGCGCACGAAGATGGGCTCGGGGTCCAGCAGCACGTCCGGGAAGCGCTCGGTGAACCGGTCGCAGTACGCCCAGTGGGTGGTGGCGCGCCGGCCGTCGAGCAGCCCGGCGGCGGCGACCAGGAACGCGCCGGTGCAGACGGAGAGCAGCCGCCCGGCCCGGGGGCCGTTGACGCGCAGCCAGGACACGATCCGGGGATCGGGCTCCAGGGCGCCCTCCCCGCCGGGGACGACGAGCAGGTCGGGCACGGCGCAGTCGGCGAGGGCCGCGTCGGGGGCGAGCCGCAGCCCGCTCGTGCTGCGGACCGGCGCGCCGTCGATCGTCGCGGTGCGCACCTCGTAGCCGCCCTCCGCGCCGCGCTCGGGCCGCACTCCGGCGAACACCTCGTGGGGGCCGGTGACATCGAGGGGCTGGATCCCCTCGAAGAGGACGATCAGCACCGTGCGGGTTCTCATGGCCTCCATGCTGGCCGTCCTCCCGTCATGGCCGCAATGACGGGTTCCCCACCTTTCCTGCCATCGGTGGCGGCTGTGACCTTCATCCTTTCCTTCCGTACCAACCAGTACGTACGGTACGGGACATGACTTCTCTGCCCGCCGGCGCCGCCCGCCGCTGCCACGCGTTCCTCAACCCCTACCACTCGGCCCAGTACTTCTCCCCGGAGATCCAGCGGGAGGTGGGCGCCCTCGGCATCGGCGGCACCGAGAGCTTCGGCGCCGTCTATCTGGCGGGACGCGCCGCCGCCTTCGGCCGGGTCGGGCCGGGCGTGGTGACGGCCTCGTTCTTCAGCTTCAGCCACGAGCTGATCTCCCGGCACCTCCCCGCCGTCTGGGACATCGCCTCCCCCGAGGACGTCCTGGCCGCGCGGCTGCGCGCCGCCGACGCCCTGCTGCGGCGGCTGCTCGGCGAGGAGACCGTGGCCTCCGCCGAGATGGCCGAGGCCGCCGAGCTCGCGCTGCGGGCCACCGAGGCCTGCGACCGGTCCATGCGCACCCTGTACGCGGCCCACGCCGACCTGCCCGTGCCGGACGCCCCGCACCTGGCGCTGTGGCACGCCACCACGCTGCTGCGCGAGTACCGCGGCGACGGCCACCTGATGGTCCTCGTCCAGGCCGGCATCGACCCGATCGAGGCGGTCCTGACCCACTCCGCCACCGGCAAGGGCATGTCCCACAAGTGGCTGCTGCGCACGCGCGGCTGGAGCGAGGACGACCTGGCCGCCGGCCGGGAGCGGCTGCTGGACCGCGGGCTGCTGAACACGGACGGCACGCTGACGCGGGCCGGCGTCGACCTGCGCGAGGAGCTGGAGGACGCGACGGACCGCCTGGACCGCGCCCCCTACGAGCACCTGGGCGCCGCCGGTGTCGCGCGGCTGACCGAGCTGGCCCAGCGCTACACCACGACCCTGGTGGAGGGCGGCGCCTTCCCGTCCGACCTGCGGGGATAACCGGCCAGCGAGCTCTGTCAGCGGTACCTGCCACAATGCAGATCGCGGCTCAGCGCGGCGGAACCGCCGCGGAACAGGGAAAGCGGAGCGTGATCGTGACGACGTCGACGTCGATCGAAGGCAGGATCGCCGAGGAGCTCGGCGTGCGGGAGCGGCAGGTGCGGGCCGCCGTCGAATTGCTCGACGGCGGGTCCACCGTGCCGTTCGTCGCGCGCTACCGCAAGGAGGCGACCGGGGCGCTCGACGACGCGCAGCTGCGCACGCTGGAGGAGCGGCTGCGCTATCTGCGGGAGCTGGAGGACCGCCGGGCGGCGGTCCTCGAGTCCGTGCGGTCGCAGGGCAAGCTGGACGAGGCGCTGGAGGCCCGGATCCGCGAGGCCGACTCCAAGGCCCGCCTGGAGGACATCTACCTCCCGTTCAAGCCCAAGCGGCGCACCAAGGCGCAGATCGCCCGCGAGGCCGGGCTGGAGCCGCTGGCCGACGGCCTGCTGCGCGACCCGGGCACCGACCCGGTGGCGGCGGCCGCCGCGTTCGTCGACGGGGACAAGGGCGTCGCGGACGCCGCCGCCGCGCTGGAGGGCGCCCGCGCCATCCTCACCGAGCGGTTCGGCGAGGACGCCGACCTGATCGGCGAACTGCGCGAGCGCATGTGGTCGCGCGGGCGGGTGGCCGCGAAGGTGCGCGAGGGCAAGGAGGAGGCGGGCGCGAAGTTCGCCGACTACTTCGACTTCGCCGAGCCCTTCACCGAGCTCCCCTCGCACCGGGTGCTGGCGATGCTGCGCGGCGAGAAGGAGGACGTCCTCGAGCTCACCCTGGAGCCGCGGGCGCCGGAGGAGTCCACCGAGGGCCCCAGCGCCTACGAGCAGATGATCGCCCGGCGCTTCGGGATCGCCGACCGGGGCCGTCCGGCGGACAAGTGGCTGGGCGACACCGTGCGCTGGGCCTGGCGCACCCGGATCGTGACGCACCTGGGCATCGACCTGCGGACGCGGCTGCGCCAGGCCGCCGAGGACGAGGCCGTCCGCGTCTTCGCGGCGAACCTGCGCGATCTGCTGCTCGCCGCCCCGGCCGGCACGCGCGCCACGATGGGCCTGGACCCGGGCTTCCGCACGGGCGTGAAGGTCGCCGTCGTGGACGCGACCGGCAAGGTCTCCGCGACGGAGACCATCTACCCCCACGTCCCGCAGAACAAGTGGGACGCCTCGCTGGCCACCCTGGCCCGGCTCGCCCGCGAGCACGGCGTGGAGCTCGTCGCGATCGGCAACGGCACGGCCTCCCGCGAGACCGACAAGCTGGCGGCCGATCTGATCGCCCGTCACCCCGAGCTGGGGCTGACGAAGGTGATGGTCTCCGAGGCCGGCGCCTCGGTCTACTCCGCGTCCGCGTTCGCCTCGCAGGAGCTGCCCGGCATGGACGTCTCCCTGCGCGGCGCGGTCTCCATCGCCCGCCGGCTCCAGGACCCGCTCGCCGAGCTGGTGAAGATCGACCCGAAGTCGATCGGCGTCGGCCAGTACCAGCACGACCTGTCCGAGGTGAAGCTGTCCCGCTCGCTGGACGCGGTCGTCGAGGACTGCGTCAACGGCGTCGGCGTCGACGTCAACACCGCCTCGGCGCCGCTGCTCTCCCGGGTCTCCGGCGTCAGCTCCGGCCTCGCCGAGAACATCGTCGCCCACCGCGACGCCAACGGCCCCTTCCGCTCCCGCAAGGCCCTCAAGGACGTGGCCCGGCTGGGCCCCAAGGCGTACGAGCAGTGCGCCGGCTTCCTCCGCATCCGCGGCGGCGACGACCCGCTGGACGCCTCCAGCGTCCACCCCGAGGCGTACCCCGTGGTGCGGTCCATGGTGAAGGCGACGGGCGGTGACGTCGCCGCGCTCATCGGCAACACGGCGGCGCTGCGCGCGCTGCGTCCCGAGGACTTCGTGAACGACTCCTTCGGCCTGCCGACCGTGACGGACATCCTGCGCGAGTTGGAGAAGCCGGGCCGCGACCCGCGGCCCGCGTTCCGGACGGCGGCCTTCAAGGAGGGCGTGGAGAAGATCGGCGACCTGACGCCGGGGATGCTGCTGGAGGGCGTCGTCACCAACGTCGCGGCCTTCGGCGCCTTCGTGGACGTGGGCGTCCACCAGGACGGCCTGGTGCACGTGTCGGCGATGTCGAAGACGTTCGTGAAGGACCCGCGCGACGTGGTCAAGCCCGGCGACATCGTGCGGGTGAAGGTGATGGACGTCGACATCCCGCGCAAGCGGATCTCGCTGACGCTCCGTCTGGACGACGAGGCGTCGCCGGCCCGCGCCGGCGGCGGCGAGCGCCGCGAGCGCGCGGAGCGCGGCGAGCGCGGGAGCGCTCCGCGCCGGGGCGGAGCCCCGCGCCCCCGCCGGGCGGAGGGCGGCCGACAGGCCGCCGCTCCGGCGGCGGACGGGGCGATGGCCGATGCGCTGCGGCGGGCAGGGCTGCTGGGCCGGTAGCGGGGCGCGCTCACACGTCGCGGCGCCTCACCACCAGCACGGCGAGCGCGACCGTGAGCAGCGGCCAGAGCGCGTAGACGATCCAGGAGCCGGAGACCGTGGCGGTGTATGCCAGAGACGCGGGATCCGGCTCCCAGGTCTCGATCAGGCGCTTCCAGGCGGCCGAGACCAGCGCGTGTTTGACGTCCGCCGACCAGCGGTCGCTCTCCGCGAACATGGTGGGCAGCATCAGCAGGACGAAGACGCCGGTGACCATGGTCGCGGCGGCGTGCCGGAGGAGGACGCCGAGGCCCAGGCCGACCAGCGCGCAGACCGGCGCCAGCAGCGCGGACGCCGCCACCGCCCGGAAGACCCCGGGGTGGGTGATCGGCACGGCCGCGTGCCGTCCGGCCAGGACGGCCTGGGAGACCAGGAAGGAGCCGAGGGAGGCGATCGTGCCGACCGCCGTCCACAGCACGGCGGTGACGGCGGCCTTGGCCAGCACCACCGAGCCGCGGGCGGGGACGGCCACGGTGGTGACGCGGATCAGGCCGCTGCCGTACTCGCTCACCACGCCGAGGGCGCCCATGCTGCTCGCGATGAGTATCAGCGTCCAGTAGCCGGCCGGTGGATAGGCGTCGTAGTGCCGGAAGCCGGCGGGGCCGGGGACCGTGGCGTCGTCCGTCATCGACGCCACGGCGGCGGAGCCGATGACGAACAGGACGGTGAGCGCGATCGTCCACGGCGTGGAGCGCAGGGACCGCGTCTTGATCCACTCGGCGGCGAACAGGTCGCGGGAACGGGCGGGCGGCCCGGCGACGGAAGTGGTCCGGGGAACGGGGGCGAGTGTCGTCATCGGGCCTGTCCTGCCTGGTATTCGGTGCTGTCGGCGGTGAGTTCCATGAAGGCCGACTCCAGCGAGGCGGTGCGGGTGGTCAGTTCGTCCAGCCGGATTCCCTTCTCGAAGGCGAGTGCCCCGATCCGGTCCGCCGGGAGCCCGGTGACGACGAGCCTCTCCGTATCCGCCGATCCCTCCGGCTCGACCGAGGCGCCCGCCGCCGTCAGCGCGGCCGCCAGTTCCGCCGCTCGCGGCGTGCCCACCACGACGCCGCGCCGGGTGCCGCGCGCCGCGAAGTCCCGGAGCGGCTCGGCGGCGATGAGGCGGCCCCGGCCGATGACGACGAGATCGTCGGCGGTGTTCTCCATCTCCGACATCAGATGGCTGGAGAGGAACACCGTGCGCCCCTCGGCGGCCAGGCGCCGGAAGAGCCGGCGTACCCAGAGCACGCCCTCCGGGTCCATGCCGTTGACCGGCTCGTCGAACATGAGCACGGGCGGGTCGCCGAGGAGGGCGGTGGCGACTCCCAGCCGCTGTTTCATGCCGAGGGAGAAGCCGCCGATGCGGCGGTTCGCCGCCTCGGCCAGTCCCACCTCGTGCAGCACGTCGTCCACCCGTCGCCGTGGGATGCCGTTGCTCCGGGCCAGGGCGGACAGGTGGGCCACGGCGCTGCGGCCGCCGTGGACCTGCCCGGCGTCGAGGAGGGCTCCGACGTGCCGCAGCCCACGCGGGTGGCTGCGGAAGGGGACGCCGCCGACGGTGGCGGTGCCGGCGGTGGGCGCGTCCAGGCCGAGGATCATCCGCAGGGTGGTGGACTTGCCCGCTCCGTTGGGCCCGAGGAACCCGGTGACCCGGCCCGGCCGGACGGTGAAGGACAGCTGGTCGACGGCCGTCTTGCCGCCGTAGCGCTTGGTGAGCTCGTTGACTTCGATCACGGCACCGAGACTGCCGGGAGGGCCTGCCTATCCGCATGGGGCCGTGGGCGGCAATCGTCCGCCGGGCACTGGCCCGTGGGCGTACGTCCCCGGGCTGACGCCGCGCGGGTGACGGCCGGTTAGTCTCGCGGCGTGAATCCGATCGATACGAAGGCCGTGGCCTGGGCGGGAGCCGCCGCCTACCTCCTCATGGTGGCCCTGCTGGTGGGGGCCGCGCCACGGGCGTCGGGCACGGTCCACGGCGTCGGGGCACTGCTCGCCGCGAGCCTGCTCGCCGGCGTCGTGCGACGGCTGCCGCCGGCCGCCCTCGCCCTGGCGCTCCTCGGATCCACGGTTGCCGTGGTGGGCCCTCCGAGCTCCGCCCATGCGATCCCGACGGTTTCGTACCAGGGCGAGTTCCTGGGATACCTGGCGGTGGACCTCGTTCTGGGCATCGTCGTCGCCACCCATGCCCGCCGTGCCCCGGTCATCGCCGTGGCCGTGTCCTTCATCGTGCAACTGCTGGTCATCGGCCTCTTCGCGCACGGGGACAACCTGTCCGTCAACGGGCTGATCGCCCTCCTGGCGATGGCCGCCTCCTGCACGGCCGGCCTCCTCGTTCGTGAGCGCCGCGAGCACGCGGTGGCGCTGCGCTCGCGGGAGGTGGCCGAGGCCGTGACCGCCGAACGGCTGCGGATCGCACGGGAGCTGCACGACATGGTCGCGCACAGCGTCGGCATCATCGCCATCCAGGCCGGTGTGGGCAGCCGGGTCATCGAGAGCCGGCCGACGGAGGCCCGCGAGGCGCTGCGCGCCATCGAGGCCACCAGCAGGGAGACCCTGTCGGGCCTGCGCCGCACGCTGGTGTCCCTCCGTCAGGCCGACCGGGACACGGACGCCCCCGAGCGGTCACCCGCGCCGGGACTGGCCGACATCGAACGGCTGGCGGCGGCGACCGGGGACGCGGGGGTACACGTCGAGGTGCGCCGCGGCGGGAGCGAGCGCCCGCTGCCCGCCGACATCGATCTGTCCGCCTACCGCATCGTGCAGGAGGCGCTGACCAACGTGGTCCGCCACGCGGGCACCGGGAGTTGCCGGGTGACCATCGACCACGGCGACGAGGAACTGTCCGTGGAGGTCGTCGACGACGGGCGTGGCCTCGCCGGCGACGGCCCGGCCCACGGCTTCGGCATCATCGGCATGCGCGAGCGGGCCGGCCTGCTGGGCGGCCGGCTCAGCGCCGGCCCGCGCCCCGGGGGCGGCTTCCGGGTGGCCGCCCGGCTGCCGCTGCCCGCGCCCGACTGCGTTCCGGTCGAGGTGGCGGCCCGGTGACCGTCAGGATCCTGCTCGCCGACGACCAGCCGCTGGTGCGGTCCGGACTGCGGGTGCTCATGGCCGACCATCCCGACCTGGAGGTCGTCGGCGAGGCCGCCACCGGCTCCGAAGCGGTCCGGCTCGTCGGCGAGCTCGACCCCGACGTCGTGGTGATGGACATCCGGATGCCCGGCATGGACGGCATCGAGGCCACCCGTCTGATCACGGCCGGTCCCACGGCGGCCCGTGTCCTGGTCCTGACCACCTTCGACGAGGACGACCACGTCCGCGGCGCCCTGCGGGCGGGCGCGAGCGGCTTCGTCGTCAAGGACATGGCGCTGGACGACATCCTCGCGGCGATCCGCGTCGTCGCCGCCGGCGACGCGCTGCTCGCACCGGGGGTGACGCGCCGTCTGATCGCGGACTTCGCCGGGCGCCCCGAGGCCGCCCCGCGGCGCCCGCCACGGCCGGTCGAGGGCATCACCGAGCGGGAACGGGAGGTCCTGACCCTGGTCGGACGCGGCCGGTCGAACACCGAGATCGCGGAGGACCTCTTCATCACGGTGGCCACCGCCAAGTCGCACGTGTCACGGCTGCTCACCAAACTGGGCGCCCGGGACCGGGTCCAGCTCGTGATCACCGCCTACGAGGCGGGACTGGTGACCGCGCCTCGCTGACGGACGATTCCTGCGCCCGACCGGATGAATGAGCGGCCTTCCCGGTGAGACCCACCCCGCCACCGGCCATCGATCACACGGGACGACGCGCGTCCGCGCCGTCGTCCCGTGTGACGTCCCGTCCTGACCCGACCAGGGGCGCCTACCGGAACCGGAAGAGGAGGCGGGCCCATGGACGGGTCGGACGGAGCGGCGGGGCGCAGCTATGCCGCTCGGCTGGTGGACGAGGTGTTCCCGGGGTACGGGACGCGGGAGGCCGTGGTGTACCGGGATCTCCGGATGACCTACGCCGAGCTCGCAGAAACGATTCGTCAGATGGCCGCCGGATTCCGGTCCCTCGGCCTGGGGCCCGGCACCACCGTTGCCCTGGCCAGCGGGAACCGCGCCGAGGCGGTGTGCGTGCCGTTCGCGGCGCACCTGGTGGGGGCGCGGTTCCTGCCGATGCCGGTGGACCGGGGGCCGGCCGAGTACGCCAGCGTCGCGGCGAACGTTCCCGCCGACGTCCTGATCGTGGACGACCGGATCTCGGAGACCTGCGCGCACGCGGTCACCAGCGCCTTCCCCGGGGCCCGCCTGCTGACGCTGGGATCCGGCGGGCCGGCGCCGGACCTGATGGACGTCGTCCGGCGCGCCCGCCCGGCCGACGACCCGACGTGGGCGCACGCCGGGCAGGTGGAGACGGTGCTGTGCTCCGGCGGCACCACGGGCCTCACCAAAGCCATCCTGCACCGGCACCGGATGTACCGGACGATCCTGGCGAACCCGTTCCTCCCCGAGCCCGTCACGCTGCTGGTGACCAGCCAGATCGCCCACGTCGGCGGGCTGTACGCACTGAGCGGCCTGGCCGGGGGCAGCACGCTCACGCTCCTGGACCGCTTCACTCCGGAGGCGGTGATCGAGGCGCTGACGAACGAGCCGATCACCGCCATGATGCTGATGCCGCCCATGCTGTACCGGCTGCTCGACCACCCGGGGCTGGCCGCCGTCGACTGCTCCCGGCTGCGCCGCGTCATGTACGGGGCCAGCCCGATCACCCCGGACCGGCTCCAGCAGGCCCTCGACCGGTTCGGGCCGGTGCTGTGGCAGCTCTACGCCCAGACCGAGGCGTTCGGCCTCACAGCGCTGAACTCCGCCGATCACCTCGTGGACGAGGGCAGACTGCTGCGTTCCGTCGGCCGTTCCTTCCCCGACATGGAGACGGAGGTCCGCGACGAGCAGGGCCGGCCCCTGCCGCCGGGAGAGATCGGCGAGATCTGCGCGCGCGGGCCGCGCGTCATGGAGTGCTACCTCAACCAGCCGGAGGCCACCGCCGCCGTGTTCCACCCGGACGGCTGGCTGCGCACCGGTGATCTCGGCTACCGGGACGAGGAGGGCTACTTCTTCCTCATGGACCGGCGCAACGACGTGATCATCACGGGGGAGGCCGGGTCCACCATCTACTCGCCGCTCGTGGAGAACGCGCTGACCACCCACCCGGCGGTCCGGGCCGCCGCGGTGATCCCGGTGCCGCACCCGCTGTACGGGCAGGCCGTGCACGCCGTCGTCGTCACCGCTCCCGGGGCGCACGTGGAGCTCGACGAGCTGCGCAAGTGCGTGCTGGCCGAGCTGGAGCGGCCCGTCTATCTGCCCGCGAGCTTCGAGTTCGTCGACGCGCTGCCGCTGACCCCCATCGGCAAGGTCGACAAGACCGCCCTGCGCGCGCCCTACTGGGCGGGGCACCAGGGTCTCCTCCACGGGGACACGACGGCGCGCGCTCAGCCGACGGGCTGAGCGTCGGCGGGCCGGGTGAAGGCGACGGTGGCCAGGGTCTCGGTGCTGGTGCTGTAGCCGATGACGTCGCCGCCCGTGGCGCGCTGCGCGCGGATGGCGTTGCCCCCGTATCCCCCGGGGGTGACGAACAGGCCCCAGACCGGCGTCCAGTCCTCGGTCGCCCCCGTCCCCGGGTCCACGACCGGCTCCGGCCGGGGCACGACCCGGCGCTGTACGACGAACCCGCCACCGGCGGCGTCGCGCAGCGCGTCGCGCCACTCCCGTTCCGGGCAGGCCCAGCCCGCGACGACGCCCGAGCCCGCGAAGCCCCGGCAGGGCTTGAGGATCAGCCGTTCGCGCTCCTCGACGCACCGGTCGACCAGCGGCGCGGTCAGCAGTCTGGTCCACGGCAGGATCCGTTCGGCCGCCCGCCGCTCGCGCGGGGACAGCACGGCGTCGCACCGGGGGTCGGACAGCAGCGCGAGGGCGCCCTTGTTGGTGAACAGGGCGCTGTCCAGCCCGGTCCACAGGACGGCCGTCCCCTTCTCGTCGGCTCGGGTGATCGCGGCGAGGCCGTCCTCGTGTCCGATGGTGTCGTCGACGGTGAAGAAGCGCAGCACCACGTCGACGCGGGCCGTGCCGACGAACAGCTTCCCGCCGTCGCCCCGCACGTCGCCCAGTTCGCCGAGGAGGACGTCCAGCCCCTGGCCCTCCAGCACCGCGACGGTGGGGGCGATGGGCCGCCGGTACCGGGGCAGCGCCCCGGGTGCGAACACCAGGGCCACCACGGGGGACGGGCGCGGCGCCACGCCCCGCAGCGTCGCGGCCACGCGTTCGGCGGTCCGTACGTGCCGCAGCGCGTACCGCTCGGCGAAGGCGGCGAAGGCGGGCACGGCTTCGAGGGAGCGGGGCAGTTCGCCCAGTTCGAAGCCGCCCACTCCGCCGGCGATGTTGAACTCCAGCAGGGCGAAGCGGCCGTGCTCGTCGCGGTAGAGGTCGGCCCGGCCGAAGCGGTCCGCGGGCCGCCCGGCGTGGGCGTGGCGCCGCAGCAGCGGGGCCAGGCGGGGCTCGCCGCCCAGGGCCGCCCAGTACCGTTCGACGTCGCCGTCGAAGAGCCGGTCGGGCAGGGAGACGAGGACGTCGAAGAGGGCCAGCAGGTCGTCCACCGCCGCCCGCAGCTCCGGTTCGTCGGCGAACAGCGGCCGGGCCAGCAGCCGGGCGTCGCGCAGACAGCCCGGCAGCTCGGCCTCGGCGACGGCCCGGCTCAGCCCGCTCCCGTCGGCGCGGCACAGTTCCACGTAGCGCGCGGTCACCTCGTCCATGAACGGCTCTCTCCCACCGGTCGGCGTTCACCGTTCGTTTTCGGCAGGAAGGCCGTGCCACGTGAGCCCGTGCCACGGGAGCGTCCGGCGCTAGGTGAGCAGTCCGCCCTCCGCCAGTCGTCGGCGGACCTCGGCGACGGCCTGGTCGGACAGCGGCCGCTGGGGCGCGGCCGTCGCCGCGCAGTCGATGACGCCGAGCGCGCGCAGCGCGGCCTTGAAGCCGCCGAGCGCGGCGGCGCCGCCGCTCATCGTGGCGGTGTCCCCCGCGTCGACGAGGGCGAACAGCGCCGCGAGCCGGTCCTGCTCGGCCGCCGCCTCCGGCCAGCGCCCGGCCCGCGCGTGGTCGTACAGCCGTACGTACCCGGCCGGGTCGACGTTGCCCAGCCCGGGGACGACGCCGTGGGCGCCCGCGAGCAGGGCGGCGTCCACGGCGAGCTCGGAGCCGGTGAGCGCGGCGAAGGTGCCGTCGAGGCCGCGTTCGCGCAGCGCGACCAGCAGGCGGCGGAAGGCGCCCAGGTCGCCGCTGCTGTCCTTGAGCCCGGCGAGGGTGCCGTCCTCGGCGAGCCGGAGGAGGACGGGCGCGGTGAGCTTGCTGTGGACGTGCTGGGGGATGTCGTAGGCGATCAGCGGGAGGCCGACGGCGGCCCGGATCCGGCGGAAGTGGTCGGCGGTCTCGGCGGGGTGCGTCCCGGCGTAGAAGGGCGCGGTGGCGACGAGCGCGTCGGCGCCGTGGGCGGCGGCGGCCAGCGCCCGGTCGACGACGCGGGCCGTGGCCGTGTCGATCACGCCCGCCAGCACGGGCACCCGTCCGGCCACCGTCTCGACGGTGATCCGCAGGACCTCGTCGCGCTGGGCGTCGCTCAGGAAGGCGGCCTCGCCGCTGGTGCCGAGGGCGAACACCGCGTGGACCCCGGCGTCCAGCAGGTGTTCGACGAGCGAGACGAGGGAGCGGACGTCCACGTCGCCGCCGGGGGTGAGGGGGGTGCAGAGCGGGGGGACGACGCCGGTCAGGGGTGTGGGCAGGTGCGTCACGCGGTACAGCATTCCGTCCGGGCCCGCGCTGTCAAGACGGCGTGGCCGTCTCCCCCGGGTCCGTCTCCGCCAGGTCCGTCTCCACCAGGTCCGTCTCCACCAGGTCCGCCGCCGCCAGGGCGCAGCCCCAGGAGACGGTGATGCCCGCTCCGCCGTGGCCGTAGTTGTGGACGAGCCGGCCGCCGCCCGGCAGGGGCTCGGCCTCCAGGCGGACGCGCGGGCGGGCCGGGCGCAGGCCCACGCGGTGCCCGAGGACGCGGGCCCGGGCCAGGCGGGGGAAGACGCGGGAGCAGCGGCTGATGATGGCCCGGGCGGTGCGGGGCGAGGGGGCCCGGTCCCAGGCGTGTTCCTGGGCGGTGCCGCCGAGGACGGCGCCGTAGGGCTGGGGGAAGACGTAGACGGTGTCGGTCCCGGTGTCGTCGGCGGCGGTGAACCACTCGTCGATGCCGGGGTTCTCGACCACGACGAGCTGGCCCCGCACCGGGTGCACCGAGGGGTCGGGGACGAGGTCGCGGGCGCCCAGGCCGGTGCAGTTGACGACGACGGGCGCCGAGCGGGCGGCCCGCGCGAGCGAGTCGACCGGGCGGACGGCGACGGTGCCGCCCGCCGCGCCCAACCGCCGCGTCAGGTAGTCGAGATGCGTGGCCATGTCCAGCAACGGCAGGCGGACGCGCACCCCGCGGTCGTAGCCGCGCGGCAACTCGCCCGTGCCGGCGGCGCGCAGCCCCGGCACCCGGGCCGCCCACGCGCCGAGCTCCCCGGGGGCCTGGCCGGCGTGGGTGCCCTCGGCCAGGCGCACCCCGGTCCGTTCCGGCCGCCCGGCCAGGCCGGTCATGACCGCGAGCGAGGCGAGCGCCCAGTCGCCGGCCCGGTCGCGCGGCTCGATCCGGTAGGGCCACCACAGGCCCCCGGCCACCGCCGAGGTGGTCTCGGAGGACGGCGAACGGGTCCACACCTCGACGCGCCGGCCCCGCTCCGCCAGGACGACCGCGCTGGTCAGTCCGATGACGCCGGCACCGACCACGATCACATCGCTTGCCATGCGCCGACGGTACCGGTGAACTCCCCGCCGCCGGGCGGGAAGTGGCACACGCGGGCGATGAGCGGGCGGGGAATGAACCGGCGGGGGCGGCGCGCTGTCGTACATGAGATCATCCAGCGGAATTGATCTTTGTATGTGCCAACCAAAACATGCCGACCAACAGGGGGGTCCGGAGATGCTGGACGCGGAAGCGAAGCGGGTAGCGGGGCTGGTCGCCGCGCAGGAGAAGGCGATCGCGCTGTTCGCCGAGGTGGAGGCGCGCGGGATCGTGGCCCCGGGGCGCGGGGAGCGCGAGGTGAGCGATCACATCCGTGACCTCGCCAACGAGATGTTCGGCACCACCAAGCACTGGCACAAGCGGATCGTCCGCTCCGGCCCCAACACCCTGCTGCCCTACCGGGACAACCCGCCGGACCGGATCATCGGCGAGGACGACGTCGCGTTCGCCGACTTCGGCCCGATCTTCGAGGAGTACGAGGCCGACTTCGGGCGCACCTACGTCTTCGGCCAGGACCCGGACAAGCACCGGCTCCTGGCCGACCTCCCCCGGATCTTCGACGCCGGCCGCGCCGCCTTCCGGGCCGACGAGGCCATCACCGGCGCCGGTCTGTACGGGACGGTCGAGAAGCTCGCCGCCGAGGCCGGGTGGGAGATCGGCATCTGGCACACCGGCCACCTGGTCGGCGAGTTCCCCCACGAGACCAACGACGGGGCCAGGAGCGAGTCGTACATCACCCCCGACAACCACAACCCCCTGCGCCGCGTCGACCGGTCCGGGCGGCCCTGCCACTGGATCCTCGAACTCCACTTCGTCGACCGCGAGAAGGGCTTCGGCGGCTTCCACGAGCAGCTCCTGGACCTGGCCTGACGGCCGCCACCGCCGCCCTCGGGGCGCCGGGCCGGTTCGGCCCGGCGCCTTCGACCGCATAAAGTCGGTGCCCTTATGAGTGCCACCCTCGTCGTCAAGGATCTCGCCGCCGGACACGGCGACCGCACGCTCTTCTCCGGGCTCGACCTCGTCGTCGCCCCCGGGGACGTCATCGGGCTCGTCGGGGCCAACGGGGCGGGGAAGTCCACCCTGCTGCGGATGCTCGCGGGCCTCACCGCGCCCGAGCACGGCACGCTGCGGCTCAGCCCGCCCACCGCGACCGTCGGTCACCTTCCGCAGGAGCCCGAACGGCGTGCGGGCGAGTCCGTGCGGGCGTTCCTCGCCCGCCGTACCGGGGTCGCCGCCGCTCAGGCCGCGCTCGACGCCGCCACCGAGGCGCTCGTCGAGGGCGCGCCCGGCGCGGACGACGCCTACTCCGTCGCGCTGGAGCGCTGGCTGGACCTGGGCGGCGCGGACCTCGACGAGCGGGCCGAGGAGGTCACCGCCTCGCTCGGCCTGGGCATCGGCCTGGACCGGCCCATGACCGGCCTCTCCGGCGGGCAGGCCGCCCGCGCCGGCCTCGCGTCCCTGCTGCTCAGCCGCTACGACGTCTTCCTGCTCGACGAGCCCACCAACGACCTCGACCTGGACGGCCTGGAGCGGCTGGAGTCGTTCGTCACCGGCCTGCGCGCCGGCACGGTCCTGGTCAGCCACGACCGGGAGTTCCTGACCCGCACGGTGAACAAGGTCCTGGAGCTCGACCTCGCCCAGCAGCAGGTGAACCTCTACGGCGGTGGCTACGCGGCCTACCTGGAGGAGCGCGCGACCGCCCGCAGGCACGCCCGCGAGGCGTACGACGAGTACGCCGACACCAGGGCGGGGCTGGAGGCGCGGGCCCGCACCCAGCGGAACTGGATGGAGAAGGGCGTCCGCAACGCCCGCCGCAAGGCCACCGACAACGACAAGATCGGCCGCAAGCTGCGCGCCGAGTCGACCGAGAAGCAGGCCGCCAAGGCCCGCCAGACCGAGCGGCTCATCGAGCGGCTGGAGGTGGTGGAGGAGCCCCGCAAGGAGTGGGAGCTGCGGATGGAGATCGCCGCCGCGCCCCGCTCGGGCGCGGTCGTGGCGACGCTGCGCGGGGCGGTCGCCCGGCGCGGGCCGTTCGCCCTCGGTCCGGTGGACCTCCAGATCGACTGGGCCGACCGGGTCGCCATCACCGGCGCCAACGGCTCCGGGAAGTCCACGCTGCTCGCCGCCCTGCTCGGCCGGCTGCCCCTGGACGAGGGCGGCGCCGCGCTGGGCCCGGGGGTGGTCGTGGGCGAGGTGGACCAGGCGCGGGCGCTGTTCTTCGGCGAGGAGACGCTGCTGGCGGCGTTCGGCGCGGAGGTCCCGGAGCTCGCCCCGGCGGACGTCCGGACGCTGCTGGCCAAGTTCGGCCTCAAGGCCGAGCACGTGCTGCGCCCGGCCGTGACGCTCTCCCCGGGTGAGCGCACCCGCGCCGCGCTGGCCCTGCTGCAGGCGCGCGGGGTGAACCTGCTCGTCCTCGACGAGCCCACCAACCACCTCGACCTGCCGGCCATCGAACAGCTGGAGTCGGCGCTGGACTCGTACACCGGCACGCTGCTGCTGGTCACCCACGACCGCCGGATGCTGGACGCGGTCCACACCACGCGGCGGCTGGAGGTCGCGGACGGACGGGTGAGCGAACGCTGAGCGAACGCTGTCCTCGGGCTGTGGGAAAGCTGTGTGCTCGCTGGGCGAACGGGTGACGCCTCGCCCGAAAAGAAACCCAGCGGATGGCCAACACTTTCCCAAGAGATACCCAAGGCGTCAGTACTGTTTGACCATTGAATCAGCGGCAATACCCCGGGTACGCCAGTGATTTTGAAGTGCTGATGGGGTTACTCAGGGTCCGTTCGATTTACGGAACGTTGGGAACCGGCATACGAACCCCTCGTCGGCCGGTGTCGTCTGTGGGTGCGGACGTCTTCCGATGACGTCCGTAGTACCACCGACGTCGAATAGAGGCGTACCGACCGATGTCATCGACCCTCCCAGGACCCGCGCCCGTACCCACGGGCGCCCCGGCGGACAGGGCGCGCTACCGGAGCGCCCCGCCGCATCCGGAGCGCACCCTGCTCGACGTGTTCGATTCCACCGTCGCCGCGCACCCCGACGCCCTCGCCCTGGACACCGGCAGCGAGACCCTGACCTACCGGGCGCTGGCCGCCGAGGTCGCCGCCCGCGCCGACCGGCTGCGCCGGGCCGGCGCCGGGCCGGGCGACCGGATCGGCGTCCGCGTGCCCTCGGGCACCGCCGAGCTGTACCTGGCGATCCTCGCCGTCCTCCGCTGCGGCGCCGCCTACGTGCCCGTCGACGCCGACGACCCCGACGAGCGGGCCGCCACCGTCTTCCGCGAGGCCGGGGTCTGCCTGGTCATCACCGCCGACACCCTGCTGCCGGGCCCCGCCCCAGCCACCGGCCCGGGCCGTCCGCCGCTGCCCGACGACGACGCCTGGATCATCTTCACCTCCGGCTCCACGGGCGCGCCCAAGGGCGTCGCGGTCAGCCACCGCAGCGCCGCCGCCTTCGCCGACGCCGAGGCCGGTCTCTTCCTCAAGGACTGCCCGCTCGGCCCCGGCGACCGCGTGCTGGCCGGGCTGTCCGTGGCCTTCGACGCCTCCTGCGAGGAGATGTGGCTGGCCTGGCGGCACGGCGCCTGCCTGGTGCCCGCCCCCCGCTCCCTCGTCCGCGCCGGCCACGAGCTCGGCCCCTGGCTCGTCGAGCGCGGCATCACCGTCGTCTCCACCGTGCCCACGCTCGCCGCGCTGTGGCCGCCGGAGTCCCTGGACCGGGTGCGGCTGCTGATCGTCGGCGGCGAGGCCTGCCCCGCCGAGCTCGTCGACCGCTTCGCCGTGCCCGGCCGCGAGATGTGGAACACCTACGGACCCACCGAGACCACCGTCGTCGCCTGCGCGGCCCGGATGCACCCCGGCGAGCCCGTGCGCATCGGACTGCCCCTGGACGGCTGGGAGCTGGCCGTCGTCGACGCGGCGGGCGAGCCCGTGCCCTGGGGCGCCGAGGGCGAGCTGGTCGTCGCCGGCGTCGGCGTCGCCCGCTACCTCGACCCCGTCAAGGACGCCGACCGCTACCGCCCGTCGGCCGCCCTCGCGACCCCCCGCGCCTACCGCACCGGCGACCTCGTGCGGGCCGACCCCGAGGGCCTGGTCTTCGCCGGGCGCGCCGACGACCAGATCAAGATCGGCGGACGGCGGCTGGAGCTCGGCGAGATCGACGCCGCGCTCAGCGCCCTGCCCGGCGTGCTGGGCGCCGCCGCGGCCGTCCGCACCACCCCGGCCGGCGGCAAGTTGCTCGCCGGATATGTGGTGCCCGGCCCGGAGTACGACCGCGAGCTGGCGAGAAAGCTGCTGGCGGAACGGTTGCCCGCCGCGCTGGTGCCCGTCCTGGGCGAGGTCGCCGAGCTGCCCACCCGCACCTCCGGGAAGGTCGACCGCGACGCCCTGCCCTGGCCGCTGCCCACCGCCGGTGACGGCGACGCGGAGGGCGGGCCGCTCACAGGGACCGCCGCCCGGCTCGCCGACCTGTGGGAGGAGCTCCTCGGCACCCGGCCCTCCGCCGGCTCCGACTTCGTCTCCCTGGGCGGCACCAGCCTGGCCGCCGCGAAGATGGCCTCCGCGCTGCGCGAGCACTACCCCGGCGTCTCCGTCGCCGCCCTCTACCGCCACCCCGTGCTCCGCGACATGGCCGCCCACCTCGACTCCCTCGCCCCGCAGGAGGCCGTGCGGCGCGAGGTCCGGCCCGTGCGCCGCCGCATGGGCGCGGCCCAGATCGTGGTGCAGACCGCGCTGTTCGGCGTGGCCGGGCTGCGCGGGCTCGTCGGGCTGGCCGCCGCCGACAACGTCCTGGGGCTGCTGGCCCCCGAGTCCTGGGCCCCCCACACCTCCTGGTGGCTGGTGGTCGCCGGATGGCTGATCCTCTTCAGCGCCCCGTCCCGCTTCCTGCTGGGCGCGGCCGCCGCACGCGTGCTCACCCGGGGCATCACCCCGGGCGCGTATCCGCGCGGCGGCCGGGTCCACCTCCGGCTGTGGGCCGCCGAACGCACCGTCGCCGCCTTCGGCGTCCCCGCCCTGCTCGGCACGCCCTGGGCCACGTGGTACGCCCGCGCCCTGGGCTGCGCGGCGGGCCGGAACGTCTCCCTCCACGCCATGCCGCCGGTCACGGGCCTCGCCGAGTTCGGCGACGGCTGCGGCGTCGAGCCGGAGGCCGACCTCGCGGGCTGGTGGCTCGACGGCGAGACGCTGCGCATCGGCGCGCTCTCCGTCGGCGCCGGCGCCCGTGTCGGCCACCGCACCATGCTGATGCCGGGCGCCTCCCTCGGCGCGGGCGCCACCCTCGAAGGCGGCGGCTGCCTCGACGGCCACATCCCGCCCGGCCAGACCTGGGAGGGCTCCCCGGCCCGCCCGGTGGCGGGGTCGCCTGCCGCTGGGCTCACGGACGCGGGGGCGGACGCCGGGGCGCCCGCTGCCGGGCGCGCGAACTCCTGGACGCCGCAGGGCGCCACGCGCCCCGCCGGGGCGCCGGCCCTGGACGTGTCCTACGCGGGGACGGGTCACGGTGCCCCGTACGGCGCCGGCGGTCCGGCCGACGGCCACGCGTTCCCCGGCGGGAGCCCGTCCGTCGCCGCCGGGTCCCACCCCACGCGGAGCGCTCACATCCCGGGGGCGCGGCGCCCCGGCGACGCCGGGCGCGGCGCCCGGCCCGCCGCGCGGCACCGCCGCTCGCGCCGGTGGTCCCTCGCCTACGCGCTGTCGCTGGCCGGGATGCCACTGCTGCCGCTGCTGGCCTCGCTGCCCGCGCTCGTCGGCTCGTACTACCTGATCAAGGGCTGCGCCACGCTGACCACCGCCGGGCTGTGGCTGCTGGCCGCCGTCCCCGCGTTCACCTTCGTCACCACCGTCTGCTGGATGCTGCTCCTCGCCCTGGTCGTCCGGATCCTCGGCCGTGGCATCACCCCGGGCAGCCACCCCGCCGACGGCGGCGTCGCCTGGCGGGTCTGGGTCGTCACCCGGCTCCTCGACGGTGCCCGCGGCAGCCTCTTCCCGCTCTACGCGAGCCTGGCCACCCCCGGCTGGCTGCGGCTGCTGGGCGCGCGGATCGGCCGGCGGGCCGAGATCTCCACGGTGCTGCCGCTGCCGTCGCTGCTCACCGTCGACGAGGGCGCGTTCCTCGCGGACGACACCCTCGTCGCCCCGTTCGAGCTCCACGCGGGCCGGATGCGGCTGGGCCACGTCCGCATCGGGCGCCGGGCGTTCGTCGGCAACTCCGGCATCGTCGGCCCCGGCCGTGACGTCCCCGACCACGGGCTGATCGGTGTGCTGTCCGACGCCCCCGCGCACAGCGAGCCCGGCAGCTCCTGGCTGGGCCGCCCCGCGATGCCGCTGCCGCGCGTCGCGTCCGCCGGGGACAGCGGTCGCACCTTCGAGCCGCCCCGGCGGCTGATGGCGGCCCGCGCGGCCGTCGAACTGTGCCGGGTGCTGCCGCTGATGTGCGGCCTCGCGCTCGCCGAGGCCGTGCTGCTGATCGAGCAGGACGCCCTGGACGACCACGGCCTCGGCTTCGCCGCGCTCGTCGCCCCGCCGCTGCTGCTGGCCGCCGGCGTCGTGGCCGCGCTCACCGCGACCGCCGCCAAGTGGCTGCTCATGGGCCGTTTCAAGGCCGGGGAGCACCCCCTGTGGAGCTCCTTCGTCTGGCGCAACGAGCTCTACGACACCTTCGTGGAGTCCCTCGCCGTGCCGTGGCTGGCCGGTCCCTTCACCGGCACGCCGGTCCTCAACTGGTGGCTGCGCAGCCTCGGCGTGCGCGTCGGGCGCGGCGTGTGGTGCGACACCCACTGGCTGCCGGAGACCGATCTGATCTCCCTCGGCGACGGCGCCACCGTCAACCGCGGCTGCGTCCTGCAGACGCACCTGTTCCACGACCGGATCATGCGCATGGACCGCGTCGAGCTCGGCGCGGGCGCCTCGCTCGGCCCGCACGGCATCGTGCTGCCGGGCAGCACGGTCGGCGAGCACGCCGCCATCGGCCCGTCCTCCCTCGTCATGCGGGGCGAGACGGTGCCCGCCGGGACCCACTGGGCGGGCAACCCCATCGCCGGGGCGGAGCCCCGACTCGTGGGCTCGGCATGAGCCTCCGGGACCGCTTCGCGTGCAGCCGCCGCGGCCTCCTCACGGCCGCGGCGGCCCTCCCGCTGGGCGCCGCCGTGCTCTGCGCCGGCGGCGACAGCCGCCGCGCGGCCGCCGTGCCGGGCTACTTCCCCCGGCACGGCTCCCACGGCCACCGCACCCTCGCCTACGACCTGCGGCTCGGCTACGACCCCGGCCGGGCCTGGCTGGACGGCCACGCCCGGATCCACGCCGTCTCCAACGACCGTACGCGCGTGGTGGCGCTGGACCTGGCCCGGCTGGCGGTGCGCTCGGCGCACCTCGACGGGGAGCCCGTCGCCGTCCACCGCCGCGACGGCAAGCTCCTCCTCACCACCGCCCGGACCCTCGCGCCCGGGCAGCCGTTCGTCCTCGACGTCCGCTACGGGGGCCGGCCGAAGCCCGTCACCACACCGTTCGGCGGCGTCGGCTGGGACCGCACCGGGGACGACCACGACGGGACGCTCGTCGCCTCCCAGCCCGTGGGCGCCCCCTCCTGGTTCCCGTGCAACGACCGCCCCGACGACAAGGCCGCCTACACCTTCACCGTCACCGTGCCCAAGGGCCACCAGGCCCTGGCCAACGGCACGCTGCGCGAGCACGTGCCCGTCGGTGACGGCTCCAGGGAGCGCTGGACGTACCACCACCCCGGCCCCATGTCCTCCTACCTCGCCGCCCTCTACACCGGCCGCTTCACCCACGAGGAGCGCGGCGGGGTGCGCAACGCCTACCCGCCGCACCTCGCCGAGCGGGCCCGTCACGACCTGGCCCGCCAGCCGGAGATGCTGCGCGCCTTCGCCGGGCTCTTCGGCGACTACCCCTTCGAGTCCTACGGGGCGGTCGTCGTCGACGCGGAGCTGGCGGCGCCGGTGGAGAACCAGACGCTGTCGGTCTTCGGCGGCAACCACATGGACGGGCGGCGCGGCTGGGAGACGCTCGTGGCCCACGAGATCGCCCACCAGTGGTACGGCAACAGCGTCGGCCTGGCCGACTGGCGGCACATCTGGCTCAACGAGGGTTTCGCCACGTACGCGGAGTGGCTGTGGTCGGAACACCTCGACGAGGACGACGCCGACACCCTCGCCCGCCAGGCGTGGCAGGACCTCTCGGGCCGCCGGCAGAACCTCCGCATCGCCGACCCCGGCCGGCGCAGCCTCTTCGACGACCGGGTGTACGTCCGGGGGGCGTGCACGCTCCACGCGCTGCGGCTGGCCGTGGGGGACGACGACTTCTTCCGCGTCCTGCGCACCTGGCACGACGCCCACCGGGGAGGCAGCGCGGACACCCCGGCCTTCCTCGCCCACGCCGGGAAGGTGACGGGTGGTGATGTGGCGACGGTCCTCCACCCCTGGCTCTACGACAAGCGCCTGCCGGACTTCCCGGCGTGAGCGCCACGGGATCGGAGATCATCTACCTCACAGATCCCAGCGACCCCGGAGGCACCACCCATGCCCGCCCTCGAACCCGCCCTCGAAATCCGCGGCAGTGTCCGCGCGTTCGCCCTCTCCCTCCCCGGCGCCTTCGAGGACTTCCCCTGGGACGAGAGCGCGGTCGTCAAGGTCAACAAGAAGATCTTCGTCTTCCTCGGCGCCGAGGGGGACACCGGATCCGCCGCGATCTCCCTCAAGCTCATGGACGAGGCGTCCCACGGCCACGCCCTCACCGTCCCCGGCGCCGCGCCCACGGGCTACGGGCTGGGCCGCTCGGGCTGGGTGACCGTCCCGCTGACCGGCACCGGCGTGCCCGTCGAGCTGCTGTGCGACTGGGTGGAGGAGAGCTACCGGACGATCGCCCCCAAGCGGCTGGTCGCCCAACTCGACGCGGGCTGACGCCGGGGTGACGGGAGAAGGAGCCGGCGGGCCGTGTCGGTGCGAGCGGCCCGCGACGCGGAAGAAGGACGAGGTGGGGGCGGGATGAGCGAGCACGGCCGACGACGGCGTCACCGTACGGTGGACCGGGTCGCGTGGATCCTGGAGGCCGCCGCCCGGGCACCGGGCGGGGTGACCGTGGCCGAGTTGGCACGGACGCTGGAGGCGCCGGCGAGTTCGGTGCAGGATCTGGTCAACGGCCTTGTGGCGACGGGTTTCCTGCTGGAACAGCACCGGCGCTTCCGGCTCGGGCCCGCCCCGCACGTCCTCAACCTCATCGCCGGGCGGGTGGTCCCGCGGATCGGCCAGGCCGAACTCGACGAACTGAGCCGTGTCGCGGGCACCCCGGTGCTGCTCACGGTGCGGGTCGGGCTCGACGCCGTACACCTCGCGCGCGGGGGCGAGGACGAGATCCCCCGCCTCGTGCCGCTCGCCGACGAGCACGTCGCCCGGCCGCTGCTGCGTACCGCCGCGGGTCGGCTGCTGCTGGCCCTCACCGACGAGGTGGAGCGCCGCGGGCTGCTCGACGAGCTCGCCCGCCACGACCCCGAGGCGGTCGCCGAGTTCCGCTCCGCCCTGCCGGCGATCCGCGCGTCACGGATCAGCCGCAGCGAGGGACTGGCCGACCCCGAGGTCAGCGCACTCGCGATCCCTGTCACCGAGGGCGCCGCCGTCACGGGAGCACTCGTCCTGACGCACCGGCGTCGCGGCCGCTCGGAGCGGCTGTTCCTGGACCGGGCGGCGGCCCGGCTCCTCGCGCACATCCAGGAGAGGCGGATGTGACGTCCGCACCGATTCACGGATATCCGTGAATCCGGGTGCTCGCGCGGTGCCGGGAACGAGCATCCCGGCATGACTTCGAACACGCTGACCACGACCGGGCCGACGCCGCCCACCGGCGAGATCGTCTCCCGGCTGCTGCGCACCCTCGGCGACCCCGATCCGGCCCGGGGGGCCGAGGACGTCACCGTCGCCGGGGCCGACCCCCTGGTGCCCTCGGTGCACCGCCTCGCCGATGCCATGTCCGCCGCGATCGGTGTCTTCGCGCAGCAGACGGCGGCGGTCGGCGAACAGCGCGGCCACCGGCACCAGACGGTGGAGGTGCGGGCCGGGGCCGCGATCGACCAGCTCATGGCGACGCACCACACCACGCTGTCGGGACGCCCGATCGGTGTCCTGCTCGACGATCCGGCACTGCTCGCCAACAACGACTTCTACCGGGCACGCGACGGCCGGTGGATCTTCATCATCACCACCTATCCCCATCTGCGGGACGCGGTCGACTCCGTGCTGAGGTGCGGGTCCGACAAGGTGGGAATCGCGCGGGCCGCGGCCGACTGGGACGCCTTCACGCTGGAGGAGGCCATCTGCGCGCGGGGCGGCGTCGCGTGCGCCGTGCGCACCCGCGACGAATGGCTCGCCCACCCCGCCGGGCGGTATGCGGCCCAGCGCCCGGTCGTCGAGATCGAACGCGTCGGCGACGGGCCGGTCCGGCCCTTGGAGCCGATCGGTGAGGCGGACGAGGCGCTCGCGGACGTACGGGTGCTCGATCTCACCCATGTCATCGCGGGTCCCGTCGCGACGCGGCTCCTCGCCCAGTTCGGCGCCGACGTGCTGCACCTGACGCGCCCCGACCGCCCCGACCCGATCCCGATGATCGCGATGACCGGTGGCGGCAAGCGCAACGCCTACTGCGACCTGCGCGACGCGCACGATCGCGCGGCCTTCCACGACGCGCTCCGAGACGCCGACGTCTTCGTGCACGCCTACCGGGGACTCGCCCGGCACGGGGCCTCGACCGAGGAACTCGTCCGGCGCCGCCCCGGACTCATCACCCTCGAATACCACGCCTGGGGCGCCGACGGCCCCTGGGGCGAACGCGGTGGGTTCGACCAACTCGCCTGCTCGGCGACCGGTTTCGCCGTCGAGGAGTGGACCGACCGGCCCTCGCTGCCGCCGACGTACCTGCTCAACGACTACCTCGCCGCCTACCTCGGGGCCGCCGCGGTCGCAACGGTCCTGCGCCGGCGGGCGGCGGAGGGCGGCTCATGGCGGATCCGCGTGACCTTGGCCGGGGTCTGCCACTGGGTGCGGGAACTCGGGCTGCTGGCGCGGGAGGACGTACTCGGCCTGCCCCGGCCCGGGCGCACGCCGTTCGCCGCCCTGTCGACCGCCGAGACCGACTTCGGCCCGCTCACCGAACCGGCGACACCGTTCGCGTACAGCGACCGCGCGGTGCCCCAGCCCGGCCGGCGTTCCCCGCTCGGTTCCGCCGCGCTCCAGTGGCGCTGACCCCCGGGAGGTGTTGGAAGATGCCCGAGAAACCTGGCAGCCCGTCGGAACGCGGACTCCTCGCCGGGGTCCGCGTCATCGAACTGGCCAGTGTGATCATGGCCCCGTACGCCGCCCAGCAGCTCGGCGACCTGGGCGCGGATGTGATCAAGGTCGAGCCGCCCATGGGCGACATGACGCGCCACTACCCGCCACGGCGCCACCCCGGCATGGGCGGCCCCGCACTCAACCTGAACCGCAACAAGCGCAGCGCCGCCATCGACCTCAAGGCCCCGCACGGCCGCGACGCCCTGCTCGCCCTGCTGCGCACCGCCGACGTCTTCATCACCAACCTGCGCCCGCAGGCCCTGGAGCGTCTCCGCCTCGGCTACGACGACGTCGCCGCCGTCAATCCCGGCCTGATCTACGCCAACGCCCAGGGCTTCCGCAGTGACAGTCGCTACGGCACCCATGCCGCCTACGACGACATCATCCAGGCGGCCAGCGGCCTGGTGTGGCTCAACCACAAGGTCTCCGGCCGACCGCACTACGTTCCCACGGTGCTGGCCGACAAGATCTGCGGCATGCAGATCGCCCAGTCGGTGCTGGCCGCGCTGCACTACCGGGAGCACGGCGGCACCGGCCAGCACATCGAGGTCCCGATGGCGGACACCATGCTCGCCTTCAACCTGGTCGAGCACCTGGGCGCGGCCGTCCTGGAGGACGACGGGGAGTTCGGCTCGGCACGCTCGCTCAGCCCCGAGCGCCGCGCCCTGCGCACCGCCGACGGCTGGATGTGCATCCTGCCGCACAGCGACCGCGACTGGCGGGGCTTCGCGGCCTTTGTCGGCCGCCCGGAACTGGCCACCGACCCGCGCTTCGCCACCGGACCGGACCGGGCCCGCAACGCCGACCAGTTCTATCCGCTGCTCGCGGAGCTGACCCCACGGCACACCAGCGCCGAGTGGCAGGAGTTCTGCGACCGGGCGGGCATCGCCGCCGCCCCCGTCCTCGACCTCGAATCCGCCGCCACCAGCGCCTACGCCCGGGAGGGCGGCCTGCTGCGCGATGCCGAGCACCCCACCGAGGGCCGCTACCGGATCATCGGCCGCCCGGTCCGCTACTCGGCCGACCCGGAGCCGGAGCCGCGTCCCTGCCCTGGCATCGGCCAGCACACCGACGAGGTCCTCGAAGAGGTCGGATTCGACCCTTCCTTGCTGAACTCCACCCACTGACGGAGCGAATCACTCATGTCTCCTTCGCCTTCGACGCTTTCGCCGATCGCGTTTCCCGACGTCGCACTGCCCGAATCGGCCCGTCGGCTCCGTGCCGAGGTCCGCGCCTTTCTCGACGAGGAGCGCGGCCGCGGCACCGTACTCGGCCGCCCCGACTCCTGGCTGGCCGGCTGGGATCCCGGCTTCAGCCGACGCCTCGCCGAGCGCGGCTGGGTCGGGATGGCCCTGCCCACCGAATACGGCGGCGCGGGCCGCGGCTTCCTGGAGCGCTATGTGGTGATCGAGGAACTGCTCGCCGCCGGCGCCCCGGTCAGCGCGCACTGGGTCTCCGACCGGCAGGCCGGCCCGTCCGTCCTCCAGCACGGCACCGAGGAGCAGCGCCGCTTCTTCCTGCCCCGGATCGCCGCCGGACAGTGCTTCTTCTCCATCGGCATGAGCGAGAAGAGCAGCGGCTCCGACCTCGCCTCGGTCGCCACTCGCGCCGAACGCACCGCCGACGGATGGCGGTTGACCGGCACCAAGATGTGGACCGGCGGCGCCCACGTCAACGACTACGCCATCGTGCTGGCCCGCACCGACGAGGCCGAGGACAGGCACGCGGGCTTGAGCCAGTTCATCGTCGACCTGCGTGCCCCGGGGGTACGGGTCGAGCCGATCCGGCTGATGAGCGGCGAGCACCGCTTCAACGCCTGTCACCTCGAGGGCGTCGACGTCCCCGACGGCATGCTGCTCGGGCGGCGGGGCGACGGGTGGAAGCAGGTCACCGGCGAACTCGCCTTCGAGCGCAGCGGCCCGGAACGCTACCTGTCCACCTTTCCCCTGCTGGTCTCCCTGCTCCGCGAACTGGAGCAGCGCTCGGCGACGTCCGAGCAGCTGGCCCGGATCGGCATCCTGACGGCCCGCCTGCACAGCGTCCGCCGGCTGTCCCTCGGCGTGGCCGCGGCCCTGGACGCCGGAGCCTCGCCCGACATCCAGGCCGCCCTGGTCAAGGACCTCGGCACCCGTCTGGAGGGCACGCTGGTCGACACCGTCCGCGGCGTCCTGCCGACCCCGGCCGATCCGCACGCCACCCCCGGCAGCCACCCCGAGCTGCTCGCCTTCGCCCTGCTGCACAGCCCCGGCTACACGCTGCGCGGCGGCACCAACGAAATCCTTCGCGGCATCATCACTCGTGGACTGGAGCGGCGCCGATGAACACCCACACGACAGCCACCGGCACACCCGTCATCTCCGCCGACGCCTACGACACCGGCGCCTTCTACGCCGATCCGGACGCCATCGCCGTCGTCGTCAACACCACCGCCGCCGACGCCGTGGCCCTTCCGGCCCCGGACGCCTCCACCGCCGAGCTCCTCGCCGCCGCCCAGGAGGCGGGGCGCCGAGCGGTCCCCGCCCCGTTGGCCGAAACGGCCCTGGTGGCCCGCCCGCTGTTGCGCCGCGCCGGCCTCCCCGTCCCCTACGGATCGCTCAGCTACGCCATCGCCCCCGAGCTCACCGTCCGTTACGCCCACCCGGCCGCCTCCCCCGTCGGCTCGGCCGGCTGTCTGGGCGACGAGGACGCCCTGCTGGTCAGTGGCACCCTGCGCCGCGTCCCCTGGGCCCGGGCCGCCACCACGGTGGTCGTCCTGGCCACCGCCCCGTCCGGCCCCGTCCTGTTCACCCTCACCCCCGACGAGGCCGTCCTCACCCCGGGAGCCAACCTCGCCGAGGAGGCCCGCGACGACCTGTACCTCGCCACCCTCGAGATCCCCGCCTCACGGGTCCGCCGGGTCTCCCCCGAACTGCTCGACGAGGCCCGGCTCCGCGCGGCCCTGGCCCGTTCCGCCCTGATGGCCGGGGCCGCCGAACGCTGCGTGGAGCTGACGGTCGCCCACACCACCGCCCGCACCCAGTTCGGCCGACCGCTCAGCCGCTTCCAGGCCGTCAAGCAGGAAGAGGCACGGCTGATCGAGGAGGCCGCCCTGGTCCGCACCGCCGTCCGGGCCGCCGCCGCACCACTGGACGCCGGCGGCCCGGCCGCACACGTCGCCGTCGCCGCCGCCAAGACCCAGGCGTCCGCCTCGGCCGCCGAGATCGCCCGTATCGCCCACCAACTCCACGGCGCCATCGGCATCACCCGGCTCAGCCCGCTCCACCTCGCCACCACCCGTCTGTGGTCCTGGCGCGACGAAGACGGGGACGAGACCTACTGGGCCCTCCGCCTGGCCAGGTCCCTCACCGCCACCACCCTCTGGCCCACCCTCACCACCACGCCCTGACCCCCCGCCCCCACGCCCGCCTCGGGCCACGCCCCGCAAGGCCCTTGTGGTCGGTGGAACTCGTTCTTAACATCACGAGTGTTACAGCGGTTGTGTCACAGGGACGTGGGGGCCGTATGGACGACGGGGCAGGGACGGGGACGGGGACGGGGTCGACAGCGGGCGGGCCGCTCGCCGGGGTGCGGGTGGTGGAGCTGGCGGGCATCGGGCCCGGGCCGTTCGCGGCCATGCTCCTCGGCGATCTGGGCGCCGACGTGGTCCGCGTCGAGCGGCCCGGCGGGCCCGGGCTGGCCATCGATCCGGCCCACGACATCACCAACCGCAACAAACGCTCGGTCCTCGTGGACCTCAAGTCCGAGGACGGCGCGCGCACCGTCCTCGATCTGGCCGCCCGCGCGGACGTGCTGATCGAGGGCTACCGCCCCGGCGTCGCCGAACGCCTGGGCGTGGGCCCCGACGCCGCGCTGGCCCGCAACCCCGCGCTCGTCTACGGCCGGATGACCGGCTGGGGGCAGGACGGGCCGCTCGCCGCCGGCGCCGGGCACGACATCGGCTACATCGCCGTCACCGGCGCCCTCGGCCTGACCGGGCCGGCCGACGGCCCGCCCTACGCGCCCGCCAATCTCCTCGGCGACTACGCGGGCGGCTCCCTCTATCTGGTCATCGGTATCCTCGCCGCCCTCCAGCACGTCCGCTCCGGCGGGCCCGGGCAGGTCGTGGACGCCGCGATCGTCGACGGCACCGCCCACCTCACCGCCATGCTCCACGGCATGCTCGCGGCCGGCCGCTGGCAGGACCGGCGCGGCGCCAACCTCCTCGACGGCGGGGTGCCCTTCTACGGCACGTACGAGACGGCCGACGGCGGGTACATGGCGGTGGGCGCGCTGGAACCGCGCTTCTACGCCGAGTTCACCCGCCTCCTCGGCCTGGCGGAGGACACGCCCGGCCGTGAGGACCCCGCCCGCTGGGGCGAGCTGCGGGCCGCCATCGCCGCGCGCTTCCGGCAGCGCACCCGGGCGGAATGGACGGAGGTCTTCGAGGGAACGGACGCGTGCGTCGCGCCCGTCCTGTCGCTGCGCGAGGCCCCCGACCACCCCCACCTCGCCGCGCGCGCCACCTTCACCCGCCACGGCGGCATCACCCAGCCCGCCCCCGCCCCCCGCTTCTCCGCCACCCCCGGCTCCGTGCGCCGGCCGCCCGCGCGGCCGGGGGCGGACACCGCCGAGGTGGCCCGCGACTGGGACGTCCCCGGTCTCGAACGGCACGCCGAACGGCACGCCGAACGCCACGCGCCGGGCGTCGGCGCGGCAGAGAAAGGCAGTCAGAAACGATGAAGCGTCAGCTCTTCACCGCCGACCACGAAGCCTTCCGCGAGACCGTGCGCACCTTCCTCGCCAAGGAGGTGACCCCGCACCAGGAGCGGTGGGAGAAGGACGGCATCGTCTCCCGTGACGCCTGGCGGGCCGCCGGGCGCCAGGGGCTGCTGGGCCTGGCCGTGCCCGAGGAGTACGGCGGCGGTGGCAACCGGGACTTCCGCTACAGCGCCGTGCTCGCCGAGGAGTTCGCCCGCGCCGGGGCGGCCGGTCTCGCCGTCCAGCTGCACAACGACATGGTCGGCCCGTACCTGGCGAACCTTTCGACCGAGGAGCAGAAGCGGCGCTGGCTGCCGGGGTTCTGCTCGGGCGAGGCCATCAGCGCCATCGCCATGACCGAGCCCGGCGCGGGCTCCGACCTCCAGGGCATCCGCACCACCGCCGAGGACCGGGGCGACCACTGGCTGCTCAACGGCGCCAAGACCTTCATCTCCAACGGCATCCTCGCCGACCTGGTCGTCGTCGTGGCCCGGACGACGCCGGAGGGCGGCGCCAAGGGGCTCAGCCTGCTGGTCGTGGAGCGGGGCATGCCGGGCTTCGAGCGCGGCCGCAACCTCGACAAGATCGGGCAGAAGGCGCAGGACACCGCCGAGCTGTTCTTCGACGACGTCCGCGTCCCCAAGGAGAACCTGCTGGGTGAACCGAACGGTGCCTTCGGACACCTGATGGCCAATCTGCCGCAGGAGCGGCTGAGCATCGCCGTCTCCGCGATCGCCGCCGCCGAGCACGTTCTGGAGATCACCACCCGCTATGTCAAGGAGCGCGAGGCGTTCGGCCGGCCGCTGGCCAGGCTCCAGCACATCCGCTTCGAGATCGCCGAGATGGCCACCGAGTGCGCGGTCACCCGCGCCTTCCTCGACCGCTGCGTCACCGACCACGACCGGGGCGAGCTCGACGCCGTCCACGCCTCCATGGCCAAGTGGTGGGCGACCGAGCTCCAGAAGCGCGTCGCCGACCGGTGCCTGCAGCTCCACGGCGGGTACGGCTACATGGCCGAGTTCCCGGTGGCGAAGGCGTTCACCGACGGACGGATCCAGACGATCTACGGGGGTACGACCGAGATCATGAAGGAGATCATCGGCCGCTCCCTGCTCTCCTGACCCCTCTCCCTCTGCCTCCTCCTGCCGACTTCCGAAAGGCCCACGCCCTTGAGCACCGAAGCGTACGTATACGAGGCGATCCGCACCCCGCGCGGCCGTGGCAAGGCCAACGGCGCCCTCCACGGCACCAAGCCCATCGACCTGGTCGTCGGGCTGATCCACGAGCTCCGGCGGCGCCTGCCGGACCTCGACCCCGCCGCGATCGACGACATCGTGCTCGGCGTCGTCAGCCCCATCGGCGACCAGGGCTCCGACATCGCCCGCATCGCCGCCATCGCCGCCGGGCTGCCCGATACCGTGGCGGGCGTCCAGGAGAACCGCTTCTGTGCGTCGGGCCTGGAGGCCGTCAACCTCGCCGCCGCCAAGGTCCGCTCCGGCTGGGAGGACCTGGTCCTCGCGGGCGGCGTGGAGTCCATGTCGCGGGTGCCCATCGCCTCCGACGGCGGCGCGTGGTTCGCGGACCCGATGACGAACATGGACGTCAACTTCGTGCCCCAGGGCATCGGCGCCGACCTGATCGCCACGCTCGGCGGCTTCTCCCGCCGCGACGTGGACGCCTTCGCGGCGCGGTCGCAGGAGCTGGCCGCCGCCGCGTGGAAGGACGGCCGCTTCGACCGCTCGGTGGTGCCCGTGCTCGACCGCAACGGCCTCGTCGTCCTCGACCGCGACGAGCACCTGCGCCCCGGGACCACGGTCGACACCCTCGCCGCCCTCAAGCCCTCCTTCGCGGCCCTGGGCGAGCAGGGCGGCTTCGACGCGGTGGCGCTGCAGAAGTACCACTGGGTGGAGAAGATCGACCACGTCCACCACGCGGGCAACTCCTCGGGCATCGTCGACGGCGCGTCGCTCGTGGCCATCGGCAGCCGCGAGGTCGGCGAGCGCTACGGGCTGCGGCCCCGGGCCCGTATCGTCTCGGCCGCCGTCTCCGGCTCCGAGCCGACCATCATGCTCACCGGCCCGGCCCCGGCCACGCGCAAGGCGCTGGCCAAGGCGGGGCTGACCATCGACGACATGGACCTGATCGAGGTCAACGAGGCGTTCGCGGCGGTCGTGCTGCGGTTCGTCGAGGAAATGGGCGCGGACCTGGAGAAGGTCAACGTCAACGGCGGCGCCATCGCCCTGGGACACCCCCTGGGCGCGACGGGCGCGATGCTGCTGGGCACGGTCGTGGACGAACTGGAACGGCGCGACGGCCGCTACGGGCTGATCACGCTCTGCGTCGGGGGCGGGATGGGCATCGCGACGGTGGTGGAACGGGTGTGAACGCGCGCGGTTGGTAATCCCCGGTCCCGCCCCTTCCCGTAACCGGGGCTCCGCCCCGGCCCCCGGTCGCGCGGAGCGCGGCACGGGGGTGCGAGGGGGCGGAGCCCCTTCGGAAACGGTGAAAGGGCGGGACCGGGGCCTCAAACCCGTCGGCCACCCACAGACTCGCAGGAGACTTCGAACAATGACCGCATCCACCATCCGCTACGACCGCGACGCGACCGGCATCGTCACCCTCACCCTCGACGACCCCGCCCAGTCCGCCAACACCATGAACGACGCCTTCAAGTCCTCCCTCGCGGCGGTCGCCGACCGCCTGGAGGCCGAGAAGGAACAGATCCGCGGCGTGATCGTCACCTCCGCGAAGAAGACCTTCTTCGCGGGCGGCGACCTCCGCGAGCTCATCAAGGCCACCCCCGCCGACGCCCGGCGCGTCTTCGACGCCGGCATGGCCGTCAAGCGCGACCTGCGCCGCATCGAGACCCTCGGCGTCCCCGTCGTCGCCGCGATCAACGGCGCCGCGCTCGGCGGCGGTTACGAGATCGCGCTCGCCTGCCACCACCGCGTCGCCCTCGACGCGCCCGGCTCGAAGATCGGCCTGCCCGAGGTCACCCTCGGCCTGCTGCCGGGAGGCGGCGGCGTCACCCGCGCCGTACGCCTCCTCGGCATCACCGACGCCCTCCTCAAGCTCCTGCTCCAGGGCACCCAGTACAGCCCCCGCCGCGCTCTGGAGGCGGGCCTCGTCCACGAGCTCGCCGCCGACCCCGAGGACCTCCTCGCCAAGGCCCGCGCCTTCGTCGACGCCCACCCCGACTCCCGCCAGCCCTGGGACGAGAAGGGCTACAAGATCCCCGGCGGCACCCCCGCCAGCCCCCGCTTCGCCGCGAACCTCCCCGCCTTCCCCGCCACCCTGCGCAAGCAGACCGGCGGCGCCCCCTACCCCGCGCCCCGCAACATCCTCGCGGCGGCCGTGGAGGGCTCGCAGGTGGACTTCGAGACCGCGCAGGTCATCGAGGCCCGCTACTTCACCGAGCTGGTCACCGGGCAGACCGCCAAGAACATGATCCAGGCGTTCTTCTTCGACCTCCAGGCCGTCAACTCCGGCCGCAGCCGCCCCCGGGACATCGCCCCGCGCACCGTCTCGAAGGTCGCCGTCCTCGGCGCGGGCATGATGGGCGCGGGCATCGCCTACGCCTGCGCCAGGGCCGGGCTGGAGGTCGTCCTCAAGGACGTCTCCGCCGAGAACGCCGCCAAGGGCAAGGCGTACTCGGAGCGCCTCCTCGACAAGGCCGTGGCCAGGGGCCGCACCACCGAGGCCGAGCGGGACGCGCTGCTCGCCCGGATCACCCCCACCGCCGGCGTCGCCGACCTCGCGGGCTGCGACGTCGTCATCGAGGCCGTCTTCGAGGACCCGGCGCTCAAGCACAAGGTCTTCCAGGAGGTCCAGCAGGTCGTCGCCCCCGACGCGCTGCTGTGCTCCAACACCTCCACGCTGCCCATCACGCTCCTCGCCGAGGGCGTCGAGCGGCCCGCCGACTTCGTCGGGCTGCACTTCTTCTCGCCCGTCGACAAGATGCCGCTGGTGGAGATCATCAAGGGCGAGCGCACCGGCGACGAGGCCCTGGCCCGCGCCTTCGATCTCGTCCGGCGGATCCGCAAGACGCCCATCGTCGTCAACGACTCGCGGGGCTTCTTCACCTCGCGCGTCATCGGCCGGTTCATCAACGAGGGCGTGGCGATGATCGGCGAGGGCCTCCCCGCCGCCTCCGTCGAGCAGGCGGCGGCCCAGGCGGGCTACCCGGCGAAGGTCCTCTCCCTGATGGACGAGCTGACCCTCACTCTGCCCCGCAAAATCCGCGAGGAGACCCGGCGCGCCATCGAGGAAACCGGTGGCACGTGGGCGCCGCACCCGGCCGACGCGGTCATCGACCGGATGGTGGACGAGTTCGGGCGCACGGGCCGGAGCGGTGGCGCCGGGTTCTACGACTACGTGGACGGCCGGCGCGCCGGCCTGTGGCCGGGGCTGGCGGAGCACTTCGGCCGGCCGGACGCCGCCCCGGTCCCCTTCACCGACATGATGGAGCGCATGCTCTTCTCCGAGGCGCTGGACACCGTCCGCTGCCTGGAGGAGGGCGTGCTGACGTCGGTCGCCGACGCCAACATCGGCTCGGTGATGGGCATCGGCTTCCCCGGCTGGACCGGTGGGGCGCTGCAGTACGTCAACGGCTACGAGGGCGGGCTGCCCGGCTTCCTGGCCCGCGCCCGCGAGCTCCAGGAGGCGTACGGCGAGCGGTTCGCGCCGCCCGCGCTGCTGGTGGAAAAGGCGGAGAAGGGCGAGACGTTCACGGACTGACGCTCCCCGGGAAGGTACGGGGGCGGGGCCGCGCGCTCAGCCCCCGTACGTCTCCCGCAGCTCCTGCTTGAGCGACCGCTGGAAGGCGGTCACCAGCGCCTGCACCACCATCGGCTGCATGTGCGCCGACAGCGACTTCATCGCCTCGACCTGCTCCGGGTCGTCCTCCCGCTCCCGGTAGGGGCCCCAGACCTCCTCGTGGAAGAGCCGGGTGAGCTCGCGCGCCGTCGCCCGGGCGTGCTCCAGCAGGACCGTGCGGGCCGCGAGGATCGTCTCCAGCGCGATGGGCACGTCCAGGAGCGCCAGGCCCAGCCCCAGCAGCCCGGGGTCGACGCGCAGGGCGTCGCCGGATTCGGGGCGTTCCAGGACGTTCATGGCGGCGAGCCGGTCGAGATCGGTGTCGGTGAGGGGGCGCCCCGCGCGCCGCTCCAGCGCCTCGCGCGTGGTCTCCTCGGCCTTGTCCGGGGTCCAGGAGGCCACCAGGGCTCGGTGGATGGCCAGGTCGTGGGCGCTCAGGTCGGCCGGGAGGCCGCCCAGATAGCGTTCGATGGCGGCCAGGGTGAGGCCCTGGTGCTGCAGCTCCTCGATCAGCGCGAGCCGGGAGAGGTGGGCGGAGCCGTAGCGACCGACGCGGCGGGGGCCTATCTCGGGCGGCGGCAGCAGCCCCCGCGTGCTGTAGAAGCGCACGGTACGGACGGTGACGCCGGCGCGGGCCGCCAACTCGTCGACGGTGAGGGAGGGTTCCTCGGTCCCCGTGGTCATCTGCGAATCGCCTCGCTCTCCTGTCGCGCCCTGCGTGTTCAACAGTATTGCTGTGTCACCAGCGCTGTGAAACCCGGAAACGGAAAGGGGCCCGTCGCCGTGGCGACGGGCCCCTTCGAGCAGGACCGGTTCGAGCGGGACCGGAGGGAACCGGGTCAGTGCTGGTGGCCGTGGCCGTCCTGCGCGGCCTGGATCTTCTTCCAGGACTTGGGCTCGACGGGCTTGGCCGGCGCCGCGAGCGCCTTGCCGGACGTGGCGGCCTTGGGGGCGGCCTTGGCGGCCTTGCCGATGCCGTCCTTCGCGGCGACGGCGGCGCTCGGCTTGGTGTCCGTGAAGAGCCAGGTGTCGAAGAGGCTCTTCAGCTGCTTGCCGGAGACCTTCTCGGCGTACGCCACGAAGTCCTGCACGGAGCCGTTGCCGAACTTGTTGTCCGTCTGCCAGCCCTTGAGGATGGCGAAGAAGGTCTTGTCGCCGACCCGGTTGCGGAGCGCCTGGAGGGCGACCGCGCCGCGCTGGTACACGGCGCCGTGGAACTGGTTCTCGGCGCCCGGGTCGCCCGGCTTGACCTTCCAGAAGGCGTTGTCGGCCGGGATGCCGTCGTAGACGTAGTCGGCGAGCTCCTGCGTGGTGCCCTCGCCCTCCTTGTCCGACCACAGCCACTGGGCGTAGGTGGCGAAGCCCTCGTTGACCCAGATGTCGCGCCAGTTCTTCACCGAGACGTTGTCGCCGAACCACTGGTGGGCGAGCTCGTGCACGACGAGGGAGGTGTTGGCGCCGTTCGCGAAGCCGGAGGGGCTGTAGTACGGGCGGGTCTGGGTCTCCAGCGCGTAGCCCGTCTTGACGTTCGGGACGTAGCCCCCGATCGCGTTGAACGGGTACGGGCCGAAGATCTTGCTCTCCCACTCGATGATCTCGGCGGAGCGCTCGACGCTCGCCTTGGCCGAGTCGAGGTTGTCGCCCAGGTCCTTGCTGTAGGCGTTGAGGACCGGCAGGCCGTCCGACGTCTTGTCGGTGGTGATGTCGAACTTGCCGATGGCCAGCGTCGTCAGGTACGACGCCTGCGGCTTGGTGGACCGCCAGTTGTAGCGCGTCCAGCCCAGCTTGGAGGTCTGGGACTTGAGCTCGCCGTTGCTGACGGTCTGCAGGCCGTCCGGCACCGCGATGGAGATGTCGTAGGTGGCCTTGTCGCGCGGGTGGTCGTTGCTCGGGAACCACCAGGCCGCCGACTCCGGCTCGTTGGCCACGACCGCGCCGTCCGGGGTGCGCTGCCAGGCCGAGTACCCGCCGATCTTCACCTGCGAGGGGGTACCGCTGTAGCGGACCACGACGGTGATCTGCTTGCCCTCGGGCAGGGGCGCGGAGGGCGTGATCTCCAGCTCGTGGTCGCCCGACTTGGCGAAGAAGGTCGGCTTGCCGTTGACCGTCACCTCGCTGACGTCCAGGGCGAAGTCGAGGTTGAACCGCGACAGCGCCTGCGTGGTGGTGGCGGTGAGGGTCGCCGTGCCCTCCAGCTTGTCCGTCTGCGGCTGGTACTTCAGCCGGAGGTCGTAATGGGATACGTGATAACCGCCGTTCCCGGCCGTCGGGTAGTACGAGTCGCCGACGCCCGGAGCGCCCGGCGTGGGCTCGGCCGCCGACGCCGGGATCGCCAGCAGCAGGGAGGCGGCGGCCGCGGCCGGAACGATCAGTCTGTGACGCACGAGGCACTCCAACTCGTAGGGGGCGAGTGATCAATCGCAGCCTATGTACTCATTGGGGGACCGGGTATGTCCATGGTGGTTTCTGTCATGTGATCGACACACCGGTGACACCGCGGCCCCCGCCAACCCCCTTCTGCACAGGGGTTTTCCCGCGCTACCGTCCGCCCCATGCCCATATCCTCGCGGAGATCCCGCATACCCTGGACGAAATCCCTCCCCACGGCGCTGACGGCCCTGACGGCCCTGCTGGCCGTCCTCCTGCCGACCCCCGCGCTCGCCGCTCCGACGGCGAACGGCGGGAAACCACCGGGCGAGAGCAGACCCGTCTACTCCTACGACCGGGCCGTCCGCGAGTCCGTGTGGGTCGACACCCGCGTCGACGGCGACCGCGACGGCCGCGCCGACCGCGTGGCCGTCGACATCATCCGCCCCCGCGAGGCCGCCGAGCAGGGCCGCAAGGTGCCCGTCATCATGGACGCCAGCCCGTACTACTCCTGCTGCGGGCGCGGCAACGAGAGCCAGAAGAAGACCTACGACGGGCAGGGCCGCCCGGTCCAGTTCCCCCTCTACTACGACAACTACTTCGTCCCGCGCGGCTACGCCGTCGTCCTGGTCGACCTCACCGGAACCAACCGTTCCGACGGCTGCGTCGACATCGGCGGCCGCTCCGACGTCCAGTCCGCCAAGGCCGTCGTCGACTGGCTGAACGGCCGCGCCCGCGGCTACTCCTCCCGCACCGGGACCACCGCCGTCGCGGCCGACTGGACCACCGGCTCGGTCGGCATGATCGGCAAGAGCTACGACGGCACGATCGCCAACGCCGTCGCCGCCACCGGCGTCGAGGGCCTGAGGACGATCGTCCCCATCGGCGCCATCAGCTCCTGGTACGACTACTACTTCGCCAAGGGCGCCGCCCTCTACAACGGCGGCCCCGACGGCCTGGCCAACGGCATCGAGAGCCCGGAGGCGCGCGGCCGCTGCCAGGCCGTCCAGCGCGAACTGGTCGAGGGCGCGCCCCGCACCGGCGACTGGACGCGGCTGTGGAGCGAGCGCGACTACGTCAAGGACGCCGGCAAGGTGCGTGCCAGCGTCTTCGCCGTCCACGGCATGCAGGACCTCAACGTCCGCACCAAGCACTTCGGCCAGTGGTGGGACGCGCTCGCCGCGCACGGCGTCGAGCGCAAGGTCTGGCTGTCCTCGGCGGGCCACGTCGACCCGTTCGACTTCCGGCGCGACGCGTGGGTGTCCACGCTCCACCGCTGGTTCGACCACTACCTCCTCGGCTACGACAACGGCGTCGAGCGCGAGCCGATGGCCGACGTCGAGCGGGCCCCCGACCAGTGGTCCACCGACCGCGTCTGGCCGCCGACCGGCACGCGCACGGCCGTCCTGCGGCCGGACACCGGCGAGGTGCCCGGCGTCGGCACGCTCGGCACGGAGCCGGCGCCGCGCGGGGCGACGGCGGAGTTCACGGACGACCCGAGCCTCGGCGAGGCCGACTGGGCGACGCGCATCGACGAACCGACGGAGAGCAAGGCGGGCTTCGTCACCGGTCCTCTCAGCGAGGACCTGCGTCTCGCGGGCTCGTCGACGGTGCGATTGGCTGTCACGCCGTCGACGACCTCGGCGCATCTCTCGGCCGTCCTCGTCGACCTCGGCCCCGCCACGATCCGCAACTACGCGGGGGACGGCGAGGGCATCCTCACCCTCGCGGACAGGGACTGCCTCGGCGCCGGCACGGCGGGCGACACCGGCTGCTTCAAGCGCACGGCGGCCGACCGTGCCGACGTCGACCACACGGTCTTCAGCCGCGGCTGGGCCGACCTCGGCCACTACGCCGGGCTCGCCCACGGCGTCCCCCTGACGCCCGGCAAGCCGTACACCATCACGCTGGACCTGGCCGCGACCGACCACGTCGTCCCGGCGGGCCACCGCCTGGCCCTCATCGTGGCGGGGACGGACTCGGGCCTGATCGTCCCGGCGAGCACGACGCCGCGCGTGACGGTGGACCTCCACGGGACGTCCGCCCGGCTGCCGCTGGTCGGCGGCGTGGCGGCGTTCGCGAGGGCGACGCGGGGTGCGGCCCTGTCCGGGGGCGTCACCACCCCCGTCGCGCCCCCGCGCGGGCTGCGGCTGCCGGAGCTGACGCACCGGCCGTAGCGGTCCGGTCGCCGACGCCCGGTCCGTAATCCGCTGGCCCTCGTCCCGGCCCGGGCGGGATGATGACGTGCTGCCGACACGGTATTCGTGACAGCGTTCTCCCTGCCCGGGAAGGGGCTGCGATGACGATTCCCGCTTCCGGAACGCCGACGGGCTCCGAGCCCGGGCCCGAGGTCCGCACGACGGCCGGGGTGCTGCGCGGCCGTACGGAAGGGGGCGTGGCGGTCTTCCGTGGCGTCCCTTTCGCCGAACCGCCGGTGGAGGCGCTCCGGTTCGCCGCGCCACGGCCGGTGAAGGGCTGGGACGGGGTGCGCCCGGCCGTGTCGTACGGGCCGCCGCCTCCACAGGCCGGTTTCTTCGGCATGGACGCGCTGGCGCGCGACGCGTCCGGCACCGATTGGCTGACGGCCGACGTCTGGTCGCCCGAGCCGTACCCGGGAGCGGGACTCCCGGTGATGGTGTGGATCCACGGCGGCGGCTACAGCTTCGGCACCGCCGCCCTCCCCGAGTACGACGGGGCCCGCCTCGCCCGCGACGGCGGCGTCGTCGTGGTGACGTTCAACTACCGGGTGGGCATCGAGGGTTTCGCGTCGATCGAGGGCGCCCCCGCCAACCGGGGCCTGCTCGATCAGGTCGCCGCGCTGGAGTGGGTGCGCGACGGCATCCGGGCGTTCGGCGGCGACCCGGACCGCGTCACGGTCTTCGGCCAGTCGGCGGGGGCGGGATCGGTCGCCGCGCTCCTGGCGATGCCGAGTGCGGCCGGGCTCTTCGGCCGGGCGGTCGCGCAGAGCGCCCAGGGGACGTTCTTCTCCCCGGCGCTCGCCGCCGACATCGCCGCCGCCTGCGCCGCCGGGCTGGGGCTGCGGCCCACGGCGGCCGACCTGGCGGCCGTGGCCCCGGACCGCCTGGCCGCCGCCGGTGACGCGGTCGCCGCCAAGTCCACCTCGTTCGCCGGACGCTGGGGCCGGGCCGCGCTGAGGACGATCCCGTTCTCGCCCGTCGTCGACGGCGACGTCCTGCCCGTCACTCCCTGGCAGGCCCTCGCCAACGGCGCGGGCCGGGACGTCGACGTCCTCACCGGCCACACCCGCGACGAGCACCGGCTGTTCAGCGCGCTCGACGGCACGCTCGGCCGGGTGACGGACGAGCTGGCGGCGACCGTCCTCCGGGACTTCGCCCCCGGCCCGGACGGCCCGCGCCGGTACGCCGACGGTTTCCCGGCCGCGGGCCCGGAGGAGCTGTACGAACTGGTCCACTCCGACTGGCTGTTCCGCATGCCGAGCCTCCGCCTCGCCGAGGCGCAGATCACCGGCGGCGGACGCGCCCATGTGTACGAGCTGACCTGGCCCGCGCCGGGAATGGGCGGCGCCCTCGGGGCGTGCCACGGCCTCGACGTCCCTCTCGTCTTCGGCAATCTGGCCGCCGGTCAGCCCGCCGCGCTCTTCGGCGAGAGCCCCTCCCCCGCCGGGGAGGAGCTCTCCGCGTCCATGCGCACCGCGTGGACGGCCTTCGCCACCCACGGCGACCCCGGCTGGCCCGCGTACGACGCCGGGCGGCGCCTCACCCGGATCTTCGACACGCGACCGGCTGTCACGGCCTACCCGGAGGAGGCGTCCCGCCTCATCTGGCAGGACCACGCCTTTGCGGCACTGCCGCTGCTCGGCGAGTAGCCGTCTCCGCTCAGGCGGCCGGCGCGTCCAGCAGCGCGCGCAGCTCCTCCCGGTCCCCGGCGGGCAGCGGCAGCAGGGGCGGTCGGGGCGGGCCCGCCGGACGGCCCTGGAGGTCCAGGCCGGCCTTGACCGCGCGGGGCAGACCGTGACCGACGATGAACTTCAGCAGGGGCAGCAGCTCGGCCAGCAGCGCGTCCGCCCGCGACGCCTCGCCGGCCCGGAACGCCTCGTAGAGTTCCAGGCACCGGCGGGGCACCAGGCAGGGCGCCGCCGTGCACCAGCCGACGGCTCCGGAGCGGAACGCGTCGAGGGCGACGGGATTGCTGCCGTTGTAGACGGACAGGGTGCCCTCGGAGCGCTCCAGGAGCTCGCGGAAGCGTGCGACCTGGCCCGAACTCTCCTTCACCATCGTCAGATTCGGAATCTTCCCGGCAAGCGAGACGATCACCTCGGGCGACAGGTCGACACCGCTGGTGCCCGGGTTGTTGTAGAGCATCACGGGAAGGTCCGTGGCCGCCGCGACGGTGGTGAAGTGGTGGTGGAGCTCGTCCGGGGTCAGCTTCCAGTACGTCTGGGCCAGCACCATGATCGCGCTCGCACCATGGCGAGCAGCCGTCCGGGCCCGGCGCACGGTCGTCTCCGTGCTCCAGTGCGAGACCCCGACCAGCGTCGGGACCCGGGCGGCCACGGTCTCCAGGGTGGTCGCGCAGACGGCCTCCCACTCGGCGTCCGTCAGGTAGGCGCTCTCTCCGGTGCTGCCCAGCGGCGCGACCGCGTGGCTGCCCGCGTCCACCAGGTCGGCGACCAGCCGGCGCAGGGCGTCGAGGTCCAGCTCCCCGGTGTCCGGGGAGAACGGGGTGACGGGGTACGCGACGATCCCGGCGAGCGGCGGCGGTACGGACATCACAGGGCCGTCCCTTCAGTCGTGAGGCAGTCGGGGTGGTTGCGCAGGGCGCGGCGCGCGTAGTACGCGAAGTTGGCCTGGCTGCGCCGGTCGGTGGAGGTCCAGTCGTGCGCCTCCTTGGCGAGGTCGTGCGGCAGGGGCCGGATCGTGCCGGCGGCCATGGCCAGCAGCTGGAGCCGGGCGGCGCGCTCGATGAGCATCCCGAGGTTGCACGCCTCCTCCACGGTGGCGCCCGTGACGAGCTGCCCGTGGTGGGCGAGGAGGACGGCCCGCTTCTCCCCGAGCGCGGCAGTGATGATCTCGCCCTCCTCGTTGCCGACGGGCACCCCCGGCCAGTCCTTCAGGAAGGCGCAGTCGTCGTAGAGGGGCGTGGTGTCCATCTGGGAGATGACGAGCGGGACCTCGAGCATGGCGAGGGCCGAGGTGTGCAGGGAGTGGGTGTGGACGATGCAGTTCACGTCCTCACGGGCCCGGTAGATCCAGGAGTGGAAACGGTTGGCCGGGTTGGCCATGCCGTCGCCCTCCAGGACGTTGAGGTCCTCGTCCACCAGCAGGAGGTTGTCCTCGGTGATCTCGTCGAATCCGAGCCCGAGCCGCTGGGTGTAGTACGTGCCCGGGGCCTCGGCGCGGGCGGTGATCTGCCCGGCGAGCCCCGAATCGTGGCCGCCGTCGAACAGGATGCGGCAGGTGAGGGCCAGTTTCTGGCGGGTGGTCAGCGCGGATTCGCCGAAGTGCTCGCGCATCTGCCGCTGGGCGCGGTCGACGAGGGATCCCTTCGCCTCACGCAGGGTCGTTGCCATGTGCGGTGCTCCAATCTCAGGAAACCTCGACCACGATATGACACAAGGTGTCATGGAGGAAGGGGGCCGTACTAGGATTCCCCCCGATCGAGAGGGAGATGAGCACGGTGATCAATCGGGTGCGGCAACTGCGGAAGGAACGGCTGATGACCCTGGAGGTCCTCGCCGAGCGCGCCGGTGTCACCAAGAGCTACCTGTCCAAGGTCGAACGCGGCCAGAGCACACCCTCCATCGCCGTCGCCGCCGCCCTCGCCCGCGCCCTGGACGTCCACCTCGACAGCCTCTTCACGGAGGCCGAGCAGCTCACCGACGTCACGGTGACCCGGGCCGGGGAACGCAGCCCCCTGACCCCCGAGCAGGAGCCCGGCTCCCGCTACGAGGGCATCGCGCTCCAGGCCAGCACGAAGCGGATGACACCGTTCATGCTGTACCCGCCGCACGACGCCGACGGGGTGCCCTTCCGGGACCACCCGGGCGAGGAGTTCCTCTTCGTCCACACGGGCCGGGCGGAGCTTCTCTTCCCCTCACGCTCCGTCGAACTCGGCCCGGGCGACTCCGTCTACTTCAAGGCCACGGTCCCGCACAAGGCACGCTCGCTGAGCCCGGAGCGGGCAGCGCTCCTGCTGATGGTCTGCGACGACCACGACGCGCCGGACACGGCGCATCCGCACCTGCCCTGACGCGGCCCTCGGCCCCGCCAGGGCGGTGCGGTACGGCTACGGCTACGCCGTCGCCTTGACGCCCGCCACGAAGGCGGACCAGGAGGTGGTGGTTACGGCGAGGACGGGCCCGTCAGGGCCCCGCTTACTGTCCCGGACGGGGACGACGCCGGTAGGGGCGTGTTCGGGGGCCCATTCGACGCACGTCCCGCCGTTCGCGTCGCTGTAGCTGGATTTCACCCATATCGAGTGGGTGAGGTCGGGGGTGGCGCTCATGAACGTATGCCTCCATTACGTGCCGGATGAGACGGAGAGAATCCGGCAGGGACAGAGCGTTGGCGCGTAGCCGCTCATAGGTCGCCCGCGCTTCGCCGACAACTCCCGGCGCGTCATGCACTTGCCCCTGCACATAGCTCTCCGCGTACAGGACTTCGGTCCCGTCCTTCTGCCTGAGCAAGATAAACGGTGCGCCTCGCACTGGCGTGCCCCCGAAGGGGAGCACCTGAACCGTGATGTGCGGGTGCTCGGACACCGCTGCCAGGTGCTGGAGTTGTCCCCGCATGACGTCGGCGCCGCCCAGGCCGGACCACAGCACAGCCTCGTGCAAGATGACCCAGAACGACGGGGGATTAGGTCCGTCGAAGACTTCCCGGCGTCGCATGCGGTCGTCCACACGTTGCTTGATGCGCGGTCGGGAATCATCGGCCGGGGACGCCCGATAGACGGCTTCGGCGTACTCGGGCGTCTGCAAGATCCCCGCCACCAACACGGGCGAGTAATCGCAGACGGCAGCCGCCTGGCGCTCCAGTTGGAGATATGGCAGCAGCCATACTGGATTCCCGGCATCCGCCGCCCTCTGCCGCATCCGGGCGTAAACACCCGGCGTGCCGAACACCCGGTCGCACATCTCCGCGAACTGCGGCGACGCGAGTTGCTGACCGCTCTCGACCTTGCTGACGTACGGTTGGCGGCACCACAGCTTGTCGGCCAGCTGGGCCTGCGTCCACCCGCGCGCTTCGCGGGCGAGCTTGATCTCCTTGCCGAACATCTCTGCGGGCGTCTCGACTGCCGCGTCCTCGCTCACGTGCTCAACTCCCTGCATTCCAGAGGTTTCTGGAATGACAAACCGTCTGGTCAGCCACATGTCACGGGTGGAGTCTTGATTCCCGTTCAGACAGCGCGGAACACACGGAGTTCGAACAAATGACGAAGCAAACCGCTGCCACAATGACCTACCGCCCCGGCGCATGGCTCGTGGACACCCACCTCAACCGCCTCGGCTGCCTCATGGCCACCGAAGGCGGCAGGGCGCAGCTCCGGCCACCGGGTGGCGGGCGGGAGTGGGACGCGCGGCCCGAGGCCCTCCGGCTGGCGACCGCCGTCGAGAAGCGCGCGGCAGGCGTCCGGTGACGATCCCACTCCCCCACACCAGCGGCGGAACGCCGACCACGCCGCCCTGCTCACAGTGCGTGCTCTTCGCCCGAGCGAAGGCCGGGGCCGTCGAGCGGTCGGACCCGATGGCCCTCTCCCAGTACCAGGCGGCCGAGAAGGTCCACTGGGCCCGGGCCCACCCGGACCACCCGGTGAATGACCTGTGACGTGATCCCGCCCCCGTACCGGGGGCGGGCCTCTGTCCGGTTCCGTTCCTTGCGGGGCATTTTCCGCTGCGAATAGCGTCGATGGCGTTCCCGTGTGCCCGAGGAGGCGTTCGCATGCCCGAGTTCGCTGAGCAGATCGAGGTCGACCCGGCCGTCGCCGAGGCCAACCGGCAGATCGTCAATACCATCCCGCCGAACTCCGAGGACTTCGAGGACGCCCGGCGCGGGCTCATCGCACTCCCCGGGATCCCGGCGATCCCGGACCGCCACAAGGGCGACCGGATCGTGTGGAACTTCGTCAGCTACGACTTCCTGAGCCAGGACTCAGGGAGCGACGCCCCGCCCTCCGTCAACGCGAGCCTGTGGCGTCAGGGCCTGCTCACCGCCCAGGCCGGCCTCTTCATGGTCGCGTCCTACGAACGCGGTGCGATCTACCAGGTCCGTGGTTACGACCTGTCCAACATGACCATCATCGAGGGTGATTCGGGCATCCTCATCATCGACCCGCTCGCCTCTTACGAGACAGCCCAGTGGGCGCTGAAGCTCTACCGGGACGCGACCGAGAGCAAGCGGCCGATCGTCGGCATCATCTACACCCACAGCCACGTGGACCACTTCGGCGGCGTCCGGGGTCTCTTCCACGAGAAGAACGGTGAGGTCGACGCCAACATCCCGGTCATCGCCCCCGACGGCTTCCTGGAACACGCCGTCAGCGAGAACGTCTACGCGGGTCCGGCCATGTCCCGCCGCTCGGAGTACATGTACGCGGCCAAGCTGGACAAGGGCCCGCACGGGCAGGTCGGGGCCGGGCTCGGGCTGACCGTCTCCACGGGTGAGGTCACGCTCGTCCCGCCGAACGTGAACATCGGCGGCAGCGGTACCGCTCCCGTCCCGCGCGACCAGTGGTCGTCGAAGGACGTCATCCCCTGGCGGCCCGGTCTCTACCGGGAGCTCGTCGACGGGATCCGGATGGTCTTCCAGCTCACGCCGGGCACCGAGGCCCCGGCGGAGATGAACATCTACTTCCCGCAGGCCCGTGCCCTGTGCGCGGCGGAGAACGCGACCCACACCCTCCACAACATCCTGACCCTGCGCGGCGCCCAGGTCCGGGACGCCCACGCGTGGTCGAAGTACCTCACCGAGACGATCCAGACCTTCGGCGAGCACACGGAGGTCGAGTTCGCCTCCCACCACTGGCCCCGCTGGGGCAAGGAGAAGATCGTCGAGTACCTGAGCAACCAGCGGGACGTCTACGGCTTCCTCAACGACCAGACGCTGCGGCTGATCAACACCGGCAAGACGGGCATCGAGATCGCCGAAGAACTGGAACTGCCCGAGTCCCTCGCCTCCCACTGGTACGCCCGTGGCTACTACGGCTCCCTCAGCCACGACCTGAAGGCCGTCTACCAGCGCTACATGGGCTGGTTCGACGGCAACCCGGCGCATCTGTGGAACCTCCCGCCGGCCAAGGCGGGCGCCCACTACGTGAACGCGATGGGCGGCGTCGAGGCCGTCGTGGCGACGGCGCAGGCGGCCTACGACCGCCAGGAGTACCGCTGGGTCGTCGAGCTCCTCAACCACGTCATCTTCGGCCACCCCGAGGACAGCGCGGCGGCCAAGGAGTTGCAGCGCAAGGCCATGACCCAGCTCGGCTACGGCTCCGAGAACGGCACCTGGCGCAACTTCTACCTCACCGGTGCCCACGAGCTGGCCCACGGCGTCGAGAGGCCGTACAACCAGGAACCCGGCGACATCATCGTCAGCACGAGCCTGGAGCAGTACTTCTCCACGCTCGCCCGTGCCGTCGACGGCCCCAGGGCCGCCCGCGAGCAGCGCGACCCGATCGTCCTGCAGTGGGTGATCAGCAACGGCGACGAGCAGACCTGCACGACGACGCTGCGCAACGGCGTCCTCGTCTACGTCGCCGGCAAGGACCGCTTCGCCGGTGCGCCGCAGACGGTGATCAAGCTGACGCGTGACGTCCTCAACGGCCTGATGTACGGCGCCCAGGGTGACTACCGGGCCGCCTTCGACAAGGCCGTCCGCGACGGCCTCGTCCAGATCCCCGAAGGCAAGCCGGAGTACGCCGACACGGTCTTCGGCTATCTGACCAGGCCCGACGCCTCGTTCCCGATCGTCGCCCCGGCCACGCCGGTCACCCCTCAGTAGCCGGGCCTCAGCCGGTTCCCTCCGCCAGCGCGCGCCGGCAGAGGGAGTCGGCCGCGCGGGTGGTCTCGGGGAGCCGGTAGCGGGGGGCCAGCGCCAGCGTCCACGCGGAGGCGTGGTCGAGGCTCACGCGGTGGCCGACCGAGACGAAGACGGGCTTGACGCCCTTCTGGGTGCGCAGGGCCCGGCCGACCTCCTCCACGCCGTCCAGCAGCGGGGACGTGTCGCCGCGTTCCGGGCCCGGCGCGTCGTACGTGAAGGTGAAGGGGTTCTTGGCGACGCCGATCGTGGGCAGGCCCGTGAGGACGCCGAGGTGGCTGGCGAGCCCGAAGCGGCGGGGGTGGGCCAGGCCGTAGCCGTCGCAGACGACGAGGCCGGGGGTGACGGTGAGGCGGTCGAGGACGGCGAGGACGGTGGGGATCTCGCGGAAGGCGAGCAGCCCTGGTACGTAGGGGAAGGCGACGCGGCCCACGGCCGTCGCCTCCTCGACCACCTCCAGGGTGGTCCCGTCGAGGGCGACGGCCGCCGCGACGACCACGTCGCGCTCGTCGTCGTAGGCGACGTCCACGCCCACCGCGAACAGTGGCGCGCCCGGCGTCGGGCCGGGCTCGTCGAGGATCACCCGGCCGCGCAACTCGTCCTGCACGGCGGTCGCTTCCGCCTCGGTCGTCGGCCAGCCGGGCGGCAGGGGGCGGGGTGCGTCGATCATGGTGGCCCACGGTACCGGGCGGGTGCCCGGCCGCCGGGGCGGGGGTGCCGTCCCGGGCGACCGGGCGTAGCCTGTCGATCATGTTCGTACTGGAACTGACCTACATCGCCCCCATCGAGCGCATCGACGCCGCGCTGCCGGAGCACGTGGCCTGGCTGGAGGCCCACTACGAGACGGGCGTCTTCATCGCCTCCGGCCGCAAGGTGCCGCGTGACGGCGGGATCATCCTCGCGGTGGGCGAGGACCGGGCGAAGATCGAGGAGATCACGCGCAGCGACCCGTTCACGGTGGCGGGGGTGGCCGAGTACACCATCACCGAGTTCATCCCGACGAAGACGTCCAAGGCCATGGAGCCGTACCGGCAGGAGCTGCCCTCCTAGGCCGCGCCCCCCTAGGGGCGCGGGGAACTGCGCGATCGGCCGACGACGGCCCGCAGCCGACACGCCACCCCGGGGCCCGGGCAATCTGCGGCCACGTCGTGGCTTGTCGCGCAGTTCCCCGCGCCCCTTACGGGGCACCGCGTGGCCCGCCGGACAGGGCCTAGGCCCTCCGGGGTGCCAGTCGGGCGATGCGTCCCTTCTCCCCCGCCGCCCAGCAGCCCGCGCCCGGCGCGGCGGCGGGGGCGCAGTCGACCGTGTCGTACGAGCCGGTGTCGAACGTCCGCCAGGTGCGGCCGCCGTCGGTGGTGAGCTCGCTGCCGGTGGGGCCGACGGCGAGGGCCGTGGCGCGGGTGTGCGGGAGCCAGGCGACGCCGGAGCGGTAGGCGGCCGGGGGCAGGGCGGCGGTGCGCCAGGCCCTGCCGCCGTCGCCGGTGGCGGCGGCCGCGCGGGGCGACGGCTGTCCGGCGCGGTAGTCGCCGCCGACGGCGAGGCCGTGGGCGCGGTCGCGGAAGGCGAGGCCGAAGACGCCCCGGGCGGGGTCGCCCGCCGGCAGGGGCGCCTCGGTGGCGGTCCAGGTGCGGCCCCGGTCGGTGGAGTGCAGCACGCGGGAGACGGCCGCGCCGCCGGTGGCGATCCAGGCGTCGCGGGGGCCGGAGCTCACGACGCACTGGCCGCTCGCGGCGAAGGCCGCCTCGCCGCTCAGCGCGGCGGGCAGTCCGGCGGTGGGCAGGGGGCGCCAGGCGCGGCCGCCGTCGTGGGTCTCCAGGAGCCGGAACCTGCCGTCGACGGGGTCGCCGAGGGCGATGCCGTGGCGGCGGTCGAAGAAGGTCACGCAGTCGTAGAAGCCCTTGGGATCGGGGTTCCGGAAGGCTTCCGTCCAGGTGGTGCCGCCGTCTTCCGTCCGCAGGATTCTCGACGCGTCGCCTTCGCCGATGGCGAGGACGACGGCGTTCCGCGCGTCGAATGCCTCGACGTCCCGGAACTCCAGCCCGCGCGCCCCGGGAGGGGAGACATCGCTCCAGGTGGTGCCGCCGTCGCGGGTGAGCAGGACGGTGCCCTTCGTGCCCGCCGCCCAGGCGGTGGCGCGGCTCACGGCGGCGAGGCCCCGGAAGCGGGCGTCGCTGCCGGTGTTCTTGACTTCCCACGCCATGTGGCGGTCCGGGCCGGCGGTCTGCGCGGACGTCGTCGCTGCCGGGCCCGCCAGGGCCAGGGCGGCCCCGCACGCCCCGGTGAGCAGGGTTCGTAAGGTCTTTCCCATGCGTCTCATGGGGCCGGAAGCTAGTGGAGGCCAGGCGGAACCGTCCATGGCAGCTCCATGACGACGAGGCCGTTAAAAATTCATCCTTTCGGCCGGTGAACCATGGCCGCACGGACGAACCGGCGCGGGGACGCCATGCCTAGCGTGGTGGTCATGGCCCAGCTCCCCCTGCCGTCCTCCGGCTCACTCCACGTCCACACCGCCGTCCTGCTCGCGCTGGTCGCGGCCGGGGTGACGGCGCTGGGCCTCTGGCTCCGCCACCGGGACGCCGAGCGCGCCCGGGCGGTGGCCGCCGCGCGCGAGGCCGAGCGGCTGAAGCTGGCGGGCGAGCTGCACGACTTCGTCGCCCATCACGTGGCCGCGATGACCCTGCTGGCCAAGGCCACTGGGTCGCTGGCGGCCGACGAGCGCGTCGCCGCGTCGCTCCGCGACATCCATCAGGCGGGTGACGAGGCCATGGCGACGGCCCGGCGGCTGCTGAAGGTGCTCCAGCAGGACGAGGCGCGCCGCGCGCCGCTGCCAGGGCCGGCCCGTACGGCCGAGCTGGTGGCGGCGTTCCGCGAGGTGCGTCCGGACGCGCGGGTCACGCTGAGCGTCGACCCCCGCTTCGACGAGGGGCTGGCTCCCGGACTGGGGGCCTCCGTCCACCGCATCGTCGGCGAGGGCCTGGCCAATGTGGCGAAGCACAGCCCGGACGCCTCCGACGTGGGGGTGTCTTTGCGGCGTTCCGGGGAACGGTTGATCGTGTCCGTGCGCGACGACGGCGGGCGGCCGGGACGCACACCGGCCGTCCGCCGCCCGCCGGAGGGCGGCGGGGGGCTCGGGCTCGTGGGCGTCGGCGAGCGCGCGGACGCCGTCGGTGGATCGCTGACGGCCGGGCCGGTGCCGGAGGGAGGCTGGGAGCTGCTGGCGGTGCTGCCGGCGCGGCTCTGAGGGGCGTGCGGTCCGGGTCCGCCCATCCTTGGCCGTATTCCTTGAAGTTCATTGCCATCAATGACAAATGTCTTCTTTTTCAAGGGCCGTGATGCAGCTCACGCTGGATTCATGTGCACGACCACGATCGTTCGGCCGTCTCACTGTGTAAAGCAGAGGAAGTCACATCGGCACGGAAGCGCACCACCGGGAAACCGACCGCAAGGGAGCCGGCATTGTCCACTGTTATCGAACAGGCTGTCCAGGCACGCATCATCGCGTCGGCTCCGCCGTCCCGGACGGTTCCCGCGCTCCTGCGCTACGAGAGCGCCGATCCGTTCGCGGTGCGGGTCGTCTTCCCGCCCGCGGCCTCCCTCGACGGCGACGAGGTCGAGTGGACCTTCGCCCGGGAGCTGCTGGCCCGGGGCCTGCTCCGCTCGGCGGGCGGCGGGGACGTACGGGTGTGGCCGTGCGGCCCGCACCGCACGGTACTGGAGTTCCACGCGCTGGAGGGGGTGGCCATGGTGCAGATCGACACCCCTGAGCTGCGGGCCTTCCTGGCGCACACCTACGCGCAGGTGCCGGCGGGCGCCGAGGCCGGGCACCTCGACGTGGACAGCGACCTGGCCGCCCTCCTGGCCTGAACGGGTCCGGCCTGAACGGGTCGGGGACCGTCAGGGGAGGTAGGCGAGCCAGTCGGTGCCCGGCAGCGGGTGGGAGTGCCACCCGCGCGCGTAGGGCGGGAGGTAGGGGTGGCCCGGGTCGTACAGCAGCGCCGTGGGGATCCGGGCGGCGGCGCGGACGATGTCGTCGGTGGTGTGGGAGCGGTTGTTGCCGGCGGTCTGGGCGGAGACGCAGCCCGCCTCGTAGGCGATGGGCTGGGCCCGGGGGCCGATGACGAGGCAAGGGGCGATGACGCCGAGGCGGCCGAGTTCGTTGGCGGCCCTGCGGTAGCGGACGGTGGTGTCGCGCGCGTCGGCGGTGTTGAACCGGAGTTCCTCGACCTGCACGGCGAGGTGGGCGGTGAGGACGGCACCCAGCAGGGCGACGGCGGCGAACCGGCCCCGCCGGCCGGCCGCCGCCCCGGCGGCCCGCACCGCGTGCGTGGCGAGACCGGCGACGGGGAGGGCGAGCAGGGCGTAGACGGGCAGCAGGAAGCGGGGGGCCGCGTAGTCGAGCAGGAGCAGGTAGGGCGCGGCGAGTGCCAGGGCGCAGGCGACGGGCAGGAGAGTGACGGCGGCCCCCTCACGCTCCCGGGGCTCACGGGACTCACGGGGCTCACGGGCCTTGCTGGGCTCCTGGGGCTCCTGTCGGCGGGCGCGCAGGGCGAGGGCGCAGGCGGTCGCGATGAGGACGGGGAGCAGCAGCCACCAGAGGGAGTGGGTGATGGAGGGGCCGGCGATGCGACAGGGGCGGCAGAGCTGGGGGCCGTTGAGGGCGCGGTAGGAGGCGCGGAGTCCGGCGCCGAGGTGGGCGCCCATGCCGCCCTCGGTGTCGCTGGAGAGCGCGAGCCGCCGGCCGATGCCGCCGAAGCGCGCGTACGCCTCGACCGCCCACTGCGCGCCGCCCGCCGCGAGCCCGCCGAGGACGGCGACCGCGGTGGCGCGCGTGCGCCAGGCCCGTACGCCGGCGCAGGCGGCCAGCAGGGGCAGGGCGAGCCAGACGGCGTCGGGGGCGCGCAACAGCGCCGCGGCGGCGAGGGCGACGGCGAGCCCCGTACGGGCCCGGCGCCGGCCGGGGGCGTCGCGGCGGGCGCGCAGGAACCAGCCGACGGCGGCGACGGCGGACAGCGCGAGCCAGAGGTTGGGCATGACCTCCGGGCCGCTGAGCACGGTGATCCACAGCCCGGTGAACAGCAGCGCGGCGAGCGCGACGCGCCCCTTGCCCAGCAGCGGCTCCCACACGCGGAACGCGGCGAACAGCGCGAGCGAGGAGAGCAGTACCAGCGCGACCCTCAGCACGGGGACGGAGGGAGTGAGGGAAACGACGGGCGCGACGAGGAAGCTGATGCCTCGTGAGCGCGGGGCGCTGAAGAAGGCCGCGGGATTGCGGGGGTCCACCTGGGAGAGGTAGACGCTCTCGTCCCAGCCGAGGTCCATGTGGGCGACGGAGTAGCACAGTTGCAGTACGGCGAAGGCGACGGCGACCGCAGCCAGGCGTACGTCGTGGTGCGGCGTAGCATCCCGGTCCGGGGTGGCGGAAGCGGGACCGGCGGCGCGCCGGTCGGTGGTGGCCATGCCCTCTTCTACCGTATCGCCGCCACCCTCATCGCTCACCGTCGCTCACCGTCGCTCGCCATCGCTCACCAGGGGGAGCTCGCCCCGGCGGCCTTGGCCCGGGCACGGGCGGCGCTGATCTCGGCCTCGGCGGCCACCCGGCCCGCCCAGCAGGCGGCCTCGGCGGACTTGCCCGGCTCGAGCTCCTTGTAGACCTCGAAGAAGTGCTGGATCTCCAGCCGGTCGAACTCGGGCAGGTGCCGGAGGTCGCGCACGTGCTCGTGCCGGGGGTCGCCGGCGGGCACGCACAACACCTTGTCGTCCTCGCCCTGTTCGTCCCGCATCCGGAACATCCCGATCGCACGGCATCGGACGACTATGCCGGGGAACGTGGGGTCCCCGGCGAGCACGAGCGCGTCGAGGGGTTCCCCGTCGGCGCCGAGGGTCTCGTCGATGTAGCCGTAGTCGGCGGGGTAGCGGGTGGAGGTGAACAGCATCCGGTCGAGGCGGATGCGGCCGGTCTCGTGGTCCATCTCGTACTTGTTGCGGCTGCCTTGCGGGATCTCCACGACGACATCGAAATCCACGGGGGCTCCTCCGGAGGGGTTCGGCAGGGTCACCATGGTGGCGCGATCCGCGCTCTGCGCGCCACGGGGCGTTCACCCTGCGGGGCGTTTGTCCGGTGCGGGCCGGTGGGTGGTTTGTGCCCACCCTCCCCCAGCTACCGCTGGGAGGTGCCCCCAGCCCTGCGGAACGCCTGCCCACAAACCACCAGGGGGCGTGAGTGCCATCCTCCGCGCCCCGCGCCCGGTGAATGCCATCGTCCCTTCCGCTTTGCCGACCGGCATGATGCGGTCCTCTTGGCCGTTCTCGTGGTGGAGGAGTGCCGGTGAAGCGTTCTCGGCGGAAGGTGTTGTTGACGTGGGTGGTGCTGGTGCCGGCTCTCGTGGCGGGGCCCGGCGCGCTTCCCGCGCGGGCTCACGAGCGGGACGCCTCCCGTCCCGCCCTGGTGTGCGCCGGCGACGCGACCGTCCGCTTCTCTCCCGGCCTGACGCTGCGCACGCGTCCCTCCCACATTACCGGTAGCGCCCGGTACACCTGTACGGGCACGGATCCGGGCATCACCGGGGCCGAATCCGTGATCGAGGGCGGCGGGGAGACGGGGTGCCTCTCGATCGACAGCACGGCGGTGGAGCGGGTCACGTGGAACACCGGTGAGCACAGCAAGGTGCTCTACCGGCGGCACAACCTCGTCCAGCCGGCCGTCGGCGAAACCGTGTCGCTGGTCGACGGCACCGTGGTGGAGGGGAAGTTCAAGGGCAGGTCGGTGGGGTCCCCCGGGGCCCAGCTCAGCCTCGACCCCCTCGCCTGCCTCACGCACCGGGGCGTCGAGGTGATCGACGGCCCCACCACCCTCGTGTTCCTCTGACGACGGGAGTCGTCACGGCGCATGCCCGGGGTCCCCTGCGCGTCGCGCGGCGGCCGGGACCAGGTCGCGGTCGGGCTGCCGCGCATGGGGCAAGGGGAGGGCATCCGCCGGACGCTTCGCGTCCTGGACGGTCAGCGTCACCACTCCCGCCGCGGCCACCGCGCCCGCCACGGCCGCGAGGAGCGCGCCCGTCGCGCCGTAGCGGAAGACCTCGCCGAGTTCGGCGACGCCGATCGCCGCGGCCACCACGGGGTTGACGACCGTGACGGTGGCCAGCGGCGCGGCGAGGCCCGCGCCCCGGTAGGAGGACTGGGACAGCAGCATCCCGGCCAGGGCGAGGGCCGCGATCGCGCCGAGGCCCGGCAGGAGGGCCGGGATGTCGGCGCCGCGCCTCGTCCAGTCCTCGGCGACGGCCTTGGTGAAGACCGACGCCATGCCGAAGGCACCGCCCGCCGCGGCTGCCAGCAGGACGCCCCGGGCGCCCGGGTGGCGCAGCTGGCGGGCGGCGAGGGCGGCCAGGGCCACGGCGGCGAGGGCCACGGCCGCGAGCAGGGGGCGTTCGGCGCGGGCGAGGGTGTCGCCGTGCGGGGTCCCGGTGAGGCTCAGCAGCCCCGCCAGTCCCACCGTGGCGAGGAGCGCGCCGCGCCGGCCCGCCGCGCCGACGGGGCGGCGGGCGCACAGCGCGGCCATCGGCAGGGCGAAGACGATCGTCAGCGCGCCCAGTGGCTGAACGAGGCTCAGCGGGCCGTAGGCCAGGGCCACCACGTGCAGCCCGGCGCCGAGGCAGGTGAGGGCCACCGCGCCCCACCAGCCGGGGCGCCGCAGCGGCGCGTACCCTCCGCCGGGGCTGGTGGCGGCGACGCGTTCCTGGGCGATGGCCGCTCCGGCGTAGCAGACGGCGGACACCAGGCACAGCAACACCGCCACGGCGAGCGCGCTCACGCGCCACCCCCGCTCCAGGTTCTCCGCTCCGTCAGGTCGTGCTCGTGGTCCATCCCTCCACGATGCCCGGCGAAGGCGCCCGCGTCGTCGTACTTGAGTACGGGCTTTTCGGTACTCCGCCAGGAGTACGGGCGGACGATCCGAGGGGTTGCCGGGCGGCGTGGGGCCCGCGTCGATCACGGTCGGCGGAGGGAGCGCATTGCCCATGGGATGTCCGGACGATCCCCCGCCGTATTTCGCCGTACCGCGTCTACGATTTCGTCGACGCCGGGGAAAAATCCGCTGCCAGATTTCGAGCGTCCTCAAATACCATTGCGTTCTGACGGCCCCGTATGAAATTTGTACGGGTGCTCGAACGGGGAAAGCACGGCATTAACGGGGGGAACCACCAATGTCCGCGAACTCCACAGTTTGGCATGCCCACGCATTCGATAAATTCGAACGTCGGGGGCGTCACGTCACCGTCATCGGCGCCGGTGTCGCCGGCCTGGTGACCGCCTACGAACTGGAGCGCCTCGGCTATCGCGTCGAGGTGCTGGAAGGCAACAGCCGTATCGGTGGCCGCATTCTCACCCACCGGTTCGGTCCTGGCCCCGGCGCACCCTCCGTGGAGCTCGGCGCCATGCGCATTCCGGCCCACCACCACCACACTCTCGAATACATTCGGAAGATGGGGCTGGCCGGCGAACTCCGCACGTTCGCCACGCTCCTCTCCGAGGAGAACGCCTATCTCCACACCCGGAACGGCTTCATTCGCATCCGGGACGCGGCCGGCCCGCTGCGCGAGCACTTCCGCGCCGAGCTCGCGCGACAGCGCCCGGACCACCGGTACACGACGGGCACCATCGTCTTCGGCACGTGGCTGACGGCCATCGTCGACGCCATCGCGCCCCCGGACCTGCGGGAGGCGCTCCGCGCCGACCTCCACCGCCAGCTGCTCGACATGGTCGACCACCTCGACATCACCGAGCACATACGCGGGGCGGCGCGGGACCGCGTCGACCTCCACACGTTCTTCGCCGCCTACCCGGGCATCCGCGCCGGGTGCAGCGGCCGGCTCAACAGCTTCCTCGACGACATCCTCACCGAGACCAGCCCCGACCTGCTGCGGCTGCACGGCGGCATGGACCAGCTGACCTGCCGTCTGGCGGGCCGGCTGCGGGGCCCGGTGGCCCTCGGCCACCGGGTCACCGGCGTCGACGTCCGCGACGACGGCGTCCTGCTCCAGGTCAAGGCGGGCGGCCGGACGGTCGTCAAGCGCTCGGACCTCGTCGTGTGCACCGCGCCGTTCCCCGCCGTCCGGCGGATGCGGCTGAGCGGCCTGGACACCGACAAGCTGGCCGTGCTGCGCGACGTGCAGTACTGCCCGGCCACCAAGGTCGCCTTCCTCTGCCGGACGCCGTTCTGGCGGGAGGGCGGCATCGAGGGCGGCGCCTCCTTCACCGGGGGGCGCATCCGCCAGACCTACTACCCGCCCGTCGACGGCGAACCGGGGCGCGGCGCCGCCCTGCTGGCCAGCTACACCATCGGGGACGAGGCCCGGAAGCTGGGCCGGATGTCGGCCTGCCGCCGCCATCGCCTGGTGCTGGACGAGCTCAGCGTGGCCCACCCCGAGCTGCTCTCGCCCGGCATGGTGCTGGAGGCCGTGAGCGTGGCCTGGGGGGACTCGCGCTGGCAGGCCGGCTGCGCCGTGCGCTGGGGCAAGAGCCCCGGCGAGGTCGAGGAGGAGCTGCTGCGCGCGGGCCGCCCGGCGCACCGGCTGTTCTTCGCGGGCGAGCACTGCTCGACGTCACCCGCCTGGATCGACGGATCGATCGAGTCCGCGCTCCGGGCCGTCGAACAGGTGGCGGACTTCGCCACCGACCGCCGCCGCACGGCCGTCTCCGGCCGGGCCAACCCCGCGGGAGCCCTGTGATGAGCGTCTTCGATCTGCCCCGGCTGCACTTCGCCGGCACCGCGACGACGAAACTGCCCACCGGCCCGCGCAGCGGGCTCGTGGACCTGGCCGCCAACCGCGCCCTGACCGGTGACGGGCGGCCGTTCCCGGCCGACCGGCCCGCCGACGAGTACCACGACCACCTCCAGCGGCTCGGGCCGCACTTCGACGCCGCCGGGCGCTCCTGCCCGGCGGCGGAGGGGGGCGTCTTCAGCGCGGCCAAGGGGCGGCACTTCGACGGCAACGGCCACTTCCTCATGGACGCCCGGGTCGTCTCCGTCGAGGGCCCGGACATGCCGGCCGGCGCCCCGCCGTCCACCGACGACCCGGTCGTCGGCCGCAGCGTCGACGTGTGGGGCCACTACAACGAGTACCTGCGCACGACCGTCAACCGGGCCCGGGTCTTCGACCTGGACCCGGCCTCCCGGTGGACGACCACCCTGATGATCGGCCGGTTCGGGCTGGGGCGCCTGGGCCGTTCGCACGACGACGGCTACATGCTCAGCAACGCGGTCGAGGGCTTCCAGCCGCCGCGCTGGGTGGACTTCCGCCGGATCCTGGGGGTGGGCGAGCACGCGCTCGCCCGGGAGCTGGGCTATTGCGCCGTCCACCAGTTCGTCGTCACGCCCGAGGAGGGCGCGGACGGGCTGGGCTGGCTGCCGGACGCCCGGCTCTCCCCCGCCGTGCGCGCGCTGCGCGAGGCGGTGGAGGGCGGGGCGGACGGCCTGGTCGTCCAGTTCGCGCTGGACGACGTGACCTCGCCGCTCGCCCCGGACACCCCCGCCCTGTGGCGGGTGCGGGGAACGATCGCGCCCTGGCACGCCGACGAACTGCGCAGCTATCCCGCCGGCCGGCTGCTCGCCCCCCTTCCGGGGGCGGGCGGCCCGCTCCACCACATGACGGTGGAGGTCGGGCACGGCCGGGCCGCGTTCAACATGGTCTCCGCCGTGCCGCTCACGGGCCGGGCGGCGGAGGCGGGCCCGGGCCCGCTGCACCGGCTCGGGCCGCCGCTGGACGCCGGTGATCTGGAGCTGCGGTCGGCCGGCTCCGGCCGGCTCCTCGCCCGGCTGCCCGCCGGGTCGTACACCGGGCCGGACGCCGGGTCGAACGTCGTGGAGCTCACCTCCGGCATCGTCACCGTGCCCGCCGAGGCGGGCTGGGAGGCCGCCCCGGACGAGCCCCTGTGCCTGGTGCGGGCCGCCACCGGCACCGGGGACCCGGAGGTGCTGCTCGCCGAACGGGAGATCAACGTCCAGAGCGACGAGGCCGTGGTGACCCTCCATCACCGCGACGCGGCGCACGGGCGCGACCACGCCGTCGAAGTGCCGCTGCGCGTGTTCGTGCGCGGCCGCCCGGCGAGCGCCGGGACCGTCCACGCGAGCCAGTACTCCAACCCGCGCGCCCTGCCCGCCGACCCCGTCGCGGGCGGCGCGGGGGCGCGCTGCGGGGACGCCGTCCACCTGGGGATGCGCGGCGGGGACGGCGGCTTCACCGCCGAGTGCGCCGTCGCGACCGACGAGACGGGCCGGGGCCTGCTCACCCTGCGCGGCGAGCGGGCGGGCACCTGCCGCGTCCTGCTGACCACCGACCCCGCCGACCGGCCCGCCGCAGACCCCACGGCGGCGGGCTCCGCCTGGACGGCCTACGACGACGAGGACGCCCTCGGCTACTGGGCGGGGGCGGGCGCCCTGTCCGTCCGCGTCCTGCCCGACGACTGGCACCTGGACGACGTCCCCCGCGAGGACGTCGACTTCACCCTGCTGCACCGCGAGGTCTTCGCGTTCTACGAGCACATCTCCACCTTCATGCGCTCCGACGTCTTCAGCCTCGCCGACCGCTGCAAGGTGGAGACCTACGCCGAGCTGGCGTGGCAGATGTGCGACCCGCGCAACAAGGCGAGGACGTACTACATGCCGCCCACCCGCGACCTGACCGACCCCAAGGCCCGCCTCCTGCTGGCCTATCTGCGCAACCAGCAGGAACGGCCCCGCCCGCCGCTGACCGCCCCGGCGATCCCCCTGACCGAGCCCGCGATCACCACGCGCGGCGAGCTGTGGACCGCCCTCAAGCAGGCCGCCGCACTGGAGCTCGCGGTGATGCTCCAGTACCTCTACGCCGCTTTCTCCGTGCCCACGCACGGCGCCGGGCGGGAGTACGTACGGCGCGGCCGGTGGACGGCGGAGCAGCTGAAGCTCGCGTGCGGGCAGGGCGGCGCCACCGTCGACGACGGGATCCGGGGCACCCTGCTGAACGTCGCCCGCGAGGAGATGATCCACTTCCTGCTGGTCAACAACATCATCACGGCCATGGGCGAGCCCTTCCACGTCCCCGTGCTCGACTTCGGCACGCTCAACGCCGAGCTGCCCGTCCCGCTGGACTTCGCCCTGGAGGGGCTGAGCGTCGGCAGCGTGCAGCGCTACATCGCCATCGAGCAGCCCGCCGGACTCACGCCGGAGGTGCGCCGCGAGAGCGGCGCCCGGCCCACCGCCGTCCGGCCGCTCGGCTTCACCTGGAGCTCGGTGAGCGAGCTGTACGCGGGCATCCGGGAGGGGCTGCGGCGCGTCCCCGACCTCTTCCTCGTCGAGAAGGGGCGCGGCGGCGGCGAACACCACGTGTTCATGCGCGAATCGGTCAACGCCACCCATCCCGACTACCAGTTGGAGGTCGACGACCTCGCCAGCGCCCTGTTCGCCGTGGACTTCATCACCGAGCAGGGCGAGGGCGGCACCCTCGGCGAGGCCGGGCCGTCGGACTCCTCGCACTTCCAGAGCTTCCTGCGGATCGGCGAGGCCCTGACCACCGAACGCGTCCCCGGGCCCTACGGGCGGCTGCTGCCCTGGAGCCCGGCCTACCCGGTGCTGCGCAACCCCACGGTGGGCGTCGGGGACGCGGCGAAGGACTCGATCACCGACGACGAGGCACGGGCGGTGGCACGGCTGTTCAACCGCTCGTACCACGTGATGCTCCAGCTGATGGCCCAGCACTTCGGCGAGAGCCCGGACGGCAGCCTGCGCCGCTCGAAGCTGATGAACGCCTCCATCGACGTGATGACCGGCATGATGCGCCCGCTGGCGGAGCTGCTGGTGACGATGGAGTCCGGCCGCCGCGGCCGGACCGCCGGCCCGACGTTCGAACTCGACACCCCGCCCGCGTTCGTCCCCCGGCCCGACGTGGCGCGCCGCGCGCTGGCGCTGCGCCTGGACCACCTCGCGGCGGCGGCCCGCAAGTGCGAGCCGGTGCCGTCCCAGGTCGCCGAGATGGCGGCCTTCCACGCCGACTTCTTCCGCCGCCAGGGAGACACCCCATGAGCACATCGATACCCCCCTTCCGCCCGGAGGACGTCGACCCGGCGGACCCCTACGCGTCCTACCGCCCCTACCGGGAACTCGACCCCGTCCACCGCTCCGGCGACACCTGGTACCTCTTCCGCCACGCCGACGTGGCCCGGGTGCTCACCAGCCGCCGCTACGGCCGGGGCGCCCTGCCCGCCGCGCTGCCCGAGCAGTGCCCGCACCTGCGGCGGACCGTCACCAACTGGCTGGTGTTCATGGACCCGCCGGAGCACACCCGGGTGCGGGCGCTGGTCGCGAAGAGCTTCACGCCCCGCATCGTGGAGGCGCTGCGCCCCCGCATCCGGCGGCTGGCGGCGGAGCTCACCGCCGAGCTCACGGCGGCGGACCCGGCCGATCTGGTGGGCGGCTTCGCCGCGCCCTTCCCGATCCTGGTGATCAGCGAACTGCTGGGGGTGCCGAGGGCGGACCGCCCCTGGTTCCGGGAGCGGGCCGTGGACCTCCAGCAGGCCACGAGCTCCCGGGCGGCCCGCCGCTCCGACGGGTTCGCGGTGGCCGAGGCGGCCGCGCGGGAACTCGCCGAGTACTTCCGGGCCGAACTGGCGGGGCGCCGGGCGGGGCACGGCCCCGACGCGGCGGACCTGATCGCGGCGATGCTGGCGGCCGAGGAGAGCGTTCCGCTGGGTGACGACGTCCTGGTGGGCACCTGCATCCATCTGCTGACGGCGGGCCACGAGACGACCACCAACCTGCTGGCCAAGGGCCTGCTGGCCCTCTTCGCCCACCCGGAGCAGCTCGCGGAGCTGCGGGCGGAGCCGAAGCTGCTGCCGGCCGCGGTGGAGGAGCTGGTGCGCTACGACCCACCCGTGCAGATGATCAGCCGCTGGGCCAAGGAGGACGACGAGATAGCGGGGCACGCCGTGCGCCGGGGCGAGAAGGTCGTCCTGGTGCTGGGCTCCGCCAACCGGGACGCCGGACGCTTCCCCGACGCGGACCGCCTCGACATCCACCGCGACGCGCTCCGGCACACCGGCTTCGGCATGGGCATCCACTACTGCGTGGGCGCCCCCCTGGCACGGGCGGAGGCGGAGATCGGCCTGACGGAACTCCTCCGCCTGCCGGGCCTGTCCCGAGCGGCCGACCCGATACGGTACGCGGACGACCTGATCTTCCACGGACCAGCACGCATGATGATCCGAACAGCCCCGTAAGGGGCGCGGGGAACTGCGCGACAAGCCCCCACCGGCCCGCGGTGAACCGAACACGCTCAGCCCCTACGGACGAACCAAGAGCCAAGGTACGCGTCGAGCGCCCGGCCATCCCCCGCCCGGGCGCGCAGCCCGATGTGCCCGTCCGGCCGGACGAGCAACAGCGTCCCCGGCGCGGGCCCCTCGGCCACCCCCTTCCCGGCCCGGATGCCGAAAACCTCCGCCCGCACGGCGTACCGGTCAAGAACCCGCCGCACCTCGGCCGTGTCGATCGTCCCCGGCACCGTACCGGTGGTCAGCGTGCCGCTCGCCGCACCCACCAGCAGCGTCCAGCGCTCGTACGACAGCAGATCGTGGAGCCTGCGCTGCCGCCCGCTCTCGGTGACGGGCAGGTCGGGCAGCCGGTCGCCCGCGCGAAGGGCGCCGCGCCCGCCCCGGTCGGCGGCGAGCGGCCCGCCGCGGTAGTGGCGGAAGAGCTCGCTGAGAAGGTTGCGCCCCTGCCGGTTGAACGTCTCGCTGCGGAGGAGCGAGGGGCCGAGGAGCCGCATCGCGCCGAGAGTGGCGGCGGAGGGCGGCAGCTCCAGGACGTTGCGCCGCATCTGCCGCATCACCTCCTGGGCGATGGCGCGCTGCTCGGCGGTGTAGGTGTCGAGCAGCGCGTCGCGGGCGTGCCCCTGGTGGACGGCGGCGAGCTTCCAGGCGAGGTTGTGGACGCCGCGCAGCCCGGTGTTGAGCCCGCGCCCGCCGACGGGGGCCCACAGGTGGGCGCTGTCCCCGGCGAGGAGGGCCGGGCCCACGCGGAAGGTTGCCGCGACGCGGTCGTGGAAGCGGGCCCGGTTGAACCACTGGGGCTCGGTGGGCATCAGGCGGACGTCCGGGTCGTGGGTGACCCGGGCGACCAGCTCGCGCATCTCCTCGACGTCGGGCGGCGCGACGTGCCCGGGGTCGGGGTCGTCGCGGAAGCAGAAGAAGCGGTACCCGCCGCCCGGGCGCGGCGAGACGATGAGGCTGGCGCGCCGTTCGAGGAAGAAGTACGTGGTGTCGGGGGCGTAGGGGTAGGGCCACCGGGGCCGGGCGTTGATCTGCACGGCCTGGAGGCCGGTGCGGCGCTCGCCGTCGAAGAGGAGGCCGAGCGTTCTGCGGACGACGCTGTGGGCGCCCTCGCAGCCCACGACCCAGCGGCAGTCGAGGGTCTCCACCGTGCCGTCGGGTCCGCGCACGTCCACTTGGGCGGCGCGTTCACCGGGGCGGACGGCGACGGCCTCGCTGTTCCAGCGGACCTCGGTGCCGAGTTCGCCGAGGCGCTCGGCCAGCAGCGCCTCGATGGCGATCTGCTCGATGGACAGCGGCTGGGGGAAGGCCGTGCCGGGGACGGTCATGGCGTGCCGGCCGATCTCCCGTCCCCGGACGTGGAAGACGGCCTGGCGCAGGGGCAGTCCCTGGTCGAGGAAGCGCTCCTCGCAGCCGAGGTCGCGCAGGATCTCCAGGGCGCGCTGCCAGAGGACGCTGGCCCGCACCTGCCGCTTGGTGCCGGGCTCCTTCTCCAGGACGGTCACGCCCAGCCCGTACTGGCGCAGGGCCACGGCCAGGGCCAGGCCGGTGGGCCCGGCCCCGATGATCACGACGTCCCGGCAGAAGCGGCTCATGGGCCTCCCCATCGCTCGCCCTTATGGTCGGGCATGCGGGGGGAGGCTTCAATGGGACGGCCGGGGGGCATTCGGGGGGCGCCCACGGGGCATTGACCCGTTCGGGCGCCCGTTCGACGGCGGACGGGCGCCGGCGCGCCTCAGTGCGCCTCCGCCTCCACGGGCTTGGGGATCAGGAAGGACGTGCCGAGGGCGGCGGCCATGATGACCACGCCGGCGATCATGCTGGTGACATAGCCGCCCGCCGAGGACGGGTCACTGGGCATCGTCGCGGTCTTGACCGCGTAGAGCAGCGCGAAGCTCAGGCCCGCGCCGAGGTTGAAGGCGCCGGCGTTGAGGCCGGGCAGGAAGCCCGGGTTCTCCTTGGGCGACAGCACGATGCCCAGGCCGTTGAGGACGATGTTGGCCACGCCCGCGTAGGTGATGCCCACGAGGATCGAGGTCACCAGCAGCATCACGCGCGAGTGGGCCGGGATGGTGAAGATCATCAGGATGACGGAGGCGGCGGCGCCGACCAGGCCCAGGCGCAGGATCCGCCCGTAGCCGTAGGTGGCGGCCAGCCGGCCCGCGATCGGGCCCATGGCCAGGCCGGCCAGCGCGTAGGGCGTGAGCGTCCACCAGGCGGAGGCCTCGGCACTCATGCCGAGGCCGGCCTTGGCGTCCTGGGCGAACGCGGGGATCAGGCCGTTCATGACGGCGAACACGCCGGTCATGGTGAGCACGGTGGTCAGCAGGATCGCCCAGGTGGCGCGCTGCTTGAGGTGGCGCGTGGCGACCAGCGGGTGGTGGGTGCGGTCCTCGGTCCGCCAGAACAGGGCGAAGGCGATCGCGGAGAGCACGACGAGCCCGCCGACCAGGCCCCAGTTCGCCGCGTCGAGCTTGCCCGCCTCGTTGAGGGCGACGAGCAGCGCGCCGACGGAGACGACGAGGAAGGCGACGCCCGGCCAGTCCATCGAGTGGGCGGAGGGGACCTTGGTCTCGCGGGTCAGGGTGGCGACGAGGACGGCCGCGATGACGGCCACGACGGCCATGGCCCAGAAGACGGACTGGAAGCCGTGGTTGTCGGCGAGGTAGCCGCCGGCCAGGGAGTCGACGCCGGCGATGCCGCCGTTGACGGCGGTGATCGCGCCCAGGAGGGTGCCGTAGCGCTTGGGCTCGGTGACCTCCATCCGCAGCATGATCAGGCACAGCGGCACGGTCGGCCCGGACGCGCCCTGGATGAGCCGGCCGACGAACAGCATGGGAACGCTCTCGGCCAGCGCGGCGACCACACAGCCGACGGCCATCAGCGCCAGCATCCCCGCCAGCACCTTGCGGCGTCCGATGACGTCGCCGAGGCGGGGCAGGAACAGCGAGAACAGCGCGGCGGAGGTGAAGAAGGCCGTCTGGGTGAGGCCGATCTCGGCGGAGCTGGCGTGGAGGCTGTCCTCGATGCTCTTCAGCGCGGGGCTGAGCATGCTCGCGTTGAGCTGGAAGGCCACGCAGGCCGCCAGCAGCGCCGTGACCAGCACGCCCACGCGCACGGGACGGTGGCCGTCCCAGGTGGCGGGCTGGTCACCGGCGGGGTGATCAGTGTGAGAAACGTTCATGCTTCGACGTACCAATTCGTTCAAGGCTCGACCGCGACCAGTCTGTGGCAGACGGCGGGGACGGGCGACCCCGGCCCGGCCGGGCCGATCTGCCGCAAAGTGTCCCCAAAAATAGAAAAACCCCAGCGGAGCTGGGGTTTCCTCGGGTCTGGCGAGGTTTGGCCTCCCCTTTAGGGTACATGGACCCTTGTTGATCGTTTCCGGGCTCACCGGAGTGCTGCCCGGTGGGAGCCCCTTCCCATAGGGTGAGTGCGGCCCGGCGACCGGGCCGGCGCAGGGGAGGGAATCGCATGGCGCCGAGACAGCTGCCCCCGTTACCCCAGTACCGGGGGGACGCCGTCACCCGACGGCTGTGCGCGACGACGCACCTGGACGAGGGCTTCACGCACAAGGTGCGACGGGAGTTCCTGGACGACGGGCTCAGGGCCAACGGCCTGCCGCTCGGCGTCAACCTCATCGCGCTGGTACGGCACGCCGAGGCCGCCTGGCGGCGCCGGGAGCGGCGCGACCGGCTGCTCTCGACCGTCCTGCTCGGTGTGATCGGCTCGCTGCTGGGGCTCCTGGCGAGCCTCGGCGCCGGCGCGTCCACGGGCCTGTGGCTCTGCCTCCTGGCGCTCGTCGCCCTCTTCGCGGGCGGCGGAGTGCTGGTCTACCGGTCCGAGCACGACGCCCGGCAGGCGGCCCTCGACGCGTACCGGGACCCGCGCAAGCCGCAGGAGCTGGCGCCGGCCGTGGCGCCGGAGGTGGAGAACCGGCTGGCGGATCTGCGCCGGCCGAACGTCCTGCCGTACGACGTGCGCGCCGAGTCGACCAATCCCTTCGTCGGCAGCGGCAGGAAGATCAAGGAAGTCGTCTGGGAGTCCATCGACGTCAGCCGCCCCGCCGACTCCCCCACCGGCGGGAAGCTGGCCCTCGAACCCTTCGACGCGGTCGACCTCCACACCTACGTGGCGAAGAACATCAAGCACATCATCGGCCTGCCGGAGCTCAGGGCGCAGAACCGCCTCTACGTCCTCGGCACGAGCGCCCCCTATCTGCCCGCCCTGCTGCCCGATCCGCTGCGGCGGCCCGCCGCGCGCATCCCCCAGCAGTCCGTCCAGTCCGCGGCGGTGCGCTCGGGCGCGGGCATGCGCACGTATCTGAGCCTGGAGATGGTCGGCGAGGGCGGCAACGTCGTCGTCTCCATGCATCTGCGGGCCCGGCTCCTGCATCCCCGGCTGTCCTGGGAGGTGGCCGCCTATGTGGTGCCCCCGCTCCACGGCCGGTTCAGCGTGGTCCGCTACCTGCCCGTCGAGGGCTTCGAGTACTGGTGGAGCCTGCTGCGCTTCGGCATGTCGCACACCTGGCGGGGCGTGTGGGGCGCGCCCGGCCGCGCCGCCCGGCGGCGCGGGGAGCGGAAGCGGTACGCCCGCGAGCTGGAGCGGACGCGCCGGGCGATCTCCAAGCAGCACGCGGCATTCGACTACGGCGCCGACGACAGCCTGCGCAACTGGTGCTCCGACTGGAACGCCATGGGCCACACGGAACGCACCGACTCCCGGGACACCTTCCTCCGGCTCCAGCAGGGCGTACTGATCGCCACGGAACGGTTCCTGCAGGACCACAACGTCGACACCAGTGACTTCGACCGCGCCCAGCAGGTGATCGCCACCCAGACCTACAACATCTCCGGCGACATCACCGGCAACACCAACATCGGCGCCAACGGCCAGATCAACAACTACGCCCCCCAGGGCGGAAGCTGAGAGGAGCCCCCTTGAGCACGTACAACTTCCACGGCAGCATCTCGGGCCAGAGCAACTTCGGTGACCACGGCAGGATCGAGGTCCACCACGGCCAGTCCCCGGCCGAGGCGCTGCGGCTGGCCGGGGAGCTCGTCCGGCGGCTGCGCGCCGAGAGCCCCGGGCTCGCCGAGCCCGCCGACCTGGTGCGCGGCGAGCTGGCGCGCGCGGACGCCGAGGGGCGGTCCGTCGACCGGGGGCGGGTCCGGCAGTGGCTGGAGCTGATCACGACGGGGGTGGCGGCGGGCAGCGGTTCGCTGGCCCTGGCCCAGGATCTGGGCCGCGCCCTGGGGATGTGATCCCCGGGGATGTGAGCGTGGCCCGTCGCCCGTCGTTCGTCGGTCCGTCGCTCACTCGGCGCGGACCACGGCCCGCGCCCCGCCCAGGTCGATCTCCAGCCCGGCCCGCAGCGGCACGCTCCGGCCGGGCGGCACGTCCTGGGCGGTGCCGTCCGAGCGGCGGGCGCTCCAGGTCTTCGCGGACCGGTTGGCGAGGCCGAACACCCCCGGCTTCGTGGGGTGCTGGACGAGCTCGGCGACGACCGTGCCGTCCCCGTAGTCGTGGCGGGCGGGCTCGTCCACGACGTGGTGCTCGTGCACCCGGGCGGAGCGGCGCAGCCGCAGGTGGCGCTCGGTCGGCAGCATCGGCGTGGTGATCACCAGGCGGGGCGGCAGGACGAGGGTGCTGCCGCAGGACCAGCATGCGCGGGCCGTGGTGGACAGGGGCTCGGTCATGTTCTGTCTGCCGCAGTTCGCGCAGTCCACGATCGTGTCGCGGACCTGCCGCAGGGCGTCGCGCCACTGCGATTCGCGGACACGCCGGGACGGCTCGCGCAGCCCCTCGGTGAAGTTCTTGACGAACAGGGTGCGCAGCGCGGGCGGGACCACGGCCCAGGTGGCGAGGACGGTGCGCTGTTCCTGCGGATCGGGCGCGTTGCTGTCGTCGTCGGGGTCGAAGACGAAGACGGGGTTCCGGCCGTAGAGGCGTTTCTCGGCGGCCTCGTCGAGGCAGCGGATGGCGAGCTCCGCCCTGCCCTTGAGCGGGTGGTGGTTCATGAGCAGCATGAACAGCAGGACGGACAGCGAGTGGAGGTCGGTCTGGGTGCCGGGGATGGCGCCCGTGTCGCCGCGCACCAGCTCGGGGGCCATGAACTCCATGGTTCCGGAGATCCCGCTGGCCTCGCCCTCGACCACGGCGTTGTCGTTGTCGCAGACGAGGACGTCGCCGTTGGCCGGGTCGAAGAAGATGTTGCCCCAGGAGATGTCGCGGTAGGCGATGCCCCGGGAGTGGAGGGCCTGATAGGCCTCGACCATGTTCAGTCCGGCGGTCACCAGCGCCGTGGGCGTGGTGCGCAGCGTGCGGCGGAAGAGCGCGGGCAGGCCCTTGAACCGCTCGGGGCGGATGTCCATGAGGTAGCCGAACGCGTCCCCGGGCCCGGGGACGAAGGCGTGCGGCCACAGGAAGCGGTCGTCGTCGAAGTCCCGGCTGACCAGCTCTTCGACGATCTTCCGCTGCTCGGGGGTGGCGCAGCTCGGGTAGTACCACTTGAGGGCCTTGTCGCCGAGCGGTGTCGTGACGCGGTGCACCTCGCCCTGGCCGCCGGCTCCCAGCATCCCGGAGACGACGATCTCGTCTCCCGTGTCGGTGGTGAGCCGGGCGCCTTCGTCGAGCATGCCGGACATCAGTCGCTCTCCGTTCCTCGGTCCTGGTCCTGGGGGCCGTCCTCGGACGGGACCGCCTCGGGGCCGCCTTCGGACGGGCCCGCGTCGTCCGGTCGCCGCCACACGGCGACCGCGGTGGTGTCGTCGCCCGAGTACGAGCCGGCGTGGTTCAGCCAGCCGGGCAGCGCCTCGCGGATCGGCTCGGCGCCCTCCGCCGCCAGGCGTTCGTCCACCTCCCGGACGAACTGGACGAAGCCGTCCTGCGCCGCGAAGCTCTTCGACAGCCCGTCCGTGGACAGCGTCAGCAGGCGCGGCAGCCGCGCGGGGTCGGAGACGGGGGCCCAGTGCACGCGCATCAGGTCCCACGCCTGACGGCCGCACAGGGACTCCGTCTCGTCCCCGAGCTCCGGTTCGGCCGGGGCGAGCGGGGCGCGGATCCTGCCGTCCGCCTCGACGAGCATCAGATCGCCGTCGCCCAGCTGCCAGGCGACCAGCAGGCCGGGCACGAGGACCGCGCCGAGGAGCGTCGTGCCGTAGGCGAGGAGTTCGCCGCCCTTCGGCACGCCGTCCAGCGGCTCCTTGCGGACGTGCCGTTCGACCCGGTCCCGCCAGTCGCGCACGATCTCGCGGGGGACGCGGCCGCAGGCGTCGCGGTGGAGCTGCCGCAGGTCCCCGGAGTCACGGGCGCGGGCCGCGAACTCGCGTCCCCGGTGGAGGAAGACGTCGACGGCGTAGCGGGCGCCGAGCCCGCTGCGCGCGTGGGCGGCCGAGCCGTGGCCGTCGGCGACGGCCAGCACGAGCGTGCCGTCGACCGTGTCGTCGACGTCGTACCAGTCCTGGTTGTGGGCCTTGCCCGGCCCCCGGACCGACTCGTGGAGGATCTCCCAGTGCGGCGGCACGCTCACCACACGTCGTCGTCATCGTCCTGGAGCTTGGGCGGCGCGAACGCGGGCCCGAGCTGCTTGGTGCCCGCCGCCCCGCCGGCGACGGGCTGCGACGCGGCCTTGACGGCCGCCGTCGAGGCCCAGCGGATGGCGGCCGCCAGCTGCTTGGGGCTGTTCGCGTCCAGCACCGGGAGCTCGGGGTTGCCGAGGAACTCCTGGAGGACGCTCCGGTCGGCGTCCGCGCCGATGGCGATGGCGACCCGCACCGCCTTCTTGCCCCACGGGGTGGCGTCGATGGCCTTCAGGCCGGCCCGCCACTCGTCCAGGGGCTGGCCGTCCGAGACCAGGGCGAGCACCGGCTTGAGCGCCCGCTGCGGCATGGGCGGCGTCTCCAGTTCTCGGGCCACCAGGGACAGGGCCGCGCCGAGGTTGGTGCCGCCGTCGACCTGGATGTCCTGCCAGGTGAAGTCGTCGATGGGGACGGGCTGCGCCTGGTGCCACCGGGCGGTGCTGGAGAAGGTCAGGACCCGGACCAGCAACTGGGCGGAGGCGTTGTCGTGGGCCACCGACTGCATCTCCGGGATGGCCTCCCGGATCGCGTAGTTGAGCGTGCCTATCTTCTCCCCGAGCATCGAGTACGAGCAGTCGAGGATCCAGATGAAATGCACCGGGCGGCTCTCCATCGGGCCACCGGGAATGTCGCTCACGCGGGCATCACTCCATCAGTCCGTTCAGCGATAACAGGATGAACAACACGGTCGCGCCGACCGGGACGACGGCCGCCGCGACGAACAGGCCCAGCACCACACGGCGTTGCCGCGCCACATGGGCGGGCAGCGCGATGGGCGTACGGGTGGATGTGGATGTCACCGTGCGCGGTCTTCTCTTCCTCACCGTCCGACTCACCGTCCGAGCGCCCCGACCCTATCCGCAGGAACACGCCAACGTCACGCCTTTACCTTCCCGTCCGGCACGCGCACCTCGTCCACGAGCAACTTCCGCACGGGAAGTCCGGTTTGCCCCAGCAGCCACAGCACCGGCTCGGCGGCACGCCGCTGTTCGCCGTCGAGGGCGTCCGCGCCGGTGGCCGCGCGGGCGCTGACCGCCCAGTAGCGGGTGCGGCCGAAGGTGTGGCCGAGACCGCGCACGAGGTTGCCCAGGCCCACGCTCTCCAGCCACGCGTCGGTACGGGGGCCGGGGACGGGCAGCGACACCAGCCGGTCCAGCACGTCCCGTTTGGTGACCACCGTGGCCACCGGGGTGCGCCCCCGACGGCCCGTCAGCGCCTGCATCTCCCCCGCCAGCCGCTCGTACGTGGCCATGGGACCCTCCGGCGAGGGCCGGGCCCCCACGGCCCGGCCGCCGTCGTCGCCGCCGAGCCGCGAGCGCACACCGGGCTCGGCGAGCGCGTCCACGACCAGCACCACCCCGTCGGCGTGCGCGAGGTACTGCTGCTCGCGCACGGCCCCGGCGTCGCGGAGGCTCTCGCCCATCGGGTCGTAGAGGTACAGCAGCCGGCGGCGCCGGCCCTTCGAGACGAGGAGCATGAGGGCGCGGGGCTGCCGGCCGGTCGTGGCGTGGGCCCAGCCGTCGCCGTCCAGCTGCCGGTTGAGGGCGGCCAGTTCGTCCACGTCGGAGCGGGTGGCGCACGCCATGCCGAGCAGGCCGCGCCGCTCCCACGAGGCCAGCCCCGCGACCATGGCGGCCAGCAGCATCGTCTTCCCCGACGACGTGCCCCCGACGACCGGCAGGTGCACGGTCCGCACCGTGCCCAGCTCCTTGGGGAGCCGCTGGTCGCAGTGGGGGCACGCGGCCGCCAGCTCGCCGCGCCCGCCGGGCAGGCTGGTGCGCAGCGCCGTCCCGCACACGCAGATCCGGCGCAGCACCCCGAACCGGCCCGGGCGCAGCCGCTCGTGGCGCGCCCCGCACGTCGGGCAGCGGTGGACGGGCAGCGCGATCCGCCGGTAGCAGCCGGGGTGGGGGCAGGCCATCCGGACCCCTCGCAGCAGCCTCCCCGCGCCCTCCACGGCCCGGACGGCCACGGCCACGAACGCCAGGGCCGCGCAGACCACGGCGACGAACAGCACGAGGAGGGCCACGGCCTGCGCGAAGAGCAGCCCGGCGAAGACCGCCGCGAGGCCCGCGCCCGCGCCGACCCCCACGCCCACGCAGCGCATCACGGTCTGTGTGAAGCCGTTCTCCCCCAGCGGGCCGCTCGGGCGGCGGCCATGGAACAGGTTGCGGGTGGTCCGCCCGAACCATTCGTGGACCAGCGCGTACCGGACGGCGTGGACGCCGCTGAGCGTGGCGGAGCCGATGTCCGTCCACACCTGGCGGTACCAGTACGCGCCGTGGGCCGGTTCGCCCGCGCCGCCCGCCGAGGCCACCCGGGGATCCATGACGCCCGCCTGCCAGGGCCCCAGGCAGCGCCCGGTCGTGTACAGGGCGCGCCACAGGAAGTCGGGGGCGACGCGCAGGAAGACGGCCACCGCGACGAGACCGTTGACGAAGAGGAAGATCTTCGTCGGCCACCAGGTCAGCAGGTCCGTCATGGGCGTTCCTCCGTCGGCGGCTCGATGTCTCCGGGGCCGCGCGCCCCGGCGGTCCCCTGCCCCTTGCCGCCCCGGGCGCGCCAGCGGCCGCTGATCCTGCTGAGGACGCCGGGGCGGTTCCAGTCCTGGAACGCGGACGCCCAGGGCCCGCCCCGCCGCCGCAGGTCGCGCAGGAGCGCGTCGACGTCCTCGGCGGGCATGCGGCGCACCACCGGCCGCAGCACGGACGTGAGCAGCCCGGTGCGGATCTCCTCCCAGAGGGCGTCGGCGCCGGGCGCGGTCTGCCAGGCGGCGAAGCACTCGGCGGCGTATTCGGGCGTGCCGCGCATCCGGTCGGCGACGCCCTCCCTGCGGGCCGCCCGGTCGTAGGCGCGCAGGAAGGGCTCGTCGCCGCCCTGGACGAGGGCGAGGAGCTCGCCCTGGGGCGCGGGGGAACCGAGGAGCCGCTGGGCGAGCGCGGCGCTGACCCGGGTCTCGATGCCGGGTTCCAGGGGGAGGGCCTGGGCGCGCAGGGCAACGGCCCGGCCCGCGTAACCGGTCAGGGTCTCGCCGGCCGTCAGGTCACCGGCCAGTTCGAGCAGCAGGAGCGCGGCCCGCTGTCGGGGGGCGAGGGTGGTGGCGCGGTTCAGGAGCAGGGCCTTGGCGAGCTCGGGCGCTTCGGGGTCGTCGGGGTCGCTGTCGAGGGCGGCCTGGACGAAGGAGTCGTCCAGATCCGCGGCGCGGCACCACGCCTCCGGGAGCGCGGCGAGGAGGATGCCGGCCTCCACGGGCCGGATCGGGGTGTCGCCCCAGACCAGCCGGACGGCCGTGCGCAGCACCGACGGCTCCCCCTGGTGCTCGGCGCCCGCCGCTTTCATGAGGGAGTCGAGGAGCCCGGGACGGTCGGTGTGCGCGGGGTCCCCGGCGGTGTTGACGGCGGCGGCCATGCGCAGGTGGGGGTGGGGCGTGAGGTCGGCGCCCGGGAGTCCGTCCGCGAGGGCGCGGGCGACGGCCGCCGGGTCGCCCGTGGCGGCGGTCCGGTCGAGGGAGCCGAGGACGGCGGCCGCGAGCTCGGGGTGGGAGCCGAGCGCGGCCCGGACGGCGGCGCGGTCCTTCTCCTCGTTGTCGTCGAGGAGGACGGTGCTCATACGGGTCGTGAGGGCGGGCAGAACGGCGCTGCGGTCGAGGCGGAGCGCCTCGGCGAGGCGGTGGAGGGACAGGAGGACGGGCAGGGGCGCGTCGGACGCCCGCCCCAGCTCCGCGCGCAGGTCGCGCGCGAGGGGGTCCGTGATCGCGTGGCCGGCCAGGGGCGCGAACTCGTCGGCGAGCGCGGCCAGGGCCGTCCACTCCTCGGCGGTACGGGCCGTGCCGCCCGCCGCCAGCCCGCTGAGCAGCGCGAACCGGTCGGACGTCCGGGGATGCGTCACGGCCCGGCGGGCGGCCGCCGTGCGGCCTGCCGCGTCGAGGGCGACGCCCTCGCGGGCCGCCAGGGCGGCGAGGCGCCCGGCGTCGTACGGCGCGTCCGGGCCGGTGTCCTCCGGGTTCCGGACCGTCCCGGAGACCAGTTCCGGGAGCCCGGCCAGCCACAGGCGGGCGGCGACCGACGCCCAGGCGTCGGACGCCTCGCGCACGGGGCTGGAGCGGCCGCCCGCGCAGTCGTGGACGCGGAAGCGGCGGCCGGCGTCGGCGGCGTCCGTGTCGGCGTCGGGCGACGTGCCGACGATCTGCTGCCGGGCGAGCCCGGGGCGGCGGGTGTACGTCGTGAAGGTCAGCCGGTCGGCCCGCTCGCGCGGCAGGACGGCGCTGGCGACGGCGATCCAGTGCGCGACGTCGGCGCTGTCGCGCTCGACGACGAGGAGTTGCGGGGCGTCGGGGTCCCGGAAGAGGTTCCGTACGTCCGCGAGGAAGGGTTCGAGCCGCTCGGCGCGGGCGCGGACGAACTCCAGCAGCCGCGCCTTGTCGATGCGCCCGGCCGAGGTGGGCTCCCCCGCCGGGACGCCGTCCCCGGGTGTGCTGTCGGCCCAGAAGGGGGACTCCCACGCCTGGATGGGCAGCATGCCGCCGGGCAGGGCGTCGGCCGGGGACAGCCGGACGGCGTGGGCGTGGAAGTTGCCGTACCGCCCGCTGTAGTCGGTGCCGGTGTAGACCGCGCGGCACAGCAGCCTGCTGCCGTCGGAGAGGAGGTGGTGGCTGAACGCGATGGGGAAGCCGGCGAGTTCGCCGGCGGTGGGGCGGGCGGGGGCGTCGCGCGGCGGCTCGTAGCCCACCAGTTGCTCCACCTCGCCGAGGAGGGCGGCGGGCAGGTCGTCGCTGACGGCGGTGAAGCGGAAGCCGGAGCCGTCCGGGCCGGGGGCGGCGGACGTGTAGTGCAGCTGCTGGAGCGTCACGCCGTGCCCGCCTTCTTCTCCTGGTGGGTGGACGCCTTGTGGGTGGACGCCTTGTGGGTGGACGCCTTGTGGGTGGGCAGCAGGCCGCGGCGGGTCAGCAGCCACAGGAGGGGGTCCTCCACGCGGGTCGGCTGCGGACCGGACTTGGGGGCGTCGGCCGGGGCGTCGGCCGGGGGCGGCGCGCCGAGCGCGGAGAGGCCGAACAGCCCCACGTCCGAGAAGTCGCTCTCCAGCTGCCGGTGCAGCGCGCCGCCGTCCCAGCTCTCCAGCAGGGAGCGCACTTCCTCGTGGACGGCGGTGCGGTCGGCGTCGTCGAAGGCGCCGCCGTGGTGGGAGGCGTTGGTGTGCAGGGGGGAGTGCGGGGAGAGCAGGGGGCGCAGCATGTCGGTCTTGGTGAGGGCCACGGCGACGGGCGTCGACAGCCGGCCGCGCGAGCCGGCGCGGCCATGGCCGCGCAGCTGTGCCGCGATGTCGGCGGCGATCTGCTGGGGCGGCGTCTCCACGGCCGGCAGGGGTGGTCCGTCGCCGCCCGCGAGCTCGTCCCGGACGGACGGCAGCTGCAGGGGGTCGACCAGGAGGATGATGCCGTCGGCGGCGGCCAGGTAGGCGGTGTAGCGGTCCATGGCGGCGGCGTTGCTCAGGTCCTCGCCCGCCGCGTCGAAGAAGACCAGGGCGGTGTGTCTGCTGCCGGTGTGCTTGCCGCTGGTGTACTTGCCGCCGACGCCGAACCGGCCCCGGGAGGGGACGCTCAGCCGGTACAGCAGCGGGTCGTTGAAGCCGAGCGCGGCGGGCCGGGTGGCACCGGGCAGGTGGAGCCGCTCGTAGAGTTCGGCGGCCATGTCGCGGTCGCGGCGCTGGGTGTCCGCGCCCATCGCGGCGAGCGACGCCCGGTACGCGCCGCCGACGCGGTGGCGCAGTTCGTTGACGAGCACGGTGATGTAGGTGCTCTTGCCGGTGGCCTTGGCACCCACGAGGGCGATGATGCGGCTGTCCTGGTCGCAGTAGTCGCTGGGGAGATCGCTGTGACAGCGCCGGCAGACGCGTACGGGCGTGGGGACGCCGCAGTCCGGGCAGGCCGCCCGTCCGCCGGCGCCGCGCAGGGAGCGGAGGTCCCGGGCGCGGAGGTCCAGGGTGCGCAGGACGCCGGGCGCGTCGAAGACCGGGCCGCGCATCCGGGCCTGCGGGGGAACGCTGGGGCCCTTGAAGTCGGCCCAGACGTCGTCGCGTTCGGGGTCGCAGGTCGTACCGCCGCGCACGCCCGTCGCGGACATCAGGCAGCGGTAGCCGAGCCGGGCGGCCGGGCCTCGGGCGAAGCAGTAGGGGCAGATGACGGTCGTCATGTCAGCGCACCACCAGGTCCTTGTGCGGGGGCTCTTCGAGGCGTACGGCGTGGGCGTGCGGGCCGAGCAGGAACGCGCGGAGCGTGTAGGGGCGCCGGATTCCGGCGGCCTCCACGGCCTCCTGGACGTCCCTGCTCACCGGCCCGCCGGTCAGCTCCCCGCCGCTCAGGCGCAGTACGGGCGTGCCGTCGTCGGGCGTGCGGGGCAGGGGCTCGGCGGCGGTGCGGGCGACGAGCAGGAGCTCGGGGAGGCCCGGCGCGGCCTCCCCGACGACTTCGGCCCGTACGGCGACGCGGCGGCGCCGGCCGGGGAACCGTCCGCCGAGGCGCTCGACCGTGTAGGAGATGGCGACGTCGGCCGGGATCTCCGCCTCGGCGGGCGGGGGCGGGAGCAGCACGTCGGCGTCGGTGACGGCGAGCGGTTCGGCCCGGAAGCGCGCCGCCGAACCGGTCACGTCGATGTGCAGCCCTTCGCGGAAGTACGTGCTCCGGCCGATCCTGCGCTCGCCGGCCCGGCCGTCCTGCCACCAGCGGACGAGGACGCGGTCCGCCGCCCCCGGCCAGTCGAACGTCAGCCGGGCGCGGCCGGGTCCGACCCGGCGCACCGTCAGCGCCTCGACGGCCTCGGGGACGTCGACGCGCACGCTCGGGCCGGCCACGGCCCGCTCGCCGAGGACGGTGACGGCGGTGAGGCTGGCGGTGGTGCCACGCGGAGGCTGGAATTCCGCCGATCTGGGGCCGGTGCCGGTTCCGGTTCCGGGGCCGGTGCCGGTTCCGGGGCCGGTGCCGGTTCCGGGGCCGGGCCAAGGGAGTGGCGGTGGGAGCCGGTCGGCGGTGGTGGGCAGGTCCTCCCCGGCCCGGGGTGGCGGCCCCGGCCACTCCAGCAGGCGTACGTCGCCCCGGTCGCCGCCCGTCCAGCCGACGGTCAGGGTGCCCGGGGTGTCGCCCGGGCGTACGGTCAGGGCGGTCACGGCGTCGGGCCACGGGTGGACGGTCCGGCGGAGGACCAGCCCCGGCGAGCGGACCTCGCGACCGGCGGCGGTGCGGTAGACGCAGGCGATCCGGTACTCGTACGTGCCGGGCGCCAGGCCGTCGTCGCCGAAGCCGTGCGGGCTCGCGGCGATCTCGGTGGCGGTCGTCTCCGGACGTGGCCCGGTGCGGACGACGGTGACGCGGTGGGCCCCGGGCGGGGTGCGCCACGCCGCGTCGACGCGAGCCCGGGCGTCCGTCAGGCGCGCGTCCTCGACTTCGGGGGCGACGAGCACGTCCGGGCCGACCAGCGGAAGTCCCGCGATCCGGCCGCCGTCGAGCGGCAGGACGGCGTGGCGGACGCGCTCGCCGAGGGGCGCGGCGGTGTCGGTGAAGGTGCACGTGCCAGTGGACGTGCCGGTGACCTCCCCCAGCGTCACGGGGGCCTGCCCGGCGACGTACCGCAGGACCCGCCAGGCCCGTGCGTCCGGCCTCCAGTCCAAACGGACGCCGTCCGGGGCGGGTTCGGCGACGAGGCCGCCGTCGGGGCGGCAGGTGAGGATGAGGCCGCGCAGGGCGTGGGGATCGTCCTCGGCGGCCCGTGCGGCGCGCAAGTAGCGCTGTCCGGCGGCCGGCGCGTCCCCGGCCCGCTTCAACGCGTCCGCCTCGCGCAGCAGATCGTCCACGTGCCGGGCGCGGGCCTCGACCCGGGCGACGAGCCGGGCGAGCCCCTGGTCGTCCAGGGGCGTGGGCAACTTCCGGGACAGGGCGCGGGCCTGCCGGACCCGGCGCTCGCGCCAGGCGTCCGGCAGGGTCTCGGCGGCGGTGCGCGCGGCGGGGTCGAGGTGTGGCGCGTGCCGGGCGGCGAAGGCGAGGGCCGCGGCCTCCGCCGGGTCGACACCGAGGGCGACGGCGGCTTCGGGGCGGGGGCCTCGGGGGTCGTCCCGCAGCAGACGCAGGAGTTCGTAGAGGACGACGCGGCGCAGTCCCATCGGGTCCTCGGCGAGGACGGCGTCGTAGCGCGTCAGCAGCGCGTCCCACTCGGCCGGGCCGGTAGACGCGGCACGGATCTCCGCGAGGCGGTCGCGGTCGACGTGGCGGGGCCGGCCGCCCCGGCCGGGTACGCGCAGCCCGTCGAGGACGAGGAACCGGACGGCCGCGCGCCCGCCGGGGGGAAACAGCCCGTCGGCGGCGTGCCGCAGCCCCAACGCCGCCTGGCGCTGCCGGAGATCGTCATAAGCGGGCACAAGGGGCGAGACCGGCATGTCCGGAAGTGCCTGCGGCAGCCCCAGGATCCCCCCGAACTCCCGCCCCATCCGCCGCCGCCCCCGCGTTCCGATATACGTACGACATGCCATCTCACCAGATCGGAAGGCTTATTGCCGAGGTTTTCCGCAAGATCGGCGCCGTGTGCCCGGTCACCCGGGTCATCCCGGCGTCGAGCCGGTGACGGTGGCGAGGGCTTGGTGGAGGGTGTCGCCGGCCGGGTGGTCCCGCCAGCGGGCGGCGATGTGGCCGTCGGGGCGGACGAGCAGCGCTCCGTGCGGGCCGAGCCCGCACACGTCGGCGTGCTCGCCGGGCAGGGGCTCGACGCGCAGCGGCCAGGGCGCGGCGGCCGCCTGGCCCTCCCAGCGGGCGGGGTCCGGGGTGAGGAGGGTGAACCACTCGCCGAGGGCGTCGAGCGTGGAGCGGTGGTCCGTGAGCCAGAGGTGGGGCACGCGATGGCCCGGCTCGGCGGTGAGGACGTAGTCCGTTCCGCTGTCCGTTCCACTGTCCGTTCCGCTGTCGGACGGCTGGGGGGCGACGCCATCGGCCAGGACGGCGGTGGAGCGGTACGTGACGCCGAGCAGGAGGCCGAGCTGGGCGAAGAACCGGTCCGTCCAGGGGAGTTCGACCTGCTCCGGCGGCTCTCCACCGGCCCGGAGCTGTTCGCGGCGCCGGTTCTGCACGCGGAGCATGAGCTGGGCGTTGGCCACCGCTTGTTGGAGCGTCCGCTCGGCGACGGGGTGTCGTTCCGCCTCGTAGGTCTCCAACAGGTCCGGACCGGCCCACCCGTTGAGCACCCCGGCCAGCTTCCAGCACAGGTTGTGCACGTCGGAGAGGCCGGTGTTCATGCCCAGGCCGCCCGTGATGGGCATCGCGTGCGCGGCGTCGCCGGCCAGCAGGATCCGGCCGTGGCGGAGGCATTCGGCCACGAACGCGTTCATCACCCAGTGCTGGACCCGCACCACGTCGACCGGTACGTCGGCGCCGGTCCCGAGGGCGCGCGAGACGAGCGCGGGCCAGTCGGCGCTCGCGGCGCCCTCGGGGGTCGGGGCGAACCAGGCCCAGCCGCCCTCGGGGTAGACCGGGGCGAACAGCCCGTGCGTGGTGAAGTAGAGCCCGGCGGGCCGCTCGGCGCACCAGCGGTCGAGGTCGGCGTCGAAGACGACGGTGGTGAAGTCCCCCAGCGCCCCGGTCCCGGTGGTGCCGATGCCCAGGAGTCGCCGGACGGTGGAGTTCGCGCCGTCGGTGGCGAGGACGTAACGGGCGCGGACGCGGGCCTCCGCGCCGGTCCGGTGGTCGACGAGCGAGGCGACGACGCTCTCCGCCCCCTGGTCCTGGTCCAGGGCGACGAGTTCGGTGCCGAAGCGCATCGGTGCGCGCGCGGCGCCGAGCAGGGTGGGTTCGAGCCGGTCCTGGGAGGTGACCACGCCGATCACGGGGCTCTCGGGGACCGGCGCGTCGACGCCGATCATCGCCGCCGTCGCGAAGTCGCGGTCGTGGAGGGTGTCGCGGAAGCGGATGCAGCCGTACCGGGGTGCGAACGCGGCGTCCGCGATCCTGCCGGCGAGGCCGAGCCCGCGGTAGATCTCCATGGAGCGCACGTTGACCAGCCGCGAGCGGGGGAAGGGGGACAGCTCGGCGCGTTTCTCGACGAGCAGGGTCCGTACGCCCCAGCGCTCCAGGAGCGCCCGGGCGGTGAGCCCGACCGGCCCACCGCCGACGATCAGTACGGGCAGTGGGTCGTCGTCATCGCTGCCGCCGTCGGGCATGGGCATGTCCGTCATGGCAGCAATCTTCCGCACGGGGCTGCCGTCCGCAATGCCGATCCGCGCTGTCGGCCGCCGACATTGCCGACGTTACGCGCCGACGTACGCCGCGAGGTGCTCGCCCGTGAGGGTGGAGCGGGCGGCGACGAGGTCGGCGGGGGTGCCCTCGAAGACGATCCGGCCACCGTCGTGACCGGCGCCGGGGCCGAGATCGATGATCCAGTCGGCGTGCGCCATGACCGCCTGGTGGTGCTCGACGACGATGACGGACTTGCCGGAGTCGACGAGCCGGTCGAGCAGGCCGAGCAGCTGCTCGACGTCGGCGAGGTGGAGGCCGGTGGTCGGCTCGTCGAGGACGTAGACGCCGCCCTTGTCGGCCATGTGGGTGGCCAGTTTCAGCCGCTGCCGCTCGCCGCCGGACAGCGTGGTCAGCGGCTGGCCGAGGCTGAGGTAGCCGAGCCCGACGTCCACGAGCCGCTGGAGGATCCGGTGCGCGGCGGGGGTGCGCGCCTCGCCGGAGCCGAAGAACTCCTCGGCCTCGGTCACCGGCATCGCGAGTACCTCGCTGATGTCGCGGCCGCCGAGGTGGTGCTCCAGCACGGATGCCTGGAACCGCTTACCCTCGCAGTCCTCGCAGGTCATGGCGGTGCCCGCCATCATCGCCAGGTCGGTGTAGACGACGCCCGCGCCGTTGCAGGTGGGGCAGGCGCCCTCGGAGTTGGCGCTGAACAGCGCCGGCTTGACGCCGTTGACCTTCGCGAACGCCTTGCGGATCGGGTCGAGCAGCCCGGTGTACGTGGCCGGGTTGCTGCGGCGCGAGCCGCGGATCGGCGTCTGGTCGACGGACACGACACCGTCGTCGGCGGGGATCGACCCGTGCACGAGCGAGCTCTTTCCGGAGCCGGCGACTCCGGTGACGGCGACGAGCACCCCGAGCGGGATGTCGACGTCGACGCCGCGCAGGTTGTGCGCCGTGGCGCCACGGATCGCGAGGACGCCCGTGGGCTCCCGCACGGCCTCCTTGAGAGCGGTCCGGTCGTCGAGGTGCCGGCCGGTGACGGTGCCGCAGGCCCGCAGCCCCTCGACGGTGCCCTCGAAGCAGACGGTGCCGCCCTCCGTACCGGCGCCGGGGCCGAGGTCGACGACGTGGTCGGCGATCGCGATGGTCTCCGGCTCGTGCTCCACGACGAGCACCGTGTTGCCCTTGTCCCGCAGCCGCAGCAACAGGTCGTTCATCCGCCGGATGTCATGGGGGTGGAGGCCGGTGGTCGGCTCGTCGAAGACGTAGGTGACGTCAGTGAGGGAGGAGCCGAGGTGGCGCACCATCTTGACGCGCTGCGCCTCGCCGCCCGACAGGGTGCCGGCGGGCCGGTCGAGCGCGAGGTAGCCGAGGCCGATCTCGGAGAACGAGTCGAGGCTGTGCCGGAGCCTGTCGAGCAGCGGCCCCACCGACGGCTCGTCGAGGCCGCGTACCCATGCGGCCAGGTCGCTGATCTGCATCGCGCACGCGTCGGCGATGCCGACCCCGTCGATCTTCGAGGACCGGGCCCCTTCGCTGAGCCGGGTGCCGTCGCAGTCGGGGCAGGTGGTGAAGGTGACCGCCCGGTCCACGAACTCCCGGACGTGCGGCTGCATGCCCTCCCGGTCCTTGGCGAGCATCGACTTCCGGATGCGCGGGATCAGACCCTCGTAGGTCATGTTGATGCCCGCGATCTTCATTCTGGTCGGCTCGTGGTGGAGGAAGTCGTGCAGCTCCCGCTTGGTGAACTTCCGGATCGGCTTGTCCGGGTCGAAGAGGCCCGACTCGCTGTAGAGCCGGTGGTTCCAGCCGCCCGCCTTGTACCCGGGGACGGTGAGCGCGCCCTCGGAGAGCGACTTGGAGTCGTCGAAGAGCTGGGTGAGGTCCAGATCGGTGACCGCGCCCCGGCCCTCGCAGCGCGGGCACATCCCGCCGGTGCGGCTGAACGTCGCCTTCACCGCCTTCCGGGCCCCGCGCTCCACCGTGATCGCCCCGCTCGCCCGCACCGAGGGCACGTTGAAGGCGAACGCGCTGGGCGGCCCGATGTGCGGCTCGCCGAGCCGGCTGAAGAGGATGCGCAGCATCGCGTTGACGTCGGTCGCCGTGCCGACCGTGGAACGGGGGTCGCCGCCCATCCGCTGCTGGTCGACGCTGATCACGGTCGTCAGCCCGTCGAGGACGTCCACCTCGGGCCGCGCGGTGGTGGGCATGAAGCCCTGGACGAACGAGCTGTAGGTCTCATTGATCAGCCGCTGCGACTCCGCGGCGATCGTGTCGAACACCAGCGAGCTCTTGCCCGAACCGGAGACACCGGTGAACACGGTCAGCCGGCGCTTGGGGATCTCGACGCCGATGTCCTTGAGATTGTTCTCGCGCGCGCCGTACACACGGATCAGATCGTGACTGTCGGCGACGTGCGTCGTCCTGGACCTGACCATCGTGTCTCCATCCGCCGGACGTCCGATCCGCTCCAGGAGAACACAGGATCCAGCGGGATTCAGAAGGCCGAGTGGGCGAACCAGTGGGCGAGCAGGTCACGGTCGCCTTCCGAGTGGAAGGCGCCGCTCTCGCGGTCCAGGCGGCCGTAGAGGAGCAGGAGCAGGTCAGCCGCCGTTCCCCGGACCGTGGCGTCCGCGGTGTCCGGTCCGGTGGTGTCCGGTCCGGTGGTGTCGGTCACCGGACCGAAGCCGTCGGGGCGCAGGCGGATCAGCCAGTCGCCGGAGCCGTCGCCGTCCGTACCACCCGTACCCCCCGTACCGTCCATACCGTCCGTGCAGAGGAAACGGATGGTCCGGTCGGGGGCACGCAGTTCGGCGGTCCGCGGCGCGAAGAGGGACGCGAATGGCAGGTTGGTGAGGAACTCGTCGATGCCGTCCACGGCCAGGTCGCGGTCGATGCGCGGGGAGAGCCCGAGGGCGAGTTCCGCGTCGGCCCGGTGGACGAGGGTCTCGAAGAGCATGCGGCGGACCCAGAACCGGGCGTGCTGGTCGAGCCCCCAGGCCCACATGGGCGCGTCCAGGTCGGTGGTGGCGAAGACCTCGGCGGCCTGCGCGGCGCCGTCGGTCAGCCAGTCCGGGTAGCCGTCGGGGTGCTCCGGCAGGCGCAGGTCCACCTCCCGGCTGGTCGGCGGCTGCTGGACACGCCGGCGCAGCAGCTCGGTGAACCAGCGGTGCACGTGGCCGGTGTGCCGGGTCAGGTCTGCCACCGTCCACCCCGGGCAGGACGGCACCGGGGTGGAGAGGTCCGCTGCCTTGACCGTGGCGACGAATCGGGCCGTCTCGGCCACGACGGCCGCGCCGTGCTGGACGGGGTTCATGCCGATGTCCCTCCGTTGGTGACGCCCCGAGCGGGAAACCCGGGCGAGAAAAACAGAAAAACCCCAGCTCAGCTGGGGTTTTTCGCTGTGTCCGAGGGGGGACTTGAACCCCCACGCCCGATAAAGGGCACTAGCACCTCAAGCTAGCGCGTCTGCCATTCCGCCACCCGGACCAGGTGTCTGTCTCTGCGGGGTGTTCCCCGCGGCGACATGGATAACTCTATCAAGGATTCGGAGTGCCTTTCACCAGGGATTTCTTCCGGAGCATAGGGTCCGCACATGGGCAATACGGGACATCCTCCCCGCTTCCCCGCGCCCGGTGGCGCTCCCCGGCGCTCGCCGCGGCCGTTGTCGCCGCTGCGGGAGCATCTGCGGGACACGTTCTGGTTCGCCCCGACCGCGGGGCTGGTGGGGGCCGTCCTGCTGGCCCTGGGCGTCCTGGAGCTGGACCGGCTGCTCGTCGAGGCGCTGCGCGAGCAGGGGGCGTACGACGGCATCGCGTCGCTGATCGCGGTCGCCGACGACCTGAAGGGGATCATCACGACGGTGGGCTCGGCGATGCTCACCTTCATCGGTGTGGTCTTCTCGATCTCGCTGGTCGCCCTCCAGATGGCCAGTGGCCAGATGACGCCCCGCGTGGTGCGGCTGTACGTGCGCAGCCGGATCACCAAGTGCACGTTCACGGTGTTCCTGGCGACGTTCCTGTTCGCGCTGATGGTGCAGGCGGCGTACGAGTCCGGGGACGATCCCCGGACGATCACCACGGTGCCGGTGATCTCCGCCTCGGTGTGCGGGCTGCTGGTGCTGCTGAGCCTGGCGCTGTTCGTCGCCTATGTGAACTCGACGCTGCGGCTGATGCGGGTGAGCCACGTCATCGACCGGATCACCCGGGAGTCGTTCCGGGTGATCGACAGGCACGCGGTGGCGGAGGCCGGCCCGCCGGAGCTGCCGGCCGTCGGGGGCGAGGTGGTGCACCGTGGGCGGGCGGGGGTGCTGCGGGACGTGCACATCGCCCGGCTGGTGCGGGTGGCGCGGCGGCACGGGGTGGTGCTGCGGCTGATCCCGCGCATCGGGGACTTCGTCGTGCCCGGCACGCCGGTGCTGACCGTGCACGGGGGTCCGCCGCCGCCCGCGCGGGCGCTGCGGTACACGGTGTCGGTCGGGGTGGAGCGCACGTTCCACCAGGACCTGGGGTTCGGGCTGCGGCAGCTGTCGGACATCGCCCAGCGGGCCCTGTCCCCCGCCGTCAACGACCCGACGACCGCCGTCGCCTGCCTGGACCGGATCACCCAGTTCCTGGCGGCCGTCGCCGGGCGGCCGCTGGGGACGCTCCACCACCGCGACCGCCGGGGCCGGGTGCGGCTGGTGCGGGACCTGCCGGGGTGGACCGACCTCGTGGACCTCGGCTTCGCGGAGATCCGCGGCTGCGCCACCCGCAGCCCACAGGTCACCCGCCGCCTCATGGCCGCCCTCGACGACCTGCGGCTGCTCGCCCCCGAGGACCGGCGGACGCCCCTGGAGCGGCACCGTACGCTCTTGGTCCACGCCGTGGAGGGCGCGGTGCGGGAGTCGGCGGACCGGGCGTTCGCCCTGCGGCCCGACCGGCAGGGGGTCGGCAGGTCGGCGCCCGGCGAGGCGTGAGAGCGTTGCCCGGACAGACCGCAGGCATGCCATATCCGACGTCCGACCGTGGGGGCTGATCGATTTGGGACGGGTGACCGCACGCCGCCGCGTGATACGGGTCCGCGACGGGGCCGTGAACGCCCGCCCGGACACCCTGGTGACGGAGGAGCCGCTGGAGATCCGGCTGAACGGCAAACCGCTGGCCATCACCATGCGCACCCCCGGCGACGACTTCGACCTCGCCGCCGGCTTCCTCGTCAGCGAGGGCGTCCTGGGGAGCGCGGACGAGCTGGCGAACATCGTCTACTGCGCCGGTGCGACCGCCGACGGCGGCAACACCTACAACGTCGTCGACGTCCGGCTGGCCCCCGGCGTCCCCGTCCCCGACATCACCCTCGAGCGCAACGTCTACACCACCTCCTCCTGCGGCCTGTGCGGCAAGGCCAGCCTGGACGCGGTGCGCACCACCGCCCGCTGGCCCGTCACCGACGGCCCGGCGCCGCTGCGCCTCGCGCCGGAGCTGCTCTACGCGCTCCCCGACCGGCTGCGCGAGTCGCAGCGCGTCTTCGACCGCACCGGCGGCCTCCACGCGGCGGCCCTCTTCTCACCCGACGGCGAGCTCCTGGACGTCCGCGAGGACGTGGGCCGGCACAACGCCGTCGACAAACTCGTGGGCGCCGCGCTGCGCCAGGGGCGGCTGCCGCTGGCCGGGAGCGTGCTGATGGTCTCCGGGCGCGCCTCGTTCGAGCTGGCGCAGAAGGCCGTCATGGCCGGGATCCCGGTCCTGGCGGCGGTCTCGGCGCCGTCGTCGCTCGCCGTCGACCTGGCGGCGGAGACGGGGATGACGCTGATCGGGTTCCTGCGGGGCTCGTCGATGAACATCTACGCCGGGGAGCAGCGCGTGGCGGTGTGAGATCCGCGCTGTGAGATCCGCGCTGTGCGCTCCCGGCGCGCGGGGCGCTTCCGTCAGGCGCGGGACGTTCCGTCAGGCACGGGGTGGGCGGGCGCGCCAGCGGCCGCTGAGTCTGCCCAGCACCCCGAAGCGGTCCCACTCGTGGAACATCTCCGCCCACGGGCCGCCCACCTGCCGCAGACAGCGGCGGATCTCCTCGACGTCCTCAGTGGACATCCGGCGTACCTCGGGCCGCAGCACCGAGTTGAGCAGTTCGGTGCGGATCTCGTCCCAGACCGGGGTGACGTCGGGGGCGGTGTGCCAGGCGACGAAGCAGACGGCGGCGTAGGTGGGGGTGCGGCGCAGCAGGTCGCGCACCTCGTCGCCCTGCGCCTCGCGGGCGTAGGCCTGGAGCAGGTACTCGTCCTCGGCGAGGACGAGGTCGGGCAGCTCGCCGGGGGCCGGGGGCGGGTCCATGCACAGCAGGTGGCGGGCGAGGGCGTCGCCGAGCCGCTCCTCGATGCCGGCCTCCAGCGGCTCGGCCTGGCGGCGCAGGCTCACCACGCGCGCGGCGCAGCCGGGCAGGGCGGCGCCGGTGGCGAGGTCACCGGCCTGTTCGAGGAGGAGCAGGGCGGCGTGCTCGCGCGGCGGGAGCTCGGTGCCGTCGCCGAGGACGCTCTTGAGGAGGGTCTTGGCCAGGCGGGGCGCCACGGGGTCGTCGGGGGCGCCGGTGAGCGCCGCCCGGACGAAGGGCTCGTCCAGGCCGGCGGCGTGGACGGCGCCCGGCGCGATGCCCTCCAGCAGGACGACGGCCTCCAGAGTGCCGAGCGGTTCGTCGCCCCAGACGAGGCGGTAGGCCGTGCGCAGGACGGACGGGGCGTCCTGGTGCTCGGGCCCGGCGGTCTTCACCAGGGCGTGCAGCAGGGCCGGGCGGTCCTCGTAGTCGGAGTGGACGTCGGCGTAGCCGTCGGTGTGGTCGTCGTCGTGGCCGGCGGTGTGGCCGGTGCCGCTGTCGGCGTCGTGGTGGCCCGCGTTGTGGCCGGCCCTGTCCCTCGCGGCGCTCTCGGACCGGCGCAGGGCGGACATCGGCATGGCGGCGGCCATCCGGAGGTGGGGGCGCCCGGCGAGGTCGGCGCGGGGGAGCTCGGCGGCGAGGAGGCGGGTGATGGGGCGGGGGTCGTCGGTGGCGGCGGTGTGGTCGAGGGAGTCGAGCACGGCGGTGCGCAGCCGGGGGTGGGCGTCGAGGGCGGCCCGTACGACCTTGCGGTCCGGGGAGGCCTCGTCGAGCAGGGCGGCGGTCAGCCGGGCGGTGAGCACGGGCAGGACGGCCTCGTGCTCGACCCGCAGGGCCTCGGCCAGGCGCAGGAGCGTGAGGAAGCGGACGAGCGGGGTGTCGGGCGAGTCGGCCGCCCGGACCAGCTCGGACCGCAGGTCGCGTCTGAGGGGGGCGGCGGCCGAACGGCAGGAGGGCGCGGCGAACTCCTCGGTGAGCGCGGCGAGGACCGTCCACTCCTCGGGGGTGCGGTCGGTGCCGCCGGCGGCGAGGGTGGCGAGCAGCCGGGCCCGCAGGGCGGTGTCGAGGCTGTCGCCGGGCGCGTGACCACGGGCCCAGCGGGCGGCGGCCGTACGGCCGTTCGAGTCGAGGGGGATGCCTTCGCGGGCGGCGAGGGCGGCGAGCCGGTCGGCCTCGTCGCCGGGGCCGCGCCCGCCGCCGAGGCCCAGGGGGACGCCCGTACGGCGCGTCGCCTCGGCGAACAGGGCGGGCTGGCCCGCCAGCCAGATCCGGGCCGCGACGGACGCCCACAGGTCCCGCTCGGCGCGGGCGGGGCTGGAGGGGCCGCCGGTGCAGTCGTGGACCCGGTAGCGGTGCTGGGCGGAGGCGGAGACGTGGTCGAAATCGGCGTCGGGGAAGGCGCCGACGATCTGCTGCCGGGCGAGCATGGGGTGCCGGGTGTACGTGGTGAAGGTGAGCCGGTCGGCGAGGTCGCGCGGCAGGACGGCGCTGGCGACGGCGATCCAGTAGGCGGTGGCGGCGCTGTCCCGCTCGATGACGAGGAGCTGCTGGGCGTCGGGGGTGCGGAAAAGCGTCCGGACGTCGGCGAGGAAGGGTTCGAGGCGCTCGGCACGGGCGCGGACGAACTCGAGCAGCCCCTGTTTGTCGATGCGCCGGGCGGGGACGAACCCGGCCAGCGGCTCGGGGGCGCCGCCCTCGGGCGTGCGGTCGGACCAGGAGGGGGACTCCCAGGCCTCGATGGGCAGCAGGCCGCCGGGCAGCCGGGCGCCCTCGGGCAGGCGCACGGCGTGGGCGTGGAAGTTGCCGTGCCGGCCGGCGCGCCCGGGGCCGGTGCGGACGGTGCGGCACAGCAGTCTGCTGCCGTCGGAGAGGCGGTTGTGGCTGAACGCCACGGGGAAGTCGGCGAGTTCCTCGGTGGAGGGGCAGTCGGGGGCGTCGTGGGGCGGTTCGTAGCCGATGAGCTGCTCCGCCTCCCCCAGCAGGGTGATGGGCAGTTCGGGGCTGGCGGCGGTGAAGCGGAAGCCGGAGCCGTCGGGGGCCGTGGTGGCGGTCGAGGTGTAGTGCAGCTGCTGGAGATTCACCTGACACCTCGTCTCGCCTCGGCCCACTTGTATATGTTCTCCAGCCCTGTGTAACGGGTGGTCGGCCCGGACGGGCCGCCGCCACGCCTCTGACTTGCCACCGTCTTCCCATGGTCGCCCCACTTGCGGGTGACATCCCACCAGATCCTGGGCGTCGGCGCCCGGGCTTTGGCGGGAAGTTCAGCCGCCGTCCCGGGCTCCGCTGCCGTCCCGGTCGTTGCCGCCGTCCCGGTCTCCGCTCGGCGGGTTGTCCGTCACGACGCGGGAGAGGAGGGCCAGGAAGAGCTCGCGCTCGGCGGGGGTGAGCGCGGCGAGGAGGGCCTCGTTCGCCTCGTCGCCGAGTTTGGTGAGGCGGGCGAGCCGGCGGCGGCCGGCGGGGGTGAGCGCGATGGCGTTCTTCCGGCGGTCGGCGGGGTCGGGCGTCCGGGTGACGAGCTCCTGGGCCTGGAGGTCGTTGAGGATGCCGACCATGTCCTTGGGGTCGAAGCCGGTGGTGCGGCCGAGCTCGGCCTGGGCCACGGGGCCGAGGTCGGCGACGGCGGAGAGCACGGCGTGGTGCGGCATCCGCATGCCGTCCTGGGCGAGCGCCTCGGCCACGAGGCGGCGGCCGCGCGCGGAGGCGCGGTTGAGCAGCCAGCTGGGGAGGGCCTGGATGCGGGTGAGGGCGGGCTCGTCGTCTGCCATGGGACGAGCCTAGCCGAAACCGTTGGACTTCCCAATGAAGTCGTGTAGCGTAGGGACTACCAACGTTGGGGATTCCAATGAATTCCCGGCCTGACTGTGCGGGGGTGCGACGGTGCGTACGCGAGATGTGCGAGGTATGCGAGGTATGCGACGGGTCCGGTATGCGGAGACCGGCGGCCCCGAGGTCCTGCGGGTCGAGGAGGCGGCCGTGCCCGAGCCCGGGCCCGGCGAGGTGCTGGTGCGCGCCGAGGCGATCGGCGTCACGCTGCCCGTCGTCCGCAAGCTCCGCGAGGGCGGGCTGCCGCTGCCGACGGGCCCGGGCGGCGAGGTGGCCGGGGAGATCGTGGCCGTCGGCGCGGAGGTGGCGGGCTTCGCCGTCGGGGACCGGGTGACGGGGCTGTGCTTCACCGACGCCTTCGCCGATTTCGCCGTCCTTCCTGCGGCGATGCTCTCGCCGGTCCCCGAGGGCGCGAGCGCGGTCGACGCCGTGGCGCTGGTGCGGTGCGGGCTGGTGGCCCTGGGGGCGTACGAGGCGGCGCGGCCGACGGCGGGCGAGTCGGTGCTGGTGACGGCCGCGGCCGGCGGCTCGGGGCACCTGGCGGTGCAGCTCGCCAAGGCGCGGGGGGCCGGCCGGGTGGTCGCGGCGGTGAGCTCGGCCGACAAGGCGGAGTTCGCCCGGTCGCTGGGCGCGGACGAGGTGGTGACGTACGGGGACGAGTCCTGGGGCGACCCGGTGGACATCGTGCTCGACGCGGTCGGGGGCGAGCTGCTCTCCCCCGCCGTCGCCGCCCTCGCACCGGGCGGCCGGCTGGTGCCCTACAGCTCCGGCGGCGGGACGATCGAGGCGTACGACCTGCTGGTGGGCGCGAAATCGGCCATCGGCTTCCAGATGGCCCTCATAGCCCGTGGACGGCCCGAGCTGATGGAGCGATGGCGGCGGGAGCTGTGGGAGCTGTTCGCAGCGGGGCGGATCCGGCCCCGGGTGGACTGCGAGCTGCCGCTGGAGGACGTGGCGAAGGCTTTCGGGATCATCGAGTCGCGCGCCAACCGCGGCAAGGTGATTCTGCGACCCGTGTGAGCGCATATGGCGTCCGGTCCTTGTGAGAGGAAGGCCCGCCCCGTACGTTGACCCACCGGACACGTGGGGCCGCCCCGACGGCCTTGACGCGAAAGGGACGGGCCATGGCGGCGCATCCTTCCTCCCCCGGCACCTCCGACAGCCGAAGACCGAGCCGAAGACCGGGCGGAAGACCGGACGGGCGGTGGAGGGTCGGGCAGCGACGCGGCGCCCCTTTCCGATCCCCCTTCCCATCCCGCTTCCGATTCCCCTTCCCATCCCACTTCCGTGCCGCCGCCGTGTTCGCCCTCTCCGGCGCGTTGCTGGCTCTCGCCCTCCATCCCGGGGCGGCCGGAGCCGCCGGGGCGACGGAGGATCCGGTCGGGCCGGGAGGGGCCGGGTTCGACGAGCGGGTACTCTTCCGGGCCGACCAGGACCCCGGCTACGCCTGCTACCGCATCCCGGCCATCGTCACCACCACCCATGGCACCCTCCTCGCCTTCGCCGAAGGGAGAAAGGACAACTGCGGTGACGCCACCGACATCGATCTCGTGCTCAAACGGTCCACCGACGGGGGCCGCAGCTGGGGGCCGCTCCAGGTCGTCGATCCGGGCCGGGGCGACACCCACGGCAATCCCGCGCCGGTCGTGGACCGCCGGACCGGCCGGATCGTGCTCGCCACCACCTACAACGAGGGCCGTGAGGACGCCGGGAACTGCGACGTGCCCTGCGACCGCACCCCCCATCTCCAGTACAGCGACGACGACGGCGTCAGCTGGTCGTGGCCGCGCGACATCACCGAGGAGATCCGGCCCCCCGGCTGGAACTCCTGGTACGCCACGGGCCCCGGGCACGGCGTCCAGCTCGGCCACGGGCCCCATGAGGGGCGGCTGGTCATCGGCCTCAACGCCGAGAGCCACGACGGCACCCGCACCTCCGCCAACCACGCGGCGCTCGCCCTCAGCGACGACGGCGGGGCCCACTGGCGGCTGGGCGCGGTCGACACGTACCCCGTCGCGGCCGACCGGACGTACCGTCAGAAGCCCTCCGAGCTGACGCTCGCCGAGCGGAGCGACGGCGCGGTCTACGCGGGCGGGCGCGAGCAGGACGGCACGGAGCTGGGCAACCGGGACGACGCCGTGAGCGGGGACGGCGGGGAGAGCTTCGACGCGCCGTTCCGGCCCCTGCCCGACCTCTACTCCCCCATGGTGCAGGGGGCGGTGCTCTCGCTGCGGCCCGGGCGCTGGCTGTTCTCGGCACCGGCCGACCCGGACCGCCGCCGCACGATGACCGTCCGCTCCTCCTACGACGAGGGGCGCACGTGGGAGAGCGCCGAGCGGGGGCGGCGGGTCACCGCCGACTGGTCCGGCTACTCGGACATGGCGGTCATCGGGCCGGACACGACCGGTCTGCTCTACGAGGCGGGCAGGGCCGACGCGCGCCAGGAGATCCGCTTCGCGCGGTTCACCGAGGAGTGGCTCGGCCCCCGGCGCGGCCCGGACCCGACGACGCCGGACCGGGCGCCCGGCGGCACCGGGGCGTACGTCCTCGGGGGCGCCCGTCCGGTGGGGGGCCGGTTCGGGGGCGGGCTCGGCTTCGACGGGGCGGACTCCGCCGTGCGTCTGCCCTACCGGGCCGAGCTGCCGCTGGGCACCCGGGACTTCACGGCGGCCCTGTGGTTCCGCTACCGGGCGGCGGCGGTCAGGGACGAGCAGCCCCTGCTGTGGATGGGCGGGGTCGGGGGCGCACCGCAGGTGGCGCTGCGCGGGGAGCCGGGCACCGGCCGGGTGACCGGCCAGGTGACGGCGCTGGCGCCGGGCCCGGGCCCGTCCCGTACGGCGACGGTACGGTCGGCCGGCGCGTACGGCGACGGACGTTGGCACCATGCGGCCCTGCGGCGTTCCGGCGGCCGGCTGACCCTCACCGTGGACGGTGCCTCGGCGTCGGTGCCGGACGTCCCGGGGGCGGTGAGCCGTAACTCGACGTTCGGGGTGCACCTGGGCCAGAAGCCGGACACCCGCGCGTTCCTGACGGGTGATCTGGACGAGGTACGGGTCTACGGCCGGGCCCTGACCGACGCGGAGCTGGCGGCCGTACGCACCCGCAACACACCGGTCGCCCGCCGGGACGCGGTGCTGTGGCTGCCGCTGGACCGGATCGACGAGCCCCGTAAGGGGCGCGAGGAACTGCGCGACCAGCCCCCACCGGCCCGCAGGTGAGCGGAACGCTCACGCTCCGCTCCGCGCGGAAACGGGTTCCATCGCCGGCTCCGCCGGAAGGGCAACCGGCCCGCGGCCGAAGCGTTTCGCGAGCACCGCGCCCACCATCAGCTGGAGCTGGTGGAAGAGCATCAGCGGCAGGACGGCCAGGCTCGCCTGGGCGCCGAAGAGGACGGTGGCCATGGGCAGCCCGCTCGCGAGGCTCTTCTTCGAGCCGGCGAAGGTGATGGCGATCCGGTCCTCGCGGCCGAAGCCGAGCCCGCGCGAGCCGAACGTGGTGAGGGTCAGCATCACGGCCAGCAGGACGGCCTCGACACCCACCAGTACCACCAGCCGCCACGGCGAGACCTGTTGCCAGACGCCGCGCACCATGCCCGCGCTGAAGGCCACATAGACCACGAGGAGGATGGAGCCCCGGTCGACGAGCCCCAGCACCCGGCGGTGCCGGGTCAGGAAGCCGCCGATCCAGCGGCGCAGCAGTTGCCCGGCCAGGAAGGGCACGAGCAGGCGCAGCACCACCGACAGCAGCGAGTCCAGTGAGGCCCCGGCGCCGCTGCCGCCCAGGAGCAGGGCCGCCAGCAGCGGGGTGAGGACGATACCGGCGAGGCTGGAGAAGGTGCCCGCGCAGATCGCCGCCGCGACGTTGCCGCGCGCCAGCGAGGTGAAGGCGATCGAGGACTGGACGGTGGAGGGCGTCAGGCACAGGAAGAGCAGCCCGGTGTAGAGCTCCGGGGGCAGGACGTGGGGGACGAGTCCCCGGGCGGCGAGGCCCAGCAGCGGGAAGGCCAGGAACGTGCAGGCGAGGACCGTCAGGTGCAGCCGCCAGTGGCGCAGCCCGTCCATCGCCTCGCGGGTGGAGAGCTTGGCGCCGTAGAGGAAGAACAGCAGCGCCACCGCGCCCGTGGAGGCCCCGTCGGCGACGGTCGCGGCCGGGCCGCGTACCGGCAGGAACACCGCGAGCAGCACCGTGCCCAGCAGCGCGGCGATATAGGGGTCGACGGGGAGACGGGAGAGGAGACGGCGCATGTCTCCCACCCTCTCCGGCCACCCGCTCATCGGGAACCCCGTACACCGCTCTGACTGCTATCACGGATTGCGATAACCCGCTAACGTCGGTGGACGTGTTCGATCCCGTGCAGTTGCGCACCTTTCTGGCCGTCGCCCAGACGCTGAGCTTCACCCAGGCCGCACGGCGGCTGGGTGTGCGGCAGTCGACGGTGAGCCAGCAGGTGCGCCGGCTGGAGGAGGCCGCCGGGCGGCAGTTGTTCTCCCGGGACACTCACAGCGTGCGTCTCACCGAGGACGGCGAGGCGATGCTCGGTTTCGCGAGGACGATCCTGGAGGCCCATGAGCGTGCCGCGCACTGGTTCGCGGGGGCACGGCCCCGGGGGCGGCTGCGCTTCGGGGCGTCGGAGGACTTCGTGCTGACCCGGCTGCCGGAGGTCCTGGAAGGGTTCCGGCGCCACCACCCCGAGGTGGACCTGGAGCTGACCGTCGAGCTGTCCGGGCATCTGCTGAAGCGGCTCGCGGCCGGGCGCCTCGATCTCGTCCTGGCCAAACGGCATCCGGCCGACGAGCCCATGGCGCCGGGCCCTGGGGCCGACGAGCCGCACGGCCGGCTGGTCTGGCGCGACCGGCTCGTGTGGATCGGCGCCGAGGGCACCCGCCCCGACCCGCGCCGCCCGCTGCCGCTGGTGCTCTTCCCGCCCCCTGCCGTGACCCGCGCCCGGGCCCTGGAGGTACTGGAGCGGCACGCCCGCGCCTGGCGGGTGACCTGCACCAGCGGCAGTCTCAACGGGCTGGTGGCCGCCACCCGGGCCGGGCTCGGGGTGATGGCCCACGCCCAGGGGATGATCCCGCCGGGGCTCGTCCGCCTCCCGCCCGGCGCCGGGCTGCCGGACCTCGGCGGGATCGACGTCGTCCTGCTGCACGGCGCGGGCGCGCGGCGGGAGGGGCCGGTGCGCGACAGCGCGGAGGCCCTCGCGGACGCGATCCTGGCGGCGGGCGACCGGCTCCACTCCGGTTGACCTCCACTCCGGCTGACCCCTACTCCGCTCGACCCCCACTCCCGTTGACCTCCACTCCGGTTGACCGCCCCCGGGACCGGGTACGGTCACGGCGCTGTGCCACGTCCGTGACGGCTGGGCCACGTGGCGAGGGCTGGGCTGTGCCGCGTCCGCGAGGAGCGAGAGGTTGCGCGAGTTCACCGTGCCGTCCCTGGTGACGGCGCCCCCTGTCGGGGGGCTGGCGGACGTCGTCTTCGACCATGCCGCCGAGGATCCCGGCCGGGTGGCGCTGAGCCGGGTCGAGGGCGGCGTGTGGCGGGACGTGACCGCGGCCGCCTTCCGGGACGAGGTGCTGGCGCTGGCCAAGGGCCTGCTCGCCCAGGGCGTCCGGTTCGGTGACCGGGTGGCCGTCATGTCCCGCACCCGCTACGAGTGGACGCTGTTCGACTTCGCGCTCTGGAGCGTCGGCGCCCAGCCCGTCCCGGTGTATCCCACCTCCTCCCCCGACCAGGTCCTGCGGATGCTGCACGACGCGGAGGTCACCGCCTGCGTCGTCGAGCACGAGGACCACGCGATGACCATCGGCTCCGTCATCGACCGCCTCCCCCGGCTCACCCGCCTCTGGCAGCTCGACGCGGGCGCGGTCGACGAGCTCACGGGCGCCGGGGCCCGGATCCGCGACGAGGTCGTCCACCGCCACCGGATGGCGCTCACCCCCGGCTGCCCCGCCACCGTCGTCTACACCTCGGGCTCCACGGGCCGCCCCCGGGGCTGTGTCCTCACCCACGGCAACTTCATGGCCGAGAGCGACAACGTCCTCCGCCGCTACGAGCGGGTCTTCCGCCCCCGACCCGGCGAGCAGGCGTCCACCCTCCTCTTCCTCCCCCTCGCCCATGTCTTCGGCCGCATGGCGCAGGTGGCCGCGGTCCGGGGCCGGGTCCGGCTGGGCCACCAGCCGCGGCTGACCGCCGCCGCCCTCCTGCCGAGCCTCCGCTCCTTCCGCCCGACGTTCGTGCTCGCCGTGCCCCAAGTCTTCGAGGACCTCTTCGCCGCCGCCCGGCGCGCCGCCGAGCGGGAGGGCCGGGGCGGGCCGTTCGAGAAGGCCGTCGACGTCGCGGTGCGCTACGCGCGGGCGCTGGAGGACCGGGCCTTCGGCACCGGGCCGGGCCCCGGCCCCGCGCTCCGCGTCCAGCGCCAGGTCTTCGACAAGCTCGTCTACGCCAGGCTGCGCGAGGAGCTCGGCGGCCGGGTGCGGTACGCGATGTCGGGCGGCTCCGCGCTGGAGCGGCGCCTCGGGCTGTTCTTCGCGGGGGCCGGGGTGACCGTCCTGGAGGGGTACGGGCTGACGGAGACCACCGGCGCCGCCGTCGCCAATCCGCCCGAGCGGACCCGCTTCGGCACTGTGGGCCGGCCCGTGCCCGGCACGAGCGTGCGGATAGCCGGCGACGGCGAGGTGCTGCTCCGCGGCGATCAGGTGTTCGCGGGCTATCTGGGGGACGAGCGCGCCACCGGCTCCGCGCTCCGGGACGGCTGGCTGGCCACCGGCGACCTGGGGACGCTGGACGAGGACGGCTATCTGACGATCACCGGGCGGAAGAAGGAGATCCTGGTGACCTCGGGGGGCAAGAGCGTCTCGCCCCTCGTCCTGGAGGAGCGGGTGCGCTCCCATCCGCTGGTCGCCCAGTGCCTCGTGGTCGGCGACGACCGCCCGTACGTCGGCGCGCTCGTCACCCTGGACCGGGAGGGGGTGGCGCACTGGCTCGCCATGCGGGACGTGCCCCGGCCCGCCACCCCGGCCGAACTGGTGCACGATCCCGAGCTGGAGGCCGAGATCCGGCGGGCCGTGGTGGCCGCCAACACCCTCGTCTCGCGGGCCGAGTCCATCCGCGCCTTCCGTATCCTGCCCGGCCCCTTCACCGAGGAACAGGGGCTGCTGACGCCGACGCGCAAGCTGCGGCGCAAGGCCATAGAGAAGGCATATGCCTACGAGGTGGAAGCGCTCTACTCCCCCTGACGCTCCTCCGCTCTCCTCCGATCTCTTCCGATCTCCTCCGATGGCGGGAGCGGGAATGCGGCCGATGATGTTCCGGTTGACCCTGGAGCAAGTGCATATCCGAACGTAAGGATCGACTGCTGTGAGCAAGGTCCCCACCATCACCCTCAACAACGGCGTCGAGATGCCCCAGCTGGGCTTCGGCGTGTGGCAGGTCGCCGACGACGAGGCGACCGCCGCCGTCTCGACCGCCCTCGAAGCGGGGTACCGCAGCATCGACACCGCCGCCATCTACGAGAACGAGACGGGCACCGGCAAGGCCCTCGCCGCCTCCGGCATCGCCCGTGACGAGCTGTTCGTCACCACCAAGCTGTGGAACAGCGCGAACGAGACGTGGACGCGCGACAACGTGCTGCGGGAGTTCGACGCCTCCCTGGCCAAGCTGGGCCTGGACTACGTCGACCTCTACCTCATCCACTGGCCCCGGGCCATGCGCGAGGACTACGTGACGATCTGGCGCGCCTTCGCGGAGATCGCCGCGAGCGGCCGCGCCAAGGCGGTCGGCGTGTCCAACTTCCACGCGCCCCAGCTCGAGCGCGTCATCGCCGAGACCTCCCTGGTCCCGGCCGTCAACCAGATCGAGCTGCACCCCGACTTCGCCCAGACCGAGCTGCGTGCCGTGCACGCGCGCCACGGCATCGCCACCGAGGCCTGGTCCCCGCTGGGCCAGGGCCGCGAGCTGCTGGGCGACCCGGTCCTCGCCCGCATCGGCGCCAAGCACGGCAAGTCGGCCGCCCAGGTCGTCCTGCGCTGGCACCTGCAGGTGGGCAACGTCGCCATCCCGAAGTCGGTGACGCCGTCCCGCATCCGCGAGAACTTCGACGTCTTCGGCTTCGAGCTGGATGCCGACGACCTCGCGGCGATCGCCGGCCTCGACACCGGCAACCGGCTCGGCCCCAACCCGGACGAGTTCGACTGGAGCTGATCGACCGGCCGGTCCCGCCGGGCTCGCGCCCGGTGGGACCAACCGTCAGCGCGCTCCGTGGCCCGGGGCGACCGCCTCGATCCTGCGGGCCAGCTCCACGTCCAGCCCCGTCACCTTGCCGCCCACACTGTGGGTGTTCACGGCGAGGGTCACGGTGTTGTAGCCGAGCGTCAGGTCGGAGTGGTGGTTCAGCTCCTCCTGGATCTGGGCGATGTGCATCACCATGGCCGCCGCCTGGAAGTGGCCGTCGAAGGTGTAGCGGCGGGTGATCCGGTCGCCGTCCGTGGACCAGCCGGGGAGCTCCTGGAGACGATCCTCCACGTCCTTCTGCGAGAGCGGTTCGACTGCCATCACGCATCCCTTCGTTCTCGTCGCCCAACCGGCGAGGGACCTGCCACTCCAGCGTCCCATGGGGCGGCAGCGCTTTCACGCCAATGTGCGGCGGATGGCACAGCCGCGTCGGCGGCGCCCTTCCGGGACGTCTGGGACCCTCTTATGCTCCTGCGCCGGGCATGACACGTTACCGGGCAGGGGGCTGTGGCATGGCGGATCGCACACGCAGAGGGTTCATCGGCGGCGCGGCGGCCGTCACGGCGACGGCGGCACTCGCGGGAAAGGCCCACGCCGCGCCCCACGCCGCGCCCAGCGGCGCCGCCAAGAAGGCCGGACGGCGCGTCGCCGTTCTCGGGGGTGGTGTCGCCGGGCTGACGGCCGCCCATGAACTGGCCGAGCGCGGCTTCGAGGTGACGGTCTACGAGCGCAAGTCCGCGCTCGGCGGCAAGGCGCGCAGCATGGACGTGCCGGGCAGCGCGAAGGGCGGCCGCAAGCCCCTGCCCGGCGAGCACGGCTTCCGTTTCATCCCGGGTTTCTACCGCAATCTCCCCGATACCCTGCGCAGAATCCCCTTCAAGGGCAACGCGAACGGCTGTCACGACAACCTCGTGCCCTCCAGCGAGGTCATGCTGGCCCGCACCGGCGGGCGGGAGGACCTCCGCATCCCCTTCGGCGCCATCGGCTCGCCGCCGCCCGTCCTCACCCCGGACGCGCTGCTGCGGGCGTTGACGGCCTTCTGCGAGACGTTCTCCCGGCTGCGTGCCCATGAGATCGCGTACTTCGCGAACCGGCTGCTGGTCTGGTTCACCAGCGGCGAGCGCCGCCGGCTGGAGTCCTGGGAGCGCGTCCCGTGGCTGGAGTTCACCGGAGCCGCGCGGATGTCGGCCGACTACCGGCAGCTGCTGGCCATCGGCATCACCCGCAACATCGTGGCGACCAAGGCCGAGGTCGCCAGCACCCGGACCGTCGCGACCTGCGTCGAGGCCTTCCTCTACAACGCGCTGGGCCGGGGCGCCGACGGCGAGCCCGACCGGGTCCTCGACGCGCCCACCAACGAGGCGTGGATCGACCCGTGGACCGACCGTCTGCGCGCGCTGGGCGTGGTGTTCCACACCGGCTGGTCCGTGACGGACCTGCGGCTGGAGGGGGGACGGATCACCGAGGCCGTACTGGAGGACGCGGGCGGCGCCCGGCAGGCGGTGACCGCCGACCACTTCGTCTCCGCGATGCCGGTCGAACACGCCCGGCGGACCTGGAACGAGCAGGTCCGCGCGGCCGACCCCCAGCTCGCGCGCTGCGACAGACTCCAGACGGACTGGATGACGGGCATCCAGTTCTACCTCACCGAACCCACCCCGATCATCCACGGCCACATCAACCACATCGACACCCCCTGGTCCATCACCTCCGTCAGCCAGGCCCAGTACTGGCGCGGCCGGGACTTCCGGGCCGACTACGGCGACGGCACGGTCGCGGACTGCCTCTCCGTGGACGTCTCCGAATGGGACCGCCCCGGCATCCTCTACGGCAAACCCGCCAAACGCTGTACCCGCGAGGAGGTCGCCCGCGAGGTCTGGGCCCAGATGAAGGCCGGACTCAACGACACCGGGCGCCCGGTGCTGCGCGACGCGACGCTCCACTCGTGGTTCCTGGACCCGGCCGTGGAGCTGGACGGCACCCGCGCGAGCAACGACGAACAGCTCTTCATCCACCCCACCGGCACCTGGTACGACCGCCCCCAGGCCCGCACCGCCATCCCCAACCTCTTCCTCGCCGGGGACTACGTGGCCGTCGACATCGACCTGGCCACCATGGAGGGCGCCAACGCCGCCGCGCGCGCCGCCGTCAACGCCCTCCTGGACGAGACCGGCTCCCGCGCCGAGCGCTGCGCCGTCATCCCCCTCTACCGGGCACCGGAACTGGAGCCGTTCCGGCGGCAGGACGAACTCCGGCACCGGCTGGGCCTGCGCAACGTCTTCGACCTGGGCTAGGCCGTGTCCGGCGGATCTTCGTCACGCGCCACCACGGCGCCCCGTAGGGGCGCGGGGAACTGCGCGATCGGCCGACGACGGCCCGCAGCCGACACCCCACCCCCGGGGCCCGGGCATGATCCGCCGGACACGGCCCAGTGCGGGGCGTGACCGCCGCGACGAGCGGTCTCCCGGACCCGAGTGCGCGGGTCCGGGAGACCGCCCGTCGTTCTCAGGGCCGCAACGGGCCCTCGCAGGTGAAGTCCGCGGTGCCCGCCCTGCCGTCGGACCAGATGTCGACGGCTCCGAAGGAGCAGTTCATGTCCGAGAGGTTGTTGGCCGCCGGGGCGGCGCGGTCGAGGATGAAGTAGTCGACGGTGCCGGCCATGTCGCTGAAGACGTGGTCGGGGCTGCCGCTGTCGGAGAGGTTGGCGGTGATCCGGCCCGTGCAGGTGAAGCGCGGCTTGCCGGTGGTGTCGCCGTTGCCGGCGCAGGACGACGGGGTGATCCCGGTGGCGCTCGCGAAGGCCGCGCCGACCTGGTCGGCGGCCGCGTGGGTCAGCGAGCCCACGGGGGTGTAGTGGGTGTCGGGGACGTAGAGGTGGTCGACGTCGCGGATCTGCTCGTCGAGGAAGGCGTCGTACTCGCGCTGGATGGCGGCGTCCTTGCCCATGCGGGTGCGCCAGGCGTCGAAGCCCTTGGGGTCGTCGGCGCGCTCGTATCCGTACATCTCCCGCAGCAGCGAGGGGTGCTCGCGCCACAGGAACTCGAAGAACGTGCCCGCGTAGTTGTAGAAGCGGAAGCCGTCGCCGTCGTAGGTGGCGTGAAGGAACCGGTCGACGCTCATCCGGGGCTTGCCGCCGGCGGTGTCGGCGATGATGCCCTTGACCAGGGACTTGCGGACCTTGATGCCCTCGCCGCGGGTGGCGCCGTCGAAGAACTCGGCGGTGCCCTCGTCCATGGCGGTGGTCAGGTCGCCCTGGTACCAGGGGCCTTCGCCGAACATGCCGGGGACGGCCCAGCGGCCGTTGAGGTAGTGGGTGTACTCGTGGCGGAAGAGCTCCTCGAGGGTGAGGCTGGAGTCCTGGGGGACGCGGCGCTGGTAGGTGTAGAAGGTGGCGCCCTGTTCGATGTAGACGCCGCCGTTTTTGGTGCCCATGCCGGTCAGGAGGGGGTGGAGCACCTCGTAGTCGGCGCGTGAGGCGTAGAGGTGGATGTGGAGGGTGGCGTTGGGGTCGCCGGCCAGCGGGACGTCGGTGCCGAGCACCCGGAAGAACTGGGCCTTGACCTGCTTGCTCGCGTAGTAGAGCTGGTCGACGGTGGCCTGGTCGAGGGCGGTGCGGACCTCGATGCCACCCTTGTCGTAGGTGTAGGTGCGCGGGAAGACCCGGGCCTCTATCTGGGGCTTGCAGACGTTGTAAGGGGCGCACGCCTCGTAGGTGTTGAGCCAGGAGGCGAGGGAGGCCCAGGGGGCGCTGAGATCGCCGAAGTTGGTCTCGGCGGTCTTCAGCAGCGCGCCGAGGTCGGTGGTGATCGCGGGACGCAGGCCGTCGACCTGGCCGAAGCGCCCGTACTCGCTCAGGGCGTCGCGGACCGTCCAGGCGTTGGCCGTGCCCTTGAGGTGGGTGTGGCCGGAGAAGGCGCGGAAGGCGGCGCGGTAGCCGGGGTCGGCGGCCACGGCCCCGTGGAAGGCGGTGTCCTTGTTGCCGGGGTAGACGCCGAGGTAGTTGACGGTGAGGGCGGCGAGGGCCGCACCGCCCCAGGACGGGTCGCCGGCGGTGGGCCGGCCGGGGCCCATGGTGGCCAGGGTCTTGGTGACGAGGCCGAGTTGGTGCTGGCGCAGGCCGGGCGCGCTGCCGGCGGTGAGGGCCTCGCGGAGGGTCTCGGCGTTCTGCCGGGTGACGTCGAAGGTGTGGGCGGCGGTTCCGTACGCGTCCGTGGCGCGGCGCATGGCGTCGACGGTCGCGGGGTCGGTGAGGTCGATCTCGTCGTGGGAGAAGTCGTGGTAGACGGCGGCGTGGAGGTAGGTGAAGAGCTCCAGGAGGTGGCTCGCGTCGTCCCCGGTGTGCCGGGGGGCGAGCTCGGCGGCGCGCCGGGCGACGGCCTGGACGTGGGGGCGGGAGAGGACGGGGACGAGGCGGGCGTCCCAGGTCCAGATCAGGCCGCGCAGACAGCCGTCCGCGGTGACGGCGGGGTCGGTGAGGAAGTCCGCGAGCTGGTCGGGGCCGAGCCGGGTGAGGCCGTCGAGGGTGCAGGGGACGGAGCCGCGCAGGGCCGGGCCGCCGGTGGGTCTGCCGGGGCTGGCGGGGCTGCTGGATCTGTCAGGTCTGGCTGAGCTGTCGGGGCTTCCGGAGGCGAGGTCGCCGGGTATCCGGCCCGGTTCGGCCCGCTCGCCGCCGGGGACGGGGGTGCGGGTGGTACTCCTGGGCGGGGCGGCGAGCCTGTCGACCTCGTCGCGCGGGTCGTGGACCGGGGCCGTACCGGTGGCGGTCCCGGTGGCGGGCGCGGGTGTCCGGGCGGACGGTCGGGCGGGTCCGGCCTGGGCGGCCTGGGCCGTCGGCAGGGCGAGAGCGGCCGCCAGGGCGGCGGCCAGCAGCCCCTTGCGCACTGTGCGTAGCGCGTACACCGGTTCTCCTCAGGGGGGTTGATGTTGCGTCAGCTACGAGTGACGTGCGGCGTACCATAGTAATGTGACATTTCACTGACAACCCATAAGACCGCGATGGACGAACTCTTGACCGATCGTTGATTCTTGACCGGTCGTTCTGGATACGCCTAAGATCGAAAACGTGGCCAGGACCAAGGAATTCGATCCGGACACCGCCCTCCAGTCGGCCCTCGAACTGTTCTGGGAGCGCGGCTACGAGGCGACGTCGATGGCGGACCTCGTGGAGCGCCTCGGCATCGCCCGGGCGAGCCTCTACGCGACGTTCGGCGGCAAGCGCGACCTCTACCTCAAGGCCCTGGAGCGCTACGGCGAGCAGCAGGGCCCGCGCTTCATGGCCGAGCTGGCCCAGCCGGGCCCGGCACTGCCCGCCGTCCGCGCCGTGGTGCGCCGCTTCGCCGCCGAGTCGGCCGGCGCATCGTCCCGGCTCGGCTGCTTCGTGACGAACACGGCCGTGGAGCTGGGCCCGCGCGACCCGGTCGCGGCGCGCCGGGTCGAGCAGAGCTGGCACCACGTCGAGGCGGCACTGACCTCGGCCCTGATGCGGGCCGCGGCGCAGGGCGAACTCCCCCCGGACCGCGACCCGGTGGCGCTCGCCCGGATGCTCCTGGTCTTCCTGCAGGGCCTGCGCGTGATCGGCCGGCTCGACACCGGACCGGGCCTGGCGCGCGACGCCGCCGAGCAGGTACTGGCCCTGCTGGACTGACAACACCTGCTGGACCGGCGCACCGCGAGGAGCGCTTTCCGTGACCCCGCGCTCCTTCATGCCCAAATTCAAGACCGATCGTTCTTTTATCTTTGTTCGCGTTATCCGAGGAGTCATCGACATGACCACGCGTTTCTCCGGCAGGACCGTCCTCGTCACGGGTGGTGGCACCCGCATCGGCCGGGCCGTCGCGCTCGCCTTCGCCCGGGAGGGTGCCCGGGTCGTGGTCGCGGGCCGGCGGGCCGAGCCGCTCCGGGAGACCGTCGCCGCCGTCGAGGCGGCGGGCGGCGAGGCCACGGCCGTCACCGCCGACGTGACCCGGCCGGCCGACGTCGAGGCCCTGGTCGAGCGGACGGTGCGGCGGTACGGCGGCCTGGACGTGGCCGTGAACAACGTCGGCGTGTTCGTCCCGCCCGCCAAGGTCGCCGACCTCCCGGAGGACGACTGGCACACCGTGCTGGCCACGAACCTCACGGGCGTCTGGCTGTCGATGAAGCACGAGATCGCGCACATGCGGGCCAACGGCGGTGGCGCCATCGTCAACATCTCGTCCAACCTCGGCGCGCACCTGCGCGTCCCGGGGCTCGGCGCGTACGCCGCGAGCAAGGCCGCCGTCTCGGCGCTCACCCGCAGCGCGGCCCTCGACCACATCGGCGAGGGAGTGCGGATCAACGCTGTGAGCCCGGGGCCCATCGAGACCACGATGTCCTCGCGGCCCGGCGAGTCGGCCGACGAGAAGGCCGAGCGGATGCGCCGCGACGTCCCGGCCGGCCGCGCGGGCAGCCCCGAGGAGGTCGCCGCCGCGGTGCTCCACCTGGCCTCCGACGAGGCCGCCTACACGGTCGGCACGGAGCTCGTCCTGGACGGCGGCGTCACGGCCTGAGCCGGCCGGGGCATGAGGCCGGGACATGGGGAAGGGGCGGGCCCGAGGGCCCGCCCCTTCCCCATGGGTACCGCATGGGTACCGCCGTTACGCGACCAGCTCCGGCTCGGCGGACTTCTCCGCCGCCGCCACGGGCTCGCCCTCGCGCTCTTCCGCCGCCGGGCGGCGGGCCGCCATGAACGCGTAGACGAGGATGCCGGCGAGGAGGAACAGTCCGCCCTGGTAGACCGCCGCGTACCCGGCGCCGGCGACCAGCCAGAAGGAGAAACCGAAGCCGCCGAGCGCGAAGACCATGTCCCGCGCGAACCGGCCCGCGTGGACCTTCTCGCGCTCCCCCTTGAGCAGGAAGAACACCTGCGCGGCGGTGGCCAGGAGGTAGGGGACGGTCGCCGAGAAGGTGGTGATCAGGACCAGGATCTCGAAGACGCCGCCCGAGCCGGAGACGTAGTTGACGATCGTCAGCAGCGAGGCCAGCACCGCCGCGGCGAGCACGCCCGCCGTGGGCACCCCGCGCCGCTTCTTCCCGAACATCGCCGGGAACAGGCCGTCCTTGGCGGCCGCGTAGGGCATCTGGGCGCTCATGAGCGTCCAGCCGTTGAGCGCGCCCACGATGGAGACGACGGCGGCGAAGGCGATCAGCGTGCCGCCCCACTGGCCGCCGAACATCGCGTCGACCGCGTCGGAGAAGGGCGCCGTGGACTTGGCGAGCTTGTCGTGCGCGACCGTGCCGAAGACGGCGACGGTGCCGAGCAGATAGACCACGGCGGCGCCGATGGTGCCGAGCACGCTGGCGCGGCCCACGTTGCGCTCCGGGTCGCGGACCTCGCCCGCGCTCATCGCGGCGGACTCCACACCGATGTAGCTGTAGAGCAGGATCGCCGCCGAGGCGGACAGACCGCTGGCCCAGCTGCCGCCGCCTTCGGAGAAGGAGCCGAGGTTCTTCGGGTCGAAGAAGAAGAGACCGGCGACGGCGACGAACAGCAGCGGGATGAACTTCAGCACCGTGGAGATCACCTGCACCGCGCCCACCCAGCGGGTGCCGGCGAGGTTCGCCAGCGCCGGGAGCCACAGCATGAGCAGGGCGATCACCAGGTCCGTGCTCTTGGAGGACGAGCCCCCGGTGAGCACGTGGAAGTAGCCGACGCCGGCGACGGCGAGGGCGGCGTTGCTGACCCAGGTCATCGTCCAGTACGACCAGGCGGACAGGAACCCGGCGAAGTCGCCGAACGCCGCGCGCGCATAGACATACGGGCCACCGGTGTGCGGATGGCGCTCGGCCAGCCGCCCGAAGACGAGGGCGAGGGCGATCGCGCCGATCGTCAGGACACCGAAGGCCAGCAGGCTGACGGTACCGAACGGGGCGACCGAGGCGGGCAGCAGAAAGATGCCCCCGCCAATGATGTTGCCCATGACCAGGCAGATGGCCGTGGGGAGGCCGAAGCGGCGTGCGGGAGTGCCGTCGGTTTCTTGCATGGAAGGGTGCGCCTCTCGTACTGCGGGCAGGTCGCTGATTCTGTGGCGACTTCGCATGACTGTGCAAGAGCACAGGTATGTGCGACAGCACATATTGACCGCAGTGTGAGACGGCGCAAAATTGAAATTTTTTGTCCCGTGAGGTAGGCCCGGCGGCCGCAAAAGGTGCTGCGATCGACCCCGCGCACCGTGATTCGTCCACCGCCGCGCGATCAAGCGGAACGGGCCGCTTCGCTCCTGTCGACGGGATTCGCGCCCGCGAGCGGGGGAATCCGGTCAGCCGTCCTGCCCCGGGGCGGGCGGTGCGGGCTCCCCGGGGGGCTCCTCGGGGGGCTTCCCGGGGGGCTTCCCGGGGGGCTTCCCGTCCCGGCCGAGGGTCGGGTCGAGCCCGGAGTCGTACGTCCCGGATCCCCGGCAGTGGGCGCACTGCCCCGCGCGGTGGACGGTGTCGGCCGGGCCGGCGAAGGGGTCGGCGCCCGGACAGTAGGCCAGTGCCCGTGTCCCGTACCCGGAGCCGTGGCACCACTGGCACGTCAGCCCCAGCGGGTCCGGACCGGACGGAGATGTGCGCTCGCTCACCGAAACCCGCCCCAGAGCCGCTCACCGGGCGCCGCCCGCCGATCACCGTTGGTCGCGACCCAGCCTAGACCGCCGGGGCCGCCGCGCCGGGCCCGCGCCGGATGTCACCCGATCGGGTTGCCTCCCCCATCCGTCCCCTATGGGACAGGACGTCCTTGGGCAGGACACCTCCGGGCAGGACGCCTCAAAGGGCCTCTTCCCAGCCTCTGGCACCCGGTGCCAGACTCGGAGGATGATCAAGCGATCGTCCGAAGCCACGGACCGCGTCTGGGCGTTGCTCGGCGGGGATCCCGCGCTCACGGCCTCCGTCGAATACACGGGCCCGGAGACGGCCCTGTCCGGCCGGCTCCCGGCCCGGCTCCCCGTCCGGGAGGCGGCCCGGGCCACGGTGGCCGTCTGCGCGCTGGCCGCCGCCGAACTGCTCGCCGCCCGGCGCGGCGGGCCGCCGCCCCGCGTGCGCGTCGACGACGGCGCCGTCGCGACGGCGTTCGCCAGCGAGCGCCACGTGCGCCGTGACGGCCGCGCCCCGGCCTCCTTCGCCCCGCTGTCCCGCTTCTGGCGCACCGCCGACGGCTGGGTGCGCACCCACGCCAACTACTCCCACCACCGCGCCCGCCTCCTCGCCGCCCTCGCGGTGCCCGACCCGGGGCCGGACGCGGACGCCGCTCCGCTCGTCGACCGGGTCGCCGCCGAGCTGGCCGGCCGGGAGGCCGCGCGGGTGGAGGAGCTGGTGTGCGCGGCCGGCGGGCTGGCCGTCGCCGTGCGCACCCCCCACGAGTGGGCCGTCCACCCGCAGGGCGCGGCGGTCGCCCGGCGTCCGCTGCTCGCCCTGGAGCGGCTCGCCGAGGGCCCGGCCCGTGAGCTCGGGGCGCCCTCCGGCGCGCTGCCCGCCGAGGGCCTGCGCGTCCTCGACCTCACCCGGGTCCTCGCGGGCCCGGTCGCCACCCGCACCCTCGCCCTGCTCGGCGCGGACGTGCTGCGCGTCGACTCCCCCTCCCTGCCGGAGAGCCAGGAGCTGCACGACGACACGGGCGCGGGCAAGCGCTCCACCGTCCTCGACCTGGCCCGCACCGCCGACCGCGCGACCTTCGAGGAGCTGCTCGCCACCGCCGACGTCGTCGTGACCGGCTACCGGCCCGGGGCGCTCGACCGGTTCGGCCTGTCCCCGCAGGCCCTCGCGGAGCGCCGGCCGGGCCTGGTCGTCGGCCAGCTGAGCGCCTGGGGCAGCTACGGTCCGTGGGGCGACCGGCGCGGCTTCGACAGCCTCGTCCAGGCCGCCTGCGGCATCGCCGCCACCGAGCCGGGCCCCGACGGCGGCCCCGGCGCACTGCCCGCCCAGGCGCTCGACCACGGCACCGGCTACCTGCTGGCCGCCGCCCTGCTGCGCGCCGTCACCGAGCAGCGTGCCATCGGCGGCACCCATCTGGCCCGCTTCGCCCTCGCGCAGACGGCGGCCTGGCTGGCCCGTGACGTGCCCCACGACGAGGGCGTGCCCGCGCCCGGCGCCGACGGTCACGACCCCACGCCCTGGCTGGCCGAGGCGGAGGGCCCGCTGGGACGGCTGCGCTACGCGCGCTCCCCCGTGGAGTTCACGGGCTCCCCGCGCGACTGGGCCCGGCGGCCCGGACGCTGGGGCTCCGACGCCCCCGCGTGGCTGTGACAGGACCCCCGCCGAAAGCCCCTCCGAAAACCCTCCGAAGCGCCCTCCGAAGCGAAAGGGAGCCCGACGCGTGGCCACCACCATCCGCCGAGCCGTGCTGACCCTGCCCGCGGCCTCCCCCGGCCCGGAGAACCCGCTGCCGCGGCTGGGCACGCGCGGCGACGTCCACCGCCTGGACCGCGCCGCCATGGCGGGCCTGCCGCCCGCCATGGCCCGGCGGATGCGCTACGCGCCGCTGCGCTCCCTGCTGCCCGTCCGCCGCCGCGACGACTACATCCGCACCCGGGTCCCCACCGACCTCGACGCGATCGTCATCGAGAACGACCGGCTGCGCGCCACGGTCCTGCCGGGGCTCGGCGGCCGGGTGCACTCCCTCGTCCACAAGCCGACGGGCCGCCCGCTCGTCTACTCCAACCCCGTCCTCCAGCCCGCCGGCTTCGCCCTCAACGGCGCCTGGTTCTCCGGCGGCATCGAATGGAACATCGGCGCGACCGGCCACGGCACCCTCTCCGTCGCCCCGCTCCACGCGGCCCGCGTGCCCGCGCCCGACGGCGGCGAGATGCTGCGGCTGTGGGAGTGGGAGCGGCTGCGCGACCTGCCCTTCCAGGTCGACCTGTGGCTGCCCGACGGATCCGACTTCCTCTACGCCGGGGTGCGCGTCCGCAATCCCCACCACCGCGCCGCGCCCGTCTACTGGTGGTCCAACACCGCCGTGCCCGAGACCCCGCGCACCCGGGTCCTCGCCCCGGCGGAGGCCGCCTGGCACTTCGGCTACGACCGCGCCTCCCTGCGCCGGGTGCCCGTCCCCCACTGGGACGGCGCCGACCGGACGTACCCGGCGGACGGCACCCGGCACGCCGACTACTTCTACGACCTCCCCGACGGCGAACGCCGCTGGATCGCCGCGCTCGACGAGCACGGCCAGGGGCTCGTCCAGACCTCCACCGACGCCCTCACCGGCCGCAAGCTCTTCCTGTGGGGCGCGGACGAGACCGGGCGGCGCTGGCAGGAGTGGCTCACCGAGCCCGGCACGGGCGGTTACGCCGAGATCCAGGCGGGCCTCGCGCCGACCCAGCTGGAGCACGTCCCCCTGGAGGCGGGCGGGGAGTTCGCCTGGCTGGAGGCGTACGGGCCGCTGACCGCCGACCCCGCCGCCGTCCACGGCGCCGACTGGGCGGCGGCGCGCGCCGAGGCCGCCGCGCGGCTGGAGGCGGCGCTGCCGCGCGCCGCCGTCGACGCCGCGTACGCGGCGTGGCGGCCGTACGCCGACCACGAGCCCAAGGAGACGCTGGCCACCGGCTCCGGCTGGGGCGCGCTCGAGGTCGAGCGGGGTCGGCTGGAGCTGCCGGGCACGCCGTTCCCGGTGCCCGCCGAGGACGGCGAACAGCGGCCGTGGCGGGCGCTGCTGCGCACCGGCGCGCTGGGCGAGGAGGGCCCGGAGCCCGGCCCCTCCCTGGTCTCCCCCGCGTGGCGGGACCTGCTGGAGCACGCCGAGCCCGCCCCGCACGCCTCCTACCACCTGGGCGTCGCCCAGTGGCACGCCGGCGACCGCGCGCAGGCCGTCCGCAGCTGGGAGCGCGCGCTCCGCCAGGGCATGGGCTGGCCGGCACGCCGCGCGCTCGCGGCGGCGGACGTCGAGCGCGGCCACCCGGAGCGGGCCGCCGAGCGCTACGCGCGAGCGGTGGCGGAGGCACGGGACGCGGGGGCGTCGCGGCCCGCACGGACGGCGCTGGCGCGGGAGGCGATCGAGGCGCTGCTGGCGGCCGGGCGGGCGGAGGACGCCGCGGCGGTGCTGGCCGGGCTGCATCCCGCCGCCCGGGCGCGGGGGCGGTTCCGCTTGCTGGAGGCACGGGTCCGCCAGGCGCGGGGGGACGCGGCGGGGGCGCGGGCGATTCTGGACGCGGGGGTGGAGGTGGAGGACCTGGGCGAGGGGGAGACCTTCCCCTGAGCCGCCGCGCCCTCGTACCGTGGAGCCGATCCACCGTCGAGTTCCGCGCCGGCACCCGCGCGGAGAGTCCGCTGGTTCTGGACCCCGACGCGATGGCGTCGCTGCTCGCCCAGCTGGAGCGGGCCACCGTTCAGCGCGGCAAGGCGCGGTGGGCCGCCTCGAAGCGGTAGGCCGCCGCGTCGCCAGGCCGACGCCGTCGACGCCTCCGGGCCTCAGCGAGAAGCCGTGCCGGCCCGGGGCGGCGTGTTCTCGCGGCGCCCGGCGCGCCGGGCGTCGGCCAGCAGCAGGCCGGCCGCGACCAGGAGGATCAGCAAGGGCGAGGGTCCGTCGACCACGAAGCCGACGACGACCCACGCCGCCATGGCCCACGGGACGAACAGGGGCGGCCTCATACCGCGGCGGTCCAGCCACAGCACGGTCAGACCGACCAGGAGGAGCGGCGGCCCGAAACTGAACACCGAGTACCACCACGCGACGGTGGCGTCACTCATGTCGGGGTAGTCCCCCAAGTTCCACCCCCCGCCGAACCACGTTCCAGCGTGCTCGGGGGCCGCTTCGACGAGGCTGCCCACCGTGTGTCCCGTTCCGGCGAGGGTGATGATCCAGCCTGCCCACTTGACCATCCGATTTCCAGGCTCAAGCCGCTCCACAGCCGTGGTCCTCTCTGGTTATACAGTTATGTACAAGTCGAGGCTAGGCCGGTTGTACGGCCATGTACAACCAGTGGAAGGGCGAGGTGGGTCACACGATGGGCAGGCTGCGCACACCGCGCGGGACGTGGGTCGAAGAGGGACTGCGGGCGCTGGCCACGGGCGGCGTGGACGCGGTGCGCGTCGAGGCCCTGGCCAAGGAACTGGGCGTCACCAGGGGCGGGTTCTACGGCTACTTCGCCAGCCGTGACGCGCTGCTGACGGAGATGCTCGACGCCTGGGAGCGGGAGAGCGTCGACGACGTCCTCGACCGGATCGAGCACGAGAGCGGCGACGTTCTGGACAAGGTCCGGCTGGCCGGGCAACTCACCTTCTCCAGCGACCGCCTGCTGTCCATAGACCTGGCCGTACGGGACTGGGCCCGCCGCGACCAGGCGGTCGCCGACCGCCTGCGCCGCGTGGACAACCGGCGCATGCAGTTGCTGCGCGACGCGCTCAGTACCGTCTGTACGGACCCCGACGAGATCGAGGCCCGCAGCCTGCTCGCCTTCTGCATGGCCATCGGCAGCCACTTTCTCGCGGCCGAGCACCCCGGCCGCACCCACGCCCAGGTTCGCGCCCGCGCCAGCGAGTTCGTCTTCGGCCGCTCACCCGGCGGGGTCGACCCCACGGACCCGTCGACGAGCTAGGGACTGGCGCACCTCCCCCCTGGGCAGCATCCGCACATGACCACCACCCTCCGCACGTCGACGCCCCGACTGACAACCCCCCGGCTGACGCTGCGCCGTTGGCGCGAGGACGATGTCGAGCCCATGGCGGCCATCAACGCCGACCCGGAAGTGATGCGCTGGATCCGCGACGGCTCGGTCCTGGACCGGGCGGAGACGGCGGCCGGGATCGCCGCGTGGGAGCGGGAGTGGGAGGAACGCGGCGTGGGGCTGTTCGCGGTCGAGGAGCGGGAGAGCGGGCGGTTCGCCGGGTTCGCGGGGCTGTCGGTGCCGGAGTTCCTGCCGGAGATCCTGCCGGCCGTGGAGATCGGCTGGCGGTTCGGCAGGGAGTTCTGGGGGCGCGGGCTCGCCACCGAGGCGGCCCGCGTCGTGCTGGACTTCGCGCTGCGCGATCGCGGCCTCGCGCGGGTGGTGAGCGTGCACGCCGTCGGCAACGACGCCTCCGAGGGCGTCATGCGCAAGCTCGGCATGCGGCCCGAGCGCCGGACCGTCCATCCGGCCCACGGCGGGCCGCTGTGCGTCCACGTCCTGGAGGCGGCCCCTTAAGCAGCGCTCGGCAGCGCCCCAAAGGGGCGCGGGGAACTGCGCGACCAGCCACGACGCGCCCGCGGATGACTAGCCCGCCTTCCAGCGGAGCGCTCACGCGTCACGCGTTCGGCCGCCCCGCACGTGCCCCGGCCCGGCGGAGCGGCCAGCGTGGACGGCGGCGGCCTTTGCGTCGTCCGTCCCGCCCGCGCCGAAGGAGGCCCCTCTTGGCCGTCGACCCGCCCGTATCCGCCCACGCCGCCGGCCGGCTCCACGCGGCGGGGCTGGGCCTCCAGGGTCAGGTGCCGGGCATCCTCATGGCGGCCGAGGGCGAGCGGATCGGCGCGATCGCCGCCGGGGACTACCACAGCCTGGCCGTCACCGACGACGGGCGGCTGCTGGTCGCCGGGCTCGACGACTACGCCCAGGTGACCGGGATCTTCGCGCTGGCGCGCGGTGAGCTGGTCGGCGCCGTGGCCGCGGGCGGCTTCCACAGCCTCGCGGTGACCCGGGACGGCCGGCTGCTGGCCGCCGGGAAGGACCAGAACGGCCAGGTCACCGGCGCCCGTGACGCGGCGCGCGGCAAGAAGGTCACGACCGTCGACGGCGGCGCCGTGCACAGCCTCGCCGTGACCGAGGACGGCGAGCTGCTCGCCGCCGGGCACGACGGCGACGGACAGGTGTCGGGCATCCTGACGGCGGCCCGGGGCCACCGGATCACCGCCGTGGCGGCGGGCGACTTCCACAGCCTCGCGGTGACCGAGGACGGCCGGATCCTGGCCGCCGGCCGCGACGACGACCGGCAGGTCTCCGGGATCCTGGCGGCGGCGGACGGCCGGAAGGTCGTCGCCGTGTCCGCCGCCGCCCTGCAGAGCCTGGCCGTCACCGACGACGGCCTGCTGCTCGCCGCCGGCCGGGACGGGCACCACCAGGTGTCCGGCATCCTGCGCCTCGCCCAGGGCCGCAGGGTCACGGCCGTCGCGGCGGGCCATCTGCACAGCCTGGCGCTGACCCGGGACGGCGAACTGCTCGGCGCGGGCAAGGACGGCGACGGGCAGGTGTCGGGGATCCTGGAGGCCGTGCGGCACCGGCACACCGCGCGGATCGCCGCGGGCGGCTATCACAGCCTCGCCGTCGTCGCCCCCGACGGGCCCCGGGGCCGGGTGATCCGGGCGAACTTCCACGCGGCCGACGACGCCGGGCCGGACGTGACGCTGTGGCTCCTGCGCCGCGAGGACAACCTCGACGTGGCCCTGACCTCCCATCAGCCCGCCCAGGAATTCGGCATCCGGGAGGACGTACCCGTGACGCTGGAGATCCGGCGGGGCGGGGACGAGGTCCTGGGCGACGGCATCGTCCGTTTCAGCTACGACGAGACCACCCGCACCGTCGGCGTCGACACCCGGGCCAGCCGCTTCCCCTCCCACCTGACCTGCACCGGGCACGGCGCCAACCGCTTCACCTTCACGTTCACCGGAACCGGCGCCGGGTGAGCGACAGAGGGCACCCACCCGTCACATCAGCCCCGTGACGCTCCTGTCGTACTCGCTCCTGTCGTACTCGGCGAGCACCCGTGAGGCGCCCACCGGCAGGTCCCACAGGTCCTCCCGGGGCCGGCCCGTCGCCGCCCACGCCGCCCGCACCCGCCGCAGCGGCTCCAGCGGCGGCTCGGCGGACAGCAGGAACGTCGCCCAGTGCATCGGCGCCAGCACCCGCGCCCCCAGGTCCCCGCAGGCGCGCACCGCCTCCTCCGGGTCGGTGTGCACCGGGCTCAGCATCCAGCGCGGGTCGTAGGCGCCGATGGGCAGCAGCGCGACATCGATGTCCGGATAGCGCTCGCCGATCCGTTCGAACCAGAAGCCGTAACCCGTGTCCCCGGCGAAGTACACCCGCCGTCCGTCCGGCGCGGTCAGCACCCAGCCGCCCCACAGCGACCGGCACGTGTCCGTGAGGGTGCGCTTGCTCCAGTGGTGGGCCGGGACGAAGTCGAAGCGCACCGGGCCCGCCGGGCCGGGCAGCTCGACCGCCTCCCACCAGTCGAGATCGGTCACCCGGGTGAACCGGCGGCGGCGCGCCCAGCCGGCCAGGCCCGCCGGCAGCAGCAGCGGGGTGTCGCGGGGGAGCCGCTTGAGGGTGGGCGCGTCGAGGTGGTCGTAGTGGTTGTGGCTGATGACGACGGCGTCGATCCTCGGCAGCGCCTCCCACGGCACCCCCACCGGCGTCACCCGGGGCGGGGTGCCGAGGATCCGGCGGGACCAGACCGGGTCGGTCAGCACCGTCAGCCCGCCGACGCGCACCACCCAGCTGGCGTGCCCGGCCCAGGTGACGGCCAGCGAGCCGGCGTCGGCGGCCGGCAGCGGGCCCGGCTCGACCGGCAGCAGCGGGACCTCGCGGAGCGCCGCCGCGCCGGGCCGCAGCCGGCCCTCGCGGGCCAGCCGGGCCATGGCGCGCACTCCCGGCAGCGGTGCGGTGAGACGGTCGGCGAACGAGCGGGGCCAGGAACGGACCTGGCCGAGCGGGCGCGGCTCCCCGAGAGGACGCGGCTCCGCGAGAGGGCGCTCGGTCTGTTCGGTCATCTGGGGCTCCATTCGTGGGGAACCGGAACCTGGCGGTACGGGCGCGGGGCCCGCGCCGTCGTACGCCCACCGACTGACGGTAGATCAGTCACCGGAGAGTTCACTGAACGCCGATCCAAAAGTGGACAACGCCTCCACGACATCCGGATCCGCCAGCGGATCCGGGGTACTCAGGGCACGACACCACCGGTCGTCGCCGGTGCCGAGGAACGGTGGAGTGGAGATCCGCACCCGCAGCGCGTCCGGGTCGTCGCCGAACCGGTGGCCGCCGGGCACCGGACGGCCGAGCGCCGCGCTCAGCCGCTCCTCCAGCTCCACGGAGTCGGTGACACCCCGCGCGGCGAGGGGCTCCCGCAGCTCGCCCAGGTCGGCGTAGAGGTGCGGCCCGGTGCGCGGGGGCCGGCAGAGCACCCCGGCGGCGTCCAGCCGCTCCCGCGCCGCCTCGCCCAGCAGCCCGTACAGCCGGGCCGTGGCGGCGGACCGGGCCCGGACGGGCTCCGGTTCGGTCAGCGCCCAGCCCACGGCCGCCGCGACCGGCGGCGGCAGTTCGGCCCGTACCGCCGTCAGCAGCGAGACGGCGCGGGCGTACAGGGCGGGGCCGGCTCCCCCGGCCGGGAAACGGGCGATCGCCGCCGGCCAGCCGACGGGGGCGAGCGGGCCCGCGAGGTCGGTGAGGACGACGACCCGGTCCGGGTACATCTCGGCGGGCCCCACGAACACCGTCTCGTGCGGGTCGTGGAGGGTGTCGCGCCATGTCTCGTCGCTGACGACCGTCAGCTCCTCGGCCGCCGCCGCCTCGCACACCTCGTGCAGGATCTCCGGCGGGGCGACCGTCCCGGTGGTGTCGTCGGCCACCGACAGCACCAGGAAACGCGGCCGGCCGCCCTCGGCCCGGATCCTGCGCACGGTCTCCAGCAGCGCGTAGGGGTCGGGCACGCCACCGCACTCGGCCGGCACCGGCACGTGGTACGCCAGCCGCCCGGCGAGCCTCGCCAGCGGGCTGTACGACGCCGAGCACGGCCGGGTCAGCAGCACCTCGCCGCCCGCCGAGGCGAACAGGGCCAGCAGCAACGGCTGGGCACCGGGCGCCGCGAGGACCCGCCCCGGCTCTGTCGGCAGGCCGCGCCGCGCCCAGTAGCCGCAGGCGGCCTCCCGCAGCGCCCGCCCGCCGCCGACCGGTTCGGGGCCGGCCAGACCGGCCGCCCCCGCCAGCCGCTCGCCCAGCTCCGGAAGCACGGGCAGCCCGCGCTCCGGCGGCGGGAGGGCGGGCGGTACCTGCTGCATCCTCACACCTTCGCAGATCACGGGGTGCGCGGCGGCCCGACACGGGCGGCGGAGTGAACAAAGCCCGCCGTCCCGGATGCCAAGACGGCACTCTCACGATGCGAGAGAACGGCCTACGGTGGAAACGCCACTTCACGACGGAGCGAAGGGACCACCATGCCGGAACGACACGACGAACGGAACACGGCGAGCACCGTCTACATCCACGGCCACCACGAGTCCGTGCTGCGCTCCCACGGCCGCCGCAGGGCCGCCGACTCCGCCGCCTACCTGCTGCCCTCGCTCGAACCCCACCACCGGATCCTGGACATAGGCTGCGGCCCCGGCAGCATCACCGCCGACCTGGCCGCCCGGGTGCCCCACGGCCGGGTCACCGGCCTCGACGCCGCCCCCGGCGTCCTGGCGACCGCCCGCGCCACCGCCCGCGAACGCGGCGTGTCCAACACCGACTTCACCGTCGGCGACGTCCGCGCCCTGGACTTCCCCGACGGCTCCTTCGACGTCGTCCACGCCCACCAGGTGCTCCAGTACCTCGACGACCCGGTGGCCGCCCTGCGCGAGATGCGCCGGGTGTGCCGCCCCGGCGGCATCGTCGCCGTGCGCGACGTCGTCTACACGGCCATGACCTGGTACCCGCGCGTCCCCGGCCTGGAGGACTGGCAGCGCCTGTACGTGGACGTCGCCCGCGCCGGCGGCGGCGAACCCGACGCCGGCAGCCGACTGCTGTCCTGGGCCCGGCGGGCCGGCCTGACCGACGTCACCGCCACGGCGGGCGCCTGGTGCTGGACGGGCGCCGAGCAACGCGCCTGGTGGAGCGGCCTGTGGGCCGACCGCACCCGCTCCGACCCGTACGCCCGCCACGCGATCGAGGGCGGCCACACGGACCGGGCGGGCCTGGAGGCGATCGCGGCGGCCTGGCACGAGTGGGGGCGTCACGAGGACGCGTGGTTCTCGGTGCTCCACGGGGAACTGCTCTGCCGGGTCAACTAGCCTGCTTTTCATGAACATTCTGGGGACTTCGCTAAGGGTGTGCGTGAGCGATCTGGAATCGGCGATCGCGGTGTACGAACGACTGACCGGCACCGAGGCCCAGCGCTTCCGGCGCGGCGGGGTCTCGGTCGCGGCCGTCGGCTGCTTCTTCCTGATGAGCGGACCGGAAGCCGAACTCTCCGTCCTGCGCAACATCACGGCCACGCTCGCCGTCACGGACGTCGACCAGGCCCTCGCCGACCTGCGCGCGGTCGGCGCGCAGATCATCGCGGGGCCGGTGCGAACGCCCATCGGCAGCAACCTGGTGGCCCGTCACCCGGACGGGTCGGTGTTCGAGTACGTGGACCGCCGGGCGGGGTGACCTGGGGGGCGGGTATGCGGGTACGCCCTCCCGTAACGGGAACTCGTACCCGCGTATCCGCCGTTCGGCGGCGCCTGGCCATCGCGGTGGGCATACCCGTGGGGCCGGCGCCCTCGGAGTACGAGCAGTTGCACGCCCCCGGCTGGGGGTCGTTCCACCTCGTCGGCCTCAGCCTGGTGTCGGAGTTCTTCGCGGTTCTCGCCCTCGGGCTCGTGCAGGGCTGGGGCGAGATCTGGCCGCGCTGGGGCTCGGTGCGCTCGCCACCACCGTTTTCGGCGCGTTGTTCGTCTACACGTCGCTCAACGCCGACATGCGGGCTTCCGCCTGGGGCATTACTACCGGCGCCGCAGGTAGGACCTCCGGCGCCGTCGTGGGCGGCGCGTGCCGGTCTTCTCAGCCCCCCGCCACCGCGATGGCCGCCGCGTGTCCGGCGCCCGCCTCGACGTCGGTCAGCGTCCACCCGGGCGGCGCCACCGGTACGGAACCCGTGCCGACGTACGTGACCGCCGGGCTCTCGGCCAGACCCGTGCCCGTCCCCTTGAGGTAGGCCTCCTTCCGCGTCCAGCAGCGCGCGAACGCCGCCGGGCGCTCCGGTTCCGGGAGGGCGGCGAGTTCGGCCGTCTCCGCCGGGTGGAGCATCGGGGAGACGTCGGCGACGACCGCCGCCGACTGCTCCTCCTCGACGTCCGCTCCCACCGGCGTGTCCGCGAAGGCGAAGAGGGCCAGTTCCCCGGCGTGGGAGAGGTTGAAGTGCAGCGGTCCGGCGACGGCCGGGCGGCCGTGGGGGCCGCCGCAGCCGGGGCAGGGCTCGCGGGTGAGGGCGACGTCGGCCGGCGGGAGGCCGAGGTACGCGCCCAGGAGGCGGCGCAACCCCACGTGCGAGGCCACGAAGCGCTCGCGGTGGAGGGGGCGGAGGAAGCCGGCGGCCCGGGTGCGTTCGTCGGCGTCGAGGTCGTCGAGCGGCCACGTCGACCCGTCGGCGATCCTCAGCAGCCAGACGTCCGGGCCGCCGCCCGGGCGCCAGGGCCCGGGCAGCGGGTCGCGGCCGAGCTCCCGGGGGCGGATCACGGCGCCTCCGGGAGAGCGGTCCGACCGGCCTCGGCGGCGGCATCCGCCGAGGCCGGAGTCGTGGGGGCGGGGCGCTCCAGGCGGCCGTCCGCCGTCCAGCGGGCCGGGGTGCCCGTGCGGTACATCCGGCCGCCGGGCGGGCCGAAGGGGTCGCCGACGAGGTGTTCCCCGGCGGCCCCGTGACCGTGGGCCGGCCGGTCGGCGGCCACGTACAGCTCGCCGGTGACGCCGGGCGGGCACGGCTGGAGGGCCGCGTCGAGCACGTACAGGCGGGTGTTCCAGGCGGGCCGCCCCAGGGGTACGGGCCCGCGCTCGCCCGGCTCGCAGCGGTGATGGGCGGCGCCGGCCGCCTCCCCCGCCCCGTACACCAGGTGCAGCGCCACGTCCGGGAGCGCCCGGTGGAAGGCGTCGACGGCCTCGCGGGAGGGCGCGTCGCCCTCGCAGACGACCCGCCGCAGCGAGCTACCGCCGAGGGCCGCCAGCTGCGACCTGTCGCAGCGGACCGTCGTGACGCCCCGTTCGCGGACCGTACGGGCCAGGTCCCCGTTCTCCGGCAGGACCACCGTGGCGCCTTCCCGCAGCGGCCACAACAGCTCCCGCAGCGATGCCTCCGAGCCGGCTTCGGCGTGGCGCAGCACGCGGTCACCGGCCGTCAGTCCGCACCGGTCGCTCAGCCAGCGCAGCCCACCGTCGAGCGTGGCGTGCGGGACGAGAGTTCCGCTGGTGGAGCCGGTGGAGCCGGCGGAATAGGCCCCGTGGTGCGGGGTGAGCGCGCGGCCGGGGTCGACGGGCGGCTGTCCGGCGACGGCGGCCGTCACGGCGGGGTCGTCCAGGTCGACGACGAGGACGTCCGGCAGCGTGCGGCTCGTGGCCGCGTCGGTCACGACGCACACGGCGGCGGGGTCGTCGGGGCCGGTGAGCGCGCCGCCCGCCTTGAGGACGGCGAGCACCGCCACCGTCTCCCGGACGGAGAGGCCGAGCGCCACGGCGGCCCGCGCCCCGGGCCGGACGCCGAGGCCGGCGAGGTGCCGGGCGAGGCGGGAGGCCCGGGCGTTGAGCTCGCCGTACGTCAGGGTGAGGTCGCCGTGGACGAGGGCGGGGGCGCCGGGCGTCCGGGCGGCGCGGGCCTCGACCGGGCCGATGAGGGTGGTCGGGGGCAGGGCGACGGCCGTGTCGTTGAACTCCGTCAGTACCCGGGCGCGCTCCTCGTCCGTGGCGATGCCGAGACCGGCGAGCGGCCGGTGGGGGTCGCCGTCGGCGAGGCGGGCGAGGAGGTCGACGAAGCGGCGCTGGTGGGCGGCGAGCTCCCGGGCGTCGTACAGGGCGGGGTTGGCGTCGTGGTCGACGCGCAGGCCGGTGCCGTCGGCGCGGTCGTAGACGCTGACGGTCAGGTCCGCGGCGGGGCCGCCGGAGAGGTTGTGGGCGGTGGAGGGGGCGCCGGCGAAGGTGAGCCCGTAGTCGAAGGGCATCACGTTGACCTGGGGCGCGCGGACCGGTTCGGCGGGGCGGTGGCGCTGGTGGCGGCGCGCGGCGCGGATGCCGAGGTCGGCCTGGTGGGCGAGCTCGGCGAAGGTGGTGTCGGGGGTGACGGTGAAGCGCAGCGGCAGGACGTTCATGACCATGCCGGGGATGCGCAGGGCGACGGATCCCATGCGGCCCATCATGGGCAGTCCGAGGGTGACGCGCTCGCTGCCGGTGGCCCGGGAGAGGTAGAGGGCCTGGGCGGCGAAGAGGACGTCGGGCCAGGTGGCGCGGACGGACGCGGCGAGTTCGCGCAGCCGGGCGGTCTCCTCGGTGCCCAGGTGGGCGGTGCTCCGGAGGGCGGTACCGGAGGGGGGCGCGGTGCGGCCGGCGAGAGTGGGGGCGTCGTCGTCGGCGGCGTGGCGGAGCCAGTGCTCGCGGTCGCGGTCGTGGGCGGCGGAGCCGCGGTAGGCGGCGTCCTCCTCGACGAGCGCGGCGAGCCGTCCGAAGGGGCCCGGGCCGGGGTCGGTGCCCGCGACGAGGGCGGTGTAGACGTCGGCGGTGCGGCGGGCGAGGAGGGAGTGGCCGTAGCCGTCGAGGACGGCGTGGTGGACGCGCTGGGACCACAGCCAGCGCTGTTCGCCGACGCGCAGCAGGCCGTGGCCGAAGAGCGGGCCGCGGGCGAGGTCGAAGGGGACGGCCAGGTCGGCGCGCATCCGGGCGTGGGCGGCGCCCATGGGGTCGCGTTCGGCGCGGAGGTCGGCGGTGTGGAGGGGGAAGCCGTGGCCGGGCGGCGGGATGTCGACGGGCAGCTGCCGGGGCCCGGCGGGCGTGTCCGCGATCCGTACGCCCAGGGTGTCCGCCTCGCGGGCGACGCGGTACAGGGCCTGGGCGAAGAGCTCCGGGTCCAGCTCGCCGCGGATGTCCAGGTACTCGGCGGTGGCCCACGCGGGGCTGCCCGGGCCGGGGGTCCGGGCGTGCCACACGGCCGACTGAGCGGCCGTCAGCGGCAGCCCCTCCGGCGCGAGGCGCCGGTCGGGTCCGCTGCCGCTGACGGGCCGCTCGAGTGCGGTGGTCGTCATGCCGAGGCCCCCAGCAGGGGTGCCCACTCCTCGATGGCCGGCTTCTCCGCGAGGTCGACGAAGGTGACCTCGGTGCCGTGGTCGCGCCGCCAGCGTTCGACGAGGGTCATGATGCGGACGGAGTCGAGGCCGTAGTCCACGAGGTTCTCGTCGTCGGGGATGTCGGCCGGGTCCTCGCCCAGCACGTCGGCGACGTCGGCGCGGATCTGTTCCAGGGTCAGGGCCACGGTGCTCACTGTCCTTCGAAGACGCGGTCGGTGGTGGTGACGACGGCGCACTTGGCGGCCGCCCAGCGAAGTGCCATGGCGTGGTCGCCGGCGGAGAAGTCGGCGACGGCGTCGGCGACGAGGAAGGGCTGGATGTCGCGCATCCAGGCGTCGCAGGCGCTCATCATGACCCCGATGTGGGCGTAGACGCCGACGACGATCAGCTGGTCGCGGCCCTGCTCCGCCATCCGCTCGGCGAGGTCGGTGCGGACGAAGGCGCTGTACTTCCACTTGGTGAGCACGGTGTCGCCCGCGTCGGGGGCGACGGCGTCGACGATGGCCTTGGCGCGCTCGTCGTCGGGCAGTCCGGGACCCCAGAAGTCCTGTTGGAGGCCGCGCTCGGCGGGGCTCTGGCCGCCGGGCTGGGCGGAGTAGACGACGGGGACGCCGAGGCGGGCGCACTCCTTCTTGAGCCGTGCGATGTTGGCGAGCAGCTCGGTGACGGGCGAGGCGCCGGTCTCGAAGGCGTCGAGGAAGTAGTTCTGCAGGTCGTGGACGAGCAGCACGGCGCGGCGGGGGTCGACCGTCCAGGCGACCTTGTTCGCGGGGAGGTCCGCGGCGGTGGGCATGGGGTAGGGGGTGATGGCGGGGAGCGCCATGGTGACGGTGGCCTTTCGTGGTTCGAGCGGTGAGGTCTCAGTCGCGGGCGGCGGCGGTCGTCTCGCGCAGCCGTGCGGCGATGGTGGCGCGCAGGTCCTTCTTGGAGACCTTGCCGATGCCGGTCTGCGGGAACGCCTCGACGAACTCGACGCGGTCGGGCACCTTGAAGGCGGCGAGGCCGCGCTCGCGCACGAACTTCTTGACGGCGACGGACTTCACCGGCTCGGCGCCCGCGCGCAGCACGACGTAGGCGCAGGTGCGCTCGCCGAGGTAGTCGTCGGGCATGGAGACGACGGCGACGTCGTGGACGGACGGGTGGGCGAGGATGTGGTTCTCGATCTCCTCGGCCGCGACCTTCTCGCCGCCCCGGTTGATCTGGTCCTTGGCCCGGCCCTCGACGACGAGGTGGCCCGTCTCCGTGAGCCGTACGACGTCGCCGGTGCGGTAGAAGCCGTCGGCCGTGAAGGCGGTGGCGTTGTGCTCGGGGGCCCGCCAGTAGCCGCGGATGGTGTAGGGGCCGCGGGTGAGGAGGTGTCCGGTGGCGCCCACGGGCAGGTCGTTGTCCTCGTCGTCCACGACGCGGATCTCGTCGTCGGGCGAGATGGGGCGGCCCTGGGTGGTGACGATGGTGTCCTCGGGGTCGTCGAGCCGGGTGTAGTTCACCAGGCCCTCCGCCATGCCGAAGACCTGCTGGAGGGTGCAGCCGAGGGCGGGGCGGACGCGCCGGGCGGCCTCCTCGCTGAACTTGGCGCCGCCGACGAGCAGCACCTCCAGGCTGGAGAGGTCGTGCGGGGTGGTGGCGGCCGCCTCGGTCCACACCAGGGCCAGCGGCGGGACGAGGCCGGTGAGGGTGACGCCCTCGGCCTCGATCAGCGGGAAGGCCACGTCGGGGCTGGGGCGGGGGGCGAGGACGACCCGGGCGCCGGCGTAGAGGGCGCCGAGGGTGCCGGGCGAGCTGAGGGGGAAGTTGTGGGCGGCGGGCAGCGCGCAGAGGAAGACGCTGTGCTCGTCGACTCCGCAGATCTCGTTGGAGCCCCACAGCGAGTAGATGTAGTCGTCGTGGGTGCGCGGGATGAGCTTGGGCACGCCGGTGGAGCCGCCGGAGAGCTGGAGGAAGGCCAGCTCGTGCGGCTGGGGCGCGTCGTCGATGGCCACGGGCTCGGCCGGGACGTCGGCGAGGGCGGTGTGCTCGCCGGGGTCGCCGACGACGAGGACGTGCTTCAGGGTGGGGACGTCGGCCCGCACCTTGGTGGCGAGCTCACGGTAGTCGTAGCCCTCGGCGACGTCGGCGATGACGTAGGCGGCCGCTTCGGTGAAGGCGCAGAAGTGGCGGATCTCGGTCTCGCGGTGCGCCGGGAGGGCGAAGACGGGCAGGGCGCCGATGCGGAAGAGGGCGAAGACGACCTCGAAGAACTCGGCGACGTTCGGCAGCTGGAGGACCACGCGGTCGCCCTTGCCGATGCCGCGCGCGAGCAGGCCGGCGGCCAGCCGGTCGGCGCGCAGGTCGAGTTCGGCGTACGTCCAGCGGCGTCCCTCACCGGCCGGGTCGACGATCGCGATCCGGTCGGGGTGCTTCTCGGCGCGGTCGCGCAGCATCTGGCCGAACGTTTCGCCACGCCAGTAGCCCTTGGCCCGGTAGCGCTCGGCGAACTCCGCCGGGTATCCGGGCGCGTCGTCGATGTCCTCGATCTTCTTGGTGACCGTCACTGGTCGACCCCCACTGCCTGAAGGAACGTCTGGAACTTGGCGCCGGTCTCGGCGGTCTCCGCCTCCGGCGAGGACTGCTCGACGACGCCCGCGCCCGCGAAGAGGCGCAGCGTGCGCTCCTCGGCCTCGGCGCAGCGGATGGTGACGACCCATTCGCCGTCGCCGCTCGCGTCACCCCACCCGACCATGCCGGTGTAGGCGCCCCGGTCGAAGGGCTCGAGCTCCCCGATGACCCGGCGGGCGGTGTCGGTGGGGGTGCCGCACACAGCGGGCGTCGGGTGGAGGGCGCAGGCCAGTTCCAGGGCGGAGACGGCGGGGTCGGCCGGCTCGCCGACGACGGTGGTGGACAGGTGCCACATCGCGGCGGTGCGCACCAGGGTGGGGCGCGCGGGCACGTCGAGGGTGCGGCAGTAGGGGGCGAGGGCCTCGCGGACGGCGTCGACGACGACGGCGTGCTCGTGCAGGTCCTTCGCCGACTCCAGCAGCCCGGCGGCACGGCGGACGTCCTCGGCGAGGTCGGCGCTGCGGGGTATGGAGCCGGCGAGCGGGTTGGCCACGAGGCGGCCGCCGCGCCGGGAGACGAGGAGTTCGGGGCTGGCGCCGAGCAGGGTGCGGCCGGGGCCGGAGGGGACGGCGAAGGTGTAGCCGCCGGGGTCGCGGCGGGCGAGGCGCTGGAGCAGCGCGGGCAGGTCGAGGTCGCGCGAGGAGCGCAGTTCGAGGGTGCGGGCGAGGACGACCTTGCTGAAGTCGCCGCGCTTCATGCGCCGTACGGCCTCGGCGACGGCTCTGCCGTAGGCCGCCGGCTCGGGTACGGGCCGGATGTCCCAGTCGGCCGCGGCGGGGGCGGCGGCGGGCAGGGCGACGAGCGGGTCCTCGGCGAGCGGCGGCGCCCAGCGGACGGCCTCCGGCACGGCGAGCGCGGCGGGGGCGGTCTGGTCGAAGGGCACGGCGCCGACGACGACGGGCGCGGGGTTGCCCGCGAGGAGTTCGGCTTCGAGGGTCTCGGTGACCCGCCGGTGCAGGGGGGCCGTGCCGTGCGGGACCTCGGCGCGGGTGCCGTGGGCGAGCAGGGTGCGGGTGGGCGAGGCGAAGAACCGGGCGCGGCCGGGTTCGTAGGCGTCGAGCAGCGAGGTGGCGGCGCCGACGGTGGCCGTCGGGTCCACGGGGCCGCTCGCGCTCGGCCGGTCGGCGACGGGGTGAACCGTGGTCACCTGCTGCTCCGTTCTCCCGGTGGATCGCACCGGGTATGGGGGTGTTGAGGGGCCCGGGTGGGGCTGATGTAGGGGGTGCGGGTGCGGCCCGGTGGGCACAAACCGCGGCTAGGCGCGGAGGGTGGCGCCGCCGTCGACGTAGAGGTCGTGCATCGTGATGTGCCGGGCGCGGTCGGAGACCAGGAAGAGGACGGCGTCGGCGATGTCGGAGGGCTCGGCGATCCGGCCGAGGGGGATGCCGACGCGGTACGAGCCGGGGTCGCCGTCGATGACGCCCGCGGGCGGCTCGTCGCCGGACCACAGGGAGCGCTGCATCGCGGTGTCCGTGGAGCCGGGCGAGACGACGTTGCAGCGGACCCCGCTGCGGGCCAGCTCCAGCCCGAGGCACTTGGTGAACATGGTGGCGGCGGCCTTCGAGGCGGCGTACGCGGCCATGCTGGTGCGCGGCACTCCGGCGGCGTTGGAGCCGACGGTGACGATGCACCCGGAGCGGCGCCCGCTCATCCGGCGGGCGGCGGCGCGGGAGGTGTTGAAGACACCGGTGGAGTTGACGTCGAAGGTGCGCTTCCAGTCCTCGTCGGTGATCTCGACGACGGGTGAAGTCCGCAGCACCCCGGCGACATTGACGAGGATGTCGAGCGGGCCGGCGGTGCGCTCCACTTCCTCGAAGACGGCCTCGACGGCCCGGCTGTCGGAGACGTCGGCGGTGTAGTGGGTCACCTTTTCGGTGCCGTATTCCGTCTCGAGCGCCTTGACGCCGTTCTCCGTCGCGTCAACGGCCGCGACGCGCGCTCCCTGGGCGACCAGGGCGCGGGTCACGGCCTCGCCTATGCCCTGCCCGGCGCCGGTGACCAGCGCGATCCGGCCGGCCAGTGCGGACTGCTCCACAGCGGTTTCCCCCATTCCACTCGAATTAAGGTAAGCCTTACCTTACACAACATCTTCACCAGGGGGAATTGACGTGCGGCCGGACAATCGGGCGCCCCGTCAAAAGCCAAGGAGGCCAAGAGGACAACGCAAAACCCGAGGGAAACAGATGTCGACCATTAGGTTAGGCTAACCTCATGCGACTCGTCGTCGAACAGCTCACCGCCGGATACCCCGGCCACCCGGTCGTCCACGGCGTGGACCTGACCGTCCCCGAGGGACAGGTCGTCGCCGTCGTGGGGCCCAACGGCTGCGGCAAGTCCACCCTGTTGCGCTCCATCGCCCGGCTGCACCAGCCGGACTCCGGCACGGTCCGGATCGGCGATGCCGACATCTGGCGGCTCACCCCTCGCAGGGCGGCGCACCGCATCGCGCTGCTCCCCCAGTCGCCGCAGGCGCCCGAGGCCGTGACCGTCGCCGGGCTCGTCCGCTACGGACGCCACCCCCACCAGGGCCTCTTCCGCCAGTGGTCGCGCGAGGACGAACGGGCCGTCGAGGCCGCGCTGGAGGCCACCGGCACCGCCGCGCTGGCCGGGCGCCGGCTCGACCAGCTCTCCGGCGGCCAGCGCCAGCGGTGCTGGCTGGCCATGGTCCTCGCCCAGGAGACGCCCGTCGTCCTGCTGGACGAGCCGACGAGCGCCCTCGACCTGGGGCACGCCGTCGACGTCCTGGAACTCGTCCGCGAGGTCGCCGCGGCGGGCCGCACGGTCATGATGGTCCTCCACGACCTGGCGAGCGCCGCCCGCTACGCCGATGTGATCGTGGCCATGCGGGACGGGCGCGTCGTCGCCCACGGCCCCTCCCGCGAGGTCGTGGACGCCGCCCTCGTCCGCGAGCTCTACGGGGTCGAGTCCGACATCCTGGCCGCCCCCGGCGACGGCTCCCCCGTCGTCGTCCCCGCGCCGCGCCGACCCGCCGCCGCCCAGGCGGTCCGGGCGGCGTGAGTCACCCCGGCCGGCCCCACGACCCCGGCCACGAGCCCGTCACTTGACGAGCTCCAGGACGGGTATGCCCGGCACCTCCATCCCGAAGGTCTGGGCGTAGAGGGAGAGTTCCGCCTCCAGCGCGCGCACGATGTTGCGCTGCTCACGGAGGCCGTGGCCCTCGCCCTCGAACGCGAGGTACGCGTGCGGCACGCCCCTGCCCTCGACCGCCGCCAGGAACCGCTCCCCCTGCTCGGGCGGGCAGACCGGGTCCTCCAGGCCCTGGAGCAGCAGGAAGGCCGCGGTGAGCCGGTCCGCCCGGGATATCGGCGAGCGCTCCCGGTAGCGGTCGGGGACGTCGGCGAGCGGGCCGACCAGGTACTCCGGATAACGCGACTCCAGGTCATGGGTGCCGCCCGCCGCCATGGCCGACAGATCCAGCACCGGGAAGCAGATGGCCCCGCAGGCGTAGAGGTCCGAGGACACCAGCGAGGCGGCCGTCGTCCAGCCGCCCGCGCTGCCGCCGCGTATCGCCAGCCGGGCCCGGTCGGCGCCGCCCTCCTCGGCCAGCGCCTCCGCGACGGCCGCGCAGTCCTCCACGTCCACCACGCCCCACCGCTCCCTGATCCGGTCGCGGTAGGCCCGCCCGTAGCCGGTGGACCCGCCGTAGTTGACCTGGACGACGCCGATGCCCCGCGAGGTGAAGTAGGCGATCTCCAGATCGAGCACCAGCGGCGCCCGCCCGGTGGGCCCGCCGTGCGCCCACACCACGAACGGCGGCGCCTGATCGGCGGGTGCCGTGTAATCCGGGCTGTGCGGCGGATAGACGTGGGCGTGGACGTCCCGCCCGCCCGGCCCGGTGAAGGTGCGGATGAGGGGCTCGGGGTAGTAGGCCGGGTCCACCGCGTCCCGGTGCCGGGCGCCGATCGCGCGGGCCCTGCCCGTACGGACGTCGAGCTCCACCACCTCGTAGCCGCTGCGCGGGCTGGCGGCCACGCCCACGACCCGCGAGCCGTCCGCCGCCAGGGTCGCGGCCCACTCCGTCCACGGCCCGGCGGCGTCCACCAGCTCCCCGGTGTCGGGGTCGAGGATCCCCAGCCGCTGGGCGCCCCGGCCGTGGACGACGGCCACCAGCCCACCGGCCAGCGGGGCGAACCAGCTCAGCCCCGGCCGCCACAGCGCCCCCGCGAACTCCTCCTCGCGCGGGCAGAGGTTGACGCCCTCCCCCGTCTCCGGGTCCACCCGGTACGGATTCCACCACCCCGTACGGTCGGTCACCGCCAGCAGCGACCCGTCGTGCGCCCACTCCACCTGGGCGACGGCCTCCGTCGCGCCGCCCAGCACCGTCCGCGCGCCCGTCAGCAGGGCACCGCCCGCGCCCTCCGTGACCTCGGCGACCTTCAGCTCCGTGCCCTCCCAGGGCATCCGGGGGTGGTCCCAGGCGAGCCACGCCGCCCGCAGGCCGTCCGGGGAGAGCCGGGGCCCGGTGACGAAACGGCTGTCGTCACCGGTGAGCTCGCGCACCGCCGCGCGCTCCTCGGCGGCCGAGCCGTCCAACGGCACGGCGGCTATCAGCCGCCGCAGCCGGTCCGGCCCCTCCCCGGTGAACTCCTCCAGCACGCACCACACTTCGCCGCGCTCCGGCAGCAGCACCGGATCCGCCCAGCGCAGACCGCCACCCACGGACGACACCGGCGTCAGCGGCCGGGGCCCGCCGCCGGCCGGGCCGTCCGGCTCCCACACGTACAGCCGCTGGTCCGCGAAGTGGACGAAGACCACCAGCGGCCCGCCGGACCGGCGGGGCACGGCCGCCCAGGGGCGGCCGCCGTACTCCATGACCCGGCTGCGGACGTTCCACGGCGCGGCCAGGGCCGGGCCCTCCTCGCCGCCGGAGCGCCGGCGCACCAGGGTCGACCGGCCGCCCTCCGCCGGACAGGAGGTCACCCACCACACTTCGTCACCGACCGTGCCCACGAACTCCGGCCGGCCGTCGTGCGCCGCGGCGAGCGCGGCGTCGATCGGGGACCGCCAGGCTCCGTAGGGCGCCGTGGACACCATGATTGCTACGCCTCCCAAGTAAAGTGATCCGAACTCGCTGTGCTCATGTGCTCATGTGCTCATGTGCTCATGTGCTCATCAAGAAGTGGTCGAGGACCCGGACGCCGAAGTGCAGCGCCTCGACGGGCACCCGCTCGTCGACGCCGTGGAACATCGCCTGGTAGTCGAAGCCGGCCGGCAGCCGCACCGGTGAGAAGCCGTAGCCGACGATGCCAAGCCGGGAGAACTGCTTGGCGTCGGTGCCGCCCGACATGCAGAAGGGCACCACGTGCCCCTCCGGGTCGAACGCCTCGATCGCCGCACGCATCCGCTCGAACACCGGGGCGTCCACCGGCGCCTGGAGGGCGACCTCCCCGTGGTAGTGCTCCCACTCCACGTCGGGCCCGGTGAGCCGGTCCATCGTGGTGCGGAACTCCTCCGCGCCGCCCGGCACCGTCCGCCCGTCGACGAAGCCGACGGCGACCCCGGGGATGACGTTGACCTTGTAACCGGCGTCCAGCATGGTCGGGTTGGCGCTGTTGCGCACCGTAGCGGCCACCAGCGCGGCCGCCTTGCCGAGCTTGCCCAGCAGCTCGTCCAGGTCCAGGCCGGGGGCGTCCACGTCGACGCTGATGCCCTGCACGGCCGCGATCTCCCGCAGCGCGGCCCGGACCGTCGGCGTGAGCCGCACCGGCCAGCGGTACTCCCCGATCCGGGCGATCGCCGCGGACAGATTGACCACCGCGTTCCGCGGGTTGATCTTCGAGCCGTGCCCGGCGGTGCCCCGCGCGGTCAGCTTCACCCAGGCGGAGCCGCGCTCCCCCGCGCCCACCGGATACAGCCGCAGCCCCCCGTCGGCGTGGAAGGTGTACCCGCCGGACTCGCTGATCCCCGTCGTGCAGCCCTCGAAGAGCACGGCGTGCTCATCGGCGAGGAAGCCCGCGCCGGGCACCCCGCTGTCCTCCTCGTCGGCGGTGAAGGCCAGCACGATGTCACGCGGGGGGCGCACCCCGGCCCGGGCCCAGGCGCGGACGACGGCCAGGACCATCGCGTCCATGTTCTTCATGTCTATGGCGCCCCGGCCCCACACCACCCCGTCCCGGACCTCCCCCGAGAAGGGGTGGACGGTCCAGTCGGCGGGCTCCGCCGGGACCACGTCCAGATGGCCGTGGACCAGCAGGGCCTCCGCGCCCCGATCGCGGCCGGGCACGCGCGCGACCACATTGGTGCGGCCGGGATCCCGCTCCAGCAGCACCGGCTCGATGCCCACTTCGGCCAGCCGCTGGGCGACGTACTCGGCGGCCGGCCGCTCCCGGCAGTCGCCACCGCCCCGGTTGGTGGTGTCGATACGGATGAGGTCCGAGGTGAAGCTCACCACCTCGGCCAGCGCCCGCTCGTCGATTCTCTCGACACCGTCTCTGTCGATACCGCCTCTGTCGATACCGTCCGTCCGCACGCCCGGCGGCCCGGACCCCGGACCCTGCCCCCCGTCGCCCCCGTGCGTCTCCTCAGCAGCCATACCGCTCCTCCACCGCGACCGGCGCGAGCGCCGTGACGCCCTGGAGCGGCGGATTGCCTCGTCCATGACGATCGTCACCGGCCACCGGCACTATCAGCACACCGTATGCGCCGGTGGCCGGGGAATCGGGCAGGCCCTCGCCCGCCCGCGCCCCGTTCACCCGGACGCCGGTGGCCGCCGTGGTGCCCGCCGAGATCAGGATCTTCATGCCTCGTCACGTTACGCGTCCGCGAACACCCCGACCAGGCCTGTGGATAACTCCGGCCGTCCGTACCGGCACAGCCGACGCGGGCAGCTCAGCCGGCACGGCCCGCTCAGCCGTCGCCCCCGGCCGGCGCCTCCGCGCGGCCCGCCACGAACCAGCGGGACGGCAGCACGACCCGCCTGCCGTCCGTGTGGAAGCCGGTCATGACGAGCTCCGTCTCCCCCTCGTCGAGGATCGCGAGCCCGGCCCCGCGCAGCAGCGCGGCCACCTCGCCGCCGGACGCGGCGGCCGGCCGCAGGTCGTGGGCGAAGACCCGCCGGACCTTCTCCGCCGTGCCGCCGGAGGCCCCGGCCGCCTCCGCGATGACGTCCTTCGCGGCCGGTTCGAGCTCCACCACGAACGCGCGGCCCCGCGCGCCGACGAGCTCCGCGACCGCCGCCGCGACGGCCGGCCGGTCCCCGGGATCGCTCTGGTGGATGACCGCCCGCAGGTACACATGGCTGTCGCCCAGGCGCTCGTGGAGGGCCCGGACCGCCGCCGTGTCCACCAGGTCCAGCCGCTCGTACGCGGCGAGCCCCTCCGGGTCCGCGCGGCGGGCGTGCTCCACCGCCGCCCGGGACAGGTCGACGCCGATCGCGCGCGGGAAGTGCCCGGCCAGCCAGCGGGTCCGGGTGCCGTTGCCGCAGCCCAGGTCGACGACGGGCAGCGGGAGTTCCCCGGGGAGCGCGAGCAGCGCCGGATGCGCCTCGGCGGCGGATTCCGGGGCCGAGTCCCAGATCACCTCGCCCGGCGCGCCGGAGGAGGCGCCCCAGAAGCCCTCCCACGCGTTCAAGTAGCGTTCCGTCACACTCATGGGCGCACCAGCGGCATCTCGAACCACACCGTCTTTCCCCGTCCCGAGTGACTGGCGCCCCATTCGCGCGCCAGTGCACTCACTACCCGCAGCCCGCGCCCGTATTCGTCCTCCTCTCCGGTACTCAGCAGCGCCGGCAGCGTGTGGTCGTCGTCCGTGACCTCGCACAGCAGCACGTCCGTGCGCACCAGCCGCAGCCCCACCCGGCCGGTGCGGGCGTGCCGCACGGCGTTGCCGACGACCTCCCCGGCGAGGACCTCCGCCGTCGCCGCCGCCTCGTCCAGGCCCCAGGCGGCCAGCCGCTCGCGCACCAGCCGCCGGGCGCGGGGCGCCTCGTGGAGCTCGGGCGCCAGCTCCCACTCGGCCACATGGGCGGGCGGGACGCCGTTGAGGCGGGCCATGAGCAGGGCCACGTCGTCGTCGCGGCCGCCACGGGTGTTGAGGGCGCGGATGATGGTGTCGCAGGCGTCGTCCATGGAAGCGGCGGGGTGGGCGGCGGACTCGCACAGCGCGGCCAGGCCCGCGCCGATGTCCTGCCCGCGCACCTCCACCAGGCCGTCGGTGCACAGCACCAGCCGGTCCCCGGGGGCCACCTCGACCGTCACCGTCTCGAAGGGCACCCCGCCCACGCCGATGGGTGCTCCGGTGGGCAGTTCCAGCAGCCGGCTGCGCCCGTCCTCGGCGCGGACGAGCACCGGCGGGATGTGCCCGGCGTTGCCGATGGTGAGCTCGGAGCGGATGGGGTCGTAGACGGCGTAGAGGCAGGTGGCCAGGTAGTGCTCGCCGAGCCGCTGCGCGAGGTCGTCGAGGCGGCGCAGCAGTTGCCCGGGCGGCAGGTCGAGGGCCGCCATGGTCTGCACGGCGGTGCGCAGCTGGCCCATCATGGCGGCGGAGTGGAGGCCGTGGCCCATGACGTCGCCGACGACGAGGGCGGTGCGGGAGCCGGGGAGCTTGACGCTGTCGAACCAGTCGCCGCCGACCCGGCCGAGGCGGGTGCCGGGCAGGTAGCGGGTGGCGGTGTCGCAGCCCGGCATGCGCGGGGTGAGCTGCGGCAGCATGCTGTCCTGGAGGGTGTCGGCGACGTTCTCCTGGTGGGTGTACATCCGGGCGTTGTCGAGGACGAGCCCGGCGCGGGCGGCGAGTTCGGCGCCGGTGGTGCGGTCCATGTCGTCGAAGGGCGCGCGGTCGGCGCGGCGCAGGAGCACCATGAAGCCGAGGACGACGTTCCGGGCCTTGAGGGGCACGACGAGCAGGGAGCGCTCGTTGATCAGGGGCCGCAGGTCCCGCTTCTCGAACTGGGCGGAGATCCGGTCCCCGAGCTCCTCGCCGATCCGGGGGATGAGGACGGGCTCGCCGGTGACCATGCACCGGAAGAACGGGGTGTGCTCGGGGAAGGCGATGGCCTCGCCGACGGGGACGGTGTCGTCCCAGCGGCCGGGCTCGTCGTTGTGCTCGACCCAGACGCGGTGCCAGACGGTGGTGACGTCGGGCGGGCCGTCGGGGAAGCCCTCGCCGGCGAGGACGGCGGCGCGCAGGTGCGTCCCGGCGAAGTCCGCGAAGCGGGGCACGGCCGCGCTGGTGACCTCGCGGATGGTGCGTTCGAGGTCCAGGGAGGTGCCGATGCTGCCGCTGACCTCGTTGAGGAACTCCAGGCGTTCGCGCACGGCGGCGTGTTCGAGGTCGGGTAAGGACGATGCCGAGTCGCCGGCGGTGTCTCTGCCGGGCTCCCCGCCCGTGGCCGCCCGCGCCGCCCGGGCGTGCCGGTACCGGCGCTCGGCGCGCCGGGGCACGCCCCAGTCCGGGGTGACGGGCACCTGGCGGAGCCGGTTGAACTCCAGGACCGGGTAGCCCAGTTCCAGGATCTGGGAGACGATGCGCCCGCTGGTCGCGGGGCCCATGGCGGGCAGGATGTCGGGGAGGCGGCGGGCGAGCTCCTCGGCGTCAGGGAAGGCGGTGTGCGGGGCGAATCCGGGCGCGGCCGCCTCCCGGCCGCCGGGATCGCCCTCGGCGGCCAGCACGAGGAGCCGTGCGGGGCCGCAGCCCACGAGGGGGTAGGCCCACCAGAGCACGTCGATCCGGCCGCGCCCGGGGACGTCGCAGCGGGCCCGGCCGGCGCTGGGGTGGCCGGGCAGCCCGGAGAACGCGCCGCATATGGGCATGAGGTCGCCGGCGGGGCGGCCCAGGGCCGCCTCCTTGCCGTGCCCGAACAGCCGGCTCGCTCCGGAGCTCCAGTGGGTCACCAGCCCCGTGCCGTCGACCACGGCCACCGCGAGCGGGATCCGCCCGGGGGCGGGCCGTCGCCACGCGGGGGCGGACTCCGGCGTGCCAGGCTCCATGGGCGGTCGCTCCTTCGTACACGTACCCCAGATCTTCGCCACCGTCCTCCACAGTAGGTGCCGGGAGGGAGCGGGGGTGCGGTATTCGGCGAAGAGGCCGCGCGCCGGGGCGTGTTCGCCGCCGCCGGGGGGCGCGGCCGCGCGCGCTCAGTCGGCGTGTCCCAGCAGGAGGTCCCGTTCGGTGCGGCCGCCGCCCGCGACCTGGAGGACGGTGGCGACGGGCGGGTAGCCGGCGGCGACGACCGTGTACTCGCCCGCCGAGAGGTCCACGAAGCGGAACGTGCCGTCGGCGCCGGTGATGGCGGAGTCCACGACGTTGCCCGCGGCGTCCAGCAGGGTGACACGGGCGTCCTCGACGGGCCGGCCGCCGCTGGCCCGTACGGTGCCGCGCAGCACGGCGCCGCCCGCGAGTTCGATGTCCTGGCGGGTCTCCCGGGCGGACTGGACGCTCACGGGCAGGGCGGCGGGCCGGAAGGCGGGGGCGCTGCACGCGAGGGTGTACTCGCCCGCGACGAGTTCGTCGATGACGTAGCCGCCGTCGGGGCCGGTGCGGGTGGAGGCGACGACCTCGCCGTGGACGTTGGTCAGGGTGACGAGGGCCTCGCGCACCGGGGTGCCGTCGGCGGTGGTGACGGTGCCGGCCAGCCGTCCGGCGCCGCCGAGGACGACGTCGAGCTCGACGGGCCGTTCCCCGACGGTGACGGTGACGGCCTGCGGCTGGTGGCCGCCGGCGGCGGCGATCAGGACGTAGCTGCCGGTGCCGGGTGTGCTCAGCGCGTACCGGCCGTCCTCCCCGCTGGCGCCGCGGCCGATCTGGCGGCCCTGGATGTCGATGAGGGTGAGCGCGGCGCGCGGCACGGTCGTGCCGTCGTGGTGCTGGACGGCGCCGGTCACGGGGATGCCCGCGACGAAGTGCGGGGGCTCGGTCGGGGGGAGGACGGTGCGCGCGGAGGGGATGGCGGCTTCGGCTGCGTTGTGGGACACCAGTGGTTTCTCTTTCAGCAGGAAGGCGAGCAAAAAGCCCACGATGAGCACCGGTACGAGGTAGAGGAAGATCCGCGGCATGGCGTCGGCGTAGGCCCGGACGTAGCCGTCGCGCAGGGGGGCGGGCAGGGCGTGCACCAGCTGGGGGGTGAGGGAGTCCGGGGCCGGGAGGGCGGTGCGGGGCGGCAGTTCGGCGGCGAGGGCGTGTTCGAGGCGGCGGGCGAAGAGGGTGCCGAGGACGGCCGCGCCGAGCGAGCCGCCGAGCTGCCGGAGGTGGTCGTGGGCGCCGGTGGCGGTGCCGGCGTCGGCGGGGTGCGCGGAGTTCTGCACGGCCAGGACGAGGACGGGCAGGGCGAGGCCGATGCCGACGCCGAGGATGGCCATCCAGAGGCTGTAGACGAGCCGGCCGGTCTGGACGTCCAGGTGGGACAGCAGGTACATGCCCTCGGCGGAGAGCGCGCCGCCGAGGACGGGCAGGAGCTTGTAGTGGCCCGTTCGGCTGGCGAGGTGGCCGGAGACGAGCGAGGCGGCGACGATGCCGCCCATCATGGGCAGCATCAGCAGCCCGGACTCGGTGGCCCCCACGCCGTCGACCATCCGCAGGAAGGTGGGCAGGCAGTCGGCCGCGCCGAAGAGGGCCACCCCGGCGATCACGCCGAGGAGCGTGGTGACGATGAAGACGGAGTCCCGGAAGAGCCGCGGGGGGATGATGGGTTCGGCGGCGAAGTGCTCGACCATGACGAAGAGCAGGGCGGTGCCGAGCGCGCCGGCGGCCAGGCCGAGGACGGTCCGGGAGGTCCAGTCGTAGGTGGTGCCGCCCCAGGTGGTGAGCAGTACGGCGCAGGTCGAGCAGGCCGTCAGCAGCAGCGCCCCCAGGACGTCGAAGCGGGCCCGGCGCGTGGGACGGGGCAGGCGGAGCGCGCCGGCGACGACGGCGAGGGTGAGCAGCCCGACGGGGACGTTGACGTAGAAGCACCAGCGCCAGGACGCCCGGTCGGCGAAGAAGCCGCCGAGCAGGGGGCCGGCGACGGAGGCGAGTCCGTAGGCGGCGCCGATGGCGCCCATGTGGTGGCCGCGCTCCCGGGGCGGGGCGAGGTCGGCGACGAGGGCCTGGACGCCGATGAGGAGCCCGCCGGCTCCGACGCCCTGGACGGCGCGGAAGGCGATGAGCTGGTCCATGGTGTGCGACCAGCCGGCGAGGGCGGAGCCGACGACGAAGACGGCGAGCGCGAAGAGGAAGACGGTCTTGCGGCCCCGGAGGTCGCCCAGCTTGCCGTAGAGGGGGAGGGTGACGGTGGCGGTCAGCAGATGGGCGGTGACCGCCCAGGACATCCGGTCGAGGCCGTGCAGCTCCCCGGCGATCCTCGGCAGGGCGGTGGCGACGACGGTCTGGTCCAGCGCCGTGAGCAGCAGCGTGAGCATCAGGGCGGCGAAGACCAGCCGCGTCCGGGCCCGGCCGGGTTCGGGGAGCGGGTCGGCCGGCGCCGGCGGCGAGGGGGGCAGGGTGAGCGTCCTGTCGCTCTTCTCCAAGGTGGCCTCGAAGGTGGACCCGCCCACGTAACTTCTCCCCTCGTCGCGCCTGCGTTGCCGCCCATTTCTCGCATTACGCGACAACGGCCAGCAAGCGCGACGATTTGTCGGGGAGCGCCGGGCACGGCACTTTCTGCCGGTCGGAGGCGGTTTGGGCACAGCGGGGCCGGGCCGGGAAAACCACTCGAACCGGTGAGCCCGGACCGGTCCGGTCCGGGCGGTCCCGTTCGGCCCGCGCTCAGCCCGCGCTGGGCCCGCCCTCCACCTCGGCGGCGAGGCGGGCGAGCACGGCGTCGTAGATGCGGCCGAGGCCCTTGGGGGCGAAGGCGCGCTCGAAGAAGCCGCCGATGCCGCCGGCACCCTGCCAGGTGGTGGTGACGACGACCTTGGAGCTGCCCTCGCCGGCCGGGGTGACGGTCCAGGTGGTGACCATGGAGGAGTTGCGGTCCTTCTCCACGAGCTGTCCGTCGGTGGGCTCGTCGACCTCCAGGAGGCAGTCGCGCACCCGCTTGCTGGTGGCCTGGAGCTTCCAGTGGACGAGCGTGCCCTTGCCGTCGCCGCCCTCGCGCACCTCGTACTCGCTGAAGTGCTCGGGCAGCAGCTTGGCGCGCGTGCCGCTGTAGTCGGCGAGGGCGTCGAACACGTCCTCCGCGCCCGCCGCGATGATCCGCTCCGTCGTGGCCTCGACCTGGCCCATGGCTAGTCCTCCGGGACATTGAGAGAAGTGCTGTCTTGCCGCTTTACCGCGGGTGCGCGCAAAGCCAATCACCATCGGCGCGACCACCCAAAATCCGGGGGCGGCCGACTCCGGCCCGCACTAACCTCCGCACATGGTGACCATACGGACCATGACCGCAGCCGACGCGGACGAGGTGGCGGAGACCCGGCTGAGCGGCTGGCGGACGGCCTACGCGGGGATCGTGGCCGAGGCGGCGGGGGCCGTGGTCGGCTGGGCCTGCTTCGGGTACTGCCGCGACGCCGACCGGCCACCCGGCACGGGCGAGTTGTACGCGCTCTACGTCCGCCCCGACCTGATCGGCACCGGCGTCGGCCGGGCCCTGTGGATCGCGGCCCTGGAGGGACTGCGTGAGCTCGCGGGGCACGAGGGGGCGCGCGTGGCCCTGTGGGTCGCCAAGGACAACACGCGCGCCCGCCGCTTCTACGAGCGCGCCGGCTGCCGGCCCGACGGCGCCGAGCGGTCGGCGGAGTACGCCGGGACGGCCGTGCCGGAGGTCCGCTACGTGCTGGACCCGCTCCGCGCCCCCTGAGCCCCGCCGCGCCCGGCCAGCCGGGCCAGGGCGGCGACGGCGGCCGGGCGCAGCCGTTCGTGCTCGCGCGCGGCGACGAGCGTGGCCTCGGCACGGCGGTCGCCGAGGGCGCCGAGGCCCTCGACGCAGGCGCGGGCGATCGGCCAGCAGTGGTCGCGGGCCGCCAGCAGCCGTTCCAGGGTGGTGAGCAGGGCGGGCACGGACTCGGGGGCGCGCAGCTCGGTGAGGAGCCGGACGGGGTGGAGGGCGTAGGCGGTGCGCAGGGGGTTGGTGACGAGGGCGGCGGCGGCGCGGGCGGTGCGGGGGTCGCGCAGCCGGGCGAGGGCGTGGGCGGCGGTGGCGCAGCGCACGGGCTCGCGGTAGTTGAGGAGGAGGACGAGCGTCTCGAAGGCGCGGCGGTCGCCCTTGACGCCGAGGGCGAAGGCGGCGATCTCCCGGGCCCACAGGGGGCGTTCGGGGGCCACCAGGACCTCGGCGAGTTCGTCGCGCGCGGCGGCGTCGTCGGCCCGCACGAGCGCGAGCAGCCGTTCGTAGGCCGTGAATTCGGCCGGGGAGACCAGTTCGGCCCGGACCCGGCGCGACAGCGCGCGGAATTCCTCGTCCATGTCCCGCTCTCCTCCCCGAGTGGCCTGGACCACATCGTAAGTCGCGCGTACGACCCCTGGCGCTCTTGGTTACCCGTGAGTTAATCTCCCGGCAAGAGCAGTACCCCGCTCCGGCGCCCGGTGACGCGGCCGCCGAGAGCGTTGACGTCGGTTCGGTGATCTCCCGAGTACGGCGCGCCCCGGGACAGGGCCCGCCGGTCGTACAACTCCCTTCCGCGGACTTCGTGGACCTCCCTTCGTCCGTCCCGGAAGCCAGGCCGCCGCCTTGCGCGCAGCCGCCGACCGCCGTCCGCTCCCCCTCGCACGGGGGAACACCTTCTGGAGTCTCGCGATGGACCGTACGTCCACCCCTGAGCCGTCCTCCCTCAGCCCGAAGTCTCTCAGGACCGTCGCCGTGATCGGGCTCGGCACGATGGGTACCGGCATCGCCGAAGTGCTCACGCTGGCCGGCCGCGAGGTCGTCGGCGTCGATGTCAGCGACGCGGCGGCCCTGCGGGCCGGCGCGGCGCTGGAGGCCGCCACCGCCCGCGCGGTGGAGCGCGGCCGGATCACCGAGCCCGAGCGCCGGGCCGCGCTCGCCCGCTTCCGGACCGCCACCGAGCTGACCGCGGCCGCCGACGCCGATCTGGTGATCGAGGTCGTGCCGGAGGACTACGACCTCAAGCACGAGGTGTTCACCGCCCTCGACGCGGTCGTGCGCCCCGACGCGATCCTGGCGACCGGCACCAACGCCCTGTCGGTGACCCGGCTGGCCGCCGACTCGGCGCGCCCGGAGCGGGTCCTGGGCCTCCACTTCTTCAACCCGGCGCCGGCGATGAAGCTGGTGGAGATCGTCTCCTCGGTGCTCACCGACCCGGCCGCCGTGGCCGCCGTCACCGAGCTGGCCCACGAGCTGGGCAAGGAGCCGGTCGCGGTGGGCGACCGGCCCGGATTCGTCGCCGACGGGCTGCTGTTCGGCTATCTCAACCAGGCCGCCGCGATGTACGAGGCGCGCTACGCCAGCCGCGAGGACATCGACGCGGCGATGCGGCTGGGCTGCGGGCTGCCGATGGGGCCGCTGGCGCTGCTGGACCTGATCGGCGTGGACACGGCCCGGACGGTCCTGGAGGCGATGTACGCCGCCTCGCGGGACCGGCTGCACGCGCCCGCGCCGGTCCTGGGGCAGCTGGCGGCGGCCGGGCTGACCGGCCGCAAGGCGGGGCGCGGCTTCTACACCTATGAGGCCCCCGGCTCCTCCGTCGTCGTGCCGGACGCCCTGACCCCGCCGCCGCCGGCCGCCCGGGCCGGGGGGCGTGCGGTGGACCGTGTCGGCGTGGTGGGCTCGGGGACGATGGCGAGCGGCATCGCCGAGGTCTTCGCCAAGGCGGGCCTGCCGGTGGTGCTGGTGGCGCGGACGCCCGAGAAGGCGGAGGCGGCCAAGGGACGGATCGCGAAGTCGCTGGCGCGCGCGGTGGAGAAGGGGCGGCTGACGGCCGGGGAGCGGGACGCCGCGCTCGCGGCCGTGACCCCGGCGGGCTCGCCGGACGCGCTGGCCGAGGTGGACCTGGCCGTGGAGGCGGTGGCGGAGGACCTGGACGTCAAGCGGGAGCTGTTCGCCACGCTGGACAAGGTCGTCAAGCCCGGAGCGGTGCTGGCCACCACCACCTCCTCGCTGCCGGTCGTCGCCGTCGCCCGGGCCACCTCGCGGCCGCAGGACGTCGTCGGGATGCACTTCTTCAACCCGGCGCCGGCGATGAAGCTGGTCGAGGTGGTGCGGACGGTGCTGACGGCCGACGACGTCCACGCCACCGTCCGCGCGGTGTGCGCCCGGATCCGCAAGCACCCGGTGGACTGCGGGGACCGGGCCGGATTCATCGTCAACGCCCTGTTGTTCCCGTATCTGAACAACGCGGTCAAGATGGTCCAGGAGCACTACGCCTCGCTGGACGAGATCGACGCGGCGATGCGGCTCGGCGGCGGCTATCCGATGGGCCCGTTCGAACTGCTCGACGTCGTGGGCCTGGACGTCTCCCTGGCCATCGAGAAGGTGCTGCACCGCGAGTTCCGGGATCCGGGGCTGGCGCCCGCGCCGCTGCTGGAGCACCTGGTGGCGGCGGGCTGCCTGGGCCGCAAGACCGGCCGCGGCTTCCGCGAGTACGCGAAGGCCTGACCGGCCGGTGCCCGGTGAGGGGGCGGGGTGGGGCGGACTGCTGGATCCCCGGACAGGTCCGTCCCGCCACGCCTGCACGGACGCGTGTTACGTTCCCCACATGTCCCAGCCCGCCAAGTCCGCCCGCGTACCGCGCGGGGCCACCGTCGAGTCAGGAGGAGCCCCGGGCCCGAAGGCCGCCAAGGAACCCCGAGAGACCGGCGCCGGGAGCGCCGGCGCCCGCCGCGCCGCCGCCCAGCGGCTCACCATGCGCCGCAAACTGGCCACGGCGGCGATGGAGTTGTTCGCGACCAAGGGCTACGAGGCGACGACCGTCGACGAGATCGCGGCCACGGCCGGAGTGGCCCGGCGCACGTTCTTCCGCCATTTCCGCTCCAAGGAAGAGGCGATCTTCCCCGACCACGACGACACGCTCGTCCGCGCCTCCGGCGTGCTGGACGCCGCACCACCGCACGAGAACCCGCTGGACACCGTCTGCCGGGGGATCAAGGAGGTGATGCGGATGTACGCGGCCTCTCCCGCCGTCTCCGTCGAGCGCTACCGGCTGACCCGTGAGGTGCCCGCGCTGCGCGAGCGCGAGATCGCCTCGGTGGCCCGCTACGAGCGGCTGTTCACCCGCTATCTGCTGGGTCACTTCGACGAGGCCGCGCACCACGCCGGGGACGACGACCCGCTGCTGGCGGAGGTCGCCGCCTCGGCCGTGGTCACCGCGCACAACCACGTGCTGCGCCGCTGGCTGCGCGGGGGCGCCCAGGGCGATCTGGAGGCCCAGCTCGACCACGCCTTCGCCATCGTGCGGGAGACGTTCGGCACGGGCATCGGCGCCGGGCGCGCCGACCGGGAGGAGGCCCCGGCCGCCTCGGCGCGGGCCCAGGGCGAGGTGCTGGTGACGGTGGCGCGGACGGACGCGCCGCTGGACGAGGTCATGCGGGCGATCGAGAAGGCGCTCAAGAAGGCCTAGGACAAATCCCGACAACTCATAACAATGGCCACCCCTTTGGGGTGGCCATTGTTGCTCATCCGTGCCCTCCGGATGACATCTGAGAGAAATTGTTGGCACGCAGTGTCTTGTCGAGTGGCACGCGGTGCCATACCTTGTCGGTGTCCGGGCGGCCGGCGCACCGACCACCGTCGAGCGCCGACTGTCCCCGCAGACCCTGTCGTGCGCGCCCGGACGCCTGCGTCACCAGGCATCGCTTCCTCCGCGCCACCCCGCGCGGGAGCACCACCCGCCGGACCGACGGCACCACCCCCTCGCTCCACCCGCAGTCGCCGCTCCACCCCCGACGTTCCCTCAAGCCCGTTCCCACGACGTGCTTCGCCGGAGGCAAACCGTGAACCAGATCCTGGACGCCATCCTCGCGCCCGACAGCCGCGCCGAGGACTTCGCCGCGCTCCCCCTGCCCGAGTCGTACCGCGCGGTGACCGTGCACAAGGACGAGGCGGACATGTTCGCCGGGCTCCCCACCCGGGAGAAGGACCCCCGCAAGTCCCTCCACGTCGAGGAGGTCCCGGTGCCCGAACTCGGGCCCGGCGAGGCCCTGGTGGCCGTCATGGCCAGCTCCGTGAACTACAACTCGGTGTGGACCTCGATCTTCGAGCCCGTCTCCACCTTCGCCTTCCTGGAGCGTTACGGAAAGCTCTCCCCCCTCGGCAAGCGGCACGACCTCCCGTACCACGTCATCGGCTCCGACCTCGCCGGCGTCGTGCTCCGCACCGGGCCCGGCGTCAACGCCTGGCGGCCCGGCGACGAGGTCGTCGCCCACTGCCTCTCCGTGGAGCTGGAGTCCGCCGACGGGCACAACGACACCATGCTCGACCCGGAGCAGCGCATCTGGGGCTTCGAGACCAACTTCGGCGGACTGGCCGAGATCGCCCTGGTGAAGTCCAACCAGCTGATGCCCAAGCCGAAGCACCTGAGCTGGGAGGAGGCGGCCGCCCCCGGGCTGGTCAACTCCACCGCCTACCGCCAGCTGGTCTCCCGCAACGGCGCCGGGATGAAGCAGGGCGACAACGTCCTGATCTGGGGCGCGAGCGGCGGACTCGGTTCCTACGCCACCCAGTTCGCGCTCGCGGGCGGCGCCAACCCCATCTGTGTCGTCTCCAGCGAGCAGAAGGCGGAGATCTGCCGGCGGATGGGCGCCGAGGCGGTCATCGACCGCAGCGCCGAGGGCTACCGCTTCTGGAAGGACGAGCACGAGCAGGACCCGCGCGAGTGGAAGCGGTTCGGCAAGCGCATCCGTGAGCTCACCGGCGGCGAGGACGTGGACATCGTCTTCGAGCACCCCGGCCGCGAGACGTTCGGCGCCTCCGTCTACGTCACGCGCAAGGGCGGCACCATCGTCACCTGCGCCTCCACCTCCGGCTACAACCACCAGTACGACAACCGCTATCTGTGGATGTCGCTGAAGCGGATCATCGGCTCGCACTTCGCCAACTACCGCGAGGCGTGGGAGGCCAACCGCCTGATCGCCAAGGGGAAGATCCACCCGACCCTGTCGAAGACCTACACCCTCGCCGAGACCGGCCAGGCGGCGTACGACGTCCACCGCAACCTCCACCAGGGCAAGGTCGGCGTGCTGTGCCTCGCCCCGGAGGAGGGCATGGGCGTCCGCGACGAGGAGATGCGCGAGCGGCACCTGGACTCCATCAACCTCTTCCGTAACGTCTAGAAGAGACGGCTGCGTTACATGACTGAGCGTCAGAAGGATCGTCCGTGGCTGATGCGGACGTACGCCGGGCACTCCACGGCCGAGGCGTCCAACGAGCTCTACCGGCGCAACCTCGCCAAGGGCCAGACCGGCCTCTCGGTCGCGTTCGACCTCCCGACGCAGACCGGCTACGACCCCGACCACGTCCTCGCCCGCGGCGAGGTCGGGCGGGTCGGGGTCCCCGTCGCCCACCTCGGTGACATGCGGCGGCTGCTGAAGGACATCCCGCTGGAGCGGATGAACACCTCCATGACCATCAACGCCACCGCCATGTGGCTGCTGGCGCTGTACCAGGTGGTCGCGGAGGAGCAGGGCGCCGACATCGCCCAGTTGCAGGGGACGACGCAGAACGACATCGTCAAGGAGTACCTCTCGCGCGGGACCCACGTCTTCCCGCCCGGGCCCTCCCTGCGGCTGACCACCGACATGATCGCCTACACGGTGGACCGCGTCCCCAAGTGGAACCCGATCAACATCTGCAGCTACCACCTCCAGGAGGCGGGGGCCACCCCCGTCCAGGAGATCGCCTACGCGATGTCCACGGCCATCGCCGTCCTGGACGCGGTCCGGGACTCCGGCCAGGTGCCGGCCGAGCGCTTCGGCGACGTCGTCGCCCGCATCTCCTTCTTCGTCAACGCGGGCGTCCGCTTCATCGAGGAGATGTGCAAGATGCGCGCCTTCGGCCGCATCTGGGACCGCGTCACCCGGGAGCGCTACGGCATCGAGAACCCCAAGCAGCGCCGCTTCCGCTACGGCGTCCAGGTCAACTCCCTCGGGCTGACCGAGGCCCAGCCGGAGAACAACGTCCAGCGCATCGTGCTGGAGATGCTCGCCGTCACCCTCTCCAAGGACGCCCGCGCCCGCGCCGTGCAACTGCCCGCCTGGAACGAGGCGCTGGGCCTGCCCCGCCCCTGGGACCAGCAGTGGTCGCTGCGCATCCAGCAGGTCCTCGCCCACGAGAGCGACCTGCTGGAGTACGAGGACATCTTCGCCGGCTCCCATGTGATCGAGGCCAAGGTCGAGGCGCTGGTCACCGAGTGCCTGGCCGAGATCGAGCGGATCCAGGAGATGGGCGGGGCGATGGCCGCCGTGGAGTCCGGCTACCTCAAGGCGCGGCTGGTCGCCTCGCACGCCGAGCGGCGGGCCCGCATCGAGTCCGGCGAGGAGAAGATCGTCGGGGTCAACTGCTACGAGGCGACCGAGCCCAGCCCGCTGACCGCCGATCTCGACACCGCCATCATGACCGTGGACCCGGCCAACGAGGCCCGCGTGGTCGCCGCCCTCCACGCCTGGCGCGACGACCGCGACGAGGTCCGCGCCCAGGAGGCCCTCTCCGCGCTGAAGAAGGCCGCCGCCGGCACGGAGAACCTGATGGCCGCCACCCTGGAGTGCGTCCGGGCCGGTGTCACCACCGGCGAGTGGTCCTGGGCCCTGCGGGACGTCTTCGGCGAGTTCCGTGCCCCCACGGGCGTCGGCGGCGCCCCCCTGGCCGTGGCCGCCGAGGCCGGCAGCCCGCTCGCGGCCGTCCGTGAGAAGGCCCGGCGCACGGCGGACGACCTGGGCGTCGGCAAGCTGCGGCTGCTGGTCGGCAAGCCCGGCCTCGACGGCCACTCCAACGGCGCCGAACAGATCGCCGTACGGGCCCGCGACGCGGGCTTCGAGGTGGTCTACCAGGGCATCCGGCTCACCCCGGAACAGATCGTCTCGGCGGCCGTCGCCGAGGACGTCCACTGCGTGGGTCTGTCGATCCTCTCCGGCTCGCACACCGAGCTCGTCCCGGACGTGCTGACCCGGCTGCGCGAGGCGGGGTCGGACGACATACCCGTCATCGTCGGTGGCATCATCCCGTCCGCGGACGCCACCGCCCTCAAGGCGGCCGGTGTCGCGGCCGTCTTCACCCCGAAGGACTTCGGCATCACGGAGATCATCGGCCGTATCGTCGACGAGATCCGCACAGCGAACAGCCTCGACCCCCTGGAGGTCACCGCATGACCGGCACCACCCCCGCCAGCCGTCTTCGCCCGCGTCGCTCCTGCCTCGCCGTCCCCGGCAGCAACCCGCGCTTCCTGGAGAAGGCCCAGGGCCTCCCCGTCGACCAGGTCTTCCTGGACCTGGAGGACGCCTGCGCCCCGCTGGCCAAGGAAGGCGCCCGGCACACGGTCGTCGACGCGCTGAACAAGGGCGACTGGACGGGCAAGACCCGGGTCGTGCGGGTCAACGACTGGACCACCCACTGGACGTACCGCGACGTGATCACGGTCGTCGAGGGGGCCGGGCCCAACCTCGACTGCATCATGCTGCCCAAGGTGCAGGACGCCCAGCAGATCGTCGCGCTGGACCTGCTGCTCACCCAGATCGAGAAGACCATGGGCTTCGAGGTCGGGCGCATCGGCATCGAGGCGCAGATCGAGAACGCCAAGGGCCTGGTGAACGTGGACGCGATCGCGGCCGCCTCGCCCCGGCTGGAGACGATCGTCTTCGGGCCGGCGGACTTCATGGCGTCCATCAACATGAAGTCGCTCGTGGTCGGCGAGCAGCCGCCCGGCTACCCGGCGGACGCCTACCACTACATTCTCATGCGCATCCTGATGGCCGCCCGCGCCAACGACCTCCAGGCGATCGACGGCCCCTACCTCCAGATCAAGAACGTGGACGGCTTCCGCGAGGTGGCCGGCCGCGCGGCCGCCCTGGGCTTCGACGGCAAGTGGGTGCTCCACCCCGGCCAGGTGGACGCCGCCAACGAGGTCTTCTCCCCCTCCCAGGAGGACTACGACCACGCCGAGCTGATCCTGGACGCCTACGACTGGTGCACGTCCGAGGCCGGCGGCAAGAAGGGCTCGGCGATGCTCGGCGACGAGATGATCGACGAGGCGAGCCGGAAGATGGCGCTCGTCGTCGCCGGCAAGGGCCGCGCCGCCGGAATGGTCCGCACCTCCGTGTTCGAGATCCCGGAGGCGTGAGCGATGCAGTTCGGCCGCACCTATGAGGAATTCACGGTCGGTGACGTCTACAAGCACTGGCCCGGAAAAACGGTCACGGAGTACGACGACCACCTTTTCTGCCTGCTGACCATGAACCACCATCCGCTGCACCTGGACGCCCACTACGCCGGGGGGACGACGGATTTCGGGAAGAACGTGGTGGTGGGGAATTACGTCTACTCCCTGCTGCTGGGCATGTCGGTGCCCGATGTCTCGGGCAAGGCGATCGCCAATCTGGAGATCGAGTCGCTCCGGCACATAGCGCCGACCTTCCACGGCGACACCCTCTACGGCGAGACGAAGGTGCTCGACAAGACCCCGTCGAAGTCGAAGAGCGACCGCGGGATCGTCCACGTCGAGACGATCGGCTACAAGCAGGACGGCACCGTGGTCTGCGTCTTCCGGCGCAAGGTGATGGTGCCCACCGCCGAGTACATCGAGAAGCGCGGCGGGGAGCAGCCCGGCCGCCCCGAGCCGATCATCCGGGAGAAGTGAGATGGGCCGCCTGGCGCGCACCGAAGGGCTGACGGACGTCCAGCGGGAGATTCTCGCCACGGTCCGGGAATTCGTCGACAAAGAGATCATCCCGGTCGCGACCGAGCTGGAGCACCGCGACGAGTACCCCACCCGCATCGTGGAGGGCCTCAAGGAACTCGGGCTCTTCGGGCTGATGATCCCGGAGGAGTACGGGGGCCTGGGTGAGTCCCTTCTCACATACGCCCTGTGCGTCGAGGAGATCGCCCGGGGCTGGATGAGCGTGTCGGGGATCATCAATACGCATTTCATCGTCGCCTACATGCTCAAGCAGCACGGCACCCAGGAGCAGAAGGACCACTTCCTGCCGCGCATGGCGACGGGCGAGGTGCGGGGCGCGTTCTCGATGTCGGAGCCCGGACTGGGCTCGGATGTGTCGGCGATCACATCCAAGGCGGTGCGCGACGGCGACGACTACGTACTGACCGGCCAGAAGATGTGGCTGACCAACGGCGGCTCCTCGACGCTGGTGGCGGTGCTCTGCCGGACGGACGAGGGCCACCCCGAGGGCACGGCCCCGCACCGGTCGATGACCACCTTCCTGATCGAGAAGGAGCCCGGTTTCGGCCAGGTCAAGCCGGGGCTGACCATCCCCGGCAAGATCGAGAAGATGGGCTACAAGGGGGTCGACACCACCGAGCTGATCATGGACGGGCTGCGCGTCCCGGCGGACCGGGTGCTGGGCGGCGCCACCGGCCGCGGCTTCTACCAGATGATGGACGGCGTCGAGGTCGGCCGGGTGAATGTGGCGGCGCGTGGCTGCGGCGTCGCACAGCGTGCCTTCGAGCTGGGCGTTTCCTACGCACAGCAACGTCACACCTTTGGAAAACCCATCGCGCAGCATCAGGCAATTCAGTTCAAGCTTGCCGAAATGGGGACAAAGGTCGAAGCGGCCCATGCGATGATGGTCAATGCCGCCCGGAAGAAGGACTCGGGGCAGCGCAACGATCTCGAGGCCGGCATGGCGAAGTATCTGGCCTCCGAGTACTGCAAGGAGGTCGTCGAGGACGCGTTCCGCATCCACGGCGGTTACGGATTCTCCAAGGAGTACGAGATCGAGCGGCTCTACCGGGAGGCCCCGATGCTCCTGATCGGCGAGGGCACGGCCGAGATCCAGAAAATGATCATCGGCCGCCGGCTGCTGGAGGAGTACCGGATTCAGGGCTGAGACGGGGGTTGACCGGGGATTAAGTCCCATTTACGGTGAGATGGCGGTGATGGTGCAGAGAAGAAGATCACACCCTGTAGTCGCGGTTCGGCCATCGACTGGCCCTGGCGCTTAGCCAGTTGCCGCCCGCAACCGATAGCATCCCCGGAAAGCCGCCGTCCCCCGATCGTTATGCGGCACCCTCCGCTACGAAGGTCACCCATGCCCCACAGCTCTTCCTCTGCACCTCGCGACAGCCTCCGCGGTGTTCGCCTCGCGCGCGGAGCATCGCCGTGGCTCCTGCCGACCGTCGCCACGGCGGCCGTCAGCCTCACCAAGGCCCGCCGCTCCGGACGCTGGGCTGCGCTGGCCGTACCCACCACTGCTCTCGCGGCCGGCATGCTGTGGTTCTTCCGCGACCCCGATCGTGAGATCGGCCAGGGCCGGGTGATCTCCCCGGCCGACGGCGTGGTGCAGAGCATCATGCCCTGGAAGGACGGACGAACCCGCGTCGCGATCTTCATGAGCCCGCTCAACGTCCACGTCAACCGCGCGCCGCTGGCCGGCACGGTGACGTCGGTCGAGCACATCCCGGGCGGATTCGTGCCGGCCTTCAACAAGGAGAGCGAGAACAACGAGCGTGTCGTCTGGCACTTCGACACGGAGCTCGGTGACATCGAGATGGTCCAGATCGCCGGTGCCGTGGCCCGCCGCATCGTCCCCTACGTGGGGGCGGACACCAAGGTGGAGCAGGGCGATCGGATCGGCCTGATCCGCTTCGGTTCGCGCGTCGACGTCTACCTCCCCGAGGGCGTCGAGGTCGCGGTCGAGGTCGGCCAGGCGACCACGGCAGGGGTGACACGTCTTGACCGTGATTGATCCGGACACACAGGCCGCCTGGGTTCCCGAGGCGGAGGCCGAGGACACGGACCCCATGCCGCTGTCCACCCGGCTGTCGATAGCGGACACCCTCACCCTGGGCAACGCGATCTGCGGCTTCATGGCGGTGTACTTCACCACCACCGGCGTCCTCATCCCCCACCTCACGGGGAACGAGGACGGCGGCATGGCCCGCCACAGCGCGGCCACGGCCGTGATACTGATGCTGCTGGCGTCCGTCTTCGACCTCTTCGACGGGCTCGTGGCGCGCAAGCTGCGCAGCTCGGCGATGGGCGCGGAGCTGGACAACCTGTCCGACCTGATCAGCTTCGGCCTGGCGCCCGCGTACTTCGTGGTCGTCTGGGGCATGGTCGCCGACGACGCCCACCAGCGGGTCTCGGCGGTCGCCGCGATCGTGGTGCTGCTCGCGGTCGTCCTGCGGCTGGCGCGCTTCTCGTGCGTGCCGATGCGAGACGGCATCTTCCAGGGCATGCCGAGCCCCTTCGGGGCGCTCACGGTCGTCTCGATCGTGCTGCTGGAGCTGCCCTTCGTGCCGACGCTGCTCGCGATCATGGGTGTGGCGTGGCTGATGGTCAGCCGGGTCGAGTACCCCAAGCCGCGCGGGCCGCTGGCGGTGGCCATGCTCAGCTGGATCGTGCTCAGCATGGGCCTGCTGGCCGCGTGGGCGTTCGACGCGCCCGGCGGTGAGCTCCTCCTCCAGACGGGCTGCGCGCTCCAGGTGGTCCTGGGTGCGGTGATCCCGCTGTTCGCGACGGCGCGGCGGGTGAACACGTTCCGCGACAACCGGCGCGAGGCGCGCGAGGCGGAAGCCACTCAGCTCCGCTGAGTGGAAATGGAACGACGGCGGTGGGGCCGGGCGATCTGCCCGGCCCCACCGCCGTTTCGGCGTTCCCGGCCCCGCTGCGCGGGGCCATCTCCCACCCGCCCACCCGTTGCCCCGCAAAGCGATGCTGGGCAACGGGTGGGCGGGTGGGAAGGGCTCTGGCCTCAGCCGAGGTAGTCGCGGGTGACGCGCTCGGCCAGGCGCTCCAGCAGCGGCCCCGCATGGGCCACGCACCGAGCCGGGTCCGGCTCCAGCTCGGTGAGCGCATAGGCCCGCTGGATGCCCACGCCCGCGAGGGCGGCGGCATCCAAAGAGAGCCGCCCGCACACGGCCACCACCGGCGTCCCGGCCGCCGCCCGTGCCACCCCCACCGGCGCCTTGCCGTGCAGCGTCTGCTCGTCGAGCGAACCCTCCCCCGTGATGACGAGGTCCGCTTCCGCCACCGCCGCGCGGAACCCCAGCACGTCGAGCATCACCTGGATGCCGGGCCGGAAGGCCGCCCCCAGCCCGGCCAGGGCGCCGTAGCCGAGCCCGCCGGCCGCCCCGGCGCCCGGCGCGGCCGCGTGGCGGCCGCCGTCCAGCAGCCGCGCGTAGCGGGCGAGGGCCGCGTCCAGCGCGGCGACGTCCGCCGCGCTCGCCCCCTTCTGGGGTCCGTACACCGCCGCCGCCCCGCGCGGGCCGGTGAGCGGGTTGTCGACGTCGCTCGCGAGCACGATCCGGGTCGCGGCCAGGCGGGGGTCCAGCCCGGACAGGTCGGCGCGGTCGAGCGCGGCGAGGGCGCCGCCCCCGGGGCCGAGGGGGCGCCCGTCCGCGTCGAGGAAGCGCGCCCCGAGCGCGGCGAGCATGCCCGCCCCGCCGTCGGTGGTGGCGCTTCCGCCGACCCCGAGCACGACGGTGCGGGCGCCTGCGTCGAGGGCGGCCCGGACGAGCTCGCCCGTGCCGTACGTGGTCGCGGTGAGCGGCGCGAGGCGCCCGGGCGGCAGCAGTCGCAGCCCGGACGCCTCGGCCATCTCGACCACGGCGGTGCCGCCGTCGCCGCTCAGGGCGTACGCGGCCGTGACCGGCCGCCCCGAGGGCCCGGTCACCGTCGCCTCGCGGCGCCCGTAGCCGGCCGCCAGGGCGGCGGCGACCGTCCCGTCGCCGCCGTCCGCGACCGGCAGCGCCACGGGCACCACCCCCGGCGCCGCCCGCCGCAGCCCGGCGGCCACGTGCCGGGCCACCTCCACGGCGGTCAGCGATCCCTTGAACTTGTCCGCGGCGATCAGTACACGTGTCGGTTCCGCCACCGTGCCGTCCTCGCTTCCCCGGCCCGGAGGCCGTACGGGTCGTCGCGCCGCGGCGACCCTACCGGGGTCAGGAGGTGGCGGGAATCTCCTGGGGATAGAACTGGCGCGCCCAGTGCCGGAAGGAGCCGATGGGGCCGTCGGCGTCGTTCAGCTTGGGGTGGCGCACATACCTCTTGTGGTGCCAGACGGGCAGGTCGACCTCCACATCGTGGACGGTCCACCAGTTCATGCCCACGCTCAGGGCCCGCTCGAGGAAGCGGTGCAGCGGCGCGGGAAGGTGGGGGACCGGATCGGTGGCGACGTACGCCGCCGACCAGAAACGCATGCGCCCCGGTGCGAGCGGAGTGGCCAGCACCCATGCGTACGCGTTCATCCTCAGGCGCGCGAACTCGAACGTGACGAGCGCGCCGCCCACCCCCAGGAGTTGGCACGTGGCCTCCTGCTGCATGGGATAGCGGAGGAGATCCCGCCCGAAGCGGAACGTAAGGGAGTAGAAAGGGCCGTCGCTCTTGGGCTCGGACACCACGTCGACGTAATGGAGGCCGTGGAGTTCGCGCAGATGGCCGTAGTCGACAAGGTTCTCCAGGACGTCCTGCGGCTGGCCCGCCACGTCGATCGTCCGGAACGTGCAGGGTGTCGAGGAGGCGGGGAATTCAGGGAGCTCCCAGGTCGGTGGCGTACCGTCCGGGGAATGCCAGAGCCACACGATGCCTTGTTTCTCGCAGACCGGCAGGAGGTTCAGGGACAGCCTCGGCGGCGTCCCGTAAGGCGTGCGGGCGCAGGTCCCGTCCGGCGCGAAGCCGAATCGGTGGAACGGGCACACCAGGAGATCGTCCTCGACGGTGCTGCCGGCCCCCAGGTGGGCACCGAGGTGCGGGCAGTACGGGTTGGTCGCCTTCAGCGCACCGGAGCGGGTCCGGTACACCACCACGTCGGCTCCCATGAACCGGCAGGTGCGGACGTCTCCCGGCCGCCATTCGCTGGAGAATCCCACACAGAACCATCCCGACGGGTACGGGAGGGACTCCTCGTGATTCTCGTTCGCCGCGAGTGCCGGGTATTTCGACTTGTAGTTGCGCACACGCATGACCAGCTCCATCCACTCGATGTCTGGCGATTTCGGTACCGGCGGTTCAGGGGGTGATGAAACCGGATGTGCGCCGGTAGCGGAGAGTGGTCTCCTGCCAGCGGAAATATCCGGAGGTGCCCTCCTTCAGCATCCGCACGCCACGCAGAACGGGCTCCTTCGCCCGGGAATGCGGGTCCTCCGGCAGATCCACCAGTTCCTGCAGGCGCTCCGCGACTCTCACGAAGTCCCGCATGCGTTGCTCGACCATGTGCGCCGCCTGATAGGCGGCATCCTGCAATGACAGGCCGCGGGCCTCGCGCAGCACCAGGACCAGATTGTGGGGGTTCCGGTAGAGCAGATCCTTGCGGACGGTGAACGTGTCGTTGGACCACAGCCACAGTTCGCTGGCGAAAGCCCGCAATTCGCCGTAGAGACCGTGTCGCAGTGAGTCGGGGACATCCACGCCCTGCAGTCCCTCCAACATGTCGATGGAGCACCGCGTGGCCCCGTTCACCCGGCGCAGCCGCAGATAGGAATTCAGGTCGGGGATCGCCTCGGCGGCCCGGTTCCTCGTCTCGTCCGACATGGCGCGCAGGTATATGCGGACCGACACCGGGAATCGGCGGCGCACGCTCTCGGGGGCACGCGCGTGGAGCTCCCGCCAGATGTCCGCCAGGGCACGCGCCAACGGAAGGGTGAAGGAGTCGTCGGGCGGCCCGGGCGGCTCCGTCAGGGCCCGGTCGACCTGGACGAGGGCCGCGCGGAACGCGATGGGGTCACGGCCCAGCGGTCCGTCGTCGAAGATGTCGTCCCAGAGGAACAGCCAAATGATCCATTTCGCCAGGATGACCGCTCCTTCGCGGTCCAGGCGCGGGCACCAGAGCGCGGAGAACATGCCGCACTGCATGTCGGTCAGGCGCTGGACAGCCGCCGGCGTACGGTCCAGACCGTACTCGTGCGCCCACTGGACGGCCGCCTTTTCCGCGTACTCGTGATGAGGGCTGAGCACGACGGGAAATGGGATCTCGTATCGAGGGACCCGATATTCCTTGAGGGCCAGTTGATCGCTCTCAAACGATTCGGAAAACAGCAGGGACTTGCTCACACGTCTCCCCTTCCGACCGAAATCCGAACTCCGTTGACCGGCTTGGCGCATGATTCTTTGCTGCCCTCACCGTGCGCCTCACAAACGACGAGCAGTCACGTCCGAGCGCGCACTGGGGCGCGGAGCGCATCCGTGACGGACCAGCAAGATCAATGACCGGGGACGCGCCCCTTCGCATCACTCAGGCGCCTTTGCGCCGTCCACCGTGGCGAGACCTCACAACCCGTGCCGTCGATCCCTGTCCGCATAGGCCGCGATTGCCTCGCCGAAATGACGATGGTCGAAATCCGGCCAGTAGACCGGCGTGAAGTAGAACTCCGCGTATGCCGTCTGCCACGGCATGAATCCGGACAGCCGGCTCTCCCCGGACGTCCGGATCAAAAGATCGACATCCGGCTGTCCCGCGGTGGACAGGAAGTCCGCCAGCCGCTGCTCAGTGAGCCTCCCGACGAGCGAGCCCTCGGCGTAGGCGCTGATGAGCGCCTGAGCCGCAGCGACGATTTCCCGCCGCCCGTCGTACGCGACCGCCACCGTCAGCCGGGCTCCCGGCGCCATGGCGGAATCCCGCTCCACGGCCCGGAGCGCCGCCGCCTGCTCCTGGTGCGGGAGATGCTCAAGGGATCCGACGATCCTGATCGACCAGCGCCCCTCCGCGGCGATCCGTTCCAACCCCTCGGTGATCGCCTCCACGATCTGGTCGACGACCTTGGGCTCCCGGCAGAGGTTGTCCTGGGACAGCGCCCAGGTCGTGACGCACGGGATGCCCGCCTCCTCGCACCAGCCCAGCAGCTCGCGCACCCGGTCGGCCCCCGCCCGGTAGGCGTCGGCCAGAGGCAGACCGTGCCGCTCCGCCCAACGGCGGTTGCCGTCGAGGATGACCGCCAGATGCCGGGGCACCTTGCCCACGTGGCCGTGCGGGCGGGAAGACCAAGGATGCGTTTCGGGCAGCATGACCGCTCCCCCAGCTCGAACATCGGATGGCTTATTTCTCTTTTCATCCTGACATCGCACGAACAGGGCGCCAGGGCGCGGCAGCAGGGCGCATGGACGCAGGCCCGGCGTACCGCACACCCCGCTGGGAACCCGTAGGGGCCGGGGGGCTCACGCGCGTCGCACGCGCTCTTGGGGTAACCGCCGCACTCCCCCCGGGCCCGGGCGGCGTGCCAGCGTCACCGATCGGGGCGTTCCCGGCCATAGTGGGGCGTCATGAGCACCGAGCACACGGAGCGCGCGGAGGCCCCGGACGCGCCCCTCGTCGCCATCGGCATGGCCGCGGTCCTGGCCGTCGTGGCCTGGGCCGCGCTGGCCGGGAAATCCTTCGACCGGGTCTCGACCTCGGCCCTGGGCTGGGTGCTGTCCAATTTCGCCTGGCTGTTCGTGATCGCGGCCGATGTGTTCCTCGCGCTGTGCGTGGTGATCGCCTTCAGCCGCTATGGCCGGATCCGGCTGGGCGCGGACGACTCGACGCCCGAGTTCGGCAACCTGGCGTGGATCGCGATGATGTTCAGCGCCGGCATGGGCATCGGGCTGATGTTCTACGGCGTCGGCGAGCCGCTCCAGCACTTCGTCTCCCCGCCCCCGGGCAGCGGGGTGAGCACCGACTCCCCCGCCGCCGCGCGCACGGCCCTGGAGTACTCGTTCTTCCACTGGACGCTCCACCCGTGGGCCATCTACGGCACGGCCGGGCTCGCGCTCGCCTACGCCGGCTTCCGCAAAGGACGGGGCAACCGGCTCAGTTCGGTGTTCGTCCCCCTGCTCGGCAAGGAGCGGGCGGACGGCTGGCCGGGGCGGGTCGTCGACCTCCTCGCGGTCTTCGCGACCGTCTTCGGCACCGCGACCAGCCTGGGCCTGGGCGCCCTCCAGGTGTCCAAGGGGCTGAACATCACGGCCGGGGTGAAGGACACCACGGGCCTCGAACTCGTCATCATCGCGGTGCTGTCGGCCGCCTTCGTCCTCTCCGCCTTCTCCGGGCTCCACAAGGGCGTCAAATGGCTCAGCACGCTCAACATCGTGCTCGCCGCCGTCCTGATGCTCTTCGTCTTCCTGCTCGGGCCGACCGTGTTCGTCCTCAACACGGTCCCGGCCGCCACGGGCGGCTACCTCCACGACCTGCTCACGCTCGCCACCCGTACCGGCGCCTTCACCGACTCCCAGTGGCTGGGCGCCTGGACGATCTTCTACTGGGCGTGGTGGCTGTCGTGGGCGCCGTTCGTCGGCACGTTCATCGCCCGGATCTCCCACGGCCGGACGGTCCGCCAGTTCCTCGTCGGGGTACTGCTGGTGCCCAGCGGGGCGACGGTGGTGTGGTTCTGCGTCATGGGCGGCAGCGCGCTGCGCCTGGACCTGACCGGGGCCGCCGACATGGCGGGCACGGTCAAGGAGGGCGCGGAGGCCTCCCTGTTCGCCCTGCTGGACACCCTGCCGCTGGCCACGCTCACCTCGTGGATCGCGATGGCGCTGGTCATGACGTACTTCATCACCAGCGCGGACTCCGCGTCCCTGGTGATGGGCTCGCTCTCCAGCCGGGGCGCCCTCCATCCGCGCACCTGGCTGGTGGTGGTGTGGGGCGTGCTGATGGCCGCGGTGGCGGCGGTACTGCTGGTGGCGGGCGGGCTGAAGTCCCTCCAGTCGGCGACGATCCTGGTGGCGCTGCCCTTCGTGCTGGTGATGCTTGCCGTGTGCTGGGCGCTGCTGTCCGAACTACGGACGGACCCGGGCGCCGGACCCGCGCCGCACCACGCCCTCCACGGGCTGCGGGACGCCCTGCGGACGATGGTCGGCGAAGCCGTCACCGAGCGGGGCCCGGTGCGCCACCACCGGCTGCGCCGGCTCGCGGAGAGCACGCGGGACCGGGACGAGGAGGGGCCGGGCGGAACCGGGTCCTCCTGACCAGGGCGTCGGGGCGTCGCGGCACCGAAAAACCCGCGTGCCGCCGCGACCCGGCGCACGTACGCTCACGCCATGACAAACGCACGGCCTCTCGTGGCGATCCTCAGCGGCGCCGGCATCTCCACCGACTCCGGCATCCCCGACTACCGGGGACCGAACGGCCTGTGGCGGCGGGACCCGGAGGCCGAGAAGCTCGTCACGTACGAGTACTACATGGCGGATCCCGAGATCCGCCGCCGGTCCTGGCAGATGCGGCGGGACGCGCCGACGCTGACCGCCCGGCCGAACGCCGCGCACGAGGCGGTGGTCCGCCTGGAGCGGTCCGGCACCCCCGTGCGCGTCATCACGCAGAACGTCGACGGACTGCACCAGATGGCGGGCATGCCGGAGCGCAAGGTCCTCGAACTGCACGGCACGGCGCGGGCGGTGGTGTGCACCCGGTGCCACGCGCGGTCCGGCATGACGGAGGCGCTGGAACGGGTCGCGGCCGGCGACCCCGACCCGGCGTGCGAGGCATGCGGCGGGATCCTGAAGTCGGCGACGGTCATGTTCGGCGAGGGCCTGGACCCGGAGGTGCTGGGCCAGGCGGTGGCCGTCGCCAAGGCCTGCGAGGTGTTCATCGCGGTCGGTACGACCCTCAAGGTGCACCCCGCCGCCTCCCTCGCCGGTCTCGCGGCCGACCACGGTGCCCGGCTGATCATCGTCAACGCCGAGCCCACGCCGTACGACGACCGCGCCGACGAGATCGTGCGCGAGCCGATCGGCACCGCGTTGCCGGCGCTGCTGGCCCGGCTGGGCGGTACCGCCCCGTAGGGGGCGCGGGGCAGGGCTGATATGCGGCTACCGCCGCGCGGGCGCGACAAGCCCCCACCGGCCCGCGGGCATCCGGACCGTGATTCTGGCGGACCGCTCAAAACAGCCTTCCGGGGGCACCCTCGTGGGCCAACAGCCGCCGCTTGCGCTCCAGCCCACCGCCATACCCCGTCAGATCTCCGCTCGCGCCGACGACCCGATGGCAGGGGACGATGATGCCCACGGGGTTCTTCCCGTTGGCGAGGCCGACGGCCCGGGCGGCGCCCGGGGCGCCGAGGCGCTCGGCGAGCTCGCCGTAGGAGACGGTCCGCCCGTAGGGGATCCGCCGCAGCTCCTCCCAGACGCGGCGCTGGAAGGGCGTGCCCTCCAGGCGCAGGGGGAGGTCGAATCCGGTGCGTTCGCCCGCGAAGTACGCGGTCAGCTGGCGGATCGCCTCGGGGAACGGCCCGTCGGCGTCGAGGGGTTCGTCCTCCCGGTCGCCGAAGCTCTCCTGGGGAGGGCGGTGGCGCTGGCCGGTCATGTAGAGGCCGGAGAGGACGCCGTCGGTGGCGACGAGCGTCAGGGGGCCGTAGGGGCTGTCAATGACGGTGTGGACGCGGACGTAGGTCATGGGAGGTCTCCTCGCGGGCGGGGCGTCAGACGGGCATGCGGGTGGTGGCGTGGTCGTCGGCCGACCACAGGTACTGGACGGCGTAGGCGCGCCAGGGCCGCCAGGCCGCGGCGTGCCGGGTCAGCGCGGCGGGAGTCGCGGGCAGTCCGGTCCGGGCGGCCGCGCGGCGTACGCCGAGGTCGGTGGCGGGGAAGGCGTCGGGGTCGCCGAGGGCGCGCATCGCGATGATCTCCGCCGTCCAGGGCCCGATGCCCGGCAGCGCGGCGAGCCGCGCGCGGGCGCGCGAGCGGTCGCCGCCGACGCCGAGGGCGAGTTCGCCGTCGGCGAGCTCCCGGACGGTGCGGACGAGGCAGGCCCGGCGGCCGGCGGGCATGGCCAGGGCGGCGGGGTCGAGGGCGGCGAGCGCCTCGGTGGACGGGAAGAGGTGGGTGAGCCCGGCGCCGGGGCCGCCCTCGGGCGGGGTGACGGGTTCGCCGTGCGCGGCGACGAGCCGTGCGGCGAGGGTGCGGGCGGCGGCCGTCGACACCTGCTGGCCCAGCACGGCCCGTACGGCGAACTCCTCGCCGTCCACCGTGCGCGGGACGCGCCGGCCGGGGGCGGCGTCGACGAGGGGCGCGAGCGCCGGGTCGGCGCGCAGCCGTTCGTCGACGGCCTCGGGGTCGGCGTCGAGGTCGAGCAGTCCCCGGCAGCGGCTGATGGCGCCGGCCAGGTCGCGCAGGTCGGTGAGGGCGAGCCGGCAGTCGATGTGGCCGGACCGGGGGGCGAGCGCGACCGTGCCCGGCCCGTGGGGGAGGCGCAGGGTGCGGTGGTACGCGCCGTCGCGCCACTCCTCCACGCCGGGGACGGCGGTGGCGGCGAGCATCCCGAAGAGGTTGTCGGGGCACAGGGGCGCCCGGAAGGGCAGGCGCAGCGCCAGGGTGCCGGGGGTGGCGGGGCCCCGGCCGCGCGCGGCGCGGGCGCGCAGGTCGCTGGGGGTGAGCGCGAAGACCTCGCGGACGGTCTCGTTGAAGGTGCGCAGGGCGGAGAACCCGGCGGCGAAGGCGACGTCGGCCATGGGCAGGTCGCTGGTCTCGATCAGGACGCGTGCGGTCTGGGCGCGCTGGGCCCGGGCGAGGGCGAGGGGTCCGGCGCCGAGCTCGGCGAGCAGCCGTCGTTCTATCTGGCGGGTGCTGTAGCCGAGGCGGGCGGCGAGGCCGCCGACGCCTTCGCGGTCGACCGTGCCGTCGGCGATGAGGCGCATGGCGCGGGCGACGAGGTCGGCGCGTTCGTTCCACTGCGGCGAACCGGGGGCGGCGTCGGGCCGGCAGCGTTTGCAGGCGCGGAAGCCGGCCTGCTGGGCGGCGGCCGCGCTGGGGTAGAAGGTCATGTTCCGTTCCTTCGGCGGCACTACGGGGCAGCTGGGGCGGCAGTAGACGCGTGTGGTGAGGACGGCGGTGAAGAACCAGCCGTCGAAGCGCGCGTCCTTGGAGTGGACGGCCCGTACGCAGCGGTCGAAGTCGGTGTGCATGTCTCCAGGGTCGATCTTCCAAGGGCCCCGGTGCTCGCGGAAATCCGACATCGAGGTCGCCGGGCCGACGGGCCCTTCTGTCAATAGTGGTTGACAGTCACCTCTTGTCATCCTAGGTTGACAGCATGGCCGGAACCGAAGCGACGGAAGCCAACGACGCGGTGGGCACCACCGAAGCCGCGATGAGCCCGGACCCCCGGGTGGGGCTGCGTGCCGTCGCCGCACTGCGGCGGCTGGTGGAGCGGCTGGAGGCCCTGCAGGTCGACAGCGCGCGGCGGCAGGGCTGGTCCTGGGAGGAGATCGGGAGCGCCCTCGGGGTCAGCAGGCAGGCGGTCCACAAGAAGCACGCCAGGAGGTAGACAGACATGTTCGAACGATTCACCAAGGACGCGCGCACCGTGGTCGTCGAGGCCCAGGAGGAGGCGCGCGCGCTGGGGCACACGCGGATCGGCACGGAACACCTACTGCTGGCGATCACCTGCAGCACGGGGGCGCCGGTCGGTACCACGCTGGCCCGCTTCGGCGTCACCGCCGAGAGCTGCCGCGCCGCCTTCGACCCGGCACCGGGCGCCTCGGACGGCCACTTCGACGAGGACGACGCGGAGGCGCTGCGCGCCTTCGGCATCGACCTCGACGCGGTGCGCGACCAGGCGGAGCGGGCGTTCGGCCCCGGCGCGCTGGACGCGCCGCCGCCGGCACTCGAACCGGCGGGCCGGCGGCTGTTCGGGCTGGGCCGCAACCCCGCCGGACTCGTGGGCCACATCCCCTTCGAGCCCCGCGCCAAGAAGGTACTGGAGAGGTCGCTGCGCGAGGCGCGGACGCTGAGGAGCGATCACATCGGCCTGGAACACGTCCTGCTGGGCGTGCTCGGCTGCGACGACGGGGCGACGGCGGCCTACTTCCGCCGCCTCGGCGTGGACCCCGCGGCGCTGCGCGCCGGGGTGCTGGCCGACCTGGGCCAGGCGGCGTAGGCCGGGCGGAGGCGCCGGGTCACGGCTTTTACGGTTCCCGGTAGTTGCCAATTGGATCAATCAGTCGTTGGGCCGGTCGTGCCGATGACTGACGCGCGGTGGGCCGCGCGGACCGAGCCGTTGCTCCCGGACCGTACTTCACACGCGACCTCGGATTTCCGGTCGCCCGTCACCCGCATACTGCTGGCCAGCGACGGCCTGACCACCGTTCTGCTCCAGGCACTCACACAAGCGGCCCTCACACCGCGGGTGGACGGTGTCGAGACGACGCCGGGAAGGCAGGTGGAGGCGGCCGCGCGCGGGCTGTTGGCCCTGGCGGCGGACGACGAGTGCCTGGTGCGCCGCACCCGCCTGGTCAGCCGTGACGGGGAGGTGGTGTCGGTCAACATCGTGGTGGCGCGGGCCGGTAAGGACCAACGGGTCGACGCGGCGATGCGGGATCGGACCCGGCCCATCGGGTTCGCGTTCGCCGCGGCGGGCCTGCCGATGAGCCGCCGGATCAACCGGACCGGCCTGACGCGATGGCCGCAGACGCCGGCCACGCACTGCGCTTTCAAGGACTACACCCTGAACGCCGCCGACAAGCCGTGGGCCTATATCCGCGAGCTGTTCAGCCCCCGTGTCGTTCCGCCCGGGACACGGACCGAGGCGGCGACAGCCGGAGGGCGTGCCTGAGATGTTCCGTGACGCACTGATCGACGCGCTCTCCGCGAACGACGCCGGCATCGCCGTCCTCGACGGGACCGCGGCCCATTCCTATGCCGAGTTGGACGACTGGTCCTCCTCACTGGCCGCCACGCTGCGCCCGCTGGCGGACACCCCGGAGGACTGCGCCGCGGTGCTCCTGCCCAACGGCGGTTCCTGGATCGCCGCGTATCTCGCCGTCCACAAGGCGGGCATGGCGGTGGCACCGGTGAACGCCGTGCTCACCGAGCACGAGATCGCCCGCGTGCTGGAGCACGTCCGCCCCCGGGCGGTGCTGACCGGCCCGGAACAGGCGGACGGCGTCGAGGAACTGTGCACCGGGCGGGGGCTGCGCGTGCACGTGATCACGGTGCCGCCGGAACGACCGGTCGCACGCGGTCCACGCGGAGCGGCAGGAGACGTGAGGCAACGCTCCGAGGCGGACGCCCCTTGCATGGTCATGCACACATCGGGATCGACGGGTGCCTGCCGTCCTCTGGTCCAGACAGGACGGGCGCTCCACCTCGCGACCGGCTTCTGGCACCGCCGGCACCGCGCCCCCGATGACGTGGTGGCCGTCCCCATCCCCCTCGCGCACGCCTACGGCCATCTCGCGGCGGTCTCGACCCTGCTGGCGGGGGCGACGCTGCTGGTCTCCTCCCGTGCCTTCGAGCCGACCCGGTGGCTGGAGGAGCTGGCCGCCCGCGACGTCACCGTCGTCGAAGCGGTGCCGACCGTCTACCGCGGGCTGCTGGAGGCCTCCGACGGGCGGTGGCGGCCGGCCGCTCTGCGGCGCTGCCTGAGCGCGGGGCAGCAGACGCCCGCCGGCCTGCGCGAGGACTGGCACCGGCGCACCGGCGTCGAGTTGCTGCAGAGCTGGGGGATGACCGAACTCGGCGGCCCGGGACTGAGCCCCACCACGGATTCCTGCCGGGACAGTGCCGGCGTCCCCGTCCCGGGCCTGGAAGTCCGCGTCGTCGACCACCGCGCATCCGGCCGACCGGCGCCGGCCGGCACGGCCGGCGAGCTGTGGGTGCGAGGCGCCCAGGTCACCCCCGGCCGCCGGACCGGCTCCCGGCAGGTGATCCCCGTCACCGACGACGACGGCTGGCTGCGCACCGGCGACTTGGTGCTCCGCGACGAACACGGCTGCGTCCGCGTCGTCGGACGCTCCAAGGACACCATCATGACCGGCGGGTACAGCGTGGAGCCCGCCGAGGTCGAGGACGTCCTGCGTACTCACCCCCGGGTCGAGGACGCCGCCGTGATCGCCCGTGCGGATCACCGGCGCGGCGAGGTCCCTCATGCCGTGGTCGTTCCCGGGCCCGGCGGCCGGCCGGACGCCGAGGAACTTCTCGTGCACTGCCGCCGTCTGCTCGCCCGGTACAAGGTGCCCCGCTCCGTCGACTTCGCCGAGCGGCTGCCCCTTTCGGCCACCGGCAAACTTGACCGTGCCGCGTTGCGCGAGCGCTACGGCGTACCCGAGCAGGAGGACATGTCCCATGCCGCCGTATGACGGGACCAGCACACGCGTTGCCGATGGTGACCCGCCCGTCGTCGTCATCACCGGTGCCACCGGCGGGCTCGGGGCGGCCATCGCCACCGCCTGTGCCGAACGGGGTTTCCGGCTGGCCGTCGTCGCGCGCACCCGCCCGGCGCTGGAGCGCCTCGCCACCGCGCTGCCCACGCGACCTGGCCGTCCGGTCACACCGGTGTGCGCCGATGTCAGCGACATGGCGGCGGCCGCCGCCGCCATACGGCGGATCCATTCCGACCTCGGCCGCGTCGACGTCCTCATCGACAACGCCGGCGTGGAAGGCCCCATCGGCCTCACCTGGGAGATCCCGGTCGAACAGTGGTGGGAGGCGGTGCGCGTCAACACACTGAGCACCTTCGCCACCGTGCACGCCGTGCTTCCGCTGATGATCCGTCACGGTGGCGGCCGTGTCATCAGCATCAGCAGCGCGGCGGGACGGCACCGCTGGCCCACGCTGTCGTCCTACTCCGTCGCCAAGGCCGCTGGCATCACGTTCATCGAGAACATCGCCAGCGAGGCCCGCCCTCACAACGTCCTGGCCTTCAGCCTCCACCCGGGGCTCGTGGCGACCGGACTCACCACGAGCGCGCTCACCGAGATCGACTCGGCCGACCCCTGGCGCCGCCGCCGCGCCCGCTGGATCCGTGCGGAGATCGAGGCCGGGCGGTCCGTTCCGCTCCCCCGGGCGGTCGGCGCCGTCCTCGAACTGGCCACGGGCCCGGCCGCGGCGCTGTCGGGCCGCTACCTGACGGTCGAGGACGTCCACGGCGCGGTCCGGCAGGGGTGAACCGACAGGGGGGACCCCCACCCCTGTCGGTCACGCGAAGAGCCCGCTCACGCGAAGAGCCTGCGCCAGACCGCTCGTGCCGCGTGGTGGCCGGACATGCCGTGGACGCCCGGGCCCGGCGGGGTGGCCGAGGAGCACAGGAAGACGGCCGGGTGCGCGGTGGCGTAGGGGACGCGCGCGAGCCTGGGGCGCAGCAGCAGCCGCAGGCCCGCCACCGATCCCGTGGCGATGTCGCCGCCGACGTAGTTGGCGTTGCGCGCCGCGAGCTCGGGCGGCCCGGCCGTGGCGCGGGCGAGGACGCGGTCGCGGAAACCGGGGGCGAAGCGCTCGATCTGTCGCTCTATCACCTCCGTCGCGTCGCCCTCCCAGCCGTTGGGCACGTGCCCGTACGCCCAGAAGGTGTGCTTGCCCTCGGGCGCGCGCGTGGGGTCGATGATGCTGGGCTGGGCGGTGATGAGGAAGGGGACGGACGGGTCGTCGCCCTCGACGGCGGCCCGCAGGGCCTCCCCGATCTCGCCGAAGGTGGGGCCGACATGGACGGTGCCGGCCCGCCGGGCGGGCTCGGCCGTCCAGGGCACGGGCCCGTCCAGCGCGTAGTCGATCTTGAAGACGCTGGGTCCGTAGCGGAACTTCCGGTAGGCGTCGCCGAGTCCCGCGATCCGGGCGAGCGCGGTGGGCGAGGTGTCGAAGACGAACGCCCGGGCGGGCGGCAGGTCGTCGAGGTGCTTGACCTCGAAGCCCGTGTGGATGACGCCGCCCAGCTCGCGCAGGTACGAGCCGAGGGCGTCGGCGATGGACTGCGAGCCGCCGCGCGGCACGGGCCAGCCGCCCTCGTGGGCGGCGAGCGCGAAGATCAGGGCCATGCCGCCGGTGCCGAAGCCGCTGAGCGGGGCGATGCCGTGGGCGGCGAGCCCGGCGAGGAGGCCCCGGGCCTTCTCGTCGTGGAAGCGGGTCCTGGCCAGCAGCCCGGCGGACTGCCCGGCGACCAGCCCGAAACGGGCGTAGGTGACCGGGTCGCGGGGCAGCCCGTCCCACTGGGTGCGCAGGAAGTCGGCGGCCACCGTGTCCCAGCGGCCGCGGAAGGGCGCCATGAGCCGGCGGTAGCGGCCGGCGTCGCGCGGGCCGAGCGAGGCGGCGGTCTCGCCGACGCTCCGGGAGAGCACGGCGGCCGTCCCGTCGGGGAAGGGGTGCGCCAGCGGCAGCTCGGGGTGGATCCACTCCAGGCCGTGGAGGTCCAGTGGCATGCCGGCGAAGGCGGGCGAGCGGACGGCGAGGGGGTGGACGGCCGAGCACGGGTCGTGCCGGAAGCCCGGCAGGGTCAGCTCCTCGGTGCGGGCCCCGCCCCCGATGGCGTCGGCGGCCTCGAAGACCTCGACGGCGAGGCCCCGCCGGGCGAGTTCGACGGCGGCGGTCAGCCCGTTGGGCCCCGCCCCCACGACGACGGCGTCGAGCATGGTGGCCACCGGAATCCCCTCGTCTCCTTGGGTATCAGCCGGCGGACGCCAGCAGCCCCAGGATATGCCGCAGCGTCTTCTCGTCCCGCGCGGCGCTGAGGGGAAGCGCGTTGCCGCCGGTGATCCGGAACGGCTCGCCCGCGACCGTGGCGCTCGCCCCGCCGGCCTCGGCGACCAGCAGCAGTCCGGCCGCGTGGTCCCAGGCGTTCTCCCATGTGAAAGCCAGCGAATCCAGCGTGCCGCGGGCCACCGCCAGGTACTCCAGGCCTGCCGAGCCGCAGGGGCGAGGGGCGACGCCGTCGGTGAGCAGCGTCGCGAGGACGCGCTTCTCCTCGTCGGTGGTGAAGTCGTAGTGCGAGATCGCCACGGTCAGCTCGCGGCCCGGCTCGGGGGAACCGGAGCGCAGCGGTACGCCGTTGAGGACCGCTCCCCCGCCGCGCCGGGCGACGGCCAGCTCGTCGAGCGCGGGGGCGTACGTCCAGGAGGCCAGCAGCTCGCCGCGGTGGGCGAGGCAGACGAGGGTGGCGAAGCCGGGGTCGCCGTGGACGAACTGGCGGGTGCCGTCGACGGGGTCGACGATCCACACCGGGGCGTCCCCGCCGAGGGCGCCGAGCACGGACGGGTCGGCGTGCACGGCCTCCTCGCCGACCACCACCGAGCCGGGCAGGAGGGCGGTGAGGGCGTGGGTGAGCTGTTCCTCGGCGAGCCGGTCGGCGACGGTGACGAGGTCGTGCGGGCCGTTCTTCTCCACGATCTCGTCCGCGGCGAGCTGCCGGAAGCGCGGCAGGATCTCGGTGGCGGCCGCCTTGCGGACCGCCTCCTCGACCTCTCCGAGATCGCCTTCGAGGAACGTGGCGAGGGACTTTTCGATCGTCTGAACCATATGAACATCGAACCACGCGGCACCGACGACCGGTGGTGTGGCGATGGCCTCACCATGACGTTCGCATGAACGCCTGGTCAGCGTCCCACCGCGTACCCCTGCATCCCGCGCGGGTTGGCGGCCGCCGACAGCACGCCCGTCTCCGGGTCGCGGGCGACCGCGCACAGCCGGCCCTCCGACCACGGCCCGCCGACCGTGACCGCGTGCCCCCGGCGGCGCAGCTCTGTGATGGCGCTCTCCCCGAGCCGCGATTCGACGGTGACGGCGCCGGGGCGGGCCGTCCGGGGGTGGAAGGAGCCGGGGAAGCTCTCCTGGTGCCAGTTGGGGGCGTCGATGGCGCCCTGGAGGTCCGGCCCGCCGCGCACCTCGGGGCGCAGGGCGAGGGCGAGGAAGAAGTGCAGTTGCCACTGGTCCTGCTGGTCGCCGCCGGGGGTGCCGAAGGCCAGGACGGGTTCGCCGCCGCGCAGGGCCAGCGACGGGGTGAGCGTGGTGCGCGGCCGGCGGCCGGGCGTGAGGCTGTTGGGCAGGCCCTCCTCCAGCCAGGCCATCTGGAGCCGGGTGCCGAGGGGGAAGCCGAGCTCGGGCACGACGGGGTTGGACTGGAGCCAGCCGCCGCTGGGCGTCGCGGAGATCATGTTGCCCCAGCGGTCGACGACGTCGAGGTGGCAGGTGTCCCCGGAGGTGGCGCCGTCGGCGCCGACGGTGGGCTCCCCGCCGCCCGCGTGGAGGGCCGGCGGGGCCTCGCCCTCGGGGAGCCGGGCGAGCCGTGGCACGCGTCCGCCGGGGCTGCCGGGGCGCAGCTCGTACGAGGCTGTGGCGCCGATGAGCTTCCGGCGCTCGGCGTTGTAGGCGTCCGACAGCAGCGCGTCCAGCGGTACGTCGCCGGTGGCGTCGCCGTACCAGGCCTCGCGGTCGGCCATGGCGAGCTTGCCGCCCTCGATGAGGGTGTGGACGTATTCGGGCGTGCCGGGGGCGGGGAGGTCCTCGGGGAGGAGGGCCAGTTGCTGGAGGAGGACGGGGCCCTGTGACCAGGGGCCGGCCTTGCAGACGGTCCAGCCCCGCCAGTCGAAGGTGACGGGGTCCTCGTAGCCGGCGTGGTGGCGGGCGAGGTCGTCGCCGGTGAGGGTGCCCGTGTGGCGTTCCCCGGAGGTGTCCAGGGTGGGGCGGGCGGCGGCCCGGACGAGCGCCTCGGCGATGAAGCCCTCGCGCCAGATCCGGCGGGCGGCGTCGATCCGTGTCTCGCGGCCGGGGCCGGCCGCCTCCGCCTCGGCGAGGAGCCGGCGCCAGGTGGCGGCGAGGGCGGGGTTGCGGAAGAGGACGCCGGGGGCCGGGGGTCTGCCGCCGGGCAGGTAGAGGGCGGCGGAGGACGCCCACTCCGGTTCGGTCTCGAACAGCCTTTGGACGGTGGCCACGGTCGCCCCGACCCGTTCGACGGGCGCGTGGCCGTGCTCGGCGTAGCCGATCGCGTGGCCGAGCACCTCGCGGAGGGACTTGGTGCCGTGGTCGCGCAGGAGCAGCATCCAGGCGTCGAAGGCGCCGGGCACGGCCGCCGCGAGGGGGCCGGTGCCGGGGACGAGCTCCAGGCCGAGCGAGGTGTAGTGCGCCACGCTCGCCCCGGCGGGGGCCGGCCCCTGGCCGCACAGCACCCGCACCGGTCCCCCGGCGGGGGCGAGCAGCGCGGGCACCTCACCGGCCGGCCCGTTGAGGTGCGGCTCGACGACGTGGAGGACGAACCCGGCGGCCACGGCGGCGTCGAAGGCGTTGCCGCCGCCCTCCAGGACGGCCATCGCGCACTGGGAGGCCAGCCAGTGGGTGGAGGACACCATGCCGAAGGTGCCCTGGAGGGTGGGCCGGGTGGTGAACGTGGGGAACGTCGGACTCACAGCCCCCAGCTAGGCAGACGGCGGACGGGCGCACAAGAGTTACGGTGGATTCCGCCGTCGGCCGGGTGGCCGATGGCCGGGAACGAGCGGGAGGACGCGGCCGTGCACGGCGAATACAAGGTTCCGGGCGGAAAACTCGTCGTCGTGGACCTGGCGGTCGAGGACGGCTCGCTGCGCGACGTCCGGGTGGCCGGGGACTTCTTCCTGGAGCCCGACGAGGCGCTGCTCGACATCAACCGCGCCCTGGAGGGCGCGCCGGCCGACACCCCCGCCCCGGAGCTCGCCGCCCGCATCGACGCGGCGCTGCCCGAGGGCACGGTGATGTTCGGCTTCTCCTCCGAGGCCGTGGGCGTGGCGGTGCGGCGGGCGCTGGCACAGGCCACCGATTGGCATCACTACGACTGGCAGCTGATCCACGACGGCCCCCAGTCCCCCGCCCTGCACATGGCGCTGGACGAGGTCCTCACCGCCGAGGTCGCGGCGGGCCGGCGGCCGCCGACGCTGCGGGTGTGGGAGTGGGCGTCCCCGGCCGTGATCATCGGCAGCTTCCAGTCGCTGCGGAACGAGGTGGACCCGGAGGGCGCGGAGCGCCACGGGATGACGGTGGTGCGCCGGATCAGCGGCGGCGGCGCCATGTTCGTCGAGCCCGGCAACACGATCACGTACTCGCTGTGCGTGCCGGACGCGCTCGTGCAGGGCCTGTCCTTCGCCGACAGCTACGCCTACCTCGACGACTGGGTCCTCGCCGCGCTTGAGGGCATGGGCGTCAAGGCCTGGTACCAGCCGCTCAACGACATCGCCACGGAGGCGGGCAAGATCGCGGGGGCCGCGCAGAAGCGGGTGGTGTCCGGCGACGGCGCGGTGCTCCACCACGTGACGATGGCGTACGACATCGACGCGGACAAGATGCTCGACGTGCTGCGCATCGGCAAGGAGAAGCTCTCCGACAAGGGGACGAAGTCCGCGAAGAAGCGGGTGGATCCGCTGCGGCGGCAGACGGGTCTGGCGCGGGACGCCGTGATCGAGCGCATGGTGGAGACGTTCCGGGGGCGGTACGGGCTCGCCGACGGGGCCGTCACGCCGGAGGAGATGGCGCGGGCGGAGGAGCTGGCCGCGACGAAGTTCTCCTCGGAGGAGTGGACGGCGCGCGTGCCGTAGGGGTGGTGCGGGCCCCCGCCGATGACGGCGGGGGCCCAACGGTCAGCACTCGATGACGCCCTTGGCGATGCCCTTGAACGCGCCGGTGAGCATGCCGATGGCGACTCCTTCGGGGCCGGTCAGGGCACCCGTGACACCTCCGACGACGATGCTGGTGCCGATCTTCTTGGCCATGCACTTGTCGTGCTCGTCGCTGTTCTTGGCGGCGGGGGCGGCCATGAGGGACTTCACCGCCGCCGTCACCTCGGGAGTGGCGGAGGTGCCCAGGGAGAAGGTCGGGGGCGAGATCGTGCCGGTGACGGTGTCGCCGGTGACGCCTTCGATGGTCTGGGTGACGGTGTTGCCGTTCACCGCGAGACCGACCTTGTGGGTCGTGCCGTCGGTGTCCGTGACGGTGCCGGGCTGCACCGTCGCGATCGTGCCGCCGTTGGCGTCACTGACCCGGACACCGCCGTTGTGGGCGGTCAGCTTGGCGCCTTCGGGCACGTCCACGGTGGCCGTCGCGGTCCTCGCGAGGGCGGCGGGCTTGACGTCGGTGCCGCCGGTGCCGCTGCCGGGCGCGTCCGCGCTGGTGCGGGCGACGTACATCGTGGAGCCGGCCGCCGAGTTGATGACGGGGACGGTCACCGTCGCGTCGGCGGTCCACGGCTGGTTGTCGGTGTTGAAGGTCCAGGTGCCGGTGACCTTCTTGCCGACGGCGGCGAAGTCGACCCAGCCGTAGTTCTTGGCCGGGACGTCGATCGCGATGCCGTTCACGGTCGTCTCGTCGGACTGGTAGGTCTGCGTCGCGGTGAGCTGGTTGCTGATCAGCGCCTGGACGGGGACGGAGACACCACCGGAGACGCCGACGGAGGTCGACACGCCGGCGGAGAACGACTGTGCCCAGCCGGAGTGGTAGATCGTGGTGAAGACCTGCTTCATGGTGCCGCTGGTGTCGTTGTACCAGACCGACGAGGCGGGCTGACGGGGCAGGACCTCGGGCTTCCCCTCGGACTTCTGCGTCCACGAACAGGTGGAGGTCTTCTTGGAGCACAGGTCGGTGTAGTAGTCGAGGGCGAGCTGCCTCGCCTCGGCCGCCTTCGCCGCCGGCACCGTCCACTCCTGGCTCGCGCTGCCGTTGCAGATGTTGGGCTGGGCGAGGATGCCCCACAGGTGGAGGCCGCCCCGGTTGTCCATGCACCACTCGGTGCCGCTCTTGTCGTCGCGGCGGACGATGCCGAACGCGTTGGGCTTCCCGTCGACGGGGCGGAAGTGCCACTGCTCGCCGTCCTTGCCACAGGACTGCTGGACGGCGGGCTGGGTGGAGTGGACGCACTTCCCGGAGGAGGTGCTGGCGATGTTGAACGTGCCGGGGTCGCCGAGCTTGATCAGCCGCCAGTTCGTGTAGTTGGTGCCGCCGGGGGTGACGGATATCTGGTTTCCGTCGTTGTTGCCCGTCGCGTTGAGGGTGCCGTCGGTGTTGGTGAAGGTGTAGGCGTCGGTCGCGGCGGCGGCCGCGGGAGTCGCGGTGACGGCGAGGACGGGTACGAGGAGGGTCAGGGCGGCGGCCGGCGCGGTGAGAAGTCTCGCGGCTCTCTTCAGGGCTCGGTTCATGATCGCTTTCTGTGGTGAATCCGTGTCGTTTCTGTGGCGCTCCTGTCGCGTTCGGTGAGCGTAGGGGGAAACAGGCCGGAATGACGGATTCCGTCCGGAACTCGGCTCAGTGATCTAGGACACCTCCCTCACCGGTGAGAGAGGTGTCCGTCGGGGCGGGCGGGGCCGGGGCCGGCTACCCCAGCGCCGGGATCAGATGCTCCCCGTACGCGTCGATCGTCTCCTCCTTCGCGTCGTGCATCGCGTAGAGGGCGAACTGGTCGACGCCCAGCTCCCTGAGCCGCTCCAGGCGTTCGCGGTGGGCGGCCACCGGGCCGAGGACGCAGAAGCGGTCGACGATCTCGTCGGGGACGAAGTCCGTCGAGGGGTTGCCGGCGCGGCCGTGGTGGCTGTAGTCGTAGCCGGAGCGGCGCTCGATGTAGTCGGTGAGGTCGTCGGGGACGGCGCCGGAGTGGGTGCCGTAGCGGGTGACGAGGTCGGCGACGTGGTTGCCGACCATGCCGCCGAACCAGCGGCACTGTTCGCGCGCGTGGGCGAGGTCGTCGCCGACGTAGGCGGGGGCGGCGACGCAGACGGTGACGGAGGACGGGTCGCGGCCCGCGTCGGCGGCCGCGGCGCGCACGGCCTTGACCATCCATTCGGTGAGGAAGGGGTCGGCGAGCTGGAGGATGAAGCCGTCGGCCTCGCGGCCCGCCAGGGCGAGGGCCTTGGGCCCGTAGGCGGCCATCCACACGGGCAGCCGGCCGTCGCGGACCCAGGGGATCCGCAGCGTCTTCCCGCCGCCGACGTCGGCCTCGCGCCCCTCCGCGAGGTCGCGGATGACGCGCATCGACTCGCTCAGCGTGGCGAGGGTGTTGGGCTTGCGCCCGGCCACCCGCATCGCGGAGTCGCCCCGGCCGATGCCGCAGACGGTGCGGTTGCCGTACATGTCGTTGAGGGTGGCGAAGGTGGAGGCGGTCACCTCGGGGGTGCGGGTGGAGGGGTTGGTGACCATGGGACCGACGATGAGGCTGTCGGTGTGTTCCAGGATGCGGCTGTAGATGACGAAGGGCTCCTGCCAGAGCACGGCGGAGTCGAACGTCCAGCCGTAGCGGAAGCCCGCGCCCTCGGCGCGTCTCATGAGGTCGACGACGGCGGTGGCGGGCGGGTCGGTCTGGAGGACGAGGCCGAAGTCCACGTGCGGGGTGCTCCTTACACGTTACGGGAGGTACTGGCAGGTGGTGCGGGGCACGTAGCGGCCGTGGCCCGCCCGGCCGGTGAACTTCCGTCGGTCGATGACGGTTTCGCCGCGCGAGAGGACGGTCTCCACCTGCCCGGTGATCTGTTTGCCCTCGTAGGCCGAGTAGTCGACGTTCATGTGGTGGGTGGACGCGGAGAGCGTCTGCCGCGCGTGGGGGTCGTAGACGACGATGTCGGCGTCGGCGCCGGGGGCGATGGTGCCCTTGTGCGGGGCGAGGCCGAACATCCGGGCGGGCGCGGCGCAGGCGATCTCGATCCAGCGGCGGCGGGAGATGTGGCCGTCGACGACGGCCTGGTGGAGGAGGTCCATGCGGTTCTCCACGCCGGGCAGCCCGTTGGGGATCTTCGAGAAGTCGCCCCGGCCCAGCTCCTTCTGGCCGGAGAAGCAGAAGGGGCAGTGGTCGGTGGAGACGACCTGGAGGTCGTCGGTGCGCAGCCCGCGCCAGAGCGCGGCCTGGTGCTCGCGCGGCCGAAGCGGCGTGGAGCAGACGTACTTGGCGCCCTCGAAGCCCGGTTCGGCGAGGTTGTCGGTGGAGAGGAAGAGGTACTGCGGGCAGGTCTCGCCGAAGACCGGGAGGCCCTTGTCGCGGGCCTGGGCGAGCTCGGCGACGGCCTCCTCGGCCGAGACGTGCACGACGTACAGGGGGCTGCCGGCGACCCGGGCGAGCTGGATCGCCCGGTGGGTGGCCTCGGCCTCCAGCAGGGCCCTGCGGACCTCGCCGTGGTAGCGCGGATCGGTCTTCCCCGCCGCCAGGGCCTGTTCGACTAGGACGTCGATGGCGATGCCGTTCTCGGCGTGCATCATGATCAGCCCGCCGTTGCCGGCGGCCCGCTGCATCGCGCGCAGGATCTGCCCGTCGTCGCTGTAGAAGACGCCCGGGTAGGCCATGAACAGCTTGAAGGACGTCACGCCCTCCCCCACCAGCAGGTCCATCTCCTTGAGCGAGCTCTCGTGCACATCGGAGAGGATCATGTGGAAGGCGTAGTCGACGGCGCACCGGCCCTCCGCCTTGGCGTGCCAGGCGTCCAGGCCCTCGCGCAGGGCCTGGCCCTTCGACTGGACGGCGAAGTCGACGACCGTCGTCGTGCCGCCCCAGGCGGCGGCGCGGGTGCCGGTCTCGAAGGTGTCCGAGGAGGAGGTGCCGCCGAAGGGGAGCTCGAAGTGGGTGTGGGCGTCGACGCCGCCGGGGATGACGTACTTCCCCGTGGCGTCGATGACCCGGTCGGCTCTCCGGCTCCGGGCGTACGCGCTGTCCGGGGCGGCCAGCGCGACGACCTTGCCGTCCTCGATCAGGACGTCCGCGGTGATCTCGTCGGCGGCGGTGATCACGAGTCCGCCGCTGACGATCGTGGTGGTCATGGCGTCTCCTCGGCGGCGAGGTCCTGTTGCGCGCGCCGCAGCGCCTCTTCCAGGATCGCGGCGCCCTCCTCGGCCTCCGCGACGGTGAGCGTCATGGGCGGGGCGATGCGCAGGGTGTTGCCCTCGCGGCCGCCCTTGCCGATCAACAGGCCGAGATCCCGGGCGTGTTCGAGGGTACGGGCGGCGGCGCGGGGGGACGGCGAGCCGTCGCGCCCGACGAGTTCGACGCCGGCCATCAGCCCCCGGCCGCGCACCTCGTGGACGACCGTCAGGCCGGCGCCGATGGCGCGCAGCCGCTCCAGGAGGAGGCCGCCGACGCGGCGGGCGTTGCCCTGGAGGTCGTGCTCGATCAGATAGGTGAGGTTGGCGAGGCCGGCGGCCATGGTGACGGGGCTGCCGCCGAAGGTGGAGATGGAGTTGGCCTCCAGGCAGTTCATGACGTCGGCGCGGGCGACGACGCCACCGATGGACATGCCGTTGCCGATGCCCTTGGCGAAGGTCAGGAGATCGGGCGGGCCGCTCGCGGCGTGCGCCTGCCAGCCCCAGAAGTGGTCGCCGGTGCGGCCCCAGCCGGTCTGCACCTCGTCGGTGATCCACAGGATGCCGTGCCGCCCCAGGACCTCGCGGAAGGCCGCGTAGAGCCCGTCGGGCGGCGCGGTGAAGCCGCCGACGCCCTGGACGGGCTCGGCGATCAGCGCGGCGACGGTGCCGTGCGCCTGGCCGAGCACGTCCTCCAGGTCCGCGACGCACGCCTCGATGAACTGTCCGTCGTTCAGGTGGGCGTACGGCCCGCGGCCGCGGACGCCGCCGTGGACGTAGAGCGTCTGCAGCGGCGAGAGGCTGGTGGGCGACCAGCTGGTGTTCCCGGTGACGCCGACCGTGGAGAAGGAACGGCCGTGGTAGCTGTTGCGCATCGCCAGGATCTGGTTGGAGCCCCGGTACGTGGTGGCCAGCAGCAGCGCCGCGTCGTTCGCCTCGGTGCCGGAGGTGGTGAAGAAGACGCGGGCGTCGGGGATGCCGGACAGGCTCGCGACGCGCTCGGCGAGCTCGACCATGTGCCGGTCGAGGTAGAGGGTGGAGGTGTGGAGGATGCGGCCGGCCTGCTCGCTCACGGCCTTGGTGACCTCGGGGAGGGCATGGGCGGTCATCGTGGTGAGGATGCCGCCGAAGAAGTCGAGGTAGCGCTTTCCGGAGGCGTCCCAGACGTGCCGGCCCTCGCCGTGGGTGAGCTCCAGCGGCTCGTCGTAGTAGAGGGCGAGCCAGGAGGGCATCACGGCGCGGTGCCGGTCGTGGAGCGGGGCGGCGGGGCTCATGGGCGCACCAGCCCGTCGTAGGCGTCGGGGCGGCGGTCCCGGTAGAAGGCCCACTGCCGGCGCACCTGGTCGATCACGTCGAAGTCCAGGTCGCGGACGAGCAGTTCCTCCTTGGTGTCGCTGGCCGGCTCGCCGACGAGCTGCCCGCGCGGGTCGACGAAGTAGGAGGTGCCGTAGAAGTCGTTGTCCCCGTACTCCTCCTGGCCCACGCGGTTGATGGCGGCGACGAAGTACTCGTTGGCGACGGCCGCAGCGGGCTGTTCGAGCCGCCACAGGTGGCCGGAGAGGCCCCGGGAGGTGGCGGAGGGGTTGTAGACGAGCTGCGCGCCGGCCAGGCCGAGGGCGCGCCAGCCCTCGGGGAAGTGCCGGTCGTAGCAGATGTAGACGCCGATCCGGCCGACGGCCGTGTCGAAGACGGGCCAGCCGAGGTTGCCGGGCCGGAAGTAGTACTTCTCCCAGAAGCCCTTGATCTGGGGGATGTGGTGCTTGCGGTACTTGCCGAGACAGGTGCCGTCGGCGTCGATGACGGCGGCGGTGTTGTAGTAGAAGCCGGAACCCTCGACCTCGAAGACCGGCACGACGATCACCATGCCGGTCTCGCGGGCGAGATCGCTCATCCGGCGGACGGTGGGGCCGTCCGGGACGGGCTCGGCCCAGCGGTAGTGCTCGCTCTCCTGCACCTGGCAGAAGTAGGGGGCGTTGAAGACTTCCTGGAAACCGATCACCTTGGCGCCCTGCGCGGCGGCGGCGCGGGCGTGCTCCTCGTGCTTGGCGATCATCGACTCGGTATCGCCGGTCCAGGTCGCCTGGACCAGTGCCGCACGGACAACGTTGGCCATGAGCTGCTCCTCAGCCGGGGCTTCGAACAGGCTGCGTACGCGGAAGATCCGCGTGTGCATGCGACCGTAGGTGCCGTCACTCCCCGTGGCAAGACCATCGCGCATGTCCCGCGCTCGCGGCAGATTAGACAGGAATCCTTGCAAGGCTTCCTGTCTTTCTTTAGGGTGGCCGCATGACAGCCACCACGCTCGACCCCACGACCGCCCTCGTCCTCGTCGACCTCCAGAAGGGCATCGTCGCCCTGCCCACCACCGACCCCGCCCCCACGGCCGCCGCCGTCGTCGCGCGCGCCGCGCGCCTCGCCGCCGCCTTCCGCGAGCGCGGGCTGCCGGTCGTCCTCGTGCGGGTCGTCGGCGCCGCGCCCGGCCGCTCCGAGGCCCCGCTGCGCCCCGGCCGGCCCCCGGCCGACTTCGCCGAGCTCGTGCCCGGGATCGGCCGCCAGGAGACCGACATCGTCGTCACCAAGCACACCTGGGGCGCCTTCCACGCCACCGACCTGGACCTCCAGCTGCGCCGCAGGGGCGTCACCCAGGTCGTGCTCGCGGGCATCGCCACGGGCGCGGGCGTCGAGTCCACCGCCCGCGCGGCCCACGAGCACGGCTACCACGTGACCGTCGCGACGGACGCCGTCACCGACCCGGACCCCGAGGTGCACCGCTTCTCCGTGACGAAGGTCCTCCCGCGCCTGGCCGAGACGGACACCACGGACAACATCCTCGCGCTGCTGGGCGGTTGACCGCGAGCCGCCGCCAGCGCGTCACCCCACGTGCGCGGCGTACAGCACCAGCGCGGCGGCGATGAGGGCGTACCCCGCCAGACCGATCCAGGCACCGCGGTGGTGGATCCGCTCGGCCCGCACCGGATCGCCGCCCCGGACCGTCCAGCGCCAGGACAGCACGGTGGCCACCACCGCCAGCAGGACGTAGACGAGCGTCAGCAGGTGCAGCGCGTCGATGAGCGTCAGCCCGACCGTGCTCGTGACGACCTGACTGACCTGCTGGAGATTCAGCATCACCACGAAGAGACCGCCGCCCAGCAGCGCCAGCCTGCTCTGCATCGAATCCAGCCGCTCGGCCATGCCCAGCTCCTTGCCGTGCGTGGGCAGCAGGAACGCGGCGGTCGCGAGCAGCACCATGAGGTAGAGCGGCCCGGTCAGCCGCCAGAAGGCCGTGGGGTCGTCGCGCAGCAGATCCATCTCGACGACCAGCCTGCTGCGGGTGCTGCCCTGGCCCCGGGGAAGCGTGGCGTCCCCGAAGTTCGTGGGGAAGTGCTGCTCCACGGAGGTCAGATGGAGGCCGGTGAGCTTCCATCCGTCGGGGGCGATCCCCTCGTTCGCGCCCGAGTCCGCGTTGTCGGGGGTGAAACGGAACTTGTCGATCGTCTTGCGGGACGTGATGTTGATCGTGATCCGGTGCCGGTCGAAGGGGAAGGCGCGCAGGTCCCAGTCCTGCCGGAAGACGCCCTGGATCCGCACCAGGTCCCGGAACATGCCGCCCTCCTCCGTCACCGCGGGATCGCTCTTCTCGGCGTTGGTGGAGTTGGTGAACGCCACATCGGGCAGCGGGTCCAGCTCGCGCTTGGGACAGACGCTCCACACCGTCAGCCGCGCCGAGAAGGCGTTCTTGGAGGGATCGAGATCGTAGAGATCGCTGAGATAGGCGCCGACCCGGCAGGTCGGGGCCGCCTCCGCCGAAGTCGCTTTCGCTGTGGCCGCTTTCGCCCAAGTCGTGCTCTCCGGGGCCGCGTCCGCGGTGCCGGCTGCCGACAGCCACACCGCGAACGCGCCGATCAGTACCGCCAGGACCCGTGTCAACCGCCGTCGTCCACTCATGACATCAGTGATCGTGGCCCGGCGGCGGCCGCCCCAATCCAGCGCGGGAAGGCACGGCCCCCGCGCGCGGAGGGGTCGTCAGCGCACCGGCGGCTTCCCCTCGGGCCTCACCACCAGCGCCGAGCCGCCCCCGCGCCGGGTCTTCTCGGCCGCGGCCAGCCAGCGCCCGTCGGGCAGCCGCTGGACGCCGGTGGCGGCGCCGATCTCCGGATTGAGCTTGAACACATGGCCCTTGGCCTCCAGCCGGCCCCGCAGCGGGCTGTCCCACAGCCCCGGCTCCAGCTCGGTCGCCGCCGCGTTGCGCTGGCTGGCGCGGGGTGCGGCGATGGCGTCACCGAGCGGCATGCCGCGGTCCACGTGGTTGAGGAGCGTCTGGAGCACGGTCGTGATGATGGTGGCGCCGCCGGGCGAACCGAGGGCGAAGGCGGGCCTGCCGTGCTCCAGGACGATCGTGGGCGACAGGGACGAGCGCGGGCGCTTGCCCGGACCGGGCAGGTTGGGGTCGTGGACGCCGGGGCTGACGGGGACGAAGGAGAAGTCGGTCAGCTCGTTGTTCAGCAGGAAGCCGCGTCCCGGCACGGTGATGCCGCTGCCGCCCGTCTGCTCCAGCGTCAGGGTGTAGGCGACGACGTTGCCCCACTTGTCGGCGACCGTCAGATGGGAGGTGTTCTCCCCCTCGTACGGTGTGGGGGCGGCCCGGCCGCCCGTCGCGCAGGCCCGGCCCGGGCGGCGCGGGTCGCCGGGCGCCAGGGGGCTGGTCAGCACGGCGCCGTCCTTGATCAGGCAGGCGCGCGAGTCGGCGAAGCGCTGGGAGAGCAGGCCCTGGACGGGCACCGACTCGAAGGCGGGGTCGCCGACCCAGCGGTTGCGGTCGGCGAAGGCGATCCGGCTCGCCTCGATGTAGCGGTGGAGGTACGTCTGCTGGTCGAGCCGCTTCAGCTCGGAGTTCTCCAGGATGTTGAGGGCCTCGCCGACCGTCGTCCCGCCGGAGGAGGAGGGGGCGATGCTGTAGACGTCCAGGCCCCGGTAGGAGACGCGGGTGGGCTCCTGCTTGCGCGCGCCGTACGCGCGGAGGTCCCGCTCCGTCAGGTCGCCGGGCCGCGCGACGCGTCCGGAGGCCGGGTCGACGGGCGGCTTGCGCACGGTCCGCACCAGGTCGCGCCCCAGCGCGCCCCGGTAGAGGGCGGCCACGCCCTGATCGGCCAGCAGGCCGTAGGTGCGGGCGAGGTCGGGGTTGCGCAGCGTCGAGCCGACGGCCGGGGGCTTGCCGCCGGGCAGGAAGATCTTGGCGGTGGCGGGGAAGTCCTTGAAGCGGTCGTAGTTGTCGGCGGTCTGCTTGCGGAACGTCTCGTCGACGGTGAAACCGTCCCGGGCCAGCCGCCGGGCGGGGTCGAGGACCTGCCCGAGGCTCCGGCTGCCCCAGGAGCGCAGGGCCGTGTCCCAGGTGGCGGGGGTGCCGGGGGTGCCGACGCTCAGGCCACTGGTGACGGCGTCGGCGAAGGGCAGCGGGTGGCCCTTCTCCAGGAACAGGTCCTTGGTCGCGCTGAGCGGGGCGCGCTCGCGGCCGTCGATGGTGCGGACCTGGCGGGACTTGGCGTCGTAGTAGACGAAGTAGCCACCTCCGCCGATGCCGGCGGAGTAGGGCTCGGTGACGCCGAGGGCGGCGGCCGTGGCCACCGCCGCGTCGACGGCGTTGCCGCCCTTGCGCAGCACCTCGACGCCGGCGGCGGAGGCGTCGGCGTCGACGCTGGCCACGGCGCCGCCGTAGCCGACGGCGACGGGGGTCTTGGCGGGTGTGCGGGATGCCTCGCCGGCGGGGGCCGGGGATGCGGCGGACGCGGTGGGTGCCGCCAGGGCCCCGGCGACGAGCGCGGCGGTGGCGACCAGAACGGGCAGGACGGTCAGGCTCCGGCGGGGGTTCGGTCTGGCGAGGGCCATATGTGCCTCCGTGACGGACGAACGGGCCCCGGAGCCTACTCGCGGAGCGCGGCCGCCGACAGGGCACTTGGCCTGTCAGCACCGCTGACCGGAGCGGGAGCCGCCCCGGAGCGGGGCTGGCTCCCGCCCGGAGCGGGCGCGGCCCGGGCAGGCGGACACGGCCCGGACCAGGGCCTGTCCGGCGGATCTTCGTCAGGCGGCACCACGGTGCCCCGTAAGGGGCGCGGGGAACTGCGCGACAAGCCACGACGCGCCCGCGGATGGAGTGCCGTGCGTCGACTGCGGGCCGCCGGTGGCCGATCGCGCAGTTCCCCGCGCCCCTTACGGGGCGCCGCATGATCCGCCGGCCGCAAAGGCGCTAGCCGCGTACGGCCCCGTAGACGGCATCCGCCATGGCCGCCTCGCCCTTGGCGTTGGGGTGGAAGGGCGCGGCCGGGCTCTCGGGGGTGGCGCCCTCGATCCAGCGGTCCGCCGCCGGGACGCACACGTCGTGGCCGACGGTCGGGCCGTAGGTGTCGACGTAGCGGACGTGCGCCGCGCGCGCCTGCTGCTGGAGCATCGTGTTCAGGCGCTTCTCGGTGTCCCGCAGATAGGGCGCGTCACCGGCGGCGATCGGCACGGACGGGAAGCAGCTCGTGCCGTTGTCCGGCATGATCGACGGGTAGCCGACGAGGGCGACCTTGGCGTAGGGGGCGCGCTCGTGAACGGCCTTCAGCACCTTGGCGATCTTCGGCGCGGCGTCGTTGATCCGCTGGGCGAGCAGGTCGGAGCCGTCGGCGGCGGTGTACTGCTTCTTGCAGGGGGCGCCGGCGGGGTCGGTCGGGGACAGGGCGGCGCAGCTGCCGATGATGGTGCCGAAGCCGATGTCGTTGCCGCCGATGCCGACCGTCACGAGGCGGGTCTGCTTGCCGAGGGCGTCCAGCTGGGGCCCGGCCGCCCCCGCCTGGGTGTTCCACATGTCGTCGGTCGTCGCACCGCTGCAGCTGACGTCCCGGAAGGACGTCTGGCCCAGCTTGGCGGCGGTCAGCGCGGGGTAGTTGACGCTGGAGCGCGCGCAGTCCCCGCCGGTCTGCTCGGGGATGCCGGGGCCCGAGGTGTACGAGTCACCGAGCGCGACGTAGCGCGCGCCGCCGGCCTGGGCGGCCGTGGTGGCCGCCGCCGCGGGGCCGGCCGCCCCGGCCGTCAGGACCGAGGCCGCGCCGAGCGCCGCGAGCGCCTTTCCGTACCGCGCGCCTCGTTCTCGCACCTGTGCCACGAGTACTCCAAAAAGGGTGTGAAGGGGCCGATTTCCTACTGACCAACCAGTCAGTAACTGATCAGTGCGAGCAAGATTCCCGATCCGGTTACCGTCTGTCAATCCGACGAGACGCGTCCGTCCTCCAGGAAGTGGACGGTGTCGGCGTACGCGGCGACGACGTGCGGTTCGTGGCTGACCAGGGCGAGGGCCAGCCCGCGCTCGGCCCTGAGCCGGGCGAGCAGATCCATGACCGCGACGGCCGTGGCGGGGTCCAGGGCGGAGGTGACCTCGTCGCAGAGGAGCACGTCGGGGCGCGCGGCCAGGGCGCGCGCGATGGACGCGCGCTGGCGCTGCCCGCCGGAGAGCTCGTGGGGGTGGCGCCGCGCGAACTCGGGCGGCAGGCCGACGTCCCGCAGGAGCTCGGCCACGCGCTCGGCGGTGTCCTTCCGGGGGACGATCCGGTGCAGCCGCAGCGGGCGGGCGAGCGACGCGCCGATGGTCCGGGCGGGGTTGAGGGCGCCGAGCGGGTTCTGCGGCACGAGCTGGATCCGGCGGCGCTGGTCGCGCCCCCGCGCGCGGACGCCGGTGGGCAGGGGCGCGCCGTCGAGGGTGAGCTCCCCGGCGTCGGCGGGCCGCAGGCCCGCGAGGACGCGCAGCAGGGTGGTCTTGCCGGATCCGGAGGGGCCGACGATGGCGGCGGCGGTGCCGGGTGCGACAGCGAAATCCACGCTGTCGAGGGCGTGTCGGTGCGGGGTTGCGCTGTCGCGCGCGGCGAAGGTCACCCGGATGCCCCGAGCCGCGAGCCCGCGCCCGGGCGCCGATGGGGGCGCATGCGCAGGCGTATGCGCGGGCGCGGGCGGGGCGGTGAGGGTGTCCGTGCCGAGGTCGACGACGTCGTCGGCGCAGCGCGCGACGAGTTCGGGGTCGTGGCAGGCGAGGGCGACGGCGATGCGGCGGTGGGTGGCGACGTGCCGCAGGAGGTCGGCGATCTCGTCGCGGAGCGCGGGGTCGAGCCCGGCGGTGGGTTCGTCCAGGAGCAGGACGTCGGGGGTGCGGGCGAGGGCACGGGCGAGGGCGACGCGGCGCTGCTGGCCGCCGGAGAGGGCGGTGGGACGGCGGTCGGGCAGCCCGTCGTCGAGGGGCAGCCGGCATTCCGCCAGCAGTCCCCTCACGTCGGCGGGGCGCGCGCCGGTGGCGAGCTCGGCGACGAGGTCGCGAACCCGCATCCGGGGGTTGAGCCCGGAGCCGGGGTCCTGACCGACGAACGCGAGGCGATGGCGCCGCAGTTCGCGCAGCCGTGCGGGCGGCAGGGCGAACACGTCCTCCCCGAGGACGCGCACGTCCCCGCGCGCCACGCGCGCCCCCGGCGGCAGGTCGCCGAGGACGGCCCGGAGCAGGGTCGTCTTACCGGACCCGGAAGGCCCGGTCAGCACGGTGATCCGCCCCCGGCGCAAGGTGAGCCCGGCGGAAGCCAGCAACAAGGGGCCGCCGGGAACGCCGACTTCGAGCCCGGTGACGGTGACGAGCGGGGCTTCGCCGCCGTCCGTACCCGGCCCGCCGGGATCCGGCCCCTGTGAGTGCATCGTCATCGCGCCGCCACCTTCCCGCCGCGTCGCGGGGCAAGGGCCTCCGTGGCGAGGCTCGTGGCCGTCGCCACCGCCGCGATCGCGATCGCCGGGGCGAGCGTGGCCCACGGGTTGAGGAGGATCCCCGGCGCGTTCTCGCGGATCATCAGGGCCCAGTCGGCCTCCGGTGGTTGTGGGCCGAGCTGGAGGAAGCCGGCCATGGAGATGACGTAGACCGCTTCGACGAAGCGCAGGCCGAACAGGGCCAGGATCGTGGCCCGCAGGTTGGGCAGGATCTCGTGGAGCGCGACGCGCCACAGGCGTTCGCCGCTCGCGACGGACGCCTCGACGAATCCCGCGCCGGCCAGCGGCGCGGCCGCCGCGGCGACGACCCGCACGGCGTAGGGAGTGCCCAGTACGACGGCGGCGGTCGTGACGGCCAGGCGCCGGCCGCCGGGCCAGGCGAGGGCGAGGAGCATGAGGCCGAGGACCGGGGGCACGAGGATGACCAGGTCGGCGGCGCGTTCGACGACCGCGCCCAGGCGGGGGCCGAGCACCGCGAGGCAGCCCAGCACGGCGGCGAGGAGGGTGACGGTCACGGCCACGGCCAGCGCGCCGGCGATGAGGGCGTCGCCGCCGTGGAGGAGCCGGCTCAGGACGTCCCGGCCCAGTTGGTCGCCGCCGAGGGCCGCGCCGTCGCCGGGCCGGGCGTAGGGGGCGGTGACGGGGGTGTCCAGGGGGTGCGGGGCCAGGAGTGGGCCGCTCAGGGCCAGGAGGGCCAGGGCGGCGGCGGGCAGGGCGCGGAGTCCGGGGGCGCTCATGGGCGGGCTCCTACGGTGCGGGCGCGGACGAGGTCGGCGAGGAGGAGCACGCCGGTGATGACGGCGGCGGCGCAGGCGACGACCCCGGCGATGACGGGCGTGTCGCGGTCGGCGACGGCTCCGGCCAGGACGGTGCCGATGCCCGGGTAGTTGAAGAGGGTCTCGACGACGACGGCCCCGCCGAGCAGCATGCCGGTGGACGTGGCGAAGCCGGTGGCGACGGCGGGCAGGGCGCCGGGCAGCGCGTGGCGCAGCAGCACCCGGTGAGCGGGCAGCCCGTCGAGGACGGCGGCCTCGACGTGGGGGGTGGCGGCCTGGTCGGCGAGGGCCGCGCGGACGACGCGGGTGTTCCAGCCGGTCTGGGGCAGGGTGAGGGCGAGGACGGGCATGACGAGCATCGTCCAGTCGGCGGGTCCGCCGTCCGCGCCGGTGAGGGTGGCGGCGGGGAGCCAGCCCGTCCACAGCGAGAACACGAGCAGCAGGCCGACGGAGACGACGAATTCGGGGAGGGCGAAGGCGACGGTGGCGGTGACGTCGACGATCCGGTCGACGGGGCCGCCGGGCCGGGCGGCGGCCAGGCAGCCGAGGGTCAGCGACAGCAGGACCGTGAGGACGAGCGCGGTGCCGCCCAGCAGGAGGGTGTTGGGGAAGGGCGCGGACAGCAGGTCGGTGACGTGCTGTCCGCGCGCGGAGGTGCCGAGGTCGCCGGTGGGCAGGGCGGTGATCCAGTCCCGGAAGCGTTCGGGGAGGGGCCGGTCCAGGCCGAGCAGGTGCCGTCGTGCGGCGAGCCCGGCGGCGGTCTCGCCGCGGTCGGAGGTGGCCGAGGCGGCGTCGCCCGGCAGCAGTTCGGTCGCGGCGAAGACGGCGGCGAGGAGGGCGACGAGCAGGAGGAGCCGACGGCCCAGAAGGACCGCCACCCGGGGTATGCCGGAGGTCACCGGGCGAGCCAGGCGTTCTCGAGCTGGACGCGCCCGTAGCCCGGAAGCGTGGGCAGGCCGCGTACCTTCGCGGCGGCCAGGTCGATGCCGTCGGCCATGCCCCACAGCAGGTAGCCGGAGCGGTCGTGCTCGATCCGCTGGAGCTCGCGCAGCTTCCGCCCGCGCTCGGCCGCGTCCTTGGTGGCGAGGACCTCGCGGTAGGCGGCGTCGAAGTCCTTGTCGGAGAAGTTCGCCTCGTTCTGTCCGGCGCCGGTGACGAGGGTCTTGGAGGCGAAGAAGACGACGGAGTCGTTGGTGCCCCAGTAGTTGGTGTAGAAGTCGCCCTTGAGCCAGGTCCGGTCGTAGAAGGTGCCGGACTCCTGCTTGACGACCTCGACCCTGATCCCGGCCTCGCGGGCCTGGGCGGCGAAGAGGGTGGCGGACTCGGCGAGGCCGGCGACGTCCTCGGTGGTGACGAGCTCGTAGGTCCTGCCGAGGTCGAAGTCCGCCTCCTTCAGCAGCCGTTTCGCCTTGTCCAGGTCGCGGGCACGCTGGGGGAGGTCCTTGGCGTAGGCGGGGTCGGCGGTGCCGAGGACGTCGTTGGCGACGGTGCCGTAGCCGGAGAGCGTCTGTTCGACCATGGCCGGGCGGTCCACGACGAGCTTGAACGCCTCGCGGACCCGGGGGTCGGCGAAGGGGCTGCCCTCGGAGGTGCGCATGACGAGGGGCAGGGCCATGTCGTCGGGGCGTCGGACGACCTGGATGTCCTTGCGGGCGGCGGCCGTGCGGCCGGCGACGGCTCCGGCGTTGGAGGCGAGGTCGATCTGGCCCGCCAGCACGGCGTTGGCCATGGCCTGGGGGCTCTCGAACATGGTCACTTCGATGGCGTCGAGGAGGACCGTGCCGCCGTGCCAGTGCTCGTTGCGCACGAGGCGGGCGTTGCCGTTGCGGTACCAGTCGAGGACGAACGGGCCGGTGCCGGGCGCCTTGGCCAGGTCTTTGCCGGCGGTGTCCTTCTTCAGGACGAAGGTGGAGAGCCGGGTGAGCAGGGGGAGTTCGGCGTTGGCGTAGTCGGAGACGAGGACGACGGTGTCCTTGCCGTCGGCCGTGATGTTCCCCGCCTGGATGCCGGGCAGCCGGGCGGCGCCGGCGGGGGTGCCCCGCAGTCTGCGCAGGGACCAGACGACGTCGTCGGCGGTGACGGGGGTGCCGTCGTGGAAGGCGGCGCCCTTGGCGAGGGTGAAGCGCCATGTCCGCAGATCGTCGGACGGGGTCCAGGAGGCGGCGAGGCGGCCGACCGTGTTGCTCTTCGCGCCGGGGGCGGTGAGCGTGTCGTACACGAGGGCGATGACGAGATAGTCGCTCTCGTTGCCCTGATTTCCGTGCGGGTCGCGGGTGATGGCGGACGCCCGGCCCAGCGCGCCGACGCGCAGGGTGCCGCCGGGGCGCGGCTGGTTTCCGGCGCCGGTGGAGGCCGTACCGCCGCCGTCCTGGCAGGCGGTGAGCAGTGCGGCCGAGCCCAGGGCCGCTCCGGCCAGCAGCATCTGGCGCCTGGTGAAGTCCACGTCGTCCTCGATCCGGCAGATGGGGGGTCAGTTCCGAGCTACTTAGGTTTGCCTACCCTAACCAAACCTGCCACCGCAAACCCGGCTGGTCGATGCATGGATTTCGGCCAGGGCGCCAACCCCCTTGATTCCAGGGCCCATCACCCGGAAGGCGGACCAAACGGATAACCTGCGAGTTAGGTTTGCCTTACCTAACTTCTAACGGTACGTTCTGGCCAGTCCCCGACGCCACGGGCCGGCGGCCCCCACCCTCCGCCGCTCCCCTCCCCTGCCCGCAGCGCTCCGCCGCGCCATGCCCACCAGGCCCGCGTCGCCCCTTCGGACTCACACACCCCGCTACGGAACGGAAGATCGCGCCATGAGCACGGGAACCGCACCCGCACCCGGCCCTGCCCCCGCCCCCGTCCGTCTGCTCGACGACGCCTCGGCCGACGAACTGCACCGCGCCGCCGACGAGATCCTCACCGCCTTCGGCACCTCCGCCACCTCCCCCGCCCTCCTGCGGCGCGTCCGGGAGTCCGCCGCCGCCCTCGGCCCCGCGATCCGGCACCAGTGCCGGCCCGTGGACACCGACGCCGGCTTGTTCGTCCTGCGCGGCCTGCGCGTGGACGACGCCCGGATCGGTGACACGCCGGAGAGCTGGCGCACCGCCGGCGACGCCGGCGCCCACCACGACATCGCCCTGCTCCTGCTGGCCACCGTCATGGGCGACCCCATCGCCTGGGAGGGCCAGCAGGAGGGCCGCTTCGTCCACAACATCGTCCCGGCCCCCGGGCACGAGCGGGAGCAGACCGGGGCCAGCAGCAGCGTGCTCCTCAGCCCGCACACCGAGGACGCCTTCCACCCCGGCCGGGCGCATCTGCTGATGCTCACCTGCATGCGCAACCACGACGCCATCGCCACCACCGCGGCCAGCGTCCGCCGGACGCGCCTGGACGACGCCACCGTCGAGGAGCTCACCCGGCCGGTGCTGCCGATCCTGCCCGACGACGCCTACGCCGAGGCCCAGGGCTTCGCCGGGGAGCCACCGCGCGTCCCCGCCCTGTGGCGCGCCCCGGACGGCCTCACCCTGCGCTTCGACCCGGCCTACACCCCGCTGGCCGAGGCCACCCCCGAGTACCGGGCCGCCTACCGGCGGCTGGAGGACGAACTCGCCCGCGTCTCCGTGGCCGTGAGCCTCTCCCCCGGCGATGTGCTCGTCGTCGACAACGACCTCGTCGTCCACGGCCGGGTGCCCTTCACCGCCCGCTACGACGGGACCGACCGCTGGCTCAAGCGCGCCTCGGTCCGCGTTCCCGGCCGCCGCACCCGCCCGGCCGCCGAGGCCGACGAGCACGGCTACGGACAGGCCGCGATCGAAGCGCACGCCGCCGAGACCCCCGCCGCCTGACCAGGCCCCACCCGGAACCGAAAGGAACCGCCCATGACGGACCCCGCCCCGGCCCACGACTCCGCCCGAATACGCGACGACAGGACCCTGACCGTCCTGTCCACCAGCGACGTGTCGGGCATCGACATCACCCCCGCCGACGTCCTCGCCACCGTGGAGAACGCCTACCGCACCCTCGCCGCCGGCCGCTCCGACAACCCGCGCAAGCTCACCGTCAAGCCCGGCGACGGCCACGCCGTCGCCTACGCGATGCTCGGCCGCGACGGCTCCCGCGACGTCGTCGCCGTCAAGACCTCCTACAAGCACGGCCTCCACGGCCCCCGCGACGCGCAGCACTACTACACCGCCCTCACCCTCTACGACGACGTCACCGGGCTGCCCCTGGCGATGATGGACTGCGGCCGCGTCGGCGCCCTGCGCACCCCCGCCGTCTCCGCGCTGCTGGCCCGCGAGTGCGCGCCGCCCGGGGCGCGTACCGCGCTGGTGATCGGCACCGGCACCCAGGGCCGGCTGGCCCTGCCGTTCCTGCTGACGGCACTGCCGGGCCTGGAGCGGCTGATGCTCCACGGCACCCACCCCGACGGCATCACCGCCGTGCGCCGCCAGTTGCGCGCGTACTTCCCCGGCCGGGACGTGGAGATCGTCACCGACCTGCGGGAGGCCGCCGGGGCCGCCGACGTCGTCGTCGCCACCGCGGGCCCCCACACCCCCGCCGCCGTGGAGGCGTCCTGGCTGCGGCCCGGCGCCCTGACCGTCCTCGTCGGCCACGGCCTGGCCCCCTCCACCCTCCACGAGGCCGACCGCGTGGTGGCCACCAGCGAGGCCCAGATGCGCGTCACCGGCACCGACATGGGCGACGCCGACGGCGAACTCCCGGCCGTCGACGCCGAGTTCCCGGCCGTCCTCGCCGGGGACGTCCCCGGGCGCACCGCGCCCGACCAGCGGATCTTCGCCTACAACAGCGGCCTCGTCGTCACCGACATCGCGCTCGGCCACCGGTTCGCCCAACTCGCCCTCACCCAGGGCCTGGGAACGCGGGTGCCGCTGTGGCAGTGACAACCACCGCAGTGACGACGAGCCGGGCGGCGGCCGCCCCGCCGCTGCCCGCCCACCCGGACCCCCAGGCGTCGGCGGTCCTCGCGAGCGGGCTGCTCCAGGAGCTCTCCTACGCCTTCGACGGGCCGTTCCACTTCCTCCTCCCGGACCGCTTCGACACCAACCTCGCCGCCTTCCGCGCCGCTCTCGCCGAGGCCGGCGTGGCGGGCCGGGTGTACTACGCGAAGAAGGCCAACAAGGCGGCCGTGTGGGTCGAACGCTGCGCGGCGACGGGCGCGGGCGTGGACGTCGCCTCCGCCGGGGAGCTGCGCGAGGCCCTCGCCCACGGCGTGCGCGGCGAGGACATCACGGTCACCGGCCCCGCCAAGCACGAGCAGTTGCTGCGCGTCGCCGTGCTCCAGGGCGCCCTCGTCGCCGTCGACTCCCCCGGCGAGCTGGAGCGCGTCCTGGCCCTGACCGGCGGCACGGCCCGCCCGGCCCGGGTGCTGCTGCGCCGGCTGCCGCCGGAGCAGCCGCACAGCCGGTTCGGGCTCGACGACGAGGAGACGGCCGCCGCCCTGCGCCGCTGCGCGGCGGCCGGCCCGGCCGTGAGCATGGAGGGCTTCAGCTTCCATCTGTCCGGGTACGCCCTGCGGCCCCGCGCCGACCTGGCCGGCCGGCTCGTCGACGAGTGCCGGGCGGCGCGGGCCCTGGGCCTGCGCGCCGACCGGATCAGCGTCGGCGGCGGCTTCGCCGTCGACTACGCCGCCGCCGACGACTGGCACGGCTTCCTCGCCGAGCAGCGGCCCGAGCACTACCACGCGGGCAAGGCGTTCACGGCGGGCGACTTCTACCCGTACCACTCCCCGCTCGCCGGGGCGGACGTCCTGCGGGCCGTCCTGGCCACCACCCCCGAGGGGCACTCCGCGAGCCTCGCCCGGCTGCTCCGCGAGGCGGGCGTGACCCTGATGCTGGAGCCGGGCCGCGCCCTGCTGGACCGGGCGGGCGCGACCGTCTTCCGGGTGCGGGGCGTCAAGGAGCGGGACGGCTACGCCGTCCTCACCGTGGACGGCAGCAGCCTCAGCCTCTCGGAACAGTGGTTCAACAGCGAGTACCTGCCGGATCCCGTGCTGCTCACCGAGACCGGCCCGGCCCGGGGCCCCGCCGTCGTCGCGGCGTGCGTGGGCGGGGCGACGTGCCTGGAGTCCGACATGGTCACCTGGCGCAAGGTGCCCCTGCCCGCGCGACCCCGGGAGGGCGATCTGCTGGTCTACCCGAACACGGCCGGCTACCAGATGGACTCCAACGAGTCGCCCTTCCACGACCTTCCGCTGCCCCCCAAGGTCGTCGTCGACCGTACGGCGGGACGGCCCCGCTGGCGCCTCGACCGCCACGCCTGACCCCGCCCCCCGTCACGCCCCAGCCCGACAGGAGCCCCTGATCCCATGAACGCGGCACTCACCGCCCGCCCCGCGCCGGTCCCCCCGCCCGCCGCGCCCGCCCGGCCCGCCGTGGTCACCCGTGTCTCCGAACTCATCGGCCACACCCCGCTCCTGGAGCTCTGCCGCACCCAGGACGGCAGCCGGCTGCTGCTGAAACTGGAGATGTTCAACCCCATGGGCACCGCCAAGATCCGGATGGCCCGGCAGATGGTGCTGGACGCCGAGGCCCGGGGCGAACTGCCCCCGGGCGGCCGGATCGTCGAGTCCACCTCCGGCAACACCGGGCTCGGCCTGGCCGTCATGGCAGCCGAGCGCGGCTACGCCTTCACCGCCGTCGTCGACCACCACGCCAGCGCCGACAAGCTCCGCGCGATGCGCGCGCTGGGCACCGAGCTCGTGTACGTCACCGACGACGGAACGGACGAACTGGCCACCGCCGCCCGGGAGGAGCTCGCCGAGAGCCTCGCCCGTGGACGCGACGACACGGTCTTCACGGAGCAGCACAACAACCCCAGCAACGGCGTCGGTTACGCGGCCGTCGCCCATGAGCTCCACGACGCCCTCGACGGCCGCGTGGACGTGCTCGTCGCCGCCGTCGGCACCGGCGGGGCCCTGTGCGGCACCGCCCGTGAGCTGCGCCGACTCGTCCCCGGGGTGCGGACGGTCGGGGTGGAGCCCAAGGGGTCCATCGCCTTCGGCGGGCCCGCCCACGACTACCACCAGTCGGGCACCGGCACGCCCGAGGGCGCCGGGATCGGCGCGCTCGTGGACTTCTCGCTCATCGACGAGGGCGTCAAGGTCGGTGACGTCGAGGCGTTCGCCACCTGCCGCGCGGTGGCCCGCACCGGACTGCTCATCGGCGGCTCCGCCGGCGGCGTCGTCCACGAGGCGCTGCGCCGGCTGCCCTCGCTGCCGCCGGGCAGCACGATGGTCGCGCTGGTCAACGACGGTGGCGAGAAGTACCTGGACACCGTCTTCGACGACGGCTGGATGGCCGCCCGCGACCTCCTCGACCCGGTCGTGGAACGCGAGGTCGGCGACCTCCTCGGCACCCTGCGCGGCCACTGATGCCCTCGGTGCCCGCCGCCCTGCCCCGGCTGCTGCGCGACAGCCGGGCCCTGGCGGTGCTCGCCGTCCCGCTCGTCCTCACCCAGCTCGCGCAGGTCGCGCTCACCACGACCGACACCGTGATGATGGGCCTGCTCGGCACCGGGGAGCTGGCGGCGGGCGGCCTCGCGATCGTCGTCTTCAACCAGGTGCGCACCATGGGTGTCGGCCTGGTGACCTCCGTCGGCAACCGCGTCGCGGCGGCTGCCGCGCGCGCCGGGACGTCCCCCGGGCGGGCCGCCGCCCCGGGGCCGGACGACGAGGTCGCCGCCGTCGCCCGGGCCGGGCTGGCGGTGGCGACGCTCGCCGGTGCCGCCGGGGCCGTCCTGATGGTCGCCATCGGCCAGTGCCTGTCCCTGCTGGGACAGGACGGGGACGTCGCCCACCGGGCCCGTGCGCTGCTGGTGGCCCTCGCGCCGGGGCTGCTGCCGTGCCTGTGGTTCCAGGCGGTGCGCCAGTTCACGGTCGGCATGCGGCGGCCGCAGGCGCTGCTGCGGATCACGCTGGCGTCCGTGGCCGTCAACGCGGGGCTCGACTGGGTGCTGATCCACGGCACCTGGGGGCTGCCCCGGCTGGGGCTGACCGGCATCGGCGTGGCGACGTCGCTGGTGCACCTGCTGTCCTTCCTCGCCCTGTACGCCTCGACGCGCCGGGACCCGGTGCTCGGCCCGCGCCTGAGCGCCCGGGTCCTGGGCGCGGACCGCGCCACCGTGCGGCGGCTGATCGGGCTGGGCGTGCCGATCGCGGCCACCTACGGCTCGGAGGCGGGGTTCTTCTCGCTGACGGCGCTGATGGCCGGTTCCTTCGGCAGTGCCGCGCTCGCCGCGCACACGGCCGTCAACCAGCTCGTCTCCATCGTCTTCCAGGTCGCCGTGGGGCTCTCCCACGCCGCCTCGATCAACGTCAGCCGCGAGCTGGCCCTGGGGGACGTCGCCGCGGCGCGGCGCCTCCGGACCACCGCGCTGGCCTGCGCCGCCGCCGTCATGGCGGTGGTCGGCGGCTGCTATCTGGCCTTCCCCGAGGCGGTGTTGCGGCCGTTCCTCGACTCCGGCGCGGCGGGGGACGGCGACGCGCTGTCCATCGCGACCGGGCTGCTCGCGGTCGTCGCCGTCCTGCAGTTCTTCGACTGCGCGCAGAACATCGGCGTCGGCCTGCTGCGCGGCCTGGACGACACCAAGGGCGGCTTCCGGGCCACGCTCGTCGGCTACTGGCTCGTGGGGCTGCCCGCCTCGCTCCTCCTCGGGTACGTGGCGGACCTGCGCGCCCTCGGTCTGTGGCTCGGGCTGCTGGCGGGCCTCGCCACGACCGCGGCGCTGCTGCTGCGCCGCTACGCGGCGGGCCTGCGCGCCCGGAGCGGGGCGGTCACGGAGGCGGTGCCCACGGGCTGACCCCACGCCGGTCCCGGTGAGGGCGGTTCGCGTCCGCCCTCACCGGGACCGTGCCTCAGACGCCGGCCCGGCCGGCCGTGCTCGTGACGACCGCGGAGAACGCCTCGCGGTCGTTCTGGCGTGCCGTGACCCGGGTGCGGGTGAGGGCGTCGTCGTCCTGCGGGAGGACGGTGGCCTCGATCCAGCAGGGGCTGTCGAACTCCACGTACTGGCTGAAGACGGTTTCCAGGCCCAGGACGGCGCCGTGGTCCGGGCCCGTGGCGGCGAGCGCGGCCTGGCGGGCGGCCTCGAGCAGCAGCATGCCGGGGGCGTGGTCGACGGGGTGGTCGAAGAGCACCGGGTGGCTGGGGTCCACGCGCAGCTGCCAGACGCCGTCGGCGTCGGTGGGCGAGAGGACCACGTCGTGGAAGCGGTCGCGGCCGACGCGCACCGGCGCCAGGGGCGGGGCCAGCGGCACGGCCCGGGAGACGACGGACGGGTCGCCGTACTCGCCGCGCAGCCGCCGGTAGACGGCCGGGGCGTGGCTGGTGAAACGGGCCCGGGCGGTGCCCAGGGGCGCGCCGTCGCGGAGCGCGGTGACGTCCATCACCAGGGCGGAGAAGCGGCCCTGACGGCGTTTGACGTCGCTGCACGCGATCCGCAGTTCTATCTCGGCCGGGGTGGCGGCCACGGCCGTCGCGGCCGGGTCGAGCTCGTAGCGGAAGTGGTCCCAGATCAGGTGGTGGCCGAACGGTGTGTCGTAGGCCAGGTGGGACAGCAGGGGGATGGTCTGCCGCACGGTCTCGGCGAAGAGGAGCGGGTCGTAGCGGCCGTCGACCGGGGTGTAGAAGCTGTGGGTCCGGGGCCACTGGGCGCCGATCGTGAAGGTGTCCTCGGCGACGCGCTCCCATCCGGTGAGGAGGACCTCGGCCATGGCCGCCTTGTGGACGTACTGCCGGGGCACACAGGTGGTCAGGCCGTGCGACGCGGAGGGGATGGAGCTCAAAACAGGGGCTTGCTGAACCAGATCGTGCATAACCGACTTCCCGGACGCTCTAACGCTGCTGCTGCTCTGTCTCTGACGCTGGAGCCGTAAGATAAAGGGTGTTCGTTTTGTTTGTCGAGAGATCACAGGGAGTCACCTCATGGCGAGGCCCAGACAGGACCGCGCGGTGAGGACCCGCGCGGCCATCCTCCACGCGGCCGCGGAGGTCTTCGACGAGCTCGGGTTCAGCGGCGCCAGCGTCAGCAAGATCATCGCCCGGGCGGACGCCACCCAGGGCGCGATGTACTTCCACTTCAAGTCCAAGGAGGACCTCGCCCGGGCGGTCATGAACGAGCAGGGCGAGGGCATCGTGATGCCCGAGGGCGAGGCCGGCCTCCAGCACCTGATCGACATCACCCTCCACCTGGCGACCGAGCTCCAGAGCAATGTGCTGCTGCGCGCCGGCGTCCGCCTCGCCGTCGAGCAGGGCGAGTTCGGCGTCCAGGACGACACCGCCTACCAGGAATGGGCCGCCCGCTTCCACGAGCAGCTGGTCGCCGCCAGGGGCCGGGGCGAGCTCCTGCCCGAGGTGGACGAACGGGAGCTGGCCTGGGTCCTGGTGAGCTGCTACACCGGCACCCAGCTCTTCTCCCAGGTCTCCACCAACCGCGCCGACCTGCCCGAGCGCGTGGCCCTGTTGTGGCGCTACCTGCTGCCCGGCGTCGCCACGCCGGAGGCCCGCGCGCGGCTCGTCACCAGCCCCGGCGCGGCCGGGACGGCCCGCCGGTGAGCGGGCCGCTGGTCGCGCTGACCGGCGCCACGGGGTTCATCGGTTCCGCCGCGCTGCGCGAACTCGGCTTGCGGGGCGTGCGCGTGCGCGCGCTGACGCGCCGCCCCGGCCCGGACGCGGACCCGCTCGTCGAGTGGTTCCCCGGCGACCTGACCGACCCCGGCTCGCTGCGGGGACTGTGCGAGGGGGCCGACGCCCTGCTCCACCTGGCCTCCTGCGTCTCCCCGGACGAGGGCCTGTGCGAGGCGGTCAACCACCGGGGCGCCGTCGCGCTGGCCGCCGAGGCCCGCCGGGCGGCGGTGCCCCGCGTCGTCGCCCTGTCGACGGCGGCCGTCTACGGCCCGGGTCCGCACCACGGGCCGGACGTCGACGCGATCCGGCCCGCGCCCACGTCGCCCGCGAGCCGCACCCGGCTGGCGGGCGAGGCGCCGATGCTCGAGTGCGGGGCGGTCGTCCTGCGCCCGGGGCTGGTGCTGGGCGAGGGCGACCGCTGGGTGGTGCCGGCCCTGGCCGAGCTGCTGCGCCGGGTGCCCGCGCGCTGGGACGGCGGGCGCGGCCTGCTGTCGGCCGTGGACGTCACCGATCTGGCGCGGCTCGTCGCGGAGCTGACGTGCGGGCCGAACGCCGTACCGGCGGGCGTCCACCACGCCAGCCACCCGGTCCCGGTGCGCAACGGCGACCTGATGGACGCGCTCGCCGAGCACGCCGTCCTGCCGCGCGCCGAGGCCGACTGGCCGTGGCGACGCTGCCTGGAGAGCCTGCGGGAGAACCCCGGGCGCATGAGCGAGCGTCAGTTCGCGCTGCTCGCCCGCGACCACTGGTACGCGAGCGCGGAGATATGGCGGGCGGCGAACTGCCCACCGGGCCCGGGCGTCCTCGCCCGCCTGGCGGAGGCGGCGCCGTGGTACCGGCGGCACCTCCGGTAGCGCCCCGAAGGGGCGCGGGGCAGTTGTCGATATGCGGCTCCGCCGCGTGGGCGCGACCAGCAGCACCTGGCGCCCCGAAGGGGCGCGGGGAACTGCGCGATCAGCCACGACGCACCCGCAGATGACGCGGAGCGCACCCGCGCGGAGCGCGCCCCTCAGCCGCGCACCGGGAGGAGGACCAGGTCCCAGATCCGGGCGAGCTGACCACCGACGTCCACCGCCGGGCGCCCGGCGTCCGCGGCGGAGGCGCGGATCTGCGCCTCCGCGCCCACGATCAGATGGCTGACCAGGTCCGCCACCACCTCGGGCCGCGCCACCGGCGGCAGCACGCCGGACGACCGGGCGCGCTCGATCAGCGCGTGCGCGGCCGGCCGCCACGCGGAGGTCCAGGCCCGGCCCCCGGCGCGCTCACGGGTGAGCCGGGCCGCCGAGCGGACCGTCGGCTCCTCCTCCATCAGCGCGGCCAGCGCCAGGGTGAGCGCCACCAGGCCGTCCACCGGGTCGCCGGCCGGCGTCAGCGCGTCGCGCACCCGGGCCTCCGTCAGGATCCAGCCCTCCTCCTGCACGGCGTCGGCGAGTTCGCCCTTGGTGGCGAAGTGGAAGGTCAGCGCCCCCATGGACATCTCGGCCGCCGCGCGGATCTGGGACAGGGACGTGCCCTCGTAGCCGTTGCGGTCGAAGGCGCGGGCCGCGGCCCGGACGAGCGCCGAACGGGTCCGTACGGCGCGCTCCTGCATGACCATGCTCCCTCCAGACATTCACCGCCATGCGCCATGCGACCGCGCCATTGCGGAACGACGGCTTCAACTTGCCGGTGGAAGACCGGCGTTCAACCACCTTACGGCCATGATCGTCACGCTCGGCACTCCCTCCCGGTTCCGAACGTCACACCGCCGGGGTTTTGAAAACAAAGCGATCGTTCTCTATTCTTTCGCTCGCGGCGGGGATCTGCCGTCCGCGTCAGAAGGGACCGTGCGATGGCTGTGCACCATTCGACCCGCCCGTTCACCCCGGGCACCGCTCCACTCGTCTCCTTCGCCGAAGAGGTCTTCGGCTACCTGCCCCGCGCCGACCAGCGGCGCTGGGCCCACGCCTATCTGGAGGGGCTGCTCGCCACCCCGGGCAAGAAGACGGTCCGCCGCCTGGCGGCCGCCGTCTCCGCCTCGCCCACCGCCTCGCAGTCGCTGCACCAGTTCGTCAACGCCAGCCCGTGGGACTGGGGCCCGGCCCTGCGCTCGCTCGCCCACTGGACCCTGCGGCGGACCGTCCCCCGGGCCTGGACGATCGGCACGGTGGTCGTCCCCAAGCGGGGCGAGAGCTCGGTGGGCGTCCACCGCCGCTTCGACCCCGCCTCGGGCCGCACCGTCAACTGCCAGTTCGGCGTGGGGATCTTCCTGTCCACCGACACCGAGCCGGTGCCGCTCGGCTGGCGGATCCTGCTGCCCTCCCGCTGGACCGACGACGACACCCTGCGCGAGCGGGCCCGCATACCGGAGTCCAGCGTGGGCGACCGGCCCGCCTCGGCGCAGGTGCTCGACCTGGTCCACACGCTCCACTCCCGGACCGCCGCCACCCCGCTGCCCGTCGTCGCCGACATGAGCTCCTGCACGGAGGCGGCCTCGCTGGTCCGCGGACTCGACCGCGCCGGCTGCGACTTCGTCGTCGCCGTGCCCCCCGCCCTGGCCGTGCTGCCCGGCGGACGCCCGCGCGGCGACGGCCAGGACGCGCCCGTCCCCGTGCGGCGGCTGGTCTACCAGGGCGACGGCTTCGGCGAGACCCCCGTCCCCCTGGGCATCCCCGGCGCGATCCCGGCCGGGCAGCCGCGACGGCTGCTCAACACCCTGGTCCGGCTGCCGGAGCGACCCGGCGTCCGGACGGCCACGACGACGCCCCCGGCGTACCGGGCGTTTGCCCGCCGCGTCCCCGGCCGGCAGGCCGACGAGCCCGTGTGGATCACCAACCTCACCCGGCACTCCGCCGAGGAGCTCGTGGCCCTCACCGGGCACCACGCCCGGACGACCGGCGCCCTGCGCACCCTGGAGGACGACTTCGGGCTGCGGGACTTCGAGGGCCGGTCCTTCCCCGGCTGGCACCACCACATGACGCTGGTCTCCGCCGCCTTCGCCTACAGCCGGCTGGCCGACGCGGCCGCCGCGGCCGACGCGCGCGTGGACCGGCCGCTGGCCGCCGTCCGGTCGGCCTGACCCGTCGCGCGGCCCCGGCGGACCACCGCCCGGGCCCGGCCGCCGGTCCCGAGCGCGACCGGCCGCGCCACGACCGGCCGCGTCACGGCCGACGGAGCGCGCCACGCCCGTGCGCGCCACGCCCGTGCGCGTCCGCTCAGCGGACGTCGAGCCCCGCGAGGAACCACTCCTCCAGCGCCCGTATCCGCGCTTCGCACTCCGCGCGGTCCGCGCCCGCCACCACGAAGGCGGCCAGGAAGTCCCCGGAGTGCCAGGCCTCCTCCATCCGGTCCCCCGGCGCCGCGAAGTACTGGTGCTTCACCACCCCTTCGGGCATCCCCGCCGGGTCGGGCAACCGGTGGACCGTGCCGGGCCGCCGCGTGAACAGCAGCTGACCACCGACGCGCTCCGGCTTCCCGCCCCCCTCGTACGGGAAGTCCAGCCCCAGCTGACGGCGGACCGGCGGCTCGGCCGGGTCGAAGCCGAACATCGCCCGGTGGACGTCCCGGACACCCGCGCCACCGGCGCGGCAGGCCGCCTCGCACAGCACCAGCTCGTCGTCCGGGGTGTGGAACACCTCGATGTGGAAGGCGAAGTGCTCGCTGCCGCCGAACTCCGCCAGCAGCCGCTCGCCGAAGGCCGTCAGCCGGTGGCGCAGCGGGTCGTCGGCGTCCAGGGCGATGTCCATGCGCCCCTCGCGCTGGGTGTAGTCGGCCAGGACGTAGGTGTAGCGCGAGGGCCACATGGTGACGACGCGACCGTCGAGGACCACGCCGTCGATGTGGCACATGCCGCCCTCGACGAACGCCTCGACCAGCCAGGTGGGTTCCTCGCCCGGCGCGGCGAGGTGGCCGCCCGCGAGCCAGCCGGTGACCTCGTCGGCGGTGCGCAGCACGGCCAGGTCGATGGAGCCGGCGCCGCGCCGGGGCTTGACCACCACGGGCAGGCCGTGGGCGGCGACGAAGTCCGTGAGGTCCTGGGGGGCGGCCAGGAGCGCGTGGTCGGCGACGGGGATGCCGGCGCGGACGGCGGCGCGCTTCATCTCCCACTTGTCGCGGTAGGGCACGACCTCCTCGGGGCGCGGGCCGGGCAGGCCGTAGCGCACCCGCAGGTGGGCGGCGCGCTCCAGGTCGTTCTCCTGGCAGGCGACGATGTCGGTCACGCCGTAGCGCTCGACGAGCTCGGCGGCCCGCTCGGCGACGCGGGGGCTGGTGTCGTAGCCGGGCAGCGCCTCGGCGTGGACGAAGGGCGCGGCGGTGGGCAGTTCCTCGCCGTGCACGGCCAGTTGTTCGCTGGAGGCGAGGACGACGACGTCGGCGTCGTAGCCCTCCAGCCACTGCTCGTAGGGGTTGGCGCGGAACGATCCGCGGTGGAGGACCAGGGCGGTCATACGGTCACCTCGTGACGGTCGGTACGGGGGCTTTCAGGACTCGTTCCAGAGGCTGACGTAGCGCTCACCGGTGTCCGGCAGCACGGTGACGATGGTCTTCCCCGCGTACTGGGGGAGCCGGGCCAGGTGGGCGGCGGCGTGCACGGCGGCGCCGGAGGAGACGCCGACGAAGAGGCCCTGCCGGGTGGCCAGGGCCTTCGCCGCGGCCAGCGCGTCGTCGTCGCCGCAGGTCAGCACGTGGTCGATGAGCGATTCGTCGGTGGTGGGCGCGACGAAGCCGCCGTTGAGGCCGGGGATGCGGTGCTGGCCGCCGAAGCCCCGGGAGAGGACGGGCGAGCCCTCCGGCTCCACGGCGACGACCTCGATCGCGGGGTTGCGCTCCTTGAGGTAGCGGGCGCAGCCGGTGATGGTGCCGCCGGTGCCGACGCCGGCGACGAGCACGTCCACCGTGCCGGCGGTGTCGGCCCAGATCTCCGGGCCGGTGGTCTCGTAGTGGGCCAGGACGTTGTCGTCGTTCTCGTGCTGGCGGGAGTACCAGCAGCCGGGCGTCTCCGCGTGGATCTCCTCGGCCTTGGCGATGGCGCCGGCGAAGCCGTCCTCGCTGGGCGTCTGCACGACCTCGGCGCCCAGCGCCTTCAGCAGGCCCACGCGTTCGGGGGTGGCGCTGTCGGGCAGGACGACGACGCAGCGGTAGCCGCGGGCGGCGGCGAGGGCGGCCAGCGCGATGCCGGTGTTGCCGGAGGTGGACTCCAGGACCGTGCCGCCCGGGACGAGCTCGCCGCGCTCCTCGGCGCCGAGGATCATGCGCAGCGCGGGCCGGTCCTTGCTGCTGGAGAAGGGGTTGACAGACTCCAGCTTGGCGAGGACCTCGACGGACGGGTCCGCGCCCTCCGGGTACAGCCGGACGAGGGGGGTGCCCCCGATGAGGTCCTCCAGGCCGTCGGCGACGCGGCGGGTGCCGGTCGTCGTGGGGCCGGGCTGGGTGGTGGCGGCAGCGGCCATGGGTGAATCTCCTACGGGAGGCGTGGTGGGTGGGGGGCGGCGGCGCGGTTCACCAGGAGCCGGCCGAGGCGAGCAGGCGTACGGGGTCGGTGGCCGGGGTGACGTCGCCGCCCGGGGTGCGGATCACGGACGGGGGCGCGTAGACGCGGGCGTCGGCCGGGATGTCCTTGGTGACCGTGGCCATCGCGCCGATCAGCGCGCCGTCGCCGACGGTCACCGGGCCGAGCACGGTGGCGTTGGCGCCGAGGATGACGCCGTCGCCGACGACGGGGTGCCGGCGCTCGCCGTCGGGGCGGGCGTTGTCGTTCCACCAGCCGACGGCCCCCAGGGTGACCTGGTGGAAGATGGTCACGTCGTCGCCGATGACGGCGGTCTCCCCGATGACGACGCCGCAGCCGTGGTCGATGAAGACCCGGCGGCCGAGGACGGCACCGGGGTGGATCTCCACCCCGGTGCGCCGGCGGGCGCCGTGGGCGACGAGCCGGGCGGCCAGGCGCAGGCCGCGCCGGTGGAGCCGGTGGGCGACCCGGTGGGCCCACAGCGCGGGCAGCGCCGCGTGCAGTACGCCCTCCCGGCGGTTGCGGATGGACGGATCGCGCTCGACGACGACGTCGAGGTCCTCGCGCAGCGTCCGCAGCAGTCCGGGCTCGGTGGGCATGGGACTCAACTCCTCCTGGTACGACGGGTGGGCGATGCGGCCGCGCCGGGCACCGTCCCCGCGGGCTCCGCGGCCGGCTCCGCGCTGCCGGGCTCCGCGCTCCCCGGTTCGGGGGCGGGCCGGACGGCGTGGGCGGGCAGGCGCGGCTCCAGCCGCAGCATGGCGAGGCTGCCGAGCAGCACCCCGCCGGCCAGCAGCAGCCAGGTCAGGTTCGCGGAGACGGCCAGCAGGGTGGTGAACAGGGCCGGGGCGGCCGCCTTGGCGACCGACCAGGACAGGTAGTAGACGGCCAGGTAGCGGCCCCGCAGGGCGTCCGGCGCGGCATCGGTGGACAGGGCGCCGGAGGACGGGCTGTGCAGCAGCTCGCCTCCGGTGTAGAGCACGGTGGTCAGCAGCAGCCCGGACACCAGGACGACGCCGCCGTCCAGGGCGGACAGCATCGCGAAGCCCAGGAAGGACGCGGCGAAGACCACGCCGCCCATCGCGGAGACGCGGGTGCGCCGCCACTTGGACGTCCAGGAGTTGACCGGGACCTGCGCCAGCGCCACCAGCACGGTGTTCACGGTGAACAGCAGGCCGGGCAGGGACGCGGAGGCGTGGAGCGTCTGGGTGGTGTAGACGGGCAGGATGACGCTGAGCGAGGAGTAGCAGAAGGCCAGCGGCACGGTCGCCAGCGTCAGCCCCAGGTAGGGCCGGTCGCGCAGGACGGCACCGTACCCCCCGGCGGCCTTCCCGTCCGCCTCCGTGGTGGTGGCGGTGGCCGGGACGCGCCCGGAGGGCAGGCCGGCGATCAGCACGGCCGCCAGCGCGAGGCCCGCGCCGCTGCCCAGGACGACCGCGTGGTACGCCCAGTCCGCGTCGGCGGCCAGCGCGAGGCTGGCCAGCAGGCCGCCCACGCCGAAGCCGGCGTTGCGCAGGCTCGACTGGGTGGCGATCATGCGCTGCCGCTCGGCGCCCTGGGCGAGTTCGGATATCAGGGCCTGGATGGAGGCCTGGAACGAACGGTCCCCGACGGCGACGAGGGTGGCGGCGGCCAGCAGTTGCCACCACTGGTGGACGAACGGATAGCAGACGAACCCCACGGCGCGCACGGCGAATCCGACGGCCACCACGGTACGGGCCCCCAGCCGGTCGACCAGTGCCCCGAAGAACGGGCTCACGGCCAGCCCCACCAGGGCGGCGACGGTCAGGGCGCCGCCCACCTGGCCCAGCGGCAGCCCCGCGACCCGGTGGAAGTACAGCAGGGACACCGGGACGTACATGCCGCCGCCGACGGCCTCGGCCGACACGGCGGCCAGATAACGGTAGCGGGGGAACGTGCCCTTGCCTGGGCGTGTGGGGCTCACGGGAACTCCTTGGTTGCCGGCGGAGTTCACCGACTCCGCGCGCTGCTGCCGAACAGAGGGCAATTCTCGCTTGGGCGAATGGAGCCAACCACGCGGGGCCGGGAGCGGCAACATCCGGATAGCGGCCCATGACGACTTCAGCGACTTGCCGAAGTCGTGGACTTGCCCAAGTCGCGGCCCCACTTCGGCAAGTCGCTGAAGTCGTAGGCAAGAACGCACCGAGCCCTTGCCGCCCCTCTGACCGGCATGGTTGGCTCCAACTCGCCAGGGACGGCCCGCATTGCGAGCGAAGCCGCTTTCGCCGCGGAAGGTGGCGGTCCCGGTATTTCGTGAAGCCACGGGCCGCTGTTGGGATCCGAATTCCCCGGAAGGTGCCCGGCGGTGACAGTCGAATTCCTGCCTCCCAGTGGTGCCGGCCGGCAGTGCCGTCGCGCCCCCGAAAGGAATGAATGGTGTCCAGCTTTGAAATCCGCAAGGTCGGCGGCCGGATCGGTGCCGAGGTCCTCGGCGTCGACCTCGGCACCGGCCTGACGGACTCGGTGTTCGCCCAGATCCACGAGGCCTTCCTGGAGCACAAGGTCCTCTTCTTCCGGGACCAGGACATCACCGACGAGGCGCAGCTGGAGTTCGCGGGCCGCTTCGGCCCGCTCACCCAGAAGCACCCCATGATGCGGACGGTCGACGGCGCCCCGCAGGTCATCCCGATCGACGGCGAGGACCAGCGCGCCAACCACTGGCACACGGACATCAGCTTCACGCAGGCCCCGTCGCTGGGCACCACCCTGCGCGCCATGGTGCTCCCGCCCTACGGCGGCGACACGATGGTCGCCAACGGCGCCGCCGGCTACAAGGACCTGCCCAAGGAGCTCCGCGAGATCGCCGACAAGCTGTGGGCGGTGCACACCAACCGCGCCGAGCAGCCGAAGCTGGGCACCGAGCGCGGCGAGGAGGTGCGCAAGGCGTTCATGGCCAAGCGCTTCGAGGCCGCCCACCCGGTGGTCCGCGTCCACCCCGAGTCCGGTGAACCGAGCCTGTTCCTGGGCGGCTTCGCCCAGCGCCTCGTCGGCATGACCCAGCGCGAGTCCCAGGCCCTCATCGACGTCCTCCAGGGCTACGTCCGCCGCCCGGAGAACACCGCCCGCTGGACCTGGCGCGTCGGCGACGTCCTGATCTTCGACAACCGCGCCACGCAGCACTACGCGATCAACGACTACGACGACCACAAGCGCGTCCTGCACCGCGTGTCCATCACCGGCGACGTGCCCGTGGGCCTCGACGGCCGCACCAGCTACGTCATCGAGAACGGCGTCGAGGACGGTGAGGGCGCGTGACCACCACCGAGCGCCACGACCCGGCCACGTTCGCCGCGCGGCTGCGCCGCCGCGAACGCCTGCTGGGCTACTGGATCGCCTGTGACAACCCGGCGGGCACCGAGCGCATCGCCGGCGTCGGTTACGACTACATCGGCGTCGACGGCCAGCACGGTGTGATGCACCGGGCGGGCTGGCAGACGGCCATGCTCGCCGTGGACGCCCGGCAGGTCTCCGCCGGTGTCCTGCGCGTCCCCTCCGTCGACCCGATCGCCATCGGCACGGCCCTGGACTCGGGGGCGCGCGGCGTGGTGGTGCCGATGGTCAACACCGCCGAGGAGGCCTCGATCGCGGCCCGCGCCTGCCGGCACCACCCCCGGGGCACCCGCAGCCTGGGCGGCCCGGTCCGCGGCGAGCTGCGGATGGGCTCGGTGCCCGCCGAGGTCGACGAGGCCGTCGCCTGCATCGTGATGATCGAGACGGCCGCCGCGCTGGAGAACCTGGAAGCGATCTGCGCGACGCCCGAGCTGGACGCCGTCTACGTCGGCCCCGCCGACCTGTCCGTGGCCCTGGGCGCCAAGTTCTTCGGCGACCCGGACGTCGCGGAGGCCCTGGAGGACGCGCTGAAGCGGATCACCGACGCCGCCGAGCGCGCGGGCATCGCCTGTGGCATCCACGTCCTCAAGGGTGCCGACGCCAAGCGCCGGCTGGCCGAGGGGTTCACCTTCGCCACGGTCTCCAGCGACATCACCCACCTCCAGGAGGCCGCCGTCACCCACCTCGCCGCCGCCCGCGGCGAGGCCTGACGGACCGCCCCGGTCGCGTCCGCCGGCCGCACCGAAGACGAACTGCGATGACACTGCGATGAAAGCTGGAGCTTTGATGACAGGGAACGCGCCCTCCCCCGCCCCCGCCCGGGCCGCGCGCCGGATCGTCCGGTCGGCGGAGGAGCTCGTCGGCGACACCCCGCTGATGGAGGTCCGCCTCCCGGGCGTGCCGGAGTCCGCCCGGCTCCTGGCGAAGCTGGAGATGTTCAACCCGCTGTCCAACGTCAAGGACCGCCCCGCGCTCTACATGATGCGCGAGGCCGAGCGGTCGGGCGTGCTGGCCGCCGAGGGCGGCACGGTCATCGAGTGCTCCTCCGGCAGCACGGGCATCTCGATCGCGGCGCTCAGCGCCCAGCGCGGCCATCGCTGCATCATCGTGATGCCGGACAACGCGACCGAGGAACGCCGCCAGATCCTCCGGGAGTTCGGCGCGGAGATCGTCCTCGTCCCCCACCAGGACGGGCTGCTGCCCGCCTGGCGGTACGCCGAGGAGCTCCAGCGCTCCATCCCCGGCTCCTGGCTGGCCCACCAGGACGAGAACCCGGCCAACCTCCGCGCCCACTACGAGACCACGGGCCCGGAGATCTGGGAGGCCACCGGTGGCGACGTCGACGTGCTGGTGTGCGGCGTCGGCACCGGCGGCACCCTGATGGGCGTGGCCCGCTACCTCAAGGAGCGCCGCGACGTCCACGTGGTGGCGGTGGAGCCGGCCCGTTCGGCGATCCTCTCCGGCGGGGAGGCCGGGCCCCACGGCATTCCCGGCATCGGGGCCGGCTACGTCTCCGACATCATGGACCTCGAACTGATCGACGAGGTCGTCGCGGTGCCGGACGACGCCGCCGCCGACACCACCCACGAGGTCAACAGGGCCACCGGCCTGCTGGCCGGCATCTCCTCGGGCGCCGCCGCGTACGCGGCCCGGCTCCTCGCCCAGCGGGAGCGCTGGGCGGGCTCGACCATCGTCACCGTCTTCCCCGACACCGGGGAGCGCTACCTCTCGATGGCCCGCGACCAGGCCTGACGCCCGCACGGCACCCGGCGGCCGGGCGGCCCCCGCGCCTCGCCCGGCCGCGCACATCCTCTTGGCTCCACCCCGGAACGGACACCTCTTATGTGCCGCATCTACGGCTACTTCAACGCGATCGCGTCCCCCCACGAACTGAGAACGGTCGCCGCGCTCCAGCGGCACGGAGGCCCGGACAGCAGCGGCTCGGCCCGGGACGCCGGCTGGGGCATCGGCAACAACCGGCTGGCCATCGTCGACCTCGACGGCGGCGTCCAGCCCTACGGACGGCCCGGCCGCTACCAGGTCGTCTTCAACGGCGAGATCTACAACCACAACGAGCTGCGCGCCCGCCTGGAGGCGATGGGCCACACCTTCGCCGACCGCTGCGACGGCAGCATCATCCCGGCCCTGTACCGCGAGTACGGCCTGGACTTCACCGACCACCTCGACGGCATGTACGCCCTCGCCCTGGTCGACGAGCGCGGCGAGCGCCCCAAGCTGATCCTGGCCACCGACCACATCGGCATGAAGCCGCTGTACTACCGCTGGGACGCGGCCGAGCGCTCGATCCACTTCTCCTCCGAACTCCCCGCGCTGCTGGGCTTCTCCGGCGTCCCCGCCGGCCTGCGCTCCGAGGGTCTGGACGCCTACCTGGCGACCAAGACGCCCTTCGGCGAGGAGACGATGTTCGCCGGGATCCACGTGCTGCCGCCGTCCACCACGATGGTGATCGAGGCCGGCGAGACCCCCCGCGTCATCCACCGCCCGCAGCACCCCGACGCCACCCGGCAGACCGACGAGTCGGCCGCCGGCGAGCTGATCCAGGGCCGGCTGCGCACCGAGGTGAAGAGCCTCCTCAACGCGGACGTGCCCGTCGCCGTGATCACCTCCGGCGGCCTGGACTCCAGCCTGGTCACGGCGCTCGCCGCCGAGCACGGCCCGGTGGACTCCTTCAACATCGCCTACAAGGGCGACTGGCCGTTCGACGAGCGGCACTTCGCCCGCCAGGCGGCCGAGCGGGCCAACGCCACCTACCACCAGGTGGAGATCGACCCGGCGAGCTTCCCCTCGCTGCTGGAGGACGTGGTCTGGCACCTGGGGCAGCCCAACGCCGACCCCATCACGCTGAGCACCTTCTCCCTCTTCCGCGCCGTGCGCGACGCCGGCTTCAAGGTGGCGCTCACCGGTGACGCGGCCGACGAGATCTTCGGCGGCTACTCCCGGATGCGCGCCGCCGCCCAGGCCGCGGCGACGGGCGCCGAGTGGTACCAGGAGTACGTCGACGAGCTCGGCGTCCTCCCCGCCCACCGCCGCGCCTCGCTCTACACCGACGAGTACCGCTCGCTGATCGCGGGCACCGACGCCATCCCGGCGGACGCGCTCACCCGGCTCCGCTCGGGCGAGGGCACGGTGCTGGAGCGCATCACCGAGTTCGAGCTCGGCCAACGGCTGCCCGCCTACCACCTGCGCCGCGTCGACCACTTGAGCATGGCCAGCTCCGTCGAGGCCCGGCTGCCGTTCTGCCAGCGCAGCGTCATCGCGCCGGGCCGGGCCCTGCCGGACGCGCTGCGCATCCGCGACGGCAAGGTCAAGCGGTCCCTGTACGCGGCGGCGGCCGGTCTCGTCCCCGACGACGTCCTCAACCGTCCCAAGCAGCCCTTCACCCTCCCCATCACGGCGATGCTGGCGCCCGGTTCCGCGCTGTGGGAGTACGCGCGGGACATGCTCAGCCCGGGCCGGCTCAAGGACGCGGGCCAGCTGGACGTCCAGGCCGTCGAGCGGCTGTTCGCCGTCCAGGCGGAGCGGCCGGACGACACCACGTCGCTGACCCTGTGGGCGCTGCTGGTGCACGAGGTGTGGCGCGAGCTGTTCCGCCGCGCGGCCCTGGGGCCGGTGGCGGCGGCCGGGCGCACGGCGGTCCCCGCATGATCGGCCATCTCGCCTACGCCTCGGGCAGCCCCTGCCCGACGGTCGTCCTCGACGCGGGCCTGCTGGGCCCGGACGAGGAGGCCATGCGGCGGGACCTCACCGCGGTCCGGCGCTATCTGACGGAGGCGGGCGGCGCCCACGTCCTGAAGATCGCGCTCGTCCGGCCCTCCGAGCACCCGATGTTCGACCTGGACTACCGCTTCGTGCAGGCGCTGCCCGGCGGCCCGGACCGCTTCGACTTCCGTGGCTCCTGCGGGCATTCGATCCTCTCGGCGGTCGTGGCGGCCTCCCGTTCGGGGATGCTGCCGAAGCTGACGCCGGGCGGCCGGGTCCGGGTGAACGTCCTCAACAACGGGGACAGCGTGGTGTGCGAGGTGGACGCCGTCGACCGGGACGAGGTCCGCTTCACCGTCTACTTCGTCCAGCCGGGCGGTGTCGCGGTCTCGCGGCTGCTGCTCACCGGCGAGGCCCGCACCGAGCTCGCGGTGGACGACGGGAACGTCACGGTGTCCCTGGTGTCCTCCGGCAACGCCTACGCGTTCGTGGACGCGCGGCAGTTGGGGATCGCCGACCACACCGCGCTGTTCTCCGCCGGGAGCGAGCTGTTCGACCGGATGGCGCGGATCCGCGCGGCGGCCGCCGCCCATCTGGGCTGGTCCCCCGAGGGCGCGTTCCCCAAGATCGCGGCGATCGTGCCCATGGAGCCGGGCCGGCTCGCGGCGCGCGCCATCTCGGTGCCGTCCTGGCATCCGACGATCGCCCTGACCGGGGCGGTCTGTCTCGGCGCCGCCACCCGGGTGCCCGGCACGATCCCCTGGGCCATGGCCCGGGAGCAGGGCCGCGCCGACGGACTGATCGACATCACCACACCCGGCGGTGACACGGCCGTCACCGCCACCACGCTCGAGACCGCCGGGGAGCCGGCGCTCACCTGGGTGGGCGTGGGACGCAAGCGGGTCGTCTTCCAAGGCTCGTTCGTGCTCGAACCTCTCGCCCATCTGCAATTCGAGGAGATTGCCCAATGCCTGGCACTGTCAGCGACGTCCGCATGAGGACGGAGATCACCCCGGCCCTGCGGGCGCGGCTTCGCGAGTCCGCGGAGCAGACCGCGCTGAGCGGGGCCCCCGACCACGAGGTGCTCGCCGAGCTGCGGGCCTCGGGCCTGCTGGCCACGGCGGTCCCCGCCGAGTACGGCGGCGCGGGCGCCGACGCCCGGGAGATCAACCGGGTCGTCGAGGAGATCGCGACCGTCAACCCCTCGGTGTCCATCATCGCCTTCCAGCACTTCGCGGTGAGCGCCCGGATCGCCGAGTGGGGCACCGAGGAGCAGAAGCGGGAGCTGCTGCCGCGGCTCGCCGACGGCACGTACCTGGCCGCCTCCGCGTGGAGCGAGACGGGCGCGGGCGCCGCGAAGCAGAAGCTCGCGAGCACCGGCACCCGCCGCCCGGACGGCACGTGGGTGCTGAACGGCGCGAAGTCCTTCACCACCGGCGCCTCGGTCGCCGACATCTACCTCGTGCTGGTGCAGACCGAGGAGCCGGAGGCGGACACCACCCGGGTGTACGGCTCGGTGGGCCAGACCTTCTTCCTCGTCATGGGCGACAACCCGGGCCTGGTGCCGGACCTGAGCCTGGACCTGGTGGGCATGCGCGGCTCGGCGACGGGCTTCGTGTCGCTGGTGGACTGCGTGGTCGGTGCGACGGACATGCTGGGCCCCGAGGGCCGGGCGCCGGAGATCATCGCCGGGGTGCGGGAGTCCGGGGCCACCCTGGGCGCCGTGGCCGTGGGCACCGCCCGGGCCGCCCTCGACCTGGTCGTCGACCACGTCGAGCGGCGCGGCCTGCTGGAGAAGGCGACCGTGCGGCACCGGCTGGTGGGCCTGGCCACCCGGCTGGAGTCGGCGCGCGCCATCGTCGAGCGCGCCGGCGCCCGGACGTCGCAGACCCCGGGCCTGACGACGCTCCACAGCAAGCTCCACGCGTCCACCGAGGCGGAGGAGATCTGCCTGGAGGTGGCCCGGATGCTCAGCTCCGCCGGCTACGTCACCGGCTCGCGGCTGAACCGGCTGCTGGCCGACGCGCGCGCGGTGGCGCTGATGGGACCGACGAACGACCTCGCCCGAGAGCTGGTGGCTGTGTCATGGCAGAACTGAACGAGGCAGCGCTGAACACGAACGTGGAGCTGGTCGTCACCGCTCGTCGGCTGGTCACCCCCGAGGGCGTCCGCCCGGGCCGGGTGCTGATCGCGGGCGGCCGCGTCCTGGCCGTCCAGGGCCTCGACGAGGCCGACACCGTGCCGGCGTCCGTGCCCCGGATGGACGCCGGGGACCACTACGTCCTGCCCGGCCTCATCGACTCCCACGTGCACTTCCGCACCCCCGGTCTGACGCACAAGGAGGACTGGGAGCACGGCAGCCGGGCCGCCGTCGCCGGCGGCTTCACCACCGTGATGGACATGCCCAACACGGTCCCGCCGACCCTGACCGAGGAGGCCGTCCGCGAGAAGGCCGCGATGGTCGCGGGCCACTCGCTGGTCGACCACCGCTTCCACATCGGCCTCGACCCCGAGCGCCCCGAGCTGCTGGCCACACTGGACCCCGAGGTCGCCACGAGCGCCAAGGTGTTCATGGCCGGGCACCACACGGCCCCGACCGTGGTCCGCGACCCCGTCGCCCTGGAGAAGGCGTTCGTCGCCGCCGCCGAGGGCGGGGTGCAGCTGGTCCTCCACGCCGAGGACGACCTGCTCTTCCAGCTCCTCGACGGCTGGTGGGGCGACCCGGAGAACTACCGCGAGTACGAGGCCCGCCGGCCGCGCAGCGGTGGCATCGCCGCCGTGGCCCGCGTCATCGAGCTCGTCCGCCGCCACGGCACGAAGGCCCACATCCTCCACCTGTCCAGCGCGGAGGAGGCCGACCTGGTGAGCGCCGCCCGGGCGGCCGGGCTGCCGGTCAGCTTCGAGGTCACCGGCCACCACCTGTCGTTCACCGACGAGGACACCAAGCGGCTCGGCGCCCGCACCCGGCTGTCGCCGTCCATCCGTCAGCAGTCCGACCAGGACCGGCTGTGGGAGGCGCTGCGCTCCGGGCACTCCGCCACGATCGGCAGCGACCACGCCCCGCACACCGTCGAGGAGAAGACGCAGACGGTCCAGAAGTCGCCGCCCGGCCTGCCGGGCGTGCAGGAGCTGGCCGTCGGCGTGTGGACGGGCATGCGCCGCCGCTGGCCGGACGAGGACCCCGACGTGGCGGTCGCCCGCCTCGTGCGGCACCTCGCCGAGGGCCCGGCGGACCTGTTCCGCCTGCCGGGCAAGGGCCGGATCGTCCCGGGCGCCGACGCCGACCTGGTGTTCTTCGCGCCGGACGCCACCTGGATGCTCTCCGCCCACGACGTCCGCGCCAAGTGCGGCTGGTCCGCGTACGAGGGCTGGACGATGACCGGCCGTGTCGAGCGCACCCTGCGCGCCGGCAAGGTCGTCTGGGACGCCGCCACCGGCGAGTTCGGCGACTACGACGGCCGCTGGCTGTCCTGCGCCCCCGCCCCCGCCGCCACGGAAGGAGCGTGACGAGCATGGAGCGCAAGCGCACAGTGATCGTCGCCGGCGGTGGCATCGGCGGTCTCGCCGCCGCCGCGGCCCTGGCGGGCGCCGGTCTGGACGTCACGGTCGTCGAGCGTGCCGCGCACATCGGCGACGTCGGCTCCGGGCTGATGGTCTACGCCAACGGCGTCCGGGCGCTCGACGCGATCAGCCCGAGCCTGGGAGAGCGCGTCCGCGCGACCGGTCACCCGACGGTCCCCGGCGACGTCCGCCTGCTGATGGACTCCGCCGGGAACACCCTCTCCGAGGAGCCCATCGGCGACATGGGCGAGCGCCTCGGCGCCCCGCAGATCCCGATCCTGCGCACGGCCCTCCAGACGGCCCTGCTCGACGAGGCGCTCGCCGCCGGAACGGTCCTGCGGCTCGGCACCACCGTAGAGGGCCACACCGGCCGCGCGGACGGGGTGAGCGTACGGCTGTCGGACGGCAACACCCTGGAGGCGGACCTCCTGGTGGCGGCCGACGGCATCAAGTCCGTCATCCGGCAGGCGATGCTGGGCGACGGCGCCCCGACGTACCGCGGCTACACCTCCGTCCGGGGCCGGACGACCGGATCGCCGCTCTACCCGCGGCCGTTCGTGGCCAACGGGCGGGGCATCCAGCTCTTCGTCGCCCCCGTCGGCGCCGACACGATGTACTGGGCGGCGAAGATCACCGCCGAGCCGGGGGTGTGGCCCGCGAAGGGCCGCGACGTGGCCCTGAAGGAGCTGGTGGCGGCCCTCGACGGCTGGCACGAGCCGTTCAGGCGGCTGATCCTGGACGCCGACCCGCAGGACGTCGCGGTCACCGACATCCACGACCGCGACCCGGCCCCCTACTGGGTCGACGGGCGGGTCGCCCTCCTCGGCGACGCCGCGCACCCCATGGTCCCGGCCATGGGCCAGGGCGCCAACATGGCGCTGGAGGACGCGGTCACGCTGGCCGCCGCGCTCGGCGCCCACCAGGACGTGGACACCGCCCTGAGCGTCTACCAGGAGCAGCGCCTGGAGCGGACCTCCGCCGTCGTGCTCCACTCGCGCCGCCAGGGCGCCCTCGACCAGGGCGCCAGCCGGGACGAGGAGCGCGCGCGGAACGACTTCATGCGGTCCCACGGCCGCAAGGACGAGGCGATCTTCGACGTCGTCGCTTGGCGTCCCGAGGACATCCGGCTCGAAGCCACCCAGCCCCTGCCGGCAGCCGGCTGAGGGACACAGCACACACTTCATGGAAGGTTGCCGCAGCGTGCAGACGCCACACATCGTACTGATCAGCGGGTCGCTCCGGGCCGGGTCGACCTCCGACCGCATCGCCGACTGGTGCGCGCGGGAGTGCCGGGAACAGGGCGCCACCGCCCGGACGTTCACCGGCGGGGAGATCGACTTCCCGTTCTACCGGCCGGGGATCTCCGGGGACCACGAGGGGATCACCGAGTTCCTCGACGAGCTCGGCCGGGCCGACGGCGTGATCCTGGTCTCGCCGACCTACCACGGCACGCTGTCGGGCCTGCTGAAGAACGCCCTGGACTTCGTCAACGACCTCGCCGGGCCCCGGCCGTTCCTCGACGGCCGCGCCATCGGCTGTGTCGCCGTCGGCGCCGGCACCCAGGGCGCGGTGACCACCCTGGAGACGCTGCGCACCATCGGCCACTCGCTGCGCGCCTGGCCGACCCCGCTCGGGGTGGTCCTGCCGAACGCGGGCTCGCTGAGCGCCGAGGGCACCCCGGGCGAGCCGCACCACCGGGAGAAGATGATCGAAATGATCTCCCAGGTGCTGACGGTGAGCCGGGCCCGGGCGATGGACCAGGACCGCGTCCCGGCAACGGCCGCGGCCTGAGCCTGACAGCACTTCACCGCCTTTCCACCACTTACCACTTGAGATTCAGGGAGACAGAACATGTCCGCAGCCGACGCCCCCGCACAGCCCTACTCCATCGGCCCGATCTGGCGCGACTCGAACGTCCGCTCCGGCCCGTCCCTGGAGAGCCCCGTCCAGAAGCTGCTGCTGCCCGGTGACGGCGTGAGCTACGACGCGGTCGGCTGGGTGACCGGCGACGAGGTCGTCGAGGGCGAGAACCCCAAGGGCGTGATCATCAGCGACATCTGGTTCGAGCTCGCGATGGGCGGCTGGTGCAGCGCCGTGAACTTCGACCAGGAGACCGTCGCCCGGGTCGTCGCCGAGCACTGAGGCGCCGCCTGACCTCGACGAACAGCGCGTGTCGCCGCGCCGCCCCCGTGCGCGGCCGCACGCGCTGTTCGCGCACCCTTTAATTGGACTCTCAAACTCGCATTAACTAGGGTGAGCGATGTGCGACTGACCAAGAGCACCGACATCGCCCTGCGCATCGCCATGCGCCTGGCCGTGACGGATGACGCGGGGGACTCCGCGGCGCCCACCACCCGCGAGGTGGCCGGGGCCGTCGGCGTGCCGTACACCCACGCCGCCAAGGTGGTCAGCCGCCTCCAGCACCTGGGCGTCGTCGAGGCCCGCCGGGGTCGCGGCGGCGGGCTCGCCCTCACCCCCGCCGGGCGCGGGTGGTCGGTCGGCCGCCTGCTGCGCGAGCTGGAGGGCACGGGCGACGTCGTCGGCTGCGAGGACGACCCGCCGTGCCCGCTGCGCGGGGCCTGCCGGCTGCGCGGAGCGCTGCGCGAGGCCCAGGAGGCGTTCTTCGCGACGCTGGACCCCCTGACCATCGAGGAACTGACGGCCCCGCCGACGGGCCCGCTCCTCCTCTCCCTCACCACCCGCCCGGAGCAGTAGAGCCCCGAGCCCGCACCACCCCCCCCTCACACCCTCGCCCCCTCACACCCACCCCCTCGCCCCCTCACACCCAAAAATACGAATCTCAGATACCAATTCAAGGATCGCAGGAGGAGCCCCAGATGCTGTCCCCGAAGTCGACCGAGATCGTCCGTGCCACCCTGCCCGCCGTCGGCGGCGCGATCGGTGACATCACCACGCTCTTCTACGACAAGCTCTTCACCGCCCACCCGGCCCTCCTGCGCGACCTGTTCAACCGCGGCAACCAGGCCGAGGGCAGCCAGCAGCAGGCCCTCGCGGGCGCCGTCGCCGCCTTCGCCACGGCCCTGGTCGAGCGCCCGGACACCCGCCCCGACGCGATGCTCTCCCGCATCGCCCACAAGCACGCCTCCCTGGGCATCACCCCGGACCAGTACCCGATCGTCCAGCGGCACCTCTTCGCCGCCATCGCCGAGGTCCTGGGCGACGCGGTCACCGCGGAGGTCGCCGCCGCCTGGGACGAGGTCTACTGGCTGATGGCGAACGCCCTCATCGCCCTGGAGGCCCGCCTCTACGAGCAGGCCGGCACCCCGGACGCCGACGTCTTCGTCCCCTGCCACGTGGTCGCCCGCCGGGCGGAGACGCCGGAGGTCACCACCTTCCTCGTCCGCCCGTCCGACCACCGCCCGCTCCCGGCCGCGCGCCCCGGCCAGTACGTCTCCGTCCAGGTGACCCTCCCCGACGGCGCCCGGCAGATACGCCAGTACAGCCTCTCGGGCCACCCGGACAACGCCCTCCAGTTCTCCGTCAAGCGCGTGACCGGCGACCCCGCGGGCGAGGTCTCCAACCACCTCCACGACCACGTCGCCGTGGGCGACACCCTCACCGTCAGCGTCCCCTTCGGCGACGTGACCCTGGCCGACGGCGACTCCCCCGTCCTGCTGGCCTCGGCGGGCATCGGCTGCACCCCGATGATCGGCATGCTCTCCCACCTGGCCGCGACCGGCGCCACCCGCCGCGTCCTCGCCGTCCACGCCGACCGCAGCGAGTCCACCCACGCCTTCCGCGCCGACCTCCACCAGCTCGTCGCCAAGCTCCCGGACGCCGCCGCCCACGTCTGGTACGAGCACCCGGAGGCCACCCACCCCGCCGACCGCACGGGCCGCGCGGACCTCACCACCCTCGACATCCCCACCGGCACCGTCGCCTACCTCTGCGGCCCCCTCCCCTTCCTGAAGACGACCCGCGCCCAGCTCCTCACGGCGGGCGTGGCCCCGGCCGACATCCACTACGAGGTCTTCGGCCCGGACCTGTGGCTGGGAGCGGACGCCTAGGGCGACAGCCCCTAGGGGTGCGCCCCCGTGCCCGGCATCATGGTGACCGGTTCCGCGGGGGCGACCTCGACGGCCTCCGTCTTGGGGCTGCGGCGCTGGCGCTTGGCGGCCCAGGTGGCGAGCCAGGAGAGCAGCATGCACATCCCGATGTAGATCGGGGAGATGATCATCACGACGGGGATGAACGGCAGGTCGTAGTCGAGATTGCTGGCGATCAGTTTGCCGGCGTGAAGGAACTCCTCGTAGGTGATGAGGAAGCCCAGCGAGGTGTCCTTCAGGGCGACGACCAGCTGGCTGATGATCGTGGGCAGCATGGCGCGCAGCGCCTGGGGGACGAGGACGTGGGTCATCACCTGGGTCTTGTACATGCCCAGGGAGTACGCGGCCTCCCGCTGGCCGCGGTCGACGGCGTTGACGCCGGTGCGGAAGACCTCGGCGAGCACCGAGCCGTTGTAGAGGGTCAGGCCGGTGACCAGGGCGGGCAGGGGCTGGACCTTGAGGGCGACGAAGACGAAGAAGATCATCACCAGGACGGGCATCGCCCGGAAGAACTCCACGACGAGCGTGGCGGCCCAGCGCAGCGGCCGGTGCTCGGAGAGCCGGCCGCAGGCGAGGAGGCCGCCGAGGGCGAGGGAGAGGACGGCGGCGTAGCCGAAGGCGCGCAGGGTGTTGGCGAGACCGCGCAGCAGGAGCTCCTGGACGCCCTTGTACTCGAAGGGGGCCCACTTCGCGGCCGTGAACTGGTGGGTGTCGACGAGGAGGACGACGCCCCAGGCGACGATCCCGATGATGACGGCGGTGGCGGCCAGCCCGTAGAGCAGGTGGCGGCGGCGGGCGTGGGGGCCGGGGACGTCGTAGAGGGCGGTGGCGGCCGGCGCGTGCGCGGTCATCGGGCGACTCCCCAGCGCTTCTCCAGCACGTTGAACAGCGCGCTGATGGACAGGGTGATGATGAGGTAGCCGACGGCGATCCAGATGAACGACCAGACGATGCTGTAGCCGAGCTCGTTGAGCGTCTTGTAGGTGCCGAGGAGCTCGGTGACGCTGAACGAGCCGGCGATTGCGGAGTTCTTGGCGAGGGCGATGAGCGTGGAGCCGACCGGCGGGATGACCGAGCGGAAGGCCTGGGGCAGGACGACGGCGCCGAGGGTCTGGCCGAAGGTCATGCCGAGACTGCGGGCCGCCTCGCCCTGCCCGGTCGGCACGGTGTTGATACCGGAGCGCAGCGCCTCGCAGATGAAGGCGGAGGTGTAGCAGCCCAGGGCGAGGACCGCGAAGAGCTGGAAGGGCAGGACGATCCCGAAGCGCGGCAGGCCCAGCAGGACGGCGAAGAAGAGCAGGGTGAGCGGGGTGTTGCGCAGCACCGTCACCCACACCGTGCCGAAGACGCGCAGCGAGCCGACGGGGGCGACGCGGAAGGAGGCCATGAGGAAGCCGAGGACGAGCGCGAGCAGCGAGGCGTAGACGGTGAGCTCGACGGTGCCGAGGAAGCCCTTGCCGTAGAGGGCGAAGTTGTCGGTGAGTACGTTCATACCGGTTCTCGTCCTCCTCAGCCCGCCGGGTAGCGGTCGACGGCGGGCGGCCGCGGGGCGGGGTGCCCGGACAGGCCGAGGGTGGCGTCGTAGGCCTTCGTCCAGTCGCCGTTCTTCTCGTGGGCCACGAGGGCGTCGTCGAGGGCGAGGCGCAGGGCCGTGTCGTTGCGGGGGACGCCGATGCCGTAGGGCTCCTGGGAGAAGGGCCGGCCCACGACCTTCAGCTCCTCGGGGGCCTTGGCGGCGTACCCCAGGAGGATGGTGTTGTCGGTGGTGACGGCGTCCACCTGGAGGCTGAGGAGATTGTCCACGCAGATCGAGTACGTGTCGTAGGCGACGGCGTGGGCCTTGGGGTAGTCGGTCTCGATGCGCCGGAGCGGGGTGGAGCCGGCCGCCGAGCAGACACGCTTGCCGGCCAGGTCCTGGGGGCCGTCGATGCCCTTCTCGTCCTTGCGGATCAGCAGGTCCTGCCCGGCGATGAAGTACGGCCCGGCGAAGCCCACCTGCTTCTTGCGCAGGGCGTTGATGGTGTAGGTGCCGACGTAGTAGTCGATCTGGCCGTTCTGGAGGGCGGTCTCGCGGTTGGCGGAGGCGATGGTCCGGAAGGCGAGGGTCTTCGGGTCGAAGCCGAGGGAGGCGGACATCATCCTGGCGATCTCGATGTCGAAGCCGGAGTAGACGCCGGACGACGGGTCCTTCTGGCCCAGGTAGGGCTGGTCCTCCTTGACGCCGGCGACGAGGTGGCCGCGGCGCTCGGCGGCCCGCCAGGTGGCGGAGTCCGGCAGCCGGAACCCCTGCGCGACGTGGTAGACGGGCAGCGCCGCCGGCTTGGGCCCCTTGACGGGCGGGCTGCCCTCCTTGCCGCAGGCGGCGGAGAGGAGGGCGGCGAGGCCCGTGACGGCGAGGGCGGCGGAGGCGGTGAGGCGACGTCCCATGGTCGGCCGGCCCCCTCAGTGCTTGAGGATCTTGGACAGGAAGTCCTTGGCGCGCTCGCTCTCGGGCGCGGTGAAGAACTCCTCCGGCGTGCGGTCCTCGACGATGCGGCCGTCCGCCATGAAGACGACGCGGTTGGCGGCGTAGCGGGCGAAGCCCATCTCATGGGTGACGACGACCATCGTCCGGCCCTCCCGGGCGAGCTGCCGCATGACCTCCAGCACCTCGTTGATCATCTCGGGGTCCAGGGCCGAGGTCGGCTCGTCGAAGAGGAGCGCCTTGGGGTCCATGGCCAGCGCGCGGGCGATGGCGACGCGCTGCTGCTGGCCGCCGGAGAGCTGGGCGGGGTACTTCTCGGCATGGGCCAGCAGCCCCACCCGCTCCAGGAGTTCGCGCGAGCGCCGGTCGGCCTCCTCCTTGCCGCGCTTGCGCACCTTGACCTGGGCGAGGGAGACATTGGCGAGGACGGTCCTGTGCGCGAAGAGGTTGAAGGACTGGAAGACCATGCCGACCTCGGCGCGGAGCCGGGCGAGATCCCGGCCCTCCTCCGGCAGCGGCTGCCCGTCGAGGGTGATGGTGCCGGACTCCACCGGCTCCAGGCGGTTGATGGTCCGGCACAGGGTGGACTTCCCCGAGCCCGAGGGGCCGATGACCACCACCACCTCGCCGCGGCCGACGGTGAGGTTGACGTCCTTCAGCACGTGCAGTTTCCCGTAGTGCTTGTTGACGTCACGCAGCTCGATCAACGGCTCGTTCAGCGGCTCGTTCAATGGCTCGGCGGCCATACCAGTCCTACCCACTCGCTCTCGGCGCTCCGGCGGTCGCCGCACCGTATTCCGCCGGGAATCGGCGCCCCGGCGGTGACACACGGCCGGGGCGGGGATGGCACCGGAACGGGTCGGCGCGAGCCGCCATTTGCCCTAGGTACCGCCCGGTACCTCCTAGGTACACAGACCCAGCCTGGGTACCTAGCCTGTGGGGTCCGGACGGGGGAACCGAGGGGGAAGGGAGCCCCACGTGGGCGACAGCAGGCCCGTATATCTGCGCATCGCGGACGACCTGCGGCGGCGGATCGACGAGGGTGGGCTCGCCGTGGGCGACCGCATCCCGTCCCGCTCCGAGCTCAAACGCGCGTACGAGGCCAGCGATCAGACCGTGGACCGGGCGGTACGGGTGCTGAAGGCGGCCGGCTACGCGGAGGGGCAGTTCGGGCGGGGGGTGTTCGTCACCGACCGGGCGCCCCTGGGCACGCTGCTGCGCTCGACCGGGGCGGTCGACTCGCCCTTCGCGGCGCAGATCCGCTGCTACGGCTACGGCGGCAGGGGCGCGCCGGGCGCGCCCGTCCCGGGCCCGGGCGACGACAGCACGCCGAGCCGGGACACCACGCTGACGTGGGAGGCGACCTCCAGCGAGACGCCCGCCCCGGCCCCGATCGCCGAACGACTGGGCATCGGCACCGGCGAACCCGTGCTGTGCACCCAGTACGAGTACCTGGCAAACCGGCACCCCGTACAGCTCGCCACCAGCTGGGAGCCGCTGACCATCACCGAGGGCACCGACGTGGCCCTCCCCGAGCGCGGCCCCTACGCCCGGCGCGGGGTGCGCGGCAGGCTCGCCGCCATCGGCGTCCGCGTCGTCAGGGCCCGTGAGCTGGTGGGCTCCCGCCCGGCCACCACGCCGGAGGCGGAGGCACTGGGGTGCGCGGCGGGCCAGTGCGTCACCGTCGTGGAGCGCACCCACTTCGACGGCGACGACCGGGCCGTGGAGACGTCGGACATCGTGGTCCGCGCGGACCGCTGGCGACTGGAGTACACCATCGCGTTCACGAGCTGACGGACGTTCACGGGGACGCCTTCGGCGGGCGTCAGGTCTGGCTTCGGTGGGCGCACCAGATCTCGCTTCGGTGGGCGTCAGGTCTCGGCGAGCTCCGCGTAGAGCTGCGACAGCTCCGGCGCGCCCTCGGCCGCCCACGCCTGACCGGCCGCCACCACGTCGATCTCCCGGCCGCCGGCCAGCCGCACCACCGGCTGGCCGTCCTGCCGCAGCCACCAGCCGGCGCCCCGGACCGTACGGACGACGACGGTGCCCAGGTAGAGCCCCGCGTCGTTGCCCAGCCAGGGCAGCAGTTCGGGGTCGTCGCGCCAGCGCGGCTGGAGCTGGTCCAGCGCCTCCAGGGACGACGGCGCGTCGTCGAGCGCGACACCGGCCGACTTCGCTTGGGCGCGCAGCAGTTCGCACTCGGCCAGCAGCTCGGCCAGGCCCTCCGGGTCCCTGTCCGCGACCTCGGGCGGCACCGCACCGTGCGACTGACCGTGCCGCTTGCGCCAGCCGTCCAAGAAGGGAATGTTCATACCGCGCAGGATCTCACTCGCACGGATGGCCCCACCACCGGCACGCGGTGAACGACGTGGCCGGGCGGCTTCCTTGACGTTCCCCAGCCGTCTCCTTAGCTTCATCCCGCCACACGACCCTGCCACACGATCCCGCCCCACGCGGAGCGGGTAACGCTGGGAGGCATGACGCGCATGCTCCGGACCTCGAAGCGCGGGGCGTCCACCGGGACGCCCGGCAGGACACGTCACAGACCGGCCGGACCGGTCGGACCGGTCGCCGCCGCCCGCCGGACGGTCGCGACGGGTGTCGTCGCGGCGGCCGCGGCCTGGGCCCTGGGCCTGGGCGCGCTCCCCGCGACCGCGGACCCGGGCCCGGACCGCGCCGAAACGGCGGCGGACACCGCCGGACCGGACACCAGCCGGCCGGACGCCACCAGGCCCGACGGCCCCGCGCTGGATCCCGCACCGGACCCCGCACCGGACCCGGTGCCCGATCCCGTCCTCCTCGGCGACGCCGCGCCGGACGGCGAGCCGCTCCCCCTGGAGCGGCTCTTCGACAACCGGGGCGTCAGCGACGACGCCCACCCAGGGGCCGCGGACTTCGACGGGCGGGGCGACTCCTTCTCCGCCCAGGAGCTCAGGGCCGCCGGCTGGACCCCCGGCCGGACGATCGCCGTGGACGGCGCCGCGCTGCGCTGGCCCGCGACGGCACCGGGCCGCCCCGACAACGTCCTGGCGGACGGCCAGGCCGTACGGCTGACCGGGCGCGGCGAGGCCCTGACGTTCCTGGTGGCGGGCGGCGGCCCGGGCGCGCGAACGCGTGATGGCGCGGCCGGGACGGGCCTCGTCCGCTACCGCGACGGCTCCCGGAGCACGTACCGGCTGCGCGCCCCGGACTGGCGCACCGGACCGCTCCCCACCAAGCTCCTGGGCCTCCCCCACCGCAACACGCCCGACGGCCGGCGGGCGGGGACCGTCCGGCTGTACGCGGTGACCGTGCCCGTCGACCGCGGCCGCGAGGTCTCCTCCGTGATCCTGCCGAAGGCCGGCCGCGAGGCGGGGCTGCACGTCTTCTCCCTCGCCCTGCGCGGTCCCTCGAACGGGTGGACCGGTACCTGGGCGGCGTCCACGTCCGGGTACACCACGGTGGGCCCGTGGACCGACCGGACACTCCGGCTGGTCGTGCACAGCAGCGCGGGCGGGCCGCGCGCCCGGATCCGGCTGGAGAACACCTTCTCCCCCGCCCCCGTCCGGATCGGGCACACGACGGTGGCGTTGCGGGGCAAGGGCGCGGCGACGGCCGGGCGGCCGGTGCCGCTGACCTTCGGGGGCCGCTCGGGGGCGGAACTCCCGGCCGGGGCCCAGCAGTTCAGCGACCCGGTGGGCTTCCGGGTGCCGCCGGACACCGACCTCCTGGTGAGCATCCACCTGCCGGGGACCGTCCGGGCCCTGCCCGTGCACAGCTACACCAGCCAGACCTCCTACCTCAGCGCCGACGGCGCGGGCGACCGCACGGCCGAGCGGGGCGGGGATGCCTACGGCACCGCGCTGCCCAGCTGGCCCCTGCTGACCGGGGTGGACGTGGCCGGGGGCCCCGGCTCGGTGGTCGCCCTGGGCGACTCCATCACCGACGGCGAGCGTTCCACGCCGGGGGCGAACAGGCGCTGGCCGGACCTCCTGGCCCGGCGGCTGCGCGCCCAGCGGGACGTGCCCCGCTTCGGCGTCCTCAACCACGGCATCTCCGGCAACCGCGTCGTGACCGACCGCTACCCGGGCACCGGGGCCAGCTCGGTGCTGAGCGGGGTGAGCGCGGAGCACCGGCTGGAGCGCGACGTGCTGGCGCAGACCGGCGCCCGGACCGTCGTGGTCTTCGAGGGCGTCAACGACATCCGCGCCGGGACGACGGGCGACGAGGTCATCGCCACCCTGAAGAGGATCGCGGCGACCGCCCACGAGCGGGGCATGCGCGTGGCGGTGGCCACCATCGCGCCGTGCGGCGGCTTCTTCGACTGCACGGCCGAGGCGGAGTCGTACCGCGTCGCCGTCAACCGGCACATCCGGGCGGGGCTGGGGCTCTACGACGCCGTCTTCGACTTCGACGCGGCGATCCGCGACCCGGACCGGCCCGACCGCATGCTGCCGCGCTTCGACGGCGGCGACCACCTCCACCCCAACGACGCGGGGATGCGGGCGTTCAGCGAGGCGATCGATTTGAGGGAACTGATCTGAACCGAGGGCCGGGGGCGGCCCGGGCCCACGGGGGGGCGGCCCGGCCCTCGGCGGGGGGGGCGTCCCTCGGAAGGGGGCGTCCCTCAGACGTCCAGATCGACGACGACCGGGGCGTGGTCGGAGGCGCCCTTGCCCTTGCGCTCCTCGCGGTCGACGTAGGCGTCCTTGACGGCGCCGGTGAAGGACGCGTTGGCGTAGGCGAGATCGATGCGCATGCCGCGGTTCTTCGGGAAGCAGAGCTGGCGGTAGTCCCAGTAGGTGTACGGGCGGTCGTACTTCAGGGGGCGGGGGACGACGTCCGACAGGCCCGCGTCGCGCAGGGCGGCGAGCGCGGCGCGCTCCGCGGGCGTCACGTGCGTGGCGCCCTCGAAGACGGCCGGGTCGAAGACGTCGTCATCGGTCGGGGCGATGTTGAAGTCGCCGAGGACGGCGAACGGCCGCTCCCCCGTGGCGTCGGCCACGACCGCGTCGCGCAGGGCCTCCAGCCAGCGGAGCTTGTACGCGTAGTGGTCGTGGCCGACCTCGCGGCCGTTGGGCACGTAGACCGACCAGACGCGGACGCCGCCGCACGTCGCCGAGATCGCGCGGGGCTCCTGCGCGCCGTCGTACTCCGGGCCGCCGGGCAGACCGGAGACGACCTCCTCCAGGCCGACGCGGGAGAGCAGGGCCACGCCGTTCCACCGGCCGTCGGCGTTGACCGCGGACTCGTAGCCCAGGGCGCGCAGCTCGTCGGCGGGGAACTGCTCGGCGGAGCACTTGGTCTCCTGGATGCACAGCACGTCCGTGCCGCTGCTCTCCAGCCAGGCCAGGAGCCTCGGCAGTCGGGCGGTGATCGAGTTCACGTTCCAGGTGGCGATGCGCATGCGGCCACCCTAACGGCCGGGTGTGACAGCGCGGGGTGCGAGCGGATCCGCGCAGGTCAGAGGCCCGTCGGAGCCCCTCGTCAGAGCCGGACGCTCTGGCCGGCGGCGAGCCGGGAGTGCTCCGCCCCGGCGACGCCGGGGCCGTCCGGGCCGAGCATCCGGTCGTACACCGGCCGGGCGAGGTCGGTGAGGAGCGCGTCGTGGATGTCGATGGCGCGGCGCGGCTTGACCTCGCGGATGTAGTCGATGACGTCGGCGACCTTGTTCCAGGGGGCCATGACGGGGACCATCAGCGTCTCGACCGGCTGCCCGGGGAGGGTCAGCGCGTCGCCGGGGTGGAAGAGCGCGCCGTCGACGAGGTAGCCGACGTTGGTGATCCTCGGGATGTCCGGGTGGATCACGGCGTGCAGCTGCCCGTGCACCTGGACGTCGAAGCCGGCGGCGCTGAACGCGTCGCCTTCCCCGACCGTGTGCACCCGGCCGGGGAAGGCCGCCGAGACCTGCTCCGCGACGCTGCGCAGCGTCCACAGCTCGGCGGCCGGGTTGGCGTCCAGGGCGGCGCGCAGCCGGCCCTCGTCGAAGTGGTCCGGGTGCTCGTGGGTGACGAGGATCGCGTCCGCCCCGACGGCGGCGTCCGCCTCGCTGAACCCTCCCGGGTCGATGACGAGGGTGCGGCCGTCGTCCTTCTCCAGCCGGATGCAGGCGTGGCTCTGCTTGGTCAGCTTCATGCCCACCATCTTGCTACGCGCCTCTTACTACACGCCTGTCACTACACGCCTGTTACTACGCGTCCGTTTCCTCGGCGACGACGCGGCGGGCGACCTCGAAGGCCCGGCCGACGGCGGGCAGACCGCAGTAGAGGGACGCGTGCAGCAACGTTTCCTTTATCTCGTCCGGGCTCACGCCGCCGCGCAGGGCGGCACGGGTGTGCGTGGCGAGTTCGTCAAGGTGGCCGCCGACGGTCAGCGCGGTGAGCGTGAGGAGGAACCGGGTCCGCCGGTCGAGCCCGGGGCGCGACCAGACGTCGCCCCAGGCGACGCGGGTGACGAGGTCCTCGTAGTCGGCGGAGAAGTCGCCGGGGTCGAGGTGCCGCGCGAGCGCGTCGCCCGCCCCGAGCACCTCGCGGCGCAGCCGCAGGCCGCGCGCGTGCGGGCCGCCTCCGGCGGGGTCGGCATGGCGTGCCGGGTCCGGCCCGCCGCTTCCGCCAGCGCGGCCCACGCTCGACACGGCGTCCGCGTACGGATTTCCGCCGTCGACCGCACGTGGCGGCCCGGCCGGGGTATCCCCCTCACCGGGGGCCCGATCGCCGGAGCCACCGACTCCGCCAGCGCGATTCCCGTCCGGGGTGGCGGAGCGCTGCGGGTCGCCGCCGGCGGACGGGCGGGCCGCGTCAGGGCCGGTGACGGGCCCCTCGTCACGGGCCGACCCTCCGGCGGCACCGACGCCATCGGCGGCACCGGCGCCACGGGCACCGATGCGCACGGTGTCGGCGTACGACGCCCCACCGCCCCCGGCCCGACCGCTTCCGACAGCGCGTTCCGTGATCCGGACGGTGTCGTTGTACGGGTTTCCGCTGTCGACCGCACGAGCCGCGCCCCCGTGGGTATCCCCCTCACCGGGGGCCCCATCACCGGAGCGACCAACTCCGCCAGCGCGATCCTCACCGCGCCCACCGCCCGTGGACGGACTCCCGCTACCGCCGCCAGGGGCTCCCTCGCCGGTCCGACCGCCTCCGGCAGCGCCTTCCCCGCCGGGCTCGCCGTCCGCGTACGGGCTTGCGCTGCCGACCGGGGCACCGACGCCCGGCAGGACGCCGTCGCCGGACCTGCTGTCTCCGCCAGCGCGGCCCATCCCACGCCCGCCGTCCACGTACGGATTCCCGCTGCCGGGTGCGCCAGCAGCCCCCGTCGGGCCCACTGTGCGGTACGGGTTCGCCCCAGGGCTCTCCGCCGGGGCAGGCTCGGACAAGGCCGGGGCCGCAGCCCGGACGGAGGCAGGGGCGGAGACGGGGCCCGAAGCCGGCCGGGCTACCGGGCCCTGGGGACCCTGCGCGCCGCCCTGCGGGCCCGGCACCCCCTGTGGGCCCGGCAAGTGTCGGGCCAGAAGGTCCGTCACGGCCGTGGGCTGTTCCACCGGGGCGAGGTGGCGGGCTCCCGGGACGACGGCGAGGCGGGCGTCGTGGATGCCCGCGACGAGAACACGGGCGTCGGCGGCCGGGGTCACCTGGTCGTCCGCGCCGACGATGACCAGCGCCGGCAGGTCGATGCGGCCCAGCTCGGCGCGGACGTCGAAAGCGGCGAGCGCCTCGCACGCCGCCTCGTAGCAGGCCATGTCGGTGGTCCGGACCATCTGGACGGCCCAGTCGACGATCGCCGGCTGGGCGCCCGCGAACGCGGGCGTGAACCAGCGTTCGGGTGCCGTCCGAGCCACCGGTTCGAGGCCACCGGCCCGGACGTCGGCGGCGCGCATCCCGCCGCGCGGCGCGGCCTCGAAGTGCGCGGCGGAACCGACGACGGCGAGCGAGAGGAGCCGCCGCGGGTGGCGCAGGGCGAGGTCGATGCCGATGGCGCCGGAGACGCAGCAGCCCACGTACGCGAAGCGGTCGACACCGAGCGCGTCGAGCGTCGCCAGCAGCCGGTCGGTGAGCTCACCGATCGTGGCGGCGGGTTGCGCGAGGGCGCCACCGTGTCCCGGCAGGTCGAAGCGGATGACGCGCCGACGGCGGGTCAGCTCGGGTACCTGGCGGTCCCACATGTGCCATGTGGTACCGAGGGCCGGGCCCAGGACCAGGACCGGGGCGTCTTCCGGCCCGTCAGAGCGGTATTGCAGGGTGTTCGCCGGTGTCTCACTCACCCGCCAGACCCTCTCATCTGTCACGACAGCCCCTATGAGCGGGGTCCTGGCTGTAGCTGTCTATCCAGGGAAAGACCACTCGGGTCGCATAGCGCTTGAGGCAACGGACGATTTCGCGACGGGTCTTACCATCCTTGATCCGACGCTCGTGATACTCCTGAGTGCGCGGGTCGACCCGCAGCCGGGTGAATACGATGTGATGGAGCGCGGCATTCGCCTGACGGTCGCCACCACGGTTGAGGCGACGGTACTGCCGGCGTCCCGGATTGTCCCCCACCGTGATCAGCAAAGCGACGGCCGCGACCGGACCGATCCCCACCACATCAAGCAGCTGCGGAGCATGACATTCCACGAGCCGTTGCGCCGGGCCGGGGCCCCTGCGGGGCGCTGCGCGCCCGCTCCCCGATCGCCGCGTACGAGCGCGCGCCCGCCACAACGACGGACGTGGCGATCAACAGCACCGCCACGAACGGGGGACGCAGGCCACGGCGATGGCATGGGTCTGGGAGCCCGACCAGACGCTCAGCCAATCGGCGTCCCCGCGGTACGAGTTCAGCAGGCGCCGCATCCCTCGCGACCCCTTGTCGCCGACCGCTTCCGCCAGCGTCCAGCCGTTCTTCCGTTGCGCTCCTACCGGGCCTGACCTGCGTAAACGCTCTCTCAACACAGGGAAAGACCCGTGTTGTCCTGGTAGGAGGGCGACCCTTGATCAGGCGTCACTGTGCGCCTATGCTTGGGCCAACACCCAATGGCATGAACCACATTGACTTCGCGGAGGCCGTCAAGCGTGCAGCGAAGCCGGCTTGGGACGACTCCCCGCGCCCACCCCATTCGATTGGGGCATGCTCATTGGTGATTACGCAGCGGCACCAATAACCCCCCTCCGCTTCAGCCATCGCCGCCTGAAGCTCCTCCGGTTGACCACGCAGGCCCTCCGTCCCGGCCGGCGTCACCCGCTCGCGCTCCTCCAACACCCCCTGCACCGACGGCGACCGCCACCTCCGCGCATCCCGTAACCGAACCGACGGAAACCTGATCACATGGATACGAATCGATCATACGTTCTTCTCTTAGGGCTCGGTACGAGCCAGTTCTTACGCGAGCGCTCCTTCTCGGGCGCCAAGGACGCGAGTTCCATGCCTGTGTGGATAACAGGACTCGATCCGCTGCGTAGCCCGCAGCGCTTCTTCGACCGAGTGATAGCGGCGGATGACGGCTACGCCGATTCCGTGCTCGCGGCGGTGGCCGAGTGGAAGCAGCGCGGCTGGGATCTTGCGGCAGTCGTACCGATCAACGACTGGGGTGTGCCGTCGGCGAGTGCCGTCGCGAAGGAGTACGGGCTGCCTGGCCTCTCGGCCGATTCGGCACATGTCACACGCGACAAGTACGCGATGAAGGCACGTTTCGAGGCGGCGGATCTGCCGACCCCGCGCTCCATTTCCGTCACGTCTGAGGCAGAGATGCTCGCGGCGGCCGAGGAGATCGGGTTCCCCGTCGTGCTGAAGCCCGCCGACTTCAGTGGCAGCGGCGGGGTCAGCCTCGCTCATACACGCGCTGAGGCGATTGCCGCATTCGCGGCCTCGGTGGAGCACATCGAGCGCTACCGCGACGATTTCCCCATCGACGGCACCCGCTACCTGGTTGAGCAATACGTGGACTCCCAGGAGGAAGTCTCCGTCGAGGTGCTGTGCCACGGCGATCGGCGCAAGACGCTCACGGTCACCGAAAAATATCTTTCGGCACCTCCTGTCTTCGCCGAGGTGGGGCACCTCGTGCCCAGCCATCGTACGGGCGACCCGGCGTTGACGACTTTGGCGGAGAAGGCATGCGAGACCCTCGGAATCGATCGCGGGATCGCGCACGTCGAGATCAAATTCGACAGCAAGGGTGATCCGTGGCTCATCGAGGCGGCGGCTCGTCCCGGCGGTGACGGCATCATGGACCAGGTGGAGCGTGCCTACGGGTACAACCCCTACACCCTGCACGTGGCCTCCTACTTGGGAGTCGACCCTTTCCCGCTGGTGCAGAGCGAACCCGTCCGCAGCAGTGCCGTGGCATTCCTCAAGGCACAGCCAGGGGAGATCACCTCGGTAAGGATTCCGGAGAAGCTCCCCGAGAGCGTGGTCTCCGTCTTCGTGTCCAAGAAGCCTGGTGATGTCGTGAAGCCTGTCGCCGACTGGAGCACCCGGGACGGCGTGGCCGAAATGGTGTGGGACGAAATCTTCACCGAGCGCACCACGTTGCCCGTCGAGATCGCGGACAAACTGTCCGACGAAATCTTCGGGTGATCAGAAATTAGCGAAATGAGGAAGGTCTCGCCGGGACATCTATGATCCGCTATACCATTGCTTCAACTCTGTACCGCTTCTTTGCTGGCACTTTCCTCATGGTGATCAACTGGCAGATCGCGACGGCGGAAGGTGGCGGCTACTGGCGGCTGGCCATTTCGACGCTGCTGTCGTACGTGCCGGCGCTGGCGGTGCCGCTCGTGACCCGCCGCATAACGATGTCGGGGCAGCGCCTCACTGTGCTGTCGCTGCTTTATGTGGCCTTGGTGTCGCTCGTGGTCAGTTTTCTCATGGAGAACACCACCGTGCTGGTCGTTGCAAACTTCTTCATGTGGATCGGCTTCTTCGCCCTGGAGGCGAGTTGGGAAAGCTGGTTCAACGAGGAGAAGCGGCGGCAGGATGTGTCGTGGGCCAGCTCCGTCACCATGTCGGGCAATCAGGCGGCCCTGATGATCGGGCCGCTGCTGGCCCCCGCGATCATCGAAGTGGTGGGCACCCGCGGCATCGTGCGGGCGTTGACGGCAGGCTTTCTGCTGGTTGCTGCGCTCAGCTGGGCGGGCGTACGTGCCGCTGTGGTCGCCGGCACAGATGACGAGGCTGCGGCCGCTCCCCCGGCGAAACCTGCGGCTCCGCTGCGTCTGATCGCCACGTTCGCGCTCGTCTGGCCAGTGCTCGGCGCGTTCAATCTGATGCTGCCGCTCCAGGTCAGTGACCGCGGTGCCGGCCTTGTCGCGGTCGGCATCGTCGACGCCTTCCTGGGAATCGGTGTCATCGTCGCAGGTGTCGTGTCGGCCCGCGCGAAGCTGCCTTCCGCAAGGCTCTCGACGCTGGTGACTGCCTGCACCCTGGTCGGTGGGGTCCTGTGGGCGCTGCCGACGGGTGGAGCCGCCGTGGTCACGATGGCGCTCTCCACCTTCGCGTTGGGGGCCGGCTTCGGCGCGCTGCGCATTGCGCTGCGGGAGCACACCGCCACCCACTACGACTCCGCCGTTACCAGTCAGGCGGTCGCCCTCGGCAATGCCGCGGCGATTCCCATCCTGACTGTCGTCTTCCTCGTCTCCGGCGCGGCCCAACCGCTGGTGTGGGTTGCGCCGTTCCTGCTTGTCATCGTCATGTCCTATTCGTTTCAAGGGATTCGGATATGGAAAACATCGTTGAAGACCTAGTGGCCCTGCGCCTCGACCCCCGCACCATTCGAGACGCCGATCCGTTCCACGGACTCGTCGTCGCCGCCGAAGGCGTCACCAATATGGAGGCAGAGCGATGTCGTAAGGCAATCGAAATCCTTGAAGGTATTGCGCCCGGCGCCCTCGCCCCCGAGTTCCGCACCACTCGCGAAGCGGTGTTGAGCTGGGCACGTGGGGATTTGCTGAGCGCTCGCGAGATGCTGGCGAGCAGTCTGCAGAACTCCCGTGGAGAGCATGCGCTGCTCACCGGCTTTCTCGCCCATATGGCCGATTTCTCCCTGGGCGACAACGAGGGACTTCTTGAGACGGGCCGCGTCCTCACCGAGCTGAGACCCACGATGTCTCGCCGCGCCGCCGGCCTCAGCGACGGCCTTTTCGCCTTCGCTCTGGAGGAATGCGGGCACTATTCTGACGCGATCTCCTCCGCGGAGCGCGCGATGAGCATCAACCATGATGACGTCTACGCACTGCATGCCAAAGTGCATGTCCTGCAAAGGCTGCGCGAGAACGCGGCGGCGAAAGAATCCATCTCCCGCTACTCCAACGGCTGGGGAGCGGCAGAACCGATGCGCATCCACATGTGGTGGCACTTCGCCATAGGGCTGCTCGGTGAGGGTGAACTGGATGAGGCCCTGCGCTGCTACCAGTTGGAGGTGCGCCGCAAGACGAGGGCGGGAGCCTGGGAAGACCTCGATGCGGTCGCGCTGCTGTGGCGGCTGGAGATTCTGGGAGGGCAGGAGCTCTCCGAGATGCTGGTGCCCCATTGGTCCTCGCTTGCGGCGGCATGGGCTGCCTATGCGGAAGGCCCCAATTACATCTTCAACGATCTGCACGCTGCGATGGCGTTCGCGAAGGCCGGAGACTACCGCCTCTTCGACAGGATCGTGGCTTCCTGCCGCGCTCGAGAGTCGCCGGAGTTCTTCCACTCGGTGTGCCGACCGCTCTTCGATGGCATCGCAGCCTTCGCGCAGCGCGACTACGCGACCTCCGCGCGGGTCATGCGCTCGGCCCTGAAGCAGAAGCAGTTGCGTATCGGCGGCAGCAAGCTACAGCAAAGCGTCTTTCATTGGACCCGAGATGCAGCCGATACCCATCTCCGCGGCAGCAACCCCCGCGACCTCCTCAGTTCTCACACCCACGCACGAACGCATGGAGGAATGAACAATGAATCAGAAACTCACCGTCCTCAAGGACGCGCAGGAATTGGTGCAGCTCGACTTTCCGGAGCCGGCATCGCTGACGGTTAAGCGAGGCAGGCTCGGCTTCTTCCGTCTGCCCGATGATGGTTATTCCGAGGAGGAGTTGCGCGAAGGCGTGGCGGTCATCGGAGTCGGCGAGAAGATCAATATTACGGCGGGGGAGAAGCTCTTACTGACGGCCATTCAGCCGCATACGGAGTACATGCTCGACGGCACAGTGGAGCCACAGCGATGTACCATCCCGGCCGACTACCCGGTTGTCTCCGCGATGCTGAAGTACGCTGCGGAGAAGGGTTACTACTTCGGCTATGAAGACCGCTACGCAAAGGTTTACGAGCACGGCGCGACATCTTGGGAGGCACTCTCCGAGAACACGAGCCTGCGCGAGATCCTTGCACGGCACCCGGAGATATTCGAGGGCGACATTCTGGACTTGGGCACAGGCGAAGGGCGCGACAGCCTCTTTCTCCTGCGCAACCAAATCGGTCGCAGCGTAACGTCTTTTGACGTTTCACACAGTGCCCTGGAAAAGGCGCGCGGACGGGCGCGGGAGGAGGGGCTTCCCGCCGATGGATTCATCGAGAAGGACATAATCTTCCTGCGTGATGTGGCGGCGGCGTCCTTCGATCTGGCCCTCAACATGGGTGCGCTGCACATGCTCGACCGGGCGGAGGACCGGGCGCGTCACATCGCCCGTGTCTTCGACGTGCTGCGTCCTGGTGGCCACTTCATTGTTGACCACTGTGCCTCGGAATGGGGCCGTGGCTTCCACACCATCAAGAACTACGATGCCATCGCTGCCGACCTGGTGCCGGGGCGCACCATCACGCGCTACGTCGAGATCGATGGCGAGCGCAAGTCCATCGACCTTGAGGTGTTGCACTACTCCGAGCGTTCCCCGGAATCGCTGCTCTCCGAGTTGACCGCCGCGGGCTTTGAAGAGTTCGCACGCCTCGACACCGACACGGAAGCCTTCGGCAACTCGACATTGCAGGTCGTGCGGAAGCCCGTAAAGGGGGCCAGGTAAATGACACCCGAAAACCCTGGCACCGCATCGGCCAAGGAAAGTGTGCTGGCGGTGGCGAAAAGCCTGGCCGAGGGCACGATTACGCGTGATCTCAACCGAGAGCTGCCGCGAGAGCAGGTGCGTGCCGTAGCCGACGCAGGTTTCAGCCGGCTGCGCATACCGAAGGAATGTGGCGGTGACGGACTCACGATTCCCGAGTGGGGAGACGTGCTCGTCGAGCTGGCTGCGGCCGATTCCAACATTCCGCAGATCTTTCGCGGCCACATCGCGTTCGTCGAGGACATGGTGCACCGACCCGACGACGATTATCGCAAGCTGTGGCTCGGCCGGCTACTTGATGGGGAGGTGGTGGGCAACGCCTGGGCAGAAGCGGGGCCGACCACGATGGGGCAGAAGAACACGCTCTTCACCTGGAAAGGCGATGAGCTGACGGTCTCCGGCAAGAAGCATTACACGACCGGCTCCATCTTCGCGGATTGGGCGGATGTATCGGGAATCCACGAGGGACAGAGCGTGGCTGGATTCGTCTCGATGCATCAAAAGGGCGTCACGGTTCATGACGATTGGGACGGATTCGGCCAGCGCACTACGGGTACGGGCACGTTGCTCCTTGACGAGGCGAGTGTCGACCCTCGGGATGTCGCCCCCTTCGAGAAGCGCATCCGCTATCAAGCAGCGCTCTACCAGTGGATATTGCTCGTCGTGCAAGCGGGCATAGCAGTCGCCGTTGAGCGAGAAGTTACAGAGGCGGTGCGAAATCGCAAACGCAACTATTCGCACAGCTCCGCCGAGCTCGCCAAGGACGACCCGAATATCCAATCGCTCGTGGGGGAGATTTCGTCCATAGCCTATACGGCGCGGGCTCTGACCCGAGGCGTGGCGGAGGCCTTGCAGTGGGCCTCGGAGACGGGCGTTGCCGGACGTGATTCAGAGGAGGATCGCGAGGCGAATCTTGTGGCGGAAATCCGCTCCGAGCAGGCGCAGGTGATGCTTTCCGAGTTGGTACCGCGCTCGGCGACCCTGCTGTTCAACGCGCTTGGCGCCTCGGCGACGAGTACCGGTAGCGATCTCGACCGGCACTGGCGCAACTCAAGGACGGTCGCCAGCCACAACCCTGTGATATTCAAGCAGCGGGCCATTGGCGACTGGCTTCTCAACGGTACTCTGCCGCCCGTTGACTGGCAGGTGGGAATCCCCACCACCACCAAGACGGCGACTGCGTAGGGGACATCGACGCCGGTGACGCCCGACGGGCGTCACCGGTCGGCCCGTGCGCCGATCTCTACGCCCGAGTTTCGCAGCTCGTGGACCACGGCGTTCCAAGGTGTCGCGGGATGCCGCAGAAATGCTCCCGGTCGCCGACAAGCTGACCATCCAGTACGTGGTCGAGGAGGCCGTCGCGGCCGGCCTGACCGACGCCCTGATGGTGACCCGGCCACAACGAACGCCCCCCCCCCCCCGGAAGTCCACTTCGATCGCCACTACGAACGGGACTCCGCCCTGCACAAGAAGGGCGACGCCTGGGACGGGGCGGCTTCCATCGGCGCGACGTTGCTGCCGCCGTACCGGGGCGCGAAGCCGCGTGATCCAGTTGAGCAAAGACTCACGGCGGCGGGGAGATCCAACTCACCGTCGCCGTGCAGAGCCTGGCCGAGGGCCCTGGGCCCGGCGGCCCGGTTCAACGGCGTGGTCTTCTCCGGCTGCCGCTACGACACCGGGGACCGCATCGGCTACCTTCGGGCCGTCATCCGGCTCGCCGCCGAACACGAGGGCCTGGGGGCCGGGTTCAGATCCTGGCTGAGAGCCTTCGTGCGCCAGGAGATGCCGCCCTGAGCGCCCGTCCCTGGCCGACGACGCCCCGCGGCTCGCCACCTGCTACTCGAGCAGGGGTTGCGGGTGAGGGCGATACGCGGGTGCGCGCGCCCGTCAGCAGGAAGGTGCCGTCCGTCCGTGGTGCGGGCGGACGTGTCATTGCTGGAGGCGCCCGAAGGGAGATGAGAACAACGCCGTTGCGCTGACGCGTAAGGCCGCAGGTCAAGCAGGTTGAACGAGGCAACGGGACGCCTCTCTCCATGTGACGTTCCCAGGCGTGCGTGGTTGCTGGTGGGCGACGTGGTGGCCGTGGTGTGCCGTTACCGGGCGGCGAGGCCGTCCACCAGGGCTCGGAGCCCGTCCGAATAGGTGTCCTGGGCGGTCAGCGCCTCCCATCGGTCGGCGACTTGTGCCAACCGGGGAACCTCGTCGGGGTCGAGGTCGGCGAAGACGCTCTCCCGGTGGATGGGCCGGTCGGCTTCCGCCCGTCGCCGGGCCGCTGCCGCCCGGACCGTGATCTCTCCGGCTGTGTAGTACCAGACCGCGCGGTAACCGTGCACGGCCTGATCGAGGGGCAGCCCGCAGTCGACGAACCCATCCACGATTTGCTCGACAAACCACAGCGCGGGCTTGGAGAGCAGGTCGTCAGCGGTCAGTACCGTCACGATCCAGGGGCAGGCTGCCAGTACCTCGTGGATCGCCTCCGCGGCGACGATGACCCGCTCGCGGGGCCGGGCGGGCAGTTCGGGCCGGCGCAGCGTCCGTGTCGCGTAGTCGTCCAGCAGCAGCACGAGCAGCTCGTCCTTGTTGCGGACGTGATGGTAGAGCGCCATGGGCGTACTGCCGATCTCCGTGGCCAGCCGACGCATCGTCAACCGGTCCACGCCTTCCTCGTCCAGGATCCGAAAGGCCGCCCCGATGATCTCGTCGCGGGAGATCCGAGGAGGTCGGCCGGGAGTCTTGCGCGGTGCGGGCGGTTGCGGCATGCCCCCATCATCCCCTGGGTGTCGACACCGGGACGCACCAGGCGCTACTTTTCTTACATGTACAGAAACTTACGAAGGCGTCCCGGAGCCGTGCTGGCCGCGGCTGCCGTCGCGCAGTTCGTCGTCGCCCTGGACATGTCGGTGGTCAACGTCGCGCTGCCCGCGATCCGCCTCGCGCTGGGATTCACCCCGCTCGGCCTCTCCTGGGTCGTCCACATCTACGCGCTCACACTCGGCGGACTTCTGCTGCTGGGTGGCCGGGCCTGCGACCTCTACGGTCGGCGTCGGCTCTTCACGCTGGGCCTGGCGGTCTTCGGGCTGTGCTCACTGGCGGGCGGGCTGGCCCAGGCGCCCTGGCAACTGGTCGCCGCCCGGGCCGGCCAGGGCCTGGGTGCCGCAGCGGCCGCTCCGGCCGCGTTGGCCATGCTGACCGCCACGTTCCCCGAGGGGCCTCGGCGCACCCGGGCGCTCGGGGTGTGGAGCGCGGTGAACGCGGCGGGCGGCGCACTGGGTGTGCTCGCGGGCGGGCTGCTGACGCAGTACGCGGGCTGGCGGTGGGTCATGCTGATCAACCTGCCCATCGTCGCGGCGGCTCTCGCGCTGGTCCCCGCGGGCGTGCCCGCCGACGCACCTCCCACCCGGCGCGAGGCTCCGGACATGCTCGGCGCCATCCTGGCGACCTGCGGAATCGGGCTGCTGGTGTTCGGGGTCGTCCGCACCGACACGGTCGGGTGGGGCTCCCCCGCCACGCTGGTGGCCCTCGCCGCCTCGGCCGTACTGCTGGCCGCCTTCGTCGTCACCGAATCCCGGGCCCCGGCACCGCTGCTGCGCCTCGGGCTGCTGCGCAGCCGCTGGGTCGCCGGCGCCAACGTCCTGGTGTTCCTCGCGGCGGCCGGGCAGTTCACCGCCTTCTACTTCGTGTCCCTGTATCTGCAACAGGTCCTGGGCATGGGCGCCGCTGCCACCGGTGCCGCCTTCCTGCCCTTCTCCGTCGGTCTGGTCGCGGGCACCGTCGCCGCGACCCGCATCACCTCCTCCCGCTCCCCGCGCGCGGCTCTGGTGCCCGGCGCGCTGCTGGCCGCCGCAGGGCTGGCCTGGTTCGCCACCATCGATCCGGACGGCGGCTTCCTCGCCGACGTACTCGGCCCGTCCATCCTCACCAGCATCGGCACCGGACTGATCCTGGCTCCGGTCGCCGCCGCCGCGACCACAGGCGTCACCCCCCGCGAGGCCGGCATGGCATCAGGCGTCTTCAACAGCTCCCGCCAGCTCGGCGGCTGCATCGGCCTGGCCGTCCTCGCAACCGTCGCTGCGCACCGCACCGGCGCGGCCACCGACCCCGCCGCTCTGAACGACGGCTACGCCCTGGGCCTGGCGGTCACCGCCGCGCTCTTCCTGCTGGCCGCGGCCGTAGCGACCGCCGTACTGCCCCGCCACCGCGCTGCGCCGACCACCCCGCACACCGCCGCCCCCACAGAGAATCAACTGGAAGGAACACCGTCATGACGACGACACCCATCGACCTGTTCGCCTCGGCACTGCTGTTCCACCCCGACGGCGACGTCCGGGCCGCCGAACGCCGGATGGCGAGCAGCGACTCGGGCGCATGGCAGATCGCGACCTTCCACGTGGAGACCGACGCCGACGTCCACGCCGACCACTGGGAAATGCACCCGGAGGCGGACGAGGCGGTGTGCTGCCTGGCAGGCGGCGCCCGGATCTACTTCCGCCCCACCGGACCCGGCGAATCCAGCGAGGCAGTGCAGTTGCCGGCGGGTGCCGCCGTGATCGTTCCCCGAGGTCGCTGGCACCGCCTGGAACTGGACTCTCCGAGCGACCTCATGTCGATCACCCTTCGCCGCGGCACCCGCCTCGAAAGGCGCACCGACATCCACTGAATCACCGAGCATGCTCGGTCCCATTTGTTCAGGGCGGCGCTGCCCGCGGCGGGCACTCAAGGTGATCGCGGACGCCACAGCCTGGACGTCCTCGGTCTCGCCGGCGAAAGCGGCACGTCGTCCACCCGGCCGTCGGGCTGAGGTGTCCCCCGTCACGGTGCACGGTGCAGGCGGCCCGGCACCTTGTGGTTCCGGAACGGCGACGAGGACGGGCGGGCGGGCGCCGGATTGCTGGTGAGGCGCTTGCCTTCGGCAGGATGGATCATCGGCCACCACAAGACGGCCGGCCACCGTCCCCGCGCCCCCGGGCGCGTTGATCGCGACGGGACGGATCGAGGCGAGCGCGGGCGTCTTCTCGTCGGCCGTGTGCCGAGCGGTCGTCAGTTGAGGGTGGTGTCGCCCAGGGCCTCCAGTACCGGCCGGAGGGCCTCGGCGGCGTTGTCGACCAGGTCGCGGTCCACGTCGGCGAGCAGCCGCGCGTAGTTCGCCAGGTGGTCGGTGAAGACGGCCCGTGCGACCTCGTGCCCGTGCTCGGTGAGGTGGATCTTGACGGTGCGCCGGTCCTCTCCGTCGCGCACTCGTTTCACGAGGCCCTTGGCCTCCATCTTGTCGATGCGGTTGGTGATCGTGCCGGAGGACACCATGGACGCCTTGAGGAAGGTCCCGGCGGTGAGGGCGTAGGGCGGCCCGGAGCGCTGCAGCGTGGTGAGGACGTCGAACTCACCGACGTCCAGGCCGTGTTTGGTGGCGTTCGCCTTGACCGCCTTCTCCACCACCACGGCCAGCCGCTGGATGCGCCCGAAGAGCTGCACCGGCCAGAGGTCGTCCTCCACCTCGGCGCGCTCCTCGATCCACTGGCCGATGATCGCGTCCACAGCGTCGCTCATCGCGGCCGCTCCTCTCGATACAGACTCTCTCGACGGAGACTCTACCAGCGCTGATTCTCTTAGATTCGAGATACTTGACCCTAAGAGAGTCGAGGTGCTCTTATCTCACTGCCGAGATTCCCAAGGTTGAACGACAGGCAGGAGCGCACGATGTCGTACCCGCAGCACCCCCAGTACCCCGCTCCCCGTTACCACGGAGACCGGGGCGAGGTGAACGCGTCCTTCCGCACCGCCGACACCCCGCCGGAGCTCACCTCGCCCCGCGGCGACGCCTACCACTACCTCGCCACCCACGAGTCGACCGGCGGCGAGTACGGCCTGTACAAGGTGGACCTGGCAGCGCGGGCCGCCGGCGCCAAGACCCATTTCCACAAGGCGATGTCGGAGTCCTTCTACGTCCTCTCCGGGCAACTGGAGCTCTTCAACGGCGAGAAGTGGGTGACGGGCCGCGCCGGTGACTTCCTGTACGTGCCCGTCGGCGGCCTCCACGCCTTCAAGAACGTGACGGACGAGCCCATGTCGATGCTCATGCTCTTCTCCCCGGGCGCCCCGCGCGAGGAGTTCTTCGAAAGGATCGCGGAGATGTCACAGCGCGGCGGCGAGGAACTCAAGGAGTTCCGTGTCCGGCACGACAGCTACTTCGAGGAGGACTTCTAGGCGCGGACGGTGTAGCGGACCACCGCCGACGGCCTCGGGGGCATCCCCCACGTCCGGTCCCGGAGTCGCGGCCGAGCTCGGGGGAAAACAGATGCCGCGGACCGCATGGCGACGTAATGTGTGATCTCGACTGCTGCCTATTACCTGGCCGTTGGTACGGCCACCGCTTCGGGAGGGCTTGATGGTTGCGGACATGGTCAGGACTTGGGTGGCGGGCTGGGCCGTGTCCCGGCGGACGCCCCCGCCCGTCGAGAAGCCCTGGGGGTTCTATGTAGAGGTGGTCGGCAACCCCGACGAAGTGGGACGCCATGTCCTGCCCGAGGCCGAGGAGTCGTTGGTCCGCAGCGCCGCGGCCTCGGTGTCCGCGCCGCGGACGTGGATGAAGATGCCCGCCGAGCCGGAGGAGATCGAGTCCTGGCTGCCCCAGGGGTGGGCCTGGGAGGAGAGCGGCCATCTGATGGCCGTTGACCTGATGGCCACGCACCCGGTCGCGCCCGAGGGGTACACCGCGACCGTGGAGACCCTCGGAGCCGTCACCTACGCTCGTGTGCTGGATGCGGCGGGCAAGCAGGCGGCCCAGGGGCAGATGGCGCTCCTCGGGGAAGCCGTGGTCGTGGACCGGGTGACGACCGATGAGGCCCATCGGCGGCGCGGGCTGGGCAATTTCGTGATGCGTACGCTCACCGACCACGCCCTGGAGACGGGCGCGGTCCTCGGCGTTCTCGGTGCGACCGACGCCGGGCGCGCGCTGTACGAGACGCTGGGCTGGAAGAAGCACGCGACACTGGCGGAGTGCGTCTACCGGCCCTGAAGCAGGAACACCGGCCGTACGCCGGGGGGGTAGCCGGTTTGCTCGGAAGGGCCTGCGGGGCCGCCCCTCTCGCCCCCGGCAGGGCACACCATGCGGGTCAATCACGTCTACGGCCGGCCGTAGCGGCGCCCTGGCCACCAGGAACCACCGTCCCGCTCAGAGCCGGCAGTGCATCACGTGCAGCCCGACGAGGACGCCGGCCTGTTGGCTTCCACGACCGCGTTGAACTGGATCCCCCGGAAGCCCTCCGCGCGGCTCCAGTCGATGACGTGTTCGCCAAGAGCCCGCCCGATGCCCTTGCCCTGGTGGGCCGGGTCGACCACGGCCGCGCCTCTTCGAGGGTCTGGCCCTCGGCTCACGGAGTAGAACCGGTAGATGCCCGGCCAGTCCTCGTCGGAGGCTGTGCGGATCTCCATGCGCGGCAGCATACGTGCTCATCCGCAAAGGAACCGGTCCTCCAGCTGAGGTACGAAGCCGTCACTACGGAGTCGTCGTGGAGATCACATACGCGCGGGGGCGGTTGGGGTTGTCCCAGTTGACGACGATCTCGAAGTTCGGCTCGGGCTTGTCGTGGGAGACGGCCGTGCCCCGCCAGTGGTGGTCTTCGGGGCCGAACTTCCAGCCGACGACGTCCGCCTCGTCCTTGTCGATGGTGACCTTGCCGGGCTGGAGTTCGGCGGCGGAGGTGCCGAGTTGCTCCAGCCAGTGGTCGAGCCTGTCGCCGGTGGTGGTGAACTGGAGGTACAGCGAGCTGGACTTCCACGAGTTGGTCTCGTAGTGGGCGACGTACGCGGCGCCCGGCGGCACCGTCATCCCGTAGATGCGGCGCTGCAGCCGGGACGGCCAGCCGGACTCCAGCCCCGTCTGGGCCGCTTCCTCGCGCTTGGACTCGCTGCCACTGCGGCTCTGCATCGCGGAGATGTAGAGGTACCCGGCGGGGATGGCGACGAGCAGGAAGACGATCAGGGGTTTGACCCAGCGGGGGGCGCGCCGGGGCGGGACCGGCGGTTCGCCGGGGGTGGTGAGCTGTTCGGGCTGCACGGCGGTCACCCCCGGCCCGCCCGCGCGTAGCGCTCGTAGCGCTCCACCCGGCGGCGGTTGGCGCGGCGGAAGCGGCGGGCGACGAGGCGGGCGAGGTCGGCGGCGCCGACCATGCCGGCCTCGGGGCCGAGCTGGGCCTTGACGATGCGGGCCTCGGGGCGGTAACCGCGGCCGGTGAGGTGGCGGCGGAAGGCGTCGCGGGCGGGGCCGATCAGCAGGTCGTCGGCGGCGCTGACGCCACCGCCGATGACGAAGCACGAGGGGTCGAGGGCGGCGGCGAGGTTGGCGATGCCGACGCCGAGCCACTGGCCGATGTCCTGGAGGAGCTCGACGCACATGGCGTCCCCGGAGCGGGCCAGCTCGGTGATCAGCGGGCCGGTGATCTCCTTGACGTTGCCGCCGACGCGGTCCATGATCCCGTACGCCACCGGGGACTCGGCCGCGGCGAGCTCGCGGGCCTCGCGGACGAGCGCGTTGCCGGAGCTGTACTGCTCCCAGCAGCCGCGGTTGCCGCAGGGGCAGCGGTGGCCGCCGGGGACGACCTGCATATGGCCGAATTCGCCGGCGACGCCGAACTTGCCGCGCTTGACCTGGCCGTCCTCGAGGATGGCGCCGCCGATGCCCGTACCGAGGGTGATCATGACGAGGTGGTCCTCGCCCCGGCCGGCGCCGAAGCGCCACTCGGCCCAGGCGGCGGTGTTGGCGTCGTTGTCGACCATGACGGGCACGGCGAGACGGCCGGCGAGGCGGTCGCGCAGCGGTTCGTTGCGCCAGGACAGGTGGGGGGCGAAGAGGACCCGGTTGCGGTCGGCGTCGACCCAGCCGGCGGCACCGATGCCCACGGCGTGGACGTCGTGGCGGTCGGAGAGGTCGAGTACGAGCTCGACGATGGTGTCCTCGACGACCTTGGGGCTCTTGGACTTGTCCGGGGTCTCGGTGCGGAGCTTCTCCAGGATGTTGCCGTCGGCGTCCACGACACCCGCCATCACCTTGGTGCCGCCGATGTCGATGCCGACCGTGGGGACGCGCGGGGCGGTGAGGTGCGAGCGCCGCTCGCGTGTGCCGACCGTGCGGAGCACGGTCGCTGTGGCGCTGCCCCGGTGTACCCGCTCGCGGTACATGCTCATCGCGGTCGTAGCCCCTGCGGTGGTCTCGTGAGGCCGTGGGCCTCGTGGATGCGGTCATGCGGTCGTGGCCGATTGTGCCTCACTGACGGGTCACGACGCACAACGGCGCTGGTCACCCGGTTGTGGGCAATCGTCCCGTAAGGACGGAGGGCGGGCGCGTACGGTTCCCGCCGTCCGCGCCCGCCCGGTGTTCCACGAGGGGGTCAGCCGTCCTTCTCCGGCTCGTCCACCCTCTCCGACTTGCCCGGCTTGTCCGACTCCTCCGGTTCCGGCTCGATCCTTCTGCCGCCGATCACGTCCGGGCCCGGGGCCCGCTCCAGTTCGTGGCTGAGCTGGTCGAGCTCGCTGCCGCCCGCCATCTGCCGGGTGAGCTCGTCGAGCGCGATCCCGGACTTCGGGTGGCTGCCCGCCATGGCGCCCCGCTTGAGGAGGACGAAACGGTCGCCGACGAGGTAGGCGTGGTGGGGGTTGTGCGTGATCAAGACCACGCCGAGGCCGGCGTCCCGCGCGGCCGCGACGTACTTGAGGACGACGCCGGACTGCTTGACGCCGAGCGCCGCCGTCGGCTCGTCCAGGACGAGGACCTTCGCGCCGAAGTACACGGCGCGGGCGATGGCCACGCACTGGCGCTCGCCGCCGGAGAGGGTGCCGATCGGCTGGTCGACGTCGCGCAGGTCGATGCCCATGCGCAGGAGCTCCGCGCGGGTGGTCTCGCGCATCTTCCGCACGTCGAGGCGCTTGAAGGGGCCCGCGCCCGTCGTCGGCTCGGAGCCGAGGAAGAAGTTGCGCCAGACCGGCATCAGGGGGACGACGGCGAGGTCCTGGTAGACCGTGGCGATGCCGCGGTCGAGGGCCTCGCGGGGGGAGGCCAGCCGGGTCTCCTCGCCGTCGATCTCGAAGGTGCCGGTGTCGTGCTGGTGGAGGCCCGCGATGATCTTGATGAGCGTCGACTTGCCGGCGCCGTTGTCACCGAGGACGCAGGTGATCTCGCCCGGGTGGACCTCCAGGGAGACGCCCTCGAGCGCCCGGATGTTGCCGTAGAACTTGCTCACGTCGGTGAGCTTGACGAGTGCGGTCACTTGCTCGCCTCCGCGCGCTTGCGGACCCATGCGTTGAGCAGGGTCGCGAGGAGCAGCATCGCGCCGAGGAAGAACTTGAACCAGTCCGGGTTCCACTGCGCGTACACGATGCCCTTGCTGGTCATGCCGAAGATGAAGGCGCCGACCGCCGAGCCGATGGCGGAGCCGTAGCCGCCGGTCATCAGGCAGCCGCCGATGACGGCCGCGATGATGTAGAGGAACTCGTTGCCGACGCCCTCGCCGGACTGCACCACGTCGTAGGACATCAGGAGGTGCTGGCCGGAGATCCAGGCGCAGAAGGCGACGGCCATATAGAGGCCGATCTTGGTCTTGTTGACCGGGACGCCGACGGCCCGGGCGGCGTCGGAGCCGCCGCCGACGGCGAAGATCCAGTTGCCGACGCGGGTGCGCAGCAGGATCCAGGTGGCCAGGGCGACGAGGCCGAACCACCAGAGGATCGTCACCTGCAGGTCGACACCGCCGACGGTGAGGTGGGAGGCGAAGACGGCGTGGGCGGAGCCGAAGCCTTCCATGTCACCGATGGTCTTGGTGGAGACGGTGCCGCTGATGAGCTTGGTGAAGCCCAGATTCAGGCCGGTGAGCATGAGGAACGTGCCGAGCGTGATGATGAAGCTCGGCAGTTTGGTGCGGGTGAGCATGAAGCCGTTGAAGAAGCCGATGGCCAGGGTCGTCAGCAGGGAGACCCCGACGCCGACCCAGACGTTCGCCGTCATCTGGTAGCTGAACATCGACGAGACCAGGGCGGAGGTCGTGACCATCACACCGGTCGACAGGTCGAACTCGCCGCCGATCATCAGCAGGGCGACGGGGACCGCCATGATGCCGATCGTCGAGGACGCGTACAGCACCGTGGAGAGGCTGGACGCGCGCAGGAAGCTGTCGGCGACGAACGAGAAGAAGAGGAAGACCGCCGCCGCGCCGACGACCGCGCCCAGCTCGGGGCGGCCGAGCATCCGGCGGAGCACGCCGCGGTGGACGAGCCGCTCGTCGGCCCGTGCGGTTGTCGCTGTACTCATCGGGTGCCCCGCTTCGTGTACTCGGCGAGGGTCTTCGCGTCGTCCTTGGTGACGATCTGCGGGCCGGTGAGGACCGGGCGGCCACCGCCGAGCATGTCGCGGTTGTACCGGTAGAGCCAGAGCAGGTCGACGGCCTCGTAGCCCTGGAGGTACGGGTCCTGGTCGACGGCGAAGCCGAGGGAGCCGTTCTGGAGGGCCTCGGCGACCTTGGCGTTGAGGTCGAAGGTGTCGACCTCGACCTTGCTGCCGGCCTGCTGGGCGGCCTTCACGGCGGTGGGGGCGAAGGGGGCGCCGAGGGTGACGACGGCGTCGATGTCCTTGTCGGACTGGAGCTTCGCCTCGATGGAGGACTGCACGCTGGGCATGTTGGTGCCCTCGACGTAGAGGTTCTGCACCTCGCCCTTGAATGCCTTCTTCACGCCTTCGCAGCGCTGCTCGTGGCCGACGTTGCCCTGCTCGTGGAGGACGCAGACGGCCTTCTTCTTGCCGCGCTGGTTGAGCTGCTCGCCGACGGCCTCGCCGGCGATGACCTCGTCCTGGCCGATGTGGGTGAGCGCGCCGAACTCCTTGGACTTGTCGGAGCCCGAGTTCACGGTGATCACCGGGATGCCGGCCTTCACCGCCTTGGCGACGACGTCCTTCATGGCGTCGGGCTTGGCGAGCGTGACGATCAGGCCGTCGACCTTCTGGTCGATCATGGCCTGGACGTTCTGCGCCTGCTTGTTGCCCTCGACGTCGTGGGCGTAGAGGAATTTGATGTTGTCCTTGGCCGCCGCCTGCTTGGCACCGTTCTGCACGATGTCCCAGAAGGTGTCGCCATCGCCCGAGTGGGTGACCATCGCGAAGGTCCACCGGGGGGTGTCGACCGCGGCCCGCCCCTGGGCGGCCTTGGCGGCCCGCTCCTCGGCGCGCTTGCCGCCCGTGCTGCTGCATCCAGCGAGTGTGGCGCCGAGCACCGCTGCCAGCACGGCACTCACCGCGCGTACGCCTGTCCGAACCCTTGCCACGAGGACTTGCCCTTCTCACTGTCTGTCACGGTGCGGCCGGACCCCTATCCCACGGGCCCGGCCGCCCAAGTATCCGTCACCATCCGTCACCGCTGTCGGCGGGGGCGCCGGGGCTGCTCTTTGTGGGTGGAGTTCTAGTGGCGTTCACCACACTCCGTCAAGACTTTGTCAGAACATTCTTACGACAGGACAGGGCGGGGGCGGCTACGACCGCGCCAGGAGCTGGAAGTCGAACGCGTAGCGTGACGCCCGGTAGAGGTGCGAGGCGAACTCGACCGCGCGGCCGGTGTCGTCGAAGGTCGTCCGCTCCATCGTCAGCAGCGGCGCCCCCTCCGGCTCGGCCAGCAGCTCGCCCTCGGCGGGGCTCGCGGCGCGCGCCCCGATCGTCTGCCGGGCGCTGTGGAGGGTGATGCCGGCCATGCGCATCAGCCGGTAGAGCCCGGTGCGCTCCAGCGCCTCGTCGTCGAGGTCGAGCAGCCCGACGGGCAGGTGGTTGCGCAGGGCGGCCATCGGCTCGCCGTGCGCCAGGCGCAGCCGCTCCACCAGGAGGACGTCGGCCCCCTCGGCGACGCCGAGGGCGGCGGCGACCCGGGCCGTGGCGGGCTCGACGACGCGGCGCAGCACCCGGGTGGCGGGCTTCTGGCCGGCCTCCTCGAGGTCGTCGTAGAGGCTGCTGAGCTCCAGGGGGCGTTTGACCTGGCTGTGGACGACCTGGGTGCCCACGCCCCGGCGGCGGACGAGCAGGCCCTTGTCGACGAGCGACTGGATGGCCTGGCGGACGGTGGGCCGGGACAGGCCCAGCCGTCCCGCGAGCTCGATCTCGTTGCCGAGCAGGCTGCCGGGGGCGAGCTCGCCCCGCTCGATGGCGGCCTCCAACTGCTGGGAGAGCTGGAAGTAGAGCGGGACCGGGCTGCCCCGGTCGAGGGTGAACTGGAGGGGTTGGTGCGTGGCCACGGGGGGAGCGTAGTCGTGTGGCCTGATGTCGGGTAGTCCGGTGGTCCGGATGTCCGGACATCCGGACCACCGGGCCCTCTGGCGGGGCGCCCCGTAAGGGGCGCCCTCCTCAGAAGCGCACCGGCAAGTGGTGTGGGCCTCGCATCAGTAGGCCCTCGCGCCAGGTGAGCGCGTCGGGGTGGCTGTCGAGGGCCAGGTCGGGGCAGCGCTCCAGCAGGGAGCGGATGGCGATCCTCGCCTCCAGCCTCGCCAGGGGCGCGCCCACGCAGTAGTGGATGCCGTGGCCGAAGGCGACGTGGCCGCGGGCGTCGCGGTGGATGTCGAAACGGCCGGATTCCTCGAAGCGGGCCGGGTCGCGGTCGGCGTCGGACAGGGCGGCGAGGACGAGCTCACCGCCGCCGGGGATGACGGTGCCGCCGATCTCCAGGGGCTCGGTGGTGAAGCGGAAGGTGGAGGTCTCGACGGGGCCGTCGTAGCGCAGCATCTCCTCGACGGCGCCTTCGAGGAGCCCGAAGTCGGCGCGCAGGTCGGCGAGCTGGTCGGGGTGGCGCAGCAGGGCGAGGACGCCGTTCGATATGAGGTTGACGGTCGTCTCGTGGCCGGCGACCAGCAGGATCCAGGCCATGCCGAGGAGCTCCTCGGACGAGAGCCGGTCGCCGTCCTCGTCGGTGGTGCGGATCAGGGCGCTGAGCAGGTCGTCGCCGGGCTTCTCCCGCTTGGCGGCGACGAGGTCCCGCAGATAGGCGCCGACCTCCTCGGCGGCCTTGAGCTTCGCCTGGGGCGGCTCCGCGCCGATGGCGGTGTTCGACCAGCGGCGGAAGGCCGCCCGGTCGAGGTCGGGCACGCCGAGCAGCTCGCAGATGACGCTCATGGGCAGCGGGAAGGACAGCGCCTCGACGAGGTCGGCGCGGCGGTCCGGGGCGGCCAGCATCGTGTCGAGGAGCTCGTCGGTGAGCTGCTGGACGCGCGGGGCCATGGCCTCGACGCGGCGCGCGGTGAACTCCTTGGCGACCAGCTTCCGCAGCCGGGTGTGGTTCGGCTGGTCGGTGATGAGCATGTGCGGGCCGGCGGCGACGGGCGGCAGGGCCATGTCGGGCGCCGCGTTCCTCCAGTCCTTGGAGAGGGTGGGGTCGTTGAGGGCGGCGCGTACCTCGTCGTAGCCGACGACGAGCCAGCAGACCGCCCCCTCCGGCATCCGTACCCGGTGGACGGGGCCCCGCTCGCGCAGGGCGGCGTAGACCCGGTAGGGGTCCCGGGCCAGTTCCGCGCCCATCGCCGCCAGATCGACCGTCCCGTCCCGCTCTTCCGCCACTGCTGTCACGACTACCCCCCGACGCGTCGGCATGTTGTTCGACTCGCTCACCCTACGCGCGGGTAAGGCCGACCGCCATCGGCCGTGCGGACGAGTCCGGCACACCGTCAAGCGGGGTCGGCACGAAGGGGGTTGGCCTCCGTCCGACGGGCCGTCACCAGTGGCGGCCCTCGGGGAGCTCGGCCAGGTGGGGGTGCGACAGGTGCAGCACCTCGTAGCGCTCGGCGCGCTCGTCCTCGCCCGGCGGAACGGAGTGCTCCCACAGCGTGAAGCGCAGCAGCTGCCAGTGGCGGGGGTCGAAGGCCAGCGCGGTGGTGTGCGCCCCGGCCCGGCCCGCGAGCCCGTCCAGTTCGCCGAGCGCGTCCGCCATCACGGTCGCGGGGTCGGCGGCGGCGGGCATCGGGGTCAGCAGCCGGGAGGCCGCGCGCGGCGCGGCGGAGCGGGCCGGGCCCGCCTGGCAGGCGATGCCGGTCCAGTGGTGGACGGCCGGGCGGCCGAAGGAGGCGACGATGCCCTGGAATCCCCCGCCGCCGACCAGGAACTCGCCCATCGCGCCGACGCCGTCCCACAGGTAGAAGGGGGCGTACTGGTTGACCGGCGAGCCGTCGACTCCGCGTTCCCGGATGACGTAGGCCTTCAGCCCCAGCCCCGCGCGGTCGTCGAGGACGTGGGCCCGGGCCGCCACCCGCTCCCGGATGGTGGTCATGTCGTAGTCGGCGGGCAGGGTGATCTCGTACTGCATGGCGTACATGGCGGCTCTTTCCCTCAGTCGGTTCGGCGCCCGGTGGTGGTGTGCGCTGCGAGCAGTCCCAGGACGCCGTCGACGGCCCGCCGGAAGGGCTCCTCCGATCCGGCGGCGCGGGCGAGGACGTAGCCGCCCTGGAGGACGGCCACCACGGTCGAGGCGGTGTCGGCGGGGTCGAGCCCGGCGTCGAGCTCACCGCGGTCCCGGCCCTCGGCCAGCACGTCCGCGATCCGGCCCCGCAGCCAGGCGAAGGTCTCGTCGACGGGTGCGCGCAGCACGGGGTCGGCCATGACGTCGGGGTCCTGGGTGAGCCGGCCGATGGGGCAACCCTTGAGGACCTCCCGCTCGCGCCGCAGATACGCCGTGACCCGCTCGACGGCCGTGCCGGGCGCGGCGAACCGCTCCTCGGCGGCGGCCCGGAGCTCCTCGGCGGTGCGCCGGATCGCGGCGAGGGCGAGGTCGGGCTTGCCGGAGAAGTGGTGGTACATGCTGCCCTGGCCGGCGCCTGCGCGCTGCTGGATCGCCTTGGGGCTCGTACCGACGTAGCCGCGCTCCCACAGGAGTTCACGGGTGCTCTCGATGAGGCGTTCCGGGGTGCTCATGATCCCAGTGTACATACCAGTAGGTACAACTGATCTTGAGGGAACGCCGGAGCCCCGTCACCGCGCATCGGTGACGGGGCTCCTTGACGCGAGCGAAAAACGAAGGCGAAGGGATCAGCAGGAGAAGTCGACGAGGTCGAAGCTCCGGTAGTGGTCGGCCGTGTAGTAGTCCTCGTGCGCGTTCCTGCCGGTGATGACACGGCGCGCGCCGCGGTCCGGGGAGCCCGGGGTGATGACGGTGTACTCGTGGTAGTAGCCGCTCGACTGCTTGGGGAGGACGCCCTCGCGGTTGGAGAAGACGATCCCGTCCCGCGGGTACGGGAAGGGGCCGCCCTGGTCGATCAGCCGGATGGTGTCGTGGGCCTGGGCGGGCAGCTCCGAGTAGCAGATGTCGCCGACGGACTGCACGCCCATCACCGAGGGAGCGGCCGACGGGGCGGCCACGGCGGGGGTGCCGAAGAGCAGGGTGCCGGCGACGGCGGCGAGGGCGCCGAAGCGCACGAGACGATGGGGGGTTGTCATGGACATCAGGATGGCCGTGCGGCGGTATGACATGTCAACGCCAATCTTCTGATGTTTCCTTGACGTTCATCACGTTGACGGGGGCAGATCGCCTGTGTCCACGCCGCCACGCACGGAGACGAAAAAAGAGGGATTTTGCCTTTGGGGCAAAAATTTTGCCCAGTAGGCAAGAGCGGGTCTATACCGGAACCATGAGTTCGCTGCCCGACCCCCAAGAGGGCCCCCACGAGGGCCCCCACGAGGTGACCGAACTGCCCGCCGTGGCCCCGCGACTGCGCGCGCTGCGCAGGCGGAGCGGGCTGACCCTGGAGGCCGCCGCGGCCCGGGTGGGCCTGTCCCCCGCGCATCTGTCGCGGCTGGAGACCGGACGGCGCACGCCGTCCCTCCCCATGCTGCTGGCGCTGGCACGGACCTACGGTACGACCGTATCCGACCTCCTGGGCGAGGTGCCCGCCGAGCTCGACCCGATCGTCCGCGCCGACCGCATGGAGCCGCAGGAGGCGGGCGGCTGGACCTACTGGCGGGCCGGCGGCTCGGGCCGCGCCATGCAGGCGCTGCGGCTGCACGTGCCGCAGGGCCGGGACAGCCAGGAGGAGCTGGTCCGAGTCCACCCGGGCGAGGAATGGCTCTACGTCACCCGGGGACGGCTCCGGCTGTCGCTGGGCGGGACCACCCACCTGCTCGACGCCGGGGACGCCGCCCACTTCGACTCCCTCACCCCCCACCGCATCGCCGCCGCGTCACCCGGCGGGGTGGACCTGCTGTTCCTCCACACACTGCTCCAGAGCGGCGCCGCCGAGCTGTGCCTCGGCGCCGCGTCACCGAACCAGAGGGGAATCCGATGAGCGACAACGCGACCGGCTCGAAGCAGTTCCGCGAGGAGGACCGGGCCCCGATGGGCATGACGTTCCGGGTCTTCATCTACCTCGTCGCCGTCCACTTCATCGTGGCCTTCTTCTTCCTCCTCTTCTATCTCGGCGGGGCGAAGTAGCCCTGGCTACCCTGGTCCCATGGCCCGTACAGCCCGGCAAGTCCTCGACGAAGCGACGCGCGAGCTGGCACCGGAGGCGGGGGCGAACCGCCTGGTCCCGCTGATCGCGGCGGGCGACGCCCCCTTGGCCGCCGTCGCCGCCTTCACCCTCGAACAGCACCACGTCATCGCCTCCGACGCCCGCAGCTTCCTCCACCTCGCCGAACGGGCCGCCTTGCTGCGGCAGCCCGCCGTCGCCGCCTTCTTCGACCACCTCGCCCGGGACGAGTCCCGGGCGCTGGACCGCCTCGGCCCGCTCGCGGCCGCCTGCCGGCTGGACGAGGAGGCGGTGCGGGAGCACGAGCCGCGCGCCGGCTGCCAGGCGTATCCGGCGTACGTGGCCTGGCTGGCGCTGGGCGCCGAGCCCGTCGACGTGGTCGTGGCCCTGTGCGCCAACTTCACGGCGTGGGGCGACTACTGCGCCACGGTGGGCCGGGCCCTGCGCGAGCACTACGGCTTCGACGACGAGGCGTGCGGCTTCTTCGACCTGTTCGCCGCGCCCGACCCCGAGGGCGCCGAGCGCGCGCTGGCGGCCGTGGGCACCGGCCTGGTGGACGGCCGGCTCACGGAACGGCCGGCGCGCCGTTACGGTCGTCTGCTCCAGGACTATGAACTGATGTTCTGGGCTACGCTCGCGGCATGCTGAACTACCGTTCGGCGCAAGCCGACGAGCTGGCCCGTGTCGACGCGCTCGACAACTCCTTCACCACTGACTCCATCATCGTGGTCACCGCCTCGGACGACGGCTTCCGCCTGCGCACGGTGCGGGTGAGCCCCCCGCTGCGCAAGGTCTACCCGGACGACGAGGACGAGGACGACCGCCCCCGCGAGACCGTCGTCGCCCAGGACGGCGCGGAGCTGTGCGGCGCGATCACCTTCGCGTACGAGTCCTGGAACCGCAGGCTGTTCGTCGCCGACGTCCGGGTCGCCCCCGGCCGCCGGGGGCAGGGCATAGGCCGCGGCCTGATGGACCGCGCCCTCGCGCGCGGCCGTGAACTGGGCGCCCGGACGGCCTGGCTGGAGGTGACGAGCGTCAACGCGCCCGCGATCCAGGCGTACCGCCGCATGGGGTTCGCGGTGTGCGGGCTGGACACCACCCTCTACCGGGGGACGGCGGCGGAGGGCGAGACGGCGCTGTTCATGAGCCGCACGCTGGCCTGACCCCCTAGCGAGTGGAGGCCCTCCTCCGTCAGCGAGCCGTGGACGCGCAGCCGCGCGATGCCCCCGTCGGGGAAGATGTCCACCCGGACGTGGGTGGCGACGGCGGGCCGGTCCAGGACGAAGCGGTGCACGGTGTCCGGCTCCAGCCGGGTCCTGGGCAGCAGTTCCCGCCAGCCGGTGGTGTGGTCGGCGGGGTCGGCGCCCGTGGCGGCGTCCAGGACGGACAGGGCCGCCCACCCGGCCGCGTTGCCCTTGTAGCAGCCGGTGTCGATCTCCACGGCCCGGAGGGACGCCTGCCCGGTGAGCCGGTAGCGCACCCAGTCGTGGCCGCGGTCGCGGCGGCGGCGGGTCTCCCAGCCGTCGTCCATCTTGCGGGAGCGGCCCGGGTGGATGGCGTTCGCCGGGGAGGAGTAGAAGCGGTCGGAGGCGTCCTCGGCGTGCCCGCCGTTCTCCAGCGCGGCGAGGTCGAAGGTGCCCAGCGCCGCCAGCCATGCGGGGTCGGGGGCGGCCTCGCCGTGGACCCTCAGCCGGGCTATGCCCCCGTCGGGGAACTGACTGAGTCTCAGGTGGGTGAAGCGCTCCCCGCCCCCGACGGCGAAGCCGTTGGCGGCGTGCCCGCCGACGGGGGTGCGGGGGACGAGGACCGTCCACTTCACGTCGTCGGCGAGCAGGTCGGCCGGGGACGGCGAGCCGGGCAGCGAGGCGCCCTCCACACCGACGGCGTGCGGGTGGTTGCCGCGGAAGTGGGCGGTGTCGACGATCACGCCCCGGACGACGCCGGGCACGCCGAGCCGGACGATCGCCCAGTCGTGGTCCTCGTCCGAGGGGTGCGGCTCGCCGGCCGTGGCGCCGCGCCGGCGGCGGGTCTCCCAGCCGTCCATCACCTTGCCCTTGTGGCCGAAGAGCGCGGGGTCGAAGTGCGGTGCCTCCGGTTTGATCAGGTTCTCGCGCTCGGCGAAGAACTCGTCGTTGGCGGCGATCACCGAGCCGCCCAGCCGGCGGTCGGCGAGGTCGGGGAGGTGGGTGAAGGGGAAGTCGGCGGTCCGGTAGTCGGCGTAGGGGTCGCCGCCGGTGTACGGGGCGGCGCCGCCGGCGAAGGAGGGAATGCTCATCAGCGCTCCAGGAGTCGGCCGGTGGATGCGGTGAGGGAAGTGGGGGTGCCGTGGTCGGTCACCTTGCGGCCGCGCAGCCAGGTGGACCGGACGACGCCGGTCAGGGTCCGGCCCGCGTAGGCGGTGACGGGGTTGCGGTGGTGGAGTGCGGCCGCGTCGACGGTGAAGGTCTCGTCGGGGGCGAGGACGGCGAAGTCGGCGTCCCGGCCCGCCTCGACGGCGCCCTTGGCGGACAGGCCGGCGAGGGCGGCGGGAGCGGTGGACATCCAGCGGGCGACGTCGGCCAGGGTGCGGCCGCGCCGCCGGGCCTCGGTCCAGACGGCGGGCAGGCCCAGCTGGAGGGAGGAGATCCCGCCCCAGGCTTCCGCGAAGTCGGGGACCTTGAGGTCGGCCGTGCAGGGCGAGTGGTCGGAGACGACGCAGTCGATGACCCCGTCGGCCAGCCCGGCCCACAGGGCGTCCCGGTTGGCGGCCTCGCGGATCGGCGGGCAGCACTTGAACTCGGTGGCCCCGTCCGGCACTTCCTCGGCGGTCAGGGTCAGGAAGTGCGGACAGGTCTCGGCGGTGATCCGTACGCCCTCGGCGCGGGCGGCGGCGATCAGGGGCAGGGCGTCGGCGGAGGACAGGTGCAGTACATGGACGCGGGTGCCCCGGCGGCGCGCGACGTCGACGAGCGCGGCGATCGCCTCGTGCTCGGCGGCGCGCGGCCGGGAGGCGAGGAAGTCGGCGTAGCGCGGGCCGCCGCGCTGCGGGGCCCCGGCCAGCCGGTCCGGGTCCTCGGCGTGGACGATCAGCAGGGCGTCGAGCTCGGCGATCCGGGTCGCGACGGCGTCCAGGTCGTGGCGGTCCAGGTGGGGGAACTCGTCGACGCCGGACGGGGAGAGGAATGCCTTGAAGCCGAGGACACCGGCGTCGTGCAGGGGGCGCAGGTCGTCCGGGTTGCCGGGCAGCGCACCGCCCCAGAAGCCCACGTCGATGTGGGCCCGGCCCCGGGCCACGGCCTGTTTGGCGCGCAGGTGGGGCACGGTGGTGGTGGGCGGGATGCTGTTGAGCGGCATGTCGACGAGCGTGGTGACCCCGCCGGCGGCGGCCGCCCTGGTGGCGGTCGCGAAACCCTCCCACTCGGCCCGGCCGGGGTCGTTCACGTGCACATGGGTGTCGACGAGACCGGGCAGGATGACGTCGTCGCCCAGTTCCTCGACGGGGGTTCCCGGGGGCGGCTCGGTCCCGTGGGGCAGGACCTCGGCGATCCGGCCGCCGGTCACGGCGACGGCGGCGGCGCACACGCCCTCCGGGGTCACCACTCGTGTCGAACGCAGCAGCAGGTCCACCGTCCGCCCCTCGACGAATCGTCAACGGTTTGTTGAACAGCGCTGCCCGCAGTCTTCAGCCGCCCCGCGACCCCGTCAAGAGTCCTTTCGTTATATGGAATCCTGATTTCACCTGGTAGAAACCAGCATGTGACAGAGCCCGTAACACGTGGGGTGGCCGGTAGGCTGCTGCCACCCATCCCGGAAGGAGCGCCGTGCCCCCGTCCGCCGAGCCCCGAACCGCCTCCGCCAGCGGCGGCGTCCAGTCCCTCGAGCGCGCATTCGACCTGCTGGAGCGGATGGCCGACGCCGGCGGCGAGGTCGGGCTGAGCGAACTGTCCACGAGCAGCGGGCTGCCGCTGCCCACCATCCACCGGCTGATGCGCACGCTGGTGGCCTGTGGATACGTCCGGCAGCAGCCCAACCGGCGCTACGCGCTGGGCCCCCGGCTGATCCGCCTCGGCGAGAGCTCCTCACGGCTGCTCGGCACCTGGGCCCGCCCCCACCTCGCGCGGCTGGTGGACGAGACCGGCGAGACGGCCAACATGGCGCTGCTCGACGGGGACGAGGTCGTCTATGTGGCCCAGGTGCCCTCGCGGCACTCGATGCGGATGTTCACGGAGGTCGGCCGGCGGGTGCTGCCGCACTCCACGGGTGTGGGCAAGGCGCTGCTGGCCCAGGCCCCGGACGACGAGGTGCGGGCGCTGTTGCTGCGGACGGGCATGCCGGCCGCGACGGAGAAGACGATCACGTCGCCGGAGGACTTCCTGACGGAGCTCGCCCGGGTGCGCGAGTCGGGCTTCGCGATGGACGACAACGAGCAGGAGATCGGCGTCCGCTGCCTCGCGGTGCCGGTGCCCGACTCCCCCACGTCGGCGGCCATCTCCATCTCGGGCCCGGCGGGCCGCGTCACGGAGGCCGCGACGGAACGGATCGTGCCGCTGCTGCGGGAGGTCGCGGCGGAACTGTCGGAGACGCTCGCGGGCTGAATTCAGCCCGTCCGGCGCCCCCGGCCGGGGTCCGGGGCAGAGCCCCGGGAAACGGAGAAAGGGCGGGACCGGGGCACCCCACCCGGCGGACGCGCCGACGCCGCTCAGCCACCTTCGCGGGGGCTCGGCACCCCTTCCGGGGCGCCCGGAACGTCCCCGAACCGGTCGACCGCGGCCCGCACTTCACCGAGCGCCGACCCCAGCGCGCTCACGGATCCCACCGCTCCCGCCACCAACAGCAGCGAGCGCCGCAACCGGGAGACGTCCGGGTGCCCCGTGCGCGCCATCGCGTCGAGCGCGGCCAGTTCGTCCTCGGCGGCGTCCCTGTCGGGTAAGGGCGCGGGGTGCCCGGCCAGCGCCCGGCGGAGCCTGGCCACCGCGGCGCCCAGGTCACCGGCTCTCGGGTCCGGCTCCTCGCCGGATCGTCCCGTCCGCTCCTCTTCCACCACCACGGCGCCTTCCGCCACGACTGTCCCCCTCCCGCACGCCCGCCCGCGCGGATCAGTTAACGCCACTTCACGTGTGACGCGCCACACTCACAGCGAAATTCAGGCCGCGCGTTCACGTACGAGTGACGAACTCCCGTACGACGCACACGCGGTCGCCCATACGGTATGCAGGGGCCATGGCTTGGATGACGGACGGCGGACCGGTCGCGGGGCTGCTGCTGGCGGCCGGCGGCGGCCGGCGGCTCGGTGGGCGGCCCAAGGCGTTGCTGGAGTTCCGGGGCGGCCTGCTGGTGGAGCACGCGGTGCGGGTGCTGCGCGAGGGCGGCTGCGCCCCGGTGTACGTGGTCGTGGGCGCGGGAGCGGCGGAGGTACGCGCCCGGCTCGGCACGGCGGCGGACGTCGCCCTCGTGGACAACCCCGACTGGGCCCTGGGCATGGGCACGTCCCTGCGGGCCGGGCTGGCGGCGCCGGCCACCGCCGCGGACCCGGCGACGGCGGCGCTGGTGACGCTCGTCGACCAGCCGCGCGTCGGCTCCGAGGCGGTGGCCCGGGTGCTGGCCGCGCACCGGGCGGGGGCGAGGCTCGCGGCGGCGACGTACGGGGGCGAGCGGGGGCACCCGGTGCTGCTCGCCCGGGAGCACTGGGCGGGCGCGGCCCGGGCGGCCGGCGGGGACATGGGCGCGCGGGCCTATCTGCGGCAACACGCCGCCGCCGTACGGCTCGTGGAGTGCGCGGACGTCGCCTCGCCCGACGACGTCGACACTCCGGACGATCTCGGCCTCCTGCGCTGAGCCGCGCCGACACCCCATTGAACTTCCACAATGAGAAAACTATTCTCCACTAGCCGAGGCGGCACCGCGTGCCGCACCGCCCGCTGAAGGAGTGACAGCCCATGTCCGCGCCTGCTCCGTCCTCGCCGGCAGCCGTCGAAGCCCCCTACGTGGAGCGGCAGGAGGAGGTGCTCACGGAAGCGGCGCTCGCGTTCGTCGCGGCGCTGCACCGCCGGTTCACCCCGCGCCGTGACGAGCTGCTGGCCCGCCGCGCCGAGCGGCGCGCGGATCTCGCCCGGACCGGCCGGCCGGACTTCCTGGCGGAGACCGCCGCCGTCCGCGAGGACCCCGACTGGCGGGTGGCGCCCGCCCCCGCCGCGCTGGAGGACCGCCGCGTGGAGATCACCGGCCCCGCCGACGACCGCAAGATGACGATCAACGCCCTCAACTCCGGCGCCCGCGTCTGGCTCGCCGACATGGAGGACGCCTCCTCCCCCACCTGGCGCAACGTCGTCAACGGCCAGCTCAACCTCATGGACGCCTTTGCCCGCCGCGTCGACTTCACCAGCCCCGAGGGCAAGACCTATGCCCTGGGGCCCGCCGAGCGGCTCGCCACCGTCGTGATGCGCCCCCGTGGCTGGCACCTCGACGAGCGCCACCTCACCGTCGACGGCCGCCCCGTCCCCGGCGCCCTGGCCGACTTCGGCCTCTACTTCTTCCACAACGCCCGGCGGCTGCTCGACCTCGGCAAGGGGCCGTACTTCTACCTCCCCAAGACCGAGTCGCACCTGGAGGCCCGGCTGTGGAACGACGTCTTCGTCTTCGCCCAGGAGCGGCTGGGCATCCCCCGGGGGACGATCCGCGCGACCGTCCTGATCGAGACGATCACGGCGGCGTTCGAGATGGAGGAGATCCTCCACGAGCTGCGCGAGCACGCCTCGGGCCTCAACGCCGGCCGCTGGGACTACCTCTTCTCCATCATCAAGAACTTCCGTGACGCGGGCGAGGCGTTCGTCCTCCCCGACCGCAACGCCGTCACCATGACGGCCCCGTTCATGCGCGCCTACACGGAACTGCTGGTGCGCACCTGCCACAAGCGCGGCGCGCATGCCATCGGCGGCATGGCCGCCTTCATCCCGTCCCGCCGGGACCCGGAGATCAACGAGGTCGCGCTGGAGAAGGTCCGGGCCGACAAGGACCGCGAGGCCGGCGACGGCTTCGACGGCTCCTGGGTCGCCCACCCCGACCTGGTCCCGGTCGCCCGCGCCTCCTTCGACGCCGTCCTCGGCGACCGCCCGCACCAGAAGCACCGCCTGCGCGAGGACGTACGGGTCACCGCCGACCAGCTCGTCGCCGTCGGGTCCCTGGAGGCGAAGCCGACGGTCGACGGGCTGCGCAACGCGGTGCAGGTGGGCCTGCGGTACATCGAGGCGTGGCTGCGGGGGCTGGGCGCGGTCGCCATCTTCAACCTCATGGAGGACGCGGCCACGGCGGAGATCTCCCGCTCGCAGATCTGGCAGTGGGTGGCAGCGGGGGTCGTCCTCGACAACGGGGAGAAGGTGACGGCGGCGCTCGTCCGGGAGGTGGCGGCGGAGGAACTGGCGTCCGCGCCGGAGGCGTCGGAGACGTGGCGGCAGGCCCACGACCTGTTCCTGCGGGTGGCGCTCAGCGAGGAGTACGTGGACTTCCTGACGCTGCCGGCGTACGAGCTGCTGGACTGAAGGGCGCGCCCCGGCGGTGGGGGCCGGGGGCACCCTACGAAACGACCGACCCTACGAAATGACCGCCCCTAGGAAATGACCGCCCCCACCGCCACGAACGCACACACCAGCACCGCCAGGATCACCAACAGCGGCCACACGAACCGCAAGTACCGGTCGTAGCCGACCTTGGCCAGCGACACCCCGCCCACCACCACGGCCGTGGTCGGCACCCAGAGGTTCATCCAGCCGCTGGCCGACTGCCAGGCCGTCACGACGAGCGCGCGGGAGACGCCGGCGAACTCGGCGAGGGGCGCGAGGATCGGCATGGCGAGCGTCGCGTGCCCGGACGTCGACGGGATCAGGAACGCGAGCGGCAGGTTCACCACGAAGACCATGACGCCGAAGAGCGCCTCCGGCGTGCCCCGGACCGTGCCCTCGATGGCGTGGAGCACCGTGTCGATGATCTTCGCGTTCGTCATGATGACGGTGATGCCGCGCGCGAGCACGATCACCAGCGCCGGCGCCACGAAGTCCGCCACGCCCTGCACGATCGTGGCGCTCAGCTTCTGCTCGCCCAGCCGGGCGACGAGCCCGACGAGCACCGCCGCGACGATGAACAGGGCGGCCAGCTGGGCGAAGCCCCAGCCCAGTTCCCAGCCGTAGGGCGTCGCGTCGGCCTTGCCGCTGAGCGCGCTCGCCCAGGGGATCACCGAGAAGATCATGAAGGCGAAGACCAGGGCGACGAGCACCAGCACGCCCTTCTGGAGGCCCGTCAGCTCCGGTGGGTGGACCGCCTGCTCGGCGAGCTCCCGGTCGCCCTCCCGGAAGCCGACCAGGGAGCGGGCCGGGTCCGCCCGCACCCGGTGGGCGTAGCGGACGACGTAGGCGATGGTGACGGCCGTGAGCACCAGCCACATCGCGAATCTCAAGGCGATGCCGTCGCCGAGTGAGATTCCCGCTGCCGAGGAAGCGACGCCGGTGGCGAACGGGTTGACCGTCGAGGCCAGCACACCGATGCCCGCGCCGAGGATGATCGTGCCGGTCGCGACCATGCGGTCGTAGCCGAGCGCCAGCATCAGCGGCACCAGCAGTCCGTAGAACCCCAGGGTCTCCTCGGCGAACCCCTCGACCGTCCCCAGGAGGGAGAAGACGGTCATCACCCCGGCGATGAGCAGCGCCCCGCGCTCCCGGAGCCGGTGGGCGAGGCGTTCGATGCCGCGGTCCAGGGCGCCGGTGGCGAAGACGACGGTGATGAACGCGCCGATGGCGAGGACGAAGAGGAACACCCCGGCGCTGCCGTAGAGCGTGCCGACCGCGTCGGGCGCGACCTCGCCGGTCTTGAGGTCGCGGACGCCGTAGAGGCCGTTGACGGGCGCCAGGAAGAGCTGGCCGAGGCGGTGGACGAAGCCGCCCCGGGCGGGTTCGTGGTGGTAGGTGCCCTGGAGGGGGTTGCCGTCGGGGCCTCGGTCGTAGGTGCCGGAGGGGATGAAGAAGGCGACGATCCAGACGGCGACCGTCACGGCCGCGAGGACGGTCAGCGCGCTGGGGAAGACGAAGCGGTGCGCGGTCCGCGCCGCCTCCGGGTCCGCCCCCTGCGGTTGCTCCTCCACGACGGCACACCAATCGGTCCTTGGGGTCTTTGTCGGGATTGTGACGTACGGCCGCGTCCGGGTGGCTGAGGCGCGCAGACCTCACGGTGTCCGTCGGCCGCGCCCCACGTGGTTGAACGCGAGGTTCAGCAGCACCGCCGTCAGGCAGCCGGCACTGACCCCCGAGTTCAGGATGATCTTCAGGGTCTCGGGGATCGCGGTGTTGCCGTAGAAGGCCCGGGAGACGACCGGGATCAGGCCCATGCCGAGGGAGGCGGCGGCGATCAGCAGGTTGTCGCCCTGGTCGAGGCCCGCCGTGCGCAGGACCTCGATGCCGCTGGCGGCGACGGTGCCGAAGAGCACGATGCCCGCGCCGCCGAGGACCGGCTGGGGCACGAGGGCGATGAGGGAGGCGAAGACGGGGCTCAGCCCGAGCAGCACGAAGAACAGCCCGCAGGCCGCCACGGTGTGGCGGCTGCGGACGCGGGTGATGGCGACCAGGCCGATGTTCTGGGCGAACGCGCTGTTGGCGAAGCCGTTGAAGAACGGGCTGACGGCGCTGCCCAGGGTGTCGGCCCGCAGGCCCGCGGCGATGACCTTCTCGTCGGCCCGGCGGCCGACGATCGCGCCGAGCGCGAGCATGTCGGCGGTGCTCTCGGTCATGCAGACCAGCATCACGACGCACATGGAGACGATCGCCGGCACCTCGAAGACGGGGTGGCCGAAGTAGAAGGGGGTGGGGAAGCCGACGAGGGCGGCGTGCCGGGTGGCGGTGGTGTCGACGATGCCGGTGGGGACGGCGATCAGCGTGCCCGCGACGATCCCCAGCAGGATGGCGATCTGGCGCAGGAAACCGCTGAGAAGACGGCGCAGGACGAGCACGGTCACCAGCGTCGCCCCGGCCAGGGCCAGATTGGTCAGCGAGGCGGGCCGGTCGGGGCGGCCGCCCTGGATCCAGCCGAAGGAGACGGGCAGCAGGGTGATCCCGATGAGGGTGATGACCGTGCCGCTGACGACGGGTGGGAAGAACCGCACGAGCCGGCAGAAGGAGGGGGCCAGCAGAAAGCCCAGGACTCCGGCGACGATGACGGCGCCGTGGATGACGGGCAGCGCGTCCCCGTGGCCGGCGCGGGCGTCGGCGACGGCGAGCATGGGGGCGACGCCCGCGAACGAGACGCCGTTGACGAACGGCATTCTCGCCCCGACCTTCCAGAAGCCGATCGTCTGGAGGAGCGTCGCGATGCCGGCCGTGAAGAGGGCCGCCCCCACCAGGAAGGTGATCTCCTTCGGCGGGAGGCGCAGGGCCGCGCCGAGGACGAGCGGCGGGGCGACCACCCCGGCGTAGCTGGCGGCCACGTGCTGGAAGCCGCCGGCCAGCAGCCGGCCGGGGGCGGGGACCTGGTCGACGGGGTGCACGGGGTGGACGGGTGGGGCGGGGTGGACGCCCGTGCCCGCTCCGCCCCGCTCGGGGTCGTCGTCCTCCGGTTCCCGGTCGGGCCGCTCGGTGGCGCCGGGCTCTGCGGTCACGGCTGTTCCTCCGGTGTGGTGGGGGATGAAGAAGGACCGGGGCGCGGGGCGTGCCCCGCGCCCCGGTCCGGCCCGCCGAGGGCCGTCCCCCTCGGCGGGCGGCTCGGCGGGCGGCTCGCGCGAGCGGTCCTCGCCGGGCCCGGGCCGTCAGGCGTCGGCCGCGATGCGGGCCAGGCGGCGGGCCTCGTCCCGGGCCTCGCGGGCGATGGTGTCCTCGTCGGCGGTGACCAGGCGGCCGTCCTCGACGACCGGCCTGCCGTCCACGAGCGAGAGGGTGACGGGCGCGGGCGCCCCGAGCACGAGCGCGGCGACCGGGTCGGCGATGGTGGAGTGGCCGAGGCCGTCGAGCTTCCACAGGACGAGGTCGGCGAGCTTGCCCGGCTCCAGCGAGCCGATCTCCGCCGCCCGGCCCAGCACCTGGGCGCCGCCGTAGGTGCCCAGCCGCAGCGCCTGCCGGACGTTCAGGGCGTTCTCGCCGCCCGCGAGCCGGTGGACGAGGAGGGCGTTGCGCAGCTCCGTGTGGAGTTCGCCGGTCTCGTTGGAGGCCGTGCCGTCCACGCCGAGGCCGACGGGGACGCCGGCCCTCAGCAGGGCGGGGACGGGGGCGGTGCCGGCGGCGATCCGGGCGTTGGAGGAGGGGCAGTGCGCCACGCCGGTGCCGGTGCGGGCGAAGGCGGCGATGTCGGCGTCGTTCATGTGGATGCAGTGGGCCATCCACACGTCCTCGCCGAGCCAGCCCGTGGACGCGAGGTAGTCCGTGGGGCCCATGCCGAACTTCTCCTTGCAGAACCGCTCCTCCTCCACGGTCTCCGAGCCGTGGGTGTGGAGGCGCACCCCCTTGCGGCGGGCGAGCTCGGCGGCCTCGCGGAGGAGTTCGGTGGAGACGGAGAACGGGGAGCAGGGGGCGACGCCGACGCGCAGCATCGAGCCGAACGACGGGTCGTGGTGGGCGTCGATGGCCTCCTCGGTGGCGCGGAGCGCCGCCTCGGTGGTCTCGACGGCGAAGTCGGGCGGCAGTCCGCCCGCCGACTCGCCGAGGTCCATGGAGCCCCGGGTGGGGCTGAACCGCACGCCCATCTCGCGGGCGGCGCGGATCTCCGCGCCGAGGAGGTCGCCCGCGCCGCGCGGGAAGACGTAGTGGTGGTCCATGGCGGTGGTGACGCCGCCGCGGACCATCATGGCCAGCGAACCGCGCGCGGCGGCGTGGACCATGGGCTCGTCGATGCGCGCCCAGACGGGGTAGAGGGTGACGAGCCAGTCGAAGAGGTTGGAGTTCTGGGCGAGGCCCCGGGTGAGCCACTGGTAGAAGTGGTGGTGGGTGTTGACCAGGCCGGGGGTGGCCAGGTGGCCGGTGCCGTCGACGCGGCGGACGACGCGGGCCAGCCCGGCGGGGGCCGGTCCGGGGCCGACGGCCTCGATGAGGTTGCCGGCGACGACGATGTGGCCGGAGGCGTATTCGGTGTCGTCGGCGTCGACGGTCGCGACGGCGCAGTTCTCGATGACGACGCGTGACTCGGGGCCGGGGGATACGGAGGGCGGGGGTTCCGTCATGAGCGCATGTCCTTACGGGTCCTGGGCCTTACGGGTCCTGGGCCTTACGGGCGGGTCCTAGAGGTTCGTCATGTCCACCGGTATCCGGGGCTCGGCGCCGTCACGCAGGATGGTCGCCTCGATGAGACCGTACGGGCGGTCGGCCGCGTAGTAGACCTCGTTGTCGTTCTTGAGGCCGAAGGGTTCGAGGTCGACGAGGAAGTGGTGCCGGTTGGGGAGGGACAGCCGGATCTCCTCGATGCCGGGGCACTTCTCGATGACACGGGAGCCCATGCGGTAGAGGGTCTGCTGGAGGGAGAGCGAGTACGTGTCGGCGAAGGCCGCCAGGAGGTGCTCGCGGGCCTGCCGGTAGGAGTGATCCCAGTCCGCTTCGGGGGTGGAGTGAGTGGAGTGGCCGGAGTGGCGCCAGCGGGCGTGCACCTGGGTGGCGAGGACGCGGTCGCGGGTCTCGGGGAGGGTGGTGTAGCGGTCCTTGACGTAGCCCGTGAACTCGGAGTCGGTGGAGTTCAGGACGGTCAGGTCCTTGAGGCCGGAGACGATCTCCCAGGCGGTGCCGTCGAAGCGGATCTGGGCGGTACGGGTCTCCCGGCCCTCACGGACGAAGGAGTGCCGCTTCGGGCCGGGGGTCTCTATCCGTTCCCACGCGTATTCCTCGATACGGATCCGGGCGCTGTGGATCGTGGACAGGCCGGTGACGAAGTGACGGGCGAGGAGGATGCCGAACTCCTCGGCCGAGGCGATGCCGTGCTCCTTGGCGAAGGCGAAGACGGTGTTCTTGGTGGTGTCGGTGGTCAGGACGTTGGCGTTGGAGCCGGAGAGGTGGACGTCCGTCATGTCGCCGGTGAGCGCGACCGAGACGTTGAGGTCCTTGATGTGGTGGGTGCTTCCCTCGCGGGTGATCCGTACGATGCGGTTCTCGGCCTTGCCGTACTGGTTCTGACCCAGGATCACGGGCTAACTCCCTCGGTATACGGAGTATCCGAACGGGCTGAGCAGCAGCGGTACGTGGTGGTGCTCGCCGGGCGACACCGCGAAGGCGACCGTCACCTCGGGGAAGAACGCCGCGCCGGCGGCGGAACCGGCGGACAGGTGCGGTGCCACGTCGAAGCGCAGCCGGACGTGCGCGGCGGCGGGCGGCAGCGCGGGGAGGGCGGCGCAGCGCCCGTCCGCGTCGGTGCGCGCCGTGCCGAGCACGGCCCACTCGCCGTCCGCGCCGCCGCGTACGGCCAGTTCCACGCCGACGCCGGCGGCGGGGCGGCCGGCGCCGGTGTCGAGGACGTGGGTCGAGACCGTGCTGTCGCTCATGGCCGGGACGTTCCTTCGGTCTCGGGGCGGACGGCGAGCCGGGCCAGCCGGATGCGGTTGATCCTGCCCAGTTCCTCACGGACGATCTCGCGCTCGCGTTCCGGGGGGTTGTCGATCCTGTTACGGACGGAGTCCCGCATCTGTTCGGCGGTGAGGCCGGTGGCGCAGATGAGGAAGACGTGCCCGAACTTCTCCTGATAGGCGAGGTTGAGTTCGAGCATCTCGGCCTTGAGCCGGTCGGTGGCGCCCGCCATGCCGCGCTGTTCCCGGGCGGAGACCGGGTCGCCCGGCCGGGGGCGGCCGATGGGCGGGTGCGCGGCCATGGCCTCGGCCAGGTCGTCCGGCGTGAGCCGGGCGACGGCCGTGTCGCTGGCGGCCAGCAGTTCCCCGGCGTCGCGGTAGGGGCGCCGGGTGAGGATCTCCTCGGCCCACGCGGCACTGGCGCAGATCGCGCGCAGCGCGGCCCGCGCGGTGTCGTCCTCGGCCGTGTTGAACCGGGTGAGCCCCGGTGTGGAACTCGAAGTCACGGGAACCTCCGTGGCGCTTCTCGCCGCACTCGGATGAGCTGCGCATAGCTAACGCCTCCGGCGAACGCGCGTCAACAGTTTGTTGAAGAACCAGAACCGTTCGCGTCCCGTTCGCGGTTCAAGTAGTTGTAGATGGTGAACCGGCTGACGCCGAGCGCGGCGGCGACCGTCTCGACGCCGTGCCGCAGCGCGAAGGCGCCGCGCGCCTCCAGGTTCCGTACGACCGACTGCTTGGTCCTGCGGTCGAGTTCGGCGAGCGGGGCGCCGTGCCGGCGTTCGAGGTCGGCGAGGATGCTCTCCAGCGAGTCCGCGAGGTGCGGGAGGCGTACGGCCACGACCGGGCGGCCCTCCCAGCGGAGGACGACGTCGTCGCCCTCGGCCTGCTCGGGGTCGAGCAGCCGGCCGCCCATGGCGTCCACGAGCGGCCTGACGGCGGCGCGGAAGGCGTCCTCGCTCACGGGCCGTCCCCGCCTTCCGCGTCGAGGACGTTGACCTGCAGCGACACCCGTGTGGCACCCGCCTCCAGGGAGGCGCGCAGCAGGGTGTCCAGCGTCGCGAGCACGGAGTCGGCCCGGCCTTCGACGGTGTTGCCGAACGGGCCGACGTCGACGGCGTCCAACTCCGCCGCCTGGACGACGTCCCGGGCCGCCGTGGCGTGGGGCGGGGGCTCGTCGAGATCGAACGGTTCGGTCGTGAACTCCACTCTCAATCGCACACCGTCAACGTACCGGGCCCTTGACAGGACCGATGGGCGGGAGCAGCCTTCCTTGTCATGGAAGTTTCTTTCCGCAATACGGAATTCGACGTGAATCTTTCCATCCTCTTCACCGAACTGCCGCTGCTCGCCCGGCCCGCCGCCGCCGCTGCGGCCGGGTTCACGGAGGTGGAGCTGTGGTGGCCCTGGCCGGACGACCCGGAGCCGCCCGAGGCGGAACTCGCGGCGCTGCGCGACGCGTTGGCCGCCGCCGGAACCCGTTTGGTCGCCCTCAACTTCTACGCGGGCCGACTGCCCGGGCCGGACCGGGGCGCGCTTTCCGTGCCCGGCGAGGAGTCCGCGCGCTTCCGCGCGAACGTCGACGTCGCCGCCGGTTTCGCCGCGTCGGTGGGCTGCCGGGCGCTCAACGCGCTGTACGGCAACCGCGTCGACGGGGTGGCCCCCGGCGTCCAGGACGCGCTGGCGCTGGAGAACCTCGCGTACGCGGCGCGGGCGGCGGACCGGGTGGGGGCGATCCTGCTGATCGAGGCGCTCAACGCCGTGGAATCACCGGGGTATCCGCTGACGGACGTGGCGTCGGCCGTCGAGGTCGTCGACAAGGTCGACGCGGCGACGGGGCTGGGGAACGCGCGGCTGCTGCTGGACCTGTACCACGTGGCCATGGGCGGGGCGGACGTGCGGGAGGTCGTCGACCGGTACGCGGGGCGGGCGGGGCACGTCCAGATCGCGGACGTGCCGGGGCGGGGGGCGCCGGGGACGGGGGCGCTGGACTTCGCGGACCTGTTCTCGCGCCTGGACGCGGCCGGGTACGGCGGGCCGGTCGGGCTCGAGTACCGGGCCGACGGGCCGGGCGCGAACGCGTTCGGCTGGCTCGCCGAGTTCTGACGCCCCAGCCCCGCCCTTTCACCGTTTCCGAGGGGGCTCCGCCCCCTCGCACCCCCGCTGACAGCCCCTCCGGCGTTTGAGGAGCGGGGGCCCGGGGGCGGAGCCCCCGGAAGAAACGGTGAAAGGGCGGGACCGGGGCACAACCAACCACCCCGAAGGGAAACGACCCATGCCATCCCTCCCCCGCACCGCCTGGATCGGCCTCGGCATCATGGGCTCCCCCATGGCCGAGAACCTCCTCAAGGCCGGGTACCCCGTCACCGGCTACACCCTCGAACCCCACAAGCTCGCCCGCCTCGCCGCCGCCGGCGGCACCCCCGCCGCCTCCGTGCGGGAGGCCGTCGCCGGTGCCGACGTCGTCGTCACGATGCTGCCCGCCGACCGCGAGGTCGTCGCCGTCGCCCGGGGCGACGACGGCGTCCTCGCCCACGCCCGTCCCGGCGCCCTGTTCGTCGACATGTCCTCGATCAGCCCCCGCACCTCCGCCGCGCTCGCCGCCGAGGCGGCCGCTCGTGGCATACGGGCCCTCGACGCGCCCGTCTCCGGCGGTGAGGCCGGCGCTGTCGAAGGCACGCTGTCCGTCATGTGCGGAGGCGAGCGGGCCGACTTCGAGGAGGCCGCGCCCCTGCTGCGCGCGCTGGGCACGACCGTCGTGCACTGCGGCCCCCACGGCGCCGGGCAGACCGTCAAGGCCGCCAACCAGCTGATCGTCGCCGCCAACATCCAGGCGTGCGCCGAGGCCGTCGTCTTCCTGGAGAAGTCCGGCGTGGACCTCGTCGCCGCGCTGGACGTCCTCGGTGGCGGGCTCGCCGCCTCCGCCGTGCTCGCCCGGAAGCGGGAGAACTTCCTCAGCCGCGAGTACCCGCCGGGATTCCGGATCGAACTGCACCACAAGGACATGGGCATCGTCACCGCCGCCGCCCGCGAGGTCGGCGCCGCGCTGCCGCTGGGGACCCTGGTGGCCGCGCTCGTGGCCGCCGCCCGGGACCGGGGCGACGGGGCCCTCGACCACTCGGCCCTGCTCCGGGGCGTCGAGCGGCTGTCGGGAGCCGCCTCGTGAAGGTTCCCGCCATGCACGCCGTCGTGCGGATCCTCAAGGACGAGGGCGTCGACATCGTCTTCGGCTGCCCAGGCGCCGCGATCCTGCCGCTGTACAAGGCGCTGGAGACCGTCGGCGGCATCGAGCACCTGATCGTCCGCCACGAGGCGGGCGCCGCGCACATGGCCGACGGGTGGGCCCGTACCAACGGCCGGGTCGGGGTGGCGCTGGCGACCTCCGGGCCCGGGGGCACCAATCTCGTCACCGGGCTGTACACCGCCTTCGCCGACTCGATCCCCATGGTCTGCGTCACCGGCCAGGCGGTCTCCACCAAGCTCCACCAGGAGGCGTTCCAGGCGGTCGACATCGTGGGGATCGTCCGTCCCGTCACCAAGTGGGCGGTGCGGATCACGGAGGCCGCGCAGATCCCCTGGGTGTTCCGGGAGGCGTTCCGGATCGCGCGCGAGGGGCGGCCGGGGCCGGTGCTGATCGACATTCCGGTCGACATCGCCCGGCGCGAGATCCACTACGACGCGGCCACCGACACCCGGCTCCCCGTCCGCGTCCCGGTGCCGCACCCGCCGGGTGTCGAGGCCGCCCTGGATCTGCTGCTGGCGGCCGAGCGGCCGCTGGTGCTGGCGGGCGGCGGGGTGGTCCTGGCCGGGGCGGCGGACGAGTTGCGCGCGCTGGTGGAGCTGCTGGGCGTGCCGTTCCAGGTGACGCTGATGGGCAAGGGGGCCGTCGAGGACGACCACGAGCTCCACATGGGCACCACGGGTATCCAGACCTCGCAGCGGTACGCCAACGCCTCGTTCCTGGAGGCGGATTTCGTGCTCGCCGTGGGCGCCCGTTTCGGCGACCGGCACACGGGGGCGGACCTGGACGTCTACCGGGGCGGGCGGACCTTCGTCCAGGTGGACGTCGAGCCCACGCAGCTGGGCAGGGTCGTCGCGCCGGACCTGGGCGTCGTCTCGGACGCGAAGGAGTTCCTCGCGGCCCTGCTGGCCGCCGCCCGGCGGCGCGGGGTGCGGGCGGCCACCGGCCCCCGGCAGCCGGGACAGCCGTGGCAGCCGGGACAGCCGTGGCAGCCGTGGCGGGAGCGCTGCCGGCTGCTCAAGCGGACCCTCGTCCGGCGGGAGGACTTCGACACCGTCCCGGTGAAGGCCCCCCGCGTCTACAAGGAGATCAACGAGATCTTCGGCGAGGACACCTATTTCCTCACCGCCATCGGTCTGTACCAGATCTGGGGCGGCCAGCATCAGAAGGCCCACCGGCCCCGTCACTACCAGGTGTGCGGCCAGGCGGGCCCGCTGGGCTGGGAGGTCCCGGCGGCGATCGGGGCGAAGAAGGCGCTGGAGGGCATGGGGCGGGGCGCCACCGAGGTGGTGGGCGTCGTCGGGGACTACGGCTTCCAGTACACGGCGGAGGAGCTGGCCGTCGCGGCGCAGTACGGCATCCCGTTCGTCCTGATCATGCTCAACAACGAGTACCTGGGCCTGATCCGGCAGGCGTCCATCGGCTACGGGATGAACTACCAGGTGGACGTCCACTACGACGAGACGGGCACCGACAACGTCAAACTGATGGAGGCCTACGGCTGTTCGGGGCGGCGTGTCGTCGAGCCGGCGGACATCCGTCCGGCGATCGAATGGGCCCGCAAGGAGGCGGTCGCCACCTCCCGGCCCGTCCTCGTCGAGATCATGATCGAGCGGGAGGCGAACACACCGCACGGCGTGAACATCGACGCCGTTCAGGAGTTCGAGCCGATCCCCCAGGGGGATCTCCTGGCTTCACCCGCGCCTCCTGCTCCCCTCCCCTGACCTCCGGGCGGTGGCGCCGGTATCCATTCCGTTCGCGCCCCGGCGGCGCCGCCCGGAGCACTCCCCGCGCCCGCCTTGCCGATTCGCTCCCCCGCCGCGCCCACATCGTGGACGATGGGGTCCCACATCCCCTACGGACCCTACGCTGGAGCCGAAGATGGCCAAGAGCGTGCCGGTGCACTGCCCCACGTGTCACCGGGAGCACTCCTTCACCCCGCCCACCTTCCCCTGTGCCTGCGGCACCCCGCTGACGCTGCCGGTACCGCCCGACGCCAGCCCCGAGTTACTCGCCCACCGCACCTGGCGCGACTCCTGGGTGGCGGTGCGCTGCCCCTCCTGCGACCGTCAGGGCCAGTGGCCCCGGCCCGAACTCGGCTGCTCCTGCGGGACGGTCGTCCGGCTGCCCGTCCTGCCACCGCGCGACGCCGTGGAGACCCCCGAGCCCGAGGACGTCAAGGGCGTGACGGGCCCGGAGGAGTCAGCGCCCGAGGCGCCCTCCGACGCCGCTCCGCGCCCCCGCGCCATCTCGAAGCCGCCGTTCCGGCCGGTGGCCATCCGTACCGAGCGGGACGCGGTGATGTCCGCCGAACGCTATCTGCGCTGGCTGGGCTTCCCGGACGTACGCCGCCCCGGCAACTGCCCGGCGCCCGCGGCGAGCGGCGTGGACCTGTGCGCCACCGGCGTCGTCGCCCGCGTCGACCCCACGACCCTGCCGACCACCCTGCGCGACATCGAGTGCCTGTGGCTGTACGGCCTGCTGGACTCCGCGACGAGCGTCTGCTTCTCCCTGGCGGGCTACGCCGGGGACGCCCGCTGCCGGGCGGACGACCTGCGGCTCCCGCTGTTCGTGATGGACCTCACCGGCACTCCGCAGCCCCTCAACGAGTGGGCCGACGAACTGGTGCGGCGCGGCAGGAGGTGACCCGAAGCTCAATTCTTCCTCTGAACTTACCGCTCACCATGGCGACTTGGGCGCGTCAGGGCGGAGACTGGGCGCAGGGCCCGCGAGACACGGGGGACCGCCGGCCCGGCCACGGGGGAATATCGGGGGAGCAAGAGACCGTTCACGGGGGAACGGGGGATACGGGGGAACGGGGGGAACGACGGGGCGGGCCACCGTACGCGGCCCGCCCCGTCCGTCCGTCCGCCACTCATCTCATCCGTCAGCCCCGTACGGCGACGCCCGCGCCGTCGAGCAGCGCGGCGGCCTCCTCCCTCAGCTCCACCTTCCGCACCTTGCCGCTGACGGTCATGGGGAAGGCGTCCATCAGCCGCAGGTGGCGCGGCACCTTGTAGTGCGCGAGGCGGCCCCGGCAGTAGCGGGCGAGTTCGTCGCGCGTGAGGGTGTCGGCGGGGTCGCGCAGGATGACGCAGGCCATGATCTCCTCGCCGAACTTCTCGTCGGGGACGCCGATGACCTGGACGTCGGAGATCTTGGGGTGGGTGTGGAGGAACTCCTCGATCTCGCGCGGATAGACGTTCTCCCCACCCCTGATGATCATGTCCTTGATGCGGCCGACGATCCGGACGCAGCCGTCCTCGTCCATCACCGCGAGGTCGCCGGTGTGCATCCACCGGTCGGCGTCGACGACCTCGGCGGTGCGCTCGGGGTCGTCCCAGTAGCCGAGCATCACCGAGTAGCCACGGGTGCACAGTTCGCCGGGCTCGCCGCGCGGCACGGTGCTGCCGTCGGCCGGGTCCGTGATCTTCACTTCGATGTGCGGCAGCACCCGTCCGACCGTGCCCGTGCGGCGCGCCAGGTCGTCGTCGCGCCGGGTCTGGGTGGAGACCGGGGAGGTCTCCGTCATCCCGTAGCAGATGGCGACCTCGGACATGTGCATCTCCGTCACGACGCGCTTCATCACCTCCTCCGGGCAGGGCGAGCCCGCCATGATGCCGGTGCGCAGCGAGCCGAGGTCGTAGGTGGCGAAGTCGGGGAGGCCGAGTTCGGCGATGAACATGGTGGGGACGCCGTAGAGCGAGGTGCAGCGTTCGCGTTCGACGGCGTGGAGGGTGGCGGTGGCGTCGAAGGTGGGGGCCGGGATGACGACGCAGGCGCCGTGGGAGGTGGCCGCGAGGTTGCCCATGACCATGCCGAAGCAGTGGTAGAAGGGCACGGGCAGGGCGATGCGGTCCTGCTCGGTGTAGCCGAGGCCCTCGCCCACGAAGTAGCCGTTGTTGAGGATGTTGCGGTGGGAGAGGGTGGCGCCCTTGGCGAAGCCGGTGGTGCCCGAGGTGTACTGGATGTTGACGGGGTCGTCGCAGCTCAGCAGGGCTTCGCGGGCGGCGAGCCGGGCGGGGTCGACACCCTGGCCGACGCGGACGAGGCCGGTCCAGGTGGGGTCGTCGATGTAGACGACGTCGCGCAGCGCCGGGCAGCGACCGCGGACCTGTTCGACCATGCGTCGGTAGTCGCTCGTCTTGTACTCGACGGAGGAGACGAGGATGCTGATCCCCGCCTGGCGCAGGACGTAGGCCAGTTCGTGGACGCGGTAGGCCGGGTTGACGTTGACCATGATCGCGCCGATGCGGGCGGTGGCGTACTGGACCATGACCCACTCGGGGCAGTTGACGGCCCAGATGCCCACGCGGTCGCCCTTGGCCACGCCCTTGGCGAGCAGTCCGAGGGCGACCTCCTCCACCGCCCTGCCGAACTCCTCGTAGGTCCAGCGGCGGCCGCCCTGGACGTCGACGAGCGCCTCGCGGTCGCCGAAGAGCGCGACGGTGCGGGCCAGGTTGGCGCCGATGGTCTCGTCGCGCAGCGGGGTGTCGACGGGGCCTGCCGTGTGGGAGGGGGAGGGTGTGGTCACCGGTGGTCTTCCTCTCGGTACTCGGTCCCGCCGCCCTTCGCGGTGTGTTCGCGCAGTTCGATGCGGCGGATCTTGCCGGACACGGTCTTGGGCAGCTCGGCGAACTCCAGGCGGCGGACGCGCTTGTAGGGGGCCAGCACGGCGCGCGAGTGGGCGAAGAGGGCCTTGGCGGTGTCCGGGCCGGGCTCCCAGCCGGCGGCGAGGACGACGTACGCCTTGGGCACGGCCAGCCGCAGCGGGTCGGGGGCGGGGACGACGGCGGCCTCGGCGACGGCCTCGTGCTCCAGGAGGGCGCTCTCCAGCTCGAAGGGGCTGATCTTGTAGTCACTGGACTTGAAGACGTCGTCGGCGCGCCCGATGTAGGTCAGATATCCCTCTTCGTCCCGCGCGGCGATGTCACCGGTGCGGTAGTAGCCGTCCGCCATGACCTCGGCGGTGCGCTCGGGGTCGCCCGCGTACCCGGTCATCAGGCCGACGGGGCGGTCGCGCAGGTCGAGGGCGATCTCGCCCTCGTCTGCGGGCTCTCCGGTGCGCGGGTCGAGGAGGACGACGGTGAAGCCGGGGCTGGGGCGGCCCATGGAACCGGGCTTCAGGGGCTGGCCGGGCGGGTTGGCGATCTGGACGGTGGTCTCGGTCTGCCCGAAGCCGTCACGGATGGTCCGGCCCCAGTGGCGCCGGACGGCCTCGATGACCTCGGGGTTCAGGGGCTCGCCGGCGGCGACGACCTCGCGCGGCGGGTTGCACAGCGCGCCCAGGTCGGCCTGGATGAGCATCCGCCACACCGTGGGCGGGGCGCAGAAGCTCGTCACCCCGCAGCGGTCCATCTCGGCCATGAGGCGGGCCGCGTCGAAGCGGGTGTAGTTGTGGACGAAGACGGTGGCCTCGGCGTTCCAGGGGGCGAAGAGGTTGGACCAGGCGTGCTTGGCCCAGCCGGGCGAGGAGATGTTGAGGTGGACGTCGCCGGGGCGCAGCCCGATCCAGTACATGGTGGTCAAGTGACCGACGGGGTACGAGATGTGGGTGTGCTCGACGAGTTTGGGGCGGGCGGTGGTGCCCGAGGTGAAGTAGAGGAGCAGGGTGTCGTCGGCGTGGGTGGGGCCGTCGGGGGCGAACGCCTCGTCGGCGGCGTGGTCGGCGTCCTCGTAGGCGAGCCAGCCCTCTAGCGGCGCTCCGCCGACGGCGATGCGGGTGTAGTCGCCGGGGACGTCCGTGAACTTGCCGGTGTCCTCGGCCCGTACGAGCACGTGGCGGGCCCCGCCGCGTTCGATGCGGTCGGTGAGGTCGGCCGGACCCAGCAGCGGGGTGGCGGGGATGACGACGGCGCGCAGCTTCATGGCCGCCAGGGCGGTCTCCCACAGCTCGCGCTGGTTGCCGAGCATGACGACGATCCGGTCGCCGGCCCGTACGCCCCGCGCGCGCAGCCAGTTGGCGACGCGGTCGGAGCGGCGGCGCATCGTGTCGAAGGAGAGCTTCTCCTCGCGGCCGTCCTCCTCCACGATCCACAGGGCGGTGCGGTCGTTGTCGCGGGCGATCGTGTCGAACCAGTCCAGCGCCCAGTTGAAGGCGGTGGGCCGGGGCCAGGAGAAGCCTTCGCGGGCCGCCGCGTAGTCCTCGCGGTGCGCGAGCAGGAAGTCCCGGGCGGCCCGGAAGCCGTCCGCCGGTCCGGGTTCCGCGGTCACGTTCGCCGCCGTCACGTTCGTCGCCGTCACTTCGTTCTCCAGGGTCACTTCGTCCTCCAGAGCGCCCGGGGCTCGCCGCCCCCGCCGGTAAGCATCGTGCGGCAATGATCCACGTCTGACCAGCCCCGGAGGGGCCCGGTGCGCGCCCGGCGGGACTCGGGGCCGGTGGGGGTGCGCGCGGGGCGGATTGTTCCAAAGATTCCGGGCGGCCGGAGCCGGTGGTTCCGGGCCGGCGGTCTCTGAAACGTGCGGGTTGGTCGGGATGGCTGGGGCGGGTAAGGCGGCCGGTACGGCGGCGCGTCGGCGGATCGGACCGGCGCAAGGGCGCGTGGGAGCGCGAGGGCGGTTCCGGGTGCGTAAACGAGCCGTCAAGGGACTCCCGGGTGGGGTCAATGTGCTGTCAAGGAGGCGGTCGCCCGGGCGGGGGACGGGCATAGCGTGACCGAGGCACCTCACCGGGGTTCCTCGCCGACGCCTCCTCACCGACGCTTCTCACCGACACCTCCGCACCGAAACCTCCGCACCGAAACCTCCCAAGGACCGTCATGCATCTGAGCCGTACTCCCGCCGAGGCCGCGGCCATCGCCGCGGCGAACCGCCCCGACCGCCCCGACACCGCGGGGAGCCGCCCCGCCGACGACGGCGAGCCCTCCCATCCTGGCCCGGCGCGGCCGCTGTACATCCCTGTACGGCCCTGCCCCGTGGGCTTCGCCCTACGGGTCTTCCGCACCCCCCTCGGCGCCCGGACGGCCGTCGCCTTCACCAGCAGGCGGCGGCTTTCCGACTGTCTGGGGCCGGGTGTCCCCTCGGTCCGGCTGTCGCTGCCCGCCGTACGGGCCCTGGCCGCGCCGCTGGGCGTCGGGGAGGTGTCGGTCGACCCGCAGCTGACGGCCCGCCCCGCGCTGCCGGTGGCCGAGGACGCCGCGCCCCTGCTGCCCCCCTTCGCCGACTGATCCTTCCGGCCGGCCCTTCGGCTGGCCCGTCCTGCTGGCCCGTCCGGCCGGCCCTTCGGCTGACCCTTTCGGCTGACTCCTCGCGTCCCACCGATTTCCCCCGAAGGAGATCACCCGTGTCCCTCCCCCTCTCCCCCGCCGCCCTGTCCCCGCGGCCCGGGGAGCCCGTAGCGGACCCCGGTCCGTCGGACTCGGCGTGGCCGGGGCCCGTGTGGCCCGCGTCCGCCCGCGTCCTGCCCTCGGGCGGGCTGGCCGTCGGCGGGGTGCCCCTCGCCGAGCTCGCCGACCGCTTCGGCACCCCCTCCTACGTCGTCGACGAGGACGAGGTCCGGGCACGTGCCCGCGCCTGGCGCGCGGCGCTGCCGGACGCCGACGTGGCCTACGCCGGCAAGGCGTTCCTCACCCGGGCGATGGTCCGGTGGGTCGAGGAGGAGGGGCTCCACCTCGACGTCTGCTCGGCCGGCGAGCTCGAACTCGCCGCGCACGCGGGCTTCCCCGGCGAGCGCGTCGTCCTCCACGGCAACGCCAAGAGCCCCGACGACCTGCGGACCGCGCTGCGGCTGGGCGTGGGGCGCGTGGTCCTCGACAACACCGGTGAGATAGCCCGGCTCGCGGCACTGGTGCCGCCCGGTGCCCGGCAGAAGGTGCTGGTGCGCGTGGTGCCCGGCATCGAGGCCGGCGCCCACGCGGCGGTGCGGACGGGGGTCGAGGGCCAGAAGTTCGGGCTGTCCCTGGACGGCGGCGAGGCGGCGGACGCCGTCGCCCGCGTCCTGGGCCAGCCCCGGCTGGAACTCGTCGGCCTCCACTGCCACCTCGGCTCGCAGATCACCTCGGTCGACCCCTACCTCGCCGCCGTCCGCAAGCTGGTGCCCTTCCTGTCCGCCCTGCGGGACGTGCACGGCGTGACGTTCCCCGAGCTCGACCTGGGCGGCGGCTTCGGCATCCCCTACCGCGACGGTGAACCGACGCTCGACCCCGCCGAGTACGCGGCACGCGTCGCCGCCGAACTGGCGCTGCGCTGCGCCCACGTGGACCTGCCGGTCCCCCGGCTCGCCGTCGAGCCGGGCCGCTGGATAGCGGGCCCGGCGGGCGTGGCGCTGTACCGGGTGCTGGCGGTGAAGGTCTCGGGTGGCCGGACGTTCGTCGCCGTGGACGGCGGCATGAGCGACAACCCGCGCCCGGCGCTGTACGGGGTGCGCTACACGGTCCGTCTGGCGGGCCGCGCCGGGGCGGCGCCGACCCGGCCGATGACGGTCGTGGGGCGGCACTGCGAGGCGGGCGACGTGCTGGCGGAGGGCGTGCCGCTGCCGGGCGACGTCCGCCCGGGCGACGTCCTCGCGGTCCCGGCGTCGGGGGCGTACCACCTGTCGATGGCCTCGTCGTACAACCTCGTCGGCCGCCCACCGGTGGCGGCCGTGACGGACGGCCGGGCGCGGCTGCTGGTGCGCCGCGAGACACCGGCGGACCTGTGGAGCCGGGAGCTGCCGGACTGAGCTCTCGGGTGGTGTCCGGGCGGGCGCGGTCGCTCAGCGGCGTCGCCCGTCCCGCGCCTCCGGGGCGAACGGCACCCCTGCCATCAATCCACGCGCCCCCACCACCAGCGCCTCGCCCAGGAAGCCGACGCCGATCGAGAGCTGGACCGGGCGGGCCTGCGGGTGCATGCCCATCCGGCCGGCGAGCAGGCCGAAGCCGAAGGAAATCAGCGCGGACACCGCCATCACCGCGAACGTCCGTCCGGTGTAGCGCTGCCACAGCACGCCTTCCTTCTCGAAGACCTGGATGGTCAGCCCGCGCACCGCCCCCAGCGAGACGCCCAGCAGGACACCGCCCGCCACCCAGAACGCGTCCGCGACGCCGACGCCCTCGGCCTTCCACAGCGTCCACGCGCCGATGCCGGTCAGGATCAGCGGGGCGGCGAACAACTCGCGGGCGTTGAGGGGTTCCCCTCGCAGCCGCTTGACGACGACGGCCACGGCGACCGCGGCGATGAGGGCGGCAGACACCCAGGCGTTCACTAGGACTCCTCGCATGGCTCACTTTAATAGCTCACTCGTGCCAAATAGAATTTAGCCCGATCGTGCTATAACGGCAACATGCCAAAGATCGTCGACCCCGAGGCCCGCCGCCGGGCGGTCGCCGACGCCGTGTTCCGGGTCGCCCGGCGCGACGGCCTGGAGAACGCGTCACTGCGCAACGTCGCCCAGGAGGCGGGGCTCGCCGTCGGTTCCGTGCGGCACTACTTCGCCGACCACTCCGACCTGATGCTCTTCGCCATGCGGGAACTCGCCCGCCGCGTCGAGGGCCGAGTGCGCGACCACGCCGAGCGCCTCCTGGCCACGCCGCCCGCCGAGGACCGCGCCACGCTCGTCGAGGAACTCCTCGCGGAGTTCCTCCCCCTGGACCGGGCCCGCCACGACGAGGCCGTCCTGTGGCTGGCCTTCTGCACGGCAGCCCGCGTCCGCCCCGAACTCCGGCCCAGCGCGGACAGGATCCACACCGGCATGCGCGAGCTGATCGAACGCGTCCTGCACGAGGGCCGAAGCGCCGGCGGCTTCCCCGGGCACCTCGACACCCCCACGGAGGCCCTACGACTGCTCGCCCTCCTGGACGGCCTGACCCTCACGTCCGTCCTCCACCCGGACCGACTCCCGGCCGACGACATGCGACGAGTACTGCGCCTGCACCTGCGATCGCTGCGGGGCGAGAAGGACTGACCCCCGAACCGACGAAAGCCGGAACGGGGGATGCATGCCCTATTCCGCATCCCGCGACGAGCGAACGGGAGACAAACGATGCCCGAGCGCACTCAGCGCCACCGATCCGCCCCCAGGAAGCACGCATGACCGCGTGACCACCCCCACCTCGCCGGCCGAGACCTACCGGCGGCTGCGCGAGCAGCCCGACCGCATGGCCTGAATCGGCCTCCACCGCCCCCGAGGAGAAACTCCCCTCACTCACCGGGGAGTTGGAACTCCACCAGCTTCCCGACCGTCCGTCCGCCGCCGCATGGAGACCCCCCGGAGCTCCTCGCCCTCAGCCCTGAGGCCGTGCTCCACGCGATCGTCGACGCCGTCGTCGACGGCTACCGCCCCGGTCGTCGCGGGCGTCCAGAACGACCCCGACGAGATCGAGACCGAGGCCCTCGACCGCGACCCGGACCGCCTCGAACTCGCTCCCGACATCGTGGCGTTCAGCGCCCAACCCGATCCTTGGCCGGCATGCCGCACGGCCTGATGGCGGACTCGCCGACCACGTCGCCCACACCGGCGACCACCTACGGCGTGGACTTCGAGCAAATGCCGGAAACCGCACTGGGCGCTCGGCTACCCCTTCGCGATCCTGCTGATGGCGATGGTGTGCGTCAGCCTGAATTTCGTCTTCACGAAGCGCGACCGGCTCTGGCCGGACCCGACCGGAACGCAGGGTTCCACAAGACCTTCGGGCACATCACCCAATGCAATGTCAACCCACCGTTCCCCCAATTCCCCCTAAAGGGCAGGCCAATAGCGTCCGGAATCATATCAGGACACGGCCGGTTTGACTCCTATCCTCGGATCTTCAACACTGCGCCCAGACAACGCCCTCGTTCACCCGTTCGTCGGGTCACTCGAACGAGGCGCTACTGGGGGTACAACACAACATGCACAAGAGTCAGACCAACTCTGCGCGCACGCGAAAGATCCTTATGCGTGGGATCGTGACCACGACCGCGCTGGCCGCTGTCGCCGGCGTGGCCGCGCCGGGTCTCGCCGTCGCGGCGCCCACGGGGGCGGTGGCCGCGGCTGCCGGGATCGGGACCACCGACACGCAGCGCGTCGACGCCGCGGCCGTGGTCCACCTGGACCCGAGCCCGGACGTCCTGCTCCTCAGCGACCGCGACTTCGTCCACGCGCTGTGGCAGAAGGCACGGGACGGCGGCGAGCGGCTGGAGAACGTGCGCCTGGCCGCCGAGGGCGCCATGGTCAGTGGATCCGCCGAGGACCACGTGCGGTTCATCACCACCGGCATCCACGAGGCATACGAGCTCGACAAGCAGCGGGAGAAGGCCAAGGCCGACGCCGAGCGCGCGGCCCGCGACGCCAAGTCCCAGGCCCTGATCACGGTCGGCATCCCGAGCAGCCCCGACCTGCTGGGCCTCAGCGACGAGAACTTCATCCGCGCCGTGATGAAGCACGAGGCCGCCGGGCCGGAGGTCCGCAAGGCGGCCGCGAAGGCGCTGGCCGACGCCGACCCCAAGGCCTGGGAGGAGTTCATCAAGAACGGCGCCCGCGAGGCCCACAAGCTCGACGTGGCCAACGAGCTCAAGGAGCTCGAGCAGAAGAACCGCGAGGAGGCCGAGCGCCGCAAGGAGCTGGCAGCCCGCAAGAACGCCGCCGCGCTGTTCGGCGTCACGGCCTCCGACACGCTGCTGGCGCTGAGCGACGACAACTTCATCCGCGAGCTGCTGCGCGGCGTTCCCGCCGACGCGCGGAAGACCGAGCTCTACGCCGCGGCCCAGAAGGCCGTACTGAGCTCCAGCGCGGCGGACTGGAAGGAGTTCATCCACACCGGCGCCGAGCAGGCGTACAAGCGCGACGCCGAGGCCCTGCGCAAGAAGATCGCCGACGCCAACCGGAAGCTCGCGCTCCAGATCCAGGCATCGGCCGAGAAGACCGGGGTGAACCCGAACCTGGTCGCCGCGGCGAAGAAGGCGCTGGCCGGGACCGACGAGGCGGTCGCCGCGTTCCTCAAGGAGGAGAGCCAGTACCGGGCGAAGCGGCAGTCCTTCCAGCCCGCCAACGCGAAGCTGACCGGCTGGTACATCCGCCAGTCCAACGTGGACGCGGGCGAGGGCTTCATCGCCCCCCTCGACGCCAAGGACAAGCAGGCCGACCGTGAGGACGCCACCTGGGTCGTCGTGCCGGCGCTGGCCAACGAGGCCGGGTGCTACTCCTTCGAGTCCGCCCGCAAGCCCGGCCACTACCTGATCGAGAAGGACTTCCGGGTGCGGCTGGCCGCCAGCGACAACAGCGCGGAGTTCCGCAAGGACGCCACCTGGTGCGCCAAGAAGGGCCTGACCGGTTCCGGGACGTCCTTCGAGTCGGCGAGCCGGCCGGGCCGCTGGCTGCGGCAGTTCCAGGGCGATCTGTGGGCGGCCGACAAGAGCGGCAACCACAGCTGGGAGTCCGCGGAGGACTTCGCTCAGGACGCGACGTGGAAGATCTCCTCCCCGCTCGCGCGCTGACCCGCTCCCCGCGCAGTCCACTCTTGAGAAGAACGGAATTCCCCATGTCTCGGATCACCCGGGTCGCCCTCGCCATCGGCGCCGGTGTCGCCGCGCTCGCCGGCAGTGTGACCCCCGCCTCGGCCGACGAGGCCCCCCGCGCCGCCGCCCCCTCGGCCGTACAGCTCAAGCTCGAGCACAGCGGCAAGTGCCTCACCATCCCGAACGCCAGCTTCCGCAACGGCGTCGACGCCGTCCAGTCCACCTGCGTCGACGGCGCGGAGAACCAGCTCTTCGACGTGGTGTCCGCCGGCTCCGCCACCTTCGAGCTGCGGGCCAAGCACAGCGGCAAGTGCCTCGACGCGGAGAGCGCCGGCGTCAAGCCCGGCACCGTCGTCCAGCAGTGGTGGTGCGTCGACGCCGCACCGCAGGAGCGCTGGCGCCTGGTGATGGTCGACGTGGTCAACGAGCTGTACGAGCTGCGTCCCGCCCATGCTCTGGACAAGAACCTCTGCCTGGACATCTCGGGGGCGAGCAAGGACGACGGCGCGATCGCGCAGCTGTGGACCTGCAACGGCTCCGGCGCCCAGAAGTGGCGTCTCCAGCCGGCCAAGTCCGCCTGAGCACCCAGAACTTTCGAGAGGAAACCGATCCCATCATGTCTCGGATCATCCGGGCCGCCCTGGCCGTAGGCGCCGGCGTCGCCCTGCTGGGCGGCGCCGCGACCACCGCGTACGCGGACGGTGGCACCACCGCTGCCGCCGAGGCCGCCCGCCGGGCCACCGAGGCGGCTCGCGACGCGGCCGCCAAGTCGGCCGCGGAGCGCGCGGCAGAAGCGGCCCGCAAGGCGGCCGAGGCCGCACGAGCGGCCGCCGAACGCGCGCAGCAAGGGCCCCAGGCGGTCGTCACCCTGCAGCTCGCGGCCAGCGAGAAGTGCCTGGAAATCAACAACGGTGCCAAGGACAACGGCGCCAAGGCACAGCAGTGGACCTGCAACGGCGACAACGCCCAGCAGTGGCGCATGGTCCCCGCCGCGGACTCCACCTACGAGTTCCAGTCCGTGCCCAGCGGCAAGTGCCTCGAAATCCAGGACTGGGGCACCAAGGTCGGCGACGACGTCCAGCAGTGGGACTGCCACGGCGGCGGGAACCAGCGCTGGCAGGTCGTCCTGGTCGACCACGACAAGAAGCTCTTCCAGCTGCGTCCCCAGCACGTCCAGGACTATTGCCTGGACATCCCCGGGGGCAGCAAGGAGAACAACGTGAAGGCCCAGCAGTGGTACTGCAACCAGACCGACGCCCAGCTGTGGAAGATCCAGCCGGTCAAGTGACCTCGCGGTCCACGCCGCGCGGGTGCGGCGGATAGACAGCGCGGAGGGACAGCGTCTTGACCAGGGCGCTGTCCCTCTCCGTATGGGCGACTGCAATGAGTTACACGTTCTTGAGGGGGAAGAGTGAGTCGTCAGTGGTGGGTCGCGCAGGCGTTGGCGGTCGGCATGCTGACCGGCGGGGTCGCCGTGGCGGGGGTGGCGCCGGCATGGGCGGACACGCGTGTCGTGGCGGCCGTCGAGGCCGACCAGCCGACCGATGAGGCAGCGCTCGCGAAGGCCGCGGCGGCCCAGGAGGCACGTGACTACGTGCTCGGGCAGGCGAAGACGCATCCGGCGGCCGAGGTACGGACCTCGGCGTGGAACGCCCTGCGCAACACCCGGGGGGACGAGGCCATCGCGGAGTGGCTGGCGCCCGGCGGCGGCTTCGACTCCGCCAGACAGCGGGCGAAGGACACCCGGTCCCGCAACAGGGCCTTCTGCGAGCGGGTGGTGCGTACGCACACCGTGGAGTTCTCTCCCGAGGTGCGGTCGGCCGCCGAGCGCGCGCTGAAGGGTACGGCCGCCGACCAGGCGGCGTTCGTGAAGACCGGGTACGCGGAGGCGCAGCAGCGCGACCGGGCGGCCCGGGAGGCCGATACCCGGCACAAGCTGGAAGTCGCCGCGAAGGACCGGGGCTTCGTGTCGTCCGTCGCCGAGCACGACCCGGGTGAGCAGGTGCGGGTCGCGGCGCAGTGGGCCGTGCGACCCGGCGCCACGGACGCGGACATCGCGGAGTTCTTCGGCTACGGCTGGATGACGGGCGCGACGCTGGACGCGGAGGCCTTCCGGACGCGGATCGCGGATGCGGAAACGGTCCGGCAGGCCGCACTGTCGCGTCTGGTCAAGGAGGCCGACGCGGCGGAGAGGGCCGTGAAGGGGTCGGCGGACGCTGCGAAGGCCCGGGCCGAGGCCGAGCGGGCCTGGAAGGCCGTGGCCGACCACTCCGAGGCCGCGCGCAAGGCGTGGCTGGCCGAGCAGGAGGCGGCCGCGGCGCAGGCGGAGAACTGGAAGAACATCGCCAAGGCCGCCCAGGAGAGCTCCGACGAGCTCTGGAAGAACATCGGCCGGTCGGCCGAGACCACCCTGAGCACCTGGGCCCAGGGCCAGGAGGGCGCGCTCAAGTCGCTCACGTTCTGGCAGGGCATGTTCGACATCGCCCGCAGCGGCGAGGACCGCGTCAAGGGCTGACCTCTTCTTTTCATGTCTTCCGGCCGGCCTGACCCGCCGGCCGGATTTTCCCGACCGCTTCGGCGGCTTCGCCCTGCCCGCGTACGCGGGTTCAGGGGCATTTTCTGTTTCTTTTTTCCTATGGGGGGTTCTTCCCGTGATGGGCAGATTCCGGCCGAGGGCCGGACGGCTACGCGGTGACGTGGCCGGAGTGATGAGAAAGGCCGTTTCCACGGCCGTTGTCGTCGCGATATTGGGTGGTACGACGGGGGAGGCCACTGCGGCCACCAGGGCGCGTGCCGAGGCCGCGTCCGTATCGCCGAAGGAGGCGCTGGCGGCGCTGGACAAGCTGGCGGCGGCATTGCCGAAGCCGTCGTCCGGGCCGGCTCCCGCGCCGCGTACGGAGCTGGACAAGCTCAGTGCCGATCGTGACCGGCAGCTGGTCGAGGACTTCGCGGAGTTCGACGCGGAAGAGGAAGTCCGCGAGGCCGCGAAGAAGGCCCTCGCGAGCAGCGACCCGAACGCGATCCGGGAGTTCCTGGCGCACGGCGAGGCCGAGGCCCGCAAGCGCGCGAAGGAGAAGAAGGACGGCGCGGACGTCAAGAACCGTGCGGAGATCGAGAAACTCCGCGGGACGGGCGGCGCGTACTTCAACGCGGAGGTCGAGCGCGTCCTGGGACCGAAGGCGACCGCGAAGGACCGGGCCGACTTCCTGGCCTTCGGTGCGGCGATCGCCAAGCAGCGTGACGAGGCGGACAAGCAGAACGCGGCGAAGCGGGCCGAGGAGAACCGCAAGCGGGTCGAGATGCTCGCGGCCTCCGGTGGTCCGGAGGTGAAGAAGGCCGCGCAGGCAGCCCTGGACACCAAGGACGACGCGAAGATCGCGGAATTCCTGGAAAAGGGCTACCAGATCGCGGCCCAGAAGGACGCCGACGCCCGCGCGGCCATCGAAAAGGCCCAGAAGGAGGCGCAGGAAGCCGCGCAGAAGCTGCGCGAACTCGCCGAGAAGGCGGCGCGCGCGGCCGAGGCGCGTACGAAGCTGATCGCCGCACACGGCGATGCGGTCAAGGCGCTGAAGAACGCCTCGAACGCGATGACGCAGGCGGCGGCCGCCGCGCGGCAGGCGGACCGGATGCTGTCGGCCGACCGCGCCGGCAAGAAGCTGTCGTCCTACGACGACGTCAAGGCCGAGGCCGCCCGCCAGGTCGAGAACGCCGGTGTGGCGGCCAAGCAGGCGCAGGTCGCGGCCGCGCAGGCGAAGGTCCAGGCCGACGTCCTGGTCGAGACCGGCCTGACCTACGGCGCCCAGTGGTCCGAGGTCGCCTCCGGCATGGCCGCCGCCGCCGACGCGGCGGTGAAGGCGAGCGAGACCGCGCAGCACGCGGTGGACGCCACCGAGGCCGACGCCAAGGGCCTCAACGCCAAGAACCAGGCGGAGCTGCACGAGCAGCAGGCCAAGCAGTGGCGTGCCAACGCCGAACAGCACGCCGCCACCGCGGCGAAGCTCGCCGAGGCCGCCGAGAAGCAGGCCAGGATCGCCGCTGATGCCGCCGCCCGTGCGCGCACGGCGCGCATCGCGGCGGAGCAGGCCGAGGCCGAGGCGTGGGAGCACGCCAAGAAGACCCGCGAGGCCCGCCAGGAGGCCGAGCGCCAGGCGAGGATCGCCGCCGAGCAGCGCGCCATCGCCGAGCGGGAGCGCGACCTGGCGGCCGCGGCGCGTGCGCGCGCGGAGCGCGAGCGCGACATCGCGGCGGCGGCCCGGGCTCGTGCGGAGGCCGAGGCCCGTACGGCGTCCGCGGCACGGGCGGAGGCCCAGGCGGCCGCGGCCACGGCGGCGGCGGCCCGGGCGGACGCCGAGAAGCAGGACGGGATCGCCGCCACGGCGGACACGAACGCCCGCACTATGGAGACCGAGGCCCGCGAGGCCCGGGACCGGTCGTACGAGGCCAGGCGGAACGCCGACGCCGAGAAGTCCCGGGCCGAGGCCACCGCGTCGATGGCGGCTGCCGCCAAGGGCACCACGTACTCCGTCGAGGCCAAGGCCGCCGCGGCCGCGGCGCGATCGGATGCCGATACGGCCGAGGCCGCCGCCGGTCAGGCGCAGGGTGCCGCCGACACGGCCAGTGGTGCGGCGATCCGGGCGCGTTCCGCCGCGACGGAGGCCGCCGGTGCGGCCGCTCGTGCGCGTGCCGCGGCCGCCGAGGCCACCGCGCACGCCGCGCGGGCCAACGCCGCCGCCAACAAGGCCGAGGCCGCTGCCGCCGCCGCGAACGCGGCGGCCAACCGTGCCGAGGCCGAGGCCGCCGCCACCCACGCCGCCGCCCAGCGCGCGAACGCCCAAGCCGCCGAGGCCACCGCGCAGGAGGCCCGTGCCGGCGTCGCCGCCCACGAGGCCGCCCGTCTGGCCGGCCTCGCGGCGATCGAGGCGAACAACGCGCTGCAGGCCGCGAACCGCACCAAGGACGAGGCCGAGGCCGCCACCCGTGAGGCGGCGATGGCCCGTCTCCAGGCGGGCATCGCCGTTCAGGCGTCCACGGCCGCCAAGGCCAGCGCGGCGGGCATCGCCGACCCGGCGAACACCGCGATCGAGCTGACCGCGCCGTTCGCCGGCAAGGACGTCGACGCCGACTTCGCCGCCCAGGTCGCCACCGCCGCCCAGGAGATGGGCGCGGAGCAGGTCGCCTCCGCCCAGGCCAAGGCCGATGAGGCCGTCAAGGCGGCCGAGGCCGCCGAGGCCGCCGCCAAGCGGGCCAACGCCCAGGTGGCGCCGGCCTTCAAGGCCGCCGCCGACGCCGCCCGCTCCTCCGCCAACGCGACGCGCTCCATGGCAGCCGCCATGAAGTCCGCCGCCGAAGCGGCCGCCGACGGCGCCAAGGCCCGGGCCGCCGCGGCCCGCGCCAACCAGGCCGACGCCCAGGCCCAGGCCGACGCCAAGGCGGCCCGCGAGGCCGCCAACCGGGCGTACGCCGACGCGGCAGCGGCCCGCCAGGCCGCCAACGCCGCGGAGGCCGAAGCGGCCCGCGCCCGCGGTGCCGCGGCCGAGGCCGACCAGCACGCCGCGGCCGCCAACAGCGCCGCCAGCCTCGCCGAAAGCGAAGCCGCCACCGCCCAGGCCGCGGCCACCAAGGCGAAGGAGGACGCCGAGGCCGCGAACAAGCTCGCCGAATCCGCCGAAAAGCACGCCGCGTCGGCGAAGGAAGCGGCCGACAACGCCCTCAACTACGCCAAGGAAGCGGACGAGGTCGCCAAGAAGGCCGAGGCCGAGCAGAAGGAGCGTGAGCGCAAGGCCCGCGAGGAGGCCGTCAACGCCGACAAGGCCGGTGGAACCGACCTGACCGACGACGAGATGGAGGAGCTCGAGAAGGAGGGCATCACTCGCGAGGAGTACGAGAAGGCCCTGGGGCTCTCGGAGAAGGGCTTCGAGGACTTCCTGATGGAAATCGGCGGTGAGCTGCTCAAGGAGTACTTCGACGTCGACAACATCAAGAAGTGCTTCGGCGAGGGCAACGTCGAGGCGTGCTTCTGGACCCTGGTGAACAACCTCCCCTGGGGCAAGGCCCTCCGGGCGATCGAGAAGTTCCCGGAGATCGCCAAGGCCATCAAGCGCCTCGCCGGCATCGGCAAGATGATCGAGGAGTCCGCTGCTGCGAAGAAGCTGGTCAAGAAGGCCGATGACATCCTCGAAAAGGTCTACAAGAAGCTCGACTGCCCCAGGAAGCACAGCTTCCTACCCGGCACTCGAGTCCTGCTCGCCGATGGAACGCATCGCCCCATCGAGGACGTCCGCGTCGGCGATCGGGTGGTCGCCACGGACCCGGAGAACGGGCAGACCGACGCACGGCCGGTGACGAACTTCTTCACCACCGAGGACGACAAGGAGTTCACGCGGCTCACCGTCACCACGGCGCAGGGGTCCGCCACCATCACGGCGACCGCCAACCACCCCTTCTGGCTGATGGACCGCAAGGAGTGGGTGGACGCGGGCGAGGTGCGCGTCGGCAACAAGCTGCGCACCCCCGCCGGCTCGGCCCTCGCGGTGACCGGCGTCGTCAACTACCACAAGCGCCAGCGCACCCATGACCTGACCGTCGGGGAGTTCCACACCTACTACGTGGGTGTCGGAGCGACCGACGCCCTGGTCCACAACTGCACCGACATCGCGTCCGCCGAGCGCCGTTTCCCCGATCAGGCACACACCTACAAGGATCACATCAACCCCACCCCGGAGCGGATAGCGGCGAAGCTCGAAAAGGACGGCGTCGTCACCACGTGGGTGGACGAGAAGACGGCTCAGGATGCAATCATTGACGTCGTCAAGCAGAACTCGAAGTTCCTGCAGAACAACCTCCGAAAGATGCGTGACGGGGAAGTCAAGGCGCTACCCGTCAAGAATTACGGTGGAGATTCATTGGGTACCGTCATCAAGAAGGACCCCAATGATCCGACAAAGACGATCTCAACGCCGGCCGGCAGCCGGGTGCAGGTGCTCATCAAGAAGGTCGAGAAGGGTAAGTCACCGGACGGTAAGCCCGTCCCCGGCGGCTACTACATCTACACTGCCTACCCGGTGTAGCAAGAGCGGATGAGCACGAGAAAGGAACCGTCAGTGGAATTTGACTTCGGGTTGACAGCACTGGGGGAAAAGTTCCACATGGACTGGCGGTACGACGGGCCGAACCCTCAGGATGTGGTACGCCAGTGGGCCGGTCTCGTCGGAAGCGACGAGGCCGGTCTCGAGGAACTACGGCTTCTGCGGGAGGATGTACACCTGCTGCTGGCCTCGCCGCTCTCGGACGACGAAATCCATGCGTTGTGGAGAGTGTCGGCGATGTTCTACCCGTACTTTCCGGTGAACGAGGTGGAGCCCCCACGGGGCCGGGCATGGCTGATGGACATCGACCATGAGCTGCGGCCGTATGTACAGCGGTCGGCTGCCGAGTTCCCGACGACGGGAACGGCGCCTGAATCCGCGCGGTCCGCGGTCGTAGCGCTCGCCGAGAGACTGGCGCCCAGGGCGGAGCTCCCGCTCGAGCCCTTGTCCGTTCGGACCGTGATCGCGGCCGTCGGGCGTTGCGCGAGGGAAGTGAGTGCCGCACTCGCCTTCCGGTTCCTCTTGCGTGCCTACGCGGCATACGACAGCCCCGTGCCGTCGGATGCCTGGTCCTCTTTCGAAGCGCTCAATCATTCCTTCGGATACGGAGAGTTCGTACTCGAAACAATCGCGTTTCTCCGGGAGGTCTGACCCGCAGGAACAGCCGATGCCCCGCCGGATTCCTCCGGCGGGGCATCGGTGTTTTCGTTCGTCCTCAGATGTTCGTGAACGCCAGCTTCGCGCCCAGTGCCACGAACGCCCCCGCGAACGTGCGTCGCATCCACGTCATGACCTGCGGCCGGGATATGACGTGGTCGCGGACCGAGGCCGCGAGCAGCCCGTAGCCGATGAAGATGACGAAGGTCATCAGCATGAAGACCGCGCTCAGCTCGATCATGCGCGGCACCGGGTGGGCCTCGTTCGCGCTGACGAACTGCGGGAGGAAGGCCAGGAAGAAGATGGTCAGCTTGGGGTTGAGGATGTTGAGCAGGATGCCCGTCCAGATCACCCGCACCGGGGACGGCGGCTCGCCCGCCTGCTCCTCCACGCTGAGCGTGCCGCGGTCGCGCCAGGTGTTCCAGGCGACGTAGAGGAGGTAGGCGACGCCCAGGAACTTGAAGGTCTGGAAGGCCAGGGCGCTGGTGTGCATAAGGGCGGCCAGGCCCATGATGGTGGCCGCCATGTGGGGGACGATGCCCAGGGTGCATCCGAACGCGGCGACGATGCTCGGGCGGAAGCCGCGCGAGAGGCCGGTGGCCAGCGTGTAGAGCACGCCGGTACCGGGTGAGGCGGTCACGATTAAGGAGGTGACCAGGAATTCGATGCCCACGGGACATACTCCTCTTGCTGCTGTTCTGTGGCGAGTGACGATACGTTTCTACCGGGTCAGGAGGGCCCGCGTCGCCGCCTCGATGTCCGGAGTGCGCATCAGGCTCTCGCCCACCAGGTAGGCGGAGATGCCCACTTGAGCGAGTCGGGCCAGGTCGGCCGGGGTGGACAGACCGCTCTCCCCCACGATCACCCGGTCCTCGGGCACCTTGGGCGCCAGCCGTTCGCTCGTCGCGAGCGTCGTCTCGAAGGTGTGGTGGTCGCGGTTGTTGATGCCGAGGAGGCGGGAGCGCAGCCGGGTGGCTCGTTCCAGCTCCGCCTCGTCGTGCACCTCGACCAGGACGTCCATGCCGAGGTCGAACGCCGCGTCCTCCAGGTCCTTCGCCTCCGCGTCGTCGACCGCCGCCATGATGATCAGGATCGCGTCGGCGCCCCAGGCCCGCGCCTGGACGACCTGGTACGGGTCGTACAGGAAGTCCTTGCGCAACGCCGGGAGTTCCGTTGCCTCGCGGGCCGTCTTCAGGTGCTCCGGGCCGCCCTGGAAGGACGGCGTGTCGGTGAGGACCGACAGACAGGCCGCACCGCCCGCCTCATAGGCGCGGGCGATGAGCGGCGGGTCGAAGTCGGCGCGGATGAGGCCCTTGGACGGGCTCGCCTTCTTGATCTCGGCGAGCAGGGCGTACTCGCCCCGGGCCACGCGGTGTTCGACGGCCGTCAGGAAACCGCGTGGGGCCGGGGCGGCCGCCGCCTCGCGTTCGAGGGATGCGAGGGGGCGGTCGCGTTTCGCCTCCGCGATTTCCTCACGCTTGGCCGCTTCGATCCTTGAGAGGAAGTCCGGCATCCGATTAAGCCCCTTCGCTTCGGTTCGATTCCGTGCGGTTCGATTCCGTGATCAGTCGTTCCAGCCTGCGGTTCGCTTCCCCGCCGTCGATCGACTCCGTGGCGAGCTCCATGCCGTCCTTCAGGTCCTTCGCCCGGCCGCCGACCACGAGTGCCGCGGCCGCGTTGAACGCCGCGATGTCGCGGTACGGCCCCTTCTCCCCCGTGAGGACGCCGCGCAGCGCCTCGGCGTTGGCTCGCGCGTCGCCGCCCTTGAGCGACTCCGGGGCAACACGCGGCAGTCCGACGTCCTCCGGGCTCACGCGGAACACCCGCACCGTGCCGTTCTCCAGCGAGGCGACGGTGGTGGGCCCGGTGGTGGTGATCTCGTCGAGGCCGTCCGAGCCGTGGACGACGAAGGCGCGCTCCGAGCCGAGCTCGCCCAGCACCCGCGCCAGCGGCTCGACCCACTCCTCGGCGAACACCCCGACCATCTGGCGCCGGACGCCCGCCGGGTTGGTCAGCGGCCCCATCAGGTTGAAGACGGTGCGGGTGCCGAGCTCGACGCGGGTGGGGTGGACGTGTCCCGTCGCCGGGTGGTGGTCGGGGGCGAACATGAAGCCGATGCCGGCCACCGCGATGCAGCGCGCCACGTCCTCGGGCCGCAGGTCGATCCGGACGCCCAGGGCGCGCAGGACGTCCGCCGCGCCGCTGCGCGACGACAGCGCCCGGTTGCCCTGCTTGGCCACCGGCACCCCGGCCCCGGCGACGATCAGCGCCGCGCACGTGGAGATGTTGTACGAGCCGGACGAGTCGCCGCCCGTGCCGAGCAGGTCCATCGCCCCCGGCGGCGCCGCCACCCCGCGCATCCGCGCCCGCATGGCGATCACCCCGCCGGTGATCTCCTCCACGGTCTCGCCGCGCATCCGCATCGCCATCAGCAGCCCGCCCATCTGGGAGGGCGTCGCCCGGCCCGCCATCATCAGCTCGAAGGCGCGGGCCGATTCCTCACGGGTGAGGGTGGCGCCGGTGGCCACCTTCCGGACCAGGCCCTTGAACTCCTCGAACCGGGCGTCGTCAGCGTCCATGCCCCTGCCCCTCCCGCGGTCCCCGCATACCCCCGCTGCTCACCGGCAGCGGCTGGTCCCAGTCGAGCTCGACGTTCTCCCGCCGGTACGGCGTCTCATCGGTGATCGCGGTGTCCAGGGTGCGGGCGAAGAGGTGGCCGCTGTGGACGGCCGCCGCGATGATCCCCGGGCCCAGGCAGTCGCCCAGCCGGACGACGCGCCGGATGCCCGCCGCGCCCAGGACGTCCTCGCCGAGCGCGCGCAGCCCGGTGTACAGCTCGTCGCGCGGCACCATGCCGGTGACCATCACCAGCGCGTCCACGTTCACCGCCGTCTCGCGGCCCGTGTACACGCAGGCCAGCCCGGCCACGCCGGACTCGGCCCGGACGAGCGCCGTCGAGGTGTGCACGGCCGCGCACTTCTCCATCACGCGCCGCTGGACGCGCTTCTGCTCCGCCGTGAACTGTGTGAACGACGACACCAGGCTGTCCGGGGTGACGAACGTGACCTCGCAGCCGTGCTCGGCGAGACGCTCGGCGATCACCCCGCCCATGTAGTAGTGGTCGTCGTCGAAGACGACGACCCGGCCGGAGGGCAACCGGCCGGCCATGATGTCGTCCGGGGTGAAGACGGGGGTCTCCGCCGGTACGTCCATCGGGAAGCTGTGGTAGCGGCCCACGCCGTCCGCCCGCCACTCGGCGCCAGTAGCGACGGCGACGAGCGAGCACTCGGCCTCCAGGGCCATCTCCGCGGTGATCTCGTTGTCCGGCAGGAGCTGGACGTTGGGCATGCGGCGCAGCTGGGTGAGCCGCCAGTCGCGCACCCGCGCCCACTCCCCCAGCCCCGGCAGCCGGCTCTCCAGGGTGACGCGGCCGCCGAGTTCGCGGCGGCGGTCGGCGAGGAGCACGTCGTAGCCGCGCTGGCCCAGGGCCCGGGCGGCCTCCAGGCCGGCGGGGCCGGCACCGACGACGAGGACGGTGTCGTCCGTGTCCTTCGGCGGGATGTACTCGGGGTGCCAGCCGCGCCGCCACTCCTCGCCCATGGTGGGGTTCTGGGTGCAGCGCATCGGCACACTCGCCTTGTCGCCGGCGACGCAGATGTTGCAGCCGATGCATTCGCGGAGGTCGTCGAAGCGGCCTTCCTCGATCTTCCTCGGCAGGAAGGGGTCGGCGATGGAGGGGCGGGCCGCGCCGATGAGGTCGAGGGTGCCGCCCCTGATCATGGAGACCATGGTGTCGGGCGAGGTGAACCGGCCGACGCCGACGACCGGTTTGCTGGTGACGCTCTTGACGAACTTGACGTACTCCGCCTGGAAGCCCTCGTCGCTGAACCGGGACGTCTGGCCGTCGTTGTCGAAGTTGCTGAGGTTGACGTCCCAGAGGTCGGGGAGCTCGGCGAGCATCTCGACGACGTCACGGCCCTCGTCCTCGGAGCCGATGCCGCGCGGTCCCATCAGCTCGTCGACGCCGAAGCGGACGGCGACGGCGCAGGTGTCGCCGACGGCCTCCTTGGCGTCCTCGATGAGCTCGCGCAGCAGCCGGGCGCGGTTCTCCAGGCTGCCGCCGTACTCGTCGGTGCGGTGGTTGTGGCGCCGGGAGAGGAAGTGGACGGGCAGCGTCATGTCGTGGCCCGCGTAGATGTAGACGATGTCGAAGCCCGCGCGCTTGGCGTTGAGCGCGGCCGTGCGGTGCCAGCGGCGGGCGGCGCGGATGTCGTCCTTGTCCATGGCCCGGGCGGTGATGGGGAGGTTGCCCCGGACGGCCTTCAGGCTCGGGGCGATCGGTATGGTCCGGCTCTCCAGATTGCCGACGTAGGAGCCGTTGTGGGCGAGTTCGACGCCGGCGAGGGCGCCGTGGCGGTGGATCTCGTCGGTGGCCCGGGTGAGGTAGGGGAGGTCCTTCTCGTCCCAGATCCTGATCTCGCGCTGGTGGTTGCCGGAGTGGTGGATGTCGCACTGCTCGGTGACGACGACGCCCCAGCCCCCCTCGGCCTTGACGCCGCGCATCGCGGCCATCGAGCTGGGGAAGGCCCGGCCCATGCCGTTGCAGTGGGGTACTTGGTAGAAGCGGTTCTTCGCGGTGACCGGGCCGATCCGTACGGGTTCGAAGAGGACGTCGTAGCGGGCGGGGCGGCGGGGTGTGCGGTTCTCCATGCGGACGGTTCTCCAGGTGCCGGTGTTCCGTGGACGGAAGGGGCGCGGAAAATGGCGCGGAAAGGTTGCGGAAGGGACGCGGAAAAGGCAAGGTGCGGGCGGCCCGGTCAGGACTCGACCGGGCCGCCCGCATGCGCGTCAGGCCGTGACGGACCGGCCCGCGGCGGAAGGATTCAGCGGTGGCCTGGAGCCGAAGATCGCGCTGCCCACGCGCACATGCGTGGCGCCGTACTCGACGGCCGTGGCGTAGTCCGTGCTCATGCCCATCGAGAGCAGCTCCAGACCGTTGCGGGCCGCGATCTTCGCCAGCGTCGAGAAGTGCGGCTCCGGCGGCTCACCGGCCGGCGGGATGCACATCAGCCCCACGACGTCCAGGCCGTGGGTCTCCCGGCAGTCGGCCAGGAAGGCGTCCGCGTCGTCCGGCAGCACACCGGCCTTCTGCGGCTCCTTGCCCGTGTTGACCTGGACGAACAGCCGGGGCCTGCGCCCCTGCCGGGCGCACTCGCGCGCCAGCGCCGCGCTCAGGCTCGGCCGGTCCAGGGAGTGGATGACGTCGAACAGGGCCACCGCCTCCCGGGCCTTGTTGCTCTGCAGCGGCCCTATCAGGTGCAGTTCCAGGTCCGGACATCGGCCGCGCAGCTCCGGCCACTTGGCCTTGGCCTCCTGGACCCGGTTCTCGCCGAAGACCAGCTGGCCGGCCTCGATCGTGCGCTCCAGGACGTCGGCGGGCACGGTCTTGGACGCGGCGACGAGCGTCACGGAGCCGGGCTCGCGGCCCGCTCGTGCGCAGGCCTCGGCGACGGCCCGCCGTACGTTCTCGAGTCCGGTGGTGGGGTCGGGGTTCGGATTCATGCTGTCTCCTCATCTCCTCGCACGGAATCCCCTCGCCCGGAATCCCCTCGCGCGTACGAGAACTCCAGCCGGCGATCCGTGGTGTCGATCCGCCGCGCGGCCACGATCCGCACCCCGGCCTCCGGCAGCCCCGCCGTCAGCTCCCGCTCCAGCGCCGCGAGGTCCTCGGCGGCCGTGGGGTGCAGCGCCTCCGCCACGATGAGGGCGCGGTCCGTCTCCTTGGAGACGACGGACAGGGCGCTCTGGCGGAAGGTCCAGCGCCGGGAGTGGGCGTGGCCCGCCGCGTCCGTGAAGACGATCTCCTCGGGGGCGGGGTGCTCGGTCTCGCCCTGGAAGGTCCGGTGGACCTCCGAGCCGTCGGCGTGGCGGACCGTGATGCCGTCCGTGACCTTGTCGCAGTCGAAGACCGCGATGGGGATGGCGAAGGCCATGGAGACGACGTTGAGGTAGTCGACCAGCGGGTGGAAGCCCGGCAGGTTCCGCTCCTTGCGGTAGCGCCGGAGCAGCGCCTCCGAGGCGCACCGGTACTGGGTGGGCTTGAGCCCCATCCGGGAGAAGGCCTCGCGCCAGGCGGCGATCTCCGGCATCGCGGACTCGCTCGCCGCGGCCAGCCGCTCCTCGACGCGGGCGGTGAGCGCCTCCCGGCGCTCCCGGCCGCTCTCGTGGCCGCTGGTCATCGCGAGGACGCCGTCGACGGCCAGGGTGACCGCGCGCAGGCGCGGGTGGGCGTTCCAGACCGGATCGGCATGTGTGAAGTACATGGTTCTGTCCCTGCTCGCTGTACGGGGTGGAGCCGTACGGGTGGACCGGTGGGGCCGGAGGGCGGCGCCGCCGGTGGTCGCCGTCCGGGGACGGCGCCGCCGGCCGGCGCCCCACGGGTGTGCCCGCTACGGGTAGAACCGCTTCCGGTCCCACTCGCCCTCCGGCTTCTCCCTCGTGAATATCAGCCGGTCGTGCAGCCGGAACGGTTTTTCGGTCCAGAACTCCACGTAGACGGGCCGGACTCGATAGCCGAGCCAGTGCGGCGGGCGCGGTACCTCGCCGTCGCCGAAGCGGGCGCTCTCGCGGGCCACGGCGGCCTCGAGCTCGGCGCGGTCGGCCAGCGGCTGGGACTGGAGGCTGGCCCAGGCGCCGATGCGGCTGTCCCGGGCGCGGGACGCGAAGTAGGCGTCGGCCTCGGCGTCGGTGACCTGCTCGACGGGACCCCGGAAGCGCACCTGGCGGCGCAGGGACTTCCAGTGGAGGGCGCCGGCGGCCCGCATGTTGCCGGCGAGCTCCCGGCCCTTCTGCGACCGGCTGTTGGTGTAGAAGACGAACCCGTCGGCGTCGAACCCCTTGAGCAGCACGATGCGGACGTCGGGCAGTCCGTCGGCGTCGGTGGTGGCGATCGACATGGCGTTGGGGTCGTTCACTTCGGCGGCTTCGGCGTCCCGGAACCATTCGCGGAACAGTTCGATGGGGGCGTTCACATCGTGCACGGAATTCACTCCTCGGTTCATTCCTCGCCTCGCGGGAACGCGCGCGCTAGAGCTTCACTGCCTGCTTCTCGTCGAGCAGGTGGCGCCATTTGTCGAGGTCGCCACCGCGGGCGGTGATCAGGTGCGGCGTTCCGGCGGTGTCCACGAGGACTTCCGCCGCCGGCGGGATGTTGAGGAATTCCATGTGCTGCGTGGCGCAGTAGGCGCCGACGTCGAGGATCAGCATGTGGCTGCGGCCGTCGACGCCCTCGGGCACGAAGTACTCGCCGGGCAGGATGTAGTCGTGGCGCAGGATGCTGCGGCCGCGCAGCGCCGCGTTCACCCCGCTGGTGGCGTTCCCGGCGGGGATCTCCTTCATGTCCGCGTCGAGGAAGAGCACGTTGTGGCGCCGGTCGCGGAGCTGGGCGGAGGGCATCAGCATCCGGGAGCCGTCGGTGACGACGAGGCTGCCGACGGAGTTGGTGATGACGTTGCGCTCCACGCTGAGCAGGAGGGCCCCGGTGTCGGCCAGCACGTCCCGGGCCGGTTCGAAGAGGAACTTCACATGCTCGGGGATGCCCATCCGGTCGGCGCTCGCCCGCAGCGCCTTGAAGTACTGGCCCCAGTCGAAGTGCTTCTCCGTCTCGTCCCACTTCTCGTAGACGAAGCCGTGGCCGCCCGCGAAGTTGATGGAGTGGGCCTTGGGGAAGTGGGTCAGGAAGATGGTGAACATCGTCTCGATGATGCCGACCATGTCGTCCAGGGAGTTGCCGCTGCCGCAGTAGACCTCGAGGCAGTCGAGGTCGCGCCCGTGCCGTTCCAGCAGGTCCGCCAGGTTCTTCAGCTCGCTGAGCTTGATGCCGGGCTTCCCGGACTCGAGGCTGTCGATCCGGACGCTGATCGAGGGGGCGTCATTGCGCAGCGAGTGGGAGACCTCGTCCAGGCTGGAGAGGAAGGTGGGGTAGCCCGCCCGGTCCCAGAAGCTGATCTCGTCGTCGGAGACGTGTCCGGGGGAGACGATGAACTTGTCGAAGCCGAACTTCGTGAGGAGCTGGTACTCGCTGGGGAGCTGGAGCAGGACGCCCACGCCCAGGTCCTGGAAGGGGCGCAGGACGTGGGGGTTGGAGTTGGGGAAGAAGGGGACGTAGAGCTCGACGCGGGAGCCGATACCGGCCGCCTCCGCGGCGCTCTGTATCCGTCCTATGTTCTTGACGATCTGTGCTTCGCTGTAGAGGAAGACCGGTGTCCCCACTTGTTCGGCGATCGGTCGGAGATCGACCTCGCCGAGCCAGGTACCGGTCAATTTACAGTCGCTCTGACAGTCGTTCGCGGTCATGTGGCCGCCTCACTCTCGTGATACCGAAGTTCCTGACCGATGCTCTTGCCGTACACGGACGTGCGAAGTGCAAGGTGGTGCGAGGTTCTCTGGTGCTGGAGATGGTGAGCTTCCGGTTCGCGGACAGGCCGGAACCGCGCGGCGCGTCGAGGGCGCCGCGATCCGATGGAAGGTTGTCAGGGGAATATTCCAGGACAGGTGTTCGCACACCGCGCTGGCGTTCGAAGTCTACACGGGCAGGCCGGAGTTGGCCCTGTGCCGACGGCCGGAATCATTCCACCGAGCGGGCGGCCCGGATGAACTCCCTGATCAGACGCGGGTCCTTCACTCCGCGCCGGGCCTCCACGCCACTGGAGACGTCCACGCCCCAGGGGCCCGTGGTGCGAACGGCGTCCGCCACGTTCCCGGGGTGCAGTCCGCCGGCGAGGATCCAGCGGCCCGTCGGTGGGGTGAAGCTGCCGGCGGACCAGTCCCACGGCTCGCCGGAGCCGGGGGCCGGGGCGTCGAGCAGGAGGAGGTCCTCCCCCAGCTCGCCGAGGGCCGGCGACTCGCCCCGGCAGGAGGTGGCGCGGATCAGGGTCCAGCCGTCGGGCCGCAGCTCCGCGTAGTGCGCGGGCCCCTCGTCGCCGTGGAGCTGCACGGCCCGGACGCCCGCGGCCCGGGCCAGCTCGCGGACCTCGGCCACGGGCTGGCCGCGGAAGACGCCGACGGTCAGCACGTGCCCGGGCACCCGCTCGGCGAGCGGGCGGGCGAGGGCGGGGTCCACCGTGCGCGGGCCGCCCGGCGCGAAGACGAAGCCGATCGCGTCGGCCCCGGCCTCGACGGCCGCGTCCACGTCCTCGGCCGTGCGCAGCCCGCAGATCTTGACGAACAGCGGCGCACGCGACGCCTCCGACGCGCTCGAACCGTTCACGCCAGTCACGCTGCAACACTCCCATCGCCGGACCACCGCGAACGTACAGCACCCGGCGCCCGGTGCACAGGGCCGGACGCCCCCTTGCCCCCGGCCCCCACGGACGTCACCGCCCGGTGAAGAGGTTCCGCACCCGGCGCCCGGTCCGGCGCCCGGCCGGGTAGTCGTCGTCGCCGCCGTTGTCGTCGTCGTCCGGGCCCTGCAGCACGGTCCAGCTGACGGCGGAGACGGCGGGCTCCAGCGAGAGCCTGCTGACGGCCTCCTCCAGCAGGCTGTCGTCCCGGCGCTCGGTGCTCAGCTCCGCCGCGACGGTCACCTTCCCGGCCGTCTCCGCGTCCCGGCTGTGCACCGAGCGCAGGGTGAAGCCGGGCCGGGCCACGGCCTGGACGACGAGCGTCCGCACGTGCGCCTCCTCGGGCTCGGTGCAGACCACCTCGAAGTGGTAGTCCGTGACCACCTCGGCCCCGCCGGTGGCCCCCCGGTCCAGGCCCCGGGCGAGCGGGCGCAGCAGGGTGTTGGCCCCCACGACCCCGACCGTGCCGAGGGCGGCGATGACGTACAGCCCGGTGCCGGCGAGGGCGCCGACGGCGGCCGAACACCACAGCGTGGCGGCGGTGTTGAGGCCGCGCACGCTCAGGCCGTCGCGCATGATGACGCCCGCGCCGAGGAAACCGATGCCGGAGACGATCTGCGCGGCGACGCGCGAGCCGTCGTAGCCGGTGGTGCTGGTGGCGCTGCTGAAGCCGTAGGTGGAGAGGAGGACGAAGAGGGCGGATCCGGCGGCGACGAGCGCGTTGGTGCGCAGCCCCGCCATTCTGGCCCGCCACTGCCGCTCCAGCCCGATGATCGCACCGAAGCCCAGTCCGGCCCCGATGTTGGCCGCGAGCTGCCACTCGTGAACCATGGCCATGATCCGCCCCTCCTAGTCCGTTGTGTCGATCTCTTATCGGCCGCTCACAGCCAGGTGTTGAACCGGCGGATGTACCAGCTCTTCACCCCCTGGGTCAGCAGGCAGTAGGCGAGCAGGGTGCCGGCCAGCCACGGGAAGTACGTCAGGGGCAGCGCCTGCATCCCGAGCACCCCGGCGAGCGGGGAGAACGGCACCCACATGCCGAAGGCCATGACCAGCGCGGTCATCGCCAGCACGGGCGCCGTGGCCCGCGACTGCAGGAAGGGAACCTTCCGGGTACGCAGCATATGGACGACCAGGGTCTGCGTCAGCAGGCCCTCGACGAACCAGCCGGACTGGAAGAGCGCCTGGTGGGCCTCGCTGTTCGCCCCGAAGACGTGCCACATCAGCAGGTAGGTGGTGATGTCGAAGACGGAGCTGGTCGGCCCGAGGACGAGCATGAAGCGGCCGATGCCCCGGGCGTCCCAGGCGCGCGGCTCGCGCAGGTAGTCCTTGTCCATCCGGTCCCAGGGCGTGGCCAGCTGCGAGATGTCGTACGCGAGGTTCTGCACGAGCAGCTGCATGGCCAGCATCGGCTGGAAGGGGATGAAGGCGGAGGCGACCAGGACGGAGAAGACGTTCCCGAAGTTCGAGGAGGCCGTCATCTTGATGTACTTGATGGTGTTGCCGAAGGTCTGCCGGCCCTGGATCACGCCCCGCTCCAGGACCATGAGGTCCTTCTCCAGCAGGATGATGTCGGCGGACTCCTTGGCGATGTCGACGGCCGTGTCGACGGAGATGCCGACGTCGGCGTCGCGCAGCGCGGCGGCGTCGTTGATGCCGTCGCCGAGGAAGCCGACGGTGTGCCCCTCGGCCTGGAGGGCGCGGACGATCCGGGCCTTCTGCACGGGGTTCGCCTTGGCGAAGACCGTGGTCGCGGCGGCGAGGACGCGCAGCTCGGCGTCGTCCAGCCCGTCGACCTCCGCGCCGGTGACGACGCGGCCGACGTCGATGCCGACGTCCGCGCAGACCCGGGCGGCGACGAGCTCGTTGTCGCCGGTGACGACCTTGACGGCGACGCCGTTGTCGGCGAGCGCCTGCAGCGCGCGGGCGGCGTCCTTCTTCGGCGGGTCGAGGAAGGCGAGGAAGCCGATGAGGGTGAGCCCGGCCTCGTCGGCGACGGTGTACGTCTCCCTCTCGGCGGGCATCGTGCGGGTGGCGACGGCGAGGACGCGCAGGCCGAGCCGGTTGTTGGCCTCGGCGGTCAGGGTCGCCTCGCGGCGCAGCGCGTCGGTGAGCGGGACGCGGGCGCCGCGGTCGGTGATGTGGGTGCAGAGGGCGAGGACTTCCTCGACGGCGCCCTTGGTGACGAGACAGTGTTCACCAGCCGCGTGCTCGTCAGCGGACCCGTCGAGCTCGTTGCGCGCCAGCACGACCGACATCCGCCGGCGGGCGAAGTCGAAGGGGATCTCGTCGACCATCGTGAAGCGTGCGTCGACGACAACCTCCTCGGCTTCGAGTACGCGGTCGATGACGGCCTGGTCCAGCAGATTGCGCAGCCCGGTCTGGAAGTGGCTGTTGAGGTAGGCGTACTCCAGGACCTCGCTGTCCTCGCCGCCCCGGACGTCGAGGTAGCGGTCGAGGACGATGCGGTCCTCGGTGAGGGTGCCGGTCTTGTCCGTGCAGAGGACGTCCATGGCGCCGAGGTTCTGGATGGCGTTGAGGCGCTTGACGACGACCTTGTGGCGGGACATGGTGACCGCGCCGCGCGCCAGGTTGGTGGTGACGACCATCGGCAGCATCTCGGGGGTGAGGCCGACGGCCACGGCGACGGCGAAGGTGAAGGCCTCGGCCCAGTCGCCCTTGGTGAACCCGTTGATCGCGAAGACGAGCGGGACCATGACCAGCATGAAGCGGATCAGCAGGTAGCTGACCTTCTTCACACCCGTGTCGAAGCTGGTCTCCGGCCGCTCGCCGACGAGGGAGCCGGCCATCGAGCCGAAGTAGGTCTCCGAGCCGGTCGCCACGACCACGCCGGTGGCGGTGCCCGAGGTGACGGAGGTGCCCATGAGGGCGAGGTTGTCGGCCTCGACGGGGTCGGTGGTCGTGGACTGCCCGTAGTCGTGCGTACGCGTGTCGGCCTTGGGGGTGGGCAGCGACTCGCCGGAGAGCGCGGCCTGGCTGATCATGAGGTCCTTGGCCGTGAGCAGCCGCAGGTCGGCGGGGACGAGGTCGCCGGCGGCGAGCCGGACGACGTCGCCCTTGACGACCCGGTCCATGGGGATCTCGACGGTGGCGGGCGCGGCGTCCCGGCCGGCCCGGCGCTGGACGGCCGTGGTGGTGGTGACCAGGGCGCGCAGCGCGGTGGCGGCGGCGGAGGACCGGTACTCCTGCCAGAACCGCAGCAGGCCGCTGATCAGCACCATCGCGCCGAGGATGGGGATCTTGGGGTCGAAGGGCTCCTCGTCGGCGACCTGCAGCCACTGGACGTACATGATCACGACGAGGGCGGTCAGGATCAGGATGAACGGGTTCCGGAAGGCCCTGGCCAGCTGTGCGTACCAGCGGGGGCCGCGATCGTGGGCGACGACGTTGGCGCCGTCGCGCTCCAGCCGCTCCCCGGCCTCGTCCTGCCGCAGCCCCTGCGGGGTGGCGCGGACGTCCTGGAGCACCTGCGATCCGGGCAGGGCGCTGAACCGGGCGAGCCGCTCGGCGACGGCCCGGGTCCCGGCCTCGAGCTCGGCGGCCTTCCGCTCCCGGCGGGCACGGCCGCCCGGCGGGGCGAGCTTCTGGGGGGTGAGGGTGGTGTTGGTCATGGCGGAACCTCTCTCCGGGCATGACGGCATGGCGCGTGGCGACATGGCGGCATGAAGACATGGCCGAATGGCGGCATGGCGCGGGGACGTGCCGTCGCACGGAAAAGTGGACGTGAAGGTATGAGGACCCGACGCGCGGAGGGCAGCGGAAATCACCCGTGTCCGCGGGTTCAGGTGAAGAAAAAGGCCGACAAGGGCCGATGGAGAGGGGGAGTCACACGCGACAGCGGGGAGCGAACGGCCTACGTGTCAGCGGAAATACCGCGTCAACGAGCCGCGCGCGGGAGAGATGCGCTGTGGCGAGGACTTCCCTCGGGACTCCGACTGGTCATCCCGATCACCTCCTCGCTCGTACGGACAGCGCGGGTGCCGCCGACACCCACGTGGACGCAGGCCGAAGCGGCAGCACCTTCGGCACCCAGCATGCCACAGGTGCCCCAGAGGGCGACCATGCCCGGGCAATGGGCGCGCAAAGCCCGCCGGGGCGGCGGAGCGCCGCCGTCCGCCCCTCCGGAGGCCCGGTGGCGCGAGGCGCCGCTCCACGATCGTCCGTCCGATCACGAATGGGCATCACGGCGACGGGCGGAGCGGCGCGATCCGACGACGCCCACGATGACGCCCGGCACCGCCAGCACGAGCGCGAGGATCACGTCCACCACGCCCAGCTCGCCCACCAGGGACGTGTCCACGATCACGACGAACGGTGCGGTCAGCAGTAGCCAGGCACCGCCCAGGAAGGCCAGGGTCCGGCGGTGGGAAGCGATCAGCGCGCATATCGCCACCCCCGCGAGGAGCCACACGCCCGCCAGGCGCCACAGCAGTGAACTCCCGGCGGACGGGAGGAAGTCGGTGGTGTGGCCCCGGACCGTCACCCGGGTCACCGTGCCGTGCCACAGGCGGACGTCGGCCGGGGTGCCCCGCCGGGCGGCGTCGTACGTGCCGCCGTTCACCGTCAGCCAGACGGTGTCACTCCCGTAGCGGACGTGGAGTCGTTGCTCTTGGGGCGGGCAGCCGTCGCCGGGGCAGCCCCTGGTGGCCATGCCGACGACTTCGCCCTTCACCTGCTCGAAGCAATCGGCTCCGGCCGGGCGGCCGGCGGGGCACTGGGACGCCCGTTCGTACGCCGCCCGGTCCCGGTACGCGTCCTCCACCCACGACGGGGCGTGGGCGAGGCCGAGGACGGCGACCGCCAGAACCACCACCCGCACGCACCCCATGGCCCACTTGGGCATCGCTCGCCCCTCCCCCGTACAACCGATCACGCGACGCCGCTCAGCGTAGGAGAACATCTCCGGCCACCCATGGTGAGGTTTCGGCCACAGTCGAACATCCATCACTCCGCGCCACAACCATGGCCATAAATCGCCGTTACATGCGGCCTTAGCCCGCCCCTCCGCCGCGCCTCCACACCCCGCCCGCATCCGGAGGCCGTCGCCCCACCGGTGGACCGGCGCGCGAATCCCCCGGTGAGCGCCCCGCTTCGCTCCGCGCGCCACCACCGTTGCCGGAGCGACTTGTTCGGGCCCGTGCGGCTGGCCAGGGCAGCTGTCGGCTCGTAACGTCGCCTGCGCTCCGGAGCACGTCCTGTGGCAGCTCCGCACGAGGGGGAAAACGAGATGCAACCACTCCGAAGTGCCGTCGCGTCCGCCGTGGTGATGACCGCCTGCGCGATAGCCCTGGCACCCACCGCCGCCCAGGCGGACGAAGGACCGGCCGGCAAGGGCGACATGTCCTTCTCCGTCATCGACGCGAAGTCCGCCATCCCGCGTACCGGCACCTTCCAGCTGCGCGACCTGGCGCGGTACGGGGTCGAGCAGAAGGCCGTGAACCGGCTGGCCGAGGGCCGGACGTCCGGGGCGGCCGACACCGCAGAGAAGGCCGCACCCGCCGCCTCCGCCGCCCCCGCCGCACCCGACCCCGCCTACAGCATCGTGGGCGAGTGGAAGGACAAGGACGGCTGGGACACCACGATGCGCCAGGGCAAGTGGCCCGGCGGCGACTACGGCTTCGGCCTGACGAAGGTGGACCAGAAGCACAACCTCAGCCTGGCCGCCGTCAAGGCCACCACCAAGTACCCGCGTCCCACGGGCGGGAAGAAGCAGCAGGGCGGGACGAGCTACATCTACGTCACCGACGTGCTGCACGTGAAGTGCAGCGGCTGGTGGATCTTCCGCACGTGCCGTGTCGTGGACGTGAAGGCCGTCGACGCCGTGGTGAACTTCCGCACGTTGCGGGACAACAAGCCGTTCGGCGTGGTCACCGCCTACTGTGAGAACACGCCGGGCCGGTGCCCCGACTGGGTGCGGCAGGCGATCAACATCTGACCCCAGAGGTCGAGAGGGGTACGGCATGGGCGCCCGACCGGTACGACCGTCCCGCCGCTGGCCGGGGGCGGAGTGGTGGGCGCCCCTGCTCGCCGGCCTCGCCGCGATCCAGCGTGCCGGCGCGGCCTCCGGGCCGCTGCTGGCCGCCGTCGAGCTGACCGGCGAGGCTCCCACCGTCACCGCCGTGTGGCCGGACGGGAGCCGTACGACGGTCACCCCCGATCCGGAGGCGGACACGCAGGCCCTCCGGGACCTGCTGGCCGTGTCCGGGACGGACACGGACTACCCCACCCCCGGCGCGAGCGACCCGTTCCGGCTCAAGTACGCCTGGCTGCTGGAGGAGTTGAGCGGCGCGAGCGACGCGTGGTTCGCGTACACCGAGGAGCCGGTCCGTCTGCTGTCCGTACGTGCCGACGAAACCGCCGGCGCCGAGGACATCACCGTCGGCGTCGGGCGCCCCGGCCGGGGGGACGAGCTGAGCGTCGTCTTCCGGCTGGGGGACTGCGAGGACGTCATCGGTATCCCCTACGCCATCGCCGCGCAGGCGGCCGGCGCCGGACCGGTGCGCGTGGTGCCGCTCCGGCTGCCCGACTGACGCACCGGGGCCCGCCTCCCCCGTCACCGAGCCCCCGCCGGCTCGACGGCCGCGTCGTGGTGGATCGGAACCCCTCCTCCCGCCAGCGGAATCCCCGATCCCCCGCGTCGCAGCGCGATGATTTCCGCTGCGATGGAGAGCGCCGTCTCCTCCGGCGTCCGCGCCCCGAGGTCGAGCCCGATCGGCGAGCGCAAGCGGCACAGCTCCCTCTCCGACAGCCCCACCTCCCTCAGCCGCCCCAGCCGCGCCTCGTGCGTACGCCGCGAGCCCATCGCGCCCACGTACGCCACCGGCAGCCGCAACGCCCGTTCCAGCAGCGGCACGTCGAACTTCGCGTCGTGCGTCAGGACGCACACGACCGTACGGGCGTCCACCGCCACCCGGTCCAGATACCGGTGCGGCCAGTCGACCACGACCTCGTCCGCCTCCGGGAAGCGCTGCGCCGTCGCGAAGACGGGCCGGGCGTCGCACACGCTCACGTGGTAGCCGAGGAACTTGCCCGCCCGCACCAGCGCCGCCGCGAAGTCGATCGCGCCGAAGACCAGCATCCGGGGCGGCGGCACGCTGCACTCGACCAGGAGACGTACCGGCTCCCCGCAGCGCGAGCCGTCCGCGCCGACGTCGACCGGGGCGGTACGGCCCGCGTCCAGCAGGGCCAGCGCCTCCCGGGCCGCCGTCGCGTCGAGCGCGGGGCCGCCGCCCAGGCCGCCCTCGGCCGTGCCGTCCGGCCGGACGAGCAGGGCGCGGCCCGGCGTGCCGGGCGGGCCCGCCACCACCCGGGCCAGCGCCAGCGCCTCGCCGCGCGCGGCGGCGGAGAGCGCCGCGGCCAGCTCCGGGTGGCGACGTACCGGGGTCACCAGCACGTCGATCTCCCCGCCGCACATCAGGCCGACGGCGAAGGCGTCCTCGTCCGAGTAGCCGAACCGTTCCAGCACCGGCTCTCCCGTGCGCAGGGCCTCGCGGCACAGCTCGTACACCGCGCCCTCCACACACCCACCGGAGACCGAGCCGACGGCCGTGCCCCCGGCGTCGACGGCGAGGGCCGCGCCCGGCGGGCGGGGCGCGCTGCCCCGGACGGCCACCACCGTGGCCACCGCGAAGTCACGGCCCTCCGCGCACCACCGGTGCAACTCACCCGCGATGTCCAGCACGACAGAACCCCCTACTTCACGCCGAGCCACTGCTCGATCGGGTGCAGGGCGAAGTAGCCCGCGAAGACCAGGGTCAGCACCCACATGAACAGGCCCGGTTCGCGCCAGCGGCCCTGCCCGGCCTTGATGACGGTGTGGGCGATGACGCCGCCGCCGACGCCCACGGTGATGGAGTACGTGAACGGCATGAGCGCGACCGTCAGGAAGACCGGGATGGCGACCGCCCGGTCCGTCCAGTCGATGTGGCGGGCGTGGCTCATCATCATCGCGCCGATGACGACGAGCGCCGCCGCCGCGATCTCGCCGGGGACGATCCTCGTCAGGGGCGTGAAGAACAGGCACGCCGTGAAGAACAGCCCGGTGACGACGGACGACAGGCCCGTGCGGGCGCCCTCGCCCACGCCCGTCGCCGACTCGACGAAGACCGTCTGGCCCGAGGCCCCGGCCACTCCGCCGATCGCGCCGCCCGCGCCGTCGACCAGTAGGGCCCGGCTCAGGCCGGGCATCCGGCCGCGCTCGTCGGCGAGTCCGGCCTCGGTGCCCACGCCGATGATCGTGGCCATGGCGTCGAAGAACCCGGCCAGCACCAGCGTGAAGACGATCATTCCCACGGTCACCCCGCCGACCTTCTCCCAGCCGCCGAACTCGACCTGGCCGAACAGCGAGAAGTCGGGCATGGAGACGGCGCCTCCGGTGAGTTTCGGGGCGCCGTTCTGCCAGGTGCGGGGGTCGAGGCCGAAGGCCGCGTTCACGACGACGGCGAGCGCGGTGCCGGCGACGATGCCGATGAGGATCGCGCCGGGCACGTCGCGCGCCTGGAGCATGAAGATCAGCAGCAGGGTGACGCAGAAGAGCAGCACCGGCCAGCCGGCCAGCTCGCCCGCCGGGCCGAGGGTGACCGGTCCCCCGGCCTTCGCGGCGTGCACGAAACCGGCCTTGACCAGGCCGATCAGGGCGATGAACATCCCGATGCCCATGGTGATGGCGTGCTTGAGCTCCAGCGGGATGGCGTTCATGACGCGTTCGCGAAGCCCGGTGAGGACGAGCAGCATGATGACGACGCCGTAGATCACGCACATGCCCATGGCCTGCGGCCAGGTCAGCTGGGGCGCGACCTGGGTGGAGAGCACCCCGGAGACGCCGAGGCCGGCCGCGAGTGCCAGCGGAACCCTGCCGATCAGTCCCATCAGCAGGGTGGACAGCGCTGCCGCGAAGGCCGTCGCGGTGATCAGGCCCGTCCGGGCGAGAGTGTGCCGCCCGGCGTCCGGGCCGGAGAGGATCAGCGGGTTGAGCAGGAGGATGTAGCTCATCGCCATGAACGTGGTGACGCCGCCGCGCACTTCACGGGCGAGCGTCGAGCCGCGTTCGGAGATGTGGAAGTAGCGGTCGAGCGGGGACCGTCCGGCGGGCGGACGCGAGCCCGCGCCCGCGTCCTCCGCCGAGGTCCCGGGCCGCACGGGTGCATGGGTCATGGTGCCTGCTCCAGTCCAGATTCCGGTGGGGGCTGCACGACCCGGGGGACGGCCCGAGACGACGGGGGTCGCGCCCCTGAGGGGCGCGGGACTGCTTGCCTTGTGCGGCTCCGCCGCGTGGGCGCGACCAGCCACAGCCGGCCCGCAGGTGACGGAGCGCACGTCCCGCGGAACGCGTCCAGCGAAGCGTTCAGGTGCCGGTCAGGTGTTCCGGGCGGACCGGGACGCGGGTCAGGGCCAGGCCCGTGGCCTGCCGGATCGCCGCCACGACGGCCGGCGTCGAGGAGAGGGTGGGGGCCTCCCCCACGCCGCGCAGGCCGTACGGGGCGTGGTCGTCGGCGAGTTCGAGGACGTCGACCGGTATGGCCGGGGTGTCGAGGATGGTGGGGATGAGGTAGTCGGTGAAGGAGGGGTTGCGGACCTTCGCGGTCACCGGGTCGACGACGATCTCCTCCATGACCGCGAGGCCCAGCCCCTGCGTCGTACCGCCCTGGATCTGGCCGGTCACGGACAGCGGGTTGAGGGCCTTGCCGACGTCCTGGGCGCAGGCCAGCTCCACGACCTTGACCAGGCCCAGCTCGGTGTCGACCTCCACGACCGCCCGGTGGGCGGCGAAGGAGTACTGGACGTGCCCGAAGCCCTGCCCGGTGCGCCGGTCGAAGGGCCGGGTGGGGCGGTGCCGCCACTCGTCCTCGGCCTCGACGGCCTCGCCCTCCAGGACGTCCACGAGCGTGGCGAGGACCTCGCCGCCGTCGGTGACCACCTTGCCGTCCTCCAGCAGGAGTTCGGCGGTGGCCCACGCCGGGTGGTAGGTGCCGAAGCGGGCCCGGGCCAGCTCCAGGACCTTCTCCCGCACCAGCTCGCAGACGTGCTTGACCGCGCCGCCGGTGACGTACGTCTGCCGGGAGGCGGAGGTGGAGCCGGCGGAGCCGACGCGGGTGTCGGCGGGGTGGATCGTCACCCGGGCGACGCCGAGCTCGGTGCGGGCGATCTGGGCGTGGACGGTGACCCCGCCCTGGCCCACCTCGGCCATCGCGGTGTGCACGGTGGCCACGGCCTCGCCGCCCACCGCCTCCAGCCGCACGCGGGCGGTGGAGTAGTCGTCGAAGCCCTCGGAGAAGCCGACGTTCTTGATGCCGACCGCGTAGCCGACGCCCCGGACGACCGATTCGCCGTGGGTCGTGTTCGACAGGCCGCCCGGCAGCGCCCGGACGTCCGCCGCGCCGCCCGCCGACTCCCACTGACGGGCCGGCGGCAGCGGCATCGCCTTGACGCGCCGCAGCAGTTCGGCGACGGGCGCGGGCGAGTCGACGACCTGCCCGGTCGGCATCACCGCGCCTTGCGCCATGGCGTTGCGGCGGCGGAACTCGACCGGGTCCATGCCCAGGGCGGCCGCGAGCTTGTCCATCTGCGCCTCGTAGGCGAAGCACGCCTGCACCGCGCCGAAGCCGCGCATCGCCCCGCAGGGCGGGTTGTTGGTGTAGAGGGCGATCGCCTCGACGTCGACGTGGTCGACGACGTACGGGCCCACGGCCAGGGAGGCGGCGTTGCCGACGACGGCCGGGGAGGACGAGGCGTAGGCGCCGCCGTCCAGCACGATGCGGGCCGTCACGTAGAGGAGGTCGCCGTCGCGGGTCGCCCCGTGCTCGTAGCGGAGCTTCGCGGGGTGGCGGTGGACGTGGCCGAAGAAGGACTCGAAGCGGTTGTAGACCATCTTCACGGGCCGGCCGGTGCGCAGCGCGAGCAGGCAGGCGTGGGCCTGCATGGACAGGTCCTCGCGGCCGCCGAAGGCGCCGCCGACGCCGGAGAGGGTCATGCGGACCTTGTCCTCGGGCAGGCCGAGGACGGGGGCGATCTGGCGGAGGTCGGCGTGGAGCCACTGGGTGGCGATGTAGAGGTCGACGCCGCCGTCCTCGGCGGGGACGGCGAGCCCGGACTCGGGTCCGAGGAACGCCTGGTCCTGCATGCCGACTTCGTACTCGCCGGTGACGATCACGTCGGCGCGGTCCTTCACGGCGGAGACATCGCCGCGCACGATCGGCTGGCGGTGGACGATGTTGGGGTGGGGGACGTGGGGGGCGTGCTCGTCGGTGCGGCCGGGGTGGAGGACGGGGGCGCCGGGGGCGGTGGCGCTCGCCTCGTCGGTGATGACGGGCAGGGTCTCGTAGTCGACGTGGATCTTCGCGGCGGCGCGGCGGGCGGTCTCGGGGTGGTCGGCGGCGACGAGCGCGACGGGCTCGCCGTGGTGGCGGACGACGCCGTCGGCGAGGACGGGGGTGTCCTCGATCTCCAGCCCGTAGCGGGTGGCGGCGGGCAGGTCGGCGTGGGTGAGGACGGCGTGGACGCCCGGGGTGGCGAGGGCCTCGGCGACGCCGAGGGAGCGGATGCGGGCGTGGGCGTGCGGGCTGCGGAGCGTGACGCCCCAGAGCATGTCCTCGTGCCACAGGTCGGAGGCGTAGGCGAATTCGCCGGTGACCTTGAGGGTGCCGTCGGGGCGGAGGGTGGACTCGCCGATGCCGCCCTTGATGCCGCTCGCCTGGGTGAGCCCGGTGGGGGTGAGGTCGCGCATCGGGTCAGTCCGCCTCTCCGGTGCGGGCCGCCGCGAGACGGACGGCGTCGAGGATCTTCTCGTATCCGGTGCAGCGGCAGAGGTTGCCGGAGAGGGCTTCGCGGATGTCGGCGTCGGAGGGGTCGGGGCGCTGCCTGAGCAGGTCGTCGGCGGCGACGAGGAGCCCGGGGGTGCAGAAGCCGCACTGGACGGCGCCGGAGTCGACGAACGCCTGCTGGACGACGGAGAGTTCGCCGGTCGCCCGGTCGGCGAGGCCCTCGACGGTCTCGACCTCCCGGCCCTCGGCCTGGCCCGCCGCCACGAGGCACGCGCACACGGGGACGCCGTCGAGGCGTACCGTGCAGGAGCCGCATTCGCCTTGTTCGCAGGCGTTCTTGGAGCCCGCCAGGCCGAGCCGTTCGCGCAGCACGTACAGGAGGGACTCGCCCTCCCAGACGTCGTCGGCCCGCTGGGTACGGCCGTTGACGGTGAACGTCACGCGCATCGCGCTTCCCCCTCGCCCCTCGTGTACGTCTGCCACACCCAGCCGAGGGTGCGGCGGGCCATGACGCCGACCGCGTGCCGGCGGTAGCGGGCGCTGCCGCGCACGTCGTCGATCGGGTTGCAGGCGCCCGAGCACAGCTCGGCGAACTGCCGTACGGCGGACGGGGCGATGGGTCGCCCCGACTCCCAGAGGCCCTCCTCGTCCAGGACGGAGGCGAGGAAGTCCTCGGCGGCCCGGGCGCGCACCGGAGTGGGCGCCGCCGAGCCGATGCCGGTGCGGACCGTACGGCTGTCGGGGTGGAGGGCGATGCCGAGGGCGCAGACGGCGATGACCATGGCGTTGCGGGTGCCGACCTTGGAGAACTGCTGCGGCCCGGTGGCCTTGCGGACGCGGACGGCGCGGATGAGCTCGTCGGGGGCGAGGGCGTTGCGTTTGACGCCGGTGTAGAACTCCTCGACCGGTATCAGCCGGGTGCCGCGCACCGACTCCGCCTCCACCACGGCACCGGCCGCGAGCAGCGGGGGGTGGCTGTCGCCGGCCGGGGACGCGGCGCCGAGGTTGCCGCCGACGCTGCCCCGGTTGCGGATCTGCGGGGAGCCGACGGTGTGGGCGGCGAGGGCGAGGCCGGGCAGCGGCGTGCGGAGCTCGTCGAGGATGCGGGCGTAGGGGACGGCGGCGCCGAGACGGATGTCGGGGCCGTCCTCGTCCCACTCGTGGAGTTCACCTATCCGGGTGAGGTCCAGGAGGTGTGCCGGACGCCGGTGGTCGAAGTTGATCTCGACCATCACGTCCGTGCCGCCCGCGATGGGCACGGCCGTGGGGTGCGCGGCCTTGGCGGCCAGCGCTTCCTCCCAGGCGGCGGGGCGCAGGAAGTCCATGGGGGGTCTCTTCTCGAGAGGGCTGCGAGGGGAGCTCGGACCGGCTTCATGTGCTGTTCACGCGGCGCACCGCCAGTACAGCGACGCGTGACCGGGCCGGTGCAGTCACCGAAACCATGAAGCTGGTTGGCTGGCCAGGCCCCATGTCTTGTAGATTCGAACGAAAGACGGGATGCAGAAACCTCACTGCATTCCACGGGTTACCTGAGGACAGATCGGCGGCGACGAGGATGCGGCTGCGCGCACTGCTGGAGACGGACGCGCTGGGCCTTCGGCTGCTCGGCGGCGAGGACGAGCTGGACCGCACCGTGCGCGGCGTGATGACCACGGACCTCCGTGACCCCAGCCGCTATCTGTCGGGCGGGGAGCTGGTGCTCACCGGCCTGGCCTGGCGGCGCGAGCCGGAGGACTCCGAGCGGTTCGTCCGGATCCTCACGGCCGCCGGAGTGGCCGGGCTGGCGGCGGGCGAGGCGGAGATCGCCTCGACCCCCGACGACCTGATCGCCGCCTGCGCCCGGCACCGGATGCCGCTGTTCTCCGTGGACGAGACGGTCTCCTTCGCCTCGATCACCGAGCACGTCGTCCGGCAGGTCTCCAGCGAGCGCGCCGGGGACCTGGCGGCCGTCGTCGACCGCCACCGGCGGCTGATGACGGGCGGCCCGGCGGGCGGCGGCCCCGAGGTCGTCCTCGACCTGCTCGGCACCGACCTGGACCTGCGCGCCTGGGTGCTCTCCCCCACCGGCCGCCGGATCGCCGGCTCCGCGCCGGCGGAGGCGGGCCCCGGACTGTCGCCCGAGACGGGCGCCGTCCTCGCGGGCGAGCACCTGGCCGCCTCGCGCACCGGCCGGCGCGGCCCGCACCGGGTGACCACCGGCGGCAGCACGTACTCCCTGTTCCCCGTGGGCAACACCGCCCGCGCGGTGTCGGCGGCCGACGTGCGCGAGACCGTCCTGTCGGACTGGCTGCTGGCCGTCGAGGCCGACGCGGGCGACTGGCCGGCGGAGCGCCTGGACCTGCTCCACGGCGTCACCCAGCTGATCGCCGTCGAGCGGGACCGCCGCGACGCGGCCCGCACGGTGCGCCGCCGCCTCGCCCAGGAGGTGCTGGAGCTGGTCCAGGCGGGCGCCGCGCCCGCCGAGATCGCGGCCCGGCTGCGGGTGGCGGCCCCGGTGCTGCTGCCCGGCCTGGGCACCGCCCCGCACTGGCAGGTCGTCGTGGCCCGGGTGGAGTGGGAGGGCGGCGACGTCCCCGGCGGCCCGGTGGCGCAGGCGCTGCTGGAGGAGGTCCTGGTCGACCAGGAGAGTGCCGGCCCCGAGCCCACCGACCGGATCGCCGTCGCCCACACGGGTGATGAGGCGGTCGCGCTGGTGCCGCTGCCCGGCGTGGTCACCGGGCCCGACGAGCCGCTGACCGGCGCGGGCCTCCACGCCGACGCGCTGCTCGCCGCCGTCCGCGAGCCGCTGGAGCGCGGGCTCGACGGCGACGGTCGGCTCACCTTCGGCGTCAGCGCCGCCGTCCACTCGGCGGAGGGGCTGCGCGGCGCGCTGGAGGAGGCCCGGCACGCCCGCCGCGTCGCCGCCGCGCGCCCGGGCCGGGTGTGCGCCGCCGGTCACCAGGAGCTGGCCTCGCACGTGCTGCTGCTGCCGTTCGTCCCGGACGACGTGCGCCGCGCCTTCACGGCCCGGCTGCTGGACCCCCTGCGCGACTACGACCGGCGTCACCGCGCCGAGCTCATCCCGACGCTGGAGGCCTTCCTCGACTGCGACGGCTCCTGGACGCGCTGCGCGACGCGGCTCCACCTCCACGTGAACACGCTGCGGTACCGGGTGGGGCGCATCGAGCAGCTGACGGGGCGCGACCTGTCCCGCCTGGAGGACAAGCTGGACTTCTTCCTGGCGCTGCGCATGAGCTGAGGTCCCCCCTCTCGCGAGTCGCCCGGATGAGCGGACGGACGCTCATGAAGCCGATCTTCTTGGGTAGCCTTCGGGCCGGGAGTTTGTGAATTGGTTCACACCTGACCCTTGGCCGCGCGTGGTTCGCCGTGCTGTGATCGAGGCAGGCTTCCAGCTCGACGGCGCGCTTGGGGAGGGCACTGTGGCGGAGACCGCCATGCGGAATTCTGGGTTGTCGGAGCCACACGTCCAGGGGGAACCCGCCCAGGGGGAACCCGTACCGGGGGAGCACTTCCAGGGGGACGACCCCCTCGAACGCGCCGTCTGGCGGCTGCGGTCGCGGGCCTGCTGGGACGACGCGGCAGCGCTGCTCGCACCCCGCGCCGCGACCGAACCGGGGGTCGCGCTGCGGCGGACGGCGGTGCTGATCGAACGATGCCTGTTCACGGCGGAGGGCTGGGCCCCGGCGGAGGCCGCGCTCCGCGAGGCCGAGGCCCTCGCCGCGGACGACGAGGAGCGCGGCGCGGCCGCGTGCGAGCGCGGCCACCTCGCCTACGCCTCCACCCTGCTGGGCGTACGGGACCGGGCCGACGAGGCGCGGTCCGCGCTGGGCCGCGCGGCGGCCCTGCTGGCCCCGCACTCGCCGACCCGCCCGCTGCTGGACTTCCGGCGGGGCCTGATCGCCCAGCACCTGTCCGGCAACCCCTCCGACGCCACGGCCGTCTTCCAGCGCGCGCACGCGGGGGCCGCCGCCCACGGGCAGCACCTGCTGCTCTCCTTCACCTGGCGCCACGTGGCGGCGATGGCCGAGCACGACGGCGATCTCGCGGCGGCCCGGCACGGCTTCGCGGAGTCGCTGCGGATCCGCGAGGAGCTCGGCTATCTCGTCGGCATCGCCCCGGCCCTCGCCTCCCTCGCGGCGGTCGTGGCCGACCCGGAGGAGGCGGAACGGCTCCGGGAGGAGGCCCGCCGGCTGGTGCGGCTGCTGGGGGGCGTCCCGGGGTGGCTCGCGGAGCGGCTCCGGCACTGATCACGGCGTCCCCGGGCCGTCGCCCCCGCCGGGCGCCGGCCCGGCCAGCGGGTTGGGGAGGGGGACGTAGCGGGGCTCGGTGCCGTCCGCGTCGATCCAGCGGGAGAGCAGGCTGGCCTTGCACGGGACCGTCGGCGCGGCGAGCAGCGCCCCGGTCTCCGGGAGGCCGTGTTCCTTGTCGCACCGCTGGAACTCCCGCCTCGCCATGGGCCACAGGGCCCCGGCGGCCCGGGGGAAGCGGTGGGCGAGGACGTTCGCGATCTCGGTGAGGTTGTTGACGACGAGGCAGTACACCACGCGCTCCCAGGCGGCCTCGCGGGACGTCGCGGGAATCGCCTTGGCGCCCTCGGTGTCGCGGAAGACGGCCTGGACGGGCATGCCGTCCGGGCCGGCCGCGATCAGCGTGTTCTGCAGGTGGCACTCGACCGCGACGCCGTACCGGGCGTACGCCTCCAGCACGGGCGGGACGACGCGGTCCAGGTAGGCCGACCACCACGGCAGGGGGTCTGTGAGGCGGTCGAGCGGGTCGCCGTCGAAGCCCTCGGTGAGGGCCGCGGCCAGCACGGCGGTGGCGCCCGGCACCACATGGCGGTCCAGGCCGTCGCGGACGATGACGGGGAACGTCTCCTCCAGGCCGCGAACCGTGCGGTGCCCGCGTTCGCTCAGCCACGCCGCCGGGCCGTCCATGGCCCGGAAGGCCGCGGTGACCCGCGGGTCGGTGCGGCGCACATGGCGCAGCTCGTGCCGGCGGATCCGCCGGACGTCGTTGGTGATCTGCACTTCCAGGCTGAACTTCAGGAACAAGTCGCCGTCCGCTCCGGGCCGTTCGGGGCTGCCGGGGACGTGGACGGTGCGCACCGAGGCCGTGGCCCGGGCGTCCCAGGGCGTGTGGCCGAGGTGGACGAGGCGGCCCTCGGCGAAGGCGGCGCGCACGGCGGGCAGGTGGTGGGTGAGGTCGAGTTGCCAGGGGTGGACGGGTAACAGCCGGTGGCCGGGCGGGGCCTGGCCCAGGGCGTCGAGGGCGCGGGTGTCGCCGCCGTCGAGCACCGCGTCCTGGCGCACGCCCAGCAGGACGAGGGGGAAGCGGCCGTACGCCTCCGGCGCGTAGCGCAGCCAGGTGGGGGGCGGGCCGCCGCCGCTGCGGGCCTTGGGGGCCGGGTGGTAGGGGTGGCCCATGACCAGGGCCTGCTCGGAGCGCAGCCACGGGCTGTCACCCGGGGTGGCGCGAGCGCGGGCGGCCAGAAGGGCCTCGACGGCCTCGCGGCCGGCGGTCATCTCGGCGACCAGGGGGGCGTTGGAGCGTCCGGTGACCGCGCGCATCTCCTGGACGGTGAGGTCGACGAGGCCGCGGTGGCGCAGGGGGCGCCAGGTGCCGCCGGTTCGGAGTTCGGGTGCGGAGGGCCGGTGGCCGGTGCGGACGCGCAGCAGCCTGCCGGTGGCGCGCAGGCGGTGGACGGCCCGGCCGGCGACCGGTTCCCCGACCGGTGAGGATGCCTCCCTCAGCAGACAGTTGAGCAGGGGCACCACGGCCAGTGCGTCGGCTTCCTCGGCGAAGGCATTCATCGACCACCAGTATGTGTGTCGTGTGTTCTCCTGCGGTAGGACATGCGCGTGTGCGACACACCCGCCGAGCGGGAGCTTGCCGAGGAACTGGACCGCGTTCGCCCGGAGTCGGCGTCCGCCTACCTCGCCGCCCTGCCGGGGGCGCGGGCGGCGGTGCTGGCGCGGCTGTGGCGCGGGCTGGTCCATGAACCGCTGCCCTGGATCACGACCCGCTCCCCCACGAGGGACGGCGTCACGCTGGGGCTCGTCGACGGGCGACGGCTGCACGGTCCGCCGTCGGACCCGTGGGCGACGGGGACGGCGGTCGCCGCCGTGGAGCTGGACGGCGTCCCGTACGGCCATCCTGCCCGGCTGATGACGGCCCTGGGCGTACCGGGCGGCGGGCGACTGGCCGCCGAGCTCGATCACAGCGTCGCGTCCATGGCCCTGTCCCGGACGGCCCGACGTCCGGCGTCAGTGCCTTCGGTTCCCTGGGAGTGGGAGCAGCGGTCGCCGGACGGCCATCCGTACCATCCGGGCTGCCGCTCGCGGCCCGGCTTCTCGGCGGCCGAGCAGCTGGCCTACGCGCCCGAGCACCGGCCCGTGGTGGGCCTGCGGCTCGCGCCCGTGCCGGGAGCGACGGTACGGGGCCCGTGGCCCGCGGAATTACGGGACGGGGCCACCGTGCTGATCCCGGTCCACCCCTGGCAGGCCGAGCACGTCCTGGGCGACCGGACGCTGTTGCCGGGGCCGCGGGCTCATCCGCTGCTGTCCCTGCGGACCCTCGCCCTCGACACGGGACAGCACGTCAAGACCGCGCTGAGCACCCGGCTCACCTCGGCGGTCCGCGACATCTCGGCCTACGGGGTGGACCACGCCCTGACCACGTCGGACGTCCTCGAACGCGTAGCGGACCGGCTGGACGGCCGGCTGCACATCGCGCGGACGCTGACGGCGGCGGGCGCGGGCACACCCGACCTCGCGGCGATACTGCGGGAATCGCCGTACGGCTACGCCGGGACGGGGGAACAGGTGATACCCGTGGCCGAGCTGCCCGGGTACTTCGCCTCCCACAAGCCCCGCGAGCGGCCGGAGCGGATCACCGCGTTCGCGCGCCTGGCCCTCGGCGTGTGCCTGGACCTGCTCCGCCTGGGGGTGGCCCTGGAAGCCCACGGCCAGAACCTCCTCGCGGTCGTCGACGCGGACGGATGGCCCCTACGGCTGGTTTACCGCGACCTCGCCGACATACGGATCAGCCCGGCCCGGCTGACCCGGCACGGCTTCCCCGCACCGCCGCTGACCGGCCGGCTCCTCAACGACGACCCCACCGCCCTCCGCCGCAAGGTCCTCGGCTGTCTGATCACGGGCGCGCTGGGCCCCCTGGCCGGGAACACCGCGGCCCTGGGCGCCCTCCTCGAAGCCGCCGCCCAGGGCCTTCCCCCGGGCCCGGACCTTCGGGCGCTGCGCACGGAGGAGCTGCCGGTGAAGGCCCTCACGCTGATGCGGCTGTCGGCGGAAGGAGAACAGTGGGCGCTGCTGCCCAACCCGATGGCCGAGGGAAAGGAGTGAACGCCTCCGGGCTCCGGCGGGGGAAACGGGCCCCGAGGGCCGTGTCCGATTTCCGCCAGCCCGGCGGCGGGCACTCCCGCAGACTGGACTCATGGAACGCCCCGCGGACCACTCCGCCACCCTCGACGACGACACCCGCTACCAGGCCGTGACCAGCCGGGACGCGCGTTTCGACGGGGTGTTCTACCTCGCCGTCACCACCACCGGGATCTACTGCCGGCCGAGCTGCCCCGCCGTGACGCCGAAGCGGGCCAATGTCCGCTTCTATCCGTCGGCGGCGGCCGCCCAGCGCGCCGGGTTCCGGGCCTGTCGCCGGTGCCGGCCGGACGCCGCGCCCGGGTCGCCCGAGTGGAACATCCGCGCCGACCTCGTCGGCCGGGCCATGCGGCTGATCGGCGACGGCGTCGTCGACCGCGAGGGCGTCACCGGGCTCGCCGCGCGCCTCGGCTACAGCTCCCGCCAGGTGCACCGGCAGCTCACCGAGGAGCTGGGCGCGGGCCCGGTCGCCCTCGCCCGGGCCCAGCGGGCCCACACCGCGCGGGTGCTGCTCCAGACCACCGGCCTGCCGGTCACCGAGATCGCCTTCGCCGCCGGTTTCGCCAGCGTCCGGCAGTTCAACGACACCGTCCGCGCCGTCTACGCCCGCACCCCCAGCGAACTGCGCGCCCGCCCCGCCCAGCGGCACAAGGACGGCGCCGGCCCCGCGGGCGTCCCGCTGCGGCTCGCCCACCGGGGCCCGTACGCCGCACGCGAGGTCTTCGACTTCCTCCAGCGCCGCGCCATCACCGGCATCGAGGAGGTCCTCGCCACCCCCGCCGCCCGGGTCTACCGCCGCACCCTGCGCCTCCCCTACGGCACCGGCATCGCCGAGATCCACGAGCCGGCCCCGGCGGGCACCCGCCGGCACGGCGACTGGCTCGACTGCCGGCTGCACCTCACCGACCCCCGCGACACGGCCGCCGCCGTCCACCGCGTCCGGCGCCTGTTCGACCTCGACGCCGACCCCTTCGCCGTCGCCGAGCGGCTCGGCGCCGACCCCCGGCTGCGCCCGCTGGTCGAGGCCCGCCCCGGACTCCGCTCCCCGGGCACCGCCGACGGCGACGAACTCGCCGTACGGGCCGTCCTCGGCCAGCAGATCTCCGTCCCGGCCGCCGCCCGGCTCGCGGGCACGCTCGTGGCCGCGTACGGGAAGCCGCTGGCCGCGCCGGACGGCGGGCTCACCCATCTCTTCCCCGACGCCGCCACCCTCGCCTCCGCCGACCTCGCCGAACTGGGCATGCCCGACACCCGCCGGCGGACCCTGCGCACCCTCGCGACCGCCCTCGCGGACGGCACGGTCCGCCTCGACGCGGGCGTGGACCGCGACGACACCGAACGCGCCCTGCTCGCCCTGCCGGGCATCGGCCCCTGGACCGCCGGCTACATCCGCATGCGGGCCCTCGGCGACCCCGACGTCTTCCTCCCGGGCGACGCCGGAGTACGCCACGGGCTCGCCGCCCTCGGCGCCACGGCCGGCGACGCCGACACCTGGCGCCCCTGGCGCTCGTACGCCCTCCACCACCTGTGGAACGCACCGAAGGACTCCTGACCATGCTCTACACCCACATCGCCAGCCCCCTGGGCCCGCTGCTGCTCACCGGACGGCCCTCCGCCACGGCTCCCGGCGGCACCGCCCTGGCCTCCCTCACCGTGCCCGGCCAGAAGAACGCCCCGGCCGTCGGCCCGGACTGGCGCGCGGACCCCGCCGCGTTCGCGGAGGCCGAACGCCAGCTCGGCGCGTACTTCGCGGGCCACGTCAAGGAGTTCGAGCTCGAACTCGCCGCCGAGGGCACGGACTTCCGGCGCAGGGTGTGGGAGGCGCTCGCCACCATCCCGTACGGGGCCACCACGACGTACGGCGAGCTCGCCGCCCGGATCGGGGCCCCGCGCGCGGCCGTCCGCGCGATCGGCGGCGCCGTCGGGGCCAATCCGCTGCTGATCCTCCGGCCGTGTCATCGGGTGATCGGGGCGGACGGGTCCCTGACGGGGTACGCGGGGGGACTGGACCGCAAGCGGCTGCTCCTGGAGCTCGAAGGAGCGTAGCCGCGTGTTCCGGCTGCCGGCCGTAGGGTTTTCCGCGCCTTCGGCGCGGGTTCTACCCCACCCACCCGCCCGATTGCCCGGCACGGATCGCTCAGCCACGGGCATGGGGTGACGTGAGGGGGCGCTCAGCCCCGGAAGGGCTCGTCCGCCCCACCCTGCCCCCGGCCCCAGCCGCGCTCGGCGGCCTGCCAGCCCAGTTGGAGCCGGGTGGTCACCCCTGCCAGCTCCATCAGCCGCCGCACCCGGCGCTGGACGGTCCGCAGGCCCAGCCCGAGCTGTTTGGCGACGCTCGCGTCCGTCAGCCCCGCCAGCAGCAGGGACAGCACCTCCAGGTCGGTGGCGTCGGGCTCCCTCGCCCCCTCGGGCGGCCCGCCGACGGATCCACCGCCCGGCCGGAGGGGGCGGCCGTCGTGCCAGGCGTCCTCGAACAGGTCGATCAGCGAGTCCAGCAGCGCGCCGGAGTGGACGACCAGGGCGGCGGTGCCGTCGGCGCCCGAGGCGAGGGGCAGCAGCGCGACCCTGCGGTCCACGATGACGAGTTCGGCGGGTATTCGGTCGACCACCCGGCACGGGCCGGGCATCGGCGGGCCGCCCTCGACGACCGTCCGGTGGACCACCGCTCCCGGCTCCCCGGGAACGGGACCACCGGCCCGCTCCGTCAACACCCCTCCCCGGGCCGTCAACATGGCGCACACTTCTTCCACCGCGCCCAGCCGTAGCCCCGACAGCCGCCGGGCGACCGCCCCGGCACCCCTCACGACCTCCGCCGCACCCGCGCCGACAGGCTGCTCCGCTGGACTTTCCCCGGGTGCCGTCCGTTGTATGGCGTCCACATCCATGGAACCGAGCACGCGACTTTCCTCCCCATCCCCGCGACCGCGTCATGGCTCGGGACATCATCCCTGGGGTGGTGTTCGCCGTGCACTCTTCCCGTATGCCCCACAGTGTGGACAATAAGGGCATGAGTCAGCAGGGGGACCAGTACGCCGAACAAGAGGACGCCTGGTGGCGCGAGTTGTACGGCAGGAGTGAAGCCGACACGGGTGGTGTCGCCGCCGGCGACAGCCTCGACGAACGGTTCTCCTCCGCCTCGGCGATCGTGGGTCCGGAACCTCTTCGGCCGAGAGCGGAGCCGCGACGGCCCGAGCCGCCCCGGAGGGCGGCCGGGGGCGCGGACGCCCCGCCCGGCCCGCCCGGCGGCGGGCCGGGCGGGCTCTCGCCCGCCGTGTCCCGCGGGGTGCCACGCCAGACCAAACGCTGGACCCCGCCCGCCCCCTCCCCCGGCGGCGCCCGCGGCACGGAGCCCCCCACGGCGAACGGATCCAGCGGGCCCAACGGGTCCGGCCACGGCCCGTCCAGCCGCACGGCCGGTGCCGACGGCACGGGCGCGGCCCACGGGTCCGGTGGCGGCCTCCTCCCCGAGACCGGTCCCGGAGCGGACGGCGGCCCCGGATCCGGCGGCAGGCTCGGAGCGCGCGACGGCCTGGGACCCGACGCCGGTCTCGGCACGAACGGTGGCCCCGAACCCAACGGCGGCCTCGGAGCGAGCGACCGCCCAGGGGCCGACGGCGGATCCCGATCCAGCGGCGGCCTTGGAACCGACGCCGGTCTCGGGATGAACGGTGGCCCGGGGGCCGACGGCGGCCTCGGAGCGAGCGACGGCTTCGGACCCGACGCCCGTCCCGGAACGAACGGTGGTCCCGAACCCGACGGCGGGCCCGGAATCAGCGGCGGGCTCGAACCCGATGACGATCTCGGGTCGGGCAGCGGCCTCGGGCCCAACGGCGCCACCAGGTCGAACGGCGACTTCGGGCCCAACGGCTCCCCCAGGCCGAACGGCGGCTTCGGGACGAACGGCAGTCCCGGGCCGAACGGCTCCACCGGCCCCCACAGCCCCCACGGCTCAATCGACCCCCACGGCACCGGCGCCGCCCCCTACACCGGCGGAGCCCCCCGAACCGGTGGTGGGGCCAACGGCATCGGCGGCGGTGGAGCCGACCGCTCCCGGGGGTCCGCCCTGCCCGTTCCCGTCCGGCCCCGGCAGCGGCCCCCGGCCCCGCCTCCCGAGCCGTGCGCGCCCGTGGGGGCGGAGGGGCTTCCCGACGGGCCGCCGCCGCCCGATCCCAGGACGCGGGTCTCCCCGCCGCCCCCTCCGCTGCCGGTGCCGCCGGAGCCCCCGGGCGTCGCGGACCCGGACCGGTACGCGGGCCCGGCCGAGCGCGTGGAACGCCCGGAGCGCGCGGAGCTCACCAAACGCAAACGCGCCCCGGGCGCTCCCGCCGGCATCCCCGATGTCGCGGAGCCGCCCGGATTCCCGGAGCTGCCGGACCTCCCCGACCTGCCCGGGTTCTCCGGCATCCCCGGCCTCTCCCGCGCGGCGACCGCCCCCGGCACCGCGCTGGAGACCACCGAGGCCTCCGAGCTGCCCCCGCCCGAGCGGTCCCCCGTCGCCGGAACGCCGCGCCGGAACGGCGCGCGGCTGCGCACCCCCGAGTACGTGGGGCGGCGGCCGCCCACCTACGAGGCCGAGCCGACCTCCTGGCCGGCCGCGGACCCCGGCGGGCTGGAGGACCTCGTGCCCGACACCGTGCTGGACGGCGCCCGGTACGGGGCGCTGACGCTGCGGGCCGGCTCGCTGCGCGGGGACTCCGCCCGCTACCGCGGCGAGCCCCGCCGGGACGCCCTGCTGACCGCGCGCTTCGGCGCGGGCGACGACGCGCTGCTGCTCGTCGCCATGGCGAGCGGCGCCCGCGCGGCCGAGGGCGCCCACCGGGCGGCGCGGGAGATCTGCGTATGGCTGGGCGGCGCGGTCGGACGCAGCCACGCCCGGCTGGTCGAGGACATCCACGCGGGCCGCCGCGACGAGCTCAAGTCGGGGCTGCACCGACTGACGGACCGCACGTACGGCCGGCTGCGCGTCCGCGCGGCCGAACTGGGCCTGCGGCCGAGCGAGTACACGGCGGGGCTGCGCTGTCTGCTCCTTCCCGTGGACCCGCGCTGCCGGACGCGCGTGTTCTTCGGCGTGGGCCCGGGCGGGCTGTTCCGGCTGCGCGAGGGCGCCTGGCAGGACCTGGACCCGGAGCCCCGGGAGCCCGTCGCCGAGGCCGAGGCGGAGCCGCTGACGGGCTACGACGTCGCCGACCGGATCACCGTGGACCTCGGCATCCCCACGCCCGGCACGGCGCCCGTCATCGACCCGGCCGAGGTGCCCTCCGAGCCCTTCCGCTTCCGCGCCTCGATCGCCCGGCCCGGCGACACCCTGCTGCTGTGCAGCGCGGGCCTGGCCGACCCGCTGCGCGGCGAGGCGGAACTGGGCGTGCGGCTGGCGGAGCGGTGGGCCAGGGCGGAGCCGCCGGGGCTGGCGGAGTTCCTCGCGGACGTCCAGCTGAGGGTGAAGGGGTACGCCGACGACCGTACGGCCTGCGCGGTCTGGGAGGGCTAGCGGCCGCCCGGCCGGCTGCTCGGGTCGGCAATTCGCGCGCCACACAAGAGGCTTCGGGATTCCGGTCGTACAACCATGTTGATGCGTCAACAGGCGTCGACTCGGCAGCCTTTGGGCATGCATTTCCCGTGAGCGTGTTCGAGGCCGGGGCGCCGGGGAGGGGTCGGGTCGGCGAAGAATGAACAGGCGGACTGGACACTGGGCGGGCGCTGAACAGCGCGAGAGCAGGGGAGGGTCCGCGGAAGGCGGTGTGTCGGAGGGATCCGGCGAATCCGGTGCGGCGGCGGCCCCGGCGCCGCACTGGGAGAGGCGACTGCCGCGCAAGGACCTGGCGGCCGTCCACGACGTCCGCGCCGGGCTGCGCGCGCTGCTCGCCCGCTGGGGCGCCCCGGGCCGGGCCGACACCGCCGAGCTGCTGGTGAGCGAGCTGGTCACCAACGCCCTGGTGCACACCGACGGCGGCGCCGTCGTCACCGCCCGCCTCACCGGCGGTCCGGCCGCGTCCGTCAAGGGCCGGCTGCGCGTGGAGGTACGGGACTTCCTCTCCCGGCATCCCACGGTGCGGGCGCCCACCCCCGGCCCTCCGGGCCGGAACGGCGAGCGGGGCATGGACACGGCGGCCACCTCCGGGCGGGGCCTGCTGCTCGTCCACGCCCTCGCGGACGGCTGGGGGGTGCGGAGCCACGGCGTGGGGAAGTCGGTCTGGTTCGAGCTGGACGCGCGAGAGCCCTGAACCGCCTCCACGAGGCGGTTCAGGGCTCCTGGTCCGGGGCCGTCGCGACGGCTGTCGGCGGTCGTTCGCGCTTCGTCAGCCGAACTGCCGCTCGATCCGGGCCAGTTTCTCCTCCAGCGAGTCGAGCCGCGGGATGGCCTGGGTGTCGTCCTCCGCTGTGAGGTCGATGGGGACGGGCCTGTCCACCGACTGCAGCGGGCGGGAACGTACCGGAAGCTGCCCCGGCTCGACTATGGAGGGCTCCGGCCCTCCCTGCGAGCCGATCTGGGCGGGCTGCGGGGCGGCCGGCACGGCCGGGCCGGTCACCTCGACCTGCCGTCCGCCGCGTACCCGGCCCCACATCCGGTGCTGCCGGTTGTATGCCTTCAGCCGGGCGCGCTCCAGCTTGCCGGCCTCCCGGCGGCGCATCCGGTGCTGGGCCTGCTGGCGCTTGTCCTCGCGGACCTCCTCCACGGCCTCGTCCAGCGACCGCACACCCTCCAGGAGCATCAGCGACCAGGCGCCGAAGGTCTCCCGGGGCGCCCGCAGCCATCGCACTATCCGGATCTGCGGCAGTGGGCGGGGCACCAGGCCCTGCTCGCGCAGCGCCGCGCGGCGGGTCTGCTTGAGCGCCCGGTCGAAGAGCACGGCCGCCGACAGCGACATGCCGGCGAAGAACTGCGGAGCCCCCGCGTGGTCCAGCCCCCGGGGCGCGTGCACCCAGTTGAACCAGGCGGCGGCGCTCGCGAACGTCCACACCAGCATCCGGGAGCCCAGCGCGGCGTCGCCGTGGCTCGCCTCGCGCACCGCCAGCACCGAGCAGAACATGGCGGCGCCGTCGAGGCCGAAGGGCACCAGGTACTCCCAGCCGTCCGTCAGCCCCAGGTTCTGCTGCCCGAAGCCGACCAGGCCATGGAAGGAGAGGGCCGCGGCGACCGCGGCGCAGCAGAAGAGGAGTACGTACGAGGCGCTGCCGTAGAGGGCTTCCTTGCGGCGTCTGCGTTCCTCGTTGCGCTCCCAGGAGTCCGTGCCGGCGGCCCCGTCCTCCCTGGCGGTGTTCCGGCCGCGCGTGTACACCGTCACCGCCACCACTGCCCCGATGAGCGCCACGGCACTGGGGAGCGCCCAATTCAGCGGTATGTCGGTCACTCTCATCTTCGTCCCTTGCATGCAGTACGGCGTTTCGCGCGCCATCCTGACGGACTCGCGCCGGATGCCAAGGGGTTTCGCGGTAACTCACCGCCAATGGACGGCAAGGATATACGGAGAGCGACGAATGAATTCGAACGCCCGCCAGCGGCAGGTGAATTGAGTTCTAACCAATCCACTCGATCGAGTGGCTTAGCCGTTTTGGCCGGAAGGGGGTGCGGCCGGGGCCGCGGACGTCGAGAGGATGATCGAATCCCGATCATAAGGAGGTAAGCCTAACCTTACTCAGACGAATCGGGGTTTGAACTGCCGGATTCGCCGCCTATGGTTCCGATGGGACACCAGGAGGACCTCAATGGAGCAGGGCAGACCCCACAGCGCAGTATCGCGGCCGCATACCGGTGTACCCGCGCAGGCCACGCCGAGCGCGCGCGGGGAGCACACCCATGACGAGAGCGAGTACGGCTACGCCCCCGGCGCCCGCCCCGCGCCCCGGGTTCCCCAGCGCTACTCCGTCCGGGGGCAGGTGCTCGACGCCCTCCGCAAGGCGCTCGTCAGCGGGGAGCTCGTGCCCGGCGAGGTCTACTCCGGGCCCGCGCTCGGCGAGCGTTTCGGGGTGAGCGCGACTCCCGTGCGGGAGGCCATGCAGCAACTGGCTCTGGAGGGCGCGGTCGAGGTCGTCCCCAACCGGGGCTTCCGCGTCACCAGCCGCACCGAGCGCGACCACGCGGAACTCGCGGAGGTCCGCGCGCTGCTGGAGGTGCCCGCCCTGCTGCGGGTCGCCCGCGCGGTGCCGGCGGCCCGCTGGCGCGAGCTGCGGCCGCTGGCCGAGCGCACGGCCGCCGTGGCCGCCGAGGGCGACCGCGCGGCCTACGCGGAGGCCGACCGGGCCTTCCACCGGGCGCTCCTGGAGCTCACCGGCAACCGGCAGCTCGTGATCGTCGCGGACGAGCTCCACCGCCGGGCCCAGTGCCCGGGCGCGGTGACGGGCGGGCTCACCGCCCACGCCGCGGAGCACCTGCGCTTGCTGGACGCACTGGAGGCCCGGGACCTGACGGCGGTCGAAGCCCTGGCGACCCACCACTGCGCGGGCCCGTCGTAGGGGGGAGACCCCCCGGCCCGCCACCGCCGGGGGGCCGGGGCACAGCCCCGGGAAACGGTGAAAGGGCGGGACAGGGGCCCACCCCCCGCCGCGACGGCGATCAGCCACCGCGCCGGAGACCGGCGGTGCCGAACCACCCCCGCCCCGCCCGACACCAGCGACCCGCGCCGCAGCGGCTCGCCGCCACCGCGGCCCGGCCCCACCGCGGCCCGGCCCGCCCCGCCCAGGGGGCCCGCCCCGCCCGGGGGGCGGCAGACGCCCCGGGGGCCCACCCCCCGGCGTCAGCTGACCCCCCGCTTCAGCGCCACCGCCGCCCTCCCCTCCGCCTGCTTCCGCTTCCAGTCGCGGCGGATCTCCGCCCGCTGACGGGCGTCCGTGCGCGAGGCGATCCACGCGTTCTCGCGGAGGAGCTTGCGGTAGCTCTCCAGGCGGCGCGGCCGCAGCGTGCCGTCCTCGACCGCCGCGAGGACCGCGCAGCCCGGCTCCGTCGCGTGGCCGCAGTCGTGGAAGCGGCAGTCCGCGGCGAGGGCCTCGATCTCGGCGAAGGTCCGGCCGACGCCGTCCTCCGCGTCCCACAGGCCCACTCCCCGCAGCCCGGGGGTGTCGATGAGGACGCCGCCGCCGGGCAGCGGCAGCAGGTTGCGCGTGGTCGTGGTGTGGCGGCCCTTGCCGTCACGGTCACGCGTGGTCTGCACGGCCTGGACCTCGCCGCCGACGAGCGCATTGGCCAGCGTGGACTTGCCGGCGCCGGACTGGCCGAGGAGGACGGACGCGCCGCCCGCCAGCACGGCCGCGAGGACGTCGACGCCCTCCCCCGTCTCGGCGCTGACGGCCAGCACCGTCACGCCCGGCGCCGCCGTCTCCGCGTCGGCGACGAGGTGGGCGAGGGTGGCGGGGTCGGGGACGAGGTCGGCCTTGGTGAGGACGACGAGCGGGGTGGCGCCGCTCTCCCAGGCCAGGGTCAGGAACCGCTCGATCCGGCCCAGGTCGAGCTCGACGGCGAGCGAGACGGCGACGACGGCGTGATCGACGTTGGCGGCGAGGATCTGGCCCTCGGACCGCTTGGAGGACGTGGAGCGGACGAAGGCGGTGCGGCGCGGCAGCAGGGCCCGTACGTAGCCTCCGGCGAGGTCGACGGCGGCCCAGTCGCCGGTGCACATGATGTTCAGCGGGTCGCCGGTGGTGACGAGCGAGGTGTCGGCCATGACATGGCGTACGCCGCTCTCGCCGTCCGCGACGACCAGGTCGCAGCGGCCGCGGTCGACGCGGACGATCCGCCCGGGGACGAGCCCCTCGGCGGCGTGGGGAGCGAAGCTGTCAGCGAACCCGGCGTCCCAGCCGTAGGCGGAGAGGGGGTGCGCAGAGGTGTGCTCGGACAAGACGGTGGTCCTTCAGGAGGGAGGTGCGGATGGTCTTCTGAGCGCGGGCACGGCCCGTGGCGACGACAGTCATCGCGTGCTCACCTCCTGTGGAGTCGTTCGTCCTGACGGGATCGTCCTGACGAAAGCGATCGTAGAGACGAACGCCGACGGGCCGCGAGTGGTTTTCTCGCGGCCCGTCAGTGGTGCTATTCGCGTTTGTTGTTCGGTTTGGCGTGCTTGGGCGGTTGGTCCGGTCTATGGAGCCGGGAGCGGACGTCCTCGGGGGGCAGGAACTGGGCCCAGCGCTCCGGGAATTCCGAGGGGGGCTCCCGGTCCTGGCCGATGACGCCCTCCTCGGCCTCCCAGGGATCGTCGTCGTTCTCGTGGACCAGGGCCCGCGCGGCCCGCTCGGCGGCCGCGCGGGCGGCGGCGGCCTCGCGCTGCCGGTCGACCTCGGCGCGGGCGGCGGCGGTGGTGACGGAGGGCCAGACCCGGTCGATCGCCGCGTTCACGGCGGCGCCGACGAGCACCGCGAAGGCGGAGACGCCGATCCACAGGAGCACGGCGACGGGCGCGGCCAGCGAGCTGTAGATGGTGACGCCCTCGACGGTGTGGGTGAGGTAGACGCGCAGCAGGAGGCTGCCGAGGACCCACATGGTGAGGGCGACGAAGGCGCCCGGGATGTCCTCCGCCCAGGGGGACCGCACGGGCACGGACACGTGGTAGAGCGTGGTGAGGAAGGCGATGGACAGGAGGGTGACGACGGGCCAGTAGAGGAAGCGGACGGCGTCCGCGCTCCAGGGCACGACGTTCACCACCGTCTCCGGCCCGGCCACCATCAGCGGCAGCGCCACCGCCCCGATGACGAGGGCGACGACGTAGAGGAGGAAGGCCAGCAGCCGGGTCCTGACGATGCCGCGCTTGCCCTCCAGCCCGTACATGATCGTGATGGTGTCCACGAAGACGTTCACGGCCCGCGAGCCGGACCACAGGGCGATGGCGAAGCCGACGGAGATGATGTCCGGGCTGCCGAGCTTGAGGACGTCGCGGACCAGCGGCTCGGCGATCTCCTTGGTGCCCTTGTCCGACAGGACGGCGGAGGACACGGTGAGGATGCTCTCCTGGATGCCGAGGATGGTGCGGGTACCCGTCCAGTCGTCCAGGTAGCGCAGCAGCCCGAGGAGGGCGAGCAGCAGCGGGGGCAGCGACAGGAGGGTGAAGAAGGCGGCTTCGGCGGCCAGTCCCGTGACGCGGTACTCCATGCAGGAGTTGACGGTGTCCTTCAGGAGCAGCCACGCCATCCTGCGTTTGGAGACATTTCGGTACAGGGCCCTGGCCCTGCGGAGCCGGCCGACCTCCCGGCCCGAATGTTCTTTTGCTGCCTGCACGACCTAACCGTATCCGCCGCGGGCGGCTCGGTTCACCCTGCGGCCGGGCAGCGGGCCCGGCGGAACCGTTGCAGGTGGGAGGCCGCGGAGGGTGATGCTGCGCCGACTCGGCACCACCCTCCGGCCGCTCCCCTTCACCTTCCGCCCGGAGCGGGTGCGTTCGCAATGGTTGCAAGGCGTTGCAATATCGCGGATGACCCGGCGCGGAGCGGCTCGCGGCGGCACCATTGCAGCGTGAAGCGCATACCGATCGACGCGGGGCTGCTGCCCGCCATCCGGGAGGCCGCCCTCGCCGGCGCCGAGCCGCCCGTGCGACCGCGTCCGGTGATCGGCGAGTCGTGGCACCGGGTGCGCCGCCACGGCCTCGACCCCGACACCGGCGGGTCCGTCGCCCTGCTCTCGGTGGAGGAGGTCGAGCACCTGCGCCGGGCCTCCCCGCTGGGCGGGGTGCTGCCGCAGGTGCGGGAGGGGCTGCGCGAGGCGGTGGACGCCGTGCGGCATCTGATCGTGGTCTCGGACGCCGAGGGCCGGGTGCTGTGGCGGGAGGGCGGCGCCGGGGTGCGCCGGAGCGCGGACCGGCTGGGCTTCGAGGTGGGCGCGTCCTGGACCGAGGAGCGGGTGGGCACCAACGGGATCGGGCTGGCGCTGGTGGAGCGCCGGCCGGTGCAGGTGCACTCGGCCGAGCACTTCGTGCGGACGCACCACGCCTGGACGTGCGCGGCGGCGCCGCTGCACGATCCGCGCGACGGGCGGCTGCTGGGCGTGCTGAACGTGTCGGGGCCCGTGCCCGCGTTCAACCCGACGACGCTGGCCCTGGTGACGGCCGTGGCCAAGGTGACCGAGGCGGAGCTGCGCGCCCGGCACTGGGAGTCGGTGGACCGGCTGCGCACGGTCGCCTCGCCGATGCTGGCCCGGCTGGGCGGCCGGGCACTGGCCGTGGACCGCGACGGCTGGACGGCGGCCGTGACGGGGATGGCGCCGGTGAGCCGGGTGGTGCTGCCCCTGGAGGCGGCCCCGGGGCGGGTGTGGCTGCCGTCGCTGGGTCCGTGCACGCTGGAGCCGCTGCCGGACGGCTGGCTGGTCCGGCTGGACCGGGGCGTGGACGAGGACGTGCCGCCCGGGCGGCTGGTGCTGGACCTGCGCCGGCCGCGCACGTGGACGGTGAGCGTCGCCGGGGCGGCGGGCCAGTGGTCGCACACCCTCAGTCCGCGCCACGCCGAGCTGCTGTACGTGCTGGCCCGGCACCGGGCGGGGCGGACGGCCGCCCAGCTGGCGGCGGACCTCTTCGGCGACGCCTCGCGCACGGTGACGGTGCGGGCGGAGCTCTCCCGGCTGCGGCGCACCCTGGCGGGGGTGCTCAGCCACCGCCCGTACCGCTTCGCCGACGGGCTGGAGGTGCGTCTGCTGGAGCCTGAGGACCCCGAGGACCTGCTGCCCGCCTCGACGGCGCCGCTGGTGCTGGCCGCGCGCCGGGGGTCGGCCGTGGACCGCTGACAGGTGTGTGATGAGGTTTCGGCCATGAGCGACAGCACGACGACGACCGTGACCACCTGGTCGCTGGAGCAGACCTCACCGGCCGATCTCCTCCCGGCTCACGTTCCGGACGCTTCGTCCGGCATCCGGATCGAACGGGCGGCCGTGCCCTCCCCGGAATTCAGCCGTTTCCTGTACACGGCCGTGGGCGGGGACATCCGCTGGACGGACCGGCTGAGCTGGTCGTACGAGAAGTGGACGGCCTTCCTGGAGCGGCCCGGGACGGAGACCTGGGTGGCGTACGAGCACGGCACGCCGGCCGGGTACGTGGAGCTGGACGCCCAGCCGGAGGGGGCGGTCGAGATCGTGTACTTCGGGCTGGTCCCGCGCTTCCGGGGGCGGCGGATCGGGGGCCATCTGCTGAGCGTGGGGACCGCGCGGGCCTGGGACCTGGCCGAGCGCTGGCCCGAGCGGGAGCCCACGAAGCGGGTGTGGCTGCACACGTGCAGCCTGGACGGACCGCACGCGCTCGGCAATTACGAGCGGCGCGGCTTCCGGGTGTTCGATACCAAGGTGACGGAAGAGCCGGACGCGCCCACTCCGGGCCCCTGGCCAGGCGCTTACCCGGAGGGCACGGCCTAGCCGCAGCGCGCGGGACGACGGCGGGCGGCGGCCCGCGACCCCATGGACCATTCCATATCCCGGAATGGTCCATCTTGCTATTCGGACAACAGTGGACTGGCCGAAGACTGCCGTGCCACGCTGCCGTCATGTCCCGAGCTGGAATCGCCTTGGTGAGTCGGCGTCACGTCGACCTCGGCCGCATGTCCAGCGCCATCTGTCCGGCGGGCTGACAGTCACAGCACCACCGTTCCCTCCCTCCGTCGGCCGCGTGTCGCCGACGGGGTGGCCCTCGCTTCCCTTCGTATGCCGCGCCCGGCGCCTCCGCCGGTGACGCATGCGGATCTTAAGGACATTTCTCCATGGCTGACACCCCTTCCCGCTCCCCCGCCGCCGCCCCGGCGCGGCGCAAGTCCGGCCGCCACCGAGGTGAAGGCCAGTGGGCCGTCGGCCACTTCACCCCGCTGAACGCCAACGAGCAGGTCAAGAAGGACGACGACGGTCTCAATGTGCGGACACGCATTGAGACGATCTACTCCAGGACCGGTTTCCACTCCATCGACCCCGGCGATCTGCGCGGCCGGATGCGCTGGTGGGGCCTCTACACCCAGCGCAAGCCCGGGATCGACGGCGGCCGCACGGCCGTCCTGGCCCCGGAGGAGCTGGACGACGAGTTCTTCATGCTGCGGGTGCGCGTCGACGGCGGCCGGCTGACCACCGCGCAACTGCGCGTCATCGGCGAGGTCTCCCAGGAGTTCGCCCGGGGCACCGCCGACATCACCGACCGGCAGAACATCCAGTTCCACTGGATCCGGATCGAGGACATGCCCGAGATCTGGCGGCGGCTGGAGGCCGTCGGCCTGTCCACCACGGAGGCCTGCGGGGACACGCCCCGCGTGATCCTGGGCTCGCCCGTGGCCGGCATCGCCGAGGACGAGATCCTCGACGGCACCCCGGCCATCGAGGCGATCCACCGCCGCTTCATCGGCAACCCCGACTTCTCCAACCTGCCCCGGAAGTTCAAGTCGGCCGTCTCCGGCTCCCCGCTGCTGGACGTCGCCCACGAGATCAACGACGTCGCGTTCGTCGGCGTCCGCCACCCCGAGCACGGCCCGGGCTTCGACCTGTGGGTGGGCGGCGGACTGTCGACCAACCCCCGGATCGGGGTGCGGCTCGGCGCCTGGGTGCCGCTGGACGAGGTGGCCGACGTCTTCGGCGCCGTCATCGGCGTCTTCCGCGACTACGGCTACCGGCGGCTGCGCAACCGGGCCCGGCTGAAGTTCCTCGTCGCCGACTGGGGTGCCGAACGGTTTCGCCAGGTACTGGAGGACGAGTACCTCGGCCGCCGGCTCACCGACGGCCCGGCCCCCGAACAGCCCCTCCACCGCTGGCGGGACCACGTCGGCGTCCACCGGCAGAAGGACGGCCGCTTCTACGTCGGCTTCGCCCCGCGCGTCGGCCGGGTCGACGGCACCACGCTCACCAAGATCGCGGAGCTGGCGGAGCAGCACGGCTCGAGCCGGGTGCGCACCACGGCCGAGCAGAAGATGATCGTGCTGGACGTGCCGGAGGAGCAGGTCCCCTCGCTGGTGGCGGGCCTGGAGGCGCTGGACCTGCGGGTCGCCCCCTCGCCCTTCCGGCGGGGCACGATGGCCTGCACGGGCATCGAGTTCTGCAAGCTCGCGATCACGGAGACCAAGGCGCGCGGCGCCTCGCTCATCGACGAACTCGAGCGCCGGCTGCCGGAGTTCGACGAGCCCGTCACGATCAACATCAACGGCTGCCCGAACGCCTGCGCGCGTATCCAGGTGGCGGACATCGGTCTCAAGGGCCAGCTGGTCACCGACGAGCGGGGCGAGCAGGTCGAGGGCTTCCAGGTGCACCTGGGCGGGGCGCTGGGCCTGGAGGCCGGGTTCGGCCGCAAGGTGCGCGGCCTGAAGGTCACTTCGGCGGAGCTCCCGGACTACGTGGAGCGCGTCCTGCGGCGCTTCCAGGCGGAGAGAACCGAGGGGGAACGGTTCGCCCAATGGGCGGCCAGGGCGGACGAGGAGGCGCTGTCGTGAGTGAGCGCGCCGCCCCCTTCTACTGCCCGTACTGCGGTGACGAGGACCTGCGGCCCGGTGAGCAGGGGCACGGCGCCTGGGAGTGCGGCGCCTGCAACCGCGCGTTCAAGCTCTCCTTCCTCGGGCTGCTGACCCGGGGCCTGGTCAAGGAGCGGGCGCATGAGCGGACTTGAGCAGCTGGCCCTGGACGCGGGCCGGGAGCTGGAGGACGCGCCCGCCCTGGAGATCCTGCGCTGGGCGGCCGACACCTTCGGCGAGCGCTTCTGCGTGACCGCCTCCATGGCGGACGCCGTCGTCGCCCACCTCGCCTCGCGCGTCCGGCCCGGCGTCGACGTGGTCTTCCTGGACACCGGCTACCACTTCCCGGAGACCATCGGCACCCGGGACGCGGTCGAGGCCGTGATGGACGTCCGGGTCCTGACCCTCACCCCGCGCCTGAGCGTCGCCGAGCAGGACGCGGCGCACGGGCCGCGGCTGTACGAGCGCGACCCGGACCTGTGCTGCCGGATGCGGAAGGTCGAACCGCTGGCGGAGGGCCTGGCCGGGTACGACGCCTGGGCGACCGGCCTGCGCCGCGACGAGTCCCCGACCCGGGCCGGCACGCCGGTGGTGGGCTGGGACGCCCGGCGCGGCAAGGTCAAGGTCTCCCCGATCGCCCGCTGGACCGAGGCGGACGTGGACGCGTACGTCGCCGAGCACGGCGTGCTCGTCAACCCGCTGCTGACGGACGGCTACACCTCCGTCGGCTGCGCGCCCTGCACGCGGCGCACGCTGGCGGGCGAGGACGCGCGGGCCGGCCGCTGGTCGGGCACGGGCAAGACGGAATGCGGGCTGCACGGATGACGGAACCCCTGGCGAACGAGCTGCTGAACGAGCTGGAGAGGAACATGAGCGTGGGCGCCACCGTGTGGCTCACCGGCCTGCCGAGCGCGGGCAAGACGACGATCGCCCGTGCGCTCGCGGCCCGGCTGCGCGCCGAGGGACGGCCGGTGGAGGTGCTGGACGGCGACGAGATCCGCGAGTTCCTCTCGGCGGGCCTGGGCTTCTCCCGCGAGGACCGGCACACCAACGTCCAGCGGATCGGCTTCGTCGCCCACCTGCTGGCCACGCACGGCGTGACGGTGCTCGTGCCCGTCATCGCGCCCTACGCGGACTCCCGCGAGGCGGTGCGCAAGCGCCATCAGGCGAGCGGCACGGGCTATGTGGAGGTCCATGTGGCCACGCCGGTGGACGTGTGCTCCACGCGCGATGTGAAGGGCCTGTACGCCAAGCGGGCGGCGGGCGAGATATCCGGCCTGACCGGAGTCGACGACCCGTACGAGGTGCCGGCCGACCCGGACCTGCGGATCCCCGCGCACGAGCAGAACGTCGAGGAGTCGGCGGCGGCGCTGTACGCGCTGCTGGCGGAGAGGGGGTTGCTGTGACGACGGACAGCCCGTACGCCCTGACGCATCTGGACGCGCTGGAGTCGGAGGCGGTGCACGTCTTCCGTGAGGTCGCGGGCGAGTTCGAGCGGCCGGTGCTGCTCTTCTCGGGCGGCAAGGACTCCATCGTCATGCTCCACCTCGCCCTCAAGGCGTTCGCCCCGGCGGCCGTCCCCTTCGGGCTGCTGCACGTGGACACCGGGCACAACTTCCCCGAGGTCCTCGCCTACCGCGACCGCACGGTCGCCGAGCTGGGCCTGCGGCTGCACGTGGCGTCCGTGCAGGACTTCATCGACCGGGGCGAGCTGCGCGAACGCCCCGACGGCACCCGCAACCCGCTCCAGACGGTGCCGCTGCTGGACGCCATCGGCCGCCACCGCTTCGACGCCGTCTTCGGCGGCGGCCGGCGCGACGAGGAGAAGGCCCGGGCCAAGGAGCGCGTGTTCTCGCTGCGGGACGAGTTCGGCGGCTGGGACCCGCGCCGGCAGCGCCCCGAGCTGTGGCAGCTCTACAACGGCCGCCACTCCCCCGGCGAACACGTCCGCGTCTTCCCGCTGTCCAACTGGACCGAGCTGGACGTCTGGCAGTACATCGCCCGGGAGAAGATCGAACTGCCCTCCATCTACTACGCCCACGAGCGCGAGGTCTTCGCCCGCGACGGCATGTGGCTGGCCCCCGGCGACTGGGGAGGCCCCCGCGACGGCGAGCGGGTGGAGAGACGCCTGGTGCGCTACCGCACCGTGGGGGACATGTCCTGCACCGGTGCCGTCGATTCGGGCGCCGCCACCATCCACGCCGTCATCGCCGAGATCGCGGCGTCCCGGCTCACCGAGCGGGGCGCGACCCGGGCCGACGACAAGCTGTCCGAGGCCGCGATGGAGGACCGCAAGCGCGAGGGGTACTTCTAGCCATGAGCACCGACACCGCCACCGACCAGGCCACCTCGCTCCTGCGCTTCGCCACCGCCGGAAGCGTCGACGACGGCAAGTCCACCCTCGTGGGCCGGCTCCTCCACGACTCCAAGTCGGTCCTGGCCGACCAGCTGGAGGCCGTCGAACGGGCGTCCCTGGGCCGCGGCCAGGACGCCCCCGACCTGGCGCTGCTCACCGACGGGCTGCGCGCCGAGCGCGAGCAGGGCATCACCATCGACGTCGCCCACCGCTACTTCGCCACGCCCCGCCGCCGGTTCGTCCTCGCCGACACCCCCGGCCATGTGCAGTACACCCGCAACATGGTCACCGGCGCCTCCACCGCCGAGCTGGCCGTGGTGCTCGTCGACGCCCGCAACGGCGTCGTCGAGCAGACCCGCCGCCACGCGGCCGTCGCCGCGCTGCTGCGCGTCCCCCACGTGGTGCTGGCCGTCAACAAGATGGACCTCGTGGGCTACGCCGAGTCCGCGTTCGCCGCGATCGCCGGGGAGTTCGGCGCGTACGCCGCCTCGCTCGGGGTCCCCGAGGTCACCGCGATCCCGATCTCGGCGCTCGCGGGCGACAACGTGGTGACCCCGTCGGCGCACATGGACTGGTACGGCGGCCCGACCGTGCTGGAGCACCTGGAGACCGTGCCCGTCGGCAGCGACCCCACCGACGAACCCGCGCGCTTCCCCGTCCAGTACGTCATCCGCCCGCGAACGGCCGCGTACCCCGACTACCGGGGCTACGCCGGTCAGGTCGCCTCCGGCGTGCTGCGCGTCGGCGAACCGGTGACGGTGCTGCCCTCGGGGCGCACGAGCACGATCGCCGCCATCGACGGCCTGGCCGGGCCGGTGGACGTGGCCTGGGCACCGCAGTCGGTCACCCTGCGGCTCGCCGACGACCTCGACGTCTCGCGCGGCGACCTGATAGCCCCCACCGGCACGGCGCCCGGCACCACCCGCGACGTCGAGGCCACCGTCTGCCACGTGGCCGACCGCCCGCTGCGCGTCGGCGACCGGGTCCTGCTCAAGCACACCACGCGGACGGTGAAGGCGCTGGTCAAGGCGGTGCCGTCGCGGCTGGCCCTGGACGACCTCACCCAGCACCCGGACCCCGGCGAGCTGGCCGCCAACGACATCGGCCGCATCGTCCTGCGCACCGCCGAGCCGCTCGCGCTCGACGCGTACGCCGACTCCCGGCGCACCGGCTCGTTCCTGCTGATCGACCCCGCCGACGGCACGACGCTGACGGCGGGCATGGCCGGGACGGCGTTCGCGGCGAGGACCCCGGTGGCGGCCGCCGACGACGGCTGGGACTTCTAGCGATGACCGGGCAGGCGCAGGACGCCTTCGCGACGTTCGACAAGGAGGGCGGCCGCATCGGCAGCGGTGCCCTCGGCAGCGGGCAGGGCGGAGTGGGGCGATGTGCGGGCTGACGCCCGTCCCCGGCCCGGATACCGCCCATATCGCTGAACGAGAGGAACCCCCCTCGTGTCATCCCCCGCTCGCCGGCCACTGCCGGCGCTCGTCGCCGTGCCGCTGCTGGCCCTGGCTCTGGGCGCCTGCGGCTACGGCTCCCAGAAGTCCTCCGGCACCACCGCAGGCCCCGCGGCCGCCACCGGAGCGAAGCTCTCCGCCGGCACCGTGCGCATCGGCTACTTCCCCAACATCACCCACGCCACGCCGCTGGTCGGCGAGCAGGAGGGCATCCTCCAGAAGGAGCTGGGCACCACCAAGCTCACCTCGACCACCTTCAACGCCGGGCCGTCGGAGATCGAGGCGCTCAACGCGGGCTCCATCGACATCGGCTGGATCGGCCCCTCGCCCGCCATCAACGGCTATGTGAAGTCCAAGGGCCAGAGCCTGCGGATCATCGCCGGCTCGGCCTCCGGCGGGGTGAAGCTCGTGGTCGACCCCAAGAAGATCGGCTCGCTGGAGGACGTCAAGGGCAAGCGGATCGCCACTCCGCAGAAGGGCAACACCCAGGACGTGGCGTTCCTCAACTGGATCTCCGGGCAGGGCTGGAAGGTCGACCCGCAGAGCGGCAAGGGCGACGTCTCCGTCGTCCGCACGGACAACAAGGTGACGCCCGACGCCTTCAAGTCCGGTGCGGTGGACGGCGCGTGGGTGCCCGAGCCGACCGCCTCCAAGCTGGTCTCGGAGGGCGGGAAGGTACTGCTGGACGAGAGCACCCTCTGGCCGGACGGCAAGTTCGTCATCACCAATGTGATCGTGTCGAAGAAGTTCCTCGACGCCCACCCGGACGTCGTCGAGGCCGTGCTGCGGGGCTCGGTGAAGACCAACGCCTGGATCGCCGCGAACCCCGACCGGGCGAAGACCTCGGCCAACGCGGCGCTGAAGAAGCTGTCGGGCAAGGACCTGCCGCCGGAGATCCTCGACCCGGCGTGGCAGTCCATCCGGACGACGGACGACCCGCTGGCCACCACCCTCCAGGCCGAGGCGGACCACGCGGTCAAGGCGGGGCTGCTGGAGAAGCCGGATCTGGCCGGCATCTACGACCTGGCCCCGCTCAACAAGGTCCTGGCGGCCGAGGGCAGGCCCACGGTCGACGCGGCGAAGCTCGGCAGGCAGTGACGTGTACGCGGCAGTAGGGGCTCGTATGCCCGCTCCCCGACCAGGAGGTGACCGGATGGCACCGGCACTGAGCACGAATACGTCCGCCACGACCGCGTCCGCCACGGCCGCCGTCGGCGAGGACCGGGCACCGGCGACGGGCGTCCGGATCGACCACGTCCACAAGAGCTACGACGGCCGTTCGGTACTCGACGACATCACCCTCGACGTCCGCCCCGGGGAGTTCGTGTGCCTGCTGGGCGCCTCGGGCTGCGGCAAGTCGACGCTGCTGAACCTGGTGGCCGGCCTGGACCGGCCGTCGGCAGGCACCATCGAGGTGCCCGGCGGCCGCCCGGCGCTGATGTTCCAGGAGCACGCGCTGTTCCCGTGGCTGACGGCGGGCCGCAACATCGAGCTGGCCCTGCGGCTGCGCGGCGTGCCGAGGGCGGAGCGCCGGGCGGAGGCGGAGCGGCTGCTCCGGCTCGTCCGGCTGGGCGGCTCGTACGGCAAGCGCGTGCACGAGCTGTCGGGCGGGATGCGGCAGCGCGTCGCGCTGGCGCGGGCCCTGGCGCAGGACAGCCGGGTGCTGCTGATGGACGAGCCGTTCGCCGCGCTCGACGCCATCACCCGGGACGTGCTCCACCACGAGCTGACGCGCATCTGGTCGGAGACCTCGCTGTCGGTGCTGTTCGTCACCCACAACGTCCGGGAGGCGGTGCGGCTCGGCCAGCGGGTGGTGCTGCTGTCGTCCCGGCCGGGGCGGGTGGTGCGGGAGTGGACGGTGGACATCCCGCAGCCGCGCCGGATCGAGGACGCGGCGGTGGCCGACCTGTCGGTCGAGATCACGGAAGAGCTCCGGGGGGAGATCCGCCGCCATGGCAGGGACTGAGACCGAACGCCCCCGGACGGGAGAGGGCTCCCGGGCCGGGGATCTCGCGGGCGGGGATCTCGCAGGTGGGGATCTCGCGGGCCTGGAGGCCGGCCTCGACGCCCTCGACGCGGTGCCGGTGAAGCGGACGCCGCTGCGGGAAGTGCTGCTGCGCAAGGTGCTGCCGCCCGTGGCGGCCGTCGTCCTGGTGCTGGTGGTGTGGAAGCTGCTGGTCCTGGCGGGGGTCACGGACGACTACAAGCTCCCCGACCCGTCGGCGGTGTGGGGCGCCCTGCGCCGGCTGTGGCTGGAGGGCACGCTCTTCGGCATCGTCTGGACCAGCGTCTCGCGCGGCCTGCTCGGCTTCCTCGCCGCCCTCGCCATCGGCACGCCGCTGGGACTGCTGGTGGCCAGAGTGCCGCTGATACGGGCGGCGCTGGGCCCGGTCCTGTCCGGGCTCCAGTCCCTCCCGTCGGTGGCCTGGGTGCCGGCGGCCGTCATCTGGCTGGGCATCACGGACTCGGCGATGTACGCGGTGATCCTGCTGGGTGCCGTGCCGTCCATCGCCAACGGCCTGGTCTCCGGCATCGACCAGGTGCCCCCGCTGTACCTGCGCGCGGGCCGCACGATGGGCGCGACGGGCGCGCGGGGGGCGTGGCACGTGCTGCTGCCGGCGGCCCTGCCCGGATACCTCGCCGGGCTGAAGCAGGGCTGGGCCTTCTCGTGGCGATCGCTGATGGCGGCGGAACTCATCGCGTCCTCGCCGGACCTGGGCCTGGGCCTGGGCCAGTACCTGGAGAACGCCCGCACGGACTCGGACATGCCGGGGGTGCTGCTGGGCATCGTCCTGATCCTGTTCGTCGGCATCGCCATCGACCTGATCGTCTTCAGCCCGCTGGAGCGCAGGGTGCTGCGCTCGCGCGGCCTGGCGACGCGGTAGGGGCGCTGCTCGTGGTCCTCCTCCTCATCGCCCACGGCAGCCGCGACCCCCGGCACGCGGCGACGGTCGCCGCGCTGCGGCAGGCGGTCGCGGGGCGCCGGCCGGGGCTGCGCGTGGAGGTCGGCTTCCTGGACTTCTGCGCGCCGAGCGTGCCGCGCGTGCTGGAACGGCTGGCGGCGGAGGGCGTCGGGGAGGTGGTGGCGGTTCCGCTGCTGCTGACACGGGCGTTCCACGCGAAGGCGGACATTCCGGCGGTGCTGGCGGGCGCGGCAGCCCGGCTGCCTGAGCTGACCGTCCACCAGGCGCCCGTCCTGGGCCCGTCGTCCCTGCTGACGGACGCGCTGGAACGACGGCTGCGGCAGGCCGGGGTACGGGACGCCGACCGGAGCTCGACCGGGGTCGTCCTGGCCTCGGCGGGCTCATCGGACCCGGAGGCGATCGCGGTGATCGCAGAAATCGCGCGGGAGTGGCGGCACGCGAGTGGTTGGTGTGCCGTGCGACCCGCGTTCGCCTCCGCTTCCACCTCCACCTCCTTCCCGAGGACGGAGGACGCGGTGCGCGCGCTGCGGCGCGCCGAGGGCGTACGGCGCGTGGCGGTCGCGCCGTACGTCCTGGCCCCGGGCCGGCTGCCGGACCGCATCGCGGCGGGGGCGCGGGGGGCCGATTTCGTCGCGGACGTACTGGGGCCGGCCCCGGAGGTGGCGGCGCTGGTGCTGCGGCGGTACGGGGAGGCGGCACGGGTGGCGCCTCGGTTGGCTGTGGCCGCTACCGGGTGAGCAGGGCGAGGACGTTGACGAAGGCGGTCAGGAGCGCGGCGCGGTCGGCGGGGGTGGTGTCGGTGCGGGACAGGATCGCGGCGAACGCTGTGATGAGGGTGAGCAGTTCGAGGGTCATGGGCTGAACTTCCGCGATTCCGCGTTCGTCGGCGTTCGCGCGTATGAAGATGAACGGATGGGTGCGGATTCGGGGGCGCTGGGGGAACTGGCCGCGCGATTGCGCCGGTTGCGGTTCGAGCGCGGCCTGACGCATGTGGCGCTGGAGCGACGGGCGGGGCTCGGGCACACGACCGTCAGCCAGACCCTCAACGGGCGGAAGGTGCCGACGGAGGGCACGGTGGTGGCCCTCGCCAAGGCCCTGGGCGCCGACCCGGGCCCGCTGCTGGTGCTGCGGGAGAGAGCGGCGGAGGAGATCGTCGAGGCCGCTGTCCGGGCGGATGACATCCCGTTCGAAGAACGGTACTGCCGCTACGTCGTCGAGCGGCACAGCGATCTCACCGTCGTCGGCCTCGATCTGCGGGGATCCCATGCGGCGAGCTGGCCGCTGGAGCCCGCCTACGTCAGCCTGGAACTGACGAGCAGGCGCGACGGCTCCCTCACCGTCGTCGAACGTGCCGAGAAGGCCCTGGCCGGGCAGCAGCGAGCGCTGATCCGCGGGCTCGCGGGCAGCGGCAAGACCACGCTCGTCCAATGGCTTGCCGTCACCTCCGCCCGGCGTGGGAGCATCCCCTTCGTCATCCCCCTGCGCAGGCTCGACCTCAAGAGCGCCCCACCCGCTCCGGACCGTTTCCTGGAAGCCATCAGGTGCCCGCTCGCCCCGGCGCAGCCGCCGGACTGGGCGGACCGGGTCCTCAAGAGCGGGCGGGGGCTGTTGCTCGTCGACGGCATCGACGAGGTGCCCGCCCATCGGCGCGAAGAGACGAAGGAGTGGCTCCGCGACCTGATCGCGGCCTACCCCCGTGCGAGTTTCCTGGTCACCACGCGGCCGACAGCCGTACCCGAACGGTGGCTCGAAGTGGCGGGGTTCGCGGAGCTGACCGTACGGCCGATGAACCGGAAGGACGTCCTCGTCTTCGCCACGCGGTGGCACACGGCGGCCCGTACCGAGCCCGAACTCGAAGAGCGCTTCAAGGATGCCGTAAGGGCCCAGCGGCCCCTGGCCCAGTTGGCGACGACCCCGCTGATGTGCGCCCTGCTGTGCGCGCTCCACCGCGACCGCCGGGGCCGTCTGCCCCGGAGCCGGATGGAACTGTACGAGGCGGCGCTGGCCATGCTGCTGAGCCGGAGGGACGACGAGCGGGGCATCGAGGCACCCGAGGGGATCAGCCTCACACAGCACGAGGCGGTCCAGCTGCTGCAACGGCTGGCGTACTGGCTCATCCGCAACAGCCAGGCGGAGATGGAGGAGAGGACCGCCCTGGCCGTTCTCGAAGACGTTCTTCCCGCCATGCCGACCGTCGCGGGGCAGGGCGACGCCCGGCGGGTCCTCACCCACCTGGTCTCCCGGTGCGGGCTGCTGCGCAGACCGACGGCGGACACCATCGACTTCGTCCACCGCACGTTCCAGGACTACCTCGGCGCGAAGGCCGCCGTGGAGGGGCACGACCTCGGACTGCTGGTGCGGAACGCCCACGACGACCAGTGGGAGGACGTCGTCCGGATGGCCGTGGCCCACGCGCGGCCGGCGGAGCGGGCGACGCTGCTGCGCCAGCTCATGGCACGCGGCGATCAGGCCGCCGATCACCGGACGCGGCTGCACCTGCTCGCCATGGCCTGCCTGGAGCAGGCCACGGAGCTGGACCCGGAGGTGCGGGCGAAGGTGGAGCAGCGGGCGGCGGAGCTGGTGCCGCCAAGGCGCTATGCCGAGGCCAATAAACTGGCCATGGTGGGGCCGGTGATCCTCGATCTGCTGCCAGGTCCGCAGGGGCTGCCGGAGAAGGAGGCGGAAGCTGTCGTCCGCACGGCGGCGGACGTCGGCGGGGACGCCGCTCTCGCCTTGCTCAAGCGGTATCGCGGCTGTCGCGCCCCGCGCGTCATCAGCACACTGTCGGCGAGCTGGGACTCGTTCGACACCGAGGAGTTCGCGGAAGAGATCCTCAACCATCTGCCGGCCGAGTGCCCCGTCACCGTCCGCAGCCGCGCTGCTCTGGAACTCGTGCCAGACCTCCCGCAGCAGTCGGATATCCGCTTCTTCGGAGAATTCTCCGCAGAAGAAATCCTGGCGGCGGTCGCTCCGGACCGGTTGACGAGCATCAGCTTGTCCGCCAACCAGCGGCTGAACGATGTGGCCTTCCTCCGGTGCCTGCCGAGGCTGCGCAGGCTCTCCCTGGTCAGGTGCTCCGAGATCACCGACTTGTCGCCGCTCGACGGGCTGCCGCTCACCACGCTGCTGATCCACGACACTCGCCCGCACGACCTGCGTCGCGTGGCCGAGCTGCCGGAGCTGGAGGAGCTGAACCTCGACCTCCCCGTGCGCCGGTCGCACACCTCGTCGCTGCCCGCCATGCCCAAATTGCGGAGGCTCTACGTATGGCAGCGGAAAGCGTCACGATCCCTGACGGGACTGGAGGCGTTCGACGGGCTGGAATATCTCTCCATCAACGCCCCCAGATTCCCTGATGGGGATCGCGAAGAGCTCACGCGTCTCCCACGACTGACTCGCTTGGTGATCGTCGAGCAGGACATGTTCCGGCTCGCCATGGGTCCCGTACTCCCCCAGGTACGGGAACTCACGCTCGTACGTCCCTCGCACCCTGTCGACCTGACACCCGTGGGCAAGGTCTTCCCGGGCCTCCGGCTGCTCAGGCTCTCCTGCCACTGGTCGCATCAAACGGTCGTCGACCTGAGCACCCTCGCCACCATCGACCACCCCGACGTCGTCATCGCGGAGGCCAAAGACGTCCTGAACCTGGACCTCTTCCCGCCCGGCAAGGTCACCGTCGTCCCCGGCCCCCGCTATTAACCCTCCACCGCCGTCCCCACCCCCAGCGCCACCAGCACCCCGCCCGTGGTCCGCTCAAGGTTGCGGTGTACCCGGGGCCGGCGGAGCCAGCCCAGCAAGCGGGTGGCGCCCGCCGCCACCAACAGCAGCCAGACGCCCGCGACCGCCGCGTCGACCGCGCCGAACAGCAGCGTCGTGCCCAGCGCCGATCCCCCGCCCTCCGGGAGGAACTGCGGCACGACGGCCACGAAGAAGACCCCCACCTTGGGGTTGAGCAGACAGCTCAGCAGCCCCTGACGGAACGCCTCGCCCGCCGCCGGAGCCCGCCCGCCCTCGTCCGGCACCTCCACCGCCGCGGCGCCCGCCCGCCGCTGGGCCCACAGCACCTGCGCCCCCAGAAAGACGAGGTACGCCGCCCCCGCCAGCCTGACGGCCGTGAAGGCCGCGTCCCAGCGCTGGAGCGCCGCCGCCAGGCCGAGGGCGGCGGCGATGCCCCAGGCGAGGGAGCCGGCCGCCGCGCCGAGCGCGGTCGCGCTGCCCGTGCGGCGGCCGCCGCGCAGGCAGTTGCGCAGCACGAGCAGGGTGTCCGGGCCCGGGGCCATGGCCACCAGCAGGGAGAAGAGGGCGAAGCCGAGTATCGCGGCGGTCATGGGCGAAAGCTCCTCTCGCAAGATCACGCAGAACGTGGGGGGAGCTTATCGAGACGGCCGCCGTGCCCCGTGGGGGTTGGGCACGGCAGCCGATGGGACGCGACCGTACCAGGGGTTACGTGATCGGCCGAACTCCGGCGTGTCCGGATACCACCGCCCATGAGGGAGACTGGCGGCATCCTGGAGAGCGGATAAGCGGAAGGAACGGCGTGGCATTCACCGAACAGCGGGCACGGGAACTCCTCGCGGAGGCGGGCACCCCGCTCCCGGCGGCCGGCGCCGAGTTGCTGGCCCTCGGCGAGAACGCGGTGTTCGCCGCGGACGGTCTCGTCGCGAAGGTGGGCCGGGACGCGTCCCTCGTGGAGCGCGCCACCCGTGAGCTGCGGATCGCCGCCTGGCTCGCGGAGGCGGGCGTGCCGGCGGTGCGGGCGGCGGAGCCCGAGGTGCTGGTGGCCGACGGGCATCCCGTGACGCTCTGGCACCGGCTCCCGGCGGCGGAGCGCCCTGCCGGTCCCGCCGATCTGGCCGGGCTCCTCCGGCAGGTGCACGCTCTCCCCGAGCCCGGGTTCGGGCTGCCGCGGCGCGATCTGCTGGGCGGCGTCGAGCGGTGGCTGCGGCTGGCCGGGACGGCGATCGACCCGGCCGACGCCGATTATCTGCGCGAGCGCCGCGACGGCTTCGCCGCCGCGGCCGCCGCCCTCACCCCGCACCTGACGCCGGGGGCGATCCACGGCGACGCCCTGCCGCGCAATGTCCACATCGGGCCCGACGGTCCCGTACTCGTCGACCTGGAGACCTTCGCCTCGGACCTGCGCGAGCACGACCTGGTGGTGATGGCCCTCAGCAAGGACCGGTACGGGCTGGACCCGGACGCCTATCACTCCTTCGTCCACGCCTACGGCTGGGACGTCCGGGAGTGGGAGGGCTGCGCCGTGCTGCGCGGGGCCCGGGAGACGGCGAGCTGCGCCTGGGTGGCCCAGCACGCGCCGGGCAATCCGGCCGCCCTCGCGGAGTTCCGCCGCCGGGTCGCCTCCCTCCGCGACAACGACCCGGCGGTGCGCTGGTATCCCTTCTGACCGGCCGTCCTTTTCGGTTGGCGCGGCTACGCGCTGAGGAACGAGGAGCGAGGTCCGTCGAGGGTGGCGTTCATGCGGGCCAGCTGGCCCTCCGTGAACATGAACATGGCCGCGTCGTCGACGTAGTCCATGTAGTTCATGAACATGTCGCCATCGGGTGCGTTCTTGCACGTGACGCGGGGGAAGTTCGGCTTGCCGAAGTTGGGCCCGCCCTGGTTGGGGGTGTCGGCCACGAAGTCGGTGCCGTTGCAGGCCGTGCCGTCGTCGCCCCAGATGTGGAAGAGGTTCAGCCAGTGGCCCACTTCATGGGTCGCGGTGCGGCCCAGGTTGAAGGGTGCCGTCGCGGTCCCGGTGGTGCCGAACGCGGAGTGGAGGATGACCACGCCGTCGGTGGCGGCCGGTCCGCCGGGGAACTGCGCGTACCCGAGCAGCCCGCCGCCCAGTTCACAGGACCACAGGTTGAGGTAGCGGTCGGTGGGCCACGGGTCCTGGCCGCCGGTCGCCGTCGACTTCACGGCGTCGTCGGTGCCGAAACTCGCGGTCGCGGTCTGGGTGCGGGTGATGCCGTTGGTCGGCGCCCCGGACGGGTCGGTGGTGGCCAGCTGGAACTCGATGTCGCAGTCGGCCACCCGTGCCTGCCAGACGGCCGGGACGCCGGAGACGTCCGCATTGGTCTTGCGGTAGTCCCGGTTGAGGGCCTCGATCTGGCTGGCGACCTGTGCGTCGTCGATGTTCTGCGCGCCGTTCTGGTGCACGACGTGGACGACGACCGGGATGAGGGTCACTCCGGAACGCGTGGTCCGCTCGTGCCCCTTCTCGTAGGCGAAGGCCTTGTTCTCGAGGTCCGCACGCGCCCCCGCGTACGGAGCGTGTTCCGTGAGCAGTCTGCGGTGGACTTCCATGGTCCCGCACAGCAGGCTCTCGGGTGACCTCTCGGATGTGGCGTTCTGCCGGTTCTCGGGCATGCGGCACCTCCTCTGACCGCCGTCAGACGCGGCGAGTTACGGGAGAGAGTCGGGCCCGATGGCGTCTACGGTAGACCCGTAGAACGTGGAAAGAGACGGATATACCGGAATTCAATTCCAACCGTATGTCAACCTTCCGGATCCCGCCATTCAGGTGAATCCGGGTGATTGCTGAGGTGTTTGAGGAATGAACGAGCCACCCCCGGCTCTCTTCCGGAGCTGGATCCATTCCCGCGAAGAGGACTCTGCCGACATCTCCGTCTACCGGCCCGCCGACCATCCCTTCCCGCCCTCGCGAGGGCGGGAAGGGATGGAGTTCGCCGCCGACGGAACCTTCGTCGACCACCCCATCGGGCGCGGTGACGCCCCCGATTCCGTGCCCGGCGTCTGGCAGACCAAGGACGGCGTCCGGCTGACGATCTCCTTCCCGGCGGCCGGGCGGCCCGGACGGGAGCTGGAGATCGTCTCCTGCGACGAGAGCGCGCTCAGGGTACGGGGCTAGGGGCCGGGGTCGGGTTCATGCGGTTGCTCCTGACGTCCGACACCCACCTGCCCACCCGGGCCCGGAAGGTGCCGCCACCCCTTCTGGAGGCGATGGACCGGGCCGACGTCGTCCTCCACGCCGGGGACTGGACCGACATCGCGACCCTGGAGCTGTTCACCGCCCGCGCCCGCCGTCTCATCGCCGTCCACGGCAACAACGACGGCCCCGATCTGCGCGCCCGGCTGCCCGAGATCGCCCACGCCGAGCTCGGCGGACTGCGCTTCACGATCGTCCACGAGACGGGCCCGGCGCGCGGCCGCGAGGAACGCTGCGCCGAACGTTTTCCGGCCACCGACGTGCTGGTCTTCGGCCACAGCCACATCCCCTGGGACACCACCGCCCCCGGCGGCCTGCGCCTGCTGAACCCCGGCTCGCCCACCGACCGGCGCCGGCAGCCCTACCGCACGTACATGACCGCTCGTGCGGACGGCGGCGAGCTCACCGAAGTGACGCTGCACCGCATCGAGGCGGCGGAGGCGAAATAGGGACCGCGGTCGAGGGAGGGACCGCCGTTTCGTCGGCACCGCATGTGTGACCGGCGCCCGGGTACCCGGGGGGCCCGCCGCATCCGCGTAGTGGGTGCGCGCTCATGACCACGGAGGTGGCCGATATGGCTCGGCAGCAGCCCAGGAAGACGTCCGGGGACCCTTACGGGCGGGCACGCGACGGGAAGCCTTCCGGGCGCCGCAAGGCCGTTCCCCGGGACATGCAGGACCAGCAGGCGGGCACCGAGAACGTCAAGAACCTCGGCGAGCGGACCGGCGGTACGGGCGGCTCCGGGGAACCGCGGACGGACGAGCCCCCGGACTGAACACCGGGCTGAACCCTGGACTCAACCCCGGCGCAGCCGGCGCCCGACCGCTCAAGAGGTGGGGCCGGACCAGTAGGCGTACGGCAACCGCTTCCCATCGGGGCTGAACTCGACCTCGGCCTTGCCGGCCGCGTCGGACGGCAGCGAGAAGGCGTACTTGCCGACGGCTTCCTTGCCGGGCAGGACGTAGCCGGTGATGACCTTCTGGCGTCCGCTTCCGTCGATCACCAGCTCCGTGGAGGCCCCGTTGGCGTCGTTGACGTTGGGCAGCCCCGACTCGACCGCGATCCGCTCCGTGCCGGTGTTGACGACGGTGACCGTCACCTGCACGGCCTTGTTCCCCTCCGCGTGGCCGAACACGGGCTCACGCGGCTCGAACGGCTGCGGCTTGGCCACCGTGACCTTCAGACCGTTCTCGAACGTGTACGACTGACCGAACGACAGGTGCCTGGCCCTCTCCTCCGCCTTCTCCTTCTCTTCCTCGGCGGCGGCCGCCGCCTTCGCCCGCTCGGCCTTCGCACGGCCGTCGTCGGCGACCTCCTTCGCCACCACCACGAAGAACACGCCGACGCCGGCCGATATCAGGAGACCGGCCGCGCCCGTGATCACCCCGGCCAGCGCCATCGCCTTATTGGTCGCCAGGCCCCTGCGCGCGTAGCCGAGTCCGACGAAGCCGAAGACCACCGCCAGCAGGGCCGGCAGCCAGGACAGCCAGAACAGGATGACCGTCAGGCCGAGGACCACGCCGGTGATACCGAGGACCAGGGCCGTGATGCCCATGCCGTTGTTGCGCGCCTGGGGCACGGGTATCGGGTACGGCGGCCAGTACGCCGGGGCGGGTTCCGCCGGGCGGGGGCCCCACGGCTCCTGGCCGGCCGACGGCGCCTGGTCCACAGGATTCCGGTCGCCGGGCGGAGTGGGCATGCTCATGCAAGGTCCTTCAGGCAGGTCGAATCGGCGGATCAACGACATTACCAGCCGGTTTTACCGTTTCCTTACCTATAAGGGGGCGACTGGGCCCGGCCCCTACAAGGGGGCGGCTCAGCGCAGCGGCCACGTTCCCTCCACCACCGCCTCCGGATTCCCCTGCCGCCGCAGCCACTTCTGATAGTCGGCCGCCCACTCCCCGTACCACCGCGTCTGATCGCGGTGCAGCTCCCACAGGTCGGCCGCCGCGATGTGCGCGTACCGCCCGGCTATCGCGCGCGCCACGCGCACGGCCGCCAGGGCGTCCGCGCCCGCCTCGTGCGCCCCGTCGAGCACGACCCCGTACTCCCGGCAGGCGGCGGCCAGCGTGCGCCGGCCCTTGCGGAAGCGGTCGACGGCACGGTCGATGGTGAGGGGATCGACGACCGGGCCCACGACCGCCGGCGCGCCCGCACCGTCCCCGCCCAGCCGCTCGGCGCCCAGCCGCTCGGTCAGCGACCGCAGGCCGTACCGCTCCAGCTCGGCCGAGAGCAGGCTCAGGTCGAAGGCCGCGTTGTACGCGATGACCGGCACGCCCATCGACCAGTGGCCGGCCAGGGCGGTGGCCACCTCCTCCGCCACCTCGCGCGCGGGCCGCCCGCAGTCGGCGGCCCGCTCGGTCGTGATGCCGTGGATCGCCGTGGCCTCGGCCGGTATCGGCGTGCCCGGGTCGGCCAGCCAGAGCCGGCTCGCGACGACCTCGCCGCCCTTGGTCTCCACGACCGCCGCGGTGACGATCCGGGCCGTCGACGGGTCGGTGCCCGTCGTCTCCAGATCGAAGCCGACCAGACGCTCCTCGTGCCAGGCCATCGCGGTCCCCCCTGTCGGTAGTGCTTCCCCCGTCTGGTCCCCAGCGTCGCACGGCCCACTGACAACGGGCCGCGACCCTGGAACCAGGCGCCGCGAGAGAGGCTGTGAGAGACACCGTGAGGGATCCGCCTACGACACCGGCCTGGAGTCCTCCCACACGCCCTCGAACTCCTCGCGGTAGGTGTCGAAGAGCCCGCCGTCCGCGTCGGGGCGCCCCTCCCGGAGCACGCCCCGGCCGTGGCCGCCGCGCAGGACGAGCACCGGCGACTCCATGCCGCGCGCCTTGCGGAGATAGGACTGCACCACGGCGACCCCGTCCGAGCCGTCGCCGTTGACCAGGTAGGCGGTGAAGCGCGGGGTCTCGTCGAAGACGCGGATCTCGAAGGAGGACGCGTCCCGGAGCGCGGCGCGCACCCGCCGCATGTGGATGATGTTCATCTCCACGGACCGGCTCATCTCGCCCTTCTTGATCCCCAGTTCCCGCTCCCGGCGGCGCACGGCGCTGCTGGCGGGGTTGAGGAAGAGCAGCCGGGTGCGGCAACCGGCCTCGGCGAGGCGGACCATGCGCCGTCCGGAGTAGTTCTGGACGAGGAGGTTCAGGCCTATGCCGACGGCGTCGAGGCGGCGGGCGCTGCCGAAGAGGTCCTCGACGGGCAGCTGGCGCTGGAGCCGCACCCGGTCGGGGTGGACGCCGACGACGTCGGCGTAGCGGTCGCCGACGAGGTCCTCGACGGCGTCGATGGGCAGCCGGTCGCCGGAGGAGGCGCCCGCGCCGCTGCCGCTGCCGAGGATGTCCAGCAGCCTGGCCGAGGCGCGTTCGGCCTGGGCGAGGACGGTCTGGGAGAGCGCCCGGTTGCGGGAGACGACGTTGCGGGCCACCTCGAGCTCGTCCAGTACGAGTTCGAGCTCGCGCCGGTCGTCGAGGTAGGGCTCGAAGCACGGCCAGTGCTGGACGACCAGCTCGCGCAGCTGGGGCAGGGTGAGGAAGCTGAGGACGTTGTCGTCGGCCGGGTCGAGCAGATAGCCCTTGCGGCGGCTGACCTCGCGGACGGCGACGGCGCGCTGCACCCATTCCTGGCCGGCCGGGCCGGCGGCCGCGACGACCCATTCCTCCTCGCCGTGGACGGGCTCGTAGACCGGGCGCAGCACGGCGGCGACGACGGCGCGGAGCCGCTGCTCGACCAGGTTGAGCCATATGTAGGCACGCCCCGCCCGGCGGGCGCGTGTGCGCACCTCGCCCCAGGCTTCGGCGCCCCAGTCCAGTTCCGCCCCGATCTCCCTCGGGCGGGTCAGGGAGACCACGCCCGGAGGGGTGTCGGACGTGCCGTCCTCTTCCGGACAGCCGTCCCCAGGGGGCAGCTCCAGCCCGCCCGAGCTCACCAGCGCACCGCCTTCCGCCCCCGCTCCCAATGATCAAGGCAGACTACTGCGCGGGCGGGAGGGGGTGCACGCGCGTCCGTCGGGCCTGCGGTCAACTCTGCCGTCGGACGTGCCGGTTGTCCGATACCCGGGCGCCGGACGTGATCTGATTCATAGCCAGAAGTAGCCGGACGGGTGGCGGAAGGCTGCTGTCACCCGCTCGGCGGAGCCCTCGGGGCGGGCGGCGGACCGGCTTTTGCGGAAGATCTGCGGAAAGCGCGGCCGGGGGTGGAAGACTTCTGGGCATGCAGGTCTGGCCGGGACAGGCGTACCCCCTCGGTGCCACGTACGACGGCGCCGGAACCAATTTCGCGGTCTTCTCGGAGGCCGCCGAACGGATCGAGTTGTGCCTCTTGCACGAGGACGGCTCGGAGACGGCGGTGGAGCTGCGGGAGACGGACGCGTTCGTATGGCACGCCTACCTCCCGGGGGTGATGCCGGGTCAGCGGTACGGCTTCCGGGCGCACGGCCCGTACGAGCCGCGGCGCGGTCTGCGCTGCAACTCCGCCAAGCTGCTGCTCGACCCGTACGCGAAGGCCGTGAGCGGGGCGGTGGACTGGGGGGAGGCGGTCTACGGCTATCCCTTCGGGCGGCCGGAGAAGCGCAATGACATGGACTCGGCACCGCACATGATGACTTCGGTGGTGGTCAATCCGTACTTCGACTGGGGGGACGACCGGCCGCCCCGGACGGAGTACCACCGCACGGTCATCTACGAGGCCCATGTGAAGGGCCTGACGATGCGCCACCCGGAGCTGCCGGAGGAGATCCGGGGGACGTACGCCGCGCTGGCGCATCCGGCGGTGATCGGGCATCTGAGGGAGCTGGGGGTCACGGCGATCGAGTTGATGCCGGTCCATCAGTTCGTGCAGGACCACCGGCTGGTGGACGCGGGGCTGGTCAACTACTGGGGCTACAACACCATCGGGTTCTTCGCGCCGCACAACGCGTACGCGTCGTGGGGCGACCGGGGTCAGCAGGTGCTGGAGTTCAAGACGGCGGTGCGGGCGCTGCACGCGGCGGGCATCGAGGTGATTCTGGATGTGGTGTACAACCACACGGCCGAGGGCAATCATCTGGGCCCGACGCTGTCGTTCCGGGGGCTGGACAACGCGTCGTACTACCGGCTGACCGACGATCCGCGCTACTACATGGACACCACCGGCACCGGCAATTCGCTGCTGATGCGGAGCCCGCACGTGCTCCAGCTCATCATGGACTCGCTGCGCTACTGGGTGACCGAGATGCGGGTGGACGGTTTCCGCTTCGACCTGGCGGCGACGCTGGCGCGGCAGTTCCACGAGGTGGACCGGCTGTCGTCGTTCTTCGACCTGGTGCAGCAGGATCCGGTGGTCAGCCAGGTGAAGCTGATCGCGGAGCCGTGGGACGTGGGCGAGGGCGGCTATCAGGTCGGCAACTTCCCGCCCCTGTGGACCGAGTGGAACGGAAAGTTCCGGGACACCGTGCGGGACCTGTGGCGGGGCGAGCCGGCCACCCTGGCGGAGTTCGGCTCCCGGCTGACCGGCTCCTCCGACCTCTACCAGGGCGACAGCAGGCGCCCGCTGGCCTCCGTCAACTTCGTCACCTGCCACGACGGCTTCACCCTCCACGACCTCGTCTCGTACAACACCAAGCACAACGAGGCCAACGGCGAGGACAACCGGGACGGCGAGAGCCACAACCGCTCCTGGAACTGCGGGGCCGAGGGACCGACCGACGACCCGGGCGTCCTGGCCCTGCGCGAGCGGCAGATGCGCAATTTCATCGCCACCCTGATGGTCTCGCAGGGCGTGCCGATGCTCAGCCACGGCGACGAGTTCGCCCGCACCCAGCACGGCAACAACAACGCCTACTGCCAGGACGGCGAGGTGTCCTGGGTGCGCTGGCCGCGCCTCCCGGAGGGGGCGGAGGAGGACGTGGACGAGGAGACGGCACGGGCGCTGCGGATGCTGCGCTTCACCCGCTCGCTGGTCTGGCTCCGCCGCGACCACCCCGTCTTCCGCCGCCGGCGCTTCTTCCACGGGCGGCCGGTGCAGGGCACCCACGACGAACTATCCGATATCGCCTGGTTCACTCCGGAAGGGGAGGAAATGCGGGACAGTGACTGGCAGGTCGCCCACGCCAGGTCCCTGACCGTCTTCCTCAACGGCAGCGCCATCTCCGAGCCCGGGCCCCGGGGCGAGCCGGTGACCGACGACTCCTTCCTGCTGATGTTCAACGCGCACGACCGGCCGCTGGACTTCACCGTCCCCGTCGACCACGGCGCGCAGTGGCAGGTCGTCGTCGACACGGCGCGCCCGGAGGGCGTGGCGGCGGACGGGCCGAAGGTGCGGGCGGGGGAACGGTTGACTCTTGTCGACCGCAGTCTGGCGGTGCTTCAGCGGCCGGCCTAGCGTTCCGGCCGGCGGTCTGGTCACCTGCGGGCCGGTGGGGGCTTGTCGCGCCCACGCGGCGGCAGCCGCAGGTCGACACAGTCTCGCGCCCCTTACAGGGGCGTGCCGTGGGTACGTATGTTCCTGTGAAGCCCGACAGCCACGCGCCGCCTACCGCCACCTACCGGCTCCAGATCCAGCCCGGCTTTCCCTTCGCGGCGGCCGAGCGGGTCGTGCCCCGCCTCGCCGGGCTCGGCGTGTCCCATCTGCACCTCTCCCCCCTCCTGGAGGCCGTCCCCGGCTCCACGCACGGCTACGACGTCGTCGACCACACGGCGGTACGGGCGGAGCTGGGCGGGGAGGACGGGCTGCGCGCCCTGGCCCGTACCGCCCACGCGCACGGGCTGGGGCTGATCGCCGACATCGTGCCCAACCACATGGCCCTGCCCGCCGCCGGACGGCCGGGCGGTCCCCTGTGGCACGTGCTGCGCGACGGCCCGGCCTCCCCGTACGCCCGCTGGTTCGACATCGACTGGGCCGAGCACGGCGGCAAGGTCCTGCTGCCCGTGCTCGCGGGCCGGCTCGGCGACGAGCTGGAACGCTTCACCACCGCCGACGGGGAGCTGCGCTACGGCGACCACGTCCTCCCCCTGCGGCCCGGCACCGAACGCCTCCCGCTGCCCGAGCTGCTCGACGCCCAGTGGTACCGCCCCGCCTGGTGGCGGCTGGCCCGCACCGAGCTCAACTACCGGCGCTTCTTCACCGTCTCCGAGCTGATCGCGGTGCGCGTGGAGGACCCCGAGGTCTTCGCCGCCACCCACGCCACGATCCTGCGCCTGCTGCGCGAGGGCGTCCTCGACGGCCTGCGCGTCGACCACCCGGATGGCCTCGCCGACCCGCCCGCGTATCTGCGGCGGCTGCACGAGGCCACCGGAGGGCGGTGGACGGTCGTCGAGAAGATCCTCGCCGGGGACGAACGGCTGCCCGCCGACTGGCCCGTCGCCGGCACCACCGGCTACGACGCCCTGCGCCGGCTCGACGGCCTGTTCACCGACCCCGCCGGGCTCGGCGAACTCACCGACGCCTACCTCGCCTTCACCGGCTGCCCGCCCGACCGGGGCGGCGACTGGCCCGCGACCGCGCGCCGCGCCGCCCACCGGGTCATCGGCCACGAGCTGGCCGCCGAGACCGAGCGGCTCGTCCGCACCGCCGTCCGGCTCTGCGAGACCTCCCACCGGCTGCGCGACCACGCCCCCTGGGCGCTGCGCACCGCCCTGCGCGAGATCCTCGTCCGGCTGCCCGTCTACCGCCCGTACGTCACGGCGGGCCGGCCCGCCGCGCCCACGGACGCCGCCCTGCTGGAGGAGGCCGCCCGGGGGGCCCGGGGAGCCTTCGCCGTCCCCGAGGAGGCCCGGGCCGTGGAGCTGATCCGCGACGCCGCCCTCGGCCGCCTCGGCGACGGCCCCGACCAGCGGGACTTCTGCGCCCGTTTCGCCCAGACGGCGTCGGCGCTGCGCGCCAAGTCCGTCGAGGACACCGCCTTCTACCGCTACGCGCCCCTGCTGTCGGCGACGGAGGTGGGCGGCACCCCCGACCGGCCGGCGGTCGCTCCGGAGGACTTCCACGCCTTCTGTGCCCGCGCGCAGGACGACCGGCCCCACGGCGGGACCGTCCTGTCCACCCACGACACCAAGCGCAGCGCCGACGCGCGGGCGCGGATCGCCGCGCTGAGCGAGCACCCGGCCGGCTGGGCCCGGCTGATGGACCGGCTGTGGTCCGACTCCCCCGCCCCGGACCCCCACCTGGCGTGGACCGCTTGGCAGAACGCCTTCGCCCTCGGCGAGCCCGACCCCGACCGGCTCGTCCCCGCCGCCCTCAAGGGCGCCCGGGAGGCGGCGCTGCTGACGACGTGGACGGAACCGGACGCGGCGTACGAGGCGGCGGTGGCGGCCTTCGTCACCACCGGCCCCTGCGGGGCGGTGGGCCGGGAGGCCCTGGCCGGGTTCGAGGGCGAGGTCCGGGCCTCCATACGGGCCAACACCCTGGGGGCGGCGCTGCTCCACCTGACGATGCCGGGGGTGCCGGATGTGTACATGGGGACGGAGGGGCTGTACCGGGCGCTCGTCGACCCGGACAACCGGCCGGTCCCTCCCTTCCCCGACGGGACGGAGGACGGGCTCGCCGGCGAGAAGCTCCGGCTGACGCGGTCGGCGCTGCGGCTGCGGCGCGAGCGGCCCGAGTGGTTCGGGGCGGGGGGCTCGTACGTGCCGCTGTACGCGGAGGGCGCGGGCGCCGGGCACGTCGTGGCTTTCACGCGGGCGGCGCGAGTCGTCACCGTGGTGTGCCGGCTGGCGGGACGGCTGGCGGAAGCGGGTGGCTGGCGGGACACGGCCCTGGAGCTGCCCGGGGACGGGACGTGGCGGGATCTGCTGGGGGGCGGGGAGTGGCGGGGGCGGGTGGCGGTCGCGGAGCTGCTGGGGGCGGCGCCGGTGGCGCTGCTGGTTTCCGGGGGCTGATGTCGGCCCGTCCGGGGAAAACTTCCTCGTCGAGAGGAGCCGCCGTGCTGTTCGAGGTGTGGGCACCGCAGGCCCGGCACGTCGCCCTGGAGGCGGACGGCCGGACGTACGCCATGGAGGCCGACCCGGCCCGGCCCGGCTGGTGGCGGGTCGACGCCCCCGCCCGGCACGGCACCCGCTACGGCTTCGCCCTCGACGGCGGCCCCACCCGGCCCGACCCGCGCTCGCGCCGGCAGCCGGACGGGCCGGACGGGCCCAGCGCCGTCGTCGACTTCGGCCGCTTCGCCTGGCGGCATCCGTGGCCCGGCCGGGGGCTGCCCGGCGCGGTCCTCTACGAGCTGCACACCGGCACGTTCACCCCCGAGGGCACCTTCGACGCGGCGGCCGAGCGGCTGCCCCACCTCGCGGACCTGGGCGTCACGCACATCGAGCTGATGCCCGTCTGCCCCTTCCCCGGCCGGCACGGCTGGGGGTACGACGGGGTGGCGCCCTGGGCCGTGCACGAGCCCTACGGCGGCCCGGACGGGCTGCGGCGGTTCGTGGACGCCGCGCACGGCCTCGGCCTCGGCGTCGTCCTCGACGTCGTCCACAACCACCTGGGCCCGTCCGGCAACCACCTGCCCGCGTACGGCCCGTACTTCACCGACACCCACCACACCCCCTGGGGCGCGGCCGTCAACCTCGACGCGCCCGGATCACCGGAGGTACGGGCGTACCTCATCGGCAGCGCCCTGGCCTGGCTGCGGGACTACCGGCTCGACGGGCTGCGGCTGGACGCCGTGCACGCGCTCGCCGACACCGGGCCCCGGCACTTCCTCGCCGACCTGTCCGCCGCCGTCGACGAGCTGGCCGGACGGCTGGGCAGACCGCTGTTCCTCATCGCCGAGTCCGACCTCAACGACCCGGCCACCACCACCCCGCGCGACGCGGGCGGCCTCGGTCTCCACGCCCAGTGGAACGACGACTTCCACCACGCCCTCCACACCGCGCTCACCGGCGAGTCCCAGGGCTACTACGCCGACTTCGCCGCCGACCCGGCCCACGCCCTCGCCAAGACCCTGCGCGGCGGCTTCTTCCACGACGGCACGCCCTCCACCTTCCGCGCCCGCCGCCACGGCCGCCCCCTGGACCCCGCCACCACCCCGGCCCACCGGCTCCTCGGCTACGCCCAGACCCACGACCAGATCGGCAACCGGGCGCTCGGCGACCGCCTCTCCGCCCGGCTCTCCCCGGGCCTGCTGGCCTGCGCGGCCGCGCTCGTGCTGTGCGCGCCCTTCACCCCCATGCTGTTCATGGGCGAGGAGTGGGGCGCCCGGACGCCCTGGCAGTACTTCACCGACCACCCGGACCCGGCCCTCGCGGAGGCCGTGCGGACCGGCCGCCGCCGGGAGTTCGAGGCCCACGGCTGGCCCGCCGAGGAGATCCCCGACCCCCAGGACCCGGCGACCCGCGACCGTTCCTGCCTGGACTGGACGGAACCCGGCCGCCCCCCGCACGCCCGGCTCCTCGCCTGGTACCGGCAGCTGATCGCCCTGCGCCGCGCCGAGCCCGCCCTGACGGATCCGCGCTGGCGGTACGAGGCGCTGTCCGTGACCGCCGAGGGCCTCGTCTCCTTCCGGCGCGGCCCGCTGCACGTCGCGGTCAACCTCGCCGCCCGCCCGGCCGCCCTACGGCTGACCGGCCCGGTGGCGGAGGCCGTCGCGGCGTGGCGCCCGGTGGGCCTGCCGGACGGCCCCGACGGCGTGCTGCGGCTGCCGCCGGAGACGGCGGCGGTGCTGCGCTGATCGTGTCCGCGCGTTTGCGCGTTTGCGCCCCTCCGCGCGGCGGGCCGACCCTGGAAGTGAGGCGACCGCGCCCACTGAGCGGTCAGAGCGCTCGCGCGGCCGCAGCGGAGGGGGCGAGCAGTTATGCGCATGCTGCTCATAGCCCGGTTGGATACTCACACGTCGAACGAAGCCATCCGGAACGGCACAATGCCGAAGATGATCGAAGAGCTTCTGGAACACCTGAAGCCTGAAGCGGCCTATTTCACAGTGCTGGACGGCGGTCGTTCGTGTGTGATGGTCTTCAATCTCGAAGACCCCTCGCACATGCCCGCCATCGTGGAGAAGTTCTTCCTCGACATGGAGGCCGATGTCGAACTGCATCCAGTGATGAACACCGATGACCTGCGCAAGGGGCTTGCAGCGCTGGGCGGAGAGTGAGTTCAGTCCTCGTCCGGCCGCAGCCGCAACGAGATGGAGTTGATGCAATACCGCTGGTCCGTGGGCGTCGGGTAGCCCTCGCCCTCGAAGACGTGGCCCAGGTGGGAGCCGCAGCGGGCGCAGCGGACCTCGGTGCGGACCATTCCGTGGGAGCGGTCGTCCAGGAGCTCGACGGCGTCGGAGTCCTTCGGGTCGAAGAAGCTCGGCCAGCCGCAGTGGCTCTCGAACTTCTCCGTGGAGCGGAACAGCTCCGCGCCGCAGGCCCGGCAGGCGTAGACGCCCTCCGTCTTCGTGTCGGTGTACTCACCGCGGAAGGCGGGCTCGGTGCCCGCCCGGCGGAGCACCTGGTACTCCGCCGGCGTCAGCTCCGCGCGCCACTGCTCGTCCGTCTTCTCGACCTCGTACGCCATGCCGTACGCCCTCCGCGGTGTGTCGGTCAGTTCTCCAGGCGGGCCAGGATCTTCGGACCGAGGTCCGTGACGTCACCCGCGCCCATCGTGAGAACGAGATCGCCGGGGCGTGCCATTCCCGCGATGACGTCCGGGATCGCGGCCATGTCGTGCTCGGCGCGGACGTCCGCGCCGGCCTTCTCGGCCGCGTCGATGATCAGGGCGCTGGTGATGCCGGGGATCGGGTCCTCACGGGCCGGGTAGATGTCGAGGACCACGGAGGCGTCGGCCAGGGTCAGGGACCGGCCCATCTCGGTGCCGAGCTCCTGGGTGCGGCTGAAGAGGTGCGGCTGGAAGACGACCAGGACGCGGGAGCCGGCGGCGGCGCCGCGGATGGCCTCCAGGTCGGCGGTCATCTCGGTGGGGTGGTGGGCGTAGGAGTCGATGACCTGCACGCCGTTCGCCTCGCCCTTGAGCTGGAGGCGGCGGCCCACGCCGGTGAACTTGCCGAGCGCGGAGGCGAGGTTGTGCGCCGGGATGCCGAGGGCCACGCCCGCGGCGAGGGCGGCGACGGCGTTGTGGGCGTAGTGGCTGCCGGGCACGGAGACGGCGAAGGTGAGCATCTTGCCGTTCAGCAGGATGGTGACCTCGCTGGCCAGGCCGCGCGGGGTGACCTTCAGGACGCGCACGTCGGCGTCCTCGGCCGTGCCGTAGGTGACGATCTCGATGTCGTGGCGGCCGGAGACCCGCTCGGTGAGCTCGCGGGCGCCCGCCTGGTCGGCGGAGACGACCAGCGTGCCGCCGGGGCGGACGCGGCCGACGAACGTCTCGAAGGACTCGTAGATCTCGTCCATCGACGCGTAGTTCGCGTGGTGGTCCAGCTCCACGTTGAGGATGATCGCGACCTCGGGCGCGTACTTGTGGAAGCTGCGGTCGCTCTCGTCCGCCTCGGCGACGAAGATGTCGCCCGAGCCGTGGAGGGCGTTGGTGCCGGGGCCGTCGAGGTCGCCGCCGATGGCGTACGACGGGTTCAGGCCGAGGGCGTCCAGGGAGACGGCGAGCATCGACGTCGTCGTCGTCTTGCCGTGGGTGCCGGCGACGGCGATCGGGCGCAGCCCGTCCATCAGCCGGGCCAGCGCGTCGGAGCGGTGGACGACCGGGATGCCGCGCTCGGCGGCCGCGGCCAGCTCGGGGTTGTCGGCGCGGATGGCGCTGGAGACGACGACGCAGGTGGCGTCGGCGGCCAGGTGCTCCGCGGCGTGGCCGATGTGCACGGTGACGCCCAGCTCGCGCAGGGCCGCGGCGGTGGCCGACTCCTTGGCGTCGCTGCCGGCGACGGCCGCGCCGCGCTGGGCGAGGATCTTCGCGATGCCCGACATGCCGGCGCCGCCGATGCCGATGAAGTGCGGTCGGTCCATCGTCGTGGGGACGGCCGGTGCCATGTGCGGTGCTCCCTGGGTTTCGGTGCCGGTGTAGCTACAGGATTCTTGCACCCTGGCCGACCGCCCCGTCACACCGCCCGGATCAGCCCCGCCGCCAGGCCCGCCGCGACCGCCGCCGTGCGGCTGTCGACGCCGAGCTTGTCGTAGATGTGCACGAGGTGGGTCTTGACCGTCGCCTCGCTGATGAAGAGCCGCTTGGAGATCTGCCGGTTGGCCAGGCCCTCGGCCACCAGCCCCAGGATCTCCGTCTCGCGCGGGGAGAGCGCCGGCCGGCCCCCGGCCCGTACCCGGCCGAGCAGGCGGGCGGCGACGGGCGGGGCGAGGACGGTCTCGCCGCGCGCGGCGGCGTGGACGGCGGCCGCGACCTCCTCGGGCGGGGCGTCCTTGAGGAGGTAGCCGGTGGCCCCGGCCTCGACGGCGGCCAGGATGTCGGCGTCGGTGCTGTAGGTGGTGAGGATGAGCACGGCGGGCGGCCGGGGGCGCGCGGTGATGCGCCGGGTGGCCTCGACGCCGTGCATGCCGGTGCCCATCTGGAGGTCCATGAGCACGACGTCGGGCCGGACGCCCTCGTCCAGCAGCCGCAGCGCCTCGGCGCCGTCGGCGGCCTCGCCCACGGCCGTCACGTCGGGCAGGTCGTCGACCATGGCGCGCAGCCCGCGCCGCACGACGGGGTGGTCGTCGACGAGGAGGACCCCGATCACGTCGCTCGTCCCGCTCATGCCGCCGCTCCCACGGCGCGGAGGACCGTCGGCACCGTCGCCGCGATCGCCGTGCCCTCGCCGGGCGCGGACTCGACGGTGAAGGTGCCGCCCAGGCCGGCGATGCGCTCGCGCATGCCGTGGAGGCCGAAGGTGCGGCGGCCGTCGGCCGGGCCGTGGCCGGGGGTGAAGCCGACGCCGTCGTCGTAGATGTCGAGGGCGACCTGCCCGTCGAGGAAGGCGAGGGTGACGGCCGTGTGCTCGGCCCGCGCGTGGCGGGCCACGTTGGCCAGGGCCTCCTGGGTCAGGCGCAGCAGGGCCACCTCGGTCTCCACGGGCAGCGGGCAGGGCTCGCCGTCGAGGCGGAAGACGGCCCCGGGGACGGTGCGCGCGGTCACCCGGCGCAGCGCCTCGGGCAGGGGCGCGTCCTCCAGGGCGGGCGGGGTGAGGGCCTGGACGAAGCGGCGGGCCTCGGCGAGGTTGTCGGCGGCGGTCAGCCCGATCTCGCGGACCCGTTCCCGGGCCGTCTCCCGCTCGGCGGTCTCGGCGGCGCGGGCGAGCAGGACGATGCTGGACAGGCCCTGGGCGAGGGTGTCGTGGATCTCGCGGGCGAGCCGCTGCCGCTCGGCGAGGCGGCCCGCCTCGCGCTGGGCGGCGGCGAGCTCGTCCCGGGTGCGCACGAGGTCGTCGATCAGCCGCTGGCGGCGCTGGCCCTCGCGGTGGAGGGCGGCGTAGCCGTAGGCGGTGAGGATCGCGACGGCGGCCCCGGCGGCGGGGCCGATCACCTTCGCGACGGTGAGCCCGCCGGGCGCGGTGGCCTGGGCGGCGACGACGGCCGCCGTGGCGGCGGCGACGGCGGGGTGGGCCCAGCGGACGGGGAGGGCGCGCAGGAGGAGGAAGAACAGGGGGAAGGCGACGTAGCTGAAGCCGCGGTCCAGGGCGAGGAGCGCCAGCCACAGGGCGGTGACGGCGGAGAGCCAGAGTCCGGGGCGGCGGGCGGGGCGGACGGTCCCGGCCGCGTACACGGCGGCGAGCAGCGCGCCCAGCGGCAGCACGGCCAGGGGGCCCGCCGACGGCCGGCCGGCCACGGTGGGGGCCAGGGCGACGGCGAGCAGCGCGTAGAAGGCGCCGTGGAAGGCGAGGCGGACCAGGCGCAGCGGGGGCACGTCGGAGGCCTCGCGTCCGCGCGGGAGCGCGGCGGGCGCGCCGGGGTCGGAGGGACTCGTTCGGCTCATCCCACCGAGCGTACGGGCCCCCGCCGGGAGCTCCGGAACCGGCTGCCGTCAACCGTTCGATTGATTTTCGGGTGCATCGGACGGACGGTCCGGGGACCGTCCCGGGGCCCGATGGCGGAACGGTCCCGGGGCGGCAGCCTGGAGGCGTCCCGGTCCGGCTCCGGAAGGAATCCCTTGTTCGTCGCGCTCCGCGACATCCGTTTCGCCCGGGGGCGCTTCGCCCTCATGGGGACGGTCGTCGCGCTCATCACCACGCTCGTGGTCTTCCTCTACGGGTTGACCGACGGCCTGGCCCGGGAGGCGTCGTCGGCCGTGGCGGGGCTGCCGGCGGGCCGCGTGGTCTTCGGCGCCCCGGCGGGGGCGGCGCCGGAGGTGTCGTTCTCCAACAGCACCGTCGACGAGCGGCAGGCCGAGGCGTGGCGCCGGGCGCCCGGGGTGCGGTCCGCGGAGCCGTTCGGCGTGGCGATGACCCGGCTGACGGCGGGCGGCTCGGCGGAGTCGGTGAGCGTGATCGGCGGCAGCGGGCACCTGATGCCGGCGCTTCTGGCCGGCACGGCCCCCGGCGACGGGCAGGCGGCCGTGAGCCGGCGGATCGCCCGGGAGCACGGGCTGCGGCCCGGCGACCGGATCGTCCTCGGCACCCGGGAGCTGACCGTCTCCGGCGTCACGCCCGACCGGGGCCACGGCCACGCGCCGACCGTCTGGACGACGCTCGCCACCTGGCGCGAGGTGAGCCACCTGGCGCGGCCGACCGCGCTGGCCGTGACCGGGTCCGGCACGCCCTCGGGGGACGTCGCCCGCACCACGAAGGCCGTCGCCCTCGGCGACGCGCTGGACGGCATCGACGGCTACGCCGCCGAGCACGGCACGCTCCGGATGGTCCAGGGCTTCCTGTTCGTGGTGAGCGCGCTCGTGGTGGGGGCCTTCTTCACCGTGTGGACGGTGCAGCGGCGGCCCGACGTGGCGGTGCTCAAGGCCGTGGGCGCGAGCAGCGGCTATCTGGTGCGGGACGCGCTCGGGCAGGCGGCGGTGGTACTGACCGTCGGAGCGGCCGTGGGCGCCGGCGCCGGTGCGGCGGGCGGGGCGCTGGCGTCGGCGGTGGTGCCGTTCGAGCTGAGCGCGGCGGCGGTGGCCGTCCCGGTGGCCGCCATGGTCCTGCTGGGGCTGGCCGGCTCGGCGCTGGCCGTCGCCCGCATCACGTCCGTCGATCCGCTGACCGCGCTGGGAGCCACCCGATGACCGCCCCTTCCCTTTCCCTTGAGGACGCCGTCCTCACCTATCCCGACGGGGACCGCACGCTCACCGCGCTGGACCGGGTCTCGCTGGACGTGGCGGCCGGAGAGCTGGTGGCCGTGGTGGGGCCGTCGGGCTCGGGAAAGTCCAGCCTGCTGGCGGTCGCGGCGACGCTGCGCCGCCCCGACGCGGGGCGCGTGGTGGTGGCGGGGCGCGACACCGGGGCGATGGGCGCCAAGGAGCGCACCGCGCTGCGGCGCGACCGGATCGGCATCGTCTTCCAGCAGCCGAACCTGCTGCCGTCGCTGACGGCCGAGGAGCAGGTGCTGGCGGTCGCGCATCTGCGCGGCGCGTCCGTCCGGGCGGCCCGGGCGCGGGCGGCGGAGCTGCTGGAGTCGGTCGGGCTGGACGCGGCGAAGCGGCGGCGCCGTCCGCATCAGCTGTCCGGGGGCGAGCGGCAGCGCGTGAACATCGCCCGCGCGCTGTTCGGCGGCCCCGCCGTGCTGCTGGTGGACGAGCCGACGTCGGCCCTGGACCACGAGCGCGGCGAGCGGGTCGTCGAGCTGCTGGCCGAGGTCACCCGCCGGCACCGCACGGCGACGGTGCTCGTCACCCACGACCGGGGGCTGCTCGGCCGGGCGGACCGGGTGCTGACGATGCGCGACGGCAGGCTGGGGTGAGGGGGCGCCCGCCCGCCGGTTCTAGTCGCGGGTGCCGGCCGCGGCCTCCCCCTCCGCCGCCTCGTCGGCGTGCGCGTAGAGCTTGAGGACGGGCACCCCGACCTTGTGGCGGGCGCGCGAGGCCCAGTCGCGGTGGAAGAACTCCTCGACGAGGTGGGGCGCGGTCAGCACGATCACCTCGTCGGCGTGGGTCTGCTCCACGACGGAGCGCAGGAGGTCCAGCGGGTGGCCGTCGATGAGCTGGCCGACGGCCTCGCAGCCCGCCTCGCGCAGCAGGCGCAGCGAGTGCTCCAGGGCCACGGCGGCGGGCCGCAGGGCCGCCTCGCCCTCGGGCTCGTCGGCCTCGTGGAGCGCCTGCTCCAGCTCGCCGAGGGCCACGTCGTCGATGGCGCGCAGCAGCCGGTCCTCGTCGCCTCTGGGGCGCATGAGGACCACGAAGGACATGCTGTCGTCGTGGAGGGTCGTGACGAAGTCGACATCCGTCGCGGAGAGCGGCTGCTCGATCATCAATACGCTCGTGAACACGGTGGGAGCCCTTCTTCTCCATGGGCCACCGGGCCCCAACAGAAACCATCCTGCGCGGGCTCCCCGGGAACCCGCCTGTTTTGATCCTGTGCCCCCGGGGGAGCGTCTGACTCAATTCTGCCCACCCCGAGTTAAACCGGAACGACAAATTCCGCCGATTGTCAGACCCGCCGCGGCCGTCAGACCCGGCTGTAGCGGGTGAAGAGGAAACCGCCGTCCTCCAGCACCGAGCCGAGCGCGAAGCGCTCCGGCACCGCCAGCGGCGGCCCCGCCATGATCCGCGGCGCCGTCCCCGTGGCCACCACCGGCGCCAGCGACAGGCACATCTCGTCCAGCACCCCGGCCGCCGCGAACTGACCCAGCAGCCGGGGGCCGCCCTCGGTCAGCAGCCGCGTCAGCCCCCGCCCGGCCAGCAGCCCCGGCACCCGCGCCACGTCGACGCCCGGCCCCTCGCCCGGCACCACGAGCACCTCGGCGCCCGCCGCCCGCGCGGCGGCCACCCGCTCCGCCGGGGCGTCCGCCCCGGTCAGCACGATCGTCGGCACCAGCGGCGCGGTGAACAACGGAAGCGAGAAGTCCAGGTCGAGCCCCGCGCTCACGACGGCTATGACCGGCGCGGGCCCCTGGCCGAGCGCCGCCCGCCGCGCCGCGAAGACCTCCCGGGCCCGCGCGGGCCGGTAGCCCTCCTGCCGTACGGTCTGCGCGCCGACCACCACCGCGTCGGCCAGCCCCCGCAGCGTGCCGAAGATCCGCATGTCGGCGGCCGAGGACAGCGGCTGCGACCGGCCCTCGTGATGGGCCGCGCCGTCCAGCGAGGAGACCATGTTGGCCCGCAGCCACGCCGTCCCGGCGGGCAGGCCCGCCGGGTACGCGTAGAGGTCGGCGAGCTCGGCGAGCCCCCATTCGCGGTCGTCGAGGTCGGCGGGGCTGAGCGGGGAGGGGAACAGGCGTCGCATAGGCCGCAGTGTGACATGGCTCGCTCCGCGCGGGCGGGCCACCGCACTTTCAGGGGCTACGCTGGACAGCTGTGTCGTCCTCCACCGCATCACCCGCAAGCGCCACGGCCCCCGCCGCCCCCGGTCCGATAACCGGCGGCCCGTCCGGCACCCCCGTCGCGCTCACCTCGCGCGCCCCGCACGTCCCGGCCGACCGCCTGGTCGCCGAGATGGTGCCGCCGCCGCGCTTCGACGGGGTGCGCTTCGACACCTACATCCCCGACCCGAACCAGCCCAGCCAGACCGAGGCCGTCAAGATCCTCGCCGGCTTCGCGGGCGGGCTCGGCGGCGAGGCCGCCGGCGGCCGCAAGCGCTGGTTCCGGCGCGAGACGAGGCCCGCCGCCCCCGCCGGCCCGCGCGGCGTCTACCTCGACGGCGGCTACGGCGTCGGCAAGACCCACCTGCTGGCCTCCCTCTGGCACGCCACCCCGGCCGCCCCCGAGCGGAAGGCCTTCGGCACGTTCGTGGAGCTGACGAACCTCGTCGGCGCCCTGGGCTTCCAGCAGACCGTCCGGACCCTCAGCGATCACAAGCTGCTGTGCATCGACGAGTTCGAGCTCGACGACCCGGGCGACACCGTCCTCGTCTCCACCCTGCTGGGCAAGCTCGTCGACGCGGGCGTGGCGCTCGCCGCGACCTCCAACACCCTGCCCGGCAAGCTCGGCGAGGGCCGCTTCGCCGCCGCCGACTTCCTCCGCGAGATCCAGGGCCTCTCCGCCCACTTCCGCCCCCTGCGCATCGACGGCGAGGACTACCGCCACCGCGGCCTGCCCCAGGCCCCCGCCCCGTACGACGACGACACCGTCGAGCGGGTGGCGCACCGCACCGAGGGCGCCTCCCTGGACGCCTTCCCGGACCTCCTCGACCACCTCTCCAAGGTCCACCCGAGCCGCTACGGCGCCATGTGCGACGGCGTCCGGGCCGTCTGCCTGACCGGCGTCCGCGCCGTGCCGGACCAGTCGACCGCGCTGCGCCTGGTCGTCCTCGCCGACCGGCTCTACGACCGCGAGGTCCCGGTGCTGGCCTCCGGCCGGCCCTTCGACGAGCTGTTCAGCGAGGAGATGCTCAACGGCGGCTACCGGAAGAAGTACTTCCGGGCGATCTCCCGGCTCACGGCGCTGGCGCGCGACGCGAAGTCGCTCGTCGACACCGGCGAGTGACGGCCGCCGTACCCGGGCCCGTGCGCTCCCTGAGCAGATCTCTGGCACCCGCCGCCGCCCTGGCGCTCTGCGCCGGGCTGGCCGCCTGTGGAACGTCCGGCAAGGGCGGGGACGACAAGCCGCGCGCCGCCGGCCCGGCCCGTACGGCACCGGCGTCGCCCTCCGCCACCCCCTCCGTGTCCGCCGCGCCCACCCTCCCGGCGGGGCCGGGCGGCGCCGCGCCCGTCTTCTCGCACGGCGCCCGCGACGGCCGGAAGCGGGTGGCTCTCACCTTCGACGCCGACATGACGTCGGACCAGGGCCCGCGCGCGGCGCGCGGTGAGCGCTTCGACAACCCCGGGCTGATAGCGACGCTCCGGACCCTGAAGGTGCCGGCCACAGTCTTCATGACCGGCAGATGGGCCGAGCAGTACCCCGACGAGGCCCGCTCCATAGGCGCCGACCCCCTCTTCGAGGTCGCCAACCACTCCTACAGCCATCACGCCTTCACCACCCCCTGCTACGGCCTGCCGACCGTCGCGCGCGGCACCGCCCGCGCGGACGTCGAGCGCGCGTTCGCGGCCTTCCGCACCGCCGGGGTCGAGCACGTCGTCCCGTACTTCCGCTTCCCCGGCGGCTGCCACGACGACGCGACACTGCGCGAAATAGGCCCTGCGAAGGTCACGGCCGTCCAGTGGGACGTCATCAGCGGCGACGCCTTCGCGAAACAGGCCCAGCCCGTCGCCGCGCAGGTGCTCTCCCAGGTCAAGCCCGGCTCCGTCGTGGTGATGCACTGCACGCGCAGCGCGGCACCGACGACGGAGGACGCGGTGAAGAAGATCGTCCCGGAGCTGCGGGCCCGCGGGTACGAGTTCGTGCGGGTCTCGGACCTGGTGGGCTCCAGCCCCTCCTAATCCATCGGCACGAAATCGATCCGCTCCTGCGTCACCGGGTACCCCACCCGCGCGAAGGTCGCCGCCATCGGGGCGTTGCCCATGTCCGTCGCCGCGGCGATCCTCGTGGCGCCCCGCTCCGCCAGGTCGCGCGTGCAGTCGACGAGCAGGTCGTGGGAGTAGCCGCGCCCGCGCCGCTCGGGCACGACGCCGATGTAGCCGACGCAGGGCCCGGCGGGGTTGTGCGCGGGGACGTGGAGGCCGACGAGGGTGCCGTCCGGGGTGAAGGCCAGGCGCCACCATGCGCGGGGCGAGGGCAGCCAGTGGAGGAGGTCCATCATCTCGTCGGCGGCCGCGTCCAGGCCCGACCCGGCGATGGTGCGGCGGTCGTGGGCGTCCAGCGTGCCGTGCATGGTGCGGCGCACGACGTCGCGGAACGCCGCGTCGTCCGGCTCGGGCCGGTAGACCAGGCGGCCGGTGTGTTCCGGCAGCGGGCAGGCGGGCGTCCACTCGTAGCGGTACCGCTCGACGAGGAACCGCATCCCCGCCGCCTCGGCCGCCGCCCGGCGGGCCTCGACGGCGGCCCGGACGCGCGGCCGGTCGCGCCAGCCGGGCGGGGCGAGCAGGGCGTACTCGGCGCTCAGCGGGGCGGTGCGCAGCAGTTGGACGGCCGCCTCGCTCTCGCCGTCGGCGAAGTCGAACCAGTCGAGGGCCTTGGGCGCCTCGTCGCCGGGCCCGCCCCACCAGGCGGCGCGCGCGACGACGCGGCCGTCCCGCAGGGCCACCCACGTCCAGTCGGGGCGGTATTCGCCGCCGAGGTGGACGGGGGCGTAGGAGTGGCCGAAGGCCGCCCTGCCGACGAGGGCGGGGGTGAGGGCGGTGTCGAGGGAGGTGAAGAGCGCGGTGTCGTGCTCGGTGAGGGCACGGATGACCAGGGAGGTCATGGGGATCCTTCCGGAAGGGGTCGCGATCGCGCTCCCGGTCGGACGAGGTGTCAGACGGAGGACGCCCGGCGGAGGGGGCGGGAGCGCGGGACAGCGGTGACGGTGCTGTCGATGGTGCCGGTGCGGTTCATCTCGCCCCTCCTTTCCGGGTTCTCGGACGTCTGCGGGGACTTTAGGGGCCGCCGGACGCGGCCGTCCAACGGTTTTCCCGTCCCCTCATCCCCCGTCCCCCCGTCCCTACGGCTGGTGGAGGCCCCGGCCCGCCAGGGCGAGCATGACCTCGCCGACCGCCTCCGAGAGCGTGGGGTGCGGGTGGACGTGCTGGGCGACGTCGGTGGCCTCCGCGTCCCAGCCGACGACCAGTTGGCTCTCGGCGATCATCTCGGAGACGTGCGGGCCCACGAGGTGGACGCCCAGCACCCGGCCGCCGTCCCCTTCCGCGACGACCTTCACCATGCCGCCCTGGCCGTGCACCATCCCCTTGGCGGTGGCCGTCAGCGGCATGGTCACGGCCCGCACCGCGTGGCCGCGCTCCCGGGCCTGGTCCTCGGTGAGGCCCACGGAGGCGGTCTGCGGGCTGGAATAGGTGACGCGGGGTACGGCCGCGTAGTCGACGGGCCGGGGTGCGAGGCCCGCCAGGGTCTCGGCGACGAGCAGGCCCTCGGCGAAGGAGGCGTGGGCCAGGCCGAGGGAGGGCGGCGGCAGCAGGTCGCCGACGACGTGGATGCCGGGGACGGCCGTCTCCAGCCGGGACCAGTCGGCCGGGGCGACGAAGCCGCGGGCGTCCGTGGCCAGTCCGGCCGCCGCGAGGCCGAGCCCGTCGGTGACGGGTGCCCGGCCCACGGCCACCAGCAGCCGTTCCGCGTCCAGGGCGCGGAGCTCGCCGCGTGCGGTGCGGAGGACGGCCCGCACTCCCCCGTCGTACGGGCGCGCCTCCTCCAGCCGGGCGCCCGTCCGGACGTCGATGCCACGCTTCTTCAGACCGCGCGTCAGATGGCGGCCGACGTCGGAGTCCTCCAGGGGCAGCAGCCGGTCGGCGGCCTCCACGAGCGTCACCTCGGCGCCCATGGAGCGGTGCAGCGAGGCGTACTCGACGCCGATCGCCCCGCCGCCCAGCACCAGGACCGAGCCCGGCAGCCCGGGGGCGAACAACGCGTCGTCGCTGGTGACGACCCTGGCGCCGTCCGGCTCCAGCCCCGGGAGGGTCCGGGGCCGCGAGCCGGTGGCCAGGACGATCCCGCGCCGGGCCCGCCACTCGGCGCCCGCCTCGTCGCCGGTGCCGATCCGTACGGTGCGGGGACCGGTCAGGGCGGCCGAGCCGCGGACGACGCGTACGCCCGCGTGCGTCAGCCGGCCCTCCACGCCGCGGTGGTTGCGGGAGACGATGTCGTCGCGGGTCGCGGTCAGGGCGGACCAGTCGACGGATTCGAGTGTCGCCTTCACGCCCCACCGTTCGCGGGCCTCGGCGATGCCGTCGACGAGTTCCGCGGCGTGCAGCATCGCCTTGCTGGGGACGCAGCCGCGGTGGAGGCACGTGCCGCCGACGAGGTCGCGCTCCACGAGGACGACGCCGAGTCCGAGGGCGGCGGCGCGCAACGCCGTGCTGTAACCGCCGGTGCCGCCTCCGATGACGATGACATCTGTCTCTTCTCGCATGTCCTCTCGCATGTCCTCACCCTCCGCCGACCGGCCATGATGAGTCCAACGCAAGTTTTCGATGGTTTCGATGACGCCTTTTCATAGGCGGGCTGGGGGTGTGCGGCATGAGCCTGCGGCAGATGGAGTACCTGGTCGCGGTCGTCGAGGAGCGGTCCTTCAGCCGGGCCGCGCACTCCCTCAACGTCACCCAGTCCGCGCTCTCCCACCAGATCAAGGCGCTGGAGCGGGCGGTCGGCGGCCCTCTGCTCGAACGGCTGCCGCGCGGGGTCGGGCTCACGCCGATGGGCCGGGCCTTCCTGCCGCACGCCGAGCTCGCCGTGCGCAGCGCCGGCCGGGCCCGCCGCGCGGCCCGGGCGGCCGCCGGGGCGGAGGGCGGCGAGCTGCACGTCGTGACGCTGCACGCGCTGGCGGTCGGCGTTCTGCCAGCGGTTTTCGCGCGCTGGCGGGCGGAGTTCCCGGGGGTCGCGCTGCGACTGCACGAGTGCACCACGACGGACGAGTTGCGCGAGCGCATGGAACGCGGCGTCGCCGACCTGGCCGTCGGCCCGCGCCCGCAGAACTGGCCGGGTCCGGTGGTCTCCCTCGGCGACGAGGAGATCGTCCTGGTCGTCTCCGCCGGCGACCCCCTGGCGGGGCGTATGGCGCCGGTGGCGCTGGAGGAACTGGCGGGCCGGGCGTGGGTGCGATGCGCGCTGGAGCCGGTGGTGGGCGGGCGGCGATGGCTGGACGTGGTGTGCGAGGAGCGGGGTTTCGCCCCGGTGACGGCGGTGGAGACGGAGCACTCGTCGACGGCGGTGCGGATGGCCGCCGCCGGGCTGGGCATCGTGGCGGCGCCCCGGCACCTGGCCGAGACGACGGCCGGCGCGGTGGCGGTGGCCGTGGACCCGCCGTGGCGGCGGGAGCAGACGGTGTTCTCGCGGGTCGAACCGACGGGGGTGGCCGCCGCGTTCGTGGCGCGGTGCGCGGGGATCCTGCGTGGGCCGGGTGACCGCGCGCCGGACGGGCCGCGTGAGGCGTCCGGGGCGGCTGGCAGACTGGGGGCGTGACCAGCAACGACACCGTCCCGCACGACGAGGACCCCCGCGACCGCGCCCCCCAGTTCGTCCTGCCCCTCGTGGTGCGGATCGAGAAGGCCGCGCCCCCGGCGCGTACGGACGCGCTGGAGACGGCGGCGCGGGCGGTGCTCTTCCTGCTGTCGGACGAGCGGGCGGCCGGGGACGGCGAGTGGGCCCGGGCGGTGGCGGACTGGGAGGACGGCCGCATCCGCAAGGTCGTGCGGCGGGCGCGCGGGGCGGAGTGGCGCAAGGCGTCCGCGCTGCCGGGCCTGGAGGTCACGGGCGCGACCGCCGAGGTGCGGGTCTTCCCGCCCGTACCGCTCGACGGCTGGCCCAAGGAGCTGGTGAAGCTTCAGGTGTCGGGCACCGACCTGGACGACCCGGAGCCGCCGGCCTCTCCGGACCCCACCCGTCCGGTGCTGTGGCTCAAGCCGGGGCTGGAGATGTCGGCGGGCAAGGCCATGGCCCAGGTCGGGCACGGCGCGCAGCTCGCGTGGTGGGCCCTGGACGACGCGGCCCGGCAGGCGTGGCGCGAGGCCGGCTTCCCGCTGTCGGTGCGGACGGCCGAGCCCGGGCACTGGGCGGAGCTGACGGCGAGTGGGGTGCCGGTGGTGCGGGACGCCGGTTTCACGGAGATCGCGCCCGGCGAAACCGTCGCGGTCGAAGGGGGCGAGCGCTACTGCCCGCTCCCGCGCCTGCGACTCCCCTAGCCGGGCGACACGTACACGGCGGAAAAGGCCGCACCGCCAATAATCAATATCTGTTCCCGCGACATGAGAAATAGGTGCGGGGCCCGGAGAATATTCCTCGACCCCCGACCGGAGCGGAATTATCGACCGTGCAGGGCCGATCGCGCCGTGCTACTGTCGATCCCGGTTGCAGGTGTGGTTGCCAGAAGGTTCATTTCCGACGGGGTAATCATCACGGCGACACGGAATTCACACAGGGTGAATTCCTGACACCGTCTCCCGAGGAGAAATAACATGGCTACCGGCACCGTGAAGTGGTTCAACGCCGAAAAGGGCTTCGGCTTCATCGAGCAGGACGGCGGCGGCGCCGACGTCTTCGCCCACTACTCGAACATCAGCGCCCAGGGCTTCCGCGAGCTGCAGGAAGGCCAGAAGGTGTCCTTCGACATCGCGCAGGGCCAGAAGGGCCCGACGGCCGAGAACATCGTTCTCGCCTGACACCGGCGCTGCCGCATGCTTCGCAGCCGGGGCCCGCACCGCTGGGGTGCGGGCCCCGGCTCGCCGCTTTTCAGGGCGGCGAGATTCTCTGCGCACCCATCTGCGTCGGGAATTCTTTGCCCGGTCGGCCCGTCGCCCTTCTCCACCGCTTCTTCGTTGTGAGGCATCATGCGCTGTGTCATCGCCCGGTACCCGTTCGATCTGACCAAGGACGGGGTGCTCGCCTCGATGAAGGGCGTCGCACCCGAGCTCGTCACAGGCGAGTCCGTGACCATCGGCCGCCACCGCTACCCGGTCAAGCAAGTGGGCCAGGTCGTCACCCGACAGGACCGCCGCGACTTCACCAGCGGCGAAGTCGTCCGGGCCATGACCCGCCTCGGCTTCACCTGCCACGAGTACCCCGAGACCGCGCCGGTGGACGTCCCCACTCCGCTCCACACCGCGTCGGCACTGCTCGGAGGCATCGTCTCCCCGGAGGGGTGAGGGACAGGCGGGAAACCGCCACCAGAGACCCGGTGAGGGCCCTGCCGACGCGCGTCGGCAGGGCCCTCACCGCCGTTTCGCCGCCGCGGCGACTTGCCCCCCATCACCGCAGGCCAAAGGATATCTATGAGCTACGGACACAAAAATCTGCTCTTGCCAGAGTAGACATTCGCTCCCGGCGTGGTTAGCCTTTTCCCGTCGACATGGTCGAGAGAGACCCGGCAGACATGAACTGGCGGGTAGCAGTCGTAGTACCGCAGTACCCGTTCACCCAGTGGTTGGTTCGAAGGAAGGACGGAGGAGCAGACGCCATCAGGATCGCCCGGCCCGGAAGCTCCCGGTCCGGGTACCGCAAGACCCCCGATTGGATGGTGGTCCCCGGTCACGCAACCGCGATCCCCGCACCCCTCCCCCTCGGGGACCGGGTAGCGGAAACAGAAGGTCGGCACAGCATGAGGGCCGACAGATGGTGTTGAATTTCCTTCGGGGCCCTGGTGCCGTACGGCACCAGGGCCCCTCGACGCGTTGCACAACGAGGTGACATGACAGCAGACATCCCACTCAGCGATCGCCTGGACGACGATGACTACCCCGCGTACACCATGGGCCGGGCCGCCGAAATGCTCGGCACGACCCCTGCCTTCCTCCGAGCCATCGGCGAGGCTCGTCTGATCACTCCGCTGCGCTCGGAAGGTGGCCATCGCCGGTACTCCCGCTACCAGCTGCGGATCGCCGCCCGCGCCCGCGAGCTCGTCGACAAGGGAACCCCGATCGAGGCCGCTTGCCGCATCGTCATCCTTGAGGACCAGCTCGAGGAAGCTCAGCGCATCAACGCCGAGTACCGCCGTGCCGCGAAGAAGGCGTCCGACAGTTCCGGTCCCGGTTCGAGCTGATCACCCGGGCGCGGGCGGCCGGCCCGCACGCTCCCGCACTCACCTGGATCACGCCCGTCTCGCGCGCGGCCGTCGCGGACCACCCCTTGCTGCGGAACTGTCACACACGCCTGTGATACTGGCCGCCTGAACATGTATAGCGGCACCAGGGAGTACGGCGTTGTCGAAGAGATCCGTCTACGGTCCGACGGCGCTGGGTTCCATATGTGTGGTGGCGGCGCTGGTCGCCGTGCTGATGCAGGGCGACGGGGGCGAGGGCCGCAAGGGCAACGCCTCGTCGTCCGCCGAGCGGGCCGGCGGGGCGGGCGCGTCCGGTGACGGCAAGAAGCAGGAAGAGGAGCCCTGGGACGGCAAGGTCAAGGTCCTCGGGGACGGTTCGACGTCCTTCACGGGCCCGCAGCCGAAGGTGGCCAAGCCCGAGAAGCTGAAGCCCGGCGAGCAGCCCCCGCAGTTCGTCGTCTTCTCCTGGGACGGCGCCCTGGAGGGCGACGACCACCTGTTCTCCCATTTCCGGCAGGTCGCCAAGGAGAACGACGCGCACATGACGTTCTTCCTGACCGCCATGTATCTGCTGCCGAAATCGAAGGCGACCCTGTACAAGCCGCCGCAGCACAAGCCGGGCGACGCGGCGATATCCTTCGCGACCGACCAGCACATCCGGGACACCCTGAACCAGGTGCGCGGCGCCTGGCTGGACGGCAATGAGATAGGCACCCACTTCAACGGGCATTTCTGCGGCACCAAGGGCGGTGGCGACTGGAGCCCGGCGGAGTGGAAGAGCGAGATCGAGCAGTCGTATTCCTTCGTGGAGAACTGGAAGACGAACACCGGCTACAAGGATCTGCCCCCGCTGCCCTTCGACTACAAGAAGGAGCTGGTGGGCGGCCGCGCCCCCTGCCTGGAGGGGCAGAAGAACCTGCTGACGGCGGCGAAGGAGTTCAACTGGCGCTACGACGCCAGCTCGCCCGGCGACTTCCAGCTGTGGCCGTCCAAGGTGAACGACATCTGGAATTTCCCGCTCCAGCTGCTCCCGTACCCCAAGAGCGACAAACAGGTCCTCTCCATGGACTTCAACTTCCTCTACAACCAGTCCGGCGACAACACCAAGGGCGATCCGGCGAAGTACGCGGAGTGGCGGAAGCTGACCCGCGACGGCTATCTGAACGGCTTCAACCGGGTCTACAACGGCAGCCGCGCGCCCCTCTTCATTGGCAACCACTTCGAGGACTGGAACGACGGCATCTATATGAAGGCCGTGGAGGACGTCATGAAGTCGGTGTGCAAGAAGGACGGGGTGCGCTGCGTCTCCTTCAAGCAGCTGGCCGACTGGCTGGACGCCCAGGACCCCACGGTGCTGGCGAAGCTGCGCGGCCTTGACCCGGCACAGGCGCCGGACTGGAAGACGTTCCTGAAGTAAGCCCCGCAAGGGGCGCGGGACAGTGTCGATATGCGGCTACCGCCGCGTGGGCGCGCCAAGCCCCCACCGGCTCGCAGGTGACCGGCCCGCGCTCCCCGCGGAGGCGCTCAGCGCTTGGCCATGTACCGCGTCCAGATGTCCCCCGGGTACGCACTCCCCTGGAGGGACTTCGCCGTGCCGCCCAGCCCGTCCAGCGGCAGCAGTTCCTGCGACTTGGGGTCGATGCGGGAGAGCGAGACGGCCGTCGCCACCGTGCCCCGGTAGCCGGCGAACCAGGCGGACTTGTTGTCCGGGCCGGTGCCGGCCGTGGCCGCCGTGCCCGCACCGACGGTCTTGGCCGCGACCCCGTGCCCGTTCTGCACTCCGGCGCGCAGAGCGTCGTCCACCGCGCCGGCGACGCTCGCGGACAGCGCGCGCACGGCGACGGACTTCTCCACGGACACGGGGTCGCCGTTGCGGCTGACCCCCGTGACGGAGTACGGCTCGGCGTTCATGCCCTTGGCCGCGAAGGTGGCGTAGGCGGCGGCCATGCGGATGGCGCTGGGCCGGGTGGTGCCGAGGGAGAAGGCGGGCACCTGCGGGCCGAGGCTGTCCTCCAGGATCCCGCACTGGACGGCCGTGCGGCCGACCTTGTCCAGGCCGACGTCCATGCCGAGCTGCATGACGGAGGAGTTCACGGACTGGGCCACCGCCTCCCGCAGCGTGATCTTCCCCCAGGACTTGCCGCCCTCGTTGCGCCCCTTGACGATCTTCCCGGAGCGGTCCCAGTAGGGGCCCTCGGGCGTCCGTATCGCGATCTTGTCGTCGCCGTCGTAGACAGTGGCGGGGGTGACGGGTATCCGGGGGCCGCCGCGCTCGCGCTGGATGCCGTTGGTCAGGGCCGAGGCGTAGACGAACGGGGTGAAGGCCGTGCCCGCCGGGACGACGGTGGAGTTCGCGTCGTTGAAGCCCTGCTTGAGGTAGTCCGGCCCGCCGTAGAGGGCGACGATCCGTCCGTCGGCCATGACGGAGGCGGCGCCGATCCGGACGTCCCGGTCGGCTTCCCGCTTGTCGGGGTCGAGGCCCCGGGTGGCGTCGACGACGGCCTTGGCCAGGCCGTCGACCTTGGGCTTCTCGAAGGTGGTGTGGATCTGGTAGCCGCCGAGGTCGAAGTCCTTGTCGGAGACGTCGGTGTGGGCGAGGACGTAGGCGTGGGCGGTGTCCACGAGGTAGCCGGTCTGCCCGGTGAGCCCGGCCGGCTTGGGCGGGGCCTTGGGCTCGGGGAAGGTCGTGTACGTGGCCCGTTCCTGCGGCGAGAGCTTGCCGATGGTGACCATGCGGTCGAGGATCCACTTCCAGCGCTCCACGGCCCGCTCGTGGTTCTTGGGGCCGAGCGAGGGGTCGTAGAGGCCGGCGCCCTTGAGGAGGGACGCGAGGAAGGCGCCCTCGCTGGTGGTGAGCTCCGAGACGTCCTTGCCGTAGTAGGCGTGGGCGGCGCGCTGGATGCCGTAGCTGCCGCGCCCGTACCAGCTGGTGTTGAGGTAGCCCTGGAGGATGTCCGACTTGCTCATCTTGTTGTCGAGCTTGATGGCGATGAACATCTCGGTGAGCTTGCGCGTGAAGGTCTGCCGCTGGTTGAGGTAGGCGTTCTTCACGTACTGCTGGGTGATGGTGGAGCCGCCCTGGGTGTCCCCGCCGCCGATCATCCTGGTGACGGCGCGGGTCATACCGCTGACGGAGACGCCGCTGTCGGTGTAGAAGGTCTCGTTCTCGGCGGCGAGGGCGGCCCAGCGCACCTTCTCCGGGACCTTGTCCAGGGCGGTGTCCTGGCGGTTCACGGGCCCGGTGCGGGCCATCTCGCTGCCGTCGGCCCAGTAGTAGACGTTGTCCTGCTGGGTGGCGAAGGCGTTGAGGTCGGTGGGGATGTCGGTGGTGGCGTAGAGGACCGTCACCGTGGCGGCGAGGGCGCCGAAGAGGCAGCCGAACAGGCCGAGGGTCTGGCGCCACGAGGGTATCCAGCGGCGCGCGCCCTTCCGGCCCGGGCGGGGGTAGGCGGGCCGCAGCCGGGCCAGGCGAGCGCCGAGGGCGCCGAGGAAGCCCAGGGCACCGGTGGCGCCGGTGGTGCCCCGGCGGGAGCGGGCCCGCTGCCCGCGACGGCCGCGTACGGAAGCGAGGGGTTTGCGGGCACCCGCCCTGCTGTGCCGTTCACTCACCGCTGTGCCCCACCCTTGCCCGAACATCCGTCTTTGGCGCTGTCGCTCGATTACCGGGAGTCTGCCATACCCGGAATCTGAAGATCCGTTAGGTTACGCAGAGTTCGCCGAGTCCTTTACACTCCTGTAGAGGTCATGTGTACAGGTCATGACGCGGCACAGCGGAAGGAACGTCGGAAGAGATGGAAGCAGCCGCAGCCGCACCCGCTGTCGCCGTGCGCCGGGACCGGCGCCGTGCCAGTGGCGCGCTGGAGGGCGAGGTCCTCGCCGCGCTGCAGCGGGCGGGCACCCCGCTGACCCCCCGCGAGGTCCAGGCCACCCTCCCGGGCGAGCTGACCTACAGCACGGTGGTCACGATCCTCTCCCGGCTGCTCGTCAAGGACGTCCTCACCCGCACCCCGCGCGGCCGCGCCTACGCCTACGCGCCCCTCACCGACGAGGCCGGGCTCGCCGCCCGCCGGATGCACAAGGTGCTCGAGGGGCGCCCCGACCGCGAGGTCGTGCTGACCCGCTTCGCCGACGGCCTGGCCCCTGAGGACGCGGAGCTGCTGCGGCAGCTCCTCACCGGCATCCCCCGCCCCCGCTGACCCTTCCGGAAGAGGGCGGCTCCGGTCAGGCCCCGAGCCAGACGCGCCGGTTGCGCGCCACCGTGTGGATCCGGTCCACCCGCTCAGGGCGCAGCACGCCGCCCAGTGCGCCGAGCCCCGGTACGTCCCCCTCCCGCAGCACCCGTACGTCCGCCGGCGGCTCGGCCGTCTCGACCTCGATCTCGGCCGCGCCGACCAGCACCAGGACGGGCCGTGCCCGCACCGGGAAGCCGCAGCCGCGCGAGAGCACGAGCGAGGACCGCGCCGCGCCGTGCCGGATCCGCCGGACGTACGGCCGGGGGTGGCGCTCCCCCGCGTAGCGGACGGCGGTGCCGTCCACCGTGAGCCGTGCCCCGTGGGCGGGCTCGGGGGCGACGCAGAACACCCCTCCGGGCCCGATCAGCAGATGGGGGATCACGGCGTCCCCCGGCAGGACGATCGAGTGGACGACCTCCCAGCCGCCTGCCGTCAGCAGCTCCAGCGCCGACCCGACGAGCTGCTGGGCGGCCAGCTCCCGGCGCCAGGCGTCCTCCACGGGCCGCCGGCCGAGCAGCCGGGCGAGCATCAGCGCCACGCGCCCGGTCCGGGACCCGTCGAGCCGGGCGCGCAGGGTCTCCCCGGGCCGGTTCGGGGCGAGGTCGTCGTCGGGTGGGAGGAAAAGCCTCTCGGGGTCGTAAGCCTTTCCGTTCACGCTCCTCTTCGCTTCCGGCCGCTCGCGCACGCCCATCACCCCCACCCGCCATACTGCCGCAGAAGCGCGGGAACCAACCCAATCGGACGCCCGTTGAACCGGTAGAGGCCCCGCGGCGTCCCCCCGACCGCGGGGCCTCGTCCATGCCCGGGCCGGCGGCGGAAGCGCGCACCCTATCGGCGACGGCCGGCTCCTCGTGGGCCCTCGCCCCGGAAGTGACGCGGCACACAACCCCCCGCCGGATTTTTCCGGAGCGGCGGAGCCGCAGGTCGGCCGGGGGTTTTGGGGCCCGCCCGTCGGTGCGGCCGCCCGGAATCCCCTTGGCGATCAGCGCCGGGCCCCTAACGTGCGGTGCCGCACAAGGAGGTGCCATGCGATCCCCGAAAGGCGCCGTACGTTCCCTCGCCGGCACCGGTCTCGTCGTCACCACCCTGGTGGCGACGGCCGCCGCGTTGCTCTTCCCCCTCTGGTCGTACCGCGACCGCGCGGGCCCGGGCACGGGTGCCGCCGATCTCACGGCGGGCTCGGTGTCCACCCGCTTCGGGCCGCTGTCGGCGGCCGACCGCGACTTCGTCGCCCGGGTCCGCCAGGCCGGGCTCTGGGAGCTGCCCGCCGGCCAGCAGGCCGTGGAGCGGGGCGGCACGGCGGCCGTGAAACGGGCGGGCGAGCATCTCGTGGAGGGCCACACCTCGCTCGACCGGCACGTCCGCGACGTGGCCGCGCGGCTGGGCCTCGATCTGCCCAGCCAGCCCACCGCCGAGCAGCGCGGCTGGCTGTCGCGGCTGGACGCCGCGCACGGCGCCGCGTACGACCGCGAGTTCGTGGGCGTCCTGCGGCTCGCGCACGGCCGGGTCTTCGCGCTGGTCGGGCAGATCCGCGCGGCGACCCGCAACGCGGCCGTGCGCGAGCTGGCCGAGGACGCCAACGCGACCGTCCTGGACCACATGAAGGTGCTGGAGGACACCGGTCTCGTCGACTTCGACGCCCTCACGGCGGGGCTGGGGTCACCGGCGCCCGCGACCCCGTCCCCGCCGGCGCCTCCGGGGGCCGCCCTCACCGGTCCGCCCCCGTCCGCCGCGACCCCGTCCGCCGTGACCCCGTCCGTTTCGGTGTCCCCGCCCTCGCCCGAGGCGCCGTCGCCCGCTCCCTCACCACAGACCTCCTCATCACAGAGCCCCTCACCACAGACCTCCTCCCCCGCGTCCCCCTCACCCTCCGAAGGGAACTGAGCCGCCATGACCGCCGCTCACCGGCGCCGCCTCGGCGCCCGGCACCTGATCCTTCTCGCCCTGCTCGCGTTACTCGGCTCGGCGGGCACGTTCGCCGCCGTCACCGGCAGCGCCTCCGCCCACCCGAGTCCGTCACCCAGAGTGACAGACCCCACTGACAATCACGCCCACGGCGGCCCCTCCCCCGCCGACTTCGCCGACATCCGCCGCACCCGCCCCGACGCGCGCCCGCCCCGGAACCAGCCCTCCGCCTCCACCGGGACCTTCACCGCCCGCTGCGGCCGCAACGAGAACGGCCACCGCAACCCCGACAACTTCATCGTCACGCCGGGCGTGCGCAACGGCGCCCACCACCTCCACGACTACGTCGGCAACCTCTCCACCGACGCCTTCTCCACCGACACCTCGCTGCGCGCGGCCGGCACCACCTGCGCCCGGGGCGACAAGTCGGCGTACTTCTGGCCCGTCCTGCGCCTGACGGAGAAGGAAGACCGGGTTCTGACCCCCGACAGCGTGACCCTCACCTTCCGCGGCAGCCCCGCGGCGAAGGTCTCCGCCATGCCGGAGGGGCTGCGCGCGATCACCGGTGACGCGAAGGCCTTCACCAACGGCGCCAAGGACGCCCGTGCCCGCTGGAGCTGCACCGGTTTCGCCGACCGGCACCTCACCGACAAGTACCCGCTCTGCCCGCGCGGCAGCGCGGTCGTACGGCTGCTGGACTTCCCGAGCTGCTGGGACGGCCGGCACACCGACTCGGCGGGGCACCGGGCGCACCTGGTCTTCCCCGACGCCGCCACGGGGCGCTGCGGGCGCGGCCTCACGCCCGTGCCGCAGCTGCGCATGGAGCTGACCTACCGCGTCCCCAAGGGCCCGTCCTTCGCCGTGGACAGCTTCCCCGAGCAGCTCCGCGAGCCCGTCACCGACCACGCCGACTTCGCGAACGTCATGCCCGCCGGGCTGATGGCGACCGTCGTGCGCTGCGTCAACGAGGGGCGGCGCTGCGGCTGAGCGCCGCTCCGGCCTCTCTTCGGGCGCATCGCACCCGACATCGCACCCCGGTGCTTTACTTCGTCAACTGCTGGCCTAATTATCCCTTTTGCCGCATTACATATGAAGGGATAGCGCCAGTGCCACTGAGAGCAGCAGCCCTGTACGGAACCCTCGGATCCCTGGTCCTCACAGGGCTCACCGGCCTCCCCTCCGCCCCGGCCCATGCCCATGCCCCGGACGGGCGGGCCGAGGCGCGCGGTGTGGCCCAGGCGGCCAAGCTGGCCGCCGCCCGGGGCGTCGACTTCGACGACTGCCCCGCCTCGGAGGGCCTCCCCGCCCCCATCGAGTGCGGCACCGTGACCGTGCCCCTGGACTACGCCCACCCGGGTGGCAAGCAGATCAACCTCACCGTCAGCCGCGCCCGCGCCCTCGGCCGGGAGGAGGACCGGCAGGGCGCCATCGTCTTCAACCCCGGGGGCCCCGGCGGCAACGGCATGTTCTACCCGCTGCTCACCCGCCTCCCCCAGTGGCGGAACGTCGCCGAGGAGTACGACCTGGTCGGCTACGCCCCGCGCGGCGTCGGCCGCTCCGCACCGCTGTCCTGCGTGAACCCGGCGGGCTTCGGCAAGGGCCCCACCCAGGCGCCCGAGCACCCCACCGAGGCGTACAAGAAGGAGCAGCTCAAGAAGGCCAAGGCGTACGCCCAGGGGTGCGCCCGGCGCAACGGCGCCGACCTGCGCCACTTCACCAGCCTCAACAACGCCCGGGACCTCGACGTCCTGCGGGCCGCGCTCGGCGAGCGGAAGCTGACGTACGTCGGCGCCTCCTACGGCACCTACTTCGGCGCCCTGTACGCCACGCTCTTCCCCACGCACGTCCGCCGCATGGTCTTCGACAGCGTCGTCAACCCCGACCCCCGCAAGGTCTGGTACGACAACAACCTGGAGCAGTCCGCCGCCTTCGACCGCCGCTGGGCCGACTGGCGCCGCTGGGCCGCCCGCCACCACGCCGTCTACCACCTGGGACGCACTCCCCAGGAGGTGCTGGCCTCCTACGAGAAGGCGGTCCGCGCGCTGACCCGCCGGGCCGCCGGCGGCCGGGTCGGCCCCGGCCAGCTCCAGGGCGTCTTCCTCAAGGCCGGCTACACCGACAGCTTCTGGGCGCAGGCCGCGCGGGTCCTCTCCGCGTACCTCCAGGGCGACGAGAGCCCGCTGCTCGCGGTGGCCGGCGGCGGCGAGGCGGGCGCGCGGGCGGCCGAGAACGAGAACGCCGTCTACACGGCCGTCGAGTGCAACGACACATCCTGGCCGCGCTCCTGGGAGGTGTGGGACCGCGACAACACCAAGCTCGCCCAGCGGGCGCCGTTCGAGACGTGGAGCAACGCCTTCATGAACCTGCCGTGCGCCTACTGGCAGGAGCCCCGGCAGAAGCCGCTCGACGTCAGGCTCGGCCGGAAGTCCGGTCTGCCGCCCACGCTGCTGCTGGCCGCCGAACGGGACGCGGCCACCCCGTACAAGGGCGCGCTGGAGCTCCAGAAACGGCTCCCGGGCTCGTCCCTGGTCACGGAGCGGGACGCGGGCACCCACGGCATCGGCGGCGGGCCCAACACCTGCGTCAACCGCTACCTGGAGACGTACCTGCTGACCGGCGAGGTCCCCGCGCGCCGCGTCTACTGCGCGCCGCGCCCGGAGCCGCGCGCCACGACGTGACGCACGACGAAGGCCGGGCCCGCCGTCGGACGGCGGGCCCGGCCTTCGTCATCGGGTTCAGGCGAGCCCGGCCACCAGGTCGGCCACGGCCTTGCGGCGGCCCGTGTAGAACGGGACCTCCTCGCGCACGTGCATCCGCGCCTCGGACGCCCGCAGGTGACGCATCAGGTCGACGATGCGGTACAGGTCGTTCGCCTCGAAGGCGAGGATCCACTCGTAGTCGCCCAGCGAGAACGAGGCGACCGTGTTGGCCCGGACGTCGGGGTAGCCCCGCGCCATCTTGCCGTGGTCGGCGAGCATGCGACGGCGGTCCTCGTCGGGCAGCAGGTACCAGTCGTAGGAGCGCACGAACGGGTAGACGCTGACGTAGTCGCGCGGCGTCTCGTCGGCGAGGAACGCCGGGATGTGCGACTTGTTGAACTCGGCGGGGCGGTGCAGCGCCATGTTCGACCAGACCGGCTCCAGCGCGCGGCCCAGGCGGGTGCGGCGGAAGAGGTTGTAGGCGTCCTGCAGGGCGTCCGAGGTCTCGGAGTGCCACCAGATCATCACGTCGGCGTCGGCCCGAAGACCCGACAGGTCGTAGGTGCCGCGCACCGTGACGTCCTTCTCCGCCAGCTGGGCGAAGAGCTCCTCGACCTCCTCGGCCCAGCCGGCGCGGTCCTGCGGCAGCACGTCGCGCAGCTTGAACACCGACCAGAGCGTGTAGCGGATGACCTCGTTGAGGTCCTTGGCCTTCTTGCCGGCGTTCGGCATCTTCACAGGGGCGTCAGAGGCGTCAGTCATGTCCCTATTCTCCCCCGACGCCGCCGGCGGCTTCCGTCAGGGTCGGCGTGAGGGCCGCCAGGACCTCGTCGGCGGCCCGGCGGCCGCTCGCGATACAGGCGGGGATGCCCACGCCGTCGTAGGCGGCCCCGCAGACCCGCAGGCCGGGCAGGCGGGAGACGTGCTCGCGGATGCGGGCGACCCGGGTCAGATGGCCCACGGGGTACTGCGGCAGCCCGCCGTGCCAGCGGGTCACCCGGGTCTCCACCGGTGCCGCCGCCAGGCCGACGGCGTCGCCGAGGTCCTTGAGCGACATCGATACCAGCTCGGAATCCTCGCGCTTCAGATCCTCCTCGTCGCCGAACCGCCCGATCGAGGTACGCAGCACGAAGAGGTCCGGGGCGGCGTCGGCGTTCCAGCGCCACTTGTTGCTGGAGAACGTGGACGCCTTGATCTTGCGCCCGTCGACGGGCGGCACGAGGAAACCGCTGCCGTGCAGCAGCCCCGCCACGTCGGAGCGGCGGAAGGCCATGGTGACCAGCGCCATGGAGGCGTACTCGATGCCGGCGAGCTCCGCCACGGCGGCGTCGGCGCCCCCGGCCCGCGCCGCGACGGCGATGATCCGGGCCGCGTCGGACGCGGGGGTGGCGACGACGACGCCGTCCGCCGCCAGGACCTCGTCCGCCAGCTCGACCCGCCAGCCGTCGCCGGAGCGCCCGACCTCCACGACGGGCGCGCCGGTGCGGACCGTGCCGCCCTTCGCCCGTACCGTCTCCGCGACGGCGCCCGGCAGCAGGCCAATGCCGCCCTCGATGCCCATGAAGACCGGCCCCGACTGCTGCGGCGCGGCGGCCGCCCGTGCCTGGAGCGCCCGTACGGCCTCGGTCAGGGTGCCGTGCGCGCGGGCCGCCTCGAAGAGCTGGGGGACGGCGGTCCGCAGCGAGATGCGGTACGCGTCGCCCGCGTAGACGCCGCCGAGCAGCGGCTCGACCAGCCTGTCGACGACCTCGCGGCCCATCCGCTCGGCGACGTAGGCGCCGATGGCGACGTCCTCGCCGAGCTCGGAGGGCGGCAGCTCCTCGTCCTTCGCGACCCGGGCCAGGCCCTCGGCGGACAGGACGCCGGAGGCGGCCACCTCGGCGAGGTCGCCGGGGACGCCCATCATGTGGCCCTTGGGCAGGGGCCGCAGCTCGCCACGGGTCCACAGCGACGCGGTCGCGGAGGGCGGCGCCAGCCGGTCGCCGAGACCGGCCGCCCGGGCCAGGTCCACGGCCTCGGGGCGGCGCGCGAGCACCGACTCGGCGCCCAGGTCCACGGGCGCGCCCGCGATCTCGCCCGCGAGCAGTTTCCCGCCGACGCGCCCGGAGGCCTCCAGGACCGTCACGCGCGCCCCGCCCTCCAGCAGCCGCAGGGCCGCCGCCAGGCCGGAGACGCCGCCGCCGATGACCACCACATGCCGCGAAGGGGTGTGCGCTGCGCTCATGCCCCCACTGTCTCAAACCGCCCTGCCGGGCCGGTCGGCACCCCGTCCGGGCCGGTCGGCCCACCATTGACAGCGACCGGGACCGCGCCGAGACTCGCGCGGAACAACGACCGTCCCACCCGCCACGAACGTTTACGGAGACCCCATGAACGACCGCATCCGGGATGTGTACATCGTCGACGCCGTCCGCACCCCGGTCGGGAAGTACGGCGGCGCCCTCGCCCCGGTACGCCCCGACGACCTGGCCGCGCACGTCGTGCGCGCGCTGGTGGACCGGTCCCCCGAGCTGGACCCGGCCCGCGTCGACGACGTGGTGCTCGGCAACGCCAACGGCGCGGGCGAGGAGAACCGCAACGTGGCCCGGATGGCGGTCCTGCTCGCCGGGCTGCCCGTCTCCGTGCCCGGCGCGACCGTCAACCGGCTGTGCGCCTCCGGCACGGAGGCCGTCGTCCAGGCGTACCGGGCCGTCGCCCTGGGCGACGCGTCCGTGATGATCGCGGGCGGGGTGGAGTCGATGAGCCGCGCCCCCTGGGTGCTGCCCAAGCCGGAGCGGGCGTTCCCGGCCGGCCACCAGGAGCTGTACTCGACGACGCTGGGCTGGCGGATGACCAACCCGGCCATGCCGCCGCGGTGGACGGTCTCCCTCGGCGAGGGCGCGGAGCTGATCGCCGAGAAGCACGGCGTCACCCGTGAGGAACAGGACGCCTTCGCGCTCGCCAGCCACCGCAAGGCGGCGGCGGCGTGGCAGGAGGGCCGCTACGACGCCGAGGTCGTGCCCCTGGAGGGGGTGGCCCTCGCCCGGGACGAGTCGATCCGCGACAGCACCTCGGCGGAGGCGCTCGCCGCGCTGAAGCCCGCCTTCCGGAAGTCCGGCGGCACGGTCACCGCGGGCAACTCCTCACCGCTCAACGACGGCGCGGCGGCGCTGCTGCTCTGCGACGAGGAGGGGTTGCGCGCGAGCGGCCGCGAGCCGCTGGCGCGGATCCGGGCGACGGCGGTCACCGGTATCGAGCCGGACCTCTACGGCCTCGGTCCCGTCGAGGCGGTGCGACGGGCGCTGGCCAAGGCGGGCCGCACGTTCGCGGACGTGACGGACTTCGAGCTGAACGAGGCGTTCGCCGCCCAGGCGCTGGGGTGCCTCGCGGAGTGGCCGGAGCTGGACCCCGCCGTCGTCAACCGGCGCGGCGGGGCGATCGCCCTCGGCCACCCGCTGGGCTGCTCGGGCGCCCGGCTGACGGGCTCGGTGGCCCACGCCCTCGCGGCGGCGGGTTCGGGGACGGGGCTGGCGGCGCTGTGCGTCGGGGTCGGCCAGGGGCAGGCGCTGGTCCTCGAACGCTGACCGACAATCGCCGGTCCGGCGGGGACGCGGGGATCACCGCCGCCGGACCGGGGTAGGGCATGGCCATGGCAGCACATCCGGCAGCGCCCGAAGCGTTACGCGAAGAGACGACGTCACCTGCCCCCGAGCCCTATCTGGGCCCCGCCGAACGCCATCCCCGGCAGCCGCCCGTACCGCTCGCGCTCTCCCCGGGCGCCGTCGAGCTGACCGGTCCCGTGTTCGGCGCGGCCGACGTGAGCCCGCTGGACGCCGATCTGACGCGGCAGCACCCCGGTGAGCCGATCGGCGAGCGCATCACGGTCTCCGGCCGGGTCGTGGACGGCCGGGGGCGCCCGGTGCGGGGCCAGCTGGTGGAGGTGTGGCAGGCCAACGCCGCCGGCCGCTACACCCACCGGCTCGACCGCCACCCGGCGCCGCTCGACCCGAACTTCACCGGCACCGGCCGCTGCCTGACCGACGACGAGGGCCGCTACCGCTTCACCACGATCCGGCCCGGCGCCTATCCGGTCTTCCCGGACGCGAACGTCTGGCGTCCGCCGCACATCCACTTCTCGCTCTTCGGCACGGCCTTCACCCAGCGGCTGGTCACCCAGATGTACTTCCCCGGCGACCCGCTGCTCGCCCACGACGGCGTCTGGCACGCCGTCACCGACCCCGCAGCCCGGCGACGGCTGGTCGCCGCCTACGACCCCGGGCTGAACGACGCGGCGGCGTCCACGCTCGGCTACCGCTGGGACATCGTCCTGGACGGGCCCGCCGCCGTCCCGTCCGAGGAGGGCCGCCACTGATGCCCTCGTCGCACGCCACGCCGTCCCAGACGATCGGGCCCTACTACGGCACGGCCCTGCCCTTCCCGGGCGGCCCCGACGCGGCCCCCGCCGGCCACCCCGACGCGATCACCGTCCACGGCCGGGTCCTCGACGGCGAGGGGGTTCCGGTGGCGGACGCGCTCCTGGAGTTCTGGCAGGCCGCCCCGGACGGCTCCCTCACCGGTTCCCCCGGCAGCCTCCGCCGCGACGGGGCGCGCTTCACGGGCTTCGCCCGCGTACCGACGGGCGGCGACGGCCACTACGCGCTGCGCACGCTGCCGCCGCCGGAGGAGGCGCCGTATCTGGCGCTGTGCGTGTTCGTACGGGGGCTGTCGTACGGGCTCTTCACCCGGGTCTACTTCCGGGCGCCGGAGAGCGACGCCCTGCTGGCCGCGTTGCCACCGGAACGGCGGGCGACGCTGCTGGCCGCGCCGGATCCGGGCGGCCACCGGTCGTACCGCTTCGACGTGCGGTTGCGGGGGGCCGCGGAAACAGTCTTCCTCGACTTCACCGCCGCGTAGGAGGCGAGGCGAGGCCCCTGTCCCGCCCTTTCGCCGTTTCCGAGCGGGGCTCCGCCCCCTCGCACCCCCGGTCCGCGCTGACGCGCCTACCGGGGTCCGGGGCGGAGCCCCGGGAAACGGTGAAAGGGCGGGGCTGGGGCGAACTACACCGCCGTGCGCTCGTGGACGTACTCGACGAGGTGGGTGAGCGCGTCCGGGTCCGTCGTGGGCATGACGCCGTGCCCGAGGTTGAAGACATGCCCCTCGAGCCCGCGCGCGGCGGCCAGCACCTCGTCCGTCTTCGCCTCGACCGCCTCCCGCGGAGCGAAGAGCACCGTCGGGTCCAGGTTGCCCTGGAGCGCCTTGCCGGGGCCCACCCGTCGCGCGGCCTCGTCCAGCGGGACGCGCCAGTCGACGCCGACGACGTCCGCGCCGGCCTCGCCCATCAGGCCGAGCAGCTCGCCCGTGCCCACGCCGAAGTGGATGCGCGGCACGCCGTAGGCGGCGACGGCGTCGAAGACCTTGCGGGAGGCGGGCATGACGTAGCGCCGGTAGTCGGCGGGGGCGAGGGCGCCCGCCCAGGAGTCGAAGAGCTGGATCGCGCTCGCGCCGGCCTCGATCTGGACGCGCAGGAAGGCGGCGGTGATGCCGGCGAGGCGGTCGACCAGGTCGGCCCACAGCTCCGGGTCGCCGTACATCATGGCCTTGGTGTTCTCGTACGTGCGCGACGGGCCGCCCTCGATGAGGTAGCTGGCCAGGGTGAAGGGCGCGCCGGCGAAGCCGATGAGGGGCGTGGTGCCCAGCTCGGCGGTGAGCATGCCGATGGCCTCGGTGACGTAGGGGACGTCGGAGGGGTCGAGGGCGCGCAGCCGCTCCAGGTCGGCGCGGGTGCGGACGGGCTCGGCGACGACCGGGCCGACGCCGGGCTTGATGTCGAGGTCGACGCCGATGGCCTTGAGCGGCACCACGATGTCGCTGAAGAAGATCGCGGCGTCGACGCCGTGGCGGCGCACGGGCTGCAGGGTGATCTCGGTGACGAGCTCGGGCCGCATGCAGGACTCGAGCATGGGAATGCCCTCGCGCACCTTGCGGTACTCGGGGAGCGAGCGGCCCGCCTGCCGCATGAACCACACGGGGGTGTGGGGCACGGGCTCACGGCGGCACGCCTTCAGGAACGCCGAATCGTGTGCCGCGGTGCGGCCGGTCTGCTGCTCGCTGCGCTCGCTCATGCCCCAAATCTTCGCACGGGCCGAACGAGTGACCCGCCCGTGTGGGTGTCCCTACCCGGAACAGCGCGTCCTTCCGCCTAGTCTTCCGGGCATGGCTGCGGCGCAGGGACACCTCTCGGACGGTCCGGACGACGCGGATGGGGAGGGCACCCCGTCCGTCTTCCGGCAGGCGGTCGCGGGGTTGCAGGGGGTACGCCTGCGGCCCGAGATCGAGCTGGACGCGACACCGCCGCCCCAGCGGCTCGCCCCGTACTCGTACGCGCTGGAGGCGGCGGTCGTCGTGGACGACCAGGAGCTGGCGGACGGGCGGCTGATTCTGCTGCACGACCCGGCGGGGCACGACGCCTGGGGCGGCACGTTCCGGCTGGTGACGCTGGTGCACGCGGAGCTGGAGCCGGAGATGGCCGCCGACCCGCTGCTGCCGGAGGTGTGCTGGTCCTGGCTGACGGGGGCGCTGGAGGCGCGCCGGGTGCCGTACGCGGCGATCAGCGGCACGGTGACGCGCGCCGGCTCGCACTACTTCGGGGGGTTGCGGGAGCGGGAGCCGTCGACGCGGATCGAGATCCGGGCGTCGTGGTCGCCGGCCCCCGCGAAGGGTCCGGCGGGTGCCGAGCGGGGGGTGCCGGACACGGCGGCGCACCTGTCGGCGTGGTGCGACCTGCTGTGCCAGATCGCGGGGCTGCCGCCGGGGGGCGCGCCCGAGGCGGGGATCGTGACGCTGCCGCAGCGGCGGGGGCCGCACAGCAGCCGCTGACCCGGACGTCGGCAGTAAGCGGTCGTCTTCTGTCGAAACCACCCTTGACCGGCGGTTTCTGGTCAAGGGTGGTGGGTGATCCGGTCATGATTCGGGCCGGGGAAGCAGTCGAATCGATCGGGCAATCGTCTCAATTGCCCGAATTGTTACTCACCAATTCGTGATCATTCCCTAAAGCCGGGCCCTTTCATTGCCGAAGGACCTTGTGACCCTTCCCATACGGATCGCCCCGGCTTATCCCCAAAGTCGGCACCCGTCCCGCCACTCCCCCCACTGGAGGCCTGGTGTCCGTTCTCCTCGAGCAACCCGCTAGCCTCGCCTACCGCCCGAACAAACCGACGGCCATGGTCGTCGTCGCCGACCCCCGGGTCCGCTCGACCGTCACCCGCCATCTGTGGGCGCTGGGCGTGCGCGACGTGATCGAGGCATCGTCCATCGCGGAGGCCCGGCCCCGGATCGGCAACCCACGCGACATCTGCGTGGCCGACGTCCATCTGCCGGACGGATCCGGCCTGACCCTGCTCTCCGAGACCCGCGCCGCCGGCTGGCCCAACGGTCTGGCCCTGTCCGCCGCCGACGACATCGGCGCCGTGCGCAACGCCCTCGCGGGCGGCGTCAAAGGCTATGTCGTCACCGGAACCCGTACGAACCTCGGCATCCCCGGCCGCCCCGGGGCCGCGCCCATCGGCTCCGCCGCCGCCCGGATGCAGCGCCGGCCCCCCGGCGCCCCCGGCCACCCCGGTGGCTACCGCGAACTGTCCGGACGCGAGGTGGAGGTGCTGCGGCTGGTTGCGGAGGGCCAGTCCAACAAGGCCATCGGCGTCTCGATGGGGCTCTCGGCGCTCACCGTCAAGAGCCACCTCGCCCGGATCGCCCGCAAGCTCGGCACCGGGGACCGGGCCGGAATGGTGGCCGTGGCGCTGCGCACCGGCATCATCCACTGAGCACCCCGCGAAAACCCCGCAGCGCCCGTCGCCGGAACGTTCCGGCGACGGGCGCTTGCCATACACAGATACCCTTGACCAGTGACCGACGCCCAAGAGACCGCAGAAGACACGACACTGCGAACCACCGGGGGCGGCCCCCCGGACGACGTCGATTCGGCGCCGATTCCCCTGCTGGAGCCACGGGAAGGCATGCCCCCGGTCGTCGCCGACGCCGACGCCCTGGCCCGGGTCGTCGCGGCCTTCGCCGCGGGCACCGGGCCCGTCGCCGTGGACGCCGAGCGGGCCTCCGGCTACCGCTACGGCCAGCGCGCCTACCTCGTGCAGCTGCGCCGCGAGGGCGCCGGCACGGCGCTGATCGACCCGGTCGGCTGCCCCGACCTGTCCGCTCTCGGCGAGGCCATCGGCGACGCCGAATGGGTGCTGCACGCCGCCACCCAGGACCTCCCGTGTCTGCGCGAGATAGGGATGACCCCGGCCCGGCTCTTCGACACCGAGCTGGCGGGCCGGCTCGCCGGCTTCGCCCGCGTCGGGCTCGGCGCGATGGTCGAGAACGTCCTCGGGTACGCCCTGGAGAAGGGCCACTCCGCCGTCGACTGGTCCACCCGCCCGCTGCCCGAGCCCTGGCTGCGCTACGCCGCGCTGGACGTGGAGCTGCTCGTCGACCTCCGCGACGCCCTGGAGGAGGAGCTGTCCCGGCAGGGCAAGCTCGAGTGGGCCCAGGAGGAGTTCGACGCCATCGCCTCCGCCCCGCCCCCGCCACCGCGCAAGGACCCCTGGCGGCGCACGTCCGGGATGCACAAGGTCCGCCGCCGCCGGCAGATGGCCGTGGTGCGCGAGCTGTGGACCGCGCGCGACAACGTGGCCCAGCGGCGCGACGTCTCCCCCGGCAAGGTGCTCGGCGACGGCGCGATCATCGAGGCCGCGCTCAACATCCCGCCCAACACCCACGCGCTCGCCGCGCTGCCCGGCTTCGGGCACCGGATGAGCCGCAAGCAGCTCGAGCAGTGGCAGTCCGCGATCGACCGGGCCAAGGCCATCCCGGAAGCCGAGCTCCCGCAGCCCGGCCAGGCGCTGACCGGCCCGCCCCCGCCGCGCGCCTGGGCGGACAAGGACCCGCTGGCCGCGGCCCGGCTGGCCGCGGCGCGCACCGCGGTGTCCGAGATCGCCGAGCGGCTCACCATGCCGCAGGAGAACCTGATCACCCCGGACACGGTGCGCCGGCTGTGCTGGGAGCCGCCGAAGCACCCCACCGTGGACTCCGTCGCCGCGACCCTCACGGCCCACGGCGCCCGCGCCTGGCAGGTGGAGCAGGTGACACCGGCACTGGTGAAGGCCCTGACGGAGGCGTCGGCCTGACATCGCGCATCTCCTCCGGAAGGGCTGGATTCATCCAGCCCTTCCGGCGTTTCCGGGCCGGGGCCCGGGGCGGAGCCCCGGGACGGAATGTGACCTTCGCCGCTCCCGCCCAGGGGTCTGGGCAGCGTGGTTACCCGCAAGTAGCATGACGGTTGTCAGCCCGCACCGCGGCGGAGCCGTCTCGGCATGCCCGCGCGCAGCGATCCGCACCTGGAGGAGAGCCAACGTGCCTCGTACCGCTAGGGACGTCGTCTTCGTCGACGGCGTCCGCACCCCGTTCGGCAAGGCGGGCCCGAAGGGCATCTACCACGAGACCCGCGCCGACGACCTGGTCGTCAAGTGCATCCGGGAGCTGCTGCGCCGCAACCCGGACCTCGACCCCGCCCGCATCGACGAGGTCGCCATCGCCGCGACCACGCAGATCGGCGACCAGGGGCTGACGCTCGGTCGTACGGCCGGCATCCTCGCGGGCCTCCCGCAGTCCGTGCCGGGCTACTCCATCGACCGTATGTGCGCCGGTGCGATGACCGCCGTCACCTCGGTCTCCGGCGGTGTCGCCCTCGGTGCCTACGACATCGCCCTCGCCGGCGGTGTCGAGCACATGGGCCGTCACCCCATGGGCGAGGGCGTCGACCCCAACCCCCGCTTCGTGTCGGAGAAGCTGGTCGACGAGTCGGCCCTCTTCATGGGCATGACGGCGGAGAACCTCCACGACCGCCTGCCGCACATCACCAAGCAGCGGGCCGACGAGTACGCGGTGCGCAGCCAGGAGAAGGCCGCCAAGGCGTACGCCGACGGCAAGATCCAGGCCGACCTGGTGCCGATCTCCGTCCGCCGCACGTCCCCCGAGGGCGGCGAGACGGGCTGGGGCCTGGCCACCGCCGACGAGCCGATGCGCCCGGGCACCACGCTGGAGAACCTGGCGAACCTGAAGACCCCGTTCCGTCCGCACGGCCGCGTCACCGCGGGCAACGCCGCCGGTCTCAACGACGGCGCCACCGCCTCGCTGATCGCCGCCGAGGACGTGGCGCGCGAGCTGGGCCTGCCGGTCAAGATGCGTCTGGTCTCCTACGCCTTCGCCGGTGTGGAGCCCGAGGTCATGGGCATCGGCCCGGTCCCGGCCACCGAGAAGGCCCTGGCCAAGGCCGGTCTGACGATCGGTGACATCGGCCTGTTCGAGATCAACGAGGCCTTCGCCGTCCAGGTGCTCTCGCTCCTGGACCACTACGGCATCGCCGACGACGACCCGCGCGTCAACCAGTACGGCGGCGCCATCGCGTTCGGCCACCCGCTGGCCTCCTCCGGCGTCCGGCTGATGACGCAGCTGGCCCGCCAGTTCGAGGAGCAGCCGCACGTCCGCTACGGCATCACGTCGATGTGCGTGGGCTTCGGCATGGGCGGAACGGTCATCTGGGAGAACCCGCACTTCGACGGAGGCGACAAGTGAGCACCACCACTGAGCTCCTGAAGGGCGCGGCCGAGCTGTTCCCCGACGAGGTCGTGACCCAGGCGCACGTGCGCCACCTCGACCTCCCGGCCGCGGGGCGCTTCGCGCTCATCACGCTGGACAACGGCCTGGACCACACCAAGCCGACCACCTTCGGCCCGCAGTCCCTCGCCAACCTCGACAAGGCGATCGACCAGGTCGAGGCGGAGGCCGCGGCCGGTGAGATCGTCGGCGCCGGCATCACCGGCAAGCCGTTCATCTTCGCCGTCGGCGCCGACCTCAAGGGCGTCGAGCTGCTGAAGAAGCACGAGGAGGCCCTGGCCATCGGCAAGGGCGGCCACGACGTCTTCAAGCGGCTCTCGTCGCTGGCCGTGCCGACCTTCGCGTACTACAACGGCGCCGCGATGGGCGGCGGCGTCGAGGTCGGTCTCCACTGCACCTACCGCACGGTGTCCAAGGCCATCCCGGCCTTCTCGCTGCCCGAGGTCTTCCTCGGCCTGGTGCCCGGCTGGGGCGGCTGCGCCCTGCTGCCGAACCTCATCGGCGCGGACCGCGCGGTCTCGGTCATCATCGAGAACTCGCTGAACCAGAACAAGCAGCTGCGCGGCAAGCAGGTCTTCGACCTGGGCATCGCGGACGCCCTCTTCGACGGCGCGGACTTCCTGGAGCAGTCGCTCCTGTGGACGGCCTCGGTGCTGAAGGGCGAGACCGAGGTCGTCCGGCCCGAGGTCGACCGCGGCGAGGCCTGGGACCAGGCCATCGAGCGCGGCCGCGCCTTCGCCGACTCCAAGGTGCACGGCGCGGCCCCGGCCGCCTATCGGGCGCTGGAGATCATGGCCGCCGCCAAGAACGGCGACCTGCGTCAGGGCTTCGACGCCGAGGACCAGGCCCTCGCGGACCTGATCATGGGCGGCGAGCTGCGCAGCGGCATCTACGCCTTCAACCTGGTGCAGAAGCGCGGCAAGCGCCCCGTCGGCGCCCCGGACCGGTCGCTCGCGCGCCCGGTGAACAAGGTCGGTGTCGTGGGCGCCGGTCTGATGGCGTCCCAGCTGGCGCTGCTGTTCCTCCGCCGCCTGGAGGTGCCGGTCGTCCTGACCGACATCGACCAGGAGCGCGTGGACAAGGGCGTGAAGTACGTCCACGACGAGATCGACAAGCTGCTCCTCAAGGGCCGCATCAACCAGGACAAGGCCAACCGCCTGAAGGCCTCGGTGAGCGGCTCGCTGGACAAGGCCGCCGCCTTCGGCGACGCGGACTTCGTCATCGAGGCCGTCTTCGAGGAGATGGGCGTCAAGCAGCAGGTGTTCGCCGAGCTCGAGGCGGTCGTGCCCGAGCACACGATCCTGGCGACCAACACCTCCTCCCTCTCGGTCAGCGAGATGGCGTCGAAGCTGAAGCACCCCGAGCGGGTCGTCGGCTTCCACTTCTTCAACCCCGTCGCGATCCTTCCGCTGCTGGAGATCGTGCGCGGCGAGCGGACCGACGACGCGGCCCTGGCCACGGCGTTCGGTGTCGCCAAGAAGCTGAAGAAGACGGCGGTGCTGGTGAAGGACGCCCCGGCGTTCGTCGTCAACCGCATCCTGGTCCGCTTCATGGGCGAGATCCAGAACGTCATCGACGAGGGCACGCCGGTCGCGGTGGCGGAGAAGGCCGTCGAGCCGCTCGGTCTGCCGATGTCGCCGCTGGTGCTGCTGGAGCTGGTCGGCCCGGCGATCGGTCTGCACGTCTCCGAGACGCTGGCCGCCGCCTTCCCCGACCGCTTCAAGGTCTCGCCGAACCTGGCCGCCGTGGTCAAGGCCGGCAAGCGCGGCTTCTACGTCTACGACTCCGGCAAGCCGGAGCTGGACCCGGAGGTCGCCGCTCTTCTGGTGCAGGGCGACAGCGTCCTGACGGAGGAGCAGGTCCGGGCGCGCGTCCTGGAGGCCATCGCCCAGGAGATCGGCCTCATGCTGGACGAGGGCGTCGTCGCCGAGGCGCAGGACATCGACCTGTGCCTGATCACCGGCGCCGGCTGGCCCTTCCACCTGGGCGGCGTCACGCCGTACCTGGACCGCGAGGGCATCTCCGAGCGCGTCCTCGGCCGCCGCTTCCTGCCGCAGGGCGTGGCGAGCGTCCCCGCGTAGCGGTACCCATCACCACCGGACGGGCTGGATTTCATCCAGCCCGTCCGGCGTTTGAGGACCTCCCCCTACGCCCGCCCCGCGCTCCACCGCCGGACGACCTCCGTCAACGCGCGCACCGCCTCCCCCATGAGCGCGTCATCGAACCGCACCGTCCGGCTGTGCTCGACGTGGAGGAACGGCGCTCCCACCGCGTCCGCGTGGTCGCCCTCGACGTTCGTCCGGCCCTCCAGGCGGCCGCAGTAGCGCCGCCACACCTCGCACACCCGCAGCTTCTCGCGCCCCAGCGCCGCCGAGAGCCGGCGCGCGGCCGGCAGGCCGGCATCGCCCTTGCCGGGCGAGACGACCACGTCGTGCTCGGGAAGGCTGGCGTCGGCGAAGCCGTGCACCTGCACGGCCGGCAGCCGCCGGTCGGCGAGCACCGCCGCGACGGCGGCGAAGACGGAGTCCGCGCGATGGGCGACATCGGCGGCGTCCCCGTCCGTGGAACCGGCCGCGTTGCGATGCGCACCGGCGAGAATCAGCACTCCACCCGGCGCGCCCCGCAGCAAACCGATGCCCAGTTGTTCGGTGCGCTGGTCCGCGCTGGGGTGCGGCACCTGTACGGACCAGCGCGCCGGCCCCTGGAGGTCGAGGTAGACGCGGCCCCAGCCCCGGGTGGTCTCGCCCTCCCGGGTGGCGTCGGCGATCTCGGCGTAGCGGCGGCCGTCCTGGCGGTCGGCGAGGGTGCGCAGGGCGTAGCCCGCCCCGACCAGCGACCGTTCGGCGGCGGCGCGGTCGCCGTCGACGAGGAGGCGGACGCCGTCGGCGACGGCCCGCCGGTCGCTCGCGGCGGGGACGCGGTAGTGCCCGTTCTGGTTGATGCCGTCGGTGAAGCCCGTGATCCGGGCGCCGAGATCGACCGTGCCCGCCGTGCCCCCCGCGTCCGGCGGACCGGTGTCCGGGGCGCCGGCGGCGCCCGGGCGGGCGCGGCCCGAGAGGTCGGCACAGCCGGTCAGCCCGGTGAGCGCCGTCAGCGTCAGCGTGCCGAGCAGCACGGATGCCAACAGCGGGGAGATTTCGGGCTTGAGCCTCATGGCGGTAAAAATACCCCGGTGAAACGCTTCCTCCGCCGCCGTATTCTGCTGGCCATGGTCCTGACGCTCCTCGCCGGAGGCTCGACGGCAGGGTATCTGTACGCCCGCGCGGAACCGGGCGGGGTGGAGGCGTCGTTCACGCTGGCCGCCGGTGGCGACGTGCTCATCCACCCGGAGATCACCGCGCAGGCCGTCGAGGACGCGAAGGCGGCGGGTCGTCCGGGGCCCGACTTCGGCGCCGTCATGGCCGGGATCAAGCCGGTCGTCGCCGGGGCGGACCTCGCGGTCTGCCACATGGAGACCGCGCTGGCCGATCCCAAGGGGCCCTTCCTCGGCTACCGGAAGTTCAGCGTCCCGCCGCAGATCGCCGGCACGCTCAAGGACCTCGGCTACGACACCTGCTCGACGGCCTCCAATCACACCCTCGACCACGGCCCCGAGGGCGTCCGGCGGACGCTGGACACCCTCGACGCGGCCGGCCTGCGGCACACCGGTTCGGCCCGCGACGCGCGGGAGGCCGCCACGCCGCTCGTCCTGGACGTCAAGGGCGTGAAGGTGGCCCAGCTGTCGTACACGTACGGGCTGAACGACACGACCGTGCCGAAGGACAAGCCGTGGCTGGTCAACATCACGGATGTGCGGCGGATGGCGGAGGACGAGAAGCGGGCGCGGGCTGCGGGCGCCGAGGTCGTCTTCGCGAGCGTCCACTGGGGGCGCGAGGGGCGGCCCGAGGTGAGCAGGACGCAGGCGCGGCTGGCCGAGCGGATCGCCGAGGAGACGGGCATCGATCTGGTCGTCGGCCATCACGCGCATGTGGTGCAGCCCTTCGAGAAGGTGGGGAGCACCTGGTTCGCCTACGGTCTGGGCAATCAGGTGGCCCGGCACGCGCAGCCGCTGGGCGTCACCGAGGAGGGCGTGATGGGCTGGTTCTCCTTCACCAAGCGGAAGGGCGCGTGGTCGGTGTCCGATGCCCGGTTCGTCCCGACCATGGTGGAGCTGGAGCCGAGGATCCGGCTGGTGGACGTGGGGGCGGCGCTGAAGGGCGGCGGCCTGACGGCGCAGCAGCGCTCGCGCTACCGGACGGCCTTCGAGCGGACCCGGGGCACGGTGCTCAACCGGGGTGCGGAGAAGGACGGCCTGCGTCCGCTGACCGTCTCGGAATAGCGATCGCGTGACGATCACCAAAAGGTCAAAGTCGATCATGTACAGACAAACGACTTGGTCGTTTCTTTAAAGTCTGCCTAGAATCCGGACGATTCACGCTTCGAAAACGCAGTGCGGCAGACAGTAGGGCCAGGACCTCTTGGTTCCGGTGAGCATGCCCCGCGCGCTCACCACCGAGAGGAAGACCGTTGTCCGCTTCGCGCGGCTCCCGCCGGCGCAGGACGCGCCGACGTGCAGACATGCCCCTGCTGGGCGGCGCCCGCCCGCCGATCGCCGCCCTGCTGGCGCTGTTGCTGGCGGTGGCGGGTACGACGGCCCTGGTGCTGGGCGACCGCGACCGGGAGCTCGTCGACCGGGCCGTGCTGACCTCCCAGCAGCATGTGGCCGAGGACGGCGCCCTGTCGCTGCGGGCCTCCCTCGACGAGAGCGTCACCGACATCGAGCGCGCCGCCGCCCAGTTCGGCGGGGACAAGGCGGGCGCCCCGGACGCCCTGATGGACCAGCTCGGCAAGGTCTACGGCAAGTGGCGCGGCACCGCCGTCGTCGACCCGGGCAGCGGCACCCTCCTCGCCGCGCGCGGCGAGAACATCCCCCTGGCGACCGTCCTCGGCGACAGGGCCGGGCAGCCGGGCGCCAAGGACACCCCGTCGGGCGAGGCCCGGGCCGGAGGCCCCGCCCCGCTCGGCCCGCAGCTGGTGCGGCTGCCCTCCGGCGAGACCCGGATGCTCGTCGTGGCCGCCCTGCGCGGCGAACGGCCCCGGCTGCTCGTCGCCTCCGGCACCCTCAACGTCCCCGGCATCTCCTCCGGCGAGGACCGCTCGCTGCTGGTCGTCGACTCCGCCGGTACGGTCCTGGCCAGCGACGGCCCGTCCGTCGCCCGCAAGGCGTGGGCGAAGAGCGCCCGGAAGAAGGCCGCCGCCGAGTCCGCGAAGCCCCCCGAACCCGGCGGCCACCCGGGCGCGAGCGGGCACCTCATGGGCACCGGACGCGGTGACACCCGGATGGCCGTGGGCTACGCGGCCGCCGGGCGCGCCCCCGGCGAGAGCAGCCCCGCGGGCGGCCTCGGCCTGTCGGTCGTCACCTCCGTCGAGATCACCGAGGACCCGTCCGCCGTGCGCACCCAGGCGTTCGGCCTGGTCGCCGCCGGCGTCCTGCTCGTCCTCGCCCTGATCGTGGGCTGGGTGCTGCTGACGACCGTCCAGCGGCCGCTGCTGCAGCTGTACCTGGAGAGCCGCCGGCTCGCCCGGGGCGAGCTGGACCGGCCCGTCCGCCGTTTCAAGGGCCGGGAGCCGGCCCGGGTCGGCGCCGCCCTGGAGAGCCTGCGCCGCCAGCTGCTCGGCGAGCGGCCCACGCGTTCCGGGCGGGCGCGCGGCGGCTTCGGCACCCGGGGCTCGGTGATCGTCTGCGCCGTCGTCCTGCTGGCCTGGGCCGCGCCGCTGCTGCTGCTCGTCAATCGTGCGGGCGGCACCGTGGCCGTGCCCCAGCAGCTGGTGGAGGACCAGCGCCGCCGTACCGACACCGCCTCCGACCGGGTGCGCAAGGCCCTCAACGAGGGCTGGGCCGACGTGGCCTCCGTGGCGCAGGTCATCGGCACGGACGACCGCGAGGCGTCGGAGGCCGCAGACAGGGCCGTCCTGGAGAAGACGCTGCGCGAGCACGGGCGGTACCGCGCGGTCTACGTCGTCGACGGCGCGGGCAAGGTCCTCGCCCACGCCGGGGCCGCCGCGCACCACCCGGCCGGCAAGGCACCCCACGACGACTCCGTCGTCCAGCTGAACACCTCCGGCAAGGAGCCGCTGATCGCCGCCTACGCGGCCGTGCCCGGCGGCAAGGGCCGCGCGGTGGTCGGCGAGTACGACCCGCAGTTCCTCGTCTCGATGGTCACCCGGCCCGGCCTCGGCCAGGTCTGGCTGATCGACAAGGCCCACCGGGTCGTCGCCGCCGACCGCGCCCACGGCTTCCGGGCCTTCACGAAGCTGCCCTCGGGCCACCTCGACGACCTCGCGGTCACCGCCGCGAAGCACCCCGGCAAGACCTCCGGCACCGCCGTCCTCCACCGCGGCGGGGGCGCCTCCGACCTCGCGGCCGCCGCGCCCTTCACCGGCGGCGGCGCGGTCAAGGACCTCGGCTGGCAGGTCGTCAGCTCCCAGCCGACGTCCTGGCTGGAGCTCCCCGAGTACCGCGCCCAGCGGCGCACCATGCTCGCCGGGCTCCTCGGGGTGACCGCCGCCGTGGCCTGCCTGGGCTGGCTGCACATCATCGTCATCCGCCCGCTGCGCGCTCTCGCCGACCGGGCGGAGGCGCTGGCCGGCGGCGACCGCAGGACGGTGCTGTTCCCCCAGCACCACGACGAGACGGGCGCGGTCGTCCGCAACCTCGAACTGATCCGGCAGCAGCTGGCGCGCCCCTCCGGAAGGACCTGACGCGTGCTCTTCCTCTATACGGTCCTGGTGATCTGCTGTGCGGTCCTCCTGGTCGCGGGCGTGATCGAGCAGCGCCGGCACTTCACCAACCTCGACACGATCCCCACCCGGGTGCTGATCAACGGCATCCGGGGGAAGAGCTCCATCACCCGGCTGTGCGCGGGCGCGCTGCGCGGCGGCGGGCTGGTCACGGTCGCCAAGACCACCGGCACCGCGGCCCGCTTCATCCACCCGGACGCCACCGAGGAGCCCGTCTACCGCAAGTTCGGCATCGCCAACGTCGTCGAGCAGATCGGCATCGTGCGCCGGGCCGCCGCCTACCGCCCGCACGCCCTGGTCATCGAGTGCATGGCCGTGATGCCGGCCCTGCAGGAGGTCAACCAGACCAAGCTGATCCGCTCCACCATCGGTGTGCTGTGCAACGTCCGCGAGGACCACCTCGCCGAGATGGGCCCGACGCTGGACGACGTGGCCCGCTCCCTGAGCCGGTCCATGCCGGTCGGCGGCATCTGCGTCACCGCCGAGCGCGACCGGCTGCACATCCTGCGCGAGGAGGCCGCCAGGCGCGACTGCCGGCTGATCGCCGTGGACCCGGAGACGGTCACCGACGAGGAGCTGCGCGGCTTCAGCTGGTTCACGTTCAAGGAGAACGTCGCCATCGCGCTCGCCGTCGCCGAGCTCCTCGGCGTCGACCGGGCCACGGCCCTGCGGGGCATGTACGACGCGCCGCCGGACCCGGGTGTGCTGTCCGTGGAGCGCTACCGCACCCCCGAGGGCGTGCCGTTCCGCTTCGCGAACGTCTTCGCGGCCAACGACCCCGAGTCGACGCTGATGAACGTCGAGCAGCTGCTGGGCCTCGGCGCCGTCGAGCGCCCCCTCCACGTCCTCATCAACTGCCGCCCGGACCGCGTCGAGCGCAACGGCCAGATGGGCGAGCTGATCCCCCGGCTCGCCCCGGAGTCGGTCTTCCTGATCGGCCACCCGACGAAGAGCGCCGCCGACGCGATCCCCGCCGAGTGGCGCTCACGGATCGTCGACCTGGGCGGCGACCGCCGCGACCCGGCCGAACTGGAGCGGGAGATCCTGGGCCGGCTCGGCCCCGGCGCTTCGCTCATCGCCATCGGCAACATCCACGGCCAGGGCGAACTGCTGCTGGAACGCCTGGCGGAGCTGCCGACGGACGAGCAGCCACAGGAGCGGCAGCAGCCGCCGGAACCCCAGGTGTACATCCCGACCTACATGGATCCCACAGGAGACTTCCGTTGATCCCCGCCGTCCTCACTCCCGAGATCGCCGCCATCGGGATCGCGCTGGGGCTGCTGTTCTCGCTGGTCTGCTACCTCACCACCAACCTCTCCCCCGGCGGCATGATCACCCCCGGCTGGCTGGCCCTGACCCTGGTCGAGGACCTTCAGCGCGCCGCGATGGTCGTCGGCATCACCGTGCTGACCTACCTGGGCACGCTGCTGCTCCAGCGCCACGTCATCCTCTACGGCAAGCGGCTCTTCGCCGCCGTCGTCCTGACCGGCGTGGTGCTCCAGGCGACGCTCCACATCGTCCTCCAGCAGCAGTTCCCCCTGATGTACGCGAACCAGACGCTGGGCTTCATCGTCCCCGGCCTGATCGCCTATCAGCTGGTCCGCCAGCCGCGCGGCGCGACCCTGCTGGCGACCGCGACGGTGTCGCTCGCCAACTACGTCGTCCTGACCGCCGGGATCCTGCTCGGCTTCATGCCCACTGTCTGACCACGGAGCTCACGCACATGTCCCGGAAACTGGAACGGAAGCGCGGCACCCGCCGCAAGGGCGGCGGGCCCGGCGGCAAGCGCGCCCTGCACGCCCTGGTCCTCGCGGGCCTGCTCGGCGGCAGCGCCTACCTCACGGTGGAGCTCCGCGACCGTCAGCAGGACGACCCGGCCCCGCCGGTACGCGCCCTCGGCCCCGCTGCCAAGTCCGCCGGCAGGACGGTCACCGGCGAGCGCCGCTTCGAACGCCTCGCCGCCCCGGCCCGTACGGTCGTGCGCTCCGCCGAAGGCTCGGTCCTCGCCACCTTCACCGACAACGCCCGCACCGCCGTGCTCACCGGCCCCAGCCGGACGTTCACCGAGCCCAACTTCACATCGGCGAAGGTCACCACCGACAGCTGGGTGCGGCTGCTGCCGGAGAAGTGGAAGGAGGGCGCGGAGAAGGCCCCCTGGTTCAAGGAGTGGTTCGCCACCCAGCTCGGCAGCCAGGAGCCGGACATCTTCGCGTTCTCCATGGACTACCTCGACGGCGCCCCGCAGAAGAAGGACGCCCACGGCGTCCCGTACGCGGGCGACGCCCAGTTCGGCCCGCTGAACCCCCACGGCTCCGAGGCCGGTGACCTGCGCCTGGAGCAGTCCGACTTCTACGACTACCTGGGCATCCCCTACACGTTCCGCGACGGCACGGCGGAGAAGCCCGAGGCGCAGCGCTTCCGCGCGATGGACTGCTCCGGGTTCGTCCGCACGGTCTTCGGCTACCGGGCCCGCTATCCCCTGCTGGGCAAGGACGTCAAGGGCGACGGCCTCCCGCGCACGGCCAACGGCATGGCCCGCCTCGCCCCGGGCGTGCCGGTGCTGGAGCTGACGAACAAGCGCCCGGCGGCCATCGACAAGCTCCAGCCGGGCGACCTGGTCTTCTTCGACATCGACAAGCGCACCGGCGAACGTCTCGACCACGTCGGCATCTACCTGGGCCTCGACACCGACGGCAAGCCCCGCTTCGTCTCCAGCCGCGAGGAGGCCAACGGCCCCACCTTCGGCGACAAGGGCGGCACGGCCCGCCTCGACGGCAACGGCTTCTACGCGACGGGCCTGCGCGGCGCGACGCGGCTGTGACCGGGGCTCCGCCCCGGACCCCGGCCCTCAAACGCCGGACGGGCTGATCAGCCCGTCCGGCGTTTGAGGACACCGGGCGAAGCCCGGTCCGGGGTTCGAGGGGGCGAAGCCCCTTCGGAAACGGTGAAAGGGCGGGGCCGGGGCAGAACTACGCCCGCGCCCACGGCCCGAGCTCGAGCTCCGGCCCGTCACCGCGCTGCCGCGCGACCCGCAGGCTCCCGTCGGGGCCGATGGCGGCCACGACCACCCGGCCCGCCGCGTCGAGCGCCAGCGCCGGAGCGCCCACGCACTCCTGTCCCGTGTCGGACCACGACCCGTCCTCGCCCACCGCTACGACGACCCGGCCCTCGTCCGACCGCTGGGCCAGCACATCGCCCAGCACGGCCACCGGCCCGCTCGCGTCTCCCCCCAGCGACGGCAGGGCCTGCGCCTCGCCCGCGCGCTGCACGTGGAGGACGGAGTCCCCTTCCGTGCGCCAGTAGTGGGCGAGGTCCCCGCCGGAACCGGCCGAGGCGGACGAAAAGGAACCCGGCAGGGACTTCACCGCCGTGTCCGGCATCCGCTTCAGCGGCCCACCGGGCTCCTCCTGGCGCCACCGCAGGACGTGGTCCGGCGCGGGCGCGACGAGCTCGACGTGCCCGTCGGCGGAGACGGCCGCGGACCCCGACTCGACGACCTTGCTGCCCGCGAGGTCCAGCCAGGGGCCCCAGACGCCCCGGGCGTCCTGGCGCCGGCCGCTGACGCCGCGGCCGGCGTTGCGGAAGTAGAGGTGGAGGCCGACGCCGTCGGCGACGGCCACGGGGAAACCGATCCGTCCGGCCTTCTCCCAGTCGGCGCCGTGGGGCGTGCCGATGCTCCGCCACTGCGTCAGGGGTCGGCCCGACTGGAACTGGGTGGCGTAGACCACGTCGGTCTCGGCCCGGCCGTCCTCGTGCGGACGGCGGCGGAGCCCGGCGAGGTAGACATAGCCCTCGGCGCTGCGGGCTATGGAGAGGTACGGCTCCAGCCCCGGCACGTCCAGCCGCTGGGGCCCCGTCCATTCGCCTTCGCCGGGGCGGCCCTCGGTCCAGCGGAGGAGACCGCCCGAGACCGGGGCGTAGGCCGTCAGCCGGCCGTCGTTACCCCGCAGCAACCAGCCGGTGGTGGTGGCCGTGCGCACTGCCATGACTCGCTGACCAGCCTCTCTTGGAAAGCCTTTATCGATTTTGTCGATCCTCGACATTAACACTGCGGATTCCGCCCGCTGACGGCGTGCGAAGCTGTCGCCATGACCGCACGGGCCCCGGAAAACCCCGAAACCCCTGATTCCGCTCTTCTTGTCGTGGACGCCGCCAACGTCGTCGGTTCGGTGCCGGACGGCTGGTGGCGCGACCGGCGCGGGGCGGCCGAGCGGCTGCGGGACCTGCTGGCGGAATACGCGCGGGAGGGGCTGCCGGAAGGGGCCGTGGAGCCTCCGCCACCGGCCCCTCCACAGATCGTGCTGGTGGTGGAGGGCGCCGCGCGCGGCACCGCGCCGGTGCCCGGGGTGGCCGTCGAGGCGGCCAACGGCAGCGGGGACGACCGGATCGTGGAGCTGGTCGCCGCGCGGGCGCCGGGGCGGCGCTGTGTGGTCGTCACGGCGGACCGGGAACTGCGCGAGCGGGTGCGGGCGCTGGGCGCCGAGGTGGTGGGGCCGCGGGCGGTGCGCCCGTAGTCCGCGGCCCCCGGCTCGGCGACGGGCCCTGGTCAGACCGTGGGCGGCCCGCTCCGCTGCGCCTGGCTCACCCGGCTCGTCCTCCTCCCGTAGACGAAGTAGACGACGACGCCGATGACCATCCACACGGCGAACCGCACCCACGTCTCCGCCGGCAGGTTGAGCATCAGCCACAGCGACGCGACCACCGACAGCACGGGCACGTAGGGCACGAACGGGGTGCGGAAGGCGCGCGGCAGGTCGGGTCGGGTGCGGCGCAGGACGACGACGCCCAGCGCGACGACGACGAAGGCGAACAGCGTGCCGATGTTGACGAGTTCGGCGAGGACGTCGATCGAGGTGAAGCCCGCGACGACCGCGACGACGACGCCCAGGAGGATCGTGGAGCGGTAGGGCGTGCCGAAGCGCGGGTGGACGGTCGAGAAGAAGCGGGGCAGGAGCCCGTCGCGGCTCATGGCGAAGAACACCCGGCTCTGCCCGAGGAGCAGGATCATGCAGACGGAGGTGAGGCCGACGGCCGCGCCGAAGCTGATCAGCCCGGCCCAGAAGGGGTGCCCGGCGTCCTTGAAGGCGTCGGCGAGCGGCGCCTTCGTGGACAGTTTGTCGTACTTCTGCATGCCGGTGACGACGATGGACACGGCCACATAGAGCACGGTGCAGATGAGGAGGGAGCCGAGGATGCCGCGCGGCAGGTCGCGCTGGGGGTTGCGGGTCTCCTCGGCGGCGGTGGCCACGATGTCGAAGCCGATGAAGGCGAAGAACACCACGGCGGCGGCCGAGAAGATGCCCATGACGCCGAAGTTGGACGGGGTGAAGCCGAACATCAGCTGGACGAGCGGGGCGGCGAGCCCGTTGCCGCCCGTGGTGCCCTTCGACGGCGGGATGAAGGGCTGGTAGTTGGAACCGCTGATGAAGAAGGCGCCCACGATGATGACGATGAGCACCACGGTCACCTTCACGCCGACCACGATCGCCGTCACCCGCGAGGACAGCTTCATCCCGGCGACCAGAATGGCCGTCAGCACCAGGACGAGGACGGCGGCGAGGAGGTCGAAGCCGAAGGTGCCGCCATGGGCGCCGGTCAGCGGCCCCGGCAGATGCCAGCCGGCGTTGGCCAGCAGCGACTGGATGTAGCCGGACCAGCCGACGGCCACCACGGCGCAGCCCAGCGCCAGCTCCAGGATCAGGTCCCAGCCGATGATCCACGCGGGGAGCTCGCCGAGCGTGGCGTACGAGAAGGTGTACGCGGACCCGGCCACCGGCACGGTGGAGGCGAACTCGGCATAGCACAGCGCCGCGAGCCCGCAGACGATGCCGGCGAGGACGAAGGCGAGGGCCACGGCGGGCCCGGCGTTCTCCTTGGCGACCTTCCCGGTGAGGACGAAGATGCCGGTGCCGATGACGACGCCGACGCCGAACACGGTGAGGTCGAGGGCCGACAGGTCCCTCCGGAGGCTGTGTTCCGGCTCCTCCGTGTCCTGGATGGACTGCTCCACCGTCTTGGTCCGGAACATCCCGCTTCTGCCGCGGTCGCTCCGGACGGGCCGCTCTGCGCTCATCGGCTCACCTCCACCTGCTCGGCGTCGCTCGCCCTGCCCGAACTGGGCGAGTGTCCGCGATGATCGGGGTGTGACACGGGCGGCCACAGCCACCCACCCCCAGGATTCACCCGATGGAGGACAGGCGCATCCATGCGGAAGGGCCGACCGGACCACCCGTGAGGGTGGTGCGGCCGGCCCTTCGGCTCGGTGACGGTCCCGTCAGTCGCGGACGGCCTCGGCGGTCTCGGTGGCGTCGGCGGCCTTCACCGCCTCCGCGGCCTCCATGGTCTCGTCGGCACCTTCGAGGCGCCCGTCGAGCTTGGCGACGAGGCCGGTGACCTGGCGGGCGATATCGGGCGCGGTGAGCCCGATCTCCGCCATGACCTCCTTGCGGGAGGCGTGGTCGAGGAAGCGCGGCGGGATGCCGAAGTCGCGCAGCGGCAGGTCCACGCCGGCGTCGCGCAGCGCCTGCGCGACCGCCGAGCCGACGCCGCCGACGCGGCCGTTGTCCTCGACGGTGACGACGACGCGGTGCTCGGCGGCCAGGCCCGGCAGGGCCTCGTCGACGGGCTTGACCCAGCGCGGGTCGACGACGGTGGTGGAGATGCCCTGCTTGTCGAGGAGGTCGGCGATCTCCAGGCACATCGGGGCGAGCGCGCCGACGGAGACGAGGAGGACGTCCGGCTTCTCGGTGGCGTCGGCGGGGCGGCGCAGCACGTCCATGCCGCCGATGCGGCAGACGGCCTCGACGGCCGGGCCGACGGTGCCCTTGGAGTAGCGGACGACGGTGGGGGCGTCCTTGACCTCGACGGCCTCGCGCAGCTGGGCACGGACCTGGTCGGCGTCGCGCGGGGCGGCGATCCGCAGCCCGGGGACGACCTGGAGGATCGACATGTCCCACATGCCGTTGTGGGAGGCGCCGTCGTCGCCGGTGACGCCGGCCCGGTCCAGGACGAACGTCACGCCGCACTTGTGGAGGGCGACGTCCATCAGGACCTGGTCGAAGGCGCGGTTGAGGAAGGTGGCGTAGACGGCGAAGACCGGGTGGAGGCCGCCGGTGGCCAGGCCCGCCGCGGAGGTGGCGGCGTGCTGCTCGGCGATGCCGACGTCGTAGACGCGCTCGGGGAAGGCCTTGGCGAACTTGCCGAGGCCGACGGGCTGCATCATCGCGGCGGTGATGGCCACGATGTCCTCCCGCTCCTGGCCGAGCTTGACCATCTCGTCCGCGAAGACGGAGGTCCAGCTGGCGCCGCCGGAGGAGACGGGCAGGCCGGTGTCGGGGTGGATGGCACCGATGCCGTGGAAGCGGTCCGCCTCGTTCTGCTCGGCGTGCTTGTAGCCGCGGCCCTTCTGGGTGAGGCAGTGCACGAGGACGGGGCCGCCGAAGCGCTTGGCGCGCTGGAGCGCGGACTCCAGGGCCTCGATGTCGTGGCCGTCGATCGGGCCGACGTACTTCAGGCCGAGGTCCTCGAACATGCCCTGCGGGGCGATGAAGTCCTTCAGGCCCTTCTTGGCGCCGTGGAGCGTCTCGTAGAGGGGCTTGCCGACGACGGGGGTGCGCTCCAGCAGGTCCTTGCCGCGGGCGAGGAAGCGCTCGTAGCCGTCGGTGGTGCGCAGGGTGGCCAGGTGGTTGGCGAGGCCGCCGATGGTGGGCTCGTAGGAGCGCTCGTTGTCGTTGACGACGATGACGAGCGGGCGGTCCTTGGCGACGGCGATGTTGTTCAGCGCCTCCCAGGCCATGCCGCCGGTGAGGGCGCCGTCGCCGATGACGGCGACGACGTGGTCCTTCTTGCCGAGGACCTGGTTGGCCTTGGCGAGGCCGTCGGCCCAGCCGAGGACCGTCGAGGCGTGGCTGTTCTCGATCACGTCGTGCTCGGACTCGGCGCGCGAGGGGTAGCCGGACAGGCCGTCCTTGGCGCGCAGCTTGGAGAAGTCCTGGCGGCCGGTGAGCAGCTTGTGGACGTACGCCTGGTGCCCCGTGTCGAAGAGGATCTTGTCCCTGGGCGAGTCGAAGACCCGGTGCATGGCGATGGTCAGCTCGACCACGCCGAGGTTGGGCCCGAGGTGCCCGCCGGTCTTGGAGACGGCGTCGACGAGGAAGGTGCGGATCTCCGCGGCCAGCCGGTCGAGCTGCTCCGGGGTGAGCCGGTCCAGATCGCGCGGTTCCCTGATGCGGGTCAGCAGCGCCACCCGTGCCTCCTTGTTCGAGCTGTCGAGCCTTGTCGAGCTCGCCGGTCCGTCGAGTCTAATGTTCCGCCCCTGGTCCGCTCACAACGGTGGTGATCGGGTGATGCGAGCTATCTCACGCGTTCGGCGGAGCGAGATCACACAGCCTATGAAAGGCCGGACGGACGCGCACGGCGAGGGGCCCGGACCGGCCATCCGGTCCGGGCCCCTCGACCCGTGCGCACGGGTCCGTCCGCTATACCCGGCCGGCCGTCTTCTGGGTCCGGCGGGAGAGGGAGTCGATCACCACGGCGGCCAGCAGCACCGCGCCCGTGATCATGTACTGGACCGCCGAGGCGATGCCCAGCAGGGCCATGCCCGAGGCGATGGACTGGATCACCAGGACGCCCAGCAGCGCCGACCAGGTCGAGCCCCGGCCGCCGAAGAGGCTGGTGCCGCCGATGACGGCCGCCGCGATGGCGTTCATCAGCAGGCTGCCGGCGCCGGAGGACTGGTTGGCGGCGTTGATCTGGGAGGCCAGGAACATGCCGCCGAGCGCCGCCATCGTGCCGGAGAGCGCGAAGACCGAGATCCGTACGGCGGCGACGTTCACACCGGCCCTGCGCGCCGCCTCGACGCTGCCGCCGAGGGCGAAGACCTTGCGCCCGTAGGAGGTGCGGCGCAGCACGAAGTCCAGCGCGACCACCACCCCGAGGAAGATCACCAGGGCCAGCGGCAGGCCCTTGTACTGGTTGAGGAGCCAGGCCACCGCGTAGGCGGGCACCGCGAGGACGGCCGTGCGCAGCACGATCTCGCTGAGCGGGCGGCTGGGCACGCCGGCCGCCTCGCGCCGCTTGCTGTCGCGCCAGGAGGCCAGGAAGAACACCGCCACACCGAGCGTGGCCAGCCCGTAGGCGGCGGAGACGTCGGCGAAATAGTGGTTGGTCAGCCCGGCGACCAGTCCGGAGTCGTCGAGGTTGATGGTGCCGTTGGAGCCGAGCACCTGCAGCATCAGCCCGTTCCAGCCGAGCAGGCCGGCCAGGGTGACGACGAAGGCGGGCACGCCGATCCGGGCGAAGAAGTAGCCGTGGAGCACCCCGGCGAGGGCGCCGGTGACCAGGGCGAGCACCAGGGCGAGCCACTCGGGCATGCCGTGGTGGACGTTGAGCACCGCGAAGACCGCGGCGGACAGGCCGCTGACCGAGCCCACCGACAGGTCGATCTCGCCGAGGATCAGCACGAAGACGATGCCGACCGCGATCAGGCCGGTGCCCGCGGCGGTGACGAACAGGTTGGAGAGGTTCTCGGCGCCCAGGAAGGCCGAATCCCGCAGCTGGAAGACCAGGGCGATGATGATCAGCCCGACCACCACGGGCAGCGAGCCCAGCTCGCCGCTGCGCAGCTTCCGGCGGAATTCGCTCCAGTAACCGGCGAAGCCCTCCTCGCGGACCAGCAGCCGGGGGTCGACGGGCGGGGCCGCGGCCCCGGCGGGCGGCGGGGTGTCCACCGGCTCCTGCTTGGACAGATCGGCGGTCACGGCGCGCCCTCCCCTGCTGTGCGGGCCCTGCGACGGGTGACAGCGTTGTCGGTCGCGCCGGTGATGGCCGAGATGATCTCCTCCTGGGAGGTGGACCGCACCTCGAAGGTGCCGTTGTTGCGGCCGAGACGCAGCACCGCGACGCGGTCGGCGACGGCCTTCACGTCCGCCATGTTGTGGCTGATGAGGATCACGCCCAGGCCGCGCTCGCGCAGCCGCTCGACCAGGTCGAGGACCTGGGCGGTCTGCTCCACACCGAGGGCGGCGGTGGGCTCGTCGAGGATGACGACCTTGGGCTCGCCCAGCAGTGAGCGGGCGATGGCGACGGTCTGCCGCTGCCCGCCCGAGAGCGAGGCGATGGGGATCCGGACGCTGGGGATGCGGATGGACAGGGTGGCGAGGAGCTCCCGGGAGCGGCGTTCCATCTCGACCTCGTCCAGCACCCCGGCGCGGGCGATCTCCCGGCCGAGGAAGAGGTTGCCGACGACGTCGAGGTTGTCGCAGAGGGCGAGGTCCTGGTAGACGGTCGCGATGCCCAGTTCCTGGGCGGTGTGCGGCCGGTCCACGGTGACGGGCCGGCCCTCCCACTCGATGACGCCGTCGTCGGCCGGGCCGACGCCCGCGATGGTCTTGACCAGGGTGGACTTGCCGGCGCCGTTGTCGCCGACGAGGGCGACCACCTCACCGGCGTGGATCTCCAGTTCCACATCGGTGAGCGCCTGGACGGCCCCGAAGCGCTTGGAGATCCCGCGCAGCGCCAGCACGGGCGGTGCGGACATGTGCGTCATCTCCTTACTTCAGTCCGGCCGCGTCGCACTGCGCCTGGAACTTGTCGGTGCAGATCTCGGTCTTGGTGAAGAAGCCCTCCTGGCCGACGTACTTCCCGATGTCCGCCTTGGTGAGCGCGAAGGGGGTGACGATGACGGCGGGGATCTTCTTCTGGGTGCCGCTGTCGACGGTGGTCTTGGCGACGGCGGCGAGGTCCTTGCCCTGGGCGAGGGCCACGGCCAGCTCGGCGGCCGCGTCGGCCTCGGGCTTGTAGGGCTTGTAGACGCTCATGAACTGCTCGTCCGCGAGGATCCGCTGGACGGCCGAGAGCTCGGCGTCCTGGCCGGTGACCGGCGGGAGCTTGTCGAAGCCGGCGCTGCGCAGGGCCGTGATGATGCCGCCGGCCATGCCGTCGTTGGCGGAGTAGACGCCGACGATGTTGTCCTTGCCGAGGGAGGAGATGGCGCCCTTCATGTTCTCGTTGGCGTTCTCCGGCTTCCACTCCTTGGTGTCGTACTCCTTTCCGATCTTGACCTTGCCGTCGAGGACGGAGTGGGCGCCGTCCTTGTACATCTTGGCGTTGGGGTCGGTGATCGCGCCGTTCATCATCACGATCTCGCCCTTGGAGGCGTTGTCGCCGAGCTCCTTGAGCAGGGACTCGCCCTGGATCTTGCCCACGCGCTCGTTGTCGACGGAGGTGTAGGCCTTGACCGGGCCCTCGGCCAGACGGTCGTAGGCGACGACGGGAATGCCCTTGTCGGTGGCCTTCTTGACCGAGCTCGCTATCGACTTGGCGTCCACCGCGTCGACGATCAGCGCGTCGACCTTTTTGGTGATCATGGTGTCGACCTGCTGCTGCTGGACGGAGGCGTCCTGCTTGGCGTTGTCGTAGACGACGACGGTGTCAGCGCCCGCCAATTCCTTGATCTTCTTCTCGATCAGCGGCCGGTCGAACCGCTCGTAGCGGGCGGTCTGGTTCTCCGGCAGCAGCAGCCCGATGGTCAGCGGGCCCTTCTTGTCCTTCTTGGCGGCGGTCCCGCCGCCCGCTTCCTTGGCGCTGCCACAGGCCGCCAGACCGGCGGCCATCGACACGGCGGCCGCGGCGACGGCCGCACGACGCAGATGAACGTTCACTTGCCAAACCTCCCTGACGAGGCCGCGTCGTTGCGGCCGAGGTGGCGTGAAGTCAACTCGGCCGCCTTGAAAGCGTCAAGAAGTAAATTCTTAACGAGATGGCAACGATGCCATTCGTTATCTATGTGAACTCAAGAGGTGACACACCCGGCGTCGGCGTGTCTTTTTCGAAGCAGGCGAAAACGGTAGGGAAACCGCGCGCGATCTCCGGAAGGACCGTCAGGCCGGTATCGCGGAACGCGGCGGCCGGGCCTCGTCCAGCAGGGTCGAGTCGCCCATCTCGCTGAGGACGAGCGCCAGGGCGCCCAGCACCTCGGAGCGGCCGCCCAGCGCCCCCGGCACGACCTCCAGCCGGCGGGCGGCGCTGGGGATCGCGTAGCGCGAGACGGACTCGCGGATGGGCGCGAGCACCAGCTCGCCCGAGTCGGCGAGGTCGCCGCCGAGGACGACCCGGCTGGGGTTGAGGAGGTTGCAGAGGTTGGCCACGCCGCTGCCGATGTACCGGCCGACGTCGGAGATCACCCGGCGGCAGCCCGGGTCGCCCTCGCGGGCGAGCTCCACCACGCGCGGCACGGTCAGATCGGTGCCGTGGGCCGAGTGGAGCAGCGGCAGGATGTAGCGGGCGGCGGTGAAGGTCTCCAGGCAGCCGCGATTGCCGCAGCGGCAGACCGGGCCGGACTCGTCCAGGGTGATGTGGCCGATCTCGCCGGCCGTGCCGCCCGGGCCCCGGTAGATCTTCCCGTTGATCACCAGGCCCGCGCCCACTCCGCTGGCGACCTTGATGTACGCCAGGTCCGTGGCGCCCCGGCCCGCGCCCCACACCAGTTCGCCGAGGGCGCCGAGGTTGGCGTCGTTGTCGACGTGGACGGGGACGCCGAGGCGGGCGGCGAGGTCGTCGCGGGGGTTGGTGCCGGCCCAGCCGGGCAGGATCGCGGTCGAGCCCAGCACGCCGGACTCCACGTCGATCGGGCCGGGGACGCCCAGGCCCACCCCGATGATCTTGCGCGGGTCGATCCCGGCCTTGGTGATCAGCGTCCGGACGAGGGATTCGGCCCGCCGCAGGCCCTCCTCGGCGGAGGCGTCCACATCGAGCGGCTCGGCGTCCTCGGCCAGCACCTGGTGGGCGAGGTTGCCGACGGCCACCCGCAGGTGGGTATGGCCGAAGTCCACGCCCACGACGATCCCGGCGTCACCGGAGAGGGAGACGCTGCGGGCGCGCCGGCCGCCGGAGGAGGTGGGGGTCACCTCGACCGTCCCGCCGTCCTTCAGCTCCCGGACGATGTTGGAGACGGTGGCGGCCGACAGCCCGGTGGTCCGGGCGATCTCCGCCTGGGTGAGCGAGCCCGCCATGCGCACCGCGCGTACGACCCGCTCCAGGTTGGCCCGGTGCAGCGACGACTGCGACCCCGGAGTCTCCACGCCCATCCACTCCCGCCTCACCGGGACGGCCCGACCGCCGACCCGAGGCCGGACTGCGGCTCTGGAGCCCGGCCATCCCTACAACATATGAACCCTAAGCTCAGCCGTCAGGCTTCCGTCCCGTCAAGGGTCCGACGCCACAGCGTAAGGGCCGGGCGGCCCGGGAGGCCATTTCCGGCCACCCCGCCACCCGGCCCGGGAGCGCTCCGGGGCGGTCGGTCACTTCAGGGCGGCTATTTCAGGGCCCCGGCCGTCAGCCCCGCCTGGACCTGCCGCTGGAAGACGACGTACGCGGCCAGCACCGGCAGCATCGCCATGACCAGGCCCGCGAAGAGCCCCGACCAGTCGCCCTTGTACCCCTGGCTGACCGCGAGGGCGACCAGCCCCTGGGGCAGCAGCTTCTTGTCCTCGTCCCCCACGTTGAGCACCGTGGGCAGGAGGTACTGGTTCCACTGGCCCAGGAAATTGAAGATGCCGACGCTGATCAGGCCGGGCTTGGCCATGGGCAGCATCACCTGGAAGAAGGTCCGGGTGTGCGAGGCCCCGTCGATCAGCGCCGCCTCGGCGACGGAGGTCGGCAGGGTCCGGAAGAAGCCGCTGAGGAAGAAGATGGTGAACGGCAGCGAATAGGCGATGTAGACCAGGATCAGCCCGTGGTAGGTGTCGAGCAGTTGCATGTTCTTCATGACGAAGAACAGCGGCACGAGCGCCAGGATGACCGGGAAGCTCATCCCGCCGACGAAGAGGAAGTAGATGAAGCGGTTGCCGGGGAATTCGAAGCGGGCCAGGACATAGGCGGCCATCGACCCGAGCAGCATGGTGCCGGTGAGCGAACCGGCCACGACGATCACGGAATTGAGGAAGTACTCGCTCATGTGCGCCTGGGACCAGGCCCGGCTCCAGGCGTCGAAGTGCAGCCCGTGCGGCAGCGCCCAGGGCGAGGTGAAGATCTCCTTGTCGGTCTTGAAGGCGCTCATCACCGCCCACAGCAGGGGCAGGGTGACCATCAGGCCCCAGATGAAGAGCACACCGTGGGAGAAGACGTTGAGGACGCCGCCCTCGCGGCCCATGCTCTCCCGGGGCGTCCCGGGGCGGGCGGCCTTCCCGGCGTCCGGTGTCGCGGCGCCGCTCCCCCCGGTGGGTTCCGCCGTCACGGCCATCAGTACTCCAGCCTTTCGCGCCGGCCGAGCTTCAGCACGACGCCCGCGAAGATCATGGTGACGATGAGCAGGGCGACACCGAGCGAAGTGGCGTAGCCGGCCTGCCCGTCACGGAACGCCTTGGTGTAGAGGTAGAAGGAGAGCACTTCCGTGGAGTAGTCCGGTCCGCCCGGCCCCACGGTCATGATCTGTACGACGGCGAACGAGTCGAGCGCCATGATGCCCATGTAGACCCAGCCGGTCTGCACGGTGTCCCAGAGCAGCGGAAGCGTGACCCGGAAGAAGGTCTGCAGGCGATTGGCGCCGTCGAGCAGGGCGGCCTCGTAGAAGTCCCGGGGAATGGCGCTCATGCCCGCCGAGAACAGCACCACGTAGAAACCGACGTTGCTCCACACCATCACCGCCGTCACGCACCACAGCGCGAGCCGGGGGTCGCCCAGCCATTCCGGCCGTACGGAGTCCAGGCCGACGGCGCTCAGAAAGGAGTTCAGGGCGCCGCTGTTGGGGTTGTAGGCGAACTGGAACAGCAGGGCGACGATGGCGATCGACAGCACCTGGGGAAAGAAGTAGACGACCTTGTAAAGACCCGAGCCGCGCACCCCGGCGACCGCCGCGTTCTTCCTGCGCCGGCCGCCGACGTTGAGCATGAAGGCGAAGAACAGCCCGAGCCCGAGGGTCACCACCGGGAGCACGAGCAGCAGCAGGACGTTGTGCCAAACGGCCTTCCAGAACACGTCGTCGTTCCAGAGCCGTTGGTAGTTCTTGAGCCCGGTCATCCGGAAGTCGGAGCTCAGCCCGGTCCAGTCCGTGAAGGAGTAGTAGATGGCCTGGACGAACGGCGAGATGACGAAGACGCCGTAGAGCGCCAGGGGCAGGATCAGGAATCCCGCGATGAAGCGGTACTTACCGTGCTGCATGGCCGCCGCTCACTTGTGCTTGTACTTCTTGACGGAGTCGTCCTTGGCGGTCTCGTCGGCGAAGCGCTGGATCTTGGTGATCGCCTCGTCGGGCGTCAGCCGGCCGGCCATCATCTCGCCGAGCGCCCCCACACCGATCTTCTCCTTCTGGAGGGCCACGTACCAGTCGCCGAGGCGCGGGTTGACCACGTTCTTCCCGGCCTTGGTGAGCGCTTCCTGGGAGGAGGCGAGACCCGGCGGGAGGGTCAGGCCCTCGGTGCCGCCGTTGAGGGAGGTGAGGGAGGAGACGGACTTGATGAAGTTCTGGGAGGACTTCTTGCCCAGCATCAGGCGCAGCAGTTCCATGCCGCCCTGCGGGTTCCTGGCGTTCTTCGGCACGATGAAGGGCTCGCCACCGGAGGCCCACAGGGTGCCGAACGGCAGCTTGTCGTTCTTGTCGAGGCTGGAGGGCGCGCCGACCGACATCTGGAAATCGGCGGGGGTGGTCTTCTTGGACTCGTTCTCGACCCAGGAGCCGTTGGGGAGGAACAGTGCCTTCCCCTCGTTCCACGCCGTCTGCGACTCGATGTGGGTCAGGCCCGGGGTGCCCTGGAGGATGTAGCCCTTCTTGTAGAGCTCGTAGTAGGCCTCGAAGGCGGCCTTGACGGCCGGGTCCTTCCAGGCGTTGGGCTCCAGGTTGTCGATTCTCTTCAGCACCTCGACACCGCCGATCTTGGCGATGAACGGGTAGAGGCTGAAGGGCAGGTAGTACGGGTACTTGCCCGCGTACGTCCAGCCGGCGATGCCCTTCTTCTTCGCCGCCTCGCAGACCTTGAGCATGTCGTCCCAGGTCTCGGGGTATTGGGCGTCGAGCTTCGCCAGGTTCGTCTTCGAGTACCAGACGCCGTAGACCGTGTAGGCGTAGTACAGGACCCAGGTCTCATCGCTGTCGAACCGCCCCATTTCCACGACACCGGGGCGCAGGGTGTCGCGGACCTTCTTCGACGGGTCGTCGTAGGAGGGCGCGTCCAGCAGGGCGTTGAGGTCGGTCAGCTGTTTCTTGGCGACGAGGGTGCCCATGTCCATTTGTTTGGCACCGGAGTTGTCGATGAGGTCCGGCGGGGTGCCGCCGTTGAACCGGGGCTGGAGCTGGGTCTGGATCTCCTGGGTGGCGGAGTGCTTGACCTGGGCCTTGGGGAAGGCCTTCTGGTATTCGGCCTCGGCGTCCTTGGCGTACTGCTGGCCGAAGCCGCCGTCGAAGATGACGACGTCCAGGGCGGCGCCCTCATTGACCGCGAGCGGGTTCTTGGTGCTCTTCTCGCCCTTGTCGACCTGGTTTCCGCCGCCGCTGTCGCCGCTGGCGCAGGCGCTCAGCACGCTCATCGTGGGCACCGCGATCAGGCCTATCGCCGCGGCTCGTTTGATCAGGTCGCGCCGGCCGAATTCCGGGGTGGTTCCCATGCTCAAGTCCTCGCCTTCTCCAGGACTCAGGCGGTGCACCGGTCTCCCCTTGCGAATTCGCCACCGCCGAAGGGCCCGACACCGCGGGTCAGTTGAAGCTTGGTGCTGGGTGCGCTCCGGAAGGAATCCCCCGCGGCGTGCTGGTGTGCCGCTCTCCCCCGGGTCCGCCACGGCCACGGCCGCCCGGACTGTTCGACAGGTATAGTCCACTCCTGCTCAACTGGGCAAGATCGAAAGCGGCTTTGACCGTCAGTCTTTCCCGAGTTGAGACCTCTCCGCCCGGCCCTCGGAGCCCCCTGGAATCCCGCTGGGGCCCGTCCGGCGACACCAGCCCCGAGACCCTTGACACCACTGGTGTCTCACGCACTACTTAACACTGCGCGTCATGGGTGACAACGTTGTCTGAGTCGTCCGGCCGTCCGTGCCGGGTTCAGCGGAGAGGCAAAGGGATGCGAACGGGAACCGGGTACCGCAGATGGCGTACGCTCGCCCGTCCCACAGCGCTCCTGGTGGTCACCGTACTGGTGACGGGGGCTCAGGTCACGCAGGGCGGACCCGTCGGGGCGTCGCCGGCCCGGGCCGGGGCGGCCGCCCCGGCCGACGAGCGCTTCGCCTCCTCCTTCGAGCCCGGCGACCCCCGGCCCGACTGGACGGACACCGTCGAGACCGGCCGCGACGGCCGCCCGCGCGCAGCCGGCGTCGACGGCGACGACACCAGCGGCATCCCCGGCAATGTCACCGACCGGGTCACCGCCGTCCGTGCCAGCGGCGAGCACGCCGAGGCGGGCGAGGTCAAGGAGAACCTCGTCGACGGCGAGAGCGCGACCAAATGGCTCGCCTTCGCGCGCACCGCCTGGCTGGAATTCGAGCTCGACCGGCCCGTCACCGCCGTGCGCTACGCCCTGACCTCCGCGAACGACGCCCCCGGCCGTGATCCCCGGGACTGGACGCTCAAGGGATCCGACGACGGCGCCACCTGGCAGGTGCTCGACACCCGCCGGGACGAGTCCTTCGAAAAGCGCCTCCACACCCGCGAGTTCTCCTTCACCGGGTCCCGTCCCCACCGCCAGTACCGGCTGGAGATAACCCGCAACAACGGCGAGCCCGTCACCCAGCTCGCCGAGTTCCAGCTGGCGGCGGGCGACACCGGCACCCCGCCGCCCGCCGACATGCGCAGCCACATCGACCGCGGCCCCACCGGCTCCCCCACCGCCAAGGCCCGCGCGGGCTTCACCGGCACCCACGCCCTGCGCTACGGGGGCATGCACCAGGCCACCGGCCACGCCTACTCCTACAACAAGGTCTTCCGGACCCACCTGCGCGTCACCCCGAGAACCCTGCTCTCCTACAAGATCTTCCCCGCCCTCCCCGAGCCGGACGCCCGCTACCCCGCCACCCATGTCGCCCTCGACCTCGCCTTCACCGACGGCACCTACCTCAGCGAGCTCGGCGCGGTCGACCAGCACGGCGCGCGGCTCACCCCGCAGGGCCAGGCCGCTTCCAAGACGCTCTACGTCAACCAGTGGAACAACAAGGAGTCGCGCGTCGGCGCCGTGGCCGCGGGGAAGACCGTGGAGCGGGTGCTGATCGCCTACGACTCGCCCGTGGGCCCGGCGAAGTTCCGCGGTTGGATCGACGACATCTCCCTCGCCCCGGCCCCCGCGGAACCGCCCGTCGCCCATCCGGCGGACCGGGCCGTCACCACCCGCGGCACCAACTCCAGCTCGAACTTCTCCAGAGGCAACACCTTCCCGGCCACCGCCGTCCCCCACGGCTTCAACTTCTGGACGCCCGTCACCAACGCGGGCGTCACGGACTGGCTCTACCAGTACGCGGCGACCAACAACGCCGACAACCTCCCCACCCTCCAGGCCTTCTCGGCCGGCCACCAGCCCAGCCCCTGGATGGGCGACCGGCAGACCTTCCAGCTCATGCCCTCGGCCTCCCCGGGCGTCCCACCCGCCTCCCGCGCCGCCCGCGCCCTGCCCTTCCGGCACGAGAACGAGACCGCCCGGCCCCACTACTACGCCGTCACCTTCGAGAACGGCATCAAAGCGGAGATCACCCCCGGCGACCACGCCGCGATGATCCGCTTCACCTTCCCCTCGGAGCAGGCGAGCGTCCTCCTCGACAACGTCAAGGACCGGGGCGGGCTGACCCTCGACCCCGAGCACCGCTCCTTCAGCGCCTACTCGGACGTCCGCAGCGGACTGTCCACCGGCGCCGGGCGCCTCTTCGTCCACGGCGTCTTCGACGCGCCCGTCATCGACAGCGGCAAGCTCAAGGGCGACAGCGGCAGCGACGCCGTCACCGGCTTTCTGCGCTTCGCGCCCGGCACGAGCCGTACGGTCACCCTGCGCGTGGCGACCTCCCTCATCGGCACCGACCAGGCCCGCGCCAACCTCGAGCAGGAGATCCCCGCGAGCACCGGCTTCGACCAGGTCATGACCCGCGCCCGCACCGCCTGGGACACCCTCCTCGGCCGCGTCGAGGTCGAGGGCGCGACCCGCGACCAGCTCACCACCCTCTACTCCAGCCTGTACCGGCTCTACCTCTATCCCAACTCCGGGTTCGAGAACACCGGCACCCCCACCCGGCCCCGCCCGCGCTACGCCAGCCCCTTCTCCCCGCCCGCCGGCGAGAACACCCCGACCACGACCGGCGCCAAGATCGTCGACGGTGAGATCTACGTCAACAACGGCTTCTGGGACACCTACCGCACCACCTGGCCCGCGTACTCGCTGCTGACGCCCCGCCAGGCGGGCAGGCTGATCGACGGCTTCGTCCAGCAGTACAAGGACGGCGGCTGGATCTCCCGCTGGTCCTCCCCCGGCTACGCCGACCTGATGACGGGCACCAGCTCCGACGTCGCCTTCGCCGACGCCTACGTCAAGGGCGTCCCCTTCGACGCCGAGGCGGCGTACGCGGCCGCGCTGAAGAACGCCACCGTCGCCCCGGACAGCCCCGGCACCGGCCGCAAGGGCATGGAGACCTCCGTCTTCCTCGGCTACACCAGCACGAAGACCCGCGAGGGCCTGTCCTGGGCGCTCGAGGGCTACCTCAACGACTTCGGCCTGGGCCGGATGGGCCGCGCGCTGTACGAGAAGACCCGCAAGGAGCGCTACCGCGAGGAGTCCGCGTACTTCCTCAACCGCGCCCGGAACTACGTCAAGCTCTTCGACGACCGCGTCGGCTTCTTCCAGGGCCGCGACGCGAACGGCGCCTGGCGGCTGCCCCCCGCCTCCTACGACCCGCGCGTCTGGGGCAACGACTACACCGAGACCAACGGCTGGAACTTCGCCTTCACCGCCCCCCAGGACACCCGGGGCCTGGCCAACCTCCACGGCGGCCGCGCCGGCCTGGCCGCGAAGCTCGACACCTACTTCGCCACCCCCGAGACGGGCGCCCCCGAGTTCGCCGGCTCGTACGGCGGCGTCATCCACGAGATGACGGAGGCCCGGGACGTCCGCATGGGCATGTACGGGCACAGCAACCAGCCCGCGCACCACATCGCCTACATGTACGACGCGGCGGGGCAGCCCTGGAAGACCCAGGAGAAGGTCCGCGAGATCCTCTCCCGCCTCTACCTCGGCAGCGAGATCGGCCAGGGCTACCCCGGCGACGAGGACAACGGCGAGATGTCCGCCTGGTACGTCTTCGGCGCCCTCGGCTTCTACCCGCTCGTGATGGGCCAGGGCGAGTACGCGATCGGCTCGCCCCTCTTCACCAAGGCCACCGTCCACCTGGAGAGCGGCCGCGACCTGGTGATCCGCGCTCCGCGCAACAGCGCCCGCAACGTCTACGTCCAGGGCCTGCGCGTCAACGGCCGCGCGTGGCACAGCACGGCCCTCCCCCACGCCCTGCTGGCCAGGGGCGGCACCCTGGACTTCGCGATGGGCCCCCACCCGTCCCGCTGGGCCACGGGCCCGGACGCGGGCCCGACGTCCTTGACCCATGACGACAAGGTGCCGGCCCCGCTGACCGACGTGACAGCCCACGACGGCTCGGCCCTGACCGACGACACCTCCCGCACGTCGGCGTCCTTCACCACCGCCACCCTGGACACACCGGGCGCCCCCCGGGTGACGTCCTACACCCTCACCTCGGCCGACCGCGCCAAGGCCCCGACCGGCTGGGTACTCCGCGGCTCCCCGGACGGCACGACCTGGACCGAAGTCGACCGCCGCACCACCGAAACCTTCACCTGGGACCGCCAGACCCGCGTCTTCGCCCTCCCCGCCCCGGCGACCTACCGCCACTGGCGCCTGGAGACGGCGAACGGCCGGGAGGCCACGCTGGCGGAGGTGGAGCTGCTGGGGTCGTGACGCCTTTCAGGACAGGATCGCGGTGACGACCCCGGACCCGACGGCCTGCCCGGCCCTCGCGAACGGAGAACCGCAGCCCCTCCTCCAGGGCGACGGGCCGGGCGAGCCGGACGGTCACGGAGTGGACACCGGCAGCGGCCTCCTCGACGTCCACGCCGTCGCGCCGAAGGCTGGTGATGTCGCCGGAAAGACTCTCGGTCCGGATGTGGAACTGGCCCACGCGCGGGCCGGTGCCAGGAAAGATGAGCGGGCGGTCGCCCTCCTCGGCCGTCATGAAGGAGACGAGACCCTCGTAGGCGGTGTACGCGGCGACGGACCCGGGCTCGGCGAGATGCGGGCGGTCCGGGTCGGCGTGCTCCCGATGATCTCGACGTTCTGCCCGGGGACGGCGACGCCGCGCTCGACGACGAACGTCCCCGGGCCGAGGGATCCCAGGAGTTCCCCGACTCACGGGACGACACCGGCTCCGTGACGGGACACGGCGAAGACGTCCTGGGCGGACATCAGAAAAGGCCCGTCGGCACCACGGGCAGAGGCGGGCAGCCCGTCCATCGCGGCGACCAACTCCTCGACCGACGTCCCGTCTCTCAGCGCGGAGCCGGTCGGCCTTGTTGACGAAGACGACGACCTGCGGACCCCCGGCCCACCGGGCCAGCCGCACCTGCTCCTCGGCTTCCCGGGTCACTCCCGTCGCAGGCGGACACGACGAGAATGCCGCACGCCGGCTGCCCCTCCCACTGACGAGGTCCGAGGCGTACGCCGCCGGATGCGCCCAGTCGACCGACGACCAGGCGGGAGTCCGCCCGACAGTGGTGGCGGCGACGGCCGCGGCCAGAGTCGTCTTCCCGGAGTGGGCGGGGCCTATGACAGCACTTCGGCCCGACGGATGATCCGCCGGGCCGAAGCAGCTATCGGGGTCGCGTCTCCGCGTGAGCCCCCACTTACGTCAGGTTGTGCCAGGAGTGGCCGCACTGGCCGCGGCACTCCGTTTCCCTGCGCCGGGTGTCGGCGATCGAGAAGGTGGAGATGAGAACGCGGAACGCCTTCATGTACTCATAGCTGGGCAGGCTGGCGATCTGACCGCCCTGGTACATCACGGGCTCGCGCACCATCAGCACCCTGCGCGAGCTCGTTGAGAATGCGTTCCGCGGAAGCGAGTTCTTGATCCTATTACGTCGCGGGCACGGCCGTCCTTGAGCGGGCGCTGCCGAACTCTTACTGGGACCTGGGTCTGAGGATACTCAAAGCAGACCTGGCAACGGTTGAGATCAGCTTGGCGAACCGTCGGATGCGTGGCCCGCACGTCCGGCGGTGTGGGAGGGGGGCCGGGCGACCCCAGCCCTCCTCCCCGGTTGAACCGGCTCATGCACCCCCGTCCCGTAAGACTGGCGGCGCATCCGTCACCCGCTTGCGCTCCGCCAGTCCCACGAGGGGTCACGTTCAAAACGCTTCAGGACTTCGCTGTACTCAAGGAGATCACCGTAGTTTGTATCCAAGAGTCCACTCAGCCCTCGAAGCACTTCTGCCAGCAATTCTCGAACACCTGGAACATCAGAATACTCGAGGAGGATGGCACGAAAATCGCCGAGCTTGCTCATCGCTCCGGCGATCTCCGTCTCTTCGAATTCATCGAGAACGTCTCCCGAGAAATCCACCCCGAATACGTACTCCCCCCGCTCCAAGCGATCGAGGAAGGGTCCCTCACTGTAGGAACCGGCGCAGCGAAGCCGGGCCATCAGCTCCTGGTGATCGTCCAAGGGACTGAGAAGGACGATGGTGGGACGCATACGATGCCTCTCCTTGTCTCGCGGCTACGGAGCCAGGACGTCCAACAGCAGATTCCTGTCCCGGGTCACCATGACGCCCGCCTTCTCCAGGCTCTTGATCACGCTCCCGCGACCTTGCGGCAGGTACACGATGACCGGGTAATCCGTCAGTCTCTGCGTGGTCAGGGCTTGCTTCAAAGCGCCCTTTCCTGAGCCGGACTTCACCTGCACCACAGCGTTCCTGGTTACGATATCGAAATCGGTGAGCGTCTCGCCTTTCGCCCCGAGGACGTCGACCCCCTGGGCTCGCACGTGCCCCGGATAGCGTCCGTTGATTGCATCGACCAACTCCGGGACCAGCGGGTCGTCTCCCTTGCCCGTGACATGCCCAATCGGGCAGCTGGTGTTGTGAACCAGGACAGACGTGGAGCCGGCAAGCACGTAGTAGGTGTGAATGCCGTCGACGGAGAGATTGAAGACCTGCTGACGTGCAGTCCAGGGGCGTGCCGACGTGACCTTGACCCAGGTGCCGGCCGCCGTACGGAGGAGAGCACCTGGCTTGACCGCCCCGGCCTCGACCCACGCACGCTGATCCTCGAGCCAGAACGGATGACCCTCGGTCGCTGTGACCGTCCCTGAGCTTTGCCCCTTGCTGTCAGCAGTCTCGACGGTGAGTGTGACCAAGTGTTTCAACCCGTTGCCGACGATGACTTCGTCAACGGCCCTGCCTTCGGTCGCACTTGTCCCGGGGTCAGTTGCCAGGACCTTCTCACCGACCTTGACATCCTTAATCGGCTTGGTGGATCCGTCCGCCATCACAACCGGCGTCTCAGGGGTGAAGCTGTTGCAACCCGAGGCACCGGCCTTCGCAGCATCCTCGAGGAATTCACCCTTCTTGCCCCATTTTGCAAGCTTGAGTGCGGTGGCGCCTTCACCGGCGAACGGAATGGCGGCCGCACAGGACAGCCCGGCGTTGATGTAGTCGCCCTCGGCCCCGTACCAGGCGCAGTTGGCGCCGTTGGCAATGGTTCCGACACCGGGAACAGCGCCCACGACATCGAGCGCAAGGTGACCGAGGTCCTTCAGGAGTCCCCACTTGGCCTTGCGTTTGGCCTCTTCCTTCTTCTGGAGTTCAATTCTCTTCTTGCGAGCCTCTTCTGCCCGTCGAAGGGCCTCGGCCTCCTCGCGCGCCTTGGTGACGTAGGCCGCGTATGCCTCCTTCGCGGCCTTGCCCGCGGTCGCGGCGTCCTTGCCGGCCGCCACCGCCGAGGCCCGCGCCTCGTCCGAGGCCATGTACGCCTCGTCCGCGGAGTCCTGGGCCCATGCCGCCGAGCTCTCGGCACGGACTGCCGAGCTGTCGGCTTCACGGGCATCGCGCTGAGCGGATGCCTCCGCGTCGCGGGCGGCCTTGGCCGACTTGGCGGCGTCCGCCGCCGACGCCTCGGCCTGCCTGGCCGAGTTCTGGGCGTCCTCGGCGTAGCCCTTGGCCGCGTTGGCCGAGTCCTGGGCCTGCTTGGCGTAGCCCTTGGCCTCATCCGATGCCTTACGGGCGAGCGCGGCGACGCGTGCGGCCTCCAGGGCGTTGCCCTGCGCGGTCGCCGCGGTGGCGGAGGCTTCGGCGATGATGCGCTTGACGTCGGCCACGTGCGTGGCGGTGAGCTGGTCCTTGCGGGCCGCCTTGTACTGCCCGGAGTCGATGAAGGCGTGCAGCAGCTGCGGGGGACCGGCCAGGGCGACCTGAGCGGCCGCCTTGAGCTCCGGGCCGCCACTGGTGAACAGCTGCACGGCGCGTACGCGCTCGTCCGACGTACGGGCGGTGAACTGGCCCTCGTTGAGGAACTCCCGGGGCTTGTCCGTCGAACCGTCCTTCAGCGCGGCCTTCGCCGCGTCCTGCATGCTCCGAGCGCTGTCGTTGGCGATCTGGACGACGCGCTTGCGGTAGTCGTTGACCGCGGCCTGGTGCTGGCCGACGCTCAGGAACTCCTTGATCTTCGCCGCGTCGCCCTTGAGGGCTTCCTCGGCCGCCTTGCGCACCGGCTCCGAGTCGGCCTCGTCGGCCAGGCGCTCGACCCGGGCCCGCTCGTCCTGCTCCCCGGCCTCCTTCCACCCGGTCTGCACGTACTCGCGCACGGCGTCGTCCGAGCCCGCCAGCGCGGTCTCCGCCGCGCTCACGCTCCACGGACCACGGGTCTTCGCCGCCAGCAGTGCCACCTTGCGTCCCTTGGAGGCGACGTCCTTGGCATCGGCACCGGGTTTGGTCGCGTCCGCGGCAAGCTGCACGGCCTGGCCGTCGAGGTCCCTGGCCTCCTTGGCCTCACGGGCGGCCTTGGCCTTGTTGTCGTCGTCGGCCGCCTTGAGGTCCTTGGCCTGCTCGATGGCAGCGGCCGTACGGGACTTCAGCTCCTCGGCCTCGATGTCGCGCGTGGTCTCCTGGACCTTCTTGGCCTTGTCCACAGCGGCACTCGCGACGTCGGCGGCCTTCTTGGCCGCCTCCGCGTGAGCAGTGGACTCCCCCGCCGCCTTCGCGGAGTCACCGGCGTACTTCGCAGCCCGCTCGGCCTCGTCCGCCGCCTTCTCGGCGTGCTCCGCGGCCGAGTTGGCCGCGTCCCGCGCCTCGTATGCCAGGCTCGCGGACTTGTCGGCCAGCGAGTCCGCGGCGTTCGCCGCGCGGGTGGCCTCCCATGCGTGGCGACGCGCCGCTGCCGCGGCCTGTCGCGCACGCGCCGACTGCGCACTCGCCTCACCGGCGAGACCGCCGGCCTCATCGGCGGCGTCCGCCGCGGCACCGGCGTTCTCACCGGCGCTGGCAGCCGACCGCGCCGCCTCACCAGCGGCCTTCGCGGCGTCGCCCGCGAATATGGCGGCCTGGGCGGCCCTGCGGGCGCCCTTGGCGGCGTTCCGCGCATTCTCGGCCGCCTGACGGGCAGCCCCGGCCTGACCGGCATCGTTGGCCGCCGCCGCGGCGGCACCACGGGCGCGCGCCGCCGCCTCGGCCGCACCCGCAGCCGCCTCGGCGGCCTGCGACGCGGCACTCGCCGCGATACGGGCCGAGTTGTTGGCGGCCCTGGCAGCGTCAATGGCGTCCTGCGCCGCCCGGGCAGCTTCCTGAGCCGCATCGGCGGCATAGCCGGCGAGGCTTGCCGCCCTGTCCGAGTCCTTCTTCGCTTTGGCCGTCTCCGCCGCGGCATTCTTCGCCGCTTCCTTCGCCAGCTGCGAGGCCGTCACCGCACGGTCCGACGCCTCTTGCGCCTGCTCGGTCTGCCGCTTGGCCTGTTTGCCCGCTTCGGTGGCCTGTTCGGCCAGTTGTTCAACAGTGGCACGCTCTTGATCACGCGTGCGTGCAACGTGCTGGCCGACGTCCAGGAACTCCTGGATGTCGTCGGACGACCCGTTCATCGCGACCTTGGCGGCCTCCTTGGTCGCCGGGCCACCGGAGCTCAGGATCTGCATGAGCCGGACACGGTTGTCCTGCTCCCGCGCCGCAAACTGTCCCTCGTTCAGGAACCGGCGGACATCGGCCGCCGAACCCGCCAGAGCCGCCTTACCCGCTTCCTGCAGCTGACGGCCGCCCGAGTTGGCGGCCTGGGTGACCTGCACACGCTGGTCCTGCTCAAGCGGCGCTTCCCAGCCATCGTCCAGGAACTTGCGCAAGTCCTCCGGGGATCCACCGAGCGCCTTCTGCGCAGCCTCGCGCACGATCCGGCCACCCACGCTGGCCATCTGTACGGCCGCGACGCGGTCGTCGTTCAGGAGCGCGGGGTCCTTCTCCTTGTCCAGAAAACGACGCACATCCTCGTCGGATCCCAAAAGGGCGGCCTCGGCCAGCGCCTTGACCCGCGGGCCACCCGTCTTCCACAACTCGACGATGCGCCCGCGATCAGTCGTCGGAATTTCGCCATCGAGCACTTCATCCGCGAGAGCGGTGCTCGTGCCGAGTAATCCCGCGGTAAGAGCCATGGACACCAGGCTCACGGCGCCTGCACGCAGGCCCGTGTTCAACCGACGTCTCCTCGCTCTCGCGGGGTGGACACTTCTGCTCACCAAGTCTTCCTTTCTTTCCGGTTGGGAGCGCCGTAGTTCGGCTCGGCGAGCATAACCGTCGAGATCAACTTCCATGACGCGATTACTTTCCGTGAATCGGAATCCATGGCTCCGGAAACGGAATTTAGAGTTCCGCTATCTGGCACGTCATCAGGACGGCTTCTGCCCAGGTCAGGTGATACATTCCATCCACCCCTTTATCGCTTCCTTACCTGCGGTCACCACTGTTGCCGCATGCACCCGGAAGGAATTCCCTGTGATATCTCGCGCGCGCAAAATGCTGCTCGCCGGCATTGCCGTGGCCGCTACGGCCGTCGTGGGAGTTTCCACGCTCACCGTCGCCAGCGCCGCTCCGCGGCCTGATTCGGAATCTGAAATTCCGCCTTACGCGGTGGAAGACTTCGCGTACCCCAACGCGGACGCCATCTTCAAGGAAAAGGGCATCACGCTGCGTCAGGGCGACGGGCACATCATGCTCGCCGACTGTGCGGTCTCCACCGACATCCAGGTAATGACGACGCAGTCGAAGGATTTCAAGTACTGCTTCAAGGTCACCGGGAAGTCGGGTTTCGTCACCCTGGAGATCCCCTCCGTCTACGGCGTCCAGACCGAGGACCACCCCGTCAAGGCCACCGTCAAGGCCGCCGACGGCCCGGCCCAGAGCGTCGACGTTCCCAAGGGCCAGCTGAAGGGCGTGGGCGAGGGCGTTCCCGGCGGTCAGCCGACCGTCCTGGTCGAGCTGCGCGTCACCGGCTGATCGAGCCGCTTCGTCGCACCCTCGCATCACCGTATTGATCAACGCACCACACCGTAAGTAAGGAAGAACGTGTTCGGCAGACAATCGCGCGCGGCATGGGCAGCGGGCCTCCTGGTCGGCGTCGTAGGAGCCGGTGTCCTGGGTGGCACCCCGGCCTCCGCCGTAGAGGGTGACCAGCCTCAGGACGGGGCGTACTCGTTCACGGCCAAGCTCGACATCGGGGGGAAGCAGTCCTGTTCGGCCGCGCTGGTCGACCAGGAATGGCTGATCACCGCCGCGAGTTGCTTCGCGGACAACCCCGCCAAGAGCCTGAAGATCGCCGCCGGTGCGCCGAAGCTGAAGACCACGGCCGTCATCGGCCGCACGGACCTCAACAGCACCGGTGGCGTCGTCGCCAACGTCGTCGAGCTGGTCCCGCGCGACGACCGCGACGTGGTGATGGCCAAGCTCGACAAGCCCGTCACCGGCGTCACGCCCGTCGCCATCGGCTCCACCGCGCCCGCCCAGGGTGAGGAGCTGCGCGTCGCCGGCTACGGCCGGACCAAGTCCGAGTGGTTCCCCAACCGCCTGCACACCGCGCAGTTCACCGTCGGCGGCGTGAAGGCCACCTCCCTCGACCTCGTCGGCAAGTCCGCCGACGCGGCCGTCTGCAAGGGCGACACCGGCGGCCCGGCCTTCCGTGAGGCGAACGGCCGCATCGAGCTGGCCGCCGTCAACAGCCAGTCCTGGCAGACCGGCTGCCTCGGCGCCAACCCGGCGGAGACCCGCAAGGGCGCCGTCGACACCCGTGTCGACGACCTCGTCGGCTGGATGCAGTCCCTCCTCTCCCGCGGTCTCCTCTCCAAGGCGAACTGGAAGAACGCCGAATACCTCGCCTCGGGCTACTTCACCGGTGGTTCCGCCAACGGCACCCGCCGCATGGACCTGCTGGTCCGCTGGGCCGACGACTCGGTCACCCTCTACCAGGGCGCCGACCACAGCGACCCCAAGTACCCCTTCTCCGCCGTGTACAAGCTCGCGGACGCCGGCAGCACCTTCAAGCACGTCCGCGCGATCACCGCCGGCCGCTTCTCGGCCGACGGCACCGACGGCGTGATCATCCGCTGGGTCGACGGCGAGGTCAGCCAGTACACCCACGTGGACGCCAAGGGCTTCCACGACGAGAAGATGCTCGCCAAGCCCAAGAACGGTGTCTGGGAGAACGCCAAGCTGATCACGGCCGGCCGCTACACCGGCAACGCGCTGCGCGACGACCTCCTCGTCGTCTGGGTCAACGGCTCCGTCTCCATCTACTCCGACCTGGGCGCCAACGCCCTCGGCAAGGAGACCCAGATCCTGAAGGCGAACTCCACCTGGACCCACGCCGAGCAGATCGGGTCCGGCGAGTTCACCGGCAGCCGCACCAGCGACCTGATGGTCCGCTGGTCCGACGGTGAGGGCACCATCTACTCGGGCGTCGACACCGCCGGTCTCCACGGCGAGATCATGGTGCGCAAGCCCAAGGAGACCTGGACCAACGCCAAGCTGATCACCGTGGGCGCGTTCGCCGCCAACGTCGTCCCGAACGACGTCCTCGTCCGCTGGAGCGACGGCAACGTCAGCATGTACACGGGCGTGGACAAGGCCGGTACGCACGCCGAAGTGCAGCTCGTCGGCTGACCCGAAACACCGTCCGGCCCTGCAGGCCCCGTACGTCCGGGGCCTGCAGGGCCGTCGACTTCTTCACGACCTCTCCTCATTCCTCCGAACGGAGTTCTTTTCCTTGCGCACCTCACGCATGCGCTGCCTCGTCGCCGCGGTGACCTTCGGGTCCGTCCTCGCGCTGGGCTCCGGCGCCGCAGCGGTGGCCGCCGGCCCGTCGACGTCCCCGACGCCCGGCACCTCCGGCCCGTCCGGCAAACCGGCCGAGTCCGACGTACCCGCACCCTCCGGCACCTCCGGTAGCTGGTCCGTCGACGATGCCCTGCGCTTCTGGACGCCCGAGCGCGTCGCTTCCGCCACCGCCCCCTCCGGCCGCGCGATGCCGCCCGGCGGCAAGCCCGCGGCGCCGAAGCCCGCCCCCAGGGGACTCGCCCGGGACAAGCGGGACGTCTCCACGAGCTTCCCCGGCATCAAGTCCGTCGGCATGCTCTTCGCCGTCGACAAGGACATGCGCAGCCACTTCTGCTCGGCGAGCTCCGTCCAGAGCGGCAACCGCAATCTCATGCTCACGGCCGGGCACTGCACGAACTCCAAGGCCGTGTTCGTCCCCGGCTACGACCCGGCGAAGTCCCTCAAGGAACAGCCCTACGGGATCTGGCCGGTCGAAGAGTGGTTCGTGGACAAGCGGTACGAGAAGAACTCCATGAAGGCGGAGTCGGACCTGGACTTCGCCTTCGCACGGGTCAAGTCCTCCGACGGACGCAACCTCCAGGACGTCGTCGGCGGCAACACTCTCACCCGGACCCCCGGGTTCACCAATGACGTCACGGTGATCGGCTACCCGTCCGTGGGCCACAACCCCGAGGACCTGCCCGTCCACTGCGCCACACGGACCGGTCCCCTGGCCGGCTTCAACCAGATGCGCATCGACTGCGCCGGCATGTGGGGCGGCGTCTCGGGCGGCCCCTGGTTCGCCAAGCTCGACGACTCCGGGACGGGCCAGATCATAGGCAACGTCGGCGGTTTCAACGGCGGCGGCCCGGACGTGCCCGGCAGTGACCCGATGTACAACCGGATCTCCTACAGCCCGATGTACGGTGACCGCTTCTTCCAGCTCTACGACGACGCGCAGAACGGCCGCCACACCGACGCCGGCCCCTACCAGCAGCCCCAGCCGCCGTACTCGCTCGGCGGCGCCGAGCGGTGGCAGCAGGCAAGGCTGACGGCTTCCGGGGACTTCACGGGCAGCGGGCACAGCGACTTGTTCGTGGTCTGGAACGACGGCTCCGCCACGCTCCACACGGCCGGTGCGCGGAAGGACGGCGACTCGGCGAACACACCGTTCACCACCGAGTACAAGATCGCAGGTGCGGGCAGCGTCTGGAAGCACGCCCGGGCGATCAGCGGTGGGCGCTTCACCGCCGACGGCAGCGACGGCCTGCTCGTCCGCTGGACCGACGGCGAGTTCACCCAGTACACCCACGTCGACCACAACGGCGCCCACGACGAGAAGATGCTCGCCAAGCCCAAGAACGGCATCTGGGAGAACGCCAGGCTGATCACCTCCGGTCGCTACACCGGCAACGCCCTGCGCGACGACCTCCTCGTCGTCTGGGCCAACGGTTCGGTATCCCTGTTCTCCGACCTCGGCAGCAACGGGATCGGCAAGGAGAACCAGCTGCGCAAGGCCGACGCGTCCTGGACCCACGCCGAGCAGATCGGGGCCGGCGAGTTCACCGGCAAGCAGACCGGTGACCTGATGGTCCGCTGGAGCGACGGCGAGGCCACCATCTACTCCGGGATCGACACCTCCGGTTTCCACGACGAGGTCAAGGTGCGTCCCGCCAAGTCCGCGTGGAAGAACGCCCAGTTGGTCACGGTCGGCGCCTTCGAGGGCGCCATCGTCCCCAACGACGTCCTCGTCCGCTGGGCCAATGGCAACGTCAGCTACTACCGCGACGTGGACGCCTCGGGCACCCACGACGAGATCCAGCTGGTGGGCTGACAACCGACGGGCGTCCTGCGCCGGCCGTCGCCGCCCGATTTCCGTAGCGTTGCCGATAGCTGACACGCCCTCACCCCAGAGGGCGTGTCCCCTCCTCCCCGGGGGCGAACCGCCTTCGCCACGCGGGCCTGTGACTTCCACCGCATGCCATCTCCGCATTCCACCAAAGCGGTTGATGCCTGGAGATCTCATGAAATGATCATGGAGATATCGCGATGCCTCCGCTGGGGGTGTCGCGCCGTCCCTCATCTCCTGGGAGAAGTACATGGGCAACCTCTCCGGCCGTCAGCACGGACGCGTCCTGTCGGGCGTCGTCGCCGCGGCGATAGCCGCCGCACTGGCCGGCACCGCCACCGGGACCGCGGCCGCCGGCAGCCCGGCAGGCAGCCCTGCAGCAAAGGCGCGTCAGAAGAGCGCCACTCAGCCGCAGGGAGCTCCGAAGGCCGCTCCGCGGTCCGCGCTGCACGCCGCCGAGCAGGCCACCGCTGCCGCGCCTCGCTTCCCCCTCATCGCGGCCGACCGCGACGGCCTCGTCTACAAGTACGAGTCGAACGGCCAGGGCGGCTTCGGCGACGGCCGGCTGATCGGCTACGGCTGGAACAACTTCACCGAGGCGACCGCCGTGGACCACGACGGCAACGGCAAGGACGACGGCTGGTACGTCCGCCACCGCGACGGTCAGCTGGAGTACACCGGCGACGCCGGCGACAAGATGATCGGTGGCGGCTGGAACAACTTCGACCGCATCCTCTCCCCCGGCGACCTCGGCGCCGGCACCCAGTCCGACGTCCTGGCCCGGGACAAGTCCGGCGACCTGTGGAACTACGTGGCCCGCGCCGACGGCACCCTGGAGAACCCCTACCGTGTCGGCCCCGGCTGGGACATCTACACCGATATCGCCGGCCGCGGCGACCTCAACGGGGATGGCCACGCCGACATCGTCGCCAAGGACAAGGACGGCGTGCTCTGGTTCTACAAGGGAACCGGGACCTCCACGTTCCCGTTCGAGAGCCGCGTCAAGGTCGGGAGCGGCTGGAACGCCTATGACAAGCTCGTGAGCGTCGGCGACATGGACAACGACGGCCGCAGCGACATGCTCGCCCGCGACAAGTCCGGCGTCCTCTGGCTCTACAAGGGCAACGGCAACCAGAACGACCCCTTCGACAACCGCACCAAGATCGGCGGCGGCTGGGACAAGTTCAGCCTGATGTTCTGAGCCCATAGCGGCGCGCGCCACCCCGTCTGAAGCGGGCTCGAGACCCTCTGGCACGATCCGGAGGGTCTCGCGGTGCTGCCCCACGGGAAGCGCCGCGCCTATTTGTCAGCAGTCGCGGCGATAGCCGTGGCCCTGACCGGCATCACGGCGGGCACCACCGCCGCCACCGGTCCGTCCCCCGACTACCGTCCGACCGTCGCGGCGCCGTACTTCCCGCTGCAGGCGACGAAGTCGACCGGCGAAATCTACGTGTACGCCCCCAACGGCCAGGGCGGCTTCGGCGACCGCGAGCAGATCACCGACGCCGACGCGCATCTTCTCCCCCGGCAACCTCGGTGGTACCAAGGAGGCCGACCTCCTCGCCCGCGACAAGTCCGGCGTCCTCTGGCTCTACAAGGGCAACGGCCAGCAGACCGACCCCTTCGAGAGCCGTGTCCGCATCGGCGGCGGCTGGGACCAGTACAACAACCTCTCCTGATCCGGCATCACCTCCGCGCCCCGCGGGAGCCGTGACACCTGGGGCCGCCCTCGTGACGAGTGCGGCCCCAGGTGTGATGCGCAACTCCCGAAAAGTCAGTTGATATGCGTGAAGCTTGGGTCAAAGATCAAGGTGTCGCGACGCTCCTGGTGTCGCTCCTGAATCAGCTTCAAGGGAGAAGTACATGGGCAATCTCTCCGGTCGTAAGCGTGGACGCGCGCTCTCCGGTCTCGTCACCGCGGCGATAGCCACCGCGCTGGTCGGCACCGCCTCCGCGACCGCATCCGCCGACGTTCCGGCAGGCCCCTCTGCCGCCAAGGCGCACCAGCGCGCCGAAAGCGCCCCCAAGCACGCCCCGCAGAAGTCCGCCAAGCCGCGTTCCGGCCTGCTGCGGTCCGCCGCCGCCGACGACAAGGGCACGGCCGCGGCTCCCCAGTTCGACCTCTACGCGGCCGACCGTGACGGTCTCGTGTACCTGTACATGGCGAACGGCCACGGCGGCTTCAAGGACGCCTGGTTCCTCGACTCCGGCTGGCAGAACTTCACCGAGGCCACGCAGGTCGACCACGACCGCAACGGCGAGAGCGACGGCTGGTACGTCCGGCACGCCGACGGCCAGCTGGAGTACACCGGCGAGGCCGGCAACAAGATGATCGGCGGCGGCTGGAACACCTACGACCGCATCTTCTCCCCCGGTGACCTCGGCGGCGCCGGCGAGTCCGACCTCCTCGCCCGTGACAAGTCGGGCGTCATGTGGATCTACCTCGCCCGCCCGGATGGCACCCTGACCGACCGCTACCGCGTCGGCCCCGGCTGGGACCAGTACACCGACATCACCGGCCGCGGCGACCTCAACGGCGACGGCAAGGCCGACATCGTCGCCAAGGACAGGAACGGCGACCTCTGGTTCTACAAGGGCACCGGCGACTACAAGGACCCGTTCGAGAGCCGGGTCAAGGTCGGCGGCGGCTGGAACATGTTCGACAAGCTCGTCGGCGTGGGCGACCTCGACCACGACGGCCGCAGCGACATGCTCGCCCGCGACAAGTCCGGCGTGCTGTGGCTCTACAAGGGCAACGGCAACCAGAGCGACCCCTTCGAGAACCGCACGAAGATCGGTGGCGGCTGGGACAAGTTCAACCTGATGTTCTGAGCCGGCGGCCCCCTGCGATGCGCAGGGGTACGGCGCGGCACAAGGGCCGCACCCCCAACGGGGGTGCGGCCCTCCGCTTGTGAAGGTCCTGTGTAATGATCCGGTGCGTCTCGCGGTCCCCGGCAGGGGCACCGCGTCTTTTCTCACCACAGGAGTACTAGGTGGCCCACACCTTTGGCCGTAAGGGCGCACGTGCCCTCTCGCGCCTCACTGTCGCGGCGATAGCCGCGGCCCTGATCGGCACCACGGCGGGCACCGCCGCCGCCACCGGTCCGTCCCCCGACTACCGGCCGACCGTCGCCGCGCCGTACTTCCCGCTGCAGGCGACGAAGTCGACCGGCGAAATCTACGTGTACGCCCCCAACGGCCAGGGCGGCTTCGGCGACCGCGAGCAGATCACCGACGCCGACGCGCGCGACGTCACCGCCATGGTGAACGTCGACCACGCCCAGAACGGGTACTACGACAGCGCCTACGTCCGGACGCCCGACGGCACGCTGGTCTACTCGCCCGAGGGGAAGGACGGGGCGGACGAGCCCGCTCCCATCCGGATCGGCAGCGGCTGGAACATCTACGACCGCCTCCTCTCCCCCGGCAACGTCGGCGGCACCAAGGAGGCCGACCTCCTCGCCCGCGACAAGTCGGGCGTGCTGTGGCTCTACCAGGCCCGTACCGACGGCACCCTCGGCGACCGCTACCGCGTCGGCGGCGGCTGGGACATTTACACCGACATCGTCGGCAAGGGTGACCTGAACGGCGACGGCAAGGCCGACATGCTCGCCAAGGACAAGAACGGCGACCTCTGGTTCTACAAGGGCACCGGCAACACCGCCGACCCCTTCGCCAGCCGGGTCAAGGTCGGCGGCGGCTGGAACATCTTCGACAAGCTCGTCGCCACCGGTGACGTGAACCTGGACGGCCGCAGCGACCTGCTCGCCCGCGACAAGTCCGGCGTCCTCTGGCTCTACAAGGGCAACGGTCAGCAGACCGACCCCTTCGAGAGCCGCGTGCGCATCGGCGGCGGCTGGGGCCAGTACAACGACCTGTTCTGATCCCTCTCCGACGTGACCCCGGGCCGCACCTGACGAACCGTAGGTGCGGCCCTTCGGCCCTTGTCAGAGCCGTATGGCAGGATCCCGACGTATCGCGGCACCCCGAATCCGTGGATGTCGCGTCATTCTCAAACAGGAGAGCCATATGGCCTACATTTCCGGGCACAAGCGCAGACGCGCCCTGTCGCGTCTCGCCACCGCGGCGATAGCCGCGGCCCTGATCGGCACCACGGCGGGTACCGCCGCCGCCGACGCCCCGGCTCCGTCCGCTCAGGACCTGCAGAAGGCCGCCCAGTCCGTCGCCCCGGTGACGGCGGGCAAGGCGCCCGTCTCGGAGTCGCCGGCCGACGCCCCCCGATTCCCGCTGATGGCGGTCAACGGTACGACCCTGTACCGCTACTTCCCCGACGGCCACGGCGGGTTCACCGACCGGAAGGCCGTCAACACCGACTGGCGCGGTATCACCTCCACCGTCCAGGTCGACCTGAACCAGGACGGTCTCGCGGAGTCCCACTACCTCCGGACGATCGACGGGTCGCTGTTCTACGTCCACGGCGGCAGCAAGGACGTCCCGGCGACCCACCAGCGCATCGGCGGCGGCTGGAACATCTACAACCGCATCACCTCCCCGGGCAACCTCGGCGGCAGCGGCGAGGCCGACCTCATCGCCAGGGACCAGTCCGGTGTGCTGTGGCTCTACCTGGCCCGTCCCGACGGCACGCTCGGCGACCGCATCCGTGTCGGCGGCGGCTGGGACCAGTTCACGGACATCGTCGGCCGCGGCGACCTCAACGGTGACGGCAAGGCCGACATCGTCGCCAAGGACCGCAACGGCGTGCTGTGGTTCTACAAGGGCACCGGCGACGTCAACGACCCCTTCGCCAGCCGGGTCAAGGTCGGCACCGGCTGGGACGCGTACGACATGCTGGTGTCCAGCGGCGACGTGGACCTCGACAACCGCAGCGACCTGCTCGCGCGCGACAAGTCCGGTGTCCTGTGGCTCTACAAGGGCAACGGCAACCAGAACGACCCGTTCGCGAACCGCGTGCGCATCGGCGGCGGCTGGGGCCAGTACGACACGATGTTCTGAGCCGTTCGGCTCATCGAACCACCCTTGCCCAGCGGGCACTTCACGCCCCGCGGAATAGCCGACCCGGCTCCGGGAACACCGCCCGTCCGCGTGAGACCGCCCGTCTCACGCCGACGGGCGGCTCGCCCCTCAAGCCCGGCCGCCGGCCGAGCCGCGCCCCGGCCGTCGCCACGCCAGCCGGACCAGCGCCCGTACCGGCCGTCCCACCACCAGCGCCAGCCCCGCCAGGGGCAGCACGAGCAGCACGGCCTGAAGGCATGCGGCCACCATGGCCAGCGCCTGGTCGCCGGAGGAGCCGAACGCGCCGGACGCCCCCGCGTGCGCCATCAGCGACGTGATCGTCCGCCAGTCCGCCGCGAGCAGCTCCGGCAGGTTCGCCAGTACCAGGCCCAGCTGCAGGGACAGCACCGGCACCAGGAAGAGCACCCACACCGCGACGACGACCTGCGGCCAGCGCTTCAGGGCCCGCAGCCGGTCGTCCTGCGGGCGGCGGAGGAACACCCTGCGCAGGATGGGGGCGATGTACTTGAACAGGTCGGGGATGCCGATGAGGTCGGCGACGATGTAGTAGCCGTCGAAGCGCAGCGTGGGCAGCAGTTGCTGGACCATCTCCAGGTGGACGGAGAGGATCGCGACGAGCAGCGGCTGGAAGCCGGTCGTCGCGTACAGCGCGCCCAGGCCCAGGACGAAGACGGCGTTGAACCAGACGCCGCCGAGGTCGGCGCGGATGCGGCCCGCGCGGCCCAGCCGGTAGGAGTTGGTGATGTCCGTGTAGAAGGCGGGCCACACCAGGTAGATGCCGCAGCCCATCGCGCCGGGCCGGACGCCGCCGTAGCGGCAGGCCGCGCCGTGGCCCAGTTCGTGGAACGCGCACGAGGCGATCGCCAGGAGGACGACGAGCAGGACGGCGGCCGGTGAGGTGAGGACGTCCCGCAGCGCGGCGCCCGTGTCCTGGGTCGTCCACAGCCACGCCTCGCCGGCCACGAACGCGCCGAGCCCGAGGGCGACCACCGCCGGGCGGAACAGCCAGGCGAAGAGGCCCGACAGGAACCAGGTGACGTGCTCCGGCAGTACGGCCAGCCGGAAGCGGAAGGCGAGGAACGGATCGTTCTTCGTGGTCGGGGGTGGCGGGGAGCCGTCGCTGTAGGTGGTGATGCCGAGCGGGGCGAGCTTCTTGTCGATGAGGAAGACGATGTGTTCCTCGGTGAAGCTGCGGCCCGTCTCCTCCGAGAGGTCGGCGGCGATCCGGGCCATGGCGGGCTCGGGGCCGGGGGGCAGGGGGCCGGCCAGGGCGCGCACCACCCGGTAGAGCAGGGGCGGGAGCCGGACGATCTGGCCGTCAGGGCGGCAGACGAGTTGCGGTGGTTCCCGGTAGCCGGATCCCTCGAACTCGCCGACGAGTTCCATGCCGGCCACCAGGCCGGGTGAGGCGCAGGGCGCTGACATGGTCGTCCTCCGGAGGGTGGCGGGCGGCGGGGAAGGGCCGGGACCGGGCAAGCGGGTCCCGGCCCTTCCCCGGACGCTTGGGGCGGGTCCGTCAGGCGATCAGTGACCCATCGGGTGGCCGATCAGTGGCTGGCCACGGCCGCCGGGGTACAGACCACGCTGGCGGTCGGGTTCTCGGAGCCCAGGCCGAGGGAGCCGAGCAGGCCCGGGGTGCCCTGCCGGTCGATGGACTGGCAGGCGGACAGCATCGTGGTGCCGTGGTCGTGCGGCACGGGGGCGAAGACGCCGCCGCCCGTGGCCGCCGCGGAGCTGGAGCTGCCGGAGGCCGCGCCGGCGCCGGGGTCGCCCGGGCCGACGAGGTTGAGCGGGGTGGCGATGACGCCCATGACGGTGCGCTCGGGCAGCACCTCGCCCGCGATGCGGTCGAGTTCCTCGAAGCTGATGGCGTTGTCCATTTCCGTTCCCCTTCTGTGGTGTCCACTCCCGGCCCGCCGAACGGCGCCCGGGCATGCCGCCCCCGCCGGATGGCCCGGGGGCGGAGTCCTTGGGGTTGAGACGGTGGCGCGTGCTGGGGTGGTCAGCGGCTGTGAACGGCCGCCGGGACGCAGGTCATGGTGTAGCCGGGCGTAGTGGGTGCCAGGCCCAGGGCGGCGAGGAGGCCGAGGCTGCCGGGGTTCTCCTTGTACTGGCAGGCGTAGGCCACGGTCGTGCCGTGCTCGGTTCTCACGAACGCCGGATAGACGGGAGGGTGGTCGGCGCCCGCGCCGGCGGCGGCGCCGGTGGGCAGCAGGCTCGACAGGGCGATCCGCGCGGGCAGCTCCTCGCCGTACAGCCGGCCGAGCTCCCCGAAGGTCACGGCGGATCCCATTGGCTCATCCCTCCCTCTGGGACGACAGCGTCGCGTCCATCCCGGCGGGGAGCCTAACCCGCATATGAATGCACAACACTTCATCAATCCCCCTATCACCCGGTCGTGTTGTGAAATGCCCCGGGAGGGTGAAGGGCGGGAACACCCGCCCGGACAAGCGGAAGGGCCGCACCCCGTGAACGGGGTGCGGCCCTCAACCGCGTATCCGGACCGCCTAGTTGCGGATCAGGTTGCGCAGCACGTACTGCATGATGCCGCCGTTGCGGTAGTAGTCGGCCTCACCGGGGGTGTCGATGCGGACGACCGCGTCGAACTCGACACCGGTGTCGGTGGTGACCTTGACCGTGCGCGGCGTGCGGCCCTCGTTGAGCTCGGTGACGCCCGCGAAGGAGAAGGTCTCCTCGCCGGTCAGGCCGAGGGCCTCGGCCGAGGCGCCCTCGGGGAACTGGAGCGGGAGGACGCCCATGCCGATGAGGTTGGAGCGGTGGATGCGCTCGTAGGACTCGGCGATGACGGCCTTGACGCCGAGGAGCGCGGTGCCCTTGGCGGCCCAGTCGCGGGACGAGCCGGAGCCGTACTCCTTGCCGGCCAGGACGACCAGCGGGATGCCCTGCTCGATGTAGTTGCGCGAGGCGTCGTAGATGAAGGAGACGGGGGCGTCTTCCTTCGTGAAGTCGCGGGTGAAGCCGCCCTCGGTGCCCGGCGCGATCTGGTTGCGCAGGCGGATGTTGGCGAACGTACCGCGGATCATGACCTCGTGGTTGCCTCGGCGGGAGCCGTAGGAGTTGAAGTCACGACGCTCGACACCGTGCTCGGTGAGGTACTTGCCCGCCGGGGTGTCGGCCTTGATGGCACCGGCCGGGGAGATGTGGTCGGTGGTGACCGAGTCGCCCAGCTTGGCCAGGACGCGGGCGCCGGTGATGTCGGCGACCGGGGCCGGCTCCATCTGCATGCCCTCGAAGTAAGGGGGCTTGCGGACGTAGGTGGACTCGGCGTCCCACTCGAAGGTGTTGCCGGTCGGGATCGGCAGGGCCTGCCACTGGGCGTCGCCCGCGAAGACGTCCTGGTAGGACTTGTTGAACATGTCCTCGCCGATGGCGTTGGCCACGACGTCGTTGACCTCGGCCTCGGAGGGCCAGATGTCCTTGAGGTAGACCGGGTTGCCGTCGGTGTCGATACCGAGGGCGTCCTTGGTGATGTCCACCTTCATGGAGCCCGCGAGGGCGTAGGCGACGACCAGCGGCGGGGACGCCAGGTAGTTCATCTTGACGTCGGGGTTGATCCGGCCCTCGAAGTTGCGGTTGCCGGAGAGCACCGAGGTGACGGCCAGGTCGTGCTCGTTGACGGCCTTGGAGACCTCCTCCGGCAGCGGGCCGGAGTTGCCGATGCAGGTGGTGCAGCCGTAGCCGACGAGGTTGAAGCCGACCTTGTCGAGGTAGGGGGTCAGGCCCGCCTTGTCGAAGTAGTCGGTGACGACCTTGGAGCCCGGGGCGAGGGTGGTCTTGACCCACGGCTTGCGGGTCAGGCCCTTCTCGACCGCCTTCTTGGCCACGAGCGCGGCGGCGACCATGACGTAGGGGTTCGAGGTGTTGGTGCAGGAGGTGATCGCGGCGACGGTGACGGCGCCGTGGTCGATCGTGTAGGTGCTGCCGTCGGGGGCGGTGACGGTGACCGGGTTCGACGGGACGCCGTTGGCGGCGGCCGGGGAGTCGGAGGCCGGGAAGGACTCCTCGCCCGCCTCGTCGGCGGTGGAGACGTAGTTGAGGACGTCACGCTCGAACTGCGCGGCGGCCTCGGCCAGGACGATGCGGTCCTGCGGGCGCTTCGGGCCGGCGATGGAGGGGACGACCGTGGAGAGGTCGAGCTCCAGCTTCTCGGAGAAGTCGGGCTCGGCGGCCGGGTCCAGCCACAGGCCCTGCTCCTTGGCGTACGCCTCGACGAGCGCGACCTGCTGCTCGGAGCGGCCGGTGAGCTTGAGGTAGTTCAGGGTCTCGCCGTCGATCGGGAAGATCGCGGCGGTGGAGCCGAACTCCGGCGACATGTTGCCGATGGTGGCGCGGTTGGCGAGGCTCGTCGCGGCCACGCCCTCGCCGTAGAACTCGACGAACTTGCCGACGACGCCGTGCTTGCGCAGCATCTCGGTGATCGTGAGGACGAGGTCGGTGGCGGTGGTGCCGGCCGGGAGCTCACCGGTCAGCTTGAAGCCGACGACGCGCGGGATGAGCATGGAGACCGGCTGGCCGAGCATCGCGGCCTCGGCCTCGATGCCGCCGACGCCCCAGCCGAGCACACCGAGGCCGTTGACCATGGTGGTGTGCGAGTCGGTGCCGACGAGGGTGTCGGGGTAGGCCTGGCCGTTGCGGACCATGACCGTGCGCGCCAGGTGCTCGATGTTCACCTGGTGGACGATGCCGGTGCCCGGGGGGACGACCTTGAACTCGTCGAAGGCGGTCTGGCCCCAGCGCAGGAACTGGTAGCGCTCCTTGTTGCGGCCGTACTCCAGCTCGACGTTCTGGCCGAAGGCGTCCTTGGTGCCGAACTTGTCGGCGATGACGGAGTGGTCGATGACCAGCTCGGCCGGGGCCAGCGGGTTGATCTTCGCCGGGTCGCCGCCGAGCTCCTTGACGGCCTCACGCATGGTGGCGAGGTCGACGACACAGGGCACACCGGTGAAGTCCTGCATGATCACGCGGGCCGGCGTGAACTGGATCTCCTGGCTGGGCTGGGCCTGCGAGTCCCAGTTGCCCAGGGCGCGGATGTGGTCGGCGGTGATGTTCGCGCCGTCCTCGGTGCGGAGGAGGTTCTCCAGCAGCACCTTCAGGCTGTAGGGAAGGCGCGCGGAGCCCTCGACCTTGTCCAGCCGGAAGATCTCGTACGACTCGTCGCCCACGCGCAGCGTGCTGCGGGCGTCGAAGCTGTTCGCCGACACGACAGTCTCCTTCATGCATGAATTCGCGTACTGCGGCAATCCTGCCGCCCCGATGGCGCGCGCGTACGCTAAGGTGTGCCTAACTTAGGTATGCCTTACTGGCGCGACAGCGGTACGCCTCTCGGCAGATATCTCGATGTCGAGATAACTCTAATACATCGCCGCCGATCGGTCATGCCCGGATAGGCCGAGCGGGCCCGCGCCGCCGTCCCCGCCGTAGCGGCGAGCCCCTCCGGTGGTGAGCCGCGGATCACGAGCGCCTCCAGCCTCACGGGGACGGGGCGCATGGACCACCCCGTGCCCGGCGACGACATCCGCGTCACCGTCGACGCCCGCGCCTTCCACGGGGTGGGCCACCTCCCCGTACGGTCCGAGGGCACCTTCCGCGTCTCGCACCACACGGACGCCGTGAACGGGGAGCCCGCCTCCGACCACTGGGGTGAATTCGCCGTCGACTGCCTGACCACCGGCGGCCCGGTGGCGACCGGCCCCTGAGAGAAGGCGGGCCACCTGAAGCGGCACGTGCGCATGGGGGTGAGCTTCTACGTCGTCGACGTCGCCAATGGGAACGGCGGCCCGAGCCGGATCGGGCTGTCAGGAGGAACGGAGAAGGGGGACTCCCCCTGAAGAAGTGCATGGCCCCGGCCCCCGACGCGGCGGTCGTCGCGGGCGGCTACACCCTCAGGGACAGGACGCCGGTGGACTAACCGACCACCGCGCTCTCGGCCTTCTGGAGGAACTCCGGAACCAGGTCGTTGAACCACCGCACCGGAATCCCGTGCCCGGCCCCCGGGAGGACCTCGACCCGCGCACCCTCGATGGTCCGGCGCGCCCGGTCGGCGGCACGCCGGGGGTCGTGGACGCGGCTGGCGCCGCCGAGGGCGAGCAGGGCGGGCACGGCGATGGCGCGCAGCTCCTCGTCGGTCATGCGGGCCGGGAGAAGCAGCCGCATGCGGAAGCCGCGCAGGGCCTTCAGCGAGAAGTCGGCCCCCGCATCGGCCATGTCCGCCGGGGCGCCCGTGTCGCCGATGAGCCCGGCGAACCAGCGGCGCTGACGCTCCCCCGGCTTGCCGAGGAAGGAGGCGACCGCCCCGAGCACGAACCCGGCCTTCAGCGGGGCCAGCGCGCGCGGCGGGTCGTACGCGGTCACCGAGACGACCCGGCCGGGGGCCCGTACGGCGTGATTCAGGGCGACCCAGCCGCCGTACGAGTGCCCGACCAGATGCACCCGTTCCAGGGCGAGCCCGGCGAGCACCTCCTCCAGCCAGGCGGCCATGGCGTCCTGCGTCACGATCGGCGCGGTCTGGGTGCTGCGACCCGGTTCCCCCACCCGGTCGACGGCGAAGACGGGCCGCCCCTCACCGAGCGCGGCGACGTGCGGAGCCCATTCGGCGGGCCCGGCGTTCTGGCCGTGGAGGAGGACGACGGGGATGCCGCCGCCGTCGGGGTTGAAGGTGTGGACGCGCGTCGTACCGAAACCGGTCTCGACGTCGCGCTCCCCGCGCGGCTCCGGCCAGTACGCCATGGCCTTGTCGTAGGCGGCGAGCACGCGCGTACGCGCGGCGTCGTCGGCGAAGGAACTGATCCGAGTGCCCATGCGGCGGCCTCCCCCTGCGGGCGGCCGGTGCGGCCACCGTCGGGTCGATCTTCGCAGGTGGCCGATCGCGGCAAGCGAGGGGGGTAGTTCACCAGTTCGGGTGACGGTTGGGCCGAACGGGCGGACCGACAGAGCGGATTGCCGTAGACCTTTGACTGCTTCCACCAGGCCGCCACAGGAGCACGTCATGAGCGCATCACCCCGCGCCTACACGCCCGAAAGTCCTGAAACAGCCTTGAAGTACGCGATCCAGCACATCCGACTGGACCGCGTGCAGATGATCGAGGGCGTCATCCACCCCGTTTCGCGAAGCTGGAGCCACGAGGCGACGGTCGACTGCGTTCGCACGGGGATCGACGCGGCGGTGACCCGGATGGCCTGTGTCGCGGGGCGCGGCGGCCTCGACCTGCCCGGTTCCTGCAACTGGTACATCCCGGATCTGGCCGTCGTCCCGGAGGGCCTGACGACGGGCGCCGGAGCGCTCCTGCCGCGACAAACCCTGCTCATCGTCGAAGTGACCGACGAGTTCGACGGCGACACCGACCGGATCGTCAAGCGCCGCCGCTACGCCGAGTTCGGCGCCCCTCTCTACCTCCTGGTCGACCGCCAGGAGCAGTCCTGCACCCTCTTCGGCGAGCCCGGCAAGCTCGGCTACACAAAGGTCAGCGGCCCCCACCCCTTCGGCACGCCCCTCCACCTCCCCACCCCCTTCGACCTGGAGCTCGACACGTCGGACTTCTGATTTCCACACTCCTGTCCGATTGTTCGGATAGGAGTAGAACGCGTGGAGAGGCCATGGCGCATGCGGAAGGAATCTCATATCTGAGATACCGTCTGACTCATGACAGACGCCTACCTCGGCCGTATCGGCAAGCTCATCCGCGACGCCCGGCAGCACCGTGGCTGGACCCAGTCGCAGCTGGCGGACGCGCTCGGGACCAGCCAGAGCGCGGTCAACCGCATTGAGCGGGGAAATCAGAACATCAGTCTTGATATGATCGCCCGCATCGGTGAGGCCCTCGACAGCGAGATCGTCTCCCTGGGATACGCCGGACCGATGCATCTGCGCGTCGTCGGCGGGCGCCGGCTCTCCGGTTCGATCGACGTCAAGACGAGCAAGAACGCCTGCGTGGCCCTGCTGTGCGCCACGCTGCTCAACGCCGGACGCACCACCCTGCGGCGCGTCGCGCGGATCGAGGAGGTCTACCGGATCCTCGAAGTGCTCGCCAGCATCGGCGTGCGGCACCGGTGGATCAACGACGGGAACGACCTCGAGATCGTGCCGCCCGCCGAGCTCGACCTGGGCGCGATGGACACCGAGGCCGCCCGCCGCACCCGTAGCGTCATCATGTTCCTGGGTCCGCTGCTCCACCGCATGGACCACTTCAAGATCCCTTACGCCGGCGGCTGCGACCTCGGCACCCGTACCGTCCAGCCGCACATGACGGCGCTTCGGCACTTCGGCCTGGAGGTCACGGCCACCGACGGCACGTACCACGCCCAGGTGGATCGTTCCGTCTCCCCCACGCGCGCCATCGTGCTGACCGAGCGCGGGGACACCGTCACCGAGAACGCCCTGCTGGCCGCCGCCCGTCACGACGGCGTGACGGTCATCCGCAACGCCAGCTCCAACTACATGGTCCAGGACCTCTGCTTCTTCCTGGAGGAGCTGGGCGTGCGGGTCGAGGGCGTCGGCACCACCACGCTCACCGTGCACGGCGTGGCCACCATCGACCGCGACGTCGACTACGCGCCCTCCGAGGACCCGGTCGAGGCCATGAGCCTGCTCGCCGCCGCCGTGGTGACGGAGTCGGAGCTGACGATCCGCCGGGTGCCGGTGGAGTTCATGGAGATCGAGCTCGCCGTCCTGGAGGAGATGGGCCTCGACCACGAGCGCAGCCCCGAGTACCGCGCCGACAACGGCCGTACGCGCCTCCTCGACCTGACCGTGCGCCCCTCCAAGCTGCGGGCGCCGATCGACAAGATCCACCCCATGCCGTTCCCGGGCCTGAACATCGACAACGTGCCGTTCTTCGCGGCCATCGCCGCGTTCGCCCAGGGCCAGACCCTCATTCACGACTGGGTCTACGACAACCGCGCCATCTACCTCACCGACCTCAACCGCCTCGGCGCGGACGTCAAGCTCCTCGACCCCCACCGGGTCCTGGTCGAGGGCCCCACCCGCTGGCGCTCGGCCGAGATGATGTGCCCGCCGGCGCTGCGCCCCGCCGTGGTCGTACTGCTGGCGATGATGGCCGCCGAGGGCACCTCGGTGCTGCGCAACGTCTATGTCATCAACCGCGGTTACGAGGATCTGGCCGAGCGCCTCAACTCCATCGGCGCCCAGATCGAGACGTTCCGGGACATCTAGCCCGCCCCGCCCAAGCCACGAGCCCGGCGCGCCCGTTCGGACGGACGCGCCGGGCTCTCGCGTTCCCGCCTGCCGTAGACTCACGACTGACCAAGCGGTCAGACTGCTGACCGTGCGGTCAGTCAGCGTCCACCGTGAGGGGAGCGGAAAAGACATGGAACGCACGACGTGCTGTGTGGTGGGTGGCGGTCCCGCGGGCATGATGCTCGGCCTGCTGCTCGCCAGGGCCGGCGTCGAGGTGACCGTGCTGGAGAAGCACAAGGACTTCCTGCGGGACTTCCGCGGCGACACGGTCCACCCGTCGACGCTGCGCCTGCTCGACGAACTCGGCCTGGGCGAACGGTTCGCACGGCTCCCGTCCCGCAAACTGGACCTGGTCCGGCTGCACATCGGCGACACGGTCGTGACCCTGAGCGACCTGCGGCGCATCCCGGGCCCCCACAAGCACATCGCGATGGTCCCGCAGTGGGACTTCCTCGACCTGCTCGCGAGCGCGGCCGCCGAGGAGCCGTCCTTCACCCTGCGGACGCGCACGGCCGTCACGGGCCTCCTCACCGAGGGCGGCCGGGTGACCGGCGTGCGCTACGAGGATGCGGACGGCGCCACCGGGGAGCTCACGGCGGATCTCACGGTCGCCTGCGACGGCCGTGACTCGCTGGTCCGCGAGCTGGCGGGGCTGCGGCCCGACTACGTCGACGTCCCCATGGACGTCTGGCAGATCAAGGTGCCCGCGCAGTCCGACGACACCAAGGACGGCGCGATCTTCATGCGCGCCAAGGACGGGCAGTTCGCGGCGACGACGGACCGGGGCGATTACTACCAGACGTCCTACCTCATCAAGAAGGGCACCGACCGGGAGCTGCGGGCCAACGGGATCGAGTGGTTCCGCGCCCGGCTCGGCGACCTGTTCGGCTGGGGCGAGGAGGTCACGGACACGATCCGCTCGTGGGACGACGTGAAGCTGCTCGACGTGACCATGGGCAGACTGCGGCGCTGGTACCGGCCGGGGCTGCTCTGCATCGGGGACTCGGCGCACATCATGTCGCCGACGGGCGGCGTCGGCGTCAACCTCGCGGTGCAGGACGCCGTGGCGGCCGGACGGATCCTCGCGGAGCCCCTGCGGAACGGCTCGGTCTGCGTGCACGACCTGGAGCGGGTGCAGAAGCGGCGGCTGCTGCCGGTCGCCGTCATCCAGCGGTCGCAGATCGCCGAACACGAGGCCATGCTGCGGCCCATCCTCGACGGCACGCTCGGCCCCGACCGGCTGCCGGTGCCGGTCCGGCTGATGCGGCGCGTACCGATGCTGCGGACGGTGTCCGGATATCTGGGCGGGGTCGGCATACGTCCGGAGCGCGTGCCCGCCTTCGCCCGGCGCTGACGGACACCGCTGACGGACAACACCGCGCTGACGACGGAGACGCCTGCCTGCCGGGACCGTACGGGGGTCAGTCCTGGCGCCGGATCGCGCTGAGCGTGAACGTCTCCAGCTCGTCGGCCGCGGCGTCGAGGTCGTAGTCGGGGTGGACGAGCCAGTGGGAGATCACACCGTCGATCGCCCCGCCGATCGCGAGCGCAACGGTCACGGGGTCGAAGGCGCGCACCTGGCCGGTCTCCTGGCAGCGGGCCAGGAGACCGACCAGGTGGCCCAGGCGGTCGTGGTTGTCGTGGGAGCCCGGATTCTTGAGCCGGGTGCCGCCCTCGTCGTCGAGGAGCATCTCGGTGATGACGCGGACGTGGCGGCGGTTGGCCTGCTGGTACGAGATCATCGCGCGGACGTACGCGACGATCGCGGCGCACGGCTCGGTCTCGCGCTCCACCCGCTCGTGGACGTAGGTCCTGAAGCCCTCCAGCACGTGCTCGAGCGTGATCCGGGCGAGGTTGTCCTTCGACGAGAAGTGGTAGAGGACGGCGGCCTTGGAGATGCCGGCCGCCTCGGCGATCGCCGAGAGCGAGGTGGCCGGATAGCCCTTGGTGGAGATCAGGTCGATGGTGCACTCGACGATCTGCTGCCGCCGGGCCCGCTCGGTGAAGGTCAGGGCCTGGGGGTCGGCACTCCGACGAGGGGCCATCGACACGCCGCCTTTGCTCTCGCTGATTCCACGAACAGTTTCGCGAACCGCTGCAAACGGTACACCGGGCGCCCCGACCCGAGCAGCACGGCCGCCGGCCGCCCCCGCCCGTCAGAACGGCGGGCACCGCCCACCCGGCACCTTCGTCAGGGCAGCACGGCCAGCCCGTCCAGCTCCACCATCGCCTCCTCGTCCCAGAGCCGGACCACGCCGACGACGGCCATCGCCGGGTACTCGCGGCCCGCCAAACGCCGCCAGATCCGCCCGAGTTCAGGGGCGTGCGCCCGGTACGCGCCCACGTCCGTCGCGTAGACCGTCACCCGGGCCAGGTGCTCCGGCCCGCCCCCGGCGGCCCGGAGGGCGGCCAGGAGATTGGTCAGGGCCCGCTCGAACTGCTCCGGCAGGCCGCCCGCCACGACCGTCCCGGCCGCGTCGAGCGCGGTCTGCCCCGCCAGAAGGACCAGCCGCCCGCCCGTGGCGGCGACGGCGTGGCTGAAGCCGCGCGCGGGCGCGAGCCCGGCGGGGTCGATCCGCTCCAGGCTCACGGGGAGGCCCCCGCGCCCGCCGCCCGGAACAGCTCCTTCGCGATGATCGTGCGCTGGACCTCGCTCGCCCCCTCGTAGATCCGGGGCGCGCGCACCTCCCGGTAGAGGTGCTCCAGGAGGTGGCCGTGGGCCAGGGCGCGGGCGCCGTGGATCTGGACCGCGGAGTCGACGACGTACTGGGCGGTCTCGGTGGCGAAGAGCTTGGCCATCGCCGAGCGCGCGGCCACGCCCGGCTCCCCCGCGTCGTAGGCCGCGGCGGCCGCCTGGACGAGCAGGGCGGCCGCCTCGGTGCGGGTGGCCATCTCGGCGAGCAGGTGGGAGACGGCCTGGAGGTCCTTCAACGGGCCGCCGAACGCCCGGCGTTCCTCCGCGTGGGCCACCGAGGCGTCCAGGGCGGACCGGGCCATTCCGACAGCGAAGGCCCCGACGCTGGGGCGGAACAGATCGAGGGTGGCCATGGCCAGCCGGAAGCCCCGGCCCACCTCGCCGACGACGTCGCCGGGGCCCACGGGCACGCCGTCGAAGGTGAGCGTGCCCACGGGGTGCGGGCCGAGCATCTCCAGCGGTTCGCCGCCGAGGCCGGGGCGGTCGGCGGGGACGAGGAAGGCGGTGACCCCGGCGGCCCGGCTCCCCGGGCCCGTACGGGCGAAGACGGTGTAGACGTCGGCCTGCGGGGCGTTGGAGATCCAGCGCTTCTCACCATGCAGCCGCCAGCCCGACGCGGCCGCCCCGCCTGCCCTGGCCGCCCCTCCCGCCCCGGTCGGCTCCGCGCGCAGCTCCAGGGCGGCCGCGTCCGAGCCCGCGCCCGGCTCGCTCAGCGCGAACGCCGCCACGGCGCGCCCCGCGGCGACCTCCGGCAGCCAGCGCGCCCGCTGTGCCCGGGTGCCGTGGGCGACGACGGGGTGGGCGCCGAGGCCCTGCAGGGCGAGGGCCGTCTCGGCCTCCGTGCAGGCGTACGCCAGCGATTCGCGCAACAGGCACAGGTCCTGGGCACGTACGGGACCGGTCAGGGGAACCACCCGGGAAAGCAGGCCGAGTTCGCCGAGCGTCGCGAGGAGCGGCCTGTTGACCTTGCCGGGAGCGCCCCGGTCCGCGACGGGGCGCAAGCGGCGGGCGGCGAGCGCGCGCAGCTCCACGGAGCCCTTGCGCCGCTCCCCCTCCCCTGTGAACGGTGTGGCCATCCGACCCACCCTTCTCTCGCATGGTTTATCGCGCTCTATTGACTGCCGTCACCGCCTCGTTACGCTGACAGTGGATCCGCGTCGCTGGCAAGACCCCCGTTCACCTCCGATTTCTCCGGCGATTCCGCCGACGAGGGGGCGCATCCGCGATGGAGCTCATGCCATCGGCCCATATCGACACCTTCCCGCGCGACCACCTCCCGCCCGTCGCCCAGTGGCCGGAACTCCGCTTCGACCTCCCCGGCGCCCCGGACCTGCGCTACCCCGACCGCCTCAACTGCGCCGAGCGCCTGCTGGACGCCACGGTGGACCGGCTGGGCCCCGGGCGACCGGCCATCCGTGGCGGGGGCGAACCCGGGGACGGGGCCGGGGACAGGGCTGGGGACGGATCCGGGACCGGGCTCGTCTGGTCGTACGGACTGCTCAAGGAGCACGTCGACCGGATCGCGCACGTCCTCACCGAGGACCTGGGCGTCGTGCCCGGCAACCGGGTGCTGCTGCGCGGCCCCACCACGCCCTGGCTGGCGGCCTGCTGGCTGGCCGTGCTCAAGGCGGGCGCGGTGGCGGTGACCGTCCTGGCCGCGCAGCGCCCGCACGAACTGGCCACCGTCTGCCGCATCGCCCGCGTCCGGCACGCCCTGTGCGACGCCCGGTCGGCCGGTGACCTCCGTGCGGCGGGCATACCGGACTTACGCCTCACGCTGTACGGCGGGAATACACCCGACGACCTTCTGCGGCTCTCGGCAAATAAACCCGCATCCTACGACGCTGTGGACACCTCCGCCGACGACGTCGCCCTCATCGCCTTCACCTCCGGAACCACCGGACACCCCAAGGGATGCGTCCACTTCCACCGCGACGTCCTCGCCATCGCCGACACCTTCTCGGCGTGCGTACTGCGCCCCCGTCCGGACGACGTCTTCGCCGGCAGCCCACCGCTCGGCTTCACCTACGGCCTCGGCGGTCTCCTCGTCTTCCCGCTGCACGCCGGGGCGTCCACCGTGCTGACCGACTGGGGCGGCCCCGAGCGCCTGCTCGCCGACGTCCAACGGCACCGCGTCTCCGTCCTGTTCACCGCGCCGACCGCCTACCGAGCGATGCTGGAGACCCTCGGCCCGTACGACGTGTCCTCCCTCCGCCGGTGCGTCTCCGCGGGCGAGCACCTGCCCGCCGAACTCTGGCACGCGTGGCGGCGCGCGACGGGATTACGCCTGATCAACGGCATCGGCGCCACCGAAATGCTGCACGTCTTCATCTCCGCCGCCGACGACCGCATCCGCCCCGGCACGACCGGCCTGCCCGTCCCCGGCTACGAGGCGCGCGTCGTCGGCCCGGACGGCGCGCCCGTCCCCGACGGGCACCCCGGCCTGCTGGCCGTGCGTGGCCCCACCGGCTGCCGCTACCTCGCCGACGAACGGCAGCGCGTGTACGTGCGCGACGGCTGGAACCTCACCGGCGACACCTATGTCCGCGAGCCGGACGGCTACTTCCGCTTCGTGGCCCGCGCCGACGACATGATCATCTCGGCCGGTCACAACATCGCCGGCCCCGAGGTGGAGGAGGCCCTGCTGCGCCACCCGGACGTCCTGGAGGCGGCGGTCGTCGGCCGCCCGGACGAGCGGCGCGGGCAGATCGTCGTCGCCCACGTCGTTCTGCGGGAGGGGGTGCCGCCCACCGCGGAAACGGTCGCGGAGCTACGGGAGTTCACCAAAAAGGAGATCGTTCCGTACAAGTGCCCTCGCGAGATCGTGTTCCTCCCCGCCCTTCCCCGCACGCCCACGGGCAAATTACAGCGCTTTCGGCTGCGTTCCGGAGCTTTACAGTTTCCCCGTGACTGACCAGCAACCGCTTCACACCCCCCGCTCCCTCATCGTCACCTTCTACGGCGCGTACGGGCGCGGGGACGCCGGCCGCCCCGCCGGGCCGGTGCCGATCGCGGCCCTGATCCGGCTGCTGGGCGCGGTGGGCGTGGACTCGCCCTCGGTGCGGTCGGCCGTCTCCCGGCTCAAGAGACGCGGTCTGCTCGTGGCAGGCCGCACCCCCTCCGGCGCGGCGGGCTACGGCCTGTCGGAAGGCGCCCGGCAGTTGCTGGACGACGGCGACCGGCGCATCTACGGCCGCCCTTCGGCCCGCGCGGGCCATGGCTGGCTGCTGGCCGTCTTCTCCGTGCCCGAGCACGAACGCCACAAGCGCCACCTGCTGCGCTCCCGGCTCTCCCGGCTCGGCTTCGGCACGGCGGCCCCCGGCGTGTGGATCGCCCCCGCCCATGTGCACGAGGAGACCCGGCACACCCTGGAGCGGCTCGGACTGGCCTCCTACGTCGACCTGTTCCGCGGCAGCCACCTGGGCTTCGAGCCGACCGCCGAGTCGGTCGCCCGCTGGTGGGATCTCGACGCGCTGGCCGCCCAGCACCGCGCGTTCCTGGAGGCCCACGAACCGGTCCTCCGCCGCTGGGCCCGCCGCAAGCCGGTGCCGCCGGAGGCGGCCTACCGCGACTACCTCCTGGCCCTGGACCGCTGGCGCCGCCTCCCGTACGCGGACCCGGGCCTGCCGGCGGGCCTGCTCCCCCCGGACTGGCCCGGCGGCCGCGCGGCCCGCGTCTTCGCGGCCCTGCACGCACGACTCAGGGACGCGGGGGAACGCTTCGTGACCCCGGCACTGGCGTAACGGGAAGCCGGCTCGTCCGGCGGCCAGTCCGGGCCGGACGGAACCCGAATCCAGCCCGTCCGGCGCTTGAGCACACGGGGATCCGGGGGCAGAGCCCGTCCAGCCCGTCCGGCTTTTGAGGACACGGGGGTCCGGGGGCGGAGCCCCTGGAGGAAACGGTGAAAGGGCGGGACCGGGGCACCCCCCTACACCCGCCGCCCCGTAGGCGGCCTCCGACTCCCCGCCCGGTAGGGCAAGGGCCACGGCGCACCGGGCCCCGCATACCCCTGCTCGGCGGCGGCATGGAGCGTCCAGTGCGGATCGTACAAATGCGGCCGCCCCAACGCGCAAAGATCCGCCCGCCCCGCCAGGATCAGCGAATTGACGTCGTCCCAGGACGCGATCGCCCCGACGGCGATCACCGGCACCCCCACCTCGTTGCGGATGCGATCCGCGAACGGCGTCTGGTACGAGCGCCCGAACGCGGGCCGCTCGTCCGGCACGACCTGCCCGGTCGAGACGTCGATCGCGTCCGCGCCGTGCTCGGCGAAGGCCCGGGCGATGGCGACGGCGTCGTCCGCGGTCGTACCGCCCTCGGCCCAGTCCGTCGCCGAGATCCGGACGGTCATCGGCCGCTCGGCCGGCCACACCTCCCGCACGGCATCGAAAACCTCCAGCGGAAAGGCCAGCCGACCGGTGATACCGCTGCCGTAAGCGTCCGTGCGGTGATTGGTGAGCGGCGAGAGGAAGCCGGACAACAGATAACCGTGCGCGCAGTGCAGCTCCAGCAGATCGAACCCGGCACGCGCCGCGCCCTCGGCCGACCGCACGAACTCATCTCTCACAACAGCGAGTTCGGCAACGGCCAAGGCGTGCGGCGTCTGATTGACGCCAGGGCGGTACGGAATGGCCGAGGGGGCGACGACGGGCCAGTTCCCCTCGGGGAGCGGCTGGTCGATGCCCTCCCACATCAGCCGCGTCGACCCTTTCCGTCCGGAGTGGCCGAGCTGGAGCCCGATGGCCGTGCCGGGGGCCCGCTCGTGGACGAAACCGACGACACGCCCCCACGCCCGCTCGTGCTCCGGCGCGTACATCCCCGTGCACCCCGGTGTGATGCGCCCCTGAGCGCTGACGCAGACCATCTCGGTCATCACCAGCCCCGCCCCGCCGAGGGCGCGGGCACCGAGGTGGACGAGATGGAAGTCACCCGGAGTGCCGTCCGTGGCGGAGTACATGTCCATCGGGGAGACGACGACGCGGTTGCGCAAGGTCAGCCCGCGCAGCCGGAAGGGCGTGAACATCGGCGGGGTACCGGCCGGAACGCCCGCCTCCTCCTCTACGGCGGCGACGAAGCCGGGATCGCGCAGCCGGAGGTTGTCGTGGGTGACGCGGCGGCTGCGGGTGAGGAGGTCGAAGACGAACCGGCGGGGCGGCCCGCCGACGCGGACGGCGAGGTCCTCCATCCACTCCATGCTGGCGCGGGCCGCCCGCTGCAGGGACTCGACGACGGGGCGGCGCTCCGCCTCGTACGCCGCCAGCGCCTCGATGACGCTCGTGGCGCCGTCCAGATGCGCGGCGAGGGAGACGGCGTCCTCAAGGGCGAGCTTGGTGCCGGAGCCGATGGAGAAGTGGGCGGTGTGGGCGGCGTCCCCCAGCAGGACCGTACGGCCGTGGGACCAGCGCTCGTTGACGACCGTGCGGAAGACGTTCCAGGTCGAACGGTTGGAGCGCAGGGCGTGGCCCTTCAGCGACCCGGGGAACCAGCCGGCGCAGGCGTCGAGCGACGCCTGCTCGTCGCGGCCGTCCAGGCCGGTGCGGCGCCACACCTCCTCCCGCATCTCGACGACGACGGTGCTGGCGTCCGGGGCGAAGGGGTAGGCGTGGAGCTGCATGACGCCATACGGGGTCTCGGCGATCTCGAAGCGGAAGGCGTCGAGGGCGAAGTCGGCGGCGAGCCAGATATAGCGGCAGCGGTGGCTGGTGATGGTGGGACGGAAATGGTCGCGGTGGGCGTCACGGGTGCGGCTGCCCGCGCCGTCGGCGGCGATGACGAGGTCGTAGGAGCGGGCCAGTTCGGCGGCGGGCGGCGCCTGCGCGCGGAAGCGGAGGGTGACGCCGAGGTCGTGACAGCGCTGGTGGAGGAGGGCGAGGAGGCGGTGACGGCCGAGGGCGGCGAAACCGTGGCCGCCACAGGTGACGGTGCGGCCCCGGTGGACGACGTCGACGTCCTCCCAGCTGACGAATTCGCGGTGCAGGGCGGCGCGTAGGACGGGGTCGGCGGTCTCGATGCCGTCGAGGGTCTCGTCGGAGAGGACGACGCCGAAGCCGAAGGTGTCGTCGGGGGCGTTGCGTTCCCAGAGGGTGATGTCGCGTTCGGGCGCCTGGCGTTTGAGCAGGGCGGCCGCGTAGAGGCCGGCGGGTCCGCCGCCGACGACCGCGACGCGGGCCGCCGCCGGGGCGGTCACCGGCCCCGCCACGCGGGAGGCCGCTTCTCGGTGAAGGCGGCATGGAACTCGGCGTAGTCGGCGCTGCGCATCAGCAGGGCCTGGGTGGCGGCGTCGAGTTCCAGGGAGGCGGCGAGGGACATGTCGAGTTCGGCGTTGAGCAGGGCCTTGGTCTGGGCGTGGGCGAGGGCGGGACCGTCGGCGAGCCGGCGGGCGAGGTCCTGGGCGGCGGTGGGCGCGCCACCGGGTTCCGTCAATTGGCTGATGAGCCCGATGCGTTCGGCTTCGGCGGCGTGGACGGGTTCGCCGAGCATCAGCAGCCGGGTGGCATGGCCGAGGCCGACGACGCGGGGCAGGAGGTAGGCGGCGCCCATGTCGCCGCCGGAGAGGCCGACCCTGGTGAAGAGGAAGGCGAAGCGCGCTGTCGGGTCGGCGACGCGGAAGTCGGCGGCGAGCGCGAGGACCGCGCCGGCGCCGGCCGCGACCCCGTGCACGGCGGCGACCACGGGGAAGGGGCAGTCGCGCAGGGCCCGGACGACCTGGCCGGTCATGCGGTTGAAGTCGAGGAGACGGGCGGTGTCCATGGCGAGGGTCGCGCCGATGATGTCGTCGACGTCGCCGCCGGAGCAGAAGCCGCGTCCCTCGCCGCCGAGGACCAGGGCTCGTACGGATCCGGCGCGGGCCAGTTCCGGGAGGAGGTCGCGCAGGTCGGCGTAGGCGCCGAAGGTGAGCGCGTTGAGCCGGTCGGGGCGGTCGAGGGTGACGGTGGCGACGCCTGAGTCGAGGGTCAGGCGCAGGTGCCGCCATTCGTCGGTGCGGGACGCGGAGCCGGTGAACGGACTCATGGAGCGCGGCCTCCTTCAGCCGGACGGCTGGTGCCTGCCCGGTGAAGCTATCACCGTTGTGTGACTGTCGTCACGGGTACGCGATAGGACTCGGAGTGGCTTCGGGCCCTGCCGCGCACTCGTCGGCGAGGCGGGTCGAGATGCGGCGAGGCGCCCGGCTCAGCGGCCCAGGGTCGCCACCATCAGGGCCTTGATGGTGTGCATGCGGTTCTCGGCCTCGTCGAAGACGACCGAGTGGGCGGACTCGAAGACCTCGTCGGTCACCTCCAGGGAGGTCAGGCCGTGGCGCTCGTGGATCTCACGGCCGATGGAGGTGCCGAGGTCGTGGAAGGCGGGCAGGCAGTGGAGGAACTTCACGGCGGGGTTGCCGGTCGCGCGCAGGACGTCCATGGTGACGGCGTACGGCGCGAGGAGGGCGATGCGGGCGTCCCAGACCTCCTTGGGCTCGCCCATCGACACCCAGACGTCGGTGGCGACGAAGTCCGCGCCGCGCACCCCCTCGGCGACGTCGTCCGTGAGCGTGACCCGGGCGCCGCTGGCGGCGGCCAGCCGCCCGGCCTCCTCGATGACCTCCTGCGCGGGCCACAGCTCCTTGGGCGCCACGATCCGGACGTCCATGCCGAGGAGGGCGCCGGTGACGAGGTAGGAGTTGCCCATGTTGTAGCGGGCGTCGCCGAGGTAGGCGTAGGCGACGCGCTCCAGCGGCTTGGCGGTGTGCTCGGTCATGGTGAGCACGTCGGCCAGCATCTGGGTGGGGTGCCACTCGTCGGTGAGGCCGTTGTAGACGGGCACCCCCGCGTATGCGGCGAGATCCTCGACGACGCCCTGGCCGTGACCCCGGTACTGGATCGCGTCGAACATCCTGCCGAGCACCCGCGCGGTGTCCGGGACGGACTCCTTGTGGCCGATCTGGGAACCCACGGGGTCGAGGTAGGTGGTGTGGGCGCCCTGATCGGCGGCGGCCACCTCGAAGGCGCAGCGGGTCCGGGTGGAGGTCTTCTCGAAGACGAGCGCGATGTTGCGGCCCTGGAGACGACGCTCCTCGGCGCCCGTGCGCTTGGCGGCCTTGAGCTCCGCAGCCAGTTCGATCAGGCTGTGGAACTCCTCGGCGGTGAGGTCCGTCTCCTTGAGGAGGTGGCGGCCCTTGAGGTCTGTCGCCATGGCGTGGGCTCCTACGTCGTCAGCGGCTGTAGCGGCGCCGTCGTTGGTCAAAACGGAATTGTATACAGCCTGCCACATTCTTATGCGCCAGCCTAGGGGTGGGTCCCACCCCGGTTGCCCCAGCTCAGAAGGCTAGGCCCCCGGCACCGGGTCCCGCTCGACCGGGCAGCTCATACAGCGCGGCCCGCCCCGGCCCCGGCCCAGCTCGCTGCCCGGGATGGTGATGACCTCGATCCCATGTTTGCGCAGGTAGGTGTTGGTCGTCGCGTTGCGCTCGTAGGCGACCACGACGCCCGGCTCTATCGCCAGCACGTTGCAGCCGTCGTCCCACTGCTCGCGCTCGGCCGCGTGGACGTCCTGCCGCGCGGTCAGCACTCTGATCGAGTCGAGCCCCAGGGCGGCGGCGATCGCACGGTGCATGTGCTCCGGCGGGTGATCGGTGACCTTGAGATCGCTTTCGCCGACACCGGGCTCGATCGTGTACGAGCGGAGCATGCCCAGGCCCGCGTACTGGGTGAAGGTGTCGCCATCCACCATGGTCATCACGGTGTCGAGGTGCATGAACGCCCGCCGCTTGGGCATGTCCAGCGCCACGATCGTCCGGGCCGACCCGGCCGCGAACAGGCCCCGGGCCAGCATCTCCACGGCCTGCGGGGTGGTCCGCTCGCTCATCCCTATGAGGACCGCGCCCTCGCCGATGACCAGCACATCGCCGCCCTCGATGGTGGAGGGGTAGGCCGCCTGCCCCTCGCACCAGACGTGGAAACCGCCCGGGGCGAAGAGCGGGTGGTGGCGGTAGACCGCCTCGTAGTGCACGGTCTCGTGCCAACGGGCGGGCCAGCGCATCGCGTTGACGCTCACTCCGTCGTAGATCCAGGCCGAGGTGTCACGGGTGAAGAGGTGGTTGGGCAGCGGATTGAGAAGGAAGTCGTCCAGGTCCATGACGTGGAAGCGGACGGAGACGGGCTCGCTGTGCCGCTCCAGGAACTCGCGCTTGGTCATCCCGCCCACGAGCCACGAGGTCAGCTCGGCGACCGGCATCCCGTCGAAGGCGGCCCGCAGATGGTCGGTGGCGAGGGGGCCGTACTCCTTCTCGTAGAAGACCCGGTCCAGCACCAGGGCCCGGGCCGCCGGCGACCGCAGGCTCTCCTCCAGCAGGTCCTGGAAGAGATGCACCTCCACACCGCGCTCCCGGAGGACGTCCGCGAAGCCGTCGTGCTCGGCGCGGGCGCGGCGGACCCAGAGCACGTCGTCGAAGAGAAGAGCGTTCTTGTTGGAGGGCGTGAGCCGCTTCAGCTCCAGGTCGGGGCGGTGCAGGATGACGCGGCGCAGCCGCCCGGCCTCGGAATCGACATGGAATCCCATCCCCCCATCCTGACCCCAACCCGCCCCGTTCACTCGGCGACCGGGGCACGGAGTGCCGCCCCGCGCCCCGTAAGGGGCGCGGGACTGTGTCGATATGCGGCTACCGCCGCGCGGGCGCGACCAGCCCCCACCGGCCCGCAGCGCCGGAACCGCGAGACCACCGGAGGGGACCCGCTAGAGCCGGGGATCCACCGGCTCGGACTCCAGTGCGAGGACGGCGAAGACCGCCTCGTGGACCCGCCACAGCGGCTCCCCGGCCGCCAGCCGATCCAGCGCCTCCAGCCCCAGCGCGTACTCGCGCAGTGCGAGCGAGCGCTTGTGACCGAGGTGGCGTATGCGCAGCCGGGCCAGATTCTCCGGGCGGGTGTACTCGGGCCCGTAGATGATCCGCAGGTACTCGCGGCCCCGGCACTTGATACCCGGCTGGACGAGCTTTCCGTCCTCCCCGCGCACATACGCCTGGAGCGGCTTGACGACCATGCCCTCGCCGCCGGCTGCGGTGAGGTCGAGCCACCAGCGGGTGCCCTCGGCGACGGACGCCTCGTCCCCGGTGTCGACGACGATGCGGCGGGTGGTGGCGAGCAGCCCGCCGGAGCCGCCGGCGCCCGCCTCCTCCGCCACGCTGTCCTCCGCCACGATCCGGTCGATCATCGCGAGCTGCTCGTCGTGCGGGACGGTGGCCAGACTGCGGCCCTCGGCGGCCAGGATCTGGAACGGCGCCAGCCGGATCCCGTCCAGGACGTCCCCGTCGGTGCCCTCGGTCGGGCCGACCGGCCAGCAGTAGCGGCGGTACGCCTCCGTGAAGGCCTCGGCGTCCTCGGCCCGCTCACGCTGGCGGCCGAGCAGCTCGGCGACGTCCAGGCCCCGGGCGGCGGCGGATTCCAGGGCCGCGAGCGCGCCCGGGAAGACCGCGCCGGAGGCCGCGCCCACGGCCGCGTACTGGTTGCGCAGCAGCCCCTGGGCCTTGAGGGACCAGGGCATCAGCTCGGCGTCCAGCAGCAGCCAGTCGGTAGTCAGCTCCTCCCACAGCCCGGCGCCCGCCACGCAGCGGCCCAGCCGCTCCAGGAGACGGGTGGCCACCTCGGTGTCGTCGAAGAACGGCCGGCCGGTGCGGGTGTACACCGCGCCGGGCACGCCCTCGGGCACTCCGAAGCGCTCGCGCGCCACCTCCGCGTCGCGGCAGACCAGGACCACGGCACGGGAGCCCATGTGCTTCTCCTCGCACACCACCTGGCGCACACCGTCGGCGCGGTAGGCGGCGAAGGCCTCCGCAGGGTGCTCCAGGTAGCCCTCCTCCTTGGAGGTGGCGCAGGGGGCCATGGTCGGCGGCAGGTAGACCAGCCGGCGGGGCTCGACGGCGAAGCGGCTCATGACCTCCAGGGCCGCCGCCGCGTTCTCCTCCTTGACCGCCACCCGGCCCAGGTGCCGGGTCTCCACGACGCGGCGGCCGGTGACGTCGGCGAGATCCAGCGGGCGGCCGTCGGCGCCGCCGGGAGCCTCGCTCACCAGCGGCCGCAGCGGCTCGTACCAGACGCGCTCGGCCGGCACGTCCACGAGCTCGCGCTCGGGCCAGCGCAGCGCGGTCAGCTTGCCGCCGAAGACGGCACCGGTGTCCAGGCAGATGGTGTTGTTGAGCCAGGTGGCCGTGGGGGTCGGGGTGTGGCCGTAGACCACGGCGGCCCGGCCCCGGTAGTCCTCCGCCCAGGGGTAGCGCACGGGCAGGCCGAACTCGTCGGTCTCGCCCGTCGTGTCGCCGTACAGCGCGTGCGAGCGGACCCGGCCGGAGGTGCGGCCGTGGTACTTCTCGGGCAGCCCCGCGTGGCAGACGACCAGCGCGCCGCCGTCGAGGACGTAGTGGCTGACGAGCCCGCCGATGAACTCGCGTACCCGCTCCCGGAACTCCGGGTCCTGCTCGGCTTCCCTCTCCAGTTGCTCGATCGTCTCGGCGAGACCGTGCGCGACCTTGACCTGACGACCGCCGAGGAAACGGCCGAGCTTGTTCTCGTGGTTGCCGGGGACGCACAGGGCGTGCCCGGCGGCGACCATGCCCATCACCAGGCGCAGCACACCCGGGCTGTCGGGGCCCCGGTCGACGAGGTCGCCGACGAAGACGGCGGTGCGCCCCTCGGGGTGCGCGGCGTCCACAGGGCGACCGGCGTCGTCGCGCACGAGGTCGTAGCCGAGCCTGGTCAGCAGGCTCTCCAGCTCGGAACGGCAGCCGTGGATGTCACCGACGATGTCGAACGGGCCGGTGACGTGGCGGAGGTCGTTGAAGCGGCGCTCGCGCACGACCTCGGCGGAGTCCGTCCGGGCCGTGCCCCGCAGGACGTGCACCTTGCGGAATCCCTCGCGCTCCAGGTGACGCAGGGAACGCCGCAGCTCGCGCTGGTGGCGCTGAATGACGCGCCGGGGCAGGGCGGCCCGGTCGGGCCGGGCGGCGTTGCGCGCGGCGCAGACGTCCTCGGGGATGTCGAGGACGATCGCGACGGGCAGCACGTCGTGCTCCCGGGCGAGGGCGACGAGCTCCTTGCGGGGCTCGGACTGGACGTTGGTGGCGTCGACGACGGTCAGCCGGCCGGCCGCGAGGCGCTTGCCGACGATGTAGTGCAGGACCTCGAAGGCGTCCTTGCTGGCGCTCTGGTCGTTCTCGTCGTCGCTGACCAGCCCCCGGCAGAAGTCGCTGGAGATCACCTCGGTCGGCTTGAAGTGCCGTGCGGCGAAGGTGGACTTACCGGATCCGGTGGCCCCGACGAGGACCACGAGGGACAGGTCGGGAACGTCCACGGTCACACGCTGCTCAGCCGTGCGTTCTCCCGTGGTGCGTTCTTCTGCCGTGGTGCGTTCTTCTGCCGTGCGCCCGTCTGCCGTGCTTTCCGCCGCGGTACGGCTCTCTGTTGTGCGGTCCTCGGTCATGCGGTCCTCGCCTCCTTCGCGCTCTCGTCGGTGCCGCGCTGCTTGCCACTCACACCATTGACGTACTTCACGTCATTCACGTCGTTCACATCGCTGTTCGCCTTCTTGCCCGCGTCCCCGCCCGCGTCGTCGCGCCTGTGGAAGACGGCCATCTGCGTCGGCGGCCCCACCTCGGGGTCGTCGGGGCCCACGGGCAGGAACTCCACCGTGTACCCATGACGCTCGGCGACCTTCTCGGCCCAGTCCCGGAACTCCTTCCGGGTCCACTCGAAGCGGTGGTCCGCGTGGCGCACGTGCCCGGCCGGCAGGGTCTCCCAGCGCACGTTGTACTCCACATTGGGCGTCGTCACGACGACCGTCGCCGGGCGGGCCGCGCCGAACACCGCGTACTCCAGGGCGGGCAGCCTCGGCGGATCCAGGTGCTCGACGACCTCGCTGAGCACGGCGGCGTCATAACCCGCGAGCCTGCGGTCGGTGTAGGCGAGGGAGCCCTGGAGCAGCGCCACACGGGCCGCCTGCCGCTCCGGCATCCGGTCCAGCCGCAGCCGCCGCGAGGCCTCCTTCAGCGCGCGTATCGACACATCGACGCCCACGATCTCGGTGAAGCGGGCGTCCTTCAACAGCTCCCCCACCAGCTGCCCCTGGCCGCAGCCGAGGTCGAGCACCCGCGACGCCCCGGACCGGCGCAGGGCGTCGAGGATCGCCGCACGTCGCTGCACCGCCAGCGGCACGGGCCGCTCCTCGGTGTCGGCCGTCTCGTCGACCGCGTTGTCCAGCTCGTCGGCCTCGGTGTCGTCGGCCTCGGCCAGCCGGGCGAGCGCCAGGCGGTCGAGGGCGTCCCTGGTGAGGCCCCAGCGTCGGGAGAGGTAGCGGCTGGTGATCAGTCGCTGCTCGGGGTGGTTTTCCAGCCACCCCTCGCCGAAGCGCAGCAGCTTCTCCACTTCGTCGGGCGCGACCCAGTAGTGCTTGGCGTCGTCCAGCACCGGCAGCAGCACATACAGCTGCCGCAGCGCTTCGACCAGCCTCAGCTCCCCGTCCAGCACCAGCGACACATAGCGCGAGTCGCCCCACTCGGGGAACCGCTCGTCCAGTGCCACCGGACGGGCGGTCACCGTCCACCCCAGCGGCGCGAAGAGCCGTTCCACGAGCGCGGCACCTCCTCGGGCCGGCAGCGCCGGGATCTCGACGCGCAACGGACGAGCTCGCTCGGGCAGTTCGGGCCGGGCCGCGCACTGTCCCTTGATGGCACTGGAGAACACGCTGCCGATCGCCACGGCCAGCAGCGAGGACGCCGCGTATGGACGGTCGTTGACGTACTGCGCCAGCGCCGAGTCGGGTGCGCCGCCCCGCCCCCGGCCCTTGCCGCGCCGGACGAGCGCCACCGGATCGACCTCGAGCAGCAGCGCCGCCGTGCAGCGCTCCACACCGGCCTCGGGGTAGAGGACGTGCGCGGTGCCGTGGGAGGTGGAGAACCGCTGCGCCTTGTCGGGGTGCTTGTGCAGCAGGAATCCGAGGTCGGTCGCGGGGTTCTGGGCATCGCCGGAAGTACTGATCGTCAGGAACACGCAGTCGATTATCCGGGCCCATCTGGCCGGATTCCTACTGCTTTTCCAGTAGCGCGGCCAGCTCCGCGATCCGTTCCGGGCCGACACGGCAGCAGCCGCCGACGATTTGGGCCCCGGCGGCCCGCCAGACCGCGACCCTCGCGGGATCGAATGTCGCACGCCCCCGCCAGTCCTTTGCTCGCGCATCCCACCCCTCCCCACTGTTCGGATAGACCACGACCGGTTTCCCCGTCACCCGGGCGGCGATCTCCACCGCCCGGTCCGCATCACCCGGCGCACAGCAGTTGACCCCTACGGCGATCACGTGATCGTTTCCGGCGGCCACCGCGAACGCCTCCGCCAGCGGCTGCCCCGCCCTGGTGGCCCCGCCCTCGACGCTGTACGACAACCACACCGGCACCCCGCAGCCCCGTACGGCCCGCAGCAGCGCCCGCGCCTCGTCCACGTCCGGCACGGTCTCCAACGCCAGCACATCCGGCCCGGCCCCGGCCAGTACCTCGATCCGTGGCCGGTGGAATCGCTCCAGCTCCTCGACGCTCAGGCCGTACCGTCCCCTGTACTCGCTGCCGTCCGCGAGCATCGCCCCGTACGGCCCTACGGACGCGGCGACCCAGACTTCCCGCTCGGCCCGCGTGGCCGCCCGGCGCGCCAGCTCGACGCTCCGCCGCAGCAGCGCGGCCGCCTCCTCCCTTCCCACTCCCCTTTTCGCGAACGCCTCGAAAGTCGCCTGATAGCTGGCCGTGATGAGCACCTGGGCGCCCGCCCGGACGTAGGCCGTGTGCGCGGCTTCGATCTGCGCGGGGTCGTCGGCGAGCAGCCGGGCCGACCACAGCTCGTCGGACAGGTCACAGCCCTGGGCCACCAGCTGATTGGACAGCCCGCCGTCCAGGACGAGCGGCCCCCGCGCGAGCGCGGCCGTGAGCGAGGCGCCGGGCAGCGCGTCGGGCAGCGCGTCCGGCACACCGGACACGTCAGGCGGTGTCATCGGCAAGGAACCGGGCGGGGTGTCAGGGACGGACGTCAAGGTGTTCCTCCAGCGGCTGGGTGGGCCTCTTCCCACCACTATCGCGCCCCCTCCGCGCACCTCAGCCCCGCCTGCTCGAACAGACGTCAACAGGTCGCCTCACGCCCTCCCCTACTCACTCCGGCCGGGTGAAATTCCCCCGTGCCGGGCGGCCCACGGAGCCTCCGCCAGTGTCCGGCGCGTCCGGCTGATCGTTGGCTCGGGCGGAGCCGGACCGCCCGGCCCGCGCACCGGTGTCCGCTGCCGGAGGCGATGATCGCAACGCCGCCCGACCGCTCGGGGAGGGCGAGGGCCGAGGAGGCCACCATGACCCAGGAAGCCGCGCCCGACGAGGCCGTGCCCACCCAGGCCGCTTCCCCACAGCAGGGCGCACCCAAGGGCCTGCTGCAACAGATGGAGGAGCTGATGGCGGCGCTCAACGCCGATCTGACGCAGCTCGACGCCGACCTTCAGTCGTCGGAGCGGCGAGGCGTCGACGACGAGCCCGAGGAGCCCGCCGAGCCCACCTCGCCGAGGAGCGGCGCCGGCACGGACTGACCTCCACTCCCCCGGGGGCCTCATGCCGCACCGCCTCGCGTCCGCAGGGCGAGCCGTCTGAGCAGCCCTCCGATCCTGTCGCTGGTCTCGTCGGCGGCGTCGATCGCCTCTATGCACTGCCAGTAGACGGCGTCCTCCTCACAGGCGCCGGCGACACCGACCAGCGCGATGCCGACCTCGCCAAGGAGCTCTCCGAGGTCCGTCAACGCCGCCCAGGGGTCGCGAACTTCGGCGAGCTGCGCCGCTCGTAAGCCTCCGGACCGCAGCGCGGCCTGGCGCAGCGCGCCGGAGGCCCGGGCCCCGGCCTCGCTGAGGCCGACGGCCGCCGCGCGCGCCTCGAAGGGCCCGTGAAGGGCGAGGTGACTGCCGATGGCCTCGGCCAGCGCCTGCGCCTGCCATGCCTCGACGACGATGTCCCGCACCTCCCTGGCCTGCGCCAGGGCGTGCCGAGTGGCCACGATGAGCCGCACTGCCTCCATGACCGTCCCCCATGCTTTTCCGTCTGCCCGCTCTCACTACCCAGAGTGATGACTAACCGCCGGAAAAGCCAGGGGAATTCAGAAATCTGTGGATACCAAATGCGGTGTGGATAACTCAATCACTCCGGAGAGTGACGACCGTCGCGATCGGCGACGCCGTCACCGGTCTCCTTCAGTGCCGGAAATCGCCGCTCATTTCGGTCGATCTTCGCCGAAAGCGCCGCCAGGACATCGATGCCCAGTACCTCGCAGAACTGGAGCAGGTAGGCCAGGACGTCCGCGACCTCGTCCTCGACCCGCGCCGCGGTCGAGGGTTCCTCCATCACCCGGGCCGACTGCTCCGGCGTCAGCCACTGAAAGATCTCGACCAGTTCGGACGCCTCGACGCTGAGCGCCGCGGCCAGGTTCTTGGGGGTGTGGAACTGCTGCCAGTCGCGTGCCGCGGCGAAGGCCGCCAGCCGGTCCTGCAACGTCCGGACGTCGAGACCCGTCGTCCCGGCCGGCTCACGGCGGTCAGGTCCGGCAGGCCCGTCAGGTCCGTCAAGCCCGTCAGGATGGTCATGACGGTCGGAGCAGCCACGGCGGGTTTCCTCATGGGACTCAGGGTGCTCAGTTTGTTCAGGGTGTTCACTCACGCCCCCAGGTCTACCATCGATGCCCCTGCCACCTCACCGGCCACTTCCGCCGCAGCCCCCCGCAGCGTCCCCACCAGTCTGATGTGCCCTCGTTCGCACATCCGCGCCGCCAGTTCCAGCAGCTCCCGGGCCTGGCGCGCGTCGAGGCACCGGTCGAGGCCGTCCGCCAGGACGGTGAGCACCTGCCGGGCCTCCAGCACCTCGGTCGCCGGGTCCACCGCCAGCACCCCCGGCCCCGTCAGCAGCACCAGGCACAGCGCCAGATAGCGCAGCTCTCCATCGCCCAGCCGTTCCAGCGGGGTGGCGGCCCCGGCCTGCCGCCCCAGGACGGCCCGCACGAACCCGCCGTCGAGGCCCTCCACGGACAGTCCGTCGACCGGCCCTCGACATCCCGCGGCCGCGGCCGCGACCAGCAGGGCGTGCCGGGTGACGCACTCGTTGCGAGTGCGCCCCAGGACCGCGGCAACGTTGTCGCACGCGCCGCGCAGCCGCCCGTCGCGCGCGGCGACCGGCGCGCGCATCAGCTCGGGCCGGGGGTCGCAGGGGAAGACCGAGCGCAGGGCGATCACGACCTGCTCCGCGGCGTCGAGAACCATCCGCTGCCCGGCGGTCTTCCCCGCGACCCGCAGCGGCAGGAGCGCCGTGCCCAGCCGGTCGTCGGGCAGGGGCGCGCGGGTGACGGGCACGGAGCCCGCCGTGTGCCAGGCGGCCTCGACCCTCGGCAGCCCCGGGTCGCGCAGCGCCGTGGAGAGCAGCGTCAGCCCCGACCCCGTCAGCCGTTCGCCGACCACGCGCAGTTCGGGCTCGGCCTGGACGGCCACGTCCAGCAGGACCGGCCCCACCGGGCCTTCCACGGTGCACCCGATCCGGAAGCCCCGCCTTCCCTGGGCGTCGGGTCTGGCCTGCTGCGGTACGCACGCCTGGGCGCCGCCGGCCACCGGGGCCAGCGCCTCGCCGAGGGAGTCACCGCCCGCGAGCCGGGCGAGTACCTCGTACGCCTCCAGGGCACTGGACTTGCCGCTGCCGCTGCCACCCCGGAAGAGGGTCAGCGGATCGAGCGGGAAGACGGCGTTGCGGTGCGACTTGAAAGCGGAAAGCCGCAGTTCGGTCACGACGGGGCGCTTGTGCGGATTGGCGGCGTCCATGTCTGAGGACCGTAGGCGGCAAGCTGTCAGCCAAACCGTTTCATCTGATCATTCTTCCTACGATCGGGGTACCCGGAGGCCACCTCGGTCCCTTCCGGGGCCAGCAGGAAGACATTGGTGTCGACCCGGTGCATGGCACTGCCCAGCCCGAAGACCACACCGCTGGAGAAGTCGAGGATGCGCTTGGCCACGTCGGTGTCGGCGCTCGTGAGGTCGAGCAGCACCGGGACGCGGGCGATCAGGTGCTCGGCGACCTCGCGGGCGTCCGCGAAGATCTGCACCCGGAGCACGACGAGCCGTCGCTGCTTCTCGGCGGGCTCCTCCTCGGGCAGGGCCCGGTGGTCGGGCCAGGACGGCCATGCCTGGTGGCTCCGCAGCGGAACGACCTGGGCAAGCCCCTCCCACTGCTCATCAGTCGCCTCGGACCGGTTCACCGGATCACCCCTCCGGGGAACGTGCTGGGTATGTACATCCCGCGATTCTAGGGATAAAAAGCCCCCGTTAGGCCCAATGACACGCGCCCCGAGTGGGCCGATCGGCCCAGGGGCCGGCTCTGGGGCGCCCCAACGCCTCCTCAACACCACCACGGCGGCGGGGGTCGGCGAGCGGGCGACAAGGGGGCAGCGACGGCGAAACGATACGTATCGCCTCGATCACTCGCTACACTCACGTTTCATGCCCGACAAGACAGCACCCGACGCCGCCCGGCGCAGCCAGCGCTCACGCCAGGCGATCTGCGAGGCCGCCCTCTCCCTCGTGGGCGAGACCGGCTACGACAAGCTGACGATCGAGGGGATCGCGGCCCGCGCCGGCGTCGGCAAGCAGACGATCTACCGCTGGTGGCCGTCCAAGGGGGCAGTCCTGCTCGACGCCTTCACCGAGACCGTGGAAGCCGGTGAGGGCACGCTGCCCGACACCGGCGACCTCGCGACGGACCTCAAGGCCGTGCTGCGCGCGACGGTCGACGAGTTCAACGACCCCGCGTTCCAGGCCCCCTATCGCGCGCTCTACGTGGCCATGGTGAACGACTCCGAGGTCTCCGCCGGCTTCACGAGCAAGGTGATGGAACCGGGCACCCAGGCCTATGTCGACCGGATCCGCGCCGCGCAGGAGGCGGGAGAGGTCGCCGAGGACATCGACCCGCGCCTGGCCGCGGAGCTGATCCTCGGCCCCTTCGCCCAGCGCTGGCTGCTGCGGAGTCAGCCGCTGACGCACGAATTCGCCGACAGCCTCGTCGACATGGCCCTCACCGGCCTGCGACCCCGGGCTCCCCGGACCTGACGCATCACGCATAACGGTACGATCGGTACGCGATGTTGAACCATATTGTGCGGTACCTGCACTGCCCCCACTGCACCGCTCCCCTGGCCACGAAGGACCGTGCGCTGGCCTGCTCGAACGGCCACTCCTTCGACGTGGCGAAGCAGGGCTATGTGAACCTCCTCCCGGGAGCGGTCAAGTACAGCGCCGACACCCGCGAGATGGTCGACGCCCGCGCGGAATTCCTGAACGCCGGCCACTACGCCCCCATCGCCGACGCGCTGGTCGCCCTGGCGCGCGACACGACCGACTCGTCGGCCGAGGGTTGCGTGCTCGACATCGGCGGCGGGACGGGCTACTACCAGTCCCACGTCATGGACTCCTTCCCCGAGGCGGAGGGCATCCTTCTCGACATCTCCAAGTTCGCCGCACGCCGAGCCGCCAAGGCGCACGCGCGCATCGGTGCCGTGGTGGCCGACGCCTGGCAGGCTCTTCCCCTGCAGGACGCCTCCGCCGCGCTCGTCGTCAACACCTTCGCCCCCCGCAATGGCCCGGAGCTCCGACGGATCCTCCACCCGCAGGGCACCCTGCTGGTCGTCACGCCCCGCCCCGACCACCTCCAGGAACTGATCGACGCCCTCGACCTGATGCGCGTGGACGAGCGCAAGGAACAGCGCCTCTCCGACCAGCTCGCCCCGCACTTCTCGACCACGGCGTCGCGCGCCCTGACGACGACCTTGACGCTCGACCACCGCGCCCTGACCCAACTGGTCGGCATGGGCCCGAACGCCTGGCACCGCGACGGCGAAGCCCTGGCGGCACGGGTCGCTACGCTCCCGGAGCCGTACGAGGTCACGCTGTCAGTGACGCTGACGGCGTACCGACCGCTGGGCTGAGAAGCCCGTACGACACGGACGCCATCACGGCCACTGCCACCCTCCACGTCACCCGCCCTCCCCGAACACCCGCCGGGCCGCCCGCCGCCAGCGGTTCGCCGGAAGGGCGGGGCGTAGGGCCGCCAAGGCTCCGCAGTACTTGGTGAAGACGGCGGGTCGCACCCCATGGGCGTGCAACAGCCGGTCGACGTCGCTGAGATGACCTGCGGACTTCGTCTCGACGAGGACGAGCGCGGCGTCCCCGCGTACGGCCCGTCCTGTGCGCGGGTCTCCACAGATCAGACCCGCGTCGCAGGTGACGCGCTCCCCGTCGCCCACCAGAGTCGTCCGTAGATAGTCCGTGGTGAGGGAAGGGCGCAGGGTCGTCGGCGCGGCGATGCCGTGCGCCCGCTGCAAGGTCTCGGCGAGATACACGCGGCAGTGGGGGTCGAGCGGGATCTCCGAGCCGGTGAGAGCGCGACGGTGCTTGACCGTGGCACCGCGCCTCCCCTTGAGCTTGATCTCGAACTGCCGCTCCCCCGAGTCCTCGTACACCCGCTCACGGATCTTGAAGCGGAGCCGACGGCCCTGGCGGTGGTCGTGGAAGGAGCGGAGCTCCGGGGTGTCGTAGTAGACGGAGTGATAACGGAAGGCTCGACGCCCGCCGATGGCCAGCACCCGGAAGGGGCCACCCGGCCACCGGGCATCCGTCAGCCGGCCGGCCATGCTCAGGAAGACCGGTGCGGGCACGAGATAGCTGCGGTCGAAACGGGTCAGCAATTGGGCCCGTTCGTTCACTTCGGTCAGGGAGATGGGTGCGGCGGCCCAAGCGACGCGCGCGACGGCGCGCGCGGCTGTCGTGGTGGCCGCCATGGTGGCGGTCATACCGGCTCGCAGACGGGTGCGACCCGGAGCCCGGCCAGGACGTCCGCGCCGAGGTGCGGGCCCTCGTCCAGGTCCGGCTCGCGGTACCGGACGTCGACGACCATCAGGTCGCGGACGTAGTCCACCTCCATGACGGTCCACCGCAGCGGCTCGCCCAATCGCCTGGCGAGATCGGCCCGGAGGGCGACGGGGTCACGGTGCACCCGGTCGAGCGTGACGACGGCGCGGCGCGAGCGGGCCAGCAGCCAGTGACTGTCCGCGACCCAGAGCACAAGGAGCAGCACCGCACTCAGCCCGGCCTTGACCGGCACCGTCACATCCGGCAGCCCGCAGACGAGGCCGAGGACGAGCGTGGTGAAGTAGTACGCGACGTCCTCCTGCTGCACCGCGTCCGAGCGCAGCCGCACGATCGACAACACCCCGAACAGCCCGAACCCGAGCGCCGCCGCTCCTCTGCCGCCCACCGCCGCCAAGGCCGCGACGACGGTGAACAGGCCGGTGTTGAGGGCCAGGTAGGCCGGTACGAGGTCACGTCGGCGATGGCGCGGATAGTAGATCGCGAAGGCCAGCAGACAGACGGCGGCGAGGTCCAGCACCAGGCCGGCGACGATGTGCCGTAGAGCGTCCATGATTCGCTCCCTCTCAGGTCGGAAGGGTCGGAAGGACCGGAAGGAGCACAGACGATAGGCCCACGCGGATCGAACGTGCTCCCCCCTGTGGAGAAACGTTCCTGTATGGAAGCCGGGCGAACAGTTGTGGCGCGCGATACAAGCCTGCCCTGACACTTCGGCGGCGGGGCGGGCGAACCGGGCGGTGAACGGACGAAGTTCTCGGCCGCGTTGCACAACGCTGGCGTCGGCAAGGGCGCTGCCAGGCCCGCGGATTCCAAGGGGTGCGTGCAGCCCTGGCGGAACCGGCGCGCGTCCATATCGGCTCTTCCGGCTGAGGTCTCGGCCGGTGGGCCGAGCGCACCGGTGTGATTCACTCGCTTGTGCGTCGCCCGTGACCGGGGAGCCCCGGCACGCATGTAGTGGACCTGCGTGGCTCCGACATCGGGCCTGACCCGGCGTGCGCGACGGCATTACCAGTAGGGGGCCCGATCCACCTCCTGTTTTAGAATGGCAAGAACCATCTCAGCGGCCCGACGGGCTTCCGCTCCGCTTCCCGCGGAACCACAGGACATGCCCCCACCCGCACGAGCTACTTCGTGCTGCCTGGGGGCATTTTCTTGCTGTTCCGTGAGTCCGCGGCATCGTTGGCCAACCGCACCCACCTCGAGGGACGGCTGGCGGAACTCCTGGCCGAGAACTTCCTGCACAAGCACCGCCACCGGCCCCAGCCGTCGGAGGTGCGCTCCTGGGAGCGGAGCATCCCCGCGCTGACCAACGCGCTCGTGGAAGCCGGGCTCGGCGAGGTGGAAGTGCTTGTGGAGTACGGACTGCCACTCACCAGCAAGCGCGCGGACGTGATATTGGCCGGCGTGCATCCGGCCACCGGCGAGCCGTCGTACGTGGTGGTCGAGCTCAAACAATGGAGCGAGGCATATCCGGAGGATGACGACCCGCTGCGGTGCCACGTTCCGTCCTATCCGGAGCCGGTCCTCAACCCGATCGAGCAGGTACGCGGCTACTGCGACTACCTGGTCTCGTTCAACGGGGCGCTGGAGCAGGTCCCGGAGTCGGTCGCCGGCGTGGCCTACCTGCACAATGCGACCGAGTTCGGGGTGGCTGGACTGCGCGCCGTCGCGGAGGACGATCGGGGCCGGATGTTCACCGGTGACCAGCGCGGCGCCTTCCTGAGCTACCTGCGTTCCCGGCTGGCTGCGAAGCCCGGCGCCGAGGCAGCCGACGCGCTGCTGCAGGGCAAGATCCGGCCCTCGAAGCAGTTGATGACCGTCGCGGCCGAGGAGGTCCGCAACCGGGAGCAGTTCGTCCTGCTGGACGAGCAGCGTCTCGCCTACGAGACGGTGATGTCGGCAGTCCGGCGGGCCCGGCGGGCCAACCACAAGCAGGTCGTCGTGGTCGCCGGGGGGCCGGGCTCCGGCAAGAGCGTGATCGCCCTGTCCTTGCTCGGCGATCTCTACCGGCGTGGGGTCCCCGCCCTGCACGCCACCGGTTCGCAGTCGTTCACACAGACGATGCGCAAGGTCGCGGGCGCCCGGAAGCCAGAGGTGCAGAAACTCTTCCGTTATTTCAACAGCTTCATGGAGGCCGAGCCCAACGATCTCGACGTGCTCATCTGCGACGAGGCCCACCGTCTCCGCAAGACCTCCGCCAACCGGTACACCAGAGCTGCGCTGCGGACCGGTCGCGCGCAGGTGACGGAGCTGATGGACGCCGCCCGTGTGCCGGTGTTCCTGCTGGACCAGCACCAGGTGGTGCGCCCCGGCGAGATGGGCACAGTGGAGCAGATCCAGGAGGCCGCCGCCGAACAGGGGCTGGAGTGCACGGTGGTCGAGCTGGACAGCCAGTTCCGGTGCGGCGGCAGTGACGCCTACCTGAGCTGGGTGACGAGCCTGCTCGGCTTGGAGGGCGGTAGGCCTGCCGCGTGGGAACCGGACGGCAAGGTGCAACTGCTGACCGCCGAGACTCCACATGAGCTGGAGGACTTCCTCGCCTCACGACGGGCCCAGAGCTACGGCGCCCGGATGTCCGCCGGCTACTGCTGGAAATGGACGACAAAGGTCACTCCGAGCATGTCTGCTTTGCCCACCGACGTGGTCATCGGCGATTGGGCGAGGCCTTGGAACCTCTACGGCGACCGCGCCCTCCTCGGCGCGCCGCCCGCGCCGCTCTGGGCCACCGATCCTGCCGGGTTCGGGCAAGTCGGCTGTGTCTACACCGCGCAGGGCTTCGAGTACGACTGGTCGGGTGTGATCATGGGTCCGGACCTGGTCTGGCGGACCGACCGCTGGGTGGTCGACCGCAGTGCGTCGAAGGACCCCGCCTTCACCAAGGCGACGCCGGACGAGGACGTCGACCGCCTCGTCCGCAATACCTACAAGGTGCTGCTCACTCGGGGCATGATCGGAACGATCATCTACTCGACGGACGCGGAGACCCGCGAGAAGCTCCGTTCTCTGATCCCTCCGGCTCTTTAGGAACGCCGACAGCCTTCGACGTCCTGCGGACAGCTATGAGATCGCTGCATTGAGCCGTCGCCTTCGAAAACCACAACACGCGGGCCCAGCTCAGGAGATAGGATCACTGTGCTGCGCACCTTCCCGGAGGGTACTGGTTGCGGCTCAGGTGCTTGCTCCCATGAGCCGTGGTTGAAGAGTGGTTGTGCCCGTCATGTGGTCACACATGACGTGAGCGTGGATGCCCGGTAGGGCGTCCCCCTACCATTCCGATCTCACTGCTCTGGAGTGGTCATGGCCTCGGTCGAGTACAAGCCTGCGCGTCGTGAACGGATCCGCGAGGTCCTGAACGAGATCGCTGTCGGAGTCGTCTCCAATCTTTTGGTGACGACCTTGACGTCGATTGCGAGCCTGCTCTTCTGACGCAGGCAGGTGGCGGGCCCGGTGAGCCCGCCACTCCACTCCGACAGCAACCCCCGTCAGAACAGCCGCAGATCAGGCCTCTTCGAGCCGGTTGCCTTCCGGCCTCTGCGGCCACGCCCCCCTCTGCCGGGCCGGGGCAGATGCGGCTTGCGCGCCTCCGCCGGCAAGTTCTCCCAGGTGGGACGCAATCCGTGGATCTCGAGCTCGCCGACGAGCTCCTTGAGGTAGGCCCGGGTCTCCTCATCCGTGGAGTAGAGCACCGTCGCACGGCTGGCCCGGGTCATCAGCACGTGATACGCCTGGCGGACAAGCCTGGCGAATTCCTCGTCATCGACGCTGCTCGCCTTCACCTTCGGGTCGAACGAGCCGGGTTGAGCAACGCTCTTGATACCCGTCTCCGGATCCTTGCGCTCCTTGCCCCGGCGGAAGACCCACTGGCCGTCGCGACGCACCATGTCCTCGCCCATGATCACACCGCACCAGTCCCATTCGAGGCCCTGCGCTGTGTACACGCAGCCGATCTGCCCGAGCCCGTTCTCGTGCACGGACCAGATCCTCGACGGGGGAACTCCGTCTTCGCAGTAACTGTCGCTGTCGGCATTCCACGGCCGGTGCCAGTCGCCGATACGAACATCCGCCTCCAGCCGTCTCTCCGCGCCGATCGGCTTCGTCCAAGGCCAGCAGTAGCCCGCGACCATGCGCGCGGAAGCACCGGCCAGTGCTTCCGTGCGGATGATCCGTTCGAGTTCCTCGGGGGTGTCCACTACCTCGATGTGCATCAGTCCATCCGGTGTCCACCGTTCGGGCGCTTCGTCGGTCGCACCGAGCATCGCGCGTACCCAGCGGACGTAGGCGTCGCTGCCCCCGCACCGGAACTGCTCACGGAGTCCGTATCGGACGAGTCGGGCGTCGTGCCGCGCGGCGGCCTCCTCGATCAGACCGACAGTGCCGACCTCGTTCGGTCGCACGGACTGGCCTTCGTCCAGGAAGAACACCGTCAGACGGGACGCTGCGAGAAGCTCGTCCACCTGAGGACCGGTCCCCTGCTCCTCGGGTTTCCAGAAGCGGTTGGTCGAGCGGTCGCGGAGACGGTGCGCCTCGTCGCAGATCAGCACGTCCAGAGGTGGATCCGGCGGGGTGACGAAGTTACTGAAGTAGGTGAACGTCTCCTTGAACTCCCGGTCTCCATAGCCGACGTGCTCTTGGAGTGCACCGTTGAAGGCCCTGCTGCCGCTGGCGTAGTTGACCGTGCGGCCTTGGGCCTCCAGCTCCGCCTTGATCTGCAGGCCGATCGCGCTCTTCCCGGTTCCGGCGCCTCCGGTCACCAGGAAGATCACACGTCGCTCGTCCGGGATCAAGGTGGGGTATCGGGGATCCGGGAGGGCTTTGGAAGCCGTCTCCATTACTTGGTCGGCGACATCCTTCTGCCGCCCGCGCAGAGTGAAAACGGTGTCGGTTCCGCGGGACCGGATCATGGCGTCGAGCAGGGGGGTATTGCGCAAGCCCATGCTCCGCAGCATCGTCTCGGCCACAGAGGCGGCACCGTCCCCGGCGAAATGAGCCCGGAGGTCGGACAGTAGCTGTGTGCGTCGGTCTCCCGTGTACACACGGGCGTAGGAACCTGTAGGCGCGTCCACTTCCAGCAGGGGACGCACCGAGTCGTCCGTAGCGTTGTGCAGATAGGCAAAGCCGCCGCAAGCGAAGTCAAGTCCCTGGAACGGGCCTCTGGCACTCGTGAACGCCTGGTAGTACTCGCGCAATTGCAGAGCCGGGTGTTTCTTGCTGTCTTTCATACCCGGTACATGCACCAGGTCAGCCGTAGCCTGCTCCACCCTGGTCACGGTCGACCAGCGCTTCAGCTCGACCAGTTGCACGGACGGCCCGTTCTCCTCCGGGTGACGGCCCACCAGAACGACATCGATGAGCCGGGGATCACCCGGGCGGTCCGACTCGTCGACCGTGGCGGCGCACTCGACGATCATCTCTACGTTCCCGCGTCCTGCGGCGACCAAGTCGTTCGCAAGACTCACCAGGCTCTCCGCCCACGCGGCCCGCTCCGTCTCCGAGGCGTCGGCGCCCCGGAAGTGCCGCCAGCGAGCCGCGAGATGCGGCACCATGCGACGACGCGAATTCAGAGTGAGCAGATCCTGCGCCGACAGCTTCAGCAGGAGCATGGACACGAGGTGGTTCCCCCAGGGCACGAGTGACTCGTGCGGGTGGGGGCATGTCCTCGTCAGGAAGCCCGTCGGGCCGCGATTGGTTCCGGTGATCTTAACCCGCTGAAAAGCGACACTGCGGCTGCTGATCAAAGCCGCAGGCACTATGGCCGGATCGCGTTGTCCGTGTCGTGGGCGCGGGCTCAGATACCGGCGGCGACTCCCCTTGGACACCCACGCTTCATCGGCGTCCCCATGCGTAGCACCGCCTTGCTTCCGCGCGGGTTTTCGCGCGGAAGCAGGGCCTCGGCATACTCTCAGCCGTCCGTCTTCACCGGCTTCAGGATCGCCACGCACTCCACGTGGTGCGTCATCGGGAAGACGTCGAGGCGGCGCAGTCTCGGATAAACCGCAGGTCAGAGGCGCTTTTAGGTTGCCAGGGCGAGGCCATCAGGACCCTGGAGCGTCAATTGAGCGTCAAGGCGCTGCCACGCTCCGAGTACCGCCTGATGAGCGTCAGGCTGGAGGTGCGCGTACCGCTGCGTGGTCTGGTAGCTCTCGTGACCGAGCAGGTGCTGCACCTCGTACAGCGACACCCCATTCTGCACGAGCCACGAGGCAGTGGTGTGGCGGGTGGCATGAGGCGGGTACTCCGGCACGAGTACGTGCATGTTGGTCGTCGGATCCAGGTAGGTCGCGGCGCGAACAGCCGGCCACCAGGTCTGCCGACGCCAGTTCCCGTCGTCGAGGAGCCTCCCAGCCCGCCCCTTGGTGACCGTGGTGAACACCACGCCGTCCCGGTCCCGCCCGTGCATGTGGCGCTCGAGCGCTTCCAGAACATGCGGCGGGATGGGCACCTCCCGTCGGCTCCTCGAGCTCTTGGGGTACTCCTTGATCCCCGACTTCGTGTTGACCTCGACGACGAAGAGACGTGAGCGCTGCCAGTCGATCCGGTGTCCGTGGAGCCCAGACAGCTCGCCCCAGCGCAAGCCGGTGTAGAAGCCGAGCAGGACCATGGTCCGCCAGGGATCGACGAGCTGGTCGAGGATGGCCTGCGCCTGCCCGAGGGTGAACCACTGCGGGGGCTTCTCCGCGATGGTCGGCAGATCGATACGCCGGCAGGGCGATACAGCGATCAGGTCCTCGTCGACTGCGGCGCGCATGATCGACTTGGTGAGGTTGTACGCACGGTGAATCGCCGAGACGCCCTTGTCGTCCTTCACCAACTTGCTGATCCATGCCTGCATGTCCATGCGGGCTATGCCCTGTATCTCCCAGTCCGCCCAGTACGGCATGACGTGGGTCTTGATGCTCGAAGCGTCTCCCCGGCGAGTGTGAGGTTCGACGACTCGGGCCTCCCACCATCGGTCGTGCCAGTCCCTGAACTTGATCTCGCCAGCACGCGGGTCACGCAAGACACCGCGAGCAAATTTCATCTCGAGGTCGGCTGCCCAAGCCTTGGCTTGCGTCTTAAGAGGAAAGGATTCTGTGAACCGGTCACCACCCGGATTGCGGACGGTGGCCTGCCATTTTCCAGACTTCAGCTTGCGGATGTACGGCATAACTCTTTCAAAGGGGAACGAGGGACTATCAAGTGTGATGTCTCAGCGATAGACGGCCGGTACTGCGCGCTGCTTAGGAGGAGCAACCGCTCGCCGCTCAATAAGCGCTTCTACGTCGGCGCTCGGGATCCGTACTCGAGACCGCTCGCCACCGGTTCTGAGATCGACGATGGACAGCTCACCCGCGGCGATGAACCGGTAGATCGTGCGGCGACTAACGTCGAGACGCTCCGCCACTGTCAGCACGGATAGAAGGCGATCGCTCACTGCTTACTCTCCTCAATACTTGCGCATCGCTGCCGCCGCAAAGATTGAGATCGAGACGTCCGGAGGATTGACAGGTCAGCCCACGAACCGTCCCACCGCAGCTCTCACAGATCGGGCAGCTCTATGTCCGCACCGAATCCACCGCCAAGCAGACTGCGCGAACAACATCGAGTGTCCGCAGGAAGGCCAGTTTGGGTAACCGGCGATCTTCCGCTATAAACAGGCTCCCCCATCAGGGAGGCACGCCGGCTCTGCTCTCGAGAGCACTTGGGCGATGGGTATTTTGGGCTGGCCGTTCGGGGCATGAATGCGGATCCATCCGGTGCTGGAATTTACGGAGGTCCGTACGTTGACATGGTTTGCAGGCGTTGTTCCAGTCCCAAACACGCTGTTGCGATCTGCCATGGGCGAAACTGCCTGCGTGACGCTCTGCAACGTCATCACGGCCGAAGCAGCACCATTTCGGGCTGCGACTTCACGAGTCATTCACATCGTCGCCCGGCTAGTTTGCTACTCCAACGAGCTGGAGATGAACAACGACGAGTCGGTGTGGAGCTGCTGGTCGATGGCGACGCAGAAGTCGCCGCAGCAGAGCTCCGGCAGCACATCGATGCAGCAAAGCAGCTGCGCGGACTTGAAGCCCTCAAGCGCCTCTGGCGCACTCGCCAGCATCCCTGAATCAGGAGGCTTCTTCGATCCTCCGGACCGCGTTCCGAGCGAGGAGGGCGAAGTCGCTGTCGCCGTCGTCGGCACGCAGACGGAGCGCGGGCAGCGCAGGCCGGGCCGCGACCCCCATGGAGCCGAGATGGTCCTGCACGAGCAGGCGGGCGTGGCGAACCTGCTCAACCAGGACGGTCAGCGCGCCGTCCGCTTCGCCGGTGATCTTCCACAGTGCGTGGGCTGCGGCAGCCCGCAGCGAGCCGGGCTCCGCCGTACTGTCCCGTAGCCGGCGCAGGGTGGCGACGGCGGGCTGGGCCGCGTCCGGCAGTGCGCCGATCCACTCGCAGGCGTTGATGTCGTAGCGCGGATCGTCGGGGTGCGGGGTGTGGCCGGGTTCGCGTCGCCGTATCAGGGGGTCCAGCACCCTGCGTACGACGTCGTGGTCCTTTGCGTAGAAGAGCCCCATGGTGTGGCGCATGCGCGCGAGCCTGTCCTCCAGGCTCTGCTCGTCGACTACCCGGGCGCGCCAGTCGCGCAGGAACGCGGCGGCCTCGCGAGCCGCGGCGTGATCGTCGGGCTCGGGGTTTCCGATGGCGTCGGTACGGGTGTTCAGCCGCTCCAGCGCGGTGGCGACCGGAATGGCGATCCGGTCTCCGGCCGCGTGCCAGCGGCGGGCCTGGGTCAGCAACGCGGTGACCTCGGCGGCCGGAATGTCTTCATCCGCGATCCGCGCCCCGATGGCGGGCCACAACTGGTCGGCGAAGTTGCCCGCGTATTGCAGCACACCGCAGTCGAGGGTGCCCTGCCGGATCCTCTCCCGGAGGTGCGGCAGGCACCGGGGGTCCTTGCGCCGCAGCAGCGCAGGGCCCGGGCGGAAGGCCGGGGTCGTCCAGGACTCCCAGCAGGGCGTCGGCGTAGCCGTCGTGGGCGAAGAGATGGCGGTGCGCACGGCTGCCCGCCGCACCTCGGCGTCGGTGTGCCCGAGGAGGTCCGCGACGGCGGCCGCGTGCTCCCTGTAGCGACTGCCCTGTTTGAACAGCCGGTCCGCCGCCTCGATCAGCACCGGTGCGGCCGAGGGGTCAAGCCGCCCGTCCCCCGTCCCCCAGCCCCCCCAGCATGCGCGCCAGCCAGCGGCTCCGCACGTCAGGGGTGCGCCAAAGCCAGCCGTCGGCAGCGGTTCGCCGTTCCACCGCGGGTCGCCCCAGGCCAGCTCCGCCAGGGCCGCACCGGCCTGTTCGTCGGCGCACAGGGTGAGCGCTTCGACCACCTCGTCGTCGGTGACCGGGACCGGCGCCAGGGCCAGGCCGAGGGCGGCTCCCAGCGCCTCGGCCGGGTCTCCCTCCCGCATACGGCGCCGCAGGTGATCACTCACCCGAGGGTCGCCGGCGTACCGGCCCGAAGCCAGCAGCAGCCCGAGCCGGACCGGCGCGTCCGGGTCGCTCCGGCTGTGGTGGAGCAGCCGGCACCACATCATCGGCAGCGCATCCACGTAGGCCAGCACCACGGGCACCATTCAGCGCACCGTCAGGTCCGGGTGGGAGAGCCGTTCCAGCAGTGCGAACAGGCCCATGCCGAGCACGTTGGACAGCCGCTGCGCCCACTCGCCGCACAGGTCGAAGCCCTCCGCCTCGTCGGGCACCCCCAGGTCGTCCTCCAGCGCCTTGAGTGCGGCACTGCTGCGGTCCCCCGGAGCATCGAGTTCGACGTCGAAGTCCCGGGCGACCACCGACTGCCAGTCGAACCCGGCACTCTCCCGATCGATTTCCCCCCCCATGGGCGCACCTTAGTCAAGGCGCGTGGCCCGGACATCACCCGCTGCTCAGGTTGAGCGAGACGAGACAATCTGAACCACCCCAGGTCAGCGCACTGGGATGGCCCACTTCTAGAGAGACGGGATACCACAGCCTGTGGCGATCCGAGCGGTGCTCTACGCTGCGGTGCATGATTCGCGCTGTTGTGTTCGACGTCGGTGAGTGCCTCGTTGACGAGACCCGGGAGTACGGGACCTGGGCGGACTGGCTCGAGGTGCCTCGCCATACATTCGCTGCCATGTTCGGTGCCGTAATCGCACAGGGGCGGGACTATCGCGAGACCTTCCAGGTGTTCCAGCCGGGCTTCGATCTGACTGAGGAGCGGGAGAAGCGGGCCGCCGCCGGGAAGCCCGAGTGGTTCGGTGAAGGGGACCTCTACCCCGATGTGCGGCCGGCACTCTCGGCTCTTCGCGAGGCCGGACTCTGGGTGGGTATCGCGGGCAACCAGACGGTCAGGGCCGGGGGGCTGCTGCGGGGCCTGGATCTGCCCGCGGACCTGATCGCCACCAGCGATGACTGGGGGGCCTCCAAGCCGGACGTGAAGTTCTTCGAGCACGTCATTGAAGCGACGCCCGCGGAGCCCGAGGAGATCTTGTACGTCGGCGACCGCTTGGACAACGACATCCGGCCCGCGGTCGCGGCGGGCCTCCGCGCGGCTTTGATCCGACGCGGACCGTGGGGCACGATCCAGCAGCACGACCCGGACGCCGACCGCATCACCACTATGCGGATCGACTCTCTGTCCGAACTGCCCGAAAAAATTGCTAAGTTCAACGCTGGAGTGCGTTGACCGTCGTACCCCAGTCATAGAGGCGGTCGTCGAGGTCACGAACGCACTGCTCGTTCTGCCAGGGTGCGAGCGAGCGGCGCACATCCCGTACGCGATCCATGCCGGTCGCGTACGGGGTGATCGCCAGCTGGTCGAGAGCTCGCAACGCGTAGTGACATGCCTGTTGCGGATTTCCGTCGGCAGCTTCGACTGCGGCGAGGTCGCCGAGGACGACCGACCGCTGCTTGTCCGACTCCGGGGGCAGGCCGTCCAGGACGTGAAGCAGAGTGGTCCGGGCTTGGGGGATGTGTCCGGCCTTGAGCTGCGTGTTGCCCTTGAAGGCGGCCAGGCGCACCGCGCTGAACCAGTCCATCCATTCGGGCGTCGCGTGCTCCGAGCCGGCGGCGAGGGCGTCTTCGGCGTGGATGATCAGATTGAGGGCCGCGCGGGTGTCCCCGCATCGGGTTTCGCATTCTGCCTCGACCGCGTCCAGCCATGCCCAGAACTCAGCGGAAGCGGTTCCGCGTCGGGCATAGGTCCGTGCGGCCGCCATCCGCTCGACGGCTCCGTTGCGGTTTCCCGCCCAGCCCGGGATGAAGGCCGTGTGCGCGAGAATGGCTGAGCCAAGCAGTGAGTCGTCCGCCTCCCCCGCGGATTGCAGGGCACGAAGGAGCGTTTCGCTCGCCCGTTCCGGCTGTTGAATATCAAAGAACTCGATGCGTCCTGCCAGGAGGTAGGACTCGGCGAGCGCGGCGGCAAGTATACGGCGCCCCGGATCCGCTGTTTCGGGCAGAAGTGAGCAGCCAAGCCTCGTGTGTTCCAGTATCGCCGGGTGAAGCGTCGCCGGTGCGACCGACCAGTACATGCGGCGGTGAGAGCGCGTTACCGCCTCAAAGTCCCTGCCGATGCTGGCAGGTTGCGACACGAGCGGGACCTGTGAGGGGACGGTGGCGAGCCTGGTGCCGACTCTCGACTTAGCGGTGGCCGTCTGGCCAGCAGGCGCCACCGAGGTGCTTTCGGCTCCCCACGGCGGGGTGAAGCCGAGTTCTTCCATGCTCTGGCCCAAGAGATGAGTCAGAACCCGTCGGATGTCGGGGTGCGGCCAGGGCGGTGTACGCGACTCCCAACGCCGTACCTGCCGGACGCCGACGGTGAGGCCACGTATCCCAAGGCGCGATGCGGTCCTGGTGATGACGTCGGCGAGAGCCTGTTGCGAGTTGTACCCGGCAGCGACACGAGCTGCTTTGAGTCGGGTGTTACCTGCAGGGCGGGACACGGGTACCTCCGGGCTTGGCGCTTGCCTGAGAGTTCCACTGTAAGTCCCTGATCAGGCAACAAATAGCCCCTACAGGAGCAATAGGGACCTATATAAGTCCTCTTGACGTCCTCTTAAAGTCCTCGAAACGGCCCTCCCTGACGTCCACCATGGCATGGCACCACTGATCACTCAGTGGCGCCGCATCTGCTGACGCCCGCGCACCTCAACTCGCACCCCGGGAAATCGGAGTTTGGCATGTCTCGCACGACCACGACGTTCGGTAACAGCCACCTCGTCATCGAGCCAGGCGTTGCCGGACCCGGAACGCCGCTGCGCGGCTCGCCCACCGGCTGCACGCGGAGACCGGCGACCACGCCGAAGCACATCGGTCAGGACCACGGGCGGCAGCGCCGCTACGTCCGTTCCCGCTGCCGAGCCCACCAACGCAAAGGTGATCAGCTTTGCTGCAGGTATTGAACAGCTTCGGCAACCTAAGTACTACCGGCACGGCCTGCATCCCGATGCCATGACCCCAGCACTGCCGAGCCAGGGCACCTCCTGGCTCTGCCCGTGATCGCTTCACGAAGGAGTGGATGACCGTGCGGACGCTACCAGCCACCAAGGCGTTTCCGGTGGAAGAAGGAGTGCGACTCTGCGGTCGATGCGAGGGCCGCTTGAGCAGGTACAACCGGGAGAACTACTGCAACCGATGCCTCCGCCACCTGTACGAAGCGGAGCTTGCCCCACCTTTCGTTCCCCCGCACGTCTGGCAGTTATCGGACGTGCAACGCTCCCTCATAGACCGGAACTTCGGGTGTCTCTGCCTGCTCATTCGCAAGCATGGCGAACTCCGACAGGAAGACGTGGCCGCACTGACCGGGCTGAGCCAGGCGTTCCTATCGATGCTCGAGGCAGGCGTGCGCCGACTCACGAACATCGACAAGATCGTCCAGCTACTTGACGGACTGCAGGCGCCGATGGAGCTTACCGGCCCCATGCTTCGCTCGCCGGCAGCGGACGAGGCCGCGCATCAAAACGCACACAACAGGCCGACGAGGTCGCGACCCATGGCAACGGTGCACGCGACGAGGCTGTCACCAGGCTTCTACACTCCCGATCACGGCGCGGAACCCTGTTGAGCTAGTGATCTTCGACTGTGACGGCGCGAAGGGCAGGAGGCTATCGCGTCCCCGACCCCGACGTAGATCCGTCAGGACCACCACAAGGCGACGTGGATTCTTCTGAGGCGCGCAACATCGGACCTGTAAGCTCCATCGGCGCCTCAAGGCCATCGAGCAGTCTGACGATCTTGTCGATGTTCGTAAGCTTCCGCACACCCGCTTCAAGCATCGATAAGAAGGGCTGACTGAGGCCGGTCAGCCTGGCCATGTCCTCCTGCCGGAGCGACCCAAGCCGTCGAATCAAGAGGCACAAGGTCCCGAAGTCTCGCTCGGTAAGGGCCTGCTGCACCTCTTCGGCCTCCCATACGCGCTGAGGCACCGAGAACATCCTTGCGCTTTCGCCCCCTTCTCGACGGCTGCATGCACTGCAGCGACGGCCGCTGTTGTACCTGCTCAGTCGACATCCACACCCTTCGCAACGGCGCACTTCCCCTGGAACCGCAAGCGCTTCAGCGGTACGTAGCGTCAACACGGACATCTGCTCCTTGGTGAACCGAAGCCGACCGGAGAGCCGGCGGGGCCCGACCCCGAGATAGATCATGAGATCTCCGGGCTCGAGCGGTGTGGCAGGGCTTGAACATGAAACCGTGACGTCGGCGGCCGAGGTATCACTGCCGGCTACCAAAGCTCCTCACTCCGTGGCGACACGGTTTTTCAACATGTGCTTGCACACGCGCCCGCGAGGGGCATCCCTTCGTTCACATCGGTGCGACGCTGCCGGCTGGCGCAGAGCCATAGGGTCCGTGGGACCAGACGGGTACGCCCCACAGCCCTGTGAGATCGGTCCAGTTGAGTGCCGCTGAGGCCGATGGATGCCACCATGCCGCGCTCGCGGATCCGGCCGCAGTGGATGTCAAGGCCGCGCGTCAGCGACCGGGACGCTTCGACCTCGGCCCCAGGCGACCACAACGGACCTGCGAGCTTCGGTTAGCACCTTCGCGTGCCTGGAAGCATTGGACTCCCACGTCCAGGATCAGTCGGCAGCACTTCGTGCAGCTGTCGCCAGACACACCGGCCTCGCTTCAGGGACGCCGCTGCCGCCAGCAGGTCATACCCGACCCGGCGCCGTGGACAAGCGATCCCGCTACGTACCGGTGCACAGCGCGAGCCAGATCCCCCACTGCAGCTGGCGGTCCTGCACTGGGGGCGGCCATGGGTGCGACACCGCCGCCCCCTCACCGATAGCAGCGACTCAACCCACCCCCTACAGCTCGACCGCCGGGCTCGCCAGCGGACTGTCGGTGCTTTCACCCATCGACACCGTCAGGGGGGTCGGCTGTGGCGTCCCGGCCTCGCCCTCTCCCCTGCGGAGGACGAGAATCCGGGAATCGGGTGGCTGCCGGCCTTGGGCATGGCACACCTCTTCCCACGGGCGTGAAGGCCGCACCCGCGAGTGAGTGCCGCCCTCAGGAGCCCGATCCTCTGCAGTTCCCTCACCCGTGTCAATCGATTGGAGAACGTTCCCCTAAAGGTGCAGCTCAGCGAAACGGAGGATCGCCGCTGGGGTTCAACTATCGTGTATCTACGTTCCGTTGGGGGGTGTTCGACCGTGCGACGCCTGGCCTAGGATGCGCCCATGTCCACTCCAAATCGGCACGCGTCGGCCCCGTCGCCCCCGCCTGGGGAGCGGGACGCGGCACTGTTCGCCCAGCGGTTCAGGCGCCTGATCGACGTGGTGTATCCCGCCTCGTTGGGGCGGCCCTATACGGACACCGAGATCGCGAGGCAGACGGGTCTGTCCAACCAGTACGTCGGGAAGCTCCGCAAGGGGCAGTCCGTGCCGAGCCTGGCCAATGCCGGGCGTCTGGCCAAGCTGTTCGGTGTGTCGACGGACTACTTCCTCAACGCCTCGGACCATCCCACCGTGCGGTCCGTCGAACGCAACCTGCGGATGATCGAGGACCACCGCGCCGGCAGGGCGCAGCGGGTCGAGCACCGGGCCGCCGGACGCGAGGCGGGAGGCGAAGACGCTGTCGACCTGCTCGATGACGACGAAGTGCGGCAGATCGCCGAGGGGGCTGCGGAACTTCCGCCGGCCATGAGGGGCCCGGTGCGCGCTGTTATCGACCAGCTTCGCAAGGCCCTCGGATTAGGAGCTGACAGCGGTCCTGGGCGCACATGAGCGAGGGACCGATCAATACTCCGGCCATTGTTGTCCTGCTGGCAGTTGGCGGAGCGGGGAGGACGCGGTGAGGGCGGTCGGTCCGGCGGCCCTGGGCGCGCCGGAGGGCGCCGCCAGCCAGCCCACGTTGTCGCACGACCCGTATGCCCGGCGGCGGCCGGTTAGGGGGATCATCATGCTCGTTCAGCCAGGAGGACGTCCGTGAGTGCGGCAGACATGCCCCTGGGTCATGTGGCAATCCGCTGGCGGCTCCCTGAAGGACAGGAGAATGCCCTCGTGGGCTTACGACGCGCCCGACGCGAGTGCCGAGCCCTGTTGGAGAAGGCGAACCTGCCTCCGTATTCCACCGTCCAAGAGTTATGCGAACGACTCGGTGTGCAGCGGGGACGTCCCATCGTGCTCATCGCCAGGGAAATGACCCACGGGCAGAGATCCGGACAATTCGAGCAGCATCTGACCGAAGACCGGATCTATTACCCGCAACACACCAGTACGGCCCACCAGGCACACATTATCTGCCACGAGATAGCACATCTCCTCCTCGCGCATATCCCCGAACTCGACGCCCTGGACCCAGAGGTCGTCCGTCTGGTCCTGGGTCGCTCCCACTACGCCGACCCAGCCGAGGAGCAGGCTGAGGTACTCGGCACCCTGCTCTGGCAGCAACTCAACCTGGCGCCTGCAGAGCCGACGAATGCCGCAGTGGTCACCTCATTGGAGCACCGCCGGAGCCGCCATGTCTGACATCATTTTCAGTTATCTCTGCCTGTTCCTGAGCATCCTGCTGTGCGTACTGGCCGGCTTCAAACTCCGGGCCTGGCGCCGTCAACGCGGCCCGGCGCTGCTCGTCATGGGGATGGCCGCGCTGGTCTCCGCCCTCTCCTTCCTCTGCGCGGCACCCGCGATCGCTCACCTCATCAATCGAGTGTCCGGCATCGGCCCCTTTAGCGTGCTGCTCGCCTACGTCGGCAGAATGCTGTTCAGCGCCTGCGCCATCACGCTCGTACTGCTCTGGTCACCGCCCTCCCGGCGCCCAGCCAGCCGTGAGGTGTGGGCCGTGCCCTACGCCACAGTGCGATCCGAGGTGCGGCGCAAGGTTATGTGGGTCTACGGCTTGATCATTCCGGCCATGGCGGTGCTGTTCGCGGTCTTCTGCCCGGGCATGGATACCTCCGTGGCGTTAGACACCACCTACGCGCACCGTCCTTCGGTCCTTGTTTTCCTGCTGATCTACCAGGCGGGATTCGGCTGGGCACTGTGGCAATTGGGTCGAATTTCCTGGAAACACGCCGCTGACCTACCCGCGCATGGCCTGCTGCGCCGGACCTTGCGGCGTCTGACCATCGGGTGCGTGCTGATCGGCGGCTACTGCCTCAGCAAGACCGTCGCGATCACTGCCGCGGCAGCAGACCACCATGCCCTGGACTGGCTGGGTTCGATCGTCGGCCCTCTTTCGGGCTGCGTCGGTTGTCTGGTCCTCGCTTCCGGCTGGGCGGGCGCCGCGGTCGTCACCTGGCGTCAGCGGCGAGCCGACTACCGCGCCCTGCATCCACTGTGGATGACCGCCATGCAGGTCGACGGGCGCCTGGCGCTGGACAACCCGCTGCGGCCGTGGGCTGAGCGGCTGGCCACCCGCGATCTGGAGTGGCGCATCACCCGCCGCACCCGGGAGATTCGCGACGGGCAGCTTGCTCTGCGCCCGTGGGTCCCGGCGGACGTGGTTGAGGTCGCCCGCCGCCGTGCGGCAGAGCACGACAGTCTGGAACCGCAAGAGCGGGAGGCCGCGATCGCCGCCGCGGCCCTCGCCGGCGGTGTGCGCGCCCTGCGCACTCGGCAGCGCCCGGCCCAGCACTCCGAGCACACGCCCGGCACGGATGTCGCCCCGGGAGACGAGCGCCGACATTTGGTCCTGGTCTCCCAGCACCTCCAGGGGCCCTTCGTCGCCCAAGTTTTAGCCGAGACCGCCTGAACGACTGAGACCCCAAGGGGAACAGAGTGAAGCCCGGATCCGACGCAGAAACAACCTTGTCGCGAGCAGAATCCGTCTATCGACGCCTCGCTTTCCACGACTTCAGCGAGGATCTCGCGTTCGGCCTCAACATCGGCTTCTACCGTGCATTTGCTGTGCCCGAGATCGCGCGGCTCCTGGCCTCCACCAGGAAGATGACGGGCCAGACGGAGCTGCGCGCCAAGACGACCGGCCAGATGATGTACCGGCTCTTCCGCGATGGGCTCGACAGCGAGCTGGGTACGCAGACCGTGGCTGCCCTCAACCGCATCCATGCCCGCTGGCACATCACCAACGACGAGTTCCTCTATGTCCTGGCCTGCTTCGACGTCGCCCCGATGCGCTGGTGCGACACCTACGCCTGGCGGCCCACAACTACAGAGGAGAAGGACGCCTCCCACGTTTTCTACCTGGCCCTGGCTGACCGTATGGGCATCCAAAAAGTCCCTCCGACATGGGGCGGGTTCGCCGCCTGGATGGACCGCTACGAACAGAGCCGGTTCAGCCGCACCGCGGAGGCCGCCGAGCTGTGGACCGCCACCCGCGGTATTCTCACCAATCGCTTCCCCGCCGTCCTCGGCCCCTTGGTCCGCGCCGCCGCAGACGCGCTCCTCGACGAGCCACTTCGTTGCGCCTTCGGAGCCCGCCGCCCGCCCGCTCTCGTGCGTGCACTGGCCTCAGGCGGCATGCGGCTGCGAGCCCGGCGCATCGGCCTTTCCCACGCTGATCCCGACTACCGCCCGGTCCTGCCACCCTCGGTGCGCGATCTCAGGTGATCAGGTCCCCCGCCTGACAACGCGATGGTTTGGGCGGGACTTGGACATGACACCGTGGGCATCGACGATCGACGTATCACCGCCGTCCACCGCTGCCGCTCGCTCCGTGGCGACATGACTTTTCAACATCTGCTTGCACACGGGTTCATGAGGGGCAGACTTATGGTCTTGATCATGGCAAGGGATGGGCAGGCGGTAACGGACATGGCAAAGCGCCGTGCGGGATGGCGCCCGGACAGGCTCCGTGAGATGCGTGAAGCACACGGGCTGACGCTGGAGAGGGCTGGGGAACGGCTGCGAGAGGTGGCCCGCGCTGCGGGCATCGCTGAGCCAGCAGCGAACTTCCAGACTCTGTGGCAGCACGAGCAGGGAGAGGTCTACCCCGGACCTCAATACCGACGGGCGTACTGCCTCCTCTACAGGGCTACGGAACCCGAGCTCGGCTTCCGTAACGCGCTGCCGGACGAAGCGACCCTCATGAAGCTCACACCGTCGAGCGAGCCGTACAACGGCGCCCACGTACTGGCTGTTGAGCGCGCCTTGTCCCAGATCGCCCCGGGAACGACGGACTCCGATGGACAGGGGGTGCAGCAGCGGATCATCGATGCGTGGAAGCGGCGACACACCGGTGGAGACCCGAACCGGCCGACACTGCTGATGGTCGGCGGATACGCAGGCAGTGGAAAATCGGAATTCTCACGCTTCATCTCCCAGCTCACCGGATGGCCTGTACTCGATAAGGACCCGATCACACGGCCACTCGTGGAGAGGCTACTTGTCGAGATGGGCAGTGACCCTCATGACCGGCATTCCGCTCTTTACCGTGAACAAGTGCGCCCACTGGAATACCAGTGCTTGCTGGAGACCGCGTACGCAAACGTCGACTGCTCCATCAGCACGGTGCTGACTGCGCCCTTTGTCTCCGAGGTAACCGATGTCCGCTGGATGAGGCGCCTGACCAACCGATGCGAGGCACGAGGGGTCAGTGTCGCTGTCGTCTGGATCCAGTGTGACCTGGAGACCATGCACGAGTACATCAGCTTCCGATCGGCGGCTCGTGACAGTTGGAAACTACAGAACTGGGACGACTACGTAGCGACCATCGACTCAGAGCTCCGGCCTGCTGTACCCCATCTGATAGTGGACAACCGGCTGGGCGCGGCCATATCGCTCACTGATCAAGTTCGTCAGGTCTTCGGGACGGTGTTCTGATGAATCAAGGGATACTGCTGTACGGGCCGCCGGCCGCGGGGAAGGACACCGTTACCGACGAGCTCGCCGCGCTCGATCCGCGTTACGTTCCCTTCACCCGTCTCAAGGTCGGGAGCGGAAACACCAAGGGATACAGGATGGGCACGCTTGAGCAGCTGGGTGAGCTGGAGGCCCACGGCGATGTCCTCTACCGCAACGACCGCTACGGCAACACTTACGTCGTCGACTGGCCAGGCCTGGACGCGGTGATGAAAGACGGATGCATCCCCATCCTGCACCTGGGCCAAGTAGCAGGCGTCGAGGCTGTCGCCTCGAACTACCCTGCGAGGTGGTCACGCATCCTGTTGTGGTGCTCTCGCGACACCACAGCGCTGCGTTCCAAGGGACGGGGAGACGGCGATACGGATGCACGACTCACAGCCTGGGACGCGACCGACCTGGACCTCACCCACAACCAGTCCGCGTCGTGGCACCTCCGCGTGGACACCGAGGTTTGCTCACCGGCAGACGCAGCCCGGCAGATTGACCACCTGGTCCGCACTTCAGCGTGACAGACAGGGATCCCACCGCACGGACGACTACCTCTCCGCGGCCCCCGTACCACCTTTGTGATCAGCCTGTCCTTCAGTACACAACTGCCGGAGGGCTTCGTCGACTGTGAGGGTCCTGTCCCTCGCGCTCTCCCAAAGATGGAGGACCTCGGTAGCCGCACGCATGAGGTGATCCGGGAGACCTGCTTCGGCGAGCAGGTCCGCGGCATCGCCCAGTTCGGGGCCCCACCGCCAAGCACGTGCGGCCGTCTTGGGGATGTAGTCGGTCTCGGCGAGATAGCTGCCGGAGCGCTTGCTCGCAATCTCAAGGAGTTCGTCGGCGACACCGTGCGAGTCCGCAAGCCCGTAGGCCACAGCGGCCAGGACTCGTGATGCCTTCTGATAGCTGGAGTAGGCGAGCTTCAGCGCGGAAGCCTTCCCGATCTCCTCTCCCAAGCGGTGAGCACGGATATCAGTGCCCCTGAAAAGCGCTTCGACCTGCGCAACGTGTTCGCTCGGTCCGGAGAGATAGAGGGTGGGCTGCTTACCGCCCACCGGCGGTGAGCCGACCACAGCTCCATCGACGACAATCGCGTGAGGCAGGCGATCGGCGATGCGGCGGACCCTCAGCGGGGTGATCGCATTCGCCTCGATGTACGTGCCGCCCCGAAAGCCAAAGGCTCCAACCTGTGCTGCAACGTCTTCGGCCGCCTCAGGCGGACATAGCGACAGCACCACATCGACACGCCGTAGGAGCCCACCGAGATCATCGACTGCTTCGATGCCAGCGCAGTCAGCCCGTTGCCTGGAGGCATTGCTGCGGCCAGTCCGGCACCACAACACAGGAATGCCCTGGGAACGTAGCTGGGCAGCGAAAGCGGCACCCATGCTGCCGGGGTGCAGCAGCCCGACCGTCGATACGTTCACCGTCATGCAGCACCCCTCGAGTGGTCAACATTCAGGAGCAGTTCAATCGCCGCGAGGGCATTTGGCACCGATCTATCGGGTGGAGCGAGGTGGGTGGGCCAATGCCTGTCGCGGCTTACCCAGACCGTCCGCAGCCCGGCTGCCTGGCCTCCACAGATGTCGGTTTCGGGGTTGTCGCCGACCATCCAGCCGCCTCCAGAGAGCGAGGAGTCACATGCTTCCGCTGCTTTGACGAAGAACGCGACCTCCGGCTTCCGGGCGCAGGCTGCTTCCGAGACACACACGCCGTCCACATGTTCGAGTATGCCGGCGGCCCTGAGCTTGGCCGTCTGGATGTCGCTCGGCCCGTTGGTGGCTATCCCAACCCGCCATCCCGAAGCCCGGAGCCCGGCGAGGCCGGCAAGGACGGCGTCTGAACAGGCGACGGATGCGGCTATGTCACGGCGGTACTCCCGCCACAGGGAATCCCGGGACGGTGCAAGGCAGTATTCGGTTCGGATCTCCCCGAAGGCCGCAGGAGAGGCACGATCCTTCAACCTGGCGATCAACTGCCGACGGACGTGATCCCCGAGACGGTGCCGTGCAGTGAACTCGGTCACCCAGCTGACCAGGGCTCCGCTCCTGTCGATCAGCGTGTCATCGAGATCGAAGAGAACCAACCGTTGCATGGACACAGACCCTAACTTGAGCCTGCGGGCACACCCCAAAAGACCCTGCGACAAGTACGGATGCGGCGATGCCGATCGCCACACCACGCCGCCCGTTGGCTCCCCCGCATCAAGGGCCGCGCCGCTGATGCACGCCGACGACGCCCCTCTCGACCTGGTCTGGTTCTATGCCCTGACTCGCAGGGCGCATATACGAGCACCTACGACAGGAATTTCGTGCAGCAGATCATCCCCGCCGCCTGGGACACGGACGTCGCCCACGGCATGACGGGCAGCAGCCAGCCGTCGGATCCGGACATGGCCCAGCGGGAGCGTAGACAAGAGCCAGTCAGGCTCCGAGACCTCGATCGCCACCAGTTCTTCTTGCCCCTGCACAGCACCAGCCAGCGTCCGCGCAGAGCTCGTCGGCCATGGCCACCGCATACTCGGCGGTCACCTTCACGTTGTTCACGTAGGCGCCACCCTCCTTCACGGTGCAGCGGGCGGCCGGCTTGCTCGCCACGAGGCCCGACCTCCGCGAATAGGTCGGTGACCTGGCCGAGCTTGCTCACCTTGGCGCGTGGGAGCTCGAGCCCCCGGCGGCCAGCTAGCCTCGGCGAGCTCGCCCTGCCCGGACAGCGCCTTCGACGAGCGCTCTGCCATTGGTCACGAATCGTGTCCTGAGTGTCGGATCGTGATCGATCACGTCGATCGCCTGACCAAGATCACGCGCGGCGCGCTACGGGCGCGGACGCATCCGCAGAACGGGTGATGCGCAGGAAGGCAGCGATCGCCGGCCCCCTCCAAGACCACGCTCAGCGGCATGATCGCCCTAAAGCGAAGGGAACCGATCATGAATCCAGTGGTGCACCTCATCGGATGTGGGACCCGCCCGACCCGAGAGATCCCCGAATTCGCGGCCACACTTCGTACGACCGGCTGGGATCCCTACCTCATTCCCAGCCCGGTGGGACTACGCTTCCTGGACCTCGCTGAAGCCGAGGCACGCTCGGGCCGGTCGGTGCGCTGGGACTTCGACCCTGATGACCCAGTGGGCCTGCCCCGTGCAGAGCTTGTGGTCGTCGCACCAGCCTCGTTCAACACGATCACGAAGCTCGGGGCTGGGATCGCAGACACGCTGGCGCTGGCCGTGATCAGCGAAGCAGTCGGCGGAGGCATGCCCGTACTCGTTGTGCCGTGGATGAACGCTGATCTGGCTGCACACCCCGCATACGTGCAAGCACTCGCCAGTCTTCGAGCGTGGGGGGTCCATATCCTCCCTGCCGACCAATCCGAACCCTTCCCGTGGACAACGCTTCGCGAGCAGATGGACTGGATCGGGTCCAAAGCCCACTGAGGGTACACACGCCCATGCGATCCTCTTCGCTCGCCTCACGGCCTCCCACCGCCCAGCGGCTCCGGCGTGACGGTACAGGCCCGCTACGCCAACGACGTCTTGCGCTCCCTCATGAGCCCAGAAACTGGGCACTGCCCACAGCAATCAACCTTGTCTGGCGCTTCGTCACTCCCCACCCGCCGGCCCGCTCCTCGACCTGACACACAGCATCACGCGAGTGATATCACCGACGCGATAGGCCCTCCGGTCGATTGAATAGCACACTGACTGCCTGTGTTCTTGTAGCACACTCACAGGTGAAGCCACATCGATTGCTGGACCCGGCCCACAACGACAGCACCTCATATTCCGTTAGCCGACAACGGAGAGTTCCCTTCGCAAAATCCGCTCTTCAAAACCGCGATCACCGATGGTGCGCACGACATAGACGCGCACACTCGCATCAGACGGGAGAATAGGCCTTGCGTCGCATCTCGATACTGATCGACAGCGAGTTCCTTACTCGCATCCATAGACACGGTTTCGGTACTACCCATGTGGAACACGCCAACAACCAGGCCAATCGCGCGAATCAGGCGGACCAGCATGAACACGTCTAGGAGTTGCGTTGTGGTCGGCGCGGGCTTGACCGGCGCAACCACCGCGTGGGAACTAGCCCGACACGGCTTTCATGTGCGCATATACGAACAGGCCGACGTGGTCGGTGGACACATACGGACCGAGTGGCTAAGAGGAATCCCATACGAGCCACACGGCGCGCACATCTTCCACACTAACGACGCCGAGGTGTGGCAACTTGTCTCCAAACTCACAGAATTCGTGCCCTACCGACACCGAGTCACCATCCGTGTACGCTCCCATGAGTTGAGCTGGCCTCTCCAGAAATGCGAACTGTCTCAACTCGAGGAATGGCCCGAAGTGGAGCGCGAGCTGGCTTCGACCCCAGATCGGCCTGACTTAACCAACTTCGAGACGTATTGCCGGTCACTCATGGGAGAAACTCTCTACGACCTCTGTGTTCGCAATTACACGATGAAGCAGTGGGGGCGGGCCCCCGAGAGCCTGTCGGCTTCCGTTGCCACCAATCGAGTTGAGCTGCGCGACGACGGGTACAGAGGGTTGTTCCGTGACCCCCATCAGGGTTGGCCGAAGCGGGGCTACGCAGACCTCGTGGAGGCACTCCTCGAGCCTGCGGAGATCCATCTCGGGCAGCCGATAACCTACGGCAACCTGACGGAGCTGACCTTGCCCGGTGAGCCCGTCGTGATCACCTCTGCACTGGACGACTTCTTCTGCAGCGAGCTGGGGCCGCTGGAATGGCGAGGAGTCCGTCTTGAAAGTCAGTTCATCCGGGACGTCAAACTCGCCCAACCGTCGATGGTGGTGAACGAACCCGACCTTGCCGTCCAGTGGACCAGGACGATCGAGACCAAGTGGGCTTTGGAGAGCCTCCACGACAGGCCCGGGACCGTCGTCATGCGCGAGTACCCCGGCGCCTCCGCAAAGCACTACCCAGTCCCCGACAGCGCCGGCGTCAACAAGGCGCTGCAATCCTCCTACGAGGCGCAACTCGCCGCTCACACGAGGAATCCGCTCATAGCAGCCGGACGCCTCGCCACTTATAGCTACATCAATATGGACCAGGCCGTCCGACAGGGCCTGGATGCAGCACGTCGCATCGTCAAATCCCGCTGATCCGAGAATAGGAGCCGGGCGTGGCCACCGAATTACTGCACATTCCCAAACATGGGTCATTGGGTCGGATGATCCCCATCGTCGTGCCGGTCGGACCGGACCACGACCCGCGACCCGCCATCGCCTCCAGCCTGCGCGCCGCGTCGGAGGCCAGCCCCTGCACGCAGACCATGCACATCCTGGTCTTCAACGGCACTCGCGGACCCGTCGTGGACCCCAATGTCCTGGTCAAGGAAATCAGCGAGACGACCCCGGCATTCGCTGTGGCAGTCATTGCTGATGACGTCGGCTACATCCGTGCCGTACAGGAGGGCCTCGGAATCGCCGCGCGTCTGGGCACCCGACAGGATCTGGTCGGATTCCTCGACGCGGATGCGGTCCTGCGGGGCACCGCTCACTGGGCCTTCTTGGAACGCGCACTTGCCACCGAGCCCACACTCGATGCCATCAGTGGCATGGTCATCCACGAACAGTGCGAACTCTGGGAAACCCCGAGCTCGCAGAAGTTCATACGGGCGTTGGAACGCACAGGGAACGTCGTCAACAAGCCGTACATCCAAGGTGGGGCTGGCGGAACCCTAGCTCGACGGCCGGCGTTCGAGCGCGCTATCACCACAGCTCTGAACCTCGGCGCCCTCATCGGGCCGAGCCTATCTGCGAGTGCGCTCGCCACCGGCCGCACGATCCGCGCCACGAGTCACCTGCCTTGCGGCCACACTCCCCGCAAGACTCTCGAGGAGTGGCTGATCTCAGTCACCGCGTATGAGCAGTCGTGGCGGCGGCTCTTGGGGTTGTACGGAACCGAGATCGAGCGACCCTGGCGCGAGTTTCTGCACGACGCGGAAGAGCAGGTGAGCTCCGATCCACGCCTGTCCCGTGACCTTGCCGACTGCCAGGTACTCCGACAGCTGGTTGTCGACCGCGTCGCGCGGGAGCACCGAAGCTCCGCCATCAAGCCTGAAGTCCCGCTGGCCACGAGCACTTGACCGAAGGAGCGATGCAGTGATCCCGTTCCACTCAAACAGCAGGCAGCACGACAACCTTTCGCAGGACCTGACCGGGGCCCTCGGCTCCATCGACCTCAAGGACGACACTGCCTTCGCCCGGGCAGTCGAGAAGTTCGAAGGCATGCTGGCGGACTACTGCCAGGTCGACTCCGCTGTAGCGGTCGCATCGGGTACCGACGCGCTCATCATCGCCCTCCGCGCTCTGGACGCACCCGCCGGCGCTGAGGTCATCACCTGCGACTTCGGCTTCTACGCCACCGCTGCAAGCATCATCATGGCCGGCTTCACGCCGGTGTTCGTCGATGTGGCACCGGGCCGGATGGTCATGGACCTCGACGCCGTTCGCGACGCCATATCGCCGAATACCGCAGCCATCGTTCCAGTCCATCTCTTCGGTGAGGCCATCGACATGCTGGCGCTCAAACAGATCGCTGATCAGCACTCAATCACCATCGTCGAGGACGTCGCCCAGGCTCTCGGAGCACGGAGCGCCGGCCAGCGCGTCGGATCGTTCGGCACCGCCTCGGGTATCAGTTTCAACTGGTCGAAGCACCTGTCCAGCTTCTCTAACGGAGGGGCCGTGCTCACGAATGATCGAGAGATCGCCACTCGTGTCCGCTCCCTGCGTGGCCACGGCAATGCCGGGAGCTTCCGTCACACGCGGATGGGCCTGAACAGCAGGCTGAACCCTTTCGAGGCCACGCTGCTGTCGACGAAGCTGCCCCACCTCGACACGTGGATCGCCCGGCGGCGGGAGATCGCAGCTCGCTACACGAGGAACTTCGCCTCATCCTCGAACGTCGTCACACCCACAGCCACCGAGGCTGAGGCTCACGTGTACCACAAGTACACGATCCGGGTCCCAGACCGAGACCGGCTGCGCAAGCAGCTCGCCGATCAAGGAGTCGGCGCCCTGGTCTGTTACCCGTGGTTGTTGCACGACCAGCCGGCGTTCGAGGGGCATGCCCTGCGGCCGCACAGCTTCGACCGTGCCACCGAGGTTGCAGCCGAAGTAATCTCGATCCCGGTGTATCCGGAACTGACTGACGCCGAGATCGACTTCATCAGCGAGACCATCCTCTCCCACGTGGAGTCGGCATCCTGATGTCCAGCGTGACTGGAGTCGCGATGGACGGGCGGATGGCTGATCGTGTGCTGCGCGGCATGTACAGGCGATCAGGCGCCTGGCTTCTCGACCGGCTCGGACTCGTATCTACCGCAACGAACCGGGGCTTGTCCGGGTACGGTCCAGCGAATGCCGGTATGGCCTTCGCAGTGAATCCTCAGTTCGAGCCCCTGCTCGGCGGCCCGTCGGTGGTGGTCGGCGGAGCCTGCCTCACCAACTGCGACGCGCAGCTTGAGCGCGTGCGGGCGGAGTTCATAGCCGACACCCTCCAACCGTTGCTGCTGGCGGCCTGGGCCCGCGTGCCCTGTGTACTGTTCCTGCCTGTTGGTGAAGAGATCATCGTCAACTCATCGATCAGCTTGGACAGGTGGCGGCGTTTCGGTGACCAGCTCGAAGCCTTCGTCAACAACATCGCCGCATCCATTCAGGACGGCAGCCCGCCCATCCTGATCCGGACAGACGGGGACGCGGTGTCGGCGACGCTGGACACCGCCGTGAACAAAATCAGTGGCCTGATCGCCCCGAAGGACCTGGAAGAGCTGTACACCATCCGGCCTTCACCGTCCGGGCAGACATCGCCCAGCACAGCGCGGCTGCGGCAGTACCAGCGCAGCATCGTGACGTACGTGCCGTCCGTGGTGGCTGAGCTGGTGGACGGCCTCGATGTCCGGCGCGTTGTGGTCGCGGAGAACCTTCATCAGGCCAAAGCCATCAACGCAGCGCGGGCAGTGTCGGCAGCAACCGGCTCTCAAGACCAGATCGACCACGTCGCCCATGTGCCTTCCCCGTCGGTCACTGGAACAGGCCGCATGGCTCGGGCGGAAGACCGCTCCACGTTGTTCTGCCTCGACTCCGCGGAAGTCCGGGCAGAGAAGCTCCAGCGTATGCCACCGGTCGTCCGACAGTTCTGGGAGAGCTCCTGGCACCACGCCCTCCATCCAGCCAGTACCGCTGGAGATGGAGACCGTCTCAACGCCGTCTTCGACGAATGGCACCAGCTCCTGGCCCAAGTTGCCGGCCCACCACGACCGGGGCCGTCATCCCATCCGACCGCGCCACCCTCGAAGGAGCCACTCGATGAACAGTGATCTGCCGATTGGCGTGATCGGCCTCGGTGAGATGGGCGGCACGATCGCCCAGCGCATAATCTCCGTCGGCCACGGAGTGATCGGTCTCGACATGTCCCCCAGCCTGGTGGACCTCGATTCCCTGCTTTTTGAGTCCGCCAAGCATCCCGCAGACGTCGCCGACCGCTGCGACGTTGTGCTCGTCATCGTGCACACCGATGACCAGGTGCGGGACGTGATCTTGAGGGAGCGCGGTCTCATCGAAACCGCGCGCCCAGGGACCGTTGTGGTGGTGCACTCGACGGTGGCCCCAGAGACGTGCAGGGCGCTCGCGAAGGATCTCGCTGACCGCGATGTCGCCCTCCTCGACGCGGGCATGAGCCGCGGGCGCGGCTCCATGCGCGACGGAGTCCTCACCCTGTTCGTGGGAGGTGACACCGTCACGATCGAGGAGACACGATGGGCGCTTCACCTATACAGCAATAACATCGTGCACGCAGGTCCAGTCGGCGCCGGCATGGGCCTCAAGCTTTGCAACAACCTGCTGTTTCACTCCAACCGTCTGGCGATGCTGGAGGTGGCTCACATTGCGGCTACCGCTGGCCTCCCGCACGAAGCCCTGCTCGACGGCATACGCTCCAGCACCGGCAGCAGCTGGGTGCTGGAGCACTGGGGCAAGAAGGACGACGACGCGCTGAACGCCGGGATCGGCAGCCACCCCTTCGTGGACCGGACCACCCGCGAGATTGAGCTCGCGCTCAAGTACGCCAAGGGCCTCGGCCTCACACTGCCTGCGACGACAGCCACGGGGAAGTACCTGACGGACGTCCTTACTGACGGGCTTCCCGCACACTTCAGCGCAGACGCCCCCGATAAAGGCAAGGCCGCTTGCCTCGTGCGGAAAAACCGGATTATCGAGGAGTTTCGAGCCAACGGAGGACGGCTGGCCGGCCCTCGCGCATCATGGGAGATCCTTCTCCTCACGACCGTCGGTGCCCGCACAGGGCAGCGCCGCACCACGCCCCTCGCCTACCAGTGTGAGGGCAAAGACCTCTTCGTCTTCGCCTCGGATGGGGGAAGCGACAAGAGCCCGGACTGGTACCACAACATCCGGGCCAATCCGAAAGTCACCGTAGAAGTCAGCTCCCGAAAATTCGAAGCGGCCGCGATAGAGCTGCTCGGGGAAGAACGCGATCGAGTTTACGCACGCCAGGTGGGGCGCGATTCTGAATATGCACGTTACGAGGCCAGCACCTCCCGGGTGATACCCGTGGTGCGTCTACAGGAAATAGTCGGATAACTGCACACGCCTGACCGGCCGTGCGCATTCGAACCTTGGGGGCACCAGTGTTGTATGTCGACTTCGGCGTAGGAATGTCGTCAGGTCTGAACGGCGTGGGTTTCAGGGCCTGGGAGCTTGCTTCCGCATTGGAGCACTACGAAGAGGTGTTGGTACTCACACCCGACGTGCCACATGCGGACGTCTTGGAGACCTGGGCTGGAATTCCTTGGCAGGCCAGGCACGAGGAGATTACCCCGAAGAGGCGGGATATCTACCTCTACGGATTCGCGACCCCCACAGATTCCGTTAGGCGATTCAAGGAGGCCGGGGCGATCTGCATATTCGATGCAATCGTATGGCCGCTGGAGTACACAACATATCAGCGGGTGCATAACTCAAGCGACCGATCGACGGCATACCGTGGATTGCTTGAAGAATATCTGATGCGCCTGCAGTCGGCAGACGGCTACTTCGTGGCCAGCGAGGTGGAGAAGCAGGTGTTGACGGGGATGCTCACCACCTCCCGATTTGATGTGCTCCTGGAGTCGGCCCGGGATATGTCGCTCGACGGCCTCCTGTGGCTACTGCCGGTGGGCTTCAGCGACGTCAACGAGCGGGCACGGGCGAAACCGTCGGTTGAGTCGCCCACTCCGGGCCCCGACTTTGTGTGGAACGGGGGCATGTGGAACCACTACTCCCCGGTGGCCGCGGTACGGGGGCTGAGCTCCCTCCTGGACGCTGGGCACGAGGCTGCTCTGTGGTTTCTGTACCCGCAACGTGGCACCCCGACCACGGCCTATCAAGCTGTCCAGGAGGCTGTGGCCGCAGATCCCCGGCTCGCTCGGCACGTCACTTTCTGCCAGGGCGGCCTGTCCCTGGCGGATCGGATCGCGGTCATGGAAACAGCGCGAGCCGCGCTCTGCCTGTACGAGCCACACGTGTTGTGGGACCTCTGCCCCCCTATGAGGCTCCGCGAGACCGTGCTCTACCGGCTGCCTGTCGTAGCGCCGCGCCGGGGCGCCTTGGGCGACATCGTCACAACGCAGGGATTCGGGATGACGACCGCATCCCTGTCCGCGGACGATGTCGCAGCAGCGATGCTCTCCTGTTTGCAGGATGAGCCCACAGCCAAGATGCGCGAGGCCGCGGCAGCATCTTCGGAGGGCTTCCGTTACGAGGCCATGATGCCCGGGGTCGCCACCTGGCTGGACAGAATACGCGCTCGATGAAGCGCAGAGAGGTGGTGATCTTAGACCTGGACGGGACCCTGATCGACGAGCAGGGAACCATCGATCGGGCGTTCCTGGCCGCAGGGCACATCGTCCAGGAGCATGCCGGCATCGACGCCGTCCGCTTCGCTCGCGCAGCTCGAGTGGCTGCCCAGAGACTCTGGTGGAGGGCGACGTGGATTGATCCACTCAGCGATGCGTTCGGGATATCGGCATGGGACGGGCTCTCAGAGGACTTCGAGAAGACGGTTCCTGCCCTGAACCGGCTGAGGGCGTGGCTACCGGCGTTCCGACAGGCCGCATGGAGGCTCGCGCTCGAGAGCGTCGGGGCCGTCGACCAGGGGCTCGTCGGCACGATCAGCACCACCTACACACAGCACCGCCATCAGGACGTCCGTCTACTTCCTGGTGCCTCGGACCTGGTGGAGAATCTCGTACGCGAGGACCGGCGCCTCGTCGTACTGACCAACGGGCCTGGAGGCGGACAGCGCCGCAAGCTCGCATCGTCGGGCCTACTAGAACACATGTGTGATCTAGTGATCTCTACAGAGGCGGGGGTCGCCAAGCCAGATCCGCGGGCTGTCTCCCTCGCGATCGAGTGCGCGGGCGGACGGCGCGAGGAGGCAGTCGTGGTCGGCGACACCTACGACCGCGATGTCCTCGGGGCCCTGGCCTGCGACGTGCCAGCCATCTGGATCACCGATCAGCCAAGGTCGAGCAGAACTCAGCACCCGCTGATCACGCGCGTGCGTTCGACAGGAGCTGTGCTAACCGCCCTGCACGCTCTGGAGAGCACGCGGCTGACGTCCCATTTGGTGGACGGACACTTCTCCAAAGCGCACCAAGTACCGAACAGTGACGGCCGCATTGACGCGCTGACGGCCAGCCGGTTCGCGCTACGCTATCCGGGTGCGACGACCGGATCGGCCTGCGGTTTCTCGGAGAGCACGCCCCACCAAAGCCGCCACGCCGAGTCCGGACAGACTCATCACCTTCCGCAACGAGGACTGGAACAGATGGCTGACGAGCAAGGGGCCACCGCCCGGGAGACCTACGACCCGCACGCTGGCATCGACAAGTGGCTTCGGCTGTGGCGGGAAGAGCGGCTCTTCGAGGCGGAGGAACTAACGCCGGCGAGCCCGAAGGACGGGCAGCGCACCCTTGTCGTCAGCATGTTTCCCTACCCTTCTGGTGACCTCCACATGGGGCACGCCGAGGTGTACAGCATCAGCGACACGATGGCCCGCTTTGCGCGGATGCGTGGACAGCAGGTCCTGAACCCCATCGCGTGGGACTCCTTCGGCCTGCCTGCCGAAAACGCGGCCCGCAAGCGGAACCTCGATCCCCGTGATTGGACGTACGGGAACATCGACATCCAGGCGGAGTCGTTCGAGCGCCTGGGCATCTCCTTCGACTGGCGCACCAGGTTCCACACCTCGGACCCGGAGTATTACCGCTGGAACCAGTGGTTGTTCCTGAAGCTGTTCGAACGCGGTCTCGCCTACCGTAAGGAAGCCCCTGTCAACTGGTGCCCCACCGACGAGACGGTGCTGGCGAACGAGCAGGTCATCCAGGGCCAGTGCGAGCGCTGCGGCACCGACGTGGTGAAGCGCAACCTCACCCAGTGGTTCTTCCGCACGACGGAGTACGCACAGCGGCTGCTGGACGACATGGAGCAGCTGAAAGGCAAGTGGCCGGACGAGATCCTTAGCATGCAGCGGAACTGGATCGGACGCTCCACCGGTGCTCACATCGACTTTCAGATCGAGGGCCGTGACGAGCCGGTACGCGTGTTCAGCACCCGGCCCGACACCCTCTTCGGGGCCACGTTCTTCGTCGTGGCCGCGGACTCGGCGCTGGCCGACGAACTGTGCGACGCCGAGCACAGGGCGGCTTTCGACGAGTACCGGGCCGGTTTGGCCTCCAAGGCTGAAATGGAACGGCTGGCCATCGACCGGCCCATGACCGGCGTGTTCCTCGGCCGCTACGCGGTCAACCCGGTCAGCGGCGAGAAGCTCCCCGTCCACGCTTCCGACTATGTGCTGGCCGATTACGGCACCGGAGCCGTCATGGCTGTCCCAGCCCACGACCAGCGCGACCTCAATTTCGCTCGTACCTTCGACCTGCCAGTCCGCGCTGTCGTCGACACTGGCGAGCCGGACCCTGCTGACACCGGCATCGCGACTGCCGGTGATGGTGTGCTTATGAACTCGGGCCCGCTCAACGGGCTGCGCAAGGACGAGGCCATCGCTGCGGTCATCACCGACCTGGAGCAGCGAGGCGTCGGTCAGGGGGCTGTCACCTACCGTCTGCGTGACTGGCTCCTGTCACGACAGCGGTACTGGGGCACTCCGATTCCGATCATCTATTGCGATTCGTGTGGCGCCCTCCCTGTCCCGGAGGAGCAGCTGCCGGTCAAGCTCCCCGAGAGTGGCTACACGCTGCGCCCAGAGGGCGGCAAGTCTCCTCTGGAGACCGCCAACGAATGGGTGAAGGTCGACTGCCCTTCGTGCGGTCGCCAGGCTCGTCGGGACACCGACACTATGGACACCTTCGTGGACTCCTCGTGGTACTTCCTGCGGTACCCCAACCCCCGGTACGAAGAGGGGCCCTTCGACCCGGCAGGTATCGCGTCCTGGCTGCCCGTCGACGAATACGTCGGTGGCAAGGAGCACGCGACCGGTCACCTGATGTACGCCCGGTTCCTCACCAAGGCGCTCTACGATCTCGGCCTGGTCCCATTCACTGAACCGTTCACTCGCCTGACCAATCAGGGTCAGGTCATCATGAACGGCAAGGCCATGAGCAAGAGCTTGGGCAACCTGGTCAACCTCCAAGAACAGATCGCCCAGCACGGCCCGGACGCAGTGCGGGTCACGATGCTGTTCGCCAGCCCGCCCGAAGACGACATCGACTGGGCGGACGTGTCGCCGGCTGGATCGGTGAAGTGGCTCGCGCGGGTCTGGCGTCTGGCCGGCGACATCGGCAACGCGCCCTCGGCGCCCGCGGACGCCACAGGTGACCTCGAGCTCCGCAAGGTGGTTCACAGGCTCATCGACGAGGCCACACAGGCGATGGAGACCAAGAGGTTCAATGTCGGCATCGCCCGCATGATGCAGCTCACCAACACGCTCCGGCAGGCCGTCGATCGACAGCCCGGCCCGGGTGATCCCGCCGTCCAGGAAGGTTCGGGGGCACTGGTCCGCATGCTGTCCTGCGTCGCTCCATTCACAGCCGAGGAGTGCTGGGTCCGCCTGGGCCAGGCTTCCTCTGTGCTCAAGGCAGGTTGGCCAGACGTGGACCCGGTGCTTCTCGTCGAGGAGCAGGTGACATGCGTCGTCCAGGTGGCGGGCAAGTTCCGGGACCGCATTGAGGTTTCGCCGGACATCAGTGAGGACGAGCTGCAGCAGCTGGCGATGCGATCCCAGAAGGTCCGGGCAGCCCTCGATGGCACGAGCGTGGCGAAGGTCATTGTGCTTGCTCCGAAGCTCGTGAACTTCGTGCCGGCCCGCGGCTAGAGATTGCCGTTGTCTGCCCGTATGGCATCCATTGCCCTACGGGCAGACGCGTTCATAGGCCCGTACACGGTGGCAAGACCTCCGGAACATCCCGCTGGATTCGACCGTGCCGCCCCGATCACCGGGTCCGCGAGAAGGGGACAGTTCGCATGGGATACACCCGAGGCCGCAGCGTCACGCACTGCCCGTACTGCGGAACCTCCTACTCATCCGGGGCCGAGTGGCCCAGGGACTGTCCAGGCTGTGGCGAGACACACTGGGCGAACCCGCTCCCCGTTGCGGTCGCGCTGCAGCCCGTCATCACAAGGGCCGGCAAGCCGGGGCTGGTAGTGGTGCGGCGAGACATCGAACCTTGTCGAGGTCAACTGGCCTTGCCGGGCGGATACATAGAGGTCGGAGAGACCTGGCAGCAAGCCGCTGTGCGGGAATTGAAGGAAGAGACCGGGCTCGATGCTGCTGCGGATGATGCCCATCTCTTCGATGCCCGGAGCGCGGTCAACACCCTTGACCTGTTTGCCCTGCTACGCGAACGAGACGCAGAGACTCTTCCGACCCCAGCCTCCACGGCCGAGGTGACGGAGTGGCTCGTGCTCGACGAGGCTGTAGACCTTGCCTTTCCCGCACATACTGCAGCGATGCGGGCATACTTTTCCCGAAACCCTGCCGCGCTCGCGTCGTGATGTGCGTCGAGAGGTGACGGCGGACAACGGGAATCCCCCGGGTGCGGACAACGAGGGCGGCCAGCGTCGGTGAACAAGCACAACGGCTGGTTGTCAAAGGTACGACCTCTGACAACCAGCCTTAGCTGCTGATCACTTGGTAGCCGAGCTTGGGCTGGGGCGCCAGTCAGCGGTAACGGACGCGTGCCAGCCGAGACGAGGAGCGTCGCCGTAGTCGTCGACGGCTGAATGCCACACTGCTCGGTTGTCCCAGACGGCGATGTCGCCGGGCCGCCACCGGTACCGAACCAAGAACCGGGGCTGGGTTGCCTGCTCAATGAGGAGACGCCTGACGGTGACCTGCTCCAGCTCGCTCAGGCCCGGGATACGCACAGCTGACGTGCTGTAGTACAGGCCGCGTTCCCCCGTCTCGGGATGGCTGATGACCAGGGGGTGCTCGACTTCGAGTCGCTCGCCGGCATCAGTCCGTGTCGTTGGCGAGTATTGTGCAGGGTCGCCCAGGTAGACCGCGGTGAGTTCGTCGAAGAGGTGCCGCAGGGGGGCTGACAGATCTCGATAGGCGGCTTGCAGGTCCGCCCACATGGTGTCTCCCCCTACGGGTGGGGTGATCTTGAGTTGCAGGAGTTCAGCGACAAAGGGGTTCGCGCGCCATGGACCGCCGATGTGCCAATCCTTGGCCGGGCCATGCTCTGTGGCCACGGGGTTGATGTAGACGCTTTCGGGCAGGTGCGGCATTGTCGGGTGGACGAACAGTTCCCCAAAGGCCCGACCGAAGCGTTCGAACTCTTCGACGTCGAGGTGCTGCTCTTTGAAGAACAAGACTTTGCGATCCAGGAGAGCAGACCGCAGGGCTGTGCCCGTCTCTGCATCCAGTGGTTTCCTCAGGTCCAGCCCGGTGACCTCGCCGCCGATCGTGGGGTTGAGCGGAACGAGGTTAAAGCCGCTGCCCATCGTTGTTCGCTCCAATTACTCTTCCTCTCCAGGTAGTTGGGGTTCAGGGCGGCGTGAAACGGCAGGCGACGTGAGGGAGTCGACAGGGACGACGCCGCACACTAGGTCATGCGGCCGGAATCCGACCGACTCGAACAGCCGACGCGCGTGATAATCTGGATCCACAACAGACACTAGGTGTCGCGTACCGCCATGTCGCAGTGCCCACTCGGAGGCAACACTGACCAGCGATATGCCAACCCCATTACCCCGGTGACTAGTCGCCACCTCCAGCCCTTGCAGCCTGGCTAGTCCGTTACCGAGTGCAATCCCGCAGCAGCCGACTACACAGCCGTCAGCATGTGCGGTGAACCAGGCCCCGTTTCCTGCCTTCGATTCGGTGCGGTACAGGTCCAGGCGGGCTGCTAAGAAATCTCGATCGCTCGACCTGGTGACCTGATTCGCTCGAATCTGGAAGTCGAGGAGCTCCCGCCACTCCGCGTCGGACTGCACCGCTTGCATGGGGACACCAGTCGCACCAGGCCGCACTTTCAAAGAATCGGCTTTCATGCTCAGGCTGTCGTACGGTTCGAAGCTGGCATCCTTGAAGGCGCGATAGACGTCTTCTTCAGCCGGGCCACCTTCCCAAACAATGCGCCCATATCTCGCAGCCGACTGCCCGACTTCCTGCTCCAGGTTCCTGATCCAAGCGGGTACGTCTTCGAGGGTTGGTGGCTTCGGGGATACGATTGCGTTGCCGATGCGAAGTTGCGGCAACGAACGCGTGCATATGGAGATCCATTCCTCAGTAACGGTCACGTCTGCCGCATTACCAAGGATCAGGAGATCGCTAGACAGGGTCAGTGACTTGAGCCAGCCAAGCCTGCGGTGGGGTAGAACTCCGTCCGAACCTTCCCCCTCAACATTCCCCTTGTGGTCACCATTCGGATCCGCACCTGAGATTCGCGTCACGTCCAGACTTCTGAGATGATTACGGCGATTCATCTCTGTGCCCCCATTCTTGCCACAGGATGTCCTTCCAGACTTGCCGCTCACGATCTCGGTGTAATTTCCGGCGTAGTTGTACCTCCGCACCCACAGATACGCCTATGGATCCGGCCAACACAACGCTAAATGCGATCCAGATACCGAAGAGTGAACCGAGAAGCAACGAGCCGCCCCCAAAAATGAGCAAGCCGATGGCGATGGCCGTTGGTTCGTTCTCAACTCTAGGCATTCACCCGACCTCATTCCGGGCTATTCTGCTCTACAGCTTGGAGAATGTTGCACTCTGTCAACGTAACTGGGCATGCAATTTCTACCTTGCGGTGGAAACAGTGCTGGCCTCTGGCCCAGCACGCATCCCCTTACCTCATCCGCACCAGCGTACTGCTCACGTCTTGGCAGTGAAATCACTCAGGTGATAAGGCCCTCGGAGGTGTCCCGGGCAAGGCCACAGCTAAGACCTGGAGTTACTCACGCTTCTCAGCGAGGCCCGCAGTGTCAGCGTGGAGATGGCCCTAAGGAGCTGATTCACATCTTCGAGGCCATCGGGTGCTGCGACGTCAGCCCCGGCTTCGATCAGCTCGGCTGCCGTGGCCCTGCCGGAGGCGACGCCGATAACCGCGGATCCGCCTTCAAGGCCAGTCCGGACATCCTCGAGGGAGTCCCCAATGATGACAGTGTTGGCGCGGGTGAAGACCGCTCCATGCTTGACTTGAGCCCTCTTCTGGGCGATATGGCGACGAGCGCCGGCCGATGTTGGTCGTCAGAGGCGAACCCGCCGATCTCCGTGTCCAGGAAGTTGGCAAGATTGAAGGCTGCGAGCTTCAGCAGGGCATTGGGCTTGAGGTTGTCTGTGACCACAGTCGGGACATACCCGGGGTGATCTCGTGTCGCGTTCAGAGCGGCCACAGCACCCGGCATGAGGACACCCTGCCGTCGCAGACTCTCCGTATGGGCGGCGAGCCGCTGCGGCAGGAGTTCCACCATGCGCGGAAGGAGGTGGGGGACCGCCTGCGCGTGTACGCCATTGCTCACAAGCAGACTGCGGATCACGCCAGTGATATCACCGAAGAGATGTGCGTATGAACGTCCTAGCGATGAGCCTTGGACTCCTGTCGTGACCATGGCCAGACTGCGGCCCCGACTTCCGACTGAGCCGACCCCCCCTGTTCGCCGAGGCGATGCCTACCGCCTCGGCAAGCAGGAGCTGACGTCAGCCCTCAGCCGCAGTACGTCAAGAAGGAGAAGTAGGTGATTCCACCCAGATATACATGGATTCCTGGGCTTATGCCCGACAGCATCCCTATTCGCCAAATACACGGCTTTTGCTTCGATGACTATGGACGGGTCCTGCTGCGAGAGATGAGGGATCGCTGCGAACTTCCTGGATGCGCACCGGACCCGGCTGTCGACGATGTGCACAAGACCCTCATGCGTGGTTGCCAGGAGCAATGGCGAATCTCGATCACTGAACCGATCTACCTGGGTTACCAACGGGTTGACGAGAGCAACGGCACGCCGCCGTACGCCGAACTCAGGATGGCGGCACATGTGACCGCCTTCCACCCGCTCGACGCCAATACGAGCGCGAACCCTCGGTACCAGAGATTGCTCAGCCCGATCAGCAACGTCCCCGCAGTGCTCCACTGGGGCGTTGAGGGCCTCCTCCAGGCAACTGCCGCGGCGATCGCCGCCATGGATCTCCTCCAATTGGATCTATCAGGCAACCACGATGAGGTGTACCGGGATTGATAGAGCCTGCCGTTGCTCACCACTGCGCGGCCGACAGCGGCAACGGACTTCGCCGAACCCCTGACGCAGAGGTGTCCCATGAGAGGTGAGCACGCGATGACCGGCTCGTACGAGTTCCACCCGGTTTACCACCCGGCCGGGTTCGACGATGCCCTGCGCGTGGCGGTGGAGGAGGTACGAGCCGGCCGGTGGGTCGCAATGCGGGACCTGCTCGCCCAGACGGACACTGACTGGGGACTGCGGACCACGCGCACACAGGTGCTGGGCGTGGTAGCAGCCGGAACGACGACGGTGGAAGCGTGGGCGGAGGAGGAGCGGAACAACCCCGACGCGCGAGTGATGTGGGCCCGCGTGCTGGTTCAGCGAGCGCGGCGCGCCCACCGTAAGCGTTACTACGGCGCCCACGACCTTGAGACCGTGGCACGCCAGGCATGCTTAGTCGCCGCCGAGGCCGTGCCGGCCGACCCGGTGCCATGGGTTTGCCTGCTCGCCCTGGCCCCTCTCGATGAACACCAGCAGCGAGCCGAGCACCGCGTCCAGCCGTGGGAGTACATGCTGCCGCCCGGCCCATGGGGCCTCCTCAGACGGGTCTGGGACCGCGACCAGCAGCCCCGTGAAGCGTTCCACCGCATGCTCGAATTCCTCAACGGCTGCACCACAGGCGCCGCGGCCTCGGCTTCAGCGGTCGACTATGGACGGTGGGTCGCCTCCTGGGCCCCCTTCGGGTCGGCGCTGCTCGCGCTCCCTCTGTACGCCTATGCCGAGTCCTACCGCCAGCAGCTGGACCAGGCGCGCCGCAAAGGACGAGAGGATCCGCTCCTTCGCCGACAGTGGGCCGAAGATCCTACTCGCAGCGATGCTCTCAAGGCGTTCCATCACTGGTTCGCCGCGGTCACGCACTCAGGTCCGCTGAGGCGATCGGTGGCTGACCTTTCTCACCTGGCCTTCGCGCTGTGGGCCGCCCACCAGTACATCGAGGCGGCACCGGTGTTCGAAGCTCTGGGACCCTATGCGGCCTTGCAGCCTTGGGTCTACGTCGCCGACGATCCCCGTCGTCCGGAGTTGGCCGAGGCCGCTTTCGTACGTGCCCGCAGTCAGTGCTTGCACGCGGCGGGAATGTCGAACTGACCAGTTGTCATGGGCGTGACCAGCAGTGTGCGCGTTGCGCCGTTTCGCTTATCTTGGGAGGTCTTTCGTGTCCATCCGCAGCCGCCGGATTCGCCTGGTCGACCGGCAGTCGCAGGACCTGCGTGACGACGAATTGCTGCGCACTCTCGGATACAAGCCGGTGCTCACCCGGCGTATGGGTCCATTCGGCAATTTCGCCATCAGCTTCTCGGTCATCTCGGTCCTGTCTGGCTGCATGACGCTGTACGGCTTCGGGCTGAACACCGGCGGTCCCGCGGTGATGATGTGGGGCTGGATCGCCGTCGGCGTGATGGTGATGTTCGTCGGCGCCGGCCTTGCCGAAGTCACCAGCGCCTACCCGACCTCCGGCGCCCTCTACTACATGGCGGACCAGCTCGGTTCGAAGAAGTGGGGCTGGTACACGGGCTGGCTGAACCTGCTCGGCCTGCTCGGAGCCATCGCCGGCATCGACTACGGCGCCGCCCTGTTCACCGGCGCCTTCGCCAACCTGCAATGGGGCTTCGAGCCGACACCCGGCAAGACCATGCTCATCTACCTGTGCATCCTGCTCCTGCACGGGCTGCTTAACCTCTTCGGCGTCCGGCTGGTAAGCGTCCTCAACTCCATCAGCGTCTGGTGGCACCTGACCGGCGTAGCAGTGATCGTCGGCGTTCTGTGGGCGGTGCCTTCCCATCACCAGTCGGCGTCCTTCGTGTTCGGGAAGTTCGTCAACGACACCGGCTGGAATCCGCACTGGTACGTCGTTCTCATCGGCCTGCTGCTGGCCCAGTACACCTTCTCCGGCTACGACGCCTCCGCCCACCTATCGGAGGAGACCACCGGCGCCCAGGTCAACGCCGCTCGCGGCATCGTCCGGGCCATCGCCTGGTCCTGGCTCGCCGGCGGCGTCCTCCTCGCGGGCCTCACCTTCGCCATCCAGGACTACGCGGGCACCCAGACATCCGAGACGGGCGTACCGCCCGCGCAGATCTTCCTCGACGCCCTCGGCACCGGCGGCGCAAAAGCCCTGTTGCTGATCGTGATCGTGGCGCAGCTGTTCTGCGGCAACGCCGAAGTCGCTGCCTGCTCGCGCATGGTCTTCGCTTTCTCCCGGGACGGCGCTCTGCCCGGCTCGCAGTGGTGGAGGACGGTGTCCGACCGTACCCGCACGCCGGTCAAGGCCGTGTGGCTGTCGGTCATCGTCGCCGCCGTCCTCGCCGCACCCTCCCTCTACAGCACCACCGCGTACGGAGCGGTCACGGCCATCAACGTCATCGGCATCACCCCCGCGTACGCCATCCCCATCTACCTCCGGCGCCGGAACCGGCGCACGTTCCGGCCCGGCCCCTGGAACCTTGGGCCCTGGAGCACGCTCGTCGGCTGGATCGCCGTCGTCTGGGTGGCCTTCGTGACCGTGCTCTTCCTGCTCCCGCAGAGCTACCCGGTTACGGCCGAGACGTTCAACTACGCCCCCGTCGCCCTGGCCGCCGTCCTGCTCCTGGCCATCATCTGGTGGCACGTAGCCGGCCGCCGCTCCTACGAGACCCCCACCTACGGCAACGCCCGCGAGACCGCCGAACTCGAGGAAGAGATCGTCTGATGGAGACCACCACGCCGAACCGCTTAACCGCTGCCCGCGAGCGGACCGCGGCAAGCCGCCTCGCGGGGCGCCTCACCATCGACGGACTCCGAAAGCACGTCCGGTCCGGGCAGGTGGACACCGTGCTGCTCGCTCTCCCCGATCTTCAGGGCCGTCTGAAGGGCAAACGCTACGGCGCACGGCACTTCGTCGAGCGCATCGCCACCGGGGATGCGGACATGTGCGCGTACATCCTGGCCACCGACGTCGACATGACCCCGGCGGACGGCTTCGCGCTGACCTCCTGGGACAGCGGCTACCAGGACCTGCGCGCCGTGCCCGACCTGTCCACCATCCGAGCGCTTCCGTGGATGCCCCGTACGGTGCTGGTGCACGCCGATGCCCAGGACCATCAAGGACAGCCGCTCGAGGCGGCGCCACGGCAGATGCTGCGCCACCAGCTTGCACGGCTGGCCGACCGCGGGCTTACCGTCAAGGCCGGTCTGGAGACCGAGTTCATCCTCTACCAAGGCAGCTATGCCCAAACCGCCGAAACCGGCTATCGGGACCTCCAGCCCGTGGCGACCGACAACCTCGACTACGCCCTCGACCACAACCCGGCCCTCGACCGCTTCCTACGCCGACTCCAAGCCGCGTTAGAGGGTGCCGGGCTGCCAGTCGAAGCTATCAAGACCGAGTCCGCCCCTGGCCAGGTGGAAGTCACCTTCCCGTACGGGGACGCTCTGGCCGCCTGCGACGGACACACGGTCCTCAAGCACGCCGTACGCTCCATCGCCCAACGGTCAAGAATGGCCCCGACCTTCATGGCCGCTCCCGCGACCGGCCTGGCCAACGGTCTCCACCTCCACCTGTCTTTGTGGCGCAGTAGCCGCTCAGCGCTCGCGGTCAACGACACTCTCTCCCCGCTCGCGCTCCAGGCCATTGCGGGGCTGGTCGACTCCCTGGCTGACCTCGCTCCGCTCTACGCGCCCACCATCAACTCCTACAAACGGTTCACCAACGAGTCATTCGCACCGACCCGCTTGGCGTGGGGATTCGACAACCGCACCTGCGCAGTACGGATCGTCGGCCAGGGCGACGGCCTGCACCTCGAGATCCGCCTCCCGGGAGCGGACGCCAACCCCTACCTCGCCCTCGCCGCCGCCATCGCCACCATCACGGACGCCATCGACCACGACATGCAGCCCCCGCAGCCGTTCACCGACAACGCCTATCAGGCGGACAGCGCACGGAGCGTCCCCCTCTCGCTCCAAGAAGCTCTCAACGACTTCCGCGAAAGCCCGGTAGCGCAGAAAGCATTCGGCGCCAGTGTGGTTGAGCACTACGTACGCCTTGCTCAGATCGAACTCGATGCGCACCGCAGCATCGTCACCGATGCCGAACTTCGGAGGTGGTTCGACAAGGCCTGAATTCGATCTCCCGGTGGTTCGGGCTGCCGGGACCGAGATTCCGGCAGCCCCACCTAAGATCCCGCAGTTCTGACCTACCGAAGGTGGATCTGCCTTTCATGAACGTACGATTCGGTACCTACAACCTTTACAAGCTCGCCATACCGAGGGCTCAGGGAGAGCGGAACCGCTACGAACAGGTGGTGCGCATCATCCGCACCATGGGCGTCCATGTTCTCGCCGTCCAGGAGATCATCGGGGCCGAGCCCGACGACGGCGCCAAGGTCCTATGGCAGCTGGCCGACGACACCGGTCTGACCTGCACCACGGCGCCCGACCCGACCACCGGTACCCCCGCCGGCCCCGCGCTGGCCTCCAGCCAGCACCACTTCCACACCGGCCTGCTCTGGCACCCCGACCTCACCGCCGTACCCGGCGGGTGGCGGGCCTACAACGGGTCACCCGACTTCTGGCACAGCCTGGCAACGCTCGTCCTCGACACCGGCAGCCCCCAGGTGAAGTTCGCGTCCTTCCACGCCGATCCCTTCCGCCCCGACTGGCGCTACAACGAAGCCCGCCGCGTCACCAGCGCGTTCCGCGCCGGTGTCCCGGGCGCCATCGGGGCCGACTGGAACGCGATCAGTGCCGACCACCGCACCGACGGCACCCTCTTCGACGACGATCCGTACACCGCCCAGGACCACATCGACCTCGAGTACCAAGTCGAATGGCGGGACGATCCCACCGCGTCGCCGAAGGCCGACCGTCGGGCTAGCGAAGTCCTGCGCCGGGGCGGCCTCCTCGATACAGCCGCCGTCCTCGACGTGCCCTGGGAGCCGACCACCGGGCACTGGACGGACGGCCAGGGCGACCCGGACCGGTGGGGGCCCCGGCGCATCGACACCATCCGCATCACCGAGCGTCTCATCCCGGCCCTGCGGGCGCATCGCACCGTCCGCACGCCCGACACGCTCGCCGCATCTGACCACCTGCCCGTCGTCGTGGACCTGGACCTCGCGGAGGTGGCCGGGTGAAGGACTTCTGGGAGACCCACCACTGGCCCGAAGGGGAACGGCGCGCCCACTGGCACGTGCTCTTCGACGACCAGCCGGCCGTGCAGGCCTTCGTCCGTGACCATGCCGAGCTGCTCGGCCGCCATCGCGAGCTCGCCCCGGTCCCCGTCGAGTGGCTGCATGCCACGATCCAATCCATCGGCCCCCTCTCCCCCGGCCAGGCTGACGCCGTCGCCGCAGCTGCCCAGTCGGCCGCGCGGGACATCGCGCCGTTCGAGCTCGAGATCGGCCCCGCCCAGGCCATCCACAACGGGATCATCGCCGCGCTCTACCCGGAGGAGCCGATCTCCGCCCTCTACCGGACGCTGCGGCAGGCCACGGAAAGCGTCCTGGGCGCCGGTGTGCTGCCGATTCCACGGGACGCGAAGTTTTGGCCTCACATGAGCCTGGCGTACAGCAGCGCCCACTGGGACGCCGACAACCTCGCGAAGGCGCTGGTCAAGCTCCGCCCGCCCCGGGCCCGGATGACCGTGACCCGGGCGGTCCTGGTGGACCAGCAGCAGCTCTGGCGCGACCGGTACGCCTGGACCCCGATCGCCGAAGCCCGACTTGGCCAAGGCCCTCGGCCGGACGCTGTACCGGCCGCCGCCCGAAGGGAAGGACACTAACCATGAGGAAGTTCGTCCCGCAGTTCCAGGGGGCCGCGTGGGCCGACGGCCTGCGCGTCCTGCACGCCTACCTGCTCCCGGACCTGACGGTTGACCGGCATCTCGCGCAGCTGGTATCGGCCTGCCGCGAGGCGATGCGGCCGTTCCCGATCACGCTGCTCGGCAATTCACGGCTCCACGTCACCGTCGAGATGGTCGCCGACACCAGCTCCGGCAACATCAGCCCGGACGAACGCGCCGTGCTGGTCGACGTCCTGGAGCGACATCTCGCCGGGGCGGCGCCGTTCCGGGCGACGGCCGGCTCCCCAGTGGCCAACAAGGCCGGCGCTCTGCTGGATCTCTCCCCCGACGGCCCCATGGAGGACCTGCGGGGCCGGGTCCGAGATGCCTTCCGCGAGGCCCGCGGCCCCGAGGTGATCCAGCACGATGGAGGCCGACATCACCTCTCTCTCGGGTATAGCTGGGCTACCGCCGACAGCGATCCCCTCCAAAGTGCCCTGCGGCGCATCGCGCCCAGCCACGCCGTCTTCCACGTCGACCGTGTGCACCTGCTGGACGTCCAGTTCCGTGAACGCGCCCGCGAGGATGGGAACACGGCCTGGGAGATCTCATGGACGCCGGTCGCCGCGATCCCGCTGACGGCATGACCCGCCCTCGTTCGCCGCAGGGGCGGGGTGGCGGTGGATGTGTACCGCCGTATCCGCGAGACTGCGGGCGACCCTGCGTGATCTGATGCGTTCCAGGCGTCGGAGCCAGTACCGCTCGACTCGAAACTACGCCCCCGATCCGGGAGTTCCGCCTCCGGGTCGCGTAACTGCCAGGAGGAGATGGGCATGAGGAAGTCGACGGCTGGTGACGGGCCGTGGCAGGCGGCTCTTCACCGGGCCACGGACACGGCAGCCTCACGCCTGGGCAGCGTGGATGAGGACTGCTGGGACGACGTCGCGATCCGCGACATCATCGCCGTGACCCTCTATGCCCTCCATGTGCGCGACGGTCGCGACGTCGACGACGTGCCGTGGGCGTCGGTGCTGTGGTGGCTGTGGGACGACGGGCGCGTCATCACGCTGGTCGAGGAGACCATTCCCGGCGCCGGCGCTGCCATGGGCTCTGTCGGTGGTCCGGGCGCCTCGGCGGATCCGGTGGTCGCGCGGTGGCGCTGGTTGAACAGGACCTGGGATCCCAACGCACCCGTGCATCGCCGTAGTCGCGCCTCTCGGCCGGACGGCATGCCCCAGCAATCGTGGGGCCTCGGCCAGGAGCTTCTGCCCGCGGTGGAGTCGAGGTGGGAGGGCATGAGCCGGGGCATCGCCAATGCTCTTCCGGACCCGGCCATCGAGATCTGCACCCACTGGGCCGCTGGTGCCGTCGCCGCCGCCCTCAGCGCCGCGAACGGCGGATACGAAATCCACCAGCGCGTCCGCGCAACGGCCGGCGCCTTCGAGGGCCAGGACGGCTATGTGTCCGATGTCGGCTGGGAGTTCGACGACACGACGCAGCAGGTGATCGGGCCCGCGGGCTACGTGGTCGACTTCGATGACGTCCAGGGCACCGTAGGCGTCGATGCGGGGCACCTGGCGTCGGCGACCGATCACCGGTGGCCGCGGCGGAGTCCGGGATCGCTAAAGGACGGACCTCCGACCGGACTGGACGACCGGCTGGCCCAGATCCCGCACCCCACGTACACCAAGGACCTGGACTGCGTCCTGGGGCAGGTGAGCAATCCGCAAACGGTGCCGGAGGAGCTGCGGCAGGTAATCCGGGCAGCGCATCAACACCACCATCTCGACGTCCGGCGGCAGGCCAGCCCCCGGCCGCACCGGGTGACGGTGCAGACGGTCCTGCACTGGTACCAGCTGGTCGAGCACTATCCCGGTGGCGCGGAGGACCGTGCCGAGGTGTGGGAGGTGAGGGCCACCCGGCACGTGCACGACGAGGAACCCGTTTGCTCGCTGGCTCTGGACCGCAAGGAGGCGGAGGCGCTTGCCGAGCGCCTGTTGCGAGCGTCTTGACGGCACACGGCCAACAGGTCAGGCGCCAGGGGCTGCGGCGAGGTGGGCGAGCAGGAGGGCGGTGGCGCTGGGGGCGTCGGTGATCCGGCCAGCGCGTACCGCTTCGACGGCCTCGTGCAGCGGCCACCGGAGGACGGTCATCCCGATCTCCGTGTCGTCCCTGGCCTGCCGCCCGGGACGCAGCCTGGTGGCAAGGAAGAGGTGTGTGCGTGCCCTGGTAGTGGAGGGCAGCGGGTCGACGATGCCCAGGGGGCGCAGGTTGTCCGCAATGAGCCCGGTCTCTTCTTCCAGTTCCCGCAGGGCCGCGGTACGGGGATCCTGGCCGTCCGTTCCACCGCCGGGCAGGTGGATCATGCGCCGCTGTGGGAGATAGAAGTCGTCCTCCACGAGCACCACGTCACCGTTGCCGTCGAGCGCGACGATCCGGACGCCGTCGGCGACCGCAATGTGGTCGTACGCCCCCGGGCTGCCGTCGGGCCGGACCACGTCGTCGCGGTGCAGCGTGACGAACGTTCCCCGGTGCAGGACCTGCGTCCCCATGCATGTCCATCCCATACTGCCGCCCCCCTCGTTCATCACCGCCAGCACACTGACGGGAACGTGTTAACGGTCGCTAAGGAGATGCCGTAGCGGGGCCCGCCCCGGAGTCGGCAGGTGTGGGTACCGACGGAGGAATCGTATTACTCAGAGCTGCACGATGGCCCTGTGCAGCGGCTCTAGTCTGGGTGCTGTCGTTGCGTCGCAATACGAAAAGGGTGGCAAGGGCTAGAACGCTTGGTCCGGACAGCATCGCGGCTAGCCATGGCTGGTTGTTGATCCCCACGATTACGGCGCCGGTGAGCATGCCGATAGTGACCGTAAAGCCGGCGATGAGGCCCGTGAGGTACAAAGCGTGAGCCCGACGGGCCTGATCCGCTTCCGCTGCCAGTCGCACTTGCTCCAGGGCCAGCTCGTGTGCTTGCCGCTCCTGACCCATCCGGTACTCGTGATCGCGCGCCAGCTGTGGTTCGAGGGCTTTGAGCGCAACCTCTAGCTGGTCAGCGGGCAGTTTGGACCATTCAAGTGCAATCTCTAAGCCGCTGAGATGAGGGTGTGTTCCGGGTTGTTGGGTCATCGCTCTGTACCCCCGCCGCTGCCAATCTGTGGCTGGAACTCGCATAGCCCGTCAGGAGGTGGCCCGAGGGCGCGGAAGAGATCCTCAAGCCCGGCCGACAACGCCCCGGAAGCAGTCACTGCGTCTTCATTGCTCGCCAACTCAACGAGACTTCCGTGTAAGTCGGCAGTGAGTGTTGGGGAGGTCGAGCTGATCAGCAGTGTTTTGCCAGAGCCGCGAGCATCCAGGATCCGCTGCACCAGCTGCGTGATCGCCTCGGATTTCCCCATGCCAGGGGGACCGCTGACAACCAGGCGCTTGCCCCCTGGCGTCATCGCTCTCTGCAGGGCATCCTGCTGCGGCTGCGTTAGCGGGAGATTGGGTTCGAGGAAGGATGCGGACTGATGGCTGCGCCATCGATGCCTCAAAGCGACGCCCAGCAAGGTTGAACCTGACCCGACAACAGCGCCGAGTAGTGCAATGAGATACGAATTCATGATCCCCTCGCTCGGGTCGAGGTCACCACCCTCACCGTATCGACACCAAGGACTCGGTGTACCTGAGACTTAGAAGGACAGGGACCACATCGGTGCCAGCGCGCGGTCGAGGCCCTGGATGAAGCCGGGCCCCCATCGCGTGAACGTGTCCGCCCAGACCTCGTCCGGCGCGCCGTCCGGCGGCCGGTGGTCCACGCGCAGTCGCTGCCACTGGATGGCGACCGGGTCATCGGAGTCGTCGGGGTCGTGGCCCGCCGCTCGCAGCCGCCGCTCCCATTCCTCTCCCCCCTTGCTGAACCGGCTGCCGGGGTCTCCGCGCAGTTCCTCGACCTGGGCCCGGGTCACCTGCGCGGGGCTGATTCCCTCGGTCTTCGCGATCACGTAGAGAGCGATCGTCAGGGCCGCTGCGCCTTCGGCGAGGAGTACGCCGTCGACGTTCGTTCCTCGCCCCTCCCACAGGGGTCCCACCAGCTCGATGGTTCGTTCCCAGGAAGCCTGCCAGGCAGCAGGGCCTCCTTCGTCCTGCCACTCCCGCAGCTGGTCAAGAATCAACGGCATGACGGTGTGTCCCCCTCAGCGTTGAGCGTGCTGCCCGGCCGTGGCCGCCAGCGCGTTCGGTGAAGTCCCATGAGACCACGGAGCCGAGACGGTGATCCGGGCATTGCGCCCACCGGATCCAGCCACACGTACCGTCAGCAGCCCATCAAGGAACAAGGCGCGCAAAGTCGCCTGTCCGACGATGCCCTCGGCGTCATCAGTGGCCCCGCCTTGCTGTCGGCGTCGGCCTGCTGAAACGCTGGCCCCGCACGGCATCCGTCATCACACCGCGGCAGCCCCGGGAAGAGGGGCTCTGCGATCCGCACCCTGGGGGGCACGGCGCTCGCATGCTGATCCGACAAGCCGAGTTCGACGACGCTCGAAAGCTGACCGGCACGCTGGTCAACGATCCGAACCTGTGGTCCGCCACCGCCCTGCTCGTCGAGGACGGCCTGGCTCACGACGCCGACCGCCTCTCGCCGTTGCTGGCCGCGTGGTCACAGATCGCCGTAGCAGCTACGGGCGCCTCCGACCCACTGTTCGCAGGGGTCACCGACCCGGAAGCCCGCTGGGTGCACCTCGGGCGAGACCTGTGCGACGCCGCCTGCCAAGGCAAGCCGGCCGACATCACGAGCGCCGCAGGACGGTGCACTGTCGAGCTGGCACCGGACGAGCGCGCGCTGCTCGTCGAACACCTGGGCCAGCACGTCTCCGATACGCTCCGCCTGGCCGGCGGGCTGGAGGAGCTGCTGGAACAGGACAAGGCGCACGAGGAGTTCGCCGCCGCACCGAACGCGGGGTGGGTGAGCGCCGCGGCCTGGGCGATCTGCGCCCTGACCGAAATGCACCACGCCGAAGCCGACCGGGCCATCACCCGTCTCGTCGCCGACGAAGGACACGGCGTCGGCCTGTGGCGGACGTGGGCGCAGGTGGCCGCTTCGATCATGTCACCGGAGTACCTCAAGCACCTGACCCCGTTCCCGCAGGACTCGGCTACCTATCCCGTCGGGCTGCCCCAGCGCGCGGTCGAGGCTGTCCACGGCACGACCAGGATGGTCAAGCGCGCTCAGGCGGAGTTCTCCGCCCAGTCCCAGGGCGATCAGGTCATGCTGGCCTTCGAACTGGCCATGATGATTGCCGCCGTCCGCGCGCAGCCCGCCCGGAAGGCGGCGCGCCAGGCCGAGCGCGTGGTCGGCCATGCTCCATTGAACGCGGAGCAGGAGGCGATGCGCAGCGTCGTCGGGTCCCTCATGGATGAGCTGCCGGATGGAATCGTCGAGCGGACGGGCCGGATGCACGCTCTGTCGCGTCGCGCGGTCCTGGCGTTCATCGACGAGGACGCCCAGACCCTGGCCGCGGTCGTGGACCGGATCGCGTCGTGGGACGACGATCCCGGCCGGCTGCCGTATCCGCAGCCGCGCTTCCAGTTCGCCGCCCGGCAGGCCCTCGCGCTGGCCAACGACCTCTTCTACCAGGCGGAGACGCACGGCGCCCACATCTCCAACCGGGCCGCCGCCGGCGGCGCCGGTGATCTGATCGCGCGGCATGCGCCGGCGGAACACCGGGCGGCTGCGCAGCGTCTGCTGACCGCCATGAACGACGACGGCCGCGACGCCGAGTTCAGCCCGACGGCCGGGGACGAGGCTCCCGGGCTGCTGGCGTTCGCCGCGACCGCTGCCTGGCTGTGCGTCCACCCCAAGGTCCACCGCTCCCGGGAATCCGCCCGCCTGGCCCTGATCCAGGAGATCCGCGAGAGCGAGGCCAAGGCCCTCAAGACGCCCGACCGCGAAATGATCACCGAGATCAGCGACCAGGACGCCCTCGCCTTCCTCGGCCAGCTCTACGACGGGGACTACCCCCTGCCCCGCGATGCCGGCGAACGGGCCGTGTGGGAGGCGGACATCATCGCCATCGCGAAGCAGCACCTGCTGGAGACCCCCGCCGATGCCACGACGCCCGAGCAGAAGACCGCCCTGCACGAGCGCGTGAACGCCATCCTGCGCGCGGCGGAGGGCACCCCCCGGCGCACGCCGCCACCCCCGGCCCGCACCGGTGTGGTCCGTACCCAGCCGAAGAGGACGTCCAAGCGCAAGCGCAAGTAGGCGCCAGCACGGGCTCCTCCGGCCACGGGCCGCCCGGCCAGCCGGGCGGCGCTCAGTTCTCGAACAATAGCCCGAGTGCGTCGTGGGACCGTTGCTGGGCATCGGCGACAAGGTCCTCGGCGCGGTCGGCCAGGGTCACCTGCAGCTGGCCACTGCTCAGGCGGGCGAGGATGTCCCTGGCGCTGAGGCCGACCGGGACGCGCAGCTGGCCGGCGTGCGCGAGCAGCACCTCGTGCGCCGTCCACGCCGCCCATTCCCGCACCTCCCGCCCGGTGCGTTCGAACGACTTCCACAGGCTGCGGACCTCTTCCAGGGGCCCGCGCTCCGGCTGCTGCCCGACGTCGGAGATCACTCGGTTGAGGAGTTCGTCGACCTGGTAGAGGCCGCTGAACCGGCCGGGCAGGAGGTCCGTGGCCGGCATCAGCGGGGTGCGGGGGACAGCAGTCCCATCGGCCGGGTCGTCCAGGCCCTCGGCGCGCGTCGTGACGAAGAGAGCCAGGGTGACCAGGCCGTTCACCAACGGCAGCCGCCCGGCTTCCCCTGTATCGACCCCGCTCCATGCGGCGGGCGTGCGGACGCGGTGCCAGTTCACCAGGGCGCCGGCCCACGTCGAGCACGCCCCCCATACCGTGGTGAACGTCCGGTCCGCGCCGAACGGCGCCTGCTCGTCCTCCAGCTCCAGGACGCGCACCCGGTCGCCGGACACCAGCAGGGGCTCGAACTGAACGCTTCGGTCACCCGTGGCGCCCAGTCGCACCAAGTAGGAGGGCGGCGGGCCGGAGTTGACGTCGCGGGCTTCGTCATCGAGCTCCCACGCCGGAAGGATCACCGTGGCGGACCCGCCGCCCTCTCCACCGCCGACGATTCGAACACGGGTCTGGGGAGCGATGCCGCCACGTTGGAGGGTCAACGCCGCATTGGCCGCCATGAGCGCCCAGTCGGTCCCGATGTCCACTGCGGGATCCTGATGCTCACGGCGGTAGACACGCTGCAGGCCGTCCCAGCGCGGTGCACTACCCGGCGCAGGACGCTCATGAGCGTGCGCCGCCTCGGGCCAGGTCCGTGTCAGCCACAGCCATCGCGCCACCACAGGATCATCCGCGGCCCCGACCGTGTCCGGGGCGGTGTCCGTGCCCGCAGCGAGGCGGTCGCCGACCAGCGGGACGACAAGAGCCCGCAGGTGCCCGGGGCCTTGCTGCAGGTGCCACAGCAGCGTTCCGAGGCCGACCGCATCGACCCCGCCCTGGATGCTCTTCCCCAAGGCGGCGAAGGTCATGGACAGGATGCCGGTGACCGCCGTCCACTCCCACGTGCCACGAGGATCATCCGGCTTCCCCAGGTAACTGGCGGCCACCTCCGATCCGCGCTCACAGGCCCGCTCCCACTCCTCCATCACGTGTCCTCCCCTCCTGCCAGCCGGATCCTGGAGCCGGTCGGCTATCGGAAGATCGTAGGGCTCGCTGTCACAGGCCGGAGTCGGGTGGGTCGGAGCCGCGACCACCAGGGCCGGTACGCAGCAGCGGAGCGGACCAGCCTCGTCACGGCCGTCAGGGCCTCTTTGCCTGCTGGCGTGGACGCAGCGGACGGGAACTCCTGCAATCCCGCCGCGTCGCACAGCAACATCACAAGACGGCTGTCCATCCGGTTGACATGTCGGACTTCCGAGGCAACGAACGCCGCCGTGATCGCATTGCCCGAGATGACAGCGACGGACTCACACGAAACAGCGAGCGGAGCGAGTGCGGTGTCCGTCCCCGGGTCCGTGCTCAGGGGCAAGCGAAACGGTTCGCTCTGATCAAGCACACGGAGCAGACGAAGATCAAAGGTGTTCGGCTTCCAACCCCCAGCCTCGACCTCGGCCCTCAGATGCTCAGCTCTAAAGCACAGCTCCCGCAGCGATCCAGCTCCCAGCCCATTCAGCATGTGCCGATCTTGGCATGCAGAGCCCGACGGGCAGCACCCTTCGGACGCATCCGGTCCACGGGGCCTTCTACCGCGTGAATACCGGCAGGGACTCCAGGCCCCGCATGAGCCGCGTGCGGCGCCACCGGAGTTCTTCGGCCGCTACAGCGAGGCCCAGCCCAGGGAATCGGGTCACGAGTGCGCGAAGGGCGATCTCCGCTTCGGCGAGGGCAAGCGGCGCTCCCAGGCACCGGTGGATGCCGTGCCCGAAGGCCAGGTGTCCCCGGGCATCGCGGCCGGCGTCAGGGTGGTCGGGGGCCGGGTACTGCGCAGGGTCTCGGTTGGCTGCTCCGGGAGAGATGAGTACGGGTACCCCGGCCGGGATCTCGGTCTCACCGAGGGTGAGCGCCTGGGTGCTGTAGCGGAAGGTCGCGATCCCGACCGGTGAGTCGTAGCGCAGCAGTTCGTCCAGCACCCTGCCGATCCGGCCGGGGTCGGTGCGTACGTGGTCGAGAAGACCGGGGTGTTGGAGCAGCGCCAGGGTGGCGTTGCCGAGGAAGTTCGTGGTGGTTTCGTGACCGGCAACAAGCAGGAGGACGGCGAGGGAGACGAGTTCATCCTCGCTGAGCTGGTCGCCTTCGTCCCGGACGGTGATGAGGTCGCGCAAGAGGCTGTTGTCCGGTTCGGCGCGCTTGGCCGCAATGAGGTCGGCCATGTAGTCGGCCACGGCGTGGGAGGCAGCGTCGATCCGTTCGGGCTGCCCGGCGGCGAAGAGGTCGTTTGACCAGGAGCGGACCTGTGCGCGGTCGGACTCGGGTACGCCGAGCAGCTGGCAGATCACCGTGACCGGCAGCGGGATGGCCAGGGCGGCCACGAGGTCGGCTTCGCCGTCCATCGGGAGGTCGTCGAGGAGGCGGTCGACGATGTGCTCGATGTATGGGCGCAGGCGGGCAACGGCGCCGGTGGTGAATGCCTTGGTCACCAGGCGGCGGAGCCGTATGTGCTGGGGCGGATCGGTGGCGAGCATGTTGTGCGCGATCACCGGGTGCAGGTTGCGGTGGGAGGGGCGGCCGGCGAAGAACCGGGCGGTGTTCTTGGACAGCCGCGGGTCCGTAAAGGCCGCCTTCGCCTCGGCATAACCGGTCACGAGGTAGCTGGACCTGCCGCCGGATCCGGTGGACACCTGCTGGACAGGGGCTGCTGCCCGGAGTTCGTCGTAGAAGGGGTAGGGGTTCTGGAGGAACTCCGGGCAGGACAGCGGGTCGCTCATGGTGTGGGGACGGCTTCCTTTTCCTGGGCGGTCTCGGTGGTGGTCGCGCGCACGACGTCGCTGTTGGCGTATGCCTGGGCGACGAGCAGTAGCCACTCGGTCTCGGCTCTCAGGTTGCCCTCTCGTTCGTCGGTGCCGGGTGCAGGCCGGGCGATGTCGCCGTTCGGTTTCAGGCCGCGGTGCTTGGCCCTGACAGCGTCTTTGAGGACAGCCGCTTCCACCGTGGCGTACCCGCGGAGCGTGTCGGCTTCACCGAGCTGGGCCAGGGCGTGTGTGGTGGCTTGCTGGACGCGTCCGGAGCGGTAGGCCCTCAGGGTCAGGATGCCGTCGTTGATCTCGATGACGCGGCGGTGGAGGAAGAAGTCAGCGTCGGCCTCGGCTACTTCGCCGGAGTTGATGGTGGCGAGGACGATGTCGGGGCTGACCTCGGCCAGCTCGCTCCACAGGGGCGCGAGGGCTTTGAAGGAGCGGGTCTCCCAGCGTTTGCGGGCCAGTTGGCTGATGGGCCAGGCCAGTGCGGGCAGGGTCAGGCCGAAGACGACCAGCAGCACGCTGACGGCGGGCGCGGCAACGCTGAAGGTGCAGCGCACGGGGGTGAAGATGCTGGAGCACTGATAGCCATGCGTGATCAGGCCCAGGTCGAATCCGAGGGAGACCAGGGTGAAGATCTTGTAGCAGCAGTAGACCAGGGCGGAGGCGCAGCCGGCGGAGGCTAGGCGCAGTCCGATGCGTTGGCTTGTCCGGCGGGATCGGCAGGACTGTTTCCAGGTCTGGACGAGGAATTCGCCGACGGTGATGCCCAGGTAGGTGATGTAGACGAAGAGGTAGAGCGCGTAGAGCTGGGGCGAGAACCGGTCTTCGTCGCCGGCGATGAACAGCCCACTCATCACGGAGACTGCGGAGACCAGGTAGGTCAGACGCAGGCGAATGCGTCGGCGAGCTGTGTCGGGGTCGCTGATCTGGAACATGAAGGCCAGGACCGCGGTGGCGGCGGTCAGGCTGGCGCAGTTGCTGACGAGCCGGGAGCCGTGGGGGATGACGGACTCGACGACGTAGCGGCCGGCGGGAGCGTACGCGGCGAAGGCCACCCAGAGCGAGGCGAAGATGGCGGCCATGGCGTTCGCGCCCACGGGGCGTCGGTTCGTGCGGCGGCCCCGGACGAACCAGAAGATGACCGCCAGCATGAGGATGTCCGCGGTGTGGAAAATGAGGGGTGGAGTCACAGTATTTTGCGCTTTTTCTTGGGGAAGTTGGCGAAGAGGGCTTCCCAGCGTTCGCTTCGGTCGTGGGGCTGGCTGGGCGGCAATTCCATTCCGCGGTAGATGCGCTGGCGGATGACGGTGGCCATGACTTCCGCCTCGCGCTCGTCGTCGGTGCGGTAGCTGGTACGGCCGGACATCCGCTGGACGAGCGTGGGGTTGAGCCCGAGCGCCTCGTCCATACCTCCGCCCAGCGACAGGGTGCCCGGGTGATCACACAGGACGTGGCCGATTTCGTGGGCGAGGATGTGCATCTGGTGGAGCGCGGAGGTGCCTCGCTCGAAGTACAAAAGGTCAGCGGTGGCCGTTTCCACGCGGATGCCGCATGGCAGGTCGCCGGTGACCGCAGTGTCCATGGGGCGCAGGATGATCGGTTTGCCGCGGAGTTCGGCGACGGCGTCGCATAGCTGTTGGGTGCCGAAGCGGTGGGGAAGGTTCAGGGCTTCGAGCCGCTCCGAGCAGGCCGTGCGCAGCCGATCGTCCATGTTCTCCTCCAGTTCCCTCCGGGTCCGTCGGCGCCGCTCCGGGCTTCCCGTGCGGGTGCGACGCCTGCGGTGTTGTGCGCGTTGAGGACGGCTTCGCCAGCTCTCATCGGCGCTGTGATGCGGCCGTACGGGGACCATGCCGCTCGTGCGCTGGTCGCGGGTTAGTGCCCCATGGCGACGCCGCCGTCGACCGGGATCACCGCTCCGGTGATGTAGGCGGCCTCGGGGCTGGCAATGAACTTGACGGCGTGGGCGATCTCTTCGGGTGCCGCGGCACGGCGCAGGGGGATCTGCTCGAGGATGTGCTGCTTGCGCTCCTCCGGCAGGGCGGCGGTCATGTCGGTGTCCGTCAGGCCGGGGGCGACGATGTTCACGGTGATGCCGCGCGAGCCGAGCTCCTTGGCCAGGGAGCGGCCGAATCCGACGAGGCCGGCCTTGGAGGCCGCGTAGTTCGACTGGCCCGCCTCGCCGGCGAGGGCGACGGCAGAAGCGATCAGGACGATGCGGCCCTTACGGGCGCGGAGCATGCCTCGGGCCGCTTGTTTGGCGACGCGGAAGGCTCCCACGAGGTTGGCGTCCAGGACGGCGAGGAAGTCGGCCTCGTCCATGCGCAGGAGCAGGTTGTCCTTGGTGATGCCGGCGTTGGCGACCAGGACCTCGACGGGCCCCTGCTCCTGTTCGATCGCCGAGAAAGCCTGGGCGACCTGGTCTGCGTCGGTGACGTCGCAGCGCACGCCGAACAGTCCCTCCGGCGGCTCGCCGCTGCGGTAGGTGACCGCGACCCGGTCCCCCGCGGTCGAGAGTGCGCGGGCGATGGCCAGTCCGATCCCCCGGTTTCCACCCGTGACAAGAACAGAGCGCGACATTGCGAATTAAACTTTCTCGAATTGAACTTCCGTGTCGGCCGATCAGTCAATGACCAGCTCCTGCATTCTGCACCTTCACAATCGCCACTCGGAGTGGCGACAGTCGATGTGACGCTGCCTGCGTTAGACCAATCGAGGACTCCTCGCACGCAAGACCCGTTACCCCCTGCCCTCGCCGTGACCTCGTCAGTTGGCTCGCGCATCGACCGTTCTGGAGGCACGATCAGAAATGGCCGCTGCCCATGCGTACAGAGGGAGGACCGCGCCCACCATGGAAAACGGTGACAGACATCTCAAAGATGTCAGGTCGTCAGAGAACGAGCTCGGGCAGCTGCTCGTCTCCTGGCGCGAGAGGCTCGACCCGCGGAGGATCCCCGGCATCGACACGCAGCGGCGCCGCCTGAGATCCGGCCTCACTCAGCAGGAGGTGGCCACCCTGACAGGGGTGAGCGTCACCTGGTATCGCAAGCTGGAGAAGGGCGAGCCGGCCGATTTCTCGGACGCCTTCCTGCAGCGGCTGACCATGACGCTGCGTTTGGACGAGACCGAGCGCGGAGTGCTGTTTCAGCTGGCCGTAGGCCGGACGCCCGAGCCGACCCGCCTGGCCGTGGACACAGCAGTCGACGAGAGCATGCAAGCCCTCCTGGATACCCAGCTTCCGAATCCGGCCTACGTCACCAACCTCTGGTGGGACATCGTCGCGCACAATGATCAGCAGGCGGACTGGTTCCCCTGGATTCCGTACGAGCGGAACAGCATGCGATGGGCCTTTCTCTACCCGGAGGCCCGCGAGCAGCTGGTCAACTGGCGGGATGACTGGGCGGATCCCTTTCTGGCGCAAATCCGGGTGGCCATCGCGCATAACCCGAAGAGCAAGGAGCTGGCGAAGCTCCGGGACGACATCCTCGCTGGAAACGCAGAGGCGGCCGAACTCTGGAAGGAAAACCGGACTCAGGTACATCCTGATGGGGATATCCGACGTCTGCGGCTTCCATACCATCAGAGGGAAGAGGTGCCGGTGAAAATTATGGCCCTGGCCCCGTTGCGCAATACGCAGCTGCGATTCATCGTGCTCATGCGCGATTGGGCACCGCGCCGCTGATAGCCAACGCAGCCGCCTCGCCCCCGGCAGGTTACTGGCTGAGATCCAGACCGTGCGTCGACTCGCTGTCGGGCAAGCCTTCGAGGCTCCGGGCTTGCTCGATGAGCGCCGTGACCATGCTCAGGCTGTTCCCGGACAGACCCTTCGCGCGCAGGGCGACGCGCCGTACGTCCTGGTCGCGCATCGCGGCGACCAGCGCGATCTCGGCTTCCGTCCGCTCTTTCGCCTCCTGGTCGAAGAAGTACCCGGGCTCGACACCGAAGAAGTCGGCGAGGGCCTTGATCGTTGACATCATGGGGTTCTTCTTCTGCCCGGTGCGCAGCTGTGCGATGGCGCTGGCGGAGATGCCCTTGCCGCCGTTCGCGGCGGCCTTGGTGATCGCCTCCGCGATCTCCGCGTTGGTGTACGGACCGCGCCCGGGTGGGTGGATCTCCTGGACCAGGTGTTCCAAGAGCTCAGCGAACGTCTTCTCCGGCCCACCTGCCATCTCCGCCCTCCCTTCACCCGGGTTACCGGTCAACTTATCGATCACCACTCCAGTGTAGCGCCAGCCCGAGGTCGAACACTTCAGTTGGCCACGGGGTGTAACTGCGGTGTAAGTTTTTCACGGCTCGCGACACCTGAGTGTTCCGTCGCTGGTCAGAGGGGTAGCAACCGCTGGACTGTGGCGGAGAGCTGACCGTATGGTGCTGGTCCCTGCGGCCAAGGAGGTCCGGGGAGAAAGGGGGGGTCGCGCGGCGCGACGACAGACGCAGATACGAGCTGGCGCCCGAGAGCGGTAACTCTCAGGCGCCAACCAACGACGCTCCTCGCCTCTGCAAAGGCGAGGAGGTCACAACCAGAGCCGATCCGGACCCTTTGGACGAGGCATCCCGGACGGCCCCACTCGAAGGAGCGATTCTTACATGCCTGCTCACCAGCAGGAAACCTCGGCAGACCAAGCCGCCGACCTTGGCCTGCATGCCGAGCGCCTCGCGGCTGAGGGGAGTCGCTGACCGTGGCGAGGATAAGAACGATCAAGCCGGAGGCGTTCGTCTCCGAGTCCCTCGCCGCCTGTACGGTCACCGCCGAGCGGACCTTCTTCGGGCTGCTCACCCAGGCCGACGACCACGGGCGCCATCGCGACCATCCCGCCATCATCGCGGGAAAGCTGTGGCCGCTGCGCCCCGAGCACACCCCGCTGGACGTCGAAGACGATCTCCAGCAGCTCGCCAGTGCCGGGCTGATCTGCCGGTACACCGGATGCGACGGGCGCGGGTACCTGCACATCGTGGCCTGGGCGAAGCACCAGAAGATCGACCGGCCCAGCGCTTCGCGCCTGCCGCTTTGCTCCGCTCACGACCAGGACAAGCGATGCGGCGCCTGCAAGGCCGAGTGCGGCCAGACGCCGCGACCGGATCACGCGCCGGCACCCTCGGTCCGCGTTGTCGAGGACTCGGTGAGCACTCCTCGAGCACTCGTCGAGGACTCGACGAACGTTCGACGAGTCTTCGCGAACGCCGATCAGCCCTCCGCTCCACCGACCACCTCCTCCCCCACGCTCGCGGACGCCCGGGTACCTTCCGCCGGGCACCCGGAGAGCGCCACCTCCACGGCTAGCGGAGAACCAGCAGGTCAGAGCGCATTCGACGAAGATTCGTCGAACCCTCGTCGAGTCCTCGACGAGCCCTCGCCGTCTGGATCTAGGATCTTGGATCCTGGATCCATACCTTCGGGGCGCACCGCGCCCGCGCCCTCGACCGTCTCGGCCAAGGTCTTGATCGGCGAGTACGTCGCCGCTTGTGCGCACCGGCCGCCGGAGCGGGTGCTCGGGCATCTGGGGCGGGAGCTGAACCAGCTGCTTGCCGAGGGCATCGCCACCGAGCACCTGCGCGCCGCGTTGGAGCGGCTGCGGGTGAAGGGGCTGAGCCCGAGTGTGCTGCCGAGCCTGGTCAACGAGGTCATGAACGCCACCGCCCGGCAGACGCCCGCTCGGGCAGGTGGCGGGTACACGCCCTGGATGAACCCGGCGGACGACTCGGCGTACGAGGAGGTGCTCTGATGCCCCCTCGCCACCGCGATCCGGCGCCCGTGTCGGCCGCCCCGCTCGCCGCCCGCTTCGAGCGGATCTTCGCCGAGCGCGGCATGCCCCCGGGCGGGATGCCGGTCAGCGACACCCCCGAGCCGATCCCCGCCCTCGAGCGGGCGCAGAGGCAGATCCCGCGCCTGTACCGGGACGCGGTCACCGACCACCCCCGGGTAGCCGCCTGGGTGCACACCATCGCCCGCACCGCCGAAGCTCCGAACCTCTCCGCGCGGCGCCAGGTGACCCACGGCCCGTCGCTGCTGCTGGTAGGACGAACCGGCCGGGGCAAGACCCACGCCGCATACGGGGCGATCCGCAGCCTGCTCGGCGCCGGCATCGACGTGCGCTGGCACGCCACCACCGCCGCCGACCTCTACGCCGAAATGCGCCCGCGCCAAGGCGTCGATCCGGAATGGATGCTGCGCCGCATCATCCGCATCCCGGTGCTGATCCTGGACGACCTCGGCGCCGCGAAATCCTCGGAATGGACCGAGGAACTGACCTACCGGCTGATCAACCAGCGCAGCATCCACCAGCTGCCCACCCTGGTCACCAGCAACCTGCCCATCAGCGACCTCCGGGCACAGATCGGCGACCGTGTCGCCTCCCGCCTGACCGGCATGTGCGAACAGGTGGTCTTCACCGGCCCCGACCGCCGCCGCCAAGGCCACGCCGCCTAACTGGCATCCTCCCGCCTCTCGCTGCCTGCACCCCCTTCACCCGAACCCCCGCGCTGAGCGCTGTCCGCACGCGCCCCGGGGGCGAACGGAGCACCTTCCCATGCACGCCCGCACCACCACCGCCACGTCCGCGTCCGCCTTCCGGCGGCTCGGTGACCAGTCCTGGCACGACAAGGCCGCCTGCCGCGGCCTCGAACCCGACGTCGCCGACCGGCTGTTCTTCCCCACCTCCCGCGCCCGCAAGGACATCGCCCAGGCCAGGGCACTGTGCGCCCAGTGCCCCGTCCGCCGGATCTGCCTGGACGCCGCCCTGGAGAGCGAGAGCTTCTACGGCATCCGGGGAGGCCTGACGGAGGACGAACGCCGGCCCCTGCACCACAAGCTCGACTACCGCCAGGACGGGGACCGCGTCGCCGCCGCACTGCGCGGCCTGGACATCCACCTCAGCAACGCCGAGCGCGCCGCCGTCGCCCGCCTCGCCTACCTCCACGGCTTCACCGCCGAACAACTCGCCTGGACCCTGAAGGTCAGTCAGGACTGGGCCACCGACCTGCTACGCAACGCACACAACGAGATCGAGGACCGCGACCGCTACTGGCAGCAGGCAGACGACGATGACGAGCCTGCTGCAGATGCCGCCTCCGGCACCACCACGGTGCCCGGACACCTGAGCCAGGTCATCGACCGCGACAGCCTCAGCGAGGCCGCGTGACCACCACCGGCAACACCACCACGGCGGTCGGCGACTGGGACCGCGCCGCCATCCTGCTCCTCGGCGCCGCAGGATGCGCCCTGTCCTACGACGCACTCCAGCAGATGGCCGTCGCCATCCACATCCGCGGCCTGCTCACCTACCTCTACCCGCTGGTCATCGACGGCTTCATCGGCTACGGCGTCCGAGCCCTGATCCTCACCCGCACCGCACCCTGGCGCGCACGGCTCTACGTCTGGGCCCTCTTCGGCACCGCAACCGCCGCGAGCATCTGGGCCAACGCCCTGCACGCCATCCGGCTCAACCAGCTGCACCACGCCGGAAGCACCGAGCTCCGGCTCGGCGACATCACCGTCGGCGTCCTGTCCACCCTGGCCCCGCTCGCCCTCGCCGGCGCGGTCCACCTCTACATCCTGATCACCCGCCACCAACCCACCCGCACCGAGGCGGCGCGCGGACCGGTCCGCGCGGACCAACCAGCGCCTGCGGACCAGCGGACCGCTCGTACGGACCGGTCCGCGGACCAGAGCCGAGCAACGGCCGGTCCGGAGACGACTGTGCGGACCGGTCCGCACCAGGACCACAGCGCCGGACAGGCAAGCGGTCCAGTCCGCTCGCTCCGAAGCACCGCTGCGGACCGGTCCGCTGAGACGGTCCGCCCTCTCAGCGGACCGCGGATGGGGGCCTTCGACGGTCCGCTCACCGAGGCGTCGGCATCGCACGAAGCCCTTGCCGCCGACCGCGATCCGGCGCTGCCGCACCCGCAGGAACCAGGGGCATCCGGTCCGCTGCCCCGGGCCGCGTCTGCGGACCGGTCCGCGACGGCATCGGTCCGGGCGCCCGGTCCCCGGACTGCGGACACCGCCTCTTCCGGACCGTCGGCGCAGACCGCGGACCGGTCCGCTGCGGACCAGCGGACCGCACCTTCCGAGACAGACGAAGAGGTCCGGACCAGTCCGCAGGAAGGTGCGGACCAGCGGACCGGTCCGCAGAACCAGTCCACGCCGCTCGACGCCGCCGCGGACCAGCGGACCACCGACGCTGCGGACCGGCGGAGCGCGGACCGGTCCGCGACCGGGGGCGACGGCGAAGAGCAGGACATCGAAGAACTCCTGCCGATCGCCCGCGCCGCGGTCACACTCCATGGCCGTATCAACCGGACCGTCGTCCGCAGCGGCCTGCGCGAGCACCAGATCCAGGTCAGCAACCAGCGCCTCGGCCTGATTCTCCAGCGCCTGCGCGACGAAGCCGCGCTCGCCGCCTGACCTCCCCCTCGCCCGCCTTCCCCGGTGTGCGGCGGCCCCACAGCCACCGGCGGCCGCACACCCTGCATGCCCGTGAAAGGCCATCGCTGTGCACCACTGCTACCGATTCCGCTCCATCCGGACCGCCTTCGAGCGCGACATCACCGGCTACGAAAGCCGCGCCGACCGCGCCCCGGCCAGCCCCCTGGGCAGGACCTGCCGCACCAGCGCCCAGACCACCCGCCACGCCATGGCCCGGGCCCTGAACCGGCACCTCCGCCGCTGCCGCGAATGCGGCTGACCAGCACATTCCGCCGCTAACGCCACCAGGCGGCCCGACCACACCCCGGCCGGGCCGCCGCCCCGCCCCGCCCCGCACTACAAGGGAGTTCGCCCCCACATGCCTTACTACCCGACGCCCGCACCGACCGCCGGCCTGGAGGCCGCAGCCTGGGTCGACGTGCTTCTGCGCTACGGACTCGTACACGCCGCCGCCGAGGGACCGGACGGGCAGTGGCTCGCTCAGATTCACCCGGAGAGCACTGTGTGGCTGCTGCGCGACGCCGGCGAAGTCCTGACTCTGGCCGCCGCACTCCAGCACCAGCTGCGCACCGTCGGCGGTGAGAACCGATGACAAACCGCCGACCGTCCCCGAACCCCTCGAACCCGCAGGTGACATCCAACTCGACCTCGGGCCGAGCAAGTTGGAGTTTTGGATACTCCCCCGGCGGGGGAGTATCCAAAACCGCCTCCGCCCCGGGGGTGGCGGAGGCCGACCGGCGCCAGGGGGCACCGGCCGGAGAGGCTGCGACCGAGGGCGGACCGCAGTCTGCGCAGGGTGAGAAGCACACCTGCCACACCCAGCACTGCGAGCATGCTGCACCGCAGCAGCCTCGTGTGCGCCATCGCACCCGCCAGCCGCGCCAGCGCAACCGCTTCCGCAACGTCCGTCTGAGCGACAGCGAGCTCGCCCTCATCTCCGCCGGCGCGAAAGCCGCCGGCATGACCGATGCCGGCTTCCTCGCCCACGCCGGCCTCGCCGCCGCCCGCGACCTGACCACCACCGCAGCCCGCATCGCCGGCGACCGGGAGCTGGTGGCTGAGCTCTTCGCCGCACGACGACACCTCGGCCACATCGGTAACAACCTCAACCAGATCGCCAAGATCCTCAACTCCGACGGCCACGCACCCCAGACCGGCATCGTCCTCGACGCGGTACGCCGGGCGACCGAGCGTCTGCAGGCCGCCACCGTCCGACTCCTCAACCAGTAAGCGCCCCGAACGTGATCCCCCGAGTCCACCAGCAGGGCAACCGGACCATCGGCCTGCTCTCCTACCTCTACGGCCCCGGCACCCACGAGGAGCACATCGACCCTCACCTGGTCGCCTCCTTCGACGGCGCCGCCCCCGACCCCGGCCGCGACGCGGCCGCCATGCTCAAGGACCTCCAGCTCCTTCTCGACCAGCCGGTGCAGGCGCTCGAGAAGGAGCTACGGCCGGACAAGCATGTGTGGCACTGCTCTGTCCGCGCGGCTCCCGGCGACCGGGTCCTGTCCGACCAGGAGTGGGGGGAGATCGCGCGGCGCGTCGTCGCTGCCACCGGCATCGACGACGGGGACGGTGCCGGATGCCGATGGGCCGCGGTCCGGCACGCTGACGATCACATCCACATCATCGCCACCCTGGTGCGCGAGGACGGTCACATGCCCAACCACCACCGCTCGGGCAAGCGCGCTCAGGCCGAGTGCCGTCTCATCGAAGCCGAGTACGGGCTGACCGCGGTCAACGCCGGCGACGGCACCGCCGCGAAGCGGCCCACCAGCGCCGAACGGCGCAAGGCCGAACGTCAGCGTCGTGCGCAGACCCCGCGTGAGGAGCTTCGAGAGAGCGTACGGCGCGCGGTGGCCGGCGCCAACACCGAGCAGGAGTTCTTCGACCGCCTCGCCGCTGCCGGCCTGCTCGTACGCACCCGCACCGCCCCCTCGGGCGACCTGCTCGGCTATACCGTCGCCCTCCCAGGCGACCGCAACGGCCAAGGCGAACCGGTCTTCTACTCGGGGTCGAAGCTGGCCCCCGACCTCTCCCTCCCCCGCATCCGCGAACGCCTCGCCCCCGAAACCAAGGAACCGCTCGCCGCACCGGACTTGGGCGAAGGCGACACCGTCCGCTCCCGGCCGACCAGCCCGGCCTCGGCCCGCCGGGCAGCAACGAGCACCGTCTGGAATGCCGCTCTCGTCCTCGACGACCAGGGCGACGACGGCGCGGCAGCAGCCCAGCTCTCGGCCACCGGCGAGCTTCTCGACGCCCTCGCCAAGACCTCCACCGTCACCACGCGCGACGAACTGCGGCTGGCAGCAAGTGCCTTCGAGCGGGCCAGCCGCTCCCACATCCGCGCCCAGCATGCCGAATCGCGTGCCCTGCGCAAGGCCGTCCGGGAAATCGTCTACGCCGGCCCCTCCCTCGGACGCAGCGAAGACGGAGCAGCCACCGCCATGCTGCTCTCCACCCTGCTCTTCGTCGTGGTAGCCGCAGCCCGCTGGCACGCCCAACACCAGCACGCCCAACAGGCCGCAGCCGCCCGCCAGGCCGCCGAGCACCTGCGCGCCGCCTACCGCACCACCGCCCACGCCCCGCTGACCGAACTACGCCACCAAGGCCGACGCCTCCCCCGGACCACCCGCGCCCGGTACGAGACGACCGTGCACACCGTGCTGCCCGGCCTCGCGGAGACGGTACTCGCCGAGAGCGGATGGGATGCCCTGGCCGCCACCCTCAACGACGCCGCACGAACCGGAGCCGACCCCGCCTCCCTCCTCCGCGAAGCCGCCGACCAGCGCGAGCTGCACTCGGCCGACTCCATCAGCGACGTCCTCGTCTGGCGCATACGCCGCCTCGCCGACCTACCCGCCCACACCCCGAAGACCACGACCGCCTCGATGCCGACAGCCACTGCCCGTACCGCACGTCCAGCAGCTCCCGACAACCACCGTCGTACAGGACGGAGTAGTCGCTGATGCACACCGAATCGCAAGTAGCTCTGCAGGGCGCCCGCGGCCGATCGTGGAACGGCAGACGGCAGCGCAACAGGAGGGACATCGGATGTTCTGGCGCAAGAGGAAGACCGCCCACCAGGCGCAGGAGCCCACCGCTCTCCCCGCAGCAGCGCAGTCCGCCCCGGAGTCCTTCGAGGTGCCGACGGACTGGCGAGTGGACCGGACGACGGTGTCGTTCATGGCTTTCCCTCATCCCGGGCCACTGGTCATCGCGGATGCGACCGTCACCTGCCGCCAGTGCGGGGCGGAAAGGGAATGGATGGTGATCAAGACCAGTGAGGGCGTATTCGTCCGGTGCCGCTGCACCTTCACCTGGCCCGAACCGCGCATTTCACCCCAATGGTTCGACGACCTGATGGGCCCCGTCACGGACGTGGCACCGGACTTCAATCACGCCCTGCGTTCTATGGGCTACGACGGCGTGTTTTCCGGCACCTACCTGGTCGAATGATGCTGGAAGTGCACACCATTGGGGATGCGCCTCTCCGTCACTAACTTGTCGGCTCTCATAGGTGTAGCTCTGGGCACAGGTGCATTTGGCTGCACACGTCTGACCATCACCTGTGTCGAGGGTTTAGACCCGTATGCCAGCCGATATCCAGGCCCGTCGAGTCCTTCAGGACCTTGTTCAGCGCTTCGGCCTCTCCCTGATCTTCAAGCAGCGTGCGGGGAAGGTGATCAGAGGCGAGAGGGCCGGTGCCGTGCAGAACGTCGTCGTAGGCCGATGCCACGGCAGCGCTGATCAGCAGATCAGTGGCCTCATCACGGTTCACGTGCTCCGCTGGCCACCGGTACTCGCCCTGGCTCACCTGGAACACGGGGAACAACCACCACATGTCCCGGTCGGGGTCGATGAACCTGAGCGCCCGGTCATCCAGGAAATTGACGCCGTAGTGAGTGAGTGCGCAGACGTCCTCCTCGCGGAGATGGAGCAGGTGTGAGGCGCACAGGAAGGAAACGGCCGGGGTGCGTTCGGCGAGGTGCATGGGTACTGTGGCGGCCTCCCGCAGCGTGGATAGTCCGGACAGACGGGATACCACACGTCCCATCCGGAGCCCGCTGCGTTTGGCCAGCACGCGCTGGAAGTGAGCCGTCGTCTCATGACTCGGGTGCTGGAACTCCAGATCGCTTTCCCAGTCCGCCATCGCCTTTGCCGCCGCCGCGAAGCGGTAGGGAGGGTACAGCTCTCTCCAGTCGACGGACGGGTCGTCGGAGGTCAGGCCCGGGACGACCGGGTTCAGTGCGAAGTCGATCAGAGCCAGGACGACACTTCCACCAAGGTCCCTCCCCGCCAGAGCGTTCGCCAGACGCCACGGAAGCCCGTACTCGCCGTTCATCTCCTCGAGCAGGAACTCACGCAGCGTCGGGTCGGCCATCCGCATGAAAGCACCCTCGAACTGGAAAAGTTCGTCGATCACCGCCGCACACTCAAACAAGGTTCGAGTACTGAGCGGACCTTCGGAGGTGGGTACCAGCTTGAGTGGCCCCACAACGCTGACGCGTGTTCCCTCAGGGTGGTCTACCATCTCCACGCCCGCGCCCTGACGCCATGCATCTTCCAAGGAATTCTCGAACGCCGCCCGGGCGTCCCAGGACGTAGCACCGAACTCTGTCAGGCCCTCCGGGTCCAGTAGAACGTAGTAGGCATGGTAGAGATTGAGCCAGTCCAGCTCGTTGTATCTCAGCTCTCCACTTGTGTACTGGGGATAGCGCTTGAAGGAGAGAAAGGGCAGTCCGTTAGCCCGGCCCTCGTGGAGGATCTCGGTTTGCTGCTGGCTCATGCGGGAGATCGTGTACGCGGCTAGTTGATCCCTCGTACGCCGTAACAGGCTCAATAGGACGCCGACGGTCGATCCGTGGTACCGCGCCCAGTGGCTGCTCTCATGGACGTAGGTCTTGTGCCAGGAACCGACCGCGGTTATGAGGTCTTTGGTACGAGTACGGGTCGGATCCTGGAAGAGCATCTGGCTTCGCAGATTCAGCTCGGCGCCGCTGGAGTTCCGCAGGCGAGGAGAGTGGACGGTCATTGGCCCGCGCCTTCCGCGTCCTCCCTGACACCTTCGGCGCGAGGGCCCACCTCATCCACAGGTCCACGGTCACGCGCCCGCTCGACCAAAGCCTTGAGCGCGTCGTACAGCGTGTTCGTAGCCAGTCCGGCCGCGACAGAGATGGCGAGCTCCGCCCACTGCGCGTGACGCAAGGAATCGCGTCTGTCCTGGCGGAGGGGCGTGAGGGCAAGCGAGCATTTTCCGGCCAGGTGCGGATCCGACTCGATCTCCCGCACGAGCACCTTCAAGTTCGCGGTCTCACCCCGGTATTCAGTGATCAGCATGACAGGAGCCTACAGTCACCCTTCACACCTCGGGGCGGGTTCAGAGCACCCACCTCATCTCCGGGAAGGCATCGGAGTCGGCGAACCAAACGACCGGATCACGCCAGTAACCGACTGTGACACCAGGATTACTCGACAGCTGAAGCGGCCTTGCGGTCTCGTAGCGCCAACACCGCTCGCATGCTGCGCAATCAACCGCCACCGCCACGCAACTCCCCTGCCTGTCCGAGCGGTTCAGCTTCGCGACCACGCAAAGGCCACACAGGCGAATGGCGATCTCGCGTCTATGACTCGGGAGGTACGCATGGTGGGCTTGTGTCGAACGTACGTACCTTCAAGGGGAGGATCGTTGAGACGCATACGCACTTTATCGACGCTGCGGCACCTCGCTGTCGGCGCTGCCCTGGCTGTTCTCGTGTGTGGGGGAACAGCATCGGCCACCGGGTTACCACCAGGCCCCAGCCCCTCGGCGGCGCCGGCGTCGCGTCCGGCGGCCGGGCCGGAGAACACGGCTGCGGCAGGGGCGCGGCCCGTGTCCGGAAAGAACCCGGCGGCCGGCCCGCAGTACACCAAGTCCGGCAGCACCTGGCGCGTCATCACCCCGGAGACGGTGCTGCGGAACACGGTCACCGACGCCGACGGCCACACGGCCAACCTCACGTTCGAGGTGTGGACGACAGACGCTGACGGCAAGCCGAAGACCCAGGTCAAACTCACCGACGCCAACCCGTACGGCGTCCTGGTGTCGCCCTTCGTCGCGTCGGGGAAGACCGCGCAGGTCACCGTCCCGTACGGCAGGCTCAAGCCGGGCGTGACCTACACCTTCCACACCTCCGCCTACGACGGAAGCCTGTACGAGACCGACTGGTCGCCGTGGGCGAACTTCCGCATCGAACCCTATGTGACATTCCCCGCGCCGCAGGCGTCGTCGTCGATCGACCCGCTCGCGCAGAAGATCATCGAGTTCACGCGCTCCGACCCGGGACCCGCGCTGCCGACCCTGCGCAAGGACGGCACGACCCTCAAGGCCCCCACGAAGAAGCGCACGTGCGGCAAGCCCGACGCGCAGGGTCGCGAGCTGTGCTTCGAGCTGAACCCGCCGTCCAAGAAGGCTCTCCGGTCGGCGGCGCCCGTGGGCCCGGCCGTCGATCTGGTCGACTGGTGCTTCGACAAGCCGTCCGGCCTGGACTACATGAACCGGACCGAAGCCTGCATGAAGAGCATCGGCACCGGCACGCTGATCTTCACCAGCACCGACCCGAAGAAGCCCGCGCTGGGGACGGCCACCTTCAACATCGAGCAGCGCATCAAGACCTACCCGAAGAAGGGCGACAGCGGCTCGGACTTCGCCGAGTTCGACCAGCAGATCGTGCTGGTGCCCCAGCACATCGACCCCGAGCTCAAGGGCGTCCGCATGAAGTGGAACGCCGGGTCGTCGTGCAAGTCCTGCGTGACATCGAACATCCGCTGGGCGGACAACCAGAACAACACTGCGGGCGACGCGTACTGGGACGCCGCGACAGCCGACCCGTACAGCGGGCGCTGGGGAACCATCCAGACCACCTGGTCCGGAACAGGCAAGGAGACCATCGACCTCGGATGGTCCGTCACCGCCACCGTGGACGCCGGCGGGAACCCCGCCACGGCCAACTTCGGCACCAGCGGGGTCCCGTCCGTGCGCGAGCTCGCCCCACGCTGCGACGACATCCTCAAGGGCGTCTCGCCCGGCTGTGTCCTGCCGTTCTTCAAGCCCACCTACACCGTCGACACCAACCTGTACCCGGCCGCCGGCGCGTACTACTGGCTGATGCAGGAGAAGATGCCCGACCACGCCGGCTCGAAGAAGTGGGACTCCCTTCTGCACTACCTCGGCCCGGACACCACCGTCACCAACCCCAACACCGGCAAACCGTGGACCTCCGACGACAGCCGCGGCAAGGTCTGCGGCAGCTGGACAGCCCACCAGAGCGACGCCTCTGTGGGCACCATGGACTGCGACGAATACGCCATGGCCTCCACCCACGAGAGCGGCGGATTCCCCGGCGGCCTCAACCAGGTGTCCAACGGCGACCAGTGCACCCAGCTCTTCACCGACAAAACGGGCGACGGCAGCGCCACCTTCGGCCTGCTCGCCGACACCCGCAAGGCGACGAACGGCCCCACCTGGAAGGAGAAGTGCGGCCGGGCCGGTATCGAGTCCACCCAGAACCGGCAGGCATTCAGCAAACTGAACCCCACGATCTGGCGCCTACTGGACAACGACGGATTCATCGTCAGCAACCCCGGCTTCGAGCACTGCGCGAACGCCGACACCACCTGCGCCTGGCGCAAGGTCTGACACATCCTGCGTGACGCGAAAGGGGTGGGAGCCGACATACCGGCTCCCCCCCCGTCTTTGGTCCCGTAGTCCGGTCCGTGGGTCAGGCCGGCTCGCTGCCGAGCCCCCACGCCAGGGCGCCGTCAACCAGGCTGGGCTTGTCCGGACCGGCAAGGGACGGCACCTCCAGGGCGTCCGCCATCTCCTCCAGGTAGCTGGTCAAGGACTCGAACTCGACCTGACGGTTGGCGAACTCGTCCCATGACCACACCTCCCCCGTCCCGGCATCCAGGTAGAGGCCGGACGACCAGCTGTGCTCGCCAAGCGTGCACACCGGTATCCATCGGCGATCCCACAAGTGGTCGTCGTAGACCTCTCCCCAGTGCCGATGAAGATCGATGGCCTCGGCGATGGTCATGAGCTTCGCGTTGTCCTGCAAGAACGCCGCACCCACAGAGGAATGGACGCCCCGGTGCAGTCCCCACAGGGCCTTCAGCTCGGCAGGAACCCTGACACCAAGTTCGCCCTCCGCCCTGTCGATCTCCTCCCGTGAGGCCCCGGCCTGCAACGAGGCAAACGAGACAGGCGCATGCTCGCGAAGCCACGTCTCGATCCGCTTCCACGCCCCGGTCACCTGCCGTACCGCGATCTCTTCAAGGCGGGAATCCGGCACCTGGTCGCGGTCGTCGTCGCCGGTGACGGGCAGCTGTGTCGCAGTGATGCCCCTGATCTCCGCCCGGCCCTCTTCCAGCAGGGGTGGGCCGTAGGCGTAGTGCACCTGCAGTGCCGGGCAGTCCTCGAAGGTGTCGCCGTCGATCTCCACGGTGTACAGGGACGGCTCGCCCTGCGGAGTACCCAGCAGGGGATCACCACTGAGCCGCGTACGCAGAACCTTCACGGCGTAACTGACGCCGCTGCCCAGCTCGTTGCAGCGCTCCTGTATGTGCGGGGGTATGTCGACGGTCGTGGACATGGCGCGATGTCTCCCTGCGGTCGTCGCGTGGTCGATGACGTGGAACTCGGATCGTAATGGAGGCCATGGCGCCGCTCCAGGCAGGCGCGGAGGCGGTCCTGCACCGGAGCCAAGGTCGCTTCCAGGCCCAGTTCGCAGGCGCGTAGGTGTTGCGGTGACGAGTGCAGTTCAGCGGGAGAGGCGGATCGTGAGGTGGCCGCCGGGGTCCTGCGGCAGGACGGAGCGGGACACGGGGGTGGGGTCGGCGAGGGCCGTGGTGAACGCGGCGACGAGCTCCTGCGGGGTGGAGGGGCTGAAGGCTGCGCACCACTGGTGAGGGAGGTGGTCGTCGGTTTGGGCCCAGGCGAGGTATCCGGGCAGGCCGGGGATGGGGTTGCCGTCCTCGATGGCCTCGGAGACCACTCCGTACGTCACCCATGCCTGGAGTTTCGGAGCGTAGTAGGTGTTGCCGGCGTCGGTCGGGTCGGTGGACCAGCGGGCGTCGGCGAGAGGCTCGAGCGGGGTCCGGCCGGGCTCGATCCCGCCGGTGACGTCCGGGGCGGTGGCGAGTGCGGTGGCGAAGGCGGTGACGAGCTCGTGGGGGACGCGGGCGGTGAAGCAGGCGTTCCACAGCGGTGGCGCGGCGACTTCGGTGCGGGCGAAGAACTCCCACACCACAGGGTCCCCGTCGAAGAGCACGTTCGGGTGTCCTGGGAGCCATTCGGCGCCCCGGAGTTGGTCGGCGTCGAGGAGGTGGCGGGTCTGGGTACGGGTGGTCCAGCAGCTCCAGCCGACGTCGACGAGGGCCTCGGTGACGCGGTCGCCGAGGAGGCCGTCGTTGCCGGCGAGGTAGCGCGGGGAGACGAGGTACGGGCCAACGTCGGCGGCTGGGGCACTGGTGCGCTGGCTGCCGGCGGCCTGCTCGGGGTCGGTCGAGGACAGGGAGAGCTCCGTTCATGTGCGGCGGTTAGTGGTCGTCCGGGTCAGCGTGCCGTGGCGCGTACCGTGCGGCGTCGAGTTTGCGGTGCGGTGGTGTCGGTGGTCCATCGCAGGGCTACGGCGACGGGGCGGGGCAGGTAGCTCTGCTGTCCGCCGTCGGCGATGAACACAGCGCGACGGCCGTCGTCGTCGAGCCCCTCGGTGAGCGTGCCGGGGTAGTGCGCGAAGGGGAAGTCGGGGCTGACGGCGAGGCGGATGACAGCGTCATCGTCGTAGGTCTGCAGATGCTGGACGAGCTCTCGCACGGTGATGTTTTGGGGCAAGATCGTTCTCCTTGGTAGGTGTACAGGTGCCGCGATCGGGGTCAGCGGGTCATGGTCGCTGCGGTCGTTCTGTATGGGGCTGCGGGTCGGGAGGTGGAGATCACCGCTGCGACGAAGGCGGCGATGAGTTCGGCTGGGGTCTCCTGATCAAAGCTCGCTGCCCAGCCGGGCACGTCCGCAGTGCCGGTGACGGCGATCTTCCAGCCCTCGCCGTCTGTCCCGGGCCGGCCTTCGGGGAAGTATCCGAGGTAGAGGCGGCCGTCCTTCGATGAGACGTGGACGTCGGCTCTGTCGTCGACCACGAAGTGGTAGTCGTCGGCATCGAATTGGTTCAGGACACGGGTGGCCTGGCCGGGGCCGATCTGCCACTCGCGCAGGCGCAGGGCGGCGAGGGCGGTACGGAATCCCGGTGTCGTCGTCTCGATGGTCATGAGGGCATCCCTTCTCTGACCTGCGGTTTTTCGGACTGGGTGACTTTGACATGGGTCCGCGACGTCTCTCCAGTCCGATACGGCTCTTCCGCGTCTGCCCTGGGCGAATCGACTACCTGCATGGCCATCTCGCCTGCCGGCGGACGACGTTCGTCGCCCGGCGACTGGTTCCGGAGTGTTCGCGGGGACGACATGACGAAGGCCCTCACCGGGGGGGTGAGGGCCTCGTGCGGGATGGGTGTGCGGTCAGCGGGCTCGGCGTCCGACCGCTGCTGTTGGTGACAGCGGTGCGGGTCTGGGTGCGGCGGTTCCAGGGCGTTGCGTGGTTGCGGTGCGGGCGCGGGCGGCCTGTGCGCGGCGTACGTCCAGGGGTGTGGGGATCGGGGGCGGTATGGGGGTGAGCTGGGCGTGGTTGCGGGTGAGGAGGGACAGTTCGCGGGCGTAGCGGGTGACGGGGGTGGGGTCGGCGATGGCTGTGGTGGTGGCGGTGATGAGCTGGGTAGGGGTGTGGGTGGTGAAGGTGACGTACCAGTCTGGGAAGCGGCGGCCGGTGCCGCCTCGGAGCCACCAGCGGGAGTGGTGTCCGGCGATCTCGCTCTGGTGGTCGGGGGCGAGGTGCTCGTAGGTGAGGCGGGCGAGGCTGTCGGGGGCGGTGAGCTCGTCCGTCCAGGCGCGCCGGTCGTGCTGCCAGCCGGCCGCGGTCATCGGAGTGAACGCCTGGGCGGGTTCGTTGGTCGCGCCGTGGAGGCAGGCGCCGGGGCCTTGGGGGTATGCGTGGGCGAGGGCGGTGGTGAAGGCGGTAACGAATTCGGTGGGGGTGCGGTCGTTGAAGGTCGCGGCCCAGCGTACGGAGCCGAAAGCATCGTCGTAGGCGCTGATGCGCCACAGGCCGTCGTCGTCTCCTTCGGGCAGGTAGCCCAGGCGGATCCGGTGGTCTGGTGCGGAGACGTAGGTGTTGCCGAGGTCGTCGTGGTGCAGGGCCCAACCAAGGTCGCGCAGGGGCTGGAGTCCAGGGTCGCCGATGGCGGTGGAGCCGGCGAGGTGGCGCGGGGAGACGAGGTACTCCTGGAACGGGTCCTCGCGGACAGAGGGGGACAGCGGTGGCTCCTGGAAACCGGGGCGGCGCCCGCCGACTGGCGAGCGCCGCGAGACGTGCGACGGAACGGGGAGGTCACAGGGGCGAGTTCCTGAACGGGAGGGGTTTCAGGCTTCCCCTCCCGGAACCAGGCGGGGGTTACTCCTGGGGTTCGGTGGTCTCGTCCTCGGCGGCGGTCTTCTGCCGGCGGCGGGTTGCCCACAGTGCGCCTCCTCCGGCCAGCAGCAGGGCTGTGGCTCCGCCCAGCGCCCATGCGGTGGTGTCGGCACCGGTGTGGGCGAGTGCTCCGCCCGGGGTGTCGGGGGTCTTGGGCTTGTCCGGCCGGTGCGGCGGGGTGGTCGGCGGCGTGGTGGGCGGGGTCGTCGGCGGCGTGGTGGGCGGGACGGGGGTGTTCTCCACCGTGACGGCGACCTGCTCCCCCGGCTTTGCCGTGAACGGCGCCGGAGTCTTGTTCAGCTGGTAGTGCTCGGGGGCCTTGGTCTCCTTGGCCCAGTAGCGGGTGCCCGCCTTGAGGTCGACGCCGAGCTTGAGCTTCGCGGTGCCGTCCGCGCCGGTGGTCAGCTCGGCAACCTTCTTGCCCGGCTGGTGCTTGCCCGCCGCGTCGATGGTGTCGGAGTCGATCTCGATGACCGCGCCCGCGAGTGCCTTGCCGGTCGACTTGTCGATCTTCTTCACCAGGAGGTCGGCGTCCTTGAACGGGTCGACGACGGTGATCGGATGGGCCTTGGCGGACTGGCCCTCGGTGATGACGATGTCCTGGTCGGGCACCAGGGCGTGGATCGTGTCGCCGCTATCGGTCTCGTGCAGGCGGTACGTGCCCGGTGCGAGGTTCTCGAACGCGAGGATGCCGTCCGCGTTCGTCCTACCTTCGGCGACGGTCTTTCCGGTGACCGGGTCGATGAGCTGGAAGCCGGCGCCGGCCATCGTGTCCTTGCCCGGGTCGGTCTTGTGGATCTCGACGCCGCCCGTGGCGGGGGTGACCTTGACCTTCGTGGTGCCTTCGGCAGTGGTGGTGTCGCCAGCCAGCAGCATGCGCTGGGCCGAGGCGTCGCGCGGTTCGAGGACTTTCAGCTGGGAGCCCGGCAGCCCGCTCGCCGTCGCCTTCACCGTGGCTTCACCGGCCGTGCCGGCGGTGAACTGCCAGCTGGCACTTCCGTCCTTGTCGGTGGTGACGCTGCCGCGGGCGGTGCCGGAGCCGGTCTCGGACAGGTCGATCTTGACGCCTGGGACCTTGGCACCGGACAGGGAGGCGGTGACCTCGACGGCCACCGAGACCTTCTTGCCCGCGGTGGTGGTCTCGATGCTCGGCTTGATGTGCAGGGTATAGGGGCCGGCGTACTTCTTCGCTTCGGCGATGTAGCCCTCGGCCAGCGTGCGGGCCGTCGGCGACACGTTCGGGTAGCCCAGGCGCTGCTTGCCGCGGGATCCGTTGAGGGCGTACTTCCCGCCGGCCAGGAACTCGTACGTCGCGGCGTCGACGGCGGCGGCCTGCTCGTTGGACTGCGTCTGGCCGTACTTGCCGATCACGTAGGAGGCGTAGGCGACGTGGGAGTCGGGGACAGCCTGGCCGGTCTCGGAGGACGTCCAGTGGGTGACGGTCTTCGGGCCGGTGTAGCCGCCGGCGGCCTGGGGGCCCTTGCGCTCGGGGTCGGCGCAGTAGGTCTCGCTGTCGCCCCAGACCTTGATGCCGGGCGGACCGTAGGCGCCGATGTGGGAGGTGGCGGCGTTGCCGTCGGAGTCCGGGATCGCGTAGCCGGGCCCGAAGTCAAGCGGCTTCGCGTCGGCGGCCTGGGCGGTCGGCATCCAGGCGAGGGTGCCGGCCACGCCGGCGGCGACGACAGTCGACAGCAGCCGGACGGTACGAGGGGTGGTGCGGGTGCGCATGGGGTGGTGGTGCTCCTGTGATGCGGAAGGGACCGGCCCCGCGCAGCGGGGACCGTGTGGTGAAGCCCGCGCCCAGCGGGGCTCGAGGCGGAAGGACGGTGGAAGGAAAGGGCCGTCAGGAGGTGCTGCTACGGTGCGCGACGGCGAGCGGTGCGGTGTATCCCCAGGCCGGGTGCGAGGGACGTGAAGGCCATCGGTTCCGGCTGAAGCTCGGCAACCGGTATGCGGGGCGTGGCGTTAGTCATCGTGACCGTCCGCTCGTCGTCGGTCCCGGGACGATGGGCTGGTGGCGGGTGGTGTGGGAGAACAGGTCGGCGTGCCGCCACGAGGGCGGTGTGCGCTGTGCGGTGATGGCCGGGGTGGTGCGGGGGCTGGTGGCGACGGCGGCCGCGGCCATTGACCGGCGCCCCTGCCCATCCTGCGCACGGTCAGCGGCCTGGGCGGGTGCCCATAGGGGGTGGTGTGCTGTGGTGGGCGGCTTGCCTGCGGCCCACGCCGAGAGCGCGGTGTAGGCCGGGCCCAGGGCGCGGGCGGCGGCGGTGAGTTGGTAGGGCGAGCGGTGGCTGTCGGTGACGCGCTCGACGAGACCGTCAGCGCCCAGCTGCCGCAGCCGGGAGGTGATCACCATCGGGGACAGTCCGGGGGCCACTTCGCGGGCCAACTCTCCGCTACGCATCGGGCCGTTGGTCTGCAGCGCCCACAGGACGGCGGTGGCGTGGCGCGGGGTGATCAGCTTGAGGACGTCCTCGACCTGCTCGGCACGGGCAGTGGGGCCGGTGTCCTCCAGGCATGAGCCGGCCCAGGCGGCCAGCGCATTCTGGGCGGGGGCGAGTTCGCGTCCTCGGTCGGTGAGGGCGTAGTAGACCGGGCGTCCGTCGGTGGCGTTGCGGTCGACGAGTCCGTGGTCGGCCAGGGCCGCCAGTCGCTGGGAGACAGCGGGATCTTTCAGCCAGGGCAGCTTCTCGCGCACCTCGTGGTAGCGCAGGCGGTCGGCTTGCTGGAGGGTCTGCAGCGTCCACACGCTCCAGCGCGGGGCGATCATCGCCAGGGACTCCTCCACACGCTGCAGGTCGTTGATGTGGGGGGTCGGGGAGGTGAAGGTGGTGGCGGTCACCGAAGGGCTCCTTGCAGAAGGTCAGCGGGTACGGGCAGCGGTTGCACACGACGCTCGGGAAGGGAGCCGAGTACGGGGCATCGGCTCGTCAGCGATTGCGGCGTACGGCGGGCGTGGTGGAGGCCGTTGCCGCCAGCCGGACCGGCAGCGCCGTGGCCACCGGGCGGGCAGCCGCAGGCCGCGAAGAGCTGGTGGGCATGGTGCGCAGCAGCTCGTCGATGGCCTGGGCGTACTGGGCTTTGGCGGTGGTAGCTGCCGCCAGCCACTGGATGTCGACGGCCAGGTCCTCGGCCGCCGGTTCCTGGCCTGGGGCGGTGGCCGTGTGGAGGCGGTCACGGACCTCGTCGAGGTGGCCTTCGGCTACGGTGAGAAACCGCCGCAGCTCGAGCATGCGCTGCACGGCCGGCGAGACCGACGCGGCGGCCTGCTGCTGGTGCAGTTCTTCCATGCTGTGGCCGAAGGCGGCCTCGATGACGCCGTCCTTGCTGGACGGAAGCAGAGCAACACTCACACAGACCTCAATATCAACGGCAAGGTGGAAAAGGGTGGTTCACCGGCGGCGGGCCGACGCCTCGGTGTGGATGGCCGTCGGCGGCACGGTGCTCACGGCCGGTACTGGCGCGGTCGCGAGCGGGTAGTTCGGGGAGTGGGCGGTGGCCGCCGCCCGTCGGGCTTGCGCCGCCACCGGGTCGGCCAGGGGACGGGAGGCTTGGCGGTCGACCAGGCGGAGCAGGGCCGTGGCCTGGGCGTCACGGGCGGCCATCGCCTCGGTGACCGCGCCCGCGGCCTCCAGCAGGTGCCCTCCGTCAACTTCACTCAGGCCGTCTTCCGCTGCGCCGAGTCGTTCGAGCAGCACGTCGTGGTGGCCTTCCAGCGTCTGCTGCAACTCGGAGAGCCGGGCGTACGCCTCCACGATCCCCGCGAGGCCCGCGTCCGGGTGCGCTGTGGTCGCGATGTGCTGCTGGAGGTCGGTGAGGGTGCGGCCGAGGGACTGCTCGATCCGTGCGCCGAACAGTGCCAGCACCTCGTCGTCACTCATCAATCAACTCCCTGGGCGATACGGGTGGTAGTGCCTCCAGGGTCGGGATGACGGCCGGTTTGGATAACCGGTGATCACGCGCTATAAGCAGACACCCGCCACCGCCCGGCTGGGGCGGCTGTGGGCAGACCCACCCGGTCAGCGCCGGAGCCCTGACGAGGGAGGCGTCGGAGGCTTGGCGGGCGGTAGGGCCGCCGGGGGCGGCTGGGGCGATCTGCGGATGGTGGTGCGGGCGGCCACGGCCCTGGACGTGGCGAGCACGCCGGGGATAGAGGTACGCGGCGCCGGAAGGGGTCCCTCGCGGCTCTCCATCCACTCCCACGCCGCTTCGGCGTTGCGGAAGGCTCCTTCGCGCAGGGTGTAGGTCGGGCTGTCGGGTGACCACGTTTCGAGAAAGAGACGGTACGGCTTGTCGGCGCTGGAGGGGTCGGCGTCGTGGACCAGCACGGACGTCTCGTACTCGGCGCAGTCGTCGGTGTAGTGCTCGACGACGGCGTACCGGGTGCCGGAGGTCATCAGCTGTTCTTCCAGGACTGTGGTGAGTGCATCGGACGGCCGTGCTCCCGTGCGCTCCGGCGGCACACGGACGGCATCCGGTTCCGCCCCTCGGACGATCAGCCACCGCTGGGCCAGGGAGATCAGAGGATGGCGCTCGGCGTCGAAGCGGAAGGTCCACTTGTCCGGGTCCCGGGTCAGCGTCACGGCCAGCAGCTGCGGGCTGCCGGGGATGTCCCAGGTTGCCGCTGTGTCATGCAGGACGAGGTAACTGTTCCGGCCGTCGTCGGTATGGTGGGTGACCAGCGGAGCGAGGCAATCGTGGTGCGTGGTCAGCGCGTGGAAGAGGTAGTCATCACTCCCATCAGCCAGGGTGTATCCCTCGAGACGGAAGTCCAGTGCGGACAGATCGGGCAGGTCGCGTTCGGGATGGTTCAACGGTGTTCTTCGATCAGGTGTCGTCCACGGCGGTGAACCGTGGCGTCGGCATCGTCAGCGTCGGCGCGGCTGGGCCGTCCGCGCAGCCACGGGCGCAGCGGTCGGGACGGTCTGTACCGCGGGTGGGCTCTGGCGGGTCCGGGTCAGACAGGCGCGGCCGGCATCGGTCAGCGTGATGGGTTGCCCGGCGTGCAGAGGCCGTGTGATGTCCCGGTTCACCAGGCCCTGTGCTTCGAGCCGCTGGAAGGCGGGCCACGTGACGCGGCTGCCGGCGGGGGTGGTCACGGACATGCGGTGGGTGAGCAGGTGCTCGCGCAGTACCGCGCCGCCGGGGGCGATGGCCACCAACGCGGCGTAGTCGGCCTGGAGAAGATCGGCCCCGGGTGGCGCCAGGCGGGGCCGGTTCCGTTCTTCGAAGGGCTCGAGCGTGCACAGCAGTTCAGCGGCGCGCTCGTCACGCTGGGCGGCGGCGTCCTGCAGCTGCGCGACGGTGCGGTCGATGCGTTGGAAGAGGGCGTCTTCGACCTCGAACTCGCCGCTGGAGAGCCGGTGGAGCAGGGTGCGGTAGAAGGTGACACCCCGTTCCGCGTCCGCCAGCGCGCGGTGCGCGGCCACCACGTCCGCAAGCCCCTCCTCGGCATGGACGCCGGTCTCCCACAGTGCGTCGATGCTCCAGCCCGTTGCGCTCTCCACCCGTGCATCGAGGGAGGTCAGCGCCTTCGGGGAAGTTCTCGCGGTGCTCACGCGGCGCGCTCGTCACGGCGGGCGGGATTGACCGACAGGTCCGGGCGGTGTCGGCGCAGCGCGGCGGTGAACTCGGAGCGCCTGTAGCCCTTGCGCTGGGTGCCGTCGGGCAGGCGGATATTGTGCGAGCGGATGCTGTAGGGGGACAGCAGGATGGCCAGGCGTCGGGGGGTGAGGTCTTCGCGCTGCCAGGTGCCCAAGGCAGGCCCCTTTGTCGAGCGCAGGGCCTCCACGATGTCCGTCGTGGGCAGGACTCCCGGGTCTCCGTGGGCGGCGAACGTCTCACGGCAAGCCCGAAGGATTCCCGTATCACCCTGGCTGTATTCCACCGCGTGATGTGCGTGCCGGCCTGCGGGCGGATGCGCGGCAACTGCCCTGGTGGCTGCGCTGTGGCGCGGTGTGGCGCTGAGCAGGTGGACGAGCTCTTCCGCACGCTCCAGCAGCTCGAGTGCCTTCTGCCGACACCGGGCGCGGTGCTCCTCCTGCAGGGCTTTGTCAGCGTGGAGGGCCGGGGTGAGCGCCGGGTACGGCAGGCGTGCGCCGGCCCCGTCGAGGCGATGCTGGGCGCAGCAGGAGGCGTCTATCAGGAGGTCAGCAAGGAAGGGCGTCATCGGGAAGGACCTTTCTGGGCGAGCGGAGCCGTCGGAGCGGCGGTGACCGCGGGGACAGCGCGGCGCTGGGGTGTGGGGGATGCAGCAGTGCGGACCGGCACGGTGCGGGGTGAACGGGCGCGGGCGGCGCTGGCGCGGGGCGACGAGGTGGTGCGTGTGCGGCCGAGCCGGTGGAAGGCGGTGTTGTACGCCTCGAAGCCGGCGCGGGGCCGCATGGCGACCAGGAAGATCTCCCGCTTGTGCAGGGAGCCGACCGGGGCGGGGCGTTCCTGGTAGACGATGCGCCAGTCGACCTTGGCGTCGACGTAGAGCTTGCGGCAGTCCGACAGGTCCTGGCCGTGCCGGTCGTCGAGACGCTGGCCGCGTTGTTCGCCGTGGACAAGGTCCTGCAGGGAGAGGAGGGCAAGGCCGCGGATCTCGGTCGGTGCCTCGCGCAGATCGTCCAGGGCGCGGGGGTCGGCGGCGAACGCGAACTTGGGGAAGCTCACGTCGGCGTCACGTGGCCTGGGTGTGTCCCGGTGGTGGGGACCGGGTCGGTGGTGGGCTTCGGGCCGGGCAGCAGGCGGTGCGCGGGCCGGGCCGGATTCGTGGTGCACGCGGCGAAAGGACCACCGGGTGCGCGGAGTTGGGCCATGGCGTGGTCGAGGTGGTCGCGGTGCCACGTCGAGGGGCCTGACGGGCCGGCCTCGGGGTCGATGTGCTGCTGCCAGGCCAGCCACAGAGCATGGAGACGGGCAACAGCCTCGGGGTGTTGGTCCCACCAGGGGCACCAGGGGGCACTGGAGGTGATCTCCCGGCCGTAGACCGGCAGGAGCAGGTCGTCGACCCAGTCGGTGAGCGCGTCGAGCTCGGTCTCGTACGCCTGGCCCTCCATGGCCATGATGAACAGCGGTTCACCACCACCGGCCGGTCCCGGGCCAGGAGCGAAGCCGCCGAAGTCGGGTCCTGGCAGGGGTATCGGCGGCGGGTCGGCGGCCAGGTGGTCCAGGACGCGGGCCTGCTCCTGGGACTGGTCGATCAGCCGGCGCACGCTCGCGGACAGATCAGCCAGGTCGAGGTCCGTCATACGGACCGGCTCCGGGATTTCTCCCGTGGAGGGGTCGGGGGAATCAGACACAAAGCTTCTTTCCAACAGGGCGAGTTCAGTGAAGGCCAGCATCCGGACTCCGGCCAGTTTGGGTAACCGGTATCCGGGCGCTATAAGCAGGCGGTATCAGCCAGCCCGTATCCGCCAAGGGCAGGGCCCGTGGCTCCGCCGGTGGGCATCGTCGGTTACTCGGTTGGGCCAGCGAGGGCGTAATCGTCCTGCGAGGAGACCGTGTGGAGAGCCTCGGTGAGCCGGTTTGCGGCGATGTCCGTGTAGTGCTTCGTCTTCTCGATGCCGATGAAGTCGTAGCCTTCCAGCAGGGCGGCGACGCCCGTGGATCCGGAGCCTGCGCAGAAGTCGAGGATGGTGCCGCCGGGCGGGCAGATCTTCACCAGTTCCCGCATCACCTCAACGGGCTTCTGCGTGATGTGCTGGCGGCCCTTGCGCGGCTGGGATCCGGTATAGAGGCCGGGCAGGTAGACCGGGTTTCGGTCGGCGTCCACTGCGCCCTTGGACGCCCAGTGGATGAACTCGCAGGACTGCTTGAAGCGGCCCTTCTGCGGACGAGCCTGGGGCTTGTGCCAGGCCAGCGTGCCCCGCCACGTCCAGCCGCCCGCCTGGAGGGCGTCCGACATCGAGCCTGCCTGGCGCCAGTCGGTGAACAGCAGCAGCGTGCCCGACGGCTTCGTCACACGGTGTGCCTCGGTGAGGATCTGCGTCAGCCAGAACGTGAAGGACCTCTGGTCCATGTTCTCGCCGGGGAAGTCCGCCAGCTGATGTTCGGCGTCGGTCGAGGTGTACTTCTGCCGTGCCGTGCGGGAGGTGCGTTCCTTGGCCGTGCGACCGCCGGAGTTGTACGGGGGGTCGGTGATCACGGCGTCCACGCTGTTGTCGGGCAGCGTGGCCAGTACGGACAGAGCGTCGCCCTGGTGCAGGGAAAAAGACATGACGAGGTCCCGTTCAAAGGGTGCGAGAGGAGAACGCTCGCATAGAAGCACGCCCTGGTGATCCAGACGGCGGCTGCGAAGCGACTCCAAACTGTAGGCCCAAAAACCCGGTTGACCCCGGGCAGAGGGAAAACTTCCCTGAATTCATTTCCGGCCGCCGAATCCTTTGGTCAACCGGGATTCCGTCCCTACAGTTCTGGTCATGCCCGCCCCGGCCACACCGGACGGCACCCCTCAATTCCCGGCTCCCTTCAGGAGAGGTCTCTTCGTCATGCCACCGAGCACCTGACACATGCCCCGGACGCGGCCCAGGAGCTGCAACTCCCCCGCGCCGGCTTGTCGCACCACCAGCAACCAGACCTGTTCCGGGCGCCTTTGGACCAAGCGCACGCCCGGACGGCTCCGCTCGAAAGACACTGCCTTGGCACACCCATGCCCTCATCCAGCCATTCCGCCGCCCCGGGCCCTTTCTGACCGGCCGGGCAGGTGGCGTTGAAGGCCGTCGTCGCGACCATCGGTGTCGCGGTCCTCAGCCCGCTGCTGCTGGCCGGCACCGCCGCGGTCGCCGCAGCCGGCGGCGGCGCAGCCAGCGCCGCCCACGGTGATTGCGGAGGCGAGGCCGGATCGGTCGACGCCGAAGCAGTCGCCAAACAGGTCAAGGACATCCTCGGCGGGAAGGGCGGCGGGAAGGTCTTGGTCGAGGGGCTCGAGCTGCCCGCCGAGCAGATCCCCAACGCCAAGACGATCGTGGCCACGGGCGTGGCCATGCACATTCCCGAGCGCGGTCAGATCGTCGCCCTGGCCACCGCCATGCAGGAATCCCGGCTCCGCAATCTCAACTACGGCGACTTGGACAGCCTCGGGTTGTTCCAGCAGCGGCCGTCCGCGGGCTGGGGAACCCCCGCCCAGGTACGCGACCCGGTGTATGCGTCCACGAAGTTCTACAAGGCGCTGCTGGAGGTGCGCGGGTGGGAGTCGATGACCGTCACCCAGGCCGCGCAGGCCGTCCAGATTTCTGGCTTCCCTGATGCGTACGCGCAGTGGGAGCCGCTGGCCCGTGCCCTGCAGTCCGCGATCATCAAGACGCTGCCGGACGGCGGCAAGTCCAAGCCCGAGGACGGCAAGACCACCGACAAGGACAAGCAGGACAAGAAGAACTCCACGACCGGCAAGGGTGGTTGCGCCACCGGAGCGGACGGGAGCAACTTCGGCACGATCCCGCCGGGCGCGGTGCCCAAGGGCTACGCGATTCCCAAGGACGCCCCGAAGAAGATCCAGACCGCGATCCGGTGGGCGCTCGGCCAGCTGGACACCCCGTACCAGTGGGGCGGCACCTGCGAAAACTCGCACGGGCCGGACCCGATGGGCCGGTGCGACTGCAGCTCGCTGATGCAGATGGCCTACCACGCCGCCGGCGTGAACATCTCCCGCACCACCTACACCCAGGTCAACGAGGGCAAGGCCGTCTCGGTCAGCTCGCTCAAGCCCGGGGACCTGCTCTTCACCCGGGGCACCGCGGCGGTGCCCGAGCACGTGGGGATGTACATCGGCAGCGGCTTGATCATCAATGCGCCGAAGACCGGTGACGTCGTGCGCATCACCACGCTCGCGAACTGGAAACCCCAGATCCTCGCCGCGCGCCGCATCCTCAACTGACCGGAACGCCCCCCAGCTTCACCGAAGCCACTCCCCTCCCCCGGCCCGGGGCACACCCCCGGGCGCCAGTGAAGCAGCTCACGTCGGCACGGCTCACGCCGTCGGCCGCGACCGCCCTTCCGGCAAGCAGGCCGAGACCTGCGCCTGAGCCCGCTCTGCGGCATTTCCCCCCTCTCCGAGGCGCTCGCCTCCACTCTCCCCCTCTTCTTTCGTCGCTTTCGCACGCTGTTTCGGCGTGCCCGCAAGGAGCTCGTCTGTGCCCACGCTCGACCATGTCCGCTACCTCGCCTACAACCCGGGCATCAGCCCGAAGGAGGGCGGGCTTCCGGGCCTGTCCGTCCTGAAGGACGTCATCTCCTCGATCAACCTCTTCGCGATCATTGCGATCGTCGGCGCTCTGGCAGTGAGCCTGGCCGTGTGGGCCTGGGGCCACTACACCGGCGGCCACCAGGCCGAAGCCAACGGGAAGAAGGGCGCGGTCGTGAGCGCCGGATGTGCGCTCGGCCTCGGCGCCGCCAACGGCATCGTGTCGTTCTTCAGCACGCTCGGGACGCAGGTCCACTAATGCTGAAACGTCACTTCAAGCGCCCGCGCACCCCACGTTTCTCCGCGCTGACCTCGCGGACGGCCTCGTGGTCGATGAACCGGCGCCTGGCCGCCGGCATCGCGGCCCTGGCGGTCCTGGCCGGTGCGGCCGGGCTGACCGCCTACCTCACCGCCGACACCGACAAGCCCGCCGGCTCGCCCCCTCCAGTCTCCGCGAGCAGCAGCCCCTCGCCCACGGCCTCGGCCGACGGTGAGGGCAGCGGCGCCGTGCCGAAGCCGCCGTCCACCCGTGACCCGGCGGAGTTCGCCAAGGCCACTGCCGGTGCCCTGTGGTCCTACGACACCCGCCGGACCACCCAGCCGCAGCACCTGGCAGGGCTGAAGGCGTGGATGACGAAGGAGCCGAAGTACACCGACTGGGACTCGGTGGCCTCGCAGGTCCCCGACCCGACGCTGTGGTCGCGGATGCACGACAACGGCCAGTACGCCACCGCGAAGATCGCCGAAGGTCACATGCCGCACGCGTTCACAAAGGCGCTCGGCGACAACCCCGGCGCCATCACCGAGGCGTATGTCTACGTGGTCACCGTCAGCGGCAAGCAGTCCATCTCCTGGCGCGGCGGCGGAGCCGGCGCCGAGGGCCGGGCGATCACGCTCGCCGTCCAGTGCCGCCCCGACCGTGACTGTGCCCTGTCCGGGGTCTCCCCCCGCGTCGCCCCCTGACCCACGCCCAGCAGGAAGGAGGTAAAAACCTGTGGGCTTCTGCAATCTCCCGCTGGTGGACAACGTCTGCAAGGCGGTCGACGCGATCGATTTCGTCGCCGACCCCGGCAAGTCCATCACCGAGGGTCTCGGCGCGTGGATCGCCAAGAGCGTCGGCGAACTCGCCGCCTCGGCAGCCGACCTGGCCGCCAAGGCTGTCGACACCACCACCAAGGTCGATCTCAATGCAGGATGGTTCAGAGACAACTACGAACTGATCCTGCCGATCGCCCTCCTGGTGATCGTCGGCACGTTCTGTATGCAGCTGGTGCGAGCCGCCTGGAAACGCGACGGCCAGGCTCTGAGCCAGGCGCTCAGCGGCACGCTGGTCGGCGTGATGTTCGCCTTCGGCGCCATCGCGTTCACCACCGTCGCCCTCACCGTCGTCGACGCACTATCGGACGGCCTGTTCAAGGCCGGGCACTCCTCGATCGCGGACTCCGTCCGCCGCATGATCAAGGTCTCCCAGTACGGCGGCATGTACGAACTGGGCTGGCTGGTACCAACGTTCGTGGCGATCGGCGCCGCCATCGGAGCGTTCCTCTACTGGTGCGTGATGATGGTCCGCAAGGTCGGCATCCTCGTCCTGGTCACGCTCGCCTGCTTCGCCGGTGCGGGCGGCGGCTGGGAGGTCGCCAAGCGGTGGCGCAAGGGCTGGATCGAAGCCACCGCGACCCTCGTGGTCTCGAAACTCTTGATGACGATCGTCTTCCTGCTGGGCGTCTCCGCCATGGGCAAGACCGAGGCGAAGGACGGGCTCGCCGCCGTCTCGGATGCGATGGCCGGCATCGTCGTGATGGTCATGGTGCTGCTGTGCCCGTACATCACGTACCGGTTCGTGCACTGGGCCGCTGATGGTCACGGCGAGGACCTCCACCGTTCCGGCGGCGCCGGTATGGCGGCTGCGTCCCGTACCGCCCAGGGCGTCGGCCGCAAGGCCATGGCCATGTCGGCCGGAGGTGGCGGCGGTGCCGCTCTGGCCGCGGCAGCCCCGCAGGGCCCGCCGCAGGTCCCCGGCCAGCTGCTGGCCAAGGCAGCTCCCTCCAGCTCCGGCTCAGGTTCCAACTCGGATTCGGATAACGACTCCGGTTCGGGAGCGAGCAGCGGGACGTCCGGTCCCGGGTCGGGATCTTCCGGGAGCCACGGCGAGGGCGGCTCGGGCGACGAGCCGACGCCCACGCCTCCCCCTCGGTTCGCCACGGACGACAGCGGATCCTCATCCCCGCAGTCCGGCCGGCTGACGGGCCAGGGCAACGGCATGCCGGCGCAGCAGTCCGGACTCATGGCCGCGGGTAGCCAGCCGGGAGCGAGTCTGGCCTCCGGCTCCGGTCTGATCGGGCAGGGACCGCCGGCCCCGACTCCGCAGGGTCCCGCGGTCTCCACGCCCAGGCCACAGCCCGTCACCCGGTCCGGCGAGACGGCCGCCCCGCCGTCGCCTCCCGCGACCGGCAGCTGACCCACCGTCCCCCACCCCTGGGGCACCCGCCGACCCAGTCCACTGCGGCGGCGGGTGCCCCAGGGCCCCACCCGGCCACGCCACCTCTTGCTTCGTCGTGCCCCCTGCACTTCCAGAACGGCCCCCATCTGTATGTCTGATCACTCCGCCGCTGTGCCGGTGACGGTGAAGTTCCCGCACCGAAGTCGCCGCGGCATCCTGCTCGGGCTCTCCCTGCCCCAGCTCGCCCTCACCGCCTCCACCCTGGCGGTGCTGATGCTCATCGTCGTGAGTACCGGCCTCACCGGCGCGTTCGCCCTCACGCCGCTGTGGGCGGCCATTGCCGCGCTGGTCTTCGTCCGCCGGGGCGGACGCTCGCTCATCGACTGGGCCCCGGTCATCACCCGCTACTCCATCCGCCGCGCCCGAGGACAGCACATGTGGTTCTCCCGTCCCTCCAGCCGCCCCCGCACTGAGGGCCTGCTCCATCTGCCGGGCACCGACGCCTCGTTGCGGGTGTTCACCTCCCCCGACCGGCAGCTCGCCGCGGTCCACGACCCGCGCGCGGGCACCATGACCGCCGTCGCCCGCATCTCCAGCCGGGCCTTCGCCCTCCTCGACCCGGCCACCCAGAACGCCAACGTCTCCGGCTGGGGCCGCACCCTGGCCGGCCTGGCCCGCACCGGGCACATCAAGACCATCCAGGTCCTCGAGCGCACGGTGCCCGACTCCGGTGACGCTCTGACCCGGCACTGGAACGAACACGGCCACCCCCAGGCCCCGGTCGCCGGCACCGTGTACGCCGAGCTCGTCGCCGCCGCCGGCCCGGCCGCCGCCCCTCACGAGGCGTACCTGGCCATCTCCCTCGACATGAAGGCCGCCCGCCGGCTGATCTCGCAGGCCGGTGGCGGACTGCCGGGTGGTTTCACCGTGCTGCAGCAGACCACCGCCACCCTCACCCAGGCCGCCCGCAATGCCGGCCTTGCGGTCACCGGCTGGCTGGACGCCCGGGAGATCGCCGCGGTCATCCGCACCGCCTACGACCCCAAGGCCCTCTCCGCCCTCCAGCAGTGGTCGCCCACCGGCCGTGCCGAAGCCGACCCGGCCGCCGCCGGCCCCGTCGTCCAGGTCGAGGAAACCGACCGGGTCATCACCGACAGCGCCCACCACGCCACCTACTGGGTCGAGAACTGGCCCCGCACCGAAGTCGGCGCCGGATTCCTCCACACCGTGCTGTTCTCCGCCGGCGTGCGCCGCTCCTTCTCCCTGATCTACGTCCCCCAGCAGCTCGAGGCGGCACTGAAGGATGTCCAGCGGAGGAAGGCGACGATCATCGCGGACGCGGCCGAGCGCCAGCGCAAGGGCCAGGTCGACAACGAGGAAGACAGCGTCGAGTACGCGGACGTCAAGCAGCGCGAGCGGCAGCTGATCGCCGGCCACGCCGACGTCGCCCTCACCGGCCTGCTCACCGTCTCCGCCGACAGCGACGACCAACTCGACGCCGCCTGCGCCCAGATCGAGACCGCCGCCGTCTCCGCCCAGGTCGACCTGCGCCGCCTGACCTACCAGCAGCCCGACGCGTTCGCCACCGCCGCCCTGCCGCTCGCCCGCACCGCCCTGTAACACCCGCAAGCCGCAGGAAGGACCACCCTCTCGTGACGCCTCCGTCCCCGCCCACCGGCAACGAGCCGCTCGCCTACCTCACCGCAGCGACCGCCGGTATCCGCCACCACACCCGCACCACCACCTCATCCCCCGGCGGCCGTCCGGCAACCCGGGCCCAGGTGGACGCCCTCCACGCCCACCTCACCGCCCTCCACACCCTCCTCGGCCGGCTCGCCGAGCAGACCCGCAGCGAACGCCCCGCCCAGAGCAGCCACTTCGCGGCGGCCCGCACCCGCCTGTGGCAGGCCGGCGAACACCTCCACGACGCCTTCCACCAATCTCCCCGCACCCCCGCACTCGACCCGGACGCGCCGCAGGACGACACCTGCCAGCAGGACATCGACCCCACCGGGCCGCCGTTCCTGACGATCTGCCTGCGCCACCTGCGCACCAGCACCCTCGTCCGGCAGCAGACGACCCCGGCCGACCTGCACTCGCCCCTCCACGGCCACGCCCGCCACCGCACCAGCTGAGACCGTTCCCCCGCTGAAAGCCGAGCACTCCACCCGATGAACCACCGGCCCGCCCGCACCGCCCGCCGCGCCAGCGCCTCCCCGCTCTTCACTCCCCACACCCGCGACCGGGCCCGACGCCGCGCCGACCGCCGACAACTGCACGCCGCCCGCGACAAGGCCCGCAAGGCCGCCCCCGCCCCCGCCCGCCGCCGCAGCCGGACGGACGACCAGGGACCGATGCCGCAGTACCCGGCCAGTGGCCGGCCGGGTCCAGCCTCGGCCCGCGGCGGGAAGCTGGCCCTGCCCGCCCACCGGATGACCACCGCCACCGTCGCCGGCGCGTATCCCTTCCTCGCCGAAGGCGGCCTCGGCGCCGAAGGCACCTACATCGGCCGCGACGTCCACGCCGAAGCCTCCTTCACCTTCGACCCCTTCGCGCTGTACGGAAAGCTCGACGGCTTCACCAACCCCAACGTCCTGCTCGCCGGCGTCATCGGCATGGGCAAATCCGCACTGGCCAAGAGCTTCGCCCTGCGCTCAGTCGCCTTCGGATACAGGATCTACGTCCCCTGCGACCCCAAAGGCGAATGGACAGCCGTGTCGGCCGCGCTCGGCGGCACGACCATCGCCCTCGGCCCCGGCCTGCCCGGCAAACTCAACCCCCTCGACGCACCCCCACAGCCCGACGGCGTGACCGCCGAGGACTGGGCCAGCGAAGTCCGCAAGCGACGCCTGATGCTGCTTGGCTCCCTGGCCCGTACCGTCCTCGGACGGGACCTGCTGCCGATGGAACACACCGCACTCGACGTCGCCCTCGACTGCGTCGTCACCCACGCCGCCCAGACCGGCCGCACACCGCTCCTCGGCGACATCGCCGCCACCCTCAACAACCCCGGCCTGCTCGACATCGCCGGCGGCGAACTCTCCGGCCGCCTCGGCGACGCCGCCCGCGACCTCGCCCACGCCATGCGCCGCCTTGTCCACGGCGACCTGGCCGGCATGTTCGACGCCCCCTCCACCGTGGCCTTCGACCCGCGCAGCCCGATGCTCACCATCGACCTCTCCCGCCTCGGCGGCTCCGGCGACGACACCGGCCTCGTCCTCGCCATGACCTGCGCCTCCGCATGGATGGAGTCCGCACTCGCCGACCCCAACGGCGGCAGGCGCTGGGTCGTCTACGACGAGGCATGGCGACTCATGCGACACGCGGGCCTGCTCGAACGCATGCAGTCCCAGTGGAAACTCTCCCGCGGCCTGGGCATCGCCAACCTCATGGTCATCCACCGCCTGTCCGACCTGCTCACCGCCGGAGACGCCGGCTCGCGCGGACGCGCACTCGCCGAGGGCCTGCTCGCCGACTGCTCCACCCGCATCGTCTACCGCCAGGAAGCCGACCAAGTCCTCGCCGCCGCCGGACTGCTGGGCCTGACCTCCGTGGAATCCCAGGCCATCGCCCACCTCAACCGCGGACGCGGCCTGTGGAAGGTCGCCGGCCGATCCTTCATCGTCCAGCACCTGCTCCACCCACAGGAACTGGCCCTCTTCGACACCGACGCCCGCATGCATTGAATCTGCATAAATGCCGAGACAAATACGGAACTAAGGCATCGCATGACAGAGTCCGCCTCAGACCCCTTCCTGGAACGCCTGCAGCAGCTGTCCACCCGGCTCAAGGCTGCCTGCGACCACCTCGAACTGCTCGACGCCACAGGCCACGTTCCCTCAACCGTCCCGGTCGGTACGATGCTGCAGCACACGGTCACCGCCCAGAGCCTCTCCCGCGACACCACGCTGCTGGCCACCGAGTTCACCACCCGGTTCACGAGCCCCTCGGACCACCTGTCCAAGGCCCATGCACAGCTGCTCACCGCCGTAGCGGACACGTGCAACGCCACGACGCTCTTCGCGCAGACCGCGCGCACCGCAGCAACTCCGCCCCGTCACGCGGGACCCCGGACGCCGACCGCTGGCAATGGCAGCTGGTCCTCGATCACGCCCATGGACGCGGCGCGCTGCGCCGGGCCTCCGAGGCCGTCAGCACTGCAGGCGGCCACGTGAAAACCCACCACGAGATGGAGCGCCTCCTCGCCGAAATGCGTGGCCGTTCCGCTACCCCCTCCCCGAGCCCAACGGCCCGGACAAATCCACGGCGCTAGCAACACCGGAGCGAACTTGTTGCGCATAGACCCTCGCAGCCCCGCCCACCTGAACACCATCGCCCAGGAAATACGCGAACTGGCCAACGGGCTCACGTTGTTCACCCACAACACGCCGGAGACAGCGGCCTTCACTGCCGGTGCTCGGATGAAGGCCCTCGGCAGCATGACGGAGATGCTCTCCAACACCCTGCTGTACAACCTCAGCGGCGAGCCCTCCGCCGACCGCGCCGAGCGTCGCGGTGCCGGCGCCCTCGCCACCGCCGCAGTCGGTACGTCACAGGCCATGGGTCACCTGGCTGAAGCGCTCCAGCAGGTCGCCTTCCTCCAGGAACACGCCACGCGCCGGCCAGGGCCGGACCTCGCCGACGCCCAGCAGGCCGCATGGAACGTCATCGGTGACCACTTGGACGACGCCCGCACAGCACTGGAAGACACCGCCACCCAGATGGAATTCGACACCCTTCACCTCACCCAGCCGCCACGGCGGCCCGCCCCGCGCAGAACCGTCCCGACCCCGCAGGCCCAGCGGCCACCCACGCCGGTATCCGTCCCCACCGCCCCTCGGCGCCGACCGGCCCCCTGACCGCACCACCTACCACCCGTCCCCGGAAAGAACCTCCCTCTTGCCTAACCGAGCTGATCTGTCCGCGTTCGCCGACGCACTCGCCCAGCGGCTGCCCGGCACGTGGACCAGCCAGTACCACCCGCACCCCGACTACCCCGCCCAGTTCCCCATCGCCGAACAGCTGTGGGACATGGCCCATGCCCACTGGGCCGTCGCCGAGTTCGTCCTCAACCACGACGCCGTACTCAGCGGCCCCGGCGGCAAACGCCTGTACGTCATCGACCGGCCCCTCAACCAGAACGAGTTCATCGTGGCCGCCCTGGCCCCACCCGGACTCGATGACCACCTCTTCCGCGGCGTACCCGAGCCCAACGGGATCACCGTTGGAACCGACCCCGCCCGGGCCGCGGCCACCGTCGCCCGGCGCCTGCTGCCCCGCTACGACAAGGCACTCGCCGAAGTACACCGCAGGGCCGCCGTGGAGCAGGACCTTTCGGTGAAGCGCACGGCCCGGGTGGATTTCGCCTGGCAGGCTGACGGCTCCCTGACCGCCACCACCGACCACCCAGGGGCCATCGATCACCTGCACCGCGCCGGCTTCCATGCCGACCCCCGCTTCAGCGACACCTTCGCCCTCCCCGTCGCACTCAGCACAGCCGAACGGGACCAGAGGCTGCGCACCGTCGCCCTGGAACTCGGAGCTCTCGGAGCCCATGTCTCCATCCGCAACGCCCCCATGCCGCCCGCACCAGCGCCCCCGGCCCCGGCGGTCCTGACAGAGCTGGTCCACCGTGCCGCCTCCGCCGAGGACCTGCACGCGGTAGCCGCGGTCCTCGACGAAGCACTCGACCCGAGGACCGGGCCCCTTCCCGGTCTGGAAGCAGTGGTCCGTCACAGCGCCGCCCGCGCCGCCGAGACCGGACCGGCCCCCCTGCGCAGTGAGTTCACCGTCTCCTTCGACGCCATTGCCACGCGCATCCAGCAGCTCCGCCGCGATCTCGTCGAACTCCGGCTCGGGGTGGGAGAGATCGCTGCTCTCACCCACGCCCACGGCGAGCACATCTGGTCCGATCTCCTCGACCAGCGTCACACCACACGCGCCACCCCTACTGCGACAGCCGCATCCCCGACGCCAGCCAGGACCACCGCCACCATCGGTGTCCCGCGCGGGCGCTGAGCGTAGTCACGTGCCGCCGGTCACCACCATGCCCTCGTTGCCGCCACCGGTGAGCCCTTCACACTTTTCCCCAGCACGGAGCACAGCCCTGTGGATATCCCAGACCCTCATGTCGTCGTCGGCCGCCACCCCGAATTCGGCTACGTCGCCCTGAACACCCAGGACTTGTTCGTCGCCGACCACGTGCTCAAGCTCCTCGGCTTTCAGCCCGTCCCCGGCAGCAAGCTCTACGCCCTGGCCAACCCCGAGCACGACGGCGAACGCCGCGCCCGGCAGGCCATCGCCTCCCTGCGTGCCGCCCGCTACCAGGTCGCCGCCGACATCAGCCTCGACCCCGCACCACCCCAGCAGGCCGCCACCCAGCGCCTCGCCAACGAGCACCAGCAGACCACGACGCAGGGCAGGGCGCAGCGGACGACGCCGACTGCTCAGGCGGCGGTCGTGAAGTCCGCTGCCTGGCAGAGCCGTACCGATCTCCAGCCCATTCCGCCCAAGCCGAAGAACCCTCCGCTGTGGGCGCCCCGCAGCCAGATACGACGGTGAGGCCCCAATGGACCTGACACCAGCCGACCGTGTCGCCGGCGCACGCTCCTCAGCAGAGGCGGCACGCATACTCCAGGAAGCGCTCGAAGATCCGCGCGGCCATCTGGCCAGTCTCTATGACCTGTTGGAGCGGGCCGGCATCTGGTTCGACGAGCACCCCGGCCCCGCCCCCGGCGACGCCGCCCAGCGGCTGCGCGACGCCGCTTCCGCGCTGGATGCGATCGGGGACGACGTCGTCCGGGTCACCGAAGATCTCATCCGATCCCAGGCGCCCACACCCCGCGGGACGGGGCCTCGGCCGCACACCGTGCACCCCTTCGGCCCGCCCGGCCCCAGCCTGCCACCGCGTGCTGCCGCACCGCCCGGCCACCGTCCCCGCCGCTGACCATCCCCTTCAAACCGCGACCGAGTTGGAGAACTTCATGGCTGTCCGTACTCACTGGACCATCGACCACACGTGCGGCCACCAGGCCGAGCACGACCTGTCCGACCGCGCCGCCGACCGACGCGCCAGCTTCGCCCGCTGGCTTGAGGCCCGCGACTGCTCCGACTGCTGGAAGGCCGCCCGCGAGAGCAGTCCTGCGGACAAGGAGCAGTGGCTCGCCGCCCGGCGCGCCGAAGAGCAGGAAGCGGCCACCGAGTGGGAGCAGCGCTACGAGATGCCGCCGCTGGAGGGCCCGGAAAAGGCGGTGGGGTGGGCCGTGCGGTGCCGGCACCAACTGGTGACCGCCGCGTACACCGCTCTGGCTGTCGAAGGTGAGCTTGACGACGCGGGCTGGTCGGAGATCGAGGAGAAGGTCCGTACGGTCACTCGGGCCGGGTGGTGGATCGACCAGCGCGATGCCGATGGCGCCGATCTGCCGGAGCTGCTCGAGGCGGCCACCGACGCCGACTGCCCAACCGAGAACCCCTACGTGTAGCAGAGCAGTTATAGCCCCTTATAGCCGGTTCAAGAAGCCGGCTTCGCCGCACGACCCTCGACTTGCGCCCCCCTTCTGACCGTTCCACCCGCTGAGGTCCCGTCGATGCCCGACTCCGCTCCCCTTTCCGTCCACGCCACCGACACGGTTACTCCCAGCCGGCAGGTCCGGCACGACCACTTCGCCCCCGGCGACCGCGTCGTGGTCATCCGGGGAAGCCTGGATGGCGACCTCCACGGGGACGACCTGACCGTCGTCGCGCCGTCCTGGCACACGCCCACCGGCCAGGACGGCTGGCGCACCCGCAATCCCCATGGCGGCGCCCACACCTTCACCACCGCGCACCCGCGCTATCTGGTCCACGTCGAGCGGCACTGCTCCGACTGCGTCGCGTTCTTCCGCGCCCTGGCCGCCGAGCTGCTGCCGCAACTGCCCAAGCGCGGGTGTACGGAGGGGGATTGGTACCGCTTCACCGCTCTCGACCAGCTCGTGCATCGCGATGACTACGGCCTAGCGGCCTGATCCCCCCTCTGGAGCCGCGAAGGCGATGCCGTCACCGTCGTGCAGGACGTCCGGCAGACCGCGGAGCCCGGCACCCCACCCGCTCGTCCCTGCCGCACAGATTCCCCCCGCCTCACATGTTCCCCAGCTCCGCCACGATCGCCGGACCTGCAGCCCGGCTGACGCGACACCTCTTCTACCGCCTGCGCCGACTGCTCCAGCGCTACATCAGCCGCTGTGCCTCCGCATGCGCGACGCACCCCCGGCATACGGGCATCCCTCTGGCCACCAGCTTCGGCACGCTCGACGAGACCAGCCGAACATCCGGCACGACACCTCCCCCTGGCCGAACCGGGGATGTGAGCGGTCGATGTTGACGGTCCCGTCCCGGTAACGATGGAGGAGGCGGATCGGATCGCCGCCGATCTGATCCACCTGCTCGACCAACGGCTGCGCACCACGAGCGAGCCCCGGGCTGCGGCCCCGTCCATCTCAGAACCGGCGTGCTGGAGCGGCTCACCGCCGCTCGCCCTTTCTCACAGCGCTCCCGCCCCCCGGCCTCGGCCGCCGTATCTCCCGCGCCCAGCCGCCGAGGCCGCTGTACCCAGCGCATTCCCCCGCGTCTCTCGCGCTCCCCCTCCCCCTTCCGCACCACCACAGGATCATCCGCTTTGCCTCCTCGCACGTCCCCGTCCGCGTCCTCCTCCCCGGCCACGGACCTCCTCTTCCGGATCCTGATCGGCGCCATCGCCGTTTTCGTCCCCTTCGCCACCGCCTCCTGGATCGGCGGCAACGCCGTCGCCTTCCTCACCACCGACGCCGACTCCCGTGCCCCCTTCCGCCCCACCGACGCGCTCCTCCACCCGCACGACCTCTGGCCCGAGACCGGCGACACCGCCCTGACCCTCGGCACCCTCGTCTTCCCCTGCGTCCTCCTCGTGGCCCTCGCCGCCATCGCCGCGCGGCTCTACATGCGCCACAAGAACGGCACGAAGGGCCGCAAGGCCGTCAAGGGGATGGCCACCCGGCGCGACGTCGAGCCGCTGCTCGCCCGACAGATCACCGCCAAGGCCAAAGAGCTGCGCCCGAGCCTGGCCAAGAGCGAGACAAAGAAGATCGACCCGCAGCAGACCGGAGTGCTGCTCGGAGATCTCGCCGGCACCCGGCACGAGGTCCGCATGGGCTACGAGGACGTGGCCGTGGCCATCATGGCCCCCCGCTCCGGCAAGACGACCTGCCTGGCCATCCCCGCGATTCTCGGAGCCCCGGGCGCCGTCCTGCTGACGTCCAACAAGGCCGCGGGCGACGCCTATACGGCCACGCTGGAGGCCCGGGGGAAGGTGGGGCGGACATGGTCGATGGACCCACAGCAGATCGCGCACGCCCCGCGGGAGATGTGGTGGAACCCCCTCGCCGACGCCACCAGTCTCGAAGGCGCCGGCCGTCTGGCCGGCCACTTCGTCGCCGCCTCCGTCGACAGCAGCAACGCCGGCGACTTCTGGTCCAAGGCCGCGCAGAACATCCTCGCCCAGCTCTTTCTGGCCGCCGCTCTGGACCGGCGCCCGATCACCGACGTGATGCAGTGGCTGGCCTTCCCTGCCGACCGCACCCCGCTGGACCTGCTGCGTGACCACGGTTTCGACGCCGTCGCCGCCCAGCTCAAGGGCACCGTCGAAGGCCCGCCCGAGACCCGCGACGGCATCTACGAGACCGCCCGCCAGTACGCGGCCTGCCTGCTCTCGGCCGATATCGCCGCCTGGATCACCCCGCAGGACGACGTCGCGGAATTCCGGCCCGCCGAGTTCGTCCAGGGCCGCGACACCTTGTACCTGCTGTCGAAGGACGGCGGCGGAGGAGCAAGCGCCCTGATCGCCGCGTGCGCGGACTCGGTGATGCGCACGGCGACCGCACACGCCGAACGCTCCGGAGGCCGCCTGGACCCGCCGATGCTCGCCGTCCTCGACGAGGCAGCCAACGTATGCAAGATCAGCGACCTGCCGGACCTGTACTCCCACCTCGGATCCCGCGGGATCATCCCCATCACCATCCTGCAGAGCTACCGCCAGGGCCAGAAGGTCTGGGGCGACTCCGGCATGGACGCCATGTGGAGCGCGGCCACCATCAAGGTCATCGGCTCCGGCATCGACGACCCCGACTTCGCCGACAAACTCTCCCGGATGATCGGCGACCACGACGTCGAGACCGTCTCCACCTCCACCTCGGACTCCGGCACTTCCAAGTCAGTCTCCATGCGGCAGGAGAGGATCCTGCCCGCCGACGCCATCCGCGCCCTCGCCAAGGGCACCGCCATCTGCCTCGCCACCGGCATGCGCGCCGCCATGCTCACCCTGCGCCCCTGGTACAAGGAGCCCGGCGCCACCGAACTCTCCGCCGCCTCCCAGCGCACCTCGCAGGCCATCACCGCCCGTGCCGTCGCGAAGGCTGCACCGAAGCAGGACAACTTCGGGCAGGCCGCATGATCCTGGACCTGTTCGCCGGCCCCGGTGGCTGGTCACATGCCCTGGCCGTCCTCGGCGCCCAGGACGTCGGCCTGGAATGGGATGAGTGGGCGTGCAAGACCCGGGCAGCCGCCGGGCACACCACGATCCGAACCGATGTGGCGCGGTATCCGACGTGGCCGTTCACTGGGAAGACCATGGGGCTGATCGCGAGCCCACCGTGCCAGGCGTGGTCGATGGCCGGCAAGCGGCTGGGGCTGATCGACCAGCCCTTGGTCCACCAGGCCGTCGCCGACCTTGCCAACGGTCTCGACACCCGCGGCAAGCTCCTGGCCGCATGCCGGGACGAGCGGTCGCTGCTGGCCGCCGAGCCGATGCGCTACCTCCACGCCCTCCATGCCGTCGGCCAGCCCGAATGGGTCGCCATGGAGGAAGTGCCGGACGTGCTTCCGCTCTGGCGCCAGTACGCCCAGATCCTGCGCACCTGGGGCTTCTCCGTATGGACCGGCATCGTGAACGCGGCGGACTACGGGGTTCCGCAGACCCGCCGGCGGGCCATCCTCCTCGCCTCCCGCACCCGCGACGCCGCACCGCCTGAGCCGACACACGCCCAAGTAGCCACGCAAGACACGCTCTTCGGACCGGGCCGGGCCCGCTGGGTCTCCATGGCCGAAGCGCTCGGCTGGGGCGCGACCGACCGGCCCGTTCCCACCGTCTGCGCAGGCGGTGGGAACGGCGGCGGGCCCGAGCCCTTCCCCAGCGGGTCACGCAAAGCACTGGCCACGTCCCGTGACCGCGGAACCTGGCAGCCCCACCACACCGGCTCAACAGCCCGGGTGAGCCACGGGCGTTCATCCTGGGCGCTGCGGAGCAACAGCCAGGCCAACGCCACCGTTCGCCGGGCGGACGAACCAGCAGGCACCCTCTTCTTCGGCCACCGCGTGAACGAATGCGTCTGGGTACCCGATCCCACCACGCCGCCCGCCCCGGCCCCTGGTAGCGAACGAAAGCCGGGCGCGATCCGAATCACGGCGACGGAGGCAGGGATCCTCCAGTCTTTTCCCGCCGCCTACCCGTGGCAGGGCACGAAGTCACGGCAGTTCGAGCAGATCGGCAACGCCGTACCTCCCCTGCTGGCCGCGCAACTCCTCGCCCCACACCTGGGTGCCCGTGTACGCCAGAGCGACTTTGGGCTGGCCGCATGAGCACCGGTCTCCAGGGTCTGCCCGGCCGGGACGTCATCGTCCTGGCCGAGCAGGCCCTCCTCGGCGCCCTTCTCTTCCAGCCCCACATGCTCGCCACGGTCTCCGGATGGCTGGAGCCGGAGCACTTCTACCTCCCGCACCACACCGCCCTGTACTCCGCGATGCGCCACCTTGCCAAAGCCGGGCACCCCGCCTTCATCGAGAAGCACCCGTCGGCAGAGGACGGACTCGCATGGGTGCAACAGATCACCGCACTCAGTGCTGAAGAGGCACCAGCAGTCACGCCCTCCTACGCTCACACCCTGATCAGCTCATGTCCCCAACCCAAGCACGCGTCCGCGTACGGACACATGGTCCTAGCCGACCACACGCGCCGGACTGTCGCTCAGCACGCTGCGCGTCTCTGTCAGGCCGTACAGGAAGCTCCAGGGCTCGACGCGGGGGTGGATCTGACCTGTGCACGGGCTGACGAGTTGGCTGACGTCCTCGAGCAACTCGCCCGCCGGTGGCGACCCCACCCCGGTTCTCTCCCCCGCACCAAAGTGGGCCTCACGCCCTCGCCGAACGAGGACACCGGCGACCGAGTCCATGTCGAGCAAGCCTTTCTCTCAGCCGTCACGCATCAGCCAACGAAGCTCAGGGAGGTCCGCGCCTATCTCACGGTGGAGGACTTCGCCGACCCAGTCCACCAGCAGCTGTTCCGGGCGCTGGCCGCCCTGGACCACCGCGGCGACCCAGTCGACCCAGTCACCGTCCTGTGGGAGGCTCAGTACCGTGGTGCCTTCACCCGGACCACGACCACACCCCAGGAAGTTCTGGCTATCTGTGAACCATCCGGCAACGACCCCATCTATTGGGCCGTCCGCGTCCTGGGGCAAAGTCTTATCTCCACCGCAGCTGAGGTCAGCACCCGTATCAAGGCTCTCGCCGCCGATGCAACGCTCACACCCCACCAACTGATTACCGCCTCTCGCCGCGCCCACGGCGACCTCACCCTCATCCGCCTCCGCTGGCACCGTGCCCAGAGCGAAATCGCGGCGACAGAGCCCCGACACCAACCGAAGCCATTCACAGCCGACCGAGTCTCGCCACGCCTTCCAACGCAAGGAACCACATCCCAGAGCTCACCTCCGAGAACCCCGAGGTCTCCTACGTCTCCCCCCGGATCCGCACCTGTCCCGTCAGGGCAATCGCCGCTATCAGCGCCCCCGTCTTCACCGCACGGCCCTTCCTCCAACCCACGAGGCAGACGGTAATACCCGCCCACATCACCTCGACGGCCCTGATGGCTCCAGCACCCAAACAGCGAAGTGCGCTGCCGTCGGAGAAGACCTGTGAACATGGCAGCACGACGCATATTACTCTTGATCAGAGCATGCAGAATGAGCCGCCTATCGCTACACTGCCGCGAAGCCACCATTGACATACCAGGAGTTGGCAGCCAGAGCCTGATACATGACACCTCTCCAGTGATTCAGGTCATCCACAAAGAGGCTGTCGGCCATTTTCCCCAAGTGTGCAGCCACCGCTTGCGTGTCCATACCTTTCAGGTAGTGACGAAGAGAACTCATCTCTGCAGCTGCATGGGGGCCATACAAGTCCCCCAGCTTGAACATACGGAAGTGCCGACGCACTCGAGCTACGAGAACCTTGTCCCATTCTTCTGGCGGCTTGACAAAGAACTCGACAGCGGCGGGAGCGTCCTCGAGGACGCGAGCAAAAAGCCACTGCTGCTTACCGATGTCATCGTAGTAGGGATGGAGCGTCTGCTCTTCGGCGCTTGCAGGGGCAGCCTCACCCTTAAGCGCATTACAGCTGCGGCACGCCGGTACGAGATTGACCGGCACCACCGCCAGCAGTGGATAGTCTCCTTTAGGGAGCTGATGGTCAACAGTCTCCACATGGCGCTCGCCACACAGAGGGCAACGCCCAAATCGAACTGAGGCCTTAATCTCGTTGTAGACATCCCTACCTGGAGCGTAAGGGCGCGCCATGCGCTGCGTGTAGTTCTTTTTCAGCTCTTCCTGGACTGCCTTGTCGGCAGGCTCGCCCTTAAGGTCCTTTAGCGTGTGCAGAGCAGCCGCTGAAGCCGCTGCTTCGTACCTGTCAGCAGCGTCAGCGACGGTGTCTTCAAGAGCTTCTAGCTTGGCCCTCTTGACCTTTGGAAGGGTGTTGCTGACGCAAGTGAGGTAGAGTGCACGCGCTGGAATATTGGGGGCTGGCAACGACCACATCAGTAGCGTCCCTCTGCATCCCAATCCGATCCATCTGATTCTCGTACAGCGATGAGGGCTCGAACGATGGCTTTGGCCTCGCCACCGAGCTGCCCATTAAATTCAGCGAGCACCTGATCGTAAGTCAGGCCCTGCTGCACCAGGGCCCTGAGGTCACGGTGAAATCCTGAATCTGTGACTTCTAGGCCAAATACTTCATGAGTGAGGACCCCGACGTTTTCGCCAAACGTCTGGATTGTGGGGCGCTCAACGACCATCTGATGTCCATAGCGCCGCAATTTCAACACGCAAGAAGCAGGGACCTCTTGGACAACGACCGGCGAGTGGGTAGCAATAACCGCCAGCCCGTTGCGCTCACCAAGTAGGTCAGAAAGAGCACGAACAAAAGCGGCCAGCAACGGAGGGTGCAGGTGAGATTCCGGCTCATCGATGACGACCAGCGTCCGCTCAGTTACGTGCTCGACCAGACGAGTCATGGTCAAGAGAACAGCCTTATGGCCTGAACTTAGACCAGCGAACAGCTGGCGCGCCTTGCGGCGTCGACTATTCGCGCTTCGAGTGGATTGGAAATCTTCGAGCCATGCATCCTCAATGAAACCACTGCCAGCGTATTGCAGGGTTCTCAACGCCTTTGCCCACCGCTGCGCACGTTCACCAGTCAGGCAAGCTTCCACACCGTCCGCGAAGTCTCTCTTCAGCTGGTTGGACGTCTTAACGCGGGGGGCCCGCCCCCCGGAAGCAGGAATCTTCAACCCAACATAGGCAAAGCGGTCAATTCCCACGTCATCGCCATGGATGAGAGGCAGTTCATCGAAAGCACTGAAAGTGACGCTAACCAAGTTCGCGAAGGTGTTTCGATCACCGCGGTTGTATTCAATGACACGTCCTACGTCCTGCCCATGAGCTCGGGCGTCGCCAACGCAGCGCGTCAAGTTATTAAGCAGGAAGGATTTTCCGACACCGTTACGACCGATCAGCACATGGATATTCGTTGGGGGCAGCGACTCGGGAGCCACCTCGAAGGACAGCCTCACCGAGCTTCCTCCACCGGCGGCCGGCAGTGGAGGCTCGTAGGCCACACGAAAGCCCGACACCCGTTCGCCGTGGTCCTGAGCGATACGACGAAACTGCTCTTCAACAGCGGCCGACTTCACGAAGCGCATGAGTGACTCCCGCGTCACTCTCTCATGCTGAGCACGCTGGAAGACCTGCTCGTCGTAGGCCATGTCCCGCAGCGAAGAGAGAACCACTTCACGGATCCGCCCCCCGAGGCGACGGAGACGCACGTAGTAACTGTCGTCTTGCCCTAGCGAGAAGAATGTATCAGCGAGAAATTCGAAGCTCTCGGGCACCTGCACAGAAGCCTTCGAGGGCATCCCGTACTCGCCGATCTTCACCTCGCCGATCTCGTGCTGGACGCCCTGCTCGTCATAGATCACCAGGTGGAACATGGTGACGAAACCGAAATCGTCCCAGCTGTCCCTCTTCAACAAAGCGAGGGACCGAGCATTCTTCGGCTCTCGCCCACCCGGCTCCACTACAGTGAACCGCACTCGATCCCTACCCCTCCACGCCCCAGCGAGCGATCAACTACACCCAACACACAGGTGCTGGCGAAGTCGTAGAACAACAAGGATAATCACGGCAGCCATCGAGCGTGACCCGCATGCAGTTCACGTCTCCAGCCACGTGCGGGCTCCGGAGGAGTAGGCACTCGCAGCTCATCAAAGTCGGGAAGGCGGGGATCGGTCCGGGTTCTCCCAACTGGGTAGCGGAACCCTGGCTCACTACGATCTGACCAGCGTCCTCTACACCGAGTCCGCCATGCCGCCGTCCCGGCCAGTGCAGGAAACGTCACCGTACCCAGCGCAACCTGGCTGGAGCTCGCTGGGATCCCTCTGAGCGCTGGCGCGACGACCCGGTGCCGACACCTCGCGCCATGGTATGAGCGGCCACCCTGCGATCCGCTCATACCATGGCGCCACAACTCGACTTGGGGGATGCGCTCCCTCTCTGTAAGACAACGGACAGAGAGCGTGTCAACAGGATCCCTGCTACTCAGTCCGTACGTCGAGGTCGTGGGTGGCCTCCTCAAGGGGCTCGATCAAGCCGTTCCGGAGCGATACACGGTCAAACTCTCCTTCGACGTGAATCCGGACCTGGACTCGGACCGTGCCCTGTTGGTCCCGGCACCACGCGAGGGCGCGCCCCAAATCGAAGAGCCCAGGCTTATCGATGATTGCGTCGATGTCAGCCACGCGCACCCTGTCGCTTGCCCCCGACGCAGGCTTAGCGCCGCCAGTAGTGGAGCCTTGCGAAGCAGCAGCCGGCGAGGAAGCTGAATCATGCGGCTTCCCACCTCCGGGATTGGGGGCCGGCTGCGGCTCCGGGTCGGGCTCCGGGTCGGGCTCCGTGACAGATTGCAGGCACTCGCGGGCGTAGTCGTGCCAGAGGATCGCAGCGTCCTCCGAGAGGTCGGTCTCTTCACCAAGAAGCCGCTCCCCGAAACGCACTTGCTGCGGGTCACGGGGGGCTAGGGAATCGGGCCCGCCCACAAGGCCGACCACGTAGCCGAGCTCTGACGAAGTCACTGCCTTCGCGATGACGGATGCGATGGCTTGTTTGTCCCACAGCTTAGTGAACTCGTAATAGCTGTAGAACCAGTCCACCAGCTCAGCACACGTGATGATCTTTCTCTCCGGCCCCAGGCCGGAAAGAGCAACAAGCTTCGCCGGAGTAACCGAGCTGAAAACGCGTTGGCTCAGAGCCTCCACGACGCGTTCGTGAAGGGCACGTCCAGCTGCAAGCATGGTGCGCAGGTCGAAAGTTTCCAGCACGTAGGGCGCATCGCCATTGCGTGACCTCGTGGGCAAGGCGACCGCACTGTACGCACTTCCCAAGGCCGCAGATGCCTCGCGCCGCGCATTGCCCGACTTCTCCCGAAGCTCCTCGGCCTGTTCCGGGCTGAAGTTGTAATTGGCAGCCCGAGCAAGGAGGGAGTCTGCCGCCAGGCGCATCCTTATGGCATGGCGCGCTTGGTCAAACTGCGCCTTGTCAGGGAGAACCAACGCCAGCCCGTTCCGGTATCTCCGTGGGCCGCCCTTTCCGGAGTACTCGATGAATTTCGCCAGAGGGTCTCGATCTTCAGACCAGTCCGGGTGAAGGTAAGCGACGGTGAACAGCGGTTGTTCGTCACTGATGCCACCAGATTCACTCGGCCACAGGGCCACGCCCTTGCTGCCACGAAGCTGCAGCTCCAACGCGGCGCGTACCTCGGCAAGAACCTCGCTGGAATCGAGCTTGTTGGCTTCGTCTCGGACGAGCTTGGTGAGGTTCGGGGTCGGCTCGAAGCGATAGCGACGCCCGGTGTAGTGCAGGTAGAGCTCTTCGTCACGCAAGTCGTGCAAGGCTGCAATGACTACGTTGCGGTCAAGTCCGGGCACGAGAACGCTGCGTACAAGGTCCGTTTCCAGGACACCGCGATCCTCGCCATCTCGCGCGCCGAAGCTGTAGAGCATGATGGCCGTGGCAACTCGCGTTCCCACTCTGAGCTGCTCGATCATCGGGCTGTTCGCGCCGAGGTGCCTGTCGACGGTTCCTGCCCCCGCGCCGGCCGACGTGATGTCGCTCGAGAGAACAGAGGTGTATCGCTCTCGTTCCCCGACCTGACCGAAGAAGGCTCCTCTTGATGCCTCGTCCGTGAAGTCGATGTCACCCGGGCCGATCAGGGGGCTCCTGGCCCCCGAACGCCACAGGGCGTTCACCACAGCGGCCAGGAACTGCAAGGCACCTCGGGTCCTCTGGTAGGACGGGAGAGACCCCCAGCGGTGGTACATAAGGTCGAGGAGGTCAGGGTGGAAGGGGTAGGCAGCCAATATCCGCTGCTCAAGCGTGTCCGCAGCGACGTCGGCTTCCCTGCGGGCATCACCGGTCTCAGCCGCGGCCAGTAGCTGCTTCCGGAGGAGCTGGGAGTACGCTCGTGCAACCTCGTGATGGACGGATTCATCGCCCAGTTCCGCGAAGAGCCGACGCTGGACGACTCGGAGCACCTCGTCGTCCGCGACTGGCTCCCGCTTCGCGTCAACGCGGGTGACGAGCTTGTCGAGGTCGCTGAGCAGACCTTCTGCGCCTACCGCTTCTCCAACGCTCGCCTGAAGGCTGTAAACCATCGCTGCCCGCGGCTGTGCACTGATCGCTTCAGTCAATGCCTGCACAAACAGCATCGCCTGCCGACCTGCGGTCGATTCGCCTCGAGGGATGGCCAGGGCCTTTTCGACGAAGACCAGCACCTCGTCCAAGAGAACGAGCGTCGGCTTGTCACCGAGGATCTGCCTCAGTACGTCGCCGCCGGGTGCCGAGCCTGTCCGATCGTGCTCCTCAATCAGCTCATAGCGACCCAACTGCGCCGCCAGTTCGCCCCACAGGGTGTGGGTTTCAATCCCCGTTGCCCGCATCGGGGACAGAGGATCGAGTTCCTCACCGGACAGAACCGCGATCTGGACGTCACCAGGGTCAGCCAGCTCCTTCAGGTCCGGGCATGCGGCAACCGCCGCTGCCCGGTCCCGGGCAAGGTGCAGAAGCGCTACGAGGCTGTGGGTCTTGCCCCCGCCGAAGGGTGTACGCAGCTGCAAGACGTGAGAGCCAGTCCCTCCTGCGAGGACGTCCATAACGTCCTCGAGCAGTTCCTTCATCTTCACAGTGAGATAGGTCGCCCGGTAGAACTTGCCTGCGTCCGTATACACGGGCGCAATGCCCGCCCGGCCACGGAAGACGCCAGCGAGGTTCGCGGCGTAGGTGCCCATGTCGAGGACGCCGGCCGCCACATCATCATGAGGACGTGCGACCTGCGACCACGGCATGAGTCGATAGCTCGAGCTCACAGCGTTCCAACCCCCTGAGTTTCAACTTTGCGCAAGATCGACACCTCAGACCAGCCCTTGCTCGCCGACGATCGTTCTCCATGAGACCAGCAGTCGCTCCGCTGCGCTCGCCTCTCTGGGTTTTGTCTCGCTTGAGCTGGCCCGGAGAGCCCGGCCAGCCAGCGTCTGAATCAGGTCGCGCAGCCGCACGACGTCGACGCTGACGGACATCAGATAGGACCGCACCTCGGCCGGACGATGCTCCGCACGCCAGAGGACTGCATGGGCCACGTCAATGAGCGGCGGTGCGACAGCTGGCTCCAGGTCGATGAGGGCGATAGTCCCATTGCCTTCGGTGTCCGGCTTTCCCAGGCGGGCATCATCCCCCCGTTCCTCGAAGTCCCTGAGTACGACGGTCGACTTGACCTTCGAAACGAGGGGGTTCGGGCCCGTTGTTAGCCCGCTGGGGCCGTCAAGATTTGCCCCCGTCATCCGGGCGAGGTTGTTAGCCTCGTCGAAGGGGACAGCACCGTAGCCGTAGGAGTACTGGGCAGCGACGTAGTAACGCGTGACAGGGTCTGTGCTGGCCAGTGCGCCGAAGATAGCGTCCAGAACACGCGTCTGCACCATCTCCAGGAACGTCTCAGCCGGGAGCAGTTCACCGTTGTCCTGTTCCACCCTCTCGTACCGTGTAAGCGCCCGGAGGCCGGCTCCCACGGTCGCAATCACCAAGTCGGAGCCGGTGATGCCGAGTTGCTCCAGGCGCTCTCGGCGTTCCTTGATGATGTCATTGAGTTCGGCCATTACCTCGGCTTCACTGCCTACACCGGCATCGTCCTTGCGCTTGCGCGCCACAAGGAAAATCGATGAGGCGAGGCTCGCAGTGCCTCGGCCGACAGCACGCTCAGGCATCTCTGTGTCGAGTGGCCATGCCTCGGTGATGGTGAAGCCTGCATTGCGAAGCGCCTCCACGAGACTGGACCACCCAGAAGTGGTCTTGTGCGCGTACACACAGACGAGAGGGGCGCCTGGCTTGAGTACTCGGTGAGCCTCGCTGAACGCACGCTCCATGAGGTTCTCGTAGTGCTCCCGCGCGGCATCTTTACTCCCCGAGTGCCGATAGGCGGCAACAACGGCTTCGTTCCTCTTAGGCGTCAGCTCGCCGCCGAGGTCTGTGGGGTACAAGAAGCCAACCGAACGCTTGAGCCAGACGTAGAAGAAGTCCGAAAGGTCTGCGTACGAGATGTTGTCGTAGTACGGCGGATCGGTGATGACTGCGTCTTGGGAATTGTCGGGGAGTGGCAGCGACGCTGCTGACCCACGCACACAGTTCGCCGGACTCGGGAGCGCAGAAAGCCGTTGGACGAGATCTGCTGTTTCTTTCAGGTACTTGCGAACGTCGCCGGACGCGCCGGCGAACGGGTTCGCCTCATAGAAATCCCACACCATGGGCAGAGCCTGCCGCGCGAAGGTGTTGGTGCCACCTTCATTCTTCGTGTCGAGGCGGCACAAACTAGACAAACGGTCAGCCACCCGGTTCAGAGCCATCGCCAGCGCAGTCGAAAGCGCGGCCGCTCGCCCCGGTTCCATGCCTTGCGCGCACGCCTCGTCATGGACCTGCTTGATCCCCGCAGCAAGCGTGCTGAGGGACAGGAGCTGCCGCGGAGTGAAGAGGTCGCGGTACTGCGCAAACCCATAAACCATGCACGTTCCGCCCGTGATACGCATGGTGCCGGGAAGCGACTCCGACAGAGGCTCAACGGGCAACTCTTCGAGGCGTTTAAGGCACTCGGCGTCATCAGGCAGTTCATACTCGCCAACGGCAAGGTAATCGCGTCCACGCCCGACCGCCTTGGTCACGATGGCGGCAAGCGGGGCGGTCCCCATGCGGCCAGCCCGGGCTTCTGCCTTCACATACTGACCGGTGACTGTCGCACCGCAGATTCGGCAGGTAACCTCACCACCCCTGGAGCCTTCCGCAGGATCAAAGCCCAGGTCCGCCTCCGCCGCGGCCTCCACCACTTCGTAGCGCAGCGACCAGCCGTCGCGATCCGTGACAGGCTTCAGGGCTACATACCGGTTCTTCTTCCGCCCAAGCCAAGTCTGCCGGACAAGGTGGGCGTCATGCTCCGGCGTGGCTGGGTTCGGACACCGCACCGTTCGTGTCCACAGATAAGCCAGGGGGAGACGCCGGTCGCTCTCGTCGTCAGCCAGAATTCGCTGCTGACCAGTACCGCTGTCGACGCTGGGGTAGAAGGGGGCCAGCTGTTCCCAAGCCGAATCGATCCACGCTTTCCCCCACCGGCGAATGTCGTCGGCGAGCCCAGAATGACTCTGCGGGTATTCGAGGATCATGCGCTCAATAATGTGCGCCACGGGATTCAGCTCGTTTGCCGTTACTTCACAGCCGAGACGGAGAGCCTCCAGGGGGATCGCACCTCCCCCGGAGAACAGATCAACAACCTTCGGCGGCCCGTCGTCGCTGGCCGCAAGCACCTCATTACGAGCGGTACGAATTGCTTGGTCCGGCTCCCCCCAAGTGCAGAGGGCATCGAAGAAATCCGACTCCTCCTGCAGGGTGCGCGTCCGGCCGGCAGCCGGGGTGAGAGCCGCGTAGACAGCCGCTCGCGACGCCGCCAAGGGGCGACGGGCCCACCACAAGTGCATGGAGGCCGGGTGGCCGACGCGCCCACCGACCTTCTCGCTCGCACTCGTGCGGCTGATGACGTCGATCGGGATCGCGTCCTCGATGAGCCGCTTAAAACTGCTGTCGCGCACTCTCATCCTCTCACTCCGCGGCTTCCGCTTCTGTAACCGCGTGATCTCGGATGCTAGCGCCCGGCACCCGGTAACCGGTAACCTGCCGGATTTCAGCCACATTGGGCAGGGTGTGGTAGGGGTCCTGGACCCTCATCAGGACGGGGTCCGTCGTGGCGCTGTACACGACATAGAGCCAGAAGCCGGCAGCCCATCTCTGAGCTGCGTACCACTCGGTCCTGTAGAGGCCAACGTCGCCGGAGGCGGCGCCTCGGCCCTTTACCTCGATCCGGCGCACCTGGGTGGCCCCATCGGGCAGGGTCCGGGTGGACCGGATGTCGAAGCCGCTGCCATCCTGCAGGTGCCCCACGTACTCGGGGTGCCAGCCGTGCTCCTCCTCGTACGCCATGGCTACCGCGACGGCGGCTTCTTCGACCTCCTTGCTCGGCCGCATGACATCGACATCGGGGTCTTCGAGAACGGCAGGGGGGACCACGGAGGCGGATCCGAGGTGTGTGACCTTCCCGGAGCGGACCACTCCCAGCCGGCTGAGCGATTCGAGCTTCGCTGCTCGACGATGTGCGAGCTCCTTGAGCTGCCGCTCAGCGTTGTCTCGCAGCAGACGGTATGAGTCATCACCCCCAGCAACCTTGGCGTCGTGCGCCATCCAGCGATCCTGCAGCCGACGCTTCTGAGCGTCCATGGCCTCCGACAAGTACGAGGAGCGAAGCTTCGCGTGTTCCAAGCGGTTGGCTCGTTCAGCGGTGGTACGACCGAGCTGCACCGCAACTCGAAGCCAGTCCGTCGTTGTCTTGATCTGGTCAGGAGACAGAGGAGGCGCCGCTCGGCTCGGCGCTGGTGTAAGCGTGTGCAGAACATCGGCTGGCCCTCGGTGAAGCCCGTCCTCGTCCTCTATGACCGCAACAACTTCCGCGAAGGCAACTTCTGGGGCGCCGTGCACGTCCTCCCCGACCACCTCGTAGGCAAAAAGGTGCACGAAGTAGGAGACGAGAGCACCAGGGTCCACAAAGGCAGCCGCTCCTTGGGGTACCCCTTCCGCTGCGAGGTCGCGCTCCAGAGACTCCGCGAGCGCCGCGAACAGAGGGTGCCCTGGCGAGCACAGCGTCGCATCCTCATGCTCGACTCGGTCCCGCTCGTCCTTCCGGAAGGTGACCTTGCGGTACTCCGACGCGGGGCGGCCTCTGTACCGGACGGCGGTCAGGTCATCACTGCGAAGAGCGACAGGCACATGCTCGATGCGTAGCAGCTGATCTGCTCGGCGTTCGACGCGCAAACTCTGGCGGCTCGCGGCTCGGAGGAAGAACGCCTCTACATACTCCGGCATCAAGCGGCGCTCATCGGAGAGGAAGTTCTGCCCTCGGACCCAGTCGATATCGACGTACTTCTTTGCCAGCGCGATACCAGTAGCCTTCTCATACTCGGCGAGTTTCTCCGAGTCGAGTCGGTTGATCTCAGCCACTGCCGCGTCACGGTTCGCACGGGTCGGGTTGGCCAACGTCTCCTTGACCAGGCGTTCGAAGTCGACACCGTTGAGCGTGAGCAGCTCCCCAATCACATCGTAGACCCGGCCATTCAAATCCTGGCGCATCGCCTCAAGCCGGTGGTGAAGCCTCTCGAGAAGCTCACCCTCCACGGTATTACTCGCACAGAAATTGAAGATCCAACAGTCGGCGCTTTGGCCGATCCGGTGCACGCGGCCCATACGCTGCTCAAGACGGACTGGATTCCACGGAAGGTCATAGTTGATCATGAGATGACAGAACTGAAGGTTGATACCTTCGCCCGCAGCCTCTGTCGCGATGCAAATCTGCTTGTTCTGCCTGAAGTCGTGCTGGATCCGCTTCCGCTCGGCAGGTGGGTGCCCTCCATGAATAGTGCAGACCGAGTATCCCCACTGCCGAAGGTGCGCTTCCAAGTAATCGAGGGTGTCGCGATGTTCCGTGAAGATAAGGAGCTTGCCCCGACCGTCGCGCAATTCTTCGAATTCGGCCCTCTCCAAGCAGTCGCGGAGAGCTGCCAGCTTTCGCTCCTCGCCTTGCGAGCGCACCCTATCGGCATGCGCAACGAGCTTACGCAATTCGGTGACTTCTGTGCGCAACTGAGAGATTTGCGCAGCACTACTGACTTCCGTAGCGAGAAGATCGTCGACAGACTCGTCGATGTCATCCGCGCCAGTCTCGGCGTCGTCCATAACGTCTACGTCGGCCGGAATACGCCCCAACGCGGCCAGTCGCCGAGTCGCCTCAGCCGGTGCCATTACCGTCAGCTGATCAGCCAACGCCTCCAAGCGATCGGCGCGCTTGGCCAGAGACGATCTGATTGCACCTAGGCTCGACGCCAAGCGGCGCTGTAGCACTGTGCGAGCCAAGGCTACGGCGTTGCCCCGCGACCCACCACTGTTCCCCAAGTAGGTGTTCACGTACTGCGTGACATCCAGGTACAGAGAATATTCAGCCGGGGAGAGCTGGAATGGCTGCGTGCGAACATGCCGTTCAACGAACAATGCGCCGCCATGCTCATCGACCAGATCTTCCTTCTGACGCCGAAGAAAGTATGGGTTGTTCTCATTCGCGATCTGCTTCTTGACAAGGTCAGACGTCGAGAACTGATCCGGGTCGAGAAGTCCGAGGAAGCGAGTGAACCTGTCCTCATCGCCCGAGTGGGGTGTCGCCGTCAGCAGCAGGAGACGATCCGCCTGCTGAGAAACCCCTTCCACCAGGGAATATCGCTTAGTCTTAACGATCCTTTCGTCCTTACCCCGCTTCGTGAAAGCCGAAGCCTTGTGGGCCTCATCGACGATTACCAGATCCCACTGACTACGGAATAGATCATCGCGTACGCCGTCCCGCTTGGCGAAATCAATACTGCTGACCACCAGCGGGTAGCGCTCCCACGGGTTTTGCCCAAGCTGATTGCGCACTTGCTCACTCGAAACAACCTCGAACTGTTCGTCGAACTTATCGAGCATTTCGTCCTGCCACTGCGTAGTCAGCGGAGCCGGACATAGAATCAAGATTCGCTCGACTGCGCCACGCAGTTTCAGCTCTTTAAGCAAGAGGCCAGCCATGATCGTCTTCCCGGCGCCAGGGTCGTCGGCAAGCACAAACCGCAACCGAGGCTGAGGCAGCATGTGGCGGTAGACGGCTTCGATCTGGTGCGGCAAGCCCCGAACACCGCTCATGGACACCGCGAACAAGGGGTCATGTGCAAACGCATGACGGATTCGCTGAGACTCGACCCACAGGGAAAGATCCCGCGGATCCACAAGCTCCGGCTGCGGCGACACGTTCGCCAACGCTGCCTGAAGCTCCGACTCCAGCACCTGTGTTTCATCAGGGGCGCCGTTGGCATGCCGCACCCGAACCAGAAGCACGCCCGCCCCGATCGTCTCCACGTGCTCAACCCTGACAGGGTGCGCAAAGTGACCGTCCAGCATGATCAAGCGGTTCTTGGCGCGCTCCCCCAAGTCACTCACGTCCAGGTCCCTCCGTCACTCCGGTAGCAGCCGGGCCCCAACGTATCCGATACCTGTGACAACGCCCCTCACTCACCGGTTCCACACTGTCACCCACTCATAACGGCCCTCTGCCGAAGCTGGTCAAAGGGCTCCGCCACGACGCGCCACAACAGACAGGTGACGTCCGCCCCACACGAGACACAGCCCTGGACGCCGGTCGCAGCTACGCGGCCTGGTAACTCAGCCGGAACAGGTCTCCAGCGCGCTCCAAGTCCGCCTCAGACCGCAGGCGCACCTCGAGCGCCCCCGTGCCGTGGTGGCCGATCTCCCGTACGTCCCGGGTGAAGCCGGGGACGAGGTCGACCGTGTCCGGGTCCGCCTTGAGGTAGACGACGACCTCGCGCTGCTGCGTGCGGCCGACACAGGCGAAGTTCTTCAGCCGCCTGTAAGCGAGGTACTGCTTGCGCTCCACCTGCGTCACGTCATCGCCGAGCGACACCAAGACATCGTCCAAGGCCGATCGCAGCTCCTCCAGCGATCCGCCGGCGCCACAGGGCTGCACGATCGTCGTGTCGGCGCGATGACGCTCGCGCACGGCACGTCGCTCCTTGGCCGGCGGCGTCACGGAGACGACCGTCTCCAGGGCGAGCAGCTCGTGGCCGAAGTAGCGGTAGCTGACGAGGTCGATGTTGCGCTGGATCTCGCGGACGGCGTGGACGTCGTATCGCGTGAAGCTCTCCGCGACGCAGATCAGCCTGGGCACGCTCCACAGCACCTGAGCCGCCGCCGCTGCCCCGAGGCGTTCGCGGACCAGGAGCTGGAACTCGGCCCGATGGTCGGTCAGCCAGGAAAGGTAGAAGAGGCCCTGCGGGATTACACCCAAGCTCTGGCCACGCTTGTATTCGACGATCACGGGCGAACCGTTCTCGTCCAGGCCCAGCGAGTCGATCCGTCCGCCGTGCCGCGGTCCGGTGCTGTACTCGCTCGCCAGGAAGCGCACGCCCAACAGCGCCTCCATGTTCCTCTCGACCAGCTCCTGCAGATGCCGCTCACGCACCGCCGTGGCCGATACCACCTCTGCCGCGCCACCACCCGCGACGTTGAACAACCTCAGACTCGACACCCGTCCCCCTTGTCCTCGCGGATCACAACGATCCGCGAGGGCAGGATTGTTTCCGGAGGCGTGAGCGCACGTCAAAGGACTTCGGGAACAGCGTCGTGCACCCTGGGCAGGCCCTTCGCCCTGCCCAACACAACCGCCCGCCGACCGGACTCAAAGCCCAGTCGACGGGCGATTTTGTGCCCTCTGGCCACCCTCCCGACGAGCGTCACACGAGCGTCAGGAGAGCGTCACGAGCGTCATTTCAGCGTCAGAATTTCGCCCGTAACGCCCATAGCGCACATAATGCACACCAGGTAAAACCGCAGGTCAGAGGCCCTTTGCCGCAGGCTTGAGGATCGCGACGCACTCAACGTGATGGGTCATCGGGAACAGGTCGAACGCCCGCAGCTTCACCGGCTCGTACCCCGCCTCCGCGAAGTACTTGAGGTCGCGCGCCAGCGCTGCCGGGTCGCATGCCACGTACGCGATGCGGCGCGCACCCAGAGTGGCGAGATGCCGCACCGTCTCCTTGCCCGCACCGGCCCGCGGCGGGTCCAGGACGATGATGTCGGCGCTGTCGATGCGGGTGCGCGGGAGGACCGATTCGACCTTGCCCTGTTCGATGCGGACGCGGTCCAGGTCGCGGAGGTTGTGGCGGGCGTCCTCGACGGCGCGCTTGCCGGATTCGATGCCGAGGACGGCGCCCTTGTCGCCGACGCGCTCGGCGAGGGAGCCGGCGAAGAGGCCGACGCCGCAGTAGAGGTCGAGGGCCATGTCGCCCTTGCGCGGCATCAGGCCCTGCATGACGGCCTTGACGAGGGTGTCGGCGGCCTGGGGGTGGACCTGCCAGAAGCCGCCGGCGCCGACGCGGTAGGTGCGGTCGTCGGCGCGCTCGCGGACGAAGGCGCGGCCGTGGACGGGGTGGACCTGCTTGTCGCGCTCGCCGATGCGCATGACGGAGACGGGCTTGTCGAGCTCGACGATCGGCAGGCGGCCGCCCGGCTTGGGGGTGAGGATGACCTGGCGGTCGTGGGAGCCGGTGGCGGCGATGGCCTCGACCGAGGCGATCTGCGGCCACTCGCGCTTCTCGATGCCGAGCTCGCTGACGCCCTCGGCCGCGATCATGCAGTGGTCGATGACCTGGACCTCGTGGGAGCGGTGCTTGCGCAGGCCCGCGTGGCCCTCGGCGTCGATCGTGTACTGGACGCGGGTGCGCCAGGCCGGGACCTGGCCCGCGGGGAGCTTGTCGCCCTCGGCCGGCATGACCGTGCCGTCCCAGCCGGCCTCCTCCGGCGTGAGGCCCGCGAGGCGCATCAGCTGCTCCGCGATCACCTCGCCCTTGAGGCGGCGCTGCGCGCCCGGCTTCGCGTGCTGCCAGTCGCAACCGCCGCACTTGCCCGGGCCCGAGAAGGGGCAGGGGGCCGGTACCCGGTCCTTGGACGCCTCGAGCACACGAACCGCGTCCGCGCGGAGGAAGCGGGACGTCGACTCGCCCTCCGTCACCCTCGCCACCACGCGCTCGCCCGGCAGCGCGTGCCGTACGAACAGGACCCGGCCCGACTCCGTGCGCGCCACGCAGTGGCCGCCGTGGGCCACCGGGCCGACCTCGACCTCGTACTCGTGGCCGACCAGCGATGCTTCGGTCTCGTGCTGCATGACTGGTCGACTCCAGAAAGTAGAGAAAAGTAGAGAAGTGGGGAGACAAGAGGAAGGGGTGCGGGGGACCCCCTGGACAACAGCCGTCCAGTTTACGTCCCGCCGCACCCCATCAGCGACATCGGTCGCGACATCGGTGCCCCGCGTCGCTACTTCTTCGTCGCTACTTCTTCGTCGCCGCCTTCTCCTTCTTCGACTCCCCGACCGGGCCGCGGCGCACCGAGCCCGGCGCGTTCCACTCGGCGCGCTTGCGGGCGCGCCGCTTGGCGACCTCGGAGGAGTCCAGCTGCCACGGCACCGAGGTGACCATCACGCCCGGGGTGAAGAGCAGGCGGCCCTTCAGGCGCAGGGCGCTCTGGTTGTGCAGCAGGTGCTCGTACCAGTGGCCGACCACGTACTCGGGGATGTAGACGCTGACCGCGTCGCGCGGGCTCTCCTTGCGGAGGCCCTTGACGTAGTCGATGACGGGCCGGGTGATCTCTCGGTACGGCGAGTCGAGGATCTTCAGCGGGACGTCTATGCCGCGCCGGTGCCACTCCTCGCGCAGCGCCTTGGTCTCGGCCGCGTCGACGCTGATGCTCACGGCCTCCAGGGTGTCGGAGCGCATCAGCTTGGCGTAGGCCAGGGCCCGCAGGGTGGGCTTGTGGACCTTGGAGACCAGGACGATGGAGTGCACCCGGGACGGGCGGACGGTTTCCTCACCGGGCTCGTCGGGGGCGGCGATCTCCTCGGCGACCCGGTCGTAGTGGCGCCGGATGGCGGTCATGGTGGCGTAGAAGATCACCATGCCGAGGATGGCGACCCAGGCGCCGTGGGTGAACTTCGTGACCAGCACGACGACCAGGACCAGGCCGGTGAGGAAGCCGCCGAAGGTGTTGATGGCGCGGGAGCGCATCATGTGGCGGCGCTTGGCCGGGTCGGTCTCGGTCGCCAGGAGGCGGTTCCAGTGCCGGACCATGCCGGTCTGGCTCAGGGTGAAGGAGACGAACACGCCGACGATGTACAGCTGGATCAGCTTGGTGGAGTCCGCGCCGTAGATGTACGTCAGGACGGCGGCGGCGCCGGCGAGCAGCACGATGCCGTTGGAGAACGCGAGCCGGTCGCCGCGGGTGTGGAGCTGGCGGGGCAGGTAGCGGTCCTGGGCGAGGATCGAGCCGAGCAGCGGGAAGCCGTTGTACGCGGTGTTGGCCGCGAGGAACAGCACCAGTGCGGTGGCGGCCGCCAGCACGATGAAGAGGAACGATCCGTTGCCGAAGACGGCCTCGGCGACCTGCGAGATCACCGGGTTCTGGGTGTAGCCGTCGCCGACCGGCGTGCCGTTCTTCAGCAGGTCGGTGGCCGGGTTCTCGGCCATCCGCACCTTGGTGACCAGGGCCAGGGCGATGATGCCGCAGAACATGGTGACGGCCAGGCCGCCCATGAGGGCCAGGGTCGTCGCGGCGTTCTTGGACTTCGGCTTGCGGAAGGCGGGGACGCCGTTGCTGATCGCCTCGACGCCGGTGAGCGCGGCACAGCCGGAGGAGAAGGCGCGCAGCAGCAGGAAGACGAGGGCGAAGCCCGCGAGGCCGGTGTGCTCGGCGTTGATCGTGTAGTCGGCGGTGGGGGCCTTCATGGTGTCGCCCGCGATCAGGCCGCGGTAGGCACCCCAGGCGATCATCACGAAGACGCCGCCGACGAAGACGTAGGTGGGGATGGCGAAGAGCTTGCCGGACTCCTTGACGCCCCGGAGGTTCATCAGGGTCAGCAGCACGATCACGGCGATGGCGCACGCGGTCTTGTGCTCGACGACGAAGGGGATGGCGGAGCCGAGGTTCTCGATGCCGGAGGCGATGGAGACCGCGACGGTCAGGACGTAGTCGACGAGCAGGGCGCTGGCGACGGTCAGGCCCGCCTTGGGGCCGAGGTTGACGTTGGCGACCTCGTAGTCGCCACCGCCGCTCGGGTAGGCGTGGACGTTCTGGCGGTACGAGGCGACCACCGTGAACATCAGCACGACGACCGCCACCGCGATCCATGGGCTGAAGTGGTAGGCGGAGACGCCCGCCACGGACAGCACGAGAAGCACTTCGCCCGGCGCGTACGCCACGGAGGAGAGCGGGTCGGAGGCGAAGACGGGGAGGGCGATGCGCTTGGGGAGAAGGGTTTCTCCCAGCTTGTTGCTGTGCAACGCCCGGCCGATGAGGATCCGTTTCGGCAGGTCGGTCAGTTTGGACACGCAGAGGATCGTAAGGGTTCCGTATGGCTGTCGCCCACCCGCCACCCACCGGGAGCCGATCCGGCACACGCTACGCGATCACTCCCGGTGGGTAAAGGGCGGTTCAAATGCCGGCTACGGTCGCAGCCTCACCGGCAGCGCGCGATGGCCGTTGGAGATGAAGGACTCCACCGGGCTGAGCTCCTCCGGAGCCACCGCCAGCGACATCTCGGGGAAACGGGCGAAGAGGGCGGGCAGTGCGACGGCCGCCTCCAGCCGGGCCAGCGGGGCGCCGAGGCAGAAGTGCACTCCGTGACCGAAGGAGAGGTGCTCCTTGGTGGCACGCATCACATCGAACCGGTCGCCGTCGTCGCCGTAGATGCCGTGGTCGCGGCCGGCGGCGGCGTAGGCGGCGACGATGGCGTCGCCCTTGCGCAGCACCACTCCCCCGTCGGCTCCCCCGTCCGCTCCCCCGTCCAGCTCGATGTCCTCCACCGCGTAGCGCAGCGGGAGGTTGGCGACGGGCGCCTGGACGCGCAGGGCCTCCTCGATCACGTCGTCCCAGCCGACCTTGCCGTCACGGACGAGGGCGAGCTGCTCGGGGTGGGTGAGGAGGAGGTGAATGGCGTTGTCGAGGAGATTGACGGTGGTCTCGTGGCCCGCGCCGATCATCAGCAGGAGGGTGTCGACGAGCTCCTGCTCGTTCAGCTTGCCGTCCTCCTCGTCGCGGGCGGAGATCAGCACGCTGGTCATGTCGTCGCCGGGCGTCTCCCGCTTGGCGGCGACGAGGCCGCGCAGCAGGCCGTAGAGCTCGCTGTAGGTGGCGGTGACCTCCTCCGGGTCGGCGGAGGTGTGGAAGATCGAGTCGACGCAGCGGCGCAGGCCCTCGCGGGTGGACTCGTCCTCGACGCCGAAGAGCTCGCAGATGACCTGGATGGGGATGGGGTAGGCGTACTCCTCGCGCAGGTCGGCGACCGCGCCGGGCGGGGTGGCGTCGAGGCGGTCGAGGAGGTCCGCCGCCATCCGTTCGATGCGGGGGCGCAGGGCGGCGGTGCGGCGGGCGGTGAAGGCCTTGGCGACGAGGGTGCGCAGCCGCTTGTGGTCACTTCCGTAGGCGGTGAACATATTGGTCACCGCGACCCAGGTGTAGAGCGGCCACTCCGGGGAGATCTCGCCGTCGATCCAGGCGGGCCAGTGCCGGCGCGGGTCCTTGGAGACCCTCGGGTCGGTCAGCAGCCGCTTGAGCAGCGGCTGGCTGGTCACTGCCCACGCCACCACGCCCCCAGGGAGCTCCACACGGACCGCTTCCCCGAGGGCGCGGAGGCGGGCGGCTTCGCCGTGGATGTCACGGCCGGCGGGATCGATGGTGAAGGGGCATGCGGAGCGGTCCATCGGCGGTCTCCAGAGGTCTCGTCCGGGGTCGGCGCGGACGGCTGAGGGCGGGGGGCCATACCGGGGTGTTGAGGGGCCGTACCGGCGTGTACGGGCGGGGGCGCCGGCACGGGGACGGGCACCGGCGGGAAGCGCACCGGCAGCGCGGTGAGCGCGCGGTGGAAGGGGCCGGGCCGCCAGACGAGCCGGTCGGCGGGGACGGCCAGCTCCAGGTCCGGGAGCCGGTCCAGCAGCCGCTCGACGGCGGCGGCCGCGATGAGCCGGGCGGGGTCCTTGGCGGGGCAGTGGTGGGGGCCCGCGCTCCAGGCCAGGTGGGCGCGGTTGCCCGCGCGGCTGCCGGCCGGGTGGCCGGTGCGCAGGGCGGGGTCGGTGTTGGCGGCGGCGAAGCTGACCACCACGGGCTCGCCCGCGCGCAGCGGGACGTCGCCGAGGACGTCGTCGGCCAGGGGGTAGTGGACGGCGTAGTTGGCCATGGGCGGGTCGAGCCAGAGGACCTCGTCGAGGGCGTCGTCGACGGGCAGGCTGCCCCCGGCGAGGTCGCCGGCGAAGCGGTCGTCGGAGAGCAGCAGCCGCAGCGCGTTGGCGATCAGGTTCTGCTGGGGCTCGGTGCCCGCGCCGATCAGGACGACGAGCTGATGGAGCATCTCCTCGTCGCTGAGCCGGGCGGGGTGGGCCATCAGCCAGGAGATCACGTCCGCGCCGGGCTGCCGGCGCTTGAGGGCGATGAGCTCCAGGAGGCTGCTGGTGATCAGGGCGTCGGCGCGTTCGGCCTCGACGCCGTCGAAGATGCCGGAGAAGCCCTCGACGAGCCGGTCGCCGAGCTCGGGCGGGCAGCCGAAGAGCTGCTGGAAGACCAGCAGCGGGAGGGTCTTGGCGTAGCTGCCGAGCAGGTCGGCCTCGCCGAGCGCGGTGAAGCGGTCGATGAGGCTGTCGGCGCTGCGCTCGACGTAGCCGCGCAGGGCGTTGGGGTCGATCCGGGCGAGGCTGTCGTCGACGGCCTGGCGGTAGCGGCGGTGGTGGTCGCCGTCGGAGAACAGGCAGTTGGGCCGGTAGGCCATCATCGGCACCACCGGGTTGTCCGCCTCGACGCGGCCGTCGGCGAGGGCACGCCAGTGGCGGGCGTCCTTGACGAACCGGCCGGGGCTGCGCAGGACTTCGAGCGCGGCGCGGTAATCGGTGACGAGCACGGCCTTGACCCGGGGGGCGAGCTCCACGGGCGCGGCGGGCCCGTGCTGCCGCAGCCGCTGGTAGACGGCGTGCGGGTCGGCGGCGAAGTCGGGCCCGTAGAGCGGGGTGTATGTCACGGACGGCGCCTGCGGGGGGTACGCGGCGGGCGGTGCCGGCCGGCCGTACGTCGCGGGCGGCTCGGTGCGGGAGGCGCCCCATTCCGGCGACGGGTACGGCGTGGACTGTTCCCGTGAGGGGTACGCCGTGGGCTGTTCCCGCGACGGGTACGGCGTGGGCTGCTCACGCGAGGAGTACGTCGCGGGCTGTTCCCGTGAGGGGTTGGGCACGGGCGGCGCCTGCGAAGGGGGCGCCGTGGGCGGCGCCTGGTGCGCGGGGCACCCGGGGGGTGGTGCGTCCGGGCGGAAGGTCACACGTGCTCCTGGGCGGTGCGGGCGCTGAGGTATTCCACGAGGGTGATCAGGGCGCGGGTCGAGGAGACCCGGTCGCGGGCGTCACAGGTGATCAGCGGGGTCTCCGGGAGGAGGTCGAGGGCCTCGCGGATCTCCTCGTCGGGGTAGGTGGGGGCGCCGTCGAAGTGGTTGACGGCGACCGCGTACGGCAGCCCCAGCTCCTCGAGCAGCCCCATGACCTCGAAGGACTGGTCCAGCCGCCGGGTGTCGGCGAGGACGAGCGCGCCGAGCGCGCCCTGGGTCATGTCCTGCCAGAGCCGGGTGAAGCGCTGCTGGCCGGGCGCGCCGAAGAGATAGAGGACGAGGCTCTCGCTGAGGGTGAGCCGGCCGAAGTCCATGGCGACGGTCGTGGTGGTCTTGCCGTCGATGCCGGCCAGGTCGTCGACGAACGCGCCGGCCTGGGTCATGGTCTCCTCCGTGCGCAGCGGCCGGATCTCCGACAGCGAGCCGACGAAGGTGGTCTTGCCGACCGCGAAGTGCCCCACGACGAGGATCTTCGCCGCGGTCCGGACGGTACGGGGCAGGTAGACGGCTCCGTCAGAGGCGAGCGCGGAGTCCATCGAGCACCTCCTGGAGGATCTGGGCCTCGGGCAGCTCTGCCGAGGGGATGGGGGCCCGGGTGGAGAGGTGGCCGCTGTCGACGAGATCGCCGAGCAGCACCTTGACGACGCTGACGGGCAGCATCAGATGGCCGGCGATCTCGGCGACGGACAGGGCGCCGCCGAGACAGAGCTCCATGAGGGCGCGCTTCTCCGGACTGAGGCCGCCGAGCGGCCGGTCCTCGTGTGCCAGCACCAGGGTGACGAGGTCAAAGGTGTTGCGCGTGGGGTGGGAGCGGCCCTCGGTGACGACGTACGGGCGGACCAGCCCTTTGTCGCGTCGCGGCGCCGGCGGGGTCATGCCTGGCTGCCCGGGCCGCCCTGCCAGGTGTCCATGCCCTGCCGGGGCGGGCTCACCAGCTCCTTGCCGAGCCGGTCGACGGTCTTCTGCATGCGGTAGGTGACGGCTTCCATGTCGACGTTCTCGCTCGCCGAGACGGCGAGGTAGGCGCCGGGGCCGGCGGCGATGAGGAAGACGTAGCCGTGGGCGAACTCGATGAGCGTCTGCCGCCAGGGGCTGTCCTGGTTCCGCGGGTGGGTGCAGAACTCGGTGGTGGAGCGGCTGATGGACTGCAGCCCGGAGAGGGCGGCCGCCTGGCGCTCGGCCTCGTCGCGGTCGATGCCCTGGGAGTGGGCGCGCAGCATGCCGTCGGCGGAGAGCAGGATCGCGTGCCGGGCCTCCGGCATCTTGACGACCTCGTCCAGCATCCAGCCCAGCTCTTTGTTCATGTGGTCGTTCACGCGTGCGGGTTCCCTTCGTCTTCTGCGGGGGTGGGGGCGTGGGCGCCGGTCGGCCCACCGGCCGCGTCCCGGTCGCCGGGCAGCGGCGGGAAGCGGTGCTCCCCGGTGCGACCGGTGCGGGTGCCGCGGGCGAACGCGCCCATGCGCCGGGCGGTCTCCTCGGCCGAGCGCTCCGGGGGGATGTCGGCGGGCGGCATCGGCGCGGCCGGGCGGGAGTGGCGCTGCTGTCCGGGCGCGGGCTGCCTGCGACGGCGTTTGGGCAGCCCGCCCGCGGTGGAGCCGGTCACGTGCGGGGCGCCGGGGGCTTGCGGGGTGTCGGCGCCGTGCGGGGTCTCGCCGGGGTGCGCGGTAGGAGTGTCGCCGGGGTGCGCGGTATCGGTGCTGTGCGGAGCGACCGGCGGGCGCGGCGTCGCCCGGGGGGTGGTGTGCGGCGTGCCCGTGTCCTCGGCCGGCCGGTCCGCGCCGGCGCCGTACGCGGGCGGCGGCTCCTGCGGGGCGTGGGTGCGCTCCGGGTGGCGGGTGCGCGAGCGGGAGGGGCCGCGCGGGGCGGGCACGGTCGGCGTGTGGCGCGGCTCCTCGCCCCGGCCGCGCTCCCGCAGGGGCGTCGTCCCGGGTCCGTCCAGCTCCAGCTGGGTGAGCAGCGCGGAGGGCAGGAACAGGACCGCGCGGACACCGCCGTACGGGGAGCGGGTGTCGACCGAGACGCTGAAGCCGTAGCGCGCGGCGAGCACGCCGATCACGGGGTAGCCGAACTGCGGGGGGTCGCCGAGGCGGGAGACGTCCACCGCCCGCCGGCCCGAGAGCATGGCGACGGCTTCCTGGATCTCCCGGCCGTCCATGCCCACGCCCGCGTCGTCGATGACGACGCACGCGCCGTTGTGCACCGGCTGGAGGCTGACCTCGACGGTGGTGTTGGGCTGGGAGTGTCGGGCGGCGTTGTCGAGGAGCTCGGCGACGGCGAGGACGACGGGCTCGACGACCCGGCTGACGACGGCGAGCTCGTTCTGGCCGCTGTGCACCCGGACGCGGCGGTAGTCACGGATCCGGGAGGTGGCGCCCCGGACCACGTCGGTCAGCGGGGAGGCGACGCGCTGCCGGCCGGGCCAGGAGCCGCAGAGCACGGCGATGGCCTGCGCGCGCCGGCCGAACTGGGCGTTGGCGTGGTCGATCTCCAGCAGGTCGCGCAGGACGTCGGGGTTGTCGTGCCGCTCCTGCATCTCCGAGATGGCCAGCTGCTGTTCGTGCGCCAGGCCCTGGAGCGCGCGCATGGACGCCTTGAGCGCGGCCTTCGCGGACTGGTCCGCCCGGCTCTGCGCCTTCTCCACGGCCTGGGCGAAGAGGTCCATCACATCCTGGAGGCGCTGCGCGAAGACGGTGCCGGCGAGCCGCGCGTCGAGCGGCCCGGGCAGCGGCACCTCCTGGCTGACGGCGTCCGCGACGGCGGGCAGCCGGACACCGACCAGATGCCCGATCTCCTCGTCACGTGCCTGGACGCTCTCCTCCAGCTGGGCGACACGCCTGCGCAGTCCGGCGGTGATCGAGCGCTGACGGGTCAGCAGCACCGCGACCGCGGCCACCGCGACGACCAGACACCAGATCACCACCTGGGATATGTGATCAGACATCAATTCCTCTTGGCCGAAGGGAGCTTGCGGTCGGAGGGACAGGTCGGTAGCTCCCTGACGTCCCGTCCGGAAGCGGAATACGCGGATCATCCTAACCGCGTACATGACCATGCGTCCGATCTTCGTCACGAGTCCCGAACATGCTTGCGCATGCCTTTCGTCCCTTCAAGGGAATGGGGTTCACGTCACCCCGATTCGGGGGTGCCGGGAGGGGTACGGAAACCCCCGTCACCCCCTCCCCCGGGGCAGCGGTACGAAGGGCCCCGGCCCCCGTGCCGCCCCCGGTCGGAGGTCCTGGCGCCCGGTCCCGCGGGGGTTGCGGATACGGTGGTGACATGCGCTCGGTGCGGACAAAACTCCCATCGGGCACATCGCGTCGTACCCTCGGGCCCCCGCCCGTCGGGCCGTGAGTCGAGGAAGAAAGTTGTGAGCAGGGTGTTGGTGCAGGTCAGCGCGGTAGTCCGGAGCTTGGGGCAGGCGTAATGCACATCGTGATCATGGGGTGCGGGCGAGTGGGCTCGGCCCTCGCGCAGACCCTTGAGCAGCAGGGCCACACGGTCGCCGTGATCGACCAGGACCCGACGGCCTTCCGCCGTCTGGGCTCCGGGTTCGGCGGGCGCCGGGTGACCGGCGTCGGCTTCGACCAGGACACCCTGCGCGAGGCGGGTATCGAGGAGGCCGGCGCCTTCGCCGCCGTGAGCAGCGGCGACAACTCCAACATCATCGCGGCCCGGGTGGCCCGGGAGATGTTCGGCGTCGAGAACGTGGCGGCCCGGATCTACGACCCCCGCCGCGCCGAGGTCTACCAGCGGCTCGGCATCCCGACCGTGGCCACCGTACGGTGGACCGCCGACCAGATGCTGCGGCGGCTGCTGCCGTCCGGCGCGGAGCCGCTGTGGCGCGACCCCAGCGGTGGCGTGCAGCTCGCCGAGGTGCCCATCTCCGAGGAGTGGGTCGGCCACAAGGTCAGCGTCCTCCAGGACGAGACCGGGGTGCGCGTGGCGTTCCTCACCCGACTGGGCGAGGCGATGCTGCCGACGTCCTCCACGGTGCTGCAGGAGGGCGACCTGGTGCACGTGATGATGCGCAGCGACGAGGTCGAGAAGGTCGAAGCGGCGTTCTCCGCGGGTCCCGAGGAGGCGCACCGGTGAGCGACGCACACGCGGCCGCTCAGCCGCGGACGACGTACGACGCGCGCTTTCGCCGCGTGGGCGGAGAAGCGAACGGAGTAATGCTGTGAGGGTCGCTATTGCTGGTGCCGGGGCCGTCGGCCGTTCCATCGCGGGCGAGCTGCTGGAGAACGGGCACGAGGTCCTGCTGATCGACAAGGCCCCCTCGGCCATCTCGGTGGAGCGGGTGCCGCTGGCGGAGTGGCTGCTGGCCGACGCCTGCGAGATCACCTCGCTCGACGAGGCGGCGCTCCAGCGCTGCAACGTGGTCATCGCCGCGACCGGTGACGACAAGGTCAACCTGGTCGTCTCGCTGCTCGCCAAGACCGAGTACGGGGTGCCCCGGGTCGTGGCCCGGGTGAACAACCCCAAGAACGAGTGGCTCTTCAACGAGTCCTGGGGCGTGGACGTCGCCGTCTCCACCCCGCGTCTGATGTCCGCGCTGGTCGAGGAGGCCGTGAGCGTCGGCGACCTGGTGCGGCTGCTGCGCTTCAGCCAGGGCGACGCCAACCTCGTCGAGCTCACCCTGCCGCCGGAGTCGGCGCTGGCCGGCACCCGTGTCGGCGACGTGGACTGGCCGGAGGACACCTCGCTGGTCACCATCATCCGCGGCAACCGCGTGCTCACCCCCAACCGGGAGGACGCGCTGGAGGCCGGCGACGAGCTGCTGTTCGTGGCCGCCCCGGCCCGCGAGGAGCAGCTGGAGGACCTGCTGTCGGTGCGCCGCGAGAGCACCGCCGACTGAGTCCGGCCGTACACGCGCCGAGGGCCCCCGGGAACGATTCCCGGGGGCCCTCCGTGTTCGTCGGCCGCGTTCGGCCGCGTCCGTCGGCGCCGTACGGCCGCTCAGCGCGCCGTCGCCTCCGCCTCGCGCTCCGCGCGCTCGGCCGCCTCCATCTCCGCGAAGACGTCGATCGGCGGCGGGGCCTTGGAGAGGAAGATCCAGGTCAGATAGACCGACAGCAGCATCGGCGGGATGCCCAGGGCCACCTTCACCCAGCCCAGCTGGGTGACGTCACCCCACCAGTAGAGGGGGAAGAGGACCGCCGACTTGGCGAGCAGGATCAGCCCCCAGGCCCAGCTGGCCTTGGTGTAGGCGACCTTCCGGCCGGGGTTGCGGGTGCGCCAGGAGAGGTTCTCCTTGAACACCGGGCCCAGGATCAGGCCCATCAGCGGATAGCCGGCCAGGGCCGAGACGATGTAGCCCACCGCCAGGCCCAGGGTGTAGAGCATGCCCGGCAGGTAGAAGTTCTTGGCGTCGCCGGACATCATCGCGAAGACCGCGCCGAAGGCCACGCCGAAGACACCGCTGAAGGCGTGCTTGAGGGTGTCCTTGCGGACCAGGCGGGCGATGCCCAGGAGGAGCGAGAGGCCCAGCGCGGCGATGGCCGCGATGTGGATGTCCCGCTTGACCGTGTATATCGCGACGAAGACCAGGCCGGGGACGGTGGTCTCCACCATGCCGCGCACGCCGCCGAAGGCCTCGAAGAGGGCGGCCTCGGTGGCCGCCCTCGAGTCCGCGCCCTGCGCGTCCCGCGTGGCTTCCTGCTGATCCGTCGGCTTGTCGAAGGACGGCAACGGCTACTCCTGTCCGAGCGGTCGGAGTTCGTATCGGGGATTGAACAGCACCCTCCGGCCGCGGCTCATGGAGATCCGCCCGGAAGCGATCAGCTTACGGCCGGGCTCTATGCCCGCGATGGACCGACGGCCGAGCCAGACCACGTCGAGCGCGGCCGAGCCGTCGAACAGCTCCGCCTCCAGGGCGGGCACGCCGGCGCGGGGCCGGAGGGTGACCGTCCGCAGGGTGCCGGTGACCTTGACGATGGCACGGTCGTCGCAGTCGCAGATCCGGGTGCAGCCCGTGGCCTCCGTGTCCTGCTGGAGCTCGGCGTGATGGAGCTCCTCCTGGGAGGACGACAGCCGGTCGAGCATCCGGCGGAAACGGCCGGTCGGCTTCTCGGGACGGGGTACGGCACTCATGTCCCCAGCGTACCGGGGGCCCACGCGATCGGGATCAGCCTCGACGCGCCCGGCGCGGCCCCGGACCCCCGGCCGGCGCGGCCCCTCACCCCTCGAAGCGGTAGCCCATCCCCGGCTCCGTGATGAAGTGCTTGGGGTGCGAGGGGTCGAGTTCCAGCTTGCGGCGGAGCTGGGCCATGTACACCCGCAGGTAGTTCGTCTCCGTGCCGTACGACGGCCCCCAGACCTCCTGGAGCAGCTGCTTCTGGCTGACGAGACGGCCCGTATTGCGTACCAGCACTTCCAGCAGGTGCCACTCCGTCGGCGTGAGGCGTACGTCCTTCCCGCCGCGGTTGACCTTCTTCGCCGCGAGGTCGACCGTGAAGCCCTCGGTCTCGACGATCGCGTCGTCGCCCGCCGCCGACACGCCCGTCGGCTCGGCCCGCCGCACGGCGGCCCGCAGCCGGGCCAGCAGCTCGTCCATGCCGAACGGCTTGGTGACGTAGTCGTCGGCGCCCGCGTCGAGCGCCTCGACCTTCTCGTCGGAGGTCTGGCGGGCGGAGAGGACGAGGATCGGCACCCGGGTCCAGCCGCGCAGGCCCTTGATGACCTCGACGCCGTCCATGTCGGGCAGGCCGAGGTCGAGGATGACCACGTCGGGGTGGCGCGCGGCGGCGAGCTGGAGCGCGGTGGCGCCGTCGGGCGCGGCGTCGACCTCGTACTTCCGCGCCTTGAGGTTGATCACGAGCGCGCGGACGATCTGCGGCTCGTCATCCACCACGAGCACCCGGTTCATGCTGAACCACCTCTGCTGTTCGTGCGGGCCCCGCCAAGGGGTCCCGGGATTCCGTCGGGGTTGCTGCGGGGGCCGCGCCGCGACCCGGGCCTCACGAGGTGGCCTGGGCCGGAAGGTCCGGCCGTACGGGCGGCCGGCCGGCGGCCGCCCGCAGGGTCAGGACCATGGTCATCCCGCCGCCGGGGGTGTCCTCGGCGGCCAGCGTGCCGCCCATGGCCTCGGCGAAGCCGCGGGCGACCGCGAGGCCGAGGCCGACGCCGGCGCCGCGCGGCGCGTCGCCGTAGCGCTGGAAGGGCTCGAAGATGCGGTCCTTGGCGCTGTCCGGGACGCCGGGCCCCTGGTCCGCGACCCGGACCTCGACCCGGTCCCCCAGGGCGCTGGCGGACACCAGGACCCGGGAGCCGTCGGGGCTGTACTTGACCGCGTTCTCCACGACGTTCGCCACGGCGCGCTCCAGCAGGCCGGGGTCGACGGCCACCATCGGCAGCGTCTCGGGGATGTCGAGGACGACGCTGCCCTCGGGGACGCCGCCCAGCGCCATCGGGACGACCTCGTCGAGGTCGATCTCCCGGATCAGCGGGGTGACGGTGCCGGTCTGGAGGCGGGACATGTCGAGGAGGTTGCCGACGAGGTGGTCGAGGCGGTCGGCGCCGTCCTCGATGCCGGCGAGCAGCTCGGCCTCGTCCTCCTCCGACCAGGCGACGTCGTCGGAGCGCAGCGAGGTGACGGACGCCTTGATGCCGGCCAGCGGGGTCCGCAGGTCATGGCTGACGGCGGCCAGCAGGGCCGTGCGGATGCGGTTGCCCTCGGCGAGCGCGCGGGCCTCCTCCGCCCGGTCCACCAGCCGCTGCCGGTCCAGGACGACCGCGGCCTGCGCGGCGAAGGCGGCCAGCACCCGGCGGTCCTCGGCGGGCAGCACCCGGCCGGAGAGCGCGAGGGCCATGTTGTCGCCGACGGGCATGTCGACGTCCGCGTCCTCGGGGCGCAGCAGGGGCTTGCCGTTGCTGGTGACGACGCTGCTCGCGCAGGTCCAGGGGTCGACCTCGCTGGCGCGTTCCAGCAGCGCCACCGACTCCATGCCGAAGGTCTCGCGGACCCGTTCCAGCAGGACGTCCAGGCTCGTCTCGCCGCGCAGGACGCTGCCGGCGAGGAAGGAGAGGATCTCCGACTCCGCGCGCAGCCGGGCTGCCTGGTGGGTGCGGCGCGCGGCGACGTCGACGACGGACGCCACGGAGACCGCGACGAAGACGAAGATCGCGATCGCGATGATGTTCCGGGTGTCGGTGATCGTCCACTGGTGGACGGGCTCGACGAAGTAGTAGTTGAGCAGCAGCGAGCCGAAGGCCGCCGACGCCAGGGCCGGGAGCATGCCGCCCAGCAGGGCCGCGCCGACCGTCGCGCACAGGAACAGCAGCATGTCGTTGGCGAGGCCCAGGTCCGGGACGACCCGCGTCAGCATCAGGCTGAGCACCGCCGGGCCGGCCACGCCGACCAGCCAGCCGGCCACGAGCCGGCCCCGGCCGAGCCGGGCGCCTCGGGCCACGGGCAGGCCGCGGCCCTTGGCGACCTCGTCGTGGGTGACGATGTGGACGTCGAGGTCGGGGCCGGAGTCCCGGGCGACGGTCGCGCCCACGCCGGGCCCGAAGATGTACTGCCAGGTCTTGCGGCGGCTGGACCCGAGCACGATCTGGGTGGCGTTCACCCCGCGCGCGAACTCCAGCAGCGAGGCGGGGACGTCGTCGCCTATGACGTGGTGGAACGTGCCGCCCAGGTCCTCGACGAGGGTGCGCTGGACGGCCAGCTCCTTCGGGGAGGCCGAGGTCAGCCCGTCGCTGCGGGCGATGTAGACCGCGAGGATCTCGCTGCCGGAGCCCTTGGCGGCCATGCGGGCGGCGCGGCGGATGAGCGTACGGCCCTCGGGGCCGCCGGTGAGGCCGACGACGATGCGCTCGCGGGCGTGCCAGATGGTGGAGACGTCGTGCTCGGTGCGGTACTGCCGCAGGTACTCGTCGACCCGGTCGGCCGTCCACAGCAGGGCCAGCTCGCGCAGGGCGGTCAGGTTGCCGGGGCGGAAGTAGTTGGAGAGGGCCGCGTCGACCTTGTCGGGCTTGTAGATGTTGCCGTGCGCCATGCGGCGGCGCAGGGCCTGCGGCGACATGTCGACCAGCTCTATCTGGCCCGCGCGGCGCACGACCTCGTCGGGGACGGTCTCGCGCTGGCGGACGCCCGTTATCGACTCGACCACGTCGCCCAGCGACTCCAGGTGCTGGATGTTGACGGTGGAGATCACGTCGATGCCGGCCTGGAGCAGCTCCTCGACGTCCTGCCAGCGCTTGGTGTTGCGGGAGCCGGGGACGTTGGTGTGGGCGAGCTCGTCGACGAGGGCGACGGCCGGGCGGCGGGCGAGGATCGCGTCCACGTCCATCTCGGTGAAGCGCGAGTCCCGGTAGACGAGCTCCCGCCGGGGCACCTCCTCCAGGCCGTGGAGCATGACCTCGGTGCGCGGGCGGCCGTGGTGCTCCACGAAGCCGACCACGACGTCCGTGCCACGCTCCACGCGGCGGTGCCCTTCGGAGAGCATGGCGTAGGTCTTGCCGACGCCCGGTGCCGCGCCGAGGTAGATCCGGAGGTTGCCGCGTCCCATGGCCCCTATTGTCTTTCACGAGTCGCGGCGGTGTGCAGGCTGCCGCGTATCCCCGACCTTACGACCAGAGTTTTGGACATTTCGGGCGGTAGCCGGTCGGGGGGCAGGTATTGACGCAGTCCTGACGCGTCGGGCCGTAACCGCCGGCCCGCAGGTCGGAGGCGCGACGGCGGCCGGGCGGACGGAAATCCGGTGCGGCGCTCCGGGCGTCCCGGCGAGAATGACGCGGCCGGACCCCCGGCACACCGCCGCATCACCCCGCCGACGCGAGGAGGCCGTCACCATGCCCGAGCCGCGCACCGCGCACACCTCCGATCTCACCGCCGCCGAACTGGCCGCGATCCGCGCCCTGCTGGACGACTCCTTCGAGGGCGACTTCTCGGACGACGACTGGGACCACGCGCTGTGCGGCATCCACGCCACGGTGTGGGAGGGTGACGCCCTCCTCGCCCACGGCGCCCTGGTCCAGCGCCGGCTGCTGCACGGCGGCCGCGCGCTGCGCACGGGCTATGTCGAGGCCGTGGCCGTGCGCGCGGACCGCCGCCGCGAGGGCCTCGCGTCGGCGGTGATGGGGGCGCTGGAAGGGGTGCTGCTGCGGGGCGGGTACGAGCTGGGCGGCCTCGGCGCCTCGGAGGAGGCGGCTCCGCTGTACACGGGCAGGGGCTGGCGGCAGTGGCGGGGCCCGCTGTCGGTCCTGGCCCCGTCGGGGATGCGGCGCATCCCGGAGGAGGCCGGGAACGTCTACGTCCTTCCGGTGGGCGCGCCGGGGCCGGATCTGGACGGGGAGCTCGTCTGCGACTGGCGGGCGGGGGACGTGTGGTGAGCCGGCGCTGACGGCCGGGTCCGGCATCGGGGCCCGGCGTGGGCCCCGATGCCGGGCGACGCCCGGAGGGGTCGGTCGTGGTCGCCCCGGCGGGCGCCCCTCATGTCGTCCGGCCGCCGCCCGTGTCCGTACGGGAGCGGGGGCGGCGGTCCAGCAGCTGCGCCAGGCCCTCCCGGGTCGCGGCCACGATCACCCGCTCGCCGGGGGCCAGGACGTGCCCGGGCGGCGGGTCCCAGCGCGGCGTCGCCTCCGGGCCGCCCAGGGCGAGGAGCCGCCAGGCGCCGGGGCTGAAGGCCTCCCCCGCCGTACGTCCCTGGAGCGCGGCGTGGCCCTCGACCTCCACGGCGGCGATGAGGACGACCTTCCGCTCGACGGGGACGGCCCCCAGGATCTGACGCCCCATCATCGCGCCCGCGAAGGCCGGGGCCACCAGCGAGGAGACGCTGCGGCTGCGGGTGAGGGCCTGGGGGTGGGAGTCCCGCAGGGTGCGGTAGACCGCGCCGGCGAAGCGGTCGTCGTACAGCCGCATGACCACTCGAAGGTCGGGTTTGACGCCTCGCGCGTACAGAACGGCTTCCAGGTTCGTGATGTCGCTACTGGTGAGCGCCAGCAGGGTGCGGCTGTCGGCGATCTTGGCCGCCTCCAGGACGCCGTCCTCCGTGATGTCGCCGATGACCGTGGGAACCCGCAGCGAGCGGGCGAGGGCGACGCCCCGGGCCTGCGGGTCGCGCTCCACGCAGACCACCGGGATGCCGAGCTCCCGCAGCCGGGCCAGCACCCGCGCCCCGATCTTGCCGAGCCCCAGCAGCACCACGTGCCCGGACAGCCCGCGCGGCGGCCGCGGCAGCGCCGAGGCGGACCGGAACGTACCGAGGCCCTCCAGGGCCGCCGCCACCAGCAGCGGCAGCAGCAACAGCCCCAGCAGCCCGGACAGCAGCTGGAGGATCTGCCGTCCCATGGGCTGTCCGATGGCCGGGTCGTTGATGGCGAAGAGGTCCAGCAGGGACAGATACGCGGCGTGCACCGGCGCGTCCCCCGTCACCAGCCACGACGCGACCGCCAGCCCGCACACGGCCGCCGCCAGCCCCGCCAGCGCCCAGCGCAGCCGCCGGGAGAAGAACGACCCCAGCGGCAGGCTGCGCGCCGCCGCGAACCGCGAGGACGGCGGTGGCGGCGGCGCCGCGAACCGCACGGTCTCCAGCACGATCCGCCCCCGCCGCCCGGCCCGCGCCACCTGCCGCTCGTCGGGCAGCAGCACCGGCCCGTCGCCGTCCGAGAGCAGAGCGAGGGTGATCGCCCCGGGCCCCGCGTCCTCCCCGCCCGGCCCCGGGGCGGGCGCGGGCCGTTCCACGGCGCGCAGCATCAGGTCCCCCGCCTCGATGGCCTTGCTGGTGCCCGTCACGGCGGCGGCCACCAGCGCCGGGGCGGCGGTGTCCGCGTCGGAGAGCACCGTGGTGGTCCCGGCGTCGGCGTCGCCCACCAGGGCGGCCTGGTCGAGGAGCTCCTCCAGGTACTGGCCGAGGCGGCGGTTGTAGAGCCGGATGACCAGCCGCAAGCGGGGGTTGAGCCGTCGGGCGCGCATCGCGGCGTTGACGTTCGTCTCGTCGTCCTCGTAGACGAGCGCCAGCGCGACGGCCCGTTCGACACCGGCCTGCGTCAGCGCCTCGTCGTCCGGCTCGGCCGCCTCGACGACCCTTACCGGCCCACCGGACGAACCGTCGGTCCCGGCCGGCCCGTTGGGCGCGGACGGACCGCCGGGGCCGGCCGCGCCGTTGGGGCCGTTCGCGCCCCGCCCGACCGCGCCCGTCACCCGCCCGAAGAGCGCGGCGGCCCGCCCCGCGACCGCCACGGGGCGGCGCCGGTCGTCACGGGCGGGCGGCAGCACCAGGACGACCCGCTCGCCGTGCACGCCCGACAGCTCCGCCGTGAGCCGGTGCGCCAGGCCGTCGTCACCGCACACGACCATGTGCGGGGCGGACGAGGCGACATGGGACTGCTGAGGTAAGGAGGCCACGCCCCTACAGTGCCCTGCCGCGGCCCCTGACGCCGCGCCATTTACCGAGGACGCGCGGGCCGTCCCCCGTACGAACGGGGCCCGCGCCGCCCGGGAGTGCGCGATGATGCGGGACATGACCTTGACGCCGATGTGTCTGTGCCTGGTGACCCGGACCGCCGCCGACGGTCAACGGGAGGTGCTGCTGGGCCGGAAGAAGCGGGGCTTCGGCGCGGGCAACGTCGTGGGCCTCGGCGGCCATGTGGAGGCCGGGGAGAGCCCGGCACGGGCCGCGGTGCGCGAACTGCTGGAGGAGTCCTCGCTGGTCGCGCCCGAGTCGGCGCTGCGCCCGGCGGCGAAGCTCGTCTTCCGTTTCCCCGCCCGCCCGCACTACGACCAGGAGGTGACGGTCTTCGTCACCGGCACGGCCACCGGCACCCCGCGCGAGTGCGACGAGATCGCACCGGCCTGGTACCCGGTGCGCGCGCTGCCGCTGGAGGCGATGTGGGACGACGCCGGGCACTGGATGCCCGACGTGCTCGAAGGGCACTACGTCGACGCGGAGTTCACCTTCGCCGACGACTGCCTGACCGTCGCCGCGGCACGGGTCCGGGCGGAGCCGGTGGCCGGCTGACCCTGCCGGGCCTCTCGTCACCGCGCACGCGCGGGGTGACGAGAGGCCCAGGGGGATCAGCCCTTGGCGAGCTTCTTCAGGGCGATGTTGAGCTGGAGGACGTTGACGTGCTCCTCGCCCATGAAGCCGAGGATCCGGCCGTCCACGTGGTCCTCGACGAGCTTGTCGACCTTGGCCTCCGGCAGGCCGTTGGCCTTGGCCACGCGCTTGGCCTGGAGCCGGGCGTAGTCCGGGGAGATGTGCGGGTCGACACCGGAGGCCGAGGCCGTCAGGGCGTCCACCGGCACGGATGCCGGGGAGACGCCGTTGAAGGCGGCGACGTCGGCGCGGCGCTGCTCGACGCTGTTCAGCAGGACCTTGCTGTCGGCGGCGAGGTTGGAGGCGCCGGAGACGAGCAGCTTGTAGCGGGTGTTCTCGGTGTTGGGGCCGGCGGCCGAGGGGCGGGGCTGGAAGTACTGGGGGTCCGGCAGGGGGTTGCCGTCCTTGTCCTTCTTGTCCGCGAGGTTGAAGCTCTGGCCGAGGAGTTCGGAGCCCACGGACTTGCCGTCGACCTTGATCTCGGAGCCGTTGGCCTTGTCGTTGAAGGCGGCCTGGGCGATGCCGGTGACGACGAGCGGGTAGATCACACCGCAGATGACCGTGAGGACGAGCAGGGCGCGCAGCCCCGCGCCGAGCAGCCGGATCGTGTTCTGTACGGAGTTGTTCACGGTGGTCACCCGATGCCAGGGATGAGGGAGATGAGCAGGTCGATGATCTTGATGCCGATGAACGGGGAGATCAGGCCGCCCAGTCCGTAGATCAAGAGGTTGCGGCGGAGCATGGCGTCCGCGCTCATCGGGCGGTAGCGCACGCCCTTGAGGGCGAGCGGCACCAGGGCCACGATGATCAGCGCGTTGAAGATGACGGCGGACAGGATCGCGGACTTCGGCGAGGCCAGGCCCATGATGTTGAGCTTGTCGAGACCGGGGTAGGCCACGGCGAACATCGCGGGGATGATCGCGAAGTACTTCGCGACGTCGTTGGCGATGGAGAACGTGGTCAGCGCGCCACGGGTGATCAGCAGCTGCTTGCCGATCTCGACGATCTCGATGAGCTTGGTGGGGTTGGAGTCCAGGTCCACCATGTTCCCGGCCTCCTTGGCGGCCGAGGTACCGGTGTTCATGGCCACGCCCACGTCCGCCTGGGCCAGTGCCGGGGCGTCGTTGGTGCCGTCGCCGGTCATCGCCACCAGCTTGCCGCCGGCCTGCTCGCGCTTGATGAGCGCCATCTTGTCCTCGGGCGTGGCCTCGGCGAGGAAGTCGTCGACACCGGCCTCCTCCGCGATGGCCCGGGCCGTCAGCGGGTTGTCACCCGTGATCATGACGGTCTTGATGCCCATGGCGCGCAGCTCGTCGAACCGCTCGCGCATGCCCTCCTTGACGACGTCCTTGAGGTGGATGACGCCCAGGACGCGCGGACCCTTGTCGTCCTCGACCGCGACGAGGAGCGGCGTGCCGCCGGCCTGCGAGATGTCGTCGGTCAGCCGGGTGGCGTCGTCGGCGACGGTGCCGCCGCGCTCCTTCACCCAGGCCACGACCGAGCCGGTCGCGCCCTTGCGGACCTTGCGGCCGTCGACGTCCACGCCGGACATCCGGGTCTGGGCGGTGAAGGGGATCCACTCGGCGCCCACCAGCTCGCCCTCGTGGCGCTCGCGCAGGCCGTACTTCTCCTTGGCGAGGACGACGATCGAGCGGCCCTCGGGCGTCTCGTCGGCCAGCGAGGAGAGCTGGGCGGCGTCCGCCACCTCGGCGGCCATGGTGCCCTTGACGGGCACGAACTCGGCGGCCTGGCGGTTGCCGTAGGTGATGGTGCCGGTCTTGTCGAGCAGCAGCGTGGAGACGTCGCCCGCGGCCTCCACCGCGCGCCCGGACATCGCCAGGACGTTGCGCTGGACGAGCCGGTCCATGCCCGCGATGCCGATGGCGGAGAGCAGCGCGCCGATGGTCGTCGGGATGAGGCAGACCAGCAGGGCGGCCAGCACGATCATCGTCTGCTCGGCGCCCGCGTAGATCGCGAAGGGCTGGAGGGTGACGACGGCGAGCAGGAAGACGATGGTGAGCGAGGCCAGCAGGATGTTGAGCGCGATCTCGTTCGGCGTCTTCTGCCGGGCGGCGCCCTCGACCAGGTTGATCATCCGGTCGATGAAGGTCTCGCCCGGCTTGGTCGTGATCTTGATGACGACGCGGTCGGAGAGGACCTTCGTACCGCCGGTGACCGCCGAGCGGTCGCCGCCGGACTCGCGGATGACGGGGGCCGACTCGCCGGTGATGGCCGACTCGTCGACGGAGGCCACGCCCTCGACGACGTCGCCGTCGCCCGGGATGACGTCGCCCGCCTCGCAGACGACCAGGTCGCCCACGCGCAGCTCGGTGCCGGCCACCGACTCCTCGCCGCCGTCGCCGGTCAGGCGGCGCGCGACCGTGTCGGTCTTCGCCTTGCGCAGCGTGTCGGCCTGGGCCTTGCCGCGCCCCTCGGCGACGGCCTCGGCGAGGTTGGCGAACAGGACGGTCAGCCAGAGCCAGATCGTGATCGTCCAGCCGAACCAGTCGCCCGGGTTCTTCAGCGCCAGCCCGGTGGTGACCACCGAGCCGACCTCGACCACGAACATCACCGGGGACTTGACCATGACCCGGGGGTCGAGCTTCTTGAACGCGTCCGGCAGGGACTTGAGCAGCTGCGCCGGGTCGAAGAGACCGCCGGCGACGCGGCCGGGCTCCTGGGCGCCGTGCCCGTCGACGTCCTTGGGGTCCTCGGAGGTGGGTCGGACAGGGGTGGTCGTGCTCATGAGAGTCCCTCCGCCATCGGGCCAAGGGCCAGGGCCGGGAAGTAGGTCAAGCCGGTGATGATGAGGATCGCGCCGACGAGCAGGCCCGCGAACAGCGGCTTCTCGGTGCGCAGGGTGCCCGCGGTCTCGGGGACGGGCTTCTGCTCGGCGAGCGAGCCGGCCAGCGCCAGGACGAAGACCATCGGCAGGAAGCGGCCGAGCAGCATCGCCAGGCCGATCGTGGTGTTGTACCACTGCGTGTTGGCGTTCAGGCCCGCGAAGGCCGAGCCGTTGTTGTTGGCGCCGGAGGTGAAGGCGTAGAGGACCTCGGAGAAGCCGTGGGCCCCGCTGTTGTTCACCGAGTTCGACGCGCCGTTGAGGATCGAGCCGGGCGGCGTGGACAGGGCCATGGACAGCGCGGTGAAGCCGAGGACCAGGGTCGGGGTGATGAGGATGTAGCACGCGGCGAGCTTGATCTCGCGGGTGCCGATCTTCTTGCCGAGGTACTCGGGCGTGCGGCCGACCATCAGGCCCGCGATGAACACCGCGATGATCGCCATCACGAGCATGCCGTAGAGGCCGGAGCCGACGCCGCCGGGAGCGATCTCGCCGAGCATCATGCCCAGCAGGGTGATGCCGCCGCCGAGGCCGGTGAAGGAGGAGTGGAAGGAGTCCACGGCGCCGGTCGAGGTGAGCGTGGTCGTGGTTGCGAAGATCGCGGAGGCGCCGACGCCGAAGCGCTGCTCCTTGCCCTCCATCGCGCCGCCGGCGGCCTGGAGCGCCGCTCCGTGGTGCGCGTACTCGGTCCACATCATCAGCGCGGTGAAGCCGAGCCAGATGACGCCCATCGTCGCCAGGATCGCGTAGCCCTGCTTGACGTTGCCGACGAGCTTGCCGAAGGTACGGGTCAGCGCGAAGGGGATGACGAGGATCAGGAACGCCTCGAAGAGGTTGGTGAAGGCGTTGGGGTTCTCGAACGGGTGGGCGGAGTTGGCGTTGAAGTAGCCGCCGCCGTTGGTGCCGAGCTCCTTGATGACCTCCTGCGAGGCCACGGCGCCGCCGTTGACCTGCTGGCTGCCGCCCGCCAGCTGCCCGATCCCGTGGATGCCGGCGAAGTTCTGGATGGCGCCGCAGGCGACGAGGACCAGCGCGCCGACCACCGAGAGGGGGATCAGGATGCGGATCGTGCCGCGCACCAGGTCGGCCCAGAAGTTGCCCAGCTCGCCGGTGCGGGAGCGGGCGAAGCCCCGGACGAGGGCGACGGCGACGGCCATGCCGACCGCGGCGGAGACGAAGTTCTGCACCGCGAGGCCGAGCGTCTGCACGGCGTGGCCCATGGCCTGCTCGCCGGAGTACGACTGCCAGTTGGTGTTGGCCACGAACGAGGCGGCGGTGTTGAACGCCTGGTCCGGGCTGATCGCGGTGAAGCCGAGCGAGAGCGACTCCGGCAGCACGCCCTGGACCCGCTGGAGCAGGTAGAGGAAGAGGAGGCTGACGGCGGAGAAGGCGAGGACGCCGCGCAGATAGGCGGGCCAGCGCATTTCGGCGCCGGGGTCGGCGCCTATCAGGCGGTAGATCCATTTCTCGGCGCGCAGGTGCTTCTCGGAGCTGTAGACGCGGGCCATGTAATCGCCGAGCGGGATGTACACCAGGGCCAGCGCGCCGATGAGCGCGACGAGCTGAAGAATTCCGGAGAGGACGGGACTCATGTCTGTGCTCAGAACCTCTCCGGGAAAACGAGGGCGAGGATCAGGTAGCCCAGCAGGGCGACGGCCACGACGAGGCCGACGATGTTCTCGGCGGTCACAGCTTCGTCACCCCCTTGGCGACGAGAGCCACCAGTGCGAAGACCGCGATGGTGGTGACGACGAAGGCCACATCGGCCATCGTGTGCTCCTAGAGAGGTTCGGAAGAACGGACCCCTAGAGGAAACCTCCACTACCGTCCGGTAGCACTTCCGTTGACGCCTCCCTTACGGCCATTAGCGCCCCCTTGACGAGATCCTGACGCGGACGCTCCGGACCTGCGGAAACGTTCCGGAAACGCCGCTGGGCCGGAACCCGTATTACGGGTTCCGGCCCAGCGAAACAGCGTATTCAGGCCGCCCGGCGGCCCTTTCGGCAGCCACCCGGCGGTCTTTCCGGCACCGGCGTCCTTCCGGCGGCTCGGGTCAGCGGATCTCGCTGATCTCCGGGCCGCGCTGGAGACGGTCCACCCCGCCGGCGAAGCGGGAGCCCGGCTCCTCCTGCTGCTGGAGCCCCTCGGCCACCATCTGCGCGTCCTCGGGCAGCTTCAGGACGATCGGGTCGCGCGGCGCCATCGGGGAATCCCCGCGCACCACGACCGTGTCCCGGAAGACCTGCTCCAGCAGCCCGGCGGTCTGCGGCTGCACCGCGCCCTGGCCGGAGATCACACCGCGCAGGAACCAGCGCGGACCATCACAGCCGACGAAACGGACGAGCTGGACGCCCTGGGTGCCGTCCGGCAGCGCCACGGGCACCTGGGCCCGCAGCTCCCAGCCGAGCGGACCCTCGACCTCGTCCACGACACCGCCCTGCTGGGTGATGCCGGCCGCGATCTCCTCGCGGACCTCGCCCCAGATGCCCTCGCGCTTGGGGGCGGCGAACGCCTGGAGCTGGACGGCGCTGTCGCGCAGCACCACGGTCGCGGCGACGATGGCCTCGCCGGCGACCTCGACCCGCAGCTCCATGCCCTCGACGCCGGGCACGAACAGTCCGCCCAGGTCCACCCGGCCCTCGGCGGGGTCCCCGACCTCGGAGGCGTCCCACGGACCGTCGGGGCGCGGCCCCGGCTCCAGCCGGATCCGGCTCTCGGCCGCGGTGGCCTCTGCGGCCCGGGAGTCCTCAGTCAACTCCTCGGAGGCCACGTCGTCGATACGATCGACAACGTCCTCGCTGCGCTTGCGGCGACGACCGAACACGTCACTGTCCTTCCCGGTCGCAGGCGACCGAAGCGAATCCATTCCCCACGGCAGCGTGGCCACCGGTGGACCCGAAGCCCCCTTCGGCCCGCGCCGAGCCGGGAAGCTCCGCCACCTCGTGGAAGCGGACCTTCTCGACCTGCTGGACAACCAATTGGGCGACGCGGTCGAACCTCTCGAACCGGACGCTCTCGCGCGGGTCCAGATTGACCACAATCACCTTGATCTCTCCACGGTACCCGGCATCGATGGTGCCCGGGGCATTGACCATGGACACCCCGCAGCGGGCGGCCAGGCCCGACCGGGGGTGGACGAACGCCGCGTAGCCGTCGGGCAGCGCGATGGAGATGCCGGTGGGCAGCACCGCGCGCTCACCGGGGGCGAGCTCGGCGGCCTCGGTGGTGACGAGGTCGCAGCCCGCGTCACCGGGGTGCCCGTACGAGGGAATGGGCACCTCGGGGTCGACCCTGCGGATCAGGACGTCCAGTTGCGGACGGGGCACGACGCTCACGGGTTCACCTCAAAGGCTCGGGCGACCTTCACCTGGTCGGGATCGGCGAGGGCGGCCTGGATCTCCTGCTTGCGGCCGTTCTCGATGAAGTGGTCGACCTTGACCTCGATGAACACCGCGTCCGCCTGCACCGCGACCGGGCCCTCCGGCCCGCCGATACGGCCGGTGGCCGTGCAGTAGATCTTGCGACCGTGCACCGCGACGGCCTCGGCCGTCAGGTGCAGCACGGTGCCGACCGGCACGGGACGCGTGAAGTCCGTCTCCAGCCGCCCCGTCACCGCGATGGTGCGCAGCAGCCAGCCCAGCGAGCCCAGGGTCTCGTCCAGGGCCGTGGCCAGCACACCGCCGTGCGCCAGGCCGGGGGCGCCCTGGTGGGCCTCCCTGACGCGGAACTCGGCGGTGACGCTCACTCCGTCGCCGGCGCGGGTCTCCAGGTGCAGCCCGTGCGGCTGACCGCCGCCACAGCCGAAGCAGTGTTCGTAGTGCGACCCGATGATCTCTCCGGGCGCGGGGGCTTCGGGGTGCCGCACCGGAGGCCGTGCGTCGGCCGGCGGTGTCAGCGCTGTCGTTCGTCCACTCACAGGGGCTGACCTTACCCGCGCGGACGGGGCCCGGTCCCGTCCGTGCCAAGCTTGTGCGCATGCAGCCTTACGAAGAACGCCTGACCGCGCCCCGATCCTGGTGGGTCATCGCGGTCCTGGCCGGCGTCGCCATGGCGCTGATCCTGCTGCCGCTGGGCACCCTGCCGATGCTGGGCGGGCTGATCGGCGGCTCGGCGCTGTCCGCGATGGCGGTCAGCTCGTACGGCTCCGCGCGGATCCGGGTGGTCGGCGGCGCGCTGGTGGCGGGCGACGCCAAGATCCCCGTCACGGCGCTGGGGGTGCCGGAGGTGCTGGACGCCGAGGAGGCCCGCGCCTGGCGCACCCACAAGGCGGACACCCGCGCGTTCATGCTGCTGCGCGGCTATGTGCCCACGGCCGTGCGGATCGAGGTCACCGACCCGGCGGACCCGACTCCGTACGTCTACCTCTCCACGCGTTACCCGGAGCGACTGGCCGCCGCGGTCGAGGCCGTACGGGCTTAGTCGAGGCCGTAGGGGCTTTGCGGGGAGGCCGTAGGGGCCTGGTCGGGGCCGTACGGGCTTCAGGTCGGGCCGGTGGTCCCGGAACCCGGCCTCGGGGATCCCGGGGCCCAGGCGGTCACCCACAAGGGCCACACGGGCCTCTGGGAGGCCCGTGCGGGCTTCCGGGTCGGGCCCGGTCGGCCCTCGCGGCGTCTCAGGCCAGCCCCAGGCCCTCGTCCGGCGGCTCCGAGGGCGTGCCCGCGAGCTCGTCCCAGGAGGTCTGCCGGGCGCGCAGGTCCTTGCGGACCTTCTCCGCGAGCCGTTTGGTGTCCCGGCGGTTCATCACCGCGCCGACGGTCGCGCCGATCATGAACGGCGTGAGGTTGGGGAGGTTGCGGAAGGTGCGCTTCAGCACCCGCTGGCGCAGCTCGCGGCGGAGCTGGCCGCCGAGCGCGGCGTTGACGGTCAAGGGGGACGTGACGTCGATGCCACGCTCGTCGGCCCAGGCGCCCAGGTAGGCCAGGGCCCGCTGGCGCCCGTTGCCGGGGGCCCGGACGCCGTACACCTCGTGCAGCTCGGCGATGAGCTTGTACTCCACGGCGGCGACGCCGATGACTTCGGCCGCCAGCTCCGCGGGCATGGCGGGCGGCACGGGCAGCATGGCCGCCGCCCCGATGCCCGCGCCCACCGTGGAGGTGCCGTAGGCGGCTCCGGCCACCAGTTTGTCCGCGAGCTCCTCCGGCCCGAGGCCGGGGAACTGCGCGCGAAGGGTCGCGAGATCACGCACCGGGATGCGTGGAGCGTTCGCGATGATCCGGTCCGCGACGGCGGTGAGGCCCGCCCGGGCGCCCCGGCCGCCCTTGCGCAGCCGCACGGCGGCCTCCTGGCCGACGACGGCGGCGAGCGAGGCCATGCGGCCTCGCTCGGTGGTCGGGCCGACACCCGCCTCGACCGCGCCGCCAGGGACGTCCTCGACGGGCCCGGAGGTCAGCCCGGGCCGCTGGGAGCGCCGCTTCCGGAACGGGTTCGAGCCTGCCATGGCAGACCCTGCCTCACTCGCAGTCGCGGCAGATCGGCTGGCCGTTCTTCTCCCCGGCGAGCTGGCTGCGGTGGTGCACGAGGAAGCAGCTCATGCACGTGAACTCGTCGGCCTGCTTGGGCAGGACCCGGACGGCCAGCTCCTCGTTGGAAAGGTCGGCGCCGGGCAGCTCCATGCCCTCGGCGGCCTCGAAGTCGTCGACGTCGACCGTCGACGAGGACTTGTCGTTCCGCCGGGACTTCAGTTCTTCAAGGCTGTCACTGTCGACGTCGTCGTCGGTCTTGCGTGGGGTGTCGTAGTCCGTTGCCATGTCGCTCTCCCCCTCTGGGTGTCTGCGGTATCTCCAGCGCACGTAACGCGTGAGAGGCCGGACTTGTGCCCGACCCGAGGCGGAGATTTTGCCTCACATCAAGGTCTGTTACTCAATCGACACCCAACCGCACACCTGAAGAGGTGATCGGGACGGGTGCCGATGGGGACCGTACACGGTCGAAATGCCGTGTACGGCCATGCCATTCCGTGTACTTCCCGTGATCAGGACCCCCGGAAACCCCCATTTTTCAGGCGTTCCCCCGGGGCCACCGGTCACGGAGAGTAGATGGCCGGAAGTCTGCGTATGTGACCGATCACACACGGCCGCGATGCCGGGCGGACCGGATGAATTCCGCCCAAAGCGAACCCGCGACGCCCTATTCTCGCAGACTTCCCGGCCCGGGTGCCGCCCGGGTCGGCACCGGTCAGGTGGGCAGGACGACCCGCATGACCAGGCCACCTCCCTCACGGGGCTCGGCGGTGATCCGCCCGCCGTGCGCCCGCGCCACCGAGCGCACGATGGACAGCCCCAGGCCGACGCCCTTGTCGCTGCCGGTACGCTCCGTGCGCAGCCGGCGGAAGGGCTCGAAGATGTTGTCCACCTCGTAGGCCGGGACGACCGGGCCGGTGTTCTCCACGATCAGCACGGCCTGGCCCGGCAGGGCCTGGGTCGTGACCTCCACCCAGCCGTCCGGGATGTTGTAGCGCACCGCGTTCTGCACGAGGTTCAGCGCGATCCGCTCCAGCAGCACGCCGTTGCCCTGGACGACCGCGGGCTGCCGGGTGCCGCGCAGCTCCACGCCCTTGGTCTGGGCCTCCCCGCGCGCCTGGTCGAGGGCCTGGGAGGCCACCTCGGCGAGGTCCACGGGCTTGCGGTCCACGATCTCGTTGTCGCTGCGGGCGAGCAGCAGCAGGCCCTCCACGAGCTGCTCGCTGCGCTCGTTGGTGGCCAGCAGCGTCTTGCCCAGCTGCTGGAGCTCCGGGGAGGCGCCGGGGTCGGACAGGCTGACCTCCAGCAGGGTGCGGTTGATCGCCAGCGGGGTGCGCAGCTCGTGCGAGGCGTTGGCGACGAAGCGCTGCTGGGCGGTGAAGGCGCGCTCCAGCCGGTCCAGCATCTCGTCGAAGGTGTCCGACAGCTCCTTGAGCTCGTCGTCCGGGCCGCCCAGCTCGATCCGCCGGCTCAGATCCGTGCCGGCCACCCGGCGGGCGGTCCGCGTGATCTTGCCCAGCGGGGAGAGGACCCGGCCGGCCATGGCGTAGCCGAAGGCGAAGGCGATCACGGCGAGGCCGAGGAGGGCGAGGAGGGAACGGCGCAGCAGGGAGCCCAGGGCCGCCGCCCGCTGGTCGACCATGCAGCCGTTGAGGATGCTGTTCGCCTGCTCGGCGTTGAGGCCCGGGCTCTTCAGCGCGGGGCAGGTGTTACGGGTCACCTGGACCTGGCTGCCGTCGACCAGCTTGATCAGCGGCTCGCTGCCGACCTCCAGGGCGTTGGCGGCCAGCAGATAGATGATCGTCAGCAGCAGGACGCCGGCCATCAGGAACATCCCGCCGTAGAGCAGGGTGAGGCGTATCCGGATGGTCGGGCGCAGCCAGGGGAAGGGCCGTACGACCGGCTGGCGCGGGTCCCAGGTGGGCTTGGGGGGCGGCGTGGCCGCCGGGCCCGGCCCGCCCGCCGGAGGGGCGGGGGGCGGCGGGGGCGTGGGGGTGGCGGGGGTCTGGGACATCGCGGCTCAGATCCGGTATCCGGAGCCCGGGACGGTGACGATCACCGGGGGCTCGCCGAGCTTGCGGCGCAGGGTCATCACGGTGACCCGGACCACGTTGGTGAAGGGGTCGGTGTTCTCGTCCCAGGCCTTCTCCAGCAGCTGCTCGGCCGAGACCACAGCACCCTCACTGCGCATGAGGACCTCCAGGACGGCGAACTCCTTGGGCGCCAGCTGCACCTCGCGGCCGTCGCGGAACACCTCGCGGCGGTTGGGGTCCAGCTTGATGCCGGCCCGCTCCAGCACGGGCGGCAGGGCGACGGTCGTCCGTCGGCCCAGCGCCCGGACGCGCGCGGTGAGCTCGCTGAACGCGAAGGGCTTGGGAAGGTAGTCGTCGGCGCCGAGCTCCAGGCCGGCCACGCGGTCGCTGACGTCGCCGGAGGCGGTCAGCATCAGGACCCGGGTGGGGATGCCGAGCTCGACGACCTTGCGGCAGACGTCGTCGCCGTGGACGAGCGGCAGGTCGCGGTCGAGCACGATGACGTCGTAGTCATTGACGGCGACGCGTTCGAGGGCGGCGGCTCCGTCGTACACGACGTCGACGGCCATGGCCTCCCGGCGCAGTCCGGTGGCGACGGCGTCTGCGAGCAGCTGCTCGTCCTCGACGACGAGTACGCGCACGGCGCTTTTCCTTCCTCTTGGCCCGTGTGGGCAGGCGTGATGACCCCTGATGGGTTCCTCCATCCTGCCTCGGATGTCGGTAAACCGGCTGTAAGGGGTGCCCGGCGGACTGCTGGGGGAAGGATTCCGGATTCTTCGGCGGCCGAAGGTTTCCGCCCGGACCGGGGTGGGGAAGACGTCTGCACACCCGCGATCACGCTTCTCCGTACGCCTCCGCGTACGCGGGTACTCCACGCAGTGATCGTTTTCGCCGTGGCACACCCCCGTGCCGCCAACCCACGACGAGGGGGCGCAGCACCATGGACGCGTTCACCGCTGGCATTCTGCAGCGCATAGAGACGACCCGGTCCGACCTCGACCACGCCCGACGTACGGGCGACGACTACCTCGCCGACGTCGAACAGTCGGAGCTCGACGAGCTTCACCGCCTGGCGGCGGAGCACGGCGTGCAGGTCTGATCCGCACAGCGCGGAGCGCCCCCGGCACGGCTTCGGTCCGTGCCGGGGGCGCCTGCGTGCCGGCGGGGCGAAGCCCTCGGGCCTGCCCGCCGGGGGCCGGGGCGGCAGCCCCGGGAAACGGTGAAAGGGTGGGGCCGGGGCCTCTCCGCCGCCGCGACGGCGGCCGGCCACCGCGTGGGAGCCCGGCGGTGCCGAACGACCCGCACCCCCACCGCAAGCCGGAAGCCGGAAGCCGCCCGCAGGGCTAGTCGTGCCAGGCCCCCAGCTCCTCCAGCCGGGCCTGGAGCGGCTCGAAGAGCCCCGGCGCCGCCGCGATCGTCAGCTCGCCCGAGGCCGGGTCCTCGGGGCGGCGGCCGCCCGTGAGGGCGCCGGACTCGTGGGCGATGAGGGCGCCCGCCGCGTAGTCCCAGGGATTGAGCCCCCGCTCGTAGTACCCGTCGAGCCGGCCGCAGGCCACGTCGCACAGGTCGATCGCCGCCGATCCCCCGCGCCGGATGTCCCGCACCTCCGGCAGGAGCGCGCGGACCACCTCCGCCTGGGCGGCGCGCCGGGCCGTCAGATAGCCGAAGCCCGTGCCGATGAGGGCCTGGGAGAAGACGGGCGCGGGCCGGCAGCGCAGCCGCCGCTCCCCCTCGAAGGCGCCCTGCCCGCGTACGGCGCGGTACGTCTCACCGCGCATCGGCGCCGCGACGACGCCCACGACCGCCTCGCCGTCGATCTCGGCCGCTATCGACACGGCCCACGACGGCAGCCCGTACAGGTAGTTGACCGTGCCGTCGATGGGGTCGATCACCCAGCGCACCCCGCTGGTGCCCTCGGTGCTGGCGCCCTCCTCCCCCAGCAGCCCGTCGTGCGGGCGGCGCTCCGCGAGGAAGCCGGTGATCAGCTTCTCGGCGGCGATGTCCATCTCGGTGACGACGTCGATGGGGCTGGTCTTGGTGGCGGCCACGCCGAGATCGGCGGGCCGGCCGTCGCGCAGCAGCGCGCCGGCCCGGTCGGCGGCCTCCAGGGCCACGGCCAGGAGTTCGTCCTTGAGGGCATCGGGGGCATCGAGGGCGTCAAGCGCATCGGTCACGGTCGGCGGCTCCTTACGCGTACGGGCTGTCGGCACCGGCGGCGGCCGGGCGCGGGGCCCGCGCCGGGCAGCAGCCGACGGGGCAGAGGTCGTGGGAGGGGCCGAGCGAGCCCAGCGCGCAGCGCTCGGGCCGCTCGCCCCGCTCGGTCGCCGCACGCTCCAGCACCAGCTCGCGGACGGCGGCGGCGAAGCGCGGGTCGGCGCCGACGGTGGCGGCCCGGGCCACGGGCAGGCCCAGCTCGGCGGCCTTGGCGGCGGCCTCGGTGTCGAGGTCGTACTTGACCTCCATGTGGTCCGAGACGAAGCCGATGGGCACCATGACGACGGCCGGCGCGCCCTCGGCACGCACCGCCTCCAGGTGGTCGCAGATGTCGGGTTCGAGCCAGGGGATGTGCGGGGCGCCGCTGCGCGACTGGTAGACCAGGCGCCAGGGGCGGTCCTCGACGCCGGTCTCCTTCCGCACCGCCTCCACGACGAGCCGGGCCACGTCGAGGTGTTCGGCGACGTAGGCGCCGCCGTCGCCGTGGCCCTCGGCCGGGCCGGAGGTGTCGGCGGCGGCCGTGGGGATGGAGTGGGTGGTGAAGGCCAGGTGGGCGCCGGCCCGGACCTCCTCGGGCAGCCGGCCGAGCGCGGCCAGCGTCGCCTCGGCCATGGGCGTGACGAAGCCGGGGTGGTTGAAGTAGTGCCGCAGCTTGTCGACGCGCGGCAGGGGCAGGCCCTCGGCCTCCAGCGCGGCCAGCGCGTCGGCGAGGTTCTCCCGGTACTGCCGGCAGCCGGAGTAGGAGGCGTAGGCGCTGGTGGTGAGGGTCAGTACGCGGCGGTGGCCGTCGGCCACGATCTGCCGCAGGGTGTCGGTCAGGTACGGCGCCCAGTTGCGGTTGCCCCAGTAGACGGGGAGGTCGACGCCCTGCGCCGCGAAGTCCTCGCGGAGGGCGCTCAGCAGTGCGCGGTTCTGCTCGTTGATCGGGCTGACGCCGCCGAAGAGGAAGTAGTGCTGCCCGACCTCCTTGAGCCGCTCGCGGGGGATGCCCCGGCCGCGGGTGACGTTCTCCAGGAACGGGACGACGTCGTCCGGCCCCTCGGGCCCGCCGAAGGAGAGCAACAGCAGGGCGTCGTAGGGGGCGTGGGATGGCTGATCCGACATGCCTCCGATCCTGCCACCCGCCACTGACAGCCGGGAAATGGCGGTGCGTCGCACGAACATCCGGACGTAAGCTGTATCGGCCACCTACGTCCCTTACGGCACCCTCTACCCGTCCCCAGTGCCGACCCTCCCGGGAGCCGTCCTTGTCCAGTCCCTACCGCGCGATATTCGCCGCACCCGGCACCAAGGGCTTCGCCGCGGCGGGCCTCGTCGGCAGGCTGCCCCTGTCGATGCTCGGCATCGGCGTCGTCACCATGATCTCCCAGCTGACCGGCCGGTACGGGCTGGCGGGCGCCGTATCGGCGACCCTGGCGCTCTCCGCCGCCGTCCTGGGACCGCAGGTCTCCCGGCTGGTCGACCGGCACGGGCAGCGGCGCGTACTCCGCCCGGCGACGGCCCTCGCGCTGACGGCCGTCGCGGGGCTGCTGGTGAGCGCGCAGCAGCGCTGGCCCGAGTGGACGCTGTTCGTCTTCGCGGCGGGCGCGGGCTGCGTGCCGAGCGTGGGGTCGATGGTGCGGGCCCGGTGGGCGGCGCTCTTCCACGGCTCGCCGCGCGAGCTGCACACGGCGTACTCGGCCGAGTCCGTCATCGACGAGGTGGTCTTCATCATCGGGCCGATCCTGTCGATCGGCCTGTCCACGAGCTGGTTCCCCGAGGCGGGCCCGCTGCTGGCGGCCTGCTTCCTGGCGATCGGCGTCGTGTGGCTGACCGCGCAGCGGGCCACCGAGCCGAAGCCGCATCCCCGGACGGACCAGACGGCGGGCTCCGCGCTGGGCTCGCCGGGGCTCCAGGTGCTGGTGGTGGTCTTCGCGGCCACCGGCGCCCTGTTCGGCTCCATCGACGTCGTCACCGTGGCCTTCGCCGAGGACCAGGGCCACAAGGCCGCCTCCAGCCTGGTGCTCGCGGTGTACGCGCTGGGCTCCGGCATCGCCGGCGCGGTCTTCGGCCTCCTCCACCTGCGGGGCGACGCCGCCCGCCGCTGGGTTCTGGGCGTGTGTGCGATGGCCGTGAGTATGATCCCCCTCCAACTGGTCGGGAACCTGCCGTTCCTGGCCGTGGCGCTCTTTGTCGCGGGCCTGGCCATCGCGCCGACGATGGTGACCACGATGGCCCTCGTCGAGCAGCACGTACCGCGCGCGAAGCTGACCGAGGGCATGACCTGGACGAGCACCGGGCTGGCGGTCGGCGTGGCGCTCGGCTCGTCGGCCGCCGGCTGGGTGGTGGACGCGGCCGGGGCCCGGGCGGGGTACGCGGTGTCCGGCGCGGCGGGACTGCTCGCGGCCGTCGGCGCGTTCCTCGGGTACCGCCGGCTGCGGCCGGCGCCGGAGCGGGTGGGGGTGCGCGCCCATGGGGGCGACGGCAAGGACGGACAGCACCTGGCGGAACAGCGCCACCAGGAGGCATGACGACGGCTTATGGCGCAACTGGGCGGGGAACGTCACCGCCCGGCCCGTGCGCAGGGTGGCCCCGAGGACCGCGGAGGAGCTGTCCGCGGCGGTCGTCCGGGCCGCTTCCGACGGCCTGAAGGTGAAGGCGGTCGGCAGCGGCCACTCCTTCACCGCCGCGGCGGCCACCGACGGTCTGCTGATACGCCCGGAGGGCCTGACCGGCATCCGTTCGGTCGACCGGGACGCCGGGACCGTGACGGTCGGCGCCGGCATGACGCTCCGTCGGCTCAATGAGGAGCTCTCCGCCCGGGGCCTGTCCCTGACGAACATGGGCGACATCATGGAGCAGACGGTCTCCGGGGCCGTCAGCACCGGCACCCACGGCACCGGCCGTGACTCGGGCGCGATCGCCGCCCAGATCGCCGGGTTGGAGCTGGTGACCGCCGACGGTTCGGTGCTGACCTGCTCGGCGCGGGAGAACCCCGAGGTGTTCGCCGCGGCGCGGGTGGGCCTCGGCGCGCTGGGCGTGCTCACCGCGATCACCTTCCGGGTCGAGCCGGAGTTCCTGCTCACCGCGCGTGAGGAGCCGATGTCCTTCGGCGCGGTGACGTCCGGCTTCGACGCGCTCGTCGCGGAGAACGAGCACTTCGAGTTCTACTGGTTCCCGCACACCGACCGCTGCGTCACCAAGCGGAACAACCGCGGCGCGGGCCCGGCGGACCCGCCCGGCCGGGCCGCCGCCTGGGTGCAGGACGAACTGCTGTCGAACGGGCTCTTCGGCGCCGTCTGCGCGCTGGGCCGGGCCGTCCCCGGGACGGTCCCCGGGATCGCCCGGCTCTCCGCCCGGGCCCTGTCCGCCCGTACGTACACCGACATTCCCTACAAGGTCTTCACCAGCCCCCGCCGGGTGCGCTTCCTGGAGATGGAGTACGCGCTGCCGCGTGAGGCGGCGATGGCGGCCCTGCGGGAGCTGCGGACGATGATCGAGCGGCGGCGGCTGCGGGTGAGCTTCCCCGTGGAGGTGCGGACGGCCCCGGCCGACGACATCCCGCTGTCCACCGCTTCGGGCCGGGATACGGCCTATATCGCCGTACACATGTACAGGGGCACACCGCACCAGGCGTATTTCACGGCCGTCGAGCAGATCATGACGGCCCACGGGGGACGGCCGCACTGGGGCAAGCTCCACGGCCGTGACGCCGCATATCTGGCCGAGGTCTATCCGCGCTTCGCGGAGTTCGCTGCGGTGCGGGACCGGCTGGATCCCGACCGTGTCTTCGGCAACCCCTACCTGACGCGGGTCCTGGGCCGGTGACGGCACGGGCGCCGGGCGCGGCCTCCTCGTGGGAGGTCCGCCGCCCGGCGCCCGTGGTGTCCGCGTCGTGTCGCCCGGTCTGTCCTACAGGCCCGGCCCGTCCTACGAGACCGTGCCCGTGCCGGTGGTGCCGGTGCTCGTGCCGGCCGCCGCGTTCTGGCCGGGCTGCGGCGAGGGGGACTGGCCGCCCGTGCCGCCGGAGCCCTGGCCACCGGTCCCGCCCTTGCCCGCGTCCGGCGACGTGCCGGAGTCCGGCGTCGGGGTCGGCTTCGGCGTGCCGCCGCCGGAGGACGGGGTCGGCGTGGGGGTGGGGGTGTTCTTGCCGCCCGTGCCGCCGCCCTGCTGCGACGCGCCCGGGGAGGGGGTCGAGCCGCTGTCGCCCGCGTCCGTCCCGTTGCCGTCGTGCGAGCGGCCGGGGTCCGGGGTCTGCGGCGGGGCCTGGTCCTCGTCCTGCTTCTTCTCGCTCCTGTCCGGCTGGAAGATCCGGCTGACGGTCGTCCCGCCCTTGTCACCGTCCGCGCTGGAACCGGAGACGAGCTCCACCGCCGTCACCGTGCCCATGGCCAGGGCGAAGACGGCGGCGGCCGCCAGCAGCGGGCGCTTCCGGCCGCGCAGCCGGGTGCCGTGGGTCGTGCCCTTCGAGAATTCCTCCGAGAACTCGCCGGAGGAGGCGTGGATGTACGCGTCGTCATGCGCGCCGGTGTACGCACCGGCGTACGCCTCGGATTGCGCCGGGTTCGCACCGGGATGTGACACCTGGTGCAGCAGTTGCGTACGGTCCTCGGTCCCCGGTGGCGGGTCCGCCGCGTCGATCCGCCCGAGCAGCTGGGTGCGCTCCAGGTCGGCCGAGCGTGCCCGGCCCACCGCACGGGACGCGTCGCGCACCGGGACCTGGCGGAGCCGGGGCTCCGACGGGGTCGCCGCGTCGCGTATCTGCTCACCCGTACGTTTGAACAGGTGCTGGAAGACTGTGCCACCCGTCGTGGCCACGACACTGACGACACCGGCACCGAGCACCGTGCCGTACACCCCGAGCCGGCCCGCCAGCATGGCCGCCACGACCGCCGCCAGCGCACTACCGGCCACTTGTGCGACGCTCAGCTCCAGACGCCTGCCCTTGGCTTTTGCCTCAGTTTCGGCTTTGTCGTCCATCTCCAGCCTCTGTTGTTCCCTTCGGTCCCTCTTATAGCCAGAAGAGACATTCGAGCCTAACGAACAGTTCCGAATCGGGCGATTATGTGAACCTCGCCACCCACGGGAACCGGGCCCGGACGCGCCCCCCGCAAGGGGCGCATTCCAACTCCCTTGCCGCACGAGAACTTCGCTGGCGCGCCGATCCACGCCCGCTGGCCCGAATGGAGTACTGTGGCGAGCCCTGGCCCCAATATCCCGTTCGGCTGCCCGGAAACCACCGGACCCGTCGGGAGGGGCCCGGGCGGCTCTCGCCCCGTCAACTCGGCAATGTTGTGGCAGGCTGCTACCCGGGCAGGCCACACTCGACTAGCGGAAGCAGCGACGCAGGTGACGTCGGCAGGCACCACCCGGGAGGTCCCCATGCCCGAACTGCGTGTCGTGGCAGTCTCCAACGACGGCACACGGCTGGTGCTCAAGTCTGCGGACAGCACGGAGTACACGCTTCCCATCGACGAGCGGCTCCGCGCCGCCGTGCGCAACGACCGCGCACGCCTCGGCCAGATCGAGATCGAGGTGGAGAGCCACCTCCGGCCCCGCGACATCCAGGCCCGCATCCGGGCCGGTGCCTCGGCGGAGGAGGTCGCCCAGCTCGCGGGCATCCCCGTGGAGCGCGTACGCCGCTTCGAGGGCCCCGTGCTCGCCGAGCGCGCCTTCATGGCGGAGCGCGCCCGCAAGACACCCGTGCGCCGCCCCGGCGAGAACAGCGGCCCACCGCTCGGCGAGGCCGTCGCGGAGCGCATGCTGCTGCGCGGCGCCGAGAAGGACACCGCCCAGTGGGACTCCTGGCGCCGCGACGACGGCACGTGGGAGGTCCTGCTGGTCTACCGCGCCGCCGGCGAACCGCGCGCGGCCAGCTGGACCTACGATCCGCCGCGCCGGATCGTTCAGGCGCTGGACGACGAGGCGCGGGCGCTCATCGGCGAGACCGACGACACGCCCGAGCCGACCTTCCCGTTCGTGCCGCGCATCGCCCGGCTGCCGCGTGACCGGCCGCTGGACCGTTCCCTCGACCGGGACCGGCAGCAGCCCGCCGGCCCGGACGCGGAGGCACCCTCCGGCGACGCGCCGGCGGAGGACGCTCCCGCGCCCAAGGAGCGCGACCGCGACTCGCTGACCAGCCTGCTGGAGGCCGTCCCGAGCTTCCGGGGCGACATGGTCGTACCCGAGCCGCCGTCGACGCCCCCGGCCGTCGGCGCGGTCCCCCCGCCCCCGTCCGACGCGCCGGCCGAGGAGACGGAGCTCGTCGAGCCCCCGGCCCCGGCGGCCAGCGCCGGGTCCGCCTACGCGGATGTGCTCATGCCACGGTCGGTCGCGGGGCACCGCGAACGCCTGATCGGCACGACGGACCGCCAGGCCGAGGCGGACGGCGTCCGCCCCGGGCGGCGGGCGGCGGTGCCGAGCTGGGACGAGATCGTTTTCGGGACGCGGCGGAAGAAGCAGGACTGACCCGGCTGGCGCGGCCGGGGCGGTTCGGCACCGCCGGACACCTCGCGGTGGGCTGGGCGCCGTCGCGGCGGAGGGATGCCCCGGTCCCGCCCTTTCACCGTTTCCTGGGGGCGAGCCCCCAGACCCCCGGGGGCGAGGCTTCGCCCGCCCGCACTGGGCGGGGCTGGGGAGACCTCCCCCGCCGCGGCCGGCTCAGCCCGCGTCCGGCCCCGTCGCCACCGGCCGTGCCGGATCCGACGACCACTCGCTCCACGACCCGACGTACAGCGCCGCCGGCACACCCGCCACCGCCAGGGCGAGGATCTCGTGGGCCGCGGAGACGCCCGAGCCGCAGTAGACGCCCACCTCCGCCGCCCCCGTCGCGCCCAGACGCGCGAAACGGGCCGCGAGCTCGGGGGCCGGGCGGAAGAGGCCGTCCTCGGTGACGTTCTCGGTCGTGGGCGCGGAGACCGCGCCGGGGATGTGCCCGGCGACCCGGTCGAGGGGCTCCACCTCGCCCCGGTAGCGCTCCCCCGCCCGCGCGTCCAGCAGCACCCCGCGCCGCGCCAGCGCGGCCGCGCCGTCCGCGTCGAGCACCGGCAGCGCGCCCGGCTCGGGCACGAAGTCGCCCTCTGCCGGCGCCGGCACCTCCGTCGTCAGTTCGCCGCCGGCCGCCGTCCACGCGGCGAGGCCGCCGTCCAGGACGCGGACGGACGGGTGCCCCGCCCAGCGCAGCATCCACCACGCCCGGGCGGCGGCCCAGCCCAGACCGTCGTCGTAGACGACGACCGGGCGGTCGGAGCACACCCCCGCCCGTCGCATCGCCGCCCCGAACGCCGCGGTGTCCGGCAGCGGATGACGGCCTCTCTTCCCGGGTTCGGCCGCGAGTTCGGCGTCCATGTCGACGTAGACCGCGCCCGGGAGGTGCCCGGCCTCGTACTGGGGGCGGCCGGGCGCTGCCCCGGGCCGGTAGCGGATGTCCAGGAGCGTCGGCGGCCGTTCGCCGGCCGACTCGCTCGCCCATTCCTTCGCGGTGATGATGACGTCCATGAACCCATCCTGGCGTAGTCCGCGTTGCTCCGAACGGTCCCCTGGCCAGAAGGCGCGTTGCTGATCGATACTGGACGGCGCTGCCGAGGGCACGGAAGCGGATCGCGAATTCGGGCATGCTCAGCGGGAACCCTTACGCCCGGCACGGCCGGGGCGCGTGTCCCGGCGGGGACGCGCGGCCACCACGATGGTCCGAGGAGATACTGACGATGACCGAGGTATGGGGCTCCTCCGAGCACCGCGGGGCGACCCGGCGGCAGACACCGGGCACTCCTTGCTGGACGAGTCTCCTGGCCCAGGACCTGGAGGCGGCCAAGGAGTTCTACGGCGGGCTGTTCGGGTGGTCCTACTACACTCCCGGCCCCGGCCGGCCGGGGCCGTACGTCCGGGCCACGATCGACGGCCGGGACGTCGCCGGAATCGGGGGCCTGCCGCCCGATCGTCAACGCGCCAACGCGTGGACCACCTATCTGGCGAGCGACGACGCGGACGCCTCCGCGGAGTGGATCCACTGCGCCGGAGGAACGGTGGGCGTGGGCCCGCTGGCCGACGAGGACGCGGGGCGGCTGGTGCTGGCCACGGACCCGGCGGGGGCGCCGTTCGGCGTCCGGCAGGGGCGGGGGGCCGCCGATCCCGGTCCGGCCGGCGTGCCCGGCACTCCGGTCTGGCACGAACTGGTGACCCATGACGCCGCCGCGGTGCTGAAGTTCTACCGCGCGCTGTTCGGGTACGAGACGAAGTCGTCCGGCGCCGTGGGCGCCGACACGTTCACGCTGCACCTGGACGGCCGTCCGGTGGCGGCGATCCGGGGCGCGGGGCCGGCGCTGCGGCATCCGCACTGGATGACGTATTTCGAAGTGGCGGACGTGGACACGGCCGCCGAGCGGGTCGCCGAGCTGGGCGGCCGGGTCGTGGACGCCCCGGCGGAGGTGGCGGCCGGACGCGCGGCGACGGTCGAGGACCCGGAGGGCGCCGTCTTCACCCTGCTGCGGACGGCCGGCTGAGGGGACGTCGGGATCGGCCCCGGCTCAGCCCGCGTTCTCGCGGTCCACCGGCAGCACGTCCGGCGACAGGGCCGCCGCGCGCGCGGCCGCCGCCGTCAGCCGGCGGCGGTGGTGGCGTCGGCACAGCACCTCGTAACCGACCACGGTCTCCGGCTGGTTGACGTCGCCGACGACGACCTGCGCGCCCTCGACGACCATCTGCCCGCCGACCGTACGGGCGTTGTGGGTGGCCCGTGCCCCGCACCAGCACAGCGCCTCGACCTGGAGGACCTCGACGCGGTCCGCGAGTTCGATCAGACGCTGGGAGCCCGGGAAGAGCTTGGTGCGGAAGTCGGTGGTGATGCCGAAGGCGAAGACGTCCATGTCGAGGTCGTCGACGATCCGGGCCAGCTGATCGATCTGCTCCGGCTCGAGGAACTGGGCCTCGTCGCAGATGACGTAGTCGGCCCGACCGCCCGCCGAGAGGTGCCCGACCAGGTGGGCGTAGAAGTCGAACCCCTCCCCCGCCTCGACGGAGTCGGTGACCAGGCCGAGCCGGGAGGACAGCTTGCCCTCGCCGGCGCGGTCGTTGCGGGTGAAGATCAGCCCCTCGAGGCCGCGGGCCGACCGGTTGTGCTCGATCTGCAGAGCGAGGGTGCTCTTTCCGCAGTCCATCGTTCCGGAGAAGAACACCAGCTCGGGCATGGGAAGGCCGATGCCTTTCGTTTGATCGTGGGGGTGGGGGGTGGAACGGGGAGGCTCAGGAGCGGACTTCGAGGAGCGGCACGAGCTGCTCGACCGGCGTCATGGAACCGTGGAGGCCGACCATCTTCGACTCGTTGGGCTCGGTCTCCGTGGCAACGATCGCGACGTCGTCGCGGGCGGCGGCGACGACGTCGCCGATCCGCGCGTACACCCGGTCGTCGACGCCCTCGCCGGGCGGGCCGAACCAGCCCGCCTCGATGGCCTCGTCCCGGCCCGCGACCCACATCTGCTCGCCGAGCACCTCGCGCCACACGGCCAGGACGTCGGCGGCCGCGCCGGGCACCGCGTAGACGTGGCGGGCCCGCGCCTCGCCGCCCAGCAGGGCGACACCGGCGCGCAGCTCCCAGTCCTCGTCGAAGTCGATGCGCGACTCCGGGTCGAACGGGATGTCGATCATGCCGTGGTCCGCGGTGACGTAGAGGGCCGAGCGCGGCGGCAGCTGTTCGGCCAGCCGCCGGGCGAGCAGGTCCACGTACATCAGCTGGCCGCGCCACTCCTCGGAGTCGACGCCGAAGCGGTGGCCCTTGCCGTCCACCTCGCTGTAGTACGTGTAGACGAGCGAGCGGTCCGCGGCGCCGAGGCGCTCGGCGGCGAAGTCCATCCGCTCCTCGCCGGAGAGCCGGCCGTGGAAGGTGCCGCCGCTCAGCGCGACCTTGGTCAGCGGGGTGTGCTCGAAGTCCGGCGAGGAGACCTGGCAGGTGGCGATCCCGGCCGCGTCCGCGAGCTGGAAGACGGTGGGGTACGGCTGCCAGGCGTGGGGGTCGGTCCAGGGGCGCCAGCGGAGCTGGTTCATCAGCTGCCCGGTGGCCGGGTCGGCGACGGTGTAGCCGGCCAGGCCGTGGGCGCCGGGCGGCAGGCCCGTGCCGACCGAGGCGAGGGAGCTCGCGGTGGTGGAGGGGAAGCCGGCGGTCATGGGCGCGCCGGTGCCGTTCATGGACGTGCCCAGCAGCGAGTGGAGGAACGGGGCCTCGTCGGGGTGGGCGCGCAGCAGCTCCCAGCCCAGGCCGTCGATCAGGAAGACGCAGACCCGGTCGGCGGGCGCCAGCTCCATCCCGGAGGACATCCCGGGCACGCCGAGGCCCGCGGCGACCGAGGGCAGCAGGTCGGCGAGGGAGCCGGTGCCGTAGCGGGGCAGCGGGGCGGAGCGGGGGTCGAGCGGGGCGGGCTCGTGCCAGGCATGGCCCGCCGCGGTGGAGTAGGACATCAGCGGGTGGTCGCCGCGGTGGCCTCGGAGAGCGCCTGGGCGAAGGCGAGGGCCTGGCGGACGGTGTCCGGGCCGTCACCCGCCTCGCTGACGCGCAGGCTGAGGTCGTCGGCGGTGGAGGAGCCGGTGTAGCCGTGGTCGGCGTCGCAGTTCGGGTCGCCGCAGGCGGCGGGCTCGAGGTCGATGCGGGAGACCGCGCCCCAGCCGATGGTGAGGACGACCTCGCGGGGCAGGGTGCCCGGGGTGTAGGCCTCGGGGTTGGCGACGACGCGGCTGAGCACCACCGAGGAGATCCGGTCGAGCTTCACGGACTCGGTGGAGGTGGTGGCGTAGGGGGACGGGGAGGTGCCGTCGGCGGCCTGCTCGTCGGTGTGGCTGACGATGAATCGGGTACCGGTGAGAACGAGCACCGTGACATGGCGGCGCACCTCGTTGGAGTCGAACGTCGTCTCCTGGTGGACCAGGTACGACACGACCGGCTCACCGCCCACGGCGGCTTCCACCGCCTCGGCCACGAGGGCCGGGTAGTAGCCGCTGCGCTCGATGGCCGCGCGCAGCCCCTGGGTCGTCGTACCGGTCTTCGCCATACGTCCCATCCTACGGGGCGTACGGGGTCCGGCTGCCGCCGATCCCCGGCCAGGGCTCGGCGCCGGGGCTCGGTGCCGGGCCTCAGTACAGGGGCAGACTCCGCGGGCCGAGGTCGGAGCGGGCCGGGGGCGGGGCCAGCCGGATGGTCGCGCCCAGGATGTGCACCCCGTGCTGGGCGACGATCACCGGCTCCAGGTCGGCGCCGACGACTTCGGGGTGGTCGTCGACGAGGCGCGAGACCCGCAGCAGGAGCTCCTCCAGGGCAGCGGTGTCCACGGGGGCGGAGCCGCGCCAGCCGAAGAGCAGCGGCGCGGTGCGCACGGAGCGGATGAGCTCGGCGGCGTCCCGGTCGGTGGCCGGGACGAGACGGTGGGCGATGTCCCCGAGCAGCAGGGACGGGGCGCCGGCCAGCCCGAAGGAGAGCACGGCGCCGGCGGTGGGGTGGATGGCGGCGCGGACGACGGTGTCGACGCCGCGCGGCGCCATGGACTGCACGACGAGGCTCAGCTCCTCGGGCTTGCCGAGCAGCTCGGTCAATTCCGCGTAGGCGCGGCGCAGTTCCGCCTCGCCCCCGAGGTCGAGGCGGACCCCGCCGAGGTCGGCGCGGTGGCGGAGGTGGGGCGCGGTGGGCTTGAGGGCCACGGGGAAGCCGAGCCGCCGGGCGGCGTCCACGGCGCTGTCGGGGTCGGGAGCGGGCAGGGCGGGCAGCACGGCGATGCCGTAGCGGGCGAGGAGGCGCTGGGTGTCGGGGGCGGAGAGCGTCACGGCGCGCGGGGCGACGGCGCCGTGGGCCTTGAGCAGGACGCCGATGTCGGCGGCGGCGCCCTCTTCGTCGATGTCGTCGTACTCGGGCACCCGCCCGGGCACGGCGACGTCCCGCCGCCACCGCGCGTAACGCACCGCCTCGGCGAGCGCCCGCACGGCCCGCTCGGCGGCGGGGTAGGCGGGTATCCGGATGGCGGGGGCGCCTGTGGCTGGGCCGGGGTCGGAAGCGGTGCCGATCGGGGTGGCGGCGCGAACGCCGGGAGCGCCGCCCGAGGCGGCGGCATGCCGCGCGTCGCCGCCGATGGCGGAAGAGGGCGAAGCCGCCGCGGCACGCTCCGCCCGCCCGGCGGGGGCAGCCGGGCCGGTGGGCGGGACGCCGCTGTCGGCGGCGGGCGACGGGCCCGCCGGGGCGCGGTCCGGGCGCGTACCGGGGGCGGCGCCCGCGACGGCGGCGGCTTCCGCCGCGATGGCTCCCCCGGCGGTGGTCTCCGTCGGGGCGGCCCCGCCGTCCGCGACGGCCGGCCGTTCCCCGGCCGCGGAGGCGGAGCTCCCCGGCGGTGGGTCCGCGGGGCCCTCGGCCCCGGCCCGGGGGGCCGGGGCGCCGGCATCCTCGGCGGGCCGGTCCGGGACCGGTGCCGCCAGGGCTTCGGCCAGGCCGGGGATCTCCAGGTGGACGACCGCGACCGGCTTCGCGGTGGGGGCGGTGGCGACGGCCTCGCGCAGGGCGGTGGCGAGGTCGGCGGCGGAGGTGTCGCCGACCCAGGGGATGGCGGTGACGACCACGGCGTCGCAGGCCCGGTCGGCCAGGGCGGCCGAGAGCGCGGCGCGGAAGTCCGCCGGGGTGGCGGACGTGGTCAGGTCGCGGGGCAGCAGGGGCCGCAGCCCGTCCGTGAGGCAGGCGTCGTACGTGAGCAGGGCGAGGGATTCGGAATTGCCGCAGATCGCGACCCGGGGGCCCTCGGGGAGCGGCTGGGAGGCGAGGAGCAGTCCGGTGTCGGCCAGCTCGGTGACCGTGTCGACACGTATGACGCCGGCCTGCCGCAGCAGGTCGGAGACCGTGGCGTCGGGGATGCGGGTGGAGGGCACGGCGTGGCCGGTCGGGGCGGCGGCGCCGTGCCGGGCGCCCTTGACGACGACGAGCGGCTTGCGGGCGGCCGTGCGCCGGGCGAGGCGGGCGAACTTCCGCGGGTTGCCGATGGACTCCAGGTACATCAGGACGACGTCGGTGTCGGGGTCGTCGTGCCAGTGCTGGAGGAAGTCGTTGCCGGAGACGTCGGCGCGGTTGCCCGCCGAGACGAAGGTGGAGATGCCGACGAGGCCGGCCGCCCGCCGGTGGAGCCCGGAGAGCAGGGCGATGCCGATCGCGCCGGACTGGCTGAACAGCCCGACCCGCCCGGTGGTGGGCAGCTCGGGGGCGAGGGAGGCGTTGAGCCTGACGGCCTCGGCGGTGTTGATGAGGCCGAAGGAGTTGGGGCCGATGACGCGCATGCCGTGCGAGCGGGCCTGGCGGACCAGCTCGCGCTGGCGGGCGCGGCCCCTCCCGCCGCTCTCGGCGTACCCGGCGGTGAGCACGACGAGCCCCTGGACGCCGTGCTCGCCGCAGTCGGCGACGACGGCGGGGACCTCCTCGGCCGGGACGGCGACGACCGCGAGGTCGACCGGCTCGGCGATGCCGCCGACGGAGCGGTGGGCCGGGACGCCCTCGGGCTCCAGGCGCGAAGGCCCCTCGGGGAAGGCGCGGTTGACCGCGTACGTCCGCCCGGTGAAGCCGCCGGCGACGATGTTGCGCAGCACCGTCCGGCCCATCCCGCCGGGCTCGCGGCCGGCGCCGACGACGGCGACGGAGCGCGGGGTGAGCAGGCGCTGCACCGAGTGGGCCTCGGCGCGCTGTTCGCGGGCGCGCTGCACGGCGAGGGAGGCGTCGGTGGGCTCCAGGTCGAGGCCGAGGCGGACGACGCCGTCCTCGAAGCTGCGCTTCTGCGTGTAGCCCGCGTCCGTGAAGACCTTGATCATCTTGCTGTTGGCGGGCAGCACCTCGGCGGCGAAGCGCCGGATCGAGCGCTCGCGCGCGACGGCCGCGATGTGCTCGAGCAGGGCGGAGGCGACGCCGCGCCCCTGGTGGGCGTCCTGGACGAGGAAGGCGACCTCGGCCTCGTCGGCGGGGGCGATGCGGTCGTAGCGCACGGTGGCGATGAACTCGCCGCCGACGATCGCGGCCAGGCCCACCCGGTCGACGTAGTCGTGGTGGGTGAAGCGGTGGACGTCCCGGTCGGAGAGGCGGGGGTAGGGGGCGAAGAAGCGGTAGTACTTGGACTGGTCCGACACCTGCTCGTAAAAGCTGACCAGCCGTCCGGCGTCGTCGGGCGTGATGGGGCGGATGTGGGCGATGCCGCCGTCGCGCAGCACGACGTCGGCTTCCCAGTGGGTCGGGTACGCGTGCTCGGACGGCGTCTGCATGGGCCCAGCGTAAGGCCGGGCACCGACAGCGGGCCGGTGCCGCCCGGGCCACGGGCGCGACCGAAGGGCCCTGGTGGGGGCGCACGCGCGGGGCACCGCGCGCCCCGTGCCACAATGGTCTAGACAACCAATATCGACTTGAAGGGCAACACCATGGTTGAGCGCCGCGTAAACGTCGGCTGGGCCGAGGGCCTGCACGCCCGGCCCGCGTCGATCTTCGTCCGTGCGGCGACCGCCGCCGGCGTCCCCATGACGATCGCCAAGGCGGACGGCAACCCCGTCAACGCCGCCTCCATGCTCGCCGTGCTGGGCCTGGGCGCCCAGGGTGGCGAGGAGATCGTCCTCGCCAGCGAGGCGGAGGGTGCCGAGGCCGCGCTCGACCGTCTGGCCAAGCTCGTCGCCGAGGGGCTCGAGGAGCTCCCGGAGACCGTCTGATCCTCCGGCCCGCCCCTTTCGCCGGGCGGACCGCGCGGCGGGGCCGCGGTGGCCGACGGAGGCCGTCGCGGCCCCGTCGTCGTATCCGTCACCGGCATATCCGTGAGCGGGTGAGCCGCGAGCCGGGTATCCACGGCCCGGCCGTATTCACAGGATTTTCACACGCCGTGCGCGCCGCTCTCCGCAGACGCGCACGGCGTGCCCCGGCCGGGGACCGCCACGAATTCCCGGCCCTATTCCCCCAGGAATAGCGGCCGCTCGTTAAGGACGGACGCCCGCCGTGTTTACGGGCTGTTTCGGCGGGTGCACGCGATCGCCGCCCGTCCGCCGCAGCAGGAATTCACCGGGCGAACGGCCGGCCCGTACGGCGGCGAGTTCCCGGGCGCGCTCCACGTCCCCCCGGGCCACCGCGTCCACCAACGCCCCGCACGCCTCCCAGGTCTCCAGCGGCCGGACCACGGGCCCCGGGGCGTACACCCACGCGATCTTGCGGCGCAGCTGGGTCAGGAGCCCGGCGACCGAGGGGCTGCCGGACGCCTGGGCGAGGGTCTCGTCGAACCAGTCGCCGAGCTGGCGCAGTTCGCCGCAGCGGCCCGCGCGGGCCCGCTCCTGGCCGAGCCTGACCAGGCCCCGCAACACCTTGAGGTGGGCCTCGGAGCGCCGCTGCGCGGCCTTGGCGGCGCCCAGCGGCTCCAGCAGGGCCCGGATGTCGAGGAGGTCGGCGGCCTCGCGCTCGGTGGGTTCGGCGACACAGGCGCCGGCGTGCCGACGGGTGGTCACGAAGCCCTCGGAGGCCAGGGTGCGCAGCGCCTCGCGGACGGGCACCCGTGAGACGCCGTAGCGGCGGGCGAGGATTTCCTCGATGAGCCGGCTTCCCGGCGGGAAAGCACCGGAGACGATGTCGTCGCGGATGGCGGTGCACACCGCGTGCGTGGAAATACGACGGCTCTCGCGCGGCCCCTCGCCGTCGCCGCTCACGTACGGCCCCGCATGGGTCTACCTCCGCCTCATGCCTCAATCCCCGTGCAGCACGGCCGATTGACGTCCGTTCGGCGACTCTATGGCAATCCCGGGCGTTTTCCGATGGTGCCGCCGCTTCATGGATATTTTTTGGCCAACACGAAGGCCCCGGCCGGGGGCCGGGGCCTTTCGTACGTCGTCGCGCGTCGTCGTTACAGGTTGACGCCGTGCGCGGCCATGTAGGCGATCGGGTCGATGTCCGAGCCGTAGGTGGGGGCCGTGCGGGCCTCGAAGTGCAGGTGCGGGCCGGTGACGTTGCCGGTGGCGCCGGAGAGGCCGATCTGCTGGCCCGGGGTGACCGTCTGGCCGACGGAGACGTCGATGGAGGACAGGTGGCCGTACTGGGTGTACGTGCCGTCGGCCATCTTGATGACGACGTTGTTGCCGTAGGCACCGCCCCAGCCGGCCTCGACGATGGTGCCCATGCCGACGGCGTGGACGGAGGTGCCGGTCTCGGCGTGCATGTCGATGCCGGTGTGGCTGCCGGAGGACCACAGGCCGCTGGAGGCCTTGTAGGAGGTGGAGACGTAGGAGCCGTCGATCGGGCTCACGAAGGTGCCGAGGCGCTTGCGCTCCTCGTCGCGGGCGGCCTTCTCCTTGGCGGCGCGCTCCTCCTCGACCTTGCGCTGGGCCTCTTCGTAGCGCTGCTTGGCCTGGACGGCCTTCTGCTTGGCGCTCTCCTCGGCCTGGAGGCGGGCGGCGGCCTCGTCGGCGGCGCTGCGCTGGGACTCGGCCTGGGCGTCGACGTGCTCGGCCATGACGTCGCCCATGACGACGGCCTGGGTCAGGCCGGTGTCCTCGGGGCGCTGCGTGTCGTCGGAGGCGGCGAAGGCCGGGGCGGCGACACCGGCGACGACGCCGGCGGCCGTGAGAGTGGCTATGCCCGCCACGTTCGCGCTGACGCGCGCGGCGCGGCTCGGACGACGGTGCTTCCCGGTGGCACGGGTGAACGCCATGTCGCGGCTGTTTCCTTTCCTTCCCTCTCGCCTACCGGGTTAGCTGACGGGTTCGGAGCAGGAAGGTCTCCTACGGATCCCTCGTGAGAGGGGCCCGATTCACCCCAGGGACGTTTGGGTCCCCGGCTCCCCTCGGCTGGTGCTCCGGGGACTCGGCGATGGCTGCCCGGGGCCGCGGTCGCGGCTCCGATCGGCGGGCTGCCGGGCCTGACGCTAATCGGCGTCAGATTCGAACAGCAAACAGAAGTGGGCTTTTATGACGTACGCCACACGACCAACACCCAACCTCCGTCTGAAAGCGGACATAAGTGAGGCGCATGGGTCACAACGGACCCATGCGCCGAAGGGGCCCCGGCGCGGCGTCGCCTGCCGCGCCGGGGTGGTGAGTCGCCGTCAGGCGGGGATGACCGTCACCGGGCCGATGCCCAGGGCCTTGACGGGCTCGGCGATCTCGGCGGCGTCGCCGACGAGGACGGTGACGAGGCGGTCGGCCGGGAAGGCGCTCACGACGGCCGCCGTGGCCTCCACCGTGCCGGTCTCCGCGAGGCGTTCGTACAGCCGCGCCTGGAAGTCGTCCGGCAGGTACTGCTCGACCTGGTCGGCGAAGGTCGCGGCGACGGCCGCGGCCGTCTCGTACTTCAGCGGCGCGACACCCACCAGGTTCTGCACGGCGACGTCGCGCTCGGCGTCCGTCAGGCCCTCCGCGGCGAGGGTGCGCAGCACGGTCCACAGGTCCGCCAGGGCGGGGCCGGTGTTGGGGGTGTCCACGGAGCCGCTGATGGCGAGCATGGCCGTGCCCGTCCCGTCGGGGGCGGAGAGCAGCACCTGGCCGAAGGAGCGCACGCCGTAGGTGTAGCCCTTCTCCTCGCGCAGGACGCGGTCCAGGCGGGAGGTGAGGGTGCCGCCGAGGCAGTAGGTGCCGAGGATCTGGGCGGGCCAGGCGCTCGCGTGCCGGTCGGGGCCGGTGCGGCCGATGAGCAGCTGCGTCTGCACGGCGCCGGGCCGGTCCACGATCACGACGCGGCCGGTGTCGTCGGCGGTGACGGCCGGCACGGGCAGCGGCTCGGCGGCGGTGCCGGTCCAGGCGCCGAGGGACTCCGCCAGGATCCGGTCGAGGTCGATGCCGGTGAAGTCGCCGACGATCGCCACGGTGGTGGTGGCGGGGCGGACATGGGCCTCGTAGAAGGCCCGGACGGCCGCGGCGTCGATGCGCTCGACGGTCTCCTGCGCGCCCTGGCGGGGGCGGGACATCCGGGAGCCGGCCGGGAAGAGCTCGGCGGCCAGCGCCATGGCCGCCCGGCGGGCGGGGTTGGCCAGCTCGTGCGGGATCTCGTCCAGGCGGTTGTCGACCAGGCGCTCGATCTCGCCGTCCGGGAAGGCCGGGGCGCGCAGGGCGTCGGCGAGCAGGCCCATGGCCTTGCCCAGCCGGGAGGCCGGGACCTCCAGGGAGAGCCGGACGCCGGGGTGGTCGGCGTGCGCGTCGAGAGTGGCGCCGCAGCGCTCCAGCTCGGCGGTGAACTCCTCGGCGCTGAGCTTGTCGGTGCCCTCGGAGAAGGCGCGCGCCATGATCGTGGCGACGCCGTCCAGGCCCTCGGGCTCGGCGGCCAGCGGCGCGTTCAGGACGACGTCGACGGCGACGACCTGCTGGCCGGCGCGGTGGCAGCGCAGCACGGTCAGCCCGTTGGGGAGCAGGCCGCGCTCGGGGGCGGGGAAGGCCCACGGGGAGGCGGTGCCGGGGCGGGGCTGCGGGTGGAACTCCATCGAGGCCTCTGCGGTCTGGGTGCTCGCGGCTGCGGCGTCGCTCACCGGTCCGCCTCCTCTTCCTCGTTCTCGCCGGCGGCGTCGGTGCCGGACTGGGGCGTGGGCTCGTACACCAGCACGGCGCGGTTGTCGGGGTGCAGCCGGGCCTTGGCGACCTCCTGCACCTCCAGGGGCGTGATGTCCAGGACGCGCTGAACGGCGGTCAGGGCGAGCTGGGGGTCGCCGAAGAGCACGGCGAAGCGGCACAGCTCGTCCGCGCGGCCGCTGACGGTGGCCAGCCGGTCCAGCCACTCGCGCTCCAGCTGGGCCTGGGCGCGCTCCATCTCCTCGGGCGTCGGGCCCTCGGCCGCGAAGCGGGCGAGCTCGTCGTCCACGGCGGTCTCGATCGCGGGGACCTCCACGCCGCCGGACGCCTTGACGTCCAGCCAGCCGAGCGAGGGCGCGCCGGCCAGGCGCAGCAGGCCGAAGCCGGCCGCGACGGCGGTGCGGTCGTGCCGCACGAGGCGGTTGTGGAGGCGGGAGGACTCGCCGCCGCCGAGGATGGTCAGCGCCAGGTCGGCGGCGTCGGCCTCGCGCGTGCCGTCGTGGGGCAGGCGGTAGGCGGCCATCAGCGCGCGGGAGGGCACCTCCTCCCGGACGACCTCGCGCAGCTGCTCGCCGATGGTGTCGGGCAGCCGGCCGTCGCGCGGGGGCTGCTTCCCGTCGTGCGCCGGGATGGAGCCGAAGTACTTCTCGATCCAGGCGAGCGTCTGCTCGGGGTCGATGTCGCCGACGACCGAGAGGACGGCGTTGCCCGGCGCGTAGTACGTGCGGAAGAAGGCGCGCGCGTCCTCCAGGGAGGCGGCGTCCAGGTCGGCCATGGAGCCGATGGGCGTGTGGTGGTACGGGTGGCCGTCGGGGTAGGCCATGGCCGTCAGCTTCTCGAAGGCCGTGCCGTAGGGCACGTTGTCGTAGCGCTGGCGGCGCTCGTTCTTGACGACGTCGCGCTGGTTCTCCATCGACTCGTCGTCGAGGGCGGTGAGCAGCGAGCCCATCCGGTCCGCCTCGAGCCACAGCGCCAGCTCCACCTGGTGGGCCGGCATGGTCTCGAAGTAGTTGGTGCGCTCGAAGCTCGTGGTGCCGTTGAGCGATCCGCCGGCGCCCTGGACCAGCTCGAAGTGGCCGTTGCCCTTGACCTGGGCCGAGCCCTGGAACATCAGGTGCTCGAAGAGGTGGGCGAGGCCGGTACGGCCCTTGACCTCGTGGCGCGAGCCGACGTCGTACCAGAGGCAGACCGCGGCGACCGGGGTCAGGTGGTCCTCGGAGAGGATCACCCGCAGGCCGTTGGCCAGGCGGTGCTCGGTCGCTGTCAGGCCGCCGGAGCCGGCCTGTTGCGTGGCCGTGTGACCCATGGGCATGTACGTCCCTTCGATCTCTTGAGATCCCGCGGTGCCTCGCGACGACTCGCGTGATGAACAGTCCTGTCACTGTATGCAAGCGCGCTGACATCTGGCGAAGTTCCCGAACCGCCGGGGATGCCCCGGACGGGTCGCGGTCGGCGTTGTCGGTGGCTCGGTCCACAATGGTCGGCGTCAGGACCCCGCCTCGGCAATCGATCGAAGGAGCAGCAGCCGCGATGGCCCGCCGCAGCACGAAGACCCCGCCGCCGGAAGAGTTCGAGGAGCGCATCCTCGACATCGACGTCGTCGACGAGATGCAGGGCTCCTTCCTCGAGTACGCCTATTCCGTCATCTACTCCCGCGCCCTGCCCGACGCCCGGGACGGCCTCAAGCCGGTCCAGCGCCGCATCCTCTTCCAGATGAACGAGATGGGCCTGCGGCCCGAACGGGGGCACGTGAAGTGCGCCCGGGTCGTCGGCGAGGTGATGGGCAAGCTCCACCCGCACGGCGACGCGTCGATCTACGACGCCCTGGTGCGCATGGCGCAGCCGTTCTCGATGCGGCTGCCCCTGGTGGACGGCCACGGCAACTTCGGCTCGCTGGGCAACGACGACCCGCCCGCGGCCATGCGTTACACCGAGGCCCGGATGGCGGCGCCGTCGTCGCTGATGACGGAGTCGATCGACGAGGACACCGTCGATTTCGCGCCGAACTACGACGGCAGCGAGCGGGAGCCGGTGGCCCTTCCGGCCGCCTATCCGAACCTGTTGGTCAACGGTTCGTCCGGCATCGCGGTCGGCATGGCGACGAACATGCCGCCGCACAACCTGGGCGAGGTCATCGCCGCCGCCCGCCACCTGATCCGGCACCCGGGCGCCGACCTCGACACCCTGATGAAGTTCGTCCCGGGCCCCGACCTGCCGACGGGCGGCCGCATCGTGGGCCTGAGCGGCATCCGCGACGCCTACGAGACCGGCCGCGGCACGTTCAGGATCCGCGCGACGGTCTCCGTGGAGAACGTCTCGGCCCGCCGCAAGGGCCTGGTCGTCACCGAGCTGCCCTTCGCGGTGGGCCCGGAGAAGGTCGTCTCCAAGATCAAGGACCTGGTCGGGTCCAAGAAGCTCCAGGGCATCGCCGACGTCAAGGACCTCACCGACCGCGCCCACGGCCTGCGCCTGGTCATCGAGATCAAGAACGGCTTCAACCCCGAGGCCGTCCTGGAGCAGCTCTACAAGCTGACGCCGATGGAGGAGTCCTTCGGCATCAACAACGTGGCGCTGGTCGACGGGCAGCCGCTGACGCTGGGCCTCAAGGAGCTGCTGGAGGTCTACGTCGACCACCGCTTCGAGGTGGTCCGCCGGCGCAGCGAGTTCCGGCGCGGCAAGCGGAACGACCGGCTGCATCTGGTCGAGGGCCTGCTGGTGGCGCTCGTCGACATCGACGAGGTCATCCGAATCATTCGATCGAGCGATAACGCGGCGGCCGCCAAGGCGTCACTCGTGGAGCGCTTCTCCCTCTCCGAGACGCAGACCCAGTACATCCTCGACACCCCGCTGCGCCGCCTGACCAAGTTCGACCGGATCGAGCTGGAGTCGGAGCGCGACAGGCTCACCGAGGAGATCGCCGAGCTGACCCGGATCCTGGAGTCGGACGCGGAGCTCCGCAAGCTCGTCTCGGCGGAACTGGCGGACGTGGCGAAGAAGTTCGGCACCGACCGGCGCACGGTGCTGCTGGAGTCGGCGGGCCAGCCGGCCTCGGCGGTGCCGCTGAAGGTCGCGGACGACCCGTGCCGGGTCCTGCTGTCCTCCACCGGCCTCCTGGCCCGCACGGCCACGGGCGAGCCGGCGGACGCCTCGGCCGATGCCAAGCGCGTGAAGCACGACGTGATCGTCTCGGCCGTCCCGGCGACGGCCCTGGGCGAGGTCGGCGCGGTGACCTCGGCAGGGCGGCTGCTGCGGCTGCGGGTGATCGACCTGCCGCAGCTGCCGGACACGGCGGCCCCGCCGAACCTGGCGGGCGGCGCCCCCGTGTCCGAGTTCCTGACACTGGCGGACGGCGAGCGGCTGGTCTGCCTGACCACGCTCGACGAGTCCTCCCCCGGCCTGGCCATCGGCACCGAGCAGGGCGTGGTCAAGCGCGTCGTCCCGGACTATCCGGCGAACAAGGACGAGCTGGAGGTCATCGGCCTCAAGGACGGCGACACCATCGTCGGCGCCGTCGAGCTGCGCACGGGCGAGGAGGACCTGGTCTTCATCACGGACGACGCCCAGTTGCTGCGCTACCAGGCCTCGCAGGTGCGGCCGCAGGGCCGCCCGGCGGGCGGCATGGCGGGCGTGAAGCTGTCGCCGGACGCGAAGGTCATCTCCTTCACGGCCGTCGACCCCGCGGAGGACGCGGTGGTGGTCACGGTCGCGGGTGCCCGGGGCGGGCTGCCGGGCGCGGTCTCGGAGGGCACGGCGAAGATGACGCCGTTCGACCAGTACCCGCGCAAGGGCCGGGCCACGGGCGGAGTGCGCTGCCAGCGCTTCCTCAAGGGCGAGGACTGCCTCGTCCTGGCCTGGGCGGGCGCCGCCCCGGCGCGGGCCGCGACGGCCACCGGCATGCCCGCCGAGCTGCCGGCGCCCGACCCGCGCCGCGACGGTTCGGGTACGCCGCTGCCGAAGCCGGTGACCGTGGTGGCCGGCCCGGTGTAGACCTTCGGGGCTTGAGGTGCGCGCGGCTCCGCACGTGGGACTGCGCGCACCTCAAGCCCGGATGCGTCTCAAGCCCGGGTGCATCTCAGTCCTGCGCGTAGCGCAGGACGCCCCACATGCTGTGCTCCTCGGTCTCTGCCGGTGCCGTGTCCCGGCAGCCTTCGAGTCCCTCCCGCAGGGCGTGGGCGTCGATGCCCCTGCCGATCATCACTATCTGCGTGACGCGCTCCTCGGAGCGCGCCCACGGCGACCGGTAGAAGCGCAGGAAATCGCCCACCGCGTGGAGGGTGAACTTGTCGCGGTGGCCGGCCACGCCGAAGTGGACGAAGCCCTTCATGCGGTAGAGGCCCTCGGGCCTGCTGTCGAGGAAGTCCATGAGCCGCCGGGGGTTCATGGGGGTGTCGGACCGGAACTCGACGTTCTCGTAGCCGGAGTGGAGATGGCCGCTGTGGCCGCACCCCTCCCCGCAACGGTCGCCGTGCTCGTGATCGTGGTCGTAGTCGTGATCGTGCTCGTCGTCCGTGAGGAGGAGGTCCTCGAAGGAGAGCTGGCGCACGGCCTCCAGGTGGTCCTCGCGGGGCTTGCGGTCGAAGAGCATCTCCGGGTCGATCCGCCCGTGGGAGACCGGGGCGACGGGAGTACCCGGGGCCAGTCCGGCGAGCGTCTCCAGCAGGCTCTCGCGGGTCTCGTCCCCGATCCGGTCGGCCTTGTTGAGGACCACGAGGTCGGCGATGCCCACGTGCCGGTCGAGCTCCGGGTGACGTTCGCGCGTGGCGGAGAACTCCGCCCCGTCGACCACCTCGACCAGCCCGCCGTAGACGACGCTGTCGTTGTCGCTGGCCAGGATCATCCGGATGATCTCCTGGGGCTCGGCCAGCCCGCTGGCCTCGATGACGATCACGTCGATGCGGGCCGCCGGGCGGGCCAGCCGGTCCAGGAAGCCGTCCAGCTCGCTGGCGTCCACGGCGCAGCACAGGCAGCCGTTGCCGAGGGAGACCATGGAGTCCACCTGGCCGGCGACGCTCATCGCATCGATCTCGATCTTGCCGAAGTCATTGACGACCGCCCCGATCCGGGTGCCTCCGCTGTGTCGCAGGAGGTGGTTGAGCAGGGTCGTCTTGCCCGATCCGAGGAATCCCGCCAGCACGATGACCGGAATCTGTCGCTTGGCCAAGAAAAAGCCTCCCTCGTCGCTCCACCGCGGCGGACGGACCGGGGTCCACCGCCCGACCCAGGATAGGAGGGCCTCGGCGCGCAGGACCGGCCCCGGTCAGGTTAGGCTCACCTATGTGAGCACGTGCGCGACCGCCTCCCGACAGCTGACCGAGCCGCTGGCCGGTACCGCCGCACCGGCGCGGACCTGGCTGCTGATCGAGCAGCCCGGCCCCTGGGGCGCGAACGCGCTCATCTCCAGCCACCTCGACCCCGCCGTCGGCCGCGCCCTCGACGAGGCCGCCAAGGGCACCGGGGTGCGGATCGCCCTGATCCGCCGCCCCGGACGGCACGCGGACTGCCACGAGCCGTCCCTCCAGCGGATCTTCCTGGCCCACACCGCGCCCGGCCGCTCCTGGATCCGTACGACCACCCTCACCGACCCGGCCGCACTGCTGGGGCTGGACTTCGCGGCGCTCGGCGCCGGCGAGCACGGCGGGCTGTGGGAGCCGTACGACGGGGATCCGCTCGCCCTGGTGTGCACCAACGCCAAGCGCGACCGCTGCTGCGCCCTGCTGGGCCGTCCGCTCGCCGCCGAGCTGGCCGCCGCGGGCGGCACGGAGGTCTGGGAGGTCACCCACCTCGGTGGCCACCGCTTCGCCCCCACCCTGCTCGTCCTGCCCTACGGCTACGCCTACGGGCGGGCCACCGCGCACGCCGTCAAGGAGGCCCTGGAGGCGGCGCGTGACGGCAGGATCACCACCGCGCACTGCCGCGGCCGCTCCGCCTGGGAGCGCCCCGGGCAGGCCGCCGAGCTGGCCGTCCGCGCGCTGACCGGCGAGGAGGGCGCGGACGCCCTGGACGTCACCGGGACCGAGGGGGCCGCGCCCCGCTGGTCCGTGACCGTCGCGCACACGGACGGGCGCGCCTGGCGGGTCGAGGTCGAGCAGGGTGCCGCGGCGCCGCCCCGGCCCGAGAGCTGCGGCCGGGCGCTCGGCACGCCGGCCCGGATGGACGTCGTCGCCATCACCCCGCTGACCGCCCGGCCGGCCGGGGTCAGCCGGCCTTCTTGACGAACTCCGTGGTGTAGGTCTTCTCCAGGTCCACCGAGGCGTTCTTGAGGTTCGGGTTGAAGGACTTGAGCACCTGGAGCACGGTCTTCGGCCCGTCGGCGGGCATCACGCCGTCCTTGGTGAACATCGGCAGCGTGCTGCGGATCGACTTCACGTACAGGTCCTTGCCGCCCTTGGCGTAGTCGGCGGGCATCTGCGCCGCGATCTCCTCGGGCGTGTGCTCGGACATCCACTTCAGGGTCTTCACCATGGCGTTGGCGAGCTTCTGGACGGTTTCCTTGTTGCTGTTCACCCAGTCGCTGCTCATGTAGAGGCTCGACGCGGGGTAGAGCCCGCCGAGGGCCGCCTTGGAGCCCTCCGGGGTGCGCATGTCGACGAGGACCTTGCCGAGGTTCTTGTCCAGGACCTGGGCGACGGTCGGGTCGGTGGTCATACCGCCGTCGATCGCGCCCTTCTCCAGGGCGGAGAGGAAGGTCTGGCCCGCGCCGACCGCCACGGGCGTCACGTCGCTGACGTCCACGCCGTTCTTCACCGCCAGGTACTTGGTGAGGAAGTCGGTGGACGAGCCGAGTCCGGTGACGCCCAGCTTCTTCCCCTTGAAGTCCTTGGGGGAGACGATGTCGCCCGCCGCCTTGGTGGAGACGACCTCCACCTCGCCCGGCGTCTGGGCCAGCTGCACCACCGACTCCACCTTCTTGCCCTTGACCTGGAGGTCGAGGGTGTGGTCGTAGAAGCCCACGACGCCCTGGACGTCACCGGAGAGCAGGGAGGTCGTGGCCTGGACGCCGGCGGGCTCGCTCAGGAGCTTGACGGTCAGGCCCTCCTGCTGGAAGTAGCCGAGGCGCTGGGTGAGCACCGCCGGCAGGTAGATGACCTTGTCCAGGCCGCCGACCATGATCTTGACGACGTCCCCCTTGAGGGACTCGCTGCCGGAGGTGTCGGCCGACGACTCGTCGGCGCAGCCGGAGAGGGACAGGCACATCGCTCCGGCGACGACCAACGCTGAGAACTTGGCGGAGGTACGCATTTTCCGTTCCTTATGGTCAGGTCGAGGGGGGTGGGGCGGATGGTGCGCGGTGGGGTTCAGCGCTCGCCGGGCGCGGCGGGCTTCCAGCGGAAGAGCCGCTTCTCCAGGAAGGTCAGCAGCCCCTCGGCGAGCAGGGCGACGACGGCGAGGATGGCCATCGCCGCGTACACCCCGGCGGTGTTGAAGGTGCCTTGGGAGGCGGAGACGAGCAGGCCGATGCCCCTGTCCGCGCCGATGTACTCGCCGACGATCGCGCCGATCAGCGCGAAGCCGAAGCTGACGTGGAGGCTGGTGAAGATCCACGAGGTGGCGGCGGGGACGACGACCTGGAGGGTCACCTGGCGGCCGCTCGCGCCCAGGATCCGGGCGTTGGCGACGAGGTTGCGGTCCACCTCGCGGGCGCCCTGGAAGGCGTTGAAGAAGACGGGGAAGAAGACGAGCACCACGGCCGAGGCCACCTTGGAGGCGGGGCCGAGGCCGAACCAGATCAGGAAGACCGGCGCGAGGACGATCCTGGGCAGCGCGTTGAGCACCTTGATGAAGGGGCCGAGGACGTCGGCGAGGAAGCGGACCCTGCCGAGGACGATGCCGAGGACCACTCCGGCCGTCACGCCCACGATCCAGCCGAGCAGGGCCTCGTAGAGCGTGTACGCGATCTGCTCGCCGAGGGGGCCCTGCGGGGTGCCGTGGAGGGTCCACTGGACGATCTGGTCCCAGACCTTCGACGGCATCGAGAAGTTGAAGGCGTCGATGACGTCGTTACGGGCCAGGACCTCCCAGGCGCCCAGCAGGACGGCGAGGAGCAGGACGCGCGCGCCGAGGACCTTCAGCTTGTGGTTGCGCGCCGCACGTGCCCGCGCTTCCGTGCGCCCCTGGGGGCGCTTCTGCGCGACGACGGTGGCGGCGATGGTCTCAGGCGACATGAGCGGCACCCCTTTCCCGGGTGATACGGACTTCCTCGCCGAGGGAGGACCAGATCTCCCGGTAGATCTCGATGAACCGGGGCTCCAGGCGCACGGATTCGACCCTCCGGGGGCGGGGCAGGTCGATCGGGAAGACCTCCTTGACGGTGGCCGGCCCGGCCGTCATCACGACCACCTTGTCGGCGAGCGCGATGGCCTCCTCCAGGTCGTGGGTGACGAAGACGACGGAGGCCGCCGCCCGGCCGTCGGGGCGCGAACCGCCCCACAGCTCCAGGAGTTCGTCCGACATCAGTGCCCGGGTCTGTACGTCCAGCGCCGAGAACGGCTCGTCCATCAGCAGGATCGCCGGGTCGCCGACGAAGGTCTGGGCGAGCGCCACGCGCTTGCGCTGGCCGCCGGAGAGCTGGTGCGGATAGCGGTCCTCGAACGCCGCGAGCCCCACCCGGCCCAGCCAGTCACGGGCCCGTTCGCGCGCCTCCGCCTTCGGCACCCCGCGGAAGCGCGGGCCCGCCATCACGTTCGACAGCACGGTCCGCCAGGGGAAGACCGCGTCCTGCTGGAAGACGAAGCCGACCTCGGTCCGGATGCCGGTCACGGGCTCGCCGCCCACCAGCACCTCGCCCTCGGTGGGCTCCTCCAGGCCGCTGACCAGCGTGAGCGTGGTGGACTTGCCGCAGCCGGTCGGGCCGACGACGGCCACGAACTCGCCCTGGGCGACGGTGAGGTCGAGATCGCGCACGGCCGTGTGGTCCGCCCCCGAGGGGGTGCGGAACACCTTGGTCGCACCACGCAGCTCGATCGCCGGCGCCGCGTCCGGTCGTGGTGTGCCGCCGGGGTTCTCCCCTGGCTTGCCGCTGTTCCCGCTGTTCATAGGGCGCCTCCGCTCCCGGGTGTCCGGCCCCGCGGCCCGTGCGGGGCGACCGGTGCTGGAGGCTAGGAGTGGCGTGCGCCACAGCGGCAGTCTTGTGTGCGCTGTGCGACTTCAGCGTACGAAGCCTGTTCTGCTCGTTTTGCTCGCGATAGAACAACGAAAGTGACACGGGGGTGACACAAGAGGCCATCGTGCGGCTACGTTCGGTACACACCCATGGCCCGGAATGCGAAAGGCTCGTACATGCGCCCCCGGCTGCCCCGGCGTGTCTTCGCCCAGGCCCTGTCCGTCCAACTGCTGATCACCACCGGTGTCACCGCGTTGACCGCCGGTCTCTTCCTCGCGCCCCTGGGCGCCCAGCTGGACGAGCAGGCCGAACGCCGGGCGCTGGCCATCGCCGAGGCGGCCGCCGCCCAGCCCGGGCTCGCCCATGACATCCTGGCCGGGCCGCCGAGCCCCGACGGACCGGTGCAGACCGCCGCCGAGCGCATCCGCCTGGCGACGGACGCCAGTTACGTCGTGGTCGTCGACACCCGGGGCATCCGCTACTCCCACACCACACCCGCCGAGATCGGCCGGCACGTCAGCACCGATCCGGGCCCGGCCCTGGCCGGACGCGAGTGGACGGGCATCGAGAACGGCACCCTGGGCCGCTCGGCGCGCGGCAAGGTGCCGCTGCGCGGGCCGGAGGGCGCGATCGTGGGCGCCGTCTCCGTCGGCATCGCCTACGACGACGTGCGCGACATCCTGCTGCACACCCTGCCCAGCATCCTCACCCACGCCGGAGCGGCGCTGGCGGTCGGCGCGCTGGCGGCCCTGGCCGTCTCCTTGCGGCTGCGCAAACGCACCCGCGGCATCGCGCTGTCGGAGATATCCGCCCTCCTCGACGAACGCGAGGCCATCCTCCACGGCATCCGCGAGGGGGTGGTGGCCCTCGACCGGAAGGGCAGGGTCCGGCTCATCAACGACGAGGCGCGACGGCTGCTCGGCATCGGCCCGGACGCCCTCGGCCGGCCGCTGGACGCCGCCCTCCCGCCCGGCCGGACCACCGACGTCCTGGCGGGCCGGGTCACCGGCACGGACCTGCTCACCGTCCGGGACGGCCGGGTCCTGGTCGTCAACCGGATGGACACCACCGACGGCGGAACCGTGGCGACGCTCCGCGATCGTACGGAACTCGAGCAGCTGGGCCGTGAACTGGACGGCACCCGGGGGCTGACGGAGGCGCTGCGCGCCCAGGACCACGAGCACGCCAACCAGCTGCACACCCTCGTCGGGCTGCTGGAACTGGAGATGTACCAGGAGGCGGTCGACTTCGTGGCCGAGGTCACCGGCGCCCACCGGGCCACCGCCGAGCAGGTGACCGAGCGGGTCCACGAGCCGCTGGTCAGCGCGCTACTGGTGGGCAAGAGCGCGGTCGCCGCGGAGCGCGGGGTGGCGCTGCGGGTGAGCGAGGAGTCGGACCTGCCGGGCCGGGTGGTGGAGCCGGGGGACCTCGTCACCGTGCTCGGCAATCTCGTGGACAACGCCCTGGACGCCACCGGGCGGTACCGTCCGGACGCCTTTGTGGAGGTCGGGATCCGGGCGGAGGGCACGACGGCCGTGGTCACCGTCTCCGACAACGGCCCCGGCGTCCCGGAGGAGGTGCGCGAACTGGTCTTCGCCGACGGCTGGTCCACCAAGGAGGCCGCGCCCAACCGCCCCCGGGGGCTGGGCCTCTCGCTCGTACGGCGGCTCGCCGAACGGTACGGCGGTTCGGCCCGCGCGGGTGAACGGGACGGCGGCGGCGCGGTCTTCACCGTGGAGCTGCCGGACGCCCTCCACCCCTTGGCATCGGGCACACGATCCCTCGAAGGAGTGAGCAGATGATCGAAGTCCTGGTCGTGGACGACGATTTCCGTGTCGCCGAGATCAACGCCGCGTATGTCATGCGCGTGCCGGGATTCCGGGTGCGGGCCACGGCCCACAACGCCGCACAGGCGCTGGCGTTGCTGGAGCGCGGAGGCATCGACCTGGTGCTCCTCGACCACTATCTGCCGGACGAGAGCGGGCTGTCGCTGATCCGCCGCATCCGGGAGCTCGGCCACCACACGGACGTGATCATGGTCACCGCGGCCCGTGACGTCGCGACCGTGCAGACGGCCATGCGCTATGGCGCGCTCCAGTACCTGGTGAAACCTTTTACGTTCCCGGGGCTGCGGGTGAAGCTGGAGGCGTACGCGCGGCTGCGGCGAACCCTGGAGGGCGCCGACGAGGCGGAGCAGGACCAGGTCGACCGGATCTTCGGCACCCTGCGCACCGCCGCCGTCACCACGCCCCTGCCCAAGGGTCACTCGGCGCCGACGGCCGATCTGATCCGCCGGGTGCTCTCGGACGCCTCACGGCCCCTGTCGGCGCACGAGGTGGCGGAGCGCTCGGGGCTGAGCCGGTCGACCGCCCAGCGGTATCTCAAGCGGCTGGAGGAGTCGGGCAGGCTCAGCCTGACGCTCAAGTACGGCGAGACGGGCCGCCCCGAGCACCGCTACGCCTGGTCCGCACGGTGACACCTCGTCAACGCGTCGGCCGCGTCCGCCCCATCAGCCCCGTCAGCCCGCCCGTCAGGAGAGGGAGGTCTCCGGAGGGCTCGCGATGCCGTGCCGGAAGGCGTACCGCACGGCCTGGGCCCGGTCGCGCACCCCGGTCTTGGCGAAGAGGTTGTTGATATGGGTCTTCACCGTCGCCGTGCTGACCTGGAGCCGGCGGGCGATCTCGCCATTGGACAGCCCCTCGGCGACGAGTGAGAGGACTTCCGCCTCGCGCGCCGTCAGCCCGTCCGGAAGCTCGCGAGGAAGCCCCGGGGCCGTCGACGGACGCTGGACCACGCCCGTGGAAAGGCGCTCCAGCAGCCGCAGTTGCACCTTCGGGGACAGCCCCGCCTCCCCCGACATCACATGCGCGACCGCCCTGACGATCTCCTCCCCGTCGGCGTCCTTGGTGAGATAGCCGCGCGCCCCGGCCCGCAAGGCGGGAAACAGCGAGTCGTCATCGGCGTAGGTCGTCAGGATGACGACCTGGGTGGCCGGGTACTCGGCGCGGATCCGCCGGGTGGCCTCCACACCGTCGCACCGCGGCATCCGCAGATCCATCAGCACCACGTCGGGCGCGTGCTCGGCCACCAGCCGCACCGCTTCCAGCCCGTCCGCCGCCGAACCCACGACCTCGATCCCCGGCAGCAGGCCCAGCAGTATCACGATCCCCTCGCGCACCACGGTCTGGTCGTCGGCGACCACCACCCGCGCCGCCCGTGGCCCCGCGCTCCCCTCCCCGACGGCACGGCCCGGTCCATCCGGCCCACCCGCCCCGTCGCTCGTACCGCCCGTCATGTGGGCACCCTCAGACACACCACAAAGCCCTCCTGGTCCGATCCGGCCGGCCCGGCCTCCAGCGTGCCGCCGAGCAGTTCGGCGCGCTCCCTCATCCCGAGCAGACCGTACCCGGCGCCGGAGGCCGCCAGCCCCTCGACCGTGCCCCGCGCTCCGCTGTCCTTCACCCAAAGCTCCACCTCTCGCTCCAGATAGGTGAACCGCATCTCCACCCGGGCACCGGGCGCGTGCTTGCGCACATTGGTGAGCGCCTCCTGCGCGACCCTCCGCACGGCCAGCCCCGCCTCCGCCGGCAGCCCGCGCGGCTCCCCCGCCATCTCCAGCCGCGCCCCCTCCGCCGCCGCGACCTCCCGCAGGAACTCCTCGACCGGTGTGAGCTCACCCCGCAGGGCGGACAGCGCCTGCCGCGTCTCGGCCAGGCCCTGGCGCGCCATGCCCCGGGCCGCCGACACCCGCTCCAGGACCCGCTGCCGGTCGGCGTCGCTCTCGATCAGCAGCCGGGCGGCCTCCAGATGCACCAACTGCGCGGAGAGGCTGTGCGCCAGCACGTCATGTATCTCCCGGGCGATACGGGCCCGCTCGGCCAGCGCCGCCGACTCCGCCTCGGCCCGCCGCGCGGCCCGCTCCTGCGCCAGCAACCGGAATCCGGCCCCCCGGGCCTCCTCGTCCAGCCGCAGCGAGTACCCGATCAGCAGCACGCCCACGACCGTCACCGCGGTCGTCGCCGACCGGTCGTGAAGGGCCAGCACATACGCCCCCAGCGCCACACCCGCGAAGGCCAGCCCGGCACCCAGGGGCAGCCGCTCCACGGCGATGGCCGCGCTGACGCACCACAGCCCCGTCGCCGCGGCGTGCGAGCCGGCCGCCTCCGCGGCCACCCCCACCAGCACCGGCACGCCCAGCAGCGCCACGGAGGGCCCCAACCGCATGGCGAGCGTCGTCAGATAGCACCCCCGTACCGCGGCGGCGCAGAGCAGGAAGCCGACCGCGAGCGCGGCGTACCCCCATCCGTGGAAGACGTCCTCGCGGAGCACCCCCCACAGGAAGGCGCCCACCAGGACGACGCGCACCACCCACGTCATCACCTGGCGCCGCCGGGGCACGCCCACCTTGGCGAGCGCCTCGCGGGCGGGCCATTCAATCCAGTTCTCGATCGCCACGGATTCCACGCTACGGAGTCGGCTCCCGGCGCGTATCGGAGCACGGGTGGGTCCGGGGTGGATCCCGGGTGGAGGTGGTCTCTCCACCCGGGGGTGGACATCGAGTGTCGCGCGGCGGGCGCGCCGGGCCGTCAGGCGTCGATGCGCGAGCGGTCCAGCGTGGCCGCGGAGTTGGTGATGAACTCCTTGCGCGGCGCGACCTCATTGCCCATCAGCAGGTCGAAGGCGCGCTCGGCGGCCTCCAGGTCGCTGATGTTGATCCGCCGCAGGGTGCGGTGGCGGGGGTCCATCGTGGTCTCGGCGAGCTGGTCGGCGTCCATCTCACCCAGACCCTTGTAGCGCTGGATGCTCTCCTTGTAGCGGACGCCCTTGCGCTCCAGCTCCATCAGCGTCTGCCGCAGCTCGCTGTCGGAGTAGGTGTAGATGTACTTGTCCTGCCCCTTCTTGGGGTTCGTCAGCTCCACCCGGTGCAGCGGGGGCACGGCCGAGAAGACCCGGCCCTCCTCCACCATGGGCCGCATGTAGCGCTGGAACAGCGTCAGCAGCAGGCAGCGGATGTGCGCGCCGTCCACATCGGCGTCGGCCAGGAAGATCACCTTCCCGTACCGCGCGGCGTCGATGTCGAACGTCCGGCCGGACCCTGCTCCTATCACCTGGATGATCGCGCCGCACTCGGCGTTCTTGAGCATGTCCGAGACCGAGGACTTCTGGACGTTGAGGATCTTGCCGCGGATCGGCAGCAGCGCCTGGAACTCCGAGTTCCGCGCCAGCTTGGCCGTGCCGAGGGCCGAGTCGCCCTCGACGATGAACAGCTCGCTGCGCTCGACGTCGTCGCTGCGGCAGTCGGCCAGCTTGGCCGGGAGCGAGGAGGACTCCAGCGCGGTCTTCCGCCGCTGGGCCTCCTTGTGCTGGCGGGCGGCGATACGGGTGCGGGCCGCCGCCACGACCTTCTCCAGCACGGCCCGGGCCTGCTGCTTGGCGTCGCGCTTGGTGGAGGTCAGGAACGCCTTGAGCTCCTTGGCCACCACGTTGGCGACGATCCGGTTGGCGGCCGAGGTGCCCAGCACCTCCTTCGTCTGGCCCTCGAACTGCGGCTCCGCCAGCCGGACGGTCACGACCGCCGTGAGCCCCTCCATGGCGTCGTCCTTGACGACGTCGTCCTCGGCGACCCGCAGCAGCTTGGCCGAGCGGAGCGCCTCGTTGACCGTCTTGGTGATCGACCGCTCGAATCCGGTGACGTGCGTACCGCCCTTGGGGGTGGCGATGATGTTGACGAAGGACCTGACCGTGGTGTCGTAGCCGGTGCCCCAGCGCAGGGCGATGTCCACGCCGAGCTCGCGGGTGACCTCGGTGGGGGTCATGTGGCCCCGGTCGTCGAGGACCGGCACGGTCTCCTTGAAGGTGCCCTGCCCGGACAGCCGCAGCACGTCGCAGACGGCTTTGTCCTGCGCGAGGAACTCGCAGAACTCACTGATGCCGCCGTCGAAGCGGAACGTCTCCTCGGTGATCTCCCCGCCGTCCAGGGCCCGCTCGTCGCGGACGACGATCGTCAGCCCGGGCACCAGGAAGGCCGTCTGCCGGGCGCGCCCGTAGAGGGTCTCCAGGGAGAGCTTGGCGTCCTTGAGGAAGATCTGGCGGTCCGCCCAGTAGCGGACGCGGGTGCCGGTGCGGGTCTTGGGGACCTTCTTGCCCTTGAGCAGGCCGCCGGAGGGGTCGAAGGGCGCGTCCGGGCCCGACTCGGTGAAGATGCCGGGGACGCCCCTGCGGAAGCTGATCGAGTGGGTCCTGCTGTTCCGGTCGACCTCGACGTCCAGCCGCGCGGAGAGCGCGTTGACGACGGAGGCGCCGACACCGTGGAGACCGCCGGAGGCCGCGTACGACCCGCCGCCGAACTTGCCGCCGGCGTGCAGCTTGGTCATCACGACCTCGACACCGGACAGCCCGGTCTTGGGCTCGACGTCCACGGGGATGCCGCGGCCGTTGTCCCGCACCTCCACCGACCCGTCGTCGTGGAGGATCACCTCGATGCGGTCGCAGAACCCGCCGAGGGCCTCGTCGACGGAGTTGTCGATGATCTCCCAGAGGCAGTGCATCAGGCCACGGCTGTCCGTGGACCCGATGTACATGCCGGGCCGCTTGCGGACGGCCTCCAGGCCCTCGAGGACGAGCAGGTGCCGAGCGGTGTAGTTGGATCCGTCCCGGTCTGCCCCGGTCAGCAACGCAGTGGACGGCACGGACGTCTCGGCGGTCACGCGGTTCGCTCCTCGCTGAATTTCTGTCTGGCCCGAGTGGGGCACAAGGGTGGCTCGGTTGCCGTTCAGAGGGTACCGAGGCCAGGTAGAGCCTTTGTGCCGCCACCCTTGAGAACAACCATGCTAATCGAGATTCGATCAGACGTTCGATACCTCGATGGAGTGACATGCACATCACGTTCCCTTCGAGGCATGAACCATTTAGGCTCCGGGCACGTCCTCAAGAACAACCCGGCAAGCCGGCCGGGAGGACGACAACCCCCAGCGACGTGAAACCGTAAGCCCACGCGATACGGCTCATTCGCCGCCAAACGTCAAGGTCCGGCCCCACTCGAAAGGAAGTTTCGAGGAAAAGCCACGAGCGGGAACGTTTTCGGCCTGGTTGGATGTTGACCCTGGTACGACAGCTCGTCGAGCTAGAGAAGAGGCGACGTGACTACTGTTCTGACCCCCGCGAGCCCGCTGACCGCTGCGACCGGTGCGGCGCTCAGGCTTACCTGCGCGTCGTTCTCATGAGCGGCGGTGAACTGCTCTTCTGCGCCCACCACGGCCGCAAGTTCGAGCCAGAACTCAAGAAGATCGCCGCGGAAATACAGGACGAGACGGAGCGGCTCACCGCCGTGCCGGCGTCCGCGTCCGACGAGGACCGCTGAGTCCGCGCGGTGCAGCGCTGACACATCGCATCCGACGACGAGCGAGGTCCGGCCATCCAGGGCCGGGCAGCCGCGGGCGGCCACCCCACCGGGGAGGCCGCCCGCTCTCGTACCCTCCGCCGGCCTCCCGACGGCACCGCCACCGGGCTCACAGAGGTCTCCTGCCCGGGCGTTTCCCCGACCCCGGTGCGGGCGGCGCCACCTGCGGTGACGCGGACGGTGCGGCCGGCGGCCGCACGGGCGGGGCCACCGAAGGCTGCGCGGGCGGCGGAGCGGCCGGAGGAGGGGCCGCGGGAGCCGGGTCGATGCTGTGGGCCCACACCAGCGCGGCGACCGCGGAGACGCGCGTATAGACCCCCGGACGGCCCGCCTGGGCGCATCCGCTCCCCCAGGACACCAGCCCCACGAGGCGGCCCCGCGCCACCAGCGGTCCCCCGCTGTCGCCCTGGCAGGCGTCCCGCCCGCCGCGTGGCAGCCCGGCGCAGAGCATGGTGGCCGGCTGGTAGACCCCTTCGGGGCCGCCCGGGTACGCCTGCCGGCACATCGCGTCCTCCAGGACGGCCACCCGCGCGCCCCGCAGCGTCGGCGAGTAGGCGCCGTTGCCGAACATGTCGCCCCAGCCGTAGACGCCCGCCTCCGTCCCGGGCTGATAGGCCACGTCCCCCTCCTTCGCCAGGGCGATCGGCGTCTTGTCGGCGACCGGTTCGGCCAGGGTGATGACGGCCACGTCCCCGGCATTCGTCTCGGGGTTGAAGGCGGGGTTGACCCAGGCGTCCTTGAGCGCGATCTCCTTCCCGGCCCCACCGCGCAGGTCGTCGCGCCCCACGATCACCCGAAGGTCCTTCGCCTCGGACATCTCGACGCCGAGCACCTCACGACTGAGGCAGTGGGCCGCCGTCACGACCGTCGAACGGCTCACCAGGGCACCGCCGCAGAACTGGCCCGACCGCGTGGGGCCGAACCGCTCACGGCTCGCCAGAGCCACCGTCCAGGGCACGTCCGCGACCTTCACGGTCTGCCCGCCGATGACCCCGCGTTCCCCCGCCCGCACCGGCAGCGGTGCCGCGAGCAGCAGCACGGCTGTTCCGATCAGCGGGTACCTCAGGGCGCGCATACACAGCCTCCTGACGGAGCGAAATCCTTTGCCTACCCAGCGTCACCCCGCACGCCGGTCACCGCATCCCGGGAAACAGCGGGGCCCGGCCCCTCGGAAAGAGGAACCGGGCCCCACGGCGATCGATCTATCGCTCTGTCAGGACTAGTCGAGGTAGTCGCGCAGGACCTGGGAGCGCGACGGGTGACGCAGCTTCGACATCGTCTTGGACTCGATCTGACGGATGCGCTCACGCGTCACGCCGTAGACCTTGCCGATCTCGTCGAGCGTCTTCGGCTGGCCGTCGGTGAGACCGAAGCGCATCGAGACCACGCCGGCCTCGCGCTCGCTGAGGGTGTCCAGGACGGAGTGGAGCTGCTCCTGGAGCAGGGTGAAGCTGACCGCGTCGGCCGGCACGACCGCCTCGGAGTCCTCGATGAGGTCACCGAACTCGCTGTCGCCGTCCTCACCCAGAGGGGTGTGGAGGGAGATCGGCTCACGGCCGTACTTCTGGACCTCGATGACCTTCTCCGGGGTCATGTCGAGCTCCTTGGCCAGCTCCTCCGGGGTGGGCTCGCGGCCCAGGTCCTGGAGCATCTGGCGCTGGACACGCGCGAGCTTGTTGATGACCTCGACCATGTGCACCGGGATACGGATGGTGCGGGCCTGGTCGGCCATCGCGCGCGTGATGGCCTGGCGGATCCACCAGGTCGCGTACGTGGAGAACTTGTAACCCTTGGTGTAGTCGAACTTCTCCACCGCGCGGATCAGACCGAGGTTGCCCTCCTGGATCAGGTCCAGGAAGAGCATGCCGCGGCCGGTGTAGCGCTTGGCCAGGGAGACCACCAGACGGAGGTTGGCCTCCAGGAGGTGGTTCTTGGCGCGCCGGCCGTCCTCGGCGATGATCTCCAGCTCGCGCTTGAGCTTCGGGGCCAGCTTGTCGGCGTTCGCCAGCTTGTCCTCGGCGAACAGACCGGCCTCGATGCGCTTGGCGAGCTCGACCTCCTGCTCGGCGTTGAGCAGGGGGACCTTGCCGATCTGCTTCAGGTAGTCCTTCACCGGGTCGGCGGTGGCACCGGCCACCGCGACCTGCTGCGCCGGGGCGTCGTCCTCGTCCTCGTCGGACAGGACGAAGCCCTTGTTCTCGCCGCTCTCGTCCTCTTCCTCACCCTTGCCCGGGGTGGGGGTCTCCTCAAGGAGATCCTCGTCGAGGAGCTCGTCGGCGTCCTTCTTGGCGGCCGTCTTCTTGGCCGTCGTCTTCTTGGCGGCGGTCTTCTTGGCCACCGTCTTCTTGGCCGTCGCCTTCTTGGCGGCGGTCTTCTTGGCGGGCGCCACGGCCTCGTCCGTCTCGTCGCCGTACGCGCCCTGGGCGGACGTGGACGACACGGAGGACTGCCGCGCCGTGACCGTCTTGGAGGAGACGGCCTTGGTGGCGGTGCGCTTCGCCGGGCTCTTCGCTGCGACGCTCTTGCGGGTGCGCTTGGGCGCCTCTGCGGCACTGACCATCAGCGTCACACCCTCCTCGTCGAGGACCTGGTTGAGGCTGCGCAGAACGTTCTTCCACTGGGTTGGCGGAATCTGGTCAGCCTCGAAGGCCCGACGCACGTCGTCGCCGGCGATCTGCCCCTCGGCCTTTCCCTGCTCGATGAGCGCCATCAGAGACTCGGATTCGGCGATCTCCGGCGGGAGCGTACGGGATGTGCTGGCCGACACGAACAACCTCTCGGAACGATGGAAACGGCTTCCGGCCCCGTCCGCTCTGGACCGGGCCGACGACCGTCGGCAAGGATGAACCGACGGCGCGCGGGCGGTAGTGCGGAGAAGTCAGCACCTCCATCGAGGCGCGTATTCCCTCCGCGGCCACCACCTCTTTAGTCATCGCGCTGTCACAAGGAGCGTTACGCCCAATCCTCGTGGCCCGAGTCACACCCCAAAACAGGGTGAAAGGCCCCTGAAGTGGACAGATCGTGACCTCTGCCGCCGTCGGCGGCCGCGCGGAGCGGCTCGCCCGGTGCGTGCGTACGACCCCGTACGCACGCGCCGGCCGAGCGGCCCCGCACGCGCCGCCCCGTCCGCGTGGTCCGTCCCGCGCTCAGTGCTCGCGCGGGGCGGGCACCACTCGCTCGACCTCGGGGTGGGTGACGAGCAGTTGGCGCATGGCCGCCTCGGCGCCCGCGGCGTCCCCGGCGGCGACGGCGTCGACGATCCGCAGGTGCTGCCCGACGCCCGCCTCGGTGGGACGGTCGCAGCCGCCGGTGGAGGCGCCGGAGACGTGGAGGGCCGCCGAGACGATCCCCGAGAGGTGCTCCAGCATGCGGTTGCCCGCGACCTGGAGGAGCAGGGAGTGGAACTCTGCGTCGGCGCGGGTGAAGGTGAGGGAGTCGCCCTGGGCGAGGGCGTGGCCCATGATCTCGGCCATGTCGGCGAGGCGCTGCTGGACGTCCTCGCGGCCGTGGCCGGCGGCGAGCCGGGCGGCCAGCGGCTCGATCGTCCAGCGCAGCTCGCACAGCTCCCGGCGCTGGTCCTCGCGCTGCGGACCGAAGGCCCGCCATTCGATGATGTCGGGGTCGAGGAGGTTCCAGTCGCTGACGGGACGGACTCGGGTGCCCACGTTGGGGCGGGCGCTGACCAGGCCCTTGGCCTCGAGGACGCGCAGGGATTCGCGGACGACGGTGCGGGAGACCTCGAAGCGCTGCCCGATCTCCTCCGGGACCAGCGGGCGGTCGGCGCCCAGGTCACCGGAGACGATCATCTGGCCGAGCTGCTGTACGAGCTGGCCGTGCAGCCCGCGGCCACGGCTGCCCGCGGCGCGGCGGCCCACGCGGCTGAGCTCCGTGTCGCCGTCCCAGGCGGGCGAGGCACCGCGGTCGGCCCCGGGGGCGTCCGCGTAGGAGTAACGGTCAAGCTCGCCCGGGCCTGCGAGGCCGGAGTCGGCGGGGCGAGCCGCGGTCATCATGGTGTGCGCAAGGGTACTCACGCTTCCTTTGTCGGCGACACCTCGAAGGCCCTTGAGGTCTTTGGTGAAAAGCACACGAAAGGGTGATCGCCCATTACCTCGCAATTGACGCTCAAATAGCCAGAATCGGGCGCCTCCCTGGGCGGACCGACTGCGGAGAGTGACTCCCTCGCCGATTTCTCCGCAGGCCCTCCGGGCTGATTGTCACTCTGCGTTCTCTCCGGACCGGCGAGGCGCACTAGCACAGCGCTCACCTGGGCCGCCCGCGGATCACCGTCAGCACATACGCGCCGAGCAGCCCCGTCAGCGACAGCGCGAGCGCCCAGCCGACCGGCTGGGACATCAGGCGCAGCGCCGCCTCGATCCCCTGGTCGAGCCCGGACGGCCAGCGCACCAGGGCCGCCGAGCGCAGCCGCTCCGGCAGGCCGATCAGCGACCGGGCCTCGGGCCGGGAGAGCGCGCCACCGAGCACGGGCACCACCAGCGTGGGCACCGCGAGGACCGCCACCAGCCCGAGCGCGGTGGACCGGAACAGCCCGGCCGCGAGCAGTCCCGCCCAGGCGCACCCCAGGACGAGGCAGGCCCAGCCCACCAGCGCGGCCGCCCAGCCCCCGGGGAGGAGGGGGACGGCCGGGCCGAAGAGGATCCGCAGGGCGGCGGAGTCGAGGCCGAGCGCGGTCAGCGCGAGGAGCAGGGCGGTTCCCCCCGAGACGGCGAGCTTGGCGCCGAGCAGCCCCAGCCTGCGCGGCACGGTGCCCTGGTCGGGGGCGAGCGCGGGGTAGCGGAATTCCTGGCCGAAGGAGAGCGCGCCCAGGAGACCGGCCGCGAAGGCGGCCGGCGGCAGGGGAAGCCAGAGCGGCCAGCCGGCGAGCAGCCGCGGTGCCGGGGCGGCTCCGGCGCGCGCGAGCAGGACGGAGGTGAGCACGGAGATGGCGAGCGCCCCGCCCGCCACGCCCCAGCCGGTGCGTACGCCGGTGGCGCGGCGCAGTTCGTATCGCAGAGGCCACGCCGGGCTCGGGGCGGGGAGCCGGCGCCGCAGGCCGGAGCGGGGCGCGGCCTCCGGCTCTGCGGGTCCGTCCGGCGCGTCCTCGTCGGCCGTGGCGCCGGACCCGCGGCCGTCGGCGCGCCGCAGAGGTGCGACGGGGCCGGTGTCCACGGTCTCCTCCGCGAGGCGGTGCACGAGGATGCCGTGGCGGTAGGCGGTCTCGCCGACGGCGGCGCAGCTGCTGCCGTAGACGAAGAGGCGGCTGCCCCCTTCGCGCACGACCTCGACGGGAGGGTCGCCCGGCCGTTCGTCCGCCGAGTCCGCCTCCTCGGCCAGGACGTGGGCGAGGCGGTTCGCCAGGGGCGACTGGACGGCGACACGGGGACGCAGGCGGGTACCGGAGAACGCGGCCCCGTCCTGGTCGGCGACGAGACGTCCCTTGTCGATGGTGACGACCTGGTCGGCGATGCGGGCCGCCTCGGCCGGGTCGCGCGAGGTGACCAGGACGGCTCCGCCCTGGGCCGCATAGCCGCGCAGGAGTCCGTGGAGCCACGCGGTCTCGCGGGGGGAGAGCCCTCCGGCGGGTTCGTCGAGGACGAGGGTGTGGGGGTCGCCGAGGAGGGCGGAGGCGAGGCCGAGGCGGCGGTCCATGCCGAGCGAGAAGTCACCGAGGCGCTGATCGGCGAGGCCGCTGAGGCCGACGACCTCGAGAACGTCGTCGGCGCGCTCGGCGGGGACCCCGGCCGCGGCACAGAGCATGCGCAGATGGCCGCGGGCCGTGCGCCCGGGGTGGCCGGGGACGTCCCCGAGGAGGACGCCGATCTCGCGGGCGGGGTGGGGGATCCGGTCCAGGGTGCGGCCGCGGAAGAGGGCGACGCCGCGCCCCGGGTCGAGTCGCAGCATCAGGCGCAGGGCGGCGGTCTTGCCGGAGCCGGGCTCGCCGAGCAGCACGGTGACGCGCCCGGGGCGGGCCTCGAAGGTGAGGTCGTCGACGGCGGGGGGCTGGTGGCGACGGGAGAGGCTGGTCAGCCCGATGGCCTGGATCATGGCTTCACTCGCGGGACGGCGGGACCGTACCGCAGCACCGTAACCCGATATGTCCTATTTGCTACGCACTGTGGATGCCCGCCGTCGCGTGTCCCCTCCGGCGGCGGCGCCGGGGCGTCGGAGGGCCGTGAACTCCACCGCCTTTTGCCCCCCCTTTTTTACCCCCGCGAGCTCCTGGGCTACGCCTCGGGCCGCAGCATGGGCGGATTGAGCAGCGTGGCCCCGCCCGCCCGGAAGAGCTGCGCCGGACGCCCGCCCTGGCGTGTCGTCGTCCCGCCCGTGGGCACCAGGAAGCCCGGCGTGCCGGTGACCTTCCGGTGGAAGTTCCGCGGGTCCAGTGCGACGCCCCACACCGCTTCGTAGACCCGCCGGAGCTCGCCGACCGTGAACTCCTGCGGACAGAAGGCCGTGGCCAGCGAGGAGTACTCGATCTTCGACCGGGCGCGCTCGACGCCGTCCGCGAGAATGCGGGCGTGATCGAAGGCCAGCGGCGCCGCCTGCTCGCCCTCGCGCCCGTACCCGACCTCCTGGTCCAGCAGGTCCTCGACGGGAGCCCAGCGCACGCTGCGCGCGTCGCCGCCCGGGCGCGGGGCCGGCAGGTCGGGCGCGAGCGCGAGGTGGGCCACGCTCACCACGCGCATCCGGGGATCGCGCTTGGGGTCGCCGTACGTGGCCAGCTGTTCGAGGTGCGCGGCGTTGGCGTTCGCGGGCGCCGCCGGGTCGTGGGCCTGCAGCCCGGTCTCCTCGGCCAGCTCACGGGCGGCCGCCGTCGCCAGGTCCTCGTCGCCCCGCACGAACCCGCCGGGCAGGGCCCATCGACCCTGGAACGGGGGCTCGCCGCGGCGGACGGCCAGCGCGCACAGCGCGTGGCGCCGCACGGTGAGCACGACCAGGTCGACGGTGACTGCGAAGGGCGGGAAGGCCGACGGGTCGTAGGGCATGCCGTGATCATAGTCGTCTTCCTGACGATAAACAGGCTCTTCCGCTCTCCCCATGAGCGGTCCGGCCACGAACCCGGCGCTCATCCGCTCACACCCCCAGCTGCAGTCCGGCCGCGGCTTCCTCGACCATGCCGAGCCCGAGCCTGCTGATCCGTACGGAGAACGGCCGCTCGGCGACGCGCAGCCCGGTGAACCGCAGCTCCCCGAGCGGCGCCGAGCGCGGCGGCCGGACCGTCACCCCGCCCGCCGGGACGTCGGGACGCACCCCGGCCGCGGCCGTCAGCAGCTGGACCGCGCCGGCGGCGGCGACGGCGGCGGGCCGGCAGGCCGCCGGGTGCGGCAGCGGCGCTCCGCCCGTGGTCCGCTGATCCCCCGCGTACATCTCCGGCAGCCGGTGGCCGAAGGACTCGGAGGCGTCCAGGACCCCCCGGAGCAGCCCGGTGGCCTCCTTCTCGTATCCGGCTGTCATCAGCCCGGCCACGGCGACCGCCGTCTCATGGACCCGTACGGCGCCCCCGCGGTGCCCGAAGGGGTTGTGCCCCGGTTCCTTCGCCCCCAGGCTGCGCAGCCCCCAGCCCGAGTCGAGGGCGGGCCCGCCGAGCAGCCGGGCGAGTTGCTCGGTCTGCACCCTGTCGAGCAGCCCCGGGCCGTACTCCCCCGCTCCGAGCAGCCCCGTGTCCAGCAGGTGGGCCGCCGCACAGCCCAGGTGGGGTATCAGCCGGCCGTCGGCCGTGCGCGCGGCCACGGGCCGCCCACCACCGGGGTCGTCGGACCAGAAGTCCTCCCGGAAACGGCGGCGCAAAACCGCCGCCCACTCGCGCAGCCCCTCCGCGCCGGGGCGGCCGTATGCCTCCAGCAGGTCGGCCCCGAGGGACGCGGCCCGGTGGGCGTGCGCCTGGACCTCGCAGCGGTACGGCCCGCCGGGCGCCGGGTCCGCGAGGTACACCCGGTCCCCGGTGGCGGCCCGCAGCCACTCCAGGCACCTCTCGGCGGCGGGCAGCAGGGCCTCGGTCTCCTGCTCCGGAAGCCCCCAGCGGCGGGCCTCCGCGAGGACGACGGGGAACAGCAGGGTCGCCTCGACGCCGGTGCACCCGGGGGGCAGATGGGCGCCCGAGTGCCGTAGCGCCCCGGGGATCCTGCCGGTGTCGGGGCCCGGGCCGGCGATCTGTGTACGCGCCAGCGTGCGCAGCGTGCCGGCGGCCAGCCGGACGCCCAGGGGCAGGGCCATCCGGGCCGCCCAGAGGGCCTCGGCGGGGGCGAGCTGGCCGCATCGCCAGGGGATGCCGGCGGCGAGGTGGGCGTCGCCCGGGTGGACGGGATCGCGCACGAGGAGCGCGCGAAGGTCGCCGAGGGCCGTCGCCAGCAGCGCCGGGACCCGTGGGTCGTCACCGTCGGCCTCGGCCTCTCCCCAGGGCGGCGCCGCCCCGCCCCGGCCGTGCGTCGCCGACTCGGCCGCGTGCGGGCGGCCTGGCAACTCGGGGCGCACCCGCAGCTCGATGCTCCGGCTGCCCCCGGGCGGCAGCCGTATCTCCCAGCACAGCAGCCCCGCCGAGGCGAGGACGTCGTCCGGGGCCGGGTCGGCGGTGACCACCGCGTGCAGCCTGGGAGCCGACCAGCGCAGCCCGGAGGCGTGCACATCGGCGGGGATCTCGGGCCCGGCGGCCCCGGCGGCGATCGCGGCCAGCTCGGCGAGGTCGGTGCCCAGGGCCACTTCCACGGGCAGCGTCAGCTCCTGCGCCGCCGAACTGCGGACGACGATCCGCTCCACGCCCTCGGCGTCGCGCAGCCGCTCGACGGTGACGGCCGGATCCGGCCCGGCGTCGACGGGGGTGCGTACCGTGCCGACGAAGCGGGCGCGGTCCGCGCCAACCATCCGACCCTGCACGGGCATCGGCTCGACCCCCGCGATCCGCACTCGGCACGTGCCCAGGAGCCTGCGGCCGCTCCGGTAGAACCCGTCGAGGCCGTGCCCGGTGAGCTGCCCGTGCGCCCGGGAGATCGCGAGCGCCGGGAGGGAGACGCAGATCAGTGCCTCGTGCACGGGCTGCGGCCCCTGGGGGCGCGCGCCACCGCCGCGCCGCTGCTCGGGCGGACGCTGCACCAGCTGGGGCGTGTGGGTCGAAGGACCCTTGGGGGCGATGCCTTGCACGGTGTCTGCGCTCCCTGGGCTCTCGCGGTCCGGCGGCCGGCGGTCGTCAGTGGACCGCCGGATGGCCGACGGCGGTCGCCGACGACGATTACGGCCACTTAGGTGAACGCCGCGGGGCCCGCCGAAGTCACGGTGGCGCTCGGCAGCCGGGGTCATGACCGGCTCCGCGCGCCCCGCTGCCCGCCGCGCCGCCGCGTACGCGCCCGGCCCGCGGGCCCCCCGGCGCCCGCTGGGCCCACGGGCCCGCCCGGAGAGCCCGGCCCGGCAGAAGAGCCCGGCCCGCTCGGGCCTGCCGGGCGGGCGAGCCCCGCACCGGCCGGCCCCGCGCCGGCGTTCGCGGGCCGGTCGCGGCGTCGCCGTTCGCCCGCGCGTTCCGCCGCCTCCTCCGCCTCGGCCATGGCACCGGGCCCCGTCCCCGTAGTGGGCTTCCGGTTCCTCGCGTCGGCGGCCACCGCGCGGGCCGCTTCGGCTTGGGCGGCCGTGTGCACCGCGCGGTCGGCGCGTTCGCGGCGCAGACAGCGGCGGAGGTGTTCGGGGTCCATGCCGTCGTTGCACGCGCGGTGCAGGAGCTGGGCGAAGAGGTATTCGGGGTCGGCGCTCAGGGCCCGACTCAGGGCGACCCGCGCCTCGGGGTGGTCGCCGATCGACCAGGCGACCCAGCCCGCGAGGGCGAGGGGCGCGGCCGCGTGCTCCGTGTAGGGCGGCACGCACCGCCGGGCGAGAGCCCGCCACAAGCGCAGCACCGCAGGGGCCCGGGGGCCCTCCATCCATTCCGCGGCGTGGTCGCGCGTGGTGCGGTCCTGAAGGCCGAGGATGACGGCCGCCGCCTCGTCGGCGGCCAGGAGGTCGTCGTCACGGGCGTCGGCTTCCGCCCGGCCGATGACGGGCCGGGCCGTGTGGAACCGGCCCACGACCAGGCTCACCAGGTCCAGCGTCTCCTGCCGTACGGTCCGGCCGGCGGTGCCGGCGAGGATGCGCGGGACGAGGTCGGCGGCGGCCGCGTCCAGCGCGGACTGCTGCTCCAGCGCCCGTCCTCCGGTGAGCGGGGCGTACCGGGCCTCCATCTCGCGGAGCGTTCCGCGCACCTGGATTCCCGCGTAGGCGGCGGCCGCGGCCATGACCGAGGTGCCGGGAGGGGTCAGCGGCGCGCCGTCCGGTGGGCAGCAGCGTTCGTCAGGGCAGCAGTAGGACCAGTAGCGGCCGTCGGAGAGGCACAGCGCCTCGTAGACGGGGACGTCCAGCCCGCCGCAGGCCAGGCGCAGGCTCTGGGCCAGCGGGCGGAGCCGTTCCATGACCTGGCGGCCGGTCTCTCCTCCGGCGGGGTCCTGGCAGAGGAACAGGACGATGCCGTCGGGCCGGGCGCCCCGCTTGTCGCAGCCCGCGATCAGGGTCTCGGCGAGCTGCCGGCTGACGTCGGGCCACTCGTCCGGGCCCGGGATGCCGAGCCTGAGCCGCCCGCCGAAGCGGCCGCGCTCGCCGTGGAGGGCGAGCATCACCACGCTGTCGTTCGGGTGGAAGCCCAGCAAGTACGGGAGGGCGTCGGCGAGTTCGGCCGGGCTGCGCAGCGTGATCTGCGCGTCCGGCGGGGTGTTCCAGGCGGCGGAGGAGTCGGTGGAGGGGCGGGAGGACTCGTTGTGGTGGGTCATGGCCCGAGAGTCCCGCGAGGCCGTCCGAACCCGCCAGCCCTGTGGATAACTCCAGAAGTATTGTCGTACTACTCCTGTGGAGAAACGTCCGCGCGGGTTTTCCACAGGTCCGGCCACCGGTTCGCGCGTTGTCAGTGTCCTCGTGTTGCATGGGGGCATGACCAACGAAGCCCTCCGCGTCTCGGCGGACACCGTCCTCGCCCGTCTCGTCGGAGACGCCACGGGCACGGCGCGACTGCGCGAGGACCAGTGGCGCGCGATCGAGGCCCTCGTCGCCGACCGCCGCCGCGCGCTGGTGGTCCAGCGCACCGGGTGGGGCAAGTCCGCGGTGTACTTCGTCGCGACCGCCCTGCTGCGGGCGCGGGGCAGCGGCCCGACCGTGATCGTCTCCCCGCTGCTCGCCCTGATGCGCAACCAGGTCGAGGCGGCCGCGCGGGCGGGCATCCACGCGCGCACGATCAATTCCTCCAACACCGAGGAGTGGGAGACCGTCCAGGCCGAGGTCGCGGCGGGCGAGGTGGACGTGCTGCTGGTGAGCCCCGAGCGGCTCAACAACCCGGACTTCCGGGACAATGTGCTGCCCAAGCTCGCCGCCGCCACCGGTCTGCTCGTCGTGGACGAGGCGCACTGCATCTCCGACTGGGGCCATGACTTCCGGCCCGACTACCGCCGGCTGCGGACCATGCTCGCCGACCTGCCGCCCGGGGTGCCGGTGCTCGCGACGACCGCCACGGCGAACGCCCGCGTCACCGCCGACGTCGCCGAGCAGCTGGGGACGGGTGAGGGGGCCGAGGAGGCGCTGGTGCTGCGCGGTCCGCTGGACCGGGAGAGCCTGAGCCTCGCCGTCCTGGAGCTCCCGGACGCCGCCCACCGCCTGGCCTGGCTCGCCGATCACCTCGACGAGCTCCCCGGTTCGGGCATCGTCTACACGCTCACGGTCGCCGCCGCCGAGGAGGTCGCCGCGTTCCTGCGCCGCCGCGGCCACACCGTCGCCTCGTACACCGGCAAGACCGAGAACGCCGACCGCCAGCAGGCCGAGGAGGACCTGCAGGCGAACCGCGTCAAGGCACTGGTGGCCACCTCCGCGCTGGGCATGGGCTTCGACAAGCCCGACCTCGGCTTCGTCGTCCACCTCGGTTCCCCCTCCTCCCCCATCGCCTACTACCAGCAGGTGGGCCGGGCCGGGCGCGGCGTCGAGCACGCCGAGGTGCTGCTGCTGCCCGGGCGCGAGGACGAGGCGATCTGGAAGTACTTCGCGTCGCTGGCCTTCCCGCCGGAGGAGCAGGTCCGTCGCACGCTCGACGTGCTGGCCACCGCCGACCGTCCGCTGTCGCTGCCCGCCCTCGAACCGCTGGTGGACCTCCGGCGCTCCCGGCTGGAGACCATGCTGAAGGTCCTCGACGTGGACGGCGCCGTGCGCCGGGTCCGCGGCGGCTGGACCGCGACCGGCGAGCCCTGGGCGTACGACGGCGAGCGGTACGCGTGGGTGGCGCGGCAGCGCGAGGCGGAGCAGCAGGCCATGCGGGAGTACGCGGCGACGACCGGGTGCCGGATGGAGTTCCTGCGGCGGCAGTTGGACGACGAGGCGGCGGCGCCCTGCGGGCGGTGCGACAACTGCGCCGGGTCCCGGTTCTCCGCCGGCGTCTCCGGCGCGGCCCTGGACGCCTCCCGGGGCGAGCTGGGACGACCGGGAGTGGAGGTGGAGCCGCGCCGGATGTGGCCGACGGGGATGGGCGCGGTCGGGGTGGACCTCAAGGGGCGCATCCCCCCGGGTGAGCAGGCGGCGCCCGGCCGGGCGCTCGGGCGGCTCTCCGACATCGGCTGGGGCAACCGGCTGCGCCCCCTCCTGGCGCCGCAGACCCCGGACGTCTCCGTTCCGGACGACGTGGCGGACGCGGTGGTGACCGTGCTGGCCGACTGGGCGCGGGGCGCGGGCGGTTGGGCGTCCGGCGCCCCGGACGCCCCGGCCCGCCCGGTGGGGGTCGTCACCGTCGCCTCCCGTACCCGGCCGCTGCTGATCGGCTCGCTCGGCGAGCGCATCGCCGCCATCGGCCGCATGCCCCTCCTCGGCACGATCGAGTACCGGGACTCGGACGCGGACACCCGGGTGCCCCGCACCAACAGCGCCCAGCGGCTGCGGGCGCTGGACGGGGCGCTGACCGTGCCGCCGGCCCTCGCGGAGGCCCTGGCGTCGGCCGGCGGTCCGGTCCTTCTCGTCGACGACATGACCGACACCGGCTGGACCCTCGCCGTGGCGGCGCGGCTCCTTCGGCGCTCCGGGGCGAAGGAGGTGTTCCCTCTGGTCCTGGCCGTTCAGGGGTGACGCGAGGGGTGACGCGCGTGGCGGTCGGACGGCCCGGAACTCCGGGCCCCGGAACAGCGGATACCGGTCAATGGCGGCAATTGATCGTTGCCGCACGGCGGCCGGGGCCGCGAGAATTGGACCGGTCCCCCGCTCCCGCCCGTCGCACGGGCCCGCCGGACCGCTGTCGCGCCGTATGCCGCGGTGTACGCCCTGCCTGAGCTCCCGCACCGGATCGTGGGCGTGCAGACGAAGGGAGAATCATGGCCTTCGGCTTCACTCCACCCTCGTCCGCCGACTCCGTTCCCCGCCCGGGCAGGCTGCTCGAACCGGCGGACTGGATCGCTTCGGGAGTCCCTCTGCTGCGCAATCCGCGCGAGGTGGTCAGCGGGCTCCACGCCCGGCACGCGCCGACGCCGTCCACGGCGGTCGTCGCCGTCTTCCAGCCGGACGAACGGCTCGTGGCCAGCGCCTCCTTCGTCCGGCACACCGGACGCACGGATCCCGCCGACGGCTGGGAGCTGCGCAACGCGCTCCTCACCCAGCTGCGCCGGGTGATCCCTCATGACCTGCGCAGACGCACTCCGGTCCGCACGGCCGTACTGCTCTACTGCCGCGCGGGCCCGTCCCATTGGACGGAGGAGGACGGCGCGTGGATGTGGGCCCTGCGTGACGCCTGCGCGCTGCACGGCCTGCGCTGCGGCGCGTACATCACACTCACCCGGACCGGATGGCAGATCCTCGGCGAGGGACGCAGCGGACGCCGGCCCTGCTCCACCGCCTATCCGGTCGCATCGCTGAGCTCCGGCGGCGGAGCGCCCGAGGCACACCGCCGCGCGGTGGCCCGGTAGGGCGATACGACACAGTGGCCGACGGCTCCCTCACGAGCGACCGGCCACCGTGCGCGTTCGTCAGGCGTCAGCGGCCAGAAGGCTGTTGACGCGCTGCGGGTCACCGCAGACGATCAGCAGCGCGCCGGCGCGGGTCATGGCCGCGGGCAGCGCCCCGGCCACCGCGGCGTCCGACCCGCCGTTGACGGCCACGACGACGACCGGGCGGGGTGCGGCCCGCTGGGCGTCGGCGTCGGCGTAGAAGACGTCGTCCCCGGCGTCGTGCTGCGCCCAGTAGGACGCCTCGCCGAAGGACAGCTCGTGCGCGGCCCAGGGGTGCGGGTCGCCGGTGGTGAGGACCAGCACCTCGCCGGGGGCCCGACCGCTGTCGAGCAGCACGTCGACGGCCTCGTCGGCGGCGTCCAGGGCGCCCTGCGCGGTGGCCGGGATCAGCTGGATCTGCGGGGTGGCCGCCGAGGCTCCCGCGGCCTGCTCGCGAGGGGCGCGCTGGGCCGGGACGGCGGTGCGGTGCGGGCCGGTGCCGCCGGGCCGTATGGGGGCCGGTCGGGGACCAGGGACAGGGCGGGGGGTCGCCGCGGTCCGGCCGGGGGCCGGTACCGCGCGGGGACCCGGGACACTCTCGTGAATCTGAGGCTCCTCGGGGATGAGAGGCATGAGTTGATGTTTATCAAACGCCGGTGCGAGTCGCGTCGGCGGGTGGCGCTGTGCGCCCGTCCGGATCAGAAGTCGAAGCCGAGCTGGCCACCGGCCTCCAAGGCCATGTCGTCGGGGCTGATACGTGCTCGCTTGAGGTGCTGCCACCGGGGCAGCGCGTCCAGGTAGGACCACGACAGCCGGTGGTGCGGGGTGGGGCCCAGCTCCTCGAGCGCGGCGCGGTGCACGGGCGACGGATAGCCCGCGTTGTCACCGAAGGCGAAGTCGGCGTGCAGCTCGCCCAGTTCGGCCATCATGGCGTCCCGCCGCACCTTGGCGATCACGGAGGCGGCGGACACGACCACGCAGGACTGGTCGCCCTTGATGACCGTACGGACCTTCCAGGGCGCCCCGAGGTAGTCGTGCTTGCCGTCGAGGATCACCGCGTCGGGCCGTACGGGCAGGGCTTCGAGCGCCCGGGTGGCCGCCAGCCGCAGGGCCGCCGTCATGCCCAGCTCGTCGATCTCCTGTGGGGAGGAGTGGCCGAGCGCGTACGCGGTGACCCAGGACTCCAGCTCGACGGCGAGTGCGGTACGCCGCTTGAGCGTCAGCAGCTTGGAGTCCGTGAGCCCCTCGGGCGGACGGCGGAGGCCGGTGACGGCCGCGCACACGGTGACGGGACCGGCCCAGGCGCCCCGGCCGACCTCGTCCACACCGGCGACGATCTTTGCTCCGGTCGCCGCTCGGAGGGAGCGCTCGACGCTGTGGGTAGGCGGTTGGTAGGGCATGACGCCTGCAAGGTTACGCCTTCGAGGCCGGACTGTCCCGTCCCGCCCCCGCTCCTTCCGTCCGCTCAGCGCGAAGCGGCCGGAAGCCAGCCGGGGAGGGCTTCCGTGGACTCCAGCCAGGCAGTTGGCGGAGCACCTCGTTCCGACGCGGCGACCACTCCTCCGGCGATCGCGGAGGTGGTGTCCACGTCGCCGCCGGCCCGCGCCGTCGTCCAGAACGCCTCCTCGAACGAGTCGAGGTGGCGGGCCGCGGCCCACAGCGCGAAGGGCACCGTGTCGTGGGCGCTGGTCCGCCGGCCGCAGCCCAGGACGGCGGCGACGGTGCTGGTGTCGGCGTAGTCGAGCATGTCGCGGGCGCGGCGCAGGCCCTGCTGGACCGCGCTGCGCGGCACGAGAGCGATCACCCCGTCCAGGAGGGCCTCGGGGCCGGTGACGCCGGACGGGCTCGCGGCGATGGCCGCCGCGGCGGCCACGGCCATGGCGCCGGCCACGGCCTCGCGGTGCTGATGGGTGGTGTACGCCGAGATCTCGGCCTGGTGCGTGGCCTGCTCGGGGTCGTCGGCGTACCAGGCGCCCAGCGGCGCGATGCGCATGGCGGCGCCGTTGCCCCAGGACCCCTGCCCCTTGAACAGCGCGGCGGCCAGCTCGCGCCAGTCGCCGCCCTCCCTGACCAGGCGCAGCATCCGGTTGACCGCGGGACCGTAGCCGCGGTCGAAGTCGTGGTGCTCCGCGAAGGAGCGCGCGAGGGCGTCCTGGTCGATACGGCCGTGCTCGGCCAGGACGGCCAGGACGGAGCAGGCCATCTCGGTGTCGTCGGTCCAGCTCCAGGGCGCGGGCGGGAGCTCGCGGCGCTTGAGGGAGGGATAGTGGGCGGGGACGAAGAACTGGGAGCCGAGGGCGTCACCCACGGCCAGCCCCCGGAGGCTCGCCAGGGCTCGGTGGAATCGGTCAGCTGTCATCGCTGCGAACTCTAGTCGGTGAAGCCGTACGACTCCGGGGTACACCAGCGCTCGAACGGCCGGTCCAGGTGATAGCGGCCGTCGGAGCCGAGCTGCAGCACGCGGGTCTCGGCGTTGCCCGGGTTGGACAGGCACTCGAACTCGGCGACGGTCCAGTGCAGCCATCGCATGCAGAACAGCCGCATGGTCAGGCCGTGGGTGACGAGCAGGACGTTCGGCGGGTGGCCGGGATCCTCGAAGCTGCGCCACAGGCTCTCCAGGAAGGCGCCGACCCGGTCGTAGACGTCGGCCCCGGACTCGCCCTGGGCGAAGCGGTAGAAGAAGTGCCCGTAGGCGTCGCGGTAGGCCTTCTGCCGGCGCACGTCCTCCCGTTCCTGCCAGTTCCCCCAGTCCTGCTCGCGCAGGCGCGGCTCCTCGCGCACCCGCACACGACTGGGGTCGAGCTTCAGGGCGTGGAAGGTCTGGTGCGCGCGGCGGTAGGGCGAGACGTACGCGGAGATCCGTTCGTCGCCGAAGAGCTCCCGGAGCCGCTCCCCGGCCTGGTCGGCCTGCTTGCGGCCCTTCGCGGTCAGGCTGAGGGCATGGTCGGGCTCCCGCTCGTAGACCGTGTCGTCCACATTGCCCTCCGACTCTCCGTGCCGGAGGAGGACGATGCGCCGGGGCCGTGACATGCCGCCACCCTAGACCGCTGAGCCCTCGTCCGCCGCGCCCGGCACCCTCCGGCCCGGCGGGCGCACCGCGCGCACCCGCGCCGCCGTGCGCGACGCCGTTCTCGCGGGATCGTCGACGCCTTCACCGACCCGGGGACCGCCGCCGTCGCGGACGAGGCCGCGGAGGCCACGCTCGCGGCGGTCGCCGCGGGCGCCTACGCCATCAGACCGTCCACGCCTGCTCTATCTGCACGACGTCACCGGTGATCGCCGCGACATCGGCCTCCGTCTGCGCCCGCAGGGCGAGCCGCTCCACCCGGTCCTCGCGGTACTTCCCGTGCTCCGCGCCGGAGTTCCACATCGACAGGACCAGGAACTCCGGGCCGGGCGCCTCGCCGAAGACCCCCCGCAGCATCCCGGGCGACCCGGCCATCGCCGGGTTCCACACCTTCTCCTGCATCATCGTGAAGTGCTCCACCCGGTCCTCATGGACCCGGCAGTGCGCGAAACGCACCACGTCCGCGTCGCCGAACTGCGGCCGGAATCCCACCTTCACATCGAAGCGGTGCTCGAAGAGCCGCACCTGGACGTTCCGGAACGTGCCGGACTGCGCCGCCGCCAGTCTGTCGTGGGACCGCGCCATGAAGGAGTCGTAGAACGACCGGCTCTCCCAGAAGCCGAAGAGGTGCACCACACCGGGGCGCGCCCGGCTCCAGCCACCCCCCTGCCCCCGGAATCCCGGTTCGCCGAGCAGCCCCGCCCATTTCCGCTGCCCCCGCTCGAACCCCCGGCGGTCCACCACGGTGCAGCGAATCCACTTGACCAGCACCGACCCATCGTACGGCGACCGCAGTGGCGCGCGTCACGTAGCGACGCGGTACACGCGGGTGAGGGTCGCGGCGTCCAGTTCGATCCGGGACTCGTTCTTCAGCACCGTGGTCAACTCCTCGGCACCGGCTTCCCGTTCATCCCCCGGTCCAGCAGGACGCGCGTTCGTCGGCGTCGAACCCACGAGCGTCCGCCGTAGGTCCGACTCCGTCCGCTGCACCACCAGCCGCGAGACGAACGGTGCGACCGAAGGTGCGCACGGACCCAGGAAAGGCCGATGGGGGAACCGGCACGGGCCGGTTCCCCCATCGTCACACGACTGTCAGCTGCAGCCGCTGGTCGAGCCGCAGCCCTCGCAGAGGTAGCAGCTGCCCGCGCGGCGCATCTTGGTGCCGCAGGAGAAGCACAGCGGCGCGTCGGCGTTCAGGCCGAGCTGCATCTCCACCAGTTCGGTGGAGTTGTGGACCTGCTTCGGCGCCGGGGCGGCCGCGGCGGGCTGGGCCGGGAGCTCCGGCTTGGCCGGCGCGACCTGACGCGGCGCGGACTGGGCCAGGCCCTCGACGTCGACCTCGTCGGCGGCCGGCTCGTACGAGCCGGTGTCCAGGTGGCGCTGACGCTCCTCGGCGGAGTGGATGCCCAGCGCCGAGCGCGTCTCGAAGGGCAGGAAGTCCAGCGCCAGGCGGCGGAAGATGTAGTCGACGATCGACTGCGCCATCCGCACGTCCGGGTCGTCCGTCATGCCGGCCGGCTCGAAGCGCATGTTGGTGAACTTCGAGACGTACGTCTCCAGCGGCACGCCGTACTGGAGGCCGACCGAGACGGCGATCGAGAAGGCGTCCATCATGCCCGCGAGGGTCGAGCCCTGCTTGGACATCTTCAGGAAGACCTCACCGAGACCGTCGTCCGGGTAGGAGTTGGCGGTCATGTAGCCCTCGGCGCCACCCACCGTGAAGGAGGTGGTGATGCCCGGGCGGCCCTTCGGGAGGCGCTTGCGGACCGGGCGGTACTCGACGACCTTCTCCGCGACGGCGGGAGCGGTGGCCTCGGCCTTCTTCTCCTCCTTCTTCTTGGCGGAGAGCGGCTGGCCGACCTTGCAGTTGTCGCGGTAGATGGCGAGGGCCTTCAGGCCCATCTTCCAGCCCTCGAAGTAGACCTCCTCGACCTCCTCGACGGTGGCCGACTCCGGCAGGTTCACCGTCTTGGAGATCGCGCCCGAGAGGAACGGCTGCGCGGCGGCCATCATGCGCACGTGGCCCATGGCGGAGATCGCGCGCTCGCCCATGGCGCAGTCGAAGACCTCGTAGTGCTCGGCCTTCAGGCCCGGGGCGTCGATCACATTGCCGTGCTCGGCGATGTGGGCGACGATCGCCTCGATCTGCTCGGCCTGGTAGCCCAGTCGCTTGAGCGCCTTGGGAACCGTGTTGTTCACGATCTGCATCGAGCCGCCGCCGACGAGCTTCTTGAACTTGACCAGGGCCAGGTCCGGCTCGACGCCCGTGGTGTCGCAGTCCATCATCAGGCCGATGGTGCCGGTGGGGGCCAGCACGGAGGCCTGGGCGTTGCGGAAGCCGTCCTTCTCGCCGAGGCGGAGCACGTCCTGCCAGGCCTCGGTCGCGGCGGCCCAGACCGGGGTGTCCAGGTCGTCCATGCGCTTGGCGACGGCGTTGGCGTCGGAGTGCTGCTTCATGACGCGCTTGTGGGCGTCGGCGTTGCGGGCGTAACCGTCGTACGGGCCGACGACCGCGGCCAGCTCGGCGGAGCGCTTGTAGGACGTACCCGTCATCAGCGAGGTGATCGCGCCGGCCAGGGCGCGGCCGCCGTCGCTGTCGTAGGCGTGGCCGGTGGCCATCAGCAGGGCGCCCAGGTTGGCGTAGCCGATGCCCAGCTGGCGGAAGGCGCGGGTGGTCTCGCCGATCTTCTCGGTCGGGAAGTCGGCGAAGCAGATGGAGATGTCCATCGCCGTGATGACCAGCTCGACGACCTTGGCGAAGCGCTCGGCGTCGAACGACTGGTTGCCCTTGTCGTCGTCGCGGAGGAACTTCATGAGGTTGAGCGAGGCGAGGTTGCACGAGGAGTTGTCCAGGTGCATGTACTCGCTGCACGGGTTGGACGCGGTGATCCGGCCCGTCTCCGGCGAGGTGTGCCAGTGGTTGATCGTGTCGTCGTACTGGATGCCCGGGTCGGCGCAGGCCCAAGCGGCCTCGGCCATCTTCCGGAAGAGGCCCTTGGCGTCGATCTCCTCGATGACCTCACCGGTCATCCGGGCGCGCAGACCGAACTTCGTGCCGTTCTCGACGGCCTTCATGAACTCGTCGTTCACGCGGACGGAGTTGTTGGCGTTCTGGTACTGGACGGACGTGATGTCGTCGCCGCCCAGGTCCATGTCGAAGCCCGCGTCGCGCAGGGCGCGGATCTTCTCCTCCTCCTTCACCTTGGTGTCGATGAAGGCCTCGACGTCGGGGTGGTCGACGTCGAGCACGACCATCTTGGCCGCGCGGCGCGTGGCGCCGCCGGACTTGATGGTGCCGGCGGAGGCGTCGGCGCCGCGCATGAAGGAGACGGGGCCGGAGGCGTTGCCACCGGAGGAGAGCAGCTCCTTGGAGGAGCGGATGCGGGAGAGGTTCAGGCCGGCGCCGGAACCGCCCTTGAAGATCATCCCCTCTTCCTTGTACCAGTCGAGGATCGACTCCATGGAGTCGTCGACGGAGAGGATGAAGCAGGCGGAGACCTGCTGCGGCTGCTTGGTGCCGACGTTGAACCACACCGGGGAGTTGAAGCTGAAGACCTGGTGGAGCAGGGCGTAGGTCAGCTCGTGCTCGAAGATCTCGGCGTCGGCCGGGGAGGCGAAGTACCCGTGCTCCTCGCCCGCCTTGCGGTAGGTGATCACCACGCGGTCGATGAGCTGACGCAGGCTGGACTCGCGCTGGGGCGAGCCGGTCGCGCCGCGGAAGTACTTGCTGGTGACGATGTTGACCGCGTTCACCGACCAGAAGTCGGGGAACTCGACGCCACGCTGCTCGAAGTTGATCGAGCCGTCGCGCCAGTTGGTCATGACGACATCACGACGCTCCCAGACCACCTCGTCGTACGGGTGCACGCCGGGGGTGGTGTGGACGCGTTCGATGCGCAGGCCCTTGCCGCCCTTGTTTCCCTTGGAGCGGGAACCTCGTGCAGAGCCGCTCGTCGTCTCGGTCATGCCGCCTCCCTCTACGGGCAAAACGCCCATATGCGCCCATTTTCTTCCGGGGCGCGATGTGTTCTGTCACCCGGGAGCGCTCGGCGCTCCGGGTAGGTCTGGATTGCCGTCGCTCAGTCGGCGGCGACGGCGGGCGCCGGCACCTCGGTGCCGGCGGCGGGGCCCGTCGGGGTCACGGCGGCGCCACCGCCGGTCCCGCGGCCGAGGCCCTCGCGCAGCTCCGCGACGGCGGCCTCGAAGTCCTCGAGCGAGTCGAACGCCTGGTACACGGACGCGAAGCGCAGGTAGGCGACGAGGTCGAGGTCCTTGAGCGGGCCGAGTATGGCGAGCCCGACGTCATGGGTGGTGAGCTCGGCGCTGCCCGTGGCCCGCACCGCTTCCTCGACCCGCTGACCGAGCTTCGCCAGGGCGTCCTCCGTGACCGGGCGGCCCTGGCACGCCTTGCGCACCCCGGAGATCACCTTGGTCCGGCTGAACGGCTCGGTGACCCCGCTCCGCTTGATCACCATGAGTGACGCGGTCTCCACGGTGGTGAACCGGCGGGAGCAGTCGGGGCACTGGCGGCGCCTGCGGATCGAGCAGCCGTCGTCGGTGGTCCGGCTGTCGACGACCCGGCTGTCGGGGTGCCTGCAGAAGGGGCAGTGCATGGCTCTCCACCTTCCTTCACCCTCGAGGAACCTCGAACAAGCTGTCACGATCCACGGCTCCGGCGACCCCGTAGGGGTCTCGCCGAGCAGCCCCCAGCATAGGCGATGACCGGGACCCGAAATGACCGGGGAGGGACATCGACCACAACTTGTGGGTGGCCGTGGCCATCAAACCACTAGATCTGGTGCCCGGCCGCCAGGATCCACCCCAGCGTGTCGCGCCGCGCCGACGGGACACGGCCCCGCCCGAGCGACCCGGAGGCAGGCCGGGAGGGTCGCGGATGACACACTGGGTGACGTGGCACGGCGCCGCCGCCGGACACCGTCGACGCCCCCCGAAGGGCGGCGGACGGGCCGTCGCGCGATCGCCGCGCGACCCGAACGGGCCTCCGGCGCGAGCGAGCGAAGCGCGCATCGAAGAGTACCGTAATGGGGCGAATTGATCTTTGCCCGTACACCCTGCCGTCTGATCAAGTCAGCCAATCCGCGATATTTCACTCGAACGTGTGTTTGGCGCAACCTTTCGAAAGCAACTACCGTTGTCCAGCTAGGGAGAACATCTCGAGAGGGGCCGACGTGACCACCACCGCAGACAGCGCCACCATCACCGCCCAGGACCGCTCCCAGAACCGACTCGACCAGGCACACCCGATGAATGACGCAGCCATGAACGCCGAGGGGCAGAAGCCGGCCCGCTCGCTCCCAGGACGGCCCCCGGGCATCCGGGCGGACAGCTCCGGGCTCACCGACCGGCAGCGCCGTGTGATCGAGGTCATCCGGGACTCAGTCCAGCGCCGCGGATACCCACCATCCATGCGCGAGATCGGCCAGGCGGTGGGGCTCTCCAGCACCTCATCGGTCGCCCACCAGCTCATGGCCCTGGAGCGCAAGGGCTTCCTCCGCCGGGACCCGCACCGCCCCCGCGCCTACGAGGTGCGCGGCTCGGACCAGCCGAGCACCCAGCCCACCGACACCACCGGCAAGCCCGCGGCCTCGTACGTCCCGCTGGTGGGCCGTATCGCCGCCGGTGGTCCCATCCTGGCCGAGGAGTCGGTGGAGGACGTCTTCCCCCTCCCCCGGCAGCTGGTCGGCGACGGAGAGCTGTTCGTCCTCAAGGTCGTCGGCGATTCCATGATCGAGGCCGCCATCTGCGACGGCGACTGGGTGACGGTCCGCCGCCAGCCCGTGGCGGAGAACGGTGACATCGTGGCCGCGATGCTCGACGGAGAGGCCACGGTCAAGCGCTTCAAGCGCGAGGACGGCCATGTCTGGCTGCTCCCGCACAATGCCGCTTACCAGCCCATCCCCGGCGACGAGGCCACCATTCTGGGCAAGGTCGTGGCCGTATTGCGGCGGGTCTGACACACCCGCCGAAAGACGGGGCCCCGGAACCAACTGCGCCGGTTCCGGGGCTCTTCTTTATGCCTATTCGCATTCAGGCGCATACGTGATTTGCGCGCTCACGCTGCCGAGCGCCTTTTCTTTATACGGCAGCGGCAGCCCTTCATTTCCCCTCCGCCTTGGCCGCCGCGTCGATGGCGGACAGGGAACGGCGCACCTGATTACGGTCCGTGGTGTACCAGAAGTCCGGCATCGAGGCCCGCAGGAAGGATCCGTAGCGGGCCGTCGCCAGCCGGGGGTCGAGCACCGCGACCACACCGCGATCCCCCGACGCCCGGACGAGCCGGCCCGCGCCCTGCGCCATCAGCAGTGCCGCGTGTGTCGCGGCCACGGACATGAAGCCATTGCCCCCCGCGTCCTCCACGGCCCGCTGCCGGGCGCTCATCAGCGGATCGTCCGGGCGGGGGAAGGGCACCCGGTCCATGACCACGAGCTGGCAGCTCGGCCCCGGCACGTCGACGCCCTGCCACAGCGACAGCGTGCCGAACAGACACGTCCGCGTGTCCCCCGCGAAGTTCTTGATCAGCTCGCCCAGCGTGTCCTCGCCCTGGAGCAGGATCGGCATGTCGAGCCGTCCCCGGAGCGCCTCGGCGGCCGCCTGGGCGGCCCGCATCGAGGAGAACAGCCCCAGCGTGCGGCCTCCGGCCGCCTCCACCAGCTCGGCCAGCTCGTCGAGCATGTCCGTCCGGTTCCCCTCCCGGCCCGGCTGGGCCAGGTGCCGGGCGACATAGAGGATGCCCTGCTTCGGATAGTCGAACGGCGAGCCGACATCGACGCCCTTCCACGACGGGAGGTCGTCCCCCTCGACGCCCTCCGGGGCGAGGCCCAGGGAAGCGCCGACGCCGTTGAAGTCGCCGCCGAGCTTGAGCGTGGCCGACGTCAGCACCACGGACCGCTCGCTGAAGAGCTTCTCCCTCAGCAGCCCCGACACCGACAGGGGCGCCACCCGCAGCGAGGCGCCGAAGCGGTCGTGCCGCTCGTACCAGACGACGTCGTACTCGGAGCGCGCCACGATGCGCTCGGCGACCGCGTGAATGTTCTCCACAGAGGCCAGGGCCTGCTTGCGGACCGCGTCCTCGTCCTGGAGGGACTTGTCGCGGGTGTTGCCGATCGACGAGATCACCGTGCGCGAGGCGTCGCGCAAGGCCATCAGACAGTGGTCGAGGTCCTCCGGGATCTCCTCCAGCCGGCCGGGCAGAGCGAGCTCCATCAGCCGCTCGAAACTCTCCGCGGCGGTCTGGAGGGCGTCCGCCGCCTTCTCGTCGACGAGCTTGGCGGCCCGCCGGACGGCCCGGTTGACCTGGCCGGGAGTAAGCTCACCGGTCGCGACGCCGGTGACCCGCGAGACCAGCTCATGGGCCTCGTCCACGATCAGGACCTCATGGCCGGGGAGGACCGGGGCGCCCTCGATCGCGTCGATGGCGAGCAGCGCGTGATTGGTGACCACCACGTCGGCGAGCTTGGCCCGCTCCCGGGCCGCCTCGGCGAAGCACTCGGCACCGTAGGCGCACTTCGAGGCGCCCACGCACTCGCGGGAGGTGACGGACACCTGGGCCCAGGCGCGGTCGGAGACGCCGGGCGTCAGATCGTCCCGGTCGCCGCTCTCGGTCTCGTCCGCCCAGTCGCGCAGGCGCAGCAGGTCCTTGCCGAGCTTGCTGGTGGGCGCGGCCGACTCGAGGGGGTCGAAGAGCCCCTCCTCCTCGTCCTGCGGGACGCCCTCGTGGAGCCGGTGGAGGCACAGGTAGTTGCTGCGGCCCTTGAGCATCGCGAACTGGGGGCGACGGCGCAGCTGCGGATGCAGCGCGTCGACCGTCCTCGGCAGATCGCGCTCGACGAGCTGGCGCTGGAGCGCGAGCGTCGCCGTCGCGACGACGACGCGCTCGCCGTGGGCGAGGGCCGGCACGAGGTAGCCGAGCGACTTACCGGTGCCGGTGCCCGCCTGGACGAGCAGGTGGGAACCGTCGTCGATGGCCGCGGCGACGGCTTCGGCCATGGTGACCTGGCCGGGCCGCTCGCTGCCGCCGACGGCGGAGACGGCGGCGTGCAGCAGGTCGGTGACGGAGGGCGAGGAGGTGGCAGTCATAGCCTGTTCAGCCTACGGTGCGGCACTGACATCGCGGGCCGATGTCCGTCCCGGGCCTTTCCGGGCCAGGCCGTACAAACGGGCCGACCCGGACCGTCGCACGACATCGTGATCGTCACAGAACGGCACGCAGCGCCCTGTCGCGGATCATCAGCGCCGCGCGTTTGCCGGGCAGCTCCACCTCGCCGCTCAGCCGGAAGCCCGCGCCGAGGAACGCGGCCGTCGACGGGGTGTTGCGCAGGTCCGGTTCCCCGATGACCCGGTCGCAGGAGGGGCGGCGGTCCAGGACCAGGTCGGCGACGGCCCGCAGGAGGAGCGTGCCGAGACCCCGGCCCCGGTCGGCGACCTTGCCGATGAGGAAGTGGATCCCGGTGTCGTGCGGCCGGGCCGGGTAGTGGCGGGCGACCGGGTCGAGATCGGCCCGGTAGACCTCCCAGTAGCTCATCGGGACCCCGGAGAGCACGCCGAGGCAGGGCATGCTGCGCCCGTCGCCGTCGAGCTGGGCCCGGAGGTGGTCGACGGTGGCGGCGCCCGGTCCGGCCAGCTCCCAGAACGCCGCGACAGCGGGATCGTTCATCCACTGCGTGACCAGCCGGAGGTCGCGTTCGATCCGCACCGGGACGAGCTGGAACGGCCCCGCGTCGGTGCCCACCGGCCCCCAGTCGGCGAGACCGTCCAGGAAGTCGCCGGGCCCACCGGGGAATCCGGGCCGTCCGGCCCCCGGGGAGTGGTGGCGGGCGTCGGCTGGTTCGGTGAGGTCGTGCACGGCGTGCTCGGCGGTGATGAGCTCGATGAGTTCATCGGTCAGCCGGAGGTCGAGGGTGTCGTTGAGCGGGTTCGTCCCGGCGTTCGTGTCGGCGTTGGTGTCGGCGTTCATCCGTGGCTCACCCCGCCGCCGTGGCCAGGGGGTTGGCGATGGTGACGTAGACGGACTGGGAGTCGACGGGTCCGGAGAGCTCGTCGAGACCGTGCAGCCTGGTCAGCATGTTGGCCTTGCAGCGCAGCACGGGCTCCTCCAGGAGGCGCCGGGGCAGGGCGGAACGGACCGGGGAGGCGCCGGACGCGGCCTCTTTGAGGAAGCGACGGAGCGCGGCGAGCAGGATGTGCTCGTCGGCGAGGCGCTGGGAGCCGAACGCGCCGATCAGACCGAGGACGTTGTTGATGCCGAGGTAGTAGAGGAACCGTTCGTCGGCGACCGCGTCCGAAACGAAGGTGTCGCTCTCCCGCCCGATGCCCGGAAGTCGCTGTTCGAGCGCGGCGCGATGGGATTCGCGGAAGTAGTAGCCCTGGTTGTCGCGGTAGCGCCCGCCGACGGGCCAGCCGTCCGCGTCCAGCAGGACGAGGGTGTTCTGCTGGTGGGCCTCCAGGGCGATGCCCGCTTCGCCGTCGAGCCAGAGGACGGGCCGGACGATCGCCTCGAGGTAGCGCAGGAACCATTCCGTGGCGACGGCTCCGGCGGGCCGGCCCGTGCGGTAGGCGAGCCGGGCGACGGTGTCGGCGAGCCGGGAGTGGGTGGCGGGCCTTCCGGTGGCGCCCTGCCGGCCGGCCCACGGCCGGGGCGAGACGAGCCCGGCGAGGCACACGGCGTCGTCGCCGGGACCGAAGGGGTTGTGCCGGATGACGGTGTCGAGCCCGCGCAGGGGGGTGCCGTCCGGGGCGTCGACACCGATCCAGGCCGGGTCGCGGACGATGTCGAAGCCGTGCCCGCCGACGCAGGACGTCCGCCAGCGCTCGGCGAGGCCGCCGCGCAGCAGCCGGTGCACCTCGACGCCGCGCCGCAGCTCCTTGCGGAGGTTCTCGCGGCGGGAGTTGGTGACGCGCAGGCCGACGGAGAGCTTGAGCATCGCGGGGGCGCCGGGCCGGTGCACGGTCCGCAGCGACGACGTGGGGTACCAGGGCACGCCCCGCGGACCGAGGTCGCGCAGCAGCCCGGCGTCGAAGAGCTGGGCGAACTCGGGGCGGTGGCGGATGTCGCGGGCCTGCCAGGGGTGCGCCGGCAGGGGGACGGTCCCGGGCGGCAGTTCGCGCTCCAGGTCCGGCCCGGCGAGGCGGGCCGCGAGCGCGGTGGCGTCGACGGGGCGGCCGCGCTCCGTCCAGGCCGAGTCGGCGGCGAGCACGGAACGGTCGACGGCCAGCCAGTGCAGCGGGAAGCTGCCGCGCAGCTCGGGCGAGTAGGGCGCGGCCTCGGCGTCCGAGAGTCCCTCGCGGCTCTTGGGCGCGGGGTGCAGGGGGTGTCCGAGGAGCAGGGCCTGTTCGCCGTAGAGGAAGAGTTCGCCCGCGTCCGGGTCGGCGGGCCGCTCGCGCCGGTCGGCGAGGAACACGGCCGTGCGGCGTGCCGAGTCGGCGACGCGGGCGACCAGTTCCCCGCCGTCGTCGGTGAGGGGACGGCCGGACTGGGCCGCGCGGTGGGCGGCTTCCCGGCCGAGGAGGGCGGCCAGGGTGACGGCGTCGAAGGCGGGGGCGTCGTCGGGGCCGCCGGTCAGCGTGACGCGTCCGAAGCGGTGCCAGCCGGTGGCGGACCAGTAGTGCACCGGCACGCTCAGCGGGATGCCGCTGGCGTTGAGCGGCAGGTAGAGGATGTCGCCGTGGGGGCGTTCGACGCCGTTCTCGCGCACCCAGCAGCGCAGCAGGTTCTCCACGGCGGCGGCGTCCGCGGCGGCTCGCGGGTCGGGGTCGTCGAGGGGCTCGGCGACGCCGTGCGGTCCACCGGCGGGCAGTTCGGCGCGGGCGACGTGCCCGCCGTGATCGTGCGCGCCGGCCCTGCCGTGCGGGCGCGGCAGCGCCGGGGTCAGGGCCTGGCCGACGGGGGATGCATCGGTGGGGAGGGACGCGTTCATGCGGGGTGCGGCGTACAGGTCACGGCGTTCCGGCCGGGCTGCGGCGCCTTCCTCCTTCGGCGGTCTGGTGCGGCGGTCTAGGGGTTGGGGAGCCGGCGGACGGTGCGGGAGGCCGCGGCGACGGCGTCGGACAGCCGGTCGAGGACGGCCTCGGCCTGCTCGTCGGTGAGGGTGAGGGGCGGAAGCAGCCGGATCACCGGGGGGCGGCGGTCGCTCAGCCCGACGATCAGGCCGCGGCGCAGGCACTCCCGCCGGACGGTCTCGGCCAGCGCGGTGGCTCGGGGGGCGGCCTCGGGATCGGCTTGGGGGGCGGCCTCGGGATCGGTGATCTCGATGCCGATCATCAGGCCCTTGCCGCGTACGTCCGCGACGCACGCGTGCTCCCGCGCGAGCCGCCGCAGCCGTTCGAGCATCCGGGCGCCGAGGACGGCCGCGCGGCGGTCCAGTCCGTGCTGCCGGATGTGGCGCAGGGTGGCCGTGCCCGCGGCCATGGCGAGCTGGTTGCCCTGGAAGGCGGCGGGCGGGCCCTGCCGGCTCGGCCGGGCGTCGAGGTCGTCGCGGTGGACGATGACGGCGAGCGGGAGACTGCCGCCGATGGCCCTGGACAGGACCATGACGTCGGGGACGACGCGACTGTGTTCGACGGCCCAGAAGGCGCCCGTGCGGCCGGCCCCCGTCCACGTCTCGTCGGCGATGAGCGGCACGGCCCGCGCCGCGGTGACATCGCGGATCCGGCGCAGCCCGTCGTCGGGCACCGGCACCACTCCGTCACCCAGGACGGGCTCGACGACGAGCCCGGCGGGAAGCGGGGCGCGGCGGTGGACGTCACCGATCGGACGTCCGGCCGCGTCCGTGGGGGCGTCGCCGAACGGACAGCCCGTCGCCCCGCAGCCCCCTTCGTGGACGCCAGGGGACGGAAACCCCGGCGCAGCACCGAGGTTTGCGGTGGGGATGTCGGCAAACGGCAGCCCGGACGAACAACCTTCCGCGCCGAGGTTTCCCATGCGGACGTCGACGAACGGAAGTCCCTGCGCGCGAGCGCCCCCTGTGCCGACTCCGCCGATCGGACACCCCGACACACAGCCGACCGCGCCGGCGCCTCCGGCGAGGGGCCCCTGCGGCGAGGCGAACCCCGACACCGCCTCCCCCGGCCCGTCGCCCCCCAGGGTGAGGAGTCCGGCGCGGCCGGTCGCGGCGCGGACGAGGCGGAAGGCGTCCGCCAGGGCATCGGTGGCGGCGGGGCCGCAGAACCGGATCCGGGCCGAGTCGGCCAGTCCGCGCGGGAGGGTCGCGAACAGCTCGTCCGCGAAGGCCTCCTGGACGGGCGTGGCGAGGTCCGGGACCTGGAGCGGCGCGCCGGAGTCGAGCACGGCGCGGATGGCCTCCAACACGACCGGGTGATTGTGGCCGAGCGCGAGGGCGCCGCCGCCCGAGAGGCAGTCGAGATAGCGACGGCCGTCGGCGCCCTCGATGGTCAGGCCCCGGGCGCGCACGGGCACGACGGGCAGCGACCGGGCGTACGTCCGGGCCGAGGGCTCGCGGGTCGGCTGTCGCCGCGGCGTGCCCGCGCGCCCGGGCCGACGTGCCAAGAGCGGTGCGGGCGGCGGTAGTCGGGTCGGGGTCATGGCTCGGTTACCTCCTTCTGCCCGCTGAACGGTGGCCGGTCGTCCCCCGTACGTACCAACGACGCCGCGAGCTGCGGATCACGGTCGGATCGCAAGATCCTTCGTTCCGGAACCGAGGACCCGCCCGTGTCCGTCTCCCTCGGCACCGGCATAGTGGGGGCCCCGCCCCTCGCCGGGACGGGGCATGACAAGTTCACGCCATGCCCGCGCATATAGCGGACATGAACCACCCGATACGCACAGATCACAGGGGGAGCCCACTCCATGCCATCGACAAGGCGGCCAGTCCTGGCCGCGGCCGCCCTCACCGCCGCCCTGGCGCTGACGGCCACCGCGTGCGGCCCGTCCGACGACAAGGCCGCGGGCGACACCAAGCCCAGCGCGGCCGCGAGCCAGAAGGGCGACGACTTCCCCAGCCTGCCCAAGGGCATTCCCGCCCAGGACCTGGAGAAGTGGAAGAAGAAGTGGCAGGACGGCGCCTGGAAGAACTGGGACAAGGACCAGTGGCTGCGTGAGGCCCGCGACTTCGTCAACCCCATCATCAAGGGCCACTGGAAGCCCGACACGATGAAGGACGCCCACTCCAGCGACAAGACGCTGGCCACCCAGGGCGCCCCCGGCACCGTGCCGGGTGGCGGGGCGAGCGACCAGGGCGTCACGGACCCGGAGCCGCGCCCGGTCACCGCCAAGGCCGTCGGTCTGCCGTACCACAACAACGCCGCCCCCGTGGGCAAGGTCTTCTTCGACAGCCCCGAGGGCCACATGGTCTGCTCGGGCACGGTCGTCAAGGACCCGGCGCACCCGGGCAAGTCCAACCTGGTGTGGACCGCCGGCCACTGCGTGCACGCCGGCCAGAAGGGCGGCTGGTACCGGAACATCGCCTTCGTGCCGTCCTACAACGACAAGGGCCTCCCGGGCGCGCAGGTCAACAGCGCTCCGGTGCAGGACGTCGCCCCGTACGGCCTGTGGTGGGCGGACTGGGCGCAGACGTCGACGCAGTGGATCACGCAGGGCGCCGAGACCGGTGGCGCGGGTGCTCCGTACGACTTCTCCGTGCTCCATGTGAAGTCCGAGAACGGCACCGGGAAGTCCCTGGAGGAGACGGTCGGCAACGCCCTCACCGTCGACTTCAGCACCCCGCAGGTGAAGTCCATCAGCAGCATGGGGGCCTGGGGCTACCCGGCCGCGCCGCCCTTCGACGGGCAGAAGATGTACGACTGCGTGGACAGGCCGGGCCGCCTGACCATCGAGTCGTCGCAGCCCACGATGTACCGCATCGGCTGCACGATGACGGGCGGTTCGTCGGGTGGCGGCTGGTTCGCCAACGGTCCGGACGGCAAGCCGGTGCTGATCTCCAACACGTCGATCGGCCCGGCCAACAGCACCTGGCTGGCGGGGCCGCGCCTGGGCCCGGAGGCCAAGGGCGTCTACGACGCGCTGAGCCAGAAGTTCGCCAACAAGCAGTAGCGAGCAGGAGCGAGCGGCAACGAGCGAAGGCCCGCCCCGACCGATGTCGGGGCGGGCCTTCGTGTCGGCGGGGTCAGTGCCGGGCGGCCGGTACGAACCGCTGGAGCTCGGCGGCGAGCTCCTCGTGGACCCGGGCCTTGATCAGGGTGCCCTCCGGGGTGTGCTCCTCGGAGATCACCTCGCCGTCCTTGTGCACCCGGGCGATCAGCGAGCCATGGGTGTACGGCACGAGCGCCTCGATCTCCACGGCGGGGCGCGGCAGCTCGGAGTCGATCAGTGCCAGCAGCTCCGCGATGCCCTCGCCGGTCCGCGCCGACACCGCGATCGAGTGCTTCTCGATGCGGAGCAGCCGCTGGAGGACCAGCGGATCGGCGGCGTCCGCCTTGTTGATCACGACGATCTCGGGCACGTCGACCGCGCCGACGTCCCGGATCACCTCGCGCACGGCGGCAAGCTGCTCGTCCGGCGCCGGGTGCGAGCCGTCGACCACGTGGAGGATCAGGTCGGAGTCGCCGACCTCCTCCATCGTGGAGCGGAACGCCTCGACGAGGTGGTGCGGCAGGTGCCGGACGAAGCCGACGGTGTCGGCGAGGGTGTAGATCCGGCCCGAGGGCGTCTCGGCCCGGCGGACGGTCGGGTCCAGGGTGGCGAACAGGGAGTTCTCCACCAGTACGCCCGCGCCGGTGAGACGGTTGAGCAGCGAGGACTTGCCGGCGTTGGTGTAGCCCGCGATGGCCACCGACGGGATCTTGTTCCGTCGGCGCTCCTGGCGCTTGACGTCACGGCCGGTCTTCATCTCCGCGATCTCCCGGCGCATCTTCGCCATCTTCTCGCGGATCCGTCGCCGGTCCGTCTCGATCTTGGTCTCACCGGGGCCACGGGTGGCCATGCCGCCGCCGGAGGAGCCGGAGCCACCACCACCCATCTGCCGGGACAGCGACTGGCCCCAGCCGCGCAGCCTGGGCAGCATGTACTGCATCTGGGCCAGCGAGACCTGGGCCTTGCCCTCGCGGGACTTGGCGTGCTGGGCGAAGATGTCGAGGATCAGGGCCGTGCGGTCGACGACCTTGACCTTGACGACGTCCTCGAGGTGGATGAGCTGGCCGGGGCTGAGCTCACCGTCGCAGACGACGGTGTCGGCGCCGGTCTCCAGGACGATGTCCCGGAGCTCCTGGGCCTTGCCCGAGCCGATGTAGGTGGCCGGGTCCGGCTTGTCGCGGCGCTGGATGACGCCGTCGAGGACCTGCGCGCCGGCCGTCTCGGCGAGGGCGGCGAGCTCCGCGAGGGAGTTCTCGGCGTCCTGGACCGTGCCGGACGTCCAGACGCCGACCAGCACGACGCGCTCCAGGCGCAGCTGCCGGTACTCGACCTCGGTGACGTCCTCGAGCTCCGTGGAGAGCCCGGCGACACGGCGGAGCGCGGCGCGCTCGGAGCGGTCGTACTGCTCGCCGTCGCGCTCCCCGTCGATCTCGTGGCTCCAGGCGACGTCCTCTTCCATCAGGGCGTCGGCCCGAAGGCTCTCCGGGAGGCTCTGCCGGTCCTGCCGGTCCTGGGGAAGGGAAGAAGAGGAGGTCATTTGATCCTTTGCTTGATTGACGACTGTGCGGAGCCCTCGTGGCGAGGGCTCACGGCATCGACAACGTCCGGCGCCCTCCGGAGATTCCCGGGGGCGGCCGCCTCGCCGACCCGTCGATGTTCCCATGCCGCCGCCGGGGCGTCACGCGGGTTTCGGCGGGGTCGTCTTCCAGTCGGGGTGCCCGGGCATGGGCGGGGTCGTCCGTCCGTACAGCCACGGCTGGAGGAACCGGGCCTGGTCCTGGCCGGAGACCTCGGAGGCGAGGGCGACGAAGTCGGCGGTGGTGGCGGTGGAGTCGTGGTAGCGGCGCACCCACTCGCGCTCCAGGCGGTCGAAGGCCGCCGTGCCGATCCGCTGGCGGAGGGCGTAGAGCACCAGGGCGCTGCCGTCGTAGCAGACGGGCCGGAAGATGCTGATCTTCTTGCCGGGCACGGGCCCCTTGATCGCCGCCGGGGGGCCTCCGTCGGCGCGCATCTGGTCGGAGAGCTGATAGGCGACGCGCATCCGGTCCACCAGTTTCCGGCCCTTGCGCTCCTCCGCGTAGAGCGATTCGTACCAGGTGGCGTGGCCTTCGTTGAGCCAGAGGTCGGACCAGACGCGGGGGCTCACGCTGTCGCCGAACCACTGGTGGGCGAGCTCGTGAACCATGATCGACTCCACGTACCAGTCGGGGAAGCCGGCCTTGGTGAACACGTCGCGCTCGAAGAGGGAGAGGGTCTGCGTCTCCAGCTCGAAGCCGGTCGAGGCGTCGGCGATGAGCACGCCGTAGGTCTCGAAGGGGTAGTTCCCGACCCGCTTCTCCATCCACGCGATCTGGTCCGGCGTCTTGGCGGTCCAGCTCTCCAGGGCCTTCTGGTCGGCGGCCGGCACCACGTCCCGCAGCTTCAGCCCGCGCGGGCCGCCGCGCTGGGGCACGGTGGAGCGGCCGATGGCGACCTGCGCGAGTTCGGTGGCCATGGGGTGGAGGGTGCGGTAGGTCCAGGTGGTGTTCGCCCCCTCGGTGGTCTGCCCGGCGGGCAGCCCGTTGGCGACCACGGTCAGCTCCTTCGGGGCGGTCACGCGGAAGGTGAACAGCGCCTTGTCGGAAGGGTGGTCGTTGCCGGGGAAGACCCGGTGCGCGGCGTCGGCCTGGTTGGCCATGACGAGGCCGTCGCTGGTCGGCACCCAGCCGCCCTCGCCCTCGCCGCGCGGATCGCTGGTGTGATGGACGGTGACGGTGAACGAGCTGCCGGAGGGCACCGGCTCGGTGGGGGTGACGGCCACGTCCTCGCCGGCGGGGGTGAACTGGGCGGGCGCGCCGTTGACCTCCACCGAGGCGATCGTGCCGTGGGTGAAGTCCATGTTGAAGTCGTCCAGCCGCGCGGTGGACCGCGCGACGAACCGGGTCACGGCGTCCAGCGGCTGGTTGTTGGCGTGATAGACGAGCGAGATGTCGTAGGCCGCGATGTCGTAGCCGGGGTTGCCCAGGTGGGGGAAGAGCCGGTCGCCGATCCCCCGGGCCTCGGGGGTCGGCGGCGCGGCGGCGCCCAGGACCAGGACCGCCGCGGCCGCGAGGAGGGCGGCCCGGCGGCGCGGGAAGCGCCGGCGCTGCGGGGAACGCTCCCCGGGGGCGGGTGAGTGCGACATGCTCCACCGCTACCAGCGCGCGCCCGCACGCCGGTGGCGGCGCGGCGTCGGCCCACCCTTACGAGCGTCTTGGATGCTGGTACGAGTGTCGTATCGGACGACCGATGGGCATGCTTCCCGGCCGGCGGAAGCGCGGCTACAGCGGGGCCGTCAGCGCCCGGCCCGCCCGCTCGACGTCATAGACCCCCGGGACCCGGCGCATCGCCCGCATCAGCTCCGGCAGCCGGCCCGGGTCGGCCAGCTGGAGGGTGTAGGTGTGCCGCACGCGCTGCTCGTACGGCGGCTCGACGGCGGCCGAGATGACGGCGACCCCTTCGGCCGCGATGGCCTCGGTCAGGTCGGCGAGCAGATGCGGTCTGCTGAACGACTCCGCCCGCAGGGTCACGCGGTAGTCCCCGCCGCCCGCCTCGTCCGGGCTGCGCCAGCGCACCTCCACCGGCTGCCGGCCCGAGGTGACCATCCGGTCGACCACGGGGCAGGGCGCGCGGTGCACCGTCACCGTGCCGCCGCGCACCGCGAAGCCGGTGACCTCGTCGGGTGGGACGGGAGTGCAACAGCCCGCCAGCCGGACGCTCACGGCCGCCCGCTCGCCCTCGCCCGCCGCTCCGGTGACGACGGCGACCGGGCCGCGCGCGGGGGAGGCGGCCCGGGGAGCGGACCGGGGCGGGCCGGGGGCGGGCGGTGCGGCGGGCGGACCGTCGGCGGCCGGTTCGGGCGCCGGGTGGGCGGCCAGCCAGCGGTCGATGGCGATCCGGGCCGCCGGCGTCCGCGCGTGCTCGCGCCACTCGGGCGAGGGACCGGAGGCGCTGTCCGGGGACATCAGCAGATGGAGGGTGTCGCCGTCGCGCAGCACGGTGCCGAGGGCGGCCAGCCTGCCGTTGACCCGGGCGCCGATGCAGTGGTGCGCCCCGTCTCCGTACTGGGCGTAGGCCGCGTCGACGCAGCTGGAGCCCGCCGGGAGGCCGATGGTGCCGCCGTCGGCCCGGAAGACCGTGACCTCGCGGTCCTGGGCGAGCTCGTCGCGCAGGGACGTCCAGAAGGTGTCCGGGTCGGGGGTGGCGCGCTGCCATTCCAGGAGGCGGGAGAGCCAGCCGGGGCGGGTGGGGTCGACGCGCTCGCCGTCCGGCGCGTCGGGGGCGTCGGGGGCCGCGTAGGGGTTGCCGAGGGCGACGACGCCGGCCTCGGCGACCCGGTGCATCCGGTGGGTGCGGATGAGGACTTCGGCCGCCTGGCCGTCCTCGCCGGCGACGGCCGTGTGCAGCGACTGGTAGAGGTTGAACTTGGGGGCGGCGATGAAGTCCTTGAACTCGGAGATGAACGGGGTGAAGCAGGTGTGCAGCTCGCCGAGGACCCCGTAGCAGTCCGCGTCCTCGGCGACCAGGACGAGCAGTCTGCCCAGGTCGGAACCGGTGAGCTCGCCGCGCTTGATCCGCACTCGGTGCACGGAGACGAAATGGCGGCGGCGTACGAGGACTTCGGCGTTGATGTCGGCCTCGCGCAGGACGGCGCGCACCCGTGCGGCGGTGGCCTCCAGGGGGTCGGGGCGGCCCGCGTGGGCGAGGACGAGGTCGCGGGTGCGGGCGTATTCGTCGGGGTGGAGGATGGCGAAGACCAGGTCCTCCAGCTCGGTCTTCAGGGCCTGCACGCCCAGTCGCTCGGCGAGCGGGATCAGCACGTCGCGGGTGACCTTGGCGATGCGCGCCTGTTTCTCGGGGCGCATGACGCCGAGGGTGCGCATGTTGTGGAGGCGGTCGGCGAGCTTGATGGACATGACCCGGACGTCGTTGCCGGTGGCCACGAGCATCTTGCGGAAGGTCTCGGGCTCGGCGGCTGCGCCGTAGTCGACCTTCTCCAGCTTGGTGACGCCGTCGACGAGGAAGCGCACTTCCTCGCCGAACGCCTCCCCCACCTGATCGAGGGTCACCTCGGTGTCCTCGACCGTGTCGTGGAGGAGGGACGCGGTCAAGGTGGTGGTCTCGGCGCCCAGTTCGGCCAGGATCAGGGTGACGGCGAGGGGATGGGTGATGTAGGGCTCGCCGCTCTTGCGCGTCTGACCGCGGTGGGAGGACTCGGCGAGGACGTAGGCCCGGCGGAGGATGTCCAGGTCGGCGCCGGGGTGGTGGGCGCGGTGGACCTTGGCCACGTGGTCGATGGCGTCGGGGAGCCGGCCGCGGGCGCCGGAGCCGCTGAGCGCCGCGCGTCCCAGCCGTCTCAGGTCGATGCGGCGGCCGCGCCTGCGGCCGGGAGCACCGGTGTTCGTGACCTCTGCGCCCATGGGCACCTCCGGCAGCGTCGACCGGCGGTCGGCTCACGCCTCCAGGCCGGTGCTTGATGCTACCGAGCCCATCACGCACCGCTCACCCGCTCTCGCCCAGAGTGAAACGGATCACCCATTCGAGGGAGCCGAGGCATGACACGGGCCCCACGGCGAACAGTGGCGTGCCCGCCCGGGCGTCCTCCAGGGACGGCGAAGGGCGTCAGACCGTGACGGCGAAGCGGGAGGCGTCGAAGACGCCCTCCGCGACGATCACGGCGGGACCGGTCATCTCGACGGTGCCGTCCGGGGTCTCACTGATCACCAGGCGTCCGCCGGGGACGTCCACGGTGTAGGTGACGGGGTGGCCCAGGACGGCCGGGTCGGCGCCGTCGCGGCGGGCGGTCGCGACCATCACGGCGCAGGCGCCGGTGCCACACGAGCGCGTCTCGCCCGAGCCCCGCTCGTGGACCCGCATGGCGACGTGGCGGGGACCGCGGTCGACGACGAACTCCACGTTGACGCCGTCCGGGTAGGTGGCGGCGGGGGCGACGGCGGGCGCGGTGTACAGGTTCCCGGCGTCGGCGAGGTCGTCGACGAAGGAGACGGCGTGGGGGTTGCCCATGTTGACGTTGCGCGCGGGCCAGTCGCGCTCACCGACGGTGACGGTGACCTCGCCCTCGGGGAGCTCGGCCCGGCCCATGGCGACGGTGATCCCGCCGGGCTCGCCGTCGGGGCCCGGCTTGGCGATGTGGGCGTGCCGGACGCCGGCGCGCGTGGCGATCGCGAGATCGCCCGCCTCGACGAGGCCCGCCTCCTGGAGGTAGCGCGCGAACACCCGGACGCCGTTGCCGCACATCTCGGCGACGCTGCCGTCGCTGTTGCGGTAGTCCATGAACCACTCGGCCTCGTCGGCCATCGCCCGCGCCTCGGGGTGCGCGGCGGAGCGCACGACACGGAGCACGCCGTCGGCGCCTATGCCCGCACGCCGGTCGCACAGGAGCGCGACCGCGGTCGGGGACAGCTCCAGGCGCCCGTCGTGGTCGGGAATGATCACGAAGTCGTTCTCGGTGCCGTGACCCTTGAGGAAGGCGATCTGCGCGGTGCTCACGCTTCGATGGTACGGGGCCTCGCCCGGGGGCCCTCCGCCGGTCCCCGCGCCGGTCAGCGCAGGCGCGCCACGCGCAGCACGGCGAGGAGGACCACCACGGCGACGACGGCCGTGTAGGCGGCCACGTACCGCCAGTCCGGGCGCCGCCCGGAGCCGCGCGGCGGCAGGCCCGGCCAGGTGTAACCCACGCGACGGGCCGCCATCACGCCCCAGCCGGCGGCGCAGCAGCTGATGAGCAGGCCGAGGACGGCGACGAGGGGTCCGCCGTCGCCGAACTCGAAGGCGAGCGGGAAGGCGAACATCAGCGAGCCGACGGCGGCGAGCACGACGATGGGCGCGAGCTGCCACAGCCTCAGCCTGCGCGGCGGGCGCAGCTCGCGGAACGACTCGGGCGCCGACGCGTCCGCCGTCGTCCCCTCGGTGTCGTCGGGGCCGTCCGGGGTGAGCACGTCCGGCTCTCCTCCGGCCACCGCCGGGAGGTCGCCCCAGGGCTGCGGCTGATGCGGTCTGTCACGAGGGCCGGCCTCCATCGCCACGCGCCCTCCCAACTCGGACTCCACGGCTCGATCGAAGCTTGATGATGGCACGTCGGACGCGCTCCCCATGGCGTGCGGAGCGTCCCGATGCCATCACGTGATCAGGCTGTAATAGCCCGTTCGACCAACGCCAGCGCTCGCTCGGGAAGTTCCGCCCGTCGCTCGGCGGCGCCGCTCAGCCAGTGGACGCGGGAATCGCGCCGGAACCACGAGTCCTGCCGGCGCGCGAAGCGCTTGGTGGCGCGGACGGTCTCGGTACGGGCCTCGTCCTCGGTGCACTCCCCCGCCAGGAAGGCGAGCACCTGCTGATAGCCGAGGGCACGTGAGGCCGTGCGCCCCTCGCGCAGGCCCTCGCGCTCCAGGGCGCGCACCTCGTCGACGAGCCCGGCCTCCCACATCCGGTCCACCCGGACGGTGATCCGTTCGTCCAGTTCGGGGCGCTCGACGTCCACGCCGATCTGCAGGGCGTCGTAGACGGGCTCCTCCCCGGGCAGGTTCGCCGTGAAGGGCCGGCCGGTGAGCTCGATGACCTCCAGGGCGCGCACGATGCGGCGGCCGTTGCCGGGGAGGATCGCGCGGGCGGCGGCCGGGTCGGCGGCGGCCAGCCGGGAGTGGAGGGCGCCGGGGCCGAGCTCCTCGAGTTCGGCCTCCAGCCGGGCCCGGACGGCCGGGTCGGTGCCGGGGAAGTCCATGGCGTCGATGGTGCCCTTGACGTAGAGCCCGGAGCCCCCGACGAGGATCGGCGTGCGTCCCTCGGCTAGCAGCCGGTCGATGTGGGCCCGGGCCAGTCGCTGGTACTCGGCGACGCTGGCGGCCTCGGTGACGTCCCAGATGTCGAGCAGGTGGTGCGGCACGCCCTGCCGCTCCTCCATGGTCAGTTTGGCCGTGCCGATGTCCATGCCGCGGTAGAGCTGCATGGAGTCGGCGTTGACGACCTCGCCGCCCAGGTGCTGGGCGAGGGCGACGCCGAGATCGGACTTGCCTGCCGCCGTGGGACCGACGACGGCGATGACCCGGGGTGCGGGAGCTGCGTTTCTCACCGCTTCAGTCTCCCAAACCTCCGGAGCACCCCACGAACGAGCGACGTGACGCGACGCGGGTGGCTTCGTTGCCTGTTGCGAGGTTCCGAGAGCCGGTTCGCGGACCGGCGTGCGTGAGCGGCGCCATGGGACGCCCCTGACGACGCGGGATTTCGCTCACACCAGTAAGGTAATGGAGTAGATATGGGCGTGTTTGCAAGGCTTCTCGGCAGGTCGTCGTCGAAGTCCTCGGCGTCAACGGAAGAGGCCGCGGCTGCCACTCCGACGGCGGAATCCACCGACGCCGCCGGGACGGCCGAGGCGCAGCCGGAGGCGGCGGCCGAGACCGAGGCCGAGGAGGCCGCGGAGGAGGCGGCCGAAGGGGTGGAGATCCCTAAGCAGCAGTCGGCGGAGAAGGCGGCCGACAGCGAGGCCGGTGAAGGCGCCCGCAAGTAGTTCGGCGAGGAAAGACGAGGGGCGGTCACCATGGGCCTGCTGGACAATCTCAAGGCCAAGCTCGGCCCGTTGAAGGACAAGGCCGGCGATCTCGCGCAGCAGCACGGGGACAAGATCGAGCAGGGACTCGAGAAGGCCGCCAAGGTGGTCGACGAGAAGACCAAGGGCAAGTACAGCAGCCAGATCCAGACCGGCACGGGCAAGGCCAAGGACGCCCTGGGCCGCCTGGCCGAGCAGGACGGCAAGTCCGGGGGCCCGGCCGGCGGGAAGGGCCCCGGGGCCTCCTGACCCTCGTCATCACCTTGAGTCGGCGACGGCCGTGGAGCACGCTCCACGGCCGTCGCCGTGTACACGGCTCACGACCGGCGGCGGGTCACGACCAGGCGGCCACGAGGTAGCCCACGCCGTAGGGGGCCTCGTCGTACAGCAGGGCCCCGCTCAGTCCGGCGCCCTCCGCCGCGCCCGCCAGGACCTGCCAGGGGGCGCGTCCGGCCGCCTGGAGCTCGCGGGCGAGCCCGGGGTCCAGGGCGGCCAGGGCGGCCGTGTCGGCGGCTCCCAGGGCCCGTGCGGCCTCCGCGTCGAAGGGCTCGGCCCGCTCGTCCAGGTATCCCGGCGCCTTGACCGTGCGGCAGGCGCTGCCGTCGCCCATCACCAGGAGTGCGGTCCGCTGGGGCGTGGCGGCCAGTTCCCGGCCGGTCGCCAGGCACCGCTCGCTCTCCAGCGCCGCCCCGACGCCCAGGCCCTCCACCGGCGCGGCGGCCCACTTCGTGCGCTCCAGCAGCCAGGCGGCGACGGCCAGGGACTGCGGGAGGGCGCGCTCACCGGCGGGGTCCCCCGCGCCGAGCCGCACGTCGAGGTCCACTCCCAGGCCGCGGAAGGACCCGGGGGAGCCCGGCGGGTAGGTGCCGTCACCGGCGTGCGGGGCGGGGCCCACGACGACGAGCCGGTCGGGCCGGGCGGCCGCCAGCACGGCCACCGCGTCCAGGCAGGCGGCCCGCAGGCCGTCCAGCTCGGACGCGGCCCCGGTGGCCACGTCGGGGACCAGCAGGGGCGGGCAGGGGCATACGGCGGCGGCGACGAGCATGGCGGCACCCTAGCAATTCGCGATCAACGCTCGTCGGGCTTCCCCGGACCGTCGTGCGGCCGTTTCCCCGCCGGTTCCCGCAGGCCACCTGTGACCTGCGGGAACCCGTCACGTCCCGCTGTGCCGCCGTGCCCGCTCAGTCGCAGCCGCAGCCGGGGCCCGCCGCGGGCGCCGGCGTCGGCGCGGGGGCGCCGATGCGCGGGATGCCCAGCATCACGCCCTGGGGCTTCTCCGCCGGAGCGGCGTTGCGCTTCTCCCACGCGTCGCCCGCGGGCGTGCGGCGGACGGCCTTCGCGGGGCCCTCGGCCAGCAGGTGGTGCGGGGCGGCGTAGGTGATCTCGACGGTGACCACGTCGCCGGGGCGCACGTCCTCGTCGGGCTTGGTGAAGTGGACCAGGCGGTTGTCGGGGGCGCGGCCGGAGAGGCGCCGGGTGGCGTCGTCCTTGCGGCCTTCGCCCTCGGCGACCATGACCTCCAGGACCCGGCCGACCTGCTTCTTGTTCTCCTCCCAGGAGATCTCCTCCTGGAGGGCGACCAGACGCTCGTAGCGCGCCTGCACGACCTCCTTGGGGATCTGCCCGTCCATGGTCGCCGCCGGGGTGCCGGGGCGCTTGGAGTACTGGAAGGTGAAGGCGTTGGCGAAGCGGGCCTCGCGGACGACGTGCATGGTCTGCTCGAAGTCCTCCTCGGTCTCGCCGGGGAAGCCCACGATGATGTCGGTGGAGATGGCGGCGTCCGGCATGGCGGCGCGCACCTTCTCGATGATGCCCAGGAAGCGCTCCTGGCGGTACGAGCGGCGCATCGCCTTGAGGACCGTGTCCGAGCCGGACTGCAGCGGCATGTGGAGCTGGTGCATCACGTTCGGCGTCTCGGCCATCGCGGCGATCACGTCGTCGGTGAAGTCGCGCGGGTGGGGCGAGGTGAAGCGGACGCGCTCCAGGCCCTCGATCTGGCCACAGGCGCGCAGCAGCTTGGAGAACGCCTCGCGGTCGCCCATGTCGGAGCCGTAGGCGTTGACGTTCTGGCCGAGGAGGGTGATCTCGCTGACGCCCTCGGCGACGAGCGCCTCGACCTCGGCGAGGATGTCGCCCGGGCGGCGGTCCTTCTCCTTGCCGCGCAGCGCGGGGACGATGCAGAAGGTGCAGGTGTTGTTGCAGCCGACGGAGATGGAGACCCAGGCCGCGTAGGCGCTCTCACGGCGCGTCGGCAGCGTGGAGGGGAACGCCTCCAGCGACTCGGCGATCTCGACCTGCGCGTCCTCCTGGACGCGGGCGCGCTCCAGCAGCACCGGCAGCTTGCCGATGTTGTGGGTGCCGAAGACGACATCGACCCAGGGGGCCCGCTTGACGATCGTGTCGCGGTCCTTCTGGGCGAGGCAGCCGCCGACGGCGATCTGCATGCCGGGCCGCTTCGTCTTCATCGGTGCCAGGCGGCCGAGATTGCCGTACAGCTTGTTGTCGGCGTTCTCCCGCACCGCGCAGGTGTTGAAGACGACGACGTCGGCGTCGCCCTCGGCGGTGCCTTCGGGCGCGCGGACATAGCCCGCTTCCTCCAGGAGGCCGGACAGCCGCTCGGAGTCATGGACGTTCATCTGGCACCCGTAGGTGCGCACCTCGTATGTCTTCGCACTCATCTCAATCGACCAGGGTACGTGGTCCCTCGGACAGCGTGCCCCCACGTTTCCCCGGCACCCGCGCCCCGTCCCGTGATCTCCGCCCCGAGCCGCCGCCCGCCGAGGCCTGGTCGACGCGGCGGCGGGCTGGCAGGATCCGAGCGTGCTTCCCCGATTCGCGCGCCCCGGCGGGCGCCGTGCCGCGCGGGCGGGCGCGGTGGCGGCCGCCGTGCTCGCCCTGCTGCTGTGGTCGCTGTGGCCGCCCGACCGGGGCCCGGATCCGGTCGGGGAGATCACGGTCGCGACGGGGGTGCCGACCGGGGTGTACGAGAAGTACGGCGACGTCCTCAAGGAGGACCTGGGCCAGGACCTGCCGGCCCTGAAGGTACGGCTGCGGCACAGTCAGGGCTCCCTCGACAACCTGCGGCAGCTCGCGAGAGGCGAGGCCGACTTCACGTTCGCCACGGCCGACGCGGTGGCCACCTACCGGGACCGCAAGCAGCCGGGTGCCGGACGGTTGCGGGCGTGCGCGCGGCTCTACGACGACTACATGCAGCTGGTCGTGCGCAAGGACTCCCCCGTGAGGTCCACCCGGGATCTCGCGGGGCTGCGGGTGGGGGTGGGGGCGGACGGGTCGGGGGTGCAGCTGATCGCCCGGCGGCTGCTCCAGGCCGCCCGTGTCGACTTCGAAAAGGACATCACGCCGGTGCGGGTGGGCATCGACCGGATGCCGGGGCTGCTGGAGAAGGGCGAGCTCGACGCGTTCTTCTGGTCCGGCGGGCTGTCCACCAACGCCGTCAAGGTCCTGGGAGAGCGGCTGCCGATAAGGCTCGTCCAGCTCGGGGACCTCATCGAGCCCCTCCACCGGATGGGGCGGCAGACGCGCTACTACCGGTCGGCGATGATGCCGACGGACGCCTATCCCGAGCTGAACGCCCCCGGCGTCGTCCAGACGATCGCGATCGCGAACCTCCTGGTCACCAGGGACGACATCGACGCGGATCTCGCCGAGAGCGTCACCCGCACGGTGATCAAGAGCCGTGACCACATCGGCAGCAAGGTGAACGCCGCGCAGAAAGTGGACCTCCGCACGGCCATCTTCACCGACCCCCTGGAGCTCCACGCCGGGGCGCGCCGCTATTACCTGTCGGCCAAGCCCTGAACCTGTTTCCGGTCGCGACGCCGTCGGCTCAGCCGCCGTGGCGCGGTACGGCGATCGTCACGCGCAGTCCGGTCGGCCTGTTCGGCTCGTACGAGAGCGTGGCGCCGCCGGCGGCGAGCAGGGCGCGGGAGATGGACAGCCCGAGGCCGGAACCGGAGACGTTCTGGTGGCGGCTGCTGCGCCAGAAGCGATCGCCGATGCGGGCGAGCTCCTCCTCGGTGAGGCCCGGGCCGCCGTCGGCCACGGTGATGTCGACCCGGTCGCCGGAGACGGCGACGGTGACCTCGACACGGGCGTTCTCGGGCGTGAACTTGAGCGCGTTGTCCACGACCGCGTCGAGCGCGCTGGAGAGGGCGACCGGGTCGGCCCAGCCGGTCGCCGCGGACGGTCCCCGGTAGGTGAGGGCGATCTTCTCCCGGTCGGCGACCGGCGACCAGGCGCCCACCCGGTCGGTGACTATCTCGGCGATGTCGGTGAGCCGGCCGTCGCCGGAGGCGTGCTCGGCCAGGGCGAGGTCCAGCAGGTCGTCCAGGACGCGGGCCAGTCGCTTGCCCTCGGCGCGCACCGAGCCGACCTCCGCGTGGCCCTCGGGCAGATCGAGAGCCAGCAGATCGATGCGCAGCAGCAGCGCGGAGAGCGGATTGCGCAGCTGGTGCGAGGCGTCGGCGACGAAGGCGCGCTGCTGTTCCAGGACGTCCTCGACGTTGTCGGCCATCTCGTTGAAGGAGCGCGCCAGTCTGCGCAGTTCCGGGGGGCCGCTGTCGGCGACGACCCGGGACTTCATCCGGCCGGTGGCGATGTCGTGGGCGGCGACGTCGAGGGTCCGTACGGGCTTGAGCACCCATCCGGTCAGCCGGAACGCCGCCGCGACCGCCACCAGCATCGCCGCCGTCTCACCGGCCGCGATCAGCAGCCAGTCGCGCAGGATGAGGGAGCGCAGCCGGCCGGTGGGCGAGTCCGTGACCACGACGGCGACGACGTCGCTGTCGCGGATGACGGGCGAGGCGACGGTGAGCCGGTCGTGGCGCCAGGGCCAGATCTGTCCGGGATCGCGGCTGCGGCGCCCGGCCAGCGCGTCCTGGAAGGCCGCCCAGCTCTCGCCGCGCCGGGGCAGGACCCAGCCCGTGGGGGCGACCGTCAGGGGCTTTCCCTCGCGGGAGAAGACGCCGGCGCGGATGCCGTAGAGCTTCTCGTAGCGGGCGAGTTCGTGCTGGAGGCTGAGCTGCCGATCGCCGCTGTCGCCGCCTTCGGGCGGCTCGGGGGTGCGGTAGCCGACGAACTGGGCGAGGGCGGCGAAGCGGGCGGTGTCGTCGATGCGGTCGACGACGACCCGCTGCTGGCGCACGGCGGCCATGCCGGCGGCCAGCGGGAGGCCGAGGGTCATCAGGATGCCCGCCATCAGCACGATGAGCAGGGGGAGGAGTCGGGCGCGCACGGGTTGCCGCGGCTACCGGACCGGAACGACGATCTTGTACCCGACGCCCCGTACGGTCTCGATGAGGGCGGGCATCCGCAATTTGGCGCGCAGCGAGGCGATGTGCACTTCCAGGGTGCGTCCGGTTCCTTCCCAGCTGGTGCGCCACACCTCGCTGATGATCTGCTCCCTGCGGAAGACCACCCCGGGGCGCTGGGCGAGCAGGGCCAGCAGGTCGAACTCCTTGCGGGTGAGGGCGACGGCCGAGCCGTCCACGCAGACACGGCGGTTGGGGAGCTCGATGGTCAGGTCGCCCAGGCTGAGGACGTGCGCGTCGCCCTCGGGGGCGCGCGACCGGCCCGGCGCGCTCTCCTGGTGCGGGATGCGCCGGGCGACGGCGTGGATGCGGGCGAGCAGTTCACCGGTGTCGTAGGGCTTGACCACGTAGTCGTCGGCGCCGAGGTTCAGGCCGTGGATCTTCGAGCGGGTGTCGGCCCGGGCGGTCACCATGATGACGGGCGTGGTGGTGCGCTTGCGGATCCTGCCGCAGACCTCGAAGCCGTCCTGGTCGGGCAGTCCGAGGTCGAGCAGGACGACGCCGAAGGGCGACCGGTCGCCCGGCAGCAGGGCCTGGAGGGCCTCCTCACCGCTCCTCGCGTGCGTGACGTCGAAGCCGTGCCGGCCGAGGACGGCCGACAGGGCCGCGGCGACGTGGTCGTCGTCCTCCACGAGCAGCAGTCTCATCGGCCCCCTCCGCGCGGTCGGTGCGGTATCACCGCATCCACGCCGATGCGCTCCCGGTACGTCAAGGGGTTCTGCCCGCGCGAGGGCATCCGTTATCCAGCCGGTACCACGGAGCGAGGCGTTCCGGCGATCTGACGCTGCGTGTCCGGTTGAGTCCGGATCGTTATGCTCAATTTCAGCTCAGATGTAATGACGTTGGTCTTCGCCGCTCATTAGGGTCCTCCCCAACCGAGGAGGACGGAGCGAGGAGCGCCGATGAACGAGATATCGGTGACCAAGGACGTGGCGCCCGCCGCGGACGCCCTGGTCGTCCTGGACAAGGTCAACAAGCACTTCGGCGCGCTGCACGTGCTCCAGGACATCGACTTGACCATCGCGCGCGGCGAAGTGGTGGTCGTCATCGGGCCGTCGGGATCGGGCAAGTCGACCCTGTGCCGCACGATCAACCGGCTGGAGACCACGGACTCCGGTTCCATCACCATCGACGGGAAGCCGCTGCCCCAGGAGGGCAGGGAGCTGGCGCGGCTGCGCGCCGACGTGGGCATGGTCTTCCAGTCGTTCAATCTCTTCGCCCACAAGACCGTGCTGGAGAACGTGACGCTGGGGCAGGTGAAGGTCCGCAGGAAGGACCGGAAGGCGGCCGAGGCCACGGCCCGTTCCCTGCTCGACCGGGTGGGCGTGGGCGCCCAGGCGGAGAAGTACCCCGCACAGCTCTCCGGTGGCCAGCAGCAGCGTGTGGCGATCGCCCGGGCGCTGGCCATGGACCCGAAGGTGATGCTCTTCGACGAGCCGACCTCGGCCCTGGACCCGGAGATGATCAACGAGGTGCTGGAGGTCATGCAGCAGCTCGCCCGGGACGGCATGACCATGGTCGTCGTCACCCACGAGATGGGCTTCGCCCGCTCCGCCGCGAACCGCGTCGTCTTCATGGCGGACGGCCGCATCGTCGAGGAGGCGCGGCCGGACCAGTTCTTCAGCAACCCGCGCAGCGACCGGGCCAAGGACTTCCTGTCGAAGATCCTCCACCACTGAGCGCCCCTCTCCGCGACGCCCCTTCCCCACCGCTCTCCCCCGCCGCTTCACCGCCACCCGAGGTCCCGCAGACGCAAAGGATGTCCTCCATGAAGCTCCGCAACACCGCAGCGGCGGCCGCCGTCGTCATCGCGCTGGCCGCCTCCGCCACCGCCTGCGGCAAGTCGGGCAGCCCCGACGACAAGAGCGACAAGTCCAGCGGCGGCGCCTCCGCGGCCGCCGAGCTGCCGAAGTACCAGGTGAACTCCGCCGCGGACGTCAAGGGCTCGTCGGTCTTCGAGAAGATCAAGGGCAAGACGATCACCATCGGCACCAAGGCGGACCAGCCCGGTCTCGGCTTCGAGAACCCCGGCACCAAGAAGCGCTCCGGCTTCGACGTGGAGATCGCCCGGATGATCGCGGCCGATCTCGGTTTCGACGAGGAGCACATCAAGTTCGTGACGGTCCCCTCCGAGGCGCGGGAGACGCAGATCGCCAGCGGCGGCGTCGACCTGTACGTGGGCACGTACACGATCAACGACGAGCGCAAGAAGCAGGTCGGCTTCGCCGGCCCGTACTACGTCGCCGGGCAGGACCTGCTGGTGAAGGCCGACAGCTCGATCAAGGGCCCGGACGACCTCAAGGGCAAGAAGGTCTGCTCGGTGACCGGCTCCACCCCGCTGAAGCGGATCAAGGAGGCCAAGTACGGCGTGGCCGAGGCCAAGGCGCAGCAGGGCTACCAGCTGTGCGTCCAGGAGCTGGTCAACGGTTCGGTCGACGCGGTCACCACGGACGACTCGATCCTCAAGGGTTACGCGGCCGAGAACAAGGGCGCGCTGAAGGTCGTCGGCAACCCCTTCTCCAAGGAGCCCTACGGCGTCGGCCTCAAGAAGGACGACACGGCGCTGCGCGAGGCGGTCAACAAGGCCATCGAGGCGCACGAGAAGAACGGCGACTGGAAGAAGGCCTACGACGCCACGCTGGGCCGTTCGGGCGTCCCCGCCTCCACCCCGCCCGCGGTCGAGCGCTACTGACCGGCGAGTGGTGCCGGACGACCGCCTCGCGATACCCGGAGAAGTGACGTGAACGTTCTGTCGGACAACTTCGCGATGTTCCGCGAAGGTTTCATCGGCACCGTGGAACTAACGGTGCTCAGCGCGCTGCTCGCCCTGGTGCTGGGCACCCTCGTCGCGGCGTTCCGCGTCTCTCCGGTGCCCGCGCTGCGCGCCTTCGGCACCGCGTGGGTGACGCTGCTGCGCAACACCCCGCTGGTGTTGCTGTTCCTCGCCGTCACGCTGGGGCTGCCGGCGCTGGGGCTGAAGGGCTGGGACTCCTTCTGGCTCGCCGTGCTCGCCCTGGGCTGCTACACCTCGGCTTTCATCTGTGAGGCCCTCCGGTCGGGGATCAACACCGTGCCGGTGGGCCAGGCGGAGGCCGCCCGGTCGATCGGGATGACCTTCGGGCAGACGCTGGTCCAGATAGTGCTGCCGCAGGCCGCCCGCACCTCGATACCGCCCATCGGCAGCCTGCTGATCGCCCTGGCCAAGAACACGGCCATCGCCTCGGGCTTCAACGTCACCGAGCTCGGATCGGTGCAGAAGACCCTCAACGCCGCGTCGGGCTACAACATTTACGTGATCTTCCTTTGGATCGCGATCTGCTACATCATCATCACCTTCACCATCAGCGGCCTGTTCCGGCTGCTGGAGAACCGACTGGCGGTGGCCCGATGAGCGGCAGCGTCCTCTACGACGTCCCCGGCCCCCGGGGCCGGGCCCGCAACCGCCTCTACGGCGTCCTGTCCACCCTCGCGATCGCCGGTCTGATCGGCTTCGTGATCTACCGGCTGGACGCCACCGGGCAGTTCCAGGCCGGGCTGTGGGACGACTACGAGTACACCGAGACCCAGCAGCGGATCGTCGACGGCCTGCTGACCACCCTCAAGACCTTCGCGATCGCGGCCGTCCTCTCGCTGGTGCTGGGCACGGTGCTGGCCACCGCGCGGCTCTCCGACCACCGGCCGGTGCGCTGGGCGGCCACGGCGGTGGTGGAGTTCTTCCGGGCCATGCCGCTGCTCATCATGATCTTCCTGCTGTACGCGGCGGTGTTCACCTCCGACCCGATGTGGGCCCTGGTGATCGGGCTGACGCTGTACAACGGTTCGGTCCAGGCGGAGATCTTCCGCTCCGGGATCAACGCCGTGCCCCGGGGGCAGAGCGAGGCGGCGTACGCGATCGGGCTGCGCAAGACGCAGGTGATGACGGCCGTGCTGGTGCCGCAGGCCGTGCGCTCGATGCTGCCGTCGATCATCAGCCAGCTCGTGGTGACCCTCAAGGACACCTCGCTGGGCTTCATCATCCTCTACGAGGAACTGCTGTTCGTCGGCAAGGCCTTCGCCCAGCAGACCCCGCCCGTGAACGGCGTCTACGCCTTCATCCCGATGGTCATCGTCTTCGGCTCGATCTACATCCTGCTGTGCCTGGCGCTGTCCTCCGTCGCCACATGGGTCGAACGGCGCACACAGCGCTCCCGTAAGGGGAAGCCGCCGGCCCTGCCGGCCGCCGGCATCGTGCCGGGCGCCGAGCCCACGGCGGGCGCCTCCGGCGCGGACGGCACCGGAACCGCCTGAACGGACGGTGGTTGACGCCCCGTCGGTCGCACCGGACCGGCGGGGCGCACGCCTTCGGCGCGCCGTGACGGCGGCTCTGATCACTTGACGCACGCACCGGCAATGGGTTGCATACGTTCTGTGATCGCGCACCGTTTTCCCCCTGCCAGTCCCCGTACGTCCCGTACGCGCCACGCGTACGGCGAGGTCACCGTCCGTTCCGGGGGCGAGGGGGCCGCGCCGTGGACCCGGTGATCGTCGTCGGGGCCGGGCCCGTCGGGCTCACCCTGGCCCTGGCCCTGGCCCGGTACGAGGTGCCCGTCACCGTCCTGGACGAGTCGCCCGGCGAGGCCGGTACGCCACGGGAGCGCCGCCTGGCCCGTACGGCCGTGCTGCGGCCGGAGACCGCCGCGCTGCTGGAGCGGCTGGGGTGCGTCACCTCGGAGGGCACCCGCTGGTCGGGCTGGCGCACGCTGCGGCGCCGGACGGAAGTGGCACGGATCCCGTTCGCACCGCCCGGCGACGCCGGAAAGGCCGCGGAACCCGCCGAGTTCGAGGACGCGTTCGAGGCGGGTGGGGCCGTCGAGGAGCGCCCGGGTGACGAGCCGCGCGCCGACCCGGCAGCAGAACCGTCTCCCCTGCATCTGCCCCAGCACGCCCTCGCGCGCGAACTGCGGGCGGCGCTCGCCGGCGAGGCGGACGTGCGGATCGTCCACGACAGCCGCGTGGCCCTCCTCGAACAGGACTCCTCCGGCGTCACCGCGCACACCCGGGGCGAGGGCGGCGGCGACAACGACACGGTCTGGCGGGGCAGTTATCTGATCGGCTGCGACGGCGCCCGCTCCGTCGTCCGCAAACTGCTCGGGGCCCGCTTCCCCGGGCGTACGGCCGTGGAACGGTACGCGGTCGCCGCGCTCCGCGCCGAGCTGCCCTGGCCGGGCGAGGCCGTGCTGCACCGGTCGCCGCCGCGCGGTGGCGAGGTGACGGCCCGTCCGCTGCCCGACGGGGTGTGGCGGCTCGACTGGCCGCTGCCGCCCGACGGCGGGCTGGTCACCCCCGACGCGCTGCTCGCCCGCGTCGGCGACTCCCTGGCGGCGTGGTGCGGCGAAGCCCCGGCGTACGAGCTGCTGGACACCGGTGTGTACGCCGTGCACCACCGTCTCGCGCGCCGCTGGCGCTGCGGGCGCGCCTTCCTCGCGGGCGACGCCGCGCATCTGCTGGGCGCGCTGGGCACCCAGGGGCTCGACGAAGGGCTGCTGGACGCCGAGAACCTCGCCTGGAAGCTGGCGCTGGCCTGGCACCACGGCGCTTCCGAGGCCCTGCTCGACAGCTATCAGGCCGAGCGCCGGGAGGCCGTCGCCGCCCGGCTGCGCGCCGCCGACCGGATGCTGCCCGCGGTGCGCGGCGAGGGCGGCTGGCGGACGGTGCGGCGCACCCTCGTGCCGGGCGCCGCGCGCTCCCACGACGCGCTGCTGACGGAAGGCCACTTGGGGCGCGGGCTGCTGGGCGCGCCGGCCGTCCACTCCCGTACGCCCCTGCTGCCGGCCGCGCCGCCCGCGAGCTCGGTGCTGGTGGGCACGGCCGTGGGGGCGCTGGTCGACGACGTGCCGGTGACCGCGCCGGACGGTTCGGAGGCGTGGCTGCGCGACCGGCTGGGCGGCGACCTGCTGGTGGTCCTCGTCGCCCCCGGCACGGGGGTGTGGGAGCGCCGCCACTGGGTGGGCGCGGGCCTCATGCCCGCCCTGGCGGCGGCCGTCTCCGCCCTGCCCGTGGCGGCGGAACTGCTCGTCGCCGAGGGGTATCCGGGGGCGGACGCGCACACCGTGCTGGTGGTCCGGCCGGACGGCCGGCTGGTGGCCGCGCTGGCGGGGGTGCGGGCGGCGGAGCTGTACGCGTGCGCGGACGCGGCGCGGGGAGGTGCCGCCGGAGGCTCCGGGGGCGCCGAGGCGCCGCCGGAGGAGTCGACTCCCCAGGAAGCCACCAGTGAGGCTACGGCCAACCGTTGACCGGCCATGGTCGCCATGGTTGACTCCGGAGCGTGACTGACAGCGGCTCGCGTTTCTGGCGGAGGGTCCATCTGGACCTGCTCCGCTACGCGGGCTGTGTCTGTCGTCCGTCCTGCTGATCCGCTCTTCCCTCCGCGCTGCCGGGCGCCCCGTGCGCCGCGCGCGTCCTTCGCGATCACTCAGGACGGTTCGACTGTGCCCGCTTCCGTACGTACGAACGTTTCGCACGCCGCCTCGCCGGACGCCTCCGGGGCGCCCTCCCAGGCGGATCTCCTGGACTTCGCCGGCCGGACGGCCGCCGACGCCCGTCTCGTCGCCTCGCTCCCGCTCGACCCCCATGGGCGGACCTGGATCCGGCTGGAGGGGCCGGGCGGCGGGGAGGCATGGCTCATCGGCTGGCCGCCGGGCAGTGGCACCGGCTGGCACGACCACGGCGGCTCGCACGGCGCGTTCGCCGTGGCCTCCGGCAACCTGACCGAGCAGTCCCTGGCCGCGCGGCTGCCCACCGAGGGGTGGAAGCTGCTGGAACTGGCGGACGGCATCGACCGTGAGCGCCTGCTGGCGGAGGGGGGCGGCCGGGCCTTCGGGCCGCACCACGTCCACCAGGTGCTCAACGCCTCGCGGGAGCGGCACGCCATCTCCGTGCACGCGTACTACCCGCCGCTGCCGATGATGCGCCGGTACAGCCGCAGCGGTCAGGTGCTGCGGCTGGAGGCGGTCGAGTGGGCGCGGGAGTGGGCATGAGGGGCCGGGAGCGGGCATGAGGGAGCGGTCATGAGGGTGGAGGAGTTGCTGGCCGAGGCGCGCGCGCAGCTCGACCGCGTGGGGCCGGCCGAGGCGGCCGCCGTCCGGGCGGACGGCGGCCTGCTGGTGGACATCCGCTACGCGGCGCTGCGGGAGCGCGACGGGACGGTCCCGGGGGCGCTCGTCGTGGAGCGCAACGAGCTGGAGTGGCGGCTCGACCCGGCCTGTGAGCACCGCGCGGCGCGGGCGACGGATCACGGCCTGCGGGTGGTCGTGTTCTGCGACGAGGGGTACGCCTCGTCGTTGGCCGCCGTCTCCCTGCGCCGGCTGGGCCTGTACCGGGCCACCGATCTGGTGGGCGGCTTCCAGGCGTGGCGCGCGGCCGGCCTGCCGGTGACGCCCTGGCGTCCGCCTCAGGCGTCCGGCAGGTAGTGGTCGAGGAGCTCCGGGTCGTCGCCCTCCTCCTCCAGGGCGCGACGCACCACGCGCAGGGCGAGCCCCTCGGAGTAGCCCTTGCGGGCCAGCATCCCGGCGAGGCGGCGCAGCCGCTTCTCCCGGTCCAGGCCCCGGGTCGACCGGAGCTTGCGCTGGACGAGCTCACGGGCCGTGCGCTCCTCCTGCTCCGCGTCGAGCCGCCCCACGGCCTCGTCGACGATCGCCGAGTCGACGCCCTTGGTGCGCAGCTCCCGGGCGAGGGCGCGGCGGGCCAGGCCCCGGCCATGATGGCGGGACTCGACCCAGGCGCCGGCGAACGCGGTGTCGTCGATCAGGCCCACGTCCTCGAACCGGGACAGCACCTCTTCCGCCGCCTCGGCCGGTATGCCGCGCTTGGCCAGGGCGTCGGCGAGCTGTTTGCGGGTGCGCGGGGTTCCGGTGAGCAGGCGCAGGCAGATCGCCCGCGCCTGCTCCTCCGGTGACGGTGGTGCTCCGGCCCCGGCCCTCGACGGGGAAGCGGAGCCACCGCCCGTTCGGTCGTCCGCGCGCGGCTCACGTGGCACGGGCCCGTCGCCGTGCCACGGCTGTGCATCAGACACGGCGCGGCTTAGCTCTTGGCCGCGGCCTTCGCCGCCTTACCGGTGGACTTGGTGGCCGGCGCGGGCACCGACTTGGCCGGCTCACCCGCGGCGGCACCCGCGGCGTCGGCGGCGGGCTCCTCCGCCTGGGCGCCGGGCCGGACGCCCACGCCCAGCTTGTCCTTGATCTTCTTCTCGATCTCGTTGGCGAGGTCGGGGTTGTCCTTGAGGAAGTTACGGGCGTTCTCCTTGCCCTGACCGAGCTGGTCGCCCTCGTAGGTGTACCAGGCACCGGCCTTGCGGATGAAGCCGTGCTCCACACCCATGTCGATCAGGCCGCCCTCGCGGCTGATGCCCTGGCCGTAGAGGATGTCGAACTCGGCCTGCTTGAAGGGCGGCGCGACCTTGTTCTTGACGACCTTGCAACGGGTGCGGTTGCCGACCGCCTCCGTGCCGTCCTTCAGCGTCTCGATGCGGCGGATGTCGATGCGCACCGAGGCGTAGAACTTCAGGGCCCGGCCACCGGTCGTGGTCTCCGGGGAACCGAACATCACGCCGATCTTCTCGCGGAGCTGGTTGATGAAGATCGCGGTGGTCTTGGACTGGTTGAGCGCGCTGGTGATCTTCCGCAGCGCCTGGCTCATCAGCCGGGCCTGGAGACCCACGTGCGAGTCGCCCATCTCGCCCTCGATCTCCGCGCGCGGCACCAGGGCGGCCACGGAGTCGATGACGATCAGGTCGAGCGCGCCGGAGCGGACCAGCATGTCGACGATCTCGAGAGCCTGCTCGCCGTTGTCCGGCTGGGAAAGGATCAGGTTGTCGATGTCGACGCCGAGCTTTCTGGCGTACTCGGGGTCGAGGGCGTGCTCGGCGTCCACGAAGGCGACGGTGCCGCCGGCCCGCTGGGCGTTGGCCACGGCGTGCAACGTCAGGGTCGTCTTACCGGAGGACTCCGGTCCGTAGATCTCCACCACGCGGCCGCGCGGCAGGCCGCCGACACCGAGCGCGACGTCGAGAGCGGTCGACCCGGTGGAGATGACCTCGATGGGCTCATTCGGCCGCTCGCCCAGACGCATGACCGCGCCCTTGCCGAATTGCCGTTCAATCTGCGCGAGCGCGGCGTCGAGCGCCTTCTCGCGGTCGGTTCCTGCCATGGGTTCCACCCGGTTCGCTTGAGTCGATCGCTTCACGTCCACGACGCTAACGCCTGCCACTGACAATGCGCCCGGGCGTCGCTCCGGCCTGTGGATAACTCGCGTCCAGCAGCCCGGGACACCCATGAGAATAGATGTTCGATTTTCGTGTCAAGCGCGCCACCCGGCGCGCCGGAAACCCCGGAATCAGCGCCTCCGCGACGTCTCGGTGACCCTGTGGCGCTCGGCGTACGCGCTCGGTCAGCGGCGGTCCTCGGGGATCTCCAGCGCCCGGCACACCGCGCGCCAGACGTCCTTGGCGTTCCAGCCGGCGTCCAGCGCCTGGTGCACGGTCCTCCCGCCGAGCTCGGACATCACATGATCGCGAGCGAAGGAGTCGGCGTACGCCGCGCCGAAGTAGTCAGCCATTCGCTGCCAGAAGACCGTCAACCGCATGCGCCCAGTATCCCGCCCCTGAGAGTGCAGCCGACCATGAGCCGCTGACCGGCGGCGCTCCGCGCCCTACGGTCTTGTCCATGGCACCGTCCGGAGCATCCGCCACCGCCCGCGCCGAGCGCTTCATCTGGCTGACCGCCCGTGTCCTGGAGCAGCGGAGATTCGCGTTCCACTTCCTGGGTGGGCAGGCCGCCGCCGTCGAGGCCGCCCTCGACGCGTACGCGGGCGACGATGGGGGCTTCGGCCACGCCCTGGAGCCGGATCTGCGCGGCCCCGTGAGCCAGCCGCTGCACACCGCGCACGCCCTGCGCGTGCTCGACGAGATCGGGCGCTGCCGCGACCGGCGGGTGGAGCCCGTGTGCCGCTATCTGACGGCGGTCTCCACCGCCGACGGAGCGCTGCCCGCACTCCACCCCTCGCTGCGCGGCTACCCGGCGGCCCCCTGGATGCCGCTGGTGGACGACCCGCCCAGCGATCTGCTCGCCACCGGCCCCGTGGTCGGCCTGCTGCATCGCAACGCGGTGTGGCACGCCTGGCTGTTCCGGGCCACCGACTTCTGCTGGGCCGCCGTCGACGCCCTCGGCCGGGGGGCGCGCACCCACCCGTACGAGGTCGAGGCGGCGGTCGCCTTCCTCGACGGGGCACCCGACCGCGCCCGGGCCCGGGCCGCGGCCGACCGGCTCGGACGGGCGGTACGGGAGCAGCGGCTGGCCGTGCTGGACCCGGACCGGGCGGCCGACCACCCCCTCCCGGAGGGCTACGCGCCCGGCGAGTACCACTTCCCCCACGACTTCGCGCGCGCGCCCGGCTCGCTGGCCCGCGCCTGGTTCTCCGACGCCGAGATGGCGCGGTCGCTGGACTTCCTCGCCGCATCCCAGCAGGAGGACGGCGGCTGGCCGGTCCGCTGGCGGGCCTGGGCCCCGGGCACGGTCCTCGAGTGCCGGCCCATGGTGACCCTCGACGCCCTGCTGACCCTGCGCGCGTACGGCCGCCCCACCTAGCCCCGCAGCCCGCCCCGGCCCCGCGGCCGGGCTCCGGCCTCGGCCCCGGAACCGCCCCCGAAACCGCCTCTGACCTGCGCTTCCGGGGCATTGTCAGTGGTGCGGTGCACGATGGGGGGCATGGCGAACGACAAGGCGGCCCCACCCTCGGGGCCGGATCCGGCCTCGGCCCTCGACGCGTTCTCCCCCGCGACCCGCTCGTGGTTCACGGGGGCGTTCTCCGCGCCCACGGCCGCCCAGGCCGGTGCCTGGCGGGCCATCGGCGAGGGCTCGGACGTCCTGGTCGTCGCGCCCACCGGCTCCGGCAAGACGCTGGCCGCCTTCCTCGCCTCCCTCGACCGGCTGGCGAGCAGCCCGCCGCCCGCCGAGCGCAAGAAGCGCTGCCGGGTGCTGTACGTCTCCCCGCTCAAGGCCCTCGCCGTGGACGTCGAGCGGAATCTGCGCAGCCCCCTGACCGGCATCCGCCAGGAGGCCGCCCGGCTGGGGCTGCCCGAGCCGGAGATCCGCGTCGGCATCCGCTCCGGCGACACCCCGGCGGCCGAGCGCCGTGCCCTGGTCACCCGGCCGCCGGACATCCTGATCACCACACCCGAGTCGCTGTTCCTGATGCTCACCTCCGCCGCGCGGGAGGCGCTGACGGGCGTGGAGACGGTCATCCTCGACGAGGTCCACGCCGTCGCCGGGACCAAGCGGGGCGCGCATCTGGCGCTGACCCTGGAGCGCCTCGACGTCCTGCTGGAGCGCCCCGCCCGGCGCATCGGCCTGTCCGCGACCGTGCGCCCGGTGGACGAGGTGGCCCGCTTCCTCTCGCCCCGGCGCAAGGTGGAGATCGTCCAGCCGCCGTCCGGCAAGGAGTTCGACCTGTCGGTGGTCGTGCCCGTCGAGGATCTCGGCGAGCTCGGCGGCTCGCCCGTGCAGGAGGGCGGCGACGGCAAGGACCGCCCGTCGATCTGGCCGCACGTCGAGGAGCGCATCGCCGATCTCGTCCAGGCCCACCGCTCCACGATCGTCTTCGCCAACTCCCGCCGCCTCGCCGAGCGCCTGTGCAACCGGCTCAACGAGATCGCCCACGAGCGGGCCACCGGCACCCCGCTGCCCGAGCACCACTCCCCCGCCGAGCTGATGGGCGGCTCCGGCCCCGCGAAGGGCGCGCCTCCCGTCCTCGCCCGCGCCCACCACGGCTCGGTCTCCAAGGAGCAGCGCGCCCTGGTCGAGGAGGACCTGAAGGCGGGCCGGCTGCCCGCCGTCGTCGCCACCTCCAGCCTGGAGCTGGGCATCGACATGGGCGCCGTGGATCTGGTCGTGCAGGTCGAGTCACCGCCGTCGGTGGCCTCCGGGCTCCAGCGGGTGGGCCGCGCGGGCCACCAGGTCGGCGCGGTCTCCACCGGTGTCGTCTTCCCCAAGTACCGGGGCGATCTGGTGCAGGCGGCCGTGGTGACCGAGCGCATGCGGCGCGGCGCCATCGAACGCTTGCGCGTCCCCGCCAATCCGCTGGACGTCCTCGCCCAGCAGATCGTCGCCATGGCGGCCATGGACACCTGGGACGTCGAGGAGCTGCTGGCCCTGGTGCGCCGGGCCGCGCCCTTCGCGGCGCTGCCCGAGTCGGCCTACTCCGGCGTTCTCGACATGCTCGCCGGGCGCTATCCGTCCGACGCCTTCGCGGAGTTGCGCCCGCGCCTGGTCTGGGACCGCGTGGCCGGTACGGTCACGGGGCGCCCCGGCGCGCAGCGCCTCGCCGTCACCTCCGGCGGCACCATCCCCGACCGGGGCCTCTTCGGCGTCTTCCTGGCCGGCGCGGACCCCAAGAAGGGCGGCGGCCGGGTCGGTGAGCTCGACGAGGAGATGGTCTACGAGTCCCGCGTCGGCGACGTGTTCACCCTGGGCACGACGTCCTGGCGGATCGAGGACATCACCCGCGACCGCGTCCTCGTCACCCCCGCCCCCGGCACCCCGGGCAGGCTGCCGTTCTGGAAGGGCGACCAGCTGGGCCGCCCGCTCGAACTGGGGCGCGCGCTCGGGGCGTTCCTCCGCGAGATCGGCGGGCTGGCGCCCGACGCCGCCCGCGACCGGCTCACCGCCGCCGGCCTCGACGACTGGGCCGCCGGCAACGTCCTGTCCTACCTCGACGAGCAGCGCCGCGCCTGCGGGCACGTGCCCGACGACCGCACCGTCGTCGTCGAACGGTTCCGCGACGAGCTGGGCGACTGGCGGGTGGTCGTCCACTCCCCCTTCGGCGCCCAGGTCCACGCCCCCTGGGCGCTGGCCCTCGGCGCCCGGCTCGCCGAGCGCTACGGCATGGACACCCAGGTGATGCACGCCGACGACGGCATCGTCCTGCGGCTGCCCGACGCCGACCTGCTCGGCCTGGACCTCCTCGACGCCGACCCCGCCCGGCAGGACGGCGCGTACGACGCCGAGCAGTCCCCCCTCGGCGCCGCCGACGTCCTGTTCGACAAGGGCGAGGTCGAGGGAATCGTCACCGACCAGGTGGGCGGCTCGGCCCTGTTCGCCTCCCGCTTCCGCGAGTGCGCCGCCCGCGCCCTGCTGCTGCCGCGCCGCGACCCGGGCAAGCGCACGCCGCTGTGGCAGCAGCGCCAGCGCGCCTCCCAGCTGCTGCAGGTGGCGAGCGAGTTCGGCTCGTTCCCCATCATCCTGGAGGCCGTCCGCGAATGCCTCCAGGACGTCTTCGACGTCCCCGGCCTGACCGAGCTGATGGGCGACATCGAGGCGCGCCGGGTCCGTCTGGTGGAGGTCACCACCCCCGAGCCGTCCCCGTTCGCCCGCTCGCTGCTCTTCGGCTACGTCGCCCAGTTCCTCTACGAGGGCGACTCCCCGCTGGCGGAGCGGCGCGCCGCCGCCCTGTCCCTCGACTCCCGGCTGCTGGCCGAGCTGCTGGGCCAGGCCGAGCTCCGCGAGCTGCTCGACGCCGACGTGCTGACGGAACTGGAGCGCGAGCTCCAGTGGCTGACCGAGGACCGCCGCGCCAAGGACGCCGAAGGCGTCGCCGACCTGCTGCGGCTGCTGGGTCCCCTCACCGACGCCGAGCTGGCGGCGCGCGGTGCCGGGCCGGAGTGGGCCCGGGAGCTGTCCGACGCCCGCCGCGCCCTGCGCGTCCGGATCGCCGGCGAGGACCACTGGGCCGCCGTGGAGGACGCCGGGCGGCTGCGGGACGCGCTGGGCACGGCCCTGCCCGTCGGTGTCCCCGAGGCGTTCACCGAGCCCGTCAAGGACCCGCTGGGCGATCTCCTCGCCCGCTACGCCCGCACCCACGGCCCGTTCACCTCGGCGGAGGCGGCGGCCCGGTTCGGCCTCGGCGTCGCGGTGACCGACGGCGCGCTGCACCGGCTGGCGGCGTCCGGCAGGCTCGTGCAGGGCGAGTTCCACCCCGCCGGCCTGGGCCAGGAGTGGTGCGACGCGGCCGTCCTGCGCCGGCTGCGGCGCCGCTCCCTGGCGGCGCTGCGGCACGAGCTGGAGCCCGTGCCGCCCGCCACCCTCGCCGCGTTCCTGCCCACCTGGCAGCACGTCGGCTCCCACAGCCTGCGCGGCGTCGACGGACTGCTGCGCGCCGTCGAGCAGTTGCAGGGCGCCCCGGTGCCCGCGTCGGCGCTGGAGAAGCTCGTCCTGCCCTCCCGGGTGACGGGCTACACCCCCGCCATGCTCGACGAGCTCACGGCGGCGGGCGAGATCGTCTGGGCCGGCGCGGGCGCCCTGCCCGGCAAGGACGGCTGGGTCTCGCTGCTGCTCGCCGACGCGGCCCCCCTGCTCCTCCCGGCCCCGCACCCGCTGGAGCTCTCCCCCCTCCACCAGGCCGTGCTGGACGCCCTCGCCGGTGGCTACGGCCTGTTCTTCCGGCAGATCGCCGAGCAGGTGCGCGCCACGAGCGCGGCGGCGGACGGCACCGACGGCACGGACGCCCGCATCGTTGAGGCCGTCTGGGATCTCGCCTGGTCCGGCAGGCTGACCAATGACACGCTCGCGCCGCTGCGCTCGCTGCTCGGCTCCGGCCGCACCGCCGGATCCACCGCCCACCGCGCCAAACGGGCCGTCCCACGCGGCCGCTACGGTTCCGTCCTCGCCCGGACGGGCCCGGGGCTCCGGCCCACCGCCTCGCGCGGCGGTCCTCCCACGGTCGCGGGCCGCTGGGCGCTGCTGCCCGAGCGCGAGCCCGACGTCACCCACCGGGCCCACGCCCTGGCCCGTACCCTGCTCGACCGGCACGGCGTGGTCACCCGAGGGGCCGTCGCCGCCGAAGGGGTGGAGGGCGGTTTCGCCGCGGCCTACCGGGTGCTGTCGGCCTTCGAGGAGACCGGCCAGGCCCGCCGCGGCTATGTCGTCGAGGGCCTGGGCGCGGCCCAGTTCGCCATGGACGGCGCGGTCGACCGGCTGCGCGCCGCCAGCACGGCCCGGGAGCGCTCCGGCGCGGCGGCGGGCGCCGCCCCCTGGGACGACCGCCCGGCGGACGCCCGGGACGGCCGGCGACGGGCGGTCGTCCTCGCCGCCGCCGATCCCGCGAACGCCTACGGCGCCGCGCTGCCCTGGCCCGATCCGCCCGCCGACGCGACCCACAAGCCCGGCCGCAAGGCCGGCGCCCTGGTCGTCCTCGTCGACGGCGCGCTGACGCTCTACGTCGAACGCGGCGGGAAGACAGTCCTGGCCTGGCCCCGGGAGCCCGGCGCGGAGACCGCCGCCGACGACCCCGCCGTGCGCGAGGCGGCCACCGCCCTGGCCGAGGCGGCGCACGCCGGCGCGCTGGGCACGGTCACCGTCGAGCGCGTCAACGGCACCCCGACGCTGTCCTCCCCGCTGGGAGCCGTACTGGAGGCCGCGGGCTTCCACGCCACACCGCGCGGGCTGCGCCTGCGCGCGCCCTGACCCACGTCGCATCATGGGCCGTAGCCGCGAAGGAGGCGCCCCATGCCCGAAGGAGACACCGTCTGGCGCACCGCGCGGGCCCTGCACGGGGCCCTCGCGGGCGGCGCGCTGATCCGCAGCGACCTGCGCGTGCCCCGGCTCGCCACCACCGATCTCACCGGCCGCGAGGTCCTCGAGGTCGTCCCGCGCGGCAAGCACCTGCTCACCCGCGTCGGCGGCGGCCTCACCCTCCACTCCCACCTCGGCATGGACGGCTCCTGGCGCGTCCACGCCACCGGTGAGCGCCCGCGCGGCGGCCCGCAGCACCAGATCCGGGCCGTCCTCGCCACCGCCGACCGCACGGCCGTCGGCTATCGCCTCCCCGTGCTGGACCTGGTGCGCACCACCGACGAGTCCACGCTCGTCGGCCATCTGGGCCCCGATCTCCTCGGCCCCGACTGGGACGCCGACGAAGCCGTCAGCCGGCTGCTCTCCGACCCCGGGCGCACGGTGGGCGAGGCCCTCCTCGACCAGCGCAATCTGGCGGGCGTCGGCAACGTGTACAAGTCCGAGCTGTGCTTCCTGCTGCGGATCACCCCGTGGCTGCCCATGGCGTCCGTGCCCGCCCCCGAACGGCTGGTGGCCCTGGCGAAGAAGCTGCTGGAGGCCAACAAGTCCCGCCTCTCGCGGATCACCACGGGCGACGCGCGCCCGGATCGCGCCCTGTGGGTCTACGGACGGGCCGACCGGCCGTGCCGGCGCTGCGGCACGCCCGTCCTCACGGCCGGCCAGGGGCCGGAGGGCCGGGAACGGACGACCTACTGGTGCCCCCACTGCCAGACGGGGCCTCCCCCGCCCGCCGGCTGATCCCCCGCCCACTCATCCGAATGGGTGAACCGACACCACCGGGGTACAAGCCACGGCCCTGGACAGGCTGCCGCTCAGTGCCGTGCCCCTCCGCGCCACCACCGCCGCAGCGCCCGCAGGACGGCCCCACCGGCCTCCCCCGTCTCCCCGCCGTCCCCCCGGCCCCGGGGCGTGCAGTGCACCGGCAGCAGGCTCAGCCCCCATCCCCCGGCCGCGACCAGCCCCTCCACGAATCCGGCCCGGCCCGGGTGGAGCAGCAGCCGGAGGACGGCCCAGCACCACACGCCGGTCAGGAGGCTTCCCACCACCCAGCCGAGCGGCCCCAGCGGCGGTGGGCGCCCGGGCTCGTCACCCCGGACCATGGCGTGCTTCAGGCGTTCTCGGCCTGGAACATCCAGTGGTGCTTCTCCAGGTCGCCCGTCAGGCCGATGAGGAGGTCCTGGGTGACGGGGTCCGGGTCGGCCGTCGCCTGGACGCGTTCGCGCATCCGCGTGATCACGGCGCCGAGCGCCTCGACCAGCGTCCGCACGGCATCGGTGTCCTTGGTCCAGCCGCTGCCGATCGTGCCGATGCCGCTGGTCCTGGCGACGGTCTCGGCCCGGCCGTCCGGGGAGACGCCGAGCGCCGAGGCCCGTTCGGCGACCGTGTCCGCGTGGGTGCGGGCGCTGGCCACGACCTCGTCGAGCTGGAGGTGGATGGAGCGGAAGCGCGGGCCGATCACGTTCCAGTGGACCTGCTTGGCGACGAGGGAGAGGTCGACGAGGTCCACGAGCGCGCCCTGGAGGGCGTCTCCGACGGTCTTGCGGTCCGGTTCGGACAGCGGGCTCTTCACCACAGACATCCGCGTTCCTCCTGCTCCACAGAGTGCTTCACAGACTGCTCCAGGGAAGGGTGCGGAGAGTGACCGGATCGCTCCGGTTCCTCCGCTCTCCTCACCATTGCACCAGGGGCGGGGGAAGCCCGCAGAACGCGGAGATCCCGGTCAGATCATCCGACCGGGATCTTTCTGGGAAACGGTTGTCCTCCGGACCGTCTCAGGCCGGGTCAGGCGGCGACCACGTCCACGGCTTCCGCCGGGGCCTTGATGGTCACGCGCTCCCCCGGAACGCCCGTCACGGACGTCACGGACACCGAATTGAACATCGGCCGCATCGGCGCGGGTACCGGCTCGCTCGCCGCCGCCGACTGCGCCAGCTCGGCCAGCGACAGTTCGTCGCTCACCTCGCGCATGACCTCTGACATCCGAACGTCCAGAGCGTCGCAGATTGCGGAGAGAAGCTCGGAGGACGCCTCTTTCTGCCCGCGCTCGACCTCGGAGAGATATCCGAGCGAGACCCGGGCGGACGAGGAGACCTCGCGCAGAGTGCGGCCCTGGCGTTGGCGCTGCCGACGCAGCACGTCACCCAGCAGGCGACGGAGCAGAATCATCGGTGGCTCCCTCCTTGGACCGCGAATCCGGTTCCTTCACGCCCCACCGTACCGCCTCGGGGTGCGGCCGTGCGGGGAGCTATGTCGTGTTCACTCAGGGCTGCAAACATCAATTCCCCCCGTTGTGTTCCGTATCCTTTGCCCCCGCGTTCCCCGCCAGTTCGCGAACGAGCAGCGCGAGGACCGCCCGTACGCTTTCGGCCCGGATTCCCGCCCGGTCGCCGTCCAGGGACAGCTCCCGTACGGCGGCGGTGCCGTCCGGTCCCTCGACGGCCACGAAGACCGTGCCGACGGCCTTGCCGTCCTGCGGTTCGGGCCCGGCCACCCCCGTGGTGGCGAGCCCCCAGTCCGCGCCCAGCACGGCCCGGACGCCGTGCGCCATCTGCCGTGCCACGTCGGCGTCGACGGCGCCGCGCGCCGCGAGCAACGGCCCGTCCACGCCCAGGACGTCGCGCTTGACGTCGGTGGCGTAGGCCGTGACCGAGCCCCGTACCGTGCGGGAGGCGCCCGGCACGGCGGTCAGTTCCGCCGCGACCAGCCCGCCCGTGAGCGACTCGGCGACGGCCAGGCTGTGGCCACGTGCCTCCAGCGCCGCGAGCGCCGCCGCGGCCGGCCCGCCCCCCTGGCCGCTCATCGTGCGGACTCCCGCCGACGCGCGGCCCGCCGCAGCCGGAACGCCTGGCCGATGTACTCGAGGCCGGTGGAGACGGTCAACACCACCGCGACCGCCATCACCCAGAAGCGCAAGGTCGCCAGCGGGCCGACCAGCGGCAGGATGTACATGCCCACGCCCACGCCCTGCGCGAGCGTCTTCATCTTCCCGCCCCGGCTGGCCGGGATGACCCCGAGCCGGATGACCCAGAACCGCATCAGCGTGATGCCGATCTCGCGGAAGAGGATCACGCCCGTCACCCACCAGGGCAGGTCGTCCAGGGCGGAGAGACAGATCAGGGCGGCACCCATGATCGCCTTGTCGGCGATGGGATCGGCGATCTTGCCGAAGTCGGTGACCAGGTTGTACGTCCGCGCGAGATGACCGTCGAAGAGATCGGTGATCATGGCGATCGCGAACGCCGCCCAGGCGAAGGAGCGCCAGGCCTCGTCATAGCCGCCGTTGTGCATCATCAACAAGACGAATCCGGGCACAAGGAGCAGCCGCACCATGGTGAGGATGTTGGCGATGTTCCACAACCCGGCGGGCCGGACACCCTTCGCCGGGGCCGGACCTCCTGTGGCGGAGGCCGGGAGTCCGCTCATCTGCCCGCCTCCTCGGTACACCCGCCCTCGATCCCGAGCGGTTCGGCGACGAGGTCCACGCCCTCGCTCGCCACGACCTTCGCCGTGACCATCCGGCCGGGCTCCAGCCGGTGGTCCGTGCCGAGCAGCACCTGGCCGTCGGTCTCCGGCGCCTGGTGGGCCGCCCGGCCGATCACTCCGTCCTCGTCGTCCACGCGGTCGACGAGTACTTCGATCGTCTCACCGATGCGCTCCTCCGCGCGCTGCGCGGTCAGCTCCTCGGCCAGCCGGGAGACCCGCTCCAGCCGCTCGGCGACGATCTCGGGGTCGAGCTTGTTCTCGTACGTGGCGGCCTCGGTGCCGTCCTCGTCGGAGTACCCGAAGACGCCGATGGCGTCCAGTCGGGCCCCCACCAGGAAGCGCTCCAGCTCGGCCACGTCCTCCTCGGTCTCCCCGGGGAAGCCGACGATGAAGTTGGAACGGGCACCCGCCTGCGGCGCCTTGCCGCGGATGGTGTCGAGCAGCTCCAGGAAGCGGTCGGTGTCGCCGAAGCGGCGCATGGCCCGCAGCACCTTCGGGGCCGAGTGCTGGAAGGAGAGGTCGAAGTAGGGGGCGATCTTCTCCGTCGAGGTCAGCACGTCGATCAGGCCGGGCCGCATCTCGGCCGGCTGGAGGTAGCTGACCCGGATCCGCTCCAGGCCGTCCAGCGCCGCCAGCTCCGGCAGCAGCGTCTCCAGCAGCCGGATGTCGCCGAGGTCCTTGCCGTAGGAGGTGTTGTTCTCGGAGACCAGCATGATCTCCTTCACGCCCTGCTCGGCCAGCCAGCGCGCCTCACCGAGCACGTCGGAGGGACGTCGGGAGATGAAGGAGCCGCGGAAGGAGGGGATCGCGCAGAAGGAGCAGCGCCGGTCGCAGCCGGAGGCGAGCTTCACGGAGGCGACGGGGTTGTTGTCCAGCCTGCGGCGCAGCGGGGCGCGCGGCCCGGAGGCCGGGGCCACGCCCTCGGGCAGGTCCTCCGGAGGAGTGTCCTGCGCGTGGCCGGGGAGGGCGACACCGGCCGCCTCCTGGCGCTCGGCGGGACTGATCGGCAGCAGCTTGCGGCGGTCGCGCGGGGTGTGGGCGGCGTGGATGCCACCGGAGAGGATGGTCTGGAGCCGGTCGGAGATGTCGGCGTAGTCGTCGAAGCCGAGCACGCCGTCGGCCTCGGGGAGCGCCTCGGCGAGGTCCTTGCCGTAGCGCTCGGCCATGCAGCCGACGGCCACGACGGCCTGGGTGCGGCCGTGCTCCTTGAGGTCGTTGGCCTCCAGGAGGGCGTCGACGGAATCCTTCTTGGCGGCGTCGACGAAGCCGCAGGTGTTGACGACGGCCACATCGGCGTCGGCGGCGTCCTCGACGAGGTCCCAGCCATCCGCCGCCAAGCGGCCTGCCAGCTCCTCCGAGTCCACCTCGTTACGGGCGCAGCCAAGTGTGACAAGAGCGACGGTACGGCGTTCGGGCATAGGGCTCAGCCTACTTTGTCCCGGCGCCGCATCCGCTGCCGAGTGGCCGACGGGCGCGGAGAGCCTGATCACCCACAGACTCCTCGCGCCCGTCGCGGCGGCCGCTCTGGCGGGTTCCGCCGCAGGTCAGCCCGCCGAAGGGTCGCCCCGGGTGTAGCTCAGGCGCTGGACCTGGCCGTCGGCGCCCAGGTTCTTGACCTCTTTGCCGTTCACGAACAGTTGCACGGCTCCGGCGTTGCCCAGGACCAGGTCGATGCGCTTGTTGTCGGTGAAGGTCTTGGACGCGCCCCGGGCGAGGACGCCCTCCTCCAGGAGCTTGCCGTCGCCGTCCTTGGCGGACATCCAGGTCTGGCCGTTCTCGGCGGTGAGCTTGACGGTGACCTTGTTGCCGGGGACGCCGGCGATGGCGCTGGCCGAGGCCTCGCCCTTGGGGCCGGCCTTGGGCTCGGCCTTGGGGTCCGTCCTGCCCTTGCCGGGGACGGCCTTGGCGCTGGACGCCGTGGACGGCTTGCCGGAGGCGGGGTCGGCGGAGACGGGGCCGCTCTTGGCCCCGCCGTTGAAGAGCGTGAAGCCCACGAAGCCGACGACCGCGACGATCGCGGCGACCATCGCCGCGGTCCAGTTGGGCCGCCGGGGTTCGGGCCGGATGCGCTCGGCGTCGAAGAGCGGGGCCGCCGGGGTCGGCGCGGGGCGCCCGCCGTGCTCGGCGTCGTACTGCGTGACGAGCGGCACCGGGTCCAGGCCGACGGCGCGCGCCAGGGTGCGGATGTGCCCCCGGGCGTAGACCCGGCCGCCGCAGCGGGTGAAGTCGTCCTGTTCGATCGCGTGGACGATCGGCACGCGTACACGGGTGGTGGAACTGACCTCGTCCACGGTCAGTCCGGCACTGATACGGGCTTGCTGAAGGATTCGTCCGACGGAGGGCCGGTCCTCCTGCCGGTCCTCCTCGGAGCCGGGGATCCGGTCGTCCTCTGAAGAGTTGCCGATGGACACGTGGGCGCCTTTCGAGCGTGCAGCCACCTGCTGGAGATTCAGTCTAGGGGGCATGCGAAACGGTCGGGCAAGCGGGAAGCCGGACTTTGTAGGCCATCAGAAGGCTCTGTGATCACGACGGTGGCACATCGCCCCTCCCCCCTCGCTCAACTCCGCTCGAGCCCGAGAGAAACGGTGGACCAGGGATCTTTTCCAGCTGCCGCTGCCGGGCCGCTACGCCTGGTCCTCTCCTCGGATGATCGCGAGCACACCGTCCAGCTCATCGGGCTTCACCAGCACGTCACGCGCCTTGGAGCCCTCGCTGGGGCCCACGATGTTGCGCGATTCCATCAGGTCCATCAGTCTGCCCGCCTTGGCGAATCCCACACGCAATTTCCGCTGGAGCATCGAGGTCGAGCCGAACTGGGTGGAGACGACCAGTTCGGCGGCCTGGCACAGCAGGTCGAGGTCGTCGCCGATGTCCTCGTCGATCTCCTTCTTCCTGGATGTGCCGACCGTGACGTCGTCGCGGAAGACCGGTGCCATCTGGTCCTTGCAGTGCTGGACGATCGCGGCGACCTCGCCCTCCGTGACGAAGGCGCCCTGCATCCGGATGGGCTTGTTGGCCCCCATGGGCAGGAAGAGGCCGTCGCCCTTGCCGATCAGTTTCTCGGCGCCCGGCTGGTCGAGGATGACGCGGCTGTCGGCGAGGGAGGAGGTGGCGAAGGCGAGCCGTGAGGGCACGTTGGCCTTGATGAGGCCGGTGACGACGTCGACGGAGGGCCGCTGGGTGGCCAGCACCAGATGGATGCCGGCGGCGCGCGCGAGCTGGGTGATCCGGACGATGGAGTCCTCGACGTCGCGCGGGGCCACCATCATCAGGTCCGCGAGCTCGTCGACGATCACCAGCAGATACGGGTAGGGCGACAGCTCCCGCTCGCTGCCCTGCGGCGGGGTGACCTTTCCGGCGCGCACGGCGGCGTTGAAGTCGTCGATGTGCCGGAAGCCGTAGGCGGCCAGGTCGTCGTAGCGCAGGTCCATCTCGCGCACGACCCACTGGAGGGCCTCGGCGGCCCGCTTGGGGTTGGTGATGATCGGGGTGATCAGGTGGGGGATGCCCTCGTAGGCCGTCAGTTCGACGCGCTTGGGGTCGACCAGCACCATCCGGACGTCCTCGGGGGTGGCCCGGACCATGATCGAGGTGATCAGGCAGTTGATGCAGGACGACTTTCCGGAGCCGGTGGCGCCGGCGACCAGGATGTGCGGCATCTTCGCGAGGTTGGCCATCTCGTAGCCGCCCTCGACGTTCTTGCCCAGCGCGACGAGCATCGGGTGGTCGTCGCCGGCGGCGTCCGCCAGCCGCAGGACGTCCCCGAGGTTGACCATCTCGCGGTCGCTGTTGGGGATCTCGATGCCGACCGCGGACTTGCCCGGGATGGGGCTGATGATGCGCACGTCGGGGCTGGCGACGGCGTAGGCGATGTTCTTGGTGAGGGCGGTGATCCGCTCGACCTTGACGGCCGGGCCCAGCTCGACCTCGTAGCGGGTGACCGTCGGGCCCCGGGTGAAGCCGGTGACGGCCGCGTCGACCTTGAACTCCGCGAAGACGTTGGTCAGCGAGGCCACTATGGCGTCGTTCGCGGCGCTGCGGGTCTTGCCCGGGCCGCCGCGCTCCAGCAGGCCGAGCGAGGGCAGCGCGTAGGTGATGTCACCAGCGAGCTGGAGCTGCTCGGCGCGCGCGGGCAGGCCGCCGGGCACGGGCTCGGGGGCGGGCTTGGTGAGGTCGGGGACGCTGGCCGGTACGGGCGGGCGGCTCGTGGCGTGGTCGGCGGTCTCGTCCGCGGCGGGCTTCTTCCGCCCGGCGGCGCGCCCGCTCCCGGCCCGTCCGCCGTCCGTGGTGGCACCGGAGACGGCGCTGCTGAGGTCGGCGACGAGCGGGGTCGGCGGGACGCCGTGGAGCACGGCCCCGTCCAGGGAGGCGGCGGCCGCCGCGGCGAGGTCCACGGCGTCCGGTTCCCGGTCCCCCGGGGGTGCCACGGCGGCGCGGCGGGGCTTGCGACGCCGTTCGAGCGCCTCCTCCTCGGCCTGCTCGGGGCCGGCGGGGGCGGCGGTGCGGCGGGGGCGCCGGGCGGGCGCGGCGCGCCACTCGTCGTCGTATTCGTCGTGGTCGGCGTATCCGGCGACGGCCTCGTGCCCGTACTCCCCCGGGTGCGGCTCGATGACCCCGAGCCGTATGCCGAGCTCCCTCAGCCGGCGTGGGATGGCGTTGACCGGGGTGGCCGTGACCACGAGCAGCCCGAAGACGGTGAGGAGCGCGAGCAGCGGTACGGCGAGCATCTCGCCGACCGTGAAGAGCAGGGGCTTGGAGGCGACCCAGCCGATCATGCCTCCGGCGTCGCGCACGGCCTGCCAGCCGGAGCCCCGGCCGGGCGATCCGCAGGCCACGTGGACCTGGCCGAGGATGCCGAGGACCAGTGCCGTCAGGCCGATGACGATCCGTCCGTTGGCCTCGGGTCGCTCGGGGTGGCGGAAGAGCCGGAGCGCTATGACGGCGAGGAGTATCGGTACGACGAGGTCCAGGCGGCCGAAGGCGCCGGTGACGAACAGGCGGATGAGGTCGCCCACGGGGCCGTCGAGGCTGGACCAGGTGCCGACGGCCACGATGAGGGCGAAGGCGAGGAGGAGCAGCGCCAGCCCGTCCTTGCGGTGGGCGGGGTCGAGGCCCCTGGCGCCCCGGCCGACGCCGCGGAAGACGGTGCCGGCGCCGTGCGCGAGGCCGCGGCCGACCTTGCGGGCGCCGCCCGGCGGGCGCTTGGCGGCGGCCTTCTTGGCCGGTGCCTTGCGCGCGGGCGGCCGGCTCGCGGGCCGGGCCGGGGACTTCTTCGCGGCGGTCTTCTTGGCAGGGGCCCCTGCGCGCCCGGCGCGCTGCTTGGAGGTGCCCGCCGTGCTCTGGGAACCCTTGCCGGACGTACGTGAGGCCATGGTGCCGAGATTACCGGTGTCGGCCGCGCGGTACACGTGCGGCCGGGCGTTCACCCGTTCGTGTCGACGGGCCGTAGTGACGCGGGTGACGCAGCGTCAAACCTCGGGCGACACCTCCCCGGAGCGGCGTCGCGGCGAGGGTGCGGTCAGCTCTGCGAGGGGACGGGGCTGGCGCCGCTGCCGGCTCCGGGCTCCAGCGCGTCCAGGGCGCGCCGCAGTCCGGTGAGCTTGCGCTCCAGGTGGGCGGCGGTGGCGACGGCGGCCGCGTCGGCGGACTCGTCCAGCTGTTTGGAGAGCGCCTCGGCCTGCTCCTCGACGGCGGCGAGCCGCGCCGAGAGCTCGGCGAGCAGCCCGGCGGGCTCCTGGGGCTCGAGCACTCCGGTGCGGCCGGAGTGGCCGCCGCTCTCCAGCTGGAGGCGCAACAGGCTGGCCTGCTCGCGCAGCTGGCAGTTCTTCATGTACAGCTCGACGAAGACCGAGACCTTGGCGCGCAGCACCCACGGGTCGAAGGGCTTGGAGATGTAGTCGACCGCGCCCGCCGCGTAGCCCCGGAAGGTGTGGTGGGGGCCGTGGTTGATGGCGGTGAGGAAGATGATCGGGATGTCCCGCGTGCGCTCCCGCCGCTTGATGTGCGCCGCGGTCTCGAAGCCGTCCATGCCGGGCATCTGCACGTCCAGCAGGATCACCGCGAAGTCGTCCGTCAGCAGCGCCTTGAGCGCTTCCTCCCCTGACGATGCCCGTACCAGCGTCTGATCGAGCGCGGAGAGAATGGCCTCCAGCGCCAGCAGATTCTCCGGCCGGTCATCGACCAGGAGGATCTTGGCCTTCTGCACCATGCCCCGTCCTCCTCGTCCCGGCTTGGGGTCTCCCCGGCTCGCGGAGCCGGGGGAAGCACCGGGCGCCGCCCCGGGGGACGACTCCCTAGCGCCGCCCGTCCTTGTGCCGGTCATGGTAGCCGCACCCCGCCCGTCGCCACACCCTGTCACCGCGATGTCACTGTGCACGTAGCAGAAACGCGGTGGGGGACCAGAAGGTTCCCCGAATACCGCGCCCCCACACGCCTTCGGCCACACTGAGTCAGCGAATTGTCAAAGAGTGAACGAGATTCCGTCACTCTGCGCGCATCCACTGCTCCATCACCGTGAGGAGATGGTCAGTATCCACAGGTTTCGTGACATAGTCGGACGCTCCGGCGTCGATGCTCTTCTCCCGGTCGCCCTTCATGGCCTTCGCCGTCAGCGCGATGATGGGCAGCCCCGCGAACTGCGGCATCCTGCGGATCGCCGCCGTCGTGGCGTAGCCGTCCATCTCCGGCATCATGATGTCCATCAGGACCACCACGACGTCGTCGTGCTGTTCCAGCACCTCGATCCCCTCGCGGCCGTTCTCCGCGTAGAGCACCGACAGGCCGTGCTGCTCCAGCACGCTGGTGAGGGCGAACACATTGCGGATGTCGTCGTCGACGATCAGCACCTTCTCGCCGTTGAACCCGCCGCTGAAACCGCCTCCGTAGCCGTTGCCCGCGTCGGTGCCGAAGCCGCCGTGCGTCATCCCGCCGCCGAAGGCGGCCGGCTGCGGCCAGCCCGGCGCCGAGGGCTCCGGGGACGGCGCACCGGGCAGCCGCGCGCCCGGCACCGCCCCGTCGCCCTGCCCGTCCCGGGCCGGGGCGGCCGCCCGCCCGGCGGCCTGGGCCGCGCGACGGCGGCGCAGGAAGAGCCCCGCGGCCTGCCGGGCGGGCGAGGCGTCGCCCTCCGGCCCGCCGTGCCCGGCCCCGGGCGTCTCCTGCCCGGCGCCCCCGACGCCCTCCACGCCCGGCTGCGGATAGCCCTGGGGCGGCAGCTCGCCGGGGTTGAGCGGCAGGTAGAGGGTGAAGGTCGAGCCCCGGCCGGGCTCGCTCGCCGCGTCGATCTCCCCGCCGAGCAGCCGGGCGATCTCCCGGCTGATGGACAGGCCCAGGCCCGTGCCGCCGTACTTGCGGCTCGTCGTGCCGTCGGCCTGTTTGAACGCCTCGAAGATCACGCGCATCTTGCTCTGCGCGATGCCGATGCCCGTGTCGGTGACCGAGAAGGCGATCATCTCCGCGTCGGCGTCCCGCAGCGAGCCGGCCTCCAGCAGCTGTTCCCGGATGCTGTCCGGGACCTCCGCGCCGGCCGGGCGGATCACCAGCTCGACGGCGCCGGTGTCGGTGAACTTCACCGCGTTCGACAGCAGGTTGCGCAGCACCTGGAGCAGCCGCTGCTCGTCGGTGTGGAGCGTGGTCGGCAGCTCCGGCGAGACCCGCACGGAGAAGTCCAGGCCCTTCTCCGCCGTCAGCGGCCGGAAGGTCGCCTCCACGTAGTCGACGAGCTGGACGAGTGCGATCCGCGACGGGCTGACGTCCATCTTGCCCGCCTCGACCTTCGACAGGTCCAGGATGTCGTTGATCAGCTGGAGCAGGTCCGAGCCCGCCCCGTGGATCGTGTCGGCGAACTCGACCTGCTTCGGCGAGAGATTGCCCTCGGCGTTGTCGGCGAGCAACTTCGCCAGGATCAGCAGCGAGTTGAGCGGCGTGCGCAGCTCGTGCGACATGTTGGCGAGGAACTCCGACTTGTAGCGCATGGAGACCGCGAGCTGCTCGGCCCGCTCCTCCAGCACCTGCCGGGCCTCCTCGATCTCGGTGTTCTTCACCTCGATGTCGCGGTTCTGCCGCGCCAGCCGCTCGGACTTCTCCTCCAGCTCGGCATTGGAGATCTCCAGCGCCTTCTGCCGGTTCTCCAGCTCCGCCGACCGCTCGCGCAGTTGCTCGGTGAGCTCCTGCGACTGCTTGAGCAGCACCTCGGTCTTGGTGTTGACGCTGATGGTGTTGACGCTGGTGCCGATCATCTCGGCGATCTGGCTGAGGAAGTCCTTCTGGATCTGCGCGAACGGCTGGAAGGACGCCAGCTCGATCACACCGAGGACCTGGCCCTCGAAGAGCACCGGCAGCACGATCACATGCGCCGGGGGCGCCTCGCCCAGCCCGGAGGCGATCTTCAGATAGCCCGGCGGCACGTTCTCCACCAGGATCGTGCGCTTCTCCTTGGCCGCCGTGCCGATCAGCGACTCGCCCGGCAGGAACGACGTGGGCATCGACCCCATCGAGTAGCCGTACGAGCCGAGCATCCGCAGCTCGTAGGCGTCCGCGCCGCTCTCGCCCTCGTGCGGTTCCGTCGGCATCGCCAGGAAGAACGCGCCGTGCTGCGCGGAGACGACGGGCGTCAGCTCGCTCATGATGAGCCCGGCGACGTCCTCCAGATCGCGGCGGCCCTGCATCAGGCCGGAGATCCGGGCGAGGTTGCCCTTGAGCCAGTCCTGCTCCTTGTTGGCCAGGGTGGTCTCGCGGAGATTGGCGATCATCGTGTTGATGTTGTCCTGGAGCTCCAGGATCTCGCCGGCCGCATCGACATCGATCTTGAGGTTGAGGTCGCCGCGGGTCACCGCGGTGGCGACCTCGGCGATGGCCCGTACCTGCCGGGTCAGATTGCCCGCCATCTCGTTCACCGACTCTGTGAGGTCGCGCCACGTGCCGTCCACGTCACGCACCCGAGCCTGACCCCCGAGCTGACCCTCGGTACCCACCTCACGGGCCACGCGGGTCACCTGGTCGGCGAAGGACGACAGCTGGTCGACCATCGTGTTGATGGTCGTCTTCAGCTGGAGGATCTCACCGCGCGCATCGATGTCGATCTTCTTGGTGAGATCGCCCTGCGCGATGGCGGTGGTCACCATCGCGATGTTGCGGACCTGGCCGGTCAGGTTGGACGCCATCGAGTTCACCGACTCGGTGAGGTCCTTCCAGGTGCCGCTGACGCCCGGGACGCGCGCCTGGCCGCCCAGGATGCCGTCGGTGCCCACCTCGCGGGCCACGCGCGTGACCTCGTCCGCGAACGACGACAGCGTCGTCACCATCGTGTTGACGGTGTCGGCCAGCTGTGCCACCTCGCCGCGCGCCTCGACGGTGATCTTCTTGGTCAGGTCGCCGTTGGCGACCGCGCCCGCGACCTGTGAGATGTTGCGCACCTGGATGGTCAGGTTGTTGGCCATCAGGTTGACGTTGTCGGTGAGGTCCTTCCAGATGCCGGTGACGTCCCGCACCCGCGCCTGACCGCCCAGCTGCCCCTCGGTGCCCACCTCACGGGCCACGCGCGTGACCTGCTCGGCGAAGTCCGACAGCTGGTCGACCATGGTGTTCACCGTGGTGACGAGCTCCAGGATCTCGCCCTTGGCGTCGACCGTGATCTTCTTCGACAGATCGCCCTTGGCGACCGCCGTGGTCACCTCGGCGATGTTGCGCACCTGGGACGTCAGATTGTTGGCCATGAAGTTGACCGACTGCGTGAGGTCCTTCCAGGTGCCCGAGACGCCCTGCACCTCCGCCTGGCCGCCCAGGATGCCCTCGGTGCCCACCTCACGGGCCACCCGTGTGACCTGCTCGGCGAACGAGGACAACTGGTCCACCATCGTGTTGAGGGTGTTCTTCAGCTCCAGGATCTCGCCCCGGGCGTCCACGTCGATCTTCTGCGAGAGGTCGCCGCGCGCCACCGCCGTCGCGACCTGCGCGATATTGCGGACCTGCGCGGTCAGGTTCTCCGCCATGCCGTTCACCGAGTCGGTGAGGTCACGCCAGACGCCCGCCACTCCCGGCACCTGCGCCTGACCGCCCAGCCGCCCGTCCGTACCCACCTCACGGGCCACCCGGGTCACCTGCTCGGCGAAGGCCGAGAGCTGATCGACCATCGTGTTGATGGTGTTCTTCAGCTCCAGGATCTCGCCGCGCGCGTCCACGTCGACCTTCTGCGACAGGTCACCGCGCGCCACCGCCGTCGTCACCTGGGCGATCTGCCGCACCTGCGAGGTGAGGTTGCCCGCCATGAAGTTGACCGAGTCGGTCAGCTCCTTCCAGGTGCCGCTGACGCCCGGCACCCGCGCCTGACCGCCGAGCCGGCCCTCCGTGCCCACGTCCCGCGCCATCCGCGTCACCTGGTCGGCGAAGGACGACAGTTGGTCCACCATGCCGTTGACGGTGTTCTTCAGCTGGAGCATCTCCCCGGAGACGTCCACTGTGACCTTCTGCGACAGGTCGCCGTTGGCGACCGCCGTGGTCACCTGCGCGATGTTGCGCACCTGGCCGGTGAGGTTGCGGAAGGCGGTGTTCACCGAATCGGTGAGGTCCTTCCACGTACCCGCCGCACCCGGCACCGCCGCCTGGCCGCCGAGCTCGCCCTCGACGCCGATCTCCCGCGCCACCCGCGTCACTTCGGCGCCGAAGGACTGCAGCTGGTCCACCATCCCGTTGACGGTGTTCTTCAACTCCAGCATCTCGCCGGAGACGTCCACGGTGACCTTCTGGCCCAGATCGCCGTTCGCCACCGCCGTCGTCACCTGCGCGATGTCCCGGACCTGGCCGGTGAGGTTGCGGAACGCGGTGTTCACCGAATCGGTGAGGTCCTTCCACGTACCCGCCGCACCCGGCACCTGAGCCTGACCACCCAGCCGGCCCTCGGCACCGACCTCGTTGGCCACCCGCGTCACCTCGTCGGCGAACGTGCGCAGCGTCTCCGTCATCTGGTTGATCGTCTCGGCCAGCTGCGCGATCTCGCCGCGCGCGCTCACCGTGACCTTCTGCGACAGGTCGCCGTTCGCGACCGCCGTCGTCACCTGCGCGATCCCGCGCACCTGGGCCGTCAGATTGCCGGCCATCAGATTGACCGAGTCCGTCAGGTCCTTCCAGACGCCCGCCACTCCCGGCACCTGCGCCTGGCCGCCCAGCTCGCCCTCCGTACCCACCTCACGGGCCACGCGCGTGACCTCGGAGGCGAAGGACGACAGCTGGTCCACCATCGTGTTGACGGTGTTCTTCAGCTCCAGCATCTCCCCGGCCACGTGCACCGTGACCTTCCGGGAGAGATCGCCCTTCGCGACCGCCGTCGTCACGAGAGCGATATCACGCACCTGAGCGGTCAACCGGGACGCCATCGTGTTGACGGAGTCCGTCAGGTCCTTCCACGAACCCGACATACCGCGCACCCGGGCCTGCCCGCCGAGCTTGCCCTCCGTGCCGACCTCGCTCGCCACGCGCGTCACCTCGTCGGTGAACGCCGACAACTGGTCGACCAGCCCGTTGACCGTGCGCCCGACCTTCAGGAACTCGCCACGCAGCGGGTGTGCCGCGGAACCGTCCGCTCCCTGGGAGCGCAGGTCCATCCGCTGCTCCAGATCGCCCTCGGCCACCGCCGACAGCACCCGGCCCACCTCGGACACCGGCCGCGCCAGATCGTCCACCAGGGCGTTGCAGGCGTCGATCGCCGCCGCCCAGGACCCCTCGCAGGCGCCGAGCTCCAGCCGCTCCGTGAGCTTCCCCTCACGGCCGACGACCCGCCGCACCCGGTTCAGCTCACCCGTGAGCTGCAGATTACGGTCCGCGACCTCGTTGAACACGGCGGCGACCTCGGCCATCACCCCGTCCCCGGGCACCGTCAGCCGCTTGCGGAAATTCCCGTCCCGCATGGCCTCCAGGGCCGACAGCAGACGGTGCAGGGCAGCGGCGTCCACCTCGATCGTCCCGTTGGGCCGGGCCCGTCCGCCCTTCGCGCGCGTGCTTGCGGCCCGCGCCGTCGCGCCAGACTCCACCGTCGTCCCTCCCGCAGGTTCGATCATCCTCGTCGGGCTTCCGCTTCGAGCTGTCCCAGTGTTTCACCCCGGCCCAACCAGGCCATAACCATCGGCAGCATCGCACACGGTCCACCGGCACCCCCAAGTGTGGAATCCCTGTGCACCGGCATCCGCGCACACGGCGGAGGTAAGTAACCTGGCATCCGGCCGGGCAAGGAGGGGCGCTGCACATGGGTGAGCAGATCGCCGAGACATTGATGAGGAGACCTGTGATCACCGCGCGGGCTGCCGCCACCTTCGAGCCGGTAGGACGCTCGGTAGCGGCCGCCCGTGCCTTCGTCCGGGACACCCTCCAGGGCTGGGGCTTCCTCGACGTCATCGACGACGCCGTCGTCCTCACCAGCGAGCTGGTCACCAACGCCGTCGTCCACGCGGGCACCGCCGCCGAGGTGCTGTGCGTCCGCATGACCACGGGCGTGCGCGTCGAGGTCGCCGACCGCTACCCCGAGCGCGAGCTGCCCGTACAGAGCCCCGGCCAGCCCCTGGGCGGCCTCGACCGCGAAGGCGGCCGCGGACTGCTGCTGTGCGCCTCCCTGGCCTCCCGCTGGGGCGTCGAGTACAGCCCCACCCGCAAGACCGTCTGGTTCCGCATCGACCTGCCCGACCGCCCGGCCGGCACCCGCTCCGCCGGCCCCGCCCTCCCCGCCGAGGCCCTGCCCGTCGCCGACGCCCGCGTCCGCGTCGCCGTCATCCAGATCGACCGCCACGGCGCCGTCAACGCCTGGAACGACGACGCCCACGACCTCTTCGGCTTCACCGCCAAACAGGTCATCGGCAAGCCCCTCACCGACCTCGCCGCCTGGCCCCACACCCCCGGCACCTCCACCGGCATCGAGGAGGCCCTGCGCCTCTCCCGCTGGGAGGGCTCCTACGGCATAAGGGGCGCCGACGGCCGCATCGTCCCCGTCTACGCCTCCCACCTCCGCGTCCGCGACACCGCCGGCGCCCCCTCCACCGTCTGCCTGCTCGTCCGCGACGACGAGCGCGCCGTCCTCCAGACCCCGCCGCGCACCACCGCCGCCGACCCGGCCACCAACGAGCGCGGCGCCGCCACGGACCCGTTCGAGGTCTTCATCGGCTCCCCCGCCCCCGACGACCTCGACGGCCTCCTCCAGCGCACCGTCGAACGCGCCCGCGACATGCTCGACGGAGACTCCGCCTACCTGCTGCTGGCCACCGACGACGAGACGGAACTGGAGGTCCGCGCCTCCACCGGCCTGCCCTCCGCCCGCCAGCGATTCGCCCGCGTCCCCGTCGAGGCCGGCACCGGACGCTACGGCTCCGCCCGGATGCCCGCCGTCCACGACGACCTCAGCGCCGTCCCCGGCGCCGTCCCCCTGCTCGCCGACACCGGCATGCGCTCCGTCGTCACCGTCCCCCTCAAGGTCGAGGGCCGCCTCACCGGCTCCCTCGGCGTCGCCGCCGAGTCCCCCCGCCGCTACGGCAACGAGGAGGCGCTGCGCCTCCAGTTCGCCGCCGACCGCATCGCCCTCGCCGTGGAGTCCGCCCGCCTCGGCGAGCTGGAACGGCTGCGCCGCGGCTCGCTCTCCTTCCTCGTCGAGGCCTCCGACCTCCTCGCCGGCACCCTCGACCGCGACCAGACCCTGGCCCTGATGGCCCAGATGACCGTCCCCACCCTGGCCACCTGGTGCGCCGTCTACACGATCGCCGACCAGAGCTCGGACCCCGAGCTCTCCTACGTCCTCCACGAGGACGAGGACCGCATCGACGGCCTCAAGGCCCTGCTGTCCAAGGTCGCCCCGCCCGACCCGGTCCCCACCCCCGGCGCCCGCGTCTGGACGGCCCCCACCGAGGCCGCCCACGCCGCCGCCCTGCGCACCTCCCTGCGCAGCTTCGGCCTCGCCGACGCCAAGGGGGACATCCCGGCCCCCGGCCCCTCCCTCGCCACGGCTGCCGCCGTCGGCGGCGAGACCGTGGTCCTGCCGCTCGTCGCCCGCAACCGCGTCATCGGCATGCTCACCCTCGGCAAGCCCAGCGACGACCACTTCCGCCAGGAGATCCTCGAACTCGCCGAGGATCTCTCCCGCCGAGCCGCCCTCGCCCTCGACAACGCCCGCCTCTACAGCGAGCGCACCGCCATCAGCCAGAGCCTCCAGCGCAGCCTCCTGCCGCCCGAGCTCCCGGACGTCCCCGGCGTGGAGGTCGAGGTCATCTACCGCGCGGCCGGCGAGGGCAACGAGGTCGGCGGCGACTTCTACGACGTCTTCCCCATCCGCGACGGCGCCTACGGCTTCGCCATCGGCGACGTCTGCGGCACGGGCCCGGAGGCGGCGGCCGTCACCGGCCTCGCCCGGCACGCCCTGCGCCTGCTCGCCCGCGAGGGCTTCGGCGGCCCCGCCGTCCTCCAGCGCCTCAACGCCGCCATCCTCGACGAGGGCGCCCGCAGCCGCTTCCTCACCCTCCTCTACGGAGAGCTGCGCCCGCAGCCGGACGGCAGCGCCCTCCTCAAGGTCGTCTGCGCCGGCCACCCCCTGCCGCTGCGCCTGCGCCAGGACGGCACCGTGGAGCCCGCGGCGGACCCGCAGCCGCTGCTGGGCGTCATGGAGGACCTGGAGCTGTACGAGCAGACCGTCACCCTCGACCCGGGCGACGTCCTGCTGTGCGTCACGGACGGCGTGACCGAGCGCCGCGAGGGCACGCGCATGCTCGGCGACGACGGCCTGACGGACGTTCTGACGACCTGTACGGGCCTGACGGCGGGCGCGGTCGCGGCGCGCGTCCTCCGCGCGGTGGAACGCTTCGCCGCCGAGCCCGCCTCGGACGACATGGCCATCCTGGCCATGCGGGTGCCGGAGCGTCAGGACTGAGAAATGAAGAAGGCCCCCGCCATTCGGCGGGGGCCTTCTTTCCAGAGCCCCAAAACGGAATCGAACCGTTGACCTTCTCCTTACCATGGAGACGCTCTGCCGACTGAGCTATTGGGGCTTGTCGCTGTCGACGAGATAAAGCATACCCCACGTTCGCACTGGCTTTTGGCCACCGGGCGGCGGTGCTCAGGCAGCGGCGGGAAGCAGCCCGCCGAGCGCGTTGCAGGCCGATACGAGCCGCTGCAGTTCCCGGCGCGACGACACTCCGTCGATGGGCAGGGCCAGACATTCGTCGGCGGCCCGTTCCGTCTCCGGAAGCCACCACTCCCGCGCCGGTCGAACAAAGGACGGCAACCGGTGCACGGGCGTCTGTACGGGCACGTGGCACCGGACGCCACGGGCCCGCAACGCCCGTGCGAACGCGTCCCGGTCGGGCCGGCCGTTGCCGAGGACACGAACGACGTAGGAGTCGTAGCGGTGCTCGATGCCGGGGGCGGCTGTGGGGGTCACCACTCCGGAGAGACGGGCGACGAGATAGGCGGCGTTGGAGCGGCGGCGGGTGACGTCCGGGAAGTCGGGGGCGCACTCGTCGTGTTCGACGACGGGCACGGCCCTGTCAGCGGCCACCTGGCGCAAGCCGCTCAGATCGGCCGGGTGGCCGAAGAGGGGGACGGGCACGACGGCGGCGGTACGCGGCGTCAGGGCGCCGGCCACGGCGGCCGGGTCGAGGCAGTAGGTGGTGGGATCGATGTCGGCGAAGACGGGGAGGGCCCCTACGTTCCGGACGGCCACGGCGGCCCCGGCGGTCGCGAAGGAAGGAACGACGACCTCGCTCCCCGCACGGACACCTGCGGCGACGAGCTTCTCTTCAGTCCGCATGCCGGGGATGCTGCCCACGGCAGGTGAACCCGGTGAAAACAAAAAAGCTCTGACGCGTGAACCGAAGTCCACACATCAGAGCTTTTTTGAATAATAGTTCGGCGGCGTCCTACTCTCCCACAGGGTCCCCCCTGCAGTACCATCGGCGCTGAAAGGC
>NZ_BMRT01000002.1 GCF_014648775.1 Streptomyces abikoensis
CGCCGACGTCGTCGCCGAGGACGAACTCAACGCGAACTACATCATCCCCAGCGTCTTCAACGCGAAGGCGACCGAGGCGGTGGCCTCGGCCGTCAAGCAGGCGGCGCTGGCCGCCCGCCAGTAAGCAAAAACCAGTGCGGCGGTGCCCGGGACACGGGCACCGCCGTTCTCGTACGCTCGCCCGCGTGGGCGGGATGCGGGCGACGCGCGTGGTCGTGCTGGGCGAGTTCCGCGCGGACCGGCTGGTGCCCGGGCTGCGGCGGGCCGGTGCCGAGGTGGTCGTCCTGGGATTCGCGGAACTCGACGGCTTCCTGGGGCCCGACGTGGTGTGCGGCGGACTGCCCGCCACCTTGAGCGAGCCGGTGCTGCTGCGGCTGCTCGACCGCCACGACGCGGACGTCGCCGTGCCCAACCCGGGCTGTCCCGGGCAGGAGCAGTTCCTGCCCGTCTACGCCCGCGTCCGCTCCCTGCTGCGCGGTACGGGCCGCCGCCTCCATGGGCACGCGGAGGAGTTCGCGACGCTGGCGAGCGACAAGGTGACCTTGCACCGGACGGCGGAGCGGCGGGGCTGGCCCGTCCCTCGCGGGGTGGTCTGCGCCCGGCCGGAGGCGGTCCGCGCGGCCGCGCGGGAGTTGGGGTTCCCCCTCCTGGTGAAGGAGGCCCGCAGCGAGTTCCACGCGGGGCGGCACCATGTGCGGGACGAGACGCGGCTGGGCCCGGTCTGCGGCGGGATGACGTACCCGGTGCTGGTCCAGCGGGCGGTGACCGGCGAGGAGTTCGCGGTCGAGCTGCTGTCCCTGCCCGGGCGCACGGTCGCCTGGCCGGTGGCCTCCCTCGGGCGACTCGACGGCGACTGCGCCCCGGGCAGACGGGTGCGGGTCGCTCCGGCGGCGCTGCCCGCCCGGGCGCGTACGGAACTGTCCGCGGTGCTCGGTGACATCGTGGCGACGTACGAGCCGTGCGGACCGTGGCAGATGGACCTCGCCGTCGACGACGAGGGCGGGCTCCGGGTGATCGAGCTCAACGGCAGGCTGGGCGGCGTGTCCAACATGAGCCGGGCCGCCACCGGCCTGGACCCGCACGCGGCGTACGCCGGCACCGTGCTCGGCGGTGGACTTCCGCGACACCCGGAGGCCCACCGGGTCGCGCTCGAACTGCCCGTGCGCCCCGGCGCCGTCCTGCCGCCCGCCCCGCCCGGCACCGAGCTGACGCCGTACCCGGGGAACCCCGGCAACCCGGGCCCCGCCCACGGCGGGGTCCAGCGGGCCGTGCTCGGCGTCCCGGCGGGCCTCCCCACGGAGCCGGTGGGTGACTGGTTGCGGGCCCTGCCGCCCGGCGTGCCGCTGAACTCCCCGGACGAGGCGGTCACCCAGCTCATCCGGGGCGTACGGGCTCTGCAGGCGGTCAGGCGAGCAGGTTCGTGATGAGTTTGCGCACCCTGCCCTCCACGACCGGCAGGACGCCGTGGACCAGCTGCGTCCCGTAGACGACGGTGGTTCCCGGCGGCGGGGCGCACGTCCAACGGGTGTGAGGGACCGAATCGAGCTTCACCGGGCCGGTACGGGCGGTGATCTCGTGGACGAAGCGGGTACCGGGCGCGTAGCCCCCGGCGCCGGAGGTGGTGGCATCGCTCCACAGGGCGTCGGCGGAGCAGGTGTCGAGGTGGAACTCGCCGCCGCTGTCGGCGTCCTGGAGGTTGAAGGCGACCCGGGCGATCCGCTGGGGGCGCGCTTCCGGGTCGCCGACGCCGTGGACGTGCGGGCGGATCCTGTCGCCGGGTTTGAGGTCGTGGTAGAGCCATGGGTCGGTGCTCGCGGCGGACGGGAAGACCCGGCGGAGCGCGGGCAGGGCGCGCCGCATGGCCCGGTCCAGGAGCGCCTGGGCCGCCGCCGGCGGGGTCGTCCCCTCGCTGGGGCGTGCCGGGACCCAGCCGGTGGCGGAGAGATGGTCGTCCAGGATCCTGGTGAGCTCGGCGGTCTCCTCGGGGGTGAGGAAGTCCTCGACCGTCTGCACGGCCAGGGTCTCGGTCATATGGATCACGAACGGACTCCTCTCACGGCACCCGCGCGATTCCCCCCACATTGGAGTACAGGGCCGGGCACCTGCCAAGCGCGCCGCCCGGACATCCTTGACGGCCCGTCCGCACGCGCCGAATGGTGGAGGGGTGACGTCCCTGGGCACACACACGGACACCGACGTGCTCGTCGTCGGCGCGGGGCCGACCGGGCTGCTGCTCGCCTGCGAGCTGGCGCTGGCCGGGGTGCGCACCCTGGTCGCCGAGCGGCGCGACGCGCCCCACCGGGAGTCGAGGGCGCTCAATCTGCACCCGCGCGGCATCGAGCTGATGGACATGCGGGGGCTGGCCGGCCGGTTCCTCGCGCGCGGCCGGACCGTGCCCGGCTGGCAGTTCACCGCGACGCTCCCCCACCGGCTCGATTTCACCGCCCTGGACACCCGCCACCCCTACGCGCTGCTGCTGGCCCAGGCCCGTACGGAGGCTCTTCTGGAGGAACGGGCCCGTGAGCTGGGCGTGCGCATCCGCCGCGCGCACCGGGTCGTCGCCCTGGGCCGGTCCTCCTCCGGCGTCGACGCGGAGCTGCGCGGCCCCGGTGGCACGGTCACCGTGCGCGCGGGGTACGTGGTGGGGTGCGACGGCGGGCGGAGCTTCGTCCGGGAGGCGGCGGGCATCGGTTTCCCCGGCACGCGGGAGTCGATGACGGCCGTGGTGGGCGACTTCGCGGTGGCGGATCACGCGCACATCGAGCGGGCGCGGCGGCACGGGGTGCTCGTCGCACGGCTGGAGGAGGGGCTGACGCGGTTCGTCGTCATGGACCCGCTCCGGATCAGGGTGCCCTCCACCGAGCCGGTGACCTTGGCGGAGTTCCGCGCTTCGCTGTCGCGCGTGTGCGGGACGGACTGCGGCATCGGCGAGCCCCGGTGGCTGTCGCGGTTCGGCAACGCCACCCGGCTCGCCGAGTCCTACCGCCGGGGGCGGATCCTGCTGGCGGGCGATGCCGCGCACGTCCACTTCCCCGTCGGGGCCCAGGGGCTGAACACCGGGCTGCAGGACGCGATGAACCTCGGCTGGAAGCTCGCCGCGACCGTCCGCGGTTGGGCGCCGCCGGGCCTGCTGGACACCTACCACCGGGAGCGTCACCCCGTGGGGCGGGCGGTCACCGACGGCACGCGGGCCCAGACGCTGCTGGTGGAGCTGCCGCTGACCGAGGAGTACGGGCGTCCGGCGGCGCTCCTGTGCGAGCTGCTCGACACGCTCCTGGGCATGACGGAGGTCAACCGTCACCTGGCGGGCCGGATCTCCGCCCTCGACACCCGCTACCCGCCCGCCGCCCCGGACGCCGATCCGCTGAGCGGACTCCGCATGCCCGACATCGGCCTCACGACCTCGGCGGCCGGGCGCGCCGTCCGCGTGTACGAGCTGCTGCGCGACGGCCGTTTCGTGCTGCTGCGCCTGGGCCGCGACGGCGGGCCGGGGCCTCCCGCGATCGGTGACCGCGTCCGTGTGGTGACCGCCCGGTCGCACGACGGGCACCGGGATCTGGAGGGGGTGCGGGAGGTTCTCGTCCGGCCCGACGGGCACATCGCCTGGGCCGGACGAGCGGGCGGCCCCCGCGCCCTCGGAGCGGAACGGTCCCGGGCCCTGGCCGCGTGGGCCGGGTCCGGGACCGGGTCAGTGGGTCAGGCCTCCACTCCGTAGTACTGGGCGAGGAAGCCGGTCACGTCCGCCGCGTGCGGGCTCAGCTCGGGCAGGTGCGCGGCGAGAGCGGTGCGCACGGCCTCCGTGAGCTCGGGCAGGCCGGTGGCCGCGCCCTTGACGTACGGGTCGAGGCGGCGGACGAGCTCGTAGTTGCTCTCCACGTCCAGCTGCCGCATGGCCCGCTCCAGCGGCGGTGCCTCCGCCCCGGCCACCGGCGGCAGCAGCCGGCTGACGAACGTGACGCGGTGCATCACCCGCCAGCACGGCGGCTTGCGGTCCGACTGGCGCGCCTGGCGCAGCGCGGCCGCGTTGGGGTCGGTGCCGTTCTCCAGCCAGGTGGGGTCGACGACCTTGTGGAAGAAGGTGTCGAAGTGCTCGGTGTCCTCGCCGAGGTAGAAGCTGAGGAACCGGTAGGCGTCCACCTTGCCGGGCGCGTTGACGGGCTTGCCGTCGGCGTCGAAGACGGGCTTGCGGTTGGCGTCGTACTGCTGGACGTTGCCGGACGGCGAGCAGGTGACGTTCAGCCCGAAGGAGCGGGTGGCCTCCTTGCCGCGGGCCCGGGTGACGGACATGCCGCCGCCGACGGCCGCGTCGAGCTGGGCGTTGATCCCGACGCCCATGATGTCGAAGGACGTGCCGACGGACGCGCCCACCGAGCCGGACAGCGAGTACGAGCCGGAGGTCGTCTCGCTGACGGCGTCCGTGGTCTCGGTGGTCTCGGCGAAGAAGCCGCCGTCGGCCGTCCAGACGTAGGTGTTGACGAGATCGCGCCGGGAGAAGCCGTCGCCGGTGGTGTTCCCGGCGGTGTCCCGGCCCTTGCCCGGCGTGGTGTCGCCGCCGATCGCGCCGCCCAGCACCCGGCCCGCCCGCTCGGCGGTGGGGTCGGGGGCGTGGGTCTCGGTCGACACGGACTCGTAGTAGCCGCGCAGCCGCTGCTGCTCCCGCTGGATGCGGCGCTTGACGGCGTAGGCCTCGCGCGGCTTGTAGTAGCTGTACTCGCCGTGGTCCCGGGCGCCCGCGTAGTCGGGGTCGATGACCTTGCCGCGCTCGTCGTAGCCGACCGTGCCGTCCAGCGTGCCCTGCTTGGTGTAGCGAGGGTTGATGGGGAAGGGGACGACGTTCCAGTCCTTGGGGATGTCCGGGTTGGGCTGGATGCGGTAGGCGACGAGGGCGCCGCTGTGCGCCAGGCGCAGCGCGAAGACGTCGGCGGTCTGGGACTGGACGAGCGCGAAGCCGGTGTTGACGGGGACGTACCGGCGGCCGAGCGTGGCGTTGAGGGGCTTGGTCGGGTCCTCCCAGCTGCCGGACAGGTCGACCTTCATGGCGCGGGAGGTGTTCTCGCCCTGCGAGACGGCGGTCTCGTCGGCCCAGCTGTTGGAGAACTCCAGGCTGCCGCGCACGCCCACCGACACCTTGGCCTTGGCCATGGACTTGGCGACGCCGAAGCCCAGCGGTGCGGCGATCATCCACATGTCGACGTCGACCTCGTTGGAGAGGGCGAAGTTGAACGCGGCGTCGACGCTGCGCTCCTTGGCCGACGACAGCGAGTGGACGACCTGCTCGGCCTGGGTGAACTCCACCGAGGCGACGCCGTCGTAGGTCGCCCGCTCGGGGTCGATCGTGTTGGGCGTGAGGTTCTCCGACGGCACGGGCGGCGCGCCCTCGACATAGCCGACGAGCTGGGGGTCGAACTGCACCTGGCTGACCCACTCGCTGACCAGGTCGCCGACCTTGTAGCCGGTGACCAGGTGCCAGCGGCCGTCGCGCAGGTAGCCGTACGCGCGCTTGAGCACGCCGAACGCCTCGCCCTTGGCGGTGTACTGCATGTCCGCGTACTCGGCGACGGCGGGCGCGCCGGAGACCGTCTCGTGGAAGGGGGTGCGCATCGCGGCCAGGGCCGAGCGGACCTGCGCGGTGTCGCTGGAGACGGGGGCGGTGGACAGGACGGCGGCGGGGCGGCGGGGGGCGGCGGCCAGGGTGAGGTCGTTGCCGCGCAGGCCCTCGTCGCGGACCAGGTTCGCGCTCTCGTCGGTGGAGGCGCGGTCGAAGGACCAGTAGGCGATCAGGTCCTCCTTCTCGCCCTTGAGGCGGGTGAAGAGGTTGTCGAGGACCTGCTCCTGGGTGCGGGCGGTGCGCCAGACGCGCACCTCCTCCAGGATGCCGTGGAAAGGCTGGGTGACCTCGCCGTCCTTGACCCGGGCGCCGAGGGAGAGCTGGGTGTCGCCGTAGTCGGTGAAGTCCTTGGCGTCGAGGGGGTCGCAGGCCACGGAGACGCCGTTGCGGTAGATCCGGAAGGCGCTGCCGCGCGGGTCGGGGTTGCGGGTCCAGCGGGCGCCGCGCAGCCGGGCGGGGTGCGAGCCGGTGGTGTCGGCGGCGGTGTTGCCGGCGTTCTCCTCGAAGCGCCACTGGGCGGTCAGGCCGCGGTCGCGGGCGGAGACGGGGGTGCCGAGCCGCGCGGCGTCACGGGCGAGGCCCCACAGCCGGACCTCGGCGACGACACCGGTGAAGGAGTGGACGTCCAGGCCCGTGCGGGCCCGGCCGATGTCGAGCGTGCCGGTGTTGCCCTTGGCGCCGGGCCCCTCGTAGCGGGCGGAGCCCGCCTCACGGCCGTCGATGAAGAAGCGGATGTCCTGCCACTCCTGGACGTCGACGGACTCCACGAGCTCGACGGTCTGCTTGACGGGCTTGCCGTCGGCGCCCGCCCCGGTGATCTCCTTGCTGCCCTTGCGCTCCTGCGTCGACCGGCCGCTCTTGCGGACGACGGCGAGGCGGTGGAACGTTCCGGCGGCGACGGCCTCGGTGGAGGTGAAGCGCACGAGCTTGCCGTCCGGGTCCTCGAAGCCGAACTCCAGCTTTCCGTCGGGCAGGACGAGCAGCCGGTACGGGACGCTGCCGCCGGAGCCGTCCGCCGTACGGCCCTTGGAGAGCAGGCCCTGTGTCGTACCGAGGGCGGCGACGCGGCAGAAGACCTCGACGGTGAGGTCGTCGGCGATGTCGAGCGCGTCGTTGTCGGGCGCCTCCAGGTACGCGCCGTCGGAGAGCTCGACGGCCCAGGACTGCTCGTAGGCGGCGGCGAGGTGGGTCCACTCGTGGGGGGCGAAGGTGTCGCGGGTGGCCACCAGCCGGTCACCGGCCCCGGCGACGACGCGGTACGTCGTCTCCGCGGTCTGCTCGAGCTCGGCGGTCGTGGTCGCGGTGGTGACGCCGCCGCGCAGCTGAACGTGCCGGTCGTTGCCGGAGCGGTCCAGGACGCCGGGCTTGCCGCCGACCTGGTCGAACGGGTCGCCGGAGGGCCAGTAGCCCATCAGGCCGGGCTCCTTGCCCGTCAGCCGTACGTTCTTGCGGTCCCGGATCTCCGCGGCGGTGCGGGCGGTGCCCCAGAGCCGGACCTCGTCCATCTCCACGGCCGCGTAGTCGGGCACCCAGCCGCCGAAGTGGCTGCCGAAGCTGAAGAGGCCGTCGCCCTGGTAGGTGCCCGTGGCGATGCGCCGGTCCTCGGCGACGCCGTCCCGGTAGATCACCTGCTCCCGGGTGGTCGCGTCGAAGACGCAGGCCCAGTGGTGCCAGCCCGCGTAGTCCTGGCCGTGGGTGGTGGTGAGGTCGTCGCCGTAGAAGGCGAAGGTGAAGGTGCTGGTCTCGCGCCAGCCGATGTGCAGGGCGCCCCTGGTGCTGCCGTGCGAGGTGCCGTGGCCGACGACGTACTGGGCCTTGCCGTCCCACTCCTTGGTGCGCCGGGCCCAGAACTCCACCGTGAAGGACCGGCCCGCGAGGCTGAAGCCCTTCTCGGTCATGGCCACGCCGCTCTTGCCGTCGAAGGCCAGGGCGGGCACCACGGTCGCCGCCGGGGCGAGCAGGCCGAGGGTGTACGGGACGTCACCGGTGCCGGCGTGGACGATCCTGGCCGTACCGGACACCGTCTCGGGGTTGACCCACGCCTCCAGGGTCAGATCGCGGACCACGGCCACGCGGTCCAGTCGCTCCTGCGGCAGGGTGAGGGCGTTCCGCTGCCCGTCGAAGGAGTACGCCCGGCCGGGCTTGTCGGCGCGCCAGCGGCAGCCGTGCCCGGCGACGAGGTCCGAGACCTCGCCGAGCGGGACCTCCCGGGCCGTGCCCGGGTCGGCGAGCACCAGCCGGGAGCCCGCGGAGAGCGGGACGCCGGGGCGGTCGGCGGAGGCGCGGCGGTGGTCGTAGCGCAGCCGCTGGACGGGCTCGCCCGGCTGCGGCTCGGGGCCGCCCTCGCCGGCGTCCAGCCGGAGCGACGTGGCTCCGGGCGCGCAAGCGGTCTCCGTGAGGTAGAGGTGACCGCCGAGGGTGACCGGCGTACCGGCGGGCAGGGCGGCGGAGAGGGGTTCGGCGAGCCGGAGGACACCGCCGACGACGTCGCCGGACTTGCCGCCGGACAGGATTCTGGTGGTCGCGTCGAACGACTTGACCGCGCCGATCGTGACGGGCTCCTCCGGCGTCCCGTTGACGATCGCGGCGAAGTCGGCGGCGTGGCGCGGCAGCCCCCGCCAGGTCTCGCGTTCCTCGCCCCGCTCGATGGTCATGTCGCACAGGCCGGGTCCGTCACCGGCGGTGACGCGGATGGTCACCGAGCCCAGGCCGGTGCCGGAGTCGCGGGCGGTGAAGGTGACTCCCTGGCCGTCGCCGGCCGTCAGCCGACGGGAGGAGCGCAGGACCGTGGTGTCGTAGTAGGTGGCGAAGAACTGCCCGTTGGTGCCGCGGAAGTACAGCACGACGTTGCCGGTGGCGCTGTCCAGCAGGTACGGCCGGTCGGCGGAGCGGGCGAAGGCCAGCAGCGCGCCGGAGGCGCTCAGGCCGGTGCGGTCGAGGGAGAGCTGGGGGACGGGCAGCGCGATGTCGTCGGCGCCCTTGAGGCCGCCGGTGAGGCGGGCGAGCTCGTCGCGCTTGGCCGTGAGCTCGGCCTGGTCGGCCTCGATCTCGCGGCGGCGCCGTTCCAGCAGTTCGCGCTGCGGGCGGAGCTCGGCGAGCTGGGCGTCGAGGGCCTCGACGCGCTTGGCCGCGTCGCGGAAGTCGGAATGCCCGAATTCGTGGAGGGCGACCCGTTCGAAGACGATCAGCCCTTCGCCGGACTCGGTGACCGCGGCGGTGTCGTACTGGACGACGCGGTCGCCGAGCCGGTCGGGGGCGCAGACCGCCTTGTCGCTGTAGCGGTTGACGAGCGTGCTGTAGCCGTCGCTCCGCTCGTCGATATGGAAGTGGGTGTTCCAGGCGGTGACCTTCCGCGGCCACACGATCAGGGGCGCGTCGTTGTCCTTGCTGTCACCGGCGACGTTCATGTCCTTGCCGGTGTGCCGATTGCGCAGGAGGTAGGGGATACGGCCGCTCCACGAGGCCCCGGGGGGATACATGACGTCCCACAGCGCCGACTTCGCGTCCTTGTCCGAGGTCCGGACCAGCGGGGGTTCGCCGCCGGCACCGTCGTCCTTCACAGCCAGGTACTGCGGCTCGCCGTCCCGCGCGTTCTTGAAGCGGATCCGGCACGTCCAGCCGGCGATGTCCTGCCACCTGGCGTAGTACCCCTCGCGCTGGCGCTCCAGCTCCGGCACGTCGGCGGTCTGCCGGGCGAGCTCGGCGACCTCGGTCTCCTTGGCCGTGACGTCCTGGACCAGCTGACGGATCCGGGCGTCCAGCTCGCTGATCGTCTCGACGTCGGAGCTGCCCTCGGGGGCGGCGAGCACCGGCAGCGTCAGCTCGTCGGGCACCTGGGCGAGGCGCCCGTCGCGCCCGACGCCGAAGTCGACCGTGGCGAGATACGCCTCGTCGGTCTCCGCGCCGGTCCTCGGGTCGGGTCCGGCGGTGGCGTAGGACAGCAGGACGCGGGCCTGGCGCTTGGCGGGCTTGGGCTCCTGACCGTAGCCGGTGGTGGTCTCCTCCTGCTGGTGGTACAGGACGGCGGAGAGCCCGGAGACGGTCTTCCGGCCGGCGACGGCGAAGCTGTCGCGGCGCACGCCGGGGTGGTCGCCGATGGGGGCCTCGGAGGTCACCCACTTCGGGCCGCCGACGAGCTCGCCGTGGCGGGCGTGGTCCGTCTGGTCGTGGAGGCGGGTGCCGGAGCCCTCGTCGAAGCGGTAGTAGGCGACGAGCCCGGGGTCGTTGCCGATGAGGCGGACGCTCTTGTCGCGCTTGAGCTCGTCGGCGGTGCGGGCGCGCTCCCAGATCCGGACCTCGTCCAGCTCGGCGCGGGCGCCCTGGGCGAGGGCGCGGCCCAGCAGCAGGGCGCCGGTGCCGGTGTAGCCGCCGTCCATCGTGCGGCTGCCGGCCGGCTCGCCGTCGCGGTAGACGGTCTGCCGGAGCGCGGTGTGCTCGTAGACGCAGGCGTAGTGGTGCCAGGCGGTGTCCTCGGTCCGTACGTCGGTGTTGAGGTCCTCGGCGTAGAAGGCGAAGGTGAACCGGTTGTCCTCGCGGAAGCCGATGTGGAGGGAGTTCCGCAGGCTGCCGGCCTCGTCGCCGTGGCCGAGGAGGAACTCCTGGCGGCCGTGGGCGGTGCGGCGTGCCCAGAACTCGACGGTGAAGTCGCGCCCGGCGAGCTCGGGTCCCTGCGGGACTCGCACGTGGGCGTCGCCCTCGCCAAAGGCCAGCGCTGTCTCGGCGTGGCCCTCGGTGCTGACGACGGGTATGAGCGGCAGGCCGGTGAACGGGCAGGTGCCGGGGCCCGGTTCGTAGACGGCGTCGCGGTGGGCGGGGTCGGGGCTGGTCCAGGCCTGGGTGCCCTGGAGGTTGAACAGCCCGTCCTTGCCCTGCTCGACGTTGAAGGAGTCGACGCGGCCCGTGGCGTCGTTGTGCGCGAAGATCTGCCAGCGCTGCTGTCCGTGGACGGCGGTGGGGACGAGCAGGGCGGCGAAGCGCCCGCCGGAGAGGTGGCGGACGAACGACAGTTCCTGCGTGGGCTCGTGGAAGGGGCGGCCCTCCATGTCGGTCGTGCCCAGGCTGTCCTTGGCGGAGTCGGGGCGGGTCCGGTGGCGGCTGCGGCGGTAGCGGGCCTCCAGGACGGGCTTGAGCTCGCCGCCGACGAGTAAGAACCGGTCGCACAGGAGGGTGTCGGCGACGAGGGGCACCTTGGCCCCGGCGGCGTCCTTGACGTAGTCGGTGCGGTCCGGGTCGCCGGAGGAGGCCCCGCCGGTCAGCTTGTGGACGGCGTCGGGGTGGTCGGCGGCGACGGACTGGCGCAGGACGACAATATGGGTGCCGTCGGACAGGGCGTGGAAGGGGGCGGGGGCGGTGAGCCGGGCGGTCGTGGACAGGAAGGGGTCGGTCTCCTCGGCGTCCAGCCGCTCGCCGGGCGCCGCCTCCACTCTGCCGCCGTTCTTGACGACGGGCAGCGCGGTGGTGCCGACGGCGGCGAAGCCCACGTCCGTGATCTCGGAGGGGAAGCGGAGCGGGAGGGGGTTCTCCGACCAGTAGGCGGCGTCGAGCTCGCCCTTGGCCTCGTCGTGGCGGGCCAGGTCCAGGACGGTGTAGACGATGCGCCGCCGGTCGTCCATGGCCAGGGCGACGGTGGTGCCCTGGTGGCGAACGGTGGTGGTGTGGAGGTAGGAACGGTCGCTGTAGACCTTCAGCAGGTGCTGTTCGCCGGACAAGAACTCTCCTCGGGACGGCGTGCGGTCGCGCGCGCCGGAAGTCGTGGGACAAGGGGCCGAGCGGCCCCTTGCGGCCTGCGCCCGCTCCCCCGGGCGTGCGCGGCCGTCACACGATTGACCAGCGGGAATTCCCCGTCAAGGGAGTCATCGCGCCACGGTGTCCGGAAAGGGCGTCCGAGTTCGTTCCGGTCGGCTCAGTGGTCGTGGGGCCCGGACCGGTGGACGGGTCCGTGGGTGTCCTCGGCGTGGCCCCGGTGGCCCGTGGGGGCGGCGATCTGGAGGAGGGCCTCCTCGTCCTGGTCCTCGCCGAGGTGGTCGACCTGGAGGGTGGCGTGGGTGATGCCGTAGTCCTCGCGCAGCCGGTGCTGGAGGCGGCGGCGCACGGTGTGGCAGTCGCCGCCGGGGGTGACCAGGACGTGGGCCGACAGGGCGGGCTGGCCGGAGGTGATCTGCCAGATGTGGAGGTCGTGGATCTCGACGACCTGGTCGGCGGCGGCCATCCGGTCGCCGACCGCGTCGGGGTCGATGCCGGCCGGGGCGGCCTCCAGGAAGATCCGGCCCGAGGCGCTGATCAGGCCGAAGCCGGCCTTGAGCATGAGGACGACGACGGCGAGGGTGGCGATGGCGTCGGCGCGGGCGAAGCCGGTGAGCATGACGACGAGCCCGGCGACCGCGGTGCCGATGAAGGCGTAGAGGTCGTTGAGGATGTGCTGGAAGGCGCCCTCGACGTTCAGCGAGGTGCGGTTGGCCTTGGAGATGCACCACGCGGCCACGATGTTGACGGCGATGCCGACGAGCGCGGTGACGAAGACCAGCTGTCCCTCGACGTCGGGCGGGCTGATCAGCCGGCGCACGGCCTCGTAGCCGAGCCAGGCGCCGAGGAGGACGAGCGTGAGGCCGTTGGCCTGGGCGGAGAGTATCTCGGCGCGCTTGAGGCCGTAGGTGTATCCGCCACGGGCGGGCCGGGCCGCCAGGCGCATCGCGATGAGCGCCAGCACGATCGAGGCGGCGTCGGTGAGCATGTGGGCCGCGTCGGAGATCAGCGCCAGGGAGCGGGCGAGGATGCCGACGGTGACCTCGGCGGCCATGAACACGGTGATCAGCGTCAGGGCGATGGTCAGCCACCGGCGGTCGGCGTCGGCGGCGACGCCGTGGCTGTGCCCCCCGTGGTCGTGGCTGTGGGCGTGTTCATGGGTGTGGGTGTGGCCGGGCACGGTGCCTCCTGGCTGCCTCGTCGGGGGCTTCGCCAGCGAGTGAACAACATGATTCACGGGGTGCGCAAAGGCTGCAACGGCATCGGTTTCCAGTAGCGTTAACACCGCTCTGACCTGCGATTTTATCCCGGAGGGGCGGGGCTTCGCATGCAGCTGGTAATCGATTTCAGAACCATGGAGCAAACACCGTGCCCGGCCTCGCCGCTACCCCCGGCGGCCGGGCTTGCCGGGCTTGCCGCGCTTGGAGGTGTGGGAGCCGCCGCGGGTGCCCTTGGCGCCCGCGCCGCTCCGGCCCGCCGTCCTGCCGGTGGCCGTCCTGCCGGTCGCCGGCTTCCGGCGGGCGGCGCCCTGCTCCGGGCGCTTGTCCTTGCGCTGGTCCTTCGGCTGCTCCCCCGCCTCCGGGCGGCGGCCCCGGGAGCTGTTCACGGTGCGGCCCCGGACGATGCCGATGAAGTCCTCCACCATGTCGGTGGTCCGCTCCTCGGGCCACGACAGCGCGACGCTCGACTGCGGGGCGTCGGTGACCGTCCGGTACGTGAGGTCCTTGCGGTGGTGGAGACGGGCGAGCGACTGCGGGACGAGGAGGACGCCCACGTTCGCCGCGACCAGCTCGATGGCGTCGCCCGTCGTCGCGGGGCGCTCGATCGCGGGCCGGCCCGGCAGCCCCTCCTGCCAGTCGAGGGTGTCGTCGAGGGGGTGGAAGACGACCTCGTCGGCCAGATCCGCCAGCGTGACCTCCTCGAACGCCGCGGCGAGGTGATCCTTCGGGATCACCACCACCGTGGTCTCGGTGTAGAGGGGGATGGCGCTGAAGTACGTACGGTCGACGGGCAGCCGGACGAGCCCCGCGTCGGCGTCACCGGCGCGCAGCACGTCCGGTGCCTCACCGGCGGGCGTCGCCACGAGCTCGAGCGGGGTGTCCGGCAGTCGCTCGTTCCAGATCCGCACCCATTTGGCGGGGGTCGCGCCCGGTACGTAGGCGAGCCGGAACGGGGGAGAAGGTACTTCCGAGCCTGTCACCTGGCCAGGTTACCGGGCGTGGTCGGAAGGGGCGCACACGCTCGATATCCTTGACGGCATGACGTCGCACCAGAGCACCCAGACCATGAAGCCCGCCACCGCGGCGAAGAAGCTGGGTGTGTACCTCGAAGCCACCCCCGCCGAGTTCCAGGAGGGTGTCGTCACGCGCGACGAGCTCAACGCTCTTCAGGCGGACCCGCCGGAGTGGCTGCGCGAGCTGCGCAGCAACGGTCCCCACCCGCGTCCGGTGGTCGCGGCGAAGCTCGGTGTCTCGATCTCGGGCCTGGCCCGCGGCGGGGTCACCGAGGCGCTCACCACGGAGCAGATCGAGGCGCTGAAGCAGGAGTCCCCGGAGTGGCTCCAGAAGGAGCGCGCCACCCAGGCGGAGGTCCGCAAGGAAACCGTCCGCATCAAGGAGAAGAACAAGCAGAAGCAGGAGCAGCAGGGCCGCTGACGCCCCTGGTCCCTGCCTTTCGGAGGGCGCCCGGCCGTTTCGCGCGGCCGGGCGCCCTCCGCGCGTTCACAGCCAGCTGACGCGGGCGCTGGTCAGGTTCTCCCCGGCCGGTGGGCGGGCCAGCTCTCCCTTGGCCACACCGTCGAGGAGCTTGCGCACGGCCGCCATGATGTCGGGCGTCGCGTTCCGGAGCTCCGCCGCGTCGTGCGGCCCCGCTTCGTCCTTCTCCACTCCGGCCTCCGCGAGCAGGGCGTCCAGGTCCGCCAGTCTCCCGGCCACCCACTCCAGGGGCGCCGCCGAGAGTTTTTCGTCGAAGACCCGCGCTCCCGGGTTCCAGCCGTCGAACCTCGGGTGGTGGTGGGCGCGGTCCAGGCTTCCGGCCGGGCCGGCCACCGACTCCAGCAGGTCGGCCCGCCAGAGGGGGCGGTCGACGACGATGGGCCGCGCGGCGTAGATCGTCCCCGTCAGGGGGCCTCGCCGGAGCAGCCGGACCTCCAGGCGCACGCCGTGCTCGGCGCCTTCCTGGCCCGGGGTCGGACGGGGGTCGATGAAGTAGAGGTCACTGGCCACGACGCCGATCCGCTCGAATCCAAAGGCGTAGAGCACGAATCCTCCTCCGGCTGTTCCTGGCGACCTTGCGGTGGCGGTGCTCCGGTCAGCGTGCCACGGCGCGGGCGGCGGGGCCATGGCGCGGGAGGTGTCCCCGGCGGCGGGCCGCCGGGGACGGGAAGGGGGGCGGCCGGGGTCAGACGCGGTCGGCGGCGATCAGCAGGTACTGGAAGCTGCCGTCCTTGTACGCGGTCAGGAACGCCTTCTCGATGCCCGTGGCCAGCGGCGACTGGGCGCGCAGCTCCCAGTACGGGATGGTGGCCTCGGTGAGGTCCACGACGGCGGCGGGGACGAGCCGGTTGGCGGCCATCTCCTTGAAGTAGCTGCTGCGCGGGTGGATGTCGCAGATGTAGTGGGCGTTGATCTCGCTGACGGCCCGGGACGGCAGTCCGTAGGTGTCGTTGTAGCAGCCGGTGATGGTCACGTACCGGCCGCCGTGCCGGAGCATCCGCGCGTACTCCGGGAACAGCTGGGAGAGGTCGACGTACATGGTGCTCTCGTTGTTCCAGATGGCTCGGAAGCGGCCGCTCTCGAAACCGGTGTCCAGCATGTTCTTCAGGTGGAAGCGCACCTTGTCGGACACGCCGTGCTTCTCGGCCTGCTCGTTGGCGAACGCGACCTGGGTCTCGGAGATGGAGACGCCGTCGACGTGGCAGCCGAAGCGGCGGTTGGCGACGAGGCTGCCGCCGCCGCGGCCCGACCCGGAGTCCATCAGGCGGTCGTCGGGAGTGACGGTGCCGAGGTGGTTGAGCAGCACCTCCGCCTGGGCGCACTCCAGGCGGTGGAGCTCGGCGATGATCCGCTCGTCGCGGGTCTCCTCGGGGCCCTCCAGGACGGACCAGTCGACGTCGCCGATGCCGTAGTGGTGGTGGTAGATGCCGTCCACCTCGCCGAGCCGGAGATTGACGGGGTTCTTCTCCCGGTTCCAGTAGTCGGCGACGGACCGCTGGTAGGCGCTGGCGAGAACCGAGGCGGGGCTGATCTCCTGAATGGTCACCGTGTCTTCTCTTTCCGCTTGCTGATGAACTGCTGGGGATTCACTGGGTCGATGCGCCGTGGTACCGGGGGCTGGTCGCGTGCCACTCCTTGCTCCCGCCCATCCAGGCCCACAGCCCCGCGAGGTAGCGCCGGAGCTCCGGGGAGCCCGCCGCGCTGAGGACGGCGCACTCGGCTTCGACCGTGTGCATCAGCTCGTCGTGGATGCAGGCGGCGCGGTTGACGGCCTCCTGGAGCGAGCAGTTGTCCTCGGCGGCGATGAGGTTGGGCAGATTGGTGTCGGTGGGGTCTTCCTTGGCCATCGAGTACAGGTCGTTGAGCAGCACGTTGGCCGTGCCGGCGTACAGGTACGTGCGGCGTACGCGCGCGTCGGCGAACTCGGCGGCGGGGAGCTCGTAGCCGCCGACGGGGTCGATGAGGACCATGCAGGGGTAGAAGGCGTTCTCGTAGCGGTGCAGCAGGTACTCCCACACGGCGGGCCGCCGCTCGGAGCCGCGCCACTCCCCCTCCTGGTTGTAGCCCACGAACATCACGGCCAGTTCGTGGCGCAGCCGGGCCACCTGGGTGGGGGTGGCGATGCGTGCCAGGTGGTCGAGGCAGGAGCGGAAGGCGCGCAGGACGGGTTCCTGGCGCACGACGTTCTCGAACTGGGCCAGGTAGCGGGCCGGGAGGCGGACGGGGTCGACGACGGCGTGGGCGAGGGCCAGGCGGGATCCGATCAACTCGGGTGAGGTGTCCTCCCCTTCGTCGACCCAGTGGTCGTCCACGGCCCATTCGGCGAGTCCGCAGCGGGCGGCGGTCAGAATGCGGTCGGGGTCGTCGGTATCGGGGTGGGCGAGCATGAACAGCCGCCCGAAGTTGTGGGACCGCAGCCGCTCCAAGCGGCCCCGGAAGATGCCGACTTCCTCGGCCCATTCGACGAGCCGGTTGTTCACCTCCTCGCCGAGGGCCGGGTCGTCGCGCTCGGCGTCGGGGCAGTAGAGCGGCGGTACGCGCACGGAGGAGCCCGAGGAGGGCCCGGGGTCGTGGGAGGACCCGTCCGCCGGTTGTTCGAGGGCCGGCCCGGGGGCGGGCGCAGCGGGCGGCGTGAGGTCCGCGCGGAACAGACGGGCGGCCGACGTGCCGAGCCCCGTCGGCCCGGCGAGCAGGCCACGCAGCGCGTCCACGACGGCCGGTGCCGCCTCGGCGGTGTCCGCCGGGTCGTCGGGGCGGGGGGCGGTCGGCGCGCCCGCTCCGAGCGGAGCGGTGCCGTTGAGCCGGTTCATCCGGGGTCCCTTCGCTGCGCGTGCGGGCAGCGGCCACCGTGCCACCGCCCCGACCAGGCCACGCAGCAGACTGGCGGACCCGAGGGCGTCCGCGCAGCATCGGCGACGTACGTTCATCCGTACGTAGCTGAGTATGTTTATAGGGTCGAAGTGTGGTGCAGATACGGCGGAAGGGCCCGCGCCTACGACAGGCGCGGGCCCGTTCCGGGCCGAGCGGGGCTCAGCCGGTCGCCTTCTTGAGGAGGCCGCGCAGCCGGACGGCGTGGAAGACCTCGAACACGCCCATGACGACGAGGAACACCCCGGTCACCACGGTGAGCACCTCGATCGACCGGAAGGGCAGGTCGATCATCACGATGCCGGCCAGGACGTTGAGGAAGCCGACGAACACCTGCCAGCCGCGGGCGGGCATGCCCTTGGTCGACAGCGCCACGCCCGCCAGCATCACTCCGCGCAGCAGCCAGCCGAAACCGATCCACAGGGCGAGCAGCAGGATCGACCGGGCGGGCTCACGGAAGCACAGCAGCCCCAGCAGTACGCACAGGGCGCCGCTGACGAAGCCCAGCACCCGCAGGGTGCCGGGGACGTACACGCTGAAGGCGCCGGCGAGCTGGAAGGCGCCGATCACCAGCAGGTAGAGGCCGAAGAGGACCCCGACGACCAGCAGTGACGCCTCGGGCCAGGCCAGCACGATGGCGCCCAGGGCCACCGAGGCGATGCCGGCGCCCAGGAGCGTCTGCCAGCCCGCGTGCGCCAGTCGGCTGAGGTCGTCGCCGAGCCCATGGGGCCCTTGGGAATCGTTGAGGGAGAAAGTCATGGCACGCGCTCCCCACGTGATCGCCCCCTCACCCCTTCGTCCACGTTTGCACAGATGGCGCACGCCGACAACACGACGGGGAGGAGCCGGAGCGCGCCGCGTCAGTCGCGGGTTCAGTCGCAGGTGTCGAGCATCCCGATCAGCTTGTCTTTCTCGGGCTGGGTGACGCTCAGCCCGTACAGGCTCTTGACGTGCCCCCAGGCCCGGCCATACGTGCACCAGAAGTCCTGGTTGGGCGGCACCCACTGGTCCGGCGACTGGTCGCCCTTGGAACGGTTGGATGAGGCGGAGACGGCGTACAGCTGCGAGTTGCCCAGATCGTTGGCAAACGCCTTGCGTTTGTCGGTGGTCCAGGTGTCCGCGCCGCTGCGCCACGCGTTGGCCAGCGGCACCATGTGGTCGATGTCCACCTTGGACGCCGAGTCGAGGGTCTTGTCGTCGTACGCGCTGTACCAGCTGCCCGCGACGGCCCGGCACATCGAGTCCTGGGTGACGCCCGAGCCGTCCCGCGACAGGACCACCTCGCGGGTGTCGCACTCCCCGTACTGCTTGATCCAGTGCGGGAACTTCGCCCGGGAGTAGCCAGACATCGAGTGCGGCGCTTCCACCTTGAGCCCGTCCAGCTCGGTGCGGACCGCGTCCGCCGCCGGAGGCTCCGGCGGTACGCGGTGGGAGGCCGTGGAGGGGGCGGAGATCGCCGGCGCGGCGACGGGCGGGGCCATGACGGCGGCCAGGCCCAGGACAGCGGCGGCGGCACGCCGCCAGGCGCGAGTAGTGATCATGCGCAAACACTTAGTGGCCGCCCCGCGCCCGCCCGGCCCATTCGCCCGTCCGAGGGCGCGCTGGCATGTTCAGACACATCGTCACACCGCGTACGATGCCGTCGTGATCGCGTATGCCCCCGCAGCCCTGTTCCTCCTCCTCTTCGGCATCGGTGTGTTGCGCGACCGACGGCGTTTCAGCAACGCGGTCCATTTCGGGCTCACCTGTATATGCCTGTTGTTCGGCCTGTTGTTCAGTCTGCTGCGCGCGGCCGCGGCGGGCGGCGAGCGCGGTATGCACGCCCTGGAGTGGATCGCGGCCGGGCTCCTCCTGATCCCCTTGCTCGGCGCGTTCGTCCTGCCGGCGCTGCTGCTGGCCAACGGCGTGAAGATGATCCGCAAGGAGGGACGGCGCCCGGCCAACCTGCTCTCCTTCCTCGCCGGTCTCGGCATCTTCTGCCTCATCGGCCTGACGATCGCGTCCGCCGCCACCCGTTCCCGGAACCTGACGATCGCCACGGGCACCACCGTGATGATCGCCGCCTATGTGTCGTTCCTCTTCTTCTGCTTCATCGGATACGCCTTCCTGTACGGCTGGATGCGGCCGCGCCGGAACGTCGACTTCGTGGTGGTGCTCGGCTCCGGGCTCGTCGGCGGGACGAAGGTGCCGCCCCTGCTCGCCAGCCGGCTGGAGCGCGGGCGCGAGCTGTACGAGCGGCAGGCGGCGCGCGGCAAGCCGCCCGTCCTCATCACCTCGGGCGGCCGGGGCCCGGACGAAAAGCTCCCGGAATCCCACGCGATGGCCGACTACCTCACCGAACGCGGCTTCCCCGCCGAGCACCTCCGACGCGAGGACAAGTCCCGCACCACCGAGGAGAACCTCCGCTACAGCGAGGCGATCATGTCGGAGGCGAAGCCCGGCTACCGCTGTGTGATCGTCACCAATAACTTCCACGCCTTCCGGGCCGCGCTCATGGCCCGCAAGACCGGCGTCAACGGCCAGGTCGTCGGCTCCCCGACGGCCGCGTACTTCTGGCCGAGCGCGACGATCCGCGAGTTCGTCGCCGTCTTCCTCAACCACAAGCTCGTCAACTTCACCATCTGCGGCCTGCTCGCTCTCTCCGGCGTGGCGGCCGTGTTCATCCACTGAGCGGTGGGTCCCAGTCCTGAGGGGGCCGGGCCTCGTGGAGGACGGCGTGGTAGTACCCCTCCGCCTCGCGCCCGGCGGGGTCCAGACCGGCCGCCGCCAGGCTCTCCAGGGTGCGCCGCCGCTCGTCCGGGTCGGTGAAGCGGCGCTGCCGGTGCGTGGCCCCGGACGACCGTGTGACCAGCCCGTACCGCCCCAGCACCGCCGCGACGGGCCGGAAGTCGACGGGCCGCACCACGAACGCCGCCACCCAGGCCCGTCCGCCGGACGGGGCGAGGACGGTGTCGAAGGTGCGCGGCCCGATGTAGCTCAGCCCACCCGTGACGGTGATCAGGCCCGCCGGGGCGAGCGCCTCGGTCAGGGCGGCGCCCGCCGGTACGGTCTCCAGGTTCGCGGCGAAGGCGGTGTCCAGCAGGCCGACGGCCGCCGCGTAGCCGACGGCCCGGGGCGAGGCGTCGACGCCCACGACGGGGACGGCGTCGGCGCGGCGGCGGGCGGCGTAGAACTCCTTGTCGGCGGCGATGAGTTCGTCCAGGGACAGCTCCGCCGTCCGCGGGCTCGTGTAGTGCTCGTAGAGGTCCCGCAGCGTGAGCTCGTGGTTGACGAGTGCGGCGTTGATGCCGTACGAGCAGCACAGGTCCACCATGGTGACCGGTCCGCCGGGGTGGGCGCGGGCCCGGTCGGCGAGGAGGGCCCGGAAGACGGGCTGGGCGTGGTGGGGGATCTGGTACCGCAGGGGCGCCAGCCGGGTGAAGTACGCGCGGGGGTCGGGCCGGTCGTAGATGTCGTCGAAGCTGCTCTTGCCCCAGTGGTCCGCCCTGTCGGCGTCTGTCCCCATTCCCCGGCCCTTCTTCCGATCGGCTTCCGGTCCGCGTCATCCCTTCCCCGGGCCCGCGTGGCACGGAACACGCCGGGGTGCGAATCCGGCCGTCCGGGTCAAGCCGGGGGTTCAGCCGTCCTCACCCGGAAGGCGGTCGGAGGCGCGCACCCGGTGGAGGTGGACCAGGACGTCGTAGCTGCGGCCCAGGGCCACCGGGTGGCCCGGCAGGGGATGGGCCGTGCCGATGCCGTAGGTGGGCCGGGCCCGGCCGAGCCAGTCGCGGGCGGGGGCCGGTGCGGTGCGCAGGTCCAGGAAGTAGTCGCGCTCGCGCACGCGGTCGAGGGTGTGCTCGTTGCTGCCGGGGGCGGCGGGCCCCACGGTGAACTCCTTGACGTTCTTCCCCAGCGGCAGGTCGTCCGGCCCGGTCGCGTTGAACGAGCCCTGGTCGAAGGAGAGCCCGACGGCGACGTAGCGCGCTCCGAGCCGGTCGTGGAGGAAGGCGCCCTGTGACTTCGGGTAGTTCTCGGGATCGGCGCTCGCGTAGCCGACGTGCCCGTTGTGGGCGGAGAGCAGGACCTTGTCGCCGGTGTTCCGCTGCCACCAGGCGGTGTTGTCGGCCATGACCTCGTCACGGAAGCGCATGGCCGCCGCGACGTCCTCCTGCTTGCCGAAGTCGAAGGCGTACTGCTCGGCGGTCTGCCGGAGCGTCAGCGCGTTCTGGACGGCCCACCGGTACGCCTCGCCCGCCGCGCGGCCCGGGCCCGGCCGCTGCTTGCGCAGCAGGTCCAGGGCCCGCCGGGCGCGGGCGGCCTTGTCCTGCCGTTCGGCGAGCGGCCGCTCCAGGTAGGCGCGCATGTACGGGCCGGCGGCCGTCGTGGGGCGCAGGTCGCGGTAGAGGCCCGTGAGCTCGGACAGCAGGGAGGGGTGGGCGGTGCGGACGTAGTCGAGGACCCGGTCGTAGAGCTCCGGGCCGGCGTAGGCGATGTCGTTGCCCATGAACCGGACGGGGTCGCCGGGGTGGGCGACGTTCCAGGAGCGCATCCACTGGACGAGGGAGAGGTATTCGCGGGTGTTCCAGGAGAGGTAGGCGTCCTGGAAGTCCTCGCGCAGTACGCGCTCGGGGTCGCCCTTTCCGCGCAGGACGTAGTCGTTGAGCCTCAGTCCGGTGCTCCAGGGGGCCTCCAGGGCGTAGGCGCGGAAGCCCCGGTCGCGCACCAGGTGGCGGAAGACGCGCTGTTTGAGGGCGAAGAACTCATGGGAGCCGTGCGTGGCCTCGCCCATTCCCACGACGCTCGCGTCGCCCACCATGCGGTCCAGGGGCCGCAGGTCGTCCGAGGGGCCGGACGGCTCGGTGGACCGCAGCGGGTGGGCGACGCTCTCGACGGCCCGGACGACGCGGTCGTCCTCATGTGCGGTGGCCGCGAGGGCCGGGGTGGTGGCCGCGGACGCGCCGAGGCAGAGGAAGAGGGTCAGGAAGACGGTGGCCGGGCGTCGTTGGGTGCGCTTCATGCTCTTCAGCCTGGTCGCCGGGCGGGCAGGGGACCATCCGGCGCGTCCCCGTGTGATGGGTGGGGCTGGCCCCACCCCTTCCCCGGCGGCCGGCGGTATCAACTGCCTCAACTGCCTCAGAAGGCAACCTGTATAACAGCGTGTATGAGACACATGACCATACGTCGTGGCGCGTCCCTGGCCCTCGCCGCCGCCGCGTTGCTCGGCCCGGCCACCGCCGCCACCGCCGCCGGGCGGCCGCAGGCCGCACCGTCCCCCACCGCCGCCGCGACCGCCGCGCCGGACCGCGCGGTGGTGGCCGGGCTCGACCGGTACGCCCACCGGCTGCGCGGGGCCCGGCCGGGCGGGTCCGGCGCGGACCTGGAGGCGTTCGGGAAGGCGACGCGGGGCGCCTCCATCGTCGGGATCGGCGAGGTCTCGCACGGCTCGGGTGACGTCTTCGCCCTCAAGGACCGGCTGCTGCGGCACCTGGTGACGCGTGAGGGGTTCTCCGCCTTCGCCATGGAGATCAACTGGTCGGCCGCCGCCCGCATCGACGCCTACGTCCGCACCGGCGAGGGCGACCTGCGGCAGATCATGGGCGAGGAGTTCCAGGACGCCTACGGCCTGGACGACACCGAGGAGTACCTGCGGCTGTTCGCCTGGGTGCGCGAGCACAACCGCACCAGCGCCCACCCGGTCCGGATCGTCGGCGTCGACTTCTCCGACGTCGACCCGGAGCAGTACGACCGCCTCTTCGCCTGGGCCGGGCGGAACACGCCCGCGCTCGTCCCCGAGCTGCGCGAGCGGTACGCGGCGCTCCGCGCGCTGCGCGGCGGGGTCGCCGAGCGGCTGGCCGCGTACGGCGCCCTCCCGCTCGCCGAGCGCAAGAAGATGGCCGAGGACGCCGACGCCGCGTACCGGCTGCTGGAGGGGGCCGCCAGGCGGGATCCCCGGGTGCTCCAGGACGCCCGGGTCATCTCGCAGATGGCCACCTCCAACGCCTTCGACAGCGACGACCCGGCCCAGGCCCTCGCCGCCAACCGGTACCGTGACCGGACCATGGCCGAGAACGCCGTCTGGTGGCAGCGGAACACCGGCGGCCGGATCCTCCTGTCGGCACACGACGGGCACATCACCTACGAGACGGCCCTCCCCCACGTCTACCCCGTCACGATGGGCGCGGACCTGCGCGAGCTCGTCGGCAAGGAGTACCTCGCCGTCGGCACGTCCGCGTACGCCGGCGCCTACCGGGCCCGCACGGCGACGGGTGTGGGGACGTTCCCCTTCGCCGCCGCGCCGGGCAGCAACGAGTACGTCCTCGACCAGGTGCGCCACCGCGACTTCTACGTCGACCTGCGCGAGGCGCGCCGCGACCCGGCGCTGACGGGCTGGCTGGACACGGCCCGCCCGACGTTCATGATCCCCGGCCGGTACCCGTACCAGACGGCGTGGCCGCTCGCGCTGGGCCGCGGCTACGACGTCGTCTTCCACCTGCACGAGGTGGGTGCGTCCGTCCCCCTCGCGCGGCCGTAGCCCGGGACCCCGTAGGACCCCCTACTCCCCGGGACGGAGGCGCGACTGGTCATCGCGGATGATGCCATCCTCGTTGAGATCCACCACTGTTGGGGCATGCACCGTTTACCCGCAACCAGCGATGACAGGAGCATGCCTTGACGGACGTGACACGACGCGGAGTGCTCGCGAGCACGGCGGCGTTGGGGGCGACGGCCGTGGGGCTGTCCGCACCGGAGGCGGCCGCGACGCCCGCCGGGCGGGCGGCCGCCGCCGCGCCGGCCCGGTCCGGCCCCGCGGCCATCGGCCCCGACGACACGCGGTACCCGTCGCTCACCCGGCGCGGCACCAACGCCCGCTTCGTCGGCAGACCCGACTACGTCCGGGTGGCCGACACCACCGAACAGGTCGTCGAGGCCGTCCAGCAGGCCGTGCGCGAGGGCAGGCGCATCGCCGTGCGCAGTGGCGGGCACTGCTTCGAGAGCTTCGTCGACGACCCGTCCGTCAAGGCCCTCATCGACCTCTCCCCCATGACCGCCGTGCATTACGACGCGTCGCGGCGGGCGTTCGCGGTCGAGCCGGGTGCCCTGCTCGGCCAGGTGTACCGGCGGTTGTTCACCGAGTGGGGCGTGGCCATCCCGGCGGGGGCCACCGCCGAGGTGGGCGTCGGCGGGCACGTGCTCGGCGGCGGGTACGGCGCCCTGTCGCGCCGGCACGGGCTGTCCGTCGACCATCTGTACGGCGTCGAGGTCGTGGTCGTGGACGCGGCCGGGAAGGCGTCGAGCGTCGTCGCCACCCGGGACTCGTCCGGCCCGCTGCGCGAGCTGTGGTGGGCGCACACCGGAGGCGGGGGCGGCAACTTCGGCGTCGTCACCCGCTACTGGTTCCGGGACCCGGCGGCCACCGGTTCGGACCCCGCCCACCTGCTGCCCCGCCCGCCCTCGTCCGTCCTCACCTTCACCGCCTCCTGGTCGTGGAAGGACCTGGACGAGGCCTCCTTCGCCCGGCTGGTGCGCGACCACGGCACCTGGTACGAGAACAACAGCGCGCCCGGCTCGCCCTACGCGGGGTTGTTCAGCGTGCTGATGCTGAACACCCGCAAGTACGGCACCGTCGACCTGGTCGGCCAGCTGGACTCCACGGGCTCCGGGGCGCGGCGCCTCCTGGACGACTACGTGGCCGCCGTCGGCCGGGGGGTGGGGGCCCGGCCCACGGTGAAGCGGGAGGAGCGGCCCTGGCTCGAGGCCAACGCGAACGTGACGGAGTCCGCGCCGTCGTTCTTCAAGGCCAAGTCCGGCTATCTGCGGAAGCGCTTCACGGACCGTCAGATCGCGGTCCTCCACGAGCACCTCACCGGCAAGGCGGGTGGTGAGCTCCCCGGTTCGCTGTGGCTGGTCTCCTACGGAGGGAAGGTCAACACCGTCCCGGCGGACGCGACGGCCGTCGCCCAGCGGGACTCCGTCCTCAAGGCGGTCTACCTGACGGGCTGGGAGGACCCGAAGCACGACGGAAAGGCGGAGCTCGCCTGGCTGCGCGACCTCTACAAGGCCGTGTACGCCGACAGCGGCGGCGTGCCCGCGCCCGGCACGAACAGCGACGGGTGCTTCATCAACTACCCCGACGCCGAGCTCGCCGACCCCGCGGTCAACACGTCCGGGACGCCGTGGCACGCCCTCTACTACAAGGGCCACTACGCGCGGCTCCAGCGCGTCAAGGCGCACTGGGACCCCAGGAACGAGTTCCGGCACGCGCTGTCCGTCCGTCCGCCCCGCTGACCGGTCCGTCGCCGGCCGGCCCGTCGCCGGCGCCCGCGACGACGTACCCGTATTCGTAGGCCAGGATCACGGCCTGGGTGCGGTTGCGGGCGCCGAGCTTGGCCAGGACGTTGCTGACATGGGTCTTGACCGTCTCCAGGCCGACGATCAGGTGACCGGCGATATCGGTGTTGGACAGGCCCCTGGCCATGAGGCGGAGGATCTCCCGCTCGCGGCCGGTGAGGGCGGGCGTGCCGCGCGGCGGCCGCGGCGGCGGCCCGGGGCGGGCGGCGACGAGCCGGCGGACGCCGTCGGGGAAGAGGAGCGAGTCGGTCGTGGCGACCAGGCGCACGGCGTGGCCGATCTGTTCGGACGGGGCGCGCTTGAGGACGAAGCCCGCCGCGCCGGCGCGCAGGGCGTCGTAGACGTACGCGTCGTTCCCGAAGGTCGTGATCACCACGACCTTCGGAGGCGCGGCGAGGGTGGTCTGGAGGCGCCGGGTGGCCTCGATGCCGTCGATGCCGGGCATCCGGACGTCCATCAGGACGACGTCGGGGCGCAGTTCCTCGGCGAGGGCCAGGGCCTGGTGGCCGTCGGCGGCCTCGCCGACGACGTCGAGGCCGGGCAGCGCGGAGAGCAGGGTGCGCAGGCCGGTGCGGGTGATCTCCTCGTCGTCCGCGACGAGGACGGTGACGGTCGTGGTCACGGCGCCTGCCTCAGCGGGACGCGCACGGCGAGCAGCCAGCCGGTGCCGTCGGGGGCCGGTCCCGTCACGGCCTCGCCGTTCAGGAGGTCCACGCGTTCCAGGATGCCGGTGAGGCCCCTGCCGCGTCGTCCGGCGCGTGGCGGCCGGGCGCGACCGGGGAGCCGGTTGGCGATCTCCAGCTCCAGGAGGGCGGGGGTGACCGTCACGCGCAGCCGGACCGGGGAACGGCCGCCGTGCTTGAGGGCGTTGGTGAGCCCTTCCTGGACGATCCGGTAGGCCTCCCGGGACACGGTCGCGGGGACGCCCGCCGGGTCGCCGGTGACGTCAGCGCGGACGTCGGTCCCGGTGTGGCGGACCCGGTCGACCAGCGTGTGGAGGTCGGCCAGGGTGAGCGGCGGGGCCGTGGCCGTGTGCTCCTCGCGGAGGATGCCCAGGGCGTGGTCGAGGTCGTCCATGGCGGCGCGGGAGGCTTCCTCCAGGCCGGTGAGGGCACGGCGGGCGGCGGCCGGGTCGGTGTCCATGAGGCTCCTGGCCACCGCGGCCTGGATGGTGGACGCCGTCAGGGTGTGGCCGATCGAGTCGTGCAACTCCTGGGCGAGCCGGTTGCGTCGCGCCATCCGCCGCATCTGCGACTCGAGCGCGGCGAGCCGTTCGGCGGGGCCGTGGCCGAGGAGCGCGGGGGCGGCGCGCCGGAGGAGGGCGGCGACCGCGGCGCAGGCGTGGCCCGCCAGGACGAGGAGCGCGACGGCCACCGGGAGCGTCCACAGCCCGGCCGCTCCCCCGGGCACGTCCAGGGGGCGGAGGAGCGTGACGCGGTCGCCGCCGTTCAGCCACACGGCGGGCAGGGCGACGGCCGTCGCCAGCGCGAAGGCGGTGGCGGCCGTCAGCGCGCCGCCCGCCACCGTGTGCAGGAGGAGCCACGTCCCCGTCCGGAGCCGGTCGGCGCCGCGTGGGCGCGCCGCCGTGACGGGGGCGGGCAGGTCCGTGCCCAGCAGCCGGTCGGCCAGGCGGACGGAGGCGCTCCGCGCCGGGCGCGGGCAGCCGGCGGCGACGGTGAGGGCGGCCCACGCGGTCAGGAGCACGGCGGTCCGGGCCGGCGCCGGCCAGTCGCGCGGGGCCGCCGCGACCACGAGCGACGCGGCGGCGAGCGGCAGGAGACCACCGGCGGCGCCGAGCAGTCCGTGGAGCCAGGTTCGGAGGGTCTCGCCGCTCGCCGGTGGACGGAACGGACGTATCAGCGGACGGAACGGATGTATCGGAAGACGCACGCCCGGGAGTATCGCAGCGGATTCCGGCGGCACGCCTCCCCCGCGCGAGCGATACGCGAGCTCCCCCGTCGCCGGGAGGTGCCGGCCGGTCCCGCGCACGAGGCTTGCCGGGACTTCGAGATCGGCTTCGTGAGACGGGGGTTCATTCATGGCATCGCGGATCGCGGTGAGCGCCACGCCCGAGGTGGCGCGGGGTGGTGACGCGGGCGGCCAAAACGGCGTGGTGGCCTTTCTGGTCGTCTGTTTCTCGGGGAGCTGGCTCTATCTGTACGCGGCCCACTCGTGGTGGGGGCTGTCGCTGGTCGATCCGCTCGTCCAGCTGCCCTTCGGCTTCATGCCCGCGCTCGCCGCGGTGGTGGTGCGCCGCTGGGTGACCCGGGAGGGCTTCGCCGGGGCCGGGCTGAGGTTCCGGTTCCGGGAAGCGTGGCCGTACTACCTCGCCGCGTGGCTGGGGCCGCTGGTGTTCGCCGCCGCAGCCGTGGGGCTGGCGGGAGCGCTGGGATGGCGCACGCCCGGCCTCTCCTCCCTCACGGACCTCTCCGGCGGGCTGCCCGCCTGGGCGTTCGTCCCGCTGCTCATGGTGGTCGTCCCGCTCCTGACGCCCGTTTACTGGGGTGAGGAATTCGGCTGGACGTCCTTCCTCCGGCAGCGACTGTGCCCGGGCCGTCCGGTGCGGGCCACGATGGCGACCGGGCTGATCTGGGCGGTGTGGCACTATCCGCTGGCGTTCACCGGCTACATCGAGTTCTCCGATCTGCCACTGGGGCTCGCTGTCTGGACGGTGTCGTTCCTGTTCCAGGAGATGCTGCTCGGCTGGCTCTACGACCGCGGCGGCAGCGTCTGGGTGGTGTCCCTGGCACACGGCGGGAACAACATGGTGCTCTCCCTGCTCACCGGCTTCCTCCTCGGCGAGCGCGCGGGCCTCGGCGTCAACACGGTGACGCTGCTGACGACCGCCCCGATGGCCCTGGCGTGCGCCGTGATCGCCGTCGGCGCGCGCCGGCGGGGAAAGCCGTCCGCCCGCCGACGGACGGCGGCGGAAACCGGGCATTGACCATTCGACAGTTACCGTCGGACCGTCATACGGGCTCGCCCGTACGAGAAGAGACGACCCGTCGCCCGACGGCCCTCCCGGAAGCGACGAAATTCCCTCTTCACCCCAAAGGTTCCGCCCGCCTTGCCGATTGGCCCAACACGCCTGTTTCTTATATCGTTTGGGCCTGACACCACGAAAAAGGAGTGCCCAATGGCAGTCAAGTTCGAGCAGGTTGAAGAATCCGAAAAGGAAGCGCCCGGCGTCGAGCCGGTCTCCGTTCCGGTCGGCGGGCAGGAAATCACAACGTACTGGCGGCGCATTTTCCACGACGACCTCAATCCCGAGGTGACGGAGGACGTCTACACCGTCGAGATCCTGGCCCCGGTCCTGGGCACCGAGGAGTACGAGACCGACGAGCTGAACGAGGACGGCAGCCACAAGCTGGCGACCCGTCCGTGCGTGACCCACGAGCGGCGCGAGGTGGACCTCGGCAAGGAGTCCCTGGAGAAGCTCCTGGAGGCCCTGAAGCCGTTCCTGGACGCTTCCCGTGAGGCCCAGCCCCTCCCGCAGCAGGCCAAGAAGCGCCGCGCCAAGGCCGCCAAGCCGGCTCTCGACGGCCCCGCGTAAGGAACAGGGCGACGGCGACGGCCGCGCGCCCGCCCGTAAAGGCGACCACTCGACCGGGGGTCGCCTTTTTTCATTTCCCCGAAATGCCGCGCGGCGGCGCCGGGTGATGGGCCATCGGGACCGCACGAGTGGCCCGTGGGGTGATCGCCGTTCATCATGGCGGCATGCGCCGCGTCCCCGGACATTTCCTCCGGACGGGCCCGTCCATTTCACCCGTCCGAAGGAAAGGGCACCGTCCATGCCCCTCGACCCGGATCTCGCCGGCCTCCTCGACCGGGCGAACGCCGTCGCCGCCGTCCCCGTCCGGACGACCGATCCCGAGGTGCTGCGGGAGGCCGAGCGGCGGCTGTCCGCCTCGACGGCGCCGGCCGAGCCCGTCGACGTCGGTTCCGTGCAGAACGGCGTGGTGCCCGGGCCCGCCGGGGACGTCCCCGTGCGGATCTACTGGCCCGCGGACGAGGGCCCGGTCCCCACGGTGGTCTACTTCCACGGCGGCGGCTGGATCACCGGCGATCTCGACAGCCACGACCATGTGACCCGGCGGCTGTGCCGGGACACCGGCGCGGTCGTCGTCGCCGTCCACTACCGCCGGGCGCCCGAACACCCCTTCCCCGCCCCCTACGAGGACTGCGTGGCCGTGGCGCGCCACGTCGCCGACCACATCAAGGAGTACGGGGCGCGGCGCGACCGCGTGGCCGTGGCCGGGGACAGCGCGGGCGGCAACCTCGCCGCCGTGATCGCCCAGACCTTCCGGGACGAGGGGCGCCCGCTGGCGGCCCAGCTGCTCGCCTACCCGGCGACCGACTTCGACGGCGAGTACCCCTCGCGCACCGAGAACGGCTCCGGGTATCTGCTCACCAGCGCGAACATCACCGACATCCAGCACCTCTACGCGGGCGACGACCCCGCCGTGCGCGGTTCGGCGCGGGTGTCGCCGCTACGGGCCCGGAACCTCGCCGGACTGGCTCCGGCGATCATCGCCACCGCCGAGTACGACCCGCTGCGCGACGAGGGCCTGGCCTACGCGCGGGCCCTCCGGGACGCCGGCGTGGAGGTGTTCGTCCGTACCTACGCCGGGCTGATCCACGGCTTCCTGAACCTGTTCCCGGTGTCCGCCGCCGCGGACGCCGCCGTCGGCGAGCTGCTCGCGCGGTTCAAGGGGCGGCTGGACGGCGGCGAGACGTCCCAGGACACGCCGTCGAACGCGTGAACGCCCGCCCCGGGTGTTCGAGCGCGTTCAGCCGGTGAACAGCTGCCGCAGCTTGAGGGTGAGTTCGTAGACGCCGTAGGCGAAGGGCGCTCCCACCCACAGCCAGCTGAACACGAACAGTGCCTTGCGTCCGGTGGTCACAGCGCGACTCCCTCGTCCGGTGCGACGGCGGCGCTCCTTTCCGCGCCCGCCGGTTCGTGGTGGCGGGGGTGGACCGGGCGGATGAACTCGTTCGCGGCGAAGCCCAGGGCCAGCACGCCGATCATGACGAAGAAGGACGTGGTGTACAGGCCCGGCCCGGTGTGGCCGGCGGACTTCCCCGCGTCGGCGATGGCGTTGACGATGAGGGGGCCGAGGATGCCGGCCGTGGACCAGGCGGTGAGCAGCCGGCCGTGGATCGCGCCGACCTGGTGGGTGCCGAAGAGGTCCTTGAGGTAGGCGGGCACGGTGGCGAAGCCGCCGCCGTAGAAGGAGAGGATGACGGCCGCGCAGACGATGAGCACGGGCTTGGAGGAGCCGCCGGTCAGCGCGATCAGCAGGTACATCAGCGCGCCGGCGCCGAGGTAGAGCCGGTAGACGTGTTTCCTGCCGACGGCGTCGGAGACGGAGGACCACAGGATCCGGCCCAGCATGTTGGCGAGCGAGAGCAGACCGACGAATCCGGCGGCGGCGGTGGCCGTGACGGGCGAGGAGGACTCGGCGAAGAAGTCCGTGATCATCGGCGCGGCCTTCTCCAGGATGCCGATGCCCGCGGTGACGTTGGCGCACAGGACCACCCACAGACACCAGAACTGCGGGGTGCGCAGGGCGGTACGGGCCGACACCTGGGCCGTGGCGGCCGCCGGGCGGGCCGGTGCGTCGCTCGTGCCCGCCCCGCGCCCGTCCGCGTGCCCGTCCGTGTCCGCGTCCGGTGGTACCCGGATGAGCAGGACGCCGAGCGTCATGAAGACGCCGTAGGCGAGGCCCATGACGAGGAACGTCCTCGCGATGCCCGTCGCGTCCTTGCCGAAGGCGGACAGCAGCGCGGTGGACCAGGGCGAGGCGATGAGCGCGCCGCCGCCGAAGCCCATGATGGCGATGCCGGACGCGAGTCCCGGCCGATCGGGGAACCACTTGATGAGGGTGGAGACGGGCGAGATGTAGCCGATGCCGAGGCCGGTGCCGCCGATGAGGCCGTAGCCCGCCACCACGAGCCAGTACTGCCGCGTGCCCGCCCCGCACGCGGCCACCAGGAAGCCGGAGCAGAAGCAGAGGGCCGACACGGCCATGGCCCAGCGCGGCCCCTTGCGTTCCACCAGCGTGCCGCCGAACGCGGCGGACAGGCCGAGCATGACGATCGCCACCTGGAACGGCAGCGCCGACGCGGTGCCGGAGAGCCCCAGCGATGCCTCCAGCGGTGGTTTGAAGACGCTCCAGGCGTAGACCTGACCGATGGCGAGGTGGATGGAGAGCGCGGCGGGTGGCACGAGCCATCGGCTCCACCCGGGCGGCGCGACGGTACGGGATCGGGCGGGCATGCACGGAACGTACAGCCCGCCGGAGCCGCGCCGGAAGAGCGCGGCCCCGGCCTACGGGGGGTTACCGGTCCACGGCCGCCAGCAGGACCTGCTCGCGTTCGGGAGTGAGGGGCCGAGCCTCACGGCCCGTGCGGGTGGGGCCGAACGCCTCGTCGAGGCCGCCGGGGCCGAACAGCCAGGCGGCGGTGTCGCGGATGGACTCCGTGACGGGACGGCAGCGCAGGCCCGCCGCTATGGCCTTGGCCGAGCTGGGCCGCCAGACCGCGGCCGTCTCCCCGCCCTCCGGGGCCCACAGCGGGAGTTCGGTCCAGACGGCGACCTCGTGCTCCAGCAGGATCTCGTCGCCCACCCAGACCAGTTCCGCCCGGCCGCCGGTCTCGGCCACGCACGTGTCCAGGAACTCGCCCCAGGTCGTGTTCGCGGGCGTGCCGCTGACCAGGTACGTCCCGGCGTCCTCGGCCACGATCCGGTCCAGGCCGAACGCCGCGATGTCACGGGCGTCGACGAGCTGCATCTCGCGGCCGGGCGCGCCCGGGGCGATCATCCTGCCGCCCTGCGCGGCCCGGCGCAGCCACCAGGTGAGGCGGCGCGCGAGGTCGTGCGGCCCGATGATCAGGCCGGGTTCGAGGATCAGCGCGTGCCCGGGGAAGCCCTCCTCCACGGCGCGCTCGCAGCCGACCTTGAGCTTGCCGTAGTCGCCGTCGTCGGGGCCCGCGTCCGGGGCGCACTCGTGCCGGGGCGAGCTCTCGTCCACGGGCTCGGCGGGCCAGCCGGGGCGGGCGTTGATGGAGGACACGTACAGATATGTGGCCGCCGAACCGGCCAGCGCCTCGACCGAGGCCCTCACGACGCGGGGGACGTATCCGCAGACGTCCACCACCGCGTCCCAGGGGCCCGCCGCGGCGAGCCGGGCGAGATCCTCGGGGCGCTCGCGGTCGCCCCGGATCACCCGGACGCCGTCCGGGTCGGCCTGCGTCCTGCCCCGGTTGAAGACCGTCACCTCCCAGCCGCGCCGCAGCCCCTCCTCGACGAACGCCCTTCCCAGGAACACCGAGCCACCGATCACCAGAAGTCTCATGTGGCTGAGTCTGCGCACGGAAGCCGCCGGGGGAACAGGAGTACGCCAGGAGCGGACCGGTTGTGCCGAGGGCGAACGGCGCGTCCCGGGTCCGGCCGCCGGGGCGGCGATACTGAGGGCATGAGTTCCGCCGCCGCCACCGCTCCCCCGTCCGGGCCGACCGAGCCGTCCGGGCCGTCGGGGCGGCCCTCGCCGTCCGCCGTTTTCCCGGTGCCCGACGTCCTGGCGTTCCTGACCGGGAGCTGGACGGTCGAGCGCACGCTCACCGACCTGGCCACCGGGTCGGCCGGGACGTTCCGCGGCACGGCCGAGTTCCGGGCGGACGGCGACGGCGCCCGCCTGCTCCACGTCGAGGACGGCGAGCTGGACTGGAACGGCACGGTCAACCGCGCGGGCCGGACGCTCGGGCTCCTGCCCGGCCCGGCCGGCACCGCCGAGGTGACCTTCGCCGACGGCCGCCCCTTCCACGACCTGGACCTCCGCACGGGCCGCTGGCACACGCGCCACCCGTGCGTCGCCGACCTCTACGACGGCGCCTTCACGGTCGTCTCCCCCGACGAATGGCGGGTGCGCTGGCGGACGACCGGCCCGGCCAAGGAGCACGTCCAGCACTCGGTCTACCGGCGCCGTCTGTCATGAGCACGAGCCGCGCGGTACCCTGCGGGCCGTCCTTCGCCGAGGGGGTGGCCCATGGGTACTGCCGGCCGGTTCGACGCCGGGGCGGACGAGCACGGGGCCGAGCACGACAGGGCCCGTGCGGCGTTGCGGGCCGGGGTGCGGCGGCTGGCGGGGCTGCTCGGTGACGTCCCCGACCCGGGGGCGCCCTCGGGGGTGCCGCCGTGGACGGTGGGCGATGTGGGTGCGCATGTGTGCGCCGTCTACGTGGCGTACGGCTCGGCGTTCACGCAGGAGTTCCAGGACTGGGACAGCGTGCTGCCGGCGGGTGAGCGCACCTTCGCCGAGCGGGTCGCCTCGGTCAACGCCAAGGCGCTCGGCCTGATCGGCGAGGAGGCGCGTACGCGTCTCGGCGCGCTGGTCCTGGAACGGGGCGATACGTTCCTGCGGGTCACCGAGGGGCTCGCGCCGGACGCGCCCGTCACGACGCCCTGGTACGGGCCGGGCGTCACCATCACCCTGGCGGCGGCCACCGGCATGATGCTGAGCGAGACCCTGCTGCACGGCCTCGACATCGCTCGCGGCGCCAGGCTCCCCTGGGCGATCGCGCCGGACGACGCGCGGCTGGTGCTCGGGCAGTCGATGCCGACGATGATGCCGTTCGCCGTCGACGCGGCCCGGGCGCGGGGCGTCCGCATCGCCTTCGACCTCGCCGTCGAGGGCGGGCCACGGCTGGCGGTCGTCGTCGACGACGGGACCGCGACGGTGACGCGGGACGCGCCGCCGCGCGCCTACGACTGCCGGATCACGACCGACCCGACGACCTTCCTGCTGATCGCCTTCCGCCGTGTCCCCCTCTGGAAGGCGATCGTCCGTGGCGCGATGCGTCCCGGCGGCCGCAGGCCGTGGCTGGCCCCACGGCTCAACGGCTTCTTCGTCAGCCCGTGACGGGGAAGTCGCCGATCCGGTACTCCGCGCACGCGGCGGGCAACCGCACGCCCGCCAGCCGCAGTTGGGTGACGCGGGCGTGGAAGGCGGCACCGTGGAGGAGGTGGTGGGCGATGGCGGTGACCTGGCGCCGGGCGGGGTCGGCCAGGGCGCTGCCGGCGGTCCAGGCGTTGAAGGCGCCCATGGCGGGACCGCACCAGATCTGCCAGTCCCCCTTGCGCCCGGCCTCACCGGTGACGGCCCAGCGCGAGGCCATGGCCAGGTACCAGCGGAAGACCATCGCCATCCGGAATTTGGGATCCCGCTCGGCGCGCTCGCGCCATGCCGGGTGGTGGGTCGCCAGGTAGTCCGCCGTGTCCCGCCAGACGTCGTCGAGGGGGCGGCGCAGGACGCGTTGTTCCAGGTAGCGGCGTTCCGTGGGCGGCAGGGCGGCCAGGCTGTCGTGGTCGCGGTAGAGCCGGTACAGCCGGCCGGCGTGGCCGGGGAACATGGTGCCCCGGGCGAGGACCTGGACGGTCACCCCCTGTTCGAACAGGTCGGCGGCCGGTGCCATGGCGCAGTCGGCGAGGCCCGCGCCCGCCAGGAGCCGTTTGACGGCCGGTGAGGTGGCCGCTTCGGTGGCGGCCTGGTTGACCGACCCGGTGACGACGTACGCGGCGCCCAGCGCGAGGGCCGCCACCACGGCTTCCGGGGTGCCGATGCCGCCCGCCGCGCCGACGCGCACCCGCGCGGTGGCGGGATGCTCGCGGGCGACGCGGTCGCGCAGGCGGACGACGGCGGGCAGCAGGACGGCGAGGGGGCGGCGGTCGGTGTGCCCGCCGGAGTCGGCCTCGACGGTGATGTCGTCGGCGAGCGGGACCGTGCGGGCGAGTTCGGCCTGTTCGGCGGTGACGCTCCCGTCGGCCACCAGGGCGGCCGTCAGCTCGCCGGGGGCCGGGCGGAGGAACAGTTCGGCGGTCTCCGGGCGGGAGACCTTGGCGACGACCCGGTGCTCGGCCCGTACCCCCGGGGGGCCCGGGTCGCGGTGGAGGCCGGCCAGTCGGTAGCGCACGAGGTCGGGGGTGAGCTGGACGAAGGCGGACGCCTCCACGCAGCGCACGCGGTGGCGCAGGCAGGCGTCGACGCAGGCGCGTTCCTGAGCGGGTGCCATGGGGCTGTGGATGAGATTGCACGCGTACGGCACACCGGCGGAGCCGAGGGCGCTCTCCAGCCGTTGCAGGGCCGCGTCGATCCGGTCCTCGGGGAGCCCGGCGGCGCCGAAGGAGGCGAGGTGCCCGGCCCGGGCAGCGGCGATGACCAGCTCCTCGCAGGCGATGCCACCGGCCATCGCGCCGGTCATATAGGCGTAGCGGACGCCGTGGTGCCGACGGAACCCGGCGGAGCCGAGCCGGTCGGGGTGCTGCGGGGCGACGGCGGCCAGGACGGTGAGGCCGTCACCGGGCAGGGGCGGCGCGTTGGTGGCGCCCACGCGGCCACCGTCGCCGACGATGTAGCAGGGGCGCTCCAGGTCGGCCAGGACCGTGTGGACGCCCTCGGCGTCGTACCGCACCCGAGCGTCCGTCATCGCCGTTCCCCTCCCCCGCGTGGTCACGCGGCCTCCCCGCGGATGTCGGCCGCGATGTTGTCCACCTGGTAGATGCGCAGGTCGTCGCGCCAGACACTGCCGTCGGCGAACAGCAGGACCCGGCGGTCCTCGCGGCGTACCTCGCGGATGTGCGCCTCGCCGCGCACCCGCCGGTGCTCGCGCAGGATCTGCCCCCGGTAGGACCAGTGGAGCTCCTCGCCGACGGCGATGTGGAGGCGGGGGCGGACGAGGTGGTCGAGCAGGCCGGTGTGGAGGGCGTAGGCGTGCACCGCCTGGTAGAGCATCTGCACCCCCGCGGAGCCCGGCATCACGGGGTCCTGGAAGAAGTGGTGGTGGAAGAACCAGTCGTCGCGCCGCACGGGTTTGTCGCACAGGACGTAGCCGGCGCCGTGGTCGCCGCCGCCGGGTACGAGCGCGACGTCCTCCAGCAGCGCGAGGCGGCCGCGCCCCGGCCGGAGGTCCCGGCGGGGGTCCAGCCGGCGGACGTCGGCGGGGGCGGGCGGGTGGCGTTCCAGCCAGGGGGGCCGGTAGGTGCCGCCGTCCAGGCCCTGTTGCTCGGCGAGCAGTTCGGGGGTGAAGAAGCCGTGGACGGCCTCTCCCTCGTAGAAGGGCTCGCCGCCCGCGCGGAGTTGGAAGTCGTAGCGGTGCATGACGCCGCCGGGCAGGGGTGAGTGCGACCGCAGGGTGACGTGTTGCTCCACGGTGGTGCCGGGCGTGTCGACGTGCCGGAGCAGCCGTGCCCTGCCGTCGAGGTTGCGGCAGGAGAGGTGCCCGTCGGGGTACGCGCCCGCGACGCCGAGCATGCCGCTGAACAGGCCCGCCGCCTGGAGCGCGGTCTCCATGAGGGCGAGTTGCGGCATCGTCCCGCCGTTCTCCCGTACGTACCAGGGGTCGGCCGGGACGTCGTACTCGGCGAGCCCCCAGCTGCCGGGGCGGTACGCGTCCCACTCCCCGTGCCCGTCGACGACGCGGTCCAGCATGCGGAAGTCCCCCCGGGGCAGCCGGGGCCGGACCCGGCCGGTGACCCGTGTGGTGCTCCCCGGCAGCGGGACCGTGCCCAGGTCGCCCTCGGCGAAGATCGCGGTGTGCAGCTCGCCGGCGACGACGCGCTTGCCGGTGACGCCGGTGCGCAGGCCGGGCCGGGCGGGGTCCAGGGCGTCCTGCCCCGGCCCCTCCTTGAGCACGACGCCCACGTCCCGCAGCCGTGCCAGGGGGCGGCCGGCGACAGTGACCCGGCAGTCGGCGGTCGCGTACGGCCTGGGCAGCATGCCGGTCGCGGTGACCTCGGCCTCCAGCCGGAGTTCCGCGCCGGGCGGGGCCGGGGTGCCGCGGACGTCCACCAGGACGGGCCGCCCGACGGGGAGGGTGGCGCGGGCGCCGGGCAGGCACAGGTGGAGGCCCTGGTGGAAGGTGTGGACGCGGATGAGTTCCAGGGCCGCCGCGACGCAGTGCGGCCACGCGTCCTCGGCGTGGTCGGGCAGGCGGGTCGTGGCGAGCAGCAGGCCCTGTCCGTTCCGGCCGCCGCGCGGGTCGGCGAAGGTGACGGCCTCCAGCAGCCGGGCGGGCCAAGTCGCGGGGAGGGCGGCGGTCGGCAGGCCGCTCTGGTCGAAGGCGGCCCCGAGGACGCGGGCGATGTCGCCGGCGGCGAGCGCGTCGAGGTCGGCGGCGGTCAGCCGGGTCACGGTGGTACGGGCCAGGGGACGGGGGTCGGGCGGGAAGCGCGGGGCCGGGGGCTCGGGCCGGGATGCCTGCGGGCCGTGCGGTGCCAGGACGGCGAAGGCCCGCTCTCCGTCGCCGATCCGCCACTCCTCGCCGTCGCGCTCGACGCGCGGCGCGCCGCCCGGGAGTTCGGGCGCCTCGTCCAGCCAGGTGAGCGAGGCACCGCCCGGGTACCGGCCGGCGTCCTCTGCCCGGAGCGCACGGGCGGCGGCGTGCAGGATCGTCGCCACGGCGTCGACGGGCCGGGGTGGGGCGGGGGCTGGGGAGAGGGCCGGCGGGCCGCCCGCCGCGCGGGCGAGCTGCCAGGCGATGACGGCCTGATGGGCCGCCAGGACGCCGGCGTGCGTGCGCTGGAGACGCCCGGCGAGCCGCGCGGTGAGCGCCGGCACGGTCTCCGGGGCGACGGCTCGCGCGGCGACGGCCTCCGGGTCGCCCGGGCCGGGAGCCGGAGAGGCGGCCGGCGCGACAGCCGGTTGCGGCAGCGGAATCCCCTCGAATCCGAGCTCGTCCATGAGGATTCCTCCTTGGTCAACGCCGGGTCCGGTCGCTCCCGGGGCCCGTCACCCCCGGCCCGCCGCGCCCCGGGCGGCGAGGCCGCCGGCCAGGGCGGCCGGCTCGATCCACACGAAGCGGACGCCGCTCCACCGCTGGAGGAGCCGTCCGTCGGGCGCGCAGGCGGTCAGTGCGCACTGGGAGAAGAAGGACGCCGCTGTCGGTGTCGTGGCCTCGTCGACGTCGACGGTGATGACGAAGGGCTCGTCGTCGGGGAGCGGGCCGAACAGCTCCAGGCGTTCGGCGGAGACGGGTACGGGGATCTCGTCGCCGTCGGCCAGCGCCAGCAGCGTCAGAAGGGCGCCCTGCATCAGCAGATCGGCGAGGGCCGGGCTGTACAGCCGTCCGGCGAACGCGCCGTGGGCGAAGGCCGGGTCCGGCATCCTGGCGGTGATCACCAGATGGCCGGGCGACTCCTCCAGGACGTCGCGCAGGCCGTTGAGGGCCGCGCCGTGGAAGAGCCGGCCGTCGCGGTAGCCGGGGTGCGGGGCGTCGGTGAACGTGCGGGGCCGCAGGCTCGTCACGGGGGCCTCGCCCGGCCGGTCCGCGAGCCGGAAGCGCCCTTCGAAGCGCGGTTTCCCCTGTTCCCCGGCGTCGTCGACGCTCACGCGCACGAACGGTACGACCGCCTGCCGCGCGTCGCGTTCCAGCCGGACGCGGAACCGCTCGGGGTGCCCGGGCGGGAAGGTGATCGCCTGGGCGATCCTGATGTCGCGGCACTCGACGACCGGCCGGCCTCCCCCGTGGGCACGCTCGACGGCGCCCAGGGCCCAGCCCACGGCGGCCGTCATGGGCAGGATGGGCACCCCGGCGGCGCGGTGCGCTCGCAGGACGGGCTCCTCACCGAGCCCCGTCAGCACGCGGTACGCGGTCAGACCCGCGTCGGGAAGCGGTTCGCACCGCTGGAAGAGCGCCTCGGTCGGGCCGACGAGCGCCACCCCGCCGCCCCGGCCGGGTGCCATGAGCTCCAGGAACCGCGCGCATCCTTCCTCCCGGGAGAGCACGGGCACCCCCACCTCGGTGAAGATCTGGTGGAGGTCCGCGGCCATCCCCTCGGTCCAGGGCCCGAAGGCGACCGGGACGACACGGCAGTGGGGGTGGGCGGCCTGCCAGGCGCAGCCGAAGCGGTTGAGCGCCTCGTTGGCCAGGGCGTAGTCCGCCTGCCGCAGATTGCCCCAGATTCCGGCGACCGAGGTGAAGAGGACCAGGTGCCGCAGCCGCGCGGCGTCGAGGGGCGCGAGCACGTTCCGCAGGCCGGCCGGTTTGGTGTCCACGACCGCGGCGATGCCTTCCTGGTCCGCCTCGGCCAGCGGCCGGTCCCGCAGGACGCCCGCGCCGTGGAGGACGCCGGTGATCCGGTCCGCGTACGGGGCCAGGGCCGTGGCCACCGCGTCCGGGTCGCGGACGTCCGCCGCCGCGTACACGGCCTCCGCGCCGTACGAGCGCAGGGTGGCCAGGAACGCGCGGATGCCGCGCTGCCGGACGAGCAGGGCGAGCTCCTCCTCGACGCGGGTGCGCGCCGGTTCCTCACCGGGGTCCTCTCCCGCGTCGCGCGCCCGGGCCTCCAGGGCGGCCCGCAGCTCTTCCGGGCCGCCGAGCGCGGCGGCCCAGGCGGGCTCGTCCGTCAGGGGTGTGCGGCCGAGCAGGACGCAGCCGCAGTGGTGGGCGCGCACGAGTTCCTCGACGCACCAGGCGGTGACGCCCCCGGCGCCGCCGGTGACCAACAGGACGTCGTCCTTGGTGAGTTCGACCTCCCCGGCGGCCACCGGGGACCGGTGCCACGGGGTGCCGGAGACCCGGGGGGCGCGGCGGCCGGTCGTGTCCACGCCGACCTCGCGGACGTCGCCGGCGAGGTCGGCGAGCTCGGTGGCGAAGGCCGCTCCGGCGTCCTCGTCGGACAGGCCGGGGGCGAGGTCCAGGACGCGGCAGAACAGGGTCGTCGCCTCCAGGGCGAGGGTCTTGACCAGTCCGCCGAGCCCGCCCGCGAGGGCGGCGGCGGTGTCGCCGCCCGAACCGGCGTAGCCGAGCGCCCCGTCGAGCCGGGTGACGGCGACGAGGCCGGCGCGGGTGCCGGTCCGGGCCGCCGCCTCCAGGGCGGGGCGGGTGTGTTTGGCCACCAGGATCGCGTGCCGGAGGCGGGTGATGATCCGGTCGGCGTTCGTCTCCCCACTGCCGTCGCTGTCGTCGGGCTCGCGGCTGACGGGCAGGACGCACAGGTCGAGACGTGTGCCGTCCGCGAGGAGCTCGGCGAGACGGGCGGCGAGTGTGTCCTCCGCCCAGTCCGTCAGCCCGGGTGTCTCCGTGGCGGCGCCGGGGAGGGCCAGTCGGCTGACCCGCCAGCCACGGGTGGTGAGGGCGTCGGCGAGGAGACGGGCGAGCCCGCCCGCGTCGTCGATCAGCAGGGCGTGGGGGCTCTCCGGGTAGGCGTCCTCGCGGACGTCGACCGCGGGCAGGTCCATGGGAGTCACCCAGGCGCTGCCGAGCGCGGTGCCCACCACCGGTGAGAGGAGCTGGGGCCTGGGCTCGGCGATGACCTCCTGGGCGATGGCCGTCAGTTCACGGACCGTCCGGGCCTCGCTGAAGCGGTACATCTCGCTGCGGGCGATCACCGGGTAGCGGCGCCACATCTCGGCGCCGATCTCGACCTGTTTGAGGGAGTCGATGCCGAGGTCCGCCTGGATGTCCATGTCCGGCTCGATCATGTCGACGTCGTAGCCGGTCTTCTCGGCGATCACGGCGCGGAAGACTCCCTCGACCTCGTCGGGGTCGAGCGAGCCGATGTCCGTCGTGCCGGTCGCCGCGACTTCCCCCTTCTGTGCCGCCCACAGCTCGGCGAGCGCCGACCTGCTCTCGGCGTGCGGGCCCTCGGCGCGCTGGTCCTCGGCGCGCTGGTCCTCGGCCACCGGTCCGGCATCAGGGCGGGGTTCCGCCGTCACCGCGTCGACCGCCGCCGGTACGGGCAGGAGCGGGTCGTCCTGTTCGGGTGGCCCCGACGGCGGTCGCAGGAGGCCGGAGACCGCTTCGGCCGCGCGGGCGTGCGTCTCGCCGAGGGCCATGCTGTGGTCGGCGACCGCCTGGATGGCCGCGAGCAGCGACGCGTCCATCCGGCCGGCCGCCGCGCCCCGGGCGAGGAGCGCGCCGAGCTGCTCGGTGGTGCGGACCTCGCTGTCCACGTAGCGGGCGTGCGCGGCCAGGTGGTCGGTGGCGGCGCGGGTCAGCGGGTCGGCCGCCTCGGTCCGGGCCGGCGACGGGGCCGGGGCGGGCGCGCCTTCCGGCTCGGCGCGCGATGCGGCGGCGGTGTGCCGGGCGAGGAGTTCCTCGTAGGCGCCGCGCCGCTTCTCCACGGCGAAGAACGGGCCGTCCAGGCGGCGGGCCACCTTGGAGGGCGTCCGGCGCTCCGGGCGGGGCGGGGCCGAGTAGCGGTCGACGCCGGTGAGGGGCAGGCCGAGGACGGCCAGGCGGACGGCCGCCTGCTTGAGCGCCGTGCAGGCGTCCGTCCCGGGCCCGGCGTCGCAGGCGACGACCTCCGCGCGGCCGGGCCCGAGGGTCCGTTCGACGAATCCGGTGAGGATCCGCCGGGGGCCGAACTCGACGAAGACCCGGATGCCGTCGGCGTGCATCTCCTCCAGGCGGGCGGCGAAGTCGACGGGGCGCAGCAGTTGCCCGACCAGGGTGCGGCGGTTGGCGTCCGCGTCGTCGCCGTAGGACGCCCCGGCCGTGTCGGCGTAAACGGGCAGTGCGGGAGGGGCGAAGGCGGCCTCGGCGCAGGCGGTCGCGAACTCCTGGGCGGCGTGGGCGATGTGCGGGGTGTGGAAGGCGGCCGCGACCGGCAGGAGCCGTACGGGCAGGCCGCGCGCGGCGCACGCGTCGGTGAAGTGCCGGACGGCGGCGGTCGGGCCGCCGACGGTTTGCTCGTCGGGCGCATTGTGGTTGCAGACCGTCAGTTCGGGGTGTTCCGCGAGGAGTTCGGTGAGTGCGTCGCGGCTCATGCGGGCGGCGGCCATGGCGCCGGGGTCGTGGCCGGGGCCGGGCGGTCGTGCCATGGCCTGACCGCGGGCGTGGGCCAGGGCCGTGAAGCCGGCGTCGTCCAGGACGCCGGCGGCCCACAGGGCGGTCAGCTCCCCGAAGCTGTGGCCGAGCAGTGCGTGCGGGGTGAAGCCCAGCTCGCGCAGGTAGCGGTACTGGCCCGTGGAGAGGGCGCCGATGGCCGGCTGGGCGTGGGAGGTGCGGCGGAGCCGTTCGGCGTGGCGGGTGGCGTCGCCGGTCCCCGGTGGGGGGAAGACCGCGCGGGCCAGGCTGTCGGCGGCGGGGAAGCGGGCGTTGGCGGCGTCGAAGGCGGCGCGGACCGGGGGCAGGGCGAGGGCGGCGTGCAGGCCCATGCCGGGGTACTGGCTCCCCTGTCCCGCGAACAGCGCCCCCGTTTTGGTGCCGGGGGGCAGGGCCCGGGTGCGGTAGTGGATGCCGCGCGGGTGGCTCCAGGTGTCGTCGCCGGGGTGGTCGCGCAATCGGGCGACGGCGAGGGCGAGCAGCTCCTCGTACTCCGGTCGTCCCGTGGCGACGAGGCCGAGGCGGGCGTGGGGCGCGGGGACCGGCCCGGGGTCGGGCGGGTCGCCGCGCTCCAGCCGTCGCAGCAGTTCCGCCCTGTCGGGCGCGTGCCAGAGGTACGCGGAAGGGGTGTCGTGCAGCGCGTACTCCCGTTCCACCCGGGGGCCTTGGTGTTCTTCGAGGACGGCGTGGTAGTTGACGCCGCCGAAGCCGAACGCCGAGACCCCCGCCCGCCGGGGCGTGCCCGAGGGGTCGCGTACCCAGGGGCGGGCCGTGGTGTTCACGTAGAGGGCGCCGTCCGGGCGGACGGCCTGCGCGTGGGGGGTGGTCACGTTGATGGTGGGGGGCAGCACCTTGTGGTGGAGGGCGAGCGCGGCCTTGATGAGCCCGGCCGCGCCGGCGGCGGCCTTGGTGTGCCCGATCTGCGACTTGACGCTGCCGACGGCCACGAAGTGCCGGTCGTCGGGGGTGGCCAGGAGGTCGTTGAGCGCGGTGAGTTCGACCTCGTCGCCGGTGGGGGTGCCGGTGCCGTGCGCCTCGATCAGCCCCACGGTGGCGGGTGGGCAGCCGGCGTCGGCGTAGGCGCGGCGCAGCGCGGCGCTCTGCCCGGCGCCACAGGGGGCGTAGATGCTCTGCGCGTTGCCGTCGCTGGAGCTGCCCAGGCCCTTGAGGACGGCGTAGATCCGGTCGCCGTCGCGCTCGGCGTCGGCGAGGCGGCGCAGGGCCAGCATGCCGATGCCCTCGCCGACCAGGGTCCCGTCGGCCTCGGTGTCGAAGGGACGGACGACGCCGGTGGGAGAGAGGGCGGGGGTCTTGCTGAAGCACATGAAGGAGACGATCGAGTTGTCGGCGTCGCAGCCGCCGGTGAGCATCACGTCGGCGCGGCGGGAGATCAGCTCGTCGACGGCGCAGCGGACGGCGGCCAGGGAGCTGGCGCAGGCGGCGTCGACGGTGTGGTTGGCGGCGCCGAGGTCGAGGCGGTTGGCGACGCGTCCGGAGACGACGTTGGCGAGGATGCCGGGGAAGGAGTCCTCGGTCCAGGGCGGCAGGGCCGCGAGCCGGATCCGGACGATCTCCTTCGCCTGCTTCTCCGGGATGCCCATGGCGAGCATGGTCTCCAGGATCTCGGGGACCAGGAGGCGGGCGGCGAGCGGGATGAGGGTGGAGTTGGTGCCGCACACGCCCAGGACCACCCCGGTACGGGAGGGGGCGCACCAGTCCTCTCTGCCGCGTCGCGCGTCGCTGAGCGTCTCCTTGGCCACCACCAGGCTCAGGAGTTGCACCAGTCCGGTGGAGTCCACCGTGTTGGGCGGCATCGCGAATTCGAGCGGGTCGAAGAGCTCGGGGGTGAGGAAGCCGCCGCGGCGGCAGTACGTCTTGTCCTCGGTGAAGGGGTCGGGGTCGTAGTACCGGTCCGGGCGCCACCAGCTGTCGGGCACGATGTCCGAGCAGTCGCGGCCGGCCACGATGTTGTCCCAGAACTCCCTGATGTCGCGGGACTTGGGGAACCGTCCGGACAGGCCGACGACGGCGACGGGGTCGGAGCCGAGCCGGCGGTCCGGGCCGCCGGGGTCCTCGCTGATCGTGCGCACCGGTCACCTCGATCCCGACGGCGGACCCGTCCCTGCTTCTCCCCGTCTCTTCCCATCTCTCCCCAGGGGACGTACCGGCCCGCTCCGGGCGGCGAGGGCGTGTGGAGGCGCTGGTGTCACGTCGTACGACAGGAGGCGCCCCGGGCGGGACGCGCGTCACCACGCGGCGTCCTGCGCGCCGGTTCCGCACGCCCCGATGCCCACTTGCGGGTCCGCCGCCCGTGGCGTCACCGGGGCCGGGCAAGCACTTCGTCTCACCCTCCGGCGGCCTGCCGGAGGGCGTCCCGGCAGGCTTCGACGGCCGGGTGGCGGCCGCCGCCCCGGCGCACCGCGGTGAGGATCGTGCGCGTGCCCCGGCCACGGGGGAGCCGACGGAGCGCGACGGTCGGGGGGCGGCCGTTCCACACCAGGTCGGGCAGGAAGGCCGCGGCGTGGCCCTCCTCGGCGAGCCGGAGGTGGAGCAGCAGGTCGGTGCTCTCGAACCGGACGTCGGGTTCGAAGCCCGCGTCGCGGCACAGGGTGGTGGCCCAGTGGCGGGCGGCGCTGCCCTCGGGCTCCATCACCCAGGGCCGTCCGGCGAGGGCGCGCAGCGCCGCCGTGGGGCCGCGGCCGACGGCGGCCGGTGGCACGGGGAGGGCCAGGCGCAGGGGGTCGTCGAGCAGGTGCTCCTGTTCGAGCCCGGCGGGCCGGGGCGTGGGGTGGCCGGGGTACTCCTCGGCGACGACGAGGTCGAAGTCGCGGGCCTGGAGCGCCAGGAGGGCCCGTTCCGGTTCCATCTGCGTGACGTGGACCCGCAGCCGGGGGTGGGCCTCGCGGAGGAGGCCCAGCATGGCGGGCACCAGGGTGAGCGCGGCCGTCTGGAACGCGGCGACGCGCAGGGTGCCGGTGAGGTCCGTGAGGGACGTGGCGATGTCCGCCTCGGCCCGCTCCAGACGCTCCATGACCGCCTCGGTGTGGGCGACGAGGATTTCCGCCTGTGGGGTGAGCCGTACCCGCCGCCCCACGGGTTCGAGCAGCCGGACGCCCACCTCCGACTCCAGTTGGGAGAGTTGCTGCGAGACGGAGGAGGGGCTGTAGGAGAGGGCGGCGGCCACGGCCGCGAGGGTGCCGCGGTGCTTGAGTTCGCGCAGCAGGCGCAGTCGATGGAGGTCGAACATCGGTGGCGCGGCCCTTCGATGGCGGTCGCCGGCCTGCGGGGGGGGGCAGCCGGAACGTTCGGTTTTCCTGATGAATATAGGTGGGAAACGTGCGCTGGACTGTGCGAAGGGTGCGGCCGCACGCTGGTGGCATGCCCGAGGACTTCACTTCTTCCCGTACTCCGTCGTGGTTCGTCCGTCCGGCCGCCCGGTCCTGGAGGTGCGCGCCCGCGCCCGCCGACGCGCGGGACTTCCACGCCTCCCTGCCCGGCTACGCCCCGACTCCGCTGACCGAACTTCCCGCTCTCGCCGCCGAGTTGGGGGTCGGCCGGGTGTTCGTCAAGGACGAGTCGTCCCGGCTGGGGCTGCCGGCGTTCAAGGCGCTGGGCGCGTCCTGGGCGGTGCGCCGGGTCCTCGACGGGCGGACCCGGGGCCTCAACGGTCAGGCGGCCGACGGGGCGGGGGCGGCGGCCCCGGTGACGTTGGTGACCGCCACGGACGGCAATCACGGGCGGGCCGTGGCCCGGATGTCCCGGCTGTTCGGGCAGCGCGCCCACGTCTTCGTCGGGCACGGCGTCCACCCGGAGGCCGTGGCCGCCATCGAGGACGAAGGGGCGGAGGTCACCCGCGTCGCGGGGCCCTACGACGAGGCGGTGCGCCGGGCGGCCGAGGCGGCCGCCGCGCCGGACTCTGTCCTGGTCCAGGACACGGCCTGGCCCGGCTACGAGCGGATCCCGGCGTGGATCGTCGAGGGGTACGCCACGCTCTGCGCCGAGATCGACGACCGGCTCGCGCTCGCCCGTGCGGGGGCTCCCGGTCTCGTGGCGGTGCCCGTGGGCGTGGGCTCGCTGGCCCAGGCCGTCGTCACCCACTACCGGAGCCGCCGGGACGGGCGGGCCCCGGCGCTGCTGGCGGTGGAGCCGGAGAACGCGGCCGGGCTCGCCGCGAGCCTCGTGGCGGGGCGGCCCGTCACGGTTGCCACCGGCGGGACCACGATGGCCGGCCTGAACTGCGGCACCGTCTCCCACCTCGCCTGGCCGGTGCTCCGGGACGGGCTGGACGCGGCGGTCACCGTCACGGACGCCGAAAGCGCCCGCGCGGCCGCCGATCTGGCCTCCCTCGGCGTTTCCTCCGGCCCCTGCGGTGCCGCCTCCCTCGCGGGCGTCCGCGCGGCGCTCACGGGCGCAGGCGCGGACGGGCGACGGGCGGCGCTGGGGCTCGGGCCGGCGTCGGTAGTCGTCCTGCTGAGCACCGAGGGCCCGGCCGCGAACCCGCACACCACGTCCGGCACCATCACCTCAAGTTGAGACGATCGGATATGAAAGGGAGACAGAAAGCCATTCTCCGTCTCTGTTGATCTCTCTACGGTTGGGTCATCAAGCCGATCCGATCAAGGAGAAACCCCATGCGCGCCGTCACCCAGAACGCTTTCGGAGGCCCCGAGGTCCTGGAGGTGGTGGAGACCGAGCGACCGCGCCCGCAGGCCGGCGAGGTGCTCGTCCGGGTCCACGCCGGCGCCCTGAACCCCGTGGACGCCGCCGTGCGGGCCGGCTTCCTCCCGCTGCTCGGCGAGCCGCCCTTCGGCATCGGCTGGGACGTCTCCGGCGTGGTCGAGGAGGCCGCCGAGGGCGCGGGGTTCGCGGTCGGCGACGAGGTCTACGGGATGCCGCTCTTCCCGCGCGCCGCCGGCGGCTACGCCGAGTACGTGGCCGTGCCGGCGAGCCACCTCGCCCGGCGGCCCGCCTCGCTCGACCACGCGCACACGGCGGCGCTGCCGCTCGCCGGGCTCACCGCCTGGCAGTCCCTGGTGGGCGCGGCCGGGGTGAAGGCCGGCGACCGGGTGCTGATCCACCGCGCCGCCGGCGGCGTCGGCCACCTCGCGGTGCAGATCGCGAAGGCGCGCGGCGCCCACGTCATCGCGCTGGCGAGCGAGGCCAAGCACGACTTCGTGCGCGGCCTCGGCGCCGACGAGGTCGTCGACTACCGCACCACCGACTTCACCGAGGTGCTGGGTGACCTCGACGTGGTCCTCGACTCCTCGGCCGAGGGCGACCGTTCGCTTCGCGTCCTGCGCCCCGGCGGCATCCTCGTCAGCATCATGCAGCACCGCGACCTGGACCTCGCCGCGCGCGTCCGGGCCGCCGGGCGGCGCTTCGCCGGGGTGTCCGTCGAGCCGGACGCCGAGGGCCTGGCCGGGATCGCCGCGCTCGTCGACGCGGGGCGCGTCCGTCCGCACATCGCCGCGACCTTCCCGCTCGAGGACGTGGCCGAGGCGCACGAGTTGCTCGGCACGGGCCGCACGCAGGGGAAGATCGTCCTCACCGTCCGGGACGAGACCGCCGTCTGAGACGATCACCCCGCAAGACGACGCACGACGACGCACCCCGGGACGCGCATGGACATCCTCACCGAAGTACTCGGATCGATGCGCACGGGACGCCCGGCCTCCGTCCGCACCGAGGGGCGCGCCCCCTGGGGGCTGCGCCTGCCGCCGGTGGCCGGGGCGGGGTTCCACGTCGTCCTGCGCGGGAGCTGCTGGCTCCTCCCCCCGGAGGACGCCGCACCCGCGCCCGCGCCCCGCCACGAGCCGGTCCGCCTCCACCCCGGCGACGTGGTCTTCCTCCAGAACAACCACAGCCACGCGCTCGCCGACGACCCCGGCACACCCGCCGTCGACGCCGGCCCGGCGCGGTTCCGCCCGGGTTCGCCGATCGGCGCGCTCTCCCTGGGCGGGGACGGCGCCCGCACCACGCTGCTCTGCGGCGCCTACCACCTGGACCAGGGACGGCCGCACCCGCTGGTCCGTCAACTGCCCGAGGTCGTCCACCTGGAGACCCGGCACGGACGGCATCCCGAACTCTCCGCCGCCGTCGGGCTCCTGCGCGCCGAGCTGGAGGAGGAACGGGCCGGTGCGGCCGGCATCGTGCCGGCGCTGATCGACGCCCTCCTGCTGTACGTGCTGCGGGCGTGGCTGGAGGAACAGCCGGCGACGGCGGTGGCGGGCTGGTCCGCCGCGCTCCGGGACCCGGTGATCGCCCCGGCGCTCACGGCCATCCACGAGGACCCGGCCGCCCGGTGGAGCGTCGAGTCGCTGGCCGCCCGCGCCGGAACGTCCCGGGCCACCTTCGCCCGCCGGTTCCACACCCTCGTCGGGGAGCCTCCGCTGGCCTATCTGACGCGCTGGCGGATGACGACGGCGGCCCGGCTGCTGCGTGAGGCCGACCATCCCCTGAGCGTCGTCGCCACCCGCACCGGCTACGGCTCCGAGTTCGCCTTCGCCAAGGCGTTCAAGCGCGCGTACGGCCTTCCCCCCGGCGGCTACCGCCGCCACGCGGCGGCCACACCCATGCCCTTCGCGGGGCGGCACGCCTGATCGGTGGACGACAATCGGCGGATGGACGTTCCCGGGCTACTGGAAGCCGCCTCCCTCCTGGTGCCCGAGAGCACCGCCACCGACGACGACCTCACCGTGCGGGACGTCTGGGACTGTCTCGCCCAGGACGACTGGGAGTTCGCCCTCAACCTCCTGGAGGAACACCGGGACGGTCCCGCTCTGCCCCTCGCCTTCTGGGAGACCCTCGCGGACGCCGCCGGTCGACTACGGATGCGGCGAAGCACCGCCTGGTGCCACTGGCGCGCGTACGAGACCCGCCACGGCGTCATCCGCGCGGAACTGTCCCTGCCGGAGAACTCCCCACGCCGGACGCCCATCCCCGGCCACGGAGTCCTGCGGCCGGTGTGGGACATCGGACACCGCACGCCCACCGGCGACACAGCGTTCGCCATCGCCTCGCTCTGGGTCGAAGGCAGGGACGCGCTGGAACCCGGCGAACGCGCCTCGATCCGCCTCGCGCCCCTCACCCCCTCGCTCTGGGGCCACCTCCAGCCCGGTCAACGCTTCACGATGCACGAGCGCCGGCCCGTCACCGCCACGGCCACCGTCCTCGAGGTGCGCCCGGCCGCCGCCGACGGTTGAGGAAAGCATTTGGCCGGAGAGTGACGCCCGGTGAAGGATGGCCCTTTCACCCTTGTTCACCCTCGCTTTCCCATGCTTTCCAAGGAATGCCCCTTATGAACACCCGGCGCGCCGACGTCGACGACCTGGCCCTCGCGGTCGCCACCGCCGCCCGGCACCCGGCCGGGAGGACGACCCTGGAGTCGCTTCTCGACACCGGCGACCCCCAGCGGTGGGTCACCCTCGACCTCGGAGTGCGACGGCTGCCGTGGTTCTGGTCGTCCGCCCTGCCCTCCATGGTCTGGCTCGAGATGGCGGAACCGCCGCCCGGGGAACCCGTCCTGGCCGTCGCCCTGTGCCACCCCGACGGTCGCGTACGGCAAGCCGCCCTGGAACGTGCCGCCGGCGTTCCGGCGCTGCTGCCGCTCGTGGCCGTGCGCTGCTCGGACTGGGTGCCCCCGGTGCGGGACCTGGCCCGGGCGCTGCTGCGCGCCGGGCTGGCGGGCGCGGCGCCGCGCACCGTCGCCCTCGTCACCGCCGTCGCGCTGCGCACGGCCGTGCGACGGCACGGCGCCCACGCCCACGACCTGCTCATGGAGGTCCTGGAGAGCGCCGACGGGGAGGTGACGGACGTTCTGCTGGACAGCCGCGACCCGGCCACCCGTCGGCTCGGCCACCGGATCGCCGTGCGCCGGAACCGCCTCTCCCCGGCGCGACTCGCCCGTATCGCGGCCACGGACACCGACGTCGTCGTCCAGGACATCTGCGCCGACGCCGTCCTCGCCCACATGAAGGACGGCCGGCACGGCGAGCTCCTGGAACCGCTGCTGCGCGCCCGGGCCCCCCGGGTGCGCGCGTCCGGGGTGACCGCGCTCCACCGCACCGGGCGCCACGACGAGGCCACGGCGTTCCTCGCCGACCGCGCGGGCATCGTCCGCGCCTGCGCGCGCTGGGTGCTGCGGCAGCGGGGCACCGATCCGCTGCCGCGCTACCGCGAGCTGTGCGCCGGCCCCTTGGCGGACGTACCGCCCGGTGCGGCGGCCGGTCTGGGCGAGTGCGGCACCCGCGAGGACGCCGCGCTGCTCCATCCCCTGCTGGCTCACCCGGTCGCTCGGGTGCGGGCCCACGCCGTCGCCGCGCTGCGCGCCCTGGGCGCGGTCGACGCCGAGCTCCTGCGGCCGTCGCTGGACGACCCGTCGGCGGCCGTCACCCGTGAGGTGTCCACCGCGCTCGTCTCCTCGGGAGGCCGGCTCCCCGAGTCGTGCCTGTGGGAACGGCTGGCCGCCGACCGGCCCCGGCACGTCCGGGCGGCTGCCTTCCGGCTGCTCGCCACGCAGCGCGGGATGTTCCAGCTCCGGTGCTGCCTGACCTTGCTCGACGACGCCGACCACCGGCTCCGGGAGCGGGCCCGTACCGCCGTCCTGCGCTGGGGCCCCGCCGACGCCCCCACCGCGTACGCGGCACTGCCCGCCGACGAGCGCACGCGGCTGGACGAGCTGATCGAGGGGGCCACGCCCGTCCTGGGCGAGGACAGGACACGGCTGTTGCGCTTCTACCTGAGGGCGGGGCACCGCTCGTAACGGGCACGGGAATCAACGGTCCAGGGCACGGGCCGCCATGAGCAGGCCGATGACGCTCCCCGCCTCGGTGATCTCCCCGGCCCGTACGGCGGCCACCGCGTCGTCGAGGGGGATCCACCGGACCGTCATGGCGGCTTCGGTGGGGTCCCGGTGGTGGCCGGCCGACGGGTGGAGGTCCGTGCCGAGGTACAGGTGCGTCACGGCGGACGTGCGGGACGGCAGGGGGTGGTAGACGGCGAGTGGGCTGAGGGTGCCGGGGCGGTGGCCGGTCTCCTCCTCGCACTCGCGCCGTGCCGCTTCCCGTGGGCACTCGCCTTCGGCGATCGCCCCGCCGGGTACGTGGAGGAGGCGCCGCCCCGGCGGGTAGAAGGCGTCCTCCACCAGCGCGACGCGGCGCCTGGCGTCGACCGCGACGGTTCTGGCGCCGTCGGCGATGGTGAGGCGGTCGTACGTCCCTTCCGTGCCGTCCGGTTGGAGGACGTGGTCGTGATGGAGGTCCAGGTGGCTGCCCCGGTGGACCACCCCGGTGCTCAGTCTGCTCCAGCCCCGCAGGGGTTCTTGGATGTCGTGGACCATCTCCCCGCCGTTCCTCGTCGGTGCGCGCCGCCCTGGTAACGCCGGGGCGGGGGAAGCGTTGCGGGTGGGTGGGGGCCCGGAAGAGCTCACGTCAGGGCGTCGACGAGCATGAAGGCCGCCACGGCCAGCAGGGCCACCGCGAACGCCCGGCGCAGCGCGGTGCCGGACACCTTGGCGGCCAGGCGTTTGCCGTCCCAGGCGCCCAGGATCGCGGTCGCCGCGAACGGGGCGATGACCGACCAGTCGAGGCCGGAGGTGGTGGCGCCCCGGGTGAGCAGGGAGGCCAGGGAGTTGGTCGTGATGACGAGCAGGCTGGTGCCGACGGCGGCCTGCATCTCGAAGGCCAGCACCGCGACGAGCGTCGGGACGACGAGGAAGCCGCCGCCCACGCCGAGCAGTCCGGTGAGCGCGCCCAGTCCGGCCCCGGTCCCGGCGGCCCTGGCGGGGGCTCGGCGCGGCGGCTCCGGTGCGTCGGCCCGGGTGTCATCGGCCCGGGTGTACTCGGCCCGGGTGTACTCGGCCCGCGTGTCGTCAGACCGTGTGTCGTCGGTCCGTCTCTCGCGGGTCCCGAGCAGCATCATGACCGCGGCGAGGGTGGCTATCGCCGCGAAGGCCGCCGTCAGTGCCCGCTGGGGCAGGTGGGCCGCCACGGCTCCGGCCGCCGCGGCGGGGAGGAGGCCCGAGGCCGCGAACAGCGCGCCGGTTCTCCAGCGGACGTTGCCGGCGCGGGCGTGCGCGTACAGGGCGGTCGCCGAGGTCGCCGCGACGATGAGCAGGCTGGCGGTGGTGGCCGCCGCCGGGGTGAAGCCGAGCAGATAGATCAGCGCGGGTACGGCCAGGACGCTGCCGCCTCCGCCGAGCGCGCCCAGGGCCAGCCCGACCGCCGCTCCGGCGGCGAGGGCGAGTATGAGGGCGCTCACGCTATGACGCCGTCGCCGAGGCTTCCGCCGACGGTCGGCGCTCCGCTCCCGGTCCCTCCTTCCCTGGCCCGGGCCGCCGCCGCGGCGAGGTGGTGGCGAACGCGTTCCTGTGGCCGGGTGGCTACGGGGCCGGGACAGCCGAAGCCGTGGCGGGACTGCGGGAGCATCCTTCGATCACTTCCTACGGAGGGAAACGGGCGGAAAGGGCGGGAACGGTCAGGCGACGCCGCGCCCGGGGACGGTGAGCCCCGCGGCGGTGGCGGCGTCGAAGACGTCGTCCACGGCGACGACGTTCCGTCCCGCGGCGTCCAGCAGGGACGCGGCGATCGCCGCGCGCGCCCCGCCCGCGCAGTGCGCCCACACCTCTCCCGGTGGCACTTCACCGACCCGGTCGCGCAGCCGGTGGACGGGGATGTGCGTCGAACCGCTGACGAAACCCGCCGCGCGCTCGGAGTCCCGGCGCACGTCCAGCACCACCATCCGCTCGCCGGCCGCGCGGGCGGCCGCGAGATCAGCGAAGGTGGCGCGGCGGAAGGAGCGTAGCGCCTCTCCCGGGCGGACCCAGCCGGCGGGGGTGCCGGTGGCGGCCGCGGCCGGGCGGTCGATGCCTACGCGCACCAGCTCCCGCTGCGCGGCGGCGAGCTCCTCGGGACCGGCGGCGATCAGGGTGAGGGGCTTGCCCCAGGGGATGAGCCACGCGAGGTACGTGGCGAGCCGGCCGTCGCCCTCGAAGTTGAACGAACCGGCGACGTGCCCCTCGGCGAAGGCGACGCGGTGGCGGAGGTCCACCACCCACTCCCCCGCCGCCAGCCGCGCGGCGATCTCGCTCGCGCCGGCACGGCGGGGCGGGGTGAGGTCGACGGGCGCGGGCCCGGCGGCGTTGGCCGGGCCCATGTGGGTGTAGTAGGCGGGGATGTCGTCCAGGCCGGCGAGCAGTCCGGCGACGAAGGTGTCCACGTCCTTGGTCAGGGCGTCGTTGGTGCCGCGTTCGGCGCCGATCGTCGTGGCGTCGCGGCCGGCCGGGGCGGAGGAGCAGAAGCTGCCGAAGCCGTGGGTGGGCAGGACGGGCACGTCGTCGTCGAGCTCGTCGGCCAGCCGGTGGGCGGAGGCGTGCTGGGCGCGGGCCAGGCGCTCGGTCAGCCGGGGCTCGACCAGGTCCGGGCGGCCGACGGTGCCGATGAGGAGCGAGCCGCCGGTGAAGACGGCGGCGGGCCGGCCGTGCTCCTCGAGGACGTAGGAGGTGTGGTGGGGGGTGTGGCCGGGGGTGGCCAGGGCCCGGAGCGCCAGGCCGTCGTCCACGGGGAACGTGTCGCCGTCGGCGACCGGGGTGCGGGCGAAGGAGACCGCCGCGCCCTCGGGCACCAGGTACCGGGCGCCGGTGACGCGGGCGAGCTCCAGCCCGCCGGATATGTAGTCGTTGTGCACATGGGTCTCCGCCACGAGGCCGATCCGCGTGCCGCGCCGGGCGGCGGCCGCGATGACCCGGTCGATGTCGCGGGGCGGATCGATCGCCACGGCGACGGCGGCCCCGCCCGCCAGATAGCTGCGGTTGCCCAGCCCTTCCAGTTCGAGGGTCTCGACGGCACGCACGGCGGGCACTCCTCACCGGTCGACGCACCGGGGAGCGTGACGCACCCCGGGGGCATTCGGAGCTCCCTTCGACCGTAATACCGGCGGAGGTGTTCCTGAAACCTGGAGGGAACCTATCCGGCCGCCCGGCGCGCCGCCGTCGCCGAGAGCGCGGCCGCCGTCAGCCCCAGGACGGCCGTGACGGCGACGAAGCCGGGGCCGGCGACGGCCCACGGGCTCAGCAGGGCCGTCCCCAGGGCCACCCCCAGGTGGTCGAGCGTGCCGTTCCAGGAGATGACGCTCGCGCGCCGCGCCGGATCGGCGCCGCCGAGGTACGTCTGCTGGCTGGTGTAGAAGGCGCCCCCGGCCACCATCCACACGAACACCGCGGCCAGGCTGACCGCCGCGACCGTGCTGACCAGCGCGACGACGCTCGCCCCCACGAACACCAGCGCGCAGCCCGCGGACAGCACGTTCTCGCCGATGCCGCGCCGCCGCGCCCGGTCGCTCACCTGCCCGAGGAGCACCGAGCCGGTCAGTGAACCCGCGCCCACCAGCAGGCCGATGAGGCCGAGCCGTGCCGTGTCGTAGCCGTACCGTTCCGCGAAGAGCGCGCCGACGAACGTGTACGCGCCGAGCCGGCCGGCCTGCAGGAAGCCGGTGGAGAGCAGGGGCAGCGCCAGGCGGCGCTGCCGCCACACGGCGAAGCCCGCCAGGGGCGAGGTGGACACGGCCGTGGGCCGGGGGCCCTTCAGGCGCCACCCTATGAGCAGCACGACCGGGGCCAGCCCCGCGCCGACGGCCGCGAACGTCCACGGCCAGCCCGCCGCGTCCGAGAGGAGCCCGCCGAGCGGCACGCCGAGGACCTGTCCGAGGGCGTAGCCGGAGACGCCCGTGGCGACGGCGCGGCCGCGCTGGTGGGCGGCGGCGGACTCGGAGAGGTAGGCCCACATGGCGGGGGCGGCCGTCGCTCCGCCGAGTCCGGTGAGGGCGCGGGCGGCGGTCAGGGCGGTGAGGCTGTCCGCCGTGGCGCACAGCAGGTTGCCGCCGACGAAGAGCGCGCCTCCGACGGTGATGAAGACGCGGCGCGGGAACCGGTCGGAGAATCCGCCGAGCAGGGGGGCCGCCACCGCGTAGGTCAGGACGTAGGCGGTGACGACCTGTGCGGCGGCGCCGGTGCTCACGCGCAGGTCGGTGGCGATCGTGGGCAGCAGCGGGGACACCAGGAAGGTCTCGGCCCCCATCAGGAAGAGGAAGAGGTACAGCAGCGCGCAGCGGGCCCATGGGGTGACCACGGCCTCGCCCCCTGCCGGGAGGCGGGGGGCGAGGCCGGTCGCCGGGCCGGAGCCGGTCACGCCGACCGGGCGCGTACGCGCGCCGGTGCGGTGCGGGGCAGGTCCAGCTCGTCCCAGCAGCGGCGGAGCGCGTCGGCGAACCGGTGGACCTCCAGCGGCTGGTGGACCGGGGAGGGGTTGATGCGCAGGCGCTCGGTGCCCCGGGGCACGCTCGGGAAGTTGATCGGCTGGGCGTACATCCGGTGCCGTTCCAGCAGTGTGCGGGCCAGCTCGCGGCAGCGTTCCGGGTCGCCGACGAGCACGGGCACGATGTGGCTCTGGTCGCTCACCAGCGGGATGCGGGCGTCGCGGAGCAGGGCCTTCAGCAGCCGGGCCCGCTCGTGGAGCCCCGCGCGTTCGATGTCGCTGCGCCGCAGGTGCCGCACGCTCGTCAGGGCGCCGGCGGCGACCGCCGGCGGCATGGACAGGGTGAAGATGAAGGCGGGCGCGAGGCTGCGGATGGCGTCGACGACGGGCCCGGGGCCCGCCACATAGCCGCCGGCGGTGCCGTAACCCTTGGCGAACGTCCCCATCAGGAGCGTGATCTCGTCGCCGACGCCGAGCTGGGCGGCCAGGCCGGCGCCCTCGGGCCCGTACATGCCGACCGTGTGCGCCTCGTCGACGTACACGAAAGCGTCGTGCCGCTGGGCGACCGCGCAGAGCTCGGCCATGGGCGCGACGTCGCCGTCCATGGAGTAGACCGATTCGAAGGCGACGACCTTCGGGCGCCCGGGGCGCACCTCGTTCAGCCGCCGGTTGAGGTCGGCGGGGTCGTTGTGGTCGAAGACGTGGCGCTCGGCGCCGCTGGCCCGCATCGCCGAGATCATCGAGGCGTGGTTGAGCCGGTCGGAGAAGAAGACGCAGTCGGGGAGGGTCTTCCCCAGGACGTACAGGGCGGCGTCGTTGGCCGCGTAGCCGGTGATGAACGTCAGCCCGCTCTCCTTGCCGTGGAGGTCGGCGACCTCCCGTTCCAGGGCGACGTGGTGCGGGGTGGTCCCGGAGATGTTCCGCGACCCGCCGGCGGCGGCCCCGGAGGTGTCGAGCGTCCTGCGCATCGCGGCCAGCACGTCGGGGTGCTGGCCCATGCCCAGATGGTCGTTGCTGCACCAGACGGTGACCTCCCGGACCCCTTGGGGCCCGTGGTGCAGGGCTTGCGGGAAGCGACCGGCGAGCCGTTCGATCTCGACGAACGTGCGGTACTGCCCGGATTCCTTGAGCTTCTCCATGCGATCGGCGAAGTGGCCGATGTAATCAAACACTTTTCGCGAACCCCCGTTGAGGGACACGGTCTCCCGTGCCCGACTCGCTCAGCGTGCCTCTACAGCATCGCCCGGGGCCGGCTCCGGCGCATCGTCACCGGGTATCGGACACGATCCTCCTGACGGGCCATCCCCCGGGCGGCGGCATCAGGCCGGCGGATGAGAGCGGGCCGTGACGAAGACCGCCCCCAGCACGATGCCGTCGATCTACGGCTTGTGACCCCATTTTTCGTCCCGTCCCACCAGGAGGGTCCCCATGGCGGTGCGCCGGTGGAGGACGGCCCGCCCGGCGCGGACGGTGGTGACGAGCCCGGCCCCGCGCAGGGCGGCGGCGTGGGCGGAGGCCGTGGCGTCGCTGACGCCCAGCCGCCGGGCGAGACCGCTCGTGGTGTGCTCCTCCGCGAGGAGGAGCAGCATCTCGCAACGGGTGCGCCCGAGCACCCGCGCCAGCGCCTCCTCCGGGCCGCCCCGGTCGTCCGGACCCGCCGGGGTGAGCGGCAGGCCGGGCCCGGCGGGGAAGGTCACGTGGACGGGGCGGCCGGGCAGGTCGGAGACGAGCGGGTGCCCGGTCCAGTGGAAGGTGGGCCGCAGCACCAGGCCGCGTCCGCCGGGCTCGACGTCCCGCTCCCCGGTCCCGGGCAGCTCCCAGACGCTCCCGCGCAGCCGCGCGCCCGGCACGAGGCCGGCGAGCGCGGCGCCGAGGCCGTGCTCGGCCACCGCCAGGGCGTGACGGGTGAACTCCCGCTGATGGAGGTCCTGCACCACGGGCCACACGGGACGCACCACGCTCTCGAACGCCGCGTGCTGCGCCCGCCGCAGGACGCGCCAGCCGCCGGCTTCGCCCCGGTGGAGGTCGCGGAGCCAGGGCGGGGGCGGCGCGGGGTGCCCGGCGTAGACCCGCTCGATCTCCGAGCGGATCCGGTCGGGGTGCCACTGCCGGGCGGCGTCGAGCGCGTCCGGGAGGGAGTCGTCGAACACGTCGAGGAAGCCGGGTGCCCGGCCGGCGGGGACGAGGTCCGCCAGTGCCCCGGCGGCGGCCGGCAGGGAGTGGAGCGACCGTCTCCGCCAGCGGCCGTAGAGCAGTTCGTCGCCGGGGGTCAGCAGCTTCATCAGGGCCGTGTTCAGCTCCAGCAGCGGGGCCGCCCGGGGCGCGAAGCGGACCCCGGCGAAGTCGGCGGCGGTGAAGTGGATCCTGATCACTGCTCTCCTCGGACGGCACCTCGGGGTGGCCGCGCGCCATCGTTTCGGCCAGGGCCTCAACCTTCGCCCTCGCTCCCCTCCGGGCCGCAGCATAAAGGCCGCGTCGACGGAGAGATGAGAGGAAGATCATGTTCCCTACAGGAGCGACGACCCGGCGAGGCGTCGTCAGATCGGCCGTGCTGGCGGGTGCCGCGCTGCTGCTCGCGGACGGTGCGACACCGGCTCGGGCACGGCAGCGGCAGCGGTCTCGTGCCACGACCGGCGTCACCCTGCGCCTGCCGAGGCCGACCGGCCCGTACCCGACCGGGGTCACCACGCTGTATCTGGTCGACCGTTCCCGGCCCGACCCCTTGACACCCTCGATTCCGGTGCGGGAGCTGATGGTCACGGTCTTCTACCCGGCCCGCGCGGTGCACGGCAGGCCCGTGGCCCCGCAGATGTCCGCCCTCGCGGCGCGGAAGTTCCCGGAGACCGCCGCCGCGATCCACCCGGGCCTGCCCCCGAGCGGCGTGGACTGGGCGGCCACCTTGACCCATTCGTACGCCGGAGCGCCCGCGCGGCCCGGACGGCGGCGGCCGGTGCTGCTGTACAGCCCGGGTGGCGGCGATCCGCGCGCCATGGGCACCGGGCTCGCCGAGGAGCTCGCGAGCCACGGCTACGCGGTGGTGACGGTCGATCATCCGGGCGACGCGGGCGTGGTCGAGTTCCCGGGCACGAGGGGCGGCCGTCCCGAGCTCTGGCGCGAGACCGTCTTCCGGGGCGATCCGCGCAGGGACCCGCCGCTCTTCCGCACCGTGATCGACACCCGGATCGCGGACGTCCGTTTCGTCCTGGACGCGCTGGAGGCGCTGGCGGCCGGACGGAACCCGGACGCGGCGGGGCGGCCGCTGCCCGAGGGCCTCGGCCGCGCGCTGGACCCGCGCCGGGTCGGCGCGTACGGCCACTCGGCGGGCGGCACCACCGTCGCCGAGGCCATGTACGAGGACCGGCGCGTCCGCGCGGCCGTCGACATGGAGGGCTATCTCGACCACCCGGCCGAGGGCCCCGGGCGCGCGGGAGAGCCGTATCCGGTCGCCCGCCACGGGGTGGACCGGCCGCTGCTCCTGCTGGGCACCGACGGCTTTCCCGAGCGGCGGCAGCTCGAACGGTCCTGGTCGGCCGTGCTCGCCCACCCTGGCGGGCGCACGGAGCGGCGGTGCCTCGACCGGGCCGCGCACGGGGTGTTCACCGACTACGCCGCCTTCGTGCCCCAGTTGGCGTCGGCGGGGCTACTCACCGCCGAGGACCGGATCCGGCTGGTCGGCGCGGTCGACCCCGCCGTCTCGGTGCCGTGGATACGTCACCATGTGCGCTCGTTCTTCGCCCGCCACCTGCCGGCACCCGGGAGCTGAGCGAGGGCCAGACCATGACGTTCGGCGATATCTCACCTCAAAGGACTGTTTCCATGAAAAGAGGGGCAGTTTGTCATCAAGGGCGTGAGCCCGACGACTGAACCACGCTGTTCTCAAGGGGGAGTTCATGCCGGACGACGAGGCGGGCAGCGCGGGCAGCCCGGTCCGCGAGGGGAGCCCGGATTCGGCGGTCGACCGGGTGGCCGACTTCTACGGCGCCTACATCGACGCCGTCGACGACGGAACCGACGACCTGAGCGACGAGCTTCGCGCCCACTACCTCACGGAGGACCTCCGGCAGCGGCTGGCCGCCTGGGAGGAGGCCAACCACGCCGACGGCGTCCTGCGCGCCCAGGACGTGCCCACCCACTGGGCGGTCCGCTACCACGACTCCGGCGCCGGGCACCTGTTCACCACGGTCACGCTCACCTGGGGCACCGGCCCGGACGCCGGGCACACCCGGCTGGCGGTGCAGAGCGATCTGAGCACCAAGCTCATCTCGGACATCGAGGACGGCTGAGGGAACCCCCGGTCACCGGTCGAGCACCACCCGCAGGGCCCGCTCGACCTCCGCCGGATCGCCCTGCGCCCGTTCGCGCCAGGCGATCAGGCCGTCGGGCCGGACGAGCACCGCCCCGGACGGGGTGACGCCGTGCGCCGCCGCCCAGTCCCCCGCCAGGGCCGGGACGGCCACGGGGACGCCGAGACGCTCGGCGGCCCGCTCCGCCGCGGACCGCCGGCCCTCGTCGTCGGTGAGCAGCACGAAGCCGCGGCCGTACAGGTCCCGCGTGGACCCGCCGGCCAGCGGGACGTGGGGCGCACGGGTGCCGGGGCGGCCGCTGGGGGCGGCCGGGTCCTCGAAGAGGGCGTCGTCCGAGGGGGCCGTCGGCTCGGGGACGAACGCGCCCGCCGGGCAGCGGTAGCCGAACAGCAGGCGGGCCGGGTCGATCCGATCGGCCACGGTGTCGTCGGCCAGGTGCGGTGACATCCGGTGCACCATGTTGGCGTACTGCTGCTCGACCAGGCACTCCGCGAAGGGCCTGCGTTCGGCGTCGTGGCTGTCCAGCAGCCCGGGCCCGGCCTGGCCGCGGACGACCGCGGCGAGCTTCCAGGCGAGGTGGTGGCCGTCCATCAGGGCGCTGTTGCCGCCCTGCCCTCCGGTCGGCGGCATCACGTGGGCGGCGTCCCCGACGAGGTGCACCCTGCCGGACGAGAAGCGGTCCGCGACCCGGCAGGCGGTCGACCACGTCGTCGCGCCGAGCAGCTTCACCTCCAGCTCCGGAAGGCCCGTGACCAGCCGGACGATCTCGCGGGCGCCCTCCTCGTCCCGGGGCGCCCGCGCCTCGACGGCGGCGACGAACCTGCCGGGCGTGTCGGTGGAGACGAACGCGCCCGAGCCGCCGGGCAGCGCGGGGTTCTGGAGGTAGTGCATCTGCACCGCCGCGCCGTCGAGGGCCAGGTCGAGGTCGGCCTCGAAGAGGAGGCTGGTGCTCTCGCCGATGGTGCCGCGCCCGTGGGCGCCGATGCCGGCCGCCTCGCGGATCCCGCCGCGATGACCGTCCGCGCCCACCAGGTAGGCGGCCTCGACCTCGTACGCCTCGCCGGTGGTCAGGTCGCGCAGGACGGCGGTGACGCCGTCCGGCCCGTCGGTGAAGGACTCCAGGCGGGTGGAGAACCGTATGTCCGCGCCGAGCTCGGCGGCGCGCGCGGCCAGCAGCGGCTCCGCGCGCTCCTGGCTGACCATGCCGGTGGGGGCGGGCGAGTACCGCGCGAAGTCCGGCATGGCCTCGGTGATGCTGTGGAACACCCGCCCGGTCACGCTCTCCGCGATGGCGATGGTCATCTCGGGCCGCCCCGGGGGCGCCGCGTCGAGGAAGGCCCGCTCCAGCCCGGCGGCGCGGAGCGCCTCCATGGCGGCGGGCATCTGACCGCGGGCCTTCGGCTCCAGCGACGTACCGGGGTGACGCTCGGCCACCAGCGCGGGCACGCCGTGGAGTCCGAGGAAGAGCGCGGTGGACAGGCCGCCGAGGCCGGCTCCGACGATCAGGACGGGTGTGGTCCGGGTGTGCACGGTCGCCTCCAGGCACCTAGAATAATTCCAGGAAGCGGATATTCCCATGCATCGAAATATCCGTCCCATCGAGATATAGCTGCCGAGGTGTGCCGTGTCAACCGAGAACAGGTCCGGCGGGAACAGGTCCGAGCTGATCGACTCCCTGATGAAGGCCATGCGCGACCAGGCGGGTCGCGGGCTGATGCTGCACGGCGCGATCGCCGAGCGGTTCGGGCTGAACTTCACGGACCTCAAGTGCCTCGACCTGGTACGCCACGAGGAGGAGCCGACGGCCGGGAGGATCGCGGCGGCCACCGGTCTGAGCACCTCGGCCGTCACCGCCGTGCTCGACCGCCTGGAGCGGCGCGGCTTCATCGAGCGCCGGCGCGGCACGGCCGACCGGCGCAAGGTCGTCGTGGTCGCCACCGGCCGGCACGACGCCGAGATGCAGGAGGTCTTCGCCGGGTTCGGCAGGACGGTGACGGCCGTCCTGGACGACTACGACGACGAGCGGCTCGCCTTCCTCCTGGAGGTGACGCGCCGTCTCAACCGGGCAGCCCACGAGGCCACGGAGCAGCTCACCGACGGCGGAAAGGGCTGACGGGAGAGCAGGGAAGGCCATATACCGGACGAGACGAGGAGCGGCACGGCGGGTTTACCGTTCCGTTTCCTTCTGTTTACCTTTCAGCCCTTCGCGCGGGGGTATCCCGACCTCATACTGACGACACCCGTCCCGCAAGCCCCACGGTGAGCGTGAGTACCACCGTGCCGGAAAGCCGCTGGACGTCTCTCCTTTCTCTGTCGTCACCCCCATCGCTGAAGGATCCAGGCGCCGTGCCCGTACCCGTTTTCCTCCACGGCCGCACCGTGCGGCTGGAACCGCTCGGCGAGCACCACATCGAGGGCCTGGCCGCCGCGGCGGCCGAGGACCGCAGCAGCTACGCCTTCACTCCCGTGCCGCACGGCCCGGAGGCCACGGCCCGCTACGTGGCCGAGGCCCTCGCGGCCCGCGCCGCGGGCCGGGCGCTGCCCTTCGCCACCGTGCGGATCGCGGACGGCCTGGTCATGGGCTCGACGCGGTTCTGCGAGCTGGACTACTGGCAGGGCCCGGTGCAGTGGCCCCCGGCCCCGCGCGGCCCGCTCGGCGATCCCCTCACCGCGATACCCGACGCGGTGGAGATCGGCGGGACCTGGCTCTCCGCGCACGCCCAGGGCACCGGCGCCAACACCGAGAGCAAGCTCCTGATGCTGCGCCACGCGTTCGAGACCTGGGGCGTGCGACGGGTGTCCCTGCGCGCGGACTCCCGCAACGCCCGCTCGCGCGCGGCCATCGAGCGTCTCGGCGCGGTCCTCGAGGGCGTCCACCGCGCCCACACCCGGGGCCTCGACGGCATGGTCCGGGGCACGGCCTTCTACTCCATCCTCGACGAGGAGTGGCCCGGCGTACGGGCCGGGCTCGAGCACCGGGTCGAGCACCGGACCGGGGCCGGGCACCACCACGCCCCCCTGCTCGCGCGCCCGCTCGTCTCGGCGTAACGGCCCGGGGCGGCGGAGCCCGCCCGTTTCCTCGGTGGCGCGGGCTCGTTGTGCGAAGGCGAGCCGTACCCCGAACCCGAGGAAAAGGAGAAGCGCTGTGCGCTGGATGAGCATCGCTCTGGCCGCGGTGGCCACGGTCGGCGTCATGAGCACCCCGGCGGCCGCCGCCCAGGTCGACCGGGAGTCGCGTTCCCCCGCCCATCTGCGTGTCGGCCCGCCGTGGCCCTACAAGGACTGTATGGACACGGCCGTCAAGCAGCACAAGGAGAGCCCCGACCACGCCAAGTGGCACTGCGACCAGCTCGTGCAGAAGGGCTGGATCAAGCCGCCGACCGCACAGGACACCGCGGCACAGAGCACGACCCCCAAGGGGACGACCCCGAAGGGAAAGAACCCCAAGGGAACCAGCCCCAAGGGCGCCGGCCCGAAGAGCGGCGGGCCCAAGAGCGGCCACTCGAAGGGCCACGGCTCCGCGCACGGCAAGACCAAGGCCGAGCACAAGACCCCGCACAAGAGCGGCGGCGCGAAGGGCGCCCCCAAGGCCGCCCCCAAGCGTTAGGCCCCGCCCTCCCGTCCCGCTAGGCCCGCTCGTGCTCCCGGAGGAAGTCCAGGACGAGCGGGCCGGCGACGGACCGGAACTCCTCGAAGTAGGCGTGGCGCGCCCCCGGGATCAGGCACAGCCGGGCGCCGGGCACGCGCTCCGCGAGCAGGGTGGCGTTCGCGGTGGGGTTGAGCAGGTCGTCGTCGCCGTGCACCACCAGCGTGGGCGCCTGGATGCCCGGAAGCGCGTCCCACGCGTCGTGCCGCTCGCTGGCGACCAGGTGCCTGAGCCGTTCCTTCGGCGTCATGGTGGGGTCGCCGAGCGTGTGGTGCGGGCCGGGGTGGCTCGCGAGCCAGCCCGGCGTGTACATCAGCTCCAGCAGGGCCCGCCTGCCCGCGGGCGCGGGCCGCATCAGCGACAGGCGCACGTCGTCGCCGCGGTCGACCGCGTTCGGGCCGCCGGGGGACGTACAGCCGAGCACGAGGGCCCGGACCCGGTCCGGCCGGTGGGCGGCGAGCCACTGGGCGACGCGGCCGCCCATGGACGTGCCGTAGACGTGGGCCCGTTCGACGCCGAGGTCGTCGAGGACCGCGAGCGCGTCCCGGGCGAAACCCTCGATGCTGTAGGGCTCGTCGGGGCGGTCGCTCTCGCCCGTCCCCCGGTAGTCGAGGGTGACGGTGCGGTGGGCGGCGCGGAAGTCGTCGAGGACGCCGTCCCACCAGTGGTGGGTGTTGCCCTGCCCGGCCAGCAGGAGCAGGGGCTCGCCCGCTCCTCCTGCCCGATAGGCGATCCGGGCTCCGTCGGCACTCTTGGCGTACCGCATGTCCCGCGTGGACCGCATCAGGCGTCGCCGGAGCGCAGGGCGGCGGGCAGGGCCTCCAGCAGCCGCTCGGGCGCCGCCTGCTTCCAGGAGTCCACGAGGATGTCGCGCAGCTCGTCCATGTCCTCCAGGGCTGCGAGGCGTACGCGCACCCATGAGGAGCTCGCCTCGTGCGGCGGCACCCAGAACTTCTCCGGCTCGGCCGCGATCAGCTCGGCCCGCTCGTGCTTCGGGCAGCGGACGGCGAAGGACGTCTGGTCGTCGGGGATCGTGATGTACATCTTTCCCGCGACGCGGAAGGTGGGCATGCTCCATGCCTCCTTCTCCACGGTTTCCGGCAGGGAAAGCGCGATACGGCGGATGTCATCAGCATTGATCATGGCCCCACATTAATGCGCGCGCTGTCCGACGATCACCCTGCGTGAAGCGACCGTCCGGATATCGGACGCCGCGGCCGGGGCCGTGCGCGCTTCTCCATACTCGAGACTCCCCGATCTCGGATAATGGACAGGTACGACCATGAGCCGGACACTCACATCTCCTCCCCCGCCGGTGGAGAGCACTCCTCAGCAGGGCTCCCCGCTGTCGAACGGGCTCAAGCAGCGGCACCTTTCGATGATCGCCCTCGGTGGCGTCATCGGCGCGGGCCTCTTCGTCGGCTCGGGCGCCGGCATCGCCGCGGCCGGCCCGTCGATCGTGCTCGCGTACGCCGTGTCCGGCCTGCTCGTGATGTTCGTGATGCGGATGCTCGGCGAGATGTCCGCCGCCAATCCGGCCTCCGGCTCCTTCTCCGTCCACGCCGACCGGGCGATCGGCCCGTGGGCCGGCTTCACCGCGGGCTGGATGTTCTGGACCCTGCTGGTCGTGGGCGTGGCGATCGAGGCGATCGGCGCGGCCCACATCGTGCAGGGCTGGCTGCCGGGCACCCCGTCCTGGCTGTGGGTCCTGCTCTTCATGGCGCTGTTCTGCGGCACCAACCTGGGCGCGGTCGCGCACTTCGGCGAGTTCGAGTTCTGGTTCGCCACCCTGAAGATCGGCGCGATCGCGCTCTTCCTGATCCTCGGCACCCTCGCCGTCCTGGGCGTCCTGCCCGGCACGGACTCCCCCGGAGCCGCCCACCTCACCGGCGCCGGCGGCTTCCTGCCCACGGGCGTGGACGGGCTGCTCATCGGCCTGCTGGCCTCGCTCGCCGCGTACGGCGGCCTGGAGACGGTGACCATCGCGGCCGCCGAGTCGGAGGACCCGGTGCGCGGCGTGGCCAAGGCCGTGCGGACGACGATGTGGCGCATCGGCATCGTCTACGTCGGCTCGATGCTCGTCATCGTCACGCTCATCCCGTGGAACGACAAGTCCGTCACCGAGGACGGCCCGTACGCCGCCGTGCTCGACCGGCTGGGCGTCCCGGGCGGCGGCCAGATCATGAACGTGGTCGTGCTGATCGCCCTGCTGTCGGCCATGAACGCCAACATCTACGGCGCCTCGCGCATGGCCTACTCGCTGGTCGCGCGCGGCCAGGGCCCCAAGGCCCTGGGCAGGGTCTCCGGCGGCGTGCCGCGCCGCGCGGTGCTCGCGTCGTCCGCGTTCGGCTTCGTCGCCGTCCTGCTGTCGTACTGGTACCCCACCACGGTCTTCGCCTGGCTGCTCAACATGGTCGGCGGGGTCGTCCTGGTGGTGTGGGGCTTCATCGCCGTCTCCCAGCTGCGGCTGCGCCGCCGGCTGGAGCGCGAGGCGCCCGAGCGCCTGACGGTGCGGATGTGGGGCTTCCCGTATCTGACGTGGGTGACGCTGGCCGGGGTGGCCGGGGCGCTGGGCCTCATGGCCCTCGACGCCGACACCCGGGTGCAGCTGTACTTCACCGGTGGCCTGGCGGTGGCCCTGGCCGCCGTGGGCTACGCGCGCCAGCGGGCCGTCGCGGCGCACTGACCGCGCCCGCCGCGCCTTCCCCACCAGAATCGTCCGAGGCCGGTTCCCGTTTCGCACGGGAACCGGCCTCGGGCCTTTTCGAATGCGGGCTATGGCGGACTAGGCGTCCTCCATGCCGTCGAGGCAGGACAGCAGGGAGCGCATGACGTGGCTGCGCCAGCCTCCGCTCATGATGGCGCGCGCCTTCTGCTGGAGCGGGTTGTCCGGGTCGAAGCCCTCGTGGTCCAGGAAGAGCCGGGTGCCCCGGCCCTCCGGCTCAAGCGTCCAGGTGATCGTCCAGTCGACGTCGGCGCCGTTCTCCGGGTGGGCGTCCCGCCAGCCGATCCGCAGCATCTTCCCGTCCTCGAAGGCCAGGACCTCGGCCGCGATCGTGCCGGAGAACCCCGTGGCGGGGATGGCGACGGCCCGCATGGTGTACCGGTGGCCGACCTCCAGGCGGAAGTCGCCGGGCATCAGCCACTGGGCGAGCAGCTCGGGTTCGGTCAGGGCCCGCCACACCTTGGCGGGCGGGTGCGGCAGGAACTCGTCGACCCGGACCGCGGTCAGGTCGTCGCGCTCGTTCACGTCTTGCTCGTTCATGATGGCTCCTCGCTCGTTCATGATTCCTCGTCCTCCATTTCGTCGAGCACCGTCCGCAGGGCGGACAGCTTGTCGCGCCAGAAGCGCTCATAGGGGTGCAGCCACTCCTGCACCTCGAAGAGGGGCGCTGCCTCCAGCTCGTAGAAGCGCTGACGGCCCACCTTGTTCTCGCTCACCAGCCCGCACTCGCGCAGCACCCGCAGGTGCTCGGAGAAGCTGGGCCTGGCCATGTCGAAGTGGCCCGCCAGCTCCGCGACGGGCTGTGGCCCGCGCTCCCGCAACAGCCTCAGCACCTCACGGCGCACCGGGCTGGCCAGAGCCGCGAAGACGCGACCCTCCGACGTCCCGGTACCGATGGGAGTGGTGTTCATGGAGACGACTATAGGTAGGAAATTTCCTACATGTCATGTCGATCAAGGAACTCGCCCCTTGTGGGGGAAAACCCGCTTGTGGGAAAAACCCGTTGGCCCGGGCCCGTCCCGTGGCGAACCATACGGAGATGGAGACGATCGCACCCCCGGCCACCGGTGTCCGCCGGCCCTGGGCCGACCTGCCGCCCGCCGTGCGCCGCGCCCTGGAGGACGCGCTGGGCGGACGCGTCGTCGAGGCGCACAGCCAGAGCGGCGGCTTCTCACCCGGCGTCGCCGCCCGGGTCCAGCTCGCCGACGGCCGGCGCGCCTTCGTCAAGGCCGTCAGCGCCGAGACGAACGCCCACAGCCCCCGGCTGCACCGCGCCGAGGCCCGCAACAGCGCCGCCATGCCGCCCGGCGCCCCCGCGCCCCGGCTGCTCGGCACGTACGACGACGGGACCTGGGTCGCCCTGCTCCTCGAGGACGTCCCGGGCCGGCAGCCCCGCGTCCCCTGGCTCCCCGCCGAACTGGACCGGGTCCTCACCGCCGTCGACGGGCTGAGCCGCGCCATGACCCCGGCCCCGTTCGAGGTGCCCGTCGTGGCCGAGAGCGAGGCGGAGGCGTTCACCGGCTGGCGGACCCTGCTCGCCGCGGGCGACACCGCGCGCCTCGACCCGTGGGCGGCCGACCGGCTCGCGCTGCTGGCCGGCCTGGAGTCCGGCTGGGCGGAGCCCGCCACCGGCGACAGCCTCGCCCACGGCGACCTGCGCGCCGACAACATCCTGCTCACCGACGACCGCGTGGTGTTCGTCGACTGGCCCCACGCCCTGCGGGCCGCCCCCTGGTACGACCTGCTGGTGATGCTGCCGAGCGTCGCGTCCCAGGGCGGTCCCGACCCGGAGTCCGTCTTCACCGCGCACCCCCTGGGCCGGGCCGCCGACCCCAAGGGCGTGACCTCGGTGCTCGCCGCGGTGGCCGGGTACTTCGTCCGCCAGTCGCTCCTGCCCGACCCGCCCGGCCTGCCGACCCTCCGGGCCTTCCAGGCCGCCCAGGGGGCGGCGGCCCTGGCGTGGCTGGCCCGGCGCCTGGGGTGAGCCCCCGGGCCGGGTCTTCCGCGATGTAACGATCACCACCCGGGGCGGAGCCGTCCGTGGCGCTACGCTGCCGTGCGACGGTCGCCGCGTGCGAGGTGGGGGACGCTCCGGTCACCGGAGCGCCGTCCGGGCCATGGACTCCGGCCGGCCCCGAGGCCCCCGCCGGGCCCGTGGCCGGCCCGAGCAGTCAGTGGAACCGCGCGACGGAGGAATCTCGTGAGCACCGAATCCCGTGACACCGGCACCCTCGACGCCGCTGCCGGCACGTCACCATCCGCCGCGTCACCGGCCGCCGCGTCGCCACCGGCCGGGAGACCGGCGGAGGACCGCCCGCGGCTTGCGCGCGACATCTCGCTGTCCGCCGTCCTCGCGGGGTTCGTGGCCGTCGTCGTCTCCTACTCCGGGCCCCTCGTCATCGTGCTCGCCGCCGCGTCGGCGGGACGCCTCGACACCGCGCAGACCGGGTCCTGGATCTGGGCCATATCCATAGGCAGCGGCCTGACCTGCGTAGCCCTCAGCCTCGTCACGCGGATGCCGGTCATCACGGCCTTCTCGACCCCGGGCGCGGCCCTGCTCGTCACCAGCCTCGGCGCGTACTCGTACGCGGAGGCGGTCGGCGCGTTCGTCGTCACGGGCCTGCTCATCAGCCTGGTCGGGCTGACCGGGGTGTTCGGGCGGCTGATGCGGCAGGTGCCCACGGCGGTGGTCTCGGCCATGCTCGCGGGCATCCTCTTCTCCTTCGGCACCGGCGTGTTCACCTCCCTGCGCACCGCGCCCTGGATCGCCGGTGCCGTGCTGCTCGCCTATCTGCTGGGCAAGCGGTGGCTCCCCCGGTACGCGGTGCTGCTGGCGCTCGCCGCGGGGGCGCTGTGCGCCACGGCCACCTCGCGCGTCCACATCCGGCTCGACCACATCGAGCTCGCCCGGCCGGTGTTCACCGCGCCCGCGTTCTCCCTCGCCTCCCTCATCGGGATCGCGGTGCCCCTGACCCTGGCGACGCTGGCCTCGCAGAACGCCCCCGGCATGGCGGTGCTCACCGCGTCGGGCTACGCGCCGAAGGACCGGCTGCTGATCGGCTCCACCGGCATCGTCTCCACGCTGCTCGCGCCCTTCGGGTCGCACGCCGTCAACCTCGCGGCCATCACCGCCGCCATCTGCACCGGCCCCGAGGCCCACCGCGACCCGCGCCGCCGCTACGTCGCCGGGGTCGCGTGCGGCGCGTTCTACCTCCTCGTCGGGTCCTTCGGCACGACCCTGGTGGCGTTCTTCGCCGGGCTGCCGAAGGAGCTCGTCGCCGCGATCGCCGGAGTCGCCCTCTTCGGGGCGCTGGCGGGCGGCCTGGCGGGCGCCGTTCGGGAGGAGCGGGACCGGGAGGCCGCGCTGGTCACCTTCCTGGCCACCGCCTCCGGCGTCACCCTCCTGGGCATCGGCTCGGCCTTCTGGGGGCTGGTCCTCGGCGTCGCCACGCATGTGCTGCTGACGCTCGGGCGTCACCGGCATGGCGGGTAGCGCGTTGGGTACCGAGGCCGACGCGTCGGCGTAGTGTCGACAACATGGCAGATGACTCGCTGCGAGCCGACGTGCTCGACGAGCTGGGGGACGACCGGATCGAGGAACTGGCCCAGGAGCTCGGCACCGACACCGAGGGCGCCAAACAGGTCGTGGCGGCCACGGTCGACGAGCTCCCCGCCGAACTGACCGGGGGCGGGGCGCTCGGCCTCGGCGGGCTCGGCGGCGGACTGGCGGGCGGCCTGGGCGGCGGGCTGATGTCCGGCGTCCTCAGCAAGATCACACGGCCGGTGGCCGAGGCCGTCGCGAAGCGGACGGGGCTGCCGCCCGCCACCGTCGCCAAGGCCCTGGAGCTGCTGCTCCCCGTGGTGATGACGACGATCGCGAAGCGCCGGAAGCGCTGACGCGCGTCCCCCGCGCGAACGACCGAGAGGCCGCCCGTTACGGGCGGCCTCTCGGTCCACTGTGGAGCTAAGGAGAATTGAACTCCTGACCTCCTGCATGCCATGCAGGCGCTCTACCAACTGAGCTATAGCCCCTTGTTCTGTTGTCCGCCCGGTTTCCCTCGCGGTCTCCCTGGCGACACGGAGAACATTACACGGCCCCCCTGCCCTTCCACCAAATCGGTGCCTCGCCCGGAAGGCCCAGCCCCGTGGCGTGCCGCCCGCCCCGGGAGCAGACTGGTCCGGACGGCGCCCAGCCGGGCGCGTGCCGCACCCGCCGGAAGGACGGATTCATGGCCACGGACGTCCGCCCCGGCCCCCTGCGGGTCCTCGTCTTCGGCGCCGCGCTGCGGGCCGGATCGACCAACGCCCGCCTCGCCTCCCTGGTGGCCCGGCTGATCACCGAGGCCGGGGCCGACGCCGACCTCGCCACCATGCGCGAATTCGACATGCCGCTGTACGACGGGGACGCGGAGGAGGCCGACGGCATCCCGGCCGGCGCGCTCGCGCTGCACGAACGGATGGAGGGCGCCGACGCCCTCGTCATCTCCTCCCCCGAGTACAACGCCTCCGTGCCCGGCCTCCTCAAGAACGCCATCGACTGGGTCTCCCGCGTGCAGCCACAGGCGTTCAAGACCAAGCACGCGCTGCTGGTCTCCGCCTCCCCGTCGCTCGTCGGCGGCAACCGTGGCCTGTGGGCCCTGCGGGTGCCCCTGGAGCACCTCGGCACCCGTGTCTACCCGGACATGTTCAGCCTCGCCCGCTCGTACGACAGCTTCGCGGAGGACGGGTCGCTGGCCGACCCCGGGCACCAGCAGCGCCTCACGGAGACGGTGGAGGCGTTCCTCAAACTCGTCGAGGCCGACACGCGCTACGTCTGCTTGCAGCGCCGCTGGTACGAGTTCCTGGGCGACCGCTCCGAGGCGCCCATCACCCACCGCGCGGAAGTCTGAGGACGGCCCGCGAACGCCGTAACCCTCTCCGGGCTCCCAAGCGTTGACGTGGGATTTCCCGCCGTGCCAGATTCTGGGCGACATCGCGCGAGCCAGGAGTGTGGCACCCATGACGACGACGCCGGAGCGACCGCCCCCGTCCCCCTCCCCCTCCCCGTCCCCGCTCGCCATGGAGCGCCGGACGATCGACCCGATACCCGAGGAGGAGCGGCACGGTTCGCCGGCCGGCCTGTTCACCCTGTGGTTCGGCGCGAGCATGCAGATCACGGCGGTCGTCGACGGCGCGCTGGCGGTGGTCTTCGGCGCCGACGCGCTGTGGGCGATCCCGGCCCTGCTGATCGGCAATGTGCTCGGCGGCGTCGTCATGGCCCTCCACTCCGCCCAGGGGCCGCGGCTGGGGGTGCCTCAGATGATCTCCAGCCGGGCGCAGTTCGGCGTGCTGGGCGCCGTGGTCCCGCTCGTGCTGGTGATCCTCATGTACCTGGGGTTCGCCGCCACGGGCAGTGTGCTGGCCGGGCAGGCCGTCCGCAGGATCCTCCACCTGCCCGACGCCACGCTCGGGATTCCGTTGTTCGGGGCGCTGACCGCCGTGGTCGCGGTCGCCGGATACCGCCTCATCCACCTCGCGGGCCGGGTCGCGACCGTGACGGGCATCGTGGGGCTGGGCTATCTCGTGGTCGCCGTGTTCACCCGCTACGACGTTCCCGCGCACGTCGGTGTCAAGCCGTTCGACGCCGCGACGTTCCTGCTCGCCGTCTCGCTCGGGGCCGGCTGGCAGCTGACGTTCGGCCCGTACGTGGCCGACTACTCCCGCTACCTGCCCCGGTCGGCCGGCGAACGCGCGACGTTCCGGGCGACGTTCGCGGGCACCGTCACCGGCTCCGTGTGGGCCATGTCGCTGGGCGCCCTGATCGCGGCCGTCGCCGGGGACCGGTTCCTGTCCGACCAGGTCGGCTTCGTCGGCGAGCTGGCCGGGCCGGCGGCCCTGGGGTACGTCATGTACCTGGTGGTGCTGGTCGGCAAGGTCACGGCCAACTGCCTCAACGCCTACGGCGGTTTCATGTCGGTCCTCACGACGGTGACGGCCTTCGACGGCCGCTCGCGGATCACACCGGCCGCGCGCGTCGCCTACATCACGGGGTTCTCGGCGGTGGCCACGGTCATCGCGATGGCGGCCAGCGCGGACTTCCTCGACAACTTCAAGAACTTCATCCTGTTGCTGCTCACGGTGTTCACGCCGTGGAGCGCCATCAACCTGGTGGACTACTACCTCGTCTCGCGCGAGCGCGTCGACGTCCCGGCGCTGTACGACCCGGACGGCCGCTACGGCCGCTGGAACGTTCCGGCGCTGAGCTGTTACGCCCTCGGCATCCTCGCCCAGGTGCCGTTCCTGGCGACGAAGCTGTACACCGGACCGCTGACTTCCCTGCTCGGCGGCGCGGACGTCTCCTGGATCGTCGGCCTGGCCGTCACCTCGGCCGTCTACTATCCCTGGGCCCGCCGCACCACCACCGTCGACGACGCGGCCGATGCCCCGGAGGCGTCGCGGGGGCGGCTGCTGCCGGACGCCCCGCAGCACACGAAGTGACTGCGGGGCCGCCGGGTCAGCGGAAGCAGTACGAGTCGGACGAGGCGTCGCCGCCCTGCAGGCGCGTCTGGTGGACGCGCAGGCCCTGGAAGTCGTCGCCGTGCGGGAAGAAGCGCGGGTCGGCCGCCAGGCCGCCGTGGCCGGTGTCCGCGTCGAGCTTCGCCATCCAGGGCCGGATGCCCTGGGGGTGGAACTGGTCGTCCCACGCGCCGTACAGCGAGTTCGTGACGTAGACGCGCCGCCCGTCGCGGCTGAGCTCCAGCATCTGCGGCCCGCCGGTGAGCGGGACGCCCGGGGCCGCGGGATGGGGCTCGCGGCCCGCGATGCCGCCCAGCCGGACGGAGGCGGCCCGCCGGGGGTGGAACGGGTCGCTCACGTCGTACTGGAGGAGCTCGCCGGTTCCCCACGCGGACACGTACAGCCATCGGTCGTCGACGGACAGGTTGATGTCCGTGACCAGCGGTGGCACCGCCCCGAACGGCTTGAGCGCCGGGGGCAGGTCCTCGGGCGCGGCGGGCTCCGCCGGGATCGTGATCACCTTGCGGACGGCGAAGTCCGGCCCGTCCCGGTGCCAGAGCCAGACGGACGCGGACAGGTCCGCCACGCTGACGACCACCCCGGCGAAGCCCCACGTCGCCTCGGGGTCGTGCGCGGGCCGCAGTTCCAGCACCATCTGGTGCTCGTCGCCCAGGTCCACCCGCTGGAGGTGACGACCGGTGCCGAGCTCCCAGAAGTGCAGCGCGTGGCCGTACCCGCGCCGGAGGAGCAGCTCCGCGTCGAGCCCGTTCTCGACCATCGACGGGGTGCCCCACTCGCTGGTCACCGCGATGTCGTGGCCCAGGTGCCACCAGACGTCGTACGCCAGGTGCTGCGGCCCCCGGTCGGTCTCCCAGGGGCGCAGCACGTCGAAGGTCTCGTGGTCGAGCAGGGCGACGCCGCCGGGCCCCTCGGCCCCGTAGGCGCCGCCCAGGCAGGAGAGGAAGACCCCGCCGGGGCCGCAGTGGAGGGTGTGGGGTCGCGAGTAGCCCGCCTTGGCGGCCAGTTCGTCGGGCTCGATCACCTTCACCAGGCGCGGGCGGGCCGGGTCGGGGCGGGTGTCGAAGACGTGCAGCCGGGAGGAGCGCAGCCCGGGGAGGATAAGGAAGCGTCGCTGGGGGTCGCTGTGGCAGGCGTGGGCGAGCGCGCTGGAGCACGCGTTCCAGCCGAAGTGGTGGAGTTCGTCTCCCAGGTTGGGTAACCGTGCCGTGTTCACCACGCGCCCGTAGGAGGGCGAGCCGGGGTCGGTGTCCACGGTCATCAGCGCGTCGGGCTGCCGGGCCGTGCGGTCGAAACCCACGACGTAGGCGAGCTTCTCCGGTGGCGCGGCGACGGCTTCGGCAGGGGTGCGGTAGAGGGTGGGATCGCTGTGGGACAGGGAATCCGCCATGGCCGGTGAGGGTGCCACATCCCGGCGGGCGGGCCAAGGGAGCGTGCGGGCGTATGCGGGAAGGGCGGCGGCGCCCCGGGGTGGGGTGCCGCCGCCCTTCGCGACGCGTGGGGGTTCTGTGGCTCTTAGTACGCGGAGTTGACGTTGTCCATGGAGCCGTACTTGTCGGCCGCGTAGGCGCAGGAGGCGGTGATGTTGGCGACCGGGTCGTAGATGTCCCAGGAGGTGCCCTCGACGTGATACGCCTTGAACGTCGGGTCGATGATCTGCAGCAGACCCTTCGACGGCACACCGTTGACGGCGTTGACGTCCCAGTCGTTGATCGCACGCGGGTTACCGGTCGACTCACGCATCACATTGCGCTTGATGCCGTCGTAGGAGGCCGGGATGCCCTTGGCACGCAGGATGTCCATGGACTCCTTGATCCAGCCGTCCAGGTTGTCCGCGTAAGCCTTCTTCGCCGGGGCGGCCGGCTTGGCGGCGGGCTTCAGCGCGGCGCGCTCGGTGGAACGGCTCGCGCGGTCCTGGCCGGCCTTGGCGGCGTCGGTCTTGGCCTTCGCCGCGGCCTGGGCCTGGGCGAGGGCGGTGTCGGCGGCCCGGCCGATCTCGGCCTGCTGGGTCTCGCCGAAGGAGCCGGCGTTCTGCGCCACCGTCTTCACACCGGTGGTCTCGGCGGCGGTGGCCGGGACGGCGGCCAGGGCGACAGCGGCGCCGGCGGCCACCAGGACAGCGGTGGCGGAGATCTTGTGGGCCTTGGGCAGAGCGGTATAGCCGGAGATGGTGGAGCGCATAACTGAGCTGAACCTTCCAATCGCGTAGTCGCCGGTGGCCGTCATTGGCGCGAAACAACAGCGCCGTTTCTCGGTCCACGGCGCCAGGCGACCCCGCAATTGTTAGCGGCCGGAAAACCCGCTGGCAAAGGTGTGACCTACTACGCCACACCCAAGAAAACCAGGTTCAGACCACCCGAGAATGTCCAATTCGCCCCACCGCGGCACAACGTCCGCCACTACCCCGCTTCGTAAGTGAGCCAGGTCTCATGGCCGGGCTCACACGCCGCACCCTTTTCCCCCACCCACCGCGATCGTCTTCGCACGGTATGTGAGCGGGCCTTTCCGCCCCGCCTAGCGGTCCCTCCGCACCCGGCACAGGATGGAGAGAAGAAGGAGGTGGGCCCATGTCATCACCCCTCGACCCCCGTACCGACAGCTCCCAGGCAGCGGCCGAAGGGCTGACCCTCTTCGCGGCCGTGATGATGCTGATCGTGGGATTCCTGGACCTCTTCCGGGGCCTCATGGGCATCGTCCATGACCGCGTCTTCGTCTCCACGCCCCACTACGTCTTCAAATTCAATACGACGAGCTGGGGCTGGATTCATCTGCTCCTGGGAATTCTCGCCATCATGGTGGGCGTCGGCCTGTTCAAGGTGTCGCTCTGGGCCAGGATCCTCGGCATCGCCGTGGCGGCACTGCTCATCATCGCCAATTTCCTGTCCATCCCCTACTACCCGCTCTGGTCGATCGTGGTGATCGCCATTTGCGCCTTTGTCATCTGGGGCCTGTGCGTCGTCCGGCGCGAGGAGTCTCCGCCCGGTTGACGCCGCGGGCGCTTCCACCCGCGCTCGCCGAGGTCAGCGGGCGCGGGCGTACCGCCGGCGTTTTCCTCAGCCGAGCGGCTTCTCCAGCACCGCTTTGCGGTGGCTGAACGTCTCGATCGAGTAGCGGCCGTGGTAGTTGCCCATGCCGCTCTCGCCCACGCCGCCGAACGGCAGGTCCGAGACCGTGAGGTGTGCGACGGGCAGGCCGAAGCCGAGACCGCCGGAGGAGGTCTCGGACGCCAGACGACGGCGCGTCTCGTCGGATTCGGTGAAGGCGTACAGCGCCAGCGGCTTGTCGCGGTCGTTGATGAAGGCGATGGCCTCGTCCAGGCCCGAGACCGTGACGACGGGGAGGATGGGACCGAAGATCTCCTCGCTCATGACCGGGGAGCCGGGGTCGACGTCGGCCAGGACCGTCGGCGCCAGGTACTTCGTGGCGCGGTCGGCGTGGCCGCCGGTCACCACGCGGCCCGAGTCGAGCAGAGCGGTCAGGCGGTCGAAGTGGCGCTCGTTGACTATGCGCCCGTACCGCTCGGACGTGGCCGGGTCGGTGCCGTACAGCGCCTCGACGGCCCTGACGAGGGCGGGTTCGAGCGCGCGGGCCGTGTCCGGGTCGGTGAGGACGTAGTCGGGCGCGACGCAGGTCTGGCCCGCGTTGAGGAACTTGCCGGACGCGAGGCGTGCCGCGACCGTCTCCAGGTCGGTGTCGCGGTCGACGAACACGGGGGACTTGCCGCCGAGCTCGAGGGTGACCGGGGTGAGGTGCCGGGCAGCGGCGGTCATGACGATGCGGCCGACGGTGCCGTTGCCGGTGTAGAAGATGTGGTCGAAACGCTCGGCCAGCAGCGCCGTGGTCTCGGGGATCCCGCCCTCGACGACGGCGACCGCGTCCGGGTCGAGGTGGCGCGGCAGCAGCCGGGCGAGGACGGCGGAGGTGGCCGGGGCCAGCTCGCTGGGCTTGGCGACGACGGCGTTGCCCGCGGCCAGCGCGCCCACCATCGGGGTCAGCAGCAGCTGGGCCGGGTAGTTCCAGGGGGCGATGACCAGGACGACGCCCAGCGGGTCGTACTGCGTCCACGCCGTGGCGCCCGCGAGGTGGGGCGGGACCGGCGCCGGCTCGGGGCGCAGCCAGGCGGCGAGGTGGTCAAGGGTGTGGTCGATCTCGCGGATGGTGAAGTCGATCTCGGTGCGGAACGCCTCGTAGGAGCTTTTGCCCAGGTCCGCGTGGAGGGCTTCGACGAAGTCCGCGGGGTGGTCGGTGAGCATGGCCCGCAGGCCGCGGAGCTGGGCGACGCGCCAGCTCATGGGCTTGGTGCGGCCCGTGCGGAAGGTGGCGCGGAGCCGGGCGACGGCGTCGGCGGGCGGCTCGGGGGCAGGCTGGTGCATAGTGCCTCGTTCTCGGGTGCGGGGGCGGTCCGGCCGTTGCTTGATGTCCTCAAGCAACCACTTAGATGTAAAAGCCAACATTTAAAATTGTCAAGTAAACCCGGGTAGCCACGTTCCTAAAATCATCCTTTCGTCGGCTCTCTTGTCCTTCACCCCCGTGCGCGTAGCTTTGACACAAGCTGCTCCTCGCAAGGAGACCGTCGTGGCCGACCTCGACAGCTCCCGGATCTACGACTGCGCCGACGTACCGGCGCTCGACTTCGACCCCTTCCTCCGAGAGTCCCTCTCGCGGGCACCGGTCTCGCGCATCCGGGTGCCGCACGGGGACGGCGACTGCTGGCTGGTGACCCGGTACGACGACGTCCGGTTCGTCACCTCGGACCCCCGCTTCAGCCGCGACATCCTGGGCCGCTCCGCCCCCAAGATGACCCGGCACACCATCCCCCTGGACCGCGCCGTCAGCTACGCGGACCCCCCGGAGCACGCGCGCGTACGGGCCGTCGTCGCCCCGGCGTTCAGCCAGCGCGCCGTCGACCGGCTGCGGGGCCCGGCGCAGACGCTGCTCGACCGGCTGATCCACGACCTGGAGGGCGCGGGCCCGCCCGCCGACCTCGTCCATCACGTCGTCTCGCCGTTCCCGCTGGAGATCATCGGCGAGGTGATCGGAGTGCCCGCCGCGGACCGGCTGCTCTGGCGCGAGTGGACGCAGGTGATCTTCACCCGGGTCCACGACGAGGCCGCCGCGGCACGGGTGGAGCGGGTCAAGGAGTCCGCGCGCGACTACTTCCGCGCGCTCGCGGCCCTGCGACGCGTCGCGCCCCGCGACGACCTGATGAGCGCGATGGCGGCCGCCGTCACCGCCGGCCGCATCGACGAGGACGAACTCCTCGCCCTCGCCACCCTCCTCCAGCTCAACGGCTGGCACGCCGTCCGCAACAACGCCGCCAACATGGTGTACGCCCTGCTCACCCACGAGGGGCTGGCCGACCGGCTGCGCGAGCGGCCGTCGCTCGTCCCCCAGGCCGTCGAGGAGCTCCTGCGCTGGGTGCCCCACAAGCACGCGATCGGGCAGCCGCGCGTCGCCACCGAGGACGTGGAGGTCGGCGGAGTCCTCATCCGGGCGGGCGAGTTCGTCTACGTCTCCTACGTCGCCGCCAACCGTGACGAGCGGGTGTACGACGACCCGGACCGGATCGACTTCGAGCGCCGGGGACCGCAGCACGTGGCCTTCGGGCACGGCCCGCACTACTGCGTGGCGCCACTGCTGGCCCGGATGGAAGCGGAGCTCCTGCTGTCGAACCTGGTCACCCGCTTCCCCCGGCTGCGGCTGGCGGTTCCGGCGGAGGAGGTGCGCTGGCAGACCGACGTCGTCATCCGGGGGCCGGTGGGTCTCCCGGTCGCCTGGTAGCGGGGCGGAACGCTTCGGCCGCGCGCGCGACGTGCGGTCCTTCGCCGTCCACGGCGTCGCGCCGGCGGCACGCCCGGCCATGCGGGCCGGGCGGCCGGCGGGAGCCGGCTCAACCGTGGCCGGCCGGCTCGGTCAGGCTGGTGACGAACTTGCGCAGGGTGCCCCGGACGACCGGGGTCACGCCGTGGACGAGCTGCGCCCCGTAGACCACGGCGGTACCGACGGGCGCGTCGACCGTCCAGCGGGCCCGTGGCGTGCCGGCGAGCCAGTCGGCCTCCTGCAGGCCGTGCCCCGGCCCCGGGCGGCGGGTGAAGTGCATCCCCATGGCGAAGTCGGTCTCCTGCGGCTCGGCCTCGCCGCCGCACCACACGCTCCCGGAGCTGGTGGTGTCGATGAAGAAGTCACCGCCCAGCTCCGCCGCGCGGACGACCACGGCGAGCCGGGCGACCCGGCGCGGCCCGTCGAAGGCGTGCCGGTCCAGGCCGTGGAGATGGGGCGGGACGCGGTCGCCCACGGCCCCTTGGTACATCCCCCACGGAGTGCAGCCCGCCAGGGACGGCGCGACCCGGCGGACGGCCGGCAGCGCGCGCCGGGCCGCCTCGGCCAGGACGTCCTGGACCTCGGGCACCGGGAACAGCTCCTCGTAGCGCGCCGCCCGCGCGACCGTCCACGGCACCTCGTCGAGGTGGGCGTCCACGAGCTTGTTGAGCCGGGCGATCTCCTCGGCGGTCAGGAACTCCTCCACCGAGTGGGTGATCAGTGTTTCGCTGACATGGATCACGAGCGCGTCTCCCCTTTCCTTTCGCTTCGCTCTCTGCGCCGGATCTCACCGCGCACGAAGGGACGTCACGAAGACACGTGACGCCCCCAGGCAACCCCGGCGGTCGTCCGGGTCGCCAGGAGGCGCGGACGGCGCACCCCAGCACCCGGCGGGCGCACGGCGCGCGCTCCCGGCCGCGGGTGTCGCCGCCGGTTTCACGCCGGCGAAACATCACTGACACACGGGACGGAATGGACCCCCTGCTCAGGAGGTTGTCCATTGGCGCGACACACGGTCGCCCCCTTCCGGAAGGACGCTCCATGAAGATCGGCATCATCGGCGCCGGCAACATCGGCGGCAATCTGACGCGGCGTCTCACCGCTCTCGGCCACGAGGTGTCCGTGGCCAACTCGCGCGGCCCGCACACCCTCACGGAGCTCGCCGAGGAGACGGGCGCCACGCCCGTCACCGTGACCGAGGCCGCGCGCGGCGCGGAGGTCGTGGTGGTCACCGTCCCGCTGAAGGCCGTCCCGGACCTGCCGTCCGGCCTCTTCGACGGGGCCGCGGAGGGCTTCGCGGTCATCGACACCAACAACTACTACCCCAAGGAGCGCGACGGCCTCATCGCCGCCATCGAGGACGGCCTCACCGAGAGCCGCTGGGTCGAGCGGCACCTGGGCCACCCGGTGATCAAGGCGTTCAACGGCACGTACGCCCAGGACATCCTCGACGCGCCGCGCCCCGAGGGCGACCCGGAGCGGCTCGCGCTCCCGGTGGCCGGGGACGACGAGGCGGCCAAGCGCACGGTCCGCGCGCTCATCGGCGAGCTGGGCTTCGACACGGTCGACGCGGGCGGGATCGACGACTCCTGGCGCCAGCAGCCCGACACCCCCGTCTACGGGCTGCGCGCGGGCGTCGAGGCCGTCACCAAGGCTCTCGCCGAGGCGTCCCCGGACCGGCCGGCGGCGTTCCGGGCGTGACCCGGGGCCGGGCCCCTCGCCCCGCCCGGCCGTGTTGACCACCTCGAACGGCAATTCCCCCGTCAAGCGACCCCGGCCGGCAGAACCGGGGACGCCATGACCGGCGTCGTGGGGCTAGAAGAGCCACCGTCCAGTCCATGGGGGAGCACGGGGTGAGCACGGAGATCTACTTCGCGAACAACTACCGGGATCTGTGCGAGCAGCACGGTACGGCGTCGGGTTTCCAGTTCGAGTTCTACTGCTGGCGCTGCCACGACACCTGGCGCTCCCCCTTCGAGCCCTACCGGGGCGGACGGCTCGCCGGGTGGCTCAACCGGGGCATCGGGACGGCGCCGGGGCTGCTCGGCAGAGCGTGGTGGGGCGTCACCAGCGCCGCCGAGGGGCTGGCCGGCTCGGGCTGGGGGAACGCGCGCGACGCGGCGTTCCAGCGGGCGATCGGCGCGGCCCAGGGCCACTTCAACCGCTGCGCGCGCTGCGCCACATACGTGTGCGGCCGCTGCTGGCACCCGGAGCAGGGCCTCTGCTTCACCTGCGCCCCGGACAGCGCGGGCGAGATGATGGCGGCCCGGCAGCGGGGCGTCAACGACATGGTGACGCAGCAGGCGTACGACGAGGGTCAGCGCCAGGGCAAGGCACAGGACGGGCGGACGACGCGCCAGCTCGTCTGCCCCCGGTGCCGCGCCGAGTGCCACGGGGGCCGGTTCTGTCCCGGCTGCGGCTACGAACTCGCGCGGCAGGCGTCGTGCTCGTCCTGCCGGGCCACGCTGCCGGACGGCGTGACGTTCTGCCCCACGTGCGGCCAACGCCAGTAGGGACCGTCCGTCCCTCCTGTCACACAATGCTCATGAAGTGCTGGTCAACCCGGTATCGCTCGACGTCATCTCAGTGATCACAAACGATCACACCGACGTCAGCACGAGCCATCTCTTCGAGGAGCGACCGGCCCTTGAGCAAACACCGGCACACGTCACGTCCGCGCAGTCACAGCCGCAGCCGAGGGAAGGAAGGAGCGGCGGCCGGGCGGCGGTTCGTCGACTATCCGCGCCGGGGCAGACGCGGCGTGCGGCGATGGTTGCCGTCGTGGCGGCTGACTTCGGCCGTGTTCGTCCTCGGCGCGGGCGGGACGGCCGGGCTGTTCGCCTATGTGTACGCGAGCGTCGACATCCCCGACGAGAACATGGCGGCCCGTCAGGAGGCCAATATCTACTACTGGTCCGACGGTACGCAGATGGTGAGCACCGGTGCCCTCAACCGGACCATCATCCGGCTGTCGGACGTGCCGGGTTCCGCCCAGAACGCGGTGATAGCCGCCGAGAACGAGAGCTTCTACCGTGACTCCGGCGTGTCCTTCAAGGGCTTGGCGCGGGCCGTGGCCAGTACGGTCCAGGGGAAAGAGACCCAGGGCGGCTCGACCATCACCCAGCAGTATGTGAAGAACACCTATCTCTCGCAGGAGAAGACCGTCTCCCGCAAGGCCAAGGAGTTCGTCATCGCGCTGAAGGTGGACCGGTCGAAGAGCAAACAGGAGATTCTTCAGGGCTATCTCAACACCAGTTGGTTCGGGCGCGGCGCCTATGGGATCGACGCGGCCGCCCAGGCCTATTACGGCATTCCCGCGAAACAGCTGAATCCCAGTCAGAGTGCTCTGCTGGCCGCGCTGCTGAAGGGCGCCGAGCTGTACGACCCCTCCGCGGGGCCGAAGAACCACGAGCGGGCGCGGGAGCGCTGGGCGTGGATCCTCGACCGGCAGGTCGCGACCGGCCGGATGCCGCGCGAGGAACGGGAGCGGTACCGGACGTTCCCCGAGCCGCTCAAGAAGTCCACGTCGACCAGCCTGGGCGGGCAGACCGGCTATCTCGTGGACGTCGTCAACAAATACATCAAACAGCGCGCCCTCCTCACCGACCAGGACCTCGCCCACGGCGGCTACCGGATCCACACCACGTTCGACAAGGACCGGACGCGTCAGCTGACGAAGGCGGTGGAGAACGTGCTGGAGCGGGACATCGACCCGAAGAAACGCGAAGCCGACGCGCACGTCCAGGTCGGCGCCGCCTCGGTGCGGCCCTCGGACGGTGCGCTGCTCGCGCTGTACGGGGGCCCGGACGCCACCAAGCGGTTCGTCAACAACGCCGACACCGCCGGCGTTCCGGCCGGCTCCGCCTTCAAGCCGTTCGTCCTCGCCGCCGCCCTGCGGCACGGCGCGCGCGCCTCGCGGGACGGCGAGCGGCAAGAGGTGACCTCCGGCAGCCACTACGGGGACGACGGCACGCTCGTCCAGCCGTCCGGTGACGCCCCCGGGCCCGACGACGCCCACCCCACGCTCCGCCAGGCCCTGGCCACCGGGGGCAACGCCACCTACGCACGGCTCGGCCGGGACGTGGGGCTGGAGCGGGTGCGGGACACCGCCGTCGCCGCCGGACTACTGAGGGACAGCTTGGCCCCGCTGGACGACACCTTCCCCATCGGCACCTCCACTCCCAGCGCGATCCGCGTGGCGGCCGGCTACGGCACCTTCGTCAACCGCGGGCTGCAGAACGACCCGTACTCGGTGACCAAGCTGGTGAAGGACGGCCGGTCCGTCGGCGGCTTCGAGAGCAGGGCGAAGGCGAGCCGGGCGCTGCCCGAGGACGTGGCGACCGAGGTCGCGGACTCCCTGCGCGAGGCCGGGGAGCGGAGCGTCGGGGACGCGCAGGGCGTCGACGAGCGCACCGCCCGGGCCGTCGGCCCGTTCGCGGCGGGCCGGACCGGGGACCAGGACCGGCTCAGATCGGCGTGGTTCGTCGGCTCCACGGAGGAGCTGTCCACGGCGGTGACCATGTTCCGTACGAAGCCGGACGAGCCCCAGTTGCTGCCCATGTCGGATGTGGGCGGTGCGGATTCACGGCGTGGAAGCGTCTTCCCGGCCCGGATCTGGACGGATTACATGGGGGCGTACGTGGCGTCCAGGAATTCCCGCGGAAAATCCTGAGCAGGGCGGGGCAGGACGGGGCCGGGCGGACCGGAGGGTACTGGTGTGCCGTCCGGTGTCGTCCGCTCATGTCATTCCGCGTGGATAGACGGATCGCGGCGCGGGGAGAATCGGTGAAGATGCCTACACAAGGGCACGTTTCTCCATTCTCATTTGACTTCACGAAATAGGGGGGAATCGTGGGTTCGAAAGTGACCGTCCTCGGGCTGGGGGCGATGGGGGCGACACTGGCCGGGGCCTTTACGGCGGCCGGCCACCGTACGACCGTCTGGAACCGGACCGCGGGCAGGGCCGGCGCCCTGATGGAGCGCGGCGCCGTGGAGGCGCCGTCGGCCGCCCAGGCCGTGGCGGCGAGCCCGCTGGTCGTGATCTGCGTGACGGCGTACGACGCGGCCCACGACGTCCTCGGCCCGCTGACCGCCGGCCTCGCGGGCTCCACGCTCGTCAACCTCACCTCGGGCTCGCCGCCGCAGGCGCGGGAGACGGCCGCCTGGGCGGAGCGGCACGGCATCGCCTATCTCGACGGCGCGCTCATGTCGACGCCGTCGGGCATCGGCGATCCGGACTTCCTCCAGCTCTACAGCGGCCCGCGCGCCGCCTTCGACCAGCACCGCGAGACGCTCGCCGCGCTGGGCCACCCGGTGCACCTGGGCACCGACCCGGCCCTGCCGTCCGTCTACGACAGCGCGCTGCTGGGCCTGCTGTGGTCCACGCTGACGGGCTGGCTGCACAGCGTGGCGCTCATCGGCGCCGAGGGCCCCGGTGGCGGGGTGACGGCGACGGACTTCACGGACGTGGTCAACCACTGGATGAAGAGCGTCGGCTCCTTCATGAACGCCTACGCCCCGCAGATCGACGCGGGCCGCTATCCGGGGGGCGAATTCCCCCTGACCCTCCACCATTCGATGATGAAGCTCCTCGGTCACGCGAGCGAACTGCGCGGCGTGGAGCCGGGCCTGCCGGATTTCCTTCAGCAACTGACGAGCCGCGCGATCGCGGCCGGGCACGGCGACGACAGTTACGCACGGCTGGTCGAGTTCCTCCGCAAGAACGCAAACCACTGAATTGCTAGGCTGCCCGGATGATCGTTCCCACGGCGCGGGAGATACGCGCGCTGCACGAGAAGTACGCGCCGACGCCGGCCGCGCTGGAACTCGTCCACACGCATTGCGAGATCGTCAGCCATATCGCGGAGCAGCTGCTCCCGCGTACCGGTCCCCAGCTGGATGCCGATCTCGTGCGCGCCGGGGCGCTGTTGCACGACATCGGCGTCTACCGGCTCTTCGACGCGTCGGGGCGGCTCGATACGCGCGACTACGTCCGGCACGGCGTCCTCGGGCACGAGATCCTGCGGGGTGAGGGGTTCCCTGAGCGGCTGTGCCGGTTCTGTTCGTGCCATACCGGGGTGGGCATCTCCCGGGAGGACGTCCATCGCCAGAAACTGGACCTGCCCGTCGCCGACTATCTGGCCGAGACCGGCGAGGAGCAGTTGGTGATGTACGCGGACAAGTTCCATACGAAGAGCACGCCGCCGAAGTTCCTCTCCGCCGATTCCTACGCCGTCCACGTGCGGCGGTTCGGCGAGGACAAGGTCGGCGTCTTCAACGATCTCCGCACCCGGTTCGGCGAACCGGATCTCGCGACGCTCAGCGCGCGCTACGGGCACGCGCGGGCGTGAACGCGCTCCGCGCGCCGTTCGGCGCGCGGAGGCGCCGCACCTGTCGGGCCCCAGAGCCTGTCTGACAAATAATCAGCCGACGGGTTCTCGCAGCCACAAGATCAGAGCGCCTATGACAATCCCAGCTCGGTAGCGTTCGGCGAGCTTGTCGAACCTCGTTGTTCGATGGCACGGAACTGCTTGAGGCGGGCGAAGCATCGTTCGACTACGTTGCGGGTGCGGTAGATGTTCTTGTCGAAGGCGGGTGGGCGACCGCCCTGGTCCCCACGACGTCGCCGGTTGGCCATCTGGTCGCGGCGTTCGGGGATCGTGGCAGCGATGCCCCGGCGCCGCAGCAAGTGGCGTATCGCCCAGCTGGAATACGCTTTTTCGCCCAGTAGCCGTGCCGGTGTCGTGCGAGGTCGTCCCGTCACGGTACGCGGGATGCGGATGCTGTCGAGGACCTGGCCGCAAGCTGTGGCGTCGTTGATGTTGCCCGGCGTGAGCACGATGGACAGCGGAAGGCCGCGGCCGTCGATGGCGAGGTGAATCTTGGTGGTGAGGCCTCCACGGGAGCGGCCGAGAGCCTGGCGCGTCTGCGAAGAGCCTGGATCTTCCAGGGTGCCCCCGTCTGCGGCCCTCCTTTTGAGGGCGCTGGCCGAGTGCTGGTGGGCTCGGTTGATGGTGGAGTCGACAGAAACGGTCCAGTCCACCCGGCCCACCGCGTCGTCGCGAACCAGGAGGTACTCCGGCAACGTCGCCCAGATCCCGTCCACTTCCCAACGGGCGAACCGCTCGTAGACGGTCTGCCACGGCCCGTACCGTTCGGGGAGATCGCGCCAGGGAGCACCGGTCCGCAGCCGCCACAGCACGCCGTTGACCACTTGGCGGTGATCACGCCATGGACGGCCACGTCCGCCCTGCTTCGGCAACAGAGGTCCGATCCGCTCCCACGCCGCGTCCGTCAACGCCTCGCCCTGACACGGAATCACCCCCGGACGCGCCCGCAGGAGCTCGACGCGGACAGCAGCCCGCCCAGGGCCTTCGGGTCAGATATGGTGCGTTGGACGGTGCCGTCGGGGCGAACCAGCGCCGCTGCGATGCGGCCCCGGCGGAGCCAGCGGTGCAGAGCGGTGCCGGGCGAGGCGGTGACCAGGACACCACCTCGGTGGTGGATCTCGGAGCGCAGCGCGGGGGTGACGGGTACGAGGGTGACCAGCGCGTAGCGGCCCGCGGCCAGGTCGTCGAAGCGCCGGCCGTCCGGCAGTTGGGCGTTGGGGCACAGTCGTCCCGCGAGGCCGAGGCCGAGCCGTCCGCGGTCGACCAGGGCTGAGCGGTGCAGCGCCGGGGTCCGGCTGTCGAGGATGCGGTTGCTCAGGCCGGGGAGCCGGTGCAGATGGGGCGCGAGGATGCGGCGCAACCTGATGCCGGTGTCCCCGCCGGCGGTCATGGCGGTGCCGACCAGCTTGGCGAGGTTGATCATCGAGCGGGCATGGGGCTTGCGTTCGGTCTCGTAGCTGTCCAGCACGTGTGCGGGGAGGCGGCCGTCGAGGACGGCGGCGAGCTTCCAGGTGAGGTTGGCGGCGTCGCGCAGGCCGGCGCCCATGCCCTGGCCGATGAAGGGCGGGGTGAGGTGGGCGGCGTCGCCGAGCAGGAAGAGCCGCTGCCCGCGCCAGCGGTCGGCGATCTGCGCGCGGAAGGTGTACTCGGCCGTGCGCACGATCTCCAGCTCGTCTGCGGGGAGGTCTCCGGTCCAGGGCCGGACGAGGGGGTGCAGGCGGGTCGTGTCGCGGTAGTCGTCGGCACTTTCACCGGGAAGGAGCTGGAACTCCCAGCGGTAGCGGCGCTCGCCGATGCGCATGTAGGTGGCCGCGCGTACCGGGTCGCAGACCTGGTGCACGCCTTCCCACTGGTGCAGGTCGGCGTCGGTCGCGATGTCGACGACCAGCCAGCGTTGGGTGAAAGTTAGGTCGTGCATGGTGGAGCCGATCGCCCTGCGGGTCAGGCTGTTCGCGCCGTCGCAGCCGAGCACATACCCGGCGGTCACGGTGTCGGCCTCGCCGGTGGTCCGGTCGGTGAACCGTACTCGCGCCGGGTCGCCGTCGGACTGCTCGATCGCGGTGACGTCCACGTTGCCGCGCAGGGTGACGGTCGGGTGCCGTTCGAGGTTGGCGCGCAGCAGCTCCTCCAGTTGGGGCTGGTCGAACATGCTGGCCTCGGGATGACCGTGGCGCCCGAGGGCGGCGCCGCGCCGGAACTCGGCCAGCAGCCGCAGGTCGCGGTCCAGGAGTCGCAGGCCGTGGGCGGGGCGGGAGATGGTGGCGAACTCCTCGGCGACGCCGAGGCGGGCGAGCAGCCGGTAGATCTCGTCGTCGAGGTGGACCGCCCGCGGCAGTGGGTAGACCGACTCCCAGCGGTCCAGCACGAGGGTTTCGATGCCGTACTGGCCCAGCAGTGTCGCCGCGGTCAGCCCGGTGGGGCCGGCGCCGATGACGACGACCGGGACGGTATCGGCGGTCATGATGTCACCGGCCCGAATGTCGGCCGGGACCAGGTCCAGCGCAGGGCGTACTGGAGGAGGACCGCGCTGATGGCCTCGCGGTCACCGGTGCCGGGAGTGACGGACACGAGGACGGACCCGTCCTCGACCGCCGCGTCGACTTCGATGCCGTGGCCGTGGCCGGCCAGGGCCTCTGCGACGGCGAGTCGGGTGGCGTCGGCTCGCAGGGCGAGCTTGTGGGGCTTGCCGACGTCGGTCACCGGCAGGGCGGCGAGGACGGTGACGGACTTCGGTGCGGCCGCGCGTTCCGGGACGCGTTCGGCGGCCCACTGGCGGAGCTCGTCCTCGGTCACGTCCGTCTCCGGGGCGAGGGTCACGTACGCGACCGGGACCTCGCCCGCGTGCGGGTCCGGGCGTCCGACCGCGCCGGCGCCGGTGACGTGCGGATGGGCGAGCAGCGCGTGCTCGATGACGGCCGGGTCGATGTTGTGGCCGCCACGGATGATCAGGTCCTTGGCGCGGCCGGCCAGGTGGACGAACCCGTCCGTGTCGAGGCGGGCCAGGTCGCCGGTGTCCAGCCAGCCGTCCACGAGCTTGCCGAGGCCGTCGAGGACCGGACGGCCCTGGGTGTCGCGGCCGGTGACGTAGCCGGCGAACACGGTCGGGCCGGCGATCGCAAGCAGGCCGGTCCGCCCGGCGGGCAGCCCTGCCCCCGATTCCGGGTGGACGACTTTCACCTGCTGGTAGGGCATGCGCTGCCCGACCGTGCCGGGGCGCGGCGCGTCGGGGAAGCTGCGGACGCTGGCACAGGTGGCCTCGGTCAGGCCGTAGCCCTCGACCAGCGTCACCCCGGTGCGGGCCTCGAATGCGGTTCGGACGGCGTCGGGCAGCGGCGACGCGCCGACCATGGCGTACCGCAGGCTGCTGATGTCCGCCGTGCCGACCGGGCACTGGGCGAGCACCTGGTAGACGGTCGGCACGGCGCTCATCGCGGCGATGCCGTAGTGCTCGACGATCGACCAGAACTCCCCGTACAGGGCGGGTTCGCGATAGCCGAGCGGACCCGCCCACACCACCTGCTGGCCCTTGAACAGCGGCGCCAGCAGCGTGACCACGAGGGCGTTGACGTGGAACAGCGGCAGGGCGGCGAAGACGACGGCGTCGCCGTCGAGCAGCGAGTTGGCGGCGATCATCCAGGCGTTCGCGACCTCGTTCGCGTGGGTGTGGGCGGCGAGCTTCGGGATGCCGGTGGTGCCGCCGGTGTGGAAGAACGCGGCCAGGTCGCCCGGCCGGGGCGGTTCTCCCGTGAATGCGGACGCCTCCTCGGCCCGGGCCAGGTCGGCGAGGTAGGCGATGCGTACCCCGTCGATCCGCGGCAGCGGCGCGGGATCGCCAACAGCCGCCGTGGGCCGAAGCACCAGGACCGCGTCGAGCCCTTCGGCCAGCTCGGGCAGCTTCGCCCACAGGTCCGGGGCCAGCTCCGGGCCCGCGGCAACGAGGACCCGGGCGCCGGAGCGCCGCAGCAGCTCGGCCAGGTGCGCGGGGGCAAGAGCGCCGTTGAGCGGCGCGGCGATGCCGCCGAGCTGCGCGGCGAGCGTCGCGGGGATGAGCTCGGCGCAGTTGGGCGCCATCAGCGCGACCGGGGTGCCGCGGCGGACCCCGAACCGGTGCATGACGTTGGCGTAGCGGTGCACTTCGGCCAGCAGGTCGGCGAAGGTGTACCGCAGCGGCCCGAGCCACCGCTCGGCCTCGGGGAGCACCGTCAGGGCGGTGCGGTCGGGCCAGAGCCATGCGGCCCGGGCCAGCAAGTGGTAGGTGGAGGCGGGAAGGCCACGGGCTTCCAGCGGCACGGCCTCGATCGTGGCCAGGTCGTCGGGGCCGCGGTAGCAGGGCCACAGCAGGTCCTCGGTCATCGCGCGTACCTCACCGTCGTGCGCTGGCAGCCGAGGTCGATGGCGCCGTCGTCGGTGGCGACGGCGGCCTCCACCAGGTCGCCGTCCCGCAGGTACTTGGGGTTCTTGGCCTGGGCCTTGAAGAACAGCCGCCACTTGGTCGCGGCCGGCAGCAGCGAGGCCAGGACCTCGACCGGCTTGGGCGGCGCGCTGAGTGCGGTGCCGACCGGGGTGCCGGTGAGCAGCAGGTCGCCGGGGTCCAGCCGCTGGAAGCGGGTCAATGCCCGGAGGGTTTCGAGGGGCCGGTAGATCATGTCGGAGGCGGGCATGTCCTGCCGCAGGTCCCCGTTGACCCACAGGCGCAGCCGCAGCTCGGCGAACCGGTCGAGGTCGCCTTCCTCCAGTAGCACCAGCACGGGTCCGGTGGGGGTGAAGGTGGGGTAGGACTTGGCCTCGTAGAACTGGGTCTTGGGCAGTTGCAGGTCCCGGGCGGAGACGTCGTTGGTGACCACCAGGGCGGCGATGTGGTCGGCGAGGTTCGCGGCGGTGACCTCGGTTCCGGCCGGCATAGGTGCGCCGATGACGAGGCCGATCTCCACTTCGTAGTCGAGCAGCCGGACGTGGGCGGGTTTGACGATGTCCTCGTACGGGCCGCTGATCGACCCGGACGCCTTGCGGAAGAAGGTGAGCGGAACGCTCTGCGGGTCGAGGCCCGCATCGGCCGCGTGCGAGACGAAGTTCGCCATCTGGGCCACGACCCGGCGCCCCGGGGTGACCGGCGAGAGCACCGCGAGGTCGGCGACCGGCACGCCCGCGTCGGCGCTGTGCAGGGCGGCGGTGACGGAGTCCCGGTCGGCCAGCAGTTCGGCGGTGGTGGCGGCCGTGGTCTGCACCCGGAGGGCGCGCTGCTCGCGGATGGCGTACCAGCCGTCGGCGGTGCGCAGGACATTGACGCTCATCGGTTCATCGCTTTCATCAGGCCCAGCAGACGGCCGGGGTCGATCTCGTTGTCGGCGCGCAGCGCGCGAACGACCTCGCGGAGCAGGGCGGGGGTGGGGCCGGCGCCGAGGAAGTCGCGGGTGGCCGGCGGGCCCCACTGGGCCAGTCCGGACGCGGACATCGGGGCCCAGCCCGGTTCCAGGTCGCAGGAGAACAGGTCGCCGTCGGCGAAGTGCTCGACCATCAGGCGGTCCGGGTCGCGCCAGTAGTCGAAGAGCTGGCTGCCCTGGATGTGCCGGCCGATGCCCCAGCTGCGCTTGTAGCCGCGCTCGGCGAGGTACTGCCCGCCGGCGGCGATCGCGTCGAGGTCGGTGACCTGGTAGGCGGAGTGGACGTAGCCGGTGCGCGGGCCCAGGTGCATCGCGAGGGTGTGGTGGTCGACCGGGGTGCTGCCCTGGTCGCAGCGGGCGAACGCCATGGTGGGCCCGCGTCCGCGCTGGCCGTCCAGGAACAGGAAGTCGCTGACGATCAGGCCGAGGGTCTCCAGGTACCAGTCCAGGGCCTGACCGAACCTCGGCGTCTCCAGCACGACGTGGCCCAGCCGCTGGATGCGGGCCGGTTCGCGCGGCGGGCGCTGGGTGGCGTTGGTCCGGGCCCGCTCCCCGCCGAAGTTGAGCAGGAGCGGGGGCTGTTCGGGCAGGGCCGGGAGCTGCTCGGTGCCGTGGACGACGCGGACCGGGAAGCCGGACGGGTCGGTCAGGTCCACGACCTGCCCGCCGCCGAACTCCCCGAGGTCGCGGACCGGACGGCCGGTGGCCCGGGCCAGCCGGTCCAGGTCCGCGCGCTCGGCGGCCCGGAACACCGGCCCGAGGAACCGCGAGGTGCGGCCGTGGCGCAGCACCACGCACGCCGAGCCGGGCAGGGTGCCGCGCAGGTACAGTGCCCGGCCGGTGCGCGCGGCGACGGCGAAGCCGAAGTCGCGGGCGAACACCTCGGCGCGGGCCAGGTCGGGCTTCTCGAACTCCAGCCAGGCCAGGTCCGCCACCTTGATCACGGGCTGCCGGGCACGGCCGGGGTGTTCCCCGCGCAGCGCCCCGTGCTCACTGTGCAGGTCCTGGTGGGCGGTGGCGGGCCCGGCCGGGCGGGCTCGGTCGTTCGACATGAGGGGGCTCCGTCAGTGGTGGCTCGAACGAACACGCTTCTGATGGGAATATCTGAACTGATAGCAGCATCAGTCTTGGCGGGGTAATCGTCAAGAGTTCGAGTGATGGAGTCATCAGATCTGAACGTGCCTAGACTGGCGGTATGCCGAACCAGCTCGACACCACCGACGGCCCCGCGAGCGCGAACCGCTTCGAGCGCCGCCGAGCGCGCACCCGCCAGGCGCTGATCGCCGCCGCGCGGCAGATCCTGGCCGAGACCGGCGAGACCTCGGCCAGCATCCAGGAGATCGCCGAACGCGCCGACGTGGGCTTCGGCACGTTCTACAACCACTTCGAGACCAAGAACGACCTGTTCGACGCCGCGGTCGGCGACGCCCTGGAGGAGTACGGCCAACTGCTCGACGGCGTCACCGCGGGCATCGACGACCCGGCCGCGGTCTTCGCCGCCAGCATCCGCCTCACGCTGCGGCTGGCCGCCTCGCACCCCGAGATCACCCAGATCCTGCGCCTGCGCGGCCTGCCGCACATCAACGCCGCCACCGGGCTCGGGCCGCGGGCCCTGCGCGACCTGGAGATCGGCAAGGCGTCCGGCCGCTTCACCTTCGAAGACCCGCTCGTGGCACGGTCCGCCGTCGGCGGCGCGCTGATCGGCCTGCTTCAGCTCAACTCGACGCGCGACCTCGACGCAGAGGCCGGCGAGCAGATGGCCGAGATGATCCTGCGCATGCTCGGCCTCCCTGCCGACGAGGCCCACGAGATCGCCACCCGCCCCCTCCCTGACCTCCCCTGACCCCGGCGCGCCGTCGGCCGCGCACCCATCCAGGCCCCCGCACCGTTCCACGGCGCGGGGGCCTGCCGCATCCCCGGCCGTGCGGGCGCACCCTGGGCCTGGATTGATTGTTCGCTGATCGTTCCCTCGTAACTGATGAAAGCATCAGTTACGATGGGTTCATGAAGATGCTCGAGAGCAACAGCTCCGCTGTCCGAACGGGTCGTGGCGGCCAGAGCGGCGTGCTCTTCGCCATGTGCCTCTCCCTCGTCCTGGTCGTGGCCTCGGTCTCCGCACTGAACCTGGCCCTGCCGGACCTCGCCGTGGAACTGGGCGCCACCAACTCGGCGCTGACCTGGATCGCCGACGGCTACACCGTGGCCCTGGCCGCGCTGGTGCTGCCGCTGGGCGCGCTCGGTGACCGGATCGGGCGCCGCAAGGTCCTGATCGCCGGGAACGTGGTATTCGCCGCCGCCGCGGTCTTCGCGGCCTGCTCCTCCTCCACCTCGCACCTGATCGCGTGCCGGGTGGTGATGGGCCTGGGCGCGGCCATGATCATGCCGGGGACGCTGTCGACGATCACCGCGGTCCTCCCCAAGGACAGGAAGGACCGCGGGGTCGCGATCTGGTCCGGCTTCGCCGCGGCCGGGGCGATCATCGGCATGCTCGCCGCCGGCGGCCTGCTGGAGCAGTTCTCCTGGAAATCGATCTTCTGGGCCAGCGGGGCCACCGCGATGGCGTGCGCGCTCGCCGCGCTGCTGCTGGCCCCGGAGACGCGCAGCTCGGTGAAGGAGCACTTCGACTTCCCCGGGGCGGCCACCACCGCACTGGCGGTGGGGGCACTGGTCTACGGGATCATCGAGGGCAACGACCGGGGCTGGACCCGCCCGGAGGTCCTCGCCGCGTTCGCGGTCGCCGTGGTGGCGCTGGCCGCGTACGTGGTCCTGGGCCTGCGCAGCCGCCACCCGCTGCTGGACCCGCGCCTGTTCGGACTGCGCGGCTTCGGGGCGGGCACGGTGGCGATCCTGGTGCAGTTCATGGCCGTCTTCGGGTTCTTCTTCGTCGGCCTGCAGTTCCTCCAGCTGATCCTCGGCTACAGCCCGCTGCACAGCGCGGTCGCACTGATACCGGTCGCGGCCGTCGTCCTGCCCACCTCAGTGGTCACGCCGCGCCTGGCCCAGCGCCTGGGCGTCAAGGCCGTCATGCCCGCGGGCCTGCTGTGCCTGGCCGGCGGCATGTTCTGGCTGACCCTCCTGCACGCCGACAGCGGCTACCTGCCCTTCCTCGGCGCCCTGGTCCTCGCCGGGGCCGGTATCGGCCTGACCAGTGCCACCGGCACCAGCTCCATCGTCGACTCCCTCGGCCCCGACAGCCAGGGGGTGGCCTCGGCCATGAACGACACCGCCCGCGAGGTCGGCTCCGCGATCGGCATCGCGCTGATGGGCTCGGTGTTCTCCAGCCACTACCGCTCCGCACTGCCCGAAGACCTCTCCCGCCTGCCCGCCCAGGCCGCCGAGACCGTGCACCACTCCGCCGCCGGCGGACTCGAAGTCGCGGCCCACCTCGGGGCCCAGGGGCCCGCGCTGGCCGCCGCCGTCCGCGACGCCTTCATGTCCGGCTTCACCTCGGCGATGGAAGTCATCGCGGCGATCCTGGCGGTCGCCGCCATCGTCTGCGCCGTGATCGCACCGCGCCCCGGCCGGAAGGCCCAGGCCGCCGCCGCGCAGCCCCACTGGTCCGCCGAGCCCGAGGCTGCCACGAGGCAGCAGGCCACAGCCCTGGACAGGGACACGGACCTGCTCAACGCGTCCACCGCCGACCGGCCGTAGCGGCCAGAAACAAGGAGCCCTCGTGCCCGTCATGCCCCTCGCAGCGGCGCGCCGCCACCCGGTCCTCGTCGCCGCGGCGACCCTCGTGGCCCTCGCGCTCGGTGTGACCGGGGCCGACCGCGCAGTTGCCCAGTACATCCAGCACTGCACGGCCGATGCCTTCCAGCAGGCCACCGGCACCCCCCGGGCGCCCCAGGTCACCATCGACGGTTTCCCCGTCCTGAGCCAGGTCGTCGCCGGACGCCTGAACCACGTCGGTATCACCGCCCACGGCATCCCCGCCGCCCCCACCGACGACCGTCTGCCCGTCACCCGCCTCGACCTCGACCTCACCGGCGTGCGGCGGTCGGGCGACGAGCAGGCGGCCCGTGCCGACTCCGCCAAGGCCGGCGCCTTCCTGTCCTACGACGACCTCTCCAGCGCCCTTGGCCTCGGCATCACCGCCGGCGACCGGCCCGGCTACGTCGACGCACAGGTCCTCCTGCCCCTGGTCGGGGTCAGCACCGTCACCGCCAAGGTCTCCGCAGGCGCCGCCAACACCATCGTCTTCACCGACGTCCACCTGACGGCCGGCGACCTGCCCGACGCCGGGACGCAACTGCTCGCGAAGATCTTCGACCAGCCGATTCCCCTGCACAACATCCCCCAGGGCCTCCACCTCGACGCCCTCCGGGCGAGCGCGAGCGGCCTGGAAGCCCAGCTCGCCGGCGACAACGTCACCTTCCGAACCGGCGCACCCACCGCCAGCGCATGACGCCGCCAGGCCATCACGGCCCCAGGCCAGAACCCCCACGGGTTCCGCGCCCCCGAAACGGTGACAGTCGGCCAGGACACGCTCCATCTTGGCCGACTCCATCGAAGTTGATGCTCTCATCGGAAATCGAGGCTCGCCGCCTCACCACCGACCGGCCACCCTGATCCAAGGGACGTAACCCGCCATGACGACCTCTCCCAGCACTCCCCTCCAGACATCCGAGGAGGCCGCCGGAGGCCGGGCCGGGCCACCGCGGCGTCCTGTTCTCCATGTGCCTGGCCCTCGTCCTGGTGGTCGCCTCCGTCTCGGCCCTCAACCTGGCCCTGTCGGACCTCGCCGTGGACCTGTCCGCCACCAACTCACCGACCGCTACCGCACCGCAGTCGTCTTGGCTTGATGCTCTTCTGACTCCGTGAATCCACAAGGTGATGGTTTGTCAGACAGGCTGTAGGCCGGTACCCCGTCCAGGACCTCCTCCGGTTCCCCGGCGCGTTCGGTCTCGTCGCGCTCCTCCGCCTGCCCGGCGGCCACGACGGCGGACAGCAGGGCGTCCACCTGGGCGGGGGTGGTGTGCGGGTTGAGCAGGGTGAGCTTGAGCCGTACGCGGCCCGGGCCCCGGCCGGGGAGTTCCGTGCGGCCGACGACCGCCCGGCCCTCCGTCAGCAGGCGGCGGCGCAGCGCCGCGTTGACGCGGTCCGCGTCGGCGGGGAGGCCGGAGGCGGGCCGGTAGCGGAAGACGGCGGTGGTGAGCACCGGGGTGGTGTGGAGCTCCAGCAGCGGGTGGGCCCGGACCGTGGCCGCGGCGTGGTGGGCGAGGTCGTGGCAGGTGTCCACGAGCCGGCCCAGTCCGGCGCGGCCCAGTGCCGCCAGGGTCGCGGCGATCTTGAAGGCATCGGGGCGGCGTGTGGTGCGCAGGGAGAGGCCCAGGAGGCTGGGGTAGCCCGCTTCCTCGTCGTCGGCCGGGTTGAGGTAGACGGCGCGGCGGGCCAGGGGGGCGTAGGTCTCGGCGCGCCGGACCAGGAAGACTCCGGCGGGGGCGGGCTGCCAGCCCAGCTTGTGCCAGTCGAGGGAGAGGGAGTCGGCGCGTTCGACGCCCGCCAGGAGGGGGGCGAGCCGGTCGGAGAGCAGCGCCCCGCCGCCGTAGGCGGCGTCCACGTGGAGCCAGACGCCGTACCGTTCGGCGATGTCGGCGATCTGCGGCAGGGGGTCGATGCCGCCGGTGTCGGTGGTGCCGGCGGTGGCCACGATGGCCACCGGCGTCTCGCCCCGGCCGACGGCCTCCTTGAGGAGCACGTCCAGGGCGGCGGGGTCCATGCGCAGGTCGCGGTCGACGGGCACGGCGGTCACGGCCCGTTCCCCCAGGCCGAGCACGGCGGCGGCGCGCTGGACGGAGAAGTGGGCGGCCTCGGAGGCGAAGATCCGGGGGCTCAGGTCCCGGGGCAGTCCGCCGAGTTCGGTGGCGTGGCCGCCGGCCCGGCCGAGGGCGTGGTCGCGGGAGAGCATCAGGCCCATGAGGTTGGACTCGGTGCCACCGGAAGTGATCACGCCGGCGGCCGTCGCCGGGTCGTAGCCGACGAGGGCGGCGAGGTCGCGCACCAGGGCGGTCTCGAGCTCGGTCGAGGCGGGTGCTTGGTCCCAGGAGTCCTGGGAGGGGTTGAGGGCGCTGACGGCGAGGTCGGCGGCGACCGCGAGGGCGAGCGGCGGGCAGTGGAGATGGGCCGCGCAGGCGGGGTCGGCGGGGTCGGCACTGCCCCGGGCGAGCAGGGTGGTGAGCCGGCGGAGGACGTCCTCGCCGGACGCGGGGGGTTCGCCGGACGCGGCGGGTCCGCTGGCGCGGCCTCGGGCCGGGTGGTTCCCGTCGTCGGCGAGGGCTTCGCCCGGGTGGCCCTGGTCGCTCGGCGCGGCCGGTTCGCCGGTGGCGCTCACGGCCCGGTGGTCCCGGTCCCCGAGCGCGGCCGCGACGAAGGCGGCGACCCCGGCGGGGCCACCGGCGGGCAGCGGCCCGCCACGGAGCGCCGCGCCGTCGGCGAGGCCGGCCAGCACGGCGTCCAGGAGCGGCCGCAGGGCGCCAGGCCCGGCAACACCGCCGGCCAGGGCGGCGCCTGCCGCCAGCGCGGACACGCCGGCCCCCGCGCCAACTCCTGACGGGTCGCCAGCCCCGGACGCGCCGGGCGCGGTCGTGTCGTCCGCTGCCGCGCGCGTCGCCGGCAGGTTCGTGACGCGTTCCGCGTCGGCGCTGTCCCCGAGAGGGGCGTCCCCGGACGTGGGGATTTCGCGTGTCACGCCCGGCCCCCCGCGATGTCCGTGCCCGCCGCCGCTTCCTCGATGGCGTCGGCCAGCCGGTCGAGGACCGCTTCGGCCTGCTCGTCCGTGATGGTCAGCGGCGGCAGCAGGCGCAGCACGGCGTCGTGGCGGCCGCCGAGTTCGACGATCAGGCCGCGGCTGAGGCAGGCGGCGCGGACGCGTGCGGCGAGGTGGGGGTCGGCCGGGCGGGCGCCGCAGGTGTCGGGCTCGGCGGCGGGGTCGACGAGTTCGACGCCGAGCATCAGGCCGCGGCCCCGGACGTCGCCGATGACCGGCAGCGCGGCGCGCAGGCTCTCCAGGCGGGCCGTCATCCTCGCGCCGACGAGCGCGGCGCGCTCGGCGAGGCCCTCGGCGGCTATGTGGCGCAGGGTGGCCGCGCCGGCGGCCATGGCGAGGGTGTTGCCGCGGAAGGTGCCGGTGTGGGCGCCGGGCCGCCAGCCGTCGTAGTCCTCGCGGTAGACGACCACGGCCAGCGGCAGGCTGCCGCCGATGGCCTTGGAGAGGACCATCGCGTCCGGCAGGATCCCGCTGTGCTCGACGGCCCACATCGCGCCCGTGCGCCCGGCGCCGGTCTGCACCTCGTCGACGACGAGCGGGATGCCGCGCTCGGCGGTGATCCGCCGCATCTCGCGCATCCAGGCGTCGGGGGCCGGGACGACGCCGCCCTCGCCCTGGACGGCCTCCAGGATCATCGCGGCGGGCGGGAGCACCCCGCCCGCCGGGTCGTCGAGGAGGCGCTCGACGTAGGCGGCGGACAGTTCCGCGCCGCGTTCGCCGCCCACGCCGAAGGGGCAGCGGTAGCCGTACGGGTAGGGCAGGCGGGTCACCTCGCCGCCGCTGGGCAGCGGCTCCTTCACGCCGACGTTGCCGGTCACGGCCAGCGCGCCGGCGGTCATCCCGTGGTAGGCGCCCGTGAAGGCGAGCAGGCCCCGCCGTCCGGTCGCGGTCTGCATCAGCTTCAGGGCCGCTTCGACGGCGTCGGTGCCGGCGGGGCCGCAGAAGTGGACGCGGGCGCGGTCGGCGAAGCCCTTGGGCAGGCTCTCGAAGAGGGCGCTGGTGAACTCGTCCTTGTCCGCGGTGGCGAGGTCGAGCATGTGCAGCGGGGCGCCGCTGTCGAGGGTCCGCCGGATCGCCTCCAGGACGACCGGGTGGTTGTGGCCCAGCGCGAGGGTGCCCGCGCCGGAGAGGCAGTCCAGGTAGCGCCGTCCGTCCGCGCCCTCCACCGTCATGCCTTCGGCGCGCACCGGCACGATCGGGAAGGTACGGGCGTAGGTGCGGGCGGAGGACTCGCGGCTGTGCTGCCGCCGTAGGACGGCGTCCTTGGCGTCGAGGGCGTTGCCGGTGGCGAGGGTCATCGGGTAACTCCTGTGGATCCGGGCAGACGTGGGGCCCGACGCTCGCGGAGCGGTCGTGGGAGCCGGGCGGGAGCGGGAAGGGGTCAGCCGAGCGGGCGGTCGACGCGGTCGGCGAGGTGGGCGGGGGCGGCTATGCCCTCGGCCAGCGCGGGGTCGGCCTCGAGGGCTCCCCAGGTCTGCCGCAGCGGCAGGACGCCCGCCCAGACGCCCAGTTCGGCGTCGGGGCCGTCGCCGTCGTCGGGCGGGCCGGTGCGGACCTTCACCGAGGCCTCGTCCAGCGACAGCGCGAGCAGGGCGGTCGCGGCGAGTTCCTTGCGGCTGGGCCGGCGGGCGTAGTCCCACTGGCCGGGGGTGACGTGCTCGGTGAGGCAGCGCAGCCCGGCGAGCTTCTCCTCCGGGTCGGTCACGGCCCTCGGCACGCCGTAGATCATGGCACTGCGGTAGTTGACGCCGTGCTCGAAGACGGAACGGGCCAGGACCAGCCCGTCGACGTGAGTGACCGTCAGACAGACGGTGGCCTCGGGCGAGGCGACGAGGCTGCGGCTGGCTACGGAGCCGTGGAAGTAGACCGTGGTGCCGTCCGCGCCGTAGACGGTGGGGACGACCATGGGTGCGCCGTCCACCATCACCCCCAGGTGGCACAGGAATCCGGCCCGGAGGATGGCGTCGAGTTCGGCCCGGCTCGTGCTGCCCTGCTCGCGCAGGCGGCGGTGGCGGGTGCGTTCGGTCACGGCGAGGGTGTCGGACGGTTCGGTGGCCTGATCTGGATCATGTTCGAACACGATGCGTCAGCCTGCCCGTCCTGCGGGCTTTTGGCAAGAGATCTCTTGCCCCGCAGGCCACGGTCGCGCCGAATCCATCGTGAGCAACGCAAATACCAAAGGATTACTTGCCTTTCGCTGCCACGTGGGCAAAGGTGTTCGAGCGGTCCGTCCTGTGACGAACCTCCGCCTCCGGATCCTGGAACCCCTGGCACGAAAGAGTGGGAATGACGACAGACATGCACTCCCCGGCGGAGCCGCTCGATCTTCTGGGCGTGGGAATCGGCCCGTTCAACCTGTCGCTCGCCGCGATGGCCGACGGCGTGCCCGGTCTGCGGACCGCCTTCCTGGAGCGGACGCAGGAATTCCGCTGGCATCCGGGGCTGATGATCGACGGCACGACGCTCCAAGTCCCGTTCCTGGCAGACCTGGTGAGCCTGGTCGACCCGACGAGCCCCTGGTCCTTCCTCGGCTACCTCAAGGCGATCGGGCGGCTCTTCCCGTTCTACTTCTCCGAGCAGTTGCACATCCACCGCGCCGAGTACGACGCGTACTGCCGCTGGGTGAGCGAGGAACTGGCCCAGTGCCGTTTCGGCCACCAGGTCGACGCCGTCGCATGGGACGAGCGGCACCAGGTGTTCACCGTCGACTACACCTACGAGAACGGCGACGAGGTCCTGGCCGGCCGGGGCCACACCCGCAACCTGGTGCTCGGCATCGGCACGGAACCCGCCATTCCGTCAGTGCTGCGGCCGTTGACGGACGACCCGGCCGTCCCGGCCTTCCACTCCGCCGACTACCTCTCCCGCCGCGCGGAGCTGCTCACCAAGCGCCATGTCACCGTGATCGGATCCGGCCAGTCCGGCGCCGAGGTCTTCCTGGACCTGCTGCGCGCCCGGCCCGACGGCGCCGAGGGTCTCCAGTGGATCAGCCGCTCCCCCTCCTTCGCCCCCATGGAGTACTCGAAGCTGGGCCTGGAGCAGTTCACCCCGGACTACACCCGCTTCTTCCGCCGGCTCCCCCAGGAGACCCGCGACCGGCTGCTGCCGCAGCAGTGGCAGCTGTACAAGGGCATCAGCGGCGAGACCATCGGCGACATCCACGACGAGCTCTACCGGCGCACCCTGACCGGCGGCTGGCCCGACGCCGTCCTGCGCCCCGCCACCGCCGTCCGCGGCGGACGGACCCATGAGGGGCGGATCGAGCTGGAGCTGGAGCACGTCCAGGAGGGCGGCCGCGAGACGGTGACGACCGACGCGGTCGTCCTCGCCACCGGCTACGCCGAGCGCCCCAGCGACGGCCTGCTGAGCGGCCTCGACCCCTACCTCGTCCGCGACTCGTCCGGACGCCCGGTGGTGGGCGCCGACTACCGGCTGGCCCTCGACGGGCCGGTCACCGGCTCCGTCTTCGTCCAGAACGCGGAACGGCACACCCACGGCGTCGGCGCACCCGACCTGGGGCTCGCCGCCTGGCGCTCGGCCGTCATCCTCAACACGCTGACGGGCCGTGAGGTCCACCCGCTGCCCTCGCGCACCGCGTTCACCACCTTCGGGATCCCACGCGCCGGACGGTCCGCCGACGGCGCCGGCGACCCGGCCGGCTCGGCCGCCCACCGCTGATCCCCCGTTCCGCTTCCCGCTTCCCAACCCTCCGGAGCAGCCATGCTGATCAGGAAGACGGGCGAAGACCAGCTGGTCGACGCCTACGGCATCCGTTTCCAGCAGATCTACCCCAACGGCGGTGAGGAACTCGCTCCCTGGGGCGTGGGCCGCGCCGTGGTCGAGCCGGGCGGAGCCACCGATCCGCACCACCACGAGGACCACGAGATGTTCGTGTTCCTCTCCGGCCACGGCGTCCTGACCGTCGACGGCGAGGAGTGCGAGGTCGGCCCCGAGGTCACCGCGCTGCTCCCGGCCGGCAGCCTCCACCACGTGCGCAACACCAGCGACACCGAGCGGCTGGTCTTCCTCTCCGTCTACTGGCCCACGGACCACGGCCCCATCGACCTCTGAGTCCCATCGGCCTCTGAGTCCCGCCGCCGTCCGCACACCCTCTCCGCCGAGACTTCCGACCCGGAGCCCCGCCATGTCCTCGTTCACCCTGGTCACCGCCGCACCGCCCACGCCCAACGGCGACCTCCACCTCGGCCACCTGTCGGGCCCCTACTCGGGCGCCGACATCCGGATCCGCGCCCACCGCCTGCTCGGCGCCGACGGCCTGTTCGTGACCGGCTCCGACCTCCACCAGAGCTATGTGCCCACCAAGGCCCGCCGGGACGGCACCGACCCCCTGGAGATGGCGGAAGGCTTCGCCGACGAGATCGCCCGGATCTTCGACTCCGCCCGCTTCACGCCCGACGCCTACGTCCGCCCCTGGCGCTCGGAGCTCCACCGGGACATCGTCGCCGAGTTCTTCGCCCGGCTGCACGACCGGGGGGCGCTGCGCGTCCGCACCGAGCAGGCCCTGTTCTGCGGCGACTGCGAGCGCTACCTCTTCGAGGCCCACCTCACCGGCAAGTGCCCGCACTGCGGCAGCGCCAGCGACGGCAACTCCTGCGAGAACTGCGCGCTGCCCAACCGGGTCACCGACGTCGTCGCCCCCGTCTGCAACGCCTGCGGCGGCACGCCCGAGGAGCGGCCCGTCGAGCGGCTGGTCTTCCCCTTGAGCGAGTACGCCGACCGGCTGCGCGCCTTCCACGCGGCCACCGCCATGAGCCCCCAGCTGGAGGCCCTGTGCGCGGACATGATCGAGCGGGGCCTGCCCGACATCCCCGTCGGCCACCCCACCGACTGGGGCCTGCCGATGCCCGTCCCCGGCTTCGAGGACCACCGGATCTACGTCTGGGCCGAGATGATGCCCGGCTACTTCGCCGAGCTGGCCGAGGGTCTGCGTGCGTCGGGCCGGGACGCGGACGAGTGGCGTTCGGTGTGGAACGACCCGCGGACCGAGATCGTCCAGTTCTTCGGCTTCGACAACGGCTACTTCCACGCCCTGCTCCAGCCGGCGCTGCTGATGGCCTACGACCCCGACTTCCAGCTGCCCCGGGCGCTGGTGACCAACGAGTTCTACCAGCTGGGCTCGTCCAAGTTCTCCACCAGCCGCCGCCACGCGGTCTGGGCGAACGACCTGCTTGCGGCCGTGCCCGCCGACACCGCGCGTTTCGTCCTCTCCCACGACCGCCCCGAGAGCGAGCGGACCTCGTTCGGCTGGGAGCGCTTCCACGAGCTGGCCGACGGCGAGCTGGCCGGGCGCTGGCAGTCCTGGCTGACCGACCTGTTCACCCGGATCGAGACGCAGGCCGGCGGCGCGATACCGGCGGGCGACCCCCTGCCCTCCCAGGAGCGGTTCCTGCGGCTGCTGGAGCGCCTCGCCGAGGACTGCCTGAACGCCTACTCCGCCGCGGACTTCTCCCCCCGCCGCGCCACCCGACTGCTGCGCGAACTGGTCAGCCTCGCCCAGGACTTCGCCGCCTCCCAGAGCCGCACCCGGGACTCGGGCACGGGCTCCGGCCGGGCCGGCGCCGCGCTCGCCGCCGAGGCCGCGGCCGCGCGGACGCTCGCCCAGCTCGCCCACCCGGTGATGCCGGACTTCGCGAGCCGGCTGTGGACCGCCCTCGGCGAGACGGGCGAGCCGCGCTGGGACGGCGTCCGGACGCCCGCCGCCGGCGTGCGCGTCGACACCGCGGCCCGCTTCTTCGCGCCGCTGCCCGCCGACCTCGAAGCGCGGGTCATGGCGTCGTGACCCGTACGGCCCTGGTGGTCGGGGCGGGGGTCTTCGGTCTGGCCACCGCCCGCGCGCTCGCCCTCCGCGGCTGGTCGGTACGCGTCCTCGACCCCAACGAACCCGGCACGGAAGGCCCGTCCAGTGCGGAGACCCGCATCCTGCGGCTCTCCCACGGCACGGACGACTGGTACACGGGCCTCGCCCACCGGGCGGCCACGGGGTGGCGGGAGCTGGAACGGGAGTCCGGCCGGCGGCTCCTGCTGCCCACCGGCGTCCTCACCCTGGGCCCCCGCGACGGCGACGACTGGGAACGGGCGAGCGCGGCAGCGCTGCGCCGCCTCGGCGTGCCGGTCGAGACGCTGACCGGCGCTGCCGTGACCCGTCGCTTCCCGGGTTTCGCCGGCGGCGGGACCGGTACGGCCCTGTTCGAGCCGGAGGCCGGCGTGCTCCTGGCGCGGGCGGCGACGCGCGCGCTCGCCGGTTCCGCCCGGGAGCGGGGGGCGGAGCTGCTGCGCGGGGCCGCCGTGCCCGACGGCGGCACGGCCGTCGTGGACGGCGAGCCGCTGCGCGCCGACCTGACGGTCTGGGCGGTCGGGCCGGCGCTGCCCGCGCTGTTCCCCGGGCTGACCTCGGTCCGCCCGTACCGCCAGGACTGCTGGTACGTGCGGCCTCGGGGCCCGTGGGCGAAGGGCGAGGCGGGCACCGGGTCCGGGGCTGGGACCGGGTACGAGTCCGGGTCCGGGGGCCGGCCGGCCTGGCTGGACCGGGAGCACGGCTGCTACGGGATCCCCGCGGTAGGGGAGCTCGGCGTCAAGGTCGTACCGGACGTGGAGACCGACCCGCGCGCCGCCACGGATCCGTCCCCCGGGGAGATCCCCCCTGCCCTGCGGGACTACCTCCGCGCCCGGCTCCCCCACCTCGCCGACTCCCCCGTCCTGCGCCGCGAGGTCTGCTCGTACGCGGTGACCCCGGACGAGCACTTCCTGCTCGCCCGGCATCCGGGCCGCCGGGACGTATGGCTGGTGGGCGGCGACTCCGGTCACGGCTTCAAACACGGGCCGGCGTGGGGCGAGTACGTGGCCGACGTCGTCGAGGACCGGTGCGCGCCCCCGGCGCGCTTCGCCCTCCGCTGAGCCGTGAATTCACCGGTCCGTGGCCGTCCGCGTCCGCGCGACGGCACGGCGTGACCAAGTGGGGAGATTCTTAAGTTACTTAATGACGCCCTCGGGGTTTTCGGGACCAAAGTCCCTAGGCGGCACCGGCGTAAGCGGAATCCAATGATCGACAAGCAACTCGCTCCTCCGCCACCAACCCCAAGAAGGTACGGAATTCAATGAGTTATGTCTCCAGGCGACGCGTTCTCGCCCTCGCCCCCGCCGTCGGAGTCGCCGCCGCCGTCCCCCTGTCCGTCGCGACCGCGAGCGCGGCCGGCGCCGCTCCCCGCGCGCAGGCGAGCGCCAAGGGCAAAGGCGCCGTCCGCTCGCTCCAGGAGATAACGGACGAGTGGGGGAAGTGGCTGGCCCGGGAGAGATTCCCCAAGTCGAACGGCTGCCGCTTCACCGCGTCCACCGACTACGGCAAGCAGAGCGCCCTCGGCGACTACCACAAGTACCAGGTCTCCGCGAAGTACAGCGGCATCGTCTACGACCCCAACGCCCCCTCCCCCGTGCCGGGTCAGGTCAGCTCCGTCGCCACCAACTACCGCAACGGCACGGACGTCGAGCAGCAGGTCACCTACAAGCAGAGCAAGACCACCGAGCAGGACCTGCGGATCTCGGTCACCGAGTCGCTGAAGATCGGCGTGACCATGGAGGTCTCCGCGGAGATCCCCGCCGTCGCCAAGGTCAGCGAGACCACGTCGATCGAGGCCAGCCTCTCCTCCACGCAGGAGTACACCCACAAGGAGACGCAGAACTGGAGCGTCGACCTCCCGCTGAAGATCCCCGCGAAGTCGGTCGTCGAGGCGTCGCTCGTGGTCGGCACCCAGAAGTACGACATCGACTGGACCGCCACCGTCAACCTCAGCGGAAGCGTGGCCATCTGGTTCAACGAGAAGGTCGACCTCAACCACGACGGCGACAACCACTGGCTGTGGTTCGTCCCCGTCGAGCAGGTCCTCCGTGACTGCCGGGACCACGGCATCGTCGACGTGACCGGCTACGAGATCACGGCGGACGGCGTGAGCGCCTTCGCGAGCGGCAAGTTCAGCGGCGGCCAGGGCGTGTCCCTCAACATCAACGCTGTCCAGAAGCCGCTCGACGGCCGGCAGAAGCGCAGTGTCGAGACGCAGACGATCCCGGTCGCCCTCGACCGGTCCGGCAAGAAGGCGAGCGTCCCGGGACGCTGAGCCGACCCGGCCGGAATTCTTCCCTCCTCTTCATCTGGCTGATCTTGGTCTGCCTGTGCGGCCGGGGTCCGGGAGAACATGCGGGAGCACGGTGACCCATGGGGTTCCCGTGCTCTTCGTGTACCGGAAGGAAGAGGGAAGCATGAACACCCGAATACGCTTACTCGCGGCGGTCTGCGGAGCGACCCTGACCGGTGCGCTGCTCACCGGGCCGGCGACCGCCGCTCCGGCGGAGACGGGAGCGGGCGGCGGGACGAAGACCGCCGATCTCCGGGCCAAGCTGTGCACGGGCGCGTTCGACACGAAGAACCCCCAGCTCGGCCCCGCCGCCGATACCCTCCCCGGCCCCTTGACGAAGCCCGTCGGACCGCTGCTCAAGGGCTACAAGAGAACCGGAAGCCTCAAGCCCGACGCGTTCCTGAGCGCCTTCTGGACGGGCAAGCCCACCTGGAAGTACCCGCCGGACGACGGCTTCGCCAAGCGCGGCGGCAAGCTCGACAAGAACAAGACCCAGCTCAAGGCCGGCCAGAAGCTCGACCGCTTCGGCCACGAGGGCGGCTCCTTCCTCGCCCCCGCCGGCGCCCCGTACTCCCAGCGCGCCCTGCCGCCGGACAGCCTGCAGACCATCGATGACAAGTACCCCTGCAACTACCACGTCTACACCGTCGCCAAGTCCTTCACGGTCTGGCAGGGCGGCATCGCCGCGTGGTTCGAGCAGCCCGGCGGGGGCCGGCAGATCCAGCTCGACCCGGCCCTGGTACCCGGCGCCCCCACCCCGAAGCTCAGCGTGAAGTGGCTGGTGGACAACGGCTACCTCAAGCGCGCCGACGCGAATACCGGCACGAGCGCCGACACGAGCGCCACGACCGGATGACCGAACCGCTGGACCGGCGGCGGGCGTGCGCGGCGCTGCGCGCGGCGGGGGTGAACGACCGCCTCTACTCCGTCGAGGGCGTTCACGAGCCCACGGCGCCGCTCCCCGACTTCCACTTCCTGCGGCTGCGCGCCGGCATGTGGGAGACCGGTCTCTTCGAACGCGGGGAGTACGCCGTGACGGCGCGCTTCCCCGCGTCGGACGAGCCGGCCGCCTGCCGCGAACTGCTGCGGCTACTGCTCCCCGGCGACACATGAGCCGGGCATCCACGACGACCCCGCGAAACGAACCGACCGCGCAAGGACACGACCATGCCTCACGACAGCACGGACCCCGCCGCCGCGGCGCGACGCTACTACGACACCGGTGACGTCGACGCCTTCTACGCCCGGATGTGGGGCGGCGAGGACATCCACACCGGGATCTACGCCCACGAGCGGGAGCCCGTCGCGGCCGCCTCCCACCGGACGATCGAGCGGGCGGCCGACAAGATCGCGGAACGCCTCGCCCGGCTCGGCCCGGAGTGCCGGATCCTCGACCTGGGCTCCGGCTACGGCGGGCCCACCCGCTACCTGGCCGAACGCTTCGGTTGCCGCGTCGTCGCCCTCAACATCAGCGAGAACCAGAACGAGCACCACCGCAGGGTCAACGCCGAGCGCGGGCTGGACGGCCTCATCGAGGTCGTCACGGGTTCGTTCCAGGACATCCCCTTCCCGGACGGGCACTTCGACGTGGTGTGGTCCCAGGAGGCCTTCTGCCACAGCGGCGATCGCCAGGGGCTGCTGCGCGAGGCGGTCCGCGTGCTGACACCCCGGGGCGACCTGGTCTTCACCGACCTGATGGCGGCCGAGGACACCCCTCCGGAGGCCCTGAGCCGGACGATCGCGCGGCTGGAGGTGGACGCCCTGGCCACCCCTTCGTTCTACCGCGGCGGGCTCACGGCGCTCGGGCTGGCGCGCGTCGACTTCGACGACCGGAGCGAGCAGCTGCTCACCCACTACACACGGCTCACCGAGGAGACCCGGCACCGGGCGACGGAGCTCGGGGACGTCATCAGCGCCGGCTATCTGGCGGGTCTCCTGGAGAACCTGCCCCTGTGGGTGGACGCCTGCCGCGACGACCTGCTCCGCTGGGGCATCTTCCACGCACGCCACGCGCATGCCACATGACGTGCGGTGACGACGAGGGGGCCGCGATGTGAGCCCGGCCATGAGACCTGGCTCACTTACGAGGTGGGTTAGTGGCGGGCGCTTCTGCGCGGCGGGGCAAAGTAGACATTCACGGATGGTCTGAACCTGGTTTTCTTGGGTGTGGCGTAGTAGGTCACACCTTTGCCAGCGGGTTTTCCGGCCGCTAACAATTACGGGGTCGCCTGGCGCCGTCGACCGAGAAACGGCGCTCTCCTCGCGCCAATGACGGCCACCGGCGACTACGCGATTGGAAGGTTCAGCTCAGTTATGCGCTCCACCATCTCCTCCGGCTATACCCGTCTGCCCAAGGCCCACAAGATCTCCGCCGCTGTCGTCACCGCCGCCGCCGGTGCCGCCGTCGCCCTGGCCGCCGTCCCGGCCACCGCCGCCGACACCCACACCCTGAAGACGGTCGCGCAGAGCGCCGGCTCCTTCGGCGAGACCCAGCAGGCCGAGATCGCCCAGCAGACGGACGCCGCCATCGCGCAGGCCAAGACCACCGCCGCAGCCGCCACGAAGGCCGCCGCCGACAAGGCCGCCGCCGACGCCAAGGCCAAGGCCGACGCGAAGGCCAAGGCCGACCAGGAGCGCGCCAACCGTTCCACCGAGCGCAAGGCCCTCAAGCCCGCCGCCCCCGCCGCCAAGCCCGCCGCCCCGGCCCCCAAGGCCTACGCGGACAACCTGGACGGCTGGATCAAGGAGTCCATGGACATCCTGCGCGCCAAGGGCATCCCGGCCTCCTACGACGGCATCAAGCGCAACGTCATGCGTGAGTCCACGGGTAACCCGCGTGCGATCAACGACTGGGACGTCAACGCCGTCAACGGTGTGCCGTCGAAGGGTCTGCTGCAGATCATCGACCCGACGTTCAAGGCGTATCACGTCGAGGGCACCTCCTGGGACATCTACGACCCGGTCGCCAACATCACCGCCTCCTGCGCCTACGCCGCCGACAAGTACGGCTCCATGGACAACGTCAACTCCGCGTACTGATCAAGGCCTGATTCCACTCGCGCAATCACCCGGCCCATTGATGGGCCGACGTGCCACCGCTTGCATGGCTCCGCCCACAGTTGTTCCTGCTGTCGGAGGGGGAGACCTTGCGCGAGCCCAGAGCACGGACGGCAAGACGGACGGCAAGACCGAGAGCTTCATTCACGAGTGCGGCGGCGCTGATCAGCGCCGCCGCACTCGTCGTTTCGGGGGCACCCGCCGACGCGGTCGACGGGCCGCCGACGGCGGCCACCGGGAGCGCCGTGGACGTGGCGCTCGGCCACCTCGCCGCCCAGGGGAAGGGTGACCTGGCGCCCCTGCGGACCACCGCCTCCGGAACCTCGGAGACGGTGCGGTTCCAGCAGAAGCATCACGGTGTCGATGTCCTCGGCGGGCAGTACGTCGTTCGCATGCAGCGTCAGAGCGGTAAACGTGTGGTGACCGGCACGTCAGGCAAGTACTTCACAGCGCTGACCACCGACACCACGCCCGAGGTGAGTGAGGAAATCGCTGTCGAGCGGGCCGTCGACGCCACGCTCACACGGCTCGACGCCCGGCAGGCACAGGAGGAGCCGCTGACCGGCACCGCGCGCGGCCTGGTCGTCCTGCCCAGGGGTACGGGCGTGCTCGCCCGGCACGTCACCGTGCGCGGCAAGGACCCGACCTCCGGGGCGCCGGTGCTGGACGAGGTCTACATCGACGCCGCCGACGGCTATCCGGTCCTCGAGTACAGCAGTATCAGGACGTTCGACGTGCCCGCGCGCCGCTTCCCCACCGGCCCGTACGACTCCGGCGGCACCCCCGACGCGCCCCAGCCGCCCGCGCCGGGGCCCGCGACACTGGGCTCCGGCGTCAGGGCGGACGGGTCGACCGTCGAGCTGCGGCTGGACCGCGACGAGGCGCGCAAGGAATACGTCATGCGCGACTACTCCCGGACGCGGGACGGCTCCGGGAAGCCCATCGCCACCTGGGACGCACGCCGGAGGAGCGCCGACGAGCTGGCCGGCACCTGGCCGGCCGGGCTCAAGGAGTTCGGCTCGGCGACCCCGGCCTTCGGCAAGGAGGCCACCGAGACCGGCGCGGTCGACGCCCACTGGGCGGCGGGCAAGGTCCAGGACTACTACACGTCCGTCCTCGGCCGGGACGGCATCGACGGCCGGGGCATGGGGGTCAACTCCCTGGTGGGCGTCTGGGACTACGGGCACCCGCTCAAGAACGCCTTCTGGGACGGCACCAAGGCGGCGTACGGCAACGGTGACGCGGAGTACCGCCCGTTCTCCGCCGCCCTGGACGTGGTCGGCCACGTGATGACGCAGGGCGTCGTCGAGCGCACCGCCGGGCTCGTCCACGCGGGCCAGTCCGGAGCGCTCGCCGGGGCGATCGCGGACTACTTCGGTGCCGCCGTCAAGACCGACGCCCGGGGCACGTCCATGGACGACCCCGCGTCGGGACTGCTGGGCGACACGCTGTGCCGCACCAAATCCCCGCGCGAGTGCGCCGTCCGGGACATGAACGACGGCAGGACGACCGCCAAGTCCTTCCTCGGCGTGGGCTTCGCCACCGACAACGGCGGCGTCCACCTCAACTCCACCATCTTCTCCGGCGCCCTCTGGGACATCCGCAAGGACCTGGACCGCACCCTCGCCGACAGGATCGTCCACCGGGCGCTCACCGGCTATATGACCCCGCTGGACGGCTTCACCGAGGGCCGCGACGCCGTCATCGCCGCCGCCGGGGAACTCGGCGTCACGGGCAGGGATCTCAGGGCCGTCGAACGGGCCTTCACGGCCCACGGCATCGTCCCCGGCTGGGAGCTCGCCATCGGCGTGGACACCGACCGGCTCCTCGGCAGGGTCACCAGCAGCAGGACGAACGTGGGCGCGGGCGGTGGCTGGTGGGTCGCGCCGGCCTCGAACGAGAGCGGCACCGAGGCCAACTCGGTCTGGGCCGGGCGTACGGACGGCACGGGCGAGAAGAAGCTGATCAGCCCCAATGACGGCCGGAACCACGTCGAGCCGGCCACCGACGGCAGAACGGTGGTCTGGGTGGCGTACCGGGGCAACCGCGTGGAGGTCCTGGCGCGGCCGATCGCCGGTGGGCCCGTCAAGAAGCTGTACGACGACCGGTACGGGATCCACTCGCCCCGGATCGAGGGGAAGGACGTGGTCTTCGAGATCGGAATGCGCAAGGGCGGCAACCGTGTGGTGTACCTGCGCATCGGGGAGATCGAGCCCACGAGGATCTTCCCGGAGTCGGGCAAGCTCTGGGCCGAGACGGCACGGCCGTCCCTGCGCAACGGCCGGATCGCCTACACCGACTCGGGCCGCGTCCACGGCGTCTACCGCCAGGACACCAAACTGCTGGACATCGCGACCGGCAAGGTGACGGTGCTGCCGCAGATCGGTACGCCGCACGGCCTGGGGCGGACCGCGATCACGAGCAAGCACGTCTTCTGGCTGGTCGAGGACGTCAAGGACAGCGCCCGGACGGCCGTGCGGCGCGTGGGCCTCGACGGCACGGGCGTCGTGGACATCAGCCCGGGGCAGGGTGAGGACGCGCTGTACGGCGTGGGGCTCACGGCCTCCGAGGACGCGGTGACCGTCACGGCGAGGACGCCGGACAGCGCCCTCCGCAACGACACGCTGTCCAGGCTGTGGCAGTTCTCGACCGACGGCTCGCGCAAGGGCCGGGTCTCCTGCGACCGGGGTGAGCAGTTGGGGGCGGCCGCCGCGGGTGGCACCCAGGTGGTGTGGATCGACGCCACCACCGGGTATCCCGACCTCGTCACCCGGTCCCGGCCGGCCGGGAACTGTGGCTGACGATCCGCACCGCGATGCCCGATCGTGCCCGTTTGATTGCCCGTTTCTGTTTACTTCTCCGCCAGCCTGCCACTAAGGTGAGCGGAAACCACAGATTCGGGCATCGAACGGAAGTAATCCCTCATGTACGCACCGGAGCGTCAGCAGGAGATCCTGCGTCTCGCCCGCGAGCGCGGCCGGGTGGAGGTGCTCTCCCTCGCCGAGGACTTCCGGGTCACCGCCGAGACCGTGCGGCGCGACCTCAAGGCCCTCGACCGGGCCGGGCTCGTCCGGCGGGTCCACGGTGGCGCCATCCCCGCCGGGCGGCTCGACTTCGAGCCGGATCTCGCCGAGCGCGAGACCACGGCGGCGGACGAGAAGGACGCCATCGCGCGGGCCGCGCTCGCCGAGCTCCCCGCCGACGGCAGCGTGATCATCGACGCGGGCACGACGGCCGCCCGCCTCGCCGGCCTGCTCCCCCTGGACTCCTCCCTCACCGTCGTCACCCATGCCCTGCCGGTCGCCGCCCGGCTGGCCGACCACCCGGGCATCGCGCTGCACCTGGTCGGTGGCCGGGTGCGGCGCCGGACGCGCGCCGCCGTGGACGAGTGGGCGCTGCGCGCCTACGCCGAGATCCACGCGGACGTCGCCTTCCTGGCGACCAACGGTTTCTCGCTCGACGGCGGTCTGACCACGCCCGATCTGGCGGAGGCCGCCGTCAAGCGGGCGGTGGCGGGCGCGGCGCGGCGTGTGGTGCTGCTCGCCGACTCCGGCAAGTACGGCCGGCGGCACTTCGCGCGCTTCGGGGACCTGGCCGACGTGGATGTGGTCGTCACCGACGCGGGCCTGTCGGCCGAGGACGCCCGGGCCGTCGAGCTGGCCGGGCCGGCGGTGGTCCGCGCGTGATCGTCACCGTCACTCCCAATCCCAGCCTGGACCGCACCTTCGAGGTGCCCCGGCTGGAGCGCGGCGCGGTGTTGCGGGCCGGTGCCGACCGGGTGGACCCCGGTGGCAAGGGCGTCAACGTCTCGCGTGCCGTGGCGGCCGCCGGGCGGCGCACGGTCGCGGTGCTGCCGCTCGGCGGCGCGGAGGGTGAGCTGCTGGAGCGGCTGCTGGACGAGCACGGCATCGAGGTGGCGGGCGTGCCCGTCCACGGCTCGACGCGCGTGAACGTCGCCGTGGCCGAGCCGGACGGCACCCTCACCAAGATCAACGCCGCGGGTCCCGTGCTGGCCCCGGCCGAGGCGGACGCCCTGCTCGCCGCCGTGGGGGCGCGGTCGGCCCGTGCGGACTGGGTGGCCTGCTGCGGCAGCCTGCCGCGCGGCCTGGCCCCCGAGTGGTACGGGCGGCTCGTGGCCGCCGCGCACGCGGGCGGGTCCCGGATCGCGCTGGACACCTCGGGGCCCGCCCTCACCGCGGCCCTGCGGGAGCGCCCGGACGTCGTCAAGCCCAACGTCCACGAGCTCGCCCAGGCCGTCGGCCGTCCGCTGGCCACGATCGGCGACGTGGCCGACGCGGCGGCGGAGCTGCGGGCCCTGGGCGCGCGGGCGGTCCTGGCCAGCCTCGGCGCGGACGGGCAGTTGCTGGTCGACGACAGCGGTACGCACTTCGGGACGGCGCCCGTCGCCGTCGTGCGCAGCGATGTCGGGGCGGGTGACGCGTCCCTGGCCGGCTTCCTCACCGCCGGGGGTAGCGGCCCCGGCGCCCTGGCCTCGGCCCTCGCGCACGGCGCGGCGGCCGTGGGCCTGCCCGGCAGTGTGATGCCGGGCCCGGCCGATCTCGTGCCGGCGGCGGTGACGGTCACGGCGACGGTGCCGTACGACCGCGCGCTGGCCGACTGTCCACCACCGCCCGCCGGGCGTCAGCGCGTGCAAGGGAGCCCGCGATGAGTGAACTGATCACTGCCGGACTGGTCGATCTGGACCTGTCCGCCGGGACGAAGGAAGCGGCGGCGCGCTCGCTCGCCGAACGGATGCGGGCGCTGGGCCGCGTCACGGACCTGGAGGGCTTCCTGGCCGACGTGGCCGCGCGCGAGGCCCAGATGCCGACGGGACTCGACGGCGGCATCGGCATCCCCCACTGCCGCAGCGAGCACGTCACCGAGCCCACGCTGGCCTTCGGCCGCGCGTCCGCCGGGATCGACTTCGGGGCGCCGGACGGCCCGGCGGACCTGATCTTCCTGATAGCCGCCCCGGCGGGCGCCGACAGCGACCACCTCACCATCCTGTCGGCGCTGGCGCGGCAGCTGATGAACCCGGAGTTCACGACCGCCCTACGGGCGGCGGAGAGCGCGGAGGCGGTCGCCGCACTGCTGCGCGGTGGCGCGCCTCCGGCGCGGGAGGAGGCCCGGGCGGGGCAGCCGCCCGGGCTGCGGGAGCCGGCCGGGTCTCCGGCCCCGGGCGTGGCCTCGGAGACGGCCCGGGTCCAGGGCGTGGCCGGGACCCCGGCGAGGGCCCAGGCCCCCGACCCGGCCAGGGCACCGGACCCGGCCACGGAGACGGCCCGGGGCCCGGAGTTGGCCGCAGCCCCGGAGACAGCCCAGACCCTGGACCCGGCCAGGGCTCCGGAGCCGGCTCAGGCCCTGGACCGGGCCCGGGCTTCGGAGATCGCCCAGACGCCGGAAACAGCCCAGGCCGCCGACCCGGCCGGGGCCCTGGGGGCCGCCCAGGCGCCGGACCCGGCCACGGCCTCGGAGACGGCCCCGCGCCCAGGCGTAGCCGGGACCGTGGAAACCGCCCAGGCCCCCGCCCCGGCCGGCACCCCCCGCGGCGGCGAGGCCGCCGTGCGGCCGGCCGGGGCGGAGTCGGCGGCGCCGGCCGTGGGCGATGCACACGGACCGCGGCCGTTCCGGATCGTCGCCGTCACGTCCTGCCCGACCGGCATCGCCCACACCTATATGGCGGCCGAGGCCCTGCGGCGGGCCGCCGGGGAGGCGGGGGTGGTGATCGACGTCGAGACGCAGGGCTCCGCCGGGTTCACGCGGCTCGATCCGGCGGTCGTCGCGGCGGCCGACGGTGTGATCCTCGCCCATGACGTGGAGGTGCGGGAGCGGGCCCGTTTCGCGGGCAAGCCCACCGTGGACGTCGGGGTGAAGGCGGGCGTCAACCGGCCCGGCGAGCTGATCGCCGAGGTCCGCGCGGCGGCGCGCGCGGCCACCGCGCCCATGGACGCCGGGGCCCGGGCGGGCGACGGATTCGGTACCCGGCTGCGCACGTGGCTGATGACGGGCGTGAGCCACATGGTGCCGTTCGTCGCGGCGGGCGGTCTGCTGATCGCCCTGGCCTTCGCCGTCGGGGGCTACCAGGTGAACAAGGCGCCGTCCGTCGCCGACCACTTCCTGTGGACCGAGTCCGCGAGCTGGGCCGCGCTGTTCTTCCAGACCGGTGGGGCCGCCTTCGCGTTCCTGGTGCCGGTGCTGGCGGGCTACATCGCCTACGGGATGGCCGACCGGCCCGGTCTCGTGCCCGGTTTCGTCGGCGGGTCGATCGCCCTCACCGTGAACGCGGGCTTCCTGGGCGGGCTGATCGCCGGTCTCCTCGCGGGGACGGCCGTCCTGGGCGTCCGGCGGGTGGCCGTGCCGCCCGCGCTGCGCGGCATCATGCCCGTGGTGGTGATTCCGCTGCTCTCGTCGGCGGTGGTCGGGTTCCTGATGTTCCTGGTGGTCGGCAAGCCGGTCGCCGCGCTGCAGAAGGCGCTCACCGACTGGCTGGGCGGCCTGTCGGGGACGAACGCGGTCGTCCTGGGCGCGGTGCTGGGCCTGATGATGTGCTTCGACCTCGGCGGCCCGCTGAACAAGTGCGCCTACACCTTCGCGGTCGGCGGGCTGGCCGACCCCAACGCGGGCAGCCTGAAGGTGATGGCGGCGGTCATGGCGGCCGGGATGGTGCCGCCGCTGGCGATGGCCCTGGCCACGGCCGTGCGCGGCCGGCTGTTCACCCGCGCCGAGCGGGAGAACGGGAAGGCCGCGTGGGTACTGGGCGCCTCCTTCATCACCGAGGGCGCGATCCCCTTCGCGGCGGCGGATCCCCTGCGGGTGATCCCGTCCGCGATGGCGGGCGGCGCGGTGACGGGCGCCCTGTCCATGGCGTTCGGCTGCACCCTGCGGGCCCCGCACGGTGGCGCCTTCGTCGTCCCGCTGATCGGGCAGCCGCTGCTGTACCTCGTCGCGATCGCGGCGGGCACGGCGGTCGGCGCGGCGCTGGTCGTCCTCCTCAAGGGGCTGCGCGACCAGGAGCCGGAGACGCGTCCGGGGACGGAGGCGGAGACGGAGACGGTGACGCCGGCGGCGGTGGCCGCCGCCTGACGTCGCCGCTGTCGCGCCGCCTGCGGGTCCCGGCCTCCCCTGCCGGGACCCGCGGGCGTTTCAGCGGGTCAACACGTCAGCAGTTGCCCCCGTTGACCCCGTCGATCCGGCCCCCGAAGTCGCCCCCGTACGCCCTGCGCCAGTCGCCGTTGTGCACCTGGCGGGTCTCCTTCGGGTCCCAGTTGATGAAGCAGGCGTCGGTGCTCGCCACGAAGGAGCCGACGTTGTCGTGGAGGGCCGGGGGCATGTCCCGGTAGCCGCTGGAGGCCGTCCACTCCCAGCTGGAGCCGTGGTAGTCCGAGCCGCTGAAGAAGCAGACCGAGCCGCTGGGGCAGGCCGGTGGGCCGGCGGCCGGGGCGGCGAAGGCGCTGGTGGCGGGCAGGACGAGCGCGATGAGGGACATGGTGACGGCGGAGACGATTCGCATGGTGCGTCCTTTTCTGCGACGGTCACGTAAGGCGGCGGCGGTGTCCTGAAGCAGTCGCCTCACCGCCACCGACAGCGATATCATCCGCACCCTTGGTGAGCACCGTCGAGCGCTTCGATCACCGTCGAAGACCGCTCCCGGCGACGCCTACGCACCCCCGGACGAATCGTGCGCCGCGTTGTAGCGCAGGAGCTGGGCGGCGAAGCCGGCGAGGTCGTCCTCGTTCCAGTCGGCGAGGCGCTCCTGGAAGGCCGCGTGGCGTCGCGCGGCGACCTGGGCGAGGGTCTCCCGGCCCGCCGCCGTGAGATGGAGCACCTGAACGCGCTGATCGTCGGGGTCGACGCGGCGTTCGACGAGATCGAGGCGCTCCAGCGTGGCGATCTGCCGGCTGACCGTGGACTTGTCCAGGAGGTAGTGGGCCGCGAGGTCGGTGGCGCGGCAGCCCCGCTGGTCCTCGAGGTGGGAGAGCAGGGTGTAGGAGACCAGGGAGAGCTCGGGGTGCATCCGCGCCGCCGAGGCGCGGGCGCGGCGGGCGAAGGCGGTCAGCTCCCGCTGGATGATCTCCACGGACTCGTCACGGTGGGGCACGGGGACTCCTTTCAGGCCATGTGGTTGTAGAGTACAACTTGAAGGAAGAGTTGTATTTGCCAACTATCTTGAGGGTGTCGATGAGATCCACCAACGGCGGCGCACTGCGTCATGTGCTGACCCACCTGCTCACCCCCCTGCTGATGTGCGTCGGCATGGGCCTCGCCTACCTGGGCGCGTTCGCCCACCCGGAGCCGCACCGGCTGCCCGTCGCGGTCGTGGGCTCCGGCACCGGGACCCAGGTGCTCGCGCAGACCATCGGCGACAAGGCGGGCGACCGCCTCGCCGTACGGACCGTCGCCGACCGCGAGGAAGCGGTCCGGCAGCTCAAGGACCAGAAGATCTTCGGCGCGTACGTGCCCGGCAGGCGCTCCCCCGAGCTGCTGACCGCCTCGGCAGGCTCGGACACCACGGCCGTCGCCGTGCAGAAGGTCTTCCAGCCCGTGGCCGCGCGCCAGGGCGCCCCGCTGAAGGTCACCGACGTGGTGCCGCCCGCCGAGGGCGACCCCACCGGGCAGGGCATCTTCTTCCTGCTGGTCGCGCTGAGCATCGGCTCGTACGCCTCCGTCGCCGTGATCGGCGGAGCGGGCGCGGTGCTGCCGATGCGGCTGCGGATCGCGCTCGCCGGTGCCATGTCGCTCGTCGTCAGCGTGATCGGCACGGTCTTCGCCGGGCCCGTCTTCCGCCTGGTCGACCAGGGCCTGCCGGGACTGTGGGCCATGGCGTGGGTCTACTGCGCGGGCGTCCTGCTCGTCGGCACCGGACTCCACACCTTCCTCAAGCGCTGGACGACGCTGGGCGTGATGGTCCTCTTCGTCATGCTCAACTTCACCAGCGCGGGCGGCGTCTACCGCCCCGAGCTGCAGAACGGCTTCTTCGCCGCGCTGCACTCCTTCTGGAACGGCGCCGGGTTCGTCGAGGGCGTACGCAGCCTCGTCTACTTCGACCATGCGGGCCTGGGCGGGCACGTGTGGACGCTGGCGCTGTGGCTGCTCGCCGGCATCGTGGCCGTCTGCGCGGCCTGGGCCACCGAGGCCCGGCGCGCCCGGCCCGCGGCGCCCGTGGCTCCCTCGGCGGCCGCCGAGGCCGCGGAGGAGGAGATGGAGGAGGCCGTGGGGGTCTGAGCGACACCGCCCGAGCGCGCCCGCCGGACCCGGCGGGCGCGCGGGCGCTCGGCACGGTCCCCGGCCGCGCCGGTGGGCATCCTGCCCCCATGACCACATCGGAACCCGCCACCGGGCCCACCGGGGCCGCGTCGTTCAGCCCCGTCAGCAGGACGGCCCTGGCCGTCGCCCGGGTCCGGGCACGGGAGAGCGAACGCCCGGACGCCCTCTTCACGGACCCTTACGCCGCCGCGTTCCTCACCGCCGCCGGATACCCGGCCGAGCCGGCCGTACGGCCCGGTCCGTACGCCACCGCCATCGCCCATCACACGGTGATCCGCACCCGCTTCTACGACGACTTCCTGCTGGCCGCGAGCGCGGCCGGGTGCCGTCAGACGGTCCTGCTGGCCGCCGGGCTGGACACCCGGGCCCACCGGCTGGCCTGGCCGGAGGGGGTGCGCCTCTTCGAGCTGGACCTGCCGCCCGTGCTGGCCTTCAAGGAGGACGTCCTGGCCGGGCGGGCGGCCCGGCCGCGCTGCGCCCGCACGGCGGTGCCGGCCGACCTGCTGTCGTCCGAGTGGCCCGGCCTGCTGGTCGAGGCGGGCTTCGACCCGGCCGTGCGGACGGCCTGGCTGGCCGAGGGACTCCTGGTGTATCTCACGGAGGAGCAGGCCACCGGCCTGCTCCTCGCCCTGGGCGGGCTGTCCCGGCCGGGCCACCGGCTCGCCCTGGAGCGCGGCCGGGACCTCCCGCCGGCCGACGCCGAGCCGGGGCTGGCGCACATCGCCCCGCTCTGGCTGGGCGGCCTGGGGCCGGGCCTCGGCGACTGGCTCGACGCCAACGGCTGGGACGTGGCCACCCACCCCATCGAGGAACTGTCGGCGACATACGGCCGCCCCGGGACCGGTCCGGCCCGGGGCGGCTTCCACAGCGCGACGCGCCGCTGAGCGGCGCGCGGCCGTCGTCAGGCGGCGGGGACCGCCACGGGCTCGGCGGCCTGCCGCTCGTCCTCGGTCCCGGGCGCGGGCCGGGCCCCGCCGTCGAGCACCGGGTCGGGGTCCGGCAGCCCGGCGCGGTGGGCCTGCACGCCCGCACGGACCGCCCAGAAGTAGAAGCCCAGGGCCGACACGCCCACCAGGGCGATGTCGAGGCCGCCCGGGATCACGCCGTGACCGCCGAACTCCGCACTGCCCAGCGCCGACAGCGCCGAGAGCCACAGCAGGAACGCGGCCATCCACCAGGCCGGCGCGAACTGCTTGCGCAGGTCCTTCTCGCCCCGGCGGCGCAGCACGATCGCCGCGATGGGCACCGAGAGCAGGGTGAGGACGGTGACCTTGCCGGTGTTGGGCCACTTCGACCAGTACAGGGCGCAGGCCGCGAAGGCGAAGATGAGGGGGCAGAGGACCTTGGCGGCCGGGAGCCGGAAGGGGCGGGGCAGCTCGGGCTTGGTCTCCCGGAAGACGCCGACGGCGATGGGGCCCATGAGGTAGGAGACGACCATCGCGGCGGAGACGACGCTGGCCAGGGCCTCCCAGCTGTGGCCGATGGTCAGCAGCAGGAGGACGGAGAAGCCCAGGTTGAGCCACATCGCGGGGCGGGCGACGCCGTAGCGGGGGTGGACCTCGGCGATCTTCTTGGGGAAGAAGCCGGTCTCGGCGAGGTTCTGCGCCAGGTAGGCGGAGGAGGCGACGTTGCCGATGTTGGCGCCGTTGGGCGAGATGAAGGCGCCGAACTGGAGCATGGTGACGACCCAGTGGAGCATCAGCAGCTTGGCGAGGTCGGCGAAGGGGGAGGCGAAGTTGACGCCGCTCCAGCCGCCGGCCTCGGTGAGCTTCTCCGGCGGGACGGCGCCGAGGAAGGCGACCTGGAGGGCCAGGTAGATGACCAGGCCGAGGGAGAGCGCGCCGACGAGCGCGAGCGGGATGGCGCGGCCGGGGTTCTTGGCGTTGCCGCCGAGGTTGACGACGGCCTGGAAGCCGTTGAAGGCGAAGACGACGCCGGAGGCGGTGACGGCGGTGAGGACGGCCGACCAGCCGTTGGGGGCGAAGCCGCCGTGGGCGGTGAAGTTGTCCGTGTGGAAGCCGGAGGCGATGAGCGCGCCGACCGCGAGGACGGGAATGGCGAACTTGACCAGGGTCAGGAGGTTGTTGGCGCGCGCCAGCAGCTCGACCGACCAGTAGCAGGCCAGCCACAGGGCGAAGGTCAGGAGCAGGGCCGTCGCGATGCCCGTGCCGGTGAGGTGGCCGTCGGCGACCAGGCCCTTGGCCCAGCCGAAGCTCCAGGAGGACATGTACTGGGTGCCCGCGATGGCCTCGATGGGTATCAGCGAGGCGGTGGCGATCCACACGGCCCAGCCGGTGATGAAGCCCAGCACCGGGCCGTGGGAGATGGAGCCGAAGCGGGCCATGGCGCCCGGCAGCGGATAGGCGGCGCCCACCTCGGCGTACGTCATGGCGATCATGCCGATGAAGATCGCGCCGATCACCCAGGCGACCAGGGCGGCGGGCCCGGCCACCTGGGCCGCCTGACCGGCTCCGAAGAGCCAGCCGGAGCCGAAGATCGACCCCAGGCCTATCATGATCAGGGCGAAAAGGCTGAGGCCTTTCCTGTTGGCCGCGCTCATGTCCACGAGCTGTTTTTCCGTTCTGCCGGGAGACAAGGACTGGAAGTCCCTATGCGCCTCTTCGGCGTTCGGCTGCCGGGGCCGTCCCACCGGCTCGCGCCGATGGACGGCGACGCCTGTCGAACTGAACGGGGATCAGTCGCCGACACCACGTACCGGCCTGTAGGGCTTCGCCGGGATCGGCCCCGGGAACGGACACCGGGTACGACGCGACGAGCCCTGGGGCTGCCCCCGAAACGGGTTCGGGAACGGTCCGGGCTCGCTGACGACGAGATGGCCGAGGACGCGATAGCGACGCCGGTCATACTACGCCAACCAGGAGTAACACCTCCAATCGCGCCGCCCGCCCGGCCCGCGCGGAGGCCGGGAACCCCCGTCGTCCGCCGGGCGTTCCTCCGGCACATACCTCGATCCGGGGCGGGTGGCAGCCCGCCTCCCTCACCAAGGGCGGACCAGGTGCGCGACCTGACTTCCGGAGGGAACCTTCCGCTGCCGGACGGGCCGGTGTCGGTCCGGGTGCCCGGCCCGTTCGACATCTCGGCACTGATCACCGGGGACGACGGAAAGGTCTCCGGCGACGGCGACTTCGTCTTCTACAACCAGCCCACCGTCCCCGGCGCCCGCCTCGCGCCCGGCGGGCTCACGGTGGATCCGCGGCGGCTGCGGCCCGGCGCGACCCGGGTCACCGTGGTCGTCACCCCCGCCGAACCCGGTGCCGGGCTCGGCGGGCTGCCCGCGCCCGTCCTGTGCGTCGACGCCGACGGCCGGGGCGCGCTCGCCCGGTTCGCGCCCGCGCGGCCGGTCCACGAGACGGTGCTGCTGCTCGCCGAGCTCTACCGGCGCGGGCCGCAGTGGAAGCTGCGCGCGCTCGGCCAGGGGTACGCGGACGGGCTGGCGGGCCTCGTCCGCGACTTCGGCATCGAGGTGACGGAGGACGGCGCGGAGCCCGACGGCGGCCCCGGCGGCCCGGCGCCCGACGCCGACCCGGCCACGACGGCGCTGGTCAACGCCGTCCGCCGACGCGTCGGCGCTCCCCCGCTGACCTCCGACGCCCGTCTCGTGGCGGCGGCCCGGGCGCACGCGGAGGCCATGGCCGCCCAGCGGCGCCTCGACGCCACGGGCCCTGACGGGTCCTCGGTCTTCCAGCGGGTCACCGCCGGGGGTTACGCGTATGTACGGATGGCGGAGCACCTGGTGTCCGGGCCGCGTACCGTCGACGCGTTCCTGGACTACTGCCTCGCCGAGGGCCGGGCGCGTGACGGCCATCCGGCGCACGACCCGGCCTTCACCCACCTGGGCATCGCCCACGCCGTCGCGGCCTCGGGTGACATGTACTGGACGGCGCTATGGGCCGAGCCGCTGACCGAGGGGAGCCTGGCGCGCACGGTGACGGAGGTCCTGGCGCTCACCAACGCGGAACGGGCCGCCGCCGGTCTGCCGCCGCTGGCCGCCGACGCCCGGCTGGCCGCGGCGGCCCAGGCGTACAGCGCGGACATGGCCGGGCGCGGCTTCTACTCCCACACCTCCCCCGAGGGCACCGAGCCCTGGGACCGGGCGGCGGCCGCCGGGGCGCGCCACCGGGGCATCGGCGAGAACATCGCGTGCGGGCAGCGCTCCCCCGCCGAGGTCGTCCGCGGCTGGATGGACAGCCCAGGTCACCGCGCGAACATCCTCAAGCCCGGGTTCACCCACCTCGGCGTGGGCTACGCGGGCGGCGGCCCGGCCGGTACGTACTGGACGCAGCTCTTCGGCATGGCCTGAGCCGCGCGGGGCGGAACGCAGCCGGATACCGACTGTCGGCGTGCGCGCGGCGCGCCGATGCTGGACGTGACGGGTACGACAGGATCGACGGGTTCGACGGGATCGTCGGAGGAGAGTCGGAGGAGAAGGGACGGGCCCATGTGCCGTCTGTTCGGCATGAGCAGCGCTCCGCTCCGTGCCCGGGCCACGTTCTGGCTGCTGGACGCGCCCGACAGCCTCAGCGTCCAGAGCCGTCGCGACCCCGACGGGACGGGCCTGGGGTTCTTCGACGCGGCGGGGGCTCCGCAGGTGCGCAAGGCGCCCGTGGCCGCCTACGCGGACCGGGCCTTCGCCGAGGAGGCGCGACAGGTGGAGTCGGCGACGTTCCTCGCCCACATCCGCTTCGCCTCGACCGGGCGGCTGGAGACGCGCAACACCCATCCGTTCGAGCAGGACGGGCGGCTGTTCGCCCACAACGGCGTCATCGAGGGCCTCGACGCGCTCGACGCCCATCTGGGGCCGGCGGCCCGGGCCACGGTGCGCGGCGACACCGACTCGGAGCGGTTCTTCGCCCTGATCACCCGTGAGATCGCGGCGCACGGCGGCGACGTCACGGCGGGCATCGTGCGAGCCGCCCGGTGGGTCGCCGAGGAGCTGCCCGTCTACTCCCTCAACCTCGTCCTCGCCACGCGGGACGAGCTGTGGGCGCTGCGCTGTCCCGACACCCACGAGCTGTTCGTGCTGGAGCGCGCGGCGGGCGGCCAGCACGGCAGCCGGCACCTGGACCACAGCGGCACCGGCGGACGGCTGCGCGTCCACTCGCACGACCTGAGCGAGGCCCCGGCGGTCGTCGTCGCCAGCGAGGCCATGGACGACAACCCCGGCTGGCGGCCGCTGGAGAGCGGGGAACTCCTCCACGTCGGTCCGGACCTCACCACCACCGGCCACATCGTCCTGCCCGGCCCGCCCCGCCACCGGCTGGCCCTCGGAGATCTGCGCCCCGAGGCGGCGCGGTCGCAGAAGGCGCGCTGAACCGGGGGCTCACCCCGCGTTCAGCAGTGGTCCGAGCAGGGCCGAGGGGTCGGTCCCGGCGGGCAGGTCGCCGACCTGGCCGTCACCGGCCTCGATCACCCGCCAGGCGCCGTCGGCGCGCCGGGCGAGGTCGGTGGTGACGAACCGGCACCCGAGCCGGGCCACCAGCGGCGCGACCTCGTCCAGGCCGGGCTCGGGCGTCAGGCCGGGGGTGTCCGGGTGCGCGGTGGTCAGCAGCGGGCGCCCGTCGAGCCACCACACCCGTGCCTCGCCCTCCTCCCGGCGCAGCTCCTCGAAGGCGCGCAGGACGACGCCTCCGGCCAGGGAGTCCTCCTGGAGCTCCACGAACCGGGACACCACCGCGTGGAGCGCCGTGGTGTCGGCGAGGTCGGGCACGTGGCAGGCCTCCTCCCAGTCGTGCTTGCGGGACTTCACGAAGTCCTTGACGATGCCCGGGCCCTTCGGGAGGCGTGCCGCCGCCTCCGCGAGCGCCGCCGGTCCCGGTGCCCGGAAGGGCGCGCAGGGCAGCCAGGTGCTCGCCGGTGTCACCGCCGTGAACACCCCGTACCAGCCGGGCAGCTCGTGGGCGGTGCGGTAGTGCCCGGCGCCGGTGCGCAGGAGGGCGCCGCGGGCGGCGAGCGCGGCCTCAAGGTCGGCGTAGCGGGTGGCGGGGATCATCCAGCCCCGGTACCACAGCGGTCCGATGTCCCGGGGCACGCGCCGGACGGCCTCCTCGGCGCGGCCCGCGAGCAGCGCGTCGTGGTCGAGCAGCGCCACCGTCGCGCCGGCCTCGTGGGCGGCGGCGTCCTGCGCGGCGAAGTGCGGGTCGCTGCGGGCGGGGCGGAGCGGGTCGGCGCAGAGCAGCAGGGAGTCGGTCACCGCCCCACCGTAGAGGGTCTCCGTTCGGGTGATATCGGCGGTCGGCGCGAGCGTGCGGGAGGCCGGGGCCGGGTGTGCTGGCAGGCTCGTCGCACATCGACGAGCGAAGGGCGGAGCAGCGATGAAGTGGTTGGCGATGAGGACCCGTTGGGCCTTGCGCGCGGGGGTGAGCGCGGTGGGGGCCCTGGCCCTGTTCCTCGCCGGTGGGCCGACGGCCTTCGCGGCGACGGCGTGCGGGGGGCAGTCGTGCCTCACGGTGGACGCGAACGGCCGGTACGTATTGCGGGCGTCGGCGACGCCCGCGCCGGACGGTGACTTCGTCGGGCTGTTCCACATGTACGGCGGCGGCCTGGACGGCAAGAGCGCGCTGCGGCACTGGCGGCCCGGGCAGTTGTACGGGATGGCGCTGGGCCGGAAGGTCCCGGACCGTACGTGGATCTGCGTCGACGGGTGGCGGAAGCTCGACGAGGGCGGCTTCGCGCCGCACGGGCACGCGTGTGTGCAGGTTCACCAGTAGCCACCTGCCGTAGGGGGCCTGGCGACACCCCGGTGAGGGGTGCGGGCCAGATGGGACGGCGGCCGCCGGTTTCCTAGCGTCGTGGGTGACGGAACACCCGGCAGATGTGCAGGAGATGTGATGCGCCGTACGGTCAGGATGCTCGCCGCCGCTCTGGTGGCGGCGGTGGGGGTGGGGGCCGGGGTGCCCGCGGCCGCCGTCGGTTCGTCCGACGCGGCCTTGCGGAAGGCTCTGGACGGTGTGGTGGCCGGTGGTGACGCCGTGGGGGCGCGGGTCCTGGTGGCCGGGAACGGCCGGACGGTGCGGCTGCGCGCGGGTTCGGCCACGCTGGACGGGCGGCGGCCGGTGCCGTTCGAGGGGCGGTACCGGATCGGCAGCGTCACCAAGACGTTCGTGGCGACCGTGCTGCTCCAGCTGGTCGCCGAGGGGAAGGTGGGGCTGGACGAGCCGGTGCGGCGCCATCTGCCCGGTCTGCTGCCCGCCGACAAGGACGCGATCACCGTGCGCATGCTGCTGCACCACTCCAGCGGGCTGGCCGATTACGTCTCGACCGTCCCCAGGGGGGCCGACTTCGTGCGGCACCGTTTCGACCACTACGACGCCCGGGAGCTGGTGCGCCGGATCGCCGACAAGCCGCTGCTGTTCGCACCCGGAACGGACTGGAAGTACACCAACGTCAACTACGTCATCGCGGGCCTGCTCGTCGAGGCCGTGACGGGCCGGCCCTGGGGAGCGGAGGTGACCGAGCGCGTCATCCGTCCGCTGGGGCTGCGGGCGACCAGCGTGCCGGGGGACGACGCACGCGTCCCGGGCCCGCACGCCCACGGCTACGAACGGGTCTCCCCCGGCGCCGGGTCCGTCGACATCACCGAGCTCAACCCGACCGTGGCGGACGCGTCCGGGGCGATGATCTCCAGCGACGCCGACCTCGACCGTTTCCTCACCGCGCTCACCGGCGGGCGGCTGCTGCCCGCGCGACAGCTCGCCGAACTCCTCCCCCGCGACGGGGACCGCGTCCCCTACGGTCTGGGGATCTTCCGGGTGCCCAACTCCTGCGGGGTGACGGCCTGGGGCCACACCGGGGAGATCCACGGCTACTACACGCTGGCCCTCACCACCCCGGACCGCTCCCGGCGGGCGGTCGTGTCGGTGACGACCGCGACGTACCCCCTGCCCGACGACTCGCCCGTGTACGCGGCCGTGCGGAAGCTCACCGACGCCGCCCTGTGCGGCTGAGGCGGGGGCGGGTTCACCCCCGCTCGGGTTCGGTCAGTTCCTTGGCGACGATGTAGCCGGAGCCGCCGTTGACGCCGTGGCCGGGCCAGGTCGCGGCGCCGACCATGAAGAGGTTGGGGACCACGGTCCGGTGCGAGGGCCGGCCCGGCAGTGGTCGCAGGAGGTAGCTCTGGGCGAGTTCGTGGCTGCCGCCGTAGGGGTCGCCGGGGCCGCAGTTGGGGTTGAAGCGGGCGAGGTCGGGCGGGGCGATCACATGGCGGCCGAGGACGGTGCCGGGCAGGCCGGGGGCGTGGCGGGCGGCGAGTTCGAGGACGCGGTCCGCGAAGGCGTTCTTGACGTCGTCGGTCCAGCCGTCCGTCGTGTCGATCTCGCCCGCCGCGTCGCCGCGCGGGCGCAGCGGGACGTCGAGGAGTTGCAGCCGGGCCACGGCCGCGCCCGGTGGGCAGCGGGTGGGGTCCGCCGCGGCGGGGGTGTCGAGGGAGATGGTGGGTTCCGCCGGGAGGAGGCCGCGGGTGGCCTCGTTGACCGAGCGGGAGAGGGCGTCGAGGCCGCCGGTGAGGTGGGACTGGCCGGTCCTGGCGAGGCGTTCGTCGGCGAACCGGGGCGGCGCGGAGAGGGCGAGGTGGATCTGTACGCAGCCGCGCCCGTAGCGGTAGTCGGCCGCCTGGCGCCGGATGAGGGGCGGTACGACGCCGTCCTCGTGGGCGAGCAGCTTGAGGTAGAGCTGGTCTGGGTTGACGGAGGCGACGACGGCCCGGTCGGCGCGCACGACCTCGCCGTCGGCCGTGCGGACGCCCACGGCGCGGCCGTCGCGGACCAGGATCCGCTCCACCCACCGCCCGGTCTCGACGCGGCCGCCGTGCCGTTCGGTGAGCGCGGCGAGGGCGCGGGCGAGCCGTTCGCTGCCGCCCTCGGGGGTGGGCATGCCGGCGGAGGTGACGGCGAGGAGCACCATGACGGTCCAGAAGGAGCTGTTGACCTCGTCGGGGCCGCGGCCCAGGTGGAGGGCCCAGGGCGCGAGCAGTCCGTGGGCGACCGGTGAGGCGAAGGTGTGCTCCAGCAGGTCCCGGGCGGTGCGCAGGAACTGCTGGGTGAAGGTCGAGTAGTGCCCGTCGTCGTGCGTCAGGTCGTGGATGACGCGGGCGGACGCGGGGCTCGCGAGCTCGGCCGCGAACAGCTGGAACACCGGGCCGGCGTGGGGCTGGAAGTCCTCGAGGAGGGCGGTCAGGGCGGCGCCGTCGCCGGAGGCGAGGCGCTCGGCCTCGGCCACGTTCTCCCCGGGGTCGGTCGAGAGCACGGCGGTCCGCCCGCCGGGCATCGACACGCCCACGCAGTAACGGGAGTTGCGGTAGGTGAGGCCGAGGGCGGTGAGCTCCGGGCCGAGTTCGGCGTAGGCGGGGCCGGTGGTGAACAGGGGGTGCGCGGAGGAGTAGGTGTCGTGGAGAAAGCCGGGGACGGTGAGCTCTTCGGTGCGTACGAGCCCGCCGGGCCGGTCGTTTCCCTCGAGGACGACGACGCCCCGGCCCGCCCGGGCCAGGTATGCCGCCGTGACCAGGGCGTTGTGGCCGCTGCCGACCACCACCACGTCATAACGCCGCATGGTGGATGGTGGCACGCGGGCTTCGCCCGGGTGAAGTACGCAAAGGGCTGAGACGGGACGGGAGCCGCGTCTACGCGGCGCGGCCCGTTCCCGGTCAGGCCAGCCCTTCCAGCAGGGTCCGGGAGGCGTCGAGCATCAGCCGGCACACCCGTTCCGGGTCGGCGCCGGCCAGCGGTTCCTGGCGTACGACGAGCCGGGTGAGCCCGATGCCGAGCAGCCAGGCGAGGACGAGGGCCGCGCGCAGCTCGGCGTCCTCCTCGCCGGTGAGCCGGGCCAGCGTCCGGGCGTACTCCTCGCTCAGGCGCCGGCTGGCGTCCGCCACCTCGTCCTCGCCCCCGGCGGAGCGCAGGAAGACCTCCAGGGACCGGTCGCCCTGGGGGGCGTCGCCGGCGGGGTCGAGCAGCCCGCGCAGGGCCGATTCCAGCAGCCGTTCCGGCGGGGTCTCGCGCAGCCGTCTGCGCCCGTCGTTGGCCATGACCTCGCCGAAGAGGGCGGTCTTGGAGCCGAAGTAGCGGAAAAGCAGGGCCTGGTTGACGCCGGCGCGGTCGGCGATCGCGCGGACGGTCGTCCGGTCGTACCCCCGCTCGGCGAACAGCCCGGCCGCGGCGTCGATCAGCGCCTGCCGGGTCGTGTCGGCGTGCCGCCGCCGTACGGGCTTGCCCTCGGTCATCCCGCTCCTCCCCACGAGTCCGCCCGGTGTCCCCCCGGCGGGTGCGACAACCCTGGCCGAAGGCACCGTTGACGCGCTACCCACCCCGCCCTACGTTTTTGTAAGCAGACGCTTACATCGCGAAGAGGGGTCTCATGTCCACCTCCCACGACGAACCTGTCGTCTATCCCTTCAACAACGCCGAAGAGCTCGCCCTGTCCACGGCGTACGAGCGCGCTCGGCACGAAGAGGGGCTGCTGCGGGTGCGGTTGCCCTACGGCGAGCCGGCCTGGCTCGCGACCCGGTACGCGGACGCCCGGCTCGTCCTGGGCGACCGCCGGTTCAGCCGGGCCGCCGCCCAGGAGCACGACGCGCCCCGCCAGTCGGAGGGCCGGACCGACGCCGGCCTCCTCTCCATGGACCCGCCCGACCACACCCGGCTGCGCACCCTGGTGACCAAGGCGTTCACCGTGCAGCGGGTGGAACGGCTGCGGCCGGGCATCCGCGCCCTGGCCGAGGGCCTGGTGGACGACATGGTCGCGGCGGGCCCGCCCGCCGACCTGGTCGAGGACTTCGCGCTGCCGCTCCCGGTCGCCGTGATCTGCCGGATGCTCGGCGTGCCCGAGGAGGACCGGCCGCTCTTCCGCAAGTGGAGCGACGACGCGCTGTCCACCAGCTCGCTCACCGCCGAGGAGTGGGAGAAGAGCCGGGAGGAGCTGCGGGCCTATATGGCCGGGCTGGTCGCCGAGCACCGCGCCCGGCCCGCCGACGACCTGATGACGGCGCTGATCGAGGCGCGGGACGGCACCGGCCGGCTCTCCGAGCTGGAGCTGGTCGACCTGTGCGTGGGCATCCTCGTGGCCGGCCACGAGACGACCGCCACCCAGATCCCCAACTTCCTGCTGACGCTCCTGGAGCACCCCGGTGAGCTGGCGCGGCTGGGCGAGGACCCGGAGCGGATCCCGGCCGCGGTCGAGGAGCTGATGCGCTTCGTTCCCCTGGGCATGGCCGCGAGTTTCGCCCGCTACGCCACCGAGGACGTCGAGGTGGGCGGCACGCTGGTGCGGGCGGGCGAGCCGGTCCTGGTGGCCGTCGGCTCCGCCAACCGCGACGCGCGGCGGTTCGACTCCCCCGACATCCTCGACCTGGGCCGGGAGGGAAACCAGCACCTGGGCTTCGGCCATGGCGTCCACCACTGTCTGGGCGCGCCCCTGGCCCGTCTCGAGCTCCAGGAGGCGCTGCGGGCGCTGGCCCTGCGGCTGCCCGGCGTCCACCTCGCCGGGGATGTCGTGTGGAAGACGGAGATGCTGGTCCGGGGGCCGCGTTCGATGCCGGTGGGGTGGTGAGCGATGGCCTGGCGGGTGACGGTGGACCGCGGCCGGTGCATGGGCTCGGGAATCTGCACGGCCCTGGCGCCGGGGCTGTTCAGGATGGACGGCGAGCGGTCGCACGGGCCGGACGGGGAGTGCGCGCCGGACGAGGCGCTCGTCGACGCGGCGGACTCCTGCCCGGCGGGGGCCATCACCGTCGTCGAGGACGGGCGGGTGATCGGCCCCAGCGACTGAGCCCGGTGCTCACGGTCCTCAGCACTCGACGAGCAGTTCCCGCAGCCCCCGGATGACGAAGCCCTCCTTCCACTCGGGCTCCGCCACGAGCCGCAGGTTCGGCGCCCGCCGCAGCAGCTCGCCGAAGGACGCCGCGAGTTCGAGGCGGGCGAGCGGCGCGCCCAGGCAGTAGTGGATGCCCGCGCCGAAGCTGAGGTGGGGGTTGTCGGCGCGGGTGAGGTCCAGCCGCTCCGGTGCGGGGAACCGGTCCGGGTCGTGGTTGGCGGAGCCGAGGAGCAGGGCGACCTCGCTGCCGCGCGGGACGAACGTGCCGCCGATCTCGATGTCGTCGAGCACCCAGCGTTCGAAGAGCTGGAGTGGGGTGTCGTAGCGCATCAGCTCCTCGATCGCCCCCGGCAGCAGCCCGTGGTCGGCGCGCAGGGCGGCGAGCTGCTCCGGGTGGCGGAAGAGCGCCCACCAGCCGTTGCCGGTGGTGTTGACGGTGGCCTCGTGACCGGCGTTGAGGAGCAGGACGCAGGTGGAGACCATCTCCTGCTCCGTCAGCCGGTCCCCCTCGTCGTGGGCGACGATCAGCGCGCTGATCAAGTCGTCGCCGGGGTCGGCGCGGCGGGCGGCGATCAGTTCGCGCAGGTAGGCGGAGAACTCGGTCGAGGCCCGTACCGCGCGTCGCGCCGCCTCCTCGCCGGGGTTCAGCTCGTACATCCCGCAGATGTCCGCCGACCAGGGGCGCAGCAGGCCCCGGTCGGCGGCGGGGATTCCGAGCATCTCGGCGATGACGGCCACCGGCAGGGGCTCGGCCAGGGACGTCATCAGATCGCCGCCGCCGTCGGCGAGGAGCCCGTCGACCAGTTCGCGGGCCAGCCGCCGGACGACCGGCGCGAGCCGTTCGACGGTGCGCGGGGTGAACGCCTGTGACACCAGGCGCCGGATCCTGGTGTGGTCGGGCGGTTCCAGGTCCAGCAGGCCCTGGTCGTTGAGGGTGTGGAAGGGCTCGTGCTCGGGGGGCGGCGGCGTCCGCCCGAACTCCTCGTGGGTGAACCGGTGGAGGTAGGTGCGCCCCAGTCGCCGGTCGCGCAGCAGCGACGAGACGTCGGTGTGCCGGGGCACCAGCCACTGCCGGGTGGGCTCGAACCAGTGCACGGGCCCGGCCGCGCGCAGGGCCGCGAACCCGGGATAGGGGTCGGCCACGAACCGGGGGGCCCACGGGGCGAAATCGGCGCTCGCATCCATGTGCGGATGCTACTCGGGGCGGTCGGTCGCCAGCCGGGCGTGCAGGTGGGCGTCGTGGCGCCGCCCGGAGGGTTCCTTGAAGAAGTCCCGCATCACTCCCTCCAGGCCGAAGCCGGCGGCGACGGCCACGCGGCACGAGGCGACGTTGGCCAGGACGTGGTCGAGCGCGATCCGGTGCACGCCGAGGCCGCCGTCCTCGGGGGCGGCGAGGGCCCAGCGGGCCGCCGCGTCGAGGGCGGCCCGGGCCGCGCCCCGGCCCCGGGAGCGCGGCGTGACCCAGTAGCCGACGACCGCCTGGTCCGGCAGCCGGTTGATCTCACGGACGCTCAGCGCCCCGTGGAACTCCCCCGTCGTCCCGTCGGTGATGGCGAAGTAGGCGTCCCCGGCCGCCCACCCCGCCATGCGCGGCTCGAGCCAGATGGCCGCGCGCTCCTGGACGGACGCCTGGACGGTGGCGTGGCCGGCCGCCCAGCGGAGGATGTCCGCGTCGCGCAGCGCTTCGGCGACGGCGGGCTCGTCGCTCTCCCGGAGGGGCCGCAGGAGCAGCCCCCCGGCGGTGAGGGTCGTCGGGGCCAGAGTTCGCGTGGCAAAGGTCATGTCTGTGTTGTAGTCGATCTCCTTTCGCCGGTGGGGGGCGGGGTGTTCACAAGCCGTAGCGCCGGTGCCGCGACGCGTACGAGTCCAGGGCCAGGTCGAAGTCGTCACGGGTGAAGGAGGGCCAGGGGACGTCGCAGAAGTAGAACTCGGAGGCGGCGGTCTGCCAGAGCAGGAAGCCGGAGAGCCGCTGCTCCCCCGAGGTCCGGATGATCAGGTCGGGATCGGGCTGGTTGCGGGTGTAGAGGTGCTCGGCGATCAGGTGCTGCCAGTTGCCCGCCGGGTCGTCGGCGTCGGCGGGCGGCATGGTGCCGGCGCACAGGATCTGCCGTACGGCGTGGGCGATCTCCCGGCGGCCGTCGTAGGCGACCGCGACGTTCACGGTCATGCCGGTCGCCCGGTGGCTGGTGTGGCGGGCCCGTTCCATGGCGACGCGCAGATGGGCCGGCAGGGCCATCAGGTCGCCGATGGGGTTGACGGGCCAGCGCCGGAGGGCGGCCAGTTCCTCGATGGTCTCGCCGATCAGCGGAAGCAGGCCGGACAGTTCCTGGTCGGACCGCTTCAGGTTGTCGGTCGACAGCCCCCATAAAGTCAGCGCGGTGAGCCCGGCCTGCTCGGCCCACTCGCACACCTCGCGGAGCCGGCGCGCGCCTTCCCGGTAGCCCTCGACGGGGTCGAGACCCCGGGCCCGGGCCCAGCGCCGGTTGCCGTCCATGATGATGCCCACGTGCTGGGGTATCGGCCGGGCCGTGGCCGGCCGGGCCACGGCGGGGCTCGTACTGACCACTCCTGACATGCGGTGCCTCCTTGCCGCTCACCCGGGTCCCGCCGGCGGGGGCCGGCCCGGGTCCGGGAACGTACGCAGGGCCTGTCTCGGTGGTGGATCGGGGGGACCGTCACACCTCACACCTCTGAGCCCCGGAGGGCAATCACCCTCACGGGGGGCTCACGCGCCTCAGCGGCGCACAGCTACCACCGGCGACGGGGAGCGTCGGGCTCCCCGCTCCGTGCGCCCGCGCTCCGCGCCTCGTACGCCGTGATCGGCCGGCCACCGCGATGGGGATGAATGTGAGCCACGGTCACACACTTTCCGTGAGGTGGCTGACTCAACCTCGGCAACTTTGTTCGCCCGGGCTACGACCCTACGACACCTTCGACCACGAGGCGGGCGGCATATTCCGTAGGCGGATCGCCGGAGGCAGGTGCCGAGCTCTTCGCGATGGCCGCTCAACGGCCTTGCAGAGCCTTGACGTTGTCGCCGAAGGTCCAGTTCCGTGCCCCGTCCCAGTTGGCGGACCAGGTCATCAGGCCCTTGAGGGCGCCGCCGTAGGTGTTCCACGCGCGGGCCACGAGGTCCGGGGACATGTGGCCGCCGCCCGCGCCCGGCTGGGCGGGGAGCCCGGGGACCTGCTTGTCGTACGGGACCGTGACGGTGGTGCCCTGGACGACGAGTCCGCGGTTGAGGCAGTCGGTCTGGGCGGTGAACCCCTCGACCGTCCCGGCGGAGTAGGAGTCGCCGGAGCAGCCGTACATACTGCCGTTGTAGTACTGCATGTTGAGCCACCAAAGACGGCCGTCGTCGGCGTACTTCTTGACGATCGGCAGGTACGCGCCCCAGATGGAGCCGTAGGTGACGCTACCTCCGGTGACGTAGGCCGTCTCCGGCGCCATGGTGAGGCCGAATCCCTGGGGCATCCGGGCGAGTACACCGTCGATGACACGGATCAGATTGGCCTGGGAGGGCGAGAGCCGGGTGATGTCGCCGCTGCCGACGAGGCCGGTCTCGATGTCGATGTCGATGCCGTCGAAGTTGTGGTTCTTGAGGATGGGGACGATCGTCTCGACGAACCGGTCGGCCACGGCACTCGAGCTGAGGTCGATGCCCGCCGCCGCGCCGCCGATGGACAACAGGACCGTCTGCCCGGCGGCCTTGGCCCGGCACATCTCGGCCGGGGTGGGGACCTTGACGGTCGCGTCCATCCCGTCCTCCCAGAGGGCGGTGCCGTCGGGGTGGATGACGGGGAACGCGGCGTTGAGCACGTTGTAGCCGTGGGCGGGGAAGCGGGAGTCGTCGACGGGGGCCCAGCCGAAGGGCGGATGGACGCCGTTGGCGGCGCCGTCCCAGTTCTCCCAGTACCCCTGGAGCACCTTCCCCGCGGGTCTCGGCTTGAGCGCGCACGTGTCCTCGCGCGCGGCGCCGGTCGCGGCGGCCGCGACCGGCGCGTGCAGGGCGAGGGCCAGGGCCGTGCAGGCGCCCAGCAGTCGGGCTCTCCGAAGCAGCGCGCGCGACATGTCCACCTCCGGGGCTGTGGGGGCCTGGAGACTGATGCGGTGGGGTCGACCGCACGGTAGGAGAGCCCGGAACCGGCGTCAATAGGTCTGGACCAAGCGCCCTACTTCCGGAGGGAGCAGGTGGCCGTCGCCGTTCTGCCCGGGTCGCTCTCCGAGCGCGCGGTCAGGGTGATCTTGCCGTTGCGCTCGGCGCCCGCCGCCGCGCTCACGGCGACGTCGACGGGGATCCGTTCGCCGGGGGCCGCGGTGGCGAGCCGGTTGGGGAGCCAGGCGGACCAGCCGCGGCCGGAGGCCGTGGCCGACAGCCGGTAGATGTCGGAGGCCCGGGACGGATCGTCCTGGGGCGCGGCCCGGCCGGTGTTGGCCAGCGCGAAGGTGCACATCGCCCGGCCGCCGGCCGGCCCGCCCTTCACCGCGCCCCGGCCGAGGGCCACACCGCGCGCCCGCGCCCCGGAGCCGTCCAAGGACCTGACGCCGACGGTGTACGAGAGGACGCCGGAGGCGTCGCGCCGGACGTCGACGATGTAGAAGTGCAGCCGGTTGGCCCGGTCGACGTACTCGTAGGAGCTGCCCGAGTCGGCGCCCGCGTGGAAGAGGGCGTCGCTGAGCTGGCGGTAGTCCCCCATGGTGATCTTCTGCTGGGTGCCGTCGGGGCGGGTGAAGTCCACCATGCCGATGTCCTCGGGGTGGGCGTCGACCACCCAGGCGAAGGGCGCCCGGTCGGCGTTCTTGGTCTTGGTGAGGAGCACTCCGCTGTCCGGGGTGAAGGAGTCCATGCCCATGCGGTCGACGACCTCGACGGTGTAGTTCTGGTAACCGCCGCCGTCGCACAGCGGGTCCGTGGCGCGGTCGCAGGCCGGGGACAGATCGCGGCCCATGGTGATGTTGACGCCCGCGAGCCCCTTGTCGCCGGGCGGCGCGGAGCGCGCGGTGACACGGGCGACGACGGGACCGGAGTCCTTGAGGGCGTCGCGGTCGAGGCGCAGCACGTTCTTCTCGTCGACGATGCCGAGCTTGAGCTTGTCGCGCAGGACGTGCTGGGCGCCCATCGAGCCGCCGCCGGTCGCGGGTATCCTCCAGCGGGTGTGCGGGCCGCCGGGGCCGTTGAAGGTGCCCCGGGAGAGCATGCCCCAGATGCCGGTGTAGGCGCGGCTCAGCGGGGTGCCGTAGGGGTTGTTGTAGTTGTCGCCGATGCCCAGGATGTGGCTGAGTTCATGGGCGAAGGTGGCCATGCCGGAACTCTCGGTCTGGGTGGAGGAGCCGTTCTCGGCGTTGGGCCACAGGCGGGCGGCGGCCTGCCAGGACGTCCAGGGCACATAGCGGGTCCGGGCGGCGTTGCCCCCGGCGGGGACGGGCGACGGCGGCCCCCAGGCGGCCGGTACGTCCTGGGGACCGGCGAACCTCATCTGGCCGAACTCCTGCCAGGTGGCGGACTCGTCCTCGCCGGCGCCGAGGTAGAAGACGAAGTCGAACTCGTTGGCCCGGTCGTCGCCGACGTCGGCGACCCAGGCGCTCCTGGCGTCGGCGCGGATGTCCTTGTCGCAGGTGTCTCCGGAGGGGCAGGCGCCGGGGTTCATGCCGGAGTCGATGCCGTACTGGTGGGACTTGCCGGGCATCCGGTAGACGCCGAAGGAGGTGAGGTCGACGCCGAGGCGGCCGCCGGAGTCCTCCATCCAGTACTCGTTGATGGTGTGGCCGTGGTTGAGCGTCCCGGGTTTGTTGAGGAAGTCCTGGTAGAAGCGGGGCACTTGCTCGCGGGGGATGCGGGCGGCGGTGGGCTGGGGGTTGCCGAAGACGGTCGACCCGGCGGGTCGGGTGACGGCGAACTCCTCGTCGGGGTAGTCGAGGAGGACGAGGGCGCCCTTGAAGGTGCGCCGGGTGGGCTTGACGTCGGGGTCGGCCCAGCGGGTGCCGGGGACGGCCCGGTACTCGGCCCAGGTCATGTCGTCGGGGTTGCGCCAGTGCTGCGGGTCGATCGGCTGGACGAGGGGCGTTCTCGCCCGGGCGGTCGCGTCGGGGGTCGCCCGGGCGGCTCCGGGGGCCACGACGGCCAGGGCACCGAGGAGCGCGGCGACGATGCCCAGGCGCCGTAAGCGGCGGTGGTGACTACGGCGAGGGAACACGGGACTTACCTCTTGTCTGTCGTCCTCGGACGAGGAGATGGCAAGCCGTTCGATGGGATGTGCCCATCGCCGTCAAAAGGTAGAGCGGAGAGAAGAGTGACGCCAGAGCGCCCGCGTGGCCTCAGAGGGGCTGGCCCAGGGGCCGCACCAGGACCTGGTTGACGTCCGTCCCCTCGGGCTGGGAGAGCACCCAGGCGACGCATTCCGCGATCGATTCGGCGGAGAGGGCCGGTCCGGGCGGGCGGGTGCCGTCGGGGCGGCTGTCCCAGAAGGGCGTGTCGACCCTGCCGGGGGCGATCAGGCTGACGCCGACGCCGTCCGCGGTGACCTGCATCCGGGTGTTCTCCGCGAGGGCGTGCACGGCCCATTTGGTGACGGAGTACATATTGCCCGGGGTGTTCTTCACCCCGGCGACGCTGCCGATGAGGACGATCCGGCCGCGGCTGGCCCGCAGGGCGGGCAGGGCGGCGTTCACCAGCAGCGCCGGGCCCAGGACGTTGGCGAGCACCATGTCCCGCCAGCCCGCCGGGTCGCCGTCGGCGATGGTGTCGTGGGTGGAGAACCCGGCGTTGGCGACGGCGTGGTCGAGCCCGCCGAACCGCTCGGCCGTCGCCGCGACGGCCGAGGCGACGGCCCCGGGGTCGGTGGCGTCGCCGGGCAGGGTGAGCAGCCGCTCCCCGGCGGCCGCCCGCCCGGCGAGCGCGGCGAGCCTGGCGGCGTCCCGGCCGGTGGCCGCGACCCGGTGGCCGGCCCTGAGTAGCCGGAGCACGGTGGCGGCGCCGATGCCGGTCGAGCCGCCGGTGATCAGCGTGACGGGGCCCTCGGTCCCGTGCGGTGCGGTGGTGTCGGTCATGACCGCATTCTCACTCGACTCCTGCCTCACGAGACAGAGTTGTTGATAAACCTGGGTCCGTAGAAGACCGGCCGGCCGAGATCGGTGCGGTCCGCCAGCAGCTTGTACTCGCGCGGGTAGAGGACCTCCAGGCGCTCCACCACCGCTTCCGGGACCTGCTGCCGCATGACGTTGAAGCAGGACAGCACCCGCATGTCGTTCATCCGCTCCACCGCGGCGCCCAGGGACGGCCACCAGGTCTCGGCGGGCCCGTTCCAGGCCCGGTCCAGGGCCGTCATCATCGCGGTGTACGCGGCGTCGAAGGCGTCCAGTTCCTTACGGGCGGCCGGGCCGTCCGGGTCCTCGGCGAGGACGGCCGCGTAGCCGTCGGCCGGGACGGCGAGGGTGTTGATGACGACCGGCCAGGGGATCTCCTCGCCCCGGAAGAAGTCCGCCTCGGTGTCCCGGGTGAGCGGCCGCGCCGGGTCGGGGGCGCGGTAGCGGCGCCGGTGGCGGAGCTCGGCGAACCGGGCGTAGTGGGAGCCCTCGTGCTGGTAGGTGCCGCCCGCCTCGATGGTGCGCTCGTGCTCGCCCTCTCCCTGGTGGGTGATGATGTCGATGCCGTGGAGGAACCGTTCGACGGGGTCGGCGGGGTCGTCCGGGCCGAAGGTGGGGTAGCCGAGGTTGCCGCCGACCTGGTTGGCCGGTCCCCCGGCCCGTACGGCCCGGCGCACCCGGTCCGCGTTGGCGGTGACGGCCTGGCGCAGGGCGTCGTAGAAGTGGCCGATGGTGGGGTAGGCGGAGCGCCGCTCGCGTTCGGTCAGGAGGCGGGCGGGGGCCTCGATCCGCAGGAAGTCGTCCAGTTGCCGGGCGGAGAGCCGGGCGAGGACGGGGGTGAGGTCGGGCATCACGCCGCCGGGCAGGCCGCCGCCCGGTGCCGGGTAGCCGGGCCGGAGGCCCTTGATGTCCGGTGAACCGCCGAGCGCGGCGAGCATGTTGGCGGCGATGGCCATGTGGACCATCTCCTCCATCAGGACGCTGCGGATGGTGTTGTAGGAGGGGTAGTTCTGCACCTCCAGCGAGTACATGGCGGCCGAGTACAGCGGCATGGTGGCGTGTTCGAGGGCCACTGCGGTCTGGAGGGCGCCCCGGATCCAGTCCAGGTCCCGCAGGGCGGGGGGCGTGACGCGGATGCCGGGCCCGGTGCGCGCGGCGGCCGCGGGCGGCCCGGCGGGGGTGACGACCGAGCGCGGGCTCACCGGCGTCCCTCGCGGCCGGGCAGGGCGTCGGCGGACGGCTCGTCGGTGACGCGGGGCAGCAGCATGTCCTGGAAGTAGTCCTGGAAGGACTGCTCGAGTTCGGGGTGCTGGTAGAACTCCGGGCCGACCTCCTCGAAGATGACGTCGCCCAGTCCGCTGAGGGTGTCGAACATCATCGACACGATCGTCCCGGTCTCCCGGCCCAGGTAGTGGGCCACCATGGCGACGGCGCCGCCGTGCACCCCGTACGAGCCGGTGGCCGTCCAGATCCCGGTGTCGGGGTTGCCGATCCACATCCGGCGGCCGACGGGCACGTTGAAGCCCTCGGCGCGCAGTCCGCGCGCGACGGCGGCGACGCAGGTGACGGGCGAGTCGTCCAGGACGCCGGCGCGGGCGAGCACGCCGACGCCGGAGCAGTTGGCGGCCACGACCCTGCCCGCCTGGTGGTGACGGCGGATCAGTTCCAGTACCCGCTCGTCGGAGGTGAGCTCCCCGGAGCCGACGCCGCCGGGCACGTAGAGGATGTCGAAGAGCTCGTCCGGGTCGAGCACGGAGTCGGCGACCACCTGGGTGCCCATCTGCATGGTCACCACGCCCGGCGTCAGCCCCACCAGGCGGACGTCCAGCTCCCGGGGCGCGGCCTCGCGCTGCCAGGGCGCGATGCCGCCGGAGGTCACCATGGCGGCGCCCTTGAAGATCTCCAGCGGGGTGATGGTGTCCTGCTCGCTGCACTTCTCGTAGCCGAGCACCGCGATGGAGCGGACGACGCCGCTCGTGCCCGGACGTGTCCCCTCCGCCGTCTCCCGTGTCACCGTCGTCATGGCGATTCCCCCTCGGATTCGTTCGCGCGGCAATGCGCGCGGTGAACGCAGGAGAGTGAATCAGCGCCCCGGACGGTGCGGCAAATAACGGAACCGGGGCCGTCCATAAGAGGAAATGAGGGAATCCGCATCGGGGATTCCGGACGAAAGGATTCCTTATCGGGGGTGCATGGAGAGCTATTTGGCCCGCCTTCCGGGACGGTATAGCGTCAGTGCGTCGGCCCGCCGGACATGGGGGTTCGGGACGGTTTCCCGGCGGCCGGAGGAATTGCACGCGACAGGGGGAGCAATGCCCGGAACGAGCAATGACGTCATACCCGTAACCGTCGGGGAAAACCTCGTGGTGCGGATAGACCCGGGCCCGCGCGACTTCGCGGTGCTCCGCGAAGTGGTACGCAAGGGAAGCCGCGTCGGAAACGAGCGGCTGGACGCCGACCACCATCTGGACGAGGTCATCCCCAAGCCCTGGGGCCTGGAATACCGGGTGTACGTCGACGACTTCATCGACATCTGGAACCTGCGGATCGAGGAGGGGCACGCCACTTCGCTGCACGTCCATCCGCGCAAGCTGACCTATCTGCTCTGCCTGGGCGGGCAGGGCGTGGCGAGGACGCTCTCGGCGGAGTATCCGGTGGAGGCCGGCACGCTGCTGAGGATCGGCGGCGGGGCGTTCCACTCGACGCGCTCGCTGGGCCCCGGCCCGCTGTTCCTGGTCGAGGTCGAGGCGCCGCGCAACAAGTTCGACCTGATCCGGCTGCGCGACGGCTACAGCCGGGAGAACACCGGTTACGAGTCCGAGCACCGGCACCTCGCGGAGCTGCCCGTCCGCCCGGTGCCCTATCTGCCCGAGGCCCGGATGCGGGACCGCTCGCCCTGCGGCGGCTTCCGCTTCGAGATCCGGGCGGGCATGGACATCTTCTACCGGCCCCGCCCGGAGGACCTCTTCCACGTCCCGCTGGGACTGACCGGGGTGGTCACCGGGGAGCTGGGGATCCTCGTGGCCGCCCGCGGCGACACCCGGCGGCCGGCCGTCGACGAGTACTACCTGAGCCTCGCGCTCGCCACCACCCGATGAGTACGGAGAGGAAAGGATCCGCCATGACCCACCGCGCGGTGATCGTCACCGGTCCGGGGTTCCAGGACCACGACGTCGTCTACACCTACTACCGCCTCCTGGAGGAGGGCTGGCACGCGGACGTCGCCACCCGGGACGGCGGCGAGGTCACCGGCAAGTACGGGGTGCCGCTGCCGATGGACAAGACCGCCAAGCCGCTCGTCTCCTTCGACCAGCTGGACGTGGCCGGGTACGACGCGGTCATCCTCACCGGTGGCCACGAGGCCCCCGACCGGGTGCGCCAGGACGCGCGGGTGCTGGACTTCGTCCGGGGCATGGACGCCGCGGGGAAGGTCGTCGCGGGGCTCTGCCACGGCCCGTGGATCATGGTCAGCGCCGGGGTGCTCAGGGGCCGCAGGGCGTGCGCCTACATCGGGCTGCGGGACGACGTCGTCAACGCGGGCGCCCATGTCGTCGACGGGGACGTGGTGGTGGACGGCCACATCGTCACCTGCTCCTACTACGGCTACGTCGGCCGCTTCATGCGGGCCGTCTTCGAGACCGTACGCGAGCGTACGGCGACTCCCGAGCCGGTGGCGCCCTGAGCGTGCGGGGCCACCGCAGGCGCGGGGACGGGCGAGCCGTTCCGTCCCAGAACCCCCGCCCGTCCCCGCGCGCCCACGAAGGAGCAAGGAGCACAGCCATGCTGATACTCGACTTCGACGGTGTCGTCTGCGACGCCTTCGAGGAGTGCGCGGTCGTCACCCGCCACGCCGGGGACGGTGTCGCGGCCACCGCCGCGAAGTCCCCGGCCGAGCTGGCCGCCGGGCTCGCCCCGGCGTTCCTCGACCGCTTCCGGGCCGTGCGCCGGCACTCCCGGCTGCTGGACCACTTCATGGTGGCCCTCGACCCCCGCAGCGAACGCATCGGGGGGCAGGAGGAGTTCGACGCCCTCTTCGCCGCCATCCCGGACGGACGGCGGGAGCGGCTGGTCGCGGGGGCCACCGCGCTCCGGGCCGAGCTGCGCCGCCGGCACCGCGCCGAGTGGCTGGGGATGCACCGGCTCTACCCCGGGATCCGCGGCCTGCTGGAGCGGCACGCGGGACGCGTCAGCATCGTCACCGCGAAGGACGAGACGTCCGTGCGGGAGATCCTCGCCCACCACGGGCTCGGTGGAGCGGTGGTGTCGGTGGTCGGCGAGTGCGCCGACAAGCGCGCCGCCGTGCTGGAGCTGGTGGCCGAGGACGGGCTGCGGCCCGAGCACGCCACGTTCGTCGACGACAACCTGCGCAACGCCCTCCAGGTGCGGGACACCGGCGCCCGCGCCCTGTGGGCCTACTGGGGCTACCACACCGCCGACGACGTACGGAAGTCGCTGCGGCGGCGGGTGGCCCGTCTCTATCTGCCGGAACTGGGCGGGCTTTCGGCATGATGCCCGCCACGGCCACCATCGGACACGCGAGCGAGAGGAAGACCGCTGTCATGACCGTCAAGGTTCTGTTCGCCCTCACCAGCCACGGGAGGCTGGGCGACACGGGTCGCACCACCGGCTTCTACGTACCGGAGGTCGCCCACCCCGCCCGGGTGTTCGCGGAGGCGGGCTGCGAGATCGGCTTCGTCTCGGTGCAGGGCGGCGCCCCGCCCAGGGACGGGGTGAAGCCGGACGACACCGTCGTCGCCGAATTCCTCGCCGACCCCGCGACGCGACGCGCCCTGAGCGAGACCCCCACCGCGGACCGCGTGGACCCCGAAGCCGTGGACGTCCTCTACTACGCGGGCGGGCACGGCGCCATGTGGGACTTCCCCCACGACACCGCCCTGGCCGCGCTCGGCGCCCGGGTGTACGAGCGCGGCGGCGTGGTGGCCGCGGTGTGCCACGGGCCGGCCGGGCTGGTGGGGCTGAGGCTCTCCGACGGGACGCACCTCGTCGAGGGCAAACAGGTCTCGTCGTTCACCGACGACGAGGAGGCGGCCGTCGGGCTGACCGACGTGGTGCCGTTCCCGCTGGAGACCACGCTGACGCGGCGGGGCGCGAAGTTCTCCAAGGCCCCGGACTTCACCGAGCACGCCGTCGCCGACGGCCGCCTGGTGACGGGGCAGAACCCCGCCTCGGCCGTCAAGGTGGCCCGGCTCGCGCTGGCCGCCCTGCGGGCCTAGCGAGGGCGCGCCACCGCCCGGGACCGGGCCGCGCGAACGCGAAGCACCAGCTCCCCGGGGAGCTGGTGCTTCCGTATGCCGTAGCCACAAGCTCGGCCTCCGCCGCAACGCCTCACCGCCCCCGAGCATCTTTAAGTGCGAACAGCGAACGTACTGTCGGCGTCATCACGGGGGAGACAGGCCGATGCAGTCCATGCAGCTGGGGTGGCTCCGTACCTTCGTCTTCGTCTACCGGCGCGGTTCGTTCACCCGGGCCGCGCGGGAGCTCGGGCTGTCCCAGCCGGCGGTCACCCAGCAGATCCGGGCGCTGGAGACGAAGCTGGGCAGACAGCTCTTCGAGAGAATGCCGGAAGGGGCGCGTCCCACTCCGGCGGCCGAGACCCTCATCCGCGAGGTGGAGTCGCCCATCGACACCCTGGGGCTGGTCACCGACCGGCTCACCGGCTGTTCCCAGGCGGTGGCGGACCGGCCCGTGTTCCTCGGCGGGCCCAACGAGCTGCTCACCACCCGGGTGCTGCCCGCCGTCGGCGAGCTCGTGCGCGGCGGGGTGCGGCTGCGGTGCGGGTTCGGGCCGGCCGACGCGCTGCTCCAGGAGCTGTCGGACGGCCGGTTCGACCTGGTGCTGTCCACCAAGCGGCCGCGGTCGCGGGCGTTCTCGGCGATCGCGCTCTTCGACGAGGAGTTCGTGCTGCTCGCCTCGCCCGGGCTGCGCGCGGAGATCCCGCTGGACCGGCTGGCCGGCGAGGGCCCCGCCGTGCTGGAGAAGTACCCGGTCATCGCCTACGCGGAGTCGCTGCCCATCGTGCGTCGCTACTGGAGCAGCGTCTTCGACGCCACGCCCGGGACGGTGCCCGCCGTGGTGGTGCCCGATCTGCGGGGCGTCCTGGCGGCCGTGCGTGCCTCCGCGGGAATCTCCGTCCTGCCCACGTACCTGTGCGGGGACGAACTGGCGCGCGGTGAGGTGGTGCCGCTGCTGGAGCCGGAGATCCCGCCGATCAACACCATCTACCTCACCACCCGCGCGGGCGGCCGGCACCAGCCTCACGTCCAGCTGGTGCACGGCCGGTTGCTGCTGAAGGCGCCGCTGTGGGGCTGAGCCGTACCCGTCGCCGCATGTGTGCTCACGCGGGCTTCGGACGGGCCGCGGCCACCAGGGCCAGCGAGAGGACGGCGCCGACGGCCAGCGTGACGCCCGAGGCGTGGAGGGTGGCCTGGGTGCCCAGGACCGCGACGCCCAGCGCGGCGCCCGCCTGCCGGCAGGCGTTGAGCGCACCCTGGCCGGTGGCGGCGTACCGGGCGGGGGCGGCGGCCGCCATGTCGGCCGTGGCTCCCGGGATGGCCAGGGTCGAGCCGAAGGCCAGCAGCACCTGCGCGACGGTGATCAGGGCGAACGGGGAGTCCTGCGAGCAGAACGCGAGCGCCGTGCCCGCGGCGGCGTCCAGCCCCAGCCCCGCGTACAGCACCGGCCGGGCGCCCCAGCGCGCCACGATGCGGCCGGTGAAGTACGGCATGAAGCACATGGGCAGGGTCATCGGCAGGAACGCCAGCCCGGTCCTCAGGGGCGAGAGCCCGCGTTCGTCGACGAGCCACTGGGTGAGGGCGAACAGCAGCCCGTAGAAGAGGAAGGACGCCATCCCTCCGGCCACCAGGTCGGCGCGGACCCGGGGCAGGCCGGTCAGCGCGGGCGGCAGGGCGGGGGCCTCGGCGCGCCGCTCGGCGAGCGCCAGCAGGAGCAGGGCGACCGCCGCGACGCCCAGCGCCGCGAGCGGCAGCGGCCGTCCCCAGCCGTCCGTGCCGGCCGCGATCAGGCCGTAGGCGAGGGTGCCCAGGGCGAGCACCGACAGCAGCATTCCGGCGCGGTCGGGCCGGGCGGCGGACTCGGGCCGCTCCCCGCTGAGCCGGCGGGCGGCCAGCAGGGCGAGGAGGGCGATCGGCGGGTTGACGAGGAACACCAGCCGCCAGCCGCCCTGGTCCACGAGCAGGCCGCCCAGCACCGGGCCCGCGATCAGCCCGACGCTGCTGAGCGCCGCCCAGGAACCCACCGCCCGCATCCGCTCCTTGGGGTCGGGGTGGAGCCGGGCCAGCAGCGCCAGCGAGGCGGGCACCAGCCCGGCCGCCGCGACGCCCAGCAGCGCCCGTCCGGCGATCAGGGTCCCCACGTCGGGGGCCAGGGCACTGAGCAGCGAGATCGCGCCGAAGGCGACGAGCGCCGTGCGGTAGACCCGCCGGGGCCCGAAGCGGTCGGAGACGACGCCGGCCACGAGCAGCAGTCCGGCGAAGACGACGGTGTAGGCGTCGACCGCCCAGGGCAGGGCGGCCGCCGGGGCACCGAGGTCCTCCCGGACGTCCGGGAGCGCCACGTTGAGGATCGAAGTGTCCAGGAGGACCAGGAAGTTGCCGGCGACGACCCCGGCGAAGAGCAGGCCCCGGCCGGCCGGGCGCGTCGCGGCGTGCTTCGTTCCGGACGCCGTCGGCGGGATCCGCGCGGCTCTGTCATTCGTTGTCGACATGGCCCCAAGGCTCGCGGTCCGGGGGACATCCGGCCAGGCCGGTTCTTCGATGGCCCCATCGGACTTCCCGATGGCATGCTGGGGGCCATGGACTCTCGCTATCTCAGGGCCTTCGTGGCGGTCGTGGACGCGGGCGGGATCTCGGCGGCGGCCGCCGCCCTCGGCTACGCGCAGTCCACGCTCAGCGTCCAGCTGCGGCGGCTGGAGCGGGAGTTGGACGCGGAGGTGCTGCGCCGCTCGCCGACCGGCACCACCCTCACCGAGGCGGGACGGCTGCTGCTGCCGTACGCGCGGGAGGCGCTGGAGCTGGAGGAGCGGATGCGGCGCGCGGTCGGCGACCGGGCGCCGCGGCTGCGGCTGGGGGCGCTGGAGTCGCTCGCGGTGGAGTGGCTGCCGGACATCCTCGCGGCGTTCGGGCGCGGGGCGGCGGGTCCGGGCACCGGGGCGGCGGAGGTGCGGCTGAGGGTGGCGGGGCGGGGCGTGCTCCAGGAGGAGCTGGCCGCCGGGCGGCTGGACCTGGTCTTCCTGTTCGACAACGGGGCTCCGGGCAGCGGCCCGTGCTCCGTGGTGGGCCACGACCGGACCGTCGCGGTCGCGGGCCCCGGGCACCGCCTGGCCCGGGTCCGGGGGCTCGCCCCGGAGGAGCTGCTCGAGGAGGAGTTCCTGGTGGCCGAGGCGGGCTGCACCTCGCAGATGCTCGTCGACCGCTTCGGCCGGGACCTGGCCCCGCGCGCCCGGCTGGGCATGGTCACCGGCTCCCTCGCCGCGCTCCGCCGCCTCGCCGCCCACGGCCGGGGCATCGCGCTCCTCCCCCACCTCGCCGTCCGGCAGGACCTGGAGACGGGCGAGCTGGTCGAACTGGACGTCCGGCAAGGGCTGGAACCGGTCAGCATCGAGGCCCGCTGGCGCACGGGGCTCGGCCCGGCCGAGCGCTCCCTGACGGCCCTGGTCTCCCTGGCCCGCCGCAACGCGCCCTGGGCGGCGGAGGCGTCGTTCACCGGTGTGGCGCGCTCCGCCTGACCCGCCCGGCGGCGGACGACCGCGGAAATGCGGATATTCAGCGGGCGATGCCCCCTGCGACCTCTCCTTATTTGCCGGGCCACCGGGCCGCTGCTTCACTCGGTTCCCTACCGGAGTTCAAGGGGGAATCCGCATGATCACCGTGATAGCCGAGCAGCAGGTCGTGCCGGGCCGGGAAGAGGAACTCGACGCCGTGATGGCCGGATTGCGCGCGGCCATATTGGAGAGCGAGCCGGGCTGTCTGCGTTTCGACTACGTCCGCACCGAGGAATCGCCGCTGCGCCGCCTGGTCATCGAGGAGTACCGTGACGCGGCGGCGCTGGAGGCCCATCAGGGTTCGCGTCATCTCCGGGAATTCCTGCCCCGGTTGCTGGCCTGTCTGACGGAATTCCCGAAGGTCACCACGTACCGGGGCGTGGTGCCGGTGCCGGACTCCGTGCCGGATTCCCTGTTCCACGTGGGCATGGTGGTGCCCGACCTGGAGAAGGCGGTGGCCCTCCACTCCGACGTGCTGGGCATCGAGTTCACCGAGCCGCACGTCTTCCGGATCCCCCGGCTGGAGGACCCGGACCCGCACCCGGCCGAGCTGACGGCCGTGTTCTCCCGCACGGGGGCGCCCTACTACGAGCTCATCCAGGCCGCCGGGGACGGCATCATCTCGGCCGCCCACTGCGGAAGGATCCTCTACTACGGCGTCTGGGAGCCCGACATGGACGCCCGGCTCGAACGGCTGCGGCGGCAGGGCATCGGTGTGGACGCCTACTTCCGCTCCGGGCCGGGCGCCACCCCGTTCGCCGTGATCACCGCCCCCGATCTGCTGGGCGCGCGCGTCGAGTACGTCGGCCTGGGCGACCGGCCGCCGATCGAGGAGTGGGTGCGCACCGGCCGCTATCCGGAGTGAGCCGGACGGTCCCCCGGACGATCTCCCCTCAACGATCAAGTGCGCGAGAAGTCTTGTGCCGCCGGTACCGCTCCCCAATAATGATCAACCTGCCGATCCGGCAGGAATGCTCATGACAAGCGGCGCCGACACGGGGACGGAACGACGACGTGATCTCACGACTGCACGACCCGGCGGCACACGGCTCCACCGACGCCGCGGCGGAGGAACCCGCCCGGTGAACCCCGAACGAAAACAGGCGGCCTTCACGGGCACGCGGAGCGTCGAGGCCGGCCTCACCTGGAGCCAACAGGAGATCTGGTCCCTCATCGAGGACGCGGCACCCGAGGACCACGTCTACAACGTGGTGGGCGTCATCGACGTCCCGGACGGCACGCGCCTGGACGAGGACCGCTGCCTGCGGGCCGTCTCCTTCTTCGTCTCGCGCCACGAGGCGCTGCGCACGCTCTTCCCGCGCGACCGGCACGGACGGGTCTTCCAACGGGTGCTGCGCGAGGGAAGCGTCCCTGTCGCGGTGGCGCACACGGACGGGACGGACGTCGCCGGGCCGGCCGCCGCGTTCCGCGAGGACTTCGCCTCCCGGTCCTTCTCCTACGCCGACGAACTGCCCGTACGGATCGGGCTGGTCGTCTCCGGCGGCGACGTCCGCGCGGCCGTCTACGCGTTCTCGCACATGGCCGTCGACTGGTTCGGGCTCGGCGCCCTGCTCCGGGAGGTCCGCGCTTATTTCCGCGACGGCGGGACCCTGCCCCCGCTCGCCGACGGCGCGCCGCGCCCGGCCGACCTCGCGAACCGCCAGGCATCGCCCGAGGGCGTCGCCCGGGGCGCGCGCACCCTGCGCCACATCGAGACGACCTTCGGCGGCCGGCCGCTCCTGCCCCTGCCCCCGGCGCTCGGCACACCCACGGCCGGCCCCCGGCACCACCGGGCCGCCCTGCGCTCCCCCGCCGCGAACCTCGCCACCGGCGTCGTCGCCCGGCACATGGGCCTGAGCACCACCTCGGTCGTCCTCGGCTGCGCGGCCGCGCTGCTCGCCGAGCGGACCGGCAGCGGCACCGTGGACCTCCTCCTCACCAGCTCCCAGCGCTTCGACCGGGACCTGCGGCACATGGTCGCGACCCTGATGCAGGAGGCGTACTTCTCCGTCGACGTCACCGGCGCGGCGGACGTCTTCGAGGTCGTCAAGCGCTCGTGGCGGGCGTCGATGATCGCCTACCGGAACGCGGGCTGCGCCACCGACGCCCTGACCGAGCTGCTCGGCCGCCTCGGGGACGGGCCCGACGCCCCGCTGCGGCTCTCCCACTGCTTCAACGACAAGCGCGGCCGGACCGAACCCGTCCCCTTCTCCCCCGGAACGGACCCCCGGGACCTGCTGGGCGACTCCACGCTCACCTGGCTCCCGGTCACCGAGCGCGAGCCGTTCTACCTCGTCGTCGACGAGGACGGCGACGCCATGGAGTTCTCCCTGACCTGCGACGCCGCGCACTTCGCGCCGGCGGACACCGAGGGTTTCCTCCGGGCGCTGGAGAGCTCCCTCCTCACCGCGGCCGGCCGCGTGCCCGCCGCCGGCGGCTGACCACCACCCGCCGCACCGACTTTCCGAATCCCCCACGCAACACCACCCATCGCGAATCCTCCGCCGTCCTCCGGGCGGCCAGTCAGAGGTGCACCATGAACGACGCCGGCAGCGGCGCCATGCTCGCGCGGCTCTCCGAGAAGTCGCGGCACGACCACTACAACCCCTACACCCGGTTCTCCTGGCCCGACACGGTCCCCGAGGACTCCTGGTGGATGACCCCCGAGTACCTCACCACGCACGGCACGGGCCTGGTCGAGGACGAGAGGATCCTCAAGGCGCTCGCCCGCCGGGAGACCGTCAACTTCTTCAGCCTCCACGTGCACGGCATCCGCGAGCTGATGATCGGGGTGTCCCAGCGCATCCACACCCCCGACTTCGCCGACTACAACGAATACCTCCACCACTTCCTCGGCGAGGAGAACGCACACATGTGGTTCTTCGCCGAGTTCTGCTACCGCTACGCGGGCGGGATCTACCCGGAGGCGTACTCCCCGGTGCGGGGCGAGGGCTTCGGCCCCGCCTGGGAGGACGTCGTGGTCTTCGCGAGGATCCTGATCTTCGAGGAGATCTTCGACTACTTCAACAGCCGCCTGGGCAAGTCCGCCGAGATCCCCGCGATCCTGCGGGAGATCCACGCCGTGCACCACCACGACGAGAGCCGGCACGTGGCGTTCGGCAAGCAGCTGCTCAAGCACCTCTACGCGCGGGCCTGCGAGCAGGACCAGGCGGGGCCCGAGCGCCGCCTGGAGATCGAGAACTACATCAAGTCCTATATGACGTACTCGGTGCGCAGCCTCTACAGCCCCCACGCCTATCGCGACTCGGGGATGCCGAAGGCGCTGGAGACGCGCAGGGCGGCGATGACGCACCCGGTGCGCGAGGCGTTCCACAGCAAGGTGATGGCCCGCGTCGACAGGTTCTTCGTGGCAGCCGGGATTTTCCAGACCGCTTGGGGGGTCGGCAATGACGTCAGCAAGTGACAAGGCCGCGGAGACGGACGAGGCCATGGAGAAGGTCGTCGACTTCCTCCGGCGCGCCAACGACGCCACCGACGCCCTCGACTGGGACCAGGACCTCATCGAGCTGCGGATCCTCGACTCGCTCGCGTTCGTCGAGTTCCTCGTCCTGCTGGAGGAGATCACGGGGGCGCCCGTCGATCCCGGCACGATCGACGTGGAGAACTTCCGGACCCTCAACCGCATCCACGCGATGATCGGGGGTGCCGGAAGTGACCGGTGACCATCTCTTCCCGCCGGTCGACGTCGCCGACGGCTTCGTCACCCTCGGCCCCACCGCCGTCCGGCTCCGCTCCGCCCTCGACGCGGTGTTCACCGGCTGGGCCGCCGCGGCCGGTGCCGCCGAGGTCCTCTATCCCCCGCTGAGCCGCGTCGCGGACCTGGCGCGCTTCGACTACTTCGTCAACTTCCCCCACCTGGCGCTCGCGGCGGCCCCCGTGGACACCTCGGACACGAGCGGGCTGCCCCGGCACCCGGCCGCCCGCGACGAGCGGCTGCGCGCCGATCAGTTGGGCGACGCCGGGCTGATGCTCCCCTCGGCGGCCTGCTACAACGCCTACGCGGCCCTCGCGGGCGCCCGGCTGGACCGGCCGGTGAAGCTGACGACGATCGCGCAGTGCTTCCGCCGCGAGAACGAGTACACCGGGCTGCGGCGCCTCCACGGCTTCACCATGCGGGAGATCATCGCCATCGGCGACCCGGAGACGGTCAAGGACCACCTCGACACCCACAAGTCGCTCATCCTGCGGTTCGCCGACCACCTCGGGCTGAAGCTGGTGACCGAGACGGCCACCGACCCGTTCTTCGACGCGAACGGCTCCCGTGCCGTGATGCAGAAGCTCTTCCCCACCAAGGAGGAGTTCCTCAGCGGCGGCGGGCTCGCCATCGCGTCGGTGAACTACCACCGCAACTTCTTCGGCGAACGCGCCGACATCCTGGTGTCCGGCGTCCAGGCCAGCACCTCGTGCGTGGCCTTCGGCGTCGAGCGGTGGCTGCACGTGCTCGCGGGCCGCTTCGACGGCGACTGGGACGCGGCGTACGAGGCGGTGACGTCCTTCGCTCCCGTGACGGCCTAGCCGGATCCGGACCCGGCCGGTGAGCCCCTCCACGGCGGCTCACCGGCCGTCCTTTCGACTGAGGAGAAGTGTTGTGAAGCGACTGCGGATGCCCGCGGAGTGGCATCGGCACGCGGCCTGCCTGATCGCGTGGCCGACCCGGGAGGCGCTGTGGGGTGACGGTTTCGAGGGCGCCGAGCGCGACTACGCGGCGACGGTACGGGCCGTCGCGGAGTTCGAGCCCGTCACCGTCGTGGTGCCGCCCGGGCGGGCCGGCCGGGTGCGGGAGCTGTGCGGCGTGGACATCGACACCGTCGAGATCCCGCTGGACGACTCCTGGCTCAGGGCCTCCGGCCCGGTCTTCGTCCACGGCCCGGCGGGCGAACCCGTCGGCGTGGACTTCCGGTTCAACTCCTTCGGCGAGCGGTTCTTCCCCTACGACCAGGACGAGAAGGCCGGCGAGCGGCTCCTGCGCGCGCTCGGCGTGGCGCGCCGGGGCAGCATGACGGTGCTGGAGGGCGGGGCGGTCACCGTCGACGGCGAGGGCACCCTCATCACCACCGAGCAGTGCCTGCTCAACCCCAACCGCAACCCCCGGCTGGACCGGCACGACATGGAGGCCGAGCTGGGACACCTGCTCGGTGCCACGAAGGTGATCTGGCTGCCCTACGGCCATCTCGAAGGCGACACCGACGGGCACGTCGACCACGTGTGCCAGTTCGTGGGGCCCGGGCGGGTCGTCGTCGAGGCCCCGGGCGACCCCGCCGGGCCGGACCACGCGCGACTCAAGGCCAACCTCGCCGTCCTGGAGGCGGCCACCGACGCGCACGGCCGCCGCCTGGAGATCACCGAGCTGCCGCCCCGGCAGACCGTGCGCACGTACGGCGAGGACGTGGGCGTCAGCTACACCAACTTCTACATCGCCAACGGCGGAGTGGTGGTGCCCCTGGCCGGCACCGACGCGGACGCGCGGGCGCTCGCCACCCTCGCGGCCGTCCTCCCGGAGCACAAGGTCGTCGGCGTGGAGGCCCGGGCCCTCGCCCTCGGCGACGGCGGAATCCACTGCGTCACCCTGCAACTGCCCGCCGAACGCCGGGAAGCGGGAGCGTCGTGAGCACCGCCGGCAGTGACATACGCGTACCGCCGGGCGCCCTGCGCCGGGCCCACGCGGGGGTCGTCGTCACCTTCGCGCTGACCGGCGTGGTCAACGGCATCCTGGTGGCACGCCTCCCCGGGCTCGCCGCCAAACTGGGGCTGGACGCCGGAAAGGTCGGGATACTCATCCTCACCTGGGGCGTCGCGGCCACGGTGACGATGCAGTGCGTGCGCTGGCTCGTCGCCGCCGTGGGCAACCGGGCGCTGCTGCGCGTCGGCGCCCCGGCGGTCACCGTCGCGGTGGGCCTCTTCGGTCTCAGCCCCAGCTATCCGCTGCTGCTCGCGGCGGCCGCCTGTTTCGGGGTCACCTCCGGTGTCGCCGAGACGATGATGAACGCCCAGGGCAGCCTGGTCGAACGGCTCTCCGGCCGGCCGCTGATGAACGGTCTGCACGCCGGGTGGAGCACGGGGGCGGTGACGGGCGGCCTGCTGGCGGCGCTGCTGGCCGCCCTCCATGTCTCGTACACCGCCTCGGTGGTGGCCGTGGCGGTGTGCGCGCTGCCGGTCGCGCTGGCGGTGGGCGGGACGTATCTGGACGAGCCGGCCGAGGAGGAGACGTCCGAGGGGCGGCGGGGCCTGCCCGCGAGCGTCTATGTGATCGGCGCGATCTCGTTCCTGGGCCTGCTGCTGGAGGGGCTGGTCGCCGACTGGAGCGGTCTGCTCCTCCACGGCGACCTCCACGCTTCCGAGGCGCTCGCCGCGCTCGCCTACCCGGCCTTCGAGCTCGCGACGCTCACGGGCAGGCTGTTCGGCGACCGGTTGCGCGTCCGGCTCGGCGGCCGGTCGCTGCTCGCGGCGGCGGGCGGGGCGACGGCCGCGGGCGTCCTGGTGGTCGTCACCGCCGGGTCGGCCCCGGTGGCGATCGCGGGGTTCGCGCTGACGGGCCTGGCGGTGTGCGTGGTCGTCCCGCTGACGATGTCGCTGGCCGGGACGGTCGCGCCGGGACGGTCGGACGCGGCCATCGCCCAGGTGTCGGCCATGGGCTACTCGGGGCTGCTGGTGGGCCCGGTCGTCATCGGGTTCGTCGCCGAGGCGAGCACGCTGCGCACCGGGATCGGGCTGACGACGGTGGCGGCGCTCCTGATCGCCGCGGGCAGCCGGGCCGTTCCGGCGCACGACGCCCACCACCGGACGACGGAGGACTGAGACGGCGTGTGGGGGCGGCCCGGGCCGCCCCCACACCCGGTCAGGGAGTGACCGCGAGCTCGATGTAGGCGGCCAGGAGCGAGAGGTGGAGGCCGCCCTGGAGCACGGTGGCCCGGCCCGGGATGACGGTCAGGGTGCCGACGACGACGGTGAGGACGAGCAGCACCATGTGGGTGGCGCCCAGGCCGAGGACGAGCGGGCCCTCCAGCCACACCGAGGCCACCGCGACGGCGGGGATGGTCAGCCCGATGCTGGCCATGGCCGAGCCCAGGCCGAGGTTGAGGCTGGTCTGGACGCGGTCGCGGCGGGCGGCGCGCAGGGCCGCGATCGTCTCGGGGAGGAGCACCAGCAGCGCGATGACGACGCCGACGACCGAGGCGGGCAGGCCGGCCGCCGCCACGCCCGACTCGATGGTGGGCGAGACGCCCTTGGCGAGGCCGACCACCGAGACCAGGGCGACGCCCAGCAGGCCGAGGCTGACCAGGGCGACGCGGGTGGAGGGCGGGTGGGCGTGGTCGTCGCCGTCGATGACCTCGCCCTCGGCGGTCACGGGCAGGAAGTAGTCGCGGTGGCGCACGGTCTGGGTCGCGACGAACAGGCCGTAGAGGATGAGGGCGGCGGTCGCGGCGAAGACGAGCTGGGGCGGGGAGAACCGGGGCCCCGGGGTGCTGGTGGTGAAGGTCGGCAGGACCAGGCTGAGGCCCGCGAGCGTCGCGACGCTCGCGAGGGCGGCGCCCGTGCCCTCGGCGTTGAACACCGCCACCCGCCGCCGGAGGGCGCCCACCAGCAGGGACAGGCCGACGATGCCATTGCAGGTGATCATGACGGCGGCGAAGACGGTGTCCCGGGCCAGGGAGCTGCTCTTCTCGCCGCCGTCGGCCATCAGCGTGACGATGAGCGCCACTTCGATGACCGTCACCGCGACCGCCAGGACCAGTGACCCGAACGGTTCACCGACCCGGTGCGCGATCACCTCCGCGTGGTGCACGGCGGCGAGGACCGCACCGGCCAGGCAGCAGCTCACGACGACCACCAGCCCGACGGACAGTGACCGTCCCCAGGTCAGGGCCAGCACGACGGCGGCCACGACGGGCACGACGGCGGGCCAGTGGGCGAGGGGCGAGCGGAACCGTTTCGTCATGCCCCAAGCTTCGCAGATGACCGGAAAACCCGACCAAGGCGGATTCGAACCACCATCACCGAGCGAACCATCCGCGAGGCGGATAAATTGGACGGAAGCTCCCTGGAACGGAAGCTCCCCCGGAGAGGAGGCGTCATGTCCTCGAAGCGCCGTCGCAAGAAGAAGCAGCGCCGCAAGCACGCGGCCAACCACGGCCGTCGGCCCCAGTGCTGAACCGGGCCCGGCGGCCCCGGCGCGCGGACCGCGTCAGCGCGCGTGCCTGACGCGGTACGCGAGGCCCGCGGCCGCCAGCCGCTCCAGTAGCGCGTCGCCCATCGCCACGGCGGGGGTGACCTGTCCGGCCGTCGTCGGCAGGTCGTCCAGCGCCAGGCACAGCGACGCCTCGGCGAACATCTTCGCGGTCTCGCCGTAGCCGGGGTCGCCGCCCGTGAGCTCGGTGAACACCCGCCGTCTGCCGCCCTCGCCCACGAACCGCAGCCGGAACCAGCCGCGCTCCCGCCATCGCGCGTCCGGTCCGCGCCCGGGACCGTACCGGGCCGTCAGCCACGACCTGACGGGCGGCACCTGCGCCAGGGCCGCGGCCGCGCCCACCGCGACGGGCCCGGCCAGTGCCATCGGCAGAGTCTTCACGGACGCGTAGTGGCGGTAGCGGAAGTCGGGGCCGTAACGTTCCAGCGCCTCGGCCGAGCGCCGTACGACCACCGGGTCGAGCGTGGGCAGCGGCAGCGCCCACGTGCCCGTCTCCTTGCTGAACCGCGGCGCGCCCAGCGGCGCCGCGACCCGCCGCCCGGCCGGCCGGGGTTCGTGGCGCCGCCGCTCCCGGGCGGCGGCCGCCGCCCGGTTCCGCCGGGAGAGGATCGTCAGCGACGAGGCGAGCGTGCCGCCGGAGACCAGCCCCATGGCCTGGACGAAGCCGTCGACCGTGAGCGGCACGCCCTCCGGGAGCCGCCGCACGGTGAAGTACGCCCCCAGGTCGTGCGGCAGCGAGTCGAAGCCGCAGGCGTGGACGATCCGCGCGCCGGTCTCCCGGGCCCGCGCGCCGTGGCGGAGGAACATCAGGTCCACGAACTCCGGCTCGCCCGTGAGGTCCGTGTAGTCGGTGCCTGCCTCCGCGCACGCGGCCACCAGTTCCTCGCCGTGGTGGATGTACGGCCCGACGGTCGACGCGACGACGTGCGCGGACTCCGCGAGCGCCCGCACGGCCGCCGGGTCGGACGCGTCGGCCGTGACGATCCCCAGCCCGGCGGCCCGCGCCGGGTCCACCGCCGCCAGCCGCTCCCGCAGCCGTTCCAGCTTCTTCCGGTCGCGCCCGGCGAGCGCCAGCCGGCAGGATGTCGGCGCGTGTTCCAGCAGGTACTCGGCGGTGAGCCCGCCGACGAACCCCGTGGCTCCGAAAAGCACGACGTCGTAGGGCCGTTGGGGCCCGTCCTGTCTGTTCATGGCGCCTCCGTCTCCCGTGTCCGGGCCACCTTACGCCCGCGCGTCAGTGGGCGGTCCAGCCGCCGTCCATGACGAGGGTGGTGCCGGTGACGAAGGAGGAGTGCGGCGCGCAGAGGTAGGCGACGGCCTCGGCCACCTCCTCCGGCTCGACGAGCCGCTTGAGCGCCGTGTCGCGCAGGAGGACGTCGGCCAGGACGTCCTCGACGGGCAGCGAGTGGGCGGCGGCCTGGTCGGCGAGCTGTTTCTCCACGAGAGGGGTGCGGACGTAGCCGGGGCTGACGCAGTTGGAGGTGACGCCGTGCGCGGCGCCTTCGAGGGCCACGGTCTTCGACAGCCCTTCGAGGCCGTGCTTGGCGGTGACGTACGCGGACTTGTAGGCGGAGGCGCGCAGTCCGTGGACGGAGGAGATGTTGACGACGCGGCCCCAGCCCCGCTCGTACATGTGCGGCAGGGCGCCTCGGATCAGCCGGAAGGGGGCTTCCAGCATGATGGTGAGCATCGCGCGGAAGGCGTCGGGCGGGAAGTCCTCGACGGGTCGGACGAGCTGGATGCCCGCGTTGTTGACGAGGATGTCGGCGCCGGCGGCGGCCTGTTCGGCGGCGTCGAGGTCGGTGAGGTCGAGGACCACGGCCTCGATGCTCCCGGGGAGGCCCGGCGCCTGCCGGACGAGCCCGTCGAGGCCGGCCGCGTCGCGGTCCAGCGCGCGGACGTGGGCCCCGGCGGCCGCGAGCCGTAAGGAGCAGGCCGCCCCTATGCCGCTCGCGGCTCCGGTGACGAGTGCGGTGCGTCCGTGGTGACCGGGGACGCCGGGCGGGGGTGCGGGTACGGAAGTGGCGGTCATACCCGCACCCTAGGCATCAACAGGCGGGAATGTCCTCGTCCTGGCGTACGCACTCGATCGCGTAGTCGCCGGTCTCATCGTCCACGGTGACGCCGTGGGTCTCGCTGCGGAAGCCGGGGAAGCGGCGGTCGAAGGACTCGAGCGCGCCGAGGTAGCGCAGCAGGGGGCCGTCGGCGGCGCCGATGGACTCGCCGGGCATCAGGACCGGGATGCCGGGCGGGGTGATGGTGACCATGGCCGCGGCCACCCGGTCCGCCGCGTCGGCGAGGCGGACGCGCTCGGTGCCCTGGCGGATGAGGCGCTGGTAGCACCACTGGGGCGGGACGACGGGTCGTGGCAGCTCCTGGAAGGCGGTGTCGAGGAGGCCGACGAGGTCCGCTTCGCGCAGGTGGTCGTGCATCGACCGGCACAGTTCGCGCAGGGTCGTGCCGGTGTAGCGGCGGGGGTACCGGTCCATCAGGCCGGGCAGGACGCGGTCCAGGGGCGCGTCCTCGTCGTGGAGCGCCTTGAAGTCCATCAGGGCGTCCAGCAGGGTGCCCCACTTGCCCTTGGTGATGCCCATGGAGAAGAGGATGAGCGTGGTGTAGCTGTCGGTCTTCTCCACGACGATGTTGCGGGTCGCGAGGTAGGCCGTCAGGACCCGGGCCGGGATGCCCCACTCCGCCCAGGCGCCGGTGGCGTCGATGCCGGGGCAGGTGAGGGTGACCTTGACCGGGTCGAGCCGGCAGTAGCCGTCGGCGAGGCCGGGGAAGCCGTGCCAGTCGGCGTCCGGTTCCAGGTCCCAGCACGAGGCGTGCGAGCGCAGCAGTTCGGCGGGGGCGTCGGCGAAGTCGTAACGCTCGCCGGTCGCCGGGTCGGTGACGGCCGGGGGCTGCCAGGCGCCGAAGAACCAGGCGGGGCGGTCGCCGGCCGCCGCGACGCGCCGCCCGGTACGGACGACGGCCTGGCGGAAGCGGATCGCCTCGGTGACCGCCTCGTCGACCAGCCAGTGGCCCTGCGGCCCGTCCATCATCCCGGCCGCCACGTCCAGGGAGGCGATGGCCGGGTAGAGCGGCGAGGTCGTGCCGTGCATCATGAACGCCTCGTTGAACCGCTCGTGTTCGACCGGTGCCCTCGGTGACGGCTTGACGTGGACCATCGCGCTTTGCGACAGCGCCGCCAGCAATTTGTGCGTGGACTGGGTGGAGAAGACCGTGGGACGGTCGGGCCCGTCGAAGGTGTCGGGGCCGACGGACATCCCGTAGCGCCCCGCGTAGAGGGGGTGGAAGCGCGCGTAGGCGAACCACGCCTCGTCGAAGTGGACGCGCGGGGTGCTGGGGGCGAGTTCGCGGGCGACCCGGATCGCGTCGTAGCACAGGCCGTCGTAGGTGGAGTTGGTGAGGACGGCGTATTCGGCGTGGGGTGACACCGCGCCCGGGGTGAGGGGGTTGCGGGCGATGCGGCCGGCCACGGACGCCGCCCCGATCTCCGCCGGGGGCAGCGGGCCGGCCAGTCCGTAGCCGTTGCGGGTGGGCACGAGGTAGACCGGGCGGGCGCCGGAGAGGACGAGCCCGTGGAGGACGGACTTGTGGCAGTTGCGGTCCACCAGGGCGATCTCGTCCTGGGCGACGCAGTAGTGGCCGACCATGCGGTCGGCGGTGGAGTTGCCGTGGAGGACGAAGTAGGTGCGGTCGGCGCCGAAGATGCGGGCGGCGTTGCGCTCGGCCTCGCCGATCGGGCCCGTGTGCTCGTAGAGGGAGCCGAGCTCCTCGACGGAGATCGACAGGTCGCTGCGGAAGAGCCGCTCCCCGTAGTGGTCGAAGAAGGCGCGTCCGACGGGCGACTTCAGGAAGGCCACGCCGCCGGCGTGGGCCGGGGTGTGCCAGGAGTACTCGTGCGCGTCGTCGAAGCGGCGCAGCGCCTTGAAGAACGGCGGGAGGACCGACTGGCGATAGGCGCGCGCCGCGCCGGTGATCCGTCCGGCGATGAACGCGGGGGTGTCCTCCAGCGGCCAGACGTAGCCGACGACGGTCTCCGCCACCCACAGGGGCAGCCGTTCGAGGTCGTCGTCGGCGCCGTCGGTCATCACCAGGAGCACGGGCAGGTCGGTGAAGCGCTGTCCGATCCGGCGCAGCACCGCCGCGCCGCCCGGCTCGTTCCCGTCCTTCTCCCGGTCCTTCTCCGCGGGGCCGCGCCTTCCCGGCGGGAGGTCCCAGGCCACCACGGCGGCCGCCAGTCCGGCTTCGGTCCGCAGGACCGCCCCGGCGTCGGCCCCGGTGCGGGCCCAGCGCACTTCGAGGCCGTGGGCCTCCACCTCCTCGCGGATCCTGCGCAGTTGCCCGCCCGCGGCGCCCGCGCCGAGCGGGTCCTCGTCGAGCGCGAACAGCACCGTGCCGCCCATCATGGCATCCCCCGTCTGTTGAGATGATCCGCCTGTCCGGACCACGGCAGTGTCCTGGCGGACTCCTGCCGTCGGTGCTCCTCCGGCGGGCAAACCACTCTCCGGGGCGATTTCGACGCGGCACGGCTTCAACGCGGCGCGGCGCGGTGGGTCATGAGCGCCGCATGGCCAGTTTTCCCACCACCCAGTGGCCGCACCGGGCGCACTCGGGCGCTCCCTCCCAGCTGTACGGGGGCATCACCGGGAGGTCGTGGATGCTGAAGCACTCCCGCTCGAAACCGCTCGACGTCGCACAGCGGACCACCTCGTACTCGTGGGTCCAGCTCAGTCCGCAGTGCGCGCACGCGAAGTCGACGACGTCTATGCCCTTGTCAGCGTTCATCCGCACCCCTTTGGCCTTGGTGACGCACATATTCGGCCATCATCGGGTCGTGCGCTCGGGGTGGGAACAAAGCGCGGGGCAAGGGCGCGCCGGGAATCCGTCCAGGTCTCGCCAAGGGGCGGCTATCCCCGTTGTCCGGCGCCCGCCCGGGACCGTGAGCCGATGACGGTCGCCACCACCCCGACGAGTCCCAGCGCCTCCGGACTCATTCCCCGGGAACAGACGGTGACGACGACGACCACGATCACGACGGTGAGCGCGTCGTGCACCTGATCGGCGAGCGGATGACGATGGGGCGCGTACCGCCGAATCTGCTGAATCCTCATGCCCTTCACGATCACTCCCCTGACTGTCGTGACTGGGTTACCGGCGGAACATGATGTTTCCGCTTAACGGAACTGTGCAGCCTGAAAGGGTGTGCAATCAAATACAAAGCGAATTACTCACCCTTGTGTCGCAATCCGAAAGGGAAATCACGCCCGGGTGACCACACGCGACCGCCCCCGGCCGGGCGACCGGCCGGGGGCAGCGGGGGAGGAACCGTAGGGTGCTACTGAACGACCTTCAGAAGCTTGTTGGGGGTTCCCGCACCGGGGTTGGCGATCTTGTCGGGGGTGGCGCCCTGGGTCAGGGCGGTCGCCACCTGCTCCGGGGTGGCGTCCTTGTGGCCCGCGAGGTACACCGCGGCGGCACCCGTGACGTGCGGGGTGGCCATGGACGTACCGGAGATGGTCTTGGTGCCGGAGTCGCTGTCGTTCCAGTCGGAGGTGATGTCCGAGCCGGGGGCGTAGAGGTCGACGACAGCGCCGAAGTTCGAGAAGTCCGACTGCTTGTCGTCCTTCGTGCTGGAGGCGACGGTGATGGCCTCCTTCACCCGGGCCGGGGAGCCCTGGCCCGCGTCGGTGGACTCGTTGCCCGCCGCGACGGCGAAGGTGACGCCCGACGCGACGGCCTTCTGGACGGCGGCGTCGAGCGCCTCGTCCGCGCCGCCGCCGAGGCTCATATTGGCGACGGAGGGACCCTTGTGGTTCTTGGTGACCCAGTCGATGCCGGCCACGACCTGCTCGGTGGTGCCCTGCCCCTCGGCGTTCAGCACCCGCACCGCCACGACCTTGGCCTTCTTGGCGACGCCGTGCGCGGCGCCGGCGATGGTGCCCGCCACGTGGGTGCCGTGGCCGTTGCCGTCGTCGGCCTTGTCGTTGTTGTCGACGGCGTTGAAGCCGTACGAGGCGCGACCGCCGAAGTCCTTGTGGCTGATGCGCACACCGGTGTCGATGACGTACGCGGTGACGCCCTCACCGGCGCTGTCGGGGTAGGTGTACTTGCCGTCGCCCTTGGTCTCGGTCTGGTCGATCCGGTCCAGGCCCCAGGAGGGTGGGGCCTCCTGAGCGCCCTTGACCGTGAAGCGGTGGTTCTGGACGACCTTGGCGACGGCGGGGTCGGCGGCGAGCCGCTTCGCCTCCTTCAGGTCGAGGCCGCTGGCGGAGAAGCCGTGGACGGCGGAGGTGTACGTACGCTCCAGCTTGCCGCCGTACCGCTCGGCCAGGCCCTTGCCTTCGGTCGAGACGGCGTGGGCGTCGGCGCTCTTCGCCACGCCCTTCGCGCCGTCCTTCACGCCGTCCTTCAGCAGAACGATGTAGCTGCCGTCGACGGCGTCCTTGGACGCCGTTCCGAAGACGGTGCCTTCCGCGGGCGCACTGGCTCCTGCGGGCAGGGCCAGCAGGGTGGCTCCGGCGGTCACGGCCGCGGCGGTGGATATCGCCAGGACCAGACGCCGTTTGCCGGTGCGCTTGTGGGCTGCCATAACGAGGGTTCCTCCTCGTGGAGTTGTGGGGGGGCGTCGCGTGTTCGGTCACACGACACACCCGAGGCGAACACGGATTCGCTCCGGGTGATCCAAAACCCTGGCAGCGTTGACGCGCTCAGATCAACACCGATCGAAGATGTGTGGCATACGCAACATCCTTGCGGAACTACAAACAGCAAGGAACACAGGCAAGTTGGACAACGACTCCTGATAACCGCTGTCACGTTTTACAACGCCGACACAGACAACTCATCTCTCGCACACCCGACTTGCTCACCGTCGTCTTGTCGGCGTAATAAACCCCTTACGGGTGCGCTCGGCGATTTTTCCGCCCATCGGAGGAATCCGCTCGCGAACACGGCTGTACACACGCTCGGTTGTGCAGGCTGTCCCCGTGACGGGATGGCGAAGAGCAACACACGCCGGGGTGTTGGCGGCGCTCGCCGTGTTCGCTCCGGCGGGCGAGGCGGCCGCGGACGACGGCGGCGCGCACGCCGCGCTCGGCGACACATCGGTGACGGCGGTCCTCCACCACCTGCCGAACCCCTTGGCACTGCTCCCCCACCCGCCGACCCACGTGACCGCGTCCCTCCTGGGCGGCGCGGTGAACGCCGAGGTCATCGACAGCGGTACGGGGTGTCTGAACGTCAACGCGCAGGTACCTCCCGCGAACGCGGACGCGGAGGTGTGGCTGCGCTGCCGCAAGCCGGGACCGCCCGCTCCAGCCCCGCCGGCCCCCGCCCCTCCGGCACCGGCGCCACCGGCTCCCGCGCCGCCCGCACCGGCACCTCCCGCACCCGCGCCACCGGCACCGGGGCCTGGCGCTCCTCCGGCGCCCGCACCACCCGCCCCGGCGGCACCGGGCGCGCCGCCGGCTCCAGCCCCACCGGCTCCCGCGCCGCCCGCGCCCGCTCCTCCGGCACCGGCTACCCCGGGCGCGCCCCCGCCACCCCCCGCACCCGCGCCTCCGGCACCCGGGCCTGGCGCGCCTCCGGCGCCCGCACCGCCCGCCCCGGGCGCACCACCGGCACCGGCGCCACCCGCACCACCGGGCGCCCCACCCGCCCCCGCGCCACCGGCACCGCCCGCTCCTCCGGCTCCGGCGCCCCCCGCTCCCGCCCCTCCGGCGCCCCCCGCTCCTCCGGCCCCCGGCGCACCGGCCGTTCCGGGTGCGCCGCCGGCGCCGGGCGCCCCCGTGCCCGTACCTCCCGGGCAGCCGGGTCAGCCCGGCCGGCCCGGGCCGCCCGCGCCGCCGGGGGCAGCCGCTCCCGGGGCGCGGGCGCCGGGCGTCGTGCCCGTCGGCGACACCCCACCGCGGGCGGCGCCCGCACCGCCGCCGCCCGCGCCCGCCCCTCGCGCCCCGGCACCACCGCCTCGCCCTCGGCCGCGACCGGGCTATCCGCAGGGATCCGCCCACCACGGCGTCGTCAAGGCCCTGAACAAGAAGCGGGTGCACGGCATCCCGCTGGTCACGCTCACCCTGCTGATCACGGCCCCGGCCGTGCTGGCGGCGGCTCTGCTGCGGCCCCGTTCGGCCGGCGCGCGGCGCCGCTGACCTCGCGGCGCGTCAGCGCGGCACCTCGGCCGCGCCCCCGGCGCGGATCGCGGCCAGCACGGCCTCGTGGAAGGCCCGCAGTCCCCCGGGCGGCACGGCCCGGGGGCCGCCGGTGAGCGTGTACCACTCCTCGGCGCCGGTGTACTGCACGCGGACGTCCGCCAGCCCGTCGGGGCGTCGTGCCGTGACCACGGTGAGGTCGCCGGTGACGACCCCGACGTCGTCGGTCATCGCACCACCCGGTCCGGCGGTCACCTTGTCCTCGTAGCGCTCCTGGCTCGCTCCTGTGTTCATGACGTACACGTATCCAGCATCTTGGTGAGCATGCCTCGCTCCTCCTCGGTCACGCTCAGGCCATAGGTGGACTTCACCGAGGTCCATCCCCGGCCGTAGAAGCACCAGGCGCTCTTCGCCGGCGGCTGCCACTGGTCCGGGGACTGGTCGCCCTTGGAACGGTTCGAGGCGGCGGAGACCGTGAGCAGTTGCGGGTGCGTCAGGTCGTTGGCGAACGCCTTGCGCCGCTCGTCGTCCCACTTGTCGGCGCCCGAACGCCAGGCGTTGGCCAGCGGCACGATGTGGTCGATGTCCACCTGACCGGCCTTGTCGGCGGTCTTGTCGTCGTAGAGGCTGTGCCAGGTCCCCGCGACGGCCCGGCACTCGCCGTCCCGCTTCACGCCCTGGCCGTCCCGCTCCAGGACCGTCTCCCGGGTGTCGCACTTGTTGCCCTGCTGGGCCCAGTGGGGGAACTTGGCGCGGCTGTAGCCGGACATCGAGTGCGGCTTCTCCGCCTTCAGCGCGGCCAGTTGCCTGCGGGCCTCACCCGTCGTCGGGAGCCCCGGCAGCGGGTCGCCCGCGCGGCTCTTCCCGTCACCCGACGGCGCGGGCCCCTTGGACGCCGGTGCCGACGTACCGGCCGGGCGCGACGGGGAGCCGGACGACGCGCTCGCGTCACCGGACTTGCCTCCGCAACCGGCGAGGGTGGCCCCCACCGTGCACACGGCGACCACCAGCGCCGCGACCCGCCCCTGACGAAGCCTCATTCTCCGACCACCCCTTCGATCACACCACACACATCCGACATAACGTTCGATCCTACGTGCAGGCCGGCCACCGGGGAGATCTTCCCCTCCCCGATCGTGTGAATCCGCTCCCGGGGCCCGGTGGCGTGCCGAGCGGCGTCCGCACAGTGGGGTGATGACGCCATGGGAAGAGGACGAGGAACGGGCTGCCGGAGTCGTCGGATACGCCACCGCCCAGCTCGGGCACACGCGGGAGTTGCTCGGCATGCTCAGCGACGCGCAGTACGTGTGCCGGCCCCATGAGGCCGGCAGCTGCGTCGCCGGGCACGTACGGCACTGCGTGGACCACTACACGGCGATCCTGGCCGGCGCGGGCGGCGGCACGGTCGACTACGACCGGCGGAAGCGCGGCGGTGTGCTGGAGACCGACCGGAGTGCCGCGCTCGCCCGGCTGGCCGACGTCTCCGCCCGGGTGGCCGCGGTGACCCCGGCGGATCTCGACCGGCCCGTGGACGTGCTCAGCGTGGTGGACGCGGCGGGCACGGTCGTCCGCACGCGCTCCACCGTGGGGCGGGAGCTGCTGTTCGTCGCCCACCACGCCGTCCACCACCTGGCGGTGATGGTCCCGGTCGCCCGTGCCCTGGGCGTGGCCGTGCCCGTGGAGTTCGGGTACGCGCCCGCGACGCTCGCCTACCTCCGGCGGGCTTGAGCCGTCAGCCGAAGAAGGCCGGCCTGCGGTCGCGGGTGTGCCGGTGGAAGGCGATCCCGGCGACGACGACGGCGCCGAGGAACCACAGCGGGCCCAGCAACAGGTAGGGGAACGGGAAGGAGTCCCGGAAGCCCGCCGTGACCGCGGCCTGCATGGCCCCGTAGGAGGGCAGGTAGCGGATGAAGTCGTTGTCGGCGACGGGATTGGCGATGGGGCTCTGCAGACCGGTGTCGATGATGCTGGTCATGATGATGAGCAGCATTCCGGCCAGTTCGCCGCGCAGCGTCGCGCCGAGCATCACCCCGAAGCCGCCGTAGGTCAGCGCGCCGGTCACGAGGGCGAGGCCGAGCAGCCAGGGCTGCCGGGGGTGCCAGTACAGGCAGACCACCGCGGTGGCGTAGGCGCTGGTCAGGACGGCCGCGAGGAGCAGCGCCACGAGCTTGCCGGCGATCAGTTGGGGGCGGGGGTAGCCGGCCATGGCGAGCCGGTGGTCGAACCGGCCCGCCGTGAAGGTGACGGAGAACATCATGAAGCCGACGATGAGGGTGACGGCGTTGAGGGCCCCGGAGATGTTGCTGAGGTTGTTGCCGGGCGCGGTGATGGTCTCGTCGGTCGCGCGCAGCAGGAACCGGACCTCGGCGGAGGTGATCACCACATGGCCGAGGGAGATCCACAGCGGGAGGTAGAAGAGGACGAGGACGAGCGCCAGCCGGTTCCGGGAGTGTTCGAGCAGCGCGTAGCGGGCGGCGGTGGAGAAGTACGTCCAGGCGGAGGTGGGGGTGGGGCGCACGGCCGCCTCACCCGTCCCGGCGCGCGTCGTCGACGAGCCGTCCGGCGTCGAGCCGCCACAGGTCGTCGAACCGGCTGGTGTCGTAGGCGATGTGGGTGACGACCAGGCAGGACCGCCCCGCTTCCCTGAGTTGTCCGGCCAGTTCCCAGAACCGCTGGTAGGCCTCCCAGTCGAAGCCCTGGTAGGGCTCGTCCAGGAGCAGCAGGGGCGGGTCGTGCATCAGGGCGAGGACGAGATTGAGCTTCTGCTGGGTGCCGCCGCTGAGCGCGCCGATCCGGTGCCGCCGGTAGTCGGCGAAGTGGAGGGTCTCCAGGAGTTCATGGGCGCGGTCGAGGCCGGGCAGACCGTAGGCGACCCGGAAGAGTTCGAGGTGTTGTTCGACGGTGAAGGCCGGGTTGAGCACGGTCTCCTGGGGGCAGTAGCCGATGCGGCCGGGGCCTTTGACCACGCCCCGGTCGGGCCGGAGCCGCCCGGCGAGGATGCGCAGCAGGGTCGACTTGCCGGAGCCGTTCTCGCCGACGACCCCGGCCAGGCGGCCCGCCCGCAGCTCCATGTCGACGCCGCGCAGCACACGGTGTCTGCCGTACGCCTTGTGGACGTCGTGGACCTCCAGGACCAGCCGTGCGTCACTCATCGCTCCCATCCCTACCACCGGGGTGCCGCCCCCGGCGGTAGCCGGCTGGCCGGGGGCGGTCAGGAGCGGCCGATCGGCCGCGTCGCCTCGTCGGGCGTGCCGGCTCAGCCGTCGAGCGACGTCAGGTCGAGGCCGCTCAGGCGCTCGGGGTCGGCGAGGATGTCGATCTCGACGATCCGCCCGTCCGTGATCGTGAAGCCCAGGACGGCCGTGGGCACCCCGCCGACGATCGACACGATGCCCGCGGCGCCGTTGACGAGCGCGGGCCGCGACGAGCCGGCGGCGCGCTGGAAGAGCAGTGCCTGCCCGGCCACCGCGGCGGGGCCGCGCAGCTCCCGCGACGCGCCCGCGAGGCCCGTGCCGGTGTCCGCGCGCAGGACGACGTCCGGGTCGAGCAGGGTCACCAGGGCGTCGAAGTCGCCGCCTCGCGCGGCGGCGAGGAACGCGTCGACGACCTCCCGCTGCCGGCCGAGGTCGGCGTCGGGCACGGGCGCGGTGCCCCGCACCCGGCGGCGGGCCCGGCTGGCGAGCTGCCGGGCGGCCGCCGGGGTGCGGCCGACCATGGGGGCGATCTCGTCGAAGGGCACGGCGAACATGTCGTGGAGGACGAACGCGAGGCGCTCGGCGGGAGCGAGCGACTCCAGCACGACGAGCATCGCGAGGCCGACGGAGTCGGACAGCAGCGCCTCCTGCTCGGGGTCTATCCCGTCGACGCCGCTGACGACCGGGTCGGGCACGTGGACGTGGACGTCCAGGGACTGTTCGCCGCGCGTGGTCCGCGAGCGCAGCATGTCCAGGCACACCCGGCCGACGACGGTCGTCAGCCACCCGCCCAGGTTCGCGACGCCCTCGGTGTCGGTGCGGGCCAGCCGCAGCCACGCCTCCTGCACCGCGTCGTCGGCCTCGCTGAGCGAGCCGAGCATCCGGTAGGCGACCGCGCGCAGGTGGGCGCGGTGGGCCTCGAAGCGCTCGGCCAGGAATTCCTCGTTGTTCATCGGTCGCTTTCTTCCGTCGGCTTTCGTCATCCCTTTGACGAAGGAGACCGTACGGATGTGACAGACCGGATCACGCGGCCGGGGTGGCGGCACACGAACGCCGGGCCGCCAGGACGATGTCCCGGCGGCCCGGCGGTGATACGTGTACCCGCCGTGGGTAACGACGGCGGGGTCCGGCGGTCACGCGCGGGGCCGGGGATTCAGGGCCCCGGTTCGAGGCGTCGGCCCCGGCCCTCCGCCGCGTCGATCAGCACGTGGGCGGTGGCCGTGGGCACGGAGAGCATCGGGTAGTGGCCGGTGGGCAGTTCGAAGAAGGTGGTGTCCTTGGCGGCCGCGGCCACCAGGCGTGGGTCGCCGGCCCGGTGGAGGGCCTCGATCATGGCGAGGTTGTTGCCGTTGGCCGTGCAGAACACGGCGGAGGCGGGCAGCCCGTCGCCCGCTCCGGTCAGGCGGAGGGGTTCGGTGAACGCGCCGTAGGGGTGGCCGACGGCGAGGCGGCGCATGCGGGCGAGGGCCGCGTCGTCCAGGCCGTCGAGGCTGCCCCACCCCGGGAGTTCGTCCCGTCCCGGCAGGGGGAAGCGCAGTCCCTCGCCCTCGGTCGCGACGCGCTTCTCGAACGCCGCCCGCCGTTCGGGGTCCATGAAGGTGTTCACGACGCTCTGCCCGTCCTGGGGCGCGGCGGCGTCGAGGAAGACGACGCGGCCGACGCGTTCCGGGCACCGGTCGGCGGCGCCCAGGACGGGGAAGATGCCGTAGCTGTGGCCGACCAGGACGACGCCGGAGAGCTCCTCGTACGCGAGGACGTTGAGGACGTCCTGGACGTGGGTGCTCACCCCGGTGCCGGCCGTGGCGAGGTGGGCGCGGTCCCCGAGGCCGGTCAGGGTGACCGGTACCGCCCGGTGCCCCGCGCGCTCCAGTTCCGTCGCGACGTCCCGCCAGGCCCAGCCGCCCAGCCAGCCGCCCGCCACCAGGACGAACACCGCCATGACACCCACCTCCCGGATCCGCCGCACCGCGTCGCCGCATGTGTGCCCGCCCGCCGCATTATGGTGCGTGCGGGCGGGCCGCGTCACCGCTGTTCGTCCAGGAAGGCGGCCAGCTTCGCGGCGAATCCGGCCGGGTCCTCCCCGGGCGCGCCGTGGCCCGCGTCGATCTCGGCGTAGCGGGCGCCGGGGATGCCGGCGAGGAGCGCCTGCTGCTGCGCGGTGTCGATGACACGGTCGTGGGCGCTGGCGAGGACGAGGGTCGGGGCGGTGATCCGGCCCAGGAGCGGGCGCAGGTCCACCTGCCGGTCGACCTCGGTCTGCCGGAGCGCGCCGGGCGTGATCATCGGTATCAGGGTGCGGATCAGCTCCTCGTTGGCCGCCGCGTCGGTGTGCTGCCAGTAGCGCGGTCCGAAGGCCATGAGGGGCAGCAGGCGCGGGAACAGGGTGGTGCCGTGCGCGGCGTCGGCGCGCATCAGCTCCAGCCAGTAGCGGAACTCGGCGTCCATACGGGCGTCGGTGTGCGCCCATCCCGCGTGGAGGGCGAGCGAGCGGACGCGCTCGGGTCGGGTGGCGGCGAGGTGGGTGGCCACGGCCGAGCCGAGCGAGTGGCCGGCCAGGTGGAAGGTGTCCAGGCCGGCGGCGTCGGCCGCGGCGAGGACCTCGTCGGCCAGGTCGGCCAGGGTGAGGGGGCCGCCGTGGTCGGTGGTGCCGCCCGAGCCCGACAGGTCGGGGGCGACGACGGTGAACCGGTCCGCGACCGCCTCCGTCAGGGGCTGCCACTGCTCACGGGTGGCGGCGGTGCCGTGCACCAGGACCACCCCCGGTCCGGTGCCGGTGATGTCGTACTCGACGGTGGCGTCGCCACCGCTGATGCCTACGGTCGTCTTGGGCATGGTGGGGTGTCTTTCCTGGTCAGAGGGGTGTGGTGGCCCTCATCCCATCGCGGACCCGGCTGCCGGCCAACCACCGGAGCGCGCTTACACTCATCGCGAAACCCGATCAATGGGGTGGGTGTGGAGATCCGGCAGTTGCGCTACTTCCTGACGGTGGCGGAGGAATTGCATTTCGGGCGGGCCGCCGAGCGACTGCACATCGTGCAGTCGGCGGTCAGTCAGCAGGTTCGCCGGCTCGAGCGCGAGCTGGGCGCGGAGCTCTTCGACCGCACGACGCGGACGGTGAGCCTGACCGAGGCGGGCCGGCGGCTGCTGCCGCACGCCAGGGAGGTCCTGGCCGCGGAGGTCCGGGGACGGGCGGCGGTCGACGAGCTGCGCACCGAACAGGCGGCCACCCTGCGGCTCGGCACCAGCGCCGGGCTGGGCACCCGCCTGGACGCCATCCTCGCCGGGTTCGCCCGGCTGGCCCCCGGCGCCCGCCTGGAACTGGTGACGGCCGCCACCGACGCCCGGCTCCGCTCGGTGCGCTCCGGCGAGCTCGACGCGACGCTGCTGCGGGGCGAGCGGGCCGGTACGGGGCTGGAGTTCCTGCCCGTGTGGGAGGACGCGCTCATGGTCGCCCTGCCCGCCCGTCACGACCTGGCCGTCCGCGCGGTGGTCGACACCGCCGACCTCGCCGGGCTGCCGCTGCGGCTGTCCCCGCCGTCGCGCAACCCCGCCCTGTACGACCTGGTGACCGCCTCCTGCCGGGAGGCCGGCTTCGAGCCGGTCATGGGGCCGGAGTTCACCACCGCGCAGGACACGCTGGCGACGATCGGCTTCGGCACGCCGTCGTGGACGGTCTTCTACGCGCCGCACGCGGAGCAACTGCCCATGCCCGGGGTGGTGTTCCGGCCGCTGCGCGACCCCTCGCCGGTGATGCGGACGTTCCTGGCCGTGCGGCCGGATCCGCCGCGGGCGGTGCTGCGGGCACTGATCGAGGCGTGCCACGGGGCGTAGCCCCGTGGCGGCCGGGGCCCCTCACCCCAAGCGGCGCCGCCCGTACACCCCGTACGTCACCCCCGCGCACACCCCGTAGAAGACCAGGAACCCCGCATACGCCCAGTCACCGTTGCCCGTGCTCAGGAACGACTGCCGGAACGCGACGTTCACCAGCACTCCCCCCAGCGCCCCCACGGCGCCGGCGAAGCCGATGAGTGTCGTCGCGCGGTCGGCCCGGGTGCCGTGGACGGCCGGGATCATGCGGTAGGTCGAGCCGTTGCCGAGGCCGCTGAGCACGAACAGGGCGATGAAGCCGGCGAAGAAGACCGCGACCCAGTGGGCCCGCGCGGCGGCGAGGACGAGCGCGCTGCTCGCCGCCATGGCCGCGAAGACGGCGAGGGTGACGCGGGCGCCGCCGAGGCGGTCGGCCAGGGCGCCCCCGTACGGGCGGGCCAGTGAGCCCAGCAGGGGCCCGGCGAAGGTGAGGCCCGCGACCTTCACGGGCGTGTCGAACTGGTCGTGGAACTGCGTCTGGAGCACCAGCCCGAAGGCGAACGAGAAGCCGATGAACGACCCGAACGTCCCGATGTAGAGCAGCGAGATCCCCCAGGTGTGGCCGTCGCCGACGATCTCGCGGAGCGCGGGCCGGGTGGCGCGCACCGCCGGGAGGTCGTCCGTCCAGCGCAGGGCCGCGAGGGTGGCGAGGACGACCAGGGGGACGTAGGCGAGCGGGAGCAGGGCGGGGTGTCCGGCGCCGGCGGTGGCGAGGACGAGGAGGCCGGCGAGCTGTACGGCGGGGACCCCGATGTTGCCGACGCCGGCGTTGACGCCCAGGGCCCGGCCCTTGAGGCGTGCGGGGTAGAAGGCGTTGATGTTGGCCATGGAGGAGGCGAAGTTGCCGCCGCCCACGCCGGCCACGGAGGCGACGAGCAGCAGGGTCGTGAAGGACACGCCCGGCCTGAGCACGGCGGCCATGAGGAGGGTGGGCACCAGCAGGAGGAGCGAGCTGAGGACCGTCCAGGCGCGGCCCCCGAAGCGGGCCACCGCGTAGGTGTACGGCAGGCGCAGGAGGCCGCCGACGACGGTCGGCACGGCGGTGAGCGTGAACTTGCCCGCCGGGTCGATGCCGTACTCGGGGCCGAGGAAGAGCACCAGCACCGACCACATGCTCCACACCGAGAAGCCGATGTGCTCGGTGAACACGGACACCAGGAGATTGCGCCGGGCGACGCGCGAGCCGGTGCGCTCCCAGAACCCGGGCTCTTCCGGCCGCCAGTCGGTGAGGGTGCGGGTCCGGGCGCGACCGTGTGCGGCCGGGCTCTCCGGGGGGACCGCGCGGACCGGCCACGTCCGCAGGGACTCCGCGCCGCCGTCCTCGTCGACGCGTTCGCCCGTCCGCAGGTCGTACGTCTCCTTGTACATGGGCGAGGTCACCACCGGCACGCCGCCCAGGCTGCCGGTGAGGCCGCGTGAGATGACGTACGCGCCGCTGACGGGGTCGCGGTTGTCCAGCGCGTAGAGCGTTCCGTCCTCGTCGCGGAAGACCGCGATCTGCTCCCCGGAGACGAGGGCGGTGACGCCGCGCCCCGGGGTGAGGTCGCCGTAGCGGCAGACGGCGGTCCAGGCCGTGCCCTCGCCGGTGCCGCCGATCTCCACCCGTGCGTCGGGGTGGGTGAGGGTGGTGGTGGAGTGGTCGTTCATCGGGTGCCTACCTCTTCCGGGAGGGCCGGGCGGATCTGGTCGCGCTCGGGGACGAAGCGGACGGAGGGGTCGGGGGTTCCCGGGGCGTTGACGAAGGAGACGAAGCGCCGCAGCCGGTCGGGGTCGGCGAGGGTGGCGGCCCACTCGTCCTCGTAGCCCTCGATGTGGCGGGCCATCAGCTCGTCCAGTTCCCCGGCGATGCCGAGCGCGTCGTCGACGACGACGGCGCGCAGGTGGTCGAGGCCGCCTTCGAGGCGTTCGACCCAGGGGGCGGTGCGCTCCAGGCGGTCGGCGGTGCGGATGTAGAACATCAGGAAGCGGTCGATGGTCCGGATGAGCGTGTCGCGGTCGGTGTCCTGGAGGAGGAGGTCCGCGTGGCGGGGCGTGGCGCCGCCGTTGCCGCCGACGTAGAGGTTCCAGCCCTGGGCGGTGGCGATGACGCCGAAGTCCTTGCTCCGCGCCTCGGCGCACTCGCGGGCGCAGCCGGAGACGGCGGCCTTGATCTTGTGGGGGGAGCGCAGGCCCCGGTAGCGGAGCTCCAGTTCGATGGCGAGGGCCACGGAGTCCTGGACGCCGAAGCGGCACCAGGTGCGCCCGACGCAGGACTTCACGGTTCGCAGGGACTTGCCGTAGGCGTGCCCGGACTCGAAGCCCGCGTCGACGAGGCGGCGCCAGATCTCGGGGAGCTGGTCGACGGTGGCGCCGAACATGTCGATGCGCTGACCACCGGTGATCTTGGTGTAGAGGCCGAAGTCCCGGGCGATGGCGCCGATGGTGATCAGGCCGTCGGGGGTGATCTCGCCGCCGGGGACGCGGGGGACGACGGAGTAGGAGCCGTTGCGCTGGAGGTTGGCGAGGAAGTGGTCGTTGGTGTCCTGGAGGGCTGCCTGTTCGCCGTCGAGGATGTAGGAGGTCTCGCCGAGCCCGGCGAGGATGGAGGCGACGGCCGGCTTGCAGACGGCGCAGCCCCGGCCGGTGCCGTGTTCGGCCAGGAGCCGGGCGAAGGAGGTGATGCCCTTGACGCGGATGATCTCGTAGAGCTCGGCGCGGGTGTGGGTGAAGTGCTCGCACAGGCCGCGGCCGGCCGGGGCGCCCGCCGCGGCGAGTTCGCCGGTGACGATCGAGGTGAGGAGCTTCTCGCAGCTTCCGCAGCCGGTGCCGGCCTTGGTGCACTTCTTGACGGCGGGCACGGTGGTGCACTGGTGCTCGCCGACGGCGGCGCGAATGGTGCCCTTGGTGACGTTGTGGCAGGAGCAGACGACGGCCTCGTCGGGCAGGGCCGCGGCGCCGACACCGCCGCCCGATGATCCGGCGGGCCGGGGCAGGAGCAGTTGTTCGGCCGGTACGGGCAGGGGGGCGCCGTTGCCCGCGAGGGGGCGCAGCGTGGCGTAGTCGTCGGTGTCCCCGATGAGGATGCCGCCGAGCAGCGAGCCGTCGGGGCCGAGGGTCAGCTTCTTGTAGACGCCGGCCCGGCTGTTGGCGTAGGTGACATCCAGGGCGCCCTCGGTGGTGCCGTGGGCGTCGCCGAAACTGGCCACGCCCACGCCGAGGAGCTTGAGCCGGGTGGAGGTGTCCGCGCCGGTGAACTCCCCCGAGGCGTCGCCGGTGAGGGCGCGGGCGGCGGTCTCGGCCATGGCGTAGCCGGGGGCGACGAGCCCGTAGACACGGCCGTCGACGGCCAGGGCGCATTCGCCGATCGCGAAGACGTGCGGGTCGGCGGTGCGGCAGCGGGCGTCGACGACGATGCCGCCGCGTTCGCCGACGGGCAGGCCGCAGTCCCGGGCGAGCCGGTCCTGGGGCCGGACGCCCGCCGAGAAGACGACGAGGTCGGTGGGGAAGCCGGTGCCGTCGGAGAGCGTCAGGGCGCTGACACGTCCGTCGGGGCCGGTCTCGACGGCCCGGGCGCCGGCGCCCGTGTGGACGGTGACGCCGAGGTCCTCGATCTTGCGGCGGAGGAGCGCGCCGCCGGCGTCGTCTATCTGAAGGGCCATCAGCCGGGGGGCGAATTCGACGACGTGGGTCTCAAGCCCGAGGGCGCGCAGGGCTCCGGCGGCCTCCAGGCCGAGGAGCCCGCCGCCGATGACGGCGCCGGTGCGGGCCCGGGCGGCGTCGGCGCGGATGGCGGCGACGTCCTCGAGGGTGCGGTAGACGTGGCAGCCGTCGGCGTCGTGGCCGGGGACGGGCGGCACGAAGGGGTAGGAGCCGGTGGCGAGGACGAGGGTGTCGTAGGGCACGCTGGAGCCGGAGGCGGTGGTGACGGTGCGGGCCGGGCGGTCGACGGCGACGGCCGGGTCGCCCAGGCGCAGGTCGATGCCGTGGGTGGTGAGGAAGTCCGGCGGGCACAGGGACAGTTCCTCGGCGGTGGTGCCGCTGAAGGCCGAGGTGAGGTGGACGCGGTCGTAGGCGGGCCGGGGCTCGTCCGCGAGGACGGTCACCGTGAAGCGCCCGGCCGTGCCGGTCCGCTCGTGGAGGGCTTCGAGGAAGCGCTGGCCGACCATGCCGTGGCCGACGAGGACCAGCCGGTGCGGGGCCGGGGTGGAGAGCGGGGGCGTCACGCGCGGGCTCCTTAGGGGATGAGCAGGTAGGAGGGGTCTGCGGGCAGCGGTTCGTCCCGTTGCCAGGCGAGGGCGATGTCGCCCGTGGCGGCGAGGTCGCCCAGGAGGACGCCGGCGACGAGCCGGTCGCCGCGCAGGACGAGCGTGGTGGAGGTGCCGCGCAGGGTGTCGGAGTAGCGCAGCGTGTCGTGGCCGGGGGCGTGTTCGGCGGTCATGTCGCCGAACGCGGCGAGCTGGAGGGGGCCCGCGGACAGCCGGGTCAGGGGGCGGGTGCCGGTGTGGCGGGCGCCGGGGTCCGTGCCCGAGAGGTGGGCGGCGAGCGCGTCGGCCTGGGCCCAGGCGGGTCCGGTCAGTCCGTGGACGGCGCCCCGGTGCTCGGCGCAGTCGCCGATGGCGTGGACGCCGGGGGCGGAGGCGGCCAGCCGGTCGTCGACGACGACGCCGTGGCGTACGCGCAGCCCCGCCGCCCGGGCCAGCGCGGTGCGGGGCCGGACGCCGCAGGCTAGCAGGACGAGGTCGGTCTCCAGCTTGGTGCCGTCGGCGAGTTCGAGGGCCTGGACGTGGTCGGTGCCGTGGAGGGTGACGGGTTGGGCGGCGAGGTGGGTGGTGATGCCGAGGGCGGCGAGCTGCCCGCGCGCCAAGCGCGCGGACCGGTCGTCGAGGTGGCGTTCCATCAGCCACGCGCCCCGGTGGACGATCGTGGTGGACGCGCCGAGGGCGGCCAGGGCGCGGGCGGCGCTGACGCCGAGCACTCCGCCGCCGATCACGACGGCGTGGGTGGCGCGGCGGGCGGCGTCGGCCAGGGCCCGGCAGTCGGCGAGCGTGCGCAGGAGGTGAACGCCGCCGGGTTCCCGGTCGTCGTCGCGCAGCCCCCGCAGGGGCGGCAGGACGGGGGCGGCTCCGGTGGCGAGGACGAGGGTGTCGTAGGACTCGGTGGTGCCGTCGGCCAGGGTGAGGGAGCGGGCGGCGGGGGCGACGGCCGTGACGCGGGTGCCGGTGCGCAGGGTGGCCCCCTCCCCCAGCGGCAGGCCGATGCCGTCGGGGTCGTGGCGGCCGGTGAGGACGTCGGCGAGGAGGGCGCGGTTGTAGGGCGCGTCCGGCTCCGCCCCGTACAGCGTCATCTGGACCGCGCCGGGGGGTGTGCGGGCGAGGAGTTGCTGGGCGAAGCGGGCGGCGGCCATGCCCGCGCCGACGACGGCGACGCGGCGGGTGTCCGTGCCGGCGCTCGTGTTCACGCGTCGGCCTCGGCTTCGGCCGCCTTCTCCACCCGGACCGCGCACACCTTGAACTCGGGCATGCGCGACTGGGGGTCCAGGGCGGGGTTGGTGAGGGTGTTGGCGCGGCCGGGTCCGTCCCAGTGGAAGGGCATGAAGACGGTGTCGGGGCGGATGGCCGCGGTGATCCTGGCGGGGGCGAGGGCGCGGCCGCGCCGGCTGGTGACGGCCAGGACGTCGCCCTCGCCGACGCCGAGGCACTCGGCGAGGTGGGGGTGGAGCTCGACGAACGGGCCGGGGGCGGCCGCGTTGAGCTCGGCGATCCGGCGGGTCTGGGCGCCGCTCTGGTACTGGGCGGTGACCCGGCCGGTGGTGAGGTGGAGGGGATAGGCGGGGTCGGGCTCCTCGGCCTGCGGGCGGTGACCGGCCCCGGCGAACCGGGCACGGCCGTCGGGGGTGGCGAAGCGGTCGAGGAACAGGCGTGGCGTCCCCGGGTGCGCGGGGTCGGGGCAGGGCCAGAAGACGCCGTTCTCGGCGCGGATGCGGGCGTAGTCGATGCCCGCGTAGTCGGCGGCGCCGCCCGCCGAGGCCCGGCGCAGCTCGTCGAAGATCTCCTGCGGGTCGTCGGGGAAGCCGTGGGTGGTGCCCAGGCGCGCGGCGAGCTCCTTGAGGAGGGTGAGGTCCGTGCGGACCCCGGGGGGCGGGGGAACGGCCGCCTGGCGGAGGATGACCCGGCCTTCGAGGTTGGTGGTGGTGCCGGTCTCCTCGGCCCACTGGGCGGCGGGCAGGACCACGTCGGCCAGTTCGGCGGTCTCGGAGAGCACGACGTCGCTGACGGCGAGGAAGTCCAGCGCCCGCAGCCGCTCGGTGACATGGGCGGCGCGGGGCGCGGAGACGACGGGGTTGGAGCCCATGACCAGCAGGGCGCGTGTGCCGTCGGGGGTTCCGGCGCGGTCGAGGAGCTCGTAGGCGGAAGGGCCCGGTCCGGGAAGGGAGTCGGGGTCCACGCCCCAGACGGCGGCGACGTGGGCGCGGTCGGCGGGGTCGGTCAGGGAGCGGTAGCCGGGGAGCTGGTCGGCCTTCTGCCCGTGCTCGCGGCCGCCCTGGCCGTTGCCCTGGCCGGTCAGGCATCCGTAGCCGCTGCCGGGCCGCCCGGCCTTGCCGGTGGCCAGGCACAGGTTGATCCAGGCGCGGACGGTGTCGGTGCCCTTGCTGTGCTGTTCGCTGCCGCGCGCGGTGAGGACCATGCCGGTGCCGGCTCCGGCGAACATGCGTACCGCCTCGCGCAGTCGCGACACCGGCACCCCGGTGATCTGCTCCACCCGCTCGGGCCAGTGGGCCATGGCGGTGGCCCGGGCCCCTTCGAAGCCGGTGGTGCGGGTGGCGATGAAGTCCTTGTCCAGATGGCCGTCGGCGATCACCAGGTGCAACATCCCCAGGGCGAGCGCCAGATCGGTGCCGGGCACCGGGCGCAGGTGGAGGTCCGCCTGTTCGGCGGTGCGCGTCCGGCGGGGGTCGACGACGATCAGCCGGCCGCCGGCCTCGCGCATGCGGGTGAAGTAGCGCAGCGCGGGCGGCATGGTCTCGGCGGGGTTGGCCCCGACGAGGACGACGCAGCCGGTCGTGGCGATGTCCTCCAGCGGAAAGGGCAGGCCGCGGTCGACGCCGAAGGCCGCGCGGTGGGCGGTGGCGGCCGAGGACATGCAGAAGCGGCCGTTGTAGTCGATGTTCGGGGTGCGCAGGACCACGCGGGCGAACTTGCCGAGCGCGTAGGCCTTTTCGTTGGTCAGCCCGCCCCCGCCGAACACGCCGACGGCCGCGTTCCCGTGGCGTTCGGCGGCCCGTCGGAGACCGTCGGCCGTCCGGTCCAGGGCCTCGTCCCAGGACGCCTCGCGCAAGGTCCCGTCCTGAGCGTCGCGGACCAGGGGCGCGGCCAGGCGGAGGGCACGGGCGAGGAGGGCGGGCGCGGTACGGCCCTTGCCGCACAACGCGCCCTGGTTGACGGGGAATCCGGGGCGTTCCTCGACGTCGACCGGCGGGGCGGCGGGCGGCGTACCGCCGGGACCGGTGGGTCGCGGCCGCAGTCGCATGCCGCACTGCAACGCGCAGTACGGGCAGTGGGTGTCGGTCGGGGTCATACACCGAGCATGGGTCCCGACCGTTACACGGCCGGGTCCGAGGTGTTGCGGCCGTGGCACGGATTCCTCACGCCCCGGCGGTGGCCGTGTGATGTGGGTGGCATCCGCATTTAACACGAGCCGGGCACATACTGACGCCGCCATGACAGTGCGGCAACTCGCCGGTAACAGAGCGCCGCGAGCCTGAGCCCATGAGTACGGGGAACACGACCGCCGGCCGGGACACCGGGGCGGTGGGACCGCTGACGGGTTTCACGATCGGGGTGACGGCGGACCGCCGCCGCGAGGAGCTGGTGGCACTGCTCGTGCGCCGGGGCGCCCGCGTCGTCGAGGCCCCCGCCCTGCGCATCGTGCCGCTCGGTGACGACGCCGCGCTGCGCCGCGCCACCGAGCGCTGCCTCGAAGCCCCGCTGGACTACGTCGTCGCCACGACGGGCGTGGGCTGGCGCGGCTGGATGAGCGCCGCCGAGGGGTGGGGGACGGCCGACGCGCTGCTGAGCGCGTGCCGGGGCGCCACGGTGTTGAGCCGGGGCCCGAAGGCCACCGGCGCGGTACGGGCCTGTGGCCTGGCGGAGGCGTTCGCGCCCGGGACCGAGGCCAGTCACGAGGTGCTGACGTGGCTGCTCGCCCGGGACCTCGACGGCCGCCGGGTCGCCGTCCAGGAACACGGGGCGCCGCTGCCGGACTTCACGGCCGCGCTGCGCGAGCGGGGCGCGGAGGTCATCGAGGTCCCGGTCTACCGGTGGGGGCCTCCGGAGGATCCCGGCGCGGTCCGCCGCCTCGTGGAGGCCACCACGCGCGGAGAGGTGCACGCGCTGACGTTCACCAGCGCCCCGGCCGCCGTGGCCCTGCTGGAGGCGGCCGCGGCGGCCGGGCAGCGGGAGAGGTTCCTGGCCGCGCTGCGCGAGGACGTGGCGGCGTTCTGCGTCGGCGAGCTGTGCGCGCACCCCCTGCGGGAGGCGGACGTACCGGTGCACTGCCCGGAGCGGAGCCGGCTCGGGGCGCTCGTACGGACGCTGGAGGACGTCCTGTCCCGGCGCGGCCGCCGCGACCTCAGCCCCGCGCCGGACCCCCTGGTGCTCCAGGGCAACGCGCTCCTCGGCGACGGCGCCCCGGTGTGGCTGCCGCCCCTGCAGGCCGCGGTGCTGCGCGCCCTCGCCGAGCGCCCCGGCCAGGTGCTCAGCCGCGCCGAACTGCTGGTGCGTGCCTGGCCCGACGGCCGCGCCGACCGGCACGCGGTCGACATGTCCATCGCCCGGCTGCGCAGGGCCCTGGGCCGCCACGCCGCCTTGGTCCGCACGGTCCCGAAGCGGGGCTACGCCCTGGCGGGGGCGTGATGGCCGGGCCCGCCCCCGTCCTCGTCGCCGTCGCGCACGGCACGCGGGATCCGGCCGGGGTGCGGACCGTGCACCGGCTGCTGGAGCGGGTGCGGGCCCTGCGGCCGGGGCTGCGGGTGGAGTGCGGGTTCCTGGGGCTGGCCGCGCCCTCGCTGCCGGACGTGCTGGAGCGGGTGGCGGGGCCCGTCGTGGTGGTGCCCGTGCTGCTCGGGCCCGGCTATCACGTCCGCGTCGACATCCCCGCCGTGCTGGACGCCGTCGGCGCCGGTCACCGGGCCGTGCCGGCGCCCGCGCTGGGCCCGGACGCGCTGCTCGCCGAGGCCCTGTCGGGGCGGCTGCGCGAGGCGGGCTGGTGCGGCCGGGCGCCCGGCGCGGCCGTGGTGCTGGCGGCCGCCGGGTCCCGGGACCCGGCGGCGACGGCGGCCACGCGCGCCATGGCCGGGCTGCTCGGCACGCGGCTGGGCGCGCCCGTCGTCCCCGCGCACCTCGGCGGGCCGCTGCCCCCGCCCGCCGAGGCCGTCGCCGCGCTGCGGCGGCGCGGCCTCCCCGGGCCGGTGGCGGTGGCCCCGTACCTGCTGGCGCCGGGCGACTTCGCCCGGCGGGCCGGGTCCGGCTGCGCGGCCGACGCCGTGGCCGCGCCGCTCGGCGCGCACCCGGCCGTCGCCCGCCTGGTCCTGCGCCGCTACGACGAGGCGGCGGCCGTCACGGCACCGCCGGTTCCGGGTGCGCGGCCGGCCCGCGCGGCGGACCATGGAAGCCGCAGCCGGACCGGGAGGTGACCGTGACGGCGAGGAAGACCCGGGACATCCGGGTGCGCAGGGTCTACGAGGAGCCCGCGACGGCCGACGGCAGCCGGGTGCTGGTCGACCGGATCTGGCCGCGCGGCCTCAGCAAGGAGGCGGCCGCCCTCGACGAGTGGTGCAAGGACGTCGCCCCCTCGACGGGGCTGCGCACCTGGTACGGCCACGACCCGGGGAAGTTCGCCGAGTTCGGCCGCCGCTACCGGGCCGAGCTGCACGGCGACGCGACGCACGAGAACGCCCTCGGGCATCTGCGCGAGGTGGCCGGGGAGCGCCCGCTCACCCTGCTGACGGCCACCCGCGACCAGGACATCAGCGCCGCCGCCGTCCTCAAGGAGGAGCTCGAGCGGCGCTGACCCCCCGCCGCGGCGCTCATCCCCCGTACGTCGCCTGGGAGTCGCCCAGCACCGCCGCGAAGTCGGCGGCCAGCCGCCGCCCGTCGGCGGGTGGCAGCCCGGCGGCGGTGATCCGCACCCCGGGCGCCGCGCCGATCCGGAAGCGCGCTCCGGCCGCAACCCACCAGCCGTGCGTCCGCAGGCCGTTGACGACGGCGGACTCGTCCCGCACGGGCACCCAGAGGTTCATGCCGCTCACCCCGTGGGCCGTGATGCCGTGCCGGCCGAGCTCGCCGATCAGGGCCAGCCGCCGTGCCTCGTAGGCGTCGCGGGCCCGGCCCACCAGGTCCCGGGTCGCGGGGTCCGTCATCAGGCCGAGGACCGTCTCCTGGAGCAGGTGACTCACCCAGCCGGAGGTGAGCAGCATCCGCCCGTCGTGCCGGGCGAGGGTCGTCGCGTCGCAGGCGGCGGCCGCCCAGCGCAGGTCCGTGCCCAGGTACTTGGTGACGGTCGCGACGTGCGCCCAGCGCGCGAGGCCGCCGCCGGTGAGGGTGTGGAGGGGGACCGCCGCGACGCTCCCCGCGTGGTCGTTCTCGATCACGAGGACGTCGGGCGCCTCGCGCAGGACCGCCACCAGCGCGTCCCGGCGGGCGGGGGTGAAACGGCCGCCCCAGGGGTTCTGCGCCCGGGGGCTGCACACCACGGCGCGCACTCCCGCGCGCAGCGCGGCCCGCAGCGCCTCGGGGCGCATGCCCTCGTCGTCGACCGCGACGGCGACGGTGCGCAGCCCGAGCGCCGTGACGAGGTCGAGCAGGTGGTGGTAGCCGGGGTCCTCCACGGCCACGGCGTCGCCCGGACGGAGCTCGACGGACAGCAGCCGGCCGATCATGTCCAGCGCGCCGTGCGCGAACGTCACGTGCTCCACCGGCACTCCGTCCGCCCCCAGCCAGGCGCGGACGGCCTCCTCCAGGCCCGGCAGCCGGGGGGACGAGCGGTGGGAGCGGGCGCCGGGCGAGAGCCGGACGGGCGGCAGGAGATCGGGGAGGAAGGCCGGGTCGGGGTGACCGCCGGCCAGGTCGCGCAGCCCGTCGGGCACCTTGGGCGGGCGCCGGGAGGCCACGGCGGGGGCGGGCGCGACGACCGTGCCGCCCCTCCCCCGCGTGACGACGATGCCGCGCCGCCGCAGTTCCTTGTAGGCGGTCGCGACCGTGCCGGGGCTGATCCCGAGGTCCTCCGCGAGCCTGCGCACCGGCGGCAGCGCGGCGCCGGGCTCCAGGGCGCCCTCGGTCACCGCCCGTTCGACGGACGCGGAAAGGGCCTTGGCTGTCGTACCAGTGATCGCATATTGTGTTGCCACACCGTCAATTATGTATTGATACATAACTGGTTGGCAAGGGAATCGGGGGAACGATGCGCGGCGCACGGACACCAGGACGGATACCAGGAGGGCGGGACGGGCGGCGCATGCTCGCGGTCGCCCTCGTCGACCGGGTCGGCAGCGGTCTGTGGGCCGCCACCTCGGTCCTGTATTTCACCTATGTCGCCCACCTCGGCGTGGCCCGGGTGGGCACCCTGGTCGCCGCCGCCGGGATCGTCGGCATCGCGGGCGCGCCGCTCGGCGGCCTGCTGGCCGACCGGCTGCCGGTCGTCCGCGTCCTCGCCGCCCTCCAGCTCCTGCGCACGGCCGCCGCCGTGGGCCTGCTCCTGACCCACGACTACCCGCTCCTGCTGGTCTGTTCGGCGGCCGGCGGCTTCGGCGACCGGGCGTCGAGCGTGCTCACCAAGCTCTACGCCTCCCGCATCGCCGGGCCCGACCGGGTGCGCTACCAGGCGCTCCACCGCACCGTCGCCAACGCCGGCTGGGCCGTCGGCGGGCTCGGCGCGGCGGCGGCCCTCTCGGCCGGCACGACGACCGTCTACACGGGCCTGCTCCTCGGCGACGCCCTCTCGTTCGTCGCCGCCGCCCTGATCATCCTGCGCTGCGCGGAGACGTCCGCGCCCGCCCGCACCGTCACGGGCGCCGACGGTCCCGTGCCGGCGGCGCGCCCCACGAACCCCTGGCGGGACCGCACCTACCTCGCGTACGTGGTCAGCGACACGGTGCTCTTCCTCGACGACGCCGTCTTCCGGGTGGGCCTGCCCCTGTGGGCGATCCGTGCCACCGACGCCCCGCACGGCCTCGTCCCCCTGCTGCTGGTGCTCAACAGCGTGCTGGTCGTGGCCCTCCAGGTGCCCCTCGCCCGCTTCGGCGCCACGACCACCAGGGCGCGGGCGCTGCTCCTCCCCCTCACCGCCGTCTTCGCCGCGTCCGGCGTCGCCATGGCCGCCTCCGCCACCCACGGCGCCGTGCCCGCCACGATCTTCCTGACCCTCGCGGCCACCGGCTTCACCCTCGCCGAGATGCTCCACGCCACCGTGTCCTGGGAGTTGTCCGTCGCCCTGGCCCCCGACACCGCGCAGGGCGCCTACCTGGGCGTCCACGGCCTCGCCCAGGCGACCCAGCGCGCCGTCGGCCCCCTGGCCGTCACGGCCGCCATCGCCACGGGCCCCCTCGGCTGGACGGCCTTCGGCACCCTCATCGCCGCGACCTGCGCCGCCCAGCACCGCCTCGTCCGTGCCCGCCTCACCGATCCGGCCCCACTGCCGGAACCGGTCCCGGCGACGCGGGGCTGACCGGGTCCGCCCGGTCATCGGCACGCGCGCCGCGTACTCCTTCCGACGGCATCCCTCGCCCGAACCGCCCGGAAGACACCGGTCCTTCACTACCGTGATGGTCCTCGGGGCGCACCCGAAAGGCGCTGAAGGGGAGGGGCGATGGGACTCGCGTATCTGCGGTCGGACGCCGACCGGGCGGCGGGGACGGGCACGGCACGGGTGCTGGCGCGGGAGGCCGCCGGGTGTGTGCGGGACATGGCGGTGGGCCTCCGGCGGGGGCGGGGGGCCGGGCGGGTGACGGTGCCGTACTGGATGGCCCGGCGCTTCGCCGGCGCGGCCGGCACTCCCCTCGACAGCGAGGCGTTACTCGCCTTCCGCTTCGCGACGCCCGACCGTCCCGCGTCGGTGGTCGTCCGGCGGGGCCAGAGCGACCTGCTGATCCTCTGGCAGGTGTTCCTGCGCCGCTTCTACGAGCTCGACGCCGTCTACGCGCTGGACGAGCCCCTCACCACCCTCGACACGGTGGTGGACCTCGGCGGCAACACCGGGCTGGCCGCCGCCTATCTGACGGCCCGCTACCGGCCGCGCAGGCTGCTGACGGTCGAGCCCATCGCGGAGAGCCTCGCGGTGCTGCGGCGCAACGCCGGGCTGTCGGGCCTGGACTGGATCGTCGAACCGCTGGCCGTGGACGGCCGGGAAGGGGAACTGGAGTTCGCGGTGAGCGGCTTCTGGGACACCTGCACCGCCGTCCCCGCCGTCCGTGAGCTGCGCGGCAGCCGCCCCCACCGGCTGGAGAACGTGCTGGCCCGGCCGTCGCGCACGGTCCCGGCGGTCACCGTGGAGCGCCTGCTGGACAAGCACGGCATCGACCGCGTCGACCTGCTGAAGATCGACGTCGAGGGCAGCGAGGCCGGGATCTTCGCCGAGCCCCGGCCGTGGATGGCGCGGGTGGCGCGGATCGTCATGGAGATCCACGACAAGTACATCGACGGCATCGCCGTCCGCTCCACGCTGGCCCGGGCCGGTTTCCGCCGCGTCCCGCCCCGGGTCCCCGACCCGGTCGGATTCAACCCGGTGGAGCTCTACATCCGCCGCGCCTAGGCGCCCCCGTCCAGACCCCGGGCCCTCCGTTTCCCCTTCGCGGTCGCGTTACTTACGGTGGAAGAAGAGGGATAAAACGCTACATTCCACACGTCAAAAGCTTGACGTGAAGGTTCCGCACCCGCCGTCGTCCGGGCCCATCGGATGAACAGCACCCCTCACCAATCCGTACATATGGACAGGCAAGGCACACACGCTGCGGATCCGCCCCGCAGGGAGAGGTCATGGCAGAGTCGACAACGGTCGCATACGCCCGTGGCGCCCTCGGCCGCCCGGTCACCGTCGGCGTGCTCCTGTCCACACACCGTGTCCACCTCCTCGACGAGGGACTCCAGCGCGGGCTGCCGCCCGAAACGATCGCAGGAGGCGCGTCATGACCGCGCTCGTCGCCGCCCGCCCGCTGACCGCCCCGCACGTCGACGGCGAGCTGCCCGGTCCGCTCTCCACCGAGCTGCTGGCTCGCCAGGAACTCCGGGAGTCGAACGCCCGGACGTATCCGAGGCATCTGCCCATCGCCCTGGCGGAGGGCTCCGGGAGCTTCGTCCGCGACGTCGACGGCAATGTCTTCATCGACTTCCTCGCCGGCGCGGGGGTGCTCTCCCTGGGCCACAACCACCCCGAGGTCGTCGCGAGCGTGACCCGGCAGCTGGGGCTGCTCGCCCACGGCCTGGACTTCCCCACCCCCGCCAAGGACGCCTTCACCGAGGCCCAGCTGTCCATGCTCCGCCCGGGGCTGCGCGAGAAGATGAAGATCCACTTCTGTGGGCCGACCGGCGCCAACGCGGTGGAGGCCGCCGTCAAGCTGTGCAAGACCGCGACCGGCCGCGGGGACGTCGTCTCCTTCCAGGGCGGCTTCCACGGCAGCACCCACGCCGCCATGGCGCTCAGCGGACTGGTCTCCGCCAAGCGGAACGTGCCCAACACCATGCCGGGCGTCCATTTCTTCCCGTACAACCGCGCCGAGCCCCTGGAGCAGGCGCTCACCGACAGCCTCGGCGGCATCCCACCGCCCGCCGCCGTCCTGCTGGAGCTGGTGCAGGGCGAGGGCGGCGTGGTCCCGGCCCACCCCGAATTCGTCCGGCGGGTGCGGAAGCTGACCCGCGACCTCGGCGTGCCCCTGGTGGTCGACGAGGTGCAGACGGGCTGCGGGCGCACCGGCACCTGGTTCGCGTTCGAGCAGTACGGCATCGAGCCGGACGTCGTCGTGGCGTCCAAGGCCCTGAGCGGCATCGGCATGCCGGTCGCCGTCATCCTCTACGACGCCGCGCTGGACACCTGGGAGGCCGGGGCGCACATCGGGACGTTCCGGGGCAACCAGCTGGCGTTCGCCGCCGGGGTGGAGGCGATCCGGGTGATCCGGCGCGACGACGTGCTGGGCAACGTCCGGCGGCGCGGCGAGCAGATCGCCGGCCGGCTGGCGCCGCTGACGGGCCGTCCGGGGGTCCGCGAGGTGCGGGGCCGGGGCCTGATGTGGGGGGTCGAACTGGCCGATCCCGTGACCGGCCGGCCCGCGACCGGGGCCGCTTCGGCCGTGCAGGCCCACGCGCTGCGCCACGGTCTGATCGTGGAGCTCGGCGGCCGGGACGACTGCGTCGTACGGATCCTGCCGCCGCTCAATGTGACGGCCGAGGTCGTCGACACCGCCTGTTCGATCCTCGTCGACGCGATCACCGCCCGCGCCGCACGTACTCCTTGAGCAGTGGCTCCTCAAAGCAGTGGAAGGCCCCGAACGATGCTCATCGTCCAGAAATACGGCGGCTCCTCGGTGGGGAGCACCGAGCGGGTCCGGCGCGTCGCGGAACGCATCGTCGCCACGCACGACGAGGGCCACGACGTCGTCGTGGTGGTCTCCGCCATGGGGGACACCACCGATCGGCTCCTCGGGCTGGCGCGGGAGATGGCTCCCGTCCCCTCCCGCCGCGAGCTGGACATGCTGCTGAGCGCCGGTGAGCGCATCTCCAACGCGCTGATGGCCATGGCGGTCCAGACGCTGGGGGTGCCGGCCTGCTCCTTCTCGGGCCAGCAGGCGGGTGTGATCACCAGCTCGGTGCACGGCCGGGCCCGGATCATCGGCGTCGAGCCCACCCGGGTCCGGCAGGCGCTGGACCGCGGGCTGGTCGTGCTGGTCGCGGGGTTCCAGGGCGTCAGCCGGGAGACCGGCGAGGACACCACGCTGGGGCGCGGCGGTTCCGACACCACGGCCATCGCGCTGGCCGCCGCGCTCAAGGCGGACGTCTGCGAGATCTACACCGACGTGGACGGCGTCCACACCGCCGACCCCCATCTGGTGCCGCAGGCCAGGCCGCTGTCCCGGCTGGACTACGACACGATGCTGGAGCTGGCCGCGTGCGGCGCCAAGGTGCTGGCCCCGCGCAGTGTGGAGTACGCGCGCCGGCACCGGGTGACCGTGCGCGTCCGCGCCGCCGAGGGCGGCTGCCCCGGCACGGTGGTGACGGCGTGCGCGGACGAACCGGAGCGCGGGGCGTGCGCGGAACACGCCGCCTGTCCGGAGCGCGCGCCGTTCGTGGGCGTCGCGCACGACCTGTCCACGGCCGAGATCACCGTGACCGCGGTCCCGGCCCGCCCGGGGGCCGTGTCCGCGGTGTTCCGGGTGGTGGCGGACGCCGGTGCGGAGATCGACACGGTCGTCCGGTCGGCGCCGCGCGAACCCGGGGAAGAGCCCGGCGAACGGGCGGGCGAACGGGCCGGTGACATCAGGTTCGTCCTCCCGAAGAGCGACGTGCCCGCGGTGCTCGCGGCGCTGTGCGAACACCGCGCCGAGATCGGCCACACGACGGTGACCAGCCGCGACGACATCGGCAGGGTCTCGCTCATCGGCTCCGGCGTCCGGACGGGCACGGGCGCGATCGCGGCGTTCTGCGAGACGCTGGCCCGGGCGGACGTGCGGTTCGAGTCCATCACGGCGACGGAGACCCGGATCTCGGTGCTCTGTCCCGCGGACCGGCTCCCGGGCGCGCTGCGCGCGCTGCACCGGTCCTTCGGTCTCGGCGCGGACGCCGAACCGGCCAAGCGCGTGGTGCCGTCCGGCCGGGCGGCGCCGGTGGACGCGGGGGCCGAACCGGCGCGTGCGGGCGTCTGCCGGTAGCTCGCCACTGGCTCTTACACAGAGCTAAAATGATGGTATGGCCGCAGGGAGTCTTCCCGACGAGCTCGCCGGGGTTCTGTCCGGTATCCAGCGGATGGCCCGCCGGAGGCTGTGGCACGGCCTTCCGGTGCCACGCCCCCGTGGCGCCCAGGTCGAACTGATGCGGCTGGTCACGGCGCGCCCCGGCATCGGCGTCTCGGCCGCCGCCCGCGAGCTGTGCCTGGCCGCCAACACCGTCAGCACCCTCGTCAACCAATTGATGTCGGCCGGCCTGCTGCGCCGGGAGGCCGACCCCGGGGACGGGCGCGCCGTGCTGCTCTTCCCGACGCCGTCGTGCGGGGAACGGCTTCGGGACTGGGACGCGCGGCGCGCCGCGCTCTTCCGGGACCACGTCCGGGAGCTCACGGACGAGGACCGGGCCGCCCTCGCCGCGGCGCTGCCGGCGCTGCGCAGGCTGGCCGCGTCGATGCGGGCGGCGGAGCCCGTCTGACCATCACGGAGGTGCCATGACCACTTCCCTCCCCCACCACGTCGAGCCCGCCGGGCGGAGCGCCGACGGCGCGGCGCTCAGCTGTGTCGACCTCCACTACGCGTTCGGCGCCACCAAGGCCGTGGACGGCCTGGACCTGCGGGTGGAGCAGGGCGAGGTCTTCGGCCTCCTGGGCCCCAACGGCGCGGGCAAGACGACCACGATCCGCGCGATCACCACGCTGCTGCCCGTCCCGCCGGGCGTCGTCGAGGTCTTCGGGCACGACGCGGCCCGGCAGAAGATGGCCGTCCGGCGGCTGCTCGGCTACGTGCCCCAGCAGTTGTCCGCCGACGCCGGCCTCACCGGCCACGAGAACGTGGCCCTCTTCGCCCGGGTCTTCGACGTCCCCCGCCGCGAACGCGCCGCGCGCGTCGCGCAGGCGCTGGACGCGGTCGGCCTGACCGACGCCGCGCAGCGGTCCGCCGGGACGTACTCGGGCGGCATGGTCCGCCGCCTCGAACTCGCCCAGGCCCTGGTGAGCGCCCCGCGCCTGCTGATCCTGGACGAGCCGACCATCGGCATGGACCCGATCGCCCGCGACAGCGTCTGGGAGCGCATCTCCGACATCCGCGCGGGCACGGGCATGACCGTGCTGGTGACCACCCACTCCATGGAGGAGGCCGACCAGCGCTGCGACCGGCTGGCGCTGATGCACCGGGGGCGCGTCCGGGCCCTGGGCACGCCCGAGGAGCTCAAGGCCGAACTGATCGCCCACCGCCGGGAGTCCGGCGACGCGGATCCGCGGCCGCCCTCCCTGGAGGACGTCTTCCGGCACTTCGCGGGCAGCGGCCTGGGCGACCCGGGCCCCGACGAGCAGCGAGGGGAGTTCAGCGATGTCCGCCGTACCCGCCACACCGCGTCCCGCGTCGGCTGACGCCGTGCCGGACGGGCCCGTCGCCCCCGACCAGCGGTTCGCGCTGCTGCTGGCCCCGCCGCGCGCCCGCGGCGGGCTGCGGGTCGTCCCGGCCCGGGTGGTCGCGATGTGCGCGGTCGAACTGCAGAAGCTGCGGCACGACCGCACGGAGCTCTACACCCGGGCCGTCCAGCCGGCGCTCTGGCTGCTGATCTTCGGCGAGACCTTCACGCGGATGCACGTCATCCCCACGGGAAACGTCCCGTACATCGACTACCTCGCCCCCGGGATCATCGCCCAGTCGGCGATGTTCATCGCCATCTTCTACGGCATCATGATCATCTGGGAGCGGGACTCCGGCGTCCTCACCAAGCTCCTGGTCACCCCCACGCCCAGGGCGGCGCTGGTGACGGGCAAGGCCTTCGCGTCCGGGGTGAAGGCGGTGATCCAGGCCGTGGTCGTGATCGTGATCGCCGCGGCGCTGGGCGTCGCGCTCACCTGGAACCCGCTGCGGCTGCTGGGCGCTCTCGTGGTCGTCCTGCTCGGCTCGGCCTTCTTCGCCTGCCTCTCGATGGCGATCGCCGGGATCGTGCTCACCCGCGACCGTCTCATGGGCATCGGCCAGGCCATCACCATGCCGCTGTTCTTCGGCTCCAACGCCCTCTACCCGGTGGACGTGATGCCCGGCTGGCTGCGGGCGTTCAGCGCCGTGAACCCGCTCAGCTACCAGGTGGACGCCCTGCGCGGGCTGCTCATCGGCACCCACGCCCACCTCCTCGCCGACTTCGCCGTCCTCACCGTCGCCGCGCTCCTGGGCATCGCCGCGGCGGCCTCCCTGCTGGGCCGGCTGGCCCGCTGAGCTACGGGCGGGCGCCGCCGGACGCACCGGGTGCGGCGGGCGGGTGGGCGTGCCCGGTGAAGACGCGTTCCAGCGCGCCCCATCCGGTGTCGTGGGCGCGCTCGGCGGCCTCGGCCCTCCCGCCGCCCCGGATGCCGAACAGCCGCTTGGCGAAGAGCAGATACAGCACGACGGCCAGGTTGATGACCAGCGTCAGGACCTTGGTGGCGCTGATCCGCCCGGTGAGCTCGTACACCTCCGGCACCAGCAGCACCTACGTCGCCACGAAGGTCAGGTATTCCGCCCACCGCTTCGCGTACCAGAGCCCCACGGCCTCGACCCCTTCGAGGAGCGCGTACGCCGCCAGGACCAGGCCGACGAGCCAGAGCGTGGCGGCGTGCGCGGCGAAGGCCCTGTCGAGGTCCTTGAGCAGCCCGTGGTTCGCCATCCCGCTCGGCCCTCCGACGCCGTTCTGGATGGCGTCGACGATCCGGTAGAACGGCTTCTGGAGCCGGCCGCGCTCATGGGCGAACACGAAGACGGCGGCGGCGAGCACGGCCAGAACGGCGAAGTGCACCATCCGGTCGACGGCGATCAGCCGCAGGACGTACCGGTCCCGCAGCGGCCTGCCCCGCAGCGGGAGCGCGATCTCCGCCCGGGCGGGCGGGAACTCCCGCGCCGGCGAGGCGGGCGCGGGCAGCGGCAGCCACGCGTCACAGCGCAGGCAGCGGTGCCAGCGCGCCCCGTCGGCCGTCTCGCGGACGACGAGCGCGTCCTCGTGGCGCACGGCGGCCGCGTCGGTGCCGACGAGGCGGTGCCCGTGGAGGGCGCAGTCGATCAGCTCGTAGACGGGGGCGCGGCGACGTCGGCGCGGCCCGGGGTGGGGGTGCGCGCCGGGAGCGGGTACGAGGGCGGGCTTTTCCGTCACGGTCGTGGAGTATGCCCGGGTCCGGCGGTGCTACGCCCACGGGTGCGCAAACGGTGGGCGAGCCGACCGGGCACCGGCTATCTACCGTTCGAGTGAACCGACATGAGCGTTCGTGCCGTCAGAACGCCGAAGGCGTCCCTGTACCGTAGCGGCGGCGGATTTCCCGGGCGGACGGTCCCGGCGGACGACGGAGGCGGAGAGACCTTGAACGATCCCGGCCGGACCGAGGCGTACACGGCCGAGGACCGCGCGACCATGACCGGGCCCGCGTGCGCGTTCCTCGACCAGTGGCTGGCCACCATGGACACCGCGCTGGCGGAGTGGCGCCGGGCCCATCTCCCGGCCGGTTTCCCCTTCGACTTCGGCCTGGATTCGCTGGACGCGCTGGAGCCGCTGCTGCTGTCGCGCTTCCCGGACCGGGCCGCCATCGACGCCGCGTCCAACGCGGACTTCACGACCGGCGCCGTGCGCTACATCGGCGAGACGCTGCTGCGCGCGGTGCCCGCCCGGTGGGGCTACGAGGACCGCGGCCCGGAGGACACCCACCGGTACAACCGGGTCCCGGTCGTCCGCTCCAACACCCCCGCCGCCTTCATGGAGGCGGTGGCGCCCCACCTGGCCCTCCACGTGCTGGTCCGCGACCGGGGGCTGGGGACGCTGCGGCAGTTCACCGGCCCGCTCCTCGACGCCCACGAAGCGGCGGAACTCGCGGGCGGCTGAACCGTCACCGGGCCGTGTACGTCAGGCAGTCCGCCGCGTCCTGGAGGGCGGCCACCGTGATGCCGGGCGCCTGGCACTCGAGCCCGACGTTGTGGAGGCACCCGGCCATGTGGCAGGCGCCCACCCGCCCCACGGCGGAGGTGTCGCCTCCCTTGACCGGGTGCACGAAGAACGTGTCGCAGCGCGCGCGGGTCGCGTCGCCCACGGTGATGGCCAGGGCATGGCAGGCGCTGTCCTCGTTGTACGCGCACTCGCCGACCTCGCACACGGCCACCTGGGGCATCTCCACAGCGCTCTCCTCGTTCCTGGGGGTTCGCGCCTGATGCCTTCCTCGGGCATGAGGTCATGACACCGCCCGTCCCGTCCGTTCACCCGGAAGCCGGGGCCGGGCGGTCCGGTCGGCGGTCCTGTCAGCGGTCCTCTCGCGCCAGCAGTTCCCTCTCCTGTTCGGGGCTGAATCCGCGCCGGAGCGGGGGCAGACCGCGGGCGCGGTCCCAGGCGAGGACGTCGGCCGCCGTCACCTCCAGCGGGGTCGCGGGCAGGCCCGCCGCGCGGGCGCGGGCCGGGCTGCGCTGCTGGGACGGCCAGTCCGGGCGCAGGAGGGGGAAGAGGGGTGGGAGCTCTTCGGGGGCCACCGTCACCGGGACGATCTCGACCCGTGTCCCGGCCACGCGGGCGCAGGTGCGGATGAGCCCGCCGAGCGTGGTGGGTTCGGCGGGGCCCACGGCGTGGAACGCGCCGGGGCGGTCGTCGGCGAGCAGCCGGCCGACGAGGCGGGCCAGGTCGCGCGAGTCGACGATCTGGACCGGCTGGGCGGGGTCGGTGGGCAGGGCGACGCGGCCGCCGAGGGCGGCCCGCCGCACCCAGTGGGTGAAGGTGTCCGACGGGTCGTGGGGGCCCGCGACCTTGCCCGGCCGGACGATCGTGGCCCGGGTGCCGTACCGGGCCAGGACGTCGTCCTCGCAGGCGACCTTGCACGGGCCGTACGTGGAGTTGTCGAGCACCTCGGTGTCGCGCACGGGCGGGCGGCGCGGGGTGTCCTCGTCGGAGCCGGGCCGCAGGCCCGTGTTGTCGTAGACGGCGTGGCTGGAGATGAACAGGTACCGGCCGACGCGGTCGCCCAGCGCGTCCATGGCCTGGCCGACGTGGCGGGGGACGAAGCCGCTGACGTCCACCACCGCGTCCCAACGGCCGTCGCGCAGCGCGGCGTAGTCGCCGGTGTCGCGGTCGCCGATGAGCCGGGTCAGCCCGGGGAACAGGTCGGTGCCCGTCCTGCCCCGGCCGAACAGGGTCACCCGGGCGCCGGCGCGCAGGGCGTCCTCCACGATCGCGCGGCCCACGAACGACGTGCCGCCGAGCACGAGGATGTTCATGTCCATGGCGTGGTCCATGGCCGTCGACCCTACCCGGCGGGGTCGCGGGCGCAAACCGCCGGGCGGGCACGGGTGTTCACCGCGCGCGGCGCCGGAGGGCGATGACGTTGTCGGTGACGGTGGCCGTTCGTCCGTCGGGCCCGGTGACCTGGCGGGCGGGGGCGTCCAGGCGCTCGGTGTGCCACTCGTCGAGTGCGAGGCCCAGCGCGGCGAGTTCCTCTTCCGGGGTGGGGACGGCGTCCTCGTGGGGGTGCCAGGACCACGGGGGGACGGTGGCGTGGGTGACGACGAGCAGGAGGCCGCCGGGCGCGACCTCCTCCGCGACCGCGCGCAGGATCCGTTCGCGGGGCAGTTCCACGTTCGACTGGAAGAACTGGGCGGAGACCAGGTCGAAGGGGCCGTCGGGGAGGGTGCGGGCCAGGTCGTGCCGCTGGAAGTCGATCCGGTCCGCGACGCCCGCCTCGGCCGCGTGGCCCGCGGCCCGCTCCAGGGCGGTGGCGGCCACGTCGGCGGCGGTCACCCGCCAGCCGCGCCGGGCCAGCCAGACCGCGTCGGCGCCCTCGCCGCAGCCCAGGTCCAGGGCCGTGCCCGCCGGCAGCGGCTCGACGACGTCGACGAGGACCGGGTTCGCCCGGCCGCTCCACACGCGTGCGCGCTCCTGGTAGCGCCGCTCCCAGTACTCGGCGGGGTCGACGTTCTCGGCCTGGTGGTGCCGGTGCTCGCTGATGCTCATCGGGAGTCCTCCCTCTCGGTTCCCCGTGAGCCTCGCCCGGACCCCACCCGCTTGACAAAAATTCTTGCCGGATCGGCAAATAGGGGGATGACCGACGACGACATTCCCCAGGTGCTCAGCGCTGTCGGCCCCCGGCTGCGGGCGCTGCGCCACGAGCGCGGGGTCACCCTGGCGCGGCTGAGCGAGACCACCGGGATCTCGCTCAGCACCCTCTCCCGGCTGGAGGGCGGGCAGCGCAAGCCGACCCTCGAACTGCTGCTGCCGCTGGCCAAGGCCTACGGAGTCCAGCTGGACGAGCTGGTCGGCGCGCCGCCCACCGGCGACCCGCGCGTCCACCCCCGCCCGTTCACCCGGAACGGGAAGACCTTCATCCCGCTGACCCGCGACCTCGGCGGCGGACTGCGCGCCTTCAAGCACATCGTCCCGGCCAAGGCGACCAAGGACGTCCGGCCCGAGCAGAAGACCCACGAGGGCTACGAGTGGCTGTACGTGCTGTCGGGGCGGCTGTGGCTGGCGCTCGGTGAGCACGATCTCGTCCTCACCGCCGGCGAGGCCGCCGAGTTCGACACGCGCGTCCCCCACGGCTTCGCCAACGCCGGTGAGGAACCGGTGGAGTTCCTCAGCCTCTTCGGCCCGCAGGGCGAGCGCATGCACGTACGGGCCCGGCCCGGCGGCGCGTGACGGGCGCGCGGACCGGGCTACCCGCGCCCCGACGGGGGTAGAACCAACCCCGTCGGCGGCGGACGGGGGGAGTGGTGCGGGTGAAGTGGCGGGACCGGCTGCGGTACTGGTTCGACAGCACCATGGACCGGGGCACACCGGCCCTCATCGGCTGGCTGGCGCTGGCGTCGGTGGTGCTGGTCGGCGTCACGACCGTGCTGGTGGTGACCCTCACCGACGAGGACACCGAGGCCAACGGCGGCTGGGCGGGCGTGGCGTGGATGAGCATGCTGCGCACCCTGGACCCCGGCACCATGGGCGGGGACCACGGCGGATGGGTGTTCCTGGCGCTGATGCTGATGGCGACCATCGGGGGCATCTTCATCGTCAGCACCTTCATCGGTGTGCTCACCACGGGTCTGAACAACCGGATCCAGCAGTTGCGCAAGGGGCACTCGCAGATCATCGAGAGTGGCCACACCGTCGTCCTGGACTGGTCGGAGCAGGTCTTCACGGTGGTCGCCGAGCTGGTCGAGGCCAATCAGAGCGAGCGGCGCTCCTGTGTGGCCATCCTGGCGGACCGCGACAAGGTGGACATGGAGGAGCAGATCCGGCTGCGCGTCCCCGACACCCGCCGTACACAGGTGATCTGCCGGTCCGGCAATCCGCTGAAGCAGGCGGACCTCGAGCTGGTGAGCCCGGACACGGCGAAGGCCGTCATCGTGCTGCCCTCGTTCTGCCCGGACAGCGACACCAGGGTGATCAAGACGCTGCTGATCCTCAACAACAGACAGTGGACCAGGGGCCGGCCACCGCTGATCGCGGCCGTGCAGGACGCGGGCAACCTCGCCGCCGCCCGGCTCGCGGCGGGGCCGAGCGGACTGGTGGTCGACGCGGACGACCTCGCCGTGCGACTGACCGTGCAGTCGCACCGGCAGTCCGGCCTGTCCACGGTCTGCAACGAATTACTGAGCTTCTACGGCAACGAGATCTACATCGTCGCGGAACCGGCCCTCGCCGGGGTGGCCTTCGGCGACGCCCTCCACCACTACTCCCTCGGCGTGCCCATCGGCGTGGCCCGGGCGGACGGCCGGATCCTGCTGAACCCACCCATGGACACCCTCATCGGCGCGGAGGACGCCGTCATCCTCGTGGCAGAGGACGACGAGTTCATCCGGCTCGCGGAAGAGCCGCCGCCGATCGTGGAGGAGGCTATCGCCAGGGGCGCCGGGCGGCCGCCGGCCCCCGACCGCACGCTGCTGATCGGCTGGAACTCCCGGGCTGAGAAGATCATCGAACTGCTGGACCGGTTCACCCGCCCCGGCTCCGCCCTCGACGTGGCCTCCCCCGGCCGCCCGGCCGGCTTCGACGACCTGGCGCCGGAGCGCCTCGTGCTCGGGCACAAGCCCTGCGAGCCGACGAACAGGCGGTCGCTGGAGGGCCTCTCCCCGGGCGACTACCAGCACATCCTCCTCCTCTCGGACGAGACCGTGGACCCCGAACAGGCCGACAACCACACACTGGTGACGCTGCTCCACCTCCGGGACATCGAAGCCGGCCTCGGCGACCCGTACTCGATCGTCTCGGAGATGAACAACGACAGCAACCGCGAGGTCGCCCAGGTCACCAAGGCCGACGACTTCATCGTCAGCAACAAGCTGATCTGTCTGCTGCTGACGCAACTGGCCGAGAACCAGCGGCTCTACCGGGTGCTGCGCATCCTGCTCGACCCGGCCGGCTCGGAGATCTACCTCAAGCCGGCGGGCCACTATCTGGTCCCCGGCGCCGAGGCCACGTTCGCGACCGCCGTCGAGGCCGCCCGTAGGCGGGGCGAGGTCGCGATCGGCTACCGCCTCGGCCGGGACCGCGACACCGCGCCCTCCTACGGGGTGTGCCTCAACCCGTCCAGGACCGAGCCCTTGACCCTGCGCGAAGGGGACCAGATCGTCGTACTCGCGGAGGAGGGGTGACAGGCGTGAAAATACTTCATTGCTTGCGCAAGTCGGGAACCATAGGTTTTGGCCTGGCGTTATGCGAAATGACAACACCGCGCGATGACAGCACGCGGTCCAGCGAACCCCCGGAGGAAGAACATGGCCGTGACCCTGGCCAAGGGCGGCAACGTCTCACTGAGCAAGGAGGCCCCGGGCCTGACGGCCGTGATGGTCGGGCTGGGCTGGGACGTGCGCACCACCACGGGCGCCGACTACGACCTCGACGCCTCCGCCCTGCTGTGCGACACGGCCGGGAAGGTCCTCTCCGACGAGCACTTCGTGTTCTTCAACAACCTCCGCAGCCCCGAGGGCTCGGTGGTGCACTCCGGGGACAACCTCACCGGCGGCGGCGACGGGGACGACGAGCAGATCCAGGTCGCGCTGGGCCAGGTGCCGCCCGGGGTCGCCCGGATCGTCTTCCCTGTGTCCATCTACGACGCCGACCAGCGCGGCCAGAGCTTCGGGCAGGTGCGCAACGCGTTCATCCGCGTGGTGAACCAGGCCGACGGCCGTGAGCTCGCCCGCTACGACCTCACCGAGGACGCCTCCACCGAGACGGCGATGGTCTTCGGCGAGCTCTACCGGCACGGCGCCGAGTGGAAGTTCCGGGCCATCGGCCAGGGTTACGCCTCGGGGCTGGCGGGCATCGCCTCGGACTTCGGCGTCAACGTCTGACGGTCAGTGGGAATCCCCGGCGCGGGTGATGCCCGGGGCGGGTGAGGAGGCGGACGGCGCATGGCAGCTCGGCGACCCCTGAGGCGGCTCGCCGCGACGGTCGTGGCGACCGCGGCGGCGGCCGGGGCCCTCACGGCCTGCGGCGGCACGGGCGACCGGGCCGCGCCGCCGCCCGCCCCGGCGAGCCCCGGCGCGCCGGGCGGGCCGTCACCCTCCGCGAACCAGGACCCCGCGCGCTTCGCGCCCCAGGTCGTGGAGCAGGCGGGCCGGGCGAAGATCGACGCCCAGCTGCTGATGGCGATCCTCTACAACGAGTCGTACAAGCCGCACGACCCGGCGCTGGAACGGGCCTGGCAACGGATGAAGCCCGATTCGGCGTTCGGCATCGCCAACATGCACAAGGCGGCCTTCGACGACACCAAACAGGGCCGCGACTTCGCGAACCGATCGTGGGACGAACTGCCCGACGATCCCGGCCTGGCCGTCGAGGCGGCGGCGTGGTACCTCCACGACCTGGCCGCTCAGCTGCCGGGGCAGCCGTCCGGCCCCTACACCAGGAACGAGCTGCTGGCGCTGGGCTACAACGCCGGCGCGGGCAACATGAGCGCGTTCGCCCGGGGCGCGAAACCCGGCCCCCAGGCCCAGTCGTATCTGGACCGGCTCCGCGCCAACTGGGCGAAGGCCGGACAGGCCGTCAAGCGGTAGGGCCTCCGCCGGGGCCCTCAGCCGACCACCCGCAGACCGAGCGCGGCGCACACGGCGGCGGCCTGCTCCGGTGAGATCACCGTGCCGCGCAGCCGGGACACCACGGTCTCGCCGATCTCGCCGAGGTCGGCGCCACGCAGATCGGCGCCGTCCAGCCGGGCGTCCCTCAGATCGGCCTCGCGCAGCCGGCAGTCCTCGAAGACCGCGTCCCGCAGATCGGTGCGGTGCAGATGTGCCTCGGTCAGGTCGCAGCCGGTGAGGTGGATGCCGCGCAGGGCCGTGTCGCGCAGGTCGACGAGCTGCATCGCGCAGTTCCGCAGGGTCAGGGTGACGGCCAGGCCGCGCAGCGCGGACAGATCCGCGCCGGTCATCCGGCAGCCCGTGAACGCGGCGTCGTCCAGCAGGGCCCGGGTGAAGCAGGAGTTGGCGAGGTCGGTCCGCTCGAAGACGGCGTCGCCCAGGTCGGCGTCCTCGAAGTCCGCCGAGGCGAAGGAGCCGCCCAGGAAGCGGGCCCGCGTCAGCACCGCCTCCGTGAGACGGGCCCCGACGGCGACGCAGTCGTCGAACAAGGCCTCGTCGAGATCGGCGCCGCGCAGATCGGCCCCGCCGAGGTCGCAGCGGCGCAGCACCACGGGGGCCGTGCGCCGGGCGAGGGCCGCGCGCAGGTCCAGGCCGGTGAGGTCGAGGCCGGTGGGCTCGTCCTGCCCGGCCAGCGCGTCGAGGGCGTCCTGCGGGGTACGGGGAGCGGCGTTCATGCCGCCAGCATAGGCAACCGGCGAGAGGGGTTCCGCCGGCCGCCCATCGCGTCCCTCGGTGCCGCCCGGGCCACGGGACTTGAGCACACCGCACCGCCGCCCGCGCCCGGTCCGGCCGGGTCAGCTCCCGACGCTCCGACGAGCCGTCACCCACGCGGGTGTCCCGGGGGCCGTCCCGGGCGATCGTGGGTCCGTGCGGTCCGGCGGCCCGTGCCGCGCGCGGATCCCGGGCACGGACAGTTCTCAGGCACGGACGGATCTCAGGAACATACGGAGCTCAGGGACAGGAGCACGCCACCATGGCCATCGTCGTCACATTCCAGGTCGAGGGCACCGCGGGTCAGAAGCTCTACGACGACTGCATCACCCGGATCACCAACGGCCGCGGCTTCACCTCGCCGGCCGACCTGCCCGTGCCCGGCCTCCTCGCGCACATCGCGGGCCCGGTGGACGGCGGCTGGCGGGTCGTCGACGTCTGGGAGTCCGCCGAGGCGCTGGAGGCCTTCGCCAAGCACCTCGGCCCCATCCTGGCCGAGCTGGGGTACGCCGATCTGCATCCCGACGTCACCCCCGCCTACAACGTCGTCCTCCGCTGACCGGACCACCACCGGCGGGCCCGCGCCGCACTCCCCTGCGATGCGGCGCGGGCCCGCCCGGCGTCGCCCTCCACCCTGCCGTCCCCCACGCCCCGGGACATCCCTCCGGAGGCGGGTGTCCCTCCGCCGTACGGCGGAGGTGCCCTCCGACCACGGGTCGTACCGTGGCGTCATGACACCGCTGAGCTTCGACCGCCTCCGCGCCGAAATCCTCACGCAGACCGATCTGTTGCGGTCGCACGTCGAAGGCGTGGACCTCCGCGTCCCCGTGCCGTCCTGCCCTGGCTGGAACCTCGGGCAGTTGCTGCGCCACCTGGGCTGGGCGCACCGCTGGGCGGAGACGATCGTGCGGACGCGGTCGCCGGAGGCCGTGTCCCACGCGCGGCTGGACGACGTCGCCGGGTACACCGACGAGGACGTGGCCGTGGTCGGCCCGTGGCTGGCCGAGGGCGCGGAACTGCTGGTGGCCGCGCTGCGGGACGCCGGGCCGGGGGCGGTGGTGTGGACCCCGGTGCCCGGGGAGGACTCCCCGGCGTTCTGGGCCCGCAGGATGACGCACGAGACGGTCGTCCACCGGGCGGACGCGGCACTGGCCGCCGGTGTGGAGTTCACCGTCGACGGTGACGTCGCCGTCGACGGGCTCGACGAGTGGATGTCCTTCGGCTCGGTACCGGAGGCGTTCGCCCCGGGCCCCGGGGTGCCCGCCCTGCTGGGCCCCGGCCGTACGCTCTCCTTCCGCGCGACGGGCGCCGCGCCCGGGGCGGGGGCGTGCTGGCGGGTCGACCTCACCGGCGACGTCCCCCTCTGGAGCCGTGGCCGTGAGGAGGCCGCCGTCGTCGCCAGCGCCCCGCCGGCCGACCTCCTGCTGTTCCTCTACGGCCGCCCCACGACGGACGGTGGCCCGGAGGTCACCGGGGACGCGGCGCTGCTGGAGCTGTGGAGGGAGCGGACCGGCTTCTGGCTCCACGAGTGAGCGTGCCGCCGGCGTAGGAATCCCGCCAGGGAAGCGATCGGATCACGCCGAAAGGCGGGACACGCCGGGAGCCGGTGTCACCGGTGAGCGCGTCCTGCGGTTGTGTCTGCGTGCCACACCGGCACGCTCGCACACCACGAAAGGGACCCGACGCCTCCATGACCCTCCACCGCACCGCCGTCCGGGCCGTCTCCTCCGCCGCGCTGGCCGCGGCGCTCAGCCTCGTCCCCCTCCACGTGGCCTCGGCGGCGCCGGCCGGCGCGGCCGTCAAGACCGTCAACGCCTTCAAGGGCGACCCCGGCGACGGCGGGTGGCACGGCGACGGGCTGGAGCTCAACGCCGCCGACAACAAGAAGGTCGACACCTTCCTTCTCCGCGCCCGCCGCGCGGAGCGGAACATCAGCCCCCAGGTCAGGGCGGCGGCCGTGATCAGCCACGCCCAGGTGATCGGCTTCGACCACCGGCTGAAGTCCGCCGACTCGCTCAAGCGCAAGGTCGCCACCGCCCTGAAGGAGACCCCCGGCCGGACCGTGGACCAGGCGCTGGCGGGCATCGGCGACTCCGTCCGCTACACCCTCCAGTGGCCCGACGGCCGGTACACGTCGGGCGTCGCCCTCGCCTCGTCGGTCCTGGCGGGCTGGGGCGACGACAACGTCAAGTGGTCCAACACCTGGAACCGTCCGAAGGGCTACAAGGGCGTCAATTCCGCGTGGAAGGAGCCGCGTTCGGGGCACGTCTTCGAGGTGCAGTTCCACACCCCGGCGAGCAAGCGGGCGCAGGAGGAGACCCACAAGCTCTACGAGGAGCAGCGGCTGCCCACGACCACGCCCGAGCGCAAGAAGGAGCTCCAGGAGCAGCAGGACGCGATCTTCGCCGCCGTGCCCGTGCCCGCCGGGGCGCCGGAGCTGACGGCGCCCGCGTCACGCCGCCAGCCGGCCCACCCCGCTCACCCCGTTCACTCCGCCGTCTGACGCAGGAGGGCGAACGCCTCCACCTCCAGCAGCAGCTCGGGCCGGAACAGCGCGGCCACCTGCACGGCCGTGCCGGCGGGCAGCGCCGCAGGTTCTCGAAGACCTGCCGTGCCTGAGCGGCGGGGCCGCCCTCGCCGACCACCTCGCCATGTGGCTGAGTCGGGTGTCGGTCATGGCGGCATCCTGACCCGTGGAAGATCGTTTCCGCTACCCGCCTACCGTGGTCGGGTGGACGGAACGAGAACGACCGAAGCGATGACTGCTCCCGGCACGCCGGGGCCCCGCCGGGACCCGGGGGCCGTGCTGGCGCCGGTCGCCGTGGCGGCGGCCGGGCTGGGGACGACGAGCCTGTGGTGGGCCCTGCCGGCCATGGCCGCCGCGTTTCTGGCCGGGCGGCTGTCGGGGCGGACGCGGCCGCTGGTGGTGGCGCTGACCGTGCTGGTGACGGCGGCCTCGATCGCCGTGGTGGCCGTGCCGGGGCTGCTGGTGCTCGGCAGCCGGTTCGTGGTCGTGGTGGTCGGGGCCGCGCTGCTGCCGTGGTTCGCGGGCCGGGTGTGGCGGCAGTACCAGGAGCTGACCCGGCTGGGCTGGGACCGCGCCGCGCGGCTCGAGCGCGAGCAGCGGCTGGTGGCGGAGCAGGCGCGGCTGCGCGAACGGGCGCGCATCGCCCAGGACATGCACGACGCCCTCGGGCACGACCTGAGCCTGGTCGCGCTGTCGGCGGGGGCGCTCAAGCTCGCCCCGGGCCTGACGGAGGCGCACCGGGCGGCGGCCGAAGACGTCCGGGCCCGGGCGGCGGGCGCGGTCGAGCGGCTGGGGCAGGTGATCGGCATCCTGCGCGAGGAGGCGGACGGCGCGCCCACGGAGCCGGCGGACTTCGCCGTCGCGCGGCTGGTGGAGGACGCGGCGGCCTCGGGGCTGCCGGCCGTGCTGCGCGTCGAGGGCGAGGAGTACGCGATGCCGCCCGCCGTGGAGCGGGCCGCGCACCGGGTCGTCCAGGAGGCGCTGACGAACGTCGCCAAGCACGCCCCGGGCGCGGCGGTCACCGTGCGGCTCTCCCGGACGGCCGCGGAGGTCGTGGTCTCGGTGGAGAACACCGCCCCGCCCGCGCCCGTGGCCCCGCCCCTGCCCGGCGGCGGGCTGGGGCTGATCGGCCTGGACGAGCGGGTGCGGCTGGCGGGCGGCTCGTTCGACTGCGGTCCGCGCGGGGGCGGTTTCGCGGTGACGGCCCGGCTGCCGCGCACGCCCTCCGCGGCCGCCCGGCCCGTGTCCTCCCCGCCTTCCGCACAGGCCGGCGCGCTGCCGCCGGAGCACCGGCGGGCCCGGCGGCGGGCCGGCCGGGCCCTGGCCGCCGCGGTCGCGGTGCCGCTGCTGGCCACGGCGGTGCTCACGGGTGCCCTGACGGCGTGGGGCTCGCTGACGCTGTCCCACACCGTCCTCGACCCCGGCGACTACGCCGCGTTGCGCGTCGGGCAGAATCGCGCGGAGGTGGCGCGCGTGCTGCCCGACCGTCAGTTGCCGTACCGGCCACGGGCGTACGAACCGAAGGGGCCGGGGATCGAGTGCGAGTACTACGCGGTGACGGCCGCCCGGTTCGTCTCCAGTTCCGGGGACGCGTACCAGCTCTGCTTCCAGGGCGGCCGGCTGATCGGCCGTACCGTCTTCGGCGGGTGAGCGGGCGGTGATCCGGGTCCTGATCGCCGACGACGAGCCGATGGTCCGCGCGGGCGTCCGGGCGGTGCTGGCCACCGACCCGGGGCTGACGGTCGTCGCGGAGGCGGGTGACGGCGCCGAGGCGGTGGAGCTGGTCCGCAGGCACCGGCCCGACGTGGCCGTCCTCGACGTCCGCATGCCGCGCGTGGGCGGCATCGAGGCGCTGGCGTCGCTCCGGGCCGCCGCGCCGGACACCGGCGTCGTGATGCTCACGACGTTCGGCGAGGACGACTACATCCTCCAGGCGCTCGCGGGCGGCGCCGCCGGATTCCTCGTCAAGTCGGGCGCGCCCGAGGAGCTCATCGCGGGCGTCCGCGCGGTGGCCGGCGGCGCCGCGTATCTCTCACCGAAGGTCGCCGCCCGGGTGGTGGCCCATCTCGCCGCGACCGGCGCCGGGTCCGCCGCCGGCCGGCGCGCCGCCGCCCGGGAACGGGTCGCCGCCCTCACCGCCCGCGAGCGGGACGTGCTGGCCCATGTGGCCGCCGGGCTGTCCAACGGGCAGATCGCGCGGCGGCTGCACGTGGTGGAAGGCACCGTCAAAGCGCACGTCAGCTCCATACTGGCCCGGCTGGGCGTCGACAACCGCGCCGCGGCCGCCGTCATGGCCCACGAAGCGGGTGTGACGCCCCCGGCCGCCCCGGTCCGCGCCGAACCGTGACATCAGCCGGGCCACCGGCCCGACGGTGACCGGCGCCAGCGCGAGGAACAGCACGACCGCGGCCGCCGCGCCGAGCACGGAGCCGGCCAGCACGTCGTGCGGGTAGTGGACGCCCACGGCGACCCGCAGCAGCGCGCCCGCCGCGCCCAGCGGCAGGGTCACGGCGGCGAGCCGCGGCCGCGCCAGGGCCACGCCGACGGCGATCGCGACGGCGAGGGTGGAGTGGTTGCTGGGGAAGGACCAGTCCCCCACCCCGGGACACGGGTCGACGGCCGTGACACCGCTCAGCGCCCGGCAGGGCCGCTCCTCGTCCACCCTCGTCTTCAGGACCTCGCTGATCCCGTACGCCACGACGGTGGCGACACCGGCCAGCACCACCGCGGCGACCGTCCGCGCGTCCCCGCGGCGCAGCCCGCGCAGCCCGGTCCACACGAGCAGCAGCCCGAGCACCACCAGCGTCCCCTCGGTGGCCAGGCCGAGCGACGTCCCCACCCACCCCGGCGCGTCCGCCGCCGCACCGGCGAGCGACCGGTACGCGGAGACGGAGGCCCCGCCGGTGACCTCGACGGCCCCGCCCGGCCCGGGCGTTCCGCCGGGCGTCAGCCACCACAGCAGCCCGGCGGCCGCGACCGCGACCCCCACGGCGGCCGCCGGCCGCCGCCCGGGCCGGCCGGCGCTCATTGACATTCGTTCCCTGTCGCGCTGTTCCATGAGCCCGAACCTACGGACCCGCAACCGGCGCCACCCCTGCCGAACGGCATCGCCGACCCCTGACGATCGTCAGGGTTGCGAGGGCGCCAGAGGGGCGGGTACAGGGAGGAAGGGGCCCAGGGCGGCCAGGCTGTGCTCCACCGCCTCGGCGCCGTAGCGGAGCATCCGGCGCTCGTACGCGTCGACGGCGTCGGGCAGGGTGCGGCGGCCCGCGTGGGCGTCGACGAGCAGGCTCCGCAGCAGGTCGGCGTCGCGCAGTGCCGTGTTGGCGCCGTTGCCGCCGCTGGGGGAGGTGGCGTGGATGGCGTCCCCGAGCAGGGTCACGGGTCCCAGGGGCCATCTCTGTCCCGGCCGTACCACCCGGATGGAGAGCAGGGTGCTGTTGTCGGGGTCGGCGGCCTCGATGACGGCCCGCACCTCGGGGTGCCAGCCCTCGGTCCGGGCCAGTACGGTCTGTTGCGCCGCCTCGCGGCCGGGTTCGGGCGCCTGGCCGGGCGGCAGCAGCATGGCCCAGCGGAGGTAGTCGGCGGTGCCGGGCAGCGAGAGCCCGGGCGCCAGCTCGGCCGCCGCCTCCCGCGGCGGCCGGCGGAAGCGCATCAGGCCGAGCAGCATGCTCACGTCCTGGGCGACGACCCGGGTGCCGAAGCCGGGGACCAGACCGGCGAAGCGGTCGGTGAGCGGCGTACGGCCGATGACGAACCGGACGCCGGTGTCGTGGGGGCGGACGGCCGGCGCCAGCCGGGCCCTTACGGCGGAGTTGACCCCGTCGGCGCCGACCAGCAGATCGGCCGTGGTGGCGGTCCCGTCCGCGAAGCGGGCCTCCACCCGGCCGTCCGACCGCACGTGATAGCCCGTCAGCTCCTGGCCGAAGCGCAGGGCGTCGTCGAGCCCCGCGAGCAGGATGTGGCGCAGGACGTGCCGGTCGGCGGCGGTGGCCCCCTCCGTCGGCTGCTCGTGGAGCGGGCGCAGCCACGGGTCGACGGCCCGGGCGGGGCCCGTCATGTCGCCCAGGGTCGCTTCGACCACGGAATAGAGGTCTTCGGGCAGACAGCCGCGCAGCGCGGCGCGCCCTCGTTCGGCGAGGCCGATCCGGAAGCCCTGGAAACGGGCCGTGATGCCCTGGTCCTTCTCGTGGACCGTCACGTCGACGCCGGCGCGCCGGAGCCCCTGTGCCAGGCACAGCCCTCCCAGCCCCGCGCCGATCACGATGACACGCATGTCTCCCCCTGACTTGAGCACTGTTCAATTGAACAGTGCTCAAGCTACTTGGTCGGTGTTCAACCCCGCAAGGAACAGCGGGCATCATGGGACGGCGAAGGAACAAGGGGAGGTTCGCGATGCCGCTGGACAGGGCCGTCGTGCTGAAGGCCGCGCTGGAGCAGCTCGACGAGGTGGGGCTGGACGAGTTCTCCACCCGCAAACTGGCGGCCGCGCTGGGCGTCCGGGTCGGCGCCCTCTACTGGCACTACCCCAGCAAGCAGGCGCTGCTGGACGCGATCGCCGAACACATCGCCGCCGACGCGGCGGCCGCGCCGCTGCCCGACGGGGACTGGGCGGAGCGACTGGCCGCGATCGCCCGGGCGCACCGCGACGCCATGCTCGCGCGCACCGACGGGGCCCGGGTCATCGCCTGCATGAGCGCGCCGGGCCCCATGGCGCGCGCCTTCTTCGAGCGGCTCGTCGGCGTGCTCCGGGAGGCGGGGCTGGACGCCGAGGCCGCCGCCTCCGCCGGCGACGTCCTGACCAGCTACGTCAACGGGTTCACCGTCGAGGAGCAGGCCCGTGGGCTGCGGCGGCGGAGCACGGCCGAGCGCGACCGGCTCTTCGCCTTCGGCGTCTCCGTGGTGATCGCCGGGCTGCGCCCGCTGGTCGAGGACTGAGCCCGGGGGCCGTCCGGCTCAGCTCGCGGTGTGCCGCGCGACGGGGCGGGTGTCCTCCTCGGCGGGCGTCCTCCTCGACGATCGTTCTCCACGCGGAAGGAGGGCCGCCGGGAGCAGGCCGAGGGCGGTGACCCCGGCCAGAACCAGGAGGGCCGGGCCCATCCTGGGGGCCGCGCCACCGCCGGCCTGCGGTCCGGTGAGCATCATGCCCGCGGCGACGGCGATGCCGAACGCCGGACCGACGTTCATCGCGGTCTGCTTGAGGCCGCCGACGACCCCGGCGTACCCCGGCGGGGCGTCGCCGACGACCGTCCCGGTGGCGGTGACCATCACAGTGGCGAACCCCGCGCCGAGCACCGCGAAGGCGGCACCGGCGACCGTCCACGGGCTGTGCGCGTCGAGCCGGGAGAGCCCGGCGACGCCGAGGACGACGAGGAGCGACCCGGCGGTCGCCATGCGGCGCGGGCCGTGGCGGCGCAGGGCGGCGGCCGCGACGGGCGCGCCGAGGACCATCAGCGCGGTCAGCGGCATGACGCGCAGGCCGCAGTCGAGCGGGCCGAACCCGAGGACGTTCTGGAGGAAGAACGTCGTCACGAACAGCGCGCCGAACATGCCTGCCGTGGTGAGCAGCAGGAGCGTCATCGACGCCGTCACCGGCACGGACCGGGCCACGGCACGCGGCACGATGGGCTGTGGCGTGCGGCGTTCGTGCGCGGCGAACGCCGTCGCGAGTGCCGCGACGGCCACGAGGCCGAGGAGCGTCGGCGGGGCCGTCCAGCCGTGTTCCGGTACGCCGACGAGGGTGTGGACCAGGGCCGCGAGCGCCGTCGTGAGCAGGGCGGCGCCGGGGAGGTCGAGCCGCTGGGAGCCGTCGCGGGGCGGCGCGGGGGCGCGGACGGCGAGGGTGACCGCGGCGCTCGCGAGGGCGACCGGCACGTTGATGACGAACACCGCGCGCCAGCCCAGCGGGCCGACGAGGGCGCCCCCGAGCAGGGGTCCGGCCGCGGCCGCCACCCCGATCGCGCTCGTGCGGAGGGCGACGGCGCGGGCGAGCCGCTCCTCCGGGTACGCCGACCTCAGCAGGGCGAGGGTCGCGGGCTGGAGGAGCGCCCCGAACACGCCCTGGGCGGCGCGCAGTCCGATCACCCAGCCGATGCCGGGCGCGAGCGCGATGCCCGCCGAGGCGGCCGCGAAGCCGAGCAGTCCGAGGCGGAGCATCAGCGGGTGCCCGTACCGGTCGCCGAGGCGTCCGGCGACGACGAGGAGCGCGGCGACGGCCAGCAGATAGCTCGTGCTCGTCCACTGGACCTGGGCGACGCCCGCGCCGAAGTCCCGTTGCAGGCTGGGCTGCGCCACGCTCAGCACCGTGCCGTCCAGGGCGACGATCATCGCGCCGGCCACGCTGACGAGGAGGACGAGGCGGGCGCGCGCGGTCTCCGTCACGGGTTCACCGGACCGAGGTGGGCGTCCAGGGCGGCGGTGACGAGCGCGTCGAGCGGGGCGGGGAGGAGGCGGCCGGCTCCGGCGCGTTCGTCGGCGGGGGTGCCGAGGGCGAGGGGCAGGCTCTCCGCGGTCCAGAGCTGGGCGATGCCGTGGAGGTTGGCCCAGAGGGCGGCGGCCGCGACGTCCGGCCGCGCGTCTCCGTCCGCGCGTGCGCGGCAGTGGGCGACGAGCCCGGTGAGGAGGCCGAACATGGGGAGCGTCGACTCCCGGAGCCGGGACCCGGCCTCGTTCGGCTCGTGCTTCTCGCTGTCCAGCAGGTCGTGGCGGAACATCAGCTCGAACATGCCGCGGCGCTCCAGCGCGTATCCGACGTACGTCCGGGCCAGGGCGTCCAGCCGGGCGCGCGGCGTCGCGGCCTCCTCCGTGATGGCGGCGACGCGGGCACCGAGGTCCGCGAAGCCGCGGCGGGCGATCGCGGAGAGGAGGGAGTGGTGCGTCGGGAAGTACCGGCGCGGGGCCCCGTGCGACACACCGGCGCGACGGGCGATCTCTCGCAGGCCCAGCGCGGCGGTGCCCTCGGCCAGCACGAGCTCCACCCCGGCGTCGATCAGCCGTTCCCGGAGGGAGGAGGTATCGGGTTCCTGTGACATGCGCACTGTCTACCACCGGGGCGTAGACATTGTCTACGCGCGCTGCGGCGCGTGCCTCGCCCGATGGGACATGAACCGGGTGCGGCTGGGCAGGCGAACGGCAGGAGGTAAACGACTGATGGTTCCGATCCTTCTCGTCCTGCTCCTCGCCCTGCTCCTCTTCGGAGCGGGGTTCGCCATCAAGGTGCTGTGGTGGATCGCCGTGGCCGTGCTCGTGATCTGGCTGCTGGGCTTTGTGATGAGGTCCACCGGGCCCGGTGGCACACGAGGGCGGTGGTACCGGTGGTGAGCGACCCCGAGCCGTTCCCCGCATGGGCCGTCAGGATGTGACATACCTTCAGGGGTGAGATCCATTCTGATCAGCCGGCGCTCCCGGCTGCCCGTCGACGAGGCGTGGCGGCGGCTCACGGACTGGGAGCGGCACGGGGCGCACGTCCCGTTCACGCGCGTCGTGGTGACGACGCCGCCGCCGACGGGTGTGGGGACGCGCTTCACGGCCCGGACCGGGGTGGGGCGGGCGGCGTTCGAGGACGTCATGGAGGTCGTCCGCTGGCATCCGCCGGCCGGGGGCCGCCCGGGCCACTGCCGGCTGGAGAAACGCGGCTCCCTCATCACCGGCTGGGCCGAGCTGGAGGCGGGCCCGTCCGGGTCCGGCTCCTGGATCGTCTGGCGCGAGGTCCTGCACATCGCGGGACTGCCGGCGGCGTTCGACTCGGTGACGGCCCTGTGCGGCCACTGGGTCTTCGGCCGGGTGGTCCGGCGGCTGATGGAGGGGTGACGCCGCTTTGGAGGGGTGACGCGGCTGAGGGAGGGGTGAAGCGCGGGGCCCGTGCCGGGGTCAGCGCAACCGATCGACCTCGGCGTCCGCCGCCTCCGCCGCCTCCCGGGCCGCCTGCCAGGCGCGTTCCGCCTCGTGGAGACGGTCACGGACCTCCCCCACCGTCTCCTCGGCGGAGCTCCGCCGGGCCCTGGCGGCGTCCAGTTCGGCGGTCAGCTCCGCGAGGTGCTGCCCGGCCGTGCGCTCGTCCCGTTCCGCCCGGTCGGCCGCCTCGCGGACCCGGGCCAGCTCCGCCTCGCAGGCGCGGACGTCGGCGGCCGCCCGCTCGGCCCGGCGCCGGGCGCGGTCGAGCTCCTCGCGCCGTCGCTCCCGCCGGCGCCGCTCCCGCGCCTCGGCCAGGTCGGTGACCTCGGTCCCCTCCCCGGCCCCGGTCTCCCGGCCGGGCGCGGCCGGCGCCGGCGGGGCCGCCAGCCGGTCCGCCGGGCCGGGGAGCAGCCCGGGAAAGCCGGGCACCCCGGCCGGCGGCCGGGACAACCGGCCCGTGGCCCACTCCTCCGCCGCCCCGGCGTCCGCGAGGACGGCGTACAGGCTCTCCTCGACCTCACGCGCCACGGCGTCACCGACCGGATGCCCGGCCTCCTCCGCGAGCAGGCGTGCCTCCCGCGACAGGGAGGCGACCAGGACGCGCTGCCGACGGCCGAGCTCCCGCAACTGCCCGCCGTCCAGCGTCCGGTGGGCCTCGCGCAGCCCCTCGCCGAGGCGGACGAGCGCGTGGGCCTCGTCCGGCCGTTTCCGTACGAGGAGGTTGCACACCCAGGCCGCCAGGGTGGGACGACGCAGGGCCTTCAGCCGGTGGGCCAGTTGCCGGTCGCCGTCCCGGACGGCCCGCGCGGCGAGCCGGTCACGGGCGGCGGTGAACTCCTCCGGCCGCAGCAGGAAGAGCTCGTCGGCGACGCTGTCGGCGTCCATGGCCGTCGCGTGCGGAACGCCTCGCGTGCGAACGGGCGGCGGCTACTTGTGCTTCTTCCTGAAGGTCTGCCGCGTCTTCTCCATGACGTCGCGGAGGTCGCCCTTGGCCCGCTCGTAGCGCCCCTGCGCCTCCATGCGCCGGTCGCCGGTCATCCGGCCGGCGGTCTCCTTGATCAGGCCCTTCGTCTGCTCGGCCTTCGCCCTGACCCTGTCCTTGGCGCTCATCCGGAGTCCGCCTTTCGCAAGCGAGGTGCTGCGGTCGTGGTGGTGCGGTCGTGGTGGTGCGGTCGTGGTGGTGCGGTCGTGGTGGTGCGGTCGTGGTGGTGCGGTCGTCCCCTCCGTCCACGAGTGTCGGGGGGCGGCGGCGCGGGCGCATGCCCCGTACGGCATACGGCTGAACCGGCCCACGTGCCCGGCGGCGTGCGCACCGCCGGAACGGGTACCCGCCAGGCATGCGAAAGACGGTGAGCGCATGGGACCGGGCCCTGTTCCAGCGGGTCGCGACCCATCACTGGCCTGCGGGCGACCGGGTGCTGCCGCGGCTGTCGCGCGGCGCCGACCACGGGGTGCTGTGGCTCGGCGTGGCCGCCGGCGCGGCGCTGCTGGGCGGCCGGCCGGCCCGGCGCGCCGCGCTGCGGGGCGTGGCCTCGCTGGCCGTCGCCTCGGCGACGGTGAACACCCTCGGCAAACGGACGGTACGGCGCGGCCGGCCGGTGCTGGACGCGGTACCCCTGGTCCGCCGGCTGCCCCGGCAGCCGTTCACCACGTCCTTCCCCTCGGGGCACGCCGCCTCGGCCGTCGCCTTCACCACGGGCGTCGGCCTGGAGAACCCCGCCTGGGGCCTGGCCCTGGCACCGCTCGCCTGGTCGGTGTGCTTCTCCCGCGTCTACACGGGGGTCCACTACCCCGGCGACGTCCTGGCCGGCGCCCTCCTCGGCGCGGGCGCCGCCCTCGCGGTACGCGGCACCCTGCGCCGGGACGACGACAGCGGGGTGTGAAAAGGCACCCCGAAACCTTGGTATTCTTTTCCACGTCGCCACGGGGAAAACCCGGCGGTGACAAAACATCCGGTCCGGGTGGCGGAATGGCAGACGCGCTAGCTTGAGGTGCTAGTGCCCTTTATCGGGCGTGGGGGTTCAAGTCCCCCCTCGGACACCAGCAAGATCAGACGAAACCCCTGCTCAGCGGGGGTTTTTCTGTTTTCCCGGACTGGCTCAGCGCTCGGCGTGACCAGTAGCGTGACCAGTAGGTTTCGAAACTTCCCGTGACCGGCGGCGTGACCAACCACGTGACCAGACCGGACGGGGATCTTGCATCAGTGCGAACGTGCGAGTGCGGGGTGACTTCCTCGGCGTTGACTTCCTCGGCACAGGCGCCGATGTCACTTGGCAGGGCTACGGCGCCGACCTGCGTGCCGAGCGGTGGAACAACCTGTCTGCGGTGATACTCGCTCCCGGGGCCACCGCCATGAAGGGATGACCCGTGGACTTCTCTTCCTGGAATCCCCGGGATCTGGCCGACGCGGGCACGATGAACGCTCGCGTGCGCGACGTTCACCGGCAGCTGGCCAGCCCGCCCCGCTTCTTCGCGGCGGGCGTCAGCACGATCACAAGCGTGCCGGACAGCGGCGTTTTTAAAACCCTTGAGTGGGACGTCGTCGACACGGCCAGCGGATGGGCCACCACCGCGGACACCTTCACCGTGCCGACGGGCGGCGCATACTTTGTGACCGCCGACTTCACCGCCCTGTCCCCCAGGGACACTTCCAAGCGGCCCGCGCTCCACCTGTCCGTCGTCGCTCAGAGCGGCCAGGGCGAGAAGGAATGGCTGCGTGCCTCCACCCCCATCGCGTGGGCGGGACCTACCTCACCTGTTCCCTGCGGGGCGAGGTGGTTGCCGCCAACGGCGACCGGCTCAGCCTCCGGGCCTACACGGCGCCGGGCACAGGCTCTTGGGAGGTGTCGGCCGGCTCCCGGACCAGCGGCCAACTGAACCGATTTTCCGCGGCGCTCATCGCACCCAGCAGCACCAGATAGCCAGGTGACCCGCATAGCAACATCGACTCTCATCCTGGATCTCTTCGGCATCGTCGGAATCCTGGCGACCGTGATCGGCGGCTACGTCGTCGTGAAGGCCTCCAAGGAGGCCAACCGCCGAGGTGTGGCGGGAGGAGGCGGAAGCCCAGAAAGCAAGGGTCGACCGCCTTCAAGAGGGTCTGGCAGAGATCAAGGAACGCCTGAAGCGTATTGAGCAGGAGAACGCCCGGCTGATCGCGCTTCTGACCGCCCTGGACCCGGCCCGGATCCTCCACCCCACTGCGCTACGGGTACCGGGCCTACCCGGAGGGCATTGTCGTTGCTGACCCGGACTGGAAGGGTCACGAGGGTGTTGTTTTCTTCGGCCGTGAGGCCTCGGAGGATGACATCCCGGCCGGCGGTTCCCGCCTGAGCACTCCGACCGATTCCGGCCGTCAGGTCGTGATCGACGGTCTTGCCCTACGACCCGGGGGCGAAGGGTGGCCACATCACGGCTCTCGGCCGGATGCTCGTCGCCGCAGGCTGCTCCGCCTACAAGGAAGGCCCTGGCCCGGTGTGGACTTCTGCGGACTCCGAGTCCATGAGGAAGTACCAGATCAAGGTTGGCGACCAGGGTTCGGCTGCGGACGGCATTCCGGGCAAGCTCCAGCTGGCGCGCCTGAAGCGCGGCTTCGGGCGGTCGGCGTAATGGCGGCGATACCGAAGCGCGGTCGGCACCGAGGACCGGCCGCAGCTTCCCCGATTCTGGAACTGGCACGCGAGCACCCGGCCCGGCTGTACAGCACCGCGGCTGCAGCCGTGGCTCTGGTCACGCAGTACGTCACCATCCCCGAAGAGGCGATCTTGACCCTGGTGGCCGCGCTCCTGGGTGCCGGTGAGATGACACAGCGGGTGGAGAACATCAAGACGGCGGAGGCTTTTGAGCTGCTTGCCTAGAGCGCATCACGAAGAGCCCCCAGCCGCTACGGCACCCCCTGATCGGATTGGAGCGCAAGTCGCCCCTACTGGTCGAGCTGGCGCTCCGTCAGGCTCCCTGCGAGCCAAGTGGGTTGAAGCATCCAGTAAAGAGTATGTAAGATCCACTTCGCTCCGGTTGGCGCCGCCGCGAGTGTCCATCCGTACCTTTTCTGGGGGGGGGAACTCATAATGAAGATAATGGGTAGGGCCGCCGCAACGCTCGCGGCTGCAGGTTCCTTGCTGCTCCTGACCTCGACGCCGAGCCAGGCATATCCTCCGTCGCCGAACCTGAATACCATTAAGAATCAGAACAGCGGCAAGTGCCTCGAAGTCGAGAACTCCGACTTTTCAAATGGCACCCGGGTTCAGCAGTGGGACTGCAATGGTCAAAGTGGCGCACTCTGGAGAATGGTACCCTCGGGGGGCTACGCATTCGAGATCCGGAGTATGTACGGCAAGTGTCTTGAGGTGGACAACGGTCGCAGGGACAACGGCGCCCCGGTGCAGATTTGGGATTGCAAGGGGTATGATCACCAGCGGTGGTTCTTTGATGAGGATTTCGCAATCCGCAACGTGAACTCCGGCAAGGTGCTGGAGATTGAGGATTCCTCTACCAGCAACGGTGCCGGAGCGCAGCAGTGGGACGACGCAGAAAAGCGAACGCAGCGCTGGTACTGGACGGTCGCAATGCCGTAAATCGGGAATCACTCCCGCTTATTTCCTTATCGAACAAACTAACGCCGGCAAGGTGAAAGTGTAGGCCCCGCCCGTCCGAATGGATGAGCGGGGCTTTCCTTGTCCAGCTATTCGCTGGTTGGTGACCTCGACCACAGTTCGAGCGGTGGGCGTCACCAAGCCACCTGGGTCACACCTACGTTATTTGTGGGGCAGTCCTATATAACCAATCAAGACATGAGAAAGCCCCCTCTTCAAGGAGGGGGCTAATGATGGGTTCGGACTACTTGGCCTTCTTGTGGACCTCTCAGATGTCGGCTTGTCCGGGGAGATAGGTCTGCTGCCACTCCACGGAAGTCATCTGCAAGGCTACTTCAGCAAGGGCCTGGGCAGACGCGGTCTTGAGCTTCGAGATGCTGCTGTCGATCCAGGGGCCAACGTTCTTGTACCCCTGCTCGCGATACTCGACAGCCTGGATAAGGCACTCAAGCTTGTCGGCGTCATGCGCGCAAACCACTTCCAGCGAGTCGCCATTTTCATACTCGCTTACGATGCGTTGCGCAGCCGCCCGGACGGCGGGGTGTGCCGCGGAAACTTGGTCTGCGGTGACCTTCTCGTTCGACGCGGCATCGAGGTACCGCCGACCGATGTGCGGGATGTCTCCTACCCGAGTCTCCTGCGTGTCGTGCCACAGGCCCAGGAGGGCCGTCTTCGCCGGGTCGGCCCCTTCCATCATGGCCAGGACCGAGCCGATGAGGGCGACCGGAAGCTATGTTCGGCGATGGTCTCCGGGTCCTTGACTCCGGCGATCCACCACCCGCTCCTCTTGGCCCGCTTCAGCATGCCCATCTCCAGCAGGAAGCCTGCGGTGCCCTTGGCGTGCTCGGTCTCGTCGGCCATGTGGTGCCCTCCGGTTCGTCAGTTGCCCTACTCGCGTAGACGGTATGTCACGGCTCCGAGCTCCTGCCGAAACACCACCACCGTCAAGGATGCGTTCGGTGCGCTCGCGTAGCGCCGGCGGCGAGCGTTGGCGCGGCCTGCGGCAGCCAAGGACAGACCGTAAAGAGCGCCCACAGCGAGTGCGCGTATAGCTCGACGTACGTTGGGCTTCATCAAGCCCTTGAACGAGCAGACGCAGAAGGGTCAGAGGATCCCAGCCGGTCAGCCCGCGATCAAGCATGAAGCCATCGTCCGCCTGCGGTCCGTGGGCAGCGCCAAGCCAGTAAGCCCAGTAGTTCAAGTTCGCAGCCTCGGCTGCATCGTCGTCCACTAGGGAACGGTCGATGAAGTCAAGCAGAGGCTGCTGGTCGCCCTGTCGAGCGAGGGCGGCGGCGATGGAGTGGGCCTCCGCCCAGTGCTGGGACCAGCCTCGGACAGCCAGCACGCCTCGCCGACTGTGCAGGGCGTGAGACGTCCAGGCAGGGGCGTCAAGGCTGCGGTCGTACGAAGTGAGATAGAGCGCCTGACGGCGTAGTAGCGGAGCACTGTCTCCCGCTCTGTGCGCGACCTCGGCGGTGTCGCGAAGCTGTGCGAACAGGACGGCTCTCTCTTGAACAGGTAGTCGAGGGGCTGCTGGAACCGCACCACGACGGATGGGCAAAGGCCTGCTTCCGATGAGCGGCGGAGGCGTTCCGTTCACTGCCCAAGCGATCATGTGGGCGGTTGTGCGGGTGTGTACCCATTCCGCGGGGGGATGTCGGTCAGGGCGCTGCGGCGGGTCCATGTCCGCGCCGACGATGCGGTCAGCGTCCATCGCAGCTCCAAGGAGCTTGACGACGGCCCGGTCTGCTCCGAGAACCGGTAGGCGCCGTTTCAGATCCAGAAAGACCCCGGCCCTCATATTGGCAAGTGGCCGGCGACCCGACTCCCAGCCTTGCACAGTTGCCAGGTCAACTTCCAAGGCTTCAGCGAGCCCGGCTTGCGTGCACGGGATGCTTTCCCTGGCCAGGCGCAGAACGTACCCGGCGATGGTTCCTGTGACCGCACGGCGGCGTGTGGGCGGTCTCGTGGTCATGCCGGCTTCCCGAGTGCGTTCCACGGCGGAACACGTACTCGCAGTCAGTCCTACCGCATCACTGATGACCGTACGGTCAAGCCGTGGATTCAACCAGGGTCCTTTGCAGGACCGGAAGTTGGCCTTCAGCCGCCCGGATTGGGGTGAGGGCACACGGCTCCGCGCTCACCCCACCAGTCCCGGGCGGCACCTAGCCGAAGCCTCACCGCGAGTGCTCCGCGAAGCCCGCACGGCATCCGGCAGGCCGCGGAAGCGTTCCCCCTGAAAGGCGAACCTGTGATCACCCCTGCTGTGCCCGTCACTCCGACCGCTGGACTCCTGTGTTCCGTGAGATTCGCGCACTGGGTCGAGGACACCACCGCCGGCCTTGTCGCCTACCTCCTCATCACCCGCCCGCCCGGCGGCGGAACGAGACGGCCGACACCATCGCGCACGACATGCGGGAGCTGGGGGCCGCCCTGGGCCTGCACCCGGCCCGGGAGACGCTCCAGGACGCCGGACCCCGGCTACTGCTGGGTAAGAGGGCCAACCGGCCCGTGCTCAACCTCGACGAGACACACCTGCGCCTGCACGTCCCTCCTGTTCGTGCCGGCTGGCAGAAGGTCGTCGAGGACAACGGCACGGCATGCACCGTCCTTGGCCTCACGCCGCTGGACCCCCTCGCCACGCACCGCGAGATCGTCAACTACATGCGCAACGGGGCGAAACACGACCTGGTGTACATGGGCCTGTGCCGACTCCCCGAGAACCACGCCCTCCGCCGGGATGCGCCCCGCCCCGCCTCGCCGCTGCGGCACTCCTCCGAGGCCGCGGTGATGGACCGCCGCGTCTTCGTCACCAGTTTCGGAGGGATCACCGAGCAGCACCCCAATGGGCCGGCCGCACCGCCACTCCAGAGGCCCATCGAGGCTGCCCGGCAGCAGAACACGCCGTGAGGAAGCCCAAGGCGCGTGACGGCCTGGTGAGACGGCCGCGCCTGATCGGACGGCGGCGCCCCCGCGAGCCGCTGTCGAACTACGAGCGCAACGTGCAGAGGATCCTCTTCCCGCCTCGGCCGACGCTCGGTCAGCGATTGCGACGGGCCGCATACGCGATCGAAGAATCCTGGCACCGCCATGTGTGGAGCCGGGAGCTGTACCGGAGGCTCGACAACCTTCGAGCCATGGTGGAGGCGCCCCGGCCGCCGGAGTGGGACACGCCGGAATTCGTGGAGCGTGGCCGCCACCCGCCCCGGCCGCCGGGACCGCCTGGCCTTCCTGTTCGCCGGCCCCGTCCTCGACCCCGCCGACACCAGCCGCATCACCTTGCAACGTGACGAACTCGACGCCTGGCGATGGGCCACCCGCGCCGAGGCGAACAGCCTGCTCCATCCCACCATCGCCGCACGCATCGCCAGACCGCGCCAGTTCCCCCGCGGCACGGTCTACCGTGCGCGACGACACGAAGGGTCGTTAAAGACGTCATGAACGACTTTCCCGCCCGCACGCTGCGCATCGGCACCCGCAGCTCACCCATGGCCCTCGCCCAGACCGAACACGTCTCCAAGCTGCTCCGCGACCTCATCCCTGACCTTGAGATCGAGGTCAAGCCCACCACGACCAAGGCCGACCGATGGCAGGGAGACCTCGCACAGCTCGGCGGCAAGGGCCTGTTCGTCAAGGACATCGACGCCCAGCTCCAGCGCGGCGACATCGACATGGCGATCCACTGCCTCAAAGACGTCCCCGGCGACGTCCCCATGCCGCAGGGCCTCGTCTTCGCCGCGATGCTCCCGCGCGCAGACGTTCGCGACGTCCTCGTGGTCCCCGAAGGATCAACCGTCAAGACGCTGGCCGACCTTTCCTACGGCGCGGCCGTCGCCACGACCGCTGTGCGCCGCAAGGCCCAGATCCTCAAGGTGAGGCGCGACCTCAACGTCATTCGGGTTCGCGGCGCCGTCGGGACACGCCTCGAAAAACTCGACGGCAAGATGGGCGACCTCCAGGCCAAGGCCATGGTCCTTGCCCGCGCCGGCCTCGAACGCCTCGGCCTCGAAGATCGGATTCGCCACGAGTTCACGTCGCACGAGATGCTCCCCGCCGTCGGCGCCGGTGTCCTCGCACTCGAATGCCGCCGCGACGACGGCCCCGTCGCCGCACTCCTGGAACGCCTCAACGACCCCAAGACACAGACCGAAGCCACCGCCGAACGCGTGATGCTGCACGGCCTGCGCGGACACTGCAACAGCCCCATCGCCGGGCACTGCACCACCGAACCCGACGGACAACTCTCCCTCCGCGGCATGGTCTTCTCCCGCGACGGCAGCAAATTCGTCCACGCCCACATCTGGGGCGAGACCTCGAACGACCCCGGCACCCTCGGCGCCCGCGTCTCCGCCGGACTGCTCCGGCAAGGCGCCCACGACATCATCGAAGGTATCCCTCACTGACCGGAAGGAGCGATGGACGATCGATATGAACGCAGAGCAAGCCCGTCAAGTGGAAGCCGCCCTACGGCGACTTGGCGCCCCCGGCGTAATCGCGCCGAAAGATCCCAACGCCCCCCAGGGGCCTGGGCGGGTGTACGACCAAGTCGACCCCGAGCAGCGCGAGGACGTGACCGCTGACGCGCCGGCTGCTGTGGCAGCCAGGGTCCTGGAGCCTGCGTCTCCCCGTTGTCGGCGGGCGTGTTCTGGGCCTGGACGTGTGGTGGGCGCACCTCGCCGACGTCACGGTGTTACGACCTGCGGACGCGCGAAGACCGAGTTGTCGATGACAACGTCCATCATCGGCAACGGGTCGACTTCCTGAAGATAGATACGCTCGGCGACCAGATACCTGTTGCGGTGGATCGACTCTGCTTCAGTTCCGGCCCAGTCCTGGTCACGCTCGGCGCCCCGCTGAACGGACAGTTCCGTATCCACCTGCAACCAGACGCGGAAGTCCCAGTATTCATTGATCTCGGGGCGGAAGGCGAAGACACCATCCACAATCAGCACCGCGTCCGCCTCAAGTGGCGTCACTTCGGATGAGTGATCTCGTTGGGTCAGCGGGTCGATGCCGCACAGCGCACAGGTTGTCGCTCCCGCTGACCGGCAGGGATCCAGCAGCAGACGCTTGACCGCCTCATAGTCATACGCGTTGCGGTAGTACCCCTCACCAGACTCCCGGTCATAGAGATGCCGGTCCCTCCACGGCTTCTTGAAGTCGTCGAGAGTCGCCCGGAGCACCGGCCGTCCCGCAGCACTGATCCACTCAGCCAGTTCATGTCCGAAGCTCGTCTTCCCAGCAGCGGTGAAGCCGTCGATCCCCACGAGCAGGCGCCCCTGACCGAGGGCCAGAATGCGCTTGGCGATCTCTTCAACCAGCATGCTGCGCTCGACGGAGGCCGCCGGAGGAGAGGGCTGCCGCCAGGACGAAGCCGAATGATGCACGTCCGCCTGTGGTGATGTCATGGAGGTGAACCTATCGGCTGCTTCAACGGCCAGGAAGATCGCCCATCAGCACTCAGAGCGCCGGCCCTCCACGGCCGTCCTTCCAGGCCAGCGGACACGATGAAGTGAGACAGCCGTCGGCATCTGTTTGGCGCGGGCACGATGAGATGAGACATGGGTGTGGTCCCCTCTCACGTCAAAGCACATCCTCGCTGGTCAGAAGGCCTCGCGAAAGCAAGACCCAATGAGACGGGACAGCTTGATCGGAACCACCTGCGACGGCGCGTTCGAATCCGAGCTCCCCAGAGCTTGCCCCGCCCGGCTCAGGACGTGTCTGGCCGGACGGGGCGTCGTTGATCCGGCCACCAGGCCGCAATGATGAGCGGCCCATATGACAGGAGTGCAGCGACGCTCTTGCCCATTGTCGGTCAGCTCTTGGGCCTAGCCGTGGTCGGGCTCCACGCTCTCGCCGGAGTGGTGATCAGCAACCTGGCCGGCCTGCTCTGAGAGCGGCCTGCTTCCCATGGCGTCGGGCGGGGGAAGCCTCGGGGCCTCCCTTGGCCCGACGCCACCCTGCCCTGAAACGCCTCTAGGGGCTGTCCGATGAGTCACATCTGACCCACCGGACAGCCCCTAGGCCTTGCGGGCTTCTCTACGCCTCGCCTCGAGGTTCCTCACGGCCTGGAGGGCCATAGGGGACAGGGCTGGGACGGTGTCGTCACGGACCACGAGCCAGTTGGTGCCCGAGGTGAGAGTTCAAGTCCCCCCTCGGACACAAGGAAAACCCCCAGATTCTCTGGGGGTTTTTTCGTCTCCCGTCGTGGATGTCCGTCGTGGAGCTCTAAAGGCGCTCGCCCGGAATACCCGCGTACGCGTCGCGCAGTGCCGCGAGCACCGGGTGGTCCTGGGGGAACCGCACGTCGTCGAGGGCGCTGACGGTGCGGACGCCGATGGACGCGTTCGTGGCGAACGCGGCGGCCATGGCGGGGACGTCGGCGAGCCGTACCGGGGCGGTGATCTGTTTCGGGGCGTCCAGGCTCTGGAGCAGCAGCATCGTCGTGCCGGGGAGGACGGGGGCGTCCGGCCAGACGACCGTGCCCTGCTGGTCGACGAAGCCGAGGTTCCAGGTGGCGCCCTCGGAGACGCGGCCGTCCGGTTCGGCGAAGACGGCGTCGTCGAATCCGGCGAGCTGGGCGTCGCGGCGGAGTTTGAGCTGCGGGTGGAGTCCGACATGCTTCACCTCCGCGTTGTCGCGGGTGAAAGTGAAGGTCTTCGCTGTCAGTGGGGGCGGTGTCAGGGCGCCGGCGGGGCGCAGGTTCACCAGGATGTGGGGGTCCTCGGCGGCGCTGGGGCGGCTCAGGTCGAGGGCGGGGTCGAAGACGGTGACGCGGATGCCGGCGATTCCGGTGACGCCCTCGGCCGCTTTGCGGATGTAGTCCAGCGTCCGGTCGCGGTCCAGTTCGACGCCGAACACGATGCGGCAGTCCCGCACCAGGCGGTCCAGGTGGAGCGACAGGCCCCGGATCGTGCCGTTCTCCATCCGCATGGTCGTGAAGTGCCCGTAGTTCGTGAGGGCGAGGCTCTGGAGGTCGTCGAGGGTAACGGGCTTTCCATTGAGTTCGGCCATGCGGGCAGTCTCTCAGCCGTCGAGGAGACGGGGTGCCCCCGGTTGATGACGACCCGGGGGCACCCCCTCCCGCGCCTTACGAGGAAGAGGAAGAGGACGAGGACGAGTCCGGGAGTTCCTCCCTTATCGTGCGCGCCGCCGTCACCAGGTGTTCCAGCGAGGCGCGGACCTCGGGCCAGGCGCGGGTCTTCAGGCCGCAGTCGGGGTTGACCCACAGTCGTTCGGCGGGGACGGCGGCCAGTGCCCGGCGCAGCAGGGCGGCCAGCTCGTCGGCGGCGGGGACGCGGGGCGAGTGGATGTCGTAGACGCCGGGGCCCACCTCCCGGGGGTAGCCGGCGCCGGCGAGTTCGTCCGCGACCCGCATGTGGGAGCGAGCCGCTTCCAGGCTGATGACGTCGGCGTCGAGGTCGTCGATGGCCTGGAGGACGTCGCCGAACTCCGCGTAGCACATGTGGGTGTGGATCTGGGTGTCCGGGCGGACGCCGCCGGTGGTGAGGCGGAAGGCCTCGGTGGCCCAGGCCAGGTAGCCGGGGCGGGTGGCGGCGCGCAGGGGGAGGGTCTCGCGGAGGGCGGGCTCGTCGACCTGGATGACGGCGGTGCCCGCCGCCTCCAGGTCGGCGACCTCGTCGCGCAGGGCGAGCGCGACCTGGCGGGCGGTCTCGGCGCGGGGCTGGTCGTCGCGGACGAAGGACCAGGCGAGCATGGTGACGGGGCCGGTGAGCATGCCCTTGACGGGTCGTGCGGTGAGGGACTGGGCGTGGGTCGTCCAGCGCACGGTCATCGGCTCGGGGCGGGAGACGTCGCCGGCGAGGACCGGCGGGCGGACGTAGCGGGTGCCGTAGGACTGGACCCAGCCGTGCCGGGTGGCGAGGTAGCCGGTGAGGCGTTCGGCGAAGTAGGCGACCATGTCGTCGCGTTCGGGCTCGCCGTGGACGAGGACGTCCAGGCCGGCCTTCTCCTGGAAGGCGACGACCTCGCGGATCTCGGTCTCGACGCGCCGCTCGTAGGTGTCGGCGTCGATGCGTCCGGCGCGCAGATCGGCGCGGGCGGTGCGCAGTTCGGTGGTCTGGGGGAAGGAGCCGATGGTGGTCGTGGGCAGCGGGGGGAGGCCCAGGCGGGCGCGCTGGGCGACGGTCCGTTCGGGGTAGGGCAGGGAGCGGCGGGCGTCGGCGGGGGTGACGGCGGCGGTGCGGGCGCGGACGGCCGGGTCGCGGGTGAGGGCGGAGTCGGCCCGGGAGGCCAGGTCGGCGCGGTTGACGGCGAGTTCGGCGGCGATGGCGGCGGTGCCGTGGCCGAGGCCGCGGGCGAGGGTGACGATCTCGGTGGTCTTCTGGCGGGCGAAGGCCAGCCAGCGGGCGATGCGCGGGTCGATGTCGCGTTCGGCGCCGGCGTCGAGGGGGACGTGGAGGAGGGAGCTGGAGGCGGCGACGTCCACGTGGCCGGCGAGGCCGAGGAGGGTGGCGAGGGTGGCGAGTGACGCCGTCAGGTCGTTGATCCAGACGTTGCGGCCGTCGACGACGCCCGCGACGAGCCGTTTGCCGGGCAGTCCGCCGGCGGCCGCGAGGTCGTCGAGGTTGGCGGCGGCGGGGCCGGTGAAGTCGAGGGCGAGGCCGTCGACGGGGGCCTTGGCCAGCACGGGCAGGGCCTCGCCGAGGCGGTCGAAGTAGGAGGCGACGAGCAGTTTCGGCCGGTTCGTCAGGGACCCGAGGTCGCGGTAGGCGCGGGCGGCCGCGTTCAGTTCGGCCGGGGTGCGGTCCTGGACGAGGGCGGGCTCGTCCAGCTGGACCCACTCGGCCCCGGCGGCGCGCAGCGCGGCGAGCACCTCGGCGTAGACGGGCAGGAGCCGGTCCAGGAGGGTGAGGGGGTCGAAGCCGGGCGGGGCGCCGGGGGCGGGCTTGGCGAGCAGGAGGTAGGTGACGGGGCCGACGAGGACGGGGCGGGCGGCGAGGCCGAGGGCCAGGGCCTCCTGGAGTTCGCCGAGTTGTTTGGCGGGGTCGGCGGCGAAGACGGTGTCGGGGCCGAGTTCCGGGACGAGGTAGTGGTAGTTGGTGTCGAACCACTTGGTCATCTCCAGGGGCGCGACGTCCTGGGTGCCGCGTGCCATGGCGAAGTAGCCGTCGAGGGGGTCGGCGGCGAGGGCCGCGCGGTGGCGGGCAGGGATCGCGCCGACCATGACGCTGGTGTCGAGGAGGTGGTCGTAGTACGAGAAGTCGCCGGTGGGGACCTCGTGGAGGCCGGCGGCGGCGAGATCGCGCCAGGTGGCGGCGCGGAGCTCGACGGCGGTCCGGTGGAGGGCGTCGGCGGTGACGCGGCCCTTCCAGTACCCCTCGACGGCCTTCTTCAGTTCCCGGTCGGGTCCCTGGCGGGGGTAGCCGTACACGGTGGCCCGGGCCGCCGCGGCTGCGGACTTGCTGGTCACGGAACTCTCCTTCGCGAGCTCGTCTCCTGGATCCCGGGAGGGCCGCGAGGGGTCGCGTCGGTGCGGGCGAGCCGTCACGTGCTCGTCCGTGCGCGCCGACCCGCCCTCGGGGTCACCGGGATGTCCGCGCGCGATGCGTTCGCGCGCGGGCAGCGGCAGGTCTTCGGACTCGCGGGCACGTCCGCCCGAGGGCGGACACCTAGTGGCCGTCGCTTCCCGGGCCCTGTCGGGCCCAGTGCGTATGACGGCGGTCGTTCCCGCTCACCGCTGCGGGGCAGTCCCGGATTCCCACCGGGTTCCCTCTTGCGACGCGTCTGCCTGGCGGGCAGGGCGAACCGGCTGCGGCGGCCAGCGTAGGCGGTGAAGCCGCCCGCTGGACAGTGCTGTTCACATACCGGTCACCCATGGGCGGCGGAGGAGCGGAACGGGCGCGGCCCCGGCGCACGCTCCAGAGCGCGCGCGCCGGGTGGTACGCCGGTGCGCATCCTCCCACCCCATGGCGCAATGTTGGCCGGAACGGTACGGTCGCGTGGACATGACGACGGGGTGGCGGAAGCCGGTGGGAATCCGGCACGGTCGCGCCACTGTGAATCCGGTCGGCGCTCGCGGCAGCGCGGCGACGCCCGGGGAGTCAGACCCGCCCTCCGTCGTCCAGGAACCCCTAGTTCTGGGACGCGTGTTTCCCCAGGAGGTCTGCATCATGGCTCACTCCGCCGCTTCCACGACCGGCTCCCCCGCCCTGCCGGAGGTCGCCCCCATATCCCTGAAGGCGATCGCCCCCTGGGCGGTCTTCTTCGGCGTCCTCATGCTCGTCCTGCTGTACTTCGTCGGCGCCGAGCAGGGCGCCACCTCGCTGCTCTCCGGTGAGAGCGTCCACGAGTGGGTCCACGACGGACGTCACCTGCTCGGCTTCCCCTGCCACTGACGGCCGGGGAGTCGCTCTCGTGAACACCGTCTCCGTACGGTCGCTGCTGGTGCGCGGCATGCTCGCCGGGCTGGTGGCCGGCTGTGCCGCGCTGCTGGTGGCCTATTTCCTCGGTGAGCCGTCCGTGGACGCGTCCATCGGCTATGAGGAGGCCCACAGCCACCACGACGACCACGGCGTGGAGCTGGTCGGCCGCACCCTGCAGTCCACCGCCGGGCTGGCGACCGGCGTCCTGGTCTACGGCGTCGCGTTCGGCGGCATCGCCGCGCTGGCCTTCTGCGTCGCCCTGGGCCGGATCGGCCGGTTCGGGCCGCGCGCCACGGCCGCCCTCCTCTCGCTCGGAGGGCTGCTGACGGTCTATGTGGTGCCGTTCCTCAAGTACCCCGCCAATCCGCCGGCCACCAGCGACCCGGACACCATCGGGCAACGCACGGCGCTCTTCTTCCTGATGATCGCGCTGAGCGTCCTGCTGGGCCTCGCCGCGATCATCCTGGGGCGCCGGCTGGCTCCCCGCCTGGGCGCCTGGTGGGCCACCGTCGCCGCGGTGGCGGCCTTCGTCCTCGCGGTCGGCCTGGCGTACGCCTTCCTGCCCTCGTACGACGAGGTGCCCAAGGACTTCCCGGCCTCCGTGCTGTGGCGGTTCCGCCTCTCGGCCCTGGCCGTCCAGGGCGTCCTGTGGACCGGCTTCGGCCTGCTCTTCGGCCACCTCGCCGAACGGCGGCTCGCCCCGCGGGCCGGCTCCGTCGACCCGGCCCGTGGAGTGGTCGAAACCACTCCCTGAACCGATTCCGTTTCCCTCCCCCGACGTGCGGGGCGGCCACCCGGCCGCCCCGCACGTTTTTTCGACTCTGGACTTAGTAGGACGTCCAACTATATGTTCGGGGGCAACCACGAGGACGGACAGGACGGACCGCGCCCCACAAGGGCGCGCGCCCGCGGCCCCGCCGTGCCTGTCCCCGGATCTCACCTGATGAGAGCAGGCTTCCATGGTCCGTGAACTGACCCATTTCATCGGCGGCAAGCACATCCCGGGAACATCGGGCGCCTTCGCCGATGTGTACGACCCCAACACCGGCGAGGTCCAGGCCCGGGTCCCGCTCGCCAGCCGCGCGGAGACCGAGGCGGCCATCGCCGACGCGGTCCGCGCCCAGCGCGAGTGGGGCGAGTGGAACCCCCAGCGCCGGGCCCGGGTCCTGCTGCGCTTCCTCCAGCTGGTCGAGGGCGAGAAGGACGCGCTGGCCCGGCTGCTGTCCGCCGAGCACGGCAAGACGATCGCCGACGCCCACGGCGACATCCAGCGCGGCCTGGAGGTCGTGGAGTTCGCCGCGGGCATTCCGCATCTCCTCAAGGGCGAGTTCACGGACAACGCCGGCACCGGCATCGACGTCCACTCCCTGCGCCGCCCGATCGGTGTCGCCGCCGGGATCACCCCGTTCAACTTCCCGGCGATGATCCCGCTGTGGAAGGCCGCCCCCGCGATCGCCTGCGGCAACGCCTTCATCCTCAAGCCCTCCGAGCGCGACCCGTCCGTGCCGCTGCGGCTCGCCGAGCTGTTCCTGGAGGCGGGCCTGCCGGCGGGCGTCCTCAACGTCGTCAACGGCGACAAGGAGAGCGTGGACGTCCTGCTCGAGGACCCGCGCGTCGGCGCCGTCGGCTTCGTCGGCTCCACCCCGATCGCCGCGCACATCTACGCCACCGCCGCCGCCCACGGCAAGCGCGCCCAGTGCTTCGGCGGCGCCAAGAACCACATGATCGTGATGCCGGACGCCGATCTCGACCAGGCCGTCGACGCCCTCATCGGCGCCGGCTACGGCTCCGCCGGCGAGCGCTGCATGGCCATCTCGGTGGCCGTGCCCGTCGGCGAGGAGACGGCCGACGCGCTCGTCGCCAAGCTCAAGGAGCGCATCGGCACGCTGCGCATCGGCCGCTCCGACGACCCCGAGGCGGACTTCGGCCCGCTCGTCGGCCGCGACGCTCTCGACCGGGTGCGCGGCTATGTGGACCTGGGCGTCGAGGAGGGCGCGGAACTGGTCGTCGACGGCCGGGACTTCGTCCTGCCGGGCCACGAGAACGGCTTCTTCGCCGGCGCCACCCTCTTCGACCGGGTCACCCCGGAGATGCGGATCTACCAGGAGGAGATCTTCGGGCCCGTGCTGTCGGTGGTCCGCGCCGCCGACTACGAGGAGGCGCTGCGGCTGCCCAGCGAGCACCCATTCGGCAACGGCGTCGCCCTCTTCACCCGCGACGGGGACACCGCCCGCGACTTCACCCGCCGCGTCGACACCGGCATGATCGGCGTCAACGTCCCGATCCCCGTGCCCGTCGCCTACCACACCTTCGGCGGCTGGAAGCGGTCCGGCTTCGGCGACCTCAACCAGCACGGTCCCGACGCCATCCGCTTCTACACCCGCACCAAGACCGTCACCTCGCGCTGGCCCTCCGGGGTCAAGGAGGGCGCGAGCTTCACGATCCCGACGATGGGCTGACCGCCATGACGACCACCTTCCTCACCGAGGACCAGCGCGCCATAGCCGAGACCACCCTCGACTTCGCCCGTGAGCACCTCGCCCCCAACGCCGTCGACTGGGACCGCGACAAGCACTTCCCCGTCGACGTCCTCCGCAAGGGCGCCGACCTCGGCCTCGGCGGCATCTACGTCCGCGAGGAGTCCGGCGGCTCCGGCCTCACCCGCGCCGACGGCGTCCTCGTCTTCGAGAGCCTGGCCACGGGCTGCCCCTCCGTCGCCGGCTACTTCTCCATCCACAACATGGTCGCCTGGATGATCGACCACTACGGCGACGACGCCCAGCGCGCCCGCTACCTGCCGGGCCTGTGCGCGATGGACACCCTCGGCAGCTACTGCCTCACCGAGCCGGGCGCCGGCTCCGACGCCGCCGCCCTGACCACCCGCGCCGAGCGCGACGGCGACGAGTACGTCCTCGACGGCGTCAAGCAGTTCATCTCCGGCGCGGGCTCGACCGACGTCTACATCGTCATGGCCCGCACCGGCGGCCCCGGGGCGCGCGGCGTCTCCGCCTTCCTCGTCCACCGCGACGACCCCGGTCTGTCCTTCGGGCCCAACGAGAAGAAGATGGGCTGGAACGCCCAGCCCACCCGCCAGGTGATCCTCGACGGCGTCCGGATCCCCGCCGACCGGCTGCTCGGCGGTGAGGGCGAGGGCTTCCGCATCGCCATGGGCGGGCTCAACGGCGGCCGGCTCGGCATCGCCGCCTGCTCCCTCGGCGGCGCCCAGAGCGCCCTCGACCGCACCCTCGCCTACCTCGCCGACCGGGAGGCCTTCGGCGAGCCCCTCATCGACTCCCCGGCCCTGCGCTTCCGCCTCGCCGACATGGCCACCGAGCTGACCGCCGCCCGCGCCCTGGTCCGACAGGCCGCCGAGGCCCTGGACCGCGGCGACGCCCAGGCCCCGCAGCTCTGCGCCATGGCGAAACGATTCGCCACCGACACCGGGTACACGGTCGCCGACCAGGCGCTGCAACTCCACGGCGGCTACGGCTACCTCAACGAGTACGGCGTCGAGAAGATCGTCCGCGATCTGCGGGTCCACCGGATCCTGGAGGGGACGAACGAGATCATGCGCCTCATCGTGGCCCGTGGCCTGACGGGGGCCGGCCGGTGAGCGGGAGCATCGACGACTCCGTACTGTTCCGCGTCGAGGGCCGGGCCGCCCATATCGTCCTCAACCGGCCCAGGGCCCTCAACGCCCTCACCCACACCATGGTCTCCCGCATCGACGAGGCCCTCACCGCCTGGGAGCACGACCCGGCCGTCGAGACCGTCGTGATCACCGGCGCGGGCGAGCGCGGGCTGTGCGCGGGCGGCGACATCCGTTCCATCCACGAGGACGCCCGCACCGGCGGCACGGCCTCGGCCGACTTCTGGCGCGACGAGTACCGGCTCAACGCCCGGATCGCCGACTACCCCAAGCCGTACGTGGCCGTCATGGACGGCATCGTCATGGGCGGCGGCGTCGGCATCGCCGCCCACGGCGGCGTACGGATCGTCACCGAGCGCTCGCGGGTGGCCATGCCCGAGACCGGCATCGGCTTCGTCCCCGACGTCGGCGGCACCTACCTGCTGGCGAAGGCGCCCGGCGAACTCGGCACCCACCTCGCCCTGACCGGTGAGGCGGTGGGCGCCGCCGACGCCCTGCTGTGCGGGCTCGCCGACCACTTCGTCCCCTCGGACCGGCTGCCCGCGCTCCTCACGGAGCTCGCCGACGCGCCGGCCCACGAGGTCGTCGCCCGGCATGCCGCCGAGGCGCCCGGGGGCGAACTGGCCGGTCACCGCGAGTGGATCGACGCCTGCTACGCCGCCGGCACCGTCGAGGAGATCGTCGAGCGCCTCCAGGGCCATGGCACCCCGGCCGCCAAGCAGGCCGCCGAAACGATCCTCGCCAAGTCCCCGACCGCGCTCAAGGTCACCCTGGCAGCGCTGCGCGCCGTGCCTGGGCTCGGTTCGCTGGGGCGGGCGCTGGAGCAGGAGTACCGCGTCTCGTGCGCGGCCCTGACCGCGCCGGACCTGGTCGAGGGCATCCGCGCCCAGGTGATCGACAAGGACCGGAACCCGCGCTGGTCGCCCGCCACGCTCGCCGAGGTGGGCGAGGCGGACGTCGCCCGGTTCTTCGCACCGCTGGGCGAGCGGGAACTCGCCCTTACCCAGGAGGTGTCGTGATGAGCAGCAGCACTCCCCTGACCGTCGGCTTCGTCGGCCTCGGCCACATGGGCGGCCCGATGGCCGCCAACCTCGTCAAGGCCGGGCACCGGGTGCGCGGCTACGACCTGGTGGCCGAGTCCCTGGAGGCGGCCGCGGCCGCCGGTGTCGAGCCCGCGGCCTCGGCGGCGGACGCCGCGACCGGCGCCGACGTGGTCGTCACCATGCTGCCCGCCGGACGGCACGTCCTCGCCCTCTACCGGGACGAGGGCCTCCTCGCCGCGGCCGCGCCCGGCACGCTGTTCGTCGACTGCTCCACCATCGACGTCGCCGACGCCCGCGCCGCCCACCAGGCCGCGCTCGAGGCCGGCCACCAGGCCCTGGACGCGCCCGTCTCCGGCGGGGTCGCCGGTGCCGAGGCCGGCACGCTGACCTTCATGGCCGGTGGCGGCGAGGCCGAGTTCGCGCGGGCCGAGCCGCTGCTCGCCGTCATGGGCGGGAAGACCGTGCACTGCGGCGGCCCGGGTGCCGGGCAGGCGGCGAAGATCTGCAACAACATGATCCTGGGCATCTCGATGATCGCGGTCAGCGAGGCCTTCGTCCTCGGCGAGAGCCTCGGCCTGTCCCACCAGGCCCTGTTCGACGTGGCCTCCACGGCGTCCGGCCAGTGCTGGTCGCTGACCAGCAACTGCCCGGTCCCCGGCCCGGTCCCGGCCAGCCCGGCCAACCGCGACTACCGGCCCGGCTTCGCGGCCCCCCTGATGGCCAAGGACCTCGGCCTCGCCGCCGACGCGCTCCGCGCGAGCGGGATCGACTCCGCCTTCGGGATCGAGGCGGCGAAGCGGTACGCGGAGTACGCGGCGGGCACCGGGGCGGCGGAGGACTTCTCCGGGATCATCCGGACGATCCGGCAGCGCGACGAACGAAACGAGACGGCTTCCTGATGACGACCACGTACGAGACCATCCTCGTCGAGCGCAAGGGCCGCGTCGCCCTTGTCACCCTCAACCGCCCCAAGGCCCTCAACGCCCTCAATCTCCAGGTGATGAACGAGGTCGTCGAGGCCACCGAGGCCCTCGACCGGGACCCGGACGTCGGCTGTATCGTCCTCACCGGCTCGGCGAAGGCGTTCGCCGCCGGTGCCGACATCAAGGAGATGCAGCCGCAGGGGTACATGGACATGTACCTCAACGACTGGTTCACCGCCTGGGACCGGCTCGGCGCCCTCCGCACCCCGACCCTCGCGGCCGTCTCCGGCTACGCGCTGGGCGGCGGCTGCGAACTCGCCATGCTGTGCGACATCCTGCTCGCCGCCGACACCGCCGTCTTCGGGCAGCCGGAGATCAAGCTCGGCGTCATCCCCGGCATCGGCGGCTCGCAGCGGCTGACCAGGGCCGTCGGCAAGGCCAAGGCGATGGAGCTGTGCCTGACCGGGCGCACCATGGACGCGGCCGAGGCGGAACGGGCGGGCCTGGTCTCCCGGATCGTCCCGGCGGACGAGCTTCTCACGGAGGCGCTGTCCGTCGCCGAGACGGTGGCCGGGATGTCCGCGCCGGTCGCCATGATGGCGAAGGAGGCGGTGAACCGGGCGTTCGAGACGACGCTGGCGGAGGGCGTGCGGTTCGAACGGCGCGTCTTCCACGCGGTGTTCGCCGTCGCGGACCAGAAGGAGGGGATGGCGGCGTTCGTGGAGAAGCGGAAGCCGGATTTCCGTCACCGCTGACGTTCCGGGCGCGCCCCGTCGCGGGGTGCGCCCCGTCGCAGGGTGCGCCCCGTCGCAGGGTGCGCCCCGTCGCAGGGTGCGCCCCGTCGCAGGGTGCGCCCCGTCGCAGGGTGCGCCCCGTCGCAGGGTGCGCCCCGTCAGGGGCGCGGGGAACTGCGCGAACGGCCACGCACGGCCCGCAGCCGCTCGACCGCGCGCCGTCGGGGGCTGATCGCGCAGTTCCCCGCGCCCCTGACGGGGCACGTCTCTAAAGCGCCAGCTTGAAACCGTCGTGGCTGCGCGCGAAGCCCAGCGCAGCGTAGAAGCGGTGCGCGTCCTCGCGCCGCTTGTTGCTGGTGAGCTGCACCAGCGCGCAGCCACGCGCGCGTGCCCTTTCGACCGCGCGCGTCATCAGCGTCCGGCCGAGCCCGCCGCCGCGCCGGTCGGCGCGGATGCGGACCGCCTCGATGAGCGCCCGCTCGGCGCCGCCCTTGCCGAGCCCGGGGATGTACGTCGCCTGCAGGCACCCCACCACCGTGCCGGCCTCCTCGACCAGGACCAAGAGCTCGTTGCGCGGGTCCTCGTCGATCGCCGCGAACGCCCGCTCGTACTCCTCCGTCACCACGACCGTCGACGGATCCACGACGTTCTCCTCGTCCGCGAGCAGGGCGAGCACGGCCGGCAGGTCCGCGCGGGTGGCGGGGCGCAGGATGAGAGCGGGGACGGGGGCGGTATCCGGAGCGGCTGACATGGCCCGACCATAACCGACATCCCCCAGGGTCCCGATCCGGACAAGTCGCGTGCGGGGCCGATACCGTGGTCGGGTGGGGTTACCGGGGGAACCCGGGGCGGTCCGAGGGGGTTGGGAGGGGCTGAAACCCACAGGCCCTCCCGTGTCACTAACGGAGCGTGTCCGGTCCACACTTGACCGTAGTCGGCCGACGCCGATTGACTTCTGCCCGCTTACGTACAGCAGCGCAGCGCCCCGTGACCTCGGAGACCCCGTGACCCCTGAAGTGACCCCCGAACCGCTCACGCCGCTCGACCTCGCCTTCTGGAACATCGAGTCCGCCGGTCATCCCCTGCACATGGGCGGGCTCTTCGTCTTCGACGCCGACACCCCGGACGCCGCCGAGCGTGCCGCCGGGCTGCTCGCGGACCGCGCCGCCCGGATCCCGGGGCTGAACACCCGCATCCGTCCCGTCCTGCTCCCCGTCGGGGCCGCCGCCCGGCATGTCGCCCCCGGCTACGACCCGTCGGACCACGTCCATCTCACCGCGCCCGTGCGGGACTTCTTCGCGGCCGCCGGGGCGCTGATGCAGCGGCCCCTGGAGCGGGGGCGGCCGCCGTGGGCCGCGCACGTGCTGCCCGGTGCGGACGGCACGTCCTTCGCCGTGCTGTTCACGTTCCACCACGCCCACGCGGACGGCATGCGCGCGGCGTCGTACGCCCTGTCGCTCCTGGATCCCGCCGCCGACGGGGCGCCCGTTCCGGCCGGCGTGCCGCGGAAGCCGAAGCAGGCGGCCGGGCCGCGTCTGCCCGGGCCGCGCGAGCTGCCCGGTCTCGTGCGCGGTGTCGTCACCGACGCCGGGCGCGCCCTGTCCATCGGCTCCGCCATGGCCCGCGCCGCGCTGGACGTGCGCTCCTCGCCCGCTCTCGTCTCCCGCGCCACCGGCGCTCGCCGCGCCGACGGCGCGATCGTCGATCTGCGCGATGTGAACCGCGTCCGCGAGGCCACGGGCGGCACCGTCAACGACGTCCTCCTCGCCGTGGTCGCGGGCGGCCTGCGGCGCTGGCTCGACAAGCGCGGCGACGGCAGCGACGGCGTACGTCCCCGCGCCCTCGTCCCCGTCTCGCTGCGCGACCCGGGCGACCCCAGCGCCTCGGGCAACCGGCTCTCCGGCTATCTGGTCCGGCTCCCCGTCGCCGAGGCCGAGCCGCTCGCCCGCCTGGGCGCGGTACGCCGGGCCATGGAGACCAACAAGCAGGCGGGCCCCGCCAGCGGGCCGGGCGCCGCCGCGCTGCTCGCCGAGGTCATCCCGCCCCTCGGCCACCGCTTCGGCGGCGGCCTGATCGCCCGCTCGGGCCGCCTCTTCTACGACCTGCTGGTCTCCAGCGTCCCGTTGCGCGGCGCCCAGGGCCTCACGCTCGCGCGCAGCCGCGTCCGCGAGGCCCATCCGCTCGCCCCTCTGGCGCCCGGGCAGTCCCTCGCCGTGGGCATCACCACCTACGAGGACCGTGTCTGCTACGGCCTGATCGCCGACGCCGTCGCCGTGCCCGACCTGGACCTGCTCGCCCGGTCGATCACGGAGGAGGCCGCCGAGCTGGTCGCCGTCTGCGGCGGCTGAACCGCATGGAAAAGGCCGCTGCCCCCGTCGAGGAGACGGGGGCAGCGGCCCTTCGTGTGGAGAAACGCCGGTCAGTGGTGGCTGGTGGTGTTCATGAAGCCGATGACCACCGCGCCCCACCAGCAGATCTGGGAGATCATCGCCGTGGCCCCGCCCCAGGCCAGCAGGCGCGGCGACGGCTCGCCGGCCGGCTGCCGGGCCATGTGCTTGTTGAGCAGGCCCGCCTGGAGACCGTTGAGGCTCAGGACGAGGACGAACGCCAGCTTGATCGCGGTGGGCGTGGCCGAGGGGTTGGGGTGGAGGAAGACCCCGCTCGTGACGAGCCCGGCGAGACCGGCCCAGATGGGCAGGTGGAGCTTGCTCGCGCTGCCGAGGGCCTCGCGCAGGGTGGTACGGCCGGTGATCCACAGCAGGCCGTAGTAGTCGGCGACGAGCACGGCGCCGAAGCCGAGGACGAGGCTGGCGAGGTGCACGAAGAGCGCGACCGTGTGGAGGGACGCGTCCGCCTGGAGGTGGATCGAGACCCACACGCTGGCGGCCCAGCCCGCGCACAGGGCGACGGCGGCACCGGCGAGCGTCCACCAGGTGTCGTAGAGGCCCAGCGGACGGGCGTGACGGGCGCCGCCGGTGCGGGGTGCCGCCATCGCGACGGGCGGGCGGGACGGTCGGATGACGGACAGAGGCGGCTGTGACGACAGAGCGGACACGTGAATCTCCCAACGCGGACCCTTGGCGATGGGCAGAGCTCACCCGTCGCCGATCCTGGGCCGTACTGTGACCGGCCCGAGGCCGGTACCGAATGAGTCGCGTCCTCGACTGTGAGGACCGACACCAGTGCCAGAGGTCTCCCCGGCAGTGCCAGAGGTCTCCCGGCCAGGTCTTCGGCCTCGGCGCGGCCGGTCGATCCGGCACGGCGCTCCACGCGGCCGGTCGATCCGGCACGGCGTGTCCACACCAGAACATCCCTTCGAGGAAATCGCAAGCCCGGACGTCACAGTCAATGCCGTCGTTTCGGTCCCTCCTGGCCTAGCCTGAGCCCGCAGGACACGGCCTGGGCCACCGGAACGAGGCGGGTGGGGGCATGCGCGTCACTGTCGTCCTTTTCACAGCCGATCTGCGGCTGCGCGACAACCCCGTACTGGGTGCGGCGCTGCGCGCGGCCGAGCGCGTGGTGCCCCTGTTCGTGATCGACTCCGGGATCGCCCGTGCGGGCTTCGTCACACCGGCGCGCGCGGCCTTCCTCGCGGACTGCCTCGCCGATCTCGACGAGGGGCTGCGGGCGCGGGGCGGCCGGCTGGTCGTCCGGGCCGGGGACGTGGTGGGCGAGACGTGCCGTGTGGCCGCCGAGACGGGTGCGACGGAGGTGCACCTCGCGAGCGGGGCGAGCGGCTACGCCCAGCGGCGGGAGGAGCGGCTGCGCTCGGCGCTGGCGGCGGACGGCCGGGCGCTGCGGGTGCACGACGCGGTGACGACGGCCGTGGCGCCGGGGGTGCTCGTGCCCTCGGGAAAGGATCATTACGCGGTGTTCACCCCGTACCACCGCCGCTGGTCGGCCGAGCGGCTGCGGCCCGTCTCCCCCGCGCCCCGGCGCGTCGAGCTGCCCCGGGTGCGCTCGCTCCCGCTCCCCGGGCCCGGGGACCTGGCCCGGGGGCCCGCCCCGGCGGGGCTGCCGAAGGGCGGCGAGAGCGAGGGCCGTCGCAGGCTCGCGGCCTGGCTGCGCTCGGGCCTCTCGGGCTACGCGGTGGCGCACGACGATCTGGCGGCGGACGCCACGTCCCGGCTCTCCCCTTATCTGCGCTTCGGCTGTCTGTCACCGGTCGAAGTGATCTCCCGGGCCCGACGGGCCGCCCAGGCGGGGGCGGGCGCGGAGGCGTTCGTCCGCCAGCTGGCGTGGCGCGACTTCCATCACCAGGTCCTGGCCGCCGTCCCCGAGGCGGCCCACCGCGACTACCGCCCCCGGCACGACCGCTGGCGCACGGACCCCGACGAGCTCGCCGCGTGGCGGGCGGGCATGACGGGCTACCCGGTCGTGGACGCGGCCATGCGCCAGCTCGCCCACGAGGGGTGGATGCACAATCGCGCCCGGATGCTGGTGGCCTCCTTCCTCACCAAGACGCTGTACCACGACTGGCGCGAGGGCGCCGGGCACTTCGAGGGCCTCCTCGTCGACGCGGACGTGGCGGACAACCGGCTGAACTGGCAGTGGGTGGCGGGCACGGGCAACGACACCCGCCCCCACCGCGTCCTCAACCCCCTCGTGCAGGCCAGGCGCTTCGATCCCCGGGGCGAGTACGTGCGCCACTGGGTCCCGGAGCTGGCCGCGCTGCCGGGGGCCGCCGTCCACACCCCGTGGCGGCTCGACGGCCCCGAGCGGGCGGCGCTGCGCTACCCCGCCCCGATCGTCGGTCTCACCGAGGGCCTGGCCCGCTTCCGGCGGGCGAGGGAGCTGGACTGACCGGCGCCGGGCCCGTCGGTTAGCGCACGTCGAAGACGTTCGGCCGGCCCGCCCGGTAGCGGGCCTCGTCCTGGCGCTGGAAGGGCTCCAGCTCGGGCGGCCGGTACAGGGTCCAGACGCGGCAGCGCGGGGCCGGGGAGCCGTCCGCGTCGAGCAGGGCGTTGACCGCGCGGCGGGCGGACTCGTTGGCGCCCTCCATGGTCGCGAGGTCCATGTCGGTGGCGACGTAATCGCCCGCGAGGAACAAGTTGGGTACGGCGGTGCGGCTCGGGGGACGGTCGTACCAGGTGCCCGTGGGGTGGACGAGGAGCTGTTCGCGGTTGGCCGGGGACGGGCCGCCCAGCCCCGTGACCGCCGGGTCCATGAACCAGGAGTGGACGTCGTCGTCGGACAGCACGCGCCGCCCCGTGTCGTTCAGCCCGGCCTTCAGCTGGGCCCACACCTCGCGGATCACCTCCTGCTTGGTGCACTCGATCGCGGGTTTGCCGTAGAGGATGCCGGGCGCGTCCCATTGCGAGACGCACACGGACAGGCAGTCGGCCACCTGGCCGTCGCCGTAGTCCGCGCGGAAGTCACGGCCGGGCCAGAACTGCGCCTGGCTGATGGTGGTGAGCGCCCACGGGGAGTCCACGTGGTCGACGTGCCCGTGGACGACGGGGGTGCGGGTGCGGAGGTAGAACTGCACGCCGACCATCCAGTCGGTGCGCAGCCGGTCGCAGCGGGCCAGCCGGGGGTCGGCGGCCCGCAGGGCGCTCCCCCAGGTGGCGCGGGCGTGCTCGACGGGCATCGCGCTGACGTAGTGGTCGGCGCTCACGGCCCGGGGTACGCCGATCCCCCGGGAGCGCAGCCGGACGTGGCTGACGCGGCCGTCGCGGCACACCACCTCCTCGACCTCGGCGCCGAGTGCGAACCGGACTCCGAGGCGGCGCAGGTGGGCGGCCCAGGGGTTGATCCACGCCTCGTTGGTCGGGGCGTTGAGCACCCGGTCCGGCTCCCCGTCGTTCCCCCGGCCGAGCCCGTTGTAGAGGAAGGCCTGGAAGACCCGGGCGACGGTCCGGGTGCTGGCGATCTCGGCCTTGGTGGCGATGACGTTCCGGGTGACGCCGGTGCCGAGGAGCCGCTGGTAGTCCTGGGACATCCGGGCCGCGTCGATGAAGTCCCACCAGGGCACCCGCTCCCACTGCCCGTAGCGGCGCAGGTCGCAGCTGGTGAGGTGGACGAGCACGCGGTGGGCGAAGTGGAGGACCTCGCCGGGCGGCAGGCGCAGGGCCGTGTCCAGGGCGCCCGCGAGGGTGCCGGGCAGGGCGTCGGGGAGCAGTGCGGCGAGGCCGGGCGGGGCGAGGAGGGTGTGGAAGGGGATGCGGAGGCCGGGGCGGCCGCCGGTGCGGGCGAAGAGTTCCTCGGTGGCGTTCACCAGGTTGTCGTGGACGCTGTGCCTGCCGTCCGGCAGCGGGATCCTGCGCAGGGTGTCGGGGAGGTTGCGGTAGAAGCCGGGGAAGAAGCGGAAGCCGTGCTCTCCCGGGAGCGGGCGCCGGCCGTCCCGGGCCGTGCCGGGGACGTCCATGCTGCGGGCCTTGCCGCCGAGCGCGGTGTTGCGTTCGTACACGGTGACCCGGTAGCCGCGTTCGGCGAGCTCCTGCGCGGCGCTGAGCCCGGCGACGCCGCCGCCGAGCACCGCGACGTCGCGGCCCGTTCCGCCGTGGCGGGCGGCGGCCCCGGCCCGCCCGGCGGACGCCAGGGCGGCCGCGCCGCCGGCGCCGCCCGCCGTCGCCAGGAATTCCCGCCGAGTGCGCTCGTCACGCCCGTTCCCCTGCCGTCTGCCCATGACCGGGCCAACGACCGCACGGCGTCCGGGGCACCGGGCGGGCAGGGGGCGGACAGGGGGCGCGCTCCCCCGCGCGAAGGAGCGAAGGGGGATGCGCGGGATCAGACGGACAAACACACGAACAGGCCAGCACGAACAGGCCAGCACGAACAGTCAGACGGACAAGCGGAAGTGCAAGCTTCCGAAAGCCACTTGGTCCCCCGGGTGGACGCGTACGGTGCCGGCTATGCGCTGCCCGTTGACGTAGGTGCCGTTGCGCGAGCCCAGGTCGGACAGGCGCCAGTGATTGTCCACATAGCGCAGCTCGGCGTGGCGGCGGGAGACCGTGTCGTCGTCGAAGCGCAGGCCGGACAGGGGCGAGCGGCCGATGGTCAGCGTCGCCCCGCCCGGCTCGGGCAGCCTGAGCCCGGGCAGCCGTGCTCCGCGCCAGGCGCCGCGCAGCAGGCCCGTCAGCCCCGCCAGGCGGGTGACCGTGCGGACGAGGAAGTCCGAGAAGCGGCCGTGGGTGCGCAGGTCGGCCATGGCGAGGTCGATCTCGGCGCGGTGGCGGGCGGTCAGGACGATGTTCATCCGGCGCATGAACGTGTCGTGCGAGAGCCTGCCGTCTCCGGCGCCGTCCCGGAGGACGACCAGGGCCTGGTTCCGTTCGGCCTCGGAGGGCCGGGTGAGGCGCGTACGGAAGTCAGGTGAGGTCATAAGGGTGATTCTCGGTCCGGCAGGCGCTCCCTGTCCATATCTCACGCCCCCGGGAGGCGACCGGCGCCCCACCGGCCCCTCCGGGGTGCTCATCGCTCAGGCCGTGGCCGTGAGTTCCCCGATCCGCTCGGGGAAGTCGGGCTGGGGCAGGGGCAGATCGACCTCCTCGACGAAGCCGAGGGCGTCGGGGACGTAGGCGATGACGGCGCTGGCGGCGGGCGAGAAGCGCTCCCCGTCGCGGAGGCTGTCGAGCATCTGGAGGGCGGCGTTGAGATCGCCCCGGTCGATGTCCTCCGGGGTCTGCGGGATGAGCGCCTCCAGCCCGGCCTGCCGGCGCCACAGCTCCGCCTCCCTGCGTTCGCCGAAGGCCATGTGGTGGAGGTAGAGGCAGCAGGCGGCGCCGGCGGCGTCCGCGCCGGCGGCGAACTGCCACCAGAACCGGGCGCTGTCCTCCCGGTCGGCGAGCTGGAGCACACAGCCGAGGACCAGGGCGCCGTCGGGCTCCAGCATCCGGTGGGCCAGGAACGCCCCGAGCTTGTGGAGGTCCTGGGCGACGACCGTCTCGCACAGGCTCCGCAGCCGCCGCCGGAAGGCCCGGTGCGGCAGCGAGTTGCGCTCGGCGGACCGTACGGCGGCCGCGCGGGCGGGCTCCATCTGGTCGTCGAAGTACAGCGCTCCGTGCCACATCCGCTCGGCCAGGCGGGCCCGCAGCCGGGCCTCGGCCTGGTCGGTGTCGGCGATCGTGTAGGGCCGGGGTTCGAGGCGGGCTTTGGCCAGGGCGTGGTCGAGGGACCCGATCACCGGTGCTCCTCTTCTCTCTCCAGTCCGAGGGCGTCGTGGAGACGGTGTCTCGCGAAACGGGCGGTGGACCGTACCCCGCCCTGGGTGATGCCCATGATGTCGGCGGTCTCGCGGATGCTGTAACCGAGGCAGTAGTGCAGGACGATGACGTCGTGCTGGCGCTCGGGCAGGGCGCAGATGGCCTTGTAGACCGACAGGCTCTCCTCGAGCTCGCCGATCGGGTCGACGGCGTGCCGCAGCGCGGACGTCTCGAAGGCGGCGGTGTCGATGACGGTGGGGCGCCGGCCCCGGGCGCGGGCGCAGTCGATCGTGCGGTGCCGGACGACGGACCAGGCGTAGGCGTTCGGCGACTCGGTCCTCAGAACCTCGCTCCAGGTGAAGCAGAGATCCTCGAAGGCCTGGTCGACGGCTTCCTCGGCGTCGTGGCGATTGCCGAGGTAGAGCTCGGCCCACTGCATGTAGCGGGGGCGGTAGAGCTGGTGGAACGCACGATAATCGGCAGGCAGTTCGGTCATGGGAAACGTACCCGCATGGCGGGAGAGCGTCACCGTTTCCCTCCCCGCCGCCGGCCCGTCGCCCCGTCGCCTGCATCGTGTGGGATCACGGAAGTACTGGTCCCTCCGGTTGTGGATGGTCATGAGCCGGGCGGGGCCTGTCCACGCCCCGGTGTCACCGCGCCCGGGAGGGGACGCCTTCGCTCCACCCCCTCCGCAAGTAATGGCGTTCGGGGCGGCGCGTTTGTGCATCGAGCGATCGTAAAGTCTTACGGAAGGCTACCTTCCGGTTGCCCTCCGCCACCCGGCGCGGCGGCCCTTGATCACTCGACGCGCCTGGCCGAAAGCGGACGGGCACCGTCGCCCGCCCTCCACCGGCTCTGCCACAGTCGGCCCGTCAGCAGTTGACGATCAAGGAGAGTGCCGTGAGGGACGTCGTTCCCCCTGCCCGAATACGTCTGCGGGCCGCCGGCGCGGCCGCTGTCATGACCGCCGGATTACTGTGGGCGGGCCCGGCGTTGACAGGCCCGGCGTGGGCAGTCCCGGCCCACCCCGCCGCCACATCCGAAGTCACCGCCGGTGAGGCACCGCTGATCGACGCCGGGTCGGCCGACGGCCGGCGGTTCCGGGCCTCGGGCCGGCTGGTCGGGGGCGGCGGTACGACGTGCACGGCGACCGTCGTCCACGGCACGGGGCAGCCCGACCCCGCGCGCAAGGCACTGATCCTGAGCAACGGGCACTGCGCCGACGACTCGATGCGGACCAACGACGTCGTCGTCGACCAGGCCGCGCCCGAGGGCTGGAGCTTCACCCCCGCGTTCTTCCACGACAACGCCGCCGAGCACAGGACGTTCACCGTCGAACGCGTCGTCTACGCGACCATGAAGGACATCGACGTCTCGCTGCTCCAGCTCTCGGCCACCTACGGGGAGCTCGCCGCGCTGAAGGTGACGCCCTGGACGCTCGCCGACCGCCCGGTCGCGGCGGGGACGCCGCTGCGGGCGGCCCACGCGCCGACCGACGGGGTCGAGGAGGGCAAGCGCTTCCTGCGCCTGTCCACGTGCGGGGCGACGGCCGCCGCCGTGAGCCTGCACGAATCCTCCTGGCTGTGGCGAAACTTCACCCGGACCGACTGCCTCGGCATCAGCGGCGGCTCGTCGGGCGGTGCCGTCACCACCGCCGACGGGACCCGGCTCGTCGGCCTGCTCAACACCGTGGCCACGCCCGGCTATCTGGGCTGCGGCCTCGGCCGGCCCTGCGAGGGCGGCCCGGCGGGGCTGGTCGTCCCCAAGGACGACACGGCCTACGCCACGCCCGTCGACGCCGTGGCCTCGTGCCTGGACGGGACCGGTCTGCGGCTGCGCCGGGCGGGCTGCCGGCTCGACCGGGGCGAGCAGGTGACCGTCGAATCGGCCGGACAGCACACGCAGTCGCACACACCGCAGGGCCCGGCCCGCTGGGAGGCGCGCGTCACCCCCGACAAGGCCGGCCGGCACACCTACGTCGCCTTCAAGAGCGGCCCGTTCGGTGTCACCGACTGCACCCGCCCCCAGGGCTACGGAAAGCCCCAGCGGCTGACGGCCACGGGCGTGGACCACAAGGACCCGCTGCCGCCGCGCGAGGGCCTCCACGTCCTGTGCGTCGCGGGCGGACCCGACGACACCGCGCACGGCCCCGGCTGGGCCGCCTCCTTCGCCCACCCGTCGTACGCCTGGGCCCTCGTGGACGACACCCCGCCCACCGTCGCCCCGACGGTCGACATCCGGAGCTTCGAGGGCGAGGACGGCGGCAAGCGCTTCTGGGTCCGCCCGGTGTACGCGCCCTGGGAGATCACCTCGTACAAGATCAAGTACGGCCCGAAGGCCGGCACCGACTGCGCCGCCCCCGAGGGCTACCGCCCCTACCTGGGCGTACCCACCACCCTCGAGGCGGCCAAGGGCCCCTGGACCTACTGCGTCATCGGCTACGACAACGCCGACAACCCCACCCCGCCGACGCCCTTCACCGTCGCCTGACCCACTGGGACGTCCGGCTGTGGCGCCCGTCGCCCTCTGTCGGCCGGCGGTGCGCCACTGCACGATGGGACGCGTGGTGCCCGCCGGGCATCACGCGTTGCCGGGCGCCACGCGTTCCGGCCGAGGACCTGATGAGGGGGTCTCATGCGACGGATCGCCATCGTAGGAGCGGGACAGGCGGGATTACAGCTGGCGTTGGGGCTCCAGGCCCACGCCTACGACGTCACGCTCGTGTCCGCCCGCACGGCCGGGGAGATCCGGGACGGGCACGTGCTGTCCACCCAGGCGATGTTCGGGCCGGCGCAGACCATCGAGCGCGAGGCCGGGCTGAATCTGTGGGACGACCAGGTGCCCGCCGTCCACACGATCCGGGCCACCGTGATCGACCCGCCCGGCACCCTCGCCGCCGCTGTCACCGGCAGGCTCGACCACCCCCAGCGGTCGGTGGACCAACGGGTGAAACTCTCCGGCTGGCTGGAGCTGTTCGAGCGGCGGGGCGGCCACGTCGAATACCGCTCGGTGGACCGGGCGGAGCTCGCCGCACTGGCCCGCGGGCACGAGCTGACGATCGTCGCGGCCGGACGCGGCGGGCTCTCCGGCATCTTCCCGCGCGACCCCGAGCGCTCCCCCTTCGACCGCCCCCAGCGCACCCTGGCCTGCCTCTATCTGCACGGCGTGGCCGCTCCGCCGGAGCCGGCCGAGACACATGTGCGCGTCATGATGATCCCCGGCGTCGGCGAGGGGCTCCTCCAGCCCGCCCTGACGACGAGCGGCCCCTGCACCATCCTGCTGTGGGAGGCGGTCCCCGGCGGCCCGCTGGACTGCTGGCAGGACCGCCCCGGGCCGCGGGACAACCTCGAGCGCTCGCTGGCGCTGATGCGGGAATTCGTGCCGTGGGAGTACGAGTTGTGCGCGAAGGCGGAGCCGACGGACGCGACGGCCACCCTCTACGGCGCGGTCGATCCCGTCGTCCGGCACCCCGTCGCCCGGCTCGACGGCGAGGTGTCCGTCCTGGGCATGGGCGACACCGTCGTCGTCAACGACCCGGTCACCGGGCAGGGCTCCAACAGCGCCGCCCGCTGCGCCGACGTCTACCGGCGCGCGATCCTCGCGCGCGGCGACCGCCCCTTCGACGACTCCTGGATGCGCGACACCTTCGAGGAGTTCTGGGCCTACGCCCGCCACGCGACGGCCTTCACGACCGCGATGCTCGGCCCGCTCCCCCCGCACGTGGCACGGGTGCTGGCGACGGCGACCGTGCGCCAGGAGGTCGCCGACCGCTTCGCCGAGGTGTACGCGGACCCCTCCGGGGCCCGGTGGTTCCTCGACCCGGCGGAGGCCGGCGCCTATCTGGACGCCATCGGCGCGCGGCCCTGACGAGCCGGGGCGCGCAGCAGCCGTGCGCCCCCGCCCACCGGCCCGAGGGGACCGGTGGGCGGGGGCGACGCCCGCCGCCGTACGGGATCAGCTCCCGGCCACCGCCGGGGCCGGCGCGCGGTGGTGCCGGCTGATGTTCTTCTCCAGCAGGGCCAGGCACTCGGCGACGCCCACGCTCGACGGCGTCGTCTCGGGCAGCCGCCCGTCGTCCTCCTTCAGCCGGCGCAGCGCCTCGTCCATCGCGGACTGGGCGGCGAACAGGCAGGGCGTGCTGTAGATCGCCACGTCCACGCCCAGCTCGGTCAGTTCGGACCGGCTGAGGCGCGGGGACTTGCCGCCCGCGATCTGGTTGAACAGCAGGGGCTTGTCGCCGATGACGCCGCGCACCTTGCGGATCCATTCGACGCTGCGCACGCCGTCGACCAGGATCACATCGGCGTCGCTGGCGGCCAGCGCCTCGGCGCGGCGCAGGATCTCGCCCTCCTCGGTGGCGTCGGTCCGGGCGACGACGACGAGGTCGCGCCGGGCGGACAGGACGAGTTCGAGCTTCTCCAGGTACTCGGTCAGGGGCAGGATCTGCTTGCCGTCGACGTGGCCGCAGCGGCGCGGGCGCTTCTGGTCCTCCAGGATCACGCCCGAGGCGCCGATGGCCTCCAGGTGCTGCACGGTGTGGCAGGCGGTCTCGGGGTCGACGTAGCCGTCGTCGATGTCGACGAGCAGATGGTGGGCGGGGAACGCCAGGCGCATCCGCTGGACGAAGGCGACGATGTCCGGCCAGGCGATGAACCCTATGTCCGGCAGGCCGTAGTGCGAGGCGGCGAAGCCGAATCCGGAGACGAACATGCCGTCGTAGTGCTGGGCGGCGACGGAGGCGGAGAACATGTCGAAGACGCCGATGAGGGGTGTGGTGCCGTTCTCCGCGATGGCGGCACGTAGCCGGTTGGGGTGATTCACGGTACCCTCCAGGACACTGGTCGCGCCGACGCGTGCTGATGACCGCTGCCCGCTGAAGCTCGCGGTCATGCCGTCGGCGTCACGAGAAGGAAAAGTGAAGAGCGGGGAAGCCCCGGGAGCTGTCGCGCGGTCAGGCGCGATACGGCTCCCGGGGTTTTCTGCGTCTGCCATGCGAGTGCAGGTGCGCTGATGCAGGTGCGCTGACGCGACAGGACGTTAGTCAAGCTTTGGTCATGGCACAATATTGGCGAGGTAAAACAGACCGCGCTGCGACGCTTTCACGCCGCCCCGTCCCTCGCCCCACCCCGGCCCCTCCGGACCGTCCTCACCCCTCGTAGGCGTCCACCAGCTCCTGGATGTCGATTTTCTTCATGCCCAGCATCGCCCGCATGACCCGCTGGGACTTGACCGGATCGGGATCGCCCAGCAGCTCGGTGAGGGCCCTCGGTACGATCTGCCACGACACGCCGTACTTGTCCTTGAGCCAGCCGCAGGGACCCTCCGACCCGCCCTCGCCGAGTGCCGACCACAGCTCGTCGACCTCCTCCTGCGACGCGCAGTCCACGCTCAGCGAGATCGCCTCGTTGAACGTGAAGTCGGGGCCGCCGTTGAGCGCGAGGAACCGCTGCCCCGCGAGCTCGAACTCGACGGTCATCACCATCCCGGCCGGCCGCGGACCGGCCTCCCCGTAGCGCCGGATCTCCACGATCCGGGAGCCGGGGACGACGGACGTGTAGAACGTGGCCGCCTCCTCCGCCTGGTCGTCGAACCACAGACAGGGCGTGATCTTCTGCATGGTGTTCTCCCGGCTTCTCCCACGGGCGGCCCGGTGCCGCCGGCGGCGGCGACGCCACCCGCATCATCGCCCACGGCGGCGGCTTTGTCCGGGCGACCCGGGCGGCGTCCGGGGGGAAAACGACAGGACCGGGCGGCGCCCGTGGCGCCGCCCGATCCCCGGTGGATCAGTGCCCCGCGGGCTCGTCGAGCGAGCTCAGGTCGTGGGCGTAGATGCCGACCGCGTGCGCGATGACCCCGATGTTGAGGTCGAACGCCTTGCGGTCGATGTTGGCGAGGGTGTCACCCGCGCCGTGGTAGTTGGGGTCGTACGCGGTGCCCGCCGTGCCGCCGAACCGGGCCGCCTGGTCCTTGGTCTTGATGCCCTCGGCGCCGGTGAAGGTGCCGCCCGCCGGGATGCCCTTCTCGATGAACGGGCCGTAGTCGGAGCGGCCGTCGAAGTCGGTGCCCTCGTGCGGGGCGCCCTTGCGGTCGAGGTAGCCGTTGATCAGCTTCTCGATCTGCGCCGAGCCCTTGGGGCCGGGGCCCGAGCCCGTGTGGTCGGAGTCGTCGCCGTCGTAGACGAACTCCACCGGGTTCGGCGAGGCGATCATGTCGAAGTTGAGGTAGAGCGCGATCTGCTTGCGCTGCTTCTCGCTGAGCTGGGCCACGTAGTGCTCGGAGCCGAGGAGGCCGAGCTCCTCACCGGACCACCAGGCGAACCGCACCTTGTTGGTGGGCTGCTGGCCGTGGCCGCGGGTCTGCTGGGCGAGCTTGAGGGCGACCTCCAGCAGGCCGGCGGAGCCGGAGCCGTTGTCGTTGATGCCGGGGCCGGCGGGCACGGAGTCGAGGTGGCTGCCGAGCGTCACGACGTGGTCGGCGCTGCCGCCCTTGGTCTCGGCGATCACATTGCGGGTGGGGCGCTTGACCGCCTCGGTGGCCACGTCGAGACGGACCTTGGTCTCGCCCTTGGCGACCTGCGCGGCCAGCGCCTCGCCGTCGGCGAGGGAAACGCCCGCGGCCGGGATGTGGGCCTTGTCCGGCGTCTCGACCGTGCCCCGGACCGGCTCGGTGCCGGAGTGGTTGTAGAGGATCAGGCCGGCGGCGCCCGCCTTGGCGGCGATCTCCTCCTTCTGCTGGAGGGCGCAGCTGCCGCGCTTGACCAGCGCGATCTTCCCCTTGAAGTCCTGGCCGGCGTAGTCGTCCAGGCCGCAGCCCGGGGTCGCGTCGACGCGGACGGCGGCCAGCGGGGCGACGAGGCCGCCCTCGGGCGTGGCCTTGCTGAACTTGTAGGCGAACGTGCGGATGTCGCGGGGCTCGGGCGTGACGACCGCCAGCTTCTCGCGCAGCGTCTTGGACTCGTAGAAGTCGAAGTCCTGGTACGAGACGTCGTAACCGGCCTTCTTCAGCAGGCGGTAGACGTACTCGGTGGACGCCACGTGGCCGGGGGTGCCGGCGGCGCGGTTGCCGCCGTTGGCGTCCGCGATCTTCTGGAGGGCCTGGAGGTGGCGGTAGGCGCTCTTGCCCGAGGAGTTCTTGACGAGCTTGCGGGCGAGCCGTTCGGCCTTCTCGTGCTGCCCGGCGGGCCGCGCCTCGGCGGGCGCCGCCGCGGCGAACAGCACGGGGGTGGCGACGACGGTGGTGACGAGAGCGGATATCGCTCTTCGGCGGAGGTGTGCGCGCACGGAGGTCCTTTCGGTGCGGGCGGCCTTCGGTGGCGGCCGCCCGGTCTGCGGTCGTCGCGATCGACGGCCGATCACAACCGACCGGACGGTATCGAGTCAACACCGGTCAGGGGAAGGGTCCCGGGCGGTCGATACAAGATCGCCACATGCCGGTCATGCCCGACCCGGTCGGCGCCGGTACGTCCCCGTATGTGCGAGGCTGGGAGGGCAGCACTGCGGACCACCGAGGACGAAGGACCGGTACATGCTCCAGCACAGAACCGTGGGCGATCTGATGACCCGCTCGGTCGTCCGGGTGCAGCGCGGCACGCTGTTCACCGAGATCGTGCACGTGCTGCAGGAGCACGACATCACCGCCGTCCCGGTGGTGGACGCCGAGGACCGGCCGGTGGGGGTGGTCTCCGAGGCGGATCTGCTGGCGAAGGCATCCCGGCGGCCGGATCCCCATGACGGGCCCGGCGCCCGGGCGAACGCGCCGGGCGCCGGCAACGGGACGGGCGCCAAGCACGAGGCGACCACCGCCGAGGGGCTGATGACCAGTCCGGCCGTGTGCGCCCGGCCGGACTGGAGCGTGGTGGAGGCCGCCCGCACCATGGAGGAGCACCGTGTCAAGCGGCTGCCGGTGGTGGACGACACGGGCCGGCTGGTGGGCCTGGTCAGCCGGGGCGACCTGCTGCGGGTCTTCCTCCGCACCGACCGGGCCATCCGCGAGGAGATCATCGAGGACGTCCTCGTCCGCACCCTGCGGCAGCCGCCGTCAGCCGTCGGCGTCGAGGTGAACCACGGTCAGGTGCGGCTCAGCGGCTCGGTGCGGCGCGCCAGCCTGATCCCGGTCCTCGTCCAGCTGTGCCAGAGCGTCGACGGCGTGGTGAGCGTGGATCACCAGCTGGCGGCGGAGACCGACGACACGGGGGACGAGCCCAGCGGGTCGTGATGGATCCGCGCGGCCGGCACCCCGAGCTCGCGCAGCGCGCGCACAGCGGCCTCGACCATCCCGGCCGGCCCGCTGACATAGGCGAGGCGGTCCGCCCACGCGCCGTGGCGCGCCAGGGTGTCGGTGAGCAGGGACCGGCCGCCGGCCGGGGGCGCGTCACCGAGGACGGGCAGCACGGTCAGCCAGGGGCGGCGGCGTTCGAAGTCGGCGAGCCACTCGCCGTCGTAGAGGTCGCCGCGGTCCCGGGCGGCGAGGAGGAGCTGGACCCGCGGGCCGCCGGTGCGGCGGGTGGCCAGCTCGTCGAGCAGGGCCTTGACGGGGGCGAGGCCGCTGCCGCCGGCGACCAGCAGCAGATCGCGGGAGAGTTCGTCGCCGAGGGTCATCGTTCCGGTGGCGGGGCCGAGCCGCAGGGTGTCGCCGACGCGCGTCCGGTCGACCAGGGCCTCGCTTACCCCGTCGAGGCCGGTGCGCCGCACGTGGAACTCGACGATGTTGTCTGCGCGCGGGGCGCAGGCCATCGAGTACTGCCGCCAGGCGTGCGGGAGTAACGGGGACTCCAGCGCGCCGTACTGGCCCGCGCGGTAGGGGTAGGGCTCGTGGGTGCGGACGCGCAGCACCGCCAGGTCCGGGCGGCGCAGGTCGTGGCGGACCACCGTGGCGTGCCAGTAGGGCGGTTCGGTGAGCGCGGCGTCGGCCCCGGCGACCATGGCGTCGACGGCGGACCGCAGCATCCGCAGCCAGGCCCGCTCCAGTTCCACGCTCCAGCGCCGGCCCGCGCGCAGGCGCAGCGCCTCGCGCAGGGCGTCCTCGAACGTCGCGTAGTGGGCGCGGCGGACGCCGAGTTTGCGGTGGTCGCGGCCGAGCCGGGTGAAGGTGGCGACCACCTCCTCGGGCCGGTCCAGATGGTCCGTCAAGTACTGGAACGCCTGGGCGAGATGGGCGCGCTGGAACGCCATCGACTCGGGGAACATCGAGCGCAGATAGGGGTGGCGGCGGAACATCACCTCGTACAGGGGCGTGATGAGCTCCTCGAACGGGGTGACCAGGTCCAGATGCCCCAGGATCAGCCGCCGGTCGGCCTCGTCGCAGTACGGGGTGGCCTGCGCGGGTCCGGGGCTTTCGGCCGGGCCGGGCGCCCCACCGGGTGCGAGCAGTTGCCGCCGCAACCGCATCGCGTCGTGCCGGGCCAGCAACGCGTAATAGTCGTTGCCCTTGGGGGTGTTCACGGGCTGGGTCTCCTGTACTCCGTCGTTCCGAGCGCAAAGCAGTATGGCAGTGCGGGAACGCACCCGATCGGCCCGGGATGACAGGGCCGTTCGGCCCTTCCGGGGGCCCGGAGGGAGGGGGTAGAGGCTACGGCCGGTCTTCGCCGAGGGCGGCTCTGTGCTCACGCCAGCGGTCCAGGACGCCCTCGAACTCCTTCTGCAGGAATTCGATGAACTCGGCGGTCTCCGCCACGCGCACCCCGGCCGGGCTGTCGGCCCCCAGGGTCTTCGCGCCGTCGCGCAGGACGCCCTCCCAGCGGATCAGCAGCTGGTCGCGGCGGGTGAGGGCGTGGAACCAGACCTCGGCGTTGAGCCGGTAGCGGTCGCGGCGCGTGCCCGGCTCCCGCTCGCGGCCGATCATGTCGACCTGGGTGAGGTAGCGGACGGCGCCCGAGACCGCCGCCGGGCTGATCCGCAGGGCCTCGGCGAGGCCGGCCGAGGTCATCACGCCGGCGTCGGAGGCGAGGAGCGCGGCGAAGACCCGGGAGGCCATGCGCGGCATGCCCGCCTCGGTGAGCTCGGCGGCGAAGCGCTCGACGAAGCGGGAGACCGCTTCCTGGTCGCGTTCGCGGTCCGGCTCCCGGTCGTGGCCGCCCGCTCCGGTCGTCTCGGTCATCGTCCTCGCCCTCTCCCCTGTTCGATCTCACCGGCCAATTTACACTCTTTCCAACCTTCACAAATTTCTGAAGGAAGCGTACGTTCGGAAGCATGACGAAGGCGATCCACGTGTCCGGCCTGACGAAGTCCTTCGGCCGGACCCGTGCGCTCAGCGGCCTCGATCTCACCGTCGAGGCCGGTGAGACGCACGGATTCCTCGGCCCCAACGGCGCGGGGAAGTCCACCACCATCCGCGTCCTCCTCGGACTGCTGCGCGCCGACGGAGGCTCCGCGCGCGTGCTCGGCAAGGACCCCTGGCACGACGCCGTGGAGCTCCACCGCCGCGTGGCGTACGTCCCCGGGGACGTCACCCTCTGGCGCAACCTCTCCGGCGGCGAGGTCATCGACCTGCTCGTCCGGCTGCGCGGCGGCGCCGACCGGGCCCGCCGCGCTGAACTGCTGGAGCGCTTCGACCTCGACCCGACGAAGAAGGGGCGCGCCTACTCCAAGGGCAACCGCCAGAAGGTCGCCCTGGTCGCCGCCTTCGCCTCCGACGTCGACCTGCTCGTCCTCGACGAGCCGACCTCCGGCCTCGACCCGCTGATGGAAGAGGTCTTCCGCGCCTGCGTGGCCGAGGAGCGCGAGCGCGGCCGCACCGTGCTGCTCTCCAGTCATGTCCTCAGCGAGGTCGAGGCCCTGTGCGACCGGGTGAGCATCATCCGCGAGGGGACGACCGTGGAGACCGGCTCCCTCGCCGAGCTCCGCCACCTCACCAGGACCTCGGTGACCGCCGAGCTCACCGGCGCGCCCAACGGGCTGGCGCGCCTGCCCGGCGTCCACGACCTCACCGTCCGCGAGCTCCACGGGGGGCGGGGACAGCAGGTGCGGCTCCAGGTGGACACCGACCGACTCGGGCCCGTCCTCCGTCAGTTGAGCGAGTCCGGCGTCCGCAGCCTGACCAGCGTGCCGCCCACGCTGGAGGAGCTGTTCCTCCGCCACTACCAGCAGGACGCCCCCGCCGCGCCCGCCCGGACGGTGGCGTCATGAGCGCCCCCGCCGCCTCGTACCGGCCGGCTTCGCCCCGGCTGGCCGGCGCGGGCACGCTGACCCGGCTCGCGCTGCGCCGCGACCGGGTGCTGCTGCCGGTGTGGGCGGTGGCCCTCTCGCTCGCCGTCGTCAGTGTGGCGAGGGCCTTCGAGTCGCTGTACGCCACGGCCGCCGACCGGGCCGGGGTGGCCCGCTCCACCAATGCGGGCGCCTCGGTCCGCGCACTGTACGGGCCGGTGTTCGGCGACTCCACCGGCGGTCTGGTCGCCTGGCGCATGGCCGTCCTCGGGGGCGTCCTCGCCGGGATCATGAGCCTGGTGATCGTGGTGCGGCACACCCGCGAGGAGGAGGAGACCGGCCGTCAGGAACTGCTGTCCGCCGCCGTCGTCGGCCGCCGGGCCCCGCTGACCGCCGCGCTGCTGACGGCCCTGGCCGCCAACGGCCTGGTCGCCGCCCTCGTCACCGCCGGGCAGGCCCTTGCCGGGCTGCCGGCCGGCGGCGCGGCCGCCCTGGGCCTGGCCGTCGCCGGTACGGGCCTGTGCTTCGCGGGCGTCGCCGCCGTCACGGCCCAGCTCACCGACACCGCCCGGGCGGCGCGGAGCCTCGCGGGCGCGACGGTGGGCCTCGCCTTCCTGCTGCGCGCGGCCGGTGACGCGGCGAGCGCCGGCGCCTCCTCGCCGTTGGTCTGGGTCTCCCCCGTCGGCTGGGTCGAGCAGACCCGGGCCTTCGCGGGCGAACGCTGGTGGGTCCTCGTCCTGCCCTACGCGGCGGCGGGCCTCGCCGCGGCGGCCGCCTTCGCCCTGGCCGGGCGCCGCGACATCGGCGCGGGCCTGCTGGCCGGACGCCCGGGCGCCGCGACGGCGCCGCGCCACCTCACGGGCGCGACCGGCCTGGCGTGGCGGCTCCAGCGCGGCACGCTGCTGGGCTGGGCGGTCGCCTTCGCCGTCGCGGGCACCGTGTTCGGCTCCCTGATCGAGGGCGCCGCCGATCTCGTCGGCGACAACGAGGGCACGCGGGAGATCATCGAGCGGATGGGCGGCCGGGAGGGCCTCGCCGACGCCCTCCTGGCCGCCCTGACGGGCCTGCTCGGCATGGTCGCCGCGCTCTACGCGGTGGGCTGCGTGCTGCGGCTGCGCGCGGAGGAGACGAGCGGGCGCGCCGAGCCCGTACTGGCCGGAGCGACCGGCCGGACTCGGTGGGCGGCCGGGCACCTGGCCTTCGCCGGGCTGGGCACAGCGGTCGTCCTGCTCGCCGGCGGCCTGGGCATGGGCCTGGCGTACGGCGTCTCCGCCGGGGACGTCGGGGGGCGACTGCCGCCGGTGCTCGGCGCGGCGCTCGCGCAGTTGCCGGCGGCGTGGGTCCTGGCCTCCGTGGCCGTACTGCTCTTCGGGGCGCTGCCCCGGTGGGCGGTGGCGGCGTGGGGGCTCGCCGGGGGATGCCTGGCCATCGGCTGGCTGGGGCCGGCGCTTCGGCTCCCGGGGTGGGTGATGGACCTTTCGCCGTTCGGGCACCTGCCGAAGCTGCCGGGGGCGGGGGTTTCGGCGGGGCCGTTCGTCTGGCTGACGGGCCTTGCCGTCCTGCTCACGGCGGTGGGGGTGGCGGCGTTCCGGCGGCGGGACGTGGGGTGAGGATGCCCCGGGCGGGCTGATTTCAGCCCGCCCGGCGTTTGAGGACCGGGGGTCCGGGGGCGGAGCCCCCGGAAACGGCTACCCCTCCGCCACCAGTGGCGGCTCCACCGGGGACTGCGGGTCCTGGCCGAAGAGGACCGCCTTCGCCACCGGTGGCGCGAAGAGGGACGTCACCGGGGCGGTCAGGGAGAGCACCCGGCGGAAGGCCTCGCCCACGACGGGGTCACCGGTGGCCCGCCGCTGGACGCGGGCGAGGTACCAGTCCCCGGGCCGGTCGACCGGCCGGCCCCGGGGGATGTTGCCGGTCGCGCCGGGCACGTTCTTGTCCGCGCCGGAGGAGATGTCCCACGCCTGCCGGGCCGCGTCGAGGAGGGCTCGCTGCACCCGGCCGGTCGTGGGGGTGCGGCGCGGGTCGGTGAGGGCGTCGCGGAGGGCGACGGCGCAGAGCGCGGCGACGGACATGCCCTGGCCGTAGACGGGGTTGAAGGCGCACAGGGCCTCGCCGGTGGCGAGGAAACCGGCCGGGCGGCGGCCGGGGCCGTCGTAGCGGCGGCGGACGTTGCCGGTCTTGCGGAAGCCGTGGATGGGGGTGAGGGGCTCGGCCCCCCGCAGCCAGTCGTGGAGGACCGGGTGCGGGAGCTTCGCGGCGAAGGCGAGGAAGCCGTCGTCGTCGGTGGGCGGTTCGTTGCCCCGCAGGCCGGAAAGGATCACGGACCAGCGGCCGCCGTCCAGGGGCATCAGGATCCCGCCGTAGCGCTGGGCCGGGTTGGGGATGATGTAGACGCCCCGGAAGCCGGGGTCCTCCAGACCGGCGGGGGTGCGGTAGAAGCGGGTGGCGTAGGCGAGGCCGGTCTCGAGGACCTCCTCGTGGGGCGGTTCGGCGCCCAGGGCGGCCAGCCAGGAGGGGGCGCGGGAGGAGCGGCCGGAGGCGTCGACGACGATGTCGGCCTCCAGGGTGGTGCCCGCCGTGGCGGCGGGCAGGCCCCGCTCGCGCAGACGGACGCCGCGGACGCGCGTGGCGTCGCCGAGCAGGCCGGTGACCTCGGCGCCCTCGACGGTCTCGATCCGGGATCCGGCCCCGAGGACGCGGCGGCGCACGACCCAGTCGGTCAGGGGCCGGGAGCCGGTGAGGACGTGGGTGGTGGGGCGGGTCCGGCGGTACCAGCGGCCCACCTGCCACTGCAGGACGTCGGTGGGCATCGCCACGCGCGGCGAGCCCTCGTCGAGCAGCTCGCCCACGATGCCGGGCAGCAGTTTCTCCAGCGCGCCCTGGCCGCTCTCCAGCATGACGTGGGTGTGCTTGTCCTGGGGGATCCCGGAGCGGTTGTCCGGGCCCTCCGGGAAGCGGTCGCGCTCGACGAGCGTCACCTTGTCGGCGTGGGCGGTGAGCACGTGTGCGGCGAGGAGGCCCGCGAGGCCGCCGCCGATGACGACGGCGTGCCGCCGGGCCCGGCCCTCGTCCTCACTCGCGCGTGGTCCGCCTTCGGCGCCCTCTGCTGTCACGTCGACACCCCATTCGTTCCGTCGTCCGAACCGGAAAATGCTGCGATCACCGTACCGGCAGGGCGCGTTGGGCGTGACCGGGGGCGTTCGGCCGCACCCCAGTGACTTGAGGGGCTTTGGTTCGTTTTCGTGGTGTACGTCGTTCCGGTACCGAGAGAGGCTCTCATGCGTCTGCGTCACACCGTCACCCCGCTGCTGGCCGCCCTGTCGTTCGCCGTGGTCGCACCGGCGGAGGCGTCGGCGGCGCCCCCGAGCGCCGAGCAGCTGCCCGAGTCGTTGTCGTTCCAGGCGGCGGCCGACCTCCCGAATCCGGGGGCGCTCGTCAAGAAGGAACAGGCCGCGGCCATGGACCGGATGCGGGAGGACGCACCCCAGTCCGCCCCGCAGTCCGCACCTCAGGCGGCACCTCAGTCCGGTCCGCAGGCGGCACCTCAGTCCGCGCCCCAGGCGGCGCCCCCGGCGGCTCCGGCCCCGTCCGTGCCGGTGAGCAACGCGGGCAACTCGCTCGGCGGCCCGCTTCAGCCGCTCGTGGGGCCGCTCCAGCACCAGTTGACGCACCTGCCGGTGATCGGTCAGCTCCTCGCGGGGCCCGGCGGAGGGCACTGAGCCCCGAAGGCGTGCCGGGCCGCGCGGCGCCAGCGGTTGCCGGGGAGGCCCGGCCGTAGGGCCGCGTACGCCCCGCAGTACTTGGTGAAGACCGCCGGGCGTACGCCGCTGTCGTGCAACAGCCGGTCCGCCTCCGTCAGATGTCCGGCCGTCTTGGTCTCCACCAGGACGAGCCCGGGCGCGCAGCGCACGCTCCGCCCCGCCCGCAGGTCGTCGCAGACCAGTCCGACGTCGCAGGTGACGCGCTCGCCGTCGGCCACGAAAGTGGTGCGGACGTAGTCCGTGGTGAGGGACGGCCGCAGCACCGGGGGCGAGTCGATTCCGTAGGCGTCGCGCAGGGTGTCCGCGAGGAAGGCCCGGAAGGGCGGGTCGAGCGGGGTGTCCTCGCCGGTGAGGGGGCGGCGGTGTTTGACGGTGTCGCCGCGCCCGCCCTTGAGCTTGATCTCGAACTGCCGCTCACCGCTGTCCTGGTAGACGCGTTCGCGGATCTTGAAACGGAGGCGGCGACCCTGCCGGTGGTCGTGGAAGGAGCGGAGCTCCGGGGTGTCGTAGTACACCGAGTGGTACCGGAAGGCCCGCCGCCCGTCGATGGTGAGGGCGCGGAAGGGGCCGCCGGGGCGGCGGGGGTCGGTAAGCCGTCGCGCCACCGCCAGGAAGACGTCGGCGGGAACGAGGTAGCTGCGGTCGAAGCGGGCCATGAGCTCCGCCCGCGCGTTGACCTCGGCCAGGGAGATCGGCGCGGCGGCGCCGGCCGCCTCGCCGACGGCGCGGACGGCCGCGGGGAGCGGTGGTGCCGGTGTGGTGGTCATACGGTCTCCCACGCGGGCGCGGCACGGTGCGCGGTGCGGGACGGTCCGGCCTGCCGGGCGGCGTCCGGGGCGGGTTCGCGGTAGCGGACGTCGACGACCATCAGGTCGCGGACGTAGTCCACTTCCATGACCGTCCAGTGGAAGGGTTCGCCGAGTCTGCGGGCCAGGTCGGCGCGGAGGGCGGCGGGGTCGGCGTGGACGGTGTCGAGGGTGACGACCGTACGGCGGGAGCGGGCGAACAGCCGGGGGTGGTCCGCGGCGTAGACGACGAGGAGCAGGACCGCGCTCAGGCCGGCCGCCGCGGTGAACGGGAGGTGCGGCAGCCCGCAGAGCAGGCCGAGGACCAGCGTGGTGAAGTAGTAGGCGACTTCCTCGTGCTGGACGGCGTCGGAGCGGAGCCTGATGATCGAGAGCACGCCGAAGAGGCCGAAGCCGAGCGCCGCCCCGCCGTTGCCGCCCACCCGGGCGAGGGCGGCGACGACGGTGAACAGGGCGACGTTCAGGGCGAGATAGGCCGGTACGAGGTCGCGGCGGCGGTGGCGGGGGTAGTAGATCGCGAACGTCAGCAGGCATATGGCGGCGAGGTCGAGCCCGAGGTGGGCGACGAGGTGCCGTGACGAGTCCATGGGGTCGGCTCTCCTGGGATGACGGGAGGAAGAGCTCAGACCCTAGGGAAACGGATGGTGAACACGCACCGGCTTCCGGGTGAACCATGCGCTTCCTTGACGGAAGCGGACGGCAAGTGTCCGGAACGGCACCGCTCCTGTCCCGTCAGGCACTCTTGCCGCCGCGCCGCAAGGTCACTTGACGAAGTCCTCCACCACCTTGGGCGGCCAGGTGCCGACCTTGAGCACACCCATGGAGTAGGCGCGCGAGACCAGCGCGGCGCGGTTGGGCACCTTCAGCTTCCGCAGCAGACAGGTCACGTGGTACTCGACGCCCTGCCGGCTGAGGTAGAGGCGGGACGCCAGCGGGATGGTGGACACGCCGGCGGCTATGCCCTCCAGGATGCGCGCGTCCATCTCGGACAGGATCTTCTTGCGGCCCGCCACCACCCGGGCGCCCTCGGCGCCCCGGGTCGCGGGCATCATCACCAGGATCGCGGTGGTGTCGGGGAGCCCGCCGCGCACGGAGACCGCCGTCAGGGGCACCGTGAAGGCGGACTCGTCCGCGCCCACGGCTATGACGGGGGTGACGAAGCGCTGGTGCTTGCCCTCGATCAGGTGCGAGAACTGCCGCATCAGCGGCTGCCGGACGCTGGGGTGGACCACGTCGCGGAAGCTTCTGCCGCACAGCTCCTCCGAGGAGCCGTCGAACTGCCGGAAGAACTCCTGGTTCGCCTGCTGGATGGTCAGGGACGTGTCGAGGCTCGCCATGCACAACCCCGACTGGTCCGACTGCGTACGGGCGTCCGGGTACCCCGCCTGGCCCTCCGGGCCGTCCTGGGAGGTGACCCGAGCCGAATCGACCGAAGCGAGAACAGAATTCAACAAGAGATGGAACCCTTTCATGGCACTTCACACATGCGGAATCGCTATGCAATCGCGCTGTAACGCGGAATCCAGACCCTCGTCCCGAGGCCCGGCAGCCGAACTGGGCGAACTGATTGAAAGACTAGATAGCCGCCGGTCGACGGTCAACGACCGCCCTGCCGCTCGGCCTAAACCTGCGGTCGGTCGCGAGCGAGGTACGGTCCGCCCTTCGGCCTTCGGTACCCGCGTCCACCTGCGCGTACGGCGCGCCCGGACATCCGGGCGCGCCGTACCGACGGTTTATTGGAAGCCGCGCGCAACACGCGCGGACAAAGGATTCAGCCGGTCATCCCCAATGCCGGTCCGCATTGCTCGGCCGCCAACTCGGCGCGGCCCTTGATCCCCAATTTTCGATAGGAATTCGTAAGGTGTTTCTCGACCGCCCGGGGACTTACCCCGAGTTCCCGGGCGATGCTCTGGTTGGTGAGGCCACGGCCGACGAGCGCGGCCACCCGGCGTTCGGCCGGGGTGAGGACCGCCGCGGGCACCCCCGGGGCGCCGAACTCCTCGCGCCCGGCCCGTCTCACCAGCCGGGGCACGCCACAGGCCACGGCGAGCTCCCCGGCCTCCCGCAGCGCGGCCTCCGCCCGGGGGCCGCCGCCGAGCCGTCTGCCCAACTCCTGGAGGGCACGGGCGAGTTCCAGCCGGTTGGCCGAACCCCTGAGCACGGTGACCGCCTCGGTCAGCAGGGCCTCGCCCCGACCGCCCCCGTACAGCCGGCCCTTCAGCCGCAGGGCGCGGCCGAGCACGGCGGGCGCGCCCCACCGCTCGGCCCGCGCGTGCTCCTCGTCGGCGAGGGCGCGCGCCGCGCCCGAGTCGCCGAGCCGGTGGTGGAGGCTGACGGCCCAGGGCCGCCAGGGGAACAGCGCCGAGCTGTGCCAGCCCGACGCCGCCAGTTGCCGGCCGCAGGACAGGACGGTCTCCAGGGCATCCGCCCAATCGCCGCGCCCCGCCTCCAGAGATGCCTCCAGGAGTCTGAGCATGGACGTGGTGACCAGCCCCGGCGCCCGGCACCGGCCGCCCAGGGCCAGTACGCGCTCGCTGAACGCCGGGTCGCGCACCTCCAGCGCCACGGCGGCGAGCACCACGGCGAACGCCGCGCTCCCCTCGCCGTCCGGCTCCCCCGGCCGGTGGACGACGACGCGCTCGGCGTGCTCGCGCGCCTGCGTCAGCCGCCCCTGGGCCAGGAGCGTCAGCGCCCGCTCCGCGTGGTCGACGGCGCACGCCGCCGGGCCCTCCCCACGGGAAGGGAAGCCGTCCCCGCGAGCGGGGGAAGGGGCTCTCAGCCGGTGCCCGGCGGACAGCCAGGAGGAGACGGCGTCCACCGAGTCGGCCCCGCACAGCGCGAGCACCACCAGGGGCAGCGCCGAGTGGGTGCGGTCGGGGGCGGCCGGCTCGTGCTCCAGGATCCGGTGGCCAAGCCGGGCCGCCTCGGCCGCCGTCAGGGCGCCGGAGACCGCCGCCGCGTAGAGCAGGACGGCCGCGAGCTCCCGCTCGCCCGCCGAGCGCAGCGCGGGCTCCTCCCCCATGCGCCGCAGCCGCAGCACCGACGCGCCGAGCTCGGCGGGGTCCTCGCGGCCCGCGTGGCGCAGCCGCGCCTCCAGGCGCAGGGCCGCCTCGCGGGCCGTGCCCTTCAGCAGCGCGGCGGGGCCCAGTTCCCCGGCCGTCCGGCGGAGCAGGGCGATGGTGGGTGCGGGCAGCGCGCCGAGGAAGGCGGGCGGTATCCGCAGGGCGGCCAGTGCCCGTTCGGTGGGGTCGGACAGCAGGGAGACTGCCTGGGTGACGTGGCGTTCGCAGGCGGCGGCGTCGGTGTCGCGGACGGCCGCGGCGAGGTCGGCCAGCAACCGGGCGCGGTCCGGGCCGGGTTCGGGGCTGTCCTGGAGCGCCCTGCGCAGGGCGCGGGCGGCCGTCTCGGGGTCGCCGGCGCGCAGCGCGGTCTCGGCGGCCTCGCGGAGGATCGCGGCGGCCCAGGGCCGGGGGGCGGTGGCGGACTCCACGAGCCGCTCGGCGATCAGGGCGGCGGGGGCGCCGTGCCGGTGGAGGAGGTCCACCGCGGCCTCGTGCCGGGCGCGGCGCTCGTCCGGGGTGGTGGAGGCCGCCACCGCGTCCTGGACCGCGCGGTGGGCGAAGCGCGGCTCGCCGGGCCCGGTGAGCAGGCCGAGCCGGCGGAGGTCGGCCAGCGCGCCGTCGGCCTCCCAGGGGTCCAGGCCGGCCAGTTCGGCGGCGAGGTGGGGCTCGGCGTGCCCGCCGAGGGCGGCCAGGGCCTCGGCGAGGTGCCGTACGGGGCGGGACTGCGCGCGTAGACAGTCGGCGAGCCGTTCCGTCAGCTGCGGGGGCCGCAGCGTGTACGCCCGGTCGGCGTGGGCGGCCGTCGGCTCGTCGCCGTCGGCGGCCATCCGGTCCAGGAGGCAGGTCAGGAGGAGGGGGTTGCCACCGGTGGCGTCGTGGCAGGCGGCCGTGAACTCCTCGTCGCCCGGGGTGCCGAAGCGCTCGCGGACCAGCGTCCGGGTGGCGTCCGGTGTCAGGGCGGCGGGGCGCAGTACGCGCGGGCCCGCGTCCAGCAGGTCGAGGACGGCGGGGCGGCGGCCGCCCGGGTCGCCGTCGCGCAGGGTGCCCACGACGGCCGCGCGGAGGCCGTGCGGACGGGCGGCCAGGTGGGCGAGCCAGCGCAGCGACGGGGTGTCGGCCCACTGGAGGTCGTCCACGAGGATCAGCAGCGGGGCCTCCGCACTGATATCGGCGAGCAGCGAGCGCAGTCCTTCGAGGACCGCCCACTCCTCGGCGGCGTCACCGGGCCCCTCCCCGGCCCGGTCGGTGGCGGTGAGGCGGGGGTCGTCCTGCCATCGCTCGGTCTCCTCGCGGGGCGCCCGGGACCGGAGGCTGTCGAACAGCTGGTGTGCCACTCCGAAGGCGAAGTCCGTTTCCATGGGGGCGGCGTGGGCGCGCAGGACGCGTACGCCCTCCCCGCCGGCCGGGCCGGGCAGCGCGCGCAGCAGCGCGGACCGGCCCGTCCCCACCGGGCCGGTCAGCAGCAGGGATGACGCCCTTCCTCCGGCGGCGGCGCGCAGGGCGTCACCGGCCGCGGTGAACTCGGTGCCTCGTTCGAGCAGCATGTGGTCAGTTACTCTCCATTCCCCGGACGAGGGCGCGCAGTTCGCCGCGCCCACTGACGCCGAGCTTCTTGTAGACGCTGCTCAGCCGCAGTTCCACGGTGCGCCGGGAGACCGAGAGCATCTCGGCGATGACCCGGTTGGCGTGGCCGTGGCCGGCGAGCGTCGCGGTGTGCGTCTCGGCCTGGGAGAGGGTGGCCCACTCCCGGAGCCGGCGGACGTCGGTCGGGGACGGCGCGCGCCCGTGGTCCCCGGCGAGCCGGCGCACGGTGTCCGCCAGTCTGCTGCTGGGGTGGGCGGTGATGAGCGCGGAGAGGTCGCTCGCCCAGGGGGCGGCGGCGGCCCGCTCGCGGGTTGTGCGGAGTTCGAGGGCGGCGAGGTCGGCGAGCGCCCAGGCGTGGGCGAGGCCGGCGGGGGTGTCGCGCAGGACGTCCACGGCGCGGCCCACCTTGGCGGGTCGTTCCTCGCCGGTGGGCAGGGCGGCGTTGAGTTCGGCCCAGCCGATGGTGCCGGCGGCTCCCCAGCGGCGGGCCAGCGCCAGTTCCTGTCCGCTCAGGCGCCGCGCCTCGGCGTGCTCGCCGAGCGCGAGGGCAGTGCGGGCGGCGAGGGAACGCCAGGGCAGCAGGGCGGGGTTGACGTACTGGCGGCGCAGCAGGATCCGGCCGGTCTCGCGGAAGAGGCCCATGGCCTCGGGCAGGTCGTCGTCGGCGACGGCGACCAGGGCCCGGGCGAAGAGCTGGTACGCCCAGGGGGCGCTGCCCTCGGTGCCGGCGGGGGCGGGTGCGCAGGCGTGGGCGCGGGCCTTCTCCCGGTCGCCGTTCTCCAGGGCGACGGCGGTGCGGACAGCCGTCAGGTAGGGGGCGGTGGCGGGGTGCCAGCCGTTCGGGGGCAGGGAGCGCTCGGCTTCGGCCACGTACCGTTCGGCGTCGGAGAGCAGGCCCCGGCGCAGGCTCAGTTCGGCGCGGACGGTGAGCACCCGGGCGACGCCGGCCCGCAGCCGGTCGCGGCGGACGTCGGCGAGGAGGGCGGCGATGCCGGCGTCGGCGGCCTCGTAGTCGTCGGCGAGGTAGAGGGCGCGGCAGGCGGCGAGGCGGGGCAGCAGGGGCGTGTCCCGGCCGGCCGGTGGGACGAGGGCCGCGCGGGCCAGCCGGAGCGTGCCGGCCAGGTCCTCGCCGTCGCGGGCCAGTTGCCAGGCCCGGACGCCGGCCTGGGCCGGGGTGCGGGGGACGCGGGGCAGGCCGGGGACGCGGGGGGTGCCGGGGTCCGTCTCCTCGCGCCAGCCGTGGTGGGCGGCCCAGTACAGGGCGACGAGGTCGTCGCGCTCGGTGTCCTCGGCGCGGGCCAGGGCGTCGGCCAGCGCGTGGCCCAGTCCGTGGGTGTAGCCGCGCAGGAGGCCGTGGTCGACGGCGCGCACGCGCGCGGCGGCGAGGGCGGGGCCGGGGGTGCGGGCGATCGCGCCGAGCCTGCGGTCGGCGGCCTCGGGGGCGGTCAGGGCCTCGGTGGCGGCCAGTTCCAGCTCCAGCCGGGCGCGTTCCACGGGGTCCTGGGGTTCGGCGAGGGCGCGGCGGAGGCAGGCGGCCGCGTGGTCGTGGTCCTCCCGGCGGAGGGCCGCCGCGTGGGCGTGGCGCAAGGCGGGCACGACCCAGTCGTGGCCCGTCGGCGGGGTGTCGAGGAGGAGCGCGGCGAGGTCCTCGCCGGTCGTTCCGGCGCGGTGGGCCAGTTCGGCGGCGCGCCCGCACAGGGCGGCCCGGTCGCCGGCGGGCATGCCGGCGAGGACGCGGACCCTGGTGGCCGGGTCGACGCCGGGCAGCGGCCGGCCGGGGGTGACGAGCCCGGTCGCCTCCAGCGCGGCCCACAGGGCGGGTTCGTCCTCGGGCCGGGTACCGGCGAGGTCGCGGAGGTCGGGGAGGCCCAGGACGCCGCGGGCGGCGGCGAGGGCGCGCAGGGCGCTGCGTTCGGCGGGGCGCAGGGTGCGCAGGACGCGCGCGACGTGGTCGGTGGCGGCCGCGGCGGCCAGCTCCTGTATTCGGGGGATGTGCGCGGCGACGGGCGGGTGCCCGCGCTGGGCCAGGCGGCGCAGCGCGTCGTCCAGCACCGCGGGGTTCCCCCCGGCCGCCTCGGCGGCGGCCCGGGCGAACCGCTCGTCGACGGACGGTGCGGTGCCGCAGATGGCGGCCGCCATGGCGGCGGCGCCGTGCTCGTCCACCGCCGGGAGGACGAGCACGGTGCCGCCGCCACCGCTGCCCACCCGGGCGAGGGCACCGGGGAGCCGGGGCGGGGTGCCGTGGGTGCCCATCAGCAGGACGAGGGGAGCGGCCCCTCCCGGGCGGCCGACGAGCGCGGCCAACAGCCGCGCGGACTCCGGGTCGGCCCGGTGTACGTCCTCGACGACGAGAAGGGTGGGACGGGCGTGGAGAACCGCCGACAGCGCGTCCGTGATCTCGCCGGGTGCCGGCGGCAGGGTGACCCGCGCGGGCGCGGCGGTGCCGCTCGCCAGGAGGGCGGACGTGAGGGCGTGCGGGATCGTGGCGGCGGATTGCGTGGCGCGGGCGGTCAGGACTTGGAGGCCGCGGGCCTCGGCGGCTTCGGCGGCCCAGCGCAGCAGGGCGTGCTGGCCGTGGCCCGGGGGGCCGGTGACGACGACGACGGTGGAGCCGCCGCGTTCCAGGCGGGTCAGTGCCGAGGTCAGCCGTCCCCGGGCCCGGCCGCAGTGGGCCAGGAGGGGGTCAACGAGCGGCACGGGCGGGCCTCCCGTACGCCACGGTGGGCATTCCGGCGGGGGGTTCCGGCGGGGCTTCGGGGGGCAGCGCCGAGGCGAGGGCGGCCCGGTCGCCGACGCCGAGCTTGCGGTAGACGCCGGTGAGGTGCATCTCCACGGTCCGTACGGTGACGAACAGCGCTTCGGCTATCTCGCGGTTGCTCGCCCCGGCGCGGGCGAGGGCGGCGACCTTGCGCTCGGTGCGGGTGAGGAGGTCGGTGCGGCATCCGGTGGCCTTGCGCATGCGTCCGCCGGCGGTCACGAGCCCGCCGCGGGCGGCCTCGGCGAGGGCGAGGGCGCCGCACTGCCGGGCCAGGCCGACGGCGGTGCGCAGGTGCTCGCGGGCGGCGGGCTGGTCGCCGGCCGCGAGCAGGGCCCGGCCCAGGTGGTACTCGGCGCGGGCGTGTTCGACGCGGGCCGGGGAGCCGGCCAGCCACTCCACCGCCTGGGTGTGGAGGACGACGCCTTCGGGCCCGGGGGTGGTCACCGCCAGGGCGTGGGCGGCGAGTCCGAGGGCGCGCGGGGTGCCCCAGGACCGGGCGGGGCCGGTCCAGCGTTCGGCGATGTCGCGGGCCTCGCCGGTCCGGCCGAGGGCGGTCAGCTGGCGGACGGCGTGCACCCACCAGGGGTGGAAGACGGCGTTGGCGACGCCGGCCGCCGCCAGGGCGTCCCCGCAGGCGAAGAGGAGGGCGAGGGCGCCCTCGTGGTCGCCGAGCCCCCGCCGGGCGCGGGCCCGGGCCAGCAAGTAGGCGGGCTGCTCCAGCACATGGCCGTCCAGGTCGCCGGGCTCGACGCGGGCGAGGGCCTCCTCGGCCCGCCGGGGCTCGGCGTGGTCGACCAGTGAGGTCGCCAGCACGATATGAGGCATCGTCAGCTCGGTGCACTGGTCCTCCTCCGCGGTCAGGCCGACGGCCGTGCGGGCGTCGGCGAGCGCGTCGGGGATCGCGCCGATGCCGTGGAGCACGAGCGAGCGGGCGGCCAGGGCGAGGGTGTACACGCGGGCCTCGCCGTACTCCTGACCCTGGGTCAGGACACGGTCCAGGGCGCCGAGCGCGTCGTCGACCTCGTCGGCCAGGGCGAGCGGGAAGGCCGCGGCGAAGGCGGCCCAGCCGCCGGGCTCGGCGGCCGGGGAGCGCAGGGCCCGGCGGGCCTGGAGGACCGTGCGCGCCGCCGAGCGGCCGTCGAGGGCGGTCAGGATGCTCATCATGGCGGCCTTCTGCCGCTGGGCGGGGGTGTCGCCGTGGGGCAGGGCCATCCGCGCGGCGCGCTCGCGGACGGCGGCGATCGTCTCCCGCCGGACGGTCCCGGCGAGCAGCAGGACGGACTCCAGGAGCGCGGTCAGCTCGCGGTCGGCGGGCCCGGCGTCGGGCCCGGTCTCGGCGGCGAAGGCGGCCACGGCCTCGTCGAGGACGCGGACGGCGGTGGGGACGCGGCGCAGGGCCAGGCAGGTCAGCCCGTACTGGGCGGCGACGGCCGCCTTCGTGCGCGGGTCGGTGCGCAGTGCGAGCGTCTCCTCGATCAGCGGCAATGCCTCCTCGGGGTTGATCTCGGCGAGCGCCCGGGCCAGTTCGGTGCGGGCGGACAGGTCGTCCGGTTCCGCCCGGAGCACGGCGTGGAGGTAGCGGGCCGCCGTCTTGTGGGCGCCCCGGGCGGCGGCGCGCGCGGCGGCGTCCCGCAGGGTGGCGGCCATCCAGGGCGGCACGGGGCCGGGCAGCCGCAGCACGTGTTCGGCGATGTCCTCGGCGGGACGGCCCGCGTCGCTGAGCAGGAGGACGGCCCGGGTGCGCAGCGCGGTCAGCTCCGGCTCGGTGAGCGGGGCGAGGACGGCGGCGCGGGTGGCGGCGTCCGTGAGGGCGGCGCGGCCGGGGGCGACGAGGCCGGCGCGGCGCAGCGCGGTCAGGGCGTCCTCGGCGAGGGCGGTGGTCACCCCGGCGAGGGCGGCGACGCGCCGGGGTTCGTCCTCGCCGAGGACGGCGACGGCCGTGGCGACGTCGCGGACCCAGCCGGGCTGGTGGCCGAGCCGCCGGCGGGTGGTCCTGGCGGTCATGGCGGCGCAGAGTTCGGCGGCGCGGCGCGCGCCGTGCTCGTCGGGCGCGGCGCCTTCGGCGCGCAGGGTGCGCAGGGCGTGGGTGAGGGTGCGGGGGTTGCCGCCGGCGGCCTCCGTGAGGTGAGCGGCGAAGGCGGGGGCGACGGGGGTGCCGAGGATCCGGCGGGCGAGCTCGGCGGCTTCCGCTTCGCCCAGCGGGCCGAGGGGGAGGAGGGTGGTCCGGTGGGGTGCGCAGGCGGCGGCCAGGGCGGCTCCGGCGACGGGCTCCGCTTCGGGGCGGTGGGCGAGGACGACGAGCAGCGGCAGGTGGTGCTCGGCGCGGCGCAGCAGGAAGTCGAGCCAGCGCAGGGAGTGTTCGTCGGCGTGGTGGGCGTCGTCGAGGACGAGGGTGAGCGGGCGGTCCGCCATCAGGTTGCCGGCGAGGCGGTAGAGGCCGTGGAGGACCTGGTGCGGGGGCGTGGCGGTCGCGTCCGCGCCGGGGGCGAGGGCGGGCAGGGCGTGGTGGGCGCCGCCCCGGAGGAGGGGGGAGGGGCCCGTGCCGGTGAGGCCCAGGGGACCGAACAGGGCGCGCACCGCGCCGTAGGGGGCGGCGGCACCCCCGGGTATGCCCGCGGGTGTGTCCCCGGGCGCACCTGCGGAGATGCCCCCGGGTATGCCCCCGGGCATCTCCCCGGGTATGCCGTCCGGCAGGCCGTCGTAGGCGCTGGGCGCCCGGTGCGCGGCGGGTTCCCGGCCGCAGGCCGCGTAGAGGGTCCGGACGCCGTGGGCGGCCTGGTCGTCGAGTAAGGCCCGCAGGAGCCGGGTCTTGCCGATGCCGGAGGGTCCGCCGATGAGGACCGCCTGGGCGTGGCCGGTGCGGGCGGAGGCGGCGCGGGCGGCGAGCGCCGCCAGTTCCCCGCCGCGGCCGGGCGGTGGCTCCGTTAAGCCGCCGGCGGGCGGACGGTGCAGCACGGTCGTTCTCCTCACGCCCCACGGGGGGATCCGGCGCCCAGACATCACATTCCGCTCAAGTCCCGGCAAGGTGGATCTTGGGCCACCTCGTCAGGTCTCTTGTCACTCTAGAGCGTTTTGTATGACTAGGGGTTCCACTTGCTCGAACTCCTGGACATTAGAGCCTCTTGTCGTTTTGACGTGGTAAGGGGCCGTGCCCGGCGCGTCGCGTCCGGGAGGAGTCTAAGGATTTCCCGGGGCGTGGCGTGAGATCACAGTGCGGGGAGGCCGACCGGCCCGCCCGGGGGCGTCCCGTGCCCCGCCCCGACGGCCACCACTGAAAGGGATGCCATGGACTCCGCCCGACGGCCGATCCTGTTCGTCAGCCTTCCGGAGAGCGGACTGCTCAACCCGCTGCTCGTACTGGCGGGCGAACTCTCCCGGCAGGGCGTGGAGGACCTGTGGTTCGCCACCGACGAGCCGCGTCGCGAGGACGTGGCGAGGATCGCCGAGCGGTCGCCGGTGGAGTTCGCCTCGCTGGGCGAGGTGATACCGGAGCTGTCCGCCGTGACCTGGGACGACGAGGTCTACCGGGAGGTGACCCAGTCCTCCCGCTTCCGGGCGCACCGGGCCGTCATCCGGCAGTCCTACAAGCCGGCCCTCCAGGCGGGGAAGTTCCGCAAGCTGGAGGCCGTGGTCGAGAAGGTCCAGCCGGCGCTGATGGTCGTCGACTGCATGGCGGGCTTCGCCGTGGACCTGGCCATCGCCCGGGACATCCCGTTCGTGCTGAGCGTCCCGTTCCTGCCGAGCAACGTCCTCACCTCGCTCAACCCCTTCGCCAAGGGCCACACCCCCCGGGACTTCCCGGTCCCCCACTCCGGGCTGCCGCGGAAGATGACCCCGGCGCAGCGCCTGAGCAACGAGCTGTTCAAGTACCGGACCCTGGCGATGTTCTTCAACCCGGCCATGGGCAAGGTGCTCCAGGAGGACGCGCGGATCCGCAAGGAGCTGCGCATCCCGCCGCCCAACCCGATGACCAGGATCGACAAGGCCGAGCTGGTCCTGTGCAACTCCATCGCCGAGCTGGACTACCCCTTCCCGATACCGGAGAGGATGCGGCTGGTGGGCGCGATGATGCCGCCCCTGCCGGAGGCCCCGGACGACGAGGACGTCCGCGCCTGGCTGGACGCGCAGTCGTCGGTCGTCTACATGGGCTTCGGCACCATCACCCGGCTGACGAAGGAGCAGGTCCACGCGCTGGTGGAGGTGGCCCGCCGGCTGGAGGGCGAGCACCAGGTGCTGTGGAAGCTGCCCAAGGAGCAGCAGCACCTGCTGCCTCCGAAGGAATCGCTTCCGGCCAACCTCCGTATCGAGGGCTGGGTCCCCTCCCAGCTCGACGTCCTCGCCCACCCCAACGTCAAGGTGTTCTTCACCCACGGCGGCGGCAACGGCTTCCACGAGGGCATCTACTTCGGCAAGCCCCTGGTGGTGCGCCCCCTGTGGGTGGACTGCTTCGACCAGGCCGTCCGCGGCCAGGACTTCGGCATCAGCCTGACCCTCGACCGGCCCCAGACCGTCGCGGTCGACGACGTCGTCGACAAGCTCACCCGGGTGCTCGGCGACCTCTCGTTCCGTGAGAAGGCGGAGCGGCTGGGCGCCCTGCAGCGCGCGGCGGGCGGTCGCGAGACGGCCGCCGGGCTGGTCCTCGGTCTCCCCGCGCTGGCCTGATCCCGGCCTGATCAGAGAGGAACCCATGTCGTTCAAGTACCCCGTGTCCCGTCCCGCCCTCGACGGCAAGGAGCTCGAGTACGTCACCGCGACCATCGGCGACGGCTGGATATCGTCCCAGAGCCCCGTCATCCAGCGGTTCGAGCAGGCCTTCGCGGACTGGAACGGGATCGCCCACGGCGTGGCCTGCTCCTCCGGGACGGCCGCGCTCACCCTGGCCCTGCGGGCCCTGGGCGTCGGTCCCGGCGACGAGGTGATCGTCCCCGAGTTCACCATGATCGCCTCGGCGTGGGCGGTCACCTACACCGGCGCCACGCCCGTCTTCGTCGACTGCGGGGACGACCTCAACATCGACGTCACCCGCATCGAGGAGAAGATCACCCCGCGGACCAGGGCGATCATGCCGGTGCACATCTACGGCCGGCGTTGCGACATGGACGCGATCATGGACATCGCGTTCCAGTACAACCTCCGGGTCGTCGAGGACTCCGCCGAGGCCCACGGCATCCGCCCGGTGGGCGACATCGCCTGCTACTCCCTCTTCGCCAACAAGATCATCACGGCGGGCGAGGGCGGCATCTGCCTCACCGACGACCCCGGGCTCGCCGGCCAGCTGGCCCATCTGCGCGCCATGGCCTTCACCCGGGACCACAGCTTCCTCCACAAGAAGCTCGCCTACAACTTCCGGATGACCGGGATGCAGGCCGCCGTCGCCCTCGCCCAGGTCGAGCGGCTGGACGAGATCCTCGCGACCCGCCGGGAGATAGAGAAGCGCTACGACGAGGGCCTCGCCGGCATCCCCGGCATCACCCTGATGCCCTCGCGCGACGTGCTGTGGATGTACGACCTGCGCGCCGAACGCCGCGAGGAGCTGCGCGCCTTCCTCGCCGACGCGGGCATCGAGACCCGGCTCTTCTTCAAGCCCATGAGCCGCCAGCCCGGCTACCTCCACCCCGACTGGCCCTCGCTGAAGGCCAACCGGTTCGCGGAGGACGGCTTCTACCTGCCCACGCACACCGGGCTCACCGCCGCCGACCAGGACTTCATCATCGCCCGGGTCCGCGAGTTCTACGCCGCCGCCCGCTGACCGGACCCGCAGGCACGCCACGAGGGAATGAGTTTCCGATGACGCACGCCGACCCGATGGTGGTCGACTTCCCGCTGCGCAAGCCCGGCGAGGCCTTCCCGCCTCCCCGGTACACGACCTACCGCGAACAGGAGGGGCTGGTCCTCTCCTACCTGCCCAACGGCAACAAGTGCTGGCTGGTCACCCGGCACGAGGACGTCCGCGCCGTCTTCACCAACCCGAAGATCAGCTCCAACCCGGACCACAAGGGCTTCCCCAACATCAGCGAGACCATGGGCGTGCCCAAGCAGGAGCAGATCCCCGGCTGGTTCGTGGGCATGGACTCCCCGGAGCACGACCGCTTCCGCAAGGCGCTCATCCCCGAGTTCACCGTGCGCCGGGTCCGGGCCATGCGCCCCGCGATCGAGGAGACGGTCGACAAGCTCATCGACGAGCTGCTGGCCTCCGGCAACTCGGCGGACCTCGTCGCCGACTTCGCGCTGCCCGTGCCCTCCCTGGTGATCTCCGCCCTGCTGGGCGTGCCCCCGGTGGACCGCGACTTCTTCGAGTCCCGCACCCGCACCCTGGTCGCCATTCGCTCCTCCACCGACCAGCAGCGCGACACCGCCACCAAGGAACTCCTGCGCTACATCAACCGGCTCATCGACATCAAGTCGAAGTGGCCCCAGGACGACCTGGTCAGCAGGCTTCTCGCCACCGGCACCATCGCCCCCCACGAGCTGTCCGGCGTGCTGCTGCTCCTGCTGATCGCCGGCCACGAGACCACGGCCAACAACATCGCGCTGGGCGTGATGACCCTGCTGCAGAACCCCCAGTGGATCGGCGACGACCGCGTCGTCGAGGAGACGCTGCGCTTCCACTCGGTCGCCGACATCGTCTCCCTGCGGGTGGCCGTCGAGGACGTGGAGATCGCCGGGCAGCTCGTCCGGGCCGGGGAGGGCGTCATCCCGCTGGTGGCCGCCGCCAACCACGACGAGAAGGTCTTCGCCTGCCCCCACGCCTTCGACCCCTCCCGCACCGACCGCCACCACGTGGCCTTCGGCTACGGCATGCACCAGTGCCTCGGCCAGAACCTGGTGCGCGTCGAGATGGAGATCGCCTACCGCAAGCTCTTCGAGCGCATCCCCACCCTCCGGCTGGCGGTCCCCGTGGAGGAACTGGCCTTCAAACACGACGTCGTACTCTTCGGGCTGCACGAGATGCCCGTCCAGTGGGAGAGCTCCTGATGCGTATCACCGCCGACAACGAACGCTGCATCGGCGCGGGCCAGTGCGTGCTGACCGCCCCGGACGTCTTCGACCAGGACGACGACGGACTGGTCACTGTCCTGGCCCCCGAACCCGGCGCCGGACTCACCGACGCCGTATGGCGGGCGGGCGACCTCTGCCCGGCACGGGCCATCACCGTGCACGAGGACTGAGCCCGCGCGAGGACCGACGCGCGCAACGCCCCGCCACCCCCACCGAGAAAGGACCCGAGCCCTTGAACAGCGCGGACAACGACCTGGCCCTGTGGGCCCGGCGCTACCACCCGGCCGAGACCGCCACCACCCGGCTGGTCTGCTTCCCCCACGCGGGCGGCTCGGCCAGCTTCTTCCACCCCGTCTCCGCCCGGTTCGCCCCCGGCGTCGACGTCATCGCCCTGCAGTACCCCGGCCGCCAGGACCGCCGCCACGAGCCCTGCATCACCGACATCGCCACCCTCGCCGACCGGATCACCGACCGGCTCATCGACCTGGACGACAAGCCCACCGTCTACTTCGGCCACAGTATGGGCGCCGTCCTCGCCTTCGAGGTGGCCCTGCGGCTGGAGGCCAAGGGCGCGGCGTCCGCCCCGAAGGCCGTCATCGCCTCCGGCCGGCGGGCCCCCTCCACCTCCCGCCCCGAGACCGTCCACCAGCGCGACGACGACGGCGTCATCGCCGAACTCAAGCTCCTCAACGGCACGGACGCCGGGGTCCTCGGCGACGAGGAGATCCTGCGGATGGCCCTGCCCGCGATCCGCGGCGACTACACCGCGATCGAGACCTACCGCTGCCCCGAGGACCGCGTCGTCCGCTGCCCCGTCACCGTCCTCACCGGCGACGCCGACCCCCGCACCTCCCTGGACGAGGCCAAGGCCTGGGAGCGGCACACCGAGGGCGAGTTCCGGCTCGAGGTGTTCCCCGGCGGCCACTTCTTCCTCACCGGCAATCACGTGGCCGTGAACGCCGAGATAGCCCGCGAACTCGGGAAACTCTGATGCGCACGCTCCTCGTCGACAACTACGACTCCTTCACGTACAACCTCTTCCACTACCTGTCCGAGGTCAACGGCGAAGAGCCCGAGGTCATCCGCAACGACGACCCGGCATGGCGCCCGGAGCTGCTCGGCGCCTTCGACAACGTCGTCCTCTCCCCCGGCCCCGGCACCCCCCACCGGCCCGCCGACTTCGGGTTCTGCGCGGAGATCGCCGCCGAGGGCCGGATACCCGTCCTCGGCGTCTGCCTGGGCCACCAGGGCATGGCCCTGGCCCACGGCGCCTCCGTCGGCCGGGCGCCCGAGCCCCGCCACGGCCGGGTCTCGCCCGTCCGGCACGACGGCACCGGCCTCTTCGAGGGACTCCCCTCCCCCCTCGACGTCGTCCGCTACCACTCCCTCGCCGTCACCGAACTCTCCCCCGACCTCGAACCCACCGCCTGGTCCCCGGACGGCGTGGTCATGGCCCTGCGCCACCGCACCCTCCCCCTGTGGGGCGTGCAGTTCCACCCCGAGTCCATCAGCACCCAGGGCGGCCACCGCATCCTGGAGAACTTCCGGAAGCTGACGGAACGCCACCAGCGCGCCACCGGCACCCCGCGCGCCGCAGCGAGAACGGCGACGAGAACCACGCCGGGAACCGTGCCCGCCCCGGCGGAGCACGCCGCCCCCACCCGGCGGCTGCGCGTGCTGACCGAGTCCCTCCCCACCCGCTGGGACCCCGAGGTCGTCTTCGACCGGCTCTTCCGCACCGGGAACCACCCCTTCTGGCTCGACAGCAGCCGCACCGGCGGCCCCCTCGGCGAACTCTCCGTCATGGGCGACGCCTCCGGCCCCCTCGCCCGCGTCGCCACCGCCGACGTCGCCCGGGGCACCGTCACCGTGACCGCCACCACGGAACCCGCCCGGACCGTACCCGGCGACTTCCTGACCTGGCTGGAGCGGGACCTGCGCGCGGCCCGCGTCGAAACCCCCGGCCTGCCCTTCGACTTCGCCCTCGGCTGGGTCGGCTACCTCGGCTACGAGCTCAAGGCCGAGTGCGACGGGGCCGCCGCGCACCGCCCCGCCGAGCCCGACGCCGTGATGGTCTTCGCCGACCGTGCCGTCGTCTTCGACCACCGCACGGACACCACCCACCTGCTGGCCCTCGCCGAGGACACCGACGAGGCGCCCGCCCGCGCCTGGCTGCGGACCACCGCCGACCTCCTCGACGGGGCCGCCGGCCATGACCCCGGCCCCTGCGACCGGCCCGTACCGCCCGGCACCACCGGGATCCGGCTGCGCCACGACCGCGACACCTACCTCAAGCTCATCGCCGCGTGCCAGGAGGAGATCAAGGCCGGCGAGACCTACGAGGTCTGCCTCACCAACATGATCGAGGCGGAGGCCGACCTCGACCCCTGGCAGGCGTACCGCTTCCTGCGCCGCACCAGCCCCGCCCCCTTCGCCGCCTACCTCGGCTTCGCGGACCTGTCCGTCCTCAGCACCTCCCCGGAGCGCTTCCTGCGCATCGACCGGAACGGGCTGATGGAGTCCAAGCCCATCAAGGGCACCCGGCCGCGCGGCGGCTGCGCCGAGGAGGACGCGGCCCTCGTCGAGGAGCTCGCCTCCTGCGAGAAGGACCGCGCCGAGAACCTGATGATCGTCGACCTGGTCCGGCACGACCTGGGCCGCTGCGCCGAGATCGGCTCGGTCACGGCGTCCCCCGTCTTCCAGGTTGAGTCCTACGCCACCGTCCACCAGTTGGTGAGCACGGTCCGGGCCAGGCTCCGGGAGGACGACTGCGCGGTCACGGGCGTCCGGGCCGCGTTCCCCGGCGGCTCGATGACGGGTGCGCCGAAGATCCGCACCATGCAGATCATCGACCGGCTGGAGGACGGCCCCCGCGGCGTCTACTCCGGGGCCATCGGCTACTTCTCGCTGACCGGCGCGGCCGACCTGAGCATCGTCATCCGCACCGTGGTGCTCAGCGGCGGCACCCTCCGCTACGGCGTGGGCGGCGCGATCATCGCGCTGTCGGACCCGGAGGCGGAGTTCGAGGAGACGGCGGTGAAGGCCACGCCGCTGCTCGAGCTGCTCGGCGCCGAATTCCCCGGCCGCGCGCCCGCGACCCACCCCTGACCGCCGCACCGGGCCCGGCCGGCGACACCGGCGCCCATCCGAACCTCCGGGAGTGACGATGCCCGTCCGCACCACCGACTACACGATCGACCCGACGGCCGGTTCCCCCGGCGTCCTGGGCGGCTTCACACTCCCGGACGTGTTCCAGGCCGCCGTGAGCGCCGCCCCCGACGCGGTGGCCCTCGTCGACGGGGAACGCTCCTGGACCTGGCGGCAGTGGCACGCCGACGTCGACGCCCTGGCCAGGGGCCTCCAGGAGCTCGGGGTGGCGCCCGGCGACGTGGTGGCGGCGCACCTGCCCAACAGCTGGGAGTTCCCCACCCTCCACCTGGCCGTCGCCGCCGTCGGCGCCGTGCTGCTGCCCGTCCACCAGGGCAACGGCCCCAAGGACGTCCACGCCCTGCTGAGCCGGGTCGAGCCCGCGCTCGCCGTCCTCCCCGCCGCGACCCAGGACGGACGCGAACACGAACTGACCGTCCGTCATCTCCAGCGGACCGTGCCCTCACTCGGGACCGTCCTGCTCACCGGCACGGCCGGCAAGCAGGAGGACGAGCCCGGCACGGCCCGGCTGGACACCCTGCTGGCCACCTGGTCGGGCCACGCCCCCCACCCCGTGACCGTGACCCCGGACATGCCGTTCGTACTCGTCCCGTCCTCCGGCACCACCTCCGCCCGGCCGAAGATCTGCCTCCACAGCCACGACGGCCTGCTGTCGAACACCTCGGCCGTCACCGCCGAGGCCCCGGAGGCGTTCGCCCGCGCGGTCGTCACGGCCTGCCCCCTCACCCACCTCTTCGGCCTCCAGTCCCTCCACTCGGCCCTGTTCGCCGCCTGCCGGCAGGTGCTGCTGGGCTCCTGGGACCCCGACCGCTTCCTCGCCCTGGCCCGGGAGGCCGACCCGAGCGTCGTCTTCGCCGTCCCCGCGCAGCTCCACGACGTCGTCACCCGGCTCACCGAGACCGGCGAACCGGCCGGCTTCCGGCCCCACGAGGTGCGCACGGCGGGCGCGGCCATCCCCGGCCCGCTCGTCGCGGGCGTACGGGACGCGCTCGACTGCGCGCTCGTCGTCGTCTGGGGAATGTCCGAACTGGGCACCGGCACCCGCACCCGCGCCGACGACCCCGCCGACGTCGCCACGCGCAGCGTCGGCCTGCCCACGAACGGCGCCGGGATCCGCGTCGTCGACGAGGACGGCCGCGACTGCCCCCCGGGCACGGTCGGCGAACTGCGCTACCGCAGCCCCGGGATGTTCCGCGGCTACTACCGCGAGCCGGAGCTCACCCGCGCGGCCGTCACCGACGACGGCTGGCTGCGCACCGGCGACCTGGCCGCCCTGGGCCCCGACGGGCGGGTCGCGTTCCACGGCCGGTCGGCCGAGATCGTCAACGTGGGCGGCCGGAAGTTCAACGCCACGGAGATCCAGGGCCTGCTCGCGGACCTCCCCGGCGTGGGCCCCCTCGCGGTCCTGGGCGTGCCGGACGCCCGCCTCGGCGAGTACCCCTGCCTGGTCGTCACGGAGAAGGCCGCTCCCGCGCCCGGCCTCGCGGAGGTGACGGACTTCCTGCGGCGGCGCGGCGTGGCCGACTACAAGATCCCGCTGGAGGTGGTCACGGTGCCGGAGCTCCCACTCACCCCCGCCGGCAAACTCCACCGCCGGGCACTGGAACAGGCGCTCGCCACGGGCGAGATCGCCCGGGGCCCGGTCTGCGACGGCCCGGACCGGCGGCCGTGCACGGTCGAGGAGGCGCTGGACCTCGTCCGCGGGTGCGTGGCCGACGTCCTGGCGGGCGTATCGGTGGGCGCCGACGGGGACGTGCCCGGGGCCGGCCGCGGGGACGTGCCTGGCCTGCAGGACGCCGTCCCCGCGGAGGCGACCTTCCGTGATCTGGGCCTCGACTCCGTCCTCGCCATCCGGCTGCGCAACCTCCTCCAGGAGGCGACGGGGCTGCCCCTGCCCACCACCCTGGCCTTCGACTTCCCCACCCCGCTCGCCGTGGCGCGTGCCCTGACCGGCTGCCCCGCCGAGGAGACGGCACCGGAGGCCGTCCCCGCGCACGGAGCGGACTCCGGCGAGCCCGTGGCCGTCATCGGCATGGCCTGCCGACTGCCGGGCGGCGCGAACTCCCCCGAGGAGCTGTGGGCCCTCCTCGCCGACGGCACCGACGCGGTCTCCGGCTTCCCCACGGGCCGCGGCTGGGACCTCGACCGGCTCTTCGACGACGACCCCGAGCACCGGGGCACCTCCTACGCCCGCGAAGGCGGCTTCCTCCACGACGCGGGCCACTTCGACGCGGGCTTCTTCGGCCTCTCCGACCGGGAGGCCCTGGCCACCGACCCCCAGCAGCGGCTGCTGCTCGAGATCTCCTGGGAGGCCCTGGAACGGGCGGGCATCGACCCGACGACCCTCAAGGGCACCCGCACGGGCGTCTTCACCGGCGCCATGTACCACGACTACGCCACCGACCGGGCGGGCGCGGCGGCCGATCTGGAAGGGCTGCTGGGCATCGGCACGGCCGCGAGCGCCCTGTCCGGGCGCGTCGCCTACACCTACGGTTTCGAGGGCCCGGCCCTGACGGTCGACACGGCCTGCTCGTCCTCGCTCGTCGCCCTGCACCTGGCGTGCCAGTCCCTGCGGTCCGGCGAGTCCTCCCTGGCCCTGGCGGGCGGGGTCGCCGTCATGGCGACCCCGGCGTCCTTCGTCGAGTTCTCCCGGCTGCGCGGCCTGTCCCCCGACGGGCGCTGCAAGTCCTTCGCGGACGCCGCCGACGGCGCGGCCTGGTCCGAGGGCGCGGGACTGCTCCTGCTGGAGCGGCTGAGCGACGCCCGTCGCAACGGCCACCCGGTGCTGGCGGTCGTCCGGGGCTCCGCTGTCAACCAGGACGGCGCGTCCAACGGCATCACCGCCCCCAACGGCCCCTCCCAGCAGCGCGTCATCCGCCAGGCCCTCGCCAACGCCGGGCTGGAGGCGGCGGACGTCGACGCCTTGGAGGGCCACGGCACGGGCACGGCCCTCGGCGACCCCATCGAGGCGCAGGCGCTGCTGGCCGCGTACGGCAAGGACCGGGACGCGGACCGGCCGCTGTGGCTCGGGTCCGTCAAGTCGAACATCGGCCACGCGCAGGCGGCCGCCGGCGTCGCCGGTGTGATCAAGACTGTGCTGGCGCTGCGCCACGAGGTCCTGCCCGGGACCCTGCACGTGAACCAGCCGTCCTCGCACGTGGACTGGGCGGCGGGTGCGGTGGAACTGCTGACGGAGGCGCGGGCGTGGCCCCGGGAGGACGGGCGGACGCGCCGGGCGGGCGTGTCCTCGTTCGGGATCAGCGGCACCAACGCGCACGTGATCCTGGAGGAACCGCCGGCAACGGCGGCGGACCCCGTCGGGCCTTCGGGTGAGGATGACGGGCCGGCCGTGCCCTGGGTCCTGTCCGCCCGCACCGACGCGGCCCTGCGCGCCCAGGCGCTGCGGCTGGCCGAGCACGCGCGGGCGAACCCCGCCCTGTCGGCCCGGGACATCGGCTACTCCCTGGCCACCACCCGGGCCCTGCACGGCCGGCGGGCCGTCGTCACCGGCTCCTCGCGCGAGGAACTGCTCGCCGCCACCGCCGCGTTCGGCGGCGGCGAGCGCGCGCCCGGCGTCGTACGCGACGAGAGCGCGCCCGGCGACATGGCGTTCGTCTTCACGGGCCAGGGCAGCCAGCGCCCGGGCATGGGCCGGCGGGCCGCCGCGGCCTTCCCCGTCTTCGACGCGGCGCTGCGCGAGGTCTGCGCGGTCCTCGACCCGCTGCTGGAACGGCCGCTCACCTCGGTGATGTGGGCGGCCCCCGACTCCGAGGAGGCCGGGCTCCTCGACGACACCGCGTACGCCCAGCCGGCGCTGTTCGCCGTCGGGGTCGCGCTCCACCGGCTGTTCACCTCATGGGGAGTGGTCCCGGACCACCTGGTGGGCCACTCGGTCGGCGAGATCACCGCCGCCCATGTGGCGGGGGTCCTCGGCCTGCGGGACGCCTGCGCGCTGGTCGCGGCCCGGGGCAGGCTGATGGGGGCGCTGCCCCCGGGCGGCACGATGGTGGCGGTCCGCATCGCCGAGGACGAGCTCACGCCGTGGCTGGCCGGGCTCGCCGACAGCGTGGCCGTCGCCGCGGTGAACGGGCCGCGCTCGGTGGTGCTGTCGGGCGCGGAGGGCCCGCTCACCGGGCTCGCCGACCGGCTCGCGGCCGCCGGGCACAAGACCCGGCAGCTCGTGGTGAGCCACGGCTTCCACTCGCCGCTGATGGAGCCGATGTTGGCGGAGTTCCGGGAGGTCGTCGAGGGGCTGTCCTTCGCCGCCCCGGCCGTGCCGGTCGTCTCGGCCCTCACCGGCCGCCCCCTGACCGCCGAGGAGGCCCGCGACCCCGGCCACTGGGTGCGGCACGTCCGGGAGGCGGTGCGCTTCAAGGACGCCGTCGACCGGTTGCGGGGCGGGCCGGCCGCGACGACGTGCTTCCTGGAGCTGGGCCCGGACCCGGCGCTCACGCCGATGATCGACGAGTGCGTCCAGGCGACGGCCGGCCGGCCGGGGGCCGTCACGATCGTCCCGACACTGGCGACGGGTCAGGACGAGGCGCGGGCCGCGCTCGCCGCCGCGGCCCGGCTCCACGCCCACGGCGCGTCCGTCGACTGGCGGGCCGTGCTGCCGGCGGCCGTGCCGGTGGCCCTGCCGACGTACGCCTTCCAGCGCCGCGAGTACTGGGTGGGCTCGGCGGCCACGGCCACCGCGCCCCCGGCGCCGCCCGTGATGCCCTCGGTGCCCGCCGTCGACGACACGGGCGCGTCCCCGCTGCGGGAGCGGCTGGCGGGGCTCGACGGGCCGGAGCGGGATGAGTTGCTCCTGGGCCTGGTCCTGGCCGAGGTGACCGCCGTGCTCGGCGGGCGCGGGCCGCAGGGCGAGGACGCCGGGGCGCAGCCCTTCACGGAGATGGGCATCACGTCCGTGAACGCGATCGAGCTGCGCGGACGGATCATCGAGGCGACCGGCGTCCGGCTCCCGGCGACGCTGGTCTTCGACCACCCCACTCCGGACGCCGTCGTCGCTCTGCTGCGGGAACGCCTGGAGGAGACGGCGACGCGGTCGCCGCGCGGGGTGACCGGTCTGGTGGACGAGCTGGAGTACCTCCTCTCCACGGGCGTCACGGTCAACGCGGAGACGGCGGCCCGGCTGCGGGCCCTCGCGACCCGCTGGGGCCCGGAGACCACACCCGAGGCCGAAGTGCCGGAGAGCGGGCTGGACCTGGACTCGGCCAGCGACGAAGAGCTGTTCCGGCTGATGGACGGGGAGTGAGGGCACCCGCGACGTTCGAAGCGGGGCGTGAGCGCGTGGGTGAGCGAGTGGGTGAGCGAGTGGGTGAGTGCGGGCGCGAGTGCGGGCCCTGACCGGTGGGGCGCCCGTCGCCGACGGTGTGCGCCGGCGCCCGTTCCCGGGGCCGGCGCACCCTCACCCTACGACCCGGCTACGCGCCGGCCCGCCGGGCCAGGGAGTACAGGGGCCAGCCGTCGTGGTCGGCGTGGGTGGACACCTCGGTGAAGTGGCCGCTCGCCCACAGCAGTTCCGGCACGGACTCGCCGTGGACGTGCCCGTGCTCCACGACGAACCCGCCCCCGGGCCGCAGCAGCCGCCCGGCCGCCGCGACCACGTGCCGGATGACCCGCAGCCCGTCCGGTCCGCCGAAGATCGCCTGCCGGGGCTGGTGGGTGCCGAACTCCGGGGGCACCTCCGCACCGTCCGGCATGAACGGCGGGTTCGCCACCACCAGGTCCACCCGTCCGGTCAGCTCCTCCAGGAGCCCGGGGCGGGTGACGTCCGCCTCGTGGAGGACGATCGGGGTGTCGCCCAGCTTGACGCGGCGCTCGCGGTTGCGGCGGGCGAAGTCCAGCGCCAGCGGGTCGAAGTCGACGGCGTGGACGGTGGCGTCGGGCCGCCGGTGGGCCAGGGCCAGCGCGATCGCGCCCGAGCCGGTGCACAGGTCGGCCACGAGCGGCGCGGAGACCTCCGCGACGGCCGCCAGCCCGCTGGAAAGGACCAGCTCGCTGTGCGGGCGGGGGACGAACACCCCGGGACCCACCGCCACCTCGACGCCGCCGAGCTCGGCGAGGCCGGTCAGGTGGCCCATCGGCGCCCCGTCGGCCCGGCGCCCCACCAGCCTGCGGAACTTCGCGACGACCCGGTCGTGCGGCTCGAAGTCCGCGACCAGCTCGCCCACCCTCCTGCCGAGCACATGGGCGGCGATCTCCTCGACCTCGCCCCGGGGGGCGGGATGCCCCTTGCGGCGCATGATCGCCACCGCCTCGTCCAACAATTCCCCGAGGGGCTCTCGTGCCATGGATCCTCCCTCTGCGCGGCCATCGGTCGACGGACGCCGAAGCAGCAACCATGCACCCGACAGCCCTAGGTGAGACCCGAGACTTTTCGTGTTACGGCCGGTGGCCGGTCAACTCCCGGGTCCCGCATGCTCGCTGTCGGAAATCACTCGAAAATCACGGCGTTTTCGCCATCTCATCCATCTGCGGGAGAACAGCCATGAGTGGGCTCACCGTACCTGTCGACGCCCCGATGGCCGGGGACGACATCATGATCGAGACCGAGGACGTGGGCAAGGTCTTCGGCTCCGTACGCGCACTGGACTCGGTGAACATCACCGCCCGGCGGGGCACCGTCCTCGCCCTGCTCGGCCACAACGGCGCGGGCAAGACCACCCTCGTCAACATCCTCGCCGCCGCCCTGCCGCCCAGCTCGGGCCGGGCCAGGGTGGCCGGTTTCGACGTCACGCGCGAACCCCGCGAGGTCCGCCGACGCGTCGGCCTGACCGGCCAGTTCGCCTCCGTCGACGCCCAGCTCAGCGGGCGGGAGAACCTCGTCCTCATCGCCCGGCTGCTGGGCGCCGACCGCAGGTCCGCCCGGGCCAGGGCCGACGAACTGCTGGAGCTCTTCGGGCTCCAGGAGTTCGCGACCCGCCGGCCGGGCACCTACTCCGGCGGCCTGCGCCGGCGCCTCGACCTCGCGGCGAGCCTCGTCGGCCAACCGGACGTCATCTTCCTCGACGAACCCACCACCGGGCTCGACCCGTCCAGCCGACTGAGGCTGTGGGAGATCGTGGAAGGGCTCGTCGCCCAGGGCACCACGGTCCTGCTCACCACCCAGTACCTCGACGAGGCGGACCGGCTGGCCGACTCCATCACGGTGCTCTCCGCCGGATCCGTCATCGCCGGCGGCACGGCCGCCGAGCTCAAGGCCACCGTCGGCCAGCGCACCGTCACCGTCACCCCCGACCCGGCCACCGGCCCGGACGCCGCCGCCGCGGCCCTGCGCCGCGCCGGGATGGAACCGGTCCCGGACCGGGAGAACGGCACGGTCGTCATCGCCATCGAGGCGTCCAAGGACATCGCGGCCGTCATCAGGGCCCTCGACCACGCGGGCATCGAGGCCACGGAACTGTCCTTCGGCGAACCCAGCCTCGACGACGTGTACCTGGCCCTGGCCGACCAGCAGACCCGCCCCCGGCCGGCGGCACCGGCGGCACCGGCGGCACCAACGGTCGTCCCGTAAACCCCCGTCCCCATCCCCACCCCCGCCCATCCGCATGTTCGCGTTCACTGTGGAGACTCCATGACCGCACCGCTCACCCGGACCCCCGAGGAGGGCACGGCGGCGCCGGTCGCCCACGCCCCCGGTCGCCCGGGCAGCCCCACCGCCTGGGCCGGCAGCTCCATGCTCGGCCAGGTACGGGTGCTCACCGGCAGATCCCTCCGGGCGATGGCCACCGACCCCGGCACGGTCCTGTTCGGCCTGATCCAGCCCGTGATCATCCTCTTCGTCCTCACCCAGGTCTTCAGCAAGATGGGCCACCCGCCCCACTTCCCCAAGGGCGTCAGCTACCTCGACTTCGTCCTGCCCGCCGTCCTCGTGGACAACGCGGTCCAGTCCGCCATGCAGAGCGGCGTCGGCCTCGTCGACGACCTCAAGAACGGCATCGTCGCCCGGCTGCGCTCCCTCCCCATCCACCCCAGCTCGCTGCTCATCGCCCGCAGCATCTCCAGCCTCGTGCGCAGCGCGATCCAGGTCGTCATCATCCTGCTGCTGGGCATCACCGTGCTCGGCTACTCCCCCAAGGGCGGCGCGGGCGAACTCGCCGCCTCCGCCGGGCTGACGCTCTTCATCAGCTGGACGCTGGGGTGGGCGTTCATCGCGGCCGGCGCGTGGCTGCGGCGCGCCGAGCCCATGCAGAACCTCGCGATCATCGCCATCTTCCCCCTGATGTTCGCCTCCAGCGCCTATGTGCCCGTCGACGACCTGCCCGCCTGGCTCCGGGTGGTCGCCGAGGTCAACCCGCTGACCTACGCCATCGACGCCACGCGCGCCCTGGCCCTCGACGTGCCGGGCGCCGACGCCGCGCTGCCCGCGGTGCTCATCAGCGGCTTCATCGCCGTGGTGGGCGCCGTGGCGGCGGTGCTGGGGTTCCGGCGTCCGCTCTGACGAGTCCTTCCTCTCACCTGCATACGACTCACCTGCATACGACGCTGCCCGTACCGGGATTCCGGTACGGGCAGCGCGCTGTTCGGGGCTGGTGTCAGATCTCGTCCGAGAGCCCGAGCTCGTTGTCGAGGAGGTCGAAGACGTCCTCGTCGGAGGCGGACTCGAAGTCGAACTCCGCGTCCTCCCCGGAGCCGGTCACGTCCCCGGCGCCCGCTCCCTTGCCGCCGTCGCGCAGGGCGCCCCACTTGGACCGGAGCACCTCCAGGCGGCCGGCGACCCGCTCGAACATCTCCTCGGTGACCTCCAGGCCGAGGAAGGCCTTCTCGAGCCTGTCGAGCTCGCCCAGGACCGCCTCCGGGCCGGAGGGCGAGTCCGCCGGGGCCACCTTGGCGTACAGGTGGTCCACGAGCTCCCCGGCCGTCGGGTAGTCGAAGAGCAGCGTCGCCGGCAGCCGGACGCCCGTGAGCGCGCTGAGCCGGTTCCGCAGCTCGACCGCCGTGAGGGAGTCGAAGCCCAGGTCCCGGAACGCCTTGGCCGGGTCCACTTCCGCGCCACCGGCGTGGCCGAGGACCGTCGCGATCTGCCCCCGGACGGCGTCCAGCAGCACCTCGCGCCCCTCCGCCGCCGACAGCCCGGACAGCCGCTGGGCGAGATCGGCGGCGGCAGCGCCGCCACCGGCCCCGGCGGAGGCCGCCCGCCGGCCCGCCGGCGTCCGGATCAGGCCGCGCAGCAACGGCGGCACCTCACCCCGCGCGCGCAGCGCCGCGAGGTCCAGCCGCACCGGCAGCGTCACGGGCTCGTCCGCGAGGGCCAGCGCCCTGTCGAACAACGCCACGCCCTCCTCGGCCGAGAGCTCCGGCATGCCCGTCCGGGCGATCCGCTGGACGTCGGCCTCGGTCAGTGTGCCCGTCATACCGCTGTCCTGAGCCCACGGGCCCCAGGCGAGCGACGCTCCCGCGAGTCCCTCTGCCCGGCGGTGCCGGGCCAGGGCGTCGAGGAAGGCGTTGCCGGCCGCGTAGTTCGCCTGGCCGGGGGTACCGAAGGTGCCCGCGGCGGAGGAGAAGACGACGAACGCGTCGAGATCGAGGTGCTTGGTCGCCTCGTGGAGGTTCCAGACAGCGTCGACCTTCGGCCGCAGGACGGCGGAAACACGATCCGGGGTGAGGGAGGCGACGATTCCGTCATCGAGCACACCGGCGGTGTGCACGACGGCCGTGATGCGACCGTGCCGGGAGACGAGATCGTCCACCGCCGCGCGGTCCGCGACATCGCACGCTTCCACGGCCACGTCGACACCCTCGACGGCCAACTCGGCGACCAACGCCTCAGCTCCCAAGCCGCTACGGCTCACCAGGAGAAGGCTGCGTACGCCGTGGTGAGTGGCCAGGTGCCGGGCGACGATCCGGCCGAGGCCACCGGTGCCGCCGGTGACGAGGACCGTACCGTCGGAGCGCCAGGGGGCCTCGGCCTCCGGCTCGGCCGTCACCCGGGCGAGACGGGCGGCGAGGAACTCGCCGCCACGGACCAGGAGCTGCGGCTCGTCGACAGCCAACGCCCGGGACAGCACCGAGGCATCGACATCACCATCGACATCCACCAGACCGAACCGGCCCGGGTTCTCCGACTGCGCCGAGCGGACCATGCCCCACACCGCCGCACCGGCCAGATCGTCACCCGTAGTGGCACCACGCGTCACGAACGTCAGACGCGACTCCTCGAACCGCTCCTCCACCAGCCACGACTGCAGCAGACCCAGAACACGAGCGGTGAGCTCGTGCGTCGAAGCCACTACGTCAGCCTCACCGCCGACCTCGACCACGACTGCCGCAGGGACGGCCTCCGTCTCACCCAGCTGGTCGAGATCCACATACGACACAGCCTCGACGCCCGTCACCTGGACCGGCGTCCAGTCGAGAGCGAAGAGCGAGTCCCTGTCGACTGTGTTGAGCTGGTCGGCCGCGATGGGCCGGACCACGAGCGACTCGACGGAAGCGACAGGCGCACCCGTCGTATCGGCGATCGCGATGGACACCCCGCCGCCATCGACGGCCGTACGGATACGCACCCGGACGGCGGAGGCACCAGTGGCGTGCAGCGAGACACCCGTCCACGAGAACGGGACGTCACCGCCCTGGCCCTCACCATCCCCGCCGCCGAAGGCAGCGGCGTGCAGGCTCGCGTCGAAGAGCGCCGGGTGGAGGCCGAACGCCCCACCGTCGGTGCCTTCGGGCAGCGCCACCTCGGCGAACACCTCGTCGCCGAGCCTCCACGCCGCCCGCAGACCCTGGAACACCGGACCGTACGCGAAACCGGACTCCGCGAACCGCTCGTAGGCGCCCGCCACGTCGATCGCTTCCGCTCCGGCCGGCGGCCATGCTGCGGCATCGAATTCCTGCGCCTGCGCGGTGCTCGTGGTGAGGAAACCGCTGGCATGCAGCGTCCACGGCTCCTCTCCCGTACGGGAGTGGATCGTCACCGCGCGACGGCCCGCCTCGTCGGGCTCACCGACCCAGACCTGCACCTGGACACTGCCCTGCTCGGGCAGGACGAGCGGCGCGGCCAGCGTCAGCTCCTCCAGCAGGCCGCAACCAGCCTCATCGCCCGCTCGCAGCGCCAGCTCCACCAGCGCCGTACCCGGCACCAGCACCGACCCCATGACAACGTGATCCGCCAGCCAGGCGTGGGACTGGACGGACAGCCTGCCCGTGAAGAGGAAGCCATCGGTGTTGACCAGTTCCACTGCCGCGCCCAGCAGCGGGTGCTCGGCGGAGCCGAGGCCCGCGAACCGGACGTCCCCGGCGCGTACGGCCGTGCCCGTGGGCCAGAACCGCTGGTGCTGGAACGCGTACGTCGGCAGGTCCACGTGCCGCGCGCCCGTCCCGGCGAAGAAGGCCGTCCAGTCCACCTTCCCGCCGTGGACGTGGAGTTCGGCGAGCGCGCTGACGATCGACGTCTCCTCGTCCCGGTTCCTGCGGAGCGCGGGAACGAGGGTGGCCGGGTCGGTCAGGGACTCCTCGGCCATGGCGGTCAGGACACCGTCGGGGCCGAGCTCCAGGAAGCGGGTCACGCCCTCGGTCTGAAGGGTGCGTATCCCGTCGGAGAAGCGGACCGCCTCGCGGACGTGCCGCACCCAGTAGTCGGCGGAGGCCAGTTCCTCGGGCTTGGCGAGGTCACCGGTGAGGTTGGAGACGACCGGGACGGCGGGGGCCCCGAAGGTCAGACCCTCCACGACCTCCCGGAACTCCGCCAGCATCGGCTCCATCAACGGCGAGTGGAACGCGTGCGAGACACGCAGACGACTCGTCTTACGCCCCTCCGCCTCGAAGTGCCCGGCGATCCGCGCGACCGCTTCGTCCGCGCCCGAGACCACGAGCGACGACGGGCCATTGACTGCCGCTATCGAGACGTCGTCCGACAGCAGCGGCAGAACCTCGTCCTCCGTGGCCCGGATGGCGACCATCGCCCCGCCCGCAGGCAGCTCCTGCATCAGCCGCCCGCGAGCGGCGACGAGCCGGCAGGCGTCGTCCAGCGGGAAGACCCCGGCGACGTGTGCCGCCGCGACCTCGCCGATCGAGTGCCCGGCGACGAAGTCCGGGCGCACGCCCCACGACTCCACCAGCCGGAACAGCGCCACCTCGACCGCGAAGAGCCCGGCCTGGGTGTGGACGGTCTGGTTGATCAGCTCCTCGTCCTCACCCCAGACGACCTCCCGCAGGGGCCGCCGGTCCAGGTGTTCGTCCAGGTGCTTGTCCAGGCCCGCGCACACCGCGTCGAACGCGTCGGCGAAGACGGGGAAACGGGAGTACAGCTCCCGGCCCATGCCGAGCCGCTGGGAGCCCTGGCCCGAGAACAGCACCGCTGTCCTCCCCGAGCCGACCGAGCCCTCGACCACACCGGCGCCGGACTCACCCGACGCCAGTGACGCGAGCGCTCCCGTCAGCGACTCCGCGTCGGCTGCCAATACGACGGCCCGGTGCGCGAAGCTCGACCGGCTCGACACCAGCGAGAATCCGACATCCACCGGCCGGCTTCCGCTGATGTGCGCCAGCAGGCGTGCGGCCTGATCCCGCAGAGCGGCTTCGGTCTTGCCCGACAGCACCCAGGGCACGACCGCACCCGAGACGGGGGTGTCGTCGCCTTCCGGCTCCGGCTCAGGGTCGGCCTGCTCCAGGATCACGTGCGCGTTCGTCCCGCTGATGCCGAACGACGACACACCCGCCCTGCGCGGTCCGTCACCCTCGGGCCAGACCGTCCGCTCCGTCAGCAACTCCACCGCGCCCGCCGACCAGTCCACGTGCGAGGACGGCTGATCGACGTGCAGCGTCCGCGGGAGGACGCCGTGGCGCATCGCCATGACCATCTTGATGATGCCGGCCACGCCTGCGGCCGCCTGGGTGTGGCCGAGGTTGGACTTCACCGAGCCGAGCAGCAACGGCCGCTCCCCCGACCGCCCCTGACCGTAGGTGGCCAGCAGCGCCTGTGCCTCGATGGGGTCACCCAGAGTGGTACCCGTACCGTGTGCCTCCACCGCGTCGACATCAGCGGCCGACAGCCCGCCACTGGCCAGCGCCTGGCGGATCACCCGCTGCTGCGACGGACCGTTCGGCGCCGTCAGACCGTTCGACGCACCGTCCTGGTTGACGGCGCTGCCCCGGACCACGGCGAGGACGCGGTGGCCGTTTCGACGGGCGTCCGACATCCGCTCCAGGACCAGCATGCCCACGCCCTCGGACCAGCCGACACCGTCGGCCGCGTCCGCGAACGCCTTGCACCGGCCGTCCGGGGACAGGCCGCGCTGACGCGAGAACTCGATGTACGTGGTCGGGGTCGACATGACCGTCACACCACCGGCCAGCGCCAGCGAGCACTCACCCGAACGCAGCGCCTGCGCCGCCAAGTGCAGAGCGACCAGGGAGGACGAGCAGGCCGTGTCGACCGTCACCGCAGGGCCCTCGAAACCGAAGGTGTAGGACACCCGGCCCGACGCCACACTGCCCGCGCTGCCACTGCCCTGATACCCCTCGAACTCACGTCCGGAGAGGAGGTTGGCGTAGTCGTTGTACATCACGCCGGCGAAGACGCCCGTCTGGCTGCCGCGGAGCGACACCGGGTCGACGCCGGCCCTTTCGATCGCCTCCCACGTAGCCTCCAGCAGCAGGCGCTGCTGCGAGTCAGTCGCCAGGGCCTCACGCGGGCTCATCCCGAAGAACGCCGGGTCGAACTCCGCCGCCTCCCGAAGGAAGCCGCCCTCACGGGTGTAGACGGTCCCCGTGTGGTCGGGGTCGGGGTTGTAGAGAGCGTCGAGGTCCCAGCCGCGGTCGGCCGGGAAGCCGGAGACCGCGTCCACACCGTCCGACACCAGCCGCCACAGGTCCTCGGGCGACGAGACCCCGCCCGGGAAGCGGCAGCTCATGCCCACGATCACCACCGGATCGTCCGCGACGGACGGCAGCACCCGTACCGGGACGATCGCATCGGCCTCGGTGTCCCCGCCGAACAGCTCGTCCAGCAGGAAGCGGACGAGAGCCTCCGCCGTGGGGTAGTCGAACACCACTGTCGCCGGCAGCCGGAGGCCGGTCACCGAACCCAGGCGGTTGCGCAGTTCGACCGCCGTGAGGGAGTCGAAGCCGAGGTCCTGGAAGGCCCGCGTCGGGTCCACCTCGGCGGAGCCGGCGTGGCCCAGGACCGTCGCGATCTGCCCGCGCACGACGTCGAGCAGAGCCTCGTGCCGTTCCGGCGTGGACAGCCCGCCCAGGCGCTGGATCAGCCCGGAGGCCGCAGCCGTGCCCGCGCGGCGCGTGGGCCGCGTACGGATGAGCCCGCGCAGGAGCGGGGGCACTTCGCCCTGGTTCCGGAGCACCGGCAGGTCGAGGCGGACGGGCAGCACCGCTGCCTCACCGCCGGCGACGGCACCGGCCAGCGCCGCGTCGAACAGCGCCAGCCCCTGTTCGGGCGACAGCGGCGGCATGCCCGCGCGGGTCATCCGCGCGGCCTCGGCCTCGCTCAGCGTGCCGGTCATGCCGCTGTCCTGGGCCCACGGGCCCCAGGCGAGCGACAGACCCGGCAGCCCCTCGGCCCGACGGCGCACGACGAGCGCGTCGAGGAACGCGTTGCCCGCCGCGTAGTTCGCCTGGCCCGCGCTGCCCAACGTACCGGCGACGGAGGAGAACACGACGAACGCGTCGAGATCAAGGCCCTTGGTCGCCTCGTGGAGGTTCCAGACAGCGTCGACCTTCGGCCGCAGGACCGCAGAAACACGATCCGGGGTGAGGGAAGCGACGATTCCGTCATCCAGCACACCAGCGGTATGCACGACAGCCGTGATGCGACCGTGCCGGGAGACGAGATCCGCCACGGCAGCCGGATCCGCGACATCGCACGCTTCCACGGCCACGTCGACACCCTCGGCCGTCAAGTCGGCGACCAATTCCTCGGCGCCCAGGCCACTACGGCTGACGAGGAGGAGGCTGCGCACGCCGTAGGCACTCACCAAGTGCCGGGCGACGATCCGGCCGAGGCCACCCGTACCACCCGTGATCAGAACCGTACCGTCAGGACTCCACGAAACCTCCGCCGACGCCTGCCGCTCCACCCGCGCCAGCCGGGGGATCAGGAACTCGCCGTCCCGGACGAGCAACTGCGGCTCGTCCACAGCCAGCGCGCGGGACAGCACCGAGGCATCGGCAGCGTCGTCGAGATCCACCAGGCCGAAGCGGCCCGGGTTCTCCGACTGCGCCGAGCGGACCATGCCCCACACCGCCGCACCGGCCAGATCGTCACCCGTAGTGGCACCACGCGTCACGAACGTCAGACGCGACTCCTCGAACCGCTCCTCCACCAGCCACGACTGCAGCAGACCGAGAACACGAGCGGTGAGCTCGTGCGTCGAAGCCACTACGTCAGCCTCACCGCCGACCTCGACCACGACTGCCGCAGGGACGGCCTCCGTCTCGCTCAGCTGGTCGAGATCCACATACGACACAGCCTCGACGCCCGTCACCTGGACCGGCATCCAGTCGAGCCGGAACAGCGAGTCCCTGTCCACTGTGTTGAGCTGGTCGGCCGCGATCGGACGGACCACGAGCGAGTCGACGGAGGCGACGGGCGCGCCCGCCGTGTCCGCCACGGCGATGGACAGCCCGCCGTCGGCGGCCGTACGGATACGCACCCGGACGGCGGAGGCACCAGTGGCGTGCAGCGAGACACCCGTCCACGAGAACGGGACTCCGCCGCCCTGGCCCTCACCCTCCCCGCCGCCGAAGGCAGCAGCGTGCAGGCTCGCGTCGAAGAGCGCCGGGTGCAGTCCGTACGCGCCGCCGTCCACGTCCTCGGGCAGCGACACCTCGGCGAACACCTCGTCGCCGAGCCTCCACGCCGCCCGCAGACCCTGGAACACCGGACCGTACGCGAAACCGGACTCCGCGAACCGCTCGTAGCCGCCCGCCACATCGAGGGGCTGGGCGCCTTCCGGCGGCCATACCGTCGCGTCGAACGCGACGGCGGAGCCCACTCCGTCGGCCAGTGTGCCCTGCGCGTGCAGCGTCCACGGCTGATCCTGACCGTCGTCGGGCCGGGAGTGGACGGTCACGGTACGCCGACCCGCCTCGTCGGGCTCGCCGACCCGGACCTGTACCTGCACGCCACCCCGCTCGGGGAGGACGAGCGGCGCGGCCAGCGTCAGCTCCTCCAGCAGGCCGCAACCGGCCTCGTCACCGGCCCGCAGCGCCAGCTCCACCAGCGCCGTACCCGGCACCAGCACCGAACCCATGACAGCGTGATCCGCCAGCCAGGCGTGGGTCTGGAGTGACAGCCGCGCTGTGAAGAGGAAGCCGTCGGAGCCTGCCAGCTCCACCGCCGCGCCCAGCAGCGGGTGACCGCCCTCGGACGAGGCGCCGAGGGGCGTCATCACCGCCGGCCAGAAGCGCTGGTGCTGGAAGGCGTAGGTGGGAAGGTCGATTCGGCGGGCACCGGTGCCGGTGAAGAACGCCGCCCAGTCCACCTGCTCACCGGAGGTGTGCAGCCGGGAGAGGGCATCCACGACAGCGGTTTCCTCGGCCTGATTCCGCCGCAGAGCGGGGATCACGCTGGCTTCGCCTGTGAGGGAAGCCTCGGCCATGGCGCTCAGGACGCCGTCGGGGCCGAGCTCCAGGAAGCGGGTCACGCCCTCGGTCTGAAGGGTGCGTATCCCGTCGGAGAAGCGGACCGCCTCACGGACGTGGCGCACCCAGTACTCAGCGGACCCGATCTCCTCGGCCGTCGCCAGGGTGCCGGTGAGGTTGGAGACGACCGGAATGGCGGGAGCGTCGAAGGAGACGCCCTCCACGACCTCCCGGAACTCCGCCAGCATCGGCTCCATCAACGGCGAGTGGAACGCATGCGAGACACGCAGACGACTTGTCTTGCGCCCCTCGGCCTCGAAGTGCCCGGCGATCCGCGCGACCGCCTCCTCCGCGCCCGACACCACCACCGACGACGGGCCGTTCACAGCCGCGATCGCGACATCGTCCGTCAGCAGCGGCAGGACCTCGTCCTCCGCCGCCTGGACCGCCACCATCGCACCACCGGCAGGCAGCTCCTGCATCAGACGACCACGAGCCGCCACCAACGCACACGCATCCGCCAGCGAGAAGACCCCGGCCACATGCGCCGCCGCCACCTCACCGATCGAATGCCCGGCCACATACTCCGGCCGCACACCCCACGACTCCACCAACCGGAACAACGCCACCTCGACCGCAAACAACCCGGCCTGGGCATACACCGTCTGGTTGATGACCTCCTCGTCCTCACCCCAGACAACATCCCGCAGCGGACGCTCAAGGTGCTCGTCCAACCCGGCACACACCGCGTCGAAAGCATCCGCAAACACCGGGAAGCGGGAGTACAACTCCCGACCCATCCCCAGCCGCTGCGAACCCTGACCCGAGAACAGCACCGCCAGCAGTCCTTCGGCCCGCGAGCCGTGCGCCGCCGCCTCGCCGCGTGCCAGGGCTCGCAGGCCGGCGACGAGTTCGTCCGGCTGCGTGCCGACGACCGCCGCGCGGTGGTCGAGGGCGGCCCTGGTCGTGGCGAGCGAGAAGGCCACGTCGAGCGGGCTGTGCTGCGGCGACGACCCGGAGTCCAGCAGGGTCAGCAGGCGCTCGGCCTGCGCCCGCAGCGCGTTCTCGTCACGGGCGGACAGCAGCCACGGCACCACGACCGGTGCCGCGTCCCTCTCCTCCTCGATCGCCGCCTGCGGCGCCTGCTCGACCAGGACGTGCGCGTTCGTGCCGCTGATACCGAAGGACGAGACGCCCGCCCGGCGCGGGCGGCCGTTCGTACCCCATTCCCTGGTCTCCGTCAGCAGGCGCACGCTTCCCTCGGACCAGTCGACCTTCGACGACGGCTCGTCCACGTGGAGCGTGGAGGGCAGGACGCCGTTCCGCATCGCCATGACCATCTTGATGACGCCCGCGACGCCGGCGGCGGCCTGTGTGTGACCGATGTTGGACTTCACCGAGCCCAGCCACAGCGGCCGGTCCTCCGGCCGGTCCTGACCGTACGTCGCCAGCAGCGCCTGTGCCTCGATCGGGTCACCCAGAGTGGTGCCCGTGCCGTGGGCCTCGACCGCGTCGATCTGGTCGGCGGCGAGGCGGGCGTTGGCGAGGGCCTGGCGGATGACGCGGCGCTGGGACGGGCCGTTGGGCGCCGTCAGGCCGTTGGAAGCGCCGTCCTGGTTGACGGCGGAGCCGCGGACCACGGCGAGCACGGGATGCCCGTTGCGGAGGGCGTCCGACAACCGTTCCACGACGAGGAAGCCGGCGCCTTCCGAGAAGCCCGTGCCGTCGGCGGCCGAGGCGAAGGACTTGCAGCGGCCGTCCGACGCGAGCGCGCCCTGGCGGCCGAACTCCGCGAACACGCCCGGGGTCGACAGCACGGTGACACCGCCGGTCACCGCGAGCGAGCAGTCGCCCTGCCGCAGGGACTGCACGGCGAGGTGCAGTGCGACCAGAGAGGACGAGCACGCGGTGTCCACGGACACGGCGGGCCCTTCCAGGCCGAGCTTGTAGGAGACCCGGCCGGACACCACGCTGCCGTTGCCGTCGCTGCCGGGGTAGTCGTGGTACATCACACCGGCGAACACGCCGGTCCGGGTGCCCTTGAGCGAGGTCGGGTCGATGCCCGCCCGCTCCAGGGCCTCCCAGGACAGCTCCAGGGTGAGCCGCTGCTGGGGATCCATGGCGAGGGCCTCGCGCGGGGAGATCCCGAAGAACGCGGGGTCGAAACCGGCCGCCTCGTCGAGGAACCCGCCCAGGCGGGGGTACTGGCCCGCGTCCTGGAAGCCCTCCCAGCCGCGGTCGTCCGGGAACGCGGAGATCGCGTCGCCACCGGAGGTCACCAGCCGCCACAGGTCCTCGGGGCTGGTCACCCCGCCCGGGTAGCGGCAGGCCATGCCGACGATGGCGATGGGCTCGTGCCGGGCCGCGGAAAGCTCGCGGTTGTGCTTCCGGAGCCGGGCGGTCTCCCTGCGGGCGGCCAGCAGCGCCTCGCCGTCGATGTCGTCGGTGTCGTCGATGTCGTCGGCGCTGATGTCGGGCGCCTCTTCCGCGTCCGGGCCGACCGGCAGTCCACGCACCTCCGCGAGTTCGAGGAGGCTGTCCATCAGGCCGGCGTCGCGCAGCCGGTTCGTCGGGATCGTCTGAAGCGCCCGGCGGATGTCGTCGTCGACGCCGCCGGTTCCGGCGCCGTGTGCGTCCACCACCGGGGTCAGCTGGGCCTCGATGTGGTCGGTGACGGCACGGGAGTTGGGGTAGTCGAAGACGAGGGTGGCGGGGAGACGGAGACCGGTGATGCGGTTGAGCTGGTTGCGCAGCTCGGTCGCCGCGAGCGAGTCGAAGCCGAGCTCCTGGAACGCCCGGTCCGGACCGATCGCATCGGCCGAACCGTGCCCCAGGACGGCCGCCACCTGACCGCGCACGATCTGCAGCACCGCACGGTTCCGCTCGTTCGCCGACAGTCCCGCGAGCCGCTGTTCGAAGCCGGCCGGTTCGCCCGCTGCCACGCCGTCCCCGGCGGCCGCCGACCGGCGTGCCATGGGGGCGAGGCCGCGCAGGAGGGCGGGGATCTCGTCGGTACGAGTGCGCAGGGCGGCCGTGTCGACGTGGATGGGGACGACCGTGGGCCGCGACGACCGCAGCCCCGCCGCGAACAGCTCCAGACCGGCCTCGTAGGAGAGTGCCGGGACGCCCTGGTTGGCCATGCGCTTGCGGTCGATGTCACTGAGGTACTGGCCGAGTCCGGCCCCGACCTCCCAGAGGCCGTACGCCATCGCGGTGGCGGGCAGCCCCTCGGCGTGGCGCTGCTGCGCCAGGGCGTCGAGGAAGACGTTGGCGGCCGCGTAGTTACCCTGCCCGCCCGTCAGAACGAGCCCGCCGGCGGACGAGAACAGGACGAACGCTGCCAGGTCCATCTCACGGGTCAGCTCGTGCAACCACCAGGCCGCGTCCGCCTTCGGCGCGAGCACGGAGTGCACCTGCTCGTGCGTCAGGGCGTCGACCAGTGCGCTGTCACCGATTCCGGCAGCGTGGACCACGGCGGTGAGCGGCCGGTCGATGGTGATTCCGTCCACCACGGCGACCAGCGCCGCCCGGTCGGACACATCACAAGCGACGACGCGCACGTCAGCGCCCGCAGCCGTCAGCTCCGCCACGAGCTCCGGAGCACCCGGGGCCTCCAGACCCCGACGGCTCGTCAGCGTCAGATGCCGGATCCCGTGCTCGGCGACCAGGTAACGGGCCACGACCGCGCCCAGACCACCCGTACCACCGGTAATCAGCACCCCACCCTCGACATCGAGGGAGACATCCGCTGCCTCAACACCAGGCGCCAAGCGCACCAGGCGCGGCACCAGCACCTCACCACCGCGCACCGCCACCTCCGGCTCACCCGAAGCCAGCGCCGCGACCAGCGCCTCCCCCGGCTCACCATCAGCGTCCACCAGAACGAAACGCCCCGGGTTCTCCGCCTGCGCCGAACGCACCAGACCCCATACCGGAGCCTGCACCACGTCCAACGCCACACCATCAACCACAGCCACCGCGTTGCGGGTCACCACAGCCAGCCGCGCGCCCTCGAAGCGCTCATCGGACAGCCAGCGCCGTATCGCCTCCAGTACGTGGTGCAGCACGGCTCGTACGTCGCCGGGCACATCGCCCGCCGACGCCGCCGCACCACAGTCCAGCACCACCACATCCGGCACGGCAGCACCGGACCCGGACTCCGCGTCCACGGCCTCGTCCCACAGCGCCCACGACACCGCCGCAGCACCATCCGCCACCGCCGCACCGGACCACTCGACCCCGTACAACGACTCGCCCGAGCCGTCACCCGCGTCGAGCTGCTCGGCCGACACCGGCCGGCCGACCATCGAGCCCACGGACAGGACCGGTCGCCCGGCCGTGTCGGCGACCGCCAACGCCAGCCCGCCACCGTCGAGCCGTGACAGGCGTACCCGGACCGCGGAGGCGCCCACCGCGTGAAGGGCCACATCGGTCCACGCGAAGGGGATCCTGGTCTCGCCGTCGCCCGCGCCGACGAAGATCGCGGCGTGCATGGCAGCGTCCAGCAGCGCCGGGTGGAGACCGAACGCCCCACCATCGGTGCCTTCCGGCAGCGCCACCTCCGCGAACAGCTCATCGCCCACCCGCCACGCGGCCCGCAGGCCCTGGAACACCGGGCCGTAGCCGTAGCCGTGCTCGCGCAGCGCGTCGTACGCGCCGTCCAGCCGCACCGGTTCGACACCGGCCGGGGGCCAGGCGCTCAGGTCGAACGCCGCTGCCTTCCGGCCGTCGGCCGTGGCATCGGCCGTGAGGAACCCGGAGGCGTGGCGGACCCATGCGCGGTCGCCCGTGTCCTCCCGTCGCGAGTACACGGCCACCGGGCGACGCCCGGCCTCGTCCGCGCCCACGACGACCTGGACCTGTATCGCGCCGCGCTCGGGCAGCACCATCGGCGCGGCGAGCGTCAGCTCCTCCAGCACGTCGCAGCCGACCTCGTCACCGGCACGGACGGCGAGCTCCAGCAACCCGGTGCCCGGCACGAGCACCGTGCCCCGCACCGCGTGATCGGCGAGCCACGGGTGCGAGGACACCGACAGCCTGCCCGTGAGGACCACGCCGTCCGAGTCGGGCAGCCGCAGGACCGCGCCCAGCATCGGGTGCGCCACCGTGTCCACACCGGTGGCGCTCAGGTCACCCGTGCCGGTCGTGGCGTTCACCCAGTACCGCTCGCGCTGGAAGGCGTAGGTGGGCAGATCGACACGACGGGTGCTCGGGCCGGCGAAGTACGCGTGCCAGTCCACGGCGGCACCGTGCACGTGCAGGTGACCGAGAGCGTTCGCGAGGTTCGCGACGTCGTCCCTGCCCTTGCGGAGGGCGGACACCGTCAGGGCGCCGTCCGCGGCGTCGTCGCCGAGGGTGTCCTTGACCATCCCGGTGAGCACGGCGTCGGGGCCGAGCTCAAGGAAGCGGCTCACGCCCTCGGCGAGGAGAGTGCGGACTCCGTCCGCGAAGCGGACCGCCTCGCGGACGTGGCGCACCCAGTACTCAGCGGACCCGATCTCCTCGGCCGTCGCGAGCGCGCCGGTGAGGTTGGAGACGACCGGAATGGCGGGAGCGTCGAAGGCCAGGCCCTCCACGACCTCCCGGAACTCCGCCAGCATCGGTGCCATCAGCGGCGAGTGGAACGCGTGCGAGACGCGCAGACGACTCGTCTTACGCCCCTCCGCCTCGAAGCGGGAAGCGATCTCCAGGACGGCGTCCTCACCACCCGACACCACCACCGACGACGGGCCGTTCACAGCAGCGATCGCGACATCGTCCGTCAGCAGCGGCAGGACCTCGTCCTCCGTCGCCTGGACCGCCACCATCGCACCGCCCGCAGGCAGCTCCTGCATCAGACGACCACGAGCAGCGACAAGCCGGCAGGCATCCGCCAGCGAGAAAACACCGGCCACATGCGCCGCCGCCACCTCACCGATCGAGTGACCGGCCACATACTCCGGCCGCACACCCCACGACTCCACCAACCGGAACAACGCCACCTCAACCGCGAACAACCCGGCCTGGGCATACACCGTCCGATTGACCAACTCCTCGTCCCTGCCCCAGACAACACCCCGAAGCGGCCGGTCCAGGTGCTCGTCCAGCCCCGCGCACACCGCGTCGAAAGCATCCGCGAACACCGGGAAACGGGAGTACAACTCCCGACCCATCCCCAGCCGCTGCGAACCCTGACCCGAGAACAACACCGCCGTCGAGTCGTTGCCGCGCGCGGAGGCCGTGAAGGCGGTGGGTACGGACTCGCCGCGGGCGAGGGCGTCGAGGCCGTCGAGCAGCTCGGCGCGTTCCGCGCCGACGACGACCGCGCGGTGCTCCAGGGCCGACCGGGTGGTGGCCAGCGAGTGCGCCACCTCGAACGGGGTGAGCTCCGGGCGGGCCGCGAGGAACGAGTGGAGACGGGCGGCCTGGGCGCGCAGCGCCTCCGGCGTGGCGGCGTGGACCAGCCACGGCACGACATCAGCCGTGTCACCGTCCGGTTCGACGCTCTCCGGCTGCGACGTCGACGTCGACGGACCCTGTTCCAGGACCACGTGCGCGTTCGTGCCGCTGATGCCGAAGGCCGAGACGCTCGCGCGTCGCGGGTGTCCGGTCTCGGGCCACGCGGTCGGCTCGGTCAGCAGTGCCACGGCACCGGCGGACCAGTCGACGTGCGGCGAGGGCTCGTCCACGTGCAGGGTCTTCGGCAGCAGACCGTTCCGCATCGCCATGACCATCTTCATGACGCCCGCGACACCGGCCGCCGCCTGCGCGTGACCGATGTTGGACTTCACCGAGCCCAGCCACAGCGGCCGGTCCTCCGGACGCCCCTGGCCGTAGGTGGCCAGCAGCGCCTGCGCCTCGATCGGGTCACCGAGCGTCGTGCCCGTGCCGTGGGCCTCGACCGCGTCGACGTCGGCGGGTGCGATGCCGGAGTTCTCCAGGGCCTGGCGGATCACCCGCTGCTGCGAGGGGCCGTTGGGCGCGGAGAAGCCGTTGCTCGCCCCGTCCTGGTTCACCGCTGTGCCCCGCACCACCGCGAGCACCTCGTGGCCGTTGCGCAGGGCGTCGGAGAGCCGCTCGACGAGGAGGACGCCCGCGCCCTCGGACCAGCCGACGCCGTCGGCCGCACCGGCGAACGCCTTGCAACGGCCGTCCGCGGAGAGCCCGCGCTGGCGGCTGAACTCGATGAACATGCCCGGCGTCGACATCACCGTCGCACCGCCGGCCAGCGCCAGCGAGCACTCGCCCGAGCGCAGCGCCTGCACCGCCAGGTGGAGGGCGACCAGCGACGACGAGCACGCCGTGTCGACCGTCACCGCAGGTCCCTCGAAACCGAAGGTGTAGGAGACGCGGCCGGATACGACGCTGCCTCCGCTGGTGCCCGAGGGCGAGACGTTCAGGGCGTAGTCGTGGTACATGACTCCGGCGAAGACGCCGGTCCGGCTGCCCTTGAGCGTGGCCGGGTCGATGCCGGCGCGCTCCATCGCCTCCCAGGACACCTCGAGGAGCAGTCGCTGCTGCGGGTCCATGTAGGTGGCCTCGCGGGGCGAGATGCCGAAGAACCCGGGGTCGAATTCGGCCGCGTCGTGGAGGAAGCTGCCGCGGCGCGTGTAGCTCTTGCCGTCCTTGCCCGGCTCGGGGTCGTAGAGGTCCTCGACGTTCCAGCCGCGGTCGACGGGCAGGTCGGAGACGGTGTCGACGCCGTCGACGACCAGCCGCCACAGGTCCTCGGGGGACGCGACGCCGCCGGGGTAGCGGCAGGCCATGCCGACGATGGCGATCGGTTCGTCGTCCAGGGGACGGGGGCGCCGGCCGACGTCGGCCGTGGTCACCGCACCCGCCACCGCCCCCTCCTGGTCGGCGACCAGGGCGAGGATGTGGTCGGTGACGGCACGGGAGTTGGGGTGGTCGAAGACGAGGGTGGCGGGGAGGCGGAGACCGGTGATGCGGTTGAGCTGGTTGCGCAGCTCGGTCGCCGCGAGCGAGTCGAAGCCGAGCTCCTGGAACGCCCGGTCCGGACCGATCGCATCGGCCGAACCGTGCCCCAGGACGGCCGCCACCTGACCGCGCACGATCTGCAGCACCGTACGGTTCCGCTCGCCGTCCGTGAGTCCGGCCAGGCGCGCCCGCAGGCCGGTGGCCGTGACGGCGGTCGCGTCGGCGGCCGTGGCACGCCGGATCCTGGGCGCGAGGCCGCGCAGGAGGGCGGGGATCTCGTCGGTGCGGGTGCGCAGCGCGGCCGGGTCGACGTGGATGGGGACGACCGTGGGCCGCGGCGACCGCAACCCGGCCGCGAACAGCTCCAGACCCGCCTCGTGCGACAGCACGGGCACGCCCTGGGTGGCCATGCGCTTGCGGTCGATGTCGCTCAGGAACTGGCCGAGCCCGGCGCCCACGTCCCACAGGCCGAAGGCCATCGACGTCGCGGGCAGCCCCTCGGCATGGCGCTGCTGCGCCAGGGCGTCGAGGAAGACGTTGGCGGCCGCGTAGTTGCCCTGCCCGGCGGCGAGGACGAGCCCGCCGGCGGAGGAGAAGGTGACGAAGGCCGTCAGGTCCATCTCACGGGTCAGCTCGTGCAGCCACCAGGCGGCATCGGCCTTCGGCGCGAGGACGGCGTCGACGCGCTCGGGGGTGAGCGCTCCGACGAGACCGTTGTCACCGATTCCGGCAGCGTGGACCACGGCGGTGAGCGGCCGGTCGATGGTGATTCCGTCCACCACGGCGACCAACGCCGCCCGGTCGGACACATCACAAGCGACGACGCGCACGTCAGCACCCGCAGCTGTCAGCTCCGCCACGAGCTCCGGAGCACCCGGAGCCTCCAGACCCCGACGGCTCGTCAGCGTCAGATGCCGGATCCCATGCTCGGCGACCAGGTAGCGGGCCACGACCGCGCCCAGACCGCCCGTACCACCGGTAATCAGCACCTCGCCCTCGACATCGAGGGAGACATCCGCTGCCTCAAGCGCAGAGGGCAAGCGCACCAGGCGCGGCACCAGCACCTCACCACCGCGCACCGCCACCTCCGGCTCACCCGAAGCCAGCGCCGCCACGGGCACCTCATCAAGCCCGCCATCGACGTCCACCAGGACGAACCGGCCCGGGTTCTCCGCCTGCGCCGAACGCACCAGACCCCACACCGGAGCCTGCACCACATCCAACGCCACACCATCAACCACAGCCACCGCGTTCCGCGTGACCACGGCAAGACGCGACGTCGCATAGCGCTCGTCGCCGAGCCACTCCTGCACCACGCCCAACACACGGCGCAGCACGGTCCGTACGTCGCCGGGCACATCGCCCTCCGACGCCACCGCACCACAGTCCAGCACCACCACATCCGGCACCGCAGCACCGGACTCAGCATCCACGGCCTCGTCCCACAGCGCCCACGACACCGCCGCAGCACCATCCGCCACCGTCGCACCGGACCACTCGACCCCGTACAACGACTCGCCCGAGCCGTCACCCGCGTCGAGCTGCTCGGCCGAGACCGGCCGGCCCGCCACGGAGCCCACCGTGAGCACCGGTCGGCCCGTCACGTCGGAGACCGTCAGCGACAGCGCGCCGTCGCCCTTGCGGGCGAGGTGCACCCGGACCGCGGAGGCGCCCACCGCGTGAAGGGCCACATCGGTCCACGCGAAGGGGATCATCGTCCCGCCCTCGCCGTCGCCGGCGAGGATCGCGGCGTGCATCGCCGCGTCGAGCAGCGCCGGGTGGAGGCCGAACGCCCCACCATCGGTGCCTTCCGGCAGCGCCACCTCCGCGAACAGCTCATCGCCCACCCGCCACGCGGCCCGCAGGCCCTGGAACACCGGGCCGTACGTGTAGCCGTACTCCGCGAACGTCTCGTACGCGCCCTCGACCGGCAGCGGCTCGGCTCCCGGCGGGGGCCAGGCGGCATCGGAGGTGTCCGGGGTCTCGGCGCCCGAGGCGAGCACGCCGGTGGCGTGCTGGGTCCAGGGGTCGAGCGCCCGGCCCTCCGGACGGGAGTGGATGCCGAGGCTACGGCGCCCCGTCGCGTCCTCCGCTCCGACGCGCACCTGGATCTGGACCGCCCCGCCCTGCTCGGGCAGCAGCAAGGGTGCGGTGAGCGTGAGTTCCTCGACGAGGTCGCAGCCGACCTCGTCGCCGGCCCGGACGGCCAGTTCGAGCAGACCGGTGCCGGGCACGAGCACCGTGCCCTGGACGACGTGGTCCGCGAGCCACGGCTGCGCCTGCGCGGACAGCCGGCCGGTGAGCAGGAAGCCGTCGGCGTCGGCGAGTTCGAGGGCGGCGCCCAGCATGGGGTGTCCGGCCGCGCCGAGGCCCGCGAAGCGCACGTCCCCGGCGCGGGCCGGGCCGCCCGTGGGCCAGAACCGCTCGCGCTGGAACGCGTACGTCGGCAGGTCGGCCCGGTGTGCCCCGGTACCGGTGAAGAGGACGGACCAGTCGGCGGCCGCGCCGAGCACGTACAGACGGGCGACGGCGTCGAGGAGCGCCCGCTCCTCGTCCCGGCCCTTGCGCAGGGCGGGGACGAGAGCGACCTCTTCGTCCGCCGGCTCGATCGACTCGGCCGCCAAGGCGGACAGGGAGCCGTCCGGGCCGAGCTCCAGGAACGACCTGACGCCCGCCGTCCACAGCGTCCGCACGCCGTCGGCGAAGCGGACCGCCTCCCGGACGTGCCGCACCCAGTACTCCGGGGAGCGGAGCTCCTCGTCGGTGGCGGATTCACCGGTCACATTCGACACGAGAGGGATGGTGGCGGTGCCGTACGTCAGGCTCTCGGCGACGGCGCGGAAGTCCGCCAGCATCGGCTCCATGAGCGGCGAGTGGAAGGCGTGCGAGACCCGCAGCGGGGTGGTCTTGCGGCCCTGCTCCTCGAAACGGGCGCGGATCGCCTCGACAGCCTCCGCGGCTCCGGAGACCACCACCGACGACGGCCCGTTGACCGCCGCGATCGCGACCTCGTCCGTCAGCAGCGGCCGGACCTCGTCCTCGCCTGCCCGGACGGCCAGCATGGCGCCGCCCGAGGGCAGCGCCTGCATCAGCCGCCCACGGGCCGCGACGAGCCGGCAGGCGTCGGCCAGCGAGAAGACGCCCGCGACGTGCGCGGCCGCGATCTCACCGATGGAGTGACCGAGCAGCTGGTCCGGGCGCACGCCCCAGGACTCCAGCAGCCGGAACAGCGCCACCTCGACCGCGAACAGCCCCGACTGGGTGTAGACAGTCTGGTTGATCAGGCCCTCGTCCTCGCCCCAGACCACATCCCGCAACGGCCGGTCCAGGTGTTCGTCCAGGCCCGCGCACACCGCATCGAACGCGTCGGCGAAGACGGGGAAACGGGAGTACAGCTCCCGGCCCATCCCCAGCCGCTGCGAACCCTGACCCGAGAAGAGGAAGGCGACCTTCCCGGGGCGCACAGCGCCCTCCGGGTGCTCCTCCGACCGGCCGGCCGCGAGTGCCGACAGGGAGCGCAGGACGTCGTCCCGGTCCGCGCTCAGCAGCACGGCCCGGTGGGGGAAGACCGCCCGGCTCGTCACCAGCGAGTACGCGACATCGGCGAGCCGCGACTCCGGCCGGTCCTGAAGATGGGCCAGCAGGCGCGACGCCTGATCACGGAGGGCCGCCTCGGTCCTGCCGGACAGCACCACGGGCAGCAGCGACGCGTCCGGCATCGGGGCGTCCTCACGCTCCGGCTCCGGCTCGCCCTGTTCCAGGATCACGTGCGCGTTCGTCCCGCTGATGCCGAACGACGACACACCCGCCCTGCGCGGTCCGTCACCCTCGGGCCAGACCGTCCGCTCCGTCAGCAGTTCCACCGCGCCAGCCGACCAGTCCACATGTGCGGACGGCTGGTCGACGTGCAGCGTCTGCGGCAGGACGCCGTGGCGCATCGCCATGACCATCTTGATGATGCCCGCGACACCCGCCGCGGCCTGGGTGTGGCCGAGGTTGGACTTCACCGAGCCGAGCAGCAACGGCCGCTCCCCCGACCGCCCCTGACCGTAGGTGGCCAGCAGCGCCTGCGCCTCAATCGGGTCACCCAACGTCGTACCCGTACCGTGCGCCTCGACCGCATCCACATCAGCGGCCGACAGCCCACCGCTCGCCAGCGCCTGGCGGATCACCCGCTGCTGCGACGGACCGTTCGGCGCCGTCAGACCGTTCGACGCACCGTCCTGGTTAACAGCGCTACCCCGCACGGTCGCCAGGATCCGGTGACCGTTGCGACGGGCGTCCGACATCCGCTCCAGCACGAGGATGCCGGCGCCTTCACCCCAGCCGACACCGTCGGCGCCGTCCGCGAAGGCCTTGCACCGGCCGTCGGCGGAGAGCCCGCCCTGGCGGGAGAACTCGACGAAGGTCAGCGGCGTCGACATGACCGTCACGCCACCGGCCAGCGCCAGCGAGCACTCACCCGACCGCAGCGCCTGCACCGCCAGGTGCAGAGCGACGAGCGACGACGAGCACGCCGTGTCGACCGTCACCGCAGGTCCCTCGAAACCGAAGGTGTACGACACCCGGCCCGACGCCACACTGCCCGCACTGCCACTGCCCTGATAACCCTCGAACTCACGCCCGGAGAGGAGCTGGGCGTAGTCGTGGTACATGACGCCCGCGAAGACGCCCGTCCGGCTGCCGCGCAGCGTGGCCGGGTCCATGCCGGCCCGCTCCAGGGCCTCCCACGTCGTCTCCAGCAGCAGGCGCTGCTGGGCGTCGGTGGTCAGGGCCTCGCGGGGGCTCATGCCGAAGAACTCGGGGTCGAACTCGGCCGCGTCGTGGAGGAATCCACCGGACCGGGTGGCGATGGCGCTCTCACGGTCCGGGTCGTCCAGTTCCCAGCCGCGGTCCGTCGGGAAGCCGGAGACCGCGTCCACACCGTCCGACACCAGCCGCCACAGGTCCTCGGGCGACGAGACCCCGCCCGGGAAGCGGCAGCTCATGCCCACGATCACCACCGGATCGTCGACGAGCGAGGGCAGCGAGCCGACGGCCTGGAGCGAAGCCTCCGGCTCCGCGCCGAAGAGCTCGTCGTACAGATGGCCGACCAGGGCCCGGGCGGTGGGGTAGTCGAACACCGCCGTCGCGGGCAGCCGCAGGCCCGTCGCCTTGCCGAGCCGGTTGCGGAGCTCGATGGCGGTCAGCGAGTCGAAGCCGAGGTCCTGGAAGGCCCTCGACGGGTCCACCGTGTCCGACCCCGCGTGGCCCAGCACGACGGCGATCTGCGTGCGAACGAGGTCCAGCAGGGCGTCGCGCCGCTCGGCCTCGGGGACCGCCGCCAGCCGCCGGATCAGCCCGGAGGCGGCAGCCGTGCCCGCGCCGGCCGTCCGCCGGACGCGGGTGCGGACGAGGCCGCGCAGCAGCGCGGGCACCTCGCCCCCCGCCCGCAGGGCCGCGAGGTCCAGACGGACGGGCAGCAGCGCCGGCCGCGACGCGGCCACCGGCAGGGCGGCGTCGAACAGCGCGAGGCCCTGCTCCACGGACAGCACCGGCATACCGGAACGTGCGATCCGCTGGACGTCGGCCTCGCTCAGCGTGCCGGTCATGCCGCTGCCCTGGGCCCACGGGCCCCAGGCGAGCGACAGACCCGGCAGCCCCTCGGCCCGACGGCGCACGACGAGCGCGTCGAGGAACGCGTTGCCCGCCGCATAGTTCGCCTGGCCCGCGCTGCCGAACGTACCGGCGACGGAGGAGAACACGACGAACGCGTCGAGATCGAGGCCCTTGGTCGCCTCGTGAAGGTTCCAGACAGCGTCGACCTTCGGCCGCAGGACCGCAGAAACACGATCCGGGGTGAGGGAAGCAACGATTCCGTCATCCAGCACACCAGCGGTGTGCACGACGGCCGTGATGCGACCGTGCCGGGAGACGAGGTCGTCCACCGCCGCGCGGTCCGCGACGTCACACGCTTCCACCGCCACGTCGACACCCTCGGCGGCCAGCTCGGCCACCAGCGCCTCGGCACCATCGGCGCCCAGGCCACTACGGCTCACCAGTAGAAGGCTGCGCACGCCGTAGGCACTCACCAAGTGCCGGGCGACGATGCGGCCCAGGCCACCCGTACCACCCGTGATCAGAACCGTACCGTCAGGACTCCACGAAACCTCCGCCGTCGCCTGCCGCTCCACCCGCGCCAGCCGGGCGGCCAGCACCTCGCCGCCACGGCCCAGCACCTGCGGCTCGTCGACAGCCAGCGCCCGGGACAGCACCGAGGCATCGGCATCGATATCGCCATCGACATCCACCAAGCCGAACCGGCCCGGGCTCTCCAGCTGCGCCGACCGGACCAGACCCCACACGGCGGCACCCGCCAGGTCGTCGCCCGCGACGGCCCCATGGGTGGTGAACACCAGACGCGAGGAGGCGAATCGCTCCTCGCCCAGCCACGACTGGACGAGTTCGAGGGCGCGCGCGGTGGCGGCGTGGACCGAGCCCACCACGTCGTCCGCATCGATCATCGGTACCGAGGTCACGACGACGGCCGGTACGGCATCGTCCTCGCTCAGCGACGCGAGGTCCGCGTAGGCCACGGCTTCGGCGTCCGTGACCTGAGCCTGGGCCTGGACCTGGACCTGGACCGGGGTCCAGTCCAGGGCGAAGAGCGAGTCGCGGTCGGCGGTGCGGAGCTGGTCGGCCGCGATCGGACGGACCACGAGCGACTCCACGGATGCGACGGGCGCGCCCGCCGTGTCCGCCACGGCGATGGACAGCCCGCCGTCGGCGGCGGTGCGGATCCGGGCCCGGACGGCGGAAGCACCCGTGGCGTGCAGCGAGACACCCGTCCACGAGAACGGGACGCCACCGCCCTGACCCTCACCATCCCCGCCACCGAAGGCAGCAGCGTGCAGGCTCGCGTCGAAGAGCGCCGGGTGCAGTCCGTACGCGCCGCCGTCCACGTCCTCGGGCAGCGACACCTCGGCGAACACCTCGTCGCCGAGCCTCCACGCCGCCCGCAGACCCTGGAACACCGGACCGTAGTCGAAGCCCGCCTCCGCGAACTCCTCGTAGCTACTGGTGACATCGACCGGCTCGGCACCCGCCGGCGGCCACGTCGCGGCATCGAAAATCTGCGGTTCGGCGTCGTCAGCGGTGAGGAAACCGTCGGCGTGCAGCGTCCACGGCTCGTCGGCCTCGCGCGAGTGGACGGTCACGGCGCGGCGGCCCGCCTCGTCGGGCTCGCCGACGCGCACCTGTATCTGCACCCCGCCCTGCTCGGGGAGGACGAGCGGCGCGGCCAGCGTCAGCTCCTCCAGACCCGCGCAGCCGACCTCGTCGCCCGCTCGCAGCGCCAGTTCCACCAGCGCCGTTCCCGGCACCAGCACCGACCCCATGACAGCGTGATCCGCCAGCCAGGCGTGGGTCTGGAGCGACAGCCGCGCTGTGAAGAGGAAACCGTCGGAGCCCGCCAGCTCCACCGTCGCACCCAGCAGCGGGTGATCGGCGGAACCCAGGCCCGCGAAGCGAACGTCTCCCGCACGGGCGATCGTGCCCGCCGGCCAGAACCGCTGGTGCTGGAACGCGTACGTCGGCAGGTCCACGCGCCGCGCGCCCGTCCCGGCGTACACGGCGGCCCAGTCCACGGCCGCACCGGAGACGTGCAGGTGTGCCAGGGCGGTGAGTGCCGTCAGCTCCTCGGGCCGGTCCTTGCGCAGGACGGGCACGAGCACGGCGGCCTCGTCGGTCACCGACTCGCGGGCCATTGCGGTCAGCACACCGTCCGGGCCCAGCTCCAGGAAGCGGGTCACGCCTGCGGCGTGGAGGGTGCGTATGCCGTCGGCGAAGCGCACGGCCTCACGGACGTGGCGGACCCAGTAGGCGGGAGAGGTCAGCTGTGCCTCGGTGGCGGTCTCCCCGGTGAGGTTGGAGACGACCGGGATGGCGGGGGTGCCGAAGGTCAGACCCTCCACGACCTCCAGGAAGCGCGCGAGCATCGGTGCCATCAGCGGCGAGTGGAACGCGTGCGAGACGCGCAGACGGCTCGTCTTGCGCCCCTCCGCCTCGAAGCGGGAGGCGATTTCCAGGACGGCGTCCTCACCACCCGACACGACCACCGATGACGGGCCGTTGACGGCCGCGATCGTGGCATCGTCCGTCAGCAGCGGCAGGACCTCGTCCTCCGTCGCCTGGACCGCCACCATCGCACCGCCCGCAGGCAGCTCCTGCATCAGACGACCACGAGCCGCCACCAACACACACGCGTCCGCCAGCGAGAAGACCCCGGCCACATGCGCCGCCGCCACCTCACCGATCGAGTGACCGGCGACGAACTCCGGGCGCACGCCCCACGACTCCACCAGCCGGAACAGCGCCACCTCGACCGCGAACAGCCCGGCCTGGGCATACACGGTCCGGTTGATCAGCTCCTCGTCCTCGCCCCAGACCACATCCCGCAACGGCCGGTCCAGGTGCTCGTCCAGCCCCGCGCACACCGCGTCGAAAGCATCCGCGAACACCGGGAAACGGGAGTACAACTCCCGACCCATCCCCAGCCGCTGCGAACCCTGACCCGAGAACAGCACCGCCGTCCTGCCCGAACCCGCCGCCGAGCCCTCGACCACACCGGCGGCGGGCAGCTCGCCCGACGCCAGCGCCGCGAGCGCCCCCGTCAGCGACTCCGCGTCCGCGCCCAGCACCACCGCGCGATGCGCGAAGCTCGACCGGCTCGCCACGAGCGAGAAGCCCACGTCCACGGGTCGCTGCCCATCGACGTGCGCCAGCAGGCGCGACGCCTGATCCCGCAGGGCCGCCTCCGTCCTGCCCGACAACACCCAGGGAACGACCGCGCCCGACTCCACCGGCTCCGACTCCACCGGTTCCGGCTCGGCCTGCTCCAGGATCACGTGCGCGTTCGTCCCGCTGACGCCGAACGACGACACACCCGCCCGCCGTCGGCCGTCCTCCGCGGCCGTCCACTCGACGGGTGCGGTCAGCAGTTCCACCGCGCCCGCCGACCAGTCCACATGCGTGGACGGCTCGTCGATGTGCAGGCTCTTCGGCAGAACACCATGCCGCATCGCCATGACCATCTTGATGATCCCGGCCACACCCGCCGCAGCCTGCGTGTGCCCGATATTCGACTTCACCGACCCCAGCCACAACGGCCGGTCCCCGTCCCGCTCACGACCGTACGTCGCCAGCAACGCCTGCGCCTCGATCGGATCACCCAGAGTGGTGCCCGTACCGTGCGCCTCCACCGCGTCCACATCAGCCGCCGACAACCCCGCACTCGCCAGCGCCTGGCGGATCACCCGCTGCTGCGACGGACCATTCGGCGCCGTCAGACCATTCGACGCGCCGTCCTGGTTCACCGCCGAGCCCCGCACCACTGCCAGCACGCGGTGGCCATTGCGCCGCGCGTCCGACAGCCGCTCCAACACCAGCATGCCGACGCCTTCCGCCCAGCCGACTCCGTCGGCGGCGTCCGCGAAGGCCTTGGAGCGGCCGTCCGCCGCGAGGCCGCGCTGGCGGGAGAACTCCACGAACGTCGTCGGCGTCGACATGACGGTCACACCGCCGGCCAGTGCCAGCGAGCACTCGCCCGAGCGCAGCGCCTGCGCCGCCCAGTGGAGGGCGACCAGCGACGACGAGCACGCCGTGTCCACCGTCACCGCCGGGCCTTCCAGGCCGAAGGTGTACGACACCCGGCCCGAGGCGATGCTGGCGGCGCTGCCGTTGCCCCGGAAGCCCTCGAACTGGTCTCCGACCAGCATGTTCGCGTAGTCGTTGTACATGACGCCGGCGAAGACGCCGGTCCTGCTGCCGCGCAGCGACACCGGGTCGATGCCCGCGCGCTCGATCGCCTCCCAGGTCGTCTCCAGCAGCAGGCGCTGCTGGGAGTCCGTCGCCAGGGCCTCCCGCGGGCTCATCCCGAAGAATTCCGGGTCGAACTCGCCCGCCTCGTGGAGGAAGCCGCCGGAGCGGGTGTAGGAGGTGCCGGGGACGTCGGGGTCGGGGTTGTAGAGGGCCTCGACGTCCCAGCCGCGGTCGGCCGGGAAGCCGGAGACGGCGTCCACGCCCTCCGACACCAGCCGCCACAGGTCCTCGGGGCTGGTCACCCCGCCCGGGTAGCGGCAGCTCATGCCGACGATCACGATCGGGTCGTCGGCCACCGCCGGCAGCGTGCTCACGGCCGCCGGGGGCGCGGCCTCGGGCTCCGTGCCGAACAGTTCGTCCAGCAGGAAGGCCACCAGGGCCTCCGTGGTCGGGTAGTCGAAGACCACCGTCGCCGAGAGGCGCAGGCCCGTGGCCGCGTTGAGGCGGTTGCGGAGTTCGACGGCCGTCAGGGAGTCGAAGCCGAGGTCCTGGAAGGCGCGTGACGGGTCCACGGTGTCCGCGTCCGCGTGGCCGAGGACGACGGCGATCTGGCCGCGGACCAGGTCCTGGAGCACCTCGCGGCGCTCGACCGGGCCCAGCCCGGTCAGGCGGCCCACGAGTCCGGCGGCCGCCGCCGAGGTCGTGGCCGCCGAGCGGCGGGCGCGGCCCCGGACGAGGCCGCGCAGGAGCGCGGGGGCGTCGCCCTGGGCCCGCAGGGCGGGGAGGTCGAAGCGGACGGGAAGGACGACGGCGTCGTCCACCGTCAGCGCGGCGTCGAACAGGGCGACGCCTTCGGCGGGGGTGAGTTCGGGCATGCCCGAGCGGGCGATGCGCCGGATGTCGACGTCCGACAGGGTGCCGGTCATGCCGCCGTCCTGGGTCCACGGACCCCAGGGCATGGAGACGGCGGTGCGGCCGGTGGCGCGGCGGTGCTGGGCGAGCGCGTCGAGGAAGGCGTTGCCCGCCGCGTAGTTGGCCTGGCCCGGGCCGCCGAAGACTCCGGAGACGGAGGAGAAGGTGATGAAGGCGTCGAGGTCGAGGTCCCGGGTCGCCTCGTGGAGGTGCCAGGCGGCGTCGGCCTTCGGGCGGAGGACGGTGGCGAGCCGGTCGGGCGTCAGGGCTTCCACCACGCCGTCGTCCAGCACTCCGGCCGTGTGGATCACGGCTGCGAGGCGGTGCCGGGAGACGAGGTCGTCCACCGCCGCCCGGTCCGTGACGTCACACGCTTCGACGGTGACCTGGGCGCCCCGGTCGGTCAGTTCGCGGGCCAGTTCCCCGGCGCCTTCGGCGGCGGGGCCGCTGCGACTGACCAGCAACAGGCTCCGGACGCCGTGGGTGGTGACCAGGTGGCGGGCGACGGCGCGGCCGAGGCCGCCCGTGCCGCCGGTGATGAGGACGGTGCCGTCGGGGGTCCAGGGGGTGCCCGTGGTCTCCTGGGGCGTGGCCCGGGTCAGTCGCGCGGTGAGGATCTCGCCGTCGCGGAGGAGGAGTTGCGGCTCGTCGGGGGTCAGGGCGAGGGCGTGCGGGAGTGCGGTGAGGCAGGCCGCCTCGTCGCCTTCCCGGTCCAGCAGGCCGAAGCGGTCCGGGTGCTCCGAGCGTGCCGAGCGCACCAGGCCCCACGCGGCCGCCGCGGCGAGGTCGTTGCCGGCCGTGGCGCCCCGGGTCGCGAACACCAGCCGCGACCCGGCGAACCGCTCGTCCGCCAGCCATGCCTGGACGAGTTCCAGCACCCGGGCCGTCACCGTGTGGACGGAGTCCACCACGGCGTCCGGGTATCCGTCGCCCGCCAGGGGGACGAGCACCGTGTCCGGTACGTCGCCGGCCTCGGCCAGCGCCGCCAGGTCCGTGTGGTGGACGAACCGTTCGGGGTCTGTGACGGCGAGCGCCTCCGGGCCCACGACCGTGACGCTGCCCGGTCGCGGCACAGCCCGGGGTGCGGGTGTCCAGCGCAGCTGGAACAGCGAGTCCCGGCCGATGGCGCCCGGCGTCGTGCCGGCGCCCGTCAGCCGGTCGGCGCGGTCGGCGGAGACCGCCCGCAGGACGAGCGTCTCGACGGAGGCGACGGGCCCGCCCTCGGTGTCGGCGACGGTCACGGACACCGAGTCGTCGCCCGTGCGGACGACGCGGACGCGGATCGCGGAGGCGCCGGACGCGTGGAGGGTGACGCCCTCCCAGGAGAAGGGGAGGACGCCCCGTTCCATGCCGTTGAACGCGGTGACGTGGAGGGCCGCGTCCAGCAGCGCGGGGTGGATGCCGTAGGCGGCGGCGTCGCCCTCGCCCGCCTCGGGCAGGGACACCTCGGCGTACATCTCGTCGCCGCGCCGCCAGGCGCGGCGCAGGCCCTGGAAGAGCGGGCCGTAGTCGAAGCCGCCGACGGCCATCCGGTCGTAGAGGCCGGTCAGTTCGACGGGCTCGGCGCCGGCGGGCGGCCAGGCGGTCATGTCGAGGGCGGCCGGGGGCCGCTCCTCCCCCGTGCCGCCGATCACGCCGGTGGCGTGGCGGGTCCAGGGGCGTTCGCCGTCGCCTTCGGGGCGGGAGCGGGCGGTGAGGGTGCGGCGGCCGGTGTCGTCGGCGGGGCCGATGTGGAGTTGCAGCTGGACGCCGGTGCCGTCCTCGGGGAGGACGAGGGGCGCGGCGAGGGTGAGGTCCTCGATGCGGTCGCAGCCGACCTCGTCGGCGGCGCGGATGGCGAGTTCGACGAAGGCGGTGCCGGGCAGGAGGACGGAGCCCAGGACCATGTGGTCGGCGAGCCAGGGGTGGGTGCGGACCGACAGGCGGGTGGTGAGGAGGAGGCCGTCGCCGCCGTCGGGGAGTTCCACGGAGGCGGCGGCGCTCAGCAGCGGGTGGTCGGTGGCTTCGAGGCCGGCGGTGCCGACGTCGCCGGTGGCGGGGGCGGGTTCGGGCCAGTAGCGGCGGTGCTGGAAGGCGTACGTGGGGAGGTCGGTCCCCCGGGCCGCCGTACCGGTGAAGAGGGCGCTCCAGTCGACGTCCGTGCCCTGGACGGACAGGTGGGCGAGGGCGGTGACGAGCGCGGTCTCCTCCGGCCGGTCCTTGCGGAGGGCGGGGACGGCGGGTGTCTCGTCGGGGAGGGTTTCCCGGGCCATGGCGGAGAGGGTGCCGTCGGGGCCGAGTTCCAGGAAGCGGGTGACGCCTTCGGCGTGGAGGGTGCGGATGCCGTCGGCGAAGCGGACGGCTTCGCGGACGTGGCGGACCCAGTAGTCCGGGGAGCGCAGTTGGTCGTCGTCGGCGAGGCCGCCGGTGACGTTGGAGACGACGGTCAGGTCCGGGCGGGCGAAGGTCAGGGCGGCGACGGTGGTGCGGAAGTCGTCCAGCATCGGTTCCATCAGCGGGGAGTGGAACGCGTGGGAGACCCGCAGCCGGCTGGTCTTGCGGCCGTCGCCCTCGAAGTGGGTGCGTATGCGTTCGACGGCGTCCTCGGCGCCGGAGATCACGACGGAGGACGGGCCGTTGACGGCGGCGATGGCCACGTCGTCGGTGAGCAGCGGCAGGACTTCGTCCTCGGTGGCGCGGAGGGCGGCCATGGCCCCGCCCCGCGGCAGGGCCTGCATGAGCCGGCCCCGGGCGGCGACGAGGGCGCAGGCGTCGGCCAGGGAGAGGACGCCCGCGACGTGGGCGGCCGTGATCTCGCCGAGCGAGTGCCCGGCGACGTACTCGGGGCGGACGCCCCAGGACTCCACGAGCCGGTACAGGGCGGTCTCGACGGCGAACAGCCCGGCCTGGGCGTACGTCGTCTGGTTGAGGAGGTCCTGGTCCTCGCCCCAGACCACTTCCCGCAGGGGCCGGTCCAGATGCGCGTCCAACCCCGCGCACACCGCGTCGAAGGCGTCGGCGAACACGGGGAAGCGGGCGTGCAGTTCGCGGCCCATGCCCAGGCGCTGGGAGCCCTGGCCGGAGAAGAGGAAGGCCGTTCTGCCCGGGGTGGCCGCGCCCTGGACGAGGCCGGTGTCGGGTTCGCCGGAGGCGAGTGCCGTCAGGGCCCGGGTGAGGGATTCGGTGCCGTCGCCGAGGACGACGGCGCGGTGCGGGAAGCCGGCCCGGGTCGTCGCCAGGGAGAAGCCGACGTCCAGGACGTGCCCGCCGGTGTGGTCCAGCAGGCGAGCGGCCTGGGCGCGCAGGGCGGCTTCCGTCTTGCCGGAGAGGACCCAGGGCACCACGCCCGGGGTCACGGCGGGTGCCTGCTCCTCGGCGGTGGGCTCGGGCTCGGGTTCGGCCTGCTCCAGGATGACGTGGGCGTTGGTGCCGCTGATGCCGAAGGCGGAGACGGCGGCGCGGCGCGGGCGGCCGGTGGCGGGCCAGTCGAGGCGTTCGGTGAGCAGTTCGACGGCGCCGGCCGTCCAGTCCACGTGCGAGGTGGGCTCATCGACGTGGAGGGTGCGCGGGAGGACGCCGTGGCGCATCGCCATGATCGTCTTGATGACGCCGGCGACGCCGGCCGCGGCCTGGGCGTGGCCGATGTTGGACTTGATGCCGCCGAGGCGCAGCGGCTGTCCGGCGGGCCGGTCCTGGCCGTAGGTGGCGAGGAGCGCCTGGGCCTCGATGGGGTCGCCCAGCGTCGTACCGGTGCCGTGGGCCTCGACGGCGTCGACCTGGTCGGGGGTGAGCTGGGCGTTGGCGAGGGCGGCGCGGATGACGCGCTGCTGGGAGGGGCCGTTGGGGGCGGTGAGGCGGCTGCTGGCGCCGTCCTGGTTGACGGCGGTGCCGCGGACGACGGCGAGGACGCGGTGGCCGTTGCGGCGGGCGTCGGAGAGGCGTTCGACGAGGAGGACGCCGACGCCCTCCGCCCAGCCGGTGCCGTCGGCGGCTTCGGCGAAGGGCTTGCAGCGGCCGTCGGGGGCGAGTCCGCGCTGGCGGGAGAACTCGGTGAAGAGGCTGGTGGTGGGCATCACGGCGACGCCGCCCGCCAGGGCGAGGGAGCATTCGCCGGAGCGCAGGGCGCGGACGGCGAGGTGGAGGGCGACGAGGGAGGAGGAGCAGGCCGTGTCGACGGTGACGGCCGGGCCTTCGAGGCCGAGGGTGTAGGCGATGCGGCCGGACAGGACGCTGGTGGCGCCTCCGGTGAGCAGGTGGCCCTCGGTCTCGTCGGTGCGGGAGGCGAGCGAGCCGTAGTTGGTGTCGGCGCCGCCGACGAAGACGCCGGTGTCGCTGCCGCGCAGGGAGGCGGGGTTGATGCGGGCGCGTTCGACGGCCTCCCAGGCCGACTCGAGGAGCAGCCGCTGCTGGGGGTCCATGGCCAGTGCCTCGCGGGGGGCGATGCCGAAGAGTTCCGCGTCGAAGTCGGCCGCTCCGGTGAGGAAGCCGCCCTGGCGCACATAGCTCTTGCCGGGCTTGCCGGGCTCGGGGTCGTAGAGGGCGTCGAAGTCCCAGCCGCGGTCGGTGGGTACGTCGCCGACCGCGTCGACGCCGCCGTCGACGAGCCGCCACAGGTCCTCGGGGGAGGCGACGCCGCCGGGGAAGCGGCAGGCCATGCCGACGACGGCGATGGGCTCGCTGTCCCTGGCCTCGACGGTCTCCAGCCGCTGCTTGGCTCGCCGCAGGTCCGCGGTGACGCGCTTGAGATAGTCCCGGAGCTTGTCTTCGGTGCTGCTGGTCATGGTGCTTGCTTCCTCCCAGTCCGGAAAAAGGGTGTTTTTCGACTGACTGGGCTTGTCAGGCGAGGCCGAGTTCTTTGTCGATGAGGTCGAACATCTCGTCGTCGGTCTCGGCGGCTTCGAGGTCGGAGGCGGCGGGGTCGGCGGCCGTGGGGTCCTCGGCCGTCGTGCCGTCGCCGTCGGCGTCGAGCTTCCACTGGAGTGACTTCAGGCGCTGGAGCAGCCGGGTGCGGGCCTCGCCGTCGAGTTCGCTCGCCGCCACGGCGGCTTCCAGGAGGCCGAGTTCGGTGAAGACGGGCGCGTCCCCGCCGGTGCCGTCGGCGCCGGGGGCGAGGTCGAGGCGTTCGCGGAGGTGGCGGACGAGGCCGAGCGGGGTCGGGTGGTCGAAGATCGCCGTGGTGGGCAGCCGCAGTCCGGTCTCGACGTTGAGCCGGTTGCGCAGTTCGACGGCGGTGAGCGAGGTCATTCCCAGGTCGAGGAAGCCGCGTTCGGCGTCGACGGCGTCGGCGGAGCCGTGGCCGAGGACGGTGGCGACGTGCCCGGCGACGAGCCGCAGCAGCAGGGCTTCCTGCTTCGCCGCGCTCAGCCCGGCCAGCCGTTCGGCGATCCCCGTCTCGCGGGCGCTGTCGCCGCCGCTGGCGGCGCGCCGCACGGGGGTGCGGACGAGGGCGCGCAGCAGCGGGGGGACGCCGGCGGGGGCGGAGGCGGCCAGGGCGCGCGGGTCGAGCCGGACCGGCACGAGGAGGGCGCGCTCGACGCCGGCGGCGGCGTCGAGCAGGTCCAGTCCGTGGCCGGTCGGCATGGGGAGCATGCCGGAGCGGGCGAAGCGGTCGAGGTCCACGTCGTCCAGGGTGGCCGTCAATCCACTCGATTCTTCCCAGTATCCCCACGCGAGGGACACGGCGGGCAGGTCCTGGGCGCGGCGGTGGTGGGCGAGGGCGTCGAGGAAGGCGCTGGCGGCGGCGTAGTTGGCCTGGGCCATGCCACCGGCGACGCCGGCGAAGGAGGAGAAGAGGACGAAGGCGGAGAGCCCGGCCTCGCGGGTGAGCTCGTGGAGGTGCCAGGCGGCGTCGGCCTTGGGCCGCAGCACCCGCTCGGCCTGTTCGGAGGTCAGGTTCTCCAGCAGTCCGTCGTCGAGGACGCCCGCGGCGTGGACGACGGCGGTCAGCGGGTGTTCGGCCGGGATCGCGGCCAGTACGCGGGCGAGGTCGGTGCGGTCGGCGGCGTCGCAGGCGACGACGGTGGCTTCCGCGCCCAGGGCGGCCAGTTCCTCGCGCAGCTCCCGGGCGCCGGGGGCGTCGGGGCCGCGGCGGCCGGTGAGGAGCAGGTGGCGGACGCCGTGCCGGGTGGCGAGGTGCCGGGCGACGTGACCGCCGAGCGTTCCCGTGCCACCGGTGATCAGCACGGTGCCCTCGCCGGTGGGGTTCCACTCCCACACGGGGGTGTCCGTGAGGTCGGCCGGGTCGGTGCGGACCAGGCGCGGGACGGTCACCGTGCCGCCGCGAACGGCCAGTTGGCTCTCCCCCGCCGCTTCGGCCGCGGCGAGGGCCGGGGCCAGGGCGGCGGTGGAGCGGTCGTCGCCGTCGAGGTCGGCGAGGACGAAGCGCCCGGGGTGCTCGGTCTGCGCGGAGCGCACCAGGCCCCACAGGGCGGCCTCGGCCGGGGCGGGCACCGCGTCGTCGGGTCCGGTGGCGACGGCGCCTTCGGTGACGAGGACGAGCCGGGAGCCGGCGAACCGCTCGTCGCCGAGCCAGGACTGGACGAGGGCGAGGCCGTCCCGGACCACCCGGTGGGCGGCCCCGGGCACGTCCTCGTCACGGCGCGCGTCGACACGCAGCAGGACGGTCCGGGGTGCCGGCTCCCCGGCGTCGAGGGCCGCGCCGAGGGCGGCGAGGTCGGTGTACGCACGGACGGGCAGCCCGTTCACCGGGGCCGCGTCGCCGAGGACGGCGAAGTCCCCGGACTCCGGCGCCGCTTCGAGGGCCAGCGGCGTCCAGTTCACCCGGTGGAGGGCGTCGTACCGTGCCCGGCTCGTGGTGGTGAGCCGGTCGGCGGCGAGCTCCCGCGTCGTCACGGCCTCGACGACGGCCACGGGCGCGCCCGTGGTGTCCCACGCGGTCAGCGACAGCGTGGCGTCGTCGCCCGCCGGGGCGAGCCGCACCCGGAGGCGGTCGGCGCCGGTGGCGAGGACCGTGGCGCCCCGCCAGTCGGACGGGAGCGCGGGCGTGCCCTCGGGGTCGCGGAGGGTGAGGAGCGCCTGGAGGAGGGCCGGGTGGAGGCGGAAGCCGGGGGCGCCCGCCCGGTCCTCGTCGGCCAGGGCGACCTCGGCGTACAGCTCGCCGTCGCCCTGCCAGAGCGCGCGGACCGTGCGGAACGCCGGCCCGTGGTCGTGGCCGTGGGCGGCGAGCGTGTCGAGGAGGGCGTCGAGGTCGACCGGGCGGGCGGCCGTGGGCGGCCAGGTGACGGGCGCCGGGGCGGCGGGGGCGGCCGGTCCTGCGGTCAGGGTGCCGGTGGCGTTCCGCGTCCACGGCGCGTCCGTGCCGCCCGGGCGCGTGTGCACGGTGACCGGGCGCCGCCCGTCGCCGTCCGGCGCGCCGACGGCCACCTGGACGTCGGTGGCGCCCTGCCCGGCCAGGGCGACCGGCAGGTGTTCGGTGAGCTCGTGGACCGTCGCGGAGCCGGCCTCGTCGCCCGCGCGCACGGCCCATTCGAGCAGGAGTGTGCCGGGGACGACGGCGGAGCCGTGGACCGTGTGACCGGCGAGCCAGGGGTGGGAGGCGAGGCCGACGGTTCCGGTGAGGACGGTGCCGTCGTCGGCGAGGGCCACGGCCGTGCCCAGGCCCGCCGGGTCGGCGGAGCCCGACGGCTCCAGCCAGAAGCGCTCGCGCTGGAAGGCGTAGGTGGGCAGCTCGACGGGGCGGCCGCCCGTGACGGGGCCGGTCCAGTCGACGGGCAGGCCGTGGACGTGGGCCTCGGCCAGGGAGGTCAGCAGGCGCTCGGCCCCGCCGTCGTCGCGGCGCAGCGAGCCGAGGGCGACGGCGTCGGCCTCCGCGTCGGCGACGGTGTCCTCGATGCCCATGGTCAGGACGGGGTGGGGGCTGCACTCGACGAACACGTCGTGGCCCTGGGCGAGGAGCGCGCGCAGCGCGTCCTCCAGCCGTACGGTGCGGCGCAGGTTCCGGTACCAGTAGGCGGCGTCCAGACGGTCTCCGTCGCCCTCGTCCTCACCGGCGCCGAGCCAGTCGCCGGTGACGGTCGAGAAGAACGGCACGTCGCCCGGGGCGGGCGCGAGGCCGTCGAGGTCGGCGAGGAGGGTGTCGTGGATCCGCTCGACCTGGGCGGAGTGGGAGGCGTAGTCGACGGGGATCCGCTTGGCGCGGACGCCGTCGGCCGCGCACTCGGCGAGGAGTTCGTCGAGGGCCGTGTCGTCGCCGGAGACGACGACGCTGGAGGGGCCGTTGACGGCGGCGACGGACAGCTTGTCGCCCCAGCGCGCGAGGCGGTCGGTGACGTCGGCGTGGGCGGCGGTCACGGACACCATGCCGCCGTGGCCGGAGAGCTCCTTCGCGATGGCCTGGCTGCGCAGGGCGACGACCTTGGCCCCGTCCTCCAGGGACAGCGCCCCGGCGACGCACGCGGCGGCGATCTCGCCCTGGGAGTGGCCGAGTACGGCGGCGGGGCTAACGCCGTGGGCCCGCCACACCTCCGCGAGGGAGACCATGACCGCCCACAGCGCGGGCTGGGCCACGTCCACGCGGTCGAGCCCCGGCGCGTCCGCGTCGCCGCGCAGGACGGCGGTCAGGGACCAGTCGGTGTACGGGGCGAGGGCGCGTTCGCACGCGGCGACGCGGTCCGCGAAGACGGTGGAGGTGGCGAGGAGTTCGGTGCCCATGCCGGCCCACTGGGAGCCCTGGCCGGGGAAGACGAAGACGGCCTTGCGCTCGCGGGAGCCGGTGAAGCCGCCGTGGACGGTCGCGGTGGCGGGCTCGCCCTCGGCGAGGGCGCGCAGCCGCTCGGTGAGCCGCTCGCGGCCGGCGCCGACGACCACGGCCCGGTGTTCGAGCGTGGAGCGCCGGGTGGCGAGGGAGAACGCGACGTCGAGGGGGTTCGCGTCCGGGTGCTTCTCCAGGTGGGCGAGCAGGGCGCGGGCCTGGCCGCGCAGCCCGCGCTCGCTGCGGGCCGACAGCAGCCACGGGACCGTGGCCTCCGAGGGCTCCGGCGTGCTCTCCGCCGGTGCCTCCGTATCGGCGGGGGCCTGTTCGAGGATGACGTGGACGTTGGTGCCGCTGATGCCGAAGGAGGACACGCCGGCCCGGCGCGGCCGGTCGTTCCCGGGCCACTCGACGGCCCGGTCCAGCAGGCTCACCGCGCCCGCGCTCCAGTCGACGTGCGGCGACGGCTCGTCGATGTGGAGGCTGCGCGGCAGGACGCCGTTGCGGATCGCGAGGACCATCTTCATCACGCCCGCGACACCGGCGGCGGCCTGCGTGTGGCCGATGTTGGACTTCACCGACCCCAGCCACAACGGCCGGTCCTCCGGCCGGTCCTGACCGTACGTCGCCAGCAGCGCCTGCGCCTCGATCGGGTCGCCCAGGCCGGTGCCGGTGCCGTGGGCCTCCACGGCGTCGACGTCGGCGCTCTTCAGGCCGGCGTTGACGAGGGCCTGGCGGATGACGCGCTGCTGCGAGGGGCCGTTCGGGGCGCTCAGGCCGTTCGACGCGCCGTCCTGGTTGACGGCGCTGCCGCGGAGGACGGCCAGCACGGGGTGGCCGTTGCGCCGCGCGTCCGACAGCCGCTCGACGAGGAGCAGGCCGACGCCCTCGGAGAACCCGGTGCCGTCGGCGCCCGCGGCGAAGGGCTTGCAGCGGCCGTCGCCGGCGAGGCCGCGCTGGCGGGCGAAGTCGGTGAACAGGCGCGGCGAGGACATGACGGTCACACCGCCGGCCAGCGCCAGCGTGCACTCGCCCTGCCGCAGCGACTGGGCGGCCATGTGCAGGGCGACCAGCGACGACGAGCAGGCCGTGTCGACGGTCACCGCCGGGCCCTCCAGGCCCAGGGCGTAGGCGACGCGGCCGGAGACGACGCTCATGGCGTTGCCGTTGTTCACGTACCCGGCGAGTTCCTCGGGGATCTCGGGGATCCGGGCGAGGTAATCGCTGGAAGCCAGTCCGGCGAAGACGCCGGTGCGGCTGCCGCGTACCGACCTCGGGTCGATACCGGCGCGTTCGAAGGTCTCCCACGCGGTCTCCAGCAGGAGCCGCTGCTGCGGGTCCATGGCGAGGGCCTCGCGCGGCGAGATGCCGAAGAACGCCGCGTCGAACTCGGCGGCGTCGTAGAGGAAGCCGCCCTCGCGGGTGCGGGAGGAGCCGGTGCCCTCGGGCACGGAGGCGTAGACCGCGTCCGGGTCCCAGCCGCGGTCCTCGGGGAAGCCGGCGATGGCGTCGGTGCCGGAGGCCAGCAGCTCCCACAGGTCCTGGGGCGAGCGGACCCCGCCGGGCAGCCGGCAGGCCATGCCCACGACGGCGATCGGCTCGTCGGCGGCGGAGGCGACAGCCGTCTCGTCACCCGGGGCACTGTCGGGCAGGCCGCCCGCGAGCTCGCCGTCGAGGTAGGCGGCGAGGGCCGCCGGGGCCGGGTAGTCGAAGGCGAGGGTGGCCGGGAGGCGCAGGCCGGTGGCGGTGCCGAGCCGGTTGCGGAGCTCCACGGAGGTGAGCGAGTTGAAGCCCAGGTCGCGGAAGGCCCGTTCGGCGGGGACGAGGCTCGTGTCCGTGTGGCCGAGGACGGCCGCGACGCACCCGCTGACCAGCTCCAGCAGGTGGGCGCGGCGGTCGGCGGAGGGCAGGCCCGCGAGCCGCTGCCGGAGCGCGTCGGTGCCGGAGGCGGGCCGTTCGGCGCCGGCCGCGCGCCGCGCGGTGGCGGCGTTGCCCCGGTACAGGCCACGCAGCAGCGCGGGGAGTTCGGCCGCCTGGCGGGCGCGCAGCACGGAACCGTCGAGGCGGACGGGGACGAGCAGGGGCCTGCGGGCGGCGAGGGCGGCGTCGAAGAGGGCGAGGCCGTCGGCCGTGGAGAGGGTGAGCGCGCCCGACTGGCGGGCCCGCGCGCGGTCGCCGTCGTCGAGGTGCGCGGTCATCTCGCTGGCCTGTTCCCACAGGCCCCAGGCGAGGGAGGTGGCGGGCAGGCCCTGGACGCGGCGGTGCTGGGCGAGGGCGTCGAGGTAGGCGTTGGCGGCCGCGTAGTTGCCCTGCCCGGCCGAGCCGAAGACGCCGGCGGCCGAGGAGAACAGCACGAACCCGGCGGGGTCGTGGGGCGCGGTCAGCTCGTGGAGGTGGCGGGCGGCGTCGGCCTTGGCGCGCAGGACGCCGGAGAGCCGGTCCGGGGTCAGGGAGGTGATCACGCCGTCGTCGAGGACGCCGGCGGCGTGGACGACGGCCGTCAGCGGGTGTTCGGCGGGGATGCCGGCCAGCAGCGCGGCGAGCGCGTCGCGGTCGGCGGTGTCGCAGGCGGCGACGGTGACGTGGGCGCCCAGGGCGGTCAGTTCGTCGCGGAGCTCGGGGGCACCGGGGGCGGACGGGCCGCGCCGGCTGGTGAGCAGCAGGTTCCGGGTGCCGTGGTGGGTGACGAGGTGGCGGGCCAGCAGGCCGCCGAGTTCACCGGTGCCGCCGGTGATCAGCACGGTGCCGTCGGGGTCCCAGGGGCGGGGCACGGTGAGGACGACCTTGCCGACGTGGCGGGCCTCGGACACGAACCGGAAGGCCTCGCGGGCGTGCTGGACGTCCCACGTGGTGACGGGCAGCGGCCGCAGCGTCCCGTCCTCGAACAGGGCGACGAGCTCGGCGAGCATCTCGTGGATGCGCTCGGGCCCGGCCTCGATCAGGTCGAACGCCCGGTAGGTGACGCCCTCGTGGTTCCGGGCGACGTCGGCGGCGTCGCGGATGTCCGTCTTGCCCATCTCGATCAGCCGGCCGCCGGGGGGCAGCAGGCGCAGCGAGGCGTCGACGAAGTCGCCGGCGAGGGAGTTGAGGACGACGTCCACGCCCCGGCCGCCGGTGGTCCCCCGGAAGTGGTCCTCGAAGTCGAGGGTGCGGGAGGAGGCCAGCTTCTCGGCCGGCCAGCCCTCGGCGCGCAGCAGGTCCTGCTTGTGGGTGCCGGCGGTGCCGAGGACGTCGGCGCCCCAGTGGCGGGCCAGTTGGGCGGCCGCCATGCCGACGCCGCCGGCGGCGGCGTGGATGAGGACGGACTCCCCGGCGGTGAGGCCGGCGAGGTCGCGCAGGGCGTAGTAGGCGGTGAGGAACACCACGGGGACGGCGGCGGCCTGCTCGAAGGACATGCCGCGCGGTACGGGCGCGAGGACGCGGTGGTCGGCCACGGCCAGCGGGCCGAAGCCGCCGGGCACCATGCCCATGACGCGGTCGCCGACGGCGATCCCGTCGACGCCGGGTCCGGTCTCGACGACGACGCCGGCGGCCTCGGAGCCGAGGTACTCGGCGCCGCCGGGGTACATGCCGAGGGAGTTGAGGACGTCGCGGAAGTTCAGGCCGGCGGCTCGGACGGCGATGCGGACCTGTCCGTGCTCCAGGGGGGCGGCGGCCTCGGGGCAGGGCGCCAGCGCGAGGTTGTCGACGGTGCCCTTCTCGGGGATGTCCAGCCGCCACGGGTCCTGGCCGTCGGGGACGGGCAGGGGCGCGTGGGTGTGGGTGCGGACGAGGCGGGGCGCGTGGGCGGTGCCCTGGCGGAGCGCCAGCTGGGGTTCGTCGGCGTCGCTGACGAGGGCGGGCAGCGGCAGCCACGAGCCGGCGTGCGCGTCGACGTCGGCGAGGACGATCCGGCCGGGGTGCTCGGACTGCGCCGAGCGCAGCAGACCGCGCACGGCGGCGGCCGGCAGATCCCGGACGTCCTCGCCGGTGTGGGTGGCGACGGCGTTCCGGGTGACGACGACGAGGCGGGTGTCGGCGAACCGTTCGTCGGCGAGCCACGCCTGGACGAGCGCGAGCGCGCCTTCGAGCGCGGCGCCCGGCGCGTCGTCCGGGTGGCCACGGCCGGTGACGAGAACCGCGATCACGTCGGGCACGGGCCCGGCGGACGCGGCCAGGGCCGCGAGACCGTCCCACGCGGTCACGGCCACACCGGCGTCGGCGAGGGCGCCGGCGACCGCGCTGTCGGGGTCGGACCCGACCAGGGCCCAGGCGACGGGCCGGTCGGTGCCGACGTGGCCGGCGTCAGCACGACCCGCGTCAGCGGTCCGCGTGCCCGTGAGCGGCGTCCACTCGACGTGGAAGAGCGCCTCGCGCGCGGCGTGGGCGGCCGGGTCGAGGAGGGCGGCCGGGACGGGGCGTACGGTCAGGCGCTCGACGGTGGCGACCGGGCGGCCGGTGCCGTCGGCCATGGTCACGGCGATGGCGTCCGGTCCGGCGGGGGCGATCCGTACGCGCAGCAGGGTGGCGCCGGTGGCGTGGAGGGTGACGCCGGTCCAGGAGAAGGGCATGCCGGGGCGGCCGTCCCCGGCGTCGAGCGGGCCGAGTCCGGCCGGGTGGAGGGCGGCGTCCAGCAGGGCGGGGTGGAGGCCGAAGCGGGCGGCGTCGGTGCGGGCCCGTTCGGGCAGCTCCACCTCCGCGTACACGTCCGTGCCGTGCCGCCAGGCGGCCCGTACGCCCTGGAAGACCGGGCCGTAGCCGTAGCCGCGCTCGGCGAGCGTGGTGTAGAAGCCGTCGACGGCGAGTGCCTCGGCGCCCTTCGGCGGCCAGGCGGTGAGCTCCTGGGGCGCCGCCGGGGCGGCGGGGGCGAGGGTGCCGGTGGCGTGCTCGGTCCAGGTGTCCTCGGTGGTGCGGGCGTGGAGGGTCACCGGGCGGTGCCCGGACTCCTCGGGGGCGCCGACGGCGATCTGCACCCGGATCTCGCCGCGCTCGGGCAGGACGACGGGGGCGTGGAGGGTGAGTTCGTCGACGTGGCCGCAGCCGAGCTCGTCGCCGGCGCGGATCACGGCCTCGACGAGGGCGGCGCCGGGTACGACGACCGTGCCGGACACGGCGTGGTCGGCGAGCCAGGGGTGGGTGCGCACGGACCAGCGCGCGGTGACCATCAGCCCGCCGCCGCCCGCGAGTTCCACGGACGCGCCCAGCATCGGGTGCTCGGGCGACTCCAGCCCGGCGGAGGCCACGTTGCCCGCGCCCTCGACGACGCGCGGCCAGTACCGCTGCCGCTGGAAGGCGTAGGTGGGCACCTCAACACGCGGGGCGCCCGTGAACAGCGTGGACCAGTCCACGGGGACGCCGTGCGTCCAGGCGTCGGCGAGCGCGGCCCGGAATCGGGCGGGCCCGCCGTCCTCGCGGCGCAGGGTGCCCATCGCGGCGGCGGTCACGCCGGTGTCGGCGGCGGTCTCCTGCACCCCGGCGATGACCACCGGGTGCGGGCTGACCTCGATGAAGGACCGGTGCCCGGCGCGCAGCAGCGCCCGCGTGGTCTCCTCGAACTCGACGGTCTGCCGCAGGTTGCGGTACCAGTAGGCGGCGTCGAGCGTGGTCGTGTCGACGGGCTCGCCGGTGACCGTCGAGTAGAACGGGACGTCGGCGGCGCGCGGCGTGACGGGGGCCAGCAGGGTCAGCAGTTCGTCGTGGATCCGCTCGACCTGGGCGGAGTGGGAGGCGTAGTCGACGGGCACGCGCCGGGCGCGCACGCCGTCGCGCTCGCAGTCGGCGAGGAGCTCGTCGAGGGCGCCGGGCTCACCGGAGACGACCACGGAGGCCGGGCCGTTGACGGCCGCGACGGAGACCCGCTCGCCCCAGGCGCGAATGCGTGTCCGCACGGCGTCGGCGGGCTGGGCGACGGACACCATGCCGCCGTCGCCGGACAGGGCGCGGGCGATGGCCTGGCTGCGCAGGGCGACGACGCGGGCCGCGTCGTCCAGGGTCAGGGCGCCCGCCACGCAGGCGGCGGCGATCTCGCCCTGGGAGTGGCCGAGGACGGCGGCGGGCTCGACGCCGTGCGCGCGCCACAGCGCGGCCAGCGACACCATCACGGCGAACAGCGCGGGCTGGACGACGTCCACCCGGTCGAGGGACGGCGCTCCGGGGGCGCCCCGCAGGACGTCCGGCAGCGACCAGTCGACGTACTGGGACAGCGCGGCGCCGCATTCGGCGAGGCGTTCGGCGAAGGCCGGGGAGGTGTCGAGGAGTTCGAGGGCCATGCCGGCCCATTGGGAGCCCTGGCCGGGGAAGACGAACACCGGTCCCCTGTCGCCCTCGGCGGTGCCGTCGAGGACGTGCGGCGAGGGCAGCCCGGCGGCCAGCGCGTCGAGCGCGGCGAGGAGTTCGCCGGTGTCGGCGCCGCCGGTGACGACGGCGGCCCGGTGCTCCAGGGCGGCGCGGCCGGTCGCCAGCGCGTGTGCAATGCCGACGGCGTCGGGCGCCTCGGCGGCACGGACGTATTCGGCCAGCAGGCGGGCCTGGTCGCGGAGGGCGTCCCCGGTCTTCGCGGAGAGCAGCCAGGGGCCCGGGGCGGCGGGGGCCTCGGTCACGGGCTCGTCCGCCGGGGCCGCCGCCGGGGCCTGTTCGAGGATGATGTGGGCGTTGGTGCCGCTGATGCCGAAGGAGGACACGCCGGCCCGGCGCGGCCGGTCGCCACCGGGCCACTCGGTGGGTTCGGCGAGCAGGGCGACGGCACCGGTGGCCCAGTCGACGTGCGGGGTGGGCTCGTCGATGTGGAGGCTGCGCGGCAGGACTCCGTGGCGCATGGCCAGGACCATCTTCATCACGCCCGCGACACCGGCCGCCGCCTGCGTGTGGCCGATGTTGGACTTCACCGAGCCCAGCCACAACGGCCGATCCGCGTCGCGGTCCTGACCATACGTGGCCAGCAGCGCCTGCGCCTCGATCGGGTCGCCCAGCGTCGTACCCGTGCCGTGGGCCTCCACGGCATCCACATCGGCAGCCGCCAGGCCCGCGTTGGCCAGTGCCTGGCGGATGACGCGCTGCTGAGACGGGCCGTTCGGGGCGCTCAGCCCGTTCGACGCGCCGTCCTGGTTGACCGCGCTGCCGCGGACGACCGCCAGCACCGGGTGGCCGTTGCGCCGCGCGTCCGACAGCCGCTCCACCAGCAGCAGGCCGACGCCCTCGCTCCAGCCCGTGCCGTCGGCGGCGGCCGCGAAGGGCTTGCACCGGCCGTCGGCGGCGAGCCCGCGCTGCCGGGAGAACTCCACGAAGGAGTACGGGGTCGACATGACGGTCACGCCGCCCGCGAGGGCGAGCGTGCACTCGCCCTGCCGCAGCGACTGGGCTGCCATGTGCAGGGCGACCAGCGACGACGAGCAGGCCGTGTCGACGGTCACCGCCGGGCCCTCGAAGCCGAAGGTGTAGGCGACGCGGCCGGAGACCACGCTCATGGCGTTGCCGGTCAGCAGGTGGCCCGCGACCTCGTCGCGGGTGCCGTCGAGGATGGTCTGGTAGTCGTTCGAGTTGGTGCCGGCGAACACGCCGGTGCGGCTGCCGCGCAGGGACGTCGGGTCGATACCGGCCCGCTCCAGGACCTCCCAGGTGGTCTCCAGCAGCAGGCGCTGCTGGGGGTCCATCGCGAGGGCCTCGCGGGGCGAGATCCCGAAGAACCCGGCGTCGAAGCCGGCCGCGTCCGTGAGGAAGCCGCCCTCGCGGACGTAGCTGGTGCCCTGGTGGTCGGGGTCGGGGTGGTGGAGCCCGGCGGTGTCCCAGCCCCGGTCCTCGGGGAAGGGGGTGATGCCGTCGGCGCCCTCGGCGAGGAGCCGCCAGAACTCCTCCGGGGAGTTGGCGCCGCCGGGGAAGCGGCAGGCCATGCCGACGATCGCCACGGGCTCGTCGAGGAGGGCGGCCGCGTCGGCCTGCTCGAGTGCGGCGCCCGTCGCGCCCAGGACCTCGGTGCGCAGGAGCGCGGCCACGGCGGCGGCCGTGGGGTGGTCGAATAGGAGGGTGGCGGGCAGCCGTACCCCTGTCGCGGCGGAGAGGCGGTTGCGCAGCTCGACGGCCGTCAGGGAGTCGAAGCCCAGGTCGCGGAAGGCCCGTCCCGCGTCGATGCCGTCGGGTGAGGCGTGGCCGAGGACCTTGGCGATCTCCTCGCGGACGAGGTCGACGAGCAGCCGGTCCTGTTCGGCGGCCGGGCGGCCCGTGAGGCGGTCGCGCAGCGGCGAGCCGCCGGGTGCGGCGCCCGGGGTACGGCCGGCTTCGCGGGTCCGGCGGGCTTCGGGCACGCCGTCGATCAGGGGGCAGGGGCGGGTGGCGGTGAGGGCGGCGGCGTAGGGGGCCCAGTCGATGTCGGCGACGGTGGTGTGGGCCGTGCCCCGGGCAACGGCCTGCCGCAGGGCGGCGAGGGCGGGGGCGGGGGCCATGGGCCGCAGCCCGTCGCGGTTCATGCGTCCGGCGAGGGCGTCGTCGGTGGCCATGCCGTCGCCCGCCCACGGGCCCCAGGCCACGGAGGTGGCGGTCAGGCCCTGGTGGCGGCGCTGTTCGGCGAGGGCGTCGAGGCAGGCGTTGGCGGCGGCGTAGTTGGCCTGGCCGGCGTTGCCGATGACGCCGGTGATCGAGGAGAACAGCACGAACATGTCCAGGTCCTGGCCCTGGGTCAGCTCGTGGAGGTGGCGGGCGGCCTCGGCCTTGGGGCGCAGGACGGTCGCGAAGCGCTCGGGCGTGAGGGTGGTGAGGACGCCGTCGTCCAGGACGCCGGCGGCGTGGACGACGCCGGTGAGGGGGGTGTCGTCCGGGATGTCCGCGAGGAGGGCGGCGAGCGCGTCGCGGTCGGCGGCGTCGCAGGCGGCGAGGGTGACGCGGGTGCCGTGTGCGGTGAGTTCGGCGGCCAGTTCGCGGGCGCCGGGGGCGTCCGCGCCGCGCCGGCCGGTGAGCAGCAGGTGTTCGGCGCCGGCCTCGGCGAGGGTACGGGCCACCCGGGCGCCCAGGGCGCCCGTGCCACCGGTGATCAGGATCGTGCCGTGGACGGGCCAGGCGGTGTCCGTGTCGTCGGCGGCGGCCGGGACGCGCTCCAGGCGGCGGGCGAGGGTTCCGGCGGGGCGGAGGGCGATCTGGTCCTCGCGGCCGTCGGCGAGCACGCCGAGGAGGGCGGAGAGGGCTCGCGCGTCGGCGTGCTCCGGGAGGTCGATCAGCCCGCCCCAGTTGCCGGGGTGTTCGAGGGCGGCCACGCGGCCGAGTCCCCACAGCTGCGCCTGGGTGGGGCTCGTCGGTGCCTCGGTGGCGTCGGTGGCCACGGCGCCCCGGGTGGCGCACCACAGGGCGGCGGGGGTGCCGGCGGCTTCCAGGGCGGTCAGGAGCGCGGTGGTCGTGGTGAGGGCGAGCGGTACGGACGGGTGCTCGGGGTGGGGTCGTTCGTCGAGGGCGAGCAGGGACAGCACGCCGGTCACGGGCCCGTCGGCGAGGGCGGCGGTGAGCGCGTCCCGGTCGGCGGTGGCGTCGCCGGTCAGGGTCAGCTTGTCGGCGCGCGGGCCGGCCGGGCCGGTGAGCGCGTCGATCCAGCGGTCCGCCGCCTCGTCGGTGACGGCGGGTACGGCGAGGAGCCAGCGGCCGGCGGGGGTGCGGTCGGTGCCGGTGGTGACCGGGGTCCAGGTGGTGCGGTAGCTCCAGCCGTCGACGGTGGCGCGGGTGGTGCGGCGGCGGCGCCAGGACGCGAGGGCGGGCAGGATGCCGCCGAGGGTGGTGGCGTCGTCGCCGTCGAGCGCGAGGACGTCGGAGAGGGTGCGGGTGTCCTCGCGTTCGACGGCCGCCCAGAAGTCGTCGTCGACGGCGTCGGCCGGGGCGGGGGCCGTGTCGGTGCCGCCGGGGGCGTCGGCGGCGTTCAGCCAGTACCACTGTCGCTGGAAGGCGTAGGTGGGCAGGTCGACGCGCGTGGCGTCGACGCCGGCGAAGGAGGCGGCCCAGTCGACGCGGACGCCGCGTGCCGAGACCGCCGCGAGGCCCTCGGCGAGGGCGCGGGCCTCGGGGCGGTCGCGGCGCAGCAGGGGCACGGCCACGGCCGCGCCGGCGGCGGTCAGGCAGCCCTCGACGAGCGGGGTGAGCACCCCGCCCGGGCCGACCTCGACGAAGGCCGTCACGCCCGCGGCCTCCAGGGCCCGTACGGCGTCGGCGAAGCGGACGGTCGCGCGGACCTGGCGCACCCAGTACTCGGGGGAGGTCAGCTCGTCCGCGCCGGCGAGCGCGCCCGTGACGGTGGAGACGACGGGGACGCGCGGGGCGTGGTAGGTGAGGCTCTCGGCGACGCGCCGGAAGTCGTCCAGCATGGCGTCCATGCGCGGCGAGTGGAAGGCGTGGCTGACCCGCAGCCACTTGGTGCGGTGGCCCTCGGCCTCCCAGCGGGCGGCGAGGCGGGTGACGGTGTCCTCGTCGCCGGAGACGACGACGGAGCGCGGCCCGTTGACGGCCGCGACGGAGACCTGGTCGTCGAGTCCGGTGAGCGAGGCGCGGACCTCGTCCTCGCCGGCCTCGACGGCCACCATCGCCCCGCCCTCGGGCAGCGCCTCCATCAGACGGGCGCGGGCGGCCACGAGCCGGGCGGCGTCGGGGAGGGAGAGGACGCCCGCCACGTGGGCGGCGGACAGCTCGCCGATGGAGTGGCCGCCGACGAACTGCGGGGTGACGCCCCAGGACTCGACGAGCCGGTGGAGGGCCACCTCGACGGCGAACAGGGCGGTCTGCGTCCAGCCGGTCCGGTCCAGCAGCGCGGCCTCGGCCGTGCCCTCCCCGGCGAGGACGATCTCGCGCAGCGGGCGGTCCAGCAGCGGGTCGAGCTCCGCGCACACCGCGTCGAAGGCCTCGGCGAACGCCGGGTAGGTGCGGTGGAGTTCACGGCCCATGCCGGGGCGCTGCGAGCCCTGCCCGGCGAAGAGGAACGCCATGGGGGTCTTCTTGGCGGCGGTGCCGGTGACGAGGCCGTTCGCGGTGCGGCCCGCGGCGAGGGCGTCGAGCCCGGCCAGGGCCTCCTCGCGGCCGTCGGCCACGACGAACGCCCGGTGCTCCATCAGGGGCCGGCCGGCCGCGAGGGAGAAGGCCGCGTCGGCGGGGGCGAGCCCGGGGTGGGCGCGCAGGTGCCGGGCGAGGCGCACGGCCTGCGCCCGCAGGGCCTCCTCCGAGCGGGCCGACAGGGCCCACGGCAGCGCGGCGGGCCGCACGGCGGCGATGGGCGCCGGCGCTTCCGGCTGCTCCACGGGCTCCGGTTCCGGGGCCTGTTCGATGATGACGTGGGCGTTGGTGCCGCTGACACCGAAGGAGGAGACGGCGGCGCGGCGCGGCCGGCCGGTCTCCGGCCAGGCCTCCGGGCCGGTCAGCAGCCGGGCGTGGCCGGACGTCCAGTCGACGTGCGGGGTGGGCTCGTCGAGGTGGAGGGTCTTCGGCAGAAGGCCGTGGCGCATGGCCAGGACCATCTTCATGACGCCCGCGACACCGGCGGCGGCCTGGGTGTGCCCGATGTTGGACTTGAGCGAGCCGAGGAGGACGGGCCGGTCGGCGGGGCGCTGGCGGCCGTAGGTGGCGAGCAGGGCGTGGGCCTCGATGGGGTCGCCCAGGGTGGTGCCCGTGCCGTGGGCCTCGACGGCGTCGATCTCGTGGGCGGTGAGCTCGGCGTTGGCGAGGGCCTGGCGGATGACGCGCTGCTGGGACGGGCCGTTGGGGGCGGTCAGGCCGTTGGACGCGCCGTCCTGGTTGACGGCCGAGCCACGGATGACGGCCAGCACGGGGTGGCCGTTGCGCCGCGCGTCGGACAGCCGCTCCACGAGCAGCAGGCCGACGCCCTCGCTCCAGCCGGTGCCGTCGGCGGCGGCGGAGAAGGGCTTGCACCGGCCGTCGGGGGCGAGCCCGCGCTGCCGGGAGAACTCGACGAACATCTGCGGGGTGGACATCACGGTCGCCCCGCCCACGAGCGCCATCGCGCACTCGCCCTGGCGCAGCGAGTGCACGGCGAGGTGGAGGGCGACCAGGGAGGAGGAGCAGGCGGTGTCGACGGTGAGGGCGGGGCCTTCGAGGCCGAGGACGTAGGAGATGCGGCCGGAGGCGACGCTGATGGCGTTGCCGGTCAGCAGGTGGCCGCCGACCTCGTCGGTGCGCTGGACGGCGCCCAGCGAGACGGCGCCCGGGTCGTAGCCGCCGGGGCCGGTGCCGACGAAGACGCCGGTGCGGCTGCCGGCCAGGGACGCCGGGTCGATGCCGGCGCGTTCGACGACCTCCCACGCGGTCTCCAGGAGGAGCCGCTGCTGCGGGTCCATGGCCGTCGCCTCGCGGGGCGATATGCCGAAGAACGCGGGGTCGAACTCGCCCGCGTCGTGGAGGAAGCCGCCCTCGCGGGCGTAGCTGGTGCCCTGGTGGGCCGGGTCGGGGTCGTAGAGGCCGTCGAGGTCCCAGCCGCGGTTGGCGGGGAAGGCGGTGACGGCGTCGACGCCGCCCTCGACCAGCTCCCACAGCTCCTCGGGGGTGCGGACGCCGCCGGGGTAGCGGCAGCCCATGGCGACGATGGCGATGGGCTCGCGCTGCCGCCGCCGGGTCTCGCCGAGTTCCTCGCGGGTCTCGTGAAGGTCGGCGATGGCACGCTTGAGGTACTCGCGGAGCTTGCCCTCATTCGACATCAGGATGTCAACCCCTCGCTGATCTGCCGGTCTTGGGGAGCGGACTGCCGACTGCCGACACTCACGTCTGACCCGTTGCAAGGCCATCCTGATCGAGGTCGACTGCGGGTTTCCCTAGATGCGGGCGCGAGGGGACGTTCCGGAACACCGCGGCGGGCGGCCCGGGGGCCGCCCGCCGTGGGTCGTGCGTCAGGCTCCGGTGATCGCCCCCAGCCAGTCCTCCATGATCGCGGCCGTGGCGGCGGAGTCCTCCCGGACCATCGAGAGATGGTCGGCGTCGACCGTGCGGACGTGCGCCGACGGGATCAGCGGCTCCTGCGCCGCGCCGGCGGCCCCGCCGGTACCGAGCGCCTCGGACTCCGTGCCCAGCAGCTGCCGGTCGCACTGGATCATCAGGACGGGCGCGGTGGTCGGCTGCACCTCCAGCCGGTTGAGCAGGACCATCCAGCGGCCCATCGCCGAGAGCCGGGAGTTCGTCATCCGCACCGGCGACGCGTCACGGCCCGCGAAGTTGAGCCGCATCATGCCCGCGTAGTCGACGCCCTCGTCGCTGTTGTGCTGGATGCTGAGGGTGTCCAGCAGGACCACGGCCTCCGGCCGGATGCCCCAGGTGCTCTCCAGCAGCCCGGCGGCCGCGTAGGCGAACGAGCCCCCGGAGGAGTGCCCGACGAGGACGAACGGGGCGCCGTCGCTCGCGCGCAGCGCGCTCTCCGCGATCACCCGCGTGGCGCTCTCGGGCGTCGCCGGCAGCCGCTCACCGGTGGCGAAGCCGATCAGCGGCAGCGCCGACACGTCCCGCCGGCCCCGGAAGTGCGCGGCGAGCCGCGCGTACTGGTGGACGCCGCCGTTGGCGGTGGGCGCGCTCACGCAGATCAGCTTCGGCCCGTCCGGGCCCTCGGCGAGGGTCGCCGGCAGCGGCAGGTCCTCCAGCTCGGCCGTCGCCTCGAACGTCGGGCGCAGCGCCGCGACGGTCGCCAGCATCTTCTGGGCCTCCGGCATCTTGCCGTTGGTCATCGCGTCGAGGAACAGCCGCTCCAGCGAGTCGATCTCCGGCTCGCCGGACGGGATCCGCAGCCCCTCCCCCTCCGGGGTGCCGTCCGGGCCGGGCTGCGAGGCGAGCTCGCTGCGCAGCCAGACGGCCAGGTCGGCGGGCGTCTTGCTGTCGAAGACGAGCGTCGCGGGCAGCCGCAGCCCGGTCGCGGAGCTGAGCCGGTTGCGGAGCTCGACGGAGGTCAGGGAGTCGAAGCCCAGCTCGTAGAAGTCGCGCCGCTCGCCGATCTCCTCGACGGAGGCGTGGCCGAGGACGGCCGCCGCCTCGGTGCGGACGAGGTCGACGACGTGCCGCACGCGGTCGGCCTCCGCCATCTCCAGCAGCCGCCGGGTGAACGAGGCGGGCGTGCCCGAGCCGCCCGAGGCGGTCGCGGCGGCACGCCGGCCGCCCTTGACCAGGCCCCGGAACAGCGGCGGGACGTCGCCGACGGGCCGCATGCTCCCGGCGGCCAGACCCAGCGGCACCACGAGCGGCTCGTCGGAGCCGAGGGACGAGAAGAACAGGTGGAGGCCCTGTTCGACCGTCAGGGGCGGCATGCCGCCGCTCTGCATCCGCTGGACGTCGGCCTCGCTGAGCTTGCTGGTCATACCGGCGTCCTGGGCCCACGGGCCCCACGCCAGCGACATCCCGGCGAGGCCCCGGTCCCGGCGATGCCGGGCGAGCAGGTCCAGGAAGACGTTGGCGGCGGCGTAGTTGCCCTGGCCGGGGCTGCCCATGGTGCCCGCGACGGACGAGAAGGTGATGAAGGCGGCGAGGTCGAGGCCCTCGGTGAGCTCGTGGAGGTGCCACGCGGCGTCGACCTTCGGGCGCAGGACGCCCGAGAGCCGGTCCGGGGTCAGCGAGGTGATCACGCCGTCGTCGAGGACACCGGCCGTGTGGATCACGGCGGTCAGCGGACGGGCGGCCGGGACCGCCGCGAGCAGCTCGCGGGCCGCCTCGCGGTCCGCCGTGTCGCAGGCCACGACGGTGGGCTCCGCGCCCAGCGCCCGCAGTTCCTCGGCCAGTTCCGCCGCGCCGGGCGCGGCCGGGCCGCGCCGGCTGGTCAGCAGCAGGTGTCGGACGCCCGAGGCGGCGAGCCGCCGGGCGAGGTGCCCGCCCAGGGCGCCCGTGCCACCGGTGATGAGCACGGTCCCGTCGGCGGGCCAGGGCACCTGGGCGGCGGCCGGGGTCGGGGCCGGGGCCTCGGTGGCGGGCAGCTGGGCCAGGCGGCCCACCCGCACCTCGCCGCCGCGCACGACGAACTGGGCGTCCCCGCTGGCCAGCAGCCCCGGCAGGACCGGGAGCAGCGCGGCCGGGTCGGCGCCGGCGTCCAGGTCGAGGAGGACGAACCGGTCGGGGTGCTCCGCGTGCGCCGAGCGCACCAGGCCCCAGACCGTACCGGCGGCCAGGTCCGTGACGGCGTCGTCCGCACCGGCGGAGACGGCACCACGGGTGACGAAGACGAGCCGGGAGGCGGCGTACCGGTCGTCGGCCAGCCACTGCTGGAGGAGCCGGAGGACCTGGCCGGTCAGGGCGTGGACGGCGGCGGGGAGGTCGTCAGGCGCGTCGCCGCCGGTGGCGGTGCCGGAGAGGTGGACGAGGACCAGGTCCTCGCCGCCCTCGACGCCCGCCAGGGACACGGTCCCGTCGGCGCCCGTGCCGAGCGTCACCGACCGCACGCTGCGGTCGGCGCGCACCTCGGGCGCCGGGACCCAGTCCACCCGGAACAGCGGATCACGTCCCCGGGCAGCGGAAACCTCCGCCGAAGGAGCGCTCAGCGTCAGGGATTCCGCTGACAGAACGGGCGCGCCATCGGCGTCGACCGCCGCGAGGGACACGGTGTCCTCACCGGTGCGGGCGATCCGGGCGCGCAGCACGGAGGCACCGGCGGCGTGCAGGGACACCCCGCTCCAGGCGGCGGCCTGCGGGATGACGTCCTCGTCACCGGTGCCCGCGAAGGCGGCGGCGTGGGTGACCGCGTCGAGCAGCGCCGGGTGCAGCCCGAAGTACCGGGCGTCGTCGGCGGAGTCACCGGGCAGCCCGGCCTCGGCGAACACCTCGTCACCGCGGACCCAGACCGCCCGCAGCCCCTGGAAGACGGGGCCGTAGTGCGTGGCGTCGTAGAAACCGTCCAGGTCGACGGCGGCGGCGCCGGTGGGCGGCCAGGTGGAGGCGTCGAAGTCCGCGACCCGCTCGCCGGAGGCGAGGACGCCGGTGGCGTGCTCGGTCCACGGCTGGTCGAGCGCGTCCTCGGGCCGGGAGTGAACGCGGATCGGGCGGGCCCCTGCCTCGTCCGGCGCGCCGATCCACACCTGGAGCGCCAGCGCGGAGGCGTCGGTGAGCGCGAGCGGCGCGGTCACGGTCAGCGTCTCGACCCGGTCGCAGCCGACCTGGTCGCCCGCGCGCACCGCGATCTCCACGAACCCGGCGGCGGGCATGACGGCCGCACCGCCCACCGTGTGATCGGTGAGCCAGCCGTGCACCAGCAGCGAGAGCCGGCTCGTGAACAGCACCCCACCGGCTTCCGCGAGCGACACGGCGGCACCGAGGAGGGGGTGGTCCGCAGGGACCAGACCCGCCGACGTCACGTCACCGCTGAGAGCGGCGGGCCGGGGCCAGTAGCGCTCGTGCTGGAAGGCGTAGGTGGGGACGTCGACCTGACGGGCGGACGTACCGGCGAACCAGGCCGCCCAGTCGACGTCGACGCCGGCCACGTGGAGCTGGGCGAGGGCGGTGAGGAGAGCAGTCTCCTCGGGACGGTCCTTGCGCAGAGCCGGGACGGAGACCCTTGCCTCGGCGTCGTCCAGGGTGTGCTGGGCGAGGGCGGTGAGCACACCGTCGGGGCCGAGCTCCAGGAAGGCGGTAGCGCCTGCCTCGCTCAGCGCACGGACACCGTCGGAGAAACGCACGGCCTCACGAACATGCCGCACCCAGTACTCCGGGGTGGCCACGAGCTCCGCCGTAGCCAGCTCACCCGTCACATTCGAGATGAGAGGAATTGCCGGGGCCTGGAAGGACAAGCCTTCAATAGCCCGACGGAAATCGTCCAGCATCGGATCCATCAACGGCGAGTGGAACGCATGACTCACCGACAACCGCTGAGTCTTACGACCCTCGGCGGCAAAGCTCGCCGCGATGGCCAGAGCCACGCCCTCGTCACCGGCGATGACCACGGCCTCGGGGCCGTTGACAGCGGCGATCGAGACACCAGCGGTGAGACGAGGAACCACCTCGTCCTCGGACGCCTGCACAGCCACCATCGCACCACCAGCAGGCAGCGCATCCATCAACCGAGCACGCGCCGCGACGAGGGAACACGCATCCTCAAGAGAGAACACCCCCGCCACATGCGCGGCAGCGATCTCACCGATCGAATGCCCCGCCACGAAGTCCGGCCGCACTCCCCACGACTCGACCAGCCGGAAAAGCGCCACCTCAAGCGCGAAAAGCGCGGGCTGAGCGAAACCCGTCCCGTTCAACGCCTCCGCATCGGCACCGAACATCACCTCCCGCAGCGGACGCTCCAGCTCCGCGTCCAGCAGGGCCGCCGCCGCGTCGAAGGACTCCGCGAACACCGGGAACCGGGCGTACAGCTCCCGGCCCATCCCCAGCCGCTGCGAGCCCTGTCCGGAGAACAGCACCGCCAGCGACCGGTCAACAGCGACTCCGCGAGCCACCTCGTCCCCTGCCAGCAGCACGGCACGGTGGTCGAAGACCGACCGACCCGCCGCCAGCGAGAAGCCCACGTCAACAGGCTCAGCCGTCACGGAAGCCAGCCGCTCCACCTGCTCCGCCAGCGCGCTCTCGGACTTCGCCGACACCACCCACGGCACCAGCCCACCCGACGACGACACACCAGCGCCAGCATCAACAGCCTCGGGCGCCTGCTCCACAATCACATGCGCGTTCGTCCCACTGATGCCGAACGACGACACACCCGCACGCCACGCACGTCCCACCTCCGGCCACGACCGCGACTCCGTCAGCAGCTCCACCGCACCCGCCGACCAGTCCACGTGCGACGACGGCTCGTCGAGGTGGAGGGTCTTGGGCAGGACGCCGTGGCGCAGTGCCAGCACGGTCTTGATGACTCCGGCGACGCCCGCCGCCGCCTGGGCGTGGCCGATGTTGGACTTGAGCGAGCCGAGCAGCAGCGGACGGTCGGCCGGGCGGTCCTGGCCGTAGGTGGCGAGGAGGGCCTGGGCCTCGATGGGGTCGCCGAGCGGGGTGCCCGTGCCGTGGCCCTCGACCGCGTCGACGTCCGCCGCCTTCAGCCCGGCGTTGGCCAGGGCCTGGCGGATGACCCGCTGCTGGGACGGCCCGTTGGGGGCGGTGATGCCGTTGGACGCGCCGTCCTGGTTGACCGCCGATCCACGCACCACCGCCAGCACCGGGTGACCGTTGCGGCGGGCGTCACTCAGCCGCTCCAGGACGAGCATGCCGACGCCCTCGGACCACGCGGTGCCGTCGGCGGCGTCGGAGTAGGCCTTGCAGCGGCCGTCGGGGGCCAGGCCGCCCTGGACGGTGAAGCCGGCGAAGCTCGCCGGGGTCGTCATCACGGTGACACCGCCGGCCAGGGCCAGCGAGCACTCGCCGTCGCGCAGGGCCTGCGCGGCCCAGTGGAGGGCCACCAGCGAGGACGAGCACGCGGTGTCGAGCGTGGCGGCGGGGCCTTCCAGCCCGAAGGTGTAGGAGATCCGGCCGGAGATGACGCTGCTGGCGAGACCGGTGCCGGTGTGGCCGGCGACGTCCTCGCGGGAGTTGAGCACCAGCTGGGCGTAGTCCAGGCCGTTCGTGCCGACGTAGACGCCGGTCCGGCTGCCCTGGAGGCTCTCGGGGGCGATGCCGGCCCGCTCGAACGCCTCCCAGGACGTCTCCAGCAGCAACCGCTGCTGCGGGTCCATCGCCAGGGCCTCACGCGGCGAGATCCCGAAGAACCCGGCATCGAAACCGGCGACGCCTTCGAGGAAGCCGCCTTCCAGCGTGGCGCTGCGGCCGCGGCCACCGGGGCCGCCGGTGCGGAGGGTCTCCAGGTCCCAGCCGCGGTCGGCGGGGAAGGGGCTGATGCCGTCGCGTCCCTCGGAGACCAGGTTCCACAGGTCCTCCGGCGAGGTCACGCCGCCGGGCAGACGGCAGGCCATGCCGACGATCGCGATCGGGTCATCGGCGAGGGAGTACGTCTCCGACAGACCGCCGTCGGCGGTGCCGGGCTCGTCCCCTGTTCCGTCGGACAGCTCGGCGAGGAGGTGCTCGGCGAGTGCCGTGGACGTGGGGTAGTCGAAGACGGTGGTGGCCGACAGGTGGAGGCCCGTGGCGAGGTTGAGCCGGTTGGGCAGTTCGATCGCGGTCAGCGAGTCGAAGCCGAGGTCGCGGAACTTCCGGTCGGGTTCGACGGCCGCCGCGTCGGCGTGGCCGAGGACGGCCGCCACGTGCGTACGGACCATGGCGACCAACGGTGCGAGCCGCTCGTTCGCGGCCAGTCGCCGCAGCCGCTGCCGCAGGGCGAAGCCGGCCGACTCGCTCTCCTCACGCGAGACGGTGGGCTCCGTGCGGGCGGCGCGGATGCCCGGCAGGTCCCCGAGCAGGGCGCTGTCCCGTACGCCGAGGAGGGTGTCCAGGACGCGCGGCTGCTGGAGGTCGAGGAGGACGAGGCCGGGCTCGGGGCGGGTGACGGCCTGCCGTACGGCGGCGATCGCCAGGTCCGGGTGGACGGCGGGGTACGGCTGCTGGGGGTTCGTCAGCGGCTGTCCGACGTCCGACGGTTCGTCACCGATCCAGGCGCCCCAGGCCAGGGACGTCGCGGCGAGGCCCTCGGCGCGGCGCCGGACGGCCAGGGCGTCGAGGACCGCGTTGGCGGCGGCCAGGGTGGCGCGGCCCGCGCTGCCGACGGCGCCCGCGACGGACGAGAACAGGACGAAGGCGGCGAGGTCGTGGTCGCGCGTCAGCTCGTCCAGGTGGAGAGCGGCGGTGACCTTCGCGCGGTGGACGGCGGCGAAGCGTTCGGGGGTGAGGTCGGCCAGCAGGCCGTCGTCGACGACACCGGCCGCGTGCACCACGGCGGTCAGCGGCGCGTCCTCGGGGACGGCGGCGAGCACGGCCGCGAGCGCGTCGCGGTCGGCCGCGTCGCAGGCGGCGACGGTGACCCTCGCCCCCAGCTCGCGCAGCTCCGCCGCGAGTCCGGCGGCGCCGGGCGCCTCCTCGCCCCGGCGGCTGACCAGCAGGAGGTGGTGGGCGCCCGCCTCGGCGAGCCGGCGGGCGATCCGCCCGCCCCGGCCGCCGGTACCGCCGGTGATCAGTACGGTGCCCTTGGGCTCCCAGCCGTCGTCCGGCGCGCCCGCGGGGGCCTGCGCCAACCGGCGGCCGTACGCGGCGGAGGAGCGCACCGCGACCTGGTCCTCGCCGTCGGAACCGGCCAGGACGGCCGCGAGGCGGTGGGCGGTCCGGGGGTCGAGGTCCTCCGGCAGGTCGACGAGGCCGCCCCACTCCGCCGGGTACTCCAGGGCCGCGACCCGGCCCAGTCCCCAGACGCCCGCCTGTTGCGGGGCGGTGAGCCGGTCCGAGCGGCCGATGGAGACCGCGCCGCGCGTCACGCACCACAGCGGTGCCGTGACGTCCGCGTCGCGCAGGGCCTGGAGGAGGGCGGCGGTCGAGGCGACCGCGCCGCCGCCCTCACCGACGGCCTCCGTGAACGGCGCGAGCAGGGAGATCACGCCCGCGAAGGCCGTGCCGTCGGTGGCCTGTTCGCGTAGCAGCTCCGCCAGGGCCTCCCGGTCGGGGGCGCCTGGGGCGAGGTCGACGTCGAGGCGGATCGTGTCGGTGCCGACGGCCTCGGTCACGGTCGTCGTCCACGCGTCGTCGGCGGGGGCGAGGGCCGTGCGGGCCGGGGCGACGACGAGCCAGGTGCCCGCCGGGCGGCGGCCGGGCGCGCCGCCCGACAGCGGCTTCCACGCCTCGCGGAAGCGCACGGCGTCGAGCATGGCCTGGCCGCGCCGGTTGCGGCGCCAGGTGGACAGGGCGGGCAGGACGGCGCCGAGGGCCTCGGCGCTGACGTCGAGGTCGGCGGCGAGGCCGTCGACGTCGGGGTCCTCGCCCTCGACGACGGCCCAGAACCGCTGGTCGACCGGGTCGCCGGCGGCGGCCGCCGGGCCGGCCGCCGCGGGCCGGGGCCAGAAGCGCCGGCCCTGGAAGGCGTACGTGGGCAGCTCGACCCGCCGGGTGGCCGTGCCGTCGAACAGCGCGGCCCACTCGACGCCGACGCCCGCCGCGTACAGCGCGGCGACCGCCGTGACCAGCGTGGTCTCCTCGGGGCGGCCCTTGCGCAGGGCGGGCGCCACCACGGGGGCCGTGGCCCCGGTGCGTTCCGGCAGGGCGCGGTGGGCCAGGGCGGCGAGGATGCCGTCGGGGCCGAGGTCCAGGAAGGCTGTCGCGCCTTCGTCGGCGAGGGTACGGAGGCCGTCGGCGAAGCGTACGGCTTCCCGGACGTGGCTCACCCAGTAGTCCGCCGAGCGCAGCAGGCCCGGCGCGGCCACGCCGCCCGTGACGTTGGAGATCAGCGGAATGCGGGGTTCGCTGAACGTCAGGTCCTCGATGGCCCGGTGGAAGTCGTCCAGCATCGGGTCCATCAGCGGCGAGTGGAAGCCGTGGCTGACCGCCAGCCGCTGGGTCTTGCGGCCCTCTGCGGCCAGGCCCTCGGCGATCCGCAGAACGGCCGCTTCCTCACCGGCGATGACGACGGAGTCGGGGCCGTTGACGGCGGCGATGGACACGCCCGCGGTCAGCAGGGCCTCGGCCTCTGCCTCGGAGGCCTGGACGGCGACCATCGCGCCACCGGCGGGCAGTTCGCTCATCAACCGGGCGCGGGCACCGACGAGCTTGCACGCGTCCTCCAGCGAGAACACTCCCGCGACATGCGCCGCCGCGATCTCACCGATGGAGTGGCCGGTCACGAAGTCCGGGCGCACTCCCCAGGACTCCACCAGCCGGAACAGGGCCACTTCGAGGGCGAAGAGCGCGGGCTGGGTGAAACCGGTCTCGTCCAGCACGGCCGCGTCGTCCTCGAACATCACCTCGCGCAGGGGGCGTTCCAGCTCCGCGTCCAGCAGCGCCGTCACCGCGTCCAGCGCCGCCGCGAAGACCGGGAAACGGGCGTACAGCTCCCGGCCCATCCCCACGCGCTGCGAGCCCTGGCCGGAGAACACCACGGCCAGCGACCCGCCCGAGGCGGCGGTGCCGCGCGCCACCTCGGCCGTGCGGCCGTCGGCGTCCGTCAGCAGCACCGCGCGGTGGTCGAAGGACGACCGGCCGGCCGCCAGCGTGAAGCCGACCTCGGCGGGCGTCAGCTCCGGCCGCTCGGCCACCCAGGCGCGCAGCCGCTCCAGCTGGGCGTCCAGGGCGTCGGCCGACTTGGCCGAGACGGGCCACGGCACGGCCGTCATCGCGACGGGCCGGGTCTCCCCCTCGCCCGCCTCGGGCTTCGGCTCGGGCTCCGGGGCCTGCTCCAGGATCGTGTGGGCGTTGGTGCCGCTGATGCCGAACGCCGAGACGGCCGCCCGGCGGGGCCGGCCCGTCTCGGGCCAGGCCCGCTCCTCCGTGAGCAGCCGGACGTCACCGGCCGTCCAGTCGACGTGCGAGGAGGGCGTGCCGATGTGGAGGGACTTCGGGAGGGTCCCGTGGCGCATCGCCATGACCATCTTGATGACGCCCGCGACACCGGCGGCCGACTGGGTGTGGCCGATGTTGGACTTCACCGAACCGAGCAGCAGCGGCTGTCCTTCGGCGCGGCCCTGCCCGTAGGTGGCCAGCACGGCCTGGGCCTCGATCGGGTCGCCCAGCGTGGTGCCCGTGCCGTGCGCCTCCACGGCGTCGACGTCGGCCGTCGACAGCCCGGCGCTCGCCAGCGCCTGGCGGATGACGCGCTGCTGGGACGGGCCGTTGGGGGCGGTGAGGCCGTTGGAGGCGCCGTCCTGGTTGATGGCCGAGCCGCGCAGGACGGCCAGCACCTCGTGACCGTTGCGGCGGGCGTCGGAGAGCCGCTCCACGACGAGCATGCCGACGCCCTCGGACCAGCCGGTGCCGTCGGCCTCGTCCGAGAAGGCCTTGCAGCGGCCGTCCGTGGCGAGGCCGCCCTGGCGGGTGAAGCCCGGGAAGCCGACGGAGGTGGACATGATGGTGACACCGCCGGCCAGCGCCAGCGTGCACTCGCCCGAGCGCAGCGCCTGCGCGGCCCAGTGGAGGGCCACCAGCGAGGACGAGCACGCGGTGTCGAGGGTGACGGCCGGGCCCTCCAGGCCGAAGGTGTACGAGACGCGCCCGGAGACGACGCTCGCGGCGAGGCCGGTGCTGGTGTGGCCCTCGACGTCCTCGTCGGAGTTCATCACCAGCATCGTGTAGTCCTGGCCGCCGGTGCCGACGAAGACGCCGGTGCGGCTGCCGCGCAGCGAGGTGGGGGCGATCCCGGCGCGTTCGATGGCCTCCCAGGAGGTCTGGAGGAGGAGCCGCTGCTGCGGGTCCATGGCGAGGGCCTCGCGCGGGGAGATCCCGAAGAAGTCGGCGTCGAAGTCGGAGATGCCGTGGAGGAAGCCGCCCCGCGAGGTGGCGCTGCGGCCCCGGCCGCCGTCCCGGTCGTCGCCGCCCAGCAGGGTGTCGAGGTCCCAGTCGCGGTCGGTGGGGAAGTCGGAGATGCCCTCGCGGCCCTCGGCGACGAGCCGCCACAGGTCCTCCGGCGAGTTCACGCCGCCCGGCAGCCGGCAGGCCATGCCGACGATGACGATCGGGTCGTCGGCGGTGTCGAGGGCGGTGGCGCCGGTGCGCGCGGGCACGTCGGCGGTGTCCTGCTCGTCCAGCAGCAGGGCCAGCAGGTGTTCGCCGAGCGCGGTGGGGGTGGGGTAGTCGAAGACCAGGGTCGCGGAGAGGCGCAGGCCGGTGGCGGTGCTCAGCCGGTTGCGGAGCTCGACGGCGGTCAGCGAGTCGAAGCCCAGGTCGTGGAATTCGCGCCGGTCGTCGACGGCCTTGGCGGAGGCGTGGCCGAGGACGGCGGCCGCCTCGGCCCGGACGAGGTCCACGACGAAGCGGAGGCGCTCGTCCTCGCGCAGCTCCCCCAGCCGGCGGGTGAGCACGGCGGCCGTGCCCGCGCCCGCGGCGGTGGTCGCGGCGGCGCGCCGGGTGGTCTTGACGAGGCCGCGCAGGACGGGCGGGACCGGTCCGGCCACCCGGACGGGGCCGGAGACGGCGCCGATGGCGACGAGGTGGGCGGCGTCGCAGATCCCGGCGGCGTCGAACAGCGCCAGGCCCTGCTCGACGGTCAGGGGCGGCACGCCGGACGAGGCGATGCGCTGCATGTCGGCCTCGGACAGGGTGCCCGTCATGCCGGTCGACTGCGTCCACGCGCCCCACGACAGTGACTGGGCGGCGAGGCCCAGGGCCGTACGGTGGCGGGCGAGGGTGTCGAGGAAGACGTTGCCCGCGGCGTAGTTGCCCTGGCCGGCGGCGCCCGTGACGCCGGCGATCGACGAGAAGAGGACGAAGGCGGCGAGGTCGAGGTCCTTGGTGAGCTCGTGGAGGTGCCAGGCCGCGTCCACCTTCGGGGTCATGACGGAGGCGAGCCGCTCCGGGGTCAGCCAGGCGACGACGCCGTCGTCGAGGACCCCCGCCGTGTGGATCACCGCGGTCAGCGGGCGCTCGGCGGGGACCGCGGCCAGCACGGCGGCGAGCGCGTCGCGGTCGGCCACGTCGCAGGCGGCGACGGTGACGTGGGCGCCTGCGGCGGTCAGCTCGTCGCGGAGCTCCGCCGCGCCCGGGGCCTCCGGGCCGCTCCGGCTGACCAGCAGCAGGTGTTTCACGCCGCGTTCGGCGACGAGGTGGCGGGCCAGTTCACCGCCGAGGCCACCGGTGCCGCCGGTGATGAGGACGGTGCCGTCGGGGTTCCAGGCGCGGGGCATGGTGAGGACGATCTTGCCGATGTGGCGGGCCTGGCTCATGTGGCGGAAGGCCTCGCGTGCCCGGCGGACGTCCCAGGTGGCGACGGGCAGCGGCCGCAGCGCGCCGTCGGCGAACAGCCCGAGGAGCTCGGCCAGCATCTCCCGGATGCGGTCCGGGCCGGCCTCGGCGAGGTCGAAGGCCCGGTACGCCACCTCGGCACCGTCGATCCCGGTCACGGAGCGGGGGTCGCGGATGTCGGTCTTGCCCATCTCCAGGAAGTGGCCACCGGGGGCCACGAGGCGGAGGGAGGCGTCCACGAACTCGCCGGCCAGGGCGTTGAGGACGACGTCGACGCCGCGTCCGCCCGTGGTCGCGAGAAAGCGCTGCTCGAAGTCGGTGGTCCGGGAGGAGGCGATGTGGTCGTCGGGGACGCCCAGTTCCCGGAGGGTGTCCCACTTGCCCTCACTGGCGGTGGCGAACACCTCGGCGCCCAGGTGCCGGGCCAGCTGGATCGCGGCCATGCCGACGCCGCCGGCGCCCGCGTGGACGAGGACCGACTGCCCGGCCCGCAGCCCGGCGAGGTCCTTCAGGGCGTAGAGGGCGGTGAGGAACACCAGCGGCACCGACGCCGCCTCCGCCGCCGTCCACTCCTCCGGCACCCGCGCCAGGAACCGCTCGTCGACGACGGCCAGGGTGCCGAAGCCGCCGGGCACCATGCCCATGACCCGGTCGCCGACGCCCACGCCGGTCACCCCGGGCCCGGTCTCGACGACGACACCGGCGGCCTCGGCGCCCAGCAGCCCCGCCTCACCGGGGTACATGCCCAGGGCGTTCAGCACGTCGCGGAAGTTCACACCGGCGGCCTGGACCTCGACCCGGACCTGTCCGGGCGCGAGGGGCGCCAGGGTCTCGGGGCAGGGGGTCAGCAGCAGTCCGTCCAGGCTGCCCTTGGCTGCCGTGTCCAGCCGCCACGGGACCCCGGCGGGCGGCAGCAGACCGGCGCCCGCGCCCAGGTGGGCGAGCCGGCCCACGCGCACGAGGCCGTCGCGCACGACGAACTGGGCGTCGTCCGTGGCGAGCAGAGCCGGCAGGGCGGGCAGGAGCGAGGGGAGGTCGGCGGCCTCGTCGAGGTCGAGGAGGACGAGCCGCCCGGGGTGCTCCGACTGCGCCGAGCGCACCAGACCCCACACGGCACTCGCGGCGGGATCCGCCACGGCCTCGCCCTCGTCGGCCGACATGGCGTTACGGGTGACGAAGACGAGGCGGGAGCGCTCGGAGTGGCGCTGGGTGAGCCAGTCGTGGAGCAGGTGGAGGACACGGTTCGTCAGGGCGTGGGCGGCGGCGGGGACGTCGTCGGTGCGGTCGGCACCGGTGACACCGGAGAGGTGGACGAGGACCAGATCCTCGTCGCCCTCGAGGTCGGCCAGGGTGGCGACGGTCGCGCCGACGCCCAGCTCGTCGGTGCCCAGCGATACGGCCTTGGCGTCCGTGGTCAGGTCCACGTCCGGGGCGGGTATCCAGTCGAGCGACAGGAGCGCGTCGTGCTCGGCGCTGCGCGCGGCGGCGGCCGGGGACACGGCGGAGGACCGGGCACGGAAGGCCAGCGTCTCCACCGACAGCACCGGGGCGCCCTCGACGTCGACGGCCGCGATGGACACCGACTCGTCACCGGTGCGCGCCACCCGGGCCCGCACCACGGACGCCCCGCCGGCGTGCAGGGACACACCGCTCCAGCCGAAGGGCATCAGCAGGTGGTGCTCGTCACCCACCCCGGCGAAGCCGTGGGCGTGCAGCACCGCGTCCAGCAGGGCCGGGTGAAGGCCGAAGGCACCGGCGTCCCCGGCGGCGTCGGCGGGCAGCGCGGCCTCGACGAACACCTCGCCCTCGCGCAGCCACACCGACCGCAGCCCCTGGAAGACGGGCCCGTACTCGGTCCGCCCGTAGAACTCCTCGAGGTCGACGACCACCGCGTTCTGCGGCGGCCAGACGGTCGCGTCGAAGGCGGCGACCCGCTCGCCCGTCGCCAGAGTGCCCGTGGCGTGCTCGGTCCACGGCCGGCCGGGGGCGTCGTCCGGACGGGAGTGGACGGTCACGGTACGGGCGCCGGCCTCGTCGGGCGCGCCGACCAGCACCTGGATCAGGACCGCGCCCTCCTCGGGCAGCACCAGCGGCGCGAGGAGCGTGAACTCCTCCACCCGGTCGCACCCCACCTGGTCCCCGGCGCGCAGGGCCAGCTCCAGGAACCCGGTGCCGGGGAACAAGGCCCTGTCGCCCAGCACGTGGTCGGCCAGCCACGGGTGCGTACGCAGCGACAGCTTGCCGGTGAACAGCACCTCCTCGGAGTCCGCGAGGGCGAGCGTGGCACCGAGCAGCGGATGCCCGGCGGGCATCAGCCCGGCACCGCTGACGTCGCCGGTGAGGGCGGCGGGCCGGGGCCAGTAGCGCTCGTGCTGGAAGGCGTAGGTGGGGACGTCGACCTGACGGGCGGACGTACCGGCGAACCAGGCCGCCCAGTCGACCTCGACGCCGGACACGTGGAGCTGGGCGAGGGCAGTGAGGAGAGCGGTCTCCTCGGGACGGTCCTTGCGCAGAGCCGGGACGGAGACGCTCGACTCGGCATCGTCGAGGGTGTGCTGGGCCAGAGCGGTGAGCACACCGTCGGGGCCGAGCTCCAGGAAGGCGGTAGCGCCTGCCTCGCTCAGCGCCCGGACACCGTCGGAGAAACGGACGGCTTCACGAACGTGCCGCACCCAGTACTCGGGAGTCGCGACGAGCTCGGACGTAGCCAGCTCACCCGTCACATTCGAGACGAGGGGAATGGTGGGGGCCTGGAAGGACAAGCCCTCGATGGCCCGACGGAAATCGTCCAGCATCGGATCCATCAACGGCGAGTGGAACGCGTGGCTGACGGAAAGCCGCTGGGTCTTGCGGCCCTCGGAAGCGAAACCCGCCGCGATCGCCAGGGCCGCGTCCTCGTCACCGGCGATGACGACAGCCGTCGGACCGTTGACGGCCGCGATGGACACGCCCTCGACCAGCCGTACCGCGACCTCGTCCTCGGACGCCTGGACGGCGACCATCGCACCGCCGGAAGGCAGCGCGTTCATCAACCGAGCACGAGCCGCGACGAGGGAACACGCATCCTCAAGGGAGAACACCCCCGCCACATGCGCGGCCGCGATCTCACCGATCGAATGACCGGCCACGAAGTCCGGACGCACTCCCCACGACTCCACCAGCCTGTAGAGCGCCACTTCGAGTGCGAAAAGCGCAGGCTGAGCGAAACCCGTCCCGTTCAACGCCTCCGCATCGTCGCCGAACATGACGTCCCGCAGCCCGTCGAAACGAGCCGCAATCTCGTCCAGCGCCTCCGCGAACACCGGGAACCGGGCGTACAGCTCCCGGCCCATCCCCAGCCGCTGCGAACCCTGACCCGAGAACAGGAACGCCGGCTTTCCGTCGACGTCCCCGGTGACACCGCGCGCGATCTCATGGGCCTCGTCGGCGCCCGCCAGGAGCACGGCGCGGTGGGCGAGGTGGGAACGGCCGGTGGCCAGCGAGTAGCCGATGTCCGCCGGGGAGTCCGTGCCCACCAGGGCCGTGATCCGCTCCAGTTGTGCCGCCAGGGCGGCCTCGGTCTTCCCGGATACCGGCCAGGGCACGACGGCCGGCGACGGTGCCTCGGGGGCCGGGGCCGGCTCTTCGGCGGGCTCGTCCGCCGGGGCCTGCTCGACGATGACGTGCGCGTTCGTGCCGCTGATGCCGAACGACGAGACGCCCGCGCGCCACGGCCGGTCCACCTCCGGCCACGCCCGGGCGTCCGTCAGCAGTTCCACCGCGCCCGCCGACCAGTCGACGTGGGTGGAGGGCTGGTCGACGTGCAGCGTCTTCGGCAGGACGCCGTGCCGCATCGCCATGACCATCTTGATGATTCCGGCGACGCCTGCGGCGGCCTGCGTGTGCCCGATGTTGGACTTCACCGAGCCCAGCCACAGCGGCCGGTCCGCGTCCCGCTCGCGCCCGTACGTGGCCAGGAGCGCCTGCGCCTCGATCGGGTCACCCAGCGTCGTACCCGTGCCGTGCGCCTCCACCGCGTCCACGTCGGCCGTCGACAGGCCGGCGCTCGCCAGCGCCTGGCGGATCACCCGCTGCTGCGACGGGCCGTTCGGCGCCGTCAGGCCGCTCGACGCGCCGTCCTGGTTCACCGCGGACCCACGTATCACGCCCAGGATCCGGTGCCCGTTGCGCCGGGCGTCCGACAGCCGCTCCAGGACGAGCACGCCGACGCCCTCCGACCAGCCCGTGCCGTCGGCACCGTCCGCGAACGCCTTGCAGCGGCCGTCCGCCGCCAGGCCGCCCTGGCGGCTGAAGCCCGCGAAACCCATCGGCGTCGACAGGACCGTCACACCGCCGGCGAGCGCCAGCGAGCACTCCTCGTTGCGCAGCGCGTGGGAGGCGAGGTGGAGGGCGACGAGCGACGACGAGCACGCCGTGTCGACCGTCACCGCCGGGCCCTCCAGCCCGAAGGTGTACGAGACGCGCCCGGAGAGGACACTGCCGGCGAGGCTGGTGCCGCCGTGGCCCTCCACGTCCTCCTGCGAGTTCATCACGACGCCCGCGTAGTCGACGCCGTTGGTGCCGACGAAGACGCCCGTCCTGCTGCCCCGGAGAGAGGCCGGGGCGATGCCCGCGCGCTCGATCGCCTCCCAGGACGCCTCCAGCAGCAGCCGCTGCTGCGGGTCCATCGTCACGGCCTCGCGCGGCGATATGCCGAAGAAGTCGGCGTCGAAGCCGGCAGCGTCGACGAAGCCGCCTTCGGCGGTGACGCTGGTGCCGTCACCGCCGTCGCCCGTCAGGGCCTCGAGGTTCCACCCACGGTCGGTCGGGAAGGGCGTGATGCCGTCACGTCCTTCGTGCAGCATCCGCCAGAGGTCCTCCGGGGACCGAACCCCGCCCGGCAGCCGGCAGGACATGCCCACGATGGCGATGGGCTCCTGCTTTCCGGCCTCGACTTCCAGCAGCCGTTGGCGGGTCTGGTGCAGATCCGCCGTGACCCACTTGAGGTAGTCAACGAGCTTGCTGTCGTTCGACATTGCGTGGAACCTTCCGTGTGAAGAATGAGGCCGGGTCAGCGATCGCCCAGACGGCCGAGCTCGTTGTCGATGAAGGCGAAGATCTCGTCCTCGCTGGCGGAGCCGATCCGCTCGGCGACCTCGGTGCCGGCGGTCTCGGCCGCGCCGCCCCGCCACTTCTCCAGCATCTGGAGCAGCCGGTTGGAGACGGCCGCCCGGGTGAGGGCGTCGGGTTCCGTGGTCGTGAGGGCGGAGTCGAGGCGGTCGAGCTCCGCGAGGAGGGAGGAGGAGGTGTCGGGGCCGTCCTCGCCCACGAGCTGCGAGACGAGGTGTTCGGCCAGGGAAACGGGGGTGGGGTGGTCGAAGGTCAGGGTGGCGGGCAGCCGCAGCCCCGTCGAGGCCGTCAGCCGGTTGCGGAGCTCGACGGCGGTCAGGGAGTCGAAGCCCAGGTCCTGGAACCCCTTCTTCGCCCCGATCGCCTCGGGCGAGGCGTGCCCGAGCACACGTGCCGCCTCCGCCCTGACGAGCTCCACGGCGAAACGTACGCGCTCTTCTTCCCGTATTTCCCTCAACTGTCGTGCGAGTCCGGCGGCCGTCGCGGCACCGTCCCCGGCGGCCGCCGCCACCCGTCGGCCGCCCTTCACCAGGCCGCGCAGCAGCGGCGGCACCTCCCCCTGGGCGCGCCGTGCGCCGGAGGCCGGGCCGATCGGGACGACGTACGGCTCGTCGAGCCCGACGGCCGCGTCGAACAGCGCCAGGCCCTGCGCGACCGTCAGCGGCGGCACTCCGGACGCCGCGATCCGCTGCATGTCGGCCTGCGACAGCGTGCCCGTCATACCGCTCCCCTGTGCCCACGCCCCCCACGCCAGGGACTGGGCGGGGAGGCCGAGACCCCTGCGGTGGTGGGCGAGGGCGTCCAGGAAGACGTTGCCCGCCGCGTAGTTGGCCTGACCGGCGCTGCCCATCACACCGGAGATGGAGGAGTAGACGATGAAGGCGTCGAGGTCGAGGCCCTTGGTGAGCTCGTGGAGGTGCCAGGCGGCGTCGGCCTTCGGGCGCAGGACGGTCGCGAGGCGGTCGGGGGTCAGGGAGGTGACGACGCCGTCGTCGAGGACACCGGCCGTGTGGATCACGGCCGTCAGCGGACGGGCGGACGGGACCCCGGCCAGCAGGCCCTTCACCTCGGCTCGGTCGGACGTGTCGCAGGCGACGAGCGTCGCCTCGGCGCCCAGGGCGGCGAGTTCGTCGGCCAGCTCCGCCGCGCCGGGGGCCTCCGGGCCACGGCGGCTCGCCAGCAGCAGGTGCTTCACACCGTGCTCGGTCACGAGGTGCCGGGCGAGTACGCCGCCCAGGCCGCCTGTGCCACCGGTAATCAGCACTGTGCCGGTCGGGTTCCATGTGTGTACCGCTGCCGGAGTGCCGACCTCCGCCGCGACGCGGGCCAGCCGCCCCACGCGCACCACGCCGTCGCGGACGACGAACTGGGCGTCGCCGCCTGCGAGCAGACCGGGAAGCACGATGCTCGGGTCGGCGACGGCGACGTCATCGACGTCGAGGAGGACGAATCGTCCGGGGTTCTCCGACTGTGCCGAGCGCACCAGGCCCCAGACCGCGGCGGCCGCCGGGTCACGGACGGCGTCCGCCGCGTCGGCGGGGATGGCGTTACGGGTGAGGAAGAGGAGGCGGGAGGCCGCGTGGCGGTTGTCGGCGAGCCACTCCTGAACGAGCTGGAGGGCGTGGGCCGTCAGCCGGTGCGCGGCTGCGGGTACGTCCTCGCCGTCGGTGGTGGCGACCGGGACCACGACGAGATCCGTGCCGGCCGGTACGTCGGCCAGGGACGCGATCCCGTAGCCGCCGAGCGTCACGGACCGGTGCGTCTCCTGGGCAGTGGCGACGGGGTCGGGCGCCGGGACCCACTCCAGGCGCAGCAAGGCACCCTGCTCCGCACCGGCCCCGGTGGGGGCGTCGTCGGCGACCGGCCGGGGGTGGAGGACCAGCGTCTCCACCGACAGCACGGGAGCGCCGGAGGCGTCCACCGCCGCGACCGAGACCGAGTCCCCCGCGGTCCGGGTGAGGCGTGCCCGTACGGCCGAGGCGCCGCTTGCGTGCAGGGAGACCCCCGACCATGACAGCGGGGACAGCTCTTCCTCACCGTCCAGGCCCGCGAATTCCGCTGCCTGAGCGAGGGATTCCAGCAGGGCGGGGTGCATGCCGTAGTAGGCGGCGTCGGACGCGGCCTCACCGGTCAGCTTCGACTCGACGTACACCTCGTCGTCCCGGACCCAGAGGGTGGTGAATTCGTCGCCCGCCTCGACGGCGGTGGCGCCGGTGGGCGGCCAGATGGACGCGTCGAAGGACACGACCTGCTCGCCGGAGGCGAGGACACCGGAGGCGTGCTCGGTCCACGGCTCGTCGAGGGCGTCCTCGGGGCGTGAGTAGACGCGGACGGCACGGGCCCCTGTCGCGTCCGGCGCGCCCGTCCACACCTGGAGCGCGAGCGCGGACTCACCGGTGAGGGCCAGGGGCGTGTGGACGGTCAGAGCGGTGACGCGGTCGCAGTCCACCTCGTCACCGGCGCGAATGGCCAGCTCAAGGAAGGCCGATACGGGGAATTCGCTGGTCTGCGGGGCAAGCCGGCTCGTGAACAGCATCCCGTCGGAGTCGGCCAGCGGCACAGCGGCGCCCAGGAGCGGATGCCGGGCGGGCACGAGGCCGACGGACGAGACGTCACCGGTGAGGGCGGCGGGCCGGGGCCAGAAACGATCGTGCTGGAACGCGTACGTGGGCAGCTCGACACGCCGGGCACCGGTACCCGCGAACAGCTCGGCCCACGCGACCTCGACGCCGGCCACGTGGAGCTGGGCGAGGGCGGTGAGGAGAGCGGTCTCCTCGGGACGGTCCTTGCGCAGGGCTGGGACGGAGGGCAGGTCCTGGCCGGGGTCGAGGGTGCGCTGGGCCAGAGCGGTCAGGACACCGTCGGGGCCGAGCTCCAGGAAGGCGGTAGCGCCCGCTTCGCTCAGCGCACGGACGCCGTCGGAGAAACGGACGGCCTCACGAACGTGCCGCACCCAGTACTCGGGGGTCGCGACAAGCTCGGCCGCAGCCAGCTCACCCGTCACGTTCGAGACGAGGGGAATGGTGGGCGCCTGGTATGACAGGCCCTCGATGGCCCGACGGAAGTCCTCCAGCATCGGGTCCATGAGCGGCGAGTGGAAGGCGTGGCTGACGGAAAGCCGCTGGGTCTTGCGGCCCTCGGAAGCGAAACCCGCCGCGATGGCCAGAGCCGCAACCTCGTCACCGGCGATGACCACGGCCTCGGGGCCGTTGACAGCGGCGATCGAGACACCAGCGGTGAGACGAGGCGTCACCTCGTCCTCGGTCGCCTGCACAGCCACCATCGCGCCGCCGGAAGGCAGCGCGTTCATCAACCGCGCACGCGCCGCGACGAGGGAACACGCATCCTCAAGGGAGAAGACACCGGCGACGTGCGCGGCAGCGATCTCACCGATCGAATGCCCCGCCACGAAGTCCGGCCGCACTCCCCACGACTCGACCAGCCTGTAGAGGGCCACTTCGAGCGCGAAAAGCGCAGGCTGAGTAAAACCGGTCTCGTTCAGCGCCTCGGCGTCGTCGCCGAATATGACATCCCGCAGCCCATCGAAGCGCCCCAGCACCTCGTCCAGCGCCCCCGCGAACACCGGGAACCGGGCGTACAACTCCCGCCCCATCCCCAGCCGCTGCGAACCCTGACCCGAGAACAGCACCGCCAGCGACCGCTCCACGGCAGCCCCGCGAGCCACCTCGTCCCCTGCCAGCAGCACCGCGCGGTGGTCGAGGACGGCCCTTCCCGTCGCCAGCGAGAAGCCGATATCGACCGACTCACCAGCCACAGAAGCCAGCCGCTCCACCTGCTTCGCCAGCGCCGCCTCCGACTTGGCCGACACCACCCACGGCACCAGCCCACCCGACGACGCAGCAGTGTCAACACCGCCCTCAGGCGCCTGCTCCACAATCACGTGCGCGTTCGTGCCGCTGAGACCGAACGACGACACGCCCGCGCGCCACGGACGGTCCACCTCCGGCCACGCCCGCGCCTCCGCGAGCAGCTCCACCGCGCCCGCCGACCAGTCCACATGCGACGACGGCTCGTCGATGTGCAGGCTCTTCGGCAGAACACCATGCCGCATCGCCATGACCATCTTGATGATCCCGGCCACACCCGCCGCAGCCTGCGTATGCCCGATATTCGACTTCACCGACCCCAGCCACAACGGACGCTCCACGTCCCGCTCACGACCATACGTCGCCAGCAACGCCTGCGCCTCGATCGGATCACCCAACGTCGTACCCGTACCGTGCGCCTCCACCGCATCCACATCAGCCGCCGACAACCCCGCACTCGCCAACGCCTGCCGAATCACCCGCTGCTGCGACGGACCATTCGGCGCCGTCAGACCATTCGACGCACCATCCTGATTCACCGCCGAACCACGCACCACCGCCAGCACGCGGTGGCCATTGCGCCGCGCGTCCGACAACCGCTCCAGCACCAGCACGCCTGCGCCCTCCGACCAGCCCGTGCCGTCGGCGGCGTCCGCGAACGCCTTGCAGTAGCCGTCCGCCGCCAGCCCGCCCTGGCGGCTGAAGCCCGCGAAGGTCATCGGCGTCGACAGGACCGTCACGCCGCCGGCGAGGGCGAGCGAGCTCTCGCCGCTGCGGAGGGACTGGGCGGCGAGGTGGAGGGCGACGAGCGACGACGAGCACGCCGTGTCCACCGTCACCGCCGGGCCCTCCAGCCCGAAGGTGTAGGAGATCCGGCCGGAGATGACGCTGGTGGCGAGGCCGGTGCTGGCGTGGCCCTCGACGTCCTCGCGGGAGTTCATCACGAGCGTGGCGTAGTCCTGGCCCGTGGTGCCGACGAAGACGCCCGTCTTCGTGCCGCGCAAGGCCGTCGCGTCGATCCCGGCCCGCTCGAACGCCTCCCAGGACGTCTCCAGCAGCAGCCGCTGCTGCGGGTCCATCGCCAGGGCCTCGCGCGGCGAGATGCCGAAGAACCCGGCGTCGAAGTCGGCGACGTCCTGGAGGAAGCCGCCGCGCCGGGTCGCGCTGCCGCCCCGGTTCTCCGGGTCCGTGCCGAAGAGCGCCTTGAGGTCCCAGCCCCGGTCGGTGGGGAAGCCGGTGATGCCGTCGCGGCCTTCGGCGAGCATCCGCCACAGGTCCTCCGGCGACCGTACGCCGCCGGGCATCCGGCAGGCCATGCCGACGATGGCGATGGGGTCGTCGGCGACGGCCGGGGTCCCGGCGGTGGTACCGGTGGCGCCGGCGGCCTCGTGCTGTTCGAGCAGCTCGGCCATGAGGTGGCTCGCGAGGGCGGCCGGGGTGGGGTAGTCGAAGATCAGGGTCGCGGTGAGCCGCAGACCGGTGGCGGTGGTGAGCCGGTTGCGGAGTTCCACCGCCGTCAGGGAGTCGAAGCCGAGTTCGCGGAACTCCCGGCCCGCTTCGACCTGCCGTGCCGAGGCGTGCCCGAGGACGGCGGCCGCCTCGGCCCGGACGAGGTCGGTCACGGACCGGAGCGCGTCCTCCTCCCCCAGCGCGGACAGCCGGAGGCTGAGCGCGGCCGCCGTGCCGGCGCCGCCCGCCGCCGTGGCCGCCGTTCGCCGGCCGCCGCGGATCAGGCCGCGCAGCAGCGGGGGTACGACGCCCGGGGCGCGCCCGCCGCGCGCGGCGGGGCCGATCGGGACGACGTACGGCTCGTCGAGACCGACGGCCGTGTCGAAGAGCGCCAGGCCCTGTTCGGCCGTCAGCGGGGGCACTCCGGAGGCCGCGATCCGCTGCATGTCGGCCTGCGACAGCGTGCCCGTCATGCCGCTCGACTGCGCCCACGCGCCCCACGCCAGGGACTGGGCGGGGAGGCCGAGACCCCGGCGGTGCCGGGCCAGGCCGTCGAGGAAGACGTTGCCGGCGGCGTAGTTCGCCTGGCCCGCGCCGCCCATCACGCCGGAGACCGACGAGAAGAGGACGAACGCGGCCAGATCCAGTTCCCTGGTGAGTTCATGGAGGTGCCAGGCCGCGTCGGCCTTCGGGCGCAGGACGGCCGAGAGGCGGTCAGGGGTCAGGGAGGTGACGACGCCGTCGTCGAGGACACCGGCCGTGTGGATCACGGCGGTCAGCGGACGATCCCCCTGGACCCCGGCCAGCAGCCGCTCCACCTCTCCGCGGTCCGCCGTGTCGCACGCCTCGACGGTCGCTTCCGCGCCGAGGGCGGTCAGTTCCTCGACCAGCTCCGCCGCTCCCGGCGCCGCCGGGCCGCGGCGGCTCGCCAGCAGCAGGTGCCGCACACCGTGCTCGGCCACCAGATGCCGGGCCAGCAAGCCGCCCAGGCCGCCCGTACCACCGGTGATCAGCACCGTGCCGGCCGTGTCCCATGTGCGTACCGCTGCCGGAGCGTCCGGCTCCGGCGCGACCCGCGCCAGCCGCCCCACGCGCACCGCACCGTCGCGCACCACGAACTGGTCGTCGCCCGCCGCCAGCAGCCCCGGCAGTTGGGGCAGTACGTCAGCGATGTCCGTATCGGCGTCGAGGTCGAGCAGGGCGATGCGGTCCGGGTGTTCGGTCTGCGCCGAGCGCACCAGGCCCCACGCGGCGGCGGCCGCGAGGTCGCCGCCGTCCGTCGCGCCCCGCGTGACGAACACCAGTCGTGAGCCCGCGAACCGCTCCTCCGCCAGCCACTCCCCCACCAGGCCGAGCGCCCGGGCCGTCAGCTCGTGCGCCGCGCCGGGCACGTCGGTCCCGTCGGCGCCCGCTGCCAGCGGGGCCAGTACCAGCTCCGTGCCGTCCGGTACGCCGGCCAGGGCCGGCGCGGCCGTTCCGGCGGCCAGGGTCACCTGGCTGATCTCGCGGTCCTCCGACCGCTCCTGCGGTGCCGGGACCCAGTCCAGCCGGAGCAGGGATCCATGCTCCTGGCCGCCGGCCCGGCGGTCGGTCTCGGTCTCCGCCCGGTCGCGGAGCACCAGCGTGCTCGCCGAGAGCACCGGTGCGCCCTCGGTGTCGACGACGGTCACGGAGACGGTGTCCTCGGCGGTCCGGGTGATGCGTATCCGTACGGCCGACGCGCCACCGGCGTGGAGGGAGAGCCCGGACCACTTCAGCGGTACCGGCTCGTCGGCTCCCCCGCCCGGCGCCGTGATGGCGAGGGCCTGGGTGACGGCCGTCAGCAGCGCCGGGTGGAGGCCGAACGCTCCGGCGTCGTCCGCGGCGTCGGCGGGAAGGGTGGCTTCCACGAAGGTGTCGGCGGCCCGCGTCCAGATCGCGCGGACGGTCCGGGAGGCGGGGCCGTGTCCGGCCTTGTCGTAGAACTCCTCGACGGCACCGGCGCCGACGGCGGTGGCGTCGCGCGGCGGCCACTCGTCGGTGCCGAAGTCCGCGACGCGCTCGCCGGGGCTCAGCGTGCCGTGCGCGTGCTCTGTCCAGGTCTGGTCGGGGGTGTCGGCGAGCTGGGAGTAGACGCTCACCTTCCGGGCGCCCGCGGGGTCGGGGGCGCCGACCCAGACCTGGAGGAGGACGGCGTGCTCGTCGTCCAGGGCGAGCGGCGACGTCAGGGTGAGTTCGTCGACGCGGCCGTAGCCGACCTGGTCGCCCGCGCGGACGGCGAGCTCCACGTACGCGGCGGCCGGGAACGTGGTGCCGTCGGCGAGCCAGGGGTGGGTGCGGGTGGAGAGTCTGCTGGTGAACAGCACGCCGTCGAGGCCGGCCAGGGACACGGCCGCGCCGAGCAGCGGGTGGCCGGCGGGGGTGAGGCCGGCGGCGGACACGTCGCCCGCGACGGCGGCGGGCTTGGGCCAGTAGCGCCGGTGCCGGAAGGCGTACGTCGGGACGTCCACGCGGCGGGCGCCCGTGCCGTCGAACCACGCGGCCCAGTCCACGGCGACGCCCGCCACGTGCAGCCGGGCGAGCGCGGTGAGCAGCGAGCGCTCCTCGGCGCGGTTCCGGCGCAGGGCGGTGAGGGCGAGCGGGGTCCCGGTGGTGTCGTCGAGGCTGTGCTGGGCCATGGCCGTCAGCACGCCGTCGGGGCCGAGTTCCAGGAACGCGGTGGCGCCCTCGTCGGCCAGCGTCCGGACGCCGTCGGCGAAGCGGACGGTCTCCCGGACGTGCCGCACCCAGTACTCGGGCGTGCACAGCAGTTCCGCCGTCGCGATCCTGCCCGTCACGTTGGAGACGACCGGGAGGCGCGGTGCCTGGAAGGACAGCCCGGCCAGGGCCTGCCGGAAGTCGTCCAGCATGGGGTCCATGAGCGGCGAGTGGAAGGCGTGGCTCACCGCCAGCCGCTGGGTCTTGCGGCCTTCGGCGGCGAACTTCTCGGCGATGCGGGGCACCGCTGTCTCGTCGCCCGCGATGACGACGGCGTCCGGGCCGTTGACGGCGGCGATCGAGACGCCGGCGGTCAGACGAGGAACCACCTCGTCCTCGGACGCCTGGACGGCGACCATCGCACCGCCGGGAGGCAGCGCGTTCATCAACCGAGCACGGGCCGCGACGAGGGAACACGCGTCCTCAAGGGAGAACACCCCCGCCACATGCGCGGCCGCGACCTCGCCGATCGAGTGGCCGGTGACGTAGTCGGGGCGCACTCCCCACGACTCGATCAGCCGGAACAGGGCCACTTCGAGGGCGAAGAGCGCGGGCTGGGCGAAACCGGTGCGGTCCAGCACGGCCGCGTCGCCCTCGAACATGACCTCGCGCAGCGGGCGTTCCAGGGCGCCGTCGAGGTGGGCCGCCACCGCGTCCAGGGCCTCGGCGAAGACGGGGAACCGGTTGTACAGTTCCCGGCCCATGCCCACCCGTTGGGATCCCTGGCCCGTGAAGAGCACCGCCAGGGGGCGGCCGCCGGCGGCCGCGCGGCCTCGCGCGGCCTCGGACAGGGAGCCGTCGGGGCCGGCGAGGAGGACCGCGCGGTGGTCGAAGGACGAGCGGCCCGTGGCCAGGGAGTGGCCGACGTCCACGGGGGCGGCGGTCCCGGCGAGGGCGGTGGCGCGCTCGATCTGGGCGGCGAGCGCCTCCTCGGTCTTGGCGGACACCGGCCACGGCACCACACCGGGCCGGACCACGGGCGCCTCCGGCTCCCCCACCGACTCGGGCTCGGTGGCCTGTTCCAGGATGACGTGCGCGTTCGTCCCGCTGATGCCGAAGGAGGAGACGCCCGCGCGCCACGGCCGGTCCACCTCCGGCCACTCACGGGCTTCCGTCAGCAGTTCCACCGCTCCCCCAGCCCAGTCCACGTGTGCCGAGGGCCGTTCCGCGTGGAGGGTGCGCGGCAGCACGCCCCGGCGCATGGCCATGACCATCTTGATGACTCCGGCGACGCCCGCCGCCGCCTGCGCGTGGCCGATGTTGGACTTCACCGAGCCGAGGAGCAGCGGCCGTTCGGCCGGGCGGCCCTGGCCGTAGGTGGCCAGCAGGGCCTGGGCCTCGATGGGGTCGCCGAGCGGGGTGCCCGTGCCGTGGCCCTCGACCGCGTCGACCTCGGCGGCCGTCAGGCCCGCGTTGGCCAGGGCGCGGCGGATGACCCGCTGCTGGGCGGGGCCGCTGGGGGCGGTGAAGCCGTTGGAGGCGCCGTCCTGGTTGACCGCCGAACCGCGCACCACCGCCAGCACCGGGTGACCGTTGCGGCGGGCGTCGGAGAGGCGTTCGACGAGGAGCATGCCGACGCCCTCGGACCAGCCGGTGCCGTCGGCGGTGTCGGCGTAGGCCTTGCAGCGGCCGTCGGCGGCGAGGCCGCCCTGGCGGCTGAACTCCATCAGGGAGCCCGGTGACGACATGACGTTGACGCCGCCGACGAGGGCCATGGAGCACTCGCCGGCCCGCAGGGCGTGGATGGCGGAGTGGAGGGCCACGAGGGAGGAGGAGCAGGCCGTGTCGACGGTGACCGCCGGTCCTTCGAGGCCGAGCGTGTAGGAGAGCCGGCCGGAGGTGGCGCTGGCGGCGATGCCGGTGCCGATGTCGCCGGTGGCGTCGGCGAGGGAGCGGACGAGGAGGTAGGCGTAGTCCTGGCCGTTGGTGCCGACGAACACGCCGGTGCGGCTGCCGCGCAGGGTCGCCGGGTCGATGCCGGCGCGTTCGATCGCCTCCCAGGAGGTCTCCAGCAGCAGGCGCTGCTGGGGGTCCATGGTGACGGCCTCGCGCGGCGAGATGCCGAAGAAGTCGGCGTCGAAGTCGGCCGCGCAGTCGAGGAAGCCGCCTTCCTGGCTGACGCTGTTGCCGCGCTTGTCGACTCCGGCGTCGCGCAGGGCCGCGAGGTCCCAGCCCCGGTCGGTGGGGAAGCCGGAGATGGCGTCCCCACCGGCGGCGACGAGGTCCCAGAGGTCCTCCGGGGTGTGGACGCCGCCCGGGTAGCGGCAGCTCATCGCGACGATGGCGACGGGCTCGGTGGCGGCGGCCGCCAGGGCGCGGTTCTGCCGGCGCAGGTGCTCGGTCTCCTTGAGGGAGGCCCGGAGAGCTTCGACTACTTTTTCGCTGGGCGTGGTCATGTTCCGCTCTCTCAGCCTTCGTCGTCGTTGGAGCCGGTGGAGCCAGTGGTGCCGGGAGTGCCGTCCAGCGCCGCCCGGACGAGGGCGTCGACGTCCATCTCGTCGATCGAGTCCGCGTAGCCGCCGTCCGGGTCCGCCGTCCGCCCGGTGGTGGCGTCGTCGGCCGTGGCCGTGGTGGCGGCGAGCCTCAGCAGGGGTTCCAGCACGCCGATCTCGCGCAGTTGGGCCACGGAGACGGAGGCGAGCAGGGCCCGGATGCCGTCCTGGTCGATCTCCTCATCCTCCCCACCGGTGCCCTGTCCGGCGCCGGGCAGCAGCTCGCGCAGGACGTGGGCGGCCAGGTCGACGGGGGTGGGATGGTCGAAGACGAGCGTGGCGGCCAGGGTCAGCCCGGTCGCGGCCGTGAGCTGGTTGCGCAGTTCGACGGCGGCGAGCGAGTCGAAGCCGAGGTCCCGGAAGGCCCGGTCGGCGCCGACGGCGTCGGCGTCGGTGTGGCCGAGGACGGCGGCGGCCCGGGTCCGTACGACGTTCAGGACGGTCTCGGTGCGCTGTGCCGCGCTCTGGCCCGCCAGCTTCTCGCGCAGGGCCGCGCCGTCCGCTCCCGGCGCGGTGTCGTCGCCGCCGGGACCGACCGGGGCCGGGTCGCCGGCGGGGGCGAGCTCCGCGAGGAGGGGGCTGGGCCGGACGGCGGTGAAGGCGCGGACGAACCGGGCGGGTTCGACCTCGGCGACGACCTCCGTCGGCCCGTTCTCCATGACGGCCCGGCGCAGCGCGGTGACCGCGAGGCGCGGGTCCAGCGGCCGGATGCCGGTGCGCTGGGCGGCGGCGGTGGCGCGGGCGTCGGCGGCCATGCCGCCGCCGGCCCAGGCGCCCCAGGAGATGGAGGTGGCGGCCAGGCCCTCGGCGCGGCGCCGCTCGGCGAGGGCGTCGAGGAGGGCGTTGGCGGCGGCGTAGTTGGCCTGGCCGGGGTTGCCGACGGTGGCGGACGCCGAGGAGAACAGGGCGAACACCGTGAGGTCGAGGTCCCGGGTCAGGTCGTGGAGGGCGAGGGCCGAGGCGGCCTTGGCGCGGTGCACGGCCGCGAACCGCTCGGGGGTCAGGCCGTCGATCACGCCGTCGTCGAGGACGCCCGCCGCGTGGACGACGCCCGTCAGGGGCGTCTCGTCGGGGATGTCCGCGAGGAGGGCCGCGAGCGCGGCGCGGTCGGCGACGTCGCAGGCGGCGAGGGTGACCTCGGCGCCGAGCGCGGCGAGTTCGGCCCGCAGCTCCTCGGCGCCGGGGGCGTCGGCGCCCCGGCGGCTGACGAGCAGCAGGTGTGCCGCGCCGGCTTCGGCGAGGCCGCGTGCCACGTGGGCGCCCAGCGCCCCGGTGCCGCCGGTGATCAGGACGGTGCCGGTGGGCCGCCACTCCCGTACGGGCACGTCGGCCGGTACGGGCACGAGCCGGCGGCCGAAGACGGCGGAGGGCCGGACGGCGAGCTGGTCCTCGCCGCCGGAGTCGGCGAGGAGTCCGGCGAACCGGTCCGCCGACCGCTCGTCGAGGGTCTCCGGCAGGTCGATCAGGCCGCCCCAGCGGCGCGGGTGCTCGAGTGCGGCGACCCGTCCCAGGCCCCAGACGCCGGCCTGGGCGAGGCCCGGTACCGGCTCGGCGGGCGAGACGGCGACCGCGCCGCGGGTGACGCACCACAGGGGCGCGTCGATCCCGGCGTCGCCGAGGGCCTGGACGAGGGCGGTGGTGCGCAGGGTGCCCTCGGGGACGCCGTCGGTGTCGCCCGGAGCGGCGAGGGCGAGCAGGGAGAGGACTCCGGTGAACTCACGCCCGGCGGCGGCCTGTTCCTTCAGCAGCGCGGCCAGGGCGTCCCGGCCGGTTCCGGTGGTGACGTCCAGGCGTACGGCCCCGTCGCCGAGGCGGGCGAGGACGCCGGTGGCCCAGGGGTCGTCGGCCTGTCCGGCGGGTACGACGGCGAGCCAGGTGCCGGCCGGGCGGCCGGTGGGCGCGGCGGTCAGGGGCTTCCAGACGACGCGCTGGCGCCAGCCGTCCACGGTGGAGCGCTCGGCGCGGCGGCGGCGCCAGTCGGCGAGCGCGGGCAGGACCTTGGCGAGCGCGTCGCCGTCGACGTCCAGCTCCGACTCCAGGGCGGCGAAGTCCTCGCCGCCCACGGCGGACCAGAACGCCTCGTCCTCGCCCCCGGTCGTGCCGGGGGCGGCGGCGGGCCGGTGGTCGGGCCAGAACCGCTGGTGCTGGAACGGGTAGGTGGGCAGGTCCACGCGCGCCGCCGGGTCGGCGGCGCCGAGGACGGCCGTCCAGCGCGGGCTCAGGCCGTCGGCGTGGAGCCGGGCCAGGGCGGTGAGCACGGACCTCTCCTCGTCGCGGCCCTTGCGCAGCGCCGGTACGGTCACCGCCCGGGAGGAGGCGGCGTCCAGGGTGTCCTGGGCCATGGCGGTCAGGACACCGTCGGGGCCGATCTCCAGGAAGCGGGTGACGCCGCGCCCGGTGAGGGCGGTGACGCCGTCGCCGAACCGGACGGCCTCGCGGACGTGCCGCACCCAGTACTCGGGCGAGCACAGCTCCTCCCCCGTCGCCAGGTCGCCGGTGAGGCAGGACACGAGCGGGAGCGCCGGCGCGGCGTACGTCACGCCGCGGGCGGCCCGTCGGAAGTCCTCGAGTACGGCGTCCATGTGCAGGGAGTGAAACGCATGGCTGACCAGCAAACGCCTAGTCTTGCGGCCGTCGGCGGCGAACTTCTCCGCGACGGCGAGCACGGCGTCCTCGTCGCCCGACAGGACGACCGCCCGCGGGCCGTTGACGGCGGCGATGGACACGCCGTCGACCAGCCGCCCCGCGATCTCGTCCTCGGTGGCCTGGACGGCCACCATCGCACCGCCGGAAGGCAGCGCGTTCATCAACCGAGCACGGGCCGCGACGAGGGAACACGCGTCCTGAAGGGAGAAGACGCCCGCGATGTGCGCGGCGGCGATCTCACCGATCGAGTGACCGGCCACGTAGTCCGGTCGCATCCCCCACGACTCCACCAGCCGGAACAGCGCGACCTCGAGGGCGAAGAGCGCGGGCTGGGTGAAGCCGGTGTCGTTCAGCGCGGTGCCGTCCCCGGCGAACATCACGTCGCGCAGGGGCTGCTCCAGCACGCCGTCGAATTGGGCGGTCACCGCGTCCAGCGCCTCGGCGAAGACGGGGTACCGCTCGTACAGCTCGCGGCCCATGCCCGGGCGCTGCGAGCCCTGGCCGGAGAAGAGGAAGGCGAGCTTTCCGGCACGTCCCGCCGTGCGGCCCTGGACGACGCGCGGGTCGGCCTGGCCGTCGGCGAGGGCCGTCAGGCCCTCCAGCAGCTCGTCGCGGCTCGCGGCCAGGACGGTGGCCCGGTGCTCGAAGGACGACCGGGTCGTGGCCAGGGCCCGGGCCAGGTCGGCGACGGTCAGCTCCGGGCGGCCCGTCAGATGGGCGGCCAGGCGGGCGGCCTGGGCCTTGAGGGCCTCGGGGGCGGCCGCCGAGACGGGGACGGGCAGCACGCCCGGGCCGCCGTCCTCGGGCGCGCTCGCGCCGGCAGGCACCACTACCGGCTCCGGCTGCTCGATGATGACGTGCGAGTTGGTGCCGCTGGCGCCGAAGGCCGAGATGCCGGCCCGGCGCACACGGCCCGTCTCCGGCCAGTCGGCGCGCTCGGTGAGCAGCTCGACCGCACCGGCCGTCCAGTCCACGTGGGTGGACGGCTCGTCGATGTGCAGGGTGCGGGGCAGGACGCCGTGGCGCATGGCCATGACCATCTTGATGACGCCCGCGACACCGGCGGCGGCCTGGGTGTGGCCGATGTTGGACTTCACCGAGCCGAGGAGCAGCGGCCGCTCCTCCGGCCGGTCCTGGCCGTAGGTGGCGAGGAGCGCCTGGGCCTCGATGGGGTCGCCGAGGGTGGTGCCCGTGCCGTGTGCCTCCACCGCGTCGACGTCGGCGGCCGTCAGGCCGGCGTTCGCGAGGGCGCGGCGGATGACGCGGCGCTGGGAAGGCCCGTTGGGGGCGGTGAGGCCGTTGGAGGCGCCGTCCTGGTTGATGGCCGAGCCGCGCAGGACCGCCAGCACCTCGTGGCCGTTGCGGCGGGCGTCGGAGAGCCGCTCCAGGACGAGGACACCCACACCCTCGGACCAGCCGGTGCCGCCCGCCGACGCCGCGAAGGCGCGGCAGCGGCCGTCGCCCGACAGGGCGCCCATCTCGCCGAACTCGATGAAGTTCACCGGGGTGGACATGACCGTCACACCGCCCGCGAGGGCGAGCGGGCACTCGCCGTTGCGCAGCGACTGGGCGGCCAGGTGCAGGGCGACCAGGGACGAGGAGCAGGCCGTGTCGACGCTGACCGACGGGCCTTCCAGGCCGAAGGTGTAGGACAGCCGGCCGGAGAGCAGGCTGGCCGACTGGGCGGTCTGCGCGTGGCCGAGCTGGCCCGCCTCGGGGCGGTAGTCGCCGGTGCCGCCGCCGATGAAGACGCCGGTGTCGCCGCCGCGCAGCGCGGCCGGGTCGATGCCGGTGCGCTCCAGGGCCTCCCAGGATGCCTCCAGGACGAGGCGCTGCTGCGGGTCCATCACCATGGCCTCGCGCGGCGAGATGCCGAAGAAGCCCGGGTCGAAGTCCGCGACGTCGTAGAGGAAGCCGCCCTCGCGGGTGACGCTGCGGCCCCGGCCGTCCCGGTCGCCGTGGACCATGCGGTCCAGGTCCCAGCCACGGTCGTCGGGGAAGCCGCCGATGGCGTCGGTCTCCCCGGCGACGAGCTCCCACAGGTCCTCGGGCGAGCGGACGCCGCCCGGGTAGCGGCAGCTCATGCCGACGATCACGATCGGGTCGTCGGCACCGGCCGTCGCGGCCGGCACGGCGGCCCGGCGCTCGTCCTCGCCGTCGCCGCCGAGGAGTTCGGCGAGCAGGTGGGCGGCGAGGGTCTCGGCCGTCGGGTAGTCGAAGACCAGGGTGGCGGGCAGGGTGAGCCCGGTGGCCGTGGCGAGCTGGTTGCGGAGGTCGACTGCGGTCAGCGAGTCGAAGCCCAGGTCCCGGAAGGCCTGCGCGGCCGGTACGTCCGCCGGGTCGGCGAAGCCGAGCACGGCGGCGACCTCGGTGCGGACCAGGGTGAGCAGCGCCTCGGCCCGGTCGCCCTCGGCGAGGGCGGCCAGTTCGGCGCGCAGGCCGGTCGCGGCGCCCCGCTCGTCGCCCGTGGCGGGCGTCAGGGCGGCGCGGGCCTCGGGCAGTTCGGTGAAGAGGGCGGTGGGCCGGGAGCGGCCGAAGGCCGGGGCGAACCGGTCCCAGGCCACGTCGGCGACCGTCACCGCGGCGTCCTCGCCGGCCGTGGAGCCGGCCATGGAACCGGCCAGGGACAGGGCGAGCGCGGCGAGCGCGCGCCCGGGGTCCATGGCGGGCAGGCCGTTGGCGCGCAGGTGGGCGGCCAGGCCGTCCGGGGTGGTGTCGGCCCAGGCGCCCCAGGACACCGACAGGCCGTGCAGGCCGCTCGCCCGGCGACGCCGGGCCACCGTGTCGAGGTAGGCGCTCGCGGCGGCACCGGCGCCCTGGCCGCTGACGCCCCAGACGCCGGCGATGGACGCGAAGAGGACGAACGCCACGTCCGCCGCGCCGTCACCGGCAGCCGCGTCGACGGCGGCCTCCAGGCCCGCGACGTCCGCGTGGAGCGCGGCGAGGTAGGCGGCCGGGTCCGGGTCGGGGCCGGTGTCCCGGCCCGTGTGGACGACGGCGGTCAGCGGGTGCTCGGCGGGCGCCGCGGCGAGCGCGGCCGCCACGGTCTCGCCGTCGGCGAGGGAGCCGGTCGCGACCGTCAGCCCGGCGCCCAGGCCGGCGAGTTCGGCCTCCAGGGCCGCCACGGCGGAGGCGTCCGGTGCCGTGTCGCCGACGAGCAGCACGTGCCGGGCCCCGCGCTCGGCGAGCCAGCGGGCGGTGTGGCCGCCGAAGCCGGCCGGGCCGCCGGTGACCAGCGCCGTGCCCGAAGTCCGCCACGCGTCCGGCGCGGTGGGGGCGGCGACGCGCACGAGCCGTCGGCCGAGGAGGCCGGAGGAGCGCAGCGCCAGCTGGTCCTCGGCGTCGATGCCGGCCAGGGCGGCGCGGAAGCGGTCCGCGCCGCGCCGGTCGAGGACGTCGGCGACGTCGATCAGGCCGCCCCAGCGCTCGGGCCGCTCCAGGCCCATGACCCGGCCGAGCCCCCACGCGGCGGCCCCGGCGTCGTCGGCGGCCGCCTCGGAGCGGCCGGTGGCGACGGCGCCCCGGGTGACGCACCACAGGGGGGCGTCGACTCCGGCGTCCGCGAGGGCGCGCAGGAGTTCGTCGGGCGCGGTCGTCACGGACAGGGAGACGACGCCGGTGAAGTCCGTGCCCAGGCTGGCGAGGTGCTGCGTCAGCCCGGTGTGCTCACCGTCGCCGACCTCGACGCGCACGGCGTCGTCGCCGAGCGCGCCCACCAGCGCGGAGACGTACGGGTCGTCGGCGTGGCCCGCCGGGAGCAGCGCCAGCCAGGTGCCGGTCAGGGCGCTCGCGCCCGGGACCGCCAGCGGGCGCCAGGTCACGCGGTACCGCAGGCCGTCGACGGCCGACCGCTCGGCGCGCTTGCGGCGCCAGGACGACAGGGCCGGTACGAGGGCCGACAGCGCGGCGTCGTCCAGCTCCAGCTCGGCCGACAGCGACGACAGGTCCTCGCGCTCCACGGCCGACCAGAAGGCGGCGTCCACCGGGTCCCGGTCGCCCGCCTCGCCGTGGCCGGCCGCCGTGGCGCGCTCCGGCCAGTACCACTGGCGCTGGAACGCGTACGTCGGCAGCGGCGTCCGGCGGGCGCCCGTGCCCGCGAACCAGGCCGCCCAGTCCACGGGGACTCCGGCGACGTGCAGCCGGGCGAGGGCGGTGAGGAGAGCGGTCTCCTCGGGGCGGTCCTTGCGCAGGGCGGACACGGCCGCGGTGCCGTCGAGGGTGTGCTGGGCGAGGGCGGTGAGGACACCGTCGGGGCCGAGCTCCAGGAAGGCGGTGGCACCGGCCTCGTTCAGCGCCCGGACGCCGTCCGCGAAACGGACGGTCTCCCGGACGTGGCGCACCCAGTAGTCGGCGCCGCACAGCAGCTCCGGCGAGGCGATCTCACCGGTCACGTTGGACACGACGGGAACGCTGGGCGCCTGGTACGACAGGCCCGCGGCGACCCGGCGGAAGTCCTCCAGCATGGGGTCCATCAGCGGCGAGTGGAAGGCGTGGCTGACGGAGAGCCGCTGGGTCTTGCGGCCCTCGGCGGCCAGCTCCTCGGCGATCCGCAGGACGGCCGCTTCCTCACCGGCGATGACGACGGCCTCCGGGCCGTTGACAGCGGCGATCGAGACACCAGCGGTGAGACGAGGCGTCACCTCGTCCTCGGACGCCTGGACGGCCACCATCGCACCACCGGAAGGCAGCGCGGCCATCAACCGAGCACGAGCCGCGACGAGGGAACACGCATCCTCAAGGGAGAAGACACCGGCGATATGCGCCGCCGCGACCTCACCGATCGAATGACCGGCCACGAAGTCCGGACGCACTCCCCACGACTCGATCAGCCTGTAGAGCGCCACCTCAAGCGCGAAAAGCGCAGGCTGAGCGAAACCCGTCCCGTTCAACGCCTCCGCATCGGCACCGAACATCACCTCCCGCAGCGGACGCTCCAGCTCGCGGTCGAAGTACGCCGCCACCTCGTCCAGCGCCTCGGCGAAGACGGGGAACCGCTCGTACAGCTCCCGGCCCATGCCCGCGCGCTGCGAGCCCTGGCCCGAGAACAGGAACGCCTGCTTGCCCGTCGCGTCCCCGGCGACGCCGCGCGCGGCCTCCCGGGCGCTCTCGCCGTCGGCCAGCAGCACCGCGCGGTGCGCGAAGGCCGCCCGGCCCGTGGCGAGGGAGAAGCCGACGTCCGTCGCGTCCCGGCCCGTTCCGGCGAGGGCGGCGATCCGCTCGGTCTGCGCGGCCAGCGCGGCCTCGGACCGGGCGGAGACCACCCACGGCACGAGGCCGGGCGCCCGCTCCGCCACCGGCTCCTCGGAGGGCGTCGCCTCCGGGGCCTGCTCCACGATGACGTGCGCGTTGGTGCCGCTGACGCCGAAGGCGGAGACGCCCGCCCGGCGCGGGCGGCCGGTCTCCGGCCAGGCCCGGTGCTCGGTCACCAGCGCCACGGTCCCGTCCGTCCAGTCGACGTGCGAGGACGGGGCGTCGACGTGCAGCGTGCGCGGCAGTTCGCCGTGGCGCATCGCGAGGACCATCTTGATGACGCCCGCGACGCCGGCCGCCGCCTGGGTGTGGCCCAGGTTGGACTTGACGGCGCCGAGCTGCAGCGGCAGCGCCGGGTCGCGGTCCCGGCCGTAGGCGGCGATGAGGGCGTGCGCCTCGATGGGGTCGCCGAGGGTGGTGCCGGTGCCGTGGGCCTCCACGGCGTCGACGTCGGCCGGGGTGAGGCCGCCGTCGGCGAGGGCCTGGCGGATGACGCGCTGCTGGGCGCGGCCGTTGGGGGCGGTCAGGCCGTTGGAGGCGCCGTCCTGGTTGACGGCGCTGCCGCTGACGACCGCGAGGACGTCGTGGCCGTTGCGGCGGGCGTCGGAGAGCCGCTCCAGGACGAGGACGCCCACGCCCTCGGACCAGCTGGTGCCGTCGGCCGTGTCGGAGAATGCCTTGCAGCGGCCGTCGGGGGCGAGTCCGCCCTGCGCGGTGAACTCGGCGAAGGCGTCCGGGCTGGACATGATCGACACGCCGCCGGCCAGGGCCAGCGCGCTCTCGCCCTGCCGCAGCGAGCGCGCGGCCATGTGGAGGGCGACGAGCGAGGAGGAGCAGGCGGTGTCGACGGTGACGGCCGGGCCCTCCAGGCCGAGGGCGTAGGAGAGGCGGCCGGACATGACGCTGGCGGTGTTGCCGGTGGCGACGTGGCCGCGGACGTCGGCGGTGCCGGCGCGCAGCACGTTGACGTAGTCCTGGCCGTTGGTGCCGACGAACACGCCGGTGCGGCTGCCGCGCAGGGACGTCGGGTCGATGCCGGCCCGTTCGAAGGCCTCCCAGGTGGTCTCCAGCAGCAGGCGCTGCTGCGGGTCCATGGCGAGGGCCTCGCGCGGGGAGATCCCGAAGAACGCGGCGTCGAAGAGGCCGACGCCGTCGAGGAAGCCGCCTTCGAGGGTGGCGGAGCCGCCCCGGGCGAGGTGTTCGAGGTCCCAGCCGCGGTCGGCGGGGAAGCCGGAGATGGCGTCCTGCCCGTCGGACAGGAGCCGCCACAGGTCCTCGGGGGAGCCGATGCCGCCGGGGAAGCGGCAGTTCATGCCGACGATCACGATCGGGTCGTCGGCCACGTCGGCCCGGGCGGCCGGGAGCGCGCCGCCGCCGTCCCGCTCGGGCAGGGTGCCGAGGAGCTCGGTGAGGAGGAACCCGGCCAGTTCCGTCGGGGTGGGGTAGTCGTAGACGAGGGTGGCGGGCAGCTTCAGGCCGGTGGTGGCCGACAGGGCGTTGCGGAGTTCGACGATGGTGAGGGAGTCGAAGCCGAGGTCGGTGAAGGCCTGGTCGGCGGCGATGCTGTCGGCTCCGGCGTGGCCGAGGACGGCCGCGACGTGGGCGCGCAGCAGGTCCAGGACGAACCGGGGGCGCGCGGACTCGGCGAGTGCGGCGAGCCGGCGCCGCAGGTCGTCCTCGCCGGAGCCGCCCGTGAGGAGCGCGGTGCCCTGGGGGGCGGCGGTGACGACGGTGGCGGCGCGGAGCTCGGGGAGGTCGCCGACGAGGGGGCTGGTGCGGAACGCGGTGGCGTAGCGGTCCCAGTCGATGTCGGCGACGGTCACGGCGGTGTCGTCGTGTTCGACGGCGTGCCGCAGGGCGGTGAGGGCGGAGGCGGGTGCCATGGGGGTGAAGCCGCCGCGGCGGACGCGGCCGTCCGCGAGCGTTCCGTCGCCGGCCATGCCGGTTCCGGCCCAGGGGCCCCAGGCGATGGAGGTCGCGGGCAGGCCCTGGGCGCGGCGGGCGGCGGCGAAGGCGTCGAGGTAGGCGTTGGCGGCGGCGTAGTTGCCCTGTCCGGCCGCGCCGAGGGTGCCGGCGGTGGAGGAGAACAGGACGAAGGCGGCCAGGTCCGTCTCGCGGGTGAGTTCGTGGAGGTGGACGGCGGCGGTGGCCTTGGCGCTCAGGACGGCCGTGAACTTCTCGGGGGTGAGCGTGTCGACGACGCCGTCGTCGACGACTCCGGCGGTGTGGAACACCGCTGTGAGCGGCTGCTCGGCCGGGATGTCCGCGAGCAGCGCGGCGAGCGCGTCGCGGTCGGCGGTGTCGCAGGCGGCGAGGGTGACGTCGGCGCCCAGGGCGGTGAGTTCGGTCCGCAGGTCCTCGGCGCCGGGCGCGTCGGCGCCCCGGCGGCTGACGAGCAGCAGGTGGGGCGCGCCCGCTTCGGCGAGCATGCGGGCGACGTGGCCGCCCAGCGCCCCGGTGCCGCCGGTGACCAGGACGGTGCCGGTGGGGGTGTAGGGGCGGGGGGCGGGGGTGTCCCCGACGGGGTGGTGGGCCAGGCGGCGGGCGTAGGTGGCGGTGGGGCGTACGGCGAGCTGGTCCTCGTGCCCGGCGCCGGAGAGGACGCCCGCGAGGCGGCTCAGGGTGGCGTCGTCGAGGGTTTCGGGCAGGTCGACGAGGCCGCCCCAGCGCTCGGGGTGTTCGAGGGCCGCGACGCGGCCGAGGCCCCAGAGGGCGGCCTGTGCGGGGTCGCCCGCGGGTTCGGTGCGGGTGACGGCGACGGCGGCGCGGGTGACGCACCACAGGGGGGCGTCGATCCGGGCGTCGCCGAGCGCCTGGACGGCCGTCGCGGTGAGCGGCAGGGCGGCGAGGCCGTCCGGGCCCGGGGTCAGGGCCGGCAGGGACAGGACGCCCGTGAACTCTGCGCCCTCGGCGGTGAGTTCGCGCAGGCGCTCGGCGAGGGCGGCGCGGTCGGGCGTGGTGACGTCGAGGCGTACGGTCCCGGTGCCGAGGCCGGCCGCGATCGCGTCCGTCCAGGCCCGGTCGGCGTCGGACGCCCCGGCCGTGTCGCCGGGGGTCAGCAGCAGCCAGGTGCCCGTCAGTTGGGCCGTCGGGGCCTTGGCGAGCGGCTTCCAGGTGACGCGGTAGCGCCAGCCGTCGACCGTGGTGTGCTCGCGGCGCTTGCGGCGCCAGGAGGTGAGGGCGGGGACGACGGCGGTGAGGGTGGCGTCGTCGAGTTCCAGGGAGGAGCCCAGGGCCGTCAGGTCGGCCCGTTCCACGGCCGACCAGAACTCGGCGTCGACCGCGTCGGGCGTGCCCGCCGGGGCGGGCGCGGCCGGCAGGGCGGTGGTGTCGGGCCAGTAGCGCTGCCGCTGGAAGGCGTAGGTGGGCAGGTCGACGCGCCGGGCGGGGGCGTCGAGGACGGCCGCCCAGTCGGGGCGCACGCCGTGGACGTGGAGCCGGGCGAGGGCCGTGGTCAGGGTGTGGGTCTCGGTGTGGTCGCGGCGCAGCGCGGGGACGGCGAGGGCGGGCGAGTCGGCGTCGAGGGTCTCGCGGGCGGCGCCGGAGAGGACGGCGTCGGGGCCGAGTTCGAGGTAGGAGGTCACTCCGGCGGCGTCGAGGCGGCGTACGGCGTCGGCGAAGCGCACGGTGCGGCGGACCTGCCCGGCCCAGTAGGCGGGCGAGGTGGCTTCGTCGGCGGTGAGGAGTTCGCCGGTGACGGTGGAGACGAGGGGGATGGCGGGCGGCTGGAAGTCGAGCCCGGCCGCGACGCGGGTGAACTCCTCCAGCATGGCGTCCATGCGGGGCGAGTGGAAGGCGTGGCTGACGCGCAGGCGCTTGGTCCTGCGGCCGAGGGCCGCGAAGTGCTCCTCGATCGCGTGGACCGCGTCGTCGTCGCCGGCGACGACGACGGAGGCCGGGGTGTTGACGGCGGCGAGGGAGACGCGGTCGTCGTTCCCGTCGAGCAGCGGCAGCACCTCCTCCTCGCTCGCCTGTAGGGAGCACATGGCGCCGCCCGTGGGCAGGGCGGCCATCAGCCGGCCGCGTGCCGCGACGAGCGTGCAGGCGTCGTCCAGGGAGAGCACGCCCGCGACGTGGGCGGCGGCCAGTTCGCCGATGGAGTGCCCGGCGAGGTAGTCGGGGCGCAGGCCCCAGGACTCCATCAGCCGGAAGAGGGCGACTTCGAGGGCGAAGAGGGCGGGCTGGGTGTAGGCGGTGTCGTCGAGGAGGGCGGCCTCCTCGGTGCCCGGTTCGGCGAACAGGATGTCGCGCAGGGGGCGGTCGAGTTCGAGGTCGAAGCGGGCGAGGACGGCGTCGAGTGCCTCGGCGAAGACGGGGTGGCGGTCGTGGAGCTCGCGTCCGGTGCCGGGGCGCTGGCTGCCCTGGCCGGTGAAGAGGAACGCGAGGCGGCCGCGTCCGGCCCGGCCGGTGAGCAGGGCGCCGTCGGGGGTGCCGTCCCGGAGGGCGGCCAGTGCCCGGCGGAGGGTGTCGTGGTCGTCGGCGACGACGGCGGCGCGGTGGTCGAGGGCGGCCCGTGAGGTGGCGAGCGCGTGGGCGAGGTCGGTGAGCGGCGGGGCGGGGTGCTCGTCCAGGAGGGCGAGCAGGCGCCCGGCCTGGGCACGCAGGCCCTCGTCGGTGCGGCCGGAGAGCACCAGCGGCACGGTCGTGGGGCCGGCCTCGGTGGCGTCGGCCGGCTGCTGCGGCTCGTCCTCGACGGGGAGTTCGAGGACGGTGTGGACGTTGGTGCCGCTGAGGCCGAAGGAGGAGACGCCGGCGCGGCGCGGACGCCCGGTCGCGGGCCACTGCTGGTCGTCGGTGAGCAGCTGGATGGCGCCGGAGGTCCAGTCGACGTGGGTCGAGGGCCGGTCGACGTGGAGGGTGCGGGGGACGGTGCCGTGGCGCATGGCCATGACCATCTTGATGACGCTGGCGACGCCGGACGCCATCTGGGTGTGGCCGATGTTGGACTTCACGGAGCCGAGCAGCAGCGGCCGGTCGGCGGGGCGGTCCTGGCCGTAGGTGGCCAGCAGGGCCTGCGCCTCGATGGGGTCGCCGAGCTTGGTGCCGGTGCCGTGGCCGTCGACGACGTCGACGTCCGCGGCGCTCACGCCCGCGTTGGCCAGCGCCTGGGCGATGACGCGCTGCTGGGACGGGCCGTTGGGGGCGGTCAGGCCGTTGGAGGCGCCGTCCTGGTTGACGGCGGAACCCCGGATGACGGCGAGGACCTGGTGCCCGTTCTTCCGGGCGTCGGAGAGCCGCTCGACGAGGACGAGGCCGACGCCTTCGGCGAGGCTCATGCCGTCGGCGGCCTCGGCGTAGGCCTTGCAGCGGCCGTCGGCGGCCATGGCGCGCTGGCGGCTGAAGCCGACGAAGGCGCTGGGAGTGGCCATGACGCTGACGCCGCCGGCGAGGGCGAGGGTGCTCTCGCCGTTGCGCAGCGACTGGCAGGCCAGGTGGAGGGCCACGAGGGACGAGGAGCAGGCGGTGTCGAGGGTGACGGCCGGGCCCTCGAAGCCGAAGGTGTAGGACAGCCGGCCGGACAGGACGCTGGAGATGGTGCCGGTGATCAGGTGGCCCTCGTTGCCCTCGGGGGACGCCGGGCTGCTGTAGTCCTGGTAGCTGGCGCCGATGAAGGTGCCGGTGCGGCTGCCGCGCAGGGTGGCGGGGTCGATGCCGGAGCGCTCCAGGGCCTCCCAGGCGGTCTCCAGCAGCAGCCGCTGCTGCGGGTCCATGGAGAGGGCCTCGCGCGGGGAGATGCCGAAGAAGCCGGCGTCGAAGTCGGCGACGTCGTGGAGGAAGCCGCCGCGCGTGGAGTAGGTGCGGCCGGGCCGGTCCGGGTCGGGGTCGTAGAGGCCCTCGGCGTCCCAGCCGCGGTCGACGGGGAAGTCGGTGATGGCGTCGCCGCCCGCGGCGACGAGGTCCCACAGCTGCTCGGGGGTGCCGACGCCGCCGGGGTAGCGGCAGCTCATGCCGACGATGGCGATGGGCTCGTCGTCGGCGGCCGCACGGACGACGGCGGCCGTCTCGGTGCGGGCACCGGCGACGCGGGTGCGGAGGAACTCGACGAGCGCGAGGGGGGTCGGGTAGTCGAAGACCATGGTGCTGGGCAGGGTGAGCCCGGTGACGTTCGACAGCCGGTTGCGCAGGTCGACGGCGGTCAGCGAGTCGAAGCCGACCTCGCGGAAGGCGCGCTGCTCGGAGAGGACGTCGGGCGAGGCGTGGCCGAGGACGGTGGCGGCCTCGCCGCGCACCAGGTCCAGCAGCACCCGGTCCTGCTCGACGGCGGGCAGGGTGAGCAGCCGGGCGGTGAACTCGCTGTCCCCGCCGGCGGACGCGGTGCTGTCCTCCGCGAGCTTCTGGACCTCGGGCACGTCCTCGAAGAGGGCGGTGGGCCGGCCGGAGGTGAAGACGGGGTGGTAGCGCTCCCAGTCGACGTCGGCGACGCACAGGACGGTCTCGTCGTCGTCGAGGGCGCGGCGCAGGCCGGTGAGGGCCGCGCGCGGGTCCATGAACTCCAGGCCGCTGCGGCGGATGGCGCCGGGGTCGACGCGGCCGAGCTTGAGGTCGTCGGCCCAGATGCCCCAGGAGACGGCGGTGGCGGTGGCGCCCCGGGCGCGGCGGTGCTCGGCGAGCGCGTTGAGGTAGGCGTTGCCCGCGACGTAGGCGGCGTGCCGGCCGCTGCCCCACATGCCGGCGGTGGAGGAGTAGAGGACGAACGCGTCGAGCTCGTCGTCGTCGAGGAGTTCGTCGAGGTGGCGGGCGCCGGACACCTTGGCGTCGACGACCTTCGCGAAGGCGTCCAGGCTCGTCTCCTCGATGGAGGCGAGCTCGATGGTGACGGCGGTGTGGACGACGGTGCGCACGGTGTGGCCGTCGGCCTTGAGGCCGGCGAGCATCGCGGCGACGGCGTCGCGGTCCGTCAGGTCGCAGGCGACGACGGAGGCGTCGCAGCCCGCGTCGGTGAGCTCCTGGACGAGTTCGGCGGCGCCGGGTGCCGCCATGCCCCGGCGGCTGGTGAGGACGACGCGTTCGGCGCCCTGCTCGGCCAGCCAGCGGGCCAGGTGGGGGGCGAGGGTGCCCGTGCCGCCGGTGACGAGGGTGGTGCCGCGCGGCGTCCAGGCGCGGGCCGGGGTGGCCCCGGCGGTGGCGCGGGCGACGCGGCGGGCGAGGACGCCGGAGGCGCGGACGGCCAGCTGGTCCTCGCCGGTGCGGCCGGTGAGGACGGCGGCGAGCCGTTCCCCGGCGCGCCGGTCGAGGGTCTCGGGCAGGTCGACGAGACCGCCCCAGCGCTGGGGGTGTTCGAGGGCGGCGGTCCAGCCCAGACCGAGGATCTGGGCCTGGACGGGCCGGGTGAGCCGGTCGGAGCGGCCGGTGGCGACCGCGCCCCGGGTCAGGCACCACAGGGGCGCGTCGATCGCGGCGTCGCCGAGGGCCTGGAGGAGGGTGACGGTCAGGGCGAGGCCGGTCGCGAGCGCCGGGTGCCCGGGGGCGGGCTCCTCGGCGGCGGCGAGCAGCGACACCACGCCCGTCAGGCCGGTGGCGTCGTCGAGGCCGGTGAGGCGGTCGGTGAGGGTGGCGCGGTCGAGGCAGACGTCGTCGAGGACGAGCGTGCGGACGTCGGCGCCGTGCGCGGCGAGCGCGTCGGTGACGTCGTCGCCGGGCAGGCCCTGCGCGGTGACGACGAGCCAGGTGCCGGTGAGGGCGGCCGGGGGCAGGCCGGTCAGCGGCTTCCAGGTGGCGCGGTAGCGCCAGGAGTCGACGGTGGTCTCCTCGCGGCGGCGCTTCCGCCACGTCGCGAGGGCGGGCAGCACGGGGGCCAGGGCGGCCCCGTCCAGGCGGAGCCCGGCGGCGAGGGCGTCGACGTCCTCGTCCTCGACGGCCGCCCAGAAGGCGCTGTCCGCCGGGTCCGCGTCGGCGCCCGTGCGCTGCTGCTCGCGGATCGCCCACAGGTGTTCGCGCTGGAAGGCGTAGGTGGGCAGCTCGACGCGGCGGGCGCCACCGCCGAGGACGGGCGTCCAGTCGGCGCGGACGCCCCGGACGTACGCCTCGGCGAGGGAGGTCAGGAACCGGTCGGCGCCGCCCTGGTCGCGGCGGAGGGTGCCGAGGACGGTGGCGCGGGCGCCGGTGTCCTCGGCGGTCTCCTGGACGGCCATGGCCAGCACGGGGTGGGAGCTGACCTCGACGAACACCCCGTGCCCGGCCTCCAGGAGGCTGCGGACGGCGGGGTCGAAGCGCACGGTCCGGCGCAGGTTGCGGTACCAGTAGGCGGCGTCGAGGGGCGTGTCCTCGGTCAGCCACTCACCGGTGACGGTGGAGAGGAACGGCACCTCGGGGGCGTTCGGGCGGACGGGGGCGAGCGCGGTGAGGAGCTCGTCCTCCAGCAGCTCCACCTGGGCGGAGTGCGAGCCGTAGTCGACGGCGATGCGCTTGGCGCGCACGTCCTCGGCGGTGAGCCGCTCCATGAGGATGTCGAGGGGTGCGGCGGGGCCGGCGACCACGACGGAGCGCGGGCCGTTGACGGCGGCTATGGACAGCTCGCCGCCGAGGGCGGCCAGGCGTTCCTCGACGTCGGCGGCGGGCAGCGGCACGGAGACCATGCCGCCGGTGCCCGCGAGGATCCGGCCGATGGCCTGGCTGCGCAGGGCCACGACGCGGGCGGCGTCGCGCAGGGAGAGCGCGCCGGAGACGGCGGCCGCGGCGATCTCGCCCTGCGAGTGGCCGATGACGGCGTCGGGGACGACGCCGTGGGCGCGCCACAGCTCGGCGAGGGAGACCATCACGGCCCAGGAGGCGGGCTGGACGACGTCGACGCGCTCCAGCGAGGGGGCGCCGTCGGTCTGCCGGAGGACGTCGAGCAGCGACCAGTCGGTGAACTCCGAGAGGGCGGCCGCGCATTCGGCGAGGCGCTCGGCGAAGACCGGGGACTCCTCCAGGAGCCTGGCGCCCATGCCGGCCCACTGGGAGCCCTGGCCGGGGAAGACGAAGACGGTCTTGCCGTCGGCGTCGGCGACGCCCAAGGCCGCGCCGGGCGCGGAGCGGCCCTCGGCGAGGGCGCGCAGCGCGGCCGCCGGGTCCTGGCCGGGGCCCGCGAGGACGACGGCGCGGTGGTCGAACAGGGCGCGGGAGGTGAGGAGGCTGTGGGCGACGTCGACGGGACGGGCCCGGTCGAGGGCCGGGTGCTCGATGAGCCGGGCGGCCTGGCCGCGCAGCGCGCCCGGGGTGCGGGCGGAGAGCACCCACGGCACGACGGCCGGTGCCTCGGGGGCCTGGGCGGCCTCGTCCGGCACCTCGGTGCGGGGGGCCTCTTCGAGGATCGTGTGGGCGTTGGTGCCGCTGATGCCGAAGGAGGACACGGCGCCGCGGCGGACGCGCTCGCCGCGCGCCCAGTCGGCGCCCTCGCGGAGCAGGGAGACCGTGCCGGGGCTCCAGTCGACGTGGGTGGTGGGCGTATCGGCGTGGAGGGTCCGCGGCAGCACGCCGTTGCGCAGCGCCATGACCATCTTGATGACGCCCGCGACACCGGCGGCCGACTGGGTGTGGCCGATGTTGGACTTCACCGAGCCGAGCAGCAGCGGCCGTTCGGGGGCGCGGTCCTTGCCGTAGGTGGCGTGGAGGGCCTGGGCCTCGATGGGGTCGCCGAGGGCGGTGCCGGTGCCGTGGGCCTCGACGGCGTCGACGTCGGCGGCCGTCAGGCCCGCGTTGGCGAGGGCCTGACGGATGACGCGCTGCTGGGAGGGCCCGTTGGGGGCGGTCAGGCCGTTGGAGGCGCCGTCCTGGTTGATGGCGGAGCCGCGGATGACGGCGAGGATCTCGTGGCCGTTCCTCCGGGCGTCGGAGAGGCGCTCCAGGACGAGGACGCCGACGCCCTCGGCGAGGGTCATGCCGTCGGCGGCCTCCGAGAAGGCCTTGCAGCGGCCGTCGCCCGCGAGGGCGCGCTGCTTGCTGAAGGCGATGAAGGGGGCCGGGGTGGTCATGACGGTCGCGCCGCCCGCGAGGGCGAGGCTGCTCTCGCCGTTGCGCAGCGACTGGCAGGCCAGGTGGAGGGCCACCAGCGAGGAGGAACAGGCGGTGTCGACGGTGACGGCGGGGCCTTCGAGGCCGAAGAGGTAGGCGAGGCGGCCGGAGAGGACGCTGGGGCTGGTGCCGGTGACGGCGTGTCCGGCGGCGGCGCCGTCGTCGAGACCGAGGCCGTACTCCTGGTAGGTGGAGCCGATGAACGTGCCGGTGGCGCTGCCGTGGACGGTGGCGGGGTCGATGCCGGCCTGTTCGAACGCCTCCCAGGTGGTCTCCAGCAGCAGCCGCTGCTGGGGGTCCATGGAGAGGGCCTCGCGCGGGGAGATGCCGAAGAAGCCCGCGTCGAACTCGCCCGCGTCGTGGAGGAAGCCGCCCAGGGTGGAGTAGGTGGTGCCGGGGTGGTCGGGGTCGGGGTGGTGGAGGCCGGTGTCCCAGCCGCGGTTGACGGGGAAGTCGGAGATCGCGTCGACGCCGCCCTCGATCAGCTCCCAGAACTGCTGGGCGGAGCGGACGCCGCCGGGGAAGCGGCAGCTCATGCCGACGATGGCGACGGGCTCGTCGAAGCCCCCGGCGGGCGCGGCGGCCGGGGCGGCCGCGGCCTGCCCGGCGCCCAGGAGTTCGCCGCGCAGGAAGCGGGCGAGGGCCAGCGGCGTCGGGTAGTCGAAGGCCATGGTCGCGGGCAGGGCCAGGCCGGTGACGCCGGCCAGGCGCTTGCGCAGCTCGACGGCGGTCAGCGAGTCGAAGCCGGCGTCGCGGAAGGCGCGGCGCCCGTCGACGGCCTCGGCGGAGGCGTGGCCGAGGACGACGGCGGCCTCGGCGCGCACCAGGTCGGTCAGCAGCCGCTCCTGCGCGGCCTCGTCCAAGCCGGCGAGCCGCCCGGCGAACTCGGGCGCGGCGCCTTCGCCGGTGGTGCCGGCGGGGGTGGTCAGGGCGCGGACGTCGGGGAGTTCGTCGAAGAGGACGCTGGGGCGGACGGAGGTGAAGACGGGGTGGTAGCGCTCCCAGTCGATGTCGGCGACGGTGACCGTGACGTCCTGCTGGACGACGGCGCGGCGCAGCTCGGCGAGGGCGGCGGCCGGCGCCAGGAAGCGCAGGCCGCTCTGCCGGAGACGGTCGGCGACGGCCTCGTGTGTGGCCATGCCGGCCTCGGCCCAGGGGCCCCAGGCGAGGGAGGTGGCGGGCAGGCCGCGGGCCCACCGGTTCTCGGCGAGGGCGTCGAGGTAGGCGTTGGCGGCGCCGTAGGCGCTCTGGCCGGCGCTGCCCCACACTCCGGCGACGGAGGAGAAGAGGACGAAGAAGTCCAGGTCCTCGTCGGCGAGGAGGGCGTCCAGGTGGGCGGCGCCCAGGAGCTTCGCGGCCATGAGCGCGGTGGCGTCGGCCAGGGAGGTGTCCGTCAGGGGCGCGGCCTGGCCGACGCCGGCGGCGTGCACGACGCCGGTCAGCGGGTACTCGTCCGGGACCGCCGCGAGCAGGTCGGCGAGCGCGTCGCGGTCGGCGATGTCGCAGGCGGCGAGGGTGACGCGGGCGCCCAGCTCCTCCAGTTCGGCGCGCAGCGCGTCGGCGCCGGGGGCGTCGGGGCCGCGGCGGCTGGTGAGCAGGAGGTGTTCGGCGCCGCTGCGGGCGAGCCAGCGGGCGACGTCGGCGCCGAGCGCGCCGGTGCCGCCGGTGACGAGGACGGTGCCCTCGGCGGCGAAGGCGTCGGCGGGCGGCAGGTCGGCCGCCGGGCGGCGGACGAGCCGCCGGCCGAGCGTGCCCGTGGCGCGCAGGGCGAGCTGGTCCTCGCCGCCGCGCGCGGCGAGCGCGCTGACGAGCTGCTGGACCACGGGGGCGTCCAGGACGGGCGGCAGGTCGATCGTGCCGGTCCAGCGGCGCGGGTCCTCCAGGGCGGCCACCCGGCCCAGGCCCCAGGAGGCGGCCTGGAGGGGGGCGGCGAGCGGGTCGTCGGGGCCGGTGGTGACGGCGCCCCGGGTGAGGGTCCACACGGGCACGGTCAGGCCGGCGTCGCCCAGTGCCTGGGTGAGGACGACGCCCAGGGCGAGGCCCGTGGGCAGCCGGTCGTCCAGGGGGCGGCCGGGCCGGTCGGCCAGCGGCAGGAGGGAGAGGACGCCGGCGATGTCGCCGGACTCCCGGAGGCGGTCGGCGAGGGCCTCGCGCTCCTCCCCCGCCGGGTCGAGGTCGAGGCGCTCGAACTGGGCGCCGTGGCCGCGCAGCGCGTCCACGATCTCGTCGGCGTCCACGCCGTCGGTGGTGACGACCAGCCAGGTGCCGTCCAGGACGGGGGCGGCGGCAGCGTGCACGGGCCGCCACTCGACGCGGTAGCGGGTGGCGTCGAGCAGCGCCTTCTCCTGGCGCTGCTGGCGCCAGGACGACAGGGCGGGCAGCAGGGTGTAGAGGGAGGCGTGCTGTTCGTCGCGCAGGCCGAGGAGCCCGGCGATCCCGGCGGCGTCGCCGCGTTCGACGGCGCCCCACAGCTCGGCGTCGGCCGGGTCGGCGAGCACGGCGGCCGGAAGCGCCTCGGGCGCGGTCTCGGGCCAGTAGCGCTCGCGCTGGAACGCGTAGGTGGGCAGGTCCACGGCCGGGGCGGCGGGCGGGGTGGTGCCGGCGAGGACGGCGGTCCAGTCCACGGCGACGCCGCGGACGTGGAGGCGGGCCAGGGCGGTCGTGGCGGCCCGCTCCTCGTCCCGGCCGGCGCGCAGCAGCGGGACGACGTCGGCGCCGGTGTCGCTCTCGTCGCCCAGGACGTCCTGGGCGAGGGCGGCCAGCACCCCGTCGGGGCCGACCTCCAGGAAGGTGGCCGCGCCCAGGGTACGGGCGGCGCGGACGCCGTCGGCGAAGCGGACGGTCTCGCGGACGTGACGGACCCAGTGGTCCGGGGAGCACAGCTCCTCGGCGGTCGCGGGACGGCCGGTCAGGTTGGAGACGACGGTGACGGCCGGCGCGCTGTAGGCGATCTCCTCGGCGACGCGCCGGAAGTCCGCCAGCATCGGCTCCATGAGCGGCGAGTGGAAGGCATGGCTCACCCGCAGCCGCCGGGTCTTGCGCCCCAGCGCGGTGAAGTGCGCGGCGATCTGCTCGGCGGCGGCCTCGTCACCGGCGACGACGACGGCGTCGGGGCCGTTGACGGCGGCGAGGGACAGCTCGTGCTCGCGCCCGGCGAGCAGCGCGGCGACCTCGTCCTCGGTCGCCCGCAGGGAGACCATCGCGCCGCCCTCGGGCAGGGCCTCCATCAGGCGGGCGCGGGCGGCGACGAGCTTGGCGGCGTCCGCCAGGGAGAACACCCCGGCGGCGTGCGCCGCCGCGATCTCGCCGACGGAGTGGCCGAGCAGGACCTGCGGGCGGACGCCCCAGGAGCGCAGCAGCCGGTGGAGGGCGACCTCCAGGGCGAACAGGGCGGGCTGGGTCCAGCCGGTGCGCTCCAGCAGCTCCGCCTCGGCGCTGCCGTCGGCGGCGAAGAGGACGTCCCGCAGCGGGCGGTCCAGGTGCGGGTCCAGGGCGGCGGTGACCTCGTCCAGGGCCTCGGCGAACACGGGGAAGCGGGCGTACAGCTCGCGGCCGGCGCCGGGGCGCTGGCTGCCCTGCCCGGAGAACAGCAGGGCGAGTTCGCCGGCGGAGCCGGTCTCGCCCTCGACGAGGGCCGGGTCGGGCCGGTCGGCGGCGAGCGCGGCGAGCGCGCGCGACAGCTCGTCCCGGTCGCCGACGACGACGGCGCGCCGGTCGAAGGCGGAGCGGGTCGTGGCGAGCGCGAGGGCGGTCGCGGCCGGGTCCAGGGCGGGCTCGGCCTCGACGAGGGCGTACAGGCGCGCGGCCTGTTCGCGCAGCGCGGCGCGGCTCTTGGCGGAGAGCGTCCACGGCACGACGGCCGGGGAGACGGCGGGGTCCTGGACTTCGGCGACCCTGGGGGCCTCTTCGAGGATGACGTGGGCGTTGGTGCCGCTGATGCCGAACGACGACACGCCGGCGCGGCGGGCGCGTCCCGCCTCGGGCCACGGCGTCTCCTCGGCGAGCAGCCGGACGGCGCCGGCCTCCCAGTCGACGTGCGAGGACGGCGCGTCGGCGTGCAGGGTGCGCGGCAGCACGCCGTGGCGCATGGCCATGACCATCTTGATGATGCCGGCCACGCCGGCGGCGGCCTGGGTGTGGCCGATGTTGGACTTCACCGAGCCGAGCAGCAGCGGCCGCTCCTCCGGCCGGTCCTGACCGTACGTCGCCAGCAGCGCCTGCGCCTCGATGGGGTCGCCGAGGGTGGTGCCGGTGCCGTGGCCCTCGACGGCGTCGACGTCGGCGGTGGTCAGGCCGGCACCGGCCAGGGCCTGGTGGATGACGCGCTGCTGGGACGGCCCGTTGGGGGCGGTCAGCCCGTTGGACGCGCCGTCCTGGTTGACGGCGCTGCCCCGGACCACGGCGAGGACGCGGTGGCCGTTGCGGCGGGCGTCCGAGAGCCGCTCCAGGACGAGCATGCCCACGCCCTCGGACCAGCCGACGCCGTCGGCGGAGTCCGAGTAGGCCTTGCAGCGGCCGTCCGGGGACAGGCCGCGCTGGCGGGAGAACTCGATGAGGGACGTCGGCGTGGACATCACCGTCACACCGCCGGCGAGCGCCAGCGAGCACTCCCCCGCCCGCAGCGCCTGCATGGCCCAGTGCATGGCCACCAGCGAGGAGGAGCAGGCGGTGTCGACGGTGACGGCCGGGCCCTCCAGGCCCAGGACGTAGGAGACGCGGCCGGAGGCGATGCTGGGCGAGGTGCCGCTGCCCTGGAAGCCCTCGAACCGCTCGTCGGCGAGGTGGGCCGCGTAGTCGTTGTACATGACGCCCGCGAACACGCCGGTGCGGCTGCCGCGCAGCGACACCGGGTCGATGCCGGAGCGCTCGATCGCCTCCCAGGACGCCTCCAGCAGAAGGCGCTGCTGGGAGTCGGTGGCGAGGGCCTCGCGGGGGCTCATCCCGAAGAACGCGGGGTCGAAGTCGGCGGCGTCGTGGAGGAAGCCGCCGAAGCGGGTGTAGGTGGTGCCGAGGTGGTCGGGGTCGGGGTGGTAGAGGGCGTCGAGGTCCCAGCCGCGGTCGGTGGGCAGGCCCGAGATCGCGTCGGTGCCCTCGCTCACCAGCCGCCACAGATCCTCGGGCGAGGCGACGCCGCCGGGGTAGCGGCAGCTCATGCCCACGATGACGATGGGGTCGTGGTCGGCGGCGGCCTTGGGAGCCGCCTCGGGTGCGGCGGTCTCCGCGCCCATGAGCTCGGCGAGGACGTGCCCGGCCAGCGCGGTGACGGTCGGGTAGTCGAAGACGACGGTGGCGGCGGTGCGCAGCCCGGTGACGGCGCCGAGGCGGTTGCGCATCTCGACGGCGGTGAGCGAGTCGAAGCCCAGCTCCTGGAACGGGCGGTCCACGTCGACGTCCTGGGCGCCGTCGTGCCCGAGCACGGCGGCGACCTGCGTGCGGACGAGGTCGCGCACCAGCGCGGCGCGGCCCTCGTCGTCGAGGACGGACAGCCGCTGGACGAGGCCGACGGCGGTCTCCGCGCCGGAGACCGCGGAGCGGCGCACGGGGGTGCGGATCAGGCCGCGCAGGAGCGGCGGCACGTCGCCCTGGAGGCGCAGCACGGACAGGTCGAGGCGCACGGGCAGGAGGACGGGCGTACGGGAGGAGAGCGCGGCGTCGAAGAGGGCGACGCCCTGCTCCTCGGTGAGCGCGGGCGTGCCCCGGCGGGCCATCCGCTCCAGCTCGGCGCCGGACAGGCCGCCGGTCATGCCGGCGGCGGGCGCCCACGGGCCCCAGGCCAGGGACAGGGCGGGCAGGCCCTGGGCGTGGCGGAGCCGGGCGACGGCGTCGAGGAAGGCGTTGGCGGCGGCGTAGTTGCCCTGGCCGGGCGCGCCGACGGTGCCGGAGAGGGAGGAGAAGACGACGAAGGCGGCGAGGTCGAGGGCCTGGGTCGCCCGGTGGAGGTGCCAGACGGCGTCGGCCTTGGGCCGCAGGACCGCGTCGAGGCGCTCGGGGGTCAGCGACTCGATGACGCCGTCGTCGAGGGCGCCGGCGCTGTGGAGGACGGCGGTGAGGGGGTGCTCGGCGGGCACGGCGGCGAGCAGCCGCTCGACGGCGGCGGCGTCGGCGAGGTCGCACGCTTCCAGGGTGACGTGGGCGCCGAGTTCCGTCAGTTCGGCGCGGAGCTCCTCGGCGCCGGGGGCGTCTGTGCCCCGGCGGCTGACGAGCAGCAGCCGGGTGACGCCGCGTTCGGCGACCAGGTGCCGGGCGAGGACCCGGCCCAGGCCGCCGGTGGCGCCGGTGAGGAGGACGGTGCCGTCCGGGTCCCAGGCGCGCTCTTGCGCGCGGGGCGCCTGGGCCCGGGCGAGCCGGGCCCCGAGGACGGTGCCGGCGCGGACGGCGGCCTGCGGCTCGGTGACGGAGAGGGCGCCGTCGGGGAGGAGGGCGGCGGGGGCGGCGTGAGCGCCGTCCTCGCCGGGGGCACCGGCCCCGGCAGGGACGTCGGCCTCGGCGAGAGCCGCAGCCTCAACGGAGACGTCGGTCTGGGCAGAGGCACCGGCCCCGGCGCGGGCACCGGCCTGGGCCGGGTCCAGGTCGAGGAGCCCGAAGCGGCCCGGGTGTTCGGTCTGCGCGGAACGCACCAGGCCCCAGACGGCGGCGGCCGCCGGGTCGACGGCCTCCTGCCCGTCGGTGGCGACAGCGCCCCGGGTGACGAACACCAGCCGGGACTGCTCGTACCGCTCGTCCGCGAGCCACGTCTGGAGCAGCTTCAGCGCGGTCGCGGTGAGGGTGTGCGCGGCGGCGGCCGCGTCGTCCGGGTCGCCCACGACGGGCACGAGGACGAGCGCGGGCACATCCTCGGCGGCGGCCGGCGACGCGAGCGCCGTGGCGCCCGCCGCCGCGGCGAGGCCGAACGCGTCCGGCCCGAGGACGGCGACGGACGCGGGCGCGGCGGCGGCCCGGTCCCGCAGCGGGGACCAGCGCAGCTCGAACAGCGCGTCGCGGACGATGGGCGCGGCGGCGGCCGACTGCTCGTCGGGCAGGGCGCGCAGGACGAGCGAGCCGACGGAGGCAACGGGGGCGCCCGTGGTGTCGGTGACGGCGAGGGAGAGGGCGTCGTCCCCGGCCCGGGACAGCCGGACGCGGACCGTGGTCGCACCGGAGGCGTGGAGGGACACGTCCTGCCAGGAGAAGGGCAGGCCGCCGCGCCCGCGCTCGCCGAGGCCGAGGAAGGCCGAGGCGTGGAGGGCGGCGTCGAGCAGCGCGGGGTGGATGCCGAAGGAGCCCGCGTCGGCGGTGGAGTCCTCGGGCAGGGCCACCTCCGCGCAGACGTCCTCGCCCGCGCGCCACGCGGCCCGCAGGCCCTGGAAGAGCGGGCCGTAGCCGAAGCCGGTGGCGGCGAGTTCGTCGTAGAAGCCGTCGAGGTCCAGCGGCTGGGCGCCGGCGGGCGGCCAGGCGGCGGCGTCGGGGCCGGCGGCCCGGTGCTCGTCGGGGGCGAGGACGCCCGTGGCGTGCTGGGTCCAGGGCAGTTCCTCGGCGCCGTCGGGGCGCGAGTGGAGGCTCAGTTCGCGGCGGCCGGTGGCGTCGGGGCTGCCGACCCACACCTGGACCTGGACGCCGCCCTGCTCGGGCAGGACGAGGGGCGCGGCGAGGGTGAGTTCCTCGACGCGCGCGCAGCCGACCTCGTCGCCCGCGCGGACGGCCAGTTCCAGGAAGGCGGTGCCGGGCAGCAGCGCGGTGCCGCGCACGGCGTGCTCGGCCAGCCAGGGGTGGGACTGGAGGGAGAGCCGGCCGGTGAGCAGCAGTCCGTCGGAGTTGGCGATGGTCACGGCCGCCGCGAGCAGCGGGTGGTGGGCGGCGCCGAGTCCGGCGGCGCGGACGTCGCCGCTCTGGGTGACGCCCTTGGGCCAGTAGCGGCGGCGCTGGAAGGCGTACGTGGGCAGGTCGACGCGGCGGGCGCCGGTGCCGGTGAAGTAGCCGTCCCAGCGCAGGGCCACGCCCCGGACGTGGAGTTCGGCGGCGGCCGCGGTCACGGCGCGGGTCTCGGGGCGGCCGGCGCGCAGCAGCGCGACGGTGGCGGGCGCGGTGCCCTCGGCCCGCTCGTCGGCGTCCAGGCAGTCGCGGGCCATGGCGGACAGGACGCCGTCGGGGCCGAGTTCGAGGTGGGTGCCGGTGCCGTGGGCGTCGAGCCAGGCGATCGTGTCGGCGAAGCGGACGGTGTCACGCGCGTGGCCCGCCCAGTAGTCGGGCGAGGTGAGCTGCTCGACGGTGGCGAGCGCGCCGGTGACGGAGGAGACGACGGGGACGACCGGCGCCTGCGGGTCGAGGCCGGCGACGACGGCGCGGAACTCGTCCAGCATCGGCCGCATCAGCGGCGAGTGGAAGGCGTGCGAGACGCGCAGTTCCTTGGTCTTGCGGCCCAGGTCGGTGAAGTGCCGCTCGATCGTGTGGACGGCGTCGGCCTCGCCCGCGACGACGACGGCGCGGGGGCCGTTGACGGCGGCGAGGGAGACGCTCTCGGCGCGGTCGGCCAGTAGCGGCAGGACCTCGTCCTCGCTCGCCTGGAGGGAGACCATCGCGCCGCCGGCGGGCAGGGCCTGCATCAGCCGGCCGCGCGCGAGGACGAGCGTCGCGGCGTCGGCCAGCGAGAACACTCCGGCCACGTGGGCGGCGGCGATCTCGCCGACGGAGTGCCCGGCGAGGAAGTCGGGCTTGACGCCCCAGGATTCGGCCAGCCGGAACAGCGCGACCTCGAGGGCGAAGAGGGCGGGCTGGGCGTAGCCGGTCTGGTGGAGGAGCTCGGCCTCGGGGGTGCCGTCGGCGGCGAAGAGGAGCTCGCGCAGGGGCCGGTCCAGGCCGGGGTCGAGGTGGGTGAGGACCTCGTCGAGGGCCTGGGCGAAGGCGGGGAATCGGGTGTAGAGCTCGCGGCCCATGCCGGGGCGCTGGGCGCCCTGGCCGGTGAAGAGGAAGGCGAGCTTGCCGCGGCCGCCCTGGGTGGTGCCCTGGGTGAGGGTGGCGGCGGCCGGTTCGTCGGCGGCCAGCGCGGTGAGCGCGGCGATGGCCTCGTCGCGGTTGGCGGCGGTCACGACGGCGCGGTGCTCGAAGCCGGAGCGGGAGGTGGCGAGGGAGTAGGCGATGTCGGCCGGGTCGAGGGCGGAGGCGGGGGCGGTGGTGAGGAAGGAGAGGAGCCGGCCGGCCTGGGCGCGCAGGGCCTCACGGGTGCGTCCGGAGACGAGCCAGGGCAGGACGTCGACGTCGAGGCGCCCGTCCTCGGCCTCCTTCGTCTCTTCGGCGTACTCGGGGGCCTCTTCGAGGATCGTGTGGGCGTTGGTGCCGCTGAGGCCGAAGGAGGAGACGCCGGCGCGGCGCGGCTGGTCGCCCTTGGGCCAGGGGGTGGCCTCGGTGAGGAGCCGTACGGCGCCTTCCGTCCAGTCGACGTGGGTGGACGGGGTGTCGACGTGGAGGGTCTTGGGCAGCAGGCCGTGGCGCATGGCCATGACCATCTTGATGACGCCGGCCATGCCGGCGGCGGCCTGGGTGTGGCTGATGTTGGACTTGACGGAGCCGAGGAGCAGGGGGCGGTCCTCGGGGCGGCCCTGGCCGTAGGTGGCGAGGAGGGCCTGGGCCTCGACGGGGTCGCCGAGGGTGGTGCCGGTGCCGTGGGCCTCGACGACGTCGATCTCGTCGGCGGAGAGGCGGGCGCTGGTCAGGGCCTGCTCGATGACGCGCTGCTGGGAGGGCCCGTTGGGGGCGGTGAGGCCGTTGGAGGCGCCGTCCTGGTTGACGGCGGAGCCCCGGATGACGGCGAGGACCTGGTGCCCGTTGCGGCGGGCCTCGGACAGCCGTTCCAGGACGAGGACGCCGACGCCCTCGGACCAGCCGGTGCCGGCCGCGGAGTCGGCGAAGGAGCGGCAGCGGCCGTCGGCGGCGAGCCCGCCCTGGCGGCTGAACTCGACGAAGGTGGTGGGGCTGGACATCACCGTGACGCCCGCGGCCAGTGCCAGGGAGCACTCGCCCTGGCGCAGGGAGTGGGCGGCCAGGTGCAGGGCGACCAGGGAGGAGGAGCAGGCGGTGTCGACAGTCACCGCGGGCCCGACGGCCCCGAAGAAGTAGGAGAGCCGGCCGGAGAGGATGCTGGTGGCGTTGCCCGTGAGGGTGAAGCCCTGGACGTCGTCGTCGGGGCCGACGCGGTAGTCCTGGGGCATGGCCCCGACGAACACGCCGGTCCGGGTGCCCCGGACCGACGCCGGGTCGATGCCCGCCCGTTCGAAGGCCTCCCAGGAGGACTCCAGCAGCACCCGCTGCTGGGGGTCCATGGAGAGGGCCTCGCGCGGCGAGATGCCGAAGAAACCGGCGTCGAACCGGGCGGCGTCGTGCAGGAAGCCGCCGAAGAACTCCTCGGTGCCGTCGGTCATCAGTTCCCAGCCGCGGTCGCCGGGGAAGCCGGTGATGCCGTCCTCGCCGGCGACGAGCATGGACCAGAGCTCCTCGGGGCTGCTCACGCCCCCGGGGAAGCGGCAGCTCATGCCCACGATCGCGATGGGCTCGCGGGCGGCCGCCTCCAGTTCGCCCACCCGCTGCCGCGTGCGCTTGAGGTCCGCGCTCGCCCGCTTGAGGTAGTCCCGGAGCTTCTGTTCCTTGTCCATTGTCAACTCAACCCATCTCAAGACCGGCGGACAGCAGAGGAATTCGCTGTGGGCATCCGGCACTCGGGATGGCTGATCCACAGTCGACGTGAGTCATCTGGGCGCCCCGCACCGACGGGGCGCCTGCTCGACTTCCCGCACGCCACGCGCTCAGTGTCGGCGGGCGTGGCCATGGAATTCCCTAGAGTCGGCCGGTTCGCTCGGTTCGGTCCGCTCCGGGGCGTGTGCGACGGGTGTGAGCAGGGGGGCGTGGTGGGCTCGGGCCTACCAGCTCGCGGCGGAGAGCAGCTCGCCGTATTCGCGCTCGCGGCCGGCCTGGCGGAGGTCGGACTCGACCATCATCCGCATCAGTTCGGGGAATTCCACCGAGGGCTCCCAGCCCAGCTGTTCGCTGGCGTTGCCGTGGTCGGCGCAGAGCGTCTCGACCTCGGCGGGCCGCACGAGGGCCGGGTCGACGACGACGTGCTCCTCCCAGTCGAGGCCCACGCACTCGAAGGCGATGCGCGCCGCCTCGCGTACGGAGTGCATCTGTCCGGTGCCGATGACGTAGTCGCCGGGTTCGTCCTGCTGGAGCATGAGGTGCATGGCGCGTACGTAGTCGCCGGCGAAGCCCCAGTCGCGTACGGCGTCGAGGTTGCCGAGCAGCAGTTTGTCCTGGAGGCCGAGCTTGATCTGGGCGACGGCCAGCGAGATCTTGCGGGTGACGAACTCGGCGCCGCGGCGCGGTGATTCGTGGTTGAAGAGGATGCCGGAGACGCCGTACATCCCGAAGGACTCGCGGTAGTTCTGGGTGATGTAGTGCCCGTAGGTCTTGGCGACGCCGTAGGGGCTGCGGGGGTGGAAGGAGGTGCGCTCGTTCTGGGGGCTCTCGACGACCTTGCCGAACATCTCCGAGGAGGAGGCCTGGTAGAACCGGATCTGCCCGGGCCGGTCCGCCCGCGCGGACGATCCGCTGAGCCCGCTGACCATCCTGATGGCCTCGAGCATCCGGAGCACGCCGGTGCCGTTGACCTCGGTGACGAGCTCGGCCTGCTGCCAGGACATGGGCACGAAGGAGATCGCGCCGAGGTTGTAGACCTCGTCGGGCTGGACGAGGTCCACGGCGGCCACCAGGCTGGCCTGGTCCATCAGGTCCCCGTGGACGAACTGGAGGTCGGGGATGAGCTTGCTCACCCGGTCCTTCCGGGGATTGGCCTGCCCCCGGTTCAGCCCCCAGACCTGGTACCCCTGGGAGAGCAGGTGCTCGGCCAGGTACGAACCGTCCTGCCCGGTGATTCCGGTTATCAGCGCGCGCTTGGACATCCAGTCCCCTTTCGCAGTGCTCGGCACGCTCACGGAATCACGCATGGGGCTAAGGAATTTCCGAGACTTCGGGAAGGAGGCTTCGGAACGGGACGCCGAGACGGACCGGGGGCGGACGGCCACCGGATGTGATGGTGGCCGCCCGCCCCGGGCGAAGCGATCGGGATGGTGTGGCGTCAGTCGCCGAGGATCTCCAGCGTGACCTCGGTGAGGCCCCGGTCCGTATCGGCGATCCGGGCGAAGGCCCCTCGCGTCAGGTCGATACAGCGGCTGGTGTCCGTGGGGCCGCGGTCGTTGATTCTCACGGTGACGGACTCACCGTTCTCGGCGTTGGTGACGCGGACCTCGGTGCCGAACGGCAGGTCGCGGCTCGCGGCGGCCATCGCCTCGGAGTCGAAGGGCTCACCGCTGGCGGTGGGCCAGCCCGGCGGGATCTCGCCGGGCGCCCCGTACCAGGAGGCGGTGCAGGCCTGCGGCCCGCTGTCGGCGTGCGCCGGCACGGAGACGACGGTGGTGAGACCGGCGGCCAGCGCGGCGACGGCGAGCGTACGGCCGAACAGGGAGCGTACGGAAGCGGACATCGGAGTGTTCATCCCATCTGAGTGGTGGTTGTGACGGCGGCGGGGAACGGATCGGCCGGGGCCGTTCGTCAGCCCAGGACGGCCGGACGGTCGTCGTAGTAGCCGTTGTTGGAGAGGTCCTCGAGGATCCGGCCCATGGCCTCGACGCTCTGGCTGCGGTCGTTCTCCTGCGAGCCGTCGTGCATGAGGATCACTCCGCCGCCCTGGAACGCCCGCTTGTAGTTCTCGAAGATCGCGTCGGCGCCGGGCCGCCGCCAGTCCTCGGTGTCGACCGACCAGCCGATCGGCTGCATGCCCTGGCTCGCGGCGTACTGCTTGGCGTCGTCCGTCCAGCCGCCCTCCGGCGCCCGGTAGAAGTCGATCGACGCACCCGGCGCGGCGGCGCGAATGGCGTCCGAGGCCTCCTGGATGTCGGACCGCTGCTGGTCCGGGCTCTGCGTCGTGGGGTTCACATGGTGCATGGAGTGGTTGCACAGGCTGTGCCCCTCGTCCACGATCCGCCGGATCAGGTCCGGGTACTGGCGCGCGTGGTCCCCGATGACGCAGAAGGTGGCCTTCACCTCGCGATCCTTGAGCAGGTCCAGGACCTGGTTGGTCCAGGTGGGGCTGGGGCCGTCGTCGATGGTCAGGGCGAACGTACGGCTGCCCGCCCCGGACGCGGCGGCGGTGACCACGTCGGTGTTCGCGGCCGACGCCGTGCCGGCCGCCGTCACGACCGCGGCGGCCATGGCGGTGGCGACCCAGGCGCCCTTGAGCACGGTGCGCATCGTTTTCATGGTTCTGCTCCCTTTCGCTGTCGGCCGGGTTGGCCGGCGGAACGAGCGAGAGCTTGGAAGCCTGCGTTCACCACACGCTAAACGCCCGATCAATCCTGAATAAAAAGCCTCGTGGGCATCGGTGCACCCATAGGTCGCACACATCACACGCATCACACACACGCGCAGCCGCGGGCAACCGGCTGGATCGCGACGGCGTCTCCACCACTACCCCCGGACCGTGCGAGGCTGAGGGGCTTCGGCATTCGAACGGCAGGGGATGGACGTGGACGACATACGCGGGTCGGCCGGGGTGACGGAGGCGGCACCGCACCGACCGCCCCGGCCGACGGCAACCCCGCGAGGACTGATGGATCTACGGGGGCAGGACGGCACCCCGGTCACCCTGTCCTACCCGGCAGGCGCCGCACTGGTCGTCTCCGGTCTGCCCGGCAGCGGCAAGAGCACCTTGTTGCGGCGCCTGTCCGAGGCCGCCCCGGCCATGGACCCGCGCATGGTCCACGAGGCGTGCGAGGCCGTGATGCCCGCCTGGCTGCCGTACGCCGTCTACCGGCCCTGGGCTCGTGTGGAGTACTTCCGGTGGCTGCGCGCGGAGGTGCGCGGGGGCCGGCCGTTCCTGGTGCACGACTGCGGCAGCCGGGCGTGGATGCGCCGATGGCTGGCGCGGGAGGCGGCACGGCAGGGGAACGAGCTGCATCTGATCCTGCTGGATGTGACCGCGACAGAGGCCCTGGCCGGGCAGGACGCCCGTGGCCGGTGGGCGCCCCGGCGCGTCTTCGACAAGCACCGCAGGGGACTGGACCGTCTGCTGGGCGAGCTGTCCGGGGGCTCGCTTCCGGAGGCGGCGTCGGTGGTGCTGCTGGACCGGGTGTCACGGGAGCGGGTGGCGGCGGTGGAGTTCGCACCGGGCGGCGGCCCGGGGCCGACGGCACGGAAGCTGCCCGCGGTGCTCCGCCGAATACACCGGCGCACCGCGGACGCGGCCGCTTAGCCGCCGCTCACCACTCGATCTCGGTCCCGTCGGAGGGGACCTCCACCGGCGTCCCGGCCAGGGCGCCGCGCTCGGGGGACGCCCGATCGGCGAGTGGGTTGGTGTTGTTGAGGTGCGTGTAGAAACAACGGACGCCATCACGGCCGAGAAGCCGTACGAGCGTGCCGTCGGGCCCGTCGACGGGCAGGTGGCCCATCGCGCGGGCACCGCTCCCCCGGCCGCCGGTCGCCCGGGCCATCTCGTCCTCGCTCCAGAACGTCCCGTCGAGGATCAGGCAGCCCACCCCGGCGAGGGCGTCGTCGAGGGCGTCCGGCCAGCGGGCCAGCGAGGGCGCGTAGACGGCGGCGGCGCCGGTGGCGGTGTCGTCGAAGCGGTAGGCGACGACCCAGGGGCCGGGGGCGTCGGATCCAGAGGCGTACCGGGGCCGTTTTCCGCTGATGGGGACGGCGGTCACCCGCAGCCGCCCGCCGTCGAGGAGCAGTGGGCCGGAGCCCACCGCGTGCCAGCGGGCGGAGCCGTAGGGGGCGAGCAGGGTACGGAGCGGGAACGGCCCGTCCAGCGCGGCCAGGACGGCGGGCGGGGCGTACAGATCGAGGGCGGCGCCCTCGCGCAGGGCCAGCAGGCCGGCGGTGTGGTCGAGTTCGCCGTCGGTGAGGAGGACGCCGCGCAGCGGGGTGTGCCGGGTGCCGGTGGGTGGGGTGAGGCCGGGGGCGGCGAGGATCTGGGCGCGGACGTCGGGTGAGGCATTGACGAGGTACCAGGCGTCCGGGGAGACGGAGACGGCCAGGCATTCCTGGGTGCGCCAGGCGTGGGAGCCGGTGGCGCGGGCCCGGGCGCAGCCGGGGCAGGCACAGTTCCACTGCGGCAGTCCGCCGCCCGCCGCTGTGCCCAGGATCCGTAGCTTCATGCCCGGTACGGAAGCGTGTCGGGGGCGCTTTCGGCGTCCTGGAGGAGGGTGCGTACCAGCGCGTGGTGTGGGGAGAGCCGGCAGGCCGGGTCGGTGGCGGCGGGGTCGCCGGCCAGCTGGAAGGCCTGGCAGCGGCAGCCCCCGTGGTCGTCCTCCTTGAGGGGGCAGCTCCGGCACGGCTCGGGCATCCATGCGGTCCCCCGGAAGCGGTTGAACGCGGCCGAGTGGAACCAGATGTCGGCGAGAGCCGCCTGCCGGACGTTGGGCACGTCCAGGCCGGGGATGCGGGCGGCGGCCGGGCAGGGCAGGACGTCGCCGCTGGGTGTGACGGTGAGCTGCCGGCTGCCCCAGCCGTGCATACAGGGCTTGGGGACGCCGTCGTGGAGGTCGGACCGCACGTAGACGATCTCCAGGCGGTGGGCGAGGGTGTTGCGGGCTTCCTGTACGAGGGTCTCTGCGGCGTCGAGCTGTGCCCGGTTGGGCAGCAGGGCAGGGAGGTTGAGGAGGGCGGACCCGTAGTACTGGGCGTTGGCGAGTTCGAGCCGGTCGGCGCGCAGTCGGAGGGCGAGGTCGATGAGATCGCGGGTGTGGCCGATGTTGGCGCGGTGCAGCACGACATTGAGGGTCAACGGAAGCCCGACTTCCTTGACCAGCCGAGCGGCGGTGAGCTTGCGCCGATGTACGGCGGCACGCCCGGCGATGGCGTCGGCGACCGCCGCATCGGCATCCTGAAGGCTGATCTGGACGTGGTCGAGGCCGGAGGCGACAAGGTCGGCGAGCCGGTCGGCGCTCATCCCCTGCCCGCCGGTGATGAGGCTGGTGTAAAGCCCGAGGCGCCGCGCATGGGCGACGAGCCCGGCCAGATCGCGGCGCAGCAGAGGCTCTCCCCCGGAGAAATAAACCTGAAGCACTCCGAGCTCACGGGCCTCTTCGAACACCTGACACCACTGTTGGGTCGTGAGCTCGCTGGAACGCGAATGACGCCCAATGGGGTTGGAGCAGTAGCCGCAGCGGAGGGGGCAGCGGTGGGTGAGCTCGGCGAGCATGCCGAGGGGCCTGTTCACGGGTGTGCTCGTTCGATCAGCCGTCGCCGGGCGAGTGCGTCGAGGAAGTCCCGGAGGTCGTGCAGGGGGACGGCGTCGTACGCCCGGGACAGGGCGTCGGCGATCGTGACCAGGTCCGTGTTCCCGTCACAGAGTGCGAGAACGCGGGCACCGGTCTCGTTGAGGATCAGCACCCCGTCGGGGTGCAGCAGAACACCGGCGTCCCGCACGGAGTCGTGGATCAGCCGCACCCCTGGCCGCAGCCGCCAACACGTCACCGGCCACGACCCGTGTGTGCGTGATCGAGGGAGTCGAGGATGCTCCACAACACCTCGCACTTGAAGGCGAGCGCGGCGAGTGCCGCGTCCTGCTCGGCGCGGGTGACGCAATGGGTGGTGACGAGGGTGAGGGCGTGCCCGGCGTCGTGGGTGGCGGTGTCGGGCCGGGCTTCGTGGTAGCGGTGGCCGGAGGGGGCGATCCAGGGATAGTGGGTGCGCAGGGCGGTGAGGCGGGTGCGCATGAGGGCGGGTGAGAAGAGCTCGGTGAGGGAGGCGGCGACGGCCTCGGTCCAGGGCCGGGTGCGGGCGAAGGCGACGTAGGCGTCGGTGGCGAAACGCACGCCGGGCAGGACGTGGCGTTCGTCGAGGACCTCGGCGCGGGTGAGCCCGGCGGCTTCGGCGAGGTCGAGCCACTGCACGTGCCCCCCGGGCCGGCCGTCGCTGCCGTCCTGGTCGGCGAGGCGCCGTACCCAGCGGCGGCGCACGTCGGCGAGTGGGCAGTTGGCGATGATGGCGGCGTCCTTCTGGGGCAGCCATTTCTGGTAGTACCAGCGGTTGGCGATCCACTGCCGCAGCTCGTCGGGCGCGAGACGTCCTTCGTGCAGCCGGAGGTGGAAGGGGTGTTTGTGCCAGTAGCGGTCCTCGTGGGCGCGGAGGGCGGCGGTGAACTCGGCCGTACTGCGGGCTTCCGGGTCGGTCATGAGGCTCCTCCCGGTCTCGGAATGACGGGTTCCGGGTTCCGGGTGGGGCCTACCAGTGCCCGGCGTAGGCGGTGACCTCGGCGGCGAGCTCGACTTCGGTGAAAGCGGGCGGCGTCCAGGGCCGCGAGCCGGCGGCAGGACCACCCGCACCCTGCTGCGGGTCACCGCGTACACCCGTGACGGCCTCGGCGACGATCGACGGCACGACGGTCTCCGGCATGACATCTCCCCCTGATCCGGGCCGGGGCGACGCACCCGGCCGGTATACCAGGTTCGGTCAACGACCGCACGCCCCGCAATCGCCGGAACGAGTGACGGGTCGACGGGGCAGCACAGCGGTGTGGAAGGTGTATGCGTCGGCGTATGAGAGCGAGCGTGTGCGGTGGGTGCGCTCCAACGAGCCAGGGGCGACCGGGACCTGCGTGGGTAGCAAAGGTGGCGACAGCGTCTCGGGACACTCTGGAGGATGCATGGTCGGCAGGCGCGGTTCGGCACTGGCGTTGACTTCGCTGGTCTTGGCGGGCTCGGTGGTATGCGCCCCGGCCAGCGAGGCCGGCACGGGTCATAGTGGCGGGATCACCTGTACGGGTACCTTCAGCAACGCTTACGACCCGCCCCTGACCCTTGCGCCTCGGACAGCCGGCATCCATTCCGAGGCCCGGTACACGTGTACCGTCGCACCCGGTCGCACCGTACCCGCCACCGGCTCTCTCGACGCGGTGGCGCCGAGAGCGTCCTGCGTTGCGGTAACCGCACCACGCGCCACAGAAACCGTTCGGTATGCCGACCGTCACCGGTCGTTGATCGTCTATGACCGTGCCACTGCTGTCTATGTCGCGGGCGTCCTCGTTGTCAGGCTGTCGGGCCGGGTGACCGAGGGACGTGGCGAAGGGCAGCCCGCACAGCGAACCGTGACGACGCTGCCCGGTCAGCTGCCTACGGAGTGCCTGGCTTCCGGCCTGCGGGGAGACCACGGTGGGGTCGAGCTGGACATCCAGCCGTAGCCCCCGTGGAAGGGTCTGCCTCGATGAGTCCTCTGGACAGCAGCGGCAATACCGGAGCCGAGCTGGTCAAAGAGGCGATACGGCGTCAACTGAATCGCAGCGGCAACACCTTGCTGTGCGGGCTGGAACCCCTCGATGACGCCGAATTCTTCGCCGAGGGTCCAAGCGGGATCTCCGCCGCGTGGTCGGTGGGACACCTGGCATGCGTGTGCGATCTCTTCTCGTCATGGTTCGACCATGACGAGCTCGTCCTGGAGAAGTCCTTCCACCGAACGTTCAACGAATTGGGCATCGCCCTGTCCGAGGGCGTCAGCAAGGCAGCCAAAGTGAATCGTGGAAGGTTCTCCAAGGAGCTGCTGTTCGCGTGCTTCCGGCGGGCCCAGATCAAGGCGCTGCGTACCCTTGCCGCCTTCGATGTGCGGCTCTGGAACGCCGCCGGCCCTCCGGCTGCCCCGGACACGCTGCTGACCTGCGGCGCCGTGTGGGAACACCTGGCGGTCCACACCTACTGGCACTTGGGCGAGCTGGCCGGAAGCATGCCGCGCTTCTTCGGCACGTACACGCTGAACACACTGCCGCACTTCTTCTACGAGCCACCTGGGACTGGGAAAGGAGGTGCGGTATGCGGGACCGATTGGACGTCGTCAATGTGATCCAGTGGGCCCTCGACAGTGCCGCCGCCGGCGCGAAGCCGGTGATGCATCACGAGCTCCTCTGGAACGACGGACTCATGGTCGCGCTTTTCGACGGCCCCAGCCCGCCCGGCAGGAGCGACTTCCACATCAACACTTCCCCGGAGCTGTTCTACCAGGTCCGCGGAGAGCTGATCAGCCGAGTGCACGAAGGCGGAAAGTTCCGCGACCTCCTGATCGGGGAAGGCGAGATGTTCCTGATCCCCCCTCAAATACCTCACCTGAACATCCGAACCGAAGGGAGCGTCGGGCTCGTCATCCATCGAAGCCGCGCAGCGGACGCCACCGAAGCGATCGTGTGGTACTGCGAGCAGTGCAGCCATGAGCTGTATCGCGAGGAGTACGTCCACGAGGACGTGCAGCGACAGGTACCCGCGTTCATCGACGCGTTCCACCACCACGAGGAACGCCGCACGTGCTCACAGTGCGGGACGGTCAAACCGGTGCCCGCTGAAGTGGTGCAGCGTTGCCATGGAAGCTCGGTCCGCTGACGATGACCCGACGCTCACCAAGGACCTCACCCTGCCGGATCCGATACTGCCATGACCGGCTTGGCAACCGGAGCAGTCGTCAGGGGCGGAGGCCGGTTGCGGTGAGACATCCGTCGATGAGATGGCTGCGGTACTGGATCTCGCGGAGGCCTCGGCGGAGGGCCCGGAGGAGCTGGCCGGGGTCGGTGAGCGCGGTGTTGGCTTGGGAACTGCGGCGTAACAGGGACCAGACGCCTTCGACGGGGTTGAGGTCGGGCGCGTAGGGCGGTAGCTGGAAAACCGTGATCCAGCCGTGCCGGGCGACGAAGCCACGAAGGCCTTTCGCGGTGGTGGGTGTTCAGGTTGCCCCAAACGAGCACGAGCGGAGCGCCGAGCTGCTCCTGAGCGGCGATAAGCAGGTAGCGGTAGTCGGTCCAGGCGAAACTCCGGCGCCCAGCCCTCGTTCCGCCGTGGGGTCGTGGAAAATGGGCCGGTAGATCAGGCGGGACCGCTCACCCGGGCGGTAACAGCACAGGGCCGCCATCGGGATCTGGCCCCGGGAGCCTCCGCGGACTCGCATCACCGGGGTGTGAGCGCCGGGCCGGGTCGACGCACCCGGCCAGTATTCCAGGTTCGGTCAACGACCGCACACCCCGCAATCGCCGGAACGAGTGATGGGCGGGCAGGGTGGAGCGGCCGGATACGGGCAGATAAGGAAACGTTCAATCCAGCAGCGCCGTCGTCAGTCCGTGGCGTGACTGTGCGGCGCCTCGCCCCATGGATGGTTCTCCTCGACGGCGGGTGTTTGGATCGGTGTGATGCGATCGGTGCGTCCGTCGCCACCGGCGTCCAGGGGCGCGGATGCTTCCGCTGTGTCGTCTGTACGGGTTGAGCCGGCGCCTGGCGTTTCAGTTTCTGCCCGACCGGCTGATGTCCTGGATCACGGCTTGCGATCGGTCCTTGGCAGGGCCTCTGAGGGATTGCCGGACACATTCTGCTGGTCAGTGGAAGAACGCGAGACTGTGCTGGCCGCCGGCGCCAACGGTGTTCATGTTTTTGATCTTGTCGGTATGAACCGGTACCCAGCTGTGTGTGTTGCTGTTGTTCCCCAGTTGGCCGAAACCGTTGTTGCCCCAGGCCCAGACGCTTCCATCCTCTTTGGCTGAGAGGCTGTGCGCATTGCCGGCAGCAATCGCTACGACGTGGTATTGGTCCTGTGCAGACTTGGGGACCCAGCTGTATGACGCACTGATGTCTCCCGTGCCGAGCTGCCCGTTCATGTTGAGGCCCCACGCCCAGATCCAGCCGTTCTGTTCCAGGGCCAAGCTGTGGGCGCCTCCTGCGGCGATAGCCTTGAACACACCGTATGAGGGCGCTGCGACCTTGACCGGGGTAGTCCGACCCTTCAGGGTGTGATCGCCGAGCTGTCCGGCTCCGTTGTCGCCCCAGGACCAGAGGCTGCCATCCTGTTTCAGAGCCAGTGTGTGAAAGTAGCCGCCGTCAACAGCGATCACCTCCGTGATCCCCACAGTCTGGACCGGGCTGGTTCTGCTGATGGTTGTTCCGTCTCCTAGCTGTCCTCTCGCGTTGTCGCCCCAGGCCATTACGAAGTCGTCGGAGTTGATGGCCAGGCTGTGGCCCGTGCCGGCCGAGATGTACTTTGCGGGGGACTGATGCAACTGTTGTGGCGTGTTTCGGTTGATGTTGGTGCCATCGCCCAGCTGGCCCCAGGTGTTGTCCCCCCAGGTGAAGACGGTGCCATCATTGCCCAGCGCCAGGCTGTGGTAGCCGCCGGCTGCGATAGCCCTTACGGGCGGAAGCCCAACCTGTTGGGGGGTGGTCTTCTTTGTGGTGGTGCCGTCTCCGAGCTGACCGCTGTTGTTGGCGCCCCATGCCCACACCTGTCCGTCACTGGTGAGGGCCAGGGTGTGCCGGTCACCACCGGAAACGGCGATCACGCCGGTGAGCCCGAGCACCGCGACCGGCGTTGGACGGTTCGTGACAGTGCCGTCCCCGACCTGACCGTCAAGGTTCCGGCCCCATCCCTTCACCAGCCCGAGCTCGGGTGTATCCACCTGCGAGCACCCGCCGAAGGTTTGCACATAGATGTAGCCGTCATCTTGGGCGTGCTCCTGTGTCGCGGTTCCTCGGAGGACGGCGACTCCTGACTCCTTGAAAGCCGGGTTGAGAATGTTGGCGGCGTGGGGCGGGCTCCCCATCCACCAGCTGACGGCAGCCTCGGCCGTAGTGTCACCCTGGTCGGCAACGGGAGACCCGGGAGTGAACCAGGAGTCCCGGCCGTTTTCCGCCGTTGGAGGGCCGGCCTGGGCCGGGCAGTATCCGCTGTCCTTGATGCGGGACTGCGGGGTCGACCCGGTGTGGGGGTTGGTGTGGATCTTTGGCCCGCCACCGTCCCACCATTTGATCAAGGAGGCGGCCAGAGCCTGATCACGTGCGGCATTCCGCAGCTCTAGATTGAGAGTCAGGGGAGCGATGCCGTTCTTCTGTCGCACCTCATTCACACGACAGAGGATCGCTGCCTCAACCACCTCGACATACCCGGTATTGCCGTTCGTGTGGGGCAGGGTGCTGGGTGGTGTATTGACGTCAGGGCATGGCATGCCTTACTCATCCCCACGCTGCCTCACCGAGGACCGGCTTTTCGGCATAGGAGCCCACCTTCGGAGCAGCGAAATCCCTCACTCTGCCCTCGCGGGTGCCTGCTGGTCGGACCTGGTCGGTCGGGCCATCGCAGGTACCCCGCGCGATACGGTCGTCGTCCATGCGCGCCCACTCTTTTCAGCTCCGTCGAGATCTGCGGCATACCCAGGCCACCCGTACCGCCTGTCCGTCGCGGACGACGGCGGAAGCGTGCAGGATCGACCAGCCGTCTGCCAGCAGCCGGCCACGGACGACCTCGCGGACGAGGCGGGCGGCGGCCAGAGCAACGGGGACGTCCTCACAGCCGTAGACGTGCAGGGGGCCGCCGGGCTCGGCCTTGTAAGCGGTCTTGTCCTCGGGCTGGGCAGCGAAGATCATGCCGTTCGCTTGGGTGACTGGGGGCGGGCCTAGGGCCTGTCCTGCGGGACCCGCGGCACCGGCGTGGCGCGATGTGGTTGAGGATCTGCTGGGGCAGGCGGGCATGGCGCTGCGCCGGACGGACGAGAACCACAATGACTGGTTCGGCGGCGGACACATCAACGGCCGCATCGCCCACGACCTGGACGGAAGGAGAAGACCGTCCGCAATCACGTCTCCAACGTCTTCGCCAAGTCCAGGTCACAGACCGCGCCGCAGCCGCGATCCGCGCCCGTGATGCCGGCCTGTCCGGCCAGCCTGAGCGGCGGCATGCTCACTTCGGCGGAAGGAACCCTATGGCCGGCGTAGAGCCCAGCGATGCGGGCTGTTCGGACTCGGGTCCGCTGTGACGATTTTGCGACATGGAGCGAACTCGTCAGCCACGCAAGTACGTCCGCGCAGCGAGAGAATCTTTCACTGCGCGGACTCGCCATGGTGGCAGCCGCCCCCCTTCATCGCCTCCGCCAATACGGGAGCGATGCGATGCTGTTGAGTCAGGCAGCTGACGACTCGGACAGCAAGGCACCGGGCAGGCCGGGGATTCCCACCTTCAGGCAGGAGCCGCCACCACGGGGCCACGTAGGGAACCCATCATCCGGTCGCCTACCAAGCATGGGGGCTCCGCCACCGATGAGCACCGCATGGCGCGTGTGCCGCCTCCGGTGGTCTCGCGACCGCCCTCGTGGGGCCGGAATCAGGGCGCTGTCAGGTGGACCGGAGATAGCGGATGCCCGGACCAAGGTCGGCGTTGTCGGACAAGGGCGTCAGGTGGAGCGGGGTCTGGGAAGGGGTGATGCTGGTGGGGATCAGGCACAGAGGGTCGTTGTAGCCGATGACCACGGTGCGGTCGGTGCGATTCTTCATCGAGCGGGCGGTCATCAGCCGCGCCGGGTCGCCGGCGGAAGGCTTGACGAGGCGGGTGCATTCGACGAGCGCCGACTTGTAGACGGTCTTCTCCCCGCGGAAGCCGGGTTCGGACCAGAAGCAGATGTTGCCCGCGGTGCATTCGTCGTGCCCGACCGCGCGTCCGATCCTCTGCTTCCCGGTTCCGTGATCGCCCGGATCCGTGATCGCCGCCATGGGCGTCGGCCGGAACGGCCGGGCCGAGGACCGCGGTTGACGCGAGGAGGAATCCGAGGGCGGGTGCGGCAATGCGCTGAAGCATGTCTCTCCCAGGAGGTTGCGGGCCTACGGCGAACCCAGGCCGTAGCGTCCGTACGCTTAACCACTGAGATGCCTATCGGTTCCGCAGGTGGGCGCAATCCGACCGTCGGGATGAAACACCGGCCGGCGCGTTGACATCTGCCGTACGACATCACGTCCAGATTCGTCAGCACCGGTCATGCCCGGGGATCGGCATCCGCGCGACAAAGGGCAGTGGCTTCTTCCCGAGTGGCATTGTTCACGAGCCGACGGCGCCTGTACACGAGTTTGGGCAGCACTCGAAGCTCTCTACAGGCATCGAGCAGTTCATGGCATCGGGCAGCGCGGCCGGGCCCCTGCCGAGAGTCTGGCAGGGGCCCGTGGTGCAGAGAGCCGAGGAGGGCCGGGCCCTGTCCCTGGAGGGGCAGCATCCCGGCCGGCACGGCTTACCGTCTGCTGGTGGCCTGACGGCCCGGCGTCACTTCAGGTGTCGGGCGAAGAACTGGGCCGCGGCGTCCCCCGCGAACTGCGGGACGCCGGTGTGCCCGCCCATGTTGGCGTGCAGCGTCTTCTCCTTGGAGCCGAAGGCGTCGAAGAGCTCCAGGGCAGCCTGCCGGTCGTTCCCTTCGTCGTCCCACTGCAGCAGGACGTGCAGCGGAATGGTGACCTGTCGAGCCTCCTCGAACATGGCCCCAGGGACGAAACTCCCGGCGAACAGAACTGCGGCCGAGATCCGCGGCTCGACCGCCGCCAGCCGGGTCCCGATGGAGATCACTCCCCCCGAGTACCCGACCGGGCCGTCGATCTCGGGCAGCGACAGGAGAGCGTCCAAGGCTGCCTGCCATTCCGGGACCGACTTTTCGACCAGCGGGAGGATGAGGGCGTCGACGATCTCGTCGCTGACCGGCTCGCCGGCCTGCACGGCCCGGCGCAGGTCGGCGCGGGCCTGCTCGGCGGCGGGCTCACGGGGCCGGTCGCCGCTACCGGGGAGCTCGATGGTGGCCGTGGCGAAGCCGTCCGCCGCAGCGTGCCGGGCTCGGGCCACCAGCCGGGGGTACGCCTTGCGCAGCCCGAGAGGAGGAGGGCTGAGCAGGATAAGCGGCGCCGGTGCGGACGCGGATACCGATGCGGGCGTCCACAGGATGCCGGGGATCTCGCCGAGGGTGAATGCGCGCTCGAGGACACCGTCGTCGAGACGCTGTTCAGAAGTGAAGTGCATGGTCATGCCTTTCAGGAGTGCCATTGAACGGCGCTCCCGGACGACCTACCGCCCGACCGTGACCCCGGAGGGGAGCACCCATGTTGATACTGCGTTCACGGGTACCACCTCCTCGTTCTCTCGCACGGCCTCCGGAAACATAGCAGTGGCCGCCGTGGTTCCGCCAACGGGTTTTCGCGGAGGCGCCGTGGCCGGACGCCACGGCGCCGGCTTCGTCGCCCTGGGCCGCCACCACCGGCTGCGCATCGTGAACGACGACGCGAAGGAACCCCGTCCGGGAGAGCACGTTCACGAGCCGGCGTGCGGCAGCGGCGGCCTCCTACGCGCAGCCGCGCAGGGCATGCGCGAACGCGGACTTGATCCGGCATCCGTGCACTGGTCGGGCGTCGACATCGATCAGATCGCCGCCGCCTGTACGGCCGTCAACGCGATCGTCTGGGGGGCTCGGTCCCCGTGTGACCGTTGCCTGTGCCAACATCCTCGACCGCCCTGACGCCGTCGAGCAGGCCGCGGAGGAAGCGCGCACCGTCATCGAGCACCGCGACCAGCTCTTCGGCCGGGCCGCCGTGATCGGCGCAGTACGCAAGGCCCAGCGCCTCTTCGACCAGGTGGTGGCGGCAGCGTGAGGGTCGTCAGCTACGACGGCGGCGTGCCGTCCACCGCCCCCTCGACCTGACCGCCCAACACGAAATCCCCTACCGCAACTTCCTGTTCGCAAACACGGGCGACGACGTCGGCTGCGACTCCGGCTGGTGCATGACCTGACCGGTCACCCGACCACCACCCCATCACCGACATCCAGCGAGAAGGACAGCTTCGCCATGCCCAAAATCACCGCCCTTCAGATCGACCTCGACGGCACCCTCACGGAACTCGACCTCACCGACGACCCCAGGCAGCAGGCCAAGACCATCGCCCGCGCCCTTCTCGACGCACCCACGGCCATCGCCAGGTTTCACCGCCGCACCGGGTGCCTGGCTGTCATCGCCGGAATGAATCGAGCCCAGTCCTTGCCCAACTTCCACGCCGGCGTCGCCCTCGAAGAGCTCACCGGCGAATTCCACGACGCGATGGGCACGGTCATCTTCACCGGCTACCACCGCGACGGGGAGCTCACCACGCTCCCGCACGACGTCAACAGCTGCCTCCGCACCCTCTGTCCCTGCGCCACCAGCTGACCACCGTCCCACTCGGGGCGGCGGCAATCCGCCGCCCCGGCCCTACTGTGCGAAAGCCCGCTCATGATGATTGTTGACTACAGCCGCGCAGCCATCCGCAAAGAGCTCGAAACCGCCGACCGCCCGCTCCTTCGGTACGACATCATGGTCCGCCTGCACTGGGCCGCCGGCGCGGACCCGGCCACGTACCGAACCATGCTCGACTTCCCCATCCACGGATCCGCCGGGAACGCGATCGAGTTTCACCGCACGCTGGGCGCGATGCGCGCGGACAACGAGGTGGTGCTAACTGCGCAGCCCCGAATGGCGCGACGCCCTCGGCCACCGCTTCAACCCGAAGCTTCGCGTCCATTCCCAGCACGGCGGCACCTACTGGTTCGCCGCCCGCGCCCAGTACGACCGATGAGCGAAGGGCCCCGCAAGCCGAGCCCAACACCTCGCCCAGGTTCAGACCCTCCTCCACTCCGACGCCGACACACCATCCGTCACCGTGGCCCGCGACGACCTCAGCCTCCTCCTCGACCCGGCTCACCACGACACCCCCTCACCCAGTGCCGCACCAGAGGGCCTCCGTCAACTTGGATTCGCAGGTCAAGTGGCTGGTGTGCCGGTCTGTTGGGGTACTCGCGCTGGGTGCGAGCGACTGCTTGAGGAGTAGGTCGTCCGCCTGGATGTCGTTCGGCTGAAGGCCCGGCAGCGAGGAAAAGCAGTTCGTTCTTCAGTGCAGTCCGATCTAGGTTCGCGGCCTTGCGGAACTCGTCAATTTGGCGAGCACGAAGCATGACACTGCGGCGACAATTAGTCACGCGGTCCGAGCTCGTTGGATCGCCCCCACTTACCTCACCAGGCGTTCAAGTGGCTCGATTTCTCGAACGATGCCAGGGCAGGTGTGGCTATCAGTCAGGTTCTCGGTGGGCCGGATTGATGGGCAACCCTCTGCACGGCACTCGCCTCGTCTGCAGGGTGCTGGTAAACCCCTGCCTGCATGCGGTCAACCCCGGGCAAAGGACCAATAGGAAGAAGGGGGAACATTCATGCTCACACGCGCAAAGGCTGCTGTCGGCCTCACGGCCGCTGGCCTGGTCCTCGGTCTGACCGGCACTCTCGTTGGCGCAACCACAGTCACTGCCGCACCCGCCCAGCAGGTACACACCCAGACCGTCGCCATCCAGGCCGTGAACAACCTCGGCCTCAGCACCAGCGAAGGCAAGAGCGTACAGTGCTACGTCCGCGATGCCGGATTCGACCCCGGCACGATCGACGGCCAGCTCGGCTCCAACAGCTGGATAGCCTGGCAGAATTTCCTCAACTCCCGCGGATTCCCCGCTGGAACCGCCGACGGCATCGTCGGCCCCAAGACCATCAGCGGCCTCCAGAGCTTCCTCGTTAAGCTTGGCTACGACACCGGCGGTGTCGACGGTGTCGCCGGACCCAAGACCAGGGACGCCTGGAAGCAGTTCTCCCACCTCGGCCAGGGCAGAGACGGAAGCTGGTGCTGACCACCCGTCGCGCCCCGGATTCCCCTTGTGTCACTCTCCAGCAAGTTGTGAAGCAGGCCGATCACCGCCTCGCGGGCGTCGGCAGGGGCGAGGCGCTGACAGCCTCTCCATTCGTCCCACCCCGTCGTCATCCTGGACAGCATCCATGCAGGTCAGGGGCTGGGACGTCCCACCTTTTCTTCAACTCTTCAACAGCCGTGGCTGAATGCTGCAATCGGTTGGAACACCGGTGACGCAAGCCGGGCGTCCCTCTGATGCAGGGCGTCCCGACAGCGGGTGTAATCCCGAAGCTGATCGCTACACGAGGGGACTTTCAACGATGAACACGCGGAAGCGGGTTGCGCTGTATACAAGCGCACTCACGCTGGTGGCTGGAACGGGCGTTGGAGCCCTGGCTGGAGGTGCCAACGCGGCGCAGAGCACACCACAAATCAACTCGATCTGCAAGGCCCACCACACCGGCAGTAACGGAGCGTACTCTCAGTGCAGTCCTCCCCGGGCTCAGTGGACTCATCGCATCGTTCTCGTCTGCCTCACACCGGTCAATGTCCAGTACAAGAAGTACGGTCCCTGGGTCGGCGGCTACAGCACGTCGAAGCGGTACTGCGACCACAAGTGGGATAGCCTCGACCGGGCGTATGTGCAGGAATACTCAGAACCGCCCGCGTAGTTCGGCGCCAGCAACCGATACCCCACACCTGGACGGTGTGGGGTATCGGTTGGGTGACGGCCGGAGAAAAACGTTCGACAGTACGGCGGCCCAGGGGCGTCTTCCGCCACCCACCCCTCTTGTTCCGCCTCCTGGTTCGCCGGGAGGATCACGGTCATGACCGAGCTGCAGCGCCTCGCCGGCGCCTTCGCCGCAGACCGCCTTTCCGGACAGTGGACACCCGGCTCGACCGAGGAGCACCGTGCGCGGATCCTCTCGCTGAGTGCCAGCGCCGACGACGGCTTGGACGGGCTCGCCTCGGGCGGCGTGATCACCGGCGAGGCCATCGCGCAGATGCTCCGGCCGCTCCCCGACCTCGTCTGATGGCCCCTGGCCCCGGTCCTGCGCGCCTACCCCACCGGCGACACACACGGGCGGGCCCTGGTCCGCGACCTTCTCGAACATGGTGGCCGGCCACCAACATCCCCCTGCCGACCGGTACGTCCGCTCGCCCCATCCGTACGACGGCAGCGGGCCCGCAGTGTTCCTGGCCGGTGGCATCACCAGCTGCCCGGACTGGCAGACCCGAGCAGCCCTTCAACTCCGCTCCGCCGGCGTCACGGCCAGGATTCTCAACCCCTGGCGAGCGGACTTCTCCGAGGGCAACCCTGTGGCCGCCCGGGAGCAGATCGCCTGGGAGCATGAGCACCTGCACCGCGCCGACGCCGTCCTGTTCTGCGCGGAGAGCATCCAGCCGATCGCCCTTGTACGAACTGGGCGCCCACGCCGAACGCGGAGCCACGATCGTGGTCGGCGCGCACTCGGAGCACGCCCGCCGTCTCGACGTCGGAGGACGGCCCGGCAGATTCACCGGCCACCAACTGCGACCGCCCCACCTCCGAGGCGCTGCAGCACCCCGAGCTGACCGGCATGCCCCGCCAGCAACTCGACGAAACGGCCCGCAGCTTGACGCCTCTGCTTGAGGAACAACGCGAACGATCCCGGCACGCGCGCACGCACGCCGCGGCGGCGAACGCCACGCAACCTGCGGTGGCGGCCCCAAAGAGAAGCTCACGCCAACCGACCGGATCCTGATCACCGTCCTCGACCTGCGCAAACTCGCCCCCAGGAACTCCTCGGACAGCTCTTCGACGTCACTACCATGACCATCTGCACCGTTCGCGAAGTCCGCCCATTCCTGCCAGCCCACGGCGGCACCATCGACGCTTCAACCGCCCGATTCCGCACACCAGCGGACAGCACAAGCTTCCTCGCTCCGGATGAGACGACCGGCAAGATCGAAGCAACACGTTGATTCTCTGCTGTCCCAAATCACTAGAAATCGGTCGAGCAGACGGCGAAGACCTCCGTCAGACCGGCGAGGGGCTCTCGTGGACCGACCGTCAGCGCCAGGACGTCGACGCCACCACCAGCCCCCGGCCGTGGACGTCCTTCAGCGGGCGGGGACACTCGCGCGGGCGGGCACGGAGAGGTCGAACGGGGGGAGCGAGTCGGTGCGTTCCCACGTCGCAGAGTCGATCGCATCGCGCTGGCAGACGTACTCGACGGGCTGGAGCCGTTGTTCAAGCAGGACGGAGTTCATCTGCTCGGCGCTGAGGAAAATCTGCCAGGGGTTCTCCAACACGCGCTCAGAACCGTCACCAGCTTCCCGAAGGTGCGCGGGCTCAGCCCGGAGAACGGGGCTAATCCAGTACGGCTACGACGCCGTGATCACACCAGTCACGTGAAGAGATCGTTCCACAGCTGTGGGCCTCGGAAAGCTGCGAATCAGCCGCAGCGGCTCTCCTGTAGCTCCGCAGAACCCACCTGTTCCATGCGTCGGATCTCCCGCTTCGCCGCTTCCAGACGCTCGAGGTCGAGGGTCATCGCGGCCCGCCCGGCGACGTAGTAGACGTCCTGGCGGATCCGGCAATCCAACGTTTGTGAGACACCGGCTGCACCCCGCGCACTTCCCGATGCGTCAGCGCGCCGGCAGCGCGGCGTCGTTGGGGCGCTGCTGATTCAATGCGTTGTTCTCAGCGGCGGGGTAGTACACCCAGGAGAGTTGCGGTCAAAGCCTGCTTCAAGTAGTCCTCCAGGTCCAGGTGGAAGCGGGCCAGGTCGGGCTCGGCCTGGTAGGCCGCCTGCAGACTGGGTGGGGGGGTGCTGTACGCCGACAGCGCCCCGGCCATGACCATGGTTTGCAGACTGAACAGGGTGGCGTTCTCACCGAGTTCCGGTAGGTACGTCCGGATCAGGCCGGTCATGGTCGTCAGGCGGGCCAGGGAGGCGCGCTTGTAGCGGGCTGCGACCTCGACGGAGACATTGTGTTCGAGAACGCTGCCCTGTGCACCGAAGAGCTCGCACAGCACCACCCGGCCGGACAGCGAGCGACTGAGGACCTCGGCCACCGCTGCCGCTCGCTCCGGCATGGAGAGATCGTTGTCGACAGCGGTGGCCAACTCCTCTGCCAGTTCTGCCAGCCACTCCCGCAAGAAGCGGTCGAGCAGTTCCAAGAGCACCGCTTCCCGGGAGTCGAAGTAGCGCAGCACATTCGGCTTCGCCAGCCCTACCCGGCGGCTGAGCTCGTTGAGGGTGACCGCGGCCACCGGCATCTCGTCGAGCATGGCCGACGCCACGTCGAGGATCGCCTGCCGGCGGATCTTCCGTTGTTCCTCTGTTCGCGCGCGCTGGAAAGTCACGTTCCCCAGTCTAGATTACGTACCGCCGGTACGTTGACATCGTACCGGCGGTACCTTAGCGTCCAAGGTACAAGATACCTTCGGTACTTTCAGCGGCTGGGAGTCTGGCATGAGCGATAAGTGGACGACCGCACGTATCCCTGACCAGCACGGACGGGTGGCCGTCGTGACCGGCGCCAACACCGGCCTGGGATTCGAGACCGCCAGGGCGCTCGCCGAACGTGGAGCCTCCGTGGTGCTCGCCGTGCGCAACGTCGAGAAGGGCGAGAAGGCGGCGGCCCGCATCAGCGGCAAGGTGACCGTGCAGGCGCTGGACCTGACCTCGCTCGACTCCGTCCGGGCCGCAGCCCAGGCCCTGCGATCCCGGTACGACCGGATCGACCTGCTGATCAACAACGCCGGCGTCATGTACACCCCGAAGCAGACGACCGCCGACGGTTTCGAGATGCAGTTCGGGACCAACCATCTGGGCCACTTCGCACTCACCGGCCTCCTGCTGGACCTGATGCTGCCGGTGCCCGGCTCGCGCGTGGTGACGGTCAGCAGCACCGGCCACCGCATCCGGGCCGCGATCCACTTCGACGACCTGCAATGGGATCGGTCGTACAGCCGGGCCGGCGCCTACGGCCAGTCCAAGCTGGCCAACCTGATGTTCACCTACGAGCTGCAGCGCCGGCTCGCCTCGCACGGCACCACCGTCGCGGTGGCCGCACATCCCGGCCTGTCCAGCACCGAGCTGGTCCGTAACAGCCCTGCAGCCATCCGGCTCCCGCTCACTTGGCTCGCGCCGCTGGTCACCCAAACCCCGGCGATGGGCGCGCTGCCGACCCTACGCGCCGCCGCCGACCCCGCCGTGCTGGGCGGCCAGTACTACGGCCCCGGCGGACGCCTTGAGATCAAGGGTCACCCTCAGCTGGCCACCTCCAGCGCGCAGTCGTACGAGACGGCCATCCAGCAACGGCTGTGGGCGGTCTCCGAATGCCTCACCGGCGTGATGTTCCCCGTCGCCCAATCCCAGCCGCGGCCGGGGTGGAGGCGGTGAGGCTGTAGCGGCCGAGCACGTTGAGGTTGCGTTGCTTGAGCGGGGAGAGGCGGGCGATTTCCTCGTCCCGGATCTCGCGGCCCTCGGCGCGGAGCTGGGCGACGGCGGCGTCGACGTACTTCGTGGTCCAGAGCACGATGGCGTTGAGGACCAGGCCGAGCGCGCCGAGCTGGTCTTCCGTTCCGTCCCGGTATGCCTGGTGGATGGTGCCGCGCTTGCCGTGGCAGATGCCCCGGGCGAGAGTGTGACGGGATTCCTGGACGGACAGCTGCTTGCCCATCTGCCACCGGTAGGTGTCATCGACCGGGTCGACGACAGCGAGCAGGTGCAGGGTCTTGGCGATACGTCCGTACTGTGCCAGAACCGCTGGTCGTCCAGGTCCTCGAACCGCGGGGAGAAGTTGTAGCCCAGGATCTCGAACAGGCCGAACACCATGTCCGAGTACGAGGCGTTGTCGCTGGCGACCATCTCCGGCTTCACCCCGCCATCCAGGTTCAACAAAAGCGCCCAGGATGTGCAGGGAGTCGCGTGGCGTGGCGGGGACCACCATCTGCCCGATCCCGAAGTCCTGGCCGCACCCAGCAGCCTGAAGACCTTTCACCAGGGTTCGCCGGCCCCCTGTGGCACCGGCGGTCTACCGTACGGGCATGCCCGCGCTCCCACTGCGGCCATCAGAGGAGGAACCCCGTGCCATCGCCCTGCGATCCCCAGCATGCTCCCGCCGGTGACGTGGGTGCTGCGCTCATGTTGATCGACTCTCGGCTCAAAGGCATCCACGACGGCAAGACCGCCACCGACCCCGGACAACAGGCGCTGACAGACCAGGTCACCGCGTCCCTGGGGCCCAAGGAAGCCAATGACGTGCTGGACGGCACGTGCACGCTCATCTTCATGTTCACGCAGTGGCTGCGAACGGCCTGCGCGGAGCACGACGAGGACGTCATCGCGTATGTGGTGCCCAACCTTGTGGCGACGATGCGCATGATGCCCAAGAGCGTCCGCCCCGAGGTCATCCCCACCATGGCCGGCCTGGTCATAGCAGCGGCCACGGACCTGAGTCCCAACCTGTGGCGCAAGCAGTACGGATTCTGGACCGAGGAGGAGATGAATCCCCTCGAAGCCACGGCCTTCCTGCTCGCGGAGCAGATCAACCGCCTCACAAACGATCCCGACTTCGCCACCCGCTTGATCACCGAAGCACTGTCCGATGCAGGCTGGTACTGACGAGCCGCACCGCGTCGGACGTCACATCGCCTCGGCAGCGTGTCACCGGGGCGGCCAGGCTTGGATGTGCTGATGGGGCATGGCAGGGGCCCGCCCCAGGTTCGCCTCCCGGCATCGAACCGGCATCGTCATGATCCGAAGGCCGGGAGCGGGCCGACAGCCCCCGTCCACCCAGCGGGCGTGCCCAGCCGTCCGGTGCCACGCTGGGCGTGGGGTCCGGCCTGTGGAATGCGGAGGAGCGGACATGGAGATCAAGCCGCAGGCAGTCGTCATCCCCAAGGAGACCGACCACCTGGAACAGGGAAAGTACGGCCCCGTCTTCCCGAGAACTCCGGCCTGCTACGGATTCACCATCGTCGGGAACGTCAAGCCGGGCCGGGCCGACGCGATACGGGAGCACGGCCATGCGCTGGCCAGGGCGCTGGAGCAGGATCCGTACCTTCTCGCGCCATTGAAGCTGCACTACCTGCGCTGGGTCCTGTTCGACGACGACACCCGCTTCATGTACCAGGGGATCTTCGACACCGACTTCGACAAGTACACCGAGGACGCCGTCGCGCTGTTCAGCAAGGCGGGTGTGAGCACCGCCTTCGAGAACCTCGAAGGGTTTCCCGAGGACTGGCGGACCAACCCGGAGGCGTTCGTGCGCTTCGTACGGGAGCACCACTGTCCGAGCTTCATCGAGTACGGAGAGTATCCGTACGTGACGGCGGACGAGATCAAGAAGGCTCTGCGGATCAAGAGCGCCCTGTCGGAGATGCTCGACCAGATGCAGTGAGGGCTGGGCGATGAGCGAGGCCAGAACAGCGCGGACCTACAACCAGCGGCACATCCTTCGGAAGTACAGCCCAGCCGGACGGCGCGTGAGTATCTACGTGTCGTGGAGCTATCCCGCCGAGGCAGGCCGGAACGCGGCCGAGCTGGACAACCGCTTCTCCACGATGACCGAGGTCAGGCGGGTGGCCTGGCCCGCGTACGAGGACCCGAAGTGGTCGGACCCCTACCGGTTCCAGCAAGGCATCGCAGGCTCCCTGGAGCTGTTCTTCTGGGCCTGGGTGCCGTTCCAGGACTTCGTCGAGGAGGTGACCGGGCATCCCGTCCCGGTCTACCAGCGCATCGACCAGGCCGGTTTCCGCACCCCGCTCGATGAGCGGGTACTCGACGACACGGACGTACTGTTCGTCTTCGGACTGGACCACATGATCACCGGGCAGGAAGCCGAGCCCGGGGAGATCGAGGCGCTGCGGGCCTTCCTCGCCCGGGACGACGCCCGACTCGTCCTCGGGCCCCACCACGACGTCGGCGCGTCGGACGATCTGTCCGTGCGGGAGGTGGAGTACCGCCACCACGGCGACCCCCTGGTGCCGCGCCAGCAGCGGTTCGCCACCTACGCCAGGGACCTCATGAAGGGCCTGGGCGTGCCGGTCATCAACCGGTACGGGCTGCGTCCCGCCACCGGTGAGGACAACCGGATCGCTCCTCTGTCGACCGTCCCGGACCTGGACGAGAAGGGGTGGCTGAACGGGGTCACGAACTTCAACTTCCACATGCATCTGCCGCACTACGCCGTGACGGCCGACGAGCCGAAGGCCGTCCACGTGCTGGCCCGGCAGCCGATCGACACCTCCCGGCCCCATCCGTTCACCGAGGACGGGAACACCGAGTTCAACATGCTCCTGTGGATGCCCCCCGGCGACAACCGCGCGGCAGACGTTCTGCTGGCCGACTCCACGATCTTCAGCACGCTCTTCGGCGCCGACGACAGCCTGCGGAACTTCTGGCGCAACCTCGTTACGTAGCGATGCCGCAAGGAGGCCGACGTGAGCGCACCCACCCACGTCACACTCGAACTCGACGACATCCAGCGCGGGGTGCTCAGCCCACGCCCCACCCCGTACGCGGCGACGTACCTCGTCTTCCGCATCGACGACCGCACCCAGGGCCGGGAGCTGATGCGGCGGGCGAGCGCGGCGGCGACCTCCGCCACCGACACCTCCAGCCCCCTGGGGGACACCTGGGTCAGTGTCGCCGTCACCTACTGGGGCCTCGAGGCCCTGGGGGTGCCGCGCTCCTCGCTGGAGACGTTCGCCTGGGAGTTCCGGCAGGGCATGGCAGCCCGCGCCCGAACGCTGCGCGACGAGGGAGCAAGCAGCCCACAGCACTGGGAGGCACCGCTCGGCACGCGCGACGTCCATGTGGTCATCACGGCGATCGCACCCGACCCCCCGCACCTGGAGGCGGCCATCGACCGCGCCCGCCCCGCCTACGAGCGTCTCTCCGGCGTGACGGCCATCTGGAGACAGGACTGCTACGCACTGCCCACCGAAAAGGAACACTTCGGCTACCTCGACGGCGTCAGCCATCCGGCCATCGAAGGCAGCGGCATCCCGGGCTCCAACACGCTGGAAGCGCCCCTGAAGAGCGGGGAGTTCGTCCTCGGCTACCCCGACGAGCTCGGCGGCGTCCGGACGCCCCAGCCGACCGTGCTCGGGCGCAACGGCAGTTACGCGGCCTTCCGCAAGCTCCACCAGGACGTCGCCGCCTTCAGGCGCTACCTGAGGGACAACTCCGCCGGCCCCGAGGACGAGGAGCTGATCGCCGCGAAGATCATGGGCCGCTGGCGCAGCGGGGCCCCTTTGGCACTCGCCCCCCAGCACGACGACCCCGCGCTCGGCGCCGACCCGCACCGCCGCAACACCTTCCTGTACGAGCAGAACGACCCCATGGGATTCACCACGCCCGGTGGCTGCCACATCCGCCGGGCCAATCCGCGCGACGCCTCGGTGGCCGGGGAGGTCCGGCTGCACCGCATGATCCGGCGCGGCGCCGTCTACGGTCCGCCGCTACCCGATGGCGTGCTGGAGGACGACGGAGCGGACCGCGGCCTGATGTTCGCGTTCATCGGCGCCCACCTGGGCCGGCAGTTCGAGTTCGTCCAGTCGGAGTGGATGAACGACGGCGTGTTCTTCGGGGCCAGCAACACGAAGGACCCCGTCGTCGGCGCCGCCGACGGGGAAGCCGGCTACACCGTCCCCCGGCGACCGGTGCGGCGCCGCCTCGCCCCGCTGCCCCGGTTCGCGGTCACCCGTGGAGGCGAGTACTGCTTCCTGCCGAGCCTGAGCGCCCTGCGCTGGCTCGGGGACCTCCACGACTGACAGGGCGGGCAAGCGCCATGGACACCCTGCGTCTCGTGCTCAACGCGGTCACCGTCATCTTCATCGCGGCCACCATGTTCGCCGCCGGCCTGCGCGCCACCGTCCCGGCACTGCGCGGCGTCTTCGCCGACGTCCCCCTGCTGTCGCTGGCGCTGATCGCCAACATGGCGGTCATCCCGCTGCTCGGCTGGGGCATCGGCGCACTGTTCGTCCTCTCCTCGGCTTCCTTCATCGCCCTCGTCCTGATCGCCTCCTCCCCGGGCGGCCCCTTCGGGGCGAAACTGGCGACCGTGCAGCAGGGCGACGTCGTCGCGGGCGCGGCGATGCAGGTACTGCTCGCCTCCCTCGGCAGCCTCACCTTCGCCCCCACGGTCAACGCCATCCTCACCGCGGCCGACATCGGCACCAAGGTCTCCCTCGACGTCGGCGCGCTGGTGCGGACGGTGGCGCTCCTGCAGCTCGTCCCCTTCGCCATCGGCCTGCTCATGCGCCACTACGCCGCACCCATCGCCCAGTCATGGCACCCCACTGCGGCCGCCGTCTCCAACGTCACCTTCCTGATCGTGCTGGCGGGCATGCTGCTGGGCAACTGGCGCGATGTCGTCGATCTCTTGGGCTCACTGGCCCTGCTCGCGGGGTTCCTCCTCGCGGTGTTCGCCTTCGCCGTGGGAACACTGCTGGCCACCGGTCCGACGACGCGCCGCACCACCATGGGCGGCGTCGCCTTGGTGCGCAACGCCGGTCCCGCCCTGGCCGCCATCGGCCTCGCCTTCGCCGACCAGCCCGCGATCCTCGGCGCACTCGCCGCGATCCTCCTCAGCGGCCTCGCGGCAGCCCTCCCGATCTCCACACTGCTCAGCAGGCGCAGGATGGCCCCGGACGCCGCCCCAAGCAGGAGCTCACCGTGAAGCAGAAGCCGATCAACCCGGCTGCGGTGTCTGGTCTGGCGCGGGCGGGTCCCTCGTCAGCGGGGCAGCAGCCCCAGGAATCGGGTGGCCGAGGTCCACGCCTTACGGCTGTGCCCGGCGGAGTAGTGAGGACTGCCGGGGTCGCAGAACCCGTGCCGGCAGGGGTGCACCTCCGTCACGACGCCCCTTCGGCCTGCCAGACGTCCGGCGACTGCCGGCACCGAGAAGCTGGGCTCCTGCTCGGCGAAGATGACGAGGCACGGGGCAGTCGGTTGGATGTCCAGGTAGTCGCGGATCCGGGAACCGTAGAAGCACACTGCGCCGTCCACAGCGCCGGTCCCCGAGGCGAGCCAGGTGCTGGTGGCTCCGACGCTGAAGCCGATGCAGAGCACCCTGCGATAGCGTTCACGAAGGCCGTCGGTGTACTGCGCGAGTGCGTTGCCCATGCCCTCCACACCTGGGGTCCGCGTGAATTCCCGGTATGCCCTGGGCTCGTCTTCGCGGGCGTACACGACGCCCGACGGAAGGAAGCTGGGTGTGAAGACGTCGCAGCGGTACGGGCGAAGCATCCCGGCGACGCCGTTGATGTGCTCGTTGACTCCGTAGATCTCGTGGGCGACGACCACAGCCGTGTCGTGACCGTTGCCGTCCAAGGGGTGACTCGCCATGAAGGGACTGTAACCAGGGTCGCAAGACGGGTGATCAGCTGGTGGCCGATGAGTCGACACTCGACCTGTGAGCCGGAAGCCGTCTCCTCCTCTCCCCGGAACGTCCGTTCACGGGCGAGGGTTCATTCGGACGGCGCCGCAGCCGTGTCCCCCCTCAAGGAGCGGTCGCCCGCGAGTGCGCCCAGCAGGAATCCGGCGTACCCGGCCAGTAGAAGCAGCAGAACACGCCCGTTGCCGCCCTCGTCGGTCCGTGGATAGAGCCCGTCGAAGGCCAGGACGAGGACCACGTCGAGGAGTTGGCCGACGATCACGACGGCGACACCGAGTCGAACTCCGTATCCGGCCGGGAGGAGTCGGCCGACCAGGGCGCCCATGCCCGTGAAGGCGGCCACGACCGCCGCCGCGACCGGTGCGGTCGGGGCGCCCGCGAGCGTGGGCGCCAGGGCCGTGACTCCCGCCGAGGCGGCTACCCAGATCACAAAGGCCCCCACTGTCTCGGGCCACACGTGCGCCAGCCGTCGCTTCTCCATCGAGCCGCACCTCGCCGTTCACGTAGTATGTAGCGATCGCTACATACGCTACATCCCCCAGAAGGAGAAATCGCGTGTCCCGTCGTGAGGAGCTGCTGAGCGCGGCCATGCACTACGTCGGGGAACACGGTCTCGCGACGCTCACCCTGCGGCCCCTCGCTGCCGCGTTGGGCACCAGCGACCGGATGCTCGTGTACCACTTCGGCAGTCGCGAGGGGCTGGTGGTGGCCCTGCTGGACCGGGCATTCGCCGACCTTGCCATCGTGTGGCAGGGGCGGCAGGCCGCCAGGCCGTCCGATCTGGTACGTGCGCTGTGGCAGACGTTCGCAGAACCCGGGGTTCGCGTGGCTCTGCGGTTGTACCTGGAAGCGGCCTCGCTGGCAGGCACGGACGAGCTGTGGCGCGAGCAGCTGGCGCCAGCCGCGTCGTCCTACCTTCGCACTGCGGAGCAGTGGCTCGTCGAAGCAGGCATGTCTCCCGCCATCGCGCCGAGCGCCGCCCGCCTCGCCTCCGCCACCTTGGACGGTGCGCTGCTGCAGCTGGGCATCGACGGGGATCGGAGCGCGGCGACGGAAGCCGTGGAGTTGCTGGCCCGCCAACTGGACAGCCTGATCGACTGAGTTGACCTCCCCCCCCCCCTCACGTCGCGCCGCTTTGTCCGCGACGGTGATGATCTCCCCGGTTGCGACGAACCGCCTACCCCTGGGCCGGGACGGCCCCGGCTTTCCAGGTACGACCGAGAGGCCCGGCCTCCCCGACCCGAGGCAGGGAGGGCAGTCGGTATCCCGGTGACCGTTCCTCAGCGGCACGCACACACCCGGCGCGAGGCGGCTTCAGTCGTCGCTCCCGACACCGCGATCGGGTGCGCTCATGTCCCCCGTGTCGGGCGTGCCGCCGGCGGCGCCCCCGCCCGGCCCGGCCGTCGCCACCACGAGCAGCAACGCCACGTTCACCATGCACACCACGAACCACAACGACCGCTGCCCCGTCCCCTCGGGTCCACACCCCCATCGGGGCCCCTGCCGGAGCCTTCCGGCGGGGGCGTGGCATGCCCGCGACCGGTCCCCGAACGGGAACCACTGCGGCTGGTGTGGCCCAGGTGAAAGAAGCGGTTACAGTACTCTGCCCGCGTGGACGGTACGGATGAGGTGAGGAATCTTCCCGACTGGCGGGTGCTCGTCGTCGGGGGCGCGTCGGGGATGGGGAAGACCGGTGTCGGACGGGCCTTGGCACGACGGTACGACGTCCCCGTCGTGGAGGTCGACGACATCGTGGAGGCCCTCCTTGCGGTGACACTGCCCGAGCACCTGCCGGAGGTCCACTTCTGGCGCACTCACCCGGAAGCCGCCCGCGGGACGCCCGAGTCAGTGGTCGAGCGGCAGATCGCGATCGCCGAGGCGCTGGCGCCGGCGATCGAGGCGGTGGTGGCCAACCATGTGGGCACCGACACCCCGGTGATCCTGGAAGGGGACTACATACTGCCCACACCGGCGACGCCCGAAGGCCCGGTCCGTGCCGTCTTCCTCCACGAGGACGACGAGAGGCAGGTGACGGCCAACTACCTACGCCGGGAGCCGGAGGCCGGACCACAGCGCCATCGCGCACGCGTCAGCGTGCTGTACGGCCGGTGGCTCGCCGCACAGGCACGGGCGGCCGACGTGCCGGTCGTCGCTCCACGTCCGTGGGAGGACCTGGCCAGCCGTGTCGCCGAGACGGTGGAGGATGCCTCTACAGAAACCGTGGCGTCAACCTGAACCACCGCTACCCAGAGCCTTCCGAGGAGCCCGGCGGCTTGATCGATCCGAAGGTGACCACGCTCCGGGGGGTTCAGAAGCAGGCACTCACCTCGTTCCTTATCGTCGACTGTCACGTAGAGCGACGAGTGCCTCGGGGCGTTTGACGGTCTTGCCCACGTCGTAGCGGATGGCGGGGTGCCGGTTCCTGTCCGCGCCGACAGCGCCCGGCGTGAGGCGGGCCTCCTCGCACACCGACCGGCCGTTGGCGCCGCGCAGCGTCGTCGGCTCCGCTCGCGCGACAGCAGCGGCCATTGCGGCCCGTCGAGCCAGGCGACTCACCGCCCGCCAGCTCAGCCCACTTCGCAGGTCACCTCAACGCGGCCCGGGCCGCGGCGGGGAACGCCCCACCTGTCCTGTGACGCCCTGAACCGGACACTGCAGGAGGGAGCGGTGCTGCCGTATGCGACAGAGCACACCTCCCATGGTGCACCAAGCCCCCTGCCACCCAATCAGATCGGCCGTTTTCGACCTACCGAACAGGGGTGATGTGGCACTGACTGGCACTACCCGCAAATCGACCATTCAGGTCTATTCTGCGACAGAAAGGAGAACGCCATGCCTCCGACCGGCACCATCGTCGATCTCTCCACCAGCCCCCAAGCCCAGCCCAACGCGTACTACACCGGCCTGGGCCAAGAGCTGCACGTGGTCGACGCACGCTTCCTCGAACCGCACGTCACCGCCAACTACCTCACCATCTCCGGCAATCCGAGCATCGACGGCTGGGCCGTCACCGTCGACAACATCGACACCTTCAGTGCCGACTTCACCAAGACCGGCAACCTGTCCCAGGCCGTGAATCTCAACGGCACCCAGGCCGGCGAGATCCAGCAGGAACTGCTCACCACTCCGGGCCACCGTGTGACGGTCAAACTCCGGGCCGGCCACAACACGGCCGGGAGGTACGACACGGACGCGCTGTTCTGGATCCAGGTCAACGGAAACCCCACCACCCGTGTCACCTACAACCTCGGCGCGCTCTCCAACCTCGTCGACCAGCCCGGCAAGCAGAACTACTGGCACGAGGTGACGTACCAGTTCATCACTGAAGGGCACGACGTCCCGCAACTCCACGGCGATCCCGAAGGCGGAGCCTACGGGGCGCTCGTCACCGAGGTCCGCGCCTACCAGGCGGCCGCCTGAGACGGTTCCTCGGCAGCCAAGCGCTTGGGTTCCGCCCGGCCATCGCTCGGTCTGGACGGCGAACTCCCCCTGGTCGAAGCACACTGATCCGTCTCAAAGTCGACCACCTCCCCGGCGACCGTGACGCACCACCGGTCTGGCTGTGGTCCTCCGCGACCGGCGCCACCCCGGCCGCGCGCACACCCAGCTCCGCCTCGCCGTCCCTCTCGCCACGGACCAGCGCAAGCCCTGGGAGAAGACCACCCGCCCTGGCATCATGCTCACCCCGACCCGGGTCCGGCGTGGGTTCAGGAACATCCGCCCCCGCCTGGGCAGTCCGGCCCGCGCACCCAAACCCAGCCGGCCAGGACCAGGACGGCCACTCGGCTCGAAGAACCGCCGCACGGCAGAATCAGGCTGACCGGTGGCGCTCAAGGCGAGCCACCCCGGCGTCGAGGTCGATCCGGGCTCGCCGCGGGGCGCCATCTTGCTCGTCATCCCGCAGCACTAGCTCAATGCGGCGTTGCTCCAGCTGGACCCGCTTGCTCGGGTAAATCAGAGCATGCAGTTCCTCAGTAGCCGTGGCGCCCACGCCCCGGCTCCCCAGCTCCCGTTCCCGAAAACGGCCAGGTAGCCACCCCCGCCGCTGAGCCTGCCGGACCACATACTGGACGGCCGCCAAAACGAACAGCGGTATCACCACGATCAGCACCACGAACGGGCTTGTCAGCAAGCGCACCATGAGCTGACAACGTCCGCCATCGCACTCACGTTCCAGCTGACCTGACCGCCCAGGAACCACAGGAGAGCTGTCGAGAAGCGCGGGCGCCAACGCGGCGATCACTGCGACCCTCACCCGTGATGGTCATCGTGGCCGCCCGGCCCATGGTGGCCGTCGTGGTCATCATGGCCGTCATGGCCACCGTGCCCGTCGTGGCCATCGTGGCCGTCATGGCCGTTGCCATCCCCGTCATGGCCGTCGTGCCCGCCGTGGCCGTCATGGCCGTCGTGCCCGTCGTGGGGACCCTCTCCCTGGCCGCCCTGCAGTGGCGGTAGGTCGACAGTGCCGCAGTAGATCACCGGCCCCGGTGCCGTAGGCGCGGTGGGGCCGCCGTCCGGGAGGTCCTCGGTCTCGACGACCAGCAAACGCAGGGGCACCCCGCGCAGCCCGGGCGGTACCGGGACCTGACCCGTGTAGAAGGGCCTGTGGGAGGACTCGGCGTCGACCGACTTGAGAGCGACCGCCGTGTCCCCGAGCGTGACCCAGCCGAGGTCCTTGTCGGTGACGACGTCGTGCCGACGCTGGAGCGTGGCGGTGATGTGCGGCGGAAACGATCCGGTCGGGTCCCAGGAAGGGCCGGTGACGCTGACCGACAGCACCTCGCCGGGCCGGACTGTCAGCTCCCGGTCGGGCAGGGTGCGCACCAGGTCGGCGAGAACGACCTGTGAGATCTCGGCTCCGGGGATCGAATCCGGCTGGAAGCGGACCAGGGCGAGCCGGAGGAACGGGAGGCAGGCGTCCCCCGTGTTCAGGTCCAGGTCGCAGAACCAGCGGCCGCCCTTCTCGCTCGTGTCGTCCCTTTCGAACTGCGGGGTGAAACCCACGACCGTGACGGAGAGCGGACCGGAGGGCCTGGACAGGGTGAGCTTGCCGGATCGCCGGACCGCGTTGGTGAACACGTCCGGGGTCGGGGCGACGACGGACGCGGAACGGTGGATGGGGTCTCGGCCCATCAAAGTGACCCACGCGTCCCGGGTGGAGTTCGGATCGCCGCCCGGTGGCTCTCCGAGGACCACGCCCAGCAGTTCGCCGTCTCCGGAGGAGTACCACGGACGGTCCAGGTACACCCGGATACCGCTGCCGCGTCGACGTTGGACGATGGCACCGGCCGGTCCGTCGAGGGTCTCCAGGGCGAGAGTGGGGACGCAGTACAACAGCCGTGGCGCCGTGGGCGACGCGCTGCTCGGCACCGAGTGCTCCTTGGCGTCACCCTGAACGGTGAGCGCGTTCTGGCCGGGCTCCGCGAAGCTCGGAGGGAAATAGTCGCTGAACTTGCTGCCGGCCACCGGCCGGTAGCTCACGATGCGGTGTTTGGTGTCTCCGAACTCGTGCTTCTCGGGCACGGGCTTGCCCTGGTTCGCTTTCGACTTGTCCTCGGCCGCCTTGGTGCTGAAGGTCAGGGTGCCGTTCCGGAGGACGGCGGGATCGGCGCCGGGCACGCCTTGCCGGTCCACTCTCGCCGTCAGCAGGCCGAACACCGGGACCGTCATCTCCCGGGCGTCGCGGCCCGTGGGGCCGGCGTCCGTCACCTCGGTCCACTCCGCGACCAGCTCGATCCGGTCCGTACTCGCCTCGTCCAGCGCGATCGCACCGGCGAGGTGCTCGGCCGTCTCCTTGGGGCCGCGTGGGGTTCCCAGGGCCGACAGGTCCAGTACCGGTGTCCTCAGCGGCCTTTGCACCGCGTGGACGAGCGTCAGTTCATGCCAGGGGGTGAACATCCAGTGCCGGCCGGCGGCGGCCAGTTCCAGCGCCTGGTCGGTACGTCGCAGCTCTTCCGTCCTCCTCGCCGCCGCGTCCGCCTCCGTCTCCGTCGCGAGCTGAGGTGTCGACTCCACCGCGTCCCGGCACCACGAGGCCATGCCCATGACCTTCTCGTCGAAGTCGATGCCGGAGCACAGCCGTACGGTCGCCACGGCACCCTTCGGCAGCGACACCGTCAGCACCCGGGACGCCTCGTCGAAGCGGGGCGCCGCGGTGCCTTCGGCCAGCCTCAGCCTGAAGGACCTGGGGCGGTGCCAGACCTCGCCGCCCCAGGGGACGGTGAAGGGCTCCCCGGGGGGCATTCCCGGAAGGTCCAGGAAGACGGCTGCCCTGGCGAGGGGGTCGGGAAGGTACGGCAGTTCGATCGTCTCGCCCGTGTGCAGGGCGGTCACCGCCGGGTTCCTGGGGTCCGTCGCCGGTGAGTCCACCGTCTCCAGTCGCACATTCGGCTGGGACGAGTCGTTCAGCGAGCCTTTCTCCCGTCTGGCCACCTCATAGACCGAGTTCTGGGCGTGCTGGTCGGTGGAGCCGATGGCTCCGTCCAGCAGCCCGTGCCACTCGACGCACCGCAGCGACGCCTTCGGTGCCACCACATGACGCTCGTCCGCCCCTTGGTACGGGACGTGTCCCCCCGTGGTCACCAGCGAGGACCGGTTGAAGTCCGCCGCGTACTGCTCGGCTGTCACGCCCGGCGCGGGGCTGTGACCGTCACCGCAGTCGACGGTGAAGCCGCTCTCGCTGCCCAGCTTGGTCAGGGACGTACAGCCGGGGTTGCCGTCCGCGTCGTCTCCTGAGAAGCCCTGGTCGCGTTGTTCCTCGGCGTAGGCGGCCTTGGTCCGCGGGCCGAAGACGCCGTCCGCGCCACCCACGAGCTGGTGGCCGCGGTCAATGAGAGCTTGCTGGACGATGCGGACGTCCTCGTTGGTCTTGCCGAACTGGACGTTCGCCAGGGCGACCCTCACCACGTTCCCCGCAGGGCCGGCCGCGGGCGGCCGGTCCCCCGGGCTGCTCCGGATCACCAGCCGGAAGGCCGAGGCCCCTTCCCCGAACGGCAGTCTGGGTGCCACGGCGGGTGCCAGGACGGGCTCGAACCTCTGAAAGGTCAGCAACCCCTCACCGGGGAGCGACAGGACCTGGGCATTGCCGTCCATCAGGGCGTCGGCCTCGGCCGGCCCGAGGCCGTTGCCCGCGAGGTCGACGGTGCGCAGCCGCACCCTGTACTCGTGGCCGAACCGCAGCCTGGGCAACGAACCGGGCCTTACCTTGGCCGTGATCTCCAGCGGAAGTGCCGTCTTCGCCTCGTTGATCGCCTCCACCGGCTGGTTGGGGGCCTTGGGGGGCTTGCCGTCCTCGACCGATCCATCATCGATGCCCAGCACCAGGCCGAGGTACGGCGCGGACAGCGACCATCCCTCCCAGGTGACCAGTTGCTCGGGTACGTGGAGGTGAGTGTCCAGGGCCTCGGGCGGCGGTGTGGCCAGGTTGGCCTGGAAGAAGCCCTCGTCGGAAACCGACAGCAGGACGGGACCGTTATCGGGCTGCCGATACACCACATCACGCTCGTGCAGTGAGAACCACCGCTTTCGTTCCTCGTCCCAGATGTCCATCCGGTGGCCGCGTACCAGGTCCTCGGCCACCAGCTCGGGGACGCTCGGGGCGCCCTGGACATCCGGCGTGGCGGCTGCCGGGGACGGCGGGTCCGGCACCTGGACCGCGGCTCCGTCCCGGGCGAGGGCCCGGGTGAAGGCACCCTCGTGCTGGGCCGCCCGGCCGAAGTCCTCCTTGAGGCTGCCCAGACGGTCCTCCCTGACAAGCGAAATCCCATAGGTCCGTACCGGGGACAGTCCCTTGGCGTCCGCCGGCACCGACGTCAGCTTGAGCGCGGCACCATCGATGTCGGCCTGCTCGATGCGGAAGTCGCTCTGGAGCGCGACCAGGCCACGGGATGGCGGTGCCAGCGGGTCGGCGGCCGTGAGGGACTGGGCGCCGGGCACGAAGGCTCGCCGGTCGGGGAGGAAGACGTACCGCGTGCGTGGGGACACGTCATGCGAGTCGTCCCCCAGCGCGGGCTTCCAGTGGGGGGTGACCGTCAGGAACCGCTCACCCGAGGAGACGGGGAGCCGGTCGGCCGGCAGGAGGACGTCCAGAACCAGCCCGAGGCGTCGGAGCAGCTGGGGATGGTCGCCCAGCGAGGTGAGAATCTGGTGGAAGTCGGGACGCGGCAAAACGGGCGGTGGCTGCGGCCGAGGATTGACGCCGACGACCGTGGGAGCGCTCCTCACCGCGTGGAAGTCGTCCAGCGCGGCCAGCTTCGGGGGCATCCCACCGTCCGTCGCCGAGGCCACGTTTTCGGTGCCTGCTCCGGCGGCGGTTGCCGCGCGCAGCATGTCCCTTGTGACAGGCGGGCTTTCGGGTGACGTCTTGGCCGCCTTGGCATAGGTGTCCCTGGTGAAGTCGTGGACTTCCTTGGCCGAATAGGTGCGGAATTCCCGCTGTCCGGCGTCCAGGAAGACGTAGGGCTCCAGTGGGATGTCCTTGTGGAAGAGGTTCGTCCACAAGTTCGTGTCCGGTGCCGGGCCCTGTGGTTCGAGCGGGCCGGTGAAGGATACGGACGACGTGGAGGAACCGTCCGTGGTACCGAACTCGAAGGTGGCCGCCTTGACCTTTTCCGGCCAGGTGATGAAGTCGGGGAAGTTCTCCAGCGTGACGCGGCCGTTCCCGGCGGTTGTGTCGGGGCCGGTCCCGGCGGGTGCTTGCAGGCGCGGGGCGATGAACACCGATACCCGGGCCTGGGTACCGTCGGCCGAGAGCCCGGCGGGAAGAACGGTCCAGTTGATGTGCTGTTCGAACGTCATCTCGCCTCCCACGGGCTCACGGGGCGAAGGCCGCGCAGTACTCCTGCCAGTGGTGTGGCAGAACACATACGTCGAAGGACGGGTCACCGGGCGCACCGGAGAAGCTCCGCTCGAGGGTGAGCGAGACGGACTTGCTGAAGAAGGCGATCCGCACGCCGACGGTGAGGGTGCCCCTGCCCCGCACCACCGACTGGTGACCGTGCTTCTCGTAGGTGAGCTCCAGATAGAACTGGGCGGTCACCGTGAGGATGCCCAGCACCGTCAGATTGCCGTTGCACCGTAGATATCCGCCCAGCGTGACATCCTTGGGGCCGAGCGAGAAGCGGACACCCGCCATGACCGACACCCCGCCGCTGGCCACCCCGAGATTCAGTGCCGTGGCGCCGCCGAACTCTATGGAGCCCTCGGCCTGCCGCACACCTTGTTCTGTATCGACCAGCATGGAGAAGTAGCCGCCGCCTCCGAACAGGGAGACGGTGACATTGAAGGGGTGTGCCCGCTCGGAAACCGAGAAACGAAACGAGACCGGCTCGCCCTCGAAGGGCACATCCAGCTCCGCGCCCAGCGAAAGGTTCGACAGGGTGAAGGCGCCTAGCCCTATGGCGGGAACCGCGAGTTTGAAGCCCGCACGGATACCGGACGGCTGGACGTCCAGGTACGAGCCGGGGCCGAACGCGTCGGCGGGCAGGGCGCTGCGGAGGGAGTTGATGAATTCCAAGTCCTTGTGGAAGGTCAGTTCCAGGCCACTGGCCGTCACGTCGGGCTTCTTCCCGGGGGAAGCCTTGAACTTCAGTTCAGCGAAGTCGAGTCGGGCGATGTCCTCGAAGTCCAGTGCGAAGTGGGTCAGTCTCCCCTCCACGGTGGACCGGTCGACGGCGTCCTTCGAGCGGACGGTCCGGGCGTCCAGGATCAAGGAGGCTTTGGACACATCGAGAAGGTGCGCCGGTCCGGACTCCGGCCGCTCCAAGGAGGGCTTCCAGACATAGCGCAGTTCCTTCCCCTGCCCGTCCACCAGGTCGCGGATCCGCAGCACGGGCGCCGGCAACAGGCCGTTGGCATCCCGCAGGATCGCCTCGATCTCGGCGTCGCCCAGTTGCCGCAGAGCGCCGAGGCTGTCCTTGGTGACACTCTTCAGGATGTCGCCGAGAGGGATGAATCCGAGCATCTTCGCCCCGGCGAAGGCGGCCCTGATGGCGCCGATGTCATGCGCGCCGACAACCTGCCCTGTGGCACCGTCCGTCTTGAACATGTCCGGGATGACGCCCGCCTGGGCGGTGATGACCTTGACCGCGGCGTTGGGACTGGCGACTCCCCCGGACTTCTCCGCCCCGAAGGTGAGGCTGACCGCCTTCTCCAGATCCAGGTACGCGCCGGCGGGATGCCCCGCCATGGTCTGCTGAAGGTACGTCTCGTTGAACGCGACAGAGAGAGCGCCGCCATTCGGGGTGAACTGTTCGACGGCGGGGACCCGCACCGTCGCGCCGGACACAAAGGGCAGACCGATCACGGGCAGGTCTCGGTCCTTCCCGTTCCCGTTGCGGATCCCGAGCCCGAACGTCAAGGTGCCGACCGCGTGGCTGGTGCTGCCGGGAGCGCCGGGGGGCGGTTGCGCCATGGCCATCACCTGGCCGCCCATCGACCGGTTCAGGCGATCGCCCAGCCGTGGCTGCTGCGCCGGGTCGTACAGGTTGTTCAACCGCTCTTGAGGCACTCCGTCGGCCACGAACGCCAGCGGCATGGTGAAGCTGACCTTCCGGCCTTCCCCGCCGTCCCGGCCTTCGCAATCCGTGCCGATCAAGGTGAACTCGTGGTCCTTCCCGGAATCCTGGAGAATCACCCAGAACGCATCGGGGTCGGATACGGGTTGCTGAATCAGCGGCGTGACACGGTCCGTGATACGCAATGCGCTGAAGGGCATTTCACGCCCTTCGTGCCGGTAACCGGACGGTCCGTACTGGACCTCCGGCTGCTTGATGACGACGCGGTCCTGCCGCTGCAGGTAGGCGACGATTCCGTCATTGGGGCGCGCGACGAACACCCGCCTGAATTCCTGGATATGCACGGCCTCGTGGCCCGTGCTCATGCGTCCGTGTGTGGCGGTGCGTACGAACTGGTCACGGCCCAGGCCCGTGATGTGGTCGTACAGCACCAGGTTCGGCGGGCGTCTCCCCGCCTGTGTGAACCGGTCCTGGGCCGGTTGCGACAACGGCTCCCAGGCGCCGTGCAGGTGGGCCGAGGATCCCAGGGGCGTCACGATGAACTGCTCGGCGTGCAACGGCGCGCTGTGGACCTCGAGGGGCGGGCCGCCACCCGGGCCGGGTAGCTCGACCCGGCTCGTGAGCGTGACGATGTCCTCCAGGTTCTCGGTGGAGAGCGGGGTGGGCGCGGGCAGGCCGCCCCGGTCTCTCACTGTCGCGAAGGCCCGCAGCAACACCTCGCCGTCCTGCGAGCCGCGCAGCCGGGCGTGCCACAGCGCGGTCGGCCCGTCCGCCTCGGGGGGCTCCGACGTGACCACCCAGCCCACCGGCTCGTCGTAGGTGACCAGCAGTCGGGTGGGGAACTCGAGGACGCTCTTGGGGATGCCCTGGAAGACCGCCGATCCCGGCGTGTCCGGGACCTGCAGACCCACGGGCACCGTGATCGGCACCAGCCGTGCCCAGTCGAGCAACGAAGCCAGCGACAGGTCCAGGCCGTCCATGGTGGCCGGCACCGAGAAGGCCAGGTGAGTCGGACCGGCGGTGAAAGCCTTCATGGGGCCGAGCGCGGTGGTGACGGTGCTCAGCAGCGGCGGCACCTCTTCCACCACATGCTGTGGCGGCAGCCCGACGACCACGAACGCCGCACCCGGATCCCTCCGCACGAGGCGGTGACCGTCGAACCGCAGATTGACCAGGTTGATGTCGACGACGAGCATGTCCGCCGGCCGCACCACCCGGAACGGCCCCTCCGCGACGTCCGCGTCGTGGGGCCCGGGTCCCGGGGGGCCGTCGGGGTGGGGATGCGGGTGCGGGCCGGAGGGCTGGCCCGGACCGTGCCCTCCGCCGAAGCCGCCATGATGGTCACCATCGTGATCGTCGTCGGGATGGTTCCGCGCCTCCAGCCAGAGCCTCAGGGAGACGGGACGGGCAGCGTTGAACGGCATGACGAATCCCCATCCGAGTCAAGAAGGTGTGGGGTACGAATCAAGAAGGCGTGGGGTACGCGGCGGCTTCGCTCACCATTTTCCATGCTCACTCCGATGGCGGATCCCCGCCACTGGGCGTCGGCACGACGGCTGGGGCTCCGAGCCGGAGGTAGGCCTGTGTCACGACCTGCACCCTTGCCCCGCCCGAAGGATGATGGGTTCGCGGGGAGGAGCCCCTACATCCCGATGGCCGGCAAACGGAGTGCGGCAGGTGCGGGGGTTCGCGGGCGGACGATCCGCGACTTCGAGGGGTTCATCACCATGGTTCTGAGATGTCCACGATTCACCGGTGATCCTGTGCTGGAGGCTTGCCTGGCCGGTACGCACCGGATGTTCCAGCCCGAACAGGGACTGGCGGTCAAGCGCGTCCAAGCCGCGCTGATCGCGCTCGGCAGGCCGGTGGGCCCAGCAGGGGACGACGGATTCTTCGGCCCCGACACGGGCGCGGCCGTCTCGGCGTACAAGGACGACAAGGGGCTTTCACCGGACGATCCGGTCGTCGGCAAGGGGACGATGGGCGCCCTGGATGACGACCTGTTCGTCGACCCGCCGACGCTGGATCCGGCGTTCAAGGAATTCAGCCCCTTCGTGGTCGGCCGGCGGCTCGAGCCGTTCGCCGGGCTGGAACTGGCCGCGCTCATCGACACACCTTTGAACTCGTGGCGCCATATGCTCGGCCGATTCACGCTCGATGCGCTCAACTCGCGTACTTTGCTCGGCATCGTGGCCATGAGCAGAAGTCTGGACCTCCGTGACCGCTTCCTCGCCGCCGCGGCGCCGACGCAGCCCAATGGGACTTCTGCTGCGGACTTCTTCGACGACGCTCTGATCACCGACGACGCCGTGGGCCGCACCGTCACCTTCCAGGCCCGGGACGGCACGCGGCAGGCCTTCGTGCTGATCAAGGACGACGTCATCCTGGGCCGCCAGTTCATCGTGCGCACCACCACCGGCGGCCGGGCACGGGTGAGCCTGCAGGGCGTCCTCGTCCACGAACTCACCCATGTCCGGAACCGTTCGGCCGAGGTGCAGCTGCTTCAGACCCCGGACACCGATGGCGGCACCTACATCGACACCGCGCTCGCCCAGGCACGATCAGCGACGGGCCGGCCGACCGCGCAGGTGCTCGACTCCTTCGTGGGGGAGATCTGTGCCCGCCATGTGCACTGGATCGTGGTGCAGGAAGCGGCAGGCAACCCCTTCGCCCCGCGGTTCCTGCCGCCCGAGAAGCTTGCGGAAGCGGTGAGGTTCTACGCTCAGGAAGTCACCAGCCTCTTCGACTCCAACGGATATCTGACCGGCATCGTCCACCAGGGGCGGGCAACGCTTCTCCAGCAGCTGAGCCTCTGGCTCCAGCGATGCCGGGAGTTCACCTTGACCGACGACCCGGACGAGAGTGCGCGCACCGACACGCTCTTCGCCGATACGGCCGACGCATGCGCCCGTGGCGCTGTCGACACCCAGGCTGACGGGCTCTTCCCTCTCCCGGCGGACTTCACTGAATGACTTCCTCGGCCCGAAACCCTCTTTCTCCGCTCGTCTCTCTGCTCGCACTTTCACACGCAGGAGTTGCCATGCGTCGTCGCGCCCTCCGTACCGGCTTAGCCGTCGCCGCCCTCGCCGGTTCCGCCCTCGCTCCGACCGCCGCGTTCGCGGCCGGTTCGCACGGCACCCGCACCGCGTCGCCGGCCGATCCCTCGACCGCCCGCTGCACGGTGGTCAAGGAGGACAGCATCGGCGCGGGCACCGGCGTCCGGATGACGATGAGCCCCCAGGGCCCGTCGGTCGTCTTCCTCGACCCGGTCGACGGCCCGATCACCGGGCTCGGCACGCTCGACCGCAGCCGTCCCGCGCTGCCGCAGGACGCGGGCATCGACGTGGAGATCCTCAACCCGTACGGCTCGACCCCTCAGCTGCTTGCCAAGACCAACGGCGGCAACGACGGCCTGTACGGCCTCGCCGACTTCCCCCGGATGCCCAAGGGCTGCTCGGTGGACAAGGCACTGGTCATCAAGCAGTGCACCGTGGTCAAGAGCCAGGACATCGGCGCGGGCACCGAGGCCCGGATGACGACGAGCCCGCAGGGCCCGTCCGTGGACTTCTACGACTGGGCCGACGGCACCCGGATCTCACGTCTGGGCACACTCGACCGTGCCCACCCCAAGCTCCCCGATTCCGCGGGGATCTACGAGGAGATCGTGGAGCCGAACAGCTGGAACCCGCGACTGAAGTCGAAGACAGAGGGCGGCCGGACCGAGTACGCGTTCTTCGACTTCGCCAAGATGCCCAAGGGATGCCCGCTGCGCTGACCCGCTCCGCACCACGTCAGCCATCCCCGTTTCCGGCCGGAGCCACCAGCATACGGTTGCTCCGGCCGGAAGCCGCGAGACGCCGCAGTCGCCGTGCCGCTACCTCCAACCGGCGCGAGGACGATCAACACCCGGACGCACCCGGCGCGGGGTGGCCTCAGTGGTCGCGCCCGACACCGCGATCGGGTGCGCTCATGTCCCCCGTCGCGGGAGTGCCGTCGGCGAGCCCGTAGCGCAGGTACACGGTGCCCTTCGGGCTGGCTGCCGGGGGTGCGAGGAGCGTGACGTTGGTGGGTACCGCGCCACCGTCGAACACCTTCTTGCCGACGCCGAGCACGATCGGGTGCAGCCACAGGTCGAGACGGTCGAAGAGCTTCTCGCGCAAGAGGGTCTGCACGAGGTTCAGGCTCCCGACGACCTTCACATGCTCGTGCCGGTCACGGATCTCGCGCACCGCGTCGGTGAGGTCCGGGCCGAGTCGCGTGGACCCGGCCCACGAGAGGTCGGGCCTGCCGCGAGAGGCCACGTACTTCGGGACGCGGTTGAAGAGCGTGGCGATCTCGTTGTCCTCGCCGCCCTCCTGGTGAGGCCAGTAGGCGGCGAACAAGTCGTACGTCCGCCTGCCGAGCAGCAGCGCGTCCGTGCCCTCGTACGCGGCACCGACCTGCGCCCCGGCGACCTCGTCCAGCAGGGGCGCCTGCCAGCCGCCGAACGGGAACCCCACCGGGTCTTCGTCAGGGCCGCCGGGCGCCTGCCCGACGAGGTCGAGGGTCGCGAACAACTCGATGTGGATGAGGCCCATGGCTTACTCCTGATGAGTCGGTTTCCTCCGTCAAGAGGTAGACCCACGGGTACGCGCAGACTCACCGCCACGCCGGAACACGGAAAGTTCCGATTCACCCGGATGGCCCAGCTGGGCAGGTGCCGGGTCCCACCTCGCCGCACCGTGAGAGGCGAGTGCGGTAAGCGCAGCCACCGAGTAGGAGGCCTCATGGAATACGCCGCCCCTACTGCTGGACTCATAATCGCCGCAGTGCTGTTCCTCATCGGCGTTCTCAGCGTGAACGACCTTGCGGCACGCGACTTCAAGATCACCATTTCCGGCAAGGTTGGCCCGTTCCAGAGAGGCGTGCTGGTAGCCGCTGCCGCCCTCTCCTTGACTCTCTCCGTTGTGGGGTTCTACCTGCTGGCCAATCGACCCGCCGGTTCGGATCACACTCCACCCCCGGTCGGCCAGGAAATGTCGGTAAAGGTCTCCAGTTCGCTGGGAATCGAAGGGCAGGATGTCAAGTCGGAGACGGACACGATCACAATCGACGGCGCACAGCTGAAGCTCACCATGGATAGCGACAACCCGGAGACGAGCGACGTCTTCCATTTCCAAGGGGACCCTGGGGATCAGAACTACAGGGTGGAGATTTCCATGACCATGAATGACGACTCCAAGAAAGAGGTCTCCGGGACTGGGACCGTGTACATCGACAACCAACTCTCTTATAAAGTTGACATAACGGGTGGCGATCAGCCGCAGGCTGTACTGACGAGAACGGCCTAGGCTGCTCGCCGAAAGGATTCTTTTCGCTGCTCCGTGAGGGAGTTGCGGCTGTTCAGGGCAAGTCGGGGCCGCGGATAGACGCTTCACTCGATCGTTAGAGGACCTGACGACTCCTCGGAGATTCCAGGGGTCGTCCTCCCCGATTCTCCGATTCCCGGAGGCGGACATGCCACTCAACAGCGCCCGGTTCGCCGGGGTCGACAGGTTGGAACGGTGTCTGGCAGGAGAATTCGCGGCCCGTCTGACCCAGGGCACAACGGGGGACTTCGTCGCTCTTGTGCAGCAGGCACTGATGGATCTTGGCGAATCACTGCCGGCCTTCGGCGCGGACGGGGTGTACGGGCAGGAGACCGGCGCGGCTGTGCTGAGTTACAAGACCGCCCACGACCTGCGAAGCCCGGACGGGTCGATCGACGGGGTCGTCGGGCCACTGACGATGGCCGCGCTCGACGAAGAGTGCACGGCACTCGACGAGACCTTCGGTGGGTGTCCGCCGGACTCGGACGGGCCGGTTGTCGATCTCGGCGGCGCCGACGAACAGCTCGTCAACGTGGTACTCGCCCACACAGCGGCCGCTGTCGCCGTGGGCGTCGACGGCGATGGCGCGACCCGCCTGGTGAACTCGGGGGCCGAGGTGCCCACGGACCTGGCGGCCGGCCTGGTCGGCGCGGCGGCCCGGATGCTCGGCGACGACGGTGCGGCGGCGTCCGTGGATCTCGTCGATGCGCTCGGTGAGCTGGCGACCTTGTTTACCGATGCCGGGGAGGTGGAGACCGCCAAGGCGGTGACCGACGGGGCGCAATGGCCGCCGACGGTGGATCCGGGGCCCGCGCTGGCGGCGCTGATCGCGGAAGAGCTGGCGCAGCACATCATCGGCGGGGCAACGCTGGTACGCGACCACAGCAAGGACTCGGCCCTGATCGAGGCGGTTCAGCACGCCGGTCTGGGACGTATGACGCTCTCGCCGGCTCCTACCACGGCGCCGGACGGTTCGGTCCACATGCCGAACCCGCACGGGAAGTTCACCATTTCGTCCACGGTCGCCGGGGTCGCATTCAAGTCCACGGAGGGCGGCGACAAGCGACTGCCGAGCTACCACCCGGTCGCGGCGGCGTTGACAGGGCTCGACATCCGGCACGTGGTCGGCCTGGTCCGCCTTGCGCTGCACCTGTCGTCGACGTGGGGTGTGACCGAGGTGCATCATTCCGGGATCAGCGGTGACGCGTCCCGGAACGACTGCCACGGCAACGGCAGAGCGATCGACTTCGTCGGCGTCGTGGGTTCCCGGCTCGGGACGCCGTTCCATCTGACGGTCTTCAACGACTGGAAGAACCACAGCGTGCCGGATCTGGACGACCCGGCCAAGCCCCGCCGTCCGGACTGGCCCCCGGTGTCACGCCCGCTGGTGTTCCGCCTGCTCAGTCTCCCCGGTGTGGACCCGCTCGCGCGCGACTTCTTCGCCGACCTCTACGCCTGGGTGGCCGGCGAGTACCAGGACAGGACCGAGGACGCGCTCCAGATCGCTCCTCCGTCGGCGATCGGCGAGGCCAGCAGGATCATGACACCCGACCATCCGACCTCCGCGCCCGGCACTCCGAACGGCCGGGAGGCCCACCACTCCCACATGCACTGGCAGGTCGGGCCGACCGGAGCGCAGGTGCCGTGAAAGCGGCCTGACGCCGAGCTGCGCAACCGACATTGCCCACGCCTTGCCGTCGCCGCGATTGCCGGGCGGGACGGCTATGACGCCGCCCACCTCGACGCGAGAACGGCCGTATTCGGGACAGGATTTGGCCGCATACGTGCCCTGGACGTGGCGGAACCAGGGCTTTACAGGTAGGCGGAGCGGCCGCTGAATCGTCCTTGAAGGGCGGTTCAGGCCCACCGTGGGCCGCCACCGTGGGCCGCCACGTGCCACGCGGCAGGCGCCGCCCTCCTGGACTCGCCTGGAGGCCGCAATGGACTGGCAGCGTCACCGTCGCCCCAACCGTCACAAGCGGCGCAGACGGCCTGCCGCGGTGGCCCTTGCCGCGGCGGCCGCCCTCGCCGCTTCCCTCGTGGGCGTCTGCTCGGCCCCGGCCACCGCGGCAGTCGTTCCCGCCTCGTCTCTGTGCCCCACCGGGAACCTCTGCCTCACGGGGGCCGGAATCGGCATTCCCGAGCCGCTGCCGATTCGCGAGTGCAAGGTGGAGGACTTCACCCCGTACTTCGAGGTGAGCGTGGTCGAGAACAACACCGACCGCTCCGCACGGATCGTGTACAGGGGCGGATCGCTCATCCTGATGCCCCGTACGGGCATCGACTCCCGACCGCCCCTGGAGATCACTTCCGCCGGAACGCTCTGCTAGGGCATGACGAATAGGGCATGACGAACCCGCCGGGCATCGCCCCTCGGTCTGCGCCGGCACGCATGGCTCCGGCCCTTCACGCGGTGGGCTGGAGAAGGAGCAGGGCGATGTCGTCGGTGCGTTGACCGGTGGGGCAGGCGTGCTGGACGAGGCTGTCGATGAGGTGGTGCAAGGGGAGATCGCTTGATCTCGCAAGGTGCTGCGCGAGGTCGTCGGTGGTCCGGCCGATGTCGGCGCCAGGCACTTCGACGAGTCCGTCGGTGTAGAGCGTGAGGATGGCGCCGGTCGGCAGGGGCAGGACGGTGAGCGGTTGAGGGACCTCGATGCCGATGCCCAAAGGAGGCTCGGGGTCGACGTCCACGACCTGTACATGGTGGTCCGAGTGATACAGCAACGGGGGCGGGTGTCCGGCGCTCGCGACGGTGACCTGCTGACGGGCGAGGTCGAGGTGGGCGTAGAGGCAGGTGATGAAACGGCCCGGGTCCAGGTCGGCGAGGTCGCGGTTGGTTCGCGTGAGCACCTTGTCGGGAGACGCGCCGGCGGTGGCGTGGGAGTGGATGGCCGTGCGGACCTGGCCCATGAGGGCGGCCGCTGTCACGTCGTGGCCCTGGACGTCACCGATGACGGCGGCGACGGTGGTGTCGGTGAGACGGATGAGGTCGTAAAAGTCGCCGCCGATGTCCATGCCGAAGCTGGCCGGCAGGTAACGGGCGGCAACGTTCAACCCGTTCACCGTGGGCAGGGCGCGGGGCAGGAGCCGCTGCTGGAGGGCATGGTTGAGGGTGTGTTTGGCATCGTAGAGGAGGGCACGGTCCAGGGCCTGTGCGATGAGGCTCGCGAGCGGGATGAGGGTGGCGCGTTCATCGGCGGTGAAGACGTGTGAATGGCTGTAGGCGAGGACGCAGCAGCCGACGGGTCGCCCGGAGGCGATCAGCGGCAGGAAGGCCCAGGCCTGCTTGTCGCTGAGCGGGCTTTCGGGGTGGCTGCGGGCCAGTTCGGAGCGGTCGGCGAAGAACGAAGGACTGCCGGTGGCCAGCGCCCGGCCGACGGGGGTCAGGTCGGCGTCCACCGGCAGCCCTTCCAGGCGTTCGATGACCTCCGGGTCGTAGCCGCGGTGTCCGATCGCTTTCAGTCGGCCGGCTTCGGCGGTGGACACGACCATGCTGTCGGCTCCGAAGGTGGGCATGATCAGCTCGGCGATCAGGTCGACGACGTCCTGGACGCTGACGGTCTCGGTCAGCGACGCCGCCAGGTGCATCAGCTGGTGGATCCGGCCTGCGGCAGCGGCGGAAACGACCGAGGCCGGGTCTGGCGTGTGCGCGTCGTGCGGCTGGGGGTGCTGTTCAGCCGCGCGGCCGGGGGTGATGAGGATGCTGATGCCGCCGGCATCGGGATACAGGCGAAGGCTGAGCGACCGGTCCGGTGGGCGCACCACGCCGAGGGCTGCGGGCGCGCCGCCGAGCCAGGCGACACGGTACGTCTCCTTGCAGGAGGCATCCCCCAGCCAGGGAACCGTTTCCCACAGCAACGTGCCCAGCAGTTGCTCGGGAGTACGGCCCAGCAGTCCGGCGGCGGCGTTGTCGACGAAGGTGACGTGCCCTTCGCGGTCCAGGGCCAGGGCACCGGCGGGCAGCCGTTCGACCAGGTCAGCGGCCGCCAGCGCGGCCTGCCCCGGCCTCGCGGCGCCGGGGTGCACCGGGACGACGCGCGGCGTGTCCGGCAGGTCAGGAGGGTGGACGGCGGCGTCCAGGACACGGGCGACGTCACGGGCGCCGGACAGGACCCGCGCGCGCTCACGCCGACCGAGCCGCGGCGACCGTCTGGCCGCCCACACCAGATTGAGTGCGCCCCAGCAGCGGTGCGCACCCCGGATCGGGGTGGTCGCCACCGCCATCCTGTGGGGAAGAGTCGCCGCGCTGGGTGGGGACAGGCGTGCCATGTCCTCTTGAGAGCCCACCCACACCAAGCGGTCCTCGCGCACCGCTGTCGACGGCGGACCGCGACGGGCGACGGGCACCCGCCACCACGGTTCGGTGACCTCTTTGGGCGCACCGCACATCACCGCCAGGCTCAGCACCTGCTCCTGCTCGTCCAGCAGGTAGATGCCGCCGCATGCCGCTCCCGCGCGGTGCACAGCCCGGACCAGGGCCTCGTCCACAAGGCCCGCCGGGTCCAGCCGAGACGGCCTGGTCAAGCGCGCCACCGCTGCCGCGCGCCGTGGTGCATGCCCACGTACCGACGATATGACCAAACGGCTGTGGCGGCATACCGGATCTTGCCGGGGCTGATCAGGCAGGCGCCCTCGCGCGAGAGGGTGCCGACCGGATGAGAGGTGCCGGTATCAAGCGGTCATGGCCAGTATGCACTGATCCCGAAAACCCAATGGTTGTTATCCGTCACACGCGCGAGCATCATGTCCGGGCCGATTCTCGTGACGGCAAAGAAGCGACCGTGGCCAGCAAAAGTCCTTCATTTGTCCATCCCCCTTCCCGGTACCCGTCAAAGGGAGTTGTCCCATGCCGTTCATCACGGTTCAGAACCAGCTCTACAACGCGCTGGTCGAAGGTCTGGGCCAGTCGAATCAAACCTTCCAGCTCCTCCAGCCGGCGGCGCCGATCACCTCGGACGGCGGGGACAGATTCCTCTGGTCCTTCCTCAACAACATCCCGCCGCTCTCGCTGGACCAGAACTACACGCAGAGCGGCGGAAATCAGCTCTTCTCCGACTACAAGGGCGTCCTGTCCGCACTGCGGCCGGCGACCAGGGTCGACATCAAGCAGGAGATCGGTCAGGAGAACTTCGAGAACTTCGTGAAATACCTGCAGTCGCTGAAGCCGATACCTCCGGCGAACCAGTTCCCCGACGTATTCTTCAACTGGGCGATGGTGAACGCGCCCGACGTCGCGCAGCAGGGAGCGTCGGCGTACGCGGCCATCATCCTCGACCCGATCGGCGGCGCGCAGCAGGCTCTGATGCCCTACATGCAAAGACCGCCCGCGCCACCGGACTGGGTCCGGGGGTACGACGCCCTGGTGCAGGACCTCTCGCAAGCGCCTCGGCGGGCTTTCGAGATGCGCAGCGCCACCACGAGCTCGGACGTGAGCAGGACGTGGAGCTCGGGGCGGCGCTCCGTACTGTTCGGCCTGTGGAGAAGTAGCGAGAGCACCGAGCGTCTGAGTGAGTACTTCTCGCAGAGCGAGCTCACCGTCACCGCCTCCTTCGGGCACGTGCTGAACTTCCAGACCAACGCGGGAGCCTGGTACGGCTCGTCCGCCCTCGGCACCGCCTACACCAAGAAGGGCGACCCGCCGTGGCGTAGCGGTAGCGCGATCACCTGGGACAACACGTTCGGCGCCTCGGGAAACATCCAGCGGGTCGCGATCAATCTGATGGTGGCCGACACCATGGAAATCACCGTGACGGCCAAAACTTCGTTCAGCCAGCAGGACCAGCAGATCATCCGCGGAAACGCGGGCTTCGGGCTCTGGCCGTTCTACAACGGCCGCGGAGAGTACGGAATGACAACGAACACACAGTTCAGCGGTTCAGGCGGGACCACGATCACCACCGCGTCCGCTCCGGGCGTTCCGGTGGTGATCGGGGTCAACGTCCTGCCGATCAGCCGTTTCCTCGGCTACACACCGGCAGCGCGCGAGCAGTAGCGCCCTGGTCGGCGGCGACGCCGATGGCCGGGCAGCCCGGTGAGCCGGCGGCCGCCCGCCGGCTCACCGGCAGTTCGGAAACGCCCAGGGAAAAACGACGGAAGGCCGGCGCCATGCCAACCGTGCAGCCTCCGCCCAACCCGATGGCCGAGCTCCAGAACCGCTGGTACAACGCCGTATTGAAGAACTTGCCCGCTTCTCCCTCGACCGCCCAGCTCATCCAGCCCGCTCCCCTGGTGGAACTGTCCGACATCAAGCTGTGGGCCCGGGAGAACGTCGTTCCGCCCGCGTCTCTCACGTTCGACCGTCAACTGGCCGAGAGCACGTCCTTCTTCGACGAGTACACCACCGTGATTCAGGAACTGTCCGTCCCGGAGAGCACCCTCGTGGCGGCGATCGGCTCGGGCGTCCATCAGGAATGGCTCGCCTACGTCAGAGGACTGACGCCCCAGCCGGGCGAGGACAGGCTGCCCGATGTCTTCTACGCCTGGGCCATGACACACCACCCTGATATCGCCAACGAGGGCGCGTCCGTGCTGCGGGACATCGTACGCCTGAGAGCACTGCAGAGGTTTCTCCGCTCGTATCAGGGGCCGCCCCCCAAACCGGCCGAATACCTGGGCGGTATCAGGGAGTTGCTGAGCCTGCTCAGGAACTCCTCATCCGCGACGATTTCTTTTGACAGTACGACAACGAGCGGTGATGTTTCCGGCACCTGGACCAGAGGGGTCAACAAGGACTTCTCGGGCCTGTGGTCCGGCGCCGATCAGTTCGACACAACGACCACCGGATTCGCCCGGAGTGTGGTGACGGTCAAGGCCGAACTGGGTGCGTATGCGCTCTGGGCGGTCAATCCTGACCCCTGTTGGTACGATTCGAGTCAACTTCACGTGGCCTACACCAAGCAGACGATTCCCCCCTGGGCCTCGAATCCCCGCCTTTACTGGGACATGGCGTTCGGCGAGAAGTCCGGGAGGCTCCAGCGGGCGATCGCCTCACTGATCGTGGTGGAAAGGCTCAGGAGTGTGGTCACCTCGGATGCCGTCTTCTCCCCCGAGGACCAGCAGGTCATCAAGGCGAAAGCGGCTGCGGGCCTGTGGCCGTTCTTCGTTCCGACCGGCGACGGCGTCACCAACAATGCCGAGTTCGACGGTGGAAAGCTGAGGCTCGAAACCACCACCCCAATGGACCGACCGCTGGTCATCGGAGCCCATGTACTCCCCATCGCCAGATATCTCGGCGCTTCGCGTATCGCTCCTCGAGCAGGAACCGACCGCTACTGAAAATCCGTCGTCAGACGACCGTCCGTCGGTGCCGCCCGGCGAGCCGGCCTGTGCGGTCGTGCCGCAGACGCTGCACGGGCGGCAGGACGTCGACCCCGCACGGCAGGCCGGCCACCCTGGACAATGCCGCTTCTGTGGTGACCTCGATGGTGTGAACAACCATGAGGCGCGAACGCTCAGGCGCCACAGCGCGCACACGCAAGCAAGGGGGCGGCAAAGACCCACCGAAGTGAGCACATACCCGGCCCCTATCCTGCCGCAGGTCCGGCCAAGTCAGAAATCGGTCGGGTCGTCAGGGCGAGGGGTGTGCCATGCTCAAGGGCGTGACGACCGAGTCTGTTCGCGACGAGGACCCCGCCACACTGCCTGCCGTGGTCGCACTGGGCAAAGTGGTGGCCAAGCTACGGGCCGACAACGAGCGGCTGGAGCGCCAGGCGTCCACCACGGCCGTGCTGGAACGTGCCAAGGGCGTGCTGATGGCCCGTTCCGGCTGCTCGGCTCCGGCGGCGTACGAGGAGCTGACCCGGCGTGCGGCGGCCGGCAGCCGCACGTTGACGGAGGAGTGCTGGATAGTCCTCGGCGAGATCCACCAGCGTCCGACCGTGCCCGCCGCCCGGGAGGACGAGCGGCCGCCCGTTACGACCGACGCGCCCGGCGGCGGTTCGGTGTTCGACTCCACCCGTGGCACCCGGCGCGCAGCCACCGACGTCCCGAGTCCGCCGTCCCGGCCGAATCCGCCGAACCCGTCGAATCCTTCGCCCCCTTTGAACGCATCGAACCCGTCGAATCCCCCGGAGACGATCACACTCGGCGCTCTGGGCGAGGCCCTGGCCGGCGTCACCGATCCTCATGACCTGGCCTGGCGACTCCTGGACCACCTGGCCGCGGCTCCGGTACAAGCCGACGCCGTGATGCTTTACACCCGTACCGGTGACAGCGCCCTGGAACTGAGCGGGCACGCCGGTGTCGGGGCCACCGTGGCCACCCAATGGCGGCATGTGCCGCCCGTCGCCGGGGTGGCCGCCCTGGACGTGATCCGGCGCGGCGAGCCTGTGTGGCTGGAGGACCACCAACACGACATAGAGCATTATCACTTGATCGGGGAGCCCGCTTCCCGGTGGCCCACCCGCGCCTGGCTCCCGGTGGTCACCGGTGGCACGGTCACCGCGGCCCTGGGCGTACTGCGCACCACGGACGCACCGTTCGAGCCGGCGGTACGCGAACTGCTCCGGCAGGTCGCTCCGCTGTGCGCGGGAAGCCTGAGCATGATCGGCGCGTCCCGCGCACGGACCGACGACCGCACCGACCGCACCGCGCAGCGGGTGCAGGCGGTCTTCGACGCACTCCCCGGGGCGGCCGTACTGCTCACCCCCCTGCGGTCGGCGGCCGGCCAGGTCGAGGACTTCCGCGTCGATGCCGCCGCCCCGGGCTCGGTCGACGTCGCCGGGAGGCAAGGCCGACAGCTGGTGGGGGCGCGACTACTGGAGTGCTACCCGACCGTGGCCGGTTCCTCGGTCTGGAACGGCTATCTGGATACCCTGCGCACCGGCGTGGTCTTCGAGACCGGCTCCTTCCCCTACCAAGAGGTGACGGCCGGAGTCCGGCAGCACTCCACCTACAGGCTGCGGGCCGCCAAGCTGGACGACCGGCTGGTGATCACCTGGGCCTGCGAGGACGAGGCCGACCGCCAGCGGCAACTGCTGGCCGACCTCCAGCGGGTCGGCAACCTCGGCTGGGCGGACTGGAACCTGGCCGCCGACACCGTCACCTGGTCACCCCAGGTCTACGACATCCTCGACCGGGACCGGTCGCTGGGCCCGATGTCGCTGGAGGAACTGCCCAGCCGTCTGCTGCCCGAGGACCTGCCCGCCTTCGCCCGGGAGCTCCGGGAACTCCTCGGCCGGGGAACTCCCCTCGACCATCCGTTCCGGATCAGGACGGCTGCCGGGGTGCGGCATCTGAGGATGGTCGCCGAAGTGGTGCCGGACGCCGACGGCACCCCGGTGGAGGTCCACGGCTTCGTACAGGACCTCACCGCCCGGCGCCGCGCCGAGCTGGCCCTGACCGAGTCCCAGCAGGCCGTCCAGGCGCAGCGCAACGTGCTGGAGGCGGAACGGACCGTCGCCGCCCGCCTGCAGCACGCGCTGCTGCCGCTGCCCGGGCAGTCGCTGAACCTGGCGGACCTGCGGGTGGACGTGGCCTATCTGCCCTCGCACGACGACCTCAATGTGGGCGGCGACTGGTACAGCGCCCTGGAAATGCCGGACGGCAGCGTGCTGTTCGCCGTCGGCGACGTCGCCGGGCACGGCATCGACGCGGTGGCCACCATGGCGCAGCTGCGCTTCACCGCCAAGGGCATGGTCTTCACCGGCTCCTCACTGACCGGCGCGCTCCACCGGCTCAACACCCTGCTGCTGCATGCCCACGACGGGCACCACTCCACCGCCACCATGGTGCTCGGCCGCTACGACCCCGCCCGCCGCTGCCTGACCTGGGCGCAGGCCGGCCATCCACCGCCACTGCTGGTGCGGCAGGGCAAGACGGACTACCTCGCCCCGCCCGAGGGCATGCTGCTGGGCGCCACGCCACAGCCGCACTACGGCGAGGCCGAGTGCCGCATCGAGCCCGGCGACCACCTGCTGCTGTACACGGACGGACTGATCGAGCGCCCTTGTGAGCACCTGGACGAAGGCTTCGACCGCTTCGCCGAGGCGGCCCGGCGTGAGCTCGGGGAAGCGGACGACGGATCGCTTCAGCCGCTGCTGGACCGGCTGCTTTCGGGCCGGCAACGCGATGACGTCTGCCTGCTGGACGTACACCTTCCCCTGGAAGGCGAGGGGCAGGAGGGCGAGGGACGTTCCTGACGCCCTCGCCGCAGTCCGGGACACGAGACGCCTGTCCGGCCCCACCCGAACGCACGCGGGGCGGGGCCGGACAGGCGTCTCGACACAACGACCGGCGCTCGCCGGCGTCCTTACTTCTCTTCGGCGACGCAGGTGGTGTGGTTGAGGACACCGATGGTGTCCGTCCCGCAGTTGTTGCTGAACCCGGAGGCGTTGCGGGAGTCGATGTTGGAGAGCAGACCACCGCTCGGGCCGGTCACCTGGCGGTCGTTGCCGTGGCCCTTGTGGGAGTCGCGCCGGGTGACACAGGTGCGGTCGTTGAGCAGGCCCACCCTGCTGGCGCCGCACAGGTTGGAGTGCGCCGAGGCGTTCCTGCTTCCGATGCTGGACAGCAGACCGCCCGCCCCCGCATCGATCGTGTCAGCACTCGCGGCCCCGATGCTCGCGGGGGAGGCCAGGACCGCCAGGGCCATGCCGGACAGAACCGCGAATCGCTTCAGTGAACGCACTGGTCCGCCTTTTCCTTTGTTTTTCCGATGATGTGATGCAAGAAGGGCGGGAAAAGCAGCCGACACACCCTGTGGCATTCCCGTCGACCCCCACCCGGTTGGTCTAACGGAAATGCTCGCCCGAGGTTACGATCGGACGAGCTCATATCGAGACCGTATCCGGCGGAAGAAAATCGTCACCCGGACCGGGGTCAGCTCCCGTCCGCGGTCTCCGCCAGATCGATCAGCGCCCAGAGATTCCGCCACCACTGCTCGAGAAAGCCGTAATGGCGTACCGTGTGCGCCACGAAGTAGAGCCCGAAGCGGTTGACCGCCAGGTCCTTGAGGGCGAGGCGGTACCCGGATTCCCACCGGTCCTTGTCGATGGCCGCCCCGGTGTGGGTCTCGAGCGATCTGCGGTGGACTTCCGAGAGCTCCCGGACCACCGCCGCGTCGATGTCGGCGGGCTCCAGGGCGGTGCAGAGCAGTTCCGCCAGGTCGTGCTGCGGAATGTGGAGAGTGGCGAGCTCCCAGTCGTACGCGCAGAGCCTGCCGTCCGCACGGATGGCGAGGTTACGGGGATTGAAGTCGTTGTGCACGAGCGTTCTGGGCATGGCCTCGATCCGCGGCCACCAGCGGTCGATGGTCCCGATGCAGTCGAGAAGCCGGTCGTGGTGGCGTCCGCTGACGATCTCGGGGAACTCCTGCGCCGAATGGTCGGCCAGGGCCAGCCACAAGTCCCTCATCTCCACCATGTCCGGGGCATTGGGAACATGACCGATCCACGGCATCCGGCGGAGCGCCGATTCCTTGCCGTACCAGACGGAGTGGAGTTGCCCGAGGTCGCGCAGGGCGATGGTCAAATGCCGGCGCGACCAGCCGCGCCCCCGGTCCGACGTGTCCATCAGCTCCATGTCGCGAAGGCACTCCATCACGATGACGTACGTCTCCCGCCGGTCGTCACGATGGGTTCGGTACTGCTTCGGCACGAGGCTGGTGAAGCGGGTGTCGGTCTGCTCGTAGAGGGCCAGTTCGCGCACATCGCATCCCACGAATCCGAGGCGCCGGTCGAACGCGCGGTAGTGGGTGGCCACCGGACCGCCGCACAGAGCGGCGGCCAGCCCGGCCATCTTGATGACCTCCCGGTCGGTGGGCTTGACCTTGACCATGACGTCGAGCTTGTCCGCCACGTCGTCACGCTCGATCTTCAGCTGCATCGGGAAGAGGCCGACGTCCTTCTTCACCGTCCGCGACGTCAGCTCGGAAAGGACGCTGGGACCCATGGGAATGCTCACTGCCTCGACACCTGTGACCTTGACGCCCGGCATCCCGGAGTCGCCCAGCGCCGATTCGAAGAACGCGGCGTCCAGCTCGTCGAGTTGAAACCGGCGGACCGGCCGGTTGCGGCCGAGGCGTTCGTGGGCGCTGGCGAACTGGCCGGAAGCGGCGGCCGAGACCGTCGAGAGATCCAGGGCCAGGGCGAAACCGGCGATGATTTCCGCCAGCCGTGCCGCGCTCCCCCGGCCCGTGCACCCCATCGACTCCAGAAGTTCGTGTTGCGCGGGGAGGTGAGTGCCGCCCCCGACCGTGCCGATGGCCAGACCGGGGAGGGTGATGCTCGCGTAGACGCCTTCCGGCCTCCGTTCGAGGACGAACTGGCTCAGGCTCGACTCGTGAACACAGGCGATGTCCTGCCCCGTGGCGGTGAACAACGCCGCCACCATATTGGCGGTGTTCGCGTTGGAGCCCAGAACTCCGCTGTGCACGGCCCCGGCCGCGATGTGCTGGTAGCCCCTGACCAATTCGTCGGGCGTGGTCTTCAGGACCCGCTCGACGATTCCCCCGGGCAGGAGACAGTCGGCGGACACTCTGATGCCGCGGCCCTCCGCCATGGCCTGGGACGACGCCTTCTTGTCGCCCGAGGTGTTTCCCTCGACGATGAAGGATTCGAGCTCTTCGGCCCCGATCAGATGAGGCTGGTCCAGGATCCACTGGCAAGCGTGCCAAGTACAGGCCGTGGTCATGTTCTGCCCGGCCGCGTCCCCGGTGGTGTACCGGAATTTCAGATGAACGGTCCTGCCCACCACCAAGGGCTGGACCGAGAGGAGCCGGGCATGGTCGGAGACCTGCCGAACGGCCGTGCGGAGCGCGTCGAGGTGCTGGGGAATCACCGAGGCGAAACGGCTCGCGGCCGCCAGCCGGGAAAAGGCGAACACGGGTGCCCGGGTCATCGTCTGCGAGAGCACGCGAGTACTGACACCGCCTGCCATGGTGACGGCCAGGGCGCCCCGCGTCGCCGAGGAGACCAGGGCACCTTCCGTGGTCGCCATGGGGGCATGGACCTCGCCCTGGACGTTCTCCCCGTGGATAAGCAAGGGACCGGCGACGCCCACCGGGATTTCGACGGCGCCGACGAAACCCTCGATGTTTCCCGTCAGTTTCCCGGCGTCGAGCTGTGTGTGCTGCAAGGAGTCGAGCTCCAGCCGGGTCGTGGAACGGAACCAGGCGAGCCGCTGAAGGCGCGCCGACTCCGTGTAGATCCCTCTGGCGGGAACGTACCGTCCGGTGGGACGGGAAGGACGGGGCCGGCCCGGATCTTCTCCAGGGTTCATGAGGCATCGCTTTCGTCGTGCGGGCACGTGCGTGACCGAGGGGATTCTTCGAGGACAGCGGTGACCCGAGGCACACCGGAAGGCACATTGGAAGGCGAGCCAGGGCGCGAGCCAGGGCGCGAGTCGGGAAGCGCGTCGGGGAGCGAGTCGGGAAGCGAGGAGAAGCGCAGGACCAGGAACGGGACGGCCAGGGCGGCGGCGCCGAGGGCCAGGCCGTCCCACAGGCCGTACCAGGTCCCGACCGCGCCGGCGAGAAGGGCGGCCACCGGCTGGGAGCCGTAGACGACCCACCGGCTCGTGGCGAGCATGCGGCCCTGCAACGCGGGATCGCAGGCGGCCTGCCGTACGGTGCGCTGGGTGGAGCCCTGGGCGACGGCACACCCCACCTGAACGAACATCCCCAGGGCTACGGCCATCTGCGAGAAGCGGCCCGGCGTGGCGAGCAGGAGCGGCGCCACCGTGAACGGGGCCAGGGCCAGCGCGGCGAGCATGACGCGCACCGGGCCGTACCGCGCGACCAACGGGCGGACGACGAGCGCACCGCAGAACCCACCGAGCGCGGCCACGCTGAGCGTCGTGCCCAACGCCGCACTCGAGTAGTGCAGCCAACGCAGCAGGTAGACCGGCCACAGCGTGGTGAGGAAGGCCATGACGGCGACGTACGCGGTGGCGGCGAGCACCAGCGGCCGGATCGTGGGATGGGACCACACATAGCGCAGCCCCTCAGCGATCTCTCCCCGGAAAGTCGTCCTCCGGCCCGGACGTGCCACATCCGGTTCGTGGGTGCGGATACGCCCGAGGAGCAGCGCGCAGAGCAGGTAGGAGAGGACGTCCAGGCACACGGCATGGGCGGCGCCGAGGGCGGTGACCACGACGGCACCGAGCTGGGAGCCCGCGCTGTCGGCCAGGGAGTTGATCCCCCCGAGCTTGGAGTTCGCCTCCATCAGCCGGGAGCGGGGCAACAGCGACGGGAGAAGGCTGATGCGCGCTGTGGAGCCGAACACCTCGGCGACCGAGCCCACCAGTGCCACCCCGTACAGCAGCCCCAGGGACAGCCGGCCCACGGCGTCGGCGAGGGGGATGACGAGGAAGGCCGCACCGCCCACCAGCGCCGCGCCCACCGTCACCGGACGCTTGCGGTGCCGGTCCGCGAGCGCCCCGGCGGGGAGCGACACCAGCAGGGGCGGGCACTTCTGGGCGAACGAGAGCAGCGCGGCCTGCCAGACGGAGGCGTGCAGTTCGACCACCGCGACGAGCGGCAGCGCCACCTGCGTGACCCCGCTGCCCACGAGGTCGACGGCGTTCGCGAGCCAGTACCGGAAGAAGCATCCGTGCCGCCAGAGACTGCCTCCCGCCGCGGCGTCCTTCACCACGGAGCGCCCTCCGATCGTCGTAACGTCATACCCATCACAACGATCAACTCGGGAAAGGGTGCGGAGGCCATTGCCACCAGGACGCCGAGTCCGTGATCACCTCACCTGCCGGGCCCGTCGCCCTCCGCGTGGACGGCCTCACGCCCTGAAATCCCGGACCGGGGTCGTTCCCCTCGCGACGCGCTCGTCTCCCTCAGCAAGGAGGCGACGGTGAGACCGGTTGCCGGACCGTACCGCACCATGCCAACGGTCTGAGCGAGCGTGAGCGCCAGCAGCGCGCCCATGACCGTCGACCGCGCGAGCGCGTCCCATCCGGCCTGGTCCGTCGCCAGGTGGGCCAGCTGCAGGATCAGCATCCCCCGGCCGAGGGCCGCCGCGCCGGTGATGAGCGCCTCCTCACGCCGGTGCCCGACCTCGCCCGCCAGGGTGCGAAGGATCACCAGCGCGAGAACGAGGCAGAGGAGGTAGGAGCATACGAGCGCCGGGGTGCGCCGAGGTGTCGCGGCCAGGATGACGAGGCCGCCGATGGTCCAGCCGCAGGCACTGAAGAGGCAGGTCGCGCGTCGTCCGTGCCGGACCAGGAACGTCCGCTTGCCGAAGAGGGTGTCGCCGCGCACATCACGGAAGTCCTTGAGCAGGATCCGGCCGACGAAGCCGATGTAGAGCCCGAGGAACATCAGCAGGTCGCGCGGGTGGACGGCGGAACGGGCCGCGGTGAGGGCGAGCAGGTACGGCAGCGCGACGTAGCAGGCCGGCAGCGCCAGGGCCGCTACGGCTCCCCGGTCGGCGAGGCGGATCGGGCGCAGCGAGTACCCGGCGCTCACCGCGAGAGCGGCGAGCATCAACAGCCCGGGGCGGCATCCGAGCACGAACGCCGAGCCGAGTGCGACGACGGCGGACACCACGGCCGTGACCACGAGTTCGCGGCCGCCGGCGGCGGCGGTGACCAGCGGCCGGTTCCGGTCACCAGGAAGGTTGACTTGGTCGATGGCCCGGTCGGACAGGTCGTTGACACAGACCGAGCAGAGCAGGAAGGCCATGACCGGGATGAGGCACCCCGCCAGTAGCAGACGGTCCTCCGCGTGTCCGGCCTGGCCGAGGCCGAGCGCGACGTAGAGGGCGAGGAGCACGGCGACGGCGGGACGGCTGAGCACGACCAGCACACGGATTCGGTCGGCTGTCTGTCCATCGAGCATGTGCGACCGCCTCACTTGTTGGGAAACAACTGGATCGAGCCGGTCGCGAGCAGCACCATCACTCCGAGGACTCCCAGGCCGCTGAGTATCAGGACGGCCGCGAGCACGCACCCGAAAGCCATGCCGATCTTCGCCAGGAGCGACCGCTCCCCGGTCGCGGGGACATGTGACGTGGGCGGATGCGACGGGTAAGGCGGTGGCGAAAAAGGATCCTGCACGAGCTTTCCCCCTTCTTTCGGGATGTGACGGGCCGTCGGCCAGTGTCCACTCGGCGTCGCCACGGCACCTGAGTACTCGTACTCAGACGCCACGCCGCACGTATTCCTCGGGCGTCCACCGGGCGTCCACCGGGCTTCCGCGCGCCGGGGGCGCATTCGGCCCTTCGGGAACGTGCTCCGGCGGGCCGGGCCCGTAGGCACTACCGTCGGCGGCATGACACGCTACTTGCGCGGCCGGGCAGTCGCCGCCGCGCTCGCCACGGTCCTCGCCCTGATCGCCGCGCCGAGAACGGCCGTTGCCGCCCCGGCCGCCCCGCAGCTGAGGTGGGGTAGCTGTGTGCGCGGCTCCGACGACAGTGCGGGCAGGGAACTGGAGGCGGCGGGCGCCCGGTGCGCGCGGTTGGCCGTCCCGCTGGACCACACGCGCCCCGGTGGCCGGACCGTGACCGTCGCCCTCGCCCGGATCCCGGCGGCGGACACGGCCCACCGCATCGGCACCCTGGTGGTCAACGAAGGCGGGCCCGGGGATCCGGTCATCGACTTCCTCCCCGCCCGTCGTACGGCGTTGGGCGCCACCGGCGCACGTTTCGATCTGGTGGGTGTCGATCCGCGGTTCACCGGCCGGAGCACCCCGCTGGACTGCGGCTGGGAAACCGGCAGCTACTTCCGGTCGGCCGGTCACGACCGTGCCGGCTTCCGCCGCACGGCCGCCTTCGAGCAGGACCTCGCGCGACGCTGCCGCGCCCGCGCCGATGCCCGGGACCTGCTGCCCCACGCGTCGACCCGGAACGTCGCCCGCGATCTGGAGCTGGTCCGCGCGGCCCTGGGCGAGCAGCGCCTTTCGTACCTGGGGATCTCCTACGGGACGTACCTGGGCGAGGTGTACACGGCGATGTTCCCCGGCCGCACCGACCGGATGGTCCTGGACGGCGTGCACGAACCGGGCCACCTCGCCCCGTGGCCCGAGTACGGCACCGAAAGCGCCAACGAGGCGGCGCTGCGGCACTGGGCCGCTTGGGCCGCCGCCCGGAACGGCACGTACGGGCTGGGGGCGAGCGCCGACGACGTACTCGCCACCGTGGCCGGGATCGCCGGGGCGGCCGCCCACCGGCCGCTGCGTGTCGGTGACTACCTGCTGGACGAACACGTGGTGCCCGTGCTCTTCTACGGGGTGCTCGGTGCCGACACCGAGGCGACCGACGCACAGATCGCGGTGATGACCGGCACCCTCAAGACAGCCGCCACGAAGGGGCGGGCCGAGCCCGACCCCGCGCTCGCCGAATTGCTGCCCTCCCTGCTGTCCGCCCAGGACTCGGCGTACGCGAGCGCGCAGACGGCGTTCCTGTGCGCCGACACACCGGGACCGCACGATGCGGAAGTGTTCTGGCACGCGGTGCAACGCTCACGGCACGGGCATCCTCTGTTCGGCCCGCTGCTCAACAACACCACCCCGTGCGCCTTCTGGGCCCCACCACGCGAGGGGCCCACCGCCGTCGACGGCGACGTCCCCGCGCTGATGCTCAACGCCACCGGCGACCCCCGAGTGCCGTACGACGAGGCTCAGGCCATGCACACGCGGTGGCCCTCGTCCCGGATGATCACGGTGACGGACTCGTTCCGCCACGCGGTCTACGGCACCGATTACGGCAACGCCTGCGTGAACGACGCCGTCAACGCCTACCTGGCGAGCGGCAACCTCCCACCGGCCGACCTGAAGTGCGCTGCCGGCCGTCAGTACCGCACGGCTCTGGCGACTTCGGCCCGCACGTCACCGGACAACTTCCGGTTGCTGCGCGCCGTGGCCGTGCCGTTCTTGCCGGCGGGGACATCCGACACGGTCACGACCGCGGTGTCCAGGAGGTTGCCTCCCGGATCCGTGAAGTTGACCTGAACGGCGAACGATTTGGTCGAGTCGGTCGTGTTGTCGGGGGTGAGCCGGACCTCGGCACGTCCTTCGCCGTCAGTGGTCACGTTGCCGAGCTTCACATCACCTTTGACGTCGACCCCGCCCTTGATCCCGTCCAGCTTCCGCCTCGCCTCCGCGCTGGCCGACGCCAGCGCGCCGGAAGCCTCCGAGGCGAGGGACGACACCGCCGCGGAAGCCTGAGAGGCGACGGAGGCCGCCTTGCTCCCCGTGCCGGACGGGCCGCTCGAGCCCTGGGAGCAGCCGACACCCGTGAAGGCGACGAGTCCGGCCAACGTCACGCCCGTCGCGCGGTGTGTCCAGCGTCGAGTCACTTCTCCTCCAGGGGCACGTTCGGCGGTTCGCTCTCCAGTCAAGGGCTCACCGCCCGCCGACGCACGCCGAGAGAGCGAAACGGATGGTGCCGGGCAGTGGGGAGGCAGGGGTGGGCATGGGCATGGAGCGGTAAAATTTAAGTGCCACCAATATCCGCGCGAAGCTGTTGTGGCGGATCATGACCCCGGATGACGAGCGGAGAGAAAGGGAAACCCCCGGACGGGAGCCGGCGTGGCCGTGGGTGCCACGGTCGTCGAGTCGGCCGGACGGGTTGCTGACCTGCGCCGGGGACGGCGGACCGGCCCGTTGGCGGGACGGTGAGCGGCTTGAGCGTCTGTTCGAGGAGCGGTGCGACCGGCTACGGGCGCAGGGCCGGGAAAGCCGGCTCGCGGTGGACGCCGGCGATGTCACACTCACCTACGCACAGCTGGACGACAAGGCGAATCAGCTCGCCCGCTTTCTGCTGGACCGGGGCACCCGCCCCGGCGACCGGATCGGGCTGCTGCTGGACGACCCGGTGGACGCCTACACCGGGATGCTGGGCGTACTGAAGGCACACGCGGCCTACGTCCCGCTGGACCCCGGATTCCCGGCGGACCGGCTGTCGTACATCGTCTCCGACGCCGCCGTACGCACGGTCCTGACGCTCTCCGGGCTCGACGACCGGGCGGCCCACCTCGCCGCCGGGGACGGTGCCACCGGGGGCGGTACAGAGCTGGTGTACCTCGACCGGGTGCGGGCCGACATAGCGCGGCGATCCACCCGACGCCTCGGCGCCGCGCCCGCCACCGCCGCCCCCGGCCGGCAGGCCGACGATCTCTGCTACGTCATCTACACCTCCGGCTCCACCGGCCGCCCCAAGGGAGTGGCCATCGGCCACCCGGCCATCTGCAACTTCGTCCGCGTGGCGGCGGAGGTCTACGGCCTCACCGCCGAGGACCGGGTGTACCAGGGGATGACCCTCGCCTTCGACTTCTCCGTCGAGGAGACATGGGTGCCCTGGATGGCCGGTGCCACGCTGGTGCCCCGGCCGGCCGGGCCCGGTCTGGTCGGGGCCGAGCTGGACGCCTTCCTGCGGGACCGGCACGTCACCGCGCTGTGCTGTGTCCCCACCCTGCTGGCCACGCTGGACGCGGACCGGTCCGAGCTGCGGTTCCTGCTGGTCTCCGGGGAGTCGTGCCCCCAGCACCTCATCCGCCGCTGGCACCGGCCCGGCCGGCGGTTCCTCAATGTGTACGGCCCGACCGAGGCGACCGTCACCGCGACCTGGACCCTGCTGGACCCGGACCGCCCGGTGACGATCGGCGTCCCGCTGCCGACCTACGCCGTGGTCCTGCTCGACCCCGAGGGGAACACCGTGCTGCCACCCGGATCGATGGGCGAGATCGCCATCGCCGGCATGGGGCTCGCCGACGGCTACCTCAACAGGCCGGACCTGACAGCACGCGCCTTCGTCCCGGACTTCCTCGGCGTTCCCGGCAACCCGTCCGGCAGGATCTACCGCACCGGGGACCTGGGCAGGATCAACGATCTCGGCGAGATCGAGCATCACGGCCGCATCGACACCCAGGTCAAGATCCGCGGCTACCGTGTGGAACTGGCCGAGATCGAATCGGTGTTGCTCCGCGTCCCCGGAATCGCCCAGGCCGTGGTGACCCGGCACGAGGCCGCCCCGGACACCGTGGAGCTGTGCGCGTTCTACACCACCCGCGAAGACGCCGTCGTGGACCCCGATCACGTCGTCGTACAGCTGCGGGAGCAGCTGCCGGGTTACATGGTTCCCGCCTACCTCGAACCCCTCCCGTCGATACCGGTGCTGCCCAGCGGCAAGGCCGACCGCAACCGTCTGCCCGCGCCGGCCGGACCGCGCCGACTCGCGACGCGACGCGGGTTCACGGAGCCGAGGACCGGCACCGAACGGGCGCTGGCCGAGCTGCTGGCCCGTACCCTGCGGGTCGAACGGGTCTCCGTGGACAGCCACTTCTTCGACGAACTCGGCGCCAACTCCCTGCTGATGGCGCACTTCAACGCTGCCGTCCGCGACCTCCCGGGCCTGCCCGGCGTGTCGATGAAGGACGTCTATCTGCACCCCACCGTACGCGCCCTCGCCACGGCCCTGGACGGGACGGCACCGGCCGCACCGGACGACCGCGCACCGGCGCGGCACCCGGCGCCACCACCGGTACCGGAACCAGAACCGGGGCCCATGGTGAGCACCCCTCGGTACGCCCTGTGCACGGCGGCGCAACTCCTCGTGTTCCTCGCCTACGTATCCCTCGCCTCGGTGGCACTGGACGCCGGGACCGCCTGGGTGAGGCAGGCCGACGGGTGGCCCGGCGCCTGCGGGCGCGCGATCGTCCTCGGTGCCGCGGCGCTGGGCGGGACGGGACTGCTGCCGATCGCCGCGAAGTGGGCCCTCGTCGGCCGGTGGTCGGCGCGGCGCATCCCCCTGTGGAGCATGGCCTACGTCCGCTTCTGGTGCGTGAAGACCCTCGTCACCACCAATCCGCTCGCCCTGCTGTCCGTCGGTACGCCGTTGTACACGCTGTACCTGAGAGCGCTGGGTGCCAGGGTCGGACCCCGTGCCCTGATCCTCACCATCCGGGTACCGGTGTGCACCGACCTGCTCACCGTCGGAGCCGACGCCGTCATCCGCAAGGACACCTATCTCAACGGCTACCGGGCCCGCGACGGGTTCATCGAGACCGGCCGCGTCACCATCGGCGACCGCGCCTTCGTCGGCGAGCACAGCACCCTCGACATCGACGTGCGCCTCGGGCACGCCGCCCAGCTCGGGCACGCCTCCTCGCTGCACTCCGGCCAGTCCGTGCCAGACGGGCAGTGCTGGCACGGCTCACCGGCCGTGCCGACGCCGGCCGGCTGCCAGTACCTGACGGTCCCGCCGGCCCGTTGCGGCAATGTGCGCCGCGTCTGCCACAGCGTCGTCTGGCTGCTGACCGTCATGGCCACCGCCGGGGTGGGCGGCACCGCCGTCGCCGCGCTGCTGGTGTCCCGGCCCTCCCCGCTGGCCGACGCGGTCCCCGGGACGGCCGGCCCGGACAGCTTGAGGTACTACACCGACAGCCTGTGGATCGCCGCCGCCGCGGTGCTCGGCCTGGCCGTCCTCGGGCCGGTCCTGATCTCGGCCCTGTCGCGGCTGCTGTGCCACCTGGTCAGGCCGAACGTGGTGCACCCGCTCTACGGTGCGCGGTTCGCACTGCAACGCGCCACCGCCCGCGTCTCCAACATCCGCTTCTACAACGCCCTGTTCGGCGACAGCTCGGCCGTCGTGCACTATCTGTGCGCCATCGGCTACCGACTGAGACCGTTCGAGCAGACCGGGTCCAACTTCGGCATGGTCGTCAAGCACGAAGTCCCCACCCTCAGTCACGTGGGCACCGGGACGATGGTCTCGGACGGGCTGTCCCTGATGAACGCCGAATTCTCGAGCACGTCCTTCCGCGCCGTCCCGGCCGTCATCGGCCGGAACAACTTCCTGGGCAACAACATCGCCTACCCCGCCGACGGCAGGACGGGCGACGGCTGTCTGCTGGCGACCAAGACCATGATCCCGGTCAGTGGCCCGGTCAAGGAGAACACCGGGCTGCTCGGCTCGCCGCCCTTCGAGATCCCGCGCTCGGTCGAACGCGACCGCCTCTTCGACCAGGCGGGCACGGGACCCGAGCACCGCGCCGGGCTCGCGGCCAAGAACCGCCACAACGCCGTCACCGTCGCCCTGTTCCTGACCGTCCGGATCCTGTACGTCTTCGGCCTGGTGCTGATCGCCATGCTCCCCTCGGGAGGCGACGACGTGTCGCACTGGCTGGGAACGGTCTGCTCCGCCGTGCTCGGACTCGCGTTCACCGTGGGCTGGTTCGTGGTGGTCGAACGGGCCGTGGTCGGCCCGCACGGACTGCGGCCACGCTTCTGCTCCATCTACGACAAGGACTTCTGGAGACACGAGCGGTACTGGAAGGTACCGTCCACGGCCTATCTCGCCGTCCTCAACGGAACCCCCCTCAAGCCGGCCGTCTGGAGGCTCCTCGGTGTCCGCATGGGCCACCGGGTCCTCGACGACGGTTGCGGCATCATCGAGCGCACCCTCACCCGGGTCGGCGACAATTGCGCCCTCAACGCGGGCAGCACTCTCCAGGCCCATTCCCTGGAGGACGGTGTCTTCAAGTCCGGCCCCATCGCGATCGGCGACGACTGCACCATCGGCACCAACGCGTTCGTCCACTACGGCGTCGTCATCGACGACTCCGCCCACATCGACGCCGACTCCTTCCTGATGAAAGGTGAACACGTTCCGGCTCGTACGCGCTGGCGGGGAAACCCCGCCGCCGAAACACCGGAGGCGCTCACCTCGGCCCGGCCCACGTCCGCGCCCGGCCCCTCGCGCCCGACGTGAGAGTGGTCGGGATCGGTGTGAGACTGGGAACGGAAGGTGGTGATCCCGGTGCCGGACCCACCGCATGTTTCCGCTGGTCCCCGCGTCGCCGTCGACGAGAACCGATTGGAAGAGCTGCTCACCGAGGCGCAGACGGCACTGCCGTTCGAGCTGCCCGACCTGGCGAACCGGTGCGCCGCGGCCCTCGGCCTGGGCACCGCCCTGATCTACCTCGTCGACCTGCAGCAACAGTTGCTCGTCCCGCTCGACGAGGCCCTGGAGCCGCTGCCGGTGGACCGTTCGCCGGCCGGCTGGGCCTACCGCACGGTCACCCCGCGCGTGGTCGACGCCGACAACGACATGATCGCCTGGATGCCCCTGATCGACGGCTCCGAGCGCTTGGGCGTGCTGGCGGTACGGACCGCCTCGCTCGACGGGATGCGGATGCGCCGCAGCCGGATGCTGGCCCATCTGTTCGCCATGCTGATCACCTCCAAGCGCGCCTACAGCGACTGGCTCGCCGCCCGCACCCGCGTCACACCCATGCGGTTGCCCGCAGAGATGCTGCGGGCCTTCCTGCCCTCCCACACCATCGGCAGCAGCAAGTGCGTCTCGACCGCGGTTCTCGAACCGGCCTACGAAATCGCCGGTGACGCCTTCGACCACGCGGTGGTCAAGGACATACTGCACACGATGATCATCGACTCCATGGGCCACGACGTGTCCGCCGGCCTGACCACGTCGGTCGCCATGGCGGCGGCGCGCAACGCCCGCCGCGGCGGTGGCGACCTGGCCGACATCGTCGGCTCCGTCGACCAGGCGCTCGCCCAGTGGCTGCCCGACCACTTCTGCACCGGTGTGCTGTGCCGCCTCGACGCGGCCACCGGGGTGCTGCGCTGGGTCAACTGCGGTCACCCGCCGCCGCTGCTGATCCGTGCCGAGCGGGTGCTCGAGGGGGCGCTGGACAGCCCCCCGCAGCCGCCGATCGGCCTGATCGGCCAACTCGCCCCGGCGGCCCGGCACGTCCACGAGACGACACTGGAGCCCGGCGACTGCGTCCTGCTCTACACCGACGGCGTCGTGGAAGCCCGCGACGACGACGGCGCGGAGTTCGGCCTCGCCCGGTTCACCGACTTCATCATCCGCTCCTCCGCGGCCGGCCAGCTCCCGGCCGAGGTGCTGCGGCTGCTCATCCACGCCATCCTCGACTACCAGCGCAACCACCTACGGGACGACGCGACCATCCTGCTCTTCGAGTGGCGCCCGCAGTACCAGTGACGCGGCATCGCGCCGCGAGGTCTCTCAGGTCGTGTGCGTGGGCGGGAAGGCCGCCGCCTCTCCCGAGGCGGCGGCCTTCCGGCGGCCGGTTCGTTACTGCTGCTTGACCACCGCGAGGTATTCCTGGGCCGCGTCAAGGGTCGCGATCTTCTTGCCGCCGACGGCGTGGGGTTCCACGGGCTGGTTCTTGAGCTTCTTGACGGCCCACGTGGAGAAGGGATCCCAGTCGTTCTCCAGGTCGACCAGCAAGTCGCGCTGAGCGACGGATCCGTTGACCCAGCCGGCTGTCACCAACGTGTCGATCTTGGTGAACCGAGCGGCTTCGTTGATCTCCTGGACCAGGACGAGGAGTGCCTTGGCGGCTTCCCCGCCCTTCGCCGGAGTGGTCGCCAGGTTGATGACGCCCTGCTTGGTGCTCTCCTTGCCGAGAGCGACAGTGAGGCGTGTGGCCTTGCCGGGCGCGCGGCCTTCGAGAGTGCCGTAGTTGCCGTCGTAGTCGAGCCGGTCCTGCGTCGTGTTCGGCTTCGGCGCGTAGACGGGGTTGGTATTGCCGTCCTTGAGGGAGTGGAAGGTGTTGTTGCTCTCGGTGTACCAGCCCACGGTGTACAGGTCGCCGGAGCGGACGACGAGGTCCACGGAGGCCCTGGCCGTGGTCAGGCGTACCGGGAAGAGGTCGGTGGCCTGCGGGTTGGTCCTGTACATCTTGTCCTTGAAGACCTTGCCGTTGGTGGCTCTCAACCGCAGGCTCTGGACGAAACTGCGGTAGTCCTTGGCGCTGGCCTTCTCGACGTCCAGAACCGGGTTCGGATAGGCCGCGGCCTGGGCGGCCGGGGGCGCCACGACCGCCGGTCCGGCCGGCCCCGGTGCCGCGAAGGCGGCTCCGGTGGTCATGACGGCGGCTGCCACGGTCGTGGCGGCGATGACGGCGGCGTTCGAAGGACGACGCGACACACGCATGCGCATGCTGAACTCCTGTGGGGGCGAACTCTGGTGGCGATGCGACGGAATCAGGAGATGGCGTCAGCTGGTGCACTCCCACATGGCCGCCTGCGTGCCGGGCGAGGTGCTCCAGCCCGGCATGTCGAGGCACATCCACGTCGGGGCGCCGCTGGGCGTGTTACCGCTGATCCACCAGCCCTGGTCGGCGTTGATGCCGTCCGTGTCCCACCACTTCTGGTTGCCGCCGCCGAAGCAGTCCCACTGGACGATCTTCGCGCCCCTGGTCGCCCTGCCGCCGTCGATGCTCAGGCATTTGTTGGAGTTGGCGTTCCGGAGCATGATGAACGTCCCGTTGTCCGTCACCTGGGGCTTCCACAGGTTCTCGGAGGCCGTGCCGCATTCGCCCTGGACGACCGGTGCCCCGTTGTCGGTCGAGCCGCCCTTCACCTTCAGACACAGATCACTGTGGGAGTTGGCGATCTCGTACTTGTCGCCCTTCTTGCGCAGCTTCCACAACTGGTTCCCCTGCAGCCCGGCCAGCTGCTGGGCCTGGGCGGTCTTCGGCTGGGCCTGCTGCGTGACGCCCGGGACCGGCGTGGCGGGGCTCGCCCCGGCGGCGCCGGCGGGCAGGGCGAGTCCCGCGGTGATGCCGGCGGCGGCGAACAGCGTGGCCAGGGAGTTCCGGACGGTCCTGCGCGTGGTCGGCCTCATGATGGTTACCCCTCTTCCGCGAGCGCTCGGCGGCTCGCACGTCTCCGGTGGGAAACGCCGGGTCCCGCACCCGAACCACGGCCGGTGCGGGTGGGTCCTGCCGGTACTGCCCGGCGCGGCTCCCACGATGCCCGGCGGCCGGATGACCGGGCCATCGTGGAAGACCACGAACACAGCGGACGCACAGCGACGGCGTGGAGATGTGGATCGGGCTCGGGACCGGGATCAGGTCAGCGCGGTCATGTCCCGTGCGGCGGAGGGGCTTGCGGAGGGGTTTCCTGTGCTCGCGGCACCCAGACAGGACGCGAGCTGGGTGCGGCGCGTCACGCCGAGCTTCCGGTACGCGTTGGTGAGGTGGGTCTCCACCGTGCGGCGGGCCAGGTGGAGCGCCGCACCGATCTCCGCGTTCGTCCGCCCCGTGGCCGCGAGTTCGACGATGCGCCGCTCCGCGACGGTGAGCGCGGCGCTGCCCATCGCGACGCGGCGGGTCCTCCGGGCGCCCCCGGTGCGCAGAGCGTCCTCGGCGGCGCGGACCAGGCGTCCGGTGACCGGAGCGGAGACGGAGACAGGGACGGAGTCGGGGGCGGAACCGGGGGTGGAGTCGGGGGCCAGGAGCCGTAGTGCCAGGGTGTGGGCCTCGTGCAGATCGTCGCGGCCCTTGCGGCCGTTCCCGGCGCCGATCCGCGCCTGCCCCAGGTCGAGCAGCGTTTCGATGAGGTCCACGGGCGCCGGTGCCTGCCGCAGCACGGCCACCGCCTCCCGCAACGAGTCCAGCCCGCGCCGGCCGCCCACCGCCGCGCCGTGGGCCCGCAGCGCCCGGCCCACCGTACGGGGAGTCCCCCAGGTCCGCGCGTGGCGCAGTTCCTCCTCCGCCAGGTCCAGGGCCCGCACCGGCTGCCCGAGTCCGACGAGGGCGAGGGCCGCGCCGGACCGCCAGGGCGTGGCCACAGGGCTGACGAAGTCGCGGGCACTCTGCCCACGGCCGCAGGACAGGTAGTCGTCGAGGGCGGCCTGCAAGTTCCCCTCGGCCATGCGCATACGGGCCCTGGCGTGGCGCAGCTCGTTCCACTCCCAGGAACTGTCGGCGCTCGCGCTCGCCTCGTCGAGGGTGGCCACCAGTCGCCGGGCGTGGGCAGGGTGGCCGAGCTCGTGGTGGGCGAGTGCCACCATGGACACCAGGTGGGGCATGCGGAGTCCCTGCCCGGTGCGGGCGTCCAGGAGCGGGGCGTTCTCGGCGATGACCCGCCGGAAGTCGCCGACCCACAGGGCCGCCTCGGCCCGCACGCTGATCAGGCACTGCTGACCGATGTCCGTCAGGTCCGGCAGCGCGGGCGGCGCGGGAAGGCACTCGTCGGCGAGCGCGCGTGCCTCGTCCAGCCGGTCGGCCCACTGCAGCAAGGTGGCCGCGCTGCCCAGCCAGCCCGTGCGGAGCCGGGGGTCCACCGGTGCCTTCAGCCGGGGCAGCACACGGGTCATGGCCTCGGCCGCCGACAGCCCGCCGGCCCCGGCCTCGTACTCGGTGACCAGGCCGCAGGCGAGCGGCTCGACGGTGGCGGGGGCCGTCGCCGCCAGCTCCCGCATGCGGGCGACGGCGTTGCGCCAGGCGATCGCGTCATGGGAGGCCATGAGGGCGGCCGTGGTCTGCAGCACGCGGACGAGCTCGTCGTCCTCCACGGCACTGCCCACTTGGCGCATGACGTGCATGGCGGTGTCCGTACGGCCCCGGGCGACGAGCGCCGCGCCGAGGGCGGGCGCGACGGTCGCGCGTTCGTGGCCGTCCGCGTGGAGCTCCAGGGCCGCGCGCAGCCTGCGGATGCCGGCGTCGGCGCTGTGGGGCAGTTCCAGGGCGGCGAGGCGCAGGGCGAGCCCGGCGCGCCGGGCGGGGGCGAGCGGGGCGGTGAGGGCATGGCGGAGGAGGGCGGTGGCCTCGTCGGCGCGGCCGTCGCGTACGGCGTCCTCGGCCGCGTCCTCCAGGGACTGCGTCATCCACTCCTCACCGGGCCGGTCGGTGTGGAGCTCCATGTGGAGGAGATGCGCGGCGACATGAGCCGCGGGCGCGCCCTGTTCGTCGAGCAGCCGGGCGATACGGCGGCGCAGCGCGTTCAGTTCGGCGGGTTCGGCGGCCGCGAGGGCGGCTTCCCGTGCCAGCGGGTGGGAGAAGAGACGACCTAGGCCGAGCGCGTTCGCGGGAGGGTCCGCGGGGATGTCCGCACGGGTGTCGTGCCCGTCGGGGCCGAGGTCGGCGGGGCGGAGGTCGGTGGGGCCGAGGGCGGCGGGTCCGAGGGCGGCGGCCTCGTGGAGCGGTCTTCCACCGAGCGGTGCGGGACCGTCCCCGGCGACGGCCACCGCCAGGGACAGGCGGCGCGAGCGCGGGGTGGCGCGGACCCGTAACCAGTGACCGATCACGTCCCGGTAGCGGCGTCCGGCCAGGTCGGACAACCGGCCGGGCGGCGGCCCCTCCCCGAGGTCGGCGAGGAGGGCGTGCACCAGTGCGGGATTGCCGGCGCACGCCCGGACGCACAGCTCGGCCCGGTCGGCGTCCTGCTTCCGGGTACGCGCCGGGCCGGCGAGCGCGAGGCGGGCGACGGCCCCGGGGCCGAGCGGGCGGAGCGTCACGGACGTACCCGTCGCGCCGGGCAGCGCGGTGTTGTCGTTCTCGAGGTATTCGGTGAGGCACTTGGTGAGGAGCAGCAGCACGGGCAGGCCCGCGAGCCGCCGGGCCAGGTAGCCGATCCAGCGGCGTGACACCGCGTCGGCGTCGTGCAGATCGTCGACGGCCACGAGCACGGGCCGCCGGGCGGCGGTGCGGGCCAGGGAGGCCACGAGATGGTGGAAGACCTGCTGTTCCTCGGCAGCCGGCGGGTCCGCGAACGGGATGTCCTCCGTTCCGGCCTCGGCCTCGGTCCTGGCCTCGGCACCGGCACCGGCGAAGATCAGGCGCACGAGGCCGAAGGGGAACGCCGACTCCTCCGGCGAGCAACGCGCGTGCAGGACGCGCATGCCGCCGGCCGTCGCCTCCCGCCGCACCGCTTCCTCCAGCAGGGCGGTGCGGCCCAGGCCCGGCGTCGCGCGGAACAGCAGCCAGCGCCCGTTGCCGGACCGTGCGGCCTCGGCGGCCCTCGCCGCCTCCGCCAACGCCTCGTCGCGTTCGAGAAGCACGTTCCTCACGCTCAACCCTTCACCTCGGTCCGTCCGTACGACGCCGTTCGACGTGCCCCCTGATGAATGATGGACGGGGCGCATGACCGGGAAGGATGCGTTCTGGTCACCCTTGCATGGAAAATGTGCGATTCCAGCCATGCTGGCATGGTCTTTTGCACGGCGGCCGGGGGGACAGGGCCCAGGAGGGAAGCCATAGGGTGCTCGTTCGTGATGGAACCTTCCCTTTACTCTTCCTCTCCCCCGTACCTCCGGACGACAGCGGACGCGTACGACGCCGTCGCCGTCCGCTACGCCGAATTCGTCCGTGATTCGCTCGACGCTCTTCCGCTGGATCGTGCGGTGCTCGCCGCGTTCGCCGAGCTCGCGCTGGCCTCCCGGGGCGGGCCCGGGGCCGGTGCCGTCGCCGGTGCCGTCGCCGAGCTGGGGTGCGGCCCGGGACATATGACGGCACATCTGCGGGACCTGGGACTGGACGCCTTCGGCGTCGACCTCTCGCCCGTGATGATCGACCTCGCCCGTGAGGCACACCCGGACCTGCGGTTCGAGGTGGGTTCCATGGACGCCCTGGACCTGGCCGACGGCGAGCTGAGCGGCATCCTCTCCTGGTACTCGGTCATCCACACCCCGCCCCGGGAAATCCCCTCGTACTTCGCGGAGTTCCGCCGGGTGCTCGCACCCGGCGGCCACCTCCTGCTCGCCTTCTTCGAGTCGGAGGGCGAGCCGGTCACGGCGTTCGACCACAAGGTGACGACGGCCTATCGGTGGCCGATCGACGACCTGGCGGGACTGGCCCGCGAAGCCGGGTTCGTCGAAATCGGCCGGATGCTTCGTGAACCGCGCCAGGACGAGCGGTTCCGGCGGGGACATCTGCTGATGCGCATGCACGAGTGACCACCGTGCGTGAGCCGTCCCGGGGTGCCGACGCGGGCGACGTGAAAGCCGCGGCCGGTCGCGGAGCCCGCCATATGCTCAGCGGCAAGCACGGCGGGAGAGGGCCGTGATGGTGAGGGAGACCGCGGCCAGAACGGAGATCGTGGTGCCGGGGGTGAGGTACTGGGCGACACCGCCGGCGATCGCGGCTCCGATACCCTGCCACGTCATCCGGCCGGCGGACTCGACGCCTTGCACCTGACCGCGGACCGGATCGGGCGTCGACGCGAGGAGCTGCTCCTGGAGCGGCAGAGTGGCGGCGAACCCGGCACTGGCGACGAACACCGCCGCCGTCGCCACCAGCACGGGTGGGTGGACGGCGAACAGCAAGTAAGGGGCGGCGAGCAGCAGCCGCAGGGCGAACGCCCAGCGGCGTCGCTGGTCGGCGGTGAGCAGCCGTCCGACGGTCAGGTCCCCGAGGAGCATGCCGGCCGAACCGGCGGCCAGGAGGGCACTGGCGGGTCCTGGGTCGTAGGAGATGAACAGCGCCTCGCAGCCGACGATCAGGCCGTTGGGAACCCACAGGTTCAGCAGCAGTACCCGCCGCCCGGGGCGGGAGAAAAGCGCGATGTTCGCTGTCCAAGTCTGTCGCAGTCCGGGGCGGCGGGTCAGACGGATCGAGCGTTCCCGGATGGTCGCCCGCACGAGGACCAACGCGGTTCCGGTCAGGGCGGTGGCGACGAGGAAGACTTCTCGCGGACTCAGGTGCCGCAGCAGTACCGCGCCGACGGCGTAGCCGAGGACTGCCATGCCGCCCGAGGTGATGTTCATCAGCGAACGTGCCAAGGCGTACGCGGAGTCCGGTATCATCTCGGCGAGCAACCCCATCCGCGTGCCGGTCGCCAGGGACTGGAAAAAACCCACCACCAGGAGCAGCCCGAACCGGGCGACCAACGACAACCCCGGAACCGCCTGCGTGGCGACCGCCGCAAGCGAGACGCACTGGAGTGCGAGGAGGGTCCGGCGGGGACGGCTCCCGTCCGCGACCGACATCAGTGTCAGCGCCCCGAGCACCGTGGCGAAGGTGGCGCCGTACATGCTCACGGCCGTCAGGAACGGGGAGTTGGTCTGACGGTCGACCAATGTGCCGAGCGCGAAGCCCGACAGGGTGCCGGCGGCGACAGTGAGTGTGAAGCCGGCGTACAAGCCGGCGAACTCGCGGTTGCGCAGGAGGGCGCGGTAGCCCGCGACAGTAGGTGCGGTGGATGGCGGTATGGATGTGTCAGTAGGCATGAAAAAAGCCTCCGTACGCACCTATGGGAGCGCCGAAGGCCAGCGCGTTCATTGTAGCAGCCGGCCCCACGGACAGGACGGCTGCTTAAGATTCCGCCGTGAACGACAGCACACATGACATACGGATCAGACCAGGCGGCCTGGCCGACGCACCGGCCGTTCTGGACATGCTCGACGCCGCGGTGGCCTGGATGAACGGTCGCGGCAACACCGAGCAGTGGGGCACGACACCGTATTCGCGAAAGCCCGGTGGTGTGGCGCGGGTCGAGCGGTACATGACCGAGAACACCCCCTACATCGCGGAACGGGACGGCACACCCGTCGGAGCCATGGTGCTGGACTCCGGGCCCAGCCCGCAGATGCCGATCGCCCCGGCCGGGGAACCCGAGCGGTACGTCCGGCTGCTGGTCTCCGACCGGCGGTACGCCGGTCTGGGCGTCGGGGCGGCACTGCTGGCCCATGCCGTCGAGGAGACCCGGCGGGCCGGTGTGGAGCTGCTGCGGGTCGACTGCTGGGCGGGCGGCGGGGGCGAGCTGGTCGCGTTCTACGAACGCAACGGGTTCGCCCCCACCGACCGGTTCCTGTCCGACTCCTGGCCGGGACAGGTACTGGCCCGACGGGTCGGCTGACGACGCGGCACGGCTGGGCACGGCTCGGCACGGCACGCCTCGGCGCCGGGATCAGCGCCCCTGCTGCTCCGGCACCCCTACTCCGGCTTACGGAGCGTCTCGACGAGTGCCGAGATGCTGTGGTCGCGGTGGCCGTCGGCGACGGCGCGTTCGAGCAGCGCATGCATCGGCAGGTGCCAGGACACATCTATGTCGGCCTCCCGGCCGAGCTGGGGCACGTTGGCGATTCCCTGGTGGAATATCCCGACCGTCGCGCGCGGCCGGGTGTAGTCGCCGCTGTCGATCTCCTCGGCGATGGCCGGCAGTTCGGCGGCGATCATCTCCAGCCACTTGACGGTGTAACGCACCAGGGTGCCGGCCGTCAGACCGCGTGCGGTGACCAGTGCGGCTCCCTGGAAGAAGCCGAGGAGGGCGGGCAGCAGGAGCCCGCCCACGGCCTGCTCGTAGAGCGCGGCCAGGTCCGGCTCGTCACCGAGGTGGACGGTGTCCCCGCCCAGCACCCGCAGTGTCGCCTCGTGTGCGTCGAACACGCCCTTGTCGCCGCCGTAGTACAGGAGGGTGCCGGGTGCGCCGACGGCTGTGGGCACGTTCTTGACCGCACCGTCCAGGAAGCGTGCTCCTCGCTCCTCCGCCCAGCCGGCCATTTGGCGGGCGCCTCCCGGCGTCCCGGTGTTGAGGGTGACCAACGCACGCCCGGCCAGGGCGGCGGAGGCCGGCTCCAGGGCCTCGCGGGTGGCGTCGTACGTGGTCAGGCAGGCGACGATCAGCGGGCCGGCGGCCACCGCTTCCTCCACCGTGCCGGCCTGTCGCGCTCCCTTGGCGACGAGTGGCGCGGCCTTCTCCGCGCTCCGGTTCCATACGGTCGTCGGGTGCCCCGCCGCGACGAACGCCTCCGCCAGCGCGGTACCCATCGCCCCCAATCCGATCACGGTCACCGGCGTGCGGTCGTTTGCAGGCATGCTCAACTCCAGTCGGAACACGGGCGGTTTCGGCCCTTCGGCCGTTGCCGCTCCATGCTCCGGCTCATGCCGACATTTCCTCAAGTACCGACTATTTTGACGGGTACTTACTTTTGGATCGGTAGATCAGTGGGAGTGCTGATGACGAAACGAACCTTCACCTGCGGGTTCGACGCCGCCCTCGCCGTCGTCGGCGGCAAGTGGAAGATGCTGATCCTGTGGGCACTCCACACCGATGGACCACTGCGCTTCGGAGAGCTGCGGCGCGCGGTCGTCGGCATCAGCGAGCGCGTCCTGATCAGCCAGCTCAAGGAGATGGAAGCGAGCCAGTTGGTTCACCGCGAGGAATTCCACCAGGTGCCGCCGAAGGTGGAGTACTCCCTGACCGAGTTCGGCGCGTCGCTTCTCGGCGCCCTCATGCCGCTGGGCGAGTGGGGGTCGGCCAACATGGAGCGCATTACCTCGCTCGCCGCTTCCGAACCCGCGCACGGCACGGTTCAGGCCCGTACGGCCCGGGTCGGGCCGAAGGCGTAGCGGCGGCAGCCGGACCTTCACCAGCTCACCGTCGCCGCCTCAGTGCAAGTGTTCGTACCGGGATGTAGGTTGGTGGCGGCCGGCGGGGGTGACACGGGGTGAGGGGGCAGGCGTTGGGCGTCGTACTGTTGGCACTCGGCGGCACCATTTCGGTGCCGGGGCGGGGGCGGGGAGCGCGGCTGAGCGGGGCCGAGATCGCCGCGGCCGTACCGGGCCTGACGGAGCTGGGCGTCCCCCTGGACGTGCGGGACGTGCAGGCCGTGCCCGGCGGGAGCCTCACCTTCGCGCAGTTCCTGGACGTCGTCGCCATCGCCTCGCGGGCCGTGGCCGAGGGCGCGGACGGCGTCGTCGTCACCCAGGGCACCGACTCCCTGGAGGAGACGGCGTTCCTGGCCGACCTGGTGTGGCCGCACGAGGCGCCGTTCGTGCTGACCGGTGCGATGCGGCAGCCGGCCATGGCGGGGGCGGACGGGCCGGCCAACGTCCTCGCCGCCGTGCGCGTCGCCACGGCACCCGAGGCGCGGGGCGCGGGTGCGCTGGTCGTCCTCAACGACGAGGTGCACGCTGCGCGGTGGGTGCGCAAGACGCACAGCACGAGCACCGCGACCTTCGCCTCGCCGAACGCCGGCCCGCTCGGGCACATCGTCGAGGAGCGGGTACGGATGCTCCTCACCCCGCCCCGGCACGAACCGCTGCCCGCCGGGCTCGACCGGGAGCGGCTCGCGGACACACGCGTCGCCCTGCACGTGGTCACCCTGGACGATGACGGCACCCAGCTCCAGGGGCTGGAGGCCACGCACCGGGGCCTGGTCGTCGCCGGGTTCGGCGTCGGCCACGTGCCGGGCGCGCTCGCGCCCCGGCTCGGCGCCCTGGCCGAGCACATGCCGGTCGTGCTGACCTCGCGCACCGGGAGCGGCCCGGTCCTGCGGCACACCTACAGCGCGCCCGGCTCGGAGACGGACCTGCGGCGGCGCGGGCTGATCGACAGCGGCTTCCTCGACCCGTACAAGGCCCGGGTGCTGCTCCGGCTGCTGCTGGCGGCCGGTGCCGGGCGCGACGACATCGCGGAGGCGTTCGCCCTGCGGGGCTGAGGGGTCCGGCCTCGGTCAGCCACGGGAGCGGCGGCTCCGGGGCGGCGGCGTGATGCGTACGCGCTCCTCGGCGGGGGCGTTCTCGATGTCGTCGAGCTGCGCGACGATCGTGCTCCGCAGATCGTCGTAGTCCTCGAACCGGTAGTCGTGGAACAGCGTGTGGCCCGTCCACATCAGGTTCGCGCACACCCGGGCCGGCACCCGGCCGGTGTGGGCGCCCATGCCGACCAGTGCCACCGACTCGATACTGCCCGGCGCCTTCTCGTTCTGCTGGTGTATCGCCTGGAACGCGGCGGCGCACGCCAGGGCCACGTTCAGGGTCTCGCTCACGTTCTGGGCGGAGTGCTCCATCGTCGGTGTCGAGATCAGGAACTTCGGGTGGACCGCCCCGGACGGCACGCACACCGCGCCGCCCACCGGCAGGCTCCCCGCGAACCGGTCGCGGATCGCCCGCTGCACGCGCAGCTGGATGCCCGCCCCGAGGTATCGCTTGATGGCCGCGTCGACCCCGCCGTCCATCCGGCCCCGGGAGTTCGTCGGAGTCACCCAGGCGTCGGCCTTCTCGTCCAGGATCGAGCCCTTGCGGATCTCGATCCCGGGGGTGTCGGCGAACGCCGCCCGCCAGGCCTCCACCACCGACGCGTTGATGTCGGTGAGCACCACCTTCAGCGGCGACTGCGTACGGTCCATGCTCATGCTCCACTCCGATCGGAATACGGCCCTCGGCGATGCGGCCCTCGGTCGTTCACGACGCTACCGCGCCCCACTGACAAGCCCGTTCCGGCCGGGCGCCGTTGTCGGACCCCCTCGGTATAACAGTGGCGTCCCGCACAGCTGTGGGGTCCGTCAGCCATCCGACGGGCTCCCACGAAGACCGGAGTCCCCGCACCATGAGCGACGCCCAGACCCCCGCCACGCCCGACCCGAACGACCCGCTGGCCCTCGCCGAGCTCTTCGAAGGCGGCGGTGAACCGTGGCTTCCGCTGCTGAAGCCGGTGATCGAGGCGCAGCCGGACGCGGCCGCCTTCATCGGCACGGGACGCGGCCCGGAGGTCGTCCCCGTCCGTGAGCTGACCTTCCAGGCGCTCAAGCCCCATCCGCCGCACAAGTGGAAGGTCGTCGTCTTCGGCCAGAACCCCTACCCGCGGCCGGAGAGCGCCACCGGCATCGCCATGTTCGACAACACCTTCCACGACTGGAAGGACAGTCAGTTCGGACGGGTCGTCAGCATCCGCTGCATCATCAAGGCGGCGGCCATGTGGAAGTACGGCATACCCAAGAAGACCCCGATCGCCGACGTCCGCGCGCTGCTGAAGGAGCAGGACACCGTCCAGCCGCCCGAGTGGTTCCAGGCGATGCTCACCCAGGGTGTGCTGCTGCTGAACGCGGCGCTCACCGCCAGTAGCGCCGAGGCGCGGGGAGCCGACCGGCACACCGTGTTCTGGCGTCCGGTCGCCGAGCGGATCGTCGAGGAGATCCTCAAGGCCAAGCAGAACGCCGACGAGGAGGACCGCGGTGTCGTCTTCGCGTGGTGGGGCGCGCACGCGCGCAACCTGAAGAAGATCGTCCTCAAGCTCCAGGAGAAGTACCCCGAGGTCGAGGTCCGGCACATCGACCACGCCAATCCCGCCGCACAGGGTGACCTCTTCTGCGAAGGCGGCCATTTCGGCGTGGTGAACGACGCCCTCGCGTCGCTGGGCATGGATCAGATCGACTGGCTGCCGAGCAAGGGGTGGAACGACGCCGCGGCGGAGGCAGGAGGAGGGGTGGACGGCGGCGTGGCCGAACGCATGGGGGCGTTCATCGCGTCCACCATGGAACTGCACCAGCTGTATCTGGAGCGGCTCGCCGGCGTCAAGGACGAGGGTCTGGCCCTCCCCGCGATCACCGGTGTGTTCGACACCCCGCTGATGGACTTCCGGGAGGCCGTGGCCCCGGTCGCAGAGCTGCTGTCCGGCCTCGGCCGGCACGTCGACCTGTCGCACGACTTCGGCAAGAGGCGGGCGGACGAGGCGGCCGGCGCCGGCGGTCTGTCCGCCGACGCGATCGCCGCGCTCTACCTCTACACCTGCGAGTCCGCGTTCTACCGGGAGATCAACGCCATTCTGCGCTCCCCGGACCGGAGCAGGCTCATCCCCTACCTTCCGTACTTGCGGCTGCTGTTCTCGGCGGTTTCGGGGCTTCCCGCCCGCACGGAACCGCTGTGGCGCGGGGTGTCGCTGGACCTCCGCGCGCAGTACCCGGTCGGCCGGACCGTCACGTGGTGGGGCGTCTCCTCGTGCACGTCCAAGCTCAGCGTGGCGCGGGCGTTCCTCGGGAGCAGCGGCAAGCGGACGCTCTTCGAGGTGACGCCCGCCCGGGCCGTGGGCATCCAGAACTTCTCGGCGTTCACGGGCGAGGAGGAGTTCATCCTCGCGCCGGGAACGCAGCTCAAGGTGACGGACGTGAGGACGGAGCGCGGCGGCCTGTGCACCGTGAGGCTGACCGAGCTGGAGGAACAGCCCCTCGTGTCCTGACCGGCCTGTGCCCTGACGGGCCCGTCCCCTGACCGGCCCGTCTCCTGACCGGGGCCGGCGCCGTCAGCCGGTCGCGGCCGTGGCGCAGGCGGGGTGGCCCCAGCCGTCGGGGTTCTTCGCGATCGTCTCGCCCTTCGCGTACGGCTTTCCGCAGCGGCAGCGCCCGGGGAACCTCGCCTTGAGCGACCCCCTGGTCCGGCCGCTCGACGGGCGCCCCGCCCCCGGCTCCGCGGCGGGCTTCCGGGCGCGGCCGCCGCCGGCCCGGGGCGCGGCCCCGGCCTCCGGTTCCGGCAGGTCGGACCCGAGGGAGGTGCCCGCCTCCCGCTGGGTGCGGGCGGTGTGGCTGGCGGCCGCGTCGGCGGCGGCGTTGAGGGGGTCGCCGTCGACCTGGTGGGCCGGTACGTACACGAACTCGACGGCGCGGCCGGTCAGCAGCTCGTCGATCCGCATCACGAGTGCCTGGTTGGCCACCGGGGTGCCGGCGGCCGTCTTCCACCCCTTCCGCTTCCAGCCGGGCAGCCATGTCGTCACGGCCTTCATCGCGTACTGGGAGTCCATCCGCACCTGCAGGGGGACGCCCGGGTCGGTGGACTCCAGCAGCTCCTGGAGCGCGGTGAGTTCGGCGACGTTGTTCGTCGCGGTGCCCAGCGGTCCGGCCTGCCAGCGGTGCACCTCGCCGGTGGCGTCCCCGATGACCCATGCCCAGGCGGCGGGCCCGGGGTTGCCCTTCGACGCGCCGTCGCACGCGGCGGTGATCTGTTCGTGCATCCCACCATGGTGCCAGCACTTCGCCATCAGTCGCTCACGGCCGGAACCACCCGCCCCCACCGACCCCTCTGTTTGATCAACGGGGGCTCGGTTAGGCGCATCAGCGCACACGCACACGCACCAAAGGGGCAGGGATCGGCATGGCCATCAGCAGGCGCACACTCCTGACAGCGGCGGGCACGGGTCTGGCGGCGACCGCCGCCTGGGGCGCCACGGCGACGACCGGCGCGGCGCGGGCCGATACGAAGAGGGCCGGCGACGCGTGGGGCGCGTCCAGGGCGGCCAAGGTCGCGGAGAGCGACTGGACCGCCCTCGGCAAGGGCCTCGCCGGCGGCCTCGTCCGCCCCGGCGACGCCGACTACACGGCCGCCCGTCAGCTCTACAACACGCGCTTCGACGCGCTGCGCCCGGCCGCGATCGCCTATGTCGCCGGCACCCCGGACATCACCGAGGCCCTGGCCTTCGCCCGCCGCTTCTCCATACCCGTCTCCATCCGCAACGGCGGCCACAGCTACGCGGGCTGGTCCAGCGGCAACGGCCGGCTGGTCGTCGACGTCTCCCGGCTCAGGAGCGTCCGCACACCGTCCGCGTCCGACGCCGTCATCGGCGCCGGAGCCAAACTCATCGACGTGTACACGAGCCTGGCCGCGCACGGCGTGACCATCCCGGCGGGCTCCTGCCCCACCGTCGGGGTCTCCGGGCTCACGCTGGGCGGCGGGCACGGCGTCCTCTCCCGCGCCTACGGTCTCACCTGCGACAACCTCACCGGCGCCACGATCGTCACCGCCGACGGCAAGACCCTCGACTGCGACGCCACCCGCGACGCCGACCTGTTCTGGGCCTTGCGCGGCGCGGGCAACGGCAACTTCGGCGTCGTCACCGAGCTCCGCTTCCGCACCCATGCCGTCGGCGAGGGGGTGACGGGCTACGTCTCCTTCCCCTGGTCCAAGGCCGCCGCCGTCGTGCGGGCGTGGCAGGAGTGGGGACCGAGCCGGCCGGACGAGATCTGGTCCGCCTGCGACCTGTCGGTCGCGGCGGGCGGCACCCCCCACATATCCGTCGCCGCGTTCACGATCGGCACGCACGGGGACCTGGAGAACGCCTACGACGAGCTGATCGGCAAAGTGGCCGGGGCGAGCGGCGGCAGCGACGGCATCGGGACGGTCCGGCTGCGCCGCCACTCCTACCTCGACACGGTCCGTGCCTACGCCGGCTGCGGCGACACGACCACCGAGCAGTGCCACCTCCCGGGCACCACTCCGGGCCGCGAGTCCTCCGGGAAGCTGGAGCGCGAGACGTACGCGGCGCGCTCGGACTTCTTCGACCGCTCGCTGGACGACGCGGGCGTCCGCACGCTGCTCGACCAGCTGGAACGCTTCGGGCGCGGGGTCAAGGGCGGCGGCGCCTCGGTGCAGCTGACGGCCCTGGGCGGCGCGGTCAACCGCGTCAAGCCGCTGGACACGGCCTTCGTGCACCGGAGTTCGCGCATGCTGGCCCAGTACCTCACGTCGTGGGCGGCGGGCGGGCCGGGCACCGCGCAGACCGCCTGGCTGGACGGGACGCGCACGGCCATGGGCCGCCACGCCTCGGGCGCCGCCTACCAGAACTACACGGACGCGGGCCTGACGGACTGGCGCAGGGCCTACTACGGGGACGCGGCTCCCCTGCTGGCGGAGCTCAAGCGGCGGTACGACCCGAAGCGCGTCTTCGACTTCCCCCAGGCGCTCTGACGCACGAGCGCACCGGCCGGTCCCCGCAGGCATGAAAACGGCGCAAGCACAGAAGCGGCGGGGCCCGGCCGGCGTGGCGCGTCAGACCGCCGGAGCCGCCTCGACGATCGACACGGCCGATCCGGTCGGCACGACGCGGACCAGCCGCAGCCCCGCCTCGGTGAACAGCCGGCGGAAGTCCTCCTCACCGCGCTCCCGGCCGTTCAGCGCGGTCATCATCAGCACGTCGAGGACCTTCCCGGGGTGCGGAGTGTTGTCCTGCGGGATGACGCAGTCGACGGCGAGGAGACGGCTGTCGGCGCTCATGCCGGCACGGCACGCGCGCAGGATGCGGACGCACTCCTCGTCGGACCAGTCGTGGAGGATCCGCTTGAGGAGGTAGACGTCGGCTCCGGCCGGGACGGACGTGAAGAAGTCACCGGCCCGGACCTCCCAGCGCCCGGTCAGCTCGGGCACGTCGAGCGAGTGCCCGCGCAGCACGGCGTCCCGGTCGTAGAGGACGCCCGTGAGCCCCGGGTTGCGCACCAGCGTCCGGCCGAGCAGCCCGCCGCGCCCGCCGCCGACGTCCACGACCGTGCCCTTCGCCGGGAAGGAGTACGCGGCGGCGACCGCGTCGTCCTCGCCGGTGGAGACGTTGGCCATGCCCCGGTCGAACGCCTCGCCCGCGTCGGGCTCGCGGGACAGGTAGTCGAAGAAGGGTGCGCCGTAGATCTCGTCGAAGACGGAGCGTCCGGTGCGCACGGTGTCCTCCAGCCGCGTGGCGGGCCGCACGAAGGTCTCGTCCGTGGCCATGAGGACGGCCTCGCGCAGCGACGCCGGGGTGTCGGAGCGCAGGCGTTCGGCCAGGGGCGTGAGGTGGAAGGCGCCCTTGTCGTCCTCGTGGAAGACGTCCCTGGTGGCGAGGAGCCGCAGTATCCGGCGCAGGTGTCCTTCGGAGGCGCCGGTCAGCGCGGCGAGCTCGTCCGCGCCGCGGGGGCCGTCGGCGAGGTGGTCGGCCACGCCGAGCCGCGCGGCCGTGCGCAGCGCGGCGGAGTGGAGATAGCTCAGCGCGTAGTCGGTGAGGCGTGCGGCGAGCGGATCGGTGGCGGTGTGGTCCATCGGGGCTGCCTCCATAGCGGTTCCGAAGTGGCGGTTCCGAAGTGCCGGCCGTACGGCATATGCCGGGCCGTACGACTCCACGATGGCCGTGCCGCCCGCCCGGCCGCCAGGGCATCTCACGCCACTTCGTGCCCGTTTCAACGACGGAGGCCGGGGCGACCGTTGCGGGGGAGCCCCGGGCCGCGCCACGATGCCAGGATGCGGTTCTCGGTGAACGTACCCAACTTCGGCGACTTCTCCGACGCCAGGAACGTGGCGACCCTGGCCGTGGCCGCCGAGGAGGCGGGGTGGGACGCCCTGTTCCTGTGGGATCACGTCGTCCACCGGAAGGACTTCCCCCGCCCCGTCGGTGACCCGTGGATGCTGCTCACGGCGGCCGCGCTGGCCACCACGCGCATCAGGCTGGGCACGCTGGTCACGCCCGTGCCCCGGCGGCGGCCGCACCAGCTGGCGCGGCAGGTGGCGACGCTGGACCGGATCAGCGGCGGCCGGGTCGTCTTCGCGGCGGGACTGGGCGGGCCGGTCGAGGACGAGTACGGCAGCTTCGGCGAGCCCACCGACGAAGTCCTGCTCGCCGAGCGCCTGGACGAGGGGCTGGGCCTCCTGGAGGCGTACTGGACCGGCGAGCCGGTCACCCACCACGGCCGCCACTTCCACGCGGACGACGTGGCACTGCTGCCCCCGCCCGTGCAGCGCCCGCGGCCACCCGTGTGGATCGCCGGCTTCTGGCCGCACCGCAGGCCCATGCGGCGCGCGGCGCGCTGGGACGGCGCGGTGCCCCTGTTCGAGTCGGCGGGGCACGGCAGCGCCCCTGCCGTGGACGAGCTGCGCGACCTGGTGGCCTACGTCCGCCGGCACCGGCCCGGCGACCGCCGTGACGCGCCCTTCGAAGTGGTCGTCGGAGGCGTCTCCCCCGGGCAGGACGCGGCCGCCGCGCGGGACGTCGTCGGGCCTCTCCTCGACGCGGGCGCCACGTGGTGGGACGAACGGCTTCCCCTCGGCGACCCGCGCCTGTCCCACCTCGGGACGGTCCTCCGCCGCGCCGAGCAGGGGCCGCCCCGGCTCTGACCCGGCGGCGGCGTGCGCGGCGACGGCCGGCCTCAGCGCATCAGGCCGGCTCGGCGCCACCAGTGGTACTGGGCCGGGGTGATCATTCCGACGTCCTGGAGGAAGGCGACCACCTTCGCGCCGGAACGCAGCCGGAACTCCCTGTGGTGGGGGTTCCGGCCGGCCTCGCGCCGGGCCCGGGCGGGATCGAGGCCGGCGTTGGCGTAGAGGCTGGGATCGAGGAGGCCCGGAATGATCAGGCTTGCGGCCAGTCCCGTGAGTTCGCGATGGCAGGCGAGGCGTCGCCGCGAGGCCCTGCCTACGGCATCGCGCAGTTCGGTCCGGGCGAAGCTCACATGGCGGGCTTCCTCCGCGACGTGAATGCGGCAGATCTGGCGGACCAGGGGATGGACGCGTTCGTCCGCGAGGAGCGCGCGCTGGAAATGGTCCAGCACCTCTTCGCCCACCAGAGTGGCGGCGAAGGTGGTGAGGCCCTGGAAGAGCGGGTCGCCCAGCGGAAACAGACGACGGACACTCCCGGGGAGCCGATATACCGGGCAGCCGAGAACGCTCAGGCAACGCCCGAACATCTTCATGTGGCGTGTTTCGTCGCCCAGTTCCGTGAGTGCGTAGTGACCGCGCGGGTCGGTGGGGGCCAGCGACGTCAGGTGGCGGGAGAACATGCGCAGGACCAGCAGCTCGACCCAGTACCCCATGCTCATGTAGCTGGCCAGTTCCTGACGGGAGAGTTCGACGCGCTGCCGCGTGTCCATCCGGTCCCACAAGGCAGTCCCGTACAGCGACACCAGCTCGGGCGGGACGAACCAGGCGTCGTCCGGTGCGCGGACCTCCCAGTCGACGTCCCTGTCGGGGTCGAAGGAGCGGGTTGCGGAGGCACGCAGCAGGCGTTGCGCCACGGCTGCGGGGCCAGGGGACGGGGAGGGGGTACGAGTCGTCATCTAGCGCCGGCGTCCGTTCAGGCGCAGGGCGGTGCACATCGCGAGGTCCACGGCGGCGGGCGGGATCAGGCGTGCGGCCCGGGCCACAGCCGCTTCGTAACCGACGCCGTAGCGGCGGCGGGGCACCCGGGCGGTCAGCGCCCGGCGGACCGCGCGGGCGACGGTTTCGGGGCCGGGCGGCTTCCGGGCGACGACGATCCGGCGGGCGCGGTCGTAGGCGGCCTCGTATCGGGAGCCCGGAGGGGCGATTCGCGCGAGTGCTCCGGAGACCAGCGGTGTGTCGACGGTTCCCGGTTCGATGAGCGAGACCCGTACTCCGCTTCCGGCGAGCTCCCTGCGCAGGGTGTCGGTCAGGGCCTCCAGCGCGAACTTGCCGGCGGAGTACCAGCCGTTGAAGGGAACGGCGATCAGTCCTCCGGCGGAGCTCATCTGGAGGATGCGGCCCTCGCCCCGCCGGCGCATTCCGGGCAGGATCAGCCGCGTCATACGGGCGACGCCCAGCAGGTTGACCTCCAGCACGGCGCGCGCGTCCGCCTCGGACACGTCCTCGAAGGCACCGGGGTTCACGATGCCCGCGTTGTTCACCAGGGCCCAGGGGCCGCCGTCGGTCTGTTCGTCGATCTCGGCGACGGCGTCCTGGCAGGAGCGGGGGTCGGTGACGTCCAGGAGGACCGTGCGCATGGTGTGGCCGCGTTCGGCCGCCTCGGCGGTGAGTTTCCCGGCCTTTTCCGTGGTCCGGGCGGTGGCGATGACGTGGAAGCCGTGGGCGGCCAGGTCCAGGGCGGTGACCCGGCCGATGCCGCTGGTGGCTCCGGTGATGACGACGGTCTTCTTCACAGGGCTGATTCCTCGGGTCGGTTGATGAGCGCTGTGCGAAGTTCGGTGAGGGACTCCGCGATGAGGCCGGGCAGGCGGCCCGCGTCGCCCACGAAGGGCCGCAGGACACAGTGCACCGTGATCTTCGTGGTACCTACGGTGACGAGGAACCCGGCGGTCTGTTTCGGCAGCCTCGCGGGCAGGGCGAGCAGTTCCTCGGCATCCAGGTCGGCGGGGTCGGCGGCGGGAATGATCGTCACGATGGGCCGGGGTTTCTCACCCCTGAGCACCACATGGGCGAAGAGCCAGCCGAGCAGGTTCGGGGCGCGGTACAGGGAGGTGAGAAGCTTCCGGAAGTCATTGACCTCCCGGTAGTCGGCCTGTTCGGCGATCCGGCGCAGGCGCCGCACCGGCGAGGGTTCGGCGCAGGGCAGGGTCAGGGGCAGACCCGCGACCCGGTTTCCCAGACAGTTCGTCTCGCGCTGGGCACGCAGGCTCATGGCGAGGTACGCGGGCAGGCCCCGGCGCTGCCGGCGATCGAGGGCGCCGGTCCAGTGCCCCGGTGTCCAGGCCCGTAGCGCCCCGCAGAGCACGGCCAGGCAGATCTGCGCGGTCCCGGCTCCGGTGCGACGGCCGATGTCGTCGAAGTCCGAGCGGTCCAGGACGGCTGTGTACCGTTGCCATTCCTCGGAGGCGTCGGGTTCGTCGGCCGGCAGCCAGCGGGCGCTGGGCAGGAAGAAGCGCGGCGCGAGGCGCAGGCCGACGCGCAGGGCGCGGCCGGACAGCTTGTTCCCGGGTGGCTGGGCGGGGACGAACGGCAACCGTTCGCCGCTGAAGAGGGATTGCCCCGTCATGGCGATGGCGATGCCGTCCTGGAGGACGTGGGAGACGCGGTAGGCGAGCAGGTGTTCGTCGGCGCGATATCCGCTGATGATCTGCACGCTCCACGGCGGGCGGCCCGGGGGCCACGGCCGTTCCACCGCTTCCTTCATGCACTGCTCGGGAGTCCGGCCGGCCGGGAAGCGCAGTTCTTCGACGTGGTGGCGCAGGTCCACCTCGCACGCTTCGAAGTACCGCCTCCATCCGCGACCGCCCACGCGGTGGCCGAGCGCGGGAATCCGTTCGACCACATCGGACAGCCGTGCGCGGACCTCCCCTGCCGTCGGCGGGGCGCCGCGTCTGCGCAACGCGGCGATCGCGTTCCAGTCACGACTGTCCTGCAGATGGATGGACTTGTCTCCCACGCTGAAGGGCACCGTGCCCTCCGCCGTTCGACGCGTACGTGTGAACATGCCGGGCCGCTTGACGATGACTTGAGCGGTCTTCATGGAACCATGTTCCACATTGACCGGAATATTCCATTTTGCGACACAGTGCCCTTCTTTATTGCTATTTGATGATGCGAAGGAGGCGAATTACGTGACATGGCCACGAGCCCGCGGGAACCGGTGGCACGTACTGGCGTGGGCCGTTCTCGCGCTGGCCGCGTGCCTCGCCCTCCCCGCCGGGCTCGGTCATCTGCGCGGCGCCGTACCGGAGTTGCCGGGCAGTTCCTCCGCCCGCGCCGCCGCGCTCGTCGTGCGCGGCATGCCACGGCTCGGCACCGAGCAGCTGGTCCTCGCCTTCGACTCCCCCACCCTGCGCGCCGACGAAGCCCCGTACCGCCGCGCCGTGACGGCCGCCGCCCGGGCCATGGCGGCGGCGCCCGGGGTGGGGCAGGTGCTCACCGTCCCGGACACCCCGCGCGTCGACCCCCACCACGCTTATCTGATCTTCGGGGCCCGGGGCGACGCCGACGCCCGGCAGCGGCTGTTGCCCGTATGGCGCGCCACCGCCCACCACGCCACCGCCACCGCCTCCGGCGGCCGGGTCACCGTCGCGCTGACCGGCGGGACGCCCGTCTTCACCGCCCTGCGCGACGCGGATCTGCGCGACCTGCGGTACGTGGAGGCCGTGACCGTACCGGCCGCCCTGCTGCTGCTCGTCCTGGGGCTGGGCTCGGCGGGATCCGCCCTGGTGCCGTTGGCGGCGGCCGGGTTGGGAGTCCTCGTGAGCGCCGGGTCGCTCGCCGCCCTCGCCTTCCTGCTGCCCGTCGACAGCATGGCGCTGACCGTCGCCACCACCGTGGGCTTCGGTCTCGGCCTCGACTACACCCTGCTGGTCCTGCTCCACTACCGCCGTCACCGCGACCACGGTCTCGCCCCGCGCGCGGCGGCCGACCTCGCGCGGGCGACGGCGGGGCGGGCGGTGCTGTGGTGCGCGGCGGCGGTGCTCGTCACCAGCGCGGCCCTGCTGACCGTACCGCTGGCCTTCGTCCGCACGATGGCGCTGGCCACCGGTCTCTCCACCGTGGTCACCGCGGCCGTGGCGACCACGGCCCTGCCCGCCGTCCTGCCCCGCCTGGACCGGCTGCCGGCTTGGGGCCGGGTCCGGCGCGGGCGCCCCCGGCGGGGGCGCTGGGAGCGCTGGGCCGAGCACATGATGCGCCGCCCCTGGCCGTATCTCCTCGGCGCCGTCGCCGTCCTCGCCCTCGCCGCCGTGCCCGCGGGCGACCTGCGGCTCGGACTGCGGATGGACCGCGCGGCGATCGCCCACAGCGCGGCGGGAGCCGGCCTGGCCCGGCTGGAACGGGACGGGCTGGCCGACATCACCCTGCTCGCCCTCCCCCACCGCGCCGGAGCGGACCCCTTGGACACCACCACCCTGGTCGACGCGCTGCACCACGACCCACGCGTCACCACCGTCGGCGCCGTGGACAACGGGCGCGACCTGACGGTCGTCACCGTCACCGACCGCCTCCCCGTGGACAGCGCCGGGGCCCGCCGGCTCGTCCATGACATCCGGTCACTCGCCACCCGCACCCTGCCGCCGGGCCAACCGGTGTACACCGGCGGTCCCGCCGCCACCCTGGCCGACTTCGTCGGCGCGCTCCGCTCCGCCCTGTGGCAGGTCGGCGCGCTCGCCCTCGCGGGCTCGCTCCTGGTGATGCTGGTGGCCTTCCGCAGCCTGCTCGTCCCGGTCAAGGCCCTGGCCATGAACGCCCTGTCGACGGCGGCCGCCTTCGGGCTGCTCGCCTCGCTCACCCGGAACACGGCGGGAACGGTCAACCTCGCGGTGCCGCTGCTGGCCCTGACGATCGTCTTCGGGCTGTCCCTGGACTACGAGGTCTTCCTCGTCCACCGCATCACCGCCCACTACCGCGCGGACGGCGACTGCCGCCGGGCCGTGGCGCGCGGGCTGAGCGAGACCGCCCGTCCCATCACGCTCGCGGCGGCCACCATGGCCGTCGTCTTCGCCGGACTCATGGCCACCCACCGCCAGGACTTCCGCCAGACCGGCTTCCTCGTCGCCACCGCCGTGCTCCTGGACGTCACGCTGATCCGCCTGGTGGTCGTACCGGCACTCATGCGGTTGCTCGGCCATCGCAACTGGTGGCTGCCGCGACCGCTGCGCCGGCTGCTGCCCCCGTTCCCCGCCGCCGCACTGCCCCCGCAACGACCGGCCCCGCCCGAGCCGGTGGCCACCTCGCCCGCCCACCCCCAAGGAGACCCCTTGTGACCCCGCCACTCCTCCGCCCGCTCAGGACCGCCGTCGCGGCTCTGCTCGCGTCGACGGCCCTCGCCACCGCCCCGGCCCCCGCGACCGCCGCCCCCACCGACCTGCGCACCGTGCTGCGCTGCCGCGTCGCGACGGCCACCGAACGGCCGATCACGTTCTCCCCCGAACTCACCCTCCAGCCCCGGACCATCCGGGTCACCGGCACCTTCCGCGTGACCCACTGCAGCTCACCGGACGGCTCCGAACCACGGCTGCGCGGCGGGATGGCGATGGTCCAGGGCAATGCCCTGGCCAGTTGCACCGGTGCCTCGCGGATCACCGGTTCCGGCAGGATCGTCTGGTACGACAGCGCGGGTCGCCACGCGGGCGTCTCCCGTTTCCGGCCGCTCCGGGACACGGTGAACGGCCACAACCCCGGCGACGCCTTCCTCGGCGGCGTCGTCACCAGCGGGCCGCTCACCGGGGCGTACCTGTCGGGCAAGGCCACCCCCACCAGTGACGTGAGCCAGTGCGCCGGCCTGGGCCTGCGCACGGTGTACGGCACGGGCAGGCTCAGGTTCCTGCGATGAGCCACGACGGCGCCGTCCCGCCATCCCCCGGCCTTCCCCGCCACAGCGCGCTCTCCCAGGTCGCCGTCCACACGCCGCCCGGCCGCCAGACCGGCGAGGAGATCGAGGACGACATCCGGGCCCGCAACCCGGGCATCCGGCTCCTCCCCGGGCTGCTGCGGCAGATGTACGGCTTCGAGGAGCGCCGCGTGGCACCCGCCGGCACCTGGCCCTCCGACCTGGCCGCGGCGGCGGGGCGCCGCGCCCTGGAGCGGGCGGGACTCGGTCCGGACGCCGTCGACCTGCTGGTCTTCGCCTCCGCGAGCGAGGACGTGGAGGAACCGGCCACGGCCCACATCGTCGCCCACAAGCTGGGCATCACCGCGCCGGTCTTCGACATCCAGAACGCCTGCAACGGCGTCCTCAACGCCGTCGAGATCGCCGACGCCCTGATCCGGGCAGGCCGCTACGACCGCGTGCTCATCACCACCGGGGAGCTCGGCAGCGCCCTGTCCCGGCTCCCGGCGCGGCACCAGGACGAACTCGCCGCGCTCCTCCCCGCATACACCCTCGGCGACCTGGGCGCCGCCCTCCTCCTGGAGGCGAGCGACCACCCCGGAGTGCTCGGAGCGGCCTTCCACGCCAACTCCGCCGGCTGGCGGGCCGCGACCGTCACCAATCCGTACTACACCCCCCGGTTCGGCTCGCAGTCCGCACGCTTCGACTCCCACGCCCTGGCCGCCTCCTTCACCGGCATGGAAGGGGCGGCGTTCGACGCCCTCCACGCCATCGGCCGCACGACGGGCGACATTCACCTCTGCTGCGTCCACCAGGCATCGGTCCCCTTCACCCACGCCATCCTGGAAGCCCTCGGCGTTCCCGGTGACAGAGCCGTCTCCACCTTCCCCCGCTACGGCAACGTCGCCACCGCGACCCTGCCGCTGCAACTCGTCGAGGCCGAGCGGCGGGGCATGCTGCGCCCCGGCGACCTGGTGGCCCTGTTCGGGCTGGCCAGCGGCGCCTCCTTCGGAATGCTCCTCATGGCCTGGCACCCGTCCGGAACACCGAGGCCACCCGCCCAGCGGACGTGGCAGCACACCACCTCCCTCGTGCCCTGACCGGCGGAAACGTCCACGACCGAACCGAAAGGAAAGGAAACACACCATGACCGACACCTACGCCGTCATCCACTCCATCCTGACCACGACCTTCCGGGTGCCGGACCACGAGATCGGGCCCCAGGTCACCCTGGAGCAGCTCCAGTTGGACTCCCTAGCGCTCGCCGAGCTCGCCCTCCTCCTCGAGGAGCGGATCGGGGTGAAGCTCGACAGCGAGCACGCCACCCGCTTCACCACGCTCGCCGAGATCACCGACCACCTGGACGCCCTGCGGCGCGGGGAGGCGGTGGGAGCCCCGTGAACCCGCCGGGACCACCGGTCGCCGTCACCGGCCTCGGCCTGGTCACCCCGGCCGGGGACGGTGTCGACGCCACGTGGGAGGCCGTCCTCGACGGCCGGGGCACGGCGGCCCGCGACCCCCTGCTCGACGGCCTCCCCATGGACTTCTCCTGCCGCGTGCCCCTCGGCGAGGACGACCTCGACCGTCGCGTCGGGCGGACGTCCTGGCGCATGGGCAGGCCGGCGAAGCTCGCCGTCCTGGCCGCCCGCGAGGCGGTGCGGGACGCCGGGCTGGACCCGGCCGCGTGGGACGGTTCCCGCGTCGCCACCGTCATGGGGTGCGGCATGGGCAACATGGAGCAGGTCGAGGAGCAGTACCGGCGTCTGGGCCGGCGCGGCCCCGACGCCGTCTCGCCGCTCGCCATCCCCATGATCATCCCCAATCTCGGCGCCGGCGAGGTCTCCATCGACCTCAAGGCCCGGGGGCCGAACCTCGCCCCGGCGACCGCCTGCGCCTCCGGCGCCACCGCCATCGCCGTGGCACGCGACCTGCTGGTCTCGGGCGCGTGCGACGTGGCGGTGGCCGGGGGCGTGGAGGCGGCCATCAGCCGTCTTTCGACAACCGGATTCCGCAACATGGGCGCCCTGTCCGGACGGACCGACGCGCCCGGCGAGGCGTCCCGTCCGTTCGCGCCCGACCGGGACGGCTTCGTGATGGCCGAGGGCGCCGGCGTCCTCGTCCTGGAGCGCGTCGGGGACGCCGCCGCGCGCGGCGCCCGTCCCCGTGCCCTGCTCACCGGCTGCGGCAGCGCCTCGGACGCCCACCACCCCACCGCGCCGCCCGAGGGGGCCCCCGGCGCGGAGGCCGCCCTGCGCACCGCGCTCGGCGGGGCCGGGCTCGCGTCGTACGAGATCGACCACGTGAACGCGCACGGCACGTCCACCCCGCTCAACGACGCCACGGAGGCGGCGTTGATCGCCCGGGTCCTGCCGCACCGGCCCAGCGTCACCGCGCCCAAGGGCGTCCTCGGCCACACCCTCGGCGCGGCCGGGGCGATCGAGGCGGCGCTGACGGTCCTGACGATCCAGCACCGCCTCGTACCGCCGATCGCCAACCTCACGGCGCCCGCACCGGAGTTCGACATCGACTGCGTGACCAAGCAGCCACGCCGTCAGGACGTCCGCGCGGCCGTCAGCCACTCCTTCGGCTTCGGCGGCCACAACGTCGTCCTGGTGCTCACGGCCCCCTGAGCGCCCGTCACACTCGGAGCGTCACACCCCGCACGTCACGCTCCGAGTGTGGCGAGCAGTTCGTCCCGGCCGCTCACCCCGGTCTTGCGGAACACCGCCTTCACATGCGTGTTGACCGTGTGGAGGGACACGCTCAGGCTGCGGGCGATCTGCTTGGGCGCCGCGCCGGAGTGCAGGTGCTGGACGATCTGGCGTTCGCGGGCGGTGAGGCCGTGCCAGGCCGAGAACACGGGCAGCAGCAGGTCACCGGTGGCCTCCTGGAGGATCACCGCGACATCGCCCGTACCGTCGGCGTCGAGTGGCTGCGCGTGCACGGCGACCCTGCGGCCGAGAAACGCGGCGGGACTGCAGGCGACCGGGGCGGGAGCGCTCGGATCGATCAGGTGGCGCCGCGCGGCGAGGGTGATCTCACGCATCGACACCATCGGCATCCACTCCGGTGCCATGCCGTGCGCCGGATCGATCTCCCCCAGCCACGCCCGCGCCTCGGGGGTGAGGGAACGCACCTCGTTGTCGGCGCCGACGATGACGACTCCGGCCGGCAGATACGGCCGGGCGGTACGGGGTTCACCGGCGGTGGCGTACCGGCGCAGCAAGGTGATCAGGGGTGAGGAGATCCGGGAGAGCCGCTCGGCGTCGTCGGGGCCGAAGGCCCTGCCGCCCTCCGACCTCAGCAGGGACAGCAGGCCCCACAGGCCCCGGCCGTCCCGGAGGAACAACCGCAGCTCGCAGCCGGCGCCGTGCGCCGTCAGGATCTCCAGGGCACGTCGGCGCCCGGGCGACCTCGGTGGGGGCGCTTGATCAGGGCGCTCGTCCCCGCCGATCAGGCCCACGGGCGCCGGCAGCCGGGCGACGTCGACCGGGCTGAAGGGGTCGTCACCCAGATAGGACTCGTACAACTGGTCCCGGACGAGACCGGGGCTGAACGTGTGCAGGAACCCGAACGAGACCGCTCCGGTGACCGGGTTCATCCCGAACAGCCGCAACCCGTCGTGCGCCACGCAGGGGCCGATCGCCCGCGAGACCAGCTCGGCCAGTTCGTCGCGGACGAACCGCTCCCCCGCCGCCGCTTCCAGGCGGCGTGCCACCTGGGACACATCTCCGCGCACCGGTTTTACCGCCAACCGACGTCTTCCCTCCGGCCTTCAGCATGCCGGGGCGCGGGGAGGGCGGGAAACCGGCGGTCCACTGAGCGGACCATGACGTGCCGCATAGCGACGGGCCCGGGGCGCGCCCAGTCCCCAATTCTCGGGATTACGGGAGGAACGACGGCCGGGCGACAGTCAGGTGTCCGGAACAGAAGGAGGAGACCATGCGAAGCGTCATGCGCGGCCCGGCGAGATCGAAACGCTTGTTCGCCCTGCTCACGGCCCTGCTGGCCCTGGCCGGGGCCCAGCTCGGCGGCTCCGCCACGGCGGCCGACCGCGCTCCCGTCGCGCGGGCTTCCGCGCAGGGGCGGTCCGCCGAGGTCGCGAGGTACCACGACGCGAGCGGCCGCGTCACCGTCGCCGTCTTCAGTGAACTCGCGCAGCCGCCCCAGGAGGTGTGGACCGACCACCGGGTGCAGGTCACCGACCCCTCGATGATCGCGATCGGGGGCGGCGCGACGGGGGCGGAGTACCCCTACGGCGCCTACCTGACCGCCTCGTACCCCAGCAACGACCTCTCCTCGTGGATCGTGTCGTCCAAGGACCACAACGGCAGGCGACAGCCGCACGAGCTCAACGGCTACGCGATCGGCCTGAAGATCGAGGGCGTGGACAGGGACCAGTTGCGCGCCTGGATCAACTCGTGCAGCACCTCCCGGCCCAGCGGTGCTCCCGCCCCCGCCCCGCAGGCGACCGCCGGCATCAACTCGGACCGGTGCGTGCTGCTCGGCGGCGGCTTCAAGGTGGACTGGCTGGGGAAGGGCAACATCGCCACCGCCTCGTACCCGGCCATGGCGTCGTCGTCCTCCTCGGGCTCGACGTGGACGGTCCGGTCGAAGGACCACATGGTCGACGATCCGGCCAGGATCACCAGTTACGCGATGGGCATCCCGAAGTCGCTCCCGGTCGGCACCGTGCTCTCCCGTGCCTTCTCCGGGTCGGGAGGCGCCGCGCAGCACCCCACCGCCACGGCGCAGGTGGACGACGGATGGTCGCTGACCGGCGCCGGCGCGCGGGTCTTCTACCACGCCGACGGCAGCCTGCTGTGGAACCTCCAGCCGGTCGTCAACGACACCCAGCAGTACGTGACCGCGGCGTCGAAGGACCACGACAGTACCGACGCGGCGTCGATCGTGGCGTGGGCGATCGCCATCCGGCTCGTATGACCCGTAGGGACCGGGGCCGCGCGCCGAGCCGGCGCCCTCGGGGGCGGCTCGGCGCGCGGCGCGTCAGACGGTCGAGCCCAGCAGGGTGCCGACCCCGTAGGTCACCGCCATGGCCAGCGCCCCGCCGATCACATTGCGCAGCGCCGCCGGGCCGATGGTGGCGCCGCCGAGCCGGGCGCCCGCCCAGCCGGTGGCGACGAGGGTGGCGAGGACGGACAGGACGGTCACCGGGAGCCGCCAGTCGGCCGGCGGCAGGACGATCAGCAGCAGGGGCAGCAGCGCACCGGCGGTGAAGGAGAGGAAGCTGGCCACGGCCGCGGCCCAGGGATTGGTGAGGTCGTCCGGGTCGATGCCGAGCTCCACGCGCGCGTGCGCCCGCAGCGCGTCGTTCCCGCTGAGTTCCCGGGCGGCGGCCTGGGCCACGCCATGGCTCAGGCCGCGCCGCTCCAGCGCGGCGGTCAGCGCCGCGAACCCGGCGCGGGGATGCGCGCGCAGCTCCTTCTCCTCCAGCTCCAGCGCCGCCCGCTGCGCGTCGCGCTGGGCGCAGACGGACACGTACTCGCCGGCGGCCATCGAGAGCGAACCGGCCAGCAGCCCCGCCAGCCCGGCGGTCAGCAGGGTGCCCCGTTCCTCGGTCGCGCCGGCGATGCCGACGACGAGTCCGGCGGTGGACACCACCCCGTCGTTGGCGCCGAGGACAGCGGCACGCAGCCAGTTGAGCCGTCCTTCGGTGGCCTGGACGGGCCCGGCGTGGTGCGGCGGGTCATGATCGCTCACGGGGCAAGGATCCCGTCGGGCCGGGCGGGGCCGGCGCACGGCGCGCCGGAGCCCGAATTTCCTGTGATTGTCAGCCAGTTGGCGCGCATTCTCCCTCTGTGACATAAAGGGTGACATGGCGGATACGTTCAGGAACGCCGAGGCCGAAATCAAGATCATCCTTGCGGGTGGGACGGCGGAGGACGCGCGCCGGGCCCTGGGGCTGGAACCCGGGAACGGCAAACACCTCGGCATCCACTTCTGGGACGCCCCCCGGGAGGACGGCGCGGGCATCCGCCTCCCCCTGGCGGAGGCCGGGGTCATCATCCGGCTGCGCAGGCCGGACAGGGGTGGCAGGGGAGACAAGGGCGGCAAGGGGGACAAGAGCGATCTCACGGCGAAGCTCCGGCCGTGCGACCCGGCCGCTCTGCCCGCGAAATGGCGCGAGAACCGCGGCGGCAAGGGGTGGGAGTTCAAGGTCGAGGAGGACTGGAGCGGCAGCGACCGCGTCTGGTCGGCCTCGCTCAAGGTGGACGGGACCTTCGAGCCGCCCGCCCCCGGCGAGGGGAAGGGGCCCGCCGCCTGGCCGCCCCCGCTCACCCCCGACCAGCGCGACCTGCTGGCGCACGCCGGGATCACCGACGACGGCCTGCGGGACGCCGTCGCCCTCGGCCCGGTGAGGGCCGTCAGGTGGAAGCTCTCGCGGCCGGACCTGGCCCGGCCGCTCACCGCCGAGTTCTGGAGCGTCGACGACGACGGCCCGTGCTTCCTCGAACTGTCCCTGCGCGCCCCGCACGCCGACGCCCCGGGCGCCCAGGAGCTGCTGGAGCGCATCGTGCTGGAGCAGGGCCTCCGGCCCGCTCCACGGCAGGCGTCGAAGACCCAGACGGTCATGACCGAGCTCGCCCGGAACCATCTGCGCGGGGCGGTGTGACACGTCCGGCGGCCGCGAGGCGACCGCCGGATCGATGTCTGCGGCGGCCGTCAGTGAGCCGTGCGGGTGTTCCAGATCGCCTGGCTGCCGTCGTAGATCACGACATTGCCGTCGTCCTGGACGGCCAGGCGCGACCCGGGGTGCCCGGCGGTGCCCGAGGCCCAGACGGCCCTGCCCGAGCGGGTGTAGACGACGAAGTTTCCGTCCTCCTGGAACGCCGCCCGCCAGCCGCTGTTGACGGTGTTGGAGGCCCAGCGGGCCCGGTTGAACTCGTCGTAGACGACGAGGTTGCCGTCGGACTGCATGACCAGCCGGGCGGTGTCGGACGACACCGACTGGTCTCTCTCCAGGACGAACGGGGCGTAGCGAATTTCCGTCGACATGGCTGTGGACGCGCTCGTCCGGGTCGCGCCGGTCGTCGAGGAGGTGTGATCGAGGGTGGCCGCGCCGGCCTGGCCGCCGAGGGTGACGGCCATCAGTGCCGCGGCCGCGAGCGTCGTTGCGGTCTTCTTCGCGGTCTTCTTCCCCACGAAAGGATCCCTTCGTCGAGTTGCTCTTCCACCGGTGCCCCCGGGTGAAGGCGGGCGGAAAGGAACTCTCGCAGCTTCCCCCGTCACGGAGGACCGCTCGGTTCCCGTATGACGGGTTCACACCGACCTTTGGCCAAGGAACTCGCGTTCGATGCTTTTTCGCCGGTGAAAAGCCACGCGCTTGGCGGGAACTAGAGCGGGCGATCCTGAAATGATGTGGTCCTGCTGGAGCGGCGCCACAGGAAGTTGACGGCGGCGTGGACGGCGAACGCCACCGGCAAGGCCGGGAGGACCTCCCAGGGGACCACGCCGAACGCCGCCAGCGAGGCGAGGACCGGGACGGCCAGCGCGGTGGGGAACGTCTCGATCAGTGCGAGGCGGACACGGGTACGGATACGGCGGTGGCTCACGGCCGGGCTCCTTCGACGGAAGAGGGCGGAAGAGGGCGGGGGGAATCGACGCGGGCGGCGTCCAGGTAGTCGGCCAGTTCCCGCCACTCATCGGCCGGGGCGTCCGGCCCACCGGACATCGCGGCCGGGTCGTCACGCCACGCCGCCCGCACGCCGGTGGAGATCCCCGCGTCGCCGCCGGTGAACAGCGTGCTCAGCTCGTCCATGCGCGCCACCAGGCGCCGGACCTTCGGATCGGTGGGCGGGATCCCGGCCGTACGGAGCCGGTCGGCCCGGCGGTAGAGCTCCGGCCATTCGATCCGCAGCAGGTAGTGCGCCGCGGGTCCCAGGGCGGCGGCGCGCGTCTCCAGCACCCGCATCCGGTCGTCGTCCAGGTGGCGGCGCAGCGTTCGTTCGCCGTCCGGACCGGTGCCGCCGATGGCGTGCAGGGCGTCGAGCAGCATGCCGGTGGTCGGGTACCGGTCGGACGCGAGGCTGTCGCCGAGGCGGCGCAGCCGTTGCCGCAGGACGTCGAGCGCGGCGATGGATTCCTCGACCTTCGCCAGGTGGTCCCGGACCAGCCGTCCGGGGTCCACTCCGGCGTCGAGGCAGACGGCGATGGTGTCCAGGCCCAGCCCGAGGCCGCGCAGGGCGAGCACCTGGTAGAGCCGGACGAGGTCGTCCTCGGTGTACTCCCTGTGCCCGCCGGCGGTGCGCCGGGAGGGGCTGAGCAGGCCGATGGTGTCCCAGTGGTGGAGCGTCCGGACGGTCAGCCCGCTGGCCTCGGCGAGCGGACCGACCTTCCAGGTCGTGGAAGCGGTCATGGGGACAACGATGCATCCTCACGTGACGTGAGGTTCAAGCCGGGATCCGGACTGCCGGCGGAGCGCTCAGTAGCGCAGCACCGCCGCCAGCCGGTCCTCCTCGGCCAGGGTGTCGTCCCGGACGAACTCGACGTCCGCTCCGTTGTCCAGCGCCGCCTCGACGATCTCGTCGACGACGTCCTCGCGGATGGCGGGGTCCGCCGTCAGCGGCTCGGCGGGCTCCTCCAGGCGCACCGGGTGGCCGCCGTTTCCGTCGACGCGGGCGGTGATCTGGTAGTGGTCCTCGACCGCGAGGAGCGCCACCCGGCCCTGGCGGACGGTCTGCCAGATCTCGTCCAGCCCGGAGGTGAAGCGCTTCTGGCCGCGCGCGTCGCTGAGGCGGCGCAGCACCTCCCCCTGCCGTGCGGCGCGGCGCTCCTCGAACGCCGGGCGCAGTACCTCGGCCAGCGCGTGCGCGGACAGACCGATCGCGCCGCCCTGCTCGGTCCGGGCGGTGATCACACCGGGCTTGGGGCACAGCTTCTCGAACAGGGCGATCTGCTCGCGCAGCCCCACGACGTACAACGGCCGGGGCTCGCGGTCCAGCACGGGCATGAGGGCCCCGACGACGGAGCGCGTGTACTGGCGCTCGCGCTCCACGTGGGCCTCCTCGCGCGCGGTCGTGGCATGGCTGCCGACCTTGTCGAAGTTCGCGCCGGGCAGGGCGTCCTCGTGGTCGGGAAGGGAGGGGCGGACGGGGAAGCCGTTGCCGATGGTCTCCACGAGGTGGTCCCCGGCGCCGTCCCACAGCCGGGTCTCGGACTCGGAGAGCACCAGCACCCAGTACGGCTCCTCGGAGAGCCGGGCCGCGACCAGGTTGCGGGTGAGGAAGGTGTCCGAGACCACGACGCGCTGCGGCACGGTGCGCGGCAGGTACCAGACCTGGTGCTCGCCCGGCGCGGCCAGGATGAGCAGGCCGTCGCTGGAGTGGGCGAGGTCGACCTCCCTGACCGCCGCGTCGATCTGCGCCTCGACGTCGATGCGCGCCGACCGGCTCGCCTTCGGGTCGTCGGCGAGCCGCCGCTTGGCCTCCGCGACCGTGTTGCGCAGCCTGACCTGGTCCTCGGTGCTGGTCGGGGCACGGCGCGTGGTCGGCAGGAGCAGTGACACGGCCGGGTACGGGCGCTCACGGCGCAGGTCGCGGAGCGTCTCGTCGGTCAGCTCGCCGATGTCCATCAAGGTCCTCCTCGGGCCTGCGGGGTGTCTTCCAGCTCACCAGAGGCACGGCCGAACGGCCAATCGAGCGGGTCCACCCGGTGCACGGTCGCGGTGCGCCTACCCGTGCGGGGGCCGTCCACCCGTGCGGGTTCCCCGTACGGATGACTTCCCCCGCTCGTCCGACGGGCGGATCGTGGGTCGCGGTAGCGAAGAGTCATGACGAAGCGCACCGTCCGCGGCGTTCTGCCGGCCCTGCTCGCCGCCGTGGCGCTGATCGGCGGCGCGTCCGGCCCGTCCGGTGCCCGCTCGTCCGTCCCGCCGGACCGCCGTGCGCACGAGGGGACGCGGGCGGCCATGGAGGCGCTGGTGCGGGCCGGGATGCCCGGCGTCGTCGGCCAGGCGCGCGAGGGGCGCGACGGGGGCGACGGGAGCGACGGGCGCCGCGTCTGGAACGGGTCCGCCGGGACGGCCGAACTCGGGCGGCCACGGGCGCCGCGGGCGCGCGACCGGTTCCGGATCGGCAGCAACACCAAGACGTTCGTCGCCACCGTGATGCTCCAGCTGGAGGCCGAGCACCGGCTCCGGCTCACGGACACCGTGGAGCGCTGGCTGCCGGGCGTGGTGCGCGGCCAGGGCAATGACGGGCGCGCCGTGTCCCTGCGCCGGCTCCTCGACCACACCAGCGGGATCTTCGACTACGCGGCGGACCCCGCCCTCCACAAGCGGCTCTTCGAACGGGACTTCCTCCACCACCGCTTCGACACCTACACCCCACGGCAGTTGGTGCGCACGGCCGTGTCCCATCCGCCGGTCTTCGCGCCCGGCAAGGGCTGGAGCTACTCCAACACCAACTACGTGCTGGCCGGGCTGGTCATCGAGAAGGTCACCGGCCACCCCTACGGCCGGGAGGTCCGCGACCGTGTCCTGCGCCCGCTCGGTCTGCGCGCCACCTCCGTACCGGGCCGGTCGACCGCCCTCCCCCGGCCCTCCGGACGCGGCTACATCCGCTTCCCGGACGAGCCGGGGACGCCGTTCCACGACGTCACCGGCATCAACCCGACGGAGGCGTGGGCCGCCGGCGAGATGATCTCCACCGTCGGCGACCTCAACGCCTTCTACCGGGCGCTGCTGGGCGGCCGGCTCCTGCCCGCCCGCCAGCTCGCGGAGATGCTGACCACGGTGGACACCGGGCTGCGCCCGCCGGCGCGGTACGGGCTGGGCGTCGCCGCGCGGAAGCTGTCGTGCGGGGTGACGGTGTGGGGGCACGACGGCGGGATCCAGGGCGCGGTCTCCCAGGTGAGCAGCGTCCGGGACGCCTCGCACACGGCCGCGTTCGGCGGCAACGCCCTCGGGGTGCCCTTCGACACGCTCGCCCTGGCGGAGGCCGAGTTCTGCGGTGGGGCGCGGTAGCGCCGCGCGCGTCGGGCGTCCCGGGTGTCGAGATGCCCCCGGTGCCGTGGTCGGCGGCTCCTACGCGAAGGCCGGCCAGGACCCGGGATCCACATGGGTGTTCTCGGGTACCTGTGCGTGGGCGTACCAGCCGCCCTGGGTCTCCCAGACCATTTCGGAGCGGTTGGGGGTGAAATCCACGGGGTGCCCCATGGGCCAGGTATCCGGAACCTCCCAGGAACGCACCCACGCGTTGAGTTTCGGCCACCCTTTGCACGGGGTGTCGGCCAATCGCCGGAACACCTTGCCGTCGACGCGGCAGAACGGGAAGAACAGGGCCTCGATCTGGATGACGACCTTTCCCGCACGGTTGGTCCGCGTGCCGCCCGCGAGGTCGTGCACCGCCTTGCTCCGGGACGTCGCGGGGAAGAACTGGGCGAAGGCGCCGGCGAACGGGTCCCAGAGGATGTGCGGCGCCTTTTCCTTCCCGTCGTGGGTGAAGAAGTGCTGGAGGCTGGCGAAGGGCACAAGGTCCAGCGGATTCTCCGCCGTGGCGTTGTCACGGTCCGCCGTGATGTGCGCGATGGCCTTCGGCGGAAAACCCGGGTCGTAAGGGGCGTGGTCACCGAGGTCCATTTTGATGGCTTGCGGCATCCATATCTCGGCCATGGTCCACCTCCTGCCGTCATGGCGTGCCCTTCCAGAGTCGTCCCGTGCGTACCGTCCGGCCACTGGTGGGCCAGCCCGTACCGGGCGTCTCAGCCGCGCACGCGGCAGCGCCGTACGAGCCGCCCCAGGTCGGCGAAGCCGTAGCCGTGGGCGCGGGCGGCGGTGATGATCCTCGGCAGGGCGTCGGCGTCCAGCACGGAGTGGCGCGCGTCCGTGGAGCCGACGTGCATCTGGATGATCGCCCCCGGTGAGAACGCCCGCTCCGCCCGCCGGACGACCATGTCCACCGTCACGCCCCCGTCGGGCCCGCGCCAGCCGGCCGTGTCGTCCACCCACTCGACGACGGGGTACCCGAGCGCGTTGACGTCGCGGACGTTCCGCTCGGTGAACTCGCCGTACGGGAACCGGAAGGCCACGGGCGTACGGCCCGTGGCCCGGCGGATGGCGCGTGCGGACAGGACGGCCTCCCGGCGCTCCTCGGGGAAGGACAGGCCGGGGAACCTCGGGTGACTGTAGGAGTGGCTGCCCACGAGGTGGCGGGCGGCCAGCGCACGGGCCGCCTCGGGGTGGCGATCGGCGAAGTCCCCTGTCAGGAAGAACATGGCGGGCACCCGCTCCCCGCGGAGCACGGCCAGGACGCGGCTGACGCCGTCCTCGTTCCACGCCGCGTTGAAGGTCAGCGCGATGACCTTCCGCTCCGTGGGGACGCGCCGGAGCGCGGGCCCGGAACACCCCGGCCGCCCGCGTTCGCCCGCAGCGCCCGGAGCCGCCACGGCGAGCAGCGTCAGAAGGACGGCCACGATCGCGGGCCACCGACGGGACCAGAACATGTGAACACTCCTCCCGCGCGGAAACCCGGGACGATCTCACGCGATCCGGTGCCGTCCACTCGCACGCCGTGCCGATAGATCGTTTCTCCTTCCCCCGTACGGGCGATACGGCGCGTGCCGTCCCGGCACCGGGGCAGACCCCTTACGACCAAGCCGATGACCGGATAAGAGGTACTTCATGCGCCGCACCCCTGTCATGACCCTTGGCACCGCCGCCGTGCTCGGCCTCCTGCCCGGCTCGCCCGGGACGGCCGACAGCGGCGCCCCCACCACCCCCGCGTGCCGGCTCCCCACCCCCGCGCGGCCGGGCACCCGGTTGCGCGGCACCGCCCCGGTGGCACGCTTGAACTGTGGCCCGGCCCAATGACGAGGTCGAGGCGGTCCTCCAGGAGTACGCCGACCTCGTCGCGATCACCGGTGGCGACGCCTTCAAGGCCCGTGCCTACGAGAAGGCCGCCCGCGCGATCGGCGGCTTCCCCAAGGACGTCTCCACCCTCGACGCCGAGGGCCTGCGGGAAATCCCCAACGTGGGGAAGTCCATCGCCGACAAGGTCCTGGAGTATCTGAGCACCGGCCGCATCCCGGCCCTGGAGGAGACCAGGGCGGCGATCCCGCCCGGCGTCCGGGAGCTCATCTCCGTCCCCACACTGGGCCCCAGAAAGGCCATGACGCTCTACGAGGAGCTGGGCGTCTCCTCCGTGGAACAACTCCTCGACGCCATCCACGACAAGAAACTGCGCGACCTCAAGGGCTTCGGGCCCCGGACCGAGGAGAACATCCTCCACGGCATCGCCCTGGCGCAGAAGGCGGGCGGCTCCGGCGGCCGCATCCTCCTCAACGCCGCCATGGACGTCGCGGAACAGATCGTCGCCGAGCTCTCGGGGACGCCCGGCTGCGAGGGGTGCGCGTACGCCGGGTCGCTGCGCCGCATGCGGGAGACCATCGGGGACATCGACGTCCTCGTCGCCGCCACCCGCTCGGGCCCGTTCATGGAGGCGATCGCCGCCCTCCCGTACACCGCCGAGGTCATCGCGCACGGCGAGAAGAAGACCTCGATCCGCACCACCGAGGGTCTCCAGGTCGACCTGCGCGTCCTGCCGCCCGGCTCGTGGGGGGCGGGGTTGCTGTACTTCACCGGCTCCAAGGCGCACAACATCCGTATCCGTGAACTCGCCGTCCGCCACGGGTACAAGCTGTCCGAGTACGGGCTGTTCCACGCCAAGAGCGGACGGCGGATCACCTCGGCGACGGAGGAGGACGTCTACGCCCGGCTGGGCCTGCCCTGGATCCCGCCCACCCTGCGCGAGGACCGGGGCGAGGTGGCGGCCGGGCTCCGCGACGAGCTGCCCGAACTCGTCGAGGACGGCGACATCCGGGGCGACCTCCACACCCACACCGACCTCACGGACGGGCTGGCCTCCCTGGAGGACATGGTCACCGCCGCCGCCCGGCGCGGCTACTCCTACTACGCCGTCACCGATCACGCCCCCGACCTGTACATGCAGCGGATGACGGACGCCAAGATCCTCGCGCAGCGCGAGCGGGTGCGGGAACTCGACGGGAAGCACCGGAGGATGCGGCTGCTGCACGGCGCCGAGCTGAACATCGGGCCGGACGGGGAGGTGGACTGGCCCGGCGAGTTCCTGGCCGGGTTCGACCTGTGCGTCGCGTCCGTCCACTCGCACTTCAACCAGAGCCGGGCGGAGTTGACCCGACGGCTGGTGCGGGCCTGCGAGAACCCCCATGTGTCGGTCATCGGGCACCCCACCACCCGGCTCATCGGCAAACGGCCCGGAATCGACGCCGACTTCGACGCCGTATTCGAGGCGTGCGCGCGGACCGGCACCGCCCTGGAGATCAACGCCCATCCGGAGCGGATCGATCTGTGCGACGAGGACATTCTGCGGGCGAAACGGTACGGGGTGAAGTTCGCGGTGAACACGGACGCGCACTCCACCACGCATCTTCCGTATATGCGCTACGGCGTGGGAACGGCGCAGCGTGGCTGGCTGACCAAGGACGACGTCATCAACACCTGGCCGCTGCAACGGCTGCGCCGTTTCCTGTCCCCGAAATGACGGGGAGTCGGTCGATCAGGCCTCAGACGGCGCGGCGCCCTCGGCGCGGCCCTTGGCGCGGGCGCGCTTGGAATAGGTGATCGTCCAGGCGATCAGAAGGGCGGGGACGCCATAGGCGAGGACGGAATTCACGCCGACCATGGCGCCGGTCGACAGCGCGTAGGACAGTCCGACGCGGGCGATCGCCTCGACAATGTATCCGAGGCCCCAGACCGTGGTGATCAGGGTCATCGTCCGCCGGAAACTCTCGTGCCGCCAGAGGCCGTTCCAGTGGGCGACGGCGTTCGCGGAGCCGTCGGTGCCGAATTTCCGGCCGAGGTAGAACATCAGCGGGCGCGGGGTGGCCAGGCTGATCAGGCAGACGACACCGAAGAGGCCGGTGATCAGGGAGTCCTTGACCAGCAGCAGACGGGCCGAGTGCGGTCCGACGCCGGTGACGGCGATGGTCAGCACCAGGAAGATCAGGGTCAGCACGGCGAACTCGTCGACGCGCCGGTGCCAGATCAGATAGATGACGACGTCCACCACCGGCCAGACACCGGAGGCCACCAGGGCGGAGAAGTCGCTCCAGCCCGCGTCGGTGAGCTGGTTGTAGGTGACGAACGGCAGCACCACATTGCAGGCGATGGTCAGGGCCCAGCTCAGCATGGCACTGGGCCCGAAGCGCCGGGACGGCGCGGATGACGTAGATGACGCTGTGGTCATCGATTCCCCCAAGATCAAATGAGCAAAACGGGGGGACTGTAGGGGAAAGGCGTCATCAGTAGCAAGATCGTTAATCTCAACCCCTCTTTTATTCACCATATTGGGCGGAAATCCTACTTTCCCTGGACTCCTCGCCCACTCCCCGCCATAGCGTGCCCCCGACGGTCCCATCCGCACCGAAAGGCCGCCCACGCGATGCCCAACCCCTTCGAGCTGCCCCGCTTCTACACACCGCACCCGGCCCGCCTCAATCCCCATCTCGAGGGCGCGCGGCGGCATTCGAAGGCATGGGCGCGGCGGATGGACATGATCGAGGGATCGGGCGTCTGGGACGAGGGGGAATTCGACTCCCACGACTACGCCCTGTTGTGCTCCTACACCCACCCCGACGCCTCCGGCCCCAAGCTGGACGTGGTCACCGACTGGTACGTGTGGGTGTTCTTCTTCGACGACGACTTCCTGGCCCGGTTCAAGCGCACGGGCGACACCCTGGGCGCCCGCGCGTATCTCGACCGCCTCGGCGCCTTCATGCCGCTCGGCCCGGACGACGCCGCCCCCGAGCCCACCAACCAGGTGGAGGCGGGGCTGGCCGACCTGTGGGCGCGTACCGTGCCGGACATGTCGCCGGAGTGGCGGCGGCGCTTCCGGGAGAGCACCTGGCATCTGCTCGAGGAGTCGATGTGGGAGCTGTCGAACATCAACGAGGGCCGTGTCGCCAACCCCGTCGAGTACATCGAGATGCGCCGCAAGGTCGGCGGGGCGCCCTGGTCCGCCCACCTCGTCGAGTACGCGGCGGGCGCCGAGGTGCCCGACGCCGTGGCGGCGACCCGGCCGCTGCGCGTCCTGAAGGACACCTTCGCCGACGGGGTCCACCTGCGCAACGACCTCTTCTCCTACCAGCGCGAGACCGAGACCGAGGGCGAACTCGCCAACGCGGTCCTCGTCTTCGAGCGCTTCCTGGGCTGCGACACCCAGCGGGCCGCCGACGCCGTGGGCGAGCTCCTCACCTCCCGCCTCCAGCAGTTCGAGCACACCGCCCTCACCGAGGTCGGCCCCGTCCTGGCGGAGCACGGGCTGGACGCGCGGGCGTACGCCGACGTCTTCGCCTACGTCAAGGGCCTCCAGGACTGGCAGGCCGGCGGCCACGAGTGGCACCTGCGCTCCAGCCGCTACATGAAGAGCACCACGGGCGGCCCCCGGGTGCCCGAGGCCCTACTGGGCGGGCCGCTCGGCATCGGCACCTCGGCGGCCCTGCTGGTGCCCTCGATCCTGGCGGCGCTGCCCGCGCGGCTGCGCGGGTTCACCCACGTCCCGTTCGAGAAGGTGGGCCCGCTGCCGCGCCCCGACTTCGAGATGCCCTTCCAGACCCGGCACAACCCCCACCTGGAGGCCACCCGCCGGCACGGCGTCGACTGGGCCCGTCGCACGGGCATCACCGTCCCCAGCCCCGCCGACCCCCTCGCGGGCCACTGGGACGAGGAGAACCTCCACGACTTCGACCTGGGGCTGTGCGCCGCCGGCATCAGCCCGGAGGCCGGCCCCGACGAACTGGACCTCGCCACGGACTGGCTCATCTGGGGCACCTACGCGGACGACGTCTACCCCGCCCACTTCGGACGGCGCCCCGACGGGCTGACGGCGGCGAAGGACTGCACCGACCGGCTCAAGCTGTTCATGCCGCTGGACGCCGTCGTCACCGAGACACCGCTGAACTGCCTGGAGCGGAGCCTGGCGGACATCTGGGTCCGGACGGTGACGCCCATGCCCGCCGCCGACCGCGCGGTGTTCCGGCGGGCCGTCGAGGGGATGCTGGACAGCTGGCAGTGGGAGCTGTCCAACCAGCGCATGAACAAGATCCCCGAGCCGGTCGACTACATCGAAATGCGCCGCGACACCTTCGGCTCCCCGCTCACCATGACGCTCTCCCGCCTCCGCCACGGCAGGGCGCTGCCCCCGGAAGTCCTCGCCTCCCGGCCCGTCCAGGCGCTGGAGAACGCCGCCTCGGACTACGCCACGCTCATGAACGACGTCTTCTCCTACCAGAAGGAGATCGAGTTCGAGGGCGAGGTCCACAACTCCGTCCTGGTCGTCCAGAACTTCTTCGACTGCGGGCGCGAGGAGGCCCTGGGCATCGTCGCCGACCTGATGAGGTCCCGGATGCGGGAGTTCCTCCACATCGTCGCCACGCAACTGCCCGCCCTGTGCGAGGAGTACGCGCTCGACGTGCGGGCCCGCATCGCCCTGGACGGCTACGTCCAGGAGCTCAAGGACTGGCTGGCGGCCATCCTCACCTGGCACCGGGAGTGCCGGCGCTACGGCGAGGCCGACCTGATCCGCCGCCGCGCCGCGTCCGCCGCCGCGCCGCCCCCGGAGGCGCCCCTGGGCGCACCGGCCGGCCTCGGCACCTCGGGGGCCCGGCTCGCGACCCTCCTGCGGGGCTGACGCCCAAGGAGCACGGCGAAGGCCCCCACCGACCGGTGGGGGCCTTCGCTGTCGTTCAGTGCGCCACCAGGGACTCGAACCCCGGACCTGCTGATTAAGAGTCAGCCGCTCTGACCAACTGAGCTAGCGGCGCGGCACACATACTACCCGATCGGCTGACGGGCTCGTATCCCGAGAACGTATGACGCGGTATGCGCGACGGCACGGTCTTCGTCATGTGACAGATCCGCGAGGGCACGTGACGCCGTGGTTCCCGGGATGTCCGCGAGCGCTTGTGTCAGCCGTCGGCGTGCGGACGTTCCGACGCTGCTGTGGGCGAGGCGGTCGACGAGCCCGGTGGCGATCTGATCCGCCAACGCGGGATCACTCGCCAGCGCGCTCAACGTATCGGCCGCGTCGGCGTCGTACGCACCCTCGGCGATCATGTCGATGAGCGTCGGGACCGTGTCGACTGCTCCCCGTGCCCCGAGCGCCAGAGCCGCATACCTGCGGACCGTGATGTCGAGGTTCGTGAGGGCGTCCCGCAGCAGTGCGGTCGCCTCGCCGTTCGGGATCTCGGCGACGGACCGGACGGCACGTTTCCGCACCTCGGCCACCGGTGAGCCGAGTGCCTCCGTCAGCAGCGCCAATCCGCCGTCGCCCGTTCGCGCCAGAGCCCATCGAAGGGCTCCGGCCACGTTCGGGTCCGTCTCGTTCAACACTGCCTCGACCAGTGCTTCCACCGGCACCGGAACCCCTTCGACCGAGGACAGTGCCGCGCGTTGGCGCGTCCCGGCGCTCTTCGACCCCAACGCCTGGAGGAGTGCGACGATCCGGAGGACTTCCGGCCAGCCGACGGGTTCCGCGGCGTCGACCCGGCTGAGCCGTGTGAGCAGCTCCGTCTCATCCGCGATGCGCTCTCGCGTCCGGCGGATGAGGTCGTCGACGAGCTCCGTGGGCGTGAAGCCCGGATCGTCGAGTGCGCGCCCGACGTCACGCAGCGACATCCCCAACGACCGCAGGCTCTCGATATGGAAGATCCGCCTGATGTCCTCGCTCGAGTACTCCCGATAGCCGGCGTCGTTACGATCCGTCGGCCGCACCAGGCCGAGCGCGTCGTAATGCCTGAGCATGCGGGCGCTGACCCCGGATCGTCGTGCCACATCACCGATCAACACGGCCTTGTCACCCCTCCTGGCTGGTCGTACCGAGGGCCATGATGCGCTTCGCCTCCTCGATCGCGAACTCGAATCCGGCATCGGGGTCGCGCAGCAGCCGTTCCGTGGCGATCGCGTGCTGACGCACGCGAGGATCGGGATCCGTCATCGCGGCACGCAGGGTCGGCATCATCGCCTCACCGAGCGCGATCAGCGCCCGGCTGAGACTCAGCCGCGTCTCACGCTCGCCGCGCCCGAGCTGTGTCGCCAGCACTCCGGCCAACTCGGGCTCCTCACCGTCGGGTACGAGGACGACTGCCGCTCGCCAGGCGCTCCGCACCACCTCGTCATCCGTGGCGGTGAGTAGTCGCCGTGTGATCGCCGGCCACGCTCGCCGATCCCCGATCTTGGACAGCGTGTGCAACGCCTGGCTCCGCGCCTGCGCACGCTCCGAGCGGAGTTCATCGATGAGCCTGGGGAGCGTCATGGACGACGAGTGGCGGGTGAGTGCCCACGTGAGCATGTCCCGCACGTGGAATTCGGGCTCGATCGCGCATCGTTCGACGAGCTTGTCGATCAACCGCGGGTCGGGGGTCGTGCCGGCCGCCAGCGCCGCCCGCAGGCGCACTGACGAGCGGCTGTCCTCCAGCCCCGGCACGGTCATCGGGACCACCTCCTCGACGCAGTGAAGACCTTGTCACTGTGTCAAGGTCAAGCGGTTCGTTGGTCCGGACGGCCCATGGTTGCCCTCCCCGCCCCAGGGGCATGATCGCCCGGTTGGTTCCACCCCCTTGACCACGTCAGGAGATCCCATGCAGCGGATCGGTATCGCCGCCACCGCGGCGGCCGCCGCCCTCGCGCTCGTCCGGATGCCCGCCTCCGCGCAGCCGCCCACCACCGCGGCGAACGGACCGGCGTCCTGGACGGCACCGTCCTGCACCCGTGTCACCGGTGACGGCTCCGTCACCTTCACCACCGACGACGGCAGGACCCTCGCGCCCACCTCCGGCACCCTCAAGGCCACCGGCTACACCCACGGCCTGGTCGCGCTGGACACCCCGGGCGCCCTGCTCGCCACCCACAACGACGCCCTGCTGCGCTCCACCGACGCCGGCTGCGTCTGGCAGCGTGTCGCCACGCTCGGCGGCGCGTCCACGCGGCTGGCCGCGGCACCCGGCGGGCGGGCCTTCGCCTGGCAGAAGAACGGCCGTTACCTCGCCCGCGTGGACGGCACCACCGTCACGCCCCTGAAGGCGCCGACCGCGCGCATCAGCGGGCTGGGCACCGACCGGGCGCGGCCCGGTCATGTGCGCCTGGCCGGGGACGACGGGCAGTTGTACGACTCGGTGGACGGCGGGGCCGGCTGGCGCCGCGTCGGCACCCCCGCGTTCGGCGGCACGGCGAGCGTCTACGGCGTGGCCTTCGACCCGGCCGATCCGGATCACGCCGTCGCCGGGGGCATGGCGACGGGTGGGGCCGTGACCACCGACGGGGGCGTCACCTGGCGGGCGGCGCGCGGGCTTTCGGCCGACGGCGGGCGGGCGAACCTCTTCGACGCCGTCGTCTCCCCCGCCGACCCCCAGGTCGTCTACGCCCTGGGCATCGACCTGGTGGAGGCCACGCCGGGCTCGTCCTCCGAGGGGCGGCATCTGTACCGGTCGGCCGACGGCGGCCTGACGTACGTCAAGGTCGTCGACGACTCCGCGGCCGTCAAGCTCACCAACGGCACGCTGCTGGCGCCCAGTCCGGTCGACCCGAAGGTCCTCCACTTCACGTACGGCACGTACTTCCAGAACTACGGCACCGATCTGTTCCGTTACGACGCCTCGACGGGCCGGGTGACGGCGACGCACAACGCCTACGACGGCGTCTCCGCGATCGCCTTCAACCCGGCCCGGCCGGACGTGATGTACCTGGGCGTGGAGGAGGTGCGGGTCGACTGATCCGCGCCTCACCTCATGGGCGCCCGCCCGACGATGGGCGCCCGCCCGGCTCGCGCGGGGTGCCCTTCAGCGTCACGGTGATGCCGGACCGCGCGTTGGCCACGGTCACCGCGTACGGCCCGAACGCCCGCTCGGGGGGCGGGAGATAGCCGTCGGGCACGACGGTCTGGCGCAGGTAGTACGCGCCCGGCGGCAGGCCCCGGAAGGCGCAGCGGCCCGCGCGGTCGGTGGTGCAGCCGGGGTCGGCCCGGCGGTCGGGGGCGGCGCCCGCGATCTGGAGCCCGGGGCGGCGGTTGGTCTCGCGCCACAGCTCGAAGCGGGCTCCGGGCAGCGGCCGGCCGGTGCGGGCGTTCTTGGTCACCAGGTGGATCGAGCCGTAGGAGGCCGGGTCGGGGGTGCTGCCGACGGTGACGGAGACGCCTTGGGCCGCGTTGACGGCGGTGAGCTCGAACGGCCCGAACACCGTGCGGTCGGGCAGCCGGTAGCCGGGCGGGGGCTGGAGCTGCTGCCAGTAGTAGGTGCCGGGTTCCACCGTGCTGCGGCACACGCCGTGGGTGTCGGAGACGCACTCGTCGGCGGAGCGGGTGTCGGGCCGGTCGCCGGAGGTCTGGAGGCCCGGGACGCCGTTGGTCTCCCGCCAGAGCTGGAAGCGGGCGCCTTGCAGCGGCCGGCCGTCCTGGGCGTCCCGCTCCACGACCGTCACCTCTCCGGTGGGCCGGGGCGGGGGCGCGCAGTCGGGGAGGTCGCCGGTGAAGGGGTAGGCGTGGAACTCCTGGCCGCTGCCGCCGCCCGTGGCGGAGGTGTGGGTGAGCGAACCGGCGGTGAGGAAGCGGCCGTTCATTCCCGGCAGGGTGACCGTGGCCTCGCTGGTGGGGTCGCCCACCAGGACGCTGCCCTGGAACTGGCCGGTGCCGAGGAAGTCGACGCGCCGGGCGTCGGGGACGTTCCACAGGAGGCGCTCGCGCAGCCGGTTGAAGGGGTTGTCGTCGGTGGCACCGCCGCTGAAGGTGTTGACGACACGGGAGGTGCCTTCGAGGTTGACGAGGACGGTGGCGCCGGCGGGGATGCCGGTGAAGCGGATGGCCTGCTGGCCGCCGTCGCGGCCGACGAGGTCGAAGCCGACGTGGAACACCTGGAGCCGGGAGGTGCCGTCGCCGGTGAACACGGTCTCCGTACCGGTGTTGCGGGCGGTGCCGGTGGCGGGGCGGGCGCGTCCGTCCGCGCCGCGCGCGTAGCAGCGGGCCGCGGCGACGAGCCGCTCGCGCAGTCCGGCGTAGGGCCGGGCGGCGCCCGAGGCCGCGACGTCGCCGCCGATGACCAGGCCGGAGACGTCGCCCGCGTGCCGGACGACGCCGCGTTCGGCGTCCAGCCGCTGGCCGGGGGCGACGAGGACGTCCCCGTCGGTGGTGAGGAAGTCGGCGCCGTCGGACGGGGGGACGCGGGAGCCGACGTGGAGGACGCCCACGGTGTAGAGGGCGCCACCGGAGGTCTTGTTCACGTCGAAGTCGCCGAGGGACACCACCCGGCCCTCGGCCCCGGCGGCGCCGCCGCGGACGCGGAAGTCGCCGCCGGTGAAGACGTTGATGTTGTCGTCGCGGCCGGTGAACGGCCTGTCGTTGAGGGCCGGGTAGGTGCGGGGGCAGCTGCCCGGCAGGCAGGGGCCGAGGCCGCCGGGCAGCGGGGCCGCCTGGGCGGGCAGGGCCAGGCCGCCGAGGGCGGCGGCCGCGGTGGCGGCGCCCGCCGCCGTGCGCCGCAGCCATGTGGCGCACCGGGTGCGGAAGCGGGTCCGGGGGTCGTCGGGGGGCCCGGCCGTGCCTTCGTTCACTTTGTCTCCGCCTGGTCTAACCGATTTGTCGACGTTTTCGCCGCACGGTCCCGACTATGGCTTTGACCATCTCTTCAGATATTCCGACGCGCCGGGTCGTGACCCGAACAGCCCCCTCCCCGGCGCGCCCGGCCGGGCGGCGTCACGGACGCGGCGTCACCTCGGCCATGGCCGACCAGCCGGTGCCCGGCGTCTCGACGTGGATGATCTCCGGCGTGCTCGCGACGACGTCGGGCATCCAGGCCATGGCGGTCTTGAAGTGCTCGGAGTTGACGTGGACCTCGCCGGCCGCGCTGTCCTTGAACGCCTCCAGCAGGACGAACTGGTGGGGGTTGTCGACGCTCTTGGACCACTCGTAGAAGACGTTGCCGTCCTCCGCGCGGGTGGCCTCGGTGAAGTCCTTGACCAGGTCCAGCCACTCGGCGCTGCGCTCGGGGCGGATGGTGAACTTGACGGCGATGAAGATCATGCGTGCTCCCGGGGGATGCGGACGGCCGGACGGCTGAATCGCCACCATCGTGCCCCGGCCCGTCGCGGCCCGCGAACGCCGGTGCGACCGATTCCGGCCCTGCCGGAAAACGGGCCGCCCGGCACTCACCCCGCGAGAGCGGCCGCCCGGTCGCGAAGCTCCGCCAGGGCCAGCCGCAGCAGGGGGTGCCCCTCGCTGCCCCGGCGGACGGCGGTGAACACCCGGCGCGTGGGGCCCGGACCGCGCAGCGGGCGGACGGCGGGGGTGAGCGCCGGGCGGATGCCGTGGAGGGCCGAGCGCGGTACGAGCGCGACGCCCGCCCCGACGGCCACCAGCGCGCAGACCGCCGAGAAGTCGTCCGAGAGGCACTCCACGCGGGGCCGGAACCGGGCCTCCTCGCAGGCCCGCACCACGGCCTCGTGGACGGGGTTGCCCGGCCAGGGGGTGATCCACGGGTCGTCCCGCAGGTCCGTGAGGTCCACCTCGGGCTTGTCGGCGAGGCGGTGGCCGGGCGGCAGGACGGCGTCGAAGGGCTCCTCGTAGAGCGGGGCGTGCAGCAGCCGCCCGGCGTCGGAGGCCAGGGCGTCGCGGTGCTCGACGGCCACGGCGATGTCCGCCTCGCCGTCCAGGAGCAGCCGGGCGCTGGTGTGCCCCTCGGCGTCCTTGACCCGCACCCGGACCTGGGGCGCCCGCCGGCCGAGGGCGGCCACGGCGGGGGCGACGACCTCGGTGATGGACGTGGCGAAGGCCGCGACGGTCACCTCGCCCACCAGACCGGTGGAGCACCGGGCCAGGTCGGACTCGGCCCGCTCCAGCTGGGCGGCGATCTCCACCGCGTGCCCGGCCAGGACGCTGCCGGCCGCCGTGAGCCGCACGGTGCGGCCGCGCCGCTCCAGCAGGGCGTGCCCGGTCTCCGCCTCCAGGGCGGCCAGCTGCTGGGAGACCGCCGAGGGCGAGAGGTACAGGGCGTGGGCGGCCGCGGTCACGGTGCCGTGGTCGGCGAGGGCGCTCAGCACCCTGAGCCGGCGGGGGTCGATCATTTGTCCACTATCGCATCCATGAAGCAGAGCTTCACAGGTGTCATCGCATAACGTTGATGGACTTCACAGTCCTCAGCCGCCACAGTGATCCCCCATGAGGGCATTGGTGAAGACCGCGGCGGGGCCGGGTCTCGAACTGACCGAGGTACCGACCCCCGAGGCCGGTCCCGGGCAGGTACTGATCAAGGTGCTGCGCACCGGCATCTGCGGCACGGACCTGCACATCGACAGCTGGGACGACTGGGCGGCCCGCGTGGTCCGCGCCCCCCTCGTCGTCGGCCACGAGTTCGCGGGCGAGGTCGTCGAGACCGGCCCCGGTGTGAGCACCGTGAGCGTCGGCGACATCGTCAGCGGCGAGGGCCACCTCGTCTGCGGCACCTGCCGCAACTGCATGGCCGGCCGCCGCCACCTGTGCATCCGCACCATCGGCCTGGGCGTCCACACCGACGGCGCGTTCGCCGAGTACGTGGTCCTGCCCGAGTCGAACGTCTGGGTCCACCGGCACGAGATCGACATCGACGTCGCCGCGATCTTCGACCCGTTCGGCAACGCCGTGCACACCGCGCTGTCCTTCCCGGTGCTCAACGAGGACGTCCTCATCACCGGCGCCGGCCCGATCGGCATGATGGCCGCGGCCGTCGCGAACCACGCCGGGGCGCGCTCCACCGTGATCACCGATGTGAGCCCCTACCGGCTCGCCCTGGCGGAGAAGATGGGCGCCACCGTCGCCCTCGACGTCAGTGAGCGGCGCATCGCCGACGTCATGCCGGAGCTCGGCATGACCGAGGGCTTCGACGTCGGCATGGAGATGTCCGGCCGCGCCGACGCCCTCCAGGACATGATCGCGACCATGTCCCCCGGCGGCCGGATCGCCGCCCTGGGCCTGCCCACCGGCGACGTGAGCATCGACATGGCCACCGTCGTCACCCGCATGCTGACGCTGCGCGGCATCTACGGCCGCGAGATGTTCGAGACCTGGTACGCGATGTCCGTGCTGCTGCGCAGCGGCCTCGACATCTCGCCGGTGATAACGCACCGCTTCGGTTTCGAGCAGTACGCCGAGGCCTTCGCCACGGCCCGCTCCGGCCAGTGCGGGAAGATCGTCCTCGACTGGACCCGTCCGGTCCTCCCCTGACGCCGTCCCGCCCCCGACGCCGGTCATCCCCCTGGCGTACGACCACACCACGAGGAGTCCCCCCGTGTTCGACAACATGCGCGAGCACCTGCGCAAGGAGCTTCAGGGCATCCGTGACGCCGGGCTGTACAAGTCCGAGCGCGTGATCACCAGCCCGCAGTCCGCGGCCATCAGCGTGGGCGACGGCAAGGTCCTGAACTTCTGCGCCAACAACTACCTCGACCTCGCCGACCACCCCGAGGTCATCGCCGCCGCGAAGACGGCCCTGGACGACTGGGGCTTCGGCATGGCCTCCGTCCGCTTCATCTGCGGCACCCAGGCGCCGCACAAGGAGCTGGAGGAGAAGATCTCCCGGTTCCTCGGCATGGAGGACACGATCCTCTACAGCTCCTGCTTCGACGCCAACGGCGGTGTCTTCGAGACGCTGCTGACGGCCGAGGACGCGGTGATCTCCGACGAGCTCAACCACGCGAGCATCATCGACGGCATCCGCCTGTCGAAGGCGGCCCGCTTCCGCTACCGCAACCGTGACATGGCCGATCTGGAGCGCTGCCTCAAGGAGGCCTCCGGCGCCCGTCACAAGCTGATCGTCACCGACGGCGTCTTCTCCATGGACGGCTACATCGCCCCCCTGGACGAGATCTGCGACCTGGCCGAGCGCTACGGCGCCCTCGTCATGGTCGACGACTCGCACGCCGTCGGCTTCGTCGGCGAGGAGGGCCGCGGCACGCCCGAGCTGTTCGGGGTGACCGAGCGGGTCGACATCATCACCGGCACCCTCGGCAAGGCCCTCGGCGGGGCCAGCGGCGGCTACGTCGCCGCGCGCGCCGAGATCGTGGAGCTGCTGCGCCAGCGCTCGCGCCCGTACCTCTTCTCGAACTCCCTCGCGCCGTCCATCGTCGGCGCCTCGCTGCGGGTTCTCGACCTGCTGACCGAGTCCGGTGACCGCCGGGCGCGGCTGCGGGAGAACACCAAGCTCTTCCGCACGGAGATGACCGCCGCGGGCTTCGACATCCTGCCGGGCGAGCACCCGATCGCCCCGGTGATGGTCGGCGACGCCGCGCTGGCCGGCCGGATGGCCGCGGCGCTGCTGGAGAAGGGCATCTACGTGATCGCCTTCTCCTACCCCGTCGTGCCCAACGGCAAGGCGCGCATCCGCGTCCAGCTGTCGGCCGCGCACTCCCGCGAGGACGTGCTGCGCACGGTCGCCGCGTTCCGCGAGGTCCGCGACGCGCTGGTCGCCACGGCCTGAGCGCGATGACGCCCGCAGGGCCCGTCCCGGATCACCGGGACGGGCCCTGCGGCGTGTCCGGCCCGGATCAGTCCGCGAGGCCGGCGACGCCCGCCTTCGCGTACTTCTCGTCGAGGTCGCCGCTGGGCGCGCCCGCCACGCCGATGCCCGCGACCGGGGCGCCCTTGTCCTGGACGGGGGCGCCGCCGGGCAGGAAGAGCGTGCCCGGGATGTCCTTGAGGTTCGGGGTCTGCTGGAGCCGCTTGACCAGCTCCGAGGTCGGGGCGTTCCAGGAGACGGCCGTGAACGCCTTGCGCTCGGCGGACTCGTAGGACTGCGGGCCCGCGCCGTCGCCGCGCAGGGTCACCACGGTGTTGCCGTCGCGGTCGACGACGGCGACGGACACCTTCTGCCCGTCCTTCTTCGCGGCGGCGAGCGCGGCCTGCGCGGCCTTGGCCGCCGCGTCCACCGACAGCCGGTTCACCTGGACCAGGCCCTTGGCGGCCGGGGCCGGGGCGGCGGGGGCGGGGGCCGCCGTGGCGGCGACGGCGCCGAAGGTGACGGCACCGGCGACGGCCACCGCCACGCTCCCGGTGATCACACGGGCGCGGACGGAGAACTGCTGCGGGCTCTTCATGGGAACTCCAGTCGGACTGTCGGAACTGATCGGAACCGATCGGGACGTCTCCATCCTCGAAGCGATCACGACCCCTCCCGGTCGTCGGTCCGGAGGGCGTCCGCGCGCGGTTCGGACGACCCGGGGTCGACCGATCGGATGATGCGAGGGCGATCACCAGGGGTTAGGACAGAAGACGTGAACACGTACGTGACCGGCACCGCCCCACCGCTCCCGGACCGCGACCCCGACGCGCGGTGGTTCGCCGTCGTCCGGCACACCGCGTTCTTCCTCCTCCTCGGCGCGTCCCTCGTCCGTTTCCTGATCCGCCACGCGGGCCAGCCGGACACCCCGTGGATCATCGCCCTGAGCACCCTGCTCGGCATCCTCTACGTGCTCGGCGCGGGCCTCGACGACGCCGCGCCGGCGCACCGGCGGCTGTGGCTCGGCGCGGTCGTCGGGGTGTGGGTGGTGCTGGTGGTCGCGGCCCCGAGCTTCGCCTGGTGCGCCGTACCGCTCGTCTACACCGCCCTGCGCACCCTGCCCGTCCGCGGCTCCCTCGTGCTGATCGCGGGGCTGACGGTCTTCGTCGTGGCCGCGCAGATCAGCCTGTTCGGCTTCGACCCCAACCTCGTCGTCGCGCCGCCCACCGTCGCCGCGCTGGCCACCGCCGCCTTCGTGCACATGGAGCGGCAGCGGGCCCGGCAGGACGCCCTGATCGGCGATCTGCTGCGCACGCGCCGCGAGCTGGCCGCCACCGAGCGCCGCGAGGGCGCGCTCGCCGAGCGGCAGCGGCTGTCGATGGAGATCCACGACACCCTGGCCCAGGGCCTGTCCAGCCAGCAGATGCTGCTCCAGGCGGCCGACCGGATCTGGACGGCCGACCCGGGCACGGCCCGCCACCACGTCCGCGCCGCGGCGGACGTCGCCGCCCGGGGTCTGGCCGAGGCCCGCCGCTTCGTCCAGGACCTGGCCCCCGCCGACCTCGCGGACGGGGTGCCCCTGGCGGAGGCGCTGCGCGCCCTGGCCGAACGGGAGCCGGTGCCCGGCCTCACGGTCCGCTTCCACCAGGAGGGGACGCCCGTGCCCCTGCCGGAGAGCGCGGAGTCGGCGCTGCTGCGGATCGCGCAGGGCGCGCTGGCCAACGTCCGCGAGCACGCGGGGGCGAGCACCGCGGCCCTCACCCTCACCTGGCTCGACGACCAGGTCGTCCTCGACGTCGCCGACGACGGGCGGGGCTTCGACGCCGGTGCCGCCCCGGTGGCCGGCCCGGGGCGCGGCCACGGCCTGCCCGCGATGCGGGCCCGTGCGGGCCGGCTGGGCGGCCGGCTGAGCGTGGAGTCCGTGCCCGGCGAGGGCACCGTCGTCTCCGCCGCCCTCCCCCTCGTCTCCTCCGACTCCCCCGACTCCCCGGAGCTGTCATGAGCGCCGCCACGCCCGTCCGTCTGCTGCTGTGCGACGACCACGCCGTCGTCCGCGCCGGGCTGCGCGCCCTGTTCGCCAGCGAGCCCGGCATCGAGGTCGTCGGCGAGGCGGGCACCGGCGAGGAGGCCGTCGCCATGGCGGCGAAGCTGCGGCCGGACGTGGTCCTGATGGACCTCCAGCTGGGCCCGGGCATCGGCGGGGTGGAGGCCACGCGCCGTATCACCGCCGCGCCGGACGGGGTGCGGGTGCTGGTGCTCACCACCTACGACACGGACGCCGACGTCACCCGGGCCCTGGAGGCCGGGGCCACCGGCTATCTGCTCAAGGCCGAGCGGCCCGAGGAGCTCTTCGCGGCCGTGCGGGCCGCCGCCCAGGGCCGTACGGCGCTCTCCCCGCCGGTGGCCGGCCGGGTCATGGCCCGGCTGCGCGGCACCCGGCCCGCCACCGGCACGCTCACCGACCGCGAGCGCGACATCCTGGGCCAGCTCGCGCGCGGCCTCGGCAACCGGGACATCGCCCGGGCGCTGTTCATCAGCGAGGCCACGGTCAAGACCCACCTGGGCCGCATCTACGCCAAGCTGGGCGTGGACACGCGGGCGGGGGCGGTGGCGGTGGCGAAGGAGCAGCGGCTGCTGGGCTGAATTCAGCCTCGCCGGCGTTTGAGGCGCGGGGGTCCGGGGGCGGAGCCCCCGGTGGCTAGTGGTGGAACGCCGTCGCCACCCGCTCCGGCCGGTCCAGTGGCGCGTCCTGCCGGCGCAGTTCGGGCAGGAGGGCGGCCAGGTCGTCGAGGAAGACGTCCGCGAGGTCCTGCGAGAACCCGTTGCGGCACACGACCCGCAGCACCGACAGGTCCTCCCGGTTCGGCGGAAACGTATACGCGGGCACGAGCCAGCCACGCTCCCGGAGCCGGCGCGAGACGTCGAAGACGTCGAAGTTGGTGATGCCGTCGGCCGTGGTGAAGGCGAACACCGGCAGTTCGTCGCCGCGCGTCAGCAGACGGAAGTCGCCCAGTTCCCCGATGCGCCGGGCGAGACCGCTCGCGACGGTGCGGGAGTTGCGCTGGACGGCCCGGTAGCCCTCGCGGCCAAGCCGCAGGAACGTGTAGTACTGCGCGGCGACCTGCGCGCCCGGGCGGGAGAAGTTGAGGGCGAAGGTGGGCATGTCGCCGCCCAGGTAGTTGACGCGGAAGACCAGCTCCTCGGGGAGCGCCGCCTTCTCCCGCCACAGGGCCCAGCCGACGCCGGGGTAGACCAGTCCGTACTTGTGGCCGGAGGTGTTGATGGACGCGACGCGCGGCAGCCGGAAGTCCCACACCAGGTCCTCGTCGAGGAAGGGGGCGATCATCGCGCCGGACGCGCCGTCGACGTGGACGGGGACGTCCAGGCCCGTGCGTTCCCGGAGGGCGTCCAGGGCGGCGCAGATCTCGGCGACCGGTTCGTAGGAGCCGTCGTAGGTGGAGCCGAGGACGGCGACGACGCCGATGGTGTTCTCGTCGCACAGCCCGGCCGCGGCTTCCGGGTCGATGTGGAAGCGGTCGCCCTCCAGGGGCACCTGGCGGGCCTCGACCTCCCAGAAGTTGCAGAACTTGTCCCAGCAGACCTGGACGTTGGAGCCCATCACCAGATTGGGCCGGGCCCCGCCGCCCGGGTAGCGGTCGGGGTGGGCGAGGGCCCAGCGGCGCTTGAGGGCGAGGCCTGCGAGCATGCACGCCTCGCTGGAGCCGGTGGTGGAGCAGCCGACGGCGGAGGCGGGGTCGGGGGCGTGCCACAGGTCGGCGAGCATGGCCACGCAGCGCCGCTCCAGCTCGGCGGTGCGCGGGTACTCGTCCTTGTCGATCATGTTCTTGTCGCGGCACTCCGCCAGCAGCACCCCGGCCTGGGGCTCCATCCAGGTGGTGACGAAGGTGGCCAGGTTGAGCCGGGCGTTGCCGTCGAGCATCAGTTCGTCGTGGACGAACTGATAGGCGGCGGACGGGGTCATCGGCCCGTCGGGCATCCGGTGCCGGGGCGGCTCCAGCGCCATCGAGGAGACCGGGTCCGCCTCGCCGTAGAAGGGGTTGACCGCGTAGCCGCGGGCGGCGTGCCGGCCGCCGCCGCCCTTGTGCAGCGCCATGCGCGCGTCAGCCCTCGCCGCCCTCCGCGGGCTGCTCGGCCTCGGCCGCCTCGGCCGGGGCGGCGGCCTCGGCGGCGGCGCCCTCTTCCTCTTCCTCCTCGGGGACTTCCTCCGCCTGGGCGGCGACGACCTGGAGCAGGGCCGTGCTCCCGTCGACGGCCAGGGAGCAGCCGCGCGGCAGGTCGATGTCCTCGGCGCGAATGGTGTGACCGGCCTCCAGGCCCTCGATGGAGACGGTGAACGACTCCGGGATGTGGGTGGCCTCGGCCTCGACCGGCAGCGCGTCCAGCATGTGCTCCAGCAGGTTTCCGCCGGGGGCCAGTTCGCCCTCGGTGAGGACCGGGACGTCCACGGTGACCTTTTCGCCCTTCTTCACGGTCAGGAGGTCCACGTGGATCAGAAAGCCCTTGAGCGGATCGCGTTGGACGGCCTTGGGGAGCACCAGCTCGCTCTTGCCCCCCTCGATGTCGAGCCGGATGAGCACGTTCGGCGTCTTGAGGGCCATCCACAGCGCGTGGCCGTCCAGCGCGAGGTGCTTGGGGTCGGCGCCGTGGCCGTAGACGACGGCGGGGACCCTGTTCTCGCGGCGGATACGCCGGGCGGCACCCTTGCCGAAGTCGGTACGCGGTGTGGCGGCAAGCTTCACTTCGGCCATGGGGGCGCTCCTCGGAATTCGTGGCTCTCCGGCCGCCGAGTTTATTCCGGGTTCATCCGGCCGGACCGCCCGGGAAATTCTCGATTGCTCCGTTCGGCCGAGAAACCCATTTCCTCGGGCGGCGCCCGGCGGCCGTGCCGTCGGGGCCGCGCGGACGGGGCGAACCACCCGTCCGTGCGCCCTCTCCGCACGCCGGAGCACAGCCGGGCGGCCGCGCTTCGGCCCACGGGCCGTCACCCGTGAATCACCGGTGACGGCCGGAAAGCACGGTGAAATCATCGGTTCCGCGCAGCATTCCGCATCCGGCCGCCGCCGGGTGCCGCCCGTCTGCGCGGACGCGAGGAAAGGGTGGCCCATGCCAGAAATCCGCCTCGAACCACCGCCGGACCGACCGGGCCTCCCGGAATTCCCAGCCGTCGTGGAGCCCGCCGTCCGTGACATTCCCGGGCCGCCGCCGGCCCCCGGCCCCGCCGAGCCGGTGGCCTGGGAGCGCACGGCGACCCCCTCCGGCGAGGAGCTGCTCGACCGCGCCGCCCCGGCGGTGCTCGCCGACCCCCGGGCGCGGGCCGCGCTCGACGGACACCGGTACGCCTTCCTGGGCGCCGGCCTGCTCGCCGACGACAAGGACCGTACGACGCCCGCGATCCTGGTGCTCGTCTACGACTACACCGACGACCGGACGCTGGAGTTCACCCTCGACGACGGCGAGCCGCCGGTGCTCACCGGCATGACCGCGGGCCCCGGCCAGCCCGCCCTCTCGGACGCGGAGATCGAGCGGGCGGTGGAGATCGCCCGGGCCCAGTCCGAGGCCGCGCGCCGGGCCCCGGCCGACGCCGTGCCCATGGTGCTGCTCACCAGCGACGTCCATGAGGGCGACGAGCACCACGGCCGGCGCCGCGCCTACGTCGCCTTCGGCTCCCCCGACCGGCGCATGCCCCAGGTGCGCGTCCTGGTCGACCTCGGGGAGGAGCGGGTGGTCGACGCGGGAAGGAGGGTGGGCGATGAGTGAGTCGGGCCGGATCAGCTGGCCCGCCCAGCAGCCGGTGTGGACCTTCGACTGGCGGCTGGCGGACGCCCCCGACGAGGAGGGCATCGTCATCCTCGGCGCCGCCTACCGGGGGCACCAGGTCTTCGCCAAGGCCAGCCTCCCCTCCTTGCGGGTGCGGTACGAGGGGCCGTGCGGCCCGTACAAGGACCCGCTCAACTACAACAACGCGCACCCCACCTCCCGCTGCCCCGGCAGCAGGGTGTGCGTCTACGCCTACTCCAGCGGGGGCCTGCGCGCCCTGAGCGTGGAGTCGTACCACACCATCAGCGCCTACCGGCTCACCCACCGCTGGGTGTTCTGGGAGAACGGCGTGATCATGCCCCGGCTCTTCAGCGCGGGCATCCAGTGCCCCTTCGACCACCGCCACCACGTCTACTGGCGGCTGGACTTCGACATCGACGGCGCGCGACGGGACCTGGCGCTGGAGTACAACACCTATACCGGCGAAGAGGGGTGGGGAGCGGGCTGGCACCCCTTCCGCACCGAGACCAAGCGGCTGAAGAACCCGCCCTCGCGGCGCAGCTGGGCCGTCGTCGACCTGGACAGCCACCGTGGATACCACGTGCTGCCCGGGCCGAACGACGGCACCGCGGACGCCTTCTCGGCCTCCGACCTGTGGCTGCTGCGCTACCGTGCGAGCGAGGACCGCTACGGACGGCAGGGCACCGCGGCCGACGACGGGCTGAACGGCTATCTGAACGCCGAGAGCACCGACGGCCAGGACCTGGTCGTCTGGTACGCCGCGCACCTCTTCCACCGGGTCGCCCACGGGGGCGACGACTGGCACGGCGTGGGCCCGGACCTCGTCCCGTTCGGGCCGTGGTGACGTGTCGTGGGCACGACGCGACCACCGGCCCGCCCCCGGGGACCCGGCATCAGCCCAGCAGACCCCGCACGAGCCCGCTGATCAGGTCGTTGACGCCGCCCACCACACCGCCGAGCGTGTTGACGAGCCCGCTCAGCAGGCCCTGGACGGAGGGGATCAGCCCGGCGCCGTCGAACCGGCCGCCGTCGTGCGCGGCCCGCTCCTTGGCGAGCCGTACGGTCGCGACGACCGCGTCGGTCGTGGCGACCGTGACCGCGCGGAGCTCCGGACGCCCGCTGCCCGCCTGCCGCTCCAGGCCGGCCCGGGCCCGGCCGAGCGCGTCGAGGTTGTCCCGGATCGTCCCGCAGTGCCCGGCGCGGGACCGCTCCGGGCCGAGGGCGGCACAGCCCGCGGCCTCCTCGGCCGCCTCCTTGCCGACGGCGTTCTCGTCGATGGCCCGCATCGCCTGGCCCGCGGCCTTGCGCAGGGCTTCGGGCGAGGGGGCCTGGACGTGGGCGGTGGCGCCGGACGCGCCGGCCGGCGCGGACACCGTGCCGGCCGTGGTGGGGGCCGCGGTGCCGAGGAGGAGCGCACCGCACACGGTGGCGGACACCAGCAGGCCGGATCTTCGGGGGACACCCATGGAGGTAACTCCTTCGAACAGAAGGGGATCTTCACGAAGACCCTGCGCCGGGTGCGACGCCCCCGCAAATCGGGCCACCCCTCCGGTGACAACGGGTCCCTGACACGGTGTGCCGCGGTGCGGTCGTCAAGTCGCCAAAACGCTTCAGACCTCCAGTTCGGACTCGATGCGGCGGAGCTGATGGCGGGCCATCGCGAGGTTGGCGCGCTTGGAGTCCAGGACCAGGTACAGGAACAGGCCGTTGCCGCCCCGGCCCGTCAGCAGCCTGATCAAGTGGTACTGCGTGCCGAGGGTGATGAGGATGTCCTCGATGCTGTCCTGGAGGTTGAGCATCTCCATGGCGCGCAGCTTGGCCCGGACGACGTCCGTGTTGGCCGCGGCCGCGACGTTGAGGTCGAGCGACGCGGAGCCGCCCAGGGTGCCCAGCGCCATGCCGCTGCCGTAGTCGACGAGGGCCACGCCCAGCGCGCCGTCGATCGAGTTCATCGCGTCCTTGAGGGCCGTTTCGGTGTTCGCCATGGGAAACCCATTTCTTTGTCGATGAATTTATGGATGGATACGCGATCGGTCACTACGCCTGGCGCTGCCGCTCCAGTGCGCCGTCGACGATCTGCGCGATGCGGGCGCCCGCTCTGCGGGCCTCCAGGTTCAGCCGCCCCACATTGGCGTCGGCCGAGGCCAGCAGCGTCAGCACGCTCGCGGCGCCGGCCGCGTACGTGGCCACGTAGCCGAGTTCGCCGCTGACGACGAGTTCGCGGAACCCCCCGTGGCCCACGGCGTCCGAGAGCCGCGCGCCGACCCCCAGGGCCGCCGCGGTCAGCGCGGCCAGCCCGTCCGGTTCGGCACCGGTGACGAGGTGCGCGATCACCAGCCCGTCGGTGCTCGCCACCATGGCACCGGTCAGATGCGGTACCCGGACACGTAACCCCTGGAGCTCGGCGAGCACCTCGGGTGCGGCGGTCATCGGCTGCCTCCTTACGACGAATTGCCTCAACGCGCGCCTCATCATGGGATCGGTGGGACCCGGCCGGCACCCGGCCCGGTCGCGGAGCGTCTCAGGGTCACAAGGCCTCCAAAGCGTCGCGGATCCGTTGGAGCAGGAAGATCTCCGGTGCGTCGGCGGGGACCCTCGCGGCCGGCGCCGCCGGGCGGGCCCGCCGGGGCGGCGGCGTGCCGGGTGCCGGGGTCCGCACCAGCCCCGCCGCGGCCAGCCGCCGGACGTCGAGGAGGGTCGCGAACGCGGAGCGGCCCAGCGCGCCGGCGATCTGCGTCGGCGTCCGCACCCCGTCGGCCGCGGCCAGCACCGCGCCGGACGGCGACCGGCGGACGGCCCTGGGCGCGGGGGCAGGGGCGGGGACGGGGACGACCGGGGACACGTCGAGCTCCGGGCAGGGCCAGGCCCGCTCCAGCAGGCCCCGGCGCCGGCGCACTTCCCGCCGCACGGCCGCCACGGGGACGGGACGGACGGGCCCGAACCAGTGCCGGGCGCCCCGCAGGAACCGGTCGGGGGCCCGCTGGGAGCCGTCGAGGGGGGACAGCACGAAGTAGGCCGCGTCGAACAGGGCGCTGAGATGGCACAGTTCGAGCTCGCCCCGGCTCAGCCTGCCGCGTTCGACGAGCAGGCTCCCCGCGCGGTGGTCCGGCCCGCCCTCGGTCACCGCCTCCTCCCAGCTCTCCCGCGACAGCCGGCCGCTCGCCGTCAGCCGCCACCCCACGTCCGGCACGACCGGGCTCTCGGCGTGCACCAGGGCCCCGTCGGCGAGGTAGAGGGCCCCGGCCCGGCCGTGCAGCGCTCCCGTCGCCCGCTCCCGGACGAGCCGGTCCAGCGTGGCCGTCACCACGGCACCGCCCGTCACCACAGCCGTCATGCCGACACCAGCCGGGTGGCGAGGTCCTTCATCCGGAACAGCGCCACCGCGAGATTGGCCTCCGTCCGGTCCAGCCAGACGTACAGGAAGACACTGCTGTCGAACGAGGTCGCCACGTACCGGAACAGGTGGTAGCTCCCCCGGGCCGTGACGATCAGCTCCTCCACCGGCCCGTCATGGCGTGCGCCGCCACCCGTGAACCCACCGTTCTCCACGGCGAGCCGGGCCAGTTCGGCGGCCTCCGCCGCCGACGCCTCGTGATCGCCGTCCGGCCCGTCGCCCACCGCCCCCAGGGTGAGCCCGCTCGTCCAGTCCACCAGGCTCGCGCCCCGCGCCCCGGGAATGGCCATGGCCTCCGTCAGGCACCCGTCTATTCCGGTCACACGATCCTCTCCAGCCGCGCGACGGCAACAGGGAGCGCCGCGTATCGGTACAAGGCTCGGTACATGGGGGGTGATCACCAGGGGATGTGACCCATGCGACGGAAGGTAACCGATACCGGTGGCAGGGGGTGAGGGTTTTGGCATTTTCTCTCGGCACATGTGCGGAGGTGCTATAGGCCTGACGTGTTGGGCGTTAGGGTGAGCGCTGCCGGTCCCCCCACGTTCGGCGGCGATGCCCGCCTGCCCGTCCGTACCGATCGTGGAGTTCCGCCTTGGCCATAGCCACCGTGTCCCGTCCCGCGTCCCGCCGGCGCCTCGCCGCCGCGTGCGGGCTCGCCCTCGCGACCGCGCTGACCCTCACCGGGTGCACGGGGGACGACAAGTCGCCGACGCGCCCGTCCGCTTCACCGTCCGCGTCGACATCCGCGTCGACCTCACCGTCGCCGGGCCCCACGGGGAGCGCGACGCACACCGACACGCCGTCCCCCGGGTCGGCGACCCACGTGCCGAAGGCGCCGCCCAAGACGCGCGGGCCACAGACCGAACCCCCGGCGCCCGGCGCGGAACGCACGGCGGGGGCGGCGGGGGCGAAGGGGTCGTCCACGTCGGAATCGTCCTGCGAGATCCGTTCCGACGCCGGGAACTGCTACAAGGCGGGCCAGTTCTGCCGCAAGGGCGATGTGGGCGCCGGTACGCACGACGCCCACGGCCGCCTCATCACCTGCGGCGGCGACGGTGGCCGCCCGCGCTGGCACTACTGACCGCCGGGCGGCCGCCGCGCGCACGATCCGGGCGTGCGGCGGCCGGGCACCCGGGCGGGGCGTGCCGCCGGGGCGGCGTACCGGGGCCGGCCATCGGCTTCCGGCCCCGGCACGCGCCCGGGGGACCGAGCGGGGACGACATCCCGTCCGGGCTGTGACCAGCGTGCCGTCGCGCGGCCCCGGCGCGCAGGGGCCGAACGGACCCCGCGCGGGGACACCCGGGCCTTGCCGTCCCCCCGGGCCCGGCGCACCGTGGAAAGAGCGAGGGCCCGACGGCCGGAGGTGAGCACGATGACGGTCCCGGAACCGCAGGCTCCGCGATCCCCCGGACCCGTGCCGCCCCCGACGGAGACCACGGCCTGGGTCGTCGACCACACAGCGCCCGCCACCGAACGGCCGCTGCGCCGGGAGCGCAGGCCGCTGCCGGAACCGGGCCCGTACGATCTGCTGATCAAGGTCGGGGCGTGCGGGGTGTGCCGGACGGATCTGCATCTGGCGGAGGGCGATCTGCCGCCGCGCGCGCCCCGCCGTACGCCCGGCCACGAGATCGTCGGCCGGGTGCTGGCCGCCGGGCCGGCCGCGGAGGGCTTCGCCCCCGGTGACCGCGTCGGCGCCGCCTGGCTCGCGGGCACCTGCGGGATGTGCCGCTATTGCACCGGTGGCCGGGAGAACCTCTGCCCGGACTCCCGCTACACCGGCTGGGACGTCCACGGCGGGTACGCCGAGCACGTCATCACGGACTCCCGTTTCACCTACCGGCTGCCGGAGGGGCCGCCGGACGAGGAGCTCGCACCGCTGCTCTGCGCGGGCATCATCGGCTATCGCGCGCTGCGGCGGGCCGAGCTGCCGCCCGGCGGCGCGCTCGGCATCTACGGTTTCGGCGCGTCCGCCCATCTGACCGCGCAGCTGGCGATCGCCCAGGGCGCGTCCGTGCACGTCCTCACCCGTGCCGAGCCGGCCCGCCGGCTGGCGCTGGAGCTGGGCGCGGCGTCGGCGGGCGGCACCTACGACGATCCGCCCGTGCCGCTCGACGCGGCGATCCTCTTCGCTCCCGTCGGGGATCTCGTGCCGGTGGCGCTGGCGGCCCTCGACCGGGGCGGGACGCTCGCCGTGGCCGGAATCCATCTCACCGACATCCCGGTGCTCGGCTATGAGCGGCACCTCTTCCAGGAGCGGACCCTGCGCAGCGTCACCGCCAACACGCGGGCCGACGGGCGCGCGTACCTGTCCGAGGTCGCCCGGCACCGGCCGGTGGTGCACGTCCAGCCGTATCCGATGAGCCGCGCCGACGAGGCGCTCGCGGACCTGGCGGGGGACCGGGTCACGGGCGTGGCGGTGCTGGTCGCGGAGGAGTGAGCCCCGAGCCGGCCCGGCGGCGTGGGGCGGCCGGATCGGGGCCGTTCGGCCCATGGCGGTCCGACAAATGCTGGATCATGATCCAAACAGGACGACATGCCGACGAATCGATGAGGAGCCGGAGCGGTGGAGCAGCAGTCAGCGCGAGCGGGGGCGTTCTCCGCGGAGCGGCCGATCCGGGTGTTCCTCCTGGACGACCACGAGGTCGTCCGCCGGGGGGTCCACGACCTGCTCGACGGCGAGGACGACATCTCGGTCGTCGGCGAGGCCGGCAGCATCGCCCAGGCGCTCGCGCGCGGGCCCGCGCTCCGTCCCGACGTGGCGGTGCTGGACGTCCGGCTGCCCGACGGCGACGGCATCACGGTCTGCCGCGAGCTGCGGTCCCGGATGCCGGGGCTGACCTGTCTGATGCTCACCTCCTTCGACGACGACGACGCGCTGCTGGACGCGATCATGGCGGGGGCGTCCGGCTACGTCCTGAAGCAGATCAAGGGCTCCGACCTGGTGGCCGCCATCCGCACGGTCGCCTCCGGCCAGTCGATGCTGGACCCGGCGACGACCACGCGCCTGATGAACAGCCTGCGCGGCGAGGACGAGCAGCCCGAGCCGGAGGACGAGCGCCTGGCCGGGCTGTCGCCGCGCGAGCGGGAGATCCTCGGCCTGATCGGCGACGGCATGACGAACCGTCAGATTGCGGAGCGGCTCTACCTGTCCGAGAAGACGGTCAAGAACCACATCTCGCGGATGCTCGCCAAGCTCGGCGTGGAGCGCCGCATCCAGGCGGCCGTGCTCGCGTCGAACGTCGCCCGGCCGTCCTGACCCCCGGTTCCCGTCACACGTCGCCGGACCTGTCACCCCTCGCCGGAGCCGTCACCCCTCGCCGGAGCCGCCCGGCAGCGGGATGCTCCACGTGAGGGTCGTCCCGCCGCCCGGCGGCGCTGTGAGCCGGAGCCGGCCGCCGTGGCGGGCAGCCCGCTCGGCGAGGTTGCGCAGGCCGCTGCGGCGGCCGCCCTCGCCCTCCGGCATCCCGGCACCGTTGTCGGTGACCGTCAGCGTCAGCCGGCGGCCGTCGTTGACGACGGCGACATCGGCCGACCGGGCGCGGGCGTGCCGGGCCACATTGGCCAGGGCCTCGCCCAGGACGGCGGCGACGTCCTCGGTGACCTCGCGCGGCACCTGGGTGTCCAGCAGCCCCTCCATCCGCAGGCTCGGGGCGAAGCCGAGGAGCGTGCCGCCCTCGCCGACCGTCTGGACGACCCGGGTGCGGAGCCCGTGCTGGGGAGCGGTCTCCCGGGAGCGCAGGCCGAAGATCGTGGACCTGATGATCTTGATGGTCTCGTCGAGGTCGTCGACCGCCCGCTGGACGCGCTCGGCGGCCTCGGGGTGGTCGATGAAGCGGTCGGCGCTCTGGAGCGTCATACCGGTGGCGAAGAGCCGCTGGATGGCCAGGTCGTGGAGGTCGCGGGCGATGCGGTCGCGGTCCTCCAGCACGGCGATCTGCGCGGCGTCCGCCCGGCGTTCGGCGAGCTCCATGGCCACGGCGGCCTGCCCGGCGAAGGCGAGGAGGGGTTCCGTCTCCTCCTGGGTGAACGGCGCGCGGCCCTTGGCCCGGGCCAGCAGCAGCACACCGCGCACCGCGTCGCCGGAGGTGAGCGGTACGGCCGCGGCGGGACCTGCGGCGCGGCAGGGCCCGGCGGCGTTCGCCGGGTCCGCGGCGAGGCCCGCGCTGAGGACCGGCCGGCCCGTGGTGTACGCGCTCCCGGCGAGGGTGCCGTCGGCCGGCAGGACCGCACCGCGCAGGTCGTCGGCCTGCTCCCCCAGGGCGGCCTCGACGGTCAGCGCGGGCTCCCCCTCCGGCAGGGGCAGGGAGACGGTGACCAGGTCGGAGGAGGTGATCTCCTTCGCCCGCTCGGCGATCAGGCCGATGACGTCGGCCGGGCGGGCGCCGGACATCAGACGGTTCGTCACCTCGGCGCCCGCGCGCAGCCAGCGCTCGCGGCGGGTGGACTCCTCGTACAGCCGGGCGTTGTCGATGGCGACGCCCGCGGCGACGGCGAGCGTGGCGAGCACCTCCTCGTCCTCGTCCTCGAAGTCCGCGCCGCCCCGCTTCTCGGCCAGGTAGAGATTGCCGAAGACCTGCTCGCGTACCCGGATGGGCACGCCCATGAAGCTGTTCATCGGCGGGTGTTCCGCCGGGAAGCCGTACGAGGCCGGGTGCGCGGAGATCCGGGGCAGCCGCAGCGGCTCGGGGTGGCGGATGAGCTCGCCCAGGATGCCGTGGCCCGAGGGGTACGGCCCGATGGCCTTGATGTGCTCCTCCGACAGCCCGACGGTGAGGAACTGCGACAGCGTCCGCCCGTCCGGCCCGATGACGCCCAGCGCGCCGTACCGGGCGTCCACGAGCGCCACCGCCGCCTCGACGATCCGGCGCAGCACGTGCTCCAGTTCCAGCTCCCGGCCGACCGACATCACGGCCTCCAGGAGGCTGTGCACCCGGTCCCGGGTGCCGCGCGCGGCGTCGATCCGGGCCTGGAGCTCCTCCAGCAGCTCGTCCAGTCTGAGTTGCGGTAAGCGCACCACCATGCCGTGCCTCCTCGTAGGCGCGTCCGAACCTTCACGGACGGACGACCCGCCCACCCGATGACCACCGTATCCGCTGGCCGGGGTACCGGAGGAGCCGGGTCCGGGCCATGAAGGGGCCCGGACCCGGCCTCGGCCGGGGCATCCGCTCAGGTGCCGGCCTTGCGCCCGTAGACGTAGACGTCGTCGCCGTTCTTCAGCATCGACCAGTACGCTTTCGCGTCCCCGCGCCGCATGTTGACGCAGCCGTGGGAGCCGGGCGCCGACCAGACGCTGCCGTCGATGGAGTGGAACGCCTGCCCGCCGTCGAAGAACTGGCTGTACGGCATCCGCACCTTGTAGATCGTCGACCAGTGGTCGACGCTGCGCCAGTAGATCCGCTTGAGCCCGGTCCGCGTCCCGTACCCCTCCCGGCCGGACCGTATCGGCACCGGCCCGAACGCCAGCCGCGAGCCGTCCTGTATCCAGCTCAGCTGACGGGTGAGGTCGACGCAGGCGATCCGCCCCTTGTCGACCGGGCACTTGCGGTCGGCGTTGGGGTTGCTCCCCGCGGCGCGCTGCTTGGCGACGAGGTCCATCACGCCCCAGGTGACGGGCCCGGCGTAGCCGACGGCGGGGCTGATGCCGTGGTCGAGCTGGAAGTCCCGGATCGCCCGGCAGTCGGCGGCCGACTGCCGCCCGTCGACGGGCCGCCCCAGGAACCGCTCGGCCTGTTTCTGGTACGGCCCGGCCCCGGCGGTGCAGGAGGCCGTGGCCGCCTGCGCGCTCCCCGACCCCGCCGCGACGGACAGCGGCACGGCCAGCACGGCCGCCGCGCCGAGGAGAACACCCAATCGTCCGCGTGGGCGGACGTTCGCTCTCTTCACTGCTGCGCTTGTCATGCCCGTATGACACACGGGGGGACCGCTTGGTTGCGCTCCGGACACGTCGCGGTGACGGTTTCGGAAGGGCCGGGTGGGGATACCCGACGGCGATGACCGAGTACGGCTATTTCCTGTCCTGTGAGGAGCACTCCCCCAGGGACCTGGTCGAGCAGGCCCGGATGGCGGAGCAGGCGGGCTTCACCTCGCTGTGGATCTCCGACCACTTCCACCCGTGGACGGGCGAGCAGGGGCACAGCCCCCTGGTGTGGTCGGTCATCGGCGCGCTGTCCGAGGCCACGTCGCTGCCGGTGGAGACCGCCGTGACCTGCCCGACGATGCGGCTGAACCCGGTGGTGACGGCGCAGGCGGCGGCCACGAGCTCGGTGCTGCTGCGGGGGCGCTTCCGGCTCGGGGTGGGCAGCGGCGAGGCGCTCAACGAGCACATCCTGGGCGGTCCGTGGCCGCCGGCGGCGGTGCGGCTGGAGATGCTGGAGGAAGCCGTCCAGGTGATGCGGCTGCTGTTCGAGGGCGGCCAGGTCAACCACCGGGGCAAGCACTACACCGTCGAGAACGCCCGCCTGTACACGCTGCCCGAGGCGCCGGTGCCCATCGACGTGTCGGCGTTCGGGCCGGCGGCCACCGAGGTGGCCGGGCGCATCGGCGACGGGCTGGTGACGATGACCCCGGACCAGGACGCGGTGGCCCGCTTCCGGCGCGCGGGCGGCGGCCGGAAGCCGGTGCAGGGCGGGTTGAAGGTGTGCTGGGGCCCGGACCGGGAGGCGGCGCTGGACACCGCGCACCGGCTGTGGGCCGTGGAGCAGCTGCCGGGCGAGCTCAACCAGGTGCTGCCCACGCCGGCCCACTTCGAGCAGGCCACCGAGCTGGTGACGCGTGAGCGCGTGGCCGGATCCATCACGTGCGGCGACGACGTCGAGGCCCATGTGGAGGCGCTGCGCGCGTACGCCGACGCCGGGTTCGACCGGGTGCACGTCTCGCAGATCGGCCCCCTGCAGCGGGGGTTCTTCGACTTCTACCGGACGAACGTGCTGCCCCGGCTGACGGGATAGGGCGGGGCCGCCCGGGAAGCCCCGCCCGTCGGGCCGCCGCCTACGCCTTGCGGAGGCGGCCGATGATGCCGTCGAGGTCGCCACGGAAGAACTCCGTGCGGAAGAAGTGGCCGCCGCCGTCCTCGTGGGCCTCGTAGGGGATGCCGGCCCGGTCCAGGAGGCCGCGGAACTCCCGCTGGCCGGCCAGGACCTCGGGCTCGTTGAGCCAGTCGAAGGCGGTCTTGGGTGCCGTACCGGCAACCATGAAGATCCGCTTGTTCCGGTAGCTCTCGACGCGCTCGACCGGGTTGTCGGCGCTGACCCTCCGCTGGTCCCACGGCACGCCGTAGACGGTGGCGCCGCCGAGGTCCAGGGCGGACGTCGTGTTCGCCCAGTGGACGACCAGGCCGCCGTCACGGCGGAGGCTGGCCGGGCCGGAGTAGGAGCTCACCGAGGCGAAGTGGCCGTAGTACTTGGCCGTGTACTTCAGCGCGCCGAAGCCGCCCATCGAGAATCCGCCGATGGCACGGCCGTCGTACTCGGCGAACGTCCGGAAGTTCGCGTCGATCCACGGGATCAGCTGGTTGATGTGGAAGTTCTCCCAGTTGCGGGGCCCGACGTTGGAGCGGACGGGGTTGGAGTACCAGCCCGTCTTCCCGCCGTCGGGCATCACCACGATGATCGGCTTGCCGGCGGTCAGCTCGCGGATGCCCGCGCGGTCGAACTCGATGAAGTCGCCCCCGCCGCCGTGGAGCATGTAGAGGACGGGGTAGGTGCGTCCGCTGGTGTGGTAGTCGTCGGGGAGCAGGACGTTGACGGCGGGCTTCCAGCCGATCTCCGCGGTCTCGAAGCGGTAGTACCACATGCGGGGGTCGTTCTCACCGCGTTCCGCGACGCGCAGCCCGAAGCCGTCGCCGACGGCGTGGGCCGCCGACGCGGTCGCGAGGACGCCTCCGGCGCCGAGCGCCACCGCCGCGGACAGGCCGCCCGCGGCCTTCAGCAGGCTCCTGCGGGAAGGGCTGTACTCACTCACCATGACCTCCTGGTCGTCGAACGAAGACAGAACGCGACGGCCCGCAAGGTAGTGGCGGTGTGCCGGGGCGCGGCATCCGGAACGATCCGGGGTGACGGCGCCCGGCGCTCACCGGTAGGAAGGTGGGTGCCGCGCCGGCCGGGTCAGCGCGCGGGGGTGGGGCGCGGGCAGCCGGGAATCCCGGGGCGGTCCTTCGTGCGCACGGCCGGGAGCCAGGCGGTGGGTTGCGCGGAGCCGTTCGGGAGGCGGACGCGGTACCACTGGGCGGACCACGTGCCCGCCTCGTCGACGATGGGCACGCCGTGCGGCAACTGGCAGTCGACGGCGAGGACGTCACCGTGCCACACCCGGGTCGGGACGACGTTGTCGATGGTGTACGGCCGTTGGGGGTCGATCGCCAGGCCGAGGCTGCACTCCGCGTTCCGGTCCTTCCGGTCCTGGCATGCCTCCTCGACGTTGAACACCCGGATCCGGCCGTTGCCCCCGGAGTCGGCGGGCGGGCCGGATCCGGCGTCGCGCACGGCGTACGACCAGCCCGCCGCCACCACGCCGCACACCGCCACGGCCCCGACGGCGGCACCGATGCGGAGGCGTCGGCGTCCCGCCGGTGGCGGGGTGCCGGGGCCGGCCCGTTCCGGTGGGACGTCCTGCCGGGCGTCGATACGGGCCAGCAGGCTTTCGGCGGTGTGGGCGGCGCGCGCGGAGTGCGTCGGGGCCAGGCAGTCGGCGGCCAGGGCGCGCCAGAACGGGGGCACCGCGCCGTCCATGCGCAGCGGTGCCCGTCCCTCGGCGTACTCCTGCGTCGAGGCGGCGCGCGAGACGGGGGTGGCGCCGGGGAACGGGGAGGTTCCGGAGGCGAACACCTGGTGGATGATGATGCCCAGGGCCCAGATGTCGGCGCTGGGCCGGACGGTTACCCCGTGCTCGCCGAGCGGGGCCTTCCAGCGCTCGGGCGGAAGGTAGTCGAAGGTGCCCATGGGGGGCGCGTAGCCGTGGGTGCCCCGGTCGCCGGTGAGTTCCGTCGCGAGCCCGAAGTCCGAGAGCCTCACCGAACCGTCGGCCATGAGCAGGATGTTGTCCGGTTTGAGGTCGCCGTGCACCCAGCCGGTGGCGTGGAGGTGCGCCAGGCCCTCGCAGATCTCGGCGACGATCCGGCCGGCCTCGGTCTCGGTCGGCCCGCCACCCCTCAGCGCGTCCCGCAGGCTCCGCTCGGCCCGCTCCATGACGAGCACGATCGCGCCGTCCAGGAAGGGGTGGTCCGGCTCGCTGAGCACGAAGGAGTCCAGCAGAGGGATGAGCCGGGGGTGGCGGGCCCGTCGGGCGAGTTCCACCTCGCGCCGGGCCGTCTCCGCGACCTTGCGGGCCTGGCGCGGCGCGAGGCCCTCGGTGGGCAGGATCTTGAGGGCGACGTCGTCGGCGGTGTCCTCGCCCCGGCCGGCCCGTCGTCCCGCGTAGACCGTGGCCCAGCCGCCGGCCCCGATCGGCGCGGTGACCTCCCAGTCGCCGACGCGCCGGCCGGGCGGGAGCGGCCGGTGGGTCATGGCGCGCTCTCCCACGCCACCGCGCCCGTCCCCACCCGGGGCGGCAGCAGCGCGAGGTGTTCCTCCCGGACGAGCCCGAAGCGCAGCGCGAGGCCGACGATCGCCTCCCGTTTGCCGTTGCGGCGGGCTCCCCGGCCGGTTTCGGCGCCGGCCGGCGCGGCGATCCGCATCTTCTCCTCGGCGAGGTAGTCGATGTGCGAGCTGACGGCCCGGGCCGTCAGCCGGGCGCAGGCGGGGTGTCCCCGCAGCCGTTCGACGATCTGCGGGGTGGTGGGCACCGCCACGGGCGACTCGTCGCGCAGCCTCGGTTCGCAGAGGGCGACCAGCACCAGGAAGTAGGTGGCGGTCTCGTCCAGGGAGTACGCGGTGACCGTGCGGTGCTCCCAGGGGCCGCCCGCGCCGTCGGGGTCCAGGTAGACGTGGTCGGGCGCGTACACCTGGAAGGCGACCGTGCTGCCGCCGCGGGTGGGCAGGACGACCCGGGAGAACTCGAAGGGGATGGGTGCCCCGGCCCGGCGCGGCGGCACTCTCAGGTACTCGCCCGCCCCTTCGGGGTTCTCCACCAGATAGCTCTGGGTCGCGCTGTGATTGCTGAGCTGCCAGTGGTCGTCGGTCACCCGGATCTCCCCCGCCAGCCGGGAGATCGCCTCGTCGACGAGGCGGAGCTCGACGGGGGTCGTCGCGGAGCCCCGCCCGAAGCGGGCCACCTCCCCCGGGCCGAGCCGTAACGTGACCGCGTCGCCGTACGGCTCCCCGTCGGCGTCGCCGCTCCCGTCCGGCGGCCGGTTACCGCTTCCCTGTGGCAGATGGACGACTATCCCGCTCACTCCGCCCCCTCCTTACACCCCGTCAACAGCTGTCACACAGGGGTGAACATTACCGATCCCGCGTCCGGTGACGGGGTCAGGGCTGTCGCCCCAGTAGCGCCAGCAGCCGCTGCCAGGAGTCGGCGTCCGGCGGCGGTTCGACCGCCGGTGCGAACAGGCCCGAGCCGGAGAGCGCGCCGGCGTAGGGCTCCACCTCGTGGCGGGTGAAGTCGACCAGGGCCTTGGAGGGGTGTTCGTCCGCGCCGATGGCCCGGGAGAGGTCCCACGCGTGGACGACCAGGTCGGCGATCATCTGGGCGCAGTAGGCGTGGGTGGCGGTGCGTCCGTAGGACAGCTCGACCGTCCCGGTGAGGGCGCCCCGGGCTGCGAACGCCTCGCGGGCGGCCTCGGCCGCCCGTTCCCAGGCGGCGACGGGGTCGTCGCCCAGCTGGTCGCCGTCGAAGGCGTCGCCCACGTCCGCGATGCCCTTGCCGTCCAGCAGGGGCGGTACCCACAGCTGTTCGACGGTGAGGTGGTTGACCAGGTCGCGGACGGTCCACTCGGTGCAGGGGGTGGGCGCCGTCCACTGGTCGGGGCGGACGGCGCGCACCCGGTCGGTGAAGAGGTCCAGTGCCTCCGCGTGCCGGGCGCGCACGGTCCTGCGCCGCGATTCGGTGGGGGTCGCGTCAGCGCTCATGCCACCCATGGTCCGCCCGCATGCGGGTCGCGGCGAACGCGGCGGCGACGAACGCCGCGCCGGCCGCCAGGGCGCCCCGGTGTTCGGAGAGCCACAGCTGCGGGCCGTGCGACCGGGCGCCCATGCCGAATTCGCCGTGGGCGCCGTGGTCGTGGCCGCCGTCCCCGTCGGCCGGGTGCCACAGGTTCACCTCGGGCAGCGGGGGTGCCGGTTCCGGGCGCTGCTGGGCCTCGTAGCCGGTCCGGGCGAGGTAGCGGTCGAGCAGGCCGGGGGCGACGGCGTTGGCGAGGAGGGTGGCCACCGTGCTCGCGCCCACCCAGTACTCGCGGCGGCGCGGGTGGGCGGCCGCGAACAGGATGGCGCGGGCGGCGAGCTCGGGCTCGTAGACGGGCGCCACGGGCCGGGGGCGGCGGGGCATCCGGTTGAGCACCCAGCCGAACTGCGGGGTGTTCACGGCGGGGAGCTGGACCATGGTGGTGCGGACCTTGCTGCCCTGGTGGAGGAGTTCGCAGCGCAGGGACTCGTTCCAGCCCTGGATGGCGTGCTTGGCGCCGCAGTAGGCGGACTGGAGCGGGATGCCCCGGTAGGCCAGCGCCGAGCCGACCTGGACGATGGTGCCGTGGTCGCGCGGGAGCATCCGGGTCAGCGCGGCGTGGGTGCCGTACACATAGCCCAGATAGGTGACTTCGGTGACGCGCCGGAACTCGTCGGGCTCGATCTCGACGAAGGGGGCGAAGACGCCGGTGAAGGCGTTGTTGACCCAGACGTCGACCGGGCCGAAGACCTCCTCGATCCGGTCGGCGGCCTCGGTGACGGCCCGGTGGTCGGCCATGTCCACGGACAGCGGCAGCGCGGCGCCGCCGGCCCGCAGGACCTCCTCGGCGGCGGCGTCCAGCCCCTTGCGGCCACGGGCGAGCAGCGCCACGCTCGCGCCGCACGCGGCGAAGGCCCGGGCGGTGGCCCGGCCCACGCCGCCGCTCGCCCCGGTCACCACGACGACGCTCGGCTGGTTTCTCTTCATCACCGGAGCCGGGTACCCGGGCCGGTGCCCCGTAAACAGGGCCCCATAAACGGTGGCCCATAAACAGAAGGCCCGGTAAGAGGGTTATCGCTTGCTTTCACCCGTTCCGGTGATTGTGACCCGTGTCGTCACCGCTCACCCTGGAATCCGGGCCGCCGGGGGACGGGGAGCGCCATGCAGCGGACAGCGAACGTTCCGGTGGCGGTCACCACGCAGCACAACGACAACCGGCGCACCGGCCTCAACGCCTTCGAGACGACGCTCCGCCCGGCCGACGTCACCCCCGCCACCTTCGGCCGGCTCTTCAGCCGCGCGGTCGACGGCCATGTGTACGCCCAGCCGCTGGTCCTCCCCGGCGTGGAGCTGCCGGGCCGGGGCCCGCGCGACGTGGTCTACGTGGCGACGATGCACAACAGCGTCTACGCCTTCGACGCCGTCGACCCCGCCGCCTCCGCCCCGCTGTGGCGCACCTCGCTCGGCCCGTCCTGCCCGCTGCCCGACCCGGAGATCGGCCCGCCGCACTACCGCGACATCGCGGTCGAGGTCGGCGTGGTGAGCACCCCCGTCATCGACGCCGCGCACCGGGTGCTCTACGTGCTGGCGTTCACCAAGGAGGCGGACGGCCACCACCACACGCTGCACGCCCTCGACACCCGCACCGGGCAGCCGGTCCTCGGCGGCCCGGTGCGGATCGAGGCGACCGTGCCGGGGACGGGCGACGGCAGCGTGGGCGGGCGGCTCGCGTTCACCAGCAGCCGGCAGATCCAGCGCTCGGCGCTCACCCTGGCGAACGGCACGGTGTACGCCGCCTTCGCCGCCTACGGCGACCGGAGCCCGTACCACGGCTGGGTGTTCGGCTTCGACGCGCTCACGCTGCGCCGCACGGGGGTGTACGTCACCACGCCCGGCACCGGGCTGGGCGGCATCTGGCAGGCCGGGCAGGGGCTCGCCGTGGACGAGGCGGGGTGCCTGTACTTCATGACCGGCAACGGTGGCTTCCGCCCCGACGGCTCGGAGCTCGGCGACAGCGTCGTCAAGCTCCGCCCGGACCTGACGCCCGCCGACTGGTTCTCGCCGTTCGACAACGCCGCGCTGGACGCGGCCGACGCCGACCTGGGCTCGGCCGGGCCGCTGCTGATCCCCGGCACCCGGCTGCTGCTGGGCGGGGGCAAGGAGGGCAAGTTCTACCTGCTGGACAGGGAGGCCCTGGGGCACTTCCACGCCGGTTCCGACAGCCAGATCCCGCAGAGCTTCTACGTGGTCGCACCCGACGCGAACAGCCATCACATCCACGGCGGGCCGGTCTACTGGGACCTTCCCGGCGGCCCCTGGTGCTACGTCTGGCCGGAGAACGCCTTCCTGCGCGCCTACCGCTTCTCCGGCGGGCGCCTCGATCCGTCCCCCGTGTCGACGAGCACCACCACCGACCCGACGGGCGTGCCGGGCGGCTCCCCCGGCATGCCCGGCGGGACGCTGTCCGTCTCCGCCGCCGGCCGGGACCCGGACTCGGGCCTGGTGTGGGCGTCCCACCCCTGGAGGGAGAACGCCAACCAGGCCGTCGTGGACGGCGTCCTGCGGGCCTATCGGGCCCACGACCTCACCGACGAGGTGTGGCACAGCAGGATGAACGCCGCCCGGGACGACGTCGGCAAGTTCGCCAAGTTCGTCCCGCCGACCGTGGCCAACGGCCGCGTCTACCTGCCGTCGTTCTCCGGCGCGCTGCACGTGTACGGGCTGATCGGCTGAACGGCGACGCCCCGGGGGGCCGGGCGGCCGGGCAGCCGTGCCGTGCCCGGCCGCGGCCGGGCCTCCGCGCGCAGGGCCGCGGCGAGCAGCCCGAACCACACGCCGACGAGCAGCAGATGCGCCCGCTGGGGCACCCCGTGCCAGCCCGGCCGCCCGAACAGGGGCCCCACCGTGGCCAGCGCCGTCGTCATGGCGGTGCCCAGCACCCACGGGCCCCAGCGGCGGACGGCGGGGCGGGGCGGGGCGCCGAGCGCCGCCGAGGTCAGCAGCAGGGCCATCGAGGCGAACAGCGCCAGGTGCACCAGCGCGCTGGTGGTGGTGTGCCAGGGGTTGACGGCCTCGCAAAGGCTCTCCACCGAGGGGGCGCAGCGCATCGGGACGGCGACGTCGGCCACGGAGGCCGCGCCGAAGGCCACCAGCGACCACCAGCCCGCCTCCTCCCAGCGGCCGGGCGACCGGCCCCGCGCCAGCAGCGCCCCCGCGCCCACCAGGGCGGCGGCCAGGAGCTCGATGCCGCCGAAGAGCCCGTGGAAGCGCTGGTCGGCGGCGTAGAGCTCGCTGACGTAGGAGTGCCGGGGGTCCAGGCCGGTGGGCAGGAGGAACTCCAGCACCCAGTCGTTGTAGACCACGGCCGCCGTGGCCAGCAGCAGCGGGGCCCACACCGCTCGCGCGGTGTGCGGGTCACGCGTCGGACGGGGCATCAGCGCGGGCGGACCGGGGGCGGGCCGTACGCCGGGGGCGCCGGCGGCTGCCCGGGCGGCGTGGTGACGTAGGGCGTGGTGGGCGGCGGCGCGGTGGTGTGCGGCGGCGACTTGGGCGGGGGCGGGGGTGCCGGCGGGGACTGCTGCCCGCCGCCGCCCTGCGACGGGTTCGGCTTGGGGCTCATCGTCACCCCGCCCTTGGGGGCCGAGGTGGAGCGGTCGTCCTCGCCGTCGGTGCCCACGGGCCGTTCGAACCACTCGCCGGTGTCGGGGTCGTAGACGACGAAGTACTCGAGGACGGAGTCGGCGGGGGTGACCGCCACGACGTCGGAGGCCTTGTACAGGGGCCAGGAGTCGCCCTTGGCCGTCGGGGTGCCCTTGGCGGCGACCGGCGGGCCCAGCGGGTTGCCGCAGGCGCAGCGCACCCGGGGCATGCCCCGGTCGTCGACGAGCACGGCGGTGCCGGCCTGGAGGACGGACTGATAGCTGGTGACGGAGCCGTCCTTGAAGCCGTGGTTGGTGACCCGGGTGTCGGCGCGCAGCTGCAAGGGGGTCAGGCCGCGCAGATAGGCGGCGAGGCCGTTCTGCTCGATGCCGGCGGCGCCCGCGAAGGCGCGGCCCTTGGCCTGGTCCTGGGTCAGGTAGCCGATCTGGCGCTCCACGTCGCAGCTGGCGTTGTGCCGGGAGCCGCCGTAGAGGCCCCGGGTGTCGCCCTTGACGCTCCGGGTGCCGCCGTTGCCGCCCGTACCGGCCGGGACGACGGGGTGGGACGACGCCGACGCGCCGTAGTCCTTGGCCGTCGACTGGGTGAACGGATCCCTGCCGTTGGCGGACGCGGCCTGGAGGTACACCTCGCCGGCGCCGCCGGAGCCCTGGCGGAGGAAGAAGACCGCGAGCGCGGCGGCGACGACCAGGGCGGCGAGCGAAACGAGCGCCTTCTTCGACCGCCACCAGCGCGCGCCTCCGCCGGGGCCCTCGCCCGGGGTGCCCCCGGGTGTGCCCCGCCCGCCGGCGGGCGGGGCGGGCGGGCCGCCGGGACCACCCGGTGCGGCGGGGCCGCCGGGGGTCTCCGGGCGGGGGGCCGACCAGTCGGGCCGGGTCTGCTCCGGCTCGCCCGCCGGGCGGTCCGGCGGCTGGGAGCCCCGGCCCGACAGGGGGCCGGACGGCGGGCCGGAGGGGCGGTTGGCTGACGGTGGCTCGGACGACACGTCCCTGACTCCTCAATGGAGGTTTTTATTCCTTTTCACCACCCCTGCGCACATTGTGTGTACCAGACCCATGGGCCCCGCAAGCGGGCGTACGGGTTGCTCCCGAGTCGCTCCGGACAGCGTTAGCCCGCCCGCGCGCCCGGACGGGTGGTGCGATCGCCGCTGGCTTACGTTGGCGGCATGAGCGAGCTGCGTGCCTGGGGGGACGCCCTCGCGGCCGTGGCCGCCGGGCTGGCCGCCATGGCCGCGGTCGCCGCGCTCGGGCTGTGGGCCGCCGGGGCCGGGGCGCTGGGGGCCGACGCGCTGGCCCCCGTGATCGCGGCCACCGTCGTCAGCGCCGTCGGCGGGACCGTCGAGCTGTCGGGCGGCGCCGGCTTCCTCGGCCGTACGGGCGCGGGGCTGGCCGTCGTACCGCTGTCGGTGACCCTCGCCGGGGGCCTGGCGCTCGCGGCGGTCTTCCTGCTGCCGATGCGCCATCACGCGGTGGCGAGCGGAGCCGCGTTCCTCGGCCGGGCCGCCCGTACGGCCGTGGTCTGGGTGGTGGCGCTGCTGCTCGTCGCGCGGGCGGCCCGGCACACGTTCCGCATCCGCCTGGACGAGGACATCCTCGACGAGCTCGGCGCGGCGCTGGGGGTGACGCCCACGGTCGGCTTCCGCGCCGCGGCCGGGCCGACGGTCGGCTACGGGCTGTTGTGGCTGCTGGTCCTGCTGCTCGTGGCGACGGCCGCGTCCCGGAGGACGCCGCTGCCCTCGCGGCTGCTGCGCTTCCAGGACTCCGTCCGCCCGGCGGCGTTCGCGGTGCTGGTGCTGCTGCTGGGCTATGTGGTGCTCGGGCTGCTCGTGGGCCTGGTGGTGGCCGCCACGCGCGGGCACGCGGACCGGACGTTCGCGGTCCTGCTGCTGGGGCTGCCCAATCTCGCCTGGATGGGGCTCGGGATCGGGCTCGGCGGCGCGTGGGAGGGGCGGGTCCCGGACGGGATCGGGCTGCCGATGCCGCAGGCGCTCGCGGCGGTCCTGCGGGAGGGCGGCGAGGGGACCGCGACGGTCGACCTGTCCTCGCTCTCCGCCCATGACGGGCGGGCCTGGCTGCTGGCCCTGCTGGCCGCGCTCGCCCTCCTGGCGACGGGCTTCCTCACGGCCGTGCGCTCCCCCGCCGGGACGAGCCCCTGGCGGCTCGCGGTCCGCCTCGCGGTGGCGCTGGCGCTGGCCTTGCTGGTGATCGGGCTGCTCACCCGTGTCTCAGCCCGCTACGGCCTGTCCTTGCTGGGCATCGGTGACCTGGGCGACTTCGGCGGCGAGGTGTCCCTCGACGCGCGGCTGTTGCCGCTGGTGGGGCTGGGGTTGCTGTGGGGGCTGGTGGCGGGGTTCCTGGGCGGGGTGCTCGTCGGATACCTGCGGCGCCGCGAGGGGACCACGGGGGCGGGCTGAGGCCGGATCCGCCCCCGGGCGGATCCGGCCCGGCGGGACGAGCCCGGCGCGGCGGGCCCGGGTCCGGCACGACACCCCCCGGGCCGGCGGGACGAGTCCGGCCCGGCGAGGCGGACCCCACCGGCCTCCGGCCGGCCCGCCGGGCGGGCATCCCGCCCGGCCACGCACGTGGGGCCGTGCCCGGCGGTCTCCCGTCGGCCACGGCCCCACGATCCGGGCCGACCGGGGTCCCCGGTCGGCACCCGGCGCGTGACGTCACCCCTGACGCGTCACGCGCCGCACCGCTCACTCAGCCGGCGCCGGAGGCGCCGGCGTCAGCGCTTGAGGTTGGCGTTCACCGAGGGCGTGTTCGCCTCGGTGACGTTCACGCCCGCCCACGCGGCGTCGACGGCCTTGTACTCCGCGCCGTCCTGGCCGTAGATGTCCGCGGCCGCCTGCAGGGTGGCCTTGCGGGCGTCGTGGAAGTCGCTGGTGGAGACCAGGTAGCGGCTCAGGGCGCGGTAGAAGATCTGCTCGGCCTTGGCGCGGCCGATGCCGGTCACCGTGGAGCCGTCGTAGGTCGGCGAGTCGTACGAGAAACCGCCGATCGTCTTCTTGCCGCTGCCCTCGGCCAGCAGGTAGAAGGCGTGCGAGGAGACGCCGGAGCCCGCGTGGACCTCGCGGTCGTAGGAGCCCTCGTCCCAGTAGTCGACCGTGCCCTCGAGCTTGTCCAGCGACGGCTTGTCGAGGCGGCGCAGGAAGGTCTGCTGGAGGCCGAGCTTCTCGCCGAGGAGGTAGTTCGGCGGGTTGGCCGGGTTGTTGGTGGCGAACTCCACGCCGGTGCCGAAGATGTCGGCGAAGGACTCGTTGAGCGAGCCGGCCTCGCCGAACTGGTTCTGGTCGTCGTCGACGCGGGTGGGCTGGAAGTTCGCGGTGGCCTCGACGACGCCGTGGCTCAGCTCGTGACCGGTGACGTCCAGGGCGACCAGCGGCTGCTTGAACGTTTTTCCGTCGCCGTCGCCGTAGAGCATGCAGCCGCAGTCGGGGGACCAGAAGGCGTTGCCGACGTTGCTGCCGAAGTGGACGAGGGCGTGCGGGCCGACGCCGTCGTTCTTGATGCCGTTCCGGGCGAACGTCTTCTTGTAGTAGTCGAACGTGGCGGTGATGCCGTACTGGGCGTCCACCGCGGCGCTGGCGGAGTCCGACGTGGTGCCGTTGCCCCACTTGTTGTCGCTGTCGGTGAAGGCCTTGCCGCTGGTGAAGGTGCCCAGCTGCTGACGGCCCGCGTTACGGGTCTCGGCGTTGCCGCGGCTGGGGTCCTTCAGGGTGAAGGAGCTCGTGGCCGTCTGCGTCGTGATCAGCGGGACGTTGCCGACGAAGATCGAGGAGCCGCTGCCGGTGGCCTGCGCCGGGAAGGCGCCCGAGGCGGGCTTGACCGGCCCGGGCAGGGGCTTGGTGCTGGGGCGCGGGGTGGCCTGGGCGCCCTGCTCGCGCAGCTTCGCCTTCAGGGCGGGCGAGATGAACGCGTCGGAGAGCGGCGTCTTGCTGATGACCTTGCCGGACGCGGCGTCGACGAGCACCGAGTGGGCGGCACCGGCCTCGGCCTTCGGGGTGCCGGTGACGGTCACCCGGTAGGCGAGGACGGCCTTGTCGGCGCGGGCGTCCACCACCAGCTCGGGCTTGCCGGCGGCGGTGCCGTCGGCCGACGCGGCGGCCTTGGCGGCGGCGTCGGAGGCGCTCAGCTTGGGGGTGACGCTGGGGACGGTGACCTGGCGGTTGGCCGAACGGGTCACGCCCAGGTAGGAGTTCTTCGCGTCCAGGTGGACGATCAGGTCGCCACCGACGACGGCGACGCCGTGCTGCGACCGCTCGAAGCGGACGTGCCGCTTCCCTTCGGGGTCGGTGAGGACGTCCTTGACGGTCAGCGTGTCCGCCGAAGTGACGCCGGTGGCCGCCGCGTTCGCGACAGCGGCGCTCCGCGCGGCCTTGACGACGTCCGCCTGGACACCGCCGGCCACGGCGGTCGCGGCCGGGGCCTCGGCCGCGGAGCGGGAGGGGAGGGTGTCGGCCGCGGCCGTGCCGGCCATGGTCGCCGCGGCGGCGACCGCGACGGCGATGGTCAGCGCGCGTCTGCCGGACGAGGCCGATATGAAGTTCGTGGGGGATGTACGCACGTTTCAGCGCCCTTTGCCATGAGGGCGGTTCGGACGACCGGACCGCCTGCGTGCACGCGGTGCCGGTTCTGCCGCACCACGGGGACCCCTGGTCCAGGTCCCGTGGATGACCATGCACCCATTGGCATGCCCATGAAAAGAGCGAAGAGGCTTCTTGTCCGAACAGTTGATCTATCGTTTACAAATACCCAACGCACCGTTACGACAGCGCAACTTCCTGTCGACTTATGGGGGAGGATGCGGCAACGCGCCGAAAGGTTGCCGCCGTTGGCCAACTGATCACTATGTGAGACGGGGCCCGCCGCCACCCCGCCAGTCGCCGCCCGGCACCCTGGTTCCCGACGACCGCAGCCGGCGCGCCACCCGGTCCGCCGCGAGATACACCCACCCCCGTACCGGACCGCCGCCCTCCACCAGCACGTCGCACACCACGCGCTCATAGAGATTGAGGGGATCGCCCGGCACGTAGTCCTCCAGCGCGTCGAGCGCGGCCAGCACCCGGACGTACTCCCCCGGCGCCACGGTGATCAGCTCACCGCGGATCTCGCCCTCCGCGTCCGCCACCGCGTACGGATACCCCGGCCCCTCGTACAGCACCGCGCCCCGCAGCCGCGCGGGTTCCTCCGCGACCGTCCGGCCGCGCAGGAAGCGGTCGTGGTTGTGCCGCCCGGGCCGCAGCGTCCCGTAGACGAAGACGGGCAGCCCTCCGGATTCCTCCGCCACCGCTCCCGCGCTCCCTTCCCCGGCCGTCCCCGGCCATCCGTCTCCCCTTGCCCCCGTCCGCCGCCGCCGGAAGGCGGGCGGCGGCGGTCGGCCGTAGCCTGGACCCATGGGAGAGCGGTCGGTCGCGCCCTCCGCGCCCGAGCTCGTCGTCGAGGCCGACGGCGGCTCGCGGGTGATGAGCCCCGACAGGGTCTACCACGTGGGACGCGACCCCCTCAGCGACATCGTGCTGCACGACGGGCGCGTCTCGTGGCACCACGCGGTCCTGCGCGCCGTCGCGGACCACTGGACGCTCGAGGACACCGGCAGCACCAACGGCACCTACGCCGAGGGCCATCGCGTGACCTCGCTCGACGTGGGCCCCGGCAGCGTCGTCCGCTTCGGCAACCCCTCCGACGGGCCCGCCGTCCATGTCACCGAGGCCCTGCGGCGCCCCGCCGACCGGCCCTCCGCCGTCTCCCACCCCTCGGGCACCAGTACCTTCCGGCAGCCCACCTCCGTACGCCCCCTGCCCACCCGCACCGTACGGATCGGCCGCGCCGCCGACAACGACCTCGTCCTCGACGACCTCATCGTCTCCCGGACCCACGCCGAACTGCGCGCGCTGGCCGACGGCGACTACGAGATCGTCGACCTCGGCAGCCACAACGGCACCTACCTCAACGGCCACCCGGTGCAGCGCGCCCTCGTCGGGCCCGGCGACATCATCGGCATCGGCCACTCCGCGTTCAGCCTGGTCGGCGACCAGCTCCAGGAGTACGTGGACACCGGCGAGGTCTCGCTCGACGTGCAGGACCTCTCCGTCCAGGTCGACGAGGGCCGCAAGACCCTGCTGGACGACGTCTCCTTCCCCGTCGGCGCCAAGACCCTGCTCGCCGTCGTCGGCCCCAGCGGCGCCGGGAAGTCGACCCTGCTCAACGCCCTCACCGGGCTGCGCCCCGCCGACCGGGGCACCGTCCTCTACGACGGCCGCGACCTCTACCGGGACTACGCCGAGCTGCGGGCCCGCATCGGGCTCGTCCCCCAGGACGACATCCTCCACACCCAGCTGACCGTGCGCCGGGCCCTGAACTACGCCGCCGAGCTGCGCTTCCCCGGCGACACCGCCAAGGCCGAACGCCGGGCCCGGGTCGAGGAGGTCATCGGCGAACTGGGCCTGGAGCAGCGCGCCGACCAGCCCATCCACAGCCTCTCCGGCGGCCAGCGCAAACGCGTCAGCGTGGCACTGGAGCTGCTGACGAAGCCCTCGCTGCTCTTCCTCGACGAGCCGACCTCCGGCCTCGACCCGGGCATGGACCGCTCGGTGATGAACATGCTGCGCGGCCTCGCCGACGACGGCCGCACCGTCATCGTCGTCACCCACAGCGTGCTCAGCCTGGACGTCTGCGACCGGCTGCTGTTCCTCGCCCCCGGCGGGCGCACCGCCTACTACGGGCCGCCCGGGGACATGCCCGGTTTCTTCGGCTTCGGCCAATGGCCCGAGGCCTTCGAGGCGTTCGAGAACGACAGGGACCGGGACTGGGCGGGCGAGTACCGCGCCTCGGCCCACCACCGGCAGTACATCGCCTCTGCCACCGACCAGCCGCGCCTGGGCGCGCCGCCCGCGCCGGAGGCGGCCCCCGCGCCGGCCAAGGCGCAGACCTGGGGCGCCCAGCTGTGGACCCTGATGCGCCGCTATGTGATGGCGCTCAGCGCCGACCGGACGTTCCTGATCATCATGGTGGCGCTGCCCTTCCTCACCGGCGCCATGGCCCGGTTGTCCTCCGGCACCCGCTTCGCCTCCGCCGACAAGGCCAACACCGTGCTGCTGATCCTCTGCGTGGGAGGCGTGCTGACGGGCGCGGCCAACGCCGTGCGGGAACTCGTGAAGGAACGCGTCATCTACCGGCGCGAGCGTGCCGTCGGGCTGTCCCGGTCCGCGTATGTGATGTCGAAGATCCTGGTGCTGGGCGTGATCACGGTGGCGCAGGCGATCGTCCTGGGCGTCGTGGGTCTGGGCGGGGTGGACACCCGCGCGCCCCACGGCCAGGGCGTTCTGATGCCACCGCTGCTGGAGATGACCCTCGCCCTGGCACTGCTGTCGTTCACCTCCATGCTGCTGGGCCTGCTGGTGTCGGCGTTGGTGCGCAGGGAGGAGGTCACCATGCCGCTGCTGGTGCTCATCACCCTCGTCCAGGTCGTCTTCTGCGGCGGGATGATCGAGCTCAACGGCAGGCTGGTGCTGGAGCAGCTCTCCTGGCTGGTGCCGTCGCGCTGGGCGCTGGCCGCGATGAGCGCGACCATCGACTTCACCCATATCCCGCCCGAGACCGGCCAGCTCCCGCCGAAGGGCGGGAGCGGGGCCGATCCGCTGTTCCGGCACGCCGTCGGCACGTGGCTGCTCGACATGAGCATGATGGTGGTGCTGTCCCTGGTCTTCGCGTTCCTGGTGGCCCGGCTGCTGCGCCGCCACGAGCCGGCGGTCATGCGGAAGTGACGGCGCCGCCATGAGTACGGTCCCCCTGCCGTCCGGCGCGGCGCCGGACGTCCCCGGTTTCCAGCCGACCCACGTCGTGCCCAACGAGGGCCTGTCGACGTGGGCGACGCCCGACGCGGCCGTCCCCAGCGAGCCGCTGGACCCGCTGCTGCCGGTGCGGCTGCTGGACCGGCGCGGCGACTGGGGTCAGGTGCTGTGCTCCAACGGATGGTCGGCGTGGGTGGACGCCCGGCTGCTGGTCACCTTGCCGCAGCGGCCGCCCGGTACGGGCGGGGCGCTCGTCCGCACGGCGGACGCGCGCGAGCTGCTGGCCGGGGTGGAGGAGACGCTGGGGCGCTACCGCAGGGCGGTGGAGGACCTGACGGCGGGCCGGACGGACGGCGAGACGTTCCGGCTCACGACGCGGGGCCTGCGGATCGGGGTGGTCGTGGCGGGCGAGGAGATCTGGCTGTACGACGTGGCGCACGACCGCTGGTGCTACAGCGACGGCGCGACGATGACGACCGTCGCGGGCGGCGAACCGTCCCCGGACCGGAACGCGAGCGGTGGCCCGGCGTGGGCGAGCGACGCGAGCGCGGGCTCGACCCGCCTCGACACCGGCGGCCCCGCCGCCGGCTCAGGCCCCACCGGGCCCGGGGCGACGCGGCTGAACGGCGGGGGCGCGGGGCCCGCCGCCGACGGCGGAGACTCCGGAGCCACCCGGCTCGACGGCGGGGGCCCCGCTCCTTCCGGCCCCGGCGGCGGGGGCGGGCGCTCCCGGCCGTCTGACGGCGGGGACCGGTGATGGCCGGCGAGGGGGAGGCGCGGGCCGCGCGGCCCGATGTGTCGCTCGGGGCCGGGCCCGGGGGGCTGCTTGGGCATCAGATCGCGAGCTATCGCGTCGAGAGCGAGATCGGCCGCGGCGGCATGGCCGTCGTCTACCGCGCCACCGACCTCCGGCTCGACCGCACCGTCGCCCTCAAGCTCCTCGCCCCCGAGCTGGCCCGCAACGACACCTTCCGCCGCCGCTTCAGTCATGAGTCGAGGGTGGCCGCCGCCATCGACCACCCCCACATCGTGCCGGTGTTCGAGGCCGGTGAGGTGGAGGGCGTCCTCTACATCGCCATGCGCTACGTGCCCGGCCAGGACCTCCGGGCCCTCCTCGACCGCGAGGGACCGCTGTCGCTGTCCGTCACCGCCCGGATCGCCGGGCAGGTCGCCTCCGCCCTGGACGCCGCGCACGCCCACGACCTGGTCCACCGGGACGTCAAGCCCGGCAACATCCTGGTCGCCGAGGGCACCGACGCCGAGCACCCCGAGCACGTCTACCTCACCGACTTCGGGCTCACGAAGAAGTCCCTGTCGCTGACCGGCTACACGAGGGTGGGCCAGTTCGTCGGCACGCTGGACTACGTCGCGCCGGAGCAGATCTCCGGCAAGCCGGTGGACGGGCGGTGCGACGTCTACAGCCTGGCCTGCGTCGTCTTCGAGATGCTGACGGGGGCGCCGCCGTTCCGGCGCGAGGACGACATGGCGCTGCTGTGGGCCCATCAGTACGAGCCGCCCCCACGGCTCTCGGAGCTGCTGCCGGGGCTGCCCCCGGATGTCGACGACGTCCTGGCGACGGCGCTGGCCAAGGCACCGGACGACCGTTTCGACAGCTGTCTGCGGTTCGTGACGGCGCTGCGGCGCACGGGACGGGCCAGGCCGGCGCCGGAGGCGGCGGAGCCGCCGCCTCCCCCGCCGGACTGGGCGGCCGTGGTCTTCCCCGGCCCGGGTGCGGGCCAGGGCCCGGGTCAGCGTCCCTGAGGGATCGTGAAGGGCAACTGCTGGGAGTGGAAGGACGCGTCGCCGTTGCCGACGGAGAATCCCGCGTCCGCACGGGTCACGTCGCGCGGGGCCGTCCGGGCGACGGCGACCTTCAGCCGGTAGACGGCCGTCTCGCCGGGGGCGAGGACGCGCTTGCCGGTGGTGGGCAGCAGGGCGGCGCTCATGCCGGGGTCGCAGCCGCCCGCGACCAGCGGGACGCCCACCCAGCCGCGGTCCGAGCGGTACTGGGACAGCGTCAGGTCCTTGGGCGTCAGGACGTGCGAGCCGCCCGCGCCGTAGGCGAAGTACGAGCCGTTCAGGGCCGGGTAGGCCCGGTCGGTGGTGTTCTTCACGGTGACCGTGACGACGCGCCCCGTCCCGCCGCGCCGCAGGGTGGCGCCCCGGTCCCATCCGGTCACGGTGACCTGCGGCCGGGTGGCCTCGGCGGTACGGGCGGGGGCGCGGTAGGTGTGGCCCCGGCCGTCGTCGAGGGAGGCGGCGACCGTGAGGGTGCCGGGCCGGTCGAGGTCCTGGAGCCGCAGGGCGATGCCCACCGGGTGCTCGGCGCTCGCGTCCGGCGCGGTCACCGGGAAGGTGAGGACGCCTCGGGTGGGGAAGGATTCCGAGCTCGGCTTGGTGTCCAGGTCGACCCAGCGGCGGTCGCGCGGCTCGTAGCGCTGCACCGTCAGGGAGTCGGTGCTGAAACCCTTGCTGGCGACGTCCAGCCGGACCGTGCCCTTGGTGACGGGCGTGCGCAGGGTGACACCGGATTCCGACCACAGCCCGATGGGCAACTGGCCAGGCATGCCGTACGCGAGGCTCTGCGCGGCCGTCCCGGTGAGGGCCGGCACGGGCGCCGGCTGGTGCGCGGCGGCCCACGCGGGCGCGGCGCTCGCGGCACCGGCCCGGTCCGGGGTGTCGCAGCCGGCCTTGGCCGGGGCGGCGCCCCCGGCCGGCGTGGCGGCGGCCTGGCCCGGCGCCGCCGCGCCCATGACGAGCGCCAGGCCGGCGGCCAGCGCGGCCGCCGTTCTGACCGTGGCCTTCCGTGCCGCCGACGACCGCCGCTGCGCGACCTTGAATGTCATGTACCGCCCCCCGCGATGTGGGTGTGTATCCCGTGCTCGACGTACGTGTGTACGCGTCCGGCCTCAGAGAGGGCCGTCCACAGCTGATGGTTCCCCACGGGGAACGGAAATCCCACGTTTTCCGTCAGTGGCCGCGCAGCTGCTCCATTTCGCGCCGGTCGCGCTTGGTCGGCCGGCCCGCGCCCCGGTCGCGGACACCGGCGGGGGCGACGGCCTCGCGCGGCGGGGGCGGCGGGCTGTTGTCCTCGTAGCACTCGACCGCGACGGGCGCGCCGACGCGCTTGCGGATCAGGCGCTTGACGACCACGACCCGTTCCCGGCCCTCCTGGCGCACCCGCACCTCGTCCCCGGGCCGGACGGTCTGGGCGGGCTTGGCCCGCTCGTCGTTGAGCCGGACGTGCCCGGCGCGGCAGGCCGCGGCGGCGGCCGAGCGTGTCTTGGCGAGCCGTACGGACCAGATCCAGGCGTCGATCCGTACCGCCCCTCCCTCTGTCTCCATGTGCGTAAGCCTAGGGGACCCCACCGACATGGCCGATTACCGTCGGCGCCACCCGGCCCGGCCCGGGAGTCCGTTGACTTCTGCACCTTCCCGTGCGACTGATGTCGTGTTCACATCAACCCCGCTCTTCGCAGCCGGCGGTGGCCGCGAGTGCCGCTCCCGGCCGGAAGGGAGTACGGCGATGAACACATCCACCATCGGCAACCGGCACCGCGGGCGCGCAGCGGCCGCCGCGGCCTTCGTGGCCGCCCTGGCGAGCGCGGGCCTCGGACTGGGCGCGCCGTCCGCCGCCGCGGACACGGTGTCCGTCAGCTACACCTGCACCGGACCGGGCGCCCCCAGCGACGTCCAGTCGCTGCAGGTCACCGTGACCGCTCCGGCGAGCGTCCCGCAGGGCGGCACGGCGGACCTCACCGTCGAGGCCAGCACCCAGCTGAAGGTGCCGATCAGCGTCCCCGCGCGGGCCGTCACCGGGGAACTCGACCTGACCCTCGGCGGCGCCGCGTCCGGCACCGTGACGGCCACCGGCTTCACCAACCCCGACCCGGTGCCGAGCGGTTCGGGCGTGACCCTCACCGGCGGCACGGCCTCCGTCAAGCTCGACAGCGCGGGCACCACGACCTTCAGCCCCGGCACGGCGAAGGTGCACGTCTTCGGTGTGACGGTGGAGTGCGCGGTCTCCGGCAGCGCGCCCGTGGCGGCGAGCACGCAGGTGACGACCGAATAGCCCGCACGGTCCGGCCCGGTCCGGCACGGGTCGCCTCGCGCGCCGGGCGGTCACGCCGCCGTCCGGCGCCCGCCGGCCGACAAGGCGCTGGTCGGGCGAAAAGGCACCGGCCCGCCGCCGGTGCCGGCCCGGGTGCGCCGCGCCCGTCCCGCGCGCGGTTCAGTCGTCCTCGGCCAGGCGCGCGAGGAGGCCGAGCGCCTCGACGACCACGGCCTGTTCGCGCTCGTCCAGGCGCTCCGCCAGGGCCCGGGCGATCCAGCCCTCGCGCTCCCGGCGGACCTCGGCCAGCCGGAGGCGGCCCTGGTCGGTGAGGGACATGATGGCCTGGCGGCGGTCGCTGGGGTGCGGGGAGCGCTCGACGAGGCCGGCCTCCTCCAGAGCGGCGAGGGTCGCGCCCATCGACTGCGGGCGCACGCGCTCGGCGCGGGCCAGAGCCACGGTGGTGGCGGGCCCCTCGCGGTCGAGCCTGCTGAGGGCGGCGGCCTGCGAAAGCGTCACGTCCGTGCCCTCGGAGGCCGCGCGCAGACGCCGCATCAACTGCCCGGTGAGCACGCGGAGCCGGGCGGCCGCCTCGGTCAGTTCGGCGGACGGGGCGGGGGCGGCGGTGGGCTGCTCTCGGTCCTTCATCAAGCAAGGGTACCTTTCGAACGGCCGGCGGTCCGGGGCCGGGACGAACCGGTCCGGGCGGACCTCACCCCGCGTCGCCCGGGCCGCGCGGCAGGTCGCGGTCCGCCAGGGTCGCCACCAGCAGGAGCACGCTCAGCGCGCCCAGGACGAGGGCGAGGGCGTGGAGCCCGGACGTGGTGGCGCGGTCCCCGTAGAACAGGCCGATCAGGCTGGAGGCGGCGATGGCGCCCGTGTACTGCGCGGTGCGGAAGAGGCCGGCGGCGGTGCCCGTCTGCTCGGCGGGGGCCTGGGCGTACAGGGCGGTCTGATTGCCCACGGCGTTCAGCCCGTTGGGCAGCCCGAAGAGGGCGCCGAGGACGACGAGGAGCACCACGGGGCTGTCCGGCCCGGCGCACAGCAGGACCCCGGTGGCCACCACCATCGCGCCGGTGCCCAGCAGCAGCGGGCCGCGCACCCGCTTGCGGCGCGAGCCCAGCCAGGAGGCCACGGCCGCCACCACCGACATCGGCAGCATCAGCAGCCCCGCGGTCGTCGTCGAGCGGCCCGCCGACTCCTCCAGCCATTGCGCATAGCCGTAGAGGACGCAGTAGAGGACGAGGAAGGCCGTGGCGTAGCGGGCGTAGGTGCGCACCAGGGGGCGGTTGGCCGCCAGCATCCGCAGGTCGAGGAAGGGGCGGCGGGCGCGGAGCTCCCAGGCGACGAGCGCCGTGGCGAGGGCGCCGCCCAGGACGAGCAGGGACCACCGGGGGTGGTCGAGGCGCATCAGGAAGAGCACGGCGGGCAGGGTGACCCCGGCGAACAGGGTGGCGCCCAGCGGGTCGAGGGCCGTCCAGGCGGACTCCCGTCCGCCGGCCGGGCGCGGGGCGTCCCGGGGCAGCCAGGCGAGGGTGAGCAGGAGGCCCACCACAGCGAGCGGGACGTTGACGACGAAGATGGCGCGCCATCCGGCGAGTCCGGTCAGCAGCCCGCCGAGGGCCGGGCCGACCGCCGCGCTGGCGAGGCCGGCGATGGTGAGGGCGCCGAGGACGCCGCCCGGCGGTTCCCGCCGCAGGCGGGCGGACTGGGCGCGGATCATGGCCATCGCGGCGGGGTAGGCGGCCGAGGTCCCCACCCCCAGGGCCACCCGCACCGCGACCAGCTGCCCCAGCGAGCCCGCCCGGAGCGCGGCGAGCCCGGCCAGGGCCACCAGGACCAGCCCGGCCGCGTAGACGCGGCGGGGACCGAACCGGTCGGCGACCTTGCCCATCGCGGGCTGGGCGACGGCGCTGGCCGCGTAGAGGCCGGAGACCAGCCAGGCGGTGCCGGCCGCGCCCGTGCCCAGCGCGCGGCCGATGGGAACGAGGGCTGTGGAGATCATGGTCGAGTTGACCGGGTTGAGCATCGACCCGATGACGATCGGCACCACGAAGCGGGGGCCGAAGCCTATGGATCCGGGTGGCCCGGACGGGGAAGGCGACATATAGGAAGGCTAACTTCCCAGAAGGTCACCTTGCAAGGTTGCCTTTCTATTATCGTTTTTCCCTACGGACGATCAGCAGCGCGGCGTCGTCCGCCAGCGCACCCCCCGTGTAGTCCCGCAGATCGGCCATGATCCGGTCCGCCAGCTGTCCCGGCGTCAGGTCCGGCAGCGCCGCCAGCCGCTCGCCCAGCGGGTAGAACGTGCCGGTCGCGTCGCGGGCCTCCGTCACCCCGTCCGTGTAGAGCACGAGCGTGTCGCCCGGCGCGAAGGGGGTGCGCAGGAGGTGGTACGGGCCCGGGTCCAGCTGCCGGAGCGCCAGCGGCGGGTCGGGCGTGGGCGACTGGATCTCGGTCACCTCGCCCGCGCGCCACAGCAGCGGCGGCAGGTGCCCGCAGTCGACCAGCTCCGCCGCGCCGTCCCCCACCGGCACCCCCACGAGCACGGCCGTCACGAACTCCTCCCCGGCCCCGCGCCGGACGACGGTGGCGTCCAGCCGCCGGGCGACCCCGTCGAGCCCCGGCTCGACCTGGGCGGCCTCCCGGAAGGTGCCGAGGACGTCGGCGGCGGTCTCCACGGCGGCCAGCCCCTTGCCCCGTACGTCGCCGAGCAGCAGCCGCGTCCCGTACGGGGTGCCCAGCACCTCGTACAGATCGCCGCCCACCCGCGCCTCGGCCGCCGCCGAGGCGTAGCGCACCGCGATCCGCAGGCCGCCGATCCGCTCCGGCGCGGGGCGCAGCAGGGCGCGCTGGGCGGCCTCGGCGATCGAGCGGGACTGCAGCAGCTGGCGCTCGCGGGTCGAGACGAGGACGACGTTGGCGGTGGAGACGCAGGTGATGGCCAGGACGGTGGCCCCGGCCGTGAGGTGGACGGGCAGGGCGACGCCGGGGTCGGCGAGGGCCAGCGGGGCGACGAGCAGCAGCGCGATCAGCCCGGTCGCCAGGGGGACGCGGGCGCTGCGGGTGCCGAGGCTGGCGAGCGCGGGGGCGGTGGCCAGCACCGGGGAGAAGGTCAGCGAGGGGTTGGTGGCGAGGTCCAGCGCGACGGCGGCGGCGAGCAGCACATAGGCCGCCACGACGAGCGGGCGCACACCGCGGGGCAGGGGCGGGGCCGCCCCGGGCACCTCGGGGCCGGGGTCTCGCTTCATGGCTGTCTTCCACCCTAGGGGCCGGGCGGGGCGCCGCAACCGCTGGGACGGCCGTGACCGGCCCGGGGCCACCGCCCATGGCACAGTGCGCCTTATGACCCGAAAAAAGGCCATTGCTCCATAAAGGTGATCGTTGACCCGTTCGGCCGTGCGCCCCCGGGGCGGCGCTCGATGATGGGCCCGTGAGCGGCAAGGTGGTGACGCGCGACGTCCTGATCGTCGTGTACGACGGAGTGCAATTGCTGGACGTCGCGGGGCCCTTGGACGTCCTCGACCGGGCCGGCGGCGAGGGGGACGGCGGCTACCGGGTGCGCCTGGCCTCGCTGGGCGGCCGGTCCGTGTTCACCTCCGCCGAGGCGCAGTTGGGCGTCTCGGCGGACCTGACCCGGATCCGCAAACCGCCGGACACCCTGATGGTGGCCGGCGGCCGGGGCTACGCCGCCGCCGCGTCGGACCGCGAACTGGTCCGGCACGTACGGCGGCTCGCCACCGGGGCGCGGCGGACGGGCTCGGTGTGCACGGGCGCGTTCGTCCTGGCCGAGGCCGGTCTGCTGGACGGGCGGCGGGCCACCACCCACTGGGCGTTCTGCTCCGAACTGGCCGCCGGCTACCCGGCCGTGTCGGTCGAGCCGGACGCCATCTTCGTCCGTGACGGCGCGGTCGTGACCTCGGCGGGGGTGACGGCGGGGATCGACCTCACCCTGGCGCTGCTGGAGGACGACCTCGGCCCGGAGGCGGCCCGTGCCGTCGCCAAGTTCCTGGTGGTCTTCATACAGCGCCCCGGCGGCCAGTCCCAGTTCAGCACCTGGACGCGTGGCGACCCGCCGCGCGGGGGCGCCCTGCGCGAGCTGGTCGAGGACATCGACGCCCACCCGGCGGGCGACCGGTCGGTGCCCACGCTCGCCGCGCGGCTGGGCATGAGCCGGCGCCACTTCAGCAGGCTGTTCAGCCAGCAGGTGGGGACCAGCCCCGGCGCGTACGTGGAACGGGCCCGGGTCGCGGCGGCGCGGGCCCTGCTGGAGAGCACGCCGGACAGCGTCGACGCCATCGCCGGGCAGTGCGGCTTCGGCACGGTCGAGACGATGCGCCGCGCGTTCGTCCGCGAGACGGGGGTGTCCCCGGCCGCGTACCGCGACCGCTTCCGCAGGGTCTGAACCCCTCGCGCGATGCCACCGCCGGCCGTCGGCCCATGCCGGGGATCTCGCGGATGATCACCCGTGGTGCAATTCACGAGTGAACGCGATGGTCAATTCCGCTGGTCCCGCCGCTGATCCCACCCGTGGGACGACCCTGGGCGGCCCCGGCGGCGATCTCCACCTGGAGCTGCCGGACGGCCCCGGCGGGCGGCGCGGCGCGCTGATCCGGGCCCTGCGCGACGCCGTCCGCACGGGCCGGCTGACGCCCGGCACCCGGCTCCCGCCCTACCGCTCCCTCGCCGCCGACCTGGGCCTGGCCCGCAACACCGTCGCCGACGCGTACGCCGAACTCGTCGCCGAGGGCTGGCTCACCGCCCGGCAGGGCTCCGGCACCCGGGTCGCCCACCGGGCGGAACCGCCCCGCGCCGAGCGCCTCCACCGCCCCACCGACCCCACCCCGCCCCGCGGCCCCGTCCACGATCTGGTGCAGGGCACCCCCGACGCGTCCTGCTTCCCCCGCACCGCCTGGGTCGCCGCCACCCGCCGCGCCCTGACGGCCGCGCCCAGCGAGGCCTTCGGGCCCGGCGACCCCCGGGGCCGCCCCGAGCTGCGCCACGCCCTGGCCGACTACCTCGCACGGGCGCGCGGCGTACGGGCCGACCCCGAACGCGTGGTCGTCTGCGGCGGCTTCGCCAACGCCCTGCGGCTGCTGGGCCGGGTGCTGGAGGGGACGGTCGCCGTGGAGTCGTACGGGCTCGGCTTCCACCGCGGCCTCCTCACCGAGGCCGGGCTGCGGACGGTCACCCTGCCCATCGACGAACACGGGGCGCGGGTCGACGTGCTGCCCGCCACCGGCGTGAGCGCGGCCCTGCTCACCCCCGCCCACCAGTTCCCGACCGGCGGCCCCCTGCATCCCGGGCGACGGGTCGCGCTCGTCGACTGGGCGCGGAGATCGGGCGGGCTGGTACTGGAGGACGACTACGACGGCGAGTTCCGCTACGACCGCCGGCCCGTGGGTGCGGTCCAGAGCCTCGACCCGGAGCGGGTCGTCTACCTCGGCACGGCCAGCAAGAGCCTCTCCCCCGCGCTGCGGGTGGGGTGGATGGTGCTGCCGGGGCACCTCGTGGACGCGGTACTGGGGGCGAAGGGCGAGCGGGAGTCCTGGACGAGCGCGCTGGAGCAGCTGACCCTCGCCGAGTTCATCGCCTCGGGCGCCTACGACCGCCACGTCCGCCGGATGCGGCGCCACTACCGGCGGCGCCGCGACCGGCTCGTCGCGGCCCTCGCCGAATCCGCCCCGCACGTCCGGGTCACCGGGATCGCGGCCGGGCTGCACGCGGTGCTGGAGCTCCCGCCGGGCACGGAGCGGGCCGTCGTCGGGGCCGCCGCCCGGCGGGGGCTGGCCGTGGAGGGGCTCGGGACCTACCGGTACGGGGAGGCGGCCGGGGTGCCGGGTGACGGCCTGGTCGTGGGGTACGGCACTCCGCCCGAGCACGCCTTCACGGGCGCGCTGGAGGCCCTGTGCGGGGCGCTGCCACCGGCGGGCGGGGTACAGTAAAAAGCACCCTTTGGTTCATGATGTTGCCCTGAAGGGTCCGAGGAACCGTACCGACCCGAGGAGCAGGCATGACCACCGGCACCGGCACCGTCGACACCGCCGACATCGGGACCTGGCTCGAGGCCGTGGCCGTCGACCCCGCCGTACGGGAGCTGCGGCCCGACTACCGGGCCCTGGTCGTCGTCGCCGAGGGCCTCGTGCCCGGCCCGAGCGACGACGCCAGCGAGAAGCTGCTCGCCGGGGCGGAGGAGACCGCCCGCGAGTGGCTCGCGCACACCGCCCCGGAGGACCACCCGCACCTGGCCGCCTGGCGCGAGGCGTTCCGCGCCTTCGGCGCCAAGCCGCAGCGCACCCGCCCCAGCGCGGAGGCGCTGCTGCGCCGCGTGCCCGCCGGGCTGCCCCGGGTGGACCGGCTGACCGACATCTACAACGCGATCTCGGTCGCCCACGTCCTGCCGCTGGGCGGCGAGGACCTCGACCACTACCGGGGCCCGGCCCGGCTGGTCCGCGCCACGGGCGACGAGCCGTTCGAGACGACGGGCGGCGGCGAGAGCGTGACCGAGCACTGCCCGCCCGGCGAGGTGGTCTGGCGCGACGACGCCGGGGTCACCTGCCGCCGCTGGAACTGGCGCCAGTGCGCCCGCACCCGGCTGACCCTCACCACCACCCGAGCGGTCTTCATCCTCGACGCCCTCGGCCCCCTCGACGACCCGTCCCTGACGGCCGCCGGGGACGCGCTGGTGACGGCGCTCGGGGAGAGCAGCCCGGGGGCGAGGCTGGCCTCACGGCTGGTCCGGTAGGGCGGGTACCGTCGCCTCTCGCGGACCGGCGCTGTCAGACCCGCCACCGCCGAACGAGGCACTGGGAGTCGCCGACAAGGCGGGAGTGCCTCTCGGCCGACGAGGCCAGCGAGCACGAGATGCTGATGGATCTGCTCCGGCGGGTCGCCGCCCACCTCGACGCCCTGGCGGCCGAAACGCCCCGGTAGCAGTCGTCGGCGGCGTTCTCCCCGCGAGGTGGTGGCCATCAGACGAGGACGCCGACGCGGGCGGCGAGCCCGCGTAGTTCCGTGGTCGTCCGCCCGGAGAGCAGTAGCCCGGAGACCAACGACTTCACCGCCGGGCGAGCGTGGGTCTCCTCGGGGGCGTGATGCTCGGCGGCCAGGAGTGCACGGATGCAGTCGTCCCGGCGGTTCCAGCGGGCGAAGGCGGTGGCGACGTCGGTGTAGTAGCGGGCGCGGCGCTCGGTGCTGGGCAGGCTCCCGGGCGCCACCGCCTTGGCCGCGGCGAGCGCGGCCGCCGGGTCGCCGGCGGAGTTCTCCGCGGACACCAAGTGCAGCTGAACGGTGGTGGGGCCGAATCCGCCGCCGTGGTCCCGCAGCAACGTCGCCTTGCCCAGCTCCTCGGCGATGGCGGCGGCTTCGCCGGTCAACTCCCGCATGCCCGCGGCGTCACCGGCACGGGCGGCGGTGTAAGCGGCGGACTGGATCAGCAGGCCCCGCTGCGCCGCGAGGACCGGAGCGCCGCCACGCAGACGGGGATCGTCGGCGGCGGTGAGCGCAAGGGAAAGGGCCTGCTCGTGCCAGTCGGCCTTGCGGGCGAGTACGGCGAGCTGCCGCGCGGCCTCGGCGGCCAGCAGGGCATCGTCGGCGGCTTCGGCGGCCTGGCGGGCACGGTCCGCGGCCATCCAGCCGAGCTGCTGTTCGTCCAGCTTGATCAGCATGCGTGTGGCCAGCAGGTAGCTGTGTGCCAGCAGTCCGTCGTCCTCTGCCGCCCGGGCGTGCGCGGCGCTCAGGAGCCGGGGCAGGCGGATCGCAAGACTGCTGTAGGCGCAGGCGCGGAAGTCGGTGAAGGCACGGGCCAGGTCGGTGCGCAGGACCGTGACCGATGGCACGGCGGTGTCGGTATGGAGACCCAGCATGGCGTCGCGGACGCGCGCGACCAGGGCCTCTCCAGTAACGGCTCCAGCGGCGGGTGTCTTGCCGGTGGGCGGGATCGGGGCGCCGACGGCCGCGGCAGCGGTGACCGCGAGATGGGCGAGCAACTGCCTGCGCCGCACCGGATCCTCCCCGTCTCCTCGACGAGCCGTCCCCGCCAGCCTAGGGGCTGGCAGGCGCGGGTAGGCGGTAGTCCGCACGACCGCGCGCCCGTGCCGGATCTCGGGTGGGTCGGTCAGCCCCAGGGCCTGCGCCGGGATACCGAGCGCTCCGGCGAAACGCCGCAGCACGGTGATGTCCGTCAGCGGTGAAATGCCCCGTTCGTAGCGGGATACCTGGGCGGCGGAGTACCCGGTCAGTTCGCCGAGCTGGGCCAAGGTCAGCCCGTGTTTTTTACGCGTCAGCCGGACCAGCTTCCCGGAATTTCCGTCCGTCGCCGGTGCTGGCCGTGCTGGGACCGCGTGCATATCCGTCCCCCGTTCGCCGGGAGTGCGCCGCGGCAACCGTAGCGGTACCGGCCGTCCGGGGACAGGGGCTTTGCACCGGATGCAAACGGCTTTGCGGCTCACGGCTACGCCCCTGACGCCGCGTTGCCGGTCGCGGTGTCCTCGAAGGGCGGGCGGCCCGGACGGCGGGCCACCGCCGCGCGTCCGAAGGGGGACATGAGCGATGACCGTACGCAAGAGGGCGGTTGTGGTGGGGCTCGGTGGCCAGGCCACCGGAGACCATCTTCCCGGCCTGGCCGAGTGCCGCCTCGCCGAGCTCGTCGGCGTCTGCGACGTCGACCCCGATCGGATCGCCCTCGTGGCCGACAGGCACCACGTGCCAGGCTTCACCGACATCGAGCAACTGCTGAAGTCGGTGCGGCCGGACTTCGTCATCATCGCGGTCCCGCACCACTCCGGCCGGGAGGTCGTCAAGGCGTGCGCCGGGGCGGGGGTGCACGTGCTGAAGGAGAAGCCGTTCGCCACCGACCCGCACGAGGCCGCAGACCTGGCCATGCTGTGCGAGAAGGCAGAGATCGAGCTGATGGTCACCGTCCAGCGCCGCTTCCACCCCGTCTACGCGGGCGCGCTCGCCCTGCTGGAGCGGATCGGCGACCCGTACCTGGTCGAGGGCCGGTACACGTTCCACTGCCCGGACCCGGCCGCCGGTTGGCGTGGTCGCGCCGAGCTCGCCGGGGGCGGGGCTCTGGCGGACATGGGCTACCACCTCGTCGACCTGCTCCTGTGGTACCTCGGTCTGCCCGACCGCGTCCTCGCCGGCATCTCGACCGCCGCGGCGCCGGAGAGCGAGTACGACGCGGAGGACACCGCCCTGGTGCACGTCGCGTACGACCGTGGGCTGTACGGGTCGCTGTTGGTCTCCCGCTCGACCGGTCCGAAGACCGAGCACCTGGCCATCACCGGCCCCCACGGCACCCTCGCCATCGAGCGCGGCACCGCGCGCCTCCTCGCCCCCGGTGGTCAAGTCGTGGAGTCGCTGCTGCGGGAGCCCGCCTGGCCCTGCCCTCCCGCCACCGTGATCGACCGCTTCTGCCGAGTGCTCGACGGCACCGCCACCAACCCGTCGGGCCCGGCCGAGCACCTGCCGCATGCCGCGTTCCTGGCCGCCGCCTACGCCTCCACGGCCACCAACCAGCCCGCCGACCCCAAGGAGTACCTGCCATGAACGACTCCACTCTGGCCCTGCTCGGCGGCGCCCCGGCCATCACAGCCTCGGGCCCGCACTTCGCCTGGCCGCCGATCACCGAGGCCGACCGCCGGGCGGTGGCCCGCCAGTTGGAGACGGCCGTCTCGATCCCGGATCGCTCCGGCGTCGTCGCCGACCTGGAGGACGCCCTCGCCTCCTACCTCGGCGTCCGGCACGTGGTGACCACCTGCACGGGGACAGCGGCGCTGCACTCGTTGTACGCGGCCGTCGGCATCGGCCCCGGCGACGAGGTCATCATCCCGGCGCTCACCTTCCACGCCACCGCCACCCCCTTGTTCCACCTCGGCGCCCATCCCGTTCTCGCCGACGTGGACGAGCGCGGCCGACTCGATCCGGAGGAGGCAGCACGCCGTATCACCGACCGGACGAAGGCGGTGGTGGCTGTGCACCTGTGGGGGCTGCCGGAGGACATGGACGCGTTGACCTCGTTCGCCGATGAGCACGAGCTAATGCTGCTGGAAGACGGCTCACACGCCCACGGCGCCATCTGGAATCGCCAGATGGTGGGCACCTTCGGTACCGCTTCGGCGTTCAGCCTCAACGGGCCCAAGCCGTTGTCCGCCGGCGAGGGCGGCTTCGTCGCCACCGACGACACCGAGCTGTACTACCGGGTACTGCTGCACGGCCAGTACAACAAGCGCTGCCGCCGCGAGATCCCCGCCGACCACCCACTCGCGCGCTTCGCCGTCACCGGCATGGGCCTGAAGCTGCGTATCCACCCCTTGGCCGCCGCGCTCGCCCGCGCCCAGCTCACTCGTCTGGAGGACCACCTCGCCGGGCGTCAGGCGGTCGCGCGCCGGATGTGCGCCGCGCTGGACGGCGTCCCCGGCATCAGCGTTCCCGACCTGCCGGCGGTGACGCGGCCGTCGTGGTACGCGCTGCCACTGCGCTACGAGCCGGCCGAACTCGACGGCCTGCCGATCGAGAGGTTCCTCGACGCCCTCCACGCCGAAGGCGCCACCGAGGCCGACCGCCCCGGCTCCACCTGCCCGTTGCACGCCCATCCGCTCTTCCGTACCCCGGGCGCCCTGCTGCCTGGCTACGCTGACGGCCACGGCCTGCCCGCCGACGGCTTCCCGGCGGCGGAGCACGTGCATGCCACGACGCTGAAGCTGCCGGTGTGGCATCACGAGGGCGACGTTCGCCTCGCCGACGCCTACACCGCCGCCATCACCAAAGTCGCCACTCACGCGAAGGACCTCACGTGACCTTCTCCACCGTCAACCCTGGCCTTCTGGACGACCTCGCCCGTACCGCCGCACAGGACAGCATCGAGAAGACCGTCGTCGGCGCTGTCATCACCGACCCGGACGACAGGGTGCTGCTGCTGCACCGGCCTGCCGACGACTACCTGGGCGGCCTGTGGGAACTGCCCTCGGGAGGTGTCGAGCCCGGCGAGAGCCTGACCGAGGCCCTGCGGCGCGAGGTCACCGAGGAGACCGGCCTGATCGTGACAGCGGTCGAAGACTACCTGGGGCACTTCGACTACCGCTCCGGCTCCGGCCGCCGCACCCGGCAGTTCAACTTCACCGCCGCGGTCACCGGGCAGACCGTCAGGCTCACCGAGCATGACGCGCACCTGTGGGCCGGTGACGGCCGGCAGAGCCAGGTCTCCAGCGCCGTCCAGGCCATCCTGGACACCTGGCGCCGGCATACGGCCGGGCGTACGCCGCTACGGCGAGGGCACAGCGAAAAAATTCCGCACGGCGATGTCGAGAACCCGCGTCCGGCTCCGTCCCCGGGGTGAACGCGACCACAATGGGTCGCACCCGCACCGAGGAGAACCACCATGGCGAAGTACCTGCTGCTGAAGCACTACCGCGGCGCCCCGGATCCGGTGAACAACGTGCCGATGGACCAGTGGACGCCCGAGGAGATCTCGGACCACATGCGGTACATGAACGACTTCGCGGCCCGGCTGGAGAAGACCGGCGAGTTCGTCGACGGTCAGGCGCTCGCCCCCGAGGGGGCGTGGGTCCGCTACGACGGCGAGGGGCGCCCGCCGGTCACCGACGGGCCGTTCGCCGAGACCAAGGACCTCATCGCCGGGTGGATGGTGATCGACGTCGACAGCTACGAACGCGCCGTCCAGCTGGCCGGGGAGCTGTCGGCCGCCCCCGGGGCGGGCGGCAAGCCGATCCACGAGTGGCTGGAGGTGCGCCCGTTCCTGGCCTGCCCGCCCACCATCACCGAGTGACCTCACCCATGGACGAGGCCCTGCTGCGCGGCCTCACGCCGAGCGTGCTCACCGTCCTCGTCCGCCGCGGAGCCGACTTCGCGGCGGCCGAGGACGCCGTGCAGGACGCGCTGGTCGAGGCGCTGCGCGTCTGGCCCGCCGACCCGCCGCGGGACCCCAAGGGCTGGCTGGTCACCGTGGCCTGGCGCAGGTTCCTCGACGCGACGCGCGCCGACACCGCCCGCCGCCGGCGTGAGGACCGCGTCGAGGAGGAGCCGTCGCCCGGGCCGGCGCCCGCGGTGGACGACACGCTCCAGCTCTACTTCCTGTGCGCGCACCCGTCGCTGACCCCGGCCTCGGCGGTCGCGCTCACCCTGCGTGCCGTCGGCGGGCTGACCACCCGCCAGATCGCCCGCGCCTACCTGGTGCCCGAGGCGACCATGGCGCAGCGGATCAGCCGGGCCAAGCGCACCGTCTCCGGCGTGCGGTTCGACCGGCCCGGCGATGTCGCCACCGTGCTGCGCGTCCTCTACCTGGTCTTCAACGAGGGCTACTCCGGCGACGTCGACCTCGCCGCCGAGGCCATCCGGCTCACCCGGCAGCTCGCGGCCGCCGTCGACCACCCCGAGGCGGCGGGGCTGCTCGCCCTCATGCTGCTCCACCACGCCCGGCGCGCCGCCCGGACCGCGTCCGACGGCAGCCTGGTGCCGCTCGCCGAGCAGGACCGCGGCCGGTGGGACACCGCGGCGATCGCCGAGGGCATCGGGATCCTCCAGGCGGCCCTCGCCCGCGACCGGCTGGGCGAGTTCCAGGCCCAGGCCGCCATCGCGGCACTCCACGCCGACGCGCCCACGGCCGAGGAGACGGACTGGCCGCAGATCGTCGAGTGGTACGACGAGCTCGCGCGCCTGACCGACAGCCCGGTCGTCCGGCTCAACCGCGCGGTCGCCGTCGGGGAGGCCGACGGACCGCGCGCCGGCCTGGCGGCGCTCGCCGCGCTGGACCCCTCCCTGCCCCGCTACACCGCGGTGGCGGCATACCTCCACGAGCGCGACGGCGACCTGGCGACGGCGGCCCGGCTGTACGCCGAGGCGGCCCACAAGGCGCCCGACCTCGCCGAGCGCGACCACCTGACGCGCCAGGCCGCCCGGCTCAACGCCCTCCGACGCCGCTGACGGGTCGCTCTCGGAATTCCCCCGCCGCGCTCAGTGGCGGCCGGCCGCCAGCGTGGTCGCGATGCGGTCGGCGGCTTCCCGCAGGAGGTCGCGGCAGTGGCCGGAGGCCGGGAGGGTCGGGTCCAGGGCGGGGCGCGGGCCGGTGAGACCGAGGGCGCAGGACGTGGGTTCCGGGCCGGGGCAGGGGATCGTGGTGGCCAGGGAGGCCGTCCCGTGCCCGTCCGTGTCCGTGTCCGTGTCCATGGCGTAGACGAAGCGCCCGTCGTGCGGGGCGGCCAGGGCGCGGGCCAGGGCGCCGGTCGCGGGGCGTGTCTCGCCCGTCTCCAGGCGCTGCGGACTGTTGTCGGGGCGGAAGACGTGGTGGACGATCCGCGCCCCGTCCGGGTGCGCCACCGCCAGGCGGACGCTCATGCCACTGTGCGCGGCCAGCTTGTCCGCCCAGTTCATGGCGGCGGCACGCAGGTCGTTGCAGTCGGCGGCGGGCCCGCCGAGCGGGCCGGCCGGCCGGAAGGCGCCGTCCGGCTCCCGCCGGACCAGCCCTTCCGCCTCCAGGCTCCGCAGCAGCGCCGTGACACCGTCCTCCGGGTGCCGGTCCAGAAGCCGCAGCGCGGCGGCGGTGCGGCCGGCGAGTGCTTGGTTCCGGTACATGCGGCCCAGGCTAGGAGGGCCGCCGCCGGACGCGGGTCGGCCGAATGGCCGATTCGGCGAGACTGCCGTCATGGATCTTCTGTCGCTGCGCTATTTCCGGGCCGTGGCCCGCCACCAGCACATCAGCCGCGCCGCCGAGGAACTCCGGGTCGCCCAGCCGTCACTGAGCCGGACCATCATCCGGCTGGAAGCAGAACTGGGTGTTCCGCTCTTCGACCGCCACGGCCGCCGCATACGGCTCAACGAGCACGGCGCGGCCTTCCTGCGCCGCGTCGAGCGGATGCTGGCCGAGCTCGACGACGCCCGGCGCGAGATGGCGGATGCCGCCGGTGACGGCCCGGGCCGGGTCGCCGTCGCCGCCGAGACCCTGGTCCAGCTGGGCGGGGTGCTGGCCGCCCTCCGCGCCCACCGCCCCGGGGTGGGGGTGCGCCTGTTCCAGGCGCCCCCGGAGTCGATGCGGCGCCATCTGCGCTCCGGCGAGGTGGACTTCGCGGTCGCCTCCCAGCCGCTGGCCGGCCCCGGGCTGTGCGCGGTGGAGCTGGTGCGGGAGGAGGTGATGCTGGCCGTGCCGCCCGGGCACCCGCTGGCCGGCCGGGAGCGCGTGGCGGTGACGGAGCTGGCGGACGAGGAGTTCGTCAGCACGCGCCCCGGCCACTGGCAGCGCGCCCTGCTGGAGCGGCTCTTCGCCCGCGAGGGGCTCACACCGAAGGTGGTCTGCGAGGGCGACGAGGCCGCCGCCACGCCCGAGCTGATCGGCGCCGGACTGGGCCTCGGCCTCATGCCGGCCGTCGCGCGGGACACCCTCGGCGGGCGCAGCCCGGTGGTCTGGCTGCGGCTGGACGCCACGGACTGCCACCGGACGCTGAGCCTCGTATGGCGCGAGGACGCCTATCTGTCCCCCGCCGCCCAGGACTTCCGCCGGCTGGCCATGTCGGGCACGGATCATGCCTCCGGGGTCATGAGTTCATGGCGGAACAGGTCGTGGAAGGTATGAGGGGCCACCACTAGCGTCGGGTCCGTCCACCGGTTCCGACGAGGGAGACCAGCGATGAGCCAGCGAGACGACACCCGGGACGACGGTTCCGGCGGCTATGTGGAGGCCGTCCTCGACGCCCTGTCCGAAGGGCCCGGACGACCGGCCGTCACCACCGCCGAGGGGCGGGTGATCAGCGCGGGCGAGCTCCGGGACCAGGTGTTCCGGCTCGCCGGGGAGCTGGCGGAGCGCGGGGTGGCCCGTGGCACGACGGTCACCCTGCTCACCGGCAACACCGCCGAGGCCCTCGTCGCCCGCTACGCCGCCAATCTCGCCGGCGCGCGCGTCGTCGGCCTCTACGAGGGCATGAGCCCGCCGACCATGGCCGAGATCATGGCGAGCGTGGAGTGCGCCCTCCTGCTGGTGGACGACCGGCGGCACGACACCGCCGAGGAGCTGGGGAAGATCGCCGGCGTTCCCCCGATGCTCGCCCTGGGGCCGGCCGGCTTCGCCGAGGACGTCCTGGCCGCGGCCGCCCAGCGGCCCGCCCGGCCGATGGGCGGCCTGGTGGGCCCGGGCGACGACTGGTGCGTCCGGCACACGGGCGGCACCACCGGGGTCCCCAAGGGCATCCGGACCACCCACGGCCCGTACCGGCGGAGCCTGGACCACCGGTTCACCGGCGCCGGCGACCCGTCCCGTTTCCTGGCGTGCACCGCGCTCGCCCATCTCGCGGGCGTCTTCATCGACATGACGCTCCGTCAGGGAGGTTCGGCCGTCCTGCGGCACGGCTTCGAGCCCGGGGACGTGCTGGCCACGATCGAGCGCGAGCGCGTCACCCACACCTGGCTGTTGCCGCCGCTGCTCTACCGGCTGCTGGACCACCCGGACCTGCCCGGCACCGATCTCTCCAGCCTGAGCCGGATCAGCTACGGCGGCACCCCCGCCTCGGCGGCCAGGATGCGACAGGCGGCCGAGGCACTGGGGCCCGTCCTCTACGGCCTGTACGGGCAGGCCGAGGCGCAGCACATCACCGAAGCGGGCCCCGACGAGCAGACGACGACCGGCAGCGGCGGGCATCTGACGGTCGGCCGGGCCGTGCCGGGGGTGGAGATCGCCATCCGGGACCCCGACGGGACGACCCTGCCGCCCGGGGAGCGGGGCGAGGTGCAGGTGCGCACGCCCCAGGTGATGGCCGGCTACTGGAAGCGGCCGGACCTGACGGCGGAGGTGCTGCGGGACGGCTGGGTGCACACCGGGGACGTCGGCTACCTCGACGAGGACGGCTATCTCTACATCGTGGACCGCATCAAGGACATGATCGTGGTCGTCGGGGGCCATGTGTACCCGACGGAACTGGAGGAGCTGCTGCTGAGCCACCCCGATGTCGCCCGGTGCGCGGTCTTCGGCAGCCGGGACGCGGAGTCGGTGGAGCACGTCCACGCCGCCGTGGTGCCCGTGGCGGGGCGGCGGCCCTCGCTGGAGGAGGTCCGGGAGTTCGTCATCTCCCGCAAGGGGCGCCTCTACGCCCCCGAGTCCCTGCATCTGCTGCCCGACATCCCGCTGACGGCGGCGGGCAAGCCGGACAAGCGGCTGCTGCGGGAGCGGCTGGCGGGCTGAGGCCCGCCGGACCGGTCGTCGCACGGCCCGGCGGGCGCGGTCTAGGCCGTCAGTTGTTCCTCCGCCGGGTCCAGGTCCGCGACACAGGCGTCGGCCAGGGTGTCCATGGACAGTCCCAGCGCGTTCGCCAGCGCCGAGATCGTGAAGAACGCCGGTGTCGGCGCCCGGCCGGTCTCGATCTTCCGCAGGGTCTCGGAGGACAGCCCGGCACGGGCCGCCACCTCCACCATGCTGCGCTCACCGCGGGCCTCGCGCAGCAGCTCGCCCAGCCGCTCGCCGCGCTGCCGCTCCCAAGGGGTCAGAGGAGTCCTCACCATGCCCACGATCCTAGTGGGCGTGATACTAATACCGGTATAAGAATTGGTTGATCACCGGTGGGGAGTCAGTGGACATGGTGGAGATAAAGACGGACGCGGCGCTCACGGCCATGCGGGAGGCGGGCCGCGTCGTGGCGCACGCGCTCGCCGCCGTGGAGGAGGCCGCGGCCGTGGGGGTGAGCCTGCGGGAGCTGGACGGGGTGGCCCGTGACGTCCTGGAGAAGGCCGGGGCCACCTCGCCCTTCCTCGGCTACCGGCCCTCGTTCGCGCCCGTGCCGTTCCCGGGGGTGATCTGCGCGTCGGTCAACGACGCCATCGCCCACGGCATCCCCGACGACTACCGGCTGCGCGACGGCGACCTCGTCAGCGTCGACTGCGGCGCGATGCTGGACGGCTGGGCCGGCGACGCGGCGGTCAGCTTCACCGTCGGCACGCCCCGGCCGGCCGACGCGGAGCTGATGGAGACCACCCGGCGCGCCCTCGACGCGGGCATCGCCGCCGCCACCGTCGGCCACCGCGTCGGCGACATCTCCCACGCCATCGGCGCCGTCGCCCGGGCCGCCCGGCTGGGGATGCCCGCCGACTTCGGCGGGCACGGCATCGGCCGCCGGATGCACGAGGATCCGCACGTCCCCAACCGGGGCCGGGCCGGGCGCGGCTTCCCGCTGCGGCACGGGCTGGTGCTGGCCATCGAGCCGATGCTCATCGCGGGCGGCCGCGACGACTACGCCACCGCGGCCGACGGCTGGACCCTGCGCACGGCCGACGGCAGCCGCGCCGCCCACTTCGAGCACACCGTCGCCATCACGGACGACGGCCCGCGCGTCCTGACCCTCCCCTGACGGGCGGGCGGGGGGAGCCGCGCGGGCGTCCTCACCGCCGCCGCTACTTCTTCGCGACGATCTCGACGAGGGTGTAGTCGCGGCCCTGGCCGTCGGCGGTCTTGCCGATCGGCGTCCAGCGGTTCTTGTCCAGCTCGAAGGACTTCTCCTCGGCGCCGGTCACCATGCTGACGTTCACGTTGTAGTCGTTGTTGCCCATGCCGCCCACGACGCGCGGGATCTCCAGGCTCAGGTAACCGGACGCGCCGGTGACGCGGAAGCAGAACCGGCCCTGGCCGACCTTGTCGGTCTGCTTCATGCCCTGGGCCATGATCTCGATCAGGCCGGGCTCGCTGTCGCACGTGGCCAGCATGAGGTGGCCGTCGCCGCTCTTCAGCTTGATGCCGCGCTCCTGGAAGATCTTGTCGGCCTGCGGGTACTCGAAGTCCTCGACGTTGGACGGCGGCATCTCGTCGGCCACGGCCGTGGCCGCGCCGGCCATCACGGTGGCGGCCACGACGGCGCCGGCGGCGAGCGTACGGGTGAACAGACGCATGGATTCGGTTCCTTGCTTTTCGGTCGGCGATGCGATGGGTGAAGGCCGTGCCGCGACTGCGCGCACGGACGCAGGCCCGCCCGGCAAGGAACCGGAAAGTTCGGTCGTACCCCCCAGTGGCGGGCGGACGTCAGCTCTCTGACGGTCCGTCCGCATTCCCCCGTGCTCGGACTGGCGAGCGAGCTATTGATATCACCTGGGCCGCTTGTCCCGGAAGCCGGTCCGGTACCGGTCCTCACCCTCTGACCCGCTCTGCGGCTGTGTGTCATCTCCTCCGGCTTTTACGGAACTTGAGGCTCCACATCCGGATCGAGCCATGTCGGCCGATTCGCTTACGATCATGCGCTGTGTGCCGTGCTGACCGCCGCGCACCCGACAGGCCCGTTTTGGCCTGCGAACTTTCGAGGGGATATGACCGACAAGAGACCGACAGCGGGTCCGTCGCGCGGGGGGACCATGCGCGCGAGACTCATCGCTGTCGCCGCACTGAGCATGGCCGCCACCGTCTTCGGGACCACGGTGGCGGGCGCCGTGCCCGCCACACCGGACGGCCCTCCACTGCCCGAGAACGCCCGGGCCCAGGTCGTCGAGGCGTGGAGCGCCGGTGGCTCGGCGACGAAGGACGCCGCGGAGAAGGCACTGCTCGGCTCCGAGGGCGACATCGCCACGTTCCTCCGGTCGGGCCGGGACCGGGCCCGGGCCGAGGACGAGCGCTTCGCCGTGCTCAAGATGCTGAGCTCCTCGGGTGACAGCGTCCGCGAGGCCGCCTCCAAGGCGCTCAGCGGATCCGACGCGGACATCCACGAGTTCGTGAGGTCCGGTTACAAGGACCCGCTGGAGGAGGACCAGCGCGCGGCCGTCCTCTCGGCGATGAACAACGCCGGGGACGAGGTCCGTGGCGCGGCCGACCAGGCGCTCAAGAAGAACACCGCGGACGCTCTGGAAGCGTTCCTCCAGCAGGGCCTGCCCGAGGCCCAGGAGGAGGACGACCGCTTCCAGGTCCTGAAGGTCATGAACAACGCCGGGCCGGAGGTGAAGAAGCTCGGCGACCGCGCCCTGAAGGGGACGGCGGAGGACCGCCGGGAGTTCCTCGAGACCGGCCAGCACGTGGGCCGGGCCCGGGACCAGGAGAGCCTGACCGTCGCCCAGCTCGCCCAGGTCGCCCAGGACGCGGGCAAGCGGGCCCAGGTGGAGACCGAGGCGGCCAAGGAGGCCGGCAAGCGGGCCGAGGACGCGGCGGAGAAGGCCAAGGAAGCCGCGCTGAAGGCCGCCGAGGAGACCGCGGCGGCCAAGGACGACCTCCAGAAGGCGGGCCAGTCCGCCAACCGCGCCGCCGCGGCCGCCGAGGGCGCCGCCGACGCCGCGCGGACGGCCATCTCCGCCTCGAACACCGCCGTGTCCGCCGCGCGGACGGCCGCGAACGCCGCCCAGGCCGCCGCCTCGGCCGCGGCCGCCGCCGGCCGGGCCGCCGCGCGCGCCTACTCCGCCGCCTCCGCGGCCGCCGGGAACGCGGGCGAGGCCGCCGCGGCCCGGCAGGCCGCCCAGGCCGCGCGGAACGCCGCCGCCGGTGCCCGCACCGCCGCGGACGCCGCCGCCAACGCCGCCGACGCCAGCGCCAAGGCGGGCCTCTCGGGCGCCGCCGCCGCGCGGGCCGCCCGGAACGCCGCCGCCGCCGCGGACGCCGCCGCGAGCGCCGGCAGCGCCGCGAACCAGGCGAGCAGCCAGGCGCGCCGGGCCCGTGAGGCCGCCGCCACCGCCCGGGGCGCCGCCGCCGCGGCGACCGAGGCGTCCGACCGGGCGCAGTCGCTCGCGGCCCGCGCCGCCGAAGCGGCCCACGACGCGCACACGTACGCCAACGGTGCCGCCGACCACGCCGACAAGGCCGCCCAGGCGGCCGACGAGGCCGCCGCGCAGGCCGGCCAGTCCCAGGACTGGGCGGACAAGGCCACCGCGCACGCCAACGCCGCCGCCGAGGCCGCGAAGACCGCGTCCGGCGCGGTGGCGCAGGCGCAGAAGACCGAGCAGCTCGCCCGCGACGCGGAGAAGGCCCAGCTCGAGGCGGACACGCAGGCCGGCATCGAGGACGCCAAGGCCCGCAAGAAGGCCGAGCAGGACGCGTTCAAGCAGGTCAACGACGCACGGAAGCAGTCCGGCGCCGTCGACGACGCGACCAAGGACCTGCTGGCCAAGGCCGCCGCGGCGGGCAAGGACACCAAGTCCGCCGCCCAGCTCGGCCGCAAGGCCGCGGTCAACCTGCTGCGCAGCACCGGCACCTGGACGCGCGGGGCCAGTGAGGCCGCGCTGTCGGGGACGGACAGCGACGTCGTCAGCTGGGTGAGGACGGAGTTCCAGCGGGCCCGGCAGCTGGACAACCGGGACCAGGCCGTCTTCCTCGCCAAGGTCGGCGGGCCCACGCTCGCCGAAGCGGCCCGGAAGGCGCTGGAGAGCAAGGACCCCGGCCAGGTCGACAAGTTCCTCGACGAGGGCGCGTACGACGTCCAGGCCGAGGACTACCGCGTCCAGGTCCTCAAGCTCATGAACGGCGCGGGCGACGCCGTCAAGGACGCGGGCAGCGCGGCCATCAAGGACGGCGGCGTCAAGGCGCTGCACGCCTTCCTCCTGAGCGGCTACCAGGACGCCCTCGAAGAGGACGACCGGGTCCGCACGCTCACCATCATGAACAACGGCGGCGCGGCCGTGAAGGCCGCCGCCCAGGTCGCGATGGCCGGACCCACCTCCATGCAGCACGACTTCGTGACGCGGGTCCAGTACAAGGCCGCCCAGATGGACGCCGACACCGCCACCCACGTCGCCTCCGTGCGGGCGCTGATCGCGAGCGCCGCCCAGGCGGCCGCCACGGCGAACGAGAACGCCGCCCTCGCCTCCGAGGTCGCAGCGAAGGCCCGGGACAGGGCCCAGGAGGCCGGCGAGTGGGCCGACAAGGCGAGGGCCTCGGCCGACGAGGCCAAGGGCTACTCCGCGGAGGCGCAGAAGAAGGCCCAGGAGGCCGACGCCTCGGCGGCCTCCGCGGCGAGCTCCGCGCAGAAGGCCAAGGACGCCGCGTCGACCGCCCAGCGTGCCTCCCGCCAGGCGAACTACTCGGCCAACCAGGCCACGGCGTCCGCCCAGCGGGCGGCCGCGTCGGCCGCCAACGCGGCGGCGTCGGCCGCGAGCGCCCGCCAGTCGGCCACCAGCGCCGGCCGGGACGCCGCGGCGGCTTCCGCCGCCGCGTCCGAGGCCCAGGGCATCGCCGCCGCGAAGTACCAGGCGGAGCAGGCGGCGGCCGCCGCCCAGGCCGCCCAGGAGGCCCGCGAGAACAGCGCCAAGGGCGTCGACCCGGCCGACAACCCGGCCAACGACATGGCCCTCGCGGCCGTCGCCGCCCCGCTGCCCGGCGAAAAGGGCAACGAGCACGAGACGGCTCAGAAGTGGGCGAACTACCTCGGCATCATCGGCACCGTCTCGGGGTTCATCTCCGGCTGGCTGTCCAAGGTTCCGAAGGGCATCCCCTACGTCGGTCAGCTCGCGACGATCGCCGCGGGCGTCACCAAGGGCATCAGCATGGCGGCGGGCGCGGGCAGCGCGTTCCTCAGGTTCTACGCGACGGGCGCCCTCGACGACTCCCTCCGCAGCGCCGGCAACTCCCTCAACGAGTACATGCACGGGCACACCGGCCCCGGCGCGAGCCCCGGCGCCCGTGCCCTGGGCATCGTCACCCGGAAGACGAACGAGGTAGTCGACAGCGTCAAGTCCGGCTTCAGACGGCTCTTCGACTGACCGGTCCGCAAGGCACACAGTCCGTAAGGCACATCACCGAGGGGCCCACCATGTGGGCCCCTCGGTCCTATCCCTGGGGCATCCCATGCACTCCCCCTCGTTCCCCCTGTCCGTCTGGTGGGTCGTCTCCGCCGTCGTGACAGTGATCTACCTCGCCTTCTACGCCCGGCTGATCCCGGACCGGCGCATCACCGTCCGGCTGTGCACCGCGCCGGCCTGGATGGCGGCGGCCGCGGTCGTCCTCACGCTGGTCCGGTGTTTCGACGCGCAGGAGGCGCTCGTCTGCTACTCCGCCGCGCCGCTGGGGCTCGTCCTCGCCTTCGCGGGCCGCGGCAGGACGATCAGGCAGGCGTACCTCGACGGCGCCGGCCGCCCCGGCGTGGACGCGCCGAAACTGACCCCCGGCATGCACGCACAGCTCTTCGGCGCGGTCACGGCCGTGATCGCGCTCGCCGTCTGGCTCTGCGCCTGAGAGTTCCGCGCGTAAGACTTTCGTCATCGGAAATCCGGATCCCGGCCCGCCTCCCCGGCGTTCTCCCCGGTGAGATACGGAACGGCTTCGGGAGGCGGAACATGGGACGCGTGCGGCGACTGCTGGGCAAGAAGGTGGTCATCGGCATTCTGGGCGTCGGGATCCTGCTGGTGGGCGCGGGGACGTACTGGTTCCAGCCGTGGAAGCTCTGGGTGAGCGAGACGGTGCGCGAGGCCGCGCCGACCGCCGGGGACGGGCGCGGGGAGGCGCCGCGCACGCTGGCGACCGGCCGGCTGATCAGCCACGAGCACGCCACGAGCGGCACCGTGCGGATCCTGCGGCTGCCCGACGGCTCGCGCACCCTGCGCCTGGAGAACCTCGACACCAGCAACGGCCCCGACCTGCGCGTCCTGATCACGGACGCCCCGGTGAAGGAGGGCCGGGCCGGCTGGTTCGTCTTCGACAAGGGCGCCCACACCAGCCTCGGCAAGCTCAAGGGCAACAAGGGCGACCAGAACTACGCCCTGCCCGCCGGCCTCGACCTCAACCGCTACACGAGCGTGAGCATCTGGTGCGACCGCTTCGACGTCTCCTTCGGAGCCGCCGCCCTGACCCGTGTGTGAGCACGCATTTCCGCGCCCCCGCCCGGGCAGGGTGAGAGGGCGAACGGGAAAGGGGAGGTGCCCATGGGAAAGGGCGCGCGTGATGTGGTGATCGTGGGAGCCGGGGTCGCGGGAACCAGCGTGTTCCTGTGCCTGGTGCGCGCGCTCGGCCGGGAGAACGCCGGGCGGATGCGGTCCATCCGGATCGTCGACCCCAACCCCGTCGGCTGGGGCCTCGCCTTCGGCGACACCGACCCGCTGCTGCTGTGCAACAGCGCCGCCGAGGTCAACTCCCTCCTCGCCGACGAGCCCGCCGACTTCGTCGCGTACCTGCGGCAGCACGGCTGGACGGGCGAGCCGCGCGACTGCGTGCCCCGGGTGCGGATGGCCGAGTACTGCCGTGACCGCTTCGAGGAGGCCCGCGAGACCGCCGAGGCCCTGGGCGTCGAGGTCACCCACGTACCGGCGGTGGTCGACTCGATCGCGGCCGGTACGGTCCGGCTGAGCACGGGTCAGGAGCTGTACGCCGACGCCGTCGTCGTCTGCACGGGCGTCCACCGCCCCCGCGTCCCGGACGGCTTCGCCGCCTTCACCGGGCACCCCCGCTACTCGCCCGCCCCCTACCCCTCCGCCCGGCTGCGCGACCCCGAGCTGGGGCCGCCGCCCGGAGCGGAGGTCCTGGTCCTGGGCAGCCGCCAGTCGGCCATCGACGCCTCCCTGCTGCTGTGCCGGGAGGGCCACCGGGTGACGATGGCCTCGCCCTCGGGCGTCCTGCCCGCCGTACGGGTCTCGCTGGGCGCGCCCGTGGCGGACTTCCCGTCGCTGGAGGGCCTCGCACGGCTCGCCCCGGACGATCCCCTGCTGGAGGAGAAGGTGCGGCGCGCCGTCGTGGAGGCCGTACGGTCGCTCGACCCGACCCCGCTGCGCCTGCAGTCCTCGTCGGCCGGCGACCCCGTGGCGCGGCTGCGCGAGGAGACGGCGCTGGTGGAGGCGGGCGCGTGCGCCTGGCCGGGGGCCGTCATGGCCGCGCTGGAGGCGGTCATCGAGCTGGGCGCCCGGCTGCCGGCCGAGCGGCGGGCGGCGCTGCTGGAGCGTCATGGCCGGCTCATCGCCCGGTATGCCACGGCGATGACGGTCGTCAACGCGCGCCGGCTGCTGACGCACATCGACTCCGGCGCGCTGCGCCTGGCCGGCGGCTACCCGGACGCGGTGGCCTTCGAGGCGGGCGCCTGGCGGGTGGAGTGGCCCGGTGCGGGCGGGCCGGAGCGCTTCGGCCACGTGGTGAACGCCACGGGCTTCGACCAGCCCCGGCTGTACTGGTCGGAGGACGGCGCCGCCCTCCACCCGGCGGAGCCGCCGCGCCACTCCGGCACCGTGGACTTCCTGGCGGACGACCTGCGCGTGCGGCGGAGCCCCGGGGCCCGGCCCGAGCGGGTGTGGGTGGTGGGCGTCGGAACGCACGTACGGTTTCCGTTCTCGAACCACCTGCGCCAGGTGGTCCGGCAGGCCCGCCGGGTCGCCGGGGAGGTGTCGGGGACGGCGGACGGCACCGCGGTGTGAGGCGGGGCCGCCGCCGGGCGCGCCTTCCCCTCGGGCGCCGGTCGGGCGGCGGACAATACGCTCGCCCGTCCGCGACCGGCCGCCGAGGAGTCGCATGCGCCACAGCCCGCCCCGCTGGACCACCGAGGACATGCCGAGCCTGGAGGGCCGGCTGGCCGTCGTGACCGGCGCCACCGGTGGCATCGGCTATGTCACCGCGCGCGAGCTGGCCCGTGCGGGCGCCGAGGTCGTGGTGACGGGGCGGGACGCGGGCCGGGCGCGGCGGGCGACGGAGGACATGGCGGGCGAGGTGCCGGGCGCGCGGGTGCGTCCGGACCTGCTGGACCTCGCCGACCTGGCCTCCGTCACGGGCTTCGCCCACCGGGTGGAGCACGGCGGTCGCCCGGTCGACCTGCTGGTCGACAACGCGGGGGTGATGGGCGTCCGGCACCGGGCCACCACCAAGGACGGTTTCGAGCTGACCGTCGGCACCAATCACCTGGGCCACTTCGCGCTCACCGGCCGGCTGCTGCCCCAGCTGCTGGCCGCGCCCGCGCCGCGCGTGGTGACGGTCAGCGCGGCGATCTCCCGCAGCGCGATCGCGGAACTCTCCGACCTGCAGAGCACCCGCAAGTACCGGCCCCTGAACGCCTACGCCAAGTCCAAGCTGGCCAACGTGCTGTTCGCCCTGGAGCTCCAGCGCCGGGCCGACGCGGCGGGCGTCGCGCTGACGAGCGTGGCCGTCCACCCGGGCTTCAGCGCGACGGGCCTCCAGCGGCACGCCACCCGGCCCGTCCGCGCGCTGGCCCGGCTGCTGCCGGGGCACTTCGTGGGCCAGTCGGTGGAGTCGGCCGCGCTGCCGACGCTCTACGCGGCGACGGCGGCGGACGTCGCCCCCGCCGGCTTCTACGGCCCGACCGGCCGCTTCGAGACCCGTGGCGACCCCGGCCCGGTGGACCTCCCCGCCCCCGCCGCGAGCGCCGCGCTCGCCACCTGGTTGTGGGAGACGTCCGAGTCCCTCACCCACGTCCGCTACCGCTGGCCGGAGGGCGCTTCCTGACGGGCGTCTCACCGCCTGAGCACCTTGCGGGCCAGGAAGTTGCCCAGCAGCTGGGCGAGCTGCACGAGGAGCACGAGGACGGCCACGGTGACCACCATCACCGAGGTGTCGAAGCGCAGATAGCCGTACGTCATGGCCAGGTTGCCCACTCCCCCGCCGCCGACGGTCCCGGCCACGGCCGAGAAGTCGATGAGGGCGACGAGCATGAAGGTGAAGCCCAGCACCAGGGGTCCGAGGGCCTCGGGGACGAGGACGGTGAGCAGGACGCGCAGGGGCCCCGCGCCCATGGAGCGGGCGGCTTCGATCACCCCGGGCTCGACGGACAGCAGGTTGCTCTCGACGATCCGGGCGACGCCGAAGGTGGCCACGACCGTCATGGGGAAGATGGCGGCCTCGGTTCCGATCATGGTGCCGACGACGCCGCGGGTCACCGGGGAGAGCGCCACGATGGCGATGATGAAGGGGACCGGGCGGATGACGTTGACGAGGGCGCTCAGGACGGCGAAGACCGCGCGGCTCCGGAGGAGGCCGCCCTTGCGGGTGGCGTAGAGGGCGAGGCCCACGGCCGTGCCGAGCACGGCGGACAGGGCCAGGGTGACGAGCACCATGTAGACCGTCTCGCCGGTGGCGTCGACGACCTTGACCCAGAAGGTGTTCCAGTCGGCCTTCATCGGGCCACCACCTCTTCCCCGGCGGTCAGGCGGGCCAGGACGGCGGCCACGTCCCGTTCGGCGCCGCGCAGTGCGAAGGTGACGCCGCCCAGCGTCCGGTCCTGGACCTCGGTGACGCCGGCGTGGGCGATCGTGAAGTCGACGTCGTGTTCGCGGAAGAGCCGCGAGAGGTCCTCGCCGCCGCCCACCGGGACGGTCACCAGCCGTCCCGGGTGGCGGGCGCGGAGCCGGTCCAGGGTGGCGGCGTCGGGTACGTCGTGGAGCGCGGAGCGGACGAACGTCTCGGTGACGGGGTGCGCGGGGCGGGAGAAGACGTCGTGGACGCCCCCGCTCTCCACGACCTTGCCGGCGGCCATCACGGCCACGTGGTCGCAGAGCGAGCGGACCACCTCCATCTCATGGGTGATCAGCACGATCGTCACGCCCAGTTCGCCGTGGACGCGCCGGAGGAGGTCCAGGACCTCGCCCGTGGTCCGCGGGTCGAGGGCGGAGGTCGCCTCGTCGCACAGCAGCACGCCCGGCTCGGTGGCCAGGGCGCGGGCGATGCCGACGCGCTGGCGCTGGCCGCCCGAGAGCTGTTCGGGGTAGCGGCGGGCGTGAGCGTCCAGGCCGACGAAGCGCAGGGCCTCCCCGGCCCGTTCGCGGGCCTCGGCGCGGCCGAGGCCGGAGAGCCGGAGCGGGTAGGCGACATTGCCGAGGACGGTGCGCGAGCGGAACAGGTTGAACTGCTGGAAGACCATCCCGATGGAGCGCCGGACCTCGCGCCGCCGCCGTTCGCCCAGGGCGCCGAGGTCCTGGCCGTCGACGAGCACGGTGCCGGAGGTGGGGGTCTCCAGGTAGTTGACGAGGCGCAGCAGGGTGCTCTTGCCGGCGCCGCTGTGGCCGACGACGCCGAAGACGCTGCCGCGCTCGACGGTCAGGGAGACGCCGTCGACGGCGGGCGCCGCGGCGCCGGAGCCCTTCTTGGCGGCCGGGAACACCTTGGTGACGTCACGGAGTTCGATCACGGTTCAGCCCCGGTCCTGGCGCGTGAGGCGGTCGAGCTCGTGGCGGAGCTCGCCCTGGGGGATGTCGAGGACGTACCGGGCGCCGTGGGCCGACTTCCTGACGGCCTCCTGCACCGTGCGCGAGCGGTAGAGCTCGACGATCTTCCGGATGTTCTTGTTGTCCTTGTCCTTCGCGCGGGCGGCGATGACGTTGACGTAGGGGCGGGCGACGGCGCTCTCGGGGTCGTCGTGGAAGACGGCCTGCTCGATCCGGTAGCCGGCCAGTTCGGCGACTCCGGCGTTGATGACGGACGCGGCGGTGTCCTTCAGGGCGCGCGGGGTCTGCTGGGCGTCGACCGGTGTGATCTTCAGGTGTTTGGGGTTGTCGGTGATGTCATCGGGCGTGCCGTGGATGCCGGCCTTGTCCTTGAGGCCGATGAGCTTGGCCTGGCGGAGGACGAGCAGGGCGCGGCCCTGGTTGGAGGGGTCGTTGGGGATCGCGACGCGCGCCCCGTCGGGGATGTCCTCCACCTTCTTGTGCCGGAGCGAGTACAGGCCCATGGGTGCCACGGAGGTGGAGGTGACGGGCACGATGTCGGAGCCGTTCCGCCTGTTGAACTCGGAGAGGAACGCCAGGTGCTGGAAGGCGTTCAGTTCGATGTCGCCGTCGGCCAGGGCCCTGTTGGGCAGCTGGTAGTCGTCGAAGTTGACGATCTTGACGTCGATGCCCTCCTTCTTGGCCTCCTCGGCGAGGACGTCCCACTCCGGGTCGGCGCCGTTGACCCCGATGCGCACCCGGTCGCCGCCGGCCGCGTCCGACATGCCGCAGGCCGACAGCAGGAGCGCGAGGGCGGCGGCGACGGAGGCCGCGGTGGCGCGGCGGCGGGAGAGGGAGATTCTCATCGGAGCTCATTCCACGAAAGAACGTACGGGGCTTGCTGTGCCGATGATCGTAGGGGCGAAATCCCGCTTCGCCTGGAAATGAAAGGAGGCATTCATGTTTTCGCAATAGAAGCAAGGAAGGCCCGGTCGCGGCGGGAGCTGTGGCGGGAACACCTCCCTTGCCGGGGGCGGCACGCGGCGCTGCAATCGGCTCATGGTGACGACCCGACACAGTCCCCGCCCTCTCAACCACCCGAAGATGGCCACCGGGTTCGACCAGGTCCTTCACGCCCTGCGCGGCCGGAAGCCGCGGCGCGCCGCCGGGCTGCCGGGCGAGCCCCGCTGGCGCGCCGAGTTCGTGGCGAAGGACGCCGAGGGGCCGCGCCTGGGGCTCCAGGACTTCGGCTACGCCTCCCACGAGCTCAGCCGCGGCTACGGCGCGGTGGACGACACGGCGCTCGTCGGGCCGGTGCGCCTCCTCACGCCGGACGGCCTGGCCTGTCTGACCGAGGTGTGCGACCGGCTGGAGAGCTCGGCCGGCACCGCCCGCTTCATCACCACCCGCCGGGTGCGCAACGCCGATCTGATGTCGGCGTTCATCAACAACATGATCCGGGACAAGGGCTTCCTGCTGGCCTGCTCCCGCCTCGCGGGGGTGCCCCTGATCCCGCATCCGCTGCGGATCCCCACCGTGCAGATCAACTACTTCGAGGCCGACGGCCGCGCCGACATCGTCAAATGGCACCACGACGGCATGGACCACGTCCTCACCCTCCAGCTCAACGGCTACGAGGACTACGACGGCGGGCGCTTCCACTACTTCCTGGGCCGCGTGGACGAGTTCACCGGCGCCCGGCAGGGCGATCCCCGGATCCGGGAGGCGCCCTGCGGGGAGCCCGGGGCGGCGCTGTTCCTGCACGGCAGCCGGATCTACCACGCCGTCACCCCGGTGACGCGGGGCCGCCGGGTGACGGTCGTCGTCTCCTTCCTCTGCCCGTACTTCGCCCGCCGGGACTCCAACACCTTCTGGCACCTGGCGGCCGACGACGGCATCCCGGCGACGATCCCGGGCTGGCTCCGGCTGAAGTGGCCGGTGCGGGACCCCGCGATGGACTACAGCCTGCGCGCGGGGAGCCCGGTCGTCACCTGGGAGGACCTGCGGGGGTAGGCGCGTGCCGGGCGACGTACGCGGCGAACGGCTCGATGCCCACCGCCGCGCGCAGCTCGTCCACGCGCTCGGGCTCCTCGCAGGGCCAGGGGACGGGCGAGCCGTTCTCGACCCCGGCGATCTGGGTCCCGTAGATCTGCTTCCGGCCGTCGTTGACCAGCACCCGGTCGCGGAGGAAGGCCAGTTCGCGGGGGCCGGCCGCGCCGGCCGCGACGGCCTCCTCCAGCAGCCGCAGCGCCCTGCGCTGGACGCCGAGCTGCCGGTCGGCGTGCTGGGCGATCAGCCAGGCGGCGCGGGCGGCGTCCGCGCCGACCAGGCCGGCGGTCGGCCAGCCGAGCTCGTCCATGATCTCGGCGAGCCGGTCGCCGTGGCGGGCCGTCAGGCGCCGCCAGGCGAGCTGGTCGGCCGGATCGGCGCTGTTCGCGCGGGGTGCGGTGCGGTGGTCCTCCTCGGCCATCCGTATGAGCTCGGCCGCCAGGGCGGTCGTATCGGGTCGCGTCACGTTCTCTCCCGGGAATCGGGTCGGGGTCGGTCCCCGTAACGCTAGGGGCACGCGCGAGCGTCAAGATCGTTCCGAGGGATGGTGACAGGACCCGCCGTTCGCGACGATAATGGATGTACTCCCCCGGGCCTCATGCCTCCTTTTCCCGCGGCGCGTGCCGCAGATACGCGAGGACGGCGCTGACACGCCGGTGCAGCTGGGGCTCCTCCGCGAGGCCGAGTTTGGCGAACGTGGAGTTGACGTGCTTCTCGATGGTCGATTCCGACAGGACGAGCTCCGCGGCGATGCCGCGGTTGGTCTTGCCCTCGGCCATGTGCCGCAGGACGTCCAGCTCGCGGCGGGTCAGGCAGGCCAGCGGGGCGTCGGCCGCGCGGGTGTGGCTGCCCATCAGGACCTCGACGATGCGGGGGTCGACGACGGAGCGGCCCGCCGCCACCTCGCGCAGGGCGCGCAGGAGTTCGTCGAGCTCGCCGATGCGTTCCTTGAGGAGGTAGGCGAGGCCGTCGGTGCCGCGCCGGAACAGGTCGAAGGCGTAGTTCTCGTCGGCGTGCTGGGAGAGCATGACGACGCCGATGCCGGGGTGGCCGGCGCGGATGGCGTGGGCGGCGGTGATGCCCTCGGTGTGGTGGCCGGGCGGCATGCGGATGTCGGCGATGACCGCCTCGGGGCGGAGCGCCTCGACGGCGTCGAGGAGCTCCGCCGCGTCGCCGACCGCCGAGACGACGGAGACGTCGCCGGTGTCCTCCAGCAGCCGGCGGGTGCCCTCGCGCACCAGGTAGTGGTCCTCGGCGATGACGACGCGCATCGGTCCCTCCGTCACCTCAGTCAACGGTCTCCTCTTCTCTGAGCCTCTCGGCCAGCCGGGAGCGGATCGTGGTGCCGCCACCGGCACGGCTGGTGATCCGCAGGTCCCCGCCGACCGCCTCGATGCGGTCCCGCATGCCCGTCAGCCCCGAGCCCCCGGTGGTGTCGCAGGGGAAGCCCACGCCGTCGTCGACGACCTCCACCACCAGCCAGCCGTCCGCGCGCGATATGCCGATCGTCACCCGGCCGGCCCGGGCGTGCTTGAGGACGTTCGTCAGCGCCTCCGAGACCAGGTAGAACGCCGACTCCTCGATGTCCAGGGCGAAGCGCACCCGGTCCAGGGACTCGTCGACGCGCACGGTGACGGGGATCGGCATCCGCCGGGCCCGGGAGGTGACGGCCGCGACCAGGCCCTGGTCGGTGAGGACGGGCGGGTGGATGCCGTGGGCGACCTCGCGGAGCTCGTCGATGACGCGGTAGGCGTCGTCCTGCACCTCGGTGAGCACGGCGTCGACGTCGCCCCCGCGGCCCAGCCGGTTGCGGGCCAGGCGCAGTTTGGCGACGAGGGCCACGAGGTCCTGCTGGATGCCGTCGTGCAGCCGCCGTTCGATGCGGCGGCGTTCGCTGTCCTGGGCGTGGACGATCCGGGCGCGGGAGGCGTCCAGCTCGCCCGCCTGGCGCTGCACCTCCCGGACGCGGGTGGAGAGTTCGGCGGCCAGGCGCGCGTTGTGGACGGCGAGGGCGGCCTGCCGGGCCAGGGTCTCCACCAGGTCGTGGTCCTCGGGGGTGAAGCGGCCCTCGGCCTTGGGCCCGTACTCGATCAGGCCGAGGACGTCGTTGCCGTAGCGCAGCGGGAAGCCGCCCCCGGGGCCGGCCGGGCGGCCCCGGCCGGGGGGTTCGCCGGCCGTGCCCAGGTGGACGGGCAGGTCCCCGCCGCCGAGCCGGACGCGGGTCCAGCTCAGGGCGAGCCCCTGCTGGAGGCCGGCCGCGAGCTGGGGCGCCAACCGGCTGAGGTCGTAGGCGTGTTCGAGGGCGCTGCCGAACTGGACGAGCAGTTCGAAGCCGCTCAGCCGCTCGCCGAAGACCCGCCGCTGGGCGAGCCGGTTCAGCCGCTCCCGCACGGGCTGGAACAGGGCGGTCGCGGTGACCGCGACCAGCACGGACAGCCCGATGGGGAAGTACTGCCCGGCCGTCAGCCCGAGCGTCATCGCCATGCCCAGGTACCAGCCGCTGATGATCAGCCACAGGGTGCCGTAGACGACCGAGCGCCGGATGACGATGTCGACGCCCAGCAGACGGTAGCGGAAGGCGGCGTAGACGACGGACAGGGAGATCAGCACATAGGGCAGGGCCCCGAGCGCCGAACCGACGAGGTAGAGGACGCCCGTCTCGCCGTGCCAGGGCCGGAACAGCCGCGAGGCGCCCCGGCCGAGGAAGAGGACGGCGGCCACGGCGGCGACGGGCAGCACCCCGGCGAGGTCCCGGTCCCCTGCGGCCCGCCCGCGCAGGGCGCGCAGCACCAGCAGCGCGGCGCCCACGCCGGGCAGCCAGGCCTCGGGGTAGTAGAAGACCACGTACTCCACGACCCGCGTGGGCACGCCCGCCAGCGGCAGGAGGAACGGCAGGGCCAGCAGCGCCCACAGCGAGCGGAGCACGGGGCGTTCGTAGCGGAACCGGGGGCGGCCGTCGGGCAGCAGGGCGAGCAGGTGGACGACGAGGATGCTGACGGCGAGGTTGTCCCACTCGGTGGGCAGGACGAGGCAGGACGCCGTCAGGGACGGCAGGCCGTTCTCGGGCGCGGTGAGGTCCCAGCCGAACGAGGTCGTCAGCAGCGCCGACGTACAGCGGATGCCGATGCTCACCGCCAGCGCCGCGCCGATCAGCAGCAGCCGGCGGGCGACCGGGCTCGCGGGGGCGTGCCACCACGCGAACAGCCCGGCGCAGTAGCACGGGAGGACGGAACCGAGGATCCACGGCAGGGTGACGGTGTTGTTCCGCAGCAGAAACGCTCCGGTGGTCACCGCCCACAGCAGGCACAGCCCGCCGGAGAACGCGGCGATCTGTATCGCACGGCCGTTACCCCTCACACGCACCCCTCACGCGCGACATTATCGGGGGCGCCCAGGTGCCAGTCCAGACGATCCCGTTCGGCGCGTATAGCGGAAAACCCCCAGTGGGATCGGAGGATTCCGGGGTACGCACGACGGTCCCGGCGCGGCAGACTCGGTATATACGCCCTTTACCCGGCCCCGGCGGCCCCGGTAAGACGATCGACTGTGCGATTCTGCGATTCAAGGAAAGCCGAAAGGGAACCATGAGCGTGTCTTCCGGTCCCGAGGTGGTCGTCTGGGACACCACCTATGCCTGTCCCCTGCGTTGCTCGCACTGCTATTCGGAGTCCGGCAGGCGGGCGCCGCGGCAATTGAGCCACGAGGACATGCTGCGGGTCGCCGACGCCCTGATCTCGCTGAATCCCCGGGTGGTGGCGCTCTCCGGCGGGGAACCCCTCGTCGTCAAGGGGATCTTCGAGGTCGCGGGCCGGCTCTCGCGGGCCGGGGTGCGCACCGCCGTCTACACCAGTGGCTGGATCATGGAACCGTGGATGGCGGCCGAACTCGGTTCGGTGTTCGACGAGGTGATCGTGAGCCTCGACGGGGCGACGGCCCAGGTCCACGACCGGATCCGGGGCCGGCGCGGCTCCTTCGACCGGGCGCTGAGCGCCCTCACCCTGCTCGACGGGGTCGCCCGGGAGCGCGCCCGGCGGGGGCGCGCGCCGCTGTGGTTCGGCATCGACTGCGTCGTCGTGCGCAGCAATTTCCCGCAACTCGAGGAATTCTGCACGGCCATCGCCCCGCGCTTCCCGGAATTGCGCACGCTCACCTTCAACGCGGCGGTGCCCGAGGGGCTCGCCAGCCGTCCGGAATTCTGCCGCTTCGAACTCCTCGACGACACCCAGGTCGCCGAGTTGACCAGTGACGGGCGGCGGGCCCGGCTCCAGCGGCTCGCACCGGCCGGGGTACGGGTCTTCACCACCGACAATCAGAACCTCGTGATGCGCCCCGACCGTTTCGCCAGTGGCGTCGACACACTGGTGATGCAGATCGAACCGGACGGTGATGTCAGGGCGCTGCCGGTGTACGAAGGAACGGTGGGAAACATTCTTCAGGAATCCCCGCTCGATCTGTGGCACCGGGGCGTCTCCCGGCTCAGCGATCCCTTTGTCGTGGAAACGCTGTCGGCGGTGCGCACGATGCAGGACTGGGCCGCGGCCGTGCGCCGCATGGACTATCACTTCGGCTCCCCGGAGGTCCGTTCCCGTATCGACCGCCGGGCGATCCGTACGAATCCCCCGGAGTTCAGCGCCCTCGCCCACTGACCCCCGCAGTCCTCGCCCCGAAAGGGACGCGCCGTGCTGACGCCCAAGGCCGTGCTGACGCTCAAGGACTACGACCGTTTCTGCCTCGCCGACCCCGTCTTCTACGAGGTGCCCGAGCGCTACCCGGACGACCACGACAGGTTCGCGGCGGCCCGCCGGGAGCCGCCGAGGGGCTGGGAGCGGGGCGAGTCCGGCTGGTGGATCACCCTGCGACCCGGCCCGGCGGAGCCGGAGGCGGGCTGGCGGATCCATGTGTCGGTGGCGCTGCCGGAGCTCGCCCGGGCCGTCGAGATCGTCTGGGGGCACTGCGTGGCGCACGCCCTGCCCTTCGACTTCGTCCGCAGCCGCGCCACCGCCCGGGAACTGTGCGGCGACCGCGCCGAACCCCTGCCGGGCAACCGGCTGATCACCGTCCACGCGGGCGACGGGGCGACGCTCACCCGGAGCCTCGAAGAGCTCGGCGTCCTCCTCGCCGGGCTGCCCGGCCCGTACGTGGCGGGCGCGCTGCGGCACGGCCCCGGCCCGCTGTACGTCAGCCACGGCCCGCCCGGCCCGGAGGGCCGGCCCCGGCCCGGCGACCGGACCGTCTTCGCCCCGCCCGACGGGGTGCCGCTGCCCGAGCCGCTGCGGGCCGACCTGGAGGCGCTCCGCGCCCGGCCGGCGGGCGGCTTCCCCTACCGGGCGGAGCGGGCGCTCGGCAGGTCCCACGGCGGCGGCACCTACCTCGCGGTCGACAAGCGCACCGGCGAGCGCGTGGTCCTGCGCGAGGCCCGGCCCCACGCCGGGATCGACGAGCGCGGCGAGGACGCCGTCACCCGGCTCGACCGGGAACGGGCCGCGCGCGAGCGCCTCGTGGGCCTGGACTGCGTACCGCGCGTCCTGGCCCACCTCACCCACGCCGAACACCGCTTCCTCGCCGAGGAGTTCATCGAGGGGACCTCGCTGCTGCGGGCCGCCGCCGACACCTTCCCGCTCACCTCGCGGGAGCGCGCCGCCCGGGAGGCCGCCCCCTACACCGCCTGGGCCCTGGACGTCGTGGACCGGACCGAACGGGCCCTGCACGCCCTGTACGCCCACGGGCTGCGCCTCGGCGAACTCCGGCCGGAGAACGTCGTCGTGCGGCCGGACGGGCGGGTGGTGCTCGTCGGGCTCGGCACGCTCACGGATGCCGGGGACGACCGGGCCCCCGCCACCGGCGACCCCGGCTTCGCCGCACCGCCCGGCCTCACGGCCCCCGACGCCCTGCGCCATCTGCTGGACCGGCTGCGCCTGTGGCTGTTCCTGCCTGTCCCCCACCGCGGCCCCGGCAAGCTCCACACCCTCACCGCCGCGATCGAGCGGCACTACCCGGTGCCCCGGGGATTCGGCGCCGGGCTGCTGACGGGGCTGTGGCCCCGGGGCCACCCGGCCGAGGACGACCGGGCGGGCGCGCTGCTGGCGGCGGACCGGCCCGACTGGCCGGCGATCCGCGACTCCCTCGTCCGGGGCATCCACGCCACCGCCACCCCGGACCGCCCCGACCGGCTCTTCCCCGGCAGCCCCACCGGGGCCGGGGCGCTGGGCGGCCCCGGGCTCGCCCACGGCGCGGCCGGGGTCCTGTACGCGCTGCACCGGGTCGGGGCGCGGGTTCCCGAGGAGTACACCGCGTGGCTCCTGGACGCCGTGCGGCGCGACCCCGGCCCCGCGCCCGGCCTCCACGAGGGCCTCCACGGCGTCGCGTTCGTCCTCGACGCCCTCGGCCTGCGCGCGGAGGCCCTCGACGTCCTCGGCCGCTGCCCGCCGGAGCGGGACGCGGTGCCCGACGCGGGCCTGGCCGCCGGCCGGGCCGGCATCGCCCTGACCCTGCTCCACTTCGCCACCGCCACCGGGGACCCCGCCCTCCTGGCCCGCGCGCTGGGCCTCGCGGGCGCGCTCGGCCGCGCCGTCGAGGACGGCCCCCCGCCCGCCCCGCCGGGCCACCCCGCCCCCTACGGGCTGCTGCACGGCGCGACGGGAGCGGCCCTGCTCTTCCTGCGGCTGTACGAGCACACCGGCGACGCCTCCCTCCTCGGCCTCGCCGGGCGCGCCCTGCGCCACGACCTGGTGCGGCTGCGCGCCCTCCCCGACGGGATGCTCACCCTCTTCGACGGCACGGCCAACCTGCCGTACCTCCACGGGGGCAGCACCGGGCTCGCGTTCGTCCTGCGCGACCTGCTGCGGTACCGGCCGGACCCCCGGCTGGCCGCCGTGCTGACCTCGCTCCGGCTCACCTGCGACGCCGTGTACGTGCGCAACGCGGGCCTGCTGCGCGGCCGGGCCGGTTCGGTGGCCGTGCTCGCGGCGCTCGGCGAGCCGGTCACGGGCACGGCGCTCGGCGGGCAGATCCGCCGGCTGTCCTGGTACGCCCAGACCTACCGGGGGCACCTGGCGTTCCCCGGGTTCCGGATGCTGCGGCTGTCGGCGGACCTGGCGACGGGCGCCGCCGGTGTGCTGCTCGCGCTGGGCTCGGCGTTCGCGGCAACCGGGCCCGTGCTGCCCTTCCTCGACCCCCGCCCCGTGGCCGTACCGCCCGCCCGGGAGGGAGGTGAACGACGTGTCGGAGATCCTGGAGCTGCAGGAGCTGGAGGAGGAGACCCCCGCCCAGTGGCCGTGTAGCAACAGCTACCAAAGCACCCTCGGACAGGTCTGAGCCGCCCTCGCCAGGACGGCGGGCCGGCCGCCGCACCGCACGGCGACGGCCGGCCCGCCGGAATCGCGAGGCCCGACACGGCACCGGAGGAGCACGGCATGCTCGCTCAAGGCCACCTCGTCGCCGACCCCCTCTTCGTGGACGCCCCGGAGCGCGTGGAGGACACCGCCGTCCGCTTCGCCCACGCCGCCCGCCCGGCCCCGCCGGGGTGGCGGCGCGCAGAACGCGACGGCTGGGTGATGCTGCGGCCCCGGGACGCGCGGCTGCCGCCGCAGGGCTGGAAGATCCACGTCTCGGCGACCGCCGAGGAGGCCTCCCGGGCGGTCGCCACGGTCTGGGAGTACTGCGTCGCGCGCGGCATCGGCTTCAAGTTCCTGCGCAGCCGCGCCCTGCTGGCCCTCGTCAACAGCAAGCGGGCCCCGCGCTCGGCGGGCGGCAAGCTCGTCACCGTCTACCCGCGCTCCGAGGAGCTCCTCGAGCGCGCGCTCGAGGAACTGTCCACGCTGTTACGGGGCGTCAAGGGCCCCTACATCCTCAGCGATCTGCGCTGGGGCGACGGGCCGCTGTACCTGCGCTACGGGGGCTTCACCCCACGGTTCTGCTTCTCCGGCGACGGCGAGTACGTGCCCGCCGTCGTCCGGCCGGACGGCAGGGCGGTGCCCGATGTGCGCGGGGCCGCGTTCAAGGTGCCGCCGTGGGCGGGCGTGCCGTCGTTCATCGCCGGGCGGATCCGCGCCGCGCGGGCGGACGGCGCCGGGGGCTTCCCCTACCGGGTGGAGAAGGCGCTGCGGTTCTCCAACAGCGGCGGCGTCTACCGGGCCCTCGCCCCCGGCACCGGGCGGCGCGTGGTGCTGCGGGAGGCCCGGCCGTACGCGGGGGTCGACGACAACGGCATGGACGCGGTGGCCCGGCTGGGGCGCGAGCACGCCGTGCTGGAACGGCTCGCGGGGCTCGGCTGCGTACCGCGGGTGCTCGCCCGGACGCGCCATTGGGAACACCACTTCCTCGTCGAGGAGTTCGTCGAGGGGGAACGGCTGGAGGAGGCCATGGGCCGCCGCCACCCCCTCTTCCGGCCGGACGCGAGCCGCGCGGAGCTGGCCGCGTACACCGACTGGGCGTGCGCGGTCGTCACCCGCGTCGAGGAGGCGATAGCGGCCCTCCACGGGCGGGGCGTGGTCTTCGGGGACCTCCAGCCGGGCAATGTGCTGGTGCGGCCGGACGGCAGCGTCTGCCTCGTCGACTTCGAGACGTCCTTCGGGATGGACGAGAACTTCACCCCGGCGCTGGGCACGGCGGGCTTCACGGCCCCCTGGGCGCGTACGGGGCCGGCCGTCGACGCCTACGCGCTGGACTGCATGCGGCTCGCGGTCTTCTGCCCGCTCACCGAGCTGCTGCGCTTCGACCCGCGCAAGCACGAGCAGTTGATCCGGCACGTCGAGGACCGCTTCCCCCTCCCGCCCGGCTACGGCGAGCGGTTGCGCGCGGGCCTCGCCCCGCCCCCGGACCCCGCGCCGCCGCCCGCGCCCGCGTGGCCGGACGCGGCGACCGGGCCGGCCGGTCCATGGGACGAGGTCCTCGGCTCCCTGTGCGACGCCGTGGTGCGCAGCGCCACCCCGGAGCGGGAGGACCGGCTCTTCCCCGGTGACGTCCGGCAGTTCGACGGTCAGGGCGCGGCGCTGGCGTACGGCGCGGCGGGCGTGCTGCACGCCCTCCACCGCACCGGGCACGGCGGCGGCGCGCGCTTCGAGGGGTACGTGGACTGGCTGGCCCGGGCGGCCGAGCGGACCGACTGGCCCCGCCCGGGCCTGTACGACGGGCTCGCGGGCGTGGCCTACGTCCTCGACGAGCTCGGGCGCCCGCAGCAGGCGCGGGCGGCCCTGGCCCGGCTGGCCTCGTTCGACCTGCGCGGCTGCGGGGCGGGGCTGTTCGGCGGGCTCGCCGGGATCGGCCTGGCCTTCGCGCACTTCGGGGACCTGCGGGCGGCGGCCCGGCTGGCGGATCGGCTGGCGCGCGGCCTCGACGAGGACGTTCTCGCGCCGGTACCGGCGGCGGGACTGATGCGGGGCTGGTCCGGGCCGGCCCTGCTGTTCAGCCGGCTCTTCGCCGAGACGGGCGAGGACCACTGGCTGCGGTGGGCGGAGACCGCGCTCGCCCGCGACCTCGCGCACTGCGGCGTGTCCCCCGGCCGGCACATCCACGTGCGCGCGGGGCGACGCCGGCTGACCACGCTGGGCGGGGGCGGCGCCGGGGTGGCCATCGCCCTCCACGAGTACCTGCGGCACCGCGAGGACCCGCACTTCGCCGGGCTGCGGGACCGGATCCGCGCCGGGCTGGGCGCCGAACTGCTGCTGTCCTCCGGCCTCTTCGAGGGCCACGCCGGGCTGCTCTACGCGCTCGTCCACCTCGGCGGCCCGGCGGACGCGCGCGAGGCCCAGCTGCGCGGGCTGGGGCTGCACGCGGTGCGGTTCCAGGGGCGGCTGGCCTTCCCGATGGACGGGCTGCTGCGGCTGTCGATGGACCTGGCGACGGGCACCGCCGGGGTGCTGCTCGCCGTCCACGCGGCGCTGCGGGGCACGACGGCGGGGGCGTCGCTGCCGCTCCTGCGCACGGGGTGAGCGCGCCGCGCCGGGGTGCGCGCGCTGCGGCGCGGGCGGGCCGGGAGTGCTGCCGGAGCCGGGCGGTGCCGGGTGGTTCGCGTGGACGGCGAGGGTAGAGAGGGCCGGAACGCGCCCGTCCGGGTGCGTCGGGGCTTCTCGAAGGGGTACCGCATGTTCGGAAAGCGCGGCATCGGGGTCGCGTCGGTCTCGCTGGCGCTGATCGCCTCCTGCCTGGGCTGGGCCGCTCCGGCGGCCGGGGCCCACGGCGGCCACGGGCCGGTCACGTGCCAGGGGCAGGAGAGCACGACGTACACCCCGGGCCTGACGCTCACGCCGCAGCCGGTCGGCATCCGGGGGGCCACCGCGTACACCTGCTCCGACCGCCCGGGGCACACCGTCGCGGCCACCGGAACCGCCAACGGCCGGTCCCCGGAGTCCACGTGTCTCGGGGTCAACGCCCCCGCGGGGCACGAGGTCCTGTGGTACGGGGACGGCTCGGTGTCGGAGATCTCCTACCCCGTCGGCAACGCCGAGCGGGTCTTCGGCGTCAACACGGTGATGCTCAAGGGCGTGGTCGTGGCGGGGCGCGACAAGGGCGCGGAGGCGGAACGCTTCGTCCAGCTGGCGCCGGCCCAGGGGCTTCCGGTGGGGTGCCTGACCCCGGAGGGCGTCCGGCGGTCGACCGGTGTGACGCAGCTGCGCATCATTCCGTGATCCGGACGGCGGGCGGCCGTCGTTCAGTGGCCGCCGCCCGTCACCTTGAAGCCGCGCGGGACCATGAACACGGTCAGCAGGGTCACGGCGACGACGATGCCCGCCGAGACGTAGGCGGTGGTGGTGAGCGCGTGGTCGAAGGCGCCCCGCGCGGCCGTCAGCACCCGCCGTCCCGTCTCCCCGCCCACCTGCCGCGCCACGTCCGCCGCGCCGCCGACGGAGCCGCGCGCGGTGTCGAGGTCGTGCCCGCGCAGCGGCAGGTCCGCCGTCCGGTCCGTCATCCGGTCGGAGAAGACGGCGCCGTGGACGCTGCCGAGCAGGGCCACGCCCAGGCCGACGCCGAGCTCGTAGGCGGTCTCGGAGACCGCGCCGGCCTGCCCGGCCCGTTCCGCCGGGACGGCGGAGACGAGGACGGACGCCGAGGCGGTGATGGCCAGCCCGTCGCCGAGGCCGAGCCCGGCCAGGACGACGGCGACGACCGGGTAGGTCGTCGGCTCCGGGGCCAGCGCGAGGAGCAGGAACCCGGCGGCCAGGGCGCCCAGTCCGGTGGCCAGCACGGCGCGCACCCCGGCGTGGTGCATCAGCCACGGTGAGCTCAGCGAGCCGGCCAGCATGGCGAGGGCCGAGGGCAGGGTGCGCAGCCCGGCCTCCGAGGGCGAGTAGCCGTGGACGTACTGGAGCCACAGCGAGATGAGGAACAGCGCGGCCCCGATGGCGAGCATGGCCAGGAGGGTGGCCAGCGCTGCCGCGAGGAACGGGCCCTCACGGAACAGCCGGACGTCCAGCAGCGGGTCGTCGAGCCGTAGTTGGTGCCAGGCGAACAGGGCGAGCAGGGCCACGCCGAGGACGAGCGCGCCCACGTCCGAGGGGTTCGGGCTGCCCTTGGCGACGTGCTTGATGCCCCAGGCGAGGGCCACGATGCCGACGATCGACAGGCCCGCGCCGGGCCAGTCGAGACCCCCGGGGTGCGGAGCGCGGTACTCCGGCAGCAGCCGCACGCCCACGGCGACCGTCACGACGACGACCGGGACGTTCACCCAGAACGCCGCCTGCCACTCGAAGTGCTCGACGAGGAACCCGCCCACCAGCGGCCCCACACAGGCGCCCGCCCCGGCCACGGCGGCCCACACGCCGATGGCCAGGGCCCGTTCCCGGGCGTCGGTGAAGATGTTCCGGATGAGGGAGAGCGTCGAGGGCATCACCATGGCACCGCCCAGCCCGAGCAGCACCCGGCCGCCGATCAGCTGGACCGAGCTGTGCGCGGTCGCGGCGAGGACGGAGGCGACGCCGAAGAGCACGAAGCCGAGGAGGAAGAGCCGTTTGCGGCCCCACCGGTCGCCGACCGCCCCGGTGGTGACGAGGAGGCCGCCCAGGATCAGCCCGTAGATGTCGATGATCCACAGCTGCTCCAGCGGGCCGGGCCGGAGGTCGTCGATCAGTGAGGGCAGGGCGACGTTGAGGATGGTGGCGTCCATGGCCACCAGCAGCAGGCTGGCGCACAGCACGGCCAGCATCGCCCAGCGGCCGGGGGCGGGACCGGAACCGGACGCGGGGCCGGGGTCCCCGGAAGCTCGCGCCATCGGACGACAACACCTCACCGATCTCGGGAACCCGAGCGTCCGGTGGCCGGAAGGCACCGGTCAGCCCAGTCGACCGGATCCCCGGGGCACCCGCAACCGGAGCGTCGTCCGAGCCCGCGGACTGCCCGGATCCCGGGGTGGCGTGTCGGCTGCGGGCCGTCATCGGCCGATCGCGCAGTTCCCCGCGCCCCTGCGGGGCGCCGTGGTGGCGCGTGACGAAGATCCGCCGGACACGGCCTAGTCGAGCAGGCCCCGGCGCATGGCCTCGGCGACCGCGGCCGCCCGGTCGGGCACGCCGAGCTTCTCGTACAGCCGGTGGGTGACGGTCTTGACGGTGCTCGCCGCCAGCCGCAGCTCGGCCGCGAGTTGGGGGATGCCCTTGCCCTCGGCGAAGCCGCGCAGGAGCTCCCGCTCGCGCTCGGAGAGGGCCGGCGCGTCCCCGCCGGCGGACGGCCGGGGACCGGCCTCCGAGGGCACCGGCCTGCCGTCGGCGGCCGCCAGCACCGCCTCCACGAACTCGGGCCGTTTGGCGTCCTTGGCGAGGTACCCGGCGGCTCCCTCCCGGAGCGCCCGGTAGACGACGGTCGCGTCGGTCGCCGCCGACAGCAGGACGAGGCGGGTCGGCAGGCCCTCCCCGACGACGGCGTGGATCACGGCGACGCCGTCCATCTTGGGCAGCCGGTAGTCGATCAGGGCCACGTGCGGGACGAGCTCGCGGATGGCGGTGAGCGCGGCGACGCCGTCCTCGGCCTCGGCCCGCACGTCGATGCGGCCGTCGGCGCGCAGGCCCCGGACGACGCCCTCGCGGTAGGCGGGGTGCTCGTCGGCCACCACCACGGTCACTCTCCGGGAGGGCTCCGCCCCCTCACCCCCCTGGGAGGACCTCCGCGAGCCGGTCACCCCTGGGGTTCCACGGGCGGAGCCTCGGACCCGCTTTCGTCGGGGATGGCGTTCTTCGCCGCCTCCTTGCCCTTTTCGATCTTCTCGGAATACTTGTGGTCCGTCTTCTCGTCGATGAAGTCCCCGGCCTTGTCGACCGCTTCATGGACCTTCTCGGGGTTCTCGGCCGCCGCGTCCCTCCCCTTGCCGACGAGGCCCTTGAGCGTGTCGATGAACGACATGGCGTTCTCCTCCCTGCGCGCCGGGTCGCGGGGCCACGGTGGGGAAAGCCCCTGTCTTCAGCATGCGCACAGCCCGTGAGGGGGCATGCGGAGCACGGCGCGGACTAACCCGAACGGGTGACGACAGGGGTCGCGATCCGTGCGACGTCCTCCGCCACGCCCGTCAGCCAGGCCTCCGCGTCCACCGTCAGCAGGACGCGCGCGGCGTCCACATGCCCGGCGTGCAGGGCGGCGCTCCGCAGGAGGCCCGACGTGGCGGCGGGGTGCGGGGGCGGGTCGGGGATGCGGGGGGCCGGGTGCGGCGGGTCGGGGGCGCGCAGCGCCTCGGCCGCACGGAGGGCGTCGTCGGCCACGCGGTCGGCCAGGAAGGTCAGTTCGGCGGCGGCTCCGGGTGACAGGGGCGTGGCCCCGAGGGCGGCGCCGTGCCGAAGGAGCATCAGTTCCGCGCCGCGCAGCATGTGGTAGCCGGTCAGCATGGCGGCCTCCCACGGCGGGTCGGCGGTGCGCCGGAGGAGGCGTTCGCCCTGGTACTGGCAGTACGAGGCCTCGGCCAGGAGCATGGCCACCCGGACCGGGCGCAGGGGGTCGGCGGGCGCGGGGCGGCCGCAGAGGAGGTCCGTGACGCCCCGGCACCCGGCGGCGCCCGCGGCGAGGAAGTCGGCGACGGCACAGCGCAGTTCGCCCCCGGCGCCGCGCGGCCAGGCGAGCAGGCTCGCCAGGGCGCCGATCGCGCCGCCGACGAGGACGTCGACGAGGCGCACGGCGGACAGCTGCCACTGCGGGGTGGAGAGCTGGGCGAACATCAGCACGATGACGACGGTGAACGTCGCCTGTCCCCACGCGGGCCCGAGCAGCGGGGCCGCGGTGAACCCGACGAGCAGGACGACGGGCAGCGCGGCCGCGTAGAAGAGCGGTACGTCGCCGACGACGCGGAGCGCGAGGGCGGCGAGCAGGGCCCCGGCGGTCGTCCCTGTGACGGCGGGGCGCAGGGCGGTACGGGTGTCGGCGGCCGAGGTGCGCATGAGGCTGAGGGTGGCCAGGAGGACCCAGAAGCCGTGCGAGAGGCCGAGGACGCCGACCAGGAGCCGGGCGCCTGCCATGGCCGTGGCGACCCGGAGGGCGTTCTGGAGGTGGACCGAGCGGAGGGTCAGGTGCACCCGCATCCGGTGCCACCACAGCTCGGGGGCGGGCACGGCGGCGTACCAGAACGGTCCGTCGCGCCCCGCCCCGGCCGTCGTGGAGCGGGCGCCCAGCGCGATCCGCGCCGCCCGGCCGGCCAGCCGCGCGCCCTCGGCGGCGGAGCGGACGACGGCGTCACGGCGGAGCCGCTCGGGCGGGGCGCCGGGGAGCTCGTCCGCGCGGACGGCGTCGAAGGCGGCGACGGCGCGACGCAGTGCGTCGCCTTCGTCGTCGCCGTCGTCATTGCCGTCGGGTGGCGGAGTGCCGCTGGTCAGGCCGGTGGCGACGGGGCGCAGGGCGGTGGCGGTGCGCTCCAGCAGGGCGGTGGCGGGGGCGTCGAGGCCGGCGGGGCCGCCGGGGGCGCGGCAGAAGCGGTCGAGCTGGTCGTGGACGTGCCGGACGCACGCGCGGGTGTGGTTGAGGGCGCGGTCGCGGGCGGAGGGCGAGGTGGGTCGCTCGGCGGGCGGGATCCGGGAGGGGCGCGCCTCCTGGAGCGCCCGCTCGGCGGCGGGCCGGACGTCCTCGCCGCCGCGCGCCGCGGCGGCGCAGCTGTCGGCCACGGCGGCCGTCGCGCGGCCGAGCCGCTCCCGGTAGGGGGTGGGCGGGGGCTCCCGCAGGCCGAGGAGGTCCAGCAGCCGGTCGACGAGGGCGGTGAGCAGGATGCCGGCGGTCAGGCCGGCCAGGCGGGAGCCGAGGGTCGCGGGGGCGTAGGGCGGGAAGCAGGGCAGGATGTAGAAGAGCTGGCAGGCCACGCTCAGCCCGGCCGGGCCGGGCCCGGCCGTCGCCGCGAAGGCGACGAGGAAGCCCACGACGAACATGCCGGCCGCGGCGGCCCAGCCGCGCACGGCCAGCAGCGTGCCGGACGTGACCATGACCCAGCCGACCGGCACCATCGCGAGGAGGACGCGGGTGCGGTGCCGGGCGGGGCCGGGGATCTGCGAGAACAGCACCAGCGGGAGGACGCCGAAGATGGCGTAGAGGCCGACGGTGCGGTCGCCGAGGGCGTGCGCGAAGCCGTAGAACCCGGCGCAGCCGGCGAGGGTGGCCCAGACGGCGCGGCGGGCCGCGCCGGCGGGCGGGGTGGGTGCGCGAGCCATGGTGCTTTCCCAGGCTAGGCTGCGCGCCGGGGGCCGCAACCGGGGCACATCCTCACGCCGCCCGCGCGGCCGCCAGGCGCCCGTCCACCTGGTCGGCCGTGGCGTGGCCCACGGCCAGGACCGTGACGCGCTCGCCGTCGACGGCGAGCAGCGTCGGGAAGCCCTGGACGCCGTACTCGGCCGCGCGGCGGAAGTCCGCGCGGGCGGCCTTGGCGGCGCCGGGTGCCGAGAAGGCGGCGGCCACGGCGTCCGCGTCGAGGCCGGCGGCCTCGGCGACGGTGCGGTAGGTGCTCTCCTCGGAGAGGCTGAGCCCGTCCGCGTAGAACGCGTCCTGGAGGGCGGCGGCCAGCTCGGCGGCCCGGTCCGGGGCGGCCTGGCGCAGGGCGGCCATGCCGCGCGCGGCGGCCTCGGAGTCCATGACGAAGGAGCCGTCCGCGATCAGCCGGTCGTAGGCCGCGCCGAACTCCGCCCCCGTCAGCTCCGCGATCTTCGCGTTGGCGCCCTGGACGTAGCCGAACTCGCGGATCGGCACGCGGCGGGCACCGGTGAACAGTCCGCCGGAGACGACCTCCACGGGCAGCTCCGGGTGGCGCCGGGCGGTCTCGGTGAGCGTGGCCGAGAAGCCGTGGGACCAGCCGCAGTAGGCGTCGAAGACGTAGACGAGCTTCATGGGGGGTGCCTCCAGGAGGGTGTGACGCGAGCTATTCACCTGCCACAACAGTATCTGCTCAGTCAGATATTCCGGACGCCCGCCCGCACCCCTCAGCGCAGTCGCGGCAGCGCGTCCCTCGCCGCGTGACTGAGGACCTTCAGGTCCTCCGCGAACCGTTCCCGGTGCGCCTCCGGCAGCGGCTCCAGGAAGAAGCGGCGGATGTTCTCGCGGTGGATCCGGGCGGCCCGGACCGCCGTCTCCTCCCCCGCCGGGGTCAGCCGGACCAGCCGGCCCCGCCGGTCGCCGGGGTCGGCGTCCCGGACCACCAGGCCCGCCGCCTCCATCCGGTCCACCAGCCGGGTCACCCCGCCCGTGCTCAGCACCCGCTCCTGGGCGATCGCCCGCATGGGCAGCCCCGCCTCCCCGGCCCGGCCCAGGATCAGCAGCACCTCGAACATCAGGTGACTGATCCCGCACTCCTCCTCGATCGCCCGGCCCAGGATGTACTCCAGCCGGTTCGCGGCCCCCTGGAGCCGGCCGAAGGCCAGCACCAGGCCGTCGTCCGCCGCTTCCTTGGCCGTCGCGATCCCGCTCTCGTGTGCCACGTGGCCCCTCTCGCCCGTCACCCGTCACCCCTGGCTGTGCGTGGCACCCGTGCGCCACTGGAGGAGCCTAGAGCTACGCCGAGAACTGCCGCACCAGCCGCACCCCCTGCACGGCCGTCAAGTGGGGCAGATACGCCTTGCTGACCGCCCGGGTGATGGCGGGCAGCGCCGCCGGGTCCGGATACGCCATGTACATGGGCCGGTAGCGCGGCTGGAACTTCGCCTTGAACGCGAGCAGCGACCGGAAACCGTAGACGGGCTCCAGCATCTTCCCTCCGTAGTCGAGGACCCGCTGGAGGGCGACCGGCGGTTCCTCGGTCGCCTTGCGGGCCAGCGGGGCGCCGGAGAGGCTGAGGAAACGGGCGCCCTCCTCCTTGAAGCCGAGCGCGGCCGAGGCGATCAGGAACTCCATCGAGCCGCGGAAGCCGTCCGCCCTGCGCCGCATGAAGTCCAGCGTCCAGCCGGCGGGCCGGCCCTCCTCGTACACCGGCATCCAGCTGGTGATGCCGTGCACGGTGTGCTCGGCGTCGACGGCGAGGAGGCAGCGCACGGCCGGGTCGTCCAGCTCGTCGAGGCCGCCCAGGGTGAAGTTCATCTCCGGCAGGCCCTTGTCGGCGACCCACTCCTCGGAGATCGACCGGATCTGGTCGGTGACGGCGACGGGCGCGTCGGGGAAGGACCACCACTCGGCGGTGACGCCCTCCTTCTTCGCCTTGTTCAGCGCCGTGCGCACGTCCTGCCACTTCTTCCCGGTGAACGCCAGGTCGGGCAGCGGCACCACGGTGTCCTCGGCGACCTGCACCGAGCGCCAGCCCAGCCGCTCGGCGGCCTCGCGGGTGGCGGCGCCGACGCTGTAGAAGCAGGGCGTCCAGCCGCGCTCGTCGCAGAAGCGGGCGAAGCCGCCCACCGCGTCCGCCCGCTCCTCCGGCACGCCGAAGGGGTCGCCGGTGGTCAGCGCCACGGTGGCGATGACCCGGTAGGCGACGGCGGTGCGGCCGTTCGCGGCGAACCAGTAGTAGTTGCCGTCCCAGGTCGTCAGGTACGACAGCGTCGAGCCGCCGTGCGCGACGAGCAGTTCGCGGGCGCGCACGGCCGCGTCCGCGTCGGTGTGGAGCCGGGGCCTGCGGAAGGTGATCAGCAGCGCGATCAGGGTCACCAGCCAGAAGAGGAGCCCGCAGTAGCGGAAGAGGGTCTCCGCCGCGCCGCCGACCGGCACCGGCCAGTCGGTGAAGTAGCCGAGGAACGCGGGCGGCAGGTACTCCGACACCAGGCCGCTCAGCAGCAGGCCGAACCCGGCCGGCGGGTCGTACTGGTCGCGCACGGCCCAGCCGATGCCCACGTACGCGGCGGAGGCCAGCAGCAGGGCGCCCCCGGCCACGGCGGCCAGGCCCCCCAGGGCGGAGCGCGGCAGGCGCAGGTCGAAGCGTTTCCGGGTGACCAGCAGGAGCAGCAGCACCAGGACGGGCAGCAGCATCTGCTCGGCGAAGTACTGGACGTAGTCGGCGTGCTCGGTGGGCTCGGCGCCGTAGGCGGAGGGGTTGCCGAGGAAGTCGTGGAGCCAGTAGGCGAACAGGGCGATCCAGCCGAGGTGGAGCAGGACGGCCAGGCTCCAGGCGAGCCGCAGCCCCCGGCGCAGCCCCTCGGCGAGGACGAGGAGGACGACGGGGACGACGACGGCCATGGCGATGGCGGGCGAATCGTAGAAGCCGCGGACGGCGTGGGCGGCGTGGCAGTCGCGGGCCGACTGGGCGCAGGCGTCGGCGACGTCCTGGGCGCTGGGCCGGGTGGAGACGTAGAGCTCGTTGAAGGTGCTGAAGGGACCGTAGGCGTCCTTGTAGAGGATGGCGGTGATCGGCCCGATCGCGGCGGCGGCCACGACGAGGGCGACGAGCACCCGGGCCTCGGTGTGGGAGGAGTGCAGCGGGCGCAGGGGGCCGCGGCGGCGGAGGAGCAGGGCGCCCGCGGCGAGCCCGGCCACCGCGCCGCCGAGCCGCAGCACGCCCTGGAGGTGGCCCACGTACAGGGCCATGACCAGGGAGAAGGCGACGATGCCGAGCCGTACCCGGCGCCGCCACAGGGCGGTGAGCCGGTAGCTGAGGACGGCTCCGGTGGCGAGGGCGCCCACGGTGGGGGTGACGGACAGGTCCTGGGTGAGGCTGTCCAGCCACTGCTCGCCCGCGAGGGAGCCGAGCTTCACCACCCCCACGCCCAGCAGGGTGCCCAGGATCTGGCCGCCGAGGAGCGCGGCGGCGGCCCGGGCGACGCCCAGGCGCCGCTCGGCGGGGGTGACGAGGAGCAGCACGATGACGGTCGAGCCGATGTACGCGGCGAGCCCGGGGCACCACAGCAGGGAGCTGGCGGGCGTCCACCAGCGGCCCTCGGCGAGGGCGGGCACGCCGACGGCGATCCGTTCCATGCGGTGCGGCCGGGGCCCGGAGCCCAGGGAGCCGGTGACGGCGCCGACGATCCACAGCACCGCGAGGAAGCCCAGGGTGAAGGGAGCGTGGCGGACGGGCACGAGGAGCCGGTCGAGGGTGGCCCGCCAGGGGTGGGCGCTGTCGCCGACACCGGGCACGTCCCCGGGCGCGGGTGCCCCGCCGGGCGCGCTCACCGGATCAGTCCCGTCTCGCGGGACAGCCAGGGCAGTTGCCGCTCCAGGCCGGGGCGCCAGACGGCCCAGCTGTGCCCGCCGGGCAGCAGCACGAACTCGGCCCGCATCCCGGCCTTCACCGCCGCCTCGTATGCCTTGCGCTGCTGCGGCCGGTAGGTGCTGTCGTCGCTGCCGGCGACGAAGGCGGCCTTGGTGTCGGGGAAGCGCCGCCGGGCCATGACGTCCAGCGGGTTCACCTGCTCGTAGGCGGCCGCGTCCCCGCCGAAGGCCTTGTCGATCGTCTTCTGCCGGCTGCCGAGGGTGGGCGCGTCCTGCCCGGAGATGTCGTTGACGACGCCGTAGACCTGGGGGGCGTTCACGCCGAGCTGGAGGGAGCAGGTGCCGCCGAAGGAGAGGCCGGAGACGGCCCAGGAGGTGCGGGCGCCGGCGACCTGGAGGTGGGAGCGGATCCAGTCGGGGACGTCGGTGGCGAGGTAGGTCTGGACGTTCCCGAGCCGGGAGTCCAGGCAGAGGGTGTTGGCGAACTGCGAGCCGAGGGGGTCCACGACGGCGACGACGGGGGCCAGGCCCTGGTGGTCGCGGGCGAAGGCGTTCATCATCTCGACGAGCCGGCCGGAGTTGATCCAGTCGTCGGGCGAGCCCGGCTGACCGGCCATCAGGACGAGCACGGGCAGCAGCGGGCGCGGGGTGGCCTTGTAGGCGGGCGGCAGATAGACGTAGGCGCCGCGGGCCTTGAAGCCCGAGACGGTGCCGGGGATGTCGGTCCGGGAGATCGTGCCCGCCTCGGCCATGCCCGCCGGGGGCCGCCACACCTCGGAGAGCGCCTTGCCCGGCGGCACGGCCAGGGTGGGTCCGGCGGTGCCGGTGGCCTCGGAGAGGCGGGTGGTCTTCTGCAGCCAGGCGTTGAGAGCGCTGCGCGCCGTCGGGTACTGGTCGAAGTGGCGGTTGATCTGCGAGGCGCCCATGAGGACGACGAGCAGGCCCGCGAGCACGGCCGGGAGCCAGTGGCGCGGCCGCAGCAGCGGCAGCCGGAAGGCGGTGAGGCACAGGCCGAGGGCGGCGACGCCCGCCCAGACGACGACCTCCGTGGGCAGGGGGTCGGGGAAGGGCTGGAGCCAGTCGTCGACGGCCACCTGGAGGAGCAGGGTGAGCAGGGCGGCGAGCACCACGGCCGCGGGGGCCCAGCGGGCCCACCACGCGCGCCGCCGGGAGAAGAACAGGGCGGCGAGGGCGCAGAGGCCGGCGGCCAGGACGGCGAACGGGATCCATCCGCTCACCAGGGACCAGTCCAAGGGGCCCGCCGCGAGGTCCAGTGGGCCCGCCGCGAGCCGCGGCGGGCCGTCCGGTATCCGTATCCGCACCACGACAAAATGCTACGCATGTACTGATTTCCGGCAACCCGGGGCGTATGGGCGCGGGCTTGCCGGAACTCTTCCCTCCCGCCGGATTCCCAGCAGAATCGCTGCTTCGCGCGACTGCCGCGCCAGCGGCGACGGACGTCACCTCAGGAGGTCGAAGTCATGGACGTGCCCCGGAGAATGAGCCGGAGAGGGCTGTTACGGGCGGGGCTGGGGGTGGGGGGCGCCGCCGTGGTGGGGCAGCACCCGGCGCTCGCCGGCCCCGCCTCGGCCGCCTCCCCGGCCGCACCCGCCCCGCTGCCCCTGGACCGGGCGGCGTGGGCCGCGCCCGCCGTACGGGCGGGGGCCTTCCCCGAGTGGAGCCGGTTCGCCCGGCTGGCCGACGGGACGTTCGACGAGGACGCCGACCCGGTCCGGGACATGAAGCCGGTGATCGACGCCCTCAAGGCGCAGAACGTCAGCGTGATCGAGCTCGATACCGTCCTGTCCAACTGGCTGACGGACCAGGAGTTCACCCAGCACGTGGGCAAGGTGAGGGACTTCGTCGGCCTCGCCCACGCGGCGGGCCTCCGCGTGGTCATGTACTACCCGTCGATGGAACTCATCAGCGTCGGCGGCGAGAAGGGCCGCTCCTTCTACAAGAACGACCGGGGCAAGGACTGGGTCCAGCGCTCCCTCGACGGCAAGCCCAACGTCTTCTACGGCAGCCTGGTCGTCTGGGTGGACCCGGGCGACGAGAGCTGCTGGCTCAGCCCCAATTCCCCTTGGCGCGACTACTACCTGGGCCGGGTCAAGGCCCTCGCCGGCACCGGCCTCGACGCCATCTGGCCGGACGTCCCCATCTACTTCGACGGCGCGCTGAGCTGGTGCGACGGCTCCTCCTGGGCCGCGGCCGCCTTCAAGGCCGACACCGGCCTCGCGCTGCCCCCCAAGGCCGACTTCACCAGTCCGACCTTCCGCCGCTACGTCGAATGGCGCCATCGCACCCTCCACCAGTGGCAGCTGGACATCGCGGCCGCAGGCCGGGCCGTCAACCCCGACCTCGTCACGTTCGTCGAGACCGTCAGCATGGACTACCAGTACGCCACGCTGGTCGGCCTCGACGGCGCGTACCTGCGCACGGCGGAGGGCGTGAGCCAGATGTGGGAGGTGGACGTCCTCGGCAACTACGACGGGATGCGCCACGCCACCGCCACCGACTGGACCTGCCTGATCTCCATGTACAAGTACGCGCGGGCCGCCAGCGGCACCAAGCCGGCCTGGGCGTTCTCCTACGGCTGGAAGGCCGACGACGCGTCCCTGGTGATGGCCGAGCTGCTGGCCGCGGGCTGCAACCCGTACGAGGTCAAGAGCCCGTTCAAGAACGAGACCACCGACAAGGCCATGCGCACCCGCATGTACGCCTTCGTGGCGGCCAACCAGGAGAAGCTCTACACCACCACGACCGCCGCCGAGGTCGGCGTCTACCACTCCTCCGCCTCACGGGACTTCGTCAGCCCCTCACCCGGCACGGGCATGTACGCCAACGTCAAGAAGCCGGCCGGCGTCAAGGAGTGGTGGAGCTCGGGCAGCGCGGAGGAGAGCTGCGCCCGGCAGGCGTGGCTCGGGGAGTTCCGCGGCACGGTCAAGGCGCTGGTGTACGCGCACGTCCCCTTCGTCACCGTCACCAGCCCGGGGCTGACCGCCGCCGATCTGGCCGGGCTGAAGGTCCTGCTGCTGCCCAACCTCCAGGCGGTCTCGGACGCGGAGGCGGCGGTGCTGCGGGGGTTCGTCGCGGGCGGCGGCACCGTCGTGATCACCGGCCCGGCGCCGACGGCGCTGGACGAGCTGGGCACGGCCCGGAGCGAGTACGCGCTCGCCGACGTCCTCGGCTTCCGCAAGGGCGACGCCCTGCCGGACGGCAAGCAGAACCGGTTCGGCGCGGGGACGTGCCGGTACGTCAAGTCCCTGCCGGGGCACGCTTATCTGGAGACGGCCGACAAGGCGGCGGGCGAGCTCCTGCTCGCCCCGGTGCGGGCCGCCGCGCCGCCTTCGGTGACGCTGAGCGGGGACGACCGGATCCATCTGGAGATGGGGCGGCTGGGCGGTGACGTGGTGGTCCAGCTGGTCAACTTCACCGGGTTCGGGGACGTGCCGGCGGCGTTCAGGACGACGCCCGCCGCGTGTACGGTCGCGCTGGCGGTGCCGGCCGGGAAGAAGGTGCTGGGGGCGACCGTGAGCTCGCCTGACGCGGCATCGCCCGCTCCGCGTGCGGTGCCCTTCACGGTGGACGGCGGAACGGTGAGCGTTCCGCTGACAGTCGCCCAGTACGCGCTGCTCACCGTCAGCATGGGCTGACGCCGGGGACGAAGGCGGTGGCCCGGGCGCCTACCGGATGTCGCCCTCCTCCGCCACCGCCTTCGTCCGTGCGATCACCGCGCCGCCCAGGCGGGCCGCCCCGACGAGCTCGCTCATCGACTGCTCCAGGAGCCGGCCGTTCGACTGCTCCACGGCCCGACCGCACGTCCGGCCCGTCTTCTCCACCTGTGCGACGAACTCCTTCCACAGCTCCGCGCCCCGCGGCTCCGGCACCCGGAAGAACGCGCCGGCGTCCCGCGCGATCCTCCCGAAGTCCTCGCAGAAGGGGCGGACACGGGATTCGGACACCTCGCCCCGCCCGGCCATCAGAAGGGCCGAGAAGCCCTTCGCGCCGGTCATGAAGCGCTTCACCAGCTCTTCCCCGCCGTACATGTGCCAGGCGAGCACCTGGATCTCCCGGGTCCGGGCGGACACGGGCGGCCCCTCGGGGCCGGCCGCCGCCTCCACATGGCCCGGAGTGGTCGCCGGTTCGCGTCCGCGCGCCCTGTCGTCGAGGCCCTGGCCGTTCCCCGCCCGGAACGCCCCCGCCGCCACGGTGGCGCCCACCGCCACGGCGCACAGCAGGCCCACCGCGACGGCGCGGCGGACGGGCCGCACGGCCCGTCGTGGGGCGGCGGCGGCGCGCGGCGCGGGCCGCCGTCGTACGGCCCCGGCCGCCGATACGATCGCGGCCGCAGCGACGGCGACGACCGCGCCCAGCAGCAGAGCGGGCCCCAGCAGGAGCCGGTAGAGCGGCCAGGGCACCTCGGGGCGCCAGCCACAGGTCCGGGCGAGCGTGCCGAGCGGCGGGACGCATCCGTCGAAGGAGGCGAGCGTGAACGTCGCGGCGCAGCCCGCCGCCACCGCCGCCTCGCCCGCGACGAGCGCGACGAGCAGCCGGTAGCGACCGGCCGACGCGCTCGCGACGACGGCGGCCACCGCCGCCGCCGTCCCCAGGGCCACCAGGATCCATCCGCAGTAGGTCAGCACGTCAAGGACCGTCAGGCCCCCGGAGACCCGCCGGGCGTGGAGGAAGGCCATGGCGCCCGCGAGGGCGGCACAGGCCGACACCCCGCCGAGCAGCACGGCCAGGAGCACGCGCCGCAGCGGCGGCACCCCCTCTCCGTCCGGCTCCACCGCACCGCCGCCGGTGGCGTCCCGCATCCAGCCGGGCGGGGCGGTGGCCGGGCCGATCGCCCAGGCGAGCAACGGCGCGACCCACAACGTCGCGACCGCGGGGAGCACGAGGGGCCCACGAGCCACCGTGGACATCTCCAGCAGCACCTTGGCGGGCAGCGACCGGTACGGCTCGGCGATGGACTCCAGACCCGACGACTGCAGGAAACCCCCCGTGTCGAAGGGCCCGCCGGCCGCGTACAACGTGCCGGTCCGCTGCCACCACTCGAACCACGCCGACAGCACCAGGCACATGGCCGCCAGCCCCAGCAGCATCGGCGGGCGGATCGTCCGGCCCGGCCACGCCCGGATCCACAGGTGCGCGCACTGGGTGGCCCACCACGCGAACGCCCCTCCCGCGAGCACCAACAGCGCGAGGACCCAGGGCCGTGCGGGCAGCCAGGTGAACGACGTCACGTCGTCCACGACCAGTTCGCCCACCGCCGTCCCCGCCCCCAGCCACAGCCCCGCCCGTACCCCGGACGGCACCCGGCGCGAGGTGAGCACGGCGTGGGCCACCCCCCGCCACAGCGAGACGCCGAGCACTCCGACGACCAGCACGGCCGAGGCCAGTACCCACGCTCGGGCCGCCCACCCGGCGTTCGCGGCGAGCGCCTCGTGACGCGCCTGGGAGGTGATCACGGTGGCGGCCGCTCCGGTCAGGAAGAGCGGCAGGGCCCGCACGCCGAACAGCACGACGGGGTCGTCGAGGGACTGCCGGCGAAGGTCCCACCTCGGGTGGGTGCGCCACAGCTCCGCGAGGGCCCCGGCGGCCCGCCGCCACCCGGCCGGCGGCGGGTCCGCTGTCGTGACCGCCCAGCCACCGCGATCCGCGCCCCAGCGCACCGCCGCGAGGTCGGCGTAGATCTCCCGGCTGCGCAACACGTCCGCGCGGGCGAGGTGGACCAGGACGACCAGGAAGCCCAGCAATCCGAAGCTCCGCACCAGGGAGGGGACCTGGGTGTCCTGGAACTGCGGGGAGATGGAGACGGCGCCCCTGACGAGGACCGCCACCGCGGGCACGAGCACCACGGCGACGAACGCCCACCACACGGCGAAGGTGACGTAGGTGAGCGTCACGTCCCGGTTGCGGATGTGGGCGAGTTCGTGGAGGAGCACCGCCCGGAAGCCCTCCGGATCGGTGTGCCTGCGGGCGAGCAGGCCCCCGTGGAGGCACACCGTGGGGCGGCGGTCGCTGCCCAGCACCACCGCGCCGGTCGAGGCCGCCGCCGGATCGACGACGACGCGCGGCACCCGGCCCAGCCCGGCCACCGCCGCCAGCTCCTCGACCAGCCGCAGGATCCCGCCGTCGGAGTCGACGGCCGCCAGCGGCACGGCCCTGCCGCGCCGCGCCCTCCAGGCGGGGACGGCCCGGAACAGCGCCCAGGCCACGGCCACGAGCAGCACCGGCCAGGAGAGGGTCACCCACCAGGCCAGCGGCGGCTCGTAGCGGTCGAGGCAGGCTTGATAGGCCGGGCCTTGGAGAGTCGTGGCGACCATGTCGCGTGTGACGCTGCCCGCGAACGGATCGCCCCCGGCGGCGAACAGACAGCCGTAGTGGTCGAAGCCGGTCCGCAGGGCGGCCCGGCGGGTGATGCCTCCCATCACATTCCAGCAGCTCACCAGCAACAGGACCATCAGGAGCACGAAGCGCACCGTCGTGCCCGCGCCCATCACCCGTTCGTCGACCCGTATCCGGGGAGGCGTCGTGGTCGCCATGCGGCGCTAGCCCCGCTCCGGTGCGGGGGACTCCGGTGTCCCGTCCCCCGCCTCCGCCTCCGCCAGCGCCAGCCGGGCCACCACCGCGTCGGCGATCGTCTCCGCCCGGCGCGCCGTCAGGCCCCGCGCCAGGGCCGTCTCCACCACGCGCCTTCGGACCTCGGCCAGCTGCTCCGGGCTCAGGGCGGGGAGGACGACGGGCGCGGACGGCCGGCGGAGGACCCTGCGCAGCACGGACCTCGACCTGGTGGCCGCGGCGTCCACGACGGCGTCCGCCATCCGGCGCCCCGCCTCGTCCAGGACCAGCCACACCACGGGCGCGGCCATCGCCACGACCTCGCCCAGCCCGAACCCCAGCGGCTCGCGGCGCCCGCCCGTGCGGCCCAGCCGCCGGACGACCGTGGCGTCGTCGAACCGGGCCAGCGCCGTCACCAGGGGCAGCTCCTCCGGCGCGACCTCGGCCACGACCTCGTGGACCACGTCGCGCACCGTACGTCCGCCGGCTGAAGTCGCTCCAGAGCCCATCGCGCCCTCCTGTGACGTGAGTTCCGCAAGGGCACGGTACTGCGGAGCCTCTCGCTCCACCCGCGGTTCCGAGAGTTCGTTCGAGTTCGCGGGCGTGCGCGCCGTCAGGTCCGGGGAGCCGGGATCCGCCACAGGGAGCTCGGGCGGTCCTCGCCGCCCTCGTGGGACTCGAAGGCTATCCAGCGGCCGTCCGGGGACCAGCTGGGGGCGCCGTCGTAGGTGTCGGGGTTCCTGGTCACGCGGACCGGCGCCCCGGAGCCGTCGGCGGGGATGACGAAGATCTGCGGCAGTTCCAGGCCGCCCGCCGTGGAGGAGAACACCACCGACCGCCCGTCCGGCGACCAGCTGGGGTCGGTGTGCTCGCCGGCGTCCCGGGTGAGGCGGCGCGACCCCGAGCCGTCCGCGTTCATGACGTACAGCGCCCAGTCGTCGCCGTCCTCCTCGCGCCGCTGGAAGACCAGCCGGTCGCCCTTGGGGGACCAGTTGGGCTGGCGGTTGTCGGTCCGAGTGGCGGGACCGTCCACGAGCTTGGTGGCGCGGCTGCCGTCGCGCCGGACCTTCCACAGGGAGCCGAGCTCGGCGCCGTCGCCGGAGCCCTCGCGCTCGACGCTCTCCTGGAAGACGATCCACTCGCCGTCCGGGGAGAAGCTGGGCTCCAGATAGCCGGAGGGCCCCTCGTGCTCGGTCACCCGGGTGGGCCGTCCGCCGGGCCTGAGCACCCAGACCTCGTCCCGGCCGCCGCCGGCCCGGTCGGAGGCGAAGGCCACCTCGCCGGACGGGTTCCAGCTCGAACCCGGCAGGTTCACGGCCGCCTTGTCCCGCTCGTCGAGCAGGGTGCGGGGCGCGGCCCCGGTCGTACCGCCGTCGCCGGTCAGGGGCAGGACGCGCAGGGCGGCGGCGCCCGCGTTGTAGCCGTCCTCGAAGACGGTGAAGAGGAGCGACCGTCCGTCCGGGGAGAACGCCGGGTTCTGGGCGCTGGCCCGGCGGCCGCAGTGGAAGAGCGGTTCGGCCTGGTCGGCGCGCCGGGAACGGGAGGGATCCGGGTCCGGCTCCTCCGAGCCCTCGCCGCCGCAGGCGGACGTCAGGGAGGCGGTCAGGATCGCTGCGACGAACAGACGTCTGCGCACCGGGCCGACCGTAGCGGAGCCGGGCGCCCTCGAACAGGGGTGTGCCGGAAGGAGCGGAGGTGGCTACGGCCCCTGGAGGGGCGCCGGGTTCGCCAGGAGCTTGGGTACGGAGGTGAGGAGGGCCCGGAGGTCGGCGGTCACCTTGCCGTTGAGCGCCGTGACCCTGCCGACGTCCTTGGCGTCGACGGCCGCCAGCAGGTCGTTCACGTCCTTGACCAGGGTGTCCAGCTGGGTTTTGACGTCCGTGAGCGGGTCGACCGCCAGGCCGTCGGTGCCGGGGCGGGCCGGGGTCTTGGCCTTGGCGGCCCGGATGTCGGCGAGCAGCCGCTCGGCCGATTCCCGCAGCCGCGTTCTCAGGTCCCGCAGGTGCTCCACGTCGGGGTTCCAGGAATCGGCCTCCTTGGTGATCCGGGAGCCGAGGTGGAGCGTCTCGCCCAGGCTGCCGATGGAGTCCGCCGGCCCGGTCGCCGCGGCGGCGGGCCGGGCCGCGCGGCCGGCGGCGAGCGCGGGTCCGGTGGCGCCCAGGGCGACCGAACCGCAGACGAGAACCGTGGCTATGGCGGTGAGCTTGGTGCCGCGCATACGGATGACTCCCTTCCGGACGCCCGAACACCTGTCGGGACACCGACCACCGTCCGCCGCGCCGGAGGGGCGCGCAACCGGTCGCTCCCGGTGACCGGCGCCGGGCGCTGGGCCCCCACACCCCGATGAGCTGGGAATTCACCCGAAAGATCAGCCGGGGCGGCGCCATCCGGCCCTGCCGCCGAAAGGGTTCGCCCCCGTGGCCGGGGGCGCTCCTTGGGGCAGGCAGAATCGGGGGGTGTCCAGAAGAAGCTCACGTTCCCCGAAGCCGCCCGTCGTCACCGCCGGCGCGCCGTGCCCCTGCGGGCTCGACGCGACGTACGGCGACTGCTGCGGCGCCTTCCACGACGGCCGCGCCACGGCCCCCACCCCCGAACGCCTGATGCGCTCGCGCTACAGCGCCTTCGTCGTCCTCGACCCCCACTACCTGCTGCGCACCTGGCACTCCTCCACGCGCCCGGCCGAGCTCGACCTCGACCCCGGCATCCGCTGGACCGGGCTCGACGTCCTGGCCACGACCGGCGGCAGCACCTTCCACAACGACGGAACGGTCGAGTTCCGCGCCCACTACGAGGCCCACGGCGAGACCGGCTCCCAGCACGAGCTCAGCCGCTTCGTACGGGAGGACGGCCACTGGGTGTACCTGGACGCGGTGGAGTAACGCGTGGCTGCCCGACCCCGGTGCATACACACGCTGGGGTGAGACTGCGAGATCTCGGCCACCTGGCGTGAGCGCGCAAGTACCGTCTGCGTTCGGAGTACCGGACGTATGAAACGCTCACGAGAACAGGCGGAACAACATGAGGACAGCCTTCCGCGCCTGCGCGATCGTCGCGGCGAACCTGCTGGCGGTCGCCCTGGCCACGACGGCGGGGCAGGCCACGGCCGCCCCCGCGCATGCCGCGCACCGTGCGCAGGGGTGCCGCGGCGACGGCACGTCGTTCACCGACAGGCTCATCCCCGGCCACTGCCTCCAGAACGGCGGCTACCGCCTGGAGATGCAGTACGACGGCAACCTCGTGCTCTACTCCGGCTCCCGCGCCTGCTGGGCGAGCGGTACCGACGGGACGAACGGGGTCTACGCGAAGTTCTCCGGGGACTGGAAGCCCGACTCCCCCTACATGACGCTGGAGTCGCCCGTCGGAGAGCTGCGGAAGTACCGCGGGAAGTACACCGGGCTGCACAAGACCGGGAACGTCAGCCTCAACAACAAGGGCGAGGTCTGGATCGCCTACGGGAAGATGGCGGGCTGCTGACCCGGCGCCCGGGTGCGCTCGCGGCGCCCCCGGGCCGTCGTTGCCCCACCGGCCGTCAGGCCGGCAGATCGTAGGGCCGGACCGTCCGGCCCTCCCAGACCTTTCGGGACGGCTCCTCCGGGTACGGGGCCGTGCTCGGCTCCGTGTCGAGGAGGCGGGTGAGGCGGCCGTCGGCGGCGGCGTGGGCGGGCCAGCCCGGGTCGCCGTGGGTCGCGAAGGCCGTCCACGAGCGGCGGATCTCCTCCCCGACGGCCAGGAGGTCCTCGGGGAGGGGCCCCTCGCCGAGCAGCAGCCGGGCCTGCGGGGCGTCGTAGGTGCCGAACAGCAGTGAGACGTCGAGCCCGTGGGCGGCGCCGAGCGCGCCGCCCAGGACGGGCGCGGGGCGGCGCAGCTCGTACAGGTGCGCCGTGCCGCCGCCGGCGGTGTGGGCCTCGGCGAGGTGGAGCGAGGGCATGCGGAACAGGACGTCGCTGTGGACGGTCTCGAAGAGTTCCACGGGGGTGGCGTCCGGGTAGGCGGCGCGGTAGGCGCGGGGGCCGTCGGGGCCGGGGGCGAAGGCGTTCAGCGCCGCCGTGGTGTCCTCGTCGGTGACCTTGTCCCGGCCGCCGCTCATCACGAGGAACGGCCGGAACTCGTCCCGGGTGTGACCGGTCAGCAGGTCGACGCCGCTCGCCCGGCCGTCCGGCAGGGCCGTCCAGGGCGTCTCCGGCACGAGGTCGCCGTCCACCACGACGGAGAACGGGGAGCCGGTCCGGGCCAGCGGTCCCCAGCGGTCGGCCTGGGCGGGCAGCCCGTACATCATCGGGGTGATCGCCTCGGCCAGCCGCCACGGGTCGATCGTGGCGAGGCCGGCGGCCGTGGGGGTGGTGCCCAGGCTCCCGGCGAGCTCGGCGGCGAGGCCGGAGGCGAGGGCCGGGGTGGTGTAGAGGCCGGGGACGGACTGGGCTATCGCCCGGCGGAAGAGACCGGCGGCGCGGGGGACGGCCAGCAGGGTGGCGATCGAGCCGGCGCCGGAGGACTGGCCGGCGACGGTGACGCGCGCGGGGTCGCCGCCGAAGCCGGCGATGTTCTCCCGGACCCACTCCAGGGCCGCGATCAGGTCGAGCAGGCCCCGGTTGGCGGGGGCGCCCTGGAGCTGGGCGGAGGCCTCGGCGCCCACCCGGTAGTTGAGGGTGACCACGACGAGGCCGCCCTGCCGGGCCAGGAGCCCGGCGTCGTAGAGCGGGTCGCCCGCGTGGCCGGAGACGTAGCCGCCGCCGAGGATCCACACCAGGACGGGCAGCCCCGAGCCGCCGGGGTCCGGCGACCAGACGTTCAGGGTGAGCCAGTCGTCGCCGGTGGCCGTGCCGGTCGCGGGGATCGGGCCGGACTGCGGGGGCGGCGGGCCGAACTCCCCCGCGTCCCGCACGCCGTCCCAGGGCCGGGCCGGACGGGGGGCCATGAAGCGCAGCTCGCCCACGGGCGGCTGGGCGTAGGGGATCCCCCGGAAGACGGCGAGGCCGTTCTCGGTACGGCCCCGTACGGTGCCCCGGTCCGTACGGACCTCCGGACCGGTGAGGCCGGCGGGGCCGGTAGGGGCGGTCACGCCGGTGGCATCGCTCATCGTCGCTCCCTCCCGCGCCCGGAAGCGGCACCCCCGTGCGCGAACGCGGATGTCGGACGGCCCGGGGTTCCGGACCGCCCGGTCAAGGAGCCTAGTTGACGCGTCCGTACCAGACGCTGCCGGTCCAGATCTTCTCCAGGCGGACCGTGGTGCCGGGCTTGGGGGCGTGCCAGATCTTGTTGCTACCCGCGTAGATCCCCACGTGGTAGACGTTGCTGCCCGAGTGGAAGAACACCAGGTCGCCGACCTGGCGGGAGCCGCCGGAGATGTGCCGGGTGCGGTTGTACTGGTCGGCGGCCACGCGCGGCAGGTTCTTGCCGACCTTCTTGAACGAGTACTGGGTCAGGCCCGAGCAGTCGAACCGGTTCGGGCCGGCGGCGCCGTACTGGTAGGGGGAGCCCGCCTTGGCGGCGGCGACCTTCAGCGCCTGCTCACCGGGGGTGGCCGCGGACGCCTGGGAGGCGAGGCCGGGGACGAGAACCGATGCCGCCAGCGTGGCGGCGGTGACGGCAGAGGCGGTGCCGGCCCGGGATATGAGCGCGGGAATGCGAGGCATAGCAGACATGCCGAAGCCCTTCGACATCCGCCTACGAAAGATGACCTGTCGGGTTCGGGCTGCGAAGTTGCCCGGCCGGATTTCCCGGCTTCACCCCAAGGACCACCGACTTCGTGGTCCGTACCGCTTGGGTCTCCCGCTCCTGCCGATTCATCAATTCGATGCCGCACCCGGGGCGGCGGCAGGACTCGGCGTCCGCCCGGGTGGCCCGCCAGGGTGACGGGATCTTGTGTTCGGTGAGAGATCCTGCACCATGAATCATTAAAATCCGGCACCCGGGCGGCCATCTGTGAACTTCTTCACTTCGGGAGCAGACCCGGAACCGCGCGCCGCGCGCCCCCGCCGAACTGGCCCTAAACCCCTGTGGCCGCGGGTACTTGCAGCATGGAACGAGTAATTCCGGGAGCGCCGTTCAGCAGGGCCGGCGCCAGGCGTCCAGCTCCAGCTTCTTCTGCATCGAGCTCAGCCCGAGCCGCCGCGCCGTGGCACAGAACTCCCCCGGCTGCAGTTCGTATTCAACGTGAAAGACCGCTTTGTCCTGCTTCACAAAGGGGCTGAGCTTCTCGCACTCGTCGTACTGCGCGCACTGCTCGTTCACCGCGAAGTCGAAGACCTTCACCAGCTGCGGGATCTGGTCCAGGTCGTTCTTCAGCCCGATGGCCATGCCCCGCTCATGGGCGAGATCCGCCAGCATCCGATTGAAGGCGAGCTGGTGATCGGCCGTCAGCGGAAAGCCGGTGGCATTGCGGAATCCCTCGGTCAGATCCGGTTCGACGGCGTCGAACCCCTTCTGCCGGCACATGTCCATCCGGGCCGCCATGAGCGGCCGCAGGGTGTCGAGGCGGCGGATGTCGAACCATTTCTCGCCCTTCCACCCCTTGTTCTTGTTGCCGAGCAGGGTCTTGGGGAATTTCCCCTGGTCGGGCCGGAAGTCCTCCCAGGCGCCGGCATTGATGTAGCAGATCACCTTCCGGCCGCGGGAATGCAATTGGGCCACGGTTTCGGCCGAATTCTCGAAGCCGTCGATGTCGTAGACGGGGGCGTCCACCGAGGTGTCGGCCTTTCCGTCCAGTTGCCACTGCCAGCCGGTGCCCGGCTTCGGCTGCCAACGCTCCCCGGCGGACCCCGGCGCCGAACCCGTGGCCGAACTCCCGGGCGAGGCGGAGGCGTCCGGAGTGCCGGTGGCCTCCGGCCTGCCCGAGGGGCGAGGGGAACCCGAGGCGCGGGGGGCCGCCGTGACGCCCTCGTCGTCCCGGTCCGGCCCGTCGTCGTCGGAGGGCGACGCGGAGCAGGCCGCCAGGACCAGCAGCAGCCCGGCGCACAGCCCCGCCCGGACGCGCCGAGCGCTCGTGCCACGCCAAGTCCCCGTACCTTCACGCGCGTTCATATCGTGCCTCCCGCCGCGAGGCCGGCGGTCGGCCGGGGCACCGAGCGCCAGGGGTTGGCCCCCGTGCCCGGCACCGCGCAGTGCACCGCGGCACCGCGCCGGGCGGCGAGCCGCGCCACGCCCGCCGTGCGCTCCTCGGGCACGCCGTGCACGAGGTGGCAGAACCGCTCCGGTGGATGGCCGGTGGTCCACTCCGGGATCCGGGCGCGCCGGTAGTCCTCCCACGTGCCCTCGAAGGTGACCAGGAGGTCGGCGAGCGAGGCGTAGCCGGGCTCGGGGTGGGTGCCGGGGTTGAGGACGGCCGTCCGGGCGCCCAGCACCCGGGCGGCCAGCACCATGCGGCGGTAGCGGGGCAGCGGGGTGTCGTGCGCCGGGACCTGGTCGAGGAAGACGCCGTCCACGTCGTACCAGCGGCGGTGGCGGCGGATGTCGGCGACCACGGCGCCGGTGCGGCGGTGGCCGTAGCCGGTGTCGACGTAGCCCAGCAGCCGGACGCCCGCGGCGCGCAGCCGTCCGGCCGCCGCGTGGAAGGCGGGGTCGGGGCGGCCGCCGGGGCCGTCGGCGACGTTGAGGACGACCCCGTACAGCCGGGGGGCGGCGTCGAGCAGCGCCGCCCACTCCTCGGGGTGGGTGGCGGGGTGGACGTAGAGCGGGACGAGCAGCCGCCCGTCGTCCTGGTGGGCGGCGGGCGCGGTGGCGGTCATGGCACGGGCTCCGTGGCGGGCGCGGTGGCGGCCCACAGGTCGGTGAGGGAATCGGTGAAGGAGTGCCGGGGCACCCAGTCCAGGACGCGGCCGGCGGCGGTGATGTCGGCCTGCTGCCAGGGGACGGCGGCCGAGCGCGGCGAGCCGTCGCCGTCCTCGGCGACGCGGTCGCCGACCGGGCCGGTGAACCCGGCCGCGCGCAGCAGCCCTTCGGCCACGTCGCGGACGGGGCGGGCGGTGCCGCTGCCGATGTTGAGGACGGCGGGCAGGGGTCGGGGGGCGGTGACGGCGAGGGCGACGGCCTCGGCGACGTCGCGCGGGTCGACGAAGTCGCGGTGGGCGGAGAGGTCCCCGGTGCGGACGCGGTCGTCGGGTCTCGCCCGGCGCAGTTCGGCGGCGAGGCGGCCGGGGAGGGAGGCGGCGGGGGCGCCGGGGCCGACGGGGTTGAACACCCGCAGGACGACGGCGTCCAGGCCGGAGCCGGTGACGGCGAGGGTGCCGGCCAGCTTGCTCGCGCCGTAGAGGCCGAGCGGGCGGGCCGGGGCGCCCTCGCCGACGGGCAGCCGGGCCTCGGCGGGCCCGTACTCGGCCGCCGAGCCCAGGTGGACCAGGCGGGCGTCCGGGGCGGCTGTGCTCAGGGCCTCGCAGAGCACGGCGGGGCCGCGGGCGTTGACGGCGGTGAGGGTCACGGCGCTGCCGCCGACCGCCCCCGCGCAGTTGACGACGGCGTCGGGGGCGGCCTCGCGAATCAGGGCCGCGAGCCGGCCGGGGTCGGCGGCCGCCAGGTCGACGGCCAGGAGGTCGACGGCCGCCGGGTCGACCGTCGACGGGTCGGAGGGCGGCCCGGCGGCGGGGGCACGGCCGGCGACCCGCACGTGCGCGCCCGGGAGGGCGCGCAGGCGCGAGGCGGTGTGCCGGCCCAGGAAGCCGGTGGCGCCCAGGACGAGGATGCGCATCGGGGCCGGTCACGCTCCCTTGATCAGCAGGTCACGGCGGACGGCGAACTCGGCGTTGGCCCGGTCGTAGTCGTCGGGGCGGCCGATGTCGAGCCAATAGCCGTCGAATTCGTAGGCGTTGGGCGGGGTGCCGTCCGCCAGCAGGTCGAGGACGAGCTCGTCGAAGCCGAGCGGCAGTCCGGGAGTGTAGCGGTCGAGGGCGGCGCGGGAGACTCCGTAGACGCCCATGGAGACGCGGTAGTCCATGCTGGGCTTCTCGGCGAAGCCGACGACGCGGCCCGCCTCGGTGGTCAGGACGCCGAAGTCGATGCTGACCCGGCGCGGGTAGGTGGCGATCGTCAGGGGCGCCCCGGAGACGGTGTGGTCGCGCAGGACGTCGCCGAAGTCCAGGTCGGTGAGGACGTCCCCGTTCATCACCAGGAAGCGCTCGGGGAGCCGGTCGGTCATGGTGAGGAGCGGGCCCATGGTGCCCAGGGGGCTCTCCTCGGTGGTGTAGTCGACGTCGAGGCCCCACTGGGAGCCGTCGCCGACGTAGGCGCGGATGATGTGGCCGAGGTGGCCGATGGCGAGGGTGCAGCTGGTGAACCCGGCGCCCGCCAGCTGGCGCATGACGATCTCGAGGATGGCGTGCTGGTCGCCGATGGGCACCAGGGGCTTGGGCAGTGCGGTCGTGTACGGGCGGAGCCGGACGCCCTTGCCTCCGGCAAGTATCACTGCGTGCATGTGGGTGCCGTTCCTCTCTTGTGCCGCGTGAGTGGTGCCGCGTGGGTGGACGGGAACGTCAGTGGACGGGACGGGAACGTCAGTGGACGGGACGGGAACGTCAGACGTTGTAGATGCCGGTCTTGTAGCGGCCGAGGTTGGCGGGGTCGCGGAAGAAGGCGATGGTGTCGGCGAGGCCCTGTTCCAGGGTGTGGGCGGGGGCCCAGCCGGTGGCGGCGCGCAGCCGGGTGGAGTCGCAGACCAGCCGCATCACCTCGGAGTTGGCGGGCCGGACGCGCTCGGCCTCCTCGGTCACCTCGAGGTCGGTGTCCATGAGCTTGCCGATGAGGGTCACCAGGTCGCCGACGGAGATCTCCTCGCCGGTGCCGGAGTTGAAGGTGCGGCCGAGGACGGCGGCTGCGGGCGCGGTGCCCACGGCGCGGAAGGCGGCCACGGTGTCCTTGACGTAGCTGAAGTCGCGGGTGGGCCGCAGGTCGCCGAGGGTGATGGCGCGCTGTCCGGCGGCGACCTGGCCGATGACGGTGGGGATGACGGCCCGCATGGACTGGCGGGGGCCGAAGGTGTTGAAGGGGCGCAGGGTGACGACGGGCAGGCCGAAGCTGGCGTGGTAGCTGTCGGCGAGCCGGTCCCCGCCGGCCTTGGAGGCGGCGTAGGGGGACTGGGTGTTGATGGGGTGGTCCTCGGTGATGGGCACGGTCCGCGCGGTGCCGTAGGTCTCGCTGGTGGAGGTGTGGACCAGGCGCGGGATGCCCTGGTGGCGGACGGCTTCGAGGACGTTGAGGGTGCCGGTGACGTTGGTCTCGACGTAGCTGTGCGGGGCCCGGTAGGAGTACGGGATCGCGATGAGGGCGGCCAGGTGGTAGACGGTCTCGGCGCCGGCCACCAGGCCCTGGACGGAGCCGGGGTCGCGGACGTCGCCGAGGACGACCTCGACGTGCTCCATGACCTCCTCGGGCAGGTCCTCCAGCCAGCCGAAGGACGAGAAGGAGTTGTACTGGACCATCGCGCGGACCCGGTGGCCGTCGGCGACGAGGGCCTCCACGAGGTGCGATCCGATGAATCCTTCGGCGCCGGTGACGGCGACGAGTGCGCTTGCGGACACGAGCGTTCTCCTCTTCAGGGCTTCTTCACGGTGGCTCAGCGGTGGGTGGTGATCCGGCCGAGCAGGGCGGTGGCCACGGCGAGCAGGGCCGCCGCCGCACCGGAACAGATGACGAGCTGGTCGGTGACCGGGGCCGCCGTGCCCAGCCGGAGCGCGCCGGCCTCGGCCGCGGCGGCGCCCAGGCAGAGCAGGGCCGGGGGCCAGGCGGTGCCGTAGGCCTGCAGGAGCAGGCCCGTCCAGAGCACCGCGCCGAGCGCCAGCAGGGCGGTCAGCCGGCCGGGGCCGGGTGGTGCCCCGCCGGGCCACAGCGCCCCGACGGCCAGGACGAGCGCGGTCAGGGCCGCCAGGTATCCGGCGGCGCACAGGGCGAGGACGCGCGCGGCGCGCCACAGCAGCCCGGTGGTGGTCGTGGCGGCGGCGAGCGCCGCCAGGGAGCGGCCCCGGCAGCGGTAGAGCAGCCATTCGGCGGGGCCCATGCTGAGGGTGAGGGCGATGACGGCCGGTCCGCTCGTGCCGCCGCCCCGGTGGGCGAGGGCGTCGCCGAGGGCGGCGAAGGTCGTCAGCAGCCCGCAGCCCAGGCCGAAGAGGCCGTAGGGCAGGGACGCGGCGGGCGGGGGCACCGGCCCGGAGGGCGGTTTCTCGCCGCGCCGGGCGCGCAGCGTCTCGTACCCGGCGGCGAAGAGCGCGCCGCCGACCGTGGCCACCAGCAGTCCGGTGCCCAGCAGGGCCGGGGGCCGGGCGGCGACGAGCACCGCTCCCCCGGTGGCGGTGGGCAGCAGGGCGAGCAGCAGGAGCCGTTCGCGGCCGAGGACGAGCAGGGCGGTGGCGGCGGCCAGGTAGAGGGCCTGGCCGGCCGCGAAGACGAGCACGCCGGCCGGGGCGCGCAGGGCGAGCGCGGCGGCGGTGGCGAGCAGGGCGCCCAGGGGGGCGCCCACGCTCAAGGAGCGGCCCGCCGCGGCCCGGCCGCCGGCGGCGAGCCGGAGGTAGGCGCGGTGGGCCAGGCCCTGGTTCCAGGCCCAGGCGGTGAGGGCGGAGGCCACCAGCGCCCAGGTGCCGGCGGGCATCCCGAAGCGGTCCCGGGCGCCGGCGAGCAGGGGTGAGCCCAGCGCGTAGCCGAAGCCGGGCAGAGTGAAGACCACCGAGCGCAGCAGGGACGCTCCCGGTCCGACCTTCCAGGGGTCGGGGCGCGGGGCGGGTTCGGGGTGGCCGCGCGGCACCCGGGCGAAGAGCTCGGCGGCGAGCTCGAAGGCGTCGGCGCGGCCGTAGCGTTCGGCGATCTGTTCGCCGGTGAGGCCGTCGGCCTCCAGGACGGCGGCGATCTCGTCGGGGTGGACGGCGGCCGCGCAGACGTCGGCCAGTTCCTCGGCGAGTTCGTCGAGGGGGTCGGCGGCCCACCGGGGCCGGGAGCGCGTCCCGGTGGGCGCGGCGGCGAGCTCGTGGGAGGGCTCGGGCTCGCCGGGGACGAGGCGCAGGAGTCCGCTCATCCCGCACCGCCGGCGGCCAGGGCCATGACGGGTGCGGGCCGGTCGGCGGTGACGTCCACGGGGACGGGGCGCCGCAGGCCGGAGAGGTCGTGGTAGATGTCGCGGAATCCGTCGATGGTCTGCCGGAGGGTGAACTGCTCGATGACGCGCAGCCGTGCCGACTCCCCCATCTTGGCCCGCAGTTCGGGTTCGCGGAGCAGCCGCAGCGCGGCCCGGGCCATGGCCTCGGGGTCGCGCGGCGGGACGACCAGCCCGCTGTCGCCGACCGCCTCGCGGACGCCGCCGACGTCGGTGGAGACGGTGGCGCGCCCGCAGGACATGGCCTCGATGAGGGTGAAGGGGAAGCCTTCGCTGATGCTGGAGAGCATCACGACGTTCCCCGCTGCGTAGGCGTCGCGGATGTCGTCGACGCGTCCTTCGAAGGTGACGGCGTCGGCCACGCCGAGTTCGGCGGCGAGGCCCTCGCAGGCGGTGCGGTAGCCCTCGCCGCCGCGCGGGGTGCCGCCGAAGAGGCGCAGCCGCGCGTCGGGTATCTCCTTCCGTACGAGCGCGAAGGCGCGGATGAGGGTTTCCAGGCCCTTGATGGGGTCGACCCGGCCGGCCCAGCTGAGGGTGGGCGACTCCGGCTCGGGCCCGGCGGGCGGGAAGGCGGCGGGGTCGACGCCGTTGTAGACGGTGCGGATGCGCTCGGGCGGGGTGCCGCCGTGCTCCTCCCAGCGGCGGTTGTAGCGGTTGCCGGGGGTGACGAGCGCGGCGTTGCGGTAGCCCTCCTCGGCGAGCAGCCGGAACAGGCCGAGCATCACGGCCTTGACGGGCCAGCGGTACGGCTCGGCGCGGAAGCTGAGGTAGCGCTCGCGGAGGTAGATGCCGTGCTCGGTGAGGAGGAAGGGGGTGCCGTGGCGGTGGTGGGCGATGAGCCCGGGGAGGGTGGCCAGGCCCCCGCTGACCGCGTGGGTGATCCCCTCGGCGGGGGCCGGTGCGGCGAGCGGGCGCAGGGCGTGCTCCAGCAGGTCGGTGGCGGCCAGCGCGTCGTGGAGCGTGGGGCGAGCGGCGGCCGTGGCGAGGTGCGGCCGGTTCCACAGCCGGGCCAGCAGCCGGGCCGCCGCCTCGCCGCGCAGGGCGGCGAAGAGGGTGCCGTCGGCGGCGTGGTCGGCCAGCCGGTAGAAGGCGGGCGCGAAGAGCGCTTCGCGGGCGGGGTCGAGGAGGGACAGCAGGAACTGTTCGTAGGTGGCGAGGAATCGGCGGAGGTGGCCGCCGCGCGGGGCGCGGCCGGCCGGTGGCGGTCCCCACAGGGGGAAGGTGTCGACGGCCTTGACGTGGCCGGGCAGTTCCCAGGCGAGTGCCTCGCGGCCGGTGCCGGTGACGGCGATGACGTGGAAGTCGACGTCGGGCATGCCCTGGACGAGCTGGTCGCACCAGACGCTGACCCCGCCGTGACTGTGGGGGTAGGTGCCCTCGGTGAGCAGGGTCACCGAGGGTGTGGCGGACGCCGGTTCGGCTGACGGTCCGTGCATGAAAGTCGGTTCTCTCCAGGAGACGGTGGGGCGGGGTGGTGCAGCACGGAGGTACGAGCCGGTTCAGCGCCGTTCGGTGTGCCCGGCCCCGAAGGGGACGCGGTGGCCGACGCCCGGGGGCACCGGGAGGGCGGCGGCGGGGGCCTGGATCCGGGTGGCCCTGCCGTCCGCGACGCGGGCGACGGGGGTGCCGGCGGGCAGGGTGAGGGTGAGCTGGGTCTGGTCGGCGGCGGGCGTGCTCCAGCCGGAGCGGGCGCCGGCGTACGCGGACCCGAAGGCGGTGCCGCCCTGGGCGGTGGTGCCGGCCGGGACGGTCGCGGTGGTGTGGAGCCCGGCGGGCGTGGTGACGGTGACGGTGTTGCCGACGCGGTAGCCGGTGACCTTGCCCGCGGCCACGGCGGCGCTCCAGGCGGCGCGGCGGCTCAGCTCGTCGCCGATGTCGCGCTGGCGGAGGTTCACGAGCGGGGTGTTGTCGGCATAGAGGCCGGCGTAGTCGGCGAGGACCTTCTCCAGGACCGTGTAGCCGATCCGCTCCTCGGAGAGGTTCGACTGGTGCATGAAGTGCGGGCGCGGGTCGTTGGCGAGGACGTGGCCGAGGGCGATCCGGGCCTCGAGCGGGGCGATGTAGCTCTGGAAGCCGGTCCTGACGTCCAGGGGCTTGGACAGGCAGGTGGTGGTCTCGGGGAACTTCTCGCAGGTGCCGCTGCCGCCGTCGGCCTTCTTGGTGTAGAGCCAGTTGTACTCGTCGGTCTGCTCGGTGGCCTTGCCCACGTTGTAGTACACGTTCATGGGGTAGCGGGGCACGGTCAGGGCGGTGCCGACCGGGCGCTGCTCACGCTCGCGGGAGGTGTCGCTGGCGATCCACTTGACGCCCGTCCGGTCCAGGACGGGGGCGAGTTCGGGGTTGTCCTGGGGCTGCTGCGGCGTGGTCTTGAGGCCCGAGTGCTCGCCGGTGACCAGCTCGTCCTTGTCGATGCTCAGGCCCTGGCGGGCGGCCCAGCGGAGGTTCTCGTCGACCTGGTAGCCGATGGTCTGCCGGCTGACCCAGCGCGTCTTGCCGGTGGCGTCGGTGGCGCACTTCCAGGGCACGGAGGTGGTGTCCTGCTCGCAGCCGAGGAAGGCGTGGGTGTAGGTGTGGTTGATCCAGCGGAAGGACTTCTGGTCGGCGACGAACTGCTGGAGCAGCGGGTCGGGCGCGCCGCCGTGCGAGGCGCGGTACTCCTCGCTGCCGACGCCGTTGTAGGCGAAGTCGATGGGCAGGTTGTGGGCGGCGGACCACTGCTTGGCGTACTGCGCGTCGGCGGCGGTCATGCGCAGCGAGGGGGCGCTGGGGTCGGGGTTGCCGGGGCAGTCGACGTCGCCGGGGGTGCACTTGAGCTTGGTGTCCCAGCGGTCGTCGGCGGCGAAGACGTCGTCGACGTGGACGCCGAAGTAGTTGCGGGCGGCGCCCAGGTGGACACCCCGGGTCAGCCACTCGACGATGCCCCGGGAGACCAGGCGGAACTGCGTCTGGTAGCGGTTGGCGACGAAGGTGACGACGAGTTCGCTGCGGCCTTCGTGGTCGTACTGGCCGATCAGCGAGCCGCGTCCGGAGCCGCCGGGGACGGGCGCGTCGACGAGGCTGGTGTAGCTCGCGCCCTTCTCCTGCTGCGCCAGCGGTACGGCGATGTAGCCGTAACTCTCCTTGACGGCTGGGTCGTTGTCCTCGAAGGGAACGTTTTTCTTGAGGTAGCCGAAGGGCCCGGCGGCGCCCGCCGTGGTCACCTGGGCGGTCTGCCCGTCGAGGGGGCCGGCGTAGCCGCCCGTGTCGGGGGTGTTCAGGCCGACGGCCGGGCGGGCGTAGGTGTAGGCGTCGACCTGCCGGATGCCGAATCGTTTCTCGTAACCGGCGAGGGCCGTCATCTCGGCGGAGTTGGCGCCGAAGGGGTTGTCGTTGGGCAGCACCACGCCCTGGAACTTGGCTCTCGGTCTGCCGTCCAGGGTGTCGCTGAGGAACGCCTCGTCGACGCGGGGGCGGGCCGCGTCGGCGAGGTCGAGTCTGGTGTACGGGGTGCCGGCCGCGTCGAGCTCGGCGCGGATGGCCTCGACGGCGGGGCCGCCGTCGTCCACCAGCAGTAAGCGAAGGTCGATGCGCGGCGGCAGGTCCGCCGCGCTCGCGCTGCCCGCGGGCAGTGCCATCGTCAGCATCGCGGCGGCGGCCCAGGCCGCGACCGCGCGCGTCGTACGCCCCATGTGTGTCTCCCCCCGGACGGAGGTGCGCGCGGGGTGCGCGGGCCTCCGTACCTGATACGTGCACGGCGTCCCTGACGAACGCCGTCACACTTCGAGTGATCGCGAGCGGCCCCCTGGCGGCCGGATCCCCACTCCGGCCGCGAACGCTCCTCCCCTGCCAGGGAACGGACGCCGATGTCCGGTTCCCAGCCGCGCGCCCAGGAGCCCGGGGCGCGCGACGACGACGCGGGCTCCGGGCACGGGGGTGCCACGGCTCCGAGAGGCATCGCTGCCTCTCGACCGCTCAGCCATATAGTGCGTCATGCCCGAAGCCCGCGCGGGGCGCACCGGGGACTCGCCCGGCGGGCCCCGGAGGGGTGTTGGCCGAAAGCCGCCGCAGCGTCCGGCACCCCGTCGCACCGGCCCGTGAGGGGCGGTCCGGGGCCATTCCCGAGGTGACCTGTGTCAACTTCCGTATACAACGTCACCGGACGTGTGTTCAGGGGCCGGAGGCACATCCGGCTCGGATGGTTCCGGGCGTCACGAGATCGGCCTGATGACGGCTGTCCGGAATGACCGTTCCACCCGCTATTCAAGCGCCGTGACCGTCAACTTCCCTGCAAAGAACGGACGGTAACCGTCCGGACCCGATCGTTCGGCCACGCGGGACGGTACGGAATCACTCTTCCGGGTCCGGGGTGTCGCGTGTCAACCATGTTGCGGACGGGGGACGTTGATCCTTGAAGGACCGTCGGGGAGCGGGAGCGGCAGCGGAACGGGGGGCGGCCTGATGGGTCGTGGGCGGGCGGGGGAGCTGTGCATGGGGGCGGTCGTGTCGCGGACGGGGCGGCTCGCGCGGCTGGGCGACCCCCTGGGGTACGCGCTCGGCAGACTGGCGCCCCGGCTGGCGGGCGGGGTGCGCGGCCGGCCGGTCCGGCTCGCCTGGCGCGACAGCCGCTCCGGCCCCGACGGGGCGCGCCGCGCGGTCGCGGAACTCGTGCGCGACGAGGGCGCCTCGGTGGTGGTGGCGATGGGCGGCACACGGGTGCTGCCGGCCGTGGCCGACGCCTGCGAGGTGCTGGGCATCCCCTGTCTGTCGACGGGCTTCCCCTGGCAGGCGTACGCCCTCGGCCGGGGCGCGGAACCGGGGCGCGCGTTCCGCTGGACGTTCCACTTCGGGTGGGGGCTGGACGACATCGCCGCGGTCTTCGCGGAGATGTGGGAGCGCGTGGGGCCGCGCCGCACGGTGGGCTGCCTGTGGAACGACGGGCCCCAGGGACGGGCGCTGCGCCATCCCCGGCACGGCTTCGCGCCCGTGGCGGCCGCGCGCGGCCACACCCTCGTCGACCCGGGCGGCTACCGGGAGCCGGCCACCGGATTCGCGGGCATCGTCCGGCGGTTCAAGGAGGCCGGGACGGATGTCGTCACCGGCGCGGCCACCGTCGCGGACCTGGCCCTCTTCCACCGGCAGGCCCGCGAGGCGGGGCTGCGCACCCGCCTGATCACCTGCTCCCGCTGGCTGGCCCACCCCCGCTTCACGGCGGCCCCGGACGGGCTGACGAACGCCCGGATCGCCACGCTCGTCTACTGGACGCCCCGGCACCCCTACCGCTCCTCGCTGGACGACACCACGGCGGCCCGGCTCGCCCACGACTACCGGGCCACCACCGGCCGGCCCTGGCTCCAGCCCCTGGGCCCCGCCCACGCCCTGCTGGAGGTCGCCGTCCACGCCCTGACCACCGCCCCCGACCCCACCGACCGCCACGCGGTCGCGGCCGCCCTCGGCGCGACGCGGCTGGCCACGGTCGCGGGCCTCCTCGACTTCACCGCGGGCCCCGTGCGCAACGTCGCCCTGCTCCCCCTGATCGGCGGCCAGTGGCGCCCGGGCCGGGACGGAACCCGCGAACTGGCCCTGGTCACCAACGCCCGCCTGCCCCACATCAGACGGGACGCGGACCTCACGGTCGGGCTCTGAGCCCGACGGCTGGTGCCGCCGGGGCCCTTGACACCCCAGGGGCTGTCATGGACATTCCCATCGCCGGAGTCCGCAGGCGCATCCCACCCCCCGTCCCTGCTGGAGTTCATGTGAACAGACACCGGACCCCCCTCGTCGCGGCCCTGCTCACCGTCCTGGCCGCCCTCGGCGCCACCGCACCCGCCACCGGTGCGACCGGTGCCACCGCGCCCGACCCCGACGCCCCGCACCGGGGCGTGGTCACCGGCGCCCGTACGCCCGACCGCGCCCCCGGCGGTTCCGCCGGCCGCGACCGCGCCGTCCGCGCGTTCGAGAACGGCCGCCGGGCCAGGGCCGGCACGTGGGCGCACCACCCGCCGACCGCCACCGGCCGGCCCGCGGCCGACGTCACCCACAACTGGTGGGGGATCTTCCCCCGGCCCGGCTCGCACGACGGCATCACGGCCACCCACACCGTCGACCCCTCCTACAAGGTGTCCAGCGCCGACGACTTCACCTACGCGCCCACCACCAAGGCCCAGAACTCCTGCATGGAGATCGTCACGGCGTACTGGAACAGCGGTGACGAGATCTGGGCCTGGGACTGGTGCGGCAAGGGCGGGCCGGCGAAGGTGCTGACCGTCGACGCGGACTTCCTCGCGACGTACACCACCGGCACCGGCGGCGGCCGGAGCTACAGCGTGCAGCTGGTACGGGACGCGGCGAGCGGCAACCGCTGGTCCTCGTACCTCTACAACGTGCGGACGCGCAGCTGGAACCTGCTCTACCAGCAGTCCGGCACTGATCAGAGCGGCCTGGCCCACGGCTGGGACATGTTCGAGATCTACGCGAGCGTCGACCCCGCCACCGGCGTGGGCCACTACTGCACCGAGGCGCGGAACACCGTCTTCGACAGCAGCGCCATTCAGTTGCGCGCGAACGGGGCGTGGAAGCCCGCGAGCCCGGCGGACGCTCCGTGGACGGAGGACCGGCCCGACGGCAGCGCGTTCCTCTGCCCGCCGCTGCGGTTCGTCGAGGCCGGGGCCAACGACCACTGGACCGTGCGGCGGTGACGAGCGCCGGACGAGCGACCGGGCCACGGCGGCCCGGGCCACGGCCGGCCCGGGCCGCTCAGGCCACCGCGATGACGATCTTCCCGGTGAGGTGCCCGTGCTCGCTGGCGCGGTGCGCCTCGGCGGCCTCCGCCAGCGGATAGACGCGGTGGATCGGCAACTGGAGGATCCCCGCCTCGTGGAGGGCGAGGGCGGCCTCGATCGCGGGCACCGTGCCCGTTCCCGTGCCGCCCGAGCTGAAGCGCGCGCCGTGGCGCCGGGCGCCCTCCGCGTCGGCGATGGACAGCACCCGGCCGGGGTCGCCGGTCACCTCCACCGACACCCCGACCGCGTCGCCCTTGCCCACCGCGTCCAGCGCCGCGTCCACTCCCTCGGGGGCGATCCCCCGCACCCGGCCGGCGAGGCCCTCCCCGTAGGCGACGGGGAGGGCGCCCAGCCCCCTCAGGTACTCGTGGTTGAACTCGCTCGCCGTGCCGATCACCCGGACGTCCCGCGCGCGGGCGAACTGCACGACCAGGGTGCCGACCCCGCCGGCCGCGCCGTGGACCAGCAGCGTCTCCCCCGCGCCCACGCCCAGCTCGTTGAGGCTCCGCAGCGCCGTCTCGGCGGCCACCGGCAGGGCCGCGGCCTCCTCCCAGGGCAGCGAGAGGGGCTTGACCACCAGCTGGTCCGCCCGGGCCAGGGCCGCGTCGGCGTAGGCGCCGGTGAGCGTGCGGCCCAGGACGGCGTCCCCCGCGCACACCTCCGTGACGCCCTCGCCGACCGCCTCCACCACCCCGGACGCCTCCACACCGGGGACGTGCGGCAGTTCGGTGGGGAAGACCGCTTCCATGGCGCCACTGCGGATCTTGTGGTCGAGCGGGTTGACGCCCGCGCAGCGGACGGCGATCCGGACCTGCCCGGGCCCGGGGGCGGGCAGGTCGGCGTCGCCGAGCCGGAGCACTTCGGCGGGGCCGAAGGAGCTGAAGGAGATGGCCTTGATCTTGGTCATGGAATCACCATCATCGAAAATCAGGATTTTCCGTACCAGGCTGGCCGTCCTCCCCCCGATTTCGCCCTACGCCCCGGACCCGGACCCGGCCCCTGCGGTCGCCTCCCGGGCCGGCTCCTCCGCGAGCCGCTTGACGCCCTCCAGGGTGGCCCGGATGCCCTCCCGCAGCTCACCCAGGCGCATGGCGAGGATCTGCTCCTCGCGGTCCGGCATGCGGCTGATCGCGACGCTGAGCCCGGAGGGCGCCGGCCCGACGCGCACCGACTGCCGCAGCAGCGTCCCCCCGTCCTCGGGCCGGAGCTCGAACTTCCAGGTGGCGAGGGGGAAGGCGGGATCTGCGGGGCCGCCCCCGAACCGGTTGTCCGGGTCCGTGACCGCCCAGCCGAACAGCCGCTCGGGCTCCAGGGCGACGATGTGCGAGACGGTCCGCCACTCGCCGACCACGGGGTGGCGGTTGTGGCCCTCGAAGGCCGCGCCGAGCGCCGGCCCCGTGGCGCCGTCCAGCCACTCGACGCGCTGGAGTTCGGTGCTGATCCGGGCGGGCAGGCCGATGTCGGCCACCAGTCTCCAGACCTCGGCCGGAGCCGCGCCGATGTGGACCTCGTCGTGGACGCCGGGCCCGTCCGCGTAACGCATGCGATCTCCTGAAGCTGCCGGGTGCGTGACACCTTGTCGAACAACAGTCTGCACCCGGAAGGGGGTGTTCACCCGGACGTACGGCGCACGTCACACCGGCCGGAGGATCCTGGGAGGGTGACAGCGGTCTTCGTGGTCTCGGTGCACGACGTCGCCCCCTGGAGCTTCTCGCGCAGCCGCCGGTGGCTGGCCGAGCTGGACGCGCGGGGGGTGCCGGCGACGCTGCTGCTCGTGCCGGGCGCCTGGCGCGGGCCCCGGCTGCCGGACGACCCCGCCCTGGTGCGCTGGCTCCACGAGGCGGCCCGGCGCGGGCACGAGCTCTCCCTCCACGGCTGCACCCACCGGGCCGTGCCCGGCGGCCCGCCCGCGCGGCGATGGCTGAACTCCCTGCTGGCGCGCGGCTGCGCGGAGTTCTGCGCGCTGGACGAGGTGGAGGCCCACCGCCGGCTCTCGGCCGGACTGGCCGCCCTCGCCTCCGTGGGGATCGCCCCGGAGGGCTTCACCCCACCGGGCTGGCTCGCCTCGCCGGGCTCGTTCGCGGCCCTGCGCGCGGTGGGCCTGGAGTACACCACCAGCCACTTGGCGGTGCACGACCTGCGCACCGGCGCCCGGCACCGGATGCCGGCGCTCTCCCACCGGCCGGGCGGCCTCGGGGAGCGGGCCGGCGCCCGTCTGATGCGGGCGGCGGCCGGGCGGTGGTCCGGGCGCGGCAGGCCCTTCCGCATCGCCCTCCACCCGGCCGACCTGGACCGGCCGGGCCTGCGCGAACTCGCCCTGGAGGCGGTCGACCTCGCCCTCGCGGCGGGGGCCCGCCCCTGGACGTACGCCGGCCTGGTGCGCGCCCTGCGGCGCCCGGGGGACGACGACGCGTGAGGATCGTCCAGCTCGCCAACTTCCACGGCCCGGCCTCCGGCGGCCTGCGGACCGCGCTGGACGCGCTCGGCCGGGGCTACGCGGCGGCGGGCCACGAACGGGTCCTGATCACCCCGGGCCCCCGGTACGCGGCGTGGCGCGACGCCGCCGGGCTCCGGGTCGTCCTGCCCGGCGTGCCGGTGGGCGGCGGCTACCGGCTGATCTGCGCCCCGGCGGCACTGCGCGCGCTGAGGGCGCTCCTGGAGCGCCTGACACCGGATTGCGTCGAGGTGTCCGACAAGCTCACCCTCGTCCACGCCGCGCGCTGGGCCCGCGCGCGGGGCATACGGGCGGTGCTGCTCTCCCACGAACGCCTGGACGCCATCCTGGCGCCCCGGCTGCCGGCCCGGCTGCCCCTGGGGCTTCCGGCCGACACCTGGAACCGCCGCCTGGCCGGGGCGTTCGACGCCGTGGTGGCGACATCCGCCTTCTCCTGCGCGGAGTTCACGCGCGTGGCGGCCCCGGCGCTGTACCGGGTGCCGCTCGGCGTCGACCTGGACGTCTTCGCGCCGTCGGAGGCCGTCCCCGGAACGGTGGCTCACCTGGTGTACGCGGGCCGCCTGTCGGCGGAGAAACTCCCCCGTCTGCCCCTGGAAACCTTGCGCGTGCTGCTGCGTCGCGGCGTCCCGGCCCGGCTGGACGTCCTGGGCACCGGCCCGGAGCGCGGCCGCCTGGAACGGCGGGCGTACGAGGCGGGGTTGCCGGTGCGCTTCCACGGCCATGTGGCCGACCGCCGCGCCGTGGCCCGCGCGCTCGCGCGGGCGGACGTGGCGCTGGCCCCCTGCCCGGTGGAGTCATTCGGCCTCTCGGTCCTGGAGGCCCTGGCCTGCGGCACCCCCGCCGTCACGGCGAACACCGGCGCGTCCCCCGAACTCCTCGCCCCCGACGCGGGCCTGGCCACCCCCACCACACCGGAGGCCACGGCGGACGCGGTGCTCGACCTGCTCTCCGTCCCCGAACCCCGCCGCCGCACGGCGGCACGGAAACGGGCGGAGCAGTTCCCGTGGGAGCGCACGGTACGGGGGATGCTGGCGGTGCACACACGTGCGGGTGAACGAAGTTTCCCTGATCCGTAATCTCCGCCGATGCGGCCGAGCTCTCGGCCTCACCCGCCCCCGTCGCGAAGGAACCGGCCTCAGGCACAATGTCGCCCCATGACCGTGCGCGCCATGTTCCTCTCCCCCGCCACCGGCCCCGCCCTCCGCGCGGCCCGGTTCGACGACGGCTCGGCGCTCGACGAGCACGGCATCGCGCGCGCCCGCGCGGTCGCCGGGGCCGTGCCGCGGGCGTCCCGGCGGTTCACGGCGCCCTCCCGTCGCTGCCGCGAGACGGCCGCCGCCCTGGGGCTCTTCCCGGAGCCGGAGCCCGTCGCCGGGCTCGCGGACCTGGATGTCGGCCGGTGGCGGGGCCTGGGCCTCGACGAGGTGGCCGTCGCCGAGCCGGAGGCCGTGGCCGCGTGGCTGGGGGATCCCGGGGCCGCGCCGCACGGCGGCGAGTCGGTGCTCGCGCTCGTCGGCCGGGTCGGCGCCTGGCTCGACGGGCTCGGGGACGGCGACGGCCGGGTGCTGGTCGTCGCCGAACCCGCCGTGATCCGGGCGGCGGTCGTGCACGCGCTCGCGCTGCCCCCGGAGACGTTCTGGCGGCTGGACGTACAGCCGTTGACGCTGACCGCGCTCAGCGGCCGGGCGGGGCGGTGGAACCTGCGGTGCGGGGAGGCCCTGGGGTCCACCACGCCGTAGCAGGTCAGGCCCGGTACGGGTACGGGTGGAACCCCCGTCCCGTCTTGCGGCCCAGCAGCCCCGCCTCCACCATGCGCCGCAGCAACGGCGGCGCCACGTACAGCGGTTCGCGGAATTCCTCGTAGAGCGACTCGGCGATCGACAGGACCGTGTCGAGGCCGATGAGGTCGGCCAGGGCGAGCGGGCCCATGGGGTGGGCGCAGCCGAGTTCCATGCCCGTGTCGATGTCACGGGCGGCGGCGAAGCCGGACTCGGCCATGCGGATCGCGGAGAGGAGGTACGGGACGAGCAGCGCGTTGACGACGAAGCCGGCCCGGTCCCGGGAGTGGATGACCCGGCGACCCAGCGTCGCGGTGACGAACTCCTCCGCCGCGCGCAGGGCGTCGGCGCCCGTGTGGAGCGAGGTGACGACCTCGACGAGCGGCATGACCGGCGCGGGGTTGAAGAAGTGGAGGCCGATGACGCGGTCCGCCCGCGTGGTGGCCATGCCCAGCCGCATCACGGGGACGGACGAGGTGTTGGTGGCCAGGACGGCCGCCGGATCCTCGACGATCTTGTCGAGGCCGGCGAAGACGTCCGCCTTGACGTCGGCGTCCTCCACCACGGCCTCGACGACGAGCTGCCGGTCGGCCATGTCGTCGAGGTCGGTGGTGAGGACGATCCGGGCGAGGACGGCGTCGCGCTCGTCCGCCGTCGCCCTGCCCCGGGCGACGGCCCGGTCGAGCGAGCGGGCGATCCGCTCGCGCGCGGCGCGCGCGGCCGTGGCGTCGACTTCCCGGACGACCGTGTCGAGCCCGGCGCGGGCGCACACCTCGGCGATGCCCGCCCCCATCCGCCCGCCACCGACGACGCCGACACGGCTGATCGGGCCGACACGGCTGATCGGGGTGTCGGATTCCGCCTGCTGCATGTCCCCTCCCGGGGGTGAGGTCTCCGAAGCGCGTGAAGACGGGCGAAGGCGTGCGAAGCCTTGCGAAGAAACGGAACGCCCGCGAAGGCCGTCGGCCCGGCCCCCCTCAGGGCCGGGCCGGCCGTGCGACGAGCGTCCCACCGGCACGACACGTCCGTCGACGCTGGCCGCGTGCCGATTTCCGCGAAGAATCCACGGCCGCTTTGCGAACGTTGCCAACCCCACTACGCTCGCGGGCATGGGCAGGACCTACGCCGGCGCCCGATTACGCCGGCTGCGCGAGGAACGGGGGCTCAGCCAGGCCGAGTTGGCCCGGCGGCTGGCCGTCTCGCCGAGCTACCTCAATCAGATGGAGCACGACGCCCGGCCGCTGACCGTACCCGTGCTGCTGCGGCTGACCGAGGCGTTCGGCGTGGATCCCGGCTTCTTCGCCGAGCGGGACACCTCCCGGCTCCTGGCGGACCTGCGGGAGGCGCTCGCGGACGGGCCGGAGGGCGGCCGGGTCTCCCCCGCCGAGCTGAGCGAGCTCGCCCAGCGGCTGCCGACGGTGGCCCGGGTCCTGCTCGACCTCGACCGCCGCAACCGCGCGCTCACCGAACGGGTCGCCGAACTCGCCGGGGACCGGGGGCCGGACGAGGCCGCCGTCCTGGGCCGCACCCCGTACGACGAGGTGCGGGAGTTCTTCTACCGGCGCCAGAACTACCTCCACGACCTGGACACGGCCGCCGAGGGCCTGGCGGCCGGGATCGGGCTGCGGCGCGGCGAGGTCCGCCGGGCGCTGGCGGCGCGGCTCGCCGAACGCCACGGTGTCCGGCTGGTCGCCGACGCCGAGCAGCAGCACCGCTACGACCCGGCCGCCCGGGTGCTGCACTACTCGCCCCGGCTCCGCCCCGGCCAGCAGGCCTTCCGGATGGCGACGCAACTGGCGCTGCTGGAGTACGGGCAGGAGCTCTCCCGGCAGGCGGCCGAGGACTTCACGGAGGACTCCCCCGCCTGGACGCCCGCCCGGATCGGCATCGCCAACTACTTCGCCGCCGCGCTGATCCTGCCGTACGCCGTCTTCCACGCCTCCGCCGAGGAGACCCACTACGACGTCGAGCGCCTCGCCGACCACTTCGGGGTCGGCTACGAGACCGTCTGCCACCGGCTGTCCACCCTCCAGCGGCCGGGGGCACGTGGCGTGCCGTTCTCGTTCGTCCGCGTCGACCGGGCGGGCAACCTCTCCAAGCGGCAGTCCGCCACCGGCTTCCACTTCTCCCGGGGTGGGGGCACCTGCCCGCTGTGGAACGTCTACGAGGCCTTCGCCTCGCCCGGGCGGGTCCATGTGCAGATGGCCGCGATGCCGGACGGCCGGCGCTATCTGTGGACGGCCCGCACGGTCACCCGCTCCCGGGGCGGCTGGCACGAGCCCCGCAAGACCTTCGCCATCGGCCTGGGCTGCGAGATCCGGCACGCCCACCGGCTGGTCTACTCCGCCGGCCTCGACCTGGCCGACGCGTCGGCCGCGACGCCCATCGGCATGGGCTGCCGGGTCTGCGAGCGGCTGGACTGCCCCCAGCGGGCCGTGCCGCCGCTGGGCCGCCGCCTGGCCGTCGACGAGAACCGCACGACCTTCGTGCCGTACCCGGTGGAGCCCTGACGAACGAACCGGAGCGCGAGGTTTCTGGTACGGCTATAGGATGAAAAAGGCCCTCTTTCAGGAAACCGCGTCCCGTCGTTTGCCCTCTCTCCAGGAGACCCCCCGTGAAGAGGAGCGACAACCGTGGGCCTTACGTCCCAGACCTTCCTGCTGACCCTGGTGGTCATAGCCGTCGCGGTGACCGCGCTGGTCCTGTGGCTGTGGCCGCGGGCCGCGAAGAAGGGGCCCCTGGCGTTCGCCTCCCGCCTCGGGATGCTCGTGCTCGTCCAGCTCTGCGTCCTGTCCGTGCTGCTCGTCGCGGCGAACAACGAATTCGGCTTCTACTCCACCTGGAAGGAACTCCTCGGCCAGAACTCCCGCAAGCAGGCCGTGCGGGCCGGTTCGGGGAACGGCAAGCGGCCGCCGGCCCTGACGGTCAAGGGCCAGGAGCCCGTCGGCCTCGGCCCCAAGGAGAAGGCCGGACAGGTGGACCGGATCGAGATCAACGGCCCGGTGACCGGGCTGAGCATGGACGGCTTCGCCTATCTGCCGCCCCAGTACTTCCAGAAGGGGCACGAGAAGGACACCTTCCCCGTGATCGTGTCGATCACCGGGCAGCCCGGCCAGTCCATCAACCTCATCACCAAGGCCAAGGTCCCCCAGGCCGCCTCCAAGGCCGTGATGACGGGACAGATGAAGCCGACGATCGTGCTGATGCTGCGCCCCTCGGTGGTGGCGGACCGCGACACCAACTGCACGGACGTGCCCGGCGGTCCGCAGGCGCTGACCTTCTTCAACCAGGACGTCCCCATCGCCGTCAACGACGTCTACCGCGTGGACAACACCCGTGGTGGCTGGGGCGCGGTGGGCAACTCCACCGGCGGCTACTGCGCGTTGAAGATGGCCATGACCGCCCCCTACCGGTACGGGGCCGCCGCCGGCCTGTCCACCGACCTCTTCGCCCGCGAGGACCGTGACACCGGCGACCTCTACGCCGGCAACAAGCAGGTCAAGAACGAGTCCGACCTGACGTGGCGCCTGGAGCACATGCCCCCGCCGCCGGTCTCCCTGCTCCTGGCCGCCAGCGAGAAGGGCGAGGAGAAGTACTACGCGCAGATGCAGAAGTTCGCCGGGAAGGCCAAGCCGCCCACCAAGGTGGAGAAGCTGGTGCGCGAGGAGGGCGGCCACAACTTCGTCACCTGGCGCGAGGAGTACCCCGTGGTGTTCCGCTGGCTCGACAAGGAACTCGCCACCCGCCGCTGACGCCCGCGCGCACACGGCCTTCACCAGCGGAGGGGAACGGTATCGGTCGGCGCCACGTCCCAGCCAGTGTGGCCCGAAAGCGCACGGCTCCGTACGCCGTACGCGGGGGGAAGGGGCGTACGGCATATGGACACGGAACGCCGCAAACCACTGCTGGCCGGGCGCTACCGGCTCATGGAGCAGCTCGGCCGGGGCGGCATGGGCGTCGTCTGGCTGGCCATGGACGAGGTGCTGGACCGCGAGGTGGCCGCGAAGGAGGTCCAGGCCCCGGAGCGGATGAGCGCCGACGACGTACGCGTCCTCTACGCCCGGCTGAAACAGGAGGCCCGCGCGGCCGCCCGGGTCAGTCACCCCAACGTCATCACCGTGCACGACGTGGTGGAGCAGGAGGGCCGTCCCTGGATCGTGATGGAGCTGGTGCGCGGGCAGTCCCTGGACGCCGTCCTCCGCCAGGAGGGCGTGCTGACGCCCAAGGAAGCCGCCCGCATCGGCGCCCTGGTGCTCCAGGCGCTGCGCGCCGCCCACGCCGTGGGGGTGCTCCACCGCGACGTCAAACCGGCCAACGTCCTGCTGGAGGCCGGGGGCCGGGTCGTCCTCACCGACTTCGGCATCGCGCTCGTCGAGGGCGCGGGCACCCTCACCCGCACCGGTGACCTCATCGGCTCCGCCGAGTACCTCGCCCCGGAGCGGGCGACGGGCAAGCGCCCCGGCATCCCCTCCGACCTCTGGTCGCTGGGCACCCTGCTGTACGTGGCGGTCGAGGGCGTGTCGCCGTTCCGGCGCGGCGACGCCCTCAGCACGCTGCGGGCCGTGGTCGACGACCCGCTGGCGCCGCCCCGGCGCGCCGGCCCGCTGACGCCGCTGCTGGAGGGGCTGCTACGGAAGGACCCCGCCCGGCGGATGGGCTCGGCCGAGGCCGAGCAGCTCCTGGACGCCGTCGCCACCGGCCGGCTGACGGAACAGCCGGGGTACGTGCCCACGACCCTCGACGAGCCGGTGCGCGCCCGGACGGAGACCCCGTCCCCCCTCCCCCTGCGGGAGACGCCACCGCCGTTCACGCCGACGCCCACACCGCCTCCGACGCCGACGCCGTCCCGCGCTCCCACGCCGACGCCCACGCCGTCACCGACGCCGAGGCCCTGGGCCGGGCCCTCCCCCGTCGGCTCCCCGACCCCGCCGCCCGTGCCGGTCGGGCTGCAGCAGGGGGGCCTCGCCACTCCCCTGGTCGGCCCCGGCTACGGCGATCCGCGCCATCCCGGGTACCCGGTGGGCCCGGATCCGGATCCGGTGCCGGACCCCGGGCGGCGGAAGGCCGCCTGGATCGTGGCGGCCGTCACCGCGCTGGTCCTGGTCGCCGGGGGCACCGCCGGGGTGATCGCCTTCCGGGACGCGGGCGGCGGCGCGGGAACGCCGGGCGGCGGGCCCACCGCCCCGGTCTCCCAGGGCGTTGGCGGCGGCCAGGACGGGCAGAGCCAGGCCCCGGCCACCGGGGCGACGGGCGACGACGGGTCCGGGAACCCTTCCCCCACCCCGTCCCTCACCTACGAACCATCTCCCAGCGCCCGGACCTCGTGCGGCGGTGGCTGGGTGACGTCGTGTTAGTCACGCTATCGGGGGTGTGAGTGTGCAACGGACCAGGATCGTCTCACTGTTGGCGGTGCCCGTGCTGCTGGCCGGCGCGGGGCTGACGGCCTGCTCGTCGGACGGGGGGAAGCCGTCGAAGATCGCCCTGGAGGCGGCGGGCGTGGTGGCGGCGCAGCCGTTCGTCCAGGCCCCCGGGGCCGACATCCAGGGGGTCAAGGCCGTCCCGGTGACGGGAGGCACCACCCGCGCCGACGCCAAGGGGGCCTTCGGCGGAACCCCGGGCCAGACCCACTGCGACCGGGCCAAGCTGATCGACCAGCTGACCCAGGACCCCGTGAAGGGGAAGGCCTGGGCCGAGGTGCGGGGCATCGCCTTCGACAAGATCAAGGATCACATCAACGGCCTCAACGAGATCACTCTCGTCCAGGACACCCTGGTCGAGAACCACAACTACCAGGGCGACGGCAAGACCGTCGCGTACCTCTCCGTCCTCCAGGCGGGCGTCACCATCCTTCAGGACGACTACAGGAACCCGGCGGTCAAGTGCAACTGCGGCAATCCGCTGGGCAAACCGGAGGACGTCGACCGGAAGGGGTCCACGTACACCGGGACCAAGTGGGAGCGCTTCGAGGTCACCCAGATCACCGTGATCGAGGCGCGCACCATCGAGGAGGGTCCCCTGAAGTCGGTCTCGCTCGTCGACGTCCGGCAGCCCGACAAGGCGTTCGACCGGCCGGCCAAGGGCGACGGCTCGACCGACGGAAAGCCGTATACGCTGCCGCCGCAGTCGCGGCCCGGCGGGTCCGGTTCCCCGTCGGACGCGGGATCCGGGTCTCCCTCCGGTTCCGCTTCCGGTTCCGCTTCCGGCTCCCCGTCCGAGCCGGGTACGGGCTCGCCCTCGGGTTCCCCCTCGGACTCCCCTTCCGGCTCGGGCTCGGGCTCGGCGTCGGGGCACGGCCCGTCGTCGACGCCGTCCCACTCGTCCACCCCGTCCGGGAAGGGCACGGGCGGCACCGGCAGCCACAGCCCGTCGTCCGGCGGCGGTCACACGCCGTCCAAGCGGCCGTCGCTCCCGGCCCCCTCACGGACCGGCGGCGACAGCAGCGGCGGCGGTACCCACACGACCCCGCCGAAGTCGCTCGCCCCTCCGCCTCCCACGTCCGGCCATACGCCGGGCACCGTCCCGACGCACGCCACCACCGCCGCCCCCGTGCGCACGACGGCCGTGGCTCCCCCGCCCGTCCACACCACCGCCGTGGCCCCGCCCGTGAGGACGGCGGCCCCGCCGGAGCGGAGGACCGAAGCCCCGCCGGCGCGGAAGACCGAAGTCCCGCCGGAGCGGACGGCGGCGCCACCGGCCGTCAGCCCGCCGGCTCCGAACGGGCACGCGCCAACCGGCTATCAGTGATCTCGTAGGTGGGTGACGCGAACAGCCCCCGCGCCCGCTTCTCGGGGTCGGGGTGGGGGTTGCGGCAGAGCCACCCGGCGAGGTCGCGGAGCTCCAGCATGGTGGGCACGGTCCGGCGCAGCGCCCCGGGGTCGCCGGTGAAGGCCCGCTCCAGGACGCACAGCAGGAGCGCGTAGACGTCGTCGAAGCGGTCGGCGGCCCGCCGGACCTCACCGCCCGGCGGGTAGTCGGCGGCCCGGGCGGCGGGGTCGATGGGGTGGACGTCGTGCCAGGTCACCGCGAGCGCCGGGCCGCTCGGCCCGGTGGCGGGGGTGTCGTGGGGCCCGTAGGAGCGCTGCCGGAGGATCTCCTCGAAGCGGAAGTAGTGCGCGGGCTGCCGGGCCTCGCCGAACAGCCGGTCGTCGGAGTCGAAGACGGTCCTGTCGGCGCCCTCGCCCTGCTCGGTGATCACGCGCAGGGCGGTGAGCGCCGAGGCGAGGTCCGTGACGGGGAAGACTTCCCCGCCGGAGTTGTAGAAGTCCCCGGGCCCCACCTGGCGGGCGGGGTCGCCGCGGAAGAGCTCGCGTTCGCCGAGTCGGTCCGCCAGCCGGAGCACGCCCTCGCGGATGGTGCGGTAGAACTGGCCGACCGAGGTCCAGCCGTCGTCCTCGCGCACCGACGGGTGGCCGGGCGGCTCGGCCACGTACGCGGGCCGTTCGACGGCCAGGAAGGTCTCCAGCGCCTCGACGCCGAAGTGGCGCAGGGCGACGGTGACGTCGTCCCTGCTGAAGGGCAGCCGGGCGGGGTAGGCGCTGACGAACCGCGAGTGGGCCACGAGGGGCCGGCCGCCGACCGCGTTGAGGAGGTTGGCGACGAGCGTCATGTGGAGCATCTCCTCCAGCACCACGCTCCGGATGACGAAGAAGGCGGGGCGGTTGGTGCCCGCCCGCAGGGTGTGCATGGCGGTCAGGTAGGGCGGGATGGTGAGGTGTTCCAGCGTCAGCGCGGCCTGGAGGAACATCTGGAGGTCCGCGCGGTCGCGCGGCACCCGGAACGGCGGCTCCGGCAGGACCGCACGCAAGGGCGCGGCCGCGGTCATGACGATCCTCCCGGCTGCCGGACGACCAGGGGCCGGCGCAGCTCCGCGAGGTCGCGGTCGACGGCCTCGGCGCTGCGCAGTGCGAGCGCGGCCATGGTGAGCGAGGGGTTGGAGGTGCCGACGGAGGGCATGCTGCCGCAGCCGACGGCGTAGAGGTTGGGGTGGTCCCAGCAGCGCTGCCACGGGTCGACCACGGATGTCGCGGGCGAGTCCCCCATGACGTGGGTGCCGGCCGCGTGGCCCGCACCCTGGAAGACGTAGTCGCGCCCTTCGAAGCGGTACCAGCCGGGCGCGGCGGGCCCCGGCGCGTACGCGGTCCGGTCGTCGGCGCCCAGCAGGGCGAAGAGGCGGGCGGAGACGGCCCTGGCGGCGGCGATGCCGCGTTTGACGTGCTCGGAGAGGTCGTAGGTGAGGACGGGCCGGGGATTGCCGAGCGCGTCGCGGTGGCGGGGGTCGAGGGTGACGCGGTTGCGGCTCTCGGCGTCCTGTTCCATGGCGAACTGGAGGCACAGCTGGCGGCCGACCTCGTGGCCCAGCGTCTCGCGCAGCGCGGTGCCGAAGAGGCCCGCGCCGCGCGGCGCCCCGGGCTCGGCCCCGATGCCGAGGAGGCGGGCGACGTCGCTCGCCGGGGCGCCGGTGGGCCAGCTCCAGCCCCAGTTGGCGATCTCCACGCGGAAGGGGGCGCGGGCGCGCCGGGCGGGCCCGGTGCGGAAGCACTCCAGGCCGGAGGTGGAGCCGGGGCCCCGGAACGGGCCGACGGGACGGTTCAGCAGGCCCCAGGTGAGCAGCGTGGGATGGTCCATCAGGTTCCGTCCCACCTGGTCGCTGCTGTTGGCGAGCCCGGAGAGGAGCAGCAGCCGGGCGTTCTCGACGGCGTGGGCGGCGAGGACGACGACGTCCGCCTCGGCGGTGCGGGTGGTGTGCGCGGGGGCGGCGGGATCGTCGTAGCGCTGGTACTCGACGCCGAGGACGCGCCCGTCGCCCGCGACGAGCACCCGGTTGACCACGGCGCGGGCGCGGAGGGTGACCCGGTGGCTCCAGGCGGCCTGGGTCTTGCGGGCGTCGTACTTGGCCTGGACGGGGCAGATGGGGACGCAGGAGGCGTTGCCGACGCACCGCTCGCCGTAGTTCGGCAGGCCGGTGGCGCCCGCGGGACGGTAGTGGTCGTGGCGCGGGTCGGGGGTGCCGTTGCGGGCGTGCGGGGTGGTGACCACGCGCAGGACGGTCCCGGGTCCGTCGGGCGTCTCCCGGAGGGGCACGCCGTCGAGGCGGGCGGCGAGGAGCCGGTCGAGGTGGCTGCGGGGGATCGCGCGCATCGGGTAGGCGTAGCCGGGCGGGAAGGGCAGGCCGATCGCTTCGCGCTGCTCGTCGGCGTCCCCGGCGGCGCCCAGGGCGTGTTCGGCGGCCCGGTAGTGGGGTTCCAGGTCGGCGTAGCCGAGGGGCCAGTCGCGTCCGTAGCCGTAGTCGGCGCGCACGGCGAAGTCGTCCGGGTGCATCCGGGGCACCAGGCCCATCCAGTGGAGGGTGGTGCCGCCGCAGGCGCGCAGGTAGTCGCTGGCGTAGGGCAGGGGGCCGTCCTGGAGGAAGTAGCCGTGGGCCCGGTAGCCGCCGGACGGCAGGCCCTCCAGGTCGAGGACGTCCGGGGAGGGGGCGGCGGCGTTGGGCCGGTAGGGCGCGTTGGGCACCTTCGCGAGGGCCGCGTAGTAGGTGTTCAGGGCGTCGAGGTGGCCCGGCCAGGTGTCCAGGGTGCGGGTGCCGGCCTCCAGGACGAGGACGCGTCGGCCGCGGTCGCCCAGGTGTTTCGCGACGAGGGAGCCGGCGAGCCCGGCGCCGACGACGATGACGTCGTGGCGGTCCCCGGCGGTCATGCCACGTCCCCCGCCGCGCGGTCCGGGGTTCCGGGGGGCGGGTCGGCCCAGGTGCCGAAGCCCGGGGGCCGGGCGCCCGGCGGGTGGCCGTGGAAGGTCCGCCAGGCCAGGCCCTCGGTCCAGGCCTCGGGCGAGACGACGAAGGCGGTGTTGGGTGTCCCGCGGCCGAGCGCCGCGTGCGTGGCGCGGGCCAGGGAGGGCCAGACGCCCAGGTACCACAGGTGGGTGATGGCCCGGGCGATGTCGCGCGAGACCTCGTCGGCGAGGGCCCCGGGGTCGCCCCCCGCCGCCGCCAGGTCGTCGAGGAAGCGGCCCACGGCCGCCCGGCCCAGCTGTTCGAGGGTGGTGTCGTGGTACAGCCGGACCATGCCGGTGCCCCGGAGGTCGAATTCGTCGAAGCCGGTGAGGCGTACGGACAGTTCGACGAACCCGGCGCACTCCGGGGGCGCTCCGGGTGGTTCGTGCGCTGTTGTCGCAGGGTGCTGGGTGTCCATCCGTACTCCCCCCGTCGGTACGCCTGCCGCATTTCTAGCGGAGCGTCCGCAATGGGCGGAAGAGGGCTGAACGCCCTTCGTGCTCCCGGACGTTGCCCGGGGGCACACCCGTGGTTCCTCAGCGTCGTACGAGGTCGCTGGGGTCGGTGTTGGCGCCGCAGACGACCACGGCCACGCGCTCGCCCTCGGCGGGCGCGTACGCGGCGTCCGCTCCCCCGGCCAGGGCGGCGAGGGCGGTGGCGGCGGCGTGTTCGACGGCCAGCCTGCGGTCGTCCCAGAGGGCCTGGCGGGCGCGGACGATCGCGGTGTCGGGCACCAGCACGGAGCGCACGTCGGCGTCCCGGGCGATGGCCAGGGCGGTGCGGGAGGCCCGGCGGGCGCCGAGCGCGTCGGCGGCGACGGAGTCGACGGGCACGTCGACGACCCGGCCGGCCTCCAGCGCGGCGTTCAGCGCGCGGCAGCCCTCGGGCTCGACGGCGACCGTCCGCACGCCGTGGTGGCGCGCGGCGGTGGCGACACCGGAGAACAGCCCGCCGCCGCCGACCGCCACGACCACGGTGTCCAGCCCGGGCACCCGCTCCCGGATCTCGTCGACGAGCGTGCCCGCGCCGGCCGCGATCAGCGGGTGGTCGTAGGCGTGGCTGGCCAGGGCGCCGGTGGTCGCGGCGAACTCCTCACAGGCCGCCAGCGCCTCGGCGTACTCGGCGCCCACCAGGCGGACGTCCGCGCCGTAGCCGCGCAGCTTGGCGACCTTGACGTGGGGGGCGTTCTCGGGCAGGAAGACCGTGGCCCGCACCCCCTGGAGCCGGGCGGCCCACGCGCAGGCCAGCCCGGCGTTGCCACCGGAGGCGATGGTCACGCCGGCCTCGGGCAGCGTCCCGGCCTCGCGGTGGGCGGCGAGGAAGTTGCAGGCGCCGCGCGCCTTGAAGGAGCCGGTGTGCTGCATGTGTTCCAGGGCCAGCCACACGCCGCCGTCGCCCTCGACGACGGTGACCGGCCGGGTCCGCCCGGCCAGCCGGTCGGCAGCCCGCTTGACGTCGTCATAGGTGAGATCGCACACGCCCCTGCTCCTTCGAATGAACGGATCACTCCACGGTACGGGATCGTTTCCGTTGGCGTCCCGGCCGGACGGCCCTACTTTCACCGGCTGTTCACGGGGTATGGGGTCTGACGCGGGCTCAGCGGCCGTCATCGCGGGCCCAGCGGCCGTTGTTCAGAGATCGTTGCCCGCGTAGGAGAGGTTGAAGCTCTTGTTGGCCAGCGGGAAGTCCGGGACGATCGTGTCCGCCAGGGCGACCGGGAGCGCCGGCCAATTGAGGAACGACGGGTCGACGATCTTCACACGGGTCAGCACCGGGCCCGGGACGAGCTCGACGCGGGTGGCGATCGTGCCCCGCCAGCCCTCGACGAGCCCCACGCCCGAGCGGGGGCCGGGGGCCGCCGGGCCCGGCTCCGGTGGCACGGCCACGGCGCGGCCGGGGGCGAGGCCGTCCGCGAGGTGTTCGAGGAGCGCCAGCGAGGTGTCGGCCTCCTCCGCCCGGACCAGGAACCGGGCCAGCACGTCGCCGCCGGAGTGGACCGGGACGCGCAGCGCGGGGCCGTAGTCGCACAGCGGGTGGGCGAGGCGGGCGTCGGCGGCCAGGCCGCTGGCCCGTGCCACATAGCCCAGGCAGCCCAGGTCCCGGACGGCCGCAGTGGTGAGCCGGGCCGTGCCCGTGAAGCGGTCGCGGACGGTGGTGTGGCCCAGGGCCAGCTCCACGATCGAGCCGATGTCCTCGCCGAGCGCCCGCAGCCGCCCCGGGCGGGGCACGGACCGCAGCTCGGCGCCGCCGAGGACGACGCCGCCGCGCAGCAGCCGGTGCCCGGTGACCTCCCGGTTGAGCCTCAGCAGCTCCTCCCGGACGCGCTGGGCCTGGGCGTTGAGCACGCCGTGGCCGACGTCGTTGCACAGCGCGCCCAGGTCGGCGACGTGGTTGTGGAGCCGTTCGAGCTCCAGGAGCAGCGCCCGCGCGCGGCGGGCGGTGCCGGAGACGCGGACGTCGAGGGCCTCCTCCACGGCCAGGCAGTAGGCCAGCGCGTGTCCCACGGCGGTGTCGCCGCTGACGCGCTCGGCCAGCGGCAGCCCGCGCCCGGGGGTGCGGCCCTCGAAGAGCTTCTCGACGCCCTTGTGGGTGAACCACAGCCGGGCCTTCAGCTTGATGATGGTCTCCCCGACCACGGAGAACCGGAAGTGGCCGGGCTCGATCAGCCCGGCGTGCACCGGCCCGACCGGGATCTCGTAGACGCCGTCGCCCTCGACCTCCAGGAAGGGGTACGGCCCTTCGGGCTCGGCGAAGGGCGGGGGCGGTCCGGCGTCCGGGCTCATCGGGTACCAGCCGCGCGGCCAGTGGAAGTGCCGCACGAGCCGGTGGGGCAGCGGGTGGTCCCGGGGGACGATGCCGTACAGGTCGCGCATCTCCCGCTCGAAGCGTCCCCCGGGGAAGGACAGCCGGGCCAGCGTGGGCAGTTCCGGCGCGTCGGGGTCGAGGCGCACGTGCAGCTCCGTGCGGGTGTCGGGCGGGCCGGAGACGAAGAGGTGGACGACCCGTACGGCGCGGTCGCGGTCGCCGTGGGCGGGGTCGTGGTGGGCGGCGACCAGGGCGAGGCGGTGGCCCGCGCGCAGCAGCGCGGCGAAGCGCCCGGGCAGTTCGGCGGCGTCGGTGACGGTGACGGTCCGCGACCCGGTGGCCGTGTCGGGGGACTCCATGGCTCACCGCCCTCCGACGATCGCCGCGGCGTCGGCCAGCAGCCCCGTGAGCGGCCCGGTGCTCACGCCGAGGGCCGCGCACAGCACCAGCCCGCCGGCCAGCGGGACCGCCTCCGCGACGGGCAGCCGCGCGGGCGGGCCCGGCAGGGGCGGTGGGCCCAGCAGCATCCGGGCCGCCCGGGCGCCCAGCGCGGCGAACGCGACCAGCAGCAGGATCAGGACGACGCCCATGACCGCGCCCATGCCGGCCGCGAACCCGGCCCGTACGAGCCCCAGTTCGGCGGCGAACAGCCCGAACGGCGGCAGCCCCAGCAGGGCCAGCACGGCCAGCGCGAACAGGGCGCCCGCCCCGGGCGCCTGGGCCAGCAGCCCGCGCACCCGGCCGATGCGGCTGGTGTCGCGCAGCCGCAGCACGTGCCCGGCCGCACGGAAGGCGACGGTCTTGGCCAGGCCGTGCCCCGTGATGTGCAGCAGCATCGCGGAGGCCGCGAGCGGGCCGCCGACGGCGGCACCGAGGGCGATCAGGCTCATGTGCTCCATGCTCGAATAGGCCAGCATCCGCTGGTGGTCGCGCTGGGCCAGCAGCAGCGCGGCGGCCAGCGCGAGGGTGAGCAGGGCCGTCGCGGTGAGCAGGGTGCGCGTCCAGCCGGGGCCGAGGGCGGCGTCCGCGATCACCTTGTAGCGCAGCAGGGCGGTGAAGGCGACGGAGGACAGCACCCCGGACATCAGCGCGGAGACGGGCGCGGGCGCCTGGCCGTAGGCGTCGGGGAGCCAGGCGTGCAGCGGGGCGAGCCCGGCCTTGGCGCCGAAGCCGAGGACGACCAGGCCGGTGCCCAGCCGGGTGACGGCCGGGTCGAGCTCCCCGGCCCGGGCGGCGAGGGCCGGCCAGTCCAGCGCCGACGCCTCGGGGATCCCGGCGCGGCGGGCCGCGTAGTAGAGGAGCACGGTGCCCAGGAAGGCCAGGGCGATGCCTGCCGAACAGATCAGCACGTACTTCCAGGCGGCCTCGACGGAGGCCCGGGTGCGGCGGTGGCCGACCAGGAAGGCGGTGAGGATCGTGGTCGCCTCGATGGCGATCCAGACGATCCCGAGGTTGGCGGCGAGCACGGCGGTGGCGAGCGTGCCGAGGAAGGCGTGGACCAGGGCGTGGTAGCGCCGGGCGGTCCGGGCCTCGGGCCCGGACGCCGCGCACGCCAGGACGGCCACGGCGCCGACCGTCAGCAGCATCCACACGCCGAGCGCGTCGGCGCGCAGCCCGTACGCGGCGACGGGCCCGTGCCGGGTGACGGTCCGGGCGAGCGCGACGGCGCAGGCGAGGACGGTGAGGGGGGAGACGAGCGCGAGCCACGGGGTGACGGCGCGTGGGATTCTCCCCCGGCCCGCCTCCTCACCGGACCGGGGCGCCGCCCCGGACCCCGACGGGTCCTGGCCCACGGGGCCCGGGCCGGGGACCCGCCGCCACCGGCGGGGGCGCGGGCCGGGCCCCGGCCCCGGCCCCGGGGGTGCGGATGCCGTCCGGCCCGGTCGGCGCCCCCGCGCCGGCGTCCCGGGCGGAGCGCCCGGGAGGATGCCGGTGGCGGGGTCGCCGCCGGGCCCGGACGTGCGCGGCACGCGCCGACCGGGGGCCTCGGCGGGCTCCGGGGGGCCGGGGGCGGAGCCCCCGGTCTCGGGAAGGGACGGGCCGGGGGTGGAAGCCACCGCACCCGCGCCCACCCGTACGCGCCGGGGTGCCGCCCCGCGCTGCCGTGGCGGCCGCGCCGTGCCCGCCACGGCGGCCCGCCGTCTCCGCGCCCCCGCCAGGGCGAACGCGCCCGCCACCGCGAACGGCACCCCCACCGGCGCGGTCAGCAGCAGCACACAGGTCGTGGAGTGCGTCGTCATCGGTCGCAGAGCTCCCGCAGGTCGTCGATGCCGGTCCCGCCGAAGGCGGCCCGCATCCGGGTGGTGAGGATGCCCAGCACGAGCACCGCGAGGAGCACGTCGAAGGACACGCCGAGCTCGACGATGAGGGGGACCCCGGAGGCGGCCAGGAACGCGGTGGCGGTGATGCCGTTGTCGAGCAGCAGGAAGCCGACCACCTGGGCCAGGGCGCGCCGCCGGGTGACCAGGACGAAGAAGCCGATGAGGACGACGGCCAGGCCGACCGGCAGGGCGCGGGTGGCGGGCGTGGGGTGGAGGGCCACCAGGGGCCTGGCGACGGCGTAGGCGAGGAGGGTCAGCAGGGCCGCGCTCAGCAGGGAGGCGGCGACGTTGACGAGCGGCTGCGTCTCGCGGGCCTCGCTCACGTCCTCCGCGTAGTGGTGACCCGTGCCCCCGGCCCTGCCCCCGCTCCCGGCCGTGCTCCCGGCCTCGCTCCCGGACGCACCCCCGCCCGCGTCACCGGCGAGCGGCGCGGGGCCGGTCGCGACGGCGGTCAGGGCACGCCGCATCAGCAGGGGCAGCAGCCCGGCGCGCAGCAGGCCGATGCCGACGGCGACCGCGAGCAGCTCCCAGCGGCTGTCGTGCCCGTCGAGGAGGGCGGCGATCCCGGCGAGGGCCACGCCCTGGAGGGCGAACGCCCGGACGATCGAGGCGAGCTGGCGCAGCCAGAGCACCACGACGGCGGCCAGCAGGAAGGCGCCGCAGACCAGGTCGAGGAGCTGGGCGTGGAGGGTGCCGGGCACGGCTCGTCACGCTCCCGTCAGGAAGTAGGAGGAGGTCACCGCGAGGAGGGCCAGCAGCAGGGAGCCCGCGAGGAGTTCGGGGACGCGGAACAGCCGGAGCTTGGCCCAGCACACCTCGGCGGCCGCGAGGGCGGCGCCCAGGACCGCGACCTTGACGGCCAGCAGCGCGATCGCGAGGGCGACGGCGAGCGGGGCGGCGGTCGTGGCGATGCCCCAGGGCGCGGCGAGGGTGGCCAGCAGGCCGAGGAGGACGGCGAGCCGCATCTGGGCGCCGAGTTCGACGAGCGCGAGGTCCGGGCCCGCGTACTCCAGGACCATCGCCTCGTGGACCATCGTCAGTTCCAGGTGGGTGGTGGGGTTGTCCACGGGGAGCCGGCCCGTCTCGGCCAGGACGGCGAGGGCGAGGGCGGCGGTGGCCAGCAGCCCGGACGGGGAGGCGAGCCGGTCCGCGTCGCGCAGACCGGCGGAGACGATGGCGGCCAGGTCGGTGGAGCCGGCGGGCAGCGACAGCGCGAAGACGGCCAGCAGGATGGTGGGTTCGACGAGCGCGGCGACGGTCATCTCCCGGGAGGCGCCCATGCCGCCGAACGCGGTACCGGTGTCCAGCCCGGCCAGGGCCAGGGCCACGGTGCCCAGGGCGAGCAGCGCGACGACGAGGATGAGGTCGGACCGGCCGGTGGCGGGGGTGGCGGTGCTGGCCAGCGGCATCAGCGCGGCCACCACGGCGGTGGTGGCGACCAGCAGGGCCGGGGCGACGCGGAAGGCCGGTCCGGTGCCGGTGGGGGTGATGGGCTCCTTGCGCAGCAGTTTGCGCAGGTCCCGCCACGGCTGGCGGACGCCCGCCCCGGCCCGGCCCTCCATCCGGGCCCGTACCTGCCGCATCAGCCCGGTGAGCAGGGGCGCCCCGGCGACGACCGCCACGACCTGGGCGCACATGGCGGCCGCCCCGGCGGTGGTGTGGCCCGTCACGGGCGCGCCGCCAGGACGAGCAGGAGGGCGACGAGGCCGCAGAAGCCGTAGCCGAGGTAGAGGTGGACGCTGCCGGTGGCCAGCCGGCGGGAGGCGTGCCCGAGGGCGGTGACGGCCTCCAGCAGCGGGCGGTAGAGGCGGTGTTCGAAGCGGTCGGGGACCCGGCGGCGGAACCGTACCCGTTCGACGAGGTACGCGGATTCGGGGGCGGCCGTCACGCGGACGTCCTGTTCGGGCGCCAGCACCCGGTCGAAGACCCGCTGGAGGGGCTCGGCGAACGAGGTGGCGGTGTAGGCCATGCGGGCGGTCGGCGCGCCTCCGCCGCAGTCCCACAGGCGGGCGTTGCCGCGCCGGCGGCGGCGCGCCAGGAGGCGGGCGAGCGCGGCCGCGGTGATCAGACAGGCCGTCAGCGCGCAGGCCGCCCACAGCGGGGAGAGGGTGGTGGCGAGGCGGTCCAGGCGGACGCCGAGGGGGCCGCCGGTCAGCGGCGGGCCGTCGGCGAGCCCGGTGGCGGCGACCGCCGCGGACAGCCCGTCGCCGAGGACGCCGGGGACGAGCGCGAGGGCGGCGCAGAGGGCCGCGAGGAGGCCCATCCCGGCGAGCACGGCCGGGGGGCTCTCGCGGGCCTCGGCGGCGCGCCGCCCGCGCGGGCGGGCGAAGAAGGCGACGCCGAGGGCCTTGACGAAGACGGCGGCGGCCAGTCCGGCGGACAGGGCGATCACGGCGACGGCCGGGGGCAGCACGAGGGCGGTGACCAGGCCGGGCACGGCCAGGCCGTGGATGAGGGACTGGAGCAGGAGCCACTCGCCGAGGAAGCCGTTGCCGGGCGGCAGGGCCGCCGCGCCGAGGGCGGCGAGCGCGAAGAAGCCCGCGGTGACGGGCATCCGGGAGCGCAGGCCCCCCATGCGGTCCAGGTCGCGCAGGCCCGTGGCCCGCAGCACCGAGCCCGCCGCGCAGAACAGCAGGCTCTTGAACGCGGCGTGGTTGACGAGGTGCAGCAGGGCGGCCGCCAGGGCCAGCGCGGCGGGGGCACCGCCGCCCGCGTCGGCGAAGAGCCCGGCGGCGCCGACGCCGATGAGGGCGAGGCCGAGGTTCTCGGAGGTGGAGTAGGCGAGCAGCCGCTTGAGGTCGGAGGCCATCGCGGCCTGGAGGATGCCGTACGCGGCGGAGAGCGCGCCCGTGGCCAGGACACCCAGCCACCACCAGCGCGGCCCGCCGTCCAGCAGGTCGAAGCCGGTGCGGACCAGTCCGTAGATCCCGAGGTTGACCATGGCGGTGCTCATCAGCGCCGAGACGTGGCTGGGGGCCTCGGGGTGGGCCCGGGGCAGCCAGGGGTGCAGCGGCACCGCGCCCGCCTTGGCCGCGAACGCGGCGGCGGTCAGGACGAAGACGGTGCCGCGGACGGCGGAGGGCAGGTGGTGGGCGCCGTCGCGCAGCGCGGTGAACGTCTCGCCGCCGGCGCGGGCGGCGAAGAGGGCGGTGCCGGCCAGGAGCAGGAGGAAGCCGAGCTGGGTCATGACGCCGTACCAGAGCCCGGCCGCGCGCACCGCCGCCCGCGCGGCGGGCGGGCCGCTCCGGTGCCCGGCCAGGACCAGCAGCAGGGAGGTGAGGGCCATCAGCTCCCACAGCAGCAGGAAGGAGCAGACGGACGCGGCGGCCGGGACGAGCAGCAGGGTGAGGGCGAAGAGCGGCAGCACGGCCTGGGCGGTGCGGGAGGCCGCGCCGTGGCCGGTGTGCCCGGCGGCGTACCCGATGCCGTAGACGGCCACGGGGAGGATCACTCCGCCGGCCACGGCCATGAACAGGCCGGACAGCGCGTCCACGGCCAAGTGGACTCCGGTGGGCGGCAGGACGCCGGGCAGGAAGGCCGACCAGCGCGCGCCGCGCAGGGCGGCGGTGCCCGCCGCGAGGCCGGCGGCGCCTGTGGCGGCGGTGCAGACGCCCGACGCGACGACGCGGGGCCGGCCCGGCAGCGCCGCCCCGCACAGGGCGCCGGCGGCGGCAGAGGCGACCGCCGCCTCGGTGGCGTGCCCGATGACGCTCATGTCGCCGCTTCCGGCGGCCGGGCCCGGCTGCGGGCGGCTGGAGGCCGGGGGCCGGGTGCCGCCCGGTGGGCGGTTTGTGCCCACCCGTTCCGCCCTGCGGAACGATTGCCCACAAACCGGCCACTCATCGTCCGGTCACCCGGCGCAGCGCGGCCACGATTCGTTCCGGCTCCGGGGGGCAGCCCGGTACCTCCAGGTCGGTGGGCACCACGTCGGCGACGGCGCCCTCGACCCCGTAGCCCCCGGCGAACTCCCCGCGGTTCAGGGCGCAGTCGCCGACGGCGACCACCAGGCGGGGCCGGGGCATGGCGGCGACCGTGCGGCGCAGCGGCTCGGCCATGTTGCGGGTCACCGGGCCGGTCACCAGCGCGACGTCGGCGTGCCGGGGCGAGGCCACCAGGCGGGCGCCGTACCGCTCGGCGTCGTACACCGGGCCGAACGCGGCGGCGATCTCGATCTCGCAGCCGTTGCACGAACCGGCGTCCACGCAGCGGACCTGGACCGAGCCGCCCAGGTCCCGCGCGGCGCGCGGCGGGGCGGCGGTGGGTGGGGGCGGGGCGGGCTCCGCCACCCGTCCGGTGTTGCGGATCTTGCGCAGCAGGCCCATGCCGCCTCCCTCGAAAACTCCCCGGCGCCCGGTACCGCCGCGCCGTGGGACTGAGTAGTAAACGGCCGCACCCCCCTCGGGGGTTACGGGCCCCGGGGCCCGTCCGCCGGGAAAACCGGGTGTTCACGAGGACAGGTGATAACGGAATGGCCAAGAGGTCGGTGATGCGTGTATCGGCGGTCGGTATCTTTGGATAGGCCCGCGTCCTATGCCACCGCCGGGAAAGGTGCCCGGAGCTGCGGATCGTATGACCAGCCGATCGTCGCCATCGCCGAGCGGATGCCGTTCTCGCTGGTCAAGCCCGCAAGTCAGCATCGTGGGCCATTGCCCGGAACCGGGCTCGCCCGGAGTCCCCCGCTGCTACTGTCCCGCCTCATGGAGACCCTCTTCACTGCTGAGGAACTCGTCCGAATCGAGGCCGCCGCGCTGGAATGCGGCCTCTCCGTGCGGGATTGGGTGCGCGAGGTCGTGCTCCAGCGCCTCAAGGGCGAGTGGCGCCACGACCTCGAGGACGCGATCTGGCCGGTCACCGTCCACCGCCGCCCCGGCGGCACCCTCCACGAGCTCCACCACGCGGGCTGCTGGGTGCCCAGGGGCGGCGAGGACACCCTGACCACGGCGGAGGCCCGTGAGCGCGCGGCCAAGTTCGACGTCCGGTTCTGCGACGCCTGCGAGCCCGAGAGGTTCCTCGTCCCCTTCGAGTGACCGGGTGACCCGGTAGTGGGCGCGCGCCATTACGCTGTCCCCCTCAAGATCAATTAGGTGGGTGGGGGAAGTACGGCATGAGGGTGTGGACGCGCCTCACGGGGTGGGCGACGCTGCTCACCGGGTACGCGACCGTCCTGCTCGGAGCGGCTCCGTTCCGGGAACTGCCGCCCAAGCGGCACCAGTTGGGGCTGTTGTGCGCGACAGCGGTATGCGCCGGATGCTGGATCCTCGCTTCGCTCGTGGTCCGCGCGCACCGGCGGAAGGCGCTGCGGAAGAAGACCTGGCGCAGGCGTTACGAGCCCTGGCCCGAGCCGCGGCCGTCCCGGCTGCTCTGCTGGGCGCTGGGCTTCGGCGTCGCGCTCACCAGCGCCGCCGCGCTGTGCCAGGGCGTGGGGCCCGACGGCGCGGAGGGCGAGTGGCTCGCCACGGCGGCCCGGGCCGGCGCGGTGACGGGCGAGGTGCGCGTGGAACGGATCCTGGGCGAGCCGCGCCCCACGGACGTCGAGATCAACGACACCGACGAGTACGCCTCGACGATCGTCGCCACCGTCCGGTTCGCCTCGGGCGCCCGGCAGCTGACCGTCGAGGAGGTGCACACCGCCGGCAGGCCCGAGGTGGGCCGGGCGGTGGAGTTGCTGTACGTGCCCGATCGGCCCGAGCTGGGGGCCCGTCAGGCGCCGGGCAACGACATCGGCACCTTCGCCGGCCGCATGATCATGCTGCCGGTCATCTGGACCTTCGCCCTCGCAGCGGGTTTCGTCACCGGTGTGGCCATGCACCGCAGGGAACCCGGCGTCCGCTACGCGCGTCGATTCGAGCCCTGGGTCCATCTGCCCGCCGCGCTCCTCCTGGTGTGCGGCGCGGGCCTGGTCCTGCCCCTGCTCATCGGCTTCCCCGAGACGGGGACCGGCTGGGCCCTGGCCGCCGCGAGCGCCACCACGCCGTGGCTGGCACTGGCCTGGGTGGCGAGAACGAGCTGAGAGGGAGCTGACGACGAGCCCGGAACGAGCCGAGCGGGGCCCGCGACGGCGGGCCCCGCTCGGCGGGAGGACGACCGGGAGGTCAGGAACGGCGGCGCTTGAAGGCCCGGCGGATCATGAAGATCACCAGCACGATCACCGCCACCACGAACAGGACGGCCAGGATCAGGATGACGAGCAGGGCCACGCCCAGCTTCGCGAAGAAGCCCTTCTTCTTTTTCTTCTTCTTGTCCTTGGCCAGCGTCGTGTGACCGTGCTTCGCGTGGTGGTGGGAACCGGCGACGACCCGGTGGCCGCCCGACGCCTCCACGGCGCCGTCCGTGCCCACCGCCGCCGTACCGGCCTCGGCGGCCGCGACGGAGACGACCCGCGCGGTAGCGGCGGACGGGCTCGCCGCCGTCGCGGGCGTCGCCATCAGGACGGCGCCCAGCGCCACGGCCACCAGGGCCGACATCCTGCGGGCCACCCGGCCCCTGTACCGTCCGTCGTGCTTCCGCTCGTGCTTCATCCGCGCCCCCTGTGTCTGGTGCTCTGGCTTTCGGTGCTCCGCAGGCCGCGGGGCGCATCCATTATCCGCACATCCGAAGACCGCCCAGCAGGGCGCGTCCACCAGCCCCGAGTGGCACACACCGCGCGCGGGCCATAAGTACGGCCATGTCGTGATTGGCGGTGCCGGGCGCCGGACAGGGGTGGGGAATGCGGGCCGCGACGCGCGGACCGGAGCCTAGAGTTGCGTCACGGGCTCCCGAAACGGCCGGAAGGAAGAACGCGTTGGATCAGCCGACCCATGGTTGTGTTCTGCTGCTGGACGGCACTCCCGACCGGCGGCGGGGCGCCCTGCCGAACCCGACCGCCCACGCCATCGCCGGAGCGAACCCCCGTGGCTTCCTCGCCGCCGCCTCGGCCGACGTGGTGCAGCTCCCCGCCATGGCCGGGCCCCAGAGCGTCCTCGCCTACCTCCAGGACGCCGTCCGGGTGCCCGGGCCGCTGCTGATCTGGATCACCGGCCATCTGATGGTCCCGACCCGCCGCGGCACCGGGCTGCACCTCGCGCTGCGCGAGAGCACCGCCGCGACCGTCCGCTACACCGGGCTGCCGTGGGAGTGGCTCACCCGGACCCTGCGCGAGCACGCGGGCCCCACGCTGCTCCTCGTCGACGCGGAGGCCGATGCCCACGCCTGGCCCCACGTGACCGCCGCCGCCCACGACGGCCGGCTCGCCGACGGCCTGGCCCTCCACGGGGTGATCACCCCCACCCCGCCCAAGCCCTCGCTGGAGGCCGGGCCCTACACCCGGGCCTTCCTCACCGCCCTCTCGGTCGGCCACCCCACGGCCGGGCCCGTGCTCGACCCGGCGCTGCCGCACCAGCTGGCGCTCGCTCAGGCGACGCTCCCCGAGGGCTTCCTGCCCCTCCAGTACGGCGACGCCGGACCCGTCCTCGCCAACCGGGCGGCCCCGCCGCGCGCCACGGCGCCACCCCGGGCCACGCCCGCCGCCGAACCCGCGCCGGCCGCGTCCGCCCCCGCCGAACCCGCCGTCCCCGCACCCGCGGAGCGGGCGGAGGATCCGCTGCCGGGCATCCTCGCCGCCGCCCACGCCGGGCGGCACAACGAGGCGGCGGCCATGGCCGCCGCCTGGGAGCAGCAGGCGCTGCGCCGCCACGGCCCCCACAGCCCCGAGGCCGCCCTCTGGATCGAGGTGAGGGCCGACCTCGCCCGCCTCGCCGGGGACCATCCGCGCGCCGCCGAGCTGTGGCTGTCGGCCGCCTCCCACCGCCTCGACCGGGGCGGCCCGGCCGACGCGGAGGCCCTCGCCGCGCTGAAACGGGCCCACTACTGCTGGCAGCACAGCGGCGACCGGGCGGCGCTGCTGGCGCCCGCGCTGCTCGCGCTGTGGGAGCGGGTGCCGGGCGGCGAGGAGGCCGCCGCCGACGTACGGGCGCGGCTGGCGGGGGAGCTGCCGCCGGTGGGGTCGCGCTAGGTCCTCACCCCCGTCGGGTCGTCCACCAGCGGGCCTTGTACATGCCGCCGCGCAGCAGCGTCCGGGTGCCGTCCGGCCGGTAGAGGACCAGCGTGGTGGTGCACCACGAGCAGGAGTGGCCCGGCTCGGGGCGGGAGATCAGGATCCGGCCCGTGGCGGGGTCGTCCCCGACGCTCTTGACGTCCGGGCCGCTGATCCTCGACTGGAGCGGGTAGCCGACGAACGCCTGCTCCCCCGTCGCGTACTGATAGACCGCCGACGCCGTGGCCACCCACAGGTGCCCCGGCCTGCTCAGCACGGGTGCCAGGTCGTGGCCACCCCGGGTGGGCAGGTCCACGCGCCGGACGACGGTCAGCTCGGGCTCCGGGGCGGAGCCACCCACCCGCAGGGCGACGAGCTGCCGGCTGCCCAGGGCCCACAACAGCCGGGTGCCCGGGTCCCAGTGCACCCCGTGGGCCCCGGGGAGCGGCACCTGCGCGTGGTCCGTGGCGCGCGGGCCGGCGGAGGCCGCGTACACCCGGACGTAGCCGCCGGTGCTCGCCGCCACGGCCACGTTCCCGTCGGGCAGCAGGTCGATGCTGTGGGCGTTGCCGGTACCGGTGTCGGCCGCCCAGTACACCTCCCGGTCGGGGTAGCCCACCACGGCGGCCAGTCCGCCGGAGGCCGTGGCCAGCAGATAGCGCCTGCCGTTCAGCGAACGGAACTTGACCTCGCTGGGGTTGGTCCACGTCGTGCCGGGGTCCAGGTCGGACAGTTCGGACCGGCCGTCCGCGCTCCACGACCAGAGCACCCCCGGGTCGTCCTCGTCCCGGGCGTCCCACCGCGTCCGCGCGGAGTCCAGGACGTACACGGACCGCGTCGCCTGGTCGGCCGCCACGATCGGCGCGGCCGCCGCGCGCTCCCCCGACCGGGCGCCCGCCACGCCCGGTGCCGCGAACGTCAGCACCCCCGCCAGCAGCAGGGCCACCGGCCCGCTCACCCCTGTGTTCACGTCGCACAGCGTCGGGCCGGACCCCCCGGACGGACGCGGCACCACGCCCGCGCGTCACGCGAACGGCCCCGCCGCGACGTGGGCCGGACGGGTGATTTCCCCGGCGCGGCCCGCCGCGCGTGCCCGTTCTGGGGGAGCGTGTCTGTCGGACGGACGTGCTCGCGGCCCGGGTGGGAGTACTCATCGATGACGACGACCGATTCAGCGCAGGAGCGGTTCCCCGTACGGTTCTGGGACGTGGGGGACCTCCGGGGGCTGGACTTCGACCCCTTCATGGCGGCGCAGCTGCGGGACGAGCCGATCTCCCGCGTGAAGCTGCCCAACGGCGAGGGGCACGCCTGGTTCGTGACCCGCTACGAGGACGTCAAGTTCGTCACCTCGGACCCCCGGTTCAGCCGGCAGGCGGTGCTGGGCCGCCCGATCACCCGGCTCGCCCCGCACTTCATCCCGCTGGACGAGGCCGTGGGCTTCGCCGACCCGCCCGAGCACACCCGGCTGCGCAAGGCCGTGGCCAGGTCCTTCACCACCCGTAGCCTCGACCGGCTGCGGCCGGGCGCCCAGCGGGCGGCGGACGAGCTGCTCGACGAGATGGAGCAGGAGGGGCCGCCCGCCGATCTGATGGAGCATCTCCACGGGCCGCTGCCCCTGGCCGTGATCAGCGATCTGATGGGCGTGCCCCAGGTCGACCGGCGGCAGATGGCGCTGTGGACGAACGTGATCCTCTCCGCCGGGTACGGCCGCGAGGCCAGCGAGCGGGCGAAGAACGGGATGGCGACGTACTTCACCGACCTGCTGGCCCAGCGGCTCGCCGAGCCCCAGGAGGACCTGGCGGGCGAGCTGGCCGACGCCACGGCCCAGGGCGGGCTCAGCACGGAGGAGGCGGTGGCCATCGCCCTGCTGATCCAGGCGAGCGCCGCCCACGCCGTGCGCAACAACAGCGCCAACATGGTCTACGCGCTGCTGACCCACCCGGAGCAGCTGGCCCGGCTGCGGGCCGAGCCGGAGCTGCTGCCGCAGGCCATCGAGGAGCTGCTGCGCTTCATCCCGCACCGCAACGCGGTGGGGCTGGCCCGGATCGCGACCGAGGACGTCGAGGTCGCCGGGGTGCTGATCAAGGCCGGTGAGGTGGTGCACTCCTCCTACCTCACGGCCAACCGCGACCCGAGCGTCTTCGACCGCCCCGACGAGCTGGACTTCGACCGCGAGCACGTCCCGCACCTGTCCTTCGGGCACGGGCCGCACTTCTGCCTGGGGTCGATGCTGGCCCGGCTGGAGGAGGAGATCATCCTCTCCACGCTGCTGCGGCGCTTCCCGGAACTGCGGCTGGCGGAGCCCGTGGAGAAGATCCGCTGGCAGCGCAGCGCGCTCATCCGGGGCCCGGAGAACCTTCCCGTCACCTGGTGAGAGGCTCCCGCCATGACGCTCATCGGCGCCCCCGACGGTCTGGTCGTGCCCCCGGGCGAGGGCCGGACGCTGGTCACCGCGGCCCAGCGGGTCACCTTCAAGGTGACCGGGGAGCACTCGCGGGCCGCCTCCAGCTTCGAGGTGGTCGTCCCCCCGGGCTTCGACGTCGGGGCCCACCGGCACACGCGCAGCGAGGAGCTCTTCTACGTGCTCGAGGGCGAGCTGGACGTCCTCGCCTTCGAGCCGCGCGTGCGCACCCGGGACAACTGGCGGGAGTGGGAGTCCGCCAGTGGCCGGCGCTGTGTCAGGGCCCGCGCCGGCACGGTGATCGTCGTGCCTCCGGGCTGTCCGCACGCGTTCGCCAATGTGACGGGCGAGGCGGCCCGGATGTTCTTCCAGGCGTCGCCGCCGCCCGATCACGAGCGGTATTTCGAGGAGCTCTTCGAGATCCTGAACTCCGGGCCCGCGGTGGACCACGAGGCGATCGCCGAGCTGCGCCTCCGCTATGACATCGAGCAGCTCACGCCGCTGCGGATGACGCCTCCGGGGGCAGGTGGAGGCGCCGCTCCCGCTCGGTGATGGCGACGTCGTTGACGCTCGCGTAGCGGCGGCGCATCAGGCCGTTCGGGGCGAACTCCCAGTTCTCGTTGCCGTGACTGCGGTACCACTGGCCGTCCGCGTCGTGCCACTCGTACTCGAAGCGCACGGCGATGCGGTCGTCGGTGTGGGCCCACAGCTCCTTGCGGAGCCGGTAGCAGAGCTCGCGCTCCCACTTCTCGCGGAGGAAGGCGACGATCCGCCGACGGCCGGTCAGGAACACATCGCGATTGCGCCACTCGGAGTCCTCGGTGTAGGCGAGCGCGACCCGCTCGGGGTCCCGGGTGTTCCAGGCGTCCTCGGCGGCGCGCACCTTCGCGAGGGCGGTCTCGGTGGTGAACGGCGGGACCGGCGGTGTGATCTCGGGCATGGTTCTCCCTCTCTCCACGTGGAGAACGAACGTTCTCCACCGTGTGCGGTAGCGTAGGAGAACGATGGTTCTCGCGCAAGCGGTGAAGTGGAGAGGGAGAGCGATGGGGAGCGTGGCGCCGACGGAGGCCGAGGTCCGGGTCCTGGACGCGGCGGAGGAGCTCTTCTACGCCCGGGGGCTCCAGGCGGTGGGGATGGACGCGATCCGGGGCGCGTCGGGGGTCTCCCTCAAGCGCCTCTACCAGCTCTTCCCCTCCAAGGACGTGCTGGTGGAGGCGTATCTGCGGCGCCGTGACGAGCGCTGGCGCGCGGCGCTGGCGAGCCACGCGGAGGCGCTGCCCGCCGGGCGGGAGCGGGTGCTCGCGGTGTTCGACTGGCTGGAGCGCTGGTTCGCGGAGGACGGCTTCCGCGGGTGCGCGTTCGTGAATTCCTTCGGCGAGCTGGGGGGCGTCTCGCCGGCCGTGGCGGAGGCGGCCCGGGCGCACAAGGACGCCTTCCGCCGCTACCTGGGCGGCCTCGTCACGGAGGCGGGCGCGCCGGCTCCGCTGGGCGGCCAGATCGCCCTCCTCGCGGAGGGCGCGATCGTGACGGCGGCCGTGTCGGGCGACCCGGGGGCGGCCCGGACGGCCCGGGAGGCGGCGTCCGTCCTGCTGGCGCCCTACTTCGCGTGCGAGCCGAGGTAGAAGAGCAGCCAGATGAAGCCGGCCAGGACGTGGCCGAAGACGATGTAGATCAGCACGCGCCAGCCCACCGCCTTCTCGGCGTACTTCTCGGAATCGTGGGTCATGGCCGTATCTCCCCGGTCGTCGTGGTTCGTCTTGCTCGCGAGTTCGTGGACGGTGTCATCACTCCGCCGCGCTCTCCGCGCCCCGCAGCTCCGTGAGGAGCTGCTCCTGGCCGCTGAGCACCTGGGTCAGGATGCGCCGGGCGGCGCCGAGGAGCTCCGCCACGTCCCCGCCGGCCAGGGCGTAGACGACGGTGGTGCCCTCGCGGGTGGCGGTGACGATGCCCGAGCGGCGCAGCACCGCGAGCTGCTGCGAGAGGCTGGACGGTTCGACCCCGATCTCGGCGAGCAGGTCGCGCACCGGCATGGGCCCGTTCTGGAGGAGCTCCAGCACCCTGATGCGCACCGGGTGGCCGAGCATCCGGAAGAACTCCGCCTTGGCCTGGTACAGCGGCACCTTCACGCCGTTCAACTCCCACCCCGCTCGTCGTCCTCGTCCGTGGTGATGCCGTGGGCGAGGGCCAGCCGCAGGGCGTCGTCCAGCTCGTCCTCCGCGACCGCGGCCGCGTAGACGTCCCCGGCCGCCCGCGCGGCCGCGAGGTCGGCGCGCGCGGCGCGCACCCGCTCCCGCATCGCTTCGGCGAACGCACTCACGGCGGCCCCCTCGCTGACTCGTCCGGCTCTTCGCAGACCTGCTGAATTGAAGAATTACGCAATTCTAGGCCGCGCGGGCGAACGGACCGTACCCCTCGGCTGTGCAGGTGATGTGATGCCGGTTTTCGGGGCGTTCATCACATGATCGTAGGTCCGTTTTGTTAGGTTTTCTCCCACTGTCCCTCCTGGTCCGACTGGGGGTCTGTGGTGGCGATCTCGACGAGCGAGTCCCGGCTGGCGGCGGCCCGTGGCCGCCCCGACGGCGCGGTGCCCGCCCCCGGCGGCGCGCCGGGCGACACCGGGAGCCTCGGCCCGGGCGCGCCGGGGGTCCCGGCTCCCGCCGGGCCCGGCGGGAGCGCGGCCTACGACTACGCGCGCTACAGCAGACTGGCCGGGCCGCTCACCGAGGCCCCCGACAGCGGCTACCGGGTGCGCTACCGGCGCCTCCTCGGGCCCGGCCCGGGCGGCGGCGTCAAGGTGATGCTGCTGGTCGCCGCGGGCCCGCTGGTCTGCCTCGCCCTCCTGTTGTGGCTCGTCTCCCCCGAGCACTGGCTGTACCGGCCCTACGTCAGCGACTGGGAGCGCGCGCTCGACACCGTGATGCTGGTCTCGATCGGGCTGATCGAGCTGTTCCGCGTCGTCAACGTCGCCTCCAACGCCCACGCCACCTGGGCGGCCCGGGACCCCGTCCCCGTCCGCGCCCGGCCCGGCACCCGCGTCGCCTTCCTCACCAGCTTCGTCCCCGGCAAGGAACCGCTGTCCATGGTCCGGGCCACGCTGGAGGGGGCGGTGCGCATCGAGCACGACGGGCCCCTGGACGTCTGGCTGCTCGACGAGGGCGACGACCCGGAGGTGAAGCGGCTCTGCCGGCGGCTGGGCGTACGGCACTTCTCCCGCAAGGGCGTCGCCCGCTGGAACCAGCCCTCCGGCCGCTACCGGGCCCGTACCAAGCACGGCAACTACAACGCCTGGCTGGACGCCCACGGCGACGCCTACGAGTTCATGGCCTGCGTCGACACCGACCACGTGCCGCTGCCCAACTTCCTGGAGCGGATGCTCGGCTACTTCCGCGACCCCGACGTGGCGTTCGTCGTCGGCCCCCAGGTCTACGGCAACTACACCACGGCGGTCACCAAGGCCGCCGAGAGCCAGCAGTTCCTCTTCCACGCCCTGATCCAGCGGGCCGGCAACGCCTACGGCTCGCCCATGTTCGTCGGCACCAGCAACTGCGTCCGCGTCGGCGTGCTGCGGCAGATCGGCGGCCTCTACGACTCGATCACCGAGGACATGGCCACCGGACTGGAGATCCACCGCCGGCGCAACCCCGCCACGGGCCGCCGCTGGAAGTCCGTCTACACCCCCGACGTCCTCGCCGTGGGCGAGGGCCCCTCGACCTGGACGGACTTCTTCAGCCAGCAGCTGCGCTGGTCGCGCGGGACGTACGAGACGCTGCTGCGGCAGTTCTGGCGGGCGGCCTGGTCCCTCTCCCCCGGACGGCTGCTCAACTACGGCTTCATGGTGGCCTACTACCCCATGGCCGCGCTCAACTGGGTACTGGGCGCCCTGACCTGCGTGCTCTTCCTCGGTTTCGGGGCCTCGGGAATCTCCGTGGAGCCGTCGCTGTGGCTGATGCTCTACTGCGACGCGGCCGCCCTCCAGATCGGCCTGTACGTCTGGAACCGGCGCCACAACGTCAGCCCCCACGAACCGGCCGGCTCCTCCGGGGCCGCCGGCATGGTGATGTCCGCGCTCTCCGCACCCCTCTACGCGCGCTCGCTCGCCCAGGCCGTGCTGCGGCGGAGCTCGCGCTTCGTGGTGACGCCCAAGGGCGACTCGGCCAGCCCCGACCGCCTCGCGACCTTCCGCTGCCATCTGCTGTGGGCCGGGCTGTTCGCCCTGTCGCTGGCCGCCTCCTGGGTGCTCGGCCACGCCCACGCGGCGATGCGGTGCTGGGCGCTGCTGGCCCTGGTGACCGCCCTCGGCCCGGTCGCCGTCTGGCGGGCCGGCCGTCGGCGGGAGCGGCGCCGGGCCTGGTGAGGGGGGCCGCGCGCACCGCGCGCGGGACTCGTACGAGCGATGGGACGTGGATGCGGTGAGGTTCCCGAGGAAGACATTTCCGGCGAGGTCCTGGGCCCGGTTCCGGGCCAACAGGAAGGCGCGCAAGGCGGTGCTGGGCGCCGGTGCCGCGCTGGCCCTGATCGCGGCCAACGGCCCGGCCGCCACCGGCTTCGCCGAGCGGGCCTGGCACGAGTACACGATCAACCAGGAGTCGTACAAGCTCCGGTACGGGCACTGGGACGTGGTGGACGTCCCCGCCCGGTTCCGGATCAACGCCATTCACGCGGCCCTGCTGCGCACCGGAAAGGTGCTGCTGATCGCCGGGTCCGGCAACGACGAGAAGAACTTCCGGGCGGGGACCTTCCAGAGCGTCCTGTGGGACCCGGCGCGCAACACCTTCCGGGAGATCGACACCCCCAAGGACATGTTCTGCTCGGGCCACGCCCAGCTCCCCGACGGCCGGCTGCTGGTCGCGGGCGGCACCGCCCGCTACGAGAAGCTCACCGGCGACGTGAAACGGGCCGGCGGCGCGATGCTGGTGAAGAACGAGAACCCCGACGCCCCCCGGACCTTCCCCGCCGGGACCGTGTTCGTGGGCTCCACCGGCAAGCGGTACCGCACGCTGCTGCCCGTCCTCGTGCCGCGCGCGAAGAAGAACGTCGTCGAGCAGACCGACCGCGCGCCGAAGAAGGTCACCGTCACCGCCGCCCAGGCCCGCGTCTACGTCGAGGCGGTCACCGACGGGGAGCAGGGCATCACCCAGACCGCCGACCAGTACCGCGTCCAGGGGCTGCGCGGCCGTGACGCCCAGGACCTCTACGGCCTCGCCGCCAAACTGGGGCTGGACAAGAAGGACTTCCAGGGCCTCAAGGACGCCTACGAGTTCGACCCCGTCGCCGAGCGCTACGTCCGCGTCGACCCGATGTCCGAGGCCCGCTGGTACCCCACCCTGGTCACCCTCAAGGACGGCCGGGTCCTGGCGGTCTCCGGGCTGGACGACATGGGCGAGATCATCCCGGGCAAGAACGAGATCTACGACCCCAGGACCCACAAGTGGTCCCCGGGTCCCAACCGCTACTTCCCCACCTACCCCGCGCTCTTCCTCACCGCCGGCGGCCGCCTCTTCTACTCCGGCTCCAACGCCGGCTACGGGCCCGCCCACGCGGGCCGCACCCCGGGCCTGTGGAACGTGGACACCAACGCCTTCGTGCCCGTACCCGGCCTGGAGGAGCAGGACATGACGGAGACCTCGGCCTCCGTGCTGCTGCCCCCGGCCCAGGACCGGAAGGTGATGATCATGGGCGGCGGCGGGGTCGGCGAGTCCCACGAGTCCACCGGGCGCACCGCCATCGCCGACCTCCGCGCCCCGGCCCCCCACTACGTCCCCGGGCCCGATCTGCCCCAGGGCACCCGCTACCTCAACGCCGTGCTCACCCCCGACGACCGGGTCTTCACCTCCGGCGGCTCCCGCGACTACCGGGGCAAGCGCGGCTCGGACATCCTGCGCGCCCAGTTCTACGACCCCAGGACCCGCGCCTTCGAGACGGCGGCCGCGCCGGCCGTCGGCCGCGACTACCACGCGGAGGCCCTGCTGCTGCCCGACGGGCGGATCGCGGTCTTCGGCTCCAACCCGCTCTTCGCGGACAAGGACGACACCCGCATGGGGGTCTTCGAGAAGCGCATCGAGGTGTACACGCCGCCGTACCTCTACCGCGCCCACCGCCCCGCACCGCCCACGGGCCCCCTCCGCACCGCCCACGGCGCCACGCTCGTCCTGCCGGGCACCGACGCGGGCGAGGTGGCGACCGCCCGGCTCATGCGGCCCAGCGCGGTGACCCACGCGACGGACGTCGAACAGCGGTCCGTGGCACTGCCCCTGGCCCACCACGGCGGGGCGGTGGCCGTGACGATCCCCCAGGATCCCTCGCTGGTGCCGGGCGGCTGGTACATGCTCTTCCTGACGGACCGCGCGGGCACGCCGTCCCGCGCGGCGTGGGTGTACGTACGCTGACGTCCCTCCGGCCCCCCGTCAGCCCGGTGTCGTCGCGGCCGCCGCCGGCGGCCGCGCGGGCGCCGCTTCCTCCGGCGGCCTCGCCAGGCCCAGCGCGTACTCCGACCACCAGTGCCCGGCCGGCGGCGCCCCCCGGCAGCTGCCGTCGGACTCCCCCGGCCGCTTGACCCACACGAACGCGTCGACCCTCGGATCGCCGGTCGCCGTGGTCGGCGGCGTGCCCAGCGTCCGTCCCGGCGGATTGCACCAGCTCTCCGCCCCCGGCTCGTCGTTCCTCAGCGGCCCGTTCCCGTTGCGGCTGGTGTCGATGATGTAGTGGGCCCCGCCCAGCCGCGCGGAGAGCCGGTCGCCGTACTCCCGCGTCACCGGCGTCGTATGGAAGTTGGAGACGTTCAGCGCGAAGCCGTCCGCCGCCCCGACCCCGGCCCCGCGCAGCGCGCCGGCGAGCAGCGCCTGGTCCGAGATCCAGCCCGCGTTGCCCGCGTCCACGTACACGGACACCCCCCGCCGGGCCTTGAGCGTCCGCACCGCCTCGGCCAGCAGCCCCAGCCGCTCGCGCGCCGCGGTCTTCGGCAGACAGCCGGAGGCCCACTGGGCGACCGCGTCCGGCTCCAGCACCACCCAGGCCCGGTGCTCACCGATGCCGGCGGCCACGCGGGAGACCCAGGCGCGATAGGCGGCGGCCGTGGGCGCGCCGCCCGAGGAGTACTGGCCGCAGTCGCGGTGCGGGACGTTGTACGCCACCAGCAGGGGGATCCGGGAGGCCCGCTCGGCCTCCTCGGTGACGCGGGCGGCCTGAGCCCTGGGGTCGTCGCCCGTCAGCCAGACGGCCGTCGGCTGCTCCGCGATGCGCCGCACCGCCTCGGCGTCCCCTTCCCGGCCCCGTTCCTCCCAGGTCCGGGCCTGTTTGCCGGCCCGGCCCGACGGTTCGGCCCAGAACGGCGAGTCCGCGCCGTCCCCGGAATCCGTGGCCGCCGCGGGGCCGGGCCCCCAGGCGAGGCACACGGCCCCGGCGCACACCAGGACCGCCGCGCCGTACCGCGCGCCGGCGCGGAAGCGGACCGTACGGGCACCGGTCATGAGCGTCACCTCTTCAAGCCGGTATCAGGTGGTCGTACCAGCGTGAAATATGGCGACTCGTCAGGCACGCATTGGGGCGGCCGTACGGGGCGTCGTTGCTCCGGAAGGTCTACCGCGGCTCCGGCTCACCGCCGAGGACCCGCGCGAGGTCGTAGCGGACCGGCTCCTCCAGCTGGTCGTACGTGCAGCTCTCGGGGGTGCGGTCCGGGCGCCACCGGCGGAACTGGGCGGTGTGGCGGAAGCGGTCCCCCTGCATGTGGTCGTAGGCCACCTCGACGACCCGCTCGGGCCGCAGGGCGGTCCAGGACAGGTCCTTCTTGCCGGTCCAGCGGCTGGGGCCGCCGGGGAGCCGGCCGGCGGCCTGGGCCTCCGCGTCCGCCCAGTCCTGCCAGGGGTGGCCGGTGGCGTCCGGCATGCGCAGCGGCTCCAGTTCGGCCATCAGCTCCCGGCGGCGGCGCATGGGGAAGGAGGCGCACACGCCCACGTGCTGGAGCCGGCCCCCGGCGTCGTAGAGGCCGAGCAGCAGCGAGCCGACGACCGGGCCGCTCTTGTGCGGACGCAGCCCCGCGACGACGCAGTCTGCGGTGCGCTCGTGCTTGACCTTGACCATGACGCGTTCGCCCTGCCGGTAGGGCAGCCCGGGCGGCTTGGCGATCACCCCGTCGAGGCCGGCGCCCTCGAACTGCTCGAACCAGCCCCGGGCCACGTCGAGGTCGTGGGTGACGGGCGCGGTGAAGAGGGGGGCGCGCGCGTCGCGGAGCGCTTCGGTGAGGGCCGCCCTGCGCTCGCTCTGCGGGGTGTCGAGGAGCGAGGCGTCGCCGAGGGCGAGCAGGTCGAAGGCGATCAGGCTCGCCGGGGTGACCTCCGCCAGATGGCGCACCCGGGAGTCGGCGGGGTGGATGCGCTCCAGGAGGGCGTCGAAGTCCAGCCCGCCGCCGCGCGCGATGACGATCTCCCCGTCGAGGACACAGCGGGCGGGCAGCTGTTCGAGGAGGGCGCCGGTGAGCTCGGGGAAGTAGCGGGTCAGCGGTTTGCCCGTGCGGCTGCCCAGTTCGATCTCGGCGCCGTCGCGGAAGACGATGGCCCGGAAGCCGTCCCACTTGGCCTCGTACTGCATCCCGGGCGGGATGGTGGCGGCGGTCTTCGCCAGCATCGGCCGGACCGGGGGCATCACCGGAAGGTCCATGGTCGTGATTGTGCGGGCGGGGCCGGGCGGCCGCCCGCCGACAGGCGCCGTCCCGCCGCCCCGCCTAGCGTGAAACGCATGGCAGAGGCGCTCGAGCTCACCGTCGGCGAGCGGACCGTACGGCTGTCCAACCCGGACAAGGTGTACTTCCCGCAGCGCGGGTTCACGAAGTACGACCTCGCCCGCTACTACCTGAGCGTCGGCGACGGCATCGTGCGGGCCCTCAAGGACCGGCCCACGACGCTGGAGCGGTATCCGGACGGGGTGGAGGGCGAGTCGTTCTTCCAGAAGAGGGCGCCCAAGAACCTGCCCGAGTGGATCCCGACCGGGCGCATCGCCTTCCCCAGCGGCCGGTACGCCGACGAGATCTGCCCGGGCGAGCCGGCCGCCGTGCTGTGGGCGGCGAACCTGGGCTGTCTGACCTTCCACCCCTGGCCGGTGCGGCGCTCGGACACCGAGCACCCCGACGAGCTGCGCATCGACCTCGACCCCCAGCCGGGCACCGACTACGCCGACGCGGTGCGGGCGGCGCTGGAGCTGAAGGACGTCCTGGCGGAGCTGGGTCTGGCCGGCTGGCCCAAGACCTCGGGCGGGCGGGGCCTCCACGTCTTCGTGCCGATCGCGCCCCGGTGGACCTTCGTCCGGGTGCGGCGGGCGGCCATCGCGGTCGCCCGGGAGCTGGAGCGCCGGGCGCCGGAGCGGATCACCACGGCCTGGTGGAAGGAGGAGCGCGGCGAAAAGATCTTTGTCGACTACAACCAGACCGCCCGGGACCGGACCATCGCCAGCGCCTACTCCGTGCGGCCCCGGCCGCACGCGCCCGTCTCGGCGCCGCTGCGCTGGGACGAGCTGACCGATGCCGTGCCCGAGGACTTCGACCTGGCGACGATGCCGGCCCGGTTCGCGGAGGTCGGCGATCTCCACGCGGGCATGGACGAACAGGCCAGCGACCTGGAGGCGGCCCTGGAGCTGGCCGCGCGCGACGAGCGGGAGCACGGCCTGGGCGATCTGCCCTATCCGCCGGAGCACCCGAAGATGAAGGGCGAGCCCAAGCGGGTGCAGCCCAGCCGGGCCCGGCGGACCGATGACTGAACGGACGGCCGGCGCACGCCGAACGCGCCCGGAGGAGCGCCCGGATCAGCCATCCGGGCCGTCCATGCGGGCCGTCAACTTGATTTGTGTTTATGGCGACATTTCATGTGGAACCCGGTCAATGCGTGATCCACTTCGCATCGAGGGAGTTCCCATGATCAGTACACTCGCGATCCGCAGCAGAAGGGTCTCGGCCGGTGTGATCGCGGCCGTCACCCTCGGCGGTTCCCTGCTGGCCGCCGCCCCCGCCGCCCACTCCGCCGATGCGCCGCCGGTCCCGCCCATCCGGCCGTACGGTGCGGTCGTCTCCAGCACGGGCATCAACGAACGCGGCTTCCCCACCACGGACTCCGCCGTCAAGGGCGTGCTGAAGTACCGCACCCAGGTGGCCCTGCGCTGCAAGGCCCACGCCCAGGACGTCGCGGGCAACCCCGTCTGGTACCTGCTGCGGGACCGCAACACCTGGGTCTCGGCGAAGTACGTGGAGAACACCGGCGCCGTGCCCGTCTGCAAGAACGTCAGCAAGGGCATGCTGGAGGACGCCCAGCAGACGCGCCCGCAGAACGTCCGCCCGCCGCAGAACGTCCGCCCGCCGCAGCCGGCCCGGCCCCCGCAGTCCCGCAGCGCCGAGGCCGAGCAGCCCTCCGGCCCCATGGGGTGACGTCCGCCCGGCGGCACCGACCAGTCCGGGCTCCCGGACTGGTCAGGCCATGGGCCGCGGCGCCGGGCCGCCGGGCGCGGTCGGCCGCTCGGCCGCTCAGCCGCTCAGCCGCTCAGCCGCTCTTGCGGCGGAACGAACGCTGCCCGCCCGCCTTGCCGTGAGTGCCATGGATCTTGGAGCCGTCACGGCCCCGGCCGCCGGAGGCGCCTTCCGGCGATTTCCCGCGTTTGCGGTCCAGGGCTTCCCGGAACTTGCGCTTCACGTCGTCCTCCTGCCCCTCCGGGGCCTGGGCGCTTGTGTCGTCCGCCATTGAAACCTCCTGGTCATAGGGGCCTTCGCCACAGCTTGACACACACCGGCCGGGGTCGGCCGCCCGTTTTCCGGGCCACTGGGCCGCCGGCGGACGGCCGGTGTCAGCGGACCGTCTGGTCGCCGTCGGGCACGTCCTCGACGCTCACCCGCGCCGACGCCGGCAGCCCGAGCCCGGCGGCCACGGCGCGCGCCAGCCCCTCCGGGTCGGGCCGCGTCGGGAAGGGCACGGTCTCGCCGTCGCCGTAACTCTCGATCGCCTTGGTGAAGTACGAGGGGTCCCAGGCGCCGACGGCGCCCCTGACCTCGACGGCGAGCACCCGGCGCCCCGCGACCCGGCGCCGCACGGCACCGAGGATCTCGTCCGAGCGCAGCTCACCGGGCACCCGGAACAGACTGGCGTGCGCGCCGACTTTCGCTCCGCCGCTCAGCCGCACGGTGACGGTGAGGCAGCTCGTCACGCTGGGGTAGAGGATCGCCTGGCCCCGGGCGGCCTCGGCGACCTGCCCCTCCGTGACGCGGACGGGCGCGTCCCCGGCGGGACGGGCGGGCTCGGCGGCCATGGCCGCCGTGGGCCACAGGGCGAGCGCGGCGGCTCCGGCGAGCAGGGCGCGGCGGGAGGGGGCGGACCCGGTGGGAACGCCCTTGGATGCTGATCGTGACATACCGTCAGCTTCGCAGCCCGCGCGAAGCGGCGCGGAACCGGGTCCGGGCCCGGGCCGGGAGACCGGGGCTGCCCGCGGTGCCCGGCCGTCCCGGGAGGGAACCCGGCCCCGCGGCGAAGCCGCTGCCCGGAGGCGGGGCTGGCTCCGTCGCCCGGAGGCGGGGCCGGCGTCCGGAGGCAGGGCCGACCTTGCCGGAAGGCGGGGCCGGCGTCCGTTGCCGGGAGGCAGGGCCGACTCCGTTGCCGGGAGGCAGGGCCGACTCCGTTGCCGGGAGGCAGGGCCCGCATGCCGGGTGCGGGCCGGAGCCGGCTCCGGGGGTCAGGCCGTCGGAGCCTCCGGCTCGAAGCGGCTGAGCACCGCCGTCTGCACCTCCGCCTCCTCGGCCGGATCGGCGGCGAGCCTGCGCAGTTGGTCGACGACGCGGGCGTCGGCCGTCGTCGCGTGGCGGGCGGCCAGCTCCCGGGTCGACTCCTCGCAGTCCCACAGGCACTCGACGGCGAAGCCCGCCGCGAAGGAGGGATCGGTCGCGGCGAGGGCGCGCGCGGCCCGGCCCCGCAGATGGGACGAGGCCGTCTCGCGGTAGATGTGCCGCAGCACGGGCGCGGCGCAGGTGATCGCCAGCCGGCCGGCCCCGTCGACGAGGTCCCACAGGACGGGCGCGTCGCAGCCCTCGGTGCGGACGGTGCGGCGCAGGGCGGCGAGGACGAGCGCGGAGTCGTAGGCGGCGCCCCGGCAGGCGAGCATCCCGGCCGCGGCGGCGCCCAGCGCGTCGCCCCGGTGGATCCAGGCGCGGGCCCGTTCCAGGGCGGCCGTGCTGCGCATCCGTTCGAAGGCGGTCACGGCGGCCGAGGAGACGAGCTCGCCGGGGTCGGCGGCGGCCGTCTCGATGAGGTCGAGGGCCTGGGGGTCGTGGTGCTCGGCGAGGTAGCGCAGGGCGGTGGCGCGGGCGGCCTCGGGGCCGAAGGCGGCGGCCTCGATGATCTCCAGGCGGTCCTCGGGCCCGGCCACGGCGGTCAGGCAGCGGGTGGCCGGCACGTGGCGGTGCTGGGTGGGGTGGGCGTCGAGGCCCTGCTGGGCCCAGTCGAGGACCTCGCGGACGCTCCAGCCCGGGCGGGGGCCGGTGGGGCGCAGCTGGCGCTGCCAGCGGTCGAACGAGCCCTGTTCCCGGGCGGCGCGCACCCGGGCCGCGGTGGCGGGGGCGCGGCGGTCGTCGGCCCACAGCCGCCAGGGCCGGGGCTCGAAGGCGTCGCGGACGGCGGCGGCCAGCGCGGCCTCGCCCTCGGGGGTGTGCGGGAAGCGGGCGAGGACGGGGGCGGCCAGGGCGCGCAGCCCGGCGTCGTCGTCGCGCAGGGCCAGCTCGTCGAGGGCCCAGGCCCAGTTCCCGCCGGTGGCGGCGTAGCGGCGCAGCAGGACGAGGGCGTCGTCGCGGCCGTAGGAGGCGAGGTGGCCGAGGACGGCCAGGGCGAGGCCCGTGCGCTCCTCGGAGGTGTCGATCAGGTCGTCCGGGTGGAAGAGGTGCTGTTCGATCTCGCCGAGCCTGCCGTCGAGGTCCAGATAGAGGCGCGCGTAGTAGAGGGAGCGGTTCTCCACCTGCCAGTCGCGGCGGGGGTCGCGGAGCACGCAGTGGTTCAGCGCCGCGAGCGCCTCGGCCCGCGGCGCCGCGAGGGCATGCAGGGTCCCGTCGCCGCGGCCTCGCTGGAGGAGGCCGAGCAGGGTGCCGCTGGGCGCTATGTCTGGATCGAACATGGGGTCAGCATCCGGTGCGAGGAGTCGGCTGGCAACGGGATTTCCTTCCGGACGGCATTCTTGCCGGTGTCCACCTGTGCTATGCCTGGTGAACTGTGGAAACTCGGGTACTCCCAAGCGCCGCAGCCTACCCGGAGCGGTGGGTTCCGCGGAGTGCCGCCGGAAATGTCCTACCCATGCCGTCGGCATATGCCTCAAGCACCACCGTATCGGGTATTGCCAAAGCCCTTACAGCCCGTCGCTCCCTGTGCCACAGTCGTGACAGCAGTCCTGCCGGCCGTTCCAGCGGATCCCCGGAGCCGGCCGCGCCCCGCCTGTATCGGAGTACGTGATGCCGTCCCCACAGTCCGCGGACCGTCCCGCCGCCGAGCCGCCCGAGCGCGGCCAGGTGGACGCGCTCATCTCGCAGACGCAACGGCTCAGAGGCGGCATCGACGCCGTGCGCCGGGAGGCGGTGGCGAGCGCGGAGACCTCGGACGACCCCCGGCTCCACTGGCAGCGCGCCGTGTGCGAGCTGGCCGCCCACCACGCGGACGACCTCGGCGAGCAGCTGGGCCAGCTCCTCGCGGGCCTGCCCACCTCCCGGCGCGCCGGGGCGGGGAGCGGCACGGCCACCTCCGTCGGCGCGGAGGGCGGCACGGCGGCCCGGGGTGCCGGCACGGCCACGCGCGTCGCCGAGGACGACGGGGCGGACGGGGACGGCCTCGCGGCCGGGAACGGCCCGGCGACGCCCGGCAGGGTGGGCAGCGCCGAGTGGAACCTGCTGACCGACGAGGTGGCGTGGACCGACGAGCTCTTCGCGCTCTTCGGCCGCCGCCCCGAGGACGGCGCGCTGACCCTCGACGAGCTCCCCTCCACCCTCCTGGAGGAGGACACCGGGCTGCTGACCACGATGGTCACCGACTGCCTGGTGGACGGGAAGCCGATCGACGGGGAGTTCCGCATCGTGCGCGGCGACGACGGCGCCGTGCGCACGGTGCACATGATGGGCGAGCCGGTGCTCGACGCCGACGGCTGCACGAGCTCCATGTGGGCCGTGCTGCGGGACGTCAGCGATCTGCGGCGCTTCCGCCGGGAGGTGCACGAGACCCGTGACTCGGCGCACCGCCGGCGGGATGCCGCCCGGACCGAGCACCGGCTTGCGGTCGAGCTGCAGGAAGCCGTGCTGCCACCGTGGCGCGGCTCCCTGCGGCTCCCGCAGAGCGTCCCCGCCGGCCCCGCGGCCCCGGGCGGTGGCGTCCTCGATCTGGCCGGGCACTACCTCCCGTCCTCGACCAGCAGCCTCATCGGCGGCGACTGGTTCGACGCGATGGAGCTGCCCGGCGGCCGGACACTGCTGACCGTCGGCGGCCTCACCGGCCGGGGGGTGGCCGCCACCTCGACCATGGCCATGCTGCTGGGCGCGGTGCGCGGCATGGCGGTCTCCGGGGCCGAGCCCGGCCCTCTGATGGGCTGGCTCAATCACCTCCTGGAATCCTCCGCCCAGCCCGCCCTGGGCAGCGCGGTCTGCTGCCGCTACGAGCCCGCCTCCGGCACCCTCCTGTGGTCCCAGGCCGGCCACCCCGCCCCGCTGCTCTTCCGCGACGGGGCGGGCCGGGCGCTGCGGCCGCCGGAGGGCGTCCTGCTCGGTGCCATGACGGATGCCGCCTACGCGCAGACCGAGGAGCGGCTGCTGCCCGGTGATGTGCTGCTGCTCCACACCGAGGGGCTGGCGGACCGGGCCGGTGCCCGGCGGCTGCTGGAGCTCGCGCCGCGATTCGCCATGGCGGACACCGCTCAGGACTGCCTGCGGGCGGTACTGGAGGAGTTCGGCGACAAGGAGCGTGAGGACGACGCGTGCGTACTGATCGCCCGCATCGGCTCATAGGGCTCGTGGCCTCATAGGTGACTTCTGGGTTGACTTCCGGCTGACGGCTCGGGTCATACGGCCGTCGGGCGGTTCTTCCCCGGAGCCTTGGCCAGGGCCCGCTGGATGTCCTCCCGCAGGGGCGAGAGGGCGGGGTAGTCCGCGTACTTCCCGGTGAGCCGGTACATCTCCCGCAGCCGGTCCCAGGTGCGGTGGGAGGACGTCTCATTGATCGTGGTGAGCGCCATCCGGGCGAAGGTGTCGGCCTGCTCGGGGTCGTTGCCGATGAAACAGGCGGACGCCATGGAGATGTAGTCGAAGATCATCGACCGCTGGCGCTGCCCCCCGCGCAGCTCCAGCGCCCGCTTGGCGTGCTGCTGGGCGACGGGGGCGGCCGTGGGATCGTGCTCGGCGAGGGTGCGGTAGGCCAGGGCCTGCATTCCGTGGAGATCCGCCTCGTCGAACATCTGCATCCAGCTCGGCGGGGCGACATCCCCCTTGTCGGCGACGAAGAGGTCCTCGGCCTCGCCGAGCGTCCGCCGCATGGCCTGGCCGCGCCCCATCGAGGCCTGGGCCCAGGCCTCGACCGTGTAAAGCATCGCCCGGGTGCGCGGCAGGGTCTCGGGGCCGGAACCGGACTTGGCGAGCTTCATCAGATCCATCGCCTCGTCCGGCCGGCCCAGGTGGACCATCTGACGGGCGCAGCGGGAGAGGGCCTCGCCGGCCCTCGGGCGGTCCCCGCCCTCCCGGGCCGCGTGGGCGGCGATGATGAAGTACTTCTGAGCCGTGGGCTCCAGGCCCACGTCGTGGGACATCCAGCCGGCCAGCACCGCCAGATTGGCGGCGACACCCCACAGCCTGCGCTGGAGGTGTTCGGGGTGGCGGTAGGAGAGCATGCCGCCCACCTCGTTGAGCTGGCCGACGACGGCCTTGCGCTGGAGCCCGCCGCCGCGCTGGGCGTCCCAGATCCGGAAGATCTCGACCGAGTGCTCCAGCGCGTCGATCTCGAGGGAGCCGACCGGGGCCGCCTCGTAGCGGTCGAAGGCGGCGGGGTCCGCCTGCGCGGCCTTGACGCGCAGGGGATCGTCGAAGTGCGGGGCGTCGGAGGCCAGGACCGGGTCCATGTGGAGCCAGTCGTGCATCGCACCGCTGATTGCTGAGCCTGCGGCGAGCGCGGCGCCCGCGCCCACCAAGCCGCGTCGGTTGAGCATGAGGTCCATTCCCGTGAATTCGGTGAGGACCGCGGCGGTCCGCTCGGGCGGCCAGGGCAGCCCGTCAGGGGTCTGCGCCTTGCCGGCGCGCCCGCGCCGGCCGAACCCGAGGTCCTCGATGGTCACGACACGGCCGAGTCGCTCGGTGAACAGGGCGGCCAGCACCTTGGGCACGGGATCGCGAGGGGACTCCCCCATGTCGATCCAACGCCGCACCCGCGAGGTGTCGGTCGCCAGCTGCGGATGGCCCATGGCCGCCGCCTGCCGGTTCACGAGTCTCGCGAGCTCGCCCTTGGACCAGCCGGCCAGGCCGAACAGGTCCGCGAGGCGGGTGTTGGGTTCCCTCGTCACGTCAAGCCCCCAGGTTCCTCGGCTGACTTGAAGGTACTCGGGCCGTCATGGGCCAAGCGAGTATTCGCCAGGGTTCGCCAGGGTGCGCCACATGGTGTGCCACCCGCGATCGGGTGTGATGTAGGAACGCGCAACCCCGGCCACCCGGCAACCCGGCCGCATTCCCCAGGGTGCCCACGGGACCGGGGACCGGGTAGCGCCGCAATTCGCCGACACGAAGGGACCTGTTCCGCTCATGTATGCAGCCTCGACCTCCGTGTCCGCTCCGCCCCGGCCGCTCCGCCCCCAGCAGAGCGGCGGCGGCCCGTACCTCGATCCGTCCCACGCCGTGGGGGCCGCGTTCGGGGGCGGGCGGGCGCGGAGGGCCCCGGGGCCAGGCACCCAACCGCTCAGCGGGAGAATCGACTTGTCCGGCCCCCAGGGCGCGCAGCTGCGCACGGTGATCTCATCGGTCCATCGCATCTGCCCCGAGTTCAACCCCGTCCAGGTGCTGCGCCGGGGCGGGCGCTCCGTCCTCCTGGTCGGCACCACCGGTCGGAGTACGGCCGTGGCGAAGTGTTTACTGGACCATTCCTCCGCATGGGCCGAGCGATTCCGTCATGAAATAGCCACATATCGGGCGTTTGTCCGGCATCGCCCCCCGGTCCGGGTCCCGCGGCTCATCGCCGCCGATCCGGAGCACTGCACCCTGGTCATCGAGCGGATGCCCGGCCGGCCCGCCGCCACCCAGCGGCACCCGGTGGACACCCTGCCCCGCGCGGACGTCCGGGCGGCGCTCGGCGCGATCTGCCGGGTCAATCTCTGGCGGCCGCCCGCCGGGATGTTCGACATGCCGCTGGACTACGGCAAGCGCATCGCCCGCTATCACGAGCTGGGCCTGCTGACCGACCGTGACATGGGCGATCTCCAGAAGCTGCTCCACGGCCTGGCCCATGTCCAGGGGCAGTTCTGCCACGGCGACGCCCAGCTGTCCAATGTCCTGCTCTCCCCCGCCGGGCCGGTGCTCGTCGACTGGGACCACGCCGGCTGGTATCTGCCGGGGTACGACCTGGCGACGCTGTGGACCGTCCTCGGCGACGCCCCCCTGGCACGGCGTCAGATCAGCCAGCACGCCCAGCAGGCGGGGACGACCTCCCGGGACGCCTTCCTGGTCAACCTGATGCTGGTCCTCACCCGGGAGATCAGGACGTACGAGACGGCCGTGCAGCGCTCGATGCACGAGCCCGCACCACCCGGCAGCACCCCCGAGTCCGGTGAGGAGCAGCGACTCCTGCTCCGTCGGCTCCACGACGACTGCGCGATGGCCCGCCGGGCCGTCCGGGCCGCCGTCGGTACGCGCTGAGGGGCCGGACCGACACGCCGTTCCGCCGACTTACGGCGTGTCGGTGCTCGCCCGGACGGGCGAGCACGGCTCCGGTGCGTCCCCTCGCCCGCGTCGGGAAACCCCCGGCGCGGGCGTTGACGTGGATTGCGCCAGCCACCCAGTCTGATGAGCGCCACTCCAGTCATATTGACGCATCGTCTGCCGGGGCTTTGCTCTTGGTAAGTTCGGTCCATCAGCAGCCCAAGCGCTCGGCACGGCCCGTCCCGAGGAGGCCGCATTGCGAGGATCCGTACCGGAGTCACGACGGAACGCGAGGACCGGCAGACGAAGAAGCCACCGGAGCCGGGTGTTCGGTGCGGTCGCCTCGGCGGCCCTGCTCCTGCCGATGGTCACGGCCGGTCCGGCCGCCACGGCGGACAAACCCGCCGCCGGCGCGCTCCAGCGGGAGTTCGCCCAGGCGGCCGCCCGCTACCACGTACCCGGCAGTGTGCTGCTCGCCGTCTCCTATCTGGAGTCCCGCTGGGACAGCCATGGCGGCGCCCCCAGCGTCACCGCCGGCTACGGCCCGATGCATCTCACCGACGCCGCCACCGCCCTGGCCGCCGCCCCGCACCACAGCGACCCCGGCGAGGACGCCCGGGGTGATCTCGCCCGCCCGCGCGCCGCGAGCCGCCGCGCGATGGACGTCCCCGCGCCCGCCGCCCTCCCGGCCCGGCTGCGCACCCTGGAGCGGGCCGCCGGGCTGACCGGGCGCTCCCCCAAGGAGCTGCGCGCGAGCACCGCCGCCAACCTCCAGGGTGGCGCGGCCCTGCTGGCCGCCGAGCAGAAGCGCCTCGGCCTGCCGCTGAGCGGTGACGCCGCCGACTGGTACGCGGCGGTGGCCGGCTACTCCGGCGCCACCGACGCCGCCACCGCGACCACCTTCGCCAACGACGTCTTCGACGTCATCCGCAAGGGACAGCGGCGCACCACCGACAGCGGCCAGACGGTCGTCCTGCCCGCCGCCCCCCGGGTCGCCCCCCACGCCGAGCAGGTGCGACGGCTGGGTCTCGGCACGGTCCCGTCCCAGGGCACCGAGTGCCCGGAGTCGGTGGCCTGCGAGTCGATCCCGGCGCCGTACCAGCGGCTGGAGGGCAAGGACTACGGCAATCACGACCTCGCCGACCGGCCCGCCTCGCAGAAGGTCGACTTCATCGTCGTCCACGACACCGAGGGGACGTGGGAGACGACGATCAAGCTGATCAAGGATCCGGCGTACGTCTCCTGGAACTACACCGTGCGCTCCGGGGACGGCCACATCGCCCAGCACGTGCCCACCAAGGACGTCGCCTGGCACGCGGGGAACTGGTACGTGAACGCCAAGTCCGTCGGCATCGAGCACGAGGGCTTCCTGGCCCAGCCCGACGCCTGGTACACCGAGGAGATGTACCGCACGTCGGCCCGGCTGGTGGAGTATCTGGCGGACAAGCTGGACATCCCGCTGGACCGCCGGCACATCCTGGGCCACGACAACGTCCCGGGCACCGTCCCGTCGACCATCAGGGGCATGCACACCGACCCCGGGCCGTACTGGGACTGGGCGCACTACTTCGACCTGATGGGCCAGCCCTTCGAGGCGGACGCCAGTCCCCTCAGCGGCATGGTCACCATCGCGCCCGACTACGAGGACCACCAGCCGGTCTACACCGGCTGCGCCAAGCCGGGCGAGAAGTGCTCCCCCCACGGCTCCGGTGCCGTGCGGCTGCACACCGCCCCGCGCGAGGACGCCCCGCTGATCCGGGACATCGGTCTGCGCCCGGACGGCAGCCCGTCGACGATCGACGTCAACGACACGGGTGCCCGCGCCTCCACCGGTCAGCAGTTCGCCGTGGCCGACCGGCAGGGCGGCTGGACGGCGATCTGGTACCTGGGCCAGAAGGCGTGGTTCCGCAACCCCTGGTGGGATCCGACGGCGGTGGGCGCACACGGCCGGCTGATCACTCCGAGGGAGGGCCTGGCCGAGATCCCGGTGTACGGGCGCGCCTACCCGGAGAAGGATGCCTATCCGGCGGGCGTTCCGGTGCAGACCGTGACGCCGTTGCCGTACAAGCTGCTCGCCGGGCAGTCGTACGTCGTGGGGGCGGTCTCGCCGAGCGAATACCTGTGGGCGGCGACCTTCGAGCCGGCGGGCCACCGGATCGTCCGGGGCAAGGACGTCTACTACGAGATCCAGTTCGGGCACCGGGTGGCCTTTGTGAAGGCCACCGACGTGGAGGTCCACTCCTCCAGGTGGTAGCGGCCCGGCACGGCGGGAGCCCGGCACGCGACGGCGTGCCGGGCTCCGCTGGTCCGTGGGGCCTCGTGGGGCCGGGGGCGGTCCTAGCCGGCCTGGAACATCTCGGCCGGGAGGGGCTTCAGCAGCTGGTAGAGGTCGTCCGTGATCGGCCGGTCCCAGCTGGCGATGGTGACGAGGACGCCGTCGCTGCGGTCGAACTGGGTGCAGGAGATCCGGCTCTCAGAGCACTTGAGGCGGCGCACGATGAGGAGGTTGTCCTCGTGCATGACGGGCACGTCCTCGGTCTCCACCACCTGGACCGGCTCGTCGTTGCCGAGGGCGGCCAGCAGCTGGGCCACCTCGAAGGGCACCTGGCCCTCGCCGAGCTCCCGGGCCGGGGACCCCTCGGGCAGATTGCCGATGATCATCGCGGGACCGCGGCCGCCGAACAGGTCGTAGCGGAGGAAGACCCCCTGGCAGCTGCCGTCGGGCGCGGGGAGCAGCCCGGCACCGAGATCACCCGGCCAGTCACCGGGGTCCATGGCGAGGACGTCGAAGTCCGGCCCGGTGGGGGTGGCGGCGCTGCGGCGGCGGAGGAAGGACATGCCCACATCGTACGTGCCCGCCGCGGCGCCGTGCCGCCGGGGAACCCGTCGGGCGGGTCCCTTCACCGGGAGCCGGGCGCTCCGGCGCGCCCGGTCACGTGAGGTCGAATTCCCCGGCCCGCGCGCTCAGCATGAACGCCCGCCACTCGCCCGGTGAGAAGATCACCGCCGGGACGTCGGGGTCCCTGCGGTCCCGCAGGGCGATGTAGCCCTCCACGAAGGCGATCTGCACGTTGCCCCGGCTCCCCCGGTCGCTCGACTGCCACGTGGCCGTGGCGAGGTCGAGGTCCGGCCTCATGTCGCCCGCCAGTTGTTCGGTCGTGCTGTCCGCCACGTCCGTACCCCTTCCGGCTCGTCGTCGCCGCCCACACTAGCGAGCGCGGCCGGTGCCCGACAGGCCCCCGGATCCGGCCTCATCCGGTGGGCGGGGCGGCGGCGACGAGCCACATGGCGAAGAACTGGGCGCCGCCGCCGTAGGCGTGCCCGAGGGCCCTGCGCGCGCCGGGCACCTGGTGCTCCCCCGCCGCGCCCCGCACCTGGAGCGCGGCCTCGGCGAAGCGGAGCATGCCGGAGGCCCCGATGGGGTTGGTGGACAGGACCCCGCCCGAGGGGTTGACGGGGAGGTCGCCGTCCAGTTCGGTGGCGCCGGACTCGACGAGCTTCCAGCCCTCGCCCTCGGCGGCGAGGCCGAGGTTCTCCAGCCACATCGGCTCGTACCAGCTGAAGGGGACGTACAGCTCGGCGACGTCGATCTGGCGGCGGGGGTCGGTGATCCCGGCCTGGCGGTAGACGTCGGCGGCGCAGTCGCGGCCGGCGCGCGGGGAGACGAAGTCCTTGCCCGCGAAGAGCGTGGGTTCGCTGCGCATGGCCCCGCCGTGCACCCAGGCGGGCGGCCGCGGGGCGCGGGCGGCGCCGGCGCGGTCGGTGAGCACCATGGCGCAGGCCCCGTCGGAGGAGGGGCAGGTCTCCGAGTAGCGGATGGGGTCCCAGAGCATGGGCGAGTTGCGCACCGCCTCCAGGGTGAGGCCGTGTTCGTGGAGGTGGGCGTAGGGGTTCTTCAGGGCGTTGCGGCGGTCCTTGTGGGCGACGAGCGTGCCGGTGCCGGCGGGGGCGCCGGTGCGGCGGATGTACGCGCGGACGTGCGGGGCGAAGAAGCCGCCGGCGCCGGCCAGGAGGGGTGGCTGGAAGGGGACGGGCAGGGAGAGGCCCCACATGGCGTTGGACTCGGACTGCTTTTCGAAGGCCAGGGCGAGGACGGTCCGGTGGACGCGGGCGGCGACGAGGTTCGCGGCGACGAGGGCGGTGGAGCCGCCGACGGAGCCGGCGGTGTGGACGCGCAGGACGGGTTTGCCGGTCGCGCCGAGGGCGTCGGCGAGGTGGAGCTCGGGCATCATGACGCCCTCGAAGAAGTCGGGGGCCTTGCCGATGACGACGGCTTCGATGTCGGTCCAGGTGAGGGCGGCGTCGTCGAGGGCGCGCCGGGCGGCCTCGCGGACGAGTCCGGCGAGGGAGACGTCCCGGCGGGCGGCGGCGTGGTGGGTCTGTCCGATGCCGGCGACGGCCACGGGTTCCTTGCTCACTCGGGTTCTCCTTCCAGCTCGGCTTCCAGCACGGCGACGAGGTTCTGCTGGAGGCAGGGGCCGGAGGTGGCGTGGGCGAGGGCCCGGTGGGACTCGCCCCGGTGGATACGGGCGGCGGCCTCGCCGATGCGGACGAGCCCGGCGGCCATGAGGGGGTGCGCGGCGAGGGCGCCGCCGGAGGGGTTGACGCGGACGTCGCCGGTGAGGCGGAGCGCCTTGCGCAGGATCACTTCCTGGGCGGTGAAGGGCGCGTGGAGTTCGGCGGTGTCGACGGGCGCGTCGAAGGCCCCGGCGCGTTCGGCGGCCAGGCGGGTGGAGGGCGAGTCGGTGAGGTCGCGCCGGCCCGGGTCGTGGGGTTCGATCCGGTGGTCGATGCCGCGGATCCAGGCGGGCCGGCGGCACATCCGCCGGGCGCGTTCGCCGGCGGCGAGGACGACGGCCGCGGCGCCGTCGCTGACGGGCGGGCAGTCGCCGGTGCGCAGGGGGCGTACGACGTAGTCGCCGTGGGGGACGGCGCCGCGCAGTTGGGCGTGGGGGTTGTGGGTGGCGGCCGCGCGGTTGCGGGCGGCGATGGCGGCGAGGTCGTCCTCGTCGGTCTCGCCGGCGTCGATGAGGGCCTGGGCCTGGAGGGCGGCCAGCGAGACGGAATCCGGCCACAGGGGTGCCAGGTAGCAGGGGTCGAGCTGGCGGGTGAGGACGTCGCGGACGTCGCCCGCGGAGGACTTGCCGTGGGCGTAGACGAGAGCGGTGTCCGCCTCGCCGGTGAGGATCTTCACCCAGGCCTCGTACAGGGCCCAGGCCCCGTCCATCTCCACGTGGGACTCGGCGATCGGGGGCCAGGCGCCGACGCCGTCGAGGGTGAGGGTGAAGGAGAAGGGCCGGCCGGCGAGGTAGTCGCTGGAGCCGGAGCAGGTGAAGTCCGCCTCGCCGGGGGCGAGTCCGGCCCGGTCGAGGACCTCGCGCAGGACGGGGAGGAGCAGTTCCGTCTCGGAGAGACCGGGGGTGGCGCGGCGGTGGTCGCTCTGGGCGAAGGCGACGACGGCCACGTCGCGGGGGCGCGGCGTCACAGCGGCCTCCTGGTCACAGCAGCCTCTTGTAGGTGTCGTAGTCGGCGTCGGGTTCGCCGGTGGGCCGGTAGTGGTCGGGGTGGCGGTCGCCGTCGCGCCAGACGGGCTCGACGCGCAGCCCCATGCGCACCTGGTCGTAGGGGATGCCGGCGATGCGCCCGTGGAGGGCGAGGTCGGCGCCGTCGAGGGCGATGTGGGCGTAGACGTAGGGCACGTCGATGGCCAGGTTCCTGGCCTTGATGTTGACGACGCAGAAGGTGGTGACGGTGCCGCGGGGGCCGACGACGACCTGTTCGGTGGCGGCGACTCCGCAGGTGGGGCAGGCGCCGCGCGGCGGTACGTGGACCTTGCGGCAGGAGGGGCAGCGTTCGCCGGTGAGGAGATGGCGGGCGAGGTTGCCGAGGTGGCGGGTCTGGGCGCGGCCGGGTGTGTAGGTGTAGTCGAGGCGGGCGGGGGCGGTGAGGCTGGTGACGGGGTCGGTGAACGTGCCGTGGTGCGGGGTGGCGTGGCCGGTTTCCGGTCCGTCGTGGGGCTCGAAGCAGGCGATGTCGGTGATGGCTCCGGTGCGTTGTTCCGCCCAGCGGACGCGGACGCGCGCGCCGGTGCGGACGGCCTCGGGGCCGGGGGCGTCGAGGGCGTGGAGGAGGGCGGTGTCGGCGCCGTCGAGGCGTACGAGCACCCAGGCGAAGGGGGTGGCCAGCGGCTGGTTCGGGCGGGGTGCGGGGTTCCAGGCCCAGGTGGTGACCGTGCCGGTGGTGCCCACTTCGACGAGTTCGTGGATCTCCTCGGCGGTGGTGGGGTCGTATTCGGCGGGCGGTACGAGCACGCGGCCGTCGTGGGCGCGGACGCCGAGGACGACGCGTTCGCGCAGCCCGGTGAGGAATGCGCTCTGGACGGGGCCGAGGGAGCGGGTGAAGGGGAAGGAGACGACGAGGGGCGCGGTGAGCTGTTCCGGCATCGGTTCGCCTCCTCGTCAGGCGCGGCGGAAGACGGCGGGGCGCTTCTCGGCGAAGGCGCGGGCGCCTTCCTCGGCGTCGGCGGTGTCGAAGACGGGCCGGCCGCGTTCGAGTTCGAGGGCGAGCGCCTCGGGTTCGGGGAGGGCCGCGGCGTCGTGGACGCAGGCCTTGACGGCCTCGACGGCGAGCGGGGCGTTGGCGTTGACGAGTTCGGCGGTCGCGAGGGCCCGTTCGAGGGCGGTGCCGTCGGGGACGACGTGGCCGATGAGGCCGATGCGCTCGGCTTCGGCGGCGGTGTACGGGCGTCCGGTGAGCAGCATCTCCATGGCGTGGGTGTGGGGGATCTGCCGGGGCAGCCGGACCGTGGAGCCGCCGATGGGGAAGAGGCCGCGGCGGACCTCGAAGAGGCCGAAGACGGCACCGGCACCCGCGATGCGGATGTCGGTGCCCTGGAGGAGTTCGGTGCCGCCCGCGACGCAGGGGCCCTCGACGGCGGCGATCACGGGCTTGCGGGGCCGGTGGTGGCGGAGCATGGCCTTCCAGTGGAGGTCGGGGTCGGCCTTGAAGCGGGCGCGGACGGGGTCGTCCGGATCCCGTCGGCCCGCGAGCGCCTTGAGGTCCATGCCGGAGCAGAACGCGCCGCCCGCGCCGGTCAGGACGACCGAGCGGACGTCGTCGTCTGCGTCGGCGAGCAGCCAGGCGTCGTAGAGGCCGGCGAGCATCGGCAGGGACAGCGCGTTCCTCGCCTCCGGCCGGTCGAGGGTGAGGACGAGCGTGGCGCCGACGCGCTCCACGGTGAGGTGCTCGGTCCCGCCCATGGCGGACCTCCCGTCGTGGTTCGTCTCTGGTTGCGAGGACCGGAACAGCGTGCAGGAGGCGGCGGCACGGTTCAATAGTTTTCTGACTGATCGTCAGATTTCTTGGGTCGTGGCCCTTCCGGTCGCCGCGCCCCGGCGCTCTAATGACCGCCGTGGACTACAACCTCGCGGATCTCCTCGAGTCGGTCGTGGACGTGGTCCCCGCCAGGGAGGCCCTCGTCCACCTCGACCTCCCCGGCGGCGGCGCCGAGCGCCGGCTGACGTACGAGGAGCTCGACACGGCGGCGGGCCGGCTCGCCGGCCACCTCTTCGGCAGCGGAATCGGCCCGGGCGACCACGTGGGGCTGCACCTCTACAACGGCGTGGCGTACCTGGAGGCGCTCTGGGCCTGCCTGAAGGTCCGGGCGGTACCGGTCAACGTCAACTACCGCTACGTCGAGGACGAGCTGGCCTACCTCTACCGTGACGCGGACCTGGTCGCGCTGGTCTTCGACGGCTCCTTCACCGCGCGGGTGGCGGCGGCCCTCCCCCGGTCCGGGGGACGGCTGCGGCACCTCGTCCGGGTGGGGCCGCCGCCCGCCGGCGCCCCGGAACCGGCCGTCGCCCCGGTGGACCTCGCCGAGGCCGAGGCGTCCGGCTCCGCCGTGCGCGGCACCGTGGGCCCGCGCTCGGGCGACGACCGGTTCATCGTCTACACCGGCGGCACCACCGGGATGCCCAAGGGTGTGGTGTGGCGGCAGGAGGACCTGTTCTTCTCCGGGCTCGGCGGGGGCGCGCCGACGGGCCAGCCGGTCGAGCGGCCGGAGGAGGTGGCCGAGCGCGTGGCGGCGGGCGGCGAGGGCCTGGTCTTCTTCCCCACCGCGCCGCTGATGCACGGCACGTCGACGCTCACCGCGCTCATCGCCCACCTCCTCGGGCAGAAAGTGGTCCTGCACCGCAAGTACGTCCCGGAGGAGGTGCTGCGCACGATCGCCCGGGAGCGGGTCACCAATGTCTCCCTGGTCGGCGACGCGATGCTGCGCCCCCTGGCGGAGACCCTGGCGGGCCCGCTGCGGGGGACCGACTGCTCGTCGCTGCTCAGCGTCAGCAGCTCGGGGGCCGTGCTGTCGGAAGCCGTGCGCGAGCGGTTCACGGCGCTGCTGCCCGGAGTGCGGATCGTCAACAACTTCGGCTCCTCCGAGTCGGGTTTCAACGGCACCGCCACCGAGGACTCCGGGCCCGAGCGGGGCTTCCGGCTGCGCGTCAACGACCGTACGACCGTGGTGGACCCGGTGACCCACCGGCCGGTCGCCCCGGGCGTGCCGGGCCGCGTCGCCCAGCGCGGGCACGTGCCGCTCGGCTATCACAACGACCCGGTGAAGACGGCCGAGACCTTCTTCACCTCCGGCGGGGAACGCTGGGTGCTGCTCGGCGACATGGCGACCGTGGACGCCGACGGGGTGGTGACCGTCCTCGGGCGCGGCTCCCAGTGCATCAACACGGGCGGCGAGAAGGTCTTCCCGGAGGAGGTCGAGCAGGTCCTCAAGGCCCACCCGGCCGTCTACGACGTGCTGGTCACGGGCGTTCGGGACGCCCGCTGGGGCCAGCGCGTCACGGCGGTCGTCCAGCCCCGGGAGGGGACGGAGCCCCCGACCCTGGACGCGCTCCAGACGCACTGCCGGACGCGGCTCGCCGGGTACAAGGTGCCGCGGGGCCTGGTGCTGACGGAGCGTGTCGAGCGCTCGCCGAGCGGCAAGGCGGACTACCGCTGGGCGCGGGCGGTGGCGGAGCGGGGATCCGGGGGCTGAGCGTCGCAGCCCGCCGGCGGGGCGGCGGGTGCTCAGGGCCGAGTCCGGGGGCCGACCCATCCCACACCGTCTCTTGGGCCGCCGGACACCTCGGATGCGGCGGGCGGTCATCCCAGCGCCCTTCACTGAATGCGCCCCTCCCTTTCCCCGGCTCCAGGAGATCCCATGACTCCCCTGACCCGTCGCGGTTTCCTCGGCGCGGCCGCGGCCACCGGCGCCGCCACGGCCCTGAGCTCGGCGCTGCCCACCTCGCTCCAGCAGGCGATGGCGGCGACCTCTCCCGCCGGCACGCTCGACGATGTCGCGCATGTCGTCATCCTGATGCAGGAGAATCGTTCCTTCGATCACTACTTCGGCACCCTCAAGGGCGTACGCGGCTTCGGCGACCGTTCCCTGCTCCGCTTCCCGGACGGCTCCGACGTGCTGAGACAGACGACGCTCGGCCCGCTCGGCGGGCGGGTGGTGCGGCCCTGGCACCTGGACACGGCCACCACCGACGCCCAGCGGGTCCGCGACCTCGACCACGGCTGGTCCGGCACCCACCGCGCCTGGAACGGCGGCCGCTACGACAACTGGATCCCCGCCAAGAGCGCCTGGACCATGGGGCACTACCGGCCCGAGGACATCCCGTTCCAGTTCGCGCTGGCCGAGGCCTTCACCATCTGCGACCAGTACTTCTGCTCGGCCCAGGGCCCCACCAACCCCAACCGGCTCTACCAGTGGACGGGCACGGTCGACCCGGGCGGCAAGCAGGGCGGGCCCGTCACCGACAACTCCGAGAAGGGCTACTCCTGGACGACCTATCCCGAACGCCTGGAGGCGGCCGGGATCTCCTGGCGCGTCTACCAGCAGCAGGACAACTACGACGACAACCCCCTGGCCTGGTTCACCCGGTTCCGCGCCGCCAAGCCCGGCTCGTCCCTGTACGACAACGGCATGCTGCGCCGCCCCGCCGACGCCTTCGCCCAGGACGTCGCGGCGGGCCGGCTCCCGGCGGTCAGCTGGGTCGTCGCCCCCGAGAGCCAGTCGGAGCACCCCGCCTACCCGCCCGCGTACGGCGCGGACTTCACGGCGAAGTACGTCCTTACGTCGCTGGCCGCCCATCCCGAGGTCTGGGCCAGGACGGTGGTGTTCCTCAACTTCGACGAGAACGACGGCTTCTTCGACCACGTGGCCCCGCCGGTCCCCCCGGCGGGCACGCCGGACGAGTTCGTGGGCGGCGCGCCGATCGGGCTGGGGCCACGGGTGCCGATGACGGTGATCTCGCCGTGGAGCCGGGGCGGGTACGTCCACTCCGAGGTCCTCGACCACACCTCGCCGCTGCGGTTCCTGGAGAACTGGACGGGCGTCAAGGAACCCAACATCTCCGCCTGGCGGCGCACCGTGTGCGGCGATCTGATGAGCGCCTTCGACTTCGCCTCGAAGAACGTCTCCTTCCCCGCGCTGCCGGACACCGCCGCGCTCGTCGCCGCCTGCGACCGGCAGCACTCCCTCCCCGAGGCCCGGCCCCCGGCCGACCCGCCGCAGCCCGCGCAGGAGCCCGGCACCCGGCCCGCCCGCCGCACGGGCTACGGCTTCGACACCACGTCCTGGACCGACACCGCCACCGGCAGGCTGTGGTTCAAGGTGGTCAACACCGGTACGCTCGGCGCCGGTTTCAGCGCCTACACGGTCAATTACCGCACCTACGCGGCGTGGCACTACACCGTTCCGGTGGGCGGCGAGGCGAGCGACTACTTCAGCGCCCTGACCTACGGCGGCGGGAAGTACGACGTCGACCTGCACGGCCCCGACGGTTATCTGCGCGGCTTCAAGGGCGACGTCCGCACCTGGTCGGACGGCGCCAAGGGGCACCCGGAAGCGGCCGTGACGCCCGACCCCGCCGTGCCCGGGACGCTGCGTCTGACCCTGACCAACGGCGGTGGCGCACCCGTCGTCTTCACGGTCTCCGACGGACAGCGGGCCACCGTGGCGGCGGGCGGGAGCGCCCGGCTGACGCTCACGACCGAGCGGGACGGCGGCTACGACCACACCGTCGCGGCCGACGTGGGCGACGGCTTCGAGCGCCGCTTCGCGGGGCGCCTCCTTCCGGCGTTCACTCCCAAGAGCCCTTGACGCCCGGCCGTGACCCTGGATACTTGATCCTATCGAATCTACCGAACGATCGGTCGGGCACTCGGGGTCACGGCGAGGCAGGGGGAGACGATGACGGACACGCGGGCGGGCGTGGGGGCCGGCATGCGGACGGGCGTGCGGGCGGGCGTGCGCGACGCGGCGGAGAGCATGTCCCGCGAGGAGCTGGAGGCGCTCCAGCGGGAGCGCCTGCGCGCCACGCTCCAGCATGTCTACGCCAACGTCCCCTTCTACCGGCGGGCGTTCGACGCCGCCGGGTTGCACCCGGAGGACTGCCGGACGCCGGCCGATCTCGCCCGCTTCCCCTTCACCACCAAGGCGGATCTGCGCGCGCAGTACCCCTTCGGCATGTTCGCGGTCGACCGGTCGCGGCTCCGGCGGCTGCACGCCTCCAGCGGCACCACGGGCACCCCGACCGTCGTCGGCTACACCGAGCGCGATCTGGAGGTGTGGGCCGACGTGGTGGCCCGTTCCCTCCGCGCGGCCGGCGTGCGGCCGGGGGACACGGTCCATGTGGCCTACGGGTACGGTCTGTTCACCGGCGGGCTCGGCGCCCACTACGGGGCCGAGCGGCTCGGCTGCACGGTCGTCCCCGCCTCCGGCGGCATGACCGCCCGCCAGGTCCGGCTGATCCAGGACCTGCGCCCCGAGGTCATCATGGTGACCCCCTCGTACATGCTCACGCTGCTCGACGAGTTCGAGCGCCAGGGCATCGACCCCCGGAGTACCAGCCTGCGCGTCGGCGTCCTCGGTGCCGAGCCGTGGACCGAGGAGATGCGCCGCGAGATCGAGGAGCGTTTCGCGATCGACGCCGTCGACATCTACGGACTCTCCGAGGTCATCGGGCCCGGCGTCGCGCAGGAGTGCGTGGAGACGAAGGACGGCCCGCATCTGTGGGAGGACCACTTCTATCCGGAGATCGTCGATCCGGTCACCGGTGAGATCCTGCCCGAGGGGGCGTTCGGGGAGCTGGTCCTCACCTCGCTCACCAAGGAGGCCATGCCGCTCGTCCGCTACCGCACCGGCGACCTCACCCGGCTGCTGCCCGGCACCGCCCGGCCCGCCTTCCGGCGCATGGAGCGGATCACCGGCCGCTGCGACGACATGATCGTGCTGCGCGGGGTCAACCTCTTCCCCTCCCAGATCGAGGAGATCGCGCTGGACATCGCCGGTGTCGCGCCCCACTTCCAGCTGCGGCTCACGCGAGAGGGCCGGCTGGACCGGCTCACGGTCCGCGCCGAGGCCCGGCCGGACGCGACCCCGGAGCGGCGCGCGGCGGCCGCCGTGGAGATGGAGCGACGGATCAAGGACGGCATCGGGGTGACGGCGGGCGTCGAGATCGTGGACCCCGAGACCCTGGAGCGCTCCCTAGGCAAGCTCAAACGGATCGTCGACGAACGCCCGAAGTGACGTCGTGGAGCTGGCCCGCCGCACCCGCCTCCCCGCCGGGCGGGGCCGCTGCCGCCGCCCCGGGGCGCACGGGGCACCCGTCGGACGGCGGCCTCTCCGCCGTCATCCGCTACACCGAATACGGCGTCCCGCACATCGTCGGCAAGGACTACGCGAACGTCGCCTTCGGCTCGGGCTGGGCCCAGGCCCGCCGAGAAGCCCCTCGACCGGCCCGCCCAGAGCCACGCCCGCCGTGAGGAGTGGCGCAAGCGCGTCCTCGACTTCTGCCGGGTGGCACCCGATACGGCGCTGGGCCTGTCGGATCTCGTCTGCAGCCGCACCCTGCCCCAGCGCGGGCCGCATCGGCCCTGACGAACAGCCGCAGGGCGTACGGCGCGCGCGAGAAATCACGCACCGGCGTACGCAACCGCACCACCGGCCGGGGCGCACAGGACGCGAAAGTGGCCGGTTTTCGTCTCCGGCGGCCGGGAATCGTCGGTGCGGTGGAGATGTCCGGGGCCGGAGGGAAGCCATGCCTGCTGCGAAAAGCGGGAAGCGCACCGCGACCCGTTCCCGTGCGCCCGGCGCAGCCGACCGGGGCGGGGAATCGCACGCGGACATCTTCGCCTGCTTCGCTCAGGATTCGCCGGGCCGGCTCTCTCCCGACCGGTTACTGAAGGTGCTCAACGAGGCGGGCATCCTGCGCGACGACCCCAGGATCGCCGAGACCATCGCCTACCTGGACCGTGTCCGGCCCGCACCACCGGCGAGCGGGCCGCTCCTGCTGACCGCGGAGGAGTTCACCGCCGCGACCCGGCACAACCGGGGCATCATCGAACGGGCCGCCTGCGGGGAACTCGCGGTGCCCGACTTCCCGGCGCTGGTGGCCGACCTCCGGCGCATCCACGAGGAGGTCCGCGCCGACCGCAGCGGCGCCGTCGCCTCGTACATCCCCCAGCTCGCCCGCGTGGACCCCGAGCAGTTCGCGATCTCGGTGTGCACCGTGGACGGGCAGCGCTTCTCCATCGGCGACGCGGACGTGAACTTCTGCCTGCAATCGGTGTCCAAGACCGTCGGCTACTGCCTCACCCTGGAGGAACACGGCCCCGACACCGTCCACCGTCACGTGGGCAGGGAGCCCAGCGGCCAGGGATTCAACGAGCTGACCTTCAACAAGGCGGGCCTGCCGCACAACCCGATGATAAACGCCGGTGCCATCATGAGCTGCGCGCTCATCCAGCGCGGCCTCGACGCCGCGGACCGCTTCGACTTCGTCGCCGAGACCTGGAAACGCCTCGCCGGCGGCCGGAGCGTCGGGTTCAACAACTCCGTCTACCTGTCCGAACGCAACACCGCCGACCGCAACTTCGCCCTCGGCTACTCCATGCGCGAACGCGGCGCCTTCCCGCCCGGCACCGATCTGCTGGCCACGCTGGAGTTCTACATACAGTGCTGCTCGATCGAGGTCGACACACGGCAAATGGCCGTAGCGGCGGCTTCCCTGGCCAACGCCGGGGTGTGCCCGCTCACGGAGGACCCGGTGTTCTCCGCCCAAACAGTGCGCCACTGCCTTTCGCTGATGTCCTCGTGCGGGATGTACGACTTCTCCGGCGAATTCGCCTTCACCATCGGCCTGCCGGCCAAGAGCGGCGTATCGGGCGCGCTGATGCTGGTCGTCCCCCAGCTGATGGGCATCGCCATCTGGTCCCCCCGGCTGGACGGTCACGGGAACTCGGTGCGCGGCATCGAGGTCTGCCGGCGTCTCGTCGACTGCTACAACGTCCACACCTACGACCTGCTCACCGGCACCGGCGCCGAGATCGGCAAGCGCGACCCCCGCCTCAAGCGCCACCAGAGCGCCACCGAAGGCATCGTGGGCCTGTGCTTCGCCGCCAGCAGGGGCGACGTCAACGAGATCCGCCGCCTGGCCGCCTGCAACGTCCCCCTCGACGCCGCCGACTACGACGGACGCACCGCCCTCCACCTGGCCGCGGCCGAAGGGCACCGCGGCCTCGTGGAATACCTCCTCGCCAAGGGCGTCGACCCCCGCCCCGTGGACCGCTGGGGCGGCACCCCCCTGGACGACGCCAACCGGTCCGGACACCGCGACCTGGCCCGCCTACTGGCCGAAGTCACCGGCACACCGCGGCGGCCGGCGCCTTGAGAACGCGGCGCCGGGGCCGCGCGCCGACTGGTCGGTGCGCCCCACCGGGTGCGGCAACGGGGCCGGTAAACGAAGTTACCGGCCCCGCACACATCCGCTCAGTTGTCGACGATCACAAAATACGGCTCACCGTTGATGATGCGGGCCGAACGGGTCGCTTGGCTCAGCTCGCGGCCCGCCGCCTCGTTGTCCGGCAAGGTGACATGGGAGCGCACGCACGCCGCCGTATCGGGGTCGCCCCGCATGACCCTCACATTCGCCACATCCCACACGCCGCCAACCTCCCTGGGCAGGATGTCCACACACAGGTTGTTGGGATTGCCGCCCTCGAAGGACCGGGCAAAGGGGAACTCGTCACAGGAGTCTCCCGGTACCAAAAGAGGGTCCGCCGGGAACGGGTACGGGAGGTTCTTGCACGTTCTACGGCGCTTGGTGTCCGTCCAGGAATCCTCGGAATTGGGATCGCGGTGCAGGGGGTTCACCTTGGTACCGGTGACAGCGGACTTGAGTGTCTTCTGCGCCCACTCGTAGCTGACGGCGGCGGCCCTGTATTGCGACTTGTGGAACGTCACGTTGGCCATGTGCGTATCGTCGGCGCAGCCGGGCCCGTTACCGACCTTGTTGTCACAGCGAAGCCAGGGGCCCTGCCAGTCCAGCGAGGCCCTGCCGGGCGTTCCGGGCGTGAGGATCGTCCCTGTCATGTGGTAGAGGGGCTGGGACTGTGCCACGCCGTCCTTGGCGACCGTGGTCCTGTAAGTGATCGACGTGAGGAGCTCCCTGCCCACCGCCGGAAGGACCGCTTGCCCGCCGCCAAAAGCCGCGCCGCCCGTGCACGGGCCGGTGCAGTCGGACCTCAGGCCAATCGTCATCTTTGGCATTTTGGGTGTTTCCCGAGTGATGGCCGCAATGACCTTCTCCTCCCACTCGGTTTTGCCGACCCTGGCCGAGGTGATGACGACGCCCTCGGCGTGCTCGAGCACCTTCTTGTCAGCATCACGAAGCTCGTAGCCGATCGGGTGCTGTACGCAGTACATACTGCGGGAGGTGTTGATCTCCTTATCGTTTTCCTTGCACAGATCGAGCGGATCGGCCGGGTCGACGTCGGGGTCACGGGCCGCGACGCGGGCCGCAGCCGGTCCGTGGGCGCCGGTCAGGCGGTGCATGGCGGCCAGGTCGCGGGCGGTGGCCGGGCCGCCCGTCCTGAAGCAGAACCAGGCGGCGCCCTGGCGCCGGAGGGCGGAGCCAGGGGTGGTGGCCGCGCAGGTGCCGTGGCCTTGGGGGGCCGCCCGGCCGGCCGACGGCGGTGCGGCGGCGGCAGGTGAGGCACCCAGGGTGAGAAGGGCTGCGGTGAGGGTGAGTGCGGCTATAGCAGCCAGCAGTCGTCTGGCGCGTTCCAAAGGTGGCCCCCCTTTTTTCCGGTGGCAGGTAAATCCACTCGGGCGTCACTTCCGCGGTCGGCAGGACGCGCGGGCAGGGCGGCCGTCGCTGGAGCTGCCAGGTCGGCCGTCGGGGTCGACGCATCTCCTTCCGGCTCACCGCAGACACCGTCTGGCTCGATTCGCTGAATTCTCTTCTGTCGCGCCGATACCTCTCTGCCCTCATCGTTCATAGGGCCGTTCACGCTGGCGCGCAAACATTCAAGGCGCCACAGCCGTCCAAGGTCCTCGATTTGAGAATGCGCAAGTTGGCCGAATATCGTGACGCCTTGATGGCAGTCGACCGCGCCGGCAGACGATGAAATCCGTTCTGACAGTCGCTGGCCATCGAGGCAGCCAGCGAAATCACGACTGAAACAGCCCATCTGTGCGGCGGCGACGGCGGATCGTAGCACCGCAGATGAAATCCTGATGAACCGCGGGCAGGTCAAGACTTCGCAACAGCCCATGAAGGGCATGAGTTCCGCCTCGGACCGGCTGATTCCATCATCGTCACTGCATCGCTGCCGACGCTAAATTCACCTCGGTCGACCACCGCTCCCCACCACATAACTGGCAGGGTTCCGGCCCGGGCCGACATGGCGCCCGGCCAGGGAAAGGGCATGATGAGCCACTTAAGAACTCCCGGCCGCAGGGCCAGAGGGCTGATCGCCCTCACCGTAACCGCTGCGTCGACGCTCGCTGCCATGACCGCCGTGGCCGGCCCCGCCGCCGCCCAGGGCTCCACCCCCGCCGCCGACGCCGGCGCCGTTCAGGCCGGGCAGTCCTGCACGGCGGCCGACCTGGGCAAGCGCCACCCGTTCATCAAGTCGACCGAAGTCGCCCCGACGATCACCCACTTCAAGGGCTGGTACGTCACCGAGGGCACGACCGGAAGCCACTCCGTCTCCACCAACACCCAAACGTCCATCTCCGTCTCGGTGGGCCTCAACGGCAACATCCAGGGCAGCTTCGGCAAGGAAGCCCTCGGCATGGTCGGAGCGAGCCTGGGCCTGAACGTCCAGGTCAACTACTCCTCCACGTCCAGCGTGTCCGACACGGTGAACTGGAACTTCAACCAGCCCGGCTACTACGGCGTGTACAAGGGCACCAAGAAGGTCACCGGCACCTATGGCAGTCTCAACTGCAACCGCGTCCTGCAGGGCGACGGCAGTTGGGCGCTGAAGTGGATCGAAGGGGCCGACACCGGCAGCTACACCACCTACACCGCACTCGAGGAAGGCGCGGTGCGCTGCGAGGACAAGGTCCCCGCCAACAGCATCATGGCCAAGGCCCAGCGCCTGTTGGACTGCGGCTCCGCCACCGCCACCGCGAAGCACCCGGCAGGTCCCGTCCCCTCGGCGAAGGCCGACAAGGCAAGGCACGAAGCCGAGAAGGCCGCCAAGACCGAGAAGAGCGTGAAGGTCACCGGGAGCCCGGCCCCCGCCACGCGGACCGCCCTGAACTGCCAACCCGGCGCCTACAGGATCGACGTCCCCGGCAAGGTCCTGAACTGGAGCGCACCGCTCCTGGCCAACGACGGCATCCGCCTGCGCGAATCCAATTGGACCAGCGCCCACCTGGACAACTGGCGCCTGTGCAACGTGACGGAGAGCAACGGCGTCATCGAGGCGTCCCTGTGGAACTGGGGCAACGGCGGATGCGCGACCATCCCGTCGAACATCGCCAACCTGGAGCAGGCCTACCTGACGACGGCCACCTGCGGGGAGGACGACCTGCAGCGGTTCTACATCTACCGCGACGTACCCGGCAGTTCGAAGATCGGTCTGCAGAACAAGTACACCGGCTCCATGCTGGGCCACGACCGGTACGCGGACGGGGAGTTGATCCGCCAGTTCTCCAGCGGCAGGCAGGACGGCACGGGTACGTACACCCTGACCGCGGTCTGACAGCCCCCACCCCGTGAGCGCGGCCCCGCACGTGAACCCCCGGCCTCCCGGTTCCGTGCGGGGCCTTCCGCGTCCCTACCCCGAGCCCAGCCTTGGGGGACCGGTAGCAGCGGGGACTGGAAACGGAGCGGAAGCCACCGCGCCAGTCCCCGACCCTGCTCACGGGTGGACGCTCAGGTGCGTGAAGGCGATCGTGTGCTTGATGCCACCGGCGAGCGCGCAGTCGGTCGGCAGGCCGGCGGGCAGCGTGTGGATGCTCTTCTCGGCGACCGACCCCTTGCCGCGTCCGGCGACGACCACGCCTTCGAGCACCGCGGTGTTGACGCCCACGAGCCGGACGGAGGGACCGGAGCGGTACGCGATGACGGTCGTGCCGCCGTCCGCGTAGTGCAGGGTCTCCTCCGACCGGTTCCCGGCGAGGAGCAGGCAACTGCCTCCGGTGGTGCCCTCGGTGTGGTACGTGGCCGTGACCAGGTGGCCCGGGCCGTCCGCGCAGTGGTACGTGCCGTCGACGCTGACGGCCGAGGGGCTGCTGGAGAGGCCGAGCCCAGGGGTGTAGGTGATGTCCTCCCGGCCCGAGCAGTCCACGGCATGACCATGACCACCACCATGGGCCTGGGCCGCCGGTGCTCCGACGCTCGCGGCGACCAGGGCGAGGGAGGACAGAGCGATCCCGGCGCCACGCTTGCCGACCATGGGCACTCCTTCGTTTCCTGCACGTGCGCCGGCCACGGCGCGGCTGACGGCCACTTGGCTACCCCCCGCGCCCCGGGTTCCATCCCCTTCCCCGGGCCTCCGAAAGCACCGCAGGCCCTCCACGCCGCATGACGCGCTCTCACGCCCGGCTTCACGCCCTGCCGGACGGGCCGGGCCCGCGTCACCGTGGGCTGTCCCGTACCGAGCAGACGCGGTCGCCGGCGCGACCGCCCTTGGGAGGCCTGATGAGCGACATGAGCCCGGCGGCTCCCCGGGTGGCCTCCGTGGCGGTGTCCGCGCCCCCGCACCGGCACCGTCAGGGGGACATCGCCGCCGTGTTCGCCGAGGCGTTCCTCTCCGCCGATGCGGTCGTGCGCCGCCGGCAGTTCACCGGCATCGCCGCGCACACGGGCATCGCGTACCGCAACCTGTCCCTGCCCCTGGCCGAGTACCGCCGGCCGCGCACGTTCACCGAGTACAAAGAGACGTGGACCGCCACCGCCCGCCGGGTCGGGCTCGACGCCCTCGAACAGGCCCTGGCCGCGGCGGGCGTGCGGCCCGGCGAGGTCGGGGCGGTCATCACCACGACCACCACCGGGGTCTCCGTCCCGTCCTTCGACGCCGAGCTCATCCAGCGGGCCCGCCTGCCCGGTCACGTGGCCCGCATGCCGCTGCTCGGCCTCGGCTGCGCGGGAGGTGCCGCCGGTCTGTCGCGGGTGCACGACTACCTGAGGGGCCGGCCCGACGACGTGGCCGTGCTGGTCTCCGTCGAGCTGTGCTCGCTGAACTTCCAGTACGCGGACACGTCCGTCGCCAACCTCGTGGCCACCAGCCTGTTCGGCGACGCGGCCGCCGCCGTCGTGGTCCTCGGCGCCCGCCGGGCCCGGGAGGCGGCAGGCCCGGCGCTGGTGGCGGCCCGCAGCCGACTGCATCCGGGGACCGAGCACCTCATGGGCATGCGCGTGGGCAACGGCGGCTTCGCCGCCTTCCTCTCCCCCGAGGTCCCCGGCTTCACCGAGAAGTACCTCCCCGGCGAGGTCCACGACTTCCTGGCGGGCCACGGGCTGAGCACGGATGACGTCGCCGCCTGGGTCTGCCACCCCGGCGGCCCGAAGATCATGGAGGCCCTGGACCGCGGCCTCGGTCTGCCGCCCGGGGCGCTCGCGCGTTCCCGGGACTCGCTGGCCGAGTACGGCAACGTATCCTCCGCCTCGGTGCTCGACGTCCTCCGCAGGACCCTCGCCGCACCGCCCGCCCCGGGTTCCGCCGGCCTCCTCCTCGCCCTCGGGCCGGGCCTCACGAGCGAACTGCTGCTCCTGGCCTGGTGACGGCTACTGGCCCCTGACCGTCTTCAAGGGCGCCTACACCCTCACCAACGCCCGACGGGGCTGACGCTGTCCAGCGCGACGGCTCCCTCGCAGGCAGCCAGAGGTGGCGACTCTCCCCGGTCAAGTGACCAGGGAGACTTGGCCCACTCACCGCTCGCAGAGGCCCCGCGCAATCGCTCCCAGGCCGTGAAGCTCACCGACGGATCGGTCGGGCGCTCCGTCGGACACGCCCTGGGCAGCCGCGATGCGAGGGGTGGCCGACAGGGCCAAGGAGGGGCCGCTCCGGCTCGCCCGCCACCTCGTCGGCCGTCGACGGGGCCTTTGCCGTCTACGACTTGTGCGGTTCGGGGCGGCGGACCGACGCCTCACCTCTCTCCTTGGTTGAGTCGACCAACCGTGTCCATCGACACAATCGCCCGACATTGTCGACTGACAATGTCGGGCGTACGTTGGTCCGCAATCGACTGCCGGTCTGAAACGAAAGGCGGGCTCATGACTCACGCGTCCGTTGGTACTGCCCAGGCGATCCCCGAGCGTCCGGCGCTGCCCCTGATCGGCCACGCCCTGGAACTGCTCAAGGGCGCCGACGGTCACGACCTCCTGATGAAGGAGGTCAGGGAGATGGGTCCGGTGTTCCGGCTCCGCCTCTTCGGGACGGAGAGCGTCATCGTCGGCGGCCTGGATCTGGTGGCGGAGCTGTCGGACGAGTCCCGGTTCCGCAAGAACCTGTCCCCGGACCTGATCGAGGTCCGCCGGTTCGCCGGGGACGGCCTGTTCACCGCCTTCAACGACGAGCCGAACTGGCGCAAGGCCCACGACATTCTGATGCCGGCGTTCTCGCTCGGCTCGATGCGCGGCTACCACGGCACCATGCTCGGGGTCGCCCGGTCCCTGATCGCCAAGTGGGACCGGGCCGCCGGGGCACGGCTGGTGGACGTCCCCGAGGACATGACCCGGCTGACCTTCGACACCATCGGGCTGTGCGGCTTCGGCCACGACTTCCGGTCGTTCGGCCGTGACGAGCCGCACCCCTTCGTCGAGGCGATGTCACGGGCGCTGGCCTTCTCCCAGGACAGGGTGGAGTCCATCCCGGGCACGGAGCTGTTCAAACGGAAGCAGGCCGAGCAGTTCCGCCGGGACGTCAAGCTGATGACGGATCTCGTCGACGAGGTCGTCCGGCGGCGCAGGGCGTCCGGCGACACGGGCACGGACGATCTGCTGGGCCGGATGCTGCACACCCGGGACACGCTGACCGGCGAGCTCCTGGACGATGTGAACATCCGCAACCAGGTGATCACCTTCCTCATCGCCGGGCACGAGACCACCAGCGGTGCCCTGTCCTTCACCCTGTACTACCTGACCAAGCACCCCGAAGTGCTCGCGCGGGCCCAGGCCGAGGTGGACGCCCTGTGGGGAGACACGGACACTCCCGAGCCCGGGTACGGGGACATCGGCAAGCTCACCTACATCCGTCAGGTGCTCAACGAAAGCCTGAGGCTGTGGCCGACCGCCCCCGGCTTCGCCGTGGAGCCCCTTGAGGACACCGTCATCGGCGGCAAGTACGCCGTGCGCAAGGGGGAGGCGCTCACCGTCTACACCCCGGCCCTGCACCGCGACCCCGCCTGGGGCGAGAACGTCGAGCTGTTCGATCCCGAGCGCTTCGCGCCCGAGCGGGAGGAGAAGCGCTCGGTCCACCTGTTCAAGCCGTTCGGCAACGGCGAACGCGCCTGTATAGGCCGGCAGTTCGCCCTCCACGAGGCCACCCTGCTGCTCGGCCTGCTGACGCACCGCTACCGGCTGATCGACCACGCCGACTACCAGCTGAAGATCAAACAGACCCTCACCATCAAGCCCGACGGGTTCACCCTCAAGCTGGCCCGGCGCACCAGCGGCGAGCGCCGGCTGCCCACGGCCGCCACGAGCGGCGCCCCCGCCGACCGGGAGAGTCCTGCGGTCCGACGCGCCACCGGCACCGCGCTGACCGTTCTGCACGGCTCCAACCTGGGCACCTGCGTGAGCATCGCCCGCGACCTGGCCGCGGACGGCGCCGAGCACGGGTTCGCCCCGGCCGTGGCGCCCCTCGACGACTACGCGGGCGAACTGGGCGCCGTCGAGGGTCCGGTGGTGATCGTGGCCGCCTCCTACAACGGCAGGCCCACCGACGACGCCGCCGAGTTCGTCGCGTCGCTGGAGGAACTCGATCCCGGCTCGCTCGACGGTGTCCAGTACGCCGTTCTCGGCGTCGGCGACCGCAACTGGGCGGCCACCTACCAGCGCGTCCCCACCCTCATCGACGAGCGCCTGGCGGCGGCCGGAGCCGCGCCACTGCTGGCACGCGGCGTCGCCGACGCCTCCGGTGACTTCGCGGGCACGGTGGACCGGTGGACGGGCGACCTGTGGACCGCCCTGCTGGAGCGCTACGGCGACCCGGCGCCCCGCGCCGTGTCGGCCGCCAAACCGGGAGAGGGCCAGGACCGGGATCAGGGCCAAGATCAGGGCCAAGATCAGGGCCAGGGCCGGGATCAGGGCCTCTACGAGATCCAGGACACCCCCGAGTCGGTCATCGGCGGGCTCGCGGCACGGCACGGCGTGCAGCCGATGGAGGTGCTCGACGCGTACGAGCTCGTCGACACGGACCACGAGCTCGGCCGCTCCAAGCGCTTCCTGAGACTGCGGCTGCCCGACGGCGTCACCTATCGCACCGGGGACCACCTGGCCGTGCTCCCGCGCAACCCGGACGCCCTCGTACGGCGGGTCGCCGACCGGTTCGGCCTCGACCTGGACCGTACCGTCCGGCTGCACGCGCGCCGCCGCGGCGTCAACACCCTGCCGATCGACCGCCCGCTGACCCTGCGCCGGTTGCTGACCGACTTCGTGGAACTACAGGACCCCGCCACCCGGGAACAGGTCGCCGTGCTCGCCGAGCACACCGGCTGCCCGCCCGAGAAGCGCCCCCTGGCCGAACTCGCCGCCGCGGACCCCGAGACCTTCCGCGAGCGGGTGACGGCCGCCGGGCGCAGCGTCCTGGACCTGCTGGAGCACCACCGCGCCTGCGAACTGCCCTTCGCGCGCTTCCTGGAGATGCTGCCGGTCCTGCGCCCGCGCCACTACTCGATCTCCTCGTCCGCCGACGCCTCTCCCGGCGAGGTGGACCTGATGGTGTCGCTGCTCACCGCGCCCCACCGAAGCGGCGAGGGCGTCTTCCACGGCATCGCCTCGCACCACCTCCGGACCGTGACGGCCGGTGACACCCTCCAGGCCCGGGTACTGCCGTGCAGCGAGGCCTTCCGGCTGCCCGAGGACCCCTCCGTGCCGGTCGTCCTGGTCAGCGCGGGCACCGGGCTGGCGCCTTTCCGCGGCGCGATCCTCGACCGGCTCTACACCCGGTCGGCCGGAACGCTGCTGTGCTACTTCGGCTGTGACCACCCCGACGTCGACTACCTCCACCGGGAGGAGTTCGAAGCCGCCGAGGCGGCCGGGGCCGTGAGCATGCGCCCCACCTTCATGCACGCGCCCGAGGACGGCGTCCGCTTCGTCCAGGACCGCATCGCGCGCGAGGGCGCGGAGGTCTGGGCGGTGCTGGAAGCCGGCGGCCGGGTCCGTGTCTGCGGCGACGGCCGCCGCATGGCGCCCGCGGTGCGGGAGGCGCTCATGGCGATCCACCGCGAGAACACCGGCGCGTCCGGCGAGGAGGCCGCCGCCTGGCTGGTCTCCCTCGCCGAGTCCGGTCACTACGCCGAGGACGTCTGGGCGGGCTGACCGTAGCCCCTGGCTGACGGGTCCACTGCCCGTGGACCCGTCGGCGCCGACGACGGATACCGGGAACGTCCCGTCCGCGCCCCCAGGGAACCGACGTCAGCCCGTCGTCGGCATGTCCGCCGGCTCCAGCCGCCCCCCGGCCAGGGCGATGGTCGCGGAGACCAGTGCCCGCAGGCCGATGCCTTCCGAGAACTCGTCCGGCGCGTAGAGGTACTGCATCGTCAGTCCGTCGACGCCTGCGAGGAAGAAGCGGGCGATCGTCTCCGCGGGCTGGGCGAGTTCGTACCCGGTCCGCGCCGCCACCTCGGTCACCAGCCTCGCCGTCACCTCGCTCACCCCCCGGTAGTAACCCTGGTATGCCTCGTTCAGGCCGGGGGTGCGCAGGGCGAGCATGCTCAGCTCGGTGAGCAGACGGTAACGAGCCGTCTCCTCCTGCACGGCGCGCCACAAGGCGGCCGCCATCGCGACGATCGTCTCCTCGAAACCGGCGCCCTCGGGCGCCGCTCGCTCGACCCGCGAGGTCAGGTCGTCGGTGAGCCGCTCCATGACCGCCCGGTACAGGTCCGCCTTCGTGCCGAAGGTGTAATGGACCGTGGCCTGCGCGACGCCGAGCTCCGCGGCGATGGCGCGCGTGCTGCCGGCGGCGACGCCCTCCCTGGCCATGAGGTCGATGGCCGCTTTGATCAGCTGAGGACGGCGCTCGGCCGCGGAGACATGAGCCATGCCCGCATTGTATCGACGACCTGGTCGATTGATTGAGTCGAACGACCCAGTCTTTCGATACGCGGCCCAGGGCCACTCCCTCCGTATCACCCGCGCCGCTCGAACTCCACCGCAGCGCGCTGCGGCAGGCCGCCGTCCTCGCCGCCGGAGCCGCCGGCCCCGCCGAGCGCAAGGCCCCGCGGGTCTACGCCGCCCGCATCACAACCGCGGCGACCGCGCCCTGATCGTCAGGCGCTTACCGCCAACCAGTCGGCCGAGACGGACCTTCGGGCCGGAATCAGAAGGCGGGCGCCCTCGGCACACAAGGAGCCGCCGGCGCTGCGGGGTCCAGGGCCCGCTTGACCAGTCCGATCGCACGCGGGCTGTACGACATGCTCAGGTGGGCGGAGAAGTCGACGAAGCAGCCCTCCTGCAAGGTGATGTTCCGCACCGTTGCTCCGGGGCCCGCCGTCATGAACGTGCTCCGCCAGGGGGTGGTGATCTCGTCGTACTTCGTGCCGATCACGGTGTAGTCGACGCCGGGGACGGTGTCCCCGTCGGCGTTGAGCTCCTTGATGAAGTCGGACTTCTCGTACTGCTGGATGCCCGCCTTCCCGAGGGGCTTCTCCCCGGACTCCAGGATGTGGAGCTTGTCGGCGAGGGTCTCGATGCCGCTGATGGTGGTGCCGTGGTTGGTCGCGCCGAGTTGGACGACCTTCTTGACCTTGTTCTTCGAGGGATCGCTCGTGTTCGCGCCACCGTCGGCCTTGAGATACCAGCGGGACAGGGTCCCGCCCTGGGAGTGGCCGACGAGGTCCACCTGCCCGGAGCCGCTGGCGGCGAGCACCTTGTCCACGAAGGCGGCCAGCTCCTTGGAGGACTTCTTGATGTCTCCGTAGCCCTTGACGGTGGGAGCGAGAGCCACTCCGGCGTCGTCGGTGTCGCCGAAGTCGAGGGCGTAGACGCAGTAGCCCTGGGCCTTCAACTCGGGGGACATCCGGGCCCAGTTGTTGTAGCGGTTCTCGTAGGTTCCGTGGACCAGGACGACCGGACGCGGGTGGGCGGCGCTGGGACGGCAGTTCCAGTCGTTGGCGCCCGGCGGATCGATGTCGAGGCGGAGGATGGAATAGCCCAAGGCGGGAAGGAAATTGTCCTGCGCCGGGCCGGTCTCCGCTGCCGCGGACGTGGAGGTGGCCAAGACAGTCGCCGCGGCGGCGGCACAGACGGCGGCGGCGTATCTGGGTATGTGCAAGACGGCCCCTGAGGAGTGCGGAACTCGGACCACGCGCGATATTTCCCAGGAGTGCCGACCGAGGAGGATCCCGGACCCTCGGCCGCGCGCCCCCGGGGGCGGCCTTCCCGGCCCTCGGTGTGCACGCCGAGGCGGGAGGTTCTAAAGGGAGGGAAGCACAGGCGCGTACTCACACCCCGCGAACAGCCGGATCATCACACCAGTCACACCCGGCCATCACATCTCTACAAGATCGCGTCACGAGCTCGGTCATGAGGCCGGGGACCAGTTCCTGATCCGGGCCCTCGTAGTCGGTGGCGAGCTCGTCACCGGGGGCCGCCTCGACGGCCTCGCGCTCGCCGTCCATCAGATCCGCGACATCCTTGGCATCGACCCGGTAGCCCCCTCGATCGTGTGATCACATGTGAGGCACGTGAGGCACGCGGGTCGAACTTCAATCCATGCATCAGATCTGACCAGTATTCGGTCTCGACGCCACCGGCCAGCGCTGCCAGCATCGCCGGCGGCCCATCAACCGCGCACCAGGGGGGAAACATCCATGGCCGGCCGAACCCGCACCAAAAGGGAGATCGCCACCGCTTCCGCAGCCGCTGCACTGCTCACACTCTCGATCAGCGCGGGAACCGCCGGCGCCAGCACGCCCGAGCCGTTCGCCGACCAGGCCCGCGCCGCGCATCTCACCCCCGCGCAGGACGACGCGCTGCGCGCCGAAGTCGCCAAGTACCTCCAGCGTAGCGGCGGCAAGCAGATCTCCCTCAACGAGATCAAGGTCGACGACAAGCGCACCATCCGCGTCGCCATCCCCGGCGAGGCGCACCCGCGCACCTTCACCGACCACGGCAGCACCGCCCCCGCCTACAGCAGCATCTGCAACCCATACGCCAGTACCCAGAACGGCTACTTCTGCGCCTTCAGCGGCTACGGCTGGACCGGCAGCGAAGACCCGATGTACTCCTGCCACTCCTACGCCATGAACTACACCGGCACCGGATCCTGGGTGAACCGCCAGTACGGAACCCACCGTGCGAAGTTCTACGGCAAGTACGGCAAATACATCGAGCAGACCCTCCCGCCGATCTCCGCCCTCAACTCGCAGAACTGGTACCACGTGTGGACGGTCGTCCCCTGCTGAGCAGGCCGCCGAAGAACGATGCTCCGCAGCTGGGGGCATAGTGGAGTCCGGGGGCTTCCCGCATCGGGGCGGCTCCGAGCTCCGGCGGGGGCACTGTTGCCGGGCGCGCGCGTACAGAGTGGGTACGAGTGCGCCGAAGAGGTGCTGCGCTGAAGGTGGTCGGGGTGCGCGAGCGCTGAGGCGCGATCGCGTCAGACGGGACGGTTCCGGCCGTGCCAGTACGGGTCGCGCAGCAGCCGCTTGTAGAGCTTGCCGTTGGGGTCGCGCGGCATGGATTCGGTGAACTCCACGCTTCTGGGGCGCTTGTAGCCGGCGAGCCGGGCGGCGCAGTGGGCGAGGAGTTCGGCGGCGAGGGCGGCGTCCGGGGAACGGCCGGGCTCCGGTTCGACGACGGCCTTGACCTCCTCGCCCCAGTCGTCGTGCGGGACGCCGAAGACGGCGGCGTCGGCGACGGCCGGGTGGGCCAGGAGCACGGACTCGACCTCGGCGGGGTAGATGTTGACGCCGCCCGAGATGATCAGGTCGATCTTGCGGTCGTGGAGGAAGAGATAGCCGTCCTCGTCGAGATGGCCGAGGTCGCCGACGGTGAAGAAGTCGCCGACGCGGCCGCGCCGGGTCTTGTCGGCGTCCTTGTGGTAGGCGAAGGAGCCGGTGGTCATCCGCAGATAGACCGTGCCGACCTGCCCGGTGGGCGCGGGCTCGCCGTCGTCGTCGAGAACGGCGATCTCGCTGATGGGCCAGGCACGGCCGACCGTGCCGGGCTTGCGCAGCCACTCCTCGGACGTGGCGTACGCGCCACCGCCTTCGCTGGCCGCGTAGTACTCCTCCACGCACCCGCCCCACCACTCGATCATCGCCCGTTTCACATGCTCCGGGCAGGGCGCGGCGCCGTGGATGGCGTGCCGCAGCGAGGAGACGTCGTAGGCGGCCCGTACGTCGGCGGGCAGGGCGAGCAGCCGGCCGAACTGGGTGGGGACCATGTGCGTATGGGTGCAGCGGTGGGCGTCGATCAGTCGCAGCATCTCCTCGGGGGTCCATTTGTCCATGACCACCAGCCGGTGCCCGAGGTGCAGGGACGCGGCGGCGAATTGCAGGACGGCGGTGTGGTAGAGCGGTGAGCACACCAGATGGACGTTGCCGTCGTGGGGCTTGATGCCGAAGATGCCGAGGAACCCGCCGAGGTGGGCCTCCTCGGGCGGGATGCCGGGCAGGGGGCGGCGGATGCCGCGCGGGCGGCCGGTGGTGCCGGAGGTGTAGTTCATGACCCAGCCGAGGGTCCGGTCGCCGGGCGGGGTGGTGGGCCGGCCGTCGAGGAGGGCGGCGTAGGGCCGGAAGCCGGTGATGTCCCCGACCGCGTACCGCCCGGAGGGCGGCAGTCGGGCCTCGTCGGCGGCGGCCCGCACGGTGTCCGCCCAGCGCTCGTGGGCGATGAGCGCCTTGGCGCCGGAGTCCGCGAGGATCCAGGCGATCTCCGGGGCGACGAGGTGGTGGTTGACGGGGACGAGATACAGGCCGGCCTGGGTGGCGGCGAGGTGGGCGGTGAGGAATTCGGCGCCGTTGGGGAGGACGACGGCGAAGGCGTCGCCCTCGCGCAGCCCTTCCGCCCGGAGGGCGTGGACGAGGCGGTTGGCCTCGGCGTGGAGGTGGCCTGCCGTCCAGGGTTCGCCCTGCGGGGTGACCAACACTTCGCGGTGCGGGTCGGCGGTGGCCTGGGCCCAGAAGCCGTTGCTCTGCTCTGTCATGAGGTCGTGTCCTTATGGGGAGCGTCGCCGGGTGCGGGCCGGTGGGTGGCGTTGTGCCCACCCTCCCCCAAGCTCTCGGCTTCGCTCGAGCAGGGGGGACCCCCATCGCCTTGCGGAACGATTGCCCACAACTTCCTCACTGCTCGTTCGAAGCCCCTCGTCAGGTCGTCCACTACCGCCTGGACGCTGCGGACCGTGTCCATCGCCCCTACGATCTGGCCCACCGGCGTGCCCAGCAGCGGTACCACCTCGTGCTTCTGGATGCGGGAGAGGGCCTCGGCCACGAGGAGGCCCTGGAGGGGCATGGGCAGGGTGCCGGGGCCGTCGGGGTCGTCCCAGGCGTCGGTCCAGGGCGTGCGGAGCTGGCGGGCGGGCTTGCCGGTGAGGGCGCGGGAGCGGACGGTGTCGCCGGAACCCGCGGCCAGGAGCTTGGCGGTCAGGGCGCGGGAGGTCAGGCCGGCCTCCTCGGTGGTGAGCCAGATCGAGCCCAGCCAGACGCCCTGCGCGCCGAGGGCGAGCCCGGCGGCGATCTGCTCGCCACTGCCGATGCCGCCCGCCGCCAGGACGGGCAGCGGATCGACGGCCCGGACGACCTCGGGGGTGAGCACCATCGTGGCGACCTCCCCGGTGTGGCCGCCCGCCTCGTAGCCCTGGGCGACGACGATGTCGACGCCCGCCGCCGCGTGCCGGACGGCGTGCCGGGCGCTGCCGGCGAGCGCGGCGACGAGGACGCCCCGGCTGTGGGCGCGTTCGATGACGTCGGCGGGCGGTGGGCCGAGGGCGTTGGCGAGGAGCGCGAGGGGGTAGTCGAAGGCCACGTCGAGCTGGGTGCGGGCGACGTCCTCCAGCCAGCCCGTGATGCGCCAGCCGGAACGTTCGCCCTCGGCGAGTTCGGGCACGCCGTGCTCGGCGAGCGTCCTGCGGACGAACTCCCGGTGCCCGTCGGGGATCATGGCCTCGACATCGGCCTCGGTCAGGCCGGGGACGGTGCGGGCGGGCATGACGACGTCCAGGCCGTAGGGTCTGCCGTCGGTGTGCGCCTGCATCCAGTCGAGGTCGCGCTCGAGTTCACCGGGCGCGGTGTAGCGCACCGCGCCGAGGACGCCGAGTCCTCCGGCGCGGCTGATCGCGGCGGCGACCGGGGGGAAGGGCGTGAAGCCGAAGAGGGCGTGCTCGATGCCCAGCCGGCGGCTCAGCTCGGTCCGCATGGGCGGCAGGATGCCGCAGGGAGGTGGCGGAGGGAAGCCATCGGAGCAGATTTTCTGACACCTCGTCAGTTCAGCGCGGCTGCTGGTTCCCCCGGGTGGCGCTGGTCCGGCGGACCGCCGCGACCTGGCGGTAGAGCTCGACGGCCTCGGCCGAGCGGCCGAGCTGCTCCAGGCAGTGGGCCTCGTCGTGCCGGCTGGCCAGGGCGTCGGGGTGGTCCGCGCCCAGCACGCGCTGCCGGGCCTGGGCCACGTCGCGGTAGACGGCGAGGGCGTCCGTCCAGCGGCCGAGCCAGCCGAGGCCGACCGCCACCTCGCGGCGGCTGACGAGGGTGTCGGGGTGGTCGGGGCCCAGTACCCGGGCGCGGATCGCGCAGACGTCGCGCGCCTCGGCGAGGGCCTCCTCCCAGCGGCCCAGACGGCCGAGGTTGACGCCCAGTCCGTGCCGGGCGCGCAGGGTGTCGGGGTGGGCCGGGCCCTGGGCGCGGGTGCGGTCCTCGACCAGTTCGCGGTAGAGCTCCAGGGCCTCCTCGCTGCGGCCCAGCCGGCCCAGGCAGATCCCGGCCTCGTAGCGGGCGGCGAGGGTGTCGGGCTCGTCGGGGCCGAGCACCCGGGCGCGGGAGGCGGCGACCTCCTGGTACGTGCGCAGCGCCTCGGTCCAGCGGCCGAGCTGGCCGAGCGCGTAGCCGACCTCGTAGCGGGTGACGAGGGTGTCGGGGTGCTCGCGGCCCACGACCCGGGAGCGGGCGGCCGCGACGTCGCTCGCCATCCGGTAGGACTCCTCCAGGCGGCCCAGTCTGCTGAGGTTGAAGGCCAGGTTGTGGCGGCAGCGCAGGGTGTCGGGGTGGTCGCCGCCCATGACGCGCTCGCGGGCGGCGAGCACGGACGTGTAGACCTGGTGGGCCTCGAAGTGGCGGCCGAGCTGGCCGAGCACGTACGCGGTCTCCTGACGGGCCGCCAGGGTGTCGGGGTGGTCGGGGCCCGCGGCGCGCTCGCGGCCCGCCGCCGTCCGGGCGAACTCCCGCAGGGCGTCCTGGGGGCGGCCCAGCCGGCTCAGGGCGAAGCCGAGCTCGTAGCGGGCGGCGAGGGTGTCGGGGTGGTCGGGGCCCAGCAGCCGGTCGCGTTCGGTGGCGACGGCCCGCTGCACCTCGGCGGCCTCGGCCCAGCGGTCGAGCCGGGCCAGGCGCAGCCCCTCGCTGTAGCGCGCGGCGAGTTCGGCCGCGCGCTCGTCCGGGGACGGGCGTTCGGAGCCGGACGGCTGCGGCGGGATCCGGCGGGTGCCGGTGCCGGCGGGTCCGTCCTCCCGGGCGCCGGTCCACGCGCCGGTGAGCGCGGCGGAGGGGTCCGGCGGCGGCTGGAGCCGGCCGGTGCCGGCGGCCTTGGAGCCGGTGGTCATGTTCCGGGCCCAGCCGGGCAGCCGGGGCGGTTCCGGGAGCCGCGCGGCGGCCCGTACGGGCCGCGGCCGGCCCTCGGACAGGGTGCCGCCGGGGGGCGTGGCCATCATCCGGTACGGGGTGAGCTCGGCGAGGCCCTGGACGAAGGCGGCGGCGTCCGCCGGCCGGTCGTCGGGGTTCTTGGCGAGCAGGTCGAGGACGACCGTCTCGAAGGGGCAGGGCAGTTCGGGCCGGAGCTCGCGCGGCGGGCGGGGCGGGGTGTCGCGGTGGCCGACGAGCACGGCCCAGGCGTCGTCCATGTCGAAGGGCGGGGCGCCGGTGGCGATCTCGTAGAGCACGCAGCCCAGCGAGTACAGGTCGCTGCGGTGGTCGACGTTGCCGGAGCCGATCTGCTCGGGCGACATGTAGTGCGGGGTGCCCATGGCGATGCCGGTGCCGGTGAGCCGGGCGGAGAAGCCGATGTCGTGGGCGAGGCGCGCGATTCCGAAGTCGCATATCTTCACCGTGCCGTCGGCGAGGCGGACGATGTTGGCGGGCTTGAGGTCGCGGTGGACGATGCCCTGCCGGTGGGTGTAGTCGAGGGCGGCGCCCACCTGGGCGGCGATCTCGATGACCTCGGGCACGGGCAGCGGGTGGTGCCTGTTGTCCTCCAGGAGCTGACTGAGGTTGCGGCCGTCGAGGAGCTCCATCACCAGATAGAGGACGCCGCCCTCCGACTCGCCGAAGTCATGGACGACGGTGATCCCCCGGTGCTGGAGGGAGGCGGCCACGCGCGCCTCCCTGCGGAACCGCTCGCGGAGCACCCGGAGGTAGGACGGCTCGTGCTGACGGCCCATGGGCTTGAGGCACTTGACGGCCACGTGGCGGCCGAGGGACTCGTCACGGGCGCGCCACACCTCGCCCATGCCGCCCCGCCCGATCAGGTCGAGCAGCTGGTACCGGCCCTGGATCAGCCTGGTGTCCGCCATGCTGCCGCCGCCCCCGTCGATTCGCTGTGCCTCCCCCGGCCCCTCAAGTATGGCGGCCGGGCCAGGCGGCTTGTAGGCCGACGACGAGGCCGGGGTGAGCGCGCGAAGGATACGGCAGCCGAGGAAGCCGATCGCTCCGGGGGGCAAGGGCGGCGACGCATTGTCACTCGATACGACCAGGACGCCGCTTGTCTGTTTTCGTCATTTCGAGTGACGGAAGGACCAGTGCGCCAATGGAGTGCTTTGCTCGATTCGGCTACGCAATGATCGTTCGCACGAAAACGTCGGGAGGATCCATGACCGGTCCGCGTCGCCGGGACGTACTGGGGCTCGCGGCCAAGGGGGCGCTGGCCGGCATCGCCGGTGCCGGCCTCGGCCGGTCCGGCGGCGGCGCGGCCCTCGCCGCGGCGGCGTCCCGCACCCACTTCCGCGCCGTGGTGATCGGCTCGGGTTTCGGGGGTTCGGTCGCGGCGCTGCGCCTGGGGCGGGCGGGAGTCGACACGCTGCTCGTGGAGCGCGGCCGGGAGTGGCCCGTCCTCCCCGCCCGGCCCTTGTTCGGCTCGCCCACCCGGATCACGGACACGATGTTCTGGTTCCGCCGCACCACCCGGTGGCCCGGCATGCTCCCCGTCCCCGTCACCCCCGCCCCGGGCGTCATGGAGCTGTCCGAGGAGCACGACCTCGACATCGCCTGCGCGGCGGCCGTCGGCGGCGGCTCCGTCGTCTACACCGGGGCGACGGTCGCCCCGCCGCGACGCTTCTTCGAGAGGCTGTACCCGTCCGGTCTCCCCTACGACGAGTTCGCCGGCAAGTGGTACCCCACCGTGCGGGCCATGCTGCGCGCCGCCCCGATGCCCAAGGACGTCTACGACTCGGCGCCCTTCACCCACTCCCGGCTGTGGGACCGGCAGCTGGCCAACGCGCGGATGACGACCCGCCCCGCCGACTCGACGTTCGACTGGCACGTGGTCCGGCAGGAGCTCGCCCACGCGCTCCCGCCGTCCGCGACCATCGGGGAGTCGGACTTCGGTTGCGGAACGGGGGCCAAACGCGACCTCACCCGCACCTACCTCCCCGCCGCCCTGGCCACCGGGCACGTCCAGCTGCGCGCCCTGCACGAGGTGCGTTCCGTCGGCCGGAGACGTGACGGCGGCTACTCCGTCGTCGTACGGCGCCTGGGCGAGGACGGCGCCACCCTCGGCACCACCGAGTTCACCTGCGAGATGCTCTTCCTCGCGGCCGGAGCCCTGAACACCAACCGGCTCCTCGTGGCCGCCCGGGAGGAAGGCCGCCTGCCGGACCTGCCGGACACCGTCGGCACCGGCTTCGGGGACAACGGCGACCAGGTGAACCTGCGCTCCCAGCCCCTGGAGCCCATCGGCCCCGCCCAGGGCTCCCCCTGCGCCTCCACCGCCTTCCTCCCCACGGGATTCGGCCTCCCGATCCGCGTGGAGAACTGGGTGCTGCCCGGCTTCGCCTCCCTCCCGGCGACCGCCACCTTCGCCATGACGGTGGACACCGACCACCGGGGCAGCTTCCGGTACGACCCGTCGAGCCGGCGCGTGGTGCTGGCGGACTGGACGAGGGAGAAGTCGGCGGCCGCGGCCCGGGCCGTACTCGCCTTCAGCGCCCGGGTCGTCGAGGCGAACCCCGGCACCCTCCCGGTGACGGTGAACAACCTCCACCCGTTCACCGGCCATCCCGTCGGCGGGTGCGTCATCGGCCGTTCCACGGACCTGGAGGGCCGGGTCAAGGGCTGCGCGGGCCTGTACGTGGTGGACGGTTCGCTGCTGCCGGGAAACGTCGGGGGCGCCAACCCCTCCCTCACGATCGCGGCGATCGCCGAACGGGCCCTTGCGGGCATCGTCGCCGCGGGCGGATGACGAGGCCGCGAGCGGCACGGCCGACCCCCGGTCTCATGCGCGGCTGGCGTCAGCGGTGGAGCACGAAGTCCGCCACGCGCCAGGGCTGATGGCCCTCCTCGGTCAGCGTCGTCACTCCCGCGTACACCCCCGGCCGCACCTCACGCATCCAGTCCGTGACAAGTCCGCCCATGTCGCGTGGGTGGACGATCCGGATGGCCTCGCGGCCGTCGTCCGGGTAGGCGGCGTAGCCGACCTCGCCCCGGATCACGCGCAGTTCCGGGCCCACGACCTGGAACAGATGGCCTCCGCGCTCGTCGGTGTGGAAGACCTTGCCGTGCCACACCGCACCCGCCAGCAGGCCGAACACCGGATCGACGGCCGGCTGTCCGCACGCGGTGCACCGCAGCAGCCGCCCGCGCATGGGCCCATGGGGCATCCGGCCGGCGGGAGCCTGCCGGAAGAGCCGGTCGAACGCGACGCGGTCGCACCTGCCGAGTTCCTCGGCGGCCCGCTCGCCGTCACCGCGCACCACGCACTGCCGCGCGGCGGCGGCCTGGGCGGGGGCGGCGGGCAGCGAGAGCGCGACGACGGCTCCCAGGGCGAGGGCGACGACGGAACGGCGGCGACGAGCCGAACGGACAACACGTGTGATGTTCATACCGGGAACAACGGCGTCCACCGCACGCCGACACGGGCGGGCCGGCGCCGAGGCCGGGGCCGGGGACAGGGGGGACGACCTCAGCGCCGCACCCTGGGCATCCCCAGTCCGATCCAGGAGATGATCTCCCGCTGGATCTCGTTGTTGCCCCCGCCGAAGGTGAAGATGACCGCACTGCGGTAGCCGCGTTCCAGTTCGCCGTGGAGGACGGCGCCGGCGGAGCCGTCCTTGAGGGGGCCCGCCGCGCCGAGGATCTGCATCAGCCAGGCGTAGGCGTCGCGGCGGGCCTCGGAGCCGTAGACCTTGACGGCCGAGGCGTCCTGGGGGGTGAGGGCGGAGCGCTGGAGGGCGTCGACCATGCGCCAGTTGAGGAGTTTCATGGCGTCGAGCCGGATGTGGGTGCGGGCGAGGAGGCCGCGGACCCAGCCGAGGTCGGTCACCCGGCGGCCGTCGGGGAGCTTGGTGGCGGCGGCCCAGTCGCGGACGTCGCGCAGGGCGCGGATCGCGGCGGAGCCGTGGGCGGCGAGGGTGACGCGCTCGTGGTTGAGCTGGTTGGTGATCAGCCGCCAGCCGTCGTTCTCGGCACCCACCCTGCGGGTGAAGGGGACGCGGATGTTCTCGTAGTAGCTGGCGGTGGTGTCGTGGGAGGCGAGGGTGTTGATCAGGGTGCAGGAATAGCCGGGGTCGCTGGTGGGGACCAGGAGGATGCTGATGCCCTTGTGGAGCGGGACGCCCTCCTCGGCGGGCGCGGTGCGGACGGCGAGCCAGACCCAGTCGGCGGTGTCGCCGTTGGTGGTCCAGATCTTCTGCCCGTTGACGACGTAGCCGTCGCCGTCGCGCACGGCCCGGGTGGTCAGGGAGGCGAGGTCGGTGCCGGCGCCGGGCTCGCTGTAGCCGATGGCGAAGTCCAGTTCGCCGGAGAGGATGCCGGGCAGGAAGGTGGCCTTCTGCTCCTCGGTCCCGTAGCGCATCAGGGTCGGGCCCACGGTGTTGAGCGCCATCAGCGGCAGCGGCACCCCGGCCTGGGCGGCCTCGTCGAAGAAGATGAACTGTTCCATGGGGGTCATCCCGCCGCCCCCGTACTCCTCGGGCCAGCCCACCCCGAGGCGCCCGTCGGCGCCGAGGCGGCGGATGGTCCGCCGGTAGAACCTCTTGCGTTCGGCGGGATCGGCGTGCAGCCGCTGTCGCCGCGCGTCGGAGTCGTCGGGCACCACGTCGGCGAAGTACTCACGCAGTTCGGCCCGTAACCGCCGCTGCTGCGGGGTGTACTGGAGATCCACGGCCCCTCCCGGTGTGCGCCGACAGCCCCTGCGGATGCCGGCGCACACGGTAGAACGCGTGACGACAAGAGGGAAGTCACACGGGGCGGTACGTGCCCGGGGCGACGTACACGGCGAACCTGGGCGCGCTCCCGCCCCGGTAGGAGAGGAAGTTCTGGGTCGCGGACTCGGTCAGCGGGCGGTCCGCGAGGGCGTCGAGCGCCGCGACGTAGGGCGCCGGGTCCACGCCCTCCTCGCGCATGAAGGCCACCGCGCGGTCGCGGGCCGTCGCGTCGTCGGGATGGCCGGGGACCATGGGGACGTAGAGCGTCGCGCCCGGCAGGTCCTTGCCGCCGCTGAAGGAGAAGCAGGTCACCGGGGGCTTCCGCCAGCCGGACGCCTCGCGGTGGCCGGTGACGCGCTCCAGGGCGCGGGCGAAGGAGCCGGGCACGTGGTCGTACGCGACGGCCGACTTGGCGTCGATGTCCGCGGCGGAGACGCCCGAGTGCGCCATGTACAGCTTGACGCGGGCCTCGTCGGCGTCGGAGAGGTCCAGGGCCAGGGCGGCCGGCTCGTGGGCCACGTCGGCGGCCTTGCCCAGGTGCTCCACCAGGGCCCGCCAGGGGCGTTCCAGGCCCAGGCGGACCAGCGCCTCCTCGGTGCGGGCGAGGGAGTGTTCGCGGCCGGCGACCGCCGGGTTGAGGTAGACCTTGTACAGCGGATCGCCGCCCCGGCGCCAGGCGACACCGTGGGAGAGGGCGAAGAAGCCCTGGGGGTCCTCGTCCGTGAAGAGGTCCTCGATCAGCAGATAGCGGTCGAGGGAGACGCCCGGCCGCCGGGCCAGCCGGCGGGTGAAGGCCCTGCCGTCCGCCATCCGGCCGCGCGGCGTGCCGGGGTGGCTCGGGGACTCCAGCGACAGCCGCAGCTCGGCGCCGCCGTCGGCCCAGGCGAACGAGATCTCGAAGGGCATCCCGTCGATGGACACCCAGCAGGCGCGCTGCGGCGGTGTGCCGACGGGGAGTTCGCCCCAGGCGCCGCACAGCTCCCGGACGAGGGAGAGCATCGGTTCGCGGTCCGGGCCGCCCACGCCGAGGCTCGCGGCGGCCCGGTCCACCTTGTCGCAGGCGATGTCCGCGTAGCTGTCGGTGGGGGCGTAGCGACGTGAGTCGAACCGTACGGCGCGCCCGACCATCTCGGCCACGACCCCGGTGCCGGGGTCGGCGAAGGCGGGATCCGGACGGCCGGTCACGGGGCTGGCGGCTTCCATCGTCACTCCCTGAACAGATCGCGGACAAAAACGATCGGGATCGTCTCACCAGGTCAGAGGTTGCGTCCGCCTTTCGCTCGACAACGCTCCCAAGTGTTCATCTCAGGGCGTGTGTTCACGCCAATTCGCCGCTTCGCCGGTACCGACGGGTGGCTGGCCGGGAAGCCCCGGCCGGTCCCTCCGCCGGGGCTTCCGGGCCCGGTATCGCCGCTGATCAGCGGGGCCCACCAGGGCCTTACCCGGGGTCGCACCGGTTCCCGGGAGCCGGTGCGCCGAGAAAGGCCGGAAGGGTTCACCCCAGGGGTTTGCGATCCGACAGACCGAGACATGATCGCAAGGCGTCGCCCGGCGGCCGTTCCCGGCCCTCCCGGCGATCACATGTGGCTGTCCGACCGCGGCCGAACGGACCGCCGGCACACCGCCGCAGTCCTGCGAAGTCCGCGCAGAGGAGATGTTGACGCGTGTCCGCACAGCACCGCTCCGCCGCACTCCGGCCCCTCACCGGCGGCCGGCGCACCACCTCCCCCGCACCCGATGAGCTCGGCGAATCCGATGAACTCGACACCCTCACCGGTGCGTTCGCCCGACAGGTCCGCCGGACGCCCGCCGCGACGGCGGTGGTGTCCGGGGAGACGTCCCTGACCTACCGGGAGCTGGACGCGCGGGCGGACCGGCTGGCCGGACGGCTGGCCGAGCGCGGGGTGGCGCCGCAGGACACCGTCGCCGTCCTGATGGACCGCTCCCCCGGCCTGGTCGTCGCACTCCTCGCGATCGTGAAGGCCGGTGGCTGCTATGTGCCGCTGGATCCCCGGCACCCCGCCTCCCGGCTGGAGTGGATCCTCTCCCGCACCGGCGCCCGCGCCCTGCTCACCGACACCGGGACGGCCCCGCCCGCCGGGCTCGGCGACGGCGTGCTCGTCCTGCGGGCCGACGACGCCGAGGAACCGACGGCCGCTCACGCCGCCCCCGAAGCCGTCGCCGGTCCCGCCCAGCTCGCGTACGTGATGTTCACCTCCGGCTCCACCGGCACCCCCAAGGGCGTCGCCGTCACCCACGGGAACATCACCGGCCTCGTCCGGGACCCGGCGTGGCACGGCGGCGCCCACGAGCGCGTCCTGCTCCACTCGCCGCACGCCTTCGACGCCTCCACCTACGAGCTGTGGGTGCCCCTGCTCACCGGCGGCACCGTCGTCGTCGCGCCTCCGGGCGAGCTGGACGCCCGCGGCCTCGCCGCCGTCACGGCCGCCACCGGGGTCACCGGACTGTGGGTGACCGCCGGGCTGTTCGCGGTGCTGGCCGAGGAGGACCCCGCGTGCTTCCGGGGCGTGCGCGAGGTGTGGACCGGCGGCGACGCCGTCCCCGCCGCCGCCGTCCGCCGGGTGCTGGCGGCCTGCCCCGGCACGGCCGTGGTCAACGGCTACGGGCCCACCGAGACCACCACGTTCGCCACCTGCCACCGGGTCACCGAACCGGGCGCCGTGGACACGGTCGTGCCCATCGGCTCCGCCATGGACGGCATGCGCGCCGAGATCCTCGACGCCGCCTTGCGGCCCGTGTCGCCGGGCGAGGTCGGGGAGCTCTACCTCGGCGGCACGGGCCTGGCCCGGGGTTACTGGGCGCGCCCGGGCCTGACGGCCGAACGGTTCGTCGCCGACCCCCTCGGCCGGCCCGGCGAGCGGCTGTTCCGCACCGGCGACCTCGTCCGCCGCGGCCCGGACGGGCTGCTGGAGTTCGTCGGCCGCGGCGACGACCAGGTGAAGATCCGCGGCTTCCGCGTCGAGCCCGGCGAGACCGAGGCCGTCCTCGCCGGACACCCGGGCGTCGCCCGGGCGGCCGTCGTCGTCCGCGAGGACCGCCCCGGCGACAGGCGGCTCGTCGGCTACGTCGTCCCCGCCGGCCTCCAGGCCGGCACCGACGACGCCGAAGACGCCGAGGACGAGGCGCCGCGGCAGCTCGGCGAATGGCGGGAGATCTACGACACCCTCTACAGCGACGTCGCCGACGCCCGCTTCGGCGAGGACTTCTCCGGCTGGAACAGCAGCTACGACGGCCTGCCCCTCCCCCTGGACCAGATGCGTCACTGGCGCGACGCCACCGTCGAGCGGATCCGTGAACTGCGTCCCCGCAGGGTGCTGGAGATCGGCGTCGGCACCGGCCTGCTGATGTCCCGGCTGGCCCCCGACTGCGAGACCTACTGGGGCACGGACTTCTCCGGCCGGGTCATCGAGGGCCTGCGGACGCTCGTGGGGCGGGACCCCGCCCTCGCCGACCTCGTGGAGCTGCGCGCCCTGCCCGCCGACCGGATCGACGAGCTGCCCGCCGGGTTCTTCGACACCGTCGTCGTCAACTCCGTCACCCAGTACTTCCCCGACGGCCGCTACCTGACGGACGTCCTCACCAAGGCCCTCGGCCTGCTCACGCCCGGCGGCGCCGTCTTCGCCGGCGACATCCGCGACCTGCGGCCGCTGCGCCGCTTCCACACCGACGTCCGGCTGCGCCAACCGGAGCCGCCCGCGGACCCCGCCGCGCTCCGCGCCGCCGTCGAGCACAGCGTGGTGCGCGAGAAGGAACTCCTCGTCGACCCGGCCTACTTCACCGAACTCGCGGCCGCCGTCCCCGGCACCGACGGCGCCGAAGTGCGCGTCAAGCGCGGCCGGTACGCCAACGAGCTCACCCGCTACCGCTACGACGCCGTCCTGCGCAAGGCCGGTACCGGGGGCCCCGCGGAGCGCCCGCCGATCCCCCCGGCGCTCCGGTGGGGCCGGGACGTGACCTCCACGGCCGCGCTGGCCCCCCTCCTGGGCAGCACCCACCCCGGCGGGCTGCGGGTCACGGGCGTTCCCGACGGGCGGCTCGCGCCCGTCGCGGCGGCGGTCCGGGCGCTGGAGGAGCGCGGCGAGGTCACCGCCCTCGGCAGCGGCCGCGACGAGACGGGCGGCGAACTGCTGGAGGAGTTCCACGACCTGGCGGAACGATTCGGCCTCCGGGTGATCGCCACCGCGTCCCCCACCGCCGACGCCGCCCTCGACATCGAGCTGACCGGCCGCGCCCCCGGCGCCCCGGGCGGCGGCGAACCCACCGGCGCCCCGCTCGCCTCGCTCGTCAACGCCCCCGCGACCGCCCGCGACACCGGCGCCCTGCTCTCCTCCGTCCGCTCCTATCTGCGCGAGCGGCTCCCCGAGTACCTGCTGCCCACCGCGACCGTGGTCCTCGACGCCCTGCCGCTCACCCCCAACGGCAAGGTCGACCGGCGCCGCCTGCCCGAGCCCGACACCGGCTCGGCCGCGAACGGCCGGCCCCCGCGCGACCCCCTCGAAGAGCTGCTGTGCGGGCTGTTCTCCGACATCCTCGGCGTCTCCCGGGTCACCGCCGACGACAGCTTCTTCGCCCTCGGCGGCCACTCCCTGTCCGCCACCCGGCTCACCGCCCGGCTGCGGTCCACGCTGGGCCTGGAACTCCCCGTGCGCGCCGTCTTCGAGACGCCGACGGTCGCCGGGCTCGCCGACGCCCTCCGGAAGGCGGCGGAGGGCGAACGGCCGCCGCTGCTCCCGGCGGAGCGCCCCGGACGCGTACCGCTGTCCTTCGCCCAGCGGCGGCTGTGGTTCCTCCAACGCCTCCAGCAGGAAGGGGACGCCGCCCGCGCCGCCTACAACGTGCCGCTGGTGCTGGCCCTGGACGGCGAGCCGGACCGGGCGGCCCTGGAGGCGGCGCTCGGCGACCTCGTCGAGCGGCACGAGAGCCTGCGCACCGTCCTGCCCGAGGAGGGCGGGGTGCCGTACCAGCTCGTCCTGGACCCGGCCGCCGCCCGGCCGCCGCTGACCGTCGCCGAGGTCGCCCCGGAGGTCCTGGAGGCCGCCGTCGACGTGGCCGTCCGCCGGCCCTTCGACCTCGCCGCCGAAATCCCCGTCCGCGCCGCACTGCTGACCACCGGGCCCGGCCGGCACGTCCTGGTGCTGGTGGTCCATCACATCGCCTGCGACGGCTGGTCGCTGGCCCCTCTCTGGCGCGACCTGGCCGCCGCGTACACCGCGCGCCGGGCGGGCCGCGCGCCCGGCCGGTCGCCGCTGCCGGTCCAGTACGCCGACTACACGCTGTGGCAGCGCGAGCTGCTGGGCGACGGGAACGACCCGGGCAGCGCGGCCGCCCGCCAGCTCGCCCACTGGAAGGGCGCCCTCGACGGGCTGCCCGAACGCACCGAACTCCCCCTGGACCGGCCGCGCCCGCAGGTGGCCGGCCACCACGGCGACACCCTGCGCTTCACCCTGGACGCGGACCTCCACCGGCGGATCACCGACCTGGCCCGCTCCTGCGGCGCGAGCCCCTTCATGGTCGTGCACGCGGCGCTGGCCGCCCTGCTGACCAAGCTGGGCGCGGGCACCGACATCGCGATCGGCAGCCCCGTCGCGGGCCGTACCGACCCGGCCCTCGACGGGCTCGTCGGGTTCTTCGTCAACACCCTGGTGCTGCGCGCCGACACCTCCGGCGACCCCTCCTTCCGGGACCTGCTGGCCCGGGTCCGGGAGACCGACCTGGCCGCCTACGCCCACCAGGACCTGCCCTTCGAGCGGCTGGTCGACGCCCTCGCGCCCGCGCGCGGCCTCGCCCACCACCCGCTGTTCCAGGTCATGCTGGCCCTGCAGAACGCCCCGCAGGGCGCGCCCGAGCTGCCGGGCCTCGGGGTCACCGAACTGCCGTGGGCGACCGGGGCCTGCCGCTTCGACCTGTCCGTCTCCCTCACCGAGCGGCACGGCCCGGACCGGCGGCCGCTGGGCGTCGACGGGGTGGCCGAGTACAGCACCGACCTGTTCGAACGGAAGGGCGTCGAGCGGATCGTCCGGCGCTTCGTCCGCCTCCTGGAGGCCGTCACCGCCGAACCCGGCCGCCGCCTGGGCGCTCTCGACGTCCTGCTGCCCGGGGAACGCGCCGAGCTGCTGGCCCGCGCCGGGGACCCCGGCGAGGACGTGCCGCCCGGCACGCTGCCGGAGCTGTTCGAGGAGCAGGCCCGGCGGACGCCCGAGGCCCTCGCCGTCCTCTTCGACGACGGCGGGGGCACCGTACGGACGCTGACGTACCGCGAGCTCAACGCCCGCGCCAACCGGCTGGCCCGCCATCTGCTCGAACGCGGCGCCGGGCCCGAGGAAACCGTGGCCATCGCGCTGCCGCGCGAGCCCGACGCGGTCGTGGCCACCCTGGCCGTGCTCAAGGCGGGCGCCGCGTATCTGCCGCTGGACCCCGGCTACCCGGAGGCCCGGCTGCGCCTGATGCTCGACGACGCCGCGCCCCGCCTGCTGCTGACGGACCTCGCGACGTCCCTGGCCCTGCCGGGCACCCCGGACCTGCCCCGGATCGTCCTCGACCACCAGGAGACCCGGCGCGCGGTCGGCGCCCACTGGGACGGCGACGTCACCGACGCCGAGCGGCCGCGCCCCCTGGACAGCGCGAGCCCCGCCTACGTCATCCACACATCGGGCTCGACCGGCCGCCCCAAGGGCGTGGTCGTCACCCACTCGGGTTTCACCGGCGTCGTGCGGGCGCAGATCCGGCGGTTCGGGGTGACCGCCGACAGCCGGGTGCTGCAGTTCGCCTCGCACAGCTTCGACGGCGTCGTATGGGAGTTGTGCGGCGCGCTGCTGACGGGGGCAACGCTGGTGATGGCCCCGGCCGGGGTCACCGCCCCCGGCCCCGGCCTGACCGCGCTGGTCCGACGGCACGGCGTCACCCACGCGACGCTGCCGCCCGCCGCCCTCTCGGTGCTCGATCCCGCGGACACGCCCTCGCTCACCTCGATGATCGTCTCGGGTGAGGCGGCGAGCGGGGAGACGGTCCGCCGCTGGTCCGCCGGGCGCCGGTTCCTCAACGGCTACGGGCCCACCGAGACCACCGTGTGCGCCACCCTGAGCGCCCCGCTGTCCGGCGGGGGCGCGCCGCCCATCGGCCGGCCCACCGTGGGCGCCCGCGCCTACGTCCTCGGCCGCGACCTGCGCCTGGTGCCGCCGGGGATCCCCGGCGAGCTCCACATCGCCGGGGCGGGGCTGGCGCGGGGCTATCTGGGCCGGCCGGGGCTGACGGCCGAACGGTTCGTGGCCGACCCGTTCGGGGAGCCGGGCGGGCGGATGTACCGCACGGGCGACCTGGCCCGCTGGAACCGGGACGGGCAGCTGGAGTTCATCGGCCGCGCCGACGGCCAGATCAAGCTGCGCGGCTTCCGGGTCGAGCCCGGCGAGATCGAGGCCGCGCTCGGCACCCACCCGGGGGTGGCCCAGGCGGTGGTCGTCGCCCGCCGGGACGACCGGGCCGGGACGTACCTCACCGCCTACGTCGTGCCCGCCGGGGACGCCCCGGCCCCGGACGGGGCCGCGCTGCGCGCCCACGCGGCCGCGCTGCTGCCCGGCCACATGGTGCCCTCCGCCGTCCTGGTGCTGGACGCGCTGCCGGTCACGGCCACGGGCAAGGCCGACCGGGCGGCGCTCCCGGCACCGGACTTCGGGGCGCTCTCGGCGGGCCGCGAGCCGCGCGACCCGCGCGAGCGGATCGTGTGCGAGCTGTTCGCCGAGGTCCTGGGCGTCCCCCGGGTCACCCTCGACGACAACTTCTTCGTCCTGGGCGGGCATTCGCTGCTCGCCACCCGGGTGATCAGCGGGCTCCGCCGGCGGCTGGGCGTCGAGCTGCCCGTCCGCGCGCTCTTCGAGCACCAGACGGTCGCGGCCCTGCTGGCGGCCGTCGACGGCACGGCCGCACCGGGCCCGGCCGCGGCGCCGGAGCCGGACCTGGCCGCCGAGGCCGTCCTGGACGCGGAGTTCACCGTCGGCCGGCGGGCGGCGCGGGCTCCCGGACCCGAGCGGGTGCTGCTCACCGGCGCGACCGGGTTCGTCGGCTCGTTCCTGCTGCGCGAGCTCCTCGACCGCACGGACGCCGAAGTCCACTGCCTGGTGCGGGCGGCGGACGCCGGGCGGGCCGAGCGGCGGATCCGGGCGGGCCTGGCCCGGTACGGGCTGGGGGACGAGGGCGTCGCCGCCCGGGTCGTCCCCGTCCCCGGCGATCTGGAGCAGCCGCTGCTCGGCCTGGCCCCCGCCGCCTTCGCCGAGCTCGCCGGGCGGCTGGACGCGATCTACCACAACGGCGCCCGCGTCAGCGCGGTCGACCCCTACGACCGGCTGCGGGCGGCGAACGTGGGCGGGACGCGCGAGGTGCTGCGACTCGCTGCCGGAAGCGGCGTTCCGGTCCACTACATCTCCACCGCGTCGGTCGCGGTGGGCACGGGAGCGCTGCCGGACGTCATTCCGGAGAGCCATCGCGTCGCGGCGCCGGACGTCGCCTCCGACGGCTACACGGCGAGCAAGTGGGTGGCCGAGGAGCTCGTCCGGGCGGCCGCCGGGCGCGGCCTGCCGGTGACCGTCCACCGCCTGGGCCGGATCAGCGGCCACTCCACCGGCGGTGCCGGGCCGGAGGACGACGTCCTGTGGCAGCTCGTCCGGGCCATGCTCGTCCTCGGCGCCGCGCCCCGGCTCACCGGGCCGGACGGGCCGGCGGCCGTGGTCGACCTCGTGCCCGCCGACCTCGCGGCGGCCGCCGTGGTCCGCCTCGCGCGCCGGGCGGAGAGCCGCGGCCTCACCCATCACCTGGTCTGCCCCCGGCCGCTGCCCCTGGACACCCTGCTGGACGACCTCCGGGCCCACGGCCACCCGCTGGCGGTCGTCGAGCGGGACGAGTGGGTGCGGGCGCTGCGCGAACGGGCCGAGGCGGACCCCGCCGCCGGGCTGGACGCGGCGGTGCTCCTGAGCGACGTCCTGCCCGCGCTCGTCCGGCTGGGCCGCGTCCGCCTGGACGACGCCAACGCCCGCGCGGGACTGCCGGGCCCCGCCTTCCCCGCCCCCGACCGCCGCCTGATCCACGCCTACGCCCGTCACTTCTTCTCCACCGGGTTCTTCCCGCGCCCCGACGGGCCGCCCGCCGAACCCCGCACTCCCTGATCGCACGCAACGACAGAGAGGTACGAGCATCGTGAACAACCCCTGGGACGACAGCGAGGGGACCTTCCTGGTCCTCGTCAACGACGAGGGCCAGCACTCCCTGTGGCCGTCCTTCAGCGATGTGCCCGCCGGATGGGCGACGGCCCGCGGCCCGGGCACGCGCGCGGAGGCCCTCGCCTACGTCGAGGAGCACTGGACCGACATGCGGCCCAAGAGCCTCGTGGCGCGGTACGAGCGGGTGGCGGAGGTGCGGAGCGCGTGAGCGAGACCCGGAGCACCGCGCAGACCCCGCCCGCCTACCCGTTCAACGAGGCCGTCGGGATCGAGGTCGACCCGATCTACGCGAAGCTGCGCAGGGACGAGCCCGTCGTCCGCGTCGGCTGCCCCTTCGGCGAGGACTCCTGGCTCGTCACCAGCCACGCCGACATGAAGACGATCCTCGGCGACCCTCGCTTCAGCCGGGCGCTGGCCGCGCTGCACGACGAGTCACGGCTGACGCCGCTGCCCATTCACACCAGCATCCTGGGCATGGACTCCCCCGACCACACCCGGCTGCGCCGGCTGCTCTCACGGGTGTTCACCATGCGCCGGGTCGAGCTGATGCGCCCCGGCGTCGAGCGGGTCGCCAACGAGCTCCTCGACGGGCTGGTGGCGCGCGGTGCCCCCGGCGACCTGATGGAGGAGTTCGCCGTGCCGATGGCGGGCGCCGTCATCTGCGACCTGCTCGGCGTGCCCTTCGAGGACCGCGACGACTTCCGGCAGTGGCTGGACGCCTTCTCCGCCACGACCGTGATGACGGCCGAGGAGACCCAGGACGGCACCGACGCCCTCCACGCCTATATCGCCAAGCTGACGCGCGAGCGGCGCGCCGAGCCCCGCGAGGACCTGATCAGCGGCATGGTCAAGGCCAGCGACGAGGAGGAGCGGCTCTCCGAGAAGGAGATGGTCGAGCTGATCAGCGTGCTGCTGATCGCGGGCCACGAGACGGTCTCGTCCCAGCTCATCGACTCCCTCTACGTCCTGCTCACCCACCCCGACCAGCTGGCGGACCTCGTCCGGCGGCCCGGGCTCGTCCCGCAGGCCGTCGAGGAGCTGCTGCGCTACGTCCCGCTGATCTCGCACGTCACCTTCGCCCGCTACGCCACGGAGGACGTGGAGCTCAGCGGCACGCTGGTCCGCGCGGGCGAGTCGGTCCTGCCGGCGATCCCCTCGGCCAACCGTGACGAGGCGGTCTTCGAGAACGCCGACCGCTTCGACATCGGCCGGGAGCACAACCCCCACCTGGCCTTCGGCTACGGCATCCACCGCTGCCTGGGCGCGCCGCTGGCGCGGCTCCAGCTCCAGGTGGCGCTGCGGGTGCTGCTGGAGCGCTTCCCCGGGATGCGCTGCGCGGTCCCGTTCGAGGAGCTGGAGTGGAAGGACGGCATGCAGGTGCGGAGCCTGCTGAGGCTGCCCGTCGTGTGGTAGCCGGCTGAACGGACGGGAGGCCCCGGACCCGCGCGAGCGGGTCCGGGGCCTCCTTGCCGCTGTCAGGCCAGGCGCCAGTCGGGCGAGCCCGGGCTGCTCTTCGCGGTCTCGGCCGGGTCCGTGGTGGCCACCGGGGCGAGCGCGGCGTCGATCCGGGCGACGGTCTCCTCGTCCAGGGTGACGTCGGCGGCCTTCGCGTTGTCGGTGATCTGCTCGGGCCGGGAGGCGCCGATGACGGCCGTGACGACTCCGGGGCGGGCCAGCACCCAGGCGAGGGCGAGCTGGGCGAGGGTCAGCCCGAGCCCGTCGGCGACGGGCCGCAGCCCGGCGACCCGGCGCAGGACGTCGTCCTTGAGCCAGCCGCCCAGCAGCTCGGAGCCGTCGTTCTCGCTGGTGGCGCGGGAGCCTTCCGGCCAGCGGCCGCCGGGCTCGTACTTGCCGGTGAGCACGCCCTGGGCCAGCGGCGACCAGACGATCTGGCCGATGCCCAGCTCCTGGCAGGCGGGGATCACCTCGGCCTCGGGGACCCGCCACAGGGCGGAGTACTGCGGCTGGCTGGAGATCAGGGGGATCCGCAGCTCCCGGGCGAGCGCGGCGCCCCGGCGGATCTGCTCGGCGGTCCACTCGGAGACGCCGATGTAGTGGGCCTTGCCCGCGTGGACCACGTCGGCGAACGCCTCCATGGTCTCCTCCAGCGGTGTGGAGGGGTCGAACCGGTGGGCCTGGTAGAGGTCCACGTGGTCGGTGCCGAGGCGGCGCAGGGAGTTGTCGATCGACTCGCGGATGTGTTTGCGGGAGAGCCCGAGGTCGTTGCGGCCCGGGCCGGCGGGGGCGAAGACCTTGGTGCATATCTCCAGCCCCTCGCGGCGCACCCCTTTCAGGGCGCGGCCGAGGGATTCCTCGGCGCGGGTGTCCGCGTAGACGTCCGCGGTGTCGAAGGTGGTGATGCCGGCGTCGAGGGCGGCGCGTACGCAGGCGCGCTCGGTCTCCTCGCCGCGCGACGCGTCGTGGGTGAGCCAGTTTCCGTAGGCGATCCGGCTGACGATCAGTCCGCTGCGTCCCAGGTGACGGAAGTCCATGGCGGCACGCTACCAACGGGCCCGCGCGCGGCGGGGGTTAACAAGGATCATGGCGGACCCCCCGTGGGAAGTCCGCCATGACGTGGTGTTCTTCGGCCGTTTTCCGGTTCGGGCCGCCGCCTCAGCGGCGGTGCCACCCGTCGGAGGAGGGGTCGCCGCCCGCCCCGTGCCGTCCGCCCTCGGACGGGCCGCCGGTCCACTCGCCCGGGTGGCCGCCGTAGCCGTCGTGACCGCCGTAGCCGGGGCCCTGCCCGGCGTGGCCGTCGTACTGGCCGCCGTAGCCGCCGCCCTGGCCGGCGTGGCCACCGCCGTCGTACTGGCCGCCCTGCCCGGCGTGGCCGTTGTGCTGCCCGTACTGCCCGTACGCCCCGTACTGGTTGTTCTGGTTGTTCTGGCCGTGCTGGCCGTACGCCCCGTACTGGCCGTTCTGCTCGGGCTGCTGCTGCCCGTACCCGTACGGGGTGTAGGCGCCCTGCTGTCCGTACTGCCCCTGAGCGGCCTGCCCGTACTGGCCCTGGGCGGGGGGCTGCCCGTACTGGCCCTGCCGGCCGTAGGCGTCGTGCTGCCCGTACGGGTTGTGCTGGGGCTGCTGGGCGTGGGGGGTCTGCTGGGCGTGGGGGGTCTGCTGGATCTGCTGGGCCTGCTGCGCGTACCCGTCGTACTGGCCGTAGTGGCCCTGCTCCGGGTGGACGTCACGGCCGTCGTGACCCTCGTGCCCGTCGTGGCTGTCGTCGCCGCCATGGCCGTCGTCCTCGGCGGGCGCGAGCGCGGCCCGCTCCTCCGCCAGGCCGAAGCGCGCGAGCAGCGGCCCCACCAGCGGCAGCGTGTCGAGCCTCGGCAGCAGCCAGGCGTGCCACACGCCGGTGACGAAGAGGATGGCGGAGCCCGCGATCAGCACCGAGCCGAAGGTGTCGGTGGGGTAGTGGGCGCCGATGTACATCCGGGAGAAGGCGACGAGCAGGACCGCGAAGACGCCGCCGATCAGGACGGTACGGCGGTGCCGGGTCTCGCGGAGGAGGAAGTACGCGGCCACGACGGCGGCGACGGTGAAGGCGGTGTGGCCGCTGGGGAAGCTGTTGGAGCCGATCTCCGGGTCGAGCGAGAACTGCCGCGGCGGCCGCTCGCGGGCCACGATGGCCTTCGCGATCTGGGTGCTGTTCCAGCCGACGGCGACCACGAGGAAGGTGGACACCGCGGCGGTCGGCCGGCGCCGCACGAACAACAGCCACCCGCTCCACGCCGCGAGGATCAGCACGCCGGCGACCGGCGAGGCGCAGTAGCTGACCAGCTCCATCGCGTGGTTGAGCCAGGAGGTGCGCAGATTGGTCTGGATCGTCCGGTCCAGCGACAGGTCGTGCGGCTGGATCAGCGTGGTGTGCGCGGCGACCAGCCCGAGCACGATCGCGGCCGCGAACAGCAGGATGGAGTTGCGCAACCAGTGGCGCACGTAGGGCATGGGTGGGGCGTCCTTCGTATCGGTACGGCGGTACCGGGGCGGCAGCACGGTAGGCGTACGTTCGGGTGACGGGTGACGCCGCGCAGATGTCATCGGCGCGGCTGCACAGCAAAAGCTACACGCGCGGCGTGACACCCTTCCGGCGCGGCCGTGGACGCACGGCCCTCCATGTGACGGGGGTCACCCGAAGGTCACGGCCACTCCACCAACAGTCGCTCGCCCCGTACGGTCACGGGCGTGCCGAAGGCGGCGCAGGCGCGGGAGAAGCGCTCGCGGACCCATTCCCAGTCCTCGCCGCGCGCCGGCTCGGTGCGGCAGTAGTCGAGGCGGAGGGGGACGGCCTCCAGCCGGACCGGCCGGTAGCGGCCCGGGTCCGGGTCGTCGGGCCGCGCGGGGTTGTCCAGGGTGACGAGGAAGAGCAGCCCGAGGTCGTTGCGGAGCACCGGGTCGACGGCGTAGTCGTCCACGAAGTCGCCCATGTCGTGGATCACGAACCCGGCCACGCCGTGGAAGACGTGCGCGGAGTGCCCTGCGACCAGGGTCGCCCCAGCCGCCAGCAGCTCCGCCGCGGCGACCCTTACGTGGTGGGGCGGCGTCGAGGTCATGTTGGGGCCCCAGTGCGGGGTGACCAGCACGGCGTCGGCCTCGGCCGAGGCCCGCCCGACCAGCTCGGTGAGCCAGTCCGGCACTCCCCTGTGGAGGTCCGCGAAGGCCACGCCGGGCCGGTCGGGGCCGGCGGCGAAGTCGTCCGGGTGGTCGGTGACGCCGATCACGGCCAGTCGTACCCCGCGCGCCTCCAGCACCGCGTACGCGCGGGCGGCGGCCGTGTCGGCCCCGGCGCCGACGACCCGGATCCCGGCCGCCGTGAGCAGCTCGCGGGTGTCGGCGAGGGCGTCGTGGCCGTAGTCGAGGGCGTGGTTGTTGGCGAGGGTCACGCAGTCGACGCCCAGCTCGGCGAGGACGGCGGCGGCCGGCGGGGGCGCCCGGAAGAAGAAGGGCTTGCCCGGGGCCGCCCAGGGCTCGCCCCGGGCCGAGACGCAGCACTCCAGGTTGAGGACGAACAGGTCCGCCCCGGCGATGACCTCCCGGATCTCCTCGCTGAGGATCGTCGCGGGCTCGGGAGCCTCCCCGAGCCGCTCGCCGACCCCGCGTCCCAGCATGGTGTCGCCCGCCATCGCCACCGTGATCGGCGCCATCCGCTCGCCTCCGTCCGGGCGGTGCCCTCGCGCACCCGCCCTCATCGCAGTAGTACCAAGCCGGGGGCCGGGGGTGCCCGTCACGCTCCGCCGAGCGGGTCGGGACCCCGGCCCGCCCTGCCCGGCGTCGTGGGGCGGGCAGGAGGGCTCAGCCGCTCGGCAGGACGGCGCGGAGCGCGGCGTCGAGCCGCCGGGCGATGTCCTCGTCGGGCGCGGCCCGGGCCGTGGCGGAGGTGTGGAGCGCGGCGAGTTCCGTGGTGAACGCGTGGGTGAAGGCGCCGTAGAGCGGGGTGCGGGGGCGCAGGGCGGCGGCCTCCAGGGCGGGCAGGAGGGTGTCGCGGGCGTAGCGGGGGCGGCGGGCGGCGTCGCGCGGCACGTCGCCGCCGCTGCCCTCGGACGGCCCGGCCGTGCCGGGCAGCGCGCGCCGGTCGTCGCAGGAAACGTTCGGGTCCGTGTAGGAGGAGGCGCGGGTGGCGGCGAAGCCGGCGTCCAGCAGGCAGCGCTCGCTGGTCCTGCCGGTGAGGAAGGCGACGAGTTCCCGGGCCTTGCGCACCCGCTCCTCCGGCATGGACGCCCCGGCGGACACCGCGAGGTTCTGCCCGCCCAGCACGGCGGCGCCGGGCAGGGGGGCGACGCCGAGCCTGTCGTCGCCCAGGGCCGCGTGGAGCGTGCGGTACGCGTAGGGCCAGTGGCGCAGGAAGGCGGTGCGGCCCTCGGCGAAGTCCTTGAGGGTGCCGGCCTCGTCCGACGCGAAGGCGTCCTCGTAGGTGTGGGCGCTCGCGACGCGCCGCCGGAACTCGGTCACGCCCTTCTCCAGCGTCCGCGGCGAGGCGGTGTACGTGCCGTCCTCGTCGGTCAGCCGTACGCCGGCGGCCGTGAAGGCCTCGACGCCGTTGACGGTGAGGCCCTCGTAGGGGCTGAGCTGGCTCGTCCAGGCGCCGCGGTAGTTCTTCGACCTGTCGGACTTGTCGGCGCGGGCCCAGGCGTCCACCGCGTCCATCAGCGAGGCCAGGTCGTCCCAGGTCGCCCGCCCCCGCGCGAGCGCGTCGAGCTTCCGCTCGTCGACGCCCGCGCCGCCGGCCAGGTAGTCGCGGCGGTAGTAGAGGAGGCCGACGTCGCTGTTGTAGGGGGCGGCGTAGACCTTGCCCTTCCAGCGGGCGGTGGCGGACGCCTTCGCGAGGATGTCGCCGTCGTCGGCGAAGGACTCGGGCAGCTCCCGGACGAGTCCGGCCGCGGCGAACTCGGGGACCCAGGTGACGTCGAGGTTGACGATGTCGTACGCGGCGCTGCCCGACTGCAGTGCCGCGAGGAGCTGGCTGCGCTGGAGGTCCGCCGAGCCGGGCAGGATGACGGCGCGGGCGCGCCAGGGGGAGTCCTGCTTCTCCTGGAGGTCGTTCCACGCGTCGACCAGGCGTTTGCGGACGCCGTTCTTGCCGGTGACGTCCACGCCGGTGGCGATCACGAGCTGGGTGCCGGTGACCGGTCGCGCCGAGGCCGTCCCGGTGGGCGGGCCCGGCTCGCCGCCGCCGAAGCAGCCGGTCGCGCCCAGCAGCAGGGCGACGCACCACGCGAGGAACCGGACGGGATGCCGCAGGGGAGACCGGACGGTTCCCGCGCGTCTCCTGCCGCCGCTCATCTCCCCCGCCCCCCCGTCGCGCTAGTCCCGGCCCTGCGCGACCTGGGCGATCTCGGCTCCGAGATCCCTGGCCAGGTCGCCCCGGGCGTCCAGGCACCTGCCGCCGCTCGCGTCCGCCACGCGCAGGTCGAACCGGTCCTTCAGACAGCCGCCGGAGTCGAACGAGACCATGACGACGGGCACCTTCCGGGCGGCGACGGCCGCCACGAGCTCGTCCTGCCGCGCGGCATTCATCCGGTCGTTGTCCTCGTCGTCGGTGAGGAGCACGACGAGCTGGGGGTGGCCGTCGTCCTCGGTCCCCTGCGGCATCCCCTCCAGCGCGGCCTTCAGCGCGCCGCCGATGTCGGCCTCCTTGGACGGGTCGGGCTCGGCGTCGTCCACCTTCTTCGCCGCCTCGGCGGCCTTGTCCTGCTCGTTCCGGGCGGCCGCCCTGGACCACGAGCCGTGGGTGCCGAAGGGGAGCAGGTCGCGGTAGGGGGGCTCGGATCCGGCGGAGGCGACGCTCCACACGCCGAACACGTCCTCGGCGCCGAAGCGGCCCATCGCCTGCTTGAGGATCTCGCGCGCCCCGTTGGGGCCGTCCCACCAGCGGCTCATGGAGCCGGAGCTGTCCAGCAGGAAGCGGACCCGGCTCGCCGCGTTGGCCTGCCGGTGCTTCTCCATGGTGTCGGCGGCCTCGTCCGCGGTCAGGGCGCGCGGCAGCGGGCCGGCGTCGCCGAGCAGGCCGGGCGGCGGCGAGGGCAGGGGCTCCCGGGGCGCGCCGCGGAAGGCCGCGTCCCGGAAGGCCTTCCGGCCGTCCTTCGTGGCCAGCCATTCCCGGAACCGCCGGACGGCCCGGTCCCGCTCCGCCTCGTCCAGGCGGGCGTCGTTCCAGCGGACGTGGACGAAGACCGGGTCGAGGCCGGGGACGTCGGCCGGGTACTCGGCCACGCGCGTCACCCCGGTCGTCCCCGCGCAGTCGCGGTACTGGGCGAGGGTGGGCTCCGCCGCCAGGACGGCGGTGCGCCGGTCCACCGCCCGGTCATCGGCCGAGCCGCCCCGGGCCAGCGCGCAGACGAGGTCCCTGCCGGTCGGCATGGACCGTCCCTGCCGCCGTTGCCCCAGTTCCACGGCGCGCGGGGCGTCCACCCGGTACTGCCCCCGGGCCGCCGCGAGCGCGGCGTCGGTGTACCGCGGGTCGGCGCGCCGGACCTGGGCCCGCTCGTCCTTCGCCCGCATCGCCGTCATCAGCTCGGCGAGGGTACGGCCCGTGCGCCCGCTCCCGGCCTCGGCGAGCCGGTCGGGCACCAGTAGGACGGGCGGCGCGTAGGCCAGCGGCTCGGCGTCGTCGAAGTCCAGGGAGAGCACCGACGGCTGGTTGCCGGTCTCGTCCCGGGCCCTGCGCGCGCTCGCCGACGACGCCGGGATCCACACGTCCGGCTGCGGCCCGACCGTGCCCACCGGGTTGAACCCGGACCGGCCGGCGTGCGCCCACTCGCCGTACTGGGTGCGGAACGCCTCCACCGTCTCGGCGGACCCGGCGCTGTAGACGGTGACGCCGGAGCGCCGGCAGCCGTCGCCGTCCTCGTTGGCGGCGGAGGCGACGAAGCCGTTCGCCGCCTCACGGACGGCCGGTTGCAGGTCCGGGTCGACGAGGACCCGCAGTTCGAGCGGCGGGTGCCGGGCGCAGGAGGCCGAGGGGCCGTCGCCGCGCGAGTCGCCGGAGGCGAGCCACCAGACGCCGGCGGTGAGCGCGACGACCGCCGCCAGGCCCGCGCCGATCAGCCGCACCCGGCGGCGGGCGGGCGGCTTCGGGGCCGGTTGGGGTCGCTCGGGTGGTGGGGTCGGCTGTGTCGGCCGGGGCGGTGTCGCCGGGGGCGGCGGGACGCCGGGCCGGCCGCCGGCGGGCGGCCGGGCCAGGACGACGTGCTCGCCCGCGCCCTTCCGGCAGACCTGCGGGCTCCACGCCCTGCCCCCGGCCGTCCGGGCCTCCTTGAGGCCCGCCGCCAGGCGCTCCTGGAGGCCCCCCAGGGTCAGGGGCCCGGCCGGCTCCCCCGCGAGGTGCCGGACCAGCTCCGCCGTGTACGGCGTCGGCGTCGCGGCGTCCCCCGCGTCGATGCGCTGGTTCTTCTGGACGGCCAGCAGCAGCGAGATCCGGTCCTGGTCCCGTTCGTCGAGCTCCTCCCAGGCGCCGGCCGCGTTGCCGGCGTAACAGCAGTCGAGGACCACCACGGTGTGGCGGCGGGCACTCGCGCCCGAGCACAGCCGGCGCAGCGTGTCGTCCCAGCGGATCCAGCCGGGAAAGCTGGGCCCGTTCTCCACCGTGGCGTCCCGCAGGCCCAGGAACAGCCGGCCGTGGCCGCCGGTGCGCGTGTCGACGATGCCGTGCCCGGCGAAGTAGACCAGGAGCAGTCCGTCGGTGGCGTCGCGGACGTGTCCCAGGCGGTGCTCGAACTGCTCGACGCCGGGCGAGTGGAGCGATTCGATCCGGTCCTCGGCGAAGACGCCGCCCGTGCTCAGCGCGGCCCGCAGCTCCGTCAGGTTGCGCTCGACCGCCGCGATGTCGCCGAGCCCCTCCGCCACTTCGAGCGGCCGGTCGCTGGCGTAGTGGGACACGCCGATGAGCAGGGCTCGGTCGGCTCGCTCCCGCCGTCCGGATCCGGCCATCGCGCTAGTCCCGCTCGTCGTTCCGCTCGTCGCCCCGCCGGTCGTTCCGCTGGTCGTTCCGTCGGTCGTCCGGCTCCGCGCGGAATCCGGGCGGGCTGTCGTCGCCGAGGGCGCGCCGGCTGCGCACCCACTCCCTGATCGACGCCGTCACCAGACGCACGATCTCGGTCGTGGTCGCCGCCCCGAACCACTCGATCACGATGTCCAACTGAGGGCCCATCAGGGCTCCGGCCTCGGCGGGTCGCGCACCCCGTTTGACCTGCACCAGGTCCTTCAGTTCGGGTTCGCCCCTGAGCCACGCCTCCAGGGAGCCGACGTCCCCTTCCGCTACGTGCCCGGGCGCGGAGACCCGCACGCTGTGCCGTAATTCGCCCTCTCCCCGCGTCATAACTGGACATGGTGGCACGGAGCGCGGCGTTCGAGGAGAGGCCGGGGAGCGGCATTTCGCCCGCCGGGAGCGGCATTTCGTCCGCCGGAGCGCTTGCCGGAAGCGAACCGTTGTACGACGCTGTCCCGGCCACCACCGGCCGGCCCACCCCCGGCCGGTCCGGGCGCGATCCCCCACCCCCGACGCCATGCGCACTCGGCTCACCGCAAAGGGGCTCCGAATGGGCATCTACGGCCAGGACTGGGCCTCGTACCAGTCCTCGACCCCCGACACCAGCGGGCTCTCCTTCGCCTTCGTCAAGATCACCGAAGGGCTCGGCTACCTCAACCCCAAATGGGTCTCCCAGCGCGACCACGCCAAGGCGAACGGTCTCGTCTGGGGCGCCTACCACTACCCCCACATGGCCAACGACCCCCGGGCGGAGGCCGACTACTTCCTCCGCCAGGTCGCCTGGCGCCCCGGCGACATCATCGTCCTGGACTGGGAGGGCTACGACGACGCCAACGCGAGCGTCCCGAAATCCCGCCAGCTCGTCTACCGCGACGCCTGGCTGGACTACGTGAAGGCGCAGATGCCGGACTACCCGGTCGGCATGTACTGCAACCTCGACTACTGGCTGAACGTCGACCGGACCTCCACGTGCGGCGACTTCCTGTGGATCGCCACGTCCGGCCGGACGGCCGGCCGGCCCGGCATCCAGGACCCGTGGCTCTTCCACCAGTACAGCGAGGCCGGCGGCGTCGACCGCGACTACTGCCCCCTGGGCTCCACGGCGGAACTCCGCGACTGGAGCCTGTCGTTCCAGCGCACTCCCCCCACCCCTCCCGCCCGTTATACGGAGGAAGACATGTACTCCTACTTCGACGTCCCGGCGAACGCGGACTTCGACCTGCCGGTCGAACCCGCCGGCACCCTCGCCGCGCCGGCGGGCGGCGCCCGCAACGGCCCCATCTGGCTGGTCCTCTCCGCGCAGGGCAGGGACGCGCAGGTCACCACCGCCTTCCACGTCGAGGGCGGCGCGTGGGGCCGCCCGACCGGGCCCGTCCCGGTCACCCTCACCGGGGACAAGCTCGTCCTCCACCTGCCCACCGACCGGCTCGTGGACAAGGTCCGGATCCGCTCGACGGCTCCGCTGACGGGCTATCTCGTGGGGCGGCAGGTCGCCTAGCCGGGCCCGTCCGTGAAGGGGACGGTACGCCACGGGCTCTCCGGGTCGACGGTGAGGGCGCGATGGGCGTCGAGGACCTCGGTGTACCAGGAGCCGAACCGCTCCTCGTCGAAGTGGAGGCACCGGCCCAGCACATAGCCGGCGGAGAACTCCTCCCACGAGCCGTACGCGTCCCGCGCGGCCTTGGAGGCGCGCTCCAGGGCCGCGAGCGTCTCGGCCTCCGTGGCGTACCGGGCGCCGCGGCCCCAGCGGGCCATGTTGGAGCCGCGGCCGATGTCCCAGGCGGCGATCGTGCGCACGAACCCGTCGGGCGGCAGGAGCCCGTCGGCCCGGAACCGCGCCTCGTACCGCAGGACCTCGCCCACCAGCCTGCGGAGGTCCGCGACCATTTCGGCGAACTCCGGGTCGTCGGCGGCGACTCCGTTCTCCCGGGCGCGGGCCCGCAGCTCCGCCTCGACCAGGGCGCGCCACCGCTGCGGATCGACGTGGCCGCCCCTGCCGCCGGGGGCGAGGGCGACGCGGGCGCCGAGGACGAAGTCCCAGTGCCAGGGGCTCACTTCGAGAGCGAGCAGCCGCTCCTGCGTCGAGCGCCAGTCCTCGCGCCCGTGGACGCCCCAGCCGGCGGCGATCCGTCCGACCTCGCCCCGGTAGCCCGAGCCGTGCCAGTGCGGGGTGTTCCACGCGTCGCCGTTCTGGAAGCACAGATGGGCGCCGCAGGCCAGGCCGTGCAGCAGCGGGCCGGGCGGCGGGGCGCCCGTACGGCGGGTCACCACGCGGTCGCCCAGGCCCTCCGGTTCGAACAGCTCGTGGTGGAGGTCGAGCCAGGTCTCCCGCTCGTCGTCGTCGGTGGAGAAGTACTCCTCGCAGGGCGTGGCGGCGTTGACCGCGAGGATGTCCACGCCGGCGGGGAGGATCCCCGCGAGCGCGCCGAGCGTCGCGTACTCGTAGACCAGGTGGGGGTGGGTGCGCGGCAGCAGGCCGGCCGTGTAGACCTGCGCCGCGACGCGCCCGTCGCCGAGCGGGACGGTCAGCATGGGGAACTCGTCCTCGCCGGCCGCCCGCGCCTCGTCGAGCCGCACCGGGTAGTAGACGCCCTCGATGGCGAGGACGCGCAGGTACGCGTAGGCGTTGCCGGTCCGGGTCAGCCGGTACAGCTGCTGCTCGACGTCGGTGGGCGCGGTCCAGCGGGTGCCGTCCTCGGGGGCGGGAACGAAGGGGAAGACCTCCTCGTGGTCCTCTTCGTGCTCCTCTTCATGGCCCCCTTGGGCTTCCCGGTCCCCTTGGGCGTCATGGCCCTGACGCTCGTCCCCGGACGCCGTCCGCATGCGGTTTCCTCCCGTTCCGTGGCCGTCGCCGCGATGACGACCGCAAGATCACGCGGGGGTACGTTACCGACGGTCCGCGCCCGGCCCGGGAGGGGCCCCACGGCTACCGGGAGGAGCCGACGACCGCGCCGGCCGGGTCCAGGGCATCGGCCCGGCGCCGGAGGTCGGCGGCCACGTCGTCCCAGACGGGCCCGTGCAGATAGAGGCTGTCGGCCGCCTCGCGCATCAGCACGGGATCGTCGGGACGCTGAAGGATCGCCAGCCGGTAGGCGAGGTTGCGCACCCAGACGGGGAGGCGCCCTTCGACGACGCGGGGAGAGAGGTCACGGAGCATGGCGACGATCGAGTCGGCGTCGGCGAAGGTGAGCTCCTCCACGAAGTACTGCTCGTGGTGGTCACCGCCGCACCCGGGCGCGTCCTGGTATTCGTCGTCGTAGAGGCATCGAGCGTGTTCTGTGAGGCTGGCGTGCATGATCAAGACTTTATGACCATGATCGTGAGCCGGGCGATCATGCTGGCGAGTCCACCCCCGGCCGTTCGCCCAGCGGGGCGGCGTTGGGCGACGGTGCTCCAGCAGCCAGTGTGGGGGCCGACCAGGAGGAGGATCGCGGCGATCGCGGATCTCGCCGATTATGGCTGCGCTTGACCAGCCGCACCTCGGTCGCTTCGCAGGACAGGCGGAGCACCGTGAGGATCCCGACGAGCACCCAGGTGGCAAAGGGCCACGGGAGACTTGCCCGTCGGCGTCGCTGTCCCGCACCCTTTCCAGCCTGCCCGGCCGGCGCTCCCCCGGCGCCAGGGCCTGGGCCGGACGGGCGAAGGACAGCGGGCGCGGGCTCATCCAGGGCCTCCACCCATGACCGTACCCGGCGATCGCCTCCTGCCGGAACTCGTGCCACCGGATACTGCGGGCGCCGTTCAAGGACGCCGGCACCGCCGATGGAGAAGCGCACAGCGTAGCCGTGTGCTCGGAATGGTCACCGAGGAGCAGAGTGAAGTTGATCAGCGTCATCGTCGTCGTGATGTGACCGACGACAGGCGGCAAACCTCAGAGCTCAGGGATTTCCTCGTCCGTCAGCCGGTCGGTCAGCCCGATGCCCTCGGCCCGCTCCATGGTGGCGCGGTAAGTTCCAACCGCCAAGAGTCGAGCTGGTACAAGTGCAAGACCTCGATCGGGAATTCGTCGATTGCACCGATCTCGTCATCAGTGTCGGAGACCAGTACCCGAGGGGGGCAGGTCAGCCGAGCGTGGATGGTTAGGCGGTGGGCCGGGGCCTCGTCGAGGCTGACGCAGTCACGCAATCTCCAGACCTGATCGTGGGACGCCATCAGCAGAGGGTCGCCATCAGTAACCCGTTCACAGACCAGCTTCAGCGCGGTTGCGGGATCGAGGTGATCTAGACAGGCAAGTTTATCGGCGAGTTGCCGGAGGTACGCGGCGGCACGTTCGCAGCCGAGGAGTCGGTCGAGCGGAAAAGCGCTGGTCATGGTCAATTAGCCCTTCGGCTAACGGCTGTTCGGGTTGGTTGGCCGACAGCCCCGGGTCCGGGGCGGCCAGGCGATGCGCATACGGCGATCCGCGGTAGTGCAGTCGCGGGCATAGTCGGCCCAGGCGCTTCCACCGGACTCGACGAGCCAGCTGAACATGCACGGCATCCCGCATCTGCGGCAGGTGAGTTCAGAGCTGTGGAGTGCCGGTCCGTGACGCTCGCCAAGGATGGGCCAACGTTGGCGTTGCCGGGTCAGTCAGCGGACTTCAGCAAAGCCAGATAGCCATGCCGAAGCAGCCGGCTTACGACGGCAACCGCCCACCCAAGTGCCAGTCAGTTCGGCATGCCCGACCTGTCACCACCGATGTCGTCCAGCACAGCAAGGTCCGTTTCGTCAGTGGTGTATACCGTCGCGGTGGCGGCGTTCCAGGCCAGCTCCCATCCAAGCCGCAGCCCACGGGCAGTCCACCCGTCGTGGCCGGCGGAGGGAATCTCGCGACCTGACGACTGCGCATGTACGGCTTGTTCATACACGGCCCTGGCGGCTGCCACGGCATTGTCTGCACCGTTGGCACGGCCGGCGAACACGTGCAGGCCCACTCGGCCGTCGGGAATGCGAAGCATCGGCACATCAACTATCCACACAGACGCCCGCTTTGGGTACATGATGACTCGCCCATCGTTCAGGACCAGGATTACTCTGCGACGCGAGCCGGAGTCGGGGAAGGTAGCTCCCAAGTCGACACTGATACCCGGAGCCAGCCAACTGCCAGCATCGCGCTGCTTCCACGAGAGAAGCTCAGATTTCCAGCGACGCCAAGCACCCTTCATGTGTCCCCCTGTGCCTTTCTCTCCCAGCGGGGCGAACCGGGTTCACCTTGCAGTGACGGATGCGGGATTGCACCCGCAGCTTGCCAAATGAGGTTTTCGTCAGCCCTTTGACGGAATGGGATGGATTGCCAATGGCCAGCCTCGTACCCATGCGCCTGGACACCTCGTCACAGTTTCGCCCGGACCGCACCAACTCGGGAGAAATCAAGCCTGGGAGGCCGCCCGCCGACCGGACTCATGTCAGGGCGGAACGAATGTTTCGGACACAAAGGACTCCGGCTCGGAATGGACACCGACATACTCACACCACTGAAGCCCCTACACCCACAGGACTAACGAAAACCCCTACAAGACAGGTGGCTCATACGAGGAAGCCGCCACCAGGCCAGTCAGTGACCGGCCGAAGGTTCCTCACCACCTGGTCGATTACAGGGGGGTGGCGGCCGCTGCCCTGGCACGACCGCTCCTGGCAGCAGTCTTTGGAGGCCGCACCAAGAATCCCCTGGCCAAGTCGCCGGGGTTCAGCCGGGACAGGCGAAGCACACGCAGGCACACCAAGACCCCTAGAGGTGGGGATCGTCTCCCGGATATACAGATTGCCGACCGTCACTGCCGAGGACGAAGAACAGAGATCCCCGCACAACAACCCTCGAACAACTGCGGCATTCTGGTCGCGTAGGCCTATTCGCCACAGCCGACCAATGCGCCCGGAAATCAGAACTGAAAGTGGAGCCAATTCTGGCATCCAATTTCACCCCGTCTCTCGTCCAGCTGAATGCATGGCAAAAGGATAACCTCACATGCGCACGCTCATCGTGGACAATTACGACTCGTTCACTTACAACCTTGCCCACTACGTGGCGCAGGCCACGGGTTACGAACCCGTCGTGGTCACCAACGACGATCCGCTCTGGCGGCCTGGGCATTGGGCGGAGTTCGACAGCATCATCATCTCACCGGGGCCGGGCACCCCCGAGCGGCAGGCGGATTTCGGAATCTGCCGTGACATCATCCGGGACTCCGAAGTTCCTCTGCTCGGCGTCTGCTTGGGGCACCAAGGTCTGGCACACGTGCACGGCGGCACGGTGGAGAGGGCCCCGGAGCCCAGGCACGGCAGATCCTCGCCGGTGCTACACGTCGGGACGGGTATCTTCACCGGGCTGCCCTCACCGTTCGAGGTCGTGCGTTACCACTCGCTGACCGTCAGCGCTCTGCCCGACAGGCTGGAGGCGACGGCCTGGACGCCGGACGGGATCCTAATGGGGCTGCGGCACCGTACCCGCCCGCAGTGGGGCGTGCAGTTCCACCCCGAGTCCATATGCACCGAGCACGGCCATAGACTCCTCGCCAATTTCATGCGGTGGGCCGACCGCTGTGGACACTCGAGGCACCACCGTGGCAAGCCCTCGGCCGCAGTCGCGGGGCAGTCCGTCGCCATCGCCCATGCCCCGGAAGCCTCATCGTCCGGGCTTCACCTACGAGTGCACACCATCGCCCTGCCCACCCAGTGGGAGCCCGAGATGGCCTACGACCACCTCTTCCGTGCCGCCTCTCACTCCTACTGGCTCGACAGCAGCCGCCCGGACGACCGGCTCGGCCGGTTCTCTGTCATGGGTGATGCCACCGGACCGCTGGCTGAGGTGGTGCTTGCCGACGTCGAAAACCGCACTGTGACCCGGCAGAAATCCGACGGCACCAACGAGGTGCTGAGCACCGCATTCCTGGACTGGCTGGACGCAGATCTGCGCGCACGGCGTGTAGACGTCCCCGAGCTGCCCTTCGAGTTCGCCCTCGGTTGGGTCGGCTACCTCGGCTACGAGCTGAAGGCCGAGTGCGGCGGCGACGCCGCCCACTCCTCACCCGATCCCGACGGCGCCCTGATCTTCGCCGACCGCGCAGTGGTGTTCGACCACGCAACCTCCACAACCCACCTGCTCGCCCTCGCCCCTGCAGACGACGACACCCAGGCCCGCGCCTGGCTGGAGGCCACTGCGGAACGGCTGAGTCGCCTCAAAGGGCTGCGCGCAGACGCCACAGCGGCAGGACCGGGCGCGGCTGTCGAGGTGAGCCTGCGCCACGACCGGCATACGTACCTCGATCTGATCGGTGCCTGCCACGAGGCGATCAACGCTGGCGAGACCTACGAGGTCTGCCTTACCAACATGATCGACGCCGAGGACTCGATCGATCCCTGGGGCAGCTACCGCTTCCTGCGCTGTACGTCCCCGGCGCCCTTCGCCGCCCTGCTGAACTTCGGCACGCTGTCGGTGCTGAGCACCTCACCGGAGCGGTTCCTACGCATCGACCGGCACAAGATCGCCGAGTCCAAGCCCATCAAAGGTACTCGCCCGCGCTGCCTCACGCCCGTCGAGGACCGGGCCCTGGCAGAGGATCTGCTGGCCAGCGAGAAAGACCGCGCCGAGAACCTCATGATCGTCGACCTTGTCCGCAACGACCTCGGCCGGTGTGCGGAGGTCGGCTCGGTCACGGTGCACCAGATGTTCGATGTCGAGAGCTACGCGACCGTCCACCAGCTCGTCAGCACCGTCCGCGCCCGGCTCAAGGCCGACAGCTCGGCAGTGGACTGCGTGCGCAACACTTTCCCCGGCGGCTCGATGACTGGCGCCCCCAAGATCCGCACCATGCGGATCATCGACGAGCTAGAGGGGGGCCCGCGCGGCATCTACTCCGGTGCGATCGGCTACTTCTCCCTCAACGGCGCCACCGATCTGAGCATCGCCATCCGTACCACCGTCATCACACCCGACCGGGTTCGCTACGGCGTCGGCAGCGCGATCACCACGTTGTCCAACCCCGAAGAGGAGTACGAGGAGATCGCCGTCAAGGCCACCCCGATCCTGCGGCTACTCGGAACGACGTTCCCCGAGCGGGCCCTCAGGACGTCCGGCCTGTGACGACCATGCCAGCGATGTCGACCATCTTCGTCGCCGGGCCCTCGGGACGGCTGGCGGAGGAGAGGAACTCTGTCGCCCGGCTCCCGGCTGCCGACTCCTCGCTTTCCAGGAAGATGCGGTCTGGACAGGTTTCGGCATCCGATCTGACGCGCCCCGATTGGCCGCCGCCTGGCAGGCCGAGTGGCCAGCCACATCGACCTCCCTGCCGCACACCGACCGCTGGAGCACGTGAGATGCCCCTGAACCCGGCCTTCGTCGGCCGCGCCTACCCGCCCACAGCCCCGTATGAGGTGAACTGCGAGAAGATCCGCGAGTTCGCCGATGCCGTGGGTGACACCCACCCTGCCTACACCGACCCCGCCGCCGCCCGCGCCCTCGGCCACGACGCCGTGATCGCCCCGCCCACCTTCCCCTTCATCATCGCCCATCGGGCTGCCGAGCAAGTCGTCAAAGACCCGGAGCTGGGCCTCGATTACAGCCGGGTGGTCCACAGCGACCAGCAGTTCAGCTATACCCGTCCGGTGCGGGCGGGCGATCGGGTCTCCGTCGTTACCACCGTCGAGTCGGCCAGGTCACTGGGCGGCAGCGACATCCTCGGGGTGCGTGGCGATCTGATCACCGCGGACGGGGAGCACGTCGTCACCGTCCGCATGGTGATCGTCGCGCGCGGCACCGGCCGAGAACGCTGACGGCTAATCGGATACACGGACATGGCAACTGCTTCACAGGAAACGGAAACCCGAACATGACCGCGTTCACCTTCGCCTCGAACCCATACGACGCACCGTCCACCACCACAGGCTCCGGCTGGAACCCCGGCTCCTGGCAGGAACACCCGGCCGCCCAGCAACCGCAATGGCCTGACACTGCCGCCCTCGATATCGTCATCCAGCACCTAGCCCTCCTCCCGCCGCTGGTCAGTGCGGCGGAGAGTGCACGGTTACGCGCCGCCCTCGGCGCGGCCGCCCTCGGCAATGGCTTTCTCCTCCAAGCCGGTGACTGCGCTGAGTCCACCGGCTCCTTCCACACCGACGCCGTGCACGACAAGGTCAAGGTCATCCACCAGATGTCCACCGTCCTCGCCTTGGGCAGCGGCCTGCCCGTGGTCAGGGTAGGCCGCATCGCCGGCCAGATGGCCAAACCACGCTCCAACCCGGTCGAGTCCGTCGAGGGCCCGTCCGGCCCCCTGCTCCTGCCCAGCTACCGCGGCGAGATGGTCAACGGCAACGCGCCCACAGCCGAGGCCCGCCGCCCCGAACCCACCCGTCTGCTGTACGCCTACTATCGATCCGCCGCCAGCCTCAACCTGCTGCGCATGTTCACTGCGGGTGGCTTCGCGACCCTGGACGAGATACACGCCTGGAACCGCGAGCTCATCACGGCGTCCGCCGCCGAACCGCGCCACGCCGCACTGCTCGACGACATGGACGAGGTCCTGCGCCACCTCGCCTCACGCGCCGGCGATCGGCCCGGTGCACCGGAGCACCACGGCTTCGACTTCTTCACCTCGCACGAAGCCCTGATCCTTCCCTACGAGCAGGCTCTGACCCGTTGCAACCACAGCAGATCGTCCTGGCATGACGCCTCGGCCCACATGGTGTGGATCGGCGAACGTACCCGTCAGCTGGACGGCGCGCACATAGAATTCGCCGCCGGTATCGACAACCCGGTCGGTGTGAAAATCGGCCCGGCCATGGAGTCCGAGGAACTCCTTGCCCTCTGCCACCGTCTTGACCCGACCCGCGACCCGGGCCGCCTCACACTGATCACCCGCATGGGTGCGAGCGACATTCGCGGGGCCCTGTCGCCTCTGGTGCGCGCGGTCCGTGACGCGGGCTACCCAGTGTTGTGGGTCTGCGACCCGATGCATGGCAACACGATCGCCGGTTCCGACGGTCTCAAAACCCGACGGTTCGACGACATCGTCGACGAACTGCGCGGATTCATCGAGGTCCACCGCGCGGCGGGCACACACCCCGGCGGCCTGCATCTGGAACTCACTGGCGAAGACGTCACGGAGTGCCTGGGCGGCACCACGTCAGAAGTCCTGTGGGGAAATCTGCCAGACCGCTACGAGACAGCCTGCGACCCGCGCTTGAACCGGAGCCAGGCGCTGGAACTGGCGTTTGTCGCGGCGGAGCTGTTGCGGGAAGAAGGCCGCTCCAGCGCGGGACCCGCACGTGCGAGGTCCCGAGAATCCGGAGCATCGATGTATCACGGGGCGGCAACGCAGCTCACCGGTGTCACGACCGGTGCGGACTGGGTCGACGAAACCTTACTGAGCGGCTCCTCGGATGACGTGTGCCTCGTCCTCGATCACGAGATCGACCGCGCCACCCTCCGCCGAGCCGTGCGTGACTGTGAAGCTCTCCTCACCCAGGCCGGTTTGAAGGCAGGCGGTACGGCTGCCCTACAGCTGCCGCCCTCGCTGGCGTACGTGGTCCACCTCCTCGCCGTCTGGCGGCTCGGCGTCCAAGCAGTGCTACTGGACCATCGACTCACCGTGCCCGAGACCGATCGCGCGCTGCTTACCACGGCGCCCCAACTCCTGGTGTCCACCACGAAGGCCGGCGGTGCGCTGCACGGCTTCCACCAGGTGGACGTGAACCTCACGCCGTACCCGGGCCGCCCTGCTGAGACCGGGCATCTGCTCCTCCAGCTCAGCTCCGGGACGGCCGGGCCGTCGAAGGTCATCGGCCGCACGGCGACAAGCCTGACCGCCGAGCTCGGCAGGTACGCACAAATCGATGGCATGCCGGGCCCTGGCGGACGGCTGATCGCGCTCAGCTCGCTCACTCACACCTATGGTCTCCTCGGCGGACTGCTGCACAGCCTCCACAACAACGTCCGCTTCACCCTGCCCGCACGCACCACACCCACCGGGGTCATGGACACCGTTCTCGCGCACCCCTCGCCGACCCTGCTCATGGGGGTGCCAGCGCAGTTCACCCTGCTGGGGTCGGTGGCCGAGCCGCCGCGCATGCCCCAGCTCGTCCAAGCGATGTCGGGCGGCGGCCGGACGTGCCCGGAGGTCGCCGACGCTTTTGCCGACCGGTTCAATGCCCCGCTCGGCGAGTGCTACGGCATGACCGAGACCGGCGTCATCGCCACCGACATGAGCGGCGCGATGCGCCCGGCGACCGGCTGGGCCGCTCCGGGGATGCGCATTCGTGTCGACGAGGGCGAACTCCTCATCGCCACAGCAGAATCCCCCTACCTCAGCGACCACATCGGTGACCATCCGACGGGCCGCTGGGCCAACGGCTGGCTGCGCACCCGCGACGCCGGGGAGATCAACGACATCACCGGACTGATCACCGTGCGCGGTCGGCTTGACTCCCAGGTCTCGGTCCGGGGACTGAAGGTCGACCTGAGCGAGGTCGAGGACACCCTCACCGCCCTGCCAGGCGTGCGGGAGGCGGTCGTCCTGTACGGGGACGGGATCAACGCCTACGTGGAGGTGGAGGGTGCGACCACGCTCGACGGGATCAAGGAGGCACTCGGCCGACAGCTCGCCGACTTCAAGCTGCCGCGCCGCTGGTACGTCATGCCGCAGCTGCCCCGAACGGCGACGGGCAAACCGCTGCACGACCACAAAGCCCTGCGGGCAGCCGCGCAGCGGAACGGGTACACGCGATGAATCACGCGGAGGATAAGGGATGTTCGAAGACTGTACAGAATCCCGTCGCAGGGACAGGTTGCACGGGATCACCCTTCCCGAGACCAAGGCGACGGGCCGGGGCCCGTCAGCACGACCGGCGCTCCTGTCACAGCGGGTCCGGCAGCGGCGACGGCCAGCAGGTACCCGTCGGATACGCGGGGGGCGGCCGTACTCATCCCCGGTTCACCCAGCACGGGTGCCAGCAGGGACCGGCCGAGGCGTGGGGTGTCCCGCCGCGGGCCGGGATCCGTCCACGGCAGACCGTCCGGGTACGGCACCGGCCGACGCAGACCACCATCAGACAGTCCCAGGCCCCGCGCCTTCCCGATGGCCTCCTTGTGGGTCCACAGCCACAGGAAGGCCGCGGGCTGCTCCCCGGCCGCCCGCTCCGCGAGCCACCGGACCTCGGCCGCCGAGAACCAGCGACGGCCCAGCGCTACGGCTGGCAGCGGGCGCAGTCGTTCTATGTCGACTCCCACCGGGCCCAGCCGACTCAGCGCCACCGCCACCACACCAGCGCAATGGCTGACGCTCACGTGCAGCCCCTCTGCCGCGCCGCCCAGCCAAGGACGGCCCCGGGCTTCCCGTCCGACTCGTATCTCCCCCGGCGGGACCCGCAGGGCATGCGCAGCCGCCGCCCGCACCAGCGGGGCGCTGGCCGGCCGTCGCTCCGGACTGGGCGTCAGTCGGACGACGACCGCACTGCCCGGATCAACCGGCTCCGGGGTACCCGATACGCCCTCACTCATGCGTCACCCCACACATGCACACCCAAAGGTCAGGAGCCAGTCCAGTGAACACCAAGACCCGCGAATTCGTTCTGAGCGTGCTGCGTGAACTCAACTATGAGGTCGACGGCGTCACCGACACGACCCCGCTCGGCGACGAGGGCCTGGAGCTGGAGTCGCTCACCCTCGCCGAGGTCACGATGCGGCTGGAGGAGAAGTACGACATCCAGTTCACCGACGAGGAGCTGGAGGGTCTGACCAAGCTGACCCTCGGCGACTTCGTCTCCCAGATAGTGGACCGCGCGACTACGGGTCAGGGCCGATGACCACCGCACCCGCACTGACCAAGGAACTGCTGGTCCAGATCCTCGCCGAGTACGGGGAGCGGGAGGCCAACGAGATAGCCGAGCGTGTCGACTCGCTGGAGCTGGCATGGCTCGTCCACTCGTTGGAGGAGCGGTACGGCCTGAAACTGGACCTCGACGACGTCCAGCTGGCCCGGATGACGACGCTGGATGACGCACTGGCCATCCTCGGGAAGGCTAGACGCCACATACCGCGTAAACCCGTTGTCGTCACCGGGCTTTCCGTGACCACGGCCTTCGGGCGCGGCCTCGAAGCGCTGCGGCAGGGCCTCGCCGCCGGGCAGCCGGCCTTCGGGCCGGTAACCCGCTTCGAGGTGGGCAAGCGACGTGTGGACCGGGCTGCCACCCTGCCCGGTGACCCCAACCTCATCGACGAAGTCACCGACGCAGTCACACAGGCGATCGGCCAAGCCGGTCTGGGCCCCGGGACAACAGCCCGCACGCCACTGCTCTTCGCCCGGCACGCCGACCAGGCGCCGCCCAGGCTGACGCTGCCCGAACACCACGCGCAAGCGCCGCACACGAGCGGCACACAGATCGCCAAACAATGCGGGCTGCGGGACGCAGCCCGTACGTACACCAACGCCTGTGTCGCAGCGAGCAGCGCGATCGCGGACGCGGCGGCCCTGATCTCGGCAGGGCGCGAGGAGCGGGTCGTAGTAGCGGCGGGCTATTTCGTCGACGCCGACACCTACGCACTTTTCGACGCGGGCCGGGCCCTCGCGACGGACGGTCATCTGCGCTCGTTCAGTCAGGACCGCAAGGGGCTGCTGCTCGGCGACGGCCTGGGCGCGGTGGTCCTGGAGTCCACCGAGTCAGCGGCCGCGCGGGGAGCCGCCCCGATCACCGAGCTCCTGGGCTGGGGACGGGCCGGAGACGCGTTCCATGTGTGTCAACCGCACCCCGAGGGGCTCGGCATGGCCGCTGCCATCGAGGCAGCCCTCGGCCGCGCGGAGCTGACCCCCGACGGAATCGGCTACATCAACGCGCACGGCACCGGCACGCCCCTCAACGACTCCGCTGAGACTGCCGCGATCCGGCGGGCGTTCGGCGAGGCTGCCCGCACGGTGCCGGTCAGCTCCACGAAGTCCCTGCACGGCCATGCTCTGGAAGCCTCTGGCGTCGTTGAGCTCGCGGTGTCCGTGCTGGCGCTCCAGGAAGGCACCGTCCCTGTGAACGCGGGCTACCTCGGACCGGATCCGGCCTGTCGGCTGAACCTCGTGGTGGATGCCCCCCGGCGGGTGGCTGCGCAGGCGGTGCTGTCCCTCAACGCCGCCTTCGGTGGTGCCAACACGGCCTTGGTGCTCGGGGCGGTGGCGGCATGACGGAAGTATCGGTCGCGGGGCTCTCGGTTCTGTCCCGGGCCGACTGGCCGGAGGCTGGGGACAACCCGGTCAAGGGGCCGCCGAGCCTGGCCGGATTCGTGGTGTCATCGTTCGCCCCGTTGGCCGCCGAAGCCGCCGAGCGCTGCCTCAAGCGTGCCTACGGCGAGGCGCCGGCCCAGCCAGGACGGGAGCGGCGCACAGCAGTGCTTGTCGTGAGCAAAGCCGGTGACACCGCCACCGAACGGGCCGTTGCCAGAGCTGTTGACGCCGGCCGGTCCGTCCAGCCGCTGCTGTTCTTCCAGTCCGTCCCCAACGCCGTGATGGGCTACGTGGCGAAGCGCTGGGGCCTGGTGGGCCCAGTCGTGTGCCTCAGCCCTGCGGGCGACCCCGAACAGGAGGCGCTGGCGACGGCCGATCTACTCCTCCTGGACGACGCGGCCGACGACGCGTTGATCGTGCTGCTGGAACTGGCGGCGGAGGACGGCGCGCACGACACGGCCACGGCCTTGCTGGTCGGGCCGGACATAGCAAACGAGGTGGAAGCGTGAGTGACAACGGCAAGGAGCTCCCAGACAGGCGCCCGGGCCTCAAGATCAGCCCTGACCTCGCCGAAAACGAGCTGACGGTGGCGCTCCGGCGGTTTTGGTGGCTGCACGACGCCCGCTGGTATCAGGGCGTAAAGAAGCGCTTCGGGCAGGAGGTCGCCAACGAGATCAATGCCGAGGCACTGCGCTTCGTCGGACGCCGCGTGGGCGTCTGGTACGCCAACGCTCACGGCGTACCGGACGGCTCCTCGCCCACCGAGCTGGCGGAGGCGGTGGCGGGCCTGACCCGCACGATGATGACAGAGCAGATGCTGCGCTGCCACATCAGGGAGATCGATGAGGAGAGCCTGGAGACGATCGTCACCGAATTCTTCGCGCTGCGGATGCTCAAGGCCGCTCGCTCTCTGGAGGGCTACCAATGCCCCTGCCTCGACATGCGGGACGGCTGGTTCGAGGGCCTCGGGGTGAAGGTCGAGGAGACCACCGTGGAATGCATGCGCACCGGTGGCCGCACGTGCCAGATCTACACAAAGGTCGGCGCCGGCGTCCCACGAATCGAAGCATAGCGCTCACAGAGAAATGAGCCCGTCAATGGGCAGGCGTCCGTCATTCTGACCGGCGCGCTATGGCGCCGGTCAGAATGACCGACTCAACCATCGGCCTGTCATGGATGCGTTACGGCCCTCAACAATAGACCACGGAGGCAGGTATGAGAGGCGACCCCAGCACGCCGGACGGTATTCCGGACCACGACGAGAACGACCCGGCGGAGCACGCGGTCATCGTCCGCCTGGCGGGCAACTGGCACCGCAGGGCGTCAGTGAAGCGGGAGGAACTCCAGCAGGACGAGCTGTTCGACATCGACAAACTCGACTACCCCGAGCGCATACTGCCCTTCCGCGAACACCCCACGTATCTGGCACTGGACCGGGAGGAGCGCTCCCGGCTGCTCAGCTGGGCCTGGATCGCCTACAACCGCACGACGGTGCTGCTTGAGGGCCAGGTCGTGAACCCGGCCTTTCAACTGGCCCTGGACGGATGGCTACCCAGCGTGGGTAAGGAGAAGCTGCAGCGCTCGGTGGCCCAGGCGATGGTCGACGAGCAGTACCACACCCTCATGCACATGAACGCGAGTGCGGTCACCCGCCGCCGGCGCCGCCAGGCCTTCCCGGACGCCGCGCTGCCTTTGCCCCGTGTCGCCCGCGAACACGCAAAGCTGCGCGACTCCTGGCCGGAGCAATGGCAGCGCTCGCTGACCACCCTGGGCTTCGCGACGGTCGCAGAGATATCCATCAACGCGTATCTGAACCTGATTGCGGACGATACGGAGATTCAACCGGTAAACAGCGCCACCGTCCGCATACACAACCGCGACGAGTACTGCCATGCGTCGATAGCCACCGTCCTCGCCGAACAGGTCTACGGCGATTTGGACGAGAAGGGCCGCCGGTTCTTCCTGAACTCCCTCGCGGCGGGGCTGGACAGCTTCGTGGCCAATGACTTCGCCACTTGGCACCGGATCATCGACCAGACCGGCCTGCCGGGAGGTCACCGCATGCTCCACGACATCGAGGACGCGACGGACAATCGGCCGCTGATCCACGACTACAGCGGACTGCGGGGCCTGGCGGAGCGACTGGGCGTGGAAGACGACCTGGAGTTCGACTGGTCGCAGACGATTACGGATTCGGAGTCCGCACCACCGACGTAGTGGTGGGAGCGGAACAAAAGCCGAAAGGAAACCCATGGAACAGCGGAAACCCCGCACGGTACTGATCACCGGCGGCAACCGGGGCATCGGCGCGGAGATAGCCCGGGCCTTCGTGACCCTGGGCGATCGGGTCGCGGTCACCCACCGCGGCAGTGAGACTCCCGAGGGCACGTTCGGCGTCGGGTGTGACGTCACGGATGCGGCGTCCGTGGACAAGGCCTTCACCACTGTGGAGCGGGAGATGGGCCCCGTCGAGGTACTGGTGTCGAACGCGGGGATAACCGCGGACGGTCTCCTCATCCGCATGGACGAGGAGCAGTTCCTGCGTGTTATCGACACTAACCTCGCCGGCGCTTGGCGCTGTTCAAGGCGCGCTGTCCCTCAGATGCTGCGGCAGCAGGGCGGCCGCATCATCCTGATCTCCTCGGTGGCTGCTCTCCTCGGCAGCCCGGGCCAGACGAACTATGCCTCCAGCAAGGCTGGCCTGGTGGGCCTGGCCCGTTCCCTCACTCGGGAGTACGGCACCCGCAACATCGCCGCCAACGTGGTGACCCCCGGCCTCATCGAGACGGACATGACCGCCGGCCTCTCCGAGGCACGCCTCGCCGAACAGCGCGCACAGATCCCGCTCGGCCGCACGGCGACGGCCGACGAGGTCAGCGGTACGGTGACCTGGCTTGCGAGCGAGGCGGCCGCGTATGTGGCGGGCGCGGTGATCCCGGTGGACGGAGGCCTGGGAATGGGCCACTGAATCAAACTCGCGAGCGATCCCCATGAGTCAGGCCCAGATGTCACATTCGAGGGCCTGGATGGAGCAGTGGACTTCGAACTCGATGAAGGACTCTCCTCGAACATCGCCGCCAGGTGGCGCCGTGCAGGGATCCGATGACTCCCCTGTTGCCATTTCCAGGGCTGCGCAGAGGGCGGTAGTGCCGACACGGAGGTAGTCACGGCTTCGCCACTCAGGGGATTCTGGGCACCGTCGGCAGAACCAGCTGAGAGGCCTCCAGGGCTTGGATGTGTGGCTCCTCGTCGCATTCGAGTGGACCAGCTTCCCCCCTGCTCAGCGGGCCTTGGAACATGATGAGAGGGCCGTCGCCAGATAGGTGAAGGAGACATGGCCTCGGATGGAAGAACCTTGCGGCGGCGCTCCGGTCTTCACTGTCGTCGAGGTCTCGTTGACGTCGCCGGCCGCCCGCGCTTAGGTCCCGCCGCAGGACATCTGGTCCCTGCTGCGCATCCGCGGCTTCACCACGAAGACCGCCTTCACCTGCCCACCGCCCCATCCGCGGGGTGGGATTCCTACGCAGAGTCAAGACCTGGCTGCCCCGTAGGGAAAACACCTCGGGTGGCTGCAAGAGTTGCCAGACGGCCGTCGGCCCGAACCAACCAGCTGCAGCAAAGCCGCTGACTACCGAGTCCCAATCAGTGTGCTCGTAGGTCCTCGGCTCGTGTATCGCCCGGAGGCCCCGGCCATGGATTCCGTAGACGGTGAAGTCGGCCAGAACGGCGGTTGCCTGTCACTGTCAATCGTCCCAGTGATCTACGACCTTGTCCCGAATGTCGGCCGGATACGCTTGAGCGAAGGAGCTGTGGCTCAGCCGTCCCTCGCCCCAGGCAGGGAGCAAGCCGTCGTGGACGACGCTCGGGCCACGCATCCTCCTCCGTTCCTCCTCCGTGTAACAGGCCATCAACGGCAGCACCGTGCTGTCCCATGCCAACCGCCGATCCCGTGGGTGAATTCGGGTGGCGAGCGCCCACAGCAAATCGGCCTCGTCCGACGGATCGATATCATCGTCGAGTACGAAAGTGGTGGGCATCAGGTTGCTGGGGTCGCCGCTGTTGTGGATAACCTCTCCGATCCGGCGTACGAACTCCGCGGAGTCGACGTCTGGGAGAATCGTCCGCCAGTCTTCGGGCACGGTCACCACTGCCCAGTGCATGGCGGCGGGGAACGGCATCCATACAGTGGTGACAGGCAAGCCCGCTCCCCGCAGACCGTGCAGAACGTTCGCCGAGCGTCCGGTACCGGTCACAGTGTGGTATTCGTCCACTGGCCTGCCCTCTGCAACGACGGGCCAGATCGGCTCGTCGCGGTAGGTGATCGCGTCAACGGAGTACACCGGCTGCGGCGAGGTCTGGTTTGAGCAGTAGCCGGCGTACTCTCCGAACGGCCCTTCCAGACTGTCACGGCCCACCGAGAGGTGGCCCTCAATCACCACCTCTGCGTGGGCGGGCACTTCCAGGTCGACGGTTTCGCAGCGTACGACGTCGAGTGGTTCGCCGTGCAGTGCGCCGATGTAGCCTGCTTCATCTACCCCCTTCGGCAGCGGGATACCGCCAACGAAGGGGATCGCGGGAGCCCCACCCTGCACCAATGCATAAGGCATCGGCTCGCCTCGCTCGGCCCATGCCTGCCACACCAGGCCGAGGGGCTGCGGAGGAACCACCAGCCCCGTCATCCGCTTGCCGTCAAGCATCATGATGCGGGAGATGGACCAGTTAGTCCATGATCTGTCCGGCATTCTCGCGATAATGACGCCCCAAGTGTTGAGGTAACGGCCGCCGTCCGATTCATGGATACGGGGCACGGCAAAGTGGTCGAGCGACGCCTCGCTGCCGAGGAGGATGTTCTGCTTGCACGTCGCGCTCTCGCGCGGCACGAGCCTCGGCGGTACGGGTGGGGCGATACGGGTCCGCACCAGGTGCTCCACTAGCGCCGCAGCCCCGGTCTCGGGTGGCAGCCCCACCGAAAGGGCCAGCCGAGCCAGTGGAATGTCCGGCCGGGAGCTCATGCCCGCCGGCGCACCGAACAGCCTCATCCCGATCCGGTCCTCCACAATCTCGGTAAACAGCGGTGCCGCGGTTCGGAGTTCGTAAGAACGTCGCGTGACGGCCGCCGCTTCCAGGTCCACGCTCACCGGTCGGTCGATGGTCTTCAGGTCTCTGAGAGCGGCGAGCGCGTCGGTGTACTCACGCAGGTCGACGAAGTGGCTCATGAGGACAGCCCTCCTGGGTCCTTCGGGGGTGTCAGGACGGTAGTCGGGAGCCGACTACCGCCAAAGAGAGGTCGCGTTCGGTAACCCCTGCCACCGCCCCGCGCCGTGGGAGGCGATCCCGAACTGGTCGAGCACCCGGGCGACGATGTGGTCGACCATGTCGTCGAGGGTGGACGGGTGGTTGTAGAAGGTCAGCATCGGAGGAAGAATCACTGTGCCCATCCGGGACAGCGCCAGCATGTTGTCGAGGTGGATGTCGCTGACCGGGGTCTCACGGGGTACGAGTACGAGCTTGCGTCGTTCCTTGAGCGTCACGTCTGCGGCTCGTGCGACGAGGCCGTCGGCGTGCCCCGCCCTGATGGAGGCCAGGGTCTTCATGCTGCACGGGATGACGATCATCCCGTGTACGGGGAATGAGCCAGACGAGATCACGGCCCCTTGGTTGTCTGGAGAGTACGACACATCGGCGAGCGCGCTCACCTCACGTGCCGAGAGAGCGGTTTCGACCTTAAGGGTCGAGCGTGCCCACCTACTCATCACCAAGTGAGTTTCTACGCCCTCGTGGAGCCGCAGCTCCTCGAGCAGCCGCACGCCCAGCACCACTCCGGTAGCACCGGTGATAGCCACGACCAGTCTCATCGATCTTCACCTCGTTCTCTGCTGCCGCTGCTGATCCAAACGCCAGTTCAGGCAGGCGCGGAAACGGCAGAGCTCCTCGGTCTTCCAAGCTCCATAGCCGAGTTCGCTGGCAGTACCTTGACTCGATCTCCTCCTCACCGCCTGGAATCACCGGGCGACAAGCAGCAACCTGAATCGCGCCGTACGGCAAGCAGAGGGAAATACGAGACAAAGCCCGCCATTCCGCGCCGTTGTTCATTGCCCATGGCCACTGCCATCCCAGATAAGGACAATTCTTAAGCACATCTTCAGCCTGTCAACAGTGGGAGCCTCAAGGAGGCCTCGTCGGCAATTGGCTACCGCGCCTTCGTGCGACACATATCTGGATCTCAGCGCAGAACCCTGAGATTTTCCACCACTCAGCGTGTGCCTCAGGTGTGCTTCGCAACAGGTGGACGGTTCGCGAAACCTTCACAAACGAGAAACTGATCATTTTCCCACCCGGCTGAGCGGGTTCGGGCCGAGGGATTGGCAGGCAGCAGGCGGAGGCCTGCGGTGCAGCGGCTGGGTGACGTGGTTACGGTTGCCACCGGCAAGAACCGCTGAGGGGCGGGCCCTGGCCGCCGGCGATCAGGGCGTCCAACCGGGCCCGAGTTGAAGGGGCTGGCGGCCAGCCGCTTGGACGACTGCCCCATGGCATCGCGAGGCAGGGCCGGGCAACCAAGGGGCTGGGCGCACCAAGCAGGTCGCTGCAGCATTGGCGGGCGCACGGTGGAGCGTTACTAGAGCTTGGGATGCTCGGCGAGGCGAAGGAGAAAGTCCCGGACGATCGGCACCGCTCGGTATGCGATAAACCTCTCCTTGTATCGACGGACGACCGCGCCGGGCGGGTAGCAGTAGAGGGCAAGGACACGACTGGCAAGGTTGACAGCTGCCTCGATGTCCCCGACGGCGAGCTGCGCGTCGGTGACGAAACACAGGTCGCCAGCCGCGATAGGGAAGAGCCCTACTAGGGCGTCCTCTTCGACCAGAGGGGCGAACAGTTCCATCGCCTTCGTGGACTGCCCCAGGTGAAGCCAGGTGATTCCCTCACTGAAAGCCGCCCAGGCATTAACACTCCCCAGACGGTGACGGCGCGAGCTTTTTTCAACTGCTGGGAAGGGTGGGGTGATGTCGGCCAGTTCCAAAGCCCGGGCGGCAGCGCCGACATCATTGAGGCGGGCGTGGGCACGGGCCTCAAGAAATGCAGCCATGGCGTGATGCGGTCGGGAACCCTGGGTCATTTCCCGTATAGCGTTGACCAATGGTAATACGTCTCCAGGAGCGCCGACGATGAGGTGACCGTAGGCCACGCCTCCCATATAGGTGGCCGCCGCCAAAGGCACCCCGGCTGCCGTGGCGGAGCGCGCCGCCATGAGGAAGTACCGTTCGGCCCGGGCGACCTCCCCAAGACTCAGACTGATCGCCCCGCACAGGCCTGCGTTGCGGGAAGCGAGGAGGAGTAACTCGGTCCCGGCCTCCTGGTCGTAGGCGTGATCAGACAGGAACCGGGTGAGGGTGTGAAGGAATCCGCTTGCAGTAGGGAAGATCGTTGCCGGACTCGCTTCCAAGAACACGCTTGCAAACTCTTCCAAACACCCGCAAGCCCAGGTTATGACGCCGGGGCTGATGGGCTTCCCATCAGGAGATGAAAGCGACAGTTGGCAAGTCATGGCCTTCTGCCACTGCTCGACAAGGGCGTGTACGGTGGGGCCCGCGACCGTAGGATACTCGGAGAACAGGCGAGTATCAGCAAGCCACGTTGCGCTGCGCAGTGCGTCGATGGCCCCTTGGAGAGTCCACGGCTGGTTGATCAGCGCGTAGTCGCCGATGACCAGGTGAAGCCAATGCGGCCATCCCAGTTGCTCTGTGTCCCGCCAGCTCACACCCAGCAGGTCAGCCAGAGCCCTCTGGGTGTTGCGGTCCGGGGGAGTCCCACTGTTCTCCCAGGCCGCGACCTTTGACCGACTGTCCCCCATTTGCCCGAAGCCCAGCTCCTGGTGCCGACGTGCTATGCGCCTCGCAAAGGAGCTCTGCGTATCGCCGAGCGAGGCGCGGACCAATTTCAGCGGATGCGGCATGGAGGTGACGCAAACCCCTCTGTGAACGTATGCGGCCAAGGCCGCCGACCAGCTCCGACATTAGTGATCATTACACGCTGGCCCTAGCAGTCAGTTGTGCCGATGGACATCGGATGGACACCCGCCGCCATTGAAGTGCGGCCACGTTCACGGTGTGCTGGGGACCGCGGCACGTTCCGTCGTGCGCGAGGTTTCGCCAGCCGCTAGCAGTTGCCACGGTCAACCGCACCCGTCCGGACGTGGGGCAGGGAGGACACTGATGACCAGTCAGCTTGATGCTTTGGTGGCCGCCTACAGTCATCGCGCGAGGCAATCGCCCATCTGCCAACGCATCGACTCATACAGCCAGCTAAGGCGGATCGGCAGCCTCGTCGGTCTCTCGGTGCTCGATCTCGGCTGCAGTACGGCGGCACACGCCCGGTGTTTCCGTATCGTCGGCGCCGGGCGCCCCGCGGGTTTGGACTCCTCCCCGACGTGCGATGCCGCGACGCGGTGGATGGTTCGTCGCGATGATGCTCGGTCCTGGACTTCACTGCGCAGCCAGCCAGTACCTGGGTTACAAGATGGACCCGACCACAGACCGGCCAAGTAAAGAGGAAGCCCAGCCCATCTGAGAGAGCGAACGGGCGGACAGGTAGTCGGCGCGGACGCCCATCTGGTCGTCCGACACCAATGAGTGGGCGTTGCGCGAGACCGGCTTCAGTGAGATCACATGAGTCCGGCTGAAGGACTCCTGGAAGAGCCGGGTACACCGGGGCCCCTTCTGGATGAACTGCGTTCCCTTCCCGCAAATGCGATCATTGCCATCACGCAGGTCCGGACACCACCTCCCACAATGGACACCGCTGAAAGGATTCCGCGTCATGGAATTCGTAGCACGGCCCTGTACTCGCGGAAGCCACAGCGTACTCAAGCACGCCGAGCATACGCTGATCGGGATCCGTCCCTGGAACAGCCACTACAGGCCCCGCACTGTCGAAGGCCTGGTGGAGTGGGCCTGTGGGAAATTCGCCGCAGCGGACGTCTCTATCCCCGTAGACGAGGCCGTGCACATCCTGACTACGACCGGAGTCCCGCGCCGGGAGGCGGTCCGCCGAGCCGAGCGCACCATCGGCAAACTGCGTACGCCCGCCCTGCGTGCGTTACACCGCACGGGCGGTCCCAACCCCAAACGCCGGTTCCATACTTGTACCCAGTTGGCCGACTGCCCTGACTACCAGCCTCTGCTGGAGCTGGCACAGCACGCCTACATGACCGCTGAAGCCGTCCGCCATGCTTGTCGCCTGACGGTACGTGGTGTGATGCTGGCCGCCGTCGGCATCGAACCCACAGAAAATCAGGTTGCCCAGGCCGTCGGCTACGTGATTACCGAACTGCCCTTGGTCCTCGACGCACCGTCGATCCTCGAAGTGCAATCCTCTCTCTTCGTCTTTCACTGTGAGATGGGCTTTCTGGAACCCCTCCTCGCCGGCAAGGTCGCCCGGCTCCACCCCGACTCCGGTCAGGGGTACGCGGTGATACAACCAGGCGAACGCGACTCTGCGGTGGGGCACCTCCTTTGGCAGCAAGACGGAGACCCACGCTACGATCCACCAACTAACCAAGGCACCTCTTGTCGACGGGTGTTGGCCGAATGCAGGAAGAATCGGCAAGTGCGGCGACAGGCCTTGAACCCCCGTAAGCACTCTTTTGATTTACCCAACTTGCGTCGCCGTCTCCGGACTCAGGCGTTCCAGTGACCAGGCATCCAGGCCAAGGGGGATCCTCCGCCCGGGGTGAGGCTCGGGACCGACGCACGGTAGCGCGCACGCGGTGCCGACTTCTCCGTTGCCCCGGATGTACGCCGCCTATCAGTCACCAGTGGGAAATTTCCTGGTGGCCAGCCATTCGCGGCGCAAGTAAGCACGGACTGCGTCCCGCTCCGTGTCAGTGCATCCCTCCTCAAGCCCCGGAGGGATGTTGCCTGTCAAACTGGTGCCATGGCAGTGATCGTGGCGAACGAGTTGGTCGGCCACATCTGATACATCCGTGCGTAGCTCAACGCCCGGTTCTGGAAGCTGGCGAGAGATCTCCTGGTAGGGGCGGGGCAGGTAGGCGCCCTGCTCATGGCATAGCGCGAGCGCGTCTAGGACAACCCCCGTTTCCAGAAGGTCGTCTCGGCGCTCGAGCGCCATGCTGTGTGCCTGGTGGTTCACCAGGTCACGTCGGCCAGCAACATACGCGGCCGCAAGCCTGTCGCGATCCGAAATATACATGAATAAGAGGGTAGGAATGAGTTCAGCGATACAGACCAGATGCTCCCCATATATGGACCGCGCTTCCGGACTCGGCCTCCAGCCGGGCCACGGCTCGGCCGCAGATGCTCGATGTGCGCTCATGTCAACGACGCTACCCATCCGGCAGCGACAGTGGCAGCGGGTCCGGACTCTCTTTCGTTAGCCGATCCCACCCTCTTAGGCCTTAGTCCAGTTTGATACCCCCTCCCGCTCCAGTAGGTACGCCCCGCCAGCTTGACATCACTCGCCCTTACGCGCTTGGCGAAGTTGCCAACGCAAGCCAACTGTCCGAACATCCTGCGGGCGCTCCTGCACGCATACACATCGTTGCCACCTGAGATTCAGCAGGCCACACGTGCACTTGGCACCTGGCTAACCCGCTTGCCGTCCTCGATGAACGGACGCGCCGCAGTGTCGATGAGGTCGAAGTCCTCGGCGACCTGACCGACCGATCGGTCACCTCGCCGACACAACTCGGCGGTCTTGTTCATACTCCCCCCTGACGGACACCCTCGGGAATCGAGGTCCTCATTTTGAATGTCGGTCAAACCGAATGTAGCCCACCGCATGAGAAATCAGCAGGAACTGCCATACACGGACGGGTGCCTCTCGATCACCTCCTGTGGGGATACACTCGTCAATAGGAGTCAGTGCGAAGTCCCATATGGCTCCGAGTAGATTTCCACCTATCTCCGTTCCAGGACTCATCAGTCCTGGGGATGGGACAGCGGATGACATCTTCGCGATCAGTCCGTCACCCTCTGGCTCTCGTGCGGCAGCAAGCCGGGCATACTCACGGGAGCTACGCTCGCCTCGTCGCCCAGGCCCACGCTGCCCTGGGCCTTGGTCACATGGCTGCACGTCGAGAGAAGGTCGCGCGCTGGGAGTCCGGTCGAGTGGTTCCTGAGCTCACCGCTCAGTTCGCTATCGCACACATTCATGGCATACCTCAAGAAGAAGTGTTACGCCGAGGGTGGCCGGACTGGATCCACCTGGCTACCGGCCATTCGACACTCTTGATGTCCCCATGGACAGCTGAAGAGTCATTGAATGCCCTTAACCACATCGCTTCGACTGCCACCATATACCCCCAACAAGAATCTCTCATCATTTCGGATTTCGATGGCCTGCAAGACATCGTCACCTCCTGGTCAAATGCATCCGCATCAAGCAGGGTGTTCCCTTCGGGAAAAAGTCGGCGTGTCGAGGCTGCAACAATGGAACACCTCAAGAAGCTACATATCGCCACGGAGCACGTCTACGTGACCTTCGGTCCGCACATAGCGAGCCAACTGGCCGACACTTATCTGGAACTGGTCTCCGCCCTATGCCTCGAGACACGTTACGGCGCACCCGCAGCAGCGCAGCTCTGCGCGGCAGCTAGCGACGCAGCAACCCTCTGTGGTTGGATCGCCTTCGAGCGTGGCAATCAGGCCCGGGCCCAAGCCTGCTATCTGACCGCACTGCGCACGGCCTCCATCGCTGAAGATCCCGAGCGTGAAATATACGCTTTAATTATGTTGGCAAAGCAGCAGATCGAGCTCTCAGATCCACTCAATTCGGTGCCGCTACTTGATGCCGCGAGGCGTGTCATCAGGTCAGATATCAACGTTCGAGTTGAGGCACTCCTCGAATCCACCTCAGCCACCGCTTCAGCATTCCTAGGGGAGAGAACATCTTTCGACCGTTACACCGATGCCGCGTTTACAGCCTTTGCTACTGGTTCCAACGATGACGCCCCCATCTTCACGGAATGGCTCACCGAGGACCAGCTGGCTCTGATGGCGGGCGCAGGCGCCGCGGAACTTGGCCAGGCAGAGAGAGCCTTGGATTGGCTGGAGCCAGTGCTGGGCCCAGCCGGTGCGGCCCCCCGGGTTCCACCCAGAGAGGCTGCTTTCCACCTGTCCTCGGCCGGCCGAGCGTACCTCGCACTCGGAGCCACCGATGAGGCTGTCAGCTGCACGGACAGTATGGTGTCATTCCTCGCCGATAGGCCGTCCTGCGGGATACAAGCAGAGTTCGTACGTCTGAGGACGAGCCTCATCGACCACAGACACATCCCTGCCGCCCTAGATCGGCTGGAGAGGCTGGGCAATCTTGCGCCTTTCCGAAAGTCCTGACCAAAGCGTTGGCGAAGCCGAGCCGAAGGCGTGCGCCAAGTCGGTTCCCCACTGTTCTCTGTGAGCTCCCGCCAGTACGACGACGGCAGTACGTGCGGCACCCATGACCAAGCCGAAGGTCTCCTAGCTCGACGCCTCGGCCCGTGTACCAGTCAGCCGACCACGATCAGATCGCGGGTGAGGGTGGTCAGCAGGCGGTTGCCGGTGGACTCGACCACGAAGGGATCCTCGACGTGCGCGGCACCGAAACCAAACTCGTAGTACGGAGTCTCAATGTTGACCACCGTGCCCTGCTCGAGCTCATCCGTACACCCGGAGCGGAGCAGCACCGGGTCGTGCACCTCAACACCGATGCCGTGGCCTACATGGCTGCGGCGGTAATCGGGAACCCCCGCAGCGCGAACAGCGTCCACGGTCAACGTGCACAGCTCTTCCCCGGTCATCCCGGCACGAGCCTGGTCAATGGCAGCCTGTTCACCGGCGAGCATCGCCGAGTAGAGGTACGCCATGCGCGGGTCAGGGTCACCAAGGGTGCATACTCGAGCAATATCGGACCAGTAGCCATCGACAACCACTCCGACGTTGAACCACACCGCCTGCCCCTTACTCAGCATGGCGCCGGTCGGCCGTCGCCGACCGGCGACGGCGTTGCTGCCGATCCGGATGAGCGTAAACTTCGATGCCCCGCCCTGAGCGGCCACCGACCGGTTGAACTCACGCACCAGCTCCCGCTCGGTGACTCCTTCTCCCATGATGGCGATGGTGGCGCGAATGGCGTTCTCGGCCACAGCGGCCGCGGCAACGACGCGCTTGAGCTCGACAGGGGTCTTCACCTTGCGCACACTGCGTAGGTGAGCCGCGCCGGCCACGATCTCCCAGCCGGCTAGCTGCTGAGTCAAGGCATCCAAGAAGGCGGCAGGCACGCCCTCTTCGTCGACGGCAACACGCCCGCCCCACGGGCAGGCCGACTTCACCGCGTAGACAAGCGCAGGGAGCGCCTCGTCGAAGCGGGTGTCGTCGTTGACCTGCTGCAGAAGAGGCGCGTCATGCAGCAGCGCGTCCGCAGGGCTCTCGCGGTAGAACGGGCCGTAGCCGATCGCCTCGGCGATGGGCTCATCTGCATCAAGAAACTGGTCGACCTCGGACCTGTCGCACACAAAGACGGAACCTGCGGTGGTGTTCTGTGACAGGACCGCGAAAGCCCGCCCGGAGTGCGGGAACATTCCCAGGTGGACACTGTCGATGCCAGTGAGATATGTGAGGTTCTCGGCCGTCGTGCTGACGATCGCATCCAGCTCGAATTCTGCCATGCGGCGCCGCAAGCGCTCATGATTTACACGCACGTTCATTTCCGGTAACTTGCTCCGTGGGCTGGCTATGCGAACTTTCCAGGAAAGGTCATGCAGAAGACTCGGGTGACCATGAGGGAGAGCTCCTAGCTTCCTTGCGGTGTTTCGACGGATACGCCGAGTCCGGCTGGACAGTGGATCGCAGGCCCCGCACGGCTCCCATGTCCACCCGCCCCCAACGGCTATGAGACCCCGGCTGCAGCCTCGGACCTGTATCCCACCCGCGGGCATACAGGTCGGACACCAACAGGTCAATATCGATCGCATCCAGCCGAGCCAACCGAAACAGGGAGACCAGATCTGCGGGGCCGAGCGGGGGACACTGCCCCCTTCCCCAACCCCGTACTGCGGCGCAACTGTCAGGCATCCCCGCCGCAAGCCGTTGCTGGGCATGCCAGGCGATTGGGCGGCGTAGCAGGATTTCGGTGAATCCGCGAGGGCCCCGCGCCAGGGGGCACCGGGTCGTCGCCGCCGATCCCGGTATACCCGGGACGTTCTGCGGGCATTGGGGAGTGCTTGCGGCAGGGGAACGTTGCCATCCACGGCGGTGTACACCTTGAGGCCCCGCGCAACACGCTACCGAGCAGTTGTGGCACGGCGATCGCGGCGTCGAGACCGGCATCGCCATCGAGGGCGATCGGCGCGAGATCCATACCAAACCCCACCGCTTCTCCGTTCGGGAACGTTTCATTAAACCTGATTCACGCCGTGATCGGCGAATTTGAATCCCTGTCAACTGTGGGGACTCATTCGTGCAGATGCATCCAGTGATTACGTTTCCGAGATTCACACACCACCACGCCAACGGCCGCTGAAGCACGTCCAGTTCATCAATATGCACCACCCGGCAGAGGCGATTTCAGATGCCATCAGTAGGTTAGGCTGCCAGCACAGCAACGAGTGCCGGTCAGGGTGTCACATTGCCGCCTGGCGGCGAAGTGAGGGGTGCCACAATGTCGGATGTGACGCGCGTCACATGGGGTCAAGGCTGCGAGCAAGCCGGAGAAGCGGGTCCCGGCTATTTGATCTTGGACTCTTCGCCGGGTGCGATCCCTCGCCTCCAGGACGAGGATCGGAAGGTCTACGGCTGGATTTCCGCGACTGCAGGCTCCGAAGTCGGAGAAATCGCTGCGGGCACCGGACTGCAGCAGCAAGAAGTCGAGAAGTCGCTTGGCCGACTGATTCAACTGCGATTGGCACGCACCGACCCGGCTTCACCCTTCACCTACTTCGCAATGGCACCTGAAACGGCTCGCGTCGAGATATTGGGGCCATTGCAGCGTGAAATCGACCGGCGGCAGTTTGTCGTAGACCGCACACGAGCCGTCTTGCACGAGCTCGCCGATGTGTATCAAGCAGGAGTGGCAAGCTACGCGGGACCTGCGCCAGTAGAAGTCATTGCCTCGCCACCCCAGGCTGCCGAACTGACCATGGAGTTGGCCGCTTCCTGCCGCTCGGAGATCCTGTGCAGCCAACCCGATGCGGCCGCTGCTGTCGCATCCCTATATTTTCGAGCGGACGGCAAGTCTCTACTGAGCCCCGAGGTCCGGGTGCGCACGCTTCTCACACACACAGCGCGCTTTCGTCGAGAACTCATCGAGCACATGCGGGCCCAAACACAGCGAAACGTTTCATACCGCACACGCAGCGACGGCTTCATGCCGCTTACGGTCTTCGACGGACAGGTGGCAGTCTTCTCTCATCACGTGCACTCCGGCGGCATCGTGCTGGTGCGGGACCCTGCCGTTGTGGCCTTCGCCGTCTCCGCTTTCGAGAGGGCGTGGAATCGGGGAATCGAGTTCTGCACCTCGTACGACCCCGGCGTGGTGGACGAGCTCTCCGAGAGCACTAAGCGCACCATCTTGCATCTCATGGTGCAGGGCGTTGAGGACCGGCTGATCGCTAGGCGGCTGAACATGTCACTGCGCTCCTGTCAGCGGCACATAGAGGTCATCATGCGACGCCTGGGGGCCAAGAACCGCATGCATGCGGGGTTCCTCGTCAGCGAGCGTGGCCTGCTGCGCGAGCAAGAGGAGCCGATGGAGCCGGGTTGCCGTTGACGATACCGAAGCGGCAAGGCCAGCAGCCGCCTGCCCGAGACGCTCGGGAACGATGGTCACAGTGGTGTCAGTGCAGGCATGCGGAGTCCTGTCCTCCCCGGCACCATGTGCGCCACCTTCGCAAGGAAGTTCCGTCGCGCGCTCTGGGCGATCACGCCGACGAGGGTGGCGCTGTTGATGTTCGGCCATGATTGGTGGCAAGTGGTCCAGGCAGTCTCCGTGTTGGGGGGGGTATCCCCTCATCCAGGCGGTGGCGATCCCTTGAGCCCGCCACGGATTACGAAGCATCATTGGTTCCGGCAGCCGCGATCGAGGTTGTGAGCTGGGGTTCAACCAAGGGCGGCGACCGATGCCGGTACGTGCCCGACGACAGCCTGGCAAGCCGCTGGCCACTGTGTCCGGCGAAGGCCTGCAGTCACGACCAGTCCGCCCCGATGCCGGAAGCATTCCGGACGGGCACTGCCGGGCCGTCACGTTGAGTAGTCACTCGACGAGCTGATATACCGTCAACCAAGTCAGCACCGGGTCAACGCCAGTGCTGTAACGGGCCGTCACCGGCTGGCAGAATCCATCAAGGTTGACTGCTCCATTCATCAGATCTGACATGAGGAACGCCGGTCAGCGCCCCACCACCTGTTACCGAAGGAGCCCCGCATGAAAATGCTGATCAACGTGCCCGAGACCGTGGTCGCCGACGCGCTGCGCGGGATGGCCGCCGTGCATCCCGAGCTGACGGTCGACGTCGAGCGGCGGGTCGTCGTGCGGCGGGACGCGCCCGTGGCCGGGAAGGTGGGGCTGGTGTCCGGTGGGGGGTCCGGGCACGAGCCGTTGCACGCGGGGTTCGTGGGGGTGGGGATGCTCGACGCCGCGTGCCCCGGGGAGGTCTTCACCTCGCCCGTGCCCGATCAGATGGTGCGCGCCGCCGCGGCCGTGGACAGCGGTGAGGGCGTGCTGTTCATCGTGAAGAACTACACGGGCGACGTCCTCAACTTCACCATGGCCGCCGAGCTCGCCGAGGACGAGGGCGTCCAGGTGGCCAGCGTGCTGGTGAACGACGACGTCGCCGTGACGGACAGCCTGTACACCGCCGGGCGGCGCGGCACCGGCGCCACGCTGTTCGTGGAGAAGATCGCGGGCGCGGCGGCGGAGCAGGGCGCACCGCTGGAACGGGTGGAGGCGATCGCGCGCCGGGTGAACGAGTCGTCGCGGAGCTTCGGGGTCGCCCTCACCGCCTGTGCCACCCCGGCCAAGGGCGGGCCGACCTTCGACCTGCCCGAGGGGGAGCTGGAGCTGGGCGTGGGCATCCACGGCGAGCCCGGGCGGGAACGGCGGGCGATGATGACGTCCGGGGAGATCGCGGACTTCGCGGTGGACGCGGTGCTGGAGGACCTCCGGCCGGCCGGCCCCGTGCTGGTCCTCGTCAACGGCGCGGGCGGCACACCGCTGCTGGAGCTCTACGGTTTCTGCGCCGAGGTGCACCGGGTGCTGCGCGAGCGCGGGGTGCCGGTGGCGCGGACGCTCGTCGGGAACTACGTGACGTCGCTGGACATGGCCGGCGCGTCGGTGACCCTCTGTCAGGTCGACGACGAGCTGCTGCGGCTGTACGACGCACCCGTACGGACGCCCGCGCTGCGCTGGGGCATGTGAGCGGCGCCCGCCCCCGTCACGCGCCGGGCTCGGCCCCGTACCAGACGGTCGTGACGTTGCAGAACTCGCGGATCCCGTGCCCCGACAGCTCCCGCCCGTAGCCCGAGCGCTTCACGCCGCCGAAGGGCAGGGCGGGGTGGGAGGCGGTCATGCCGTTGAAGAAGACGCCGCCCGCCTCCATGTCCCGGACGAACCGCCGCTGTTCCTCCTCGTCGCGCGTCCAGACGTTGGAACTCAGCCCGAACGGGGAGTCGTTGGCCACGGCGATCGCCTCGTCGACGCCGTCCACGCGGTACAGCGTGGCCACCGGCCCGAAGGCCTCCTCGCGGTGGATGCGCATCTCGGGGGTGACCCCGGCGAGGACGGTCGGCTCGTAGTACCAGCCGTGTTCCCGGCCTGCGGGCCTGCGGCCGCCGCACAGGGCCGTGGCGCCGCGCCGCAGCGCGTCGTCGACGAGCTCCTCGAGGTCGGCGCGGCCCCGCTCGGTGGCGAGGGGGCCGACGTCGGTCGACCCGTCCATGGGGTCGCCGACGGTCAGGCCCTCCATCAGGGCGGTGAAGCGCTCGGCGAAGGCGTCGTAGACGTCGGTGTGGACGATGAAGCGCTTGGCGGCGATGCAGGACTGGCCGTTGTTCTGGACGCGGGCGGTCACGGCCGTGCGCACGGCGCGGGCGAGGTCGGCGGACGGCAGGACGACGTACGGGTCGCTGCCGCCGAGCTCCAGGACGGTCTTCTTGACCTCGTCCCCGGCGACGGCGGCCACCGCGCGGCCGGCCGGTTCACTGCCGGTGAGGGTCGCGGCGGCGACCCTCGGATCGCGCAGGACCGCCTCGACGGCGCCCGAGCCGATCAGCAGGGTCTGGAAGCACCCCTCGGGGAATCCGGCGCGCAGGAAGAGGTCCTCCAGGTAGAGGGCGGTCTGCGGCACGTTCGAGGCGTGCTTGAGCAGCCCGACGTTGCCCGCCATCAGGGCGGGGGCGGCGAACCGGACGACCTGCCAGAGCGGGAAGTTCCAGGGCATGACGGCGAGGACCACGCCGAGCGGGCGGTAGTGGACGCGGGCGACGGACGCCCCGGCGTCGCGCGCCTCGGCCTCGGGCGGCGTCTCGTCGGCCAGCAGGGCCTCGGCGTTCCCGGCGTACCAGCGCATCGCCTTCGCGCACTTCGCGGCCTCCGCGCGGGCGGCGGCCAGCGGCTTGCCCATCTCGGTCGTCATGGTGCGGGCGATGTCGTCGCGGTCGTCGTCGAGGAGCTCGGCCGCGTGCCGCAGCAGCCGGGACCGTTCGGCGAAACCGGTCGTGCGGTAGGCGCGGAAGGCGGCGTCGGCGGTGGCCAGGCGCCGTTCGACGTCCTCGGGACCCAGCTCGGCGAAGGTCTTGAGGGTCTCGCCGGTCGCGGGGTTCACCGTTGCGATGGGCATGCCTCGACTCTGCGGCGCTCCGCCCGGCCGCGCAAGGCGTACACGCGCCAGGCGGGGCCCCGCGCCCCGTTCGGAGGCGGGTGATACAGGTGACCGCGGGCGATACATGTGACCGCCGGAGATATGGGTGACCGCGGGCGATACAGGTGACGGCGGTGTGGCGGAACGTTCCGCCACACCGCCGTCGTCCTCCCCTCCCCGCTATCTCGGCGGCTGGTCGGTGGCCTCGTCCGTGGCTCTGGACGGGCCCGGCAGCCGGGCGGGGTCGTGCTGCCGGAGGGCGTCGACGGCGTCGTTCGCCGGGCCCGTGGCCTCCCGGCCGGACGCCGGGGCGGTGGCGGCCTGGGATCCGGGCGGGACCGCGGGCGCCACGGGGACCACGGGCGCCGACGCCCGTTTGACGACGGTCTTGCCCACGACCGGCCCCTCCACCACCGGCGCGCCGGACGGCACCGGCAGTCCCGGCAGCATGCCGCCGCGCTGGAGCAGGGCCACCGAGGTGGCCGAGGCGAGCCCGAAGGCGAGGCAGACCAGCCAGGGCACCCACCACAGGCCGGTGCGCCCGCCGAAGTCCATGGCCCGGCCGACCACGGCGTTGCCCGCGGTGGCCGCGAGGCCGGAGAAGACGTAGAAGAGCCCGAAGTACGTACCGGTCAGGCTCTCCCGCCCGAACATCGGCACCATCTCCAGCACGGTCGGGTGGGCGACCATGATGCCGAAGAAGAGCATGACCGAGCCGACCACCATGACGGTCATCCGCGCCACCGCCTCACTCGTGCCGGCCGGGCTCTCACCACCGCAGACGAGCAGCGGTGGCAGGAAACTGAGGCCCATCACGACCAGGCCCGAACTGACCCACCGGGTACCGCCCCCGTTGCGCTGGAGCGCTCTGGTGATCCGCAGCTGGAACAGCATGTTGGCGAGGGCGCCGGCGGCCAGCAGCACCCCGGCCGAGCCCTTCCAGCCCGAGGCGCTGAGGGCTCCCTCGGGCAGGAGGAGGTAGAGCTGGTTCTCCATCGTGAACATGCCGATGGTGGAGAAGGAGAACAGCAGGAACCGGCGGTTGCAGAAGGCCTCGCGCCAGTCGCCGAGGACGGTGGCGGAGGGGCCGCGCGGTGGCTCCCCCTTTGTGGGCAGGACCAGCGCCTGGGCGACCGTCAGCGCCCCGAAGATCGCCGCCGCCACCACGGCGCACAACCGGAAGTCGGTCAGGAACAGCACGCTCCCCAGCAGCAGCCCCATCAGTGAGCCGATGGTGGCGTAGACGTTGAGGAGCGCGAACGACTCGGCCTTGCGTTCGCCCGATTCGAAGGCGACGTAGGTGCGTACGGCCGGGTAGAACAGCGCGGCCGCCAGCCCGGTGAGCACGGAGGCGCCGAGCAGCAGCGGCAGCGAGTTGCCGAAGGCGAAGAGGGCGAAGCCCACGGTGCGCAGGGCACAGCCGGTGATGATCACCACGCGTGGCCCCAGCCGGTCGGTGGCGGAGCCACCGAGGATGAACAGGCCCTGCTGGCTGAGATTCCGCGCCCCGAGCACCAGCCCGATGAGCGCGGCCGACATTCCCAGGCCCTGCTCCAGATATGCCGCGAGAAACGGCATCAGGAGGTAGAAGCCAATGTCGATCCCAAACTGATTGAGCAATAGCAATCGCAATGCGAGTGGAAACTCGCGCGTCGCCCGAATGTTTCTCATGCGCGTTCCTGAATCCAGCCCGGGCAGGCCGAGACACCCTGAACCACAGGTGCGCCAAGCTCCGGGGGTTTGACCGTGCGTCAAGCGGCAGGGACGGCGACCGAGGCTGCGTTTGGGACTTCTTCCTGATCAGAGGCCTGATCAAGGGTCAGCGCACCCCGGCGTCCAGATCGTTGGCTCGCTTTTCCGTTCACAGGAACGGTCGCACTCGCTGACGGTGAGAGGGTGGTCGATCATATGCTTTTGCGATGCATCCTCACTGACCCCCGACTGCTCTCGGAAGAATGAGCAGAGGACACTTTAGCAAAGCAAACCCTTTCCCAACAGTGCGCGCGTACGAGCCCGGACGGCTCCGGAGCCAAAGGATCCGCAGGGAATTGCTACCGGTTTTTTCTTCGAGCGCTGGAACGAGGGTGCTGGCGAACTGACCTACGATCACACCGGCTGGAAAGCCCGGTAATCCCTCCGTCAGGACCGGGCGCGCATCAGCCGCGCCACCCCTGACGGAGCGTCAACAAGTGGGTTGACGGGCTGTCAGCCCTCGCCCAACTCCTCGCCGCACCCCGCGAACCACGTCGGCGCGCCCTTCGCGGCCAGCTTGATCCGTGCGACCGCGAACGGCTCCATCGGCGGCAGCGCGTCCACCGCGAACCAGCCGACCTCCAGCGACTCGTCGTCGTTGACGCGGGCCTCTCCACCCACCGCGCGGGCCAGGAAACAGATGTCCATGAACTGGCATTCGTCCCCATTGGGGTAGACGACCCGCTCCAGGGCCTCGACCAGCAGCACCCGCTCCGGCACGCAGTGGACCGAGGTCTCCTCGAACACCTCGCGCACGATCGCGGCGGCCGGCTGCTCCCCCGGCTCGGGGATCCCCCCGATGATCGACCACTTCCCGGTGTCGGAGCGCAGCCCGAGCAGCACACGGCCCTCGTCGTCGAGGACGACCGCGCTCGATCCGGGCATCCACAACAGCCGGTCACCGATGAGGGACCGGAGCTCTCGGATGAAATCGGGGGTGGGCATGCGCCGAGCCTAGCCAACGGCCACCCGGCCGCACCGCCCGGTCCCGAAGGCGCGCACCGCCCGGTCCCGGGGCGCACACCGCAGACGTCCCGGAGGCGCGCACCGCAGGCTCGTACGCCGGGGTGCTCGAAATCGTACGCGCGCCCCGTCAGGCGTGCGCGGAGCGGCCGCCGAGCATCCGGAGCCGGTCGCGGATCACGCGCACGGCGGCCTCGGCGTCATCGACGGTGACCGTGTACATACGGCCGTCCCCGAGCCGGACGACGAAGCCCTCGCCGCGCCGGACGACCACGCCCGTGCCCTTCTCCGGGCGCCAGCGATAGCCCCAGCCGCCCCACTGGCGCGGGGTGACGCGCGGATCGAAGTCCGCGCCGACCACATGGGTCAGCGGAATGCGGGTGCGCGGTACGCCGATGTGACCGCAGCGGATCTCCAGGGTGTCCTTGTCGACCCGCACGGCCACGTGCACGAAGGCGATGGTGCCGTACAGCATCAGCAGGCCCGCCGCCACACAGCCGACGACGGCCATCACCAGGGGGGCGAGCCCGGACGTCCACGCGCTGTCGACGGCAAGCTCGACACCGAGCGCCAGGCACGCGGCGCCCACGGCGGCCAGCAGCCACTGGACACGGTTGGTCGCGCGCCCCGTCCAGACGGCGGGCGCCTCCGGCCGCTCGTCGTCACCGGGGCGCGACGCGCTCCCCTGCTCCCGCGGGTCCTCGGAGTGGTCCCTCATACCGGGCAGCCTACTCACGTTCCGCCACCGCGGCAGGGGTGCGCGCGGACGCACCGCGACCGGGCCGTGCAGCGGGACGTAACGGACGGGTCAGGAGCGCGCGGCGCTCACGGCACCGAGCGAACGGCCCTCGGCGTAGCCGAGCGAAGCCGCCCCCAGCTCCCCCTCGCGGCCGGTGAGCAGCACGGTCACCCGGCCCGTGGGCGCGGCGCCGGGGTCGGGCTCGGTACCGGCGCGGCGCAGCGCCTGGGTGGCGACGGCCGTGGCGGAGCCGTACAGCTCCACCGGCCGGGCGCCGGGCGCCTGGATCTCTGCGACGGCGGCGCGGATGCGCTCGGCGACCAGCTCGTAGTGGGTGCAGCCCAGGACCAGGCCGCGCACATCGGCCGGCGTGTTGGCGGCGGCGGCGCGCACCGCGGCGGCGATGGCGTCCGCGTCGGCGTGCTCCACGGCGTCGGCGAGGCCGGGGCAGGGCACCTCGGTGACCTCGACCCCGGCGGCGAAATCGCGGATCAGCCCGCGCTGGTAGGGGCTGCCGGTGGTGGCGGGGGTGGCCCAGATGGCGACGGGTCCGCCGTCGGCCGCCGCCGGCTTGATCGCCGGGACGGTCCCGATGACGGGGAGGCCCGGCTCCAGCTCGGCGCGTATGGCCTCCAGCGCGTGGACCGAGGCCGTGTTGCAGGCCACGATCAGCGCGTCGGGCCGGTGCGCGGCGGCCGCGCGGGCGCAGGCCAGGGCGTGCTGGGTGAGGTCCTCGGGGGTGCGGGGGCCCCACGGCATGCTGGCCGGGTCGGAGGAGAGGACCAGATCGGCGTCGGGGCGCAGCCGGCGCACGGCGGCGGCCGCTGCCAGCAGGCCGTTTCCGGAGTCGATGAGCGCGATCTTCACCCGGTCACTTTAATCGATGTGCCCGTCGTGACGGCCCGGGCTGCGGCAGACTGCGACGGTGAGCGCGCTGACGTGGATCACTGCGGCCTCCCTGGCCGCATGGGCCTGGCTGCTGCTGGGGCAGGGGTTCTTCTGGCGTACGGACGTCGGGCTGCCGCCCCGGACCCCGCCCGAGGACTGGCCCGCGGTCGCCGTGGTCGTGCCCGCCCGGGACGAGGCGGAGGTGCTGCCCACGAGCCTGCCGTCGCTGCTCGCGCAGGACTATCCGGGGCCGCTGGAGATCTTCCTCGTCGACGACGGGAGCACCGACGGCACGGGCGAGCTGGCCCGGGCCCTGGCCGGGGAGCGCGGCGGGCCGCCGCTGACCGTGTCCTCGCCCGGGGAGCCCGCCCCCGGCTGGACGGGGAAGCTGTGGGCCGTGCGGCACGGCATGGCGCTCGCCCTGGACCGTACCGGCGCCGAGTACCTGCTGCTCACGGACGCGGACATCGCCCACGCCCCGGACAGCCTGCGGGAGCTGGTGGCGGCGGCCCGGAGCGGGGAGCTGGACCTGGTGTCGCAGATGGCCCGGCTGCGGGTCGCCACGTTCTGGGAGCGGATGGTCGTCCCGGCCTTCGTGTACTTCTTCGCCCAGCTGTACCCCTTCCGGTGGGTCAACCGGCCCGGCGGACGGACGGCCGCGGCGGCCGGCGGCTGTGTGCTGCTGCGCCGCGAGGCCGCGCTGCGGGCCGGGGTGCCGGAGAGCATCCGGCAGGCGGTGATCGACGACGTGGCGCTGGCGCGGGCGGTGCGGCGCTCGGGCGGCCGGATCTGGCTGGGGCTGGCGGACCGGGTCGAGAGCGTGCGGCCGTATCCGGGCCTGGGGCCGCTGTGGCGGATGGTCTCGCGCAGCGCCTACGCCCAGCTGCTCCACAGCCCGCCGCTGCTGGCGGCCACGGTCGCCGGGCTGGCGGTGGTGTACCTCGCGCCGCCGGTGGCCGTCGTGGCGGGCGCGCTGAGCGGCGCCGTCGTACCGCTGGTGTGCGGGGCGCTGGCGTGGGCGGTGATGGCGGGGACGTACGCGCCGATGCTGCGCCACTACCGGCAGCCCCTGTGGCTCGCCCCGCTGCTGCCGGTCACGGGGCTGCTGTACCTGCTGATGACGGTGGACTCGGCGGTGCAGCATCACCGGGGGCGGGGCGCGGCCTGGAAGGGGCGGACGTACGCCCGCCCGGAGGCCGCGCCCTGAGCCGTATCCGGGGCCGGGGTCATTTGCGGCCGGGTGTCCAGTTCAGGCCCCAGTCGTAGGCGCGGTCCAGGGTGCGCTGGGGGCTGACGCCCCGGTCGGGCACGAGGTAGCGGGCCTCGCGCTGGACGACGAGCTCGCCGCCGCTGTTGGTGATCAGGACGAGGGCGCAGACGTTGGAGGCGACGACGCACTCGTCGAGCGAGAACTCGATCGGCGCCCCGTGCTGCGGCTGGAGGGTGACGGTGGCGTGGAGGCCGGCGAAACTGGTGGCGCCCTCGTAGATCGTGACGAAGACGAGGACGCGCCGGAAGGCGGCCGTGTGATCGAGGTTGACGGTCAGGTTCTCCCCGGATTCCACCGCGCCGGTCCGGTCGTCGCCGTCGAGGTGGATGTACGGGGGCCGGTGGAGCGAGCCGAAGGAGTTGCCGAGGGCCTGCACCACGCCCTTGGTGCCGTCGGCGAGCTCGAAGAGGGCGCCCAGGTCGAGGTCGATACCGGGCTGGAGCGCCAGGCCCAGCCGCTGTCCCCAGGTCCTGGTCTGTTGCCGTATCGACCAGTTGAGGTTGACCCGCAGCACGCCGGACGTGCCGCCCTGTTTGGCGAGGGAGACCCTCGGGGCGTCCTTGGTGAGCGTGACCTTGGTCAGCCGCACGGTCCGGTCGGGAACCGGTGCGGGGGCGGGCACCGGCGCGGGCGCCGGCACAGGAGCGGGCGCGGGACCGGTGGAAGGGGCGGGCGCCGGGGCCGGGGGGACCGGGGCCGCCGGCCGGTCGACGGTGATGCCGTAGTCGGTCGCCAGGCCCTCCAGGCCGCTGCTGTAGCCCTGCCCCACCGCGCGGAACTTCCACTCGCCCTGCCGCCGGTAGAGCTCGCCCAGCACGAAGGCGGTCTCGACGGTGGCGTCCCGGCTCTCGAAGCGCGCCAGCTCCGTGCCGGCCGCCGCGTCCAGGACGCGGATGCCCAGTCCCGGCACCCGCCCGAAGGCGCCGCCGTCGGCGGAGGCGGCGAGCACGACTGTCTCGACGGCGGGTTCCAGGGCGGCGAGATCGACGGTGAGGGTGTCGGTCACCGTCCCGTCCGCCGTGCGCTTGCCGTCGTGGCGCACGGCGCCCGAGGGATGGACCGGCTGGTTGTAGAAGACGAGGTCCGCGTCCGAGCGGACCCGGCCCGCCGAGAGGAGCAGCGCGGAGGCGTCGGCGTCGGGCACCCCCGGCCCCGTACGCCAGCGCAGCTCGATCCGTACCACCTGCGAAGGTATCCGGACATTGGCGCCTTTGAGCATTTCCATCCTCAACCCCTCCGAAATGACCCGGCTCTTTACGCGATCCCAACGTACCTTGACGACCGATTTCCCCAGGTTCGATGGGATTGGTAAAGCGGCCCTGTTCCGGGCCCCGCAAACAACCCCCGTACCCGTCTCCCCAACCGGCACAGCATGGGCTTAACTTATGGGCTATGACCTCCCCCCGCAGCACCTACGGCGGTGGCTACTACGCCTCGTCGTCCTTCCCGGACACCCCCATCTACGACAGCCTCGTCGCCGAGCGGGGCACCCCGCAGATCGCGCCGATCCGGGTGTCCTCCCCGTACGACTTCGGTGCCGGCCCCGCCCCCGCCCCGGCCCAGAGCAACCTGCCCGCACTGCCGGCCCTGCCCTCCGGCCCCTCCTCCCACCAGGCGCCCCCGGCGGGTTACGCCGCGCCGGCCCCGCAGTACGGCGGCCAGCCCGCCGGCATGGGCCAGCCGATGCAGGCCCCGGGCCCCGGCCTCCAGCAGACGCCCGCCCCGTACATCCCGCAGCAGGCCAACACGCCGCGCGCCGGCTACGCGGGTCCGGCGCCGCTGCAGACGCAGCAGCGCCCGGGTGCCGCGTCCGCGAGCCCGGCCGGTTTCGACGCGATGCGCCCGGTGGCGCCCCGCCCGGCGCAGGCGCAGTACGAGGACCCGTACGGCGGCGGCCGCCCGTACCCGGAGCAGCGGGGATACTGACCCGCGGCCCGGCGCGGGCCCACCGGGGGCGGCCAACTGTCATATCCGGCTGGCAAAATGGCCGCATGCCCCGTTCCGTGCTGTCCTCGGTCCATTTCTACCCGGTGAAGTCGATGGCGGGGTGTGCTCCCGGCGAGGCGGCCGTGGAGCCTTGGGGGCTCGCCGGGGACCGCAGATGGATGGTGGTGGATCCGGAGCACCGGATGATCACCCAACGGCAGGAGCCGCGGCTCGCGTTGGCCGCGGCCGAGCCGCTGCCGGGCGGCGGGGTGCGGCTGACCGCCCCCGGCGCCGAGCCCCTGGAGGTGGCCGTGCCCGCTCCGGCCGACGGGCCGGGCGGCACGGTCGTCGCGGAGATCTTCCGGGACAAGGTGGAGGCGGTGCCCGCGGGCGGGGCCGCCGAGGCATGGCTGACGGCCTTCCTGGGCACCGGCGCCCGGCTCGTCCACATGGACGACCCGGCCCGCCGCCGCCCGGTCGACCCCGACTACGCGCGGCCCGGCGAGACGGTCAGCTTCGCCGACGGCTATCCACTGCTGGTCGCCACGACCGCCTCGCTGCGGGAGCTCAACTCCCTGATCGCCCGGGGCGACCGCGCCGACGAGGGGCCGCTTCCCATGGACCGCTTCCGGCCCAACGTGGTCGTCGACGGCACGGCTCCCTGGGCGGAGGACGAGTGGCGGCGGGTGCGCGTCGGCGAGGTGACCTTCCGCGCGGTCAAGCCCTGTGCCCGCTGTGTCGTGACCACCACCGATCAGCGCACGGCCGAGCGCGGCAAGGAACCCCTGCGCACCCTGGCCCGGCACCACCGGATCGACGGCAAGGCCGTGTTCGGCAGGAACCTGATACCCGAGCACACGGGGACCGTCCGGGTCGGCGATCCGGTCGAAATCCTCGCCTGAGCCCTTCTCACCCCGCCTGTCCCGCCCCGTCCGTCCTGTCCAGCTCGTCCGGCTCGTCCTTCGTCGTCCCGTCTTCCGTCAACGTGCCGCCGCGAACGGCAGCCGCGAGGGGTGATTTTCCGCCCTCCGCCGCCTTCCTCCGCATGCGGTGCCCGGTGTGAGGTATTTACGGACGCGTAAGGGGGTGAACACCATACGCGCGACGCTTTCCTTCTGGCTGTCCCTGTGGCGCCGGCGGCGCAGTCCGCTGCGGCGCCGGAGCGATGTCGTCGAGGCCTGGGCAGGGGTGGCCGCCGTGGTGCTGACGCTGCTCGTGGGGCCGGCCCTGGGCTGGACGGCGGGCTCCCTGGCCCACGAGGCGCTCCGGGAGACCGTCCGGGACCAGCACCTCCACCGCCATCTGGTGACCGCCACCGCCCTGGCCCCTGTCTCCGGGAGCACCGACGGCCACGAGGCCGGTGCGGGGCGGGAGGCCGGTGCGGGGCGGGAGGCCGGTGCGGGGCGCGACGGTGGTGCCGGGCGCGACGGCTACCGGCGCGTCCTCGCCCGCTGGCGGGGTCCGGACGGCCTGGAGCGCACGGGCCTGGTGGCCGTCCGTCAGTACGCGCGGCCCGGCGAGCCCTTCCCGCTGTGGACCGACGACCGCGGCGCCGCCGTGAGCCGTCCCATGGACGGCGCGGCCGCCGCCGTCCACGCGGTGCTCGCGGGCCTGGGAGCGGCGGGCGCCGCCGCCGGCCTGGTCGAGGGGGCGCGCAGGATGGTGGTCTGGCGGCTCGCGCGCCGCCGGTACGCCGAGTGGGACCAGGCATGGGAGCGCGCCGGGCACACCTGGGGGCGGGCCGACGCGGGAAGCTGACGAGGGTCCCGGACAGCCAACTCCCGTGCTCCGCGCGCGCTACGGTGGTGCGGCCGGTACTCCTCCGTCCCGGATGCACACACACGCTTACGTGGGGGCACAGCAGCACCATGGCACAGGGTTCGAGCACGGGATCGGTCCAGGTGACGCACACGGGCACGTCGCGCTGGCGGCGGCGTACGGGCGAGTACGACTCCCTGGCCTCCGCCCTGGAGGCGGCGGCCGACGGCGATGTGCTGTCCGTCGCGCCCGGAACATACCGGGAGAATCTGATCGTCTCCCGGCCCGTCACCCTGCGGGGCGGCGAGGGCGGGCGGGGCACGGTGCGGATCGCCCCGACCGAGGGCGTCGCGGTGACCGTGCGCGCCTCGGCGACGCTGCGCGACCTGCTGATCGAGGGGCATGACGCGTCCGCGCCGGCACTGCTCGTCGAGGACGGCGCGCCGGAGCTCGCGGACCTGCGGGTGGTGACGCGCTCGGCGGCCGGCATCGAGGTGCGCGACGGCGCCCGGCCCACGGTGCGCCGCTGCACCGTCGACAATCCGGGGGGCGTCGGCATCAGCGTGCTGGACGGCGCGACCGGGCTCTTCGAGGACTGCGAGGTGGTGGCGGCGGGCCAGTCGGGCGTCACGGTGCGCGGCGGCGCCGCGCCGCGCCTGGAGCGCTGCCGGGTGCACCACACCCGGGGGGCGGGCCTGTCGCTGACGGGCGAGGGCAGCACCCTGGAGGCCGTCGGCTGCGAGGTGTACGAGATCCAGGGGACGGGCGTCCAGCTGACCTCCCGGGCCACCGGGCTGCTGACGGACTGCCGGGTGCACCGCACGTCCGCCGACGGCGTGACCCTGGACACCGACGCCGTGCTGTCGCTGACCGACTGCGACATCCACGACGTCCCGGAGAACGCGATCGACCTGCGCTCCCGCTCGGTGTTGACGATGACGCGCTCGGCGGTGCGCCGCTTCGGACGCAACGGCCTGTCCGTGTGGGATCCGGGCACGCGCGTGGAGGCCGGGCAGTGCGAGATCCACGACAGCACGGGCGACTACCCGGCGGTGTGGGTGAGCGACGGCGCGGGCGCCGAGCTGGTCTCCTGCCGGGTGCACGACGTGCCGGACGCGCTGTTCGTCCTGGACCGGGAGTCCAGCGCGGACGTCACCGACAGCGATCTGGCGCGGGTGCGCGGCACGGCGGTCTCCGTGAGCGGCGGGGCGACCGCGCGGCTGGCCGACTGCCGGATCCGGGAGGCGACCACGGGCGTCTGGTTCCGGGGCCACGGCAGCGGGGGCACCCTGAGCGGCTGCGCCGTCGACGCGACGTCGACCGGCGTCATCGTCACCAAGGGCGCGGACCCGCTCGTCGAGCGCTGCACGGTCACCTCCCCGAGGGAGGCCGGCTTCTACGTCTCCGCCGAGGGGCGCGGCACCTTCGACGGCTGCCGGGTGACGGGCAGCGCCGGCTACGGCTTCCACGTCATCGACGGCTGCCGGTCGACGCTGACGGCGTGCCGCACCGAGCGGTGCGCGCGCGGCGGCTACGAGTTCGCCGAGGACGGCCCGGTCAGCCGGGGCTGCACCAGCGACGAGGACACCGTGCGGCACCGGGCCGCGGTGCCCGCCGTGGAGCGGGCGGCACGGCCGCCCGACCGGGGGGCGCCGGGGGTGCCGGCCCAGCGCTCCCCCGCCGCCGCCGACCCGCCGCCCGCCGGGGCCTCGCGCACGGCCGCGGCGGCGCTGGCCGAACTGGACGCGCTGGTGGGCCTGGAGAGCGTCAAGCGCGAGGTGCGGGCCCTGACGGACATGCTCGAGGTCGGGCGGCGGCGCCGGCTGGCCGGGCTGAAGGCGGCCTCCCCCCGCCGGCATCTGGTCTTCACCGGCTCGCCGGGCACCGGGAAGACCACCGTGGCCCGCCTCTACGGGGAGATCCTCGCCTCCCTCGGGGTGCTGGAGCGCGGCCATCTGGTGGAGGTGGCCCGGGTGGACCTGGTGGGCGAGCACATCGGCTCCACCGCGCTGCGCACCCAGGAGGCCTTCGACCGGGCGCGCGGCGGGGTGCTGTTCATCGACGAGGCGTACGCGCTGTGCCCCGAGGACTCCGGGCGGGACTTCGGCCGGGAGGCCATCGACACGCTGGTGAAGCTGATGGAGGACCACCGCGACGAGGTCGTGGTCATCGTCGCCGGGTACACCGCCGAGATGCAGCGCTTCCTGACCGTCAACCCCGGTGTGGCGTCCCGTTTCTCACGCACCATCACCTTCGGCGACTACGCGCCGGAGGAGCTGCTGCGCATCGTGCGGCAGCAGGCCGACGAGCACGAGTACCGGATCAGCGACGAGGCCGCCGAGGCGCTGCTGCGGTACTTCACCGACATCCCCAAGGGGCCGGCCTTCGGCAACGGCCGCACCGCCCGCCGCACCTTCGAGGCGATGGTCGAGCGGCACGCGGGCCGGGTGGCGCAGCTGGCCGCGCCCAGCAAGGACGACCTCACCCTCCTGTACGCGGGGGACCTGCCCGAATGAGGGCGAACCGGGTTGTGGGAAAAGGTGCGGGAAAAAGGGGGAGCCCGGAAGTGGCCTGAGCGAAACCGTTCGTTGTCGTTCGCGCGTGAAAGGATGTGTGCGCATCATGGGCGGCGGTCGGCCGGCAAGGAGGGACCGCGTGAGCGACCAGCAGAATCTCCTGGCGGAGCAGCGGCGCGCCCTGATCCTCGACGAGGTCAGGCGGCGCGGCGGGGTGCGGGTCAACGAGCTGACGCGGCGCCTGAACGTCTCGGACATGACGGTCCGCCGCGACCTGGACGCGCTGGCCCGGCAGGGCGTCGTGGAGAAGGTCCACGGCGGCGCGGTGCCGGTCGCGGAGGCGACCACGCACGAGCCCGGCTTCGAGGCGAAGTCGGCCCTGGAGCTCGGCGCCAAGGAGGACATCGCGCGGGCGGCGGCCCGCATGGCCGCGCGCGGCGCGGCCATCGCGGTGGCGGGCGGGACGACGGCCTTCGCCCTGGCCCAGCGGCTGGTGGACGTCCCCGATCTGACGGTGGTCACCAACTCGGTACGGGTGGCCGATGTGTTCCACACCAACCGGCACTCGATGTCGGCGAACGGGCCGCAGGCCCGTCCGGGCGCGGCCACGGTCGTCCTGACGGGCGGGGTGCGCACGCCGTCGGACACACTGGTGGGGCCGGTCGCGGACGCGGCGATCCGGTCGCTCCACTTCGACGTGCTGTTCATCGGGGTGCACGGGATATCCGTGGAGGCGGGGCTGTCGACGCCCAACCTCGCGGAGGCCGAGACCAACCGCCATTTCGTCCGCTCCGCCCGGCGCGTCGTGGTGCTGGCCGACCACACCAAGTGGGGCACGGTGGGGCTCAGTTCGTTCGCCGCGCTGGACGACGTCCATGTGCTGGTGACCGACGGGGGCCTGCCGCCGCGCGCCCGCGCGGAGATCGCCGAGCGCCTGCCGGAGCTGGTGGTGGCCGAGGCCGGGAGCGGCAAGGGCGCGCGGGCCTGAGCCGATCAGCCGGGCCAGCGGCCGGTCGACAGGAAGGCGTCGATGGCCATGGCGTAGGGCTGGATGTCCAGGCCCTCCGCGGCGAGCCAGGCGTCGGAGTAGTACTTGTCGAGGTAGCGGTCGCCGGGGTCGCAGATGAGGGTGACGACGCTGCCCGCGCGGCCCTCGGCGACCATCTCCGCGACGATCTTCAGCGCGCTCCACAGGCCGGTGCCGGTGGAGCCGCCGGCCTTGCGGCCGAGGGCCGTCTCCAGGGCGCGCACGGCCGCGACGGTGGCGGCGTCCGGGACCTTCATCATCCGGTCGATCGCGGCGGCGAGGAAGCTGGGTTCCATGCGGGGCCGGCCGATGCCCTCGATGCGGGAGCCGCGGTCGCTGGTCGCGTCGGGGTCGTTGTCCCGCCAGCCCTCGAAGAAGCAGGAGTTCTCCGGGTCGGCGACGCACACCCGGGTGTCGTACTGCATGTAGCGCGTGTAGCGGGCGATGGTGGCCGAGGTGCCGCCGGTGCCCGCGGTGGCGACGATCCAGGCGGGCTCGGGGTGGCGCTCCAGCCGCAACTGGCTGTAGATCGCCTCGGCGATGTTGTTGTTGCCCCGCCAGTCCGTGGCCCGTTCGGCGTAGGTGAACTGGTCGATGTAGTGTCCGCCGGACCGCTCCGCGAGGGCCGCCGCCTCCGCGTACATCGTCCGGGGGTCGTCCACGAAATGGCACCGGCCGCCCTGGAACTCGATCAGCCGGCACTTCTCCCGGCTCGTCGTGCGCGGCATGACGGCGATGAAGGGAACGCCGATCAGCTGGGCGAAATAGGCCTCGGAGATGGCGGTGGAGCCGCTGGACGCCTCGATCACCGCGACCTCGGGGCGGATCCAGCCGTTGCAGAGACCGTAGAGGAAGAGCGAGCGGGCGAGGCGGTGCTTGAGGCTGCCGGTGGGATGGGTGCTCTCGTCCTTGAGGTAGAGGTCGACGCCCCACTCGGCGGGCAGCGGGAAGCGCAGCAGATGGGTGTCGGCGGAACGGTTGGCGTCCGCCTGGACCTTGCGGACCGCCTCCTTCAGCCAGGAGCGGTAGGCCGCGTCGCCGCGGTCGACGTCGATGGTGCGCACGGTGCCGGTCACACGCCGCTCCTCATGGTTCCGAATGGACTCACACGGATCACTCGGGCGTTTCGATCATAAAGGGGCACTGGTGCGCCGGCCTGCTCACGGGCAGACTGCGCACGGGACAGCGATTTCGGCCGAGGGGCGGTGCACCGTGACGGAACCGGAGTTCAGCGCGACAGGGGTGCGGATAGAACGGGCGCACCGCAATCTGACCCGGGCCGGCCAGGTGAGGATCCAGGACGGCCGGCTACGGCTGCTGACCAGCTACGGCCGGGAGATCGACAGCGCGCCGGTGGACTCGGTGCGGGCCGGCAAGCCCTGGTTCGCCGCCCGGGACCGGGCCCGTGCCACCGTCAACGGCAATCGCTACGTCCTCACGCTGGGCGGTCCCGAGGGCGCCGGGGAGGTGGGCTCTACCACGGGCGAGGCGGAGGTCAACCGCTTCCTCGAGGTGGTGCGGTCGGCGCACGGAAGCACGGTGAAGCACTGACGGGTGCAGGAGTTGCGAACACGGCTGCGAGAGTCGACCCTTGACTCATATTGGCATCACCGAGGGTCCATCGGTGGTCACCGAAGCGGTCCGGGCCGCCGGGCGGGCCGGCCGAAGGCGCCGCGGGACCGTGTCGGGCGTGTGTCGCACCGTCCATCGGAATCAGGCTAGCCCTACTTCTTCCGGGAGTCGCAGCCGTGATCAGCCGAGTGAACAAGCACTGCACCGTTGAGCTCCAGGCCCTCCCGCCGCGCATCGGGCAAGTGCGCAGAATCGTATCTGCGCAGTTGCGGTACTGGCATCTCGACGCCCTCATCGACCTTGCCGCGCTCGGCGTCACCGAGCTGCTGACCAATGTTCACCAGCATGCCGAACCGGACAAACGCTGCACGGTGGAGATCGACCTCGTGCCGTCCCGGCTGACCGTCTCGGTGCGGGACCACGATCCCCGGCTGCCCTCGATCGGCGATGCCGACACCGGCAGCACCCACGGCAGGGGGCTGGCGCTCGTCGCGGCGCTCAGCTCCAGCTGGGGGGTGCAGCAGCGGCACGACGGTGGGAAGGTCGTCTGGTTCACCCTGGCCGTGCCCACCGCCGCCCCGGCGGCGCCACCGCGCTCCGCGCGGAGCGCGGGCACCGTCACCCCCTTCACCCGGCCCGTCCAGGTCCTCCATGGTGGGCCCGCCCTGGAGGACCTGGACGAGCTGGAGGACCCCGCGTTCACGGGGACGGCGGCCAGACCGCGCCGCGCGGTGCCGCGCCTCCACGCCCCCGTCCGGTCCGCCGTCCCGGGCTGAAGCGGAGGACGGCGGACCGGACGATCCGTCAGCCGAGCAGGGCCAGCGGGTCGTCGAGGACGGGCTGCCAGGCCGCTTCGGCCGCGCCGATGAGGCTGTTGAAGTCCAGGGTGCAGGGGAGGATGGGGACGCCACCGCTGCGGCCCCACAGGCTGCGGTCGGCGACGACCGCGCGCAGCCGCTCGGGGTCGGCCTCCAACAGCTCGCGGTGGAGGCCGCCGAGGAGGATGCGGTCGGGGTTGAGGATGTTCACCAGCCCGGCCAGGCCCAGGCCCAGCCGGTCGACGATCAGCTCGGCGGCGGCCCGGACGGACGGGTCGTCGTATTCCGAGCGCAGCAGGTCACGGGCCTGCTGGAGCAGTGAGACGGCGGGGCCCGGAGCGCGCCCGGCGGCGGTGAGGAAGGCCAGCGGGTCGGTCTCGACGTCGAGGCAGCCGCGGCTGCCGCAGTGACAGGGCAGGCCCGCGGGGTTGACGGTGAGGTGCCCCACCTCCAGGGCCAGCCCGGAACTGCCGCTGTGCAGCCGTCCGTCGAGGACGAGCGCGCCGCCCACGCCCCGGTGGCCGGTGGCCACGCACAGCAGATGGCGGGCGCCGCGGCCCGCGCCGTGGCGGTGCTCGGCGAGGGCCGCGAGATTGACGTCGTTGCCCGTGACGCCCGGGACGGGTGAGGCGTCCGGGCCCAGGACCCCGGACTTGGCGAGGGCCTCGTCGAACAGCTCGCGCACGGGGGCGCCGACGGGCCAGGACAGGTGCAGCGGGTTGAGGGCCGTCCCCTCGGGTTCGGCGACGGCCGACGGCACGGCGAGCCCGGCGCCCAGACAGCGCCGCCCGGACTCCCGGAGCAGCGCGGCCCCGGCCTCGACGACGGCGTCGATGATGTGCGCGGGGTCGGCGGGCACGTCCATGCAGCCGGGGGCCGTGGCGACCATCCGGCCGCCCAGGCCGACCAGCGCGGCGCGATAGCCGTCGGCGTGGATCTGCGCGGCGAGCACGACGGGCCCGCGCGGTGCGATGGACAGCCGGTGGGAGGGCCTGCCCTGGGAACCGGCGGCCACCGGGCGCGGGTCGACCTGGATCAGGCCGAGCGCCTCCAGCTCCGCCGCGACGGCACCGGCGGTCGCCCGGGTCACCCCGAGCTCGGTGGTGAGGACGGCGCGCGTGGGGGCGCGACCGGTGTGTACGAGCTCAAGGGCGGGGCCGAGGGCGCCCCGTCCCCGCTCCAAACGTGTTGTCCGAGTCTGCGTCACGCCTCTATTCTGACTTTGTGCCGACGCTAAACAAAATACGGACGGCCATCCTCGGAGAACCACGAGTAACCTCCGGCACCGACGCCCTCCGTCCCCTTCGTTCCGCCCTGACCCTTTTCTTCGCCCTCGACGGCTTCCTTTTCGCCGGCTGGGTGGTCCGCATTCCCGCGATCAAGCAGCAGACGGGCGCCTCCGACGGTGCTCTGGGGCTCGCTCTGCTCGGCGTGTCGGCCGGAGCGGTCGCCACGATGACGCTGACCGGACGGCTGTGCCGGCGCTTCGGCAGCCATCCGGTGACCGTCGTCGCCGCCCTCCTGATGTCCCTCGGCATCGCGCTGCCCCCGCTGACGCGCTCCCCGCTCGCCCTCGGCCTGGTGCTGCTGGTCTTCGGCGCCGCCTACGGCGGCCTCAACGTCGCGATGAACAGCGCGGCCGTCGACCTCGTCGCGGCGCTGCGCAGACCCGTGATGCCGAGCTTCCACGCCGCGTTCAGCGTCGGGGGCATGCTCGGCGCGGGGCTCGGCGCCCTGCTCGCCGGCCGGCTGTCCGTCACCGCGCACCTGCTGCTCCTCACCGCGACCGGCCTGATCGCCGGCGCGGCGGCGGGCCGCGTCCTCCTCGCCCACACGCCGCCGCCCCGCAAGGGGCCCAGCCACCGACCGCCCGCATCTGTCGTCACACGGACCGACTCCGAGGGACGCGGGAAACCGCGCGAACGGCGCCTCGTCACCGTCTTCGGCCTGATCGCCCTGTGCACCGCCTACGGGGAGGGCGCGCTCGCGGACTGGGGCGCGCTCCATCTGCGGCAGGACCTCGCCGCCCCGGCCGGGCTCGCCGCCCTCGGCTACTCCGTCTTCGCGCTCGCCATGACGCTCGGCCGGCTGAGCGGCACCGCCCTCCTGGAACGGCTGGGGCAGACGAGACTGCTGGTGGCCGGGGGTACGACGGCCGCGCTGGGCATGCTGCTGGGCTCGCTGGCCCCGTCGGTGTGGGCGGCCCTCGCCGGGTTCGCGATCACCGGGCTGGGGCTGGCCAACATCTTCCCGGTCGCGGTCGGCAGGGCCGGTGAGCTGGCCGGTCCGGGCGGTGTGGCCGCCGCCTCCACCTTCGGCTACGGCGGCATGCTGCTGGGACCGCCGGCCATCGGCATCCTCGCCGAGCGCTTCTCGCTGCCCCTGGCGCTCACCACGGTCGCCGCGCTGGCGGCGGGGTCGGCGCTCGTCGCGTACGCCACCCGCCGGGCGGGCGCCGTTGTCAGTGCCGGCTGACACCATGGAGGAAACACGGCGACCGCGGGGGTGGGCACGATGAGCGAGCAGAACGAGGGCTGGCTCTGCGCGGGCCCACGGTGGAGCGCCTCGGGCCCGGCGCTGGTCTGGCGCCACCCACGGCACGGGGAGCGGCTCTCCCCCCTGCCGCCGGACCGGCCGCTGGCCTTCACCACGGGCGCCGCCCGGAGTTGCGTCGGAGTACGCAGGGCCGGGCGCCACACGCCGTGCCCGACCGCTGGGACGATCCCGCCGTCAGCGGTCTCGGCCCAATGCCCGGAGTGCGCCCGTCTGGACCGTTCGCACTCGGTCGCGGCGGACACGATCGCCGACGACCCGCGCCCGTACGACCTCTACCTCGCCTGGTTCGCCCCCGGCCTGATAAAAGTCGGCATCACGGCCGCCGAACGGAAGGGCACCCGCCTCCTCGAACAGGCCGCCCTGTCCTCGGCGCTCCTCGCCCGGGGCCCGCTGATGGCGGCCCGCCGGGCGGAGGCGGTGCTGGGCACGGCGCTGGCGGTCCCGGACCGCTTCCCGTACGCGGCGAAGCGGGCGGCGCGCCACCCCGTCCCCCCGCAGGAGCGGCGCACGACGGACCTGGCCCGGATACACGCCCAGGCCCTGGCCCTGGCCGCCCTGCCGGAATCGCTGACGCGACACCCCTTCTCCCCGACGCACCACGACACGGCGTACCACCTGGACCGGATACGCCCGGGCGAGGCTGTCGTCGAGCTCGCCCCCGACCGCACAGTCGCGGGCCGGGTGACGGCGGTAGCCGGCCCGGACGTCTACCTGGAGGCGACGGACGGACGCCCCCTGCTGCTGGACGCCCGCAAGCTCGCGGGCTGGCCCCTCACCGCCGCGGATCCCTCCGCCCCGACGACGGCGACGGCCCGGCCGGGGACGGCGGGCCCGCAGGACGCCCTGTTCTGACGACGGCCGCCGGGCCGCAGGACGCCTCCGAAGCGGCAGCCCGGCCGGCCCGGCCTCCCCTTCACCGCCGGAAAACGGCTCAGCCCCGGTCGACGGAGCTCAGCACGCGCCGGGCCACCGGATGCGTCCGCACGATCTCGGCGAGCGTGGTCGAGCCGCGCGTGATCCGGGCGAAGGCCCGCCAGGCCGGACGAAAACCGGTGACGGCGGCATGGATGAGACCGGGCCGACGCTCGAAGAGGGCGAGCATCCGGCGCCCCACGCCCATCTCCACGCCCAGCCCCGCCTTGATGGCGAAGGCGTAGTTCAGGGCCTGGCGGCGGGCGTCCACGGCGTCCTGCGCCTCGGCGATCCGCACGGCCCACTCCCCCGCCAGCCGCCCGGAGCGCAGGGCGAAGGAGATGCCCTCGCGCGTCCACGGCTCCAGCAGCCCGGCCGCGTCACCGCACACGAGCACCCGGCCGCGGGAGAGCGGCGAGTCGTCGGCCCGGCAGCGCGTCAGGTGCCCGGACGAGATGCTGGGCTCGAAGCCGGCCAGCCCCAGCCGGGCGATGAAGTCCTCCAGATACCGCTTGGTGGCCGCGCCCTCGCCCCGTGCCGAGATCACTCCGACCGTCAGGGTGTCGCCCTTGGGGAAGACCCACCCGTAACTGCCGGGAATCGGCCCCCAGTCGATCAGGACGCGCCCGGCCCAGTCCTCGGCGACGGTCGCGGGCACCGGGATCTCGGCCTCCAGGCCGAGATCCACCTGCTCGAGCTTCACCCCCACGTGTGCCCCTATGCGGCCGGCGCTGCCGTCGGCGCCCACCACGGCGCGGGCCAGCACGGTGCTCCCGTCGCCGAGCACGAGGGCCACGGTCCGCCGGTCGGGCACGGCCGGGCCGTGCTGCTCCACGCGGGAGACGGTCACGCCCGTACGCACCTCGGCGCCGGCGGCCTTGGCGCTCTCGACCAGGGCGGCGTCGAACTCCGGCCGGTTGATCAACCCGAAGAGCATCCGCTTGGACCGTCGCGTCCGCGTCATCCTGCCGTTCAGCGAGAACGTCACGGCGTGCACGCGGTCGCGCAGCGGCAGCTCGAAGCCGGGCGGCAGCGCGTCGCGCGAGGGGCCGATGATGCCGCCCCCGCAGGTCTTGTAGCGCGGCAGTTCGGCCTTCTCCAGGAGCAGCACCCGGCGTCCTTCGGAGGCGGCGGCACGCGCGGCCGAGGCACCGGCGGGCCCGGCTCCGACCACCACGACGTCCCAGACGCTCTCCCCCGCGGCTTCCCGGGCTGCGTTGTCGCTGCTCACCTGTGCTTCTGCTCCCCTCGAACACCGGCTAAGGCTGTCGCCCGCATCCTAAGGCCAGGCCCCTGACGGGCCAGCGGCCGGAGCCTACGGAGGCCATGGGAGGATCGGGGACGATATCGCCCGTACGTACGGACTCAACGCCGCGCCCCCAAGGAGCGTTCCATGGACACGTCCCCGACCCGCCAGCAGCCGGACCCGGCAGCGCTCGCGGCGACCGTCGCCGGCCTTCAGGCCCGCGCCCGCACCGAGCTCGCCGAGCTGGTCGCCTTCAAGTCGGTCGCGGACGAGGCGCAGTTCCCCAAGAGCGAGTGCGAGGCCGCCGCCCGCTGGGTGGCCGACGCGCTGACCGCCGAGGGCTTCCAGGACGTCGCCACCCTCGACACCCCCGACGGCACCCAGTCCGTCTACGGCTACCTCCCCGGCCCGGCCGGCGCCCCGACGGTGCTCCTCTACGCGCACTACGACGTGCAGCCGCCGCTGGACGAGGCCGCCTGGATCTCCCCGCCCTTCGAGCTCACCGAGCGCGACGGCCGCTGGTACGGGCGCGGCGCCGCCGACTGCAAGGGCGGCCTGATCATGCACCTCACCGCCCTGCGCGCCCTCAAGGCGCACGGCGGCGTCCCGGTCAACGTCAAGGTCATCGTCGAGGGCTCGGAGGAGCAGGGCACCGGCGGCCTGGAGCGCTACGCCGAGGCCCACCCGGAGCTGCTGACCGCCGACACCATCGTCATCGGCGACACGGGCAACTTCCGCCTCGGCCTGCCCACCGTCACGGCGACGCTGCGCGGCATGACGCTCGTCCAGGTCCAGGTCGACACCCTTGAAGGCAACCTCCACTCCGGAATGTTCGGCGGCGCCGCCCCGGACGCGCTCGCCGCGCTGATCCGCGTCCTGGACTCGCTGCGCGCGGAGGACGGCTCCACGACCGTCGCCGGCCTGGAGGCCCAGGGCACCTGGCAGGGCCTCCAGTACCCGGAGGAGGACTTCCGCCAGGACGCGAAGGTCCTCGACGGCGTCGGCCTCATCGGCGACGGCACGGTGGCCGACCGCCTCTGGGCCCGCCCGGCCGTCACCGTCCTCGGCATCGACTGCCCGCCGGTCGTCGGCGCCACCCAGTCCGTCCACGCGAGCGCCCGCGCGCTGATCAGCCTGCGCGTTCCGCCGGGCATGGACACCGCCGCGGCGACGAAGCTGCTGCGGGAGCACCTGGAGCAGACCACGCCGTGGAACGCCCGCGTGACCACGGAACAGGTCGGCCAGGGCCAGCCGTTCCAGGCCGACACGGACAGCCCGGCGTACACGTCGATGGCCGAGGCCATGCGCGTCGCCTACCCGGGCGAGGAGATGCAGACGGCCGGCATGGGCGGCTCGATCCCCCTCTGCAACACGCTCGCCACGCTCTACCCGGACACGGAGATCCTCCTCATCGGCCTGAGCGAGCCGGAGGCGCAGATCCACGCGGTGAACGAGAGCGTTTCCCCCGAGGAGCTCGAGCGCCTGACCCTCGCGGAGGCGGTCTTCCTGACGAAGTACGCGGCGAGCAAGGCCTGAAACCACCGGCCGGGTCCGGCAGGTCGTCCACGACCTGCCGGACCCGGCGTGGGTGGTTCAGTGCAGGATCTTCTCCTTGGCCCGCTGGAACTCCGCGTCCGAGATGTCGCCCCTGGCCTTGATCTCGGAGAGCTTGGCCAGTTCGTCGGCAGCGCTCCGGTTTCCCGGGCCGGCGGCCTCACGGACGTACTCGTCGAACGCCCGGCGCTGGGCCTGGGCGTGCCGTATCTCGCGCTTCCCCATCTCCCGGCCCCGGGCGAGGACGTAGACGAAGACGCCGAGGAACGGCAGGAAGACCGTGAAGAGCAGCCATGCCGCCTTGCCCCATCCGCCGAGCTGGTCGTCGCGGAAGATGTCCCCGATGACGCGGAAGAGCAGCATGACCCACAGGACCCATAGGAAGATCCACAGGATGGTCCAGAACGCGCCCAGGACGGGGTAGTCGTAGGCGAGGTTCACATAAGCGCTCATGTCGTTCTCCTGATCTGATCGCCCGTCGGCGGTGGCCCGGAGGCCGCCGCGAGGATGCCGAGCAGCGCGAGGACGACGACCACGATGCCGAGGACCAGGGCGACGCAGGCCGCGGTGGGGTAGTTCCACAGGACCAGGGCCACGGCTCCGCCGGCGATGACGACGCCGGTCGTCCAGGCACGGTGGGCCTCCAGCCAGCGGCCCGTGGTACCCGTGCGCAGGCCGGACCGGGCGAGGGCCCTGCCGGTGGCCCCGGTGCCCCGGGCGGTCACCGACCGTACGAAGCGCGCCCCGCGCCCGGGGCCGTAGAGGTAGCCGGCCACGGCGGTGATCACCGCAGTGACGAGCACGGTGCGGGTACTGACCCGCAGGAACCGTACGAACGTGTCGTAGATGGTGCTCGCCGCGTCGGCGGGGAGCACGTCCGTGGGGACGGAGCCCAGGTAGATCCTCCGCATGACGGCGAGCCCGATGAGCAGCGCGACCATCATGACGCCGATGCCGATGGCGGCGCCCATCAGGGCGATCCGGTGCGAGGGTGCCGTCCAGACGGCGATCGCCGCGAGGGCGATGGTGGTGACGGGCAACCAGGTGCCGACCACGTCGAGCAGGCGCATCAGGCCCTGCGCCTTGTCCAGCTTGTCCGTCGTGAACAGGGGAACCGTCTTGTCGACGTCCGGGATCGCGGCGGCCTTCTCGTATCCCTCGTCGACCAGCCGCTTCTTGACGTTGTCGACGAGTGTGCCGATGTCCAGGACGATGGTGTCGCCCCGGGCCTGAACGGCGCTGTTGCCCTCGCCGGTGAGGGTCTTCACCACCGCCGCGTGGGCGCGCCGGTTGGCGATGTTCCATGCCTCGGCGAACTGGTCACTGGTGACGACTTTGTTCACGACCGTGTGGACGGCCGTGGTCATGGCGTTCTTGAGCGGGCCCGTCAGGAGTGCGGTGTTGTCCACGACGGCGGACGGCGCCTCGGTCTTGGCCAGGGCGCGCCCCAGCGCGTCGGTGAGGGCACGGAAGTCGACCTTGTCGACCACGCGGGCGGTCAGCCGGTCGGTCACGGCGTTCCGCACGGACGGCGCGGTCGCGACGGGGGCGACCGTCTGCACATAGCGGTCGGGGTCGGAGATCTGACTGTTCACCCACGCGGCCACGACGGCCAAGGGGGCGAGGAGAAAGGTCAGGACCAGCAGCACGGACGCCGTGACCGTACGCGCCCGCCGGTGACGCATGGTCGCCAGCCTGCGCAATCGTTCGTACTCCTGGCGCTCCGCCGTACTCAGGGGTTCGGGGGCGGGTGGGTGTGCGCCGGACGGGTCCATCGCTGCCTCCCTCCGCGCGGGACTTCGTCGCTCCCCACAAGGGCGGGAGCCGGTTCGGGGCGGGTGTGCCCTGGTGCGGCTCTCGTTCCATCGTGGTCCTCACCGGGCACGCCCGCCACGCGAGCGGAAGCGGTCCGGCCGGGTGACCCGCGGCACCGGGAACGTCCACCACGCCTTCGGTCCGCCATCGCCGACCTATGGTGATCGTCGTGCCCGTGCGCGAGCGCGCCGGCCGTGGCAGCAGGGAGGAGGCTCATGCCGTGAAACGCTGGCGGGCCCTGGCCGTCCTCGGCACGGCCCAGTTCCTGATGGTCCTGGACACCTCGGTCATGAACGTGTCGATCAGCCGGCTGGTCGAGGACTTCCACACCGATGTCACGTCGATCCAGGCCGTGATCACCCTCTACACCCTCGTCATGGCCGCGTTCATGATCACAGGCGGGAAGCTCGGGGACATGGCCGGGCGGCGGCGCGCCTTCGCCGCCGGCCTCGCCGTGTACGGCGTCGGGTCCGCCCTCACCGCCCTGGCCCCCGCCCTGTGGGTGCTCACCCTGGGCTGGTCGGTGATCGAGGGACTGGGCGCCACCCTGGTCCTGCCGGCCCTGGCGGCGCTCGTCGCCGGCGCCTACCGGGGCCGGGAACGGGCGGTCGCCTACGGGGTGATCGGGGGCCTCGCCGGTGCGGGCATCGCGGTGGGACCGCTGATCGGCGGGTGGGTGACGACGTATCTGACGTGGCGTCTGGTGTTCGCGGCCGAGGTCGTGGTGGTCGCCGCCATGCTGTGCTGCGTCCGCTGGATTCCCGACTCACCGCCGCGTTCCCGGCCCCGGCTGGACGCGGTGGGTGTGCTGCTGTCCGCCGCCGGGCTCGCCCTGGTGGTGCTGGGGGTCCTGCAGAGCGGCGCCTGGGGCTGGCTGCGGCCGCGCCACGTACCCTTCACCGTGCTGGGCTACTCCCCCACCCTCTTCGTCATCGCCGCGGGTGGCGTCCTCCTGTGGCTCTTCCACGCCTGGGAACGGCGGCGTGAGGCACGGGGACGGGATCCACTGGTGCGCTTCTCGCTCTTCGCCATCCCGCCCCTGCGCGCCGGCCTGAGCATGCTGCTGGCCCAGAACCTCATCCTGCTCGGCCTGTTCTTCACCGTCCCCCTCTACCTGCAGATCGTCCAGGGGTTCAACGCCTTCCAGACCGGACTGCGCCTGCTGCCCACGTCGGTGACGATGCTGGTGTCCGCCCTGTCCGGCCCCGCACTGGGCAGGATCGCCGGGCCGCGCGCGATCGTCCGGTCGGGCCTCGCGGTCCTGCTGATCGCGACGCTGTGGCTGATCAGCGCCATCCGGCCCGACATCGACAACCTGTCCTTCGGGTCGGCCATGGCCGTCCTGGGCCTGGGCATGGGGCTGCTCGCCTCCCAGCTCGGCAATATCACCCAGTCCAGCGTGGGGGAAGACGAGCGCGGCGAGGTGGGAGGGCTGCAGTACACGGCGCAGAACCTCGGCTCGTCCCTGGGCACCGCGCTCATCGGCTCCCTGCTGATCGGCGCGCTCGTGAGCGTCTTCACGACGCGGATCGAGGGCGACCCCAGGATTTCGGACGCGGTCCGCCGGGAGACGGGCGTCGCCGTCGAGGCGGGCGTCAGCTTCGTCAGCACGACGCAGGTCAAGAACGCGGCCGAACGGTCCGGGCTGTCACCGCAGGAGACGGACGCCGTCGTGGACGCCTACACGAGCGCCCAGATCGAGAGCCTCAAAGCGGCCGTCCTGGCCACCTCGGGCATCACGCTCGTCGGTTTCGCCTTCACCCGCCGCCTTCCGACGGCCCGGCTGACGGCCACCGCCGGCCAGGGCGCGGCTCCGTGACGGGCCGCCGCCCGCCGGTGGGGGCGATCATGCGCCCCCTGGCCACCGCGACGGCCCTGGTGCTCGCCTACTACCTGCTGCCCATGGACAAGAGGTTCACGGGCGTGGCGGCGGTGACGCTCGTGCTGGGACTGGCCGCGCTCCTGCTGCTCTTCGTACGGCAATTGCGCTCGATCTCCGCCTCGTCCCGGCCCCGCCTGCGCGCGGTCGAGACCCTCGCGACGACCGTGCCCCTGTTCCTACTGATCTTCGCCACCACGTACTACCTGCTGGAGCGGAACGTTCCGGGAAGCTTCAGCGAGCACCTCGACCGCACAGGGGCCCTCTACTTCACCCTCACCGTCTTCAGCACGGTCGGCTTCGGCGACATCGTCGCGACCTCGGCGTCGGCCCGGATCGTCACGACGGCCCAGATGGTCGCCGACGTCCTGCTCGTCGGGGTCGCGGCCCGGGTGGTGGTCGGCGCGGTCGAGACGGGCCTGCGCCGCCGCGAGGCTCCGCCCGCCCCGGCGGAGGACGCGTGAGCCCGTCCTCCGCCAGGCCCGTCCAGCCGGTGGCGGTCGAAGCACAGAAACTGCTGCCGATGATCTGGGGCGACCCCGAGCACATGCCCGAACAGCTCGCCTTCTTCGCCGTCCGCCGCTTCGGCCCCCGAGCGGCCGCGGCGGTCGAACGCCGACGGGAGCGTGCGCCCGGCGCGGGACCCGACGAGCTCAACGCGGGCATCATCAGCCGCGGCACGCGCGTGACGATCGCCGAGGGCGCGGTGGTGGGCGGCCCGTTCGTCGTCCTCGTCCCGTTGAGCTTCGTGGCGGCCCTGCTCGCGCGGGCCCAGATGGTGCTGGAGCTGGCGGCCGCGGCGGGCCACTCCCCGGAGGACGAGCAACGGGCCGCCGAACTGCTGCTCCTGCAGGACGTCTACGCCTCGCTGGACGAGGCGAACAAGGCACTGGCGCACGCGGAGCGACACCCTCCAGGAGGTGCGGGACGGGTACCGCGACGGACGCGCTGGCGGTTGATCCTGAAAATGGCGGCGCTGCTGGGACTCATCGGCGGCGGAAAACGGAGCAGGGCCCGCCAGGCCCTGTCCGTCGTGTCCTTCTCCGGACTCTTCCTCATCGGGCTGGCCCTGCCGTGGATCTGGATGCCGGTGCTGGCCGTGTTCTACCAACAAGCGACATCGCGGCTGGGGACGAAAGCGGCGATGTTCTACGCACAGGATCCGGCCGCCGCCCGCAGACACCGGCGGTGGACCCACCGCGGCCTGAAGGCCCCGGGCATCGCCTCCGTGCTGCGGTTCGTAGCCCTGGCACTCCTGCCGGTGGCGACGGCGGGCGCGGCGATCCTGGCCGAGGCCCGCATCGCCGGCGGCCCGTGGGGCACCGCCCTGATCGTCCTGTGCGCGGTCTCACTGGTGACGGCGGCCATCTGGTACGGACGCCGATGGGCGAGAAACCGTTGACGTCCCGGCAGGAGCACCCCCGAGGGGGTGACGCAAGGGGGCGGGGTGGGGTGGACGGGCCCTGGTAGGGGCGTAAGGAGCTCTTCGCCGCTGGAGCACATACGGGGCACCCGGCACCAAAGTGGCAGGGGCCGCGAAGAGCTCAGCCCCGTAAGGGCCCGTCCACCCCACCCCCGCCCCCGCCCCACGACGCACCCACCCACCCCACGAATCACCCCACCGGCACCCCAGCCTCCAGATTCATCACCCGCCCCCCTTCCCGCGCCCGCAACGCCCACCGCAACCGCCTCAACCGCACAGGCGGCAGCATCGTCGACGCCTCGTCCTCCGTAACGAACCGCCACCCCCGCAACTCCGCCCCCGGCAGCAACACCCTCCGTGCCGCCCCCGAACTCAACCGCCCCCCGTCGAACAGAAACCGCAGCCCCCCGAAACCCGGCGGCTTCGGCGGCTCCCAGTCGACGACCAACAACCGCGGCACAGCGGTGAGCTCGATCCCGATCTCCTCCGCGACCTCCCGCATCCCGGCCCGCGCGGGCGCCTCCCCCTGCTCGACGACACCGCCGGGAAACTCCCACCCCGGCTTGTACGTGGGGTCGACCAGCAGTACACGGTCGTCCTCGTCGAACAGCAGCACCCCGGCCGCGAGCGTCGCCGCCTTCGGCTCGGGCGTCTGGACGATCGGGCAGTACCCGGCGGTCCCGTTGCGCACGGCCTCGGCGATGCGCTCGGCCGTCTCGAACGGGGTCAGCCGCCCGTTGTCGACAACGAGCCCGTCCCCCGACAACCAGGACCACGCCTCCCGATAGGCGGCGACATGGTCCCGCGCCCACTGCCGCACGGCCTCACTCCGAACGGCGTCGTCCGGAAACTCGACGCGCCCCTCGATCCGCCCCCGAAGGATCGTTTCCTCGGACGTCAGCACCACATGCCGCACCCGGATCGCCCGCGCGGCCAGCGCCCCGAAGATCTCGTCCCGGTACTCCTGCCGCAACAGCGTCATGGGCACGATGAGCACCCCGCCCACCTCGGCCAGCAGCGCGGAGGCGGTGTCCACGACCATCCGCCGCCAGATCGGCAGGTCCTGGTAGTCGCAGACCTCGCTCAGTCTCTTCGGCGGCAGCAGGTACCGCAGCGCCCCGCCGGTCACCTCGGGGTCGTAAAGGGTGCTGCCCGGGATGAGCCGGGTCAGTTCCCTCGCCGTGCTGGTCTTGCCCCCACCGAACGCGCCGTTCAGCCAGACGATCACGGTGCCCCCTCCTCCGTAGCCCCCGGTGACGGCCCCGGCTCCGTAGCCCCCTGTGACGGGCTCGGGAACACAGTGCCCGCACCACCTTGCCACGGAAACGTGTACGAGCGGCATGGGGCGCGCTCCCGGCCACGGCCCGCCGGCGAAGCACCGGCGGGGCACCGGCGGACCGCCGGCCGCCCCGCCCGAAGCCACCGGCCAGCGGCCTGATCAGCCGTCACATGCCGCTGGCGGTTCCACTGACGGTTGCCTCCCCCGTCCCGCGCCCCAGCCCCCACAGCCCCGCCTCCGCGGCGGCCGCCGCGGCCGCGCCCACCACGCCCGCGTCGGCACCGAGCCGGGCCGGGAGGACCTCGACGCCGGAGGCGAAGGACAACGCCGCGTAGTCGCGCAGGTGTTCACGGAGCGGCCCGAAAAGGACGTCGCCGGCTTCCGCGACACCGCCGCCTATGACCGCCACCTCGATCTCCACGAGCGTCGCGGTGGCGGCGATGCCCGCCGCGAGGGCGCGCGCCGCCCGGGCGAAGGAGGCGAGCGCGACCGGGTCGCCCGCGTGGGCGGCCGCCGCGACGCCTGCCGCGCTCCGATCGCCGTCGGGCCCCGGCCGCCAGCCCGACTCAAGGGCGCGCCGGGCGATATGGGGCCCGCTGGCGATGCGCTCCACGCACCCCCGGGATCCGCAGGCGCAAGGATCCCCGTCCAGATCGACGCTGATGTGACCGATGTGCCCGGCATTACCGGTGGGCCCCGACCGCAGCCGGCCACCCAGGACCAGCCCCCCGCCGACCCCCGTGGAGACCACCATGCAGAGCGCGTCGGCCCGTCCCCGGGCGGCGCCCTGCCAGTGCTCGGCGGCGGTCATCGCGACCCCGTCGCCCACGAGCGTCACCGGCAGCCCGCCCACCCGCCGAGTGACCTCGGCCACCAGCGGAAACCCGCGCCACCCGGGCACGTTGACGGGACTGACGGTTCCGGCGGAGGCGTCGACCGGGCCCGCGCTGCCGATGCCCACGGCCCGGACCAGCGGCCACTCGGCGGAGCGGGCCAGCTCGTCGAGGACGGCGGCCACGGCGGCCATGACCGTCGCGCCGTCCTCCCGGGCCGGGGTGGGCCGGCGGGCGCGGACGCGCGGCCGTCCCGCTCCGTCCACCAGCGCTCCGGCGATCTTGGTGCCGCCGATGTCGAGAGCGGCGACGAGGTCGCCGGAGTCGGTGTGCACGGTGCCGGTCTCTCTCCTGTTCCAGGGGAAGTTCCACGGGAAGTCCCACGGGAGGGTCCACCGCAAGGCTGCCGCAATCGCGACCGGGCCGCCGCGACCGCCACAAGCTCACCGCAAGGCCGCCGCAGGGTTTTCGGGACGTCAGTCTCTCCGGGCTTGACAACGTTGTCCAGGCCCTATGCTCGACGTCACTCCGCCCATCGGAACCCGCACTCGGAACTCCGCGCATCGGAACTCCGCCCATCGGAACCGTACTCGGAACCCCGCACCCGGAACTCCGTGCAGCGGACGCACGCCTCAGCCGCCCCTCCCCGCGCAAAGGACCAGCGATTGTGAACGACGCCGCCACCGGCCGGCTCCCCCGCTACGGCAACCGGCCCACCATGAAGGACGTCGCGGCCCGCGCCGGGGTGGGCCTCAAGACCGTCTCCCGCGTGGTGAACGGCGAGCCCGGCGTCACCCAGGACACCGAGCGGCGCGTCCAGGAGGCGATCACCGCCCTCGGCTTCCGGCGCAACGACAGCGCCCGCGTCCTGCGCAAGGGCCGCACCTCGTCGGTGGGCCTCGTCCTCGAGGACCTCGCCGACCCCTTCTACGCGCCGCTGAACCGCGCCGTCGAGGAGGTCGCCCGCGCCCACGGCGCCCTGCTCATCAACGGCTCCAGCGCCGAGGACCCCGAGCGGGAGCGGGAGCTCGCCCTGGCGTTCTGCGCCCGCCGCGTCGACGGACTGATCGTCATCCCGGCGGGCCACGACCACCGCTACCTCGAACCCGAGATCGCCGCCGGCGTCGCCACCGTCTTCGTCGACCGCCCGGCCGGGGGGATAGCCGCCGACGCGGTGCTCTCCGACAGCCACGGCGGCGCCCGGGCCGGCGTCGCCCACCTGATCGCCCACGGCCACCGCCGCATCGGTTTCATCGGCGACCGGCCGCGCATCCACACCGCCGGGGAGCGGCTGCGGGGTTACCGCACCGCGATGGCGGACGCCGGGCTGCCGGTCTCCGACGCCTGGGTCTCGCTCGGCCCGACCACCCCGGAGCGCGTACGGGCCGAAGCGGAACGCATGTTGACGGGCGAACATCCGGTGACAGCGTTCTTCACAGGAAACAACCGGGTGACGGTCACGATCCTGCGTGTCATCGCGCGGCTGCCCCACCCTGTGGCGCTCGTGGGCTTCGACGACCTCGAACTGGCCGACCTGCTCTCCCCCGGCGTCACGGTCGTCGCGCAGGACGCGGCCCGCCTCGGCCGCAATGCGGCGGAGCTGCTGTTCCACCGGCTGGACGGCGCGGAGGAGGCGCCCCGCCGCGTCGAGCTGCCGACCCGTCTGATCGTCCGGGGCTCGGGCGAACTCCCCCCGGCGGAACGCTGAGCGACGGCTGGACAACCGCGCGCCGCAGGTGGCCGGTCGCGCAATTCCCGCGCCCTGACAGGGGGGCACCACACCCGCCCGATCAGACCCCCCGCACCGCCGGCCGCCCCGCCAACCGCTCCAGCCCGCCCCGGTCCAACCCGGTGAGGCCGGTCACCTCCGCCGTGTCGACGGCCCCGCAGTCCAGCCCGCGCAGCAGGTGGCCGCTGAGCGCCCGGGCGGTGGCGGGCTCGTCGAGCACGTCGCCACCGGCCCGCCGCGTGTACGCCACGAGGCGGGCGGCCGCCCGTTCGAGCCCCTCGCGGTAGTAGGCGTACACGGCGGCGTAACGGGTCGGCAGGTGTCCCGGGTGCATGTCCCAGCCCTGGTAGTAGGCGCGGGCCAGCGACCGGCGGACGAGCCCGTGGTGCAGCCGCCACGCCTCGTGGACGCGCGCGGTCGTGCCGACGGGCAGCACGTTCGTCGAGCCGTCCGAGAGGCGGACGCCCGTGCCGGCGGCCGCGACCTGCATGACGGCCTTGGCGTGGTCGGCCACCGGATGGTCCGGTGCCTGGTGGGCGGCGCCGACGCCGCAGGCGGCGCTGTAGTCGAAGGTGCCGTAGTGCAGCGCCGTGACGCGTCCGGCACCGGCGTCGATCAGCCGGGCGACGGTGGCCCGGCCGTCGGCCCCGAGGATCGCCTGGGTGGTCTCGATCTGTATCTCGAAGCGGATCCGGCCCTCCGCCAGCCCGTGCGCCGTCTCGAACTCCCCTGCCAGCCGCGCCATGGCGACGACCTGTTCGGGATAGGTGACCTTGGGGAGGGTGAGCATCAGCCCGTCGGGGAGTCCGCCGGCCTCCATCAGCCCGGTGAGGAAGACGTCGAGGGTGCGGATGCCCCGGTCGCGGACGGCCGCCTCCATGCACTTGACCCGCACGCCCATGTAAGGGGCAGCCATACCGTCGGCGTACGCCTGTGACACCAGCCGGGCGGCGCGGGCGGCGGCCGCGTCCTCCTCGGCGTCCGGGCGCGGCCCGTACCCGTCCTCGAAGTCGATCCGCAGGTCCTCGACGGGCTCGCGCTCCAGCTTGGCCCGCACCCGCTCGTACACGGGCCCGGCGAGTTCGCCGGGCAGCCCGAGGACGGCGGCGAACGCCTCCGCGTCGGGGGCGTGCTCGTCGAGGGCGGCGAGCGCCCGGTCGCCCCACTCGCGTACGGTGCCGGCGGTGAAGGCGTCGGCCGGGACGTAGACGGTGTGCACGGGCTGGCGGGCGCCGGCGTCGCCCGGATAGCGCCGGGCGAGCTCGGCGTCGACCGCCGCGAGGGAGCTGCCGACGCTCTCCCGCACCGCGCTGCTGAAGGTCGTCGCTATAGCCGCCTGCTGCCCCATGAATGCCCTCCCACCCCTCCGCGACTTCCACTTCGCGGAATCGACCATCCACACCGACCATTCGTGCCGCGAAGTTAGTCAGCGGAGCGCCGAGGGGTCAACACCCCCTCCGCGGCGGCTCAGAAGTAGTCCCGGACCACGTGCTCGGCCGCCCGGTTCTCCGCCGTGGGCGGGTCCAGTTCGCTCAGCGACAGCAGGTCGGTGTCGTCGCGCAGATACTTCTCCCATTCCTCGGCCATCTTCTCCTGCTGCTCGCGCGGCAGTTGTTCGACGTCGTCTCGGCTCGCGGGGCTCAGAGCATGGAGGAACCGCGTCACGGTGTCAGTCTGCATGCCGTATCTCTTCCAACGCCCGGACGCGACGGACACCCCGGCCCCCGCCCACATCACCCGGACGGCGGCGGCCGGCGACGGCTCCCCTTCGGCGGCGTCGTCCGAGAGCGAGCCGGGCCGGCCGAGAGCGGACTGGACCGTTCGGGTGGTCTTTCGACTGAACGGGGGATCCCGGGGGGATCGGCTCAGCAGAGGCCGCGCGCTGCGCGCCCGCACGGATCGGAACGGAGAGCCCGATCATGCCCCCTCGCGATGAGCCGCACTTCCCCGACTTCTCCGCCTTCATCGACGGCGTGCGCGCCATGGACCACGCGCGATTCAGCGCCGCCCGCCCCGCCACGCCCGTGGCGGCGGAGGATTTCGACGGGATGAAGGCGCACGTCCAGTCCCTCTACGCCGGCATCGAGGCCGTCCCCCACAGCTTCGTGGACGACAACGGCCAGATCTTCGACTGCGTCCCCGTCGGTAGCCAGCCGGCCCTGCGCGGTGTCGCCGAGGCCCCGGCCGCTCCGGTCGACGCCCCGGCCGCCCCCGGCCCCGCCGTCGCCCCGCAGAGCCTGCCGCTGCTCCAGCAGCTGCGGTCGGACCGCATCGACAGGTTCGGGCACGCGATGGCGTGTCCGCCCGGCACGATCGCGCTGCGCAGGATCACCCTGGACGAGCTGGCCCGCAGGGGCACCCTCCGGGACTTCTTCCGGAAGAGCCCCCTGGGCACCGGCCGCCACCCCCGGCTCAGCCCGCCCGCCGTACAGGCGGGGCTCCACAAGTACGCCCACGCCTATCAGGTGGCCGGCAATCTCGGTGGCCACAGCTTCATCAATGTCTGGGACCCCGCCGTCGGCTCGCAGGTCTTCTCGCTCTCCCAGCAGTGGTACGCGGCGGGCTCGCCGGTGCAGACGGTGGAGTGCGGCTGGCAGGTCTACCCGGGGAAGTACGGCACCACCCAGCCGTGCCTCTTCATCTACTGGACCGCCGACGGCTATCAGCGCACCGGCTGCTACAACCACGACTGCTCCGCCTTCGTCCAGACGAACCCCAACTGGGCCTTCGGCGGCACGCTGGGCCCGGTGAGCGTGCTGGGCGGCGCGCAGTACGAGCTGGAGGTCACCTGGTACTTCAACGGCGGCAACTGGTGGCTCTACCTCGGGGGCACCACCGTCGGCAACGCCGTGGGCTACTACCCCGGCTCGCTGTTCGGCAGCGGCCCGCTCGCCTCCGGCGCGGCGTCGGACGTCGACTACGGCGGCGAGGTCGTGGACAACACGGCCTGGCCCCCGATGGGCAGCGGCCTGTTCGCCTCGGCGGGCTGGCAGTTCGCCGCCTACCACCGCGACGTCGTCTACTACCCCACGGCGGGCGGCGCGGTGCAGGCATCCCTGACGGCGTCCCAGCCCTCCGCGAACTGCTTCACCTGCGACGTCCAGCACGCCGCTCCCCCGTGGAACGAGTACTTCTTCCACGGCGGCCCGGGCGGCACGGCCTGCACCTGACGGCGGTGCCGCGAAAACGCCGCAGGGCCCTCGCCCCGGCGCGCGGCCGGGGCGAGGGCCCTGTCAGGAGCAGGCGGGATCAGCCCTTGCGGGACTTGATCTCCTCGGTCAGCTGCGGGACGACCTCGAAGAGGTCGCCCACGACGCCGTAGTCGACGAGCTCGAAGATCGGGGCCTCGGCGTCCTTGTTGATGGCGACGATCGTCTTCGAGGTCTGCATGCCGGCGCGGTGCTGGATGGCACCGGAGATGCCCGCCGCGATGTAGAGCTGCGGCGAGACGGACTTGCCGGTCTGGCCGACCTGGTTGGTGTGCGGGTACCAGCCGGCGTCGACCGCGGCGCGGGAGGCGCCGACCGCCGCGCCGAGGGAGTCGGCGAGGGCCTCGACGATGGTGAAGTTCTCGGCGCCGTTGACGCCGCGGCCGCCGGAGACCACGATCGCGGCCTCGGTCAGCTCGGGGCGGCCGGTGGACTCGCGCGGGGTGCGGGAGACGACCTTGGTGCCGGTGGCCTGCTCGCCGAAGGAGACGGCCAGCTGCTCGACCGTACCGGCGGCCGGGGCGGCCTCCGGGGCGGCGGAGTTGGGCTTGACGGTGATGACCGGGGTGCCCTTGGTGACGCGGGACTTGGTGGAGTACGAGGCCGCGAAGACGGACTGCGTGGCCACCGGGCCCTCGGCGCCGGCCTCCAGGTCGACGGCGTCGGTGATGATGCCGGAGCCGATGCGGACGGCCAGGCGGGCAGCGATCTCCTTGCCCTCGGCGGAGGACGGGACGAGCACGGCGGCCGGGGAGACGGCCCGGTACGCGGCCTCGAGCGCGTCCACCTTCGGTACGACGAGGTAGTCGGCGAACTCGGGGGCATCGGCGGTGAGGACCTTGACCGCGCCGTACTCGGCGAGCGTCGCGGCGGCGGTGTCCGCGCCGGCGCCCAGGTGCACGGCGACGGGCTCGCCGATGCGGCGGGCGAGGGTCAGCAGCTCGAGGGTGGGCTTGCGGACGGCGCCGTCCACGTGGTCGACGTAGACGAGAACTTCAGCCATGGTGTTGCTCTCCTGCAAGTACGAAGGGAGGGTGGACGGCGGGGCTCAGACGAACTTCTGGCCCGCGAGGAACTCGGCGAGCTGCTTGCCGCCCTCGCCCTCGTCCTTGACGATCGTGCCGGCCGTGCGGGCCGGGCGCTCCGTGGCCTCGTCGACCTTGGTCCAGGCGCCCTCCAGGCCGACCTCGTCGGCCTCGAGGCCCAGGTCGGAGAGGTCCAGGGACTCCACCGGCTTCTTCTTGGCGGCCATGATGCCCTTGAAGGACGGGTAGCGGGCCTCGCCGGACTGGTCCGTGACGGACACGACGGCCGGGAGGGACGCCTCCAGTCGCTCGCTCGCGGCGTCGCCGTCGCGGCGGCCGGTCACCTTGCCGCCCTCGACGGCCACCTCGGAGAGCAGGGTCACCTGCGGCACGCCCAGGCGCTCGGCGAGCATCGCCGGGACGACGCCCATGCCGCCGTCGGTGGAGGCCATGCCGGAGACCACCAGGTCGTAGCCGACGTGCTCCAGGGCCTTGGCCAGCACCAGCGAGGTGCCCAGCGCGTCGGTGCCGTGGAGGTCGTCGTCCTCGACGTGGACGGCCTTGTCCGCACCCATGGACAGCGCCTTGCGGAGGGCGTCCTTGGCGTCCTCCGGGCCGACGGTCAGGACGGTGATCTCCGCGTCGTCGTCGGCCGCTTCCTTGATCTGCAGCGCCTGCTCGACCGCGTACTCGTCGAGCTCCGAGAGCAGACCGTCCACGTCGTCGCGGTCGACGGTCAGGTCTTCGGCGAAGTGCCGGTCGCCGGTGGCGTCGGGCACGTACTTCACAGTGACAACGATCCTCAAGCTCACGCCGGCTCTCCTACTGCATCGTCTCTATCAAAGCTGCCTTGGCAGGCAGCATAGGCGCCTGGTGGGGCGGACCCCGGTCGGTACGGCACCCGCCCTCGACCGGAATGTTACTCGTCAGTACATCGAGGCTGTTCACCGAACGCAAGGCCGGTCGACTGTGATCTGCCCAACGCGCGGAGAAGGGACTCCTCAGTCGCGCAGAGCGTTGAAACTTCCCTGGTGGTAGAGAAGGGGCCGGCCCGTACCCGTGGGGTCGCCGGCGACCGCCTCGGCGAGCACCAGACGGTGGTCCCCGGCGGGCACCCGGGCCACGACGCGGCAGACCATCCAGGCCAGGACGTCCTCCAGCAGCGGCACCCCGTGCGGGCCGGGCCGCCAGCCCGTGGCAGCGCCGAACCGTTCGGCGCCGCTGCGCGCGAAGGTGGCGGCCAGCTCCCGCTGGTGCTCGCCGAGTATGTGGACGCCGACGTGCTCGGCCTCCGCCAGCACCGGCCAGCTGGAGGAGCCCGTGCCCACGCCGAAGGAGACGAGCGGGGGCGTCGCCGCCACCGAGGTCAGGGAGGTGGCGGTGAAACCGACCGGGCGGGCGCCCTGGGCGGTGATCACCGCCACGCCGGCCGCGTGCCGGCGGAACACCGAGCGCAGCAGCTCGGGACCGGCCGGATCGGCGGCGTCGAGTCCGGGGGAGGCCGTCATGGGGTTGCCCTTCTGCCGAGGTGGACGAAGTGGGGCGCGGCGAGGCGGTGCACGGCGCGTCAGACCGCCGCGCCCAGTGCCGCGATGACATCGGCCCGTCTCGGCTGCCCGGTGGCGCGCCGCACGACGCGCCCCGCGCCGTCCAGGACGAGCGTGGTGGGGGTGGCGGTGACGCCCAGCGCGCGGACGAGCTCCAGCCGCGCCTCCGCGTCGACCTCGACGTAGGCGACGCCGTCGACCATGGCCGCGACGTCCGCGAGGACGCGCCGGGTCGCGCGACACGGCTGACAGAAGGCACTGGAGAACTGGACGAGCGTGGCCCGCTCCCCCAGCTCCGCCACTCCGATCCCGGCGGCGCTCAGCCGCTCCGGTACGCCTTCCCGCTCGTCCCCTACGGGCACGCTCACCCTCCCTCGTCCGTAACCGGTTCCGTAACCGGTGTCGACCTCCGGTCGCTGCTTGCAGCATCATCGCCCACGCGGAAATTTCCCGACGTGACGAGGATCTCGTGGGCCCCGGGGCCGCCCGGCTGGCTCCTGGGCGGGCATTCGGGCACGATCTGGCAGATAGTCGGCGACGGGCCACGTCCCTACGTTCGCGTAACTTAGGGGCTTCAGCACATCAGCGTTTCAGCCGGGAGCACCCTCCCCAGGCCGGAAGGATCTTCCCGATATGGCAGAGCTCGTCTACCCCCCGGTGATCGGTATCGCCCGCACCATGTTCAAGGCGCTCGACCTGCGCTTCGACATCCAGGGCAGCGAGCACGTCCCGGCGCGCGGCGGGGCGGTCCTGGTGAGCAACCACATCGGCTACCTCGACTTCGTCTTCGCCGGGCTGGCCGCCCGGCCCGCCAAGCGGCTGGTGCGCTTCATGGCCAAGGAGTCCGTCTTCCGGCACAAGGTCTCCGGGCCGCTGATGCGGGCGATGAAGCACATACCCGTCGACCGTGCGGCGGGCATGGACGCCTACAAGCACGCGCTCTCCGCCCTGCGGTCGGGCGAGGTCATCGGCGTCTTCCCCGAGGCCACGATCTCCACCTCCTTCACCCTGAAGAACTTCAAGTCCGGCGCGGCCCGGCTGGCGCAGGAGGCCGGGGTGCCGCTGGTGCCGATGGCGCTGTGGGGCACCCAGCGGCTGTGGACCAAGGGCCACAAGCGCGATCTCGGCCGCAACCACATCCCGGTGACCATCCGGGTGGGCGAGCCCGTGGCCGCCGATCCGGCGGAGCCCGCCGAGCAGGTCACCGAGCGCGTCCGCGCCCGGGTCCAGGACCTCCTGGAGGCCGCCCAGCGCGCCTACCCGGTCCGTACGGAGGGCCCCGGCGACAGCTGGTGGATCCCCGCCCACCTCGGCGGCACGGCCCCCGCCCCGGCGATCGCCCGGAGCTGAAGGGCTACGCCAACAGATGCGGGGTACGTACGTCACCGTACGTACCCCGCACCCTTGGGTACCGGTAGGCCCGACCGCTACCGCTTGGCCATTTCCTCCGCGATCGCGGCGGTGAAGGCGTCGATGTCGGCCTCGGTGGTGTCGAAGGAGCACATCCAGCGGACGTCCCCGGCGGCCTCGTTCCAGAAGTAGAAGCGGTAGCGCTTCTGGAGGCGCTCGCTCACGTCGTGCGGCAGCCGGGCGAAGACGGCGTTGGACTCCACCGGGTGGAGCACCTCGACGCCCTCGATGCCCCGGACGCCCTCGGCCAGCCGCGCCGCCATGGCGTTGGCGTGCCCGGCGCTGCGCAGCCACAGGTCGCCGGAGAGCAGCGCCTCGAACTGCACGGAGACGAAGCGCATCTTCGACGCGAGCTGCATCGACATCTTGCGCAGGTGCTTCATCGCCCGCACCGCGTCCGGGTTGAGGACGACGACGCACTCGCCGAAGACCATGCCGTTCTTGGTGCCGCCGAAGGAGAGCAGGTCGACCCCGGCGTCCGTGGTGAACGCGCGCAGGGGCAGGCCCAGGGAGGCCGCCGCGTTGGCGATCCGCGAACCGTCCAGGTGGACCTTCATGCCCCGCTCGTGGGCGTGGTCGCAGATCTCCCGGATCTCCTCGGGGGTGTAGCAGGTCCCGAGCTCGGTGGTCTGGGTGATCGAGACGATCTGCGGCTGGGCCCGGTGCTCGTCCTCCCAGCCGAACGCCTCACGGTCGATCAGCTCGGGGGTGAGCTTGCCGTGCTCGGTGGGCACGTGGAGCAGCTTCAGCCCGCCGACGCGCTCGGGCGCCCCGCACTCGTCGACGTTGATGTGCGCGGAGGAGGCGCAGACGACCGCACCCCATCGCTCGGTCGCGGCCTGCAGGGCGACGACGTTGGCCCCCGTGCCGTTGAAGACGGGGAACGCCTGGGCGGTGGGGCCGAAGTGGGCCCGCATCACGTCCTGGAGGTGGGCGGTGTAGTCGTCCTCGCCGTAGGCGACCTGGTGGCCGCCGTTGGCGAGGGCGAGCGCCGCGAGGATCTCGGGATGCGCGCCCGCGTAGTTGTCGCTGGCGAAGCCGCGCACCTCGGGGTCGTGCCGGCGTATCGCGTCGGTCGCGGGCGGGGTCACGGTTGCGGGGTCAGCCACTGACGGGTTCCGTTCACTTCCTGGGCGGGCGTGTCCCAGACGCCGGCGATGGCCTGGGCCAGGTCCTTGACGTCGGTGAAGCCCGCGAATTTCGCGTTGGGTCGTTCGGCGCGCATCGCGTCGTGCACCAGCGCCTTGACCACCAGGACGGTGGCGGCGGCCGGCGGGGCGCCCTCGCCGCCCGCCTTGCGGAAGGAGTCGGCGAGGGCCAGGGTCCAGGCCTCGGCGGCGGCCTTGGCGGCGGAGTAGGCGGCGTTCCCGGCGGTGGGCTTGCTGGCGCCGGCGGCGCTGATCAGCACGTACCGGCCGTTGCCGCTGCGGGCCAGGGGGGCCTCGAAGGCCAGGGAGGTGTGCTGGACGGTCTTGATGAGGAGCTTCTCCAGCAGCTCCCAGTCGGCGAGGTCGGTCTCGGCGAAGGTCGCCGAGCCGCGCCAGCCGCCGACCAGGTGGACCAGGCCGTCGACCCGCCCGAACTCCTTCTCGGTGCGGTCGGCCCAGGCCCGGGCGGCGTCGAGGTCGAGCAGGTCCACGGTGTCGCCGGTGACGGTGGCGCCGCCGTGGGCGTAGCGGGCGGCGTCCACGGCCTCGGCGAGGCGCGCGGCGTCCGCGTCGGCGGCGACGACGATCGCTCCGGCCTCGGCGAGCCGCAGCAGGGTCGCCCGGCCGGCCGGGCCGGCCGCTCCGGCCACCGCCACGACGGCACCGTCCAGCGGGCCGCCGTTCCCGTTCGACGGAATGCTCATACCCGTCACCTCCTTCTCGCGCTCGCTCACGCGGCCACCTGCTCGGCGCCGGCGGCGGTGATCCCCTTGGTCGAGGCGATCACGCCGCGCAGCTTCTTGGCAAGGGCCTCGAAGAACATGCTGAGCGGGAATTCGTCCGCGAGCACCTCGTCCACCAGCTTGCGCGGGGGGAGGGAGAGGTCGAGGGCGTCGGGGCCCTTGGCCCACACGGAGCCGGGGTGCGGCGCGAGGTAGGCCGAGACGAGCTCGTAGGCGGCGAACCAGTGGACGAGCTTGGGCCGGTCGATGCCGTCGCGGTAGAGCTTCTCGATCTCGCCGCACAGCTGGTTGGTGACCTGCGGGGCACGGTCCCAGTCGATGTGCAGGGTGTTGTCCGTCCAGCGTACGACGTCGTGCTTGTGGAGGTACGCGAAGAGCAGCTGGCCGCCGAGGCCGTCGTAGTTGCGGACGCGGTCGCCGGTGAGCGGGAAGCGGAACATCCGGTCGAAGAGCACGGCGTACTGCACGTCACGGCCCTGGGTGTAGCCGTCGGCCTCCAGCTTCACGGCCTCCTTGAAGGCGGTGAGGTCGCAGCGGAGCTCCTCCAGGCCGTACATCCAGAACGGCTGCCGCTGCTTGATCATGAAGGGGTCGAAGGGCAGGTCGCCGTGGCTGTGGGTGCGGTCGTGGACCATGTCCCACAGGACGAATGCCTCCTGGCAGCGCTGCTGGTCGTGGAGCATGGCGGCGATGTCGTCGGGGAGCTCCAGCTTGAGGGTCTCCACGGCGGCCGCGGTGACCCGGCGGAAGCGGGCGGCCTCGCGGTCGCAGAAGATGCCGCCCCAGGTGAAGCGCTCGGGGGCCTCGCGCACGGCGATGGTCTCCGGGAAGAGGACGGCGGAGTTGGTGTCGTAGCCCGAGGTGAAGTCCTCGAAGGTGATGCCGAGGAACAGCGGGTTGTCGTAGCGGGTGCGCTCGAGCTCGGCGAGCCACTCCGGCCAGACCACGCGCAGCACGACCGCCTCGAGGTTGCGGTCGGGGTTGCCGTTCTGCGTGTACATGGGGAAGACGACGAGGTGCTGGAGGCCGTCGGCGCGCTGGGCGGCGGGCTGGAAGGCCAGCAGAGCCTCCAGGAAGTCCGGCACGCCGAAGCCGCCGTCGGCCCAGCGGCGCAGGTCGGCGACGAGCGCGGCGTGGTACTCCGCGTCGTGCGGCAGGAGCGGCGAGAGCTGCTCCACCGCGGCTATGACCACCTCGACCTCGGCGCGGACGGCCTCGCCCGGTGGCGCGCCCTCGGCGGCCAGGTCGATCGAGCCGTCGGCGGACTGCCAGGGCCTGATTGTCTCCACGGCGCTCTTGAGGGCAGCCCAGGCGGGATGCTCGACAACACGATCCACAGACAAAATGTCGGTTTGCGTTGCCGCCGACGCAAAGATTTCCGTCACGACTAACCCTCCTCTGGAGAACCTGGCGTTAAGACACCGTATCCATGCGAGGTTCTCCGGCTCAAGAGGTGCAGCCATAAATTATCCTGCCGACCCCCCGGTGACGCCGCTGTTTTTCCTGTCGGCCTCCCCCGTCCGGGGCATCAGCTCCGATCATCCGCCTCACCGGCCCCTGCCGCCACCGGGACCGTTCTAGGCGCGTTCCGGCCATCCTCGGGTGGCCGGAACGCCGGCTCCTCGGGTGGCCGTCCCGTCGGCGCCCCGGATGGTCAGCCCGCCAGCTCCTTGACCAGGAGCTCGAACTCCAGGTCGTCGCGCTGCGGCACACCGAAGCGCTCGTCCCCGTAGGGGAAGGGGCTCATCTGACCGGTGCGCCGGTAGCCGCGGCGCTCGTACCAGGCGATCAGCTCGTCGCGCTGCTTGATCACGGTCATGTGCATGGCCTGGGCGCCCCACTCGGCGCGGGCGACGCGCTCGGCCTCCGCCATGACGAGCTTGCCCAGGCCGCCGCCCTGGGCGGTGGGCCGGACCGCGAACATGCCGAAGTAGACGTGGTCGCCACGGTGCTCGAGCTGGCAGCAGGCGAGCAGTTCGCCGTCGCGTTCCGCGATCATCAGCCGGCTGTTCTCGTCGGTGATGACGGCGAGCACGCCCTCGGGGTCGGTCCGCTGGCCGTCGAGCAGATCGGCCTCGGTCGTCCAGCCGGCCTTGCTCTCCTCGCCCCGGTAGGCCGACTCGACCAGCCGGACGAGCGCCGGCACGTCGTCGGCGGTCGCGATCCGGAAGTCCGGCGCGGTGATGGGGCGGCTGGCGGTCTCCATGGGCTCCCTGGTCCTCTCCTGCGGCTTTTCGGGCGTATGAACGACCCTAACGGAGGGGGTGTGCGTACAGTCGCGGGCATGGTGCATGTTCTGAGCAGCAGGTTGTTACTGAGACCGACCGATCCCGAGCGCTCGCGGCGGTTCTACGGCGAGACCCTGGGGCTCGCGGTCTACCGGGAGTTCGGCACGGGCCCGGAGCGCGGTGTCGTCTACTTCCTGGGCGGCGGCTTCCTGGAGGTGTCGGGCAGGTCGCGGACCCCTCCCGCGCCCGGGCTCGAGCTCTGGTTCCAGGTGGCGGACGCGGCGGCGGCGTACGCGGAGTTCCTGGAGCGGGGCGTGGTGGTGCTGGAGCCGCCGGAGAAGAAGCCGTGGGGGCTCATCGAGATGTGGATCGCGGACCCGGACGGCGTGCGCATCGCGGTGGTGGAGGTGCCGGAGGGGCATCCGATCCGCTACCGGCCGACGGTCTGAACACCTGAGCGTCTTCTCCGTGCGCGCCCTCGGCCCGGCGCACCGCCGTCGCGCACCGGCGCTGCACCGGCGCTGCGCGGGCGCACGCGGGGGCCTGCGCGTGCCACGGCCGTGCGCCTGTGCGCTCCCGTGTGCGGCCCCCGGCCCGGGCATCCTCCGGAGGTAGGCCCGCGTCGGGAGGTGTGCCGTGCACGGACCGCCGCTTCTCGGCTGGTCGCTGGTCGCGCTGTGCGCCGCCGCGGGCCTGTACTGCCTTCTGCGGGCGCGGCCCGGCGCGGCGGGGGAGCGCCGGGCCGCGGCCGCGGGGGGCGACGCCGTCATGGCCCTCGGCATGGCGGCCATGGCCGTGCCCGCGGCCGTCCTGGACACCCCGCCGTGGGGCCACGTGCTCTTCGCGGCGCTGTTCGGGGTGCTGGGGCTGCACGCCCTGACGTCCGCCGGAGCGCCCCCCGGCCTCCGTCGTCTGCACCACGCGGTGGGCGCCTTCGCGATGGCCTATATGTCCCTCGCCATGGCTGCCGCCCCGGCCGGCGCCCACGCGGGCCACACCGGCGCGGACCGCGCGCCGGCCGGGGCGCCGCTGCTCACGGGGCTGTTGCTGGTGTACTTCGCGGTGTACGTCGTCCGCACGGTGGCGGGCGTCGTGCCCGTGCCGGCCGGGCCGTCGGTGGCGGGGAACGGCCCGGTGCGCCCGGGGCCGGACACGGGCGCCGGGCTGATCACGGCGTGCCGGCTGTCGATGGCCATAGGAATGGTGGTCATGCTCCTGACGATGTGACAGGACGATGTAACAGGCGGTCCGGATGGCAGGCGGTCCGGCGGCCGTCCCCGGGCCACGTGTCCTGTGTCACTTCGGCACGGTGCCCGTATCCGGGCACGGCACGGCCCTCATAGGCTGGCACCCATGATGGTCCCGCTCGCGCTGCTGGTCCTCGGCGGCCTGGCCGCGGCGCTGGCGCCGCGTGTGCTGGCACGTGCCGACTGGCCCACTCGGGAGCCCGTGCTCGCGCTGCTGGTGTGGCAATGCGTCGTGGCCGCCGTGCTGTTGTGCTGCGCGCTGGCCATGGCGCTGAGCGCCGCCGCCGCGTGGGAGGCGGTGCGCGGCCATGTGTTCGCGCCCGCGCCGCGCGGGGTGATGGAGGCGTACGCCCTGACCGGGTGCGGCGCCTGGGCCGCACCCCTGGCCGTCGCCCTCGCCTCCGGGGCGGTCTGGACGGCGGCGATGCTCACCCGCGAGATCCGCACCGCCCGGGCCCGGCGCCGGCGCCGCCGCGCGGACCTGCTCGTCCGCGCGCCCCTGCTGCCCGGGGAGGAGCGCGGCGCCGAGCGGCTCGTCGTACTGGAGGGCGAGCGCGCCGAGGCGTGGCTGCTGCGGGGCGGCGCCGCGCCCCGGCTGGTCATCACGACGGCGGCGCTGCGCCGGCTGAAGGGCTCCCAGCTGGACGCGGTCCTCGCCCACGAACAGGGGCACGCCCGCGCCCGCCACGACTGGCTGCTGCACGTCTCCTCGGCGCTGGCCAACGGCTTTCCGCAGGTGCCGGTGTTCGCGGCCTTCCGCGACCAGATGCACCACCTCGTCGAGCTGGCCGCCGACGACTCGGCCTCCCGGCGCTTCGGCCGTCTGACGACCGCGCTCGCGCTGGTCGAACTCAACGAGGACCGGGGAGTGTTCGGCCCCTGCCCGGCCGGTGTCTCGGGACTGCCCGACCGGGTCGACCGCCTCCTGGCCCCCGCGCCCCGGCTGACGGTCCTCCAGCGGTTCCGCCTGACGGCGACGGCGGCGCTGGTGCCGGTCGTCCCGGTGCTGGTGACGTTCGTACCGGGGCTGAGCGCGCTGGGCGGGTGAGCCGCGGGTGCCCGGGGACTTCACCGACGACGTGTCAGCGGTCTCGCGCGGCCGCGGTGAGGCCGGCGGCGGAGCGGTAGGCGGCCGGGGCGGTCGTCAGGGACCGGGCCAGCGCGAGTGCTCGCCGCTCGGCCGCGGCGCGGTGGGCGGAGTCGGTGATGGTGGTGAGATCGGCGGGGCGGGCGAAGCCGACGACCCGGCGGATGATCTCGGCGCCACAGAATCCGAGCGTCTCGGTGAACAACTCGTCGAGGTAGCGCTGCCGTTCGGCCTCCAACGCGGTCGTGGCGGCCCCCGTGAAGAGGGCGGGCGGGTAGCCGTCACCGCCGGCGTGGTCTCGCCACAGCTGGGTGAAGTGCGTCCGGAAGCCGTCCCAGACCTCTTCGACGGCGGCCAGCAACCAGTCCTGCTGGGCGGCCCGGTCCGGTCCGCGCGCGCCGGCGGCGAAGTACGGGGTCCTGTCCGCATTTGTTTACGGTCTGAGGAGCGCGGGGGCCTTGTTTGGGAGGATGGAGGGTGCCGTTGAGCGCTCGAATATTGGTGGTTGAGGATGACGAGAAACAGGCTCGACTGATCCGGATCTATCTGGAAAGGGGAGGAAACGCGGTGCAGGTCGTGGCGGACGGCCGTGCGGCGCTGGAACGGGCTCGTTCGTCGAGGCCGGATCTCATGGTTCTCGATGTGATGCTGCCGCTGGTCAACGGGCTCGATGTGTGCCGGATTATTCGCGCCGAGTCGGATGTCCCGATTCTGCTGCTCACCGCGCGCTCGACCGAGGAGGATATGCTCCTCGGCCTTGACCTCGGCGCTGATGATTACCTCACCAAGCCGTACAGCCCCCGTGAGCTGGCGGCGCGGGTGCGGGTGCTGCTGCGCCGTTCCGGCAGGTCTGGTGGGGTGGCGGAGCCTGTCGTACTGCGGGTGGGTGAGGTGGAGCTGGACACCGCGCGCTTCGAGATCAGGGCGGCGGGTCGGCTGGTGGCGGTGACCGCGAAGGAGTTCTCGATCCTGGAGGTGCTGGCCCGCGAGCCGGGCCGGGTCTTTACCCGGGCGCAGATCATCGAGCGGGTCTTCGGTTTTGACCGGGACGTGCTGGAGCGGACCGTGGACGCGCATGTGATGAACCTGCGGCGGAAGTTGGAGGCGGACCCACAGCGGCCCCGGTACCTGGAGACGGTGTATGGGCGGGGCTACCGTCTCGCGGACGGCTCCGGCCCGGCGCCACCGTGATGCTCCGTGGTGAGGACGACCGTAAATGTCGTGCCCACCCCGACGGTGCTGCGTACGTCGAGCGTCCCGTCATGGTCGGTGACGATCTGGCGGGCGATGGACAGCCCCAGGCCGCTGCCGCCGGTCGCGCGGCCTCGTGAAGGGTCCGCCCGCCAGAAGCGGTCGAAGAGATGCGGCAGGTCCTCCGCGGATATCCCTGTGCCGGTGTCGCGGACTTCCACGATGGCCAGTGCGCCGTCCGGGATCAGGGTCAGGGTCACAGTGCCACCGGGCGCCGTGGCCCGCAGGGCGTTGCTGATCAGATTGCCGACGACCTGGCGTAGCCGGTCCGGGTCGGCGCTCACGTGTGTTGTCCGTGGTGCCTCCAGCTCGAGTGTGACGCCTGCCGTCTCGGCTTGGGCGCGATGGGCCCGGAGGCTGATCTCCAGGAGCTCACGCAGGTCGACTTGGGTGCGGTGGTAGGCGAGGGCGTTGGCTTCCGCGAGGGCGAGGTCCCGGAGGTCGTCCACGATCCGCTGCTGCAGCAGTGTTTCCTCGTGGAGGGAGTCCAGCAGTTCGGGGGTGGGTTCGAGGATTCCGTCCCGCAGGGCTTCCAGGTAGCCGCGCAGGTTGGTCAGCGGGGTGCGCAGCTCGTGCGCGATGTCACTGCTGAGGCGGCGTTGGCGTTCCTCGCTTGCCTGGATGGAGGCGGCCATGCGGTTGAAGGCGTTGCCGAGCTGGGCGATCTCGTCCCGGCCGGATACGGGCACTCGCCGCCTCATGTCGCCTTCGCCGAGTCCTTTCGCGGCGAGGGTCAGGGCTCGGACTGGGCGCAGCACGGCTCTGCTCAGGAGCGTCGCGGCCAGGACGGCCGCAGCGGCGATGCCCGTCGCGGCGGCCACCGTGGGGGCGGTGGCCAGGGCGGGTGGCGGGGCGTTCTGGGCGCCGAGGCGGATCGTCAGGCGTGGCGGGGCGGCTGGGCCGGCTCGTTCGTTGAATACTCGTTGCAGACATGTGGTGAACTGCGGCTCGGATTCGCACGGTCGGGCCGCGTCGAGATCTGGTTGTGCCGGGGGTTTCGTTTCTTCATGCGGTTCCTCGCATTTCGGGAGTCGGCGGTCCGTACTGATCTGGGGGAGGCCAATGTCGTCCGGCCGGGCCGTCACGTTGGCCCCTGCGCGTGTCAGGCAGGCCGCGTAGGCGGTTGCGGAGCGATACCTCGTGATCGCCTGGGCGGTCAGTTTCACCGAGATCCTCGGTGCCTGGGTCCGGGGAAAGCGCAGGGTGGGGCGAGGGTCGACCAGGACCGGGGGCCGGCTGCTCGGTGCGCGGGGATCGCGGCCGGTGATGGCGTCGGAATCTGCGAGCAGGACGTCGGCCTCCGTGGCGACCCGGATGCGTTGGCCGGTCTCCTTCGCGAGTGCGCTCACCGTCGGCGCGAGCCCGTCCCAGGTGCCGTGCGCGAAGCCGTATGAGCGCAGTTCGCTGGTGATCCGGGAGACCTCCTCCTGGCCGGCCATGACGGTCTGCCGCACCTGATGGTCGGCCTGACGCAGGGTCAGCCAGGCGGTGGCAGCGGTGGCGGCCATCGCGACGAGTGCGAGCAGGCCGAGAACCCGGAGCCGGAAGCTCATCGTGGCCCACCCGCTGCGGCCGTCGGCGCGAGGTCCGTTCCGGCTACCGGCGCGAACACCGCCGCGGCCGTCGGCGCGCATGCGTTCAAGGTGACTCCTTCCCATGGTTCTCCCGGGTTACGGGATGCCTGGCAGGACACGATGTTGACCGTCCCAGGATGGCGCCGATCTGCATATCCAGGAAGTGGCGCATATTCACTGGTGAGGCTTTCAGCCGCTTGTGGGTCTTTCGGTCGCTTGGGCGTGAAAAGCGGTCAGACGTGTGCGGAATCCTTTCTTCAGCTTTGCCGGACGGCAATCGTTGCGTATGCCACTCGCATCTGCGTGAGGCGAGACTTCTGGCTTTCATCCCGGTGCCGTCCGCTATCCGGGCCATGTGCTTCCGCAACGACACTGTGGGGGTTCAGAAATGAAACGTCGCATAGCAGCGCTCGTCCCCGCGGTCGCGGCCATCGCCCTGGCCGTTCCGCTGTCTCTTCCCACCCCGGCCGCCGCGCACGCTCCGTGCGGCGCACGGGGCACGAACCAGGACCACAACCCCTTCGTCCAGACGGCCAACGGCGCCAACGTGCGCAGCGGATCCAGCACCAGCTGCACCGTCATGGGCATCGCCTACAGCGGCGACTGGCTCAACTACCGCTGCTACACCAGAGGCAACGACGGCTACACCTGGACGTACCTGGAGAACGCTTCCAAGGGCACTGAGGGCTGGGTGCGTGACGATCTGCTGAGCGACGGGGGCACCACATACAGCTGTGGCTTCTAGCGCCCCGTCGGTCGGACTGAGGCCATCGAGGTGACGCGCTGACTGAGGCGGCTCCTGCCGGGGCCGCCTCAGGTAGGTCGCGTCATGTCGACGGCGGGTGAGGGCGAAGGGTCGGCGGCCGCTTGCGGCGGCTCGCCCCGAGGTACCGGTTGTTTCAGGTGCCGGACAGTGCCTCCGTCGGCGACAGCCGGCTCGCCCGGACCGCCGGATACAGCCCGGCGATCATGCCAATGGCCAGGGCTGAGCCGGTGCCCGCCGCGCTCGCCCACACTGGGACTATCGCCGGCCAACCGCGGCTGAGGGCGTAGCACGAGGTGATCAGCGTCCCGAGGACCGCCCCGCTGAGTCCGCCGATGAGTGACAGGAGCAGCGATTCCGTCACGAACTGGGTGCGGATCTGGCCCCTGGTCGCCCCGAGCGCCCGGCGCAGGCCGATCTCGGGACGCCGTTCCAGAACCGAGATGATCATGGTGTTGCCCACTCCCACGCCGCCGACGAGCAGGGCGACTCCGCCGAGGCCGATGAGCAACCCGGCCAGCGTCGATTCGCTGGCCTCGCGCGCCGCGAGAGCGTCGGAGGGCCGCGAGATGCGCACCTCGCCCGGTTTCTCCGGGTATGCCGTGGCCGGGAGTACCGTCCAGACCGCTGTGACATGGCTGTCCTCGGTTCGGACATAGATCGTGGACGGGTGGCCGTCGAAGCGGAGGTATGCGCGGGCCACCGGTTGGCCGATCAGGGCCGCGCTGTCGATCTCCGGTGCGAGCGGTACGGGATCGAGTACGCCGACCAGGGAGAACCAGCGGCCGCCGAGCCAGACCCGGGTTCCCGGGGTGTACACGTCCAGCCGCTGGGCGGCGGTGGCACCGAGCACGACTGTCGGGTATCGCTCGAGGGTGGAGTCCAGCCAGCGGCCTGTGCGGAGGTGACCGCCGACGGCGGGGAGAAGGTCGGCGTCGGCCGCGAGGACACTCAGGGAGCCGGTGCGCCCGGTGGCGATGCGCTCGTTGCGGTAGACGTGGGCATCGGTCGCGCCGGTGGCCGCGACCTGCCGCACCGGTGGGATCCGACGGATCATCGCGACAGCCTCATACGGCAGTCTGGCTTTGTCGCCCGCGAGGGACCGGCCGGGGGCGACCCGTAAGAGATTGGTGCCGAGCGCGTCGAGCCGGCGGTCCACTTCGGCCTGGCCGGAGGCCGAGATGCCGACCACCGCGATCATGGCGGCGACGCCGATGGCGATGCCGAGGGCGGAGAGAACGACGCGTACGGGGCGTGCCCGGAGGCCGGCGCCGCCGAGCCGCACGACATCGGCGGGCCCGAGACGCGCTGCCCTCGACTGTGACCGGCCGCGGGCGGGGCCGGACGGCACATCGCGGGCGCAATCCGCGGGCTCGGTTCCCGCCCGGGGGGAGTTCGCCCTTCCGCCTCTCAACGGGACGCCCCGGTCGTAGGGTTTTGTGCCGTATCACTGATCAGCCGACCGTCGCGCATCTCGAGGCGGCGAGGCAGCCCGGCCGCGATCTCACGGTCGTGAGTGATGATCACTACGGTGGTTCCGGACGCTTGCAGAGCGCGGAGCAGGCTCAGGACGCTCGCTCCCGACGCGGAGTCCAGATTTCCGGTCGGTTCGTCCGCCAGCAGGACCGAGGGCTCGCCGATCACCGCGCGGGCGATCGCGACCCGCTGCCGCTCGCCGCCGGAGAGCTGGTGCGGCAGATGGCGGACGCGGTGGCTGAGCCCGACCCGGGCCAGCGCGGCCGCCGCCTCGGCGCGGCGGCGGCGTATCGGGACGCCTGCGTAGAGCAGGCCGTCCGCTACCGCGTCCAGGACCGGAACGCCGGCCGCCAGATGGAACTGCTGGAAGACGAAGCCGATCCGGGTGGCCCGTAGTGCGGAGACCTCGCGGTCGGACAGCTTCGCCACGTCGTGGCCCTCGATCAGGACGCGACCCGCGGAGGGCCGGTCAAGACTGCCCATGAGGTTGAGCATGCTGGACTTGCCGGAGCCCGACGGGCCGATCACGCCGACCAGTTCCCCGCGCCCGATCCGCAGACTCACCTCACGGACCGCGGCCACTTTGCCCCGGTACATCTTGGAGACGGCGTCGAATTCCACGACCGCCGCAGGCCTGTCGCTCACTCCGGGACCCTCACCTTCAGGCCTTCGCGGACCGCGGGGCCGCTCACTTCCACTCTGCCATCCGCGAACAGCCCGGTCTTCACGGCCACGAAGGTTCCGTCCGCGGTCTCCAGTCCGTGGCCGCCTTCCGCGAGCGCGACGAGCGCTGCGACGGGAACCGTCAGCACGCCCTTGGCCTCCCGCCCCACGTACTCGACGGTGACGGGGCCGCTCTCCAGCCTCCCCAGCGATTTCTGGTCCCGGAGGGTGATGGACACCGGCACGGTCGTGGGGACCTGCCCCGAGCTGCCCTCGCCCTTCTCGGGCGCGGTCACTTGCTTGCCCACCGATTCCACTTCGCCCCTCACGAATGCGCCGTCGGGCAGCTGGACCCGGACAGGAGCGCCGCGCACGGCCCAGAAGGCGTCTGCGGCCGATGCGTTGACGACGACATTGCGGGCCGTTCCGGTGTATGTCAGAGCGTTTTCGCCGACAGGTGCGCCGAGCCGAACGCCCGCATGGCCGATGCGTACCTTGCCTGCGGAGTAGAAGACGTCCCCGACGCCGACCGTGCCGGTCTGGGGCAGCCCGAGCGACTTCTGCCAGCGCCTGACCGCCTGAGCGGTGCCAGCGGTGAACGTACCGTCCACCGCGAATCCCGTAAACCCGAGCGCTGCCAGGTTGGTCTGGAACTGCAGGACATCCGAGCCCTTCACCTCCCCAAGCGCACCGGCCCCGGTGCTCGACGCCCCACCCTCGGCACCCCCCGGCGCCGGCGAAGAGCCCGCCGCGGCGCCGGCCGCGCCGTCCTGCCGCTCCTTGCCGGCCCTCTGGTCGCCTTCCTGGTGCCGGCCGGAATCACGGGAAGCCGGACGCAGGTCCCGGTACATGGGCAGGCTCCCGTACAGGAGGACCACTGGGCGGTCGTTGACTCGTAGGAGCACGCCGCCGCGTTCCACCAACGTCCCCTGCTCGGGCAGCCAGGTCACGGTGCCTGTCGCCTTGACCAGGAGGGGAACTTCCGCGCCATACCCCAACTGCCCGTCAACCTTGGTCCGTTCGGTCACGGTGGCCCGGGTGACCGGGACGAACGAGCTGGCTCGGGATGGTACGCCTGGATGCTTGTCCTTGCCTCCGCCGAACCCCAGGGCGCCGACCAGTATGACCGTCGCCACGACGGCCACGACGGAGCAGATCAACGCCGCACGCCGCACTCGGCGGGTGCGTGGCGGCGCGGGTGGTGTCCCTGGACGGTCATCGGGATGCGGAACGGACTCGGTCACGATCAGCCCTTGCCCGGGCCCGGGCTCGTCGGAGCGCCGGCGATCGGCCCGCAAACCCGCAGGGCCCGCTGCGCGGCAGCCGAGCTCTGATCCCACCGGCCCTCCCCGAACCCGTCAGCGCCCGGGTCGGGGAAGTCGGGGGCGCCGTTCTTCTGCATGCACTCGGCGTACTTGCGCATCGTCTTGATCTGCTCGGGGGAGAGCTTCGGCCGGTTGTTCTTCTCGACGCTCTCGGGGACGGCCGACAGACTTGGAGCACACTTCGCCGAGGCGGTTCGGAACTTCGGGTCCCTCTTCAGGGCGCGCACGTGGTCACCGTCACCGAAGTCGAGGTTCCCCTTGGCATCCGGGTCCGGTGCGTCGACCCCATTCTCCCGCAGACACTTCGCGTACTCACGCTGAGCTTTCACATACGCGGCCATGTCACCCCCGCCGCCCTGCCCGCTTGTCGTGCCGGACACCTTGGACGTGGCACCGCCCGCAGCTGTCGGGACCTTCGCGCTGTCGTCGCTGCCGCAGCCGACCAGCCCGAAGGCCACAACCGAAGCCGTCACGGCCAGCAACGCCTGATCTCGTCTCATAGGTTCCCCCTGCTCCCTTACTGGAACCGGTCCGTGAGTGCGATGGGCAGACCGACCCTAGGATGCAAGTGATGAAGAACCTTTGAAGAACTCGTCAACCAATCGTGCCGTCGCTGATCCACTCTTTGACCGCCCGCTGGTATAGCCCCGCCAGGGCATCGTGCTTCTTGGCACCGGCACGGCGGTTCCGGCTGGCGTCGGTGGTGGGGGGACGTGCTTTCGCGGTCTTCTTATCAGCAGTTGGCTTGCCAGCGGCGGCCTTCCGCGATGGAGCCCGATTCCGAGGGCGGGCTTCACTGTTTACCGACCCCAGCGCTGTGGCGCTGTCGGTGTGGGTGGACGAGCCCGTGTGCCATGCGCCTTCTCAGGGCAGCCGGGGAGATCAGTACCCGGCATAGAGGGCCACGTTCCACTCAGGGCACCAGCCCGTGCTGCTTTGCCAGCAGGGCGGTGGAGACCCGGTTGTTGGTGGAGCTTCCGGTAGACCTTTTCGAGGTGACGGTTGACGGTGTGCAGGGAGATGAGCAGACGGCGGGCGATGCCCTGGGTCGTCAGGCCCTCCGCCGGCAGGCCCGGCACCGTCAGCTGGATCTTCACTGGGATCCGGGGTCAGAAGGCAAGACCGCGAACGCGGAACTGCATGACGCGGTAGGGCCATCCCGCCTTGGTGTTCCACTGGCTCACTGACAGATGGAGGTCGTCGAGCGTTGACCCGGGAATGACATAGCCGCCGTACAACTGCGCCACGTGGGTGTCGTCTTCGTTGCCCCAGGACGTGCCCCACAGCAGGGTGCGGCGGTGGGCAGTGCGCAGGTCCGCCGTGGGGTGGTCCGCCACCAGGCCCTCGATCCGGTAGTCGCCCTGGTTGAACCAGGTCAGGATCCACTGGCCGTCGAGCAGCCGCAGGCACAGTTCGCCGAAGGTGCCGTCCAGGACGGGCGTGGGTGGATTGCCCCAGGCGCAGCGGCTGTCGGGGCCCTGTCCCCACGGCTCGTAGGCGCCGGGGTCCGTCAGGCGGTCGGGGCGGACCCGGTGCAGGATAACCGGCTTGTCCCGCTGGAACCCGGTGGACAGGACATAGACGTAGCCGTCGTCACCGAGGGCCCAGGTGAGCAGCTGGAACTTGCCGTCGTGCAGGTTCGGGGCGAACACGGCACCGGTGGGGCTCCAGGTCGCGCCCGAGTCGTCCGACCGCCAGATCTCGGTGCGTACCACGTTGCCGATCCGCCCCTTGTTCATCATGACGTGCAGGTACATGGTGCCGCCGAGGGTGATCCCATCGGACGGCAGGACGGTGGAGTACTCGAGGTTGTCGTGGTCGTACGGCCACAGCTGCCGGGCGTGCCGTCCGCCTACCGCACCGGTCCAGACGACCGGGCGGCCGGGCCCGTCGAGGCGCCCGTACAGTGCCACGGGCGAGCGCCACCACCCGCCGCCGGCCCTGGCTTCCTCGAAGGTGTCGCCGAAGACGAACAGGAGTCGGTCGTCGGGTGTCCGTACAGGCACGCCCAGGTCGGTGGCCTCCATGCGGAACCGGGCGGTGAGACCGGGACCGGTGAGGTCGGCGACCTTGAAGACGCGGAGGGGGCCTGCTGCCGCGTGGGCTGGGGCGCGGAGCAGGGGACCGCCCGCGAGGGCCGCCGTGGCGGCTGCTCGGAGGAAACCGGCCCGGCTGAGGTGAACCGGGCGGATCGGGGTCTGGGGCGGACGCGGGGCGCTGTCCGGTGTGCTGTCGTGCATGAACGCTCCTGGGTGGATGTGTGGGGACAAGGGAAGAGGCAGGGTGCCGGGTGGCCACGGAGGCCGTGAGGGCATACGCCGGACGATGCCCGCGGTGGCTTCGCATCTGTGTCCTGCATGCCCCGGCCGTTTCCTAGCGGGGTGTCCGGCAGTCTTTGCGGGGGTCGGAGCGTGCGGCTGCGGGACGCGGCAGTCAGACTCCACATCCCTCTTGTGGGTGGTTCAGAGCCCGAGGGGGTACGCGCTACCACGCGTACCCCCTCCGACCAACAAGATCGCCCCTGCCGAGGGCGGCAGCTACGCGCTCCGGTGGTCGCGCCCGTTCGGCAGGTCACCAGGACCTGCCGAACGGGCACAGGTGGCCGCAGGATCAGCGGTTGGTCCACAGGTGGTGCAGGATTCCGCCCCTGCCCGGGCGGCAGCTGTAGTTGTCCCAGTGCCCTGCCGTCACGCCGGCATCGCCGGCATCACGGCAGGTCTCCTTGGAGAAGTACCAGCCGCGGTAGACGTCCTGGCCGTCGAACAGCGGCTGCTGGAGGGAGGGCGCGGTCCGGGCGGCGACGGCGGAAGCGGCGACGGCGGGCACAGCCGCGCCCACGCCGAGCACAGTCGCAGCAGTGATCAAGAGCGCGGGCAGGGCCGTCCTCACACGAGTGTTCATGGGATTCCTCTTTTCCGTTCGGTGTCCGGTCCTCGGTGCGGGACCTGGTGCACCGTTTGTAGCCGCTAATCTGTTGTTCAATTCGGGTCGGCCGATGCTGAACAAACGGATGCCGAACAATCGGTGTGACCTGGGGAAAGGGTGGGCGTGTGCCTCGGGGAGAGAGTCCTCTGGATCCGAACGGCGGTCCGCTGTTCGAATTCGCCGCACGTTTGCGAAAACTGCGGGAAGAGGCCGGCCGTCCCACTTACCGGGACCTCGCACGTAACGCGCACTATTCGATCGCGACGCTGTCCTCAGCCGCGGCAGGGCACCAGCTGCCCAGCCTGGCCGTCACCCTCGCCTACGTCCGCGCCTGCGGCGGTGACGAGCGGGAATGGAAGCTGATCTGGCAGCGGACGGCTGACGCGTGCACCGGCACGGACCCGTCGGCTGGGACCGGCACGAAGAACCGGCAAAGGAGCGGCGCCAAGCCGCCCTATGTCGGTCTGTTCGCGTTCGGGGAAGCTGATGCCGGGTTTTTCTTCGGCCGCGAGAAACTCACCACCACACTCGTCGAACACTTGAAGGAAAAACGGCTTCTTGTGTTGTTCGGGGCCTCGGGATCCGGTAAGTCATCGGTGCTGCGCGCAGGTGTGCTTCCCGCCTTTCCTGGTGTTTCCTCGCTGGCCTTCACACCCGGCCCGCATCCGCTGGAGGAATGCGCCGTCCGGCTGGCGGCCCGCGCAGGCACCGCTCCCGGCCCGGTGCACGCCGGACTCACGGCCGAGCCGAGCACCTTCCACCGGATGGTGCGGCAGATCCTCGCCCGGCAACAGGAGGCAGGCGCCGCGGCGGGTGAACTGCTGGTCGTCGTGGACCAGTTCGAGGAACTGTTCACCCTCTGTCGCGACGCGCGGGAACGGGAGCGGTTCGTCGCCGCGCTCGTGCACGCGACGCAGGTCCCCGACAGCCACACCAGGGTCGCCATCGCCGTGCGGTCCGACTTCTACACCCACTGCACGCGGCTCCCCGGCCTCGTCGACGTCCTGCCCCATGCCCACCATCCCGTCGGCCCGATGACAGCCGAGGAACTGAGGGCGGCGATCGTCCAGCCCGCCGCCCGCTCCCGGCTCACCGTCGAAAGTGCCCTGCTGACGACCCTCACAGCCGACGCCCACGGCCGGACGGGCGCGCTGCCCCTGCTCTCGCACGCTCTGCTGGAGACCTGGAAGCGACGGCGGGGCAACACTCTCACCCTGGCCGGATACCGTGCGGCGGGCGGCTTCGAGGGCGCGCTCGCCCAGACCGCCGAGGAGTTCCACCGCGCCCTGAACGACAGCCGGCAGGAGGCCGCGCGGCGGCTGTTCCTGCGGCTCATCGCGCTGGGCGAAGGCACCGAGGACACCAAACGCCGTGTGCCCCGTCAGGAACTCGATGACGGTCCCGATACCGCGTTCGTCCTCGAACAGGCCACCCGGGCCAGACTGCTGACCGCCGACGGCGACCACGTGGAGATCGCCCACGAGGCTTTGATCCGCTGCTGGCCCCGGCTCGGCGGCTGGCTGGAGGAGGACCGCGGCCAGGAACGTCTGCACCGCGCGCTCACCGAGGCCACCACCCTCTGGGAGTCCCTGGACCACGACCCCGACACCCTGTACCGCGGAGTGCGCCTCGCTGCCGCGAAGGACCTCCCGCCACAGGCGCTGACCGCCCGCGAACGCGCCTTCCTCGACGCCGGCGAATCGGCGGCACAACAGGCGCAACAGCGCGACCGCCGCCGCCTACGCCGCCTGCGCAGGCTGGCCGGAGCCCTGGCCGCCCTGCTCGTGTGTGCCGTGGCCGCCGCCGGCTTCGCCGTACGGGCACAGGACACCATCACCCGGCAGCGCAACGAGGCCGTGGCTCTCCGGGCCGCCGACGAAGCCGTACGCCTCAGCCCGCACGATCCGTCACTGGCCGTCCAGGTCGCGCTGGCCGCCTACCGGCAGACGAAGCAGGACCGTACGCGGGACGCCCTGCTCAGCACCCTGTCCGTCGCGTCGACCGGCCCCAGAGTCATCGGGCGCACACCGGCCGGGCACACACCGGCCGTGCCCGCCGACGGCCGCGTGCTGGCCATGGCCGACGGCTCGCAGATCGTCCTGTGGGACATGAAGAACCCATGGCGGCCCCGCCGGCTCGGTACCACCGACGGAGTCGGCCTCGGCCCGATCCAGTTCACCCAGGACGGCAACACACTGCTCGGCGTGGACAGCGACCGCACGCTCCGGCTGTGGGACGTGACCAACCCGCGGAACCCCAGGCTGTTGTCGAAGCTGCCCACGGGGCACACCGACACCGTCTACTCCGTCGCCCTGCGCCACGACGGGCATATCGCCGCCACCGGCAGCTATGACGACACCATCCGCCTCTGGGACATCACTGACCCAGCCCGCCCCCGCATGCTCGACACGCTGACCGGGCACCGGGACAACGTCAAGCCTGTGGTCTTCAGTCCCGACGGGAAGACCCTGGCCTCGGGCTCCGACGACCACGACGTCCGCGTCTGGGACGTGACCGACCCACACCACGCTGCCCCCCTCGCCGTCCTCAAGGGGCACCGACACTTCGTCGACGCCCTCGCCTACAGCCCGGACGGCCGCACCCTGCTGAGCGGGAGCGACGACCACACGGCGAAGCTGTGGGACATCAGCGATCTTCCCCGGCACCGTCAGCTGGGCGAGCTGGCCGAACACGCCGACATCGTCACCGACGTGGCCTTCGCCCCCCACGGCCGCACGGCAGTGACCGTCGGCATCGACGGCGTGGTGAACGTCTGGGACATGACCGACCACGCACGCCCCGCCTCCCTGGCCCACCTCACCAACCCCGGCGGGACGATCAAACATCTGCACTACCTCACGACAGACGGCACGCTCCTCACCGTGACCGCCCACCACAACGTCCAAATCTGGTACACCGACCTCGACCAGGCGCTCGCCGACGCCTGCGACCAAGTCCACGACACCATCAGCCGCGCCCAGTGGGCCCGCCACTTCCCCCGCCTCGACTACACCCCACCCTGCCCGCGCCGCACATGACCCGGCCGGCCGGAATCCCACCTCCGGATATCCGGCACCGATCCGGCCGAGAACACATGATCCACCTGCGTCATCCGAAAGGGCGGCATGCGAAATCGCCGCTCCAGCGTGTCCTCACCAGCGAGCGGGAGAGGCAGCAGCGGCGTCTGGGCGAGCATCACCGAAGCCTGCGGACGGACCGCCTTCACTCTCCAAGCCGTCCGGCACCACACCCCATGCCGCCACCATTGGGCGCCCCGCCGACAGCCCGGGAATCGTCGCCCCGTGGCTGTTCCACCAGTACAGCGACGCCGGGGTCGATCTCGACTACTGCCACCTGAACAGCCGGACTGGACTCCGTGACTGGGCACTGAGCTTCCAACCCAAACCCACCCCCGAACCCCCGGCTGCACGCTTCCAGCCGGAACGGCCCAATTTGGATCGCCCTCGCGCCGCAAGGTGCCGACGGGCAGGTGACCACAGCGTTCCACCAAGAAGGCGGATCGTGGGGAAGCCCTGGAAAGGCGAGTCCGGTGACTGCCAACGGGAGTAAGTACCTGGTCTCGCTTCCTGCGGGCGCCTCCGTGGACAAGGTCAGAATTCACTCGACGGTCCCGCTCTTCGGCTACCTCGTAGGCCGACAAGTCGCATGAGCGGCAACCCGATGCCAGATCCGGCGGGAGTCGCTGTCGAGTTGGAGAGGCTTCGGGGTGCCGTTGACACGGGCTTCGCCACCTTGAACGGTCGCCTCGATGTTTCATTGCAGCGCACATCGACGATCGAATCCGACATCGCCGAGCTGTGCCGTCGAGTGGACGCATTGGAGCGAGGACGCTGGCCCCTTCCTTCCTTGGCCGCTCTCGTCGGCTTCGCTGCTCTACTTGTCAGCGTCTACCAGGCGGTACGACCGTAGGTCGCCAGACCACACTTCGCCCCTTGCGCTGCTCTGCCCAGCGCAAGGGGCGTCTTCACGTTGGATCAGTTGCATAGGCGCTTTGCCAGCGATTCGAAGATCGGTGAATTTTCGAAAGGTTGGATGTCGCCGAGCTTCTCCCAGCCCCACGAGTAGTACGCCGTCCTCGCTGGTGTATTCGCCGGATCCACGAGGATGGTTGCTAGGCTCTCGCGACGCCCCTCCAGCAGACTGTCATGAAGGTGCCGCGCGATGCCCCGACGCCTCCAGGCCGGCCGCACCATGAGTTCGGAAATGGCGAAGACTTGCCCCAGCTCAGTTTGCTCCCGAACCTCCTGTGGAACCGCACCGCGAAAACCGCCCCACCAGGTGCCCGATGGCGCGATGCCGAATCCGAAGATGTAGCCGACGAACTCGCGGCCATCCATGGCCGACACCAGTTCAAACCCAGGGCGTTGCACGTATGCAGAAAGTCGATCCAGGAACGCAGGACGTGACCGAAAGGCGCCATCCAGCCGTTCTGCATAGGCCTCCTCGTACACGTCCGCCAGTACTTCCCGGCGCTCATCGGCTGCCCTGCCATCGAGCCTGCTCAGGGACAGGTCCGTCATGCCTTCTCCAATCGCTAAACTGCAAGAGCTCTGGACTCCTCCAGGAAGTCATGAACCACCGGAGCTCCCTTGTGCGGCTCTACGCTTTTCCGGAAGGCTCCAAGACGCGCCGAGGTGCGAGTCGAGGACACATCCGCGAGTAGGGGAAGAGCGCTACGGGCGACTTCACATGCGTCACCCACTTCCCCCTGCTTGAGGTGCACTTCTGCCAGGACGACGGAGTACCACGCCAGATTTCTCCCGTAACGCGGGTCTATATCCTTCAGCGTCTTCTCTGTCATCCGCTGAGCGACCTCGAAATCACCCAAGTCGGCATGGCATGTGGCAGCAAGTCCGTCAAGTTCGGCTTGTGAATAGAAGTCGATCCACCTGGGGTCTTCATCCGAAGGGCCATGGTCGAACGCACGGTAGGCGCGGGTCAGTGCAGCCGTGCATTCCTTCTTGTCCCCGAGCCGCGACCAGCCACAGGCCTCCCTCAGGGCGAGCAATGACATCAGTCTCGGGGGGACATGTCGAGCGCTGACACGCTGGCCCATGCGAGCGAGCTCGACAGCATCGCGGGGCATCCCATTGCGCGCTGCTGCCATAGACATTTGCGCGTAGGCATGCACTTCGACCTCTGGATCGTCGGCCATTCGTGCCTGATAGAGGGACTGGCCGTAGAAGCCCCAAGCGTCCACCGGGCGGTCTGCGTCGTAGCTGAGCCACCCTGTAAGAACCGCGAGGTCGCCATACGCCGAGCGTAGATGCTTGCCCGTGGAATCCGTGTATCGCGCCGTATTGATAAGGCGATTCAGCGCACCTAGCTCTCGCTGCGCGACTACGCTCAGGTCGTCGCCGCCCATGCGTTCGTCGAGTTGCTTGAGCTGACGTACCGTCCTTCGAACCGTCCGCACCTCTGCGGTTCCGATCTTGCGGGGCGTGCCACGCTCTGAACAGAACCCCAGAGCGGCGAGGCCGAACGTGAACTGCCGCCGGTCCATTGCCTGCTCCTGGCCGTCGAGTTGATCCAACGTGACGACCGTACGCCGGGCACTGCGACCGGTGGAAGGGGCGACCGCGAACCCCAGCACCTCCGCGCTCTCTCCGGTGAGATCCGTCAAGACCCTCCGGTACACAGCCCGTGGGCACTTGACGTCACCGTCTTCCCACGTGGCAATCACCCTGGAAGTACAGCCCGTGTTCTCGCCAAGCTCGGCTGAACGTTTGTTGATCAGGGTGGCGAACTCGGAGCGGCTCATCTGGAAGCGTTCTTCACGGATGGCACGGATCTTCGCATTCGGGATCTTGGTCTCAGCCATCACGCTCCCGGCTCTTCTCTGTCGATGCGCTCGACGGTAGCGCCGTTGAAGGGCGTGGGGGTTCGAGACGCATGACAAAGTCCCGCACGGCCATGAACTTGCACCGAAGTTGCATCGCCGTTCCGTCGCTCGTGCTCGCGCACCGCTCCTACGGTCGGTGCCCTACCTGACCCCAACGGACGCCGAGGTCTCACATGCACTCGACGACGAGCGGCGGCGCCATCAGTGCTGGCACCCCCGAGCAGGTCGTCACTCCTCCCATCGAAGGACTGATCGGGAGAGTGGTGGTCGACACCACCTGTAAGCGGGTGGGCAGAGTGATGGGCAACGAAGGGCCGAAATACCAGCTGCGTCCTCTGAGGGGAGGTCGCGAGTGGGAAGTCTCCCTGCGCAACATCGAGGTGCTCCCCACTCGAGCCGACTGCCCTCAGTGCGTTGGCATCAAGACGGCACGTTCCCGCGCCAACGACGAGGGTCGTACCAACGACGTCTCCTTCCTGACAGCGGCCCTTGGCCGCCATCAACGATCGGCACACTCATGAGTACCGCGATCCTGCTCACCGCACCGAAGCAGCCCACACCGAGGTTGCTGTGCTCCTTCAACTGTTCGCTGCGACTGGAGGAAGCGGCCGCTGGTTCCATGGGTTTCCTCTGCACCGTGCGCCCTCCCGACCGCCAACCAGACGCCGCGCCGCTCGCCCACCCCGCCGACGCCGACCTCACGCGCCGTCGGTTCGTCACCAGCTGGGCCGGAATCACGCGAGTCGCCGGTCAGCCGGAAGTAGGAGAGGGCTGGTGACCCTCCTCTTACGTCTGCTTTGCCGGCTTTGGCCTGCCATCGAGGAGCCACCGACCCCGTCGGCTGCTCAGATTCCGTCGCCTCCCGTACTGCCGACACCGTCGGTGCGCTCGTGGGCGGAGGCCGTCGGCCCTTTCTTCAGCCCGCCCGCCATGCCGCACCCCGACATGCCGGCCGCCATGCGCCGCCACTACGCACCCGTGATCTGTACCTGTAAGAACGCGCACGTCCACGGAGCGATGACACCTACCTTTGGTCAGCTGCCTCCTCACGGAGGTAACTGAGCGGCTGGCCTTGGTCGCTCTCGTCGCCGAGGGCGACCGGGCGGGCCCAACGGCCAGCCGGCCTGCACCACTGAACGACGGCGCAGGGAAGGCCCCTGCGCCAGCACGTGGGTTCCAGGAAGGCAAACAGACCATGACGGTGGTCACGAAACAGTCGCTCCTTCCAGTAAGGCCGCAATCTGCACAACTTGAACTCACAGCGAAGTGCCCGCTCAGGTGTGGGATGTGCTTCGCCGCATCGGGTCCACAGGGCACTCACGGGACCATGACCCGTACCGAATGGCTCGCGGTGATCACCGACGCCGCCGCCCTCGACATCCCGCTGATCCAGCTGCTCGGCGGGGAACCCACCGCTCATCCGGACTGGATCGAGCTGACGGAACACGCCTTGACGCTGGGGCTGCGCGTCGAGGTGTACAGCAGCCTCTACAAGATCCATGAGCGCTGGTGGGGAATCCTCGCGCGCAAAAACGTCTCTCTCGCGACCAGCTACCACAGCGACAACCCCGAGGAACACGACCGGATTACCGGAAAGCCGGGCAGCCACCGGCGGACGCGAGCCAACATCCAGGAAGCCGTCCGCCGCGGTATCCCCCTACGCGCCGGCGTCGTGGAAGTCCTGCCCGGCCAGCGCATCACCCAGGCCCGCGACGACCTTGTCGGCTTGGGCGTCACCAAGGTCCGGATCGACCGCAGTCGGGCGATCGGGCGGGCCGTGACCACGGGGAAGCCCGAGGCTTCCGAGCTGTGCGGAAGGTGCGGCCGCGGACAACTGGCCGTGCTGCCCGACGGCAGCGTGGCACCTTGTGTGATGAGCCGCTTCATGCCAGGCGGCTCCGTGAAGAACGGCACGCTGGCCGAGATCCTCAGCAGCCCGGCGTGGCGGGACACAGTGGAACGCGTGCCGGTGCACGCACAAGATCCGTGCGATCCGGAGTGCCTCCCCGGTCTGGACGGTTCGGATTGCTCGCCCGCCGAGCAGGAAGCATGCGATCCCGCGTACGAGGACATCCCCGACAAGAAGTGAGGCGGCGCCCGTGGACTGGAAACCGTATGCCGAGCGACTGGCCGAAGAGATCGCCGACCCCGTCTCGCGCTGGCGTCCACTCGTCGCACAGACCCCACGCCATGCCCTCGTGCCCCGCTGGTGGGAGCGCACGCCGGGCGGCGGCTGGGTGCTGCACAACGGACCCGCCGACCCCGAGAAGTGGACGAGCACGGCCTACTCCGACCGGACGCTGGTGACCCGAATCGGCCCCCTGCACGCCGACCACGCCGAGAACGGGCAGACCACCACCGGCCAGGCAACCTCGTCCTCGACCCACCCCGGGCTCGTGATCCAGATGTACCGGCACGGCCGGCTCGCGAAGGGCCTGGACCTACTCGACATCGGAACAGGATCTGGCTACGGCACCGCGCTCGCCGCCGGCCTGCTCGGAGACAAACACGTCCAAGCGATCGACGTAGACCCGTACCTGGAGGCGGCGGCCAGGGAACGGCTCGACCGCATCGGCCTCCACCCCGACCTCGTCACTGGCGATGCGACAGGCCCCCTTCCCGGGACATACGACAGGATCGTCTCGATGGTGTCCGTCTGGCCGGTACCGGCCTCATGGCTGGCCGCTCTCCGGCCGGGCGGACGCCTCGTCACCACCATCGCCAACACCTCCGCGATCCTCACCGCGTGGAAGACGGAAGACGGCCGGGCAGCCGGAAGGATCGAACGGGACTGGGCCGGCTTCATGAGCACCCGGCACGGCGACGACTACCCCACAGGGCTCGGCGGCCGCCTCGAAGAGCTCACCGACGTGGACGGCGACCACATCACCCAGGGCAGGTATCCCGTGCTGAACCTCAGCGAAGCGTGGGAGCTGCGGTCGATGCTCGAACTCGCCGTGCCGGGAGTGGAAACCCACTACCGCCAGGACGGCCGACGGCGGACCGCGTGGCTCCTCCATCAGGACGGCTCATGGGCACGGGCATCGGCCACTTTCATCGACCCGCCTGTCGTCCACCAGGGCGGCCCGCGCCGGCTCTGGGACGTCCTCGAACGCATCCGTCACCGGCAGAACTCGGAAGGAGGACTCCCGCTGTACGGCAGCCGCGCCGAGATCACGCAGGACGGCGCCGTCCACCTCTCACGAGGCAAGTGGACCGCCACGATTGAGTAGCGGGGGTCCTTGAGGCGAGAGCCTGGCCAGCCGCAGGAGAGCTACGTAGCAAGCCGTCAAAAGGCTGGGGTGATCTACCTCATGAACCCTGGATTCGCCGCCCACCACCTGCAAGTATCTCCGCTACTGCAAGGTAGTTGAACCCCGCACAGCCTTACTCGAACGAGGCGAGGCGTGCGGAAGAACGTCGCCGCTCGCTCCACGCGACGGCGACGACCGCGCCCCGGCTCACTCGTCTCCGCAGGACGCGAGCCGGGGCTCTGGTCGGCCCGGCGATTGCCCGCTGCGGCTACGTTGTCACCATGAGCGACCTTGACCTGCATCCCGCCCCAACTCTCTGCGGCGGACGTGCCGATGTCCCCGGTGGACCTGTACACGAGCTGCTCCAACCCAAACGAGTGCCGCTCGGCGAATCCACCTACGTTCGCCGGCTGCTCCCGAACCTGGGCCGCCGCATGATCGGCGGGTGGGCCTTCGTCGACCACTACGGCCGAGACGACATCGCCGACGAGCCGGGGATGCAGGTTCCGCCGCATCCGCACATGGGTCTGCAGACCGTCAGCTGGCTGCACGAGGGAGAGGTGCTCCACCGGGACAGCGTCGGCAGCCTTCAGACCGTCCGCCCCCGGGAACTCGGGCTGATGACGTCCGGCCGGGGCATCGCGCACTCCGAGGAGAGCCCCCGTCCGCATCCCCGCTACCTCCACGGCGCGCAGCTCTGGGTCGCCCTGCCCGACGCCCACCGGCACGTGGAACCGCACTTCGAGCACCACCCCGACCTGCCGACCGTCAGCGCGCCCGGGGTGACCGCGACGGTGATCCTGGGCGAGCTCGACGGCACTGCCTCACCCGGCACCACCTACAGCCCCCTCGTCGGTGCCGACATCGCCCTCGCCGCCGGCACGCGGGCGAACCTGCCGGTGGAACCCGACTTCGAGTACGCGGTGCTCGCCATGTCCGGTGAGGCGGAGGTGGACGGTGTCCGCGTTCTGCCAGGCTCCATGCTCTACCTCGGGTGCGGACGCACCGAACTGCCCGTTCACGCCGAGTCGGATGCCGGGCTGATGCTGCTGGGAGGCGAACCCTTCGAGGAGAAGATCGTCATGTGGTGGAACTTCGTCGGTCGCACGGGGGAGGAGATCGCCCGCGCTCGTGAGTCCTGGACGGCTGGCGAACGATTCGGTGACGTTCACGGGTACGCGGGTGCCCGGCTGTCAGCCCCCGAACTGCCGCCGGTGCCCTTGAAGCCCCGTGGGCGGGTTCGCTGAGGATACGGCAGAGCCCTCACCAGCGTCATGCCTGGTGAGGGCCCTAGTGTGCTTTTGAGTAGTGATCGACGAAGGCCCACCCGCCGACCATGCGGCGGCCCAGGTTCGGGAGCAGCCGGCGGACGTAGGTGGATTCGCCGAGCGGCACTCGTTTGGGTTCGAGCAACTCGCGCACGGGTCCGCCGGGAGTATCGGCGCGTCCACCGCAGAGGGACGGGGCGGGATGCAGATCCAGATTGCTCATGCGGACAACGTAGCCGCACAGCGTCCAGGGCGCGGCGGTCCGCCCTTCACCCGTTCGGCCCACAGCCCGGTGCGCCCGGCCGGCCGCCGTGGTCCCCTGTGAGCGTGGGGAACGACCGCCCCCGCAGGGGCGAGAAAGCGGCTCCGCACCTCGCGGCGGAGGAGCTCGGCGCGCGGTACGCGGTGGCCAAGGAGGCCGTGGAGTGCCTCGGCTTCGGCATGTCCGTCAAGGAGGCCGTCCAGCAGGCCCGTACCGCCGAGCCAGGAGGGCGGCAGGTCACGCCGCAGCAAGTGGTCCAAGGGGCGCACGACATCATCAGCGCCGGTCCCGACGAGGACATGGACGTGGACATGGACGGGGACGGGGAACCCGGCACGGGCGGCGACGACCATGGACCCACGACTCGGTGACCTGCCCGCCGGCCCCGCACCCGGCGTCGTGGAGGCCGCCGTCGACCGCTTCCACGAACTCCTCGGCCACGACCGCGCGGCCCAGGCCACCCAGCACCGGCTGCTGAAGCACCAGCGCGACGCGCGTATGACGCCCGACGGCCGGCCGCTGACGCACATGCTGCGGCCGCGCTTCATGAGCGAGGCGGAACACGCCCAGGGGTGCGCGGACGGCGCGCTGCTCGCGCGGGCGATCCACCGGCTGGCCGCGTACGCCCTGCGGCCGGGAGAGGCGGGTGAGCTCGTGCGGCGCCAACTGGCGCTGTCCGACGAGGAGAGGACGCTCGTCGCGATGGCCCCGCCGGCCGGCGACTGCGGCTCGCACTCCCGGCTCGACGGGTTCCGGGCCGCCGGGCGGACGCTCTTCGTCGAGTACAACTCCCACAGCCCCGGCGGCGTCATCTCGCAGGACCTGCTGGCCGACGCCTACCTGGACACCCCGGTCATGGAGGCGTTCACCCGCGAGTACACCGCGCGGCCCGTGCCGGGGCTCCCGCGCATGGCCGACACCCTGGTGGGCGCCTGGGCCGCCGGCGGCTCCCCGGGCGGCGCGCCCCACGCGGCCATCGTCGACTGGGAGTCCAAACTCCCCTGGGAGTTCGGCGCGCTCCAGGCGCGGCTGCGGCGGCGCGGCGTGCCGACGGTGGTGTGCACGCCGGACGATCTGCACTACGACGCCGGGCGGGGCCTGTTCACGCGGGACGCCGACGGGCGGCCGCGGCCGGTCACCGTGGTCCACCGGCGGGCCGTCCTCGCCGATCTGCTCTCCCGCTACGGGCCCGCCTTCGCCGAGCATCCGATGACGCGCGCCTGGGCGAGCGGGGCGTGCGTCATGGTCAACCCGTACACCAGCAACCTGGCGAACAAGAAGTCGGCCCTGGCCCTGCTCACCGATCCGCGCACCCGTTGCCTCCTGCCGGCGCCGGAGGCGGCCGCCGCCGGGGCCCTCGTCCCGTGGACGAGGCTGGTGCGCCCGGGGTCCACGGCCTGTCCCGACGGGCGCACGGTGGACCTCTTGGACTTCGCCCGCTCCCGGCGCGAGCGTCTGGTGCTCAAACCCAACGACGACTACGGCGGCAACGGAGTCGTGTGCGGCTGGCGCACCACGGACGCGGACTGGCGGACCGCCCTCGGCCGGGCCCTCGCGACCCCGCACGTCGTTCAGGAACGCGTTCCCGTTCCGGTCGTCCCCTATCCCGTCCTCGCGGGCGGCCGCCTGCGCGTCGAGCGGTCGGGCGAGAGCACCGATCCGTTCCTCTTCGGCGCCGACGCCCCGGGGTGCGTCTCGCGGGTGTCCACCGGCTCCCTGATCAACGTCAGCGCCGGCGCCTGCCCCGTCCCCGTCTTCCGTGTCGCGCCTCGGCGACGCGAACCAGCCGCCTGACGCCTGACGCCCGACGCCCGACGCCCGAAGGGCCCTACGCGCCCGCCCACTCCCGCAGTGCCGCGCGGGTGTCGAAGCGGGCGACGTCGCGGTCCAGGCCGCCGGCCCAGCTGTACTGGTGGAAGGTCCACGGGTGCTGGACCGCCGGACGGCCGGCGGCGTGATCGGGGTCGGCTATCCACAGGCCGTCGCCGGCGTTGTCGGTGGTGTCGCGGTTGAACCAGTATGCGCGGTTGCAGTAGAGGACGACGCGGTGGGCGGGGGCCGCGTCCTTGACGTCCTCCAGCCAGCGGTCCTTGTCCAGGCACCAGACGTCGGGGTGTTCCCAGTCGAGGGCGAGCACGTCGCCCGCGCGTAAGGCGATCTTGTCGAGGAAGTAGCCGGCCTGGGCGGACATCGAGCCGGGTGTGACGTAGTGGTAGTAGCCGACGACGAGCCCGGCGTTCCGGGCCCGGTTGCGCTGGGTCACCCACTTGGGGTTGGTGTACGAGGTGCCCTCGGTCACCTTGACGAACACGAAGTCCAGCCCCTGGAGCGCGTAGTTCGCGCTGTTGTGGCTGCTGACATCGATGCCGTGAAGCATGGCGCTCTCCTCCGGGTACGGCGGTCGACGGAGCGTCCGCAGTATCGGCCCGGACCGTCACGACGGCGAGAGCCGTGGACCGGAAACTTCGAAGAGAGTTCCGGATACGCGCCGCTACGGGCCGCCGCGCGCCTACGGCACCGCCGGAACGCGCGGCCGGCGGCTGCCCGTGGCGGTGCGCAGGGCCAGCGCGGCCAGGGCCTCGGGGGCTCCGTGCTGGCCCCGGATGCCGGGGAAGGCGTTGATGTCGACGATCACCGGTGTTCCCCCGGCGTCGAGGAGGTCCACGCCGTAGACGTCCAGGGCGAACACCTCGCCCACCCGCCGGGCCAGCTCCGCCCATCCGGCGGGCAGCTCGCCGGGCGCGAGGGCGCGGGTGCGGCTCCCGGGGACGGCGTCGGCCAGCTCGGAGCGGCGCAGCGCGGCGAAGACCTGGTCGGCGACGACCCAGAGTTTGTGGTCCCAGCCGTCGTTGGGGGTGAAGGGCTGGACGACCACGGGTTCGTCCGGCCAGCGGGCGGCGAGCTCCCGCAGCCGCGCGGCGTCGTCGACGCGGGCGACGAGGTCGTGGCGGCGGCTGTGGCGGCTCTTGACCACGACGGGCGCCGCCGGTTCGCCGGCCGCCACCAGGGGGGCGAGCGAGGGCTCGGTGCGGGTGGCCACGAACGGCAGTCCGGCGCGGCGGGCGACGTCGGCCATGGCGGTGCGGTCCTGGCAGAGCTCGGTGGCCGCGGCGGAGTTCAGCACGGGCGCGCCGTGCTCCTCCAGGTGGCGGGCGAGGGCCAGGGCGCGGGGGGTGCGGGTCTTGAGGAGGTAGACGTCGGACAGGTCCGAAGGGCAGGGAAAGTCCTCAAGGCCGGTCGGGTCCAGCCATGTCACCTCGTGGTGGGGTGTCAGCAGGGCGGTGGTCGCGGCGAGCAGCGGGTGGTGCGGGTCGGGCGTGAGCAGGCAGATCCTCATGCGTTGCCGCCGATCGCGCGCGCGGGCGCGGTCAGCGCCGGGCGGGGCATGGGTACGACGTGCGCGGTGCCGCCCGCCTCGGCGAGCCGGAGGACGGCCCGGGCCACGCGGGCGACGGCGTCGGGCACCTGGCGGAAGCTGGGGAAGTCGTTGACGTCGACGACGACAGGGCCGTCGGGGCCGAAGACGATGTCCACGCCGTAGAGGTCGAGGCCGAAGACGGCGCCGACCTCGCCGGCGATGGCCGCGACCTCGGGGGTGAGGGGGACCTGGCGCTCCGTGGGCGGCCGGTCGGGGTGGAGGGGGCTGCGGCGTTCGGTGGCGTAGAGCTCGCCGTCGAGGCAGTACACCTTGAGGTCGACGCCCGAGTTGGGGACGTACGGCTGGGCGATGAGCAGGCCGTCGCCGGTGGGTTCGGCGCCGGGGTCGGTGAGCCGCCCGGCGTCCGGGACGAGCCGCACCGCCCGCCCGGAGCTGCCGTCGGCGGGCTTGACCACGAGCGGGAAGGCGTCGGCGGGCAGCTCCGCGAAGTCCTCGGCGCGGGCGGCGGCGTAGGTGACGGGGACCGGCAGTCCGTGGGCCTCGGCGAGCACGGCCGCGAGCGCCTTGTCCCGTACGCCCCGGATCGCCCGGGCGTCGTTGACCGTGGTGAGCCCCATGGCGGCGGCGCCCTCCAGCAGGGTGAGCCCGGGGCCGCCGGAGACGGTCTTGAGCACCCAGGCGTCGTGGCGCCCGGCGCGCACCGTCTCGGAGAGCCAGATCAGCGAGCCGCCCGGCCGCAGCACGTCCACCCGGTGTCCCCAGGCGGTCAGTTGGCGGATCACGTCCACCGGCATGCCGTCGTACCGGTACTGCTCCTCCACCAGGAAGCAGAGTCTCATGTGCTGCATCATCCTCGAAATCCCCGACGTCCGCCGTGCCCGCCCCGGCGGGGCGTGACGGCCCAGGATGTCATGGGCCCGAGGGCGCTCCGCACGGGGCGGCGCCCCGAAGGGGCGCGGGCCGAGTCGACATGCGGCTACCACCGCGTGGGCGCGACCGGCCACGGCGGCGCCGCGGCCGGCCGGCGCCCCGTCGCGGCACTGTGGACTCCCGGCTCAGCCCGGCGGACGGAATGCTTCCAGTAGCCGCTCCGCGGCCAGGGCCGCCGTCAGGGTGCCCTCGCGCACCTGTCGTTCCAGGCCGGGGGCGAGCGCGCGGACGTCGGGGTGGTCGCGCAGTTCGGCCAGGAGCCGGTCGCGGACCATGCTCCAGACCCAGTCGACCTGCTGGTCGCGGCGGCGGGCGGCCAGACCGCCGGTGGCCTCCAGGACGCCCCGGTGGGCCTCCACGCGCTCCCACAGGGTGTCCAGGCCGGTGCTCTCGCGGGCGCTGCAGGTGAGGACGGGCGGGTTCCAGGCGGCGTCGTGGGAGTGCATCAGGCGCAGGGCCCCGGACAGTTCGCGGGCGGCGGCCTTGGCGTCGCGTTCGTGCGGTCCGTCCGCTTTGTTCACGGCGATGACGTCGGCGAGCTCCAGGACGCCCTTCTTGATGCCCTGGAGCTGATCGCCGGTGCGGGCGAGGGTGAGCAGCAGGAACGTGTCGACCATGTCGGCGACGGCGGTCTCCGACTGGCCGACGCCGACGGTCTCCACCAGGACGACGTCGTAGCCGGCGGCCTCCATCACCACCATGGTCTCGCGGGTGGCCTTGGCGACCCCGCCGAGCGTGCCGGCGGTCGGCGAGGGGCGGACGAAGGCCGCCGGGTCGACGGCGAGGCGCTCCATCCGGGTCTTGTCGCCGAGGATGCTGCCGCCGGTGCGGCTGGAGGAGGGGTCGACGGCGAGCACCGCGACCCGGTGGCCGAGCCCGGTGAGCATGGTGCCGAAGGCGTCGATGAAGGTGGACTTGCCGACGCCGGGCACCCCGGTGACGCCGATCCGGCGCGCCCCGCCCGCGTGCGGCAGCAGCTCGGTCAGCATCCGCTGGGCGAGCTCCCGGTGGTCGGCGCGCCGGGATTCCACGAGCGTGATGGCGCGGGCGACGGCCGCCCGCTCGCCGTCCAGCACGCCCTTGACGTAGGCGTCCAGGTCTATCGCGCGGGCCATGGGCTCACAGCTCGTGGCCGAGGACCCCGGCGAGGGTCTTCAGCAGGTCGTGGGCGGCGTCCGGGATGACCGTGCCGGGCGGGAAGACCGCGGCGGCGCCCATCTCCAGGAGCGTGGGGACGTCCTGCGGCGGGATGACCCCGCCCACGACGACCATGATGTCCTCGCGGCCCTGTGCCGCGAGCTCCTCACGGAGCGCCGGGACGAGCGTGAGGTGACCGGCCGCCAGCGAGGAGACGCCGACGATGTGGACGTCCGCCTCGACCGCCTGCCGGGCGACCTCGGCGGGCGTCTGGAAGAGCGGGCCGACGTCCACGTCGAAGCCGAGGTCGGCGAAGGCGGTGGCGATGACCTTCTGGCCGCGGTCGTGGCCGTCCTGGCCCATCTTGGCGACCAGGATGCGCGGGCGGCGCCCGTCCTCCCGCTCGAACGCCTCGACCAGCGCGCGGGTGCGCTCCACGCCGGACGACATGCCGGCCTCCTCCCGGTAGACACCGGAGATCGTACGGATCTGCCCGGCGTGCCGCCCGTAGACCTTCTCCAGGGCGTCGGAGATCTCGCCGACGGTGGCCTTGGCGCGGGCGGCGTCCACGGCGAGGGCCAGGAGGTTGCCCGTAAGGCCCGGGCCGGGGCCGGCCTCGGCGGCGCGGGTGAGGGCGTGGAGGGCGTCCTGGCAGGCGCTCTCGTCGCGTTCGGCGCGCAGCCGGCGGAGCTTGTCGATCTGCTGGGCGCGCACCGAGGAGTTGTCGACCTTGAGGACCTCGATCTGTTCGTCGCTGTCGACCCGGTACTTGTTGACGCCGATGACGGGCTGCCGGCCGGAGTCGATGCGGGCCTGGGTGCGGGCCGCGGCCTCCTCGACGCGGAGCTTGGGGATGCCGGCGTCGATGGCCTGCGCCATGCCGCCGGCCGCCTCGACCTCCTGGATGTGCTGCCAGGCGCGGCGGGCGAGGTCGTGGGTGAGCCGCTCGACGTAGGCGCTGCCGCCCCAGGGGTCGATGACCCGGCAGGTCCCGGACTCCTGCTGGATGAGCAGCTGGGTGTTGCGGGCGATGCGGGCGGAGAAGTCGGTGGGCAGGGCCAGCGCCTCGTCGAGGGCGTTGGTGTGGAGGGACTGGGTGTGGCCCTGGGTGGCGGCCATGGCCTCGACGCAGGTGCGGGCCACGTTGTTGAAGACGTCCTGGGCGGTGAGCGACCAGCCGGAGGTCTGCGAATGGGTGCGCAGCGACAGGGACTTGCTGTTCTTGGGGTCGAACTGCTTGACGAGCCTGGCCCACAGCAGCCGGGCGGCCCGGAGCTTGGCGATCTCCATGAAGAAGTTCATGCCGATCGCCCAGAAGAAGGACAGGCGGGGCGCGAAGGCGTCCACGTCGAGGCCGGCGCCCTGGCCGGCGCGGAGGTACTCGACGCCGTCGGCGAGGGTGTAGGCGAGCTCCAGGTCGGCCGTGGCCCCGGCTTCCTGGATGTGGTAGCCGGAGATGGAGATGGAGTTGTAGCGCGGCATCTTCTGCGAGGTGTACGCGAAGATGTCGGAGATGATCCGCATCGAGGGCCGGGGCGGATAGATGTAGGTGTTGCGGACCATGAACTCCTTGAGGATGTCGTTCTGGATGGTCCCGGCCAGCTTCTCGGGCGGTACGCCCTGTTCCTCGGCGGCGACGATGTAGAGGGCGAGGACGGGCAGCACCGCGCCGTTCATGGTCATGGAGACGGTCATCTTGTCGAGCGGGATGCCGTCGAAGAGCTGCCGCATGTCGTAGATGGAGTCGATGGCGACGCCCGCCATGCCGACGTCGCCGGTGACGCGCGGGTGGTCGCTGTCGTAGCCGCGGTGGGTGGGCAGGTCGAAGGCGACGGACAGGCCCTTCTGGCCGGCCGCCAGGTTGCGGCGGTAGAAGGCGTTGGACTCCTCGGCCGTGGAGAAGCCGGCGTACTGCCGGATGGTCCAGGGCTGGTTGACGTACATCGTCGGGTACGGGCCGCGCAGGTAGGGCGCGATGCCGGGGTAGGTGGCGAGGAAGTCCAGCCCTTCGAGGTCCTCGGCGGTGTAGAGGGGTTTGACGCCGATGCCCTCGGGGGTCTCCCACAGGAGGTCCTCGGCGCTCTTGCCGGTGCTCTCCTTCAGCGCGGCGCGCCAGGCCCCGGGGTCGGCGGGGCCGGTGGCGGCGGGGCCGAGGTCGATGCCGGAGAAGTCGGGGATCCGCATCACGCCACTCCCATGCGGTCGAGGACGGAGGAGAGGACGGCGACGGCGTCGCCGCCGGCGAAGACGAACGCGTCGACTCCCGCCCGCAGACAGTCTTCCCGCAGCTCGCCCTTGGGCTTTCCGGCGAGGAAGACGGTGTCGGCGCCGGCGGCCTTGAGCGCCTCGGCCACGGCCGGGGCCTGCTCGGCGTAGAGGGTGTCGCTGGAGCACAGGCAGGCGATCGTGGCGCCCTCGGCCGTGAGGGCGCCGGCGGCGTCCTCGGCCGTGACCTGGCGGGTGACGGGCTCGATGCCGCCCGCCTGGAAGAGGTTGGCGGCGAAGGTCACCCGGCCGGTGTGGGCGGCGGCGGGGCCGAGGGCCGCGAGGAGGACGCGGGGCCGGGCGCCGGTGGCGGCGAGGTGGGCGTCCGAGCGGGCGCGCAGCGCCTCGTACGCCTCGTCGCGGCGGACCTTCGGCAGTCCGCCGGAGGGCGCGGGCGGGGCGGGTTCGCGGTCGACGGGCGCCTCGCCGAGGTGGGGGAACTCGCTGACGCCGGTGATGGGTTCGCGGCGGGTGGCCAGGTCGGCGGAGCGTTCGGCCCAGGTGGCTGCGAGGCGTTCGGCGAGGAGACCGGAGCGCAGGGCGGCGGCCTGGCCCCCGGCGCGTTCGAGGTCCTGGAAGAAGGCCCAGGCGGCGTGGGCGAGTTCGTCGGTGAGCCGCTCCACGTACCAGGAGCCGCCCGCCGGGTCGATGACCCGGGCCAGGTGGGATTCCTCCAGCAGGATCGAGGAGGTGTTGCGGGCGATCCGGCGGGCGAAGGCGTCGGGCAGGCCGAGGGCCGTATCGAAGGGCAGGACGGTGACGGCGTCCGCGCCGCCGACGCCCGCGCCGAGGCAGGCGATGGTGGTGCGCAGCATGTTCACCCACGGGTCGCGCCGGGTCATCATCACCGAGGAGGTGACGGCGTGCTGGCGCTGGGCGCGGGCGGCGGGCGTGGCACCGCTGACCTCGGCGACGCGGGCCCACAGCCGGCGGGCGGCGCGGAGTTTGGCGATGGTGAGGAACTGGTCGGCGGTGGCGGAGTAGCGGAACTCCAGCTGGGAGCAGGCCTCGTCGACGGTGAGTCCGGCGGCGGTGAGGGTGCGGAGGTAGGCGACGCCGGTGGCCAGGGAGGCGCCCAGTTCCTGGGCGGGCGAGCCGCCGGCCTCGTGGAGGGGCAGCGCGTCGACGGTCAGGGCACGCAGGCGCGGGTGGTCGCGGACGCACAGGGCGGCGAGGCGGGCGGCGGCGGCCAGGGCCTCGGCGGGATCGGCGTCGGTGCCCGTGCGGGCGAGGGTGCCCAGGGGGTCGGCGCCGAGGTTGCCGGCGGCCGCGTCGCGCGGCAGGCCGCGCTCGGCGTACAGGGCGAGCAGCTTCCGCGCGGCGGGCTCGGACTCCTCGCCCGCGTCGAGGACGACGGGGGCGAGGTCGAGGTAGACGCCATCGAGGGCGGCGGGCAGCGCCTCGACGGGCAGTCCGGCGCCGCCGACGGCGATCCACAGGGAGGTGACGCCGTTCTCGAGGTCGGCGAGGACGGCCTCGTTGACCCGCCGGGGGTCGGGGCCGCCGTGGTGCTGGCGTACGTCCCAGCCGGTGAGCGCGGTGCCCTCCGGCCGCCCGCCGCGGACGAACGGGGGGAAGCCGGGCGGGCCGGGCACCGCGCCGCCGTCATCGGCGGTGTAGAGGGGACGGGTGGCGAGCCCGTCCTGGAGCGCGGTGGCCAGTGCGTCCTCGGCCGCCGGTCCCTCGGCCGCGGTGCCCGTTTTGCTCAGCACGCCTGTGACAAGGCGCTGCCACTGCTCACGGGTCGCGTCCGGGAACTCGGCAGCCAGGTGGAAGCCGTCGTCGGGCAGGACCGTCATGGGGGGAAGGCTAGTGAGCGGCCGCGTCCCACAGCAGGGGCAAGGGTTGTGACCTTGGCCTCTTCCCGGTGGAACGCGGGATTCAGCTCTTGGGCGCGCAGTCGCGGGCCGGGGCGTCGTGGGTGAGGGCGCAACCGATGGTCTCCGCGCGGTCCTTGCCGTACCTGGCGGTCAGGGCGGCACGGAAGTCGGCCCACTGGCGGCGGGTGTCCGTGATGGCCCCCTGGACGGCGCGGTCGAAGTTCCCGGCGACCTTGCCGCGGGGGGTGGTGGGGCCGCCGGTGGCTCCGGTGGCCGGGTCGATGACGCCGGTGTCCTTGTTGAGGCCCGCGTGCTGGACGTGGCGGGCGCAGCCGAGCGGGAGGAGGGAGAAGCAGCCGGTGGTCAGGTCGGCGGGGACGGACGGGGCGGCGGGCGGGCGGCCGGTGCCGAGGGCGAGGAGGGGGGAGGGCGCGGGGCGGCCGAGGCCGGGCGGGTTGTCCTTGCCGAGGGGGCCGCCTGCGGCCTTGTCGGTCCAGTTGCTGTGCGAGTAGAAGTCCTGGACGCCGTGGAGGGCGCGGCCCAGGCCCTCGATGGCCTCGCACTTGTCGCGGCCCCGGATGCCGAGGGTGAAGGTGCAGTCCCTGGTGAGGTCGTTCTCGCCCGGGACGACCTCGCCGTCCGCCGCGACAGTGCCGCCGGCGGCGGTGACCCCTTCGGTGAAGCGGGTCTGGAGTCTGGCTATGCAGGCCAGCAGCTGCCGGGTGGCGTCGGCGCGGTCGCGCGGGTAGCCGGGGGTGGTGAGGAAGTCGGCGTTGTCGCAGTGGGCGGCGGGGACGACGATCTCGTCGGTGTCGGGCGCGCCGACCGCGCCGAAGGTGCGCTTGTGGCCGGCGAGCTGGTCGAGGGAGCGGGGTTCGAAGCAGGTGCCGTCGGACCGGGTGCCGGGGGCGCAGGCCAGGGCGGCGCGGGTGATCGCCTCGTGTTCGGCGTGCTGCCCGAACGCGCTGACCGTGCCGAAGGCCCGGGCGGGCCCGGCCTGGGCGGTGAGCAGCACGGCGGGGGCGAGGGCGGCGACGCCCAGGAGCTGGCCGGCTCTGCGGCGGAGGGGGTGGTGGTGGCGGGGGGTGCCCATGGTTTTCGGCCTTGTCGACGGTCCGTCAGGGGGGATTGCGTCAACAGTTGACCCAAGAAGACCGGAATTTGCAATTCCTTTGCAAGGAAGGGTGTATAGGGCATGAACTCCCGGACAACCGGTTCAGCCGTCTTCGTCCGGCACCGGGTGCCGCTCGGGCACCACGAACTCGCACCAGACGCACTTGCCGTTCCCGCGCGGCTCCACGCCCCAGACGTCCGCCAGCCGGTCCACCAGCAGCAGCCCGCGCCCGGACACCCCCGACTCGCCGGGCTCGCGGCGGCGCGGCAGGACGCTGGACTTGTCCTCCACCTCCACCCGCACCCGCCGTTCGTGCCCGGTCAGCATCCGGATCGTCACGACGGCCGCGCCGTCGGTGTGCAGGAGGGCGTTGGTCACCAACTCGTCGGCGACCAGCTCGATCTCGTCCGAGCGCTCCCGCGCGCCCCATGCCCGCACCGCCGCGCGGATCATGTGCCGGCCGGCCGAGAGGGCCTCGGGGTCCGCGGGGGCGATGTGCTGCTGGAGGCGGCCGCCGCCACGGGCCGCCGGGCCCTGGCGGCGCAGCAGCAGGACGGCCAGGTCGTCCTCGCCCATCCGCTCCCCGACCACGCCGCACAGCAGGTCGGCCAGCTTGTGGAGGTCGTAGGGGCCCTCGCGGACCAGGGCGCCGAGCCGCCGCATGCCCTCGTCGAGGTCGGAGCCGGGCTGCTCGACGAGGCCGTCGGTGAACATCAGCAGGGTCTCCCCCGGGGCCAGTTCGACGGTCGTCACGGGGTAGTCCAGCCGCCCGAACTCGGCGGACAGGCCGAGCGGCAGCCCGCCCGAGACGGGCAGCCGGCGGCAGGTGCCGTCCGCGTGCCGCAGCATGGGGTCCACATGGCCGGCGCGGACCAGCTGGACGACCCCGGTGGTGAGGTCGGCCTCCGCGTAGGTGCAGGTGGCGAAGCGGTCGGTGTCCAGCTCGTGGAGGAAGGACGAGGCGCGGGCCATGACCGTGGCGGGCGAGTGCCCCTCCGTGGCGTACGCGCGCAGGACGATCCGCAGCTGGCCCATCACGGCGGCGGCGTGGGTGTCGTGGCCCTGGACGTCGCCGATGACCGCCCCGACCCGGCCGCCGGGCAGCGGGATGGCGTCGTACCAGTCGCCGCCGATGTCCCGGCCCATCCGGGCCGACCGGTAGCGCACCGCGATCTGCGCGCCGGGCACGTCGGGGATGCGGCGCGGCAGCATGGACTGCTGGAGGCCCTCGGCGAGGTCGTGCTCCTGGTCGAAGAGCATCGCCCGGGCTATGGCCTGCGCCAGGCTGCTGCTGAGCGCGATGAAGAGGTTGCGCTCCTGCCGGGTGAAGCCGCGCGCCTCGCGGTAGAGCAGGCCCAGCGCGCCGATGGGCCGGGCCTGGGCGACCAGCGGGAGATAGGCGGCGGAGCAGATGCCGATGTCCTTGATGCGCTCCCACAGCCAGGGGTAGTGGGTGGAGAACTCCTCGGGCGACTCGATGAACCGGGGCGAGAGGGCGCGGATGACCTCGCTCATCGGGAAGTTGTCGTCGACGCGCGTGTAGCGGGTGCCGGGGATGAAGTGCTCCGAGGGCCCCTCCGCGACGAGGTGGATGCGGCCGGACTCCAGCAGGCCGAGCACGAGCAGGTCGGAGCCCAGGTGCTCGACGGCCCGGGCGTCCCGGAAGAAGTCGATGACGTCCTGGACGGTCCGGGCGTGCGCGAGGGCGGCCGTCGTGGTCTCCACGACCGTGGTCTGGTGACGGCGCTCCTCGTCGGTCTCCCGGGGCCCGGTCCGGCCCAGCTCCTCGGTGGCGTCCCGGACGACGCCGATGATCCGGCAGGGCCGCCCGTCGGCGTCGCGCCGGATGCGCCCCTGGGTGTAGGTCCAGCGCTGGGAGCCGTCCGCGCAGCGGACGAGGTAGTAGCCGCCGTAGCTCTCGCTGCCGTCCTTCAGGGCCCGGGCCACCATGGTGTCCAGCCGGGCGGCGTCCGGGCGCGAGACGCGGTACGTCAGATCGGTGATCCGGCCGTGGAACCGCTCCGGCGGCACCTCCAGGAGCTCCAGCGCCTGCGGGTCCAGATGCAGCCGTCCGCTGATCAGGTCCCAGTCGAAGCCGCCCATGCGATTGAGGGCGAGCACCGTCTCCGGGCGGGCGGGCCAGTCGTCCGGCGGCGGGACGGCGGCAGGCGTCGCTCCCCGATCAACCATAGAGTCACTCTGCCATCTTTTGTCCGTTTCTTCGATGCGACCGCAGGGTCCGGAAGGACGCAAACGGTGCGGAGGGCGCCATGGAATGGTTCACGGCATCCGGGTACTGGCTGAGCCGGCTGCTCCTGACGCGGGCGCTCGCCGCGATCTACCTGGTCGGCTTCGTCTCGGCGGCCCTGCAGTTCCGCGCGCTCATCGGGGAGCGCGGCATGCTGCCGGTCCCCCAGTACGTGGCGTACGTGCCGACGCGCCGGGCGCCCAGCGTCTTCCAGTTCCACTACTCCGACCGTTTCTTCGCCGCCTGGGCCTGGACGGGAGCGCTGCTGTCGGCCGCGATGGTGGCGGGCGCGGCCGACGCCGTGCCGCTGGGGGCGGCCATGGCGATGTGGGCCGCGCTGTGGGTGCTCTACCTGTCGATCGTCAACGTGGGCCAGACCTGGTACAGCTTCGGCTGGGAGTCCCTGCTGCTGGAGACCGGATTCCTGGCCGTCTTCCTGGGCAACGCCCGGACCGACCCGCCCGTGCTCACCCTGTGGCTGATGCGCTGGCTGCTCTTCCGCGTCGAATTCGGCGCCGGGCTGATCAAACTGCGCGGCGACCCCTGCTGGCGCGATCTGACCTGCCTGTACTACCACCACGAGACCCAGCCCATGCCGGGCCCGCTGAGCTGGTTCTTCCACCGGCTGCCCAAGCCCCTCCACCGGGTGGAGACGGCCGCCAACCACGTCGCCCAGTTGGTCGTACCGATCGGGCTGTTCGCCCCGCAGCCGGTGGCGAGCGTCGCCGCCGCGGTGATCATCTGCACCCAGCTCTGGCTCGTCGCCTCCGGCAACTTCTCCTGGCTCAACTGGCTGACGATCGTCCTGGCCCTCTCCGCCGTCGACGGCGCGGCCCTCGCGGAGCTGCTGGGCCTCCCCCGGCACGCCCCGGCCGGCGCCGCCCCGCTCTGGTTCGAGGTGCTGGTGCTCGCCGCCACCGCGCTGGTGGTCACGCTGAGCTGGTGGCCGGTGCGCAATCTGCTGTCCGCGCGGCAGCGCATGAACATGTCCTTCAACGCCTTCCACCTGGTCAACACCTACGGCGCTTTCGGCAGCGTCAATCGCAGCCGCTACGAGGTCGTCGTCGAGGGAACGGCCGACGAGCGGCTCACCGAGGACACGGAGTGGAAGGAGTACGGCTTCCGGGGCAAGCCCGGCGACCCCCGCCGGCTCCCCCGCCAGTTCGCGCCGTACCACCTGCGGCTCGACTGGCTGATGTGGTTCGCCGGGATCTCCCCCGGCTACGCCCGGGAATGGTTCGGCCCCTTCGTCGAACGCCTGCTGACGGGCGACCCCGCGACCCTGCGCCTGCTGCGCGACAACCCCTTCCCCACCACCCCGCCCACCCACGTCCGCGCCCGCCTCTACCTCTACCGCTTCACGACCTGGCGCGAGCTCCGCGAGACGGGCTGCTGGTGGCACCGCACGCTGGTGCGCGAATACCTGCCGCCGGCGCGGCTGGCAACACGGCCGTGAGGGGGGGTCCGGGGGCTTGCCCCCGGGAAACGGGAAGGGGCGGGTCAGGGGCCTGATCCCCGCCGCGACGGCGACCGGCCACGACGGCGCGGCCCGGCGGTGCCGACCCGCCTGCCGACAGCGGGGGCGCGCGCCGGGCCGCCGGCCCGGCGTCAGGCCGGCGCGTCAGGCCGGCGCCAGGCCCGCCCGGGCCAGTTCGGCCGCCGTGATCGGCGGCTCCGGGGGCGGCAGCCGCCGGGGCCCGCGAGCCACCCGCGCCACCACGGCGGGCGTGAACAGCGCCGACATGGGCGCCGCCAGCGTCATCACGTTCACCATGGCCCGGGTCAGGGCCGGGTCCACCGTCGCGGTCAGCATCATCCGCTGCACATAGCCCCGCAGCAGCCGCGCCGCCGCCGGCGGCCGCTCCCCGATCGCGCCCGGGTAGTGGATGTCCTCTCCCACGGCCATCGCCCAGGGCCCGTCCACCGTCCGGGCCACCGCGCGCTGCGCCCGCCGGGCCGACCGGGGGTCCCCGAGGACCTCCCCCGCCAGGACCTCCCGCAGGGCGACCGCGCCCGCCGCGGCGACCGACATCCCGTGCCCGTAGACGGGGTTGTACGCCGCCACCGCGTCCCCCGTGACGACGAAACCGCCCGGCCAGGAGGCCATCCGCTCGAAGTACCGGCGGCGGTTGACCGTGGAGCGATTGAGCCGCACCCCCGTGAGCGGCTCCGCGCGGGCGATGAGATCGGCCACCAGCGGGTGCCGCAGCCGGCGCGCGAACGGCTCGAACTCCGCGTCCTCCCGTGAGGGTTCGCCGCCCCTCGTACCGGACAGGGTCACCAGCCAGCGCCCGCCCTCCACCGGGTGCATCGTCACGCCCTGGCCCGGCAGAGCTGCGTCGGGGCGCGGCGCGACGCTCACGACGGGGAAGTCCTCCGCGCCCGGGGGCGCCCGGAACAGCCGCGTCGCGTAGACCAGGCCCGAGTCGACGGTCTCCTCCCGGACGGCGGGCAGCCCCAGCTCCGTCAGCCACCGCGCGGCCTGCGACCCCCGCCCGGTGGCGTCGACGACGAGCGCGGCCGGGAGCGGCCGCGCCCCGCCCGCGCCCACCTCGCCGATCCGCACGCCCGTCACCCGCCGGGCGTCGCCCAGGAGCCCGTGGACCTCGACGCCGTCGCGGAGCGTGATCCGCGAGTGGGCCAGCACCCGCTCCCGTACCACCGCGTCCAGCAGGTCCCGGCTGCACGAGATCAGGAACTGCGCCTCCGGCGTCCGCGGGATCCAGCCCTGCGACGACAGCGACACCAGCGCCGTCGGCAGCGCCACCCGCCGGGCGCCCTCGGCCAGCCACCGGTCGGTGATCCCCGGCAGCAGCGACTCCACCGCCCGCGCCCCTCCCGCGAGCATCAGGTGCGCGTGCCGCGCCTGGGGCAGCCCCTTGCGGGGCAGGGCCCCGGACGGCAGCCGGTCCCGCTCGACGACCACCACCTCGTCGGCGTGGTCCGCCAGGGCCGAGGCGGCCAGCATCCCCGCCATCCCGCCGCCCAGCACCACGGCCCGGCGCCCGGGAACGACACCGCCGTCACTGTGCGCGTCGCTCATGCCCGCTCCTCCTCCGTCGCGGTGGAACTCCGCACGGTCCGCCCGTACGGGATGGTCTGCCCATACCGCGCCCGCCCGGAACACATGCGCGCCGCTCCGCCGTACCGCACGGTGGTGGTGTGGAGGTGGTGCCATGGGTGGCATGGAGCCCGTGGAGGCGCTGGAACGCGTCGCGTTCCTGCTGGAGCGCTCACAGGCGCCGACGTACCGCGTGAAGGCCTTCCGGACGGCCGCCGCCGTGATCCGCGACCTGCCGGACGAGGAGCTGCGGCGCCGCGCGGCCGACGGCTCCCTGACGGCACTCAAGGGCATCGGCCCCAGCACCGCGGGCGTGGTCACCGAGGCCCTCACCGGCCGGGCGCCCGGCTATCTGGCGAAGCTGGAGGAGGCGGCGGGCGCCCCGCTCGTCCAGGGCGGGCTGGCCCTGCGCGAGGCCCTGCGCGGCGACTGCCACCTCCACTCCGACTGGTCGGACGGCGGCAGCGGCATCGAGGAGATGGCCCGCGCCGCCCGCGCGATCGGCCACGAGTGGGCCGTGCTCACCGATCACTCCCCCCGGCTCACGATCGCCCGAGGACTGTCCCCGGAGCGGCTGCGACAGCAGCTCGACGTGATCGCCGGGGTGAACGCGGAGCTGGGCGACGGCTTCCGGCTGCTGACGGGCATCGAGTGCGACATCCTCGCCGACGGCGCGCTCGACCAGGAGGAGGAACTGCTGGAACGGCTGGACGTGGTGGTCGCCTCCGTCCACTCCAAGCTGCGGATGGACGCCCCGGCCATGACCCGGCGGCTGGTGGCCGCCGTCGCCAGCCCTCTCGTGGACGTCCTGGGCCACTGCACCGGACGGCTGAACGGCGGGCGGACGCGGCCGGAGTCGGAGTTCGACGCGGACATGGTCTTCGCCGCCTGCGCCCGCTTCGGCACCGCCGTGGAGATCAACTCCCGCCCCGAGCGGCTCGACCCGCCGCGCCGGCTGCTGCGCCGGGCCCTGGACGCGGGCGTGCTGTTCGCCATCGACAGCGACGCCCACGCCCCCGGCCAGCTCGACTGGCAGATCTACGGCTGCGCCCGCGCCGAGGAGTGCGGGGTGCCCGCCGACCGGGTCGTCACCACCTGGCCGGCGGACCGTCTGCTGGACTGGGCCGGTTCGAAGTGAACGCCCCGCCGGACGCCCCGCTGCCCGAGCGCACCTCGATCCGGCCGATGCTGGCCACCCCCGGGCCGCTGCCCGCCGAGGGCGAGGACGCCCACTGGGCCTTCGAGGTCAAATGGGACGGCGTGCGCTGCGTCGCCGACACACCCGGCGACGGCACCCTGCGCCTGGTCACCCGCACGGGCAACGACGCCACCCGGACCTACCCCGAGCTGCAGGCCCTCGGCGAGCAGCTGCACGGCAGGCCCGTGGTGCTCGACGGCGAGATCGTGGTCCTGGACGCGGAGGGACGCCCCGACTTCGGGCTGCTCCAGCGCCGGATGAACATCGCCAACCCGCGCCGCGCGGCGCACCTGGCGATGGAGTACCCGGTGCACCTGATGGTCTTCGACATCATGTACCTCGACGGCGTCGTCCTCACCGACCTCGGCTACCGCGAGCGCCGGGCCGTGCTCTCGGGCCTGGGCATCGGCGGCCCGAACTGGTCGGTGCCCGCGTACCTGGAGGGCCAGGGGAGACGGGCCTGGGACGCCACGCTCAGCAGCGGCTTCGAGGGCGTCATCGCGAAACGGCTGACCTCCCGGTACACGCCGGGCCTCCGGTCACCCGACTGGCGCAAGATCAAGCACGTGATCACCATCGACGTCCTCATCGGCGGCTGGACCGAGGGCCAGGGCCGGCTGACGGGCCTGCCCGGCGCGGTGCTGGCCGGGCTGCGCGAGCCCGAGGGCCTGCGCTACGTGGGCTCCGTGGGTTCGGGGCTCGCCGAACGGGAACGCGCCGACCTGGCGCGCTATCTGACGGTCGTCCAGCGCCCCGACTCCCCGTTCACGGGCCCGGTCGACGTACCGGCCGCGCACTGGGCCGAGCCCCGGCTCGTCGCGGAGGTCGTCTTCAGCGGCTGGACGGCCTCCGGTCGCCTCCGCCACCCCACGTGGCACCGGCTCCGCCCGGACCTGACGGACCTGGCGTGAACGCCGCCCCCACCTGACGGCCCAGGCTTGGGCCTGGGCTGGGGCTGGGGCCTGAGCCCTCGGCCACACCCTCACGGCAGTGGGGCCCTCCCCCGTCCACCTCCCAGGCCCACCAGCGGGTCGCCGTGGCCGGCGACGCGGTCGAGGACCTCCTCCGGGCCGAAGGCCAGGTCGGCCGGGTCCCGGCAGCCGGCGACCTCGTCCCAGGTCACCGGGGCCGCGACCCCCGGACGGTCCGGTGTCAGACGCACGGAGTACGGCGCCACCGTCGTCTTCGCGCTCGCGTTCTGGGACCAGTCGATGAGGACCTTGCCCCGGCGCTCGGCGCGCGCCATGGAGACCACCACCAGCCCGGGGTGCTCGCCCATCATCCGCCCGGCCAGCTCCTTGGCGTACCGGGAGGCGGCCCGGCCCGAGGCGGGCCGGATGGGCGCGTAGAGGTGGAGCCCCTTGGAGCCGGAGACCACCGGGTACGCGGCGAGCCCGTCGGCGTCGAGGAGCTGGCGCAGCCGCTGGGCCACCCGGCAGCAGACGACGAGGTCGGTGCCGGGGCCGGGGTCCAGGTCCAGGACGAGGCGGTCGTGCCCGTCCGGGCCCGCCTCGGCCGTCCACTGGGGCACGTGCACCTCGTACGCCCCCAGGTTCACCATGGCGACCAGCGCGGCCGTGGAGTCCAGCACGATCTGTTCGGTGAGCCCCTCCCGGTGTTCCACCGGCACCCGGGGCACCCAATGGGGGGAACCGGCGGGCGGATTCTTGGCCACCCAGCTCTGCCCGGCCGGTCCCTCGGGGGCGCGGACGAACGAGGCGGGACGGCCGCGGGCGTAGGGCAGCAGCGCCGGGGCGATCCGGGCGTAGTACCGCAGCACCTGCGCCTTCGTGTGCCCCGACCCGGGGAAGAGCACCCGGTCCAGATGGGAGAGGGCCAGTCGGTGGCCCTCGACCTCCACCACCTGCCGGTCCGACGAGGCGGGCATAAAGTAGGAATTCCCCGCGGAGGGACGGATCTATGCGGACGATGTGGAAGGGCGCCATCGGTTTCGGCCTGGTCTCCGTGCCGGTACGGCTCTACGCCGCCGTCCAGGAGCACGGGCTCAGGCTCCACCAGGTCCATGACGAGGACGGCGGCCGCATCCACCTCAAGCGCGTCTGCGACGCGTGCGGCAAGGAGATCGACTACGAGCACGTCGCCAAGGGCTTCGAGGACGACGAGGGCAATACGGCCGTCGTCACCAAGAACGAGCTGGCGGGCCTGCCGCTGCCGAGCAAGAAGCTCATCGACGTCCTGGCCTTCGTCGACGCCGACCGCATCGACGCCCTGCGGCTCTCCGGCGCCTACTACCTCGCCCCGGAGAGCGCGGCCGCCGACAAGCCCTACGTCCTGCTGCGGGAAACGCTGAAGCAGACCGAACGCGTCGCCGTCACCAAGATCGCGCTGCGGACGCGGGAGTCGCTGGCCCTGCTCAGGGTCCACGAGGACCTGCTGGTGCTCCACACCATGTACTGGCCGGACGAGATCCGCGACAGCAAGGGCCTCGCCCCCTCCTCCTCGGTCACCGTGCGGCCGCAGGAGCTGAAGATGGCCACGAGCCTGATGGACACGCTGTCGGAGGACTTCGACCTCGACACGCTGGAGGACGAGTACGAGATCGCCCTCGGCGAGCTCATCAGCGCCCATCTGGACCACCGGCCGGCACCCCGGAAGAAGACCACGGCCGCGCCCGACAATGTCATCGACCTGATGGCGGCCCTGCAGGCCTCCATCGATTCGGCGAGCGGAAAAGGCGCCCCCGCGAAGACGGCGGCGAAATCCACGTCGTCCGGGCGCGCGAAAAAGACCGCGGAATCGACCAAAAGTACGAGCAAAAAGGCCGCGGCCAAAAAGACCACTGCCTCCAGGACCACCGCGAAGAGCGGCTCTTCGAAGACCCGTGCCACGAAGACCAGTGCCACGAAGACCAGCGCTTCCGCGACGACGAAGAAGACCGCGGCCAAAAAGACGGGCCGCCGGGCCTCCTGAGCCTGTAGCTCGGCCCGGCGGCCCCTCTCCGCATCACGCGATGACGTCAACCCACAGCGTCAACATGGGAACTTACTGTGCGGGCTCGCCCTCCTCCTCGACGCCCAGCTCCACGAGCTCCGCCCGGGCGGTACGGACGAGCCCGTCCGCGCCGCAGCGCTCCGAGACCTCCAGGCCCTCCCGCAGCCGCTCCACCGCCTCGGCCTTGTGGCCGCACTCGCGCAGCGCGACCCCATGGTCGACCAGCGCCGCCGCGAATTCGTAGCGACAGGGCGACAGCCGCAGATGGGCGACGGCCTTGCTCAACCTCTCCGGCCGCTCCCGCGGCGCGTCCACCCTCGCCGCCAAGCGCAGCGCCTCGCCGATGGCCGTGTCGGTGCCGAACCGCATGGCGTGCTGGATCGCCTGGCCGACCAGGGTCCGGGCGCGCTCCGGCTCCTCGTCCTTGATGGCGAAGGCCAGGTCGAACGCCCAGGGTGCCCAGAGGGTGTTGTGCCGACCACGCTCCTCCAGCCTGCGCCCGGCAGCCTCCAGCTCCGCGATGGCCTCCTTCGTCTTGCCCCTGGCGAGCAGCAACCTGCCCGCCAGGCAGGCGGCGTCGGGAAGGGCGATCGCCGGTGAGTACGGCGGGAGGAAAGAGTTGGCCTCCGCCACCTCCTGGGCCTCGTCGGCCTTCCCCCGGGCGAGGAGGGTGTCGATCAGCAAGCACGTGCCGTCCCACTGGATGGGCAGCCCGGGGCCGAGCCGGTGAGCCAGGCCCAGGCCCTTCCGCAGGGCCCGCTCGGCCTCCACCAGATCGCCACGACGACGGAAGACCAGCCCTCGGAAGTCATGGGCGAACGCGAGATGGGCACCGCTCCAGCCGGCGATCTCGAAGGCGCGCACGGCCTGGTCGAAGAGCTCCCCGGCCTCGTCGAGCCGGTCGAGGTAGGAGCAGACGATCCCGATCTGACTGGGGATCTCGAAGCCCCACTCCGCGTTGGTCCAGCCCAGATCGTCGGGGAGCTTGCCGTCCACCAGGACCCGGTCGATGAACTCGCCGACCTCCAGGGAGTTCTCACTGCGGAGCATCCCGTCGAAGGCACGCAGCACGAGCAGGGTCCGCTCGGCGTTGTCCCGGCCCTCCAGATCACGGGCCAGCTCGGCGACGCGCCGGGAGCGGCTGATCGAGTCCTCTTCCTCGACCTGGATGCCCTGCCACATGAAGTGGGCCACCTCCAGGCGCAGCTTGGCCGGGCCCGGGGAACTGCGCCTCGCCTGGTCGGCGACCACCCTGGCGGCCTCGTCGAGCTGGCTGTTGTGCGCATATGCCTGGGAGAGCCGGAAGGTGGCGTCGATGCGCAGTTCTTCGCTGAGGTCCGGCAGATCCAGGGCGGCGCGGAGGTGGTTGATCGTCGTTTTGGGGGACGTCAGCAGCGCGGCACAGCCCAGCTCGTAGAGCAGCATGGCCCGGTCCTCCTCCGGCGGAGGCTCCACCAGCGCCCGCTCCAGACAGCGGCGGGCCGCGTCGGGGGCACCGACGGCAAGGTGTTCCCTGGCCGCCGCGCGCAGCTGACCGACCACGTCCGCGTCGGCGTCCGGGTGCACTTCCAGCAGGTGCCGGGCCGAGACGGCGACGCCCTTGCCCGCGTCGGCGGAGAGCCAGGCGGCCTGCCCGTGCATGGCGGTGCGGGTGCCGGTCGGGATCGCCCGGTAGACGGCGGTGGCGATGAGCGGGTGGACGAACTCCAGCGTGGTGTCGCCCGTGAGGATCCGGGCCTCCCGCAGCTGGTCGGCGCGCTGCTTGGCCTCGGCGGGGCCCATGCCGGCCAGGTTGGCGGCGAGGGTGAGCTCGATCTCCGTGCCCAGGACGGCCGCCGCGTAGGCGAACCGGGTCACGGCGGACCCCAGCTGCTCGAGCCGGGCGACCAGGCCCTTGCCCCGGGCGGCGGTACCGAGCTCGCGCAGCAGCGCGGCGGACTCCTCGACCGGATCCATGTCGCGGTCCCGTGCCTTGGCTATCAGCTCGACGGCCTCGTAGGCGTTTCCGCCGGTGACCGCCCAGACCTCCCGGCAGAACGGATCGTCCGCGCCGGGGCCGAGGGCTTCGCGCACCAGCCCGGCCACCGCCTCGGGGGTCAGGGCGCGCAGCTCGACGGGCCGGGCCACCCGCCCGGCGACCAGCTCCTTGAAACCCGGGGTGTGGTCGGGCAGTTCCTCCGGCCGGTAGGCCAGCACGATGAGGAGCGGCATCTCCCGCAGCCGTACGGCGAAGGAGGTGATCCACGCCAGGGACTCGGGGTCGGCCCAGTGGGCGTCGTCGACGATGACGACCAAAGGCTTTCCCCTGAAGGCCAGTTGGGTGATCACCCAGTCGAGTCCGTCGCGCACGCCCTGGGGGTCGGCCAGCGGGCCGACGGGCGGGGTGATGCCGAGCGCCGGGCCGGCGATGTCGTGCCAGTCGCCGAGCAGCTCCCGCCGGGCCTCCTGGGTCATCGCGGCGAGCTCGGGCTGGAGGAGCTGCCGGACGATGGTGAAGGGGACTCTCTCGGCGGACTTGCTGCCGCGCCCGAAGAGCACGGTGCAGTCGTCGCGCTCACCGGCGACGCGGCGTACATGGGTGAGCAACGCCGTTTTGCCCAGGCCCGCTTCACCGCTGATGAGGAGCAGGCCGCCTTCCTTCTCGGCCGCACCCTCGGTCTCGCGGTCCCCTCCGGCACGACCGGCCTCGATGACCTCTTCGTTCTCGGTGCTCTCCTTCTGGATCTCACACTGCATCTCACGGCCGCAGAGGCCGTACACCGCCCGCTCGACGACGGATAGCTCGCGCTCTCGCTCGAACAGGGCGGCAGATAGGACGCGTTCACGCTGTTGCCCCGACATGACGGTGTCTCCCCGGAGGATGTGGTGGAGCGAGCCTAGCCCCGTCCACCGGCCAAGGGGCAGGGTTCGGTGGACGGACCACCCGTGAGCGTGACCTTCGCTCCGGGCCGAACGCGCCCCCTGCCATTCGGAAATGCATTCGCCCACTCAGGCGTGGGCCATTATGAAGCCTTTCGAATTCGCTCGTCAGCTCATTCCGCGAATATGACAAGTTCGCGCCGGGAGCGTCCGACGACCGGCTACGCTCCATGTCGCGCAGCGGGCCGACGTGTGTACGGCCCGCCGCGGTCAAGTGCTGTGCTGCCGCCGTCTTTCCCGCCCAAGAAGCGAGGAAAATGCCGCGCTCCGGCACCCACTCCCTTGTCTCAAGAGTTCCGAGGATCTCGATGGTTGGTACAGGCTCGTCGGCTCCCAGGCGGCCCGCCTCCGCGCTCATATGGCTGATCTCCCCACTGGTGCTGGCCGTGTGCGCGGTCACGGCGGTCCTCTCCGTGACCCCGGCGGCGCGCGCGCCGGTGATCTGGTGCGGAGCGGCCGCGACCGTCGCGGTGGGGCTGGCCTCCGCCGAGGCGGCGCGGCGCGGCAGGGTGATCGCGGGGCTGCGCCGGCGCCTGGCCGAGCGGGAGGCGCTCCTCCAGCGCCGGCTGGACCAGCACGACGCCGAGACCTGGCGCTTCGCCCGGGACGTCCTCCCCGAGGCGCTCAAGCTGATGCGTCGCGGCGCCCCCACCGACCAGGTCGTCAGGGTCACCGTCCCGGCCCATGAGCTGGAGCCCGGCTTCTCCGCCGCGCACCGGGCCGTGGTGCGGTCCGTCATCGAGGCGGTGCAGCAGGAGGAGGCGCTGCGTGACGCGGCCCACCGGGCGTTCGTCAACATCGCGCGCCGCATGCAGGCGATCGTGCACCAGCAGGCGTACGACATCCGGGAGATGGAGCACAAGCACGGCAACAACCCCGATGTCTTCGGTGACCTGCTCCACCTCGACCACGGCAACGCCCTGACCGGCCGTCTCGCCGACAGCATCGCGGTTCTGGGCGGCTCGCGCCCCGGCCGTCAGTGGCGCTCCGAGATCCCGCTCTACAACGTGCTGCGCGGTGCGATGTCCCGCATCCTCGAGTACCGCCGCGTGGACCTCCACTCCGTGGCCGACGTCGCCGTGGTGGGTCCCGCCGTCGAGCCGGTCATCCACGCCCTGGCCGAGCTGCTGGACAACGCCACCCGCTACTCGCCGCCGCAGACCCGGGTGCATCTGACCGCCGTCGACATCCAGTCCGGGATCGCGGTCGAGATCGAGGACGCCGGTGTCGGCCTCACCGACGAGGCCCGCCGCCGTACGGACCGGGTGCTGTCCAAGGAGGGCGGCCTCGACCTGGACGACCTGGGCGAGTCCCCGCGGCTGGGGCTGGCGGTGGTCAGCCGGCTGGCCAACACCTATGACTTCATCGTGTCGCTGCGGCCCTCGGCCTACGGCGGCGTCCGCGCGGTGCTGGTCATCCCGCCGAACCTGATCACCGCGAGCAGGTTCCCCGGTGGCGACATCGCCCGCGCGCCCAAGCTTCCGCCCGCCAAGAAGAAGCGGCGCCCGGGCTCCATCCCCCTCCAGCCGTCCGAGACGCCGATGATGGACAGCCCCGTGCCACCGCCGATGGGCGACGGCGGTCTGCCCCAGCGCCGTCGGCGGCGCGGGCCGGCCCCGCTCCCCTTCGGCCGCGGCGCGGCCGCCGAGCGGGCCCGGAACGCGGCCGAGGGGCGCACGCCCGCCCCGTCCGTGCCTGAGGAGCCGCCCGTACAGCCGGGAATGTGGCTGGCCGCGTTCACCAGCGGCATCAACGGCGAGCTGCACGAGCAGAACGGGCGCCCCATCACTGATAACCCGTCAGACAAGGAAGAGTAGCCAAGTGACGCAGCAGCCGCGGTTCAACATGGACTGGATGCTCAAGGACCTGGCCACCAGCGTCCCCCAGACCCGCCACGTGATCGTGCTGTCCTCGGACGGCCTGCGCATGGCCCAGCACGGTACGGACACGGAGGTCGCCGACCGCCTCGCCGCCGCCTGCGCCGGACTGCAGAGCCTCTCGACGGCCATCGCGCAGGAGTTCCCGCACGGGGACGGGGAGATGCGCCTGGTGGTGATCGAGGTCGACGGCGGCTTCTTCTACCTCATGGCCGCCGGGGCCGGGGCGTATCTGGCCGTGCTGGCCGACGACGACGTGGACGCCGGGCTGATGGGCATGAAGATGCGGGATCTGGTGGCCCGCATCGGCTCCCATCTCACCAGCCCGCCCCGGGTCGGCGGGGCGGCCACGTGAACGGTTCCCGACCCGACAACGAGCCCGGTGCGGAGCCACCCGGCAATCCGGACAGGCTGTACATCCTCAGTACGGCGGAGACACGGGCCAGGCCGAGGACCCACCTCGATCTGGTCACCCTCATCGTCTCCCGCGCGGAGCCCGACCCCGGCCTCCAGCCCGAGCACGCCGCCGTCGTGCGGATGTGCGACTTCCCCCTCTCGGTCGCCGAGATATCCGCCTATCTGGAGCTGCCGGTGAGCACCCTCACCCCGATGCTCACCGAGCTGCTCTCCGACGGAAAGGTCGAGGCCCGCCCGCCCGTACCCGCGGCCGCGCTGCCCGACGTCCGAATCCTTGAGGCGGTGATGCATGGACTACAGAAGCTCTGAGAGCTACGCCGGGCCGCGCAGCGAGGACACCCTCCCCGCCACGGCCACCGCGGCCGTCAAGGTCGTCATCGTCGGGGGCTTCGGGGTCGGCAAGACGACCCTGGTGGGCTCGGTCAGCGAGATCCGTCCGCTGACCACCGAGGAGACGATGACGCAGGCCGGTGTCGGCGTGGACGACCTCGCCGGCATCGAGCAGAAGACCGAGACCACGGTGGCCATGGACTTCGGCCGCATCAGCATCAACGACCAGTTGGTGCTGTACCTGTTCGGCACGCCCGGCCAGGAGCGGTTCTGGTTCCTCTGGAACGGCCTCTTCGAGGGCGCCCTCGGCGCGGTCGTACTCCTCGACACCCGCCGGATGGAGGTCAGCTACGACGTGATCGGCCGCCTGGAGGAACGCGGCGTCCCCTTCGTCGTCGGCGTCAACGCCTTCCCCGGAGCCCCCAGATACCCCATGTCGGAACTCCGCGCGGCCATGGACCTGGACGACTCCGTCCCCATGATCGACTGCGACGCCCGCGACCGCGCTTCCTGCCGCGACATCCTGATGGCGCTGATGCGCTACCTCTACACCCTCACGACCGTCTCCCCGGAGCCCCAGTGACCAACCCCCCCGAACACGCCCGCACCGACTCCCTCGCCACCCCACCCCCGGGATGCCCGGCACACATCGGCGCGTCCCACGCGGGCGCGTCCCGGCTCTACGGCCCGGAGGCCGAGTCGGACCCCTACGGGCTGTACGAGCGGCTGCGCGCCAAACACGGTCCGGTCGCGCCGGTGCTGCTCTCCGGCGATCTGCCGGCCTGGCTGGTGCTGGGGTACCGGGAGATCCTGGACGTCACCCGGACGCCGTCGCGGTTCTCGCGTGACGCGCGGCTGTGGACGGAGATGCGCGAAGGCCGGGTGTCCATGGACAACCCGCTCCTTCCCATCGTCACCTGGCAGCCCATGATGTCGTTCGTCGACGGCGAGCAGCACGAACGGTGGCGCGGTGCGGTCAACGACAGCATCGCCCGCTTCGACAAGAGAGGGATCCGCCGCCATGTGACGCAGTGCGCTAACCAGTTGGTGGACCGCTTCTGCGCCGCGGGGAACGCCGACCTCGTCCATCAGTTCGCCGAGCACCTCCCGATGATGGCGATGACCCAGCTTCTGGGGATGCCCGAGGCCTACAGCCCCCAGCTGGTCAACGCCGCCCGTGACATGCTCCGGGGCACCGAGACGGCCATCGCGAGCAATGAGTTCGTGCAGGAGACGCTCCGCAGGCTCGTCGCGCGCAAGCACGCCCAACCCGGTGCCGACTTCACCAGCTGGCTGCTCGAGCACCCGGTGGGCCTGACGGACGAGGAAGTCCAGCAGCATCTGCGGTTGGTGCTGATCGCGGCGTTCGAGACAACGGCGAACCTCATCGCGAACACCCTGAAGATGGTGCTGACGGATGTCAGGTTCCGGGCGTCGCTCGCGGGCGGGCACATGACCCTCCCGGACGCCGTGGAGCAGGTGCTCTGGGACGAGCCGCCGTTCGTGACCGTGCTGGGCCGCTGGGCCACACAGGACACGGAGCTCGCGGGCAAGCAGATCAAGGAAGGCGACGCGCTCGTGCTGGGGCTGGCCTCCGGCAACGTCGACACCGTCGTCCGGCCGAACCTGGACGCCCCGATCCACGGAAACCGGGCGCACCTCGCCTTCAGCGGCGGGGCACACGAGTGCCCCGGTCAGGACGTCGGCCGGGCCATCGCCGGAACCGGAATCGACGCCTTGCTGCTGCGGCTTCCCGACCTCGCCCTGGCCGTCGAGGAGTCGGGCCTGCGCTACCGCTCCTCGCTGCTGTCACGTCACCTCGTCGAACTGCCGGTGAAGTTCACCGCACAGCAGCCGTCGCCGGACGCCGATCTGACGGGTGGGCAGGCACCGACCACGGCGTCGGCCGACGTCGGCCAGGTCGCGAGTGACCTTTCTCAGCCGGGGCAAGCTCAAGGGCCGGCATCCCGCACCTCTTGGTGGGCATCGTTCCGGAACTGGTTGCGCGGTCGGTAGGCAGCACGGCCCGCGGCGCTTTCCAGGCTTCCGCGTGGTGGGCCCCGGCGGCATGCCGGGGCCCACCACGCCTGAGCGGGCACGGCCCGCTCAGGCCTCCCCCAGCATGGCCAGCAAGTCGGTGAGGTGTGCGGCTTCGCCGCCCTGCTCAGTGTCGTAATGATGGGTGTACCGCGGGACCTCGAGATGCCACTGCCGGTTCCCGTTGAAGGTCGCTCGGTGGCTGTGCGCGTAGCGCAGCGCGTCGACGCGCTGCGAGCCCGAGGCGCCCGCGGCATCGAGTTGTACGGGCAACTCGCTTTCGGCCCGCAGGTACCAGCGTACGCATTCCCTGGTCATCTCCCGGGCGCGTTCGATCGCCTCTGGAATGGTGCATTTCTCCTGCGCGCGAAGGACCGTCACGACGTTCTGTGGTCCGTCCAGGGCGAGGTCCTTGTCGACCGACACCAGGTCGTTGACGAGGCCGGCGTAGTCGGACGCCAAGTTGTGCTGCGCTTCGAGTGCCGGTAGATGGCGGATGTCCTCATGGAGGTCGATGTGCAGGGCCACTTCGAGAAGGTCGGCCATCGGAAGCATTTTGATGTCGTGCCGTCGGCGTTCCCGGTATTCAGCCACCGACGGGGTACGGCCGGACAGCCGGTCCATCTGTGACGCGCAGCCGGATTGCCACCCCTGTCGCCAGTGGCTGATGAAGGATCGCTTCCAGCCTTCCGAGCGGCCTTCGGCGGTACGTCGCCACAGGTCGTCCAGGGCCCTGATGACGGGTGTGTCGGTGAAGTGTCCGTGCTCCAGGTATGCCAGCGCCTGTGCCATCGCGGTCCGGCACACCGTGGGGGCCTGGTCGGCCTGGCCGTCGTCCATCACGTCATCGACAAGCGTTCCCCACAGGATCCAGCCCGTCACCACGTCAAACGTTTCAGCATCGGCCGTTGGGTAATACAAGGCGGACAGGTACTCCATGCGGCTGCGGTCCATGTGCACCCGTACGGCCCCAGGGATCAGACCGTAGGAGTCGGCCCACGCGTACATGCGCTGCCGGGCCTCCTCCATACGGGGGTTGACCCCGGTGTCCGAGAGTGGTGCGGGGAGTGCCGGTACGCGCGTCTCGTCCATCCTGCGGATCCTTTCCTTCGGCGACAGATGGGCAGCACAGCGAACTCACCGGCCGGCCGCACGGCACGAGACCGGTGATTCGGGATCCGACGGGCAATGGCGAGCGGCTTCTCACATACCGAATCGGCGCTTCCGCGCCGCGTAGTCGCCCAAGGCCGATTCCAGATGGGTTCGCCGGAAATCGGGCCACAGGGCAGGGCAGAAGTGCAATTCGGCCATGCTGGTCTGCCATGACATGAACCCTGACAGGCGATGCTCGCCGGACGTGCGGATGACCAGGTCCGGGTCGGGCTGCCCTCTCGTGGACAGGGCTTCGGCGATCCGCTCCTCGGTCACTTCGAGAGGGGCGTCGACGTCCAGTCCCATGTGGGCCGCCCGCAGGACGGTGGTGCGGACGGCCTCGACGATGTCGGCTCGTCCGCTGTAGGCGATCGCCAGATTGACCTGTGGCCGTAGGACGTCACCGGTGCTCCCGGCAGCCTCCTTGAGCTCCGTCGCCAGTGATGACGGCAGCATGGCGGGATCGCCCAGGTGACGGATCCGCCAGCGGCGACTGGTGGCGAGCAGGCGGACAAGTCCCCTGATGATGTCCACGAGTTCACGGAGTTCACCGGCGGAACGGCTGAGGTTGTCCGTCGAGAGCAGCCACCAGGTGGTGATCTGGACACCTGCCGCCTCGCACCACTCCAGGGCCCTGCAGATGTTCTCCGCTCCCCGACGGTGCCCCTCTTCCACCGAGATGCCCCGGTTCCGCGCCCAGCGGCGGTTGCCGTCGACGATGAAGGCGATGTGCTTCGGAACCTCTCCACCGTCCATGACGAGGCCGGGAGACCGGAACGGGGACGGGCTGCCCACCCGAACCGGGAGAGGGACCTCGACCGTTGCGCTGCTCGGATTGGTCATGATCGCTCCGCTCGTCGTGTCGGACGCTTGCTGCAACGTTTCCTGTCACGAATCAGGGGCCACGCAAGAACGGGAAGGAGCTGTCGGGCAGACGCGAGCCATGGCGACGCACAAGTCAGCCGAGCGCCATACGTCGTGTGCGCCACCGGTGGCACAGGACTGCGATGGCGACACACAGGATGAAAGGCCCAGCCACTGGCCTATTGTCATCAACCTGTCGGCATGGTCACAAGAGGGGGTATGTGAGGACGCCGACGCCTGAATGGGGTGGTACCCGGTCAGTAGAGTGACGATCCACATGGAGTCATGTTCAACCTACGGCTCTGTGGATCCAGAGCACAGCTGCCGTCGCAGCCGATCTGGATCCGTCCTTGTCCCCAGGACCGAATGCGCATCGAACACGCGCTGTTCCCCGGGCGGGCACCGCTGAGAGGTGTACCCTCCGCCGGACGGCGAACACCGGGACACCGCGGCCGATACGTCCGGAGCGGTGTGCTCCAGCACGGACGGCAGACGTGGAAGAGGAGGTACCGCATGGTGGCGGAACCGCACGAGCCCCTGCTCACCTCACCCTGGACCCGGGCCTTCGCGGCCGTCACCGCCGGCGCCATCCCCGCTCTCGCCTTTCCCGCGCCCTCCCTGTGGTGGCTGGCCTGGGTCGCGCTCGTGCCGTGGATGCTACTCGTCCGCTCGGCGCTCACGGCTCGGCGGGCGGCGCTCGAAGGGTGGCTGGGCGGGGCCGGGTTCCTGCTGGCCGTGCACCATTGGCTGCTGCCGAGCCTGCACGTGTTCATCCTGGTGCTGGCCGCGCTGCTGGGGTCCCTGTGGGCGCCCTGGGGGCTGCTCGTGCGGCGGTTGCTGGGGGGCGCGCCGGGGCCCGGGCGCGTGGCGGCGGCCCTCCTCGTCGTGCCCGCCGGGTGGATCGGTGTCGAACTGGTGCGGTCCTGGGAGTACTTGGGCGGGCCCTGGGGGCTGCTCGGGGCCAGTCAGTGGCAGGTCGCACCGGCGCTGCGGGTGGCTTCCGTGGGGGGCGTCTGGCTGGTGGGGTTCCTGGTCGTGGGCGTCAACACCGCTCTCACCGCGCTCGTTTCGGCGCCCCGCGCTCGTGTGGTGGCCGTCGTGGGGGTGCTCACCTGCGCGGGCGTGGTCGCCGGGGTGTGGGGGTGGGCGCCGGTGCCCGAGCTCGCGGGGACGGTGCGGGTCGCGGTCGTTCAGCCCGGCGTCGTCGACGGGGTGGGGAGCGTACAGCGGCGCTTCGATCGGGAGGAGGAGCTCACCCGCGAGCTCGCCGGGCGGCGGGTGGATCTCGTGGTGTGGGGAGAGAGCAGTGTGGGGCAGGATCTGGGAAACCGGCCCGATCTGCGCGACCGGCTGGCCGCGCTCTCCCGGTCCGTCGGCGCGGACCTGCTGGTCAATGTGGACGCGCGGCGGTCGGACCGGCCGGGGATCTTCAAGAGTTCGGTACTGGTGGGGCCGGACGGGCCCACCGGGGACCGCTACGACAAGATGCGGCTGGTGCCGTTCGGCGAGTACATTCCGGCCCGCTCGCTGCTCGGCTGGGCGACGTCCGTGGGCAAGGCGGCCGGGGAGGACCGGCGGCGCGGCAGCGCGCAGGTGGTGATGCGGCTGCCGGACACCCGGGGCCGGGGCCTGCTCGTCGGGCCGCTGGTGTGCTTCGAGTCGGCGTTCCCGGACATGAGCCGGCAGCTGGCCGGGGACGGGGCCCAGTTGCTCGTCGCGCAGTCGGCCACGTCCACGTTCCAGCACAGCTGGGCGCCCGCCCAGCACGCCTCGCTCGCGGCGCTGCGTGCCGCCGAGACCTGGCGGCCCATGGTGCACGCGACGCTGACAGGCGTGAGCACGGTGGCGGATCCGCGGGGGCGGATCGTCGGCGAGCGGCTGGGTACGGACCGGAGCGCCGCGGCCGTCTACGACGTGCCCCTGGCGCGCGGCACCAGCCCGTACGTCCGGACCGGCGACTGGGCCGTCTACGGCTCGTTGACGGTCCTGGCTCTCTACGGGGTCGTGGAGTTGCTCGTCTGGCTCGTCGGGAAGGCCGCCCGCGCGTCGCGGTGACGGTCCTCACCGGGCGGTCGCCAGTCGGCCACGCCGTCGAGGCCGCGCAGGGCGACGCGGGGGCCCAGGCGGTTGACGGTGGTGAGGGCCGCGGTGCGCAGGGCGCAGGCGAGGGGTGAGGAGAGGCGGGTCAGACGGGCGACACGCGCCGAGCGGCGGACGACGGCCGTGGTGCGCGGCAGGCGCTGCCGGGTGTATTCGGCGAGGGCGTCGCCGGGGGCGGCGGTGGCCAGGGCGTGGGCGAGGACGACGGCGTCCTCGATGGCCTGGCAGCCGCCCTGGCCGAGGTTGGGGGCCATGGCGTGGGCGGCGTCGCCGAGGAGGGCGACCCGGCCGCGGTGGAAGGCGGGCAGGGGGCGGGCCGTGGTGTGGACGTCGTTGCGCAGGATCGCGGCGGGGTCGGCGGCGTCGAGGATGTCGGGCACGGGGTGGTGCCAGTCCCCGAAGAGGCGGCGGAGCTGGTCGAGTTCGCCGCCTGGCGAGACGGCCCGGGCGGGGGCCACGGCCTGGGCGTAGGCGTAGACGCGGCCGTCGCGCAGGGGGACGGTGCCCCACACCCGGCCGGGTCCCCAGGTCTCGTGGGCCGGGAAGGGCGTGGTGGGGCGGGGGACGACCAGGCGCCAGACGGTGGCCCCGGTGTAGCGGGGGGCGGGGTGGCCGGGGAAGAGGACGGCGCGGACGGCGGAGTGGATGCCGTCGGCTCCGACGACGAGCTCCGCCTCCAGGTCGCCGTCGGGGGTGGTGACGCGGGCGGGCCGGTCGGGGGCGCCGGGGTCGGTGAGGGTGGCGGGGCTGCCGGTGCGTACGACGCCCTCGGGGAGGCGGGTGGCGAGCAGGCCGACGACGTCGGCGCGGTGGGCGACGACGACCGGGCCGCCGAAGCGCCGGGCCGCGGCCTCGTTGCTGGTGCGGGAGAGCCAGCGGCCGTCGGGCAGCCGCAGGCCGCCGTCGGCCTGCCAGCCGGAGAGGGCGCGTACGGCGTCGCCGGCGCCGAAGGTGTCGAGGGCGCGCTGGGCGTTGGGGGCCAAGGCGATGCCCGCGCCGACGGGTTCGAGGGCGGCGGCGCGTTCGAGGACGGTGACGTGCCAGCCGTGGTGGTGCAGGGCGCAGGCCGCGGTGAGGCCGCCAATGCCGCCGCCGATGACGACGGCGCGGGGCTGTGCCATGGGTTCCTCCCGAGAGCGGAACTACAGGTGTAGTGACAGCCAAATTACTACGCCTGTAGTGGCAGCGGTAGGTTGGGGGCGTGCGCCCCGAGAAGACCGCCCCCGCCCGTCCCCGCGCCCAGCTGATCGCCGACACCGCGCTCGCCCTGCTCGCCGAGCGCGGCATGCGGGGCCTGACCCACCGCGCCGTGGACGAGGCCGCCGGGCTGCCGCCCGGCTCGACGTCGAACCACGCCCGCACCCGTGCCGCGCTGCTGGAGGCGGCCGTACGGCGGCTGGCCGAGCGCGAGGAGGCGATGCTGACGCCCCGCGAGATGCCGGACCCGGCGGGGGCGGACGGGCTCGACGCGCTGGCCGACGCCCTCGCGCTCGCGCTCCACCGCTCGCTGACCGGGCAGCGCGAACTCGTCCTCGCCCGCTACGAGCTGGCGCTGGAGGCGGCGCGCCGGCCTGAGCTGAGGGAGGTCTACGACGTGACGGGCCGGGACCGCTTCCGCGCTCCGGTGATCGCGCTGATGACGGCCGCGGGCTCCCCCGAACCGGAGCGGCACGCGATGTCGCTCATCGCGTGGTGCGACGGGCTGATGTTCTCGTGCGTGGCGGGGAGTTACCACGCCGAGGTGCCCGGCCGTACGGAACTGCGGCGGGGGTTCAGGGAGCTGCTGCGGGGAGCGCTGGGACGATAACCCCTGGCCGGGGATCGAGCCGCGCCGCGATGATGTCCCCATGACGATCAATGAACGCACCATGCCCTCGACCACCGCGGGCGAACGCGAAATGCTGGAAGGCTGGCTGGACTTCCAGCGGGCCACGCTGGCCGCCAAGTGTGCCGGCCTGGACGACGAGCAGCTGCGGACGGCGTCCGCGCCGCCGTCCATCATGTCCCTCATGGGGCTCGTGCGGCACATGGCGGAGGTGGAGCGCCACTGGTTCCGCCGGGTGCTGTCCGGGGAGGACGCGCCGCCGATCTACTACGACGACAGCGACCGCGACAAGGACTTCAAGGTCACGGAGAAGGACACCGGCGAGGAGGCCCTCGCCACCTGGCAGGCCGAGATCGCCAAGGCCCGGGAGCTCGCCGCCGAACGGTCGCTGGATCACACCGGCACCGGCGTCAGGTGGCGTGAGGGCGAGCCCTTCAGCCTCCGCTGGATCTTCACCCACATGATCGAGGAGTACGCGCGGCACAACGGCCACGCCGACCTCATCCGCGAGCGCGTCGACGGCGCGACCGGGTTCTGAGCGGAGCGCGGCCGGGCCCGTGAACCCATGTCACCCCTGCGGGGAATTCCCCATGTCCCTTCGCGGGCAGCAGGGTTGGCCGAATGCATCGAGTGCCCTCAGCCGCCGTCCTGGTGGCGGTGGCCATGTCGGCCGCGGTCGGCTGTGTCTCCGTCTCCCCCCGGCCCCTCGCGCCCGGCGGGCCCGGCGGGCCCCGGGCCGTCCACCAGGGCCCGGCCCGTGAGTCGCTGACCGTCACGGGCCCGGGCGCCTCCCGGCCCCCTTCGCCGGACGGGACCCCGACGCAAGGGGCGAGTGGGGCGAACGGGGCTCCCGAGGCGAACGGGGCCCCGGGCCGGACGGCCGACCCCTTCCGGATCGGCCCGTACGACCCGAAAGGCCCGGCGGATCCCAAGGACCCGGCCGATCCGACCATGCCCTGGGACCCTCCGGCGCCCTCACGGGCGGCCGGGGACGACCAGGGGGCGCGCCGCTCCCCGGACGCGCCGTCGCTCGTCGCTCCCCCGCCGCCCGCCACCGATCCCGGCGGCGCCCGGCAGGCCCCCTCCCCGGAGCACCGCGCCGAGCGGCAGGAGCCCGCCCCGGCGCCGCCCGAGCCCCAGCGCCAGGCCCCCCGGCCTGCTCCCGAACCGGAGGAGCGCCACGCGGCCCCGCCCCCGGCCCCCGCACCGGCCCCGGCGTCGCGGGGCCAGCAGGGCAAGGGCCTGTGCGCCCTCGGCGACACCTATGGGAAGTGGGAGAAGGGCGGCGACGCGTCGCGGATCTGCCACCAGGTGTACGGGCGTTGAGCCCCGGCCGGGAGCCGTCGGCCGTCGGGCCACCGGTCCCCCGGCCCGTCAGTCCGTCAGCCCGTCAGACGGCGATGCTCGGGATCCGCCAGTCGATCGGCTCGTGGCCCTGGGCCGCGACCGCCTCGTTGATCTGGGTGAAGGGGCGGCTGCCGAAGAACTTCTTCGCCGACAGCGGCGAGGGGTGGGCGCCCTTGACGACGACGTGCCGCTCCTCGTCGATCAGGGGCAGCTTCTTCTGCGCGTAGTTGCCCCAGAGCACGAAGACGGCCGGGTCGGGGCGGGAGGCGACGGCGCGGATGACCGCGTCGGTGAACTTCTCCCAGCCCTTGCCCTTGTGGGAGTTGGGCTCGCCGCCCCGGACGGTCAGCACGGCGTTGAGCAGCAGGACGCCCTGCTCGGCCCACGGCAGGAGGTAGCCGTTGTCCGGGACGTCGTAGCCGAGCTCCTCGCGCATCTCCTTGTAGATGTTGCGCAGCGACGGCGGCGTCCGGACGCCCGGCCGCACCGAGAAGGACAGGCCGTGGCCCTGGCCCGGGCCATGGTACGGGTCCTGGCCGAGGATGAGGACCTTCACCCGCTCGTACGGGGTGGCCTCCAGGGCGGCGAAGACCTCTCCGCGCGGCGGGTACACCGGGGCCTTCACCCGCTCCTCCTCCACGAACTCGGTCAGCTCCTTGAAGTAGGGCTTCTCCAGCTCTTCGCCGAGGACACCGTGCCAGGACTCGGGCAGCACGTCGGTGACGGTCACGTCGACAACCTCCGGGGTTCGTTCCGTTCTCGCCGGAGAACTTACCGCCGACCACTGACAACGCCCGCCCCGGAGTCCCCGACCTCCGGCTCCGGAGACCCGACGCCGGGCCCGGAAGGCCCCGGGCCCGGCGTCGTCCGCGTGCTCAGACCCCGGCGTTGAGGAAGAGGCCCCCGTCCACGACGAGCGTCTGGCCCGTGATCCAGCCCGCGGCGTCCGACAGCAGGAAGACGGCCGCGCCGCCGATGTCCTCCGGTACGCCCAGCCGGCCGAGGGGGTAGGAGGCGACGGCCTCCTCCTCGCGCCCTTCGTAGAGGGCCGCGGCGAACTTGGTCTTCACCACGGCCGGGGCGATCGCGTTGACGCGTACGCCGGGGGCGAATTCGTGCGCGAGTTGCAGGGTGAGGTTGACCATGGCGGCCTTGCTCATGCCGTACGCGCCGACGAAGGGGGAGGCCGCGACCCCGGCGACGGAGGCGATGTTGACGATCGCGCCGCCGTTGTCCTTCTGCCAGGCGTGCCACGTCCGCTGGGCGAAGCCGAGCGCGGAGACGACATTGGTCTCGAAGACCTTGCGGGCCACGGCGAGGTCGAGGTCGGCGATGGGACCGAAGACGGGGTTGGTGCCCGCGTTGTTGACGAGGTAGTCCACGCGGCCGAAGGCTTCCATGGCGCGCTCGACGGCCTGGGCCTGGTGGGCCTCGTCGTGGGCCTTGCCCGGGACGCCGACGGCCCGGTCGGGGCCGAGGGACTCGACGGCCTGCTTGAGGGCGTCCTCGTTGCGGCCGGTGATGACGACGCGGTCGCCACGGGCCACCAGGGCCCGGGCGATGCCGTAACCGATGCCGCGGCTGGCACCCGTGACGAGGGCGACCTTGCCGGAGGGTTCGCTTCCCTGAGCGGGCGTGACGGATGCGCTGGGCGTGGTGGAAGCGTCGGGCGTGGCGGGCATGCTGTCCGTTCTCCTCGGTTCTCTCCTGGGCGGCCGATGAGCACGTACGTGCCGTCCGCTCGCGGGGCCCCCGGCCTGCGTGGGGGGTGGGGTGGGGTGCCGGGCCGTGCGGGCCGGGTCAGTCGAGCGGGCCGCCGGCCACGTACAGCACCTGGCCGGAGACGAAGCCGGCCTGGTCCCCGGTGAAGAAGGCGATCGCGTTGGCGATGTCCTCGGGCTCGCCGACGCGCTGCACGGGGATCTGCGTGGCCGCCGCTGCCTGGAGGTCCTCGAAGCTCATGCCGACGCGGGCGGCCGTGGCCGCCGTCATGTCGGTGGCGATGAAGCCGGGGGCGACGGCGTTGGCGGTGACGCCGAACTTGCCGAGCTCCTTGGCGAGGGTCTTGGTGAAGCCCTGGAGGCCGGCCTTGGCGGCCGCGTAGTTGGCCTGGCCGCGGTTGCCGAGGGCCGAGCTGCTGGAGAGGTTGACGATCCGGCCGAAGCCCGCGTCCACCATGTGCTTCTGGCAGGCGCGCGCCATCAGGAACGCGCCCCGCAGGTGGACGTTCATGACGGTGTCCCAGTCGTCCTCGCTCATCTTGAACAGCAGGTTGTCCCGGAGGACGCCCGCGTTGTTGACGAGGACGACCGGCGCGCCCAGCTCGGCGGCGACGCGGGCCACCGCGGCGTCCACCTGGGCGGCGTCGGAGACGTCACAGCCCACGGCGAGCGCCCTGCCGCCCGCCGCCGTGATCTTCTCGACGGTGTCCGCGCAGGCCGCCTCGTCGAGGTCGAGGACGGCGACCGCGCGTCCCTCGGCGGCCAGGCGCACCGCGGTGGCGGCGCCGATGCCACGGGCCGCGCCCGTGACGAGGGCCACGCGCTGCTCGGTGGTGGACATGCGGGTTCTCCTCACCTCGAAGGCGGCCCGCCCCGGCGGCGCGCTCCGACCAGGGGAGCGGCGGCGGGGTGAGCAACCGCTCAGTAGCTTGGTCGATCAGACGCTAGAAGTCCCGCCACGCGCTGTCAACGCCCCACCACCCGCCCTCTCCTGCGTCCCCGCCGTCGCCCGGGCGCTATCGCACCAGCAGATCGAGCAGGCGTTCCGACTCGCGCTCCGCGTCGGCCGTCAGCCCGGTGTGCACCGGGCCCGGCTGCACCACCGTGCTGCGCGGCGCGATCAGCCAGCGGAACCGCCGCCCGGCGTCGTCGCAGGCCGCCTGCCCGGCGCGCTCGCCTCCGGCGCAGACCCCCTCGACGGCGTGCAGCGCGGCCCGTACGCCGGCCACGTCCGCCGCCGGGTCGAGGGCCAGCAGCCGGTTCTCGTCGAGGTGGACGCGGGCGGTCACATACGACTGCGCCTGGCAGTAGACGACCACTCCGGCGTTGATCTGTTCCCCGCGCTCGATCCGGGGCACGACGCGCAGCAGCGCGTACTCGAAGACGTCGCGCTTCGCGCCGTCGCGGCCCTTGTGGTCCTGGGGGTGGGAGACACGGTGCGGCTGCTGCGCCCCGTGACCGTTCTCGCGGCCCGTCACTTCGCGGCGCCCTTTCCGTTCAGCCTGACTCGTACCCATTCCGGCGCCTGCGACGGTTTCTCCGCGGTGCGTTCGCCCATGGTGATCCTCTCGCCGATGGTCGCCGCGCGTTCGAGCAGCACCTCGACGTACGCCCGGCGCAGGGCGTCCGGGCTGTCGAAGCCGGGCTCGTCGGCGAGCCACTCGTCGGGGACGTCGGCGGCCGCCTCGGTGAGCAGCTCCTCGGTGACCCGGGGCGCCAGTTCGGCCGCCGCCCCGGCGATGTCCGGGGAGAAGGTGGCGAGGACGTGGTCCGAGGCGTCGTACGGCTTGCCGGCGGCGGTCGCGGCGCCGGGCCAGTTGTGGTGCCAGATCATGGTGGCGCCGTGGTCGATCAGCCAGAGGCAGCCGTGCCACACGAGCAGGTTGGGGTTGCGCCAGGAGCGGTCGACGTTGTTGATGAGCGCGTCGAACCAGATCACGCGGCCGGCCTCGGCGGCGTCGGTCTCGAAGGCGAGCGGGTCGAAGCCGAGCGCCCCGGGCAGGAAGTCCATGCCGAGGTTGAGCCCGCCGCTGGCCTTGAGCAGCGCCTGGACCTCCTGGTCCGGCTCGGCGCGGCCGATGACCGGGTCCAGCTGGATGCGGGCCAGCTCCGGGACGCGCAGGCCGAGGCGGCGGCCGAGCTGTCCGCAGATGACCTCCGCGACGAGCGTCTTGCGGCCCTGGCCGGCGCCGGTGAATTTCATGACGTAGGTGCCCAGATCGTCTGCCTCGACGATGCCGGGGAGCGAGCCGCCCTCACGCAAGGGCGTGACATAGCGGGTGGCCGTGACTTCGGGGAGCATCGCCCCAGATTAATCGCCCGGCGGCGGCCGGTTGAACGCCGGGCGCGGCGCGGCCGTATGTGTCCTCGCATCACTCAAACCACTCGATCCAGCTGATGCGAAGCGACAGCAAAGGAACGATCATGACGCATTCGTCACCCGAGCCATCCGTGCCGGCCGCGCCATCCGCCCCAGCCGGTCCGGTCCGTCCAGCCGGTCCGGTCGGTCCGGTCCGTCCGGTCGGGACCACCCGCCGTACCGTCGTCGCCGCGACCGGAGCCGCCGGTCTCGCCGCCGTCCTCGCCGCGTGCGGCGGCTCCGACGACACGGGCTCCGGCTCCGGTTCCGGCTATGCGGGCGCCGCGCCGGACACGTCGGACGCGTCGAAGGCGACGCCGGGGCAGGCGGCCGGCGACAAGGGCACGCCCGGGCCGGACGCCACGTCCGGGGCGGGCGCGGGTGCGGCCCTGGCCCGGACCTCGGAGATCCCCGAGGGTGGCGGCAAGGTCTTCCCGGACCGGAAGGTCGTGGTCACCCAGCCGACGAAGGGGCAGTTCAAGGCGTTCTCGGCGGTCTGCACCCATCAGGGATGCGTGGTGAAGGACGTCGCGAACGGAACCATCAACTGCCCCTGCCACGGCAGCAGGTTCGCGGTGACCGACGGAGCCGTAAGGGGTGGCCCGGCGCAGAAGCCGCTGCCCGAGGAGCGGATCTCGGTGAACGGGGGCTCCATCACGCTGGGCTGAGCCCCTCGGGGCCGGGCGTCCGCCGGGGCCGTCCGCGCCGGCGCCAGCCGCGCAGGACGGCCTCGGTCGTGGTCACGGTGGCTACCAGCGCGAGGGTGTGGCGCACCATCGCCGCCGTGTAGTCGGCGGGGACCCCGGCGATGGCGTCGGAGGGGACGAGGGCCGTGTAGCCGAGGTTGACGGCGTCGAAGACGGCGTTGGGGATGCCGACGTTGGCCGACACGCCGGTGACGATCAGGGTGCGGCAACCGAGGTTGCGCAGCAGGGCGTCCAGGCCCGTACCGGCCAGCGGCGAGAGCCCGTGCAGCCGGCGGACGACCAGGTCCCCGTCGCCGACGGGTACGGGCTCGGCCACCCGGACGGCGTGGGTGCCGGTCAGCTGTTGTACGGGCAGTCGTTCGGCGACGCGGAAGAGGTGGGCGTTGCGGCTGGCGCCGCGGCCGTCCGGGCGGCGTTCGGCGATGGCGTGCACGACCTGTACGCCCGCCTCGTGCGCCCCGGCGACGAGCCGGGCGACGTTGACGAGTGCCCCGGAGGCACGGGCGACGGCCGCGAGTTCCGGGAGCGCGCTGTCGGGGCCGACGACCCCGCGCTGGCACTCGACGGTCAGCAGCACGGTGCTCGCCGGGTCGGTCTCCTCGGCGAACGGGTCCTGAGTGGCCATGGATCTCCCCCGCAACGGTTCGTACCAGCGCCCCGCCCGGGGCGCGCGTGAGGCTAGTGGGCATTGCGGCGCCGGGGAAGGGGCATCATTCTTCTGACGGAGAGTCAGATGCGGTCGGGTCGGGAAGGCGGGTGCGCGGGATGACCGTCACACAGCGGCGGGGCCGTCGGGCCATGATGACGCGGGACGAGCTGGACGCCTTCCTCGCCGGGCGGCGCACCTGCCGGGTGGCGACGGCCGGGCGGGACGGGCGGCCGCACGTCGGCCCGCTGTGGTTCGTCTGGGACGGACGGGCGCTGTGGCTGTACTCCCTGGTCCGCAGCCGGCGCTGGGCCGATCTGCGGCACGACCCCCGGGTGGCGGTGGTGGTCGACGACGGCGAGGAGTACGAGGAGCTGCGCGGCGCGGAGCTGTCCGGCACGGTGACCGTGGTGGGCGAGACCCCGCGCCGGGGCGCGGCGTGCCCGGAGCTCGTGGTGCCCGAGCGGCTGTTCGCGGAGAAGTACTTCGGCCTGGCGGCGATGCCCCACGACAGCCGGCACGGCTGGCTCCGGCTGACGCCGGAAGCCGTCGTCTCCTGGGACTTCCGCAAACTGCGGAGCCGATGACACGGAGCGGACGTCGACGACCCGACGCGGACAGCGATGACCCCGCGCGGACGGGGATACGCGACGCGCACGAGGATGACCCGACGCCGACGGGATCGCTCCCGTCACTCCCCTATGCCGCCGGCCGCCTCCCGCAGCGCGTCGGCCACCGCCCGGATCGAGGGCCTGCGGTCCGCGTCCGCGCGCCAGATGGCGAAGACGTGGCGGCACATCGTGTGCCGTACGGGCACCGCGCGCACCCCCTCCGGCAGGGGGCCGCGGCCGAGCCGGGGGGCGACCGCGATGCCCAGGCCCGCGGCGACGAGGGCGAGCTGGGTGGCGTGCTCCTCGGCCATGTGCGAGATGCGGGGCTCGATGCCCTGGCCGCGCAGCGTGGACATCAGCCAGTCGTGGCAGAACTCGCCCTTGGGCCAGGCGATCCACTCGTCCTCCGCGAAGTCCGCGAAGTCCGTGAGGGAGACGTCCGTGCGGTCGGCGAGCGGGTGCCCGGCGGGGACGGCGATGTCGACGGGGTCGTCCAGGACCGGGGTCCTGACCAGCTCGTCCGGGACCGGCAGCGGCTTGTTGTACCAGTCGAGGACCACGGCGAGGTCGATGTCGCCGCGCACCGTCCCCTCGACGGCCTCCTCCTGCTCCATCTCCACCAGCCGCGCGCGCAACTGCGGGTGTTGTGCGCGCAGGGCCATGAGCGCGGCCGGGAACAGGCCACGGGCGGCCGTGGGGAAGGCGCCGAGCCGCAGTTCGCCGACGGCGTGGCCGCGCTGGGCCTCCAGGTCGGACTGGGCCAGCTCCACCTGGGAGAGGATGCGCCCGGCGTGCTCGGCGAGCAGCCGCCCGGCGTCGGTGAGGCGCACCCCGCGGCCGCTCTTGACCAGCAGCCGCTGACCGGCCTCGCGCTCCAGCTTGGACAGCTGCTGCGAGACGGCCGAGGTCGTCACGTGCAGCCCCTCCGCCGCGCCGCTGACGGAGCCGTGGCGGGCGACGGCGTGGAGGGTGCGCAGGCGCTCCAGGTTCAACATATAAGCGATGCTACGCGATGTCTCATAGAATTATTTGCTTGTTCTAATGACTCATGGCCCTGCATGGTAGTCGTCATGAGCACCGTCGCGACGCCGAAACATCCCTCCGCCTCCACACCCGCCGCCCCCTCCGCCACCGTCACGACGGTCACTCATCCCGGGCGCCGGGGCCTCGACTGGCGGATCAAATTCGCCGTGCTCTCGGTCGTCTGGGGATTCAGCTTCCTCTTCATCAAGCTCGGCACCGACGGCTTCGCTCCTCCCTATGTCTCCTTCGGCCGGATGTTCTTCGGCGCGGCCGTGCTCATGGCGGCGCTGGTGATCAAGCGGCAGCGGCTGCCGCGCTCCCCGCGCACCTGGGCCCATCTGTTCGTCGCGGCCTTCCTCTGCAACGCCTTCCCGTTCACGCTCTTCGCCTACTCCGAGCTGACGATCCCCACCACCCTCGCCGGGGTCTGTAACGCCACGACCCCGCTGTGGGGCATGGTGCTCTCGCTCGTGGCGCTCTCCGAGGACCGGCCGACGCGCCGCCGCTTCGCGGGGCTCGGCCTCGGCTTCATCGGGGTGCTCGTGGTGCTCGGGGCCTGGCAGGGCTTCTCGGGGCAGGACCCGAAGGGCACCGCCATGGCCCTGGTCGCCTCGATGAGCTACGCCCTGGGCTGGATCTACGTCCGGCGCACGCTGTCGGGCACCGGCGACGGGCATCTGGCGCTCTCCGGCGGCCAGCTGCTCGTCGGCGCGGTCCAGCTCGGTGTCGCCGCGCCGCTGCTCAGCCCGCTGCCGTCCGCCCTGCCCGTCGTGTCGCTGCTCGCGATCTTCGCGCTGGGCGCGCTCGGCACGGGGCTCGCCTTCCTCCTCCAGTACGGGCTGGTCGCCGAGGTCGGGCCGACGACCGCGACCATGACGACGTACCTCATCCCGGTCGTGGCGACCGCGGCGGGCGTCACCCTGCTCGGCGAGGACCTCACCTGGAACACCCCGGTCGGCGCGCTGATCGTGCTGGCCGGAGCGGCCCTCACCCAGAGCAAGGGCCGCTCGGGCAAGGGGCGTTCCTTCCGGGCCGACCGGACCGTGGCGGCGGGGGACGCCACGCGGGGGAACGGGGCCGCTCAGTCGTAGCGCCCCGCCGGCACCGGGCCGGTCGCGGACGCCAGCGCGTCCGCGACCGGCCCTATCTCGTGCATCCCCAGCGCGGACACGGTCAGCCGCACACCGGGCGGCGACGCGAGCCGGAACCGCGCCCCCGGCGCCACCGCCCAGCCCGCCTGGAGCAGCCGGGCCACGGCCCCCGTCTCGTCCGGCACGGGCAGCCACACGTTCATCCCGCTGCGCCCGTGCGCCTCGACGCCCCGCTCCCGCAGCGCCGCGACGAGCGCCTCCCGCCGCCGCCCGTACGAGGCGGCGACCCGCGCCGCGTCCACGGCGCCGCTGCGCCACAGATGCACCACCGCGTCCTGCAGGACATGGCTCACCCAGCCGGGCCCCAGCCGCTGCCGGCCGCGCACCCGGTCGACGGTGACGGCGTCGCCGGTGAGCACGGCGAGGCGCAGATCCGGCCCGTACGCCTTGGCGACGGAACGCACCAGCGCCCAGTGGTCGGTGACCCCGGCGAGGGGGCACAGGGGCAGATCGACGATGCCGTGGCCGTGATCGTCCTCGATGAGCAGCACTTCGGGGTGGCGGGCGAGCACGGCCCGCAGCTCTTTGGCGCGCGCCTCGCCGATCGCGGCGCCCGTCGGATTCTGCGCGCGATCGGTGACGACCATGGCCCGGGCGCCCCGGCGCAGCGCCCGGTCGGCCTCGTCGGGCAGCGGGCCGTCGTCGTCGACCGCGACGGGCACGGCGCGCAGGCCGAGCGCGGGGATGAGATCGAGCAGGCTTCCCCACCCCGGATCCTCGACGGCGACCGTGTCGCCCGGCCGCAGATGCGCGCTCAGTACCCGCTCGATGGCGTCGAGCGAGCCCGAGGTGACGGCCACGGGGCCCTCCGGGACGCCCTCGTCCGTGAAGGCGGCGCGGGCCATCCGCTCCAGGTCGGTGTCGACGGCCGGATCGCCGTAGAGCACGGGCCTGCGGCGGGCGCGCTCGGCGGCCGCGGCGAGGGCCTCGCCGAGCGGGGGCAGCAGCGCCGGGTCGGGGTTGCCGCCTGCGGCGTCCCGCACGCCTTCCGGCGCCTCCACCCGGATGAGCTCGCGGGGCGTGCTGGCCGGACGCTCGCGCACCCGGCTGCCGCGCCGGCCCGCCGTCTCGATCACTCCGCGGTCGCGCAGCGTGCGGTAGGCGGCCGCGACGGTATTGGGATTGACCCCCAGCTCCACCGCCAACTCCCGCATCGGCGGCAGCAGTTCGCCGGGGGCGAGCCTGCCCGCGCCCACCGCTCGTTCCACGCTCGCGGAGATGTCCGCTGCGCGACGGCCTTCGATCCGATACTCTCCTAGCACAAAACCAACTATGCACTAGTGCAATGGAGAACGCAATGCCTTCTTCCACGGCCGCCACCCCGACTCCCACGACCGCCGCGCCGATCCCCGGAGCCGGGCAGTACGAGCGCGGGCAGTACGAGCGGACCGAGCGCACGACCCCCACCCGCTACCGCGACCGCGCGTCCTACGACCGCGACCTGGTGCACGCGATACTCGACGCGGGCTACGTCTGCCATCTCGGCTTCGTCCGCGACGGCGCCCCCGTCGTCCTGCCCACCCTCTACGGACGCGTCGGCGACCGCCTCTACGTGCACGGCTCCACCGGGTCCCGGCCCCTGCGCTCGGCGGGCGAGGCGCAGGAGCCCGGCATGCCCGTCTGCGTGACGGTGACGCATGTCGACGGGCTCGTCCTGGCCCGTTCCGCCTTCCACCACTCGCTCAACTACCGCTCCGTCGTGGTGCACGGCACGGCCCGGCGGGTCACCGACCCCGCCGAGCTGCGCGAAGCCCTCGACGCCCTGGTGGACCAGGTCGTGCCCGGCCGGGCGGCGGACTCCCGGCCCGCGTCGGCCAAGGAGCTCGCCGCCACGGCCGTGCTGCGCGTCGACCTCACCGAGGTGTCGGCGAAGGTCCGCCACGCCGGCCCGGGTGACGACGAGGAGGACCTGGGCCTCCCCCACTGGAGCGGGGTCGTCCCCGTGACGACGGCCTACGGCACTCCCGTCCCGGCGGACGACCTCGCCCCCGGCATCCCCGTGCCGGACTACCTCACCGGTCGCTGACGGGCCGCGACCGCGCTGCCCCGGACCGCCGCCCGTCCCCCTCGGCACCGGCCGCCGCCGCGTCCGCGTCCCCGCCGCTGCTCTTCTTCGTCGGCCCCGGCCGCCGCCCGCCGCCACCGGCCTCCGCGAGGGCGAGCGCCGCGACCGCGCCCAGCAGCACGCACGTGCCGAGCGCGGTCGCGGCGGTCAGGCGCTCCCCGAGCAGGGTCACGGCGATCGCCGCCGCCGTGACCGGCTCCAGCAGGGTGATCACCGAGGCCGTCGTGGCCCGGACGGCCACGAGGCCCGCGAAGAACAGCCCGTAGGCCAGCGCCGTCGGCACCGTCACCAGATACCCCAACAGCCACAGCGTGCGCCCCAGTTCCTGGGCCCGGGGCCACAGGCCCTCGGCCGCCGCGAGCGGCAGGAGGCAGACCGCGCCCACGGCGAAGGAGGTGAGCGTCGTGGTGAACGGGTCCGTGGCCCGGCCCTCACGGCCGAGGCGCCGGGTGTACAGGGTGAGCAGCGCGTAGCCCCCTGCCGACACCAGCCCCCAGGCCACTCCGGCGGGCCGCACCGTGCCCGCGCCGTCACGGCCGAGCACCAGCACCACCAGGCCGGTCAGCGCCCCGGCCACCGCGACCCGGCCTCCCGCGCCGAGCCGCTCGCCCATGAAGAACCTGCCCGCCAGCGCCACCAGGACGGGCGCGGCGCCCTGGGTGACGACCGTGCCGACGGCCAGTCCCGTCCCGTCGACCGCCGCGAAGTAGGCGGCCTGGAAGACGGCGAGCCCGCCGCCGGTGATCAGGAGGCGGGTCGCCCGGCGCCGCCCCGTCTCGGGCGCGCGCAGAGGACGGACGGGCCGGGGCCGCACGGCCCGTACGGCCAGCAACAGGACGAGGCCGCCGACCGTGCGCCAGAAGGTGAGGGCGACGGGGCCCAGGCCGCTGCTGGCGGAGGCGAGCGCGGCGGTGGCGCCCGCCGTGCCCCAGGCGACACCCGCGACGACGACGCAGGCCAGCCCCTGGCCGACGGAGAGCCCGGGACCGGCGTGCGAGGGCACGCCGTCGGACGGCCCACCCGGAGCGGGGCAGGCCGGAAGAGAGGAGTTGCGCATGACTGTTCTGTTCTCCCGCGGAAGACATCGGTGATCGATCGCTCCGTCTGCGGGCAGCGGCGATCGGCCCGTGGCCCGTCCGGGCCCGGGTCCTCCGGGAAGCGGCCGCCCGCGCTAGGCGGCGGGAGGCGGAAGAACAGCGGTCGTCGGCATGATCGGCACCCTAGGCGGGCGGATGGCCGCGGGGCAACTCCCTTTGGCGGGGCCCTCGACCGGCGGAGTCCTCGACCGGGCGGAGTCCTCAGCAGAGGCCTGCGCCGGAATCCCTTGACCGAAGCCTTCGGCGGAAAGGATTCAGAGGGCTTCTGCGGAAGGGGTTCAGAGGGTTCTGCGGAAAGGATTCAGCCGCACTCGCAGCGGGCGGCCGCGTCCAGTCGGGCGCCCAGCGCCACCGGGTCCACGCCCGCCCGGCGCAGCACCTCGACCGCCCGGCAGCGGGAGTCGCGCACCAGCGCGGCGAGCAGATCGGTTCCCTCCACCTGGGCGGCACCCCGTGCGCGGGCCCGGTCGCGGGCCTGCCGCATGGCCCCGGCGGCCGCGGGCGACCAGCCGGGCACGGGGCTCCCGGCGAGCGAGGGGAGGGCGCCGGAATCCTCGATCGTGCCGCTCCAGCGCAACCCGTAGCCGATGGTGCGCTGGACGAGGTAGCCCAGCAGCCGGGCGACCTGGGCCGGGCCGCCCTCGAAGGCCCGGCGGGCGGCCGGGTCGGCCTCCAGCAGGGTGTGGAGGAGGTGGGCGGTGTCGGCCTGCCGGTCGCCGTCGCGCGCGGCCCGCCGACGGGCGCCCACGACCGCCGTGGCCAGTTCCGCGCTGAGCGGGTCCTCGCCCGGGGCCCCGGCCCGTCCGGTGTCAGGTGTACGGCTTCGCACCCTTCCCACCCCATCAGTCCCGAGTGATGAGAACATCCCCGGAAGGTTGCATTCGCGTGTCCGACGCGAGTTGGGCACGGCCCTCCGGGGCGTCATCCTTCAGGAGGAAGGCGGCCGGATCCGTCTCAGGGGCGCACGGGCTTCCCTCGGGGGCGCGCCCCCTCCCCCGCACCCTGGGTGATCTCCAGCGCGGCCGTCCGCGCCCCGGCGCGGAAGACGTACGGCCCGGGCTCGACGCGCGGCGGACCGGCCCCGTCGATGTCGCCGGGAGTGACCGCGAGCGCCTTCGACGGCACGGTCAGCCGCACGGTTCTCGTCTCCCCCGCCTTCAGGCGCACCTTGGTGAAGGCCACGAGTCTGCGCGGCGGCGACAGTACGTCGCCGACCGGCCGTGAAACATAGACGGGGAGGATCATTTCGCCGTCACGCGGCCCGGTGTCGTGTAGCCGCACGGTCATCCCGACGTCCCCGCCGGCCGGGACGGAGGGCGCGTCGAGCGCGAGCGACTCGACGCGGTAGGCGGTGTACGACAGGCCGTCCCCGAAGTCGTACGCCACGTCGTGCCCGGACTCGGCGCCCGCGTTGGTGCCCGGCAACTGCTGGTAGTAGAGGGGCTCGTTGCCGCTCCGCCGGGGCCACGAGACGGGCAGCCGGCCGTCCGGGCCGACCGCCCCGAACAGGACGTCCGCGACGGCGTGCCCGCCCTCGCCGCCCGGCAGCCAGGACATCAGCAGCCCTTCCGTGCCGTCGGCGTCGCCCAGCACCAGCGGGCGGCCGGCGAGAACGACCACCACGACCGGGCGGCCGGTCTCCTTCAGCTGCCGCACCAGCGCCCGCTGGTCCGCGGGGAGTTCGGGGCGCGGGCTGTCGGCCCCGCCCTCGGCGCCCGGCCGCTCGCCCACCACCACGACCGTCGCGTCGGCGTCCCGGGCCCCCGCCACGGCGTCGGCCGGGGCCGGGACGTGGACGACGCGGGTGCCCTTGGGAGCCGCCTGCCGGATGCCCTCGAGCACGGTCGTACCCGGGATCCGCACGCCGTCGGGGAGCCCCTGCCAGCCGACGGTCCAGCCACCCGCCTGGGCGGCGAGATCGTCCGCGTGGGGGCCTGTCACGACGATCTTCTTCACGGACGGCCCGAACGGCAGGACGCCCTTGTCGTTGCGCAGCAGCACCTGTGAGGCGGCCGCGGCGCGCCGGGCGAGCTCCCTCCCCGCGCCCAGGACTTCCGTGTTTGCGCGCTCGACGTCGACATACGGTCGCTCGAAGAGCCCCAGGGTGAATTTGAGCCGCAGGACGCGCCCGGCGGCCTCGTCGATCCGACGGCCGGACACCAGCCCGGCCCGTACGGCCGTGCGCAGCGCGTCGGCGAACTCCCCCGCCTCGTAGGGCTCCATGGCCATGTCGACGCCCGCGTTGACGGCGAGGGCGGCGGCGTGCGGGTAGTCGGCGGCCACCTTGTAGGTCGTCCACAGGGCACGGACGTCCTGCCAGTCGCTGACCGTGACACCGGTGAAGCCCCACCGTTCCCGCAGGACCGTGGTGAGCAGATGGCGGGAGGCGGTGACGGGGACGCCGTTGAGCGCGCCGGAGTTGACCATGACGGTCTTCGCCCCGGCCTCGACGGCCGCCCGGTAGGGGGCGAGGAGGGTGTCCTGGAGATAGCGGGCGGAGACGTCGGCGGGTACGCGGTCGTGGCCGTTGGACGGCTCGGAGTAGCCGGCGAAGTGCTTGACGGTCGCTGCGACGTTCTTGGCACCGCCGGCGCTCCCGGCGTTCTCGGTGCCGCGCACGGCCGCGGCGGCCAGGGCGCCGGCGAGCAGCGGGTCCTCGCCGAAGGTCTCGTAGTAGCGGCCCCAGCGGCGGTCGCGGGCGAGGTCGGCGACGGGGGCGAAGGCCCAGTCGGCGCCAGTGGCCGCGACGGCCCGCGCGGTCGCCTCGGCGCAGGCCCGGACGAGCTCCGGGTCCCAGGTCGCGGCGAGGCCGATCTGGTGCGGGAGGACGGTGGCGCCGAGGACGTTGTTGTGGCCGTGGACGGCGTCGACGCCGTAGAGGACGGGGACGCCCAGCCGGCTGTGCTCGACGGCGTACCTCTGCACCGCGTCGACCATGCGGGCCCATTCGCGCGGCGTGTTCACGGGCGGGCCGCTGCCGCCGGCGGAGAGGACCGAGCCCACCGCGCGGTCGCGGAGCACGGCCGCCAGACAGCGCTCGTTCAGCTCGCCGCCGCCGGTCTCACCGCAGTCGCCCTGGAGCTTGACCACGGCGATCTGGGTCATCTGCCCGATCTTCTCGTCGAGCGTCATCCGGCGCAGCAGGTCGGCCACCCGCTCGTCCACGGGGGCGCGGGCGTCGCGGTAGCGCGGCCCGCCGGCCTCGGCTGCTCCGGCCTCGGCTCCGCCCCGGGCCCCGGCCTGGGCCCCGGCCTCCGCTCCGGCCGGGGCGCCGGAGAGGGCCGCCGCCAGGCACACGGCGACGGCAGCGAGGGCGATGACGCGGCCGGGTACGAGGGCGGGGAGGGGGCGCCGGCGGCGTGGGAGCGGGGGCATGGCCGGAGTCTCCCACCCGCTGACGTGCCGTCAAGAAAGCGCGCGGGGCGGCCCGGGTGATCCCGGGCCGCCCCGCTCCAGACCTCGACCGCCGGGCTCAGCCCTCGTCGGCCAGGATGAGGTAGAGCTTCTTGCGGGCGTCGTTGACGACCGCGAGCGCCTTCTCCTTCTGCTCGGCGCTGCCGGTCTTCCAGACCTGGCCGAAGGCCTCCATCAGCCCGAAGCCCGCCTGGCGGACCTCCTGCATCGCCGCCCAGTCGACGCCGCGCCCCGCGTCCTCCCAGGGGGTGCCCGGGCCGGACTCGGCCTCGGCGCGACCGTCCTCGGTGAGCGTGAACAGCTTCTTGCCGCCCTCGCTCGCGCTGCTGATCAGGCCCTCGTCCTCCAGCAGCTGGAGGGTGGGGTAGACCGAGCCGGGGCTCGGCTTCCAGGCGCCGCCACTGCGCTCGGCGATCTCCTGGATCATCTCGTAGCCGTGCATCGGGCGGTCCTTGAGCAGCGCCAGGATCGAGGCGCGCACATCGCCGCGCCGCGCCCTGCCGCCCGGACCGCCCCGCCCGCGCCCGCCGAAGGGCGGGCCGCCGAACGGAGGCCCGAAGGGCCCGAAGGCCCGGCGCCCGCCGAAACCGCCCGGACCGGACTCGCCTGCCCCGGACCCCCGGCCGCGCCCGGGGCCGTAGCCGTGGTGCTCATGACCGTGTCCTTGGAAGCGCATGGTGCCGCTCCTTTCTTCATCGATCGTTCGCGATGCCTCAACGATATATCGGAACCGATCGGATGGCAATGGCCCACGACCTGGGCATCGACTTTCGGCGGAGGCCGATCAGTCCTGACGGAATGGGGCCGGAGGGGCGGCCACGACCTTGGCGGCGTAGGCCGCCAGTTGGGCGCGCAGGCGTTCGCGCGGCACGCCTTCCCCGTCCGCCAGGCGTTCGACGAGGTCGGCCCGGGTGGCGGCCAGCAGCGCGTGGGCGGTGAAGTCGGCGTCGGGCAGGCCGGGGATCCGCTCCAGCACGGACCGGAGCAGGGCGTGCCAGCCCGCGTAGTGCTCCGCCCGGTACGGGCCGCCGCTTCCGCTCTCCTCCAGGGCCAGCGCGAGGCGGCGGTTGTCGAGCTTGAAGCACAGGACGGCGTCGAGCAGGGCGGGCACGCGCTCCTGCGGCGGCGTGGCGGGTCCCAGCGGCGGCGGGCCCGATTCCGCGGCCTCGCGGACCGGTTCGAGCCGGGCCTCGTACAGCGCGCGGAGCAGGCCGGCACGGTCGCCGAAGGCGCGGAAGAGCGTGCCCTTGCCGACGCCGGCCGCCGCCGCGATGTCGGCCATGGTCAGGTCCTCGGGGCTTTCGGAGCGGGCGAAGAGGGCGTCGGCGGCCTCCAGGACGGCCCGCCGGTTACGGGCGGCGTCCTTGCGGGTCCTGCGCTCGGGGTCGGGCACGTGGTTCCTCCCATTGAAAAACGGACCCTGGGTCCGTATTGTCGAACCGGACCCGAGGTCCGCATTTCTGAGACGGAGGATACCCATGTCCGTACCCGTATCGACCGCTCCGGCGGAGCTGTACCGCCACAGCTTGCGGCTCCTGCTCGCCAAGGACATTCCCGGCTGGGTCGGCCTGTGGGCCGAGGACGGACTGATGGAGTTCCCGTTCGCGCCCCCGGGCCGGCCCGCGCGACTGGTGGGACGGGAGGCGATCGCCGATTACATGCGCCCCTACCCCGACCACATGGACCTGCACGACTTCCCCGAGGCCGACCTGCGGATCCACCGGACCGCCGACCCCCGGACCATCGTGGTCGAGATGCGCGGCGTCGGCCGGCTGGTGCGGAACGACCGCCCCTTCGACATGAGGTACATCGCCGTGGTCACCGTCGAGGACGGGCGCTTCACCGCGTACCGCGACTACTGGAACCCCCTCGCCGTCCTCGAACCCGGCGTCGACTTCGCCGGGCCCGGGACCGCCACCCCCACCACGACCGGGAGCAGCCGATGACCACCGCCGACACCTCTGCGGTCACCCGTGCCACTCCCGCCATAGGCTCCACACTGGTCATCGGTGCCACCGGGACCACCGGCAGCCGTACCGTCGCGCGGCTGACGGCCGCCGGTCACGCGGTCAAGGCGGCCAGCCGCAAGGGCACGCCGGTGGCCGGGGCCGAGCCGGTGCGCTTCGACTGGTACGACCCCGGCACCCACGCCGCCGCCCTCGACGGCGTCGACCGCGTCCACGTGATCCCGCCCGTGGGTGATCCCGACCCCGCGGCCGTCGTCCTGCCGTTCCTGCGCCGGGCCCGCGCCGTCGGCGTGCGGCGCGCGGTGCTCCTGAGCGCCTCCTCCATCCCAAAGGGCGGGCCGGCCGTCGGTCAGGTCCACCAGGCGCTGCCCGGCATCTTCGACGAGTGGGCCGTGCTGCGGCCGTCCTGGTTCATGCAGAACTTCACCGGCGGCCACCTCCACGCCCGGAGCATCCGGGCCGACGGCGTCATCCGCACCGCCGCCGGGACCGGCCGGGTCGGCTTCGTCGACGCCGACGACATAGCCGCCGTCGCCGCCCACGCCCTGACCGACGTCCAGGCCGCCAACACCGACCTCGTCCTCACCGGACCGGAGGCGCTCAGCCACGACGACATCGCCGCGATCGTCACGGAGGTCACCGGCCGGCCCGTGGTCCACCGGCCGCTGCCCTACGAGGAACTGCGCGACCGGCTCGCCGCGCTGATGCCCGAGGAGTTCGCCGAGATGCTGGCCGGCATGGACCGGGCCATCGCCGAGGGGGCGGAGGACCGCGTCACCGACTCCGTCCGTCGCGTCACCGGGCGCCCCGCGCGCGGCTTCCGCGCCGTCGCGGAGCGAGAGCTGCGCCCCGGGCGCTGACACTCAGGCGATATCACGGCATGTCACGGGGGCGCCGCCCTGGCCGCGCCGACCTCCTCGATGTCGCGATGTGAGAGACGCGTCCCTGCGACGGCCGCCCGCCCGGAGCCGGCGCCGCGCCGCCTCGACGCTGTCCCCGCCACAGAACAGGGGCGCCGTACGCCGTGGCAGCAGCGCTCTTCGTGCCGAGTCGGCGCGTGCGCCCGGGAGCGCCGGCAGTGCGGCGGCCGCAGTGTACGACGGGCCGAGGAAGCCGCCGGCAGACGCCGAGCCCCACCCGGCCCGATACCGGCGGCCCCGATGCCAGCCGGGCCACCCCGATCCAGGGCCACCTTCCGGAGATTGGCCGTGGCGATGGTCCCGCCGGGCCCCTAGGTTCACGGCCATGCGGATTCGAATCGTCGACGCCTTCACCGACCGTCCCTTCGCCGGCAATCCGGCGGGAGTGGTGCTCCTGGACTCCGACTCCGACGGCTTCCCCGATGGCTTCCCCGATGACGCCTGGCTGCGGGGCGTCGCCACCGAGGTCAACCACCCCGAGACCGCCTTCGCCCACCCGCTGCCGCCCGGTTCCGACGCCGACTGGGCGCTGCGCTGGTTCACTCCCGCCACCGAGGTCGACATGTGCGGCCACGCCACGCTCGCCACGGCGCACGTCCTGCACACCACGGGCACCGCCACCGGCACCGTGCGGTTCACGGCCCGCTGCGGCGTCCTCGTCACCACCGCCCACGAGGACGGCACGATCACCCTGGACTTCCCGACGGCGCCGCTCACCCCCACCGCCGTCCCCGACGGACTGGAGCGGGCCCTCGGCGCCACGGCCCGCTCGGCCCACGACACCGGACCGCACATCGGCGACCTGCTGCTGGAGCTCGCCGACGAGGCGACCGTACGGGGTCTCGCCCCGGACATCGCGGCGCTGGGCCGCCACTCCCGCCGGGGCGTCATCGCCACCGCGCCGGCCGAGGACCCGGCGCGGGGCTACGACTACATCTCGCGCTGTTTCTTCCCCAACGTCGGCGTCGACGAGGACTCCGTCACCGGCAGCGCCCACACCGCGCTCGCCCCGTTCTGGTCCGCCCGGCTGGGCCGCGACGAGCTCACCGGGTTCCAGGCGTCCGCGCGCGGCGGCCTGGTGCGCACCACGCTGCGCGGCGACCGGACCCTGCTGAGCGGTTCCGCCGTGACCGTCGTCGACGGCGAACTGCTGGTGTAAGCCGTCGAAACGGGGCGGTCAGGCCGTGGGCAGCCAGCCCACCTTGCCCGCGAGCAGCGCGTAGCCGACGAACGCCACGATGTCGATCAGCGCGTGCGCCGCGACCAGCGGCCCGACGCGCCCCCACCGCCGGTAGAGGAGGACGAAGACCACGCCCATCACCGCGTTGCCGACCAGACCGCCGATCCCCTGGTAGAGGTGGTACGAGCCGCGCAGCGCCGCGCTCGCCACCAGGGCGGCGGCCGGTGTCCAGCCCAGCTGCCCCAGCCTGCGCAGCAGGTAGCCGACGACCACGACCTCCTCCAGCACCGCGTTCTGCGCGGCGGAGGCGATCAGCACCGGGATCCGCCACCAGACGTGGGGCAGGTGCTCCGGTACGACGGTCAGGTTGAAGCCCGCCGCCCGTACGGCGAGGTAGAACAGCAGGCCGCTGCCGCCGATGGCGGCCGCGACCGCCGCGCCCCGGGCCAGGTCGGTGCCGGGGCGCGTCCGGTCGAAGCCGATGCTCCGCAGCCCCGCGCCCTCGCGGGTGAGGAGGTGGGCCACCAGGAGGACGGGCACGAGCGCGGTCGCGATGCCGAAGAGCTGCCAGGCGAGGTCGAGCCAGGGGCGGCCGGGGGCGTGCGAGGCGTTGAGGGTGGCCGCCTGATGCTTGAGGCCGCCCGGCCGGGTGGCCGCGCCGACAAAGCTGATCAGCGCCGAGACCGCGCTGGCGCCCAGCGAGAGCGCCAGGACGATCAGCGTCTCCGAGCGCAGCAGGCGCCGGGCGTGCCCGGCGCCGGACGCCGGCCCGGAGGGCGCCTCCGGCCGGATGCCCGCGCCGCCGTCCCGAGCGTTCTGCCGCACCGTCGCCTCCCAGCTGCCCGTCCTCACGACGGTCACAGCTTGCCCGAAGCCTCCCGGCCCCCGCGCACAGGGGTGCCGCGACGCCCCGAACGCGACGCCCCCGAACGCGACGCCCCGGAAGGGGTCACAGGGAGGGCGCGTCCGTGGGCCAGGTGTGGACGGGCTCGCCGGTGTGCATCAGCTCGCGGTAGCGGCGGGTCGTGACGGCGAGGGCGCGCTCCCGGTCCAGGCCGTGCTCCAGCGCGCGGTGGTAGGCGGCGGCCTGCCAGGAGGCTCCGTTGACCCGGCGCAGACAGCGTTCCTCGACGACCCCGAGGTAGTGGTCGCGATCGGCGGGCTCCACCCCCCACGCGTCCAGCCCGGCCGAGGCCATGGGCAGGAGCTCGTCCAGGACGAGCCGGACGGCCGGGACCCGCGCGAGGCCGCCGGTCCGGCCCGCCCGGGGCCAGCGCAGTACGGCGTCGATGCCGTCGCGACAGGCGGTGTCGAAGTTGTCGGCGGCGACCCCGAACGGCATCCGGGACCACACCGGCCGGGGCTCCTCGGCGAGGGTGCGGACCAGACCGTAGTAGAAGGCCACGTTGGCGATGACGTCGGTGACGGTGGGCCCGGCCGGCAGGACGCGGTTCTCCACCCGGAGGTGGGGGACGCCGTCGGCGATGCCGTAGACGGGCCGGTTCCAGCGGTAGACCGTGCCGTTGTGCAGGGTCAGTTCGGCGAGCTCCGGGACGCCGCCCGCGTCCAGGACGCGCAGCGGGTCCTCGTCCCCGGATATGGGCAGCAGCGGGGGGAAGAAGCGGAGGTTCTCCTCGAAGAGCTCGTAGGCGGAGGAGACCCAGCGCTCCCCGAACCAGGTGCGCGGCCGGACCCCCTGGGCCCGCAGCTCGGGCGGGCGGGTGTCGGTGGACTGCACGAACAGCGGCGGCCGGGACTCGCGCCACAGCTCGCGGCCGAAGAGGAAGGGCGAGTTGGCGCCGACGGCGATCTGCGCCGCCGCGACGGCCTGGGCGGCGTTCCACACGGCGGCGAACCGGCCCGGGGTGACCTGGAGGTGGAGCTGGACGGAGGTGCAGGCGGCCTCCGGGGCGATGGAGCGCGCGGTGCAGGTCAGCCGTTCCACTCCGGCGATGTCGATGGTGAACTCCTCGCCCCGGGCGGCCACGACCTGGTCGTTGAGCAGGAAGTACCGGTCGGCGGCGGAGAGGTTCGCATGGACCAGGTCCCGGTCGGTGAGCGTGGGCAGTATTCCGATCATGACGATGCCGGAACCCACCTCCATGGCCCTGCGGTCCGCGTAGGACAGGCCCGTGCGCAGTTCCTCGGCGAGCTGGTCGAGAACCCTTCCCGAGAGCCGGTGCGGGACGATGTTCACTTCGAGGTTGAATCGCCCGAGTTCGGTCTGGAAATCCCGGCTGGCGATACGCTCCAGCACCTCGGCATTCACCATGCTCGGCATACCGTCGGGACCCGCTAGATTCAGCTCGATCTCCAGCCCCATGAGATTGCGGGGGCGGTCGAAACGCTTCTCCTCCAGCAGCCTCGCCAGCCCGTCCAGACACCGCCGGAGCTTCTCCCGGTGGCGCTGCCGGTCGGCGAGGTCGAACCCCAGGGCCGCGACCTTCTCCCCCATGCGAAGCCTCCCTCCCGGACGGGCCGCCCGCCGCACCGGCCTCTTGTCACGGTCGATGATGCCCAGGCGGGACGATCCATAACGCCCCGCGGCGCACGGGGAAGCGATAGGCTCTCACCCGGTGCGCTCCGGCACATTCCGTCGGCATGGAACAAGCGGCGAGCGGGGCGCAATGCGCTGGTGATAAACACCGATCGGATCCGGCCCACCGTATACGGTGACGAAGCCGAGGTCATGGGCGCGCGGCCTTCACAAAAACACCGAAATCCCCCCGGAATCGGGACCTGAATTGCCCTTGCCGGAAATACCCGCGACAGCTAGCCGAAACATCATGTGAACAAGTGTCGTATAAACTCCGGAATGAGGCAGAGAGCAGGCGCCCCGGAGTCGGTCCCGGCCCCCCTCTGACCCCGCACGCCGACAGCGTCGTCCGCACCCCGCCCCGCACCCCCGTGTCTTTCCTTGAGCGAGAGGCGACCCACCATGCCGCTGCATGTTCCCCCTGCTCCCGCGCCTGCCCTCCGCACGGTCCTCACGGCCCTCGGTTCCCCCACCGCCGTCCGTGAGGCCCGCACCCCCTCGTTGCGGTCCGCCCGGACCCCGCTCAGCACCGAACTCCCGCTGCCCGTCCACCTGCTGGAGCGGGCGGGCAAGCCCGGCGGGGTGCCGCGCACCCGGCTGACCGGCTGGCGGTTCCAGATCAAGGAGGGGGAGCGGGCCGTGGCGGCCGGCGAGGCCGTGCTCACGGCGGACGGCTGGGCGTTCTCCCACTTCTGCGAGGGACCGTACGTGGCCTCCACCGAGCTGGCCCTGTGCCAGGCCGAGGCGCTGGCCACCGCCTACCAGCCACGGCTGCTGTCGGTGCCCGAGCTCTACATGCTCACCCTCTGGCTGCACGCGGACATCACGGCCGACGCCGCCTCCGAGCTGTTCGCCCCGGGCGACGTGCTCGTCCCCCTCGCCCCGGCGCCGCCCGGCATCGCGGCCCACCGCCCGCACCGGGCCGCCGATCTGCTGCCCGCGCTGACGCCCCGGCTGGCGCCCCCGCACCGGCTGCGGGCGACGGCCTGACGCCGCCCGACCGGACCTCACGGACCGAACCTCACGGACCGGCGGAGCCGACCCGGCCGGGCCCCGGAGCCGTCGCGCCCCGTGCCTCCCCGCACCAGGGGAGTCGCGGGGCGCACCGCCGCTCCCACCCTTCACCCTTCCGGGCTAGTCCGATGCGGCCATCCCGAACCCCCCGAAGGGACCGTCCAGTTGGGAGCAACCGCCCGCGCGGGTGACGCGTCATCACCCTGTGAGGAGCGTCCCTGGGAAATCCCTGCGGAACGAGGCCCGTAGGGCAAGACTGGGACCGACCGACGATGACAACGGGGGGCGGCATGAGCGACGCGTCGAGCCGCAGGACAGCCACCACATCAGAGCGAAAGATCACTTCCATGTGCCCGCACCAGCCCACGTGCCCGTCAGCCGACTCCGCCGACCGGGAGGCCGCCCACCTCGTGGCCGCCTACCCCGAGCAGGGATGGAGTCTTCTGTGCAATGGCGTCCTCTGCTTCGAGGACACCGGTGAGCTGCTGCCGGACGGACAGATCATCGCCCCGCACCGGGCGCTGGGCACCGACCAGGTGGTGACCGCCGCCTGACGCGGCGCCATCGCCCTCGCCCGGAACGCCGCACAGCGGTACACGACATGCGAGAGGGGCCGGCCCGGCGCCGTAGCGCCGGACCGGCCCCCACCCGTGCGGGTACCCGTCAGCCCTCGTACTCGTCCAGCGGCGGGCAGGAGCAGACCAGGTTGCGGTCACCGTAGGCGCCGTCCACGCGGCGCACCGGCGGCCAGTACTTGTCGGCCTTCGACTGCCCGCCCGGGAAGACGGCCTCGTCGCGGGTGTAGGGGTGCTCCCACGCGCCCGTCACCGAGGCGGCGGTGTGCGGTGCGTTGCGCAGCGGGTTGTCCTCGGCGGGCCACTCCCCCGTGCCGACCTTCTCGATCTCGGCGCGGATAGCGATCATCGCCTCGCAGAACCGGTCGAGCTCGGCGAGGTCCTCGCTCTCCGTCGGCTCGATCATCAGCGTGCCGGCGACCGGGAAGGACATGGTCGGCGCGTGGAAGCCGTAGTCGATCAGGCGCTTGGCGACGTCGTCGACGCTCACGCCGGTCGCCTTGGTCAGCGGCCGGAGGTCCACGATGCACTCGTGCGCGACCAGGCCGCCCGGGCCGGTGTAGAGCACGGGGTAGTGGGGCTCCAGGCGCTTGGCGATGTAGTTGGCGCCGAGCACCGCGACCTGCGTGGCGCGCTTGAGGCCTTCGCCGCCCATCAGGCGGACGTACGACCAGGAGATCGGCAGGATGCCCGCGGAGCCCCAGGGCGCGGCCGAGATCGGGCCGACGCCCGTGGCCGGGCCCGCGGTGGGCTGGAGCGGGTGGTTGGGCAGGTACGGGGCGAGGTGGGCGCGGACGGCGACCGGGCCGACACCGGGGCCGCCGCCGCCGTGCGGGATGCAGAAGGTCTTGTGGAGGTTCAGGTGCGAGACGTCGCCGCCGAACCGGCCCGGCTTCGCCAGGCCCACCAGGGCGTTGAGGTTGGCGCCGTCGACGTACACCTGGCCGCCGGCGTCGTGGACGGCCGCGCAGATGTCGGCGACGTGCTCCTCGAAGACGCCGTGGGTGGAGGGGTAGGTGATCATCAGCACGGCGAGCTCGTCGCGGTGCTGCTCGATCTTGGCGCGCAGGTCCTCGACGTCGACCTCGCCGTCGTCGGCGGTCTTGACGACGACGACCTTCATGCCGGCCATCACGGCGCTGGCGGCGTTGGTGCCGTGCGCGGAGGAGGGGATGAGGCAGACGGTGCGCTGCGTGTCGCCGTTGGCGCGGTGGTAGGCGCGGACGGCCAGCAGGCCCGCGAGCTCGCCCTGGGAGCCGGCGTTGGGCTGGAGGGAGACCTTGTCGTAGCCGGTGACCTCGGCGAGCCGCTCCTCGAGCTCGGTGATGAGGGTGAGGTAGCCCTCGGCCTGCTCGATGGGCGCGAAGGGGTGCAGCTGGCCGAACTCCGGCCAGGTGACCGGCTCCATCTCGGTGGTGGCGTTGAGCTTCATCGTGCACGAGCCGAGCGGGATCATGCCCCGGTCCAGGGCGTAGTCGCGGTCGGCGAGGCGGCGCAGGTAGCGCAGCATCGCGGTCTCGGAGCGGTGCTGGTGGAAGACCGGGTGGGTGAGGTACTCGTCGCCGCGCAGCAGGCCCTCGGGGAGCGCGTCGAAGGTCGTCCGGTCGAGCGTCTCGACGTCGGCCTCCACGCCGAACGCGGCCCAGACGGCGGCCAGGTGGGCGCGGGTGGTGGTCTCGTCGCAGGAGATGCCGACGTGGTCGGCGTCGGTCCGGCGGAGGTTGACGCCGCGCTCGCGGGCGGCCTCGACGACCTCGGCGGCCCGGCCGGGCACGCGCACGGTGACGGTGTCGAAGTAGGCGCCGTGGACGACCTCGGCACCCCCGGCGCGCAGGCCCTCGGCGAGGATCGCGGCGTAGCGGTGGGTGCGGCGGGCGATCGCGGCGAGGCCCTCGGGGCCGTGGTACACGGCGTACATGCCGGCCATGACGGCGAGGAGCACCTGGGCGGTGCAGATGTTGCTGGTGGCCTTCTCGCGGCGGATGTGCTGCTCGCGGGTCTGGAGGGCCAGGCGGTAGGCCTTGTCGCCGTCGGCGTCGACGGAGACGCCGACGAGGCGGCCGGGCAGGCTGCGGGCGAACTTGTCGCGGACGGCCATGAATCCGGCGTGGGGGCCGCCGAAGCCCATGGGGACGCCGAAGCGCTGGGTGGTGCCCACGGCGATGTCGGCACCGAGCTCACCGGGCGGGGTGAGGAGGGTGAGGGCGAGGAGGTCGGCGGCGACGGTGACGATCGCGCCGAGCTCGTGGGCCCGCTCGATGACCGGGCGGAGGTCGCGCACGGCGCCGGAGGCCCCGGGGTACTGGAGCAGGACGCCGAAGACGCCGCGCTCGGCGAGCTCCTCGGGGATGCCCGCGGACAGGTCGGCGACGACGACCTCGACGCCGGTGGGCTCGGCGCGCGTCTCGATGACGGCGACGGTCTGCGGGAGGGTGTCGGCGTCGACGAGGAAGACACCGTCCTTGACCTTGCCGACGCGCCGGGAGAGGGACATGGCCTCGGCGGCGGCGGTGCCCTCGTCGAGGAGGGAGGCGCCGGAGGTGGGCAGCCCGGTCAGGTCGGCGACGACCGTCTGGAAGTTGAGGAGGGCCTCCAGGCGGCCCTGGGAGATCTCCGGCTGGTAGGGCGTGTAGGCCGTGTACCAGGCGGGGTTCTCCATGACGTTGCGGAGGATCACCGGCGGGGTGAACGTGCCGTGGTAGCCCAGGCCGATCATGGAGGTGAGCACGGTGTTGCGGTCGGCGAGGGAGCGGAGCTCGGCGAGGACCTCGGCCTCGGTGCGGGCGTCGGGCAGACCGAGCGCCCCGGCGCTCTTGATCGCGTCCGGCACCGCGGCGGCGGTGAGCTCGTCGAGCGAGCCGAAACCGACCTGGGCGAGCATCTTGGCCTGGGCGGCGGTGTCGGGACCTATGTGGCGCGCCTCGAAGGGCGTGCCGCGCTCCAGGTCGGTGAGGGCGATGCGGTGGACGGTCATCTGCGGAGGCCTCCTGGTCGATGCGACCTGCGAGGGGCACCACGGCGCGGGTACCCGGACGGCCTCCCCCTCTGTCATCTCAACCTGAGAGCTTCACCGGGCCGCGGCGCACGACCCGGCTTTCACCGTCGGTGAGGAGGGGCTTCGGCGTTGCTGCCTGACCTGGGCCCGCCCTGCTTTCCAGAGTGACCTCGTCCATGCGGTACGGGTGCCTGAGAGATTCCGGGGAGGATTTGCTCCTTCGGCGCCTTCCACGAACGCCTTTGTGGGCTTCGAGAAGAGCTCTCCCGCACGGGGTCTGCGGCCACTGGCCAGCCTACCAGCGAGGGTTTCCGGGTGGATCTCCCGAGTGGCCGGTTTCACCTTCGTGGTTTTTCGTGGTGACGAGGACCGTCATGGGCGGGGAGCAGCGGAGGAGCCGTGCAGACCGACATCGACCCCCGGAGCCTCATCGGGCGCAAGGCCTTCGACCGGGACGGCGTGAAGATCGGCACCGTGGACGAGGTGTACCTGGACGACGCGACCGGGGTGCCGGAGTGGGCGGCCGTGCGCACCGGCCTCTTCGGCCGGGACGCCTTCGTGCCGCTGGAGCCGAGCCGGGTGGAGGACGACGGGCTGCGCATCCCCTTCGAGCGCGCGCTGATCAGGGAGGCGCCCGGTTTCGGGGTGGGCCGGCACCTCTCCCCCGCGCAGGAGCTGCGGCTCTACCGGCACTACGGGCTGGAGCTGCCCTCGCCCGAGCCGGCACCGCCGCCACCGACGCCGCCTCCGCCCCCGGCGCCCGACGGCACGGCCGCCGGGGATTCCGCGTCCGGGGAGCCCGCGTCCGGGGACCCGGAGGGGGCGGGCGGCGCGGGCGGCTGATCGTCGGCCGGGCGGATCAGCGGCAGGGGCTCGGCGGGGTGGAGCGCCGGGTCGTCGACGCGGAAGGTCCGCACCCGGCCGGGCGCCGACCAGGGTTCCTCGAAGCGGACGGTGACGCGTCCCACGCCGCTGCCCTGCACCCAGCCCGGCCCGTGCTCGTCGTGGCGGACGTCCAGCCCGGGAAGCCACCGCGGCGGCCCCTCGGGGGCCTTCTGGGGCTCTTGGGACGTCTCGGGCTCGTGGGGTGCCGCCCCGGCGTCCTCGGCCGCCCTGGCCGCCGCCGCGGCCTCGGCGGCGCCGGCGGCGGCCTGGGCGAAGAGGTCCTCCTGGGTGTAGTCGGCGAGGCCCGAGACGCCCACGCCCAGCAGCCGCACCCCGGCCGTGGTGTCCACTCCCTCCAGCAGCCGGGCGGCCGCCTCGCGCACCACGGCGGGGTCGTCGGTCGGGCCGCGCAGGGTCTCCGAGCGGGTCAGGGTCGAGAAGTCGTACCGCCGGACCTTGATGACGACCGTGCGGCCCGAACGCCCGGCGCCGCGCAGCCGGGTCACGCAGCGGTCGGCGAGGCGGGCGAGCTCCAGCTGCACCCGGGTCCGGTCGGTGAGGTCCTCGGCGAAGGTGTCCTCCACGGACACGGACTTGGCGTCCCGCTCGGCGACGACGGGGCGGTCGTCGTGCCCGGTGGCCAGGGCGTGGAGCCCGGCGCCGTGGGCCTTGCCGAGGAGGCGCACCAGCTCGTCCTCACCGGCCTCGGCCGTCTCGGCCACGGTGGTGATGCCGGCGCGCCGCAACGTTTCGGCGGTGGCGGGGCCGACGCCCGGAATCGTCCGGACCGACATCGGGCCGAGCACCTCCAGCTCCGTGCCGGGCTCGATGATCTTGAGGCCGTCCGGTTTGGCCTCCTCGGAGGCGATCTTCGCGAACATCTTGGACCCGGCCAGCCCCACCGAGGCCGTGAGCCCCGTGGCCGCCTCGATGTCGCGCCGCAGCCGTTCCGCCACCGCGCGGGCGGCCGCACCGGTGGGCGGCACCCCGCCCGCTTCGAGGTCGACGAACGCCTCGTCGAGGCTGAGCGGCTCCACCAGCGGGGACAGCTCGCCCAGCAGCCCCATCACCACCTGGCTGACCCGCTGGTACAGGGCGAAACGCGGGGTGAGATAGGCGGCGTTGGGGCAGAGCCTGCGGGCCTGCGCCGTCGCCATGGCGGAGTGGACGCCGAAGACCCGCGCCTCGTACGAGGCCGTGGCCACCACGCCGCGGGGGCCCAGCCCGCCCACCACCACGGGTTTTCCGCGCAGGCTCGGCTTGGACGCCTGCTCCACCGAAGCGTAGAACGCGTCCATGTCCAGATGGAGAATCGTCGGCGCACCCCTCACAGGACAGATGCTGCCGCATACCACTGACATTCGCACCGATGTACGAAGAGGCGCCCCGCGCCGACCGCTGTCACGGCCTGCGCGGGGCGCCCTGTCACGCTGTCGTACCGACGGCCCCGGGGGGCCTCAGCCCGCCCGGTTGCGGCGGCGGGCGAGCTCGTCGGCCGGGTTGTGGCCCACGAGCGTCTCACCGGTGTCCACCCGCTCCCCGTGGAGCTGGGCGAGGGCGCTCTCGACATCCCGCCAGACGACGCCCACGGCGATCCCGAAGACACCCTGGCCGCCCTGGAGGAGGTCGACGACCTCGTCGGGCGAGGTGCACTCGTAGACCGTGGCGCCGTCGCTCATCAGCGTCATCTGCGCCAGGTCCGCCATGCCGCGCGAGCGCAGATGCTGCACGGCGGTGCGGATGTTCTGGAGCGAGACCCCGGTGTCCAGCAGCCGCTTCACGATCTTCAGGACGACCACGTCCCGGAAGTTGTAGAGCCGCTGGCTGCCCGACCCATAGGCGGGCCGCACGCTGGGCTCCACGAGCCCCGTGCGCGCCCAGTAGTCGAGCTGCCGATAGGTGATGCCCGCGGCCGCGCACGCCGTCGGCCCCCGGTAGCCGATGCCTTCGGAGCTCCGGGAGGCGACCGCGCCCTCGGACTCGCTTCCCCGTGGGGTGGTCACCGCCGCCGTCGCGGAATAGCGGGGCACTGGTTCGACCGTTCCCCCATGCAGCGGATACGGACCGCCGACCGCCGTACCGTCGCCCGTGCTTCTCACGCCGACCTCCGTCCTTGACCTGCCTTCTCGACGGTAGGCAGTCGCTCGGGGTGCGTCAACGATCGCCACACTCGGCACGCCGAGTGATAATCACCCTGAGAGTGGTTTTACGTGTCCAGGTAGCGGGAAAAGCTACTCGAATGCGGCCTACTGGCTGCTGCTGCCGAAGTCCTCCGGCGAGATCTGGTCGAGGAACTCGCGGAACTTCTCCACCTCGTCCTCCTGCTCGTCCGGGATGGCGATCCCCGCGTCGTCCAGCACCCCGTCACTGCCGTAGATCGGCGTGCCGGTGCGCAGCGCGAGCGCTATGGCGTCGGACGGCCGCGCGCTGACCTCCACCCCGCTGGCGAAGACGAGCTCCGCGTAGAAGACGCCTTCGCGCAGATCCGTGATGCGAACCTCCGCGAGCTGCTGTCCGACCGCCTCCAGCACGTCCTTGAACAGGTCGTGGGTCAGCGGACGGGCAGGCGCCATGCCCTGCTGGGCGAAGGCGATCGCCGTCGCCTCTCCCGGTCCGATCCAAATCGGGAGGTAGCGATCGCCTCCCACTTCACGCAGGAGCACGATCGGCTGGTTTGAGGGCATTTCCACCCGGACACCCACGACATCGAGCTCGTTCACACAGCAACCCTAGGCCGTGCCCGGCGGGTTTGGGTAGTCGGGCACTCACTGTCACTGGCCACGGGGCTGGAGCGCGGCCCTCACCAGGGCCGCGTGGAGCCGTACGGACAGGGCGGCCAGTTCCCTGGCCGTGGCCTCGGCATGGGCCCTGGTCTGCGGATTGCGGTGCCGGCGCAGGGGGGCGACCACCTGCTCGACGAGACCGGCCTCCCGCTCGGCGGCGGCCTTCACGGCCCGTAGATGGCGCGGCTCAAGGCCGAAACGGCCCAGGTCGGCGACGAGCTTGGCGATCGTGAGGGCGTCGGCGTCGAATCCGCCGTCCGGGTGGGCCGTGAGCAGCCCGTAGGACTCCCACTCGGCCAGCTCCTCCTCGGTGACCCCGGCGCCCGCCAGCAGCTCCGTACGGCCGATACGGGCCGTCACGGGCCCCTCGGGCCCTCCCGGGGCCGTCGCGGGCGCCCCGGGCTCGTCCAGGACGTCAGCGAGGTCGAGGGCGTCCCTCGGCTGCGCGGGGGCGGGCAGCTGGACCCGCTCGCCCCGGGCCAGGGCGTCCAGCTGCTCCCGGATGACCTTGAGCGGGAGGTAGTGATCGCGCTGCACGCGCAGCACGTACGCGAGCCGGGCCACGTCCTCCGTACTGAACTTGCGGTAGCCGGACGGGGTGCGCCGGGGCTCCACCAGGCCCTCCGCCTCCAGGAAACGGATCTTGGAGATGGTGACCTCGGGGAACTCCTCGCGCAACAGGTTGAGCACCGTTCCGATGCTCACCAGCCGGCCCTCCGCGCCGGCGGCACCGGAGGATCCGGTACCGCCCGACGGTGTTCGAAGCATGGCCCTTCCCTGGAGGTGCCCCGGACCGCGTCCGGGAACGGTCAGATCCCCCGCTGGCTGCCGAAGAAGACCAGCCGGTACTTGCCGATCTGCACCTCGTCGCCGTTGGACAGGACGACCGACTCGATCTGCTCACGGTTGACGTAGGTGCCGTTGAGGCTGCCGACGTCGGTGACGGTGAAGCTGCCGTCGTGGCCCCGGCGGAACTCCACGTGCCGGCGCGAGACGGTGACGTCGTCGAGGAAGATGTCGCTCTGCGGGTGCCGGCCCGCGGTGGTCACCTCCGCGTCCAGCAGGAAACGGCTGCCCGAGTTGGGGCCCCGGCGGACCACCAGCAGGGCCGAGCCCTGGGGCAGCGCCTCGACCGCGGCCTGCGCCTCGGGCGAGAGCGCCGGGATGGCCGTCTGGCCGGTGGTCTCCGAGTCGTACGCCTCGAGACCGGAGATGGAGATGGTCGAGGTCGTCTCCGACGCGCGCTCGGCGACCGCACCCGGCCGCAGCGGAGCACCGCAGTTGGAACAGAACCGGCTGGCCTCGGCGTTCCGGTGGCCACACCTCGTACATACCGGCAAGGCAAACCCTCCACCCGCACTTGAGGTCGCTGGTGCCCCGAAACCTATGCGCCCCGCCTGGGCAGGGTCAACAGCGGACGCGCCCGGACCGCCCGGAATGTCGCCCCCGTAGCCCTGGGCGTCGACCTGGTCCCGGAACAGCGGGCGGCCTTCCTGGGCGTTCTCGCCGCCCTCCCCGGACCGCGGCGCCCGGTGCCGGGCGGTACCGCCGTCCTGGCGTGCGCTCTTGCCGAACAACTTCGCAAACAACTTCACGGGCGATTCCCCTTGACCGAAACAGACCCGCCCGTGGGGCAGGACAAACCCTTGCTGCACACACCGTCCGACCTGGACATCTCTACAACGTCCGCAGTCAACAGACAGTTTCCATCACGCACCCTTGACTTGGTGCGCCGACCCCCCGCAACCTCCCGCCCTCCCCATGGGCCCCGCTCGCGCGCCCGTCTCACTGCGATGACGACCGAGCGTAGTCAGGCCGCTTCGCCGGGCGCAAGGCGTCCACAATGATCTTCTCAGACCGGGAGACACTCACCGACGCCTGCTCCTTCTCGAGAGTCTGCACCACACCACCGGGGATGTTCAGCGCGGGCTCCAGGTCCTGGGGCTTGCCGATGACCTTGAACTTATAGGGCTGCGAGACCTTTTTCCCATCGATCTCCACCTTTCCCGCGGAGCCCGAGAAATAGGTGCCCGCGACGACCCGGACATCGTTGATCTGGATCGCCTCCGCGCCCGCGGCCCGCAGCTCCTGGATCGTGTCGAGCAGCTTGTCCGACTCCACGGTCCCCTTGCTGTCGCTCACCGTGAGCTCGATGCCGGGCCCCTCGGCCGCCACCGTACCCGCGAGCACCCCGAGCTGCTCCTCCTTTTGCGCGGTCTGCTTACGGGCCTCGGCGGCCTGGTTGGAGCTGCTCTCCAGCTCGGACCGCTGACCGTCCAGCCGGCGCTTCTCGTCCTCCAGCCGCTTGGTGCGGTTGTCCAGTTCGTCCAGGATCCTTACGAGATCCTCCTGCCGGGCGCCGCGCAGTGCGCTGTTGTCGCTCGTCGAACGGACCTGGATGGCCAGGCCCAGCCCGAGGACGCACAGCAGCACCGCCACGGTGAGCTGGGCACGCGTCAGCCTTGGGGGCCACAGCCCGCTCATCAGCCGTTGACGCCCCGTCAACGGGACGGCCTCGGGAGCGGTTTTCTTTGGGGGGACGGGGCCGGGTACGGCCTGCTCCGGACCGGGCTCCCCGGGCCCGGGCACCCCGGCCTCCGGCTCCGCGGCCTCCTCGGGCGCCGGCTCGGAACGCTCCTCCTCCGGGCGCTCCGTCCCCGGCTCGCCCGGTGCCCCGGCGCGCTCGCCCGATGCCCCGGCCGGCGGCTCGGGCCGCTCCCGCTTCTCCTCTTTCTCCGGCTCCTCCGGCCGCCCCTGCTGTCCGGACTTGTCGGGAGTGTCGTCTGCGCTCATCGGTCTCACGCCCGGAAGATGTGCCGTCGGATGGCGGCCGCGTTGGAGAAGATACGAATGCCGAGGACGACCACCACACCGGTGGACAGCTGCGCGCCGACGCCGAGCTTGTCGCCCAGGAAGACGATGAGCGCGGCCACGACCACGTTGGACAGGAACGAGACCACGAAGACCTTGTCGTCGAAGATCCCGTCCAGCATCGCCCGGAGGCCGCCGAACACCGCGTCGAGCGCCGCCACGACGGCGATGGGAAGGTAGGGCTCGACCGCCGTCGGCACCACGGGACGGACGACCAGCCCGACCACGACTCCCACGATGAGGCCCAATACGGCGATCACGATGTGCCCTTCCCTGGTGTTGCGGTACGTACGATCAGACTCGGCGCGGGAGGCAGCCGGACCTCGTCCTGAGTGGAAATGCTCGCGCGGACCCCGTAGTTCTGCTGGAGCACATGCAGGTACTGGCCGTCGACGCTGTCCTGGAACGCGGTGCTGAGCCGCTGCCCGTCCCCGATCGCCAGCACCGTGTACGGCGGCACCAGCGGTCTGTTGTCGACCAGTATGGCGTCACCCGCGGCCCTGATCGCCGACAGCGCCGTCAGCCGCTGACCGTTGATGGCGATCGCCTCGGCGCCCGACTGCCACAGACCGTTGACGACACGCTGCATGTCGCGGTCGCGCACCCGCCCGGTGTCGGAGAAGCCACTGCTCTCCCGGGGCCCGCCCCCACTGGTCCGGGCCTGCTTGGCGTCGTCGACCATCACTTTGATCCCGGGCCCGCGCACCGGCGTGGCCCCGGCGAGCAGCGACACCAACTCGGCCTTGTCCCCACCGTGTTTCCGCAGCACGTCACGCTGCTTGGTGCCGACCGCGTCCCGCAGGGAGTCGACGTTCTTCTGGAGGCTGTCGGCGGCGGAGGTCTCCGCCTCGATCCGCTGGATGAGCTGCTCGCGCTCCTTGGCCAGCGTCGGTGCCGATATCCGCGCCTGCGCCGCCCCCAGCGTCACCACGACGGCCGACAGCAGCAAGGCGGCGGCCAGCCCCAACTTCGCCCGCAGGGTGCTCGGCAGGCCCTTGCCGCCCTCGGCCCGCCGGGCCGCCGCCTCCGCGTAGCCCTCGTCGAGGCTGTGATCCATCACATTGGTCAGCAGCGACATCGACGCGTCGGGACGCGACGGTGGCGACGAGGTGCTCCGAACGGGGGGCTGCTGCGACATGCCGCACATCGTCGCACGTCGGGGGCGTCGTCTCCCAATGGCCCCACCGGCGTGCCGGATCCGGTACGGATTCACGACACTCCCGGAACACCGGGGGGACATCCCCCGGCCCGGGCAGGACGACGCCCCCCGGGGCCGTCAGCGCCCGGCGCCGTCCACGACCGCCGACCACTCGTCCAGCAGCGCCTGCGCGGAGGCGTCGTCAGGCCCCTCCGCCCACAGATGCGTCACCGCCTCCGCCGGGTCCGGCAGCACCATCACCCAGCGCCCGTCGGCCTCGACCACCCGCACCCCGTCCGTCGTGTCCACCGAGCGGTCCCCGGCGGCCTCCACCACATGCCGCATCACCAGGCCCTTGACGGCCCACGGCGTGGCCAGGTCCCGGCGCAGGACGTGCGCCCTGGGGATCCGCGCGTCTATCTGGCTGAGCGTGAGCTGGGTCCGGGCCACCAGCCCGATCAACCGGACGAAAGCGGCCGTACCGTCGAAGACGCTGTTGGACTCCGGGATGATGAAGCCGCCGCGCCCGTCGCCACCGAAGATCGTCGACTCCTGCCGGCCCACCCTCGTCAGATCGTCCGGCGACGTCGTCGTCCACTCCACCTGCGTCCCGTGGTACGCGGCCACCTGCTCGGCGATCCGGGTCGTGGTCACCGGCAGCGCCACCCGCCCGCTGCGCCGCTCGGCGGCCACCAGGTCCAGCAGGACCAGCAGCGCGCGATCGTCCTCCACGATGCGGCCGCGTTCGTCCACCAGCGAGATCCGCTCGCCCACCGGGTCGAACCGCACCCCGAACGCGGCCCGCGCCGACGCCACGATCTCCCCCAGCCGCACCAGCCCGGAACGGCGGGTGTCGGCGGTCTCGGTGGGACGGGCCTCGTCCAGCCCGGGGTTGATGGTGAGCGCGTCCACGCCCAGCCGGCCCAGCAGGCTGGGCAGAACGAGCCCCGCGCTGCCGTTCGAGGCGTCGACGACCACCTTCAGCCCCGCCTCGGCGACCCCGGTGGTGTCCACGGACCTCAGCAGCGAACCCGTGTAGGAGTCGTAGACGCTGGAGGGGAAGGACAGATCGCCGATCTCGCCGGGGAACGCACGCCGGTACTCCTGGCGGGCGTAGACCCGGTCGAGCTTGCGCTGCCCCGCCTGGGAGAGGTCGGCGCCGCGCTCGTCCAGGAACATGATGTCCACCGAGTCCGGCACCCCGGGTGATGTACGGATCATGATGCCGCCGGCACTGCCCCGCGCGGTCTGCTGCCGGGCCACCGGCAGGGGGACGTTCTCCAGGTCGCGGACGTCGATGGCACTGGCCTGAAGGGCCGAGATCACCGCGCGCTTGAGGGCACGCGCACCACGGGAGTGGTCACGTGCCGTGGTGACGGTGGCCCCCTTCTTCAGCGTCGTCGCGTACGCCCCGGCGAGCCGGACCGCCAGCTCGGGCGTGATCTCCACATTGAGGATCCCGGACACGCCGCGCGCGCCGAAGAGATGGGCCTGGCCCCGGGACTCCCAGATGACGGAGGTGTTGACGAATGCGCCGGCCTCGATGGTCTTGAAGGGATAGACCCGGACATTGCCCTGGATAATCGATTCCTCACCGACGAGGCACTCATCGCCGATGACGGCGCCGTCCTCGATCCGGGCCGCCCGCATGATGTCGGTGTTCTTCCCGATGACACAGCCGCGCAGATTGCTCTGCTGACCGACGTAGACGTTGTCGTGGACGACGGCCTTGTGGAGAAAGGCGCCGCTCTTGACGACGACGTTGGAGCCCACGACCGTGTGCTCCCGGATCTCGGCGCCGGCCTCGACCTTCGCGTAGTCGCCGATGTAGAGCGGGCCGCGCAGGACCGCGTCGGGATGCACCTCGGCGCCCTCGGCCACCCAGACGCCGGGCGAGATCTCGAAGCCGTCCATGTCGACGTCGACCTTGCCCTCCAGGACATCGGCCTGCGCCTTCACATAGCTCTCGTGGGTGCCGACGTCCTCCCAGTAGCCCTCGGCCACATAGCCGAAGATGGGCTTGCCTTCCTTCATCAGCTGCGGGAAGACGTCCCCCGACCAGTCGACCGGGACATCGGGCCGCACGTAGTCGAAGACCTCGGGCTCCATGACATAGATGCCCGTATTGACGGTGTCGGAGAAGACCTGACCCCAGGTGGGCTTCTCCAGGAAGCGTTCGACCCTGCCCTGCTCGTCGACGATCGTGATGCCGAATTCCAGCGGATTGGGGACGCGCGTCAGACAGACCGTGACCAGGGCGCCCTTCTCCTTGTGGAAACGGATCAGGTCGGTGAGGTCGAAATCGGTGAGGGCGTCGCCCGAGATGACGAGGAAGGCATCGTCCTTGAGCGCCTCCTCGGCGTTCTTGACGCTGCCCGCGGTGCCGAGTGGCTTCTCCTCGTTGGCATAGGTGAGCTCCATGCCGAGCTCCTCACCGTCACCGAAGTAGTTCCGCACCAGGGAGGCCAGGAACTGTACGGTCACCACGGTTTCGGTGAGCCCGTGCCGCTTCAGCAGGCGGAGCACATGCTCCATGATCGGGCGGTTGGCCACGGGCAGGAGCGGCTTGGGCATGCTCGAGGTCATGGGGCGAAGGCGGGTGCCTTCGCCTCCGGCCATCACGACGGCCTTCATGTCGGAAGCGTCCTCCTTGAGAGACGACGGTCATGCCGACGAAACCGCCCGACGAGCCCGGCCGGGCCGCGCGTCCACGCGCGCCCACAGGGGCTCCTGCCCCGTGAGGCCGGTGGGTACGGCGAGATCAGTCGGCCGTGGCATCCGCCCGGACGAGTCGGCGGACCTGGACCACGTAGAGGATCCCTGCCCACCAATAGAGGGTTGTACCCCATCCGGCGAACGCCCATCCGAAAATCGCGGCGAGGGACGAGAGCCAGCCGGATCCATCACTGAGAAGCAGCAACGGGAAGGCGTACATCAGGTTGAAGGTCGCGGCCTTGCCGAGGAAGTTCACCTGGGGCGGCGGATAGCCGTGGCGCCTCAGGATCCACACCATGACCAGCAGCATCGCCTCGCGGGCCAGCAGGGCCACGGTCAGCCAGAGCGGAAGAATCTCACGCCAGGTCAGACCGAAGAGGGTGGAGAGGACATAGAGCCGGTCGGCGGCCGGGTCGAGCAGCCGGCCGAGGCTGCTGACCTGGTTCCAGCGCCGGGCGAGCTTTCCGTCGAGATAGTCGCTGACACCGCTGAGCGCCAGGACGAGCAGCGCCCAGCCGTCGTACTTCTGAAGAATCAGCCACAGGAACAGGGGAACGCCGACGAGGCGCGCCATGCTGAGGATGTTCGGGATGGTGAGGACACGGTCGGTCTGGACACGCGTCTCCTGGACCTCCACCCGGGGGCCTCCTGTGGGGATATGTACCAACGATTCCCCCTGACCTTACCCCCAGCCGTCCGGGGGTCACGCAGAGGGGGCTACGACGGCCGCACAACGCAAAAAAGCCCTGGTGGGGACAGTGTCCCCACCAGGGCTTTCTCTAAAAGGAGTTCGGCGGCGTCCTACTCTCCCACAGGGTCCCCC
>NZ_BMRT01000003.1 GCF_014648775.1 Streptomyces abikoensis
CCTCCGGGCTTCCCTTCGGTGTTTCCAACCTTACCAGATCCGTTTTCCGTTCCGTTCCCGGTCGGAATTCGTTTCCAGCGCCCTGTTGGAGCGGGCTTCCCGACTTTATCAGATTTCTCTGAGCCGGATTTCCACTCGCTTTCCGGGAGCCCCGCCCCGCACTCGAAGTGCTGCGGTGTTCCCTCTGCGGTGGAGCCGTAAACGTACTGGACGGCCGCGCCCGATGCAAATCGGCAGCGGGGGCGGCCGTCCATACGGCTGATGCCGCGTCAGGCCCCAGGCGGGCCAGACAGGTCAGACGGGTCAGACCTCGACGACGACCGGGAGGATCATCGGCCGGCGGCGGTAGCTGTCGGAGACCCACTTGCCCACCGAGCGGCGGACGAGCTGCTGGAGCTGGTGGGGCTCGGCGACGCCGTCCGCGGCGGCCCTGGCGATGGCCTCCTCGATCTTCGGGACGACGGCGTTGAACGCCGCGTCCTCGATGCCGGAACCGCGGGCCTGGATCTGCGGGCCGCTGACGACCTTGCCGGTCGTGCTGTCGACGACCACGAAGACGGAGATGATGCCCTCGTCCCCGAGGATGCGGCGGTCCTTCAGCGAGGCCTCGGTGACGTCGCCGACCGAGAGGCCGTCCACGTACACATAGCCGGCCTGCACCTTGCCGACGATCTTCGCCTGGCCGTCGACCAGGTCGACCACCACTCCGTCCTCGGCGATGACGATGTGGTTCTTGGGAATACCCGTCAGAGCGCCCAGTTCGGCGTTGGCACGCAGGTGGCGCCATTCGCCGTGGACCGGCATCAGGTTCTTCGGCTTGCAGATGTTGTAGAAGTACAGCAGCTCGCCGGCGGAGGCGTGGCCCGAGACGTGCACGCGGGCGTTGCCCTTGTGGACGACGTTGGCACCCCAGCGGGTGAGGCCGTTGATCACGCGGTAGACCGCGTTCTCGTTGCCCGGGATCAGGGACGACGCGAGGATCACGGTGTCGCCGCGGACGATCCGGATCTGGTGGTCGCGGTTGGCCATGCGCGAGAGCGCGGCCATCGGCTCGCCCTGGGAACCGGTGCAGACGAGCACGACCTCGTCGTCCGGCAGGTCGTCGAGGGTCTTGACGTCGACGACGAGACCGGCCGGGACCCGCAGATAGCCCAGGTCACGGGCGATGCCCATGTTGCGGACCATCGAGCGGCCGACGAAGGCGACCCGGCGCCCGTACTCGTGGGCGGCGTCGAGGATCTGCTGGATGCGGTGGACGTGGCTGGCGAAGCTGGCCACGATGATCCGCTTCTGCGCGCCCGCGAAGACCTGGCGCAGCACGCCCGAGATGTCGCGCTCGGGCGGGACGAAGCCGGGGACCTCCGCGTTGGTGGAGTCCACCAGCAGCAGGTCGATGCCCTCCTCGCCGAGCTTGGCGAAGGCCGGGAGGTCGGTGAGGCGGCCGTCCAGCGGGAGCTGGTCCATCTTGAAGTCGCCGGTGTGCACGGCCATGCCCGCGGGGGTGCGGATGGCGACGGCCAGGGCGTCCGGGATGGAGTGGTTGACCGCGACGAACTCGCAGTCGAAGGGGCCCAGGCGCTCGCGGTCGCCCTCGGCGACCTCGAGGGTGTACGGGCGGATGCGGTGCTCCTGGAGCTTCGCCTCGATCAGGGCGAGGGTCAGCTTGGAGCCGATCAGGGGAATGTCCGGCTTCTCGCGGAGCAGGAAGGGGACGCCGCCGATGTGGTCCTCGTGGCCGTGCGTGAGCACGATGCCCTCGACGTCGTCGAGGCGGTCCCGGATGGACGAGAAGTCGGGCAGGATCAGATCGACTCCGGGCTGCTCCTCCTCGGGGAAAAGCACTCCGCAGTCGACGATCAGCAGGCGGCCGTCGTACTCGAAGACCGTCATGTTGCGGCCGATCTCACCGAGACCGCCGAGCGGGGTGACGCGCAGGCCGCCCTTGGGAAGCTTCGGCGGCGCGCCGAGTTCAGGGTGCGGGTGGCTCAAAAGACTCTCCTCACCACGCGCGCCACATGCCCCTCCGGGCACATGGCGCGCATGACATTCGTGCACTTGCAATTGTTTTCGATCTTCAGTTTTGCTCGATCTTCAGTTGTTCTCGGTATTCGGTTGTGAAGTCTGGGTGCTAGAGCTGTACCCCGCCGGCGGCGAGATCGCTCTTGAGCTGCTCGGTCTGCTCGTCCGTGAGGCCGATGAGGGGCAGCCGCACCGGGCCCGCGGGCAGGCCCTGGAGCGCCAGGGCGGCCTTGGTGGTGATCAAGCCCTGGGTGCGGAACATACCGGTGTACACGGGCAGCAGGCGCCGGTGGATCTCGGCCGCCTTGTCGACGTCGCCGGATCGGTGTGCCTCGAGCATCGCGCGGAGCTCGGTGGTGACGAGGTGGCTGACGACGGAGACGTAACCCACGGCGCCGATGGACAGCAGCGGCAGGTTGAGCATGTCGTCGCCGGAGTACCAGGCGAGGCCCGAGCGGGCCATGGCCCAGCTCGCCGCGCCGAGGTCGCCCTTGGCGTCCTTGTTGGCGACGACGCGCGGGTGCTCGGCGATGCGGACCATCGTCTCGGTCTCGATCTCGACGCCGCTGCGGCCGGGGATGTCGTAGATCATCACGGGCAGGCCCGTGGCGTCGGCGATCGCCGTGAAGTGGCGGCGCAGGCCCTCCTGCGGGGGCTTGCTGTAGTAGGGCGTGACCGCGAGGAGGCCGTGGGCGCCCGCCTGCTCGGCGGCGCGGGCCAGCTCGATGCTGTGGTGGGTGTCGTTGGTGCCGGCTCCGGCGACGACGTGGGCGCGGTCGCCGACCGCTTCGACCACGGCGCGTACGAGCTGGGTTTTCTCCGCATCGCTGGTGGTCGGGGACTCACCGGTGGTGCCATTGACGACAAGGCCGTCGTTGCCTGCGTCCACGAGGTGGGCGGCGAGGCGCTGAGCGCCGTCGAGATCGAGGGCGCCGTCGGCGGTGAAGGGCGTGACCATGGCGGTCAGGACCCGCCCGAAGGGCGTCTGCGGTGTGGAGGTCGGAGCCATAGGGGCCACGCTACTCGTTGCTCACCGTGAGGTACCCCCTCGGGGAGTGCCTAAAGGGATCCCGGCACTGCCTGCTCGGGGGTTCAAGCAGTGCCGGGTCCGTTTTTTCAGCGTAGATGAAGGTGACGAAACGCCGCAATACGGACACCTCGCCCGCTGGTCCCGTAGCAGCGCGTCACCGCTGGTCGACGCGCCCTGCGGGGCGGGCGACGCGACCTACGGGGCGACGCGGCCGTTCTTGTTGAAGGCCTCGTAGGTGAGCGGCATGAGCTCGGCCCACGCCGCCTCCATCTTCTCGCCCACCATCTCGATCTCCCGCTGCGGGAACGAGGGGACCTTCGCCAGCTCGTGCTGGGTGCGCAGCCCCAGGAAGTGCATCAGGGAGCGGGCGTTGCACGTGGCGTACATCGAGGAGAAGAGGCCGACGGGAAGGACCGATCGGGCGACCTCTCGGGCGACACCGGCGGCCAGCATCTCCTGGTACGCCTCGTACGCCTGGCGGTAGCTGTCCTCCATGGCGCGGCCGGTCAGCTCGTGCTGCGCCTGGGTGCCCTCGACGAAGACGTACTTGCCCGGGCGGCCCTCCTGGACCAGCTTGCGGGACTCGCCCGGCACGTAGAAGACGGGCTCCAGCTCGCGGTAGCGGCCGGACTCCTCGTTGTACGACCAGCCGACGCGGTGCCGCATGAACTCGCGGAAGACGAAGATCGGGGCGCTGATGAAGAAGGTCATCGAGTTGTGCTCGAAGGGGCTGCCGTGGCGGTCGCGCATCAGGTAATTGATGAGCCCCTTGGACCGCTCGGGGTCCTTGGTGATCTCTTCGAGGGACTGCTCGCCGGCCGTGGAGACCCGGGCCGCCCACAGCACGTCCGAGTCGGCCGCGCTGTGCTTGACCAGCTCGACGGTCACATCGCTGCGGAACCTGGGCTTCAAGTCCTCGGTGGGGGTGTCGCTCACCGGCGGGGTCCTTCCTTGTGCTGTTGTGCTTGGCCGCCGCCAAGCCTAAGCGCCACCACTGACACCCGGCCGACACCGGCCCGCGGGCGGCCCCCGGTGGCCGCCCGGTTCCCGCTGCCACAGGAAGGCCCGGCACGCCAGTTGATATTTTTCACAGAAGTTATGGAGAATCGGGCACCTCTTGCCCGGTTCGCGCGTCTTCAGGTGTGACAGCACACTTTCGAGGTTCCTAGGAGAGCCCACCATGTTCCGCCGGCGAGAGCCCGTGCCGTTCGCCTTCGTCGCCGAGGCCGAGCGCTACCGCAGCAACGTCACCCCGCCGCCCCGAGGCGGTGCCAGTCGTTCGGAGATACTCGGCCGGACGCTGGTGGGGCTGACGGTGGCGGCAGGACTGATAGGCGCGCTGCTGTTCGGAATGCCGTCGCTGGAGACGGGTCAGCAGAACCCGGGCCACAGCCAGAAGTCCGAGGCCAACGCGGGCCGCTGATCATTGGCCCGGGGGCACCGGATACCCTCACCGCGCACAGTCGTTCGACTGTGGGTATGTGAGTGAGGAACCCGTCGTGCCCCTGCCCTTTCCGACAGCCGAACGCGACGGCGACATCGCGACCACGACCGACACGACCACGACCGTCGACCCGAACACGACCGTCAAGAAGAGCGCGACCGACACCATCGCCGCGCTCCTCGCCTCAGAGGACCTGTACGAGGACCACCGCCGTTGGCGGCGCCCGTACCACCCCGGTCCGCTGCGGGTGGGGGGCGCGGCGATGCTGCTCCTGCTGGCCGCGTACCTCCTGGTGTCCGGCGTGATCATCGCCGCGGCGGGGGCACTGCCCGGTGCGGGCGTCTGCTTCGCGATCGCCGCCGTGCTGATCACGATCGCGGTGCGGACGGTGCGCACGGGCATCTGGGTGAGCCCCCAGGGGCTGCGTCAGCAGCGGCTGCTGCGCGCCGTGACGCTGTCGTGGGCCGAGGTGGCCGAGGTGCGGACCGTGCAGCAGCCGGTGCGAGTGGTGGGGACGCCGCGGACCGCACAGGGGCAGGCGCTCGTGGTGCGGCGTACCGACGGCGGGACGCTGCCCGTGCTGGTGACCGACCGCAACGCCGATTTCGTGGGGCGGCCGCAGGCCTTCGCGGCGGCGGCGGACGCCCTCGAGGACCGGGTGGCCGAGTTCACGGCGTAGCCGGAGCGGATGACGAGCGGATGGCGGAAGGGCCGGGGCTTCGCGCCCCGGCCCTTCGTCGTCTCGTCGTCTCAGGCGTCGTCTCGTCGTCTCAGGCGCTCAGGGCGCTGATCTGCTTGCCGTCGTGGAGGGCGATCGCCCGCTGCATCGCCTTGCGGGCCCTGGGGGTGTCACGGGCGTCGTGGTAGGCGACCGCGAGGCGGAACCAGCAGCGCCAGTCGCCCGGGGCCTCTTCCGTCTCGGCCTTGCGGCGGGCGAAGACCTCGTCCGCCGAATCCCGGTCGATCCGGCCGCCGGGCGTCCGTACGAGCTCGTCGACCGGGAGGCCGCCCTCGGCCTCCAGCTCGCGGGCCAGCCGGTTGGCGTCGCGGGCGAACTTGGTGGTCCGGTAGAGGAACCAGGCCCCGATGAACGGCAGGATCATCACCGCCAGCCCGAAGGCGACGGTGACGACGGTGCCCTGCTGGATGAGCATCACGCCGCGGCTGCCGACCAGGACGAAGTAGACGACCAGGACGGCGGCCAGGGCGAAATAGACGATCTTGGCGCGCACGGTACTCAGCCCAGGTCCAGGAAGTTTTCCAGGCCGAACGTCAGGCCCGGCGTGGAGACGACGCGGCGGGCGCCCAGCAGGATGCCCGGCATGAAGCAGCTGTGGTGCAGCGAGTCGTGGCGGATGGTGAGGGTCTCACCGGTGTCGCCGAGCAGCACCTCCTGGTGGGCCAGGAGGCCGCGCAGCCGGACCGAGTGGACGGGCACGCCGTCGACGTCGGCGCCACGCGCGCCCTCCAGGGCCGTGGTGGTGGCGTCGGGCTGCGGGGCGCAGCCGGCCTCGCGCCGCGCGGCGGCGATGAGCTGCGCGGTGCGGGTGGCGGTGCCGGAGGGGGCGTCCGCCTTGTTGGGGTGGTGGAGCTCGACGACCTCGACGGACTCGAAGAAGCGGGCGGCCTGCTGGGCGAAGGCCATGGTGAGGACCGCGCCGATGGAGAAGTTCGGGGCGATGAGCACGCCGGTCCCGGGCGACGCCTCCAGCCAGGAGGTGAGCTTCGCGAGGCGGTCCTCGGTCCAGCCGGTGGTGCCGACGACGCCGTGGATGCCGTTGCGGACGCAGAACTCGAGGTTCTCCATCACCGAGTCCGGGTGCGTCAGCTCGACCACGACCTGGGCGCCGGCCTCGGTCAGGGTCTCCAGACGGTCGCCCCGGCCGAGCGCGGCCACCAGCTCCATGTCGTCGGCGGCTTCCACGGCCCGTACGGCTTCGGAGCCGATCCGGCCCTTGGCGCCGACGACCGCCACGCGCAGCTTGCTCATCGTCCCTGCTTCCCCTTGTGTGCCCGTCGGCGGTGCCGTCGGCGGGCGCGGTTTTACGAAACGGCCTCGTGCAGGCGGGCGGCCTGCTTGTCCTTCAGCGGGCCGATCACGGACAGCGAAGGACGCTGTCCCAGTACATCGCGGGCCACTTCGCGGATCTCGTCCGGGGTGACGGCGGCGATGCGGGCCAGCATGTCGGAGACCGACATCTGGTCGCCCCAGCACAGCTCGCTCTTGCCGATGCGGTTCATCAGCGCGCCCGTGTCCTCCAGGCCGAGCACCGTGGAGCCGGAGAGCTGACCGATGGCGCGGCCGATCTCCTCGTCCGTCAGGCCCTCGGTGGCGACCTTGTGGAGCTCGTCGCGGCAGATCCGCAGCACGTCGTGGACCTGGCTGGGGCGGCAGCCGGCGTAGACGCCGAAGAGGCCGCAGTCGGCGAAGCCCGAGGTGTAGGAGTAGACGGAGTATGCGAGGCCGCGCTTCTCCCGGACCTCCTGGAAGAGCCGCGAGCTCATGCCGCCGCCGAGGGCGGTGTTGAGCACGCCGAGGGCCCAGCGGCGCTCGTCGGTGCGGGAGAGGCCGGGCATACCGAGGACGACGTGCGCCTGCTCGGTCCGGCGGCCCAGCACCTCGACCCGGCCGGCGGTGCGGATCGCCTTGGTGCCGGTGCGGGGGGCCATCGGGACGGCGTCCGTGCGGCCCAGGGCGCCGGCCTTCTCGAAGGCGGCGCGGACCTGGCGGACGACCTTGGCGTGGTCGACGTTGCCCGCGGCGGCCACGACCAGGTGGGTCGGGTCGTAGTGCTTCTTGTAGAAGCGGCTGATCTGGTCCCTGGTCAGGGCGTTGATCGTGTCGACGGTGCCGAGGACCGGGCGGCCGAGGGGGGTGTCGCCCAGCATGGTGTGGGCGAACAGGTCGTGGACGCAGTCGCCGGGGTCGTCCTCGGTCATGGCGATCTCTTCGAGGATCACCCCGCGCTCGGCGTCGACGTCGGCCGGGTCGATCAGCGAGCCGGTGAGCATGTCGCAGACGACGTCTATGGCCAGCGGCAGATCGGTGTCGAGCACCCGCGCGTAGTAGCAGGTGTACTCCTTGGCCGTGAAGGCGTTCATCTCGCCGCCGACCGCGTCGATGGCGGCGGAGATGTCGAGGGCGCTGCGCTTGGCCGTGCCCTTGAAGAGGAGGTGCTCGAGGTAGTGGGTGGCGCCGTTGAGGGCCGGGGTCTCGTCGCGGGAGCCGACGTTGGCCCAGATGCCGAAGGTCGCGGAGCGGACGGACGGCAGGGTCTCGGTGACCACGCGCAGACCGCCCGGGAGGGTGGTCCGGCGGACGGTACCGATGCCGTTCTCGCCCTTGAGAAGCGTTTGGGTACGGGCGACGGCCCGCCCCTCCGAGGAGGGGCGGGCCGTCTTCCGTGTACTACGGGACGTCACTTGGCGGACTCGTCCTTAGCAGCCTCGTCGCCGTCCTCGCCCTCGATCACGGGGATCAGGGAGAGCTTGCCGCGCTGGTCGATCTCGGCGATCTCGACCTGGACCTTGGCACCGACGCCGAGGACGTCCTCGACGTTCTCCACGCGCTTGCCGCCGGCGAGCTTGCGGATCTGCGAGATGTGCAGCAGGCCGTCCTTGCCCGGGAGCAGGGAGACGAACGCGCCGAAGGTCGTGGTCTTGACGACCGTGCCCAGGTAGCGCTCGCCGACCTCCGGCATGGTCGGGTTGGCGATGCCGTTGATCGTGGCGCGGGCGGCCTCGGCGGCCGGGCCGTCGGCGGCACCGATGTAGATGGTGCCGTCGTCCTCGATCGTGATCTCGGCGCCGGTGTCCTCCTGGATCTGGTTGATCATCTTGCCCTTGGGGCCGATGACCTCACCGATCTTGTCCACGGGGATCTTGACGGTGATGATCCGCGGGGCGTTCGGGGACATCTCGTCCGGCGTGTCGATCGCTTCCATCATCACGTCGAGGATGTGGAGGCGGGCGTCGCGGGCCTGCTTGAGGGCCGCGGCCAGGACGGAGGCCGGGATGCCGTCCAGCTTGGTGTCGAGCTGGAGGGCGGTCACGAACTCCTTGGTGCCGGCGACCTTGAAGTCCATGTCGCCGAAGGCGTCCTCCGCACCGAGGATGTCGGTGAGGGCGACGTAGTGGATCTTGCCGTCGATCTCCTGGGAGATCAGGCCCATGGCGATGCCGGCGACGGGGGCCTTCAGCGGCACACCGGCGTTCAGCAGCGACATGGTGGAGGCGCAGACCGAGCCCATGGAGGTGGAGCCGTTGGAGCCGAGGGCCTCGGACACCTGGCGGATCGCGTAGGGGAACTCCTCGCGCGTCGGCAGGACCGGCACGATCGCGCGCTCGGCGAGCGCGCCGTGGCCGATCTCGCGGCGCTTGGGGGAGCCGACGCGGCCCGTCTCACCGACGGAGTACGGCGGGAAGTTGTAGTTGTGCATGTAGCGCTTGCGGGTCACCGGGGAGAGGGTGTCCAGCTGCTGCTCCATGCGGAGCATGTTGAGGGTGGTGACGCCCAGGATCTGGGTCTCGCCACGCTCGAACAGGGCGGAGCCGTGCACGCGCGGGATCGCCTCGACCTCGGCGGCCAGCGTACGGATGTCCGTGATGCCACGGCCGTCGATGCGGACCTTGTCCTTGATGACGCGCTCGCGCACCAGCGACTTGGTCAGCGAGCGGTACGCGGCGGAGATCTCCTTCTCGCGGCCCTCGAACTGCGGGAGCAGCTTCTCGGCGGCGAGCTCCTTGACGCGGTCCAGCTCGGCCTCGCGCTCCTGCTTGCCGGCGATGGTGAGCGCCTGGGACAGCTCGGTGCGGACGGCGGCGGTCAGGGCCTCCAGGACGTCGTCCTGGTAGTCGAGGAAGACCGGGAAGTCGGCGGTCGGCTTGGCGGCCTTCGAGGCGAGCTCGGCCTGGGCCTTGCAGAGCACCTTGATGAAGGGCTTCGCGGCCTCGAGACCGGCGGCGACGATCTCCTCGGTCGGGGCCTCGGCGCCGTCCTTGACGAGCTGGATGGTCTTCTCGGTGGCCTCGGCCTCGACCATCATGATCGCGACGTCGCCGTCCTCCAGGGTGCGGCCCGCGACCACCATGTCGAAGACGGCGTCCTCGAGCTCGGTGTGGGTCGGGAAGGCCACCCACTGGCCCTTGATCAGCGCGACGCGGACGCCGCCGATCGGGCCGGAGAAGGGCAGGCCGGCCAGCTGCGTGGAGCAGGAGGCGGCGTTGATCGCGATGACGTCGTACAGGTGGTCCGGGTTGAGGGCCATGACCGTGGCGACGACCTGGATCTCGTTGCGCAGGCCCTTCTTGAAGGACGGGCGCAGCGGGCGGTCGATCAGACGGCAGGTGAGGATCGCGTCCTCGGAGGGGCGGCCCTCACGGCGGAAGAAGGAGCCGGGAATCTTGCCGGCCGAGTACATCCGCTCCTCGACGTCCACCGTGAGGGGGAAGAAGTCGAGCTGGTCCTTGGGCTTCTTCGACGCGGTCGTGGCCGAGAGCACCATGGTGTCGTCGTCCAGGTAGGCCACGGCGGAGCCGGCGGCCTGACGGGCCAGGCGGCCGGTCTCGAAGCGGATGGTGCGGGTGCCGAAGGCGCCGTTGTCGATGACGGCCTCGGCGTAGTGGGTCTCGTTCTCCACCAGGGATATCTCCTCTTCTGCGTCGCCGCCCGTGTGGCGGTGACGGTGGCGGAGGGGCGTCTCGGCTGGCCGGTCTTCGATCGAAGCACCCGGATTTCCCTGATCCGGGGGCCACTACCGAGGACCGGCGGCGAGCGGAGCGCTCCTCCTCATACGGTTTCGCGTTGTGGGGTCCAGACTACAAAGCTTCTGCTTCCCACGAGATACGCAAAGGGAGCGGCCCCCAGAACGTGGGAACCGCTCCCTTCATGGCGTCTTACTTGGCGCCCGCGGCACCGCGGCGGATGCCGAGGCGCTCGACCAGGGCGCGGAAGCGCGTGATGTCCTTCTTGGCCAGGTACTGCAGGAGGCGGCGACGCTGGCCGACCAGGATCAGCAGACCACGACGGGAGTGGTGGTCGTGCTTGTGCATCTTGAGGTGCTCGGTCAGGTCCGAGATGCGGCGGGTGAGCAGCGCGACCTGGACCTCGGGGGAGCCGGTGTCGCCCTCCTTGGTGGCGAACTCGGCCATGATGGACTTCTTCGTGGCGGCGTCGAGCGACACGCGTACTCCTTATGAGTCTCGTTTTGGCCACCGAGTGCCCCTGGTCTCTGTCTCAGGGGAGCTTCCGTTACTCGGGAGGCGGGGTCCGCTGGGCGCTGTCCCCAGACGCCCTGGCGGGCGGTCCGGAGGCGCGTACGCAAACGGCCACTGGACACAGTAGCAGCCCGGGGGCCGGTTTCCGGCCTCCGGGGCGCGGCGGTGGGCGGGCCGGCGGCCTCAGCTGCCCGCGAGGCCGCGTGCTGTCGCGTACACGTCGAGAACGGCGAGGCAGAGGGGGACGAGGGCGAGCAGGAAGACGCTCTCCACTATGTCGGAGGCTCTCCCCCAGAAGGGTGACAGCCCCTTGCGGGGGATGATCAGCGCGATCGCGGTGAGCAGGGCCGCCACGGCGGCGACGGCCACGGTGAGCCAGACCGTGCGGATGTCGGAGGCGCCGCCGTGGCCGCCGGGGTGCGGGTGCAGGGCCAGGCCGAGGACGAGCAGGGCGAGCGCGGCCAGCCCCGCGCCGAGGACGGTGGCGACCTGCGAGGTGTAGCGGAAGAGCCGGGCGCGCAGGGTCATGGCGAGCCCGGCGGTGAGCGCGAGGGCCGGGGCCCAGGGGCCCGCGGAGAAGGCGAGGACGGCGGCGGAGGCGACGACGACGGCCGAGCAGCCGCCCACGAGGCCGAGCAGCAGCTCGTGGCCCCGGCGGGCCCGCGCGGCGACGCGCTCGGCGTCGACGGGCGCGGTGTCGGCGCCGGCCCGGGGCGCGTCCAGGTCGTCGCCCGTGCCGTGGGGCGCCGCGTAGCCGATGGGCAGCCGGGCGGCGCGGGCCGAGAGACCGGGCAGGAAGGCGAGCGCGCCGATCGCGGCGACGGCGCAGACGGCGGCCGCGGCGGAGGGCGCGGCGCCGGTGAGGATCATCCCGAAGGTGGCCAGGACGCCGGTGGCGGAGGTGACGATGGTGGCGACGAAGGGGGCGTCGCCACCGGGGGTGACGGCGACGAGGACGACGGAGGCGATCAGTACGGTCGCGCAGCCGAGCAGGAACTGGAGGCGTCCGGCGCCCTCGACCGCGGCGGGGCCGATGACGCCGGAGCCGGCGATGAGCAGGTGCGGCACGGCCGCCAGGCCCAGGGCGACGGCGGAGCCGCGGTCCCGGTAGACCCGGGCCCGTACGCCCGCGTAGGCGGTCAGGAGGACGGCGACGGCACCGGCGACGATGCCGGGCAGGCCGTGCGCGTCGTGGCGGGCGGGGTCGGCGTTCCAGAGGACGAGGCCCAGGAGGACGAGCAGCAGGGCGGCGCCGGTCAGGCCCGCGGCGCGCAGCATGCGGGTGTTCCACAGGGCGCGGTCGCCGGTGACGGCCGCGGCGACGGCGTCGGCGACGTCGTCGTGGACGGCGGGCGGCAGGGACTCGGCGAACGGGCGCAGGGTGAGGATCTCGCCGTCGAGGACGCGCTGGGCCGCGAGGGTGCGGGCGCCGTCGAGGACGGTGCCGTCGCGGCGGACGAGGTGGTAGCCGGTGGGCGTGCCCACGGGCTGGGTGCCTCCGGTCAGCCGGAGGATCTCGGGGTGGACGTCGGCGACGGGGAGGTCCTCGGGGAGGGCGACGTCGACGCGGCTGTCCGGCGCGACGACGGTCACCCGACAGAAGCCGGTCGTGGCGGACGTACTCACCCGGATTGCTCCCTGATGCTGTGTTTTTGAGGTTTGGCCGACGGGTGGTCACCAACGGTGGCACTCGCGGCTGGTCACCCTACCGGGGGCGAACTCCCGTACGCCGATAGGATCACCGTCTCGCGAGGGGCGGCCGGGGCCACAGGGGCGCCGGGCGGGAAACGGACCCTCGGTGCAGAGGGGTTGAGCCGTTCCGTGACCCAGGTCGTCGTCAAGCGCCAGCCTCGGGCGCTGCCGCCCGAGCCGCCGAGCGGGGAACTGCGGCTGGAGGCTCCTCCGGAGCTGCCGCGCGGCCGTCAGGAGGGCTTCCTGATGCAGCTGCTGCCCACACTGGGCATGGCCTCGTCGATGGTCTACTTCTTCATGCCGGGCTCCAACCCCATGATGAAGATCATGGGCGCCCTGATGATGGTGTCGACGCTCGGGATGACCGTCGCCATGGTCGTGCGGCACCGGCAGGGCTCGCAGGGGCAGATGGCGGACGCGCGCCGCGACTACCTCAGGTACCTCGCGCAGACCCGGCGCACCGTGCGGCGCACCGCACGGGCGCAGCGCGACGCGCAGTTCTATCTCCACCCCTCCCCCGACCAGTTGTGGTCGGTGGTCGCCGAGGGCTCCCGCGTGTGGGAGCGGCGGCCCTCCGACGACGACTTCGCGCAGGTGCGCGTCGGGCTGGGCGCGCAGGGGCTCGCGACCCCGCTGGTGGCGCCGGAGACGGCGCCCATAGACCAGCTGGAGCCGCTCACGGCGGGCGCGATGCAGCGTTTCCTGGCCGTGCACGGCTCGCTGGACGGCCTGCCCATGGCGGTGTCGCTGCGCGCCTTCTACCACGTCACCCTCTCGGGAGAGCCGGAGACGGTGCACGGCTGCGCGCGGGCGCTCGTCGCCCAGCTGGCCACGCTCCACTCCCCCGAGGACCTGGTCGTCGCCGTGGTGGCCGGGCGCGCCGCGGCGGCCCGCTGGGAGTGGACGAAATGGCTGCCGCACGTGCAGCTGCCGGGCACCGTCGACGGGGCGGGCGCGCGCCGGCTGATCGGTGACGACCTCGGCGAGCTGGAGGAGCTGCTGGCGCCGCGGCTGGAGGGGCGTCCCCGCTTCGGCCGCGACACCCGCCCCCTGGTGGAGCAGCCGCACGTGGTGCTGTTCCTGGAGGGCGCCGCGGTGCCGCCGGACTCGCTCCTCGCCTCGCCGGAGGGCCTGCAGGGCGTCACCGTCGTGGAGGTCGTGCCGGGCGAGCTGGACGAGCTGCGCGGCGGGCTGGCCATCGACGTGGCGCCGGGCGCGCTGCGGCTGCGGTCGCAGGTGGCGGCGTACGACGGGGTGCCGGACACGCTGTCCCCGGAGGCCGCCGAGGCGCTCGCGCGGCAGCTCGCGCCGCTGCGTCCGGGCAGTGGCGAGGAGGACGAGCCGCTGCTGGCCAACTGGGACTTCACGGAGCTGCTGGGGCTGGGCGACGCCGGCGCCGTGGACGTCGCCCGCACCTGGCGGCCGCGCACGCCCGCCGAGCGGCTGCGCGTGCCGATCGGCGTCGGCGAGGACGGCGCGCCCGTGATGCTCGACCTGAAGGAGGCCGCGCAGGACGGCATGGGCCCGCACGGCCTGTGCGTGGGCGCCACCGGTTCGGGCAAGTCCGAGCTGCTGCGCACGCTGGTGCTGGGCCTCGCGGTCACCCACTCCTCGGAGACGCTGAACTTCGTCCTCGCGGACTTCAAGGGCGGCGCGACGTTCGCGGGGATGTCCGGTCTGCCGCACGTCGCGGCCGTCATCACCAACCTCGCCGACGACCTGACGCTAGTGGACCGCATGCGCGACTCCATCACGGGCGAGCTCCAGCGCCGCCAGGAGCTGCTGAAGTCGGCGGGCAACTACGCCAACGTCCACGACTACGAGAAGGCGCGGGCCGCGGGCGCCGCGCTGGAGCCCCTGGCTTCACTCGTCCTGGTGATCGATGAGTTCAGCGAGCTGTTGACGGCCAAGCCGGACTTCATCGACATGTTCATCCAGATCGGCCGGATCGGCCGCTCTCTGGGCGTCCATCTGCTGCTGGCCTCGCAGCGTCTGGAGGAGGGCCGGCTGCGCGGGCTGGAGACGTATCTGTCGTACCGCGTCGGCCTGCGCACGTTCTCGGCCGCCGAGTCGCGTACGGCGCTGGGCGTGCCGGACGCCTACCACCTGCCGACGGTGCCGGGCTCGGGCTATCTGAAGTTCGGCACGGACGAGATGACCCGGTTCAAGGCCGCGTACGTCTCCGGCCCGTACCGGGCGGGCGGGGCGGCCGGCGCGGACGGCGCGGCACTGCCCGTCGAACGGCGCCCGGTGCTCTTCACGGCGGCGCCGGTGCCGGTGACGTACGCGGCGCCGGTCGTCCCGGATCCGGCTTCGGGGGGCGACGGGCACGCGGGGGACGCCGGGGACGCGGGGGGTGACGCCTTCGCCGACACCGTCCTCGACGTGGTCGTCCGGCGGCTGGAGGGCCAGGGCCCGCCGGCCCACCAGGTGTGGCTGCCGCCGCTGGACCGGGCGCCGTCCCTCGACCAGTTGCTGCCGCCGCTGGCGGAGGTGCCGGGCCGGGGCCTGACGGCCTCCGACCCCTCGCGCCAGGGCCGGCTCGTGGTGCCGCTGGGCGTCGTCGACAAACCCTTCGAACAGCGCCGCGACGTCCTGTACCGGGACTTCTCGGGGGCGGCGGGCCACATGCTCGTCGTCGGCGGCCCGCAGTCGGGCAAGTCGACGCTGCTGCGCACGCTGGTGACCTCCTTCGCGCTCACCCACACCCCCGCCGAGGTGCAGTTCTACGGGCTCGACTTCGGTGGCGGCGGCATGAGCTCCGTCGACGGCCTGCCGCACGTCGGCGGCGTCGCCTCCCGCCTCGACCCGGAGCGCGTACGCCGCACGGTCGCCGAGGTCGCGGGCATCCTGGCCCGCCGCGAGGAGTTCTTCCGCGCGCGGGGAATCGACTCCATCGCCACCTACCGGCGGCGCAGGGCGGCCGGCGACTTCGCCGACGAGGCCTGGGGGGACGTCTTCCTCCTCGTCGACGGATGGGGCAGCTTCAAGCAGGAGTACGAGCTGCTGGAAGGCGTCGTCACGGACATCGCGGCACGCGGCCTCGGCTACGGCGTGCACGTCGTGGTGACCGCCTCCCGCAACATGGAGGTCCGCCCGGCGCTCAAGGACCAGCTCCTCACCCGCCTGGAGCTGCGCCTCGGCGACACGATGGACTCGGAGTTCGACCGCAAGGTCGCCGCCAACGTCCCGGCCGGCGTCCCCGGGCGCGGCCAGCTCCCGGAGAAGCTCCACTTCATGGCCGGCCAGCCCCGGATCGACGGCGGCAGCGACCCGGCGACCATGACGGACGCGACGGCCGACCTGCTCACGGCGGTCGGCGCCGCCTGGTCCGGGCCGGGCGCCCCGCGCGTCCGGCTGCTGCCGCGCGCGCTGCGGGCGGACGAGCTGCCGAAGGGCACGGAGTTCCCGGAACGCGGCGTGGCCATCGGCCTCGACGAGACGAACCTGGAGCCCGTCTTCGTCGACTTCGAGACCGACCCCTTCTTCCTCGTCTTCGGCGAGAGCGAATCCGGCAAGACGGCGCTGCTCCGGCTGATCGCCAAGCAGCTCACCGAGCGCTACGGCCCGGACGAGGCGAAGATCGTCGTCGGCGACTACCGGCGCTCCCTGCTGGACGTCATCCCGGACACCCACCTCCTGGAGTACGCCCCGGTCGCCTCGTCCCTCACCGTCCACGCGAACGCCCTCAACGGCCTGATGGAACGCCGCGCGCCCCAGCCCGGCGTCACCCCGCGACAGCTCCGGGAGCGGAGCTGGTGGTCGGGCCCGCGCTTCTTCCTCATCGTCGACGACTACGAGCTCGTCGCGACGGGAGGCGGCGGGAACCCGCTGGCGGTGCTCACGGAGAACCTGCCGTTCGCGCGGGACGTGGGCGTCCACTTCATCGTCGCGCGGAACTCCGCGGGGGCGTCGCGCTCCATGTTCGAGCCCTTTATGCAGCGGGTGAAGGAGCTGGGCGCGCAGGGCGTGGTCCTGTCCGGCGACCCGGGCGAGGGCGACATCCTCGGCGGCGTCCGCCCGCGCCCGATGCCGCCGGGCCGCGGCTTCTTCGTCTCCCGGCGGCGGGGGACGCCGCTGGTGCAGGTGGGGTGGCTGCCGGAGGAGTAGGCACACGGAAGGGTGGGCGGCCGCCACGCGGCACGCCCACCCCGGTGCGCCACGGCTCGGCGCTCAGTAGCCCTCGGTGAAGAGCTGCGACGCCTTCACATCGGTGACGCGGTAGTGATCGGCGCCCTCCCGGATCTTCTTCGAGACCCGGTCGAGGATCTCCCCGATCGCGTTGGCCTTCTCCTGAAGCCGGTTCTGGGCGTCGACCATCGCCGCCTTGGCCTCGCCCTCCCAGCCCGCCGAGACATTGGCGACGGCCGACTTCATGGCCGAGATCTCGTTCTGGATCACGCCCGCCGCGCTGCCGATCTGCCCTGCGGTCTCGTGCAACGAGGCATACGTGACAAGGAGTTCGCCACCGTTTGTTGCCATTTTCCCACTCCCCATGTCGTATTCGGGCGCTCGGGCCCGGATGCTCTGAACCAGTTCCCGCTAGTACATGTCGATCGCGCTGGCGCTCTTGACGCTCGACGCGATCTCCTGGTCGGTGGCCCCGGTGAGAGTGTGCGTCTTCGCCACCGCCTCACGAACGTGGTCGATGAGGCGCCGCACGGCGTCGTGCTCCCTGTTCAGCTCCTCCTGAGCGGCCTTGAACACGGTGCTCGCCTCGCCCTTCCACGCGCCGTCGACGGTCGCGATGGCATTGGACAGCGTGCGCAGGTTGGCCGTGAACGCCTGGCTCGACTGGTCCATGGCGTTCTTGAAAGCGTTGAACGCGTCGTCATTGACTTTCTGCGTGCTCGACATGTTTCACCATCCCCCATGAGTTGATTGCGCCGTCACTGTAGTCACACCCTCCGACACTCCTCCAGCCGGATGAACGCCCGTCAGACAGGCATCAGGGCACGTCGCTCCGGCAGGTCTCCACGTTTTCGGGCAGGAAATCGATCGATGGACAGGTGGCCGAACTCCCGTCACCGCGACCCCTCCGGTTGCTAGCGTCGGCGGCGGTGCCTCGCACCCATACCGTCGGTTGATCGGAAGAGGAGTCCCGCGCAGTGGCCACTGAAGAAGAGAAGGAAGCGCTGTACGCCATGGACATCTCGGGCGCCGAGTGGCTCAGCGCCCCGGGTGACACTTCCGAGGTGCGTGTGGAGATCGCGTATCTGGAGGGAGGCGCTGTCGGCATGCGGGCCTCCAACGACCCCGACACAGTGCTGCGTTACACCGCGAGCGAGTGGGAGGCGTTCGTGCTCGGCGTGCGGGACGGAGAGTTCGACATCGACGTCGAGGACGGCGGCGGGGCCGACGGCAAGGAGTGAGCGGTGGTGGGGCGTGACGTGCGCGGCACGCCCCACCCGCGCGGTCACGCGTCCGGCGCGCTGATCGCGAGGATCACTCCGTCCTCGTCGCTCGCGACCCCTCCGTCGACGACCAGCAGGAGGCGCCCGTTCACCAGGCGGGGGAACGTCACCTTGGCCATCTTCGACTCGTTCTTGCGGTCCTCGTCGCGGTCGGAGTGTTCGACCACGCGCGCGACCTTGCCGTCGGTGGTGGACACGTAGTCGAGCCGGCCGCGGCGTTCGGCGGTCGCGGGGACGTACGTGGCCAGTTTGCCGTCGCGTACGGCTGTCGGCACGGTGACGCGGTTGGCGTCGCTCTTGTAGGTCCAGCGTTCCTTGCCGGTGGTGAGGTCGTAGGCCATGGTCACGCCTTGACCGGCGACGTACAGGCTGTTGCTGTCCTTGTCGGCCAGCGCTCCCGTGCAGCCCGAGGTGGAGAGGAAGCACGCGCCCAGTCGCCAGTAGCTGTTGTAGGCGACGCGCGTCTTCTCCTTGCCGGTCTCCGGGTCCAGTACGACGAAGTCGTACCGGTTGTCCTGCCCGCCCTTTCCGGGGGACTGGGAGAGGACCAGCGGGTCCGTCGAGATGACGGAGACGAAGCCGTCATTGCGCTTGAGGGACGAGCTCCACTTCGGCTTGTCCAGCTTCTTGGGGTCGAGGGAACGAAGCTTGATCTCGCTCTCCCCGCAATAGGTGATGGAGATCAGCCGCTTGCCGCCCGTCGTGTCGGCCCATTCGCAGGCGTCCTGCTTCCGCTGGTCCACGCGCTTTCCGTCGGAGAGGCGGCGGGTCTGCTCGCCGTCCTTCCACGTGGTGTAGACATGGCCGTCGTAAAGGGCGAGATGGGGGCCGGACTTGCCCCATTTCTTGGGGTCGAGATTGTCGCCCGCCTCCTTCTCCTCCATGAGGAGCTCGTCCCAGACGCGGTGGCCGTCGCGCAGGTCGATGGCCTTGAGGTTCATGCAGTGGCTACCGAACATGGCGGCGATGACCGCCACGTCCCCCTCGGATTCCCGGGAGGCGGCGCAGAGCGTGCCGGTGAGGAGAAAGGACCATTTCTTCTCGCCGGACTTGATGTCGTAGGCCGTGACGACATCCGGCTCGGCCTTCACCACGAGCGTCGAGGTGAACCAGGTGCCCAGGGCCTCCCGCATCCCCTCGTCGGGCTTCACGCGCGCCGCCGCCTGCCAGGCGACCGTACCCGCCGCGGAGGCGTGGGCGGCGTCGCCCGGCCCCTTCGGCTTCGACGAGCCGGCGCCCAGGAACGACCACAGTGCCCAGCCTCCCGCGGCGAGCAGAAGGGCGACCACCAGGCCGATGAGTACGGCCGGTCTGCGCCATGGGGGCCGGCGGGGGGTGAAGTTTCCGCCGAGGCTGGACACAGGTCGCGGGGCCGCGGGGGCGGACGGGACGGTCGGGGCGGGCACGGGTGATGGTGTCACCGGGGGAAGCGGTGCCGATGGCGGCTGCTGCGGATAGCCGTAGGAAGGTGGCTGCGTCACTGACTTGGCTCCTGGATTCCGTTTCTCGTTCTGGCACGCACTCGTCAGTGGTCAGTGGAACGACATCATCATCGTGCTGTGCATCAGGCCCTCGTTCACGACCAGGTAGAAGCGGCCGTCGTGGAAATAGGCGCTTCCACTGCGGGCGAGGCTGAATTCCTGTTCGTTGGATTCCTGGGGAAGCCGCATGAAGTCGGCGGCCTTGCCGTCGGCCGGGTCGAGGGAGAGCAGCTTTCCGCTCTCGTCCTTCGTCGCCTGCTGGTAGACGAGCAGGCGCCCCTCGTGCATGGCCACAGGGCGGTTGCCCCGGTTGCCGCCGAGGGGGGCGGTCCAGCGCTTCTTGCCCGTGGTCAGGTCGATCGCGACGATGGCGTTGACGTTGACGCCGTCGACGTTCATGTCGGCGCTCTTCGTGGGCAGGTAGACGGTGTCGCCGTCGACCACCGCGCCGCGGCAGCTCGTCAGGTCGGTCTTCCAGCAGTCGCTGAAGTCGTACGGTCCCGCCGAGATGGATATCAGGCTCCGAAGCCGGCCCTTCTCGTCCAGGCTCACGAGGTCCGAGGGGTCGGAGTCGTTCTCCCTGCCCACGACCAGCAGCGCGGGTTCGACGGAGAGGACGTTCTGCACGGTGAGCCCGTCCGGGACCTTCCAGATCCACTTCTCCAGGTCGGACTTGGGCTGCGTGGTCATGACGAATGTCCGCCCGAAGGGCTGGCACTGGGCGAGGACGAGCTGCCGCGAGCGGTCGGCGACCGCGCCGTACTCCCGGCATCCGTAGTTCGGGGGCTTCTTCCTCTCGCCGTTCGCGACGGCGAAGACCTTGGGATCACCACCGGTGTCCGCCACCGAGATCAGGCCCCGGTCGATGCTGATGCTGGACCCGTCGGAGGGGCTGCTGAGGCCCCTGTCGTTGGTGAGCTCCTTCGACCAGAGGGCCCGGCCGTGCTCCACGTCGACGGCCATCAGCATGTTGCAGTCGAACTGCTCCTTCCCATGGATGATCGCGACGATGCCGTCGACGACCTTCGGGGAGGTCTTGCAGGCGGAGCCGGGGATCGGGACGCTCCAGGCGGGCTTGCCCGTCTCGGCGTTGTACGCCGTCACCGCCTTGCTGGTGGTCATGACGGCGTTGCCCTTGGCGAACCACAGCGGGGCCATCTGCTTCAGCCCGTGCTCCTTGTCGGCGTCCGGCACCGGCGCCATCCAGTCGAGCTTGGCGTCGACGGCCTGGGCCGGGCCCTTCGACTTCTGGGCAGGATCGTTTCCGCCCCGGCCCCACAGGAGCCAGCCACCCGTCCCGGCACCGGCGACCAGCAGCAGCCCCAGCCCGATGGCCAGGGCCTTGCGGCGCTTGCCGCCCCCGTCACGGCCGGGCGGGCGGGCCGCGACCGTGTCCGCCGACGCCACGGCCGAGGCGGCCGCCGCAGCGGGCCCGAACGGCTGCGGCGCCGGCCCGAAGCCGGACGCGCCTGCCGGACCGCCGGTCGGTCCGCCTGCCGGACCAGCGGGCAGACCGGCTGCCGGACCTGCGGACGGACCAGCGGGCGGACCGCCCGGGGCACCACCCGTCGGCCCGGCCGACGGTACGGCTCCCCGTGGCGTCGGCGGAGTGCCCGGCGGGTCGACGCGGGTGTCCCAGACCTGTGGCAGGCGCTGCCCCGCCGGGTGCGGAGCGGGCTCCCCGCCCTGTGGCGGCAGCCCTCCGTCGTGCGGTGGAAGAGGAGGTGGTGGCTGAGTCATGGATTCCTATCTGCGGTGCACCGCCGGCCCCGCGCGGGGCGGACGGCATCGGGTGACCGGCCTCTGAGGCGGTGCCGCCCCCGGAGGCCGGGGCGGTGGTCAGGGTCCCGTACGGACGCGGCGGCGGTTGCGGTCCCGTACGACGACGGCGGAGCCGGCGATCGCGGCGACCAGCGCGGCGGTGCCGCCCAGGGCGTAGGTGGCCAGGCGGGCCTGTCGCTCCCGCGCGCTCTCGCCGAGGGAGAGGGCCGCGGGTTCGGGGGCGGCGACGGGGTGGGCCGGGCCGCCCGGGGCGGTGACGCGGTCGAGGGGGTGGTCGTCCTCGGTGAGGGCGCGCGCGGGGTCGACGACGCCCCAGCCGATGTAGCGGTCGCGGCCGGCGGACGGGCGTTCCGCTGTCTGCTCGATCTGGGCGACCACCTGGTGCTGTTTCCAGTCGGGGTGCTTGGCGCGGATGAGCGCGGCGACCCCGGCGACGTAGGGGGCGGAGAAGCTGGTGCCGTGGTCGACGCACTGTCCGCCGCCGGGGACGGTGGAGACCATGTCGACGCCGGGCGCGGCCACGCCGACGAAGTCGCCGGCCTGGGAGAAGTAGGCCCGTTCGTTGTTGCGGTCGGAGGCGCCGACGGCGAGGACGCCGGGGTAGGCGGCCGGGTACGTGGCCTTGGCCTGGCCGTCGGCGCCGTCGTTGCCGGCCGAGGCGATCACGACCACGTCGTGGGCGAGGGCGTACTGGACGGCCTGTTCCAGGTCGGAGTCGGGGCGCAGCGGGGTGGCGGTGTCCTGGGAGATGTTGATGACGCGGGCGCCGGCGTCGACGGCCTGCCGGATGCCGGTGGCGAGGGTGCGGGAGGTACCGGTGCCCTTCTCGTCGTTCTGCCGGATCGGGATGATGACCGATTCCGGGGCGATGCCGACGAACCCGCTCGCCGGGGAGGGGCGGGCGGCGATGATGCCGGCGACCTTGGTGCCATGGCCGACGGGGTCGACGGTGGGGCCCGCGGGTCCGGAGGCTCCGGCCGCGGGGGGCCGGCCCGGGTCCGTGGCGCCGGTAAGCAGGTCGGTGCCGCTCCTGGCGTCGACGGCGTCCTTGAGCTGCGGGTTGAGGTTGTCGACGCCGGTGTCGATGACGGCGACGCGGACGGGGTTGCCGTGGCCGTCCTTGCCGCGGGTGTCCTGCCAGAGCTGGTCGAGCAGGACGCGCTGGAGCGACCAGGGGGTGCCCTTGATGGGTTTGGCGGGGTAGGTGCACTGGCCGCTGCCGTCGAGGGCGACCGGTGCCGACGCCGGTGCCGGGGTGGCGGGGGCGGGTGCCGCCCCGGTGGTGAGGGCGGTCAGCAGGGTCGCGGAGAGGATGACCGGCATGCGCTTGCGGGCGGGCGTGTGCTGACGGGCGTCCGTGCGCTCATGGGCTTGGGGGCGGTGGGCGTGGGTGCGGTTCTGGGCGTTCACGGGTGTTCCTCACGAACCCTGTGGCTGCTTGGCGCTGTTGGTGTCCAGCCGTGGCCCGGTCGGCAGGAACTGGGACCAGTTCGCGGGGACGGGCACGGGGTTGACGTCCTTGTAGCCGAGCCGGACGCGTGCCTGGTCGGCCTCGGGCACGGCGGGCGGCTCACCGGGCCGGGCCTCGGCGGGCTCCTCGCCGATCCTCGACTTGCCGGTGGCGCTGTCGTTGTTGGACTGGACGGCGTAGCGCAGCCCGGTGTCGGTGACGAGGAAGACCGCGCCGCTGTCGGTCTGGCGCCCGGTGACCTGGCGGTAGAGGAGACCGGAGCCGGGGGTGACGTAGGCGCTGGTGGCGCCGTCGGGGATGGTCGCGGGGTAGTCCTTGCCCGTCCACACGCCGAGGTCGGGGGTGCCGGAGGCGTCGAGGCCGCCGAAGACGCTGCACACGGTGCCGCCGCCGGCGAGGGGGTCGCCGGCGGCCGCGAGGCGGGGCACCTGGGCGGGCCAGTGGTCGCCGCCGTGGAACTCCTCGGCGTCGGGGGTGAAGTCGGCGGCGCTCACCCGCTCGGGGGCGCCGGCCTGGCCGAGGGGGGCGAGGTCGCGGCTGCTGAGGAGGAGCTTGGCGACGAACTCCGAGACGCGGGCGACCTTGCCGGGCAGCACGACGTAGTGCTGGGTGGTGGCGCCCGTGGGGGCCTGGAGGATCGTGCCGACGCGGTTGGCCTTGGGCTTGAGGGTGGGGACGCCCGCGGGTTCGCCGACGCGGCCGCCGACGGCGGGGACGGTGATGGGCGTGCCCTCGCCGAGGGTGCCCAGCCACTCCTTGGTGACGCGCTGGGGCTGGGCGCCGTCGGGGAAGAGGGCGCGGAGGAGGACGCTGCGGTCGGCGGGGTCCTGGCGCTGCCAGTCGGGGCCGCCGATGAGGTAGCGGGTGCCCTTGGGGTCGACGAGGTAACGGGCGTCGTCGGGCCCCTGGACGTAGAGGGCCTGGGGGCCGCGCAGCCGTCCGGCGCCGGTGAGCGTCCTGGCCTTGGGGTCGTTCGCGGAGAAAAGGAAGACCGCTTTTTGCGTGGTTTTCCCGTTGCCGCCGGGTTGTTGGCAGACAGCCCACTGTTTCGGTTTGCCCGCTTGGGCCGCCGTGGGCATTCGGTCCGGTGCGTACGGAATGCCGAGAGTGGGGCCGCGCGGAATATGTCCGTCGTCGAGCTCGGATTCCCGGACCTTGATCACGCCGCCCTTGCCGGGGGCGAGGAGCAGCCGGGCGGAGGCGAGATTGAGGACGGGGTGGAGCTGCTTCCTGCCGTCCGTCTTGAGCACGACGTAGCGGGTGGTGGAGTCACTGCCGACGATGACGTGGGCGGCCACGTCGTCCCATCCCTTGGGCGCCACGGGCCGGAACACGCCCCAGGCGCCGAAGCCGGCGACGAGCAGGGCGCCGATGACGACGCCGGGCAGGACCGTGCGCAGCGGGCGCGGGGCGCCTTCTTCGGAACCGGTGGGCGAGGGCTGCAGAAAAGCGGCAACCGTCCGTTTCTTCGCGAAGGTGTAGGCGTTGAGTTCGTCCCGCCGTGATGCCATCTCGAGCTGTTTCTCCCCCGTTTTCGCCGCGGCTTCCCTCGGCCGCCCGGCGCTGCCCTATCGGACCCGGTGTCGTACCGAGCCTCTACTATGCCCGTAAGTGATCGACACCTGTCGCCGGGGGAGGGTTCCCGAGGCGGCATCCGATTTCCCGGCGGGGTATTCCGGGTTGTGCGAGGGGGCTTGACGGGTCGTGGCTGCCATGGCGCGCGTACGGGCCGGGCGGGGTCCGGAGTCCGGTGCGCGGAGGGCCGGTGCGCGGACCGCCGGCGCCGGGGGTGTCGTGCTCCGGCCGGCGCCGGGGCACGGGGCGCTGGGGCCGGTCCGGCTGCCGCAGTTGGTGCTGCTGGAGCTCGCGGCGGCCGTGGTGCTCGCCGGGTGGGCGGGCGGCCGGGTGGCGCTCGTCCCGGCCGTGGTGGTCGCGGCGGTGCTGGTGGCCCTGGCGTTCGTACGGCTCGGGCGGCGGCCCGTCGTGGAGTGGCTGACCGCCGTGGCGGCGCTGCGACGGCGGGCCCGGCGGACGGCGGCGCAGCCTGTGCCGCCGGGTACGGATCCGCGCCTGGCTCCCCTGGTGGAGTGCGAACCGGCGCTGTGGACGGAGTCGTTCACCGATCGCGACCGGCAGCCGGTCGGGCTGGTCGGCGACGGCACGTTCCTGACGGCGGTGCTGCGCGTGGACGCCGTGGACCGGCCGCTGCGGGCCGCGCGGACCGAGCGGGCGCTGCCGCTGGACCTGCTGCGGGACGCGATGGACGTGGACGGTGTCCTGCTGGAGTCGGTGCAGGTGGTGCAGAACACCCTGCCCGCCCCCGCCCCTCATCTGCCCGGCCAGGCGCTGCCCGCGCGGAACTACGCGCCGCTGCACGAGATGAGCGGCGCCCCCGCGGTGCGGCAGACCTGGGTGGCGCTGAAGTTCGACCCGGAGCTGTGCCCGGAGGCCGTGGCGGCGCGCGGCGGCGGCGCCGAGGGGGCGCGGCGCTGTGTGCTGCGCGCGGCGCGGCAGCTGGCCAGCCGGCTGCCGGGCGCCGGGTTCACGGCGACGCCGCTGTCCGAGGAGGAGCTGACGGCCGCCCTCGCGGCGGCGGCCGACCTCAATCCGGTGGCCACCGCGCGGGCGGGCCGCGCCGACGCGCCCGCGCGGCGCACGGCGGAGACCTCGCGCGCCTGGCGGTGCGACGACCGCTGGCACTCGGTGTACTGGGTGAGCCGATGGCCCCGGCTGGGGGCGGGCGGCGCCGGTCTGCCGCAACTGGCCGCGCTGCTCACGTCGCTGCCCGCGCTGTCGACGACGCTGAGCCTGACGCTCGGCCGGGGGCGGACGCTCGAAGGACGGCACGTGCCGACCCTGACGGGACATGTCCGTATATGCGGGCGCAGTGCGGATGAATTGGGCGGGGTGCGACGCGAGTTGGAGCGGGCGGCCCGGGCGGTGAAGGTCGGGCTGGTCCGGCTGGACCACGAGCAGGTGCCGGGCGTGCTCGCCACGCTGCCGCTGGGAGGGACGCGTTGATGGACACGTCGGTGACTTCGGTGGCTTCGGTGACTTCAGTGGTTTCGGTGACTCCTGTGACAGCGCCGGCCCGCCGGGCGCGGTTCGGCTTCGGGCTGCTCGGGCCACGCCGGGGGCGGCACGAGCTGTCGCACGAGGAGTTCGCGTCGCTGGCCCTGCCCGTGGGTGACGACGGGGTCGTCATCGGCTCCGACGAGCAGGGCGCGCCCGCCGTCCTGGGCCTCGGCCGGCCCGTTCCCTACGAGGTGGTCCTGGTCGGCGGCGCGTGGACGGCCCAGGTCGTCGCGCTCCGCGCGGTCGGCACGGGGGCGCGGGTCGCCGTCGAGACCGGACGGCGGCAGCTGTGGACGGCGCTCGCGCAGTCGGCGAACAGCGGGCAGCAGTGCGTCACGCTCCACGACGTCGGCCGGATGCCGCCGCAGGGGCCGTCCACGCACAGCCCCGTGCTCGTCGTCCGCGACTGCGGGGCGCGCCCGCCGCGCGGCCGGACGGGTCCGGCGCCCTGGCAGTCGGTGCTCACCCTGCTCCCCTACCCGAGCCCCACCACGCCGCGGCTGATGGCCCAGGCGGACCTGGTGGGCGTCCAGCGGGTCGCGCCCGACGAGGCGCGGCAGATCGGCCGGACGATGAACCTGCCGCCGGAGGACGTCGACAAACTGTCCACGCTCCCCGACGGGGTCACGCTTTGGTGCACGCGTTCGTCACGAATGTATGTCACCACCCGTCCGACGGAGCCCGAGACGGGCCTGCTGGGCGCGGCCCGGCGCGTGGAGTGACGCCCGGCTCCACCGGCGCGGGAGCGGTGTCGCCGCCTCCGCGCGGGGAAGCCTTGCCGCACCGAGGGGCGGACGGTGGGGCGGGGGCGGACCTGCCCCGGAGATGCGGATGACGATTAGTCTGTAAGAACGTACGCACGCACTGGAGAACCCGACGCCGGTCCTGTCCTGCGACAGATGGGGAAATCCGGGCGGTCGGGGCGACAGTAACGGTCGGCCCCGCCAGCTGAGTCCACCGAATCCATGGGCAGCCGACCACACCAGCAGGAGGCATTGTGAGCAGCGATCGGGACGAGATCCGAGCGGCCGGGAAGACAGCCGGCGAGGACCGGCCCGACGCCGAGCACCGGCCGGGGTTCGAACACGAGCCCGAGCACACGGGTGAGTTCACCATCGACTACACGCCGCCCGCGTGGTACACGCAGGGCGCTTCGGCGGCGCCGGCCACTCCGAGCGCCCCGGTCACTCCGGCCGCGCCGAGCGCTCCGATCGCACCGAGTGCGCCGGTCGCGCCCGTTCCGTCCGCTTCGGGCGGCGGGAGCGACGAGGCGCGGGCCGCGACGGCTCCGGCGCCCACGCCCGCCCCGGCACCGACACCTGCGCCCGCACCGGCCGAGGCTCCGGCGTCCGCCTGGACCCCGCCTTCCGCGCCCCAGACCTCCCTGCCGCCGCTGCCGCCCAACTTCCCGCCGGCGGCCCAGCAGACCCCTCCCCCGGCCGCCTGGCCGCCGCCCCCGCAGGCGCCGTACCCCGCCGTGCCCGGCCACGGGATGCCGCACCCCGAGGCGGACGCGCCGGCCGCGCCGCCGCAGGACGCCGCCCGCGCCGAGGCCCCGGCGGACGCCCCGGCGGCGGAGAGCGCCGCGCCCGCCGACGAGCAGCCCGCGCCGTCCGGCGCCCCGACCGGCCCTGACAGCGCGTCGGCCGCCGCTTCCACCGGTGACGGCGCTCCCGCTGCCCCCGCCACCCCGAGCGCGCCCACCGGGCTCGACGGCACGCCGGCCACGCCTCCGACCGAGGACGGCACCTCTTCTGCCGTCCCCGCCCCGACCGGCCTCGACGTCGCGCCCGCCGCCGCTCCGGCCGGCGATGGCGCCCCTGCCTTCCCGGGCGCCCCGGCCGTCCCCGGTGTCCCCGGCATGCCGAGCGCGCCCGCCGCCGCCCCGACGGGCGACGGCGCCCCTGACGCCCCCGCCGTCCCGGGCACTCCGCCCGCACCTACCGCCCCCGCGCCGACGGGCCTCGACGCCCCGTCCGCCGTCGCCCCGACCGGTGACGGCGCCCCGGTCGTCCCCGGCGCCCCCAGCACGTCGAGCACGCCCGGCGCCCCCGCGCCCTGGGGCGCGCCCGCCGCTCCCGCCCCGCACGGAGCACCGGGCGTGCCGCCCGTGCCCGTGGCGGAGGGGCCCGGCGCGGCCCTGCCGCAGCCGGTGCCGGGCGTGCCCGGCATGCCGGGTGCGTCCGTACCGCCCGGGATGCCCGTTCCCAACGCGGCTCCGTCGCAGGGCGGTTACGGCTACCCGCGTCCCGAGGGGGCGCCCGTGCCGCCGTCGTACGACGGATACGGCTACCCCCGCCCCGACGGCGCGGCCATGCCGCCCGCGACCGCCCCCCAGGCCGGCTACGGCTACCCGCAGCCGCCCGCGCCCGCGGAGCCCAACGGATACCCGGGCGCGCTGCCGCCCGCCGCCGCGCCCGGCGGCGCACCCGGGGCGTACGCACAACCCGGCGCGCCCCTGCCCGGTGCCCTCCCGCCGGCCATGGACCCGGCGGCACAGCCGGGCGCGCACCCGGGCGCGTACCCCGCCCAGGCGCCCGGCCAGGCCCCGGGTCAGGCCCCCGGCCACCCCGGTGTCCCCGAGGCCCCCCTCGACCCCCGGGCCGGTGGCTGGCCGACCGTGACGCCGGAGCAGCGGCAGCGGTCCGTGCACGGCGCTCCGCTCGGTTTCACGGCGGCGGTCGAGCTGTCCTCGGAGCGGCTGCTGAAGGCGAAGCAGAAGCCGAAGAAGCAGAACCCGGCGGCCCGCTTCAAGTTCGGTGCCAAGAAGGAGGAGGCCGAGCGGCAGCGCAAGCTGGAGCTGATCCGTACGCCCGTCCTGTCCTGCTACCGCATCGCCGTCATCAGCCTCAAGGGCGGCGTCGGCAAGACGACGACCACCACCGCCCTCGGGGCGACGCTGGCCACCGAGCGCCAGGACAAGATCCTCGCGATCGACGCCAACCCCGACGCCGGTACGCTCGGCCGCCGGGTGCGCCGGGAGACGGGCGCGACCATCCGCGACCTCGTCCAGGCCATCCCGCACCTCAACAGCTACATGGACATCCGCCGTTACACGTCGCAGGCGCCCTCCGGACTGGAGATCATCGCCAATGACGTGGACCCGGCCGTCTCCACGACCTTCAACGACGAGGACTACCGGCGCGCCATAGACGTGCTGGGCAAGCAGTACCCGATCATCCTCACCGACTCGGGCACCGGCCTCCTCTACAGCGCCATGCGCGGGGTCCTCGACCTCGCCGACCAGCTGATCATCATCTCCACGCCGTCCGTGGACGGCGCGAGCAGCGCCAGCACCACCCTCGACTGGCTCGCCGCGCACGGCTACGGCGAGCTGGTGTCGCGGAGCATCACCGTGATCTCCGGGGTCCGGGAGACCGGCAAGATGATCAAGGTCGAGGACATCGTGTCGCACTTCGAGACGCGCTGCCGGGGCGTCGTGGTCGTGCCGTTCGACGAGCACCTGGCCACCGGTGCCGAGGTCGACCTGGAGATGATGCGGCCGAAGACGCGGGAGGCGTACTTCCACCTGTCCGCCATGGTCGCCGAGGACTTCGTCCGCGCCCAGCAGCAACAGGGCCTGTACGCGGCGCCCCACCAGGCCCCGCCGATGCCGGGCGGCTACGCTCCCCAGCCCGCGCCCGAGGCGCAGTACAACCCCTACGGGCAGGGCATGCCCCAGGCCCAGCCGGGGAGCCCGTACGCCCAGCCCCAGCACCAGCCCCAGCAGCCGCAGCCGCCCCAGCAGGACGGCTGGGCCCTGCCGCCGCAGCAGTAAGCGGTAATACGGGACAGCGGAGGGCCCCGGGCACGAGGTACGTGCCCGGGGCCCTCCGCTGTCCCGTGTCCCGGCTAGCCCGCGACGACCGCGGCCTCGTGCGCGGCGACCAGGTCGCGCGCCTGCTTCACGTCCTCGGCCATGCGGTCCAGCAGCGCGTCGATGGACGCGAACTTCTCCATGCCGCGCAGATACGCGAGGAAGTCCACGGCCGCGTGCATCCCGTACAGGTCGAGGCCGACGCGGTCGATGGCGTAGGCCTCGACCGTCCGCTCGGTCGCGTCGAACTGCACGTTCGTGCCGACCGAGATGGCGGCGGGCATGGCCTCGCCCTCGACGGTCAGCCAGCCCGCGTACACGCCGTCGGCCGGGATCGCGGTGTGCGGCAGCGTCTCCACGTTGGCCGTGGGGAAGCCGAGCTCGCGGCCGCGCTGGGCACCGCGCACGACGACGCCCTCCACACGGTGCGGCCGGCCGAGGATCTCCATGGCGCCCGCCACGTCGCCCTCGGCGACCAGGCGCCGGGTCAGCGTCGAGGAGAACGGCAGCCCGCCTCCCGCCTCGCCCGAGACGTGGAGGTCGATGACCTCGACGTCGAAGTCGTAGGTGCCGCCGAGCTCCTGGAGGAAGTCGACGTTGCCCGCCGCCCGGTGGCCGAAGCGGAAGTTGGGGCCCTCGACGACGAGCTTGGCGTGCAGCTTGTCGACCAGCACCTTGACCACGAACTCGGCGGGCGACAGCTTCGAGAACTCCGCCGTGAACGGCAGGACCAGCACCGCGTCCACGCCCAGCTCGGCGATCAGCTCCGCGCGCCGGTGGTGGGGCGCCAGCAGCGGCGGGTGGCTGCCGGGGCGCACGACCTCGCTGGGGTGCGGGTCGAAGGTGACCACGACCGAGGGAACGCCCAGCGCCCTCGCCCGCTCCACCGCACGACCGATGATCAACTGGTGCCCGCGGTGCACGCCGTCGTACGAGCCGATGGTGACGACGCTGCGCCCCCAGTCCTGGGGGATGTCCTCCAAGCCACGCCAGCGCTGCACTGTCCCCGCTCCTCGCCCGAACCCGAACCTTTGTCTGTCTGATGACGCAGGTCTAAGAGTGCCATGCCGGTTGGCGGCGTCCCGCATCGGCCGGTGCGGTGCCGGTCACGTCGGCTGGGTGCGTGGGATCCGACGCGCCCCCCTGACCCCCTCCACCCCCCTTCTCACGCCCCGCGGTCAGGCGGATACGGGCGCTCGGGCCCACGACCACGGCCCATTGGGCCGGCGCGGATTTCAGCCAACCGCGAACCTGGGCGCCGAAGACCGGGATCTCCCGGGCGAGCTGGGTCAGTCTCCGGTCGAAGCAGGCGGCGCCCTCGGGCGTGCGGGCCATCAGCAGGCCGGTGCGGTGCACGAGGTCGCGCGTGCGGGCCTCGGTGCGCTCGGCCGCGCCCGCGGCCACCGCGCGCAGCAGGGTGTCGAGGACGGTCGCGTCGCGCTCGTACGGCCCGTACTCCTCGCGCTCCATCAGCACCTCCAGCAGCTCCTGGCGCAGCGGGCGCGACACGGGCGTGCCGGGGTCGGCGAGCACGGGCGCGAGGGCGCGGCGCACCTGGGGCGTCCCGGTGCGCAGCAGGTCCACGACGAGCGGGAAGAGCACGGAACGGGTGGCGGGGCCGCACTCCAGGCGGCGGTCGACGAATTCGGCGGCGTTGGCCGCGCCCTCGGGGCGGTGGTCGACGTGCTCGCGCACCAGCGTGGTGATCCGGCGGGCCAGGGTGGCGGGGGCGGAGATCCCGGCGAGGGTGCGCAGCACGGCCGCGGGCCGCTCCCCCGGCTCGTAGAGGCGTGCCCGGAAGACGTCGAGCACCTGGTCGGGATGGGTGTCGAGGGCGGGGGCGAGCAGGTCGGGCGGGAGGTCGGGGTCGCCCGTGGCGAAGGCCGCGAGGGCCTGCGGGAGGTGCTTGGCGCGGGTGTCGGGGTCGCGGACGAGCAGGGCGAGCGCGGTGCCGTGGAGGGTGCCCTCGTCGGGCCGCTCCAGGAGGGCGAGCGCGGCGTAGCGCAGCAGCTGCCGGTCGGCGGGCGTGACGACGTGCGGGGCGGTGCGCAGCGCGTACGCGGCGGCGGCGACGTGGCGTTCGACGCGGTCGTCGTGGGCCCAGCGGTCGACGGCTCGGCACAGCGCGGACGGCTCGTCCTCGGCCAGGGCGGCCAGCAGTTCGTCGGCCCGGGGGTGGGCGGCCTCCACCAGTGCCTCGGTCAGGTCGTCCACGGCCCGGCGGCGGTGGGTGTGGAGGAGGGCCTGGGCGGCGGTGGCGACGGTGAGGCGGACCCTGGCCCCGGCGGGGGTGATCTGCAGGGGGCGCTCGTCGGCGAACCAGCGGCACAGCAGGGGCTGCGCGGCGCAGGGGTCGGCGGTGAAGAGGGTGACGACGGCGGTCAGGAACCGGTCGGCGAGCGCCGCGTGGGCGTCGCCGCCGGACGCGCGCCGCCGGGCGGGCGGAGCGGCGCCCGCGCCGTCGCCCTGCCGGACGGGCTCCTCCGGCTCCGTCCTCGCCTCGGGGGCGACGGGTTCGGCCGTCTCGACCATCTCGGCCGTCTCGACGGGCCCGTCGGGGCCGTCGGGCTCCTGCGCGTCGGCGGAGCGGGTCCGGGCCCACGCGTCGGACCATCCCTCGCTGTACGGCACCCCGGGCTCATGGGGTTCATGGGGCTGATGGGGTTCGACGGACTCCGGGCGGGCGGAGGTGAAGGAGATGACGCGCTCGTCCTCCGGGACGACCTTCCGGGGTCGCCCCAGCACCGGGGGGCGCCCGGCGCCGTTCCGCGCCTCCCCCGCGCCCCTCCCCTGCCCGGGGACGTGTCCGGCCCCACCACCCCAGGGGGCGCGCGCGGTGGCGCCCGCGCCCTGCGCCGCGCCGCCACGGGCCCGGGCGCCGCCGGAGGCGCGGTCTCCCCGCCCGTCGGCCCAGTCGGACGCCTCCGGCTCGCCCCCGCCGCTCCCCGCGGCGTGCCACGCCGCACCGGCACAGGCCGCCGCCGGCCCCCCGCCCCGGCTTCCGGAACGGGACGCCGCCCCGGCGCCCCGGGGCGCTCCCGCCTCTTCGGCGGCCCGAGCCGCGGCGGCCCGAGCCGCGTCCGCGCCGCCGCGGTCGGCGGCACCGGCCGCCGTCGCGCCGACCCCTGTCCCGGACGCCCCACGAGCCTCGCCCGACTCACCGAGCCCGGCCCCGGCCCCGGTGGCCGCTCCGGCGTGCCCGGCACCACGGCCCCTGCCCGACGCCGCCGGGCCCCCCTGCCCGGGGACCCGCCGGGCCCCGTCGGCGCTGCCCGTCCCCCCGGGGGACCCGCTCCACGCGCCACCGGCCCCATGGGGCCCGTTCGCACCCTCCCGCTGTGCACCGGACCCGGGAGCGGCGGCGCGCGCCCCCGCGCCCCCCGCTCCGGCCCGCGCCTCACCACGCCCGTGCCCGCGCCCGCCGGAAGCGCGCGCCCCCTCCGCGTCCCCGCGCGACTGCGTCGGCACCGACGCCCGCGCCGGCCCGGCCGCCTGATCGTCCCCCGACCCGGCCGCCGAACCGGCCCCCGACCCGGCCGCCGATCCATCCGCCGAGCCGGCCGTCAAACCCTCCGCCGACGGAGAAGCCGACAACGCCGCCGCCTCCTGGGTCGCTCCCGGAGGCGGCCCGTCGGCCGGGATCAGGACGCGGAGGAGCTCCAGGCGGTCGGCCAGGCCGAGCGGCAGCCGGAGCCAGAACCAGGGGCCGAACTCCGCGAGGCCGCCCAGCGTGCGTCCGGCCTCGCTGTCGAAACCGCCGACGGCCAGGGAACGGGCCGTGACGCGCTCGGCGAGGAGGCGGAGCACGCCCAGGTACGGCGTGGCGTCGGGGACGCGCAGCAGGGTCTCGCCGAGGAGGTGGGCGGCCCACCAGGCGGGATCGCCGAGGCGGCGCCCGGCGCCCTCCTCCTTGGCCTCGGCCTCCGCCGCCCGCTGCCCGAGGGTCTCGATGGCGTGGACGAGGGCGCTGAGGCGGCGGGAGAGCTCCGTCGGGCCCGAGCGCCGGGCGAGCAGGAGCATGGCCGCCAGGACGGGCCCGATCCGGTGGCGCGGGACCGGCAGCGGGCGCGGCGGCTCGGCCGGGCCCCCGCCGCGTTTGCGGCGGCCCTTCGCGCCGCCCCGGGCGGCGCCGGAGCCGGGCGGCGGCGGCACGTGGCCGCCCGGCGTGGGCAGCGGGCCCTTGCCGCCCGAGCGGGAGGGCAGCCGCACGGCGGCCTCGGCGGGCGGGCCCGCCGGCTCGTACCAGCGGTGGACCAGCGCGTAGAGCGCGGCGTCGAGGTCCAGGTGGGAGCCCTGCACCCAGTCGGCGAACTCCTCGTGGGCGAAGCGGTAGCCGGAGCCGGCCGGGACGAGCAGGCCCTCCGTGAGGACGGCGGAGGCCCAGCCCGTGCGCCAGGGGAACAGCTCCTCGAACGCCTCCCGTTCCAGCTCCCCCTGCCCCGGGCCGAGGCAGCGCCGGGCGGCCTCGTGGACCTGCCCGGCCACCCTGGCCGCGAGGCGGCGGACGGCGGGTCCACGCAGCGGCGGGCGGCGGGACGCGGCGAGGCGCACGGCGATGCGCAGGCAGATCAGGTCCAGATAGGCGGAGAACACGCCCCACCGGTCGGGGGCGGCCTCCCCCGTGCCGCCGGCGCCGACCGTCCCGTCGGGCAGCGCCGCGCGGACCTCGGCGAGCAGTCGCAGGGCGAGGGGGTGGGCGGCGTCGGCGGGGTCGACGGCGCCCGGCGGGATGCCGTAGGACGCGCGGACCTCGGCGGCCTGCGCGGGGGTGAGCCCGGGCAGCCGGGAGCAGGGCGGCAGGGCCCGGGGGCCCGACGGCGGGGGCAGGGCGCAGGGGCCGCCGCCCGGGCGGTGGAGGACGCCGGACGGGAAGAGGGCGCCGGCGGTCTCCCAGTGCTCGGGGCGGCAGGCCACGATCAGCCGGGAGGAGGTCTCCTCCAGCCAGCGGACCGTCGCGGTGGTCCAGGCGGGCAGGGCGTGGGCGAGGACGGGCGGCATCTCCTCGGGCCCGTCCAGGAGGACGAGCAGGGGGTGCCCGACCCGGCGGGCGAGCCCGGCGACGGCCTCGGGCGTGGCGGCGGTGGTGTCCCCGATGGTGCCGGCGGGGCCCGCCGAGGCGGTGACGATGCGCCCGGCGGCCTTGAGAGCCCGGGCGATCGCGTCCCGGAGGCTCTCGTCGCCCACGCGCAGGTCCGCGCCGCGCAGCCAGAGGGTGGGCGCGGGCTGGGCGCCGCGCGCCCGGCGGCCGGCGAGCGCGCCGAGCTCGGTGGTCCGGCCCGTGCCGGGGTCGCCCACGAGGCCGAGCACCAGGGCGTGGCTCTCCGCGCCGGGCTCGCCGTCCAGGAAGCGGGCGAACTCCCGCTCGGTCTCCGGGCGCTCCACGGGGTCGCGCCAGACGCGGGGGGTGACGACCGAGCCCAGGGCGGTGGCGGTGAGCTGGAGGGCGCCGGCCAGGTTGAGGTCGGGGCCGAAGGCGGGGACGGTGGCGGAGTTGCGGTCGAGGAGCTCCGCGAGCGCCCCGCCCGGGCAGGACGCCGCGGCGGCCCGCAGCGGGATGGCGAATCCGGCGGCCCGGCGGTCGGCCTGGAGCGCGGTACCGAGGACGGCGACGACCGCCCCCGTGCGGGCGTCGAAGACGGGCCCTCCGGTGGCCTCCTCGCCGAGCCGCAGCCCGGAGCGGCCGGACAGGGACAGCTCCAGCGCGGCGCCGAGGAGGTGGAAGCGGTCGGTGGCGGTGTAGGTGACCGGGACGTCGCCGATGATCCGCGCGTCGTGCCAGCGCCCGGCGCGCAGCCGGACGTCCTTGCCGCCCTCGAAGCTCACGGCCGCGGCGACCGGCAGCGGGGGGACGCACAGGCCCTCGGTGCGCACGAGCGCCAGGTCGTACTCGGGCAGCGGCGTGACGTTCTCCGCGCCGACGACGCAGGTCAGATCGCCCGAGGCGTGGAGCACCAGCCGGGCCAGGCCGTCGACGGCCTCATGGCTGGTGATCAGGGTGCCGCGGTCGTCGGCGAGGAATCCCGTGCCGCGTTCGCGCCCCGCGAGGTCGCGAATGCGTACGAGCGAATCCTCGGCATCGGTCCGCCGACCGTTCATCTCCGTCGAACCTCCCCGGCGTGCTTGGTCCTCACGACGGTAGGCAGCGGATGATCGGCGAAACCAGATCACATCCTGAACGCGCCCCCTTCCACCCCCCTGGTTCACTCCGAGCGCCTGCCCGTTGGGGTGAATCACCCGTCTCGGATGGATAGAGACCAGTGGGAGGGGGATCGTGGGGCGGGGAAGGCGTCGGAACGACGCGCTCCCCGCCCCACGGTGGTGTCCGTGGGGACGGGCCCGCTAGGCGAAGACCGCCAGGCTCTTGGCCCGGCCGCCCTGGTTCTCCACGAGCACGAGGAAGCGGCCGTCCGGTCCGAAGACCGCGATCGGGCCGGTGGTGTCGAACAGCGGCACCTTGATCCGGACGCCGTTGCCCAGCAGCCGGGCCTGCTCCTCGTTCACGTCCCAGCGCTGGAAGGCGGCGGACGCGGCCTCGGCGACGGGCATCACGGTCAGCTCCTCCTGGAGCTGATCGAGCGTGCGGGCGTCGCCGATCCCGTAGGGGCCGACGCGGGTGCGCCGCAGTGCCGTGAGGTGGCCGCCGACGCCCGTGTCGGCGCCCAGGTCACGGGCGAGCGCCCGGACGTAGGTGCCGGAGGAGCAGACGACGGACACCAGCAGGTCCTGCACCGGGGTGCCGTCCTCCGCCTGCGCCGGGATCACGGCGTGGAGGGTGAACGACGAGACGGTCACCGGCCGGGCGGGGATCTCGAAGTCCTCGCCCTCGCGCGCCCGCTTGTACGAGCGCACGCCGTCTATCTTGATCGCGCTGACCTTGGACGGGACCTGCATGATCGCGCCGGTGAGCTTGGCGATGCCCGCGTCGATGGCCTCCCGGGTGACCCCGGAGGCGTCGGTGGTGGAGGTGATCTCCCCCTCCGCGTCGTCGGTCACCGTGTTCTGCCCGAGGCGGATGGTGGCCACGTACTCCTTCTCGGTCAGCGCGAGGTGACCGAGGAGCTTGGTGGCCCGCTCGACGCCGAGGACGAGCACACCGGTCGCCATCGGGTCGAGCGTCCCCGCGTGGCCGACGCGCCGGGTGCGGGCGATGCCCCGCATCTTGGCGACGACGTCGTGCGAGGTGAAGCCGGCCGGCTTGTCGACGATGATCAAACCGTCCGGACCGCTGTACTTCTCCTTCATCAGGCGCCGGCGCCCTTTTCGTCGGTCGTGTCCTCGTCGTCCTCGCCCGGCTTGCGGTACGGGTCCGCGTCACCGGCGTAGGTGGCGCCCGAGGACGCCTGGCGCACCTGGGCGTCCGAGGCACGGGCGCGGTCGAGGAGGTCCTCGATGGTCCGGGCGTTCTCGGGCAGGGCGTCCGCGACGAAGGTCAGCGTCGGCGTGAACTTGGTGCCCGCGGCCCGGCCGACCTCGGAGCGCAGGATGCCCTTGGCGCTCTCCAGTCCGGCCGCCGCGCTGGCACGCTCCTCGTCGTCGCCGTAGACCGTGTAGAAGACCGTAGCCTCCCGCAGGTCACCGGTGACCCGGGTGTCCGTGATGGTCACGTGCGAGCCGAGCCGCGGGTCCTTGATTCCGCGCTGCAGCTTCTGGGCGATGACCTCGCGGATGAGGTCCGCCAGCCTCTTCGCCCGCGCGTTGTCGGCCACTGGTCCGTCTCCTTCTCGTCTTCCTGCATTGTGCTCTCGGCGCCGCCGACGCGCTCAGTCGTCGTGCTCGCCGTGGAACCGCCGCCGTACCGACAGCAGCTCCACTTCGGGCCGTGCGGCGACCATGCGCTCGCAGCGGTCCAGTAGGTCCGTGAGGTGCCCCGGGTCCCCCGAGACCGCCGCCACACCGATGGTGGCCCTGCGGTGGAGGTCCTGGTCGCCGACCTCCGCCACGCTCACCGCGTACTTGCGGTGGAGCTCGGCGACGATCGGGCGGACGACGGAGCGCTTCTCCTTCAGCGACCGGACGTCACCGAGGAGGATGTCGAAGGACAGAGTCCCTACATACATGTGGTGCGGGTGAAGCCCACCCGGGAGGCGTGAGGTGTTCCCGTACACGGTGTACGGACTCTTCGAACCGTACACGCAACGGCCGGGGCCGATCGACGGATATTCTCCGCCGACCGGCCCCGGTGGACGCTACTGCGATCAGCCGCGCGGCTTCTCGCGCATCTCGTACGTCGCGATGACGTCGTCGACCTTGATGTCGTTGAAGTTTCCGAGGTTGATACCACCCTCGAAGCCTTCGCGGATCTCGGTGACGTCGTCCTTGAAGCGACGCAGACCGACGATGTTGAGCTCCTCCGCGATGACCTTGCCGTCGCGGATGAGGCGCGCCTTGGTGTTGCGCTTGACCTCGCCGGAGCGGATGAGAACACCCGCGATGTTGCCCAGCTTGGACGAGCGGAAGATCTCGCGGATCTCCGCCGTACCGAGCTCGACCTCTTCGTACTCCGGCTTCAGCATGCCCTTGAGGGCCGCCTCGATCTCCTCGATCGCCTGGTAGATGACCGAGTAGTACCGGACGTCGACGCCCTCGCGCTCGGCCATCTGCGTGGCACGGCCCTCGGCGCGGACGTTGAAGCCGATGACGATCGCGTCGGAGCCGGACGCCAGGTTGATGTCGGACTCGGTGACCGCACCCACGCCGCGGTGCAGCACGCGGATGTCGACCTCCTCGCCCACATCGAGCTGGAGCAGCGAGGACTCGAGAGCCTCGACCGAACCGGACGCGTCGCCCTTGATGATGAGGTTGAGCTGCTGGATCTCGCCGGCCTTGAGCACCTTGTCGAGGTCCTCGAGGGACACCCGGCGGGTGCGCTTGGCGAAGGCGGCGTTGCGCTCGCGCGCGGCGCGCTTCTCGGCGATCTGGCGGGCCGTACGGTCCTCGTCGACGACGAGGAAGTTGTCGCCGGCGCCCGGGACGTTGGTCAGACCCAGGACGAGGACCGGGGTCGACGGACCCGCCTCGTCCACGTTCTGGCCCTTGTCGTCGAGCATCGCGCGGACACGACCGTAGGCGTCACCGGCGACCATCGTGTCGCCGACGCGGAGGGTACCGCGCTGGACGAGGACGGTGGCCACGGCGCCGCGACCGCGGTCGAGGTGGGCCTCGATCGCGATGCCCTGCGCGTCCTGCTCCGCGTTGGCGCGCAGGTCGAGCGCGGCGTCGGCGGTGAGGACGACGGCCTCGAGCAGCTTGTCGATGTTCAGACCCTGCTTGGCGGAGATGTCGACGAACATCGTGTCGCCGCCGTACTCCTCGGCCACCAGACCGAACTCGGTCAGCTGACCGCGGACCTTGGTCGGGTCGGCACCCTCGACGTCGATCTTGTTGACCGCGACCACGATCGGCACGTCGGCCGCCTTGGCGTGGTTCAGGGCCTCGATCGTCTGCGGCATGACACCGTCGTTGGCCGCCACCACGAGGATCGCGATGTCGGTCGACTTCGCACCACGGGCACGCATGGCGGTGAACGCCTCGTGACCCGGGGTGTCGATGAAGGTGATCTTGCGCTCTTCGTCGTTGACCTCGGTCGCGACCTGGTAGGCACCGATGTGCTGGGTGATGCCACCGGCCTCGCCCGCGACCACGTTGGTCTTGCGGATCGCGTCGAGGAGTCGGGTCTTACCGTGGTCGACGTGACCCATGACGGTCACGACCGGCGGACGCGCGACGAGCATCTCCTCGCCGCCCTCGTTCTCACCGAACTCGATGTCGAACGACTCGAGGAGCTCACGGTCCTCCTCCTCGGGGCTGACGATCTGAACCGTGTAGTTCATCTCGCCGCCGAGGAGCTGCAGCGTCTCGTCGGAGACGGACTGCGTGGCCGTGACCATCTCGCCGAGGTTCATCATCACGGCGACGAGCGACGCCGGGTTGGCGCCGATCTTCTCCGCGAAGTCGGTGAGGGAGGCACCACGCGACAGGCGAATGGTGTCGCCGTTGCCGCGCGGCAGCATCACGCCGCCCACGGACGGGGCCTGCATGGCCTCGTACTCCTGGCGACGCTGGCGCTTGGACTTGCGGCCACGACGGGCCGGACCACCGGGACGGCCGAAGGCGCCCTGCGTGCCACCACGGGCACCCGGACCACCGGGACGACCGCCGAAGCCGCCACCCGGACGACCGCCGAAGCCGCCGCCACCGCCGCCGGGGCCACCGCCACCGGGACGACCGGCGAAGCCGCCGCCGCCACCGGGACGACCGCCGCCGCCGGGACCGGCCGGACGACCGGCGAAGCCGGGACGACCGGCACCGCCGCCGGGACGACCGGCACCGCCGCCGGGACCGCGACCGCCGCCACCGGGGCCCGGACGCGGGCCGGCAGCCGGACGCTGCGGCATCATGCCCGGGTTCGGGCGGTTACCGGCCGGAGCGCCACCGGGACGCGGGGCGCCACCGGGAGCCTGCGGACGGGGCATGCCACCCGGGGTCGGACGCGGAGCGCCGCCCTGGGGACGCGGGGCACCGCCGGGACCGCCCTGCGGGCGCGGGGCACCGGGGCCGCCGGCACCCGGACGCGGGGCGCCACCCGGACGGGGGGCCTGCGGACGGGCCATACCGGTGGAGCCACCGGAGGTGAAGGGGTTGTTGCCCGGACGGGGACCGGCCGGACGGGCGCCACCGGGACGCGGGGCACGCTCGCCGGGACCGCCCTGCGGGCGCGGGGCGCGCTCGGGACGGCCGCCGTCACGCTGGCCGGCGGGACCACCCGGACGGGCGCCGGGGCGCGGGCCGGGAGCACCGGGACGCGGCGCGGCGGGACGCTCGGACGGCGTGGCCGGGGCCGGCGCGGAGAACTCCGCGGCGGGCACCGGGGTGACCGGCTTGGCCGGGGCGGCCGGGGCCGGCTTGGGGCCCGGACGCGGACCCGGCGTCGGCGCGGGGCCGGCGGCCGGCGTCGCCGGGGCGGGCTTGGGGGCCGCGGCCGGCTTCGGGGCCGGGGCGGCGGGACGGGGGGCCTGCGCACCCGGAGTGGGGGCAGCAGGCTTCGCGGGCGCGGCCTTGCGCGGCGCCGCGGGCTTCGCAGCGGACTTGCCGGCGCTGCCGCCGGGCCCCTGCAATGCGTCAGTCAACTTACGGACGACCGGCGCCTCGATGGTCGAGGACGCCGAACGGACGAATTCACCAAGTTCTTGGAGCTTGGCCATGACGACCTTGCTCTCCACTCCGAACTCCTTGGCGAGTTCGTATACCCGGACCTTAGCCACTTCGCTCCTTCTAGGTCCGGGTGTCCGCCGGACCGTCGCTACTTCATGGGCGTACTCATCGCGTACTCATCGAGTGCTCATCGCAATCTCGACCTACTTCCAACTCGCGAGGTACCTGACGTGGGTCATCCCCGCGTGACCGCGGGGCCGATCTCCTGCTGATCGGTCTGTTCGACGTACCGGCGGAGCTCCACCGTGTCGAGCGGCCCCGGGACCTTGAAGGCCCGGGGAAACGCCCGGCGGCGCACCGCCAGATCGAGGCAGACCAGTGTGGGATGCACGGAGGCACCCCGGCCGGGCAGCGTACCGCGAGGGTCGGGGACGCACGATCCCTCGATCATCACGATCCGCAGCAGTTCACCCTTGGCCGCTCGCTCCCGGCACCCCACACAGGTGCGCTCAGGGCATGCGCGGGCATGCGTCCGGCCAGACACTGGTTAAGTCTACCTCCCCGCGCGGACCTCACCCCTTCGGGGCACTGGTCGCGCACGTATGCGTTTCAGCCATGATCTGCTGGTTCAACGGGCCGCTTTCCAGCTCCGCCAAGGGCGGAAGCGGCCCGGCACGGTCGCTTTACGGACCATTCCGGGCCGCTCGGGGCGCCGTACGCGCGCCCCCCGTCGCTTCAGGGCGCCGGTGCGCGCCTCAGTCGCGCTCGGACGGCTGCTCGGTGTCCGGCCGGATGTCGATCCGCCAGCCGGTCAGCCGGGCCGCGAGCCGGGCGTTCTGCCCCTCCTTGCCGATGGCGAGGGAGAGCTGGTAGTCCGGGACGGTCACCCGGGCGGAGCGGGCGGCGAGGTCGACGACCTCCACCTTGCTCACCCGAGCGGGGGACAGCGCGTGCGCCACCAGCTCGGCCGGGTCGTCCGACCAGTCCACGATGTCGATCTTCTCGCCGTGCAGCTCGGCCATGACCGCGCGCACCCGGCCGCCCATCGGGCCGATGCAGGCGCCCTTGGCGTTGAGTCCGGAGCGGGTCGAGCGCACCGCGATCTTGGTGCGGTGACCGGCCTCGCGGGCGATGGCGGCGATCTCCACCGAGCCGTCCGCGATCTCCGGGACCTCCATGGCGAAGAGCTTCTTCACCAGGTTGGGGTGGGTGCGCGAGAGGGTCACGGACGGGCCGCGGACGCCCTTGGCCACGCGGACGACATACGTCCGCAGGCGGGTGCCGTGCTTGTACTCCTCGCCCGGGACCTGCTCCTGGACCGGCAGGATGGCTTCCAGCTTGCCGATGTCGACCAGGACGTTCTTGGGGTCCTTGCCCTGCTGCACGACGCCCGCGACGACGTCGCCCTCACGGCCGGCGAACTCACCGAAAGTGATCTCGTCCTCGGCGTCGCGCAGACGCTGGAGGATGACCTGCTTCGCGGTGGTCGCGGCGATCCGGCCGAAGCCGGAGGGGGTGTCGTCGAACTCGCGGGGCTCCTCGCCCTCGGCGAGGTCCTGCGGGTCCTCCTTGGCCCAGACCGTCACGTGCCCGGTCGACCGGTCCAGCTCCACGCGGGCGCGGCGGCGGCTTCCCTCGGTGCGGTGGTAGGCGATGAGGAGGGCCGACTCGATCGCCTCGACCAGCAGGTCGAAGGAGATCTCCTTCTCTCGCACCAGACCCCGCAGGGCACTCATGTCGATGTCCACGGCTACGCCTCCTCTTGAATCTCGTCGGATTCGTCTGCTTCTGCCGCGGCGTCGTCGCCCGCGGCCGACTTACGGTTGAACTCGATCTCCACACGCGCCTTCGCGATCTCGGCGAAGGTCAGGCGGCGGGCGGTGGGCTTGCGGCCCTTGACGCCCGGCACCTCCAGGTCGAGCCCCTCGTCGTCCACGGCGACGATCCGCGCGACGAGCTCGCCGCCCTCGACGAGCTGCGCCTTGATCAGCCGGCCCGTGGCCCGGACGTAGTGCCGGTGCTGGCTCAGGGGACGGTCGGCACCCGGAGAGGTGACCTCGAGAACGTAGGGGGCTCCGCCCATCACATCGGTCTCGTCGAGCTTCGCGGAGATGTCGCGGCTCAGGTCCGCGCACGCGTCCAGCTGGACGCCCTCGTCGGAATCGACCACGATGCGCAGCACACGCCGCTTTCCGGCCGGCGTCACCTCGACCTCTTCCAGCTCCAGCTCCCGCGCGCTGACGAGAGGGGCCAGCAGCTCGCGCAGCCGCTCGCTCTGGGTGGTGCTCATCCGGGTGACTCCTCGGCCGCGTGTGCTGTTGTGGGAAAGACGCGTGTCAGGTCAAAGCCTATCTGTTCCGGCAGCCGACTGACGATTCGGTGCCCGGTCCACGGTCACCGGGTGCCGCGCCGGTACGCTCGCGTGCGGCGATCACTCGGGGCCGGACCCCTTCGAACGCCCGCCCCACCAGGACCCCGACGGGCCGGCACGCCCGGCGCGCCGCACCGAGCCCACAAGGCGGAAAGAGGATCGTGCCGCTCACGACGACGACGCGGGGCGCGAACGGCCCGCGCAGACGCAGGGTACTGGCGGGCGGTGCCGCCGCCCTGCTGGCCGGTGGCGCCGGCGCGCTGCTCTCCGCTTGTTCCTCCGCTTCCTCCGGCGACCCGGACGCCGCCGAACGCTCCCCCGGCGCGGCGCGGCTGAGGGAGCGTGCGGCGCGGGACACCGCCGTGCTGCTGGAGCGGTACGACGCCACGCTCGCCGCGCACACCGCCCTGGCGGGCCGGCTGCGGCCGCTGCGGGCCGAAGTCGCCCGGCACGCCGAGGCGTTCGCCGCCCCCGGGCCGAAGTCCCCGTCGGCTTCCGCTTCCGCTTCTGCTTCCGCGCCGCCCGCCGCGCCGGCGGCGCGCGTCGAGGTGCCCGAGGAGGAGAAGGCGGCGCTGGCCGCGCTCGCGGACGCCGAGCGGCGCACCGCCGATGCCCGGACCGCCACCCTCGGCTCCGCGCCGCCCGAGCTCGCCCGGCTCCTCGCCTCGGTGGCGGCGGCGGGCGCGGCACACGCCTACCTGCTGACGGAGGGCGGCTCATGACGGCGCCTCGGACCGGGCGCGCCCGGCGGGAGACGGTGGCCGCGACACAGGCGGCGCAGGCGGCACTCGCGGCCGAGCACGCGGCGGTCTACGGCTACGGGATCGTCGGCGGCCGCGTCGACGACACGAGGGCGGGCGAGGCCCGTGAGGCCCACGACGCCCACCGGGCCCGTCGGGACGCGATGAGCCGCGCGGTACGGGCGCTGGGCGCCGAGCCGGAGGCGGCCGCCGCCGCGTACGCCCTGCCCTTCCCCGTGGCGGACGGCGAGGCGGCGGTGCGGCTCGCGGCGGAGCTGGAGCGGCGGCTGACGGCGGTCTACGCCGATCTCGTCCGGGCCGCCACGGGGAGCCTGCGCGCCGAGGCGGCGGCCGGGCTGCGGGAGGCGGCGGTCCGCGCGGTGCGCTGGAGCGGCGGCAGCGTAGCCTTCCCTGGGCTCGCCGATCGGGTCTGATCGGGGGAAAAGGTCCGGTCAGGGACCGCGTCAGGCCCGGAAGAGAAGCCAGGAAAGGGAACGCTCAGGGATGGCCATCACCAACGACCGCCTCGAACCGCCGCAGCGGCTGGTTCGGACCCTGAGCGCGGACCCCGCCGCCGACGAGGCCGCCCGCCGGTGGCTCATGGACCTCCCGGACATCGCCCGGGAGTGGCTGACGCGCTGGGAGCTGACACCCGAACGGGTGCAGTGTCCCGGCGGGCGCACCAGCATGGTGGTCCTCGTCCGGCAGGCCGACGGCACCCCCGCCGCGCTCAAGCTCTCCCCGCCCGGCGGCACGACCGCCGCCGAGCACACCGCGCTCGCTCACTGGGACGGCCGCTCGGCCGTCCGCCCGCTGCGCGTGGACGCCGAGGGCGGGGCGCTGCTCCTGGAGCGGCTGCACGCCGACGTCAGCCTGCGCTCGCTGGCGGAGCAGAAGGCGCAGCTGGAGGCGGCGGCGACGCTCCAGCGGCTGTGGGTGGCACCGCCCGCCGAGGGGCACCCCCTCCCCACCGTGACCGACCACTCGGCGGCGCTGGCCGAGGGGCTGCGCGCGTGGCGCGAGCTGCCGTGGGCGGCGGACGCCCGGGAGCTGCTCGACGAGGCCGTCGGGCTGCGGGACGGCCTGACGGCCGACGCCCCGGCGGAGCCGCCGGTGCTGCTGCACGGCGAGTTCCACCAGGGCAACGTCCTGGCCGCCGACCGCGTGCCGTGGCTGGCGATCGCGCCCCGCCCGCTGGTGGGCGAGCGGGCGTACGACCTGGCGTGGCTGGTGCGCGACCGGCTCGACACGCTGCTGGCGGCGCCGGGCGCGGCGGCCGCGGCGCGGCGGCGGGTGACGAAGCTGGCGGATTCCCTGGAGGTCGACGCGGACCGGCTGCGCGGGTGGACGGTGTTCCGGGCGACGGCCGCCGGGATGCGGGAGCTGTCGCTGGGCGCGCGGGGGCAGGGCGAACTCCTCCTGGAGTTCGCGGACTTGCTGTAACCCGGCCGGCCCGTCGCTACCCCAGCAACGGCAGCGGCGCCCCCATCACCGCGTAAGGGCTCGCCGCGCTCGGACTGTGCCCACCCGGGGGCAACCCCCGGACCCCCGGCCGGTTCCGTCGCTACCCCAACAGGGGCAATGGAGCCCCCATCACCGCGTACGGACTCGCCGCGCTGGGGAAGGCCACGTGGCGGGCCAGGTCGCGGTAGCCGAGCTTGCGGTAGAGGGCCCGGGCGGGGCTCTCCTTGTCGATGGCGGAGAGGATGGAGCGGGGCTCCTCCGCGTCGGCCGTGATCGCCGTGATCAGCGTCCGGCCGATCCGCCGGTTCTGGTAGGCGGGGTGGACGTGCAGCTCGGTGATGACGAAGGCGTCGTCCAGCCAGCCGTCCAGTCCGTTGGCACGCAGATACGGCTCCACGACCGTGGACCACCAGTGCGTCCGGTCGTTGGGCATGCCGTAGACGAAGCCCACCAGCCGGTCCTCGGGGGTGGTGGCGCCCAGGGCGCGGGCGCCGGGGCAGGTGAGGTGCCGGAGCACGATGTGGCGCCGGACGTCGACCTCCTCGGGCGTCAGCCCGAAGGCGAGGGCCTGGACGGCCAGCGCCTCGTCCACCCGGGAGGCCAGGTCGAGCGGGCCGACCACGATGTCATCCATGCCCGGAGGCTACCCGTACGGGGTTCCGCCGCTCATCAGAACAGCACGCTCATGAACGCGCCGACTTCCTCGAAGCCCACGCGGCGGTAGGTGGCGCGCGCGGCGGTGTTGTAGTCGTTGACGTAGAGGCTCACCACGGGGGCGACCTCGCGCAGCGCGTAGCCGAGCACGGCGGCCATGCCGGTCACGGAGAGCCCCTTGCCGCGGTGTTCGGGGGCGACCCAGACGCCCTGGATCTGGCAGGCGAGGTCCGTGGCGGCGCCGATCTCGGCCTTGAAGACGACGCGGCCGTTCTCCACGCGGGCGAAGGAGCGCCCGGAGCCGACGAGCTCGGCGACGCGTGCCTGGTAGAGCAGGCCGCCGTCGCCGGCGAGCGGGGAGACGCCGACCTCCTCGGTGAACATGGCCACGCACGCGGGCATGATCGTCTCCATCTCGTCCTTGCGGACGCGGCGGACGAGGGGGTCGGGCGTGATCCCGGCGGGCATGGACCGGGTGACCATGAGCGGCTGGTGGGAGCGGACCTCGCGGGCGGGGCCCCAGTGGGGCTCCAGCAGGCTCCACAGCTCGGCCGTGGCCGGGGCGGGGCCGACGATGGAGGAGCAACGGCGGCCGGACCGGCGGGCGCGGTCGGCGAAGGCCCGTACGGCCTCCGGGCCAGCGCCGATGGGGACGAGGTTGGCGCCCGCGTAGCAGAGGGACGCGAGGCGGCCGTCCGCGTACCAGCCCCACATCTCGCCGCCGAGCCGCCAGGGGTCGAGCCCGGCGACCTTGACGCGGGCGGCGACGAAGGCGTTGGCGACGGGGTCGCGGTCGAGGACGGCGAGGGCGGCGGCGAGGTCGCCGGGCTCCAGGACCCTGGTGGTGGTCGTCGTCAGCACGTGTCGCAATGCCTCACCGTCGCGGGCACGGGGCCGGGGGAATCAGGTCCTGGCACTGTACCTCCCGGTCCCGCCGCGTACCCGCCATGCCGCCGATATGGCGCCGCCCCGCCCGGTGTGCGGGCGGGGCGGGGCGGGGCGGAACGCGGGCGGTCAGCCCGCGACGCTGATGGTGGGCTCGCCGGAGGCGACGCCGTCCTTCTCCATCTGCTCGGCGATCTTCATCGCCTCCTCGATGAGGGTCTCCACGATCTTCGACTCGGGGACGGTCTTGATGACCTCGCCCTTCACGAAGATCTGGCCCTTGCCGTTGCCGGAGGCGACGCCGAGGTCGGCCTCGCGGGCCTCGCCGGGGCCGTTGACGACGCAGCCCATGACGGCGACGCGCAGGGGCACCTCCATGCCCTCCAGGCCCGCGGTGACCTCCTCGGCCAGCTTGTAGACGTCGACCTGGGCGCGGCCGCAGGACGGGCAGGAGACGATCTCCAGGCGGCGCTGGCGGAGGTTGAGGGACTCCAGGATCTGGATGCCGACCTTGATCTCCTCGGCCGGCGGGGCGGAGAGGGAGACGCGGATGGTGTCGCCGATGCCCTCGGAGAGCAGGGCGCCGAAGGCGACGGCGGACTTGATCGTGCCCTGGAACGCCGGGCCGGCCTCGGTGACGCCCAGGTGCAGCGGGTAGTCGCACTGGGCGGCCAGCTGGCGGTAGGCGTTGACCATGACGACCGGGTCGTTGTGCTTGACCGAGATCTTGATGTCACGGAAGCCGTGCTCCTCGAAGAGGGACGCCTCCCAGAGGGCGGACTCGACCAGCGCCTCGGGGGTGGCCTTGCCGTACTTCTGGAGCAGGCGGCGGTCCAGCGAGCCGGCGTTCACGCCGATGCGGATCGGGGTCCCGGCGTCGCCGGCGGCCTTGGCGATCTCCTTGACCTTGTCGTCGAACTGCTTGATGTTGCCGGGGTTGACGCGGACGGCGGCGCAGCCGGCGTCGATGGCGGCGAAGACGTACTTCGGCTGGAAATGGATGTCCGCGATGACCGGGATCTGCGACTTCTTCGCGATGACGGCGAGCGCGTCGGCGTCGTCCTGGGTCGGGCAGGCGACGCGGACGATCTGGCAGCCGGAGGCGGTCAGCTCGGCGATCTGCTGGAGGGTGGCGCCGATGTCGGAGGTGCGGGTCGTCGTCATGGACTGGACCGAGACGGGGGCGTCGCCGCCGACGGCCACGGAGCCGACCTGGATCTTGCGGCTGACCCGGCGGTCGGCGAGCTTGGTCGGAACGGACGGCATTCCAAGCGAAATCGCTGTCATCTGGCGAGCAACCCCAAGTTTTGAATCACGGTCCCGAGATCGGCGGGCTCCGCCTCCGAGATTACGGCACGCGATCCCTTCGGGGCACATCACCGGGGCCCGGGGCGACGCCCCGGGCCCGGTGCCTAGGTCAGCCGAACCGGATTCACCACGTCCGCGATCAGCACCAGCAGCGTGAAGCAGACGAAGATGCCCGCCACCACGTACGCCACCGGCATCAGCTTCGCCACGTCGAACGGGCCCGGGTCGGGGCGCCGGAAGACCTTGGCGACGTTCCGCCGGACCGACTCCCACAGCGCGCCCGCGATGTGCCCGCCGTCCAGCGGGAGCAGCGGCAGCATGTTGAAGAGGAACAGGGAGAGGTTGAAGCCGGCGACCAGGAAGAGCATGGTCGCGATCTGCTGCGACGGCGGGATGTCGAGGTTGAACACCTCGCCGCCCACCCGTGCGGCGCCCACCACGCCCATCGGCGAGTCCGCCTTGCGCTCGCCGCCGTCGAAGGCCGCGTTCCACAGGTCCGGGATCTTGCCGGGCAGGGCGATCAGCGACTCCACGCCGGACTGGACCATGTCGCCCATGCGGTCGACGGACTGGCCGAAGGACTGCTGGACGACGCCCGTGGCCGGGGTGAAGCCGAGGAAGCCGGCGGTGACGTACTCGCCCTTGACGGGCGCGCCCTTGCCGTCGTACTTCTGCACCTGGTTGGAGATGAGGTTCGCGCTGAGGGTCTTCTCGGCGCCGTCGCGGACGACGGTGATCGTGGCCGGTCCGGTGGTCTTGCGGATCTCCTTCTGGAGGGTGGTCCAGTCACCGATCCGGTGGCCGTCGAAGGCGACGATCCGGTCCTTGGGCTGGAGGCCGGCCGCCTTGGCCGGGGAGTCCTTGGCGCCCTTGGGGCACTTGTCGGTGGCGGCGCTGGCGGAGACCACGCAGTCCGAGACGGCCGAGACGGTGGTCGTCTGGGTGTTGACGCCGAAGGACATCATCACGCCGAGGAAGATCGCGACGGCCAGGACCAGGTTCATGAACGGTCCGGCGAACATCACGATCACGCGCTTCCAGGGCTTGCGCGTGTAGAACATCCGGGTCTCGTCGCCCGGCTGGAGCTCCTCGTACGCCGCCGAGCGGGCGTCCTCGATCATGCCGCGCCACGGGGAGGTGGAGCGGGCGCTGATCCGGCCGTCCTCGCCGGGCGGGAACATGCCGATCATGCGGATGTAGCCGCCGAGCGGGATGGCCTTGACCCCGTACTCGGTCTCGCCCTTCTTCCGCGACCACAGCGTCGGCCCGAAGCCGACCATGTACTGCGGCACCCGGATGCCGAACATCTTCGCCGTGGACAGGTGCCCCAGCTCGTGCCAGGCGATGGAGAAGAGCAGACCCACCACGAAGACGACTATCCCGAGGATCGTCATCAGTGTCGTCATGCGCGGGCCTCCGAGGTCGCTTTCGCCGTACGGCCGCCCGTGCGGGCCGCCAGTTCACGGGCCCGGGCGCGGGCCCAGGTCTCCGCCTCCAGGACGTCCGAGAGGGTCAGGCGAGTTCCCACGGCGGGGGTGCCGTGCTCGGCGACCACCTCGGCGACGGTGTCCACGATCCCATTGAACGGCAGATGTCCGCTCAGGAACGCGTCGACGCACTCCTCGTTCGCGGCGTTGAAGACGGCCGGGGCCGTCCCGCCGAGCGTCCCCACGTGCCGGGCCAGGCCCACGGACGGGAAGGCCTCGTCGTCGAGCGGGAAGAACTCCCAGGTGGAGGCCTTGGACCAGTCGAAGGCGGGGGCCGCGTCGGGCACCCGTTCGGGCCAGCCCAGGCCGATGGCGATGGGGCCGCGCATGTCCGGCGGGGTCGCCTGGGCGAGGGTGGAGCCGTCGGTGAACTCCACCATCGAGTGGACGTACGACTGCGGGTGGACGACGACCTCGATGCGCTCGAACGGGATGTCGTAGAGCAGGTGCGCCTCGATGACCTCCAGGCCCTTGTTGACCAGGGTGGCGGAGTTGATCGTGATCACCGGGCCCATGGACCAGGTGGGGTGGGCCAGGGCGTCCTTCGGGGTGACGGCGGCCAGCTCGGCCTTCGTCCGGCCGCGGAAGGGGCCGCCGGAGGCCGTGACGACCAGCTTGCGGACCTCGGCGCGGGTGCCGCCGAGGAGGGCCTGGAAGAGCGCGGCGTGCTCGGAGTCGACCGGGATGATCTGGCCGGGCTTGGCGAGGGCCTTCACCAGCGGGCCGCCGACGATCAGCGACTCCTTGTTGGCCAGGGCCAGGGTGCGGCCCGCCTCCAGGGCGGCGAGGGTGGGGGCCAGGCCGATGGAGCCGGTGATGCCGTTGAGGACCGTGTGGCACTCGCTCCGGGCCACCTCGGTGGCCGCGTCCGGGCCCGCCAGGATCTCCGGCAGCGGCTCGGTGCCGTAGCGGGCGGCCAGCGCCTCGCGCAGCGCGGGCGCCTTGTCCGCCCGTGCGACGGCCACCGTGCGGACCCGCAGTCTGTGCGCCTGCTCCGCCAGGAGGTCCACCCGCCCGCCGGCGGCGGACAGCGCGGTCACGGTGAACCGCTCGGGGTTGCGCAGCACCAGGTCGATGGCCTGGGTGCCGATCGAGCCGGTCGAGCCGAGGATCACGATCTCGCGCGGGCCGTCGTGATCGCGGCCGGGGGCGGAGTAACGCAGGTGGGGGTCAGCGAGGCAGTCCGTCATCCCCCCATTGTGGCCGTACCGCCGGTGCGCTCCGACAGGGGCGTCCGGCGGTACGGCGTAATCGGCCCGGTGCCCGTCAGCGGATCGGGCGGTGGACGTTCTCCGCCTTGGAGGGGCCGGGGGTGGCGTCGGCGATCCAGGGGCCCTCGCCGCTGGGGTCGACGATGCCGCTCTCCAGCCACTCGTACGAGCCCGCCAGCACCCCGGAGACGACCTTGCGGTCGAGGTCGTCGGTGTTGGTCCACAGCCGCCGGAAGAGCTCCTCCACACGGATGCGGGACTGCCGGCAGAAGGCGTCGGCGAGCTGGTACGCCTCGCCGCCGTGCTCGCCGCGCAGCCGCAGGTGCTCGGCGCGGACGCAGGCGGCGCTCATCGCGAAGAGCTCGGCGCCGATGTCGACGATCCGGCCGAGGAAGCCCTGCTTGGTCTCCATGCGGCCCTGCCAGCGGGACATGGCGTAGAAGGTGGAGCGGGCGAGCTTGCGCGAGGACCGCTCGACGTACCGCAGATGGCCCGAGAGGTCGCGGTGGCCGGCCGGGTGGAACTCGGAGTACGTGCGCGGCAGCGCTCCCGGGCCCGCGACGAGCTTGGGCAGCCAGCGGGCGTAGAAGCCGCCGGCGCGGGCGCCGGCCCGGGCCTTGTCGCCCAGGGACTTGTCCGGGTCGATGAGGTCGCCGGCCACGGACAGGTGGGCGTCGACGGCCTCGCGGGCGATCAGCAGGTGCATGATCTCCGTGGAGCCCTCGAAGATCCGGTTGATGCGCGAGTCGCGCAGCATCTGCTCGGCGGGGACGGCGCGCTCGCCCCGGGCGGCGAGCGAATCGGCGCTCTCGTAGCCCCGGCCGCCGCGGATCTGGACCAGCTCGTCCGTCATCAGCCAGGCCATCTCGCTGGCGTAGAGCTTGGCGAGGGCGGCCTCGATACGGATGTCGTTGCGCTCCTCGTCGGCCATCTGGCCGGACAGGTCGACGATCGCCTCCAGGGCGAAGGTGGTCGCCGCGATGAAGGAGATCTTCGAGCCGACGGCCTCGTGCTTGGCGATGGGCTTGCCCCACTGCTCCCGGGCCGAGGACCACTCGCGGGCGATCTTCAGCGCCCACTTGCCGCTGGACGCGCACATGGCCGGGATGGACAGCCGGCCCGTGTTGAGGGTGGTCAGCGCGATCTTCAGGCCGGCGCCCTCGGGGCCGATCCGGTTCGCGGCGGGCACCCGCACCTGGTGGAAGCGGGTGACGCCGTTCTCGATGCCGCGCAGGCCCATGAAGGCGTTGCGGTTCTCCACGGTGACGCCCTCGGCGGCCGCCTCGACGACGAAGGCGGTGATGCCGCCCCGGTGGCCCTCGCTCTTCGGCACCCGCGCCATCACGACGAGCAGGTCGGCGACGACGCCATTGGTCGTCCACAGCTTCACGCCGTCGAGGACGTAGTCGTCGCCGTCGGGCACGGCGCTCGTGGCCAGCCGGGCCGGGTCGGAGCCCACGTCCGGCTCGGTCAGCAGGAAGGCGGTGATGTCCGTGCGCGCGCAGCGCGGCAGGAACTTCTCCTTCTGCTCCTGCGTGCCGAACAGCTTCAGCGGCTGGGGCACGCCGATCGACTGGTGCGCGGAGAGCAGCGCGCCGACGACGGGGCTCGCGGAGCCCACGAGGGCCAGGGCCTTGTTGTAGTAGACGTGGTTGAGCCCGAGGCCGCCGTACTTGACGTCGATCTTCATGCCGAAGGCGCCGAGCTCCTTGAGCCCGCCCACCGTCTCGTCGGGGATCTTCGCCTCGCGCTCGATGCGCGCGCCGTCGATCCGCGTCTCGCAGAATTCCCGGAGCTTGCCGAGGAACTCCTCGCCCCGCCGGACGTCGTCCGGCGCGGGGGTGGGATGCGGATGGATCAGATCGAGCCGGAACCGGCCGAGGAAGAGCTCCTTGGCGAAGCTGGGCTTCTTCCAGTCCTGCTCGCGCGCCGCTTCGGCGACCTGGCGCGCCTCGCGCTCGGAGACCGGTCGTACGGATGGTGCGGTCATCTGGCACCTCACCGCGTGAGTCGGGTCGAAAAGTCCGGTCGACTACCGACCGGTGCTACTCGTCCGTATGTACCTACCCGATCCGGCCCCGCTCTACCAGCCCCCGCGCAAGACGGTGGGCCGTCCCCCGGACGGGGGACGGCCCACCTGTTCTTCTCAGGGCCTCAGAGGTCGAGACCGGTGAGCACGAGGACCCGCTCGTAGGTGTAGTCGTCCATCGCGTACCGCACGCCCTCGCGGCCGACGCCGGACTGCTTGGCGCCGCCGTACGGCATCTGGTCGGCGCGGTAGGACGGCACGTCGCCGATGACCACACCGCCGACCTCCAGCGCGCGGTGGGCGCGGAAGGCGGTCTGCAGGTCGTGGGTGAACACACCGGCCTGGAGGCCGTACGGCGAGTCGTTGACGGCCGCGAAGGCCGCGTCCTCGCCCTCGGCCTTCGAGATGGTCAGGACCGGGCCGAAGACCTCCTCGCAGGCGATCGTGACGCCGGCGGGGACGTCGGCGAGCACGGTCGGGGCGTAGGTCGCGCCGTCGCGCTTGCCACCGGTGAGCAGCGTGGCGCCCGCCGCGACGGCCTCGTCCACCCAGGACTCGACGCGCTTGGCGGCGTCCTCGCTGACCAGCGGGCCGACGTCGGTGGACGCGTCGGACGGGTCGCCCGTCACCTGCGCCTCGACGGCCGCGACGACCTTCGGCAGCAGCCGCTCGTACAGCGAGGCGTCGGCGATGACGCGCTGCACGGAGATGCAGGACTGGCCGCCCTGGTAGTTGGAGAAGGTGGCGACGCGCTGCGCCGCCCAGTCCAGGTCGGCCTCGGACGACCAGTCGGCGAGGACGACGGCCGCGCCGTTGCCGCCCAGCTCCAGGGTGACGTGCTTGCGGGGCACGGAGTCGAGGATCGACCAGCCGACCGGGCCGGAGCCGGTGAAGGAGATGACGGGCAGGCGCTCGTCCTTCACGAGGGCGGGCATCCGGTCGTTCGGGACCGGCAGGACGCTCCAGGAGCCGGCGGGGAGGTCCGTCTCGGCCAGGATCTCGCCCAGGACGAGGGAGGAGATCGGGGTGGCCGGGGCGGGCTTGAGGATGATCGGGGCGCCGACGGCGATGGCCGGGGCGACCTTGTGGGCGCTCAGGTTGAGCGGGAAGTTGAAGGGCGCGATGCCGAGGACCGTGCCGCGCGGGACGCGGCGGGTCAGGGCGAGGCGGCCGGTGCCGCCGGCGTCGGTGTCCAGGCGCTGGGCCTCGCCGGCGTTGAAGCGGCGGGCCTCCTCGGCGGCCCAGCGGAACACGGAGACGGCACGGCCGACCTCGCCGCGGGCCCACTTGATGGGCTTGCCGTTCTCGGCGGAGATCAGCTGGGCGATCTCCTCGGTGCGCTCGGCGAGCCGCTTGGCGACGTGGTCGAGGGCGGCGGTGCGGACGTGCGCGGGCGTGGCCGCGAACTCGTCGCGCACGGCGTGCGCGGCGGCCACGGCCTCCTCGACCTGCGCCTCGGTCGGCACGCTCACGGTGCCGACGAGACGGCCGTCCCAGGAGTTCGTGACGTCGAAGGTCTCCTCGCCGGTGGCCTCACGGCCGGCCAGCCAGAACGCGATGGGAGCGGTCACGGGTTTCCTCCGGGGGTGCGGATGACTTGGGGCTCCCTCACCGTAGGCGCGCGGCACGCGCTGGTCGTTTGTCCGTGGTGGAGCGCGGGGGGATGGCGGTGCGCCACTGTGGCGGGGTGGGTTCGGCTAGTGCGACGGCCCCGTCGTCGCCTTCAGCGCCAGCCAGAGCTCCATCCGCACGTCCGGATCGTCCAGCGACCGCCCCAGGATCTCCTCCACCCGCCGCATCCGGTAGCGCAGCGTGTGCCGGTGGACGCCCAGGTCGGCGGCGGCCGCGTCCCACTGGCCGTGGCGGGCGAGCCAGGCGCGCAGGGAGGCGACCAGGTCGCCGCGTCCCGTGGCGTCGTGCTCGTGGAGGGCGCGCAGCAGCCCGTCCGCGAAGGCCCGCACCGCGTCGTCGGCGAGCAGTGGCACGACCGAGCCGGTCGCGACCTCCTCGTGCTCGACGAGGGCGCGACCCCGGCGGCGGGCGACGGACAGGGCCTGTTCCGCCTGGTGGAAGGCGGTCCCGGCGCCCGTCGGCCCGGTGGGCGCCGAGAGGCCGACGGCCACGCCGGGCTCCGCGCCCCCCTCCCGCTCCGCGGCGGCTCCCCGCCGCGCCTCGACCGTCCGCGCGTACGCGACGCACGCCGCCACGGCCGCCCCGCCGTCCCGGGCGAGGACGACGACGCGCTCGCCCTCCGGTACGACGAGCACCGGCTCGGCCGCCCGGCTCGCCGCGGTCTCGGCGGTGTCGGCGAGCGCGCCGAGCTCGCCCTCCGGGCCGGTGTCGGCGGCCTCCGCCACCAGCATTCGGAAGGGCTCGTCCAGCAGCGCCCCGTACAGCTCCCCCGCGACCGCCCGCGCGTGGCCCGGCTCGTCGGCGAGCAGCATCCGCAGCACCGCCGCGCCCAGCCGCGCCTCCGCGTCCTGCAGGGCGCGCGAGCGCTCGGTGGTCAGGGTGAGGAGGGCGACGGCGGAGTTGACGGCGTAGCGCCCGGCGGTGCCCAGCGGCGCGTCGGTGCCCACGGCGAGGACGCCGCGCGTGCGGCGGCCGGAGCCGAGGGACTGGAGCTCGACGCGGTCGCCGCCCTCCGCCCCGGCGGCGTCCGGGCCGAGGACGGCGCTGGCGGGCGCGGGCCGCTCCCGCAGCCGTTTCACATCGGGGCCGAGCCGGGCCGCGCGGCGGGCCGCCCAGGGGGGCGCGGCGGCGACGACGGCGCCGGAGGCGTCATAGAGCGCGGCCCACCCGCCGAGGTGGGCGGCGAGCCGGGCGAGGAGGGCGGCGGGGCCCTCGGGGGCGAGGGCGGCGCGGGTCAGCTCGCGCTGGGCCTCGAAGCCCGCCGTGACCGCGTGGTACTGGTCGGCGGCGGCGGCCGCGGAGACGGCCTTGGTGATGGCGAGGAAGGGGGTGCGGCGGGGCACCTCCAGCAGTGGCAGGCCCTCCTCGGCGGCCGCCTCGACGAGGGCGCCGGGCACCTCGTCGTAGTTCACCCCGACGGCGAAGCCGAGCCCCACGACCCCGGCGCGGACCAGGCGGCGCACGTACCGCCGCATCTCCTCCCGGTCCGCCGCGTCGATCTTCATCGCCGTGATCAGCAGCAGTTCCCCGCCGTCCATCCACGGCACGGGGTCCGCGAGCTCGCTGACGTGCGCCCAGCGGACGGGCGTGTCCAGCCGCTCCGCCCCGGCGAGCACGGTGAGCCTGAGTGCGGAGTGGTTGACCAGAGAGGCGAGCGTGAGGGGCATGGAACCTTCGGACGGGCGGTGCGGGCAGGTGCCGTCCCGTATGAACGGCCCTGACCGATTCTGCCTCAGTGGAGCATTGCGCAGAAAGCGGGAAGCCGCCGGTCAGCGCTCCAGGTCGATCAGGACGGGGGGCGCGCTGCCGCCCCGCACCGACGTCACGGACAGCACCGCGTGCCCGGCGGGCACGCCGTGGGCCAGCTCGGAGGCGGACCAGCGCTCCCGCTCCACCTTGCGGACGGTCACGGACTGGGCGGTGACGGCCCGGCCCGTGATCACCCGGCGGACGAGATGGGTGACGCGCGTGAGCGGCTCGTGGGCGATGACCTGCCGGTCGGTGATGTCGCGGGTCTCCACCCACTCCTTGCCCCAGACCTCCGCGAAACGCGCCCCGTCCCAGGTGGTCACCCCGGAGAAGGCCATCCGGCAGCCGACGGAGCCCAGCAGGGCGCTGCGCAGCGCCTCGGGGACGTCGTCGAGGGTGCGCAGGGTGAGCACGGCCCCGGCGTGGGCGGAGCGCAGCCGCGCCAGGCCGCGCACGGACTCGGGGGTGACGGTGTGGGTGGCGTCGTCGAGGACGAGGCAGGCGAACAGCGAGCGGTCGGCGCGGCCGGTGGCGCACTCGGTGAACTGGGCCAGGATCAGCCGGGCGAGCATCCGGGACGCCTCGGCGTGGCCGCGCTCGGGCAGGTCGATCCGGACGCGCAGCGGGTGTTCGAGCGTCCGCAGGGAGAAGGCCCGCCCGCTGCGGGTGGTGTCGAAGAAGCCGGCGAAGGCGGGCCGGTCGAGGAGGGCCAGCCGGTCGGAGAGGAGCGGTCCGGGGTCGCCGGGCCGTCCCGCCTGGCGCTCGCGGGCGTCCAGTTCGCGGGCGAGCGCGTCCTGTCCGCGTGCCGTGAGGGCGGTGCGCAGCGCGCCGGTCGCGGCGGCGGAGCCGTCGAGGAGGTCGCGCAGTTCGGGGACGGCCGGGAAGCGGCCGTGGGCGGCCCGGAACGGGCCGAGGAGCTGGGCGAGGGCGGTGGCGGCCCGGCGGCCGTCGCCGCCGGGGAGACCGGCGACGATGTCGCCGACGAGGCCCTCGGCGAGGACGGCGGCGGCCTCGTCGGGGTCGTCCGTGCCGCCGTACAGGTCGAGGTCGTAGGCGGAGTCGGGGCGGCCGATCCGGACCACGACGTCGAAGGCGTCGTCGGGGGCGAGCCCGGCTCCCGCCGCCGCGACGGCGACGACCGCCGTGCGCCCGGCGAGCGCCTGGAGGCACAGCGATTCGAGGACGGGCCGCACGAGCCGCGCGGACTTGCCGCAGCCGGGCGGCCCGACGGCGAGCAGGGAGGTGCCCAGCAGCGTGGGGTCGAGGGCCGCGCCGGCGCCCCGGTGGTCGTAGGGGTTGCGCTCGTCGTCGGTGGCGGCGCCGACGCGGACCTGGCGGGTGACGAGGTCGTGGACGGCGGCGCGTGCGGGCAGGTCGCGGGCCCCGGAGGGGTGGGCGCAGGCGGCGGCGCCGTGCTTGACGACGGCGTCGGTGAAGGCGGCCAGCCGGTCGGGCCGGGCGCGCGAGGTCTCCCAGGCGCGCCCGATGCGGGCGTGGTCGACGTCGTTCATCAGCCCGGCCCTGGCCTCCGCCGCGAGCCGGTCGGCGGCGGCGCCCGCCCCCGAGGCGCGCAGCCGGGGCCATTCGGCGGGGTCCTCGCCCGGCGCGGCGGGAGCGGTGGGCGCCGCGTCGCCGGAGTCGTCCCACAGGCGGCGCAGGGCGGGCACGGCCCAGCGGCGCCACACCTGGGGCCAGCGGCCGAGGCGGCCGAAGACCACGAGGAGGACGAGACCGACCAGCGTGTAGTAGCCGTAGACGACCCAGACGGCGAGCATGCCCTCCTCCCGCCAGGAGTCGGGCGTCAGCGCGAACAGCGGCCAGATCCAGTAGTGGCCGAGGTAGCCGTTCCACAGCAGGGACCACAGCAGCCAGCCGCACAGCAGGGAGATCACCGCGCTGCTGAGCAGCTGCCGGCCGGGAATCCGGTCGGGCTCCTCCGGCGGCCTGGGCCGGTGGCCGAACCTCCACACGCCGGGCGCGGCGTCCGGGCGCGGGGTGCGCAGCCAGGACAGGAACGGGGCGCCCGCGCCGCCGTCGGCCCGGGGCTCGGCGTCCGGTCGCGGCGGCACGGCCGACGGCGCGGGGGGCGGCCCGGCCGACTCGACGGGCGGCGGCACGGGCGGCCCGGCGGGCGGCGGCGCGTCCGCCCCCGGCGGCGGCGCCGGCGGTTGCCCGGGCGGGCCCGCCTGGCGTGGCGGACGGCCCCCCCGCGCGCCGGGCGTCCCGCGCCCGCCTCCCGTGGTCTCCTCGGTGTCCCTCACTGCCCCTCGCCCCCAGCCGGCCGTCGCGCCGCGCGTGCCTGAAGTCTCCGACCGGCCCAATCTAGTGGGACACCATGTCCGATACGGACAACCGGACGCGCGCACTTCTCCCGATCGGAACATGCCGCGCTCCGGCCGCCGCACCTAGCCTGCGACCAAAAGCCCGTACTTTCCCCCTGGAGCTCGTCATGACCGAACTGTCCGGAGGCGCCGCCCTCCCCCAGGAGCGCCGCGTCGTCACCGCGATCCCCGGCCCCAAGTCGCTCGAGCTCCAGGCCCGCCGCCTCGACGCGGTCGCGGGCGGTGTGGGCTCCGTCCTGCCGGTGTTCACCGCGCGCGCGGGCGGCGGCGTCATCGAGGACGTCGACGGCAACCGCCTGATCGACTTCGGCTCCGGCATCGCCGTGACCTCGGTCGGCGCCAGCGCCGAGGCCGTGGTGCGCCGCGCCGCCGCGCAGCTCGCCGACTTCACCCACACCTGTTTCATGGTGACCCCCTACGAGGGTTACGTGGAGGTCTGCGAGCAGCTCGCCGAGCTGACCCCGGGCGACCACGCCAAGAAGTCCGCGCTGTTCAACTCGGGGGCCGAGGCCGTCGAGAACGCCGTCAAGATCGCCCGTGCGTACACCAAGCGCCAGGCCGTCGTCGTCTTCGACCACGGCTACCACGGCCGCACCAACCTGACGATGGCGCTCACCGCCAAGAACATGCCGTACAAGCACGGCTTCGGCCCGTTCGCGCCCGAGGTCTACCGCGTGCCGGTGGCGTACGGCTACCGCTGGCCGACCGGCCCGGAGAACTGCGGCCCCGAGGCCGCCGCCCAGGCCATCGACCAGATCACCAAGCAGATCGGCGCCGAGAACGTCGCCGCGATCATCATCGAGCCGGTGCTGGGCGAGGGCGGCTTCATCGAGCCGGCCAAGGGCTTCCTCCCGGCGATCGTGAAGTTCGCCAACGACAACGGCATCGTCTTCGTCGCCGACGAGATCCAGTCCGGCTTCTGCCGCACCGGCCAGTGGTTCGCCTGTGAGGACGAGGGCATCGTCCCGGACCTGATCACCACCGCCAAGGGCATCGCGGGCGGTCTGCCGCTGGCCGCCGTCACCGGCCGCGCCGAGATCATGGACGCGCCGCACGCGGGCGGCCTGGGCGGCACCTACGGCGGCAACCCGGTGGCCTGCGCCGGTGCCCTGGGTGCCATCGAGACCATGCGCGAGCTGGACCTCAACGGGAAGGCCAAGCGCATCGAGGAGGTCATGAAGGGCCGCCTCACCGCCATGCAGGAGAAGTTCCCGGTCATCGGCGACATCCGCGGCCGCGGCGCGATGATCGCGATCGAGCTGGTCAAGGACCCGGCGACCAAGGAGCCGAACCCGGCGGCCGCCGGCGCGCTCGCCAAGGCCTGCCACGCCGAGGGCCTGCTGGTCCTCACCTGCGGCACCTACGGCAACGTGCTGCGCTTCCTGCCGCCGCTGGTCATCGGCGAGGACCTGCTCAACGAGGGCCTCGACATCATCGAGGGCGCGTTCGCGGGTCTGTGACCCGGCTGTGAGCCCGCCGTGGGCTCCCTGCGAGCCGGTTGTGAGCCGGTGAAGAACCTGTGCGGGGCGGGTGGTGGACGGGTGATCCGACTATCGGATCGCCCATCCCTGCCGTACGGTTTCTTCAGATGAGTGAAACACCCCGTTCGCAGGGGACTGCGGACGACGCCGTACCGTCGCTTCCCCAGCGTCGGCCCGGCCGTGCCTTCGCGCACAGCACCGGAGCCCTCGGCTCCGGACATCCTCACCGATCGGACGGTCGCCCGCCCCATACCCCCCGGGGCGCGCGGTCCACCGGACGGACCGGCGGCCCTGGAACTTCCCCCCCTGTTCCGGGGCCGTCGGCATACGCGCTCCCGGTGGTGTGCGTCCTCCTGTTCGCCCTCGTCACCTGGCAGGTCGCCGCGCACGGGCCGCTGCGCGTTCTCGACGAGCGGCTGGGGCACACGGTCGTGGGCGCCGGCGCCGTGCCGTCCGGGCTCGCCGAGTTGCTGGCCGATCTGGGCAACACGGTGGTGGCGGTGCCGATGCTCCTGGCAGCCGTCGTCTTCTCCGCCGTGCGCGGGCGGCGGTGGCGGCCGCCGGTGGCCGCCGCCCTGGCGATGGTGGCGGTGCCCGCTCTTGTCGTCCCCCTGAAGTGGTGGATCGGGCGGGCGGGACCGCCGGCGATGGGGGCCGGGCCGCACGACGGGTTCTTCCCGTCGGGGCACGCGGCGACGGCGGCGGTCGCCTATGGGGCGGCGGCGCTCCTTCTGTTCCGTACGTGGTGGTGGGTGGCGCCTTATGTGCTGCTCAACGTCGGGGTGGGCCTCGGGTTGGTGCGGCAGGGGTACCACTGGCCGCTGGACGTGGTCGGGGCGTGGTGCCTGGCCGGTGTCGTGCTGTGGGCGCAGGCGCCCCGAAGGGGCGCGGGGAACTGCGCGACCAGCCACTGACGGCCCGCAGTCGCATGACCGCGAGCAGAGCGCTCAGCTGTCGAAGCCCAGGCCCAGCCTGTCCATCGCCCGCAGCCAGACGTTGCGGCGGCCGTCGCGGTCGGCCCGCGTCATCGCCCACTGCGTGATGCCGATCCCCACCGACCGCACCGGCTCCGGCGGGAACGGCAGCGGTCTGCTGCGGACCATCTCCAGCTCCGTGCGCTCGGTGCGCGCCCCGGAGAGCAGGTCCAGCATGACGTCCGCGCCGAAGCGCGTCGCGCCGACGCCGAGGCCCGTGAACCCCAGCGCGTAGGCGACGCGACCACCGTGCGCGGTGCCGAAGAAGGCGGAGAAACGCGAGCACGTGTCGATGGCACCGCCCCAGGCGTGCGAGAAGCGCACCCCCTCCAGCTGCGGGAAGCAGCGGAAGAAGTGCTCGGCGAGGCGCCGGTAGGTGGCCGGGTGGTGGTCGTACTCGGCCCGCACGCCGCCGCCGTAGCGGTAGACGATGTCGTAGCCGCCCCACAGCACGCGGTTGTCCGCCGTCAGCCGGAAGTAGTGGAAGTGGTTGGCGCTGTCGCTGAGCCCCTGGCGGCGGCGCCAGCCGACGGAGGCCAGTTGCTCCTCGGTGAGCGGCTCGGTCATCAGCGCGTAGTCGTAGACGGGGGCGATGTACGGGCGGAGCCGTCTGACCAGCGAGGGGAAGGCGTTGGTGCCGAGCGCGGCGTGGCGGGCGAAGACCCGGCCGTAGGGGGTGCGGACGGCCAGGCCGGCGCGGCGGGAGGACAGCTCGGTGCCGGGGGTGTGCTCGTAGATCCGCACGCCGAGGCCGAGGCAGGCGCGCCGGAGGCCCCAGACGAGCCTGGCGGGGTGGAGCATGGCGACGCCGGTGCGGTTCCACAGGCCGGCGAGGAAGGTCGGGGAGTCGGCCTCGGCGCGCACGGCGTCACGGTCGAGGAAGGTGTGGCCGGTGACGCCGAGGGCCGCCGCCCGCCCGGCGGCCTCGCGGAGCTCCTGGACCTGGTGGGGTGCGGTGGCCACGTCGATCTCGCCGGTGCGCTCGAAGTCGCAGTCGATGCCGTGGCGGGCGAGGGTGGCCTCGATGCCGTCGAGGTTGCGGTGGCCGAGCTCCTCCAGCGTGCGGAGCTCGGCGGGCCAGCGGGCGTGGCCGTTGGCCCAGCCGTGGGTGAGGGAGGCGGCGCAGAAGCCGCCGTTGCGTCCGGAGGCGGCCCAGCCGGTCCGCTCGGCCTCGATGAGGACGACGTCCCGGCCGGGGTCGCGCTCCTTGGCCAGGAGCGCGGTCCACAGGCCGGAGTAGCCGCCGCCGACGACGAGCAGGTCGCAGTGCTCGTCGCCGACGAGCGCGGGGAGCGCCTCCGGCCGGGAGGGGTCGTCGAGCCAGTAGGGACGGGGGGTTGCGTCGGAGAGCGCTTTCGTGGGGTTCATGGCGGCGACGGCCACGGTTCTCAGCTCCTTCGCGGGCGTCTCCCGACGAGCTGGCCGACGAGGACGCACAGCACGGCGATGGCGAACATCGCCGTTCCGATGACATTGATCTGGACGGGTGTGCCCCGTTGTGCGGATCCCCAGACGTACATGGGGAAGGTGACGGTCGAACCGGCGTTGAAGTTGGTGATGATGAAGTCGTCGAACGAGAGCGCGAAGGAGAGCAGCGCTCCGGCGACGATGCCGGGGGCGGCGATGGGCAGGGTGACCTTGCGGAAGGTCTGCCAGGGGGTGGCGTAGAGGTCCTGGGCGGCCTGTTCGAGGCGCGGGTCCATGCTCATCACGCGGGCCTTGACGGCGGTGACCACGAAGCTCAGGCAGAACGTGATGTGGGCGATGAGGATGGTCCAGAAGCCGAAGCTGACGCCCATGTTGAGGAAGAGGGTCGCCAGGGAGGCGGCCATGACGACCTCGGGCATGGCCATCGGCAGGAAGACGAGGGTGCCGGCCGAGGAGCGGGCCCGGAAGCGGTAGCGGGCGAGCGCGAAGGCGATGGCGGTGCCCAGGAGGGTGGCGCCGACGGTGGCCCACAGGGCGATCCACAGGCTCAGCGAGAGCGAGCCGCAGAGGTCGGCGACGCCGCAGGGGTGGGTCCAGGCGTCGGTGGAGAAGTGCTGCCACTGGTAGTTGAAGCGGCCGTTCGGCTTGTTGAACGAGAAGACCGTCACCACGACGTTGGGCAGCATCAGGAAGGCGAGGGTGGCCAGCCCGGCGATCACGACCAGGTTGCGGCGCAGTCCGCGCGCGAGGCGGTTCAGAAGTGCCATCAGACCAGTTCCTCCGTCCCGGACTTGCGGATGTAGACGGTGACCATGGCGAGGATCACGGCCATGAGGAGGAACGACAGGGCGGCGGCCGTCGGGTAGTCGAGGACGCGCAGGAACTGGGACTGGATGACGTTGCCGATCATCTTCTGGTCGGTGGAGCCCAGCAGTTCGGCGTTGATGTAGTCGCCCGTGGCGGGGATGAACGTCAGCAGGGTGCCGGCGACGACGCCCGGCATGGACAGCGGGAGGGTCACCTTGCGGAAGGTGGTGAGCGGCCGGGCGTAGAGGTCGCCGGCGGCCTCGTGGAGGCGGCTGTCGATGCGTTCGAGCGAGGTGTAGAGCGGCAGGATCATGAACGGCAGGAAGTTGTAGGTCAGCCCGCAGACCACGGCGAGCGGGGTGGCGAGCACGCGGTGGCCCTCGGTCACGCCCAGCGCGTCGGTGACGGCGAGGACGTGCAGCGCGTCGAGGGCGCGGACGACGGGGCCACCGTCGGACAGGATCGTCTTCCAGGCGAGGGTGCGGATCAGGAAGCTGGTGAAGAACGGCGCGATGACGAGCACCATCAGGACGTGGCGCCAGCGGCCCGCGCGGAAGGCGATGAGGTAGGCGAGCGGGTAGCCCAGCAGGAGGCAGAGCGCGGTGGCGGTCGCGGAGTAGGCGACGGAGCGCAGGAACTGCGGGTAGTACTCGGTCAGCGCGTTCCAGTAGGTGGCGAAGTGCCAGGTGACCTTGAAGCCCTCTTCGAGGGAACCGGTCTGTACGGAGGTCGATGCCTGGTAGACCAGGGGGGCCGCGAAGAAGACGAGCAGCCAGAGGACTCCGGGGAGCAGCAGCCAGTAGGGGACGCGCTTCCTGCGGAGGACGGCCTTGTGGAGGGCGCCGTCGGCCGGGGGTGCGGGAGGGTGGTCGGTGGCGGTCGTCGTCATCGTCACGTGCCCGCCTCTCGCGCGTCGGTGCCGAGCTCGACGACGTCCGTGCCGGCGTCGATGCTCTGGGCGGCGTCCAGGCCGAAGCCGTGGTCGGGGTTCCAGTGCAGGACGACGTCGGCGCCGGGGACGAGGCGCGCGTCGCGCTCGATGTTCTGCTCGTAGACGGACAGGCCGGGCGCGGCCGGGCTGTCGACCAGGTACTGGGTGGAGACTCCGATGAAGCTGGACTGGGCGATGCGCCCGGTGAGGCGGTTACGGCCGTCGGGGATGGTGCCGGCGTCGTCGGCGTGGGTGAGCGTGATCTTCTCCGGCCGTATGCCGACCAGCAGCTTCCCGCCCACGCGGGCGTCGGCTGTACATCGTGTCCCCGGAAGGGTGAGTTTGGTATCGGAGACCCGCAGAAGGACGTCGTCGCTCGCGGTGCCGACGACGTCGGCGGTGATGAGGTTGGACGTGCCGAGGAAGTTGGCGACGAAGGTGGTGCGCGGGGTCTCGTAGAGCTCGGCGGGGGCGCCCATCTGCTCGACGCGTCCGGCGTTCATGACGGCGACCGTGTCGGCCATGGTCATGGCCTCCTCCTGGTCGTGCGTGACGTGGACGAACGTGATGCCGACCTCGGTCTGGATGCGCTTGAGCTCCAGCTGCATCTGGCGGCGCAGCTTGAGGTCGAGGGCGCCGAGGGGCTCGTCGAGGAGGAGGACGTCCGGGTGGTTGATCAGCGCGCGGGCGACGGCGACGCGCTGCTGCTGGCCACCGGAGAGCTGCTGGGGCTTGCGGCGGGCGTAGTCGCCGAGCTGGACGAGGTCGAGCATCTCGTCGACCTGTTTGCGGACGGACTTCACGCCGCGCCGGCGCAGGCCGAAGGCGACGTTCTCGTAGATGTCCAGGTGGGGGAAGAGCGCGTAGCTCTGGAAGACCGTGTTGACGGGCCGCTTGTACGGGGGCAGCGCGGTGACGTCCCGGCCGCCGAGCTCGACGGTGCCGGTGGTGGGCTCCTCCAGGCCGGCGATCATGCGCAGCGTGGTGGTCTTGCCGCAGCCGGAAGCACCGAGCAGGGCGAAGAAGGAGCCCGCGGGCACGGAGAGGTCGAGCGGGTGCACGGCGGTGACGTCGCCGTACGCCTTGCTGATGCCGGTGAGGCGGACGTCGGTGCCGTTGCTGCCTGTCGTGGCGAAAGCCGTCATGGTCGTGGGTCCAGGGGGGTCGTGGGGAGGACGCAGAACACGTAACAGTGACACACGATGCGGTGTGGTCTCATACGGGCCATGCCGTGCGCGGGCTCTCGACGGGCTCTCGCGGTGCCGGATCGTCGGTCCATCACGCACTCCTCACCGGGCCCGGACGCCGGGGCGGGTGTGGTTCCCACGGGATAGCTTGCCGATCCTGGCAGATCAATCGGCTTGCGACAAGGGATTCCGTCGCCATGATTTGACGGGACGACGGATTCGGTGCGGCCCTCGGAGTGGCCGCCCTGCCCCGCGCGGGGCCGTTGTCAGTGGCCGTCGCCACACTGGTACGGGCAAGGAACGGGGAGGAAACAACATGATCACGTCAGGTGCGGGGGTCGCCGACGGGCCGCGCTCGGTCGAGGAGCTGACGGCGGCCGTGGCTCGCGGTGAGCGGCCGAAGTACGTCTATTTCTGGGGGCACCGGCCGCGCCGGGACGGCTCGGTGGGGCCCGGCTGCTTCAGCCAGTGGTGGCCGTCGCCGTTCACGGTGGACGGGACGGTCTACGCGACGGCCGAGCACTGGATGATGGCCGGCAAGGCGCGGCTGTTCGGTGACGCGGAGGCCGAGGCCCGGGCGCTCGCGGCGGGCCATCCCAAGCAGGCCAAGGACGCGGGGCGGGCGGTGCGCGGCTTCGACGAGGAGGTGTGGCGCCGCCACCGCTTCGCCCTGGTCGTCGAGGGCAGCGTGCACAAGTTCGGGCAGCACCCGGAGCTGAGGGAGTATCTGCTGGGCACCAGGGGCCGGGTGCTGGTGGAGGCGAGCCCGCTCGACCGGGTGTGGGGCATCGGCCTGGCCGCCGACGACGAGCGGGCCGGGGATCCGGCCCGCTGGGACGGGCTCAACCTGCTGGGCTTCGCCCTGATGGAGGCGCGTCAGCGGCTGGCGGCGGGCACCAGCGGCCCCACCGGGCCGGGCGGCACCGGCATATAGGCGCCGTAGGTGGCGTCGTCGGGGTTGTCGTCCCCGGCCGGGTCGGTACCCCCGCGCACCCCGAGCGTGATGAAGACGACGAGCATCACCGCCGTCAACAGCAGCGCCACCCCGCCCAGGATCAGCCCGGCCAGGGCCTGGCCGCCGTTGTTCGCCTCACCGGTGTTGGCCTTGGCCCGGCCGATCGCCCCGAAGACGATCGCCATCACTCCGATGACGACGCCGAAGACGATGGTCCAGCACGTCAGTACGCCGAGGATGCCGAGCACGAGGGAGGCGACGCCGAGGCCGTTGTTGGGCACCCGCCCCGCGTGCGGCCAGCCCTGCCCGTAGCCCGGTGCGCCCCAGCCGTAGTGGCCGGTGCCGTAGGCGGTCTGCCCGTAGGGGCCCTGGACGTACGGCCCGGCCGCGCCCGGCACGCCATAGGGCGCCCCCGGCTGCGGCGGGACACCGCCCTGCGGGTAGCCGTACGGCCCCGGCGGATACGCCCCCGGTGTGCCCGGCCCGGTAGGCGCGAGCGGCACGGGCGGCACCCCCGCCTCCGGCGACGCGAACGGCCCGGAGCCCGGCTCCGGGGCGGCCGGTGCCACCGGCGGCATGGGCGACGCGACCGGTGCCGCGGGGAACCCGTCGGCAGGCTGGTCAACAGACGGGCCGGGAACGGTCTCTCCGGGAACGGGCCCCGCGGGCGGCGGCACCGGCGGGGTGCCGGGCTTGTCGAGCGGCACTCGCCGCTCCGGCGGAGCCCAGGGGTCACCCTCCCGGTGCTCCCGCTGCGCCTGCGCGTCGTCCTTCTCGGGCATGGCCCTCCCCACTCGATACCCCGTCATGCTAAGGCCTGAGCACAGCCGCGGCGGCATCCGTGCATACGATGATCGGCACGCCGTTGACCCGGACGGACCGAACGACCCGAGCAGCCCTGGAGGCCCGCATGTCCCCACTCGACTCGTTCATCGCAGGGCTCCCCAAAGCGGAGTTGCACGTCCACCACGTGGGGTCGGCCTCCCCGCGCATCGTCGCCGAGCTGGCGGCCCGGCACCCCGACTCCCCCGTGCCCACGGACCCCGAGGCGCTCGCCGACTTCTTCACCTTCCGTGACTTCGCACACTTCATCCAGGTCTACCTCTCCGTCGTCGACCTGATCCGCGACGCCGAGGACGTCCGGCTGCTGACCTTCGAGGTGGCCCGTGACATGGCCCGGCAGAACATCCGCTACGCCGAACTGACCGTCACCCCCTACAGCTCCACCAAGCGCGGCATCCCCGACGTCGCCTTCCTGGAGGCCATCGAGGACGCCCGCAAGGCCGCCGAGTCGGAGCTGGGCGTGGTGCTGCGCTGGTGCTTCGACATCCCCGGCGAGGCGGGCCTGGAGGCGGCCGAGGAGACCGCCCGGATCGCCTGCGACCTGGGCGCCGACGGCCTGGTCTCGTTCGGTCTCGGCGGGCCCGAGATCGGCGTGCCCCGGCCGCAGTTCAAGCCCTACTTCGACCGGGCGATCGCCGCCGGCCTCCACAGCGTGCCGCACGCCGGCGAGACCACCGGGCCCCAAACGATCTGGGACGCCCTCACCGAGCTGCGCGCCGAGCGCGTCGGCCACGGCACCAGCGCCACCCAGGACCCGAGGCTGCTGGCCCACCTGGCCGAGCACCGCATCCCGCTGGAGGTCTGCCCCACCTCCAACCTGGCCACCCGCGCGGTGACCGACCTGGAGCGGCACCCCGTCAAGGAGATGGTCGCGGCCGGCGTGCTGGTGACGATCAACAGCGACGACCCGCCCATGTTCGGCACGGACCTCAACACCGAGTACGCGGTCGCCGCCCGGCTGCTGGACCTGGACGCCCGGGGCGTCGCGGCGCTCGCCAGGAACGCCGTGGAGGCGTCCTTCATGGACCCGGCGGGCAAGGCCGCGCTGGCCGCCGAGATCGACGCGTACACCGCCGCCTGGCGCGGCTGACGCACCCGGCACCGGCACAATGAGGCCCATGGTCTCCACGGACTCCGCCGCCCCGCGCACCCCGGCCGCCTGCGTCGCCGTCGCCCACCGCGGCGATCCGTACGTCCACCGCGAGAACACCCTGCCCTCGATCCGCTCGGCGCTGGCGGCGGGCGCGGCCGCCGTGGAGATCGACGTCCGGCTGACCGCCGACGGGGTGCCGGTCCTGCTGCACGACGCGACGCTGGGCCGGCTGTGGGGCCGCGAGCGGGCGCTGGGCGCGCTGTCGGCGGCCGAGCTGCGCGGGCTGACCGGGGGCGGGGTGCCGACGCTCGCCGAGGCGCTCGACGCGACGGCGCGGGACCACGGGGCGCGGCTGTTCGTCGATCTGCCGGACCCGTCGGCCGCGGGCGCGGCCGTCGCCGAGGTCCGCTCCGCCGGCGCCCGGGACCGGGTCTACTACTGCGGTTCCCCCACCGCCATGCTCGCCGTGCGGCGGGCGGACGCGGACGCCGAGATCGCGATGACGTGGACCACGCTCGCCCCGCCGCGCCCGGCGCTGCTCGCCGAGGTGCGCCCGCACTGGCTCAACTACCGCTTCGGGCTGGTCAGCGAGGAGCTCGTGGCCCGCGACCACGCGGCGGGCTTCCGGGTCTCGGCCTGGACCGCCGACACCCGGTGGGCCATGCGCCGGCTGCTGCGCGCGGGCGTGGACTCGATCACCACCAACCGCGTGCGCGCCCTGCGCTCGCTGCTCCCGTCGCCGGCCTGAAGGCCCGGAAGCTCAGCGGCTCAGAGCCCGACGATCTCGTTCCACTCCTTGGTGAAGGCGGGGCGCTCCTTGGGCGCCATGTCGCGGGCGGTCGAGAGCCGCCCGCGCATGTCCTCGGTGGGGAAGACCAGCGGGTTCTCGGCGAGCTCGGCGAGCTCCTTCTCCTTGGAGGAGGCGAGGACCTCGCGTGCGGCGGGCACCGGGCAGACGTAGTTGACGGCGACGGCCAGCCGGGCCGCGACCTCGGGCTGGTAGTAGTAGTCGATGAGCCGTTCCGCGTTGCGCTTGTGGTCGGCGAGGTTGGGGATCATCAGGCTCTCGGCCCACAGCTCGGCGCCCTCCTGGGGGACGACGAACTCGATGTCGGGGTTGTCGGCCTTGAGCTGGATGATGTCGCCGGAGTAGGCCTGGCAGGCCAGGACGTCCCCGGAGGAGAGGTCCTTGATGTAGTCGTTGCCGGTGAAGCGGCGGATGTGGCGCTTGCGGACCAGGGTGCGCAGCTGGTCGGTCATCCGGTGGAAGTCGTCGGCGGTCCAGCGGGTGACGTCGGCGCCGTTGCCCAGCATCAGCAGCGCGAACGCCTCGTCCATGCCGGCGAGCAGGGTGACCTTGCCGCGCAGGTCGTCGGCCCACAGGTCGGAGGTGTGGCGGATCTCGCGGCCGAGCTTCTTGCGGTTGTAGGCGATGCCGGTGATCCCGGACTGCCAGGGGACGGTGTGCAGCCGGCCGGGGTCGAAGGAGGGCTTGCGCAGCAGCGGGTCGAGCTCGCGGGCGACGTGGGGCTGCGCCGCGCGGTCCATCGTCTGGACCCAGCCCAGGCGGACGTAGCGGGAGGCCATCCAGTCGCTGACGACGATGATGTCCCGCCCGGTCCGCTGGTGGTTCATCAGGGCCGGGCTGATCTTGCCGAAGAACTCGTCGTTGTCGTTGATCTCCTCGGTGTACTTCACCGAGATGCCGGTGCTCTTCTCGAAGTCGTCGAGGGTGGGACGCCGCTCCGGGCGCTTCTCGTCGGTGTCGATGTAGAGCGGCCAGTTGGCGAAGGAGAGCCGGTGGTCGCGCTCGGAGCGGTCCGGGGCGGACCGGTCGCGGGGGGCGACGTAGGCGGCGGGGACCCCGCATCCGGCGAGCGCTGCGGCCCCGGCGCCGGCGCCCAGCGCGCGCAGCAGGGTACGGCGGGACAGGGGCTTCACGGGCGTCTCGCATTCAAGGGACGTGCGGGGCGGGTGGGGGGCCGGTCGGCCGGGCGTCGATGATACGCGCACACGCGTACGGAACGTACGCGTGTGCGCGACCCCGCCCCGCGGGCCGGGCTCAGCCCAGCGACGTCATGACGTGCTTGATGCGGGTGTAGTCCTCGAAGCCGTAGGAGGAGAGGTCCTTGCCGTAGCCGGACTTCTTGAAGCCGCCGTGGGGCATCTCGGCGACCAGCGGGATGTGGGTGTTGATCCACACGCAGCCGAAGTCGAGGGCCTTGGACATCCGCATGGCGCGGCCGTGGTCCTTGGTCCACACCGAGGAGGCCAGGGCGTACTCGACGCCGTTGGCGTAGGAGACGGCCTGCTCCTCGTCCGTGAAGGACTGGACGGTGATCACGGGGCCGAAGACCTCGTGCTGGATGATCTCGTCGTCCTGCTTGAGGCCGGAGACGACGGTCGGGGCGTAGAAGTAGCCCTTCTCGCCGACCCGGTGGCCGCCGGCCTCGACCTTGGCGTGGGCGGGGAGCCGCTCGATGAAGCCGGTCACCTGCTTGAGCTGGTTGGCGTTGTTGAGCGGGCCGTAGAGGACGTCCTCGTCGTCGGGCTGCCCGGTCTTGGTGTCGGCGGCGGCCTTGGCGAGGGCGGTGACGAACTCGTCGTGGACGGACTCGTGGACCAGGACGCGGGTGGCGGCCGTACAGTCCTGGCCGGCGTTGAAGTAGCCGGCGACGGCGATCTCCTCGACGGCCTTGGCGATGTCGGCGTCCTCGAAGACCACGACGGGGGCCTTGCCGCCGAGCTCCAGGTGGACGCGCTTGAGGTCCTTGGAGGCGGACTCGGCGACCTGCATGCCCGCGCGGACGGAGCCGGTGATGGAGGCCATGGCGGGCACCTTGTGCTCGACCATCAGCCGGCCGGTCTCGCGGTCGCCGCAGATGACGTTGAAGACGCCCTTGGGGTGGCCCAGCTCCTCCAGGACCCCGCCGATGATCTCGGCCATCAGGACGGTGGAGGCGGGGGTGGTGTCGGAGGGCTTGAGGACGACGGTGTTGCCCGCGGCGAGCGCCGGGGCGAACTTCCACACGGCCATCATCATCGGGTAGTTCCACGGCGCGACCTGGGCGCAGACGCCGACGGGCTCGCGGCGGATGATGGAGGTCATCCCCTCCATGTACTCACCGGCGGAGCGGCCCTCCAGCATCCGCGCGGCGCCCGCGAAGAACCGGATCTGGTCGACCATCGGGGGGAGCTCTTCGCTGCGGGTGAGACCCAGCGGCTTGCCCGTGTTCTCGGACTCGGCGGCGATCAGCTCCTCGGCGCGCGCCTCGAAGGCGTCGGCGATCTTGAGCAGGACCTTCTGGCGCTCACCGGGCACCAGGTCGCGCCAGGCGGGGAAGGCCGCCTCGGCGGCGGCCATGGCGGCGTCGACGTCGGCCGCGCCGGACAGCGGGGCGGTGGCGTAGGCCTCTCCCGTGGCCGGATTGACGACCTCGGTGGTCCGCCCGTCGGCGGCGTCACGGAACTCGCCGGCGATGTAGTTGCGCAGGCGGCGCGGCTCGGTGGTCACGATGTGCCACCCCTTCTGTCGGATGTCCAGTCGCTGAGACGCCCAGCCTAGTCACTGAGGTGACGCTTTCGGCAGACCCATCACGCATGAACGACGGAATCAGTGTTTCCAGCGATCTCTGCCAACGGATTCCATCGTCCAGGGGTTGCCTCGCCACCGAGTCCTCATGCACAGTGGGGATGTGGCCACTCGTAACCCCGATTCCAAGAGCGCGGCCGGCGCACAGCCGGTCGACGCCGTCTCCCTGGCGATCATCGAGCAGCTCCAGGAGGACGGACGCCGCCCCTACGCCGCGATCGGCAAGGCGGTGGGGCTGTCCGAGGCGGCGGTCCGCCAGCGCGTGCAGAAGCTGCTCGACCAGGGCGTGATGCAGATCGTCGCCGTCACCGACCCGCTCACCGTGGGGCTCCGGCGCCAGGCCATGATCGGCATCAATGTCGAGGGGGACCTCGACCCGGTCGCGGACGCCCTGACCGCGATGGACGAAGTGGAGTACGTGGTCGTCACCGCGGGCTCCTTCGACCTCCTCATCGAGATCGTCTGCGAGGACGACGACCACCTCCTCGAAACGATCAACAAGCGGGTGCGGACCCTGCCCGGGGTCCGCTCCACGGAGAGCTTCGTCTATCTCAAGCTCCGCAAACAGACCTACACATGGGGAACCCGATAGCCGTGAGCAAGGACCTCAGCAGGACGGCGTACGACCACCTGTGGATGCACTTCACCCGCATGTCGTCGTACGAGAACGCCCCCGTGCCCACCATCGTGCGCGGCGAGGGCACCTACATCTACGACGACAAGGGCAAGCGCTACCTCGACGGTCTCGCCGGACTGTTCGTGGTCCAGGCCGGCCACGGCCGCGCCGAGCTCGCCGAGGCGGCGAGCAAGCAGGCGCAGGAGCTGGCCTTCTTCCCGGTGTGGAGCTACGCCCACCCCAAGGCGATCGAGCTGGCCGAGCGGCTCGCCCACCTGGCCCCCGGGGACCTCAACAAGGTCTTCTTCACCACCGGCGGCGGCGAGGCCGTGGAGACCGCCTGGAAGCTGGCGAAGCAGTACCACAAGCTCACCGGCAACCACGGCAAGTACAAGGTGATATCGCGGAACGTCGCCTACCACGGCACGCCGCAGGGCGCCCTGTCCATCACCGGGCTGCCCGCCCTGAAGGCGCCCTTCGAGCCGCTGGTGCCCGGCGCCCACAAGGTCCCCAACACCAACATCTACCGGGCGCCCGTCCACGGCGACGACCCGGAGGCCTTCGGCCGCTGGGCCGCCGGCCAGATCGAGCAGCAGATCCTCTTCGAGGGCCCGGAAACCGTCGCCGCCGTCTTCCTGGAGCCCGTGCAGAACGCGGGCGGCTGCTTCCCGCCCCCGCCCGGCTACTTCCGGCGGGTCCGCGAGATCTGCGACGAGTACGACGTGCTGCTCGTCTCCGACGAGGTCATCTGCGCCTTCGGCCGGCTGGGCACGATGTTCGGCTGCGAGAAGTTCGGCTACGTGCCGGACATCATCACCTGCGCCAAGGGCATGACGTCGGGCTACTCCCCCATCGGCGCGGCGATCGTCTCCGACCGGATCGCGGAGCCGTTCTTCAAGGGGTCCGACACCTTCCTCCACGGCTACACCTTCGGCGGCCACCCGGTCTCCGCGGCCGTGGCGCTGGCCAACCTCGACATCTTCGAACGCGAGGGCCTCAACCAGCACGTGCTGGACCACGAGAGCGCCTTCCACGGGACCCTGTCCAAGCTCCGGGACCTGCCGATCGTCGGCGACGTGCGCGGCAACGGCTTCTTCTACGGCATCGAGCTGGTGAAGGACAAGGCCACCAAGGAGACCTTCAGCGGCGAGGAGTGCGAGCGCCTGCTGTACGGCTTCGTCTCGAAGAAGCTCTTCGAGAACGGCCTGTACTGCCGGGCCGACGACCGCGGCGACCCGGTCGTCCAGCTGGCGCCGCCGCTGATCTCCGACCAGTCGACGTTCGACGAGATCGAGCAGATCCTGCGGGGCGTCCTCACGGAGGCATGGACGAAGATCTGACACCAACGCGCGGGGAGGCGGCCGGCCTCCCCGCGCGTTAACCGTGTTGCCGCCGCGCAAACCTCGTCGCATGAGCCCGATGGGAGGAAAGTGAGGCACTAAAGCGCCGAGCCTGGACGGAGGCTAGGATCCCGGTTCCGTACGGTGCCAGTGACCCAATGGCCTCCGGTTCGTTCACCCGGACAGGGGAACGGACCCTCTCAGCGACCCGAGGTGCTCGATATGGTGGCCCCGCCGGACAACGACGTGCTCTGGGCACGCGGCCTGCACTACTCCTACAGCGGTTCCCCCGCCCTCGCCGGGGTGTCCATCGGGGTCCGGGAGGGCGAGATCCTCGCCGTGACCGGGCCTCGCGGCTCCGGCAAGACCACGCTCCTCAAATGCCTGTCGGGCCAGCTCCTGGCCGACCCCGGCGAGGTGTGGTTCAACAGCGCCCCCGTGCACACCCTCTCCCGCTCCGCCCGCGAGCGGCTGCGCCGCGACCGCTTCGGCTGGATCGACAGCGAACCCCACCTGGTCCCGGAGCTGACGGGCTGGGAGAACGCCGCCCTGCCGCTGCTGGTGCGCGGCACCGGCCACCGCACCGCCAAGCAGACCGCCACGGAGTGGCTCGAACGCCTCGACGTGGGCGACTGCGCCCGCAAACGCCCCGGGGCGCTCACCCAGGCCCAGCGCCAGCGGATCGCCATCGCCCGCGCCCTGGCCGCCGAACCCACCGTGGTCTTCGCCGACGAGCCGACCGCCCCGCTGCACGCCACCGACCGTGCCCAGGTGCTGCGCACCCTCACCACGGCCGCCCGTTCCCACCAGATCACCGTCGTCCTGGCCACCCTCGACGACGAGAGCGCGGCCCTCGCCGACCGCACCGTCGTCCTCGCCGACGGCCGCCGGGGCGGCGCCATCCCGGCACCCGAGGCGACCGAAGGGGAGGGCAGGGCCGCGTGCTCAGTCTCCGCCTAGCGCGCGGCGCCCACCCGCTCGTCCTCCTGCGACGGCTGCTCGTCGCCGTCGCCTCCTCCGGCGCCGGTTTCCTGCTGCTGTGCTCCCTGGGCTACGCGGTGGCCCACCCCGACGCCACGGAACAGTCGCTGGTGCGGCTGCTGTGGTGCGCGGTGCCCGTGGCCGCCGTCACCCAGTTCGCCGTCACCGTGGCCCGCAGCGACCCGGCGACCCGCCCGCGCGACGGGCTCGACGCCATCGGTTTCGGCCCCGTCCGCCTCTCCCTGCTCGCCGCCACCTCGACGGCCCTGTCCTGCGGGCTCGGCAGCGCCGCCGCCCTGCTGGTCTACCTCGAACTCCGCGGCGACCTCGGCGGCACCCCGCTGAGCGGCACGGCCTCGGGACTGCTCGACGGGGACGCGGCCCTGCCCTGGGCCGCGACGCTCACGCTGCTCGGGCTGCTGCCCGCGCTGGCGGCGGGCGCGTGCGCCATCGCACTGCGCCCGCGCAAGGAGCGCGCCGGAGGCGCGTCCAAGACCGTTTCCAGGGCGACGCCGCCCGACACCGCCAAGGAGGACCGCCGGGGCTACGCGGGCCTCCCCTGGGGCGTGGCGGTCATCGCCTGCGGCCTCGCCCTGGAGGCGTACGTGGGCCACGCCCCGGCCCCCGCCCCGGACAGCCTGCTGACGCTGCCGGGCCAGGACGGCGGCACCTCCCCCGGGCTGATGGGCGGCTGGCTGCTCGCCTCCCTGGGCCTGGTGCTGGCCGGCCCCGGCCTCACCCACTGGAGCGGCACCCTGCTGTCGGCCGGGCGGCCCGGCCCGACGCGGCTGCTCGCCGGCCGCATACTGCAGGACACGGCGAACCGGCTCGGGCGGCCCCTCGGGGTGCTGTGCGCGGTGGCGGCGGGCGCGCTCGCGGCCGTCGAGCTGTACGGCGCGGCCTGGGAACGGTCGGGCCCCCGCCCGTTCGGGCCGCTCACGGGGCTGGGCGCGGCCGTGGTGATGGCCTGTGTGACGGCCACCGCCATCACCGCCGCCATCGACACCCGGCACTGCCGCGCCGAGACCACCGCCGCGCTGCTACGGCTGGGCATCCCCGCCTCCCTGCTGCGCGGTGCGGCGGCCGTCCGCACGGGCGTCCTGCTGATCGTGCTGGCCCCGCTGACCTGGGTCATCGCCGAACTCGCCGCACTGCCGCTCACCCGGTCTTGACCAATTCTTGACCGAAGGCAACTCCGACGCCGAAATCCACGTCTGCTCAGAAGTACGTCTGCTTCCTGAGCACGACGGCTTATCAGGCGAACGGAGCTACTGGTGATCATCGGCCTTGTCACGGCTGTCGCGGCCTCTGCGTGTTACGGCACAGGATCGGTCCTACAGGCCGTGGGGTCCCGGAAATCGGCCCAGCGGGAGGCCGCGACGGCGTCCTCCACGGCCACCACCCAGCATGGCGGGCCCAGCCTGTCCTCCACCGCGAAGGCCGCCGTGACCTGGGAGTTCATGGTCGGCACGGTTCTGGACTTCATAGGCTTCGCCCTCGGCGCCCTCGCCGCCCGGATGCTGCCGCTGTTCCTCTCCCAGACCGTCATCAGCGCCAACCTGATCGTCACCGCGCTGCTGAGCATCAAGCTCCTCGGCATCAAGCTCAACCGCAGGGAGTGGATGTCGATCGGCGTCGTCTGCTCCGCCCTGGTGCTGCTGGCGACCGCCGCGGGCCACGAGGGCAACGGCGACGCCGCGCGCTCCACGCACTGGTGGCTGCTGATCATCTCGGTCGTCCTGATGGGCGGCGGCTGGACCGCCGTCCACTTCCTGGGCTCCCGGGCCGCGATCCTCGCCGGCCTGCTCTCCGGCCTCGGCTTCGGCGCGATCGGCGTGGGCGTCCGCATCCTCGACGGCATCGACCCCTTCGACCTGCCCACCCTCCTCGCCGACCCGGCCCTCTACGCCATCCTCATCTCCGGCTCCGTCGGCATGTACCTCCACACCGTCGCCCTCCAGATCGGCTCCGTGAACGGCGCCACGGCCGCCCTCGTCGTCGGCGAGACGGTCCTCCCCGGCATCATCGGCGTCCTCTGGCTGGGCGACGCGTCCCGCGAGGGCTTCGCGTGGATGGCCGTCCTCGGCTTCCTCCTGGCCGTGGCGGGCGCGGTGGCGGTGGCCTGGTTCGGCGAACCCGACAGCCACGGGGCGGCGGCGCCGCAACCGGCGGAGAAGGAACCGACAGCCGTATAGCCGAACGCCGGACGGGCTGACAAAGTCAGCCCGTCCGGCGTTTGAGGACCGGGGTCCGGGGGCGGAGCCCCCCGGTTACGGGAAGGGGCGGGACTGGGGCAAAACCACGACGTCGTCCACCCGGAACGAGACCCCCACCCGCTCCCCCACCCCCGGCGCCGCGCCAAGCGGACACGACGCCTCAAGCTCCGGCCCGCCCTCGGGCAGCAGCCGCACCACCACCCGCTCTCCCCGGAACGTCCGGGAAACCACCTCGCACGCCAGCCCGCCCGGAACGGGGCCCAGCCGAACGCCCCCCGGCCGCACCAGCACCACGCACTCCCCCGGCTCCGTCCCCGACGGCACGGGGAGCGAACCCCACACCGTCTCCGCCCGCCCTCCCGTGACCGTCGCCGCAACGACGTTCTCGAAGCCCAGGAACCGGGCCACGAACTCCGACGCCGGCCGCCGCCAGACCTCCATCGGCGTGCCCACCTGCGCGATCCGCCCGTCGCGCATCACCACCACCCGGTCGGCGAGCGCGAACGCCTCGCCCTGGTCGTGGGTGACGGCCAGCACGGTCGTCCCCAGCCGCCCGAACAGCCCGCGGAGCTCCTCCACGAGCCGCTCGCGCAGGCCCCGGTCGAGCTGCCCCAGCGGCTCGTCGAGCATCAGCAGCCGCGGCTCGGGGGCCAGCGCCCGCGCCAGCGCGACGCGCTGCTGCTCACCGCCCGACAACGCCCCCACGGCCCGCTTCTGCGCGCCCGGCAGCCCCACCAGGTCGAGCAGCTCGGCCACCCGGCGCTCGATCTCGGCCCGCCCGGTCCCCCGGACGCGCAGCCCGAAGGAGACGTTCCCGGCGACGTCCCGCTGGGGGAAGAGCTGGTGGTCCTGGAACATCAGGCCCACCCCGCGCCGGTGCGGGGGCACCCCGCCCTGGTCGCGCCCGCCCAGCAGCACCCGTCCGGCGTGGGCCGGCTGGAGGCCGGCCACCACGCGCAGCAGCGTCGACTTGCCGCTGCCGCTCGGGCCGAGCACGCACACGGTCTCGTGGTCGGCGACGTCGAGGTCGACCGCGTCCAGCACGGCGCGCCCGCCGAAGCGGACGGTCACGCCTTCGAGGCGAAGCATCAGAACTCTCCCGTACGGTCGGTGCGCACACGCTCCAGCACCAGCAGCGCCGCCGCGCACACCAGCATCAGGATCGTGCTGAGGGCCATCGCCTGCCCGTAGTTGAGTTCGCCGGGGCGCCCCAGCAGCCGGGCCACGGCCACCGGCAGGGTGGGGTTGTCGGGGCGGGCGATGAAGACGGTCGCGCCGAACTCGCCCAGCGACACCGCGAACGCGAAGCCCGCCGCGATGCCCAGGGCCCGGCCCACCAGCGGCAGGTCCACTTCCCGCCAGGCCCGCAGCGGGGAGGCGCCGAGCACCGCGGCCGCCTCCCGCAGCCGGGTGTCCACCGCGCGCAGCACGGGCAGCACGGTGCGGACGACGAAGGGCACGCCCACCAGCGCCTGGGCCAGCGGCACCAGGATCCACGAGGTGCGCAGGTCCAGCGGCGGCTCGTCCAGGGCGATCAGGAAGCCGAAGCCGACGGTCACGGCGGAGGTGCCCAGCGGCAGCATCAGCAGCGCGTCGAAGCCGCGGACGAGCCGGCCCTCGCGCCGGGTGAGGGCCGCCGCCGCGAGGCCGCCGACGACGACCGCGATGGCGGTGGCGGCGAGCGCGTACGTCAGCGAGTTGCCGATGGTGTCGAGCGCGGCGACGGTGAACGTGCCGCCGCCCGCGCCCGCCGAGGCGAGGGCGCGGTAGGAGGCGAGGCCGTAGCCGTCGGGCCCCTCGAAGGAGCGCAGGACGAGGACCGCGAGCGGCAGCACCACCAGCAGCGCGACGACGGCGAGGACGGACGCCAGCAGCGCCCACTGGCCGGCGCCGCGCGGGCGGCGGGCGGTGCGGGAGGCGTCCACGAGCCGCAGCGTCGCCTCACGGCGCCGTACGGTCCGGGCGTGCACGGCCAGCAGCGCGGCCACGACGACGAACTGGAGCAGGGTGAGGACCGCGGCGGTGGGCAGGTCGAGGAGCTGCGCCGTCCGCTGGTAGATCTCCACCTCCAGCGTGGCGTAGCGGGGTCCGCCGAGGATCTGGACGACGCCGAAGGAGGTGAAGGTGAAGAGGAAGACCATGAGGGCGGCGGCGGCCACGGCGGGGCCGAGCGCGGGCAGGGTCACCCGGCGCCAGGCGGCGAGGCGGCCGGCGCCGAGGACGCGGGCCGCCTCCTCCTGGCGGGGGTCGAGCTGGGCCCACAGCCCGCCGACGGTGCGGACGACCACGGCGTAGTTGAAGAAGACGTGGGCGAGGAGGATCGCCCAGACCGTGGTGTCCAGGCGGACGCCCCACAGCTCGTCCAGCAGCCCGCCCCGGCCCACGAGCGCCAGGAACGCCGAGCCGGCGACGACGGTCGGCAGCACGAACGGGACCGTGACGACGGCTCTGAGCAGCCGTTTGCCGGGGAAGTCGAGGCGTGCGAAGACGTAGGCGCCGGGGAGGGCGAGCAGGAGGGTCAGGGCGGTGGAGGCGGCCGCCTGCCAGAGCGTGAACCACAGGACGTCGCGGATGCCCGGGTCGGTGAGCACCTCGCCCACGCGGGCGAGCTGCCACCGGCCGCCGTCCGTGAGGCCGCGGGTGACGATCGAGGCGACGGGGTAGGCGAAGAAGACGCCGAAGAAGGCGAGCGGCACGGCCATCAGGCCGAGTCGCGTCGCCGCCCGGCGGGCGCCCGGCGCCCGCTCGGCGGCCTGCCTTGCGGCGGGCGCGCCGGTCACGTCGGGCGCGCCGGCCGCCTCGGCTTCGGTTACTTCAGGACGAGCGAGGACCATTCCTTGACCCACTGGTCGCGGTTCTTGGCGATCTTCTCCGGGGCGAGCGTCTGCGGGTCGGTGACCTGCGCGCCGTACCGGGTGAAGACCTCGGGCAGCTTGGCGTCCTGGCTGACCGGCTTGACGTACATCTGGAGGGGCATGTCCTCCTGGAACGTCCTGCTCAGCATGAAGTCGACGAGGGCCTTGCCGCCCTCGGTGTTCTTCGCGCCCTTGAGCAGGCCGGCGAATTCGGTCTGCCGGAAGCAGGTGCCGGTCGCGACGCCGATCGGGCCCTCCTTCGGCAGCGGCTTGGCGCCGACGACCTCGGCGGGCGGGCTGGAGGCGTAGGAGACGACGAGGGGCTTGTCGCCCTTGGCCTTCTTCCCGCCGGCGGAGCCGGAGAAGCGCTCGTTGTAGGCCTGCTCCCAGCCGTCGACGACCTCGACGCCGTTGGCCTTGAGCTTGGTCCAGTAATCCTTCCAGCCGTCGTCGCCGTACTTGGCGGCGGTGGCGAGCTGGAAGGCGAGGCCGGGCGAGGAGGTGGCGGCGTTCTCGGTGACAAGGAGGCCCTTGTACTCCGGCTTGATCAGGTCGTCGAACGTCTTCGGCGGGTCCAGCTTGTGGTCGGCGAAGTACGCGCGGTCGTAGTTGACGCAGATCTCGCCGGTGTCGACGGGCGTGACGCGGTGCCCGGCCGCGTCGGCCTGGAACTCCTTGGGGACCCGGTCCAGGCCCTTGGCCTCGTAGGGGGTGAAGATGCCGTTGTCGAGGGCCCGGGAGAGCAGGGTGTTGTCGACGCCGAAGAAGACGTCGCCCTGCGGGTGGCTCTTGGAGAGGATCGCCTGGTTGACGGCCTGGCCGGCGTCGCCGCCCTTGACGACCTTGACCTTGTAGCCGGTCTGCCGGGTGAACTCCTGGAGCACGGAGTCCGAGGCGACGAACGAGTCGTGGGAGACGAGGGTGACGGTCTTGCCGCCCGACGCCTCACCGCCCTTGTCGCCGGAGCCGCCGCAGGCGGCGAGCGCCGGAAGGCCGAGGGTGGCGACGGCCGTCGCCACGACGGCACGCCGAAGGCTGGTGTTCATGGTGGTGCTGACTCCCTACGCCGGTACTAACCGGATCAGGTCCGAGGGTCTGCGGGCCGTGCCGCACTCTCAGCGCCCTGGGCGCTCCCCTGTCGGATTGTTCATTTGTACGAAAGGCACCGTATCAGTGCCGACCGGTCTCCCCGGCCGGCACCGATACGGCTCAGCGCTCGGTGGCGGCCAGCTGACCGCAGGCGCCGTCGATCTCCTGGCCGCGGGTGTCCCGTACGGTCACGGGCACGCCGTGGGCGGCGATGGCCTGGACGAAGGCGCGCTCGTCCTCCGGACGGGACGCCGTCCACTTGGAGCCGGGGGTGGGGTTGAGCGGGATCAGGTTGACGTGCACCCGCTTGCCCTTGAGGAGCCGGCCGAGCAGGTCGCCGCGCCAGGCCTGGTCGTTGATGTCGCGGATCAGGGCGTACTCGATGGAGATCCGGCGGCCGGACTTCTCCGCGTACTCCCAGGCGGCGTCGAGGACCTCACGGACCTTCCAGCGGGTGTTGACCGGCACCAGGGTGTCGCGCAGCTCGTCGTCGGGCGCGTGGAGCGAGACCGCGAGACGGCACTTGAAGCCCTCGTCGGCGAACCGGTGCATGGCCGGGACCAGGCCGACCGTGGAGACGGTGATGCCGCGCTGGGACAGGCCCAGGCCGTCCGGCTCGGGGTCGGTCAGCCGGCGGATGGCGCCGACGACGCGCTTGTAGTTGGCCAGCGGCTCGCCCATGCCCATGAAGACGATGTTGGACAGCCGCGCCGGACCGCCGGGCACCTCGCCGTCGCGCAGGGCGCGCATGCCGTCGACGATCTGGTGGACGATCTCGGCGGTGGACAGGTTGCGGTCCAGCCCGGCCTGGCCGGTGGCGCAGAACGGGCAGTTCATGCCGCAGCCCGCCTGGGAGCTGATGCACATGGTGACCCGGTCCGGGTAGCGCATCAGGACGGACTCGACGAGCTTGCCGTCGTGGAGCCGCCAGAGGGTCTTGCGGGTGGTGTCGTCGTCGCACGAGATGTGCCGCACCACGCTCATCAGGTCCGGCAGCAGCTCACCGGCGAGCTTCTCGCGGGCCGCCGCCGGGATGTCCGTCCACTGCGCCGGGTCGTGGGCGTAGCGGGCGAAGTAGTGCTGGGACAGCTGCTTGGCGCGGAACGGCTTCTCGCCGATCGCGGCGACGGCCTCGCGGCGCTCGGCGGGGCTGAGGTCGGCGAGGTGCCGCGGGGGCAGCTTGGCTCCGCGGGGGGCGACGAAAGTGAGTTCTCCGGGTGCAGGCATGGTCCCACCAGTGTCGCAGACATACGGAGGGGGCCCGCCGTCCTGTGGACGACGGACCCCTCACGTATCGAACACCTTCCGAAAAGCCCAGGTCAGGGCCGTTCGGCATCAGGAGCCGACGAAGGCCACCATCAGCAGCCACACCACCGGCGCGGTCGGCAGGAGCGAGTCCAGCCGGTCCATGATGCCGCCGTGGCCGGGGAGCAGGGCGCCCATGTCCTTGATCCCCAGATCCCGCTTGATCATGGATTCGCCGAGATCGCCGAGCGTGGCGCTGACCGCCACCGCGAGGCCCAGCAGCAGGCCCTGCCACCACACCCCGTCGTCGATCAGCAGCTGCATGCACAGCGCGCCCGCCACCATCGCGAACAGCACCGCGCCGATCAGGCCCTCGCGGGTCTTGCCGGGGCTGATGCGCGGCGCGAGCTTGTGCCGGCCGAACCGCCAGCCCACCGCGTACGCCCCGGTGTCGCTGACGACCGTCAGGATCAGGAACGTCAGCACCCGCCAGGCGCCGTCGTCGGCGGCCAGCATCAGCGCCACGAACGTGGCGAGGAAGGGCACGTAGAACGCCGCGAAGATGCCGGCCGTGACGTCCTTGAGGTAGTCGTCCGGCGGCTCCGTCATCCGCCAGACGAGCACGGCGAGCGCGGTGAAGGCCATGGCCACCCACGCGCCCTCGGCGCCGTTGACGTAACCGGCGACGGTCATGGCGGCGCCGCCGATGGCCAGCGGCACCAAGGGGGCCTTGATGTTCTTCCGCTCGGCGAGGCGGGAGGTCAGCTCCCACAGCCCGACCACCACGGCGATCACGATCACGCCGAGGAAGACGGGCTTGTAGACGAACAGGGAGGCGAGGATCACCGCACCGAGGCCGACCCCCACCCCTATCGCGGCACGCAGATCGCGACCCGCGCTCTTCTTCGCCGGAGGCCCCTGTGGGGCGGCGGGCTCCTGCGGCCGGATGTCGGGCTCCTGTTCATCGCGGAACAGGGGGCCACCGATGTGGGCGGCCCCCTGGTCACGGTCGGCTCCGTCGTCCTGGTATCCGCCTGATCCGGGCACAATGGGCATGGGCCGAGTCTGCGCCGCGTCGCCCGCGACGTGCAGAGGACCCGCCGAGAGGGGCACCTCCCGGCCGTAGCCGGGGCTGGTTCCCTGGCCGGTGGACCCCCAGTGACCGGCGTGCGGCGGGGCTCCCCAGGATGCGTCGTTCATCAGACCTCGAGCAGCTCGGCTTCCTTGTGCTTGAGCAGCTCGTCCACCTGCGCGACGTACTTCGCGGTGGTGTCGTCGAGCTCCTTCTCCGCGCGGCGCACGTCGTCCTCGCCGGATTCCTTGTCCTTGACCAGCTTGTCCAGGGAGTCCTTGGCCTTGCGGCGGATGGAACGGATCGAGACCTTGGCGTCCTCCGCCTTGGTCTTGGCGACCTTGACGAACTCGCGGCGGCGCTGCTCGGTCAGCTCGGGGAAGTTCACGCGGATGATGCTGCCGTCGTTGCTCGGGTTGACGCCCAGGTCCGAGTCGCGGATGGCCTGCTCGATGTTGCGCAGCGCGCTCTTGTCGAACGGGGTGACCACGGCCATGCGCGGCTCGGGCACCGAGAACGACGCCAGCTGATTGATGGGCGTCAGCGCGCCGTAGTAGTCGGCCACGATCTTGTTGAACATCGCCGGGTGCGCACGCCCGGTGCGGATCGCCGCGAAGTCCTCCTTGGCGACCACAACGGCCTTCTCCATCTTCTCCTCGGCCTCGAGGAGGATCTCTTCGATCACCACTTGCTCCTGGTGTTATCAGTAAGCAGAGCCTCGCCCCTGCGCGCGTCTTCTCCTGCACGGTGTCCGACCGGCAGGCAGTTGTCCATCCCCGTGCCGAGGTCTTCCCCCGGCGCGGTGTTGCCGTCCGTCGCGGGGGCGGCCGATTCCTCGGCCGCCCGGCGCGGGCGGCGTAACGGGCCTTGTCAGTCCCGAGTGCCCTGGTCGCTCACGAGCGTGCCGATCTTCTCACCCTTGACCGCACGGGCGATGTTGCCCGCCGCGAGCAGCTCGAAGACGAGGATCGGCAGCTTGTTGTCCATGCACAGGCTGATCGCGGTGGCGTCGGCGACCTTGAGGCCGCGGGCCAGCACCTCGCCGTACTCGAGGGCGTCGAACTTCACCGCGTCGGGGTTCTTCTTGGGGTCGGAGTCGTAGACCCCGTCGACGCCGTTCTTGCCCATGAGGATCGCCTCGGCGTGGATCTCCAGGGCGCGCTGGGCGGCGGTGGTGTCGGTGGAGAAGTAGGGCATGCCCATACCCGCGCCGAAGATCACGACGCGGCCCTTCTCCAGGTGGCGCACGGCGCGCAGCGGGATGAACGGCTCGGCGACCTGGCCCATGGTGATACCGGTCTGGACCCGGGTCTCGACGCCTTCCTTGGCCAGGAAGTCCTGGAGGGCGAGGCTGTTCATCACGGTGCCGAGCATGCCCATGTAGTCCGAGCGGGCGCGGTCCATGCCGCGCTGCTGGAGCTCGGCGCCGCGGAAGAAGTTCCCGCCGCCGATGACCACGGCGATCTCGTAGCCCTCGCGGACCACGGCCGCGATCTCGCGGGCGATGGCGTGCACGACATCGGGGTCGACGCCGAGTCCACCGCCGCCGGCGAAGGCCTCACCTGACAGTTTCAGCAGGAACCGACGGCGTTTGCCCTGGTCGGTGCCGGTGTCACCGGCGGCCTGCGTGGCGTCCGCGCCCTGATTCATTGGAGTTCTCCTCGTGCACATACGAAGAAGGCCACTGCCGGATGGATCCTTTCGGTTCCCTCTGCGGCAATGGCCTCCTCGTCACATCAGCGGCCGGCCGGTGAGCGGCCGACTGCGTACGACCCTAGCGGGTCGCGGGTCATTCGCTGCCCTGCGGGCGGCTCAGGCGCCGACGCGGATGCGGGCGAAGCGCTTCAGCGTGACGCCGGCCTCGTCCAGGATCTTCTGGACGGTCTTCTTGTTGTCCTTGGCGAAGGGCTGGTCCAGCAGGACCTGCTCCTTGAAGAAGCCGGTGACGCGACCCTCGACGATCTTCGGCAGGGCGGCCTCGGGCTTGCCCTCCTCGCGAGCGGTGGCCTCGGCGACGCGACGCTCGTTCTCCACGACCTCGGCCGGGATGGCGTCACGGTTGAGGAACTTCGGCGCGAAGGCGGCGATGTGCTGCGCGACGTCCTTGGCGACCTCGGCGTTGTCCTTGTCCAGCTCGACCAGGACACCGACCTGCGGGGGCAGGTCAGCGGCGGTGCGGTGCATGTAGGCGTAGACCTTGCCGTCGGCGAAGTGCGCGAAGCGGTCCACGACGATCTTCTCGCCGAGGGTGGCGTTGGCCTCGTCCACGAACGCCTGGACGGTCTTGCCGGCCTCGATCTCGGAGGCCATGAGGGCCTCGACGTCGGCCGGGGCGGCCTTGGCGATGTGGGCGGCCAGGGCGTCGGCGACGGTGATGAACTTCTCGCCCTTGGCGACGAAGTCCGTCTCGCACTTCAGCTCGACGATGACACCGGAGGTGTTGTCCTCGGCGATGAGGGAGGCGACGGCGCCGTTCTCGGTGGTGCGGCTCTCGCGCTTGGCCACACCCTTCAGGCCCTTGACGCGGACGATCTCGACGGCCTTCTCGAGGTTGCCCTCGGCCTCGTCGAGCGCCTTCTTGCAGTCCATCATGCCGGCGCCGGTCTGCTCACGGAGCTTCTTGACGTCAGCGGCGGTGTAGTTCGCCATCCTTCAATCCTTCTCGTCACTGCGCCCCGCCGTGCCACCCGGGCATCCGGCAGGGCTGGTCCGTCTTGAGGTCACCACACCTGTCGGCTCCCGTCCCGCTGACGGGGTCCGACAGTGGATCCGCCGGGCGACGGCGGGGGCACCGGGCCCCCGCCGTCGTCCGGTACGGGGCGTCAGGCCTGCTCGGCGTCCGCGGCCGGCTTCTCAGCCTCGGCCTCGGCGGCCGGAGCCTCGTCCTTCTTGTCGCCCTCGAGCAGGTCGCGCTCCCACTCGGCCAGCGGCTCGCCGGCGGCCTTGTCGGCCTTCACGTCACCGGTGGCGGCACCGGAACGGGCGATGAGGCCCTCGGCGACGGCGTCGGCGATCACGCGGGTGAGCAGGGTGACGGAGCGGATGGCGTCGTCGTTGCCCGGGATCTTGTAGTCGACCTCGTCGGGGTCGCAGTTGGTGTCGAGGATGGCGACGACCGGGATGCGGAGCTTGCGCGCCTCACCGACGGCGATGTGCTCCTTCTTGGTGTCCACGACCCAGACGGCGCTCGGCACCTTCTGCATCTCGCGGATACCACCGAGGGTCTTCTCCAGCTTGGCCTTCTCGCGGGAGAGGACCAGGAGCTCCTTCTTGGTGAGGCCGGAGGCGGCCACGTCCTCGAAGTCGATGAGCTCGAGCTCCTTCAGGCGCTGGAGGCGCTTGTAGACGGTCGAGAAGTTGGTGAGCATGCCGCCCAGCCAGCGCTGGTTGACGTAGGGCATGCCGACGCGCGTCGCCTGCTCGGCGATGGCCTCCTGGGCCTGCTTCTTCGTACCGACGAACATGATGGAACCGCCGTGCGCGACGGTCTCCTTCACGAACTCGTAGGCGCGGTCGATGTACGACAGCGACTGGAGCAGGTCGATGATGTAGATGCCGTTGCGCTCCGTGAAGATGAAACGCTTCATCTTCGGGTTCCAACGACGGGTCTGGTGACCGAAGTGGACGCCGCTCTCCAGCAGCTCCCGCATCGTGACGACGGCCATGGCCGCGCTCCTTGAAATACTCGGTTCCACGACGGCCGGGCGGCCGCCGCTCCTGACGCCCCGACGCGCCTGCCGCGAACGAATCCCTTGCGAGGAGCCGTTTCACGGACCGAGAGACACGGCCACCGTGCTGCCCGAGAGGGTCTGACGCGTCAGTGGCGGGGCGTGCGAAGTCGACCCGGTGACCCGGATCGCCATGAGAAGTGTACGGGACCGGAGAACCCCCGGGTGACGGCGTTGTCCACAACCCACGAGTAGTCCACAGATCCGGATCAAGATCCCCACGATTCACCGGCCCCGGCCATGGTTACTCCATGCGACGACTCCGCGCGCTCACGGCCCTGATCCTGTTCCTGACCTTGCTGTCCCTGACCTGCGCGAGGGCCGCCTCGGGCCCCGCTCCCCCGGCCCCCGGTCCACCCGGGGCATCGGGCGGCCCCGGCGGCGACCGGTCCTGGCCCGTCGCGGGCGCCCGGGGCGCCCGGCCCCTGGTCCTGCGGGCCTGGGAACCGCCCCCGGCCCGCTGGGCGGCGGGCCACCGGGGCGTCGACCTCGCGGCCGGCCCCGGCCGGCCGGTCCGGGCCGCCACCCCGGGCCGGATCTCCTTCGCGGGCCGGATCGCGGGGCGGGGCGTGGTGGCGGTGGAGCTCGCCCCCGCCCTGCGGACGACATACGAACCCGTACGGGCGACGGTGCGCGAGGGCGACCACGTCGACGCCGGTCAGATCATCGGCCTCCTGGAGGCCGACTCGGCCCACTGCCCGGGCCACGGTTGCCTCCACTGGGGCCTGCGCCGCGGGGAGGACTACCTCGACCCGCTGACGCTCCTGCCGCCGTGGATGCTGCGCCGCGCCCCCTCCCGGCTGTGGCCGGTGGGCCCGAGCGCTCGGGCGCCGCTAGCCGCAGACGCCTCGCAGGGCCATGGTGACGGCCGCCTCGGTGATCCGGTCCGGCTCCTCCGCCGCGCCGAGCTCGATGCGGCGTACCGCGGCGTCGACGACTCCCTGGAGGAGCATGGCCGCCAGGCGGGGCTGGTCGTGGCCGAGGGCGTCCAGCGCTTCGACGACCATGGCGACGAGGCCGCCGTGGGCGGCACGGATCTTCTCGCGGGCGCCGGAGTCGAGCTCGCCCGCGGAGATGGCGACGACGGCCCGGTGGCGGCGGTCGCCGACGAGCGACAGCTGCTGCCGCACATATGCCTCGATCTTCCCCCCTGGCGTGTCGGCGCGCTCCATGGCGGCCTCGACCTCGGCCGCCCAGACGGGGAAGTCCACGGCGCACAGTTCTTCGACGACGGCGGCGCGGGAGCGGAAGTACTCGTAGACCGAGGACCGCGCGAGCCCGGTGCGCTCGGCGAGGGCGGGGAAGGTCAGGGCCTCCGTTCCGCCTTCGGACAGCAAGGAGCGCGCGGCGTCCAGGAGGGCGCCGCGCTGCATCGTCCGGTGCTCGGCCACTGAGGCCGCTCGAATCCTGGGCACGGTCCCACTTTACGGACACACCGCGTCGGGGACGACGCTGGAGGGACGATTCAGCGTCCGACGTCCGCCAGCTTGGCCCGCAACTGGAGGACGGACTTGGTGTGGATCTGGCTGACCCTGCTCTCCGTGACCCCGAGCACGTGGCCGATCTCGGCGAGGGTGAGGCCCTCGTAGTAGTAGAGGGTGACCACGGTCTTCTCCCGCTCGGGGAGGGTGTTGATGGCCCGGGCCAGCAGCCGGCGCAGTTCGTGGTCCTCGGCCACCTCGACGGGGTCGTCGGCGGCGGTGTCCTCCAGGGTGTCCATCAGGCTGAGCCGGTCGCCGCCCTCGCCGCCGACGTGCAGCAGCTCTTCCAGGGCCACGACGTTGGCCAGCGACAACTGACTGAAGACGGAGTGGAGTTCCTCCAGGGAGATGTCCATCTCGGCCGCGACCTCCGCTTCGGAGGGGGTGCGGCGCAGGGCGGCTTCGAGGGTGGCGTAGGCGCGCTCGACGGCACGGGCCTTCTGCCGGACCGAACGGGGGATCCAGTCCAGGGCCCGCAGTTCGTCGATCATGGCGCCCCGGATGCGGGTGATGGCGTAGGTCTCGAACTTGATGGAGCGGGTGGGGTCGAACTTCTCGATGGCGTCGATCAGGCCGAAGATCCCGGAGGAGACGAAGTCGGCCTGCTCGACGTTGGGCGGCAGCCCGACGCTGACGCGGCCCGCCACGTACTTCACCAGGGGCGAGTAGTGGAGGATCAGTTGCTCCCGCAGCCGTTCGTCGCCCGAGGCCTTGTACGACCGCCACAGCTCGTCGAGCGTCGAGGGTGCGGGAGGGCGCACGGCGCCGCGCGCTGCGGGCGGTGCCGCCGCGCGGTCGGACCCGGAGGTGTGCTGGGGCATTCGTCGTTTTGAGCCGTTCTGCTGTGACTTGGACCGGGTGGTACGAATGGATGGATTCCGTGAGCGTAGCGTGACCGTGGCGCTGCGGTGAGCGATGAGGCCCCTTCGGTCTTCACGGAGGGGCGCGGATGTCCTCCGCAGGTCCGCGTTCCGCGGCGGCGGCCGTCGGGACGCCCGGGGCCGCGCAGAGCCCGCCGTATCGGCCGGCTCGGCCCACCCCTTAACCCTTTCACCCGATCACCCCAGGTCAAGCACCGCCTCGCCGCACACCGGGGCGCCGTCCGAGGGGCTTGGGGGTCCCGGACGTTGACGTCGCGTCAGCCAATTGCCACTGATCGCCCAGTCGTTCCACGAACCCCAGCGCCTGGAGTTCGTACAGGCTGCCGAGCGTCCGGTCCCGGCCCATCCCGGCGTTACGGGCGATGAGCGCGAGCTCGGCGCCGCCTTTGCCGGGGACGGCTTCCAGTGTTCTGGCGGCCGCTTCGGGCAGCAGATCCCTGGCCAGGACGGGGCCCCTGCGCTCGGGGGCCAGCTCGCCCATGTCGCCGATCAGCTCAGTGATCTCGTCGGCGTCGGTCACCAGACAGGCTCCTTCGCGCAGGAGTTCGTGGACCCCGGCGGAGAGCCCCGACGTCACCGGCCCGGGCACCCCCATGGTGTGCCGCCCCAGTTCCCGCGCGCGGCGCGCGGTGACCAGCGAGCCGCTGCGGTATTCGGCCTCCACCACCACGGTTCCCCGGGTGAGCGCGGCGATCACGCGGTTGCGCAGGACGAAGCGGCTGCGCGTGGGGTGTCCGCCGGGTGGTAACTCGGCCAGGACGAGACCCTGTTCCGCGATCCGGTCGAGCAACTCGGCGTGTCCGCGCGGGTAGGGCACGTCGATCCCCGAGGCCAGCACCGCCATGGTGGCCCCGCCGGCGGCCAGCGCGCCCCTGTGGGCGGCCCCGTCGACGCCGAAGGCGGCCCCGGAGACGACCACCCAGCCGCGCTCCGCGAGCCCCGAGCCGAGGATCGCCGCCACATAGGAGCCGTAGTCGGTGCAGGCGCGGGCCCCGACGACGGCGACCGACCGCAGCGCCCACAGTCGTACGTTCGGACTGCCGTGGACCCAGAGGCCGATGGGGCGGGCGTCGCCCAGATCGTCGAGCTGTCCGGGCCATTCGGCATCCCCCGGGCAGATGAAGCGTCCGCCCATCCGTTCGGCGGTGGCCAGGTCGCGGGCCGGGTCGCGGTGCGCGGCGCGGGCTCGGCAGCCTTCCAGCCGGTCCGGGCGGACTCCCTTCGGTGGCGGCCCCTTGCCGGTCAGGCCGTGCACCAGGGTCTCGGGGCCCAGCTCCCTGAGCCAGCGGCCCACGAGTTCGTCCCCCGGTTCCGTCAGGCCGGTGAGCGCGGCCCGTGCCAGCCGCTCCCCCGGCCCGGGCCCGCTCATGCCCAGCCCCCGGCGGTCACCGCGCCGCGCCGCACGCCCGTGCGCAGCTCCAGCGCCTGGGCCACGTCCCCGACGTCCGGCCGGGCGTGGCCGGCGAGGTCCGCGATCGTCCAGGCGACCCGGAGGACCCGGTCCAGCCCTCGCGCCGTCAGCAGGCCGCGCTCCATGTCCCGTTCGGCCTCGGCGAGGGCGCCCGGGGGCACACACCAGCGGGTGCGCAGCTCATGGCCCGGCACTTCACTGTTGGTGCGCCAGGGTGTGCCGGTGTACCGGGCGGCGGCCCGTTCGCGGGCGAGGCGGACGCGCGCGGCGACGTCGGCCGTGGACTCCGCCGGGGGGCCGGTGAGCTCCGAGCGGGCCACGGGCTCGACGGCCACTCTGAGATCCACCCGGTCCATCAGCGGCCCGGACAGCCGCCCCAGATAGCGTTTGACCGCCCGGGGCGGGCAGTCGCAGCCGTCGCCGGTCATGCCACGCCGGCCGCAGGGGCAGGGGTTGGCCGCGAGGACGAGCAGGAAGGCGGCGGGGAGACGCATCACTCCGCCGGTGCGGGCGACGACGACGTGTCCGGACTCGAGTGGCTGCCGCAGGGCGTCGAGCACCCTGCCCGAGAATTCAGGGGATTCGTCGAGAAAAAGTACGCCGTTGTGTGCGAGGGAGACGGCTCCCGGCCGGGGCAGTCCCGAACCGCCGCCGATCAGCGCGGGCATGGACGCCGAGTGGTGGGGCGCGCAGTAGGGGGCCCGGTCGATCAGGGGCTGTCCGGCAGGCAGGGTCCCGGCGACGGAGTGGACCGCCGTGACTTCGAGCGACTCCTGCGGGGTGAGGGGCGGGAGCAGCCCGGGCAGGCGTTCGGCCAGCATGGTCTTGCCGGCGCCCGGGCTGCCCACGAAGAGGAGATGGTGCCGCCCGGCGGCGGCCACCTCCAGCGCCCGGCGGGCCCTGGCCTGCCCCGCGACCTCGGCGAGGTCGGGCGGACGCTCGCCGGGCCGCGCCCCGAGCGCGCCGCCGGCGCCCGGTACGACCAGCCCCGCGAGCATGGGGTCGGGCCGGCCCTCCCCCGGCGGCTCCTCGTCCTCCTCGGGGACGGGCTCGTCGGCCAGCACCGCGATCAGCTGGCGCAGGCTGCGGACGCCCAGCACTGCCACTCCGGGCACCAGGGCGGCCTCGGTCGCCGTCCGTTCGGGGACGACGACCTGCCGGTATCCGGCGTCGGCGGCGGCCAGGACGGCGGGGAGGATGCCCCGCACGGGGCGGACCCGGCCGTCGAGGCCCAGCTCGCCGATCATCATGAGGTCGGCGATCGCCCGGGGATCGATCCGCTCGGCCGCGCCCAGTACCGCACACGCGACGGCGAGATCGAAACCGCTGCCGCCCTTGGGCACGGAGGCCGGGCTGAGCCCGACGGTGAGCTTCTTCTGCGGCCAGTCCGCGCCCGAGTTCACCACGGCGGCCCTGACCCTGTCGCGGCTCTCGCTGAGGGATTTGTCCGGCAGGCCGACGAGGGTGAAGGCGGCCACTCCCGGCTCCAGGTCGGCCTGGACCTCGACCACCACGCCGTCCACCCCGGCCAGGGCGACCGAGCACGTCCGCGCGAAGCCCATCACGCCACCCCCTTGGCGTGCTCGACGAGCGGCGCGCCCCGGTCCGGGACGACCACGCCCACGAGATCGATGCGCACCCCGCCCGGCGGGGCTCCGCCGTGCCCGGCCAGCCATCGCTCGGCGAGCTCGCGCAGCCGCCCGGCCTTGGTGGCCGTGACGGCGGCCATCGGGTGTTCGAACCGGCCCACGCGGCGGGCCTTCACCTCGCAGACCACCAGCACGTCGCCGTCCAGCGCCACGATGTCCAGCTCACCGGCGCGACACCGCCAGTTGCGATCCAGCACCGTCATCCCGGCCTCGGTCAGCCGGCGCGCCGCCAGATCCTCCCCGTACCTGCCGAGCCCCCCTCGGGCGTTCATCAGCACCACCTCCGGTGCCGACTATGCCGCCCGAGCCCCCAAGTCTTGGATCTTGGTGGATAACCCCGCGATTGTGGAAAACCCCGTCACCCGATCAGGGGAAGGCACCCCAGAGGACCCCCAAACGCCCAGGTCACGTCCCCGGCAGGTCCAGATCCGTCTTGTTGAGCTCCTCGATGTTCACGTCCTTGAACGTGAGCACCCGCACCTGCTTCACGAAGCGCGCCGGCCGGTACATGTCCCACACCCACGCGTCCGCCATCGAGACCTCGAAGAAGACCTCGCCCTGCACCGAGTGCACCTGCATCTCGTAGTCGTTCGTCAGGTAGAAGCGGCGCTCGGTCTCGATCACGTATTTGAACAGCCCGACGACGTCGCGGTACTCCCGGTAGAGCTTCAGCTCCATCTCGGTCTCGTACTTCTCGAGGTCCTCGGCGCTCATGGCATGTTCCCCTTCAGCCGTGCGTCCCCCCATTGTGCGTCAGGCGCGCTCGGTCTCCAGGAGCACCGGCGTACTCGGGGGTCCCTCGTCGAGCAGCGCCCGCAGCAGCCCGGCGAGTCTGGTCGGGTACACCGTCTCATGCGTCGCGAGCAGTTCTTCGCAGGTCCACCAGCGCAGCCCCGACAGGCTGCGCCGCTCCAGCTCCGTCCCGCCGCCGGACCAGGTGGGCCGCTGCGCGGTACGGGCCAGGTAGTAGCGCTCGTCCTGTTCCCAGCGGCGGCCGGCGAAGGGGAACGAGCACCTGCGCGTCCAGAGCACCGGGCCGAGTTCGATCTCGGTGATCCCCGTCTCCTCGGCCAGCTCACGGCGCGCGGCCTCCTCCCAGCCCTCGTCGCCCTCCAGTCCACCGCCGGGGGTGAACCACCAGGTGGTGGCGGGGTCGTCCGGTTCGTAGCCGTGGAGCAGCAGGATCCGGTCGTCCGGGTCCAGCAGGACGACACGGGCGGCCCGGCGCGGGCCGTCGCCCACAGCACCGTCCGCCTCCGGGCCACCGCCCGTCTCACCCATGGGTCGCCACCGCCGCCTTCCCGCCGCGTGCCGCCCGCTGTGCGAGCGCGCCGACCGCCGCACCTCCCAGGATGAGCACCGCGCCCACCACCACGCACGTCGTGATCAGCGGCAGCGGCCCCGGCCGGGAGGTGCCGCCGGGCAGGGCGGCGAAGGCGCCGGGGCGCTCGATCATGCCCCAGCCGGACACCGGCCAGGCCGTGGCGTCCACCCGGGCCCGGACGGCCTCCCGCGGCACCGTGCCCTGGCCCGCGTCGGTCATATGGCTGCGGGAGTCCAGCGAGTCGGAGCGGTGGTCGCCCAGGAGGAACAGCCGGCCCTCGGGGACGGTGGCCGAGAAACCGGTGGGCGAAGCCGGGCCGGAGCCCTCCAGATAGGGCTCCTCCACGGGCTTGCCGTTGATCATCAGGCGGCCCTGTTTGTCACAGCACTCGATGTGGTCGCCGCCGACGCCGACGACCCGTTTGACCATCGGGACGTTGGCCCAGACCTCGTCCTCGAAGACGACGACGTCCCCGCGCCGCACCTCGCCGCCGTCGATCCGCTGGGCGAGGATCCGGTCGCCGCGCCCGATCGTGGGCGCCATCGAGTCCGTGGGGACGGTGTACGGCCGGTACACCAGGGCGGCCCAGCCGAAGCCGCCGAGGAAGAGCAGACAGCCGACGGCCACGGCCAGCCCGGACAGCACCCTGCCCGTGCGGCCGTGGCCGTCGACGCCACGTTCCACTGCGCTCATCGCGTCCCATCCCCCGTCCGCCGGTCCGACGGAACCGCACCCTACCCGGGGGTATGGGCTCCGGTCAGCCCCTGGCGAGGGCCGATGTCAGCCGGTTCGGGGGGCGACGCCTCACCCCTTCGCGGCGGGGACCACCACGACGGACCGCTTGGACCCCTCGGCCTTGCGCAGGTTCCGGCGGCGGCGCCACAGCACCAGCGGCACCGCGCCCGCGAGCCCGAACGCCGGCGGCGCGACGGCGGCCGCGGCGCTCAGCCCCGGCTGGTCGAACGTGCCGGGGACCGGCAGCGTGGACCACCGGTTCACCGGCCAGGCCACGACGATCGCGCGGCCCACGACCTCGTCCTCCGAGACCGTGCCCTGGAACCTGTCGAGCTCCTGGTGGTAGCGGGAGTCGAGGGAGTCCTGGCGGTGGTCGCCCATCACCCAGATCCGGCCCTGGGGCACCTTGATCGGGCCGAAGGGCTTGTCGCCGCAGGGCGTGTTCCCGGGGAAGATGTACGGCTCGTCGAGCGCCTTGCCGTTGACCGTCACCGGCTCGTTGTTGCCCTTGCACTCGACGGTGTCGCCGCCGACCGCGATGACCCGCTTGATCAGGTCCTTCTCCTCGGCCGAGGGCATCAGGCCGATGAAGCTGAGCACCTTCTGGAGCCCGCTCGCCACCGGTCCGTTGTCGGCGGCCGGGCTCTCGCCCAGCCAGCCGCCCGGATCGTGGAAGACGACGACCTCGCCGCGCTCGGGTTTGGAGCCGAACCACGGCGTGAGCTTGTCCACCAGCACCCGGTCGCCGCGCTGGAGGGTGTTCTGCATCGACTCGGAGGGAATCGAGAACGCCTGCACCAGGAAGGTCTTGATGAGCAGCGCGAGCACCAGCGCGATACCGATGAGGAGCGGCAGCTCCTTCCAGAAGGATCGTTGCTTCTTCGGCTCGTCGCGGCGCGCCCCGCGGCCCTCGCCGCCGCTGCCGCCGTGCCCCGCGCCGCCTTCGGACGCGGGGGTCTCCGAGGACGTCACCGTCGTGGCGTCCTGGCCGGGACCGGCCGCCTGGGACCTGGCCTCCCGCGGCGTGTCACCGCCGGACGGCTCCCCGGACAGCTCCCCGGACGGCTCATCCGTCCGCCCGGGCCGCCTTTCGGGCTCTCCGTGACCGGAACGCGCGCCGACCGCCACATCCCCCACATCCACTCCTCACTCCACGCTGCCGCCCGCGATACGTACGACGCAGGCCCATCACTCCCATAACGAGCGGGAGTTCCGCAGGGGTCGGGAGCAGGATCAATCCTTCATGATCCGTGGGGGACAGACTATGCGGCGAACCGCCCGCCCGCGCATCCGCGCGCGGCGCGTCCCGCACCGAAGCGTACGTGTCCGGTTCGGTCAGCCGCCGCCAGTGGTCCAGCGGCCAGGCGATCAGCACCGCACGCCCCACCACCAGGTCCTCCGGGACGGTTCCCTGCCCCGGCTGGTCCAGGTGGTAGCGCGAGTCGGCCGAGTCGGAGCGGTGGTCGCCCATGACGAAGAGCCGGCCCGCCGGGACCTTCACGTCGAACGTCATCTGGGAAGGAGGGTTCCCCGGGTGGACGTAGGGCTCTTCGAGCGGCGTTCCGTTGACCGTGATTTTGCCGTCCTTGTCGCAGCACTTGACCCTGTCGCCGCCGACGCCCACCACGCGCTTGATGAGGTCCTGCTCGTCGGCCGAGGGAAGCAGGCCGATGAAGGTGAGCGCTTCCTTCCCCTGTTTGATCCCCACCGGGTCGTGGCGGGACTTCCACTCGTCGCCGAGCCATCCGCCGGGGTCCTTGAAGACCACCACGTCGCCGCGCTGCGGCCGGGTCCCGAACCAGGGCGTCAGCTTGTCGACCAGCACCCGGTCGCCGATCCGGATGGTCTCCTCCATCGAGCCGGACGGGATCACGAAGGCCTGGACGAGGAACGTCTTCAGCACCAGGGCGATGAGCACCGCGACGCCTATGAGGATGGGCACTTCCTTGAGCACCGAGCGCTGCCGCCGGCGCCGCTGCTTCCTGGCGGTCCGTTTCGCGGCCCTGCGCCGCTCCGCCCGTCCCCCGGTGCCCGGGGGCGGCCGGTCGCCGGGCGCCGTCGCCGGGCGGGCGGCCGGCGCGGCCGTACGGACGCCGGTGCGGCCCCTGCTACCCATGCGGGCCGCCTCCCCCGTGTCCCGGGCCGGGGTCGGGGACGTCCGCGAAGGCGCCGGTCCGGCCGAGGGAGGTCGTCCGGCCCAGCGGCCAGCCGATCCAGTCGGCGCGCCCGATGACGCGGTTCACCGGAACCATGCCGCCGCCCGGCTCGCCCAGATGGTCCCGCGAGTCACGGGAGTCGCTGCGATGGTCACCCATGACCCATAGCTTGCCCTCCGGCACCACCACATCGAACGGCACTTGGGAGGGAACGTCCCCCGGGTAGAGGTATTCCTCCAGCACCGGACGGCCGTTGATCTCCAGCCGGCCCCACTTGTCGCAGCAGCGGACGCGATCGCCGCCGACGCCGACGACCCGTTTGACGTAGTCGGTCTCGGAGGGCCGCATCAGCCCGACGGCCGCCGCGCCCTTGCGGATGATCGTGGTCACCGCGTTCTCCGAGGGCCCGTCGTCCTGGACGAAGGAGTCGGTGCCGTCGAAGACGATCACATCGCCCCGGCGCGGCTCGTCCCCGAAGCGGTAGGCGAGCTTGTTGACGAGCACCCGGTCGCCGACCTGGAGGGTCTTCTCCATCGATCCGCTGGGGATCAGGAACGGCTGCACCAGATAGGCGCTGACCAGCAGCAGCGAGACCAGGCAGACGAGGAGCAGCACCCCGGCGCGCCGCAGCGGCCCGCCGTCGGTACACCATCGCCAAGCGGCGGAGAGCCCGGAAAAACGCGCGGAGCGCGACCCCTGCTCCTCCCCCTGTGCGGGTTCGGGAGAGCGGTCGCGCTCCGGAAGCGATGCGAGCTGTGCGTCGGTGTCCATCGGGCCGAAAGCCTATCCGGCCCGTTCCGGACTCCGGCGAGGAGCTCAGCGGTCGCGCTTCTCCTTGATCTTCGCGGCCTTGCCGCGGAGCTCACGGAGGTAGTACAGCTTGGCGCGACGGACGTCACCGCGGGTGACGAGCTCGACCTTCTCGAAGATCGGGCTGTGCACCGGGAAGGTGCGCTCGACGCCGACGGAGAAGGAGACCTTGCGGACGGTGAAGGTCTCGGAGACGCCCGCGCCCTGGCGGCGGATGACGACACCCTTGAACTGCTGGATGCGGGAGCGGTTGCCCTCGATGACGCGAACGTGGACGTTCACGGTGTCACCGGGACGGAAGGCCGGGACGTCGGTGCGCAGCGAAGCGGCGTTGACGCCGTCGAGCAGGGAAGACATATTCGTCTGCTTCCTCGCCGATGCCACAGGTCATCGGCGGAATCGTTCGGAAAAGTGAAGGGTGCCCCGCACACCGGGCGGGCGTCGGTCCCCCTGTGGCAGGGGCGCACGCCGGACGCAAGGCAACGGCTCATTCTTCCACGAGGGGGTCCACTCGCCCAAATCGGCCGTCCGGGCCGGGGGCCCAGCCCAGGATCGAGAGCATCTCGCGGTCCTTCTTGTCGAAGGCGGCGGGGTCGGTGCGCTCGATGAGGTCGGGCCGGTTGGCGGTGGTGCGCCGGAACGCCTCGTCACGGCGCCAGCGGGCGATCTTGCCGTGGTGGCCGCTGAGCAGGACGTCGGGGATGCCCCGGCCGCGCCACTCCGGCGGCTTGGTATAGACGGGGCCTTCCAGGAGGTCGGCCATGGCGCCGGGGGCGAAGGAGTCGTCGCGGTGGGACTCGGCGTTGCCGAGGACGCCGGGGAGCAGCCGGGCGACGGCCTCGACCATCACGAGGACGGGGGCCTCGCCGCCGGCCAGGACGTAGTCGCCGATGGAGAGCTCGCGGACGTCGTAGTGGTCGCCGTACTCCTCGATGACGCGGCGGTCGATGCCCTCGTAGCGGGCGGGGGTGAAGACCAGCCACGGCTTCTCGGCGAGCTCGACGGCGATCTCCTGGGTGAAGGGCTCACCGCTGGGGGTGGGGACGACGATCGTGGGGCGCGCGTCGTCCGCGCCGGACTCGATGACCGCGTCCAGCGCCTCGCCCCACGGCTCGGGCTTCATCACCATGCCGGGGCCGCCGCCGTAGGGGGTGTCGTCGACGGTGTTGTGCTTGTCGTGCGTCCACTCCCGCAGGTCGTGGATGCGTACGTCCAGCTGGCCGCGGGCGCGGGCCTTGCCGACGAGCGAGACGTTCAGCGGCTCGAGGTACTCGGGGAAGATCGTGACGACGTCGAGGCGCATTACTCCTGCTCCTCCTCGGCGTCGCGGCTGCTCGCGACCTCGGCCTCGCCCATGTCGAGGAGACCGCGCGGCGGGTCGACGACGGCGCGCTGCCCCTCCAGGTCGATCTCGGTGACGATCTCGGAGACGAAGGGGATCATCACCTCGCTGCCGTCGGGCCGCTCGACGATGAAGAGGTCCTGGGAGGGCAGGTGGGAGATCTCGGCGATCCGGCCGACGACGGTGCCGTCGACGGTGACGACGTCGAGGTCCATCAGCTGGTGGTCGTAGAACTCCTCGGGGTCCTCGGGAGTCTCGTCCGGGTCGACGTCGGCGATCAGCAGGGTGTTGCGCAGGGCCTCGGCGGCGGTGCGGTCGGTGACGCCGGCGAAGCGCAGGAGCAGCCGGCCGCTGTGCACCCGGCCGGTCTCGACGGTCAGCGGGCCGGTGCCCGCGGGGTCCGTGGCCAGTACGGCGCCGGGTCCGAGCCGCAGCTCGGGCTCGTCCGTACGCACCTCTACGGTGACCTCGCCCTTGATGCCGTGGGCACGGCCGATCCTGCCGACTACCAGCTGCACAGTCTCAATCCTTCTCGCATGGTCTTACGAACGCGACAACGGGCCGGGAAGGGAAACCCTTCCCGGCCCGTGCCGGTGCTCTGTCGCTTCTCAGCGGACCTGGTCCACGTCGACGAGGTCGACACGGATGCCACGGCCGCCGATGGCGCCCACGACGGTACGCAGGGCGCGGGCGGTGCGGCCGTTGCGGCCGATCACCTTGCCGAGGTCCTCGGGGTGGACCCGGACCTCCAGCACGCGCCCCCGGCGCAGCTCGCGCGAGGCGACCTGCACGTCGTCGGGGTTGTCGACGATGCCCTTCACGAGGTGCTCAAGGGCCTCCTCGAGCATCCTCAGGCCTCGGTCGACTCAGCGGACTCGGCCTCGGCGGCCTCGTCCTTCTTCTCCGACTTCTTGGCCTTCGGGGTGATGGCCTCACCCTTCGCCTCGCCCGCGGCGTTCACACGAGCCTCGAAGAGGTCGCTGAAGTCGCGCTTCTTCTCCTCGGCGACCAGCATCGGGGCCGGGGCCGGCAGACCCTTGAACTTCTGCCAGTCACCGGTGACCTTGAGGATGGCCAGCACGGGCTCGGTCGGCTGGGCGCCGACGCTCAGCCAGTACTGGGCGCGCTCGCTGTCGACCTCGATGCGGGAGGGGTTCTGCACCGGGTGGTACAGGCCGATCTCCTCGATCGCACGGCCGTCACGGCGGGTGCGGGAGTCGGCGACGACGATGCGGTAGTGAGGCGAACGGATCTTGCCCAGACGCTTCAGCTTGATCTTGACTGCCACTGGAGTGGTGTCTCCTGGTCTTGACGTGGTTGGGCACAACGAGATGCCACGTGGGGTTTGCGGTACTCGGGTGCCCGATGGACGCGTCAGCCGGAGGAGAGAGGGGTCCTATGCGACTGTCGAGTACAGCGACCCATTGTGCCATATCGATCGCGGGGCGCCGAACGGCCGGGGTCAGCCGACCGGGACGGCGGGCTCCGGGATCCGGAAGGGCTGGCCGCAGCCGCCGCACATGATCGGCGCCTGGGCGAGCACGGACGGCACGACGCGCACGTTGCGCCCGCAGTCGCACACGGCCTTCACCCGCACCCCGCCGCCGGAGGAGCCGTGGCGCGCGGCCGGGCCCCGGAAGGTGCGCGAGGTGTCGGCGGCGGTGGCGACGGTGTGCGCCTTGAGCGCCCGCTGGAGTCTCTCGATCGTGGGCCGGTAGCGCTTGCGCGCCTCCGAGTTGAGCACGACGAGCGAGAAGCCGCTGCTGGGATGCGGCTCATCACTGTGGTCGAGCCCCAGCTCCTCGGCGATCGCCAGGAATCGCCGGTTGTGGTAGCGGCCGGCACGAGAGGTGTCCCGGACACCGCGGGCGGCCGCGATGCCGTGCACTGCCTCGTGCAGCAGCCTTTCGAAGGAGAGCTCGGCGCCGCAGGCGGACGACGACTCCCCGATCAACGATTCGGGCGCGGCTAGATCCGGCAGCTCGGGGTGGAACCGCTGAATGTCGGCCCACGCCTGTGCCAGCTCTGCGGCGAGAACAGGTGGTGTCGTGCTCACGTCGTGACAACGAGCGGGTGCGGCCCGGTGTTCCGATACCGGGCCATCCCAAATAATTTGCACGTACCAGTCAGTTTCCCGCCCCATTCGTCCTGAGGAGGGCGGGTGCGCAGAACTGCGGAGAAGGAGGGATGAGACGCTCAGCTGTTCGCAAGGTGGGACGTACTGACTCATCAGTAAGCAGCAGTAGGCGCCCCTCCCGCGCCCGTACAAGCGCGAACCCCCGGACGCGCGCCGTATGTGCGCGCGCCCGGGGGCGGGTGGATCAGTAGGCGCGCGCGACGATCGCGAGGGCGCCCTCGGCGTCGTCGGTCTCCGGCACCGAACCGTCGGGCATCACCAGGCAGCGCACGGTCACGGCCTGCTCGGCCAGCTTGGCCTCGCCCTCCGCGCCCAGCGTCGCCCACGGGATGCGGGCCCAGCCGCCGGCGAGGGCGGCCTCGGCGGCCTCCTCGATGGTCGCCACGTCCGTGGTGCGGGACAGGCGGCGCTCGCGCGACTGGCGCAGCAGCGTCTCCTGGTCCTCCTCCAGGACCTTCGGCAGCAGCGCGGCCAGCTCCTCGATGCGCACCGGCTCCTTGCCGCCCGGGATGCGGCGGGCCAGCATCGCGGTGCCGTTCTCCAGGTCGCGGGGGCCGATCTCGATGCGGACCGGGACGCCCTTGAGCTCCCAGTCGACGGCGCGCCGGCCGAAGGGGGTGTCGGTGCGGTCGTCGACCTGCACCCGCACGCCCGCCGCCTTGAGGACGTCGCCGAGCTCGCGGACCTTGGCGAGGACGGCCTCGTCGCCCTTGATCGCCAGGACCACGGCCTGGACGGGCGCCAGGCGCGGCGGCACGCGCAGGCCGCTGTCGTCACCGTGGGACATGATCAGGCCGCCGACCATGCGGGTGGAGACGCCCCACGAGGTCTGCCAGACCAGCTCCTGCTGTCCGCCCTTGGACAGGTAGGAGGTGTTGAAGGCCTTGGCGAAGTTCTGGCCGAGCTCGTGGCTCGTGCCCATCTGGAGGGCCTTGCCGTCGCCCATCATGCCCTCGAGGGTGAGGGTGTTGATGGCGCCCGCGAAACGCTCCTTGGGCGTCTTGCGGCCGAGCACCACGTCGATGCCGAGGACGTTCACCATGAAGTCGTAGTAGACGTCCTGGTGGATACGGGCCGCGTAGTCGCGGGCGTCCTCGTACGTGGCGTGGGCGGTGTGGCCCTCCTGCCAGAGGAATTCACTCGTGCGGAGAAAGACGCGGGGACGCATCTCCCAACGGACGACATTGGCCCACTGGTTGATGAGCAGGGGCAGGTCGCGGTAGCTCTGCACCCACTTGGAGAAGTACTCGTTGATGATCGTCTCGGAGGTGGGCCGGACGACGACCGGCTCCTCCAGCTCCTTGCCGCCGCCGTGGGTGACGACCGCGAGCTCGGGGGCGAAGCCCTCGACGTGCTCCGCCTCCCGCGTCAGGTAGGACTGCGGGATGAAGAGGGGGAAGTACGCGTTGGAGGCGCCCGCGTCCTTGATCCGGGCGTCCATCTCCTGCTGCATGCGCTCCCAGAGCCCGTACCCGTACGGGCGGATGACCATGGTGCCGCGCACCGGGCCGTTGTCGGCCAGCTCGGCCTTGTTGATCAGGTCCTGGTACCAGCGCGGGAAGTCTTCCGCCTGGGGGGTGAGAATGGGAGCCTTTGCCATGCTGCGAATGGTACGGGGCCCGTCAGGCGGAGTGTGAATCCGTCCGCCGGCGACCGTCCCTTCCCGGCCGTTCGCGCCGCCGCCCGTACATCCGGCACATGCCATCGTGACGGCGGGGCAAAGCCTCGCCGTCACCCCCTGGACTCGGCGGCCGAAGCGGAGTTCTCTGGCATCGGGGGGTTTCTTCGCCGCGGCCGGAAGAAAACGGATACGCGGCGCCGGATACCGAGCACCAGGCACCTCGGCACGGACAAGCGGCACTCATGGGGGCGGGACAACGGATCAGAAGACGTGAACCGGCGGATTGGGGCGCATTCGATGACACCAACGCTCGTGCGGCGGCACCAGCCGTCCCCGACCTCGCCCGAATCCCGGGCCCGCGACTGGGCGGAAATCCAGGAACGGATGCTGGTGCCGCTCTACGAGGCGGTGTACGAGCGCCTGGAGACCGGCCCCGGCACCCGGCTGCTGAGCATCGGCTGCGGCTCGGGGCTGGCCCTGCTGATGGCGGCGTCCCGCGGGGCCGTCGTCTGCGGTGTCGACACCGACGGCCGCAGGCTCGCGCTGGCCCGTGAGCGGCTGCTGCCGGAGGGCGCCCGGCCGGACGGCCCGCGGCTGGGCCTCGGCGGGCCCGAGGCCGTGAGCGAGCCGGACGGCCCGCTCTTCACCCTCGTCACCGCCTTCGACCCGCTCTTCTGCGCGGGCTCCGGCCCCCAGGGGCTCGCGCGAGGGCTCGCCCGCGCCGCCGCGTACGCCGCGCCGGGCTCGCCCGTCGTCCTGGCCGGCTGGGGCCCGCAGGAGCGCTGCGCGGCGTCCAGCGCGCTACGGGTGGCCGCGCGCCTGGCCGATCCGATGTGCGCCCCCGCCCGCTGGCGTCCCAGCGGGCGTGACGACCTGGAGAACCTGGCTCGCCACGCCGGGCTCACCCCGGACGGCTCGGGCCGGGTCTCCTGCCCGTACGGCTACGCCGACATGGGCAGCGCGGTGCGGGGCCTGCTGTCGACGGGCACCTTCGACGCGGCGGTGCGGGCGACGGACGAGGAGCAGGTCGCCAAGGAGCTCGCCGAGGCCCTCCACCCGTATCTGCGGGGCGACGGGACGGTGTGGATGCCGAACGTGTTCCGGTATCTGATCGCCCGGGTGTAGGCGTACGGACGACGACAGCCCCCGGCGTGCCGGGGGCTGTCGTCGGTGTGCCGAGGGCCGGGGTCAGCCCATGAACTTCTTGAACTCGTCGGGCAGTTCGAACTTGCCGTCGGCGCCCGTCGGGAGGCCCGGCATGCCGTCGGCCTGCGCCTGCTCACGGCGCGCGGCCGCGGCCTCCGCGTCGGCCTTGCGCTTCATCGGGTTGCCCGACTGACGCTTGCCCTTGCCCTGCTTGAGCTGCTTCTTCTTGCGGGCCGCGCCGCCGCCCATGCCCGGAAGGCCCGGCATGCCCGGCATCCCGCCGCCCTGGGCCATGCGGGACATCATCTTGCGGGCCTCGAAGAAGCGCTCCACGAGGTTCTTCACCGCGCTGACCTCCACACCGGAACCCTTGGCGATACGGGCCCGGCGGGAGCCGTTGATGATCGTCGGGTCCTGGCGCTCGGCCGGGGTCATCGACTTGATGATCGCGGCGGTGCGGTCGACGTCGCGCTCGTCGAGGTTGTTGATCTGGTCCTTGATCTGGCCCATGCCCGGGAGCATGCCGAGGAGCTTGGAGATGGAGCCCATCTTGCGGACCTGCTCCATCTGCGACAGGAAGTCGTCGAGCGTGAACTCCTTGGGGCCCTTCGCCAGCTTGGCCGCCATCTTCTCGGCCTCGGCCTGGCTGAAGGTCTGCTCGGCCTTCTCGATGAGGCTGAGCATGTCGCCCATGCCGAGGATGCGGGACGCCATGCGGTCCGGGTGGAACGCGTCGAAGTCGTCCAGCTTCTCGCCGTTGGAGGCGAAGATGATCTGCTTGCCGGTCACGTGCGCGACCGACAGGGCGGCACCACCGCGCGCGTCGCCGTCGAGCTTGGAGAGCACGACGCCGTCGAAGCCGACGCCGTCGCGGAAGGCCTCGGCGGTGTTGACCGCGTCCTGACCGATCATCGCGTCGAGGACGAAGAGGATCTCCTGCGGCTGCACCGCGTCACGGATGTCCGCGGCCTGCTGCATCAGCTCCGCGTCGATGCCCAGACGGCCGGCGGTGTCGACGATCACGACGTCGTACTGCTTGGCGCGGGCGTGCTCGACGGAGTCCTTGGCGACCTGGACCGGGTCGCCCACGCCGTTGCCCGGCTCCGGCGCGAAGATCGCGACACCGGCGCGCTCGGCGACGACGCCGAGCTGGTTGACGGCGTTGGGGCGCTGGAGGTCACAGGCGACGAGCAGCGGGGCGTGGCCCTGGCCCTTGAGCCAGTGGCCGAGCTTTCCGGCGAGGGTCGTCTTACCGGCACCCTGGAGACCGGCGAGCATGATGACCGTCGGGCCGCTCTTGGCGAAGCGCAGCCGGCGGGTCTCGCCACCGAGGATGGTGATGAGCTCCTCGTTGACGATCTTGATGACCTGCTGGGCCGGGTTCAGGGCCTGGGAGACCTCGGAGCCGGTGGCGCGCTCCTTGACCTGCTTGATGAAGGCGCGCACGACGGGCAGAGCCACATCGGCCTCGAGCAGGGCGATGCGGATCTCGCGTGCCGTGGCGTCGATGTCGGCCTCGGAGAGGCGGCCCTTGCCCCGGAGGTTCTTGAACGTCGCTGCGAGGCGGTCGGAGAGGGTATCGAACACGGTGGTCGCGGATCCTTCTTGTCGTAAGTCAAGGCGGCGGCTGACCCCCAAGGGTATCCGGCCCTCCCCGGTGCGGTCAGCCGCCCAGTGACTCCTGGACGTCGCGGGCCGTCCGGGCGGCCTCCTCGGGCGGCAGCGGGCCGCCCCCGGGGCCGGTCACGTAGAAGGCGTCCACGGCGCTCGCGCCCAGGGTGCCGACGTGCGCGCTGCGCACCCACAGCCCGGCGTCCTCCAGGGCGAGGCCGATGCGGTGGAGCAGTCCGGGGGCGTCCTGGGCCCGCACCTCCAGGACCGTCGCGGCCCGGGAGCCGCCGGGGGCCACGCTCACCCGGGGCGGCGCGTGGGGGACGCCCCGGCGCCGGCCGCGGTAGGCGGCCTCGCGCTCGGCCAGCCGCCCGGCGACGTCGAGGGAGCCGTCCAGGGCGCGCGTCAGGTCCTCTCGCAGCCGCGCGGCCCCCGGCGGGGAGCCGTACTCGGCGGCGACGCGCCAGGTCAGCAGGAGAACGGGGCGCTCCTCGCCCGCCGGGCCGTCCACGGCGCGGATCTCGGCCGTGCGGACGCGCAGCCGGTGGAGGGCGAGCACCCCGGCGGCGGCGGGCAGGACGCCCGGCCGGTCGGGGAGCGCGATCAGCAGTTCGACGCCGACGGGCCCGTCGCTCCCGGCGCCCTCGGGGCGGGCCCGCATCACGACGACGGGGGCGCCCGTGCGCCGGGCCTCGTCCGCCGCGCCCGTCTGCTCGGCGGTGGGGGCGCTCCGCTCGGGGCCGGGCGGGACGGGCCGGCCGTCGAGGGCGGCCGCCGCCCGGCGGACCAGATCGGCCACCAGCGAGGCCCGCCAGGCGGTCCAGGCCGTCGGGCCGGTGGCGAGGGCGTCGGCCTCGGTGAGGGCGTGGAGGAGCTCCAGGACGGCGGCGGAGCCGACCGCGTCGGTGACCGCGCGGACCGTGGCCGGGTCGCCGAGGTCGCGCCGCGTGGCGGTGTCGGCCAGCAGCAGGTGGTGGCGGACGAGCGTGGCGAGGACCTCCGTGTCCTTTGGGCCGTAGCCGAGCCGGGCCGCCACCCGGCGGGCGGTCTCCGCGCCCGTCTCGGAGTGGTCGCCCGGCCTGCCCTTGCCGATGTCGTGGAGGAGCGCGGCGAGGAGCAGCAGGTCGGGGCGGCCGACGCGGCGGGTGAGGGCGGCGGCGCGCACCGCCGTCTCGACGAGGTGGCGGTCGACGGTCCAGCGGTGGAGGGCGTTGCGCTGCGGGCGGCAGCGCACGTCCTCCCATTCGGGCAGCAGCCGGGAGACGATCCCCTCGGTCTCCAGCGCCTCCCAGACGGCCACGGCGGGCTCTCCGGCGCCGAGGAGGGTGAGGAGCTGTTCGCGGGCCTCGGCGGGCCAGGGGACGGGCAGCGCCGGGGCGCCGGTCAGGCGGCGCACCGCGTGCCGGGACAGCGGGAGGCCCGCCTGGGCGGCGGCCGCCGCGGCGCGCAGCGGGAGCACGGGGTCGTGCTCGGGGCGGGCGGTACGGGCGAGGCCGGCCTCGCCGTCCTGTTCGACGACGCCTTCCGCCAGCGGGATCCGCTCGGGCGCGACGAAGCCGCCGCGCCCGCCGCGTCCACCGATGATCCGGCGCAGCCGGGGCCGTCCGGAGCGGGCGCGCAGGACGCGGCCGACCTCGCGCCAGGTGACCTCGGCGGCGTAGGAGACGGTGTGGGCGGCCCGGTAGACGTCGCGCAGGAGCGCGTCGGCGTCGGGGAGGCCGAGGGCGGCGGCGACCTGGTCCTGTTCCTGGAGGGCGAGCCGGTCGGTGGCGCGGCCGGTGGCGAGGTGGAGGGCGTCGCGGGTGTCGAGGAGGCGGGTGCGGGCGGCTTCGAGGCCCTCGCGGGGGGCGTCGGCGAGCCAGGAGGCGGCGACGGCCCGCAGGGCGGTGGCGTCGCGGAGGCCGCCGCGGGCCTCCTTCAGGTCGGGTTCCAGCAGGAAGCGCAGCTCGCCGTGGCGGCGGGCGCGTTCCTCGCACAGCTCGCGCAGTTCGGGCAGCCGGGCGGGGGCCTGGGCGCGCCAGTCCTCGTAGGCGGTGGTGCGGAGGGCGGCGGTGAGGGCGGGGTCGCCGGCGAGGTGGCGGGCGTCGAGGAGGCCGAGGTGGACCTTGAGGTCGCCGGTGGCGGCCTTGCGGGCCTCGGCCGGGGTGCGGACGGAGTGGTCGAGGGCGAGGCCCATGTCCCAGACGGGGTACCAGACGCGGTCGGCGAGGGCCGCGAGGCCGGGGGCGTCGGTGGTGCCGTCGTGGAGGAGGAGGACGTCGAGGTCGCTGCGGGGGGAGAGCTCGCCGCGCCCGTAGCCGCCGACGGCGACGAGGGCGACGCCCGGGGCGGGCCCGAGGAGCTCGCCCAGCCAGCTGTCGGTGGCCCGGGCGAGCCCGGTGCGCAGGGGCGGGCCGGTGAGCCGTTCCTCGGTCAGGAGGCGCAGCCGGGCGGCCGCGTAGCCGCCCTGCCGCCCCGGGTGCGTCTCGGTGTCGTGCTCCGTCAACGGGGGCTCCTGGTCAACCGGTGCTGGAGGCGGTCACAGCGCGTCGGGGCCGCGCTCGTCGGTGCGGACGCGGGCGACGGTGTCGAGGGGGACGACCCAGACCTTGCCGTCGCCGATCTTTCCGGTGCGGGCGCTGCGGACGATGACGTCGACGATGTCGTCGGCGTCGCCGTCCTCCGCGAGGACCTCTATGCGGACCTTGGGGACGAGGTCGATCCGGTACTCGGCGCCCCGGTAGACCTCGGTGTGGCCGCGCTGGCGGCCGTATCCGGTGGCCTCGGTGACGGTCAGGCCGTGGACGCCGAACTCCTGCAGGGCGGCCTTGACGTCCTCGAGCTTGTAGGGCTTGACGATCGCGGTGACGAGCTTCACGCGTCCACCTTCTTGTCGTACGTGTCGTTCGGGTGCTGCTGCTGTGCGGGGGCGTGGTGGACGGCGCGGGAGGCGGCGGCTCCGCCGACGGCGGTGAAGTCGTAGGCGCTCTCGGCGTGGAAGGCCTGGTCGACGCCGCTGATCTCGTCCTCCTCGCCGGCCCGGAAGCCGACGAGCTTGTCGACGAGCTTGGCGAGGAGCCAGGAGACGGTGAAGGAGTAGGCCATCACCGAGAACGCTCCGGCGGCCTGGCGGCCGAGCTGGGTGAGGCCGCCGACGCCGTCGGTGGCGAGGAGGCCGACGAGGAGGGTGCCGATGACGCCGCCGACGAGGTGGACGCCGACCACGTCGAGGGAGTCGTCGAAGCCGAACTTGAACTTCCAGCTGACGGCCCAGGAGCAGACGGCGCCGGCGACGAGGCCGATGAGGATCGCCCCGAAGGCGTTGACGGCGGCGCCGGAGGGGGTGATGGCGACGAGGCCGGCGACGGCTCCGGAGGCGGCGCCGAGGGTGGTGAACGCGCCGTGCCGGATCCGCTCGTAGGCGAGCCAGCCGAGCATGGCGGCGCCGGTGGCGATCTGGGTGTTCATGGCCATGTTGGCGGCGGTGCCGTTGGCGGCGAGCGCCGAGCCGGCGTTGAAGCCGAACCAGCCGAACCAGAGGAGCCCGGCGCCGAGCATCACCAGGGGCAGGCTGTGGGGGCGCATCGGGTCCTTCTTGAAGCCGACGCGCTTGCCGACGACGAGGACGGCGGCCAGGGCGCCGATGCCCGCGTTGATGTGGACGGCGGTGCCGCCCGCGAAGTCGATCACCTTGAGCTTGAACAGCCAGCCGTCGGCCTGCCAGACCCAGTGGGCGACGGGGAAGTAGACGACGCTCACCCACAGGGCGATGAACAGCGTCCAGGCGCTGAACTTCACGCGGTCGGCGAGGGCGCCGCTCATCAGGGCGGGGGTGATGACGGCGAACATCATCTGGAAGAGGGCGAACGCGAGGACGGGGATGCCCTCCTTGCCGCCGGTGAGGGTGTCGGGGTGGATGCCGCTCAGGCCGAGGTGGCCCAGGCCGCCCAGCAGCCCGGCGCCGATGTCGTCACCGAAGGCCAGGGAGTAGCCGTAGAGCACCCACAGGACGCTGACGACGCCCAGCGAGATGAACGACATCATCAGCATGTTGAGCGCGCTCTTGACCCGGACCATGCCGCCGTAGAAGAAGGCCAGGGCGGGTGTCATCAGCATCACGAGCGCGGCACTGATCAGTACGAACGCGGTGTCTGCGCCATTCAATGTCGGTGTCTCCTCGCCGCCGCGGCCCGCGCCCCCGTGCGGGCGGTGTTTCTTCGGTGGGCCGATGTCGCCTTGAGGCTGTCGCAGCGCGGTTTCAGCCGGTGCCGTGGGCTGTTTCACGCCGGTGACGATGGGGCCGGGCGTGTTACGCCCCGGTGAACGGCGGGACGGACGCGGCGGGTCTCCCCTACCCTTCGGCCCGCCCGGCCGCGCTCCCGCGCGCGGACACGGACCGGCCGCGGCGACCGTCCGGGGTGACCTGGCGTGGGGGAGGCCGAGTCGGGCTGTACGGGAGGGTCGCCACGGCCGGGCAGAGGGGCCGGAGGATCAGACCGCGTGGGCGGCCTCCAGGGATTCCGGCAGGTGAACGGCGAGGTGGTCGGTCAGGTCGACGACTTCGGCGACGTCCCCGAAGTCGCGCAGGGCGTTGTCCACGGTCTTGCGCAGCCGGTTGTTGACCCGCTCGGAGCGCACCTGCTTGGCGATCCGCAGCGCCTTCTTCACGGGCTCGGCGCAGGCCTCCGGCTCGCGCTGGAGGAGGTGGACGGTGGCCATGCCGATCAGGTTGAGCGCATACGAACGCTGGTGCTCGTCGTCCTGGGAGAACAGCTCGACGGCGCGCTCCATCTTGGGCCGCGCGAGCTGGGCGTAGGTGGGGCTGCAGCCGGCCACATAGGCCAGGTCGCGGAAGGAGTGGGCGTTCTCGGCGTTGAGCTCGGCCTCGGAGAAGAAGCGGATCCAGTCGGGGTCGCGGTCGCTCTTGGAGCAGTCCGCGAAGCAGTCCTCGGCCATGGCGACCGCGCGCTTGACCTTGGCGGGCTGGCCCATGTTGGCGTAGGCCCGGGCCTCCATGGCGTGGAGCATGGCCTGGGTGCGGGGGGTGGCCGTCTCCCGGGAGCCGTACTGGCCGAGGTGGATCAGCTCCAGGGCGTCGTCGGGCCGGCCGAGGTGGATCATCTGGCGGCTCATCATGGAGAGCACGAACGAGCCCAGGGGGCGGTTGCCGGCCTCCTTGGCGGCGTGGAGGGCGAGGACGAAGTACTTCTGGGCGGTGGGGTGGAGGCCGATGTCGTAGCTCATCCAGCCGGCCAGCTCGGCCAGCTCGGCGGCGACGTGGAACAGCCGCCGGGTGGTCTCGTCGGGCTGGGGCTCCTGGAGGAGGTCGGTGACCTCGTGGAGCTGGCCCACGACGGCCTTGCGGCGCAGCCCGCCGCCGCACTGGGCGTCCCACTGGCGGAACATCACCGTCGTCGACTCCAGCAGCTCCAGCTCCGGCTCGGAGAGCCGGGACCTGCGGGAGCGGTCGCGCTCGGCGGAGCGCGCGGCGTCCCGGCCGGTGGGGCCGGGCACCAGCCAGCGCTGCATGGGCTCGATGAGGGCGGGCCCGGCGGTGAGGGCGAGCGAGGTGCCGAGGAAGCCCCGGCGCGCGAGCATCAGATCGCTGCGGGAGAACTCGCTGAGCAGCTCCACGGTCTGGGGGGCGGCCCAGGGCAGGTCGACCCCGCCGACGGAGGGCGACTGATGGGCGACGCGCAGGCCGATGTCCTCGACGCCGACGACGCAGCCGAAGCGCTCGGAGAACAGCTCGGAGAGGATCTTGGGGATGGGCTCGCGGGGCTGCTCGCCGTCCAGCCAGCGGCGCACCCGGGAGGTGTCCGTGCTGATGTGGTGGGCACCGAGCTGCCGGGCCCTTCGGTTCACCTGGCGGGCGAGCTCGCCCTTGGACCACCCGCTGCGCAGGAACCAGGAGTTCAGCTGTTCGTTCGGGCGTTTCTCACCCTTGTCGGCCCGGTCGGCCTTCTCGGCCCGATCGGTGCCGTCGGCACCACTGACATTGCCGCTCACGGGAACGCCCCCATCCACAATCCGCAATTCCGCGACCAAACGCGTCCGCGTCCACACAGCGGCCCGCTTCCGCACCTTGCCGTGACCACGCCCATACGTGTCCACACGTGCGTTCACCACGTCTGCGCGTGAACCGCCAACAGCTTGCCGCCTGTTGCGGCCGCCTGTCCGGCGCTGTCCATGCACCGAAAGTAATCCTACGATCACCGTTCAGGCGAGAGTGGTCCAGTAAACGCCACCATTCGCCACCCCAAGGAATGAACGAGTCCTCCGCAGTTCGCGATTGACTTGACGCGGAACGAGCACGGGAAAACCGGGCAGCGGGTGGATCGTCGCGCGCCACGGCGCGCGCCCTCCGGCGCACCACCTGTCGCACACCGTCGCGCCGCCCCGGAGCACACGTCCGCGACCGTACGTGTCCGAGACACTCCGACACGTAACCAACCGCGAACACGACCCGTTGGAGGGGGCATGGGCTTCACAATCGGCGGCATCCGGGACCTGCGCTCGAGCTCTCGGCGCCGAGGCCGCGCGTCCGAATACGCGACGACGGTCGCGGAGTACACCGGCCTGTGGGGCTGGGACGTGGTCCCGGGCGCCCGGGCCTCGCGCGGGGGCCGGGTGATCTGCTCCTGCGGAGCCGCCGACTGCCCCTCCCCCGGCGCCCACCCGCTCCCCTTCGCCCCACCCGTCCCCGCGGGCTCCACGCTGGACGAGGCCGCTGCCGCCTGGGCGGAGGTGCCGGGCGCGGCCGTGCTGCTGCCGGTGGGGCGCTCCTTCGACGTGCTGGAGGTCGCCGAGGCGGCCGGGCGGCACGCCCTGGCCCGGCTGGAGCGGATGGGGGTGCCGCTGGGCCCGGTGGCCCTCACCCCCGACGGGCGCGCGCTGTTCCTCGTCGCCCCCGGCGCGGCCGCGGAGCTCCCCCAGCTGCTCTACCGCATGGGGTGGGACGACGCCCGGCTCGATCTGCGCGGCCTGGGGCGCGGCGATCACATCACGGCCCCGCCGTCGGACTACGCGGGTCTGGGCCCGATGCGCTGGCTGCTGCCGCCCGCCCTCGACACGGCGGGCTGCCCCCCGGAGGCCCGTCTCCTGCTGGGGACGCTGGCGTATGTGTGCCACCGTTCCGCCGGCGCCTGAGCGCTTCGCCGGAATCGCCGCCATTCGACCGCGGGCCGTCGGTGGCCGGTCGCGCGGTTCCGGGTACGGGCGAGCCCCGTCGCGATGTACTGCGCGACGGGGCTCGTGCGGATCGTGACGCGGCCTGCGGCTAGTCGCCGATCAGCGCGTCGACGAACGCCTCCGGCTCGAACGGCGCGAGGTCGTCCGCGCCCTCGCCGAGACCGACGAGCTTGACCGGAACGCCCAGCTCGCGCTGGACCTGGACGATGATGCCGCCCTTGGCCGTGCCGTCGAGCTTGGTGAGGACGACACCGGTGATGTCGACGACCTCGGCGAAGACCCGCGCCTGGACCAGGCCGTTCTGGCCGGTGGTGGCATCGAGGACGAGCAGCACCTCGTCGACCGAGCCGTGCTTCTCCACGACGCGCTTGACCTTGCCGAGCTCGTCCATCAGACCGGTCTTGGTGTGCAGCCGGCCGGCGGTGTCGATGAGCACGACGTCCGCCTTCTCGGCGATGCCCTCCTTGACCGCGTCGAAGGCGATCGACGCCGGGTCGCCGGCCTCGGGGCCGCGGACCGTGCGCGCGCCCACGCGCTCGCCCCAGGTCTGGAGCTGATCGGCGGCGGCGGCACGGAAAGTGTCGGCCGCGCCCAGGACGACGGACTTCCCGTCGGCGACGAGCACCCGGGCGAGCTTGCCGGTGGTGGTGGTCTTGCCGACGCCGTTGACGCCGACGACCATCACGACACCGGGCTTCTCCTCGCCGTTCGTCCCCACACCGGGCTCGGTGTGGACACTGCGGTCGGCCTCGGTGCCGATCAGGGTGAGCAGTTCCTCGCGCAGCAGGGCGCGCAGCTCGTCGGGGGTACGGGTGCCGAGGACCTTGACGCGCTCGCGCAGGCGCTCGACGAGCTCCTGGGTGGGCGCGACGCCCACATCGGCGGTGAGGAGGGTGTCCTCGATCTCCTCCCAGGTGTCCTCGTCGAGGTGCTCACGGGACAGCAGGGTCAGCAGACCCTTGCCGAGGGAGTTCTGGGAACGGGAGAGCCGGGCCCGCAGCCGCACCAGCCGGCCGGCGGTGGGCTCGGGAACCTCGATCTCGGGCTCGGCCGGCGCGGCGGCCTCGGCCGCGGGCTCCGGTTCGACGACGGGAGCGGTCTCCTCCGGGGCGGGGGCGGCCTCGGGGAGCTCCACTTCCTCAACGGTGCGGCGGGGTTCCGGCCGCGGGGTCTCGGCCTCCTCGCCGACGTGCGGTTCGGCGGGCGGCGCGGTGACGGTCGGGCTGCTCGGCGGAGCGGGCGGCAGCGCTTTCTTCTTGCGGCTGCTGACCACGAGCCCGCTGATCGCGCCCAGCGCGACCACGGCGATGACTACAGCAAGGATGACGATGTCCATAACGCCCCCCAGTATCGGGCACCTGCGCGCGGAGGGGCCGCGCCGCCTTCGAACAGGGCGTGTTCGTGCTTTTCCACAAGGACCAATGGCACTAACCGGCCAAAGTTAGATCAAAGTACGATGGCGTGGGCTCACGCGACGCGCGTAGAGTCCCAACGTCCCTTTCTGCCCAGGCCCCGCCCTGCAATTCCCCCACACGGAGCCCCCGATATGGCCCCCACCATGGACAACGCTGCCGAAGGCGCCAACGTGTCCAGCACCGACAGCGCCGTGAGCGCCGTCGAGACCCGCGGTATCGAGCCGGTACCCGACAACGAACGCCACGGCCGGGTCCGGGAGCTCTTCCCGACCTGGGTGGCCGCCAACATCAGCGTGCTGCTGCTCACCATGGGCGCGGCGCTGGTGGTCTTCAACAAGCTGAACTTCTGGCAGGTCATGATCGTCGCGGCGTGCGCCGCGCTCGTGTCGTTCGGCCTGGTCGGCGTGGTCTCCGTGTCGGGCAAGTGGGGCGGCGCGCCCGGCGCGATGCTCTCCCGGGCCACCTTCGGTGTGCGCGGCAACCTCTTCCCGGGCGCGATCCTGTGGGTCGCCCGCTTCGGCTGGGAGACGATCAACGCGGTCACCGGCGCCTACGCGGTGCTGACCGTGCTCGATCTGGTCTTCGGCGTGAAGAGCAACAACGTGCTGATCGTCATCACGCTGTTCGTCTTCGTCGCCTGCACCTTCCTGGTGAGCGGCATGGGCCGCAAGGCGCTCAACGTCTGCAACACCTGGTCGACGTACCTCTTCGGCGTCTTCAGCGTGCTGGTGCTCGGCTACCTGATCGCCAACATCAAGTGGGACGACGTCTTCTCCAAGCCCGCCGGTACGACGGCGATGGTCGTCGCCGGTGTCGGCACGATCGCGGCCGGCGGCATCAGCTGGGTGCCCACCGGTCCCGACTTCGCGCGCTACCTGCCGCACGCGGCTTCCGGCAAGAAGATCGCCGGCGTCACGGTCTCCGGCGCGGGCCTCGTGATGGTCCCCATGGTGATGATGGGCGCGGTCATGGCCGTGGCCACGCCGGGTCTCGCCGACGCTCCGGACCCGGTCTCCTTCCTCGGTGACATCCTCCCGACGTGGCTCGCCGTGCCGTACCTGATCACCGCGATCGTCGGCATGCTGCTGATCAACTCCCTGTCGATGTACTCGGCCGGCTTCACCGCCCAGACGATGGGCGTCAAGCTGCCGCGTGCGCTGGCCGTGAGCATCAACGCCGCGATCTCGCTGGTCGGCGGTCTGCTGCTGATGCTGGTCGCGAAGAGCTTCCTGAGCTCGTTCATCACCTTCCTGATCCTGCTGGCCGTCTCCTTCTCGGCCTGGATCGGCGTCTACGTCGTCGACATGAACCGCCGCCGCAAGCGCGCGGTGCGCTACGACGCCGAGGCCCTCATGGACACCGGCCGCACCAGCCGGTACTGGTACGTCGGCGGCTTCTGCTGGCAGGCGATGACGGCGTGGGCCGTCGCCCTGATCGCGGGCATCGCCTTCACCAAGTGCGACTGGTTCGCCGGCCCGCTGTCGGGCACGTTCGTCGGCAAGTACGGGCTCGGTTGGGCGGCGACGATCGTGATCTCGGCGGTCGTCATGGCGGCGCTGCCGGCGCCGCGGGAGGTTGCGGCGGAGGCCGCGACGGCTGCGCCTGAGCGCGAGAAGGTTGCCGCGTAACCTTCACGGCACGCACTCGAGGGCCCCCTCCGGGGGCCCTCTTCGCGTTTCCGGGTGCCCCGGTGGGTGGGTCGGGGTCGGGGTGGGGCGGACGGGCCCTTCCGGGGCTGAGCTCTTCGCGGCCCCTGGTATCACGGTGCTGGTTGCCCCGTACTTGGCTCCAGCGGCGAAGAGCTCCTTACGCCCCTACCAGGGCCCGTCCACCCCACCCCGCCCCCTCACGCCGTTTGTGGGCAGGCGTTCCGCAGGGCGGAACGGGTGGGCACAAACCCACCCACCGCCCCGCACCCACCCCACCCCGCCCGCCCCTACCCGGGGCAACCCGCGCCGGGTGATCGGGCGGGTGGGTGGGGTAGAACCCGCGCCGCAGGCGCGGAAAGCCGCCACGGCGGGCAGCCGCAAAGCGAAAGGGTGCGGCCCCAGCCTTGTCGGCTGGGGCCGCACCCTTTCGAGGAGAGGGGCGGCGGGGGGGGTTAGCCCATCTCCTCCAGCGCCTTGCCCTTGGTCTCCTTCACGAACTTCATCACGAAGGGGATCGAGAGCACGGCGAAGACCGCGTAGATCACGTACGCACCCGAGAGGTTCCAGTCCGCCAGGCTCGGGAAGCTGGCCGTGATGGCCCAGTTCGCGACCCACTGGGCCGACGCGGCGACACCGAGCGCCGCGGCGCGGATGCGGTTGGGGAACATCTCGCCCAGGAAGACCCAGACCACGACGCCCCACGAGAGCGCGAAGAAGAGGACGAACGCGTGGGCCGCGACGAGCGCCACCGTGCCCTGCGTGGTGGGCAGGGTGCCGTCGGCCGTCTTGGAGGCGAAGGCCCAGGCCTCCAGGGCCAGGGAGAGCGCCATGCCGACGGAGCCGACGAGCGCGAGCGGCTTACGGCCGATCCGGTCGACGAGGATCATCGCGATCACGGTGCCGACGATGTTGATGATCGACGTGGTGAAGCTGTAGAAGAACGAGCTCTCCGGGTTGACGCCCACGGACTGCCACAGCGTCGAGGAGTAGTAGAACGCGACGTTGATGCCGACGAACTGCTGGAAGACGGAGAGGCCGATGCCGACCCAGACGATGGGCAGCAGGCCGAAGCGACCACCGATGAGGTCCTTGAAGGTGGACTTCTCCTCGCTGTGCATCGCGTGCTCGATCTCGGCGACGCGCTTGTCGACGTCGATGGCGTGGCCCTCGACCTCGGCCAGGATCTCCTTGGCCTTGTCGGTCTTGCCGACGGAGATCAGGAAGCGGGGGGACTCGGGGATGGCGAAGGAGAGCAGGCCGTAGAGGACGGCCGGGACGACCATGACGCCGAGCATGAGCTGCCAGGCCTCGATGCCCAGGACCTTGCCGCGCTGCTCACCGTTGGCGGCGTTGAGGATGCCCCAGTTGACCAGCTGCGAGACGGCGATGCCGACGACGATCGCGGCCTGCTGGAAGGCGCCGAGACGGCCTCGGTAGGCCGGCGGGGAGACCTCGGCGATGTAGGCCGGGCCGATGACGGAGGCCATGCCGATGGCCATGCCGCCCAGGACGCGCCAGAAGGCGAGGTCGTAGAGCGAGAAGGGCACGGCCGAGCCGACGGCGCTGATGGTGAACAGCGTCGCGGAGATCTGCATGACCCGGATGCGGCCGATGCGGTCGGCGAGCTTGCCGGCGACGGCCGCGCCGACGGCGCAGCCGATCAGCGCGATGGCGATGACCTGGGCCAGGGCGGCGGAACCGATGTCGTACTTCCCGCGGATGCCCTCGACCGCGCCGTTGATCACGGAGCTGTCGTAGCCGAAGAGGAAGCCACCCATGGCCGCGGCCGCGGTGATGAAGATGACGTGGCCGAGGTGGTCCGGCTGGGCCTTGCGGCCCTCGGACCCCTGCGCCATCGCAGTGCTGGTCAAGGTTTTCTCCTGGGCCCGGCCACGTTGCCGGGAGTGGGGGGCGGCCTTTCCCGTGGGACAGATCCAGTGGGACACAAGATCAAGGGGGTCACCACGTGAAGGCGCGAGCGTCGTGGGAGACCCTATGTCTTCAATTTTCTAAGTCAATAGGTTGTGATGAAGAAGTTTCCCGGGCGTTTCCCCACCGTTGGCTTCAATACTTGAATCGATCTTGCCTAGTTGAGCCGTTGGCTGATCACCTTCGACACTCCGTCGCCCTGCATCGACACTCCGTAGAGGGCGTCGGCGACTTCCATGGTCCGTTTCTGGTGAGTGATCACAATCAGCTGGGAGCTCTCCTGGAGTTCCCTCATGATCCCGATCAGCCGCTGGAGATTGGTGTCGTCCAGCGCCGCCTCGACCTCGTCCATGACGTAGAACGGGCTCGGCCGGGCCTTGAAGATGGCGACGAGGAGGGCGACCGCGGTCAGGGAGCGCTCGCCGCCCGACAGCAGGGACAGCCGCTTCACCTTCTTGCCGGGCGGCCGGGCCTCCACGTCCACGCCCGTCGCCAGCATGTCGTCCGGGTCGGTGAGCACCAGCCGGCCCTCGCCGCCGGGGAAGAGCCGGGAGAAGACGCCCTCGAACTGCCGGGCCGTGTCGTGGTACGCCGCTGTGAAGACCTCCTCCACGCGCTTGTCGACGTCCTTGACGACCTGGAGGAGGTCGGCCCGGGTCTTTTTGAGGTCTTCGAGTTGTTCCGAGAGGAACTGGTGGCGCTCCTCCAGCGCCGCGAACTCCTCCAGGGCCAGCGGGTTGACCTTGCCGAGCTGCTGGTAGGCGCGTTCGGCGGCCTTGAGACGCTTCTCCTGGGCGGCCCGGTCGTAGGGCACGGGCCGGTTGCGCGGGTGCTCCGGGTCGTCCGGGAGCTGCTCGCCCTCGGCCGGGGGCGAGGGCGGTACGGGCTGGTCGGGCCCGTACTCGGCGATCAGGACGGCCGGCTCCACGCCCAGCTCCTCGAGCGCCTTCGCCTCCAGCTGCTCGATGCGCAGCCGCTTCTCCGCGCCGAGGACCTCGCCCCGGTGGACGGAGTCGGTGAGCTTGTCCAGCTCCGTCTTGAGGGCCCGGGAGCGGTCGCGCCCGGCGGTCAGCTCCGCCTCGCGTTCAGCCTTCGCGCGCTCGGCCCGGCCGCGTTCCTCGTCCGCGCGCAGCAGCGAGACCTCCACGTGGGCCAGGAGCTGGCGGGCGCCGGACGCGACGGCCCCGGCGACCCGCGCCTCGTGCGCCAGCCGGGCCTGCCGCCGCTCGGCGCGGGCGCGCGCCTCGCGTTCGGCGCGGGCCGCGCGGTCGAGCCCGTCGGCCCGGCCGGCGAGCGCCTTGACCCGCTCCTCGTGGGTACGGACCGCGAGGCGCGCCTCCATCTCGGTCTGCCGCGCGTTGGCCCCGTCGGCGGCGAGGCGGTCGCGGACGGAGGTGTCGGGTTCGTCCGCGCCGTGCTCGTCGTCGAGCTCCTCGGCCGCCGCGAGCCGGGCGGCGAGCTCCTCGGCCTCCTCGGTGGCCCGCAGGAGCGCCTCCTCGGCGCGCGCGACCGCCGCAGCGGTGCGCTCGGCCTCACCGGCCGCCGCCCTGGCCTGCCCGGCGAGGCGGCCGAGGCCCTGGGCGGTCCGCGACTTCTCCCGGTCGGCGTCGCCGCGGCGGGCCGCCAGCTCCTCGACGAGGGCGGCCGCCGCCGCGCGGCGCTCCTCGGCGGTGTGCCGGGCCTCGGCGAGCGCGGCGCAGCGGGCGGTCAGCCCGGTCAGTTCGGCGGTCGCCTCGTCCACGGCCGCCTGGGTCTCCAGGAGGCTGGGGGCGCCGCCGGAGCCGCCCTGGGCGAGGTGGGCGCCGAGCAGATCGCCGTCGGCGGTGACGGCGGTGCGCTCGGGGTGGCTGCGGACGAGGGCCTCGGCGTCCTCGAGCGTGTCGACGACGACGTAGCCGCGCAGCAGCCGGCGGACGGCGGGCATCAGGTCGTCGGGGCCGCGTACCAGGCCGGCGGCCGGAAGGGCGCCGGCGGGGGCGGCCGCCGCGTCCTCGGGGTGAGGTGACGTTCCTTCTGCGGGCCCCGCGAGCAGGAGGGTGGCCCGGCCGGCGTCCTCCTTCTTCAGCAGGCGCAGCGCCTCGGCCGCGGCGGCGGGGCCGGTGACGGCGATCGCGTCGGCCGCCGTGCCCAGCGCGGCGGCGACGGGGAGCTCGTACCCGGGGGTGACGGTCAGGAGTGCGGCGGCCGGGCCGAGGAGTCCGGTCAGTCGTTCCCGCGCGCTCAGCAGCGCTCCGGTGCCGTCCTTGCGACGGAGGCCGAGGGCGAGCGCGTCACGGCGGGCGGTGACGGCGGCGCGGCGGCGGTCGGCCTCGGCGGCCTCCTCGCGGGCGGCGTCGAGGGCGGCCTCGGCGGCGGCCAGAGCGGCCCTCGCCGCGTCGTGGCGGGCGGCGAGTTCGGCGTCGTCGGCCGCGGTGCCGTCGGCCTCGGCCTGGTGGCGCTCGTACTCCTCCTGTGCGGCGGCCGCGCGCTCGGCGGCCTCGTCGCGGGCGGCCGCGAGGCGGCCGATCTCGGCCTCGGCGGAGGCGGCGCGGCCGTGGGCGGCGGTGACCCGGCCCTGGAGCCGGGCGAGGTGTTCGCGGCGGTCGGCGATGGCGCGGGCGGCGTCCTTGAGGCGGCGTTCCTCCTCGGCGAGGCGGCGTTCGAGCTCGGCGCGGTGTCCGGCGGTGGCCTCCAGGGCGTGGCCGGCGGCCTCCAGGGCGGCTTCGAGCTCGGCTTCCTGTTCGCGGACGCGGGCGGCCTCGCGTTCCAGGTCCTCGGGGTCGCGGCCGCGGCGCTCCTCGGCGGGGGCGGTGGTGGCGCTGGTGACGCGGGCGTCGGCGAGGCTGACGGTGCCGCGGACGCGTTCGGCGAGCCGGGAGAGTTCGTGCCAGTTCTGCTGGGCGCGGGTGAGGCGCGGGGCGAGCTCGCGGACGTGCTCCTCGAGGGCGGCCTCGCGGAGGGCGGCGGCCCGCAGTTCGGCCTCGGCGGCGTCCTTGCGGGCCTTGAGGGCGGCCTCGTCGGCGATCTCGGCGCGCAGGGCCTCGCGGAGGGCGACCAGGTCGTCGGCAAGCAGCCGGAGCCGGGCGTCGCGCAGGTCGGCCTGGATGACGGCGGCGCGGCGGGCGACGGCGGCCTGCCGGCCGAGGGGTTTGAGCTGGCGGCGCAGTTCGTCGGTGAGGTCCTGGACGCGGGCGAGGTTGGCCTTCATCGCGTCGAGCTTCCGCAGCGCCTTCTCCTTGCGCTTGCGGTGCTTGAGGACGCCGGCGGCCTCCTCGATGAAGGCGCGGCGGCCCTGGGGGTCGGCGTGGAGGACGGAGTCGAGCTGGCCCTGGCCGACGATGACGTGCATCTCGCGGCCGATGCCGGAGTCGGAGAGGAGTTCCTGGATGTCGAGCAGCCGGCAGGTGTCGCCGTTGATCTGGTACTCGCTGCCGCCGTTGCGGAACATGATCCGCGTGATGGTGACTTCCGCGTAGTCGATCGGCAGGGCACCGTCGGAGTTGTCGATGGTGAGGGAGACCTCGGCGCGGCCCAGCGGAGGGCGGCCGGTCGTCCCGGCGAAGATGACGTCCTCCATCTTGCCGCCGCGCAGCGACTTGGCGCCCTGCTCGCCCATGACCCAGGAGAGCGCGTCCACGACATTGGACTTCCCCGAGCCGTTGGGGCCGACGACACAGGTGATCCCGGGCTCGAAGCGCAGCGTGGTGGCGGAGGCGAAGGATTTGAAGCCGCGCAGGGTAAGGCTCTTGAGGTGCACGCGGTAGGACTCTACCGGCCGTGCGCCGCCCGGCGCGGCCGCGCGCCGGGCGCTGGCGCGCCGCTCTGAACAATGGGTTTCGCCCGGGAATCTTCAGGGCACACCATGCGTGAGACGACCGCGGAGAGGATCAGGGGGACGGGAGGACGGCGAGCAAGATCGCCGCACACGACGAAGGGACGCCGAAGCGTCCCTTGTGAGTGCGAACTCTCCAGCGGCTGACGGTGCGGTCCGACCGAGCGCCCCCGGGGCAGGGCACGGGTCAGGCGAGCGCGGGCTCCGCCTTCGATACGTCGATGCTGTCGAGCAGCGAGTCACCACGGTGAGCGGCGGCAGTCAGCGCGTCGTTCTCGGCCTGCATCCGAATGAGCTCGGATTCAAGGTCCTGGACACGCTGCTGGAGCCGTCGCATCTCGGAGAGGACTCGGGGGTCGGAGCCGCCGACGTAACCGAGAAGCGCCTTTGCCATGATGGATGGTCCTCCACACTGAGTGACCGACCGAAGCGGTGTGGGTCGTGAGGGAATCGCACCCGCGGTGTCTGCCATCACTACTGCGGTGTTCCAATGCCAAACAGCTAAGGTGCGCGGGGCTTCCAGAGTCTCACCAAAAGGTTTGACGGTCAACACGATCACACCCCGTATCCGCAGGCGTCCCAGGGGTGCGCGGGGGTTTATCCACACCGCATTCCGCGCCCGGGGCCCGAGGGGGCGTAGAGATCATCCGTTGACAGGCAGCCTTGCACGATGCGGCCCGGTTGGCAACCATCAGGCGATTTCCTGCCCCCACATATGCCATTGGCATATGTGGGGGACACTCCTGCGACGCGATTTCCGGGAAATCGAGCCGATATCCGATTTTCCGGCAGTCGGATCAGCGGATCTCGAAACCGTCGTATCCGCCCTTGGGCGGGCCCCAGATCTCGGTGACACCGTCCACCCGCCCGGGCGTGTCGCCGTCCCGCAGCCAGTCGAGCAGCTGTTCGCAGCCCTGGCGGGGGCCCTCGGCGACGACCTGCACCCGGCCGTCGGAGAGATTGGAGGCGAAGCCCTCCAGGTCACCGATCTGCAAGGCGTTGGCCCGAGTGAACCAACGAAAGCCCACACCCTGCACATGTCCACGGACCCATGCCGTGAGACGAACATTCTCGTTCATGTCTGCACGTTAACCGGCCAATTAGATAAGCAGCACTTCGGCCCGCCATCCCGTGCCGTACAGTCGCGGCCGAATAAGGCTACCCCGTACGAGTGATGCACCTTGGCGCCGAACACGTAAGGAAGGCAGTGGATGGGTCGCCATCGACGCTCTGCCCGTGCGACCGCTGACGAGGCGGTGGCGAATGCCCGGCCAGGCCGGGCTCCCCTGACGAGCGAGACGCCTGGAGTGTTCGGGACCGAGGATCCGGCCGAGGCGGTCACCCAGCCCATTCCCATCGTCCGCCCCAACCCCACCGGTGCCGGCCGGCATCGCAGCCCCCACCGCACCAAACGCAAGGCGGGCCGACCGCTCAAGACCGGCGCGGCGGCGGCCGGCCCGGGCGGCGGCAAGCCCCCCAAGCCCGCGCCACCCGCCCGGCGGGCCGGGCTGCTCGGCGCGTCGGCGGCCGTGGCGATGGGCGCGGTCGCGGTGGTCTCCGGCCTGCTGCCCAGCGGGGCCTTCCCGCCCGCCGATTCCCACTCCCCCGGCTCCGGCGGCAGCGGACACGTGCTGGCGGACGCCCCGCCGGAGGCACCGGCGCCCCCGCCCCGGCGCGACGGACCGGCCGCCGCCCCGGCGGACCGGGCGGACGGGCGCGACGGGCCGGCCCGGGCCCAGGGAGCCCGGCCGGAGCGCGACACGGCGGCACCACCACCGGCGGCGCCGACCGCACCGGCGGCGTCCGGGCCGGCCCCGGCGGAGGCCCGGAGCGCCCCGGTGGAGCCGGTGAGCGCGCCCGGGCGAGGGAACCCCCCGGCGAACCGGGGCGCCGAGCGCCCCCCGGCCGCTTTCGGCACCCCGCCCGACGCCCACCCCGCAGGCCGGGCGCGCGCCGCCGTCCCCGGCGCGCGCCCGGCACCGCCCGCCCCCGGCACACCTCGGCGCCCCTCGGTGCACGAGCCCGCCGACCACACCGACCACGACCCCGACGACGACCTGGGCGCACTGCCCGGAACGCTCGCGGACACACGGTCGTCCGCCGCGCACCTGATGCTGTCCCTGGTCAACGCCGAGCGGGCGAAGGCCGGCTGCCGCCCGCTGCGGCCCAGCGGCAACCTCAACCGGCTGGCCCAGTCCTTCAGCGACGACATGGCCCGGCGGGGCTTCTTCGACCACACCGACCCGGACGGCCGGACCCCCTGGGACCGGGCCGCCCGGCGCGGCATCAAGAACCTCGGCGGGGAGAACATCGCGCGCGGCCACCCCGACGCCCACACCGTGATGGAGGCCTGGATGCGCAGCAGCGGCCACCGGGCGAACATCCTCAACTGCGACTACCGGAGCATCGGTGTAGGGGTGCACCACGGGGGCAACGGCCCCTACTGGACACAGGACTTCGGCTACTGACGTCCCCGAGGTCACCGATGCCACCGATGTCACCGACCGGGCCGTGACGCACCGCTGCCCCGGCCGTACGGCGGTACGGCCGGGGCAGCGGCGTCCGGTGGCCGCGCGGGATCGGGCGGCGGCGCGCGATCGGGCGGCGCGATCAGACGGCGGATCAGGCGGAGGCGCGGCCCGCGACGTAGATCCGGGTCTGCTCGGCGACGCGGCGGCCCAGCAGCTCGGCGGTGGCTATGTCCGCCTTGTGGACGCCCTCGGGGCCCTGGTCGTTGTCGGTCTGGGCACCGGCGCCGAGGAAGAAGCCGAGGCGGTTGATGTCGTTCTCGGAGGCGGTCGAGCTGTTCCAGCCCGGCATCGCGCCCAGGCCGACCCAGTGCATGCCGTGCTGGGCGGCGAGGACGGTGAAGAACTGCAGGGTGTGGAGCTTGTCGCCGCTCTTGGAGGCGGAGTTGGTGAAGCCCGCCGCGATCTTGTCCTGCCAGGCGCGGGTGAACCAGCGCTTGGACGACGCCTCGGCGAAGACGTGGAAGGCGCCCGAGGCGGTGCCCATGTAGGTGGGCGAGCCGAAGACGATGGCGTCGGAGGCGTCGAGGAGCTCCCACTGCGCGTCGGTGATCTCGGCGACGTTGATCAGGTGGACGGTCGCCCCGGCCCCGGTGGCACCGGCGCGGACGGCCTCGGCGAGGACGGCGGTGTGGCCGAAGCCGGAGTGGTAGGCGATGGCGACGACGGGCGTGGTCACGATGGGGCTCCCTGGAAAAGCTGGTTGCGCTGACTGGGTGACCAAAGGAAAGCACTAACTTTTGGTTAGCGCAACCCCTTGGTTAGCGCTGTGCGGGAGTATGGTGTTCTCATGACGACGATCGACGGCACGGACGAGCAACTGCCCTTCGACGTCTTCGCGCGCAACTGCCCTTCGCGCGAAACCCTGGGGCACGTCACCGGCCGCTGGGGCGCGCTGACCCTCGGCGCCCTGCGCGAGGACACGCTGCGCTTCAACGAGCTGCGGCGGCGGGTGGAGGGCGTCAGCGAGAAGATGCTGTCGCAGACGCTCCACGCGCTGGAGCGTGACGGTCTCGTGCACCGGGAGGCGCAGCCGACCAACCCACCACGGGTCGATTACCGACTGACGCCGCTGGGCCGCGACGTGACCGGGCGGTTGATGGGGCTCATCGAGCTCCTTGAGGAGCGCATGCCGGAGGTGCTGGCGGCGCGGCAGCGTTACGACGGCGAGCGCTGAGCCTTTTACTGCGGGCCGGTGGGGGCTGGTCGCGCAGTTCCCCGCGCCCCTTCGGGCGCTACCGAGGCGGGCGCTGGCAGTGGGGGCAGAAGTAGCTGGAGCGGTTCATCCAGGGGCGGCGGCGGATGGGCGTGCCGCAGCGGCGGCACGGCTCGTCCTCCCGTCCGTACGCGTCCAGCGAGCGGTCGAAGTAGCCCGACTCGCCGTTCACATTGACGTAGAGGCTGTCGAAGCTGGTGCCGCCGACCGCGAGGGCCTCGGCCATGACCTCGCGGATGTGGGTGAGCAGCTCGGTCGTGCGCGGGCGGGTGAGGCTCGCGGTCGGGCGCTCGTAGTGGAGCCGGGTGCGCCACAGCGCCTCGTCGGCGTAGATGTTGCCGACGCCGCTGATCAGCGACTGGTCGAGCAGGGCGCGCTTGATCGTGGTCCGGCGGCCGCGCAGCGCGGTGTGGAAGGCGGCGTCGTCGAAGGCCGGGTCGAGGGGGTCGCGGGCGATGTGCGCGATCACGTCGGGCAGCCCGTCGGGATCGCCCTCCACCGTGTCGTGGAGCGAGAGCCCGCCGAAGGTGCGCTGGTCGACGAAGCGCAGTTCGGTCGCGGTGGCGTCGGCGAAGCGGACGCGGACGCGCAGGTGCTTCTCGTCCGGGGAGCCCTGCGGCTGGACGAGCAACTGGCCGCTCATGCCCAGGTGGGCGAGGACGGCCTGGGTGGGCGCGCCCGTCCCGGTGAGGGGTTCCAGGGGCAGCCAGAGGTACTTTCCGCGCCGACGCGCGGCGCCCAGCTGGTGGCCGGTCAGCCGGTCGGCGAAGTCGGCCGGCCCCGCCGGGTGGCGGCGGACGGCCCGGGGGTGGAGGACCTCCACGGCGGCGACGACGCGGCCGGAGACCCAGCGCTCCAGACCCCGCCGGACGACCTCGACCTCGGGCAGCTCGGGCACGGCGCTCCTTGACGACAGCGAAAGGGAAAAGGAAACGGTCCGGGCCGCGGTGCTCTCGCACCGCGGCCCGGACCGTCGTTCTCAGCTGGAGGACTTCTCCCCCGGCAGCGCGCCGGACTCGGCGGCGGCCTTCTCGGCCGCCACACGGGCTTCCGCCGCGCTGTTGATGGCGCGCCAGGCGGACTCCGCCGCCTGCTGCTCCGCTTCCTTCTTGCTGCGGCCGGTGCCGGTGCCGTACGCGACACCACCGACGCGGGCAGCAGCCGTGAAGGTCTTCTCGTGGTCCGGACCGGTCTCGGTGACCAGGTACTCCGGAACGCCGAGACCCTCGGTGGCGGTCAGCTCCTGGAGGCTGGTCTTCCAGTCCAGGCCGGCGCCGAGGTTCGAGGACTTCTCGATCAGCGGGTCGAAGAGCCGGTGCACCAGCTCCGCGGCCGCGTCGAGGCCCTGGTCGAGGTAGACCGCACCGATGACGGCCTCCAGGGTGTCCGCGAGGATGGACGCCTTGTCCCGGCCGCCGGTGCCCTCTTCGCCCCGGCCGAGCCGGATGAAGGAGCCCAGGTCCAGGCCCCGGCCGACTTCGGCCAGCGCCCGTGAGTTGACCACCGCGGCGCGCAGCTTGGCGAGCTGGCCCTCGGGGAGGTCCGGGTGGATGCGGTACAGCGTGTCGGTGACCACCAGGCCCAGGACGGAGTCCCCGAGGAACTCCAGCCGTTCGTTGGTGGGCAGCCCGCCGTTCTCGTAGGCGTAGGACCGGTGCGTCAGCGCACGCACCAGAAGGGCGGACTCGAGTGTGTACCCGAGCCGCCCTTCCAGAAGCGTGTGGGACGAGGCCGTGTCCGCCGACGCCTTCTTCGGCGCAGTGGCGTCTGACATGAAGCCTGTCACCCGCCGATCAGACCGCGAGGACCTGGCGCTTGTTGTAGGTGCCGCAGCTGGGGCACGCGATGTGCTGCTGCTTCGGCTCGTGGCAGCGCTCGCACGCCACCAGGGGGGTGACCGCAGCCTTCCACTGCGACCGGCGGTGGCGCGTGTTGCTGCGCGACATCTTCCGCTTCGGAACAGCCACGGCTACTTCTCCTGTGTGTCATCCCCGCCGGAGCGGGGTGCGTTGTCCTTCTCGCCGGCCGTTTCGGATCCGGCGAGTCCCTTCAGTGCCGCCCAACGGATGTCGACGGACTCGTGGTGGTGGTCCGGGTCGTCCGCCAGCCGCTCTCCGCATTCGGAGCAGAGGCCGGGGCAGTCGTCCTGGCACACCGGCTGCAGCGGCAGTGAGAGCACCACCGCGTCCCGCAGCACGGGTTCGAGGTCGAACAAGTCGTCCTCGAGGTGGAGGATGTCCTCCTCATCGTCCTCGGCGTCGTCGTCCGTGGCCACGATGCGGCCCCGGGCGTCGGCGTCGGGGTAGGAGTACATCTCCTGGAAGTCCGCTTCAAACTCTCGCTCGAGCGGCTCCAGACACCTTACGCACTCCCCGGTGAGCGGCGCACGGGCGGTGCCTGTGACAAGCACCCCTTCCATGACCGACTCGAGCCGGAGGTCGAGCTCCACCGTCGCGCCCTCGGCCACACCGATGACCTCGATACCGAGATCGCGGGGGGCGGGGACGGAGCGGGAGACCCTCTTCAGCGCACCGGGACGCCGGCCCAGCTCGCGCGTATCGAACACGAGAGGGTTACGGGGGTCAAGGCGGGCGTTCAGGGCTTCCTGCTTTCTACGCTGCGGTGACGGCGGCCCCGGGTGCACGGGGCACGGCGGGCAGCCTGGATCGCGGACGTACACGCGACCGAAGAGCCAGGATACTGGACGGTCGCCGCTGGGCCCAATCCGCGTCCCGGACAGGTCCGCCCGAACCGGATCAGCGGCCCTGTTCGTACTCGCGGAGCCGGTTCAGGTCGATCATCGAGGTGTCGAAGAAGCTGGTCTCGTCGAGGGCGCCCGCGGCCCGGGGCGGGTGCCCGTCGGCCGGGTAGCCGGCCGCGGTCCCGTAGCCCTGGCCGAGGTCCGTCCCGTGGCCGACGTCCGTCCCGTGGCCGCCCGTCGCCTGGGCCGGGGGCTGCCAGGCGTAGGGGTCGGGCTGCTGGTAGCCGCCGGGGACGGCGTACGGGTCCGCCTGCGGCGGGTACTGCGCGGCCTGCTGCCCGTAGCCGTACGGGTCCTGCGCCTCGTAGCCCCCGGCGGGGACGGTGTACTCGCTCCAGACGGGCTGCTGCGGAACCTGTGGTGCCTCGGGTGGCCGGTGGGGCTCACGGGGCGCCCGGGGGGCGCCCAGGGACTCCTGCGGGCCGCCGGCGAGCTCGGCGAGGAAGTCGGCGTCGCTGGTGGGGCGCCCGGGGGCGATGCCCTCGTGGGCGGCCAGGTGGGCGCCCAGCTCGTCGACGGGGCGGGACCCGAGCAGCTTCTCCCGGCCCCGGCCCACCGCCTCCAGGGCCTTGGCCAGGACGGCCGAGACGGCACCCAGCTTGACGTCCACATAGGCGTCGGCGCCCTGCCGCTGCATCCGGGGGTCGGTGCTGCGCTCCGGGGCGTCGTGGGCCAGGCCCTCGGGGTCGTGGCCGTCGCCGGCGAGGCCGAGGAGCTTCTCGCGGCCCCGGTCGACGGAGCCGATGGTCTTGGTGAGGACGACCTCGAAGTTGGCGAGGGTGCTGTCGACGTAGTCGTCCGCGCCGGCCCGGATCTCCTCGGCCTCCCGGCGGGCCTCCGCGAGGATGCGGTCGGCCTCCTCGCGGGACTGGCGGGCGACCTCGGTGCCGGAGATCAGTGAGCCGCGCTCGGCTCGGGCCGAGGCGAGAATCGCCTCGGCCTCCTCGCGCGCCCGGGCCACGAGCTGTTCCCGGTCCCCGATGACCTCGCGCGCCTGGGCCAGCGAGCCCGGCAGGGCGGCGCGCAGCTCCTCGAGGAGGGCGAGCAGCTCGGCCCGGTTGACCACGCAGGAGGCCGACATGGGCAGGGCGCGGGCGCCGGTGACGGTCCTGACGATCTCGTCGAGTTTCTTCTGGACGTCCACCGTGACGCTCGCCGCCTTCTCGCATTCCGGGGTGGCCTGGTGGCCGATGGGAACGAACGGGGACGACTGTACGGCCGGCGGCCCCCGGCCGACAGCTACTGACGATCAGTCAGAGTCGGACCGCCGGGCGAGGCGCTCCTTGAGGGCCTCCAGCACCAGCGGCGGCACCAGGTGGGAGACGTCGCCGCCCCACGCCGCGACCTCCTTGACCAGGCTGGAGGAGAGGAAGCTGTAGGTGGGGTTGGTGGGGACGAAGAGGGTCTCGACGCCCGAGAGGCCATTGTTCATCTGGGCCATCTGGAGCTCGTAGTCGAAGTCGCTGACCGCCCGCAGGCCCTTGACGATGGCCGGGATGTCGCGCTCCTTGCAGAAGTCGACGAGCAGGCCGTGATGGGACTCCACCTGGACGTTGCCGTACTCGGCGGTGACCTGGCGGAGGAGTTCTATCCGCTCGTCGACGGTGAACAGGCCCTTCTTGGACTTGTTGACCATCACGGCGACGTGCACGACGTCGTACAGCTTCGAAGCGCGGGCGATGATGTCGAGGTGCCCATTGGTGACGGGGTCGAACGACCCCGGACAGACGGCGCGGCGCAACGGTGTTTCCTCGCTCTCCGGTCCATTCATGACGTGCCTGATCCCGTGGTGTCGGCAGTGCACGGCGAAGCGGCGTGACCGTACCAAAGCGTCCCCTCGCCGTAGCGACGGGCCCTCAGTGCGTCGAAACCCTCCGGCCAGCGGAATTCCCCGCCCCTGGTGCTGCGCTCCACAGTGACGAGCGCGTCCTCGGCCAGCCAGCCCCTGCTGCGGAGTGTGAGGAGGATCTCGCGGAGATCGTCGTCGGTGACCACGTAGGGCGGGTCGAGGAAGACCACGTCGTACGGCTCGGCGGGCGGCGCCCCGGCCACGACCTGCTCGGCCTTGCCCCCGCGCACCTCGGCGCCCGGCAGGCCGACCGCGCGGACGTTGTCCTTGATGACCCGCAGCGCGCGGGCGTCCGCCTCGACCAGGAGGGTGTGCGCGGCCCCGCGCGAGAGCGCCTCCAGGCCGACGGCGCCGGAGCCGCCGTAGAGGTCCAGCACGCGCGTGCCGTCGAGGGTGCCCAGGAAGGACACCCAGGTGGAGAAGAGGCCCTCGCGCGCCCGGTCGGAGGTGGGGCGGGTGCCGGTGCCGGGCGGTACGGCCAGGCGGCGTCCGCCGGCGCGGCCGGCGATCACGCGGGTCATGGTCTCGGAGTCCTTCGGCGGTGGGTGACACGGTGCGGCGGTGGCCGCACCGACAGCGTATGGCGTCTACGCCACGGCGTCCGCCCGGCCCTCGCCCGGCCCGGATATCAGCCCTCGTCCGGGCCCGGGGCGTCAGCCCTTGTCCAGATAGGTCTCCCGGTCCTTGTCCAGCAGGGCGTCGAGCGCGGTGCGCAGCTCGGGGAGCCGGGCGAGCTCGGGGTCGGCGGCGACGACCGCGGCGGCCTCCTCGCGGGCGGCCGCGATGATCTCCTCGTCGTCGATGACGGTGAGCACCCGCAGGGAGGAGCGGACGCCGGACTGGGCCTGGCCGAGGACGTCGCCCTCGCGGCGCTGCTCCAGGTCGATGCGGGAGAGCTCGAAGCCGTCGAGGGTGGCGGCGACCGCGCCGAGCCGGGCGCGGGCGGGGCTGGCCTCGGGCATCTCGCTGACCAGCAGGCAGAGCCCGGGGGCCGAGCCACGGCCGACGCGGCCGCGCAGCTGGTGGAGCTGGGAGACGCCGAACCGGTCGGCGTCCATGATCACCATGGCGGTGGAGTTGGGCACGTTCACGCCGACCTCGATGACGGTGGTGGCGACCAGGACGTCGACCTCGCCCGCCGCGAAGCGGCGCATCACCTCGTCCTTGGCGTCGGGCTGCATCCGCCCGTGCAGCACCTCCACGCGCAGCCCGGCCAGGGGGCCCCGGGAGAGCTCCTCGGCGACGTCGAGCACGGCCAGCGGAGGGCGGCGCTCCGCCGCGTCCTCGGCGGACTCCGCGGACTCGGCGGACCCGGCGGACTTCTTCTTGGGGGCGTCCTCCTCGTCGCCGATGCGGGGGCAGACGACGTACGCCTGGTGGCCGCCCGCCACCTCCTCGCGGACCCGCTCCCAGGCGCGGGCCAGGAAGTGCGGCTTGTCCTTGGCGGGCACCACATGGGTGGCGATGGGCGAGCGCCCGGCGGGCAGCTGGTCCAGGACGGACGTCTCCAGGTCGCCGAAGACGGTCATGGCGACGGTGCGCGGGATGGGGGTGGCGGTCATCACCAGCAGGTGCGGCGGTTGCTTGCCCTTGGAGCGCAGGGCGTCGCGCTGTTCGACGCCGAAGCGGTGCTGCTCGTCGACGACGACCAGGCCCAGGTCGTGGAACTGGACCTTGTCCTCGATCAGGGCGTGGGTGCCGACGACGACGCCCGCCTCGCCGATGATCAGGTCGAGCAGCGCCTGGCGGCGCGCGGCCGTGCCCATGGAGCCGGTCAGCAGCACGACCTTGGTGCCCTTCTCGGCGCCGCCGAGCATCCCGCCCTCGGCGAGCTCGCCCATCATCTCGGTGATCGACCGGTGGTGCTGCTGGGCGAGGACCTCGGTGGGGGCGAGCATGGCGGCCTGGCCGCCCGCGTCCACGACGGCGAGCATCGCGCGCAGGGCGACCATCGTCTTGCCCGAACCCACCTCGCCCTGGAGGAGCCGGTGCATGGGGTGCTCGGTGGCCAGGTCGTCGAAGATCTCGGCGGAGACCTTCCGCTGGCCGTCGGTGAGGGTGAAGGGCAGCTTGGCGTCGAAGGCGTCCAGGAGGCCGCCGGGCGCGGGCTTGCGGGCCACGGCGGGCAGCTGGGAGTCGGCGTGCCGGCGGCGGGCGAGGGCGACCTGGAGGACGAACGCCTCGTCCCACTTCAGCCGGGAGCGGGCGTCCTCGACATCCGCCTTGGCCCGGGGCCGGTGGATCTTGCGGAGGGCCTCCGGCAGCGGGACCAGGCCCCGGCCCTCGCGCAGCGCGGGCGGCAGCGGGTCGACGACGGCCTCCCAGCCGGTGGCCTCCATCGAGGCGAGCACGACGTCGACCGCGTTGGAGATCTTCCAGGACTCCATCTTGGAGCAGGCCGGGTAGAGCGGGATCAGCTGGTCGGCCCAGGCCTTGGCGGCGGAGGCGTCGCTGTCGCCGCCGAGCATCTCGTACGCGGGGTGGGAGAGCTGGCGGATGTTGCGGAACGTGCCGACCTTGCCGGCGAACATGCCGCGCCGGCCGGGGACCAGCTCCTTCTGGTGGTGGTAGATCGACCGGCCGAAGAAGACCAGCTGGAGCCGGCCGCCGCCGTCGGTGACGGTCACCTCCAGCCGCTGGCCCCGGCCCTGGTTGAACTTGTGCACCCGGGCGTCCAGGACCTGCGCGACCACCGTGACGTGCTCGTCGAGCGGCAGGTCGGCGAGCCGGGTGAGCTCGCCGCGCTCGGCGTAGCGGCGCGGGTAGTGGTGCAGCAGGTCGCCGACCGTGTGCAGATCGAGGTGCTCGGCCATCACCTTCGCGGTGGTGCCGCCGAGCGTCTTCTTCAGGGGTTCGTCCAAGGCGGGCACGGGTCCATTGCACACCACGCCGCTGACAACGCGGCCCGGGCGGCGCCGTCGGCACGGTTCATTCGACGCCGATGATCAGCCGGGCGGCGTGCTGGCCGCCCCGGTAGACCACGGTGTCCACGGCCAGGTGGCCGCCGCGCACATGCCGCTGGAGGCGGTCGGCGACGGCCTCGGGCACGTCCGCGCCGAGCACGAGCGTGACCATCTCGCCGCCCGCCGCGAGCATCCGGTCCAGCACGGTCTCGGCGGTGGCGGCGAGCTCCGCGCCGATGACGGCCACGTCGCCGTCGATGAGGCCGAGGACGTCCCCGGCCTGGCAGACGCCCGCCATGGTCCACGACTGCCGCTCGGCGACGACGAGCTCCGCGTGCCGGGTGGCCCCGGCGGCGGAGGTCATGGCCACGACGTCCTCGTCGAAGCGGCGGCCGGGCTCGTGGACGGCGAGGGCGGCGATGCCCTGGACCGGGGAGCGGGTGGGGATCAGGGCGACCCGGACGCCCTCGGCGCGGGCCTGCTCGGCGGCCGCGGCGGCGGTGTGCCGCAGGTCCGCGTCGTTGGGCAGCAGCACCACCTCGCGCGCGTTGGCCCGCCGGACCGCCTGCACCAGCTCGCCGCTCGCGGGCGGCTCCCCCGGCCGCACGGTCACGACGGTCGCGCCGGCCTCGGCGCACAGCGCCGCCAGGCCCTCGCCCGGCACGACCGCGACGACGGCCCGCTGGACGGGCTCGTGGACGCGGGTGCGCTCGGTGGCGGCGGCGCCGAAGTGGGTGATGCGGACGCGGTACGGGCGTCCGGCGTCGATGCCCGCCTCGACGGCGGCACCGGCGTCGTCCACGTGCACGTGGACGTTCCACAGGCCGTCCCCGCCGACGACGACGAGGGACTCGCCCAGCGCGTCGAGGCGGGCCCGCAGCCGGGCGACGGCCGCGTCGTCCGCCTCCAGCAGGTAGATCACCTCGAAGGCGGGCCCGTCGCCCGCCGGGACGTCCGGGCCGCCGGCCTCGGCCGGGCAGCCCCCGGCGAGCCAGTCGTGGGCGGCATGGGCGGGCGCGGCGGTGGACCGCGCCGCGCCGGGGCCGCCCGTCAGGGCGGCCACGAGCGCGCCCAGCACCTCCACGAGGCCCTTGCCGCCCGCGTCGACGACGCCCGCCCGCCCGAGGACCTCCAGCTGGCAGGGGGTGGCCGCCAGGGCCGTCAGGGCGCCCTCGTACGCGGCGCGGGCGACGGCCGGGCCGTCGCCCGGGGTGACCTCGGCGGCCTCGGCGGCGGCCGTGGCCACGGACAGCACGGTGCCCTCGACGGGGCGGGCGACGCCCTCGTACGCCGACTCGACGGCGCGGCGGAGGGCGCGGCGCAGGAGGGTCGCGTCGTCGCCGGCCTCCTGGCCGCCACCGGTCGCGGCCAGGACCTCGGCCATGCCGCGCAGGAGCTGCGCCAGGATCGTCCCGGAGTTGCCGCGCGCGCCTATGAGAGCGCCGTGCGCCATGGCGCGGACGGCCTCGGCCAGGCCGGGCCGGGAGCCGGGGCCGGTGGTGGCGTGGGCGTCGAAGACGGCGTCGACGGCGCGGGCGGCGGACTCGACGGTCAGGTAGAGGTTGGTGCCGGTGTCACCGTCCGCGACGGGATAGACGTTGATCGCGTCGATCTCCTCGCGGGCTCCGCCGAGCGCGTCGAGCGCCAGGGCGCACCAGGCGCGTACCGCGTCGGCGTCGAGCGGGTGCGGCACGTGTGTCCTCCTCGGACGGCGGGGGCGGGGGGCGGGTGAAGTGCTTGGGCAGACTAGTCCCGGGCACGGGCCCGGGGGGCGAGCCGGGCGGGTTCGGGGCCGGTCATGGTAGTTTCGTTGTCCAGGAGCGGTCGTTGTATGCTGCTCCGGTTGCCTGATGAGAATCAGGCCATCCCCCTGGCAAGCCAGTCACCTACGACCCGGCACGCCGGGATTTCCCGTAAGTGCATCTGAAGTCTTTGGAGTGACCCGTGGCTGCCAACTGCGACGTCTGCGGCAAGGGGCCGGGCTTCGGCAACAACATTTCGCACTCGCACCGCCGTACGTCCCGTCGCTGGAACCCGAACATCCAGCGTGTGCGTGCCGTGGTCGGTCGGACGCCGAAGCGCCTCAACGTCTGCACCTCGTGCATCAAGGCCGGCAAGGTCTCGCGCTAACTAGCTAGTAGCGCGGCAGCCTCGCCGTCCTTGAAAGCCGGTCCTCCCCGTTTCGGGGTGGGCCGGCTTTTCGTTGTGCCCCGGCCCCGCCCTTTCTCCGTTTCCGAAGGGGCTGCCGCCCCTTCGAGACCCCGCTCCTGGGGGCTGCGCCCCCCTTGACCCCCGGCCGCGCATCAGCGCGGTCCCGGGGGTGCGAGGGGGCGCGGCCCCGCTCGGAAACGGTGAAGGGGCGGGTCAGGGGCTCGTCCACCCGTGGTCCACGGGGCCGATGCCCGCGCCCAGTGGAAAGCCCGCCGCGATCGCCCCCGTGACGTAGTCCTTGGCCGCCCGCACGGCCTCCGGAACGGAGAGCCCCTTGCCGAGACCGGCGGCGATCGCACTCGCCAGCGTGCACCCCGTTCCGTGGGTGTGGCGGTTGTCGTGGCGCGGGGCGCGCAGCCAGTGTTCTTCCGACCCGTCCGTCAGGAGATCCACCGCGTCGCCCTCCAGGTGGCCGCCCTTGATGAGGGCCCAGCGCGGGCCGTGGGAGAGGATCGCGTCCGCCGCCCGCCGCATACCCGTCTCGGAGGCGACCTGGACGCCCGTCAGCCAGGCGACCTCGTCCAGGTTGGGGGTGGCGACCGTCGCGACCGGCAGGAGCTTCGTGCGGACCGCGTCGCGCGCGGAGGCGGCCAGCAGGGCGTCGCCGTGCTTGGAGATGCCGACGGGGTCGACGACGACGGGGGCACTCACCTCGGCGAGGAGGGCGGCCACGGTCTCCACGAGCTCCGCGGAGGCCAGCATGCCGGTCTTCACGGCCTCCACCCCGATGTCGTCCACGACGCTGCGGAACTGGGCCCGTACCGCCTCGGCGGGCAGCGGCCAGGCGCCCTGGACGCCGAGGGAGTTCTGCGCGGTCACCGCTGTGACCACGCTCATACCGTGGGTCCCCAGGGCGAGCATCGTCTTCAGGTCGGCCTGGATGCCCGCACCGCCGCCGGAGTCGGATCCGGCGACGGTCAGCACGCGGGGCGGGGGTGTGCGCATGCGCGCAATCTACTCCCCGGCGGTCACTCGCCCGACTCCAGGCCGTCGTCGCCGAAGTGGTCCCAGCCGCCCGCCTTGTCCCAGGGCGCGCCGTCGACGGTGACCTGCGGGAGGGCGGAGGGGTTGACGACCTCGCCGATGATCTTCCAGCGGGCGGGGAGCTTCACGTCCGGCGGGAAGGTCGCCACGATGGCGTGGTCTTCTCCGCCGGTCAGCACCCACTGGAGCGGGTCGACGCCGACGGCCTGGCCGATGTCCAGCATCTGCGTGGGCACGTCGATGGCGGCGGTGCGCAGGTCGATGCGGACCTTGCTGGCCTCGGCGATGTGGCCGAGGTCGGCGATGAGGCCGTCGCTGACGTCCGTCATGGCGGTGGCGCCGAGCGCGGCCGCGGCGGGCCCCGCGTGGTACGGGGGCTCGGGGCGGCGGTGGGCCTCGACGAAGGCGCGCGGGGAGCGGAAGCCGCGGGAGAGCACGGCGAGCCCGGCGGCGGACCAGCCCAGCCAGCCGGTGACGGCCACGACGTCGCCCGCGCGGGCTCCGGAGCGGGTGACCGGCTCGTGGTTGCGCAGGTCGCCCAGGGCCGTGATGGCGACGGTGATGGTGTCGCCGCGCACCACGTCCCCGCCGACCACGGCCGCGCCGGCGACCTGGCACTCGTCGCGGATGCCGTCCATCAGCTCGGTCGGCCAGGTGGCGGGGAGCTCGGCGGGCACGACGAGGCCCAGCAGCACGGCGGTGGGCACCGCGCCCATGGCGGCGATGTCGGCGAGGTTCTGCGCGGTGGCCTTGCGCCCGACGTCATAGGCGGTGGACCAGTCGCGGCGGAAGTGCCGTCCCTCCAGGAGTACGTCCGTACTCGCGACGACCCGGCGGTCGGGCGCCGCGACCACCGCGGCGTCGTCACCCGGTCCGAGCCGGACCGCCGGGGTGGTGGTGAGCCGGGAGGTCAGCTCTCTGATGAGGCCGAACTCCCCCAGCTCGCCCACGGTGCCTTTCACTGAGCTCCTCCTCGGAGTGTCGGTTGCCCTGATCGTGACGTGTTCCGCGCCGCGCAGGCCGCGCGGGTCTCCCCGCACCGTGCGGCGACGCGGTACCGTGGCGTCTCTTCTCCCCACATGATCCTCGAAGCCGCCCTGGAGGTTCCGTGGTACAGGCGTACATCCTGATCCAGACCGAGGTCGGCAAGGCGTCGACCGTGGCCGAAGTCATCGGAAAGATCTCGGGAGTGATCCAGGCCGAAGACGTGACCGGGCCGTACGACGTGATCGTGCGCGCCCAGGCGGACACCGTGGACGAGCTCGGTCGCATGGTGGTCGCGAAAGTACAGAAGGTGGAGGGCATCACCCGCACCCTGACCTGCCCGGTGGTCCATATCTAGCTCCCCCGTATGCTCGGCCGGTGAAGTCTTCGCTCCGCCGGCCCCTCGGCCTGCCCGCCGCCGCCCTGCTCCTCGCGGCCGCGGGCTGTTCCGCGCCGGACCCGTCAGCGAGTCCGGCGGTTCCCACGCCGGACGCGCGGCAGGCCGGGCACTGCCGGGCGTTGCACGGTGCCTTGCCGGACGTCCTGGACGGGCGGAAGCGGCGTACCGCGGAGCCCGGTGACGACTTCACGGCCCTGTGGGGCGATCCCGCGATCTCGCTGCGCTGCGGGGTGACCCGTCCCAAGATCCTTACGCCTGGTTCCGAACACTACAACCCCAACGCCGACTCGGCGGAGCTCGACGGGGTGGAGTGGCTGCCGGAGCGGCAGCCGGACGGCAGCGTCCGCTGCACCACCGTGCACCGTGAGGCGTGGATCGAGGTGACGCTGCCCGCCCGGGTGGTGGGCGGCGCCGGCGACATCAGCGCGCTGACCGATCTCGCCGGCGCCATCACGAAGACGGTCCCCGTGGGGATCCTTCCCTGACGGGCGGCCCCCCTGGGAGCCGCTAGCGCAGGCCCGTGGAGCGGCGCAGGGCGGCCTGGACGAGCCGGTCGACCAGCTCCGGGTACTCGACGCCGGTCTCCTGCCACATCCGCGGGTACATGGAGATGGGCGTGAAGCCGGGCATGGTGTTGATCTCGTTGATCACGAACTCGCCGTCCTCGGTGAGGAAGAAGTCCGCGCGGACCAGGCCCTCGCAGGACGCCGCGTCGAAGGCCTCGACGGCCAGCTCCTGGACCCGGCGGGTCTCCTCCTCGCTCAGCGGGGCGGGGACGATGCCGGAGGCGGAGTCGATGTACTTGGCCTCGAAGTCGTAGAAGTCGTGCGCGGAGACCGGGGGGATCTCGGCGGGCACGCTGGCGCGCGGGCCGTCCTCGAACTCGAGGACGCCGCACTCGATCTCCCGGCCGCGCAGCAACGATTCGACCAGGATCTTCGGGTCGTGGCGGCGGGCCTCGGCGATGGCCTCGTCGAGACCGGAGAGGTCGTCGACCTTGGTGATGCCCATCGAGGAGCCGGCGCGCGCGGGCTTCACGAAGAGCGGCCAGCCGTGTTCGCCGGCGAAGTCCACGATCTTCTTCCGGGCGCCCGCCTGGTCGTTCTCCCACTCGCGCGGGCGGATGACCACGTAGGGGCCGACGGGCAGGCCGAAGGAGGTGAAGACGCGCTTCATGTACTCCTTGTCCTGGCCGACGGCGGAGGCGAGGACGCCCGCGCCCACGTAGGGGATCCCGGCGAGCTCCAGCATGCCCTGGAGGGTGCCGTCCTCGCCGTAGGGGCCGTGGAGCACGGGGAAGACGACGTCGACCTCGCCCAGCGCCTTGGGGACGGCACCGGACTCGGTGTAGACGACCTCGCGGCTGGCCGGGGTGACGGGCAGCAGGACGCCGCCGTCGGCGGAGTCGGTGAGCTGCTCGACGCTCGGCAGCGACCGGTCGGCGATGGTCATCCGCTCGGGGTCGTCGGCGGTCAGCACCCAACGGCCGTCGGTGGTAATGCCGATCGGCAGCACGTCGTACTTGGCGCGGTCGATGGCGCGCAGCACCGCGCCTGCGGTCACCACGGAAATGGCGTGTTCGGAACTGCGGCCGCCGAAGACGACCGCGACACGCGGCTTCCGCTCAGGGCTCTGGGGGGAGGTCTCGCTGCTCATATCGCGTCGAGAGTACCTGGTGACCACGGGTGCTTCAGTGCCGCTCGGCCTTGGCGCTGCGCGACATCAGCTCCTTGAGCGCCACCATGGGCGGCTTGCCCTCGTGGACGATGCCGACGACCGTCTCCGTGATCGGCATGTCGACATGGTGACGCCGGGCCAGATCGAGCACGGACTCGCAGGACTTGACGCCCTCCGCCGTCTGCTTGGTGACCGCGACGGTCTCCTCCAGGGTCATGCCCCGGCCGAGGCAGGCGCCGAAGGTGCGGTTGCGGGAGAGCGGCGAGGCGCAGGTGGCGACGAGGTCGCCCATGCCGGCCAGGCCCGCGAAGGTGTGGGCGTCGGCGCCCATGGCCAGGCCCAGCCGGGTGGTCTCGGCGAGGCCCCGGGTGATCAGGGACGCCTTGGCGTTGTCGCCCAGCCCCATGCCGTCGGCGATGCCCACGGCCAGCGCGATGACGTTCTTCACCGCGCCGCCCAGCTCGCAGCCGACCACGTCGGTGTTGGTGTAGGGGCGGAAGTACGCGGTGTGGCAGGCGGCCTGGAGCCGCCGGGCGACGGACTCGTCGGGGCAGGCGACGACGGCGGCGGCGGGCTGCCGGGCGGCGATCTCCTTGGCGAGGTTGGGGCCGGTGAGCACGGCGACCCGGTCCGGGGAGACCTTGGCGACCTCCTCGACGACCTCGCTCATCCGCTTCGCGGTGCCGAGCTCGATGCCCTTCATCAGGGAGACCAGCACGGTGCCGTCGGCCAGCAGGGGCGTCCACTCGGCGAGGTTGCCGCGCAGGGTCTGGGAGGGCACGGCGAGCACGGTGAACGCGGCGTCGCGGGCGGCCTCGGCGGGGTCGGTGGTGGCCCGGACGGCGGCGGGGAGCTCGATGCCGGGGAGGTAGTCGGGGTTGGTGCGGCCGGTGTTGATGGCGTCCACGAGGGCGGCGCGGCGGCCCCACATGGTGACCTCGCAGCCCGCGTCGGCGAGGATCATCGCGAAGGCGGTCCCCCAGGAACCGGTGCCGTAGACGGCGACGCGCGTCACTTGTCGTTCTCCTCCTCGGAGGGGGCCTTCCCGGCGGCGCGGCGGGCCGCGGCACGGGCCTTCTTGAGGTTGTACGGCTCGGCCGGGGCGGGCTCGCCGCGCAGTTCGGCGAGGAGTTCGGTGATGGCCTTCATGATGACCTCGGTGACCTCGCGCAGCACCTCGGCGGTGGGCTCCTTGCCGTAGTACGCCGACAGGTCGACGGGCGGGCCGGCCAGCACCCGGAGGGTCTTGCGGGGGAAGAGCCGCAGCTTCTTGTCCTTGGCGTACGGCGGCATCGCCTCGTTGGCGCCCCACTGGGCGACCGGGATCACGGGCGCACGGGTCAGCAGGGCGACGCGGGCGGCGCCGGTCTTGCCCTCCATGGGCCACATGTCGGGATCGCGGGTGAGGGTGCCCTCGGGGTAGAAGGCCACGCACTCGCCCCTGTTGATGGCGTCCACGGCGGACCGGAACGCGGTGGCCGCGTCGGCGGACTCCCGGTAGACGGGAATCTGCCCGGTGCCGCGCAGGATCGCGCCGACGAAGCTGCCCTTGAACAGCCCGGCCTTGGCCAGGAAGCGCGGGACGCGCCCGGTGTTGTACTGGTAATGGGCGTAGGACAGCGGGTCGAGATACGAGTTGTGGTTGACGACGGTGATGAAGCCGCCGTCGGCGGGAATGTGCTCCATTCCGCGCCAGTCCCGCTTGAACAGAACCACGAGCGGCGGTTTCGCCAACACCGCCGCAAAGCGGTACCAGAAGCCGATTCTGTGGCGGGACACTCGGACACCCTTCTGTTGGAACCTGGACGTGCTTCGGGCGTGCTGCTCACCCGGGGGCCGGACAAGTGTCGCCCCGGGTACCCGGTCTGTCGAGAACGCCCCGGGGCCCCGGACTTCTCGGAACACCGTAACCCCGCGCCCGCCGCCGGGCTCCGGCAGCGGGTGACAATGGGGGCCGACGCGAGGAGAGGGGACCGGGGTCGTGCTCTGGACGCTGGTGGTGCCGGTGAAACCGCTGGCGGGGGCCAAGAGCCGCCTGGTGGCCGGTGCGGCACGGCTGCCGGGGCCCGCGCTGGCCCTGGCCTTCGCCCTGGACACCGTGGGCGCCGCCCTGGCCTGCGGCGCCGTGCGGGATGTGGCGGTCGTCACGGCGGATCCGCTGGCCGGGGCCCGGCTCGCGGCCCTGGGCGCCCGGGTGCTGCCCGAGCCGCCGGGCGGCGGGCTGAACGCGGCCCTGGCCCACGGCGCGCGCGAGGCGCGCCGGGCCCGCCCGGAGGCGGCCGTGGCCACGCTCAACGCGGATCTGCCGGCATTGCGCCCCGCCGAACTCGGGCGGGTGCTCGAATTCGCCGCCGGATTTCCCCGCGCATTTCTCGCGGATGCCGCCGGAATCGGTACGACCCTGCTGGCGGCGGCCCCCGGAAGGGAATTGTCCCCCGCGTTCGAGGGCGCCTCGCGCGCCCGGCACCGGGCCTCGGGGGCCGAGGAGATAACGCTCACGGGCGTGGACTCCGTACGCCGGGACGTGGACACCGAGCAGGACCTGCTGGCCGCCCTGGCGCTGGGCGTGGGGCCGCGCACGGCGGCGGTCGCCGGCCGGGCGCGGGCCGCCGGGGCGCCCTCGCCCGCGCGGGCGGACTAGGCTGCCGGTCATGCAGGCCACCGCGTACACCTTCGATCCCCAGACCCACGCCGGGAGCGTTCTCCTGGACGACGGCACGCCCGTGCCCTTCGACGGGGCGGCGTTCGATGCCGGCGGTCTGCTGATGCTGCGGCCCGGCCAGCGGGTGCGGATCGAGTTCGCGGCGCCGGCCGAGGGCGCCCCGGAGGTCCCGCCGGCACAGCGCCGGGTGACCCTGGTGACGCTCCAGACATTCTGAGGACGAACGCACCGCGGGCCGGGCTCCCCCTCGGGGAGCCCGGCCCGGCGCGTTACGACGTGCGTCCGCTGCCTTACTTCTTCTTGGCAGTGGTCTTCTTGGCCGTGGTCTTGCGCGCGGTGGTGGTGGTACGGGTCGCGGCCTTCTTGGCGGGCGCGGTCTTCTTCGCGGTCGCCTTCTTGGCCGGAGCCGCCTTCTTCGCCGTGGTCGCCGCCTTCTTGGCGGGAGCCGCCTTCTTCGCGGTGGTGGCCTTGGTGGCGGTGGCCTTCTTGGCCGTCGTGGCCTTCTTGGCCGGAGCAGCCTTCTTGGCGGCCGTCGTCGTCTTCTTCGCCGGCGTGGCCTTCACGGCGGTCGTCTTCTTGGCGGTGGCCTTCTTGGCGGTCGCCTTCTTGGCGGTGGCCTTCTTCGCCGCGGCCTTGGTGGTGGCCTTGCCGGCCGTGAGGCTGCCCTTGGGCGCCTTCTTGACCGAGACCTCGCCGGCCTTCGGGAGCTTCTTCGTGCCGCTCACCAGGTCCTTGAAGCCCTGACCCGCACGGAAGCGCGGCACCGAGGTCTTCTTGACCCGGACGCGCTCGCCCGTCTGCGGGTTACGGGCGTAACGAGCCGGGCGGTCGACCTTCTCGAACGAACCGAAGCCGGTCACCGAGACACGGTCACCACCGACGACCGAGCGGACAATCGCGTCGAGTACCGCGTCGACGGCGTCCGCGGCCTGCTGACGGCCGCCGAGCTTGTCGGCAATCGCTTCAACGAGCTGCGCCTTGTTCACGTCTTCCCCTTCGGAGACATTGGCTGGAAAGTGCTCCAGCTTTTTCGCACGTTAGGCAGATATATACCGCAAATCAAACACGAAACGGTCTAATCACCCTTGTGCCGCAACGAACCCGACGCATCACGGAGTTCCGTGCGTGCCGGGATCTTCGGGGAAACGGCCCTCGTCGAGGTCGTTCATCAGCCGGTCCAGACGCCTTGCCGCGCCTGAGAGATCGTGCTTCGCCGAGGCCGTAATGGCCAGCAGCTGCCGGGACAGCGCCATCCTTACGCCCTCCGGGACTTGCAGTGCGCGCACCCTTGTGTGCGCTTCCTTCAGTTGGTCCGCGACGAGCCGGTAAAGCTCGAGTTGGCTGTCGCGTTCCATGCACCGATTGTGCCATCTGAGGCGAGTTGTCGCTTCACAGGGCCTCAACAAAACGATGCGCCCCCTGTCCGAAGACAGGGGGCGCATCATGCCAAACCCTGGGTGAGCAGCGGAAATCCGGGGTCCGTGCAGGCCGTCCGACACTGGGCCAAACGAGCCGGAATCGGTCTCAGATTCTTGCCGTGGAGGGCTTGAACGAGGGCCTGCGGGCCTCGTAAGCGGTGATGTCCGCCGCGTTCCGGAGGGTCAGATCGATGTCGTCCAGTCCCTCCAGGAGCCGCCACCGGGCGTTCTCGTCAAGGTCGAAACCGGCCGTCAGCCCACCGGCCCGCACCTCGCGCGCCACCAGATCGACGGTCACCTCCACGGCCGGGTCGTTCTCGGTCAGCTCCCACAGCGCCTCCACGGTCTCCTGCGGCAGAACGACGGTGAGCAGTCCGTTCTTGAGCGAGTTGCCGCGGAAGATGTCGGCGAAGCGGGACGACACGACGGTTTTGAAACCGTAGTTCTGCAGCGCCCAGACGGCGTGTTCACGGGAGGAGCCGGTGCCGAAGTCGGGGCCGGCGATCAGCACGCTGGCACCCGCCCGCTCGGGGCGGTTCAGGACGAACTCCGGGTCCTTGCGCCACGCCTCGAAGAGCCCGTCCTCGAAACCGTCGCGGGTGACCTTCTTCAGCCAGTGCGCGGGGATGATCTGGTCGGTGTCGACGTTGCTCCGCCGCAGCGGGACGGCCCGGCCGGTGTGAGTGGTGAACGCTTCCATCGGTCAGACCTCCACGGGAGTGCGTACGTCGGTGGCGAGGCCGGGCAGGTCGCCCGGGGCGGCGAGGTGACCCAGCACGGCGGTGGCGGCGGCCACCTGCGGCGAGACGAGGTGGGTGCGCCCGCCCTTGCCCTGCCTGCCCTCGAAGTTGCGGTTGGACGTGGACGCGGAGCGCTCGCCCGGCGCGAGTTGGTCGGGGTTCATGCCGAGGCACATGGAGCAGCCCGCGTGCCGCCATTCGGCGCCGGCCGCGGTGAACACCTTGTCCAGCCCTTCCTCGACCGCCTGGAGGGCCACCCGGACGGACCCGGGGACCACCAGCATGCGGACGCCGTCGGCGACGTCCCGGCCCTCGATGACGGAGGCGGCGGCGCGCAGGTCCTCGATGCGGCCGTTGGTGCAGGAGCCCACGAAGACGGTGTCGACGCGGATGTCGCGCAGCGCCTGACCCGGCGTCAAGTCCATGTACTCCAGCGCCTTTTCGGCGGCGAGCCGCTCGGACGGGTCGGAGTACGAGGCGGGGTCGGGGACCGCCGAGGAGAGCGCCGCGCCCTGGCCCGGGTTGGTGCCCCAGGTGACGAACGGGGCGAGCTCGGCGGCGTCGACGACCACCTCGCGGTCGAAGACCGCGTCGTCGTCGGTGCGCAGGGTGCGCCAGTAGGCGACGGCCGCGTCCCAGTCCTCGCCGCGCGGCGCGTGGGGGCGGTCCTTGAGGTAGGCGAAGGTGGTCTCGTCGGGGGCGATCATGCCCGCCCGGGCGCCCGCCTCGATGGACATGTTGCACACGGTCATCCGGGCCTCCATCGAGAGCTTCTCGATGGCGGAACCGCGGTACTCGATGACATAGCCCTGGCCGCCGCCCGTGCCGATCCTGGCGATGACGGCGAGGATCAGGTCCTTGGCGGTGACGCCCTCGGGCAGTTCGCCCTCGACCGTGACGGCCATCGTCTTGAACGGCGCCAGCGGCAGCGTCTGGGTGGCCAGGACGTGCTCGACCTGACTGGTGCCGATGCCGAACGCGAGCGCGCCGAAGGCGCCGTGGGTGGAGGTGTGGCTGTCGCCGCAGACCACGGTCATGCCGGGCTGGGTCAGCCCCAGCTGCGGTCCCACCACGTGGACGACGCCCTGCTCGATGTCGCCCAGCGGATGGAGGCGCACCCCGAACTCGGCGCAGTTGCGGCGCAGGGTCTCCAGCTGGGTGCGGGAGACCGGGTCGGCGATGGGTTTGTCGATGTCGAGGGTGGGGGTGTTGTGGTCCTCGGTGGCGATGGTGAGGTCGAGCCTACGGACCGGTCGTCCCGCCTTCCGCAGGCCGTCGAAGGCCTGCGGGCTGGTCACCTCGTGGAGCAGGTGCAGATCGATGAAGAGGAGGTCGGGCTCGCCTTCGGCGCGCGTCACGACATGGTCGTCCCAGACCTTCTCCGCGAGTGTCCGTCCCATCGCTCTCTCCTGTGGGGTGGGGTGCTGTCCGTCCAGGGTGGCGCGTCCCGCGAAAATATGAACTTGCGTTTCATAGTGTGAGACGCGAGTATCGTTGCATGGACAACAGTAGTGGCGGCTCTAGCGGTGTGGGCGTTCTCGACAAGGCGGCTCTGGTTCTGAGCGCTCTGGAGTCCGGTCCGGCGACCCTCGCCGGGCTGGTCACGGCGACCGGTCTCGCGCGTCCGACGGCGCACCGGCTCGCGGTGGCTCTGGAGCACCACCGGATGGTGGCGCGCGACATGCAGGGCCGGTTCATCCTCGGCCCCCGGCTGAGCGAGCTCGCGGCCGCGGCGGGCGAGGACCGCCTCCTGGCCACGGCGGGCCCGGTCCTCACCCACCTGCGCGATGTCACGGGCGAGAGCGCGCAGCTCTACCGGCGCCAGGGCGACATGCGGATCTGCGTGGCCGCGGCGGAGAGACTGTCCGGATTGCGGGACACGGTGCCCGTGGGCTCCACGCTGCCGATGAAGGCCGGCTCGGCGGCCCAGGTCCTCATGGCCTGGGAGGAGCCGGAGCGGCTGCACCGCGGCCTCCAGGGCGCCCGCTTCACGGCGACGGCCCTCTCGGGCGTCCGGCGGCGGGGCTGGGCCCAGTCGATCGGCGAGCGCGAGCCGGGGGTGGCGTCGGTCTCGGCGCCGGTGCGGGGGCCTTCCAACCGGGTCGTGGCCGCCGTCTCGGTCTCCGGACCGATCGAGCGGCTCACCCGCCACCCGGGCCGGATGCACGCCCAGGCCGTCCTGGACGCGGCCATCCGCCTCACGGAGGCCTTGCGGCGCAACGGCTGAGCCTCCCGGGGGCTCCGCCCCCGGACCCCCGGTCCTCAAACGCCGGACGGGCTGACTTTGTCAGCCCGTCCGGCGTTTGAGGACACCGCGCGGAGCGCGGTCCGGGGGTGCGAGGGGGCGCAGCCCCGCTCGGAAACGGTGAAAGGGCGGGGCCGGGGCATCACCAGCGCTCCGCGTCCCGGGGGCCCGGCAGCCGCAGGGTGAGCCGCGCCAGTCCGCACAGAACGTGGACGTCCAGCGATTCGCTCAGCGTCCGCGCCAGCCACAGCCCGTCCTCCGGATGCGGCTCCGCCCCCGGCGGCCGGAAGCCCGCGAAGGCGGGCAGCGGCCGCACCGGCGCGCCCAGCAGCTCGTACACGAGCACCCCCGACTCCTCCCACGCCCGCACCGCCACCCGGGGCGCGGGCCCGGAGGCCAGCAGATAGCCCGCCGCCTCGCACACGCCCAGCACCGCCAGCCCCAGCCGCTCCCCCCGCAGCCCGCCCGCCCCCGCCCGCTCCCGCGCGAAGGAGCGGATCTCGGCGATCCGCGCCGTGGGCCCCGCCCGGGCCGCCCCCGGCGGCGCGGGAAGGCGCGGCGGCGGCACGGCCGCCGCGTACGCCGCCGGGTCCGTGAACTCGGCGCAGGGCGTCACCAGGCGCCCGTCCACCCGCGCCGGGTGGGTGGCCCGGGCCGCGTGGGCCACGTCGCCGGGCACGGTCCGGGTGTCGTAGGGGCAGATCATCCGGACGGGCAGCCCGGCCAGCAGCACGTTGAGCCCGGATTCCATCCGCTTCCACTCGGCGATCTGGCGCGCGGACTTCCCGCCCCACACCGGTTCGGCCAGGATCCGCAGGCGCCGCCCGGGGCGGGAGCGGCGGTCGTGGTAGCGCAGGAACGCGGCCACCCGCTCCACGGGCCGGCGCCCGAAATACGCCGTCTCGGCCGTGTCCAGCTCCCCCGCCCGCTCCCCCAGCGCCCGCCGCAGCAGCTCGATGTTGGCGGGCGTCGTGGCGGCGAGGACGGGCTCCCCCGCCGCCAGCCCGTCGAGGGCGAAGGGCAGCGCCGTCGCCAGGAACTCCTCGTCCGTGCCGTACAGGCACGCCTGGTGGACGAAGCCCGGACCGGTGCCCGGGTCAGTCCCGGCCATGCCCGGCCCCCAGCCGGAGGCCGGGGGTGCGGTCCCAGCCGACGAGCGTGATGACCTGCCGGAGGTGCGGCCGCAGCCCGGTGAGCTCCACGGCGCGGTGGCGGGCGGCCCGGGCCCGGGCGAAGGTCATCAGCAGCCGCAGCCCGCCCAGGTCGAGGAACTCCACCCCGGACATCTCCAGGCTGACATCGCCCCGCACCGCCGCCACGGACCGCAGGGCGTCCCGCAGACAGCGGTGCGCCCCCTCGTCGACCAGGCCCTCCAGCCGCAGCCCCTGCGGGCGGTAGGTCCGGGCGACGACCAGTTCGGGGGTGCGCACCAGCGGATCGGCCTCGACGCTCCCGGCGTGGGCGGAGGCGAGCGCGGCGAGGGCGGCGGGTTCGCAGCGGCGGATGTCGTACTGGCAGACGGCCAGGGCCTGGCCCGCGCTGAACTCCTCGGCCAGCAGCGCCTCGTACCGCAGCAGCCGGCGGACGTCCCGTTCGTCGTGGACGGCGGCGCACAGGTCCCCGGCGATCCGCAGGGCGCGATAGCCCTCCCGACGGGAGCGCTCGGCGGCGCCGCGCAGCCTCCACAGCAGGGCGGCGGGCTCCAACCGGCCCCGGCCGGAGAGGATTTCCCCGAGCCGGACGACCTCGACCCGGCCCGCCGGCACACCGGGCAGGCCCAGGGGTTCCGCTTCGGCACCGCTCAGGTAGAGGATCTTGTCCTCGGCGTCCAGGCCCCCTCGGACGAAGTCCCGCAGAATGGAGGCCCGCTCCTCGTCCGATCCGAAGAGCAGGCACGCGTGGTCACCGGGCCGCAGATCACCGACGTGGACCATGCGGGGATTATCCCGCCGCCCCGCGAGGGGCGGAAGGACGCGCAAAAAACGCCCCCCGCCGAAGCGGAGGGCGTTTCTTGTGTCTCGCTGTACCCCCGACCGGATTCGAACCGGCGCTACCGCCTTGAGAGGGCGGCGTGCTAGGCCGCTACACAACGGGGGCTTGCTTTGTTACTGCGCTGGGGTACCAGGACTCGAACCTAGACTAAATGAACCAGAATCACTCGTGCTGCCAATTACACCATACCCCATGGTGGTTTTACCCAGTACCCCCGACCGGATTCGAACCGGCGCTACCGCCTTGAGAGGGCGGCGTGCTAGGCCGCTACACAACGGGGGCCCTAGCGACTCCTGTCCGGGTTTCCCCTTCAGGAATCAGTACCCCCGACCGGATTCGAACCGGCGCTACCGCCTTGAGAGGGCGGCGTGCTAGGCCGCTACACAACGGGGGCCCTAGCGACTCCTGTCCGGGATTGCCCTTTCAGGAATCAGTACCCCCGACCGGATTCGAACCGGCGCTACCGCCTTGAGAGGGCGGCGTGCTAGGCCGCTACACAACGGGGGCAAGCACTGCGCTTCTACTTTTTTCCACTCGCGCCCCACTTTATCAGTGGTTTTCCGAGAGAATTTCGAAGAAGAATTCTCAGAATTCTTGGCTGGGGTACCAGGACTCGAACCTAGACTAAGTGAACCAGAATCACTCGTGCTGCCAATTACACCATACCCCACCGTAACTCCACCCCCCGGAAGGGGTCTTGTTCGGCTCGCGCCCTCCGCTCCGGCCTCTCGGCCCTCTCGGGCGGCGCAGGAAGAACATTACCCGAAGGTGGACTGGGGTCCAAAATCGATAACCCGCCTGGTGGCCGGGCGGCCGTGCGCACGTGGTGCGCGAGGGGCCCGGCGGCCTTCACCGAAGGCTGCCGGGCCCCTCGTGGCGGGACGTACGGGCGTCAGCCGGCCAGCTTGGCCAGGGCGGCGTCCACCCGGGCCAGGGTGCGCTCGCGGCCCAGCACCTCGAGGGACTCGAAGAGCGGGAGGCCGACCGTGCGGCCCGTGACGGCCACGCGGACGGGCGCCTGGGCCTTGCCGAGCTTCAGGCCGTGCTCCTCGCCCGCCGCGACGACGGCGGCCTTGAGGGCGTCCGCGTTCCACTCGGCCTCGGCGAGCTTCTCGCGGGCCGTGCGCAGCAGGGCGTCCGAGCCCTCCTTCATGGCCTTGGCCCAGGACGCCTCGTCCTCGACGGGCTCGTCCAGGAAGAGGAAGTCGACGTTGGCCGTGATGTCGGAGAGGACGGTCAGCCGGGTCTGGGCGTGGGGGGCGATGGCCTCCCAGGCGGCCCGGTCGAAGTTCTCGGGGGCCCAGTTGGCGTGCGGGGCATTCAGCCAGGGCTCGCAGGCCTCGGCGAACGCCTTCACGTCCAGGCGGCGGATGTGGTCGGCGTTGATCGCCTCGGCCTTCTTGAGGTCGAAGCGGGCCGGGTTGGCGTTGACGTCCTGGATGTCGAACGCCGCCACCATCTCGTCCATCGAGAAGAGGTCCTGGTCGGCGGAGAGGGACCAGCCGAGCAGCGACAGGTAGTTGAGCAGGCCCTCGCGGAGGAAGCCGCGCTCCCGGTAGAGGTTGAGGGAGGCCTGCGGGTCGCGCTTGGAGAGCTTCTTGTTGCCCTCGCCCATGACGTAGGGCAGGTGGCCGAAGGACGGGGTGGTGCCGTTGCCGACGCCGATCTCGGCGAGCGCCTTGTAGAGGGCGATCTGCCGCGGGGTGGAGGACAGCAGGTCCTCGCCGCGCAGCACGTGGGTGATCTCCATCAGCGCGTCGTCGACGGGGTTGACGAGCGTGTAGAGGGGGGCGCCGTTGGCGCGGACGATGCCGTAGTCCGGAACGTTCTCCGGGGTGAAGGTCAGCTCGCCGCGCACCAGGTCGGTGAAGGTGATCGGCTCGTCGGGCATCCGGAAGCGGACGATGGGCTCGCGGCCCTCGCGCTCGTACGCCTCCTTCTGCTCCGCGGTGAGCTCGCGGCAGGTGCCGTCGTAGCCGGAGGGCTTGCCGGCGGCGCGGGCGGCCTCGCGGCGGGCGTCCAGCTCCTCGGTGGTGCAGTAGCAGCGGTAGGCGTGGCCGGCGTCGAGCAGCTTGGCGGCGACGTCCTTGTAGAGGTCCATGCGCTGCGACTGGCGGTACGGCGCGTGGGGGCCGCCCACCTCGGGGCCCTCGTCCCAGTCGAGGCCCAGCCAGCGCATGGCGTCCAGCAGCTGCTGGTACGACTCCTCGGAGTCGCGCGCCGCGTCGGTGTCCTCGATGCGGAAGACGAGGGTGCCACCGTGGTGGCGGGCGAACGCCCAGTTGAAGAGGGCGGTGCGGACCAGGCCCACGTGGGGGTTGCCGGTCGGCGAGGGACAGAAACGTACGCGGACGTTCGCGTTAGCCACGCTTGATCACCTTGTTGGTGAGAGTGCCGATGCCTTCGATGGTGACGGCGACCTCGTCGCCGACGTTGAGCGGTCCGACTCCGGCCGGGGTGCCCGTGAGGACGACGTCGCCGGGGAGCAGCGTCATCGCCTCGGTGATGTGGACGATCAGGTCCTCGATGGAGCGGACCATGTCGCTCGTCCGGCCCAGCTGGCGCTGCTGTCCGTTGACCGTGCACATGATCCCGAGGTCGCTCGGGTCCAGCTCGGTCTCGACCCAGGGGCCGAGCGGGCAGGAGGTGTCGAAGCCCTTGGCCCGGGCCCACTGCTTCTCGCGCTCCTGGACGTCGCGCGCGGTGACGTCGTTGGCGCAGGTGTAGCCGAGGATGACGTCCTTGACGCGCTCGCGCGGGACCTCGCGGCACATGCGGCCGATGACGACGGCGAGCTCGGCCTCGTGGTGGACCTCGCTGGAGAAGGAGGGGTAGGCGATGGCGTCGCCGGGGCCGATGACGGCGGTCGAGGGCTTGAAGAAGGTGATCGGCGCCTCGGGACGGCCTTGATCGTCAACGATGGCATTCCCCAGCTCCGCGGCGTGCTCGGCGTAGTTGCGGCCGACGGCGACGACCTTGTTGGGCAGCACGGGCGGCAGCAGCCGCACCTTGCTCAGCGGGATCTTCTGCCCGGAGCGCTCGAATTCCGCGAAGGGGTGCCCCTTGATGATGTCGAGAACGGGGCCGCCTTCGGTGGAGGCGTCCCCCTCTACGACGCCGAACGCGACGTTTCCGTCGATGGAGAACCTGGCGATGCGCACGGGAGGCTTCTTCCCCTTGTCTTGCTTTGGCCGGAGTCTGACGCCCCAGGCTATCGCGGGGGGCGTGCGCGACCCGTGCGCCGCCGTGGTCCGGCGGGGTCAGCCGCCGGACGGGGTCACTCGGCGGGGACGGCCGCCACGGGCGCGGTCATCAGGACCGTGCGGCGCGGGTTGGCGGTGACCGCGGGGAGCTCCAGGGCGTGCTCGCGGCGGTCGGCGTCGGCCACGCGCAGCGACTCGGCGTCCTTCAGGTGCGCGAGCGTCGTGCGACGGGGGTTGGCGGTCTTCAGGGACGGACGAGCCGACGGTGCGGTCTTCACTTGGGGGCCTCGCGTTATCGATCTCTGGGGCGTTGACTGGACGTTTTCGCCGCCTGTGCAAAGGACCAGGCTACGGCGCGCCTATCCCCAGCCGTTGGCGGGACAAGTCATGAGTTCCTTGTGAGTTTGCTCACGAACAGCCCGAAAAATACGGCATACCGGACAGCGATAATGCCTCCACGAAACGGACATTGCCGGGCTGAACCTGACGTTCCGCTCTTGATCATGGCGACTGGGACAGTCGGGGCCCTCCGAGGTCGGCTGCGCGACTCATGGCAATAAGTCCGGCATAAAGGACACAATCTTCTACGGTCCGTCACCACTCCCCTCACCCTGGGTCACGGCCTATGCCGGCACCCCCACCGGCCTTGTTGGGAGATCCGGCACTGTGCTGGAATTCCGGGGACCGCCAGGGGGGCACCGCGGTCCCCCCACGACTCGACACCGTCCCTCCGCTTCAAACCGGTGGGACGCCTGGTCCAGAGGTTGCGACGCTAGTGCAGGGACGTTTCAAGAGGGATGGCAGCGCTGCGGCGGAGCAGGAGCCGCGCGGTGCGACCGACCGCGGCACGCCCGCCGGCCCGCCGGTCGACACGGCGAACGGCGGCGAAGCCGCCGAACAGCCGAAGAAGAGTGGTCCCACGGGGCCGGGCTCGCGAATAGCCCTGCGCAACTGGCGAATCAGCACCCGTCTGATCTCGCTGCTGGCCCTCCCCGTCGTCGCGGCCACCACACTGGGTGCCCTCCGCATCGACGACGCTCTCATCAACGTCGACCAGCTCGACCACATGAAGCTCCTCACTGAGATGACGGGCAAGGCGACCCAGCTCGCCGACGCCCTCCAGGAGGAGCGCGACCGGTCGGCGGGCCCGATCATCACCAACAACGCCAAGGACGACCAGATCGTCGCGACGCGGGTGAAGGCCGACCGGGCCATCGAGGCGTTCAAGAGCACGACCCAGAAGGTCAAGCCGAACGACCCGACGATGGCCGGTGTGCGGACCACCCTTGTCGACATCAGCAAGCAGCTCGACAAGATCAAGGCCATTCGCGGCACCGCGTACCAGGACTCGTCCATCTCGCAGACGGTCAACAGCTACAACGCGCTGATCGCCTCGCTGCTGTCGCTGTCCCAGGACATGGCCCAGGCCACCAGCAACAGCGACATGATCACCTCGACCCGTGCGCTGGCGTCGTTCTCCTCCGCCAAGGAGTACGCCTCCATGCAGCGGGCGGTCCTCAGCGCCGCGCTCGCCAACCCCAAGGGCGCGGGCCTGTCGGCCAACGACCACCTCTACGGCAAGCAGGCCCTGGACAACGAGGAAGAGTCCCTGCGCCGCTTCACCGCCATCCGCGCCGGTGACTCCGCCAGCCTGCTGAAGGCCCTCAACGGTGGCGACACCAACGTCACCTCGGCCAACACGTTCGCCGAGCGCGCCTTCGGTAACAACGCCGACGCGCTGAAGAACGAGAAGACCAGTTACCGCGACTGGTACGACCAGGACAGCGTCAAGCTCGAAGAGATGGCGAAGATCGAGCAGACGCTGCTGTCCGAGATGGACCAGAAGGCCCTGGAGCTTCGTGACGAGGCCAACCAGGAAGCCATCCTCAACGGTGCCCTCATCGTCCTCGTTCTGGGCATCTCGCTCGTCGGCGCCTTCGTCGTGGCCCGGTCCATGGTGCGGTCGCTGCGGCGACTGCAGGACACCGCCCAGAAGGTCGCCCAGGAGCGACTGCCCGAGCTCGTCAAGCAGCTGTCCGAGACCGACCCGCAGGACGTCGACACGTCCGTCGAGTCCGTCGGTGTGCACAGCCGGGACGAGATCGGTCAGGTGGCCAAGGCCTTCGACCACGTGCACCAGGAGGCCGTCCGCCTCGCCGCCGAGCAGGCCCTGCTCCGTGGCAACGTCAACGCGATGTTCACCAACCTCTCGCGTCGCAGCCAGGGCCTCATCCAGCGTCAGCTGTCCCTGATCTCCGAGCTCGAGAGCCGCGAGGCCGACCCGGACCAGCTGTCCTCGCTGTTCCGCCTGGACCACCTCGCGACCCGTATGCGCCGTAACGGTGAGAACCTCCTCGTCCTCGCGGGTGAGGAGCCCGGCCGACGGTGGACCCGGCCCGTGCCGCTCGTCGACGTCCTCCGCGCCGCCGCGTCCGAGGTGGAGCAGTACGAGCGCATCGAGCTCAGCGGCGTCCCGCCGACCGAGGTCGCCGGCCGCGTCGTCAACGACCTCGTCCACCTCCTCGCCGAGCTGCTGGAGAACGCGACGTCGTTCTCCTCCCCGCAGACCAAGGTCAAGGTCACCGGTCACGCCCTGCCCGACGGCCGGGTGCTGGTCGAGATCCACGACACCGGCATCGGCCTCTCGCCCGAGGACCTCGCGGCGATCAACGAGCGGCTGGCCTCCCCGCCCACCGTGGACGTCTCCGTCTCCCGGCGCATGGGTCTGTTCGTGGTCGGCCGCCTGTCCCTGCGACACGGCATCCGCATCCAGCTCCGCCCGTCCGACTCCGGCGGCACGACCGCGCTCGTCATGCTCCCGGTCGACGTGGCCCAGGGCCACAAGCAGCCGGCCCCCGGCGCTCAGGGCGCCCCGGGTGGCGCCCCGGCCGCCGGCGCGGGCCAGCAGCGCCGTCCGGTGCCGCCGCCCGGCGGCGGTCCGCGCCCGGCGATCGTGCCGCGCGGCAACAACGGCCCCGGTGGCCCCGGCGGCGGTGCCGCCGCGGGCAGCCTCTTCGACACCTCTCCGCGCGCCGGCGTCCCCGGCTCCGACGGCCGCCCCGCGCTGCCGCCGCGCGGCAACGGCGGTCCCGCCGCCGTGCCGCCGCCGGCCGCCGGCGGGCGTCCGCAGCTGCCGGCCCGTGGCGCCGCGGCCCCCGGTGACGCCGGGCGGCAGGCGCCGGGCTGGAGCACCGAGCAGTCCCCGGCCGCCGGCCAGGGCGCTCCGGCGGGCCCGAAGAACGGTCTGTCGGGCCTGACCCGCAAGGGCAAGCCGAAGAAGGGCCCGGTCGACGACTGGCCGATGTCCTCCGACGGCGCGCCGCGCGCCGGTCAGGAGACCCCGCGCGGTCACGAGGACGTCGAGGCCACGGGCGGGTTCCCCGTGCCGGCCCCGAACGCCCCGCGTCCCGGCGGCGGCCCCGGCGACACCGCGCAGTTCCCGCCGGTCCCCGCGACGGACACCCCCCGGGGCGGCCGTCAGGACGGGCACACCGGCCGGTTCGCCGCGCCCGCCGACGCCGAGCGGGCGCCGGCCGCGGGTCCCGGTGACACCTCGCAGTTCGCCGCGCTCGACCCCTCGGGCCGGCCGCAGTCGGGCACGGGCCAGTTCGCGCTCCCGGGCGCCGGCGTCCCCGGCGAGGCTCCGGGCAGCACGAGCGGCGAGTACGACCGTCCCGCCCCGGACGCCCTGGCGACCGGCGGCACCGGCCAGTTCCCGCAGGCCGTCGCCCCCCGCGACGAGCTGTCGGGCACCACGGGCCGGTTCGCCCAGCCGGTCGACGAGGACCCGCTGACCAGCACGACCGGTCAGTTCGAGCTGCCGGCCGCCGGTCCGTCCCCGCTCTTCGAGGAGCTGGAGTCGAACTGGTTCCGCGGCGAGACCCCGGCGGCGGGCGTGCCCGTCCAGCCGGCCGACTCCGGACGGCCGTCGGCCGACCGGGGCGACGGAGCCTCCCAGGGCGCCTGGGACTCCCCCAACGACGAACGCTGGCGCCGGGCCGAGGCGGTCCGGGAGCCGGCGGCGGGCGGGATCACCACCTCGGGGCTGCCGCGGCGGGTGCCGCGCGCCAACCTCGTCGAGGGCACCGCCGAGCAGCAGTCCCCTTCGACGACCGGTCCGCAGGTCTCGCGCGCCCCCGACGACGTGCGCGGCCGGCTGACCAATCTCCGCCGGGGCATCCAGCAGGGACGTCAGGCCGGCAACGGCCCGGCAACCGGCAGTACCAATGTTGGCCCCACTCACCAGCAGGAGCGTTAGTTGAGTCCGATGAGCCAGGCGGCGCAGAATCTGAACTGGTTGATCACCAACTTCGTGGGCAACACCCCGGGGGTGTCCCACACGGTGGTGGTCTCCGCCGATGGACTCCTTCTGGCGATGTCCGAAGGCTTCCCGCGCGACCGCGCCGACCAGTTGGCGGCGGTGGCCTCCGGCCTGACCTCGCTGACGGCCGGTGCCTCCCGCATCTTCGAGGGCGGCCCGGTCAACCAGACCGTGGTGGAGATGGAGCGCGGCTTCCTCTTCATCATGTCCGTCTCCGACGGCTCCGCACTGGCGGTGCTGGCACACCCGGAGTGCGACATCGGCCTCGTGGGCTACGAGATGGCCCTCCTGGTGGACCGGGCGGGCAATGTGCTCACCCCCGAGCTCCGGTCCGAACTCCAGGGAAGCCTGCTGAACTGACCACCGCACACCGCGATTTCCGTCCGACCGTACGGCCGAAAACCCCCCACCGGCCGCCACACGACGGCATCATTGCCATCCTGCTGTCCCGTCCGGAGGATTCATGACCCCGCCCGTCTCGCCCGGCCCGTACGGTGCTTCACACCACGCGCCGTACGGGGAAGAAGAAGAAGACGACCAGCCGCTGATCCGCCCGTACGCCATGACGGGAGGCCGGACCCGGCCGCGCTACCAGCTCGCCATCGAGGCGCTGGTCAGCTCCACGGCCGACCCGGCGCACCTCGGTGGGCTGCTCCCCGAGCACCAGCGGATCTGCCACCTGTGCCGCGAGGTGAAGTCGGTCGCGGAGGTCTCCGCGCTGCTGAACATGCCGCTCGGTGTGGCCCGCATCCTGGTGGCGGACCTGGCGGAGGCCGGCATGGTGGCGATCCACCAGCCGGGCGGCGGGGAGTCCGGCGGTACGCCGGATGTGACACTGCTCGAAAGGGTTCTCAGTGGACTTCGGAAGCTCTAGCGGAGGCGTCGGCCGCTCCACCACGTCCGCGAAGATCGTGGTGGCGGGCGGCTTCGGCGTCGGCAAGACCACGTTCGTCGGGGCGGTCTCGGAGATCAGTCCGCTGCGCACCGAAGCCGTGATGACCTCCGCCTCGGCGGGGATCGACGATCTGAGCCACGTCCAGGACAAGACCACGACCACCGTGGCGATGGATTTCGGTCGAATCACCCTCGATGACGACCTGATCCTGTATCTGTTCGGTACGCCGGGTCAGGACCGTTTCTGGTTCATGTGGGACGACCTGGTGCGCGGCGCCATCGGCGCCGTCGTCCTGGTCGACACCCGCCGGCTCGCCGACTGCTTCCCCGCGGTCGACTACTTCGAGAACAGCGGCCTGCCCTTCGTCATCGCCCTCAACGGCTTCGACGGACAGCAGCCCTACGGTCCCGAGGACGTTCGCGAGGCCCTGCAGATCGGCCCGGACACGCCGATCATCACGACCGACGCGCGCCACCGGCACGAGGCGAAGAGCACTCTGATCACGCTCGTGGAACACGCGCTGATGGCCCGGCTGAAATAGCGCCGCCTTCGGCGGGGGTTGTGACGGTGCGTAAGTTGTGGCATTGACCACGCGCGCACTTCGGAGTTCATAACGTTTCGACAGAGAATCGGCCGGACGCGACCACTCGTCGCGTCCGGCCGATCGCGCTCCGCGCACGGCCCGCCCGCCATTTGGCGCGGCTCGGCCTTAATGCCCGTTTTATGTCGGGCAAATCGCGGCCTTCACGGGCTCTGTCCGTTGTTTGGATTGCACCTGTCCAACGTGCTGGAATTCCCGGACTGAGCAGTCACGGCTCAGCAGATGAACGGCACAGCATCAGGTGCCGACGCCGAGAGGTTGTTGGTCGAGTGAGGCGAAGAAAGACGGGCGCCGCGCAGCAGACGCGGGACGCGCGGGGCAACTTCACCCCGCCGTCGCGCACAGCGGTGCCGCCTTCCGACATGCCCGATTCCCCCGCCGCGCCCACGGGCGGCGGCAGCAGATTCTCGCCCCGCAACTGGCGTGTGCCGGTCCGCCTGAACGCGATCCTCCTGATCCCGGTCCTCGTGGCCCTGGTGTTCGGCGGGCTCGATGTGAAGAGCCGGGTCGACACCTGGAGCGAGGCGGCGGACGCGGCGAACACCGCCCGTCTGGTGCGGGCCGCGGCCACCTACGCGCACGCCGTCATCGACGAGCGCGACATCAGCGCCAAGCCGCTGCTCGCGGGTGAGACCGACGACGCGGGCGTCAAGAAGGCCCGGGCCGCGACGGACGCGGCGCGCGCCGAATTCGACGCGGCCGTCAAGAAGATGCCGGACACCCCGAGCCTCAAGCGCCGTCTGAAGGCCGTGCGGGACGCCGAGCCGACGCTGCCCAAGCTGCGTTCGGCCGCGTACACGCCCGCCCTGGAGGGCGCGAAGACCGAGGACGGCTACGGCGCCATCCAGCGTCCCCTCATGGCGTTCACCAATGAGCTGGGCCTGGGCACCGGCAACGTCACCTCGTACGGCCGCATGGTCTACGCGGTCTCCCTGGCGAAGGCCGCCGAGTCGCTCCAGCGCTCCATCGGCGCCCACCTGCTGATCAAGCCCGGTGACGCCGCCAACCAGAAGACCCTCCAGACGGCCTTCTCCTCCTACAACTTCCTCGAGTACATCGCCCGCGGCGAGTACGAGCAGGGCGGTACGGAGGACGACATCAAGCGCCTCCAGGCCGCGCTGGCCACCGAGGCCCAGGTGGAGGAGCAGGACAAGATGGCCGCCGCCATCATGTCCGGCGCCACCCCGGCCCAGCTGAAGGCCAAGGGCATCACGCCCGAGGCGTGGCTCCAGGCCTCCACCGCGAAGTTCGGCGCGTACCGCACGGTCGAGGAACACCAGATCGACAAGGCCGTGGACGAGGCCGAGAGCGTCGCCTCCGAGGCCACGCAGGACGCGATCGTCAACTCCTCGATCATGGTCCTCGCGCTGCTGATCGCGTTCTTCGTCGCCGGCCGGATGGCCCGCTCGATGAGCCGCAGCATGCGCAGGCTCCGCACCGCCGCCTTCGACGTGGCCGAGCAGCGCCTGCCGGCGCTGGTCGACCAGCTCTCGCGGACCGAGCCCGGTCAGGTCGACACCCGGGTCGAGCCGATCCCGATCACCACCCGTGACGAGATCGGCGAGGTCGCCCGCGCCTTCGACCAGGTCCACCGCGAGGCCGTGCGGCTCGCCGCCGAGCAGGCGGGTCTGCGGGGCAACGTCAACGCGATCTTCACCAACCTCTCGCGCCGCAACCAGAAGCTGATCGAGGGCCAGCTGGACCTCATCACCGACCTGGAGAACAACGAGGCCGACCCGGACCAGCTGGAGAACCTCTTCCGCCTGGACCACCTGGCCACCCGTATGCGGCGCAACGGCGAGAACCTCCTCATCCTCGCGGGCGAGGAGCCGGGCCGCCGTTGGGACCAGCCGATCCCGCTGGTGGACGTCCTCCGGGCCGCCACCTCCGAGGTGGAGGCGTACGAGCGCATCGAGCTCAGCGGCCTGCCCGAGGCCGAGATCCACGGCCGGGCCGTCACCGACCTCGTGCACCTGCTCGCGGAGCTGCTGGAGAACGCCACCTCGTTCTCCTCCCCGCACACCAAGGTGCGCGTCACCGCCACCCGTCTCCCCGACGGCCGGGTGATGGTCGAGATCCACGACAAGGGCATCGGCCTCACCGCCGAGGACTTCGCGGACATCAACCACCGGCTGGCCAATCCGCCGACCGTGGACGTCGCGATCGCCCAGCGCATGGGCCTGTTCGTGGTCGGCCGTCTGGCGACGCGCCACGACATCCGGGTCCAGCTGCGCCCCTCGGGCGAGCAGGCGGGCACCACCTCGCTGGTCATGCTGCCGGACGCCATCACCCACGGTGGCGGTGGCGAGGACCAGGTCCAGGACGACTTCACGGTCTCCGAGATGGTCCCCCAGCAGCAGGCGCCGATCATGCAGCAGGCACCGGTGGGCCACGCCCCGACCGCGGCCGAGCTCGGCTTCGACGACTCCCGCTACGAGACGCGCCCCGACGCCCCCGGTTCCGGTGCGGCGATGGACCCGGTGGGCCGCTCGCTGATGCGCGACCAGCGCCGCGCGGCGCTGGGGCAGAACGGCGAGAACCGTCCGCTCTTCCGCGACGAGGTCCCGCAGCAGCAGGGCTTCGAGCAGCCGGACCCGTTCGGGCAGCCCGACGCGTTCCAGCAGCAGCCGCACGCGCAGCCGCAGGAGCCGATATCCATGGAGCCCCAGGCTCCGCGGCAGTTCGACGGTACGGGCTACCCGGAATCCGGCTACGCGGACCCGGCGGTACCGGACCAGCGGACCTACGGCGACGCGTACGCCCCCGGTCACCAAGGACAGTGGACCGAACCAGGTCCGTACCAGCATGAGTACGGACAGGGTTACGCAGCGGAACCGGAATCCCAGCCGTCCGCTGACACGGCCCAGCCGGAGCGCGTAGAGTTCGACCGTCCGGGCCCCGCCTCGAGCGGCTCCCCCTCGCTGACCGGGTCCGGTCTGCCGCGCCGCGACAAGCGGTGGCAGCAGGACGGGACGGGCGAGGAGGCCACGAGGGACGGCGGAGAACCGGAGCAGTACCGGCAGGAGGTCCCACCGCGACCCGCGGAGGGTGACAGCCCCGACTGGAAGTCGGCGAACGACGAGCGCTGGCAGCGTGCCGGGCAGCTCCGGGAGCCGAAGGCCGGCGGCGTGACCCCCTCCGGTCTCCCCCGCCGGGTGCCCAAGGCCAATCTGGTCGAGGGCAAGGCGGAACAGACCGCGCAGACGGGCCCGCAGGTGTCCCGCGCCCCGGAGGACGTCCGCGGCAGGTTGGCCAACCTTCGCCGGGGCATCCAGCAGGGACGCGAGCACGGAGCGGACTCCTCGGAGCATCCGGCGGGTCCCTCGCATCAGCAGCATCAGCAACACGACCAGGGCTTCGGCCCCGGCGGCACCTACGATCAGGAGCGTTAGTGTGAGCCCGATGAGCCAGGCGGCGCAGAACCTGAACTGGTTGATCACCAGTTTCGTGGACAACACCCCAGGGGTGTCCCACACCGTCGTGGTCTCCGCCGACGGACTCCTTCTGGCGATGTCCGAAGGGTTTCCGCGGGACCGCGCCGACCAGCTGGCGGCGGTCGCCTCCGGCCTGACCTCACTGACCGCCGGTGCCTCCCGCATCTTCGAGGGCGGCCCGGTCAACCAGACCGTGGTGGAGATGGAGCGCGGCTTCCTCTTCATCATGTCCGTCTCCGACGGCTCCGCCCTCGCGGTGCTGGCACACCCGGAGTGCGACATCGGCCTCGTCGGCTACGAGATGGCCCTCCTGGTGGACCGGGCGGGCAATGTGCTCACCCCCGAGCTCCGGTCCGAACTCCAGGGAAGCCTTCTCAACTAATCAAGAGGCAGTGCGTTTCGCGCCACCGCGCCGTAGGGTGCGGTGGCGCGACCGGCAGCAGACAGGCAAGTTGGAGGAGGAAACGTGGCAACGCCCCCCGGCGGTTACCCGTATGGCGGTGACCAGCAGGCCCAACCCCCGTTGAACCGCTTCGACTTCCCCTCCGCGCCAAGCCACCACGCCATGCCGGAGCAGCAGCGCGCCCCGCACGTACCGCCTCCGTCCCAAGCACACCGGCGCGCGTCGTCGTCCTCCTCGGGCGGCAAGCACAACCCGCTGGTCCGGCCCTACGCCATGACCGGCGGCCGGACCCGGCCGCGGTACCAGCTCGCCATCGAGGCGCTGGTGCACACCACGGCCCAGCCGTCCCAGCTCCAGGGGCAGTTGCCGGAACACCAGCGCATCTGCCATCTGTGCCGTGAGATCAAGTCGGTCGCCGAGATCTCGGCACTTCTTTCCATTCCGCTCGGCGTCGCCCGAATCCTCGTCGCCGATCTGGCCGAGGCCGGACTCGTCGCCATTCATCAGCCCGGCGGCGATGCGTCCGCCGGCGGTCAGCCTGACGTGACACTGCTCGAAAGGGTGCTCAGTGGACTTCGGAACCTCTAGCGGCGAGGCAGCCCGCTCCACCACCTCCGCGAAGATCGTCGTCGCGGGTGGCTTCGGCGTGGGCAAGACCACGTTCGTCGGCGCGGTCTCGGAGATCAACCCGCTGCGCACCGAAGCCGTGATGACCTCCGCCTCGGCGGGCATCGACGATCTGACCCACGCGCCGGACAAGACCACGACCACCGTGGCCATGGACTTCGGCCGTATCACCCTGGACCAGGACCTGATCCTCTACCTCTTCGGTACGCCGGGTCAGGACCGCTTCTGGTTCATGTGGGACGACCTGGTGCGCGGCGCCATCGGCGCCGTCGTCCTGGTCGACACCCGCCGGCTCGCCGACTGCTTCCCCGCGGTCGACTACTTCGAGAACAGCGGCCTGCCCTTCGTCATCGCCCTCAACGGCTTCGACGGACACCAGCCGTACACGCCGGAGGAGGTCCGTGAGGCCCTCCAGATCGGCCCGGACGCGCCGATCATCACCACGGACGCCCGGCACCGCAACGAGGCGAAGAGCGCCCTCATCACGCTCGTCGAGCACGCGCTGATGGCGCGGCTCCGCTAGTTCGGATGCGAAGAGGTCCCCGCACTCCCTCAGGGAGTGCGGGGACCTCTTCGCGTTCCCGGCGGTCCCCGCGACGCGACGAGGGCCCCTCACCGGTCGGTGAGGGGCCCTCGTCGCGTTGTGGCGCGTGCTTCGTCAGCCCTGCCAGCTGTGCGGCGCCCGGAAGCCGGAGCTGCGCTCCAGGCGGCGCCAGGGGGCCGTGGTGCGGCGGGGACGGACGGGGGCGGCGGTGTTGCCGGCGGCGGCGCGGGCGAGGAGGACGGCGGTGACGGCCGCCAGTTCCTCGGCGTCGGCCGTGCCCTTCTCGACGCGTACGAGCGTGTCGTTCATGTGAATGTCTCCGATGCTTCAGTACGGGACGTCTTACTGGGGCGGGTTGCCGTGCTTGCGCGCCGGCAGGTCCGCGTGCTTGTTCGCGAGCATCGCCAGCGACCGGATCAGCACCGACCGGGTCTCGACGGGGTCGATCACGTCGTCGACCAGGCCGCGCTCGGCCGCGTAGTACGGGTGCATGAGCTCGGCCTTGTACTCCTTGACCATGCGCGAGCGCATGGCCTCGGGGTCGTCCGCCTCCGCGATCTGCTTGCGGAAGATGACGTTGGCCGCGCCCTCGGCGCCCATGACCGCGATCTCGTTGGTGGGCCAGGCGTAGGTGAGGTCCGCGCCGATCGACTGGGAATCCATCACGATGTACGCACCGCCGTAGGCCTTGCGCAGGATCACCGAGATCCTGGGCACGGTGGCGTTGCAGTAGGCGTACAGCAGCTTCGCACCGTGCCGGATGATCCCACCGTGCTCCTGGTCCACACCCGGAAGGAAACCGGGTACGTCCAAAAGAGTGATGATCGGGATGTTGAAGGCATCGCACATCTGGATGAACCGTGCGGCCTTCTCCGACGCCTCGATGTCGAGGACGCCCGCGAGGGACTGCGGCTGGTTGGCGACGATGCCGACGACCCGGCCGTCCAGCCGGGACAGGGCGCAGATGATGTTGGTGGCCCAGCGCTCGTGGATCTCCAGGTACTCGCCGTCGTCGACGATCTCCTCGATGACCTTGCGCATGTCGTACGGCCGGTTGCCGTCGGCGGGGACCAGGTCCAGCAGGGCCTCGCCGAGCCGGTCGGCGGGGTCCTCGCTCTCCACGCGGGGCGGGTTCTCCCGGTTGTTCTGCGGGAGGAGCGAGAGGAGGTAGCGGACCTCCTCCAGGCAGGTCTCCTCGTCGTCGTAGGCGAAGTGGGCCACGCCGGAGGTCTCGGCGTGGACGTCCGCGCCGCCGAGGCCGTTCTGGGTGATCTCCTCACCGGTGACCGCGCGCACGACGTCGGGGCCGGTGATGAACATCTGGGAGGTGTCGCGGACCATGAAGACGAAGTCCGTGAGCGCCGGGGAGTAGGCGGCGCCGCCCGCGCAGGGGCCGAGCATCACGCTTATCTGCGGGATGACGCCGGAGGCCTTGGTGTTGCGCTGGAAGATGCCGCCGTAGCCGGCCAGCGCCGAGACGCCCTCCTGGATGCGGGCGCCGGCGCCGTCGTTCAGGGAGACCAGCGGGGCACCGGCCGCGATGGCCTTGTCCATGATCTTGTGGATCTTGGTGGCGTGGGCCTCGCCCAGCGCGCCGCCGAAGATCCGGAAGTCGTGCGCGTAGACGAACACCGTCCGCCCGTGCACGGTTCCCCACCCGGTGATCACACCATCGGTGTACGGGCGCTTGGCCTCCAGCCCGAACCCGCTGGCGCGGTGCCGCCGCAGCGGCTCCACCTCGGTGAAGGAGCCCTCGTCGAGGAGAAGTTCAATGCGCTCGCGAGCGGTCAGCTTTCCCTTGGCCTTCTGCGCCTGGGTCGCCCGCTCGCTCGGACCTCGCCGGACCTGCTCGCGGATGGCGTGCAGCTCGGCGACGCGCCCACGGACGTCACTCGCCTCTACGGGCGCACCTTCGAGATTGCTCATGGAAAGACGGTACGTGGCGGGCCGCCCGGAACATCATGTCGGTTCCACACAACGTCGCGCGTGTTTTCGTGGGCAGGCGGCACAGAACCGCGCAGGGGTCTTATCAGCCCCTTGGGCGCGGGGGCGGGTCCCACGCTGTGAACACTCCACAAATGTGGCCCGGCACAGCGGTCATCCGTGTGTCTTGACCAGCGATCTCCGCGTGGGCCGGGGTGCGGCGCGGAGGGCCAGCCGGCAGCCGTGCGGGGCGCAGGCGGTGCCCGGCCGGATCCTCAGCCGCACCAGGGATCCCGTTTCCAGCACCTCCACGGCGGGGTCGCGAGATGTGACGTTCCTCACAGGGTAATGCCATATGAGATCGATGGGATCACCGGTGCGCAGGGGGCCCGCGATGTGGAGGGTCGCGGTGGAGCCGTCGTGGCGCAGGAGTACGGAGGCGGGGGTGTCGGTGGTGAGGGGGCCGGCGGTGCCGGGGGCCCAGAAGTTGGCGGCGGTCAGGCCGAGGGAGGGGACGTGGACGGCCTGGACGTCCCCGGTGTTGGCGAGGACGGAGAGCCAGCCGGGATCGGCGGCGCGGTCCGCGAGGGCGCGGGGGCCGGCGCCGGGCATCAGCAGGTGGACGTGGCAGGCGCCCTCGGGGTCGATGCCGTGGGGGCGCAGGAGGGTGAGGTAGCGCCGGGTGAGGGGGGTGGGCGAGCCGTCGGCGTTGATGTCGCGCCAGGCTCCGGTGCGGGCCTCGCGCAGGGCGGTGAGCGGGGCGCCGCCGGGGAAGACGTAGCCGCCGTGCCCGGCGAGGTGGACCCAGCGGACGCGGTCGAAGGACTCGCTCCAGCCGTCGTGGCCGGGCTGGGGCTCGCCGTCCACGGTGAGGGCGGGGGTGCCGGTGGCGCCGAGGTTGCGGTTGTCGACGACGGTCTCGACGCCGGTGCCGTCCCGGGCGGTGATCCCGGCGTCCAGGCAGATGACGGCGTCGCCCGCGCAGAACCAGGACTTGCGGGCCTCCAGGGTGGAGCCGAGCCCTTTGAGGTGCTGCCCGACGGCCGCGTACTCCCCGTCGGTGACGCCGCCGACCCAGCGAGCCGCCGGTTTGGGGGCGCCCCAGCCGCCGCCCTGGTTGTCGGCGAGGGGGACGGCGGAGACGGTGGTGCCGGGCAGCCGGTAGGGGTCTACGGTGGGCCAGAAGGCGTCGGTGTACTGGCCGCCGGTGCCCTGGCCGCCGGTGTGGCCGGCGCCCCACCAGGTGAGCATTCCGGCGCCGGTGTGCCAGCCGCGCGGGTTCTCGCCGTTGCCGTTCTCGTAGTGGGTGACGCGGTCGGAGGCCATGGCGATGGCGGCGGTCCAGCCGGGGCGGCGGTGGACGGCCCGGTCCATGGCGGCGAAGAGCCGGTGACCCACGGGCTCCGGGGCGGCGGGCGCGGGCCCGGCGGCGATCGCGGCGAGGCGGGCGAGGTCGGCGACGTCGAACTGGGGGTCGGTGAGCACGGGGCTGGTGGTGTCCCGGGCGATCCAGCCCTTCACCATGCCGTGCCAGCGCTCCCGCTCGGCCGGGCTCGCGCCCGCCGCGAGCAGGGCGATGGCCGCGATGAGGGCGTGGCCGCGCTGGTGATCGCTCTGGACGGGCCCGTCCGGCTCGGCCGCCCGGACGCCCCTGCTGATGGCGCGGCCGGAGACACAGTCCATCACCAGGCCGTCGTGGATCAGTGGCGCGAAGGCGTGCTCCACGCTGTCGTGAATGATCCGCCGGTTGGGGTCCGTGACCTCCCAGCGCGAGCCGCGCAGCAGCGCGAAGAGCCGGCCGAGCCCGTCGAGCAGCACACAGCCGTAGGTGCCGGTGTAGGCCACCCAGGTGTGCTGGATGAACGATCCGTCGACGTAGAGCCCGTCGCCCTTGAGGACGTGGGGGAAGACCGGGGAGAGGGCGTCGCGGGCGAGGGCGACCTTGGCGGCGTCCTCGCCCAGGACGCCGCGCAGGGCCACGACCCGGCACAGGTCGACGCGGTTGGCGCCGGTGCTGGTGCCCGTGTAGGGGCCGATCGCCGAGTCGGGGACGAAGTGGTCGACGGCGGCCAGCAGCCGGGCGCGCCGGTCCGGGCCCACCGCGTCGTGGAGGAGGGCGGCGGTGTCCAGCAGCAGCCGGGGGCTGCCGATCTGCCACTCCCACCAGTTCCCGTAGCGGACGGTCCCGGGGTGGTAGACGCGCTCGTGGAGGTGGTCGAGCCCGGCGAGGACGTCGGCGGCGAGACCGGCGTCCCCGGTGAGGCCCGTGCCGGGCTGGGCGTGGGCCTGGGCCATGGTGAACAGCCGGGCGTAGCTGCGGGTGATCCCGGCGGGCGGGTCGAAGGGCGCGTCCGGCCAGAGCGAGCCGGCGGCGGGGCGCATGCTCGCACGATGGGCGCGGGCCTGCTCCCCGGTGCGCCGCAGGACGCCGGCGTAGGGCTCGGCGGCGGGGTCGAAGCCGGCGCCGAGCGTGAGCTCGCGCCAGCGGCGGCGCGGCCCGGCGAAGTCGCCCTCCGGGCCGGCGAGGGCGGCTCCGGGCAGCGCGGCGCCCAGCCCGAGGGCGCCGAGGGCGGAGGCGGCGAGGAAGCCACGGCGGGTCCATGCGGGGGTGGACGACGGCACGGCGCACACGGTGGCACGGGGGCGCACGGGGCGCAATGACGCCTGCCGCGGGCGTCCGGCCGACTCCCCTCCCGGAGTAGTTGAAGCTTGAACCAGATTGCGCTATCGTCAATCTCATTGAAGGTTAAACAACCTTTCTCTGTCTTTCCCTACCCCCAGGAGCAGTCATGGGCCTCTTCACCCGCAAGCGGGACACCGCCACCGCCCCCACCGCCACCGCCGTCCTCGACACGGACCCGGCCCTCGCCGCGCTGACCGGCGACTACACCATCGACCCGGCCCACAGCAGCATCGGCTTCACCGTGCGCCACGCGATGGTCACCAACGTCAAGGGCTCCTTCACCCAGCACGAGGGAACCCTCCGCCTCGACGGCTCCGACCCCGCCCGCTCCACCGCCGCCATCGACGTCAGGATCGACAGCGTCGACACCGGCATCAAGGACCGCGACGCCCACCTGCTGAGCGGCGACTTCTTCGACGCCGAGGCGTTCCCCCTGATGACCTTCCGCTCCACCGCCGCCGAGCGCGTGGGCGGCGACCGCTACCGCCTCACCGGCGACCTCACCATCAAGGACGTCACCCGCCCCCTCTCCATCGACCTGGAGTTCAACGGCTCGGCCACGGACGTCTACGGCAACGAGCGCGTCGGCTTCGAGGGAAGCGCCGAGATCCTGCGCTCCGACTGGGGCCTGACCTGGAACGCGGCCCTGGAGGCCGGCGGTGTCATGGTCAGCGACAAGGTGAAGCTCACCTTCGACATCTCCGCCGTCAAGTCCGCCGCCCAGGCCTGATCCCCGTGCGGATCAGCGACCGAGGCGCGCCAGCCGGTCCATGACCTCCGCGCCTCGGTCCGCCGCCACGCTCAGGGCTATGTGGTTGTCGGGCCGTACGAGCACGAGCCCGTCGCCCTCGATCCCGTACGCCCGTCGGACGTGCCCCTCGTGGTCGTCGACACCCAGCACGGTCAGCATCCCGTCGTACTTCTCCCCCGCTTCCGCGAGGACCTCCGCCAGAGCCTTCGCGCTCGTCGGCCCTACGCCGAGGAGGGTGAAGCGCGGCCCGGCGAAGACCTCGAAGAGCCGTATCCCCTTGCCGGTCGCCGCGTCCCGGCAGGGCGCGTCGGGTGCCCGCTCCCCCGCCTTGGGGCCGCCCCACGCCAGCGAGCTCCAGCCGTAGCCGACGCCCAGCGTGGTGATGTCGTCGGTGACCACCGCCTCGGTGCCGACGCCCGCCTCCCGGACGCCCTCCAGGACCGCGCGCAGCCGCTCGTTGGTGAGGTCGAGCGTCCACGCCGCGACCGGCAGCCGCTCCTCCTCATAGGTGTCCAGCAGCCCCGGACCGGCCAGCCCGCGCACCACGAAGGCCAGCTTCCAGCCCAGGTTGAAGGCGTCCTGGATGCCGGTGTTCATCCCCAGGCCGCCGGCGATCGAGTGGACGTGGGCCGCGTCCCCGGCGAGGAGGACCCGGCCGACGCGGAAGCGGTCGGCCATCCGGACGTTGACGCGGTATATGGAGAACCAGGTGGGGTCGGTCAGCCGCACGTCCGGTATCCGGGCGCACCGCTCGAAGAGCCGCTGGAAGGACTCGAGCGACGGCGGCAGCGGCCGCCCGTCGGCGTCGCGCTCGGGCGAGCCCTGCAACTGCCAGTGCGCGCTGCCCGGGAAGGGGCAGAGCATGAGGGCCGCGTCCTCGTCGAACCACTGGTGCCAGTAGGCCGGGTCGAGGCCGTCGGCGCGGACGTCGCCGACCACCATGCTCTCCTCGGCTTCGGTCTCCCCCTCGAAGGCCACGCCCAGCGCCTTGCGCACGGGGCTGTGGCCGCCGTCGCAGCCCACGAGATAGGACGCCGTGATCCGCCGGCCGTCGGCGAGCGTCGCCACGACGCCGTCCGCGTCCTGGGTGAACCCGGCCAGCTCACAGCCGAGTTCGACCTGGACGCCGTGGTCGGCGAGCCGCTCGCGCAGGATCTCCTCCGTGCGCCACTGGGGGATGAGCAGGCCGCTGGCATAGGGGGTGTCGGGGGTCGAGGACCGGTCGGCGAAGGCGACGTGGTCCGCCACGGCGACGCCGTCGCGGTATTTGCGCAAGGTGATGTGCTCGATGCCGGACGCCGCCGCCCGCTCCCCCACCCCGAGGTCGTCGAAGAGCTCGCGGCTGCGCTGGTTGAGGCCCTTGCCGCGTGAGCTCCGGTGGAACTCGGGCGACTTGTCGATGATGCGGACGGCCGCGCCGGCGCGGGCGAGCGAGCAGGCGAGGGTCAGGCCAGTGGGGCCCGCGCCCACGATCAGTACGTCGGTCGGTACGTCTGTCGAAGTCATGTGTCCATGAAAGACCTGCCCCGCCAAAAACGCAACCGAGTAACAAAAGATTCTGGGTAACGTCACCTGGTAGAGTGACACCGTGACCGATGAGACGGGACTGCGGGAACGGAAGAAGCAGCGCACGCGCCAGGCGCTGTCCGACACGGCCATCGAGCTGTTCCTGAAGCACGGCTTCGACCAGGTGTCCGTCGCGGACGTCGCGGCGGCGGTCGAGGTGTCCAAGCCGACGCTCTTCCGCTACTTCCCGGCCAAGGAGGACCTGGCGCTGCATCGCATCGCCGACCACCAGGGCGAGGCGGCGCGCGTCGTCGCCGGCAGGGCGGCCGGTCAGTCCCCGCTGGGCGCGCTCCGCGCGCACTACCACGCGCGCCTGGACGCCCACGATCCCATCACGGGCCTCAACGACCACCCGGTCGTGCGGGCGTTCAACGACATGCTCTACGGGACGCCGAGCCTGCTCGCCCGTCTCGTTCGCTACGCCGAGCGGGATGAGGAGTTGCTGGCGGGGGCGTTGCTGGAGACAGGTCGCGGTGATGCGCTGACCGCCGGGCTCGCGGCGGCGCAGATCATCACCGTGCATCACCGGCTGGCGCAGGAGAATTGGCAGAAGCTCGCGTCGGGGCGGGCGATCGGGGATGCGCTGGTCGAAGCGCATGCGGATGCGGATCGGGCGTTCGACTTGCTGGGGGCGGGGCTGGGGGTCTCCTTCCCCTGACCCGCCCCTTCCCGAACCGGGGCTCCGCCCCGGACCCCGCTCCTCAAACGCCGAAGGGGCTAAGTACAGGTGCTCACTCCTGCGGATCCACTCCCGCCCTGCGCAACCCGTACGCGTACGCGTCGTCCAGCGCCTGCCAGGACGCCGCGATGACGTTCTCCGCCACGCCCACCGTGGACCACTCGCCGCTCTCGTCGCTCGTGGAGACCAGGACGCGGGTCGTCGAGCCCGTGCCCAGGTTGCCCTCCAGGATGCGGACCTTGTAGTCGGTCAGCCGGATGCCCGCGAGCTGGGGGTAGATGCGCTCCAGCGCCACCCGCAGCGCCCGGTCGAGGGCGTCGACCGGGCCGTTGCCCTCGGCCGTGGCGACGATGCGCTCGCCCTTCGCCCACAGCTTCACCGTCGCCTCGTTGGCGTGGGTGCCGTCCGGGCGGTCCTCGGCGATGGCGCGCCAGGACTCCACGCGGTAGTAGCGTCGCGCCCGGCCCTCGATCTCCTCGCGGAGCAGCAGCTCGAACGAGGCGTCGGCGGCCTCGTACGTATAGCCCGCCAGCTCCCGCTCCTTGACCCGCTGGACGACGCGGCCGATCAGCTCGCGGTCGCCGCCGAGGTCGACGCCGAGCTCCTTGCCCTTGAGCTCGATGGAGGCACGGCCGGCCATGTCGGAGACGAGCATCCGCATGGTGTTGCCGACCCGCTCGGGGTCGATGTGCTGGTAGAGGTCCGGGTCCACCTTGATCGCCGAGGCGTGGAGCCCGGCCTTGTGGGCGAACGCGGAGACCCCCACGTACGGCTGATGCGTGGACGGCGTGAGGTTGACGACCTCGGCGATCGCGTGCGAGATCCGCGTCGTCTCGGCCAGCCTGCCCGGCGGCAGCACCCGCCGGTCGTACTTGATCTCCAGGGCGGCGACGACCGGGAAGAGGTTGGCGTTGCCGACGCGCTCCCCGTAGCCGTTGGCCGTGCACTGGACGTGGGTGGCGCCGGCGTCCACCGCGGCGAGGGTGTTGGCGACGGCGCAGCCGGTGTCGTCCTGGGCGTGGATGCCGAGGCGCGCGCCGGTGTCGGTGAGCACGGTGCGGACGACGGCGTCGATCTGGGCGGGCAGCATGCCGCCGTTGGTGTCGCACAGGACGACGACGTCGGCGCCGGCCTCGTGGGCGGCGCGCACGACCTGGGTGGCGTAGCCGGGGTTGGCGCGGTAGCCGTCGAAGAAGTGCTCGCAGTCGACGAAGACACGTCGGCCGTGCGAGCGCAGGTACGCGACCGTCTCGCGCACCATCGCGAGGTTCTCCTCCAGCGTGGTGCGCAGGGCGAGTTCCACGTGCCGGTCGTGCGACTTGGCGACGAGGGTGATGACGGGGGCCCCGGACTCCAGGAGGGCGGCGACCTGCCGGTCGTCCTCGGCGCGCACGCCCGCCTTGCGGGTGGCGCCGAAGGCGACGAGCCGTGCGTGCCGGAAGGTGATCTCCGCACGGGCGCGCTGGAAGAACTCGGTGTCACGGGGGTTGGCGCCCGGCCAGCCGCCCTCGATGAAGCCGACGCCGTAGTCGTCCAGGTGGCGGGCGATCGTGAGCTTGTCCGCGACGGTGAGGTTGATGCCCTCGCGCTGCGCGCCGTCGCGCAGCGTGGTGTCGAAGACGTGGAAGGCGTCGTCGACGGGGGCTTCGGGCTCGAGGGGCTCGCGGCCGTCGGTTGCGTCCGTCATTGCTGGTCTGACTCCTGTGAGGATGTCGGTCTGCCGGGATGACCGGTACCGCCGCCCCCGGTGGGCCCGCGCCCTGCGCCGTCCGGCGAGGTGGGCCGGAAACGCAAAAACCTCTCGCGGGTGCGAGAGGTCTGCGCGCGGGTCTGGGACGACGGTGTCCGCTTCGTACGGGTGGTACGGGAGCGGTCACTGCGGACCGGCGCGCCTGTTGCCCATAATCATGGCGAACGGGAGCATGGCGGCATACTGCCACAGGTCCGGTCCCCGATGCGGGTGGGTCTCAGGATGCGGGCACCGTGTCCGTCCCCGTCTCGGCGGAAGCCCGGGGCGCCGTGCCGACGTGCTTCAGGTCGGTGTCCCGGGTCTCGCGCATGGTGAGGTAGACGACGAGCGAGACCGCCGCGCAGCCCGCGACGTACCAGGAGAAGCCGGACTCCAGGCCGGCGTCCTTGAACCAGAGGGCCACGTACTCGGCCGTGCCGCCGAAGAGGGCGTTGGCGATGGCGTAGGGCAGGGCAACGCCCAGCGACCGGACGCCCGTGGGGAACAGCTCCGCCTTCACACAGGCGTTGATCGAGGTGTAGCCGGTGACGATCACCAGCGCCAGCAGCGACAGCCCGAGGGCCGGCCAGAAGGATCCCGCGTGCTTGAGCATCGCCATGATCGGCACGGTGAGGAAGGTCGAGCCCACGGCGAAGGTGATCAGCAGCGGCCGGCGGCCGATCCGGTCCGAGAGCGCGCCCGCCAGCGGCTGGAGGGCGGCGAAGACGATCAGCGCGCAGAAGCTGACGAGCGTCGCCGTCTGCTTGGGCAGGCCCGCCGTGTTGGAGAGGTACTTCGTCAGATACGTGGTGTACGTGTAGTAGGCGACGGTGCCGCCCATGGTCAGGGCGATGACGAGGAGCGCCTCGCGCTTGTGCCGCAGCAGCGCGCGGATCGTGCCCCGGTCGTCGGCTCCCGTACCGCTGTCCTCCGCGTACGTCTCCGTCTCCAGCATGTTGCGCCGCAGGTAGAAGATGACGGCGGCGCCGAGGGCGCCCACGACGAAGGGGATCCGCCAGCCCCAGCTGTGGAGCTCACCGCTGGTGAGGGTGTGCTGGAGGAGGATCAGCAGCCCCAGGCCCAGGATCTGGCCGGCGGTCATGGAGACGTACTGGAAGCTGGAGGCGAAGCCTCGGCGGCCGGGCGCGGAGGCCTCGGTGAGGTAGGTGGCGCTGGCCGCGTACTCGCCGCCGACGGACAGGCCCTGGAGCAGCCGGGCGACGAGGAGGACGGCGGCGCCGCCGTAGCCGGCGACCCCGTAGGTCGGGGCGACGGCGATGAGCACGGCGGACGCCGACATCAGCGTGACCGTCAGGGTGAGGGCCGCCTTGCGGCCGCGCCGGTCGCCGACCCGGCCCAGCAGCCAGCCGCCGACGGGCCTCATGAAGAAGCCGACGGCGAAGATGCCGGCGGTGTTCATGAGCTTGGCGGTGTCGTTGCCCGCCGGGAAGAAGGAGCCCGCGAAGTAGGTGGCGAAGCTGGCGTAGACGAACCAGTCGAACCACTCGACCATGTTGCCGGCCGAGCCGACCCAGATCTTCTTCCAGTGCCGTGAATGTGCCTGTCCCATGAGGGATCACGGTGGCGGAACGGCCCGGATTCGGACAAGGGTCCGGCCGGCAACGATCACATGGACTTGCGTGCGTTATGTCCACCGCCCGCAAGGACGAACCGGTCTCAGCCCAGCGGGTGCATCCAGCCGTGGGCGTCCTCGGTGACGCCGGTCTGGACCGCCAGCAGCGCCTTGCGGAGGTTCATGGTGACCTCGCCGGGCTCGCCGTCGCCCTGGGTCCACTCGCCGCCCGTCGACTTCACGTGCCCGACGGGGGTGATCACCGCGGCCGTGCCGCAGGCGAAGACCTCGGTGAGGGTGCCGTTCTCGGTGTCGCGCTTCCACTGGTCGGTGGAGACACGGCCCTCCTCGGACTCGTAGCCGAGGTCCTTGGCGATGGTCAGCAGCGAGTCACGGGTGACGCCGGCCAGCAGCGAACCGGTCAGCTCCGGCGTGACGATCCGGGGCTTCTCGCCGTCGCGGCCCCCGTACACGAAGTACAGGTTCATGCCGCCCATTTCCTCGACCCACTTGTGCTCCAGCGCGTCCAGCCAGACGACCTGGTCGCAGCCCTTCTCGGCCGCCTCGGCCTGGGCGAGGAGGGAGGCCGCGTAGTTGCCGCCGGTCTTGGCGAAGCCCATGCCGCCGGGGACGGCGCGGACGTAGTTCTCGGACAGCCACACGGAGACGGGCTTGACGCCACCGGGGAAGTACGGGCCGGCCGGGGAGGCGATCACGATGAAGAGGTACTCGTTGGCGGGCTTCACCCCGAGGCCGACCTCGGTCGCGATCATGAAGGGGCGCAGATAGAGGGAGGCCTCGCCGCCGTGCGCCGGGACCCATGCCTTGTCCTGGCGGACCAGGACGTCGCAGGCCTCGATGAAGGTCTCGACCGGCAGCTCGGGCATGGCGAGCCGGCGGGCGGAGGCCTGGAAGCGCCGGGCGTTGGCGTCGGGGCGGAAGGTGGCGACCGAGCCGTCGGGGCGGCGGTAGGCCTTGAGACCCTCGAAGATCTCCTGCGCGTAGTGGAGGGTCATGTTGGCCGGGTCGATGGACAGCGGCGCGTACGGGGTGAGCTGGGCGTCGTGCCAGCCGCGGCCCTCGGTCCACTTGATGGTCACCATGTGGTCGGTGAAGTGGCGGCCGAATCCGGGGTTCGCCAGGATCCGCTCGCGCTCCGCGTCGGAGAGCGGGTGCGAGGAGGGCTTGAGCTCGATCGTGGGCGTCGTCATGAATGCGTGTCCTTCACCTTGGTAGTGGCGGACCGCGCTCACGTCGCCCCGAGGGCATCGGGACGTCCGAGCTTCTTCGCCTCAATCGCGGCCCCACGTTCGATTATCGCTCGTGAGGGGCCCGACGGAAAATGTGCGCGCGGCCGGTAATCGACGGTGATATCCGGTCGCGCGCGGAAACGCGGACCGGTATCAGCCGGTATGTACGGATGCGAGTACGCGCGATACGAGCGCGTCGCCCACCTGGTCGGTGGTGCGTACCACGCTGCCGCGCCCGGCGATGTCCTCGGCGACGGCCGTCTCGACGCGCGCCGCCTCCGCCTCGTACCCGAGGTGGCGCAGCAGGAGCGCCACCGAGAGGACCGTGGCGGTGGGGTCGGCCTTGCCGGTGCCCGCGATGTCGGGCGCGGAGCCGTGGACCGGCTCGAACATCGAGGGGAAGGCCCCGGTGGGGTTGATGTTGCCGGACGCGGCGAGCCCGATGCCGCCGGTGACGGCGGCGGCCAGGTCGGTGAGGATGTCGCCGAAGAGGTTGTCGGTGACGATGACGTCGAAGCGCTCCGGCTGGGTGACGAAGAAGATCGTCGCGGCGTCGACGTGCAGGTAGTCGGTGGTGACCTCGGGGTACTCGCGGCCGACGCGGTCGAAGATCCTCTTCCAGAGGTGCCCGGCGTGGACGAGGACGTTGTTCTTGTGGACGAGGGTCAGCTTCCGGCGGGGGCGGGCCTGGGCGCGCTCGTAGGCGTCGCGGACCACGCGCTCCACTCCGTAGGCGGTGTTGACGCTGACCTCGGTGGCGACCTCGGCGGGGGTGCCGGTGCGCAGCGAGCCGCCGTTGCCGGTGTAGGGGCCCTCGGTGCCCTCGCGGACGACGACGAAGTCGATCTCGGGGCGGCCGGCGAGGGGGCTGACCGTGTGGGGGAACAGCTTCGACGGACGCAGATTGACGTAGTGGTCGAAGGCGAAGCGCAGCTTCAGCAGCAGCCCTCGCTCCAGGACGCCGGAGGGCACCGTCGGGTCGCCGATCGCGCCCAGCAGGATCGCGTCGTGCTGTTCGAGGGAGGCCAGCTCGGCGTCGGGCAGGGTCTCGCCGGTGGCGTGCCAGCGGCGGGCGCCGAGATCGTACTCCCGGGTCTCCAGCTTGACGTCCGAAGGGAGCACGGAGTCAAGAACCTTGAGGCCCTGGGCCACGACCTCGGGGCCGATGCCGTCACCGGGGATCACTGCGAGACGAATGCTGCGAGACATACCGGGACCGTACTCCTGTGTCCCGCCTGATGACACACTCCGTCCGCGATATGGACACATTGCCAGCCGGACAGGCCACATTCACCGAAAGTACGTGTCCGGGCCGCCCGCTCCTGGCACTTTTTCCGACATGGACACACCACGAGTAGGCATCCCCGACCGTCTCGCGCGCGACATGACGATGGCCGAGCAGCACGAGTACCTGCGCGGCAGGTTCACCCGGCGCGGGCTGCTGCGCGCGAGCGCCGTGACGGCCGGCGCGGTCGCGGGCACCGGGCTGCTGGGGGCGGGCGCCCCCGCCGCGTTCGCCGGGGGCGGCGGCACCGCGCGGCCCCTCTCCCCCACGCTGATCACCACTCCCGCGACCGCGAGAGTCGACGGCTCGCTCGTCGCGCCGTTCGGGCGGCACCTGGCCTTCGGGGCCGACCCGAAGACGCAGATGCGGATCTCCTGGCAGGTGCCGTTCGCGGTCAAGCGGCCGTTCGTCCGCGTCGGCCTCAAGCCCTGGGACCTCAGCCGGCGCATCCCCGCCGAGCTCCGCACGCTCCACACCCCGCCCCTGAGCAAGAAGCTCCCGGCCGTCGACCAGGTCTACCTCCACGCCGCCCTGGACGGTCTGACCCCCGGCCAGACCTACTACTACGGCGTCGGCCACGACGGCTTCGACCCCGCCGACACCCGGCACTTCGCGACCGTCGGCACCTTCGCCACGGCGCCCGAGCGGTCCGAGCGGTTCGTCTTCACGGCCTTCGGCGACCAGGGCGTCAGCTACCACGCCCTCGCCAACGACCAGCTGATCCTCGGTCAGAACCCGGTCTTCCACCTCCACGCGGGCGACATCTGCTACGCCGACGACAGCGGCTCCGGCAAGCCGACGGACGTCTACGACGCCCGCACGTGGGACCAGTTCCTCGCCCAGACCGAGACCGTGGCCTCGCGGGTGCCCTGGATGGTGACCACGGGCAACCACGACATGGAGGCCTGGTACTCCCCCAACGGCTACGGCGGCCAGAGCGCCCGCTGGACGCTGCCGGACAACGGCTTCGACGCCCGGAACTCGCCGGGCGTCTACTCCTTCGTCTACGGCAATGTGGGCGTCGTCGCGCTGGACGCCAACGACGTCTCGTACGAGATCACCGCCAACACCGGCTACAGCGACGGCCGGCAGACACGCTGGCTCGACCGGCGGCTGCGGGAGCTGCGCGAGCGGCGCGACGTCGACTTCATCGTGGTCTTCTTCCACCACTGCGCCTTCTCCACGACCAACGGCCACGCCTCGGACGGCGGGGTGCGCGACCTGTGGGTACCGCTGTTCGAGAAGCACCAGGTGGATCTGGTGATCAACGGCCACAACCACGTCTACGAGCGCACCGACGCGATAAAGCGCGGCAGGGTGGCGAAGCGGGTGCCGATCGGCGACTCCGTCGACTCCTCACGGGACGGCATCGTGTACGTCACCGCGGGCGGCGCCGGGAAGTCGCTCTACGACTTCCCGGTGCCCGACAGCTACGAGGGCCATGTGAAGGACGTGGACTCCGTGGCCAGCTACCACTGGGCCAAGGGCCGGGTGAAGGCCAAGGAGACGGTGGAGTGGTCGCGGGTGCGCTATACGGGCTACTCGTTCCTGGCGGTCGAGTCGGAGCCGGGCCGGCACCCCAGGCTCACGGTGACGGCGCTGGCGGAGAGCGGCGCCCGGGTGGACCGCTTCGAGGTGACGCGGAGCGGAGCCGAGAAGGAACAGCACAGCGAGGTCACCCGTCCCGCGCGGGAGGACGAGGACGACCGGGGCCGGTGACTCAGTGACCGGTGACGCCGCCGTTAGTGACCGGTGACGCCGCCGTTGTCGCGGCGGTCGAGCGCGCGCTGGAGCGCGGCGGCGGCGTTGGCCCGGTCGGTCTGACGGGCGGCGCTGTCGGCCGCGCGGGCGGCGCGGCGGATCCGGCGGGCGGAACGGACGGCGGTCTCGGGCATGGTCACGTCTCCTCTGCTGGGCCCCGGGCGGGGGCGGGCGAGCGGGAAGCGAGAAGGATCGAAAAGCCGGGAGAAGGGCGGGGGCCGGGGTGCCGCAGGGGTCACCTGCGCGGGGCACCGGGCCGCGTCCGCCGTCGCTCGATGGAGCGGGACGTTCGGCTCCCTCCACGCTAGGTCAGGGCCCGGCGTGGTGTCTCCACTATTACTCGGACTTCCTACTATCTGAGACAGCGACACCGCCCGCGACACGACGCCGCCCCCGCCCGGCTGGGGGGCCGGACGGGGGCGGGGCTCAGGCGCGGGCCAGGATCAGCCCATGTGCGGGTAGCGGTAGTCGGTCGGCGGGACCAGGGTCTCCTTGATCGACCGGGTGGACACCCAGCGCTGGAGGTTGCTCGCGGCACCGGCCTTGTCGTTGGTGCCGGAGGCGCGGCCGCCGCCGAAGGGCTGCTGGCCGACGACGGCGCCCGTCGACTTGTCGTTGATGTAGAAGTTGCCCGCGGCGAAGCGGAGCTTCTCCATCGCGTCGGCGGCCGCGGCGCGGTCACCGGCGATGATCGAGCCGGTCAGGGCGTAGGCCGAGACGGACTCCATCTGGGCGAGCATCGCGTCGAAGTCGGCGTCCTCGTAGACGTGGACGGCGAGGATCGGGCCGAAGTACTCGGTCGTGAAGACCTCGTTCTCCGGGTCGGTGCACTCGATGACGGTCGGGCGGACGAAGTAGCCCACCGAGTCGTCGTACGTGCCACCGGCGACGATCGTGCAGGTGGAGTCCTCCTTGGCGCGGTCGATGGCGGCCTTGTTCTTGGCGAAGGCACGCTCGTCGATGACGGCGCCGATGAAGTGCGACAGGTCGGTGACGTCACCCATGGTGATGCCGTCGACCTCGGCCGCGAACTCCTCCTTGAAGCCGTCCTCCCAGATGGAGCGCGGGATGTAGGCGCGCGAGGAGGCGGAGCACTTCTGGCCCTGGAACTCGAAGGAGCCGCGGGTCAGCGCGGTCTTCAGGATGGCGCGGTCGGCGCTCGGGTGGGCGACGACGAAGTCCTTGCCGCCGGTCTCGCCGACCAGGCGCGGGTAGGAGCGGTACTTCTCGATGTTGTTGCCGACCGTCTTCCACAGGTACTGGAAGGTCTTGGTCGAGCCGGTGAAGTGGATGCCGGCCAGCTCGGGGTGGTTCAGAGCCACCTCGGAGACGGCGATGCCGTCACCGGTCACCAGGTTGATGACGCCCTTGGGCAGGCCGGCCTCCTCCAGCAGCCGCATCAGCAGCACGGCGGAGTGGGTCTGCGTGGGGGACGGCTTCCAGACGACCACGTTGCCCATGAGGGCCGGGGCGGTCGGCAGGTTGCCGGCGATGGCGGTGAAGTTGAAGGGCGTGATCGCGTAGACGAAGCCCTCCAGCGGCCGGTGGTCGCTGCGGTTCCACACGCCGGCGGAGTTGGCGACCGGCTGCTCGGCGAGGATCTGGCGCGCGAAGTGCACGTTGAAGCGCCAGAAGTCGACGAGCTCGCAGGGCGTGTCGATCTCGGCCTGCTGCGCGGTCTTGGACTGGCCCAGCATGGTGGAGGCGGCCAGCGTCTCGCGCCAGGGGCCGGCCAGCAGCTCGGCGGCGCGCAGGATGATCGCGGCGCGGTCGTCGAAGGACATCGCGCGCCACGCCGGGGCGGCGGCCAGGGCGGCGTCGATCGCGTCCTGGGCGTCCTGCTCGGTGGCGTTGCGGTACGTGCCGATCACGGCGGCGTGGTTGTGCGGCTGGACGACCTTGAAGGCCTCGCCGCCGCCCATCCGCTTCTCACCGTTGATCGTCATCGGCAGATCGATGGGGTTGGCCGCCAGCTCCTTGAGCTTGGCCTCCAGCCGGGCGCGCTCGGGGGAACCGGGGGCGTAGGTGTGCACCGGCTCGTTGACCGGGGCGGGGACCTGGGTCACAGCGTCCATGAGTTCCGTGTCTCCTTCGGGGCTTGACGGGGGTGTCGGGGGGCTCAGCCCTTGGTGAGGATCGAGCGGGCGAAGAACAGCAGGTTGGCCGGCTTCTCGGCGAGGCGGCGCATGAAGTAGCCGTACCAGTCGGTGCCGTACGCGGTGTAGACGCGCATGCGGTGGCCCTCGGCCGCCAGCCGGATGTGCTCTTCACTGCGGATGCCGTAGAGCATCTGGAATTCGTACTCGTCCGGATTGCGACCTGCCTGCCTGGCCAGCTCCTGCGTGATGGCGATCAGACGGGGGTCGTGCGAACCGATCATCGGGTAGCCCGAGCCCGCCATGAGGATCTTGACGATCCGCACGAACGCCTTGTCGATCTCGGCCTTGTCCTGGTACGCGACGGAGGCGGGCTCCTTGTACGCACCCTTCACGATACGCACCCGGCTGCCGGCCGCGGCGAGCCGGCGGGCGTCGTCCTCGGTGCGGAAGAGGTAGGCCTGGATGACGCACCCGGTCTTCGGGAAGTCCTTCCGCAGCTCCTCGTGGATGGCGAACATGGAGTCCAGCGTCGTGTGGTCCTCGGCGTCCAGGGTGACCGTGGTGCCTATGGCGTCGGCGGCCTCGACGACCGGGCGGACGTTGGCGAGGGCCAGCTCGTGGCCGCCCTCCAGGGCCTGGCCGAACATGGAGAGCTTGACCGACATCTCGGCCTTCTCGCCGAGGCCGAGCTCCTTGAGCCGGTCGATCAGCTCCAGATAGGCGTCGCGCGCCGCGTACGACTGCTCGACGGTGGTGATGTCCTCGCCCACCACGTCGAGGGTGACCTCGAGGCCCTTCGCCGCCGCGTCCTCCACGATCGGGATGACCTGGCCGACGGTCTCGCCGGCGATGAAGCGGTCGACGACCTGCTTGGTGCCCGGGGCGGCCGAGACGAAACGGCGCATCTTGTCGCTGCGGGACGCGGCGAGGATCACGGGACCCAGCATGGGCACCTCCACGATGAAGGCCGTCCCCACCTGGGGAGACGGCATAAGTGACTCATCGTGAAACGTAGAGTTCACGCCATCTCGCTGCCATCGACACCTGTCACGCATTCGTGGCCGGGATCTCAGACAGATGTATGACAATGATGGCCGACGAATACCCGAAAGGAGCGGGCCGCGGCATGCGTGGCGAGTATCAGCACCTCGTGGACGAGATCTCCGCGGCGCTCGGCGTCCCCGCGACGCTCGAGGACCGCGACTTCGGCCTGATCGCCTTCGGCGCCCACGGCGGGGACGACGACGCCGACCTGATGATGGACCCGGTGCGCACCCGCTCGATCCTCCAGCGCCGCTCCACGGCGGCGGTCCGGGCCTGGTTCGAGGCGTTCGGCATCGCCCGGGCGCAGGCGCCGCTGCGCATCCCGCCGGACCCGGCGGCGGGGGTGTTCACCGGCCGCATCTGCCTGCCGGTGCGCCACGGCGGGGTGGTGCACGGCTACGTCTGGCTGCTGGACGACGAGCACCTGGCGGGCCTGGACCTGGGCGTCCCGTTCGCCGACCCCCGGCTCGCCCAGGCGGTGGAGACGACCCACCGGATCGGCGCCCTGCTCGCGGCGGAGGCCCGGGCGGGCGCGGAGCTGGGCGAGCTGCTGCGGGACCTGCTGACCGCCCGGCCGGCGGCGGTGGAGGCGGCGCGCGGCGCGCTGCGGGAGGCCCTGGGCCCGGCGGCGGACGGGCCGCTGGCGCTCGTGGCGGTCGCCCCCTGGCAGACGGGTGACGGCGAAACGAGCCCGGAGGGTTCGGGCTCGGCGCTGGCGGAACGGTCCGGGGTGGCCGCGATGTGCGCGGTGCCGGGCGCGCTGCCCGACGGCTCGGCGGCCCTCGCGGCCCTGGTCCGGCTGCGGGCCGGCTCCGCGCCGGCCCCCGCCCGGGCCGTCGCCGACCGGCTGCTGCGCTCGCCGCGCGCCGGCCGGCCCGCGCCGGACGGCGCGCCCGCCGGCGCCCCGCCCGGGCTCGCGGCGGCCGGTCTGGGCACGCCCCGGCGGGGGCTGGCGGAGCTGCCGGAAGCCTGGTCGGAGGCGCTGTCGGCGGCGCGTGCGGCCGGGGCGGAGCGGCGGCTGGGCCCGGTGGCGGAGTGGTCCGGCATCGGCCCGTACCGGGTGCTGACGGGGCTCGCCCCGGAGCGCGCGGCGGACCCGGCGGTGCTGCCGCTGCTGGAGGGCGCGCACACCGAGCTGGCCCGCACCGCCGAGGTCTACCTCGACTGCGCGGGCCAGGCGGGGCGCGCGGCGGCGGCCCTGGGCATCCACCGGCAGACGCTCTACTACCGGCTGGGCCGGGTGGAGCAGCTGACGGGCCTCGACCTGGACGACGGCGAGGACCGGCTGCTGCTCCACATGACGCTCAAGGCGGCCCGGCTGCGGCGCGGCTAGTCCCCGGTCGCGATGGCCTGTACGGGACACCCCCGGGCGGCCTCCTTGACGAGCGGGTCGCCCGCGCCGTCCTCCTTACCGGGCCGGACGAGGCCGAAGCCGTCGTCGTCCTGGTCGAAGACACTGGGCGCGGTCAGGGCGCACATGCCCGAGCCGATGCAGACGCCCGAATCGATGCTGACACGCATGGCGGTGCTCCGTTCTTCGGTGGGATGCCGACAGTAGGACCGGTCACCAGGTGACCGGAAGGGCGAAGAGCCCCTGGAGGGTGCCCGCGGGCTTCACGGGCACCTCGTCCGGAGCAACGGCCAGCCGCAGCGTCGGGATACGGGCGAAGAGGCGGGTGAGGGCGATCTCCAGTTCGGCGCGGGCCAGGTTCTGGCCGAGGCACTGGTGGACGCCGAACCCGAAGGCGACGTGGTGGCGGGCCGAGCGCCGGACGTCGAGGGTGTCGGGGTCGGGGTAGACGGCGGGGTCGCGGTTGACGACCGAGGCGGGGAAGAGGAGGCCGTCGCCGGCGCGGATGGTCACGCCGTGGCACTCGATGTCCTCCAGGGCGACGCGCGGCAGCCCGTCGGCGATCGACAGCAGGCGCAGCAGCTCCTCGACGGCGCCGGCCATCAGAGCGGGTTCGGCGCGCAACGCGGCGAGCTGGTCGGGGTGTTCGAGCAGGGTGTAGGCGCCGAGGGAGATCATGTTGGACGTGGTCTCGTGCCCGGCGACGAGCAGGAGCAGGGCGATCATGACGAGTTCGTCGCGGTCCATCCGGCCGTCGGCGAGGGGCCCGGCGACGAGCTCGTCGAGCAGCCCGTCCCCGGAGCCGCCGGCCGTCGCGAGCCGCCGCTCCTTCTCCTCGATGAGGCCGTGGAAATACCCCATGAACTTGTCACGGGCGGCCCGCGCCTCCTCCGGCCCCTGCGCGCCGATCAGTTCGCGGGAGGTGCCCTCGAAGAAGTCGTGGTCGGCGTAGGGCACACCGAGCAGGTAGCAGATGGCCATCGACGGTACGGGCAGGGCGTACGCGGAGACGAGGTCGGCGCCCGGCCCCGCGGCGAGCATCGCGTCCAGGAGGCCGTCCACGGTCCGCTGGATCCAGGGGCGCATCGCGGCGATGCGCTTGAGGCCGAACGCGGGGATCAGCATGCGGCGCTGGCGGGCGTGGCGCGGGTCGTCGACGCCGATGAGGGGGAGCTCGCGCTCCCCCTGGGCCTCGGCGCGCGGCACGATCGCGGGGAAGGAAGGATTCTGCCGATCGGAGGAGATCCTCGGGTCGGTCAGCAGGGCCCGGGCCTCGGCGTGGCCGGTGACGGCCCACACCTCACGGCCGTCGTAGAGCCGCACCCGGGCCAGGGGGCCGCGGGCCGCCAGCTCCGGGTAGGCGGCCGGCGGGCGGTACGGACAGGTACGGGCCTGCGGAAAGGCGGTGGCGGGGGAATCGGTCACGGACATGGGGCGACCTCCCGGACGGGAACTAGTATCCTCGGGCAACCAGTACACCGGATACCTCCGGTTACGTCCAGTACGCCCCGTCAACTCGCCCCCGCGCAACGCTATTTCGGCGTCAGCACCGTGCCCGCGACCACGCGGCCCATGCCCTCGACGACGTCCCGGCCCGAGGGCACCTGCCGGGGGTCGATCAGCCACAGCACCCACAGCCCGGTGAAGAGGGAGTAGTACACGTGGCCACTGGTCCGCGTGGCGTCCTCGGGGACCTCTGTGTCGTCGACGCCCTCGAACACCGCGACCAGCCCCTCGCGCCCGTACGGCAGCATCTCGGCGAACCGCTTCTTCAGTTCGGGGTGGTTGCCCAACTGGCCCATCACCTCCAGCTGCGCCGACCAGAACCGCTCGTCCTCCGGGAAGTTGGCGACGATGCCGTCGATGACGGCGGCGAGCCGCTCCTCGCGCGAGGCGGCGGCCCCCACGGCGCCGGCCAGCGTGTCGGTGATCCTCTCCCCCCAGTCCTCGGTGAGCTTCAGGAAGCCCTCCATCATCAGCGCGTCCTTGGACCCGTAGTGATAGCCGATCGAGGCGAGGTTGGCGCCGGAGGCCGCCACGATGTCGCGCGCGGTCGTGCGCACCCAGCCCTTCTCCAGCAGGCAGCGCTTGGCGCCTTCGAGCAGATCTTCGCGATGTCCCATGCGAAAACCCTAACCCGCCCCCATACGCCCGTCCCAGACGCACGTCTTAAACAAGCGTCATAGACAAGCGTTTAAGACACCCGTATAGTCGCTGCCATGACGAACAGCACCCGTGCCGGGCGCCGGGAGTGGACGGCTTTTGTCGTACTCCTGCTGCCCCTCCTCCTGGTCTCGATGGACGTCTCCGTCCTCTTCTTCGCCGTGCCGGCCATCACCGAGGACCTGGCCGCGACCAGCACCCAGCAGTTGTGGATCTTCGACAGCTACGCCTTCGCCCTGGCCGGGCTGCTGATCACGATGGGGTCGCTCGGCGACCGGATCGGCCGCCGCAAGCTCCTGCTGCTGGGCGCCACCGCCTTCGGCGCCGCCTCGGTCGCGGCCGCCTACGCGCAGAACGCCGAGATGCTCATCGCGGCACGCTTCGTCCTCGGCATAGGCGGCGCGACGCTGATGCCCAGCACCATGGGGCTGGTGCGCAACATGTTCCAGGACGACGCGCAGCGCACCAAGGCCGTCGGCATCTGGTCCGGCGCCATGGCCGGTGGCATCGCGCTGGGTTCGGTGCTCGGCGGGGTCATGCTGGAACACTTCTGGTGGGGTTCGGTCTTCCTGATCAACGTGCCCGCGATGCTTCTGCTGCTCGTCTTCGCGCCGCTGCTGGTACCCGAGTTCAAGGACCCCCGGCCGGGCCGCTTCGACCTGCCGAGCGTGGTGCTGTCGATGGGCGCGATCCTCCCGGTCGTCTACGGCGTCAAGCGCATGGCGGCAGACGGCTTCAACACCACACTCCTGCTCTACGTCCTCGCCGGCCTGGTGCTGGGCGCGGCCTTCGTCCTCCGCCAGCGCGGCACACGGGACGCCATGATCAGCCGTGAGCTGTTCCGCCGGCGCGCCTTCGGAGCGGGCATCGCTCTCAACACCCTCGCGATGTTCGGCATGATGGGCGCCAACTACTTCACCACGCAGTACCTCCAGTCGGTGCTGGGCAAGGGCCCGCTGGAGGCGGCGCTGTGGGGCACGCTGCCGTCGCTCGCCGTGGGCGTCGCCGGCCCGATGGCCACCGTCGTGGCCCAGAGGACGAACAGGGCCTACGTCATCACGGCGGGCTTCCTCATAGCGGCCACGGGCTTCGCGATCCTCATGAGCACGGGCACCGACTCACTCGTCGTCACCCTGGTGGCCTGCGCCGTCATAGCCTGCGGCATCGTCACCGTGATGGCCCTGGTCTCCGACATGGCGCTCGGCGCCGCCCCGGCGGAGAAGGCCGGTTCGGCCGCGTCCCTGGTGGAGGCGGGCCAGGAGTTCGGCGGCGCCCTGGGCATGGCCGCCTTCGGAAGCGTCGGCATGGCCGTCTACCGCCACGACGTCACCCGCGACGCCCCCGCCGGGCTGCCGCACGGCGCGCTGGAGTCGGCGCGCGAGACCCTGGTGGGCGCCGTCTCGACGGCCGCCGCGCTGCCCGGCCGGACGGGCGGGGCGCTGGCGGCGGCGGCCCGCGACGCGTTCGTCCACGGGATGCACGTCGCCGCCATCGGCGCCACGGCCGTCCTGGTGCTGGGCGCGGCCGTCGCGGTGGCCGCCCTGCGGAACCGCGACGCGGACCGCCCGGAGCCGGCGGTCACCGTCGGCCAGTGACCTCAACGGCGTCCCTCACCAGGGGGGCGCCGCTCCGGCACGCGCGGGGCCAGCCCGTCGAGCAGCCGGGCCAGCCCGAACTCGAGCATCGCGTCGGGCTCCAGCCCGAGGCGCTCGTCGACGGGATCCTCCAGATCGACCGCGATGCCACGCACGAAGGCGGCGAGCGTGACGGCCGTGCCGAGCCCGCACTCGACGGCCGGGGCGACGGTCCACTCCAGCAGGCGCATCGCGTTCGGGGACAGCGACAGCCTCATGGTGGACACCGACTTCGCCAGCCAGGGGTGACGGCGGTAGAGCGCCCACTGCGCGCGGGCCGACGCCTCCAGCCGCGCCCTCCGGCCGTCCGGCCCGCGAGCCGGCAGCCGGACCTCGCCGAAGACGGCGTCCACCACCAGCGCGAGCAGCTCGTCCTTGGCGGTGACGTGACGGTACAACACCACGGTGGAGACGCCGAGTTCAGCGGCGACGGCGCGCATGGAGAGGGCGCCCGAGCCGCCGGAGTCGGCCAGGGCGATCGCCGTGCGGACGATTCGCTCGCGGGTGAGCGCCGGGGCACGCTCGCGGCGGCGGGCCCGGCGGGGCGGGCCGGCCCTCACGACGGCACCCGGCGCGTCGCTGCCGACGATGGTGCCGACGCCCGGCACGGCCCGTACGAGGCCCTCTTGCCGTAACACGGCGAGGGCCTTGGTGGCGGTGGCCAGGGCCACTCCCCACTCCTCGGTGATGCCGCGGGTGGAGGGCACCCGCTGGCCCGCGCGGAGTTCGCCGGAGGCGATTCGGGCGCGGAGCTCGGACGCGATGCGGAGGTATGGGGGCAGGCCCATGGGCCGAGGTTAGCTTTCCGCTCACCGCCGTGGGGCTACGCCCGCGCCTTCGGCGCGGGTTCTACCCCACCCACCCGCCCGATTACCCGGCACGGATTGCCCGGGTAGGGGGGCGCGGGTAAGGGGGCGCGGGCAGGGGGCCGCCCCACCCCGCCCCCGACCCACGTCAGGCCGTCAGGTCGACCGCACGCGCCGACGTCGCCCCGATCTCCTGCGCGATCTCCGCGAGCACAGCCGCCGGCACCGACTCGTCGACCGTGAGGGCGACCAGCGCCTCCCCGCCCTCCGTCGCCCGCGACACCTGCATCCCCGCGATGTTGATCCTCGCCTCACCGAGGATCCGCCCCAGCGTGCCCACCACACCCGGCCGGTCCCCGTACCGCAGGAACGCCATGTGGTCGGCGAGCGTCAGGTCCACATCGTGATCGCCCACGGCCACGATCTTCTGCAGGTTCTTCGGCCCGGCCAGCGTCCCGGAGATCGACACCTCGCCGCCCCCGGAGAGCGTGCCGCGCACGGTGACCACGTTCCGGTGGTCCGGCGACTCCGACCCGGTGGTCAGCCGCACCTCGACCCCGCGCTCCTGCGCGAACAGCGGCGCGTTGACGTACGAGACGGTCTCGTCGACGACGTCCTCGAACACGCCCTTGAGCGCGGACAGTTCGAGCACCTTCACGTCGTGCTGGGTGAGCTCCCCGTACACCTCGACGTCCAGCCGCACGGCGACCTCGCCCGCCAGCGCGGTGAAGATCCGGCCGAGCTTCTCGGCCAGCGGCAGCGCCGGCTTGACGTCCTCGGCGATGACACCGCCCTGCACGTTCACGGCGTCCGGCACCAGCTCACCGGCCAGCGCCAGCCGCACGGACTTGGCGACGGCGATACCGGCCTTCTCCTGCGCCTCGCCCGTGGAGGCGCCCAGGTGCGGCGTGGCCACGACGTTGTCGAACTCGAAGAGCGGCGAGTCGGTGCACGGCTCGGACGCGTACACGTCCAGGCCCGCGCCCGCGACGCGCCCCTCCTTCAGCGCGGCGGCGAGCGCCGCCTCGTCCACGATGCCGCCGCGCGCGGCGTTGACGATCCGCACCGACGGCTTGACCTTGCGCAGCGCCTCGTCACCGATGAGCCCCAGCGTCTCGGGCGTCTTGGGGAGGTGGACGGTGATGAAGTCGGAGACCTTGAGCAGCTCGTCCAGCGTCAGCAGCTTGACGCCCATCTGGGCGGCGCGCGCGGGCTGGACGTACGGGTCGTAGGCGACGACCTTCATGCCGAAGGCGGACATCCGCTGGGCGACGAGCACACCGATACGGCCCAGGCCCACCACGCCCAGCGTCTTCTCGGAGAGCTCGACGCCGGTGTACTTGGAGCGCTTCCATTCGCCGTTCTTCAGCGCGGCGTTGGCCTGCGGGATGTTGCGGGCGGTGGCGATGAGCAGACCGCAGGCGAGCTCGGCGGCGGTGACGATGTTGGAGGTCGGCGCGTTGACGACCATCACACCGGCCTTGGTGGCGGCGGAGACGTCGACGTTGTCCAGGCCGACGCCGGCGCGCGCGATGACCCGCAGCCGCTTCGCCGCGGCGATGGCCTCGGCGTCGAGCCGGGTGGCGGAGCGCACCAGGACCGCGTCCACGTCGGCGAGCGCGGGCAGCAGCTGCGCGCGGTCGGCGCCGTCGCAGTGCCGGATCTCGAAGTCCGGCCCGAGGGCGTCGACGGTGGCGGGAGAGAGCTCTTCGGCGATGAGTACGACGGGCTTGCGTGCCGGGGTACGAGTGCTCACGTGGTCTCAGTCCTCACTAGTCCTTCGCGGACGGCCGTCCCGACGGCCGAAGGCGGTGAAGGGGGCAGCCGCGTGGAAGACGCACGACACTGTGAGCCTGACGCGTTTGTGCTCCGCAGTGTATCGGTGGCGAGGGCCCCGGCCTGCTCCGTTGCGTAAACGTCACCCCCGCCGCCTGTACGCGGCGTACAACACGGCGATGGCGCCGGGACCGGAATGTCCGGCCCCGGCGCCACAAGGACGACTCCGGACTGCTTCGGACTACTCCTTGTCGTCCATCCAGCTCATCAGCTTGCGCAGCTTCTTGCCGGTGGTCTCCAGGAGGTGGTCCTGGTCGGCCTTCTTGTACTCGTTGTACTTGGGCAGACCGGCCTGGTACTCCTTCATCCAGTTGTCGGCGAAGGTGCCGTCCTGGATCTCGGCGAGGACCTTCTTCATCTCGGCCTTGGTGCCGTCGTTGACGATGCGCGGGCCGGTGACGTAGTCGCCCCACTCGGCGGTCTCGGAGACCGACCAGCGCATCTTCTCCAGGCCGCCCTCGTACATGAGGTCGACGATGAGCTTGAGCTCGTGGAGGCACTCGAAGTAGGCGATCTCCGGCTGGTAACCCGCCTCGACGAGGGTCTCGAAGCCGGCCTTCACCAGCGCGGAGGCACCGCCGCACAGCACGGCCTGCTCGCCGAAGAGGTCGGTCTCGGTCTCCTCGGTGAAGGTCGTCTTGATGACGCCGGCGCGGGTGCCGCCGATGGCCTTGGCGTAGGAGAGCGCCAGCGCGAAGGCGTTGCCGGAGGCGTCCTGCTCGACGGCGGCGATGCAGGGCACGCCGCGCCCCTCCTCGTACTGACGGCGCACCAGGTGGCCGGGGCCCTTGGGGGCGACCATGCAGACGTCGACGCCGGCCGGGGGCTTGATGAAGCCGAAGCGGATGTTGAAGCCGTGGCCGAAGAAGAGGGCGTCGCCGTCCTTGAGGTTGTCCTTGACGGACTCCTCGTAGACCTTGGCCTGGATCGGGTCCGGGACCAGGATCATGATGACGTCGGCCTCGGCGGCCGCCTCGGCGGGGGTGACGACGCGCAGGCCCTGCTCCTCGGCCTTGGCCTTGGACTTCGAGCCCTCGTGCAGGCCCACGCGGACGTCGACGCCCGAGTCGCGCAGGGACAGCGCGTGGGCGTGGCCCTGGCTGCCGTAGCCGAGGACCGCGACCTTACGGCCCTGGATGATGGACAGGTCGGCGTCGTTGTCGTAGAAGAGCTCGGCGGCCACGTGGGTTATCTCCTTGATTCCGGTGTTCCGGTGGTGCGTCCCACCGTATGACGGGCGGACGGGAAAGGGGGTCGGGGGTGGGGGAAGTCGTCAGGCGGAGCGGTCGAGCGCGCGGAGGCTGCGGTCCGTGATGGACCGGGCGCCACGTCCTATCGCGATGGTCCCGGACTGGACGAGTTCCTTGATGCCGAAGGGCTCCAGCATCTTGAGCATCGCGCCGAGCTTGTCGCTGCCGCCGGTGGCCTCGATGGTGACGGCCTCCGGGGAGACGTCGACGGTCTTGGCGCGGAACAGCTGGACGATCTCGACGATCTGGGAGCGGGTCTCGTTGTCGGCGCGGACCTTCACCAGGACGAGCTCGCGCTGAATGGCGGCGCTGTCCTCCAGCTCCACGATCTTCAGCACGTTGACGAGCTTGTTGAGCTGCTTGGTGACCTGCTCCAGGGGCAGCGACTCGACGTTGACGACGATCGTGATGCGGGAGATGTCGGGGTGCTCGGTCACCCCGACGGCGAGGGAGTCGATGTTGAAGCCGCGGCGGGAGAACAGCGCGGCGACTCTGGCGAGGATGCCGGGAGTGTTCTCCACCAGGACGGAGAGCGTGTGCTTGGTCATGGGGTCGGCCTCGTGAGCCTCTCGTCTCGTGAGTCGGTGAGGGTCGTACGTCGGGCGGTGGGGCGTCATCGGTCGTTCGTCATCGATCGGTCGTCGCCGGTCAGTCGTCGTCGATGCCGTCGAAGTCGGGGCGGACGCCGCGCGCGGCGAGGATCTCGTCGTTGGAGGTCCCGGCGGCGACCATCGGCCAGACCATGGCGTCCTGGTGGACGATGAAGTCGACCACGACCGGCCGGTCGTTGATGGCGTTGGCCTCGGCGATGACCTTGTCCAGGTCGGCGGGGTCCTCACAGCGCAGGCCCACGCAGCCCATGGCCTCGGCGAGCTTGACGAAGTCCGGCACCCGGGTCCCGGCGCACGGCTCCGTGCCGGCGCCCTCGGCGGAGCCGCCGTCGGTCACGGCGGGGCCGGTGTGGAGCACGGTGTTGGAGTAGCGCTGGTTGTAGAAGAGGGTCTGCCACTGGCGGACCATGCCCAGCGCGCCGTTGTTGATGATGGCGACCTTGATGGGGATGTTGTTGAGCGCGCAGGTGACCAGCTCCTGGTTGGTCATCTGGAAGCAGCCGTCCCCGTCGACGGCCCAGACCGTGCGGTCCGGGGCGCCGGCCTTGGCGCCCATCGCAGCGGGCACCGCGTAGCCCATCGTGCCCGCGCCGCCGGAGTTGAGCCAGGTGCGGGGCTGTTCGTAGCGGATGAAGTGGGCGGCCCACATCTGGTGCTGGCCGACGCCGGCCGTGAAGATGGTGTCCGCCGGGGCGAGTTCGCCGATGCGCTGGATGACCTGCTGCGGGGCGAGGCTGCCGTCGGCGGGCTGCTCGTAGCCCAGCGGGTAGGTGGCGCGCCAGCGGTCGAGGTCGGTCCACCAGTCGGCGTAGTCGCAGGCGTGGCCCTCGGCCTGCTCCGCCTGGACGGCGACGATCAGATCGGCGAGCACCTCGCGGGCGTCGCCCACGATGGGCACGTCCGCGGTGCGGTTCTTGCCGATCTCGGCCGGGTCGATGTCGGCGTGGACGATCTTCGCGTACGGCGCGAAGGAATCCAGCTTGCCGGTCACCCGGTCGTCGAAGCGGGCGCCGAGCGCGACGATCAGGTCCGCCTTCTGGAGCGCGGTGACGGCGGCGACCGAGCCGTGCATGCCGGGCATGCCCAGGTGCTGCGGGTGGCTGTCGGGGAAGGCGCCCAGCGCCATCAGCGTCGTGGTCACCGGGGCGCCGGTGAGCTCGGCGAAGACCTTCAGCTCGCCGGTGGCCCGGGCCTTGAGGACGCCGCCGCCGACGTAGAGGACCGGGCGCCGCGCTTGGGTGATCAGCTTGGCGGCCTCGCGGATCTGCTTGGCGTGCGGCTTGGTGACGGGCCGGTAGCCGGGCAGGTCGGTGTGGGGCGGCCAGGAGAAGACCGTCCGGGCCTGGAGGGCGTCCTTGGCGATGTCGACGAGCACCGGTCCCGGGCGGCCGGTCGAGGCGACGTGGAACGCCTCCGCGATGGTCCGGGGGATCTCGGCCGGGTCGGTCACCAGCCAGTTGTGCTTGGTGATCGGCATCGTGATGCCGCAGATGTCCGCCTCCTGGAAGGCGTCCGTGCCGATGGACTTCGAGGCGACCTGGCCGGTGATGGCCACCAGCGGCACCGAGTCCATGTGGGCGTCGGCGATCGGGGTGACGAGGTTGGTGGCCCCCGGACCCGACGTCGCCATGCACACCCCGACCTTGCCGGTGGCCTGGGCGTAGCCCGTCGCGGCGTGGCCGGCGCCCTGCTCGTGGCGGACGAGGACGTGGCGGACCTTCGAGGAGTCCATCATCGGGTCGTACGCCGGCAGGATCGCGCCGCCCGGGATGCCGAAGACGATCTCGGCCCCCACCTCCTCCAGCGAGCGGATGAGGGACTGCGCGCCCGTGACGTGCTCGACGGTGGCGGGCTGCTGTGCCGCGCCGCTGCGGGGCCGCGGCTGCGGATGATGGTGGGCCCCGTTGGCCTGCTCTGTCATCGACATTCTCTTCTCGAAGGCTTCGGTTCGACGGTTTCGACGGATGACTGGGTGATGCGGAAAACAAAAAACCCCTCGTGCCGTGAGGCAAGCGAGGGGAGCGCGCCGGGGTGGTCAGCAGGGCCTCATGGGCGGCCTGCTTCAGCCGACGCGCTGTCCAAGTACGAGAATTCGGGTGCGCATGGGATCGACCCTCCCTCTGGTGCACCAGGGGTGTCAAGTGGGTGGGACGGGCGTCTCATTATTTGAGCGCAATGGAGCATGGGCGAGGGCTCCCGCGCCGCCCGCCACTCCGGAGCGTACGGGCAGGGCGCCCCCGACGAGCACCTGGTTCCCGCCGTCCGTGGGATCACCCGGAAGGGTGGCGGCCAGGGCGTCGGGGATGAGGCCCGGCAGGGGGTAGGGGGCCCGGTCGAGGGCGTGGCGCAGCCGGTGCTCGTCGAGCGCGCCCGCGAAGGCCATGCCCTGGCCGTGGGTGCAGCCCATGGCGCGCAGGACGCGGGCCTGCTCCAGATCGTCCACGCCGTCGGCGACGGACTCCATGCCGAGGTCGCAGGCGATGCGCAGCAGCCCGGCGGTGATCTTGTGGAGGCGGGCGGATTCGGCCACTCCGTCGACGAGGCCGCGGTCGAGCTTGAGGACGTCGATGGGGAGGCGGCGCAGCGCGCTCATGGCGGCGTAGCCGGTGCCGAAGCCGTCGAGGGCGATGCGGACGCCGAAGCGGCGCAGGGAGACCAGCCGGTGCTCCAGCTCGTCGAGGGGCAGGCGGGGATCGCTGCCGGAGAGCTCCAGGACCAGTGATCCGGAGGGCAGTCCGTGGCGGAGGATGAGGGCCTCGACGCTCTTGGGGGGCAGCGACTTGTCCAGCAGCCGGGCGGCGGACATCCGGACGTGCACGGGGACGGTGTAGCCCGCGAGGCGGCGGCGGCCGGCCTGCTCGGCGGCCCGCTCCAGCGTCCAGCGGCCGAGCTCGGCGGTGCGGGCGCTCTCGTCGACCCGGTCCATTTCGGCCACGCGGAGGAATTCGTCCGGGGTGAAGAGGATGCCCTGGGCGGAGCGCCAGCGGGCCTGGGCGCCGACCGCGGTGATCCGGCCGGTGGCCAGCTCGACGACCGGCTGGTGGAGGAGGGCGAACTCGCCGTCGTGGAGCGCGGTGCGCAGCCGGCTGGCGAGTTCGGTGCGGCGCACCACGTCGGCCTGCATCTGGGGGGCGTAGAGCTCCACGCGGCCCTTTCCGGCCTGCTTGGCGCGGTACATGGCGAGGTCGGCGTTGCGCATGAGGGTGCCGGGGGTGATGTCGGGCTCGGCGAAGGCGACGCCGATGCTGGCGGCGACGCGGACCTCGGTGCCGCCCTCGACGAGGTAGGGCTGGGAGAGGGTGAGCCGCAGCCGGTCGGCGACCTCCAGGATGCGGTACTCGCGGGCGGCGGGGTCGCGGGTGCCGTCGCCGATGATGAGGGCCGCGAACTCGTCGCCGCCGAAGCGGGCGGTGGAGTCCCCGGCGCGCACGGAGTCCTGGAGCCGGCGGGCGGCCTGGATCAGCAGTTCGTCGCCCGCCTGGTGGCCGACGGTGTCGTTGACGGCCTTGAAGCCGTCGAGGTCGATGAAGAGCACGGCCGTGCCGGCGTCGGTGACTCTCCGGCCGGCGAGCGCCTGCTGGACGCGCTTGGTGAACAGGGCGCGGTTGGGCAGGTCGGTGAGCGGGTCGTGCTCGGCGGTGTGCTGCAACTGGGCCTGGAGCCGGACCCGTTCGGTGACGTCGCGGCTGTTGAAGATCAGGCCGCCGTGGTGGCGGTTGACGGTGGACTCGACGTTGAGCCAGTCGCCGCTGCCGGAGCGGAAGCGGCACTCGATGCGGGTGGTGGGCTCCTCGGCGGGCGGCGCGGCCAGGAAGCGGCGCACCTCGTGGACGACGCGGCCCAGGTCCTCGGGGTGGATGAGCGAGGCGAGCTCGGAGCCGACGAGCTCCTCCGCGTCGCGCCCGTAGACACCGGCGGCGGCGGGGCTGACGTAGCGCAGTATTCCGGTGGGCGCGGCGATCATGATGACGTCGCTGGAGCCCTGCACCAGGGAGCGGAAGTGGTTCTCCTTCTGGGCGAGTTCCTGGGTGAGGGAGATGTTGTCGAGCAGCATGATGCCCTGGCGCACGACGAGGGCCAGGACGACCGTGCAGCCGGTGAAGAGCACGACGCGGTCGACGTGGTGGCCGTCGAGGACGTTGTAGAGGATGCCCAGGGTGCAGACGGCGGCCGCGAGGTACGGGGTGAGGGCGGCGAGGGAGCCGGCGATGGGCCGCCCGGCGGGCGGGGCCGGCTGACGGCCGGGCCGGGCCGCGCTCTCGCGCTCCTCGCGGGCGACCCAGGGCGCGTAGGCCATCAGCATGTAGCCCGCGAACCAGCCGGCGTCGAGGATCTGCCCGGAGCGGTAGTTGGCCTGGAGCAGCGGCGAGGTGAACAGCGCGTCGCACAGGACGGTCAGGGCGAGGGCCGCGATGGCGGTGTTGATGGCGGAGCGGTTGGCCGAGGAGCGCTTGAAGTGCAGCGCCAGCACCATGGACACCAGGACGATGTCCAGCAGCGGGTAGGCGAGCGAGAGCGCGGCGTGGGCGACGGTCTCGCCCGCGAAGTGCGCGGTGTGGGCGAGGGCCAGGCTCCAGGAGAGGGTGAGCAGCGAGCCGCCGATCAGCCAGGAGTCCAGCGCGAGGCAGACCCAGCCGGCCCGGGTGACCGGGCGGCGGGCGAGCACCAGCAGGCCGATGATGGCGGGCGGCGCGAAGAGCAGGAAGCAGAAGTCGGCCGGGGACGGGCTCGGCACGTGCCGGCCGAGCACGACCTCGTACCAGCCCCAGACGAAGTTGCCGAAGCCCGCCATGGCGGACGAGGCGGCGAACAGCAGCCAGGCGGGGCGGAAGCGCGTACTGCGGGTCCGCCCGTACCAGACGCAGGAGGTCGCGGCGAGGCCGGCGGCGCCGCTCAGGCCGAAGTCGCCCATGGTGGCGGCGAGCTCGGGCGAGCCCCAGCCGAGGGCCGCGCCCGTCGCGTAGCCCCCGCAGACGATGGCGAGGACGAGCTGCGGGAGCACGCCCGGCCCCCCGGCGGGGGCGGGCCGGCGCGGGAGCGCCGCTCCGGGGGCGCTCACCGCTCCGCCGCCCTCAGCGGACCGAACGGAAGCTGTGATCGGTGGCCCCGTCGCGTCGGGTAGATCGTCCATTGGCCGTCCATCGCCCGTCGCCCCCCTCGAGTTCCGGTCCTTCGCCGCCCCCGTGCCGTGCCTGGAGCGGCCCCCGTCGGGACGATACACCAGAGTCGTCACTCAGGGACATAGCTCATATACATAGCGTAACCAGCCGCCGGATTACGGATACGCAGCGCATCCAAACGCTGTCTCTGAGTGGTTCCGGTCCGTGACGACTACGCCGTGGCTACGACATTCCGCAGAGGCTCGTCCAGTGCGAATCTGGCCAGTTGATCGCGCAAGAGGGCCTTGGCGCGGGGCAGATAGGCCGAAGAAGGCCCACCCACATGGGGGGTGATCAGCACTCCGGGCGCCTTCCAGAGCGGGTGCCCGGCGGGCAGCGGCTCGGGGTCGGTGACGTCCAGGGCGGCGGTCAGCCGGCCGCTCTCCAGCTCGGCCAGGAGCGCCCCGGTGTCCACCACGCCGCCCCGGGCGACGTTCACCAGGAGCGCGCCGTCCTTCATCCGGGCCAGGAACCCGGCGTCGGCCAGCTTGACGGTCTCCGGAGTGAGGGGCGTCGAGAGGATCACCACATCGGCGTCGGGCAGCAGCTCCGGCAGGTCCGCCACCGGGTGGACCGGACCGCGTGCTGTGACACGCGCGGAGCGCGCGACGCGTACGACCCGCGCGCACTCAAAGGCCGCGAGCCGGTCCTCGATGGCGGCGCCGATCGAGCCGTAGCCGACGACGAGCACCGATCTGTCGGCGAGCGCCGGGCGCAGTTCCGGCCGCCACTCCCCCGCGTCCTGCGCCCGGACGAAGCCGGGCACGCCCCGGAGCGCGGCGAGCGTCAGGGTCAGGGCCAGCTCGGCGGTGCTCGCGTCGTGCAGCCCGCGGGCGTTGCACAACCGTGTGCCGGACGGCAGCGACGGCACCTCCGGAAGCAGCTCCTCCACCCCGGCGGTGAGCGCCTGGACGACCCGCAGCCCGCTCATCCGCGACAGCGGCCGGGTCGCCACGGCGGCGCCCTTCATGTAGGGAACGCAGTAGAAGGCGCAACGGGCGGGGTCGCCGGGGAAGTCGGGGCCGCCGTCCCAGTGGGCGTAGTCCAGGCCCCGCGGCAGGTCGTCGATCTCCTCCGGGGGGATCGGCAGCCAGGCCAGGGGGCGTGCGGCGGAACCGCTGTGATCTGCACTCATGTCTGGAGGCTATGCGAAGGGGCCCCGACACCAGAGGTTAGTTTGGGGGCGAGGAACGGGAGGGGAACCGCGGGTGGAGCGCAGGACAATCGGTGCGACGGCGCTCGAGGTGGGCGCGATCGGCCTGGGGTGCATGCCGATGCACTGGGCGTACACCGCGTCCCAGCAGAGCGGGGAGGGCGCGCTGCGCACGGTCCACGCGGCCCTGGACGCCGGGGCCAGCCTTCTGGACACGGCCGACATGTACGGGCCGTTCACCAATGAGCTGCTGGTGGGGCGGGTGCTGCGGGAGCGGCGCGCGGAGGCGTTCGTATCGACCAAGTGCGGGCTGCTGGTGGGCGATCAGCACGTCGTCGCCAACGGCCGTCCGGGCTATGTGAGGCGGGCGTGCGACGCCTCGCTGCGCCGGCTCCAGACCGATGTCATCGACCTCTACCAGCTCCACCGCCCGGACCCCGAGGTGCCGGTCGAGGAGACGTGGGGCGCGATGGCCGAGCTGGTCTCGGCGGGCAAGGTGCGGGCGCTGGGCTGGTGCGCCATCGACGCGCGGGCCCGGCGCAGGTTCGGTTCCTCGGCCGGGGCGCGGACGGGGATGTACGACGCGACGATCGCCCAGCTGGAGCGGGTGCAGCAGGTCTTCCCGGTCAGCTGCGTCCAGGCGGAGCTGTCGGTCTGGTCGCGGGAGGCGCTGGACCGGCTGGTGCCGTGGCTGTCCTCGCGGGGGGTGGGGATGCTGGCGGCGATGCCCCTGGGGAATGGTTTCCTCAGTGGCACGCTCACTCCCGGCCAGGGCTTCGAGCCGGAGGACCTGCGGGCCCGTCACCCGCGCTTCACGGCGGAGATGATGGCCGCGAACCAGCCGATAGTCGCGGGCCTGCGGCGGGTCGCGGAGCGGCACGACGCCACGGCGGCGCAGGTGGCCCTGGCCTGGGTGCTGGCGCAGAGCCGGCACGTGGTGCCGGTGCCGGGCACGAAGAAGGCCGCGTGGGCGGTGGAGAACGCGGCGGCCGCCGGACTGCGGCTGAGCGCCGAGGACTTGGCGGAGATCACGGCACTGCCCCAGGCGATGGGGTCCTGGTACTGACGGGGTGTACCGAGGAGGCCGGGTGAATCAAGGATCGGGGTGTATCAAGGAGGAGTGTCCCACTCACCCGAGAGGAACCCTTTCACCCGAGAGGAACCTTTTGCCGTGCACTTGTCCACCGGGCACCTCCCCCGCCGCGCCGCCGTCACGGCGGCGCTGGCGCTCTCCTCGCTGCTGATCGCCACGGGCTGCTCGGGCGATTCGTCGTCCGGCTCGTCCTCCGGCCCGGGCGGGGGCACCGCGCCCGCCGCGTCCGCCCCGCCCGCCGAGGGCTCCGCCGAGGTCGTCCGCACGGTCGCCGGCAAGCTGGACTCGCCGTGGGGCGTGGCCCCGCTGCCGGACGGCGATCTGCTGGTCGGCTCGCGGAACACCGGCCGGATCACGCGGGTCGCCGCGAAGGACGGCCGGCAGACCCCGCTCGGCACCGTGCCCGGCGTCGCGGCGGCGGGCGAGGGCGGGCTGCTGGGCCTGGCCCTCTCCCCCGGCTACGCCTCCGACCATCTGCTCTACGCCTACTTCACCACCGATTCGGACAATCGCGTCGCCCGGCTGCTGGTCGACGAGAAACGGCCGGAGGGGCAGCGGCTCGGCGCGCCCGACACCATCCTGCGCGGCATCCCCAGGGGCCAGATCCACAACGGCGGCCGGATCGCGTTCGGCCCCGACGGGATGCTCTTCGCCGGCACGGGCGAGGCCGGGCAGCGGGACCCGGCCCAGGACAAGGGCTCGCTCGGCGGCAAGATCCTGCGGATGACGCCCGACGGCCGCCCGGCCCCCGGCAACCCCTTCCCGGACTCGCTCGTCTACAGCTACGGCCACCGCAATGTGCAGGGTCTGGCCTGGGACGCGGACAAACGGCTGTGGGCCTCGGAGTTCGGCCAGGACACCTGGGACGAGCTCAATCTCGTCGAGCCGGGCCGGAACTACGGCTGGCCCGTGGTCGAGGGCAAGGCCCACAGGGCGGGCCTGACGGACCCGGTGGAGCAGTGGCGGCCCGCCGACGCCTCCCCCAGCGGGCTCGCCTACGCGGCGGGCTCCCTCTGGATGGCCGGGCTGCGCGGCGAGCGCCTGTGGCGGATCCCGCTCCGCGGCGCCGGGCCCGCCGCCACCCCCAAGGCATTCCTCAAGGGGAACTACGGGCGCCTCCGCACTGTTGTTCCTACGGGCGACGGCGGGCTGTGGCTGACGACGAGCAACACCGACGGACGGGGCCGGCCGACCGCCGACGACGACCGGCTGCTGCGGCTGAAGGTGACCTGACGGTCGCCGGAGGGCCGACGGAGGGACCGACATGTTCAACGTCTTCGAGGAACTGTTCAACCCCGGGCGCGCCCGCACCGAGGAGGAACGCAACCGGCTGGAGCTCACCCGCGACGACGTCGGCGACGGGGACCCGGGCGCGGGCCCGATAGACCTCGACTCCGGCGTCGTGATCGTCCGCCCCCGCCGGGGCTGAGGCTCCGGGGCGGCCCGGTCCGCGCGTCGCCACCGGGCGGTTTCGACGGCGCCCGAAGGGGCGTGCGCCGCTCCCCCGCGCTCCCCACCATCGAAGGCGTCGGAGCACTTCCGGGAGACATTCGGGGAGAGACCCATGCGCAGATCCCTCGCGGCGGCACTCGTGGGCGCCGCCCTCGCCGGCACGGTCGCGCTCGCGCCGGCGGCGTCCGCGACACCGGCGGGCCGCGATGCCCCACCCCTCCGCTGCCCCGCCGGCGAGGTCGGGATCTACGGCCCGTCCACGGCCCTCTGCCTCCACTCCTTCGGCGTGCACCGATGGGCGGATGGCTTCAAGACGGTGGAAATCGACTCAGGCCCCGACGAGGTCTTCGCCTACACGGCGTTCGGCGGGCCGCCCATCCACATCGGGAAGGGCCAGAGCGTCGCCTTCGACCCGCCCATCGATCTCCTGTACGTGGTGATCACGCGCTGACCCCTCGCGCGGCCCCGCGAAGGCGGGCACCGCATCCTCCGGCGGCTCGATGCTGATGCGCGGCAGGGCGCGCTCCAGCCAGGCCGGCAGCCACCAGTTGGCGCCGCCCAGCATGTGCATCAGGGCCGGGACCAGCAGCGTCCGCAGGACGAAGGCGTCCAGGGCCACCGCGGCGGCCAGGCCCACGCCGAACATGGCGATCACCCGGTCGCCGCTCAGCACGAAGGCCAGGAACACCGAAATCATGATCACGGCCGCCGAGTTGATCACCCGGCTGGTCTCCGCCAGACCCACGCGGACGGCCCGGCGGTTGTCCCGGGTGGCCAGCCACTCCTCGTACATCCGGCTGACCAGGAACACCTGGTAGTCCATCGACAGCCCGAACAGCACCGAGACCATGACCACCGGCAGGAACGGCTCGATCGGGCCCGCGCCGCCGAGGCCCAGCGGCTCGCTGCCCCAGCCCCACTGGAAGACGGCGACGATCAGGCCGAAGGAGGAGGCGACGGCCGCGATGTTCATCGCCGCGGCCTTCAGCGGTATGCCGATGCTGCGGAAGGCCAGCAGGAGCAGCAGACAGCCCAGCCCCACCACGGTGCCCACGAACACCGGCAGCTTGCCGAGGATGACCGCGGCGAAGTCGTCGTACGCGGCGGTCACGCCGCCCACGCGGACGTCGAGGCCGGTGCCCCCGGTGGCCTTGGGCAGCACGGTCGTCCGGAGCCGGTCGACGAGGTCGCTGGTGGCGCGGGACTGCGGGGACGTCGTGGGCACGACGGTGATGACGCCCGTGTCGCCGCTGCCGCTGAGGGCCGAGGGGGTCACGGAGGCGACGCCGGGGGTGTGACGGAGGGTGTCCGGCAGCTTGTTGAAGGCGAGGCTGTCGGCGGCGCTGCCGAGGGGGGCGACGAGCGTCAGCGGGCCGTTGACGCCGGGGCCGAAGCCGCGGCCCAGCATGTCGTAGGCCTGGCGGGTGGTGGAGCCCGCCGGGTTGTTGCCCTGGTCGGAGGTGCCGAGGTGGAGGGAGAGCGTCGGCAGGGCCAGGATCAGCATCACGGCGGCGGCCGCCGCGCCCAGCAGCTTCGGGTGGCGCTCGACGCAGGCCGACCAGCGGGCGGCCAGCCCCGAGGGGGGCTCCTCCCGGGGACCCTCGTGGGCGAGGCGGCGGCGCTCGCGGCGGCCGAGGGCCCGGGGTCCTATCAGCCCCAGCAGGGCGGGGAGCAGGGTGACGGAGGCGGCGACGGTGAGGACGACGGTCAGCGAGGCGGCGATGGCCACGCCGTTGAGGAAGCCCAGGCGGAGGATGAGCATGCCCAGCAGCGCCACGCAGACGGTGCCGCCTGCGAAGACGACGGCGCGCCCGGTCGTGGCGACCGCCCGCTCCGCCGCGACGGCCACGGGCAGTCCCTGCCGCAGCCCCTTGCGGTGGCGGGTGACGATGAACAGGGCGTAGTCGATGCCGACGCCGAGGCCGATGAGCGTGCCCAGCATGGGCGCGAAATCGGCCACCTTCATCAGGTGGCCCAGCAGCACCGTGCCCATGGCGGCGGTGCCCACGCCCACCAGGGCCGTCGCTATGGGCAGCAGGCTCGCGGCGAGCGAGCCGAAGACGACGAAGAGCACCACGGCCGCGACCGCCACGCCGATGATCTCGCTGAGGTGGCCGCTCGCGGTCTCGGTTCCGGCGACGCCGCTGCCGCCGACGGCCACCCGGAGGTTGTTCCCGGCGGCCGCGCGCGCGGTCTCCACGACCCGCTTCACCTGGGCCTTGTCCGGCTCTCCGCCCTTGGCGACGAAGGTCACCGGGGCATAGGCGGTGTGCCGGTCCTGGCTGATCCGGGCGGCTCCGCCGCTGCCGTAGGGGCTCTCCACGGCGGCCACTCCGGGCAGCCGGGCGATCTCGTGGAGCGTCCTGGTCATCCGCTGCTGGACGTCGTCCGCGCGGACGGTGCCCCGGTCGGTGTGCCAGACGATCTTGTCGTCGCCGCTCTCGCCGGGGAACGCCTTCTCCAGCAGCGCGGTCGCGCGGGAGGACTCCGTGCCGGGGACGCCGTAGTCGTTGGAGTACGCGGAGCCGCTCAGCGTCGCCGCGGCGGTGGTCCCGGCGAGGGCGACGAGCCACAGCACGATGACGGTGAAGCGGCGGCGGAGACACCACCGGGCAAGTGAGGCCATGACCTGCTTCCCGGGTATCGCGACGATCTCGCCGGGGAGACGACCCGTGCATGTCGACCGCTGAACAGAGGGGGGATCCGAACAGAGGCCCCGTCCGAGGGGCCTCCGGCGGACCACTGTGACAGCAGGAAAAGATCCTTTGTCTCTTTTGTGGGCTATACCACAAGCGGTCCGGGATTATGCGCGTCTACGCCCGGGCCGGTGAATCCGGCCGACCGGGTCAGCGGAAGCCGCGCCAGCTGTGCGCGACGTCCACGACCAGGTGGTTTCCGCTCTGGAAGACCCGGAACGGCAGCCGTTCGCGCACCCCGACGGCGATCTGGGTGTCACCCTCGAAGCTGGCGCCGAAGCGGGTGTCCTGGAAGGTGCGGTAGCCGCCGAGGTCCACCTCGGGCAGCGGCTGCCCGGCCTTTCCGTCGTACGTCCGCTGCATGGTGGCGGGGTCGTAGCTCGGCGCGGCGACCCGGACCTCCAGGATCGCGCCGCCGCGCACGGGGATGACATCACCCGAGCCGTCCTGCTGGAACTGGTCGACATAGCGGACGTGGAAGCCGATCGGGCGGCCGGTCCCGGGCCCGAGGAGGTCGAAGACGATGCGGTCGTAGCAGTCGTGACGACCGGTTCTGATGTCCCGCAGCGGCTTGTGCCAGGCGACGGCGCTGTCCTTCGGCAGGCTCCCCCAGTCCACGGCCGCGCAGCCGGCCGCGGGCGGGGTGGCGGCCTTGCCCGCCCCGGCCGCCACGGCCGTCCCGCCCGGCGTCACCGCCATCGTCATACCCGCTCCCACCAGCGCGAACGCGACCAGTCCCGTGCGCAACCGTCCCATGGAGGACCCCCAGCCTTCGAGTGCGGGCACGCCGACCGGCCCGCTGACGGGGATCATGCCGGACCGTTTCGTCCGATGAGGGGCGTACGGGCGAATTCCGGCCAACGGGGGCCGATCGCCGGTAGCGGACACGACGACGGCCGCCCCTCCGGGGAGGGACGGCCGTCGTGACGCGTTGACGCGGAGGGGAGAGCTTTTTGAGGACTCAGCCCTCGACGCCGAGCTTCTCCAGGATCAGTTCCCGGACGCGGGCCGCGTCCGCCTGGCCGCGCGTGGCCTTCATGACCGCGCCGACGAGCGCGCCCGCCGCCGCGACCTTGCCCGAGCGGATCTTGTCCGCGATGCCGGCGTTGGCCGCGATGGCCTCGTCCACGGCGGTGCCCAGCGCGCCCTCGTCGGAGACGATCTTCAGACCGCGCTTCTCGACGATCTCGTCGGGCTCGCCCTCGTCGTTGACGACGTGCTTGATGACCTCACGGCCCAGCTTGTCGTTGAGCGAGCCCTCGGCGATCAGCGCCGCGATCCGGGCGACCTGGACCGGCGTGATCGGCAGCAGGCCGAGGCCGATGCCCTCCTCGTTGGCGATGCGCGACAGCTCGCCCATCCACCACTTGCGGGCCGACGCGGCGTCCGCACCCGCCTCGATGGTGGCGACGATCAGGTCGACCGCGCCGGCGTTGAGGATCGACTGCATGTCGTGCTCGGAGACGCCCCACTCCTCGCGCAGCCGGTTGCGGCGCACGCGCGGCAGCTCGGGCAGGCCCTTGCGCAGCTCCTCGACCCACTCACGGGCGGGAGCGACGGGGACCAGGTCCGGCTCGGGGAAGTAGCGGTAGTCCTCCGCCTCCTCCTTGACGCGGCCGGACGTCGTGGAGCCGTCCTCCTCGTGGAAGTGACGGGTCTCCTGGATGATCGTGCCGCCGGAGGAGAGCACGGCCGCGTGGCGCATGATCTCGAAGCGCGCGGCGCGCTCGACGGAACGCAGCGAGTTGACGTTCTTCGTCTCGGAGCGCGTGCCGAACTTCCCGGCGCCCTTGGGCATCAGCGAGAGGTTGACGTCGCAGCGCATCTGGCCCATCTCCATGCGGGCCTCGGAGACGCCGAGCGCCTTGATGAGCTCGCGCAGCTCGGCGACGTACGCCTTGGCGACCTCGGGGGCGCGCTCGCCCGCACCGGTGATCGGCTTGGTGACGATCTCGATGAGGGGGATGCCGGCGCGGTTGTAGTCCAGCAGGGAGTGCTGCGCGCCGTGGATACGGCCGGTGGCACCGCCCACGTGGGTGGACTTGCCCGTGTCCTCCTCCATGTGGGCGCGCTCGATCTCCACGCGGAAGACCTCGCCGTCCTCCAGCTGGACGTCCAGATAGCCGTTGAAGGCGATCGGCTCGTCGTACTGGGAGGTCTGGAAGTTCTTCGGCATGTCCGGATAGAAGTAGTTCTTCCGGGCGAAGCGGCACCACTCGGCGATCTCGCAGTTCAGCGCGAGACCGATCTTGACGGCCGACTCGACGGCGATGCCGTTGACGACCGGGAGGGAGCCGGGCAGGCCGAGGCAGGTGGGGCACGTCTGCGAGTTGGGCTCGGCGCCCAGCTCGGTGGCGCACCCGCAGAACATCTTGGTCTTGGTGCCGAGCTCGACGTGCACCTCGAGACCCATGACGGGCTCGTAGGTGGCAAGCGCCTCGTCGTACGACACCAGTTCAGTGACGGTCACGGAAAACTAACCTCTCAGTCCCTGCTCAGCCCGCGAGGACGTCGTCGCTGTTCATACGGCGCAGCTCGCGGACGAGCAGGGCGACGCCGGTGACGATGGCGGCGGCGGAGACCACCGCGTCGACGAGCTGCAGGGTGTCCTGCTCGCCGCGCGCCTTCTTGGCCTGCTTGGCGACGCTGATGGCGCCGAACAGCGTGGTGCCGATGGACAGGTACGTGCCGGCCTTGGACTTCTTGAAGCCCTTGGCCTTCTTCAGCGCGCTCGACTTGCTCTGTTCGGTGCTCACAGCGACGGTGCCTCCTCCAGCAGCGGGTGGCCCCAGCGCTCGGTGAACGCGGCCTCGACCGCGGCACCGACCTTGTAGAGCCGGTCGTCCTTCATGGCGGGAGCGATGATCTGCAGACCGACCGGCATGCCGTCCTCGGGGGCGAGGCCGCAGGGCAGCGACATGGCCGCGTTGCCCGCCAGGTTGGTCGGGATGGTGCACAGGTCGGCGAGGTACATCGCCATCGGGTCGTCGACGCGCTCACCGATCGCGAAGGCGGTGGTGGGCGTGGTCGGCGAGACGATCACGTCGACCTGCCCGAACGCCTTGTCGAAGTCGCGCGAGATGAGCGTGCGGACCTTCTGCGCGGAGCCGTAGTACGCGTCGTAGTAGCCGGAGCTGAGCGCGTAGGTGCCGAGCATCACGCGGCGCTTGACCTCGGGGCCGAAGCCGGCCTCACGGGTGAGGGCGGTGACCTCCTCGGCCGACTTCGTGCCGTCGTCGCCGACCCGCAGGCCGTAGCGCATGGCGTCGAAGCGGGCCAGGTTGGAGGAGCACTCGGACGGCGCGATCAGGTAGTACGCGGCCAGCGCGAGGTCGAAGGACGGGCAGTCCAGCTCGACGATCTCGGCGCCCAGCTCCTTGAGGAGCTCGACGGACTCGTCGAAGCGCTGGAGCACACCGGCCTGGTAGCCCTCGCCGCGGAACTGCTTGACGACACCGACGCGCATGCCGGCGACGGAGCCGCTCCGCGCGGCCTCGACGACCGGCGGAACCGGGGCGTCGATGGAGGTGGAGTCGAGCGGGTCGTGACCGGCGATCACCTCGTGCAGCAGGGCCGCGTCCAGGACCGTACGGGCGCAGGGGCCGCCCTGGTCGAGGGAGGAGGAGAAGGCCACCATGCCGTAGCGGGAGACCGCGCCGTAGGTGGGCTTGACGCCGACGGTGCCGGTGACGGACGCGGGCTGGCGGATGGAGCCGCCGGTGTCCGTGCCGATGGCGAGGGGGGCCTGGAAGGCCGCGAGGGCGGCGGAGGAGCCGCCGCCGGAGCCGCCGGGGATCTTGGTGAGGTCCCAGGGGTTGCCGGTGGGGCCGTAGGCGCTGTTCTCGGTGGAGGACCCCATGGCGAACTCGTCCATGTTGGTCTTGCCGAGGATGACGACGCCGGCGTCCTTCAGGCGCTTGGTGAGCGTCGCGTCGTACGGCGGGATCCAGCCTTCGAGGATCTTGGAGCCGACGGTGGTGGGGACGCCCTTCGTGGTGAAGATGTCCTTCAGCGCCAGCGGGACGCCGGCCAGCGGGCCGAGCTTCTCGCCGCGCTCGCGCTTGGCGTCCACCTCGCGGGCCTGGGCGAGCGCGCCCTCGCGGTCGACGTGGAGGAAGGCGTGCACCTTCTCGTCGACGGCCTCGATGCGGGCCAGGTGGGCCTCGGTGACCTCGACGGCCGTGAGCTCGCCGGAGGCGATCTTCTCGGCGATCTCGGCCGCGGTGAGCTTGATGATGATGTCAGTCATCGCGGGTCAGTCCTCCCCCAGGATCTGCGGCACCTTGAAACGCTGCTGCTCCTGGGCGGGGGCGCCGGAGAGCGCCTCCTGGGGGGTCAGCGACGGGCGGACGACGTCCGCGCGCATGACGTTCGTCAGGGGCAGCGGGTGGGAGGTCGGCGGTACGTCCTCGTCGGCCACATCGGAAACGCGGGCGACCGCGCCGATGATCACGTCGAGCTGTTCGGCGAAGTGGTCGAGCTCTTCGGCCTTCAGCTCCAGACGCGACAGCCGGGCGAGGTGGGCGACCTCCTCGCGCGTGATGCCAGGCATGCAGCGATCCTCAAGGGTGGGATGTATGGGTTTTCGGCCCAATCCTATGGCTCCGGCGGCCGTGCCCGCGAAACGGTTTCGCCGGGCGCTCGGCCGAGTGGCACTTTTGGGTGGCCCGGGGGCGGCACCGCCGGACCGGTAGCCGGTGGCTGATCGCCGTCGCGGCGGGTGCAGGACCCGGGGGCAAGCCCCCGGATCCCCGGCCCCCGTCTGCGGGGGCCGGGGCGGCAGCCCCGGGAAACGGTGAAAGGGCGGGACCGGGGCACCCTCTCCGCCGCGACGGCGACCGGCCCCCACCTGGGAGACCGGCGGTGCCGAACAGGTCTACGTGACCGCGTCCTCCTCCGCCGGCGCCGGCGTCGGGGCGGGCGTCGCCGGGAGCGGGTCGCGGTGGATGCCGGGTTCGCGGAGGCGGAGCCAGGCCGTGGTCTCGTCCGGCGGCATCGCCGCCGCGACGAGCCAGCCCTGGACCGCGTCGCAGCCGAGGTCGCGCAGCCGTTCCCACGTCTCGTCGTCCTCGACGCCCTCCGCGACGACGAGGAGGCCCAGGGAGTGGGCGAGGTCGAGGGTGCAGCGGACGATCTCGGCGTCCTCGTTGTCGATGGCGAGCCGGGCGACGAAGGAACGGTCGATCTTCAGCTCGCTGACCGGGAGGCGGCGCAGGTGGACCAGCGACGAATACCCCGTGCCGAAGTCGTCGAGGGACATCTTCACGCCGTGGCCGGTGAGCCCGGCGAGGGTGTCGGCCGCGCGCTGGGGGTCCTCCAGCAGCACGTGTTCCGTTATCTCCAGCTGGAGCGCCCCGGGGGGCACGCCGTGGCGGGCGAGGCGGGCGGCGACGGAGCCCGCGAAGCCCGGGGTGTGGACGTCGCGCGGGGAGACGTTGACCGCGACGGGGACCTCCAGGCCCATGGCCCGCCACTTCGCCACCTGCCCGAGGGCGGTCTCCAGGACGTACTCCGTCAGCCGGGGCATCAGGCCGGACGACTCCGCGATCGCGATGAACTCGTCCGGGGAGACCCGGCCCCGCTCCGGGTGGACCCAGCGGACCAGGGCCTCCAGGCCCTCCACATGGCCGTCGAAGCCGACCTTGGGCTGGTAGTGGAGCTCGACCTCGCCGGCGTCCAGCGCGCGGCGCAGGTCGCCGAGGAGGCCGAGCCGGTCGGGGGTGTTGCCGTCGCGGCGGGCCTCGTAGACCTCGACGCCGCTGCGGTCGCGCTTGGCCTGGTACATCGCCACGTCGGCGCGGCGCAGCAGCCCCTCCGCGTCCAGGGCGTGGTCGGGGTAGACGGCGACGCCGGCGCTGGCCTCCAGGACGAGGGTGAGCCCGTCCAGGTCGAGGGGGGAGCCGAGGTCGGCGACGAGCGTACGGGCGACCCGCTGGGCGCTGGTGAGGGAGTCGGCGGTGGGCAGCAGCACGGCGAACTCGTCGCCGCCGAGGCGGGCGGCCTCCGCGTCCCGGGGCAGGGCGAGCCGGAGTCGTTCGGCGATCTGGAGGAGCAGCCGGTCACCGGCGAGATGACCGAGGGTGTCGTTGACGGACCGGAAACGATCGAGGTCGATCAGGACGAGCGCGGCGCGGGCTCCGGCCCGTTCGGCCTCGTCCAGGGCGGTCCAGGTGCGTTCCAGCAGCCACTGACGGTTGGGCAGCCCGGTGAGGGGGTCGCGCAATTGTTCCTCGGCGCGGGCGCGGGCGATCCAGAGGGTGGAGTCCAGCGCGATGAGCGGGACCGCGAAGAGCGGGAGGAGGACGGGCGAGTGGTCGGCGACGACCGCGATCAGCGGGGCGATGCCGAGGAGGGCGATGCCGACGAGGGCCTGCCGCATCAGGGCGGTGCGGGCGATGCTGCCGAGCGCGGCGCGCGGGGCCATGGACCACCAGAGCAGCGCGCGGGTGACAGCGAGGTAGAGGAAGGCGGCGAGGGCGATCTGGGGGACGGCGGAGAGCCGCCAGGTGTCGGGCAGCCAGGGGCTCTCGACGCCGGCGGTGGTCCCGCAGGCGGCGAGGCCGAGGCCGGCGGCCGCGATGCCGAGGATGTCGACCGCGCCGTGGAGTAATGCCTGCCGCCATCGGTGGCGGCGGGCGGCGGCCACGAGGGTGACGACCGCGATGCTGATCAGGACGGCCGGGAGCCAGCCGTAGAGGAGGAGGACGGCCAGGGTGAGGGCGGCACCGGAGCCGGTGCCGCCCCACCAGCGGTCCCGGCCGAGGGCGACGAGGTGGGCGACGATGAGCGCGGTGAGGGTCGCGAGCGACCAGCCGACGGTCTGCCCCGGGAAGAGGGCCCGGCCCGAGGCGACCGCGCGCAGCACGCCGACGGAGAGCCCGAGCGCGGCCAGGGCCACGCAGACCGTCGGCAGGCCGGGCGGGGCGAGCCGCCGCGGCCGCGATGCCGGTTCGGCGCTGTCGGTGGTGGGTTTCATGCCCGTCCCTCTCACAGCCGGCGGTGCCCGCGCCACGGCAGGCGCACATCTCAACAGTAGGCCGCAGAAGGCTACGGCGGGCAGCGATCGGCAGGGGTTGCCCGAATGCGATCCGGCGTTCTGTAGCCATCTGGTACGCGCTGTAGGGGTAATGCCCACTGCCTATGCGGGCATTACTCCGCCGGGGTGGCCTCCTGGGGCACGGCCGCCCCGCGCGCCGCCTCGGGGCCTTCCTCCAGCAGGACGGTGAAGCCGTCCTCTTCGAGGACCGGGACCTTCAGCTGCATCGCCTTGTCGTATTTCGAACCGGGGTTGTCACCGACGACCACGAAGTCCGTCTTCTTCGATACCGACCCGGTCACCTTCGCGCCCCGGCTCTGCAGGGCCTCCTTGGCGGCGTCCCGGGTGAAGCCCGTGAGGGTACCGGTGACGACGACGGTCAGCCCGGCCAGCGGACGCGGGCCCTCCGCCTCGCCGGCCTCCTCCTCCATCCGGACCCCGGCGGCCCGCCACTTCTCGATGATCTCGCGGTGCCAGTCCTCGGCGAACCACTCCCGGACGGCGGTGGCGATGGTGTCGGAGACACCGTCGACGGCGGCGAGCTCCTCCTCCGTGGCCTCGGCGATCCGGTCGACGGAGCGGAACTCGCGGGCCAGCGCCGCCGCGGCGACGGGACCCACGTGACGGATGGACAGGCCGTTGATGATCCGGGCCAGCGGGCGCTGCTTGGCGGCCTGGATGTTCTCCAGCATCGCCAGGGCGTTCTTCTTCGGCTCGCCCTTCTGGTTGGCGAAGAAGGTGACGACCTTCTCCTTGCCCGTCTTGGGGTCGATCTTGGGCAGGCCGCTGTCCTGGTCCCGGACGTAGGACTTGATGGGCAGCAGCTCCTCGATCGTCAGATCGAAGAGGTCGCCCTCGTTGAGCATCGGCGGGGTGGCGGGCTCCAGGGGCTGGGTGAGGGCCGAGGCGGCCACATAGCCGAAGTTCTCGATGTCGAGGCACTCGCGGCCCACGAGGTAGTACAGCCGCTCGCGGATCTGGCCCGGGCAGGAGCGGGCGTTGGGGCACCGGAGGTCGATGTCGCCCTCCTTCATCGGGCGCAGCCCGGTGCCGCACTCCGGGCACTCGGCGGGCATCACGAACTCCCGTTCGGTGCCGTCGCGCAGGTCCACGACGGGGCCGAGGACCTCGGGGATCACGTCGCCGGCCTTGCGGATGACGACGGTGTCGCCGATGAGGACGCCCTTGGCCTTGACGACCTCCTGGTTGTGGAGGGTGGCGAACTCGACCTCGGAGCCGGCGACCGTGACGGGCTCGAAGACGGCCTGCGGCGTCACCCGGCCGGTGCGGCCGACGCCCACCCGGATGTCGAGGAGCTTGGTGTTGACCTCCTCCGGCGGGTACTTCCAGGCGATGGCCCAGCGCGGGGCGCGCGCGGTGGAGCCGAGCCGGCCCTGAAGGGGGATCTCGTCGAGCTTGACGACGACGCCGTCGATCTCGTGCTCCATCGAGTGGCGGACCTTGGGCTGCCCGTAGTGCGCGATGAACTTCCGCACCTCGTCCAGCGAGCCGAAGACCTCGGCGTGCGCGGCGGTGGGCAGGCCCCACTCCCGCAGCAGCTCGTAGGCGTGCGACTGGCAGTCGATGTCGAAGCCCTCGCGGGCGCCGACGCCGTGCACCACCATGTGCAGCGGGCGGGTGGCGGTGACGCGCGGGTCCTTCTGGCGCAGCGAACCGGCCGCCGCGTTGCGCGGGTTGGCGAAGGGGGCCTTGCCCGCCTCCACCAGCCGGGCGTTGAGCTCCTCGAACTTCTCCATCGGGAAGTAGACCTCGCCGCGCACCTCGACGAGGGCGGGGATCCGGTCGCCCTGGAGCCGGTCGGGGACCTCGGCGATGGTGCGGACGTTCGGCGTGATGTCCTCGCCGGTGCGGCCGTCGCCGCGGGTGGCGGCGCGGGTGAGACGGCCGTTCTCGTAGGTCAGGTTGACGGCGAGGCCGTCGACCTTGAGCTCGCACAGGAAGTGGTAATCGGCGCCCTCGCCGAGGTCCTTGGCGATGCGCTCGGCCCAGGCGGCCAGCTCCTCGTCGTCGAAGGCGTTGTCGAGGGAGAGCATGCGCTCGCGGTGCTCGACGGCGGTGAACTCCGTCTCGTACGCCCCGGCGACCTTCTGGGTCGGCGAGTCGGGCGTGCGCAGCGGCGGGTACTCCTCCTCCAGGGCCTCCAGCGACCGCAGCAGCTTGTCGAACTCGGCGTCGCTGACGACGGGGGCGTCCTTCACGTAATAGCGGAAGCGGTGCTCCTCGACCCGCTCGGCCAGCAGGGCGTGCTTCTCGCGCGCCTCGGCGGGTACCGCCGCCTGCGCCGCGAGCTCCTGGAGCTCTTCGCCTCGCCGTTCGACAGCCACCGTCTCGTCCTCCCGTTGATCCATGAGCGCCGTCACTCAGGGTTGTCTGCGAGTGATTTCGCCGCCCGGACGCAGTGGGCGAGGGCCGCGCGGGCATACGCGGGCGAAGCGCCCGCGAGCCCGCACGACGGGGTGACGACCACGGACTCCGAGAGAGACCCCGGTGCCAGCCCCAGCCTGCGCCACAGCGTCCTGACACCCATGACGCTACCGGCAGGGTCCGACAATGGGCCGTCCACGCCGGGCACCACGCCAGCGAAGAGGGTCGTGCCCGCCTCGACCGCCTCACCGATCGCATCGTCCTCACGCTCGGTGAGCAGCGAGAAATCGAACGAGACTCCGGTGACTCCTGCGCGGCGCAGCAGCGCGAAGGGCACGCCGGGGGCGCACGAGTGGACGACGAGCTCGGCGCCGGCCTCCGTCGCGACGGAGGCCACGTCCCGCAGGGCCCCTTCGACGACGGCCCGGTCGACGGCCCGGTGGGTGCGGTAGCCGCTGGCGGTACGGATCTGTCCGCGCAGCACGGCGGGGAGGGAGGGTTCGTCCAGCTGGAGCACGAGCCGGGCGCCCGGCACCCGGCGGCGCACCTCGGCGAGGTGGCCGCGCAGGCCCTCGGCCAGAGAGGCCGTGAGGTCGCGGCAGGCGCCGGCATCGGCGAGGGCGGCCTCGCCGCCGCGCAGCTGGAGGGAGGCGGCCAGGGTCCAGGGGCCGACGGCGGAGACCTTCAGGGCTCCTTCGTGGCCCTGGGTGAACTCCTCGAGCGCGTCCAGGTCCTCGCCGAGCCAGGAGCGGGCGCGGCGGGTGTCGCGGCCGGGCCGGTCGCTGACGCGCCAGCCGCTGGGCTCCAGATGGGCGAAGACCTCGACCAGCATCCCGGCCGTGCGGCCGATCATGTCGGCACCGGGCCCGCGCGCGGGCAGTTCCGGGAGGTGGGGCAGCGTTTCCAGCGACCCGGTGACGGTCTTCGCGGCCTCGCGCGCGTCTCCCCCCGGCATCGAACCGACGCCGGTGGCGGCCCCCGCGCCCCAGCTCCTGACGTTGCTCTTCTCGCTCACTGAAGGAAGGGTACGAGAAAGGGGCCGCCCCGACGGGAGTCGGCCCTCAGCCGCCCGAGTACCCCGGGCGGACCGTCAGGTCGTTGACCTCCGCGTCGCGCGGCAGGTCCAGGGCGAGCAGGATCGTCGACGTGACCGACTCCGGGCTGATCCACTTGCCCGGCTCGTACTCCTTGCCCTCCTGCTGGTGCACCTTCACCTGCATGGCGGTGGCCACGCGGCCCGGGTAGACGCTGGTGACGCGCACGCCGTGGGTGTGCTCCTCGGCCCGCAGGGAGTCCGCGAGCGCCTTCAGGCCGTGCTTGCTGGCCGCGTAGGCGCCCCAGCCGGGGTTCGCGCGCAGTCCGGCGCCGGAGTTGAGGAAGACGACGTGCCCCTGCGAGACGCGCAGCTGCGGCAGCAGCAGCCGCGTCAGCTCGGCCGGCGCGACCAGGTTGACGGCGAGCGTCCGGTTCCAGGTCTTGGGGGTCAGCTCGCCGATCTCCCCGAGGTCGGCGACGCCCGCGATGTGGAGGAGGGAGTCGATCCGGTCGGGCAGCGACTGGTGGCCGAGCGCCCAGGAGAGCCGGTCGGGGTTGTCGAGGTCGGCGACGAGCGTGTGGGCGCCGGGGAAGCGCCCGGCGAGCTCCTTGGCCCGGCCCGCGTCGCGCGCGACGAGCCAGAGTTCGTCGCCGCGTTCGTGGAGCCGCCGGGCGACCGCCTCGCCGATGCCCGACCCGGAGCCGGTGATCACATGTGTTGCCATGCCCCCAGCTTGCCGCACGGCGCGGGCGGCGGACACCGCCCCGTACCGCCGCGTCTGTCCCCCTGTGTGCCGTCTTCGGGCGAGCCGGACGCTACGGGCCGATTTCCTATGTCTCCGATATGGATTCGGAATCTTATGGGTCGCGAACAGATCACAGTGTTACCGGCGGTATCGCGAAAGCGGTAATGGCATGCCTAGCGTGACGCGGGCTCACCGGCGGCGTTATCCCCGCGCCGTTTTCCGTCATTTCACTGAAAGCAGCCATAGTGAAGATTCGCATGTCCCGCACCGCCGCCATATCCGGATTCGTCATCATCGCGCTCACCGGAGCGAGCGGCTGCGGCAGCGACTCGAGCGGGAAGAGCGGCTCCTCCGCTGCCGCCGCCGCTGCCACGACCGACGGCTCCGGCGACGGCACCAAGGACGTCTCCCTGTCCGACTGCGCATACGTCGAAAAGCAGGGCATCGCGGCCAAACTGAGCGCCATGAACCCCAGCGCTACGGCCACTTACAGCTACACCGTCACCGTGAAGTTCACCGCCCCGGACGGTACGGCGATCGACCCGCAGGACTTCTCGCTCCTGTTCGTCCGCCCCGGCCGCACGGACAGCCACGACATCGCCGCCCCCTACAGCCCGAAGGCGGGAGCCCCCACGAAGGGCGCGAAGTGCGAGATCGCGAAGGTCGTGCGCGGCACCGGCTGAGAAAAGCCGTTCTGTTGCGGTCGTGTCACAGAAGCGGCCGGTGACCTGCTGGGATTTGGTCATGTGTAAACACCCCGTTAGCGTGACGTGCGCTTGTCAATGATCAAAACGATCAATGCGTCATCTCGTCACTTCATCGGGGGAGTTCCAGCATGAAGCTTCGTCATGTCCGCGCGGCGGCCGTCTTCGGAATCGTCGTCGTCGCCCTCACCGGCGCCCGGGGCCACCACGGCGCCAGCTGCGGCGGCGGATCCAGCCACCACAGCAGCGGGTCCTCCACGAGTGGTGGCACGTCCACGAGCGGCGGTTTCAGCAGCGGCGGGACGACGAGCGGCGGTACCACCACCGGTGGCACGACCACCGGTGGTGGTACCGGCGACTCCTCGTCGTCCTCCTCCGGCGGCTCGTCCGTCCTGGGCTCGAACGGCAGCGGCCGGGGCGGCAGCGGCGACGACGCCATGCGCGACATCAAGATCACGGACTGCGCCTACACCGATCGCCTCGGCATCACGGCGAAGCTCAGCGCCACCAACGGCAGCGCGACCCTCAAGTACACCTACCGCCTGACGGTGAAGTTCACGGACCCCGAGGGCAAGATCACCACGCGCTTCCCGTCCATCCCCTACGTGATGCCGGGCAAGACCGGCACGCTCGACGTCTCCACCCCGTACGTGCCGAAGGCGGGCTCGCCCAGCAGCGGCGGCCGGTGCGAGGTCACCAACGTGACGCGGACGATCGAGCGCTGATCCCGCGCGGAGCGCTACGCGGGGCGATACCGCGCGGGGGCGGTGCTCAGCCCGCCGCTCCCGCGCGCGCCCGCTCGGTCGTCGCGATCGTCGCCGAGCCGACGACGCGCGTGTCGTCGTAGAGGACGATCGCCTGGCCGGGGGCCACGCCGCGGACGGGCTCGGTGAAGCGGACGTGGAGCTCGTCGCCGACGAGCTCGGCCGTCACCTCGGTCTCGCCGCCGTGGGCGCGCAGCTGGGCCGTGTACGTGCCCGGGCCCGCCGGGGCGACGCCGCACCAGCGGGGCTTGATCGCGGTCAGGGCCGAGACGTCCAGGGCCTCCACCGGGCCCACCGTCACGGTGTTGTTCACCGGGGAGATGTCCAGGACGTAGCGCGGCTTGCCGTCCGGGGCCGGGCGGCCGATGCGGAGGCCCTTGCGCTGGCCGATGGTGAAGCCGTAGGCGCCCTCGTGGGTGCCGACCGTGGCGCCGGTCTCGTCGACGATGTCGCCCTCGGCCTTGCCGAGGCGCTTCGCCAGGAAGCCCTGGGTGTCGCCGTCGGCGATGAAGCAGATGTCGTGGCTGTCGGGCTTCTTCGCCACGGCCAGGCCCCGGCGCTCCGCCTCGGCGCGGATCTCGTCCTTGGTGGTGATCGTGTCGCCCAGCGGGAACATCGCGTGCGCGAGCTGGCGCTCGTCCAGGACGCCCAGGACGTAGGACTGGTCCTTGGCCATGTCGCTGGCGCGGTGGAGCTCCCGGGTGCCGTCCTCGTTCACCACGACCGTGGCGTAGTGGCCGGTGCAGACGGCGTCGAAGCCCAGCGCGAGGGCCTTGTCCAGCAGCGCGGCGAACTTGATCTTCTCGTTGCAGCGGAGGCAGGGGTTGGGCGTGCGCCCGGCCTCGTACTCGGCGACGAAGTCCTCGACGACGTCCTCGCGGAAGCGCTCGGCCAGGTCCCAGCAGTAGAAGGGGATGCCGATCACATCGGCGGCGCGGCGGGCGTCGCGGGAGTCCTCGATGGTGCAGCAGCCGCGCGCGCCGGTGCGGAAGGACTGCGGGTTCGCGGAGAGCGCGAGGTGCACACCGGTCACGTCGTGGCCGGCTTCGACGGCGCGGGCCGCGGCGACGGCGGAGTCGACGCCGCCGGACATGGCGGCGAGCACGCGGAGCCCCTTGCGGGGGGCGCTGAGGTCTGGGGCACCCGGGAAGTCAGTCATAGCCCTTCCAGGGTACGGGGTTCTCTTTCCGGGTACGTGCGGGCCGGTGGTCGGTTTGTGCCCACCCTCCCCCAGCTACCGCTGGGAGGTGCCCCCAGCCCTGCGGAACGCCTGCCCACAAACCGGCGGTCCCTAGCTCAGACCCGCCGACCGGGCCCGGGCGACCACCGGGCCGATCGCCTCCACGACCGCCGTGACGTCCTCGCGCGTCGACGTGTGGCCCAGCGAGAACCGCAAGGTGCCGCGGGCCAGGTCGCGGTCGGTGCCCGTGGCCAGGACGACGTGGCTGGGCTGGGCGACGCCGGCCGTGCAGGCGGAGCCCGTCGAGCACTCGATGCCCTGGGCGTCGAGGAGGAGCAGCAGGGAGTCGCCCTCGCAGCCCGGGAAGGAGAAGTGGGCGTTGGCGGGCAGCCGGCCCGCCGGGTCCGGGTCGCCGCCGAGGACCGCGTCGGGGACGGCCGCCCGGACGCCCTCGATCAGCTCGTCCCGCAGTGCCCCGATCTCGCGGGCGAAGTCCGCGCGCCGCTCGGCGGCCAGCCGGCCCGCCACCGCGAAGGCGGCGATCGCCGGGACGTCGAGCGTGCCGGAGCGCACGTGCCGCTCCTGGCCGCCGCCGTGCAGCAGCGGTACGGGCGTGTACTGGCGGCCCAGCAGCAGGGCGCCGATCCCGTACGGGCCGCCGATCTTGTGGCCGCTGACGGTCATCGCGGCGAGCCCGGACGCGGCGAAGTCCACGTCCAGCTGGCCGACGGCCTGTACGGCGTCGGCGTGCAGCGGAACGTCGAACTCCGAAGCGACCTCGGCCAGTTCGTGGACCGGCAGCACCGTGCCGATCTCGTTGTTGGCCCACATCACCGTGGCGAGGGCCACGTCATCGGGGTTCCGGGCGATGGCCTCGCGGAGGGCGTCCGCGTGGACCCGGCCGTAGGAGTCGACGGGCAGGTACTCGACGGTCGCGCCCTCGTGCTCGGCGAGCCAGTGGACGGCGTCGAGGACGGCGTGGTGCTCCACGGGGCTGGCCAGGACGCGGGTGCGGGCCGGGTCGGCCGCGCGGCGTGCCCAGAACAGGCCCTTGACGGCGAGGTTGTCGGCTTCGGTGCCGCCCGCGGTGAAGACCACTTCACTGGGGCGCGCGCCGAGCGAGGCGGCGAGCGATTCGCGCGCTTCCTCGACCGTGCGGCGGGCGCGGCGGCCCGCGGCGTGCAGCGAGGACGCGTTGCCGGCGAGGGGCAGCTGGGCGGTCATCGCCGTCACCGCCTCCGGGAGCATCGGGGTGGTGGCGGCGTGGTCGAGGTAGGCCATGGTGGGCACGATTCTACGAGTCCCGGCCCGGGACCGTGGCGGGGCGTTCCGGCCCCGGAGGGAGCATCCGGTTGTGCCCGGGTTCGTACAGCTCCAGCACGGCCCGGGCGGCCGCCGCCAGCTCCCGCCGGACCGGCTCCGGGGAGATCACCTCCAGATCCGGGCCGTAGGCCAGCAGGGATCGCGCTTCCGCGATGCCGCCGAAGGCGAATTCGACGGTCGCGGGGTCGCCCTCGGACGGCGGCCCGGTGAGCTGCCGGCCGCGCAGGCGCAGCAGCGTGGCGAGGCGGGAGCGCCGCACCCGGGCCGTCACCAGGAGCTCCGCGGGCCGGTCCTCGACCTCACGGCGCAGCTCCGCCCAGACGTCCGTCAGCTCCTGGCCGGCCCGGCGGCGTACGGGTTCGTCGGTGAGGGTCGCCTTCAGGACGCGGTCGGCGCGGTAGAGGCGGGGGCTGCCGCGGTGGTCGGCGACGAGGTACCAGACGCCGGCCTTGGCGACGAGGCCGTAGGGGTCGACCGTGTACCCGCGCGGTTCGGCCGTGCCGCCGTGGCGGTAGCGCAGGCGCAGCCGGAGGTCGGTGAAGACGGCGGTGTGGAGTTCGCCGAGGTCGACGGCGGGAGTGGGAGCCGCCCAGCGGACGGGGTCGATGTGGATGCGGCGGCTGGTGGCCTCGGCGGCGGGGCGGTGGGGGGCGGGCAGGGCGGCCATGACCTTGCGCAGGGCGGAGCCCAGGGCGCCGTCGAGGCCGAGGTCGGCGTGGGCGCCGGGGCCGGCGAGGACGAACAGGGCGCGGGCCTCGTCCGCGGTGAGGCCGGTGACGTCGGTGCGGTAGCCGGGGAGCAGGGCGATGCCGCCGTGGCGGCCGCGTTCGGCGTAGACGGGCACGCCGGCGGCGGAGAGGGACTCGACGTCGCGGTAGATGGTGCGGACGGACACCTCCAGGCGGCGGGCGAGCTCGGCGGCGGGCACCCGGTCCCGGTTCTGGAGCAGCAGGAGTATCGACAGCAGCCGGTCGGATTTCACGTGATCAAGAATCTCGCGGGGGCGGGGAAAACATGACGGCGGGTGTCAGGTTATGGCGAGAGGGTGCTCTCGACCGGCTGACCGGCCGGTCACCCCGTCCTCTGAGGAGCAGTGCGCCATGGACCTCGACCCCCGCCCCCTCTACACCCGCGCCACCGACCAGGCGGCGGCCCTGATCGCCCGGGTGAAGCCCGAGGCGCTCGGCGACGCCACGCCCTGCGCCGAGTTCGACGTGCGCGGGCTGCTGGCGCACCTCGTGGGCGGTGTCCGCGCCGGCGCCGAGCGCGGCCGGACCGACGCGGACGTGACGCTGGTGGCCGCCGAGGGCGTGCCGGACGACGGCTGGCTCGCGGCCTACGACGAGGCCCGCGCGCTCTTCGCCGAGGTGTGGGCCGACGACGCGAAGCTGGACGCGCCGGTGTCCGTGCCGTGGGGCGAGATGCCGGGCCGGGCGTACCTCTCCTCGGGCTGTGTGCTGGAGACGGTCGCCCACACCTGGGACCTGTCCACCGCCCTCGGCCATCCGCTGCCCCTGGACCAGGAGCTCGCCGAGTACACCCTGGAGTGGGCGCGCCGGGTGCTCCCGGCGGAGCGGCGCGGCGGGCCCGTGCCGTTCGGGCCGGTGCGTCCGGCCCCCGAGGGCGCGGACGCCTACGCGCGGCTGGCGGCGTGGCTGGGCCGGGAGGTCTGAGCCGAAGGCCACGCGCGGACAAAGCCGCGGGGACAAAGCCGCGCGGAAACGTTACGTCCGAGCGTTACCCCTGGGCGTTGCCCTGCGCCGGATCTCCCGCCGTCGCGCTGCGCCGGTGCCAGGCGCGCGGGGCGCGCCAGTGGTAGCGCATGGCCAGCAGCCGCAGGACGAACGCGACGGCGGCGGACAGCATGCTGGTGGAGACGTTGAGCGCGTCGTAGCGGATCAGCAGCGCGGCCATGGTGGAGCCGACCATGGCGGGCACCGCGTACAGGTCGCGGTCCCAGCGCAGCAGCGAGGGCACCTCGTGGGCCAGGACGTCGCGCAGCACACCGCCGCCGACCGCCGTGGCCAGGCCCAGCGTCGCGGCGAAGGTCAGGCCGAGCCCGTGCCCGTAGGCCTTGACCGTGCCCGCGACGCAGAACAGCCCGAGCCCGGCGGCGTCGAAGACGTTCACCGCCTTGGTGATCCGCTCCACCTCGGGGTGGAGGAAGAAGACGATCGCTGTGGCGACCAGCGGGGTGAGGAAGTACCCCAGGTCGGTGAAGGCGGCGGGCGGCACGGCTCCGATGATCAGGTCCCGGAACAGCCCGCCGCCCAGCGCGGTGACCTCCGCCAGCACCGCCATGCCGAAGACGTCGAAGTTCTTGCGGACGCCGAGCAGGGCGCCCGACATGGCGAAGACGAAGATGCCGGCGATGTCGAGCGAGTGCTGGACGGAGGGGCTGAACAGATCGGTGAGCACCAGACATTCTTACGCGCCGGTGGCGGTGCTCCCGACTTCTCCCGGAATGCGTCCCGGAATGCGGACGCGCGCGCCCACGAAGGCCACGGCAGGTGGCTACGGCAGCTTCGGCTTCTGCGGGGTGGACAGCCAGGTCCGGAAGAGATCGCTCAGGTCCTGGTGGGAGACCGCCTCGGCGAGGCCGGTGAACTGGGCGGTGCGGACGTTGCCGCCCTTGTGGAGCTTGGTCCACAGCGGCAGCAGCTTGAAGAACGCCTTGTCGCCGATGCGCTCGCGCAGCATCTGGAGCGTCATCGCGCCCCGGTAGTAGACGGACCGGGAGAACATGGTGTCGCGCTTGGGGTCGGCCACGTCGAGCTTCCAGAAGGCGTCGCCGTCGTCGTGGGCGTTGTACGCCTCCAGGAAGGACTGGTGGGCGCTCTTGCGGCCCTTGTGCTCGTCCCACAGCCACTCGGCGTAGGTGGCGAAGCCCTCGTTGAGCCAGATGTCCTTCCACCGCTCGACCGACAGCGAGTCCCCGAACCACTGGTGGGCCAGCTCGTGGACGACCGTCGCCTCGTCGCGCACGGCGGAGTAGACGGGCTTCGTCTGGACCTCCAGCGAGAACTCGGCCTGCGGCATGTCGTCGACGACGGCGCCCGTCTCCTCGAAGGGGTACGGGCCGAAGAGCTTGGACCAGTAGTCGGTGGCCTCGGCGGTGATGCCGTAGAAGTCGAGCTTGTCCGTGGGCAGGGCGGGATTGGTGGCGACGTAGATGGGGGTGCCGCCGGGGGTGACGCCCTTGCGCACGTCGAACTTCCCGATCGTGGCGGTGGCGAGGTAGGGCGCCATCGGCTTGCTCTCGCGCCAGTGGGTGATCGTGGTGTCGCCGCTGTCGCGGGTGGCGAGGAGCCTGCCGTTGGAGACGGCCGTCAGGCCCTTGGGGGCCCGGATGCGGATGTCGAAGGTGGCCTTGTCGGAGGGGTGGTCGCTGGAGGGGAACCAGGTGGAGGCCGCGTTGGGCTCGCACGCCACGAAGACGCCGTCCTTCGTCTTCATCCAGCCGTACTTCGAGCCGAAGATGATCGGGCCGCTGAGCGGCTGGGGTATGCCGCCGTAGGTGACGGTCGTGGTGAAGGTGTGGCCCTTGACCAGCGGGAGCGCGGGGCGGATGCGGATCTCGTCGCCCACCCGGGAGAAGGCGGCGGGGAGGCCGTTGACCTCGACCTTGGAGACCGTGAGCTGCTGGAGGTCCAGGTCGAAGGAGGAGAGGCTCTGGGTGGCCCGCGCGGTGACGGTCGTCCTCCCGTCCAGCCGGCCGCTGGAGGGCGTGTAGCCGACGTCCAGGTCGTAGTGGAGGGCGTCGAAGCCGCCGTTGCCGAGCTCGGGGAAGTAGGTGTCGCCGATGCCGGGGGCACCGGCGGTCGGGGGCCAGTCGGGGCGGGCCGAGGCCATGGGGGCGGCCGCGATCACCCAGGCCGAGGCGGTGGCCGTGGCGAGGGCGAGGAGCCGGGCCGGGACCCGGCGGCCCTTCGAGCGTATGGAGCGGTCCCGGAGCGGGCGGGAGAGTGCCATGAGCCGTCCCTTCGAACGTGCGAGCGCATTTGCGGCGAACGCGCCGACTCTGCACTCCCCCGCCTCGCGGTGCTCAGGTCTTTACCAAGTCATTTCGATCTCCACGAGCCAGCCTCGCACGCCGCTTACGCACCCGCACCTTCCGTCACCGGTTCGGGTGTTCCCGGCGCGTTCTCCGGGTGATGGCAGGCCACCTGGTGGCCGGCCCGGGGGGCCAGCAGCCGCGGCTCGTCGGTCCGGCACACCTCCGTCGCCTTCCAGCAGCGGGTGTGGAAGCGGCAGCCGGCCGGCGGGGAGATCGGCGAGGGCACGTCGCCCTTGAGCAGGATGCGCTCGCGCTTGACGCGCCGCCCCGGGTCCGGCACGGGCACGGCCGACAGCAGCGCCGTCGTGTAGGGGTGCATGGGCCGCTCGTAGAGCGAGGTGCGGTCGGCGAGCTCCACGATCTTGCCGAGGTACATCACCGCGATCCGGTCCGAGACGTGCCGGATGACCGACAGGTCGTGGGCGATGATGACGTAGGTCAGCCCGAGCTCCTCCTGGAGGTCGTCCAGGAGGTTGACCACCTGGGCCTGGATGGAGACGTCCAGCGCGGAGACCGGCTCGTCGGCGACGACCAGCCGGGGCTTGAGCGCGAGGGCCCGTGCGATGCCGATGCGCTGGCGCTGGCCGCCGGAGAACTCGTGCGGATAGCGGTTGTAGTGCTCGGGGTTGAGGCCGACGAGCTCCAGCAGCCGCTGCACCTCCTTCTTCACCCCGCCCTCGGGCGTGATGCCCTGGAGCCGGAACGGCGCCCCGACGATCGTGCCGACGGTGTGCCGGGGGTTCAGCGAGGAGTACGGGTCCTGGAAGATCATCTGGACGTCGCGGCGCATCGGCCGCATCCCCGCCACCCCGAGGTGGGTGATGTCCCGGCCCTCGAACTCGATCTTCCCGGCGGTCGGTTCCAGCAGCCGGGTGATCAGCCGCCCCATGGTCGACTTGCCGCAGCCGGACTCGCCCACCACGCCCAGGGTCTCCCCGGCGCGCACGTCGAAGTCCAGCCCGTCCACGGCCCGCACCGCGCCCGTCTGGCGCCGCAGCAGCCCCTTGACGATCGGGAAGTGCTTGACCAGGCCCTCGACCTTCAGCAGGGGCTCGGTCGCCTCGGGGGCCGGCTGCGCGGGAATCGTCATCTGTGGGTCCTTCACAGCTTCGGCGCGATCTCTTCGGTCCAGATGCGGGTGCGCTCCTCGGGTGCCAGGTGGCAGGCGGAGTGGTGCGGCCGGCCGGCCTCGGTGCCCGGGACGGGGCGCAGTTCGGGCCGCTCGGTGCGGGTGACACCGCCCTTGGGGACGTCCGCGTAGGGGCAGCGCGGGTTGAAGGCGCAGCCGGAGGGCACGTTGATCAGGCTGGGCGGGGAGCCCTTGACCGGGATCAGCCGCTCGGTCTGCTCGCGGTCGATCCGGGGCATCGAGCCCAGCAGGCCCCAGGTGTAGGGGTGCTGGGGGGCGCGGAAGACCCGTTCGGCCGGACCGCGTTCCACACAGCGGCCGCCGTACATCACGAGGATGTCGTCGGCGAGCTCGGCGACCACGCCCAGGTCGTGGGTGATGATGACGACCGCGGAGCCGAACTCCTTCTGCAGGTCACGGATCAGGTCCAGGATCTGGGCCTGGACGGTCACGTCCAGGGCGGTGGTGGGCTCGTCGGCGATCAGCAGGTTCGGGTTGTTGACGAGCGCCATCGCGATCATCGCGCGCTGGCGCATGCCGCCGGAGAACTGGTGGGGGTAGTCGTCGACGCGCCGGTCGGGCTGGGGGATGCCGACCCGGTCCAGCAGCTCGACCGCGCGCTTGCGGGCGGTCTTCTTGTCGACGTCGTGGTGGACCCGGTACGCCTCGACGATCTGGGCGCCGACGGTGAAGTACGGGTGCATGGCCGACAGCGGGTCCTGGAAGATCATGGCCATCTCGCGGCCGCGCAGCCGGCGCACCTTCTCGGGGTCGGCGCTCATCAGCTCGGTGCCGTCCAGCCAGATCTCGCCGCTGATGCGGGCCTTGCGGCGGCCGTACTGGCCGACGGTGTGGAGGCCCATGATGCCCAGCGAGGTGACGGACTTGCCGGAGCCGGACTCGCCGACGATGCCGAGGGTGCGGCCCTTCTCCAGCTGGAAGGACAGCCCGTCGACGGACTTCACCAGGCCGTCGTCGGTGGGGAAGTGGACGCGCAGGTCGCGGACGTCGAGGAAGGCGGTCGGCCGGGCCTTGCCGTCCGTGGGCTCGCCGACGGCACCGCCGTCGGGGAGGGGTGTGGTGGTCACGAGAGCCTCACTCGGGGATCGATCACGGCGTACAGGAGGTCGACCACGAGGTTGGCGACGACGACGGCGGTCGCGGCGATGAGCGTCACGCCGAGGATCAGCGGCAGGTCGCGGTCGCTGATGGCCTTCACGGCCGCCTGGCCCAGGCCCGGCAGGTTGAAGGTGGTCTCGGTGAGGATCGCGCCGCCGACGAGGGCGCCGAGGTCCATGCCGAGGATGGTGAGGACCGGGGTCAGCGTGGAGCGCATGGCGTGCTTGCCGATGACGACCGGTTCCCGCAGCCCCTTGGCGCGGGCGGTGCGGATGTAGTCCTCGCCCAGGATCTCCAGCATGGTGGCGCGGGTGAGCCGGGCGTACATGGCCGCGTAGAGGAAGGCGAGGGTGATCCAGGGCAGGATCAGCCCGCTGAACCAGCCGGCGGGGTCGTCGGCGAAGTCGACGTAGTCGCCGTCCACCCAGCCCAGACCGTAGGAGAAGACCGCGAGCGAGACCAGGCCGGTGAAGTAGATGGGGAGCGAGACGCCGCTCAGGGCGACGGTCATGGCCGCGCGGTCCCAGAGGCTGCCGCGCTTGAGGGCGGAGACCACACCGGTGGTCACCCCGCCGACCAGCCACAGCACACAGGCGCCCGCGGCCAGCGACAGCGTCACCGGCACCCGGTCCTGGAGCACCGGCCAGATGTCCTGCTCGGTGCGGAAGGAGTAGCCGAAGCAGGGCACGTCGCAGTGGACGGTGGTGCCGCCGCCGGTGTAGTCCCGCCCGGCGACGATGCCGGTGACGAAGTGCCAGAACTGCACCAGGATCGGGTCGGACAGCCCGAGTTTCTGCCGGATGCCCTCGATGGTCTCCGGGTCCGCCTGTTTGCCGACGTAGAGCGCGGCAGGGTCGGCCCCGGTGAGCTTGGGGATCGCGAAGAAGATGCCGAAGGTCACCAAGGTGACCACGAGGAGCATCACGATGACGGCGAACAGCCGCCTGACGATGTAAGCGAACACTGCGGTCGGCCGGCGGCGGCCGGGGACCCCCGTGTCGCGTCGGGGTCCCCGGCCGCCGCGCGCGGCCCTCACCTGCCCTTCGGGCCTAGCGGCGGGTGCGCCGGCGGAGCGTACGGTCTGTCACTGGACGGTGGCTGTCACTCGGCGGCGCTCACCTGACGACGCCAAGGGAGGCGTAGTCGTAGCGTCCGTTGTAGGCCTCGGACGTATAGGCGTTGGTCAGCCGGGAGCTGCGCCACGTGATCGTCTTGTCGTAGACGAAGGGCAGGTACCAGGCGCCCTCGGTGATTTTTTTGTTGGCCTCCTGGTAGAGCTTCCCCGCCTTGTCGACGTCGGTCTCCGCGATGGCCTGGTCGTAGAGCTTGTTGACCTCGGGGTCGTTGAGCTCGGGGTAGTTCTGGTTGCCGCTCTCCAGGATGAAGCGGCCGTCCGTGATGGGCTGGAGGAAGCCCTGGCCGCTGGGGAAGTCCGCGCCCCAGCCCATGATGATGATGCCGTAGTTCTTGTCCTTGACGTTCTTGGGGGCGCCGATGATGCCGGTGTACTGGGCGCCGTCGTACTGGTCGATCTGGGCGTCGATGCCGACCTTCTTCAGGGCCGCCTGCATCGACTCGGCGGTCGCGACCTCCGGCGGCTTGTTGTTGCGCACGGCGATCGTGGTCTTGAAGCCCTGGGGCTTGCCGCAGGCCTTCAGCTCCTCCTTGGCCTTGGCCTCGTCGGGCTTGCCCTGCTTCAGGTTGAACGGGTCGTAGTTCGCGTCGAAGCCCTTGACCGAAGGCGGGAGCATGCTGATGGCGATGTCACCGCCGGCCTGCGGGCCGCCGCGCGCGGTCTGGATCGAGGTGTGGTCGGCGGCGTAGATGACGGCCTTGCGGCAGTGCTCGTTGTCGAACGGCGCGACGGTCTTCGGGAAGGCCGCGTAGCGGATGAAGCCGGTCTGCGGGTTGTCGACGTTGGCCTTGTACGAGTTCATCGCCTTCTGCCGGCCGGTCGAGCCCAGGCCGGTGGCGTTGATGTCGAGGTCGTACTCGCCGGCGAGCAGCTTGTTGTCCATGTCGTCGGCGTTGGTGGTGAGCTTGACCGTGATCTTGTCGGGCAGCGCCTTGCGGACCGGGTCGGACTTCCGGTCCCACTTGTCGTTGCGGACCAGCTCCAGACCCTTGTTCGGGTTGTAGGAGACGAATTTGTACGGTCCGCTGGAGAACGGGCGGGACCCGTACTTCTCGGCGGTGTCCTTGTCCGGGCGGACCGGGGCCGCGGCGGGGATCGCCAGCATCTGGAGGAAGTCGCCGTTGGGCTTGGGCAGATGGAAGACGATCGTCTTCTCGTCCGGCGTCTCGATCGCCTTCAGGCCGAGCTTGTCCTTGCTCTCGTCCTTGTACGGGCCCTTGTACTCCTTGTCGGGGTCGAGGACCTGCATCAGCCACAGCGGGCCGCCGGAGATCTTGTCGGTCGCCCAGGTGCGCTCGATGCCGTACTTGATCTGCCGGGTGGTGATCGGCTGGCCGTCCTCCCAGGTCAGCCCGTCACGCAGCTTGAAGGTGTAGGTCTTCTTGTCGGCCGAGAGCTGGCCGGTGTCCGTGGCCATGTCCGGGACGACGTTCACGCTCTCCAGGCCGGGGGCCGGCTTGGGGGTGACGAGGGTACGGGTGTAGTAGCGGGCGAAGTCCCACATGAAGCCGTAGTAACCGCGCTGCGGGTCCCACGAGTCGGCGTCCTGGGTGCCGATGAACTTCAGCTCCCCGCCCTTCTTGTCGGAGGCGGCGGCCACCTTGTTCACACCGGCGTTGAAGCCCGCCGCCTTGCCGCCCTTGCCGCCGCCTTCGCTCTTGCCGCCGCCACCGCCGCAGGCGGTGGTGGTCACCAGGGCCGCGACCGCGAGCGCCGCCCCGGCGGCCAGTCTGCGCCTCGAAGTTCGTTGGGTTGTCACGATGTAACGGACCTCCGTGGTCGGTCGCCGCCCGGAACGGGCGGTCGGTACGAGAGGGCGAGGGTGGGCGTCAGCGCGAGCCCTTCGGGTCCAGCGCGTCCCGCACGCCGTCGCCGAAGAGGTTGAAGGCCAGCACGGTGACGAAGATGGCGAGACCCGGAATGATCATGAACATGGGGTCGCCCTCGTAGGTCGTGACGGCCTTGGAGAGCATCTGCCCCCAGGAGGCGGTCGGCGGCTTGACGCCGGCGCCGAGGAAGCTCAGCGCCGCCTCCGTCAGGACATTGGTGGGGATCATCAACGTGGCGTACACGGTGATCGGCGCCACCAGGTTGGGCAGCAGCTCCCGGAAGAGGATGTACAGCCGGCCCGCGCCCAGGCTGCGGGCGGCCTCGACGTACTCCCGCTCCCTGAGCGAGAGCGTCTGGCCGCGCACGATCCGGCCCACGTACGGCCAGCCGAAGAACCCGATGACCGCGATCAGCACGGCCATCCGCACCCCCGAACCGGTCAGCCCCCACAGGGAGTTGGGGACGACGGAGACGAGCGCGATGATGAACAGCAGCTGGGGGAAGGCCAGCAGGAGGTCCATGACCCGGCTGACGACCGCGTCCACCCAGCCGCCGAAGTAGCCGGCGACGATGCCGAAGACCGTGCCGATCACGACCGCCACGACGGCCGCGAGGAAGGCCACGAGCAGCGAGACCCGGGCCCCGTAGACAACCCGGCTGAAGACGTCCCGGCCGTTGACGGGCTCGGCGCCGAAGAGGAAGTCGGAATTGATGCCGCCCCAGGCGGCCTTGGGGGTGCTGGAGAGGGGGTCGATCAGCTCCTCGTGGTACTCGTTCGGGGGATGCCCGAGGAGGCCCACGATGACCGGGGCCAGGATCGCCACGAGGATGAGCAGCAGGACGACGACCCCGCCCGCCAGGGCGAACTTGTCGCGCTTGAGCCGTGTCCAGGCGATCCGCCAGGGCGAGCGCCCCTCGATGGCCTTCGCCGGAAGGCCGTCGGTGACGGGGGCGGCGCCGGCGTCGGCCGGTCCCGTGTCGTGCAGTGGTGCCGTCATCGTCTGGTGGACCCCTCTCGGCCGGCGGCGACCGGCCCAACGCCCGCCGCGCTCGGGGCGGCTGGTTCACATCACTGGTGCGAGGACGCGCCCCGCGCGGCGGTGGGCGCGCGGATCGCGGTGGTACGCGAAGTGCAGTGGTGCGGAAGGTGCGGGACGTGCGGGACGTGCGGTGGTACCCGGAGTTGCGTCGGTGCGGAGAGCACCGGAGGTGCCGGTGGTACGGGACGTGCGCACAGAGCGGTCGTACGGCGGAACAGGTCGTACGCAGGAACGAAGTCCTTGTTGGGCGGGAGTCTCCATGGCTCCCGCGATCACCCGCCAGCCCTCACCCGCAAAGGATGCGCAAACGTGATGTGTGAAGGGAGGTTCCGTTATACGGACACCGGGCTGCCCTGAACGGGCGCCGGCGGAACGGGCGTCAGTAGGCCCCGGCCTGCCAGCCCTGCTGCTGCGGCGGGGGATAGCCGTACCCGGAGGCGGGCGCGGCCGGCGCGCCGGCGGCCCCGTAGCCCTCGCGGGCGAAGAACGGCCGGCTGTTGGCCCGCATCCACATGGCGACGGGGTCGTACTCGTCCGACATCGTCACCGTCGACACCGGCAGGCCGTCGGGCACCGCGGCGATCGACTGCTGCATCATCAGGCGCACGGCCTCCACGGAGGCGGGCGAGGTGTCGTACAGATCGAGCCCGATGGCCAGGTACGGCGTGCCCAGGGCGGGCCGCACCCAGGCCCGGCGCAGCGCGCGGACGACGGGGGTGCGGTGGGCGTTCTGCCCGAGGAGGGCGTAGAACTGCGGAATGTCCAGCGCGGGTTCGCTCAGCTGGAGCGGGCCGGCGGGCAGCCGGTCCAGGCCGGCGACGATCCGGCGCAGGTCGAGCCAGGGGATGCCGACGCCGCCGCCGGGGGCGTGGGGGTTGAGCCACAGGCCCCAGCGGTCGGGGAAGAGGGAGGCGGCCACGGTCCGGCCGGCGACGACCTCGTGGGCGCGGTTCCAGCCGCTGGCGGCGAGCTCCTGGGCGGAGGTCACACAGGGGGCGTAGCCGAGGCCGTCGACCTCCATGTTGCCGTACTGGGCGTCGGGCGAGCCGGCCTGACCGTGCCACAGCAGCATCCACACCCGGCCCTCGGCGAGGGACCGCAGCAGCTGCTCGTACGTGTCGTACCGGCCGGGCGCCACCTGGCGCAGCACCTGCTCCACGCCGCTCTCCGCGCCCGCGCTCACCTGGGTCCGCCTCTTCTCTTGGCCGTCTGCTGCTACCAGCTTACGAGCCCGCGGGGGCGGGCATGAGAGCTGTCACAGGTCACGGTCGTAGAACGGCCGTATCCGGGTGCGTATCCAGTCGCCCACGGGGTCGTCCTGGGCGACGTCCAGGAAGACCAGCTGCACGGGCCAGGGCACGGGCACCTGTCCCAGGGCGCGGCCGAGGGCGTCCAGGGCGGTGGAGCGGCTGCCCGGGTCGGGCAGGCCCAGCTCCACGCCGACGAACAGGGCGGGGGCGGCGCCCTCGACGCTGGCCAGGGCTCGGCGGGCGGTCCGGACCACGCCGGTGCCGGCGAACTCCAGACCGGCGGCGGCCAGGAACGCGGTCGGCTCCTCCTGCCAGTCCGGCTCGAACAGCCGGACGCGGCCGCCGGTGGCGTCGCCGTCCAGGGCCGTGCGCCCGGCCCGGCACAGCCCGGCGACGGCGGGCGGGGGCAGGGGCACGGTGACGGTGCCCTCGGGGTTGACGACGATGCCGACCTGCGGGGGGAGGCCGCGGGCGAACTCGACGGCGGGGGCGACGGCGAAGGGCATCCCCTCGCCGGCGACGGCCGTGAACTGCTCCTGCGAGCTGAACACGGGGACGTAGGCGGCGCCGCCGAGCTCCAGGGCGGGCAGGTCGAGGTCGGGGCTGTCGGGTCCGCCGCCCTTGGGCAGCGGGACCCACACGCTGCTGCGGCCGAGCGCCTCGACGATGCGGGGACCGGCGTCCGGGACGCCGACGGAGGCGGCGAGGACCGCCTCCAGTTCGTTGACTGGCCAGGTCATTGTCTTCCCACGGGGTGCGTCCGGTGTTTTCCGGGCACCTTAGCGGCTGCGCCTGGGCATTCCGGGGGCGGGGTTGTTCCCGGGGGCTCCGCCCCCGGCCCCCCGCTCCTCAGCCGAAAGTGATCCGCCGCAGCGCGTTGGCCGCCTCGCGGTCGAGGAGGACGGCCGATGTCGTGCCCGCCGGGCGGTCGCCCGCTGTGAGGGCGGCGACGAGGCGGGCCGTCGCGCGGCGGTGGCGGGCGAAGGAGCGGGCGGAGACGCCGCGGCCCCGGGCGCGCTGGCCGGCGAGCGCGGTGGACGGGTCGACCGCCAGGACGACGAGGTGCAGCCCCCCGCCCCGCCGCCGCGCGTCCCGCGCGAGCCAGCGCCGCACCCAGCTCCACTGCCCGCAGTCGTGTACGACGACGCTGTCACCCGAGCGCAGCGCCCGCCGCAGCGCGGCGTAGTGCGCGATCCTGACGAAGGGCCGCCAGAAGGCGTAGGGAAGCGCCGGCGACAGGCGTTCGAAGCGCTCGCGCACGTCCTGGGAGTCCACGCGGTGGACGGCGGCGGGCACCGCGCGCCGCATCAGCGTGGACTTGCCGCCACCCGGCAGCCCGGAGACGACGAGCAGATCGCCCGCCGGATAGCGGAGCTCCGCTATCGCCCCGGCGCCCCCGCGCAGATCACGCACCCCGTGCGTCTCCCCCGTCCCCACCTCCGTACGCACGGTGATCGCCCCCTCTCGCAAAGAAAAGGTAATCCAATTTGAGAGGCGGTGGGCGGTCCGTCGCACGCCCGTACGTGCAATGATGTGCGCGCCAAGCTCGACTCACGCTCGACTCAACTGCAAGCAATCGCATACTGGCCGCTCGAATCCGCGCGGGAGAGTCCCGGTGCCACAGGCGCCGGGCGCCGAAGGAGCAAGTTCCTCCCTTGAATCTCTCAGGCCCCGTACCGCGCGGGTGAGGCAGATCTGAAAAGCGGACCGCGCCCACGGCTCGGTCCCACCCAAGGTGCAAGCCGGGTTGCCTTTGACGACAGGCGAGGGCTCTCGGTGAACCTCTCAGGTTCCGATGACAGATGGGGAGGCCGCCTCTTTAGGCATTCCTCCGCGACCCACCTGCCCGGGAGCCCGATCATGACCGATGCCCCCCGCCGTACCGCCCTGGACGCGCTGCACCGCGCGCTCGGCGCGACCATGACCGACTTCGCCGGCTGGGACATGCCCCTGCGCTACGGCAGCGAGCGCGACGAGCACGTCGCCGTGCGCACCCGCGCGGGTCTGTTCGACCTGTCGCACATGGGCGAGATCACCCTCACGGGCCCCGAGGCCGGCCGGGCCCTCGACCACGCCCTGGTGGGCAACATCTCCGCGCTGGCCGTCGGCCGGGCCCGCTACACGATGATCTGCCGCGAGGACGGCGGCATCCTCGACGACCTGATCGTCTACCGCCTCGGCGAGGACGAGTACATGGTCGTCGCCAACGCCTCCAACGCCCAGGTGGTCCTCGACGCGCTCACCGAGCGCGCGGCGGGCTTCGAGGCGGCCGTCCGGGACGACCGCGAGAACTACGCGCTGATCGCGGTCCAGGGCCCCGCCTCGCCCGCCATCCTGAAGTCCGTCACCGACGCCGACCTGGACGGCCTGAAGTACTACGCGGGTCTGCCGGGCACCGTCGCGGGCGTCCCCGCGCTGATCGCCCGTACCGGCTACACCGGCGAGGACGGCTTCGAGCTGTTCGTCGCCCCCGCCGACGCCGAGAAGCTGTGGCAGGCCCTGACCGAGGCGGGCGCGGACGCCGGGCTGGTGCCGTGCGGGCTCTCCTGCCGGGACACGCTGCGCCTGGAGGCGGGCATGCCGCTGTACGGGCACGAGCTGACGACCGCGACGACGCCGTTCGACGCCGGTCTGGGCCGGGTCGTGAAGTTCGACAAGGCCGGCGACTTCGTGGGCCGCGAGGCGCTGGCGGCCGCCGCGGAGCGCGCCGAGAGCGCCCCGCCGCGCAAGCTCGTCGGCTTGATCGCGACCGGCCGCCGGGTGCCCCGGGCGGGCTTCGCCGTGACGGTGGACGGCGCCGTCGTCGGCGAGGTGACCTCCGGTGCCCCCTCCCCCACCCTCGGCAAGCCGATCGCGATCGCCTACGTCGACGCGGCGCACGCCACTCCGGGTACGGAAGGGGTATGTGTGGACATTCGCGGCACCCACGAGCCGTACGAGGTCGTCGCCCTCCCCTTCTACAAGCGGGCCCGCTGAGCCCCCCTCATCTCATCTGTCAAGACCCCTTGCACAAGCACCCACGCGCGTACAGGAGAATCTAGCCATGAGCAACCCCCAGCAGCTGCGTTACTCCAAGGAGCACGAGTGGCTGTCGGCCGCCGACGCCGACGGTGTGGCGACGGTCGGGATCACCGAGTTCGCCGCCAACGCCCTCGGTGACGTCGTCTACGCACAGCTCCCGGCGGTCGGCGACACCGTCACCGCGGGCGAGACCTGTGGTGAGCTGGAGTCGACCAAGTCGGTCAGCGACCTCTACTCCCCCGTCACGGGCGAGGTCGTCGCGGCCAACCAGGACGTCGTGGACGACCCCGCGCTGGTGAACTCCGCCCCCTTCGAGGGCGGCTGGCTGTTCAAGGTGAAGATCGCGGACGAGCCGGCCGACCTGCTGTCGGCCGACGAGTACACCGACTTCGCCGGCTGACCCCGCCCGCTCCCTCCCGCGCAGGAAGAACTCATGTCGCTTCTCAACAGCTCCCTCCATGAGCTCGACCCCGACGTCGCCGCCGCGGTCGACGCCGAACTCCACCGCCAGCAGTCCACCCTCGAGATGATCGCCTCGGAGAACTTCGCTCCGGTCGCGGTCATGGAGGCCCAGGGCTCGGTCCTGACCAACAAGTACGCCGAGGGCTACCCGGGCCGCCGCTACTACGGTGGCTGCGAGCACGTCGACGTCGTCGAGCAGATCGCCATCGACCGGATCAAGGCGCTCTTCGGCGCCGAGCACGCCAACGTGCAGCCGCACTCCGGCGCGCAGGCCAACGCCGCGGCGATGTTCGCCCTGCTCAACCCGGGCGACACCATCCTGGGCCTGAACCTGGCCCACGGTGGCCACCTGACCCACGGGATGAAGATCAACTTCTCCGGGAAGCTCTACAACGTGGTCGCCTACCACGTCGACGAGCAGACCAACCTGGTGGACATGGAGGAGGTCGAGCGCCTCGCCAAGGAGCACCGCCCCAAGCTGATCGTGGCCGGCTGGTCCGCCTACCCGCGCCAGCTGGACTTCGCGGCCTTCCGCCGGATCGCGGACGAGGTCGGCGCGTACCTGATGGTCGACATGGCCCACTTCGCGGGCCTGGTCGCCGCCGGGCTCCACCCCTCGCCGGTGCCGCACGCCCACGTGGTCACCACCACCACCCACAAGACCCTGGGCGGTCCGCGCGGTGGTGTGATCCTCTCCACGGCCGAGCTCGCCAAGAAGATCAATTCCGCGGTCTTCCCCGGTCAGCAGGGTGGCCCGCTGGAGCACGTGATCGCGGCCAAGGCCGTCTCCTTCAAGGTCGCGGCCACGGAGGAGTTCAAGGAGCGCCAGCGGCGCACGCTGGAGGGCTCGAAGATCCTCGCCGAGCGCCTCATGCAGGACGACGTCAAGGAGGTGGGCGTCTCCGTCCTCTCCGGCGGCACGGACGTCCACCTGGTCCTGGTGGACCTGCGCAACAGCGAGCTGGACGGCCAGCAGGCCGAGGACCGCCTCCACGAGGTGGGCATCACGGTCAACCGCAACGCCATCCCGAACGACCCGCGCCCCCCGATGGTCACCTCGGGCCTGCGGATCGGCACCCCGGCCCTGGCCACCCGTGGTTTCCAGGCCGAGGACTTCCGCGAGGTCGCGGACATCATCGCCGAGGCCCTCAAGCCGGGCTTCGACGCGACGGCCCTGCGCGGCCGCGTCACGGCGCTGGCGGACAAGCACCCGCTGTACCCCGGGCTGAAGTAGCGCCGAAGCGCGGGATTAACCGGCCGGTACGGGGCACCGGGCACGCTTGAGGAGCGGCCCGGTGCCCCGCACCGTGACCCGGGCCCGCGCCCCGGAGTGAGCTCCGCCACCGCGGGAAGCGGCCCGCATCCCGCACACTGATAGATGAATGCGGCATTCCGCTTCTGCCGCACCACCCCGTCACACCCTGTACCACCCCGTACCACCCCCCGACTCACAGAGGAGCTGCCACCGTGGCCATCTCCGTATTCGATCTCTTCTCGATCGGCATAGGCCCGTCCAGCTCCCACACGGTCGGCCCGATGCGCGCCGCCCGGATGTTCGTGGGGCGCCTGAAGAAGGACGGTCTGCTGGCCCAGACCACCTCGGTACGGGCGGAGCTCTACGGCTCCCTCGGCGCCACCGGCCACGGCCACGGCACCCCCAAGGCCGTCCTGCTCGGCCTGGAGGGCCACTCCCCCCGCAGCGTCGACGTCGAGATCGCCGACGACGAGGTCGAGCGCATCCGCACCACCAAGCGCCTCAAGCTCCTCGGCGCCGAGATCGGCTCGGCCCACGAGATCGACTTCGACGAGTCGACCCAGCTGATCCTCCACCGCCGCCGCGCCCTGCCGTACCACGCCAACGGCATGACCCTCTTCGCCTACGACGAGGCCGGCGCCCCGCTGCTGGAGAAGACCTACTACTCGGTCGGCGGCGGCTTCGTCGTCGACGAGGACGCCGTCGGCGCCGACCGGATCGTCCTGGACGACACCGTGCTGAAGTACCCCTTCCGCACCGGCGACGAGCTGCTGCGGATGTCCCGCGAGTCCGGCCTGTCGATCTCCGCGATGATGATGGAGAACGAGAAGGCCTGGCGCACGGAGGAGGAGATCCGCGAGGGCCTGCTGGAGATCTGGCGCGTCATGCAGGCGTGCGTCACGCGCGGCATGTCCCGCGAGGGCATCCTCCCCGGCGGCCTGAAGGTCCGCCGCCGGGCCGCCAGCACCGCCCGCCAGCTGCGCGCCGAGGGCGACGCACAGGCCCGCGCCATGGAGTGGATCACGGTCTACGCGATGGCCGTGAACGAGGAGAACGCGGCCGGCGGCCGGGTCGTCACCGCCCCGACCAACGGCGCCGCGGGCATCATCCCGGCCGTTCTCCACTACTACATGAACTTCGTGCCCGGCGCGGACGAGGAGGGCATCGTCCGCTTCCTCCTCGCCGCCGGCGCCATCGGCATGCTCTTCAAGGAGAACGCCTCGATCTCCGGCGCCGAGGTCGGCTGCCAGGGCGAGGTCGGCTCCGCCTGCTCCATGGCCTCCGGCGGCCTCGCCGAGGTCCTGGGCGGCACCCCGGAGCAGGTCGAGAACGCCGCCGAGATCGGCATGGAGCACAACCTCGGCCTGACCTGCGACCCGGTCGGCGGCCTGGTCCAGATCCCGTGCATCGAGCGCAACGGCATGGCCGCGGCCAAGGCCGTCACCGCCGCCCGGATGGCGCTGCGCGGCGACGGCCGCCACCACGTCTCCCTCGACAAGGTCATCAAGACCATGAAGGAGACGGGCGCCGACATGAAGGTCAAGTACAAGGAGACGGCGCGGGGCGGCCTCGCGGTCAACGTCATCGAGTGCTGATCACCGCCTGAGGCGTTCTCGGACGTACCCGACCGCCCCCGGGCCGGCAGCCGCCGGCCCGGGGGCGGCGTGCGTCGCTAGCGGTTCTTCTCCGCGTCGTAGGCCTTCACGGCCGCGTCGCCCAGGTACGGGCTGCGCTCCTCGTCGGAGCTCTCACTGCCGTGGTAGCTGACGTTGCCGATCAGATAGCCCCAGCCGCGCGAGAGCTGGAGGTCGTCCAGCCAGGGGCCGCCGCTGGCGCCGTGGCCCTGGTCGCAGTGGATGGCCTCCTGGCCGGGCTGGAAGGGCCAGATGCCCGGCCGCCAGGTCGTGCCGACGCAGTAGCGCAGGTCCTGGCCGGTGATGCCGGAGCGGCCCGGGTGGGTGTCGTAGGGGTAGCCGAACTCGTACGCGTGCCAGGTGTAGCCGGAGTTGAACTTGTACCCCTGGGAGCCGGTCACGTCGGCCACCTTGCGGCCGTTCTGCGGCCACAGGGTGATCACGGCGAGGTCGTAGTCCTTATTGCCGCCGTTGAGGTAGCCCTTCGGGGTGGTCACCGACTTCCACGTCCACGCGCCGAGCGGCTGCCGGCCGTTGTGGTAGTCGGGGACGAACCGGAAGTTGCTGTACCAGTGGCCGTTGCCGTCGCTGGCACAGTGCCCGGCGGTCCATATGAGGCTCTTGTTGGGCGAGTTGACGACCGAGGCGGTGCACTCGCTCGCGCCCTTGGGCGTGTCGAAGTAGAGCTTGCCCACGGTGGTGGCCGGCATGCTGCCGTGGGCGGTCCACACCTCGGAGCGGGAGACGTCGGCGAGCGTTCTCGCCGCGTCCGCCGCTTCCGCGGCCTCCTTGGCTTCCTTGGCGACGCCCGCCACCGGTGCCGACCCCTGGCCCGTGCGGGCGGGGAGGCTGTGCGTCTGCGGTGCCGCCGCGCGTCCGCCCGGTGCGGGCGCGGCCACCGGCCGGGCCGCTCTGATCCGTTCGGGCGTCCAGTGGGCCGCCACGCGTGCCGGAGCCTGCGAGGGGTCCTCCGTCGAACTGTGCTGTACAGCGGTGGCGGCCGTGTTGGCGTCCATCGGCTTCGCCGTCTCGTCCGCCCGGGCGGCGCCCACCGGGACGCTCAGTCCGAGCGCCAGCGCTCCGGCGGCGGCCGCCATGAATCGCTTGTTCACCCCGTTCCCCCTTTTTCGCGTCACGTGCTCTTTTTGCGTCACGTGCTCGATGTGCGAAGACGCGTGCGAGTAGAGCAGCCGGGCGGAGGGGAAGGAGGGGTTCGGACAGCATTGGCCGGAACTGGGCGTACGGCCGGGACCTGTCGCTACCGTGGCAGCAGGAACGCACCGCACAGGAAGCTGGGGTGATCCCGATGGTGTCCCGGAAGGCGAAGGCGGCGCTCCTGGCCGCGGGCGCGGTGGCGCTCGGTCTGGCCGTCACGGCCGCCCTGTGGCCCGGGGACCGGGAGGCGGCCCCGGGGCCGCCGTCCCGCCCCGAGACGGCCGTGGTGCACGACTCCACCGGGAACCCGGCGGAGGTCGAGGAGCACTGGACGCCGGAGCGGATCCGGCAGGCCCAGGAGAACATGCGGCACGCCACGGGGCAGGACGACTGAGCCCCGTCACCAGCCGCCGGTGAGCCGGAGCGGCCGGCTGAGCCGGCCGTCGCCGGTGTTGCGCCACTCCTTGAGGACGCCCGTCGTGTCGTCGCGGGCCATGAGGTGGGCGATGCCGCCGGTGCGGAGGGCCAGCGGGGTGATCTCCGAGAGGCCGCGGCCGTCGGCGATCCGCCGGGGGCGGCCGAAGGTGCCGTCCCCCTTGCCGGCCCAGAGCAGGAGCGCGCCGTGCTCGTCGACGGCGACGAGGTCGGTCCGGCCGTCGCCGGTGAAGTCCCCGGCGCGGGTCCGGGTGGCGTGCCGGCCGCGCATGAGGACGCGGGGGCGGCCGAACGTGCCGTTCCCCTCGCCGGGCCAGACGCGGAGCGTCCCGTCGGCGTCGGCGGCGACGAGGTCGGGGATGCCGTCGCCGGTGACGTCACCGGCCGTGGTCCCGGTGAAGTGCCAGCCGTGGGTGAGGGTGCGGGGGCGGCCGAACGTGCCGTCCCCGTTGCCGGTCCAGAGGTGGAGGGTGTCGGAGTCGTCCTTGGCGATCAGGTCGGCCTTCCCGTCGCCGGTGAAGTCGGCGGCGACGGTCTGGGTGAACTCCCAGCCACCGGTGAGCCGTCGGGGCCGGGCGGCGAAGGTGCCGTCGCCGTGCCGGGCGTCGTCGACGTCGGTGTTGCCCGGCCAGAGGTACAGGTCGTCCTCCCGGTCGGCGGCGAGGACGTCGGGGATGCCGTCGCCCGTGACGTCCGCGGCCGTGGTCTGGGTGTGGTCGAGCGGCGCCCGCGCGGGCACGGGCGCGGGGAGCAGGGCGTCGGAGAGGGCCTGGCTGCCGTTGTCGCCGAAGTGGAGGCGGTCGCCGCCCCGGTTGTAGTAGGCGGCGAAGAGCCGGGTGGGGTCCAGGGGGTCGCGTGACGCCTCGTCGAAGTCCACGAGGGAGTCGATGTCGCGGGTGGCGCGGAGGTAGGCGTTGACCTGCTGCCTTACGCGTTCCCTGGCGGGGGTGTACGCGTTCTCGTAGCCGCGGAAGGGCGGGATGGTGGCGGCGGCGAAGGTCAGCCCGGCGGCGTGGGCGCGGGTGGCGAGCCGCCTTATCCCGGCGACGAGTTCCGCGCTGCCCGCGTCGGCGAAGATGATGTCGTTGACGCCCTCGAAGAGGACGACGGACCGCACGTTCGGCTGGGCGAGGACGTCGCGGTCGAAGCGGAGCAGCGCGCTCTGCCCGGATTCGGCGGGCTCGGTGCCGCGCAGCAGGTGGTTGGCGGAGATCCCGGCGTTGACGACGCCCATGGGCCGGGGCCGGGCCTGCAGGGCGCGCGCGTAGTCGTCGGGCAGGCGGCGGTCGGTGTCGGGGGTGGTGTGCCCGCCGTCGGTCTGCGAGTCCCCGAGGAGGACCACCGTCCCGCCGCCGCGCGTCGGGCGGACGTCGACGCCGCCGAGGAACGCCCAGAACGGGAACCGGGTGGGGAAGCCGCCGCTCCCGGTGTCGGAGGCGTGGTCCGTCGCGTCGCCGGGGGCGGACGCGTAGGAGGTCGTCAGGGTGTAGGCGTGGAAGGGCGCGGTGCGGACGGCCTCCGGCAGATACACGCTGACCAGGAGGTTCTCGTCGGCCTTGACACGGAAGGTGGCGGGGTCGCCGATGACGCTCCCGCCGGGCCCGATGACGGTGCCCCGTCTTCCCCCGCCGAAGGTGAGGGTGACGGGCGCGGCGGCCGCGCCGGCTCCCCGGTCCTGGTGGGCGAGGGTGGCGTGCCCGATGGTGACGGGTTCACGGCTGAAGGTGTTCACGAGCTGGATCCGCGCGGCGGACCCGGCGATGCTGGTGTGGACGACCATGCGGAGCGTCTGCCGCCCGGCCACCCCGGTACGGGAGGCGGGCCCGGCGGTGCCCATGGCCGTGCCCCAGGTCCTGGTCCAGGCCGTGGTCCCGGTCGTGGCCCTGGAGGAGCCGTCGGCGGCGGCGCTCGGGGAGGCGGCGAGCAGGGGGACGGCCGCCGCGCAGAGCGCCGTGACCACGGCCGTCACCAGGGACCGTCTGAGACGGGGTCGTCTTAAACGGGTGCGGATCGAGCGGGTGCGAGGGTGCCGTGCCATGGGTGCCGTCTCCCTCCGGGCGACGCGGCGGATGACCTTCCGGCGCACACATCATGGAGGCCCGGCGGGGCCCGGGGAAGGGCCCGGAGCCCATGACTCCCTCTGGTCGACGGGTGATCCCCGGGCGGTCACGGGGAGTTCAGCCGGGGGCGGCCGCGGGGCCGGGACCGGCGGAGGAGTCAGCCCGGGAAGCGGAGGAAGGACGGCGGTACGGCCTCCGCCAGCCAGACGCCGTTCCCGGTCACCCGGAAGGCGTGCCCGGCGCGGTGCATGGCGCCCGCGTCGACGGAGAGGATCACGGGCCTGCCGCGGCGGGCGCCCACGCGCTCGGCCGTCGCGCGGTCGGCGGACAGGTGGACGTGGTGCCGGTTCATCGGGCGCAGGCCCTCCGCGCGGATCGCCGCGACGTTGCGGGCGACCGTGCCGTGGTAGAGGTACGGCGGGGGCTCGGTGACCGGCAGTCCCAGGTCGACCGGGACCGAGTGGCCCTGCCGGGCGCGGACGCGGCCGTCCTCGATCGCGAAGCGCTGTTTGTCGTTGGTGGCGACGACGTGGTCCAGCTCTTCCCGGGAGAAGGGGAAGCCGTGCGCGGCGGCCGCGGCCAGCAGGGTCCCGATGTCCACCCATCCCTGCGGGTCGAGCTCGATGCCGATCCGGCCGGGCTCGTGGCGCAGGTGCTTGGAGAGGTACTTCGAGATCCTTACGGTCCGGTCGCGCGTCATACGTCCAGCGTGCCGCGCGGGGGCGGCGCCCGTCACCCGGGTTTCGCCGCGACCGCGGTGGGAGCCGGGGCCTCCGCGTCCCGGGCGAGGAGCAGGGGGAGGGCCAGGACGATGGGCGGGTCGCTCGGGGCGGGGGCGCGCAGGCGGAGGCGGAAGGAGCCGTGGGTGGGGGCGCGGGTCGTCGCGACCGAGCGGCGGGCGCCCGCCGGGTCGTCGAGGGCGTCGGCCACGCGCGTGGCGCGGTCGAAGCAGACGGCCAGGACGTGGTGCTCCGCGTCGGCGGGCGGGCGCAGCCGGACGGTGGCCGTGGCGGGGGTCACCGCGCAGGCCACGGGGAGGTCCTGGGGGACGCCGTGGGGGAAGAGGCCCGTGAAGAGCACGGCGTCGCGGAGCGCGGCGTCGGCGGGGGCCGCGCCGACGACCCGGCCGGTGATCCCGGCCGCGAGGCCGGGATCGGTGGGGCCGGTGAGGTCGGGATCGGTGGGGCCGGTGGGGTCGGGATCGGTGGGGCCGGTGGGGTCTGCGGGATCTGTGGGACCGGTCAGCCCGCAGGCGTCCACGAGTTCGCCGATCCCCCGGTCGCCGTGGCGGTCGACGAGCGCCTTGAAGCGGCTCGGGGACATCCCGACGAGGCGGGTGAACTGGGTGGTGAACGTGCCGAGGCTGGCGTAGCCGACGGCCGTGCACACGTCCGTCACCCTGGGGCTGCCCCGGATCATCATCCGCTGGGCCTCCGCCATCCGCAGCGCGGCCAGAAAGCGCCCCGGGGTGACGGCCGTGACGCTGCGGAAGACGCGGTGGAAGTGGAAGGGGCTGAACAGGCCGGCCTCAGCGTGGTCGGTCAGGCACTGGGTCTCGCCCAGGTGGTCGCGCATCCGGCGGATCGCCCGTTCGACCGAGGCGAGTTGCTCCGCCGAGGGCGACGGGCGGACGGCGGGGGCGGGCGACGGGGGCGCGGCGGCGGCGCGCACGGTCAGCCCGGCCCGGCGGCGGCGCGGGCCCGGTCGCGGGCGCTCGCCAGGGAGGCGACCCAGGTGGCGGTGAAGCGGCGGCGCAGCTCCTGGGCGCGGCCGTCCGGGAGGCCGAGGGCCGTCCAGCCGCGGTGGGCGAAGGACAGCCGCAGGGCCTCTCCGGCGGGGACGAGGGTCACCCTGGCGGCCGGGGCCCGGGCGGTTCCCGGGATCTCGACGGTGAACGTCAGCTCCTCGTCCTCGCGCAGCTCCCATTCCCGCAGCGCGAACCTTCGTGGTCCCTCGTCGTCGATGACGAAGAACCATGCCGGACGGAAGCCGTCCTCGGCGACGGGGAGCCAGTCCAGCAGGGTGGGGTGGGCCAGGGGCCGGTAGGGGCCGGCCGGGAGGTCGACCGCGCCGTCGATGTCGTCGCGCAGGGCGTAGCGGGCGTCGCGGCCGGTGCGCAGGTGACGGGCGAGGCGGTCGAGGAAGTCCGTCCAGCCCTCGTGGAGCTGGGCCGCCTCGGCGGGGGTGCGGGTGTCGTCGTGGTCGGCGACGGTGAGCAGGGCGGCGCCGGGGCCGGCCGGCTCCAGGGTCCAGACGACGCGCTGCCGCTTGCCCACGCCCAGGAAGCGCCAGTCGAACCCGACCGTGCGGCCGGGGACGAGGGCGGTGGGCCGCAGGGTGAAGAAGTCGCCGTCGTCGAAGCCGAGGCGGTTGTCCTCGCCCACGGCCAGGGGGCCCGCGAGATCGCCGAACCACCGCGCCACCCGGGCCGGTTCGGTCAGTGCCGGCCACACGCGCGCCGGTGGTGCGGGGAGGCGGGCGGTGACCCGTACCGCGTCCGACACCTCGTCCTCCTCTCGCCGCCGGTACCGGGCCGTTCGCCGGTACCGTGCTACCGCCGGAGGGATCGCTCCCATATTATGTAGCCTCTGTTCGCTGTCAACGCTCCAACTCAGCGCGTCTCCAGGTACGTTCAGCCACTCGCTCGAACGCCGGGAGGAGGCCGGGAGGCCATGGAGGTCAGCCACGCGGCGCTCGCAGGCCGGCTCGCGACCGTCGCCGTCGTCACCGCCCGGCACGCCGCCGCGGGCACCCTCGACGCGGTGCGCGCGGGGCCGGGCGGGCTGCCGGAGGTGATCGGCGGCAGGGCGGCGCGGCTGCTGTCGGGGCTCGGGCCCACGTTCGTCAAGGGCGGGCAGCTGCTCAGCACCCGGCACGACCTGCTGCCGCCCAGGATCTGCAGGTCGCTGGGCCGGCTGCACGACCGGGTGCCGCCGATGACCCGGGCGCAGACGGCGGAATCGCTCGGCCGGACCTATGGCTCCCGGCGGCCCTGGCCGTTCGCCTCCTTCGACTGGACGCCCGCCGCCAGCGGCAGCATCGCCTGCGTCTACCGCGCCGAGCTGGCCGACGGGCGCGGCGTGGCCGTGAAGGTCCGCAGACCCGGCATCCAGCACCGGATGCACACGGACTTCGCGCTGCTGCGGGCCGGGGCCCGGCTGATGGAGCGGCTGCCGCCGCTGCGCGAGGTGCCCGCGCGGCGGATCGTGGAGGAGGTCGGGGGCGCGGTCCTCGGCCAGCTCGACCTGGAGCGGGAGGCGCGCTCGCTGGCCGCGCTGCGCGCCAACCTCTCCCGGCTGCCGTACTTCCGCCTGCCCGCGCCCATCCCGGAGGCGTCCGGCCCGGACGCGCTGGTGATGGACCTGATCGAGCCGCTCGACCGCTTCCAGGCCGGCCGGCTCGACCGCGAGCAGCGGCGGCGGATCGTCCGGAACGTCCTCCAGGGCGTGTACCGGATGCTGTTCATCGACGGGCTCGTGCACTGCGACATGCACCCGGGGAACCTGTACCTCAACCCCGACGGGGTGGTGGTGCTGCTGGACGCGGGCTTCGTCGTCCAGTTGGAGCCCCCGGTGCGCCGTCTGTTCGCGGAGTTCTTCATGAACATGTCCCTGGGGCGGGGCCCGGAGTGCGCGGACGTGGTCCTGCGCAGCGCCGAGCGCATCCCGCCGGGGTGCGATCTGGCCGGCTTCCGGTCCGGGATCGTGGAGCTGGTGGCGGAGGCGGCCGGGCGGACGGCCGGGCAGTTCCGGCTGGCGCCCTTCGCCACCCGCCTGTTCGACCTCCAGCGGCGCTCGGGGATCGCGGCGGCCCCGGCCTTCGTCTTCCCGCTGATGTCCCTGCTGGTGCTCGAGGGAATGATCAACGAGTTCGACGTGGACGTCGACTTCCAGGGCGAGGCCATCCCGACCCTGCTCACCGCGCTCAACACGTACTGACGCCGGGCGGCGCCGGACCGGGCGCACCGGGCGGGCACGTTCCCCGGCCGGCTCCCGTGCGCGCGGGCGATGAGGAGGACCGACCATGGACAGATCGGGTGCGCCGGCCGCGTCGGCCGCGCGGGAGGCCCGGGCGGACCACGCGGCGCGGGCCGTACGGGCGTTCCGGCCCGTCTCCGTGCGGGTGGACGGTGGCGGGCGGGCGGACGGTGGCGGGCGGGTGGACGGCAGAGGGCCCGTTCCGGCCGCCGCGTTCCGCTGGGACGTGGCCGGTGACCCCCGGGACCCGCTCGCCGTGGCCCTGCGGCACGCCTCCCGCCGGGACGCCGAGCCCGCCGTGGCCGTCGTCCTCGGCACCGCGCACCGGTCCGGGGACAGCGCCGTGCTGCTGGAGGGGATCGCCCGCGCCGGCGCGTCCGGCGGGCGGCGGCTGGTGCTGCTGCACCGGGGCGCCGGGGGCGGGAGCCTGCTGCGCTCGGCGGCGCTGGAGTCGCCGGGGCTGCGGGTCGCCGTCCTCGAACTGCCCGTGCGGGACGCCGGTCCCGGCCTCCCCGCCCGGATCGCCCGCCTCGCGCGGGACGCCGCCCCGGGCGCCGAGCTGCGGGTGGCCGGGGACGGCACGGTCACCCGTACCGGCTGGCGGGCGGTGCCGCTGCCCGAGCCGCCGGTGCCGCCGGACGGCCCGGCCCGGCCGGGCGGCGCCGCTCTGATCACCGGCGGTCTCGGGGGACTGGGGCTGCGGGCGGCGGCCGTGCTGTCGGCGGTCCGCGGCTACCGTCCCGTCCTCCTCGACACCACCGCCCCCGGGGAGTTGCCGCCACGCCCGGCCGCGCTGCTGCGCCGGCTGTGCGACGCCCCGCCCGGCGCCGACGTGCTCACCGCCGACGTCACCGACCACCGGGCGGTCGCCCGGGTCCTCGGCCGGGTGCCGCTGCCCGTGCGGGCCGTCGTGCACTGCGCGGGCGTCGTCGCCGGCGGCCCGGTCGCCGGCGCCCGGGCCCGGGACCTGGACGCGCTCGCGGCCCCCAAGGCGGACGGGCTGGCCACCGTGCTCGACGCCCTCGACACCGGCCCGCTGCGGCACCTGGTCGTCTTCGGCTCGGTCACCGCGCGGGTGGCGCACCGGCAGCTGGGGGGCTACGGCCTGGCCAACGAGCTGCTGCGACGGGAGGCGCTGCGCCGGGCGGCGGCGCTGCCGCGCTGTGCGACGGTGGTGGCCGAGTGGTCGCTGTGGAGCGGGGCGGGCCGGGCGCACGAGATGGGCGCCGTGGGGCAGGCCCGCCGGATGGGCATGGCGCCGGTGCCGCTCGCGCCCGGCATGGCCGCGCTGCTGCGGCTGTTGCGGTGGCCGGCGGGGGCACGGGCGGCCGGCGCCGTCGTCCTCACGGGGCCGGGCGAGGACGCGACGTTCCCGCCGGAGGATCCGAACGAGCCGGGCAACAGCCCAACTTGAGAGAAGGCAAGCGGCCCGGGGTCGCATAACTTACCGATAGCGAGTTCTCCCTCTGCCGGTTCCGACCGGCCCTGTCGGAAGGAAGCTCACACATGGCTATCGACTTGTGCAACAAGTCCCCGGCCGCGCTGGCCGAGGGCGACCCCGGCTCCTGGGCCGAGGCGGCCCCCGAGGACCCGGTCCTGCTGGAGGACCTCGGCTCCGAGCAGCGCGACGCGCTGAACTTCGCCTACCGCACGACGCTCAGCAACGTCGACCCCCGCTTCGTCGCCGGCGACCCGGCCGCCTGGGCCAGCGACTTCGGCTACGCGCTGGACCGCGTGGCGATCCGGCTGGACAACCGCGGCAACGACGAGCTGCGCGAGCAGGCCCTGAACCACCCCGACCCGGCGATGCGCGAGCAGGCCCTGTTCGAGTACGCGGACCGCGACCACGCGGACGCCATCGACCTGCTGGCCCAGGCCGTCCGCGACGACACCGACCGGCAGGTGCGCTGGGACGCGCTGTGGGCCGTGGAGAAGCTGGGCGGCGCGCGGGCCGTGGCGACGCTGCAGTCCTTCCTGAAGGACGCCGACCCCGAGATCGCCGAGTGGTCGCGGCTGTTCATCAGCGAACTCCAGACCGGCGACCCGGCCTTCGACGGCCGCGAGGGCCGCTCCACGCCGGGCCGGACCTTCGACGAGACGATCTTCCTGCTGATCCACTGCGATCTGTACGTCCGGCTGGACGACTCCAACCAGCACTGGGGCAAGATCTCCCTGTCGCCGCAGGGCCTCGCACGGGTCTACGGACAGGCCCACGCCTGCCCCAACGTCGCCACCCGCGAGAAGCAGCTCGTCATCGCCAAGACCATCGCCGGGCTGCACACGGACGGCTCCCCGCACGTCGACAACTACCTCTTCCGCGGCTTCACCGACCGCAGCCGCCGCGACCGCGGCAACTTCTTCTTCGAGTCGCTGGTGCCCCGGCCGTTCTTCAAGTCCGGCCGCGCCGACGACCCGTCCCAGGGCGTCCGCCAGGCCCAGATCGGCTTCGCCCGCTACGGCACCTGGCACCTGGAGCCCCGCTTCCGGATCCACGACGAGTACGCGATCCGCTACGTCCGCGGCCGCTTCCAGGGCTGGGGGCACGTCAACCTCGCCCGGATCGCGGGCAGGCCGCTGGAGGAGGTGCTCACCCCGGGCAACGGCGTGCTGTCCACGCTCCACGACCCCGAGGTCGGCCCGATGACCAACGCCTTCATCCTCGGCACGTTCAAGGGCAAGCTCAACGACTGGGACGGCGACGGCGTCATCGACCTCAACTCCCGCGACGTGTACTCCACCGTCGACGGCGAGATCGACTCCGACCAGGACGGCGTCCCCGACGAGCCCGGCCTGACCTGCTGCGACTGGACCGTACGGCAGCCCCTGCCCTGACGCGCCACCGCGCGCATTCGTCATCCACCGCCCTGAAAGGGGAGAGATGTCCGCTCCGACGCAGCGGCCGTCCGTGGTCTATGGCCGCCCGGTCACCACGGACGGTGTGCGCAACCTGTACTCCGGCACCAGCGTGAAACCCTGGACCCCGCCGGTTCCCGGCATCGACAACCTCGGCATCACCTCCGTCGACACCTTCGCCGTCCCCGGCGTCGGCGAGTACACGGTGCCCTTCGACGGCTTCGTCCGCGTGGTGCGCTCGCAGCCGACGTCCGAGGAGTGGTCGAAGGCCGAGGTGTACACCAACCTCATCGAGATGAAGATGGAGGGCTCCTGCGAGGAGCTCGGCCACATCACGGTCACCCTCAACCCGGACTGCCTGTCGACGGGCCAGATCCGCACCCCCTTCGACCCGTACGCGGGTGAGGGACCGGCCGCCAAGGCGTGCCGCATGGCCGTCGGCGCCATCTTCGACATGCCCAAACTGGGCCTGCGGCTGGCCAACAAGGAGCCGATCATCCTCACGATCGACGACGTCCGCCAGATCCCGCCCGCCGGCTCGCCCGGCAAGGGACAGATCTACCGGATGCTGCCGCTGCACGACGTGGAGCGGATGGACGACTCGCCGGTCGCGTACGTCACCAGCCTGCGCTTCACCATGGGCGGCTATCTGCCCTGGGAGCGCTTCGGGCCCGAGTACAAGGAGTTCGGCAAGTAGGCGCGATTCACCACTCGTTGGAGGAAGGTGCCCATGACGCCCCACGACCCCCGCCCGCGCGGCCTCGCCCGCGAGTCCGCCGCCTTCCCGCCCCTGGGCGGCAGCGCCCGTCCCGTCGCCCAGGACCGGTGGGAACGGCTGGTCAGCACCGTCACCCTGCCCGAACCGCCGGAGGCGGTGTGGGCCGCGCTCACCGAACCGGACCGGGTGGCGCGCTGGCTGGCGGTCTGCCGGGGGCCGTGGGCGGTCGCCGGGCGGGAGTCGACGCTGGACTTCGAGGACGGCGAGTTCTTCTGGTGCCGCACCCTGAGCGCCGTCCCGCCGCGCGGGCACCGGGCGGGCTCGCTGCGGCTGCTGTGGCGCTGGGTGGGCGTGGGCCCGGCCACGGCGGTGACCTGGACCATCGCCCCCGGGGACACCGGGGGTTGCGTGGTCACCGTCGTCGAGGAGGCCGACAACCCGCCCTCCGACTGGCGGTCCTGGAACGGCATGGGCTGGCCCGGCATCCTCGACCAGCTCGCCGCCCACCTGCGGACCGGCACCACCTGGCGCTGGCCGTGGCGCCGGGTCGGCCCGTACGTCCAGATCCCCCTGCCCGTACCCGCCTACCGGGCCTGGCAGGAGCTCACCTCCCCGGCGGGCGTCCAGCACTGGCTCCAGCGCTCCACCGGCGCCCTCGAACCCGGCGGCGAACTCGGCCTGATCATGGGGGACGCCAGCGGCACCGCCCGGATGCGGGTGACGCGGATGGTGGACGCCGCCCAGGAGTTCCCCTCCTACCTCCCCTACCTGGAGTTCGAGCTGCGCCGGCCCGCCTGGACGGCGGCGCTGGGCGGCCGCCTGTGGATCGAGCCGGCGGGCCTTGCCTCTTCACTGCTCCAGGTCTGCCACTTCGGCTGGGAGAACCTCGACATCGCCGACCCGCTCACGGAACGCCGGATCCTCACCGGCTACTGGACGGCGGCGGCGGACCGGGCCCGCGCGCTGTTCCTCCCGCAGGGCCCGCCGGCGGGCCCGCACGGCTGGTCGATGGGGAGCGGGCAGCCCTCGGGCATGCCGGAGGGCCTGGACCCCCTGGCCGTCCAGGACTTCCTGAGCAGGGTCGTCGACGACCTGGGCGCGGCCATGTCCGGGGTGCTCGTCGCGCTGGGTGTCCGGCTGGGGCTGTTCACGGCGCTGGGCACGGGCGGTCCGGTCACGGCGGCCGAACTCGCCGGGCGCACCGGCCTGTCGGAGCGCCACCTGCGGGAGTGGCTGCGCGGCCTGGCCGCAGCTGGCTACGTGGACCACGACCGCGCCGACGACCGCTTCGCCCTGCCGCCTGCGCACGCCGCCGTCCTGGCCTTCGAGGACTCGCCCGTCCACCTCGCCCCCGGCTTCGAGCTGCTGCCGCCGCTGGCGGCGGCCGTGGAGGACGTCGCCGAGGACTTCCGCACGGGCAAGGGCGTCGATCGCGGCGCCTACTCGGAACGGCTCTTCGCCGCCATGGAGCGGATGAGCGCGACGTGGCTGGACACCGAGCTCACCGACCGGTGGATCCCGGCCGTCCCCGGGCTGGCGCCCGCGCTGGAGAAGGGCGGGACGGTGGTGGACATCGGCTGCGGCGGCGGCCTGGCGCTGGTCAGGCTGGCGAGGCGGTTCACCGAGTGCCGTCTCACCGGCTACGACCTCCACGAACCGAACGCGGGCCGGGCCCGCGAGGCGGCGAGCGCGGCGGGGGTCGAGGACAGGGTGACGATCGAGACGACGGACGCGGCGACGGCGCTGGCGGGCGCGGGTCCGCTGACGCTGGTCACGATGTTCGACGTGCTGCACGACGCGGCAGCACCGCAGGAGCTACTGCGTACGGTGCGCGAGGCTCTCGACCCGGAGCACGGCGTCCTGCTCGTCCTGGAGTCGCTGTCGGCGGACGACCCGGCCGACAACGCCGGCCCGCAGGCCACCGTCCTCTACGCCACCAGCACCCTCTACTGCCTGCCCACCGCGCTGGCCGACGGCGCCCCCGGCCTGGGCACCCTGGGCCTGCCACCGGCGGAACTCCACCGGCTCGCGGACGCGGCGGGCTTCGGGCGCGTGGAGCGGATCCCGACGGCGAGTCCGTTCAACGCCCTGTACGCGCTGCGGCCGTGACATGGACAAGGACTTCGCGCGACTCCTGTCGCTGAAGGACACGCTGACGCCGTGGGCCCTGCGGGCCGTGGTGACCCTCGGCGTCCCCGACCTGCTCGCCGACGGCGAGCTCGGGGTCGCCGAGCTGGCCCGGCGCACGGGCGTCGTCCCGGACGCCCTCCACCGGGTCCTGCGACTGCTCGCGGCGCGCGGCGTCTTCACGGAGCCGGCCCCGGGCGTCTTCGCCCCAACTCCGCTGTCCCGGCTGCTCGAGTCGGACCACCGCCCGATCAGCCTCCACCCCTGGCTCGACCTGGCCGGCGCCATCGGGCGCGGCGACCGCGCCTGCGTCCACATCCTGGAGGCGCTGCGCACGGGCCTGCCGGTGTACGAGCGGGTCTACGGGCGGCCGGTCTGGGAGGACCTGGCGGCGGACCCCGTCCTGACGGCGTCGTTCGACACGGCGATGGCGGCCCGCGCCACAGTCCTGGCCCCGGCGGTGGCCACCGGCTACGACTGGCCGTCGGCCCGCCACGTCCTCGACGCCGGCGGCGGCACGGGCACCGTCCTGGCCGAACTCCTCCGCATCCACCCCCACTTACGGGGCACCCTCCTGGACCGCGCCCCGGCCGTTACGGCGGCCCGCGACAGCTGGGGCGCCACGGCGGAGGGACGACGCTGCACGTTCACACCGGGCAGCTTCTTCGACGCCTTGCCGCTCGGCGCGGACGTGATCCTGCTGGTGAGCGTCATCCACGACTGGGCGGACGAACACGCGGTGGCGATCCTGCGCCGCTGCGCGGAGGCCCTGCCGCCGGGCGGGCGCGTCCTGATCGCCGAGCACGTCCGCGACGAGGACCCGGGGGCGACTGCGGGCCTGCTGGAACTGGACCTCCTCATGCTCCTGGTCTACGGCGGCCGCGAACGAAGCCTGCCCGACTTCCGGGAACTCGGGGAACGAGCGGGGCTGCGGCTGGGTGGGGTGGCGGAGGCGGGGGGTGGGCTGAGCCTGCTGGAGTTCCAACGGTGATCAGCCGCGTACGAGCAGCAGTACTTCGCTGGGTGCGAGGACGCCTTCCGTACGGTCCTGCAGCACGGTGGTGCCGACGGCGACAAGCCAGCTGTGGGCTTCCAGTTGGTCGCTTCGCGCGCGGCGACCGAGGGCGTTGAGCGTCAGCGCGCCGAGGCGCAGCGCGGCAGCCGTGACGGGGTGCGGTCCATCCGACTGGCGCAGCATGGCCCTGCCGAGAACGGCCATGTGGTCGGCGAGGTGCTGCGCCAGGGGGCGCCATCCGGGTGTGCCCAGCTCGGTGAGCCCGGCGCAGGCGTCGGCCACGGCGGAGGGGAGCGCAGCGAGGTGATCGGCCAGTTCCTCAATGGGGACCGCGATGGGGGTGGGGTCGGCGACGATGTCCGAGCTGCATCCATTCAGCAGCTCGGCCAGGAGGAGGTGCAGGTCATGGCGCGGGAGTAGTAAGCCACCGTGTTCGGCGAGCTTCAAGGCCAGCGCGATCACGGCACCGGGCGCCAGCATGAGAATCGGCTCGCTCGCCGGATCGAAAAGGGAGGTATCGGTTCCGTCGAAATCGCCCATGCGCTCTACGGCGTCACGGCCCCATGTGACCTCCTCCTGTGGTGTGGCGACACCGAAACCAAACAGCTCGTTGGTGTAGTCCCCGAGGCCGTAGTCACGACCGGTCCCCAGGGCCAACGCGACAGCGTGCCCGGCGGCCGGGATGCGCGCGATGTTGTCCCGCAGTTGACCGTCCAGCTCCCGGGCCGTCGTCAACGCCGTCACCAGGTCGAGCGCTTCCCTCAAGTGACGGGCCTGATCGCGGGTGCGTGCCACGTGCTCATCGGGTTCGGCACGCATAACGTAGGCGGCATCCTGCTCCACCGCGTTGACGAAGTCGTGTGTCATGGCATGGGCGAAGACGAGGTCCATGTCCCGGGCACCGTCGAGGGCCTTGTCCAGCGCGTCGAGAAGAGCGGGCTGCATCCTGTGAGCACGTTCCAGTCCGCGCCCGAGCGTGAGAGAGCGGGCCGCTGTGAGCGCCTGGGAGAGGAGCGAGTGCAGGTCGTGGTCATACGTCGCCCCCAGTGTCGCGACGCGAAACCCGTGCGGAGCGAGTTGACGAGCCAGGTCATCGACACGGCGCAAGGCCCGTCGCAGGGCGCGCGCGTTGGCGTGCACGTAAGTGCAGCCGATGGCCGTGATCAGGGGTGGAAGCGTGCCATCCTGTCGAAGCCTGTCACGCACCCCTTCGGTACTCACCGCCCACGGAGACACCCCACCGTCCCCGACCCACAACTCCGTGCCCGCAGCGGCATCGTGACTCCACACCGTACGGTCCGCACCCCCGACGACATGCCGCGCCGCCGGGTCCTCCAGCTGCTCACGACTGGGCAGCCGGTAGACCGTATGCCCGGCGACCAGGGCGTTCACCCACCGGACGAACGCCCGGGCCGCACCCGCCGTGATGCCGACAGCCGAACCCCCCGGTTCCCGTCCGGCCGCCGCGCAGTGCGCGACCTCGCCGGGGAACTCCTCCGCGAACAGCCGGAAGATCTCGCCGGACACCGGGGCGTCGCAGAGGAAGACGTCGTCCGCCAGCCGTACGGCGGGCCGCAGTGAGCGGCCCACCGTGATGGCCGTCATCAGCCGGCGGTGTTCCGAGCCGGGCGGGGACTGCAGGGCACGTTGCCGGAACTCCTCCAGGTCCCTGCGGACCTGCGGCCGTACGCTGACCGCCTCCTCCAGGCAGTCGAAGGCGAGGGCCAGGGTCTGGGCGTCGCCCTCGGACAGGCACGCCTCGATGACGTCGCTGGGGTCCGAGAACGCCGCCCACAGCAGGATGACTTCCCGCCACCACGGGTCCGCCACCGACGCGATGAGCGTCGCCTCCAGACGGTGCTCACGGACGTACATGGCCGCGAGGTGCTCCTGGAAGGTCAGATGGGCGAAGGAGTACACGCCGATGTCGCGCTCCACCAACAGGCCGCTGTTGACGGTGGATTCGATGAACGCGCGCGGGTCGTGGCCCTCGCCCACGCGGTCCAGCGCCGGGCGCAGCAGGGTCTCCGCCTGATCGGTGGGGATGTCCCGCACGCGACCGGCCATCATCGTGTAGGCGAGTTCGCAGAGGACGGCCTCCTTCTGCGGGCCGCTCAGCACGGGGGTGTCGTCGGGCGGCTCCAGCCCCTTGGCCTCCTGCCTGCGGAAGAGCAGTACCTGGGAGATCTCGGCGTAGAGCTCGGCCCGGCTGCCCGGCAGTGCGCGCCGGTAGCGGTGGACGTTGGCGATCATGGTGAGGAGCAGGGGGTTGGAGGCCAGGTCGTAGAGGATCGGCCGCGCTCTCAGGCGCTCCAGGAGGTCGTCCGCCCGGGCGGAGGCCATCTGCCGGACTCCTTCGTCGGCGAGTCCGGTGCTGATGCGTTCGATGGCCTGGTACCAGCGGTGGAGGAAGCGGGAGACCTGTTCCCCGGTGAAGCGGCGCACCTGGAGGGTCTGGGCGCCGTTGAGGGGGCGGGACTGGTAGCCGTGCGGCCGTGACGTGATGATCCAGTCGTTCCGCGGATAGCGGGCGATCTGCCGTTCGACCCACTCCACCATGACGTGCCGGTCGCGTTGCCGGGCGACTTCGTCGAGGCCGTCGAGCATGATCACGCACTGGCCTCGTTCGAGGCGGGACTCGAACCAGCCGGGTGGTTCCGCCGTCTGAAGTCCGCCCATCGTGCCGCGGATGCGGTCGGCGAGCGTGACGTCCGGATCGGCGATGACCGCGGGGGCGTGGCGGCGCAGGAACAGGAAGACTGGGAGTGTCCTGGGGCAGTCCTTGCCGCGGCGGCGCCGGGTGGCGAGCCGTACGGCGGTGTACTGCAGGAGCGTGGTCTTGCCCGTGCCGGGTGCGCCGGTGATGGCGAGGACGACGGGGTCGGCCGTGGCCAGCAGGCTTTCCAGGGAGGTGCGCGAGGGCGCCTGCTGCGCCGGGCCGGTCAGCGTGCTTTCGGAGACCTTGTGCAGGGGGCTGGGCAGCAGGCCCACGTCCACGAAGATCTCCCGCAGGATCGGCGTCTGGTCGCCCTGGGTGGCGAGCCCCTTGAGGTCGGTGAAGCGGTGCCCGAATCTCACGAACTGGCGGTAGCGGCGTTCGAAGCGGGACAGTCTGCCGCGGACGAGCCGGTCCAGATGGTCGGCGGCGCGCGCCGCCCACCGGGCGTGCAGCTCGCCGAAGACCTTGCCGGCGAAGCCCACGAGCAGCACCAGGGCCTCGTAGCCGACCACCAGAACCGCACTGAGCACCGGCCGCCCGGCCACCCCGTCCCGTACCTGCAGCAGAACCGCCGCCGGCGGCACGACGGCCAGCACCGCGAGACCCGCCCGTGCCAGCAACCGGCTACCCGCCATGCGCCCTCCCCACGTCGTGAGGCGCCATGGTGCCACTCTCGGTCAAGGGAAGGGGTGGGTCTGGGAAAGAAGAGTTTCAGGCTGGCGCTCCCCACCGCTATCGCCTCAACGGCAATCTCGTCCCATCGGCGTTGTCGGCAAGGGCCTGCGTCCACCAGTGGTAGAGGAGCGCGATCCCGCCGTCTTCTGCCGTGTCGTCCATGACGGGCAGTACCACGCACCCCTGATCCGCGTGGCAGCGGTTCGCGGGCCTCCCGCCCGTGTGGCGCTTGGGGATTCCGCTGTCACCCGTGCCGGGACGGCTTCAGCTCCCGTTCCAGGGCATCGACGGGAACCACCACCAGTCGTAGCGGGCCGGCAGGCGGATGCCCCAGTAGACGACGGTGAAGGTGCCGAACAGCAGCAGGGCCGTGCCCGTGACGCGGGCGGCGCGAGTGGGGGTGGCGTTGAGCCAGCGGGGGACGCGGCCGTGGGCGGTCAGGGCCAGGGCGAGGAAGAGGACGGCTACGACCACCACGTTGCCGAGCGCGATCAGGGCGAACAGCAGTGCGCCGTAGAGGGCGTTGTGGGTGTCGGCGGCGTAGGCGAACGCCTTGCGGAAGAGGGGGTAGGGGCGGCCGATGACGAAGCCGCCGATGAGGGCGCCGATCAGCAGGAGACGTAGGCGTTCGGGGTTGCGGGTGCGGCCGGCCAGGGGGTCGGGGGCCAGGCCGAGGGCGGAGAAGCCCAGCCAGACCATGGCCAGGCCGATCACCGTGAAGACGATCAGGGCCTGGAGGGCGCGCGGCGGTATGCCGCCACTGCCGGTGGCCTGGGACAGCTGGGGCACGTCCGGGCCGATCGCGGCGCAGATCCCGCCGTATACGGCCGCCACCGCGACCGCCGACGCCGTGACCCAGGCCAGCGGGCGCAGGGCGGCGGCCAGCCGGCCGCCACGGGTGCCGGCGGTGTCGCCGGTGCCGGCCATGGGGGCGAGGGCACCGAACGCGGCCACGTTGCAGGCGGTGAACGTGCCCGCCAGGCCCACGACGAAGGCGAAGACGACGCCCGCGCCGCTGCCGGGAATGTCGTCCTTCAGGGAGTCCCGGCCCAGGAGGCCGTCGGCCGTGTCGACTCCCAGCCCGTCGACGAGCCGCGCCGACCAGACGACGGCGAGCAGGACGCCCGCCGCGACGCCCGCGACCGCGCAGGCGGTGGTGGCGGTGGTGCGCCGGTCCGTGGCCGTTGTGACGGCCGGATGGGTCCGTGCCATGGCGTGTCCCCCTCGGTCAGGTGCTGAAGGGCCGCAGGGCGTGGAGGAGTTCCTCCGGCACCGGCTCCGGCTCCATGTCGCCGCCGTCGCCGGTGCGGCGCATGCAGGCGACGGTCTGGTGGCCGCGGGCCACCAGTTCCGGCGGGCTGCCGGCGCGCATGTAGTCGAAGGCCATCTCGACGCGGTTGCCGGCGAGGTGGCGCAGCGACATGTGGATGTCGATCTCGTCCAGGGCGCGGCACTCGCGCAGGTACTCCACGTCGCAGGAGACCGTCACGAGCGTGAGGCCCTGGGCGAAGGCCGCGACCGTGCCCGGCGCGTGTTCGGCCAGGAAGCGTTCGCGGCAGTGGCCCTGCCAGCGCACGTAGTGGGCGAAGTAGACGTTGCCGGCGAGGTTGGTCTCCTCGAACGGCACGTGGTGGCGGTGGACGTAGGCGCGCCGCCCGGGCGTCGTCATGCGCGGCCTCCGGCGACGCCCACCCGGACGGACCGCGGCACGCGGACGGGTGGCCCGCTGCCGACCGCCACCGCGACCGGAGACGGCAGGCCCGCGACGCGGACGACGACCGTGGCGACGGCCAGGTCACCGGCGCGCAGCAGCACCCAGCCGTCGGCGGCGGTGCGCTCGACGCGCAGCGGGGCGTCCGGGCGGGCGCCAAGGGCCAGCATGACCTGACGGCATGTCAGTAGGCGGGCGTAGCCGTGCCCGGTCGGCCCGCCCGTCGCACTGTCCGCCTCCTCGGCCACGGCGGCGGCGAGCGGGCCGAGCAGGGAGCGCCAGCGCTCGGGGAGCGCGTCGGGCACGGGTGCCCAGTCCACGGCCACGGGCCGGCCGGCGACGGCGGCCAGGACCCGGTCGCCCAGGTGGGCGGCGCGGCGGAAGCCGTCCGTGCCGGGCAACAGGCCGTCGGCCGTGGGCCCGGCGGCGAGGTCCGCGCGGGCCTCGGGCAGGAGGCGGTCCAGGACGCGGGTGAGGTACGGGCCGAGGAGTTCGGCGGGCCAGGGCGCGCCGGCGGGCCGGGGCAGCGGACCCACGTCCTTCAGCCGCAGGCCATGCCACGTCTCCAGGACCGCCCCCGCCTCGGACTCCACGCGCACGTCGTAGCGGTAGCCGTCGGCGTCGCGCGCCGTCTCGTGCGCGTGGACGATCACGATGCCTTCGCCGGGTGCCGGACCGTGGAACCGCACGGCGTCCACGCCCACCGGCAGCACGCGCCGGTGGGGCACGCAGCCCTGGAGCACGTGCACGTACGCGTCGCGCAGGGCCGCGTCCCCCAGCAGCAGCCGGGGGCTGTGGAAGCCGCTGAACCACTCCCCCGCGCCGCCCGCCGCCACTTCCGCCACGCAGTGGCGGCCGCTGAGCCGCCGGTAGCGCACCACGCGGCGGAAGCGCGGCCCGTGGAAGAACAGTTCGCCGTAGTGGGGCGAGCGCGCGGCAGGGGTGGGGGCCGCCACCGGTGCGCGAGTGGACTCACCGCCCGTCCGGTACACCGCGCGGAAGTGGTCGGCCGAGAAGCCCGTCTCGTCGCTGCGCAGCACCGCGGCCACCGTGCCGTCGTCGTGCCGCAGCGCGGCGACGCGCACGGTACGGGAGCCGTCCGGTGGCACGGTGACCGGCCGTTCGAAGGCGGCCTCGGTGACGGTGAGCACGCCGTCGTGCCCGGTGACGGCGGCCGCCGCCTGGGCCATGGCCTCCAGCCCCACGACGGCCGGCAGCAGGGGCACGCCGTCGAGGGCGTGGTCGGCCAGGTACGGGTCGCCGCCCAGGCCCACGCGGGCGTCGGCCACCACCTCCACGCCCGGCTGGTGCACCAGCGGGCGTTCCAGGAACCGCAGCAGCGGCAGCGACTCGTCGGCGTGGCGGAGCGTCTCGGCGCGGGGCAGCCGCCCGGCGACCAGCACGGCGGACGGCAGGTCCGGGGCGCCGAGCAGGGACAGCAGGGTCCTCGTGCCGTCGGCCACGGGGATCGGGGCGACGCCCTGGCGGCGCAGCGTCTCGACGGCCCCGAGCCGCTGGGCCATGCCCGCGCCCTCCCACTGCGACCACTCGATCGTCAGGCAGCGGCAGTGCGGCAGGGCCTCGGCGAGCTCGTCGACGCGGCGCCGCATCAGGTCGTTGGCCAGGGCGTAGTCGGCCTCCCCCGGCAGCCCGATCCGGGCGATCACCGAGCCGAAGGCCACGAGGAGGCGCAGCCGCCGGGTGTCCACGGCGGCGAGGACCGCGTCCAGCCCGTCCCGCTTGGGCGCGCAGGCGGCGCGCAGGCGATCGGGGGTGACGGACTCCAGCCGCCCGGGCTCGTTGCGCCCGGCGCAGTGCAGGACGGCCGTGACGGGTCCGAGGCGCGCCTCGGCCTCGGCGACGCGGCGGCGCACGGCGGCGGGGTCGGTGACGTCGGCCGTGACGTACAGCGCGGTCACCTTCTCGTCGTCGAAACGGCGTAGCCATGTGTCGACTTCGGCGTCGTCGCCCGGTGCGCTTCGTCCCAGCAGGACGAGGCACGCTCCGGTGGCGCGGGCGAGGGCGAGCGCCGACTCGGCGCCGATGCCCTTGGCTCCGCCGGTCACCAGGCAGACATCGCCGGGCCCGAGGGGGATCGCGGCGGCGTCCGGCGCCGGCAGGGGCCGGTGTTCGGTGACGGGCGCGTGGGGGCGACCGGTGTCGTCGAGGACGATCTCGGCGTAGCCGGCGATGCCCCGCGCCACGGCCTCGTCGGCGGCCTGCCTTATGCCGTCGGGGTGGGGCGGCGCGTCCACGACGAGGCAGGACAGGCCGGGGCGTTCGGCGGCGACCGAGCGGGCGACGACGTCACCGACGGCGCGGTGGTGGAGCAGGAGCAGGGGCGCCTCGGCGTTCGCCGCCGCCGCGTGGAGGGCGGCCACGCACTCCTCGGGCGTGGGGTCGGGGGGCAGGGCGACGACGGTGGCGGGGACGGCGTCGGCGTCGTCCGTGGTGGGGAAGGCGGCGTGGATGGCGTCGGCGAGGGGGTGGCCGTCGGGGACGAGGCGGGTCCAGGTGCGGGCCCTCGTCGCACGACCGTTCGCGGTGGCCGGGCGGGGGACGAGCCGGTGGGTGAAGGCCCGCACCCAGGGGGCGATGCCTTCGACGGGCGCGTCCCCCTCGCCCTCGCCCCGGGACGCCGGCAACGCGGCGATGTGGGCGGCGAGCCCGGCCACGCTGGCGGTGACGAGCGCCCCCGTGTCGACGGGCGCCTCCCGCCCGAGCGCGCGGGCGGCGTCGGCGGCGATCTGGGCGAGGCGGAGGGAGTTCACATGGAGGTCGGAGAGGAGGAGGTCGTCGTCACGGATGGCGTCGGCGGGGAGTTCGAGGGCGGTGGCGACGAGCGTGCGGATGGTAGTGAGGGGGCCACCCCCTCGCGCAGCCGGGGGCTCCGCCCCCGGGCCCCCGACGACGTCCGTGCCGGCCGCTCCGCCAGCGGATCCCACAGGCGGCCTCGGCGCCGGAGGGAGGACCCCGCTGCCGGAAGGCGACATCCTCGGCTCGCCGGACGACCGGGGCGAAGCGCCGACCGGCCTGGACCCGGCCGGAGTCGCATCACCGCCGTCCACACCTCCACGCGCCCGGTCCGCCCCGGCCGGGCCGCGCGCGCCCGAGGGCTTCGCCGCCTCCCCAACCCGTGGCGGCAAGCCGCCCCCCGCCTCGCCGGCCGCAGGCCACGCCGCGTCGCCGCCGCCCGGCCGGGCCAGCGGCGCGCTCGCCCCTCCGGGTGCGCCCGCGCCCCCACGCGCGCTCCCGCCCCCGCGCCCGGGCCGCTGCGGCGCCTCGGGGGCCCGGGGGCCCGCCCCCGGCGGAAACGGTGAAGGGGTGGGATCGGGGAAGACAACCTCGCACGGGTTCGACAGGAACACCCGTGGCCGGGACAGGTCCAGCGGCCGGTGGAAGCGCCCCGCCGTCCAGGCGCGGACGTCCGCGCCGCAGGCCGCGTACAGCGCCGCCGTCGTCGCCGCCAGCGCCCCCACGCCACCCGTGACGTCGAGGGTCAGGACGGGCGCTGTCGTGTTGGCGCGCGCCAGCGCGGACACCGTCGTGCCCGCGCCCACCTCCATCAGCACGTCCACGTGCCGCGCCAGCTCCCCCACCGCCTCGCCGAACCGGACCGGCGCCGTCACCTGCTCCGTCAGCAGCGCGGCCACATCCGTGTCCGGCCCGAGAACGGCAGCCGTCACCGAGGAGACCACCGTGCCCGAGAGCCGGCCGAAGCCGGCCTCCATGAAGCACTTCTCCAGCTCCGGCAGCGCCGGTCGCATCGCCGCCGAGTGGAAAGCGTGGGAAACCGCCAGAGCAACGACGCCCACGCCCCGGCGACGCGCCTCCGCCCGGACCAGCGCCAGGGACGGCACGGGGCCCGCGACCGTCAGCCGGTCGGGGCCGTTGACGGCCGCGATCACCGCGTCCGTGCCCGCCAGCAGGGACTCCGCCGTCTCCACCGGCGCCGCCACCGCGAGCATCCCGCCGCCGCCCTCCGCGTACCGGGCCATGAGGTCGCCCCGGGCGCGGGCGAGCCGGACGGCGACGGCCGGGGGCAGGGCACCGGCCCAGGTCAGGGCGGTGAGTTCGCCGAGGCTGTGGCCGAGCGCGGCCCGGGCGCGGACACCCAGCCGGTCCAGGTAGCGCAGCCCGGCCAGCGAGGCCGCGACCACGGCGGGCTGCACCACGGCCGTGTCGACGTCACCACCCCGCCCCTCCGGTACCTCCGCCAGCAGGTCCCCCACCCCCACCATCCGCCCCAGCGGGCCCACGCGTCCGCCCGCCGTGCCCTGCCCCGGGAAGAGCAGGCCGAGCCGGGCCGTGGGGCCCACGCCCGTGAACACCCCGGCGGCCGCGTCCCCGTGGAACCCCGGCCGCCCGCCGAGCGAGCCCGCCGCCGCCCTCAGCCGCTCCGCCAGCTCGCCGGGCGAGGAGGCGGTCACCGCCACCCGGACAGCGGCCCCCTTCCCGTGCGCGGAAGCCGCCAACTCGGCACACAGGTCCGTCAGTTCCGCCTCCGACAAGGACTCCGCCGTCCCCGCCAGCCGCAGCAGCCGTCCCGCGACCTCCCCGGCGTCGTCCCCGCCCACCGGGAAGACCTCCCACCCGGGCGCGGGCACATACGGACGTGGATACGCGTACGGATGCCGTCGCGCATCCGCGTTCTCCAGGACGACGTGGGCGTTGACGCCACCGAAGCCCACGGAGTTGACGGACGCCCGGCGCGGCACCGCGCGGCCCGGCCAGTCCTCCGGTTCGCCGAGGGTGCGCAGGGGGCCCGTGAGCAGCGGGTGGGGGTCGTCGCAGCCGGTGGTGGGCGGCAGGACGCCGTGGTGGACGGCGAGGGCGGCCTTGATCAGCCCGGCCGCGCCCGCCGCCGCCTTCGTGTGCCCGATGTTCGCCTTGACGCTGCCCAGCGCCACCGGCGGGCCGCCCCCGGAGCCCAGCGCGGCGCCCAGCACCGCGAGCTCCACCTCGTCGCCGACGGCCGTGCCCGTGCCGTGGCCCTCGATCAGGCCGGCCGTCGCCGGGGCGAAGCCGGCGCGTTCGTAGGCGCGGCGCAGGGCGAGCGCCTGGCCGGTGCGTTCGGGGCGGGTGAGGCCGCCGTGGCCGTCGGAGGACAGGCCCCAGCCCTCGACGACGGCGTAGGCGCGCAGGCCCAGGCGCCGGGCGTCCTCGGCGCGGGCGAGGACGAGCACGCCGCAGCCCTCGCCGGGCAGGAAGCCGGTCGGGTTCCGGTCGTAGACGCGCATGGGGCCCCGGGCGAGCGCGCCGAGGCGCGAGAAGCCGACGAGTTCGAAGGGGTCGAGGCTGAGGTCGACGCCACCGGCCAGGGCGAGGTCGAGGTCGCCCGCCGCGAGCGCCGTGCAGGCGGTGACGACGGAGACGAGCGACGAGGCGCACGCGGCGTCGACGGTGTAGCCGGCGCCGTGGAAGCCGAAGTGGTTGCAGATCCGGCCGCTGATGGTGTTGGCGAGGCCACCGGCCAGGGACTCGTCGCCGGGGACGGGGAAGGGGCTCTTGTAGAGCTCCTCCAGTTCGCCCAGCAGCTCCCGCCGTTCGCCCTCCGCCAGGCCGCGCCGGCCGAGGACCGTCTCGACCGTGCGGCGGACGTACGGCCAGCGCAGCCGCAACAGCCCGGTGCGGGAGAACTCGCCGGTGAGGGAGTTGCCGATGACGACGCCCACGCGGTCCCGGTCCAGGCCCTCCCCCTCCGCCAGGCCCGCGTCGCGCAGCGCGGCCGCGGCGACGTCGAGGGCGAGCCAGTGGGTGAGGTCCGCGGCGCGGAAGGCGCCGCCGGGCACCCGGAAGGCCTGCCGGTCGAAGGTCCAGCCCTCGAGGACGGCCGCCCGTTCGGCGACGATGTCGTCGCCGGCCCCCGAGACGCCCGGCGCGTAGTCGGCGATCCGCAGCCGCTCGGGCGGGATCCGGCGGAACGCCCGGCGCCCGGCGAGCACGGTCCGCCACAGCTCGTCGGGGCCGTCGGCGTCCGGATAGCGACAGGCCATCCCCACGATGGCGACAGGGCACTTCACGGAGCCTCCCGCACAACAGCAGGACGAGCGGGACGAAGACCGGAGAAACGTTCCACCAAAGGCGCCGTCAGCGGCAGCGTCACCAGCGCCACCCACCGCACCACGCACACCACCGCCAGCGCGAAGAACAGGCCGAAGGTGATGTGCAGGACCATCAGCGTCCCGTACGCGGCCGCGATCCCCAGCCCGAAGGCGAACTGGCGGCGGGGCGCGAACGGCGTCGTCCCCGGGTCGCTGATCATGTAGTTGGTGTAGAGGATGAAGGCCACACCGGTCATCGGCGACAGCGCGCCGAGCAGCCAGGCGTCGGTGAACGCGGCGCGCAGCAGCGCCTGGAGGACGAAGCCGCCGGCCCAGCCCAGCAGCAGCGGCATCTTCAGCGTCAGCTTGGCGTTGAGCATCGTGCCGGCCACCAGCACCGCGAACGGGATGATCCAGCGCAGCACGCCGGGCGGGTACTCGGTGAACTCGTACGGCGGGGCGATGCCCACCCAGTCGTAGATCAGCAGGGTGGCGACGATCCCGGTGTTGGACGGGTTGAGGACGTGCTGGGGCTTGCCGCGCACCCGGGCGCGCACCGCGTACTTGGAGCCGATGCCGACGGCGGCGGCGAACGCGATGGGCCAGAGCCGGTCGTTGGCGTAGAGCAGCATGGAGCAGGCGAGGCCGGTGATATGCGCGGGCAGCATGAAGTCGAGGACCTTGCCGAACGGGCCCAGGTAGCGCGGCCGGCGGCGGCGCGCGGCCGCGTCGACGGTCTCCAGCAGCAGTTCGGTGGCGTAGGCGGTGCCGACGGCGACGAACGGGGTCGCGTACGCCTGCTCGAAGCCCAGCCAGGTCAGGCCGACGATGTTGAGGACGGTGATGGAGAGCGCGAAGCGGCGCAGGGCCTTGCTGCGGCGCTTCTCCGGGGTGGGGCCGGCGGGTTTCCCGGTGGCGGGGGCGGTCGGGGAGGCGGGGGCGGTGGTCGTCACGGGGGCACCTCTTCGGAAGACCTTCAGGAGAGGACGACGGTGTGGGCGCCGGGCGTCAGGGACCGGGTGGTCCGGTGCGGCCCGGTGGCGTCGCGCCAGGTGATCTCGACGGCGACCGGTCGCTGCGCGTCCGCTCCGGCCCCCAGCCCGAAGAGCAGCTCGGAGCTGTTGACGCCGGTGTGCCCGTTGGCCGGCTGGAGCTGCTGGGTCCGCGTCCGGCCGTCGGCGGTGCGGACGGTGACGCGGGCGCCGATGGCCGGGGTGGTGGCCGTGCCGCCCGGCACGGCGGCGGGCACGACCGGGCGCAGCGCCAGATACGGCCCGGCGGTGGGGCCGGTGTTGCGGTGGTGGACGGACCGGCCCCACTGGTTGGCCACGACGATGTCGAGGCGTCCGTCGCCGTCGGCGTCGGTGAGGGCGTAGGAGCGGCTGGGCACCTTCTCGTCGAGCCCGGTCTCCTTGGCCAGGTCGGTGTAGCGGCCTTCGGCGGTGCGCACCCAGAAGCGGTTGCCTGCGGCGCCGGAGAGGTCGTCGCCGGGTTTGACGCGGGGCCAGCTCAGCGGGGAGTGGAGCACGCTGTCGTTGGCCATGGCGAGCTCCTGGAGCTCGGGCCACTTGTTGGTGCCGCCCTTGACGAAGCCGACGGCCTGGAGGATCTGGGGGGTGCCGCTGTGGTCGAAGTCGCCGGTCTTGACGTCCCAGGACCAGCCGGAGCGGGACAGGCCCAGGTCCTCGCTGCGGTCGTGGTAGGGGGCGATGCCCTTGGCGAGGTCGGAGAGGGGGCCGTTCCGGGTGAAGACGAAGTTGGACTCCTCCAGGGCGTAGGGGAGCGTGATGTTGCTGACGAGGATGTCGGGTTCGCCGCGTCCGGTGAGGTCGGCGAAGGCGACGCCCATGCCCTTGAAGGAGTCGTGGCCGAGGACCTTGGACTTGGGAGTGGTGAAGGTCCGGCGGCCCTCGGCGAGGGAGTAGGACGGCTTGCCGGGCCGGGAGTGGTTGACGAGCAGCCGGTCGGGGCCGAAGTCGTTGGCGATGTAGAGCTCGGGCAGCCCGTCGCCGTCGAGGTCCTGGGCGCCGAGCGCCAGGGCCCAGCCGTGGCGGACGCCCGCGGGCAGGGCGTCGGGCGCGTCCCGGAAGCGGGCCTCGGGGTCGGGCCCGCTCCGGCCCGAGTGCCACAGCAGGACGTGGGTGCTGCCCGCGTTGCGGGCGTTGGACATGCCGTCCTGCATGGCCATCCGGGGGTCGTCGGCGGCCTCGGTGTCGAGGACCTTGGCACCGTCCGGGAAGTAGTTGCCGACGATCAGGTCGGGCCGGCCGTCGCCGTCGACGTCGGTGAGGTTGACGGTGGTGGTGTTCCACACGCTCATGGGCGAGACGAGTTCGGTGGCGTGGAAGGCGGCGGCGGAGGGCGCGACGGGCTTGCCGTCGGGGCCGGTCCGCCGCAGGAAGAGGACCGGGGAGCGGCCCCAGTAGTAGACGAGGACGCCGGTGAGCCCGTTCTGGGCGAAGTCGCCGGTGACACAGCCCATGGGGGCCATGGTGCGCGGGTTCCAGGGCAGCCCTTCCGGGGTGAGGGTGAAGGGCGCGTACCGTCCGGCGGAGCCCGGCAGGGGGCGGACGGTCACGGAGTCGTCGCGCGGGTCGACGAGGCAGGCGTCGGCGTCGCGGCCGGTGCCGGCGATGTCGCCGACGGCGACGCTCGCGCCGACGGCCGAGATCCACGCGGAGATCCGGCGCAGCGCGGGCTGTACCTGCCGCTCGGTCCGGGCCCCGGCGGGGTCGCCGTTGAGGTACTCGGAGGTGAAGCGGAAGCGCTCGGCCAGCCGGTCCCGTTCCGCCCCGGACGTGCCGGGCCGGACGGCCGCCACGCCCAGGCAGGAGGCGATCACCACGGCGACGACGGGCGCGGCGAGCGCTCGCCACTCGATGCGGGGCCAGCGGGGCGTGCGGGGCATGTTCCCTCCGTAATCGGCCGACCGGGCGTCCAGGTGAGGGGCGTCAGCGGGAGGCGAGCGCGCTCCCGCTGATCAGGGCCCGCCAGGCGAGGAAGTCGCCGAGGCTGCCGTCGCCGCGCAGCCGCCGTTCGGCGTCCAGCGTCCAGCCCGCGGCCGTCACCGCGTCGACGCCCACGAGCCGGAGGACCCCGCGGTGGGTGTGCTCGGGGATGTGGCCGCCCCGGCGGCGGGCCTCGGCGGCGAAGGCGGCGCCCTGGGCGAGGTGCTGCCAGTAGGGGCCGGAGCGCTCGCGCAGCCGGTCCAGTTCCGCGTCGGCGGCTCCCCCGGCGTAGCAGGCGGCCAGGCCCACGCCGCTCCACAGGTGGGAGCGGCGGTCCTCGGGGAAGGCGGCGACGGTCTCGGCGATGCGGTCGGGGTCGGCGGCCTCGACGAACCACAGGCTCCGGCCGAGGCCCTGGTGGCGTACGGTGCCGCCGGGCCGGGGCGGGCCCTTGCGGGCGATCCGGGCCACCGCCGTCCGCCCGCCGAAGTAGCCGTCCGAGAAGCCGAGGCCGTCCAGCGCGAGCCAGCCCAGCAGCGGGTCGAGGCCGAGCATGCGGCGCGCCCCGGGCAGCGGCGCCTTGGCCAGCGCCCAGCCGGCGCCCACGTGGACGAGGTGGACGTAGTCCCGGCCGGGCCCCCTGAGCAGGGCGCGGACGCGACGCCCCCCGGTGAGGGCGAGGGTGTCGAGGAGGGCGCAGGCCATGCCCGCGCCCTCGTAGGCGAAGCCGCGCTCTGTGGGGTCGAGGTCGGTCAGCCGCTCCTGGACGGCGCCGGGGGCGGCCGTCAGGGCCGTGTTGAAGCCGGTGAGGAAGGAACGGCCGTGGCGTTCCAGGACGCGCCGGCTCTCCGGCCTGTCGCAGGGGAAGCCGCGGACCGCGAAGTCGGCCGTCTCCTCGCGCAGACACAGCCGGCGGGCCCAGCGGGGGGCCGCGGGGCCCTGCCGCGCACGGGTGCGCGAGCGGGGCGGAGCTGAAGGCTTTCCGGGCATGTGCGACCCCCGTCCTGTCCTCAAGGGTGGTGCGCCGCCGGGGAGTTCTCCGGCGCGGGTCGGCGACCGGACTCGAACACAGTGCGTATTGCTATCAGTTGTGGAAGTGACGGTCAACACATCCGGTTCGCGCCACCGGCGATTCGGCCGAAAAGACGGCCCCCTCCCCGACCGTTCACCGCAGCTGCTCGGCCGGGCGCAGCAGCACCTCTCCGATCGCCATGCGCCGGGGCCGGGTGACGACGTGGACGATCGTCCCGGCGACGTCCTCGGGGCGCAGCGGGGTGCCGGGGTCGAAGCCGTCGGCGAGGGCGGCGAGCACCTCGGGCCGGGAGTGGGTGGGGAGCTCGGTGGCGACGAAGCCGGGCTCGACGACGCAGACCCGCACGTGGCGGCGGGCGACCTCCTGGCGCAGGGCCTCGCTGAAGCCGTTCACCCCGGATTTGGTGGCGTCGTAGAGGGCGGTATGGGGCGTGGCGGCGCGGGCGCCGCTGGAGCTGACGTTGACGACGTCGGCGACGCGCCGGGGGCCGTCGGCGGCGGCGCGCAGCAGGTGGGGCAGGGCGGCGCGGGTGACGAGGGCGGTGCCCAGCAGGTTGACGCCGACCATGCGGTGCCACTCCTCGGTGGGCGCGCCGTCGACGGGGCCGAGCAGCAGCACGCCGGCGGCGTTCACGACGATGTCGAGCCGCCCGTGGGCGGCGAGGGCCGCCTCGACGGCCGTGACCGCTCCGGACTCGGTGGCGAGGTCGGCCTCGGCGACGAACGCCCGGCCGCCCAGCGCCTCGACGGCCTCGGCGACCTTCAGGAGGCGGTCGCCGCGCCGGGCGACGAGGGTCACCCGGGCGCCCTCGGCGGCCAGCGCCAGGGCGGTGGCCTCGCCGATGCCGCTGGAGGCGCCGGTCACCAGGGCGGTGGTCCCTGCCAGTGCGTCGCTCACGACGGTGATCCCTTCCTCGGGGACGTCCTCGGGGACGACTTCCTCGGGACGACCGGCGGGTGCGGCCGCCCTGTCCGTCAGCCGGGCGGGGCGGCGGCCGCCACCGGTTCCCCGCTCCCGTCGGGGCGGCGGGCGGCGGCGTCCAGCAGCCCCATGAACTCCACGCAGCGCCGGGCGGCCTCGGGATCGCCGTCGATCCGCAGCCGGCCGGAGATCAGCGCCTCGAAGGGCGTGCGCATCTCGGCGCCGATGCTCACGAACGTCTCCGCGTCCGTGACGACGACCAGGGCCGGGGCGTCGGCGGGCCCGCGCCGGGTGACGGCGCGGCCGGCGGCCACCTCGATGTGGAACGTCTCGTCGGCCACGCGGAATTCGTAGGCTTCGTCGACCTCGGGCACCGGACGTCCGTGGATCATCGCCTGGACGGCCAGGATGCCCCAGGCGGCGCGCACGGCGCCGCCGCGCGCCCCCTCCTCGCCCAGGAACGCCATCCCCCACCGGGCCAGCGCCAGCAGGGGCTCCCTGAGCTGCTCGCCGCGCGTGGTGAGGCGGTAGCGCCTGCCCCGCCCGTCGCCGGGCACGGCCGCCGACTCCAGCACCCCGCGCGCGGCGAGCGCCCGCAGCCGGTCGGAGAGCAGATTGGGGCCGAGGCCGGGCAGGTTGGCCAGGATCTCGTTGAAGCGCGCCGGGCCGATGAGGAGCTCCCGGACGATGAGCAGCGCCCAGCGTTCGCCGACGACGTCGAGGCCGGCGGCGAGGCCGCAGAACTGCCCGTAATTCCGCTTGCCCGTCATGACGCACCCTCAGCTTCCGCCCCCATTACTACACTTCATGGTAGCAATGGGTCCGCCACGGCGTGAGCAACCTGGGAGAAGGCGACCCTCCGGGCCGTTCACTACAGTCGGGCGCCATGGACGGATGCGACAGCACTGCCGTGCAAGCGTTCGCCGGCCGCTTCCTGGACGACGTGAGCGGCGGGATGACCAGCGTCCTCGTCGCCCTGGGCGACCGTCTGGGCCTCTTCCGCGCGCTCGCCGAGGGCGGCCCGGCGAGCAGCGCGGAGCTCGCCGCCCGCGCGGGGCTGGACGAGCGCCACGTCCGCGAATGGCTCCTGGGCCTCCTCAGCGCGGGCTACCTGGAAGCCGGGCAGGACGCCGTCTTCTCGCTCCCTCTTGAGCACGCCGCCGTACTGGCCCACGACGACTCGCCGTTCTTCATGGGCGGCGCGGCCGGGCTCGTGCCCGCGCTCGCCGCGATGCTGGAGCCCGTCACCGAGGCGTTCCGCTCGGGCGGCGGCGTCCCGCAGGAGGCGTACCCCGAGGGCCTCTACCGGACGATGTGGCGGATGAGCGCCAGCTGGCTGGGCACCCTGCTGCTCCCCCAGTGGATCCCCGCGATCGACGGCCTCGCCGGGCGCCTGGCGGCCGGCGGCCGCGTCGCCCACCTGGGCAGCGGCGGCGGCCACGCGCTCGTGCTGATCGCCGGGGCCTTCCCGCGCGCCCGCTGCACCGGTTACGACCGGCTGCGGCTCCACGTCGACCGCGCGCGCCGGGAGGCGGCGGACGCCGGGGTGTCCGACCGCGTGGAGTTCGTCCACGGCGACGCCGCCGACCTGCTGCCCGCCACGGGCGACCACGCCCTCGTCCTCGCCCTCGACGTCCTCCACGACGCCCCGGACCCGGCGGCGACCCTCCACGCGGTGCGGGCCGCCCTCGCCGACGACGGGGTGCTCCTCCTCCTGGAGAGCGCGGGCGCCGAACGCGCCACGGACAACCGCGGCGCGGCGGCCGCGCTGCTGTACGGGGCGAGCGTGCTGTACAGCGTGCCGGTGTCGCTGGCGGCGAAGGGGAGGGCGCCGGGGATGCTGGGGTTGCCGGCGGGGGAGTTGCGGCGCCTTTGCCACGACGCCGGGTTGCGGTCGGTGCGGGAGCTTCCGGCGCCGACGCCGCTCAACGCGCTGTACGAGATCAGGCCTTGAGAGTGCCCCGGTCCCGCCCGAGAGGGGAACCCGTGCAGCCCACCTGGCGCCCCGCCGAAGAAGACGCCCTGACGGGCCTGGACGTCACAACCGTCGCCGTCCCGCTGGACCACGCCGACACCGAAGGCCCGTCCATCGAGCTGGCGCTCGCCCGCCACCCCGCCCGCACCCCCACCCGCCGCCTCGGCACCCTCCTCGTCCCCCCGGACGACCCCGGCAACCGGGGCACCCTCCTCGTCCCCCAGCTGGTGGCGGCATTGCCGCCGGCCGTCCTCGACCAGTACGACATCGTCGGCTTCGACCACCGCTTCAGCGGCCGCAGCCACCCCCTCTCCTGCGGGCTCACCCCCGACCAATGGCTGTGGATCTTCCACACCCCCCAGGACGCCGACACCGAGGCCCGCTACCAACAGCGCATCGTCGAACGCTGCTTCCGCGAGGCCGGTGACCTCCTCCCCCACCTCACCTCACGGGCCATCGCCCACGACATCGAGGTGATCCGCCGCGCCCTCGGCGAGGAGCGGATGTCCCTGCTCGGCTACTCCTACGGGAGTCACCTCGGCGCGCTGTGGACGCAGTTGTACGGCGCGCACGCCGACCGGGTCGTCCTCGACAGCGTGATCGACCCGGACTCCGTGTGGCGGCGGATGTTCCTCGACTACGCCGCGAGCTGCGAGACCGCGCTCGGCCGGTGGTCGGCGTGGGCCGCGCGGCGCCACGAGGAGCTGGCGCTGGGCACGACCCCGACGGCCGTGCGCGAAGCGGTCGCCCGGCTCACCGCGCGCGCCGACCGGGAGGGGACGGAGGTGGCCGGCCTCCCCGTCGACGGCACGATGCTGCGCCTGCTCACCATGGTGCTGCTCGCCGACGACCTGGCCTGGGGCTTCCTCGGCGACGTGCTGCGCGCCGCCGTCCACGGCGGGCAGGCGTCACCGGAGGCACGCCGGGCGCTGGGCGCGATGTTCGGGCGCGGCAAGGAGGAGAGCGGGGCCGTCGCCCAGCTCGCGGTGCTCGGCGGCGACGCGCCGTGGCCGCGCGACCCGGCCGGCTACCGCCGGGACATGGCGGCGGCCGCCGAACGGCACCCGTTCATCGGGCCGGCGATGGCCGCGCCCAAGGCCGGCGCCTTCTGGCCCCGGGAGGCCGGGACACGCCGCCCGCCCCGCACCGTCCTCGGCCGGGACAACCACGCCGAGAGCGTGCTGCTCGTGCGTGCCGAGCACGCCATGTTCACCCCCGCGCGCGGGGCCGCGCGGCTGAGGGAACTGCTGGCGCACAACTCCCGGCTGGTCACCGCCGCCGGTACCGGCGCCCACCGGGTGTTCCCGTTCCACGGCCACCCCGGCGTCGACGGGACGGTCACCGAGTACCTGCTCACCGGCAAGCTGCCCGACACGGACCTCACCTTCACCACCGGTCACGGGAGGGACGCCTCATGAACGACCCCGCCCTGCGCGCCGACGCGATCCGGGACTTCCAGAAGCAGTCCCTGTCCTGGCACCCGGCCGACGAGGAGGCCCTCGCCGGTCTGGAGTGCGCCGAGCTGACCGTCCCGCTGGACTACGCCGACCCCACCGGCCGCACCCTGACCCTGGGCCTCGTGCGGTCCCCGGCGGCGGCGCCCGAGCGGCGGCGCGGCGTGCTGCTGATCGGGCCCGGCGACGACCTGGGCAACCGGGGCACGCTGCTCGGCGCGCAGCTCGCGCGGGCGCTGCCCAAGGAGGTGCTGGCGCGCTACGACGTGGTGGCGTTCGACCACCGGTTCATGGGCCGCAGCAGCCCGGTCGTGTGCGGGCTGGAGCCGGAGGAACGCTTCTGGGTGTTCCACCAGCCCCGCGACTTCGCCCACGAGGTCCGCTTCCAGGCGGAGGTCGCGGCGAAGGTCGCCGAAGTCGCCCTGGACGTCCTGCCGTTCGCCAGCTCGCGGAACATCGCCCGCGACATGGAGGTCATCCGGGGCGCGCTGGGCGAGGAGCGGCTGTCCTATCTGGGCTACTCCTACGGCACGTACCTGGGCGCGGTGTGGACGCAGATGTTCGGCGAGCACGCCGACCGAGTCGTCCTGGACAGCCTGTGCAGCCCGGACTGGGTGTGGCGGGGGCTGTTCACCGACTTCCCGCCCAACGGCGAACGCGCCCTGGGCCGCTGGACCCGCTGGGCCGCCCGGCACCACGACGAGCTGGCGCTGGGCGCCACACCGCCGGAGGTCCGGGCCTCCTACGACCGGCTGCTGGCCCGGGTCGACGCGGACGAGGCGGTGACGGTCAACGGCTTCCCGCTGGACCGCACCCTCGCCCGGCTGATCGTCGTGGGGATGCTCAACAGCGACCTCAACTACGCGCACCTGGGCGACGTCCTGCGCTCCGCCGTGCACGGCGCGCCGCTGACCCCCGCGACCCTCTCCTTCCTGGCGACGATGTTCGGGCAGCCGAAGGAGGAGAGCGGCACGGTCGCCCAGCTGGCCATCCTCGCGGGCGACTGGTCCTGGCCGCGCCGGCTGGGCCCGTACGAGCGGGACATGGCCCGCGCGGCGCGCGCGTACCCGTTCACGGGGGCGGCCCTGGCGGGGATCAAGGCGACGGCGTTCTGGCCGGTGCCGCCGAGCGAGCCGGTGACCCGGCTGGGGGCGGGCAACCGCGCCCGGAGCGTCCTGCTCGTCCAGTCCGCCGAGGACATGTCCACGCCGCACGCGGCCGCCGTGCGGATGCGTGAGGTGCTGCGGCACAACTCCCGGCTGGTCACCGTCGCCGACACCGCCCACCACCGGGTCTTCCCCTTCTACGGCAACCCCGGCGCCGACGAGGCGGCCACCGCCTATCTGGTCGACGGCACCCTGCCGAGGACCGACGTCGTCTGCCCCAACCCCCGGCCGCAGGTGTGAGGGAGGAAGCGTGCCCGAGCCCCACGAGGTGTACGCGCCGGAGTCCCGCGTCGACCCCTACCCCGTCTACGCGCGGCTGCGCGCCGAGGCCCCCGTCCACCCGATCCGCGACCCCAACGGCATCGAGCACTACCTGGTCACCCGCTACGAGGACGCGCGCGCCGCCCTCGCCGACCCCCGGCTCTCCCGCGACCCCAAGCACGCGTGGGAGGCGCTGCGCCGCTCCGGGCTCTACCCCGAGGGCGGGGAGGGCTCGGAGCCGCACATGCTCAACAGCGATCCGCCCGACCACACACGGATGCGCAGGCTCGTGGCCAAGGCGTTCACGCCGCGCCGGGTGGAGGCCATGCTGCCGCGCGTCCAGGAGATCACCGACGGGCTGATCGACGCCTTCGCCCCGCGCGGCACCGCCGATCTGATCACCGCGCTGGCGTTCCCGCTGCCCATCACCGTGATCTGTGAACTCCTCGGCGTGCCGGAGGCCGACCGGGCGCCGTTCCGCGAGTGGAGCACGGCCGCGCTCACCCCCAACTACACCGAGGGCGCGACGATGCCGCCGCACGAGGCGAACCGGCTGCTGCGCGAGTACTTCACCGCGCTCGTCGCCGAGCGCCGCCGCGCGCTGCGCTCGGCCGGGGACGACACCGAGGCCCAGCCGGACCTGCTGAGCGCGCTCGTCGTGGCCTCCACCGAGGAGGGGCGGCTGACCGAACTGGAGCTGGTGTCCACGGCGGGGTTGCTACTGGTGGCCGGGCACGAGACGACGGTGAACCTCATCGGCAACGGCATGCTGGCGCTGCTGCGCCACCGGAACCAGCTGGAGCTGCTGCGCTCCCGGCCCGAGCTGCTGCCGGCGGCCGTCGAGGAGTTCCTGCGCTACGACGGGCCGGTGGAGCGGGCCATGCTGCGGGTGGCCACGGAGGACCTGGAGATCGGCGGGACGCCCGTGCCCAGGGGCGCGATCGTCACCGTGGGCGTGGCCTCCGCCCACCGCGACCCGGCCCGCTACCCCGACCCCGACCGGCTGGACATCACCCGCGGCGACCGCTCCCACCTGGGCTTCGGGCACGGCATCCACTTCTGCGTCGGAGCGCCCGTGTCCCGGATGGAGGGGCGGATCGCGGTGGGGACGCTGCTGCGGCGGCTGCCCGACATCGCCCTGGACGAGTCGGCGGGCCTCCTCCGCTGGCGGCCCACGGGCGTGCTGCGCGGCCTGGAGTCACTGCCGGTGCGGTTCACCCCGGAGCGTCTCGGCTGATCTCACCACAGCCCGGATCGGCCCGGGGGTAGCGGCGGAGGTACTCCAGATAGCGGCCCAGGGCGCGATCGCTGCGGGTGAGCAGGCCGGGGCGGAAGTGGAGGGTGAGGAGCACGGGGGCGTCGTCGGCGAGCATGCCCATCATCACGCCCATCGCCCGGTCGAGGAACGCCTCGTCGTCGAGGAACGCCTCGTCCGCCGCCGGGTCCGCGCCGCCCTCCGCGCGCCGCGCGCCGAGGACGAAGTACGGGCGGGACACCCCGGGGCGTACGGAACGCAGCGCGGTGAGCCAGCAGAACCAGCGGCCGTCGAGGGTGCCCGTCTGCCGGAACACGCTGGTTCCGTGGATCTCGACGCGCAGGTCGAGCCGTTGCCCGTCCGGGGTGGTCAGGCGCAGCGGGTAGCCCATGGAGTGGGCGGTGGCGGTGACGGCGTCGTTGGGGTCGTCGCCGTCGTCCAGGGCGAAGCCGTGCTGGAGGAGGAAGTGCTGGACGTCCATGGTCTGGGCCGCCACCAGCCAGGGGTCGACGGGGGCCTCGTCAAGGACGGTGTGCCGCAGGAGCAGCTCGTCCGGGGGGACGGGCAGGCCGGGCACGTCGAACAAGGGCCGCCGCCCGTTGAAGGCCCAGACGATGCCGTGCGATTCCCGCGAGGGAAAAGAGAAGAGCCGCGCACGCGGCGGCACCGGCTCGCCCGTACCGGTCGACGTGCAGGCGCCGGAGCCGTCGTAGCGCCAGCCGTGGTAGCGGCATCGCAGGTGTTCCCCTTCCACGTGTCCGACGGACAGGTCCGCGCCCAGGTGGGCGCAGTAGCCGCTGACGACCCGGGCGGGCCCGCCGGCCGCGCCCCGGAAGACCGCCACCCGGCCGCCGAGGAAGTCCACGCCGAGCACCCGCCCGGCGGGCAGTTCGGTGGACAGGCACAGCGGGAACCAGCTCTGGCTGTACGTCCCGTCCAGGCCCTCGGCGGGGACGGGACGTCCGACCGGGCGCGCGCTCATGTGAGGTAGTCCCGGGCGGGGTTGGCCCGGGGGTAGGCGCGGACGTAGTCGAGGTAGCGGGCGAGGGTGCGGTCGCCGTGGGTGAGGTGGCGGGGGCGGAAGCGGATGGTGCCGAGGACGGGCGTGTCGTCGTCGAAGAGGTTCATCATGGCCGTGCGGGCCCGGTCGAGGAACTCCTCGGTGATCTTGGGGTCTTCGTCGTCCTCCCGGCGGGCGCCGTAGACGAAGACGGCCCGGGAGCGGCCGGGGCCGGGGATGTTCAGCGGGGCGAGCCAGAAGAACCAGCGGCCGTCGAGGGTGCCGGTCTGCCGGAAGATGTTGGTGCCGTGGATGTCGACGCGCACGTCGAAGCGCTCGCCGTCGCGCATCCGGGCCCGCAGGTCGAAGCCGACGCAGTGGTCACCGACGCGCACCGAGTCGTTGGGGTCGTCGTCGAGGACGAACTCGTGGGGCAGGCACAGGTGCTGGAGGTCCATGGTGTGGGCCTGGACCAGCCAGGGTTCGACGGGCAGCTCCGGGAGGACGGAGCGGCGGACGGTCAGCTCGTCCTCGCGGTAGGGCAGGCCGGGCACGCCGAAGAGCGGCTCCTCGCCGTTGAACGCCCAGACCACGCCGTGCCGTTCGACGGCGGGGAAGCGGAACAGCCGGGCCCGGGGCGGGACCGGGTCGCCGATGCCGGTGGCGGCGCACGCCCCGCCGCCGTCGTACTGCCAGCCGTGGAAACGGCACCGCAGCCGCTCCCCCACCACCTCGCCCACCGACAGGTCCGCGCCGACGTGGACGCAGTAGCCGCTGAGCACCCGGGCGGGGCCGCCCTCGCGGCCCCGGAAGACGACGGCCTTGCCGCCGAGGAACTCGACGCCGAGGACCGCGCCGGCGGGGACGTCCTCGGACAGGCACAGGGGGAACCAGCTCTGGCTGTACAGGCCGTCCGCACCCTCGGCGGGAAGGCCGGAGAATCCCTCGGTCATGACGACAACCCTCCGTTGTCCGTGGGGAATTGTTTCCACGGCCCCCAGTGGCGTCAACCCCGCCCGGAAGGGCGATCCGCACCGCAATCTGGGAGAAGTGACCGCGCTGGAATCCCACTAGCCTTTCTGCGAAACCGCGCGGAAGGAGCCGGCATGGGGTCCACCGAGCAGGCGAACAAGGCGCTGGTACGGGAGTTGATCGACACCTGGAACAGGGGCGACCTCGCGGCGATGACGCGGTTCTGGTCCCCGGACATGGTCCACTACGGCCGCGACGGCGAGCCGCTCCCCGGCACCGACGTCGCCGCCGAGATGGCCCGCTTCATGAACGCCTTCCCCGACCTGCGGCTCACCGTCCACGCCATGGTCGCCGAGGGCGACCTCGTGGCCACCCGGCTGACGGTCGAGGCCACCCACAAAGGGGAGTACCTGGGCGTGCCGGCCACCGGCCGCGCCGTACGCGTTCCGCTGCTGGGCCAATTGCGGGTCGTCGACGGCGCCGTCGTGGAACACTGGGGCGTGGCCGACGGGCTGTATCTCCTGGAACAGCTCGGGCTGCTGCCCCCGGAATTACTGCGGGCCACGGCGTGACACGGCCGGACAGGAAATCCGCCTACGAGGAAACCGTCCGGAAATTCCGGGGCGCTGTTCTGTTCACACATGATTTCTCCGCGATTTCGGAGATCCTCACCCCGGATTTCGTCGACCATTTCGCCCCGCCGTGGGATCCGCCGGGCCGCGAGGGGGTGGCCCACCGTTTCGGGCAGGCGGCCGAGGCCCTGACGACGCGCCGGGTGGAGGTGCTCACGTCGGTGTGCGAGGGCGACATCCTCGCCCAGGCGATCCTGCTGCACTTCGAGCACACGGGCGCGTTCATGGGGCTGCCGCCCACGGGCCGGTCCTTCGCCATCGGCGGCTCCAACACCTTCCGCTTCCGGGACGGGCGGATCGCCGAGCACTGGGGCGTGTTCGACGTGGCGAAGATCCCGGACCTGCTGGGCGGCCCGGCCCCGGGGAGTTGGTCGTCCATGTGGCCGGGCGCGCCCGCGTGAGAGCCCGGCGCGCCCTGGTGGTCGGGGCCGGGCCCGCCGGCCTGGCCACCGCCGCCCTGCTGCGCCGGGCCGGGCTGGAGGTGTCGCTGCTGGAGCGTGCCCCGGACGTCGGCGTCGCCGGTACGGCCCTCACCCTGTGGCCCAACGCCTTCTCCGCGCTCGCCGTGCTCGGCGCCGACGGGCCCGTCCGGGCCGGCAGCGCGCCCTCGGCGGGCCTGGCGATGCGCACGGCGCGCGGCGCGACGCTGCTGTCCCTGCCGGCCGGGACCCTGGACGCCCGGTGCGGCGGCAACGGACGGGCGCTGCCGCGCGCCGCCCTGCTCCGGGCCCTCCACGACCTCCAGCCCCCGGACGCGATCCGCTTCGGGGCGCGCTGCGTCGGCGTACGGCAGGACGGCGCGGCGGTGGCCGCCCGGCTCGCGGACGGCACCGAGGTGGAGGGCGATCTGCTGATCGGCGCCGACGGCATCCGCTCCCGGGTGCGCGCGGCCCTCTTCGGCGCCCCCGGGGACACGGGCGGCGGCGATCTGCGCTACCTCGGCTACGCGGTGGCCCGGGGCGTCGCCGCGTACGCCTGCCCCGGCCACCCGGCACTGCTGGCGCTGGGCCCGGGACGGCAGTTCGGGCTGTTCCCGCTGCCGGAGGGGCGGATGTACTGGTTCGCGGCATTCGCCGTGCCCGAGGGCGGGGCCAGGGCGGGCCCGTCGTCCTTGCCGTTCCTCCAACGGCACTTCGCCGCCTGGCACGACCCGGTCCCGGCCGTGCTGCGGGCCACCGACCCGGCCGCCGTCACCGTCACCGCCATCCACGACCGGGCGCCGCTGCGGCGCTGGGGGCGGGGCGCGGTGGCCCTGGTCGGCGACGCCGCGCACCCGGCCGCGCCGGCCATGGGGCAGGGCACGTGCCAGGCGCTGGAGGACGCGGTCGTGCTGGCGCGGGCGCTGGCGGCGACGGACGACGTTCCGGCAGCGCTGCGCGTGTACGCCGCGCGGCGGCGGGGGCGGGCGCGCACTGTGACGGTCCAGTCGCACTGGGCGGGCCGGGTGGGGCAGTGGCGAGCGCCGCTGCTGTGCGCCGTGCGCGACGGCTTGATCAGGGCGACGCCCCGTTCCGCCCTGCTGGGCGCGCTGCGTTCGTCGTTCACGTTCGAGTGAGGCCCCGGTCCCACCCTTTCACCAACGCCGGACGGGCTGAATTCAGCCCGTCCGGGCGGTAAATCCAGCCCCGCCGGCGTTTGAGGCGCGGGGTCCGGGGCGGAGCCCCGGGAAACGGTGAAAGGGCGGGACCGGGGCCACCGACCCAAGGAGCAGCCTCCATGGACCGAGTGCCCACCCACCGCCTCGCGCTGCGCGCATGCGCCCTGGCCCTCGCCGGCCTCGCGGAGGTGACGGTGACCCTCCCTGCCCTCCTGGCCGTACGGCTACTCCGCGGCCGCCAAGCCACCCACCACTACCTCTACCGCCGCCTCACCCACCGCATCCAATCCCTCGGCCCCACCTTCATCAAATTCGCCCAGATCGCCGGCGCGCGCCGCGACATGCTCCCCGCCGCCCTGTGCGACGAGCTGTCCCGCCTCCACGACTCCGTCCGCCCCCTCTCACCACAGCAGGCGGCAAGCGCGCTGCGCGCCGCGTACGGGCGGGCGACGCCGCCGTTCCTGGCGCGGCTCGATCCCGAGCCGGTGGCGGGCGGCAGCATCGCCTGCGTGTACCGGGGCGTGCTGCCGGACGGCGAGGTCGTGGCGCTCAAGCTGAAGCGCCCCGGCATCGACGCGACGATGCGGGCCGATCTCGCGCTGATCCGCGCCCTGACGCGCCGCGCCGAGCGGCTGCCGGCGCTGCGCGGGATGCCGATGGCCGATCTCGTCGGCTACGTCAGCCGGGCCGTCCTCGGCCAGCTGGACTTCCGGCGCGAGGCGAAGAACATCGTCACGCTCCGCGCGAACCTCGCGGACGTCCCCGGCGTGGTGGTGCCCCGGCTGCGCCCCGAGTGGTCCCGGCCGACGTGCCTGGTCTTCGACTTCGTCCCGGGGCTGGACACGCGGACGCCCGCGACCCTCCCCGACCCGGTGCGGGCGCGGCTGGCGTCGGCCGTGCTGGCGGCCGCGCACAAGATGATGTTCGTGGACGGGTTCGTGCACTGCGATCCGCACCCGGGCAATGTGTATCTGCTGCCGAAGGGCGACGCGGCCGTGATCCTGGACGCCGGCTACAGCGTCCGGCTGCCCGAGCGGGTGCGGGAGCTGATCGCCGGGTTCTTCGCGGCGCTCGCCACCGGCGACGGACGGCGCTGCGGGGAGATCATGCTGGCGAGCATGGCCAACGCGGACGGCCGGACGGCCGACCCCGAGCCGTTCGTCGCCGACATCGCCGCGCTGGTCGGCCGGTGCGCCGGCCCGGACAGGTCCGACCGGGGCTTCGACATGGCGTCCTTCGGCAACGGCGTCTTCGAGGTGCAGAGCGCCCACCGGCTCTACGCCGCCTCGGACTTCGCCTTCCCCATCATGGCGCTGATGATCCTGGAGAGCACGGTCCGGGGCCTGTGGCCGGGGGCGGACTTCACACGGGTGGGTGTCGCGACACCGTGAACGACCCCGAACGCGGTGCTGCCGCCGGCCCCGGGGGAAGGCGGCGGCAGCACGTTCAGGGGCCGGCGGGTACTCAGCCGGCGGGCTGTACCAGGTTGAACTCGTTGCCGTCGGGGTCCGCGAACGTCGCGGTCGAGCCGCCGAACGGCATCTGCTGCGGCTCGTGGGTGAACCGCACCCCGCGCCGGACGAGCTCGTCGTGCGTGGCCTTGATGTCCTCGGTGACGAACTGGATGTCGGTGAAGCGGCCGATGTTGCCCTCCCGGTAGACGGGGAAGTCCTTGGTGCACAGCACGATGCGGGTCTGGGAGCCCTCGGGGGCCACCTCGATCCACCGCATGGGGCCGAACCTCAGGTCCTCGCGGAGCTCGAAGCCGAGGGTGTTGACGAAGAAGTCGACGGCTTTGTCCTGGTCGTTGACGAAGACGTCGACGGTACCGATGTGCGAGATCACGGGGTTTCTCCTGTCGTCTGCTGTCGTCTGGGATGAACAGGTGGACGTGCTCAGTGGCCGGTCGCGACGTCGACGTCCCCGGCGGCCGTCGCGGCCTCCAGCCGCGGGGCCAGCAGGGCGACGCCCGCGCCGACGAGGACGACGACCGCGCCGCCGAGCATCGCCGTGTGGAAGCCGTCCATGAAGGCGGCGTGCCCGGCGCGGGCGGCCGCCTCCGCGAGGGGGCGCGCGGTGCCGTCGGGCACGGGCACCACGCCCTGCGCGATGACGTCCGTCATCCGGCGCAGCGCCCGGGCCAGGGCGCCGCCGACGCCCTCGTCGGCGAGGTGTCCGGGCAGGACCCCGGAGACCCGGGACGAGATCAGTGAACCGAGGACGGCCGTGCCCAGGACGCCGCCGAGCATCAGGGCCGTCTGCTGGAGGCCGGAGGCGACGCCGGCGAGCTCGTCGTGGGCGCTGCCGACGATCATCTCGATGGCCGTGGGGGCGACCATGCCCATGCCCACGCCGAGCGGGGCGAGGAACGGCCACATGGCGTTGTAGGAGGAGACCTCGGTCATCCGGGAGAGGCCCAGCAGGGCGACGCTGATGAGGACCATGCCCGTGGCGAGCGGCACCCGGGGTCCGAAGCGCTGGTTCAGGGCCGCGCCGAGGGGGGCGCCGACGCCGAAGAGGACGGTGAAGGGCAGCAGCCCGAGTCCGGCCCGCATCGGGGAGAAGCCGTGCACCTGCTGGAGGTAGAGGGCGAGGTAGAACGAGGCGCCGAAGGTGGCGAAGCCGCCGATGAGCAGGGTGGCGGTGCCGGTGGAGACGGCCCGCACGCGGAAGAGGGCCGGTGGCAGGAGCGCCTCGCGGGCGCGGCGCTCGCGCAGGACGAACGCGGTGCCGACGACGAGGGCGGCGGCGAACGGGCCGAGGACGCGGAACGCGGTCCAGCCGTGGCCGGGCACCTGGATGATGCCCCAGACCAGGGCGAACAGGGTGGCCGTGAGCAGCAGGACACCGGGGGTGTCGAAGGACCGGTCGGCGCCCTGGGGCCGTACCGCGCGGATCGCGGGGCCGCCGAGGGCGAGGGCGGCGGCGCACACCACGACGTTGATGAAGAACACCCAGCGCCAGCCCAGCTGGTCGACGGTGACGCCGCCGATGAAGGGGCCGGCGGCCAGCGCGAGGGCGCCGACGCCGCTCCAGACGCCGATGGCGATCTTCAGTTTGTCCTGGGGGAAGGAGGTCTTGAGCACGGCCAGCCCGCTGGGCGCGAGGACGGCGCCGCTGATGCCCTGGAGCACCCGCCAGAAGATCAGCATGCTGATGCTGTTCGACAGTCCCGCGAGGACGGAGGTGGCGGCGAAGCCCGTCATCCCGATGAGGAAGACCTTCTTGTGCCCGTAGCGGTCGCCGAGCTTGCCTGCGGTGATCAGGGCGCAGGCGACGGCGAGCATATAGCCGTTGGTGACCCATTGGAGGGTGGTGAGCTCGGTGTCGAGGTCGACGGCGATGACCGGGTTGGCGACGGCGACGACCGTGCCGTCGAGGGCCTCCATCATGGTGCCGAGGGCGACGGCGACGAGCACCACCCAGGGGTTCCCGGCGCCGGGCCGGTCCGGTAACGCCCCGCCGTCCGGGGCCGGTTGCGCTTGGTGAGCCATGGCTGAGCCTGCTCTCCTCTCGGTGCTCCTCCGGTGTCCGGTTCAGCCGCGGGCGTCGGTGAGGCTGAACCAGTTGCCGGAATCGTCGCGGAAGACGGCCTCGGTGCCGTGCGGCCGCTTCACGGGCTCCTGGACGAACGTCACGCCCGCCGCCCTGAGCCTCCTGTGGAGGGCGCGGACGTCGTCGACGTGCAGCACCCCCACCCCGATCACGCCCTTCGAGACGAGGTCCCTCAGCTGACCGGCGGTCTCCTCGTCGTACTCGGGCGGCCCGACCTTGCGCAGCACCAGCACCACGTCGGGCTGGTCCTTGGGGCCGACCGTGAGCCAGCGCAGGTCGCCGAGCGTCATGTCGTCGCGGACCTCGAAGCCCAGTTTTTCCGTGTAGAAGGCCTTCGCTGAGTCCTGGTCGAGGACGGGGACGGTGACGTGCGACAGCCGCGTGCTCATGGGTTTCCTTCCGCCGGAGAGCCGTGATCAGACGCTATCGACGGCTCCCCGGCGGTGACATCTCCTGGATTGCGGTCTTGCGTTCCGCTTCCGCCGGTCCGCCGGGCGCACATGAACAGGTAGCAGCCGGGAATGGGCGGGGGGCCGCCCTCGCGGGCGATCCGCTCGCGGTAGCGGGTGGGCGGGACGCCCATGATCTCGGAGAAACGGGAGCTGAAGGAGCCGACGCTGGAGTAGCCGACGAGGTGACAGATCTCCGCGACCGTCAGGTTGGTGGCGCGCAGCAGGTCGCGCGCCCGCTCGATGCGACGCTGTGTCAGATAGCGGCCGGGGGTCTCGCCGAAGGCCGCCTGGAAGGAGCGGAGGAAGTGGAAGCGCGAACAGCCCGCCTCGGCGGCCAGGGTCGCCAGGTCGAGCGGGTCGGCGTAGGAGCGGTCGATCAGGTCCTTCGCCCGTCGCAGGTACGGCAACAGCGCGGAGGAGAGCGGTTCCTGGCCCGGCATGCCGCCGGTATCGGCGGTCCGCCACCGCCGTGACCGCCGGTGCGGATTCCTGTCAGGCACGGGCGGGCACCTGGCCGGGGACGATCTCGTCCAGCCGGCGGCCCCGGGTCTCGGGTCCGTAGAGGGCGAAGGCGACCGCCGCGAGGGCGAGCGGTACGGCGCCCAGCAGGGCCGTCACCCCCAGCGGGGGCACCGCCACGGCGGCCACCGACAGGCCGAGGATGGCCACGCCGCCGGCCTTGCTGGTGCCGGCCGCCCAGCTGGTGCCCAGCGCGCGCAGCGGGGTGGGGTACGCCTCCGAGCTGTAGGCGGCGAGGACGGCGGCGGTCGCGCTGATGCCCCACAGCGGGACGAGCAGCAGCAGCCGCAGCGGCAGTCCGTGCCCGGCGGCGGTCTCCGCGAGCACCGCGAGGGCGACGAGGGCGGCGGCGGTCAGCCCGGCCAGCGCGATCACGGTGCGTCTGCTGCTCCACAGCCCGTAGAGCAGGGCGGTGAGGAGGTTGAGGGGCAGGCTGATCAGGGCGCTGTCGCGCAGGACGCGGTCGGAGGAGACCTCGGCGATGCCGAGGCGGCCGAGGTTGGTGGGCAGCCACATCTGGAAGCCGTAGGACATCAGCCCGGCGCCGACGGCGAGGACGGTGAGGGCGAGGGTGGGGCCCCGGAAGGCGGTGGCGAACAGGCCGCGGTAGCCGGGGCGGGCCGGGCCCGTCTCGTCCGGGGCCGCCACGGCGGGGGCGTCCCGCACGGTCGAGCCGTAGCGGGCCAGGACGCGCCGGGCCTCCTCGGTGCGGCCGGTGGCCAGGAGGTAGCGGGGGGACTCGGGGATCCAGTGGTTGAGGGCGATCAGCAGCAGGCCGGTCGGCAGTCCGGCGAGCCAGAGGATCCGCCAGCTGTAGGTGGGGGTGAGGGTGGCGGCGAGCCAGCTGGTGAGGACGTAGGCGACGGTGACGTTCCCGCCGATGAGGACCATCAGCCAGCCGCGGTGGCGCTGGGGGACGGTCTCGGCGAGGAGGGTGAAGGCGATGGGGATGAGCCCGCCGGCCGCCGTGCCCATCAGGAAGCACATGGCGACGTTCCAGCCGAAGCTCGGCATCGCGCCGCAGACGGCGGTGGTGGCGAACAGCACCCCGGCCAGGAGGATGGAGCCGCGCCGCCCGATGCGGTCGCCCAGCCATCCCCAGAGGAACGAGCCGGTCATGGTGCCGGCGATGCCGGACAGCGGCAGCCAGGAGACGGGGACGTCGCCGCCGGGGTTCAGCGGCGAGGCGAGCCCGTACTCCTTGGCGACGCCGGGCACGACGAACGACAGCGTCATCGGTTTCATCACGTCGATGGTCACGGCGAGGGAGAGCACCGCCAGGAGCGCGACGTGTGCCGGGCGCAGCGGGGCGTCGTCGACGGCCCGGACCCGTACGGAGGCGACCCGCCGGCGCAGGGCGTCCGCGCCCCGGGGCAGCAGCCCGCGGAGGACGGCGGCCACGCCGGTGACGATCAGTAGCATGCCGATGAGCATGGGGGTGTCGACGGGCATGCCGGCCATGCGGTAGCCCATGTGCCGGGCGTGGAGGTACATGGGGAGGTGGAGCAGGGCGCCGGCGGTGCAGGCGGCGGCGCCGGCCCAGAAGAACGCGGGGCGGGCGAAGGAGCCCATGCGATTCCCCCTGCCTGCGCCGCCCGGCGGAGCCGGCGCGTACGACGGAATGCCCGCGGTATTCCTAGCAGCGGCGCGGGGCGCCGACAAGGGTTACGGCGCGGTCTCGGCCCGCAGCCACTCCAGGTAGTCGGCGCCGCCGGTAGTGATCTCCGTGGCGACGATCTCGGGCACGTCGTAGGGGTGGCAGGCCCTGATCCGGGCCTCGAGCTCGGGGTATCGGGCGGCGGTGGTCTTCAAAAGGACGCGCCATTCGGTGGCGGTCTCGATCGCGCCCCGCCAGCGGTAGACGCTGGTGACCGGGCCGTCGATCTGGGCGCAGGCGGCGAGGCGGCGCTCGACGGCGGTGGCGGCGAGGTCTCGCGCGGACTTCTCGCTGTCGGTGGTGGTGGCCACCATGAGGCAACGGTCGTCGTGCGGGGGCTGCTGCGGCATGCGGCCGACCGTACCGCAGGGGCCGGGGGGCGGCCGGTGTCAGTGGTGGCGCGTAGGCTCGCGAGCATGAGTTACGCAGACCTGCGCGAACTCCAGAGCGCGCTGAACACCGCCTCGGACATCGCCTTCTCCCTCGACGCCGCCGCCCCTTCGCCCCATGAGGCCGAGCAGCTCCTGGACGCGTTGCGCAGGGCGCTGGCGGCGGCCGGGGCGCTGGGCGCGGGGCTGGGTGCCACGGGGTGCGCGGAGCATCCCAAGGGGCCCGTCGACCCGCTGGCCGGTGACCGGGAGGATCCGCTGCCGCCGGGCTGGGGCCGCTGTCTGCTGTGCAACGACCGGCGGCGCCGGGCGGGCGCGCAGCGCAGGGGCTGGCGCTGACCCGCCCGGGCGGGGAGGTCAGTGGTTCTGGGAGGCCCAGAACTCCTCGAAGGACAGGACGCCGTCGCCGTTGCCGTCCTTCTTGTTGATGATGGCCTGGGCCACGGTCACGGTGACGTTGTGGTCGCCGAGCTGAGCCATGACGCTCTTGTACTCCTCGGCCGTGATGAACCCGTCGCCGTCGACGTCGAAACGGTCGAAAGCCTTGCGGGCTTCCTCGATGCTGGCCATGTGGGCCTCCCCTTGGTGCTTGGTGGACCGGCACAGATTAGCCGCCGGTCACCAACTCCAGATAACGGTCCCAGTCCCAGTGGGGGCCTGGGTCGGTATGGGTGGATCCGGGCACTTCGACATGGCCGATGATGTGGTCGCGGGTCGCCGGGATGCCGTGGCGGTCGCAGACGGCGGCGGTGAGCTTCGCGGAGGCGCGGTAGAGGGCGTCGGTGAAGTACTCGGGGCGGTCGATCCAGCCCTCGTGCTCGATGCCGATGCTGCGGGTGTTGTAGTCCCAGTTCCCGGCGTGCCAGGCGATGTCCTTCTCGCGGACGAACTGCGCGATGTAGCCGTCCGCCGAGGCCACCATGTAGTGCGCGGAGACCTTGGAGCGGGAGTCCTGGAAGATTCTCCGGGCGTCCTGGAAGGTCTCCTGGGTGACGTGCACGACGACGAACTCCACGGGGTACGCCCGGGGTCGGTTCGAGACCGTGTAGTTCGCCCTGTTCGCCGGGATCCAGTGCGTGGGGGGATACGGGGCCGTCATGGGGACATGAGACCGGTGGGGGCGGCGGTCCGCAAGGACCCCGACACCACCGCATAAAGATAAGCCGCCCTGGCATTTCATTCATGGATTTCAAGGCCAGTGTCGCACGTCACCTTGGATTGCCCTGGCCTCGCTTTGGTCCCGGCACATCACGCGTGACATAGTCGAGGCCAGCGACCCCCATTGACCCGGGCCAGGTCGTCATTTCGCCGCGGGGGCACACCCCATTTCCCCCGCGGCCACCCGAAGAGGCCCCCGGCCCGTCGCAGGACGACGGAAGGGGGCCTCTTCGCGTGCGCGGCACCCGCGCCTCAGCGCTCGCCGCGCTCCCCGACCCGCATCTCGAACCAGGTCGTCTTCCCGCGCGCCAGCAGGTCCACCCCCCAGCGGTCGGAGAGCTTGTCGACCAGGAACAGCCCGCGCCCGTTGACGTCCGTCTCGCGCACCGGCAGCAGACACGGCAGCCCCCGGGAGGGATCGCGCACCTCGACGCGCACCCAGCCGCGCCGCCGCGCCATCCGCAGCCCGAACTGGCGCGCCCCGGTGTGCCGGACGGCGTTGCCGACGAGCTCGGAGACCAGCAGCACGGCGTGTTCGGCGAGCTGGGCGGACAGGCCCCAGTGACGCAGCATCACCGCCTGGGTCAGCCGGCGGGCGGCGGCGGCGGATTCGGGCCGGGAGGGCAGCCGGACCTCGCCGAGGGCCGGATCACCGAACAGCTCGAAGGCCTTGCGTGTCAGCTCGTCCTCTACCATCGGGGTCCATCGCGCGGGGGCCGCCGTACCGGCCCGCTGCCGCGACTGCTCCATTCCCTCCAGGCCCGCCATGACCCCCATCATGGCCGTCGCCGGAGCGCCAGGGAGTGGAACCCGGGGATTCGGTTCAACGGAGCACCACGTTCCGGGGCGCCGGGGCGACATATGCCAGCGGCGCCGGACCCTCCACCGCACCCGGACTGACCTGCACCGACATCCTGTGCGCAAAAGATCGCCGAGGGTGAGCACCGGGGCCGCGCACCGGGTGCCACGCACCCCGGGGAATTCCCCCACAAGAGGCAACGCCCGGAGGGCTTCCCTCCGGGCGTTGCCGGTCAACCCCAGGCGGCTCAGACGAACTTGGCCTTGCCCGGACCGTCCTCCACGAAACTGCGCATACCGATCTCGCGGTCCTCGGTGGCGAACAGGCCCGCGAACCAGTTGCGCTCGATGGCGAGACCGGTGTCGATGTCGGTCTCCAGCCCGGAGTCCACCGCCTCCTTGGCCGCGCGCAGCGCCATGGCGGGCCCGGCGGCGAGCCGGGCGGCCCAGGCGTGCGCCTGCTCGTAGACCTCCGCCGCCGGGACCACCCGGTCGACGAGGCCGATGGCGAGCGCCTCGTCGGCCTTGACCTGGCGGCCCGTGAAGATGAGGTCCTTGGCCTTGGAGGGCCCGACGAGCCGGGCGAGCCGCTGGGTGCCGCCGGCGCCCGGGATGAGGCCGAGCAGGATCTCGGGCTGGCCGAGCTTGGCGTTGTCGGCGGCGATCCGGAAGTCGGCGCAGAGCGCCAGCTCGCAACCGCCGCCCAGGGCATAGCCGGTGACGGCGGCGACCACGGGCTTGGGAACGCGCGCCACGGCGGTGAAGGAGTCCTGGAGGCCGCGCGAGCGCGCCACCATGGCGGCGTGATCGATGTGCTGCATCTCCTTGATGTCCGCGCCGGCCGCGAACACCTTCTCCCCGCCCCACAGGACGACGGCCCGCACGTCGTCGCGGCGGGTGACCTCGTCGGCGAGCTCACGGAGCCGGTCCTGGGTGGCGATGTCCAGCGCGTTCATCGGCGGTCGGTCCAGCCGCACGGTCCCGACGCCCTCGGCTACCTCAAGATGCACAGTCATGACAGCAGGTTAGCGGTGGCTAACGGAAAGCGGCCCGGTGCGCCGCATCGCGGTGCACCGGGCCGCGGAGGTCCGCGAGGAAGCGTCAGCTGCCCTTGTTCCACTCCGCCCAGGACATGTTCCAGCCGTTGAGGCCGTTGTCCGGCTGGATCGTTTTGTCATGGGAGTTCTTGACGATGACGACGTCGCCGATGAGGGACTGGTTGAAGAACCAGGCGGCCGGCGTGGACGGGTCGCCCGCGCCCCGCTCGTCCTCCAGGCCCACGCAGCCGTGGCTGACGTTCTCGGAGCCGAAGGTCGAGGAGCCCGACCAGTAGTTGCCGTGGAGGAAGGTGCCCGAGGTGGACAGGCGCATCGCGTGCGGCACGTCCGGGATGTCGTACTCGCCGCCGAAGCCGACGGTGCGGCCGTCCATGCGGGTCACTTCGAGCTTCTCGCTGATGACCATCTGACCGTTGTAGGTCGAGTGGCCCGGGCCGCCGGCGGAGATCGGGACGGTCTTGAGCGGCTTGCCGTCCCGCACGACCACCATCTGGTGGGTCTCGGCGTCGACCGTGCTCACCTGGGAGCGGCCGATGGTGAACTTCACCGTCTTGCTCTGGGTGCCGTAGACGCCCTCACGGCCCTGCACGCCGTTGAGGTCCATCGTCATCGTCACCTTGGTGCCGGGCGCCCAGTACTTCTCGGGCCGGAAGTCGAGGCGGTCGTTGCCGAACCAGTGGCCCTTGATGTCCACGGCGGGCTCGGCGGTCACCTTGATGGCCTTCTCGACGGCCTTCGGGTCGGTGATGCCGCGGCTGAAATTGAGCGACACGGGCATGCCGACGCCGACCGTGCTGCCGTCCTCCGGCGTGAAATAGGCAGCGAAGGTGTTGTCCGGCGTGAGGGTCGTGAACGCCGCGTGCTTCGCGGACGTACGTCCCTCCTTGTCCTTGGCTATCGCGTCGACGGTGTACTTGGTGGAGGCGGCCAGATGGGTCGTCGGCTCCCATACGGCGCCACCGTCGGCGATCTTGCCGTCGATGGTGTGGCCCTTGTCGTCGGCCACCTTGACGGAGGAGATGGTGCCCTTCTCCGCGGTCACCTTGAGGGCGCCGCTGGTGGCCACGTCCCCCGAGCCGTCCTTGGGCGCGATGTTCACCACGGCCTGTGAGGGGCCGTCGGGAACCTTGCCGCCCTTCTTGCCGTCGTCGTCCCCACTGCAGCCGCTGACCAGCGTCAGCACAGCTCCGAGCAGCAGGGCCGGCAGCGCGCCTCGGCGCATCCGGCTCCCCGATATCGGATGCACGTTCACAACGGATCGTCTCCCCTCGCACGGCCCGCGGCCACGCGGCACCCCTGAGCGCGTGATACGCGCTTTGTCGATAGATAACCACACGCCACCGACAACGCTGACCTCGTGAATGTCACCGTTCAGTCCCAAATGGGAGCGGTGATACGAACCGTGCGCCTGTGGTGAAGGCGGTGACCGAAGTGAAGCGCCTGAATCCGGCCAGGTCAAACTGGTGTTCAAAGGCCGGTTAAAAGAGCTCCCCGAGCCGTCCGGAAACCGGCATTCGGGCCGGTTTCCGCACGGGGAATCCGCGGGGGAATCCGGCGGGGTTTCAGCTCAGCGCCGAGCCCGCCTTCCACTCCTCCCACGTCAGGTTCCAGCCACCCAGGCCATTGTCGGGAGCGACCACCCGCTCCGGGGAGCCGACCACCTCCACCACGTCCCCGACCAGGGAGGAGTCGTAGAACCAGCCCGCCGGAGTGGACGGCCCGCCACCCTGCACATCGGGCAGCCCGATGCAGCCGTGGCTGGTGTTGCGGGTGCCGAAGGCCCCCGGCGGCGCCCAGTAGTTGCCGTGGAGGAACGTCCCGGAGCCGGTCAGCCGCATCGCGTGGGGAACGTCCGAGATGTCGTACTCGCCGCCGAAGCCGACTGTGTCCCCGTTCATCCGGGTCACCGCGAACTTCTGGCTGATGACCATCTTGCCGCGGTAGGTCTCGTTGCCCTGGCCGCCCGCCGTGATGGGCACGGTCGCGAGCATCCTGCCGTCCCGGACGACCCGCATCGTGTGCCCGGCCGCGTCGACCCGGCTCACCTGGCTCCGGCCGACCGAGAAACCGACCGTCTTGCGCTGGATCCCGTACACCCCGCGCGCGCCCCTCACATCGCGCAGCCGGAGGTCCAGCGTCACCCGGGTGCCGGGCCGCCAGTACGTCCGGGGCCGGAAGTCCAGCCGGGTGGCGCCGAACCAGTGCCCGGCGATCTCGGCGGACGGCGAGGCGGTGACCCGGATGGCGCGCTCGACCGCCGCCCGGTCGGTGATCGGGCGGCTGAAGCCGAAGGAAACGATCATGCCGGTGCCGACGACGCTCTCCGGCTCCGGGCTGAAGTAGCCGATGAACCGGTGCTCCGGCACATAGGTGGTGAAGCTCGTGTGCCGGGCCGTGCGCCGCCCGGAGGCGTCCACGGCCACCGCGTCCACGGTGTAGCGCGCGGCGAGCGTCAGCGGGCTCGTGGCGGGCCGCCAGGTGTGGCCGTCGGCGGAGATCCGGCCCGGCACGGCCAGCCGTTCGCCGCCGTGCGAGGCGGCGGCGGTCACCCGCTCCAGCCGCCCGTGCGGCACCCGCACCTCGAACGGCTCCGTCGACACCACGTCGCGCGCCCGGTCGGGCGGGCTGATGTGGATCAGCTCGCGCACCGCCGGGCGCGCGTCGTCCATGAGCGCGGCCTCCGGGGTGACGGTGGCGCACCCGGCGAGCCCGACCAGGGCCGCCAGTGCGACCAGACCCCGTACGGCACGCGAGAGGGCAAGTGTCACACCCGGCCCAACGACGGGGCCCCTCCGGGGAAACGTGCCTGCACTCGCTTGCTGCGGCCGATCACACGTGTGAGCGCATGCGTGGATGAGGGAAGAACGGGGAGAAGGACCCCGTCGCCAGACACCCGGTCCCGGGACGCCGGGTGCCCGGCGCGCTACCAGAGAGCCGCCGGAGGCGACAACGTGTCGAGCGCATCCGAGCAAGAGACACGCCACCAGGGCGAGTTGGACGCCGACGGTGCGGTACGGCCGCCGCGCCCCCCGACGGCCGGGCGCGGCGAGGCTCCCCCGGCGGGTCCGGGGGCCCCGGTGGCCGGCGTCAACGGCCGTCCCCGGCGCGCCCCGACACCGGAGCCCGAACCGTCACCCGTGTGGCCGGGTGCCCCCGAGCCGCTCGGGGCGCGCTTCAAGGACGGCACGGACGGCGCGGTGGGCACGAACTTCGCGCTGTGGGCGGGCGGTGCCGAGGCCGTGGACCTCTGCCTGTTCGACGAGGACGGACGGGAGACCCGCCACCCGCTGACCGAGCTGACGCACGAGGTGTGGCACGGCTTCGTCCCCGGCGTACTGCCCGGCCACCGCTACGGCTACCGCGTCCACGGCCGCTGGGACCCCTGGACCGGCGCCCGCTGGAACCCCGCCAAGCTCCTCCTGGACCCCTACGCCCGGGCCGTGGACGGCGACTTCCGGCTGCCCGCCGAGGTGTACGGCCACGTGCGCGACTGGCCGCAGCAGCACATCGCCGACACCGTCCGCGACGAGCGGGACTCGGCCCCCCACGTCCCCAAGGGCGTGGTCGTCGCCGATGACGACGACTGGTCCGACGACCGCCGCCCCAAGACCCCCTGGCCCGACTCGGTCATCTACGAACTGCACGTCAAGGGCTTCACCATGCGCCACCCGGACGTCCCCGAACGGCTGCGCGGCACCTACGCGGGCCTGGCGCACCCGGCGGCCGTCGGGCATCTGACCCGGCTGGGCGTGACGGCCGTGGAGCTGCTGCCGGTGCACCAGTTCGCCCACGAGGACCATCTGCTGCGGCGGGGGCTCACCAACCACTGGGGCTACAACTCCATCGGCTACTTCGCCCCCCACGCCGGCTACGCGGCGACCGGGACGCGCGGCCAGCAGGTGGGCGAGTTCAAACGGATGGTCCGGGCCCTCCACGCGGCGGGGATCGAAGTCATCCTCGACGTCGTCTACAACCACACCGCCGAGAGCAATGAGCTGGGCCCCACGCTCTCGCTGCGCGGCATCGACAACCGCCGCTACTACCGGCTCCAGTCCGACTCCCGGCGCTACGACGACTACACCGGATGCGGCAACACCCTCCACGTCGTCCAGCCGAACGTCCTGCGGCTGATAACCGACTCGCTGCGCTACTGGGTGACGGAGATGGGCGTCGACGGCTTCCGCTTCGACCTCGCGGCGGCGCTGGTGCGCACGATGCGCGCCGTCGACGGCCCGGACATGCTCTCCCCCTTCCTCGCCGTCATCGCCCAGGACCCCGTGCTGCGCCGGGTCAAGCTGATCGCCGAGCCCTGGGACGTGGGCTCCGGCGGCTACCAGGTCGGCGCGTTCCCCCCGCTGTGGACCGAGTGGAACGACCGCTACCGCGACGCCGTGCGCGACTTCTGGCGCGGCGCCCTGCCGGACGTACGGGACCTCGGCTACCGGCTGTCGGGCTCCAGCGACCTCTACGCCTGGGGCGGCCGCCGCCCGTACGCCTCCGTCAACTTCGTCACCGCGCACGACGGCTTCACCCTGCGCGACCTGGTCTCCTACGAGCGCAAGCACAACGAGGCCAACGGCGAGGGCAACCGCGACGGCACGAACGACAACCGCTCCTGGAACTGCGGGGTCGAGGGCGAGACGACCGACGCGCGCGTCACCGCCCTGCGCCGCCGCCAGGCCCGCAACCTGCTGACCACCCTGCTGCTCTCCACCGGCGTGCCGATGCTCGTGGCGGGCGACGAGATGGGCCGCACCCAGGGCGGCAACAACAACGCCTACTGCCAGGACAACGAGACCGGCTGGGTCGACTGGTCGCTGCTGGACGACCCCGGCTGGCGGAACCTGGCCGGGCTCTGCTCCCGGCTGCTGGCGCTGCGCCGCGCCCACCCCGTGCTGCGCAGCCGCTCCTTCTTCTCCGGCCGGCCCCAGGGCGCGGACGGCCTGCGCGACCTCGCCTGGTTCACGCCGGGCGGCACCGAGATGACCGAGGCCGACTGGTACGCCCCCACCGCCACCCTGGGCATGTACCTCTCGGGGCGGGACATCCCCCAGCGCGGCCGGCGGGGCGCGCCGGTGACCGACGAGAGCTTCCTGGCCGTGCTGCACGCCGGGCCGCGCGCCCTGCGCTTCACCTTGCCGGGGCCGCCCTGGGCCGAGTCCTACGAACTCCTGGTCAACACCGCCCTGGAGGACCAGCACACGGCCCCCGGCCTGCGCCGGGAGGGCGGCAGCCGGATTTCGGTCCGGGCCCGCTCGGTGCTGCTGTGGCGAGTGGTGCGGGACGGCGACGAACTGCCGTCTCCCGACGCGGATTTATGCCCAAAAGGCGAGTGAGCGGTGTCGGTGGGGGGTCGTAGTCTCCCCACTGATGACCGTGACCCGTGAACCCTCCAGCGCGGCACCGCGCCCCGGGCGCCACTCCGCCGTGCGGTCCCTGCTGCGCCTGTGGCCGTACGTGCGCCCGGTGCGCGGGCGGCTCGTGGTGGGCGCGCTGTCCGCCGTGGTGGCGTCCTGCCTGGGCCTGCTGATCCCGCTGACGCTCAAGTGGATCGTGGACGGGCCGGTGGCCGGCCGCGACCCCTCGGGGGTGTGGCTGGGCGGGCTGGCCCTGCTGGTGCTCGGCGTGGCCGAGGCCGGGCTGTTCGGGGTGCGCCGCATGATCGTGGCCGGTCCGCTGGCGCGGGTCGAGGCGGACATGCGGGCGGCGCTCTACGCGCGCCTCCAGCGGCTGCCCGTCTCCTTCCACGACCGCTGGCCGTCGGGCCAGTTGCTCTCGCGCGCCACGACGGACCTGATGCTGCTGCGCATCTTCCTCTCCTTCCCCCTGACCTTCCTGCTGGTCAACGGGGTGACGATCGTCGTGGGCTGCGTCATCCTGCTCCAGCAGCGGTGGACGCTGGGCCTGGTGCTGCTGGCGCCGGTGGTCCCGATGGTGGTGCTGTGCTCGGTCTTCGAGGAGCGCTACGCGCGCACCGCGCGGAAGGCGCAGGACCAGATCGGCGATCTGACGACGGTCGTCGAGGAGAGCGTGCTCGGCATCCGCGTCATCAAGGGTTTCGGCCGGCACCGGGGCCAGGAGCGGGCGTTCCGGGCGCTGTCGTGGCGGCTGCGGGAGACCGAGCTGCGCAAGGCGGGCCTGCTGGGCACCCTCTGGGCGCTGATCGTGATCCTTCCCGAGCTGGCCATCGGCGCGGCGCTGGTGCTCGGCGTGGTGGAGGTCGGGGACGGCGAGCTGTCGGCGGGGACGCTGGTGGCGTTCCTGTCGACGGCGCTGGCGCTGCGCTGGCCGGTGGAGTCGATCGGCTTCCTGCTGGCGATCACGAACGAGTCGGCCACGGCCACGGACCGCTTCTTCGAGGTCATGGACACGGCCGAGGCGTCGGCGGGGGACGCCGTCGCCACGGCCCCGGTGCTCGCCGGGGCGCGGGTGAAGGACGCCGGACTGCGCCTGGAGGGCGTCTGGTTCCGCTATCCCGACGCGCCCGAGGACGCCCCGCCCGTGCTGTGCGGCGTCGATCTGAGCGTCCGCCCCGGCGAGACCATGGCCCTGGTCGGCGCCACCGGCAGCGGCAAGACCACCCTCACCGCGCTCGTCCCCCGGCTCCACGAGCCGACCGCCGGGCGGATCGTCCTCGACGGCCGGGACATCACCGGGCTGTCCCGGGAGCGGCTGCGCGAGCTGGTGGCGGTGGCCTTCGAGGAGCCGACCCTGTTCTCCGCCAGCGCCGCGGAGAACGTCCTGATGGGCGCGCCCGACGCCGGTGAGGAGCGGCTTCTGGCCGCCCTGGCCGTCGCCCAGGCGGAGTTCGTCCACGAGCTCCCCCAGGGCCGGCGCACCCGCCTCGGGGAGCAGGGCCTGAGCCTGTCCGGCGGGCAGCGGCAGCGGCTCGCGCTGGCCCGCGCGGTGATCGGCGAGCCCCGTTTCCTCGTCCTGGACGACCCGCTGTCCGCGCTCGACGTGCACACCGAGGCCCTCGTCGAGGCCGCGCTGCGGGAGGTGCTGGCCACGACGACGGCCCTGGTCGTCGCCCACCGCCCGTCCACCGTGCTGCTCGCCGACCGGGTCGCCCTGCTGTCCCGGGGCCGTATCGCGGCGGTGGGCACCCACCACGAACTGCTGCACACCCATGAGGAGTACGCGTCGCTGATGTCCGGCCCGGCGGGGCCCGAAGGGGGCGATCCACGATGACCACCACCGTCTCCGGCCGCCCGGCCGCGGAGGACGACCGGCCCGAGGAGCCGCCGCCCGGCGACCCCTTCGACCGGGACGTCCTGCCCACCCCCAAGGGCGCCTCCCGGGCGCTGCTGCGCTCCCTCCTGGCACCCGCCCGGGGGCGGGTGCGGCTCGCGGCCGTCCTGCTGCTGCTCCAGCAGGCCGCCGTGCAGGCGGGCCCGCTGCTCGTCGCCTACGCCATCGACTCCGGCGTACCCGCCGTCCGCCGGCACGACCACGGGCCGCTCGTGGCCGTCGCCGCCGGCTACCTCGTCTGCGCGCTGGCCTCCGGCCTGCTGCAGATGGCGTTCGTGCGGCTGGCGGCGCGGGTGGGCCAGGACGCGCTGCTGGAGCTGCGCGGCCGGATCTTCCGCCATGCCCAGGCGCTCAGCATCGACTTCCACGAGCGCTACACCTCCGGGCGGCTGATCTCCCGCGCCACCACCGACGTGGAGTCGATCCGCGAGCTGCTCAACGACGGCCTCCAGGAGCTCATCGGCGTCGCCCTGTCGGTGCTCTACGTCTCCGCCATGCTCCTCTGGCTGGACCCGGCGACCGGGGGCGCGGCGCTGCTGTCGTTCCTGCCGCTGGCGCTGCTCGTGCGGTCCTACCGGCGCCGTTCGCTGATCGCCCACCGCCGGCGGTCCACGGCGATCGCGGCGGTCATCGTGAAGTTCACCGAGACCATGAACGGCATCCGGCCCGTGCAGGCGTTCCGTCGCGAGCGCGCCAACGACGCCGACTTCGACGGGCTCAACCGCGTCCACCAGCGGACCAACACCGCCACCGCCCTGGCCATGGCCCATTACGTGGTCTGCTCGCGGCTGGTGGCCAACAGCATGGTGGCCGCGATCGTGGTGTGGGGCTCCTACCGGGTCGCCGACGGGAGCCTGGCCCTGGGGGTGCTGGCCGCCTCGGTGCTGTACCTGCGGCGGCTGTACGACCCGATCGACCGGCTGGGGATGTTCCTCAACACCTACCAGTCGGCGGCCGCTTCCCTGGAGAAGATCGCGGGCCTGCTGGCCCGGCGCCCGTCCGTCCGCGAGCCGGAGGCGCCGGTGGCGCTGCCCGTCCGTCCGCCCGGGCGCCCCGGCCGCGAGGTGGTCTTCGACGGGGTGCGCTTCGCCTACCGCGCGGGCGCCCCGGTGCTGCCCCGGCTCGACCTGACGCTGCGCGCCGGGGAGACGGTCGCGGTCGTCGGCTCCACGGGGGCGGGGAAGTCCACCCTGGCCAAGCTGCTGGCCCGGTTCTACGACCCCACCGAGGGCCGGATCCTGCTGGACGGCGTCCCGCTCTCCGCCCTGGCCGGCCCGGAGCTGCGGCGCGGGGTGGTGATGGTGACGCAGGAGGCGTTCCTCTTCTCCGGCACGGTCGCCGAGAACATCGCCATCGGCCGTCCCGGCGCGAGCCGCGCGGAGATCGAGCGCGCGGCCAAGGCCATCGGCGCCCATGACTTCATCACCGCCCTGCCCGACGGCTACGACACGGACGTCCGCAAGCGCGGCGGCCGGATCTCCGCCGGCCAGCGGCAGCTCGTGGCCTTCGCCCGCGCCCTGCTGGCCGACCCGGCCGTGCTGATCCTCGACGAGGCGACGTCCTCCCTGGACATCCCGGGCGAGCGGGCGGTGCAGCGCGCCATGCGCACGGTGCTGCGCGGGCGGACGGCCGTGGTGATCGCCCACCGGCTGTCGACCGTGGAGATCGCGGACCGGGTGCTGGTGATGGCCGGAGGCAGGGTGGTGGAGGATGGTGTTCCGGCCGAACTCGCCAGGGGTGGCGGGCACTTCGCCGGACTGCACCGTGCCTGGCGGGACAGCCTGGTCTGAACGCCCGGTATACGGACAACGATCTTTGGCCAACGAACAGTTTCCGGCCAAGTTGTTGACGCGCCCCTGACATGCCCCGGTGGGCGATGGCACTCTTCACCTCAACTGGCGCGGAGCACCCCCACATCCCCACCCCTCCGCGACGGCGATCTCCCCCCTCTCTCCATGTGTTCTGCCGCGCTCCGCCCGGACGGCCACCAGTTCGCCGCCCGGCCGTTCCATCGGCCCACCCGCCCCGTGGTGGCCCCGCAGAAGGAGTCAGAGTGAGACCCACCCCCCATCGCCGCGCCGTCGCCACCGGCGCGCTCGTCGCCGTCACGGCGATGCTCGCCGTCGGGGCCCAGACGGGCACCGCGAACGCCCGCCCCGACGACTCGGCCGCCACCGGCCAGCCCCGGCAGATCATCGCCAAGGCCGCCCCCGGCGCCCAGCCGGCCAAGCTCACGCCCTCCCAGCGCGCGGAACTGATCCGCGAGGCCAACGCCACCAAGGCCCAGACCTCCAAGAAGCTGGGCCTCGGCGACAAGGAGCAGCTGGTCGTCCGCGACGTCACCCGCGACGTCGACGGCACCGTCCACACCCGCTACGAGCGCACCTACGAGGGCCTGCCCGTCCTCGGCGGCGACCTCGTCGTCGACGCGGCGAAGACCGGCACGGTCAAGTCCGTCGCCAAGGCGAACAAGGCGAAGCTGGCCGTCGCCACGACCGCCCCCTCGTTCGCGGCCGCCACCGCCGAGAAGGACGCCGTCACCTCCGCCCAGGCCAAGGGCTCGAAGGCCACCAAGGCCGACCGTGCCCCGCGCAAGGTGATCTGGGCCGCCAACGGCAGCCCCGTGCTGGCCTACGAGACGGTCGTCGGCGGCCTCCAGGAGGACGGCACGCCCAACGAGCTGCATGTCATCACCGACGCGAAGAGCGGAAAGAAGCTCTTCGAGTTCCAGGGCGTCAAGCAGGGCACCGGCAACAGCCAGTACAGCGGCAAGGTCACCATCGGCACCTCCGGCTCGGCCGGCTCGTACCAGATGACCGACGGCTCGCGCGGCGGCCACAAGACGTACAACCTCAACCACGGCTCGTCCGGCACCGGCACGCTGTTCACCAACTCCAGCGACGTCTGGGGCAACGGCAGCAACAGCGACGCGGCCACGGCGGGCGTCGACGCCGCCTACGGCGCGCAGCTCACCTGGGACTACTACAAGAACGTCCACGGGCGCACCGGCATCAAGGGCGACGGCGTGGGCGCGTACAGCCGCGTCCACTACGGCAACAACTACGTCAACGCCTTCTGGTCCGACTCCTGCTTCTGCATGACCTACGGCGACGGCTCCGGCAACGCCAAGCCGCTGACCGCGATCGACGTGGCCGCGCACGAGATGACGCACGGCGTCACCTCCGCCACCGCCAACCTCACCTACAGCGGGGAGTCCGGCGGCCTCAACGAGGCCACCTCGGACATCATGGCCACCGCCGTGGAGTTCTGGGCGAACAACCCCAGCGACCCGGGTGACTACCTCATCGGCGAGAAGATCGACATCAACGGCAACGGCACCCCGCTGCGCTACCAGGACAAGCCCAGCCGGGACGGCCGGTCCAAGGACAGCTGGTACTCCGGCATCGGCAGCATCGACGTCCACTACTCGTCGGGCCCGGCCAACCACTGGTTCTACCTGGCGTCCGAGGGCAGCGGCCCCAAGGACATAGGCGGCGTCCACTACGACAGCCCCACCTCCGACGGGCTGCCGGTCACCGGCATCGGCCGGGACAACGCGGCGAAGATCTGGTTCAAGGCGCTGACGCAGCGCATGCAGTCCAACACCAACTACGCGGGCGCGCGCGACGCCACGCTGTGGGCCGCCGGTGAGCTCTTCGGCGTCGGCAGCGAGACGTACAACAACGCCGCGAACGCCTGGGCGGCCATCAACGTCGGCAGCCGGCTGTCGACCGGCGTCTCGGTCACCAGCCCCGGCGACCAGACCTCGATCGTCAACACCGCCGTCTCCCTCCAGATCAAGGCGTCCAGCTCCACCAGCGGCGCCCTGACCTACTCGGCCACCGGCCTGCCCGCCGGCCTCACGATCAACTCCTCGACCGGCCTGATCTCCGGCACCCCGACCACCACCGGCTCCAGCAATGTGACGGTGACGGTCAAGGACGCGGGCGGCAAGACCGGCACCGCCTCCTTCAAGTGGACCGTGAACACCTCGGGCGGCGGCAGCGTCTTCGAGAACACCACCCCCGTGGCCATCCCGGACGCGGGCCCGGCCGTGACCTCCCCGATCGTCGTCACCCGCAGCGGCAACGGCTCCTCGGCTCTGAAGGTCGACGTCAACATCAGCCACACCTACCGCGGTGACCTCCAGATCGACCTGGTCGCCCCCGACGGCAAGACGTGGCGCCTGAAGGACGCGGACTCGTGGGACTCGGCGGCGGACGTCAAGGAGACCTACACGGTCGACGCGTCGGCGGTCTCGGCGACCGGCACGTGGAAACTCCAGGTCCAGGACCTGTACGCGAATGACGAGGGCACGGTCAACAGCTGGAAGCTCAGCTTCTAGCCTCCGGATCCTTCCCAGGAACCAGGCGCCGTCCGGGGTGAGCGCGACTCCCCCGGACGGCGCCTTACTCATGTGCGGGCGCGGTGGATTGGCCCCGGTCCCGCCCTTTCACCGTTTCCGGGCGGGGCTGCGCCCCCTCGCACCCCCGGACGGGCTGATTTCAGCCCGTCCGGCGATTGAGGACCGGGGTCTGGGGCGGAGCCCCAGGAAACGGTGAAAGGGCGGGGTTGGGGCCCCTCCCGCGTCAGCGCATCAGCACCCCCGCACCCTCCCCCGCACCCTCCGCCGGCACCGCCACCAGCCCCAGCTCGGCCCCGTCCGCCAACAACCGATGCGCCGGCAGGATGCGGACCGTGTACCCAAAGGGACCCGTACGGTCCAAGGTCAGCGGCCCCTCATAGAGCCGCCGCCCGTCCAACCCCACCGCCCCCGTCGCCTTCAGCGGAAACGCCGACGCCGCCGACAACCGGTCCGCCGAGTCCACCCGCCCCGCGACGGCCTGCACCTCGACGTCCGACGGGTCGAGCTCGCCCAGCGTCACGCTCACGCGCAGCGAGACCGTGGAGCCCAGCTCCGCCGTGCCGTTCAGGGGCCCGTCCGAGACGGCCTCCACGTGGTCCACGGCGACCGCCGACCACGCCGCCCGCACCCGCGCCTTCCACGCGGCGAGCTCCCGCGCCGCGATCGGGTCCAGCGCCCGGTGGGCCTCGGCCGCGGGCGCGTAGAGCCGCTCGACGTACTCGCGGACCATCCGCCCCGCGAGCACCTTCGGCCCGAGCGTCGCCAGCGTCCGCCGGACCATCTCGATCCAGCGGCCGGGCAGCCCGCCCGCGGCCCGGTCATAGAAGCGGGGCGCGACCCGCTGGGCCAGCAGGTCGTAGAGCGCGGCGGCCTCCAGGTCGTCGCGGCGGTCCTCGTCCATGGCCGTGCCGTCGGCGGTGGGGATGGCCCAGCCGAAGTCCGGCTCGTACCACTCGTCCCACCAGCCGTCCAGGACGGAGAGATTGAGACAGCCGTTGAGCGCCGCTTTCATCCCGGACGTACCACAGGCCTCCAGCGGCCGCAGGGGGTTGTTCAGCCACACGTCGCAGCCGGGATAGAGCTTCTGGGCCATCGCCATGCCGTAGTCCGGCAGGAAGACGATGCGATGGCGTACGCGCGGGTCGTCCGCGAAGCGGACGAGCTCCTGCACCAGCCGCTTGCCGCTGTCGTCGGCCGGGTGCGCCTTGCCCGCGACCACGATCTGCACCGGCCGCTCCGGGTGGAGCAGCAGCTCGGTGAGCCGTTCGCGGTCGCGCAGCATCAGGGTCAGCCGTTTGTACGAGGGAACCCGCCGCGCGAATCCGATGGTGAGAACGTCCGGGTCCAGCACCCCGTCGATCCAGCCGAGCTCGGCCGTCCCGGCGCCGCGCTCCCGCCAGGAGGCCCGCAGCCGCTCCCGCACCTCCTCCACCAACTGTTCGCGCAGGGTGCGGCGGAGCTCCCAGATGGCGGCGTCGGAGATGTCGGCGACGGTGTCCCAGCGCTGGGAGCCGCCGACGGTCAGGGCGTCCTCGGCGCGCCCGGCGCCGATCTGCCGGGCGCCGAGCCGGAAGACCTCGGGGGCCACCCACGTGGGGGCGTGCACCCCGTTGGTGACCGACGTGATGGGCACCTCCTCCGGGTCGAAGCCGGGCCACAGCCCGGCGAACATCTCCCGGCTGACCTTGCCGTGGAGCGTGGAGACGCCATTGGCCCGCTGGGCCAGCCGCAGGCCCATCACGGCCATGTTGAACAGGCCGGGCTCGCCACCTGGGTAGTCCTCCCGGCCGAGGGCCAGGACCCGCTCGACGTCGATGCCGGGCAGCTCCCCGTCGTCGCCGAAGTGCCGGGCGACGAGCGCGGCCTCGAAGCGGTCGATGCCGGCGGGCACGGGGGTGTGGGTGGTGAACACCGCTCCGGCGCGGACGCACTCCAGCGCCGCGTCGAATTCGGCGCCCTGCTCGGCCAGTTCACGGATGCGTTCCAGCCCCAGGAAGCCCGCGTGCCCCTCGTTGGTGTGGAAGACCTCCGGCTCGGGGTGTCCGGTGATCCGGCAGTAGGCCCGTACGGCCCGCACCCCGCCGATGCCCAGCAGCATCTCCTGGAGCAGCCGGTGCTCGCTGCCGCCGCCGTAGAGCCGGTCGGTCACGTCCCGTTCCCCGGCGCCGTTGTCCTCCACGTCCGAGTCGAGCAGCAGCAGCGGCACCCGGCCGACCTGCGCCTGCCAGACGTACGCGCGCAGACATCGGCCGCCGGGCAGGGCGAGCGCGACGCGGGCGGGCGTGCCGTCGGGCTCGCGGAGCAGGGACAGCGGGAGCTCGTTGGGGTCGAGCAGGGGATAGTGCTCCTGCTGCCAGCCCTCGCGGGAGAGGGACTGCCGGAAATAGCCGTGACGGTAGAGGAGTCCGACGCCGATGAGCGGAACGCCCAGGTCACTCGCGGACTTCAGGTGGTCGCCGGCGAGGATGCCCAGGCCCCCGCTGTACTGCGGGAGGGCGGCGGTGATGCCGAACTCGGGGGAGAAATAGGCGACGGCGGCCGGCAGGCCGGGGGGCTGCTCCTGGTACCAGCGCCGGCCGGTCGCGTAGTCGTGGAGATCGTCGGCGGCCGCCGCCAGCCGCCGCCGGAACCGGCGGTCCTCGGCCAGGGCGGCCAGCCGGTCGGCGGAGACGGAACCCAGCAGCCGCAGCGGGTCGCCCCCGGCGGCCCGCCAGCCCTCGGGGTCGACGGACTGGAACAGTTCGCGGGTCTCGGGGTGCCAGGACCAGCGCAGATTGCGCGCCAGTTCGCTGAGCGGTCGTAGGGGTTCCGGAAGGACGGGACGCACGCTGAATCGACGAATGGCCTTCACGGATCCGACGGTAGCGGCAGGCGTCGGCACGGGAGGGGGCAATGGACCGGTTCCACCGCACCGGGGCGGTCCCGCGCGCAGGCCGGCTCACGTCTTCGCACTAGACGATTAGTACTAGGTGGATTTACGCCGCGCGTACAACAGCACTCTGCAAGGCCAAAAGCCGCTACGGCCTTCGAAGGCCGCAGCGAGGCGCCGGTTCCCCCGTCCGGCCCTCAACGGCGCCGTTTCGCCACATTGCACGCGATCGGACCATCGAGCAGACTCCCTACGGGTGACGGGGGGACGGCCGACCTCCGCGCGCGGGGTCAGGGGAACTACGCACGAGTAGTTCATACAGTCCGGGCATGCCCGGGCGGACCCGGTGGGAAAGCTCACCCGGTGTACCGGGACGACCGTCCGTCGCCCTGCTGACAGCCGACATCCCTTCTTCCGCCCGCCCGAGTGAACGCGGACAGGAGCAGTCATGCCCGCACCCTCCCGACCGTCGACGGAACAGATAGAACTGACGGAACCCTTTCCCCGGACCCCCAAGGCTCGCCAGGTGATCCCATGATCGGTCGTATCCCCGTCCTGGACCTAGGCCCGCTCGTCGACTGCGGCCGAAGGCCCGTCAAGGCCGTGGTGGGCGAGGAGTTCGAGGTCACCGCCACGGTCTTCCGGGAGGGGCACGACGCGGTCGGGGCGAACGTGGTGCTGCGCGGGCCCGCGGGCCGCTGCGGCCCCTGGACGCCGATGCGCGAGCTGGCCCCCGGCACCGACCGCTGGGGGGCGACGGTCACCCCGGACGCCACGGGCCGCTGGACGTACGCGGTCGAGGCCTGGGGCGATCCGGTCACCACCTGGCGGGAGCACGCCTCGATCAAGATCCCGGCGGGCATGGACACCGAACTGGTCCTGGAGGAGGGCGCCCGGCTCCACGAACGGGCGGCCGGCGGGGTCCCCAAGAGCGACGGCAGGGAAGCGGTACTGGCCGCCGTGGACGCCCTGCGCGACGCCACCCGCCCGGCCTCGGCCCGGCTCGCGGCCGCCCTGACCCCCGAGGTCACGGCCACCCTCACCCGCCACCCCCTCCGCGAGCTGGTCACCAGCTCCCGCCCGGTGCCGGTGCTGGTGGAGCGCGAGCGGGCCCTCTTCGGCTCCTGGTACGAGATGTTCCCCCGCTCGGAAGGCGCCCGGCTGACTCCCGGCCAACCACCCCGCAGCGGCACCCTCCGCACGGCGGCCCGCCGCCTCCCCGCCATCGCGGCGATGGGCTTCGACGTCGTCTACCTCCCCCCGATCCACCCCATCGGCACCTCCCACCGCAAGGGCCCCAACAACGCGCTGAGCGCGGGCCCTTACGACGTGGGCAGCCCCTGGGCCATCGGCTCCCCGGACGGCGGCCACGACGCGGTCCACCCCGATCTGGGCACGCTGGAGGACTTCGACCACTTCGTGAGCCGGGCGCACGACCTGCGCCTGGAGGTGGCCCTCGACTTCGCCCTCCAGTGCTCCCCGGACCACCCCTGGGTCGGAAAGCACCCCGAGTGGTTCCACCACCGCGCGGACGGCTCCATCGCGTACGCCGAGAACCCGCCGAAGAAGTACCAGGACATCTACCCCCTGGCCTTCGACGCGGACTTCGACGGCCTCGTGGCCGAAACGCTGAGGATCCTGCGATTGTGGATGGCACACGGGGTACGCATCTTCCGTGTGGACAATCCCCACACGAAACCGGTCTCCTTCTGGGAGAAGGTGATCGCCGAGATCGGCCGCACCGACCCGGACGTGATCTTCCTGGCCGAGGCGTTCACCCGGCCAGCGATGATGGGCACGCTGGGGGCGATCGGTTTCCAGCAGTCGTACACGTACTTCACCTGGCGCAACACCAAACAGGAGCTGACGGAATACCTGACAGAGCTATCGGGCCCGTCCTCGGCCCATATGCGCCCCAACCTCTTCGTCAACACGCCGGACATCCTCCACGCGTACCTCCAGGAAGGAGGCCGCCCGGCCTTCGAGGCACGCGCGATCCTCGCGGCGACACTTTCCCCCTCCTGGGGTATGTACGCCGGCTACGAACTCTGCGAGAACGCCCCGGCCCACGCGGGCAGCGAGGAGTACCTGAACTCGGAGAAGTACGAACTCCGCCCGAGGGACTGGGAGTCGGCGGAACGCGAAGGACGCAGCATCGCCCCGCTGATCACCACCCTCAACCGGATCAGAAGGCGCCACCCCGCCCTCCGGCACCTTCGCAATCTCAGGTTCCACCGCGTGGACAACGACGCGGTCATCGCGTACTCCAAGCGCACGGGCCCCTCCTGCGTCCTCACGGTCGTCAACCTCGACCCCCACCACACCCAGGAGGCCACGGTCTCGTTGGACATGCCGGAGCTCGGCCTCGGCTGGCACGAGACCGTCCCGGTGCGCGATGAGCTCACCGGGGAGACCTATCACTGGGGCAGGGACAACTATGTGCGCCTGGAGCCGGGACGCCCGCCCGCGCACGTGTTCTCGCTGCGACCGTCCTCTCAGATCGGAGGGTCACCCACACCATGATCGTCAATGAGCCCGTCCAGGACACCTTCGAGGACACTCCGGCCAAGGACCTGGATCCCGACTGGTTCAAGCGGGCCGTCTTCTACGAGGTCCTCGTCCGCTCGTTCCAGGACAGCGACGGCGACGGCATCGGCGACCTCAAGGGACTGACGGCGAAACTGGACTATCTCCAGTGGCTGGGCGTCGACTGTCTCTGGCTCCCGCCGTTCTTCCAGTCGCCCCTGCGCGACGGCGGCTACGACGTCTCCGACTACACCTCGGTCCTGCCGGAATTCGGCGACCTCGCCGACTTCGTCGAGTTCGTGGACGCCGCCCACACCCGCGGCATGCGCGTCATCATCGACTTTGTCATGAACCATACGAGCGATCAGCACGACTGGTTCCAGCAGTCCCGCAGCGACCCCGACGGCCCCTACGGCGACTACTACGTCTGGGCCGACGACGACAAGCAGTACCAGGGCGCGCGCATCATCTTCGTGGACACGGAGACGTCGAACTGGACCTTCGACCCGGTGCGCAAGCAGTACTACTGGCACCGCTTCTTCTCCCACCAGCCGGACCTCAACTACGAGAACCCGGCCGTCCAGGAGGAGATCCTGGCCGCCCTCCGCTTCTGGCTGGACCTCGGCATCGACGGCTTCCGTCTGGACGCGGTCCCCTACCTCTTCGCGGAGGAGGGGACGAACTGCGAGAACCTCCCCCGGACGCACGAATTCCTCAAGCGCGTCCGAGCGGAGATCGACGCCCACTACCCCGACACCCTCCTCCTGGCCGAGGCGAACCAGTGGCCGGAGGACGTGGTCGACTACTTCGGCTCGTACGAGAACGGCGGGGACGAATGCCATATGGCATTCCACTTCCCGGTCATGCCCCGCATCTTCATGGCAGTGCGCCGGGAGTCCCGCTACCCGGTCTCCGAGATCCTCGCGAAAACACCGGAAATCCCCTCCCGCTGCCAATGGGGCATCTTCCTCCGCAACCACGACGAGCTGACCCTCGAAATGGTCACGGACGAGGAGCGCGACTACATGTGGGCCGAATACGCCAAAGACCCCCGCATGCGCGCGAACATCGGCATCCGCCGCCGCCTGGCCCCCCTCCTGGACAACGACCGCAACCAGATCGAGCTGTTCACGGCGCTGCTCCTCTCCCTGCCGGGCAGCCCGATCCTGTACTACGGCGACGAGATCGGCATGGGGGACAACATCTGGCTGGGCGACCGGGACGCGGTCCGGACCCCCATGCAATGGACACCGGACCGGAACGCGGGCTTCTCCTCCTGCGACCCGGGAAGGCTGTACCTCCCCACGATCATGGACCCGGTATACGGCTACCAGGTGACGAACGTGGAAGCGGCGATGTCATCGCCATCCTCACTCCTCCACTGGACCCGCCGAATGATCGAAATCCGCAAGCAAAACCCGGCATTCGGCCTCGGCTCCTACACGGAACTCCCCTCAAGCAACCCAGCAGTCCTGGCCTTCCTCCGCGAACACGGCGACGACCTGGTCCTCTGCGTGAACAACTTCTCCCGGTTCGCACAGCCGACCGAACTCGACCTGCGGGCGTTCAACGGCCGCCACCCGGTGGAACTGATCGGCGGAGTCCGCTTCCCGGCGATCGGCGAGCTCCCCTACCTCCTCACCCTGGCGGGCCACGGCTTCTACTGGTTCCGCCTACGCCGCACGGCACCGAACGCCTGAAAGCGCAGTTTCCGAACCACACGAGGGGGCAGGCGCGGAGCGTAAACGACCCGCACCCGCCGAACGGACGGGAGGGGCCGGGGTGGGGCGGACGGGCCCTGGCAGGGGCGTAAAGAGCTCTTCGCCGCTGGGGCCACGTGCGGGGCACCCCGTACCAAAGTGGCAGGCACCGCGAAGAGCTCAGCCCCGTAAGGGCCCGTCCGCCCCACCCCGGCCCCGACGCACCCCGCCCCGGCCCACCCCCGACGCACCCCGCAAGCGAAAGCGCACCCGCAACCGGTCCCGCACCATACCCTGGTCAAAGCCGTAATCCGGGACACTTTGCCCATCCGTCGTGTGCCCCGGGGAAAGGACGCGACGCATGTCGGAAGCCGCACCGCTGCTCGCCTCGCTCGCCCCCCTGCTCACGGAATGGCTGCCCCGCCAGCGCTGGTTCGCCGGCAAGGGCCGCCCCATCGACGGCCTCACGCCCGTGGCGACGACGGAACTCACCCCGAACCTCCTGCACCTGCTCGTACAAGTACGAGCACGAGCACAAACACACCACCCCACCCGCACCCAGAACGACTGCTACCAACTACTCCTCGGCATCCAGGACGTCCTCCCACCCCACCTCTCCCCCGCCCTGATCGGCCGCCCGACGGACGGCCCCCTGCGCGGCCGCACCGTCTACGAGGGCCTGGCCGACCCCCGCCTCGCGACGCTCCTCCTGGAGCGCCTACGCGTCCCGGGCCGCCTGGGTCCCCTCCGTTTCAGCCGCGAACCGGACGCGGAGATCGCACCGAACCTGACGCCCCGCCTCCTCGGCGCCGAACAGTCCAACTCCTCGGCGGTCTACGGCGAAACGTATATCCTCAAGCTCTTCCGTCGCGTGGGCCCCGGCACCAACCCCGATCTCGAACTGCCGCGCGCACTCGCGAAGACCGGCTGCACCCGCGTCCCGGCACCGGCGGCCTGGTTCGAGGCGGAGCTCCCCGGCACGATGCCCATGACCCTCGGCGTGCTGCAGCCCTTCCTGGCCGGCTCGGCCGACGGCTGGCAACTGGCGCTGGGCGCCCTCTCCGTCCAGGCCGACTTCACCGCTTCCGCGCGCGCCCTCGGCCACGCCGTCGCCGAGGTGCACCTGGCCCTGGCCGAGGCGCTGCCCACGACCGCCCTGGACCGCCCCCAGCTGGAGCGGCTCGCCGCCGCGATGACGCGGCGCCTGGAGGTGACGGCGGAGGCCGTCCCGGCACTGCGCCCGTACCGGTCGGCGCTGCGCGACGCCTACGACGAACTGGCGGCGCTGGGCCGGGACGGGCGGACCCGCCGGGCCCAGCGCGTCCACGGCGACCTCCACCTCGGCCAGGCGCTGCGCACGGCCTCGGACGGCCGCTGGTCGCTGATCGACTTCGAGGGGGAGCCGGCCCGCCCGCTGGCGGAGCGGTGCCGTCCGCAGCCGGTCGCGCAGGACATCGCCGGGATGCTGCGCTCCTTCGACTACGCGGCGGCGGTGGGCCGAGCGACCGGCACGGACTGGGCCGAGCGCTCCCGGGCCGCGTTCTGCGAGGGCTACGCGACCGTCCACGAGGACCCGCGCGAGGACCCCGGGCTGCTACGGGCGCACGAGACGGACAAGGCCGTCTACGAGGTGCTCTACGAGGCCCGGCACCGCCCCGACTGGCTGTCCGTGCCGATGTCCGCGATCCACCGCCTGGCCGGAGGCCACCGTGTGACCGGCGTCCACGCCCCTTGACCCGTACGCCCCCGTACGCCCGTACGCCCCGTACGCCCCCGGAGGACCACCTGTGACAGCGCGACCGCCGATCCCGGCAACGTTCCTGCCGGCGCCGACCCCCAAGACCACACCCACACCGACGAAGCCACCCACAAAACTCCTCACGCAGGGAAGCGGCATCCGCCCCGCACCCCCCCTGCACGAATTCACCCGCGCCCGCCTCCTCCAGGGCACCCACCACGACCCGCACAGCGTGCTGGGCGCGCACCACGTGCCGGGCGGGATCGTCGTGCGCGCCCTGCGCCCGTGGGCGAAGGGCGTCGCGGTGGTGGCCAAGGGCCTGCGCGCGGAGCTCATCGACGAGGGCGACGGCCTGTTCGCCGCGATCCTGCCCCTCCGCGAGATCCCCAAGGACCACCGTCTCCTCGTCACGTACGAGGACACGGAAGTGACCCTGGACGACCCGTACCGCTTCCTCCCCGCGCTCGGGGAGCTGGATCTCCACCTCATCGGGGAGGGCCGGCACGAGGAGCTGTGGCGGGCGCTGGGCGCCCGTCCGATGACGCACGAGGGCGTGGCGGGCACCCGGTTCACGGTGTGGGCGCCGAACGCCCTGGGCGTACGGGTGGTGGGCGACTTCAACGTGTGGGACGGCACGGTCCACCCGATGCGCTCGCTGGGCGGGACGGGAGTGTGGGAGCTGTTCCTCCCGGGCGTCGCGGAAGGCGCGCTGTACAAATTCGAGCTCACCCGCCCCGACGGCTCGCGCACGCTGCGCGCGGACCCGATGGCGCGGCGCACCGAGGTGCCGCCCGCGAACGCGTCGATCGTGGAGACGTCGCACCACGTGTGGCGGGACGCGGACTGGATGGCGCGGCGGGGCGCACGCCCCGTCCACGAGGCGCCGTTCTCGGTCTACGAGGTGCACCTCCCCTCCTGGCGCCCGGGGCTCACCTACCGGCAGCTGGCCGAGCAACTGCCCGCCTACGTCAAGGACCTCGGCTTCACGCACGTGGAGCTGATGCCGGTGGCCGAGCACCCCTTCGGGGGCTCGTGGGGCTACCAGGTGACGGGTTTCTACGCGCCCACGGCCCGCCTGGGCACCCCCGACGACTTCAAGCACCTCATCGACTCCCTCCACCGGGCCGGCATCGGCGTGCTCATGGACTGGGTGCCGGCGCACTTCCCGAGGGACGACTGGGCGCTGGCGGAGTTCGACGGCCGGCCGCTGTACGAGCACCAGGACCCGGCCCGGGCCGCCCACCCGGACTGGGGGACCCTGGAGTTCGACTACGGCCGCAAGGAGGTGCGCAACTTCCTGGTGGCGAACGCGGTCTACTGGTGCGAGGAGTTCCACATCGACGGGCTGCGCGTGGACGCCGTCGCGTCCATGCTCTACCTGGACTACTCGCGGGAGCCGGGCCAGTGGACGCCGAACGAGCACGGCGGCCGGGAGAACCTCGACGCGGTGGCGTTCCTCCAGGAGATGAACGCGACGGTGTACCGCCGCTGCCCGGGCGTGGTGACGGTCGCCGAGGAGTCCACCGCCTGGGACGGCGTCACGCGCGCCACCCACCACACGGGCCCGGGGGGCTTCGGCGGGCTGGGCTTCGGCCTGAAGTGGAACATGGGGTGGATGCACGACTCGCTGGAGTACATGACGAAGGAGCCGGTGCACCGCAGGTACCACCACGGTGACATGACCTTCGCGATGGTCTACGCGTACAGCGAGAACTACGTCCTGCCGATCTCGCACGACGAGGTGGTGCACGGCAAGCGGTCGCTGGTCTCGAAGATGCCGGGCGACTGGTGGCAGCAGCGCGCGAACCACCGGGCGTTCCTCGGTTTCATGTGGGCCCACCCGGGCAAGCAACTCCTCTTCATGGGCCAGGAGTTCGCGCAGGGCGCGGAGTGGTCCGAGGCCCACGGCCCCGACTGGTGGCTGCTGGACCCCTCGTACTCCGCCGAGGCCGACCACCGTGGTGTGCGGGACCTCGTCCGCGACCTCAACGCCCACTACCGGGCGACCCCGGCGCTGTGGCAGCGGGACACCGTGCCGGAGGGCTTCGAGTGGATCGTCGGCGACGCGGCGGACGACAACGTCCTGGCGTTCGTCCGCTACGACGCGCAGGGCTCGCCGCTGCTGGCGGTCTGCAACTTCTCCCCGGTGGTCCGGCACGGCTACCGCCTGGGCGTCCCGCCCGGCGAACCGGTGTGGCACGAGGTCCTCAACACCGACGCCGCCGGCTACGGCGGCAGCGGCGTCGGCAACCCCGACCCGCTGAAGGCGGAGCCGACGGCGTGGCACGGGCGGCGCGTGAGCGTGGTGGCGGTACTGCCGCCGCTGGCGACGGTGTGGCTGCGGCCGGGGTAGGGCTCAGACCGAGGGGTCCGGAGCGGGATCCGGAGCGGGGTCGGGCGCGGCGGAAGGGTCGGGCGCGGCGTAGAGGACCTCGCGGGCCTGTTCCGCCGCGCGGATGATGCTCTCGCCGACGAAGTCGACGAAGCGGGCGATGTTCTCGAGCCGGACGGCGGCCGGGGTGTCGGGACCGAGGATGCCGACGCCCTGCCGCGCGGTCTCGGCGAGCTGGGCGTTGGCCTTGGCGCTGGCGATCATCGCCTGGTACCAGAGCTCGTTGTCGACGATGTAGCGCTCGCGGCGGCGTTCGTCGCGCTCGCGGCGAATGAGGTCCCGGCTCTCCAGGAACGTGATCGCCTTGGAGACGGACGCAGGGCTTACCTGGAGGCGCCGGCCGAGTTCGGACGCGGTGAGGCTGCCCGCGTCGGTGGTGTAGAGGCAGGTCAGCACCCGGGCCATCATCTTGGGCAGGCCCGACTGCATGAGGAGCGTGGTGAACGCCTCCTCGTACTCGCGCACCGCCTCGGCGTCGCGCCCGTACTCCCGCGAGGGCGCCCGCTCCCCCCGGGGCGCGGGCTGCCTGCGCCGGTGGGCACGGCGTTCGGTGGCGCGGTGGGCCAGGTCGGCGCGGTAGTCGGTGGGGCCGCCGTTGCGCATCACCTCGCGCGTGACCGTCGAGGTGGGCCGGTCGAGACGCCGGGCGATCTCCGCGTAGGCGAGCCCGTCGGCCAGCCCGAGCGCGATCTGCTGGCGTTCCTGCTGGGTGAGTCTGCCTCCGGGCACCGGGGTCTCCTTCGTGCGTCCTTGATGGGACCAGCGTAGCGTTCGATCCACCCTCATTGCAACGATCGACGAGAAGGACGTTGCATTGAATTCATCGCCGTTGCAACGATTTCCAGCCTCTGACCTGCACTGATGACGACTGCACGCAACGAGCTCATTGCCGCGCCGACAAACGCAACGTAGCTTTTCCTGCATCGGAAACAACGACCGACCACAGGAGAGCACGATGCGAAAGTTCGACACCCCCGCCCCCGTCTCGGCCGTCCTCGACGTCCCCGCCGGCCACATCCGGTTCATCGCCGCCGACCGGGCCGACACCACGGTCGAGGTCCTGCCCCTGGACGCCTCGAAGGGCCGCGACGTGAAGGCGGCGGAGGAGACCCGGGTCGCGTACGACGACGGCGTCCTGCGGATCGAGGCCCCGGAGGCGAAGAACCGGGTCCTCGGCAACTCCGGCTCCATCGAGGTCACCGTCCAGGTGCCCGCCGGCTCCCGCGTCGAGGCGAAGGCGGCCAGCGCCGAGTTCCGGGGCGTCGGACGGCTCGGCGACGTCGCCTTCGAGAGCGCGCACGGCTCGGTCAAGCTCGACGAGACGGCGAGCGCCCACCTCGCCCTCCTCGCGGGCGACGTCTCGGTCGGCCGCCTGGGCGGCCCGGCGGAGATCACCACTCAGAAGGGCGACCTCCGCGTCGCCGAGGCCGTGCGCGGCGCGGTCACGCTGCGCACCGAGCACGGCCGGATCTCGGTCGGCGCCGCCCGGGGCGTCTCCGCCTCCCTGGACGCGGGCACCGGCTACGGCCGGATCCACAACACGCTCAAGAACGCCGAAGGCGCCGCCGCCGGCCTGACCATCCACGCGACCACCGCCTACGGCGACATCACCGCCCACAGCCTCTGATCAACCCCTTGATGAATGAGGAGCACCTTTCATGACCGACAGGCCCGAACTACCGAAAGCCCTCCAGGAGTTCGTCGATTCCGGCTTCGCCGGGATCCAGATGCGCGTGCACGACGAGCGGGGCGAATGGGTCGGCAGCGCCGGGGTGCGCGAGCTGGGCAGGAGCGCCGAACCGCCGACGGACGGGCGGTTCTGGACGGGCAGCTCCACCAAGACGTTCACGGCGACGCTGGTGCTGCGCCTGGTGGCCGACGGCAGACTCGGGCTCGACGCCCCGGTCGCCGACCACCTGCCCGAACTCGCGCTGGACCGGCGGATCACCGCGCGGATGCTGCTGCAGCACACCAGCGGGTTGTTCAACTACACCGGCGAGTACTACGCCGACGGGACGTTCGCGCCGGGGATACCCGCCACGGGCAAGGAGTGGGTGGACAACCGGTTCCACACCTACCGGCCCGAGGAACTGATTCGGCTGGCGCTGTCCAAGCCGGCACGGTTCGAGCCGGGGACGGACTGGAGCTACTCCAACACCAACTACACCCTCGCCCAGTTGCTGGTCGAGCAGGTCTCCGGCCGCCCTTACGCCGAGGAGATGCGGCGACGAATCCTCCGGCCGCTCGGCCTGCACGACACCGTGGTGCCGGGCGCCTCACCCGACCTCCCCGGGCCGCACGCCCACGGCTACTACCGCTACCAGGACGGCGGTGAGTGGAAGGTCGCCGACGTGACCCGTCAGAACCTCTCCCTGCTGCCCGCCGCCGGCGACATGGTCTCGACCACGGCGGATCTCCACACCTTCTTCTCCGCGCTGATGCGCGGCAAGCTCCTGCCGGCCCCGCTCCTGGCCGAGATGCGCACGCCGCACCCCAAGAGCGGCGACCTTCACTACGGCCTCGGCCTGTTCGTCCAGGACCTCGGCCCGGACGGCGGCACCGTCTACCACCACAACGGCAGCCCGCCCGGCGGCTACGGGTCGCTCATGTACAGCACGCCCGACGGCGGCAGGACGCTCACCGCGTCGGTGACGACCGGGGAAGCCGCGATCGACCCGGCACGGGAGTTCCCGAAGGCGCTGGACCGGCTCGTCAGGGCGGTGTTCTAGCCAGCTCCCGCAGCGTGCCGGCGAAAGCCTTCAGATCAAGCAGCGTTCACAAGGAGATTCACGATGGGAAAAGGCACTGACGGCTTCTCCGAAGCAGGGCTGCGCAGGTTGCGCGAGGTCCTGGCACGGCATGTGGAGTCCGGGAGGATACCCGGGCTCGTCGCCCTGGTCAGCCGTGGCGAGGAGACCCACGTCGAGGCGATCGGGACGATGCGCCACGAGGGCGGCGCGCCGATGCGCCGGGACACCATCTTCCGCATGGCCTCGACGACCAAGCCCGTCGCCGTCGCCGCGACGATGGTCCTGCTGGACGAGTGCCGGCTGCGGCTGGACGACCCGGTGGACCCGTGGCTGCCCGAACTCGCCGACCGGCGCGTGCTGAAGCGGGCCGACGGCCCGCTGGACGACACCGTGCCGGCGCGGCGCCCGATCACCGTGCGGGACCTGCTCACCTCCACGTTCGGGCTCGGCCTGGACACGACGGCGATGGGCTCGCCGATGATGCGGGAGCTCTTCGCGCGGAAGGTCTACGGCGAGAACGGATGGCTGCTGCCGGCGGTGGAGCCGGACGAGTGGATGCGCCGCCTGGGCACGCTCCCGCTCATGTACCAGCCCGGAGAACGGTGGCTGTACAACGTCGGCGACGACGTCCTCGGTGTGCTCGTCGCCCGGGTCACCGGCCAGTCCTTCGAGGCGTTCCTGCGCGAGCGCGTCTTCGCTCCGCTGGGCATGAAGGACACCGGCTTCCACGTGCCCGCCGACAAGATCGACCGGCTGCCGCCCCTGTACTCCCCCGATCCGCGGACCGGGGAGTTCCACGTGGAGGACGAGGCGGCCGGGGGCCACCACAGCCGGCCCCCGGCGTTCCAGTCCGGCGGCGGCGGACTCGACTCCACCGTCGACGACTACCACGCGTACTTCCGGATGCTGCTCAACGGCGGTGTGCACGGCACCGAACGGATCCTGTCCCGCCCCGCGGTCGAGCTGATGACCGGCAACCGCCTCCCGGCCGAGCAGCTCGCCGCCCGGGAAGCCCTGGCGCGCAACCTCGTCCACATGTCATACGGCCAGGGGCAGCAGGGCGGCTGGGGCTTCGGGATGACGGTCCGCACCTATCGCGGCGACTACGCGCCCATCGGCCAGTTCGGCTGGGACGGCGGAGCGGGTACGACGACGTACGCCGACCCGCACAACGGGCTCGTCGGCATCCTGCTCACCCAGACCGGGATGTCCACGCCGGACTCGGCGCGGGCCATCCACGACTTCTGGACGACGCTCTACCAGGCGATCGACGACTGACCGCCGACGCGGGTACGGGCTTGTCGGCGGACAACCGCCGCGGAACGATGAGCGGATGACCCAGCCCGCCCCGGTCGAAGCGCTCACGGCATGGAACGGACCCACCCTCGACGAGTCGGACTGGCTGCTCCCGCTGCCACCCGGCCGCTCGCCCGCCCTGGCGGATCTGGCCGCGCGTGTCACCCATCGCCTGCGGTACGGCCTCGGATTCACCGTGATCCGGGGCTGGCCGGTGGACGGACGCACCGACCAGGAGTGCGCCGCCATGTGCCGGCGACTCGCCGCCTCGCTGGGCACCCCGAGACCGGCGGACGCCGGCGGGTTCGTCACCGTGGCCGACAACGCGGGGCTGGGCAGGACCAACCTCGCCCTGCCCCCGCACACCGACCGGACCCCGGCCCCCCATCCGCCAAGGCTGATGGGGCTGCTGTGCGTGCGACAGGCGGCCCAAGGCGGGGACACGCTACTGGTCAGCGGCCATACCGTGCACAACCGGCTGCTCACCGACCACCCCTGGGCCCTGCCGCGCCTCTACCAGGACTTCCACTTCGGCCGGGGAAACGGCTTCGACCGGCTCCGCCCCGTCTTCCGGCGCCATGGCGCCGACCTGCGCGTGCATTACAACAGGCGCGGGATCGAACTCGCCCAGCGGGAGGCCGGGGCGCCCCTGACCCCCGGCGAGCGGGCGGTCCTCGACGCGGTGGACCGGATGCTGTCCGACCGTCGCACGGTCCTTCGCATTCCCCTGCGCCCAGGAGACCTGCTCTGGCTGGACAACACCGTCGTACTGCACGGCCGCACCGCCTTCACCGACCCGCCCGCCCCGCACGGCCGTCGCTGCCTCGCCCGTGTGTGGGTGGACGACTGAGCTCCGTCAACCGGTCGCCTTCAGAACGGCCAGGAGCGCCCGCAGGCGGGGCGGGGTCGTCGCGACGACGGTGGTGGGGGCGTCGCTCTCGCGGAGGGCGACACGGTCGCCGCGCCTGCGGAGTTCGACGCAGTCGTCTCGGTAGCTCGAGAACGACGACTTCTGCCACTCGATGAACGCCGCGACGCTCCGGCCACGGGTCTGTAAGACCGTTGCCGGCGCGTCGCTCTCGCGTATGGCTATGCGGCCGTCGAAGCGGGCCAGCTCGACGAGTTGCCTTCCGAGTCGGTCGAGAACGACGACTTGCGCCAGTTGGTATCCGGTGTACGGCGACCGGGTCGTCGTCGCCGTACGCGACGACGACCCCGTGCGGCGGCCGTACCGCCGACAGGGACAGGCCGCCGCGGGCGACGAGCGCGGCAGGGGCCTGGCGCTCGTGCGCGACCTCGCGTCCGCCTCCGGCGTGACGCTGGTGTGGGACGAGCTCGATGTCGTCGGCAAGCAGGTGTGGTTCGAACTCCGCGAGACCGACGGCGGCGGCCCCGCGTGAGCGAGGAGAGGGTCGACGCCGACGCGGCGGGGGGAGGGTGGGGGGTGGGGTCTGCCCCGGGCGGGGCCGGGGCCCTCCTCCCGCCGCGACGGCGGGGAACCCCCACGGCGCGGCCCGGCGGTGCCGTTCCGGGCCCGGGGGCCGCCGGTGGGGAGTGGCGGCCACGCCGTGGGGGTGGTCTGAGTGGTCAGGCGGCCGCGACGGCCCCCTGCGCTGATGGCGCCGCGCCGTGTCCGGCGTCGGCCGCCAGGGAGGTCTCCTCGAAGGGGAGCCTTCCCGCGAGCACCTCGCGGGCGCGGGCGGTGTCGATCTCCTTCGTCCACGTGCCGACGAGGACGGTCGCCACCGCGTTGCCCGCGAAGTTGGTCATGGCGCGGGCCTCGCTCATGAAGCGGTCGATGCCGACGATCAGGCCGACGCCGTCCACGAGCTCGGGCCGGTGGGACTGGAGGCCGCCCGCCAGGGTGGCGAGGCCGGCGCCCGTCACTCCCGCCGCGCCCTTCGAGGCGACGATCATGAAGAGCAGCAGGGAGACCTGCTGGCTCAGAGACAGCGGATTCCCCATCGCCTCGGCCACGAAAAGCGAGGACATCGTGAGGTAGATGGCCGTCCCGTCGAGGTTGAAGGAGTACCCCGTCGGCACCGTGATGCCGACCACCGGCTTGCTGACGCCCAGGTGCTCCATCTTCGCGATCAGGCGCGGGAGCGCCGATTCCGACGAGGACGTCGACAGGATCAGCAGGAACTCCCGCCCCAGGTACTTCAGCAGGGCGAAGACGTTCACCCCCGCCACCAGCCGCAGCAGGCTCCCGAGCACCACGACCACGAAGATCAGGCACGTCACGTAGAAGCCGAGCATGATGACGGCCAGGGACTTCAGCGCGTCCATGCCCGTCGCCCCGACCAGCGCGGCGATCGCGCCGAACGCGCCCACCGGCGCCGCCCACATGATCATGGCGAGGATCCGGAAGACCAGCTTCTGGATGTGCCCGATCCCCCGCAGCACCGGCTCGCCCATCGGGCCCATGGCCTGGAGCGCGAAGCCCGTGAGCAGCGCCACCAGCAGCGTCTGGAGCACCTGGCCGCCCGTGAAGGCGGACACGATCGTGGTCGGGATGATGCCGAGCACGAAGTCCGACGTCGACTCGTGTGCGGCGCCCTTGGCCTGGGCCTCGCCCGCGTGCCGGAGGGTGTCCGTGAGGTGCAGCCCGCTGCCCGGCTCCAGGAGGTTGCCGACGACGAGGCCGATGGCCAGGGCCACCGTGGACATCAGCAGGAAGTACCCCAGCGCCAGTCCACCCACCGCGCCGACCTTGGCGGCCTTCCGCACGGACCCGATGCCGAGCACGATCGTGCAGAAGACGACGGGCGCGATCATCATCTTGATGAGGTTGACGAAGCCCGTGCCCAGCGGCTTGAGCTCCACCGCCACACCCGGCGCGGCGAAACCGACCACCACGCCGACGAGCACCGCGCCGATCACCGCGAGGTACAGGTAGTGCGACCGGTCCCGATGGGCGGGTGGTGGTGGGGGTGGCTGCGCTGTCTCGGTGCTCACGGTGGGCTCCTCAAAGGGTGATCGTGGGGTTCTCCCGAGGAAAGTGGGGTCCCGGAGACTATGCACGGCCCTGTGACGGTGGTCACCCTTATGTGCATTACGTTCACGAACCGGCCAACAGGCACACTGTCGGCCATGCGCACACCTCGCATCCGCCTCCCCCACAGCCTGGCCGGCCGGCTCTTCGCGACCCAGATCGCGCTGGTCGCCGCCGTGGTGGCCGGGTGCGCGGTCTTCGCGTACCTGGCCGACCGCGACCAGGCCGAGGAGTCCGCCCGCCGCCAGGTGACCGCGGCCGCCGTCGCCGTCGCCGCCTCCCCCGCCGTACAGACGGCCGTACGGGAGCGGGACCCGGCCGTCCGCCTCCAGCCGTACGCCGAGCAGGTCCGCCGGGACACGGGCGTCGACTTCGTGACGATCATGAGCCCCGACGGCGTCCGCTGGACCCACCCCGATCCGCTCCGCATCGGCGAGCGCTACCTCGGCCACACCGAGCCCGCCCTCGAAGGCCATACGTTCTCGGAGACGTACACGGGCACCCTCGGCCCGTCCGTGCGGACCGTCGCGCCCGTGCGGGACGAGGACGGCCGGGTGGCCGGGCTGGTCAGCGCGGGCATCACCGTCGACGCGATCAGCGCCCAGGTCCGCGACCAGGTCCTGGTGTTCCTCGGGGTGGCCCTGACCGTGCTGGCGTTCGGCGGCGCCGGGACGTACCTGCTGATCGCCCGGCTGCGCCGGGACACCCACGGCATGAACGCCGCCGAGCTCGCCCGGATGCGCGACTACCACGAGGCCGCGCTGCGCGCGGTCCGCGAGGGGCTGCTGATGCTCGACGGAAGGCACCGGGTGGCCCTCGTCAACGACGGCGGCCGGGAACTCCTCGGTCTGCGCGGGGACGTCATCGGCCTGCCCGTCACCGAGCTGGGGCTGCCGCCGTCGTTGACGGAGGCCCTGCTCGCCGCCGGGCCGCGCGTGGACGAGGTGCACCTGACCGACGAACGGGTCGTCGTCCTCAACACCTCGCCGGTGGCCGGCGGTGAGCGGCACGGCACGGTCGTGACCCTGCGCGACCACACCGAACTCCAGGCGCTCTCCGGCGAGCTGGACTCCGTGCGCGGCTTCGCCGAGGCGCTGCGCTCGCAGGCGCACGAGGCGGCGAACCGGCTGCACGCCGTCGTCTCGCTCATCGAACTGGGCCGCGCGGACGAGGCCGTGGAATTCGCCACGGCGGAACTCGAGCTCGCCCAGGCCCTGACCGACCGGGTCGTCGCCGCCGTGGCCGAGCCCGTGCTCGCCGCGCTGCTGCTGGGCAAGGCCGCCCAGGCCAACGAGCACGGCGTGGAGCTCGTCCTCACCGACGACAGCCACGTGGACGACGGGCTGCTGCCCCCCGACCTGTCCGCCCGCGACCTGGTGACGATGCTGGGCAACCTGATCGACAACGCGGTGGACGCCTCGTGCGCGAGCGGCGCCCGCCCGCCCCGGGTCACCGTCACGGTCCGGGCGGACGGCGCCGAACTCCTCCTGCGCGTCGCCGACACGGGCCCCGGCGTACCGCCGGAGGCGGCCGACGAGATCTTCCGCCGCGGCTGGTCGACGAAGACGACACCGCCCGGCGGCGAAACCCCTGGGGGCCGTGGTCTCGGTCTCGCCCTCGTCCGCCAGGCCGCCCGCCGCAACGCCGGCACCGTCGCCCTGGCCGACGCCCCCGACGGCGGGGCCGAGTTCACCGTCCGGCTGCCGCTCCAGCACGTCCGCACCACCGAAGGAGTCCCCGTATGACCACCGTGAGACCGACGGGTCCGGACGTTCCCACGAACGCCCCGCAGGCGATCCGTGTGCTGATCGTCGAGGACGACCCCGTCGCCGCCGACGCGCACGCGCTGTACGTGGGCCGGGTGCCGGGGTTCACGGTCGCGGGGGTGACCCACTCGCGCGGGGACGCCTCGCAGTTCCTCAAGCGGACGCCGGTCGACCTGCTGCTGCTCGACATGTACCTCCCCGACGGCCACGGCCTGCAGCTCCTGCGGTCGCTGCGCGCCGCCGGGCACACGGCGGACGTCATCGCGGTGACGTCCGCGCGCGACCTCGCGGTCGTCCGGGAGGGCGTCTCGCTGGGCGTCGTCCAGTACGTGCTCAAGCCCTTCACCTTCGCCACCCTCCGCGACCGCCTCACCCGGTACGCGGAGTTCCGCGCCGCCGCGGGCGAGGCGAGCGGCCAGGAGGAGGTGGACCGCGCCCTCGCCGCCCTGCGCGCCCCGCAGCCCGCCGCGCTGCCGAAGGGGCTGGCCGGGGACACCCTCCAGGCGGTCATCGACAACGTCCGGGCGGCCGGTTCGGCGGGGGTCTCCTCGGGCGGGACCGCCACCGCCGTGGGCGTCTCGCGGATCACGGCCCGGCGCTATCTGGAGCACCTCGTGGACACCGGCCGTGCCGTCCGCGCCCCGCAGTACGGGCAGATCGGCCGGCCCGAACTGCGCTACCGCTGGCTGACGTCCACGCCACGCTGAAAGGGTTCCGCGGGGCGGCCCGGGGAACGCAGTACTCGACGAACGCAGCACTCGACAGGTGCCGTAGGAGGTCGAGCCGTGCGCCCCACCACCCCCGTACGCCTCATCGCCCTCACCGCTCTCGCCGCCACTTCCGTGGTGGCGTGCGGGAGCGGTTCCGGCGACGACGACCCGGACACGGTCAAGGTCGCCTACCAGCGCAGCACGGACAACAAGGTCCGGATCATGGATACCTACCTCGCCATGATCAAGAGGCGGTTCGAGCAGGAGAACCCCGGGAAGAAGCTGCGGCTGCTGCCCGTCCAGGCCTCGCTGGAGGACTACTACGCCAAGATCCAGCAGATGATGCGGTCCGCGAAGACCGCCCCGGACGTCGTCCGCGAGGACACCTTCCTCATCAACTCCGACATCACCAGCGGCTATCTGAGACCCCTGGACGACAAGCTGGCCGACTGGAAGGACTGGGACCGCTTCGTGCCGGCCGCGAAGGCGTCCGCGCGGGGCGTGGACGGGAAGACGTACGGGGTGCCCGACGGCACCGACACCCGCGCCCTGTGGTTCAACAAGGAGATCTTCGCCAAGGCCGGGCTCCCCACCGACTGGCGGCCCCGGACCTGGAACGACGTCCTCGACGCCGCCCGCGCCGTCAAGCGCGCCGTCCCCGGCGTCGTCCCCCTCAACGTCTACACCGGCAAGGGCGCCGGCGAGGCCGCGACGATGCAGGGCTTCGAGATGCTGCTGTACGGCACGGGCCCGGACCCGCTGTACGTACCGGCGAGCAGGAAATGGGTCGCGGGAAGCAAGGGCTTCCGCGACTCCCTGGAATTCGTCCGCACCGTCTACGCCGAGAAGCTCGGCCCGGAGCCGTCCGACGCGCTCGACCCCAACATCTCCACCCATGTCGCCACCGACTGGCTCCCCGCCGGCAAGCTCGCCATCGACCTCGACGGGAACTGGCTCGGCAAGTACTGGATCGACTCCGGCGCGAAGCCCTGGCCCCGCTGGACGGCGGTCATGGGCCGTACCGCCTTCCCCACCCAGGACGGCCGCGACCCGGGCCGGGTGAGCCTCTCCGGCGGCTGGACGTGGTCGATCGGCGCCAAGTCGGCGAAGGCGGACCTGGCCTGGCGGGCCATCGCGTTCCTGCAGACGCCGGACAACGCGACGGAGTGGACCGTGCGCGACGGCCAGATCGCCGTCCGGGACGACGTGGCCGCCTCCGCGAGGTACCGCTCGTCCATGCCGGGCATCGGTTTCTTCACCGACCTGGTCAAGGACAGCCACTGGCGGCCCGCGCTGCCCGTCTACCCCCGGGTGTCGAACGCCATTCAGGAGGCCATGGAGTCCGTCACGACGGGCGACGCCGACGCGACGAAGGCGGCGCGGGGCTACGACGAACGGCTGCGGTCGATCGTGGGCGGGGCGGGTGTGACGACGCGATGACCTCACCCACGCGACGGGTGGCGCGCTGGCTCCCCCTCGCCCCGGCCACCACCCTCCTGATCCTCTTCCTGGCGGGCCCGGTCGCGTACTGCGTGTGGCTCGCCTTCACCGACACCCAGCTGACGGGCCAGGCCACCGCGTCCTTCGTCGGACTGGCCAACTTCCGCCGGGCGTTCGGGGATCCGGACTTCCTCAACGCGGTGGTGCTGACACTGGTCTTCACCGTGGTTTCCTCCCTTCTCGGGCAGAACTCGCTGGGATTCGCGCTGGCCGCTCTGATGCGGCATGCGTCGAAGGCCGTCCGGACGGCGACGGGCACGGTCGTGGTCGCGGCCTGGGTCGTGCCGGAGATCGTCGCGGGTTTCCTGCTGTACACGTTCTTCAACCGGCGCGGCACGCTCAACGCGGTGCTGGAACTGCTCCATCTCCCGCAGCAGAACTGGCTGTTCACACTGCCGATCCTGGCGGTGTCGTTCGCGAACGTCTGGCGCGGCACGGCGTTCTCGATGCTGGTCTACTCGGCGGCGCTGGCGGAGATCCCGCAGGACGTGACGGAGGCGGCGGAGGTCGACGGCGCGCGCGGCCTCCGCCGCCTCTGGCACATCACCCTGCCGCTGCTGCGGCGCTCGATCGGCACGAACCTCATGCTCAACACCTTGCAGACGCTGTCGGTGTTCGGCCTGATCTGGGCGATGACGCGCGGCGGCCCGGGGAACCGCAGCCAGACGCTGCCGGTGTTCATGTACGACCAGGCGTTCCTGAAGTCGCTGATCGGCTACGGCACGGCGGTGGCGCTGTTGCTGCTGGTGGTGGGGGCGTTGTTCGCGACGGTGTACGTGCGGCTGCTGCGGGAGGACGTCTAGGCCGTCCGGCGGATCACGCAGTGCCCCGTAAGGGGCGCCGTGGTGGCGCGGGACGAAGATCCGCCGGACACGGCCCAGCGGCCTAGGGGCCGTCGTAGTAGCGCTCGTCGGCGACGAGGACAGAGGTGAAGCACACGGGCAGGCCGTCACGCTCGCGCGGGACCTCCTGCGAGGTCATCCGCGTGAACCCCAGGGTCACGCCGGGTATGCGGCAGTACTCCTCGTCGGGGTCCTCGACCGTCCAGCCCCGGGCGGCCGCGCGGCGCAGCACGTGGCGGGCGGGGGTGGTGAAGACGTCGTCGCCGTCGAGGAGGACGCGCGTGCTCGATGTACGGCCCTCGCCCGGCCACCACAGCTCGAGGGCCGTGACCCGGTCCCGCTTCTCCAGCAGCACCTGGAAGCCGATGCCGTCCAGGCTCGTGGAGATGAGCCCCTCGCGGGCGGTCCGCGGCGCCCCGAAGGTCTGGGTGACGGCGGCGAGGGCCTCGGCGTAGGTCATGCCGAGCCGCACGGGCGCGACGCCGTGCGGCGGGTCGAGTACGAGATCCATGAGGGGGAAGAATACTGTCCTGACCTGGCCTGACCCGCCCTGACCAGCGCGGACGTCATGCCGCGGGGCTAGGCCGCCACCTGGATCGGCGGGTTCGGCTTGATGACGGCGTAGGGCGCCCCGAAGGGGTCCGCGAGCCAGGCCATGCGGCCGACGTCGGGGACGTCGGAGGCGGGCATCAGCACCGACCCGCCGGCGCCCTGGGTGTTGGTGACGACCTCGTCGACGTCGGTCACCGAGAAGTACGGGATCCAGCGGGGGACCTCCGACTCGTCCCGCAGGGGGACGACGCCACCGAAGGAGGCGTCCTGCTGGTCGCCCTCCGCCGTGGAGAGGACCGTGTACGTCATGCCGGGGACCTTCATGTCCTCGGAGCGCCAGCCGAAGATGCCCCGGTAGAAGGCCTTGGCGGCGGTGGGGTCGCCGGTGTGGAGCTCCGCCCAGCACAGGGCGCCCTCGTCGGACGCCTTCTCCAGGCCGGCGACGGCCGCGGGCTGCCAGACGGCGAACTCCGCGCCGCCCGGGTCGGTGAAACAGGCCATCCGCCCGGCCTCCATCACGTCGAACGGCGCCACGCGGACCGTGCCCCCGCCCTGCTCGACGGCCTTGGCCGTGGCCTCGGCGTCGGGCGTCCGGAAGTAGACCGTCCACGCGGAGCTCGCGCCCTCGTCGGTGAGGGGGCCGAGGGCGGCGACGGTGCTGCCGCCGAGCTTGAAGAAGCCGTACCCGCCGGCCTCGGGGCCGGCCGACTCGTAGGACCAGTCGAAGACCCGGCCGTAGTAGGCGGCGGCCGCGTCCGTATCGGGGCTGCCGAGGTCGAGCCAGTTGGGGGCGCCGGTGACAAAGTTCGTGGTGAGCATGGTGGCGTGCTCCTTCGGGACTTCCTTCGGGAGTTCCTTCTGGACTCCGGGAGACCTCCACCGGGTTTCCCCGGCCGGATTTCAGTCTCGCACCGGCCACTGACACGCGCCCGGGGAGCGGCGGGGGCGCGCCCCACCCGGACGTCACCCGGACGTCACCCGAACGGAGCAGCCCTCCGATGGCCGGGCGGCGCGGCGAGGGAGAGGATGGAGGTGCCGGGCGCACCGGCCGGTCGTGCCCGGAGCGACGAAGGGAGTTTCGGTCATGGCCCGTACCACCGGCGGACGACCGCTCACCTGCCGCGACATCATGCACGAGGGTGTGCGGTGCATCGGGGCGCACGAGTCCCTCTTCGAGGCCGCGAAGCTGATGCGCGAGCTGAACGTGGGCTCGCTGCCGATCTGCGGCGACGACAACCGGCTCAAGGGCCTGGTCACCGACCGCGACATCGTCGTGGAGTGCGTGGCCACCGGGCGCGATCCGGCGTCCGTGGAGGCCGGGTCGCTGGGCGGCGCGCTGCACTGGGTCGCGGCGGACGCGGACGCGACCGAGGCGCTGGAGACCATGGAGATCCACCGGATCAAACGGCTCCCGGTGATCGACGTGGCGGACGGCCACCGTCTGATCGGCATGATCAGCGAGTCGGAGCTCGCCAAGAACCTCACGGACGAGCAGATCGCGGAGTTCGCTGGACGGGTCTTCGCGGCCCCCTGACGACTGGAGGCTGGTCATCATGACCAGAGCCAAGGACATCATGCACGAGGGCGCCCAGTGGATCACGCGTGACGAAACGCTGACCCGGGCCGCCCAGGTGATGCAGATGCTCGACGTGGGCGCCCTGCCCGTCAGCGACGACAACGGGCGGATGTGCGGCATCATCACCGACCGGGACATCGTGGTGAAGTGCCTCGCCCGGGGAGGAAACCCGGACAGGGCCACGGCGGGCGACCTCTGCGAGGGGACACCACGGTGGATCGACGCGAACGCGGATGTGGAGGACGTGCTGCACGAGATGGAGAGCCACAAGATCCGCCGGCTGCCGGTCATCGAGAACAAGCGGCTGGTCGGCATGATCAGCGAGGCGGACGTGGCCCGGCACCTGCCGGACAACCAGGTCGCCGAGTTCGCGGGGATGATCTACTCGACGGCGAAGTGAGCGTTCCCCGTTCCCCGTTCACCGTTGTCGGCCGGACGGCGACTGCTCTCCGGCTACTCTCTGGGCAGCGGTGACGGCACGTCCTAGCCTTGGTCCATGAGTCGCGAACCGGCCCTGGATGGGCAGCGGCGGCGCCTGCGGCTGGGCCGGATATGCGCGTTGTCCGGGGCGGTCGTCTCCTGTGGCGCGCTCGCGGTGGGCACGTGGGCGGATCCGGACGCCTCTCCGGAAGCTCCCGCGTGGGTCGCGGGGCTGGCCGTGGGAGCGGGAACGGCGGCCTTGCTGCTGGAACGCTCCTTACCGCGGCCTGCCAGGCCGCCCGCCGCGCCGCCGGCACCCCCGAGGGGGTTGCCCCGCGGGCCGTCACCGACACCGGCGCCGCGGCCCGCGCCCGCGCGCCGCTCCCGTGCGGTGCCGCTGACCGCGATGCTGTCCGCGGCGACGCTGCTGACCGCGGTCTGGCTGGCCTTGACCTTCCGCAACGGCACAGGTGCCGGGACGCAGACTCCCGCGCCCCCGACGTTCGGCGCCCCCGCGACGAAGGCGCCCCTTCCGGACCGCACCGGCCCGCCACCGGGCGCCACTCCGCCGGACGCCACGGGCACCTCTTCGCCGAGCCCCACTCCGATCATGCCCGCACAGCCCGTTCCGCCGGCCGCCGCTTACCCCACTCCCAAGGACGACGGCGCGGATCCGGCGGCGCTGATCACCGCCATGGGCGGTCTTCTGACAGCGGTCAGCGGCTGTGTCACGGCCGCCGCCGCGCTGATGCAGGCCCGCACGACGGCGCGGCAGACCGCTCCCGGGACGCCGGGGACGCCGCCGGAGCCGCCGTCCTCGTAGCCCCGGGGGCGGGCACGCCCTCTGCTGCCCGGCCCGTGCGCGCGCTACGCTCCGAGCGGCTGACGCGCGCGGAGCCGCGCGCGTCGCGCACGGAGGTGCCATGCGCCCGTCCACCCGCCGCTTCCGTCACCGTCTGGCCTCCGACGCGGCGCTGCTCGTGCTGCTGGCGGCCTTCGCCGCCCCGCTCGTCTGGCTGCTGCTGGCCTCCGTCGACGCCGAGGCCGGGCTGCGGGTGCGGATGCCGACCGGGCCGACGGCGGAGAACTTCTCCGCCGTCCTCACCGACGAGATCACCTTCACGCCCATGCTCAACAGCCTGCTGCTGTGCGGCGGGGCGACCCTGATCACGATCGTGTGCGCCGCGCTCGCCGCGTACCCGCTCTCGCGCCACCGCTCGCGCTTCACCAGGCCCTATCTGCTCGGCGTGCTCTTCGCGACGTGCCTGCCGATCACGGCGGTCATGGTGCCGGTGTACGGGCTGTTCGTCCGGATCGACCTCATCGACACGATCCAGGGCACCGCGTTCTTCCTCGCGACCGCGCAACTCCCCTTCGCGATCTGGCTGATGAAGAACTTCATGGACGGCGTGCCGGTCGTCCTGGAAGAAGCGGCGTGGACGGACGGCGCGGGCCGCCTCCAGACGCTCGTGCGCGTCATCCTGCCGCTGATGGGCCCGGGCCTCGCGGTCGTCACCATCTACTGCTTCATCATGATGTGGGGCAACTTCTTCGTCCCCTTCATGCTGCTGCTCACCCCGGACCAGCTGCCCGCGTCCGTCAGCATCTTCACGTTCTTCGGGAACCACGGCCAGGTGGCCTACGGCCAGCTCGCGGCCTTCTCGATCCTCTACTCGACGCCCGTCGTCCTGCTGTACGCCCTCATCGCCCGCCGCCTGGGCGGCGGCTTCGCGCTGGGCGGGGCGGTGAAGGGATGAGGTCGTCCCACCCGTCCCCGGGATGACGCCGTCCGTCTGAAGTACTACGCGTCCGTGCCCCCGCGGGACCCGAGACCGACACCGCATTCCGGTCGTTGGGCTGACGTTTCGCGGACGGGGCGCGCCAAGAATTGGAGGTGCTGATTCCCCCTTTACCCCACCCCTCCGGAGGAGACCCGTGTCCCACACGGCCGCTTACGCCGTCCCCCGCTCGCCCGCCGGCGGTGCCGTCGCCGCCCGTGCCACCGGGCTGAGCAAGGTCTACGGGCAGGGCGAGACCCGGGTGGCCGCCCTGGACTCGGTGTCCGTGGAGTTCCGGCGTGCCGAGTTCACCGCGATCATGGGGCCGTCCGGTTCCGGGAAGTCGACGCTGATGCACTGCATGGCGGGCCTGGACTCCATCTCCTCGGGCTCCGCCCGGATCGGGGACGTCGAGCTCGGCTCGCTCGGGGACCGGCAGCTCACCCGGCTGCGCCGGGACCGCGTGGGCTTCGTCTTCCAGGCGTTCAACCTGCTGCCCACGCTCTCCGCGCTGGAGAACATCACGCTGCCGCTGGACATCGCGGGCCGCCAGGCCGATCCCGAGTGGCTCCAGCGGATCGTCACCACGCTGGGCCTGTCCGGGCGGCTCGCGCACCGGCCGAGCCAGTTGTCCGGTGGGCAGCAGCAGCGCGTGGCCGTGGCACGGGCGCTGACCGCCAAGCCCGAGATCGTCTTCGCCGACGAGCCCACCGGCAATCTCGACTCCCGCTCCGGCGCCGAGCTGCTGGGCTTCCTGCGCGAGTCCGTCCAGGCGCTCCGGCAGACGATCGTCATGGTCACCCACGACCCCGTCGCCGCCTCCTACGCGGACCGCGTGGTCTTCCTGGCCGACGGGCGGATCGTCGACGAGATCCACGCGCCCACCGCCGATGCCGTCCTCGACCGGATGAAGGCGTTCGACGCCAAGGGCCGTACCAACTGATCATCGCCGGATCCGAACCCCAGGACTGAACCCCATGTTCCGTACCGCCCTGCGCAATCTCCTCGCGCACAAGACCCGGCTGATGATGACCGCCCTCGCGGTCCTCCTCGGCACCGCCTTCGTCTCCGGCACCCTCGTCTTCAGCGACTCCGTCGGCGGCGCCTACCGCGACCGGCTGTCCAAGAGCCTCGACGACGTCGCCGTCTCCGTGACGACGGGCGGCCCCAGCACCGACCCGAAGGAGCAGGCCACCGCCCTCGATGACGCGATGGTGAAGCGGATAGCCGCCCTGCCGGGCGTGGCCTCCGTGCGGCCGTCCGTCAGCGGCATGCCGATGATCGCCGACCGCCACGGCGACCCCGTCGGCGGCGACTGGGGCAGCGACGGCGACAACTACGTCCCCGGCAAGGACGGCAAGGACAGCCGCTACCCGCTCGTCAAGGGCCGCGGCCCCGCCGCCGAGGGTGAGATCGCCCTGGACGCGAAGACCGCCGCCAAGGCCGGCGTCACGCTCGGCGGCACCGTGCGGCTGGCCGTCGACGGCCCGGTCATCGACAAGAAGCTCGTGGGCATCGTCAAGACCGACAATCCCCGCGTGAGCGCGGGCGCCGGCCTGGCCCTCTTCGACACCGCGACCGCGCAGAAACTCTTCGGCAAGCCCGGCGAGTTCACCGAGCTCGCCGTCTCCGCGACCCCCGGCACCGACCAGACCGCGCTCACCGCCAAGGTCCGCGCGACCCTGCCGAAGACCTTCGAGGCCCGCAGCGGCCAGGAACTCGCCGCCACCCAGGCGAAGATGATCGACGAGCAGACGAGCTCGATCCGCAAGACCCTGCTGATCTTCGCGGGCATCTCCCTCTTCGTCGGCGTCTTCATCATCGCCAACACCTTCACCATGCTGATCGCCCAGCGCACCCGTGAGATCGCGCTGCTGCGCGCCGTGGGCGCCTCCCGCCGCCAGGTGGTGCGTTCGGTGCTGATCGAGGCCGGGCTGCTGGGCCTGATCGCCTCCGCCCTGGGCTTCGTCCTCGGCATCGGCGTCGCCACCGGCCTCCACCCCGTGCTCAACGGGACCGGCGCGAGCCTGCCCGACGGGCCGCTGGTCATCACGCCCTCGGCCGTGCTGTCCGCCCTCGGGGTGGGCGTCGTGGTGACCGTGCTCGCCGCGTGGCTGCCGTCCCGCAAGGCCGCGCGGATCGCCCCCGTCGAGGCACTCGCCTCCGTCGAGGCGGCACCCGCCCCCCGGAGCCTCGTGCTGCGCAACTCCCTCGGCGCGGCGCTCACCGCCCTGGGCGTGGGAGTCATGCTGTACGTCACGAGGTTCAAGGACAGCGGCGGTATCAACTACGCGATGGCGGGCTCGGCGCTCACCCTCGCCGGCCTGATCGTCCTGGCCCCGCTGCTGTCCCGCCCGCTGGTGCGGCTCTTCGGCCGCCTCGCGATCCGGCTCCACGGCGTCAGCGGCAAGCTCGCCCGGGAGAACGCCCTGCGCAACCCGCGCCGCACCGCCGCCACCGCCTCCGCGCTGATGATCGGCCTCACCCTGATCACCGGCCTGACCGTGGGCGCCGTCTCGGCGGACCGGGGCATGTCCACGATGGGCGCCCCGGACATGACGGCCGACTACAAGGTCAGTTCCACCAGCTACCTCGGCCTCTCCCCCGAGATCGCCAGGACGCTCGCCGGGCAGCCCGGCGTCGCGGCGGCCGTGCCGCTGCGGTCGGCCGGCTTCCAGACGGACACGAGCCCGGGGTCGGTCACGGCGACGGACGTCCGGGCCCTCGGCAAGGTTCTCGACGTAACGGTCACCGGCGGCTCGCTCGCCGACGTACGCGGCACGACCGCCGTCGCCGTGTCGGACAAGTTCGCGAAGGAACACCGCCTGACGGTGGGATCCACGCTGCCGATGGCGTTCTACGACGGCAAGAAGGCCACCCCGCGCGTCGTGGCCGTCTACAAGGACACCGACATCCTGTCCTCCGTCCTCGCCGCCCCCGCCCTCGTCGACCCCCACCAGGAGAAGGTGCGCGACTCCCAGGTGCTGGTCAAGGCCGCCCCGGGCAAGGCGGGGGACCTCGCCGAGAAGATCAAGGAGACGCTCGGCAAGAACCCCTTGATCAAGGTCCAGAGCCAGGACGACCTGCGCCGCCACGAGGCCGGGAGCATCGACGACATCCTCTACCTGATGTACGGGCTGCTGGGCATGGCCGTCGTCATCGCCGTCGTCGGCGTCGTCAACACCCTGGCCATGTCGGTCTTCGAGCGGACCCGGGAGATCGGGATGCTGCGCGCGATCGGCCTGGACCGGCGCGAGGTCAAGCGGATGGTCCGGCTGGAGTCCGTGATGATCGCGATGTTCGGCGCGGTGCTGGGCGTCGGGGCCGGGGTGTTCCTCGCCTGGTCGACGGGCCACCTGCTGCGCTCGTCCTTCCCGCAGTACGAGATGGTCGTGCCGTGGGGCCGCATCGCGGTGTTCCTGCTGCTGGCCCTCGCGGTCGGCGTGCTGGCCGCGGTCTGGCCGGCCCGCCGGGCGGCGAAGCTCGACACGCTGGAGGCCATCGGGGCGCAGTGAGCCCCGGGACCCCACGACCGAGGGCCCCCTTCCGACCTGGTCGGAAGGGGGCCCTCGACGTACAGCGCCCCGAAGGGGCGCGGGGAACTGCGCGATCGGCCGACGACGGCCCGCAGCCGCCACGCCACCCCGGGGTCCGGGCAATCTGCGACCACGTCGTGGCTGGTCGCGCCCACGCGGCGGAGCCGCACGGTGTCACGGCCCCGCGCCCCTACGGGCGCGATACCGCGCAGGACTGCGGCAAGCCCGTTCAGAAGACGGACTCCGCCTCGTCCATCCGGTCCTCCGGCACCCGCTTGAGCTCGGTGACGGCGTCGGCCAGCGGCACCATGTGGATGTCCGTGCCCTTGAGCGCGGTCATCTTGCCGAAGTCGCCCCGGTGGGCGGCCTCGACCGCGTGCCAGCCGAAGCGGGTGGCGAGGACGCGGTCGTACGCGGTGGGCGTGCCGCCGCGCTGGACGTGGCCGAGGATGACCGGGCGGGCCTCCTTGCCGAGGCGGCGCTCCAGCTCGGTGGCGAGCTTGGTGCCGATGCCGGCGAAGCGCTCGTGGCCGAACTGGTCTATGGCGCCCTTGGCGTAGTCCATGGTGCCCTCGGCCGGGTGGGCGCCCTCGGCGACACAGATGACGGCGAACTTCTTGCCCCGGGCGAAGCGTTCCTCGACCATCTTGACGAGGTCGGCCGGGTCGAAGGGACGCTCGGGCAGGCAGATGCCGTGGGCGCCGCCGGCCATGCCGGACTCCAGGGCGATCCACCCGGCGTGGCGACCCATGACCTCGACGACCATCACCCGCTGGTGGGACTCGGCGGTCGTCTTGAGCCGGTCGATGGCCTCCGTCGCGACGCCGACGGCGGTGTCGAAACCGAAGGTGCGGTCCGTGGAGGAGATGTCGTTGTCGATGGTCTTCGGGACGCCGACGACGGGCAGGCCCGCGTCGGAGAGCATCTTGGACGCGGTGAGCGTGCCCTCGCCGCCGATCGGGATCAGCACGTCGATGCCGAGGTCGCGGGCGAGCTCCTTGGAGCTCTCGCAGGCCTCGCGCAGCCGGGCGCGCTCCAGGCGGGAGGAGCCGAGGATGGTGCCGCCGCGGGCCAGGATGCCGCTGACGGCGTCCAGGTCGAGCTTGCGGTGGCGGCCGTCCAGCAGGCCCTTGAAGCCGTCCTCGAAGCCGATGACCTCGTCGCCGTGGCCGACGAGCGCCCGGTGTACCACCGAGCGGATGACAGCGTTCAGGCCGGGGCAGTCGCCGCCCGCCGTGAGGACTCCGATGCGCATCGTGCTGTTTCTCCTGCTCGCTACTGGTACCTGTGAGCCAGGCCGATTGTTTCATGGGCCGACGGCCTGCGTCGCATTCCGCCATCACCCTCCTGACGAGCGCCTTATCCACGAGCGCAGGTATTGTCAAGAGGTCAAGCCCACCCTAACGGGTTTATTTTCAGTCGAGCACTAGCCGAGTACTGGCCGAGGACGAGTAGGAGAGCACGCGTGACGCGCAGCGTGTACGTGACCGGGACCGACCGGGGCGACGGGCGCCAGGTCATCGAGCTGGGAGTCATGGAGCTCCTGACCCGCCATGTGGAGAAGGTGGGCGTCTTCCGTCCGCTCTTCCACGGCGACGGCCCCGACCGCCTCGTCGACCTGCTGCGGTCGCGCTACCGGATGGCACAGTCCCCCGACAGCGTCGTCGGCATGACCTACAACGAGGCGGCGGCCCTCCAGGCCGAGCGGGGCACGGACGAGCTGGTCTCCCGGCTCGTCGAGCGCTTCCACGCGGTCGCCCGCGACCACGAGTACGTGCTCGTCCTCGGCACCGACTTCGCGGGCACCACCCTCCCCGACGAGCTGGCCCTCAACGCCCGGCTGGCCAACGAGTTCGCCGCGTCCGTGATCACGGTCGTCGGCGGCCAGGAGCAGTCGGCCGAGTCGGTGCGCGCCGAGGCCCGCAACGCCTTCCGCGCCTACCACTCGCTGGGCTGCGACGTCGTCGCCCTGGTCGTCAACCGGGTCGCCCCGGCCGACCGCGAGGCCGTCGCGGAGCGGCTCTCCGCGAGCCTGCCCGTGCCCTGCTACGCCCTGCCCGAGGACAGCGCGCTGTCCGCGCCGACCGTGCGCCAGATCGTCCAGCAGCTGGGCGCCGAGGTGCTGCTCGGCGACGAGTCCGGGCTGGCCCGCGACGCCAAGGACTTCGTCTTCGGCGGCGCCATGCTGCCGGTCTTCCTCCCTGCCCTGACCGAGGGCTGCCTGGTGGTCACCCCCGGCGACCGCGTGGACCTGATCGTCGGCGCGCTGGCCGCGCACAGCGCCGGCGCCCCGGCCATCGCCGGTGTGCTGCTGACCCTCGACGAGCGCCCGGGCCCGGACATCCTCGCCCTGGCCGGCCGGCTGGCCCCGGGCACGCCGGTGGTCTCCGTGCCGGGCGGGTCCTTCCCGACCGCCGCCGAGCTCTTCGCCGTCGAGGGCAAGCTGGAGGCGTCCTCGCCGCGCAAGGCGGAGACGGCCCTCGGCCTCTTCGAGCGCCACGTGGACACCGCCGAGCTGACGAACCGCATCTCCGTGGCCCGCTCCGAGCGCGTCACGCCCATGATGTTCGAGCACGAGCTGATCGAGCGCTCCCGCTCCGCCCGCCGCCGCGTCGTCCTCCCCGAGGGCACCGAGGAGCGGGTGCTGCGCGCCGCCGACGTGCTGCTGCGCCGGGACGTCTGCGACCTGATCCTGCTGGGTGAGGAGGACGCGATCCGCAAGCGCGCCGCCGAGCTGAGCATCGACCTGGCCGACGCCCAGCTGATCGACCCGGCGACCTCGCCGCTGCGCGAGCGCTTCGCCGAGATCTACGCCAAGGTCCGTGCCCACAAGGGCATGACGGTCGAGCTGGCCCACGACGTCGTCGCCGACGTCTCCTACTTCGGCACCCTGATGGTCCAGGAGGGCCTGGCCGACGGCATGGTCTCCGGCGCGGTGCACTCCACCGCCGCCACCATCCGCCCCGCCTTCGAGATCATCAAGACGGCGCCGGGCGCCCAGATCGTCTCCTCGGTCTTCTTCATGTGCCTGGCCGACCGGGTCCTGGTCTACGGCGACTGCGCGGTCAACCCCGACCCGAACGCCGAGCAGCTCGCGGACATCGCCATCCAGTCCGCCGAGACCGCCCAGCAGTTCGGCGTCGAGCCGCGCGTGGCGATGCTGTCGTACTCCACCGGCACCTCCGGCTCCGGCGCGGACGTCGACAAGGTCCGCAAGGCCACCGAGCTCGTCCGGGAGCGCCGCCCCGACCTGCTGGTCGAGGGCCCGATCCAGTACGACGCCGCCGTCGACGCCCGGGTCGCCGCGACCAAGCTGCCCGGCTCCGAGGTCGCGGGCAAGGCCACGGTGCTGGTCTTCCCCGACCTGAACACCGGCAACAACACCTACAAGGCCGTCCAGCGCTCGGCCGGCGCGGTCGCGGTGGGCCCGGTCCTGCAGGGTCTGCGCAAGCCCGTCAACGACCTGTCGCGCGGCGCGCTGGTCCAGGACATCGTGAACACCGTGGCGATCACCGCCATCCAGGCCCAGGGCGACCAGCGCGGCGAACGCGTCGAGCCCTGATCCGGCCCGCGGGGCCGGGGCACGCCGCCCCGGCCCCGCAACCCTTGAGCCCCTCCTCGCACCCGCACCCCCACACGGAAAGCCCCGATGACTTCCAACGCCACCCGAGTCCTCGTCCTCAACTCCGGTTCGTCCTCGCTCAAGTACCAGCTGCTCGACATGGCCGACGGCGCCCGGCTGGCCGCCGGCCTGGTCGAGCGCATCGGCGAGGAGACCTCGCGGCTGGCACACACCCCGCTGGCCTCGGGCGGCGAGAAGCGCGAGCGCACCGGCCCGATCGCCGACCACGACGCCGCGCTGCAGGCCGTCGGGGAGGAGCTGGCCGCCGACGGGCTGGGCCTGGACTCCCCGGAGCTGGCCGCGATCGGCCACCGGGTCGTGCACGGCGGCAGCGAGTTCACCGAGCCGACCCTGATCACGGACGAGGTCGTCGCGGAGATCGAGCGCCTGATCCCGGTGGCGCCGCTGCACAACCCGGCCAACATCACCGGCATCCGCACGGCGCGGCACCTCCGCCCCGACCTGCCGCAGGTCGCGGTGTTCGACACCGCCTTCCACACCACGATGCCGGAGTCGGCCGCGCGCTACGCGATCGACACCGAGACGGCCGACGCGCACATGATCCGCCGCTACGGCTTCCACGGCACCTCGCACGCGTACGTCTCCCGCGAGACCGCCAAGCTGCTGGGCAAGGCCCCTGAAGAGGTCAACGTCATCGTGCTCCACCTGGGCAACGGCGCCTCGGCCTCCGCGGTGAAGGGCGGCCGCTGCGTCGACACCTCCATGGGCCTCACCCCGCTGGAGGGCCTGGTCATGGGCACCCGCTCCGGCGACCTGGACCCGGCGGTGCTGCTGCACCTGTCCCGCAACGCCGGGATGTCCGTCGACGAGATCGACTCGCTCCTCAACAAGAAGAGCGGTCTGATCGGACTGTGCGGCGACAACGACATGCGCGAGATCCGCCGGCGGATCGACGAGGGCGACGAGCGGGCGGCGCTCGCCTTCGACATCTACGTCCACCGGCTGAAGAAGTACATCGGCGCCTACTACGCGGTCCTGGGCAAGGTCGACGCCGTGGCCTTCACCGCGGGCGTCGGCGAGAACGCGGCCCCGGTCCGCGAGGCCGCCGTGGCGGGCCTGGAGGAGCTGGGCCTCGTGGTGGACGCCGGGCTCAACGAGATCCGTTCGGGCGAGCCGCGGCTGATCTCCCCCGAGTACGCGCGGGTCGCGGTCGCCGTGGTCCCGACGGACGAGGAGCTGGAGATCGCCACGCAGACGTACGCGCTGGTCAGCTCTTGATCAGCGGATCGTCATGATCCGTTCCTTGGTCTTTCCCACAGCTCGAATATTCCGCTCCGAAACAAACCGATAGGATCTGCCCCATGCGCCGTTCCAAAATCGTCTGCACCCTGGGCCCTGCCGTCGACTCCTTCGACCAGCTGAAGTCGCTGATCGAGGCCGGTATGAACGTGGCCCGTTTCAACATGAGCCACGGGTCCCACTCGGAGCACGAGGAGCGGTACAACCGCCTCCGCAAGGCCTCGGAGGAGACCGGCCGCGCGGTGGGCGTGCTGGCCGACCTCCAGGGCCCGAAGATCCGCCTGGAGACCTTCGCGGACGGCCCCGTGGAGCTGGTGCGCGGCGACGAGTTCACCATCACCGCCGAGGACGTCCCGGGCGACCGGACGATCTGCGGCACGACCTACAAGGGCCTGCCCGGCGACGTCGCCAAGGGCGACCAGATCCTCATCAACGACGGCAACGTCGAGCTGCGGGTCACCGAGGTCGACGGCCCGCGCGTGAAGACGATCGTCATCGAGGGCGGCGTCATCTCCGACCACAAGGGCATCAACCTGCCCGGCGCGGCGGTGAACGTCCCGGCGTTGTCCGAGAAGGACGTCGAGGACCTGAAGTTCGCGCTCGCCATGGGCTGCGACATGGTGGCGCTGTCCTTCGTCCGCGACGCCAAGGACGTCCAGGACGTCCACCGCGTCATGGACCAGGTCGGCCGCCGGGTGCCGGTCATCGCCAAGGTCGAGAAGCCGCAGGCCGTCGACAACATGGACGAGGTCGTCATGGCCTTCGACGGTGTGATGGTGGCCCGTGGCGACCTGGCGGTGGAGTACCCGCTGGAGCGCGTCCCGATGGTGCAGAAGCGCCTGATCGAGATGTGCCGCCGCAACGCCAAGCCGGTGATCGTCGCGACCCAGATGATGGAGTCGATGATCACCAACTCCCGTCCCACGCGCGCCGAGGCGTCCGACGTCGCCAACGCCATCCTGGACGGCGCGGACGCGGTCATGCTCTCCGCCGAGTCCTCGGTCGGCGCGTACCCGATCGAGACCGTCAAGACGATGTCCCGCATCGTCGAGGCGGCCGAGCAGGAGCTGCTCTCCAAGGGCCTCCAGCCGCTCGTCCCGGGCAAGAAGCCGCGCACGCAGGGCGGTTCCGTCGCCCGCGCCGCGTGCGAGATCGCGGACTTCCTGGGCGGCAAGGCGCTGGTCGCCTTCACCAAGTCCGGTGACACCGCCCGCCGGCTGTCCCGCTACCGCACGGCGCAGCCGATCCTGGCCTTCACCACGGACGCCTCGACCCGCAACCAGCTCACGCTGAGCTGGGGCGTCGAGACCTTCGTCGTCCCGCACGTGGACAACACGGACGCGATGGTCGACCTGGTCGACGCCGAGCTGCTCAAGCTCAAGCGTTACACCGAGGGCGACATCATGATCATCACGGCGGGCTCCCCGCCCGGCATCCCCGGCACCACCAACATGGTGCGGGTGCACCACCTGGGCGGCGAGAACCGCTAGGTTCCGGCGCCGGTACGCGCACGACGGCCGTGGCCGCCGTCCCCCTCGCGGGGGCGGCGGCCACGGCCGTGTCGTACTCCGGTCTCTTCGGCCTACGGGTATGTGCCCTCCGTCTGGTACTGGTGGAGGTTCGGGATGTGCAGCGTCCCGCCGAACTGCCCCGCCTGACGGATCTTCACATTGGTGAAGAAGATCGGGATCGGCAGCTTGAGTCCCGGGATCAGCGGCGGCAGGCTCGTCGGCGACTGGGTGGACGGGAGGATCCCGAGGAGCTTCCCCTTCAGCTCCTCCGTGTACATGGTGACCTTGCCGCTCTTCAGCGTCGAGGTCGTCCCCATCCCGGCCACGTGGTACTGCTTGCCCTGGTTGTTGACGATCTGGTGGAGGTCCCTGATCTCCAGGGCGTCGGCGGTGAACTTGAGCACGGTCTTCTGCTGCTTGTTCGCCGTCGTGACGCGCTTGACGCCCTCATAGGTGAGACCGGTCAGGGTGAGCTTGCTCGCCTCCAGATACCAGGGCTGGTCGGGGAAGGCGTGGCCCTCGTTCTCGTCGACGACCGTGCCCTTGGGGCAGGGCCCCGGCTGCTTGCCGCCGGTCTCGCCGGTGGCCGAGGCAGTGGGCGAGGGCGACGCCGATTCCGAAGCGGAGGCGGAAGGCGATGGGGTCGCGGACGGGGAAGGCGTCGCGGACGCCTTCGGCTTCGGCTCGGCCACCGGCCCCGACACGGCCTTGTCCGGGCGCGACTGCTTCGGCGACGCCCCCTGTGCCGACTGTGAGGGCGAGGGCGACGCCGACGGACCGGTCCCGGGGGTCGGTTGCGTCCCGTTCTGCCCGCTCTTCCCACCGGTCAGGATGTCGGTGAGCTTCTTGCCGAGGCCCAGCGGATCCAGCGGGTCGACCGTCCCGGAGGGCGGGGTGACCGGCGAGGTCTTCGCGGGCTGCGAGCCGGACGACGCGGCGGGGGGCTCCTGGCCCCGGTCCGCCGGTGCCGACGACGGTTCCTCGGCGCCGGGCGCGGTCTTTTTCGACGGGGGCGGCGTGTCCGTGGTCCCGGTGCGCTCGTCCGTGCCCGTACCCGTACCGGCGGTCGGGGGTTTCGGCGAGGGCGTCCCGCTCTCCCCCGCCTCCGTCGCGTCCGGCTCCGGAACCGTGTCCGGCGCGGTCACGCATCCCGCTTCCCCGAAGGGGTTCAGCGGCTGCGCGGGCCTGGCCTGCGCCAGCGTCGGCGTGAGGCCCATGCCCATCAGTACGGCGGTCGGCATCGCCGCGAGCGCGACCGCCTTGCCGGCCGGCATGTTCAGCCGGGCCAGCAGCGGCTTTCTCGGCGCGGCGTGGCGCGGGCCGTTCCCGGCGCCGTGCGCGCGGTCAGTCGGCACGGTGCCTCCCGTCCGGCTCACCGGGCGACGGGACGACCGGCTCGGGCCGCGCCTCTCCCGGCGCCCAGGACACCCCGAGGCCGCCGCCGATCAGCGCCAGCAGGAATCCCACCAGGAAGGCGCCGAAATTGGAGACGACGAGGGAGACCAGCGCGAGGAGGATCGCGGCGACGCCGGCGAAGACCCTCGACTGCGGCTGGTACCACATGGTCAGGCCCAGCACGATCAGCAGTACGCCGATGATCAGCGATCCGGCGCCGGCCGTCGTGGCCATCCGGAACTGGAGATCGCCCAGCGAGACCGTCTGGTAGGGGATGTACATGACCGGGACCCCGGCCAGGATGCACAACAGGCCGCCCCAGAAGGGGCGTCGGCCCCGCCAGTCCCAGAACGAACGGCGGGTGCGGCCGAGCGTGTCGATCAGCCGTGGTCGCGTATCGGCGCTCATGGTGTACAGCTCCTCGGGACTGGCGAATCGGTGGTGCGTGGCGCTCAGTGACGCGTGGCGGCGCTCACGGGCGCGGCCGTGCTCACGGGCGCGGTCGTGGTCGCGGAAGGCGGCCGGTGACGGGCGTGGGGCCGGCGGCCCGGTCCCACGCCCGTCCCGTCAGTCGAGCTCCGAGTCCTTGAAGCACTCGTCCTTGCCGAAGCCGACCTTCATCTTCAGGCCCTTGAGGGTGAAGGTGCCCGCGGTGGTCGCCCACGCCCGCTGCTTGGCGTCGGTGAAGGTGACCCGCTTGGCCTGCTGGGCGAACGAGCCCGGCACGTACTTGTCGCCGGCGTGCGGGCCGGGGCCCTTGCCGGCGCCCTTGCCCTTGAGGGTGTCGTCCACCGAGACGCCGATGTCGATGTCCTCGAACTGCGCGTCGGCCTTGAGGGCTTCGGCGTCGATGTAGAGCTGCTTGGCGTCGACGGCTTCCTTGTCGCCCGCCGTGAGCTTCATCGACACGTCCTGGTTCATGAACGGGATGGGCACGACGACGGACTGGCAGAGGTTGTTGATCGTCGCGTGGTTCACGCCGACGACCGCCACCGGGTGGGCACCCTTCGAGTTCTGGTCAAGGGCGCCGTACTGGACGAAGTCCTCGCCCACCATCTTCCCGGCCTGGACCTTGAACTGCTGGCCCGAAACACTGAACGACGCCGCGAGGGCGCCCTGCGCGACGGCCACACCGACCGCGGCCGACGCCGCGACACCGGGCACCATCACGACGGCGAACCTGCGCCATCTGGTCCCGCCACGAGTCCGGTCCTTCACGACTGTCCTCCTTCTCGGACGTACACCCCCGGTACGGGCCGGCTGCCCGTGCGGGGATGGGAGAAGAGCTACGTCCTCGGGAAGAAGAGCGCCGTCGCATCCGCTGGCGCCTGCCGCGCCCGTCACACACCGGCGATCACCCCCGAGCGACAACCACTGGCCACGCCTTCGCGCAACCACCGGAACAGGCCCCGCCGTTGGCGCACGGGGACCCCCCTGTCCCAGGACCGGCGGACGGTGCCGCCGGCCCGCCCGGTGGGGACCCGCGACCCGCGCACGACCGATGGCCGGGCGGGGAGCGGACCGGGCTGGCCCGATCGTGGTCCATCGGGGGCCGGGGCACAAGAGGTTGATTACTTGCGAGTAACGAGCGGATAACCAACGAGCGGCCGGTATGTATCGCCACCGGACCGCCCGACGCCGGAACGTGATCGAGGCCGAGGGGGCACAACAGAAAAACCCGGGCGAAAGCCCGGGTTTTCCTTACCGCGCGTAACAGCGGCCGCGTTTACCAAGTTTTGGTAAAGCGCGGTCGCCCGTTCCGTATGTGACGCGGGAGGGACGAGTGCCCGTCGAGCGTCTGTCGAGTGCCCGTCGCGCGCCTGTCAGAACAGGGCGCGGGACAGCGCGGTACGCGCCGCCGTCACCCGGGGATCGTCAGGACCGATCACCTCGAAGAGCTCCAGCAGCCGCATCCGCGCGGCGTCGCGGTCCTCCCCGGCCGTCCGCTTCACGGTGTCGATCAACCGCCCGAAGGCGTCCTCGACATGGCCGCCGACGAGATCGAGGTCGGCCGCCGCGATCTGCGCGGCCGCGTCGCCCGGCGCGTCGGCCGCGGCCTTGCGCACGGCCTGCGCGTCCATGCCCTGGACGCGCTCGAGGAGCCGCGCCTGGGCGAGGCCCAGCTTGGCCTCGGCGTTGGCCGGGTCGTCGGACAGCACGTTCTCGTAGGCACGGACGGCACCGCCCAGGTCGCCCGCGTCCAGCGCGTCGTGCGCGGCGGACAGGGCGGCGTCATGGGGGCCGGCGGGCACCTTCGGGGCGGCCGCCTCTTCGCCCTCACCCGGCGCGAGGGGCGCGCCCACGATGCCGAAGCGCTGCTCCGCCACCGCGATCAGCTGGTCCAGCACCTGACGGATCTGGGCCTCGGGCGCCGCGCCCTGGAACAGCGGCAGGGCCTGGCCGGCCACCACGGCGAAGACGGCCGGAATGGACTGGACGCCGAACTGCTGGAAGAGCAGCTGGTTGGCCTCGACGTCCACCTTGGCGAGGACGAAACGCCCCGCGTACTCGTCGGCGAGCCGCTCCAGCAGCGGGCCCAGCTGCTTGCACGGCTCGCACCAGTCGGCCCAGAAGTCGATGACGACGGGCACCTCGGCGGACCGCTGGAGGACCTCCATCTCGAAGCCGGCCTCGTCGACGTCGAAGACGAGGCGGCCCGCGGCCGGGGCCACGCCGTGGCGCGCCGCCTCCGCGCGCGCCTGCTCCGCCTTCTGCTTGGCTTCCCCGGCCGCCTTCACCGCGGCGAGGTCGACCACTCCACTCATGGACATGTTCCGTGGCTGCATGGCCCTATCCTCCCCCCTCGGCACGGCGAACCGGAAAACCGGCGGACGGCGGCTGACTGTTCCGCGCCGGGTCCCCACCCGGCGCCAGTGGCTGTCGCTCTTACGCTACGACCCGTAGCGTAACCGCATCGCCCCCTCCCCAACCCTGTGATCTGCCTCATACCTGGCGACCTACTCGGCGGTAAGGTCTCTCCATGAGCTCCGCCGCCCCTACCCCGGCCCGCCGCACGGGCCGCCCACGCAGCGCCGAAGCCGATCGCGCCATCCTCGACGCGACCCGCGCGGCCCTGGTCGAGCTGGGCTGGGGCAAGCTGACCCTCGGCGACGTCGCGACCCGCGCCGGGGTCGCCAAGACCACCCTCTACCGCCGCTGGGCGGGCAAGAACGAACTGGTCGTGGACGCGGTGGCCGCCCTCTTCGACGAGCACCTGGAGCTCCCCGACCGCGGCAGCCTCCGGGCGGACATCGAGGGCGTCGTCCTCCAGTTCGCCGCGCTGCTGGAGCGCCCGGAGACCAGGACGGCCCTGATGGCGGTGGTGGCCGAATCCACTCGCGACGACGCGCTCCGGAGGCGCATCCGCTCCGCGATCGTGGACCGCCAGAAGTCCCTCGTCCTCCTCGGCCGGGCCCGCGCCCAGGCCCGCGGCGAGCTCCCCCACGAACCCGACCCCGCCTCGGCGGCCCGCAACGCCGACCTCATCTTCGACGTCATCGCGGGCGCGGTCGTCCACCGCACCCTGGTGAGCGCGGAGCCGGTGGACGACGAGTGGGCACGCGGCTTCACCGCACTGCTGGTGGGCGGGCTGACGGCCACGTACGGCTGACCGTAGGACTCAGAAACCCGCCGGTTCCGTGTACGTCCCCCACTCGTTCCGCAGCGCGTCGCAGATCTCGCCCAGCGTCGCCTCGGCGCGTACGGCGGCCAGCATGGGGGCGATCATGTTGGAGCCGTCGCGGGCGGCGGTCAGCATCGCGTCCAGGGCGGCGCGGACGCGGGCGTCGTCGCGGCGCGCCCTGCGGTCGGCCAGGACGCGCACCTGTGCGCGCTCCACCTCGTGGCTCACCCGCAGGATCTCCAGGTCGCCGGTGACCGAGCCCCGGTGGCAGTTGACGCCCACGACGCGCTTGGCGCCCTTCTCCAGGGCCTGCTGGTGGCGGAAGGCGCTCTCGGCGATCTCGCCGGTGAACCAGCCGTCCTCGATGCCGCGCAGGATGCCGGAGGTCATGGGGCCGATGGGGTGGCGGCCGTCGGGGTGGGAGCGCAGGCCGCGCTCCTCGATCCGCTCGAAGATCTCCTCGGCGTCGGCCTCGATGCGGTCGGTGAGCTGCTCGACGTACCACGAACCGCCCAGCGGGTCGGCCACGTTGGCGACGCCCGTCTCCTCCATCAGCACCTGCTGGGTGCGCAGGGCGATCTCGGCGGCCTGCTCGCTGGGCAGCGCCAGGGTCTCGTCCAGGGCGTTGGTGTGGAGGGAGTTGGTGCCGCCGAGCACGGCGGCGAGGGCCTCGACGGCCGTCCGCACGACGTTGTTGTACGGCTGCTGGGCGGTGAGGGAGACCCCGGCGGTCTGGGTGTGGAAGCGCAGCCACTGGGCCTTCTCCGTGCGCGCCCCGTAGACCTCCTTCAGCCGGCGGGCCCAGATCCTGCGCGCCGCGCGGAACTTGGCGATCTCCTCGAAGAAGTCGACGTGGGCGTCGAAGAAGAAGGACAGGCCGGGGGCGAACGCGTCGACGTCGAGGCCGCGGCTGCGGCCCAGCTCGACGTAGCCGAAGCCGTCGGCGAGGGTGTAGGCGAGCTCCTGCGCGGCCGTGGCCCCGGCCTCGCGGATGTGGTAGCCGGAGACGGACAGCGGCTTGTATGCGGGGATGGCGCGGGCGCAGTGCTCCATCAGGTCGCCGATCAGGCGCAGATGGGGCTCGGGCGGGAAGAGCCACTCCTTCTGGGCGATGTACTCCTTGAAGATGTCCGTCTGGAGCGTGCCGTTGAGGACGCCGGGGTCGACGCCCTGGCGCTCGGCGGCGACGAGGTACATGCAGAAGACGGGGACGGCGGGGCCGCTGATGGTCATCGACGTGGTGACGTCGCCCAGGGGGATGTCCTTGAAGAGGATCTCCATGTCGGCGGCGGAGTCGATCGCGACGCCGCAGTGGCCGACCTCGCCGAGGGAGCGGCCGTCGTCGGAGTCGCGGCCCATGAGCGTGGGCATGTCGAAGGCCACGCTCAGCCCGCCGCCGCCGTTGGCCAGGATCTTCTTGTACCGCTCGTTGGTCTGCTCGGCGTTGCCGAAGCCGGCGAACTGGCGGATGGTCCATGTGCGGCCGCGGTAGCCGGAGGCGTAGAGGCCGCGGGTGAAGGGGTACTCGCCGGGCCAGCCGATGCGCTCGAAGCCCTCGTAGACGTCGCCGGGGCGGGGGCCGTAGACGGGGTCGACCGGCACTCCGGAGAGTGTGGTGAAATCGGCGTCGCGCTTGCGCGCCGCGTCGAACCGGGCCTGCCAGCGGCGGCGTCCCGCCTCGATCGCGCTTGCGTCCATGGGGGCCTCCGCCGCCTCGGCGTTTAGTAGGACGTCCTAGTAAATCCTCGCGCAAGAACGCCCCGGACACAAGGGACGTGTCCGGGGCGCGCGAGCCGAGCCGCCGAGGTGACTTCCGGCCGGGGCCGTCAGGCCCGTACGGGACCGGCCGCCTCGTCCGTGACCAGCGGCTCCAGCTCGCGGGAGACCTTGCGCTCGACCACGAAGGCGGCGCCCGGGATGGTGCCGGCGATCAGCACCCACGCCAGCTTGCCGAACGGCCAGCGGGCCTTGGAGCCCATGTCGAAGGCGAAGACCAGGTAGAGGACGTACAGCCAGCCGTGGGCGATGGCCACGACCCGGGTCGGGCCCGCGGCGCCGTCCATGTCCAGCAGGTACTTGGCGATGACGCCGATCGTCAGGAGGACCAGGAGGACACCGGTGACGTACGCCATCACGCGGTAGCGGGTCAGCACGCTCTTCTTCATGCAGGCGAGCGTAACGGTATGTTCCGGGGCGATCTTCGCCGCCCCGCCCTACGCGTTCTCGTCGGCGGCGTTCTCGTCGGCGGCGGCGTCGCCCTCCTCCGTGAAGTCGTCCGCCGCCACCCGCAGGGGGCGCAGCACCCGGAAGATCTCCGCGCACTCCTCGGCGTCGTACGCGCCGAGACCGAAGTCCATCGCCATCAGGTCCCGGGTGGCCGCGTCGACGACCTCACGGCCCTTGTCGGTGATCGAGGCGAGCGTGCCCCGGCCGTCGTTGGGGTTGGGGCGCTTGTCCACGAGACCGGCCGTGACCAGCCGGTCCACGGTGTTGGTGACGGAGGTCGGGTGGACCATCAGCCGCTCGCCGATCTTCGACATCGGCAGCTCGCCCGCCTTGGAGAAGGTCAGCAGCACCAGCGCCTCGTAGCGCGCGAAGGTCAGCCCGTACGGCTTGACGACCGCGTCGACCTGGCCCAGCAGGATCTGGTGGGCCCGCATGATCGAGGTGATCGCGGCCATGGACGGCACGGACCCCCAGCGCCGCTTCCAGAGTTCGTCGGCGCGGGCGATGGGATCGAAGGGGAGGCTGAGCGGCTTCGGCACGGCATCGAGCGTACCCGCCGGGCCCCTCCCGACCGGGCCCGTCCCGGAATTCGGACACCCGCCGTCACGCGCCGCTACGCGTCCGCGACGGCCTCCCGCACCAGCTGCACCGCCGCCTTCAGGCTCAGCCCGGGCTCGGCCCGGCGCACCGCCCGCACCGCGTGCACCTCCTGCTCGCGCGGGTCCACACCGGCCGCGGCGAGGACGCCGCGCGTCCACTCAGCGCGGACCTCGCGCTCGGGCCGGGCCGCGTGCAGCGCGATCAGCGCCGCGGCCCGCTCCAGGCCCGGCCGCTCGGCCTCGCTCGCGGTCTCCAGGGCCTCGCGCACGGCGTCGGCCACGGCCTGCGAGTCGCGCAGGACGACGACGCCGGGGTCGAGGCTCCCGCCCTTGTCCTTGCCCTTGTCCCTGCCCTTGCCGAACACGGGCTCCCCCTTCGGTGGTTCCTTGATCAGCGAGATCGTACGACTTCGCGGACGACCACCGTGACGGCCACCGTCCCGAGGAGCCCGGACCCGGCGACCACCAGGTGCACGGGGACGAACTCCGCCGCCGCGCCGGCCAGGGCCATGCCGAGGCCCTGGATCGTCATCGTCCCGGCCGACAGCACCGTCATCGCGCGGCCGCGCAGCTCCTCGGGTACGGCGGAGATGAACCACTGGTCGGCGCCCAGCGTGTACGCCGTCCCGGCCCCGGCCACCGCGGCCAGCAGCAGCGACCAGCCGAGCGAGGGCCGCAGCGCGTAGAGGAGGAACGGCAGGAGCAGCACGGCCGCCAGCGGCAGCGCGATCCGCTCCCGTGTGCGCGGCCGGAGCAGGGCCCCGGCGAGCACCTCGCCGGTGATCGCGCCGACCGGCATGGCGCAGAGCAGCAGCCCGGTGGCGGTGGAACCGGCGCCGAGGTCGTGGGCGTAGGGCGCGGCGAGGGACTCGGGGGTGACGAGGAAGAACGGGGGGATCCAGGAGAGGAGGACGAGGGCGCGTATCCGGCGGTCGGCGAACAGCTCCCGTATCCCGGCCAGGGAGGCCGCCATCAATCCGCCTCCGCCGGCGGCGGAACGGGCGGGCCGCCTCCGGGTGCCGAGGCGCAGCAGGGCGGCCGAGGCGAGGAAGCCGGCGGCCGTGGCGACGAGCGCGGTGCGGGGCGCGACGACCGTCAGCAGCACCCCGCCCGCCGCGAAGCCGACGAGCTGGGCGCCCTGTGCGACGACGCGCAGCAGCGAACGCCCGAGGACGAAGCGGTCGCCCTCGCCGAGGATGTCGCCGAGCGTCGCCGCGCGCGTCCCGGCGAAGACGGGCGCGACGGCGGCGTTGACGCACCGCAGCGCGAGCAGCGCGGCCACCGGCGTGCCGGGCAGCGCCATGACGACGGCACCGGCGGCGCACAGCAGATCGCAGGTGACGAGGACGCGGCGTGCGGGACGCCGGTCGGCGATCCCGGCGAGCAGGGTGCCGCCGAGAACGTACGGCAGGAACCCGAGCGCGAAGGTGAGCGCGCTGAGCAGCGGCGAGCCGGTCAGCCGGTAGACGAGGACGGACAGCGCGATCTCACCGACGACGATGCCGAGCAGGGACAGCACGTGCGCGGCGAAGACGGCCCGGAACTCGGGCACGGCGAAGACGGCTCTGTAGGGCGAGCGCGGCGGAACGGTTGACGTCGTGGACATGCCCGACAGCGTGCTGGGGGACGGGCGGCCGCTCCAGTCTTTTTCGGCCTCAGCCGAAAGAAAGGATCTTGGCGCGCCGTTCCACATGCGCGGGTCAGGGGTGGGTCTCAGACCCGGGCCTCCGACGAGGCCGGGGACTCTGGCGTCGACCGGCCCCTCGCGGAACCGGTGTTCACCGGAGCGGATGACGAGCGCGCCGGTGGGGTCGGCCGCGAAGTGGAGGTCCGAGGCCAAGTGCTGGTGGGTGCCCAGGTAGTCGACCACGCAGCGGAAGGTGCGGACGAAGGTCACGGTCTCGCGGCCGTAGGAGTCGAGGTCATACCAAGCCACTGCCGGCAGTTGCCGCGGCGCGCCGAAACGGAAAGCGCCCTCCCCCGCGCGGGGAAGGGCGCCCAATACGCAGCTAACCCGGCGGTCAGCCCTCCGAGAGGTACCGCTCCACCGTCTCGACCTTCGACGTCAGCCCGTCCGTCACTCCCGGCCGGATGTCCGCCTTGAGGACGAGGGAGACGCGCCCGCAACGGGCCTCGACCGCAGCTACGGCGCGCTTGACGACGTCCATGACCTCGTCCCACTCGCCCTCGACGGACGTGAACATCGCGTCCGTACGGTTCGGCAGGCCGGACTCGCGGACGACGCGCACCGCGTCGGCGACGTATTCGCCGACGTCCTCGCCGACGCCGAGCGGCGACACGGAGAAGGCGACGATCATGCGTTCACCACGCCTTCCTTGCGGGCACGGGCGGCGATGACCGTGGCCTCGGCCTCGCGGCGGAGCATGCGGTCGGCGAAGAAGCCGCCGGTCGGCAGGACGGAGAGGACGAAGTAGAGGGCGGCGGTCTTCAGCTCCCACTTGGTGCGGGACCAGGCGTCGATCCAGAAGACGACGTAGATGATGAAGAGGATGCCGTGGATCGCGCCCATCACCGGCACCGCGTTGAAGTCGGTGGTCCGCTTGAGCACCGAGCAGAGCATCAGGAGCAGGAAGGAAACACCCTCCGGCACCGACACCAGGCGGAGCCGACGCAGGGCGGAGGCGGTCTTGAGGTCCACGGGGCACACCTTCGGTCGCTAGTGGCGGGACGGTCACAGCTTGTGATGGCGTTCACAAGCCGCTCCATTGTCGCAGTACTGCTACGGATCACGGGCTCCGGGTCCGTTCCGGGCGTTCCGAGGGCCATGGGGCCTGTTGGAGCCGTATGTCCGCCCGCTAGCGTCTGGGCGTGGCTCAGTTTCGGCTCCACGGGAGCAAAGTCCTCGCCGTCGACATGACGGGGGACGCGGTCAAGGCCAAGAACGGCTCGATGGTCGCGTACGAGGGCGAGATGGCATTCAAGAAGATGACGGGCGGCGGTGACGGCCTGCGCGGCATGGTGACGCGCCGGCTCACCGGCGAGCAGATGGAAGTCATGGAGGTGAAGGGACACGGCACCTGCTACTTCGCCGACCGGGCGAGCGAGATCAATCTCGTCGCGCTGCGCGGGGAGACCCTCTACGTCGAGTCGAGCAACCTTCTGTGCACCGACTCCGCCCTGCGCACCGGCACGACGTTCACCGGCCTGCGCGGCGCCTCGCAGGGCAACGGCCTGTTCACCACGACCGTGGAGGGCACCGGCCAGGCGGCGATCCTCTCCGACGGCACGGCGATCGTGCTGCGCGTGACCCCGCAGACGCCCCTCCAGGTCGACCCGGGCGCGTACATCGCCCACACCGGCCGGCTCAAGCAGCACTTCCAGTCGGGCGTCAATTTCCGCACCTTCATCGGCGAGGGCTCCGGCGAGGCGTTCCAGATCCGCTTCGAGGGCGACGGGCTCGTCTACGTCCAGCCCAGCGAGCGCAACACCATCGGGGGTGACATCTGATGCCCTTCCGGCTCCTCAACTCACGGATGGTCGAGGCCCAGGTGGTCCCCGGGCAGCGGCTGTTCAGCCAGCGCGGCGCGATGCTCGCCTACAAGGGCGACGTCTCCTTCACCCCCAGCATCACCGGCGGCCAGGGCGGCGTCATGGGGATGATCGGCCGCCGGATCGCCAACGAGGCCACGCCGCTGATGTCCGTGGAGGGCAGCGGCACGGTCATGTTCGGCCACGGCGGCCACCACGTCCACGTCATCGAGCTCACCGGCGACACCCTCTACGTCGAGGCCGACCGGCTGCTCGCCTTCGACGGCACGCTCCAGCAGGGCACGATGTTCATGGGGTCCCAGGGCGGTGTGATGGGCATGGTGCGCGGCCAGGTGACCGGCCAGGGCCTGTTCACCACCACCCTCAAGGGGCACGGCGCGGTCGCCGTGATGGCCCACGGCGGCTTCATCGAGCTGCCGATCACCGCCGGGCGCCCGGTCGTCGTCGACCCGCAGGCCTATGTCGCCCACCGGGGCGAGGTCCGCAACAAGCTGTCGGCCGCGATCGGCTGGCGCGAGGTCGTCGGCCGCGGCAGCGGCGAGGCCTTCCGGCTCGAGCTGTCGGGCCACGGCACGGTGTACGTCCAGGCGTCGGAGGAGAAGCTGTGACCGGCCCCGTCATCCACGACGCGTCGACGCTCCCGAGCAACGACAACGTCAACCCCTACACCTTCAGCGTCGACCTCAAGGGGCAGTGGTTCCTGCAGAAGGGGAAGATGATCGCCTACTACGGGCAGATCAACTTCCACGGCATCGGCCACGGCCCCCTCGACCGGCTGATCGCCGGCAGCTTCCACTCCCCCCTCCACGCGGCGGACTGGGTCGTCGCCGAGGGCCACGGCAAGATGCTGCTCGCGGACCGCTCCTTCGACGTCAACTCCTATGACCTCGAGGACGGCAACCTCACCGTTCGCTCCGGCAATCTGCTGGCCTTCGAGCCCTCGCTCTCGCTCAAGCAGTCGATCATTCCGGGCTTCCTCACCCTGATCGGCACGGGGAAGTTCGTGGCCGCGTCCAACGGCCCGGTCGTCTTCGTCGAGCCCCCGGTCCGCGTCGACCCGCAGGCCCTGGTGGGCTGGGCCGACTGCCCGTCCCCCTGTCACCACTACGACCACCAGTACCTCAAGGGCGTCATGGGCGGTGTCCGGCGGCTGACGGGACTGGGCGGCGCGTCCGGCGAGGAGCACCAGTTCGAGTTCGTCGGCGCGGGCACGGTGCTGCTGCAGTCCACCGAGCAGCTGATGGCCGACATCGCCACCGGCGAGGGCCCGCCGGACGAGGCGGGCGTGCCGCACGGAACCTCCGGGAATCAGTCAATGTCCCCGCGTTTGCCGGGCCAGCTGGGCGACCTCCAGCGCCGCTTCGGGCTGTGAGCGGTACCCTGCGGAGTGTGACGGGTCGAACACACGACCTGCCACCTCGCACGTGCGCACCGCACCTTCATTAGTTAATCTTTCAACTTCTTAGGTAGACTCCCTCTATGGACACCGAGAACGGCACCCGCTGGCTCAGCGACGAGGAGCAGGCCGCCTGGCGTGCCCACCTGTACGTGAGCCGGCTGCTGATGCACCAGCTCGAACGGGATCTCCAGCCGTTCGGCCTCACCAACAACGACTACGAGATCCTGGTCAACCTCTCGGAGTCGAAGGACCACCGGATGCGGATGAGCGATCTCGCGACCGCCACGCTCCAGTCGAAGAGCCGCCTCTCCCACCAGATCACCCGTATGGAGAACGCGGGCCTGGTCCGCCGCGTGAACTGCGAGTCCGACCGTCGTGGCCTCTTCGCGGTCCTCACCGACCACGGCTGGAAGACCATGCGCGAGGTCGCCCCGCACCATGTGGCCTCCGTGCGCGAGCACTTCATCGACCTGCTGTCGCCGGAGGAGCTCAAGGCGCTCCACGAGTCCCTGGCGCCGGTCGCGAAGCACCTGCGCACCACGCGCGCGAAGTAGCGAAGCAGCCGACAGGCGGGTCGGCAGCGCGGTCCTCACACTCTCCGGGCGGAGAGGGGAGGTCCGCGCTGTCAGCCCGCCGTCTCGTCAGCCCGCCGTTTCGTCAGCCCGCCGTCGCCGTCAGCCCCGCCACCAGTTCGTCCGCCGCCGCGTACGGGTCCAGCGTCCCGCCGACCACCCGTTCCGCGAGCGCGCCCAGGCGCCGGTCGCCCCGCAGGTCGCCGATGCGCTCGCGCAGCGCCGTGACGGCGATGGTCTCGATCTCGTGGGCGGCGCGCCGGAGCCGCCGCTCCGCGAGGACGCCCCGCTCCGCCATCCACGCGTGGTGCTTCTCCAGCGCCGCGACGAACTCGTCCGTGCCCTCGTTCCGCGCGGCGACGGTCTTCACGATCGGGGGCCGCCAGTCGCCCGGGGTGCGGGCCTCGCCCAGGCCCAGCATGTGGTTGAGCTCCCGGGCCGTGGCGTCGGCGCCGTCGCGGTCGGCCTTGTTGACCACGTAGACGTCGCCGATCTCCAGGATGCCCGCCTTGGCGGCCTGGATGCCGTCGCCCATCCCGGGGGCGAGGAGCACCACGGACGTGTCCGCCTGGGAGGCGATCTCCACCTCCGACTGGCCGACGCCCACCGTCTCCACCAGGATCACGTCGCACCCCGCCGCGTCCAGGACGCGGATGGCCTGCGGGGCGGCCCAGGCGAGGCCGCCCAGATGCCCCCGGGTGGCCATGGAGCGGATGTAGACGCCGGGATCGGACGCGTGCTCGGACATCCGGACCCGGTCGCCGAGCAGCGCGCCGCCGGAGAACGGCGAGGAGGGGTCCACCGCGAGGACGCCCACCCGCCTGCCCTGCCGGCGGTACGCGCTCACCAGCGCGGACGTCGACGTGGACTTGCCGACGCCCGGGGAGCCCGTCAGGCCCACCACGTACGCGCCGCCGGTCAGCGGGGCGAGGGCCGCCATGACCTCGCGGAGCTGCGGTGACGCCCCCTCCACCAGGGAGATCAGCCGGGCCACGGCGCGCGGCCGCCCTTCCCGGGCCTGCTCGACCAGTGCGGGGACGTCCACCATCAGGGCTTCCTCCTCGGGGGACCCGTCTCGGGCCTACCTCACTTGTTGTTGCCCGGCACGCGGAGGATCAGGGCGTCGCCCTGACCGCCGCCGCCGCACAGCGCGGCGGCGCCCACACCGCCGCCCCGGCGCTTGAGCTCCAGCGCGAGGTGGAGCACGATCCGGGCGCCGGACATGCCGATGGGGTGGCCGAGCGCGATCGCTCCGCCGTTGACGTTCACCTTTTCAGGGGATACGCCCAGATCCCTCATGGACTGCACGGAGACCGCCGCGAAGGCCTCGTTGATCTCGATCAGGTCGAGGTCGTCGACGCCGAGGCCCTCCTTGCGCAGGGCGTGCCGGATGGCGTTGGACGGCTGGGACTGGAGGGAGTTGTCGGGGCCGGCGACATTGCCGTGGGCGCCGATCTCGGCGATCCAGTGGAGGCCCAGCTCCTCGGCCTTGGCCTTGCTCATCACGACCACGGCGGCGGCGCCGTCGGAGATCTGCGAGGCCGAACCGGCCGTGATCGTGCCGTCCTTGGCGAACGCGGGGCGCAGCTTGCCCAGCGACTCGGCGGTGGTCTCGGCGCGGATGCCCTCGTCCTTGTTGAAGAGGACCGGGTCGCCCTTGCGCTGGGGGATCTCCACGGGGGTGATCTCGGCGTCGAAGAGGCCGTTCTTCTGGGCGGCGGCGGCGCGCTGGTGGGAGAGGGCGGAGATCTCGTCCTGCTCGGGGCGGCCGATTCCCAGGCGGGTGTTGTGCTTCTCGGTGGACTCGCCCATCGCGATGTTCTCGAAGGCGTCCGTGAGGCCGTCGTGGGCCATGGCGTCGAGCATCTCGATCGCCCCGTACTTGTAGCCCTCGCGGGACTTGGGGAGCAGGTGCGGCGCGTTGGTCATGGACTCCTGGCCGCCGGCCACGACGACGTCGAACTCGCCCGCGCGGATGAGCTGGTCGGCCAGGGCGATGGCGTCGAGCCCGGAGAGGCAGACCTTGTTGATGGTGAGCGCCGGGACGGACATGGGGATGCCGGCCTTGACGGCGGCCTGGCGGGCGGGGATCTGGCCCGCGCCGGCCTGGAGCACCTGGCCCATGATCACGTACTGGACCTGGTCACCCCCTATCCCGGCCCGGTCGAGGGCGGCCTTGATGGCGAAGGCGCCCAGCTCGGCGCCGGAGAAGCTGCGCAGCGAGCCCAGCAGGCGGCCCATGGGCGTACGGGCACCCGCCACGATGACCGAGGTCGTACCGGATTTTCCGTGCGTACCAGACATGGGCGCGGCCCCTTCGAGCGGAGAGGGATGTTAACGGTCGTTGCCGTCAATGTACTGAGCGGTACGCCGCCCGGTCACCGGGCGGAAGGTGTGATCGCGCGCACGTTGCGTAACCGGGCGCGCGGCGGTGCACTGGACGCATGCTGACGCGAATCGACCACATCGGGATCGCCTGCTTCGACCTCGACAAGACTGTCGAGTTCTACCGTGCCACGTACGGCTTCGAGGTGTTCCACACCGAGGTCAACGAGGAGCAGGGCGTGCGCGAGGCGATGCTGAGGATCAACGGGACGTCGGACGGCGGCGCCTCCTACCTCCAGCTCCTGGAGCCCACCCGGGAGGACTCCCCCGTCGGCAAGTGGCTCGCGAAGAACGGCGAGGGCGTCCACCACATCGCGTTCGGCACCGCCGACGTGGACGCCGACGCGGCCGCCGTCAAGGACAAGGGCGTGCGGGTCCTCTACGACGAGCCGCGCACCGGATCCATGGGTTCCCGCATCACGTTCCTCCACCCCAAGGACTGCCACGGTGTGCTGACAGAACTGGTCACCTCGGCACCTTCCGTGCACAAGGAGCACTGACCCTCCCCTGCCCCGGCCGGTAGAGTGCAGGTTCGGCCGGGGTACCACGGGTTCGCCCATGGGTCCCGGGCCGGGCTGTACCGATGATCTGACACCATTTCTTCGGAAGGGCGGGCTCCGGGTTCACCACCGACGCAGTACGGGGCCGGCCGCCGACGCGATACAGGGGACGGATGGACCGCGCTGTGCGGGGCTACGAGCGCCAGGAGAGTCAGCTGGAGGAAGCCGACCACCTCTCGCAGTTCGAGGCCGAGATGAAGCGGCTGAAGACGGAGCGGGAGAAGGCGGTCCAGCACGCCGACGACCTCGGCTACCAGGTCGAGGTTCTGCGCGCCAAGCTCCACGAGGCGCGCCGCAATCTCGCCCACCGTCCCGCCTATGACTCGGCGGACATCGGCTATCAGGCCGAACAGTTGCTCCGCAACGCCCAGATCCAGGCCGAGCAGCTGCGCAGCGACGCCGAGCGCGAGGTGCGCGAGGCCCGGGCGCAGACGCAGCGGCTGCTCCAGGAGCAGGCCGAGCGCCAGGCCCGGATGGAGGCGGAGCTCCACGCCGAGGCGGTGGCCCGCCGGCAGCGCCTGGACGAGGAGCTGAACGAGCGTCGGCGCACCGTCGAGTCGCACGTCAACGAGAACGTGGCCTGGGCCGAGCAGCTCCGGGCCCGTACCGAGGCGCAGGCCCGCCGGCTGCTGGACGAGTCCCGGGCGGAGGCGGAGGCCGCACTGGCCGCCGCGCGCGCCGAGGCCCAGCGGCTGACCGAGCAGGCCAGCGGCCGGCTCGGGGCGGCCGCCGAGGAGGCCCGCGCGGAGGCCGAGGCGATCCTGCGCCGGGCGCGCGCGGACGCCGAGCGGCTGTTGACGGCCGCCTCCACGCAGGCGCAGGAGGCCGCCACCCACGCCGAGCAGTTGCGGACGGCCACGACGGCCGAGGCCGACCAGGCCCGGAGCTCCGCGGCCGAGCTGACGCGTACCGCCGAGGCGCGGATCCAGGAGGCCGACACGGCCCTGCGCGAGGCGCGGGCCGAGGCGGAGAAGCTCGTCACGGAGGCGAAGGAGGCCGCGGCCCAGCGGCTGTCCGCCGCCGAGACGGACAACGAGCAGCGCACGCGCACGGCGCGGGCGGAGATCGCCCGGCTGGTGAGCGAGGCGACGAAGGAGTCGGAGGCGCTGCGGGCCGAGGCCGAGCAGCTGCGCGCCGACGCGATCGCCGAGGCGGAGCGGCTGCGTACGGAGGCGGCCGCGGAGGCGCGCAGCGCCGTCGCCGAGGACTCCGCCGCCGCGCTGGCCAAGGCCGCCCGGACGGCCGAGGAGGTGCTGGCCAAGGCCACCGAGGACGCCCAGGCGGCGACGAAGGCGGCGGCCGCCGAGGCCGAGCGCATCCGCAAGGAGGCGGAGGCCGAGGCCGAGCGGCTGCGGGCGCAGGCGGCCGACACGGCCGAGCAGCTCAAGGGCGAGGCGAAGGACGACACCGCCGAGTACCGCAAGAAGACCGCCGAGCTCCAGGAGGAGGCGCGCCGGCTGCGGGCCGAGGCCGAGCAGCTGCGGGCGGAGGCGGTCGCCGAGGGCGAGCGGATCCGCGGTGAGGCGCGCCGTGAGGCGCTGCAGCAGATCGAGGAGGCCGCGAAGACGGCCGAGGAGCTGCTGGGCAAGGCCAAGGCGGACGCCGAGGAGACCCGGAGCGGCGCGGCCGCCGAGAGCGAGAAGACGCGTGCGGAGGCGGCCGAGCGCGCCGCGACGCTGCGCAAGCAGGCCGAGGAGGCCCTGGAGCGGGCCCGTGCCGAGGCCGAGGAGATGGCCGAGGAGGCCGAGGACCACGCCGAGCGGGTCCGTTCCGAGGCCGCCGAGGCGGCGAAGGCGACGCGCGAGGAGGCCGAGCGCGCGGCCCGGGCGCGGGCCGAGGAGGCCGCGGCCGAGCTGGAGCGGCTGCGGAGCGAGGCCGAGCAGCGCGTGGAGGCGGCGGAGACCGCCCTGCGCGAGGCGCGCGCGGAGGCGGAGAAGCTGCGCCGGGAGGCCGCCGAGGAGGCCGAGCGGCAGCGTACGGAGGCCGCGGAGCGGGCCCGGACGATCGGCGGCCAGGCCGAGGCCGACGCCGAGCGGCTGCGCGCCGAGGCGGCGGCGGAGGCGGCGGAGACCCGCGCCGAGGGCGAGGCCGCGGGCGCGCGGCTGCGCGAGGAGGCCGAGGCCGAGGCCGAGCGGCTGCGCACGGAGGCACAGGAGACCGCCGACCGGCTGCGTGCCGAGGCGAACGCCGCGGCCGAGCGGACGGCCGCGGAGGCCGCCGAGGCGCTGGCCGCCGCGCAGGAGGAGGCCGCCCGGCGGCGCCGGGAGGCCGAGGAGCTGCTCGGTGACGCCCGTACGGAGGCGCGCACCGAGCGCGAGGCGGCGCACGAGCAGAGCGAGGAGCTGCTGGCCTCGGCGCGCAAGCGGGTCGCCGAGGCGCAGGAGGAGGGCCGGCGCCTGGTCGAGGAGGCGGAGGCGCGGGCGGCCGAGCTCGTGGCCGCCGCCGAGCAGACCGCCCAGCAGGTGCGGGAGTCCGTGGCCGGGCTGCACGAGCAGGCCGAGGAGGAGATCGCCGGGCTGCGTTCGGCGGCCGAGCACAACGCCGAACGGACCGTCACGGACGCCCAGATCGAGGCGGACCGGGTCCGTGCCGACGCCTACGCCGAGCGGGAGCGCGCGGACGAGGACGCGGCCCGGACGCGCGGCGAGGCCAAGGCCGCCGCGGACGAGATGCGGGCCGAGGCCGAGCGGCTGTCGGCCGAGGCGTCGCGGGCCCTGGACGAGGCCCGCCAGGACGCGAACAAGCGCCGTGCCGAGGCCGCCGAGCAGGCGGACGAGCTGATCGCCGAGGCCATCGCCGAGGCGGAGAAGATGGCCACGGAGGCCACGCGCGCGCTGGACGAGGCGCGCGAGGCGGCCAACGGCCGGCGTACCGAGGCGGCGCTGCAGGCCGACGAGCTGATCGCCGAGGCGACCGCCGAGGCGGAGAAGATCGTCGCCGAGGCCGCGGAGCTGACGGAGACGGCGAAGGCCGACGCCGCTCGCTTCGAGGAGCGGGCGCGGGAGGCGGCGGACGCCCACCGCGCGGAGGCCGAGGCGGACGCCGACCGGCTGCGCGCCGAGGCCGCCCGTACCGTCGACGAGGCCCGGGAGGCGGCCAACAAGCGCCGCGCCGAGGCGGCCGAGCAGGCGGACAAGCTGATCGCCGAGGCCACGGCCGAGGCGGAGAAGATGGCCGCCGAGGCCGCCCGTACGGTCGAGGAGGCCCGCAAGGCCGCGGAGGTCCACCGGGCCGAGGCGGCGGCGGACGCGGACCGGCTGATCGCCGAGGCGGCCGAGATGGTCGAGGCGGCGCGCGCGGAGGCGGCCCGGTTCGAGGAGCGGGCGCGGGAGGCGGCGGACGCCCACCGCGCGGAGGCCGAGGCGGACGCCGACCGGCTGCGCGCCGAGGCCGCCCGCACGGTCGACGAGGCCCGGGAGGCGGCGAACGCCCGTCGGGCGGAGGCCGCGCTCCAGGCCGACGAGCTGATCTCCGAGGCTGTCGCCGAGGCGGAGAAGCTGGCGGACGAGGCCACGCGCACGCTCGAGGAGGCCCGGGAGGCCGCCGACGCCGAGCGGGCCGAGGCGGCGGCGGAGGCGGAGCGGCTGCGGGCCGCCGCGGCCGAGACGAAGGCCAAGGCGGACGAGCGGGCGGAGGCCGTGGTCGCCAAGGCGACGGCGGAGGCCGAGCGGCTGGTCGCGGACGCCTCCGCGAAGGCGCAGCAGATGCGTACCGACGCCTCCGACGCCCTGGCGTCGGCGGAGCAGGACGCGGCCCGGACGCGCGCCGAGGCCCGCGAGGACGCCAACAAGATCCGTGGCGAGGGCCGGGCGGAGGCGGAGCGGATCGTCAACGAGGCGGCCGAGCTGACGTCCTCCGCGCAGGACGACGCCGACCGGATCGTGGACGAGGCCCGGGAGGCGGCCAACAAGCGCCGTGCCGAGGCGGCCGAGCAGGCGGACAAGCTGATCGCCGAGGCCACGGCCGAGGCGGAGAAGATGGCCGCCGAGGCCGCCCGTACGGTCGAGGAGGCCGAAAAGGCCGCCGACGCGCACATCAACGAGGCCGTCGAGCAGGCCGACCGTGTCGTCTCCGAGGCGAACGCGGAGGCCGACCGGCTGCGTGCCGACGCCGACGCGGCGCTGGAGAACGCCCGTGCCGAGGCGACCCGGACCACCGACGAGGCCCGCCAGGACGCGAACACCCGCCGCGCGGAGGCGGCCGAGCAGGCCGACGCGCTGATCGCCGAGGCGACGGCGGAGGCCGAGCGGATGGCCGCCGAGGCCGCCGAGGCGCTGGCGGCCGCCCAGGAGAACGCCAACAGCACCCGGGCGGACTCCGCGCGGATCAAGGCGGACGCGGTCCAGGAGGCCGAGCGGCTGCGCGCCGAGGCGCGGGCCGAGGGCGAGCGGACGGTGGACCAGGCGCGGGACGCGGGCGCCAAGCGGCTCGCGGAGGCCGCCGAGCAGGCGGACGCGCTGGTCGCCAAGGCCCAGGAGGAGGCCGTGCTGGCGGCCACCGCGGCCGAGGAGCAGGCCGACGCCATGGTCGGCGCGGCCCGCAAGGAGGCCGACCGGATCGTCCAGGAGGCCACCGCCGAGGGCAACACGCTGGTGGAGCAGGCCCGTACGGACGCCAACACGATGCTCGCCGAGGCCCGTGGCGACGCCACGGCCATAAGGGACCGCGCCGACGAGCTGCGCGGCCGGATCGAGAGCGAGGTCGAGAAGCTCCACGAGCGGGCGCGCCGGGAGGCCGCCGAGGCGATGCAGTCGGCGGGCGAGCGCTGCGACAAGCTCGTCGCGGCCGCGACCGAGCAGCTGGCGAACGCCGAGGAGAAGGCGGAGAAGCTGCTGTCGGACGCCCAGAGCGAGGCCAGCAAGGTGCGGATCACCGCCGTGAAGAAGGCGGACGCGCTGATCAAGGAGGCGGAGCAGAAGAAGACCGCCGCCGTACGCGACGCCGAGCGCCTGCGCACCGAGGCTCAGGAGGAGGCCGCGCGGCTTCTGGAGGAAGGAAAGCGGGAGTTGGAGGTGCTCGTCCGCCGACGCGAGGACATTCAGCAGGAGATTTCCCGTGTCCAGGACGTGTTGGAGGCGTTGGAATCATTTGAGTCCCCGGGGGCGGGCGGCTCCAAGGACGGTGGGGTGAAGGCGACGGCCGGTGCCGGAGCTACTCGATCGGGTGGCAAGCAGGACCGAAAGTAGCCACTCAATCGAGGGGTCATTTTCCGGATTCCCCAACTGTCTTAAACCATCTGCCGGATGACACGCCGCTCACGCCCCTAGGATTCCTCTATCACCTCACCGGTTCTCCAATGACAGGAACCCCATGAGCGACACTTCCTCCCCCTTCGGCTTCGAGTTGGTGCGGCGTGGATACGACCGCGGCCAGGTGGACGACCGCATTACGAAGCTCGTAGCGGACCGTGACAGCGCACTGGCCCGGATCACCTCTCTGGAAAAGCGCATCGAGGAGCTCCACCTCGAGACGCAGAACGCTCAGGCACAGATCAATGACGCGGAGCCCTCGTACGCGGGGCTCGGCGCTCGCGTCGAGAAGATCCTCCGGCTGGCCGAGGAGGAGGCCAAGGATCTGCGTGAGGAGGCCCGGCGCGCCGCCGAGCAGCACCGCGAGCTGGCCGAGTCGGCCGCCCAGCAGGTGCGCAACGACGCCGAGTCGTTCGCCGCGGACCGCAAGGCGAAGGCGGAGGACGAGGGCGCCCGGATCGTCGAGAAGGCGAAGGGCGACGCCGCCTCGCTGCGCGCCGAGGCGCAGAAGGACGCGCAGTCCAAGCGGGAGGAGGCCGACGCGCTCTTCGAGGAGACCCGCGCCAAGGCCGCCCAGGCCGCCGCCGACTTCGAGACCAACCTCGCCAAGCGCCGCGAGCAGTCCGAGCGCGACCTCGCCTCCCGCCAGGCCAAGGCGGAGAAGCGGCTGGCGGAGATCGAGCACCGCGCCGAGCAGCTGCGCCTGGAGGCGGAGAAGCTGCGCACGGACGCGGAGCGCCGGGCGCGCCAGACGGTGGAGACGGCCCAGCGCCAGGCCGAGGACATCGTGGCCGACGCCAACGCCAAGGCGGACCGTATCCGCAGCGAGTCCGAGCGGGAGCTGGCGGCGCTCACCAACCGCCGCGACAGCATCAACGCCCAGCTGACCAACGTCCGCGAGATGCTGGCCACGCTGACGGGCGCGGCGGTGGCCGCGGCCGGCGTCCCCGGCGACGACGAGCCGATCAGCCGGGGCGTGCCGGCGCAGCAGAGCCGCTGATCACGTACCGCTCCATCGCTTCGCCGCTCCACGCACGCTGTATGACGCACGCTGTCGGGGGACCCTGTGCTCAGCGCGCCCTGTGCCGCCCGCCGGTGGCACGGGGCGCGTCGTCCTGTGCGGCGCCACCGGTGGCGGGGCCCGCCGGGCGCCCTTACCGTGGCTGAATGATCGAGCTCGAGGGGCTGACCAAGCACTACAGCGACGTCCGTGCCGTCGACCACCTCACGTTCACGGTCCGGCCCGGCATCGTCACGGGCTTTCTGGGGCCCAACGGGGCGGGCAAGTCGACGACCATGCGGATGATGCTCGACCTGGACAATCCGTCGAGCGGGACGGTCCGCATCGACGGCCGGCACTACCGGGAACTGCGCGACCCGCTGCGGGTCGTGGGCGCCCTGCTGGACGCCAAGGCCATGCACGGCGGTCGCAGCGCCTACAACCACCTGCTGTGCCTGGCGCAGAGCAACGGCATCCCCAAGGCGCGGGTGCGGGAGGTCCTGGACACGGTCGGCCTCACCTCGGTGGCCAGGAAGCGGACCAAGGGGTTCTCCCTGGGCATGGGCCAGCGGCTGGGCATCGCGGCGGCGCTGCTGGGCGATCCGCGGATCCTGATGTTCGACGAGCCGGTCAACGGGCTGGACCCCGAGGGCATCCACTGGATCCGCAATCTGATGAAGAGCCTCGCCACCCAGGGCCGTACGGTCTTCGTCTCCTCCCACCTGATGAGCGAGATGGCGCTGACCGCCGATCACCTGGTCGTCATCGGCCAGGGCAAGCTGCTCGCCGACACGAGCATGACCGACTTCATCAAGGAGAACTCCCGCTCCTACGTCCGGATGCGCTCCCCCGAGCAGGAGCGGCTGCGGGAGATCCTGCGCGGCGCCGGGATCGACGTCACGCCCGGCGAGGAGGGCGCGCTGGAGGTCGAGGGCGAGGACGCGGCGCACCTGGGCGAGCTGGCGGCGCGGCACCGGATCACCCTCCACGAGCTGAGCCCGCGCTCGGCCTCGCTGGAGGAGGCGTTCATGCGGCTGACGGCCGGCTCGGTGGAGTACCACGCCCATGAGAACCACCGCCCGCCGGAATCCCCGGCGCAATCCCCGGCGGGGCCCGGTGCGGGCTGGGGAGCCGACTGGCGCAAGAAGGGATCCTGAACCATGGCCGTGGTGACGCAGGCCCTCCGGTCGGAATGGACGAAGATCAGATCCGTCCGGTCCACGGTGTGGACGCTCGGCCTCGCGATCGTGGTGACGGTCGCCCTCGGCGCGTTGATCAGCGCGCTCACCAAGAAGGACTTCGGCAATCTGCCGCCCAGAGACAAGATCGCTTTCGATCCGACGTTCATCAGCTTCGCCGGGATGGGCCTCGGTCAGCTCGCATTGATCGTTTTCGGGGTACTCGTGGTGGCGAATGAATACAGCACGGGAATGATCCGCACCTCGCTCGCCGCCGTTCCCCAGCGGGGCACGTTTCTCTTCAGCAAGATCACCATTGCGGCGCTGCTCGCATTCGTGGTCGGCATGGTCACGAGCTTCGCTGCGTTCTTCGTCGGCCAGGCGATGCTCGGCGACTACGGTGCCACGCTGGCCGATCCCGGAGTACCGCGCGCGGTGATCGGCGGCGGCCTCTATATGACGCTGATCGCCGTCTTCTCGATGGGCGTCGCGACGATGCTGCGCAGCCCGATGCTCTCGCTGGGCATCCTCATGCCGTTCTTCTTCCTGATCTCCGCGATCCTCGGCAATGTCTCGGCGACGAAGAAGGTCGGCCAGTACCTGCCGGACCAGGCCGGGCAGAAGGTGATGCAGGTGGTCACGGTGGGCAGCGACACGCCGTACGGGCCCTGGGGCGGCTTCGCGATCATGGTGTTGTGGGTGGTCGCGGCACTGATCGGCGGCTACGCGGTGCTGAGCCGGCGCGACGCGTAGTCCTCCGCCGGACGGGCACGTGGGGCTACGGCGGACGGGCACGTGGACCCGCGGCGCCGGGCCGGTGGGGGCCGGGCGCGTGAGGCGCCGGGCCCCTGCCGGGGGCTGGGACGGTTTCCGGCAGCGCTTTCCCGTACCGGGTCGGGGGCCGGGCGCGGATTCCGCCGGTTTCGGGGACGCACGGGACGGGGGAGCCTCTCCCCACCGCCGGGATGTTCTCCCGCCGGGGCGGGCCGGCGGACGCACGGGAACATGGAGGGCATCGGCCTATGACGCGGTGGACCCTGCGGGCCCTCGGGCTGGACGTCGTCCCCGCGCTGAGTCCGCTGACCTACCCCGGCCGTCCGGCCACCATCCCCGCCCTGCTCACCGGGCCGGAGCTGCTGCCGCTCACGCCCGGACCCGTGCCGCTGGGCGACTGGCGCCCGGGCGGCCCGTCCGGAGCGGAGGGGCCGGGCGGGCCGGAGGGGCCGTCGCTCGACCGTTTCATGGCCGCGCTCGGCCGGCCGCCCGCCGACCGCCGCCACCCGGTGCTGGCCGTCGGCTCCAACGCCTCCCCCGCCCAGCTGGCCCACAAGTTCGCCGTCGGCGGCCTGTCCGCCGTGGTGCCGCTGGTGCCGGTGCGGGTGGGCGGCGTCGCCGTCGGCTGCTCGGGGCACATCGGGCGGCACGGCTATGTGGCCGCCGCGCCCTACGCCGCCCCCGGGGCCCGGACCACGCTGGTCGCCGGCTGGCTGGACGGCCACCAGCTGGCGGCCGTCGACGCCACGGAGTTCAACTACCGGCGGGTCCTGCTGCCCGGCGACCGCTTCCCCGTGACCCTGCCGTCCGGGGAGCGGCTGCGGGGCGCGTATCTGTACGTCAGCAAATGGGGCGTCCTCACCGGCCCGCCCGGCGGCGGGCCGCCCCGGCCCGGCGGCGGCGACCAGGGCGCGCTGCTCGCCACGCTGCTCGCGGGCTCGGCCCGGCTCCGCGCGCTGCTGGGGCCCGGCCCCCGCGACTGGGTCGAGCGCGCGGCGGCGGACCCGGAACGTGGGAAGGAGGGCACCCGGATCCTCGCCGAGGAGGGCTGGGTGGAGCGGACGGTGGGCCTCCCGGCGTACGACCCCGCGGCACCGGGCGCCCTCACCTACGGCGACCTGCGCCCGCTGTAACGCCCGGCACACCGGGAACCGTCAACGTCTCGTCTATCCTCCTAACCTTTACGAGGGCTTTGCGCTTGTACAAAGTCGAACGAACCGAAGCACGCACGAACCGAAGCACGTCGAAGCGCCGAGGGGCGAAGAATGATCGAGGCAGTCGGCCTGACAAAGCGCTACGGCGCCAAGACGGCCGTGCACAACCTGACGTTCCAGGTGCGGCCGGGCGCCGTCACCGGGTTCCTCGGGCCCAACGGCTCCGGCAAGTCGACGACCATGCGCATGATCCTCGGCCTGGACCGGCCGACCGCCGGGCACGTCACGATCGCCGGGCACCCCTTCCACGAGCTGCCGAACGCCCCGCGACAGGTCGGCGCCCTCCTCGACGCGAAGGCCGTGCACGGCGGCCGCAGCGCCCGCCACCACCTGCTGTCCCTCGCCCAGCTCGCGGGCATCCCGGCCCGCCGCGTGGACGAGGTCCTCGGCGTCGTCGGCCTCCAGGACGTGGCGCGGAAGCGGTCCGGCGGCTTCTCCCTCGGCATGGGGCAGCGCCTCGGCATCGCCGCCGCGCTGCTCGGCGACCCGCAGGTACTGCTCTTCGACGAGCCGGTGAACGGCCTCGACCCGGAGGGCATCCTCTGGGTCCGCAACCTCATGAAGCGGCTGGCGGCGGAGGGCCGCACGGTCTTCGTCTCCTCGCACCTGATGAGCGAGATGGCGCTGACGGCCGACCACCTGATCGTCATCGGGCGCGGGCAGCTCATGGCGGACATGAGCGTCAAGGACTTCATCGCCGCGAACTCCGCCGACTTCGCGCGCGTCCGCACGCCCGACGACGACCGGGAGGCCCGCGACAGGCTGAAGGACGCGCTGGTCGCGGCGGGGGCGCAGGTCCTGCCGGAGCCGGACGGCGCCCTGCGCGTGACCGGTCTGCCGCTCCCCCGCGTCAGCGACGTCGCGCACGGCGCGGACGTCCGCCTCTGGGAGCTCTCCCCGCACCAGGCCTCCCTGGAGGAGGCGTACATGCGGATGACGCAGGGCGCGGTCGACTACCGCTCGACGGCGGACCAGCGCTCGGGCTTCCAGGCGCCGCAGCCACAGCCGCAGCCGCCCGCGCAGCGGCTCCACGAGGGCTGGGCGGAACAGGCCTACCCGGTCCTCCCGGGCGAACGCCCCAACCGGTACGCGACCCCGCCTGCGGCGAGCACGGCGGCCCCGGGCGCGACGCCGCCTGCGGCGAGCGAACCGGTCCTGGGCGCCGGGCAGGCCGTACCGGCCGTGCCGCCGACGCACGGGCCCACGGCCCCGGACCCGGCGGCCGGCACCACGCCGGCCCCCGCCACGGGCGCGCCGGCGGCTCCCGGCACCGGGCAGCCCGTACCGGCCCCCGCCGACCTGATCAAGCGCGACAGCGAGGACGCCCGATGAGCACCCCCCAGTCCCAGCCCACGCCCGCGCATTCCCAGACGCAGCCGCCGAACCAGCCCGCACCCGCCCAGGGCCTGCCCGCCCCGGGCAGCCCCGCGCCACAGGCCGCCGGCTCCGGCCCCGGGATCACCGGCCCCGCCCCGGCGGGGCACGGCGCGGCCGTTCCGGCCCGGCCCGTCCCCCAGCGCACCCCGCAGGGGCCTCCGCAGGGGGCCGCGCCCTGGCCCGGCCAGGCGCCCCTCGGGGGCTACGTGTCGCCGATCCCGATCCGGAAGGCCACCCTCGCCGACGCCGTCGCCGCCGAGTGGACGAAGATCCGGTCGATCCGGTCGACGGTGTGGACGCTCGGGTCCATGGTGCTGCTCATCGTGGGGATAGGGCTGCTCGCCGCCTTCGTCGTCAGCGCGACGGACTCCACGGGGGCCACGCAGACCGAGCGGGTGCCCGTCCTCATCCTCGGCATCTACGGCACGATGCTCTCCCTCATCTGCGTCATCACGCTCGGCGTGCTCACCATGTCGTCCGAGTACGGCACGGGCCTGATCCGCACCACGCTGACCGCCTGCCCGGACCGGGCGCGGGTGCTCACGGCCAAGGCGATCGTGTTCTTCCTGCTCACGTTCGTGACCACCACGGTCGCGACGACGCTGGTGGCCGTGGCCACCGAGGGGATCGCCGGCCGTCTCGGCGCCGTGCCGACCGCCGGGCAGTGGCTGAAGGCCACGGTCGGGGTGAGCGTGTTCATGTCGCTGGTCGGTGTGCTCGCGCTCGCCGTCGGCGCGATGCTGCGCCACTCCGCGGGGGCGATCGCCGTGATGCTCGCCGTGGTGATGATGCCGCTGGTGCTGGCGATGTTCCTGGGGGTGTCGGATCTGACCGAGCTGCGGTCGTGGCTGCTGCTCTACTCGATCCCCAACCAGCTGGGCGTCTTCTACGACGTCTCGGCCGGCGAGGGGCCGAGCGGCTGGGACCCGCTGTGGATCATGACGCTGGTGACCGGGGCCGCCCTCGGCGGCGCCTACCTCTCGCTGGCCAAGCGGGACGCGTAGCCCTCGGTACCGCGGTAGCCCTCAGTACCGCGGCGCGTTACGAGACCGCTGGAGCCGCGCGCTCCGGCGGTCTCTCGCGTTCCAGCACGCCTTGTGCCAGTGCCGCCGGTCGTCGACGCCGGCGCCGAAGCGCGGCCAGGCGACCAGGTGCGGCACCCCGGGCGGGATCTCCTGGTCGCAGCCCGGGCAGCGGTAGTGCTTGGCGGCCGCGCCGCCGCCGACGGCGCGGACCGCCCACTCCTCGCCCTGCCAGTTCTCCGTGCTCTCCAGCCCGTACCGCATGCCGCTCTCGTCGCGCGGGATCGGGCTCTGGCTGGCGGCGCCGCCTCGCGGGCGGTTTCGGCGCGGGGACACAGGGCACCTCGGCAGGTCGTGGGCTACGGGTCGTGACCAGCGTACGCGCCATGGTCACCGGCCCGGCCCGGAGTACCCCCGGCTCTATGGCGCTTGTGCTCCGATCATCATGAAAACTTCACGCGCAGCCGTACCTTCGGCACGTGTCAGCCGTTATTGCCACCAGGGGGATACCGCGTCGGTCGCTAGGAGGTACAAGAGCGATGCGCGTAGGAACGTTTGTCCTCGCCGCCCAGTTCCCGGGCCAGGGGCACGGCGAGGCGCTGTACCGGGCGGTCCGCTCGGCCGAGGTCGCCGAGGAGGCGGGGCTGGACGCGGTCTGGCTGGCGGAACACCACTTCGTGCCGTACGGGGTGTGCCCGTCGGCGGTCACCCTGGCCGCCCTGCTGCTCGGCCGCACCCGCTCGATCAAGGTCGGCACGGCCGTGAGCGTGCTGCCCACCACCCACCCCGTGGCGCTGGGCGAGCAGGCGGCGCTGCTCCACCTCACCTCGGGCGGCCGGTTCGTGCTGGGCGTCGGCCGAGGCGGCCCGTGGGTCGACCTGGAGGTGTTCAACTCAGGCCTGGGGGCGTACGAAGAGGGGTTCCCGGAATCGCTCGAATTGCTGATGCGGTGGCTGCGGGAGCCCCGGGTCGGCTCGACCGGGGAGCGGTTCTCCTTCCGTGAGGTCCCGGTCGTACCGCGCCCCGACGAACTCCTGGACACGGACGGGGACTCCACCGGTCCGGGGGTGATCGTCGCCTGCACCTCGCCCGCGAGCGTCCGGCTGGCGGCCGGGCACGGGCTGCCGATGCTGCTCGGGATGCACAGCACGGACGAGGAGAAGGCGGAGATGGTGACCCTGTGGCGCAAGTGCGCGCGGGAGGCGGGGCGTTCCCCGGAGGAGATCGCGGCGGCCGCTCATGTGGCGGCGGGCGTCGTCCAGGTCGGGGACCGGCGGGAGGAGGCGGCGGAGACGCTGCTGAAGGCGATGCCGGGCTGGTTCCACCACGGGCTCTCCGCGCATGTGACGGTCGACGGGCGGCAGCGCCGGATGCGGGACCCGCTGGCGTACACGGAACTGCTCTGCGCACTGCATCCGGTGGGCCCGCCCCGGCTGTGCGCCGACCGGCTGTCGGCCACGGCCGAGCGTACGGGCATCCGCCGCTTCGCGCTCCTGGCCGAGGGCTCCGGGGATCTCGCCGGCACCGAGGAGAACCTCCGCAGGCTGGGCTCGGACGTGCTGCCTCTGCTCGGCTGAGCCGCTCGCGGGGCCGCCCCGCCGGAGCTGCCGCTCCCCCTTCGTTCGCACCTCCCCGCGCCCGGAGCGGCAGCACGGAACGCGTCAGCAGTCGCGGAGCTCCGGAGACTGGTTCAGCAGCTGGCCCCTGATCGAGGTGAAGCGGGCCAGGCGCTCGTCCGCCGCGGGGCCCACCGGGAAGACCGCCACCCGGTGGCAGTTCTGGAACGCCAGGCGCACCCCGAAGTGGCGCTGCAGCGCACCGCGGATCGCGTCACTCGCCAGCGCGCGCAGCAGCTGGCCGCGCGCCTGCTCGTCCGGCGGGGGCGTACGGTTGTCGGCGAACTCGCCGCCTTCGGCCGAGAGCCGGTCCACCAGGGCGCTGATCATGTCCCACGCGTAGGGCAGGGACGTCCGGACGCAGTCGACGAACGCTGCTTCGTCGACCTCGCCTCGCTCGGCCTGCTCCAGGAGGGCCGGTGAGACGTCGAGCGACATGGGTTCTCCTCTCGCGACCCCCCGCGCGGGGGATCTCAGGGATGGGCGAGCGGACGACGACGCCCCGTGCCCGTACGGCGACCGCCCGGTTCAACGGTAATCCGGCCACTGCGGCCCCACCAGGAGAACACCGACAACTGGCCGAAGCCGTAGGGCCCCTTCCAGGGCGAATCGCGTGAAGTGGCGGGAGTCGAGTAGCGTGGCTCACCATGCGTCTCGTCATCGCCCGTTGCTCCGTGGACTACGCGGGCCGGCTCACCGCCCATCTGCCCTCCGCCCCCCGTCTGATCCTGGTCAAGGCGGACGGGAGCGTCAGCATCCACGCGGACGACCGGGCCTACAAGCCCCTGAACTGGATGTCGCCGCCGTGCACGATTAAGGAAGGCGTTCAAGAGGGCGTCAATGTGTGGACGGTGATCAACAAGGCGGGCGAGAAGCTCATCATCACCATGGAGGAGATCCTCCACGACTCCTCGCACGAGCTGGGCGTCGACCCGGGCCTGATCAAGGACGGTGTCGAGGCGCACCTCCAGGAGCTGCTGGCGGACCGCATCGAGACGCTCGGCGAGGGCTACACGCTGATCCGCCGCGAGTACCCGACGGCGATCGGCCCCGTGGACATCCTTTGCCGGGACGCCGACGGCGGGACGGTGGCCGTCGAGCTCAAGCGGCGCGGCGAGATCGACGGTGTGGAACAGCTCACCCGCTATCTGGAGCTGCTCAACCGCGACCCGCACCTGGCGCCCGTGCGCGGCGTGTTCGCCGCCCAGGAGATCAAGCCCCAGGCGCGGGTGCTGGCCACGGACCGCGGCATCGGCTGCGTCGTGCTGGACTACGACGCCCTGCGCGGCATCGAGGACGACAAGCTGCGGCTGTTCTGATCACCGCTGATCACGCTTGCGGGCTTGCGTGCGGAAACGGCGGACGGCCGGGGTGAAGACCCCGGCCGTCCGCCGTTCCGCTATGCCACCGGCGTCCCGTCCGCCGGTTTGCCCGTGGTCGGCTTGCCGCCCGGGGCGGGGCCGCTCGCCGAGTTGGTGCCGCCGGCCGGCGGCGTCTTCGTCTGGTCGCCACCGCCCTGCGTCTTCGACGGGGTCGGGTCGGCCGACGGCGTCTTCGTCTGATCACCGCCGCCCTGCGTCTTCGACGGGGTCGGATCGACCGGCGGCGTCTTCGTCTGATCACCGCCGCCCGGGGTCTTCGACGGGGTGGGCGAGGTGTTGCCGCCCGGGGACTTCGACGGCGTGCCGGGCGAGGCGCCGGTCTCCGAGCCCGAGGACGGTGTGGCGGAGCCGGACGGGCCGGGCGAGGCCGACTCGTCGCCCCAATTGCCCTTCTTCTCCCCTCGCCCGCCGCGCCGGGCGGGCACCTGCGGCGCCCCCGGCTCCCCGGCCGCCGGCTCGTCGGCGCTCAGCCCGCCGTCGCCGTCCTGCTGGGAGGCCGACTGGCCGGGCTTGACTGGGCCGGAACGCGGGGCGTCGCCGCCGGAGGCGGCCCCGAGGGTGACGACGGTGCCGAGGACGGCGGCGAGCAGGGCGCCCGCGCCGGCCGCGAGGAGGTTGCGGCGGTTGCCGCCGGACATCAGCCTCTGCGCCCACGAGCCCTTGCCCGCGCCCGCCGGGCGCGGGCCGGCCGGCGCAGCCTGCCGGCCCGGCGCCCCGGCGGCGGGGGCGGCGGTGGCACCGCCCGGGAGCCTGTTGATGACCGCCGTGGTGTCGTCGGTGACCCTGGCCTTGGCGGGCGGCGCGGCCGACTGCTCGCTGCGCGCGTCCGGGACCTCCTCACCGGCGGACGTGCGCCCGTCCACGCCGGTGCGCGGCGGCGGCAGCGGCGGGACCGCGCCCACGGCGCGCGGCGGGGTGCTCCCGGGCAGCGCGCGGGCACCCAGGGCCAGCCCGGAGCGGTCGGCGACCAGCGCGAGCGCCCGGCGGCCGGCGACCGTGCCGCGCTTGTCCGCGAGGACGCCGCGCAGCCCGATGGATGCCTCCAGCCCGGCCCGGGCCCGGTCGAGATTGCCGGTGCACAGGGCCAGTACGCCCAACTCGTGGTGGAAATACGCTTCTTCGCCGACCTCGCCGGCGATCCGCGCCACCTCCTGGCCGTGGCGCAGGCAGCGCTCCCAGGCGCCCCAGCGCAGCGCCGCCGCGAACGCGGGCGCCGCCGTACGGGCCAGCAGCACGGCGGCGGCCCGGTGCCCGGAGTCCTCCTCGCCGGTCAGCGCGGCCAGGGCGGCGAGGATCGCCTCGGCCTCGACGGCGATCCGCTCGGGCGAGACGGACGGGTGCCCGGCCCACCAGGCGTAGTGCTGGGCGGCCGTGTGGGCCGTGGCGGCCGACTGACGGGCCCACTCCTCGCCGTATCCGGCGATCAACTGGTCGGCGACGCCGGTCGCCAGCCGGTAGTGCGCGGCGACGGGCGTGATGAGGCCGCAGGCCAGGAGCTCGCCGACGGCCGCGTCGGCGTGGGTGTCCCCCACGAGGGCGGGCAGGTGCGCCTGGTGGGGCACCTCGCCGCCGAGGGCGACCGCGAAGCGCAGGGTCTCCCGCGCGGCCTCGCCGAGCGCGGCGGCCAGCAGCGTGGCGGGGGCCGCGGCCTGGGCGAGGGTGGGCAGCGGGACGGTGCGCTTCTCCTCGCCCTCCCCGTCCTCGGCGGCGGGCCGCTCGCCGAAGGCGTCGAACGCCTCGGAGCCGGCCGTACCGGCCGTCACGCCCAGCCGCAGCAGCGCACCGGCCTGGACGAACCGCAGGGGCAGCCCCTCGGACTCGAACCACAGGTCGGCGGCCCAGTCGGCCTCCTCGTCCGTCAGCGGCCGGTCCACGGCGCGCTCCAGCAGCTCCAGGCAGCCGGTGCGGCCGAGTCCGCCGAGGAAGACCTCCTCGACGTGCGAGTCGGCCGAGGGGGCGGGGACGTCGGGCGTCGCGGAGAACAGGAAGGCGCACTCGGGCGTGGCGTCGAGGAGTTCGTCGAGCGCGACGCCGCCGAACTCCAGGTCGTCCAGGATGACGACGGCGCCGATGCCCTGCACGGCGGCCATCAGCCCGGCCCGGTCGGGCCGGTGCAGCGGGGCGTGGTAGACGGCGGCGAACAGCTCGTGGAGCAGATCGCCGGCGGTGCGGCGGTAGCCGCTGAGCCGGACGACGCCGTCGGGCGCGAGGTCCGCGCAGTCCTCGGCGACGGCGTCGAGCAGGACGCTGCGCCCGGAGCCGGCGGGGCCGGTGAGCCGCACGGACCGGCCGCGCGACAGCAGCCGGCCCAGTCTCTCCCGCTCCTCCTCGCGGTGCAGCAGGGGCAGCTCGGGTCCGGCCCGGCGGGCGGGCGGCGGGGGCGCGGCGGCGCGGCGCAGTTCGGCGCGCGCCTCGGGGCCGTGCCGCTCGGGGCGGGCGGGGAGGGAGCCGGGCGGGCAGGGCTCTATCTCGCTGCCGTCGACCGGATTGACGGTCAGGAGGTAGTCACCGGAGACGAGCTGGACGACGCGTACCGGGCCCTGGCCGCCGGGCGTGGTGTCCGCCCGTTCGGGTTCTCGGGGCGTGCGGCGCTTCCGCGGGCCGCCCGTGGAGGACTGCTCGTCGTCGTGGAATGCCTCGGATCCCCGGTTCGTCGGGTCCATGGTTCTGAAGCCCCCAAGATGCGTGGCGTGCCGTCGTGCTCTCCGGCCTGTCCGCACTCCTTCGACCTTCGGCCCGGTGCCCGCCGAAGCCGGCGGGAAACCGAACAGACCTCGCCACAGTATCTACGACGCGGATGGTGCCGCGTCGTCGTGGGACGTCACAGTCTCGTGAGGATCGGGGTACTCACGCCCCGGGGGGCTCGTCCGGCTCGCCCGGCGCCCCTGTCACCCGCCGCGCTGCGGGTGCTGACGGGTCACCGGCCGGGCCGCCGCGTGGGCGGCGCCGGCCGGGGCGGCCGCGTCCTCCTCGATGGCGAGGATGCGGTGGAGCCGGGTGGCGACCAGGACGCGCTGCATCCGGTCGGGCACGCCGCGCAGGACCAGCCGTCGGCCGGTGCGCCCGGCCCGGCGGTGGGCGCCCATGATGACGCCGAGTCCGGTCGCGTCCCAGGAGTCGAGCTCGGTGAGGTCCAGGACCAGGTCGCCGCGCCCGGCGTCGAGGGCGGAGTGCAGGACCGTACGGGCGTCCGCCGCGCTGCGGACGTCGAGGCGTCCCCCGACGACCAGTTCGGCGTGGTCGCCCCTGATGTGCATATGCGCTCCCCGAGTGGTGCGTGGTGTGGGTGGGTCCTGGTTCTAAAGAACTGACTGCCTCTCACACGACAAAGTTGCCGTCTGTAAGCGAACCGATACTTATTTCACCCCACAGGGTGAAGAGGGCTGGCCGTACGGGCTCAGTACTGGTAGAAGCCCTGGCCGCTCTTACGGCCGAGGTCGCCGGCGTCGACCATGCGGCGCATCAGCTCGGGCGAGGCGAACTTCTCGTCCCGGCACTCGGTGTAGATGTTCTCGGTCGCGTGCATCAGGATGTCCACGCCCGTCAGGTCCGCCGTGGCCAGCGGGCCCATCGCGTGGCCGAAGCCGAGCTTGCAGGCGATGTCGATGTCCTCGGCGCTGGCCACGCCCGACTCGTAGAGCTTGGTCGCCTCGACGACGAGGGCCGCGATCAGGCGGGTGGTGACGAAGCCGGCGACATCGCGGTTGACGACGATGCAGGTCTTGCCGATGCCCTCGGCGAACTCGCGGGTCTTCGCCAGCGTCTCGTCGCTGGTCTTGTGACCGCGCACCAGCTCGCACAGCTGCATCATCGGCACCGGGGAGAAGAAGTGGGCGCCGACGACGCGCTCGGGGCGCTTCGTGGCGGCCGCGATCTTGGTGATCGGGATGGCGGAGGTGTTGGAGGCGAGCACGGTGTCGTCCCGCACCAGGCCGTCCAGGGTGCGGAAGATGCCCTGCTTGGTCTCGATGTCCTCGAAGACCGCCTCCACGACGATGTCGGCGTCGGCGGCCGCGTCCATGTCGGTGGTGGGGGTGATCCGGGCCAGCGCCTGCTCGGCGGCCGCGGCCTCCAGCTTGCCCTTGGAGACGAACTTGTCGTACGAGGCCTTGATGCCGTCCGTCCCGCGCTTCAGGGCCTCGTCGGTGACGTCCCGCAGCACGACGTCCCACCCCGCCTGGGCGGAGACCTGGGCGATTCCCGAGCCCATCAGTCCGGCACCGATGACGGCGAGCTTCTTGGCCACGGCTGTCCCCTTACTCCCTGTGCATGAATCTGTTCATTTACGGCTCTCCGCCCGGACCTTAGCGTTCATGGGCGCGCCGTTGGGCGGTAAGAGATGCGCGTCACGTCCCGGATGACGGACATCACACTGAGACGGCCACCGGCCGGACCACACCCCCCAGTTGGGCCACTCGGACCCCGGGAGTCCCTTGGGTCACACGGCGGCGGGGCGGGTGCCGTACTCCAGGAGACGGTCGCTCAGCATCCCCTCGATCTCGTCGAGAACGACGAGCGCCGAGCGGGACGCCTCGGCGGCGGTGCGTCCCGCCACCAGCTCGCGCTGGATGTGCTCGACGACGTACGCCTGGATCCAGCCCAGCTGACCGGCCACCAGGGCGGGGAGCAGGGCGGATTCCTCCCCGGCCGCCGTCGCCTCCTCGGTGAGCACGTCGGCCACCAGGTCGGTGGCGCGCCGCCGCATGTCGAAGACCCGGGACCGGAGGGCCTGCGACTCCTCGATGACGCGCATGAACCGCTCGTACCCGTCGATGAGGCCCACGCGCGGCGAGACGGCCACGACCTCCGCGCGCAGGGCGCGCAGCACGGCCACGACCGGGGACTCGCCCGCGCGGCGGCCCCGGACGGCGGAGGCGAGCCACTCGACGGCGTCGTCCTCGCGGTCGAGGAAGAGGTCCTCTTTCGACCCGAAGTAGTTGTAAACGGTATTGACGGACACGTCCGCGGCCGAGGCGATGTCCGCGATCGTCACCGTGACGAAGCCGTGCTCCAGGAACAGGCCGGTCGCGATGTCCGAGATGTGCTGCCTGGTCTGCCGCTTCTTCCGCTCCCTGAGCCCTTCTCCCGTCATGTCCACATCGTAGCTTCGCTGAGTCCACTGAAAACTTGCGTCCACAGAAAACTTGGAGGCATTGCAAACTTTCAGCGGCTCTGCTTTTCTTGGGGCATGGACAGCTCCGACAGCTCCGAGAGCATCTGCGCGTCCGGGCTCGCCCGGACCTTCCCGAGCCCGCGCGGCCCCGTCGAGGCCGTGCGCGGCGTCGACCTGACCGTCCGGCGCGGCGAGATACTCGGCCTCCTCGGCCCCAACGGCGCGGGCAAGACGACGACCCTGCGCATGCTCACCACGCTCCTCGCCCCCAGCGGCGGCACCGCGACGGTCGCCGGCCACGACCTCGCCCGCGACCCCGAGGGCGTGCGCCGCCGCATCGGCTACGTCGCCCAGTCCGGCGGGGTCGACCCGGCCGTCTCCGTCCGCGAGGAGCTCGTCACCCAGGGGCGGCTCTACGGGCTGCGCAAGAACCGGGCCGAGGAGCGCGCCGAGGAGCTGGCGCGGGAGCTCGGTCTCACCGAGCTCCTGGAGCGGCCGTGCGCCGCGCTCTCCGGCGGGCAGCGGCGCCGGCTCGACATCGCCATGGCCCTCACCCACCGGCCCGAGGTGCTCTTCCTCGACGAGCCCACCACCGGCCTCGACCCCGGCAGCCGCGCGGACCTCTGGGACCTCGTGCGCCGCCTCCGCGCCGAATGGGGCACGACGGTCGTCCTCACCACCCACTACCTCGACGAGGTCGACGCGCTCGCCGACCGGCTGGTCGTCATCGACAAGGGCACGGTCGTCGCCGAGGGCACCCCCGCCGAGCTGAAGACCCGCCACGCCGGCTCCCCCGACGCCACGCTGGAGGACGCCTTCCACGCCATCACCGGGCGCGGCCCGGCCGCCCAGGACACCATCCCCGTAGCCGTCTAGCCCACCAGGAGCCAGGCCCCGTGCGCACCCTCCTCTCCGACACCGCCCTGGTCTTCGGCCGGTACGCCCGCCAGACCCTGCGCTCGAAGGCCGCCATGACCTTCGGCGCCCTGATGCCCGCGCTCTACCTCGTCCTCTACGGCCCGCTGCTCACCGACATGCCGCTCGGCGGTACGGGCTCCTCCTGGCAGGTCCTCGTCCCGGGGCTGCTGCTGCAACTCGCCCTGTTCGGCGCGGCCTTCGCGGGCATGAGCCTGATCATCGAAAAGCAGCACGGCATCGTCGACCGGATGCGGGTGACCCCGGTCAGCCGGCTCGCCCTGCTGCTGGGGCGCGTCCTGCGGGACGCCGCGCTGCTCACCGCGCAGGCCGGCGTGATCGTCCTCGTCGCCGTGGCCATGGGGCTGCGGGCGCCGCTGCCCGGCGTCCTGCTGGGCTTCGCCTTCACGGCGGCGCTGGCCCTCTCGCTGGCGGCCCTGTCCTACGCGCTGGCCATGAAGGCCGCCGCGCCCATGTCCTTCGCCCCGCTCGTCAACACGGTCACCATGCCGACCATGCTGCTCTCCGGTCTGCTGCTGCCCATGTCCCTCGCGCCCGGCTGGCTCGACGCCCTCTCCCATGTGATGCCGTTGCGCTATCTGGTGGACGCGGTCCGCGCCGCGTTCGTCGGCCACTACGCCGACCCGGCACTGGCCCGCGGCGCCCTGGCGGCCCTCATACTGATGGCCGTCTCGGTGGCGGCCGGCACGCGGTACTTCCGCAGGGCGGGTGCGTAGCTACGCTCGTCCTATGGTCCATCTGACGCGCATCTACACCCGCACCGGCGACGACGGCACGACCGCCCTCGGCGACATGAGCCGCACCGTCAAGACCGACACCCGCATCGCGGCCTACGCCGACGCCAACGAGGCGAACGCCGCGATCGGGGTGGCCATCGCGCTCGGGCAGCTCCCCGAGGAGATCGTGAAGGTCCTCGTCCGGGTGCAGAACGACCTCTTCGACGTGGGCGCGGATCTGGCGACCCCGGTGGTGGAGGACCCCAAGTACCCGCCGCTGCGGGTCGAGCAGACCTACATCGACCGGCTGGAGGCGGACTGCGACCACTTCCTGGAGCCGCTGGAGAAGCTGCGCAGCTTCATCCTCCCGGGAGGCACACCGGGCGCGGCGCTGCTCCACCAGGCGTGCACGGTGGCACGACGGGCGGAGCGGTCGACGTGGGCGGCGCTGGAGATGCACGGCGACACGATGAACCATCTGACGGCGACGTATCTGAACCGGCTGTCGGACCTGCTGTTCATCCTGGCGCGGTCGGCGAACCAGGAGGTCGGCGACATCCTGTGGGTACCGGGCGAGAACCGGTAGGCCCCCGGGCCCGCCCCGGCCCCCCCGGCGAGGGGGTGCCAGGGGCGGAGCCCCCTGGGAAACGGTGAAAGGGTGGGTCCGGGGGTCAGCCCGCCGCAGGCGCTACCTCAGCCCACTGTCCACGGCATTCATCAGCGTCCCGCTGTCCCCCGACATCTCCCAGATCATCACCCCACCCAGCTTCTTCCCCTTCAGCCACGCCGTCTTCTTCCCGATCGACCACGCGTCGTCGAACGTCCACCACTGCCCACCGTCCCCGGTGTACCCGTACGTCGCCACCGACGCCTCGTCGTGGTAGACGGTCAGATTCGGCACGGACGCCAGCAGGTTGTCGTAGCCGCGCGTCCCGGACTCCTCCGGGAACTGCCCCGGCGCCGCGCCCCCGGCGGCCTGCCACACCCCGTGCGCGCCGCCGTCCGCGACCTGCTGCCAGCCCCGGCCGTAGAAGGCCAGCCCCACGACGACCTTGCGGGGGTCGACGCCCGCGTCGAGGTAGGTCTGGACGGTCTTGTCCACGCTGAACTTCGTGCTGTACGGGTCCTTCGCGTCGGCGTACAGGTTCCCCTGGTGGCCGGTCCGGTTGGGCTCCCAGCTGTTGTCGCTGCCGGAGCCGTGGAAGTCGTAGCCCTGGACGTTGGCGAAGTCCATGTAGTCGAAGACGCTGGGCGTGCCGTCCTTGGTGGTGATGTCCCAGCCCGCGTCGATCTTCGCGGGGTCGGCCGGGGTGAAGGCGGTCAGCAGGTACTTCTTCCCCGTCGCCTGGCTCAGCGCGTCCAGCTGCTTGCGGAACTCCGCGAAGAGCAGCAGGTTGTCGGCCTTGTCGTCCTTGGAGACGTGGTTGCCGGCGTGGCCGTCCGAGCCCGGCCACTCCCAGTCGATGTCGAAGCCGTCGAAGATCCCGGCCGCCGTGCCGGGGCCGCCACGGCCGTTCGACACGGGCAGATCACCCTTGATGTACATGTCGATACAGGACTTGACGAACTTCTGCCGCGACGCGTCCGTCTTCGCGACGTCCGAGAAGTACTTGCTGTAGGTCCAGCCGCCGATGGAGATATTGATCTTCAGCTTGGGGTACTTGGCCTTGAGCTTCCTCAGCTGGTTGTAGTTGCCGGCCAGCTTCTGGTCCCAGGTGTCGCCCACGCCGTCGACGGACTCGCCCGCGCCGAAGCCCTTCTCGTAATCGGCCCAGGAGTCACCCGCGCCGTCGCCCTGGTTGGGGTCCTGGGGGCCGGGGGTGGTGGCCTTGGTGACGCCGTTGAGGCAGGTCAGATTGACGGGGTCGATGTTGGAGAAGGCGTAGTTGAGATGGGTGAGCTTCGCGGCGGCGCCCGTGGCGTCCAGGGACTTCACGGTGTAGCCGCGCCCGTAGATCCCCCACTGCACGAAGTAGCCGACCCTGGCGTAATCGCCGTCCGGCTGGGGGTCGCCGCCGCCCCCGCCCGTGGTCCGTACGGTCAGCGGGGCGCTGGCCGGGCCGGTGCGGTCGGCGGTGTCCCGGGCGACGACGGTGTAGGTGTACTGGGTGCCCGCGCTCAGCCCGGAGTCGGTGTACGCGAGCTTGGCGACCGTCGCGACCTTCGCGCCCGAGCGGTAGACGTCGTAGTTCTTGATGCCCTTGCCGCTCGTCGCGGCCGTCCACTTCAGCGCGACGCTGTTCGCGGTGACGGACGAGGCCGTCGGGGTGCCCGGCGCGCCCGGCGGTTCGTCGCCGGGTGAGGAGCCGTCACAGCCGCCGCCGTTGACCTTGCAGCCGGTGGGGCTGCCGTCGCCCGCGGCGACGAAGCCGAAGGTGACGCTCGCGCCGGGTGCGATCGTGCCGTTGTACTCGCGGTTCTTGCCGGTGAAGTGCGTTCCGGAGCTGCTGACCAGGGCGTCCCAGTAGGAGCCGACCGTCGTCGTGGCGGGGAAGTCCCACTCGACGGTCCAGGAGTCGATGCCGGTCGTGCCGGTGTTCTTGATGGTCCAGGCGCCCTGGAAGCCCGTCCCCCAGTCGGAGGTCTTGACGAATGTCGCCGTCGCGGAGGCGGCGGCATGGGCCGGGGCGGCCAGGCCGACGATCAGGCCGATGGGAAGCAGCAGGGCGGCGACGGCCGCCATGACGGCCCGTAAGCGGGGGCGTCTGTGGAGAGAGGGAAGGTGTGCGTGTCCCGGGATTCCTGTGATCAAGGCGTGCTCCTCGGGTGAGGGCCAGAACAGGGTGGGGGGTGCGCGTTGTGAGGGGAGCGTAAGAAGGTCCGTACCAATGGTCAAGAGGTCTGGACCAGACCCCATTCCCGGGCCAGTACGGCCGCCTGCACCCGGCTGCGCAGCTCCAGCTTCGCCAGCAGCCTGCTCACATGCGTCTTCACCGTCGCCTCGGCCATTCCCAGCCGCCCCGCGACCTCCGCGTTCGACAGCCCCTCCCCCAGGCACACCAGCACCTCCCGTTCCCGCCGGGTGAGCGTCTCCAGCGCGGCCGCGCCGTCCCCGGGCTCCGGGCGGACGGGCGCGGGGCGCGCGAACTCCGCGATGAGCCGGCGGGTGACGGCCGGTGAGATCAGCCCCTCGCCCCGGGCCACCGTCCGCACGGCCGCCACCAGGTCCGCCGCCTCGCTGTCCTTCAGCAGGAAGCCGGCCGCGCCCGCCCGCAGCGCGCCGAAGACGTACTCGTCGAGGTCGAAGGTGGTCAGCACCAGCACATCGGCGACCCCCTCGGCGGTGAGCAGCCGGGTGGCGGACACCCCGTCGAGCCTGGGCATCTGGATGTCCATCAGCACCACGTCGGGGCGCAGCTCCCGGGCGAGCCGCACGGCCTCCTCGCCGTCGGCCGCCTCCCCGACGACCTCGACGCCGGGCGCCGAGCGCAGGATGAGCACCAGCCCGGACCGCACCGCGGCCTGGTCCTCGGCGACGACGACCCGTACCGACCCCGTCACGCCCGTCATGTCCGTCACGCCCGTCATGACTTCTCCGACCTCTCCTCGTCCACGGGCAGCACCGCCCGGATCGTCCACGTCCCGTCCACCGGTCCCGCCTCGAACTCCCCGTTCAGCAGCGCGACGCGCTCCCGCATGCCGACGAGCCCGGCGCCCGCGCCCGGCGCCCTCGGCCCGGGACGGGTCCCGCCCAGGGGGCTCGTCACCCGGACGGTCAACGGACCGCCGCCGTCCCCCCGGTCCAGCTCCACCCGCACCTCGCCGGAGGCGGCGTGCTTCACGGCGTTCGTCAGCGACTCCTGGACGATCCGGTACGCCGCGAGCTCCACCGGGACGGGCAGCGCGCCCGCTCCCCGGCCGTCGCGCAGCACGAAGGAGAAACGGTCGTCCCGGACGCTGGTGCGGGCCCGTTCCAGCAGGGCGTCGAGGCCGTCGAGCCGAGGGGTGGGCGTGGGACCGTCCGCGCCGGCCGTCTCCCTCAGCAGGCCGATCAGCCGGCGCATCTCCGCCAGGCCCTGGACGCTGTTCTCCCGGATCACCCCGAGCGCCTCCCGGGAGGCCGTCGGCTCGTCGATCGAGAGCGCGGCCGAGGAGTGGATGGCGATGGCGGACAGATGGCCCGCGACCATGTCGTGGAGCTCCCGTGCCATCCGGGCCCGTTCGGCGGCCACGGCCTCGCGCCGGTCCAGCTCCGCCAGGAGCGCCGTCCGCTCCGCCGTCAGCCGGGCGGCCTCGGCGGCGTCGCGGTGCACCCGTACGCCCACCCCGGTCCAGGCGGGGGCGATGGTGAGGACGCCCAGCGCGATGCCGACCAGCAGCGCGGCGGGCTGGCGCATCACCGCCAGGGCCAGCAGCGTGCCGAGCACGGTGAGCACTTCGGTGGCCCGGGGGATGAACCGGTAGGCGGCGGGCGGGCCGTAGAGCACGGCCGCGTAGACGAGGTCGGTGAACATCCCGACGTTGGCGACGAGGCTGCCCGCGCAGACGTCCAGCGCCAGGGCGGCCGTCCCGACGCCCAGCCCCACCAGCGGCGCCCTGCGCCGCAGCAGCTCCGCCCCGGCCATCGCGACGAGGGCGAGCAGCGCGAACCGCCGCGGCACCGCCGGCAGGGCGGGGCTGCTGATCAGCCCCAGCGCGTACAGCAGGAGCCCGCCCAGCAGTCCGGTGACGGCGACGGCCACGTCGGCACGCTCGGGCGGACGGAACGGGAGGCTGCGGGGCATGGACCCATCTCAGCACGTCACCCGGGGTGCGGTCGTCCCCTGCCGAGCCCGGCCGACGGGCGCGCGCTACATCGAAGGATGCAGTCCCTTCTCCTCACACCGGGTGAAGAAACCGCAGGTCGTGGCCGTCAGGCTGGAGGTGAGAGAAGGGAGAGGACTGTGATCGTCACGCTGATCGTCGCCTGTGAGATCGGCTTCTGGATCCTGCTCGTGGCCGGGCTCAGCCTGCGCTACCTGGCCCGCATGCCGCGTACGGGGGTCGCGGTACTGCTGCTGGAGCCGGTGCTGGAGCTGGTGCTGCTGATCGCCACCGCGATCGATCTCAAGAACGGCGCGACCGCCGACTGGAAGCACGGGCTGGCCGCCGTCTACCTGGGATTCTCGGTGGGGCTCGGCCACTCCACGATCAAGTGGGTCGACCAGCGCTTCGCCCACCGCTTCGCGGGCGGGCCGCCGCCGGTGAAGCCGCCGAAGTACGGCAAGGAGCGCACGGTGCACGAGTGGAAGACCGCCGGCCGCTGGATCCTCGCGGCGGTCGTGGCGCTCGGCCTGCTGCAGTGCGCCGTCTGGTACGTACAGGGCTCGGGCGACATCAGTTCGCTGCGGAACTGGCAGTCGAAGATGCTGTGGGTCATCGGCATCAACCTGGTGATCGCCGTGAGCTACACGATCTGGCCCAAGCAGCCGGAGAAGTCAACGGACTGAGCTAGGCGACGTTGACTCTCTGCCCCGGAGGCGCCGCCTCCAGCCAGGCCAGGAATCCGGTCAGCGCGTCCTCGCTCATGGCCAGTTCCAGCCGCGTCCCCCGGTGGAGACAGAGGAGCACCACGGCGTCCGACAGGAGCGCCAGCTCCTCCTCGCCCTGGGGGGTGCGGCGCTCGACGACCTCGATGGAGTCCCGCTCCAGCATCCGGCGCGGCCGGGGTGCGTAGGAGAAGACGCGGAACCATTCGACGCGGTCGCCGTTGTAGCGGGCGACGCCGTAGACCCAGCCCTTGCCGGCGGGCTCCGGGTCGTGCTCCGGAACGTTCCAGCGCAGGCTGCAGTCGAAAGTGCCGCCGGAGCGCTGGATCAGCCGTCTCCGCAGCCCGAAGACGAAGAGCCCAACCAGCACCAGCAGGACGACGACGCCGCTCACGAGCAGAGCGAGGACCATCTCCACCGACCTCCTCGCATCATCTAGAGCAACCGCACCTGCGTTATGGCCTCAGCCGCGGACCGCCCTGGAGTTATTCCAGGCCGGCCCGCGGCTGAGGGTCGTACTCGAAGCGGATCGGGGCTAGTGAACGCCCGTGACCGCCTTCAGCCGGACATCGGCACGCCGCTCGGCGGCCGCGTCGGCCTCCGCCTTCGCCCGCTCCAGCGCCCGCTCGGCGCGCTCGACGTCGATCTCGTCGGCGAGCTCCGCGATCTCGGCGAGCAGCGAGAGCTTGTCGTCGGCGAAGGAGATGAAGCCACCGTGGACCGCGGCGACGACGACGCCGTCCTTGGTCTTGATGGTGACCGGGCCGGACTGCAGCACACCGAGCAGCGGCTGGTGGCCGGGCATGACGCCGATGTCACCCGACGGTGTACGCGCGATGACCAGAGTGGCCTCGCCGGACCAGACGCTTCGGTCCGCCGCGACCAGCTCGACGTGCAACTCAGCAGCCAACGTGGCTCCTCGGGTCTCCACCCGCCGGGTACGGCGGGTGTTGGGTCAAAGAATAGGGGACGTACGGTCCGGCGGCGGGAGTGCCCCGCCCCCGGACCGTCGATCGCGGGGGCTCCGAAGAGCCCTCGGATCAGGAGACGCCCAGCTCCTTGGCGTTCTTCTTGAGGTCCTCGAGACCACCGCACATGAAGAAGGCCTGCTCCGGGAAGTGGTCGAACTCACCGTCGCAGATCGCGTTGAACGCGGCGATGGACTCGTCCAGCGGAACGTCCGAACCGTCGACACCGGTGAACTGCTTCGCCGCGTGGGTGTTCTGCGACAGGAAGCGCTCGACGCGACGGGCGCGGTGGACGACCAGCTTGTCCTCTTCGCCCAGCTCGTCGATACCGAGGATCGCGATGATGTCCTGGAGGTCCTTGTACTTCTGGAGGATCCCCTTGACGCGGGAGGCCGCGGCGTAGTGGTCCGCCGAGATGTAGCGCGGGTCCAGGATGCGGGACGTCGAGTCCAGCGGGTCGACCGCCGGGTAGATGCCCTTCTCCGAGATCGGACGCGACAGAACGGTCGTGGCGTCCAGGTGGGCGAAGGTCGTCGCCGGGGCCGGGTCGGTCAGGTCGTCCGCGGGGACGTAGATCGCCTGCATCGAGGTGATCGAGTGACCACGGGTCGAGGTGATGCGCTCCTGGAGGAGGCCCATCTCGTCCGCGAGGTTCGGCTGGTAACCCACGGCGGACGGCATGCGGCCGAGCAGCGTGGAGACCTCGGAACCGGCCTGGGTGAAGCGGAAGATGTTGTCGATGAAGAACAGCACGTCCTGCTTCTGCACATCGCGGAAGTACTCCGCCATGGTCAGACCGGCCAGGGCGACGCGCAGACGGGTGCCCGGGGGCTCGTCCATCTGGCCGAAGACCAGCGCGGTCTTGTCCAGAACGCCGGAGTCCGCCATCTCGTGGATGAGGTCGTTGCCCTCACGGGTGCGCTCACCCACGCCGGCGAACACGGAAACACCCTCGTGCAGCTTCGCCACACGCATGATCATTTCCTGGATCAGAACGGTCTTGCCGACACCGGCGCCACCGAACAGACCGATCTTGCCGCCCTTGACGTACGGGGTCAGCAGGTCGACGACCTTCAGGCCGGTCTCGAACATCTCGGTCTTCGACTCGAGCTGGTCGAACGCCGGGGCCTTGCGGTGGATGGACCAGCGCTCGGTGACCTCGGACTCGGCCTCGGGGTCGTTCAGGATCTTGCCGAGGGTGTTGAACACCCGGCCCTTGGTGACGTCGCCGACGGGCACGGTGATGCCGTCGCCGGTGTCGGTCACCGGGGCCTGGCGGACCAGGCCGTCGGTGGGCTCCATGGCGATGGCGCGCACGACGCCCTCGCCCAGGTGCTGCGCGACCTCGAGCGTCAGGGTCTTCTTCTTGCCGGCCTCGGCCGGGTCGGAGACCTCGACGGTCAGGGCGTTGTAGATCTCCGGCATCGCGTCGACGGGGAACTCCACGTCGACGACCGGGCCGATGACCCGGGCGACGCGGCCCGTCGCGGCGGCCGTCTCAACAGTGGTGGTCATTTATCGGTCACTCCCCGCGGTCGCGTCGGCCAGAGCACTGGCGCCACCGACGATCTCGCTGATTTCCTGGGTGATGTCGGCCTGTCGGGCCGCGTTGGCAAGCCGCGTGAGCGACTTGATGAGCTCTTCGGCGTTGTCGGTCGCCGACTTCATCGCCCGGCGGCGGGCCGCGTGCTCGGAGGCGGCGGCCTGCAGCAGGGCGTTGTAGATCCGGGACTCGACGTACCGCGGCAGCAGTGCGTCGAGCACGGCCTCGTCCGAGGGCTCGAAGTCGAACAGCGGCAGGATCTTGTCCTTGGCCGTCTCCGACTCCTCCTCGGTGACCTCGAGGCTCAGCGGCAGCAGCCGCTTCTCGACCGGCGTCTGCGTCATCATCGACACGAATTCCGTGAAGACGATGTGCAGCTCGTCCACGCCGCCCTCGGCCGTGTCCCGCTGGACCGCCTCGATGAGCGGACCGGCGACACGCTTGGCGTCGGCGTAGGTCGGGCTGTCGGTGAAGCCCGTCCACGAATCGACGACCGGGAGCTCGCGGAAGCCGTAGTACGCGACGCCCTTGCGGCCGACGATGTACGTCTCGACGTCCTTGCCCTCGGCCTTGAGGCGGTCGGTCAGCTGCCCGGCGGCCTTGATCGCGTTGGACGAGTAGCCACCGGCCAGACCGCGGTCGCTCGTGACGAGCAGGACCGCGACCCGGGCCGGGTTCTCGACCTCGGTGGTCAGGGCGTGCTTGGTGTTGGAGCCGGTGGCAACCGCGGTCACTGCCCGGGTGAGCTCACTGGCGTACGGAGTGGACGCGGCCACCTGGCGCTGTGCCTTGACGATGCGCGAGGCGGCGATCATCTCCATCGCCTTGGTGATCTTCTTGGTCGCAGTGACGGACTTGATCCGTCGCTTGTAGACCCGGAGCTGGGCACCCATGCTCAGCCCTCGCCCAGCAGCTTGCCGTCCGAGGTCTCGAACTGCTGCTTGAAGGACGCGATCGCGTCGCCGACGGCCTGCAGGGTGTCGTCGGACATCTTGCCGCCCTCGCGGATCGAGGTCATCAGACCCTTGTTCTCGCGGTGGAGGTGGTCCAGCAGCTCGCGCTCGAAGCGACGGATGTCCTCGACCGGGACGTCGTCCATCTTGCCGGTGGTGCCGGCCCAGATGGAGACGACCTGGTCCTCGGTGGCGTACGGCGCGTACTGGCCCTGCTTCAGCAGCTCGACCATGCGCTTGCCGCGCTCCAGGGCGGCCTTGGAGGCCGCGTCCAGGTCGGAACCGAAGGCGGCGAACGCCTCCAGCTCACGGAACTGGGCGAGGTCCACACGGAGGCGGCCGGAGACCTGCTTCATGGCCTTGTGCTGGGCGGAGCCACCGACACGGGAGACCGAGATACCGACGTTCAGCGCGGGGCGCTGACCGGCGTTGAACAGGTCCGACTCCAGGAAGCACTGGCCGTCGGTGATGGAGATGACGTTGGTCGGGATGAACGCCGACACGTCGTTCGCCTTGGTCTCGACGATCGGCAGACCGGTCATCGAACCGGCGCCCATCTCGTCGGAGAGCTTGGCGCAGCGCTCCAGCAGACGCGAGTGGAGGTAGAAGACGTCACCCGGGTAGGCCTCACGGCCCGGCGGGCGGCGCAGCAGCAGGGAGACGGCACGGTAGGCGTCGGCCTGCTTCGACAGGTCGTCGAAGACGATCAGGACGTGCTTGCCCTGGTACATCCAGTGCTGGCCGATGGCCGAGCCGGTGTACGGCGCGAGGTACTTGAAGCCGGCCGGGTCGGACGCCGGAGCCGCGACGATCGTCGTGTACTCCAGGGCGCCGGCCTCCTCCAGGGCACCGCGCACGGACGCGATGGTGGAGCCCTTCTGGCCGATGGCGACGTAGATGCAGCGGACCTGCTTGTTCGGGTCGCCCGAACGCCAGTTGTCGCGCTGGTTGATGATCGTGTCGATGGCCAGCGCGGTCTTGCCGGTCTGGCGGTCACCGATGATCAGCTGACGCTGACCGCGGCCGACCGGGGTCATCGCGTCGACGGCCTTGTAGCCGGTCTCCATCGGCTCGTGGACCGACTTGCGGACCATGACGCCGGGGGCCTGCAGTTCGAGGGCGCGGCGGCCCTCGGTCGCGATCTCGCCGAGGCCGTCGATCGGGTTGCCCAGCGGGTCGACGACGCGGCCGAGGTAACCCTCGCCGACCGCGACGGAGAGCACCTCACCGGTGCGCTGCACCGGCTGGCCCTCCTCGATGCCGCTGAACTCGCCGAGGACGACCGCACCGATCTCGCGCTCCTCGAGGTTGAGGGCGAGACCGAGGGTGCCGTCCTCGAACCGCAGCAGCTCGTTCGCCATGGCCGAGGGAAGACCCTCGACCTTCGCGATGCCGTCGCCGGCAAGGCTGACCGTACCGACCTCCTCGCGCGAGGCCGCGTCCGGCTTGTACGCCTGGACAAAGTTCTCCAGTGCGTCCCGGATCTCCTCCGGCCGGATCGTGAGCTCCGCCATTTGGGTTCCCTGCTCTCCTTGTTGGGCCCGAAGTAATTCTGGGGGTCTGGGGACGTTCTCCCACAGCAGCCGCGCTGCTCTGGGCCCCCAGAGGACACCGTCGACCCAACTCGGGCCGTCAGTTTGCTCTTGAGTTGGTGGCTGGTCAGCCGGCCATGCGGCGGCTCGCGTCGGCGAGCCGGTCCGCGATGGTGCCGTTGATGACCTCGTCGCCGATCCGCACCTGGACACCACCGAGGACCTCGGGGTCGATGTCCAGGTTCAGGTGGACGCGTCGCCCGTACAGCTTGGCGAGCGCGTCACCGAGGCGCTGCTTCTGCTGGTCGGTCAGCGGCACCGCGGAGACGACCTCCGCGACCATCCGGTCACGGCGGTCGGCGGCCAGCTTGGAGAGGGCGTTGAGCCCGCCTTCCAGGCTACGGCCACGCGGCACGGTCACCAGACGGACGACCAGGCGCTCGGTGACCGGGTTGGCCCGGCCGCCCAGCAGCTCGCGCAGCAGGGTCGCCTTGGCGGCCTTGTCCGCGACCTTGTCGGTCAGTGCGGCGCGCAGATCCGGGTTCGACGCGACGATCCGGCCGAAGCGGAACAGCTCGTCCTCGACGTCGTCCAGGTCACCGGCGCGCTCGGCGGCGATGAGCTCGGCACCGCTGGCCAGCTCCTCGACCGCGTCCACCAGGTCGCGCGAGCGCGACCAGCGGGAGCGGACCATGCCGGCCACCAGGTCGGCGCACTCGCCGCCCACCTGGCCGCCCAGCAGGCGCCGGGCCAGCTCGGCCTTGGCCTCGCCGGTCTGCGCCGGGTCGGTGAGGACACGACGCAGCGAGACCTCGCGGTCGAGCAGCGCGGTGACGGCCGCCAGCTCGTCGGCGAGCTTGGCCGCGTCCACGGCGGTGTTGTCCGCCAGCGCGTCGAGGCGCTCCCGTGCGGAGGCCAGGGCCTCCCGGCTCGCAAGGCTCATCGGCGGGCCTCGGCCTTCGTCTCGTCGGCCGCCTTGGCCTCGAGCGAATCGAGGAAGCGGTCGATGGTGCGGCTCTGGCGCCCGGCGTCGGTGAGGGACTCGCCGACGACCCGGCCGGCCAGGTCGATGGCCAGCTGGCCGACGTCCTGGCGCAGCGCGGCGGCCGCGGACTTGCGGTCGGCCTCGACCTGGGCGTGGCCGGCGGCGATGATCTCCTCACGCTGCCGCTGACCCTCGGACCGCATCTCGGCGATCAGCGCGACGCCCTGCTCCTGCGCCTCCTGGCGCAGACGCGCGGCCTCGTGGCGGGCGTCGGCGAGCTGGGCCCGGTAGTCCTCGAGAACCTGCTGAGCCTCGGCCTGGGCGGCCTCGGCCTTCTCCATGCCGCCCTCGATGGCCGCCCGGCGCTCCTCCAGAACCTTGTTGATGTTCGGGAGGAGCTTCTTGCCGAGGAACCCGAAGACGATGAGGAAGGCGATCAGGCCGATGATGAGCTCTGGCATCGGCGGGAGGAGAGGGTTCTCCATCTCCTCGGACGCCAGCTGCGTCAGGGCGTACACATCAGTGCCTTTCGTCGAAAAGGGGTTGTCGCGGGTCGGTTTACTTGAACACGAAGCCCATGACGATGCCGATCAGGGCGAGCGCCTCACAGAAGGCGAAACCCATGATCTGGTTGGTGCGGATCAGGCCGGCCGCCTCGGGCTGACGGGCCAGGGCCTGGGTGCCGTTACCGAAGATGATGCCGACGCCGACGCCCGGGCCGATGGCGGCCAGGCCGTAGCCGATCGCGCTGGCGCTGCCGGTGAAGGCGTCGGCGGAGGCGAGGGTCTGGAGAGCGGACATGCCGGTTCTTCCTTCTCTTTCACGGACCGGTGGGGGTTGGCCACCGGACGTCTGTGTGGATGGGGGGGGCGGGAGCGGGCTGGCTCAGTGGTGCTCGGAGAGCGCGCCCTGGATGTAGCTGGTGGCCAGGAGGACGAAGATGTACGCCTGGACTGCCTGGATGAAGACCTCGAAGGCGGTCATCGCGACCGTCATCAGGAAGGACGCGCCGGCGTAGGCGATGCCGATGCCGTTCAGCAGGTACCAGCTGGCGATCGTGAACATCACGATGAGCAGGTGACCGGCGAACATGTTGGCGAAGAGCCGGACCGCGTGGGTGAAGGGCCGGATGATCAGGTTCGAGAGGCCCTCGATCACCACGATCAGCGGGAGGACCCAGCCCAGCTCCTTGTTGTAGCCGGTGATGTTCTTCCAGCCGCCCGTGAAACCGTGCTTCTTGAAGGTCAGGAAGACCCACATCACGTAGACGACCAGGGCCAGGCCGGCCGGGTAGGCGATGATCGACGTCACCGGGAACGAGGCCACCGGGATGATCGACCAGAGGTTCATGATCCAGACGAAGAAGAACAGCGAGACCATGAAGGGGACGTACTTGTCGCCCTGCTTCTTTCCGAGCGCCTCGTAGACGATTCCCCGGCGGACGAAGTCGTAGCCCGTCTCACCGATCATCTGCAGCTTGCCCGGGACCACCTTGGCCTTGCCGAACGCCGCCCAGAAGAACCCCACGACGACGAGCGAGCCGAGGATGGCCAGCAGCATCGGCTTGTTGAACTCGATACCGCCGATCTTGAAAAGCGGCTCGAAGACGAACGAGTGGAGGCCCGGGGCCGGGAAGCCGCACCCTTCGAAGATGTGGCAATCGGTCTCGAAGGCGAGCAGCGTCTGGTCAGCACTCACCGCGAGCTCCTTCAGCGTGGCGCATAGGTACGGCAACCTCGTTGTGTCGGCGCGGCGTGCAGCCACGGAACGGCACTGGACTGGACTTACGGATAGGGGTGCGGCAGGCCGGCCACGAGCCGGCGGTCATCGCAGGCGCCAGCTGCACGGGAAGCCGATTCGAACCCGTGGGACCCGGGGATTCGGCTGCCTGCGTCCGCTGCACCTCAGATGGCACCGGACGATAGCAGGTGAGCACACGAGCGTTTATCCCGGCCCTACCGGTCATGACGTCGACCCGGCCGGAGCGGACTTCTTGGCGTCTCCGGACTCGGGATCGACGTAAAGGATCTTCGCCTTCATGTAGGCGCGCGCCTGGGCCCCGATCCACACGAGGGTCGCGGCGAGCAGCGAGAAGGCGAAACTCTTGGTGTTGAAGAGCGTCGTGTCCTTGAACACCAGAAGGAAAACGGCCACGAGCAGGATCTGTGTCGTGTAAAGCAGCAGACCCATGGCCTGGAACAGGTGAGGCAGAAGCCGCGCGGTGCGGTTCAGGATGATCAGCCCCGTCCCCATGACGGCACCGGTGAGGAGCACGCCGATGGCAGCGCCGAGCCCACCCTTGCCGCCGGCGACCACGGCGCTGACGGCGACGGCGACCACGCCGACAACGGCGGTGGGGACGGCGCACTGAAGAAGCGTTCGGGCGTCGTTGGACTGCATGAAGGGTTTCTCCGGCGAAGGGTTGGAAGCAACGATTCGTCGTGAACGAGCGTATCCCCGGGAATGAGACGCGCAGCGCGACTGAAGGGCCGTCGCACTACGGTCCTTCGGCTCTACCAAGGGTTTCGTGAACGGTATCACAAACTATTTGATGAGGTCTTTACCTACATCGTGTGCCGCATGTCACACGCAGGGGTCAAGCACCTGGTCATGGGGCTGACGGAGCCAGTGGATCTCTGCTAATGCGGCGCCCTCGCGGGACCTCAGTGGTTGCTGCCGATCTTCCGGGCGTGGGCGAAACGCGACCGGTCGCCGATGGCCGTCGCCCCGTGCAGCCCGGCGGGCACCGGCTCCTCCTCGCCGCGGTCCTCCACCGTCGCCACGGGCACCGCAGCGACGGTCTTGCGCCGCCGGTAGCGCGGCGGAACGAACCGCTCCGCCCACCTGGGCGCCCGCGGCGTGAAGCGCGGCATCAGCAGCAGCACCAGGCCCATCGCGCTCAGGGCGACGATCAGCAGCAGCACCCAGACGCTCGCCGAGTTCACCGAGTAGGCCACCGTGCCGAAGGCGATCAGCGCCGACCAGAAGTACATGATGAACACGGCCCGGCTGTGCGAGTGGCCGAGCTCCAGCAGCCGGTGGTGGAGGTGCCCCCGGTCGGCGGCGAAGGGCGACTGCCCCTTCCAGGTACGCCGCACGATCGCCAGCAGCAGGTCGGCCACCGGCACCGCGATCACCGTCAGCGGCAGCAGCAGGGGGATGTAGACCGGCACCATCGCCTGGATGGCGGCCCGCTCCGAGCCCGCCCACAGTTTGAGGGCGTCGGGGTCGACCTGGCCCGTGATGGAGATGGCGCCGGCGGCCATGACCAGGCCGATGAGCATCGAGCCCGAGTCGCCCATGAAGATCCGCGCGGGGTGCATGTTGTGCGGCAGGAAGCCCAGGCACATGCCCATCAGCACGGCGGCGAAGAGCGTCGCGGGGGCGGCGGCCTCCAGGCCGTGGCCGAACCAGAGCCGGTAGGCGTACATGAAGAACGCGGCCGCGGCGATGCACACCATGCCCGAGGCCAGGCCGTCGAGGCCGTCGACGAAGTTCACGGCGTTGATGGTGATCACCACCAGCGCGACCGTCAGCAGCGTGCCCTGCATCGGCGTCAGCGAGACGGAGCCCACCCCGGGCACCGGGATCCACAGGATCGTCAGGCCCTGGAGCACCATGACGCCCGCGGCGATCATCTGACCGCCCAGCTTCACCAGGGCGTCCACGCCCCACTTGTCGTCCAGCACGCCGAGGATCCAGATGAGCCCGGCGCCGGAGAGCAGGGCCCGTGGCTCGTTGGAGAGCTCGAAGACGGACTTGAGGTTGGACAGGTGGGCGGCCATGAGCAGGCCCGCGCACAGTCCGCCGAACATCGCGATACCGCCGAGGCGGGGCGTCGGTTCCCGGTGGACGTCGCGCGCGCGGATCTCCGGCATGGCGCCGGCCACGATCGCGAACTTCCGCACCGGGCCCGTCAGCAGGTAGGTGACCGCCGCGGTGACGCACAACGTCAGCAGGTATTCACGCACGGGCTGCCCCAGGGATAGCGCTGGACATCACAGCCTCACACCATATTCGGGTCCGCCCCCGAACCGTGAACGGAGGGGAAGACGTAAGGTGCCCGGCCCCGGTTGCAAATGATCACAACTGGGCATGTTGTGGATCACCTCGGCCGGGCGGTGGCCTCTTGGGCGCCGGCCTCATCCTCCCGCGCGGTACGGCGGGAAGCCGGCGACCAGCTCGGCCACCTCCACCCGCAGCCGGCCCTCGGGGCGGTCGCCGCGCAGGGCGGCCCCCAGGAGGGCCGCCACGCGCTCCATCTCGGCCTCGCCCATCCCCTGGGTGGTGACGGCCGCCGTGCCCATCCGCAGGCCGCGTGCGGGCCCGGGAGAGAGCCCGCAGACATCCAGCACGATCCCGGCCGCCGCGAGCCTCCTGCGGGCCGTGGCGGCCTCCAGGGCCAGCGGGGAGACGTCCGCGACGACCAGGTGGGTGTCGGTGCCCCCGGTGACCACGCGCGGCCCCTCGGCGGCCAGTGCCCCGGCCAGGACCCGGGCGTTGGCCGTGACCCGGTGGACGTAGTCGGTGAAGGCCGGCGCCATGGCCTCGCCGAAGGCGACGGCCTTCGCCGCGACGGTGTTCATCTGGGCGCCGCCCTGGCTGAACGGGAAGACCGCCCGGTCCACCCGGTCCGCGAGCCGGGCGCCGCACAGCAGCAGCCCGCCGCGCGGCCCGCGCAGCACCTTGTGGGTGGTGCCGCAGACGATGTCGGCGTACGGGACGGGGTTGGGGGCCGCTCCCCCGGCGATCAGCCCCATGGGGTGCGCGGCGTCGACGATCAGATACGCGCCCACCTCGTCGGCGATCTCGCGGAACGCCGCGTAGTCCGGGTGGCGGGGGTAGGACGTCGAGCCGCAGACGATGGCGCGGGGCCGCCGCTCGCGCGCCAGGGCGCGCAGCTCCGCGTAGTCGATGAGGCCGGTGTCCGGGTCGGTGCCGTAGCCGGCGAAGTCGAACCAGCGGCCGGAGAAGTTGGCGGGCGAGCCGTGGGTGAGGTGGCCGCCCTCCCGCAGGGCCAGGGCCAGGACCGTGTCGCCGGGGCGCAGCAGGGCCGCGTAGGCGGCGAGGACGGCGGCGGTGCCGGAGTGCGGCTGGACGTTGGCGTGCTCGGCGCCGAAGAGGGCCCTGGCGCGTTCGACGGCGGTGCGCTCGGCGAGGTCGACGAGCTCGCAGCCGCCGTGGTGGCGGGCGCCGGGGTAGCCCTCGGCGTACTTGTTGCTCAGCGGGGAGCCGAGGGCGGCGAGGACGGCCGGGGAGGTGAAGTTCTCCGCGGCGATGAGCTGGAGCCCGGTCGCCTGGCGCTCGGCCTCGGCGAGGAGGAGCCCGGCGAGTTCGGGGTCGGTGCGGGTGAGCGCGGCGAAACCGCGTCCCCAGGCGGGGAGCGCCGGGGGCCGGGTCCCGGTCGCGGTGGCACGGGACGTGCCGGCGTCCCTGGTGGGCGTGGGGCTGATGGTCATCGCTGGCTCCGGGCTGTGCGGCGCGACGGTCTCAGGACCCACTGTAGGCCCGCGATCGGGCGATTTGTCCGATTGTGGGGTGGTATATCGCGCGGCGGCGGACCACCCGGCGCGAGGCGGGGCTCAGGCCCGGGTGGAGACTCCCGTGAGCGCGGTGACGACCGGGTCGAGCGCCTGGTTGATCTCGTCGCCGATGGAGCGGAAGAAGGTGATCGGGGCGCCGTAGGGGTCGTGGACCTCGTCGGCCTCCGCGTTGGGCGCCAGCAGCCAGCCGCGCAGGGCGGCGGCGGCCTGCACCAGGGCGCGGGCGCGCTCGACCACCCCGCCGGCCCGCTCGGGGTCCGGGAGGGTCGTGGGGTCTATGGCCCGCACCAGCCGGGTGAACTCCTTCAGCGTGAAGGTGCGCAGGCCCGCCGAGTGCCCCATGGAGATGACCTGGGCGCGGTGGTCGCGGGTGGCGGTCAGGACCAGGTCGGCGCGGATGACGTGCTCGTCGAGGAGCTCACGGCCGATGAAGCCGTGGGGATCCGCGCCGAGGTCGGCCAGGACGGTGGCCGCGTGGGCCTCCATGGGCGCGCCCTCGTGGCCCCAGGTGCCCGCGCTCTCCACCACCAGGCCGCCCGCGTAGGGGTCGCCGAGCCGGCGGGTGAGGGCATGGCGGGTCAGCCGCTCGGTGATGGGCGAGCGGCAGACGTTGCCGGTGCTGACGTGGAGGATGCGGAAGGTGTCGGTGGAGGTGTCCGGTCCCGCTATGCCACGCCCCTGCGGGGCGATCAATTGGCCACCTCGAGATCGGGTACCACCTCGCGGAGCTGCTCGGCGCTGATGGCGCCGGCGCGCAGCAGGACGGGCACCTTGCCGGTGACGTCCACGATGGAGGACGGCACGTCGGCGGGGGTCGGGCCGCCGTCGAGGTAGACGGAGACCGAGTCGCCCAGCATGTCCTGCGCGGCGTCGCAGCTCTGCGGCGCGGGGTGGCCGGTGAGGTTGGCGCTGGAGACGGCCATGGGCCCGAACTCGCTCAGCAGCTCGATGGCCACCGGGTGCAGCGGCATCCGGATCGCGACGGTGCCGCGGGTCTCGCCGAGGTCCCAGGTCAGCGACGGCTGGTGCTTGGCGACGAGGGTGAGGGCGCCGGGCCAGAAGGCGTCGACGAGCTCCCACGCCTGCTCGGAGAAGTCGGTGACCAGGCCGTGGAGGGTGTTCGGGGAGCCGACGAGGACGGGCGAGGGCATGCCCCGGCCCCGGCCCTTGGCGTGCAGGAGGTCGCCGACGGCCTCGCGGCTGAAGGCGTCCGCACCGATGCCGTAGACGGTGTCGGTGGGCAGCACGACCAGCTCGCCGCGGCGGACCGCGGCGGCCGCTTCGCGCAGGCCGGTCTTGCGGTCGGTCGCGTCGCTGCAGTCGTATCGCCGTGCCATCTAACGGACCTCCTCGTACGGAATCTCTGTCTGGTGTCGTTCGCCGGTGACGGCCGCCGGGACCATCAGGGCATCGCCTTGCGGGCGGTCGCGAAGCGGGGGCGGTTGTTGAGGTCGGGGTGGTCGGCCGCGTCGGCCCAGCCCCGCTCCTCGGTGAAGATCCACGGCACCTGGCCGCCCTGGGTGTCGGCGTGCTCGATGACGACGACGCCGCCGGGACGCAGCAGCCGGTGCGCGGTGCGCTCCAGGCCGCGGATGGTGTCCAGGCCGTCCTCGCCGGAGAACAGGGCGAGTTCGGGGTCGTAGTCGCGGGCTTCGGGGGCGACGTACTCCCACTCGGTGAGCGGGATGTACGGCGGGTTGGAGATGACCAGGTCGACCTGGCCGTCCAGCTCGGGCAGGGCCGTCAGGGCGTTGCCCTGGTGGAGCCGGACCCGGGTGCCCTCGGTGTTCTTGCGGGCCCAGGAGTGGGCGGTCTCGTCCAGCTCCACGGCGTGCACGCGCGAGCGCGGCACCTCCTGGGCGAGGGCGAGCGCGATGGCGCCGGAGCCCGTGCACAGATCGACGATCAGGGGCTCGACGACGTCCATGGCCCGTACGGCGTCTATGGCCCAGCCGACGACCGACTCGGTCTCCGGGCGGGGCACGAAGACGCCGGGGCCGACCTGGAGCTCCAGATAGCGGAAGAAGGCCCGCCCGGTGATGTGCTGGAGCGGCTCACGGGCCTCACGGCGCGCGACGACCTCCCAGTACCGGGCGTCGAAGTCGGCGTCCTTGACGTTGTGGAGCTCCCCCCGCTTGACGCCGTGGACGAACGCGGCGAGTTCCTCCGCGTCGAAGCGGGGGGAAGGTACGCCGGCGTCGGCCAGCCGCTGGGTGGCCTGGGCCACCTCGGCGAGCAGCAGGTTCACTGGGCCTTCCTCACTTCTTGTCGGGCGCCGGGTCGGCGGGGCGTGCGGTCGGGGCGGAGATTACTGGTTGTCGGCGAGCTTCGCCGCCGAGTCCGCGTCGACGCACGCCTGGATGACCGCGTCCAGCTCGCCGTCGAGCACCTGGTCCAAGTTGTACGCCTTGAAACCGACACGGTGGTCCGAAATGCGGTTTTCCGGGAAGTTGTAGGTGCGGATCTTCTCGGAACGGTCGACGGTGCGCACCTGGCTGCGGCGCGCGTCCGCGGCCTCGGCCTCGGCCTTCTCCTGGGCGGCGGCCAGCAGCCGGGAGCGCAGGATGCGCAGGGCCTGCTCCTTGTTCTGGAGCTGGCTCTTCTCGTTCTGGCAGGAGGCGACCACACCGGTGGGCAGGTGGGTGATGCGCACGGCGGAGTCGGTGGTGTTCACGGACTGGCCGCCGGGGCCGGAGGAGCGGTAGACGTCGATGCGGAGATCGTTCATGTTGATCTCGACGTCGACCTCCTCGGCCTCGGGCGTGACGAGCACGCCGGCCGCGGAGGTGTGGATCCGGCCCTGGGACTCGGTGGCGGGCACGCGCTGGACGCGGTGGACGCCGCCCTCGTACTTCAGCCGGGCCCAGACGCCCTGGCCGGGCTCGGTGGCGCCGTTGCCGCCCTTGGTCTTGATGGCGACCTGGACGTCCTTGTAGCCGCCGAGCTCGGACTCGGTGGAGTCGATGATCTCGGTCTTCCAGCCCACGCGCTCGGCGTAGCGCAGGTACATCCGCAGCAGGTCGCCCGCGAAGAGCGCGGACTCGTCGCCGCCGGCGCCGGCCTTGACCTCGAGGATGACGTCCTTGTCGTCGCTGGGGTCGCGCGGGACCAGCAGCAGGCGGAGCTTCTCGGTGAGCTCCTCGCGGCCGCGCTCCAGCTCCTTCACCTCGGCGGCGAAGTCGGGGTCCTCGGCGGCGAGCTCGCGCGCCGTGGCGATGTCCTCGCCGGCCTGCTTCCAGGCGCGGTAGGTCCCGACGATCGGGGTCAGCTCGGCGTAGCGCTTGTTGAGCTTGCGGGCGTTGGCCTGGTCCGCGAACACGGCGGGGTCGGCGAGCCGCTTCTCGAGGTCGGCGTGCTCGCCGATCAGTTCCTCGACTGCCTCGAACATCAAGTTTCCCTAGCTGCTGGAAGTGACGGGCCTGCTGGACGACAAAGCGCCGGTCCGGGCGCCCAGGGTGAACTGGGCGCCCGAGGACCGGCGCCTGCGGGTCGCTACTTCTTGGCCGCGGCCTGCTTGCCGAAGCGGGCCTCGAACCGCGCCACACGGCCACCGGTGTCGAGGATCTTCTGCTTGCCCGTGTAGAACGGGTGGCACTCGGAGCAGACCTCGGCGCGGATGTTGCCGGCGGCGATGGTGCTACGAGTGGTGAAGGAGGCGCCACAGGTGCAGCTGACCTGGGTCTCCACGTACTCCGGGTGGATGTCGCGCTTCAAGGGTTCTCCTAGGTTCGGGAGGGCTCCGGGTCGCACAGGCGGGATTGCCGTACGTGAACCGGGGCCGACGTACCAGTCTGCCAGTACTGGCCGTATCCCCCAAAACGGGGGGTGGCCGCCGGATATTCCCGCAGCTCGGACGGGGGACGCCGGGGCTACTTGACGACGCCGTCGGCCTGGGTCTTCGCCCCGTCGCCGTCCTTGACGGCCGCCTCGGGGATCTGCTGGTCGTTCTTCAGCGCCTGCCACAGGAGCGTGGACTGCTCCGTGAGCGGGACCACGCGGTCCTGGTCGCGGGGGTCGGGGCCCACGGGGAGGGTCACCATGTGCATGTTCTCCGAGCTGATGCCCTTGAGGCTGTTCGCGAAGCCGTAGAGCTTGTCGACGGAGGCCAGGTCCTTGTCGGTGGTCAGCGACTTGGTGGCGGCGTCGGCGATGCCGTAGAGCTTGGTGGGGCTGGTGAACAGGCCGATGGACTTCACCTGGTTGATCAGCGCCTTGATGAAGGCCTGCTGGAGCTTGATCCGGCCGAGGTCGCTGCCGTCGCCCACGCCGTGGCGGGTGCGGACCAGGCCGAGGGACTGCTCGCCGTTGAGCTTGTGGGTGCCCGCGTCCAGCTTGAGGTGGCTCCACTTGTCGTTGATGGGCTTGGTGGTGGTGACCTCCACGCCGCCCAGGTTGTCGATCAGCTTCTGGAAGCCGGCGAAGTCGACCTCCATGTAGTGGTCCATGCGGATGTCGGTCATCGCCTCGACGGTCTTGACCGCGCAGACGGCGCCGCCGATCGAGTACGCCTCGTTGAACTGCTCGCGCTTGACCGCCGGGGCCGTCTTGCCGCTCGGGGTCACGCACTCGGGACGGGAGACGATGGTGTCGCGCGGGATGGAGACGACGCTGGCCTTCTGGTGACCCGCGTAGACGTGGACGATCATCGCCGTGTCGGAGCGGGAGCTGCCCTCGTCCCGGCCGTACTTGTTGTTCGCGCCGGCCCGGGAGTCGGAGCCGAGGACCAGGATGTCCATCGAGCCGTTGTCGATGTTCTGGGGCCGGTTCTTGCCCAGCGCGCCGTTGATGTCGACGCTGCTGAGGTTGCCGTTGAGCTTGAAGTAGAGGAACCCCGCGCCGGTGCCGCCGAGCAGCACCAGGGCGCCGGCGCTCCAGGCGGCTATTCGGCGGCCCTTGCGGCGCACGGGAGGCTTGCGGCGGCGACCGCGCCCCCCGGCACGGCGGCGGTGCGAAGCCCGCGAACCCCTGCTGTCGTCGGCCATGCGCTCCTCAGTCCTTCGCTGTACGTTCGCCCCCTGCTGGTTGACGGGGAAGTCTGCGTCAGGGTTGCACAGCGGATTCTGAGGACCGTCTTAGAAAACCTGTGGCGAAAGTGCGCCGTGTGATCGCGTTCCGCCCACTGCCACCTGCGATTTCGGTCATTCCGGGGGCACCGGTTCCGGCCATTTCGGCGGCGTCCCGCTGTGGCGGATATCTCAAAAGGTCACGGGAAGATCACAAAAAACGGAACCTCCCCCGTCATGGAGGTGACGGGGGAGGTTCCGCGGGCCCGTGAGGCCCTGACGGCGGTCGCCGGGGATCAGTCGTTGCCGTTGGCCGGCGACGGCGTGGTCTTGGCGATCTGCATCAGGAACTCGGCGTTGGACTTCGTCTGCTTCATCTTGTCGAGGAGCAGCTCGATGGCCTGCTGCGAGTCCAGCGCGTGGAGCACCCGGCGGAGCTTCCAGACGATGGACAGCTCCTCGCCGCCCAGCAGGATCTCCTCCTTGCGGGTGCTGGAGGCGTCCACGTCCACGGCCGGGAAGATGCGCTTGTCCGAGAGCTTCCGGTCGAGCTTGAGCTCCATGTTGCCGGTGCCCTTGAACTCCTCGAAGATCACCTCGTCCATCCGCGAGCCGGTCTCGACCAGCGCGGTGGCCAGGATGGTCAGCGAGCCGCCGTCCTCGATGTTGCGCGCGGCACCGAAGAACTTCTTCGGCGGGTAGAGCGCCGTGGAGTCGACACCACCGGACAGGATGCGGCCCGAGGCCGGGGCGGCCAGGTTGTACGCGCGGCCCAGACGGGTGATCGAGTCCAGCAGGACGACCACGTCGTGACCCAGCTCCACGAGGCGCTTGGCGCGCTCGATGGCCAGCTCGGCGACCGTGGTGTGGTCCTCGGCGGGGCGGTCGAAGGTCGAGGAGATGACCTCGCCCTTGACCGACCGCTGCATGTCGGTGACCTCTTCCGGACGCTCGTCGACCAGGACGACCATCAGGTGGCACTCGGGGTTGTTGGTGGTGATCGCGTTGGCGATCGCCTGCATGATCATGGTCTTGCCGGTCTTCGGCGGGGCCACGATCAGACCGCGCTGGCCCTTGCCGATGGGGGCGACCAGGTCGATGATGCGGGTCGTCAGCACGCCCGGGTCCGTCTCCAGCCGCATGCGGTCCTGCGGGTAGAGCGGGGTGAGCTTGCCGAACTCGGGACGGCCGCGGCCGGTCTCGGGCGCCATGCCGTTGACCGAGTCCAGACGGACGAGCGCGTTGAACTTCTCGCGGCGCTCGCCGTCCTTCGGCTGCCGGACCGCGCCGGTGACGTGGTCGCCCTTGCGCAGGCCGTTCTTGCGGACCTGGGCCAGGGAGACGTAGACGTCGTTCGGGCCCGGCAGGTAGCCGGAGGTCCGGATGAAGGCGTAGTTGTCGAGGATGTCGAGGATGCCCGCGACGGGGATCAGCACGTCGTCGTCGGCGAGCTGCGGCTCACCGGCGCCGAACTCCTCGCGGCCACGACGGCCACGACGGTCGCGGTAGCGGCCGCGACGGCCACGACGGCCACCGTCGAAGTCGTCCTCGTCCTGCGGGCCGCCCTGGGGGCCGCGGTCGCGCTGCTGCTGACGGTCGCCACGCTGCTGCTGACCGGCCTCGCCGTCGCGGCCGCCACGGCGGTCGCGCTCACGGCGCTCGCCGCGCTCGCCACGCTCACGGCGCTCGCCCTTCTGGCCGCGCTCGGCACGGTCCTGGCGCTCGCCCTTGGCCTTGCCCTCGGCGGTGTCGACAGCGGCCTCGGCCTTGGCCTCGGCGCGCTCCTCGACGCGGACCTCGGCCTTGGCCTCGGTACGGGCCTCGGCGGCGGCCTGCTCGGGGCTGCCCGCGGGGGCGGTGGCGCGCCGGCGACGGCGCTCACCGGCCGGCGCCTCGTCCCCGGCCGGCTGGCCCGGGATCTCGATCTGCTGCTGGGCAGCCTTCTCGGCGGGCTTCTCGGCCGCGGCCTCGCCCGTACGGGCCCGGGAGGTCGCACGGCGCTTCGGCTTGGCCTCGGCCGCCGCCGCGGCGGCCTCGGTCTTGGCGGGCGCGGCGGCGCCGCCACCGGCCTGCTTCTCCTTGATGACCTCGATCAGCTGGCCTTTGCGCATCCGCGCGGTGCCCTTGATGCCGAGGCCGGAAGCGAGCTGCTGGAGCTCGGCCAGGACCATGGCGTCGAGGCCGGTGCCCGAGCGGCGCCGCTTGGGGGCGGTGGCAGCACCGGTGGCGGGCGCGGCGGGAGCGTCCGTGGCGGGCGCGGAGGCATTGCCGACGGAGCTGTCGGCGTTCACGCCCATCAGATCGGTGGTGTCGCTCACGAAGGGGTCCTTCCCTGGAGCGGGCGTCGGCCTGTCTGGCTCGGCGACCGGTTGTGCTGTCCGGCTGCGGTCCTTCGTCGCGGACCGGGCCGGGGCGGTGGTCCGCCGGTTGTCACGGCGGAAGAAATCAGTGCGTTGCTACCGGCGTGAAGAATGAGGGAAGGGCACGACATAACGCTTCACTCATGTCGCCCACGCCGATTCCGGAGCGTGCTCGAAACTGCTCAGGCAGGCTGCTCAGGCAGTTGGGGAGGCTCCCGGAAGAAAAGCGGTCCCTGATCGGGACACAGAGCACCGAGCCGATGTGGCTTCGGGTGCAGACTTGAGGTTAACACTACCGGATCCCACGAACATTCCCCCTCTCCAAGACCGGCAATCGTGTTTTTTCCTGGCCCGGGACACCCCCTGGACGCCCCGGGCACCGCTGTCTCGCCGCTGGTCAGGCGAGCGGCAGCACGCTCGTCCCCCCGGAGTCGAGGGCCAGGCGGTTCGCCGCCCATCCCTCGCCCGCCAGCCGTGCGACCTTGTCGGCCGCACCGTCCTCGACCAGCGCGAGCACCGTGGGGCCCGCGCCGGAGATGACCGCGGGGACGCCGTCCGCCCGCAGTCGGTTGACCAGGGCCACGCTCTCCGGCATCGCCGGAGCGCGGTACTCCTGGTGGAGCCGGTCCTCGGTGGCCGGCAGCAGCAGCTCGGGACGCCTGGTCAGGGCCTCGACGAGGAGTGCGGCACGCCCGGCGTTGGCGGCCGCGTCCACATGGGGGACGCTGCGCGGCAACAGGCCCCGCGCGGTCTCCGTGAGCACGGCGGCCGACGGTACGAAGACCACCGGAACGATGGAATCCGCCGGGTCCATCCGAATGGCCCGCGCCACCCCGGACTCCATCCAGGCGAGGGTGAACCCGCCCAGCAGACAGGCCGCGACGTTGTCCGGGTGGCCCTCGATCTCGGTGGCCAGCTCCAGCATGGCCGCCTCGTCGAGCTTCTCGGCCCCGCCTATGGTCACCGCGCGGGCGGCGACGATGCCCGCGCAGATGGCGGCGGAGGAGGAGCCGAGACCCCGGCCGTGCGGAATGCGGTTGGCGCAGACGACCTCCAGGCCGCGCGGCTGGCCGCCGAGCAGGTCGAAGGTCGTGCGCAGGGACCGTACGAGCAGGTGACTCTCGTCGCGCGGGAGGGTTTCGGCGCCCTCACCGGCGATGTCGATGTGGAGCCCCGATTCCGCCACCCGGACCACGACATCGTCGTAGAGACCCAGGGACAGGCCGAGGGCGTCGAAGCCGGGACCGAGATTGGCGCTGGTGGCGGGGGTGCGCACTCGGACGGCAGCGGCGCGGAAGGCGGGACCGGCCATCGCTCGATGACTCTCCTTGGTGTGGCCGTGGTTGATGGCATGCGACATCCGCAAGGGCCGCGACGGCGATACCGCGTGGGGACGGCACGATCAGCGACGGGGCGGAGTGAACACAGCCTATCGAAGGAAGGTTCAGTGGCGACATAGGGCGCACAGGAGGCGCACGATGCGTGTCGCACTGCTACCTGTGCATCTGTCGGCTTTGCCGCAGGTGTGGGCAATCGTTCCGCAGGGCTGGGGGCACCTCCCAGCGGTAGCTGGGGGAGGGTGGGCACACCGGAACACCGGCCCGCACCACCCCGCTCCGCCCCACCGGGCGTCAGACGAGCCCGAGCTCCCGCGCAGCGACCCCGGCATCCACCGGAACGGTAAGCGGCTGCGGCGCCCCCGCCACCGCCCAATCAGGATCCTTGAGCCCATTGCCCGTGACCGTGCACACGATCTTCTGCCCGGGATCGACGAGCCCCAGCTCGGCGGCCTTCAGCAGCCCGGCGACCGACGCCGCCGAAGCCGGCTCGACGAAAACACCCTCCCGCGACGCCAACATCCGGTAGGCCGCGAGAATCTGTCGGTCGGTCACCTCATCGATCAGCCCACCGGACTCGTCCCGCGCGGCCTCCGCGAACTCCCAGGAAGCCGGATTCCCGATCCGGATCGCGGTGGCGATGGTGTGCGGCTCCTTCACCGGCTCCCCCCGCACGATCGGCGCGGAACCGGAAGCCTGGAATCCCCACATCCGCGGGTTGTGGGTCGAGACCTTGTCGGCCGCGTACTCGCGGTATCCACGCCAGTAGGCCGTGATGTTCCCCGCGTTACCCACGGGAAGCACGTGAATGTCCGGGGCATCGCCCAGCGCGTCCACGATCTCGAACGCGGCCGTCTTCTGCCCCTCGATGCGCACCGGGTTGACCGAATTCACCAGCGCCACGGGGTAGTTCTCGGAGAGCCCGCGCGCCAGCGTCAGGCAGTCGTCGAAGTTGCCGTCGACCTGGAGGATGCGGGCGCCGTGGACGAGCGCCTGCCCCATCTTCCCCAGGGCGATCTTGCCCTGGGGCACCAGGACGGCGCAGACCATGCCGGCGCGTACGGCGTAGGCGGCGGCGGAGGCGGAGGTGTTGCCCGTGGAGGCGCAGATGACCGCGCGCGCTCCCTCTTCCTTCGCCCGGGTGATGGCCATGGTCATGCCGCGGTCCTTGAAGGACCCGGTGGGGTTGGCGCCCTCGACCTTGAGGTGGACCTCGCAGCCCGTGAGCTCGGAGAGCACCTGGGCGGGGACGAGCGGGGTGCCGCCCTCCCGCAGGGTGACGACGGGGGTGTCGGCGGTGACCGGAAGACGGTCGCGGTATTCCTCGATGATGCCGCGCCACTGGTGGGTGCCGGAAGCGGCGGGACGGCTGTTGTTGGCAGACATTGCTCTCGTTATCCCTTGTTCCCTGCTTCGCCTGACGCCTTACTCACCCTCGACCCGCATGATGCTGGCCACGTCGCGCACCGTGTCCAGCTTGCGGAGGGCCTCGACCGTGGCCGACAGGGCCGCGTCGGTGGCCCGGTGGGTGACGACGACGAGGGATGCCTCGCCGTCCTTGCCCTGCTGGCGGACCGTGTCGATGGAGACGCCGTGCTCGGCGAAGACCGTGGCGACCTGGGCCAGCACACCCGGCTTGTCGGCCACGTCGAGGCTGATGTGGTAGCGGGTGACCACCTCGCCCATGGCGGAGACCGGCAGGCGCGTGTAGGCGGACTCGCCGGGGCCGGTGGCCTCGGCGACCTTGTTGCGGCAGACGGCGACGAGGTCGCCGAGGACGGCGGAGGCGGTCGGCGCGCCGCCCGCGCCCGGGCCGTAGAACATCAGCTGGCCGGCCGCGTCCGCCTCGATGAAGACGGCGTTGTACGCCTCGCGCACCGACGCCAGCGGGTGGGTCAGCGGGATCATCGCGGGGTGGACGCGGGCGGAGACGGACTTCCCGTCGGCGGCCCGCTCGCAGATGGCGAGGAGCTTGATGGTGCAGCCCATCTGCTTCGCGGAGGCGAAGTCCGCGGCGGTGACCTCCGTCATGCCCTCGCGATGGACGTCGTCCAGCCGCACCCGGGTGTGGAAGGCGATGCCGGCGAGGATCGCGGCCTTCGCGGCGGCGTCGAAGCCCTCGACGTCGGCGGTCGGGTCGGCCTCGGCGTAGCCGAGTGCGGTGGCCTCGTCGAGCGCCTCGGAGTAGCCCGCGCCGCTCGAGTCCATCTTGTCGAGGATGAAGTTGGTGGTGCCGTTGACGATGCCGAGCACCCGGTTGACCCGGTCGCCGGCGAGGGACTCGCGCAGCGGCCGGACCAGCGGGATGGCACCGGCGACGGCGGCCTCGTAGTAGAGGTCCACGCCGTGCTGCTCGGCGGCGGCGTGGAGGGCCGCGCCGTCCTGCGCGAGGAGCGCCTTGTTGGCGGAGACGACGCTGGCGCCGTGCTCGAAGGCGGTGGTGATGAGGGAGCGCGCGGGCTCGATGCCGCCGATGACCTCGATGACGACGTCGATGTCGCCGCGTTTGACGAGGGCGGTGGCGTCGGTGGTGATCAGCTCCTGCGGCACCCCCTCGCGCACCCGGTCGGGGCGGCGCACGGCGATGCCGACGAGCTCGACGGGCGCCCCGATGCGCTGCGTGAGGTCGTCCGCGTGCGTCGTCATGATGCGCGTCACCTCAGAGCCGACGACTCCACAGCCCAGCAGCGCCACCTTCAGCGGACGCGTACGCATCATCCGACCTCGTTTCTCAATACACCTTCGGTTGACCCACAGTCTCACCCACTGGACGGGGAATTCCTCCCCGTCCAGTATCCGAGACCGCTGTCACCCAGGATTTTTTCTTCTGTTTCCGGTTTTTTTCGTCAGCCGACGTCGAGACGGAGGAGGTCCTCCTCCGTCTCCCGCCGGACGATCACTCGCGCCCCGCCGTCCCGGACGGCGACGACCGGGGGGCGCAGCGCGTGGTTGTAGTTGCTCGCCATGGAGCGGCAGTAGGCGCCGGTGGCGGGGACGGCGAGGAGGTCGCCGGGGGCCACGTCGGCGGGGAGGAAGGCGTCCCGTACGACGATGTCGCCGCTCTCGCAGTGCTTGCCGACGACGCGGGAGAGCATCGGTTCGGCGGTGGAGGCGCGGGAGACGAGGGCGACGGAGTAGTCGGCGTCGTAGAGCGCGGTGCGGATGTTGTCGGACATGCCGCCGTCGACGCTGACGTACGTCCGCAGTCCGGGTAGCTCCTTGGTGGTGCCGACCTCGTAGAGCGTGAAGGCGGTGGGGCCGACGATGGCGCGCCCCGGCTCGACGGAGATCCGGGGCACGGCGAGCCCGGCGGCGCCGCACTCGCGGGTGACGATCTCGCGCAGGGCGACGGCGATCTCGTGCGGCTCGCGCGGGTCGTCGTCGGCGGTGTAGGCGATGCCGAGGCCGCCGCCGAGGTCGATCTCGGGGAGCTCGACGCCGTGCTCGTCGCGGACCTGCCGCAGGAGCCCGACGACGCGGTGGGCGGCGACCTCGAAGCCGGAGGTGTCGAAGATCTGCGAGCCGATGTGGGAGTGGATGCCGAGGAGCTCGAGCCCGTCGAGCTTGAGCGCCCTGCGGACGGCCTCGGCGGCCTGCCCGCCGGCCAGCGGGAGCCCGAACTTCTGGTCCTCGTGGGCGGTGGCGATGAACTCGTGGGTGTGCGCCTCGACGCCGACCGTCACCCGGATCAGTACGCCCTGGCGCTTGCCGAGCCGCTCGGCGATGTGCGCGACGCGCACGATCTCCTGGAAGGAGTCGACGACGATCCGGCCCACGCCGGCCTCGACGGCGCGGGTGATCTCGTCGGTGGACTTGTTGTTGCCGTGGAGGGCGATGCGCTCGGCGGGCATCCCGGCGTCGAGGGCGGTGGCGAGCTCGCCGCCGGAGCAGACGTCGAGGTTGAGGTTCTCCTCGTGCAGCCAGCGGACGACGGCGCGGGAGAGGAACGCCTTCCCGGCGTAGAAGACATCGGCGTCGGGCCCGAAGGCGTCCCGCCAGGCGCGGCACCGCGCCCGGAAGTCGTCCTCGTCGAGGACGTAGGCGGGCGTGCCGAACTCCTCGGCGAGCCGCTTGACGTCCATCCCGCCGACGGTGACGACGCCGTCGTCGCCACGGGCGACGGTCCGGGACCAGACACGGGGGTCGAGCTCGTTGAGGTCGGTGGGCGGCGCGACGTAGTGGCCCTCGGGAAGGACGTCGGCGTAGCGGGGCCCGGCGGGGTGGGCGGAACGGCTCATGACTGGCGATCCCCTTGTTACAGGTGTGCGGGTGCGGTGATGCCGAGCTGGGTCAGGCCGTTGGCCAGCACCTTGCCCGTGGCCTCGGCGAGGGCCAGGCGGGCGCGGTGAACGGCCAAGGGTTTCTCGTCGCCGCGAGGCAGGACGGCACAGCCGGTCTGCCATCTCAGGAAGGCGTCGGCGGTCCGCTCCAGGTGCCGGGCGAGCCGCTCGGGGGCGCGGGCTGCGCTGACGCGCGCGTGGTCGGCGAGGGCGCCGAGGAGGGGGCCGGCCGCACTGCTGTCGACGGCCCCGGGAAGCGAGTCGAACCCGAGGTCACGGGCGTTCCGGGAGAGCGCCCGCGCCCGGGCGTGGGCGTACCGGACGCGGAACAGCGGATTGCTGTCCTTCTGCACGAGCAGCAGGGACCGGTCGAGGCCGGGCGGGGAGACCGCGCTCCACCGAGCGGCGTCACCACCGAGCCGAGCGACGTCTTCCACCGAAGGCGACAGCGGCAACGATTCCTGCTCATACTCCGCCGCGAACACCTCCCGGACGATCTCCTCACCCGAGGCGCCGTCTCCGTCGAGGGTGATGTTGAGGAAGCCGGGCCCGGCGATGTCGACGCGAGCGATGCCGGGCCGGGCGGCAAGCCGGCGCCGCAACACCTCAGCGATCTCCAGGGCGGGTCGGTCGCCGCCCTTGGCGAGCTGCAGGGCCACATTGGTGGCGTAGTCACCACAGCCGGGACGGGGGGGCACCCGCACGCTGACCCGCTCCGGCACGGGCACGCGCAGCTCGTCGTCCTCGACGGCGCGGCGCACGGTGTGCAACACGGTGCGGGACAGATCGGCGGGGGTCACAGGGCAAGCCTAGGGGAGAAGGTGCCGCGGTCCGCGAACCGGTTTCACCCTGCGGGACGCACGACGGACTCGGCGCCCCCCGGCGCCCCCTCCGCCTCCACCTCCGGCCACCCCACCAGCCTCCGCACGAGCCGCACCATCTCGGCCGGCTCGAACGGCTTGGCCAGGAACGCGTCCGCCCCGGCGGACCAGCCGCTCTCGATCTCATAGGGGGTGCAGGCGCTGATGATCGCGATCGGAATGTCCCGCGTCCGCGCGTCGGCCCGCAGCCGGGCGGCCGTGTTGAGCCCGTCGAGCCGGGGCATCACGACATCCAGGGTCACCGCATCGGGCCGCACCCGGTGCACGATCTCCAGACACTCGGCACCATCGGCCGCGGTCACGACCTCAAAGCCCTCCAGCTCGAGGTTGACCCTGATCAACTGCCGGATGACCTTGTTGTCGTCCACAACAAGGACCCGGCCGGACAAGCCAGGCACAACCCGAGAGTAGGCGCGCCCCCGCCCCCGCGTCCGGGTTTTCCCCACTTCCACCCCTCCCGAGCGACCACCCGGCCTCCTCCCGCCGCCCTTTTCGATCAAGGTTGCAGGACACCCTCCAGAAGCTGGTAGTGTTCTACCCGTCGCCGCGAGCGAAACCGCGAACCGGCCGACACGCCCCCGTAGCTCAGGGGATAGAGCAACGGCCTCCGGAGCCGTGTGCGCAGGTTCGAATCCTGCCGGGGGCACTTCGCTTGAAGTGCCGAGGGGCCTCGCGAATGACAGATATGTCAATCGCGAGGCCTTTTCTCATACGTCCCGGAGGACGCGGTGAGCACACAGCACGACGGCCCGCATGAGCCGCTCATCCCCATGCCCGCCCTCACGCCCGACGCCTTGCGGGCCGCCGTGGCCAGGATCGCACCCAGCAGGCTCCCCGCGCTCACCCAGCATCTTTTCGAAGCGACCACCAACGCCCAGCAGTCACAGAGCCTGGCTCCGCTGCGCGCCTTCGTCCACTCCTGGGCCGTGTTCGTCGCGATCCAGCGACACCCGGAGCGCGCGGACCGCCTCCGCGAACTGGAACGCATCGTGGACGCGGGCGAGCAAGACCCCGCAGAGGCGATTGCCGAGATTCATCAGATCCAGGAGGCGGCGCGCGCGGAGGCCGGCCTGTGAGCGACTGGACATGGGAGTACAACCCCAGCGAAGAGCATGTGGCTCGCGGGTTCCCACCTGGTGTACTGGCGGAGGTGGAGCGACTGGCCGTCGAACTCGCGGCGCTCGGCCCCGATGCGGCGACGGTCGGCAGGCCGATCGACCGGGAGGGCGGGCTCCGGGAGTTCGACATCCTGAACGGGCGCGGCTTCATCAGCTTTCTGGCGGTGCCGCGCCACCAGTGCGTCTACGTCTGCAACATCACCTGGTACGGCTGAGCGCCGCCATCGGAGAGGGCAAGGACCACGACTCCGATGGCGGCGCTCACACCTTAGGGAACCCGAATCCGTAGCCCTCGTCCTTCAGCCAGTCGATGCAGCGGGCCAGGGCCTCGACGCTCTGGGTGCGGTCTCCGCCGCCGTCGTGGAAGAGGATGATGGGGCCGTTGGGGAGTTCGCGTTTGATGTTTTCCATGATGCGGTCGACGCCCGGGCGTTGCCAGTCCCGGGTGTCGACGTCCCAGCCGAGGGGGCGCATGCCGTTGTCGGCGGCCAGGTGGCGGCTGTAGGGGGTGAAGGCCCCGCCGGGGGCGCGGTAGTAGCGGATCGTTCCGGCAGGGCCTCCGCCGGCCGCTTCCTCGATCATCTTCTTGGCGTCGAGGATCTGCTGCTTCTGGTAGTCCTCCGAGCGCTTGTCCATGGCGGTGTTGTGGTCGACGGAGTGGTCGCAGAGGCGGTGGCCTTCGGCGACGACCTGTTTGACGAGGTCCGGGCGGGCCTTGGCCTGGGGGCCGATCATGCAGAAGGTGGCCTTGATGCCGGACTTCTTCAGCAGTTCCAGGACCTTCGGGGTCCACCTGGGGTCGGGGCCGTCGTCGATGGTGAGGGCCACGGTCTTCCCGCCGGTCTCCGTCTCGTGGACGATCTCCGGGGAGACCGGGCCGGTCGGGGCGGCGGAGGTGGGTGTGCCGGGTGCGCCCGGTGCGCTGGGAGTCGGCGGGGACGGGGTGCCGCCCTTGCCGTCCGGGACCGGTGTCGGGCCCTGGGCGATCGTTTCCTCACCCCGGGAGTTTCCCGAACCCTCGGTGGCCACGGCCACGGTGCCCGATATCACCCCCGCGATGGCGATCATCCCTCCCGCCGCGATCACCAAATGCCGCCTATGGGCCGTCAATCGCGTCATGACTTCCCCCACCCCCTCGCGCACTGACCAATGTCCTGCCCGCGTAGGACGGCGATGTACCGCAAAGCGTTCCGCGACACGGCATCGCTCACAGAATTCAGACAGGACAGCCACGTCTCCTCTGTAAAGTTCCCGGTTGCCCCACCACTGTTACGCTTCCGCGATCGTCCGGGAGACCTCCTCCGTACGGGCCGCCTCCTCCGCCGCGAAGCGGTGGGCGTCGAGTTGTTCGGCGATCTCCTCGTCCTGGGCCATGAGTTGATCGAGGCTGGCGTCGCCCATCTCGAAGACCCCCATGTCGGCATAGGCGCGCTGGAGCCTCTCGCCCCACAGGCCGATGTCCTTCACACACGGCACAATGCGGCTGAAGAGCAACTTCCGGAAGATCTGGAGGAATTCGGAGCGCTCGCTCAGCTCCGCCGCGTCCCCCGCGGGTACGCCGAAGTCCGCGAGGACCTCCTCGCCGCGCAGCCGGTCGCGCATCAGGTAGCAGCCCTCGATGACGAATTCCTCGCGGTCCCGCAATTCGGCGTCGGAAAGCTGTTTGTAGTACTCGCGCAGTGCCATGCGACCGAAGGCCACATGGCGGGCCTCGTCCTGCATGACGTAGGCGAGGATCTGTTTCGGCAGTGGTTTCTCGGTCGAATCGCGCAGCATTCCGAAGGCCGCGAGGGCGAGCCCCTCGATCAGGACCTGCATCCCGAGCGAGGGCATGTCCCAGCGGGAGTCCCGCAGGGTGTCCTCCAGCAGTGAGCGGAGGCTGGGGTTGACCGGATAGACCATGCCGATCTTCTCGTGGAGGAACCGGCTGTAGATCTCCACGTGCCGGGCCTCGTCCATCGCCTGGGTGGCGGCGTAGAACTTCGCGTCCAGGTCGGGGACGGCCTCCACGATGCGGGTCGCGCACACGAGCGCCCCCTGTTCGCCGTGGAGGAACTGGCTGAAGTTCCAGGAGGCGTAATGGCGGCGCAGATCACGCCTGTTGTGCTCGCTCATCTTGTCCCAGTAGGGCGTGCCGAAGACGACGAGGTTCTCGTCGGGCACGCCGAGCGGGTCGTAGGGGTCCACCTCCAGGTCCCAGTCGACGCGCTTGGCGCCGTCCCACTGCTTGTCCTTGCCCTTCTGGTAGAGGGCCAGGAGCCGTTCGCGGCCCTCGTCGTAGTCCCAGCTGAAGCGTGCCGCCCCGGCCGCGGGGACCTCCCACACGGGCGGGCCGGGGTCGTGGCGGTAGAGGTCGCGCGTCATCGTGGACGCCTCCTGTCCCTCGCTCATCAGCGCTCTCGGGCAGGTCACATGACTGTTCATATGACGGTGACGACTGGCTCTTCTGCAGGCTCACACGGGGTTACCGCAGGGTCAATGAGTCGTTCGAGGGATCGGCGGGAACGATCCCTTGACGGGCTTGCTGACAAGTAGTCTCATAAGGGCGTACCGCCGGTAGTCCGACAGTCCGAAGACTCAGAGACCCGAGGTGGCTTCCGTCATGGCGACCGTCCCCGATACCAGTGGTGTCCCCGGCGCCCGCGACGCGCTCGGCCCGCTCAAGGACCGTGAGCGGGTCGCCCAGCGGCTGCTCGAGTCCTCCGCCCGGCACTCCTTCGACCCCGACACCGACCTCGACTGGGCCGCGCCCCTGGAGCCCGGCAAGTGGTACTGCCCGCCGGAGCTGGTCTCCCTCTACGGCACTCCGCTGTGGCGGCGGATGCCGGAGGAGCAGCGGATGGACCTCTCCCGGCACGAGATAGCCTCGCTCGCCTCCCTCGGCATCTGGTTCGAGATCATCCTGATGCAGCTGCTGGTCCGGCACATCTACGACAAGCCCGTGACCAGCTCCCACGTCAACTACGCGCTGACCGAGATCGCCGACGAGTGCCGGCACTCGAGAATGTTCGCCCGGATGATCGACAAGGTCGGCGCCCCGACCTACCCCGTCGCCCGCCGCCACCACAACCTCGCCCGGATCCTGAAGACCGTCTCCACCACGCCGGGCTCCTTCGCCTGCACCCTGCTGGGTGAGGAGATCCTCGACCACATGCAGCGGCTGACCTTCCCCGACGAGCGCGTCCAGACGCTCGTCCGCGGCGTCACCCGCATCCACGTCGTGGAGGAGGCGCGCCACGTGCGCTACGCGCGGGAGGAACTGCGGCGGCAGATGGCCTCGTGCCCGCGCTGGGAGGCGGAGCTGACGCGGGTGAGCACGGGCGAGGCGGCCCGCGTCTTCACGGCCGCGTTCATCAACCCGCAGGTCTACACGAACGTGGGGCTGGACCGCCGCGAGGCCGTCGCCCAGGTCCGCGCCAGCGGCCACCGCCGCGAGGTGATGCGGGCCGGCGCCGGGCGCCTCACGGACTTCCTGGACGAGATCGGTCTACTGCGCGGTGCGGGACGGCGGTTGTGGCGCAGCTCCGGGCTGCTGGCCTGAGCCCCCGGCCAACCATTGGCCACCGACCGCGCCGACCGACATACGCCTCACGGCCACGCGGCGGAGCCGCACATCGAAACAGCCTGGACGAGATCGGTCTACTGCGCGGCGCGGGACGGCGGTTGTGGCGCAGCTCCGGGCTGCTGGCCTGAGCGGTCCTCGCCACCGGACCGCCCCGGGTCCGGACCGTTACGCTGCGATCCATGACCGGCAGCGGAACCACCTCCTACCGCAGGCTCGGCGTCGCCGAGCGCCGAGCCCAGCTGATCGCCACCGCCCTCCGTCTGTTCGCCCACCGCGTGCCCGAGGACGTCTCGCTGGACGACGTCGCGGCCGCCGCCAAGGTCTCCCGCCCGCTGGTCTACCGCTACTTCCCCGGCGGCAAGCAGCAGTTGTACGAGGCGGCCCTGCGCAGCGCGGCGGACGAGCTCGAAGTGTGCTTCGCCGAGCCCGAGACCGGTCCGCTCACGGGCCGGCTCGCCGCGGTCCTCGACCGCTACCTCGCCTTCGTCGACGAGCACGACGCGGGCTTCGCCGCCCTGCTCCAGGGCGGCAGCGTCGCGGAGACCTCGCGGACGGGCGCCATCGTGGACGAGGTGCGCCGGGCCGCCGTCGCGCAGATCCTCAAGCACCTGTCCGTGGCCGAGCCGGGGGTGCGGCTGCGCACCATGGTGCGGACGTGGATCACGGCCGTGGAGGCCGCCTCGCTGATCTGGCTGGACGAGGGGAAGCAGCCCCCGCTGGGCGAGCTGCGCGACTGGCTGGTCGACCACTTCGTGGCCCTGCTCCTGACGACGGGCGCGGGTGATCCCCAGGTCGCCGCGGTGGCCCGCGCGGCGCTGGCCCGGGAGCCGGCCGACGGGCCGGTGGGCGACCTCGCCCGCCGGGTGCTCCCCCTGCTGGAGGACGCGGGCCACCTGCTCTGACCTGCGCCGACGACCGGGATCCGGGCCGTTGTCAGACCCCGCCCCTACGCTCGTACGCATGCTCGTGAACCGCGCTTACGTACCGCCCGAGCTCGTCGGTGACGACGAGGCGGACGCCTGGCCCTGGTCGGTGCCCTGTGTGAAGGAGCTGCTGGCCGACGGGATCGTCTTCGACGCGCCCGTCACCTTCCTCGTCGGGGAGAACGGCTCCGGGAAGTCGACGGTCGTCGAGGCGATAGCCGAGGGCTTCGGACTGGACGCGCGCGGGGGCCGGGCCGGGCGGAAGTACGGCAACGACCGCCCGAAGACGGTCCTCGGCGAGCGCGTCCGCCTCGACCTCACCTCGCGCGGCGCCCGCATGGTGAGCGGCCCGCGTACGCGGAAGAAGGGGTACTTCCTCCGGGCCGAGACGGCCTTCGGCCTGATGGAGACCGTCTGGGGGCTGCCCGGCTACTGGGAGGAGAACACCTCCGAGATGAGCCACGGCGAGGGTTTCCTCACGGTCTTCGAGGCGATGTTCCGGCAGCCGGGCCTGTATGTGATGGACGAGCCGGAGGCCGCGCTGTCCTTCGCGTCCTGTCTGCGGCTGGTCTCCCTGATGCACCGGCTGGGGCAGTCGGGTGCCCAGGTGGTCTGCGCCACCCACTCGCCGATCCTGGCCTCGACCCCCGGCGCCCGGATCCTGGAGGTGGGCGAGCACGGCATCCAGCCCGTGGAGTGGCGGGATCTGCTGCTGGTCGACCACTGGGGACGCTATCTGAGCGACCCGGAGGCCTACCTCCGGCACCTCATACCGGCCGACGAACGCGGCTGACCACGGCCGACGAGCGCGGCTGACGGGGCCTGACGGAGACTGGGGGCGTGAGAAGCGAGAAGACGCCCTTCGAGGGCGGGCCGCTGGACGGCCGTGTGCTGGACGTCCTGCTCGGGCTGAACGGGCTGCCGCCCAAGAAGTACGAGGTGCCGGTCCCGGCCGAGGAGCCCGGCGCGGCCCCCACCGTGTACGTCTACCGGCGGGAGCCGGCGGCGGTGACGCGGCGCCTCGGGCTGCCCAAGGGCTGGAAGTACGTCCACGACCCGGAGGGGAAGCCGGGCACGGAGCTGAAGTGGCCCTGGTCCCGGACGGGCTGATCCAGGCGCTCCACGTCAACGTACGGGTGACCCCGATGACGCCCATTGGGGGGTTTCGTCCACGTCTTTCCTACTAGTCATACCGTGCATGGCAGGATCACTTCCGGGCGTGATCACACCCGTCCCCGGACACGCCCGTCCCGGAGGTGAGCCTGTGTCAGGACGGTTCGTCCGTGTCGTCCGCGCGTCGGCGCTGGCCGTGAGCACCGTGCTCGCCGTGGCCGCCGCCCCCGCGCCGACGGCGGTCGCGGCCCCCGCCGAACCGCCCGGACAGCCGGTCAGCGCCCTGCTCACCCGGCTCCGGGCGCTCTACCGGCAGGCCGAGGAGGCCACGGAGGCCTACGACGCCACCGACGAGGCGCTGAAGAAGCAGCGCGCGCGGACCGACCGGCTCAACGAGGCGCTCGCCGACGCCCGGATCGCGCTCACCGCCGGCCGTGCCGAGGCGGGCCGCATCGCCCGCGAGCAGTACCGGGGCAGCCGGGGCCTCTCCCCCTATGTGCAGTTCCTGCTCAGCGACAGCCCCCGGCAGGCCATGGACCGCGGCCACGAGATCAGACGCGCCGCCGACCACCGGGCCAATGCCGTGGAACGGCTCACGGACGGCGAGCGGCGCGCCGCCACCCTCGCCCGCGAGGCCCGCGAGGCGCTCGACAAGCAGCTGACCCTGGCCGCCGAGCGGAAGCGGCAGCGCGACGCGGTCCAGGAGCGGCTCGGCGAGGTCGAGCGGCTGCTCGCCTCGCTCGACGGCGAGCAGCTGGCCGCGCTCCGCCGGGCGGAGGCCGACGGCGTCGGCGACGCCCAGCGCAGACTGCTCGCCTCCGGGGTGCTCAACGGCTCCCCCGGCGGCGCCCAAGCGCCGTCCGAGGAGGGCATCAAGGCCCTCGACTACGCCTTCCAGCAGGTCGGCAAGCCCTATGTGTGGGGCGCGGAGGGTCCGGACGCCTTCGACTGCTCCGGGCTCACCTCCCAGGCCTGGGCCCACGCCGGGGACGTCATCCCCCGCACCAGCCAGGAGCAGTGGAAGACGCTGCCCAAGGTGCCGCTGAACGAGCTGCGCCCCGGCGACCTCGTCCTCTACTTCGAGGGCGCCACGCACGTCGCCCTCTACGTCGGCCACGGCCAGGTGGTCCAGGCGCCGCGCCCCGGCGACGTCGTCAAGATCTCCCCCATCGCCGCGAACCCGCTGCTGGGGGCCGTGCGCCCGGACGCCGGCGAACCGCCCGTGGTGGACTACGTCCCGCCCGCCGCCGGCACCTTCGCCTCCGACATATAGGCCCCGGCCGAGGCCGCGTCGTAGAAGTAGTCGTCGAAGTCCGAGGGGTCGTCGAAGCCGTTGGCGATGCGGTCGGCGACCGGCTGGCTCCCCGCCGCCGCGTCGATCAGGGCGCGGATGTGCGGGGAGCGCGGGCCGAGCATGGTGTTGGTCCAGCGGGTGACGTGCCGTGCCGAGGCCCAGTACCGCTCGAAGGCCGTCCGCATCCAGTCCGCGTCGAACGGCTCGTCACCGCGCTCCACGATCGAGGCGAGGTACGAGGCGGCGCACTTCGCGGCCGAATTGGCGCCCTGCACGGTGAGCGGGTCGTTGACGACGACCGCGTCGCCGACGCCCAGCACCAGCCCGCCGGACGGCAGCCGGCCGACCGGGTCGCGAACGGCCGGGACGTACCGGCCGGCCAACGTGGCGCCCGGATCGGTGAGTTCCACGGCGGTGGCCCGCCCGTACTCCCAGGGCACGAACCACTCCAGCAGCTCCAGCGTCCGCGTCAGGTGCTCCCCCGGGCCCTCGACGTCCTGGAAGACGTCGACGGGCCCGCCCGGCAGGCCCTCCCAGAAGAGGATGTCGGCCCGCCCGGAGGTGGTGAGCGTCGGGATGACCCACAGCTCACCGACACCCGGGACGATGGTGCAGCGCGCCGCGTCGTACTCCGGGTGCTCGGCGCGCGGGCCCAGGCCGTGGACGTAGGAGAGCGCGAGCGCGCGCTGCGGTGTGGTGTACGGGGAGCGCGCCGGGTCGCGGCGGAAGAGCGAGACCAGCTCCCCCTTGCCCGCCGCGACCAGCACCAGATCGTGCCGGGCGGCGAGGAAGTCCAGGTCGGAGACGGCCGCCGCGTGGACGACGAGCCGGCCGCCGCGCTCGGCGAAGGCGTCCAGCCAGCCGGCCATCTTCACCCGCTGGTCGACGGACTGGGCGTAGCCGTCCAGCCGGCCGATCCAGTCGACGGGCCGCTGGACGCCGGGCACGCCGGGGACCGTCCCGGCGACCGAGAAGCCCAGGCCCAGGGCGCGCGGGGCCAGGCCCTCCCAGAAGTTGAGGCCCAGCTCGCGCTCGTAGCGCAGCGCCGTGCGGAACATCATCTGGGTGGACATGACCCGGCCGGAGCGGATCTCGTCCGGTGTGCGGTTCGACATGACGGTCACGTCGTACCCCTTGGCCTGCAGTCCCAGGGCCAGCTGGAGCCCGGACTGGCCGGCTCCGACTATGAGGATCCGTCGCAACGCCCGCCTCGGCTCGGCTCGGGTGCGGCGCTCGGCGCGGCACGGTGAACGGCCCGGGAGACGGCTCCCGGGGTGGTCTCCAGGGCCCGGCCCACCAGGGTCAGCAGCGTCTCCACGACGGTGATCCGGTGCCGGGCGTCCATGGTGATCACGGGGACGTCCGGCTCCAGGGACAGGGCCTCGCGCACCGCCTCGGGCGAGTGGCGCGCGGTGCCCTCGAAGTGGTTGACGGCGACGACGTAGGGCAGCCGGCAGCTCTCGAAGTAGTCGAGCGCCGGGAAGCAGTCGGCCAGCCGCCGGGTGTCGACGAGCACGACCGCGCCGATGGCGCCGCGCACCACGTCGTCCCACATGAACCAGAAGCGCTGCTGGCCGGGGGTGCCGAACAGGTACAGCACGAGGTCCGTGTCGAGGGTGATGCGGCCGAAGTCCATGGCGACGGTGGTCGTCGCCTTGGCGGGGACGGCGGTGTGGTCGTCCACTTCCTCCCCGGCGGTCGTCATGACCGCTTCCGTGCGCAGCGGGGTGATCTCGGAGACGGAGCCGACGAAGGTGGTCTTCCCGACCCCGAAGCCCCCCGCGATCACGATCTTCGTGGCGGCGGGGGCGCGGGACAGGTCGGTCTGCCAGCCGGGGCCCGGTCCCGGGTCGCGGGGGGCCGTCGCGTCAGAGTCTGCGTAGTCCACTCAGCACCCTTTCGAGCAGCGCGCGGTCGGGTCGTCCGGTGAGGTGACCGGTGCCGTAGACGCGGATCCTTCCCTGGTCGGCCAGGTCGCCGAGGAGGACGCGGACCACGCCCAGCGGCATCCTCAGCAGCGCGGAGACCTCGGCGACCGAGCGCAGCCGCCGGCACAGCCCCAGGACGGCGCGCACTTCCGGCAGCAGCCAGGAGGCGAGCGCTCCACCGGGCGCGGCCGCCACGGCACCGGGGTCGCCCCGGCCCTCGTCGGCGTCGGCCAGGGCGGCGACGAAGGTCTCCATGAGCAGCACATGGCCGCAGCGGCCGCGCCCGCCGGTGAGCGAGTACGGGCGTACGCGCGCGGTGGGCCGCTCCGGTACGGGCCCGGCGGGGGCGCGCAGCGCGGGTGCGGCGGTGCTCATCCGGCGGCCTCCACCGACTGCCGCAGCTCCCTGCGGAGTTCGGGGGTCAGGACGTGTCCGGCCCGGCCCACGAAGAGGGCCATGTGGTAGGCGACCACGCCCATGTCGCAGTCGGGCGCGGTGTGGACGCCCAGCAGCGAGCCGTCGCTGATGGTCATGACGAACAACCCGCCCCCGGCCATCGCGACCATCGTCTGTTTGACGGGCCCGCCGTCCATCAGCGCCGCCGCGCCCGAGGTCAGGCTGCCGAGCCCGGCGACGATGGTGGCGAGGTCGGCGGTGGAGCCGCGCGGCCCCTCGGCCGCCCCGCGCGCGCCCGGGTGGTCGGGGGCGGAGGAGAGCAGCAGCAGTCCGTCGGAGGAGACCACCGCGACGGAGCGCACGCCCGGTACCTCCTCCACCAGATCGGTGAGCAGCCAGTGCAGGCTCCGGGCCTCCTCGCTGAGTCCGTAGGCGGTGACGCCCGTGGTGCGGGTGGGGGTTACGGGCGTCGCCCCCTGGGAAAATGCAGTCAACCGCGTGCCTCCTCGACAGTGCCGCCCTCGTCCGGCGCCCCCGCTCGGTTCCGATCAGTACCACGATCACGCGCGCCGTGATCACCACCCGTCAACCCCGTCATATGCGTCAACTCCGCCTCCACGTCCCGCCGTCCGTCGCGCGCGCCCTGCTGGAAGCCGGCGAGCTTGCGGCGCAGCGCCTCCGCGTCGACGCCGTGGCGGACGCTGAGGGGTACGGGCTTGCGGGCGACGACCCGGGGGGTGCGCTTGGGCAGGCCGTTGCCGGTCATGCCGGGTACGTCCGTGGCGCCGTAGCCCACCGGGGGCGGTGCCATCGCCGGGCCGGCCGGTGCGGCGCCGGCCGCGGTCGAGGGACCCGCGGAACCGTGGGCGGGCTGCTGCCACCGGGGCTCCGGAATCGGCGCGGGGGAAACCGGCGCGGGGGCCGGGGCCGTCGGCGGGGCCTGGGTGGCGGGCGGGGGCGTGGCGCTCCGGGAGTGCCGTCCGGCCGAGTGCGGGGCCGTCGAATGCGGGGCGGCCGCGTGCGGGGCGGCCGAGTGCGGCGGCGCCGCGTGGGACGCGGCCGGATACGGCGCGGCCGGGCGCGGTTCGTCCGGTGGGGGCGTGGGCCTGCGCACGGTGGTGAGCTGGATGGTGTGCTCGTCCTGCTGGGCCCAGGGGCCCGAGCGCCGGGGCCCGGGCACCGCGGGCGACGGCCCCTGGGGGTGGGACCGGCCGTGCAGCGTATGGGAGTTGACCTCGGCGACCACGCCGGGCAGGTCGGTGTGGGGCATCGTCCGTACGGCGCCCGGGAGCCGGTTCCCGGCGGGGTCGGTCGCGGCCGGGGGCTCGGTGGGCAGCAGATGGCCGGGCAGGACGACGACGGCGGTGATGCCGCCGGGCCGCTGTTCGCGCAGCTTGACGCGGACGCCGTGCCGGGCGGCGAGCCGGGCGACGACGTACAGGCCGAGGCCCATGACGGGGTCGCCGCGCTCCCCGAATCCGGTGCCGCGCGGGTCCGGATCGGCTTCGGCGAGGAGGGAGTTGAGCTCGTCGAGCCGCTCGGGGGGCATGCCGATGCCCTCGTCCTGGATGGAGAGCATGACCTCGCCGTTCTCCAGCAGCCAGCCGGAGACCTGGACCTGGACGTCCGGGGGCGAGAACGTCGTGGCGTTCTCCAGCAGTTCGGCGACGAGGTGGCTGACGTCGTCGGCGGCGAACCCGGCGAGCTGGGCGCGGGCGGGCAGGGAGTGGATCCGGACGCGCTCGTACCGCTCGATCTCGCTGACGGCCGCCCGCAGGATGTCCAGCAGGGGCACGGGGCCGGAGTGGGTGCTGTGGTGGTCGGCACCGGCGAGGGTCAGGAGGTTCTCGTTGTGGCGGCGCATCCGGGTGGCGAGGTGGTCGAGCTTGAAGAGCACCTCCAGCCGGTCCGGGTCGGCCTCGTGGGCCTCCATGGACTCGATGACGGTCAGCTGCCGCTCGACCAGGCCGAGGGTGCGGCGGGAGAGGCTGACGAAGGTGGCGTGGACCCGGCCGGAGAGCCCGCTCATCCGGTCGTCGATCTCCTGGCAGCGGGCGCGCAGCGCGTCGCGCTCGTCGGCGAGGTCCTGGCGGGCCACGTCGAGGCGGTTGCGCTCGCCCTCCAGCAGGGCGACGCGCTCGCGCAGCCGGACGATCGTGCCGTGCAGGACGTTGACGGAGCGGGCTACCTCGGCGAACTCGTCGTCGCGGCCCCGGAAGGCGACCGGCTGCCGGTCCACCGGGTCCGCGCAGACGCGGCGCGCCCCGAGGCGGAGCGCGGCGAGCGGGCGGGTCACCGAGCGGGCGGACTGCGTGCCGGTGCCGAGGATCAGCAGGAAGCCCAGCGCGGCGAGCGCGGCGCGCACCTCCAGCGCGGTGGTGTCGTGCTCCCGCAGCCCGGCGAGGCGGGCCATCTCCTCGGTGCCGAGGCCGGATTCCAGATCCCGCATCTGGTCGACGCGGGCGGTCAGCTGTCCGCGTACCGTGCCGGGCCGCTCGGGCTCGGCGGCGACGGCCTGGGGCCGGGCGGCCAGCCGGCCCAGCCGGGCCTCGGCGGCGGCGGTCTGGGGGCCGCTGACGGTACGGGCGTACTCGGCGCGCAGCGAGGCGGGGGCCAGCTGGTGGAAGTCGGCGAGCGCGGCCTCCTCCCGCAGACGCCGCTGCTGGGCGGCGGCCAGGAGCGGCGCCTGACCGCCGCCGCGCGCCGCCAGGGCGGCGAGGAACAGGCCGCGGGTGGCGGCTGCCTCCTGGACGGCCCGGCCGAGCGCGGGCAGCGCGACGGCCTCGCCGGGCTGGGCGCGGGCGGGGAGCCGCTGGACGAGCCCGGTCTCCACGGCGTGGAGGGCCTGGACGGTGGCCGTGTACGCGGTGAAGACGGCGAGGGCGTCGTCGGGCCCGGCCAGGGCGTGGCGGCGCAACTCGGGCAGGGCGGCGAGGCGGTGCCGCAGGGAGTCGGGCGCGCTCGCGCGGAACTCCTCGATCTGCCGGTCCACCCCGGCCCGTTGCTCCTCGGACGCCGCGCCCGCCCCGCCCGAGTCGGCGCGGCCCCCGGCCACGTACTCGGTCATGGCGTCGCGCTCGTCGGCGAGGGCGTGGGCGAGGGCGACGGCGCCGCTCGCGGTGGTGGCCTGCCCGGCGAGCCGGCGGGAGTCGGTGAGGTCGCGTATGGCGTCGGCGATGCCGAAGGCGCCAGCGCCGAGGGCGCCGAGCGAGACGACGGCGACGGAGGCGACGAGCCTGTTGCGTACGCGGGCGGTGCGCTCCGGCACTCCTGTGGTCTGCTGCTGTTCGCGCGTGCCGCCGCGAAGCCGCTTCTTGCGCACCGGTGCTCGCATTCTGTTCTGGTCTTCCGCTCCACCCGCTGGTGGCCCCTGCCGGGTGTCACCCACCGCTTCCCCCCGGCAAGTGCCCCACCACATCAACCGCCGAGCACGCCGGAAGGATGCGCGTCAACGGGCAAGGAAATTCGGGCATCCGGCACACTGGTCGCATGCGCATCGAACTCTCCACCCGGTCGGGGAATCCGGGCCGCCCGAACGAGGATTTCGTGTCCGTCGCGCTGCCCGCCGGCGGGCGCGGCGGGGCGCTGGTGCTGCTGGACGGGGTGACGCCGCCGCCGGCCGGGAAGTCGGGGTGCGCGCACGGGGTTCCGTGGTTCACGGCACGACTGGGCGGGGCGCTGCTGGAACTGGCTTCGTCACGGCGTGAGATGACGCTCGCGGATTGCCTGTCGGCCGCCATCTCCCGTACGGCCGAGGCCCATCGGGACCGCTGCGACCTGACGCACCGGCTGACTCCGCAGGCGACGGTGGTGGTGGCGCGCTGGGACGCGGAGGTGGTGGAGCACCTGGTGCTGTCCGATTCGGCGCTGCTGATCGAGGGCGTGGACGGCACGGTGTCGGCCGTCCTGGACGACCGCATCGCCCGGCTGGCCGCCGCCGGGCGGGTGACGGACGCGCAGCGCAACGCCGAGGGCGGTTTCTTCACGGCCGCCGCCGATCCGGCGGTGAGCGCCCGCGCGGTCACGGGTACGACGGCGCGTGGGGACGTCCGCGCGCTGGCGGCGCTCACGGACGGCGCGGCGCGCTGGGTGGAGGTCTTCCGGCAGGGGCGCTGGGCGGACTGTTTCGCGCTCCTGGCGAAGGAGGGCCCGCAGGCGCTGATCGACCGCGTCCGGGAGGCGGAGCTCGCCGACCCGCACGGCCACGCGTTCCGCCGAGGCAAACCCCACGACGACGCGGCGGCGCTCTACGCGGAGCTGTGACGCGTGCCGCGCGCCGACGGGGAGCCGGGGCGCAGCCCCGGGAAACGGTGAGAGGGCGGGTCCGGGGCACCCCCGATCCGCCGCGACGGCGATCGGCTGTCACGGCGGAGTCCGGCGGTGCCTGACGGCGCGTACCGCCGGTTCGGCACCGCCGAGCGCGTCGTCGGGGGCCGGGCACCGTCGCGGCGGGACGGGTTACCCCGACCGGCCGTCAGGCGCTACGCCTCGGCGCGCTCGTTCAGCTGGTGGAGCAGGCGGGCCAGCTCGGCGACCTCCAGGCGGTTCCAGTCCGCGAACTTGCGGATGTACTGCGCACGACGGGCGTCCCGCACACGGGTGAATCGTTCCCGCCCCTCCCCCGTGATGCGGATCAGCGCGGCGCGGCCGTCGGCGGGGTCCGGGTCGCGGGCGATGAGGCCGAGGTCGCCGAGGGCGCGCAGCTGACGGCTCATGGTGGCCTTGCCGACGCCGAAGTACGCGGCGAGCTCCGTGGCGCGCTGCGGGCCGCCCTCCTCCAGCCGCACGAGCAGCCCGTACGCGGCGGGCTCCAGGTCGGGGTGGACCTCGCGGGCCATCTCGCCGGACGACGCGCGGGCGCGTCGCAGGAAGACCGCGAGCTCACGCTCCAGGGCGAGGAAGGCGGGGTCGACGGCGGGACCGCACGGGTCCGCGCCGGCGTCGGCGCCCCTACCGGGGACCGCCTCCTCCGGGAGCGGGGCACTGGTCTCGGGGGTCTCCTGCACGTGAGGCCCTTTCCTGCTTTCAGCCGCTGAGAATTCATTTCGGCCGCGTCGTGTCGCCGCAGCTCCGTCAGTATTTCGCAGGATTAGTCCAAGGGCAGCACCCCGGGTCCCCATCACGGTGTGCGACACCGCCTCTCGCCCCATTAATGACATGGTCATACCAATTTGATAGCCGTTGAACTCTCCCCCACTCTCCCGCCACCCTGGCTTTCGGAGGCACCACATGCCCGCACATCACTCAGGGCCGGGCCGCCCGGTCGCCCACAGACCCGCGGCCCGCCCAGCCCCCTTGGCCCCCCTCGTCCCCCTGATCTCACTCCTCTCCCTGCTCCTCACTCTCCTCGCCCTGCCCGGTACCGCCGCCGCGGCCACGGGCGGCTCCCGGCAGCGCCCCTTCCACCCCGAGCGCGACTGGATGGGCTCGACCGTCCCCGCCCACGAGGGCAGACCCCCGGCCGGCGGCGGCGAGGCGCTCGCCTCGGTCGAGGGTGTGGACGTCAGCAGCCACAACGGCAACGTTCCCTGGTCGACGCTCTGGAACAAGGGCGCGCGCTTCGCCTACGTCAAGGCCACCGAAGGCACCAGCTACCGCAATCCGTCCTTCTCCCAGCAGTACAACGGCGCCTACGACGTCGGCATGATCCGCGGCGGGTACCACTTCGCCCTGCCGTCCAACTCCGGCGGCGCCGACCAGGCCGACTACTTCGTCGACCACGGCGGCGGCTGGTCGGACGACGGCAGGACGCTGCCGGGCGTGCTCGACATGGAGTACAACCCCTACGGCAGCACCTGCTACGGCATGAGCGCCGACGCGCTGCTCGACTGGATCGCCGACTTCCTCGCCGTCTACCGCCACCGCACCGGGCGCGACGCGGTCATCTACACCACCACCGCCTGGTGGAAGAAATGCACCGGCAACTACGGCCGCTTCGGCTCGGACCACCCGCTGTGGGTGCCGCGCTACGGCTCCTCGACCGGGGAGCTCCCGAACGGCTGGGACTTCCACACCTTCTGGCAGTACACCGAGACCGGCTCGACCGTCGGCGACCACAACCTCTTCAACGGCTCGTACAGCAGGCTCAAGGCGCTGGCCTACGGCTGACGCGCCCGCGCGTGTGCCCTGCGCGTGGGTCCCGAAAAGCACAGGGACCGGGCCCCGGCGCGGTCGGCGCCGGGGCCCGGTCGTATCGGTGCTTGCAGACGTACAGCGGTGCTTACGGGCGCACGGCGGCGCTAGCCGCAGTTGCCCGCCGGGCGGGTGCGGGTGACCAGGTCGGTGTAGCCGGTGGTGCCGTCGATCCACACCACCTGCTTGCCGCCGGCCGCCGCCGCGGAGAGCTGCTCACCGCGGTTGCAGGAGACGCGGGCGCGGTCGGTGCCGTTCGCCCCGCCGAACTGCCACAGCTTCGACATCGTCTCGTTGTGGTACTTGGGGTCGGGCAGCGACGCCGTCACGGTCAGCGCGTCCTCGGAGGCGGTGAGAGCGGACGCGAAGAGGGCGCCCTCGCCCTTCTCCTTGCTGAGGTCCACGGTCCCGGTGCCGTCGAGGTTCGACCGGCGCACGGCCACCTGGCCGTCGTCGACGACCTCGTCCGCCAGCCAGAAGACGTACTTACTGTTGATCGCGGTCTCGCCGACGCTCTCGGGCCGGCCGAGCTGGTTCATCAGCTTCCGCTCGCCGCTCTTGAGGTCCAGCACCTCGACGCCCATGCGGTAGTCGTCGCCGTCGGCGTAGGCCTTGGCGTAGGCGAGCCGGCCGCCGGAGAGCGAGGGGGACGCCGAACCGGTGTCGGCCTTGCCGCCGTCGGCCCAGGTCGGCTCCTTGTCACCCGTACGGAGGAAGCCCACGTGCCGGGCGCCGAAGGCGTTCATCTTCTCGAAGGCCACGACCCCGCCCTCGACCCGGACGTCCTGGACGTTGTCGGAGGTGCTGTACAGCTTCTTCGTCGGCCCGCCCGCGAGCGGCCGCGCCAGCACGTCCACCCCTGCCGGGCCGTACGCCGCCCACGCCACGGTCTTGCCGTCGGTCGCCGGGTTGACGTGGAAACGCCCGTCATTGGGGCTGATCAGCTTGGCCGTGCCCGAGCCGTCCGTGCGGCCGGCCCACACCGAGAAGGCCTCGGTGCCGTCGTCGTTCGACTTGGACGTGGCCCACCAGCCGCCGCCCGCGCCGACCTTGGTGCTGTAGACGTTGAGCCTGCCCAGCAGCTGGTCGGAGTCGACACCCATGGCCTCCTCCCAGTTCGGGACGATGCCGTGGGCGTTGAAGGAGCGCTTGACGACGCCCAGGTCCTTGTCGGAGACCTTGAGCGCCTTGGCGGCGGCGATCACCGCGTCGCGGCCCTCGGTGAACCCGTCGAGCGGGGTCATGTACTCGGTGAGCGCCTTGTAGGCGATCTTGTCGGCGAGGGTGCGGCCCAGGTCCTCGCGGATGTCCCAGAGGGCGCCCGAGAAGATGGTGGAGTTGAGGTGCACGCCGCCGTTGTCGGTGGCGAAGGAGACGCCCAGGAAGTTCTTGGACGTCGTCGCCCCGTCGTTGAGGTCGCGGAAGGCGCACTGGCGCGGGGTCTTGGTCCGGCAGAGGTTGCCGCCCATCAGGCCCGCGTCCGGGTCGTCCATGGCCATGCCGGCCGCGTCGACGGCGATGGCGTTGCCGAAGTAGTCGGCGATGGCCTCGTTCAGGGCGCCGGACTGGCCCGCGTAGACGAGGTTGGCGCTGTTCTCGACGACGCCGTGCGTCATCTCGTGGCCGACCACGTCGAGGTCGGCGGAGAGCGTCTTGAACTCCTCGTCGCCCCCGCCGTACACCATCTTGGAGCCGTCCCAGAAGGCGTTGACGAACGGCATCCCGAAGTTCGTCACACCGACGAGGGAGTTGATCGCCATGCCCCGGCCGTCGAGGCTGTCCCGGCCGTGGACCTTCTTGTAGTAGTCGTAGACCTTGCCCGCGGCCCAGTGGGCGTCGACCGCGCCCGCGTCGGTGGCGTCCTTGCCGAACTGCGGGGTCTTCGAGCCGAACTCCTTGACCCCGTCGGGCCAGCGGCCGTTCACCTCGGAGACGTCCTTGCCGCGCGCGTCCCAGGTGGAGATCACGTTCTTGCTGGTGTCCCACATGCGGGAGTGGTCGTTCATGACGAACTCGCCGCGGGCCGTGTCGAAGAACAGGCCGAGCTCGACGGTGGTGCCGTCGTACTTCACGCCGGAACCGGCGACGCCGGGGTGCTTGGCCGGCCCGCCGGGGGCCTTGGCCTCGCCGTCGCCCGCCTTCGCTTCCCCTGCGCTCGCGGTTGCGGCCTTCGGCGCTCCGAAGGTCTTGATCCCGCTGTACTGGAGGACCGGGTAGCCGGACTTGGCGTCGACGTACACCTCGTGCAGCACGGGCTGCCCGGTGGCGGGGTCGGCGCCCCGGACGGTGACGTGGTGGGTCAGCACGCCGGCGCCCTTGGGCAGGACGACGAGGCCGCGCGCGGTGCCCTTGAGCGACGGCTTCGCCTTCGTGCCGAGCCGCTTGCCACCGACCTGCGCGAGTGTGGCGCCGACCGCGCGCTGGACAGCGAGTTCCTCACTCACCGAGGGCGTGGTGCCGGTGGTGAGCGCTGTGAAGTACTTGCCGGAGGTACCGGTGACGACGCGCTTGCCGTCCTTCTTCTCCATCCGGACGACGTACTGGCCGCCGAGGACGTCGACGCCCCTGTGCTTCTGCTGAAGCCGGACGGTCTCGGCGGCGCCGTTCGTGACGGCCTGGACGGGCTTCAGATCCCGGACCGGGTCGGCGATGCGGTAGCGGCTCTTCTTGTCGGCGAGGTGCCCACGGGCCGCGTCGGCCGCGCTCCCGCTCGCCTTCACGCCCTCACGGATGCCGTCGACCAGGGAAGGAGTGGAGGTTCCCTTCCCCGGAATGACATCCGCCGGATCGCCGCCGGCCGGCGCGGCGAACGCCTGCGCGGGCAGGGCGGACACGACAAGGGCGGCAGCGCCCACCAGCGCCGCCGCCCCTGCTATGCCGCTCTTCGCGACCTGTCTTCCTGAACGTGCTCTGGACTTACGCAAGGTTCCCCCTCCGTACGTACGGAACGCCGGAACATCTGTGGTCGGGGCATATGCAACAGGCGGGGAGGGGGCTGATCAATGGTTCGCGCGTTGAGGGGGGTTACTTTCGGCCTAGGTGGGTTGGGTGGGGCGGGGAGGGAACCGAGGGGGGCCTATCCGCCTCCGGGGTCGGGGCCGGGCGTTGACGCCCCGGCGCTCTGCGACAGCGGAAATCTCAACGGCGGCGGCACCAGAACTGTGATTCGCGCTGCCAAAAAGAGCGGTCGGCGGCATCACCTCATCGAACGAGTGACTCGAACGCCGATCCGCACCGTCAAGTCACCGGGGGCCATAGGCTTTTCGCGAGGAAATGCGGCGGATCACCTGGGCGTGAATGTGATGACGGAGGGATGTCGATGAGGGCCTTCGGACGGCTCGTGAACCACTGCACGCACGACGGAAGCTGGGCTTCCGCCAGCGGGGAGCAGCGTTGTACGGCCTGCGGGATGAGGCGTTTCACGAACTACGGGGGTGTACGACCGCCGGGACTTCCGGAAGCGGTGACACCCTCCAGGAAGCGACGGCCCGACGCGGACCGCTCAGCCGCGATAGCCATCACGATCCGTTTCCAGTCGCGCAGGCGATTCCGCGAAATGGCGCTGCGCGCCGTTTCCTGAGAGCTCGGTCCCGCGCGAATTCGTCGGTGGCGAGCGCGAGAAGAGCCGCCCGCGTGGTCCCCCACCCCCGTCGGGGGACCACCGGCGGCGGGTCTTGCGTCTTACGCGTCGACCGGCTCCCACGTCGCCGGGCGACCGGCACCGTCCCGGCGGGCTCGCCCGAAGGGGACGTCCGCGAAGTGGATGCCGAAGCCGATCGTGTCGGGTGCGGACAGTTCCTCGGCCAGGCGGCGGCGGTAGGCCGCCGACCGCTCGGCGTCGTGGTCGACGACGGCGGACCATTCCGGGTGGGCGACCTGGACCGGCGTGTGCATGGCGTCGCCGAAGGCGATCAGACGGCGGCCGTCGCCGCCGGAGACGACGTACGAGGCGTGGCCCGCCGTGTGGCCCTGCGAGAGGGCGACGCGGACGCCCGGGAAGATCTCCTCGCCGTCGGTGACGGTGCGGATCCGGGGCTCCAGGATCGCGGTCATCTCCTGGGAGATGCCGTGTCCCTCCAGGAGGTGGCGGTGCTTCCACTCCTCCTCGCTCACGAGGTGGTCGGCGTGGGCGAACGGGAGCCGGTCGGTGCCCGGGGCCGGCTGCCAGAGCCAGCCGATGTGGTCGACGTGCATATGGGTGACGGCGACCGCTTCTATGTCAGCCGGGGACCGGCCGATGCGGGCGAGGCTGTCGAGCAGGGTGCCGCCGGAGATCGCCCCGATGGGGCCGTCCTCCCCGGCCGGGAAGGACTGGGGGCCGAAGCCCGCGTCGATCAGCAGGGCACGCTCGCCGTGCTCCACCAGGAGACCACCCAGGCTCGCCACGAGATAACCGGAGTCGTCCAGATACGCGGAGTGGGCGGCCCACTCCTCCTCCGTACTGGTCGGCAGCCAGCCGCGCGACGAGAGCTGGGCCACGCCGTCCGGGACGTACGTGACCTTGGTGTCGCCGAGCTGGATGCTGCGGATCCCCGACGGGCGACGAAGGCGATCGCCCTGGCTGTGCTGGGAGTTGGTCGTCATGCCTCCACAATAAGCTTCCAGCTTGAATGATTCAAGCTGGAAAGATGTCTGCTTGATGCAGTTGACTTAAGATGGCTCCATGAGCAGCCCAGAACCGCAGACCCTCGCCGAGCGACAGCTCTGCGGACTGGTGAACGGCCTCGCCCGCCAGATCTCCGACCACGTCCGTGTGGCCGCGACCGGACTCGGCCTCACCGCGCCGCAGGCCACGGCCCTCCGTGAGCTCAGCGGCCCGATGACGATGCGGGAGCTCGCCGACCGCATGAGCTGCGAGCCGTCCAACGCGACGTTCGTCATCGACAAGCTGGAGTGCCTGGGGCTCCTGGAGCGCCACCCCCACCCCACGGACCGCCGCGCCAAGCAGCTGATCCTGACGGCCGAGGGCACGGCGCTGCGTGAGCGCCTCATCGCCGCCCTCTCCGAGGACTCCCCCCTGAGCGCCCTCACCCGCGACGAGAAGGCCACCCTCCACGCCCTCCTCGACCGGGCCGTCAGCCGCCACCCCTGACATACGACGAAGGCCCCCACTGGGTGGGGGCCTTCGTCGTCACATTCTCACGCCGCCGCCAGCGGCACCTGCTCACCCGGGACCGTCGCCGGCGTCAGCGCCAGCTCCAGCACCCTCCGGACGTCCGACACCGGGTGGACCTCCAGCTTCTCCAGCACCTCGGCCGGCACATCGTCCAGATCCGGCTCGTTCCGCTTGGGGATGATCACCGTGGTGATGCCCGCCCGGTGCGCGGCGAGCAGCTTCTGCTTCACCCCGCCGATGGGCAGCACCCGCCCGGTCAGCGACACCTCGCCCGTCATCGCCACGTCCGGGCGGACCTGGCGGCCGGAGAGGAGCGAGGCCAGAGCCGTCGTCATCGTGATGCCCGCGCTCGGGCCGTCCTTCGGGACCGCGCCCGCCGGGACGTGGAGGTGGACGCCGCGCTCCTTGAAGTCGCCGACCGGCAGCTCCAGCTCGGCGCCATGGGAGCGGAGGAAGGACAGGGCGATCTGGGCCGACTCCTTCATGACGTCCCCGAGCTGGCCGGTGAGCGTCAGGCCCGCGCCGCCGGTCTCCGGGTCGGCCAGGGACGCCTCCACGAACAACACGTCGCCGCCCGCGCCGGTGACCGCGAGGCCCGTGGCCACACCCGGGACGGCCGTCCGCCGCTCGGCCGGGTCCTGGGCGGACTCGGGCGTGTGGTGCGGGCGCCCGATCAGCGGGCGGAGCTCCTCCGTGCCGATGGTGAAGGGCAGCTCCTGTTCTCCCAGTTCGTGCTTGGCCGCGACCTTGCGGAGCAGCCGGGCGATGGCGCGCTCCAGGTTCCGTACGCCCGCTTCGCGGGTGTACTCGCCGGCGAGCTTGCGCAGGGCGTCGTCCTCCAGCACGACCTCGTCGGCCTCCAGGCCGGCGCGCTCCAGCTGGCGGCGGAGGAGGTGGTCGCGGGCGATGACGACCTTCTCGTCCTCGGTGTAGCCGTCGAGGCGGACGAGCTCCATACGGTCGAGGAGGGCCTCGGGGATGGCTTCCAGGACGTTGGCGGTGGCCAGGAAGACGACGTCGGAGAGGTCGAGTTCGACCTCCAGGTAGTGGTCGCGGAAGGTGTGGTTCTGGGCGGGGTCGAGGACCTCCAGGAGGGCCGCGGCCGGGTCGCCGCGGAAGTCGGAGCCGACCTTGTCGATCTCGTCGAGGAGGACGACCGGGTTCATCGAGCCGGCCTCCTTGACGGCCCGGACGATCCGGCCGGGCAGCGCGCCCACGTACGTCCGCCGGTGGCCGCGGATCTCGGCCTCGTCGCGGACGCCGCCGAGGGCGACGCGGACGAACTTCCGGCCCATGGCGCGGGCGACGGACTCGCCCAGCGAGGTCTTGCCCACGCCGGGCGGGCCGACGAGCGCGAGCACCGCGCCCCCGCGCCGCCCGCCGACCACGCCCAGCCCCCGGTCGGCGCGCCGCTTGCGCACCGCCAGGTACTCGGTGATCCGTTCCTTGACGTCCTCCAGGCCCGCGTGGTCCGCGTCGAGTACGGCCTTCGCGCCGGGGATGTCGTAGGCGTCCTCGGTGCGCTCGTTCCACGGCAGCTCCAGGACCGTGTCGAGCCAGGTGCGGATCCAGCCGCTCTCGGGGCTCTGGTCGGAGGCGCGCTCCAGCTTGCCGACCTCCTTGAGGGCCGCTTCGCGGACGTGTCCGGGCAGGTCGGCGGCCTCGACGCGGGCGCGGTAGTCCTCGGACTCGTTCTCCGGGTCGCCGTTGAGCTCGGCGAGCTCCTTGCGGACGGCCTCCAGCTGGCGGCGGAGGAGGAATTCGCGCTGCTGCTTGTCGACGCCTTCCTGGACGTCCTTGGCGATGGACTCGGCCACCTCCTGCTCGGCGAGGTGGTCGCCGAGCCACTTCACGGCGAGCTTCAGCCGGGCCACCGGGTCGCTGGTCTCCAGCAGCTCGACGCGCTGGGCGACGGTGAGGAAGGGCGAGTAGCCGGAGTTGTCGGCGAGCAGGCCGGGGTCCTCGATCTGCTGGACGCGGTCCACGACCTGCCAGGCGCCGCGCTTGCGCAGCCAGCTGGTGGCGAGGGCCTTGTACTCCTTCATCAGCTCCGAGACCGAGCCGGGCAGTGGGTCGGGGGTGAGCTCCTCCATCGAGGTGCCCTCGACCCACAGGGCGGCGCCGGGGCCGGTCGTGCCCGCGCCGATGCGCACGCGGCGGTCGCCGCGGATGAGCGCGCCGGGGTCGCCGTCCGACAGCCGGCCCACCTGCTCGACCGTGCCCAGCGTGCCGACGCCCGCGTACGTGCCGTCCACGCGTGGGACGAGCAGGACGCGTGGCTTGCCGCCGGAGCCCTTCGCCGCGGCCTGGGCGGCCTCGACGGCGGCCCGGACCTCCGTGTCCGACAGGTCGAGCGGGACCACCATGCCGGGCAGCACGACCTCGTCGTCGAGCGGCAGCACGGGCAGGGTGAGCGGTGCGGACATCGAAGCCATGATCTCCCCTTCGGCAGGCAAGTTGAGCTATGCCGACTCAATGCCCGGGACAGGGGTGATTGTTCCCAGGGGTTTGTTCGCTGTGAGCGATCGGTGACAGGTGGTGCGGGGGTAGCCCGTCGGGGTGAATTCGGTTCCGGCCGCTCAGCGGCCGCGAAGGGCGGTGTCCGCCGCGGCGCGGGGCTCGTCGCCCTCCACGCGCTGGCGCCGGGGCGCGGGGACCGCCGCCCGCGCGGGCGGTACGGCGTCCGCCTCCGCCTCCGTCAGCTCGCGTGCCCGGGCCGGCCCCGGCAGCCCGTCGCGGATCAGCGACCGGCAGGCGACGCCCGTGAGCAGCGCGATGGGGTGCCCCGCGCTGGCCAGCGGATCGATGAGCTCGATCAGGTCCTGGGCGCACATCGCGCCCGCCACGCCCAGCATGGCCCAGCGCGCCGGGCGCGACACCAGCCCGGAGAGCGCGCCGATGCAGGCCATGAGGCCGAAGCTGATGCCGTAGTCGAGCCGGTGCAGCGAGGATTCGGGCAGCTGCCCGGCCGCGACGGCGCCGGCCACCGGGAGTTCCGTGGCGAGGGTGGCCAGGACGTGGCCGACGAGGAAGACCCCGGCCGTCCGGGCGCCGCCCACGCGCCGTTCCAGCGCGGTGAGGACGAGCGCGAAGGCCACCCCGTACGCCGAGTAGAGCCCGCCGGCCACCCACAGGGCGCTGGCGACCAGGACGACCAGCGGCTGGTCGGCCAGGTGGGCGGCGTCCGTGCTGGAGTCGCGGAGCAGCTGGTCGACGGTGGCCTGGTCGCCGAAGTCGGCGTAGACGGCCGTGCCCAGCAGGATCAGGCCGTAGCAGAAGGTGAAGGGCGTGCCGGTGGGGGTGGGCAGCAGCCGGCCGAGGCGGCGGAGCGCGATGCGGAGGCGGCCGGGGGCGGCGGCCGTCGCGTGGGCGTTCCGATCGGCGTCAACCGCTGTCACTCGGTCGGCCCCTTTCCGCGCGTTCCTCCGGGCTTGCTTGAACATTAAGGTCCACGGTCGGGCGCCGGATCAACCTCTGGTCGTGACTCCCATCACCTTTGTCAACCTCTTGACGCTTACTGGCGTCGGCCGATTCGTCGACAGTCACCGAACGGTCAACAGGAGGCAGTAAGCAATGCGCCGCTACGACTCGCCCGCCACCGTCATCGACCGCCGCGAGGGCCCCTATGGAGAGGTCGTGCTCAGACGGCGGAGCGAGCACTTCGAGATCATCGCCAACGGCTGTTTCCTGATGGACACCTCGGACGGGCGCTCCGAACGGCTGCTCGTCGACGCGGCCCTGGCCGCCCTCCCCGCCGGGCGAAAGGATCCGGCCGTCCTGATCGGTGGCCTCGGTGTGGGCTTCTCGCTCGCCCGGGCGGCGGAGGAGCCGCGCTGGGGGCGGATCGCCGTCGTCGAACGGGAGGCGGCCGTCGTGGACTGGCACCGCGAGGGCCCGCTGGGCGCGTACTCGGCGGCGGCGCTCGCCGACCCCCGCACCGAGATCGTCCACGCCGACCTCGTGGCGTACCTCCGGGCGCCGGGCCCCGGTTTCGACGCGCTCTGCCTGGACATCGACAACGGCCCCGACTGGACCGTCACGGAGGACAACGGCAGCCTCTACTCCCCCACCGGACTCGCCGCGTGCCGGGACCGGCTGACGCCCGGCGGGGTGCTCGCGGTGTGGTCCGCGCAGCCCTCGGCGGCGTTCGAACAGGCCCTCCGTAATGCCGGGTTCGCCGGGGTAACGACGGAAGAGATCACCGTTGCCCGAGGCGTCCCGGACGTCGTTCACCTCGGCATCCGCGCCGCGTAGCCGAGTCCCGCCGGGTGCCCGTACCCTGCCTTCCACAGGTGCAGGACCCGTAGTCACATCGCTACGGGAACACGCTTAGGGGCGGGGCGCATGGAGCACACACACATCGGCCCGAGCGGCGTCGTGGCCTCCACCGGGGCACAGCGTCGGGTACTGATCGTCGAGGACGACCGGACGATCACCGATGCCATCGCGGCCCGTTTGCGGGCCGAGGGATTTCAGGTACGCACCGCGGGCGACGGGCCCGCCGCCGTCGACACCGCCGAGGCATGGCAGCCGGACCTGCTGGTGCTGGACGTGATGCTGCCCGGTTTCGACGGCCTCGAGGTCTGCCGCCGGGTGCAGGCGCAGCGGCCGGTTCCCGTCCTCATGCTGACCGCGCGCGACGACGAGACCGACATGCTGGTCGGTCTCGGCGTCGGGGCGGACGACTACATGACCAAGCCGTTCTCGATGCGCGAGCTCGCCGCCCGGGTGCACGTCCTGCTGCGCCGGGTGGAGCGGGCCACGCTGGCCGCGCACACCCCGCGCAGCGGCATCCTGCGCCTGGGCGAGCTGGAGATCGACCACGCGCAGCGCCGGGTGCGGGTGCGCGGCGGGGACGTCCATCTGACGCCGACAGAGTTCGACCTGCTCGTCTGCCTGGCCAACACCCCGCGCGCGGTCCTCTCCCGCGAGCAGTTGCTCGCGGAGGTGTGGGACTGGGCGGACGCCTCCGGCACCCGGACGGTGGACAGCCACATCAAGGCGCTGCGCCGCAAGATCGGGGCGGAGCGGATCCGTACGGTCCACGGGGTGGGCTACGCGCTGGAGACCCCGGCGGCATGACGGCACCTGTGGGGCGGGGCGGGCGGCATGACTCGTTACGGTGATCCCGGTGCCCGGTGACGGCCGGCCGCCGCAGGGGCTCTGGAGCAGGCTCTGGGAGGCGCTGCGCCCCCTGGACCCCTACCGGTCGGTGAAGGCGGCGCTGGGCGCGCTGGTGATCGGCTCGGTGGTGATCACGACGTTCCTGGTGTTCGTCGCCATCCACTCGGCGACCGAGCTCCGGGTGATCACCGTCTTCTCGATCATCGCTTCCCTGCTGATCACCCAGTTCGTGGCGCACGGCCTGACCGCGCCGCTGGACGAGATGACCGCGGTCACCCGGTCGATGGCACGGGGCGACTACACCCGTCGGGTGCGGGCCGGGCGGCGGGACGAGTTCGGGGACCTGGCCGAGGCCTTCAACCGGATGGCGGCCGATCTGGAGGCGGTGGACACCCACCGCAAGGAGCTGGTCGCCAACGTCTCGCACGAGCTGCGCACCCCCATCGCGGGGCTGCGGGCCGTGCTGGAGAACGTCGTGGACGGGGTCTCGGCCCCCGACCCGGAGACGATGCGCACCGCGCTGCGGCAGACCGAGCGGCTGGGCCGGCTGGTGGAGCAGTTGCTGGACCTGTCCCGGCTGGACAACGGGGTGGTGCCGCTGCACGCCCGGCGCTTCGAGGTGTGGCCGTATCTGGCGGGGGTCCTCAAGGAGGCGAGCATGGCCTGCGGCAGCGGCTCCTCGCCGCGCGCCCGCAAGGACGTCCATCTGCACCTGGACGTCTCGCCCCCGGAGCTCACGGCCCACGCGGACGCCGAACGGCTGCACCAGGTGGTCGCCAATCTGGTGGACAACGCCGTCAAGCACTCTCCCCCGCACGGCCGTGTCACCGTGCGGGCCCGCCGGGGCGAGGGGGCCCAGTCGCTGGCCCTGGAGGTGGTGGACGAGGGGCCGGGCATTCCCGAGGCCGAGCGGCACCGCGTCTTCGAGCGTTTCAACCGGGGCTCGGGCGCCTCGCAGGGCCCGGGCGCGGACGGCGGGACGGGGCTGGGCCTGGCCATCGCCCGCTGGGCGGTGGACCTCCACGGCGGGAGCATCGGGGTGGCCGAGTCCCCGCGTGGGTGCCGCATCAAGGTCACGCTTCCGGGAGGTCCTCGCGAGCCGAGTTGACGTAGGGTCGGTGGTGGGAGCACACATCCGACCCGGTGTGGGGCAGGATTCGGCGAACCCAGGAGAGCCCGGGGTCAAGCGGAACCTTCGGGCTTTCCCAGCTCTTCGTGCCCTGAAACCAGAGGTCGAGTGTGACTTAGGCGACGATCTGGCCCGGGTGGCCTGCATTAGGGGTCCCGACAGGCGTAGCCTTTATTCCCGCTGTCCACCACCTTAGGAAGCGGAAGAGGGCGGTTGCCGCCGTGTCGCCACAGTCCCCCAACACCTCGAGCGTCTCGACCGACCAAGCGGGGCAGGGCAAGAGCCCTGCCGACGTGTTCGGTCCCAATGAGTGGCTCGTCGACGAGATCTACCAGCAGTACCTCCAGGACCCGAACTCGGTCGACCGAGCCTGGTGGGACTTCTTCGCCGACTACAAGCCGGGCACTGCCCCGGCTCCGCCGGGGCAGGCTGTGACCGGGGGCGCTTCGGCCGCTCCGGCCGCCGCGCAGGCCCCGGCCGCCGCGCCGCAGGCGCCGGCCGCTCCGGCCGCCGCCCCGCAGGCCGCCCCGGCGGCGCAGGCCCCGGCCGCTCCGGCCGCGGCTCCCGCCGCCGCGAAGCCCGCCGCCGCGAAGCCCGCCGCCGCGCAGGCCGCTCCCGCGGCGCCGGCCAAGCCCGCCGCGGCGAAGCCCGCCGCCGCCAAGCCGGCCGCCGCCAAGGCCGCCGAGCCGGGCGCGGGCCCCGAGTTCGTGACGCTGCGCGGTCCGTCCGCCGCGGTCGCCAAGAACATGAACGCCTCCCTGGAGCTGCCGACGGCCACGTCCGTCCGCGCCGTCCCGGTGAAGCTGCTGTTCGACCAGCGCATCGTCATCAACAACCACCTGCAGCGCGCCCGCGGTGGCAAGGTCTCCTTCACGCACCTCATCGGCTACGCCATGGTGCAGGCGCTGAAGCTGATGCCGTCGATGAACTACTCCTTCACGGAGAAGGACGGCAAGCCCACCCTCGTCAAGCCCGAGCACGTCAACCTCGGTCTGGCCATCGACCTGGTCAAGCCGAACGGTGACCGCCAGCTCGTCGTCGCGGCCATCAAGAAGGCCGAGACCCTGAACTTCTTCGAGTTCTGGCAGGCCTACGAGGACATCGTCAAGCGCGCCCGCGTCGGCAAGCTGACGATGGAGGACTTCACCGGAGTCACCGCGTCGCTGACCAACCCCGGCGGCATCGGCACGGTCCACTCCGTGCCGCGTCTGATGCCCGGCCAGGGCCTCATCATCGGCGTGGGCGCCATGGACTACCCCGCCGAGTTCCAGGGCACCTCGCAGGACGCCCTGAACAAGATGGGCATCTCCAAGGTCATGACCCTGACCTCGACGTACGACCACCGGGTCATCCAGGGCGCCGCCTCCGGCGAGTTCCTGCGGATCATGCACCAGCTGCTCCTCGGCGAGAACGACTTCTACGACGAGATCTTCGAGGCGCTGCGCATCCCCTACGAGCCGGTCCGCTGGCTCAAGGACATCGACGCCTCGCACGACGACGACGTCACGAAGGCCGCCCGCGTCTTCGAGCTGATCCACTCCTACCGGGTCCGCGGCCACGTCATGGCCGACACCGACCCGCTGGAGTACCGCCAGCGCAAGCACCCCGACCTCGACATCACCGAGCACGGCCTCACCCTGTGGGACCTGGAGCGCGAGTTCGCGGTCGGCGGCTTCGCCGGCAAGTCGATGATGAAGCTGCGCGACATCCTGGGCGTGCTGCGCGACTCGTACTGCCGCACCACCGGCATCGAGTACATGCACATCCAGGACCCGAAGCAGCGCCGCTGGATCCAGGAGCGCGTCGAGCGTCCGCACCACAAGCCGGAGCGCGAGGAGCAGCTGCGCATCCTGCGCCGCCTGAACGCGGCCGAGGCGTTCGAGACGTTCCTGCAGACGAAGTACGTCGGCCAGAAGCGCTTCTCGCTGGAGGGCGGCGAGTCCGTCATCCCGCTGCTGGACGCGGTGCTGGACGCGGCCGCCGAGGCCCGCCTGGACGAGGCCGTCATCGGCATGGCCCACCGCGGCCGCCTGAACGTCCTCGCCAACATCGTCGGCAAGTCCTACGCGCAGATCTTCCGCGAGTTCGAGGGCAACCTCGACCCGAAGTCGATGCACGGTTCCGGCGACGTGAAGTACCACCTGGGTGCCCAGGGCGTCTTCACCGGCCTGGACGGCGAGCAGATCAACGTCTCGCTGGCCGCCAACCCGTCCCACCTGGAGACGGTCGACCCGGTCGTCGAGGGCATCGCCCGCGCCAAGCAGGACATCATCGGCAAGGCCGGCACGGACTTCACCGTCCTGCCGATCCAGCTGCACGGCGACGCGGCCTTCGCGGGCCAGGGCGTCGTGGCCGAGACCCTGAACATGTCGCAGCTGCGCGGCTACCGCACCGGCGGCACCGTGCACATCGTCATCAACAACCAGGTCGGCTTCACCGCGCCGCCGGAGTCCTCGCGCTCGTCGATGTACTGCACCGACGTCGCCCGGATGATCGAGGCGCCGATCTTCCATGTGAACGGTGACGACCCGGAGGCCGTGGTCCGCGTCGCGCGGCTCGCCTTCGAGTTCCGCCAGGCGTTCAACAAGGACGTCGTCATCGACCTGATCTGCTACCGCCGTCGCGGCCACAACGAGTCCGACAACCCGGGCTTCACCCAGCCGCTGATGTACGACCTGATCGACAAGAAGCGCTCGGTGCGCAAGCTCTACACCGAGTCGCTGATCGGCCGTGGCGACATCACCCTGGAAGAGGCCGAGCAGGCCCTCCAGGACTACCAGGGCCAGCTGGAGAAGGTGTTCGTCGAGGTCCGCGAGGCCGACACGACCCCGGCTCCCGCCGAGGTCCCGGCGGCGCCGCTGGACGGCTTCCCGGTCGCGGTGGACACCGCGGTCTCCCAGGAGGTCGTCAAGCGCATCGCCGAGTCGCAGGTCACCCTCCCCGAGGGCGTCACGGTGCACCCGCGTCTGCTGCCGCAGCTGCAGCGCCGCGCGGCCAGCGTCGAGGACGGCACCATCGACTGGGGCATGGGCGAGACCCTGGCCTTCGGCTCCCTGCTGATGGAGGGCACCCCGGTCCGGCTCGCCGGCCAGGACTCCCGCCGCGGCACCTTCGGCCAGCGCCACGCGGTGCTGGTGGACCGGGAGACCGGCGAGGACTACACCCCGCTGCTCTACCTCTCCGAGGACCAGGCCCGCTTCAACGTCTACGACTCGCTGCTCAGCGAGTACGCGGCGATGGGCTTCGAGTACGGCTACTCGCTGGCCCGCCCGGACGCGCTGGTGCTGTGGGAGGCGCAGTTCGGCGACTTCGTCAACGGCGCCCAGTCGGTGGTGGACGAGTTCATCTCCTCCTCCGAGCAGAAGTGGAACCAGACCTCTGGTGTCACCCTGCTGCTGCCGCACGGCTACGAGGGCCAGGGCCCGGACCACTCCTCGGCCCGTGTCGAGCGGTTCCTCCAGCTCTGCGCGCAGAACAACATGACGGTCGCCATGCCGACGCTGCCGTCGAACTACTTCCACCTGCTGCGCTGGCAGGTCCACAACCCGCACCACAAGCCGCTCATCGTCTTCACCCCGAAGTCGATGCTGCGCCTGAAGGCCGCGGCGTCGAAGGTGGAGGAGTTCACCACCGGTCGCTTCCGTCCCGTCATCGGCGACGACAGCGTCCAGCCCGAGGCCGTCCGCAAGGTCGTCTTCTGCTCCGGCAAGGTCTACTACGACCTGGACGCCGAGCGGCAGAAGCGCGGCGTCACGGACACCGCCATCATCCGTCTCGAGCGTCTCTACCCGCTGCCGGGTGAGGAGCTCCAGGCCGAGATCGCCAAGTTCAAGAACGCCGAGAGCTACATCTGGGCGCAGGAGGAGCCGGCGAACCAGGGTGCGTGGCCGTTCATCGCGCTCAACCTGATCGACCACCTGGACCTGGCCGTCGGCGCCGACGTCCCGGCCCGCGAGCGACTGCGCCGGATCTCCCGTTCGCACTCCTCGTCCCCGGCGGTCGGCTCGGCCAAGCGCCACCAGGCCGAGCAGGCGGCGCTGATCGCCGAGGTCTTCGACGCCTGAGTGATCGCCGCCTAGCGGTTGCGAAGTAGCACCACGAAAAGGTGGGCTCCCCCTCGTTGGGGGAGCCCACCTTTTCGCTGTCAGCTCGTCCTACTGGTGGGGGACGGGGACGTCCCGCCTATCCTGGGCGGGACCGATTGGCTCATCCCCTCTGACGGAGATCACGTTGTACTTCACCGACCGCGGCATCGAGGAGCTGGAGAACCGGCGGGGCGAGGAGGAGGTCTCCCTCGGCTGGGTGGCCGAGCAGCTCCGCACGTTCGTCGACCTCAACCCCGACTTCGAGGTCCCGGTCGAGCGCCTGGCGACGTGGCTAGCGCGACTGGACGACGAGGACGACGAGTAGGACCCGCGGCCGTCGGACGGGCCGGGTTCGTCAGCCCGGCCCGTCCGGCGTTCTCAGCGCTCGCGCGAGCGCCACACGTCGTACGCCAGCGTGAGCGCGCCGTCCGCGACGAGGACCGCGCCCGCGGTCTTCAGCCCCCGGCGGCCGCCGCGCCGCCCGAGCGCCCAGAGCGACACCCCCGCCAGGACCTCCGCCGCGCCGAGCGCCCGCGCCCGCGGCCCCCGTACCCACCGCCCCAGCGGCCCCCGCTCCGACGCGTCGAGGCCGTCGCGCACCATCGTGCGCCAGCCGGGCCACTCGACGGGCTCCGCCTCCGGCGCCGCGTCCGCCGCCGCGCGCAGTGCGGCCGCGCCCGTGCCCGGGGTCAGGCCGGGCGGCAGGTGGAGGCCGGCCCGGGCCAGGACGGCGACGAGCCCGAGCACCCGCGCGGCCGCGTCGGCGTCCGAGTCCGGCAGGGTGAGCCGGTCGAACGCCTCCGCGTCGAGCACCGGGTCCAGGCCCAGCCGGGCCCGCAGCGCCGTCATGGCGCTCTCCTCCCCGAGCGGGGAGCCGTCCGCCAGCCAGGTGTAGCCGACCGTGCGGCGGAAGCCCGCCGCGACGACGAAGCCGGCTCCTTCCGCGTCCCACCACAGGCCCACGGCCGGCCAGGGTTCGGCGACGGTCAGGGCGTGCGCCCACTCGGCCGTCAGGGCGGCCGGGCTCGCGCCCTCCGCGTGCCAGGCGTCCTCCCCCGGCACCAGCACGGTCCACTCCTCACCCGCCGGGGCGAGGAGCAGCGGCTCGCGCAGGAGCTGGGCGGACGGACGGACGCGGTCGGGCTCGGCCCGGCAGAGCAGCAGAACTCCCGCTGCCGGGCTGTGATCAGTAGCGGACATGCGTCAACGCTATGCCACTCGGAAGACCCTTGACTTCCCGGGGCCACGATATATCGTGTTCTGCAGGAGACGCGATATGTTGCGTCGCGGCGGTGCCGCGTGCGCAGCACTACGCCCGTACGGAGGAGGCCCGGAATGCCGGACCGGTCGCAGTGGTCACTGGCCGCACCCCAGAAGCTCACCTTCGAGGAACCCGTCACGGCGCTCGCGGTGCGCGTCGTGGGCGGCACCGTCAATGTCGTGGGCACCGACAGCGGCCCCGCCGGGCTGGAGCTGTCCGAGATCGAGGGAGCCCCGCTCGTCGTCAGCCTCCGGAAGGGCGTCCTCACGGTCGCCTATGACGACCTGCCCTGGAAGAACATCCTCAAGTGGTTCGACCGCGACGAGTGGAAGCGCTCCGTCACGATCACGCTGACCGTGCCCACGGCCACCCGGGTCGAGACCGGCGTGGTCGGCGCGAGCGCCGTCGTCTCCGGCATCACGGGCCCCACGGAGGTCCGCGGCGTCACGGGGGACGTCACCCTCGTCGGCGTACGGGGCGACGTCCGCGCGGAGTCCGTCTCCGGGCGGCTGGAGGCCCAGGCCCTCGCCGGCGACCTGCGCTTCAACTCCGTCTCCGGCGACCTGACCCTGATCGAGGGCACGGGCGGCCGGGTCAAGGCGGAGACCGTCAACGGCGACATGACCATCGACCTCGCCGGCACCGCCCGCACCCCCGACCTCGCGCTGACCACCGTCTCCGGCGAGGTCGCCATCCGGCTGCCGCAGCCGGTCGACGCCGACGTCGAGGCCAACACCACCAGTGGCCCGGTCTCCTGCGCCTTCGAGAACCTGCGGGTCGGCGGGCAGTGGGGCGCCAAGCGGATCACCGGCACGCTGGGCTCGGGCGGCGGCAAACTCAAGATCACCACCGTCTCCGGCGCGGTCGCGCTGCTGCGCCGGCCGCCGTCCCCCGATGACGACGCCCCCGCGTCGGGAAAGGTCCTCTGATGCCCCCCGTCTTCGGCCACGGCCGGCTCCGCCTGTATCTGCTGCGCCTCCTCGACGAGGCCCCGCGCCACGGCTACGAGGTCATCCGCCTGCTGGAGGAACGCTTCCAGGGGCTCTACGCCCCCTCCGCCGGCACCGTCTACCCCCGCCTCGCCAAGCTGGAGGCGGAGGGCCTGGTCACCCACACCACCGAGGGCGGCCGCAAGGTCTACTCGATCACCGACGCCGGCCGCGCCGAACTCGCCGACCGCCGGGGGGAACTGGCCGACCTGGAGCTGGAGATCCGCGAGTCCGTCGCCGCGCTGGCCGCCGACATCCGCGAGGACGTGCGCGGCGCCGCCGGCGATCTGCGCCGCGAGATGCGCGAGGAGGCGCTGAAGGCCCGTACGGAGCCGGGCGCCGCCGGCTCCGGAGGGGATTACTTCGCCGGGGCGAAGGAGGAGTTCCGCAAGGCCAAGGAGGAGTGGAAGGAGCAGGCCCGCCGGGCGAAGGAGGAGAGCCGCCGCGCCCGCCAGGACGCCCAGACGGCCCGCCGCCAGGCCCGGCAGGCGCAGGAGCAGACGCGCCAGGAGGTGCGGCGCATCGCCGAGCGCGTCCAGGAACAGGTCCGTGAGCACGCCCGGCACGGCGACTGGCCCGCGGGCATCGCCGAAGGCGTCGGCGCGCTGGCCAAGGATCTCGGCGTACTGGCGGGGCAGATGCGCGCCGGACGGGCGCCGGGGCAGTCCGCCGACGAGCCGGTGATCGTCGTGGAGCGGGCGGAGGACGAGCCGCTGCGCGCCTCGTACCCGCTGCCGGAGTGGGCGGTCGCCGACGACGCCCTCTCCAAGGAACCGGCCCGCGACCTCGACCGGCTGCTGGACCGCTTCCGCGACGAGGTGCGGGATGCGGCGCGCGATCATGGGGTGACGCCGGATCAGCTCCGCGAGGCGCGGGCCCGCTTGGCGGATGCCGCCGCGCGGATCGGGGGGCTGCTGAAGGCGCCGCAGGCGCCGTAGGGGCGCGGGGAACTGCGCGACCAGCCACAGGCGGCCCGCAGCCGCCCTCGGTGCCCAGGAGCATCCTGCAACTGCGGGCCGCCTTGGGCTGAGCGCGCAGTTCCCCGCGCCCCTTGCGGGGCGTCCCGCTACGAGGCGTCCCCCGCGTCCCGGGGGCACTCAAAGGCGTCCCCCGGACCCCACGCCGTCTTCTCGTCGCCGCTGTCGCGGACCCCGCACTCCAGCGCCACCTCGGGGCCCTGGCGGGTGTCGTGGAGGATCAGCAGCCGCTTGTCCCGGGGCACCTTCCGGCCCTGGTCGTAGACCAGGGTCCCGGTGGCGCCGCGCACCCCGTCGCCGCCCCCGGCCCCCGACGCCAGCACGGTCTGCACCGTGTCGCGCGAGAAGGAGCCGGTGCCGGAGGTCTGGCGGGCGGTGTTCACGGCGGTGGCCAGCAGCCGCAGCGCGTCCCAGGCGACGGGGGCACGGCCGTCGTTGCTCCACAGGTCGTCCTTGCCGTACGCGTCGAGGTACTGGGTGCGGAAGGCCCGGCCCACCTCGTTGGGCCAGTAGCTCTTGGGCACGGCGTGTGCCGCGTAGTAGAGCCGTACGCCCGAGTGGCGGCTGCTGGGCTGCTGGGCGTCCACGACGGCGCTGGTCAGGTCGTTGCCCCCGAGGGCCGTCACATGTCCCCGGCAGGAGGTGCCGTTGTCGAACTCGTCGAGGAACGCGGAGAATTCCGTGCCCCGGCCCGCCCAGTACACCACCGTGCGGGGCTCGGCCTTGATCCGCCGGCAGACGGAGGCCGCCATGTCCGCCAGGGTGCGGGCCCGTTCGGTCCGGTCGTCCTGCGTCGGGTCGAAGGGGGTCTCGGAGTCCGCCGAGTAGAGGATCGTGCGGGTGTTCTTGAACTCCTGGACGAAGCGGCGGCGCAGATTGTCGCTGTAGCGGTCGGTCGGGTCGGCCACGACCACCGCCTCCCGGGCGGGGGCGCACACCCCGGGCGAGGTCTCCACGATGTTGCCGCGCCGGGCGAAGTCGGCGGCGACGCGCGCCTCGCGCCGGTTGTCCGGCGCGACCTGCCGGTACATGTGGTGCTGCTGCATCTGCTCCGCCGTCGTCACCGTGCCGATCACGGGGAGGCCGGCGGCGCCGAGGGTGTCCCGGGCCTTCAGGGTGGCCGTCCGGCTCTGTCCCAGCCCGACCACGCCCATGATCTGCTGGCTGCCGCCGCTCTTCCGCTCCTCCTCGGCCTCCTTGGCGATCCGTTCGGCCGCCTCGGGCGCCTTCGCGAACTGCTGGCCGCCGTCCTCGACCCGTACCCGCAGCCACACCTTGCGGGCCCCGTCCCGGGACGCCTCGCGGTTGAGCGCCTCCTGGGCGAGGGCGATGCCGCGCAGTTCGGGGATGGAGCCGCTGTACATGCCCTCCTTCCAGGTCTCGGCGACGGCGGGCACCCCGAGATAGACGACGGTGCGGACGGCGGTGTTGGGGCGTTTCGCCGCCGCGTCGGCCTCCGCGTTCTGTGTCCTGATGGAGGCCAGCGCCTGCTCGTACAGCTCCTTCGGGGAGATCTCGGGGACCTTGCCCGGGGCGGCCGACTCCGGCATGGCCACGCTCGCGCCGACGCACTCGGTGCTGGTCTCCGCGCCGATCCGGGCCACCGCGAACTGCGCGACGAGCGACAGCGCCGCGACCGCCGCCACCGTCATCACGGCGGCCTCGACGCGCGGCGCGCCGTCGGAGTAGACCTTGCGGGGCTGGATCTCCGGGTAGCCGCGCAGCCTGCTCTCGGCCTCCTCGTCGGGGCGGCCGTCGTAGGGGCCCACCCCCACGGTCACGGTGCGGCCCCGGCCCCGGCCCTGGCTGCGGGTCCAGGAATCGATGGTGGTCGTGGCCGCCGCGAGGGTCTGGGCGGTGTCCCGGCCGTCCCGGCCGACGGCCAGCAGCGCCACCGCCGTGCTGCCCGTCCGCTCGACCGCCTCGGGGAACCCCCGGATCACGCTCTCGGTGACCGAGCCCGGCGCCCCCGCCCGGGGCAGGACGAGGACGAACCGGCTCCGGCGCCGCCGGACCCACGGTGACAGCACCCGCCCGCGCTGGACGGCGTCCTCCAGATCGCTGAGCAGCGCGCACAGCAACGCGTCGGTCCGGCCGCGGGCGACGGCGTCGTGGTGGGCGAAGAAGTCGCCGCGCCCGGCGGATATCCCCGCCCAGCTGCGGAACCAGCCGTTCTTGCCCATCATCCGGCGCTGCTGCCGCCGCCCGTACAGCCAGCGCGGCAGCACGCCGAAGAGCGGCCGGCGCGCCCAGTGCCACAGCCAGCCCGGGATACTCGCGGGCGCCTGGTCGTCGCCGCTGATCGCGTAGAGGGCCTTGAGGAAGAGCGAGGTCTTGCACCGTTCCGCGTAGCACTGATCGCGGAAGTCCCTCGCCCGCACCGACGGTTGGGTCTCCCGGGTGCGGGCGTCGGCCAGGGCGCGCACGAGGTCGTAGCGCCGCAGCCGCAGCCGGCCGAAGCCGGGGGGCCGGTTCTCATGCAGGGCGATCTCGATCTGCTCGAAGACGTCGTGGGTGCGCGAGGTGGAGCCGACGCGCCGCGTCGTCTCCTGGACGCGGGCGAACGGGACGAGCGCGCGCCCCCGGACGCGCAGCCGCTGGCACTCGCCGTCGGCGATCCGCTCCGCCTCGACGCCGCCCGGCGGCGACACGAGGAGCACCCTGGCGGAGGGTCCGCGCCGGCCCGGTGGCACCAGGACGAACTCCTCGAAGGCCGTGACGAAGTCCCCCACGGACGGCAATGGTGGTACAGGCGTGGACACGCTTCACCCCCCGAACGGCCCGGAGCCGGGCCGGCAAGCCCCTTCCACGACAGGCGGTCACGGCAAGGGACACGGGGATACGCCCCCGTGAGCCCATCATCCTCAGCACTCCCGGGGTGCGCCACCCACTCCGGCGCACTTCGTCGCACGCCCCGGCGTAAACGTCACGGCGCGAGCGTCACGGCACGCCCTCACCGCGCGGCCCTCACCGCGCGACCGCCACGCCGCGACCGTCACCGCGTCAGGCTCCGTCCGGGTCCTGTTCGTCCCGGGGGCAGTCGAACGTCCCGCCCGGCCCCCAGGTCCTCTGCTCCGTCCCGCTGTCGCGGTACCCGCACTCCAGCGACACCTCGGGGCCGTCGCGGGTGTCGTGGAGGATCAACAGCCGCTTGTCCACGGGCACCTTCCCGCCGTTGGCGAAGGCCAGCGCCCCCGTGGCGCCCTGGATGCCGGACGGTCCGCCGACCCCCTTCACGAGGTCCGACTCGACCATGCCCCGGGTGAGGAGGGAGGAATGCGAGTCCTGGTAGGCGGTGTTGACGGCCTTCGACAGCACCTGCAGCGCGTCCCAGGCGAGCGGGGCCCGGCCGTCGTCGCTCCACCGGTCGTCGTCGCCGTAGGAATCGCGGTACGCCTGCCGGAAGCGCTCGCCCATGGCGTTGGCGGGATAGCCGTTCGGCAGGACGTGCGCGGCGTAGTAGAGCCGCACCTTGGGGTGGCGCTTGCTCGGCTGCTGGTCGTCGAGGACGACGCCGGTCAGGTCGTCGCCGCCGAGCACCGTCAGCCCGTCGTTGCACGACGTGCCCCCGTCGAACTCGTCGAGGAACGCGGCGAATTCGTTCTGCCGCGCGGCCCAGTAGAGCACCGTGCGCGGGTCCTCCTTGATCCGCGCGCACACCGTCCGGGCCATGTCCGACAGGGAACGCGCCCACTCCGTGCGGTCGTTCGGGGGATCACGCCGATCGGACGGTTTGCCGGGGTTGGGTGTGTACCAGATGGTGCGGGCGTCGGGGAACGCCGCGACGAACCGTCTGCTCAGGTTGTCGCTGTAGGTGTCCTCCGGGTCGGCCACGACCACCGCCCGGCGGGCCGGGGCGCAGCGGCCGGGCGCGGTCTCCACGAGGTTGCCGTAACGGGCGAAGGCCGCCGCGATCCGGGCCTCGCGCCGGTTGTCGGGGGCCACCTGCCGGTAGAGGTCGCTGCGCTGCATCGCCTCGGCCGTCGCCACGGTGCCGACCATCGGCACGTTGGCGGCCGCGAGGACGTCACGGGCCTTGAGGGTGTCCGGGCGGCTCTGGGCCAGCCCGACCACGCCCATGATCTGCTGGGCGCCGGACGGTTCGGCCCGGATCTCCCGCGCCAGCCGCTCGGCCACCTCGGGCGCCTTGGAGAAGCGCATCCCCGCGTCCTCGACCCTGACCTTCAGCCAGACCTTGTCGTTCACCCTGGCCGCCTCGCCGTTGAGCTCCCCCTGGGCCAGGGCGATGCCGCGCAGTTCGGGGATGGCGCCGCTGTAGATGCCGTCCTTCCAGGTGTCGGCGAGGGCGGGCACCCCCAGGTAGACCACGGTGCGGACCATCGCGTGGTTCACCCGGGCGGCCACGTCGGCGAGGTCGTTCTGGTTCTTGATCGTGTCGAGGGCCTCCTGGTACACCACCTTGGGGCTCCGGCCGGTGGTCTTGCCCGGCGGGGCCGACTTCGCCTCGGGGACGGTGGCGCCGAGGCACCGGGTGTTCGCCGGCCGGGGGAACAAGAGCACGACGCCGTAGGCGAGGAGCGACAGCACCAGGACGCCCGCCAGCGCGAGTCCCAGGGCCTCCCAGCGCGGCGCGGCGGCGGAGGGCGCCCCGCCGTCGAGGCAGATCTCCGGGCGGCTGTCGAAGAAGCTGTCGGCCTCCTCGTCGGTCCCGGCGCCGTGGGGCGGTACGGCCACGTGGACGGACCGGCCCCGGCCCCTGCTCTGGCCGGGCGTCCAGGAGTCGATGGTGCTGGTGGCCGTCGCGAAGGACTGGGGCGCCTCCCTCCCGTCCTGATAGCCCACGGCCAGCAGGGCCACGGCCGTGCTCCCGGTCAGCTCGACGGCCCTCGGGAAGCCCTCGACCACGCTCTCGGTGAGCGAACCGGCCGCGCCCGCCTTGGGGAGGACCAGGACGAAGCGGGTGCGGCGCCGCCGGACCCACGGCGAGAGGCGGCGGCGCCCCACCGCGTCCTCCAGATCGCCGAGCAGCGCGCACAGCAGCGCGTCGGCCTTGCGGCCGGTCACCTTCTCGTGCTGCCCGAAGAAGTCGCCGCGCCCGGCGGGGAGCCCCGCCCAGTCCCGGAACCAGCCGCCTTCGCCCATCATGCGGCGCCGCTGCCGCCGCCCGTACAGCCAGCGCGGCAGCACCTCGAACAGCGGCCGCAGGGGCTGCCACACCCAGGACGGCATGCCGGGGACGTCGGCGAGGCTGATGGCGCGCAGGGCCCTGAGGACGACCGAGCTCTTGCGCCGCTCCTCGAAGCACTTGTCGCGCAGGTCCCGGGCGCGTACGTCCGGATCCCGCTCCCCGGAGCGGGCCTCGGCGAAGGCCCGCACGAGGTGGTAGCGCGGCAGCCGCAGCCGCCCGAACCCCTCGGGCAGGTTGCCCAGCAGGCCCTGCTCGATCTGCTCGAAGACGTCCGGGCCCTGGGTCCCTGTCCCGGATAACTCCAGGACCCGGGCGTACGGGACGAGCGCGCGCCCTTGCACCCGCAGCCGTCCGCACTCCCCCGTGGCGATCCGCGCCGCCACCCCCGGATCGCCCTGCGGCATGAGCACGATCCTGGCGGAGGGTCCCCGCCGCTTCGGCGGCGCCACGACGAACCTTTCGAACGCCGCGATGAAGTCGCCCACGGACGGCAGCGATGGAATCGGCGAGGACATGGCTTCACCCCCGGCGGCCCGGAAACCGGACCGGCACGTTCATTCACAACGTCGCGCGACCGCGCGGTGAACAGCAGGGCGAGCGCCCCGGAGTGCATCATCCTCAGCGCTCCCGAACAGCGCCACCACTCCTCGTCACCTCACAGCGTGTCCCGCCGTGGCCATGACCGTGACCGGGCCCGCCGCCCTTCCCGTCGCGTACAGGAACACCGTGCCGCGCCGGCCCGGCCGCACGGTTCCGCCGCTGGTCCGGGCCGGTCCGGTGACGGTGACGCGCCAGCCCCGGGGGTCGGGCGGCAGGGAGAGCTCGCTGGTTCCTCCGGGCGAGGGCAGATAGGTGAGCCGGTAGGAGCGCGCGCCGGGCTCGTACGCCTCGGCGCGGGGCGTACCGGCCACAGCAGGGGCGTACGGGCGGGCCGTGCGCTCCTTGTTGGGGCGGAAGCGCCCTTGCCGGTCCATGGCGCAGTACGTCTCCCCGTAGCACCACTGCCAGCTCGCCCACCCGGACGCGTAGCGCCCGATGGAGGCGATGGCGTCCTCGTAGAACCGGCCCATGTTCGGCAGCGAGCTGTCGAGCGGGCCCCACTCCCCCACCACCACGGGCACGCGCTGCTCGCGCGGGTAGTGGACGACGGCCGCCTCGTAGGCCTCCAGCCAGCCGGACGCGGGATCGTAGTCCCGGCCCAGCTCCATCGCGGCGTTGTAGAAGTGCGGCGCGTAGACGATCTTCGGGTCGGCCACCCGGCCCAGGCCGGTGGGCTTGCCCTCGCCCGCCGCCGGGGTGGGCTCGATGAAGATCCAGTGCTTCCCGTCCACCTCGCGGATCGCCCGCGCGAGGCGCCGGTACATGGGGGTGACCTGGGTGGCCTCGATGCGGCGGGCGGCCGTGAACAGGTCCTCGCCGGGGCGCATCCGGCCCATGGGCTCGTTGATCAGGTCATAGCCCAGGACGGCGGGGTGGCCGGCGAGGCGGCCGGCCAGGACCCGCCACATCCGCTCCTGGGCGAGGCGCAGGTCGGCGTCCTCGTAGAGGTGCTCGAAGGCGGCCTGGACGGCCGGTTCGAAGTACTCGGCGAACCAGTCGTCGGGGTGCTGCCGGTAGGGCAGCCCGTCGGTGCGGGTGGCCCACGCCGGGATGCCCCGGTGGCCGCCGAAGGCCGGTCCGTAGACGTCCTGGTGGGCGTCGATCAGCACCCGGACCCGGTACTTCGCCGCCCAGGCCAGGACGCGTTCGATCTTCCGCAGATACGTTTCGCTGTATGCGCCGCGCCGGGGTTCCAGGTCGTCCCAGAAGACCGCCAGCCGCGCGAAGTCGAACCCCTTCCCCGCCATGTCGCGCAGCGAGCGCTCGGTGATGTCCTCCAGGGCGCGTTCGCCCCGGTGCTCCTTGTCCGCGAGGTTCCAGCCCCGCAGGGTGAGCGCCCGGCCGTGCTCGTCGGTCAGCGGGGGAATGCCGGGGCCGGGGCCGGGGCGAGCGTGAGCCTCGGCGGCTCCGGCAGCTCCGGCGGCTCCGGGCGTGAGAAGGGTCAGGAGACAGGTGATCGCGGCAAGGAACGCCGCCGTGCGCGAGCGTCTCTTCGGCATCCGCCGTTCATACCGTCAGCACGACCTTCCCGAACAGATCGCCGCTGTTCATCTTTTCGAAGCCTTCACGCGCCCGGTCCAGGGGCAGCACCGTGTCGATCACCGGCCGGACGCCCGTGGCCGCGCAGAAGGCCAGCAGGTCCGCCAGCTCCTCCTTGGTGCCCATCGTCACGCCCGCGACGTGGAGTTCATGGAAGAAGATCCGTGTCAGCTCGGCCGCCGGGGGACGGTCGCCGCTGGTCGCGCCGGAGATCACCAGAGTGCCGCCGGGCCTGAGCGACTTGACCGAGTGCGACCAGGTGGCCGCGCCCACCGTCTCGACGACCACGTCCACGCGGTGCGGCAGCCGCGCCCCCGGCTCGTACGCCGCCTCGGCGCCCAGCTCCACGGCGCGCTCGCGCTTGGCCGCGTCGCGGCTGGTCGCGAAGACCCGCAGCCCGGCCGCCGCGCCCAGCACGATCGCCGCCGTGGCCACCCCGCCGCCGGCGCCCTGCACCAGCACGCTCTGCCCGGGGCGCGCGCACGCCTTGGTGAACAGCATCCGGTAGGCGGTCAGCCAGGCCGTGGGCAGACAGGTGGCCTCCTCGAAGGACAGCTCCTTCGGCTTGGGCAGCACGTTCCAGGAGGGCACGGCGACGCGCTCGGCGAAGGTGCCCTGATAGCGCTCGGTGAGGATCGAGCGCGGCTCGTCGGGCCCCACGCCGTGGCCGGTCTCGCCGATGACGGAGTGGAGGACGACCTCGTTGCCCTGCTCGTCGACGCCCGCCGCGTCACAGCCGAGGATCATCGGCAGCGCGTCCTCGCCGATCCCCACGCCGCGCAGCGTCCACAGGTCGTGGTGGTTGAGCGAGGCGGCCTTGACGTTGACGATCGTCCAGCCGGGGCGTGCCACGGGCTCGGGGCGCTCCCCCAGCTCAAGGCCGTTCAGCGGCTGGTCGCGGTCGATGCGTGCGGCGTAGGCGGCGAACATGAGCCGAACCTAGTGGCGGGGCGCGGCTGAGGAAACCACATGGCGCTGTGACACGCGCCGCGTCGTGACCGGGTGCGCGGTGTCTTGACCGGGGGCCGACCGGACTGTTGGCTTCCTCCGCGCACTCCACGCGCATACGCGCGTATCCGCGAGGCGCGACCACGCGAGGGGGAACACCATGCGACGTTCCGGACGCGCCACCGTCACGGCCGCGTTACTCGTCGGCTGCACCGCCGTCCTGCCCCTGACCGGCGCCGATACGGCGGGCGCCGCATCGCCGGGCGCCCACGCCCGCGTCGAGCGGGTGAACACCGCCTCCGACGGCGCCCAGGCGAACGCCGAGAGCATCGGCGCGAAGATCAGCGCGGACGGCCGTTTCGTCACCTTCGAGACCGGCGCCACGAACCTCGTGCCCGGCGCCACCGAGTCGATGCGCCGCGTCTATGTGAAGGACCTGCGCACCGGCCGCACCGAGCCGGCCAGTGTCGCCTCCGACGGTACCCCCGCCGACAGGTCGTCGTGGACGACCTCGATCAGCGGTGACGGCAGGTACGTCGCCTTCGACTCCGAGGCCAAGAACCTGGCCCCGCACCGCAATCCGGGCGACTACTACGACGTGTTCGTCCACGACCGGGTCACGGGCCGCACCGAGGTGCTCGTCGAGAACAAGGGCACGAAGCCCGCGCACAGTTCGGCCCCGTCCATCAGCGCCGACGGCCGCTACGTCGCCTTCTCCTCCGACCGGGACGACCTGGTGCCCGGTGACACCAACGGCCGCACGGACGTGTTCGTCCGCGACCGCCTGCGCGGCATCACGAAACGGGTGAGCGTCACGAGCGACGGCGCCCAGGCCGACGGCTTCTCCGTCTCCCCCGAGATCAGCGCGGACGGCGGCAAGGTCGCCTTCCTGAGCATGTCCGACCTGGTCACGCCGCCCGGCGGGGAGAAGGCGCTGCAACGGCCGCGCGCCCGGGGCCTGTACGTCCACGACCTGCGCACCGGCCGCGTCCAGCGCGGCGCCCCGTCCCGCGACGGCGGGGGCGTGGCGGTCGACGGCGACTTCGCGCTGAGCCCCGACGGCCGGTACTCGCTCTTCTCCTCCGCCTCCGACGCCGTGGTGGAGAACGACACCAACGGCAAGGCCGACGTCTTCGCCACGGACCTGCTCACCGGCGTCACCCGGCGCGTCAGCGTCGCGGCCGACGGCTCGCAGGCCGACGACAGCGCGTACCGGGGCGGGGTCATGAGCGCCGACAACCGGCACGTGTACTTCATGTCCCTGGCCGCCAACCTCGTGCCCGGTGACACCAACGGCGTCGAGGACGTCTTCGCCAAGGACCTCGTGACCGGCGCGGTCGAACGGGTCAGCGTCGCCGCCGACGGCTCCCAGGCCAACGGGTGGTCCAGCGGCCCGAGCGTCGACCTGGCCGGGCGCACGCTCGTCTTCGGCAGCGCCGCGGACAACCTCGTGCCCGGCGACACCAACAAGGTGTACGACGCCTTCGTCCGCCGGCTCCGGTGACGCGCCCATGACGAAGGGCCGGCCCGGACCCCACGGTCCGGACCGGCCCTCCCCGTCAAGGCTCGGGGCGTCAGCGCCGCGCGACGCCGTCCGCCCGCGCCGCCGCGGCCACGGCGGCGGTGACCGCCGGGGCGACCCGCTCGTCGAACGGCGAGGGAATCACCTTGTCCGCGCTCAGCTCGTCCGCCACCACGGCGGCCAGCGCCTCGGCCGCCGCGATCTTCATGCCCTCCGTGATCCGCGACGCCCGCACCTGGAGGGCACCCGCGAAGATGCCGGGGAAGGCGAGGACGTTGTTGATCTGGTTGGGGAAGTCGCTGCGCCCGGTGGCGACGACGGCCGCGTACTTGTGGGCGACGTCCGGGTGGATCTCCGGGTTGGGGTTGGCCATCGCGAAGATCAGGCAGTTCTCGGCCATCTTCGCGACCGCCGGCTCCGGCACCGTGCCGCCGGAGACGCCGATGAAGACGTCCGCACCGTCCAGCGCCACCTCCAACGGGCCCGTCAGACCGGCCTTGTTGGTGAAGCCCGCCAGCTCGCGCTTGACGTCCGTCAGGTCGGTGCGGTCGCCGGAGACGATGCCCTTGCGGTCGCACACGGCCACGTCGCCGATGCCCGCCTCCACCAGGATCCGGGCGATGGCCACACCGGCCGCGCCCGCGCCCGAGATCACCGCGCGCAGCTCGCCGAGCGTACGGCCCGTCAGCCGCGCGGCGTTGCGCAGCGCTGCCAGGGTGACGACGGCGGTGCCGTGCTGGTCGTCGTGGAAGACGGGGATGTCCACGCGCTCCTGGAGCCGGCGCTCGATCTCGAAGCAGCGCGGCGCGGAGATGTCCTCCAGGTTGATGCCGCCGAAGGAGGGCGCCATGCGGGCGACGGTGTCGATGAGTTCGTCGACGTCACGGCAGTCGAGGGCGATCGGGACCGCGTCCACGCCGCCGAACTGCTTGAAGAGGATGGCCTTGCCCTCCATCACGGGCAGGGACGCCTCGGGGCCGATGTCCCCCAGGCCGAGCACCGCGCTGCCGTCCGTCACGACCGCGACGACCTGGGACTTCCAGGTGTAGTCGTACACCAGCTCCGGCTGTTCGGCGATGGCGCTGCACACCTTGGCGACCCCCGGCGTGTAGGCGAGGGACAGGTCGTCCTTCCCCCGGAGGGGAACGGTCGCCTGAACCGCCATCTTGCCGCCACGGTGCAGCGCGAAGGCCGGATCGAAGAACTCTGCGCGAGTCCCTTCGTCCGTGCCGTTGTCGCTGCGAGGATTCACGATCTCCGCTGCCACTTTTCTTGACCCCTTTGTCGTAAGTGCAGATCGAGGGTAACCGCCTCTGGGTGTGGGAGGCGGGTCGGGCACATGTCCGAACCATGTCCGGACCCCGGACGGCGGATGACTTCCGTGCGACGGGGCGGTACGGACAAAGCGGGCGCGCCGCACATGCGCGCCCTGAGCCCCGGGTGAGGGGTGTAACTGGTCTTTCTACCGGAAGACCAGTACGGCCGACGAGTGAGTTCCGGGCCCCGGTGGCGTGAACCCGACACGCGATCACGGCGGAAACGTGTCAACTGGTCCTGGACGCGCCAAGGTGTCCACGAAGTGAGACGCAGCGGGCGTGACCTGCGTCTCGCGCCAGGAAGCCGATCAGAACAGACACAGCAGCCCAAGGGGTGCGAACCACCCGGTAACGAATGGGGATCACCCGTTATCCGATTTTGACATGGCTGGCCCCCCGAATGGGGCAGTCCGGATGGCAAGATGCGCAGACCGCACGAGGTCGCCTCGCACGAGGAAGTGTGCTGCGACTTCTTCCGTGGTTTCGCGTGATTGCCGAATTACCTGTCGTATACCCCCTCAACCGCAGGAGGAACGAGCAATGACCGCAAGCACCACCCCTCGCCCGGCTGCCGCCTGGAGTCGTTTGGCCGCCGTCGGCGCGATCGCGGTCGCCGGCACCCTGCTGCTGACCGGTTGCGGCGACCAGAGGAACAAGACCGGCAACGAGTCGGGCCAGTCGGCCGCCCAGGGCGCCTCGGCCCCGCTCTTCGCCAAGCTCCCGAAGAGCATCCAGGACGCCAAGGTGATCAAGGTCGGCTCCGATATCGCCTATCCGCCGGTCGAGTTCAAGAAGGACGGCAAGACGGTCGGTATCGACCCCGACATCGCCGCCGCCCTGGGCAAGCAGCTCGGGGTCAAGGTCGAGTTCAACAACGGCACCTTCGACGCCCTGCTGACCGGACTGCGATCCAAGCGTTACGACATCGCGATGTCCGCGATGACGGACACCAAGGACCGGCAGGAGGGCAACGACTCCAAGACCCACAAGAAGGTGGGCGAAGGCGTCGATTTCGTCGACTACTTCAACGCCGGTGTCTCGCTCTACACGAAGAAGGGCGAAACCAAGGGAATCAGCGGCTGGAGCGACCTCTGCGGCAAGAAGATCGCGGTCCAGCGCGGCACCGTCTCCGAGGACCTCGCCAAGGCCCAGTCGGAGAAGTGCGAGAAGGACGACAAGGACAAGATCGCCATGGAGGCGTTCGACAACGACCTCGAGGCCCAGACCCGTCTGAAGGCCGGTGGCGTCGACGCCGTCTCCAGCGACTTCCCGGTCGCGGCCTATGCGGTGAAGACCGCCGACAGCGGCAACGCCTTCGAGATCGTCGGCGACCAGGTGGAGGCCGCGCCGTACGGCATCGCCGTCTCCAAGGGAAACACCCAGCTGCGCGACGCCCTCAAGGAAGCGCTCGACGCGATCATCAAGAACGGCGAGTACGAGAAGGTCATCAAGACCTGGGGCGTCGATGCGGGCGCCATCAAGGAAGCGAAGATCAACGGCGGTTCCTGACCTTCGTTTGTCCTGGCTGTCCCCCCTCCTCGTACGGCAAACGCTGAAAGGCATCCCCCGTGACCGCTTCCCCCGACAAGCCCGACAAGACGCCTGCGGCTGACCAACCCGACAAGGCGCCTTCGCCCGACAAGGCCGACAAGGCCGACAAGGCAGCGGAACCCTCCGAGGCCGAGCAGTCGGAGAAGAAGACTCCGGCTGACAAGACGAGCAAGCCGGAGCAGAAGGCCCCGGCCGACCCGCCCGCCGACGACCCGGCACCGGCCGACCCGCCCGCCGACGACCCGGCACCGGTCGACCCGCCCGCCGACCCGCCCGCCGACCCGCCCGTCGGCAAGGCCGCCGCGACCGCGAGCCCGGGCGAGCCCGAGACCATCAAGGCCATCCCGGTCCGCCACTACGGCCGGTGGATCTCCGCCGTCATCGTGCTGGCCCTCCTCGGCCTGATCGTCAACGCCTTCGCCACGGCGAACGTCCACTACAGCGCGATCCCGGACTACATCTTCGACTCCTCCGTCGTCTCGGGCCTCGGCAAGACCGTCCTGATCTCGCTGCTCGCGATGCTGCTGGGCCTGGTCCTCGGCATCGTCCTGGCCGTGATGCGGCTGTCGAAGAACCCGGTGACCTCATCGGTCTCCTGGCTCTACATCTGGTTCTTCCGGGGCACCCCGGTCTACGTCCAGCTGCTGCTGTGGTTCAACCTGGCGCTGATCTTCCCCTACATCAACCTCGGCCCGATCTACCGGGACGAGATGAGCGACTTCATGACCCCCTTCATGGCCGCGCTGCTCGGCCTGGGGCTCAACGAGGCCGCCTATATGTCCGAGATCGTCCGCGCCGGCATCCAGTCGGTCGACGAGGGCCAGACCGAGGCCGCCCACGCGCTCGGCATGAGCCAGGGCAGGACGCTGCGCCGGATCGTGCTGCCGCAGGCCATGCGCGTGATCGTGCCGCCGACGGGCAACGAGTTCATCAACATGCTCAAGACCTCGTCGCTGGCCGCGGCGGCGGCCCAGTACCTGGAGCTGCTGCGCTCCACCTCCGACATCGGGCAGACGACCGGTGCGACAGTGGAGATGCTGTTCCTCGCCGCCACCTGGTACCTCATCCTGACCAGCGTCTTCAGCGTCGGCCAGTTCTATCTCGAGCGGCGTTTCGCCCGTGGCGCGCTGCGCACCCTGCCGCTCACCCCGTGGCAGAAGGTCAGGGCCAACCTGGCGGCCTTCGGCAACCGTTCCAAGGGAGGCGTCAGCGCATGAACGCGATGGTGAAGGCGCAGGGCGTCCACAAGTCCTACGGCGCCGTGCAGGTCCTCAAGGGCATCGACCTGGAGGTCGCCCCGCGCGAGGTGTTCTGCCTCATCGGCCCCTCCGGTTCGGGCAAGTCGACCTTCCTGCGGTGCATCAACCACCTGGAGAAGATCAACGCCGGCCGGCTCTACGTCGACGGCCAGCTCGTCGGCTACCGCCAGAAGGGCGACAAGCTCTACGAGCTCAAGGACAGCGAGGTCGCCCAGAACCGCCGGGACATCGGCATGGTGTTCCAGCGCTTCAACCTCTTCCCGCACATGACGGCGCTGGCCAACATCATGGAGGCGCCGGTCCAGGTCAAGGGCGAGACGAAGGCCGTGGCCCGGGAGCGCGCCCTGAAGCTCCTCGACCGCGTCGGCCTCGCCGACAAGGCCGGCAACTACCCCTCCCAGCTCTCCGGCGGCCAGCAGCAGCGCGTGGCCATCGCCCGGGCGCTGGCGATGGAGCCGAAGCTGATGCTCTTCGACGAGCCGACGTCGGCGCTGGACCCGGAGCTGGTCGGTGACGTCCTCGACGTCATGCGGGGCCTGGCCGAGGACGGCATGACGATGATCGTGGTCACCCATGAGATGGGCTTCGCCCGGGAGGTCGGCGACTCGGTCGTCTTCATGGACCAGGGCGTCGTGGTGGAGTCGGGCCACCCGAGGGACGTGCTGACCAATCCCCAGCACGACCGGACGAAGTCGTTCCTGTCGAAGGTGCTGTAGTCCGCCGGGACGCGGTGGCCGCCGGCGGGTGCGGCGAGGGGCGGTACGGCCTGACGGCCGTGCCGCCCCTCGGCACGAGCGCCATGCCGTCCTTGTAATACCCTCGAAGCAGAATCGGCCATTACTGGCCGACGACAGCGACCTCGGCCCGGCTGCGTAAGGACTACAAGTGGAACTGGCCTCTTACTCGGACTTCGCCGTGCGGCTGGTCAACACCGAGCAGCCCACGCGCGGCACCGACACCCTCACCACCCTCGACGCGGCCCGCGAGCTCTTCGGTACCGCGTCGCAGGCGGCCCGCCGGCTCGTCGACGGCGACCTGACCCGGATGCGCGCGGCCCGGGCCCGGCTGCGCGCCGTCTTCGAGGCCGCGTCGGAGGGCGACGAGGTCCGGGCGGTGGACCTGCTCAACGCGCTGCTGATGGAGTTCCCCGTCAGTCCCCAGATCTCGGGCCACGAGTACCGGGACGAGGACGGCCGCCCCAAGTGGCACATGCACATCGCCGACCACGCCGCCAACGCGGGCGCCGTCTACACCGCCACCGCGAGCATGGGCCTGGCCGTCCACCTCACCGAGTACGGCGTCGACCGCCTCGGCATCTGCCAGGCCGCGCCCTGCCGCAACGCCTACCTCGACACCTCGACCAACCGCTCCCGGCGCTACTGCTCCGACCGCTGCGCCACCCGGGCGAACGTCGCCGCCTACCGCGCCCGCAAGCGCCTGGAGAACGTCCGCCCCGCCGTCCCGGCCGAGCGCAGCGGCCGCACGGCCTCGGTCGCCCAGGACAGCAGCGCCCCCGCCGACCGCTGACCGGCCCCGGGCGGCGGCCGCAGCCGCAGCCACGCCCGGGCCACCACGAACTCCTCCGGCACCGCGCCGAACTCCCGGCTGTCGTTCTCCACCAGCGGGTTGTCGCCCATCACCCACCAGCCGCCGTCGCGCCGCTCCACCGCGCGTTTGACGATCAGCAGGTCCTGGCGGAACGGGTGGCGCAGCACCACCACGTCCCCCGGCCGCACCGGGGCCCCGTACCGCACGATCAGCTGATCGCCGGGGTTGAGCGTGGGCACCATCGAGGGGTTGTACACCTCGGCCAGCCCGACGCGCAGCAGCCCGTGGCGCTCCCGCTCCTGCTCGTGGCCGCGCTCGTCCAGCTGGTCCTGCATCACGGCAACCTCCGCGTCCGTCGTTCCGCCAGTACCGGACTGACACTGGACTTTTGTCCTAAGCCCCCCGGGGCCCCCGAGAAAAGCCTTCCCGCACCGAGTAATCTCGCACCTGAGAAGACGATCACGAGGAAGGACAGCACATGCTCTCCCGCCTGTTCGCCCCCAAGGTGAAGGTCAGCGCCCACTGCGACCTCCCCTGCGGTGTGTACGACCCGGCCCAGGCCCGCATCGAGGCCGAGTCGGTCAAGGCCGTCCAGGAGAAGTACCAGGCCAACGAGGACGCGGCGTTCCGCGCCCGCGCGATCCTCATCAAGGAGCAGCGCGCCGAGCTGGCCAAGCACCACGTCTCGGTGCTCTGGAGCGACTATTTCAAGGCCCCGCACTTCGAGAAGTACCCCCAGCTGCACCAGCTGGTCAACGACACGCTGAAGGCCCTGAGCGCCGCGAAGGCGTCCACGGACCCGAAGACGGGTGAGAAGGCGCTGGAGCTCATCGCCGAGATCGACCGCATCTTCTGGGAGACGAAGAAGGCCTGACGCCTTCTTCCGCCGGGATGACCGACGGGGCCGCACCCCTTCAAGGGTGCGGCCCCGTCCTCGTCGGCCCGTCAGCCGGAGTGGGTGTACGTGCTGCGCCAGTACACGCCGGTCCCGTCGATCTCGTGGATGGGGTCGGTGATGCCGAGCCGTTCCCGGTACGCGTGCACCGCGTCGCTGCACGCGGGGATGGCGTAGTCGTCGATGATGACGAAGCCGCCGGGCGCCAGCCTGGGGAACAGGTTCTCCAGGGCGTCCATGGTGGACTCGTACAGGTCGCCGTCGAGCCTGATCACCGCCAGCGGGCCGGGCGGTGCGGTGGGCAGGGTGTCCTTGAACCAGCCGGGCAGGAAGCGCACCTGGTCGTCGAGGAGCCCGTAGCGCTCGAAGTTGGACCGCACCTGGTCCAGCGACACCGCGAGAACGCCGTTGGCCTGGTGCAGTCGCATCTCGCGGTCGACCGGGTGGGCGTCCGGCGCGACCTCGGGCATGCCCTGGAAGGAGTCGGCGACCCACACCCGCCGGGTGGCGTCCCCGTGGGCCCGCAGGACGGCGCGCATGAAGATCGAGGAGCCGCCGCGCCAGACGCCGGTCTCGATCAGGTCGCCGGGTATGCCGTCGGCGAGGGCGGTCTCGACGCAGTACTGGAGGTTGTCCAGCCGCTTGAGGCCCACCATCGTGTGCGCGACGCTCGGCCAGTCGCGGCCGAGCTGCCGGGCGTCGACGTCGGGCTCGCCCTCGTACTCGAAGGTCTGGATGGCCTCGTCCTGATAGATGACGTTGGTCAGGATCTTCTTCATCAGGTCGAGGTAGAGACCCCGGGCGTCTTCGGTCACGAGCTCTTCTCCTACTTGCCGGTCGGTCATACGTAGTCGATCTCACGCGGGGCGAAGAACGGGATCCGTCCCTCGATGTTGCTGCCCTTCTCCAGGAGGGCGAGATTGCGGTAGACGTGAATGCCCACCACGTGATCGGCGGCCGGCCCCGGCGTGACGGGTTCGGTGGCCGTCCACTCCTCGTGGTGGAGGTCGTCGATCAGGTTCTTGAGCAGCCCGATCGAGGTGTTCCCGGTCGCCTCGGCCGTCGCCGCGCCGCCGTATCCCGGGCAGTAGGCCGTCCAGAGGTCCTCGATGACGTAGAAACCGCCGTTGCGGACGGCCGGGAAGAGCTCGCGGAAGGCGGTCTGCTGGTGCTGGGCGACGTGGCTGCCGTCGTCGATCACGATGTCGAAGGGGCCGTGCTCCGCCGCGAGGCGCCGCAGGAACTCGGGGTCGTCCTGGCTGCCCTGGAAGGTGCGGATGCGGTCCTCGTCCAGTCCGTGCTTGGGGAAGATGTCGACGCCGAAGATCTGGCCCTGGGGGAAGTAGGACCGCCACATCTTCAGCGAGCCGCCGCCCTCGGACGGGTCCTGGTAGCCGCCGATGCCCAGTTCGAGCACCCGGACCGGCTGGTGCCGGAGCCGCTCGAAGTGGTGCTCGTAGAGGGGCGTGAACCAGTGCCAGAGGCCCCATTTGTCGGAGGCGTACTTGGCCGACAGCCGGCTCAGGTCGCTGACCCGCGGCGAGGCCGCCTGCACGATCGTGTCGACGGCGCGCATGTACGACTCGAAGATGCGGAAGGGTTCCGCCTCGTCGGCGTGGCCCATGAACCATTCGTCGTCGCGTTCGACGCGGAAGCGGCCGGCGGCCGGGCCGGGCGGCGGCCCGTAGACGCCGCGGACCAGGTCCGCGAGCTCGAAGGTCAGCCGGGCCGCCGGGGCCGGGCCCGCGTCGAGGCGGACGTCCTCGCCCTGCCGCAGCACGAGGACGTGCTCGGACCGCTCGCCCCGGTGCTCGACGGCGAGGCCCACCCGGGCCTCGTCGCTGTTGACGCACGGGCCGCAGCGGGCGAGCAGTTCGCGCACCACGATCCCCGCGGCCGTTTCGAGGCCGACGGTGTCCAGTACCGCGAGCAGGTCGCCCTGTTGCAGACCGGCGGCCCCGCGCAGCGCGGTGAGGCCGGACTCGGGTGTCGTCGTCATGGTTCTCCCTACGTTGTCGGTCGGCCGGTCAGGTCGCGGAGCCGGCCTGCTCGCTCAGCCGCGCGGCCAGGGCCGCGGGTGAGGGCAGTGCCCGGATCTCGGCGGCGACCTCACGTGCGGCGCGCCGGGGCTCTTCTTCGTGGAGCAGGAACGCGAGCGCGTCCGAGGTCGGCGCGGTGGTGTGGATGCCCACTCCCCGGGCTTCGACCGCGCGGGCGTTGATGTGGTTGTCGGCGAGCGCGGGTACGACGAGCTGGGGCACCCCCGCCCACAGTGCGGCCATGGTGGTGCCCGATCCGCCGTGGTGGACGACGACGGAGCAGGACGGCAGCAGCGAGGAGAGGGGTGTCCACGGCAGGACGCGGACGCCGGGCGGGAGCGGCCCCAGGGCGGAGAGGTCCGCTCCGTCCGCCGCCAGCAGGAATTCGGCGTCCACGCGTGCGGCCGCCGCGGGCAGCCACTCCAGGGCGGCCAGGCCGTGCGACCGCAGCACCTGGGTGCCCATGGTCACCAGCACCCGCGGCCGGTCCGGCGGTGCGAGCAGCGGGCCGGGCACGACCGCCCCGCCGTTGTAGGGCACGGCGCGGATCGCCGTGCCTTCCGTCTCCGGTGTCATGCTGGGCACCGCGACGTCGGCGAAGACCGCGGCGGGCGGCGCGCCGACGGCGCCGAAACGCTCGTCGAGCACCTTCCGCACGGCGTCCTGCACCCCGTGGCTCCGGGCGAACCCGAAGCCGTGCTCCAGCACGGGTACGCCGAGTTCGGAGGCGATCCGGGGCCCGGCGCCCTGGCCGTGGGTCGTCACCACGAGGTCGGGCCGCCATTGCCGTGCGACGCCACGCACCGGCTCCACCAGGCGGCCGGCGATGTGGCCGAACATGGGGGCGAGGTCGGCCATCGACGTCATCGGCCGCTCGCGCAGACCGGTGAAGAACCCCGGGTCGAGGGCCTGGTAGTCGTCGAACAGCGAGGTCATGGTCTCGCCCGGCAGCACGTCGACCACCGGCAGCCCGGCCTCCGCGACGCGCGTGGCGTCCCCCGCCGTGGTGACCAGCACCTCGTGCCCGAGGGCACGCAGCGCCCACAGCAGCGGTACGGACGGGTAGAGATGCCCCAGGGCCGGGGTGGCCACCGTCAGTACCCGCATGTCAGCCCGCCTCACGGAGCCGGCTGATGCCTCCGTGCCCGCTGTTGGCGCGCTTCTCGACGAACGCGAGGTTGTGGTAGAAGTGCAGGCCGCCCACCTCGTGGTCCGTGGGCCGGGGCGGCCGTCCGGCCTTCGCCGGGTACTCCGCGTGGTTGAGGCCGTCCACGAGGCGCTTGAGGAACCCCATGCTGGTGTCCGCGTCCTCGGCGTAGGAGCCCGAGAAGCTCGGCCAGTACGAGGTCTGCAGGTCCTCCACCACATAGAGCCCGCCCGGGCGGAGCCGGGGGAACAGCGTGGAGAACGCCGTGACGACGTGGGCGCTGACGTGACTGCCGTCGTCGATGACGATGTCGATCGGCCCGATCCGGTCGGCGAGGGCCGCGAGCGACGCCGGGTCGGACTGGTCGGCCACGGAGGTGGTGACGCGGGGTTCGGCGTGGGAGCTCTTGTCCGTGATGTCCACACCGTGGATCAGGCCGCGCCGGAAGTAGCGCTTCCACATCCGTAGGGAGCCGCCGCCGGCCTCGGGGTCGTCGTACCCGCCCACCCCGATCTCGACGACGGTGACGGGACGGTCCCGGTACCGCGCGAAGTGGTGCTCGTAGTGCGGCGTGTACTCGTGGATGCCCCACTTGTCGGAACCGTGCCGCAGGGCCAGCTCGGCCAGCCCCGGGGCGCCCCGCCCGTCCAGCGCGGCGAGCAGCCGCTCCACCACGGGGAAGGCGGGCGGCGGCGCGAAGTAGACCTTCGGGTCGTCGTGGTCGCGCCAGCGCACCCGGCGCGTCGCGGAGTCCTGGCAGCCCGGCGGGCCGAAGAGCGAGCGGGCCACCTCCGTGACGTCCTGGCTCAGCACGACCTCGGGGTCGGCGAGCTCGCCGGGGCGCGCCCCGGCCCCCCGGCGTCCGACGGACAGCACGTAGGGGAGGGGGCGGGCGCCGTCGAGCACGAGTTGTACCTCGGTGACGTCCTCGGGCAGTGTGCCGGTCTCGACGCGGCCGGTGAGCTCGGCGACCAGGAAGGCGGCGGCCTCCTCGGCGCCGATCCGTTCGATCGTCTCCCGGACGCGCTCGGCGTCGCCGCCGGCGCTGTCGATCAATGACCGTGCGATGTCCGCAGAGTCCATGGTGTTCCTTCTCCTGACGGTCAGAACCGGTAGCGCAACAGCCGGTAGGCGTAGCGCAGCGGCCGCACCGACCGCATGACGCGGACGATGAAGCGGTCCTGCACGGGCAGCCGGTCGGCGTACGGCGAGTCGCACATCGACCATTCGTCGAGCGCCCGCAGGCCGGGCACCGACCGTTCGAGGTCGCGGGGGTCGGCGACCGCCCACCCGAACGACGCCCCGGTCTGCCTGACCAGCCGCGCGTACTTCGCGATGTGCCGGGTCCACGGCAGCACCGCGTCGAACATGATCACTCCGCCGGAGAGGTGGCCGGTGAGGTTCCGCAGCATCGCCAGGCCGTCGGCCTCGGCGAGGTACGGGGCCAGGCCCTCGGCGACCACGAGAGCGGGCCGGTCCTTGGGCACGGCCTCCAGCCAGCCCGCCTCGACGGCGGAGGCCGCGAGCATCCGGTAGCCGTCGGTCTCGTCGTACAGCTTGCGGCGCAGCTCGATCACATCGGGCAGGTCCACGTCGAACCACAGGGCGGTGTCCGGCACGTCGAGCCGGAAGGCCCTGCTGTCCAGTCCGCAGGCCAGGTGGAGGACGACCGCGTCGGGGTGCTCGGCGAGGAACGCGTTCGCCCACTCGTCGAGCTTCTTCGCGCGGAAGGGAACCGTGCGGCGGTCACGGCCGGCGAACTTCATCTTGCGCCAGTCGTAGTCGAGCCGCCGCATCAGGCCCTCGGCCGTGGTGTCCCCGAGGACCGGCCGGGGGGAGCGGTTGTCCTGCGCCCGGACGTACAGCGGTGCGAGCAGGGTCTCCTGTACGCCGGTCAGCCGTACCGGTGCGGCCGTGCCGGGCGTCCCCTCGGCGCTCATACCGGCCGGCATTCGAGCATGGCCCAGCGGTACTCGGGCCGGTTGGTCAGCTCGAAGCCGGTGGCGGCGAAGAGCTGCTGCCATTCGGTCAGGGTGCGCTCGCGGCCGCCGAAGAGGACGAGCATGTCGGCGTCGAGGAACTTGCCGTGGTCCCAGCGGTTGTCGGGGGACATCACCACGTCGAAGACGAGCAGCGTGGCCCCGCTCGTCCCGATGGCCGCGCGCAGGCGGTGCAGCAGGTCGAGCACCTTCTCGTCCGACCAGTTGTGCAGCACGCCCTTGAGGAGGTACGCGTCGCAGCCGGCGGGGATGGGCTCGGCGAAGAAGTCGCCGGGGACGACGGTGACGCGGTCGGCCACGCCGGCCTCCGCGAGCAGGGTGCCGGCGGACGCGGCGACCCGCGGAAGGTCCATGAGCACGGCGGTCGACTCGGGCTGGCGACGCAGGACCTCGGCGAGGAACCAGCCGTCGCCGCCGCCCAGGTCGGCGATCCGGCCGAAGCGCTCGAGCCCGAGCCCGGGCAGCTCCTCGGCGACCAGTTTGCGGCTCCAGTGCATCATGAACCGCTCGAAGAACTCGCCGGCCTCCGGGTGGCTTTCGAGGTATTCGTAGAAGGACTGGCCGAAGACCTCGTCGAACGCCGGACCGCCGGTGCGGACGCTGTGCATGATCCGCTCGAACGGCCGCAGGGTCAGTTCCATGTTGTTGTACTTCACGAGCGGGAGGATGCTGCCGGGGTGACCGGGGCGCAGGCCGTCCGAGAGGGGCGTCGCCGAGAAGACCTTCTCCGGGCCCTCGGCGAAGATGCCCACGGACGCCGCGATGCGCAGGATCCGGTACAGCGACAGGGCGTGGGTGCCGGTCGCCTCGGCCAGTTCGTCGACGGCCACCGCGTCGTCGCCGATCCGTTCGGCGATGCCCAGCTCCACCAGCACGTGGACGATCCTGGCCAGCCGGCCGCCGCCGGCCAGCAGCAGCAGGCGCTGGGCGTGGAGGTCGGTCGGCAGCGCCGCGGCCGTCACCTGTTCGCGGGTCGAGGTCATGACGTCTCCTTGGCTGCGCGGGCTTCGATCGCCTGCTTGATCCGGTTCATGTTCTTGCGGCTGGCCCCGTCGATCCGGGCCACCATGGCGGCGTCGTCGAACGGCGCCTCGTCCTTGACCTCGAACTCCTGCACCCACCGCATCTCGACGCCTTCCGGGGTCTGGCGGTAGGACCAGGCGAGGTCCATGTACGTGAAGGGCCCGGTCTCGATCCGGTGGGCGGAGACCGTGAGGTTCTCGCGATCGGGCGTGCGGCGGGAGACCCAGGACCACTCACGCCCGTCGGCGTCGGGCTTGGTGGTCAGCCGGAACTCGATGGCATCGCCGTCGCGGCGCAGAATCTCCGCGGCGGCGTACTCGCCGAACAGCGTCGGCCAGGACTCGACGTCGTTGGTCATCTCCCAGACCAGGTCGAGGGGCGCGTCGATGACGATCGCGTTGTCGGTCCTGGCCATCAGGCGGCCGCCTTCCCGTTGGCGGCGGCCAGCGTGGCGCGCGGGGTCTTGAGCTCGAAGATGTCGTCGTCGGACAGCTCGATCCCGTGGTCGCGCTTCAGCGTCGCGAAGAGCTCGAGCAGGGCGAGCGAGTCGTAGCCGAGGTCGTCGTAGGTCAGGTCGAGGATGTCGCCGTCCAGGTCGGCGACGTCGGAGTCGCCCGCCGACTTACGGAGGGCCTGGACCAGTTGTTCCAGAGACAGCAAAACGGTTCACCTCAAAGGACGTACGGAAAGTAAGGGTGGTGCCGGCGTCAGACGCGGCTGAGGACGACGGCGGAATTGAATCCGCCGGTGCCGCGCGCGACGACCAGGGCGGTCGTCAGCGGCGTCTCACGAGGCTGGCCGAGCACGAGGTCGAGCTCCGGCGGGGCGCTCGCGGTGCCGGTGGTCGGCGGGATGACGCCGTGCTCCAGGGCCAGCAGGGCGGTGGCCATGTCGAGCGCGCCGCCGCCGGCGTAGAGCCGTCCGGTCATGGACTTGGGGGCGGTGACGGGCACGCCCGCCGGGCCGAAGACCCTGGCCAGCGCCTCGACCTCCGCCCGGTCCTGCTCGGGGACGCCGGCCGCGTCGGCGAAGACGACGTCGACGTCCTCCGGCGACAGCCGGGCCTCGTCGAGCGCCAGACGGATCGCCCGTGCGAGCCCCGGGGGCCGGCCGAGGCCGGGCCTGGGGTCGAAGGTCGAGGCATGGCCGGCGATACGGCCGTAGACGCGGCCCGCGCCCCGGGCCCTGGCCCGGTCGGCGTCCTCGACCACCAGGGTCGCGCCGCCCTCGCCGGGCACCCAGCCGGCCGCGTCGGGATCGAAGGGCAGATAGGCGCGCCGGGGGTCCTCCTCGGTGCTCAGCAGCCCGCTGGGAATCTGGGCGACGAGGCCCCACGGGCAGACCGAGGCCTCGAACCCCCCGGTGATCGCCGTCCGCAGCGTGCCCTTGGCCACCAGCCGGACGGCCTCGGCGGCGGCGTCGAGCCCGCCGGCCTGCTCGGCGACCATCACCGAGCTGTGACCGCGGAAGCCGTTGCGAATGGAGATCTGCCCCGTGTTCACCGCGTAGAACCAGGCGAACGACTGGTACGCGCTGACCTCGGCCGGGCCGGTCCGCCACAGCTTCTGCAGCTCCCGCTGGCCGAACTCGAAGCCGCCGGACGCGCTGGCGGTGATGACGCCGGTGGAGCAGTCGTCGAGTTCGGAGGGGGTGAGACCGGCGTCCGCCAGGGCCCAGTCGGTCGCGACCAGGGCGTGCTGGGTCATCCGGTCGGTCTGCGGCAGCAGCCGCCGGGGCAGGTGCTGCCCCGCGTCGAAGTCCAGGACCTCACCGGCGACGCGCACGGGGTAGCCGCCGGCGTCGAAGGAGCTGATGGTCCGCAGGCCGCTGCGCCCTTCGAGGACCGACTCCCAATACGCCTTCTTGCCCGAGGCGTTGGCCGCGATGACGCCGAGGCCGGTGATCCAGGGCGAGGCGGTGCCGGTCATCGCCGCCCCTGTTCCGGCCGGGTGAGCAGCGCGGCGCTCTGGAACCCCCCGAATCCGCTGCCGACACTGAGGACCGTGTCCAGCGTGGCGGTGCGGGCCGTGTTCGGCACATAGTCGAGGTCGCACTCGGGGTCGGGCTCGGCGTAGTTCGCCGTCGGCGGGATCACTCCGTGCTCCATGGCCAGTACACAGGCGGCGAGTTCGACGGAACCGATGGCCCCCAGGGAGTGCCCGATCATCGACTTGATCGAGCTGATCGGCACGTCGTGGGCGCGGGCGCCGAAGCTGCGCTTGAACGCGGCGGTCTCGTGCCGGTCGTTCTGCCGGGTGCCCGAGCCGTGGGCGTTGATGTAGTCGACGTCCGCCGGGGCGCGGCGGGCCTGGTCCAGCGCGGCGTCGATGGCCGCCGCCATCTCCCTGCCGTCCGGGCGCAGTCCGGTCATGTGGTACGCGTTGCAGAAGGTGGCGAAGCCGGACAGCTCCGCGTAGACGCGGGCACCACGGCGCAGTGCGGCCTCGCGCTCCTCCAGCACGAACACCGCGGCGCCCTCGCCGAGGACGAACCCGTCCCGGCGGCGGTCGAAGGGGCGGGAGGCGTGGGCGGGATCGTCGTTGTTCGCCGACGTCGCCTTGATCGCGTCGAAGCAGGCGACGGTGATCGGTGAGATCGGGGCGTCGGTGGCGCCGGCCAGCACCACCTCGGCGCGGCCGTCGCGGATGAGCTCCGCGCCGTGGCCGACGGCGTCGAGCCCCGAGGTGCATCCGGTCGACACCAGCTTCACCGGGCCCTCGGCCCCCACCTCCCATGCGACTTCGCGCGGTATGGAGGTGGGCGAGAAGTAGTCGAAGAGCTGGTCGACGCCGAGCGTGTGGTCGACGAGCCAGTCGGCCCCGCCGTGGCTGACCCGGGCGTACTCGGTGTCCAGGCTCGTCGTGCAGCCGACCGCGCTGCCGATGCTCACGCCCAGCTTCTCCGGGGCCAGCGCGGCCGTCTCCAGGCCGCTGTCCTCGATGGCCTCGCGGACGGAGGCGACGGCGAGGAGGGTGGCCCGGTCCCAGCGCTCGACCTCCCGCGGGGTGAAGCCCTCGGCCAGGGGGTCGAAGTCGATCTCACCGGCGATCCGGGAGCGGAAGGGCGCCGGGTCGAAGGAGGAGATGGTCCGGGTCGCGGTCCGGCCCGAGCTCAGCAGGTCCCAGAACTCCTTGACGCCACGCCCTCCGGGGGCCCGGACGCCGACCCCCGTGATGACCGCCCGGCGGCCGGTCATTCGACGCCCCCGACCTTGGGCGGGGCTTCGCCGGGGTTCGGCACGGGCTCGGTGTCGACGTGGCCCAGCTCCGGCCGGGGGGCCAGCGGGCTGATCTGGAAGACGAAGCGGGCGGGGACCTCGCCCCGGTTCTCGATCCGGTTGCGCTGGCCCCGGGTGATGAGCACCGCCTGGTGTTCCTCCAGGGCGGCCTCGTGGCCGTTGATGGTCACGACCACCGAACCGGTGACGACGTAGAGGTACTTGTCGGAGTACGGGTGGTAGTGCTCGCTGACCCACTCCCCCGGCTCCAGGTCGGTCGTGCCCAGGAAACCGGAGGTGGCGCCCGCCGACTTGGGGGTGAGCAGTGCCCGGGTCCGGCCGCCCTGCCGTGAGCTGGGCGTGACGTCCGCGACCCCGATGATGGGTGGTGGTACCGGCGCGATCATGTCGTTCCTTTCTCAGGCTTCCCAGGTGTAGATGACTTCGGCCTTCGAGTCGGTGAGCTGCTGCCACTGGGACGAGTAGGGCGTCAGGTACTTGCCGACCTCGCTGTTCACGGCCTGGAACCGGGGGTCCGAGCGGGCCTCGAGGAGCTTGGGCATGATGTCCTCGTCGGCCTCGATGAGGTGCATGTACAGATCGTGGAAGCGGAACAGCACCCGGCGGCTGAGCCCGATCTCCTCGGGCAGTCCGGTGCCGTCGTGCTCGGCGAAGGCCGCGGCGACGTGTTCGGCGTCGTCGGGGTCCATGCGGAGCACCATCAGCGCGCGGTAGGCCATGTCAGCGCCCTCCGGTCGGTGCGGCCACGTACGAGAGCGTGCAGGGGATCGACTTGGGCGAGGAGATCCCCCGGCAGAAGGCGAAGTGCTCCTGGAGCCCGGGGTCCGCGTGCATGGCGCGGAAGCTCTCCTCGCTCTCCCACTGCGCGTAGTTGACGACCTGGGTGCCGTCGTGGCTCAGGTGGAAGTTGGCCGAGACGAAGCCGGGCATGTGCCGGATCTTCTCCTCGGTGACCCCGGTCAGGTGCCGGTAGAGCTTTTCCTGGTCGGCGGGTGCGACGGTGAAGACGTTGACCAGTGTGTAGAAGCCGTCGTCGGTGGAGAGGCGGGTCATTTCGGTTACCTCCTACTGCGCGGTGGCCGGCCGGCCCGGGCGGGCCAGGATGCGGTCGAGGACCTCGGTCAGGGCGGCCTGGGGATCGTCGGCCGCCTCGTCGGAGCGCCAGGCGACGAAGCCGTCGGGACGGATGAGCAGGGCGCCGCCGGAACCCAGCCCGGTGGCCTCGGTCAGCGAGTCCTCGGGGTCCGTCAGCGTCGTGCCGAGCACGTGCGCCGTCAGGGGGATGCCGGCCGTCGCCGCCGCGCGCTCCGCGGCGGTCGCCCAGGCGGCGCCGTCCTGGCGCGTCAGCAGCACGAATCCGTCGACCGCGAGGTCGACCGAGGAGACGCGCTCACCCTCCTTGTCGAACCACAGGTGCGGTACGCGATAGCCCGGCTCGCCCTTGAGCGTGAGCTCACGGGGGATCGCGGTGGGGTACCCCGGTCCGGCCACGGCGTCGGAGGAGTACCGGTGGCCGACGGCGACGACCTTGGTGTCGATGAGCTTGGCGCCGAGCTCGCCGTCGTCGTTCAGCCGGAAGGTGTGGCGCATCCACGCCTGGTCGGCGATCTCGGCGCCGACCGCGTGCCGTTCCTGCTGGTAGGTGTCGAGCAGTTCCTCTCCCGCCCAGCCCTTGAGCACGGCGGCGAGCTTCCAGGCCAGGTTGTGTCCGTCCTGGATGCCGCCGTTGGCGCCGAACGCCCCGGCCGGCGGGTGGACATGAGCGGCGTCGCCGGCCAGGAACACCCGGCCGCTTCGATAGGCGTCCGCGACGTTGTGCGACATCTCCCAGGGCTGGGTGAGCTGGATGTCGAGGGGGACGTCGGGGATGTCCAGGGCGGTGCGGACGATCTGTTCACAGCGCTCGGGGCCGAAGTCGTCGCCCCCGGCGCGGTGGGCGTCGCAGAAGAAGCCGAAGATCCACCGGTCCTCGTCGAACGTCTGCAGCACCCCCGGGGCGGCGGGGTTCGCGATGTAGCTGATGACGAACCGGCGACCCTGCAGCACAGGGTCGAAGTCGGCCTTGAACAGGACGCTCATGGCCTTGCCCAGCGAACCGTGCCCGGTGCTGGTGATGTCCAGGGCCTGCCGGATACGGCTGCGGACACCGTCGGCGCCGATGACGTAGGCGGCCCGGACGGTCGTCTGCTCACCCGTCGTACGGTTGGTGATCAGCGCTTCCACATGGTCCGCGTGCTGGGTGAACGACTCGAGCTGGGTGTGGAAGCGGATGTCGGCGCCCCGGCGGACGGCCTCGTCCCGCAGGATGGGCTCCAGCTTGTCCTGGCCGCACCACTGGGAGCGGGTGGGGCTGACATCGGACATGTCGAGGGAGGGCTCCTCGACGATCATGGCCTGTTTGATGTCGGCGAGGTTGCGGGCGCGCAGGACGACCCACGGGATCTGGTCGGTGGGCTGGCCGAGTTCACGCCAGCGCTTGCCTTCGATGAGCTGGAGACTGCGGCCCACCACGGTCTCCTCGAGACCCGCGTTGCGCAGCAGCTCCATCGTGCGCGAGTTGATGCCCGACGCGCGGGTCAGGAACGTCGTGTCCCGGTGCCGCTCCACCAGCAGGCAGTCAACGCCCTGTTGACGCAGGAAGAGCGCGGCGGACAGGCCGGTCAGGCCGCCGCCGACGATGAGAACGGGAACTTCCAGGTGGTCCATCCATCACTCCGGCTCGGTAGGACATCGGTGGTGGCACCTGTGGATACCGCGACGGGAGCACGAGGAGGACGGCGGACGTACGACATACGCGACCAATGACCTGTTCATGGCATCACCCCCCGTATCGCAGATCACTTCAGACTGCTTGGTGCGCTGAGGCCACTTAGGTATCACCCATCACATGAGCCGGGACAGCGCGAATTTCCGGAAGTTGGCTTGTTCCCGCCCTCCCCGCCGACCGCCGCCACTGGGCCGTTGACCTGATTTGACGGACCGGGCCGCACCCTCGCCGCTTATGACAAGGCGGCTGATTTTCGTATGCGGCGAACCGAGCAGTTGATCACTTAGATCCGGCACATCACGGCAGTTCGGACCGCCTTCGTGAAAGGGACGCATAGGTACGTGGCATGGAAATCACGCACCTTTTCCCCTTTCCACCGCATCAAGACGGGGAGACGAGTGCATGCATGTTCAAATAAACGTGCTTCGCGACAATTCACGTCATGCGGCGGGATGACGGGACGAGAAACCCCGAGGGGGCGAACCGCTGTCGCGGTTCGCCCCCTCGGGGTGTCGGTGTCCGGTGGGAAGGCGCTGTGCTCAGCGGAGTCCCAGGCGCCAGAGCGAGGTGACCTCGGCGGATCGGGCGGCGTGCAGGGGGTCGTCCGGGTCGCTCGCCCGTGAGTGCCGCGGCGCGATGTCCAGTCGGCCCAGGACCTGCAGCCCGGAGCGGTCGATGAGCTCCAGCAGGTCCTCACGGGTCCGCAGGCCGAGGTGCTCGGCGAGGTCCGAGAGGATCAGCCAGCCCTCGCCGCCCGGCTCGAGGTGCCGGGGCAGCAGCCGGAGGAACTCGCGCAGCATGCGGCCACCCGGGTCGTACACCGCCGATTCCAGCGCGGAGGTGGGCTTGGCCGGCAGCCACGGCGGGTTGCACACCACGAGCGAGGCGCGGCCCGACGCGGGGAACAGGTCCGCCTCGACCACCCGTACCCGGTCGGCCAGGCCCAGCCGGGCGATGTTGTCCTCCGCGCAGGCCAGGGCGCGCGGGTTCTGGTCCGTGGCGACGACGCTGCCGACCCCGCGCCGGGCGAGCACCGCCGCGAGGACGCCCGAGCCCGTACCGATGTCGAACGCCACCGACCGCGCGGGGTCCCCGGGCGGCAGGGGCGCCTGCGCCACCAGGTCGACGTACTCCCCGCGCACCGGGGAGAAGACGCCGTAGTACGGGTGGATCCTCGCGCCGAGGGCGGGCACCTCGACGCCCTTGCGCCGCCACTCGTGCGCTCCGATCATGCCCAGCAGGGACACCAGCGAGCAGACGAACGGCCGGTCGAGAGGGCAGCCGGCCCCGGCGCAGGCCTCGCGGACGTCCGGGGCGCGCCGCAGGTCGGCCACGGCGCCCGCGTCCAGCCGGATCAGGAGGCTGCCGAGGATGCGGGCGCGCAGCGCGCGGGCCTGGCGGTGCTGGTTGAAGGCGATGGCGGGGTCGTCCGCGAACCGGCGTCGCTTGCGGTCGGCCCGGCGGCCCATCGCCGACAGCAGCTGGCGGGCGTTCTGGAAGTCACCGGTCCACAGGATCGCGGTGCCTTCGGAGGCCATGCGGTAGGCGGTGTCCGCCTTGAGCCGGTCGTCGGCGACGACGACGGTGCGCGGCGGCGGGGCGGCGTTCTCCGCGTACCACAGCGCGGAGTGGGCGAGACCCTTGGCGTCAGTCCAGGTGATCTCGTGCTCAACGTTCGTCATCAGGCCCTGTTTTCCCCTCGCCACCGACCGATCCACCCTACCTGACCTGCCCGGACGTTCCCGGGTCGGCGGCCGGGCGCCGGGGTCGGCGGAGCCGTACGGGGCACGGCTCCGCCGCCGTTCCTCTCCTCAGTGCCCGCCCGGTCCCCGTGCCCCGGGCGGCTGCCGGAACAGGAAGAAGGCGGGCACCAGGCACACCACCATGAGCGCCAGGGAGCAGGTGAACGTCGTGGTGTAGGTGTCCGAGACGAGCTCGAGCGCCGCGCCCCGCCGGAGGGGGTCGGCGAGGGCCTCGGTGGCGACCAGCTGGCCCTGGCTGACCGGCACGTCGAACTGGTCGGCCAGCCCGGCGGCCAGCACGATCGAGACGACCGCGGACCCGATGGCGCCGAACGCCTGCTGAATGATGTTGGCCGTGGTCGAGCCCCGCGCCACGGCGGGCCCCTCCAGCAGCTGCAGGGCGGAGGAGATGACCGGCATCATGGTGCCGCCGACGCCCAGTCCGACGACGAAGAGCCCCGGTGCCAGCACCGTCCAGTACCCGCTGCCGGGGCCGACCCGGGTGAAGACGGCGAGCCCGCTCGCGATCAGGACCAGCCCGGGGACGACCACCTTGCCCGGCCCGATCCGGTCGGCCAGCTTGCCCGCCAGCGGCATCGTCACGACGGCGCCGAGCCCCAGCGGCAGCAGTTGCACACCCGCCTCCAGCGCCGTGAGCCCGCGCACCATCAGGAAGTACGTGGGCAGCACGATCATGACGCCGAAGAAGGAGACGCTGAAGACGGACAGGGTCGAGATGGCGATCGTGAACCGCTTGTTGCGGAACAGCCCCAGGTCCAGCAGGGGGTTCTCGACGCGGGCCGCCCGGACCGTGAATCCCGCGACCAGGGCCAGACCCAGCAGGGCGGGAATCCAGACTCCGGGGGTCACACCGCCGGCCCGAGGGATGTTCGAAATGCCGTAGAGCAGCAGCGCCACCCCCGGGGAGAGCATGAGCATGCCCAGGACGTCGAAGGCGCGGCGGGTCGGCTCGGCGTCACGGGGCAGGTACCGCAGGGTCAGCAGCAGGGCCACCAGGCCGATGGGAACGTTGAGGTAGAAGATCCAGCGCCAGCTGACGGAGTCGACGAGCCAGCCACCGAGGATGGGACCGGCCAGCGGGCCCAGCAGCATCGGCACACCGAGCAGGGACATCACCCGGCCGACCCGGCCCGGGCCCGCGGCCTTCGTCAGGATGGTCATGCCGGCGGGGGTGAGGATGCCGCCGCCGAGCCCCTGGAGGACCCGGAAGACGATCATCGAACCCACGTTCCAGGCCAGCCCGGCCAGGACGGAGCCGGCCAGGAACAGGACGAGCGCGAAGGCGTACAGCCGCTTGGTGCCGAAGCGTTCCGCCGCCCAGCCGGTCACCGGGATGACGGTGGCCAGGGCGAGCATGTAGGCGGTGGTCACCCACTGGATCGTGTCGAAGGACGTCTTGAATTCGACGATCAGGGTCTGGAGGGCGATGGTGACGACCGTGGTGTCCAGGATCGCCATGATCGATCCGGCGATCACCGCGGCGGCCACCTTGAGCAGTGCCCTGTCGATCTTCGTCGGATGCCCGGCCTCGCTCGCGGGCGATGATCCGACGTCGGGTTGTGTTGCTGCCATGTACGGGAAGACTCCTGCGTAGATATCCCCCTCACGGGGGATGCGCGTATGCCCCAGAAGCAACCTGTGGCCGAAGCCGGGAAACTCGTGGGGAAAGGCCGCCGGGCACGCGCCGGGACGCCGAAAGCGTCGGGCCGCATGCGGGAGAAAGCTGCCTAGCGGGCGTACAGCGCATGTGCAGGAGTGACCATGGCGGCAATGTACCACCAGAGGGAGTGTGGAACCACGCCGTCTTCGGACGGAAAAGTCCCACACCCTGAATCGAATGAATTCGGCCGGTCAGCCGTGCGTGAATTCGCCGGCTACGGTCGAATTCCGGCCGCCGGGGTCAATCGAGCGAGGAGCCCTGGTCCATCGCGGCGCGGCAGGCCCGGTAGTCGGGGAGCAGGCCGGCCGCGCGCGCCTCGGCCAGGGAGGGGGCGGCCTCGTCGCGCGGGGACAGCACGGGTGCCACGGCGCCCCAGTCGACGGCCAGTTCGGGGTCGAAGGGGTGGACGGTGTGCTCGCGAGCCGGGTCGTACGGCTCCGAGCAGAGGTAGGACACCGTCGCGTCGTCGGTGAGCGCGCGGAAGCCGTGGCCCAGCCCCTCGGCGAGGTAGACCGCCCGGCGGTCGGTGTCGTCCAGCCGGGTGCTCTCCCAGTGGCCGTAGGTCGGCGACCCCACACGCAGGTCGACGACGACGTCCAGGACCGCGCCGCGCACGCAGGTCACGTACTTGGCCTGACCCGGTGGCACATCGGCGAAATGGATGCCGCGCACCACATCGCGGCGGGAGACGGACAGATTGGCCTGCGCCAGGCGCAAGGGGTGGCCGACCGCCTCGGCGAGCCGGTCGAAGCGGTACCACTCGGTGAACATGCCGCGGTCGTCGGTGTGGAGACGCGGCGTCACCTCCCAGGCGCCCTCGATCGTCATCCGGCGTGTCCTCATGGGCTTCACCGCTCCTGGTGTGCGTCGTCGAGCAGATCGAGCAGGTACCGGCCGTACCCGCTCTTGAGCAGGGGGCGGCTCAGTTCGCGCAGTTGGTGGTCGTCGATGAGGCCGCACCGCCACGCGACCTCCTCCACGCAACCGATCTTGTAGCCCTGGCGCTCCTCTATCACCCGTACGTACTCGGAGGCCTGGACGAGCGCGGGGAACGTCCCGGTGTCCAGCCAGACGGTGCCCCGGTCGAGCACGGTCGCGCTCAGCGCACCACGGTGCAGGTACTCCTCGTTGACCGCCGTGATCTCCAGCTCTCCCCGGGCGCTCGGGCGCAGGGCCGCCGCGATCTCCACGACGTCGTTGTCGTAGAAGTACAGCCCGGCGGCGGCGTACCGGGATCTCGGCCTGGCCGGCTTCTCCTCGATGGAGACGACCGAGCCCTCGTCGTCGAACTCGACGACGCCGTACGCCGTGGGATCGGACACCGGATAGGCGAAGATCCGGCCACCCTTGATGTCGGTGTACCGGCGGAGCCGGGTGCCCAGCCCCCCGCCGTGGAAGATGTTGTCACCGAGGATCAGGGCCACCGGTCCGTCACCGATGAAGTCGGCTCCGAGCACGAAGGCCTGGGCGATCCCCTCGGGGCGCTCCTGGGCCGTGTAGCTCAGCCGCAGGCCGAGGTGCGAACCGTCACCGAGCAGGCGCCGGAACTGCTCCTGCTCCTCCGGGGTGGTGATCACCAGGATCTCGCTGATCCCCGCCATCATCAGCGTGGTCAACGGGTAGTAGATCATGGGTTTGTCGAACACCGGCATGAGTTGTTTGGACACCGCTCGGGTGACCGGCCAGAGCCGGGAGCCGGTCCCGCCGGCCAGAAGGATGCCGCGCATCGATGTCTGCGGACCGGCGGCTCGCGCCTCGGCCCGCTGCCCCCCTTCGACTGAGCTTGAGTTCCCCTCACCTCCGTGACCGGGCACGGGGGCACAAGGCAACTTTCACTTGCATCACTCCAGTCATATCACTATCGCAAGTCACAGCAGCCCCAGTACGGTTGGCGATCATGCGCCTACTCGTCACCGGCGGAGCCGGCTTCATCGGGTCGGAATTCGTCCGGTCCTCGCTCTTGACACATGACGCCGATATGCGGGACGTGCGGATCACCGTCCTGGACAAACTGACCTACGCCGGTGTGCGGGCCAACCTCGCCCCCGTGGCGGACCACCCCCACCACTCCTTCGTCCACGGCGACATCTGCGACACCGACCTGGTCGAGCAGGTGATGCCCGGTCACGACGCCGTCGTCCACTTCGCCGCCGAGTCCCACGTCGACCGGTCCATAGCGGGCTCCGGACCGTTCGTGACGACCAATGTGCAGGGCACCCAGGTGCTGCTGGACGCGGCCGCCCGGCACGGTGTCGGCCGTTTCCTGCACGTCTCGACGGACGAGGTGTACGGCTCGATCCCGTCCGGCTCATGGACGGAGGAGTCCCCCCTCGCGCCCAACTCGCCCTACGCGGCCTCCAAGGCCGCCTCCGACCTGCTCGCCCTCGCCTACCACCGGACCCATGGCATGGACGTCGTGGTGACCCGCTGCTCCAACAACTACGGCCCGTACCAGTTCCCCGAGAAGGCCGTCCCGCTCTTCCTGTCCAACCTGCTGAACGGAAAGAAGGTCCCGCTGTACGGCGACGGGCGCAACGTCCGCGACTGGCTGCACGTGTCGGACCACTGCCACGGCATCCGGCTGGCCCTGCGCCACGGCCGGGCCGGCGAGGTCTACCACATCGGCGGCGGCACCGAGCTGACGAACTGGGAACTGGTGGACATGCTCTTGCTGGCGACGGGGGCGGGTTGGGACATGGTCGAGCACGTCCCGGACCGCCTGGGGCACGACCTGCGGTACTCCCTGGCCTGCGACAAGGCCCGCCGGGAACTGGGCTACGCCCCGCGCGTGCCCTTCGAGCAGGGGCTGAAGGACACCATCGCCTGGTACCTGGACCACCGTGACTGGTGGGAGGCGCTCACGGCGAAGGCGGCGGTCCGGTCATGACTCCCGAAGAGCGCACCCCGCACACGCGCCGCGTCAGGTGGCTCGTGACCGGAGCGGCGGGCAAGCTCGGGCAGGACCTCCTCGCGGTCCTCGGCACGGACCCCACCGCCGAGGTGACCGGACTGCGCCGCACGGAACTCGACATCACCGACGCCGCCGCCGTGCGCGAGGCCGTCGCCGGCCACGACATCGTGGTCAACGCCGCCGCGTGGACCGACGTCGACGGCGCGGAAGCCTCGGAAGCCGCCGCGACAGCGGTGAACGGCACCGGCGTTCGTCATCTCGCCGACGCCTGCGGGAGGGTGGGGGCCCGGCTGCTCCAGGTGTCGACCGACTACGTCTTCTCCGGCGAGGCCCGGACCCCGTACGGCGAGGACGCCGCCACCGCGCCGGTGAACGCCTACGGTCGCGGCAAGCTGGCCGGAGAGCGCGCGGTCGTCGGGCTCCTGCCCGACGCCGGTTACGTCGTCCGCACGTCCTGGCTCTACGGGGAGCACGGCCGCGACTTCGTCACCACCGTCCTGGAGCTCGCCGAAACGAGGGACACCCTGGACGTGGTCGACGACCAGCACGGTCAGCCGACCTGGTCCTACGCGGTGGCCGAGCGGCTCGCCCTCCTGGGCGGCGCCGCGCTGGCGGGCACCGCCCCGCCCGGGATCTACCACGCCACCGCGGGGGGCCGGACCACCTGGATGGGCCTCGCCCGGACCGTCTTCGAGCTGGCCGGCCTCGACCCGCGGCGCGTCCGCCCCACCACCTCGGCCGCCTACGCGCGACCCGCTCCCCGTCCCGCCTTCAGCGTGCTCGGCCACGAACGATGGGCGGCGGCCGGCCTTCCGCCCATGCCGCACTGGCGGACCTCGCTCGAGGAAGCCCTGCGCCGGCCCGCCTTCAGAGCGCTCACGACACCTGGTCAGTAGTGGCGCCCCGCACGTCACACTGACAAAAGTCACGGCCGCTCGAGGACGCTTCGCTCTGCTGCCGGGGCGGGTCCTCCCGTGAGTCTGTACCCATGCAGACACTCACCCCCGCCCCCGCCCCCGCCGCCCCCGCGCCCGCCGGGGAGGGCCGGGCCCTGGCGCAGAGCCTGACGCCGCTGGTCGTGGACGCCGTGGTGCCCATGGCCGGGTACTACGTCCTGACCGACGGTTTCGGCATGGGCACCGTCGCCGCCCTCGCCTGGACGAGCGTCCTCCCGGCGGCGCGCTCGCTCTGGTCGGTCGTCAAGGACCGCCGGCTCAACGCGCTCGCCACCCTGATGCTCGTCGTCAACGCCATCGGCCTGGCGATGAGCGCTGTCACGGGCGACGCCCGGCTGATGCTCGCCAAGGACAGCGCCGGCAGCGGGATGATCGGGGCGGGCGTGCTGGTCTCCGTGCTCGCCGGGCGTCCGATGATGACCGCGGGCCTCAAGCCGTGGATCACCAAGGGCGGCGACCCCGCGAAGACCGCCGCGTGGGAGCGGCTCTCGCGTGAATCCGCGCGCTTCCGCCGCGCCGAGCGCCGCTTCTCCCTCGTGTGGGGCACCGCCCTGCTGGCCGAGTCGGTCTCCCGGGTGGTCGCGGCGTACACCCTGCCCGCGCACACGGTGGTGTGGCTGGGCAACGTGCTCGCGGGGGCGGCGGTGGTCCTCGCGATCGTGATGACGGGATGGCTGGCCGTGGACCCGATGGAGAAGATGGTGGAGGCGGAGGTCCGGTCCCGCTAGGGGCAACGGTGCATCCCCGCGACGCGTGCCGTTCAAGTACGCGACGCCGCCCCGCCACCGGCCGTCGTGAGCATGCCACGCATGAGCGAAACGATCACGGCCCGCCGAGCCGCCGCGACCGTCGTGGCCGCCGTCGCGCTGGTCATGGCGGGTACGGCCGCCACCCCCGCCGAGGCGGCCACCGCGCGGACGTCCGGCACCGCCGGCCTCAAGGGCATCGACCACGACGCGTGGATCCGCGACGTCCGGGCGGTCGTCGACCGGGCCGAGCCCTACGTCGCCGAGCGCGCCGCGCACGCGGACGGGCGGAAGCAGGCCGTCGTCCTCGACATCGACAACACCTCGCTGGAGACGGACTTCCACTGGGCCACCGTGCCCACGCCCGCCGTCGCGCCCGTCCTGGAGCTCGCGCGCTTCGCGCACGAGCGCGGGGCGGCCGTCTTCTTCGTCACCGCGCGCCCCGGCGTGCTCACCCCGGCCACGGAGTGGAACCTGCGCAAGGTCGGCTACCCCGTCGACGGCCTGTACGTGCGGCACCTCCCGGACCTCTTCCAGGACGTGAGCACGTACAAGACCGCCAAGCGGGCGGAGATCGAGGCCAAGGGCTACACGATCGTCGCCAACATCGGGAACAACACCACCGACCTCGTCGGCGGGCACGCGGAGCGGACCTTCAAGCTGCCGGACTACGACGGCAAGCTCTCCTGAAGCCCCACGGGAACGCGGGCGCCCTCAGCGCCGCTTCCGGCGGTCGTACCAGGCGATGCCCAGGGCCGCCAGGACGATCTGGACCACCCAGACGAGCCAGGTGATGCCCTTGGTGTCGTAGAGACCGAGCGGATGAGAGATGAGGGCGCCCACGAAGGCCGCCACGATGCCGATGACGACCGTCATCACGACGCCCACGTGCTGACGGCCCGGAACGACCAGCCGGCCCAGGACACCGATGAACGCGCCGATCACGATCGCACTGACGATTCCCGAGATTTCCATGTCCTCCCCCTTGTGACCGGTTCCTGTCGGTACCACCCTGCCCATCCCACGACGGGTGCATGTCGGACCGCCCACCCGGCGCGATGCCTAGACTGGGGCCTTCCGGGCGTGCGGACCGCCGGGGGAAATCACGGGGATGGGAGAGCGACAGTGACGGCAGGCGTCGGGAGCTTCGGGAGTCTCGAAGGGTCCCTCGACGGCACGTGCGACCCGTCGGCCGAGGTGCTGGCCGAGGCGGCCGCCGCCTTCGGTCTGCTCGCCTCCTCCGCCCGGCTGCACCTGGTCTGGGCGCTGGCCCAGGGCGAGAGCGACGTCAGCGGGCTGGCCGAGCGGGTCGGCGGCGCGCTGCCCGCCATCAGCCAGCACCTGGCGAAGCTGAAGCTCGCCGGCCTGGTGCGCTCCCGGCGCGAGGGCCGCCGGGTCGTCTACCTGGTGGACGACCCCGACGTGGTGACCATCGTCCGGCTCATGGTCGGCCAGCTCGCCGAGCGCAGGGCCGAGACCGCCGACACCGGGGTGAACGCCGGCGCCGGACGCCTCCGTGGCCTGGGCGCCTGAGGCCCGTACGGCCCCCGGCCGGGACACGGGCGGCACCTCGCTGGAGGTGCTGCGCGCCCTGGAGAGCGGGCCCCGAGGGCTGACCGAGGCGGAGGCCGACGCACGCCTCGCGCGCCACGGCGAGAACGTCTTCCCCGGCCGCCGCCCGGCCTCCTGGCCGCGCCGCTTCGCGCGCAGCCTGCGCGACCCCTTCACCGCCGTCCTGCTCTTCCTCGGCCTGGTCTCCTCGGTCATGGCCTCCTGGGGCACGGCCTGCGTCATCGCCGTCCTGGTCACGGTCAGCTGCGTGCTGCGGGCGACCGGCGAGCACCGCGCCGACCGCTCGGCGGCCTCCTTGCGCGAACTGGTCGCCACCACCGCCACCGTCCGCCGCCGGGCCACCGAGTCCGCGCCCCCGGCCACCCGGGAACTGCCCGTCGAACAGCTCGTCCCGGGCGACCTGGTCCTCCTCGGCCCCGGCGACCTCGTCCCCGCCGACCTGCGCCTGCTGCGCGCCACGGGACTGACCGTCCACGAGGCGGCGCTGACGGGCGAGTCGGCGCCGGCCGACAAGTCCGCCCCCGGCGCCACCACCGCGACCGCGCCGGGCCACCTGTGCCTCCAGGGCAGCAGCGTCGTCTCGGGCACCGGCAGCGGCGTCGTCGTCGCCACCGGACGCGACACCGTCCTCTCCGGCGCCCTCCCGGCCGACGGCCGGGACACGGGCCCCGGACCCGGCCGGCGCGGGCGCCTCCCCCGCCCCTTCGACCGGTCGGTCAACGGCATCGCCTGGACCCTCATCCGGTTCATGCTGCTCACCGCGCCCCTCGTCCTCCTCGCCGACGCCCTCGTGCGCGGCCGGGGGCTCGCCACCCTGCCGTTCGCCGTCGCCGTCGCCGTCGGGCTGACGCCCGAGATGCTGCCCGTGATCGTCACCTCCGCGCTGGCACGCGGCGCCGCGCTGCTCGCCCGCGACGGCGAGGTGATCGTCCGCCGGCTGCCCGCCCTCCACGACCTGGGCGCGGTCGACGTGCTGTGCGTGGACAAGACCGGCACCCTCACCGAGGACCGGCCCGTCCTCGCCCTCGCCGAGGACGCCGCCGGCCACGCCGACCAGGACGTCCTGCGCTGGGCCGCCGTCAACGCCCTGTGGACCCTCCACCTGGCCGAGCTGCCCGTGCCCGACGCCCTCGACGAGGCCGTCCTCGAAGCGGCGGACGACGACCCCCGGTTCGCCCTCTTCGAGGGCGTCGACGCGCTGCCCTGCGGGCCCGGCCGCCGGCTGTCCACCGCCGTCGTCCGTCTCCCCGGCGACCCCCGCTTCGCCCTCGCCGGCACCCACACGCTCGTCGTCAAGGGCGCCCCCGAGGACGTCCTGGACCGCTGCGCCCTCGACCCCGCCGAACGGGCCCGGCTCACCCGCCGCGCGAACGACCTGGCCGCCGAGGGCCTGCGCGTCCTGGCCGTCGCCCGCGCCGAGCGCCCCGCGCGCGACCGCCCGTACACCGAGGCCGACGAACGCGACCTGACCTTCACCGGCTTCGTGGGCCTCGCCGACGCCCCCGCGCCCACCGCCGCCGAGGCCCTCGCCGCCCTCGCCCGGAACGGCGTCACCGTCAAGGTCCTCACCGGCGACCACCCGGGCACCGCCGCCCGGGTCTGCCGCGAACTGGGGCTGGATCCCGGCACCCCCATCACCGGCGAGCGCATCGACGAACTCGACGACGCGGAGCTCGCCCGCCTCGCCGCCGGCACCACCGTCTTCGCCCGCTGCGCCCCCGCCCACAAGGCCCGCGTCGTCCGCGCCCTGCGCGGCGCGGGCCACGCCACGGGCTTCCTCGGCGACGGCGTCAACGACCTGGCCGCCCTCCACGCCGCCGACGTCGGCGTCTGCCCGCGCGACGGCGTGGACGTGGCCCGGGAGGCGGCCGACGTCGTCCTCGCCTCGAAGGACCTCACCTCCCTCGACCGGGCCATCGTCGCCGGCCGGGGCGCCACCGCGAACATCTCCGCCTACCTGCGGATCACCCTGTCGTCGAACTTCGGCAACGTGATCGCGATGCTGGTGGCCGGGCTGATGCTGCCGTTCCTGCCGATGCTGCCGGCGCAGGTGCTCGTCCAGAACCTCTTCTTCGACGCGGCCCAGCTCGCCCTCGCCTTCGACCGCCAGGACGACCGCGCCCACACCCGCCCGGCGGTGCTGCGCCCCCGCGCCCTGCTCCGCTTCGTGACCGGCTTCGGCCTGCTCAACGCCACGGCCGACCTCGCGACGTTCGCGGTGCTCGCGCTGGCGGTGCGGTCGCTGGGGGCGGAGGCGGGGCAGGACGCGTTCCACGCGGGCTGGTTCACGGAGAACCTGCTGACGCAGGCGATGGTGATGGCGCTGCTGCGGTCGGGACGACTGCGGGCGCCGCGGCCCGTGCGGGTGGCTGTCGCGGGGCTGGCGGTGGTGGGACTGCTGCTGCCGCTGTCGCCGCTGGGGGCGATGCTGTCGATGTCACCGTTGCCGACGCTGTACTACGGGCTGCTCGGGGTGGTGCTGGCGGTGTACGGCGGGGTGCTGTGGCTGGCCCGGTCACGCGCCGACGCGGAACGGGGGTTCCAGGGGGCGGAGCCCCCTGGGAAACGGTGAAAGGGCGGGGCTGGGGCGTCACCAACCCCCGCCGCCGAAGTCGCCCCCGCCGCCTCCGAAGTCCCCGCCGCCCCCGCCATCTCCCCAACCGCCGCCCCCGAAGTCGTCGGGGTTGAAGTCGGCGCCGGTGTCGTCCCCGCCCTCCGGACCGGAGTAGTCCGCACCGGGGGCCGCGTAGGCCGGGCCCGTCATCAGCCCGCCCAGCATCGTCCCCACCAACAGCCCCGGCAGCAGGCCGCCCCCGAAGTAGCCGCCCGCCCAGGGGCCGTACGCGGGGCCCGCGTTCCAGTAGGGCTGGGGACCGGCCTCGGTCTGGACCTGGCGGGTCATGGGCTCCTGCCCGTCCGCGAGCCGCGCCGCGTCCGCCGCGCAGGCCGGTACGGTGCGGAGCGCGCCGCCGGGCGGCGCCCACTGGACGTCCTGGACGGACGGCCCGTGGCGCGGGTCGAAGAAGCAGGGCAGCCGGCGCTCCGGCAGCGGCGCCCCCGCGCGGCGCGCGGCCAGCGTCGCCAGGGCGAAGCGGCCGTTGTCGAGGGTCTCGGTGACCCCTTGGACCTCCTCCGGCCTCCCCGCCGCCGCCATCCGGGACTTGGCGTCCTCGTACGCGTCCAGCGCCCGCGCGTAGTCCGCGCGCATCTCGTCCGTGACGCCCGCCTCGGAGGGCGAGAAGTCCAGCCGGTCGAGCTCCTCGCCGAACGCGGTGATGTCCTCGTCGACGACCACGCGCAGCTTGTCCAGCTCGGCGCGCTCGCGCTCCTCGCGCCTGCGCTTGTTGCGCCGGTAGAGGGCGTACGCCCCGGCGCCGCCCGCGACGACGACCGCGCCGCCGGTGATCAGGCCCGTGGCGCCGATGCCCTTGGTGCCGCCGCCCCAGGAGCCGGGGGCGTGGCCCCTGGCCGTCCGGTCGGCCTGGTCGACGAAGGCGTTCAGCTGCGTCTTGGCGTCGCCGCCGGACCGCTGGACCGACCCGACGAGGTTGCTCACGGCGTTGCGGGAGACCACCGAGCGGTCGGCGGCCGCGTTGAACTTGTCGCCGAGGTGGACGGCGTAGACGCCCGCGATCCCTACCTTGGTGCGCAGGTCGCGCAGCACCGTGCTCTGCGGGAACTCGGGGGCGTTGGGCAGCACGGCGACGAAGACCGGCTTGTCCGCGTCCTTGATCTTCTTCGCCAGGGCTTCGGCGTCGGCGGCGGGCAGTTGTGCCGCGGCCCTGGGGTCGACGTAGACGGGGCCCTTGCGCAGCGCCTGGGCCGCGGCGTCCAGGCCGGTGTCGGCGGCGTGCGCGGCGGGGGCGTACAGCAGCGCGCCGGCGCAGGTCAGCAAGGCTGCGATCAAGGGGACGAGCCAGGTCCGGAACGGCCTGGCGGGCACCCGGGGGACAGCGACGGCGGACATGGCATGGCTCCTCGGCGTCTTCACGGTCTACTGTGCACCTAACACCAAAACGGATCAATCAGGCATATCGTTTCCCCTGTGTCTCGGACGTCTCGTCCCAGCTCGCCTCAGCTCGTCTCAGCCGTAGGAGAGGTTGGCACAAGGGTCGTCGTCGGCCGAGCGGGCGCCGCCGGGGGCCCCGGACGGCGAGGAGGAAGGCGACGAGGGGGATGAGGAGGGCGCGGGCGCGGCCGAAGGCGCCTCCGCGTAGTCCCGCCCGAGCGTGATCACGACACCGCTGATGTCGGCGCCGCGCACGAACGCCCCGGGGAAGAGCCGGGCGACGGTCCGCGCGTCGCCCGCCGCGCCCGGCCCGAACTCGATCACCGTGCCCGTCGCGTCCTGCGAACCGGCCGTGGAGGTGTCCGTGACCTCGAAGCCGCTGCTCTTGAGGGAGGCGGCGGCGCGGGCGGCGAGCCCGTCGACGGTGGTGCCGTTGCGGACGGAGACCTTCACCCCGGCACCGGAGACGGACTCCGAGGACGAGGGGCCGCCCCCGGCCCCCTTCCGGCCCGCGCCCTTGCCGCCCGCGTCCTTGCCGTCGATCGTCCGGTCCGCCCGGATCGAGGCCCACAGGGCGTCCGCGTCGGGCTGGACGACCGCCACGCGGTTGCCGTCGTAGCGCCAGGGCAAGGTCATGAACTTCATGTCGTGGAGGTCGATGTTCTTCAGCGACATCGCGAACGACAGCATCTTGTCGGCCGAGCCCAGCCCCGGGTCCACGGTCATCGACTTGGTGGCCGCGTCGGCGAGCGGGAGCAGGGTGCCGGGCTTGAAGCCCTGGGAGCGGACCTTCTTGATCATCGAGGAGAGGAAGGCCTGCTGCCGCTGGATGCGCCCTATGTCGGAGCCGTCGCCGATGCCGTGCCGCACCCGTACGTAGTCCAGCGCCTTCTGGCCGGAGACGGTCTGCCGGCCCTGATGGAAGAGGAGTTCGCCGCGCGAGCCGAGGTTGGGGTTGAGGTCGCCCCGGTAGACGTCCTTGGGGACGCACACGTCGACGCCGCCCACGGCGGACGTCATCGCGGAGAAGCCCGCGAAGTCGACGACGATCGTGTGGTCGACGCGCAGCCCGGTGAGGCGCTCGACGGTGTTCTGGGTGCAGGCGGGGTTGCCCTTGGCCGAGCCGCCCACGGTGAAGGCGGAGTTGAACATCACGTGCCGCTGCTCGGCCGTCCAACTGCCGTCGGGGAGCAGGCAGGGCGGGATGTCCACGAGGGTGTCCCGGGGGATGGAGACGGCCACGGCGTGCTCGCCGTCGCCGTAGACGTGCAGCAGGAAGGCGGTGTCCGAGCGACCGACGTCGCCCTCGCCGCCGCCCAGCTCGGCATTGCCGCCGGCCCGTGAATCCGAGCCGATCACCAGGACGTTCCGGCCGGACGCCCCCGCGCCGGGGCGGTTCTTGGACAGGCCGTCGGCGTCGAACGTGCTGATGTTGCCGTCGATCCGCAGGTACACCCATCCGGCGCCGGCGACGAGCAGCAGGAGGAACGACACCGCGGCCACGGTGACGACCCGCATCCGATGCCTCGGCCTGCCTCGCGCGCCCGTCATGTCCGTACCCTCATCGCTCCCCCGGTTCGTGCCGTTCTGCCCGGTAGGACGGGCTGTCACGAACTTTGGTTGTCCAGTTGCGCAATCTAGCAAGTATTGTGTGGACAGCCATCAGGTCGGAACGTCACAAGAGCCGGTAGAGATCGGTAGAGAGGCGGTGGAGCCGTCATGCTGCGGAACGCACTGGAGCCCTGGCATCTCCTCGTGGTCGTGCTCGTCATGGTCGTCCTGTTCGGGTCGAAGAAACTGCCCGACACGGCACGGGCCCTCGGTAAATCCATGCGCATTCTCAAGAGCGAGACGAAGGCGATGAAGGACGACGCCGCCGGAGCGCCCGCCCCCGCCTCCACCACCGCTCCCGACAGCGCCCGGTGACCTCCAGGTCACCTGTACGACCCCCGCGGTACACCCGCCCCTGGTGTCCTTCGTGCGTCCGAGCACCCCGCCCGGACCTCCAGGAAGGAATATCCCATGGGTTCTCGTCCGTACCGACGCCGTCTCGCGTGGGGCGCCGCCGCGCTGCTCGTCGCCGGGATCGCGGTGCCCGCCGCGGCCTCGGCGGCCGAGCACCACGGCCCGTCGGACGTCGCGGGCCGCACCCCGAAGAACGCCAAGAACGTCATCCTGCTGATCGGTGACGGCATGGGCGACTCGGAGATCACCCTGGCCCGCGACTACACCGTGGGGGCGGGCGGCCGGCTCAACATGGACAAGTTCCCGATGACGGGCGCCTACACGACGTACTCCGTCGACAAGGACGGCAAGCCCGACTACGTCACCGACTCCGCCGCCAGCGGCACCGGCTGGGCGACCGGCCGCAAGACGGTCAACGGCCGGATATCCAAGACGCCCGGCACCGACAAGCCGATGACCACCATCCTGGAGCTGGCCCAGCGGAACGGCCTGGCCACCGGCAGCGTCACCACCGCCGAGCTGACCGACGCCACCCCGGCCGTCCTCGCCTCGCACGCCACCGACCGCAGCTGCCAGGGCCCGGCCGACATGAAGGCATGCCCGAACGACACGATCGCCAAGGGCGGCCCGGGCTCGATCGCCGAGCAGAGCGTCAACCACAAGGTCGACGTCCTCCTGGGCGGCGGCAGGAACCGCTTCGACCAGAAGATCACCGAGGGCCGCTACCAGGGTCTGACCGTCACCCAGCAGGCCGAGAAGCTGGGCTACCAGATCGTGACCGACACCAAGGGCCTCTCGTCGGCAAAGGCCGGCAAGCCGGTGCTGGGCCTCTTCGCCCCCGGCAACGTCCCCGTCGAGTGGACCGGCAAGAACGCCGCCGTCGGCGGCACCGCCGCCCAGCGCTGTGTGACGAGCAACCCCGAGCGCAAGGCCGGCACCCCGGACCTGGAGAGCCAGACCCGCAAGGCGCTGGAGCTGCTGAACACCGGCAAGGGCAAGAAGAACGGCTTCTTCCTCCAGGTCGAGGGCGCCTCCATCGACAAGCGCGACCACGCCGCCGACCCCTGCGGCCAGATCGGCGAGACCGCCGCCTTCGACCGCGCGGTCAAGGCCGCCCGCGAGTACGCCGCCAAGCACCCCGACACCCTGGTCGTCACCACCGCCGACCACGGCCACAGCAGCCAGATCGTGCCGCTGGAGGCCAACCCGCCCGGCCTGTCCTCGACCCTGGTCACCAACGAGGGCCAGCAGCTGAAGGTGAACTACTCCACCAACACGCCGGGCCAGTCCCAGGAGCACACCGGCACCGAGGTCCGGATCGCCGCCCAGGGCCCGCAGTCCCAGCGCGTCCTCGGCGTCACCGACCAGACCGAGCTGTTCACGACGATCCGCACGGCGCTGTCGCTGCGCTGACCCACCGTTGGGTGACCGACCCGTAGGGTCAGGGCCCGGCCGCCCCGGCGGCCGGGCCCTGTGCGTTTCTCACCACTTACCCGCCGGAACATTGGCGGATCGCGTACCCCTCCGCCGCCGTGCGGCGTTGAAACTGGGAGATCCCGATTCCGCGCCCGCAGGAGGAACGCCGATGACCGGGTCCCGTGTACTGGCCCTCGGCCACTACCAGCCGGCCAGGGTGCTCACCAACGACGAGCTGGCCGCCATGGTCGACACCAGCGACGAGTGGATCCGCACCCGCGTCGGCATCCGCACCCGCCGGGTCGCCGAGCCCACCGAGACGGTCGCCGACATGGCCGTCCAGGCCGCCGCCAAGGCCCTGGCCAACAGTGGGCTGACCCCCGCCGACATCGACCTCGTCCTCGTCGCGACCTGCACCGCCGTCGACCGCAGCCCCAACACGGCCGCCCGCGTCGCCGCCGCGCTGGGCCTGCCCTCCCCGGCCGTCATGGACATCAACGTCGTCTGCGCCGGCTTCACCCACGCCCTCGCCACCGCCGACCACGCCATCCGCGCCGGGTCGGCGACGAACGCGCTGGTCGTCGGCGTGGAGAAGTTCACGGACGTCGCGGACTGGACCGACCGCACCACCTGCGTCCTGGTCGGCGACGGCGCCGGCGCGGCCGTGGTCACGGCCTCGGCCGAGCCGGAGATCGGCCCGGTCGTCTGGGGCTCGGTGCCGGAGATGGGCCACGCCGTACGGATCGAGGGCACGCCGTCGCGCTTCGCGCAGGAGGGCCAGAGCGTCTACCGCTGGGCCACGACGCAGCTGCCGCCGATCGCCCGCACGGTCTGCGAGCGGGCCGGAGTCGCCCCGGAGGAGCTGGCGGCGGTCGTCCTCCACCAGGCGAACCTGCGCATCATCGAGCCGGTGGCCCGGAAGCTGGGCGCGGTGGACGCGATCGTCGCCAGCGACGTCACCGAGTCCGGCAACACGTCGGCGGCGAGCATCCCGCTGGCGCTGTCGAAGCTCGTGGCCTCCGGCCGGGTGGCGCCGGGCGCGCCGATCCTGCTGTTCGGCTTCGGCGGCAACCTGTCGTACGCGGGTCAGGTCATCCGCTGCCCGTAGGAGGGGTACGGGCTCTCAGGGCTGCTCACGCAGGTAGAGCGCCCCGCAGGAGTGGCACATCGGCACGTCCGGGCGGCCCCAGTCGTCCGTCGACCGCGCGGCGGCGGCGCCCTCCAGCTCCCGTCCGCACATCGCGGTCGTCGCGCCGTCCTCCCGGACCACGTGCCAGATCTTGATCTCGGCCCGGGGGTCGGCGGCGGCCCTGCCGTCGATGTACTCAGCGCGCAGCTCATGCTCCATGGCACCCACGATGCCCGGCGAGGCGCCGCCCCGCGAGTCAGCCCCATCCCCCGGGGGCACCCCGCGTCAGAAAACAGACCACCCGGTAAGAGTCGTGAAGTGGTCCAGCGCCGCGACGCCCGCGACCGAGTTCCCCCGGGCGTCGAGCCCCGGGCTCCACACACACAGCGTGCAGCGTCCCGGTATCACGGCGACGATGCCGCCGCCCACGCCGCTCTTGCCCGGCAGTCCCACGCGGTAGGCGAAGTCGCCGGCCGCGTCGTACGTGCCGCACGTCAGCATCACGGCGTTGATCTGCTTGGCCTCGCGGCGCGGCAGCAGCCGCGTCCCGTCGGCCCGCAGCCCGTGCCGGGCCAGGAAGCCGCTCGCCAGCGCCAGGTCCCGGCAGCTCATCTCGACGGAGCACTGCCAGAAGTAGTGCTCCAGAACCGTCGGCACGGGGTTGTCGAGATTGCCGTAGCTGGCCATGAAGTGGGCCAGCGCCGCGTTGCGGTCGCCGTGCTCGGACTCGGACCTGGCCACCGCCGCGTCGAAGGAGACGTCCGGGTTGCCGCTCTCCGCCCGCAGGAACTCCAGCATCGTCGTGCTGGCGTCCCCGGTCAGCGTCTGCAGCCGGTCGGTGACGACCAGCGCACCGGCGTTGATGAACGGATTGCGCGGAATGCCGTGCTCGTACTCGAGCTGCACCAGCGAGTTGAAGGGGTTGCCGGAGGGCTCGGTGCCCACCCGCTCCCAGATCCGGTCGCCGCCCTCGGCCAGCACCAGCGCGAGGCTGAACGCCTTCGAGATGGACTGCACCGAGAAGGGCCGCTCCCAGTCCCCCACGCCGTACACCTGACCGTCGACATCCGCGACGGCGATGCCGAACTGCCCGGTGTCCACCTCGGCGAGGGCGGGGATGTAGTCGGCGACCTGCCCGCGACCGATCAGCGGCCGGGCGAATTCGGCGACCTCTTCAAGGACGGCCTGGTAGTCCAATGGTGCTCTGCGCTTTCCTGGCGGTGTCACCGACGTCGTCGTCGGCGACCGCAAGAGTACAAAATGGACTGCGTGACCAGCGACAATCCCCCCGCCACGGCCGGTCTCGCGGCGCTGCGGCCGTGCCTGCCCTCCCCGCTCACGGAGCTCGCGGACGACCGCTTCGCCGAGCGGGGCCTGCGGCTGCTGCTCAAGCGGGACGACCTGATACACCCGGACCTGCCGGGCAACAAGTGGCGCAAGCTGGAGCCCAATCTGCGGGCGGCGGCCGCGTCCGGCGCCCGGACGCTGCTCACGTTCGGAGGGGCGTACTCCAACCACCTCCGGGCCACGGCGGCGGCCGGCCGCCTGCTGGGCTTCGGCACGATCGGCGTCGTCCGGGGCGACGAACTGGCCGGCCGGCCCCTCAACCCGTCCCTGGCCCGCTGCGCGGCGGACGGCATGCGGCTGCGCTTCGTCGACCGCGCGACGTACCGCCGCAAGGCGGAACCGGAGGTCCTGGCGTCCCTGGCCCCGCCGGACGCGTTCGTCATCCCCGAGGGCGGCAGCAACGCGGCGGCCGCCCTCGGCTGCACCGAGCTCGGCCGCGAGCTGCGCGGCGTCGCGGACGTGGTGGGCGTGGCCTGCGGCACGGGCGGGACGCTCGCGGGTCTGGCGGCGGGGCTGTCCGCCGGACAGCGGGCGATCGGCTTCCCGGTCCTGAAGGGGGGCTTCCTGGAGGCGGAGATACGCGACCTCCAGGAAGGGGCCTTCGGGGGCCGGCGCGGCGACTGGATCCTGGACGACCGCTTCCACGGCGGCGGCTATGCGAAGAGCACGCCCGAGCTGGACGAATTCACAAGGGACTTCACCGACCGGCACGGCATCGCGCTGGAACGCGTGTATGTGGCGAAGATGCTGTACGGGCTGACGACGCTCGCCCGCGAGGGCGCGTTCGCACCCGGCACACGGGTGGTGGCCGTCATCACGGGGGCGCCGTAAGGGCCTCAGCCCTCGCCCTCCCCCTCCCGGTACGCCGCCGCCTCCTCCAGGTCCAGCCGCCGCAGCAGCGTCCGCAGCATCTCGTCGTCGATGCGGCGCGCGTCCCGCAGCGCCACGAAGACCTCCCGCTCCGCCCCGATCACCTCGCGCGCCAGCCGCCGGTACGTGTCGTCCACGGACTCCCCCGTCCGCTCGTCGACCGCGCCCAGCCGCTCCCACACCGCGTTGCGACGCCGCTCCAGCACCGCCCGCAACCGCTCGGCCAACGGCTGCGGCAGCGCGTTCCGCTCGCCGTCGGCGAGGAGCTCCGCCAGGCGCCGCTCCGCCGCCGCCGACGCCTCGCTCTGCGCCTGCGCCTCCACCAGCGTCTCCGCGCCCACGTCCCGCGCGGGCAGCCGCAGCCGCCGGATGAGCGGGGGCAGGGTGAGCCCCTGCACCACCAGCGTCCCGATCACCGTCGTGAACGTCAGAAAGAGGATCAGGCTCCGAGCGGGAAACGGCGACCCGTCGTCGGCGGCGACGGGAATGGAGAAGGCGATGGCCAGCGAAACCACCCCCCGCATCCCGGCCCACCCGACCACCACCGGCGCCTTCCAGTCCGTGTCGGGCTCCCGCTCCCGGATCCGCGGGAACAGCATCCGCGGCACGAACGTCCCCGGAAAGACCCACACGTACCGCGCGACGACGACCGCGGCGAACACCACCGCCGCGTACCCCAGCGCCTCCCCCACCCCGTACGCCCCCAGGTCCCGCAGCACGATCCGCAACTGGAGCCCGATGAGGGCGAAGACGGCCGACTCCAGCAGGAACGAGACGACCTTCCACACGGCCGCCTCCTGCAGCCGCGTGGCGAAGTCGACCTGCCAGGACCGGTGCCCCAGGTACAGCGCGACCACCACCACCGCGAGCACCCCGGACGCGTGCACCTGCTCTGCCGCGGCGTAGGCGACGAAGGGGATGAGCAGCGAGAGGGTGTTCTGCAGCAGCGGGTCCCGCAGGTGGGTGCGCAGCCAGTGGATGGGCACCATGAGGATCAGGCCGACGCCGATGCCCCCGACGGAGGCGAGGACGAACTCCCGGATGCCGTCGGCCCAGGTCGCGCCGGTGCCGACGGCGGCGGCGAGGGCGACCTTGTAGGCGGTGATGGCGGTCGCGTCGTTCACCAGGGACTCGCCCTGGAGGATCGTGGTGATCCGGGACGGCAGCCCCAGCCGCCGGGCGATGGCGGTGGCGGCCACCGCGTCCGGCGGGGCCACCACCGCGCCCAGGACGAGCGCGGCGGCGGGCGGCAGCCCGGGCACCGCGCGGGAGGCCACATAGCCGACGGCGAGGGTGGCGAAGAGGACGTACCCGACGCTGAGCAGCGCCACGGGCCGCAGGTTGGCCCGCAGATCGAGGTAGGAGCTCTCCAGGGCGGCGGTGTGCAGCAGGGGCGGCAGCACCAGCGGCAGCACGATGTGGGGGTCGAGGGTGTAGTCCGGTACGCCCGGGAGGTACGAGGCGACGAGGCCGGCCGCGACGAGCAGCAGCGGCGCGGGCACGGGGGTCCTGCGGGCGGCTCCCGCGACCGCGGCGCCGCCCGCGATCAGCGTCAGCAGCGGCATGACGTCCATGGCTCCTCCACCCTCTCCGCCCGGCGCTCCGCGCGCGCTCTAACCTGGCCATCATGATCGAGTGTTCGCATGTGGACGAGATGCCGCGCCCCGAGCCGGCGCCGCTGACCTTGACCTGCCCGGAGTGCGAGGCGGCGGGCAGCCACCCGGTGCAGCTGCGGCTGTGCCTGGTGTGCGGGCACGTGGGCTGCTGCGACTCGTCCCCGTACCGCCACGCCACCGCGCACTTCCAGGAGACGGGGCACGCGGTGATGCGGAGCTTCGAGCCGGGCCAGAGCTGGCGCTGGTGCTACGTGGACGAACACATCGTCTGAGATCATGCCCGCATGATCCGACCCGCGACTCCGGCCGACGTCCCCCACATCCACGCGATGGTCCGCGAACTGGCGGAGTACGAAAGGGCGCTGGACGAGGCGCGGGCGACCGAGGAACAGCTGCGCGACGCCCTCTTCGGCGCGGACCCGGCGGTCTTCGCGCTGATAGCGGAGAGTGACGCGGACCGTCGGGAAACGGTGGGCTTCGCCCTGTGGTTCCGCAACTTCTCGACCTGGACGGGTACGCACGGTATCTACCTGGAGGACCTCTACGTGCGCCCGCACGCCCGCGGCGGCGGCCACGGCAGGGCGCTCCTGGCGGAGCTCGCCCGGATCTGCGTGGAGCGGGGCTATCAGCGTTTCGAATGGTCAGTGCTGGACTGGAACGCGCCGTCGATCGCCTTCTACGAATCGCTGGGCGCGGAGGCGATGGACGAGTGGACGGTCCGCAGGTTGTCAGGAGAACCGCTCCAGGCCCTTGCGGCGCTCGCACAGAGTGACGAAAATCCCAACAGGCCGACCTCGCTTTCGATTTGAGGCCGCACAGCCCTACCCACCGTCTGTGCTTACGGGTTTACCATGAGTGACAGTCGTGGGCCTGCGGCGCGGAACCGCAGATCGCGATAGCGTCTCAGCCGGACCATGTGCCGCACCGGCCCGCGCCGCCCTCGTCCGGGGGCCGTGGGACCGGCGCTCCCGACAGCTCAATGAGCTTGTGCCACCTTGGAGGTGAGGGTGTCCCCAATCGCTGGCGAGCCTGGGACGACCCAGGACTTCGTGGAAGTCCGGCTGCCCGCTGCGGGTGCCTACCTGTCGGTGCTGCGGACGGCGACAGCCGGACTCGCGGCCCGGCTGGACTTCACCCTCGACGAGATCGAGGACCTGCGCATCGCCGTGGACGAGGCCTGCGCCATCCTGTTGCAACAGGCCGTTCCCGGTTCCGTGCTCAGCTGCGTCTTCCGCCTCGTCGGGGACGCGTTGCGGGTGACCGTCTCGGCGCCGACGACGGACGGCCGCGCCCCCGAGCGCGACACCTTCGCCTGGACGGTGCTCTCCGCCCTGGCCGGCGAGGTCGACTCCACCGTCGCGGAGGACCGGACGGTGAGCATCAGCCTGCACAAGAAGCGCGGCGCCGGCCCCGGGCAGCCGTGACGGAAGAGGGGGCTCCGTGAGTACTGCGTCATCGCGGGGAGTGCGCGCTCCGGCCATCCCGCAGCAGCCTGCCCGGCCCGATCCGGAAGACCTCGATCCGGCCACCGCGCCGGACCCGGCCGCTCCTGTGGATCCGGCCGTCCCGGCGCCGGAGCAGGTGGCCGAGCGGGTGAGCGACCCATCGGAACGGGCGGACCACCGGGCGGACCACATGGATCAGCACCAGCGCCGGCAGCGCCACCAGCACGGGGATCCGCACGACCGCAGCGGCGCCCGCGCCCTGTTCATCGAGTTGCGGCAGCTCCCCGACGGCTCCGTGGAGCGGGCCGAGCTGCGCAACCACCTGGTGCGGATGCATCTGCCCCTCGTGGAGCACCTGGCCCGGCGCTTCCGCAACCGCGGCGAGCCGCTCGACGACCTCACCCAGGTCGCCACGATCGGCCTGATCAAATCCGTGGACCGCTTCGACCCGGACCGCGGGGTGGAGTTCTCCACCTACGCCACCCCCACGGTGGTCGGCGAGATCAAGCGGCACTTCCGCGACAAGGGCTGGGCGGTGCGGGTCCCGCGCCGGCTCCAGGAGCTGCGGCTGTCGCTGACGACGGCCACGGCCGAGCTCTCCCAGCGGCACGGCCGCGCCCCCACCGTCCACGAGCTGGCGGAGCACCTGGGGATCTCCGAGGAGGAGGTGCTGGAGGGCCTGGAGTCCGCCAACGCCTACTCGACGCTCTCGCTGGACGTCCCCGACACGGACGACGAGTCCCCGGCCGTCGCGGACACCCTGGGCGCGGAGGACGAGGCGCTGGAGGGCGTGGAGTACCGGGAGTCCCTCAAGCCGCTGCTGGAGGACCTGCCGCCGCGCGAGAAGAAGATCCTGCTGCTGCGCTTCTTCGGCAACATGACGCAGTCGCAGATCGCCCAGGAGGTGGGCATCTCCCAGATGCACGTCTCCCGGCTGCTGGCCCGCACGCTCGCCCAGCTCCGGGACCGCCTGCTGATCGAGGAGTAGTCGAGGAGCGGTAGGGGAACAGGCTCAGGACTCGCGCGGGCCGACGCCGAGCGCCTCGGTCGCGGTGGGGTTCACCAGCAGGACGAGCGTGGCCACGGCGGTCAGCGCGAGCGCCACCGCGCCGGCGATCAGCGCGCCGGCGCCGCCGTTGTAGAGCGTCCAGGCGACCGGCAGCGCCATGATCTGCGTGATCATGGCGGGGCCGCGGCTCCAGCGCCGCAGCAGCCACAGGCCGCGCGCGGCGAGGAGCGGCAGCGCGGCCAGCGCGAGGACGGTCAGCCCGCCCGTCTCGGCCTGCTGCGGGCTGTCCGGCTTGCCCAGCAGCCCCATGATCAGCAGATAGAGGCCCGAGCCGGCCAGGGCCAGCCCCTCCAGGGCGACGAGGGCGGCGGCCGCCGTCAGCCGGGCGGGCCGGAGCCGGGGCGCGACCGGGGCCGGGGAGGCTCCCTCGGACGCCCCCTTGGACGCACCCTTCCGGGCGGATTTCGACGCGGACTGCTTGCTGCTCACCCCTGCAGGGTATCGGTACGCAAATCCTTCGAAGCCGGGCCTGGGACGGGCCGTGTACCCACAGGTAGGTAGGCTGGCGCGCATGCGTGCGCTTCTTGTGGTCAATCCTTCGGCCACCACCACCAGTGCCCGTACTCGCGATGTCCTGGCGCACGCCCTGGCCAGCGACCTGAAGCTGGACGTCGCCACGACCGAGTACCGGGGTCACGCACGCGACCTGGCGCGCCGGGCGGCCGAGAGCGGCAACGTCGAGCTGGTCGTCGCGCTCGGCGGGGACGGCACGGTCAACGAGGTCGTCAACGGACTGCTCCACTCCGGGCCCGACCCGGAGGGCCTGCCGCGGCTCGCGGTGGTGCCGGGCGGCTCCACCAACGTCTTCGCCCGCGCGCTGGGCCTGCCCAATGACGTGGTGGAGGCGACGGGCGCCCTGCTGGACGCGCTGCGGGAGGGCTCGGAGCGGACCGTGGGGCTCGGCCTCGCGGCCGGGACGCCGGGCTCGGAGGACGAGGCGGTGCCGGCCCGCTGGTTCACGTTCTGCGCGGGCTTCGGGTTCGACGCGGGCGTCGTCGGCCGGGTGGAGCAGCAGCGGGAGCGCGGCAAGCGTTCGACGCACTCCCTGTACGTGCGACAGGTGATGCGCCAGTTCTTCGGAGAAACGAACCGGCGGCACGGCACGATCACCCTCGAACGGCCTGGCGAGCAGCCACTCGAGAATCTCGTCATGTCGATAATCTGCAACACGGCCCCGTGGACGTACTTCGGCAACCGGCCGATGTACGCGCTGCCGCAGGCGTCCTTCGACACGGCGCTTGACGTGCTGGGATTCACCAAGCTGTCCACTCTGGCGGCCACCCGCTACGGCACCCAGCTGCTGACGTCGACGCCGGAGCGCGGCCCGCAGGGCAAACACGCTGTGTCACTGCATGACCAGGACTCGTTCACCTTGCATTCCCAGGCCCCCCTGCCCTTCCAGATGGACGGCGACCACCTCGGACTGCGCACGAGCGTGACGTTCACAGGCGTTCGCCGTGCACTGCGTGTGATTGTGTGAGTGCTAGGGCCTAAAGTCCTTCCACTCGAACGTTTAGACTGGGTTCCACCCCCTGGAATGACGGCTGTGACCTAGCCGACACCGAGGAATCAAAAAAAACTTTCCAGAAGGGGTTGTATCCGTCGCCGAGGTTTGCGAGTCTTTTCGTGGCGATCGGGACAGCCCGCCATCAAGGCTTCCCCGAAGAGCCCGAACCCCCTCCTTTAACTCCCTGGACCGCACCAGTCTGCCTGGCTGGAGGTCGGCCCTTCCCTTGCGGGGGGATTCGTGAAAGCGTTCACATTCACAAGCCACGTAGCCGTAACACGAGGAGATGGAGCAGCCATGGACTGGCGTCACAACGCCGTTTGCCGCGAGGAAGACCCCGAGCTGTTCTTCCCCATCGGCAACACCGGTCCTGCGCTGCTGCAGATCGAGGAAGCCAAGGCCGTCTGCCGCCGCTGCCCCGTCATGGAGCAGTGCCTGCAGTGGGCGCTCGAGTCCGGCCAGGACTCCGGCGTCTGGGGTGGCCTCAGCGAGGACGAGCGCCGCGCCATGAAGCGCCGTGCCGCTCGCAACCGGGCGCGTAACGCGACCGCCTGACACCCCTCGGCCCCCGAGCCGCAGCGCGCAGCACCCCCCACCCGTGCGCTAAGCACAACAAAGCTTTGAGCCCCGGCCCCCTCTTCCGAGAGGGGGCCGGGGCTCAGTGCTTTTCCGTACGCCGCGCGAAGGCGTTACGGCTTCTCCGCCACCACGGGAAGGTCGAGCACCACGCGCGTTCCCTGCCCGGATGCGGGCACCATGTCGAACGTTCCGCCCAACTCGCCCTCCACCAGGGTGCGTACGATCTGGAGCCCCAGATTGCCGGCGCGCTGGGGGTCGAAGCCCTCGGGGAGGCCACGCCCGTCGTCCTGGACGGAGATCAGCAGCCGGGCGTCCCGGCGGGTGCCCCCACGGACCGCGGTGACCTCGACCGAGCCCTGCTCCCCCGGCCCGAAGCCGTGCTCGAGGGCGTTCTGCAGCAGCTCGGTCAGGACCATCGACAGCGGCGTGGCGACCTCGGCGTCCAGCACCCCGAAGCGGCCCGTGCGCCGCGTCGTGACCCGGCCCGGGGAGATCTCGGCGACCATGGCGAGGACCCGGTCGGCGATCTCGTCGAATTCGACCCGTTCGTCAAGGTTCTGCGACAGCGTCTCGTGGACGATCGCGATGGAACCGACCCGGCGGACCGCCTCCTCCAGCGCCTCGCGACCCTCGGCGGAGCCGATCCGGCGCGCCTGGAGGCGCAGCAGGGCCGCCACGGTCTGGAGGTTGTTCTTCACCCGGTGGTGGATCTCCCGGATGGTGGCGTCCTTGGTGATCAACTCGCGTTCGCGCCGTCGCAGTTCGGTCACATCGCGCAACAGTACGAGCGAACCGATGTGGCTGCCCTTGGGTTTGAGCGGGATCACCCTCAGATGAATGACCCCGTCATTGGCCTCCACCTCGAACTCGCGGGGCGCCCAGCCGCTGGCGAGCTTGGCCAGGCCCTCGTCGACGGGTGCGCGCGAGGGTGCCAACTGAGCGGTGGTCTCGCCCAGATGATGCCCGACGAGATCGGCGGCGAGGCCGAGCCGGTGGTAGGCGGAGAGGGCGTTGGGGCTGGCGTACTGGACGACACCGTCGGCGTCCAGCCTGATCAGCCCGTCGCCGGCGCGGGGCGAGGCGTCCATGTCGACCTGCTGGCCGGGGAAGGGGAAGGTGCCGCCGGCGATCATCTGCGCCAGGTCCGAGGCGCTCTGGAGGTAGGTGAGCTCCAGCCGGCTGGGCGTCCGCACGGTCAGCAGATTGGTGTTCCGGGCGATGACCCCCAGCACCCGCCCGTCCCGGCGGACCGGGATGGACTCGACCCGCACGGGAACCTCCTCCCGCCACTCCGGGTCGCCCTCCCGGACGATCCGGCCCTCGTCGAGGGCGGCGTCGAGCATGGGGCGGCGGCCGCGCGGGACGAGGTGGCCGACCATGTCGTCGTGGTAGGACGTCGGCCCGGTGTTGGGCCGCATCTGGGCGATGGAGACGTACCGGGTGCCGTCCAGGGTGGGCACCCAGAGGACCAGGTCGGCGAAGGACAGGTCGGAGAGCAGCTGCCACTCCGAGACCAGCAGGTGCAACCACTCCAGATCGGAGTCGTCGAGTGCGGTGTGCTGGCGTACGAGGTCGTTCATGGAGGGCACGGTGGTGAGCCTAGTTCTTTTCCGTGGGGCGTGGGACGGGCCGGTGGGCGGAGGACACATGATGATCGGCATACCCAGGGAGTCCGTGCGGCAACAGCATGGACAGCGATGAATGGTCTAGTCCACAATGGGCGCCAAGACGTCCGCCCTCCCCGCACAGGAGGGCGGAGCGAGGCCCGGCCCGCCCCACGGCGGCCGGGGCCTCCCGTCGGCCGACCCGGCCGTGGGGCCCGCACACCCCACGAGCGCCGGTCCGGCCGATTCGCTCCGGGCTGCGGTGCCGGCTGGGTTGAGGGTCCCGGCGGGCGCCGCGGCCCGTAGTCGTTTCCGGGGACGTTTTCGGGGGTCGTTTCGGGTGGCCTCGCCCCTGCGCGCACCCACCCCCGCCGACCGGGCCAGGCGGTGCCCATTCTGCTAAATTGGTCTATACCACCACCCTCTCCAGATCGGCAGGCCCAGCGTGGAAGTTGTCATCGTCCCCGACGCCCAGGCAGGCGGCGAGCTCATCGCGGAGGCCATGGCCGCCCTGCTGCGCCGCAAGCCCGAGGCGCTGCTCGGCGTTGCCACCGGCTCGACCCCGCTGCCCGTCTACGAGGCGCTCACGGCCAAGGTCCGCGCCGGCGAGGTGGACGTCTCGCGCGCCCGCGTGTGCCAGCTCGACGAGTACGTCGGACTGCCCGCCGACCACCCCGAGTCCTACCGCTCCACGGTCCTGCGCCAGGTCGTCGAGCCGCTGGGGCTGCCGACGTCCTCCTTCATGGGCCCCGACGGCACCGCCGAGGACGTCCAGGCCGCGTGCGAGGCGTACGACCGGGCGCTGCGGGCGGCCGGCGGCGTGGACCTCCAGCTGCTCGGCATCGGCACCGACGGGCACATCGGCTTCAACGAGCCGTGCTCCTCCCTGGCCTCCCGCACCCGCATCAAGACGCTGACGGAGCAGACCCGCGTCGACAACGCGCGCTTCTTCGACGGCGACATCGACCAGGTGCCGCACCACGTCATCACCCAGGGCATCGGCACCATCCTGGAGGCCCGCCACCTGGTGCTGCTGGCCACGGGCGAGGGCAAGGCCGACGCGGTGGCCGCGTCCGTCGAGGGCCCCGTCGCCGCCCTCGTCCCCGCCTCGGCCCTCCAGCTCCACCCGCACGCGACGGTCGTCGTGGACGAGGCGGCGGCGTCCAAGCTGAAGCTGGCCGACTACTTCCGGCACACGTACGCGAACAAGCCGGTGTGGCAGGGGCTGTAGTTCTCTCCGGGGGCTCCGCCCCCGGACCCCCGCTCCTCAAACGCCGGAGGGGCTGGATCCCAGCCCCTCCGGCGTTTGGCCTACTCCCCCACGATCGCCTCGGCGGCCGCCACCCCACAAACCCGCGCCGCCCCATGCGTAGCGATATGCAGCGCACCACTCGGCGGGGCTTCGTTCAGCCCCATCTCCACGACGATCGTGTCCGGCCGGGCCGCCAGCAGGATGCCGAGCGCCCGCGCCATCCACGGGTGCCGGTGGACGTCCCGCACGACCGCGACGATCCGCCGCTCCCCCGCCGCCGCGAGCACCGCCTCCGCGCCGGCCGACTCGGGCCCGTACGTCTCGGTGAGCGTTCCCGGCCGCAGCCGGGTCAGCTCGGCGCCCACGCCCCACGGCGTCTCGTCGCCGACGGCGATGTTGGCGACGGGCGTGAACGCGGCGACGTACACGGCCCCGGCGGGCGGCTCGTACGCCGGGCCCGCGCCGGAGCGCGTGACCCGCAGCGCGCGCCGTGCCGCCACGAGCCCCACCTCGGGGTCGGTGGCCGACGCGTCCGAGCCGGCCACCGACGAGGTCCAGCCCGCCAGCGCCCGCACCCGGGCCGCCGCGTCGGCGAGCCGCTCCTCCCCCAGCTCCCCGTCGCGCACGGCGGCGACGAGCGCGTCGCGCAGCCGCAGCACCGTCCCCTCGTCGGCCAGGCCGCCCCCGACGCAGATCGCGTCGGCGCCCGCCGCGATGGCCATGACGCTGCCGCGTTCGATGCCGTACGTACCGGCGATCGCCCGCATCTCCATCCCGTCGGTGACGATCAGGCCGTCGAAGCCGAGGCCCCCGGCCGTGACGGGCGCGCGCAACAGCCCGTGGAGAGCGCGCGGGCTGAGCGTGGCGGGCAGGGCCGGGTCGAGCGCGGGCAGCAGGATGTGCGCGCTCATCACGGCCTTGGTGCCGGCCGCGACGGCCGCCCGGAAGGGCACCAGCTCGCGGGCGTGCAGCGTGGCGAGGTCCGCGTCGATGCGGGGCAGGTCGTGGTGGGAGTCGACGGCGGTGTCGCCGTGGCCGGGGAAGTGCTTGGTGCAGGCGGCGACCCCGGCGGCCTGGAGCCCCTCGACGTACGCGGCGGTGTGCCGGGCGACGAGCGCCGGGTCGGCGCCGAAGGACCGGACGCCGATGACGGGGTTGTCGGGGTCGGAGTTGACGTCCCCGGAGGGCGCCCAGTTGAGGTTGACGCCGCAGGCGGCGAGGCGGCGGCCCAGCTCGTGGGCGACGGCCCGGGTGAGCCCGGTGTCGTCGACGGTGCCGAGGGCGAGGTTGCCGGGGAAGGAGGAGCCCGTACGGACCTCCAGCCGGGTGACGTCGCCGCCCTCCTCGTCGATGGCGACGAGGACGTCCCCGCGCTCGGCGCGCAGCCGCTCGGTCAGGGCGGCGAGCTGTTCGGGGGAGGTGATGTTGCGGCCGAACAGGCCGACGGAGGAGAGGCCCTCGCCGAGCCGGCGCAGCAGCCAGTCGGGGGCGGTCGTCCCGGTGAAGCCGGGCTGGAGGACGGTCAGGGCGTCCCGGGTCAGGGTGTCCGGGTGCGGGGACCGGTGCTGGGTGAGGATGGTCATGTCGTAGCTCCTAGCCCTTCACTGCGCCGGACGTGAGGCCTCCGACCGCCTTGCGCTGGAGGATGACGAACAGGACGAGGATGGGGATCGCGAAGAGCGAGGAGGCGGCCATGGTGGCGCCCCAGTCGTCGCCGAAGGTGGTGCGGAAGCCGGTCAGCCACAGCGGGAGGGTCTGCGATCCGGGGTCCTTGTTGAGGATCAGGACCATCGGGAACTCGTTCCAGACGGTGATGAAGCCGAAGAGCGAGGTGGCCATCAGGCCGGGCGCCAGCAGCGGGAAGATGACCTTGATAAAGGCCTGGGTGCGGGTGCACCCGTCGACCATGGCGGACTCCTCCAGCTCCTTGGGCACGGCGGCGACGTAGCCGCGCAGCGTCAGGACAGTGAAGGGCAGCACCATGACGGTGTAGATGGCGATGAGCGGCGGCAGGCTGTTCAGCATGTCCACGTCGCGCACGATCATGTAGTACGCGATGACCATCACCTCCCAGGGCGCCATCTGGGCCATCATCATCACGAGGATGAAGCTCTTGCGGCCCTTGAAGCGCATGCGCGCGACGGCGAAGGACGCCAGCAGCGCGATGACGAGCGACAGGGCCACGGCCACCAGGGTCACGGTGAGGGAGTTCCCGACGAACGTCCAGAAGCCGTCGGCGCTCACCGCCTTGTCGAAGTGCTCGAAGGTGGGGCTCGTGGGGAACCAGACGGGGGTGTCACTGACGATGTCCTTGTTGGCCTTGAAGGCCGTGGCGAACATCCAGTAGACGGGGAACGCGAAGACGGCGAAGAGGGCGATCGCCGTCGCCCCCGGCCACACCCGGCTGACGGTTCTGGGCAGCGTGCGCCTCACAGCTCGTCCTCCTCTTGCTTGAGAACCAGTCGCAGGTAGTAGGCCGTCAGCGCCAGCAGGATGACGATGGTGAGGATGGAGATCGCCGCGCCCATGCCGAAGTGCTGGCTGCCCATGCCCTCCTGGAAGGCGTAGACGGGCAGGGTCTCGGTGAGCCGGTCGGGGCCGCCCTCGTTGATCGCGAAGACCTGGGTGAAGGCCTTGAAGACCCAGATGACCTCAAGGAACGTGGTGGCGAGGAAGAACGGCTTGAGGAAGGGGAAGGTCACCGAGGTGAACTGCTTCCAGGTACCCGCGCCGTCGAGCGAGGCGGCCTCGTAGAGCTCCTTGGGGATCGTGGTCGTGGCGGCGTAGAGGTTTATCGCCACGAAGGGCACAGACTGCCAGACGATCAGCACGGTGATCACGAAGAAGGTGGAGAACTGGCCGCTGGTCCAGTTGTAGCCGGCCATGGAGTGCCAGCCGAGCGCGTCGAGGAGGTAGTTGACGACGCCGAAGCGCTGGTCGAAGAGCCACTGGAAGACGGTGGTCGCGGCGACGACGGGCATGGCCCAGGCGAGGACGAGGCCGAGCGAGAGCAGCAGCCGCAGCTTCGTGCCGAGCCGGGCGAGCAGCAGGCCGATCAGACAGCCGACCGCCATGATCAGGACGACGTTGGCGGCGGTGAAGACGACCGAGCGGCCGGTGACGTGCCAGAACTCGGAACTGCGGAGGACGGTGTCGTAGTTGTCGACGCCGGTCCACTCGGTGACGCGCTGGATCAGCTGGCGCTTGTTGAGGTTCTGGAAGGACAGCAGGCCGTTCTTCACCAGCGTCCAGCCGAGCAGCAGGACGACGGCGGCGACGGTGGGGAGGATCAGCAGGTAGGGCACGCTTCCGGCCCCGCCTCCCCGGCCGCGGCGGGGCGGCGCGGCGCCGCCCTTGCCGATCCGGGGCGCCGGGCCGGTGGCCGCCGCCTCTTCGATCTGCGCTGACATCGTCGTCCGCCTTCTCCCCTGTGGAACGGTTGTGCGTGGTGCGGGGTCCCGTACGGGCCGCCCCCACGGCGGCCCGTACGGAATTCACTGCCGCTCAGGCCCTACTGCTTCTGGGCGAGCCGCTTGTTCATGTCGCCCTCGACCTGCTTGGCGGCCTCCTCCGGCGACTTGCCGCCCAGGACCGCGGTCATATAGGCCTTGATCGGGTTCGGCGCGTTCTCCACGTTGGCCCACTCGGGGATCAGCGGAGTGGTGCCACCGGTCTTGGCGGCGGGGGCGGCGGCCTCGGCGGCCGGCTGGCCCTTCAGGCTGGGCAGCAGCGCGTCCTTGTTGGGCAGCGAGCCGACCTCCTTGGCCAGCGCGCCCTCGTTCTTGTCGGACAGCGTGATCTTCAGGAACTCCTTGGCGAGGTCCTTCTTCTTGCTGCCCTCGGAGATCGCGAGGTTGGAGCCGCCGAGGAAGACGCCCTCGGGCTTGTCGGCGGTCTCACCGGGGATGGTGAAGTAGCCGATCTCCTTCTCGATCTCCGGGTTCGCCTTGACGGCGGTGGCGGCCTCCCAGCCCATGCCGATGAAGGCGCCGGTCTTCCCCTTGGCGAAGACGTCGGCCTGCTGCGGGGTGGCCTCGTCCTTGTCCTTGGGGGCCTTGCTGAAGGACTGGTACTTCTTGTAGATCTCCATGGCCTTGGCGACCTTGGGGTCGGCGAGGTTGGAGACGTACTTCTTGCCGTCCTTCTTCACCAGGTCGGCACCGGTGCCGATGGTCAGGCCGTCGAAGAAGTACCAGTTCTGGCCGGGCAGGTAGAGCGGCTCGGCGTCGCCCTTCTGCTGGATGGCCTCGAGGTCCTTGAAGAACTCGTCGCGGGTCTTCGGGGTGTCCTTGATGCCCGCGTCGGCCCAGACCTTCTTGTTGTAGATGACGACGCGGCTGGCGGCGTACCAGGGGGCCGCGTACTGCTTGCCCTCGAAGACGGACGGCTTGTTGAGGGACTCGGTCCAGTCCCCGCCGATCTCCTTCTTCAGGTCGTCCAGCTGGGCGAGGCCACCGGTCTGGGCGTAGGAGGGCGTCTGGGTGTTGCCGATCTCCACGACGTCCGGCGGGCTGGACTCGGAGAGGGCGGTGGTGAGCTTCTGCTGGATCCCGTCCCACTTCTGGACCTGGACGTTGAGCTTCGCACCGGTCTTCTGTTCGAACTCGGCCTGGACGGCCTTCGTCCAACCCGGTGGATTCGAGCCATCCATGAACCAGACCGTGAGGCTCTTGCCCTTGGAACCGCCGTCGGCCGATCCCTTGTCACTGTCGCTGGACCCACAGGCAGCAACACTCACCATCATGGCCACGACACCCGTCGCCGCTATGAGCCCACGCTTCACAGCACTCTCCCTTGAGGACCGAATGTGGTCTTTAATGGTTTAGACCAGTGCCCGCAGCTTGGCCTAGACCTTTTGGGGTGTCAAGGGTGTATAAGAGTCGCTGTCGGCTCCGTTACCGGACCGACACCTCGAGGTCGACGCGGGTATCTCCGGTCTCCTCGGGCTCTGCCCGTGCCACCATGTGACCGCTATAGACGGAGGAGCCGGTGACGGCAGCAGGATCATCGGAGTCGGGAAGGTCGGGAAGGCACGCCATGGCGACCGAGGGCGAGACGGCGGAGGGCGGCAGCACCGCGAGCGGCGGACGGACCGCGCGCGTTCCCAAGTATTACCGGCTCAAACGGCACTTGCTGGACATGACCGAAACCATGCCTCCCGGCACTCCGGTACCGCCGGAGCGCACCCTGGCCGCCGAGTTCGACACCTCCCGCACGACGGTGCGCCAGGCCCTCCAGGAACTGGTGGTCGAGGGCCGGCTGGAGCGCATCCAGGGCAAGGGCACGTTCGTCGCCAAGCCCAAGGTCTCCCAGGCCCTCCAACTCACCTCCTACACGGAGGACATGCGCGCCCAGGGCCTGGAGCCCACCTCCCAGCTCCTCGACATCGGCTACGTCACCGCCGACGACCGCCTCGCCGGGCTCCTCGACATAGTGGCCGGCGGCCGCGTCCTGCGCATCGAACGCCTGCGGCTCGCCAGCGGCGAGCCGATGGCGATCGAGACCACCCACCTGTCGGCGAAGCGCTTCCCGGCCCTGCGCCGGAGCCTGGTGAAGTACACCTCCCTCTACACCGCGCTGGCCGAGGTCTACGACGTCCGCCTCGCGGAGGCGGAGGAGACCATCGAGACCTCCCTGGCCACCCCGCGCGAGGCCGGCCTGCTGGGCACGGACGTGGGCCTGCCGATGCTGCTCCTCTCCCGCCACTCGCTGGACGCGGAGGGCAGGCCGGTGGAGTGGGTGAGGTCGGTGTACCGGGGCGACCGCTACAAGTTCGTCGCGAGACTGCGGCGGCCGGTGGCGGAGTAGGAGCCGGTGACGTAAGAGCCGGTGGCGGAGTAAGAGCGGCGTGAGGAATCACCCGTCGACTTCATGACCATTCGATGAGCGTTCCGCAAACACGACCTTGGTGCGGGCCCGTTGTCAGTGGCACCCCCTAGCCTGAGGGCATGTCATGCAACGCGACCCTGACCCCGACCCAGGAGCAGCTCAACCACGAGATACGCACGTTCCTCACGGCCCGCAGCGGCCGCACGCTGACCAGCGCCGAGCGCGGCGTCTACGAGCGGCTGCGGGCCGAATGGCTGGCCGCGGGGCGCCGGGCCCGTTACGGCACGGCGCCGGCTCCCCGGCCCGCTCGCCCCTCGGCGTGCGGGGCACGTACGGTATCCGAATGAGCCACGCCGTCGACGCGGTCGATGCCGCCGCGATCGCCCTGAACGACCGTTCCTGGACCCCCTCGCACCACGAGCTGACCCTCGCGCGCGATTTCTTCACACGTCGTGACGCCATACCTCAGCGCCTGCTGCCGGGCATGCCCCAGTCCCCCAGCCCCCAGGGCTGGGTCACCCAGCACGTCCTGTGGCTGGAAGACGTCGCCCACCTCGCCGGCGAACTGCTGACCGCCTGGCGCGCCTGGCTCCCGGACGGCCACATGATCGCCCTCCTCGGCGCCTACGGCGGCCTGGCTCGCACCGCCGTCCCCCTCGCCACCCGGCTGGGCCGCGACTGGTCCGCCGAGTGGCAGGCCCCACCCTCGAAGCAGGACACCTCCTCCTGGGAGGACTGGCACCTCCCCACCGAACAGCGCCAGCAGCTCGACGCGCTGACGGACCGGCTGGTCCTGATCGGCGCCGTCATGGTCATGGCGGTCAACCGCGGCGAGACGGGCCACTGACGGCTGCGTCCTGACGCTCACGCGGTCACGGTGAGCTCGACGTCCAAGGTGACACCGTCGGCGGCGGCGAGCCGGAGGATGTACGTACCGGGGTGCGCGTCGGCGCGGATCGCCGGGAGGGTGATCACACCGTCGGGGCCGGGCGGGGGCAGGACCAGGGTACGGATGGCCTTGCCCACCGCGTCCGTGAAATACGGCCCGAGGGTGTTCTCGGCGGCGTTGTCCTTGCTCACGACGAAGGTCGCGGTGAGCACGGTGCCGAGGGCGGCCTGCCCGTAGCGGGTGGCCTTGACCTGAAGTCTCCCGGCGAAGATACCGTCGGCCGATGCGTTCAGGGGCTGATCGCCGGCCCGTGTCAGAGCGTCGGCGGTGGCGGAGTCGGAGAGCCGGGCCTCCACCCGGAACGTCACGTCCTTGCCCGCCGCGCTCGCCATGACGACGAAGCCGCCCGGTCTGTCACCGACGCGCAGCCGAGGCGCGGCGGCGATGCCCTGGGCGTCGGTGCTGACGGTGACGGTCGTGGCGTCCCCGTACCCGGGGAAACGGGCGTCGGTGGCGGCGCCGACGATCTCGAAGGTGACGTCCGCACCGGGGACGGGATCCCCATGGGCATTGCTCGCCCGGACCCGCGCGACCTGGTCGAGGTCCTGTCCGGTCTCGGCGTCGCGGCTCTGCTCCCCGAGGGGGGTGAGCCGGGTGACGGTACGGGGACCGGGCTTGGGCCGGGGCTCGGGAGTGGGGCCGGGCTTGGGAGTGGGGCCGGGCGTGGGTTCGGGCGCGGGCTTCGGCAGGGGCTCGGGCTGTGGCTCGACGGCCGACGAGCCGGAGGCCGACGTCCGTGTGACCGCACGCGTGGGGGTGCCGGACCGCCCGTCGGCCGGATCCGGGTGGTGGGACACGGCCGGGGTGTCATCGGGGACGGCGGTGACCCTGGCACCCTGGTACGTACGCATCCACTCCAGGACGGCGTTCACGTATTCACGCGAGTTGTTGTAGCTGAGGATCGCCTTGTCGAGGTCGGCGGGATCCGTGAGGTTCCGGTCGCCGGCGCAGAGATAGCGGGCGGTGCCGAGGGCGGCGTCGTAGATGTTGTTGGGGTTCTCGACCCCGTCGCCGTTGCCGTCGGCGCCCCAGGTGACCCAGGTGGAGGGGATGAACTGGGTGGGGCCGACGGCACGGTCATACTCGGTGTCGCCGTCCCAGCGTCCGCCGTCGGTGTCGCGGATGAGCGCGAACCGCTTCCCGTCCAGCCGCGGCCCCCGGATGGGCCGCTCCGTGGACCCGTCGGAACGCAGCCCGTACCCGGAGGCGTGCACGGACTCCACCCGCCCGATCCCGGCGACGAGCTCCCATGGGATCCGGCACCCCGGCTGGCTCGTGGCCAGCGCCCGCGCGGCCTTCTTGTACGCGTCCAGGGCGGTGGCCGGAATCCCCGCTTCACCGCCGACCGACGGGCCCGGCTGTGCGGGCTTCCGCAGATCGGGGAGGACGAGATGGGGTACGCCCCGGGGCAGCACGCCCTGTGCGCTGCCCGGCCCGGGCGCGGCGGGGTCCGCCCGAGCGGTGAGCGGCCCGGCGGCCGCGGCGGTGGAGAGGGAGACCACTAGGGCGGCGCCGCACAACCCGCGTCGGGTACGGCTGGCGAGGCGGAGGGGAGGGAGCTGCACGGGGAGGCGGTTTCCTGACGTAAGTACTGCTTGCGGGCGTGGGGCCGGCGCACCGGGGCCGGCCCCACTGGGGGGATCAGCGCTTCAGGTCGCTGTTCCAGACCTTCACGGGGGCGTTGAAACCGCTGCCGTTGCTGGTGAAGGACCACAGACCGACCGACGTACGGCCGTCGGCGCCCTGCCCGTAGTCGTAGGTGACGCCCATGTCGGCCTTGCCGTCGCCGTTGAAGTCACCGACGGCGAGCTCGCTCGCGGCCCAGTTCCAGCTGTCGACCGTGGTGCCGCTCTCCCAGACCTTGCGCGGGTCGGCGAAGCCGTCCTTGGTACCGGAGAAGATCCACAGGCCGGTCTTGTTCTTGCCGGCGACCTTGCCGTAGTCGTACAGGACGGCGATGTCGGCCTTGCCGTCACCGTTGAAGTCACCGGCCGCGACCTTGCTGGCCTCCCAGCTCCAGCTGCGGCCCTCCCAGGTGAGGCTGTTCCAGACCTTGCGGTGCTCGACGAAGCCGTTGCTGTTGTCGGCGATGAGCCACAGGGCCGTCTCGTTGCGGCTGTCGGAGGTCGTGCCGTTGCCGTAGAGGACGGCGATGTCGCTCTTGCCGTCGCCGTTGAAGTCGCCGGCGACCATCTTGCTGCTGTTCCAGTTCCAGCTGGTCGACCCGCTCTCCCACGCCTTGCGGGGTTCGGCGAAGCCGTTGCCGGTGCTGGTGAAGGTCAGCAGGCCGCTCTCGTTGCGGGATCCGCTGTTGCCGTAGTTGTAGAGGACGGCGATGTCGGCCTTGCCGTCGCCGTTGAAGTCACCGGCGGCGAGCTTGCTGGCGTCCCAGTTCCAGCTCTTCCAGGAGCTGGAGGAGCTCTCCCAGACCTTCACGGGGGCGTCGAAGCCGGTCCCGGTGCTGGTGAAGGTGAACAGACCGGTCCGGTAACGGCCGTCGGCGGTCTTGCCGTAGTTGTACAGCGCCCCGATATCGGTCCTGCCGTCACCGTTGAAGTCACCGGACGTCAGCTTGACGGCGTCCCATCGCCAGCTGTCCGAGCCGTTGTCCCACACGGCGCGCGGCTCCTTGAAGCCTTCGCCGGTGGCGGTGTGGACCCACAGCGCCACCCGGCCCCGGCCGTCCTTCGACGAGCCGTAGTCGGTGAGCATGGCGACATCGGCCTTGCCGTCGCCGTCGAAGTCGCCGGTGGTCGTCGCGTAGCGCTTGGGGAGACCGCGCACCTGCTGGACCCAGAAGCCGACGTCGTCGGTCCGGGTCGCGACGGCGCCCTTGCGGGTCTCGGTCTCGTTCCCGAAGCAGCCGCCCTGCCAGGAAGCGCTGCTGACGCCGACCAGCTCCTCCCGCCCGTCGCGCTCGCGGACCACCGGCCCTCCGGTGTCGCCCTTGCAGACGGCCCCGTCCTTGCCGGTGATGTCGAGGCTGGTGCCCTTCACGGCCTCGACACCGAAAGCGCCCGAGTGCACGCGGTCCGGCACCCACTCGTCCTTGGTACGGCCGTAGCCGGCGACCCGCAGCACGTCCCCCTTCGCGGGAGCGCCGCCGCCCAGCGCGGCGGGCTTGACGTCGGCGACGGGGGCGGCGAGCCGCGCCATGACGAGGTCGCGGTCGTCGCGCGGGACGAGCTCGACGACGTCCCGCACCTGCCCAGCCTCGGTGGCGAGATCCGCCCGGCCGACGGTCGCCCTGGTCTTCAACTGCGGCGCCCCGGCGGCGACCTCGCCACCCGGCTGCGCGCTGTCGGCGAAGCAGCTGCCGGCGGTCAGCACCCACTGCTCGTCGACGAGCGTGCCGGTGCAGGCGCGCCGGCCCTCGCCGATGTCGAGCTTGACGGTGGAGACGTACTGACCGTCCTTGGCCACGTCGCCGGTGACCGCGTGCGCGGGGGCGGTGGCGGTGGCCGTGACCAGTGCGCTGGTCGCGATGACAGTGGCGAGGAAACCGGCTGCCCACGCGGCGCGCGAACTACTGCGGTTCATGTGTCTTTCCTTGGGAGTGGTGGGCGGGCGTGGGCAGGACACGCTCAGGTCCGGCCGCCACCGTTCACTTACGGCAGCGACGGCCGGACCGTGGTTGATGTACGTCGGCCGGTTCAGCCGACGAGCTGGACCTCACCGTGCGTGCCGGCGGCGTCGACGCCGGGGTAGTAGCTGACGTTGCCGTCGTTCCAGCCGACGAGGACGTCGTTCGGCCCCTTGCCGGGGGCGGTGAAGGAGCCGACCGTCAGGGTCTGGGCGTTCTGCCACGCCGAGCCGACGGGCCGGACGGTGATCCGGCTGCCGTGGTAACCGGCGGTGTCGACACCCGGGAAGATCTGCGCCTGACCGTCGTTCCAGCGGATGAGGAGGTCGGCGGTCTTCTTGCCGGTGAACTCGCCGGCGCTGATCTGGACGGCGTTCTTCCATCCGTTGTCGGCCTTGGTCAGCTGGGTCCAGCCGCTGAGGCCCTTGGTGCCGATGTCGGAGTACATCGACGTCGAGCCGTCCTCCCAGAGGACGAGCAGGTCGTCACGGAGGGAGTTCTCCGTGAACCGGCCCGCCGTGATCAGCCGGGCGTTCTTCCAGAACGGGTTGTCGCCACCACCGGGGCGGAGCGTCTTCTCGTCGTGGACGCCGTTCTGATCGACGTGCATGTACGTCGACACCTTGCCGCTGGCCCAGCGGACGGTGATGCCGTCGGAGCCGTTCTCGGTGAACTTGCCGCCGGTGACCGCGCGGGCGTCCTGCCAGTAGCTGCCCTTGTCGGCGATCTTGTACTCGGCGGAGAAGGGCTGCTTCGGGTCGTCGTGGTCGGCACCCTGGAAGAGCGTCGCCTCGCCGTCCTTCCAGACGACGAAGAGGTCCATGCGGCGCTTGCCGTCGTTCGAGCCGCCGGTGAAGTAGCCGGACGCGGTGTAGGAGGCGTACTTCCAGCTCGAGCGCGGCAGCAGCGTGCGGGAGGACACGGACTGGATCCACCCGGCGATGTCGTCGGCCCGTGCGTCGACGGCACCCTTGCGGGTCTCGTCCTCGTTGCCGAAGCAGCCGCCCTGCCAGGAGGTGCTGTTGACACCGACCAGCTCGTAGCGGCCCCCGACCTCGCGGAAGGCGGGGCCGCCGGTGTCGCCCTTGCAGACGGCGGCGTCGGCGCTCGCTCCGTCGAGCTCGACGGAGCCGTCCCGCAGGGCACTCACGGTGAACTTCGCCGAGTGCGGCTTGTCGGGTACCCACTCGTCCTTCGTGCGGCCGTAGCCGGCGACGCGCAGCTCCTCGCCCTGGGCGAGCGGCTTGAAACCGATCCCGGCGGGGGTGATGCCGGTGACCGGCTTGGTCAGCTTGGCCATCACCAGGTCGCGGTCCTCGCGCGGGACGAGCTCGACGACATCGGTGGCACGACCGCTCAGGGTGGCAGTGGTCTTGAGCTTGGGGGCGCCGGCGGCGACCTTGCCACCCGAGGTGGAACCGTCGGCGAAACAGCTGGCCGCAGTGACGAGCCACTGCTTCTCGACGAGGGCCGCGGAGCAGCTCCGCTCTCCGCCGACGTTGAGCTTTGCCATGAACGCATACGAGCCCTCGTCGGCACTGCCGCCCGCGACAGCACTCGCCGGCGCGGCAGTCAGCAGACCGGCTCCTACAGCCGCCGTGAGAAGCCCCGCTGCCCACACAGTGTGCGAACGCCTTACAGACATGTGTATTCCTTGATCGGTATTCATGGGCGTCGTCTACTTCCCGGTGACGATTTCCACGAGTACGTGCTCGCGCCCTGCCGGGTCCGTGGTCTCGCCGATGCCCTTCCATGCGTTCTTGGCGACGTCGTAGGACTTGGTCTTACCGTCGACGGTCATCGCAACGTGTGCCGTGTGGTCCTTGGTCTGCACTCCCGTCACGGCAGGCACCTCAAGACTGAGGTATCCCTTGGCACCCTTGACACGGAAACAGAAGTCGTCCCGGTCCCGGCCGATGAACTGCAGCAGGTCGGGCGAGCTGCCGCATTCGGCCAGCGTGATATTGCCGTCTCCGCGCTTGAGCTTCAGATTCTTCTCGGCGAGGATTTTTTCCGCGTTGGGGTACGAGAAGTCCTCGACGGCGTAGGGCATTTGGGCAGCGTCGCCGGACGCGCCGGCCTTCGCGCCCGCAGACGCCGCCGATGTCCGGGTGTCGACCGCGTAGGCCGCTCCTGCCAGGGCCAGGGTGCAGCCGGCCAGGGCCAGGGCCAGCAGGCGTGAAGAGGTCTTCATCAATAGCTCTTTCATCCAGGTACAGCCCACCTGTCATCAGTTCACGGTGAAGATGGGCAAGCAGTCACGGAACCGGTCCGCCGAGGGCGCGCCGGGCACTCCAGGCCCTACCGGCAGGGCTAACTGACTACCACCGGGCTTGCCGTGGCGACAATTTCCGGAAGGTGCCGAAGATCACATCGCAGGCATCCCCGCATTCGCACCGGGCGCCGCTCGGGACCAAAGTCACACGCCCAACTCGGCTCCACACGGCAGGCATTCCCCACTCATCGAACAGAGCACATGAGGGGGCGTCGGGACTTTAGTCCTCTTTTACCTTGACTTTAACTTCGCTTGACCGCATGTGATCATCGAATTCGGCGTCGAATGCGCCCACGGGAAGATCGTTCAGCAGAATCCGGTTAGCGAATACTTGACATGAATCAGACAGAGTCGATACGCCATCAAGTGGGTCGGTCCAGACGCCGACTCACGTCACTCACAGCACTGACGGTCTCTGCGCTTGTCCTGGGAACCGCTGTCGCTCAGGCGGCCCCTCCGGAGCAGGCCGCGTCCACAGTCAATTCCCGGGCCCAGGCCGTCGACGCCTGGATGCGCGGTGATGCGGGAGTGAAGCGTGCCGCTGCCAAGGCTCTCACCGGAAGCGATGCCGACCTGCAGGAATTTCTTGCGCGAGGGCTCCGCCGAGCCACGGTCGACGACGCGCGCATCGCGATCCTGCAGATGCTTCCCACCGCCGGTAAGGGGGTGAGCGAGGCGGGTCAGAAGGCGTTGTCCGGAAGCGACCAGGACGTTCTCGACTTCGTGAAGTCCGGGTTCGAGAAGCCTTTGTACGACGACCGGCGCGTCGACGTGCTGCGGACGATGAGTCAGGGTGGTCGAGGCGTCAACCGAGAGGGTCAGAAGGCTCTCAACGACGGCTCGGCGAAGGCTCTGGAAGAGTTCTTCGAGAAGCGCTTGCCCAAAGCCGAGGACGAGGACAACCGGGTCCGGGTACTGGCCCTGATGGAGTCCGGCGGCGGCGCGATGAAGCAGGCCGCCACGCGGGCGATGAACGGAACGCCACAGGACAGGATCCAGTTCCTGGAGACCGGGCAGCACCTGGCTCGCGCCCGGGACCAGGAACTGATGACCGTGACCCAACTCGCGGAAGCGGCCACAGCGGCGGGTAAGCGCGCCCAGGCCGAGACCGAGGAGGCCAAGGCGGCGGCCGGCCGTGCCGACAAAGCGGCCTCCTTGGCCAAGGAGGCTGCACAGAAGGCGGCGGAAGAGAGCCGGGCGGCGAAGGGTGACGCGGACAGAGCCGGGCGAGCCGCCACCCGCGCCGCCCAGGCCGCCGAGGGGGCGGCGACCGCTGCCCGTACGGCGATCCAGGCTTCGAACACTGCGGTAGCCGCGTCCCGCACTGCCGCACAAGCCGCCGCCAACGCCGCGTATGCCGCTACCGCGGCCGGACAGGCGGCCGCCAGGGCATACCGGTCGGCGAATGCCGCCATCAGTGACCGCAACCAGGCGGCGAACGCGCGAAAGGACGCCCAGACAGCCCGTGATGCGGCCGCCGGCGCCCGCACCGCGGCTCAAGCCGCCTCCCATGCCGCAGACGCGAGTGCCGCAGCCGGGGACTCCGCTGCCGCCGCAGCCCGCGCCGGGCAGAACGCGGCCGCCGCTGCCGAGGCCGCAGCCGTTGCAAGCGAGCAGTCCGGGGTCGCCGCCGGCGAAGCCGCGCGGGCGCGACGGGCAGCAGCCCAGGCCCGCTCAGCGGCAACACAGGCCACTCAAGCCTCTGATCGCTCCCAGCGGCTTGCCAACCAGGCCGCCGCGGCGGCCCGGGAGGCCCGTCAGGCCGCCGAGTCCTCGGTCGGTCATGCCGAGGCAGCCGCGAAGGCGGCAGAGGACGCCGCTCAGCATGCCGGCGAGGCCGACGCCGAGGCGAAGAAGGCCACCGCGCACGCGAACGCCGCCCTCAAGGCGGCGGAGCAAGCCGCGTCCGCGACCGCTCAGGCTCAGCAGGTCGAGAAGGTGGCCCGCGAGGCCGAGAAGTACCTCCTTGAGCAGGAGGGGGCGAAAGCGGTCGCGGATGCCGAACTGCTGAAGTCTCTGGACGACGAGGCCGCGGCCACCAACCAGTACGTGCGGACACAGGCCGCCCGCATGGACGAAGAGACGAAGAAGCTCCTCGCGGAGGGAGCGGACAAGGTCACGTCAGCCCCTGCGACGGCAGCCGCCCTTGCCCGCAAGGCCGCGGTCAATCTCCTCAGCGGTAACGGCGTCTGGACCAGTGAGGCTGCTGGCCAGGCACTGTCCGGCACCGATGCCGACATGCTCGCCTGGCTCACGACCGACCGTCTCACCGCGCAGCGGGAAGACGATCGCGAGACCGCCCTCCACCTTGCCCGGATCGGCACCCCGAAGACGGCTGACGCGGCAGAAGCCGCACTCGCCCGGGGCCCCGAGGCAGTCGAAGCGTTCTTGACCGACGGAGTGGTGGAGAGCCAGCGCGACGAGTACCGCATCCAGACCCTGCAGGCGATGGAAGACGCGGGCAAGGCCGTCACCGCAGCAGGCGGCGCGGCCATGAACGACGGCTCGGCCAAGGCCCTCAACGCCTTCCTCCTCAGCGGATACCCGAAGGCCCAGGCCGAGGACGACCGGGTCGAGACCCTGCGGATCATGGAAAAGGGCGGCCCGCACGTCAAGGCCGCCGCCCGGACGGCCATGGCCGGACCCCGTTGGATGCCGGGCGTCTTCGTGACACGCCTCCAGTACAAGGCCGCGCAGGCCGACCAGGACACCGCCGCCCACGTCGCGGCTGTCAGTGCGCAGATCAGCATCGCCGCCAAGGCCGCAGCCGATGCCTACAAGGACGCCGGCACCGCCGCCGAGGCAGCCGCCCACGCCAGGGGCAAGGCCGATGAGGCGAACGGCTACGCCAAGCAGGCGGAGCAGGCTGCGCGCGAAGCGGGCGACCACGCCGCACGGGCACGCGAGAGCTCCCAGGCCGCGGACAAGTCCGCCGCAGCGGCCGCGGACTCCGCCGCACGCGCGAAATCCGCAGCTGCTACCGCACGCAAGGCCAGCCGGGCCGCGAACTACTCGGCCAGCCAGGCCACGGACTCCGCTGCCCAAGCCAGCGTTTCGGCCGGCAACGCGGCCGCGTCCGCCCGCCGAGCCCGGGAGGCTGCCCTGGACGCGGGCCGGGATGCCGCCACGGCCGGGCAGGCCGCACGCGACGCATACGCCATCGCCACGGAGAAGCGCCATCAGGAACAGCAGGCAGCGGCGAAGGCAGCCCGGGAAAAGGCGCACAAGGACGCGGAAAGCAAGTACCGCCCCCAGGACGACCCCAAGAATGACAACGTCGTCTTCGAAAAGCACAGCAACGCCGGAGTTCCCGACGGCGTACGCAATACTGTCGGATTCTTCAGCCTACGAGGGGCATTCGACGGTGTCGCACTCACCGTGCTGGGCCGCACCGACGAGGCCAAGGAATCCTTCAAGGGATTCATCGGCCCCTTCTTCGCGGGGCAACTCGGAGGGTATGTCAGCAGCTCTGCCGCCGAGATGGGAAAGGGGGCAGTTCTGGGTAGACTCGGCGTCAGGGCGTTCGGGTGGCCGGTGGCCTTCGGCGCAACGGTCGTCGACTACCTGCTGCCCGAGGGCGGTCCGGTACGTTATGTCGCACCCAGTCCTTTCGAGCGACGCCCCATCGCTCCCATCGCATGAGTGGTGAAGTACATGGTCAACAAGGAAAGCCGACTGGACTCGCGAAAAGGCGGGGGTTTCAAGAAAGGTCCCGCCGCCGGACTCGGTGAAATGCTCGGCAACGTTCTCCTCGGCTGGCGCTCTCTATTCCTCGGCTGCGCGGGAACCGTGGCCGGTTTCGTCGGTGCCGTCACCAACAGCGGGCTCGCCACAAGGGCAGTCCTCTTGGCCATCGGCGTCGCTTCCCTCGCACTTGCATGGGTGACGTTGCACCACATGAAGCACCGGCGGAACACGCGCAACGGTCCTCAATAGCTTTTTATGATCTCCTAGTCAAAAGTGGATGTGTACCCGTGAAGTTGACCCGCGTTTCCACGGCCGTCGTGGCCGCCGCGCTGGCCCCGGCCGTGCTGTTCTCCTCGCCGGCGGTCGCCGCCGATGGCGTCAAGGCGGCTGAGGTCGCCGCGCCGGAGAAGGCCGCTGAGGTGAAGCCGGAGGAAGGCGCCGGCAAAAAGCAGGCCGAAGAGGACAAGGCCGCGATTCTGAAGATCCTCGGCGAGGGGAACATCGGCCGCGGTCTCAAGACGCGCGCGGAGAAAGCGCTCAACGGCACCCCCGAGGAGATGCGCGCGTTCCTCACCACCGGCCAGTACGCGGCCCGTGACGAGGACAACCGCATCGCGATCCTGCGGATCCTCGGGCTGGGCAAGGACGTCGGTCCGGGCGTCACCGAAGCCGCGAACAAGGCGCTCAACGGTACGCCCGAGGACCGGGTGAAGTTCCTGGAGAGCGGTTATAAGGCGGCTCGGACCGCGGATGACCGCGTCCGTACCGTGCAGATCCTGAGCGTCGGCGGGCCCGCCGTGCGGGAAGCCGCGAAGAAGGCGCTCAAGGGCACGCCCGAGGACATCCGGCACTTCCTTGAGGTGGGCCAGTTCGAGGCGCGGGCCAAGGATGAGGCCGCCGAGAAGGCCGCCAAGGAGGTCAAGGAGAAGGAGCAGAAGGAAAAGAAGGAGAAGGAGGGGAAGGACGGCGCCGGCAGCGACAAGGGCGGCAAGGACGACAAGCCGTCCACCGGCGACCGCGCCAAGCCGGAGAACGGCGGCGGCAGCGGCAGCGGCAGCGGCAGCGGTGCCAAGTCGACGGCCGACATCGCCGGGAAGCCCGTCGCGAAGGACACGGACCAGGGCGGGCAGATGGCCGCCACCGGCGCCGACGCCGCGCTCCCCTGGGCCGTGGGCGGCAGCGCACTCGCCCTCGCCGCCGGTGCGGGCATGGTCCTGACGGCACGGCGACGCCGCGCCGCGAACTGACGCACGGCGCCCCCAACGGAAAGGGGGGAGGGGCGGAGCGCCGCCCCTCCCCCCTTTTTTCCGCTACTGCCGGACCCGTACCGCCTCCGTCCCCTCCGCGTTGTGGCGTTCCGCCCATCCCTCGAGGGCCGTGCGGCACGCGTGGTCCAGGTGGCGGGCCTCCGACAGGTCGAGTTCGACCGGGCGGTCCTGCGGGAGGGCCTCCAGGGTTTCCAGCAGGCGCGGGAGGCGCAGGAACGTGGCGTGGCCCGTGATCGTCACGATCAGGCGGCCGCCGGTGAGTTCACGGGTCTCGACGTGGACCTTCGAGACCTCCCACGCCGTCTTGACCACCGCCAGCAGCAGGCCCAGCATCACGCCCTCGAACATGCTGGTCGTCACGATCGCGATCGCCGTGGCCGCCAGCACCAGCGCCTCGCCGCGGTGCTCCCGCCACAGCGGGCCGATCTCCTTGACCGGCACCAGCTTGCAGCCCGCGTGCACCAGGACGCCCGCCAGTGCGGCCAGCGGGATGACGCCGATCGCTGCGGGCAGTGCGACAGCGAAAATCAGCAGCCACACACCGTGCAGCACTCGGGAAAGCGATGTCTTGGCACCCGCCTGGACGTTGGCCGCGCTGCGGACGATGACGGCGGTCATGGGGAGGGCGCCCAGGGCGCCGCAGATCGTGTTGCCCACGCCCTGGGCCAGGAGCTCCTTGTCGTAGTGGGTGCGTGGGCCCTGGTGCATCCGGTCGACCGCGGCGGCGCTGAAGAGGGACTCCGCGGAGGCGATGAGGGTGAAGGCCAGGATCGTGCCGAGGACGGCGACACTGCCGAGCGAGGTGAGGTCGTTGAGGCCCGGGGGCTGGATGGCGTCGGTGAGACCCTTGACCTCTACATGGGCGATGTCCAGGCCGGCGGCCGCGGTGACCGCCGTGGCCGCGGCGACGGCCACCAGCGGGGCGGGCACGAGCCGGGCCTTCCCGGGGAGCTTCTTCCACAGGACGAGGACGGCGATCGTGCCCGCGCCCACCGCACACGCGGCGATGGAGTCGCGGTCGGTCACCGCGTCCACCACCAGGCCCGGCAGCCCGGCGATCTTCGCGAGGCCCGAGCCCGGCTGCCGGGCGCCGGCCAGGGTGTAGAGCTGGCCGAGGACGAGCACCAGACCGATGCCCGCGAGCATGCCCTGGACGACCGCGACGGAGATCGCGCGGAACCAGCGGCCGAAACGCAGCGCGCCCAGGGCGAGTTGGAGCACGCCCGTCGCGAGCACGATGACGCCCAGCGCGCCCAGACCGAACTCCTTGACGGCCTCGAAGACCAGGACGGTCAGCCCGGCGGCGGGCCCGCTGACCTGGAAGGTGCTGCCCGGCAGGGCGCCGACGACCAGGCCGCCGACGATGCCGGTGATCAGGCCGAGTTCAGCCGGTACGCCCGAGGCGACGGCCACGCCCACGCACAGCGGGAGCGCCACCAGGAAGACGACCAGGGAGGCGAGGGCGTCGCGGCGCAGCGCGCCACGGTCGTTCTTGAAAGGGGTGTAAGGGGAGAAAGGGGTGAGGGTGGAGAGCATGGAGGTGGGGTTCCTTAAGGGTCCGCGTGCCGTACGTCGTCACAGCGCCCGTCGTGGCGCCCGCCGCTCTCAGAGCGGCCCGAACGTACGGCTGCCACCGCCGGGCCGGTACGCGCGGACCGCACCCGTGTGCACCTCGTAGTACCAGGCGTGGAGCGAGAGCAGCCCTTCCTCGATCCGTTCGCGTACGCACGGATACGTGCGCAGCCGGTCGAGCTGGGCCACGGCGTGCCGCTGGACCTCGTCGGCGAGGTCGGCGCCGACGGAGGCGCCTGCCGCCTGTGTGGCGAGCCAGTCGCGGACGGCGGGGGCGGCGGAGAGGTCGTCGCCCTGGACGAGTGCGCTGATCGCGCCGCAGTGGGAGTGGCCGCAGACGACGATGTCGCGGACGCCGAGGACGCGCACGGCGTACTCGATGGTGGCGGTCTCGCCCATGGGGTGGCCACCGCCGTACTCGGGAACGATGTTGCCGGCGGTGCGGAGTTCGAAGAGTTCCCCGGGCCGGGCGCCGGTGATGAGGGAGGGGACGACGCGCGAGTCGGAGCAGGTGATGAACAGTGCCTCCGGTGACTGGCCGGCCTGGAGGGCACGGAAGCTCTCGGCGCGTTCGGAGTCCGCGATGTGGGCCGCGAAGGAACGGGCGTGGGCTATGAGCGACTTCATGATGGGCCTGCCTCCTGCGCCCGCGACGCGTGTGGGGACGCGCCGGGCACGGTGTGGTCGGGTCGGATCAAGAGCGACGGACACCGGGGGCCCGGTGTCCGGACGCGGCGTGCCGGGGCCACCACTTCGGGGCACACCGGCTGCCCGGGCCCGATTCTGCCCGGCCACCGCGACGAACACTTTACCTGCGTATTACCCGTCGATGACAGCTTGAAGTTTCGTCAAATACCGGACAACCCGGGTCGGCACAAGGCGACTTGACGCCATATGAACACGGCCCGTCGTCAACCCACCTCCGGACGATGGGATTCCGCCCGTACCCCTGCTGGTGTTGCCATTCCGATATCCGGAAAGGGGGTGACGCCCGGAGGGGCCCTCACCTAGATTTCCAGCGCATTACCGCAAGTGATCGCACAGGGGACGGAGTCACCGCATGTCGGAACCACCCGAGCATCCACCCGGCCGCACGGCCGCACAAGCCTCCGCGGACGGCCATAAACCACTCTTGACCGTAGGCAACCCGGTCTTGACCGTCCCGCTGATCGTCGCGGGAGCGTGCCTCGCCATCCCCTTCGTGGCGATGTTGTGGGTGGACTCCTACGCCCGGCTCACCCCGGCCCTCATCGGCATCCCCTTCTTCTACTGGTACCAGATGCTCTGGGTGCTGGTGTCCACCCTCCTTACGGTCGTCGCCTACGTCATCGTGCGACGGCGGGAGGAGACGGTGCGGCGGGAGCGGCACGCGGGGGGTGAGGAGGGGTGAAGGACGGTGTGAACGGCGTGGCACTCGCCGTCTTCCTCTTCTTCTTCGTCGTCGTCACGGCCATGGGCTTTCTCGCCGCCCGCTGGCGAAAGGCGGAGAACGCCGACAACCTCGACGAATGGGGCCTGGGCGGCCGGTCCTTCGGCACCTGGGTCACCTGGTTCCTGCTGGGCGGGGACCTCTACACCGCCTATACGTTCGTGGCGGTACCGGCGGCGATCTACGCGGCGGGCGCGGCCGGCTTCTTCGCCGTGCCGTACACGATCATCACCTATCCGCTGGTCTTCACCTTCCTGCCCCGTCTGTGGTCGGTGGCGCACAAGCACGGGTATGTGACGTCGTCGGACTTCGTCCGGGGCCGGTTCGGCTCCCGGGGCCTCTCCCTCGCCCTCGCGGTGACCGGCATCCTGGCCACGATGCCGTACATCGCGCTGCAACTGGTCGGCATCCAGGCGGTGCTCGACGTCATGGGCGTGGGCGGCGGCGAGAACGCCAACTGGTTCGTCAAGGACCTGCCGCTCCTCATCGCCTTCGGCGTGCTCGCGGCCTACACCTACTCCTCCGGGCTGCGTGCCCCCGCGCTGATCGCCTTCGTCAAGGACGCGCTGATCTACATCGTGATCATCGTGGCGATCATCTACATACCGATCAAACTGGGCGGCTTCGAGAGCATCTTCAGCAAGGCCGGTGCGGCGTTCGCGGCCGAGAATCCCGCAACGGGCAAACCACGTGGTTCGCTGGTCCCGGGGGCGGACGCCCAGTGGTCGTACGCGACGCTGGCGCTCGGCTCGGCGATGGCGCTCTTCCTCTATCCCCACTCCGTGACGGCGGTCCTCTCCAGCAAGAGCCGCAATGTCATCCGCCGGAACACCACCATCCTTCCCCTCTACTCCCTGATGCTGGGCCTGCTGGCGATGCTCGGCTTCATGGCCATCGCCGCCGGGGTGAAGGTGAAGAACGGCCAGCTGGCGATACCCCAGCTGTTCGAGGACATGTTCCCGGACTGGTTCACCGGAGTGGCCTTCGCCGCGATCGGCATCGGCGCGCTCGTACCGGCGGCCATCATGTCGATCGCCGCCGCAAATCTCTTCACCCGCAACATCTACAAGGACTTCCTCAAACCGGACGCCTCCCCCGAACACGAGGCGAAGGTGTCCAAGCTCGCGTCCCTGCTGGTCAAGGTCGGCGCGCTCGTTTTCGTCCTCACCCTGGACAAAACGGTCGCCATCAATTTCCAGCTCCTCGGCGGCATCTGGATCCTCCAGACCGTGCCCGCGCTCGTCGGCGGGCTCTTCACCCGCTGGCCCCACCGCTGGGCCCTGCTCGCGGGCTGGGCGGTCGGCATGACGTACGGGACGTGGCGGGCGTACGCCACACCGAGTGCCACCCAGGATCACTTCGGGAACACCAACCTCATCCCCCTCATCGGCGAAAAGGGCTATATCGGGCTTACCGCCTTTGCCCTCAACGTGATCGTCGTCATCGTCGCGACCTTCGTCCTCAAGGCGCTGAAGGCGCCCGACGGCGAGGACCTCACCCGCCCCTCGGACTACACGGCCGACGCCGGTGACCCGGGCGTCCGCGCGGAGCTCCCGCCGGCCACCGCAGGGGCCCCCGGCGGCCACTGATCCACCGCTCCCGGGACCACCGCCCGGGGCCCGTCCGGAGGGCCGCCACATCCCCGTCCAGGGGGCGTGGCGGCCCTCTTCTCCTGCCCTGCCAGGGACGCCCGTTAGCACATTCCGCGACCGTCTCATGACGCGACGACACAACATGTGGGGGCGCGTGCGAGGCCCGGCACTAGATGTATGCTCGTCTCCGCTGTCGTCGCAGGGGAATCCGGTGGAAATCCGGAACTGTCCCGCAACGGTGTATGTGTGCGCATATACCCAGCGCACCTGAAGTCCGACGACCTGCCGACAGCGCGCCCACCACCGAGCCTGCCCCGGCTCGGCCATGGGCGTTGAATTCGTCCGGGCCTCGCGGGTTGGGCCGATGGACGCCTACGAGGCATGCCCTGGTGCAAGAGGCATGCGCGTGCGCGCTCATCGCTCTCCCGCCCGGCCCACCCAGCCGAGCGAGGGAGAGCCTCAGTGACCATCGCGCCCGCAGATCCGGCTTCAGCACCGGTCTCAGCGAACGCGGAAGCGACCGGCGGCCCCGGGACCGCGCTCCTGCGCACCCTGACCGACCTCACCGCCGACCTTCCGGCCACCGACCCGGGCAAGGTCGCCGCCGCCGCGCTGCGCGGCCGCAGCGCCGCCGCGGACGACGCCGAGCTGCGCTCCCTCGCCACCGAGGCCGCCGCCGGCCTGATCGCCGAGGAGCCCGAGTACTCCAGGCTCGCCGCGCGCCTGCTCACCCTGGCCATCGCCGACGAGGCGGCCGGCCAGGGCGCGACCTCCTTCTCCGCCTCCGTCGAGGTGGGGCACCGCGAGGGCCTCATCGCCGACGAGACGGCCGCCTTCGTGCGCACCCACGCCGCGCGCCTGGACGCCCTCGTCGAGGCCGCCCTCGCCGACGGCGCGGACGACCGCTTCGGCTACTTCGGCCTGCGCACCCTGCACAGCCGCTACCTGCTGCGCCACCCGATCCACCGCGACGTGATCGAGACCCCGCAGCACTTCCTGCTGCGCGTCGCCTGCGGTCTCGCCGAGGACCACTCCGAGCGGGCCCTGGACGACGTGGCGGAGCTGTACCGGCTGACGAGCACCCTCTCGTACCTGCCGTCCTCCCCGACGCTGTTCAACTCCGGCACCCGCCACCCGCAGATGTCGTCCTGCTACCTGCTGGACTCCCCGCTGGACGAGCTGGACTCCATCTACGACCGCTACCACCAGGTGGCGCGTCTGTCGAAGCACGCGGGCGGCATCGGCCTGTCGTACTCGCGCATCCGCTCGCGCGGCTCGCTGATCCGGGGCACCAACGGTCACTCCAACGGCATCGTGCCGTTCCTGCGCACCCTCGACGCCTCCGTCGCCGCCGTCAACCAGGGCGGCCGCCGCAAGGGCGCGGCCTGCGTCTACCTGGAGACCTGGCACGCCGACATCGAGGAGTTCCTGGAGCTCCGCGACAACACCGGTGAGGAGGCCCGCCGCACCCACAACCTCAACATCGCGCACTGGATCCCGGACGAGTTCATGCGCCGCGTCGAGACGGACGCGGACTGGTCGCTCTTCTCCCCCGCCGACACCCCGGACCTGGTCGACCTCTACGGCGACGAGTTCGACGCCGCGTACCGCGCGTACGAGGCCGCCGGCAAGGCCGTCAAGACCATCCCGGCGCGCGTGCTCTACGCCCGGATGATGCGCACCCTCGCGCAGACCGGCAACGGCTGGATGACGTTCAAGGACGCCGCCAACCGCACGGCCAACCAGACGGCCGAGAAGGGCGCCGTCGTCCACTCCTCGAACCTCTGCACCGAGATCCTCGAGGTCACGAACGACGGCGAGACCGCGGTCTGCAACCTGGGCTCGGTCAACCTGGCCCAGCACCTGGGCGCCGACGGCGAGATGGACTGGGAGAAGCTCGACCGTACAGTCCGTACGGCCGTCACCTTCCTCGACCGCGTCGTGGACATCAACTTCTACCCGACCGAGCAGGCCGGCAGCTCCAACAGCCGCTGGCGCCCGGTGGGCCTGGGCCTGATGGGCCTCCAGGACGTCTTCTTCCGGCTGCGCCTGGCCTTCGACTCGGCCGAGGCGAAGGCCCTGTCCACCAAGATCTCCGAGCGGATCATGCTCGCGGCGTACGAGGCCTCCGCCGACCTCGCCGAGCGCCACGGCCCGCACCCGGCCTGGGAGGCCACCCGCACCGCCCGCGGCGTGCTCCACCCGGACCACTACCCCAACGCCGTCGCCGCGTGGGAGGACCGCTGGGAGGCGCTGCGCGCCCGCATCGCCGCGGTCGGCATGCGCAACTCGCTGCTGCTCGCCATCGCCCCGACGGCGACCATCGCCTCCATCGCCGGCGTCTACGAGTGCATCGAGCCGCAGGTCTCCAACCTGTTCAAGCGCGAGACGCTCTCGGGTGAGTTCCTCCAGGTCAACACCTACCTGGTCGAGGACCTCAAGAAGCTCGGCGTGTGGGACCGCGCCACCCGCGAGGCCATGACCGAGGCCAACGGCTCGATCCAGGACATGAAGTGGATCCCGCAGGACGTCCGCGACCTGTACCGCACGGCCTGGGAGATCCCGCAGCGCGCCCTGATCGACATGGCCGCGGCCCGTACGCCGTACCTGGACCAGAGCCAGTCGCTGAACCTGTTCATGGCCTCGCCGACCATCGGCAAGCTCAGCTCGATGTACGCGTACGCCTGGAAGCAGGGCATCAAGACGACGTACTACCTGCGCTCCCGCCCGGCCACCCGGATCGCCCGCGCCGCGTCCGGCGGCAACGGCGCTCCCGCCACCATCCCGGTGCAGCAGGCCGCGCCCGACGCGGACGCCATCGCCTGCTCCCTTGAGAACCCCGAGTCCTGCGAGGCCTGCCAGTAATGACCACGGCATCCGACCGCCCGAAGAACCTGCTCGACCCGGGCTTCGAGCTGACCCTGCGCCCCATGCGCTACCCGGACTTCTACGACCGGTACCGCGACGCGATCAAGAACACCTGGACCGTCGAGGAGGTCGACCTCCACTCGGACGTCGCCGACCTCGCCAAGCTGTCCCCGGGTGAGCAGCACATGATCGGCCGCCTGGTCGCCTTCTTCGCGACCGGTGACTCGATCGTGGCGAACAACCTCGTGCTGACGCTGTACAAGCACATCAACTCGCCCGAGGCGCGCCTGTACCTGTCGCGGCAGCTGTTCGAGGAGGCCGTGCACGTCCAGTTCTATCTGACGCTGCTCGACACCTACCTGCCCGACCCGGACGACCGCGCCGCCGCCTTCGCGGCCGTGGAGAACATCCCCTCCATCCGCGAGAAGGCCCAGTTCTGCTTCAAGTGGATCAACGAGGTCGAGAAGCTGGAGAGCCTTCAGACGAAGGCCGACCGCCGTCGCTTCCTGCTCAACCTGATCTGCTTCGCCGCGTGCATCGAGGGCCTGTTCTTCTACGGCGCCTTCGCCTACGTGTACTGGTTCCGCAGCCGCGGTCTGCTGCACGGCCTGGCGACGGGCACCAACTGGGTGTTCCGCGACGAGTCCATGCACATGGACTTCGCGTTCTCCGTCGTGGACACCGTCCGCGAGGAGGAGCCGGACCTCTTCGACGACGAGCTCCAGCAGCAGGTCACGGACATGCTCAAGGAGGCCGTCGAGTGCGAGCTGCAGTTCGCCCGCGACCTGTGCGGTGACGGCCTGCCGGGCATGAACACCGACTCCATGCGCGAGTACCTGCAGACCGTCGCCGACCAGCGTCTGCAGCGCCTGGGCTTCCCGCCGGTGTTCGGCTCGGAGAACCCCTTCTCCTTCATGGAGCTCCAGAACGTCCAGGAGCTGACCAACTTCTTCGAGCGCCGCGCCTCCGCGTACCAGGTGGCGGTCGAGGGTTCGGTCTCCTTCGACGACGAGTTCTAAGCCCCGTAAGGGGCGCGGGGAACTGCGCGACCGGCCACTGACGGCCCGCAGTTCCCCGAACCCCGGTGCGACCACGACGAAGGGCCCGTACGGAACACGTTCCGTACGGGCCCTTCGTCACGTCACGACGTCAGTCGTTGGGAACGACCTCGTACCGCGGCGTGCCCTCCGCCATCTGCCGCAGCGCGTCCTTGCGGTCGCGCTTGGAGAGGCGGTCGATGTACAGGTAGCCGTACAGGTGGTCCGTCTCGTGCTGGAGGCAGCGGGCGAAGTAGCCGGTGCCCTCGACGGCGATCGGGTTGCCGTGCATGTCCTGGCCACGCACGACGGCGTAGTCGGGACGGGCGAGCGAGGCGTAAGCCGTCGGCACGGACAGGCAGCCCTCGTTGGAGTCGTCCAGGACGCGGCGGTCGGCCGGCAGGTCGTCCAGCACGGGGTTGATCACATGGCCGACGTGACGGACGCCCTCGTCGTCGGGGCAGTCGTAGACGAAGACCTTGAGGTCGACGCCGATCTGGTTGGCGGCCAGGCCCACGCCCTCGGCGGTGCGCTGGCTGGCGAACATGTCGTCGATCAGCTGCGCGAGCTTCTCGTCGAACTCCGTGACGTCCTGGCACTCCTTGTGGAGGACCGGGTTGCCGACGACGGTGATCGGACGGGAGGTGCCCCGCTCGCGGTGCGCGCGCTCGCGCTCCTCGCAGTCCTCGGTGTCCACGATGAACTCGCTCTTCGGCTCGTCGTTCACCGACTGCTCAGTGTCTTGCTGCGACATCTCCGCCGTACGCCTCTCTCACAACCCGAAAGCAATATTTTGCCCTGAACCCACGGGGCCCCATACAGGGTACGGGGGCCGGGGCGGGACCTCAGCAGACCTCTTCGAGATCCCGCCACTCGCGGGTGTCGGGGCTGTCGGCGACCCAGCCGTCCAGCAGGCCGCGCACCAGGCCGGGCGGGGCCGCGATGCCGCACTCGCGCTCGGGCACCCACAGGGAGCCGGAACCGGAGCCGGCCGTGCGGTGGCCGAGCGGGCCGGGGTGGCCGGGCTCGCTGTGGTCGTGGGGGTCGAGGTGCTCGCCGTCGCCCTCGTCGCTGGGCATCCGGCTCTCCGAGCACGTACGGCACAGCAGGCGCACGGAGGAGGACCAGTCCTCGGCGGCGAAGCCCGCGTCGGCCGCGAGCCGCTCCAGGGCGTCCCGGTCGGCCTCGGTGGCGGCCTCCAGCAGCACGACCCAGGTGGGGACGGGCGAGGGGGCCCACAGCTCGATCTCGTCGAAGACCGGGAAGGCGGGCCCGGCGGCGGTCACGCGCTCGCCGTGCGGGACGCCGTCGTGCAGCACGACCTCGCCCCAGCGGCGGCCGGAGGACGGCAGCGGGATCGAGAGCACCTCGATGCGCGCCGGGTCGAGCCGGCGGCCCCAGACGACCTCGGCCTCGCCCTCCGGGGAGAGCCGCACGGCCGCGCTGCCCAGCTCCATCCCGACGGGCTCACCGGCCGGGCCGCCCTCGCCGGGCACCTTGAGCCCGTAGGCCTGCCAGGCGCGGCGGGCCAGCGGCCAGTCCTGGAGGGCGGTGGCGGCGATGCCCACGTTCCACCAGTCGGGCGCGCCCGCCTCGCGGTCGAGCAGAGCCACCGCGCGGAGGCCGGCGGCGCGGGCCTGTTCCCAGTCGTGCCGGAACTTGTGCAGCAGGGCGAGGTTGAACCACGACTCGGAGAGCCACGGCTCCATGTCGGCGGCCCGCGTCAGCAGCGCGCCCGCGTCCTCGTACCGGCCGTCGCCGATGAGCGTGAAGGCACGGTCGGTGGCCTGCCGCCACGAGGCGGAAGGCCGGTGCCGTACCCTGCCGAAGATCCTCACGATTCCCGCCTGCCGGTTTCTGCGTGCGACCACGCCGGATGGACCGGGTGGCGACCGCCGTCCTCCCCGACGACTGCCCGCCACACCCCATGGGTTCCGGGGAGCGCTGCCGCCCTCCCCGTCTCCTTGCCGACGACGGCGCGCATGACACCCCCCGATTCCCGCGTTCTCGCCATTCTCTTTGTCTTCTTCGCATCCAACCATGCCCTTCCGGACGCCCGCTCATTACCCGTGGGTTCGGCGGGCTAGTCCCGGTTCGCCCGCACTCTCGCGAGTGCGGTGGTGCGGGCCGCCGCGCGCGAGCACCCTCGCGAGCGCCTCCACCACCCGGGGCTCGTGGTCGTGCGCGGTGGCCAGGCGCAGCCGCTCCAGCGCGCGCAGCGGGCCGCACGCCGGGTCGCCGGCGAAGTCGTCGTAGGCGTTGACCGTCCGGACGATACGGGCGGTGAGCGGCTGGTCCCGGTACGGGTCCGCCTGGCGCTCGACCACCAGTGCGACTTGTGGCGGTACGCCGGTGCGGCGCACCACGGCGCCGCCCAGCAGGGCGATCCGGCGGCGCTCCTCGGTGGGCAGCGGCTCGGTGGCCCCGGCGGGCACGGGTTCGAGGAGGGAGAGCTGGCCGATGTCGTGCATCAGCGCCGCCTCCTCGACGACCGCGAGATCGGCGGCGGACAGGCCCAGTTCCCGGCCGACGGCCCGGCCGAGCGTCGCCACGCGGCGGGCGTGGCCGACGGGGGTGTAGCCGGCGATCTCGGTGGCGCGGGCGAGGGAGGCGACGGTCTGCCGGCGGGTGGCCCGTACGGCCTCGTAGCGGTGCACGGACAGCTGGGTGACCAGCATCGGCAGGCAGAACACGGGCAGCGCCCAGAGGCCGGCGACGGCCACGGCCAGCGCGATGACGACGCCGGTGGCGCCGATCGCCGAGCCGATGCCGGGCAGGGCGCGCAGCTCCTCGCGGAGCGCCGGGCCGTACGGGCCGCCGGTGCGGGCGCGGGTGAGGACGGCCGCCAGGACGGCGTCGCACAGGGCGGTGAGGGCGAGGAGGAGCAGCAGGAACAGGGGGTAGTACGGGCCGTGGGCGAACCGGGGGCCGAGCGCGCCGGAGGCGTGGAGGGGCTGGAAGCAGACGGCGGCGAACCCGGCGTTCAGCACGCGGCGGGCGAGCCGGTCCAGGGCGGGGGGCCGGCCGACGGCTCCGGCGAGGGTGGCGCCGAGGACGACGGCCACGACCTGCGCGGCCCCGTGCGAGGCGGGCTCGCCGCCGACCTCGCCGAGCAGCGCGTACGCGAGGGTCCCGGCCGATCCGACGGGCGCGGTCTCGCGCACCCCGCCGCCCCCGCCCGACCGCCGCCGCGCGGCCTCCCCCAGCGCGATGAGCGCCCCATAGGCGAGCGCCACCCCGGGCTGCGCGACCCCGCGCCACGCGGTCCACACGAGCGCCCCGAGCGCGGCGCCCCCGGCGAGGGCGTGCACCCCCCGCACGAGCGCCGGGCGCCCCCGTGAGGGGGCGCGACGGCCGGCCGCCCGCGCCGGCCCGCGCCCGGGGCGGGCGGGGGGCGGCGGGGGCGACGCGGGGCCGTGCGAGGCGCCCGGTGGCTTGTCGGCCGGGGCCGCGCCTACGGGATGCCTGCTCCGGCCGTCCCGGGGTGCGGAGCCGGACGCCCGCCGGGCGCTCGGCAGCGCCCTTGGGGGCCGGACGCCCTGGCCGCCGGGGGCCGGGGCGGCACCGGGCGCGGGGTCACGCCCCGTCGGCGGCAGGTCCCGCGCCGCGCGCCCGTCGCGGTCGCCGGGCGTCGACGCGCCTGCGGAAGCGGCGCCCGGGGCCCGCCGCGCCCCCGGGACGGTGTCCTCCGTGGCGGCCGTCGGGCGGGGGTCCCGGGCCGTCGGGCGGGCCCGGGTCATGTCGGGCCGCCCGGGTGCGCGAAGCCCGCCGCGGGCGAACCCGCCGGCGAACGGTGATCAACAGGGACGTTTCGGCTGGGCGGAATGACATCTTCCGGGGAACGTTCCCGCGCACTCGCGGGGCACCAGCCGTGGCGGTCGAGGGCGCGGGCGAGGGCGGCGACCATGCGGGGGTCGAACTGGGAGCCCGAGCAGCGGTGGAGCTCGGCCAGGGCCACCGGGACGGGGCGGGCGCGGCTGTAGCTGCGGGTGGAGGTCATCGCGTCGAAGGCGTCGGCCACGGCCACCACCCGGGCGAACTCGGGAATCTGATGCCCTATCAGCCCATAGGGATAGCCGCTGCCGTCCAGCCGCTCGTGGTGGTGGAGGATCGCGTCGCGCGCCTCGCCGAGGAAGCCGATGCCGCGCACCATCTCGTGCCCGAACTCGGGGTGGAGCTCGATCACGCGGCGTTCCTCCGGGGTGAGCGGGCCGTCCTTGCGCAGCAGCCGGGTGGGGACACCGAGCTTGCCCACGTCGTGGAGGGTGCCGGCGAAGCGGACGGCCTCCAGGCGGTCGCCGGTGATGCCCAGCTCGCGGGCGATCAGCACGGACGCGCGGCCGACGCGCTCGCTGTGGCCGCGCGTGTAGCGGTCCTTGAGGTCGACGGCCTGGACCAGCGCCCGGACCGTCGCCTGGTGCGCGGCGCGCTCACGGCGGCAGCGGTCCAGGACCCAGGAGGAGACGGACATGGGCAGCAGCACCAGCAGGGCCGCCACGGGCCCGTACGCGCTGTGCCACAGGAGGGCCGTCATCAGGCCCGTCGGCCCGTGGAGCAGCGGCGGCACCAGCGCTCCCGGCAGCGGCGCGCCCCAGGCCGCGCGCGGGGAGCGGCCCTCGGCGGCGACCAGGACGCCGCCGTCGAGCGCGGTGACGACCAGGGCGAGCGTCAGCGCCGCGGCCAGCGCGGGCAGCAGGGCGTACGGGAAGGCGGGCGGCGGGGCGCCCGGCGCCGCGCACAGCCCGTGGACGTAGGAGGCCGCGCTCGCGGCGAGGGAGAACTGCGCCGCGTGCCACAGCCGCCGCACCCACACGGGCCGCCGGCCGACCCGCCCCAGGAGCGCGCCGGGCACGGCCACCAGCCCGGCGGCCCCGGGCGGCAGCAGGAAGACCCCGGCGAGCAGCACGGGCACGGTGAGCGGGCAGCGCGGCAGGCGCTCGGAGACGACGCAGAGGGCCGCGAGGAGCGCGAAAGCGCCCCAGGGCACGGCGGAGGCGTCCCGCACGGTGGGCACGGCGCACAGCGCGGCGGCGAGCACGGCCCCCGCGATGTACGCGCGAGCCGCCGCCGGAAGTGCCCCCATGGCGCGTCCTCCCCGACCTCGGACCTGGCGTCTGGATGGGGAGAATAGGCTCAGCCGAGCCTCGAAAACCGCCCTGTCGGTATTGCGCCGTCCGTTCGGGTGACGTTCCCGGGTGCGGTGGTTTGGATCAACGGCGTCGGCCTACCGCCGACGCCGGACCGGCGGTCAGTCCTGCCGCGCGGCGGCCTCGGCCGCCCGGGCCTCGTCGACCACGTCCTGGTCCGGCACGGACTCCCCGGCGCGGATCAGCTCGATCCGGCCCATGACCTTCGAGCGGAGGTCGGCCGGCACGTCGTCGTGGCCGCAGCAGCGCTTGACGAGCTTCTTGACGGCCTGTTCCAGGCCGTACTTCTCCAGGCAGGGCGAGCACTCGTCGATGTGCACCTCGAACTCGGCGCACTTGCCGTCGGGCATCTCGTGATCGAGGAACTCGTAGAGATGGTCGAGGACTTCAGAGCAGTCCGTCTCGTGCGGGTCTCCGCAGCTCATGAGTCCGACCCTTTCCGGTTGTGCGACGCGTCGGGCCCGTTCGGCGCGGAGGCGGCACCGGCCGGGACCAGTCCGCGCTCGCGGGCGTAGTCCTCCAGCATGCCGCGCAGCTGACGACGGCCGCGGTGCAGCCGGGACATCACCGTGCCGATGGGGGTACCCATGATGTCCGCGATCTCCTTGTACGCAAAGCCCTCGACATCCGCGAGGTAGACCGCGATGCGGAACTCCTCCGGAATGGCCTGGAGGGCCTCCTTGACATCGGAGTCGGGGAGGTGGTCGAGCGCCTGGGACTCGGCGGAGCGCAGCCCCGTCGACATGTGCGACTCGGCGCGCGCGAGCTGCCAGTCCTCGATCTCCTCCGACGCGCTGCGCAGCGGCTCGCGCTGCTTCTTGCGGTAGGAGTTGATGAACGTGTTGGTCAGGATGCGGTACAGCCAGGCCTTGAGGTTGGTGCCGTCACGGAACTGGTGGAAGGACGCGTAGGCCTTGGCATACGTCTCCTGCACCAGGTCCTCGGCGTCGGCGGCGTTGCGCGTCATGCGCAGCGCGGCCGAGTACATCTGGTCGAGGAAGGTCAAGGCGTCGCGTTCGAAGCGCGCGTTGCGCTCCGCCGTGGTCTCGGCGTCCCGCCCGCTCGCGGTGTTCTCCGCGTCGGTCCCAGTGACCGGACCCACCTCCTCCAACACCATGGCGACGTCCTTGCCGGACCCGCTCGAATCGGAGAATAGACGACGATCCGGTCCGCCCGCCGCTCCAGCCACGGCCGGCTCCGCCATGCTCAGGACCGCCCATCCCGGGTCGGCCGTGTGCGGGCGGGACGGGCATGCGATCGAACCCATGCGGGGAGCTCCCATTCCTTCGTCTGTGCCGGTACCTGACTACAGACCGGACAACAGCACGCCCTCGTGGATCATTCCCGGCGGTAGGAAACTTCTCCCGAAGATTCTCAGGAGCCTCAATAACCTCAAGTTTCCCGGCAGATCCTCAGATCGCCTTCAGCCACATCCCCACGGCGTCGGTGATCACGGCGAGGGCCTCCGTCTGGGTGATGTCCGCCTTCTTGGGCACCGCGAAGCCGTGGTCCCCGGCCGGCACCGCCACCGGCTCGGTGCCCGGCGGGAACTCCTCCGGCCTGCCGAAGGGGTCGCGGGCACCCTGCACCACGAGCGTGGGCAGGCCCGCGCCGGTCAGCTCGTCGGCCCGGGACTTCTCCGGCCTGCCCGGCGGGTGGAGCGGGAAGCTGAGCGCGAGCACGGCCGCCGCCCCCAGCTCCGCGGCCGTCCGGCACGCCACGCGGGCCCCCGCGCTGCGGCCGCCCGCCACGACGGGCAGGCCGGGGGCGGTGAGCGCGGGCCACAGCGCCCGCCATGCCTCGTCCAGCGCCTTGGGGGCCGGGGCCACCCGCTTGCCGGCCACCCGCCACGGCTGCTCGACGAGGGCCACGGTGACCCCGTCCAGGGGCAGGGCGGCGGCGAGCGCCCGCAGGTCACGGGCCTCCACTCCCCCGCCCGCGCCGTGGCCCAGGGCGAGCACGAGGCGGGCGTCCGGCGCGAGGTACCAGTGGACGCGGGCGTCCCCGGCGGGGGTCGGTACGTCCTGCACGGTCTCAGCGATCTTTGTCGTCACGGGGTCCATCCTGCCGCCGGGCGCCCTCAGAACTCGGAACCCGGACCTCAGAACAGCGTCGTCTCCTCCGGCGCCGCCAGCTCGGTCAGCAGCTCGGGCCCGTTGTTGCGGACGTCGCTGACCGCCGTGGCGACCGGGTACGCCCGGACGAGCCCGGGGGGCGGGGGCGCGAGCAGCGCGCGCAGCTCCTCCGGGTCCGTACGGGCGGGATCCAGCCAGGCCGCCCACCGGTCCGGGGTGAGCAGCAGCGGCATCCGCGGATGGATCTCCGCCAGGGAGCGGGGGCCGGGCTCGGCCGAAACGGAGGGTGTCGCCATGGCGAACGGCTCCGTTTCGGCCTCGGTGGTTATCACCGAGCAGGTCGCCCACCATGCCTGCGGATGGTCCGGCGGCAGCGTCGGATCCCGCCAGAACTCGTACAGCCCGGCCATCGCCATCACCGAGCCGTCGACGGGCGTGACGAAGTACGGCTGCTTCCGGGCGCGCTTGCGGCGCCCCTTCTCCTCCAGCTCGCGCTCCTGCGCGCCGGTGACCCACTCGTAGTAGCCGTCCGCCGGGAGCAGACAGCGCCGGGACTCGAAGGCCCGCCGGAAGGACGGCTTCTCGTGGACCGTCTCCGCCCGGGCGTTGATCATCTTCGCGGCACCCTCGGGCGACTTCGCCCACGACGGCACCAGCCCCCACCGCAGCGCCCGGAGCTGGCGAACCGGACGGCGGTCAGCCGCGTCTTTCAGAGGACGTTCGAGCACCGCGTACACGCTCTTCGTCGGCGCCACGTTCCAGTCCGGAGCCAGCGTCTCCTCCGGTACCCACTTCTCCACCTCGAAGAGCCCGGCCAGGTCCTCCGGCCGCCGGCTCGCCGCATATCGCCCGCACATGGGTGCCACACTGCCACGAAGACGCTAGGAGCGGCTCACAGATGGACAGCAGCACCACCGCCACCGAGCTCTGGGACCGCGTCGTCGGCACCCAGCCCCATCCTTCGCTCTGGCTGGTTCTCGCCACCGGCGTCATAGCCCTCGCCGCCGTCACCCCTTACCGCGTCTGGCGCGTCACCCGCAACGCGATCACCATCGCCCACGAGGGCGGCCACGCGCTCGTCGCCCTGCTCAGCGGGCGCCGCCTGGACGGCATCCGGCTGCACTCCGACACCTCCGGGCTGACCGTCTCCCGGGGCCGGCCGACCGGCCTGGGCATGGTCCTGACCGCCGCGGCCGGCTACCCCGCCGCCTCCCTGCTGGGCCTGGCCGGCGCCGCCCTGCTGTCGGCCGGGCACATCACCGCGCTGCTGTGGGGCGCGACGGCGCTGCTGGCCGCGATGCTGGTGATGATCCGCAACGCCTACGGGGCGCTGACCGTGGTGCTCGCGGGGGCGGCGTTCTTCCTGGTGTCCTGGCTGGCCGGGCCGCAGACCCAGGCGGCGTTCGCCTACGGGGTGGTGTGGTTCCTGCTGCTGGGCGGAGTGCGGCCGGCCTTCGAGCTCCAGCGCAAGCGGCGGCACGGCGGGGCCCCGGACTCGGACGCGGACCAGCTGGCACGGCTGACGAACGTGCCCCCGGTGGTGTGGCTGGGCCTCTTCCACGTCGTGGCCCTGTGCTCCCTGGCCGGCGGCGGCCGCTGGCTGCTCGGACGGTGACCGGCGGCGAACCACTAAGGTGAGGGCATGACCGAGAGCCCCGCGCACACCGACCTCTGGCCCGCCCCCGTCGCGAACGGGGCCGTCGACGCGACCGTCACCGTGCCCGGATCGAAGTCGGTCACCAACCGGGCCCTGGTGCTGGCCGCCCTCGCCGCCGAGCCCGGCTGGGTGCGCCGCCCGCTGCGCTCGCGCGACACCGTCCTCATGGCCGACGCGCTGCGCGCCATGGGCGTCGGCATCGAGGAAACCGTGTCGTCCAGCTCCTCCGTCGCGGGGGGCCCGGACCACACCGGCGAGGCCTGGCGGGTGATCCCCGCCCGGCTGCACGGCCCGGCCGAGGTCCTGGTGGGCAACGCCGGCACGGTCATGCGCTTCCTGCCGCCCGTGGCGGCCCTCGCCGACGGCCCGGTCCGCTTCGACGGCGACCCCCGCAGCTACGAGCGCCCCCTGCACGGCGTGATCGACGCGCTGCGCGCGCTGGGCGCCCGCATCGACGACAACGACCGCGGCGCCCTGCCGCTGACCGTGCACGGCGCCGGCGCCCTGGACGGCGGCCCGGTGGAGATCGACGCCTCCTCGTCCTCCCAGTTCGTCAGCGCGCTGCTGCTGTCGGGCCCGCGCTTCAACCAGGGCGTCGAGGTCCGCCACGTGGGCGCGGCCCTGCCGTCGCTGCCGCACATCCGGATGACCGTGGACATGCTGCGCGCGGCCGGCGCCCAGGTCGACACCCCGGAGTCCGGCGGCGAGCCGAACGTCTGGCGGGTCTCCCCCAGCGCCCTCCTCGGCCGCGACCTGGTCGTCGAGCCGGACCTGTCCAACGCCGCGCCGTTCCTGGCCGCCGCCCTGATCACCGGTGGCCGGGTCACCATCCCGGACTGGCCCGAGCGCACCACCCAGCCCGGCGACTCCCTCCGGGAGATCTTCACCGCCATGGGCGGCCGCTGCGAGCTCACCGACGCCGGCCTGACCTTCACCGGCACCGGCCGGATCACCGGCATCGACGTCGACCTCCACGACGTCGGCGAGCTCTCGCCGGTGATCGCGGCGGTCGCCGCGCTGGCCGACTCCGAGTCCGTCCTGCGGGGCATCGCCCACCTCCGGCTGCACGAGACCGACCGTCTCGCCGCCCTGGCCAAGGAGATCAACGAGCTCGGCGGCGACGTCATCGAGACCGAGGACGGCCTGCGCATCCGCCCGCGCCCGCTGCACGGCGGTGTCTTCCACACCTACGAGGACCACCGGCTGGCCACCGCCGCCGCCGTCATCGGCCTCGCCGTCGAGGGCGTCCAGGTGGAGAACGTGGCCACCACCGCCAAGACCCTGCCCGACTTCCCGGAGCTGTGGACCGGGATGCTCGGCTCCGTCGCGGGGGCGACGACGGCGCCGAGAAGCTGAGAGACCCTGGAAGCACCATGCGCCGCTACGGGAAGCACACCGACGAGGACGACGTCCGCGTCCGCCCCAACCGCAAGGGCAACCGCCCTCGCACCAGCATCCGGCCCAAGCACGAGGACGCCGCCGAGGGCCTCGTCCTCACGGTCGACCGCGGTCGGCTGACCGTCCTCGTCGAGGACCGGACCATCGTCGCGATGAAGGCCCGCGAGCTGGGCCGCAAGAGCGCCGTCGTCGGCGACCGCGTCGCGGTCGTCGGCGACCTCAGCGGCGCCAAGGACACCCTCGCCCGGATCGTCCGCGTCGAGGAGCGCAGCTCCGTGCTGCGCCGGACGGCCGACGACGACGACCCCTACGAGCGGGTGGTCGTCGCCAACGCCGACCAGCTGGCGATCGTCACCGCCCTGGCCAACCCCGAGCCGCGCCCGCGGCTGATCGACCGCTGCCTGGTCGCGGCGTACGACGCCGGGCTGGAGCCGCTGCTGGTGCTCACCAAGTCGGACCTGGCGTCCGCCGAGACCCTGATGGAGTCCTACGGCTCGCTGGGCATGCCCTATGTGGTGACCAACCGCGAGGAGCTGGCGAACGGGGACGCCGCCGACCGGGTCCGCGAGCGGCTCACGGGGCGCGTCACCGCGTTCGTCGGGCACTCCGGCGTCGGCAAGACGACGCTGGTCAACGCACTCGTACCGGACCGGCAGCGGGCCACCGGCCACGTCAACCGGGTCACCGGCCGGGGCCGGCACACCACCACCTCGGCGCTGGCCCTGCCGCTGCCCGACGGCTCCGGCTGGGTGATCGACACCCCGGGCGTACGGTCCTTCGGGCTGAACCACGTGGACCCGGCGCGGGTCATCCACGCCTTCCCGGACCTGGAGCCCGGCACCGAGGGCTGCCCCCGCGCGTGCAGCCACGACGAACAGGACTGCGCGCTGGACCAGTGGGTGGCCGACGGCCACGCCGACCCCCAGCGCCTGTACTCCCTGCGGCGGCTGCTGGCGACCCGGGAGCGCCGCGAGGGCGACTGACCCGCCGTCCGCCGACCGCGTCCGCGATCGCCCACGTTTGCGAGTGACCTCCAGCGGCAAGGGCATGCAAGGACATCCACAGCACCGGTGCGCACGGGGCGGTCCGCGGAACGGGAGGCAATCATGGCGTGGCTGCTGGTCGTCGTCGCCGGAATCCTGGAAACCGGCTTCGCCGTGTGTCTCAAGCTCTCGCACGGGTTCACCCGGCTGTGGCCCACGATCGCGTTCGCGTCCTTCGCCCTCGGCAGCTTCGGCCTGTTGACGCTCTCGTTGAAGAAGCTGGACGTGGGCCCGGCGTACGCGGTGTGGACGGGCATCGGCGCGGCCGGGACGGCGATCTACGGCATGGTCTTCCTGGACGACCTGGTCTCCACCCTCAAGATCGTCTCCATCTCCCTGGTGATCGTCGGGGTGATCGGGCTCCAGCTGTCCGGCTCGTCCCATTGAGCCCGTCCCATTGAGCCCGTCCCGCGCTCACCCTCGGGTCAGCAGCGCCCGGACCAGCCCGGCGACCTCCGCCGCGACCTCCTCGTCCGAGGGGGCGCCGGGGGCGACGACGTACGAGAGGGTCAGCCGGACCGCCGCCTCGCAGGCGCGCAGGACGGCGTCGGGGGGCAGGCCGGGCGCGTCGGCGCCCACGGCACCGGCCACGCTGTCGCGGATCCGTCCGACCAGGGCGCCCGGTGAGAGCGTGCCCCTGGGCGGGCGCGCCTCGCGCCCGGCGCGGGGCGCCGGTACGGAGGGCGCGGCGGCGGGCGGCAGCCGGTCGCCCCGGCAGCCGGTGAGCGCGGCGCGGACGAAGGGGTTCGCCCGTGCCGTCCGGAGCGTCCACAGGGCCGCGGCGGCGCAGCGGTCCCCGGCGTCGGCGGTGTCCGGCACGGCGGCGAGGGCGTGCTCCACCCCGGCGAGGAACGTCTCGGCCTCCCGGCGCACCAGGGCGCGCGCGAGGCCGTCCTTGCTGCCGAATTCGTTGTAGAGGGTCTGCCGGGAGACCCCGGCGGCGGCCGCGACGTCGACCATCCGGACCCCGTGCCAGGGCCGGGTGACGAGCGCCGTGAAGGCCGCGTCCAGCAAGAGCTCTCGTGCCGCGGGCATCGTCGCCTCCCCGGCCGTACGGCCGCACGACTGTGGATGGCCAGGGCACAGAATTGACGCGCCGCCAGACGGTGTCAAGAGCCTTCACAAGTCGTGCCGCGCACGCCCCGGCCGTGGCCACGGGTAGTGTGCGTGGCATGTCCGATTACCACGATGATCTGCGTCTGGCCCATGTCCTGGCGGACGCCGCCGACGCGGCCACCATGGACCGGTTCAAGGCCCTCGACCTCAAGGTCGAGACCAAACCGGACATGACCCCGGTGAGCGAGGCGGACAAGGCCGCCGAGGAGCTGATCCGGGGCCAGCTCCATCGCGCCCGGCCGCGTGACGCGGTGATGGGCGAGGAGTTCGGCAGCGAGGGCACGGGCCCGCGCCGCTGGGTGATCGACCCGATCGACGGCACCAAGAACTATGTGCGCGGAGTGCCGGTCTGGGCGACGCTGATCTCCCTGATGGTGCAGACGGAGTATCAGGGCGAGATCGGTTACGAGCCGGTCGTGGGGCTGGTGTCGGCTCCGGCCCTGGGCCGCCGCTGGTGGGCGGCGAAGGGTTCCGGCGCCTACACCGGGCGCAGCCTGACCTCGGCCCAGCGGCTCCAGGTCTCCCGGGTGGGCCGGATGGAGGACGCCTCGTTCGCCTACTCCTCGCTGAGCGGCTGGGAGGAGCGCGGGATGCTGCCGGGCTTCCTGGAGCTGACGCGCGCCTGCTGGCGGACGCGGGGCTACGGCGACTTCTGGCCCTACATGATGGTCGCCGAGGGTTCGGTGGACATCTGTGCCGAGCCGGAGCTGTCGCTGTGGGACATGGCGGCGAACGTCGTCATCGTCGAGGAGGCGGGCGGCCGCTTCACGGGCCTGGACGGGCGTCCGGGGCCGCACAGCGGCAACGCGGCGGCGTCGAACGGGCTGCTCCACGACGAGATGCTGAATTACCTGCGGCGGTAAGCGCTCCGGACCGTCTTAAACCCACAAGGCAGTCGTAAAAATCTGGCAAAAATCATCCCCGTCCGGGCCTTGTTAGCACTCTTGACGGTGTGTGACGATGACAGCCTCCCCGGTTTGTGAACTTGTGAAGTCCGGTGTTTCCTGCTGGAGTTCACGGTTCCGGGAACGCGTTCGCAGCCCACCAAGGAGGTGGCCACGGCCATGCTCGTCCGCGACGCCATGAGCACGATGGTCCTCACCATCGGCCCCGCGCACACCCTTCGCGAGGCCGCCCGTCTGATGTCCGCCCGCCGGGTGGGCGCGGCGGTCGTCCTCGACCCCGACACCTATGGCCTCGGGATCCTCACCGAGCGCGACATACTCGACGCGGTCGGGGCGGGCCAGGACCCCGACCGCGAGACCGCCCACGGCCACACCACCACCGACGTCGTCTTCGCGACCCCCGAGTGGACGCTGGAGGAGGCCGCGGCCGCGATGGCGCGCGGCGAGTTCCGGCACCTGATCGTCCTCGACCGCAGCGAGGCGGTGGGCGTGGTCTCGGTGCGCGACATCATCCGCTGCTGGCTGCCCGCGCGCCGGCGCGCTCAGGCGGCGGTCTCCGCCTGAGCGGAGGCGGAGGACGCCGCGAGCGGGCCGAACGGGCCGGGGGGCGGACAGGCCGAAGAGGCCGGAGCCCCTTGGCGTCCGGCCTCTTCGGTTTGTACGGCAAGCGTCCAGGGTCGTCAGCCGCGCAGGGCCTGGACGGCGGCCTCCAACCGCTTGCCGTAGTCGGGGTCCGCCTGGCGGAAGTTGTTGATCGCGCGCTCGGCGATGTCGTCGCGCGACACCTTGGCGATGAAGCCGGCGAGGTTGGCGATCAGGCGCTCCTTCTCGGCCTCGGACATCAGGCGGTAGAGGTTGCCCGCCTGGACGAAGTCGTTGTCCTGGGCGTGCGAGGGAGCGGCGTGGTTCCCGGTGTCCCCCGCGACGGTCACCGGCTGCCACAGCGGCCGGTCCGTCTGGAAGGGGCCGCCGAAGCTGTTCGGCTCGTAGTTCTTCGCGCCCTTGTGGCGGCCGTCGTAGAGGAAGCCGTCACGGGAGTGGGTGCGCGCCTCGGTGGCGTGCGGGCGGTTCACCGGCAGGTGGTCGGCGTTGATGCCGACGCGGTAGCGGTGGGCGTCGCCGTAGGCGAAGAGCCGGCCCTGGAGCATCTTGTCGGGGGACGGGCCGATGCCCGGCACGAAGTGCGCCGGCGAGAAGATCGACTGCTCGACCTCGGCGAAGATGTTCTCGGGGTTGCGGTTGAGCTCCAGCTTGCCGATCTCGATCGGCGGGTAGTCCTCGTGCGGCCAGACCTTGGTCAGATCGAACGGGTTGAAGCGGTAGTTCGCCGCCTCGTCCGCCGGCATGATCTGCACCTGGACGGTCCAGCTCGGGAAGTCGCCGCGCTCGATGGACTCGCGCAGATCGCGCTGGTGGCTGTCGGGGTCCTCGCCCGCGAGCCGGTTGGCCTCGTCCTGGGTGAGGTTCTTGATGCCCTGGTCGGTCTTGAAGTGGTACTTGACCCAGAAGACCTCGCCGGCCTCGTTGTTCCACTGGTAGGTGTGCGAGCCGTAGCCGTTCATGTGGCGGTACGAGGCGGGGATGCCGCGGTCGCCGAAGAGCCAGGTCACCTGGTGGGTGGACTCGGGCGACAGACCCCAGAAGTCCCAGACGTTGTCCGCCTCCTGCGAGCCGGTGTACGGGTCGCGCTTCTGGGTGTGGATGAAGTCGGGGAACTTGATGGCGTCCTTGATGAAGAACACCGGGGTGTTGTTGCCGACGAGGTCGTAGTTGCCCTCTTCGGTGTAGAACTTCAGCGCGAAGCCCCGGGGGTCGCGGACCGCGTCCGCCGCGCCGAGGTTGCCGGCGACCGTCGAGAACCGCAGGAAGGTCTCGGTCTGCTTGCCCACCTCGGAGAGGAACTTCGCCCGGGTCCAGCGCGTGACGTCGGCGGTGACGGTGAAGGTGCCGTAGGCACCGGCGCCACGGGCGTGCACGACGCGCTCCGGGATCCGCTCGCGGTTGAAGTGCGCGAGCTTCTCCAGCAGCAGCTGGTCCTGGATCAGCATGGGGCCGCCGGCACCCGCGCTCTCGCTGTTCTGGTTGTCCGCGACCGGAGCACCGGACTCCGTGGTCAGCGGGCCCGTCGCCGTTGCCGCCTCGCCGTTCGTCGACACTTACGCCTCCGTCGTCAGAATCGTCTGTCCCTTGGCCTGAGCCGAGATCGATCCTACATTGGACTTTGTCTAAGTCAAGATGCGAACAACACAAATATGGGATCCAGTGGTGGACAAGGCTCGCTGCTACGCTGGTCCTATCTGACTGATAGGTGAATGGCATGAGTGACCTGCTGGAACGACTCCGGGGCCGCGGCTGGCGGCTGACCGCGCAGCGACGGGTCGTCGCCGAAGTGCTCGACGGGGACCACGTGCACTACACCGCCGACGAGGTGCACGCCAAGGCCGCCGATCTGCTGCCGGAGATCTCGCGCGCCACGGTGTACAACACGCTCGGCGAGCTGGTCTCCCTGGGCGAGGTCCTCGAGGTGAGCACGGACGGCCGCGCCAAGCGCTACGACCCCAACGCGCACCACGCCCACCAGCACCTGGTGTGCTCCCGGTGCGGCACGATCCGCGACGTCCACCCCGCCGGCGACCTGCTGGCCGACCTCCCGACCGAGGAGCGCTTCGGCTTCCAGGTCTCCGCCGTCGAGGTGACCTACCGCGGCGTCTGCCCGAACTGCGCCACGGCATGACGAAAGGCCCGGATCCAAGGATCCGGGCCTTTCGTATTCAGTAGCGGGGACAGGATTTGAACCTGCGACCTCTGGGTTATGAGCCCAGCGAGCTACCGAGCTGCTCCACCCCGCGTCGGTGCACTTACTCTAACCCGTTCGTGACCGCCGATGCAAACGCCCTTACGAGGCCGCTTACCTCGCGGTGCGGCCACCGGGCCCCCGCCTACGCACTGAGTTCCTGCTGGAGCGCGTCCCGCAGCCGGGCCGCGCGCTCGGCGACCTCCGCCGGACCCAGCTCGACCGCCTGCGCGCACCACAGCCGCCCCTCGGCCAGATCGCCGCGCCGCGCCGCGAGCAGCGCGAGCCGCAGCGCGGCCCGGCCGTGCCCGGCCTCGGCGGCCCGGGCCCACCACAGCGCGGCCTCCTGCTCGCTGCCCTCACGGGCCAGCAGCAGCCCCAGGTTGAAGGCGCCGTTGCGGCTGCCCGCCTGGGCGGCCGCCCGGTACCAGTGGGCGGCCGCGGCCACGTCGCCCCGCTCGGCGACCAGCATGCCCAGGCGCACCTGGGCCCGCCGGTGGCCCTGCCGGGCGGCGCGCTCGTACCACTCCTCGCACTCGCCACGGGTCTCCTCGTCGCGGTCGAGCAGGGCGCCCAGCCGGAAGGCCGCCTCGGCGTTGCCGCCCCTGACGGCGATCCGCAGATGGCGCTCGGCCTCGTAGGTGTCCTCGGCGCCGCCGTCGCGCAGCAGGGCCATGGCGACCTGGAGCGCCGCGTCCGTGTGGCCGGCGGCCGCGGCGCGCTCGTACCACTGGAAGGCCAGGTCCTCCTCGTCCCGGCCGGTGTAGAGGATGCCCAGGTTGAAGGCGGCGTCCACGCTGCCGGCCTCGGCGGCCTTGGAGAACCACGGCTCGGCGCCGGCCGCGTCGCCGTTCTGGAGCAGCAGGACGGCCAGCGCGTTGGCGGCCTCCTTGTGCCCGGCGTAGGCGGCGCGGCGGTACCACTGCTCGGCCTGGGCGTTGCGGCCCTGCTCGGCGCAGAGCAGGCCGAGGTTGTACGCGCCGTTGATGTCACCCGCGTCCAGTGCCGCGCGGTACCAGCGCTCGGCCTGCTGGGACTCGCCCCGGTCGGCGTGGAGGGCGCCCAGGGCGTTGGCGGCGTTGCCGTCGCCCTCCTGGGCCGCGCGGCGCCACCAGACGGCGGCGCTGTCGCTGTCCCCGGCGTCGCGCAGCAGGAAGCCCAGGGCGCAGGCGGCGCGCGGCTCGCCGTCCTTGGCGGAGGTCAGGTACCAGCGCGCGGCCTCCTGGGTCTCGCCGCGCCCCTCCAGCAGGGTGCCCAGGTGGAGGGCGGCACGGCGGTGGCCGCGGGCGGCGGCCTGCCGGTACCACTGCTCGGCCTCGCCGGCGGGGCCGTCCTGGCGGCGGCCGCCCGCGGCCGCGGCGCGCAGCTCGCGTACGGAGGTGTCCCCGCCGCCGGCGCCCACGTGGCGGGTGCCGGTGGGCGGGCCGAGGCCGGCGGCGAGGCCGTTCGCCGGCTCCTGGGCGGCTCGCGGCGCCCGGCCGTCGAGTATCCGCGCCAGCCGGTAGGCGGCCTCGCGGTGGCCGCGCTCGGCGGCGGAGCGGAACCAGCGCTCCGCGCCCACGTCGCTGCGGTGCTCCAGCAGGTCGGCGAGGGCGTACGCGCCCAGGGCGTGCCCGGACTCGGCGGACTGGCGCAGCCAGTACTCGGCGGCGGGCTCGTCGCCGCGCTCGCGGTGGTAGCGGCCCAGGGCGTGGGCGGCCGCGGCGGAGCCCGCGACGGCGGCGACGCGCCACCAGCTCGCGGCCTCGTCGGCGTAGCCGCGCTGGTGCAGCAGGACGCCGAGGTTGTTGGCGGCGGAGCGGTCGCCCTCGGCGGTGGCGGCGCGCAGATGGCGCTCGGCGCCGTCGAGGTCGCCGCGGCGCAGCAGCAGGGCGCCGAGCATGCTCAGGGATGCGGGGTCCCCGGACTCGGCGGCGCGGCGGCGGGCCGTCTCCAGCTCCAGGTCGGCCGCCTCGGTGGCACAGGAGGGCTCGGCACCCTCCCGCGCCTCGCTGGCCCTCACCGGCCCCCCCGGGCCGGACGACGACGGGTGCTGATCATCCCGGTGGCTCCCGTCCCCGGGAGCCTCTACAAGCCGACGTGTTTCCAACAGCCTCGCCTTGTCCCCCATAAGTCCCATCGTCGCACTCCCGCAACCTGCGTACACCACGAATACCGCAGTCAGTGAGGTCACTTCAGCGTTTTGTCGACTTCCCGACTTCCCGACACGGCGGTGCCCCAAACTCTAATCAAAAGCCCCGCACACAACCCGCACAGACCACCCGGACAGCCGACAGCGGCCTCGCGCACGGCACTCGGGCGGCCGTCCCGGCGGCCCGGTACACGAACAAGGCCCGGAGTCCGAGAACTCCGGGCCTTGTCTTTGAGTAGCGGGGACAGGATTTGAACCTGCGACCTCTGGGTTATGAGCCCAGCGAGCTACCGAGCTGCTCCACCCCGCGTCGTTGTGGCACAACCGTACCACGACGACGCGGGGGCGGGGCGGTCAGCTGCCGGGCTTGGCCCCGGCGGGCGCCGCGGCCTCGGCCTTGGCGATCCGGTCGAGGGCGGCCTTGAGGTCCTGCTGGGCCTTGCCGTAGGCGGCCCAGTCCTTGTTCTCCAGGGCCTTCTGCCCGGCGTCGAAGGCGTCCTGAGCATCCTTCACGGCCTGCTTGACCGTCGGGTTCTCACTGACCGGGGGCGTGGTGCCGGTGGTGGGCGGCGGGGTGCTGCCGGGCGCGGGGCTCTTCACCTCGAACACGGCGTCGAGGGCCTTGCCGAGGTCGTCCTCGAAGGCCGTCTTGTCGCCGTAGGTGACCAACACCTTCTTCAGGCGCGGGAAGTTGGAGCCCGCGCCGCGCACATAGACCGGCTCCACATAGAGCAGGCCGTCGTCCAGCGGCACGGTCAGCAGGTTTCCGTACTCGATCTCGGAATCGCCGCGCTTCAGAATATTGATCTTATTGGCGATCTCGGGGTCGCCGTTGAACTTGCTCTGCACCTGCTGGGGACCCGAGGTCGTGGTCTCCGACGGCAGCTTCAGAATTCTGATCTTTCCGTAACCGGAGCTCTTGGCATCGGCGTCGACGGCCATGAAGGCGCCCAGGTTCTCCCGGGCCTTCGGGGTGAACGTCGTCGTCAGCGAGAAGGCCGGCGCCGGCTGGCCCGGCATCCGCATGCTCAGGTAGTACGGCGGGACCGCGTTGCCCGACTTGTTGGTCGGGTCGTCCGGGACCTGCCAGCGCTCACTGCCGGTGTAGAACGTGCCGGGATTGGTGACGTGATAGCGGGTCAGCAGTTCGCGCTGCACCTTGAAGAGGTCCTGCGGGTAGCGCAGGTGGTCCAGCAGACCGGCGCTGATCTCGCTCTTCGCCTTCACCGTGCCGGGGAAGGCCTTCATCCAGGTCTTGAGCACCGGGTCCTTGGTGTCCCACTGGTACAGCTTCACCGTGCCGTCGTAGGCGTCCACGGTCGCCTTGACGGAGTTGCGGATGTAGTTGACCTGGTTCTGCTGGGCCACCACCGCGCGCTGACCGGTGGTCAGGGAATCGGCCGTGGTGTCGCCGAGCGTGGTGCGCGAGGCATAGGGATAGCCGTTGGTCGTGGTGTACGCGTCGACGATCCACTGAATACGGCCGTCGACCACCGCCGGATAGGCGTCGCCGTCGATCGTCAGCCACGGGGCGACGGATTCGACGCGCTCCTTCGGGGTGCGGTTGTACAGAATCCGCGAGCCGTCGCCGATGGCGCCCGAATAGAGGATCTGCGGCTCGCCGAACGCCACCGCGTAAGCGGCCCGGTTGACCGGATTGGCGAGGCTGACGCCGCTCCTGCCCTCGTAGCTGTAGCTCTTCTCGCCCTTGTCGCCGGAGTAGTCCAGCTCCTTCTGAGGGCCGCCCACGATGGAGTACTGGGTGGTCTTCTCGCCGTAGTACACCCGCTGCTCGTACTTTCCGAGCGCGCCCTTGGTGGGCAGGTCCCGCTCGGTGAAGGCGGGGTCGCCCTCGCCGACGGCGGTGGTGCCCTTGGCCGTGATGGCGCCGTAGCCGTGGGTGTACTTGAAGTGGTCGTTGATCCAGTTGCGCTCGGGGATGCCGTTGATGTTCAGCTCGCGCAGACCGATGACCGTGTCCTGCTCCTTGCCGTCGACCTTGTAGCGGTCGACGTCCAGCGTGGAGGGGAACTGGTAGTAGCCCTTCACCTGCTGGAGCTGCTGGAAGGTGGGCGAGACGATGTTCGGGTCGAGCAGGCGGATGCTCGCGGTGGAGTCCGCGGCGGCGCGCAGCCGCTCCTTGTCCTGCTGGCTCTTGCCCTTCAGGTCGCTCTTGCCCACGTAGTCCGTCACCTCGGACCCGTCGATGCCGTAGGCCTCACGGGTCGCGGTGATGTTCTTCTTGATGTACGGCGCTTCCTTGGCCTGCTCGTTCGGCTGGACCTGGAACTTCTGCACGATCGCCGGGTAGAGCCCGCCGATCAGCACCGCCGACAGCACCATCAGACCGAAGCCGATCACCGGCAGCTGCCAGGTGCGCCGCCAGAGCGTCGCGAAGAACAGCACGGCGCAGATCAGCGCGATGATGAACAGGATCGTCTTGGCCGGGAGATAGGCGTTGGCGTCCACATAGCGCAGCCCGGTCCAGCCCTCGGTGGACTTCAGGCCGCTGGACTTCACGGCGAGCCCGTAGCGGTCCAGCCAGTAGGCGACGGCCTTCAGCGTCACGAAGACGCCGAGCAGCACGGACAGGTGCCCGGTGGCCGCCGCCGTGGCCCGGCCGCCCGGGCTGGTGAGCCGCAGGCCGCCGTAGAGGTAGTGCACCAGGGCGGCGGCGATCAGCGACAGGACCGCCGCCGCGAAGCCGAAGCTCAGCAGGAAGCGGTACCAGGGCAGGTCGAAGGTGTAGAAGGAGATGTCCTTGTGGAACTGCGGGTCCCGCTGTCCGAAGGACACTCCGTTGACCCACTGGAGCCAGGTGCGCCACTGGCCGGCGGCGGACGCGCCCGCGACCAGGCCCACCAGCGACGTGACCGCCAGCAGCACCCACTTCTTGTAGGGGGCGATGCTCATCCGGTAGCGGTCGAGGCTCTGCTGCTCCATGGACATCGCGCTCAGCGGCGGCCGCAGCCGGTGCGCCAGCCAGATGTTCGTTCCCACCGCCAGGGCCATCAGCACGCCGAAGACGGCGAACAGGCCGATCTTGGTGCCGAGGGTGGTGGTGAAAACGGAGGAGTAGTCGACCGAGCGGTACCAGAGCCAGTCGGTCCAGAACCCGGCGAACATGACGAAGAGCATGGCCAGCACCGCCAGCACGCCCAGGGTCATCAGCAGGGTCCGGACACGCCGGGACGGTCGGCCGACTCTGATCCGTGGCCCGGACGGGCCTCCGCCGCGGTCCGGCATCTGGAAAGCCAAGGTGCGCACCTCGAAGTTCGCTGTCGATGAAGCTGGTGATCGAGCTCGACCGAGCCGCTGTGAAGCTTATGGATCTTGTGGAACGAGCTGTCGATCAGGCCCACGCGATAGTAGGACCCACTGTGGCAACTTACCGACGCTTTACTCGGTTCCCGTTTTCGGGCTCGGTCAGGGCACGATATTGACCATGTCCAGCAATACCGGTTCGAACCTTCCCGGCTCCCAGGAGCCCAGCGTCCCCATGGCGGCCAGCCCGCTCACCCGTGCCGTGCTCGAGATCGACGAGTACGCCTCCACCCTGGGCTGGGATCAGCCCGCGCGCCTGTTCGCCCTGGTCGACACGGCCCGGCTGCGAGCCCAGGAGCCCGGCCTGGCCGCCCAGCTCGGCCTCGACGACGAGGCGGCGGCCAGCGCCTCCTACACGCCCGTGGAACAGGAGGAGCTGCCCCCGGGCACCGCCCTCGACAAGTTCCTGGGCACCATCGCCTGGCCCGACGCCGTGGTCGGGTGCGCCCTGACCGTGGAGCGGCTGATGCTGCCGCCGTCGGCCGAGGCGTCCGTGCCCCACGGCATGAAGGACAAGCAGCTCGCCGCGTGGGTCGCCAAGCACCCGGACCGCCAGGAGGTCCGGATGACGGTGGCCGTGCTGCGCGACGGCGCTCGCGAGTCGGCCGTCCGGCTGCGCGAGAAGGACTCGTCGACCGAGGTCCTCACCGGCGCCGACCTGGTGCCGGGCCTGGCCGAGGCACTGGCCGCCACCTTCGAGGACTAGATCCGATCCGAGGTCCGGGCCCGTCCGAGGGCCGGACCTGTCCGAGGTCCGGGCCCGTCCGAGGACCGGACCTCAAGGCTCCGTGGGGGCCCGGTCAGCCTGCCTTGCACTGGGGCAGGCCGGCCGTGTCCCCCTTGCGGAGCTTCTCCAGTGACTGGAGGGCGTCCTTGATCGTCTCGACCTTGATCAGGGTCAGGCCCGACGGGGTGTCCTTGGCGGCGGCCGCGCAGTTGTCCTTGGGCGTGAGGAAGTAGCGGGCGCCCTTGGAGCGCGCCCCGACCGTCTTCATCTCGATGCCGCCGATCGGGCCGACCTTGCCGTCGTCGTCGATCGTGCCCGTGCCCGCGATGAACTTCCCGCCGGCCAGATCGTCCGGCGTCAGCTTGTCGACTATCCCCAGCGCGAACATCAGCCCGGCGCTGGGCCCGCCCACGTCCGCGAGCTTGATGTTGATCGTGAACGGGAAGGTGTGGTCCGTACCGGCCTGGATGCCGACGATGGCCCTGTTGTCGTCGGGAGCCTTGTTGGTGACGAGGGTGACGGTGTCCTCCGTCCTCGGCTGCCGCTTCTCCTTCTCCGCGGCGGCCGCCTCCTTGACGGGAACGACCCGGAACGTCACCTTTTCGCCGGGCTTGTGGCGGGTGACCAGCTTGGCCACGTCACCCGGCTGCTTGATCTCCGTGCCGTCGACCGCCTTGATGACGTCTCCGGCGTGCAGCGTGCCCTCGGCGGGGCTGCCCTTGACGACGGACGACACGACGACCCGGGTGCCCACCGGGATGTCCAACTGCTTCAGGGCGGCGACCTTGGCGCTCTCCTGGGACTGGCTGAACTCCTCCGCCGTCTCCTGGTTCAGCTCGTCCGGGGACTTGCCGTCCGGGTAGAGCGTGCTGTGCGGGACGACCAGATTGTCGTGGGCGAGCCAGCCCCAGACGGCCTCCACCAGGTTCATCCGGTACTGCGAGCCGGTGACGCGGACCGTCGTCATATTGAGGTGACCGGTCGTCGGATACGTCTTGTGCCCCGAGATCTGGAGCACCGGCTCACCGCCGTGCTCGCCCAGGGTGTTCACCGTCGGCCCCGGGGACATCTCCGCGTAAGGCACGGGGATCAGCACGCCTGCGCAGAGCAGCGCGATCAGCATCAGAAGGGAGGCGAGCATCGTCGCTGTGCGGCGGGGCATGGAACGACAGTACGGGACCGGTCCGACAGTCCACCGCCGGGGCGGTCCGTCCGGGGCGGACATGGAGGACTCTCCGGCGACTCGGGTCAGCCCGCCGGACCGGATCCGGACTCGGCCCGTTCCATCGCCTCACGGAACTTGGCGTAGCCGGCCAGTTCCGCGACATCCCCGGACTTGCGGTTTCTGGCCGCCCAGCTTCCCCAGAGCGCGGCCACGACGGCCGCCGCAGCGGGAATCAGCAACCAAGCGAGCGCCGCCATGCCGGCCTCCGACCCCTACGCAATCGCCATTGAACCGATGAGCAGATTAATCATCTTCGGTCTCAACGCTTACGTCAGGGGGCCGGTTACGCAACCAGGGACGACCCAATAGTGGACAGCTTCGGACACCAAGTCCGCCCCCTACTGCGCCCCCACCCTCCCCCAGCTACCGCTGGGAGGTGCCCCCAGGCCGACGACGCTACGCGCCGACCCATTCTTCGGTCCCGTCCGCGAACGTCTGGTGCTTCCAGATCGGCACCTCGCGCTTGAGGTCGTCGATCAGCCGACGGCACGCCTCGAACGCCTCCGCCCGGTGCGGGCACGAGACCGCCACCACCACCGCCAGGTCGCCGACGACCAGCTCCCCCACCCGGTGGACGGCGGCCAGCGCCCGCACCGGAAAGTCGGCCGAGACCTTCTCCGCGACCCGGCGCAGCTCGGCCTCGGCCGTCGGGTGCGCGGAATAGCCGAGCCCGGTGACGTCCGCGCCGCCGTCGTGGTCCCGGACCGTGCCCACGAAGAGGGCCGTGCCACCCGCCGCGCCGTCGCCCACCGCCGCGAAGACCTCGTCCACGGACAGCGGGGTGTCCCTGATCGCCAGGAGACGTATGGGGTCCCCGGCGGCGAGCTCGCCGGGATGGTCGTGGTGGCTACGGGGGCTGGGCGTGCCGGAGGGCGGGTGAGGTGCCATGGAGCCATCGTGCCGTACGCCCCCGGCCGGCGATCCTGGCGATTCCCCCAGCGCCCGCGCGAGGCGCCCTGTGCGGTTCTACGGGCCCCGGCGGCCCCGCCCGGACCGGGAAGCCGGTCGGGCCCCCTTCCGGCCGCGCAGGGCCCTTCCCGGGCCCGTGGGCCCGTACAGCTGTGCCATCCCGTGCCGCTACAGCCGGCGGCGGGCCTTGCGGGCCCTGCGGACCAGGGCGGCGGTGCCCAGCAGGGCGACGGTCGCGCCGGCGGCGCCCGCCGCGGTGGCGTCCTTGCGGCCCAGCCGGCGGCCGGCGACGGTGTGGCGGCCCGCGACCTCCTCCAGCAGCTCGGCGAGGACCTCCTCGTTCGTCCACCGGGGCCGCCAGCCCGCGTCGTGCAGCCGGTGGCCGCTGACCACCCAGGGGTGCATCGTGTACGCGAGGTCGCCCGCCGGGGACGGGGTCAGCCCCAGCCGGTGCAGCCGCGAGGCCGCGCCGAGGGCGACCGCCGAGGGCAGCTCCATGCGGCGGATGCCGGTGAGCTCCTCGACCTCCTCCTGCTCCAGCCAGCCGTCGCAGCCGACGGCCAGCTCCCCCTCCGCCTTCTCCAGGGCGGCGAACTCCAGCGCGCTCACCAGGTCCTCCACGTGGCAGAACTGCCAGGTCGGCCGGGATCCGGCGACGACCAGGAGGCGGGGCGACTCGAAGTAACGGGTCAGGGCCGTGTCGGTGCCGCCGACCAGGACGGCGGGCCGCAGCACGGTCACGTTCAGGCCGGGGTGCGCCCGGGGCGCGCGCCTGGCCAGCCGCTCTATCTCCAGCAGGTCTCCCACGCCCGTCGCCTCGGCGGTGGCGCGCAGCTCGGCGTCCTCGGCGAGCGGGACGTCGTTGTCCGGGTGCGCCCCGTAGACCATGGCCGAGGTGCACAGCACCACGCGGTGCACCCCGGCGGCCGCCGCGGCGGTCAGCACGGTCTGGGTGCCCCGCACGTTGTAGGCGGTGCGGGCGGCGGCGTCGCCCTCCAGGTCCAGGTCCAGCGCGAGGTGGACGACGACGTCGGCGCCGCGCAGCTTCTCGGCGATCGCCGGGTCGCGGACGTCCAGGACGTGCCACTGCGCCTCGGTGACGTCGCCGCGGCGCTCGTCGATCGCCACCACGTGCTTGATCTCCTCGGACGCGGCGAGGCGCCGCGTGAGCAGCGCTCCGACGCCGCGTGCGGCACCGGTGACCGCGACGACGGGCCGGCGGCCGCGCCCGGGCATGCCGCGCGGCGCCAGGGCGCGCGGGATCGCGCTTTCGCGCGCGGAACCGTTTCGCGCTGCGCGAACTTCTCGGTCGGCTTCTCGGTCGGGGGAACTCACCGGGCGTCTCCAGCGGTTGTCTTCAGTACGTATGTGCCATCACGTTTGTCATGACGCGTACGTACCAGGTGACGTCCATCCTGCCGCAGGCCCCGGACGAGCGGAGCACCAAGCCCGGATAGCGGCGGGGTGTCTACGCTTGGTGGTGTTGTCGGGCATTCGCCGCCGGTCCGGAGCCGGTGGCCCTACGAGCCGAGGAAACCCGTGAGTGACACCCCATTCGGATTCGGTCTTCCGCCGGAGGAGCCGGAGAACGGCGACGACGGCAAGAAGAAGGGCGGTGGCCAGGGAGGCGGCCAGGGGCCCGCGAATCCTTTCGGGTTCGGCGGGCTCCCCGGCGGCGGGGACAACCCCTTCGCCGCCATGTTCGGCGGCTCCATGAACCCCGGTGATCTCGGCGCCGCCTTCCAGCAGCTCGGCCAGATGCTCTCCTACGAGGGCGGCCCGGTGAACTGGGACATGGCCAAGGACATCGCGCGCCAGACCGTCGCCCGTGGCACCGCCGACGGCTCCAAGGACGCCAGCGTCACCGACGGCGAGCGCGCCGCGATCCAGGAGGCCGTGCGCCTGGCCGACCTGTGGCTGGACGGTGTGACGTCCCTGCCGTCCGGCTCGGGCACGGCCGTCGCCTGGTCCCGCGCGGAGTGGGTCGAGGCGACCCTGCCCGTGTGGAAGGACCTGGTGGACCCGGTCGCCGAGCGCGTCGGCGCCGCCATGGGCGGTGTGCTGCCCGAGGAGATGCAGGCCATGGCCGGCCCGCTGCTGGGCATGATGCGCAGCATGGGCGGCGCCATGTTCGGCACCCAGATCGGGCAGGCCCTGGGCGTGCTCGCGGGCGAGGTCGTCGGCTCGACCGACGTCGGCCTGCCGCTGGGCCCGACGGGCAAGGCCGCGCTGCTCCCGGTGAACATCGCGGCCTTCGGTTCGGGCCTCGAGGTGCCGCAGGAGGAGGTCCGGCTCTACCTGGCCCTGCGCGAGGCCGCCCACCAGCGGCTCTTCGCGCACGTGCCGTGGCTGCGCTCGCATCTGTTCGGTGCCGTCGAGGGCTACGCCCGAGGCATCAAGGTCGACACGTCCAAGCTGGAGGACGTGGTCGGTCAGCTGGACCCCACGCACCCCGAGCAGCTGCAGGAAGCCCTTCAGCAGGGCATGTTCCAGCCGGAGGACACCCCGGAGCAGAAGGCCGCGCTGGCCCGCCTGGAGACGGCGCTCGCACTGGTCGAGGGCTGGGTGGACGCGGTCGTGCACGCGGCGGCCGCCCCGCACCTGCCGTCCGCCGACCGGCTGCGCGAGACGCTGCGCCGCCGGCGCGCCTCCGGAGGCCCGGCGGAGCAGACCTTCGCCACGCTGATCGGTCTGGAGCTGCGCCCCCGCCGGCTGCGGGACGCCTCCCGCCTGTGGGCGTCGCTGACGGACGCGCGCGGCCTGGAGGGCCGGGACGGCCTGTGGGAGCACCCCGACATGCTGCCCACCGCCGCCGACCTGGACGACCCGGACGGCTTCGTCCACCGTGAGCACCTGGACTTCTCCGAGCTCGACAAGATGCTCGGCGAGGCCGCCAAGGGCGCGCAGGGCTCCACGGGCTCCCAGGACGCCCCGGGCTCGCCGGAGAAGAAGCGGGACGAGTCCGGCGAAGCCGACAAGGGTGACGAGGGCGACAAGAAGTGAGCCTGCACGAGAACGCGGTCCTCGTCCTCAAGGAGTACGCGGACCAGGAGGACCTGCGCGGTCTCTACCTGGACCACCTCGCCACCCACCCGGACGGCATGTGGAAGCCCTGCCAGGCGGGGCACGTCACGGCGAGCGCCCTGGTGATCGACCCCGCGCGCGGCCGGGTGCTGCTCACGCTCCACCGCAAGCTGCGGATGTGGCTCCAGATGGGCGGCCACTGCGAGCCCGGCGACGCCACGCTCGAGGAGGCCGCGCTGCGCGAGGCCACGGAGGAGTCGGGCATCGCGGGCCTGACGCTGCTGCCGGGCGGCCCGGTCCGGCTCGACCGGCACCCGATCCCGGCGCCGTGCAACTGGCACCTGGACGTGCAGTACGCGGCGCTGGTGCCGGAGGGCGCGGTGGAGGCGATCAGCGACGAGTCGCTGGACCTGCGCTGGTTCCCGTACGACGAGGTGGGCTCGGTGGCCGACGACTCGGTCGTCGAACTGCTGCGCCGGACGCTCGCGCGCCTGTAGGCGCCACGGAGCGATGTAAGGGGCGGTCACCCATGGTGACCGCCCCTTACCTCTCTTCCATCCGGGTGCGGCTGGTCAGTTGGTCCAGATGTTGCCCTGGTTCTGGGCGTGGGCGCCGTGCTGTCCCAGGCCGTACTGGGCCATGAGGCCCTGGCCGATCTCCGTGCCCTGCGGCGGCAGCAGCTCGCTGGGCTGCACCAGCGCGTAGCCGTGGCCGGAGAAGCTGAGCTCCCAGCCCTCGCCCGTGCCGCCGCGGCGCCGCCACACCCCCGACGAGGACGTCTGCGCCTGCATCTGCACCCGCAGCGACGCCGACCAGGCGACCACCGCGTCCGCGTCGGCGCTGACGACGCTGTCGGGGGTGACCTGGAGCATCAGCGGATGGCCGGAGGTCATCAGCGCGACCTTGCCCTGGCCGGAGATGTTCAGCTGGTAGGAACCCGTCCCGGAGATCCCGTACTGGCTGTCCACGGCGACGGTGTCCCAGTGGAGGCTCGAGTCCAGGGCCAGGACGTAGGAGCCGTCCACGGTCAGGCCGTCCCGGTCCACGTCCATGATGTGGACGTGCTGGGCCAGGTTGGCGAAGTAGACCGTGCCCTGGCCGGAGCAACGCATCAGGTCCAGGCCCTCGCCGGTGTACGTGCGCGAGTGCTGCTGGCCGCGCGTCTGGTACTCGGCGTCGAACTCGACCATGCCCTGGTAGGCGACCATCGAGCCCTTGCGGGCGAGGACGTCCTCGTGGCCGGTGAGGGAGACCCGCAGCATCTGCGCGTTCTGCAGGGCGTAGCGGTCCTGCGACTGGGCCTCGGTGTGGGCGAAAAGCGGGCTCTGCATGATGTTCTCGTTCTCCCCCTCAGCCCCGGGCCCGGAGCCGGTCGGTGCTGTCCTCGCTGGGCTGGACGACCACGAAGCCCTCGCCGGAGAAGCCCAGTTGGTAGGCCTCGCCGCTGCCCCGGCCGATCAGGGAGGACGCCTTGAAGCTGCGCTTGCCCTTCATCCGGAGGTTGCTGGACCAGGCGACGAGCGCGTCGGGGTCGACGTAGGTCTCGTCGTCGCCGCGGCCGCAGTCGACGACGATCGGTGTGCCGCGGGAGGTCAGCGCCACCCAGCCGGTGCCGCTGATGCCCACGTTGAACAGGCCCTGTCCGGCGAACTTCGCCATGCCCTTGACGCGCTCGACGCCCCACTGGAGCTGGGCGTCGAAGGCGAGGACGTTGGTGCCGTTGACGGACAGGGAGTCGCCGTTGAGCTGGAGGCAGACGACGTCCGCCCCGTAGTCGGCGAGGTAGAGCAGGCCGTCGCCGTGGCAGCGCATGAGGGGGACGCCCTCGCCGGTGAGCCACTGGGAGGCCATCTGCCGGACGGCGGGCGGGTTCGGGTCGTACTGGACGTAGCCCTCGTAGGCGACCATCGAGCCCGTGCGGGCGAAGAGGTCCTGGCCGGTCCGCATGGCGACCTTGAGCATGCTGCTGCCGTGGTTCTCCATGCGCGGCCCCGAGGGTACGGGGGCGGCGTGGCCCGGGAACGGCGGCTGGCCCATCGGCATCTGATGCATGGTCATTTCGGCTTCCCTCAGACCTCGTAGGGCTGGACGACGATGAAGTTGCCGGGCGCGCCCCGGAACTGGAGGTTCACGGCCTCTCCGCTGTGTCCCGGGTAGGAGGCGCGGCGCAGCCGCACCTGACTGGAGATGATCACCTGGGCGCCCGCCGACCAGGCCACGATGGCGTTGCTGTCGGCGAAGGTGGTGGGGGTGACGGGCAGCACCACGGGCGTGCCGTGGGTCTTGACGACGACGGTTCCGGTGCCCTGGAACTGCATGGTGAACAGCGCCCCGCCGGGGATGCCGTGACCGTCGATCCGGCGCACCTCGTGGTGCAGCGACTCGTCGAAGGCGAGCACCGCGTCGGCGCTGACGCAGATCGCGTCGTTCTCCAGCTGGATGGGGTGGACGTGCGCGGAGTTCTCGGCGAGGAAGACCTGGCCGCGGCCGGTGCAGCGCATCAGCTGCATCTCCTGGCCGGTGGCGCCGCCGACGATGCGGCCCATGAAGCCGGCGCCCTTGTAGCCGAAGTCGACCTTGCCCTGGTAGAGCACCATGCTGCCCTGCCGGGCGAGCACGGGCTGGGGGTCGGCGCCGAGGTCCACCCGGATGAGCTTGGAGTTCTGCAGCGTCCAGCGCTGCCCGGTGGGCACCTCGCGGTACTTGTCCAGCGCCGCCTGGACGCCGGGGACGTGGGGCGGGGGCGTGCCGGGGGCCGCCGGGGCGTATGCGCCGGGGTAGCCCTGCTGGGCCGGGGCGTGGGGCTGCTGGCCGTACGGGGCCTGCGGGGCGCCCGGGTAGGGCTGGGCGGGCGCGGCGGGCACGCCGTGGGGCTGCCCGGGGGGCGGGGGCGGCGCGCCGTAGGGCTGCTGGGCGGGGTACGCGTGGGCCGGGGCGGCCTGCCGGCCGTACGAGGCGTGCTGCCCCGGGACGCCGGGCGGACCGGGCGGCGGCACGATGCCACCGGGGGGCGTGTGACCGCCGGTGGGCGCGTGCCCTGTGGGCGCGTGGCCGCCGCCGGAGAAGTAGCCGGGCGGGGCGATGGGCGCGGCGAGGGTGGGGGCGGCGTGCACCTGGGAGGCCGCCGGGGCCTGGGGTGCCGGGGCGGCGGCGGGCTGCTGCGCGGCGGGCGACTGGTGGGCGGCAGGGGGTTGCTGTTGTGCCGCCGGGGGCTGCTGGGCTGCCGGAGGCGCGAAGGCCGGGGGCGCGTCGGCCTGTGCGGGGGGAGCGAAGGCGGGCACGGCGGCGGCCGGGGTGGGGGCCGCTGCTGCCGGAGCGGGCTCCTCCTCCTCGAGGACCTCGCCGCCGAAGTTCCTCAGCAGCGCTTCGAGCCCGCCGTCGAAGCCCTGCCCGACGGCGGCGAACCGCCAGACGTCCTTCAGGTAGATGTCACCGAGCATCACCGCGCGCTCGGTGGTGAACTCCGTGCCGGTGAAGGAGTAGCGCGCGACCTCCACGCCGCCCGCGACGACCCGGAGGTAGCCCGGGCCGGCCTGCGACATCCGGCCGTCGCCGTCCAGCGTCGCCGTGAAGCTGAGCTTGCGGATGTGGGCGGGGACGCGGTCGAGGGTGACCCGGAAGGATTCCGTGTCGCCGGCCTGCGCGCCCAGCTGCTGGATGGCCTCCTCCGGCGACTTCGGCTGGTTGAAGAAGACGAAGTACCGGTCGTCCGAGAGCCTCTCGTCGGCGTCGAGGCCGAAGCAGCTGACGTCGAAGGTCAGGCCGGGACCGCCGATCTGCACTCCCACGTACAGATCCGTCCCCGCCGTCAGGTCACTGATCTTGGCCTTGTGGCCGCGCTGGAATTCCCTGGACATGCGTGACGCCCGTCCCCCATCCGTACCCGTGGTGAATGCGTTGCGCCAGGCTAACCGCTGGCGGCGACGGCCGCCGATGCCGGGGCGGCCCGCCTACGGGCCCGTCACTCGCCGCGGGCGGCCGGGAGGTGGGGCAGCCGGTCGGCGGCGACCACGCCCTCGAGGTAGCCCCGGGCGCGCTCGGTACGCGGGTACGCCTCCAGGAGGCGCCAGAACTCCGGGCCGTGACCGGGGACGAGAAGGTGCGCCAGCTCGTGAAGGAGGACGTAGTCGACGACGTACTCGGGCATGCCCTGGAGGCGGTGCGAGAGGCGGATGCTGCCCTCGGCGGGGGTGCAGGAGCCCCAGCGGGTGTTCTGGTTCGTGACCCAGCGCACGGAGGCGGGACGGGCGCGGCCGTCCAGGTACTGCTCGGAGAGGCGGTGGGCCCGGTCGGCCAGCTCGGCGTCGCCCAGCATCCGCCGGCTCTCCTGCGCCGCGAGCTTGTCGAGCATCACGCCCACCCAGCGCCGCTCCTCCGCGTCCGACATCCGGGCGGGAATGAGGACGATCGTGCGATCGCCCTCGCGGTACGCGGAGACCGTCCTCCTGCGGCGCGTGCTCCGCCGGACCTCGACCGCGCCGGCCTCTTGGCCTCGGGAGAGCGGGCTCGGGGCGCTGCGCGGCGGTCTCGCGGCACTGTGCAGGGGGTCGACGGGCACGCCCCGACGTTACCCGCTGGCGGTGCGGGAAGTCCCGCCCCTCCGTCCGTTGTCGGGGAAAGACCCCAAGGAGCGCACGGCTTGTATGACTAACGCCCCCTCCCTGTGGACAACGCCGCACGGCGGGCGGCCGGGGCGGGCAGGCTGTGGCACGGACGAAGGGGGAGCCATGCGGACGACGCCCATGGATACGGATACGACGACCACGACCGCGCATCCGATGCTCAAGCCCGCGCTGCGCCGGGCCTGGCGCAGCCGGGACACGGTCCAGTTCGGGGTCACCCCCGCGCACGCGGTGCTGCTGGGGCCGGTGGACACGGCGACGGGCTCCTTCCTCGGGCTGCTCGACGGGACGCGGGGGATGCCCCTGCTCCGCGAGGAGGCCCGGGGGATGGGGCTGCCGGAGGGGCGGGCCGACGAGCTGGTGGGGCGGCTGGCGGCGGCCGGGCTGCTGGACGATCCGCGCGGGGGCGGCTCCGAGGCCGCCGCGCTGCGAAGCCGGGGCGGCGCCCTGGAGCGGCTGCGGCCGGACCTGGCCACGCTGTCCGTGCTCCATCCCGGGCCCGGCGCGGCGTTGCGGGTGATGGCGGGGCGGCAGAAGGCGCGGGTGCAGGTGCGGGGCGCGGGGCGGGTGGGGGCGACGATCGCGGCGCTGCTGTCCGCGTCGGGAGTGGGCCGGGTCGATGTGCGGGACGGCGGCTGTGTGGAGCCGTGGGACGTAGCGCCCGGGGGTGTGGGCGCCGAGCGGACCGGGGAGCGGCGGGACGTCGCCGCGCGGCACGCCGTACGTCAGGCCGCGCCCGTGCCCCTGCCCCGGGGCCGGCCGGGCGGCTCCCGGGGCGAGCGAGTGGAACGCGGGGAGGATGGCGGGGAGAAGCCGCTGGGGCTGGTGGTGTTCGCGCCGCGCGACGGTCTGGCGGCCTACGCGCCGGACCCGGCGGCGGCCGAGGAGCTGATCGCGGCCGGGACCCCTCATCTTTACGCGGGGGTGCTGGAGGCCACCGGGCTGGTGGGTCCGCTGGTCCTGCCGGGCACATCGGCGTGTGCGGGCTGTATTGATCGGGAACGGTCCGAACGGGACGCGGTATGGCCACGGATGCTCGCCCAGTGGAGGTCCGGGCGCGCCTCGGGGGTACCGTCTTGCGACATGGCACTGGCCACGGTCGTGGCGGGGCTGACCGTGGCGTGGGCGCTCGCCCTTCTCGACGGTGGGGCCGCGCCGGGCGCCGGGGTCCGGCTGGAGCTGGCCCTTCCGGGTCCGGTCCGGCAGCACCCCAAGCCCGTCGCACCGCATCCGCGGTGCCCGTGCGGCGCCGCGGCCCGGGGCGAGGGGATGTCCAGGGACCGCGGAGGTGGCGCACGGGAGAATGATCCGGTAACCGCCGTCCGAGGCGTGGCTGTTCGGCTAGTTGGAGGGGCGCATGTCTGATCTACCCCGCAAGGCGGTCACCCGTACCGTCAAGTTGGCCGCGCTACCACTGGGGTTCGCGGGACGCACGGCACTCGGGCTGGGGAAGCGCATCGGCGGCCGCCCGGCGGAGATGATCGCCGCAGAGCTGCAGCAGCGCACGGCGGAGCAGCTCTTCTCGACCCTGGGGCAGCTCAAGGGAGGTGCCATGAAGCTGGGGCAGGCGCTGTCCGTCTTCGAGTCGGCCCTTCCCGAGCAGATCGCCGGTCCCTACCGGGCGGCGCTCACCAAGCTTCAGGAGGCGGCTCCCCCGATGCCGGTGGCCTCGGTGCACGCGGCGCTGGCGGAGCGGCTCGGCGAGGACTGGCGCGAGCTGTTCGAGGAGTTCGAGGACAAGCCGGCGGCGGCCGCGTCCATCGGGCAGGTGCACCGGGCGGTCTGGCACGACGGGCGCGAGGTGGCCGTCAAGGTGCAGTACCCGGGAGCGGGTGACGCGCTGCTCTCCGATCTGACGCAACTGGGCCGGTTCGCCAAGCTGCTGGGGCCGCTGGTGCCCGGAATGGACATCAAGCCGCTCATCTCCGAGCTGCGCGACCGGGTGTCGGAGGAGCTGGACTACGAGCTGGAGGCGCGGGCCCAGAGCGCGCACGCCCGGGAGTTCGCGGGAGACCCCGATGTGACGGTGCCGGACGTCGTCCACCACGGGGATCAGGTGCTGGTGACGGAGTGGCTGGACGGGGTGCCGCTGTCCGAGGTGATAGCGGACGGCAGCCAGGAGATGCGGGACCGGGCCGGGCAGTTGCTGGCGCGCTTCCTCTTCTCGGGCGCGGCCCGCACCGGGCTGCTCCATGCCGATCCGCATCCGGGCAACTTCCGGCTGCTGACCGGGGACGCGCCCGACGGCCCGCCGGAGAAGTGGCGGCTGGGGGTGCTGGACTTCGGCACGGTCGACCGGCTGCCGAGAGGGCTGCCCGTCGAGATCGGCACGGCGCTGCGGCTGACCCTCGACGGCAAGGCGGACGCGGTCCACGAGCTGCTGCGCGACGAGGGCTTCGTCAAGCCGGAGATCGAGCTGGACCCGGGGGCGGTGCTCGACTATCTCCTGCCCATCATCGAGCCGGCGCAGGTGGAGGAGTTCACGTTCACCCGGGACTGGCTCCGGGCGCAGGCGACCCGGATAGCCGATCCACGCTCCCCCGCCTACCAGCTGGCCCGGCAGCTCAATCTGCCCCCGGCCTATCTGCTGATACACCGGGTGACGATGAGCACCATAGGGGTGCTGTGCCAACTGGGCGCCACGGTGCGGCTGCGTGACGAAATGGAGGCGTGGGTGCCCGGTTTCAGCACCGACGACCGCAGTCAGGGCAACTCCGCCTGAGAGCGGGCCGGGACGAGCCGGGGCGGCCCGGCCCGTCCCGGCTCACCACCCGGCTCACCACCAGGACGAGTCGAGGCGTCCTTCGATGGCTCTGAGGTTGGCGCGGGCGCAGGCGTCACAGAAATAGTGGCGACTGCCGTTCTCGACGGAACAGATCCAGGTCGGCGGCGGTGTCCCGCCCGGTGCCGGGGCGCCACAGCGAGCGCACACGACGGGCTTGTCGGCCCCGGGGTCCAGCCGCGCGGATTCATGCGTCTTGCGGTCCACTCCCAGACGATATCCCCGTGAGCGGGCCCGGCGCGGGTGGCACACCCGAACGGGTGCGGGGCCGGTCCGAAAGGACCGGCCCCGCGGTGGGTCACTGCATCACGGCCATGGCCAGGGCCCGGCGGGCCCGCAGCGACGCACGCTCGGCGCGGCGCTGCATCCGGCGGGCGGTGGCCAGCCGCACGGCCCTCCGTTGCGACTCGGCCTCCCTCAGCCGGTCGTGCATATGAGCCCTGGCCAGGGCTTCTGGGATGAGTTGCATGGCGTGGTTCCTGTTCTGACGCGAAGCGGTCGCGCCGGAGCGTTCATGGGTGGTGCCGGGGGCGAATGGCTCGGAGGTGGGGTGCATCGTCGGGTCCTGCTTCTTGGGGTCGTGCGTCGAGGGGCGGTCGATGGTGCCGTTGGCGGTCATGCGCTGACCGGGTTCTTGCGCGGGCGGCCACGCGGCCGCTTGCGGGCGACGACCACACCCTGGACGAACAGCTCGCCGCCCCAGACGCCCCAGGGCTCGCGGCGGTCCATGGCCCCGGCGAGGCAGGCGGCGCGCAGCGGGCAGGTCTGGCAGAGGGACTTGGCGTACTCGACGTCGGCCGGGGACTCGGCGAAGAAGACCTCCGGGTCATAGCTGCGGCAGGGTACCGGGACGTCGAGGTTCTCGATGGCCTCGTCGAGGTCGGTGAGGGCGGTCAGCGGGGTCAAGGTGTCCTCCGTGGGGACGGGCGGGGGGATCAGGTCGGTCGCTACGGACGGGGTGTGCGCCTTGAGTTGCACGGTGGGTGTTTCCTCGTCTGTTGTTCCGGCTGGTGGCCGGGCTGGTTTTCCCCTGGCTCGGGGGCAAACAAAAGGGCCGCGGATCCCGGTGTGGGTTCCGCGGCCCTGGAAGGTGCCGACCTGATCATGCCGATCAGGCTGGATCTCTCCAGGGTTTGAGCCCACGGAAGGCCCACGTCTTGGGAAGGTGGTGCGCTGCGTTCAGGGATCCGGCGCCATTGGCGGCCGTCGCGAGGGCATAGGCCTGGGAGGCCTGCGCCTCAGCTGCTGCCCTTACCTCGGATCCCTTGGTCGGTCGCTGTTCCGGCCGGACCGGGGTGACGACCTGGGTGGCGCCGGACAGACCGGTGCCCTGGAAGGAGCCGAGGAAGCCGAGCATGACGGCGGAGCCGATCTGGCGATCGGTCATTTTGTCGCTGGCCATAAAGCTGATCATTGTCTCCGCCTCCTCTCGGCGTCTCGGGGACCGCTGTGACACGGTCAAGTCTTCGGTTTCAGTACAGCACGGACCCAACGGATCCTGAAAGAACCCGTCGCTTCCCTGCTCGGAAGGCTATGGGCACTGCCTCCACACGCGCAAACTATTTTTCCGGAGTTTCTTGGGAGGTGTCCGGGGACACATCCGCCGAGCCCGGATCACCGCCCGCGCACAGGGCGAGAACGTCGGCCCCGAACTTCCCGAGCTTCCGTCCTCCGACTCCTGAGATGCGCGCGAGCTCCGCTTCGGTTCCCGGAACGGCCTCGGCGATCGCGAGGAGCGTCTTGTCGGTGAAGACGCAGTAGACGGGCTGGCCCAGCAGGCGGGCCTGCTCGGCCCGCCAGTCGCGCAGCCGTTCGTGGAGCGCCTCGTCGAGCTCGCAGGGGCAGTCCTCGCAGCGCATCAGTTTGATCTCGCCCGCGTCGGTCAGCGTCCGGCCGCAGACCCGGCACCGGGCGGAGCCGCGCCGCTTGCGCACCGCCCCGGCGCCGCGCTCGACGCCCCCCTGGCCGGCCGCACCGGAGAAGGCCGGGCGCACGGCCGCCGAGCCGGGCCGCAGGCCGTTGAGGAAGCGGGTGGGCCGCCGGGAGGGCCGGCCGCCCGGGGTCCGGGACAGCGCCCAGGACAGCGACAGATGGACCCGGGCCCGGGTGACGCCGACATAGAGCAGCCGGCGCTCCTCCTCCACCTGCTCGTCGGTCTTGGCGTAGGTGATCGGCATCATGCCCTCGGTGAGCCCCACCAGGAAGACGGCGTCCCACTCCAGGCCCTTGGCAGCGTGCAGTGAGGCGAGCGTCACTCCTTCCACCGTGGGCGCGTGCTGGGCGCTCGCCCGCTCGTCCAGCTCGGCGACCAGGTCGGCGAGGGTGGCCGCCGGGCGGGCCCGGACGAAGTCCTCCGCGAGGCGCACCAGGGCCGCCAGGGACTCCCAGCGGTCCCGGACCACGCCCGAGCCCGCCGGGGGCTCGGGCTTCCAGCCGCGCGTGCCGAGCACGGCGCGCACCTGGGAGGGCACGTCGTCCACACCGGCCAGCTGGGGGTCGGAGTGGCCGCCGGCCCGGGCCGCGCCCCGCAGCAGCAGCCCGGCCTCGCGCACCTCGGGGCGCTCGAAGAAGCGCTCGGCGCCGCGCAGCTGGTAGGGCACCCCGACGTCGGCGAGGGCCTGCTCGTAGATCTCGGACTGGGCGTTGACGCGATAGAGGATCGCGATCTCGCTCGCGGGCACCCCGGAATCCATCAGCTCCCGGACCCGGCGGGCGGTGCCCTCGGCCTCGGCGGGCTCGTCCGCGTACTCCCCGTAGACCGGGGCGGGGCCGGCGGGGCGCTGGGAGACCAGCTCCAGCCGGTGCTCGGCGGCCCGGCCGCGGGCCTGGGCCAGCAGCCCGTTGGCCAGGTGGACCACCTGGGGGGTGGAGCGGTAGTCCCGGACGAGCTTGACGACGGTGGCGTGCGGATGCCGGACGCGGAAGTTCAGCAGGTGGTCGGGGGTGGCGCCGGTGAACGAATAGATCGTCTGGCTGGCGTCACCGACCACGCACAGATTGTCGCGGTCGCCCAGCCACAGCTCCAGCAGCCGCTGCTGGAGCGGGCTGACGTCCTGGTACTCGTCGACCACGAAGTGCTGGTACTGGCGGCGGACGGTCTCGGCGATGTCGTGCCGGTCCTGGAGGACGCCCACGGTCAGCAGCAGCACGTCCTCGAAGTCGATCACGCCGCGCTCGCGCTTGAGCTGCTCGTACGTCCCGTAGACCAGGGCGATCTCGGCGGGATCCCGAGGGACCTCCCGGCCGGTCTTGGCGGCGGCGGCCGGATAGTCCTCGGGGACGGTCTGGGTGACCTTCGCCCACTCGATCTCGCCCGTCACATCGCGCAGCTCGTTGCGGTCGAGCCGGATCCGGCAGCGGGCCGCCGCCTCCGCCACCACCTGGACCTTGCGCTCCAGCAGCCGGGGCAGCTCGCCGCCGACCGCCTTGGGCCAGAAGTACTGGAGCTGGCGCAGCGCGGCCGAGTGGAACGTACGGGCCTGGACCCCGCCCGCGCCCAGCTGGCGCAGCCGCCCGCGCATCTCGCCCGCCGCCCGGTTGGTGAAGGTGACGGCGAGCACACTCGCGGGCTGGAGCAGACCGGACCGGACGCCGTAGGCGATGCGGTGGGTGATCGCACGGGTCTTGCCCGTACCGGCGCCGGCCAGCACGCACACCGGCCCGCTCAGGGCCATGGCGACCTCGCGCTGCTCGGGGTCGAGCCCGTCGAGCACCGCGCCGGCCGAGTCCGGCACCTGGGGGAAGAGAGTGGAGTGCGTTGCTGCTGTCACCCCGCCATGCTGCCAGGTCCGGCGGGGCGACCGGGAATGTCGTCCACAGGTGGGGCAGACCGGTCGTACTAATACCGCGATGCGTCGGGAACGGTCGGGAATGCCGGGCCGCAGGTGTGCGTTCTTCCTCCGGAATCTCCCCCGAGGAAGAAGGAGCGCGGGTCGCATGCCGAGCACCGTGACGATGTACAGCACCACCTGGTGCGGCTACTGCCGCCGTCTGAAGACCCAGCTGGACCGCGAGGGCATCGCCTACAACGAGATCAACATCGAGCTCGACCCCGAGTCGGCGGCCTTCGTGGAGAAGGCGAACGGCGGGAACCAGACGGTCCCCACCGTGCTCTTCGCCGACGGCTCCACGCTCACCAACCCCTCACTGGCGCAGGTGAAGGCGAAGATCAGCGCCTGACGCCCACGGGCGCCGGCGCCTGGTGGCGGCGCTCCCCTACGGGAGCGGCTCGCCGTACCAGAGCTCGATCAGGCGGGCCGCGATGGAGATGCCGGTCGGAGGCAGGACCTCCCCGCTCTCGAACGCGGCCCGCAGCTCGTCCCGGGAGAACCAGCGCGCCTCGTGGATCTCCTCGCCGTCCACCTGGATGTCCGAGGACGTCGCGCGGGCCATGAAGCCCAGCATCAGGCTGGAGGGGAACGGCCACGGCTGGCTGGCGATGTACTCCACGTCGCCGACGACGACGCCCGCCTCCTCGGCGACCTCCCGGCGCACCGCCTCCTCGATGGACTCCCCCGGCTCCACGAAGCCCGCGAGCGTCGAGAAGCGGCCCTCGGGCCAGTGCATCTGGCGGCCCAGCAGGGCCCGGTCCTTCTCGTCCGTGACCAGCATGATCACGGCCGGGTCGGTCCGGGGGTAGTGCTCGGCGCCACAGGCCTGGCAGCGGCGGATGTGGCCCGCGGCCGCGATCACCGTGCGCTCGCCGCAGCGCGAGCAGAAGCGGTGGAGCCGCTGCCAGTTCTCCAGGGCCACGGCGTGGACCAGCAGGCCCGCGTCGCGCGGGGACAGCAGCAGACCGGCCTCCCGCAGGCCCGCCGGGCGCGCGGACTGGTCGATGCGGCCGGGCAGCGCGTCCTTCTGGAGCGCGAAGTAGGCCACGCCGTCCTCGTCCTTGCCGAGGAAGTAGCGGTGGGTCTCGGTGACCGGCGCCTCGAAGGCGGGCGTCATCACCAGCTCGGTGCGGCCGTCGGGGGTGTCGTCGATCAGCGCCTGACCGCCGGAGACCACGAAGACCCGCGTCGTGGGGTGGCTCCACGCGGCGGCGAGCCACGCCTCGTCCAGACGGTGGTGCGCGGCACGGTCGATGCCGCTCGCGCCGCTCAGTGCGACGTCGAGCGTGTCGGGCCGGGTGGCGGTGAATTCGGTCCAGGTGGTCACGGCTGCTTCCAACTCCCCCTCTTGACAGTGTTCGTGCGTATGGGGCGCGGGCCCTCGCACGGCGCCTAGGCGCCGGCGGGGCCGGTGCCCGTGCGGGCCGTCGCGGCCAGGTCTCCCCACAGGTGGGCGGCCGTCTCCACGCCCTTCATGAGGAGGTCCAGCTCGACCTTCTCGTTCGGCGCGTGCCAGCCGTCCGACGGCACCGAGATGCCGAGGAACAGCACCGGGGCGCCCAGGACGTCCTGGAGGTCCGCCGCCGGGCCCGAGCCGCCCTCGCGCGTGAAGCGGATCTTCTGGCCGAACGCCTTGGTCATGGCCCGTACGACCGACTGGAGCGCCGGGTGGTCCAGCGGGGTCAGACAGGGGCGGGTCGAGCCGGTGAACGTGATCTCGTGGCGGATGCCGCCGCCCTCCGGGAGGCGGGCCGCCACCCAGTCGCGCACGGACTCCTGGACGCGGTCGGCGTCCTGGCCCGCGACCAGCCGGAAGGACAGCTTCAGCCGGGCCGACGACGGGACGATCGTCTTGCCGCCGGGGCCCTGGTAGCCGCCGCCTATGCCGTTGACCTCGGCGGTCGGACGGGCCCACACCCGCTCCAGGGTGCTGTAGCCCGCCTCGCCGAGGGTGCCGTGCGAGTGCGCGGCACGCAGCCAGCGCTTCTCGTCGAACGGCAGCTCGGCGATCAGCTCGCGCTCCTGGTCGGTCAGCTCCACGACCCCGTCGTAGAACCCCGGGATCGTCACCCTGCGGTCCTCGTCGTGCAGGGCGGCCGCCAGGCGGGCGGCCTCCGTGGCCGGGTTGGGCACGGCGCCGCCGAAGGAACCGGAGTGGATGTCCTGGTCCGGGCCGTACAGGTCGATCTGGCACTCGGCCAGGCCGCGCATGCCCGTGCACACCGTCGGGGTGTCCTCCGACCACATGCCCGTGTCCGAGACGATCACGGCGTCGCAGGCGAGCCGGTCCGCGTGGGCGGCGATCAGCGCGGGGAAGTTCGGCGAGCCCGACTCCTCCTCGCCCTCCACGATCAGCTTGAGGTTGACGGCCGGGGCGGTGCGGCCGGTGGCCGCCAGGTGGGCGCGGACGCCCAGGGTGTGGAAGAACACCTGGCCCTTGTCGTCGGCCGCGCCGCGCGCGTACAGCCGGCCGTCGATCGTCGTCGGCTCGAACGGGTCCGTGTGCCAGCCGTCCTCGCGGGCGGCGGGCTGGACGTCGTGGTGGCCGTAGACCAGGACCGTGGGGGCGTCCTCCTCGCCGGAGGGCCACTCCGCGAACACGGCGGGGGCGCCCTTCCCGGCTCCCGTCTCCCAGATCTCCGCCGTCGGGAAGCCCGTCTCCTTGAGCTTCGCCACCAGCCACTCGGCGCTGCGGCGCACATCGGCCGCGTTGGCCGGGTCGGCCGACACGGAAGGGATGCGCAGCCACTCGGCCAGGTCGGCGAGGAAAGCGGTGCGGTGCACGTCGATGTACGCGCGGACGGCGTTGTCCGGGGCAGTGCTCATGCCATCGAGCCTATCCGGACACGCGGGGCGACCAGGACCGGGTTTCGTCACACGTCCTCCCCCAGGAGGATCCGTTCCAGCCCGGCCCGGTCCGGCAGGCCCGGCGGGATCGCCTTCTCGCCGTCGCGGATGTACACGAACGCGGCCGTCACGGAGGAGAGCGGCAGTCCTTGCTGCTCGGCCCAGGCCAGGCGGTAGATCGCCAGCTGGAGGGGGTCGGCGGTCCGGGTGCGGCTCGTTTTCCAGTCGACGATCTCGTACGTGTCGTGTTCGGCGTTCCGCTCGCGGTACACCGCGTCAATGCGGCCCCTGATCACGCGGCCCGCGAGGGTGAGCTGGAAGGGGGCCTCCACCCGGTACGGGGTGCGGTTCGCGTACGGGGTGCGCTGGAATGCCTCCTTGAGTTCGGCCAGGTCCTGCTCGTCCGTGATCTCGGGGACGCGGGGGAGCCCGTCCGGGGCCAGGTCGTCCAGGTCGTCCAGGTCGTCCAGGTCCAGGAACGGCAGGGGGAGCGCCTCGAAGCGGGACTCCAGCCAGGCGTGGAAGCGGGTGCCCCGGCGGGCGGCGGGCTGGGGGCGGCGCGGCATGGGGCGCGCGAGGTCGCTCGCGAAGCCGTCGGGGTCGGCGGCCAGGTGCATCAGCTGGGTGGCGGTCAGCGTGGACGGCAGGACGACGTCGTGGACCTTGGCGCGGGTGCGCTGGAGCTCGCCGGCGAGGGCGTTCAGGTCGCGGTCCCAGGACGCGACGGCGCGGGCCTCCTCGGGGAGCAGCGGGTGCGTCGTGGGTCGGGCGGGGCCGGGGCGGGCAGGGCCCTCCGGGACTGCATGATTTACGGCCGTTGCCCACTCCTCGACCGGGTGCTCCGCACTTGGCCGCAAATCACGCTTTACGTCCCTTGCCGGGCCCTGCCCGCCCCGGCCCCGCCCTTCCGCCGTCTGCGTGCGCGGGGCCGCTTCCAGGTGCTTCAGGTGGGCGAGGACCGCTTCTGCCGCCTCCCGGCGGCGGGTCAGGGCGGCCTTGTCCAGCGGCAGGGGCCAGGCGTGGGTCGTCTCCCGGGTCAGTGCCGGGTTCTCCGCGTCCTCTTCCGGGGCGTCCGCCCATGCCTCGATCTCGCCGTGGCCCGCCTCGCAGTGCTCGCGGAGGGCCTCCAGGAACTCCGACGGGCCTCGCGTCCGCTTCTGGTTCGGGCCCCACCAGTGGCCGGAGCCCAGGAGGAGGTTGCGGGGGCGGGTGAAGGTGACGTAGCCCAGGCGCAGCTCTTCGGTGTGCTGGTGGGCCTTCATCGCCGTCTTGAAGGCCGTCAGGCCCTTGGCCGTCCAGTCCGTGACGTCGGGAAGGGTGTCGGCGTCGCCGCGCAGGGCGTGCGGGAGGACCTTGGGCTGGGACGTCCAGGAGTCGCGGGACTGCTCGCTGGGGAAGGTCTTCGCGACCAGGCCGGGGACCGCCACCACGTCCCACTCCAGGCCCTTGGACTTGTGCGCGGTGAGGATCTTGACCGTGTCCTCGCCGCCGGGCAGCGAGCTGTCGAGGCCCTTCTCGTACTGCGCGGCCGTGCGCAGGAAGCCGAGGAAGGCGGCCAGGGTGACCTCGCCGTCCAGGGCGGCGAAGCCGGCGGCGATGTCCAGGAACTGGGTGAGGGTCTCCCGGCGGCGGGCCGCGAGGGCGTGGGGGGACGCGGAGAGCTCGACTTCCAGGCCCGTGGTGGCCAGGACGCGGTGGAGGACGTCCATGAGGGGGTCGCCGAGGCCGCGGCGGAGGTCGCGGAGCTCGGCCGCGAGGCGGGCGAAGCGGACGCGGGCCTCGGCGGAGAAGGGCAGGTCGTCGCCGGGGTCGGCCGACAGGAAGGTGTCGAGGGCGTCGGCCAGGGACGTCGTCTCCGTGGGGTCCACGCCCTCCACGGCCTCGGCCAGGCGGCGGTCGGGGTCGGTGCCGGTGGGACCGTGGGGGACGAGCGTCCGGGCCCGGCGGCCCAGCAGGGCCAGGTCACGGGGGCCGATGCGCCAGCGGGGGCCCGTCAGCAGGCGGACCAGGGAGGCGTTGGCGGTGGGGTCGTGGAGGACCTCGCAGACGGCGACGAGGTCGGCGATCTCGGGGAGGTGGAGGAGGCCGGACAGGCCGACGACCTCGACGGGGATGTCGCGCCGGACCAGGGCCGCCTGGATCTCGGCGAAGTCGGTGGCGGTGCGGCACAGGACGGCGATGTCGCCCGGGCGGGTGCCGGTGCGGACGAGGTGGGCGAGGGAGTCCGCGAGCCAGTCGAGCTCCTCGGCGTGGGTGGGCAGCAGGGCGCAGCGGACGACGCCGTCGCGCTCGGCGCCCGGGGCCGGGCGCAGGGCCTCGACGCCCTCGTGGCGTGCGCGGAGGGGGGCGGCCAGGGTGTTGGCCAGGTCCAGGAGGCGGCCGCCGCTGCGGCGGTTCTCGCTCAACGAATATCGCTGGGCCGGCCGGCCGTCCTCGTGCGGGAAGTGGGCCGGGAAGTCGTCGAGGTTGGCCACCGAGGCGCCTCGCCAGCCGTAGATGGCCTGGCAGGGGTCGCCGACGGCGGTCACCGCGTGGCCCGTGCCGGCGCCGAAGAGGCCGGCGAGCAGCAGGCGCTGGGCGACGGACGTGTCCTGGTACTCGTCGAGGAGGACGACCTTGAACTGCTCGCGCAGGACGCGGCCCACCTCGGGCCGGGTGCGGGCGAGCTCGGCGGAGCGGGCGATCTGGTCGCCGAAGTCGAGGAGGTCGCGGGAGCGCTTCTCCTCGCGGTACGCCTCGACGAGCTCCAGGAGCTCCAGGCGGGCGCGCACCGTCTCCGGGACCTTGCGCAGGTCCGCGTTGGTGAGCTTGGCGCGGCCGAGGGCTTCCAGCAGGTCGTGGTCGTGGGCGCGGAGCTCCGCCGGTTCGGTCAGGTGCTCCGCCAGTTCGCCGTCCAGGGCCAGCAGGTCGGTGACGAGGTCGGCGAAGGGGCGGGTGAGGGCCGGGTACGGGCCCGGCGAGGAGCGCAGGACGCGGGCGGCGAGCTGGAAGCGGGTGGCGTCGGCGAGGAGGCGGGAGGTGGGCTCCAGGCCGATGCGCAGGCCGTGCTCCTTGAGGAGCTGGCCGGCGAAGGCGTGGTAGGTGGAGATCCGGGGTTCGCCGCCGGTCTCGCCCTCGGCGGGCTCCAGGCCGATCCCGGCCTTCCCCAGGGCCTTGCGGACGCGCTCGGCGAGCTCGCCCGCCGCCTTGTTGGTGAACGTCAGGCCGAGGACCTCCTCGGGCGCGACCTGCCCGGTGCCGACCAGCCAGACGACGCGCGCGGCCATGACCGTGGTCTTGCCGGAGCCCGCGCCGGCCACGATGACCTGCGGGGCGAGCGGCGCGGTGATGCAGGCCGTCTGCTCCGGGGTGAAGGGGATGCCGAGGAGCTCCTTGAGCTGCTCGGGATCGGTCAGGCGCGCGGGCATGCCGGTGACGTTAGCGGGAGGCACTGACATCTCACTCCACGATCTGCCGGCCCTCGGGCCGGGCACTGCACGAGGCGCGGAACGAGCAGTGGTCGCACTGCCGGCCGGGGCGGGGGGAGAAACGTTCCTCAAGGACGCGGCCCGCGGCCTCGGCGAGCAGCTCGCCGATCCATTCGCCGTCGAGGGGCTCCTGCGCCTGGACCTTGGGGAGGGTCTCCCCGCCGTCCTTCTTCGCCGCGCCCTGGCGCAGGTGGACGAGTTCGGCGCCGCCGGGCCGGGGCCGGGCGCCGCCGAAGGCGTCGTCGACGGCGCCCTCGGCGACGGCGAGCTGGTAGACGGCGAGCTGGGGGTGGCGTTCGACGTCCTTGGCGGAGGGCGCGTTCTTGCCGGTCTTGAAGTCGACGACATACGCCCGGCCCTGGGCGTCCTGCTCGACGCGGTCCATGGAGCCGCGGATGCGCACCTGGTACTGCCGGGCCTTGAGGGTGACGTCGAAGGGGTGCTCGGTGGCGACGGCGTCGCGGGCGCGCTCCATCACGTGCCAGCGCAGGAAGCGCTCCAGGGCGGCGCGGGCCTGCTCCATCTCCTGCCGCGACTTCCAGGGCGCGTCGAAGGCGAGGGACTCCCAGACGGTCTCCAGGCGCTCCATGAGCACGGCGAGGTCGGCGGGGGTGCGGCCGGAGGCGACCTCGTCGGCGAGGACGTGGACGACGTTGCCGAAGCCCTGGGCGGCGGTGGCGGGGGCGTCCGCCTTGACCTCGCGGCCCAGGAACCACTGGAGGGAGCAGCCGTCCTCGGTGAGCTGGCCGAGGGCCGAGCCGGACAGCGTGACGGGCCGTTCCGGGTCGCGCAGCGGCACCTCGTTGTGGGTCGGCTCGTGCAGTCCCCACCAGCGGTAGGGGTGCGCGGCGGGGACGAGCGGCTGGCCCTCCTCGTCGCGCAGGGCGGCGAGCCGGGCGAGCCGTTCGGCGGCGGCGGCCCGCAGGGCGGCGGAGGCGGCGGGGTCGACGGTGGTGGCGCGCAGCTCGGCGACGAGCGCGGCGACGGCCAGGGGGCGGCGCGGGCGCTGGGTGACGTCGACGGGCTCGGTGCCCAGCTCGGTCAGGAAGCGGGAGGGCTGGTCGCCGTCCTCGGCGGCCGCCTTGACCGCCGTGACAACGAGCCGGTCGCGGGCGCGGGTGGCGGCCACGTAGAACAGCCGGCGCTCCTCGGCGAGGAGCGCGCCCGCGCCGAGGGGCTCGGCGATGCCGTCGCGGCCGATGCGGTCGGCCTCCAGGAGCGAGCCGCGGCGGCGCAGGTCGGGCCACAGGCCCTCCTGGACGCCCGCGACGACGACGAGCCGCCACTCCAGGCCCTTGGAGCGGTGCGCGGTCATCAGCCGGACGGCGTCGGGACGCACGGCCCTGCGCGTGAGGGTGTCGGCGGCGATGTCCTGGGCGTCGAGCTCGTCGAGGAGGTTCAGGGCGCCGCGGCCGCCGGTGCGCTCCTCGGCGCGGGCGGCGGTCTCGAAGAGGGCGCAGACGGCGTCGAGGTCGCGGTCGGCGTTGCGGCCGGCCGGGCCGCCGCGGTGCGCGGCGCGCTGCAGGCGGGTGGGCCACGGGGTGCCGTCCCAGAGGTGCCACAGGGCTTCCTCGGCCGTGCCGCCGCGCGCCAGCAGCTCGCGCGCCCCTGCCAGGAGGGCGCCCAGGCGCTGGGCGGGGCGCGCGTACGCGGGGTCGTGCGCGACGAGGCGTTCCGGCTCTGCGAGGGCTTCGGCGATGAGGGTGTCCGAGGGGCGCGGCACGGGTTCGCCTGCGGCGCGCTCCTCGTCTCTGAGGGCGCGGCCCAGACGGCGGAGGTCTGCGGCGTCCATGCCGCCCAAGGGCGATGAGAGCAGGTGCAGCGCCGTCTCCGGCGTGAGCCAGTTCCGCGCCTTCGGCGCGGTGTCTCCCACCCGCCCACCCGTTGAGGCATCCGTCGCGGGCGCCGTTGTGGCCGAGGCCGTTGACTCCGCCACCGCTCGCAACGCCGTCAGCAGGGGGGCCACCGCCGGCTCGTGGCGGAGGGGGATGTCGTCGCCGTCGACCTCGATGGGGACGCCCGCCGATGTCAGGGCGCGGCGCAGGGACGGTATCGAGCGGGAGCCCGCGCGGACGAGGACGGCCATGTCCTGCCAGGGGACGCCGTCCTCCAGGTGCGCGCGGCGGAGGATGTCGGCGATGTTGTCGAGCTCGGCGCCCGCCGTCGGGTAGGTGTACGCCTCCACCCGGCCCCCGTCCCGTACGGGTACGAGCTCGCGGTGGGCGCGTACGGCGGCGGCCGGCAGCCGGGTCAGCGGCATCCGGTGGGTGAGCAGCCGGGTGGCGGCGAGGAGGGCGGCGCCGGAGCGGCGCGAGGTGTTGAGGACCGCTACGGGGGCGGGCGAGCCGTCGGTGCGCGGGAAGGCGTGCGGGAAGTCGAGGATGCCGCCGACGTCCGCGCCCCGGAAGGCGTAGATGGACTGGTCGGGGTCGCCGAAGGCGATCAGGGTGCGGCCGCCGCCCGCCAGCGCGCGCAGCAGCCGGACCTGGGAGACGTCGGTGTCCTGGTACTCGTCGACGAAGACGGCGTCGTAGCTCCGGCCCAGCTCGGCGGCGACCTCGGGGCGCCCGGCGAGGAGGACGGCGCGGTGGACGAGCTCGGCGTAGTCGAGGACGCCGCGCGCGTCGAGGACGTCCAGGTACTCGGCGAGGAAGGACGCGGCCGCGCGCCAGTCGGGGCGGCCGGCGCGCCGGGCGAAGGCGTCGAGCTCGCCGGGGCCGAGGCCCAGCTCCCGGCTGCGGGCGAGGACGGCGCGCATCTCGTCGGCGAAGCCGCGCGTGGTCAGGCAGGCGCGCAGCTCGTCGGGCCAGCGGACCCGGCCGCGGCCCTCCTTGCCCAGCTCCAGCTCGCCCTGCAGCAGCTCGCGCACCATGACGTCCTGCTCCGGGCCGGACAGCAGCCGGGTGGGCTCGACGAACAGTTCGACGTCCTGGTGGGCGCGCACCAGCGCGTAGCAGTAGGAGTGGAAGGTGGTGGCCCGCGGGCCCTGGGCGCCGCCGAGCCGGGCGGCCATCCGGTCGCGCAGTTCGACGGCCGCCTTGCGGCTGAAGGTGAGGACGAGGATCCGCGCGGGGTCGGTGCCCCGCCGCACCCTTTCGGCCACCGCCTCGACGAGCGTGGTCGTCTTGCCCGTGCCCGGCCCGGCGAGCACCAGCAGCGGTCCCCGCCCGTGGTCAACCACCGCGCGCTGGCTCGCGTCCAGCTCGGGTGGGACCACCGGGCCCGGCGGCGTGCGCACGAGGCGGTACGCGCCCGTGGCGGGCCGCTGGTGGGACGAGGAGGAGCTCACGTGTGTCGCCGGTCCTGGGGGGGGGAGGTACGGGTGGTCGGTCGGCCGGGACGGGTCACGGCGCGGAGGGCGACCCCCGACGCTACGCCAGGAGACCCGTGTGGCGCAGTGCGTCCCGGGTGCCTTCGTCCCTCCCGGGTGACCTCATCCGTTCGGGTAACGCCTTGTGGTCACGGGCCGGGGCGCGGCCCGGCGGCGGCGGTCCTCGGGCCGTCAGGTGTGCGGAGTCACATCCCCGCCGCCGTCCCAGCGGGCGCGGGCCATGGCGATCCGGGGCATCCGTCCCCCGGCGCTCCGGCCGGGCTCCCGCAGCGGGGTGCCCTCGGCGCGGTAGTGGGCCAGGGCGTCGCGCTCGTGGCCCGGCAGCAGCAGGCCGTCCGCCCGGACGACGCGCCACCAGGGCACGGCCCCGCCGTAGAGGGCCATGACGCGGCCGACCTGCCGGGGGCCGCCCTCGTCGAGCCACTCGGCGACGTCTCCGTAGGTCATCACCCGGCCGGCCGGAATCAGCTCGGCGACGGCCAGTACCCGTTCCGCGTACTCGGGAAGCTCGTCCATCCGGTGCATACTGCCGCATCGCCCGCCCGGCGGGGTCGCCCCGGCGGCCGGAACCGGGCGGTCCACAAGATCACCCAGAGTGCGTCATCGCACTACAGGGCGTACGATCCGGAGTCCGCGCCCCCCGAAATGCACCCTGATACCCCCTTGCCCGGCCGGGCCATGCCACCATCTTCCGGGCGGTGACTGGTGATACGAGACCGAGAAGAGACCGACGAGCAGCAGGGCGCGCAGCCTCCCGACGAGGCCCGCGCCCGCGGAGTGCTGCCCTGTGACGGGCGCGCCGGCGCGTACCCGTGCGAGGACGGTGAGGGCCACATCGACAAGGTCTCCGGCGACGAGCCGCTGCTCCCCGCCCGTGTCCACCGCCCGGCCGATCTGGTCCGGCTCTTCCTGGGCATCGTGGGCATCGCCCTCGTGCTCGCGCTCGCGGCGTTCGCCCACGCCACCACCTCGGGCCTGGCGCAGGACATCAGCGCGAGCACCGGCAAGGCGCCCCATCTGCTGGCCAGCTTCGCCGGGCTCACGGCGAACATCGCGGTCTTCATCGTCCCGGTGGCCTTCGCCATCGAACGGCTGATCAAACGCGACGGGCTGCGCATCGCCGACGGCGTCCTGGCCGCCGTGCTGGCCCACGGCGTGTCCCTGGCCACCGATCTGTGGGTGGCCGATTCGGCGCCCGAGTCCATCCGCGCCGCGCTCTCCCAGCCCTCGCCCGCCGGCGGCTTCACCGACCCGGTGCACGGCTACCTGGCGCCCGTGATCGCCTATATGACGGCCGTCGGCATGTCCCGGCGGCCCCGCTGGCGCGTGGCCATGTGGGCCGTCCTCCTCCTGGACGCCTTCGCGGTGCTGGTCAACGGCTACACCACGCCGTTCTCCATCGCCATCACCGTCCTGATCGGCTGGACCGTCGCCTACGCCACCCTCTACGCCGTCGGCTCCCCCAACGTCCGCCCCACCGGCCAGCACCTCCTCGCGGGCCTGCGGCGCGTCGGCTTCCGCCCGGAGACCGCGCTGCGCGCCGAGGACAACGAGACCGCCGAGCAGCACCCCGACCGGGGCCGCCGCTACATCGTCACCCTGGAGGAGGGCCCGCCCCTCGACGTCACCGTCGTCGACCGCGAACAGCAGGCCCAGGGCTTCTTCTACCGCGTCTGGCAGCGCCTGGCCCTGCGCGGGATCATCCAGCGCCGCAGCCTGCTGTCGCTGCGCCAGGCCCTCGAACAGGAGGCGCTGCTCGCCTACGCGGCCATCGCCGCCGGGGCGAACGCGCCCAAGCTCATCGCCACCTCCGAGCTGGGCCCGGACGCCGTCATGCTCGTCTACGAGCACATCGGCGGCCGCCCGCTGGTCTCCGTCCCCACCGAGGAGATCACCGACGAGCTGATGCGGGGCGCCTGGCACCAGCTCAAGGCCCTCCAGTCGCGCCGCATCGCCCACCGCAGGCTCGACGGCGACGCCCTGCTGGTGGATCGTTCCGGCAATGTGGTCCTCACGGACCTGCGCGGCGGCGAGATCGCGGCCGGCGACCTGGTGCTCCGCATGGACGTCGCCCAGCTCCTCGTCACCCTCGGCCTGCGGGTCGGCGCCGAACGGGCCGTGGCCACCGCCGTCGAGGTCCTCGGCCCCGACGCCGTGGCCGACAGCCTCCCCCTCCTCCAGCCCCTCGCCCTCACCCGCGTCAGCCGCGCGACCCTGCGCCAGCTCGCCCGCGAGCGGTCGGAGCGCGAGCGCGAACGGGTGCTGGAGAACGCCCGCCTGGCCAAGGAGGCCCGCGAGGCCGAACGCGCCGCCGAGGCGGAGCCCGTCGAGGCCGGCCGCAAGGCCCTCAAGGCCGAGCGGCAGGCGGAGAAGAAGGCACTCGGCGAGGCCCTCGAAGAGGCCCGCGAGGAGGACCTCCTCGCCCAGATCCGCCGCCAGGTCCTGCTCATCCGGCCGCAGGCGCCCATAGAGCCGGTGCGCCTGGAGCGGATCAAGCCCCGCACGCTGATCAGCTTCGTCGCGGGCGCGATCGCCGCGTACTTCCTGCTGTCCCAGCTCACCCACATCAAGTTCGGCGATCTCGTCGACAAGGCCAACTGGGCGTGGGTCGCGCTGGCGGCGGCCTTCCAGGCGCTGACCTACGCGGCCGCCGCGATGGGTCTGCTCGGCTTCGTCCCCGAGAAGGTGGCCTTCGGCCGGACGGTCCTGGCGCAGGTCGCGGGCTCGTTCGTGAAGATCGTCGCCCCCGCCGCGGTGGGCGGCGTGGCCCTGAACACCCGTTTCCTCCAGCGGGCGGGCATCCGCCCGGGCCTGGCCGTGGCGAGCGTCGGCGCGTCCCAGCTCTTCGGCCTGGCCTGCCACATCATGCTGCTGCTGTCCTTCGGCTATGTGACGGGCACGGAACGCAGCTCGTCCCTGGGCCCCTCCCGGACGGTGATCGGCGGCCTGCTGACGGCCGCGGTCCTGGTGCTGGTGGTCGCCGCGATCCCGGTGCTGCGGAAGTTCGTCTCGACCCGGGTGCGGTCGCTGTTCGCGGGCGTCGTGCCGCGCATGCTGGACGTGCTGCAGCGGCCGCAGAAGCTCTTCTTCGGCATCGGCGGGATGCTGCTGCTGACGGCGGCGAACGTCATGTGCCTGGACGCGTCGATCCGGGCGTTCGGGGGCGACCTCAGCTACGCGAGCATCGCGGTCGTCTTCCTCACCGCCAACGCGCTGGGGTCGGCGGCGCCGACGCCGGGCGGGGTGGGGGCGGTGGAGTTCGCGCTGACGGGTGCGCTGACGTTCGCGGGGCTGCCCGCGGAGCAGGCGGCTCCCGCCGTGCTGCTGTTCCGGTTGATGACACTGTGGCTGCCGGTGCTGCCGGGGTGGGCATCGTTCACGCATCTGACGCGGAAGGGTGCGATCTAGGGGGCCCTGCGGGGCTGGCCCCAGTCCCGCCCTTTCACCGTTTCCCGGGGGGCTCCGCCCCCCCGGACCCCCCGCTCCTCAAACGCCGGAGGGGCTGGATTTGCCTGGCAGGGCCCGCAAGGCAGCCTTGCAGATGCGAGCTGAATCGACATAACGTGCCGCACATGCGGTCGTACACCATCGGGCAGGCAGCCCGCCTGCTCAGCGTCAGCCCCGACACCGTCCGCCGCTGGGCCGACGCGGGCCGGATACCCACCCGACGCGACGAGGCGGGCAAGCGGCTGATCGAAGGGCCCGATCTGGCGGCCTTCTCCGTGAGCCTCGCCGCCGAGGCGAACGAGAGCGACGACGAGCCGCACACCAGCGCCCGCAACGCCTTCCCGGGGATCATCACCGCCGTGAAGCTCGGCGACGTGGCCGCGCAGGTGGAGATCCAGGCCGGGCCGCACCGCCTCGTCTCCCTCCTCACCCGCGAGGCCGTGGAGGAGCTGGGGCTGGCCGTGGGCATGGAGGCCGTGGCCCGGGTGAAGGCCACCAACGTGCACATCGACCGCGCCTGACCAGGAGAGAGAATGCCCCGCACCCTCGCACGCACGGCCCTGGCGGCAGCGCTCCTCCTGCCCCTCGCCACGGCCTGCGGCAGCGGCGACACGAGCGACGACCCCAAGCAGCGGACCACCCTCACGGTCCTCGCCGCCGCCTCCCTCACGGACGTCTTCAAGCAAGCGGGGGCCCTCTACGAGAAGGACCACCCCGGCACCAAGGTGAACTTCTCCTTCGCGGGCTCCCAGGAGCTGGCCGCCCAGGTGCGCCAGGGCGCGCCCGCCGACGCCCTCGTGACGGCCGACACCAAGACGATGGACGGGCTCGCCCAGCAGACGAACGCCCCCACCACCATCGCGAAGAACCGCCTGACGATCGCCACGGCCCCCGGCAACCCCAAGAAGATCCAGGGACTCTCCGACCTCTCCAACCCCACCCTCAAGGTGGTCCTGGCGGCACCCGAAGTACCCGCGGGCCGCTACAGCAAGAAGGTCCTCGACCAGCAGCACGTCGACGTCAAGCCGGTCTCGCAGGAGCCCAGCGTCCGCGCCGTGCTGAGCAAGGTCACCCTCGGCGAGGCGGACGCGGGCATCGTGTACGTCACCGACGCCACGTCGGCCAAGGACAAGGTCGCGACGGTCACGATCCCCGACGACCGGAACGCGGTGGCGGCCTACCCCGCCGCGACGCTCAAGAGCTCCAAGCACACCAAGGAGTCGGCCGACTTCGTCACGTGGCTGAGCTCGGCCGAGGCCCAGAAGCTCCTGCGCGGGGCGGGCTTCCAGCAGCCGTGAGGGCCCGCAAAGGGACGCCCCTGCCCCTGGCGATCCCCTCCGTCCTCGCCATCGGCTTCCTGTTCCTCCCCCTGGCGGGCGTCCTCACCCGCACGCCGTGGGGCACCCTCCCGTCCCGTCTGACCTCCCACGAGGTCACCCAGGCCCTCACCCTGAGCCTGACCGTCTCGGCGTACTCCCTGGTGCTCTCCCTCGTCCTGGGGGTCCCGCTCGCCTGGCTGCTGGCCCGGGTGGACTTCCCGGGCAAGGCGCTCGTCCGCTCCCTCGTGATGCTCCCGATGGTCCTCCCGCCCACCGTCGCGGGCGTGGCCCTCCTCCAGGGCTACGGCCGCCGGGGCGTCCTGGGCCCCTGGCTCGACGAGTGGTTCGGCCTCACGATCCCCTTCACCACCACAGCGGCAGTCACAGCCTCGACCTTCGTGGCCATGCCCTTCCTGGTCATCAGCCTCGAAGGAGCACTCAACGGACTCCACCCCCGCTATGAGGAGACGGCAACCTCCCTGGGAGCGACCCCACTCCGCACCTTCCGCACGATCACCCTGCCCATGATCGCGCCGGGCCTCTTCGCGGGAGCGGCCCTCTGCTGGGCCCGCGCGCTGGGCGAGTTCGGGGCGACGATCACGTTCGCGGGCAACCTGCCGGGCGTCACGCAGACGCTCCCCCTCCAGGTCTACCTGCTCCTGCAGGACGACCCGGAAGGAGCAACGGCGGTGTCGTTGCTCCTCCTGGCCATGGCGACAGCAGTGCTGCTCACCCTCCGGGGCCACTGGCCGCAGACGCCGACGGCGGGAGGTCGGGGCCGGGGCGGGGCGGGCCCCGGCAGGGACGTAAAGGACTCTTCGTGGCGCGTGCCGGGTACGACGTCACGTGATGCCCGAGGCCACGAAGAGTTCAGTCCCAGAGGGGTCCGCCCCGCACCGGCCCCGACCGCACCCACCCCGCACCCCCTGCGCACCACGGTCACCGGCGCCGTAGAAGCAACGCTCACCGCCCCCGCCGGCACCACCATCGCCGTAGTGGGCCCCAACGGCGCGGGCAAGACGACCCTCCTCCGCGCCCTCCTGGGCCTGACCCACCGCGCCACGGCGGAAACGCTGACACTCGGCGGCCAAGACGTATCGACAGCCCCACCCCACCGCCGCCGAATCGCCTGGGTCCCCCAGGACGGCGCCCTCTTCCCCCACCTCACGGCCCTGGCCAACACCGCCTACGGACCGCGCGCCCAGGGCACCCCGAAGGCCGAGGCCCACGCCACCGCCCAGCAGTGGCTCGACCACCTGGGCATCGGCCACCTGGCCCACCGCAGGCCCGGCCTGCTCAGCGGCGGCCAGGCCCAGCGCGTGGCCCTGGCCAGGGCCCTCGCCGCCGGCCCGAGCCTGCTCCTCCTCGACGAACCCCTCGCCGCCCTGGACCAGTCGACCCGCGCCCAGGTGCGCCACACCCTGCGCACCCACCTCGCCGACTTCCCCGGCGTGTGCCTGATCGTCACCCACGACCCCGTGGAAGCCGTCTCGCTGGCCGACGAGGTGCTCGTCCTGGAGGACAGCCGTACGACCCAGTACGCACCCCCGGCCGAGCTGGCCCGGCACCCCCGTTCCCCCTGGGTGGCCCGCATGCTGGGCCTCAACGCGTGGCCGACGGAGGCGACATCCGACGGCCTCCAGCTGCCCAACGGCGCGACCCTAGTCACGGCGGACCCACCCGCCACCCCCGGCCCGGGCCTCGCCGTGATCGCCCCCGAAGCGGTGTCCCTCCACACCGCCCACCCCACGGCCACCACCAGCAGCCCCCGCAACGTCTGGCAGGGCAAGATCCGCGAGCTCACCGCACAAGGCAGCAGAATCCGCGTCCTCGTGGACGCCGACGTCGAGATCGTCGCTGAGATCACCCCCGCCGCCGCGACGGAGCTCAAGCTCACGGAGGGCACGCCCGTCTGGGCCAGCGCGAAGGCGACGGAGGTCAGGTTCGTCCCGCTGTAACCCATACGGCCCGCCCTGCGCGCGCCCCGCCCCACCCCGCCCAACAGTGGGAGGCGTGTCCACATCCCCACGCACGGCGAGAGCGCGAGCCCTGCTCGCGGCCGTGCTGCTGACGCTCACGGCCACGAGCTGTAGCGGCACGGGCGACGCGCAGGAGAAACAGCCCCCACCCCCGAAGAGCCCGGAAACCGGCACACCGGCCGCGGCCCCCCTCCAGAACCAGAAACTGGACTGGAAACCCTGCCCACCCCCCAGCCGCAGCGAGGACGCGGGCGCCGCCGGCCGGCCCCCCGGCCCGGACTGGGAGTGCGCGACCCTGCGCGCGCCGCTCGACTACGCCCACGCGGACGGCGAGAAGATCGGCATCGCCATGATCCGGGCGAAGGCCACCGACCAGTCGCACCGCATCGGCTCGCTCCTCTTCAACTTCGGCGGCCCCGGCGGGTCGGGAGTAACGACGCTGCCGGCGTTCGCCGACGACTACCGCACCCTGCGCACCCGCTACGACCTGGTCAGCTTCGACCCGCGCGGGGTCGGCCGCAGCAACGGGGTGACGTGTCTGCCGGACAAGGAACTGGACGCGTACTACGCGGCGGACGCCACCCCGGCCACCCCCGCCGAGCAGAACGCCCTCGTGGACCGGGTGAAGAAGTACGCGGAGGGCTGCCAGAAGCGCTCGGGCAAGTTCCTCCCCCACATCGGCACCACGAACGCCGCCCGCGACATGGACCTCATGCGTCAGGTGCTGGGCGACGACAAGCTCCACTACTTCGGCGTCTCGTACGGCACCGAACTGGGCGGCGTCTACGCCCACTTGTTCCCCAAGAACGTCGGCCGGGCGCTGATGGACGGCGTGGTGGACCCGTCGAGCGATCCGCTGCAGAGCGCCCTCGCCCAGGCCGCCGGGTTCCAGCTCGCCCTCGGCGACTACATGGCGGCCTGCACGAAGACCTCGGACAACTGCCCCACGGAGCAGCAGATCAACTCGCTCCTCGAGCGGCTGGAGAAGAAGCCGGTGCCGGGCGGCGGGGGCCGCGACCTCACGCAGTCGCTCGCGACCAGCGGCATCGCGCAGTCGCTCTACTCGAAGGAGTTCTGGGACTACCTCACCGAGGGCGTCGAGGACGCCGAGAACGGCGACGGGAAGATCCTCCTCATGCTGGGCGACTCCATGAACGGCCGTGGCCAGGACGGCACTTACAGCTCCCTCCAGGCGTCGCTCAACGCCATCACGTGCGCCGACTTCTCCCAGCGCTACACGGCGGCGGACATCGAGCGGAGGGCGGCGGAGTTCCACAAGGCGTCACCGGTCTTCGGGGACTTCATGGCGTGGAGCCTGCTGCAGTGCACCGGATGGCCCGTAAAGGGCGAATGGCAGACGCCCGACGTCAGCGCGAAGGGCTCCGCGCCCATCCTCGTCGTCGGCAACACCGGTGATCCGGCGACTCCTTACGAGGGAGCGCGCAAGATGGCCCAGGAGCTCGGCAAGGGCGTCGGAGTCGAGATGACGTACCGGGGAGAGGGCCACGGCGCGTACGACAGCGGCAACGCGTGCGTGAAGAGCGCGGTTGACGCATACCTGCTGGAAGGTACTGTTCCGGCACCCGGGAAGGTGTGCTCATAGCACCCATAGCACATCACACCGGTACTACGAACTCCTGCGGCTCGAATGTCAGTGGCCCGCACTACCATCGCCCGCACAGAGTTTCACTGGGATCGGCAGCACGGGCGACGGAGGGGGACAGAGGTGTTACGCACGGCCGAACACCCGGGCCGCAGGGCCAGACTGCTCACCGGCGCCCTGGCCATAGCGGCGCTACTGGCGGCCCTGATGGCGCTGTGGCAGACGCAGTTCAGGCCGCTGGCCAGGCAGGACTACTGCTGGGGCACCTGGTCGGAGGAGAGCGGCCCGTTCCGCGGGGAGGCCGGGGGCGTACGGCAGCGGGTGTCCCGGGAGAGCGCGCCGGGCCCGGGCCGTCCCCACGGCCAGTGCACACTGAGCTGGCGCGGGAGCGACCCCGGCAACGACCACGACGGCAGAAGCAATGGCAACAGCAACGGCAAAAGCAACAGCAACGGCAACAGCGACAAACGCTGGGCCGAGCGCCGTCTGGAGGTCAGCTACGGCACGGGCCCCGAGGCGGCGGACGAGCGCCGGGCCTGGCTGACGGGCCTGTTCGCCGGGGGCGACTCGCCGCTCCCGGACGCCCTCCCGGGCTTCGTCACGGCCTCGTCGGGCACGCTGGTGCTGCCGGAGTCGTGCGATGTGCGCGGCCGGCCGTCGGTGGTCACGCTGACCGGATCGTTCCCGGACGCCTCCCCGGCGCGCACGGGCAGGCTCCTGCTGGACGTGGCCAACCGGGCCGCGAAGGTGACGGGGTGCGCCCAGGAGGCCCGGCCGCTGGCCTCGCCCCGCGCGCCCGGGGCCTGCGCGATACCGGGCATAGCCGGGCCGGGCGCGGCGAGCCCGGCCGGAACGGGCAGTTCCGAACCCGACTTCGAGACGTGCGCGCTGACGGCCACGGACGCGTTCCGCTGGGCGGCCCGGTTCGCGATGACCGCCCGGCCCAGGATCGTCGCCCTGTTCGACGGGCTCACGGGAGACACCCCACCCGCGCCGGGCTGGCGTGCCCACGGGCGGATCGAGGCGACGGGCGCCCTCATACGGGCCGACTGCGCCGGCCGCCCCACGGTGTTCACCATGCGCACGGGCCCCGGCCGCACCGGCACCCGGGCCGACGATCCGCGCCGGGCCTTCCCCGCGTTCGTCGACGCCGTCGCGGGCCGGATCGGCTGTGCGCCCCTGCGCTCCGCCTGACAACGCCCGTACGCCGGGTCGTCAGGGGGTCGGGAAAGGGCGATTCATCCGTAGAGTCGGTGGAATGAGTCCCACACGGCCCCGGGTCACGGCCCTCGCCTCCCTCGCCGCCACCGCCCTCGTGATCGCCCTCGCCGTCACCGGATGCGGTGACAACGGAGGCGACAGAACGAACGGCCGGAACAGTGGCAGCGGTGCCGACGGCAGCGGAGACACCAACGGGGGCAAGAACGGTTCCCCCGTGGTCAAGCTCAATTGGAAGACGTGCGACGCGCCCACCGCCGCGCAGGGCACGGGCAAGGCCCCCGGCAGGGCCTGGCAGTGCGCGAAGCTCCCGGTGCCGCTCGACCACTCCAAGCCGGACGGCGAGAAGATCGACCTCGCGCTGATCCGCAGCAAGGCCACGGACCCGTCCCACCGCATCGGTTCGCTCGTCTTCAACTTCGGCGGCCCCGGCGCCTCGGGCGTCTCCGCGCTGCCCGCCCTCGCCGACGGCTACGCCACCCTCCACGCCCGCTACGACCTGGTGAGCTTCGACCCGCGCGGCGTCGGCGAGAGCGCCGGCGTGCGCTGCCAGAGCGACAAGGAGCTCGACGCGGCCTATCAGGTGGACGGCACCCCGGACGACGACGCCGAGCTCAAGCAGACCCTCGCGGTCAACAAGGCGTACATCGACGCCTGCGCCAAGAACTCCGGCAAGGTCCTGCCGTACGTGGACACCGTCAGCGCCGCCCGTGACCTCGACCGGATCCGGGCCGCGCTGGGCGAGTCCAAGCTCCACTACTTCGGCATCTCGTACGGCACGGAACTGGGCGGCGTCTACGCCCATCTGTTCCCGAAGAACGTCGGACGCACCGTTCTCGACGCCGTGGTGGACCCGACGCAGGACACCGTGCAGGGCGACCTCGGCCAGACCAAGGGCTTCCAGCTCGCGCTGGACGACTACCTCAAGGACTGCGCCTCGGCGGGTGCCGCCGGCACCGGCGGCCGCTGCCCGACCCTGGACGAGATCACCACGCTCCTCAAGAACCTCGACGCGAAGCCCCTGCCGACGAGCCAGGGGCGCGAGCTCACCCAGGACGAGGCCACCAACGGCATCGCGACGGCGCTGTACTCCAAGGACACCTGGAAGTACCTGACCGCCGGGCTCCAGGAGGCGAGGGTCAAGGGCACGGGCAACACCCTGCTCCTGCTCTTCGACTCCATGGCGGGCCGTGCGCCCGACGGCCGCTACAACAACCTCCAGGCCGCCAACCGGGCCATTTCCTGCGCCGATTCACAGGACCGCTACAGCGTGGACGACGTCCGGCGGATGCTGCCGGAGTTCAAGGCGGCCTCGCCGGTCTTCGGGGAGTCCGCGGCGTGGTCGTTGCTGTCGTGCACGGGCTGGCCGGTGCGGGGCAAGTGGAAGACGCCCGAGGTGAGCGCCGCGGGGGCCGCGCCGATCCTGGTCGTCGGCAACGCGGGCGACCCGGCGACGCCGGTGGCCGGCGCGGCGAACATGGCGGAGCGGCTCGGCAAGGGCGTCGGGGTCCGGCTGACCGTCAAGGGCGAGGGCCACGGCACGTACGGCGTCGACGCGTGCGCCACGAAGACCATGGACGCCGCGTTCCTCGACGGCAGGCTCCCGGCGGACGGCACGACCTGTTCCTGACGGGAACGCTGTGCCTGGCACACGAAGCCGGCCCCGCCCGCCTCTCGGCGAGCGGGGCCGGTCCACACCGGAAGACGACGGGGTCAGTACACCGGCTTCTGCGGCTCCACCTGGTGGACCCAGCCGATCACGCCGCCGCCCACGTGCACCGCGTCCGCGAAGCCCGCGGCCTTCAGGACGGCCAGCACCTCCGCGGAGCGGACACCCGTCTTGCAATGCAGGACGATCTTCTTGTCCTGCGGCAGCCCCTGGAGCGCGCTGCCCATCAGGAACTCGTTCTTGGGGATCAGCCGGGCGCCGGGGATGGAGACGATCTCGTACTCGTTGGGCTCGCGGACATCGATGATGTCGATGTTCTGGCCCTCGTCGATCCACTCCTTCAGCTGGAGCGGGGTGATCGTCGAGCCGGCGGCGGCCTGCTGCGCCTCCTCGGAGACGACGCCGCAGAATGCCTCGTAGTCGATGAGCTCGGTGACCGTCGGGTTCTTGCCGCAGACCGCGCAGTCGGGGTCCTTGCGGACCTTGACCTGCCGGTAGGTCATCTCCAGGGCGTCGTAGATCATCAGCCGGCCGACCAGCGGGTCGCCGATGCCCGCCAGCAGCTTGATGGCCTCGTTGACCTGTATCGAGCCGATCGAGGCGCAGAGCACGCCCAGCACCCCGCCCTCCGCGCAGGAGGGGACCATGCCCGGCGGCGGGGGCTCGGGGTAGAGGCAGCGGTAGCAGGGGCCGTGCTCGCTCCAGAAGACGGACGCCTGGCCGTCGAAGCGGTAGATGGAGCCCCACACGTACGGCTTGCCCAGCAGCACGCACGCGTCGTTGACGAGGTAGCGGGTGGCGAAGTTGTCCGTGCCGTCGACGATCAGGTCGTACTGGGAGAAGATCTCCATCACGTTGTCGGCTTCGAGCCGGGTCTCGTGCAGGACGACGTTCACATAGGGGTTGATCCCCAGCACGGAGTCCCGCGCGGACTCGGCCTTGGAGCGGCCGATGTCGCCCTGGCTGTGGATGATCTGGCGCTGGAGGTTCGACTCGTCGACCTCGTCGAACTCCACGATGCCCAGGGTGCCGACGCCCGCCGCGGCCAGGTACATCAGGGCGGGCGAGCCGAGGCCGCCGGCCCCCACGCAGAGCACCTTGGCGTTCTTCAGGCGCTTCTGTCCGTCCATCCCGACGTCCGGGATGATCAGGTGGCGGGAGTACCGACGGACCTCGTCGACGGTGAGCTCGGATGCCGGCTCGACCAGGGGTGGCAGCGACACGGGGACTCCAGGATCATCCCCACGGCGGTGGGGAAGGTAGAGGCAACAGTGTGTTCTTCCCCCGTAACACTGCCACGCCCTGTCTCATTCCGAGACACCAGGTCCGATGCGCGAGACGAAATCGTCCCAGTAGCCGGGCAGGGACTCCCAGGGGTCCAGGGCGTCGCGGTCGGTGCGGTCCGTGAAGTAGACGGTGCCCGCGCCCTGCCAGCGGGCGACGCGCAGCGCCTCGTCCAGATGCGTGCGCGGCACGCCGTGCACCAGGTGGCAGAAGCGCTCGGGCGGATGGTCGGCCGTCCACTCGGCGGCCCGGGACCAGCGGTAGCCGGACCAGGGGCCCGCGTACGTCACCAACTGGTCGCCCACGTCAGCGTATCCGGGGCTGGGGTGGGTGCCGTGGGACAGCACGAGGTACGCCCCGTCGAGGAGGGTCCGCAGCGCGCCGGCCATCCGCCGGATGCCGGAGAGCCCGGCCTCGTCGTCAGGGCAGCGGGCCAGCGTGAAGCCGTCCACCCGGTACCAGTTGAGGTAGCGCTGCGCGTCGGAGAGCAGCTCGCCGAAGGACCGGGCGCCGTACCGGGCGTCCAGGTGGCCCAGCACCCGGACGCCGGACGTGCGCAGCGGGACGACGGCGGACAGCCAGTACGGGTCCTGCCGGGAGCCGGGGCCGCCGCTCGTGCCGTCGGGCTCCCCCGCCGTGCGCTCCCCCGGTGTCCCGCCGCCGATCACCACCCAGTCCAGCGGGAGGCCCGCCCGCTGGAGGCCGCCCCACTCGGCGGGGGCCACCAGCGGATGCGCGAAGCCCGGCACGGCGAGCCGCAGCGGGGCCTTCCGGGCGGCGAGGGCGCGGCGGTACCCCGGGGAGATCAGATACGACACGCCGCCTCCATCCAGATGTCGGCCAGCGACTCCTCCAGGGCGATGCGCGGCCGCCAGCCCAGGCGGTCCCGGGCGGTGCGCACGTCGGCCTGCTGCCAACCGCCGCAGCCGTCCGGATAGGGGTACGCGGGCGGGCTGCCCAGGTGGGGGTCGTCCAGCTCGTGGAGGGCGCCCCCGAAGCCCGCGACCCGGGCGAGCAGCGTCGCGGCGTCGCGGAGCCGCACGGCACGGCCGGTGCCGATGTTGACGGCGCCCTGGGCGGCGGAGAGGGAGGCGGCGTGGACGGCCCGGGCGATGTCGCGGACGTCGACGAAGTCGCGCTGCACCCCGAGGCCGGTGAGCTTCAGCTCGTTGTCGCCGCTCTGCATCGCCCGTCGCATGGCCTCCGCGAGCCGGCCCAGCGGCGAGCCGGCGGGGGTGCCGGGCCCCACCGGGGAGAAGACCCGCAGCACGATCGCGTCGAGCCCGGAGCCGAGCACCAGCTCGGTGGCGGCGAGCTTGCTCACCCCGTACGGGCCGCCCGGGCGCGGCACCGCGTCCTCGGCGGTGGACGAGCCGGGTTGCGAGGGCCCGTATTCGGAGGAGCACCCCACCTGCACCAGCCGGGCGCCGCAGCCGCTGCGGCGCAGCGACTCGCAGACGGTGGCGACGGCGACGGTGTTGTGCCGGGTGAGCTCGCGCGCCCCGCCCCGGGTGGCGCCCGCGCAGTTGATGACGACGCCGGGGTGGACGGCGTTGAGGAAGCGGGTGAGGGCGCCGGGGCTGCCGGAGGCCAGGTCGAAGCGGACGTCCGCGTCGTCGCCCCGGCCCAGGGCGGTGAGCTGGACGGCGGGGTCGGCGAGCAGCCGGTCGGCCACGAAGCGGCCGAGGTAGCCGTTGGCGCCGAGGAGGAGGACTCTCATCGGTCGGGCCCTCGCTCTCGCCCGGTGGTGCGCGGAGGGGAAACGGTCATCGTGCTTGCTCTCTCTCCTGACGACGGGGTGGGGCGGGTGGTGACGTCACCGGTGTCCGTGGACCGAGGCCCGGGACAGCGCGGAGACGGCGTGGGCCAGCAGGGCGAGGGCCGGCGGGACACACGCGGCGAGCGACAGGGCGGTGGGGCCGAAGGCCCCGGCCGCCCAGCCGACGGGCCAGCGCAGGGCTTCGCAGCCCGGTAGCCGGGCGGCGAGCAGGGTGAGCGGGGGCAGGGCCTCGGCCGCGGCGGCGGCCAGGGTGGCGGCGACGGCCGCCCGGGGCAGCCCGTGGGCGGTGAGCAGCCCGGCGAGGAAGAGGAGCAGGCCGAGCGCCGCCGCGGCCAGGTAGTGGAGGACGGGATGCGGGCCGGCCGGGACGGCCGAGCGGGCCGGCCACAGGAACGCGAGCAGGGCGCCCAGGAAGAGCGTCACCGCCACCAGCAGGGCGGGCCGTGTCCGCCTGCCGAACTCGGCGAGGTCCCGGCTGGCCGGGAGCACCCGGCGCGCCCTGGCCGCGAACCAGTGGGCGCACCAGGCCGCGGGGGCGGCGGCGCAGGCCAGGGCGAGGGCGGTGGGCGCCGCCCCGGCCAGGGCGGCCGGGAGCGGGCCCGTCCGGCCGGCCGGGGTCCGGTGGCCGTGGAGCAGCGCGGTGAGCAGCGGGTCGCCCACGAGGGCGTAGGCGGTCAGCCAGAGGCAGGCCAGGGCGCCGGCGGGGCCCCATCCTGTGCGCAGGGCGGCGCACGGGCCTTGGCGGTGGCCCTTGCCTTCGCCGGGTGTGGCGTGGAGCGCCACGTCGCTCTCCGTGCGTTCCGCTCTCGCGTGGAGTTCCTCCGCCAGGGAGAAGACGTCGCGGTGGCGGTAGTCCGTGGACGCGACGCGGTCGCAGATGCCGCGGGCCTCCAGGCCGGCGGCGATCTCCAGTGGGTCCACCGCTCTGGCGCACAGCCTGTGGTGGCGCACCAGCAGTACCTTCACCGGGTCCGCTTGCCCGTGCGGGTCCGTGGGTGGGTTGTGCCCACCCTCCCCCATAGCCTGAACGGCATGGGAGGTACCCCCATCGCCCTGCGGAACGCCTGCCCACAACTGGTCTTCAGTTATCGACGTCGTCATCGGCGGCCCGCCCAGGTCGGTGAGGCCGTGCGGGAGGTCGCGGAGAGGGGGGCCGCCGCGTGGGAGAAGGGGACGGACGGGTCGGGGTTGCCGAGGTGGACGGGGGCGCGGGAGAGGACCTCCAGGTAGATCGCCCCGAACCCGGCGACGTTCTGCTCGACGGTGAAGAGCTCCAGCGCGCGGGCGCGGGCGGCGGCGCCCAGCCGGGCGCGGCGCTCGGGGTCGCCCAGCAGCGCCAGGCACGCGGCGGCGAGGGCGGCCGGGTCGCGCGGGGGGACGACCAGGCCCGTGCCGCCGATGACTTCGCGGACGGCGCCGACGTCCGGGGAGACCGTGGCGCGGGCGCAGAACATCGCCTCGGCCAGGGCGGTGGGGAAACCGTCGACGGCTCCGGAGAGGAGGACGACGCTGCCCGCCGCGTAGTCCTCGGGGCCGCAGGCGGGCCCGAAGGAGACGCCTTCCGGGGTGGTGTCGGTATCCGGTGGCACCCCGACCACTCTGAGCCGCAGCTCCGGTTCGGAGGCGCGGAGGGTGGCGAGGGCCTCCCACAGGTGGGGTTCGGTCCCGCCGCCGACCCACACCAGCGTGGGCGGGCCGCCGGTGCGGAGCGCGGCGCTCTCGTCGCCCTCGCCGACGGCCTCGTAGAGGCTGGCGTCCATGCCGGGGTGGACGGTGCGCAGCCGGGAGCGGTCGGCGCCGCAGCGCTCCTGCCAGCGGCGGCCCTGGCCGTCTCCGGCGGTGATCACGGCGGCCTCGGAGTAGATCAGCGCGGTGAGGCGGCGGTGGAAGGCGGAGAGGAGGGTGCGGACGGACGGGGAGAGGTCGGCGGGGGCGGAGGCCAGGTAGTACTCGCGCAGTCCGATCTCGTACTCGGTGACGAGCAGGGGGGTACCGAAGAAGCGTTTGGCCAGGAGGCCCGGGAGGGCGGCGGAGCCGGCGGAGGTGGCGTGGCACAGGTCGACGGCGGCCAGGCCGCGGTCGCCGTCGGCGGTGCCGTACCAGTCGAGGGAGAGCGGGCGCAGGGCGCGCTCGATCAGTCCGGAGACGACGAGGAGGTCGGTGACGCGGGTGCCGTAGGCGGCGGGGTGGGCGCCGGGTGCGCGGCAGGCGGTCTCCAGGGCGCGCAGGGCCAGTTCGGAGCGGAGGGCCGCCGCGAGGCCGCCTTCCTCGCGGGCGAGGTCGGCGAGGCCGCCCAGGCCGTCGGCGAAACGGTACGCCTGATCTCCCGGGAGGGTGATGGCCGCCGCGAGGTCCCCGAAGTGCGCGGTGAACCGCCGTCGCTGGTCGCGCCCGTACGCGCCGTAGGCCCGGCCGCCGGCTCCGGGGGCGGGTCCGCCCCACAGGGGGGCCGCTCTCACCCGGCGGACGTTGCCGGGCAGCGCGTACCAGCCGCTGTCCTCCTGACGGGCCGTCCGGCTCAGCGCGTAGAGCTCGAAGTCGTGCTGGCCGAGCCCGCGCACCAAGCGGTCGCACCACTCTCCGCCCTCGCCGGCGGCGTATGGGTAACCGCCTTCGGAAAGCAGTCCCACGCGCACGAACACACCCCCGTTCTCCCTTGTCGGCAACCGCCGTTACGGCAGCGGGGAGCACGCTATGCGCGCTTCCCGGTGGCGCGGCGGACGGTTGTCCGTCGCGCCACCGGAAGGGGTGAACGCAAGTGACTTTCGGCCAGATGCGGCGTTGATCCGCGCTATGCGGTGGCTTCCGCCGGTTCGAGCCGGGGCACCGCCGCGAGCAGGCCCTGGGTGTAGGCGTGCCGGGGCCGCTCGTAGACGGTGTCGGCGGGGCCCTCCTCGACGATCCGGCCGCCGCGCATGACGACGAGCCGGTCGCTGACCTGACGGACGACGGCGAGGTCGTGGGCGATGAAGACCACGGCCAGTCCGAGCTCGCGCTGCAACTCGCCCAGCAGCCGCACGACCTGCGCCTGCGTGGTGACGTCGAGCGCGGAGACGGGCTCGTCGCACACGATCAGCTTCGGCTCGGGGGCCAGCGCCCGGGCGATGCCCACGCGCTGTCGCTGGCCGCCGCTGAACTCGTGGGGGTAGCGGTGGTAGGCGTCGGGGTCGAGGCCCACGCGCTCCAGGAGTTCCCTCACGCGGGCGACGATCGCGGCGTCGTCCAGCCGTCCGGCGGCCCGCAGCGGGTCGGCGATGGACTCGCCGATGCTGCGGCGCGGGTTGAGCGAGGAGACGGGGTCCTGGAAGACCATCTGGAGCTCGCTGCGGAAGGAGCGCAGCTCACGGTCTTTCAGGCCGCCGATCTCGCGGCCCTCGTAGCGCAGCTCGCCGCCGGTGGGTTCCAGCAGACGGACCAGCATCCGGCCGAGAGTGGTCTTGCCACTGCCGGATTCGCCGACGATGCCGACGGTCTCCCCGGCCCGGATGGTGAGCGAGACGTCGTCGACGGCGGTGACGGTCTTCCTGCCGCGCCCGAACTCCCGCCGGAGGCCGGTGGCTTCGAGCAGGACGGAGTCGTCGCCCTTCGGGGTGCGGACGGTCTCGCGGCGGACGTTTACGCGCGGAACGGCGGCCAACAGCTCACGGGTGTAGTCCTCCCGGGGGCGGGCGAGGATCTCGCGCGCCGGGCCGTGCTCGACGGCCCGGCCGTCCTTCATCACCAGCAGCTCGTCGACGCTGGAGGCGGCGACGCCCAGGTCGTGGGTGACGAGGATGAGGCCCATGCCCGTCTCCTCGCGCAGTTCGCGCAGGAGGCCGAGGATCTGGGCCTGGACGGTGACGTCCAGGGCCGTGGTGGGTTCGTCGGCGACGAGGAGCCGGGGGTCGCAGGCGAGGGCCATGGCGATGAGGGCTCGCTGGCGCATGCCGCCGCTGAACTCGTGCGGGCGGGAGCGGGCGCGCCGGGCGGCGTCGGGGATGCCGACGCGGTCGAGGACCTCCACGGCGCGGGCGCGGGAGGCGCGGCGGCCGGCGCCCGGGTGGTGGAGCCGGTGGACCTCGGCGATCTGGTCGCCGATGGCCTGGTACGGGTCGAGCGAGGACAGCGGGTCCTGGAAGACCATGGCCGCGGTGCCGCCGCGCAGCTTCCGCAGGGCGGCGTCGTCGGCGGCCTGGACGTCCTGCCCGGCGACGCGCACGGTGCCGGTGACCTCGGCGCCGGTGCCCCGGTGGAGGCCGAGGAGGGCGTAGGCGGCGGTGGACTTGCCGGAGCCGGACTCGCCGACGACGGCGAGGGCGCCGCCGGGGGCGAGCGTGAAGGAGAGCCCGGAGACGGCCCGGACGACGCCGTCGCCCGTGCCGGTGGGGAAGCGGACGGACAGATCGTCCACGACGACGAGGGGCGTGTCGGTAACGGTCGTCATCGCAGCACCACCCTTCGGTCGGCGGCGGCGTAGAGGAGGTCCGCCACGATGTTGGCGATCACGACGGCGGTGCCGGTGACCATCACGACGGCGACGACGACCGGCAGGTCGATGGTGCGGGTGGCGTTCACCAGGAGCTGTCCGATGCCGGGCAGGCCGAACATCATCTCGGTGAGCATGGCGTTGCCGAACATCGACCCGAAGTCGGCGGCGGTGAGCGCGACGACGGGGGCGACGGCGCCGCGCAGGGCGTGCCGGGCGATCAGGGAGCGCTCGGTGGCCCCGTAGGCGCGGAAGGTGCGGATGTGGTCCTCCGCCAGCGTCTCCAGCATGGAACTGCGGGTCAGCCGGGCGTATTTCGCCGACTCGAGGAGGCCGAGGGCGAGCCAGGGCAGCAGCATGTTCCAGGCCCACTGCTCGGGGTCGTCCCCGAGCGGCACGTACGTCGGGAAGGGCAGCCACTCCAGGTAGGCGCAGAACAGCATCAGCAGGCCGAGGCCGCTGATGAAGACGGGGGTGGCGGTGCCGGCGAGCGTGAGCCAGGTGAGCACGCGCTCGGTGAGGCCGCCGCGGCGGAGCGCGGACAGCAGTCCGGTGCCGGTGCCGAGCAGCAGCCAGACGACCATGGCGCCGGTCGCCAGGGAGGCGGTGGCGGGCAGCCGCTGGACGATCAGGTCGGTGACCTGCTGGTCGTTCTGGTACGACAATCCGAAGCACGGTGCCTGGCAGTGGAGGACGCCGGTGCCGGTGGAGTAGTCGTGCCCGCTGACGATGCCCTGGAGGAAGTGCCAGTACTGGACGTACACCGGGTCGTTCAGGGAGAGCTGCTCGCGGACCTGGCGGATCTGTTCGGGGTTGCAGCGGGGGCCGCAGGCCAGGCGGGCGGGGTCGCCGGGGGCGATGTAGAAGGTCGCGTAGACGACGGCGGAGAGGACGAGGACGACGGCGAGCGCGCCGAGGGCGCGTCGCAGGAAGTAGCCGGTCATGCGGTGCCTCCCGCGCCGCTCGTGCGGGTCCGCGCGCCGCTCGTGCGGGTCGTGCGCCGCTTGCGGCCGACGCCGAGCCGGGACGCCTGGCGCGGGTCGAGCGCCGTGCGCAGCCCGTCGCCGAGGACGGTGAAGGCGAGGGTGGTGACGAAGAGCATGAGGGCGGGAAGCAGGACGTACATGGGGTCGGCGCGGAACCAGGTGGTGGCCGTGGAGAGCATCTGTCCCCAGGAGGGGGTGGGCGGCTTCACGCCGACGCCGAGGAAGGACATGCTCGCCTCGATGACGATGTTGGCCGGCAGCAGCACGGCCGCGTAGGTGATCACGGGGGCGGCGAGGGAGGGCAGCAGTTCCCGGCGGGCGACGCGGCGCCGGGAGGCGCCGGTGAGCCGGGCGGCCGAGACGAAGTCGAGCTTGGTCAGGCCCAGGGCCTGGGCGCGGACGAGCCGGGCCATGCCGCCCCAGTTGAGCAGCCCGATGGCGACGACGAGCAGCACGGGCCGGGGGAAGTCGGCCGGGACGACGGCCATCAGGGCGATGGCGAAGACCAGCAGGGGCATGGCCACCATGACGTCGGTGAGGTGGCCGAGCGCGCTCTCGACGGCGCGGCCGCCGAGCGCGGCCGCGAGGCCCACGGCGAGGCCGAGGAGCACCTGGACGAGCGTGGCGCCGACGCCGACGAGCAGCGAGACGCGGGCGCCGAACAGGAGGCGGACGAACAGGTCGCGGCCGGTGCCGGGTTCGACGCCCAGCCAGTGCTCGGCACCGATGCCGCCGAAGGACCCGAGCGGGACGCCGCCGCGGGCGGAGTCGACGAGGGTGTCGTGGTAGCTGTTGGCGTCCTGGCCCTCCAGGGCGGCCAGCAGGGGCGCGCCGAGGGCGAGGAGGACGAGCAGGCCCAGCACGGCGGCGGCCGCGAGCGCGGACTTGCGCGCGCGCAGCCGCCGCCACACCTGCCGGGCGCCGGAGGCGGGAGCGGCTCCCGCCTCCGGCTCCTGGGTGGTGATCAGTTCCGTGGTCACTTGACGGCGACCTGGGAGACGTCGAGGACACCGGTCCAGTCGCTGATGACGACGTTCTTGACGTCCTTGCCGACGAGGCGCTTGTAGACCGGGTGGAAGAGCGGCACGGTCAGGGCCTGGGCGCCGATCCTCTGGTCCAGGGCGCCCCAGCGCTTGGCGGCGGCGTCATGGTCGGTGATCTTGTTGATCTCGTCGATCTCGTTGTTGACCGCGGAGTCGTCGAGGCGGGAGGCGTTGAAGTTGGCGCCGTCCTTGACGATCTGCCGGCCGTCGAAGATCGGGGCGAGGAAGGGGCCGCCGGAGGGCCAGTCGGCACCCCAGTGGGCGAGGAAGAGATCGGGCTGCTTGTCGACGCTGTGGGTCTTCTCGTCGTAGTCGTTCTCCTCCAGGCCCTCCAGCTTGACCCGGATGCCGGCCTCCTTGAGGGCGGCCTGGAGCGCGGTGGCGATCTCCGGGCTGGTCTCGAAGTTCTGGGCGGTGGAGTGGGTCAGCGTGATGTCCAGGCCGTCCGGGTGACCGGCCTCCTTCAGCAGCTCCTTGGCCTTCGCGGCGTTGCCGGTGGCGCCGGCCGGGAAGGGGTCGTAGGGGGTGAAGCCGAAGGACTTCTGGTTGGGCAGGAAGGTGGTCGCGGGCTCGGCCAGCGCGGAGCCGCCGGCGGCGTTGACGACGCTGGTGCGGTTGACGGCGTAGGCGATGGCCTCGCGCACCTTCGGGTCGTCGAAGGGCTTGGCCTTGGGGTTGAAGGCCAGGTAGTTGGTGTAGCCGAAGTGGCCGGTGCCGACGCGGGCGGCCAGCTTCTTGTCGCCGGTGACCTGGGCGAGCTCGGCGGGGCCGAGGTTGGTGTCGGTGGTCACGGCGGCCGCGTCGGCGCCCTGGCCGGCGGAGAGCCGCTGGTTGATGACCGCCGGGGCGAGGCCGGACTTGACCTCGATGCGGTCGGGGTAGGCGTGGCGCTCCTTGTCGGTCTCCTCGGACCAGTTGGGGTTGCGCTCCAGGACCATCTGCTCGCCGTCGTTGGTGTTCTTCACGACCTTGTACGGGCCGGAGGAGACGGGGTGCTCGGCGTACTTGGCGCCGGTGTCCTTGGCCTTGGGCACGGGGGCGAACTGGGTGGAGGTCGCGAAGTAGGGGAAGTCGCCCTCGGACTTCTTCAGCTTGAAGACGATGGTCTTCGCGTCGGGGGTCTCGATGGAGTCGAGGCCCTTGTTCTCTTTGTACGGGCCCTGGTAGGTGTCGCCGCCGATGAGCCAGTCGCGCAAGTAGGGGGCGCCGCCGGAGAGTTCGGGGGCGAAGGAGCGCTCGACGCCGTACTTGACGTCGGCGGAGGTGATGGGCGTGCCGTCCTCGTACTTCAGCCCGTCCTTGAGCTTGTACGTCCACGTCTTCGCGTCGTCGCTCGCGGTGCCGGTGTCGGTGGCGAGGTCGGGGACGACCTTGGTGCCCTCGGCGCCGTTCTCACGGTTGCGGGTGGTGAGGGTGCGGTAGACGAGCGAGGGGATGTTGCCGCCGCCGGAGGTGTAGAGGCGGGCGGGGTCGAACTGCTTCTGCGGCGCTCTGTTGAGGACCGTGAGCGTGCCGCCCTTCTTGGGCGCGCCGTCGGCGCCGCCGCCGGCGGAGTCACCGCCGCTCTCCTTGGGGCCGCACGCCGCCGCGCCGCCGATCAGGACCACGCTGACGGCGGCCGCGGCCACGCGGCGGGATATGACGGACAGTTGACGCATGACTGGTCAGGCCTTTCGCGGGAATGCGAGGGGAGGAGAGCGCGGAACGCGTTCGGCGGAAGGCGGTGGTGAGAGGAGCGCGCGGAAGCGCCCGTACCGCCCCCGGCGGACGCGACGCGTGAAGGCGCGCGGAAGTACGCGGGGAGATGCCGGAACGGGTCGTTCAGCGACAGTGAATGTCGGCGACGGAGTGCGCGGCCACGCCGATCAGCGCCAGCTCGAAGGCGGCGTTCTCGAAGGCGGGGCGGGACGACATGCCGAGAAGACTGAACGAATTTTCGCCCCGCCGCAAAGGTGTCTCAGGTCGCGAGACCGGATGTCTCAGGAATCGGACCCGGGGAAGGGCCAGGCGTTGGGGCGGCAGGTCTTCCCGTCGGTCGTGAGGAACTTGGTCTGCTGCATCATCACGGGCGCGAGCGCGCCCTCCTTGGGGCAGGTCTCGTGGTCGTGGCCGAGGCGGTGGCCGACCTCGTGGTTGATCAGCATCTGCCGGTACTCGTGCATCCGGTCGCCGAAGGTCTGCGAGCCCTGCGCCCAGCGATAGGCGTTGATCATCACCCGGTCGGTCGCGGCCGAGTCGCAGGAGACGTTGTCCTCCGTGGTGTCCAGGCCGGACTTGGCGCACCAGGCGGCCGTCGTCTTCGGGCTGGCGAGGGTGACGACGAAGTCGGCGTCGCCGGAGGAGACGCGTTCGAAGGTGCGCTTGCCGCCGTGGCCCCAGCTGCGGTCGTCGTTGAGGGTGCGGTGGACGGCGGTGGCGAAGAGCGAGCCGTCGAACGGCAGCCCCTTCTCCACGTCAACGCGGTACCGGAGAACATCACCCTTACCGGGGGCCTTGTCATGGCCCGCCACGGTCACGAATTCACCCGAGGCCCCGGCGTCGGCCTCCAGCGGGTACTTCTTCGCCATCTTCTGCTCGTACGTGGCGGGCACCTCGGCACCGCCCTTGGGCGTGGGCCTGCTGTCGGAGCGCGAGGCCGCCTCGGGGTCCACGCGCTTGCCGACGTCCGCGGCGCGCGCCCGTGCCGCGTCGTCCCCGCCGTCGCGCAGCTGGGTGGTCACCGTCACCGCGAGGACGGCTGTCACCACGGCCGCCGCGACGCCGATCACCGTCCGCCCGCGTCCGCCGCGGGCCCCGGCGCCGCGGGCCGCCGCGCGCCCGCCCTCACGGCGGGGCCGGGGCGGGACGGGCGTCACGGGCGGAGCGGCATCGGCCGACGGTGCGGAGGCGGGGGCCGGGACCGTGCGGAGCGGGTCACCGTGGAGGGCGTCGTCGGTCGCGTATCCCGTGGTGTAGCGGGTGAACCCGGCCGGCGGGGCGGCGGGCCCGGCCGCGCCGGGGGCCGCCTGGGCGCGCTGGGCGCCGATGACGCCCCAGCCCAGCACCGGCTCGCGCGGCTCGGCCGCCGCCTGCGGGGTGAAGCCCGAGCTGTAGCCCGCGTGGTAGCCGGCGTCGTACTCGCGGTCGAAGCCCGCGTCGAAATCGGCGGCGAGCTCCGCGGCCTCCCTGCCGGAGGCGGTACCGCGCCGGCGCCCCGGGCCGGGGCCGGGCACGGGCTGCCCGGCGTCGGGCAGCGAGGCCGCGGGGCCGGGCCCGCCCTCGGTACGGCGGCGGCCCGAGCCGGGGGCCGCGCCCGCGGCGCCCCCGTAGGGGGGCCGGTCGGCGCGTGCGCTGTGTTTACCCACGGGGCGGGGCGCTCCGTTCCGGTGTCGGTGTCGTGGCGGTGTCCGCGAGCAGTTCCCGGAAGGCGCGAGCCACCGTGTCCGGGTCCTCCATCATCGCGACATGCCCCGCCTCGAGAAGCGTCAGCAGCCGCGAGTCGCGGAAAGCCTTGCTCGCGCGGCGGGCCATGCGGATGGACACGAGCTGATCGCGCACTCCGTACACGAGCAGAGTAGGGGCAAGGACCTTCTCCGCCTGACGCCACAGCGAATGCTGTCCGCCGAGCGTGTACGCGTCGACGATGCCGCGCGCCGAACGGGCCATGACGTCCCAGAAGTAGGGGAGCTCCAGGCGCCGCTCGTACTCGGCGACGGCCAGGGCGAAGCCCTCGGGCGTCACCCTGGCCGGGTCGCCGTAGCAGAGGGCGAGCACCTCGCGGGTGCGGCGCTCGGGCGTCCACTCCTTCGTCATCCGGGCGAAGAGGGAGACGACACCGGGCACGGCGAGCAGCCCGGTGGGCACCGCCGTGCGCTGGGGGCGCAGCTCGGGCAGGGCGGGCGAGACGAGGGTGAGCGTGCGGACGAGGTCGGGCCGGACGGCTGCGACGCGGGTGGCGACGGCGCCGCCCATCGAATTGCCGAACAGGTGGACGGGGCCGCGACCGCCGGCGTCGAGGTGGCGGATGACCGCGCGGGCGTACCCCGTGATGGAGTAGTCGCCGTCCTCCGGCGGGGGCGCGTCACCGAAGCCCGGCAGGTCGAGGGCCTCGCCGTCGACGGTGTCGGCGAGCCGGTCCATCAGCTCGGACCAGTTCTGCGAGGAGCCGCCGAGCCCGTGGACGAAGAGCGCGGGGGCCAGGCCGGCGCGGACGGGCGGGCGGGCGCGGACGGTCAGCGTGACCCCGGGCAGGGCCACCGTGCGCAGCACCTCCCCCGGGCTGACCCGCGAGGACCGCGTGGGCGGCACGACGGGGACGGCACCGGTGTCCGGCGACTCGGTCGATGACATGCGGGCAATGTTACGAGACGATCACGCCGGGGCCCTTGTGGCGGGGGTCACAGATCGCCTGGCGGTGCGGGGCACTCTCTCCTAGGCTGCCCAACAGGGAGTATCAAGGAGTAAGAGGGGCGCTCACACCGGATACCGGAAGGGATCCCGCTCATGCCTGTCGACCCGACCGACCCGGACACCTTCGAAGAAGCAGACGAAGAGGAGGTCGCCATGGAGTTCGACGCGGAGACCCCGGAGGCGGACGCCGCCGAGCAGCACGCGGACCTGTCCCCGCACGAGGACGACCCGCTGACGCACGTCGACCCGGCCGCGGCGAACGAGGCGGACCGCGCGGAACAGGCCCGGGTGGTGGAGCTGGACGAGGACGACTACCGCTGACCCGCGGGGCACCTGTGCCGATAATCGGCGATTTGTCGATTTCCCACAGCGTCCGGTCCATGAAATTCTCCGCTCCGACCGCGCACGCTCCGGTTACCCAAAAGTACGATGGCGGGCGCGTGCACACCGGGCACCTCCCGGCTGCCGCCGGGGGGAGCACAGAAAACGACATGGGAGGCGGCGTGACAGCCATCGAGCAGACCGAGGCGCGCCCGCGGGGCACACGCCTGCCGCGCCGAGCCCGACGCAATCAGCTCCTGGGCGCGGCCCAGGAGGTCTTCGTGGCCCAGGGGTACCACGCCGCCGCGATGGACGACATCGCCGAGCGCGCGGGCGTGAGCAAGCCGGTCCTCTACCAGCACTTCCCGGGCAAGCTGGACCTCTACCTGGCCCTGCTGGACCAGCACTGCGAGAACCTGCTCCAGGCGGTCCGCACGGCGCTCGCCTCCACCAACGAGAACAAGCTGCGCGTGGCGGCCACCATGGACGCCTACTTCGCCTACGTCGAGGACGAGGGCGGCGCCTTCCGGCTGGTCTTCGAATCCGACCTCACCAACGAGCCGGCCGTGCGCGAGCGCGTCGAGCGGGTCTCGCTGGAGTGCGCGGAGGCGATCAGCGAGGTCGTCGCCGAGGACACCGGCCTGTCGAAGGACGAGGCCATGCTGCTGGCCGTGGGTCTCGGCGGCGTCTCCCAGGTCGTCGCCCGCTACTGGCTCTCCAGCGAGAGCGCCGTGCCGCGCGAGACGGCCGTCCAGCTGCTGACGTCGCTGGCCTGGCGCGGCATCGCGGGCTTCCCCAAGGTCGCGCCCGAGTAGCCCCGGCCGGCGTCCGGCCACCGCGCCGCACCCCGCGGCCGGGCGTGTCCCATGTGTTCGCTGCGAGCGTGCGAACGGGGCCCGGCGGACCGCCCGTACCGGGCTAATGTTTGCAACGTACGGCGCGGCTGGTCCGCGCACCCCTCCCCTGGGCTCAGCCATGGGGGACCCCAACCTTCGGAGGGACAGACCGTGGAGGTCAAGATCGGCGTGCAGCACGCGCCCCGCGAGATCGTTCTGGAGAGCGGGCTGGCTGCCGAAGAAGTCGAGCGCATGGTGGCCGAGGCGCTCGCCGGCAAGTCCGCGCTGCTGAGCCTGACGGACGACCGTGGCCGCAAGGTCCTGGTGCCGGCCGACCGCCTGGCGTACGTGGAGATCGGCGAGCCGACGACCCGTAAGGTCGGCTTCGGCGCGATGTGACCCGCTGCCCGGCGGAATGCGAACGGCGGGGCCCCGGTGTGGAATTCACCGGGGCCCCGCCGTTGTTCGTATCAGGTACGGGGCCGGGCTGTTGTTCGTATCCGGGGGGCGTACCGGGGCCGTCGCCGAGGGTTGCCCGGGGCGGACCCGGGGTAAGACCGCTACGACCGATTTGCACCCCGCTTCTCGGCCACCTCACTGGGAGGGTATTGAGCATGATCCTCTGGGAAGCGCTCGGCTCGGTCCTCATCGGCCTCGCCGTCTCCTACGCGGCCCTGCGCTGGCTTCCCGCGCGCTTCGGGCAGATCCGTTCCCGGGGCCTGGCCCTGTCCACCGGGCCGGGCGCGGCCCTCTTCGGCGCCCTGCTGGGCCATTCCGTGCTGGGCCCGGGCCACACCCTCGCCACGCTGGGCGTCTCCCTGGGCGTCTGCGTCGCGCTGCTCTCGCTGCTGCTGCGCCCCACCGGCCGGCCCCGCCGCTCGGCCACGGCCTGACGACCGCGGCACCGCGACGGGATACCGGTGGTGAGCGTTGACCGTCCCGCTGCTCCGGCGCCTGTTATGCCGCCAGGCCCAGCGCGGCCATGCGCTTGGTGTGCGCCTCGGTGATCCGGGAGAACATCTTCCCGACCTCGGCCAGATCGAAGCCGTCGGCCACCCCGCCCACGAGCATCGTCGACAGGGCGTCACGGTCGGCGACCACGCGCTGCGCCTGCGAGAGCGCCTCGCCCATCAGCCGGCGCGCCCAGAGCGCGAGCCGCCCGCCCACGCGGGGGTCGGCCTCGATGGCCGCCCGCACCTTCTCGACCGCGAACGAGGCGTGGCCCGTGTCGTCGAGCACGGCCAGCACCAGCGCCCGGGTGTCGGAGTCCAGCCGCGCCGCCACCTCGCGGTAGAAGTCACTGGCGATGGAATCGCCCACATACGCCTTGACCAGGCCCTCCAGCCAGTCCGAGGGCGCGGTCAGCCGGTGGAACTCGTCCACGCCGGCGGCGAAGGGCTCCATCGCGGGGGTCGGCGGCGCGTCGATCGCCTCCAGGCGGTCCCGCAGCCGCTGGAAGTGCTGGAACTCGGCCGCGGCCATCTTGGCCAGCGCGGCCTTGTCGTCCAGGCTGGGCGCGAGCGCGGCGTCCTCCGCCAGCCGCTCGAAGGCGGCCAGCTCACCGTAGGCGAGGGCGCCGAGCAGATCCACGACGGCCGCCCGGTACCGCGGGTCGGCGGAGGCCGTGGCCCAGTCCTGGGCGGCGATTCCGGTGGGCTCGGTGGCGTTCTCGGGTGTGTCGGGCGTCTCCATGCAGCGAACGATAGCCCGCCATGCGACACGGCGAACCCCCTGGTCAGACAGTTCATCCCGATCCGGACACGGGATTGTCCGGACACACATGCGCCTTTCCGGGGTACAGTGCTAATAGGCCAGCCGAGTATTCGGCCGGCCCACCTCATGCTGTGTCTTCTGGAGGCGACTCTCCAGGACTCCAGCGGATGCCCGGTCGGTGGCCCGATCGGCTTCCACACAACCGACCGCCCTCCGCGGGGTGCGCACGAGTCGTGCGTACCTGGAGGGATCCGCTCGCGGCACGTGTGCTCGAGCGAAGGCAGTGGTCCCGCGCCGCGCCCGGCCCCATCCGGTGGCCGGCTCAGTACCCCGGCGCGGTCCGTACGTCCCTCACGTACGACCCCCTTCGCCGCCTCGCGCCGCGTCTCACAGAAGAGGCAAGACTCTGTCCACTTTCCGCGATCTTGGGATTCTGTCCGAAACCGCCGAGGCCCTCGAGGCCGTCGGCATCGTGAATCCGTTCCCCATCCAGGAGATGACGCTTCCGGTCGCCCTCTCCGGCTCCGACGTCATCGGCCAGGCCAAGACCGGCACCGGCAAGACCCTGGGCTTCGGCCTTCCCCTGCTGGAGCGCGTCGTCGTCCCCGCCGACGTGGAGGCCGGCCGGGCGAAGCCCGAGCAGCTGACCGACGCCCCGCAGGCGCTCATCGTGGTCCCCACCCGTGAGCTGTGCCAGCAGGTCACCAACGACCTCCTCACCGCCGGCAAGGTCCGCAACGTCCGCGTCCAGGCGATCTACGGCGGCCGCGCCTACGAGCCCCAGGTCGAGGCCCTCAAGAAGGGCGTCGACGTCATCGTCGGCACCCCCGGCCGACTGCTCGACCTCGCCGGCCAGAAGAAGCTGAACCTCGCCCACGTCAAGGCGCTCGTCCTCGACGAGGCCGACGAGATGCTGGACCTGGGCTTCCTGCCCGACGTCGAGCGCATCATCACGATGCTCCCGGCCAAGCGCCAGACGATGCTCTTCTCCGCGACCATGCCCGGCGCGGTCATCTCGCTCGCGCGCCGCTACATGTCGCAGCCCACGCACATCCGCGCCACCTCGCCGGACGACGAGGGCCAGACGCACGCCAACATCGCGCAGCACATCTTCCGCGCCCACAACATGGACAAGCCGGAGATGGTCGCCCGCATCCTGCAGGCGGAGGGCCGCAACCGCGCGATGATCTTCTGCCGTACGAAGCGGACGGCCGCCGACATCTCCGAGCAGCTCACCCGGCGCGGTTTCGCCGCCGGCGCCGTCCACGGCGACCTCGGCCAGGGCGCCCGCGAGCAGGCGCTGCGCGCCTTCCGCAACGGCAAGGTCGACGTCCTGGTCTGCACCGACGTCGCCGCGCGCGGCATCGACGTCGACGACGTCACGCACGTGATCAACTACCAGACCCCCGAGGACGAGAAGACCTACCTCCACCGCATCGGCCGCACCGGCCGCGCGGGCAAGTCGGGTACGGCCGTCACGCTGGTCGACTGGGACGACATCCCGCGCTGGAAGCTGATCAACAAGGCGCTGGAGCTGTCGTTCGACGAGCCGGAGGAGACGTACTCCACGTCCCCGCACCTGTACGAGGCGCTGGGCATCCCCGCCGGCACCAAGGGCATCCTGCCCCGCTCCGAGCGCACCCTCGCCGGCCTCGCGGCCGAGGAGATCGAGGACCTCGGCGAGGTGGGCGGCGGCCGTGGCCGCGGGCGTGACGGCGGCCGTCGTGGCCGTGACGGCGGCCGCGACGGTGGCCGTGACCGCGATCGCGTGGAGGAGGAGCGTCCGGCCCGTACGCGTACGCCGCGCCAGCGGCGCCGCACGCGGGGCGGAGCGACGCTCGGCGCGGACGCTCCGGCGGCCGTGACGCCCGTCGCGCCCGTGGCTCCGGCGGAGCCGGCCGCGGCGACCGAGGCCGTGTCGGGTGCGTCCACCGCTGTTTCCGGTGCCCCGGAGACCCCGGCGCGTCCGCGTCGCCGTCGCCGCACGCGTGGCAGTGCGGGTGGCGGTGCGGGTACGCCCGTCGCCGCGGCGCCCGCCGCCGTGACCGCCGCGCCGGCCCCGGCCGCCGCGCCGGCTGCCGCCCCGGCGGAGCCCAAGGCTCCGGCCCGTCCGCGTCGCCGCGTGCGGCCGGTCGTCGCCCCGGTGAACGACGGCCTCGACTTCCAGACCGTGGAGAGCGCCGCGGCGGCCCTGGCCGTCCCGGCCGCCCGCGTGGCGGAGGCCGTGGAGACGGTGGCGCCGGTGGACACCACCGAGGCCAAGCCGAAGCGCGCCCGTACCCGTACGCGCATGGCCAAGAAGGCCGTCGCCGCGGTCGAGACCGCCGAGGTCGTCGAGACCGTCGAGGCCGTCCGGACGGCAGAAGTGGTGGCCGAGCCCAAGCCGGCGCGCAAGCGTGCGACGGCGAAGAAGGCCGCCGAGGCCGCCGTGGACGCCGTCGAGGCGGTGGAGACCGCGCCGAAGCGCGCCGCCGAGGTCGCGGAGACCAAGCCCAAGCGCACCCGCGCGACGGCGAAGAAGGCCGAGGCGACCGTCGAGGCCGCCGAGGTCGTCGCGGACGCCGTCGAGGCGACCGAGACGAAGCCCCGACGCACCCGCGCCACGGCCAAGAAGGCCGTCGCCGAGGCCGCCCCCGAGGCAGCGGAAACCGCCCCCAAGCGGACCCGCACGACCGCGAAGAAGGCTGCCGAAGCCGCTGTCGACACCGCCGAAGCGGTGGAGGCCAAGCCGAAGCGCACCCGCGCCACGGCGGCGAAGGCTGCCGAAGCCGTCGTCGACACCGCCGAGGCCGCCGAGGCGAAGCCGAAGCGCACGCGCGCCACGGCGGCCAAGGCCCCCGCCGACGCGGCCGAGGCCAAGCCGAAGCGCACCCGCGCGACCGCCAAGAAGGCCGTCGCCGTCGCCGAGGCCGTCGACACGGCCGAGGTCGCGGCGACCAAGCCGGCGCGCAAGCGTGCGGCGGCGAAGACGGCCGCCGAGGCCGTCGTGGACGCGACGGAGGCCAAGCCCAAGCGCACCCGCGCCGCGGCCAAGAAGGTCGCCGACACTGCCGAGGCAGCGGAAACCGCCCCCAAGCGGACCCGCGCCACCGCGAAGAAGGCTGCCGAAGCGACGGCCGACGTCGCCGAGGCCAAGCCCAAGCGCACCCGGAAGGCAGCGGCCCCGAAGGCCGACGCCTGATAGCAGGTCCGCGCTGACGCGCGTCGCCCCCGAGCGCCGGGGCGGGCTGATCCCAGCCCGCCCCGGCGCTCGTGTTTCGGCACGAAGGGGCCCGGGGGCGAAGCCCCCGCAAACAGCCCCGGCACCCGGAAAGGGCCCCGCCCACCCCCCGCGCTAGCCTCGTGCCATGAGCCGGCCCCCCTTCCTCGCCCTCCCGCCGTGCGCCGAGGCTTACCTCCTCACCACCGCCCGCGGGGAGTTCGCCGTGCACGACGCCCGCCCGGCCCCCGCGACCCGCGCCCGTGGCACCGCCCTCCTCGTGCCCGGGTTCACCGGCAGCAAGGAGGACTTCATCGCGCTGCTCGAACCGCTCGCCGCGGCCGGGTTCCGGGCCGTCGCCGTGGACGGGCGGGGACAGCACGAGAGCCCGGGCCCGCGCGACCAGGCCGCGTACACGCAGGACGAGTTGGCCCGCGACGTCCTCGCGCAGGCGGCCGCGCTCGGCGGCGACGTGCATCTGCTCGGGCACTCGCTCGGCGGCCTGATCACCCGCGCCGCCGTCCTCGCGGACGCGTCGCCCTTCCGCTCGCTGACCGTCATGAGCAGCGGCCCCGGGGCGATCTCCGCCTCGCAGCAGGCCCGTACGCGGCTGCTCGTCCAGGCCCTCGGCCTGCTGGACATGGAGAGCGTCTGGCGGGAGATGCAGCGCGAGGGGGCGGAGGCCGCGGCGGCCCTCGACACCCCCGCCGAGCTGACGGATTTCCTCCACCAGCGCTGGCTGCTCACGGTTCCCGAGCAACTGATGGCCACCGGCGTGCAGTTGACGGTCGAGCCGGACCGTACCGCCGAGCTGGCGCGGGTGCCGCTGGCCAAGCACGTGGTGTCCGGGGAGCTGGACTACGCCTGGCCGGTGCCGGAGATCGACGCGATGGCCGAGAAGCTGTCGGCGGTCCGTACGGTGATCCGGGGCGCGGGCCACTCCCCCAACGCCGAGCGGCCCGCCGCCACGGCGGACGCGCTCGTCCGCTTCTGGAACGACGCGGCCCCGAACGACGCCGCTTAGCCCGCCTTCTGCGTGACCGTGAAGAGGCCCCCTTCGGGGTCCCGCAGCGTCGCCTCGCGGCCCACCCGTGAGCGGGACGGCTCGGCGACGACCGCGCCGCCCTCGGCGAGGGCGGCCTCCACGGCCTTCTCGACGTCGTCCACGCAGAAGTACACGTGCCAGCGGGGGCGGATGCGCGGGTCGGGGTCGGCCTCGACGGCCCCGCCGCGCAGGGAGGCCACGGTGCGGCCGCCCGCGCGGACGGTCACGGCGTCGTCCTCGTAGCGGACCTCGCAGCGGCCGGGGCGGTCCATCGCCCAGTCGAAGATCTCGCCGTAGAACATGGCGGCCGCGAAGGCGTCGCGGGTGCGGAGCTCCAGCCAGGCGGGCGCGGAGCCGGAGCCGATCCGCCAGCCGGGGAGGTTCTCGCCCTCCCAGAAGCCGAAGACGGCGCCCATCGGGTCCGCCGCCAGGACGACCCGGCCGCGGCCGACCGCGAGGGGGCCCACCGCGACCGTGCCGCCGCGCTCCCGGACCCGGGCGGCCACCATGTCGGCGTCGTCGACGGCGAAGTACGAGGTCCAGGAGACGGCCACGCCCAGGCTGCTGGCGGCGTCGCTCAGCCCGGCGACGGGCTTGCCGTCGGAGATGGCGACGGAGAAGCCCTCGCCGAACGACCCGGCCCGGAACGTCCAGCCCAGCACGGCCGCGTAGAAGTCCTGCGACGCCTTGAGGTCGGCGGTCAGCAGGCTCACCCAGCAGGGCTGTCCCAGCCCGGCACCCTCCGTGGCCGCCATCGCCGATCGCCTCGTTTCCGTGTCCGGGAGTCTCCAGGGTTCCACTCGCTCCCCCCGAACGCACTCCGGCACGCGCGGCCGACCCCACTCATTAGCCACGTTAAAAATTTCTTTAGCGTAGGGAATGTTTCGAGGGGTAAACTCGTTGGACACTCTTGGAACGCGCGCCGCAATGTCGCCGCGCGCGTCACTGTTCACCGTTCTCCGCAGGAGGATCAGACGAAGGGAGAAGCCTTGCGCTTCGAAATCATGCGCCTGGACGACGTCGACGGCACCGCCGTCGACAGCACCGTCGTGGACGCCGCCTCCGTCAACCGGATCGTGCAGCAGGCCGCTTCCATCGGCCAACGCATATACATCCGCCCGGCCGACTCCTCGGTCCGGTAGCGCCGACGCGCTCCGGAAAGCCGAACGCCCCCGTACGACGACCGTACGGGGGCGTTCCGCATGTGTGCGGAAGCACGTCAGTGGTGCTGGATCACCTGGGTGATGCCGTTGATGATCTGCTGGACGGCCAGCGCCGAGAGCATCATGCCGGCGAGCCGGGTCACCAGGACCACACCGCCGTCCTTGATCACACGGATGATGTGGAGCGAGTTCCGCATCACCACCCACAGCACGACGTGGATCGCCGCGATGGCGCACCACACCGAGACCTGCGAGGCGACCGAGTCGGCGCGCTGCACCGCGAGGATCACCGAGACGATCGCACCGGGGCCCGCCAGCAGCGGCATGCCCAGCGGCACGAGCGCGACGTTGACGTCCTTGGTCTGCTTGGGCTCCTCCGACTTGCCCGTGAGGAGGTCCAGCGCGACCAGCAGCAGGAGCAGTCCGCCCGCGATCATCAGGGCGGGGGTGGTGATGTGGAGGTAGTCGAGGATCTGCCGGCCGCAGATGCCGAAGAGGGCGATCACCCCGAAGGCGACCGTCGCCGCCTGCCAGGCCATGCGCCGCTGGACCTTGGCCGGGCGGCCCGCGGTGAGGGCGAGGAAGATCGGCGTGATCCCGGGCGGGTCCATGATCACGAACAGGGTGAGGAAGAGGGAGCCGAAGACAGCGATGTCGAACACGTGAGGCCTTGCGATTGCGGAGCGAGCAGGAGCGGTGGGGGGAGGTACGAGGGGCCCGGGGCGGGGAGGGCGTGCGCGAACGGCTCGTACGCCTCGGACGATCGCCGCGTACGCGTCGACGCGGGGCGGGGGAAGGGACGTACGGGCGCGCTCGCCCGCCCGTGGACGTCCGTGGACGGACGGCCGGGACCGGAGCGCTAAGTGGTCAGCCGCCGGCGCCCGGGACGGGGAACGCGCCCGTCGCACGGCGCGTGATCTCCCCGTAGATCTCCGGGTCGGTGGTGAACTCGCCGAGGCGGCAGCTCTTGCGGCTGCCGTGGTAGTCGCTGGAGCCGGTGGGCAGCAGGCCCAGGTCGGCGGCGAGGCCGCGGAGCCGGGCGCGGGTGGCGGCGTCGTGGTCCATGTGGTCCACCTCGATGCCGTCCAGGCCGGCGGCGGCCAGCTCGGCTATGCCCTGTTCGTCGACGCAGCGGCCGCGCTTGAGGGCGAGGGGGTGGGCGAGCACGGTGACGCCGCCGGCCGCCTTGACCAGGCGGATGGCGTCGAAGGGGTCGAGCTCGTGCTTCGCGACGAAGGCCCGGCCGTCACCGGCGAGCCACTCGGAGGTGAAGGCGTCGGAGACGCTGTCGATCACGCCGAGCTCGATCATGGCCGTGGCCACGTGCGGGCGGCCGACGGCCCCGTCGCCGGCGATGCGGGCGACGCGCTCCCAGGCGACGGGCACGCCGAGCTCATTGAGCTTGGCGACCATGGCGCGGGCGCGCGGCTCGCGGTCGTCGCGCACGAGCTCGCGCTCGCGGGCGAGCTCCGGCTCGTGGGGGTCGAAGAGGTAGGCCAGCATGTGGACGCTGAAGCCGTCGGGCCCGTCGAAGCGGCAGGAGAGCTCGGCGCCGGTGACGAGGGTGAGCCCGGCGGGGAGGGCCGCGATGGCCTCGGCGTGGCCGCCGACCCCGTCGTGGTCGGTCAGCGCGACGACGTCCAGCCCGGCGGCGGCCGCGTTGCGGACCAGCTCGGCGGGGGTGTCCGTACCGTCCGAGGCCGTGGAGTGGGTGTGCAGATCGATGCGCACGACACGACTCCCAACAGCACCGGAACACGACAGGACCGATTCAGGATAACGGTCGTGGGAGGCGTGGTGCGGAGCGCCGGTTCAGGGCGAGAGGATCCGCGGCGACAGCGCCCCGCACGGCAGGAGGTCGACCTCCGCCCCGGCGTCCCGCAGATCCGTCAGCACGAGCTCGTCGTACATCAGCAGCCCCGACCGCTCGGGCCACACGATCGCCCAGAGCCACAGCCCCCGCGCCTCGCCCGCGAAGACCGCCCGGTCGCCGGGGGCGCCCTCGACATGCCAGAGCGGCGTGGGCCGCCCCGCCGCGTGGACCTTGGCGTGCGGCGAGAGGTCGACGCGGAGGTACGGGCCGGGGTCGGGGCCGTCGACGCCGGCGTAGCGGGCGCCGAGGCCGACGCCGAGTTCCTCGGCGACGAGCAGCAGCTCGCCGGGGCCGCCCAGCGGGCTGGGCCCGGAGCAGGCGACGGCGGTCGCCCGCGCGCCGGAGCGGTCGTCGCCCGCGCAGGCCACACCGGTGAAGAGCCAGCCGACGGGCAGGGGCCAGGGCATCCAGACCGGCACCCGGGCGCGCCCCACCGCGACGCCCAGTGCCTCGACGCTGGGCGGGACGACCGGCTGCAGAGGGTGCACGGTGCCGTGCACGGCGCACTGCCACGAGTCGGCGAAGAGACCGGGCGCGCGCACCCGGCCACCGCACTTCGGGCAACTGGGTTCGCCCCTCATAGCCTCCAACGGTCCTACCAGGGCGCCCCCGCGTCAAGGACGATCACCCGTCCGGAGTCGGGGCGTTCCCACCCTTCGGGACACCGGCGTCCGGCGGGCCGGCCGCCGTCAGTCGCCGAGCGGCACCCCGGCGCGCAGCGGGTCGCGCAGATCGGTGCCGTGCCGCAGCCACCGTTCCTCCAGGGCGGCGGCGCCCTGGACGCGCTTCCACGCGGCCTCGTTGGGCGTCATCGGCAGCAGGGGGAGGAAGCGGACGGGGTCCAGCGGGGCGTCGAGCTCCAGGTCCTCGACGAGGCCACCGGACTCGGCGACGAGCACGGAGGTGAAGGGCGCCCCGGGCCAGAGCGGCTCGCCAGTGTCCAAGGAGGCGCCGGGTGCCACCACGAGCCCTTCCACCTGCGGCGACGCGGCGAGGACGGCGAGCGGGCGGAGCACCTTGTCCGTGTCGGCGCGGCCGGCGCGCACGGAGAGGACCAGCTCGGCGCGGGGGCCGCGCAGGGGGTCGGCGAGGGAGGCCGTGGGGTCGGTCATGGGGTGGGCGGACATGCCGAGGGTGGCGTAGCGGACGATGTCCCCGGCGTCGTCGGAGGCAGCGAACCGGAGGACCTCGATCCGGTCGGTGCCCAGGAAAGTGATCGCGGCGCGCGCGTCGGGTTCACCGAGGGCCGTCAGCAGCCGGGCCTCGACCAGTGCGAGAACGTCTGACATGCAGTGAGCATAGAACGCGTATCGAACAGGCAAAGCGGGGCCTTGACGTGTCGGGCGACTGCTAGCCTTGACTCGCCTCGGCCTCTGGTCCAGGCGTGACGATCGTCCCTTACGCGGGGACCGGCCGGAGGAGGTGGGGCTGCGGTGGATCCTAGTCGACCGTGCAGTACCGACAGTTCTCCCGTCTCCTCGCCCCGGACGCACGTCACCCCGTGACCCGAGGCCTTCCGTGACCGGCCCTCCTCGCCGGATCGAATCCCGGAAGCCCCTTCACGCCCGCGGCACTTGACGGAAGAGCGCCTGCCCTCGCTTTGTTCCGTGTTCTCCGCAGTCCTCTGCGAACTCTCCGCGAACTGTCGCCGGTCGCACGCACCGCGCGAAGCGCCACCTGATTTGCGGACGTGCTCCCCTGCGCCCAGGGCGCCCGGCCACGTCCTCCTTCCAGGCAGCGTTGCGCCCGCGTCGTGGCCGGCGGCCGGCCCGTGAAGGAGCCAGCCATGTCGATGATCCGTGACCTGCGTGCCGTAGTCCGCCCCGCCCTGCGCCGGGTGCCCGACAAGAGCGGCGGTGGCGGCTACGGCACCACCCGTGACGCCTCGGTCAGCAGCGCCGTCGTGGACAGCGCCGTCTATCGCGACGGCAAGCGGGTCAGCGAACTCATCAGTCCCGCCGAGGCGCTGCGCCGGGTGCGGAGCTCCGGCGGGTTCGCGTGGATCGGGCTGCACGAGCCCACGGAGGCGGAGTTCGCGGGGATAGCCCGCGAGTTCGGGCTCCACCCGCTGGCCGTGGAGGACGCGGTCCACGCCCACCAGCGGCCCAAGCTGGAGCGCTACGACGACACGCTCTTCACCGTCTTCAAGACCATCCACTACGTGGAGCACGCCGAACTCACCGCCACCAGCGAGGTGGTGGAGACCGGCGAGGTGATGTGCTTCACGGGCCCGGACTTCATCATCACCGTCCGGCACGGCGGCCAGGGCTCGCTGCGCGCCCTGCGCCACCGGCTGGAGGAGGACGACCAGCTGCTCGCCAAGGGCCCCTCGGCCGTGCTGCACGCCATCGCCGACCAGGTGGTCGACGGCTACATAGCCGTGGCCGACGCCGTGCAGGACGACATCGACGAGGTGGAGATCGACGTCTTCTCCGAGCCCAGCAAGGGCAGCCGGCGGGGCGGCGACGCGGGCCGCATCTACCAGCTCAAGCGCGAGGTGCTGGAGTTCAAGCGCGCGGTCACCCCGCTGATGCGGCCGATGCAGCTGCTCAGCGAGCGGCCGATGCGGCTGGTCGACCCGGACATCCAGAAGTACTTCCGTGACGTCGCCGACCACCTGGCGCGCGTCCACGAGCAGGTGGTCTCCTTCGACGACCTGCTGAACTCCATCCTCCAGGCCAACCTCGCGCAGGCGTCCGTGGCCCAGAACGAGGACATGCGCAAGATCACGTCCTGGGCGGCGATCTTCGCCGTGCCGACGATGATCGCGGGCGTGTACGGCATGAACTTCAAGTACATGCCGGAGCTGCAGTGGAAGTACGGCTACCCCACGGTCATGGTGGTCACCGTCGTGATCTGCTACGCCATCCACCGCGGCTTCAAGCGGAACGGCTGGCTTTAGGGCTTACGCCTGGGCCTTGTCCCTTCTGCCGCCCATGATGACCAGCGCCAGGCCCGCCATGATCACGGCCAGCGCCGGATACGCCACGACGGGCGGCTCCTGCCCCAGCCACAGCGCCGCGATCAGCGCGGCCCCCGGCGTCTCCAGCAGGATCGCCGTGGACGTGACGGACGGGCCCAGGCCCTTGACCACCCTGTTGATCAGCGAGTGGCCGAGCAGCTGGGCCGCGATCGTGAGCACCGCCAGCTTCAGCCAGGTCTCCCCGCTGTAGCCGCCGAGGGACACTCCCCCGCACAGGCACGCGCCGAGCAGCAGCACGGTCGTGGTCGTGTAGCAGATGTAGGTGTAGGCGACCGTGCCCACCGTCCGGCGCACCTCCGCGCCCAGCAGGACGTACCCGGCGGCAGCGACGCCGCCCGCGAGCGCGAGGCCGTCCCCGGCGAGGGCGCGCGGGGAGAGGGACAGGTCGACGCCCGTGAGCGTCAGCACGCCGAGGAAGGCCAGCGCGGTGCCGGCCCAGACCAGCGCGGGCGGACGGTGACCGCGCAGCCGCAGCAGCAGGGTGGTCCAGATGGGCGTGGTGGTGACCAGCGCCGTGGACGAGGCGACGGAGGTCATCTGGAGGCTGGGCAGCCAGACCCCGAAGTGGACGGCGAGCAGCGCCCCGGCGGCGACGGCCAGCAGTGCCGTCCGCCGGCCGATGCCGCGCAGCTCGGCGCGGTGGCGGGGGCGGAGCAGGACGACGGGGGTGAGCGCGCCGACGGCCATGGCGTTGCGCCAGAAGGCGATGGCCAGGGCGGGCGCGGCGGTGGCCGCGATCAGCGGCGCGGAAAGGGAGACGCCGGCGATGGCGACGGCGAGGAGGAGGAGTTCCGTACGGACGGACGCCCCCGGGGCGCCGGATACGCCGGGAGCCTCCTCCGGGCTCGCCGGTCCGGTGGTCGTCCTGGGCGTCGGTATCGCGTCTCGTCGCGCGCGGGCAGCACTCACGGACCCAGCCTAGGCGCGTGCGTAAGGTAGGGCGCATGACGATGACGCAGGCGCTGATCGAAGAGGCCACGAAGAAGTCCGGCCTCATCTGGGTGAAGGGTCCGGCCGGGCCCAGCCGGGCGCTGTGGCACGTCTGGCACGAGGGTGCCGCGCACCTGGTGGGCGGCCCGGGCGAGCAGCCCGTGGACGAGCTGGGGCTCGCCGAGGGCGCGACGGCCACGGTGACCGTGCGCAGCAAGGACAAGGGCGGTCGGCTGGTCTCCTGGACGGCGTCGGTGAGCGAGCTCCCGGCGCGCGGGGAGGAGTGGGCGGCGGCCGTCGCCGAGCTGAAGGGCAAGCGGCTCAACGCGCCCGACGCGGAGCGGCTGGAGGACCGCTGGGCGGAGGAGTGCCGGGTGCTGCGGCTGACGCCGTCCGGGGCCACCGCGGAGCTGCCGGACGGTTCCCTGGTGGCGGTTCCGCTGGCGACGCCGGCGACGACGCGCGAGCCCATGCCGGCGGCGCTGCCGCGGCTGCTGCGCCGGGGGCGCCGCTAGGCGCCGCTAGGCGCTCCGCCGGTCACTTGCTCGGGTCGGCGCCCGCCCCGGACGACGGGAGGGTGCCGCCCGAGGGGATGCGCAGCTGTTTGCCGTAGTCGACGGTCTGGTTCTTGTCGGGGACGGCGAGGGCGAAGTCCTTGCCCCAGCCGTCCAGCTCCAGCTGGCCCGCGCCGCCCGCGCGCTGTACCCGCACGGGATACGGGGTGCCGGTGAGGGAGACGTCCATCGTGCCGCCGCCGCCCTTGGCGCCCGCGACGCGGATGGTGCGGACGCCGCCGACCGTGCCGTGGTCGCCCCGGGCGAGGGTGCCGTGGAGGGCGAGCAGGCCGTCGAGGAGGACGTCCTTGTCGGTGAAGCCCCGGAACTGCTGGTAGGCGGGGTCGTCGCCCGGCACCTTGACGTACTTGTCGTCGAGCTTGCCGGCGGCGGCCGCCGCGTCCGGCTTGGCCGGGGCCGTGGCGCCGGCGGCGGGGGCCTTCGAGGGCGCGGGCGTGGCTCCCTTGGCCCAGAACCCGGCGGGCGCCTTGAGGTAGAGGTCGTCGCCCACGCGCAGCAGCTCGAAGGAGCTGGCGGCGGAGGAGGACACCCGGCCCGTGCCGCCGTTCTTCTTCAGCCGCATGTCGATGCGGTAGGTACGGCCCTGGCTGACGACGTTGCCGGACAGGTGGACGGCATCGGCGCCGCGCGCGGCGGCGCGGGCCTTGTCCTGGATGGCGGCGGGTTCGAGTTTGCCGACGCCGTTGGTCCCCGCGTCCGGGTCCTCGGCTCCGCCGCCGCAGGCCGTGAGCACGGCCGACAGGCCGACGCACAGGGCTCCCACGAGAGCCGTGTTCCGCGTTCGCACCTCTGCTCCTGTCCTCCGGTCACCGGTGGGCTACGGCGCAGCGTACCCGGGCCGCCGACGGGCGGAAGCGGGGAGTCCGTACAGGATCCGCAGCGGCTCCGTACGGCGGTCTCTCCCGCGCCCGGCGAAGCCGGTCACGCTAGCCTGAATCGGACACCACCCGGCGTGGGAGGAGGTACGCGGCCATGGCAGCAGGCGCCCCCCGGGTGTTCGTCTCGCACATCTCGGGCGTGGCCGTCTTCGACCCCAACGGGGACCAGGTGGGCCGGGTCCGCGACGTCGTGGCGATGCTGCGCGTGGGCAAGCGGCCGCCCCGGGTGCTGGGGCTGGTCGTGGAGGTGGTCAGCCGGCGGCGGATCTTCCTGCCGATGACCCGGGTGACGGGCGTGGAGTCCGGGCAGGTCATCACCACGGGCGTGGTGAACATGCGGCGGTTCGAGCAGCGGCCCACGGAGACGCTGGTCTTCGGCGAGCTCTTCGACCGCCGGGTGCGGCTCGTCGAGACGGACGAGGAGGTGACCGTCCTCGACGTGTCCATCACCCAGTTGCCCGCCCGCCGGGACTGGGAGATCGACAAGGTCTTCGTCCGCCGGGGCAAGGGCGGCGCCCTGCGCCGCAAGGGGGAGACGCTGACGGTGGAGTGGTCCGCCGTCACCGGCTTCTCGCTGGAGGAGCACGGCCAGGGCGCCGAGAACCTGCTGGCCACCTTCGAGCGGCTGCGCCCCGCCGACCTGGCCAACGTGCTCCACCACCTCTCCCCCAAGCGGCGCGCCGAGGTCGCCGCCGCCCTGGACGACGACCGGCTCGCGGACGTCCTGGAGGAGCTGCCGGAGGACGACCAGATCGAGATCCTCGGGAAGCTGAAGGAGGAGCGGGCCGCCGACGTCCTGGAGGCCATGGACCCCGACGACGCGGCCGACCTGCTCTCCGAGCTGCCGGAGGAGGAGATGGAGCGGCTGCTGACGCTGATGCGGCCGGACGAAGCCGCCGACGTGCGGCGGCTGATGTCCTACGAGGAGCTGTCGGCGGGCGGTCTGATGACCACCGAGCCGATCGTGCTGCGCCCGGACGCGACCGTCGCCGACGCCCTCGCGCGGGTGCGCAACCCCGACCTGTCCCCCGCGCTCGCCGCCCAGGTGTACGTGTGCCGGCCGCCGGACGAGACGCCGACGGGCAAGTTCCTGGGCACCGTGCACTTCCAGCGGCTGCTGCGCGACCCGCCGTTCACGCTCGTCGGCTCGATGACCGACACCGAGCTGCGGCCGCTGCCGCCGGACATGCCGCTGCGCGCGGTCACCAGCTACCTGGCGACGTACAACATGGTCGCCGTGCCCGTCGTGGACGAGAGCGGCTCGCTGCTGGGCGCGGTGACCGTGGACGACGTCCTCGACCACCTGCTGCCGGACGACTGGCGGGAGACCGAGCTCCACCACGGCGCGTTCGGCATGGACCTCCAGGGCGGTGAGCCGTGAGGCCCGGGGACCGCGACCGGGCCCGCGCCACCGCGCCCGCGCTGCGCCCCGACCGGTCCGCCGACCGGGCCAAGGCCGAGTCGGCGGCGGTGCACCCGCACCCCCACCCGCCGCAGCGCGCCCGGCTGGACCTGCCCCGGGTGAAGCGCGCCCGCTGGCTGCCGGAGTACGACCCGGAGGCCTTCGGGCGGATGTCGGAGCGGATCGCCCGTTTCCTGGGCACGGGCCGCTTCATCGTCTGGATGACGGTCGTCATCGTCCTGTGGGTCGTGTGGAACACCTCGGTCCCCGGGAACCTGCGGTTCGACCGCTATCCGTTCATCTTCCTGACCCTCGTGCTGTCCCTCCAGGCGTCGTACGCCGCCCCCCTGATCCTGCTGGCGCAGAACCGGCAGGACGACCGCGACCGGGTCAACCTGGAGCAGGACCGCAAGCAGAACGAGCGCTCCATCGCGGACACCGAGTACCTGACGCGGGAGATCGCCGGGCTGCGCATGGGCCTCGGCGAGGTCGCGACCCGGGACTGGATCCGCTCGGAATTCCAGGACCTGGTCAGGGAGCTGGAGCAGCGCCGGGTATTCCCGGCGGAGAGTGAGGAAGGCGACCGCTGAGAGGCTTTCCCGAGGCCCTGTGCCGAGCCGTACCATCGGAGCTATGGCTACCGACACGTACGACACCGCCGCGCCGAGTGAGGACGCGATCCGCGCCGCGCTCGCGACGGTCAACGACCCCGAGATCCAGCGCCCCATCACCGAGCTGGGGATGGTCAAATCGGTGGGGATCGCGGCGGACGGCACGGTCGCGGTGGCGGTCTATCTGACGGTCGCCGGCTGCCCCATGCGCGACAAGATCACCTCGATGGTGACCGAGGCCGTCTCGCGGGTCGAGGGCGTCACGGGCGTCACCGTCGAGCTGGACGTGATGAGCGACGAGCAGCGCCGTGAGCTCGCGTCGTCGCTGCGCGGCGGCCAGACCGAGCGCGAGGTGCCCTTCGCCAAGCCCGGCTCGCTGACCCGCGTCTACGCGGTCGCCTCCGGCAAGGGCGGCGTCGGCAAGTCCTCGGTGACGGTCAACCTGGCCGCCGCCATGGCGGCCGACGGCCTGAAGGTCGGTGTCGTGGACGCCGACATCTACGGCCACTCGGTGCCCCGCATGCTGGGCGCGGACGGCCGTCCCACCCAGGTCGAGAACATGATCATGCCGCCGTCGGCGAACGGTGTGAAGGTCATCTCGATCGGCATGTTCACCCCGGGCAACGCCCCGGTGGTCTGGCGCGGCCCCATGCTCCACCGCGCCCTCCAGCAGTTCCTCGCGGACGTCTTCTGGGGCGACCTGGACGTCCTCCTCCTCGACCTGCCGCCGGGCACGGGCGACATCGCCATCTCGGTGGCCCAGCTGATCCCCAACGCCGAGATCCTCGTGGTGACGACCCCTCAGCAGGCCGCCGCCGAGGTCGCCGAGCGGGCCGGCTCGATCGCCGTGCAGACCCACCAGAAGATCGTCGGCGTCGTGGAGAACATGTCCGGGCTGCCGTGCCCGCACTGCGACGAGATGGTCGACGTCTTCGGCACGGGCGGCGGCCAGAAGGTCGCCGACGGCCTCACCCGCACCACGGGCGCGACCGTCCCCGTGCTGGGCTCCATCCCGATCGACGTCCGGCTGCGCGAGGGCGGCGACGAGGGCAAGCCGGTGGTCCTGAGCGACCCCGACTCCCCGGCGGGCAGCGCGCTGCGCGCCATCGCGGGCAAGCTCGGCGGGCGGCAGCGCGGCCTGTCGGGCATGTCGCTGGGCATCACGCCGCGCAACAAGTTCTGACCCTCGCGGGTGTGCGGAGGGCGCCCGGCGGATTCCGCCGGGCGCCCTCCGCGCGTCTGCGGGCTACTTCTCCTGGTGGCCCAGGTCCTTCACGGTCGCCGTCGCGGCGTTCCGCTTCACCGACTCGATGCCCTTCTCGCACGCCGCCCGGCTGTTGTAGGCCTCGCCGACGGCGATGATCTCGCCGTTGCCCGCCTTCAGCCGGTAGCGGTAGTGGCCCGCCTTGTCCTCGTACATCTCGAACCTGCCCGGCATGGTGCGTCACCCTCTCGGAAGTCGGCCCCCTGCGGGCATTCAAGCCCGGCCCCACGGACCCCGCAGCCCGGGGCGGCCCGACGGGTGACCCGGCCGGTCCGGCTCAGTCCGCCTCGTAGGCCCTGATGTCCGGGATCACCGCGAAGCCCATGCCGTACGCGCTCATGCCGCGCCCGTACGCGCCGAGGTGGACGCCCTCCGCCGAACCGGCGAGCACCCAGCCGTACTCCGACTCCCGGTAGCGGAAGTCCGTGGGCACCCCGTCCACCGGGAGCGACAGCGTCGACCAGGCCGATTCCTCCAGATGGTCGGCGAGCTCCCAGGCGAGGGCCGTCTGCTGGTCCAGCCAGTCCTGGCGCAGGGCGCGCTCCATCTGGGAGGGCCAGGTGCACGCCAGCAGCCCCGAGCCGGCCAGCCAGGCGGCCGAGGAGACCGAGGTGGCCTCCAGCACGCCCGTGCCGTCGGCGCTGCGCCGCACCGGGCGGCTGGCGACGGTGACCACGACCGCGAAGCGCTGGGTGGCGGTGTCGTGCTCGATGCGGCCCATGCGCAGCTGTGGCTCGGCGCCGTGGCCCGTGGAGCCGTGCTCCACCGTGCCGTCGGCGGCGGCGCCGACCTGCATCAGCCAGCGCGGCCCGGTGTAGGCCTCGTCCAGGCCGTACCACGGGAACGATGCCAGGAGATAGCCGTCGACCGAGCGCCGGTTACCGGACCCGCCCTGGCCGTCCGGCGTCCCCGCGGCGGACGCGTCGGCCTCGCCGGCCCCTCGCGCCCCTACCCGACTCGTCGTCTCCATCTGCGCGGCGCCTCCTCATAGCCCCGACGTCCTGGGCGCGCCGGGCCCTCGTTCCCGGCCGCACCCCAAACAAAGGGAGGATAGCCACCCCCGTCAATGGGGCCCCGCATCGACGGGCTCAGGTGGCGTCGGCGTCGTACGGAGGACGCTCTCCCGGCTGAAGGCCGCTCTCGCGCTTCTTGAGCAGGTCCGGGGTGCCGGAGCCGCCGGCGGCGGTCGAGGACGAGGGGGCCGTCCGGCTGTGGGCCGTGTCGGTGACCTCGGCCATCTCGGCCATCTCGGACTTGAAGTCGAAGCCGTTGCGGATCTCCTTCAGGCCCAGCTCGTCCTTCTCCAGCACGTGCTTGCGCACGAACGTCTTGGGGTTGAGGTCCTCGAACTCGAAGTCCTTGAACTCGGGGCCGAGCTCGGAGCGGATGTCCTCTTTGGCGTTCTCGGAGAACTGCCGGATCTTGCGCAGCGTGCGCGACACGTCCTGGATCATCTTCGGCAGCTTGTCGGGACCGAAGATGAGCACGGCAAGGACGATGAGCGTGATCAGCTCGAGGGGTCCTATGTCGAGCACGTTGCTCAGCTCCTTGGGGGCGTAGACGGCCGGGGCGGCCGGGTATCACGGTACCTGGCCCGGTGGGGGCGAGGGGAGACACGCCGGTCAAAATCGGGCGAAGGTTCGGAGACCGGTGAGTGCGCGGTGGGCGGCCGATGGGCGGCCGGCGCCGCCGGCGGCCGCCCGTCTGCCGCAGGCCGGCCGCCGATCAGCCGCTGGTCGCGGAGCCCAGCGTCAGGCGGACGGTCTCCTCCCGGCCGTCCCGGTCAAGGGTCAGGGCGAGGCTGTCGCCCGGCCGGTGACCGCGGATCTTGACGATCAGCTCCTGGGCGGCGTGCACGGGGACGCCGTCCACCTTCCTGATGACGTCCTTGGGCCGGATGCCCGCCTTGTCGGCGGGGCCGCCGGGGGTGACGGCCGGGGTCCTGGAGCCGTCGGTGTTCACCCGTGCGCCGTCACCCGCGTACGCCATGTCGAGTGACACGCCGATCACCGGATGGGTGGCCTTCCCGGTGTTGATCAGCTCCTCGGCGACGCGGCGGGCGGAGTTGATCGGTATCGCGAAGCCGAGGCCGATGCTGCCGCCCTGGCCGCCCGCCCCGCCGGACTCGGCGTCCCCGGCGGAGCGGATGGCGCTGTTGATGCCGATGACCCGGGCCTGGGAGTCCACCAGGGGGCCGCCGGAGTTGCCGGGGTTGATCGGGGCGTCGGTCTGGAGGGCGTCGACGTAGCTGATGTCGGCGCCGTCCTGCTTGCGGCCGCCCGCGGTGATCGGGCGCTCCTTGGCGCTGATGATCCCGGTGGTGACGGTGCCCGCGAGGTCGAAGGGCGCGCCGATCGCGATGACGGAGTCGCCGACGCGCACGGAGTCGGAATTGCCGAGGGCGAGCGGGGTGAGGCCGGACACGCCGGACACCTTGATCACGGCGAGGTCGTAGCCGCCGTCGCGGCCGACGAGCTCCGCCTTGGCGGTCTGGCCGCCGTTGAACGTCACGGATATGGAGCCGCCGCCGGACGCCGCGGACTGCACGACGTGGTTGTTGGTGAGGATGTGCCCCTTCTTGTCGAGCACGAAGCCGGTGCCGGTGCTCTGGTCGCCGCCGCCGCGCACATGGATCGTGACGACGCCGGGCAGCGCCCGCGCGGCGATCCCGGCGACGCTCCCGGGCGCGCGGTCGGCGCTCCCGGCCCCGGCCTGCGGCAGCGTCACCCGCCCGGCGACGCCGCCGTCCCGCTCCAGGTACATCCCGATCCCGCCGCCGATCCCGCCGGCCACCAACGCCACGACCACGGCCCCGCCCACGATGCGGCTCCGGGCCACGGTCACCTGCTTGACGGGCTCCGGCTTCCCGTACACGGGCAGCCCACCGGCGACGGCCCAGGGGTCGTAGCCCCACGGGTTCGCCTCCGGCGCGGGGTACGAGGCCTCCGCCGGGGCAGCGGGCGGGGTCGCCTCCGGCGCGGGGTGCGCGGGCGCCTCCGGCGCGGCGTGCGTGAATGCCTGCGGCGCCGGGTGCGGCTGAGGAGCCGTCTGCTGCGGGGTCGCCGGGTACGGGAGGTGTTCGGTGGCCGGGCCGACGGGCGGCATCGGTCGCGTGGCCGGTTCCTCGGACGCGCCGCCGGGCGGTGTGGCGTCCACCGCCGCCTGCGACGGCAGTGGCTGGGTGGCCGGTTCGCCGCCCGGGGCGGTGGGCTGCGGCGCGTACGCCGCAGGGGCGGGCGGCGTCGCCCCCGGCACCAGCGCGGTGCCCTGGGGCGGGGTGAGGGTGGGGCGTTGGACCGGGGGCGCCGGGGCCCAGGGGCCGGGGCGGCCGTAGGGCGGGGTGCTGTACGGGTCGGGGGCGTGCAGCGGCGCGGCGGGGGTGTCGCCCGGGCCCGCGAGTGGCTGCGGCGGGACGCCCTCCGGCGTACGGCGGCGGTGCCACCAGTGCGGCTTGGGCGCGGACGCCCGCGCCTTCCCCTCGTCCATTCCTCTCCCCACCGTTCGTCGCGGAGGCGCGCATGCCGGAAACACGCGCGCCCCACAGACGATTACACCAGGTCCCCGGCCGGGTGCGGAGGGGGGAGGCCGCCGGGATCCCGGCGGGGATCCCGGCCGTGATCAGCGGGGCTGTACCGGCGGCCGGGCCTGCGGCTGCGCGGCGAGGGTCGCGGGCCTGCGGACCATCGGCGGCAGCAGCCGCGCGCCGGAGGGGCGCAGCAGGGAGACGCCCGCGGCCAGCGGGGCCGCGAACGTCGCCGACAGCTCCTGCGCCGCCGGCTGCGCCCGGCCCAGGTCGCGCTGGTCACGCTGATCGCGCTGGTCCAGGGGCACGCCCTGCGCCGAGCCGAGGGAGCTCGTGGCCGCGCTGGTGCCGTCGCCGCGGGCCTGCCGGGACGCCACGGGCGTCTCCAGCGGCTGCGCCCCGGCCAGGGCTATCGCCGCCAGCGAGACCGCCCCGGCCGCCGCGAAGGCGAACCGGCGGCCGCGCGAGCCGCCCTGCCCCACCGGGTGGGTGCGGAAGCCCCGGTCACGCGGCTGGGGGGCGACCGCCGGAAGCAGGGCGAAGGACTCCGCCCCGGCGCCGAAGGCGCCTCTTCCCACGGCCGGGGGGCCGCCTTCGCCCTCGTCACCGGACAGCCCGGAAGGCCCGGGCGGGCCGCCCATGCCGCCCGGCAGCCCTTGCAGCCGGGCGAGCAGCGAGTCGGAGAGCGGCGGTGGCGCGGCCTCCGCGAACACGCTTTTGAGCCGACGCTGCGCGTCGGCTTCCGCTTTGCAGGTCCAGCAGGTGGCGAGGTGCGCCAGCACCCGCTCCCGAGAATCGTGCCCCAACTCCCCGTCGACGAGGGCAGCGAGGCGGTCGCCGAGATGGTGCTCGGCGGGGGACTGACCGCCGGAGGTGGTCACGCGATCCCGACCTCCCCACCGAGAGGAACGCCGGCGGTCGGCACCGCCACCGCGCGCTGCTCGGCCCGGGCGGCGGGCGAGCGGTGCTGGAGCGCCTTGCGGAGGTGGGAACGGCCGCGGTGGATACGGCTGCGCACGGTGCCGAGCTTGACGCCGAGGGTCGCGGCGATCTCCTCGTAGGAGAGCCCCTCGATGTCGCACAGGACGACCGCGGCGCGGAACTCCGGCGCGAGGGTGTCCAGCGCCTGCTGGACGTCCGCGTCGAAGTGGGTGTCGTTGAAGTGCTGCTGGGGGGACGGCTCGCGGCTGGGGAGCCGCTCGGCGGCGTCCTCGCCCAGCGCGTCGAAGCGGATGCGCTGACGGCGCCGGACCATGTCCAGGAACAGGTTCGTGGTGATGCGGTGCAGCCAGCCCTCGAACGTCCCCGGGGTGTACGTGGACAGGGAGCGGAAGACGCGGACGAAGACCTCCTGCGTGAGGTCCTCGGCGTCGTGCTGGTTGCCGGTGAGGCGGTAGGCGAGACGGTAGACCCGGGCGCTGTGCGTGCTGACGATCTCCTCCCAACTGGGCGGAGTCCACGCCTGGGCGTCCGCGTCGGTGGCGAAGGTCGCGGTGTTCGCGGTGCGGGCGGCGGCGTTGGAACGGTCAGCGGTGTAGGTCACGGATTTCGGCTCGGGAGCGGACCTGCGGAGGCGCCTGAGCACTCCGCGACGGTCGCCGACCGCAGCCGCACCTCCCCTGTCGGCTCTGGTGGTGTCCAGTGGAGCCCCTACCATATCCACCTCGCCCGTTAGCTCCGGATAAGCAATTTTGACCCGGATTTTGGTCTTGATCCGTTGTCATCCGTGACGAACGGCCCGCGCCGGTGGTTCCCGCCGCCCCCCGCCCCCTTCCGTCGGCGTTCCGTACTCTCCAACGCCCGGTCCCATCTGCGGGTTCCCGTGGGCAGCGGATACAGTCACGGTTGCGTCGACTACGGGGACAGGAGAGGGCCATTACCGGCAACCAGCAGACGAGCTGGGCGTTCGCCGATGTGTTCGTCGCCGAGGACGAGGCACTGCGCTGGGCCCGGGACCGGGCCTACGAGGCGGGGCTGACCTCGGTGTCGAACGGCACCGGTGGGGCGCTGCGCCTGCTCGCCGCCGCTGTGGACGCCAAGGCCGTCGCCGAGATCGGCACCGGCACCGGGGTCTCCGGCATCCACCTGCTGCACGGCATGCGGCCGGACGGCGTGCTGACCACGGTGGACAGCGACCCGGAGTGCCAGCAGTTCGCCCGCCAGGCCTTCCGCGCGGCGGGCTTCGCCGGCAACCGGGCGCGCTTCATCCCCGGCCGGGCCCTGGAGGTGCTGCCCCGGCTCGCGGACGGCGGGTACGACCTGGTCTTCTGCGACGGTGACCGGATGGAGTCCCTCGACTACCTAGCCGAATCGTTGCGCCTGCTGCGCCCGGGCGGGCTGGTCTGCTTCGAGGGCGTCTTCGCGGACGGCCGGACGGTCGACTCGGCGGTGCCGCCCGCCGAGGTCCAGCGGCTGCGCGAACTGCTGCGGGCCGTCCGGGAGTCCACGGCGCTCGTACCGTCCCTGCTGCCGGTGGGCGACGGGCTGCTCTGCGCCGTCAGACGCGGCCCGGCGTAGCCGGGCCGACGGAGCCGGGAAAAGCGCCGGACGGGCGGCCGACTCGGTGCCGCGCGCTGCGACACCGCGCCGCCCGGGCCGGAGGCGCCCGCCGACAGGCCGCGTGCGGATACGCCACCGCCCCGGGGCCGGGACAGAGCCGGGCGACCGGGGCGGTGCGAGAGGATTATGGGCCGTGGCCCGTGGCCGTGGGCCAAGGGCGTCAGACGACGACCTTCTCCAGGGCCTCGCCGAGAGCCTTGGCCTCGTCGGGGGTCAGCTCGACGACGAGACGACCGCCGCCTTCGAGCGGAACCCGCATGACGATGCCCCGCCCCTCCTTGGTCACCTCGAGCGGGCCATCGCCCGTCCGCGGCTTCATGGCCGCCATGCTCGTTCCCCTTCCTGAAACCAGCTCATCGTCAGCCGACGGCCCCGGGAAGGGCACGCGTCACCGGCATCGAACACATTGCTTCCAGGCCATTATCCCGCATCGCGCGACCCAATGACCAACATCAGTCCGCATCCCTTCGGCAACGCGCTGCCGCAAAACCACTCAATTCGGGGATCGCGCGGTATTCCTGCGTCGCTCTCACGGCCGTAACGATGGCCGATTCTTTGACGCAGGTCACATATCCGGCCCCGATGATCTCCGGCATCCTGAGCACGCATCGCACCACAGCCGACCAAGGGAGGGACCGCACCATGGCGGACACCGTGCTCTACGAGGTGACCGACGGGCTCGCGACGATCACGCTGAATCGTCCCGACGCCATGAACGCGTTGAACACCGAGACGAAGATCGCCCTCCGTGACGTCCTGCGGCAGGCGGCCGACGACGCCGCCGTACGGGCCGTGCTGCTGACCGCCGCCGGGCGGGCCTTCTGCGTCGGTCAGGACCTCAAGGAGCACGTGGCCTCGCTGGCCGCCGACCGCGAGCACGGCACCCGGTCGACGATGGACACCGTCAGGGACCACTACAACCCCATCGTCACCGCGATCACCCGGATGCCCAAGCCGGTCGTGGCCGGGGTGAACGGTGTGGCGGCGGGCGCCGGCGCGGGGTTCGCCTTCGCGGCGGACTACCGCGTGGTCGCGGATTCGGCCGCCTTCAACACGTCCTTCGCCGGGGTCGCGCTCACCGCCGACTCGGGCGTCTCCTGGACCCTCCCCCGCCTCGTCGGCCACGGTCGCGCCGCCGACCTGCTGCTCTTCCCGCGCAATGTGAGCGCCCAGGAGGCGTACGAGCTGGGCATCGCGAACCGGGTCGTCCCGGCGGCCGAGCTGGCCGCCGCGGCGACGGAGGTCGCCCGGCGGCTGGCCGAGGGGCCGACGGCCGCGTACGCGGCGATCAAGGAGTCGCTCGCCCACGGGGCCGGGCACACGCTGGAGGAGACCCTGGCCAAGGAGGAGGAGCTGCAGCGCGCGGCGGCCACGGCGGAGGACCATGGCATCGCCGTGGCGGCGTTTCTGGCCAAGGAGAAGCCCCGGTTCGTGGGCCGGTAGGCCGCCGCTTCAGCCCCTGCGCGCGTGACAGCCCGCCAGGTGGTCGTTCACCAGGCCGCACGCCTGCATCAGGGCGTACGCCGTCGTGGGCCCCACGAAGCGGAAGCCCCGCTTCTTGAGGGCCTTGGCCAGCGCCGTCGACTCCGGCGTGACCGCCGGGACGTCGGCCGACGAGCGGGGCGCGGGCCGGGTGGCGGGGTCGGGGGCGTGGGACCACACCAGGGCGTCGAGCTCCCCCGGCGCCAGCTCCGCGGCGGCGCGCGCGTTGGCCAGCGTCGCCGCGATCTTCGCGCGGTTGCGGATGATGCCCGGGTCGGCCAGCAGCCGTTCGGCGTCCTCCTCCGTGAAGGCCGCCACCTTCTCGATGGAGAAGCCCGCGAACCCGGCCCGGAACCCCTCGCGGCGCCGCAGGATCGTCAGCCACGACAGGCCCGACTGGAAGGCCTCCAGCGATATCCGTTCGAACAGGGCGTCGTCGCCGTGGACCGGGCGGCCCCACTCGGTGTCGTGGTAGACGCGGTAATCCGCGAGGGTCTCCGCCTCCAGCCCCCACGGGCAACGGGCCAGGCCGTCCGCCCCGATGACGACTCCACTGGCGCCGCTCATGACGCCTTCCCCTTCCCCGGGCTGTCCTGCTGCTCCTGCGACTCCTGCGACTCCGGCCGCTCCCGCTCCTCCGTGCCGCCGCTCTCGCGCTCCAGCAGCCCCCGCACCCCTATCGCCGCCGCCTGCGCCCCGGCGAGCGCCGCCTCCAGCTCGGCGATGCGGGCGTCGCGCTCGGCGAGCTCCGCGCCGAGCCGGTCCAGCGCGTCGTCGGTCTCGGCCATGCGGTAGCCGCGCAGGGCCAGGGGCAGCCGCAGCTCCTCGACGTCCGCCCGGCCCAGCGGCCGGGCGGCGGGCAGCGGCCAGGCCATCCGGTCGTGGACGGCCTCGGGCAGGGCGGCCTCCCCGCCGGCGCCGTCACCGCCTCCGCCGGCGACGGCGAGCGTGACCGCGGCGACCACCACGACCAGCGCGATGAGCAAGAACCAGAACACGGCCGTCCCCTCGTTGCGTCCAGGTGGCCGGCGTCGGCCAAACCGTCGACTCCGATCGTGCCATGCCCCACTGACAGTTAAGGTCGCTGGCGGACCAGGGAGAGGAAGAACGGAAAATGCTGCGGCTTGGACGACGCGAGTTCGACACCCACGAACCGGTGATCATGGCGATCGTCAACCGGACCCCGGACTCCTTCTACGACCAGGGGGCCACGTTCCGCGACGAGCCCGCGCTCGCCCGGGTGGAGCAGGCCGTGGCGGAGGGCGCCGCCATCATCGACATCGGCGGGGTCAAGGCGGGCCCCGGCGCCGAGGTGACGGCCGAGGAGGAGGCCCGGCGCACGGTCGGGTTCGTGGCGGAGGTCCGGCGGCGCCACCCGGACGTGGTGATCAGCGTCGACACGTGGCGGCACGAGGTGGGCGAGGCGGTCTGCGAGGCCGGCGCGGACCTGCTGAACGACGCGTGGGGCGGCGTGGACCCCAAGCTGGCCGAGGTGGCCGCCCGTTACGGCGCGGGCCTGGTGTGCACCCACGCGGGCGGCGTGGAGCCGCGGACGCGGCCGCACCGCGTCGAGTACGACGACGTGATGGCGGACATCCTGCGGGTGACGGTGGGGCTGGCGGAGCGGGCCGTGGAGCTGGGCGTGCGGCGCGACGGCATCATGATCGACCCGGGGCACGACTTCGGGAAGAACACCCGTCACTCGCTGGAGGCCACGCGCCGGCTGGGCGAGATGACGGAGACGGGCTGGCCCGTGCTCGTCTCGCTGTCCAACAAGGACTTCGTGGGCGAGAGCCTCGACCGGCCGGTGAAGGAGCGGGTCATCGGCACCCTCGCCACGACGGCGGTCTCCGCGTGGCTCGGCGCCCAGGTCTACCGCGTGCACGAGGTCGCGGAGACGAAGCAGGTGCTGGACATGGTGGCGGCCATCGCCGGCCACCGCGCGCCCGCGGTGGCCCGGCGAGGTCTGGCGTAGAGGGGGCCCGTCAGGTCCCGGCCTCCTTCGTCACCAGTCCGATCGCCTCCTCCACGTCGTCCGTGACGTGGAAGAGCTGGAGGTCGGCGGCGCTCACCTTGCCCTGGTCGACGAGCGTGTGCTCCAGCCAGTCGAGCAGGCCCCGCCAGTAGTCGGTGCCGAAGAGGACGATGGGGAAGCGGGTGACCTTCTTCGTCTGGACGAGCGTGAGGGCCTCGAAGAGCTCGTCGAGGGTGCCCAGGCCGCCCGGCAGCACCACGAAGCCGCTCGCGTACTTCACGAACATCGTCTTCCGCACGAAGAAGTACCGGAAGTCGACGCCCAGGTTCACATACGGGTTGAGGCCCTGCTCGAAGGGCAGCTCGATGCCGAGGCCGACGGAGATCCCGCCGGCCTCCATCGCGCCCTTGTTGGCGGCCTCCATCGCGCCGGGCCCGCCGCCGGTGATGACGGCGAAGCCCGCCTCGACCAGGCCGCGCCCGATGGCCACCCCGGCCTCGTAGTCGGGCGAGCCGGGCTTCGTGCGGGCCGACCCGAACACGCTGATGGCCGGGGGAAGTTCGGCCAAGGCGCCGAACCCCTCGACGAACTCGGACTGGATGCGCAGGACCCGGAAGGGGTCCTCGTGGACCCAGTCCGCCGTTCCCCGGGTGTCCAGCAGGTGCTGGTCCGTGGTGCCCGCCTGCATCTGGCCGTGCCGGCGGACGACCGGTCCCCGGCGCTGTTCCCGTCGCCCGCGCGACGCCTCGGGATTGCCCATGCTGCTCCCTCCGCCGCGGGCCGCAGGACCCGCGGATCGTCGGTCTCGTTGCGCTTCAGGGTAGGTGGTGACCGCCGGGGCGCCGCTCCTCCGGAGAGCGGATCAAGCCGTCAGCCAGGCCCGCAGCCGCTCCTCGCACTGCGTGATCTTGGCGGTGTCCACGTGCTCGTCCCGCTTGTGGGCGTACAGGGGGTCGCCGGGGCCGTAGTTGACGGCGGGCACGCCGAGGGCGCTGAAGCGGGCCACGTCCGTCCAGCCGAACTTGGGCCGGGCCGTGCCGCCGACGGCCGCCATGAAGGCCACGGCCGCCGGGTGGTCGAGGCCGGGGCGGGCGCCGCCGGAGTGGTCGTCGACGACGAACTCGGTGACGCCGCAGTCCGCGAAGACCTCGTGGACGTGCGCGAGCGCCTCCTCGGGGGTGCGGTCGGGGGCGTAGCGGAAGTTCACCGTCACGGTGCACTCGTCGGGGATGACGTTGTTGGCGACGCCGCCCTCGATCCGCACGGCGTTGAGGCCCTCGTGGTACTCGAGTCCGTCGACGACCGGGCGGCGCGGCTCGTAGGCGGCGAGGCGGGCGAGGATGGGGGCGGCGGCGTGGACGGCGTTGGAGCCCATCCAGCTCCGCGCGGAGTGGGCGCGTTCGCCCGTGGTGCGCAGCAGGACGCGCAGGGTGCCCTGGCAGCCGCCCTCGACCTCGCCGTCGGAGGGCTCCAGGAGGATCGCGAAGTCGCCCGCCAGCCAGTCGGGGTGGGCCTCGGCCACGTGGCCGAGGCCGTTGAGGTGGGCGGCGACCTCCTCGTTGTCGTAGAAGACGAAGGTGAGGTCGCGGTTGGGCTCGGGGACGGTCGCGGCGACGCGCAGCTGTACGGCGACGCCGGACTTCATGTCGCTGGTGCCGCAGCCCCACAGGATGCCGTTCCCCGCGACGGAGCCGCTGATATCTGCTGTCAGGCGGGAGGGCACGTTGTCGGCGATGGGCACGGTGTCGATGTGCCCGGCCAGGACGACCCGCTCGGCGCGGCCCAGGTTCGTGCGGGCCACGACGTTGTTGCCGTGCCGGTCGACGGTCAGGTGCGGCAGCCTGCGCAGTTCGGCCTCGATCGCGTCGGCGAGGGCTTTCTCGTCACCGCTCTCGGAACGGAAGTCGACGAGCCGGGCGGTGAGGGCGGCGGCGTCGAGGGACAGGTCCAGTGCGGGATGATCCATGCGGCGAGCCTAACGCGACGCCCTGTGCGGTCCGGAGGGGCCGCCGGGCGGTCTCTGAAGTAACGTGGCCCGCATGTCCGGGATCACCGTCACCCGCCGTGGCCGCCTGCTGCGCACCGTGGCCGCCTGCGCCGTGCTGCTGGCGCTGGTCGGCTATCTGGTGGCGCAGCTGATCACCGGTGGGCCGGGGGCGCCGCGCTGCACGGTGCGGGCGAACGGGCAGGTGTACTCCCTCTCGCCGGAGCAGGCGGTCAACGCGGCGACGATCTCGGCCGTGGGGTCGTCGCGCGGGCTGCCGGAGCGGGCGGTGACGATCGCGCTGGCCACGGCGATGCAGGAGTCGGGACTGCGCAACATCCACCACGGTGACCGCGATTCGCTGGGGCTCTTCCAGCAGCGGCCGACCCAGGGCTGGGGCACGGCGGCGCAGATCACGGACCCGGTCTACGCGGCGGGGAAGTTCTACGACCACCTGGTGGAGGTGCCGGGCTACTCGCGGCTGCCGTTGACGGTGGCCGCGCAGAAGGTGCAGCGCAGCGGTTTCCCGCAGGCGTACGCCAAGCACGAGCCGGACGCCTCGCTGTTGTCGTCGGGGCTCACGGGCCGCGCGGCGGCCTCGTTCAGCTGTACGAAGAGCCCGAGCGACGGCAAGGCCGGCGATCCGGCGGCGGTGCGGGCGAAGCTGAGCCGCGAGTTCGGTGTGGAGGCGTCCCCCACCGTGACGGGGGACGGCCGGACCGGGGCGGCCGGCGGCCGCACGGTGACCGTGCCGGTGCGCCCGGGGCCGGACGACGAGACGCCGGGGCGGCGCGGCTGGGCGGTGGCGTCCTGGGCGGTGGCGCACGCGGCGGAACTGCGGGTGGAGCGCGTCTCCTTCGGCGGCCGGGTGTGGTCGGCGGAGAATTCGGCGGACGGCTGGCGGGAATCGGCGGAAGAGGCGGGCGTCGAGGGCACGTCGGCGGTCCGGATCACGACCGTTCAGTAGTACGACCGTCCCCCCGCCGGGGGTATGCGCGGCATACGGGAGTTGCCGGGTCGGCGGGAATCCGCACGCGTTCTCGACGCACCCCCAACTCCCTTGTGAATAACAGCTTTTCGGGCTTCCGTATCGCTTGACAACCTGCCCGGTATGGCGGGATTTCAGCGGGCCCGATAATGCGACGCATTACTCAGTCTTTACCTTCCTCCACCGCAACCTTCCCCGGGCTCACGCGGTAGTCACTGCGTCCGCACGCCGGACAGCAACCGACTTCCCACTCCGTCAAAGGAGCAACATGTCCCTCCCCCTCACGCGCCGGATCGCTCGAGTGGCCCTGCTCGTCGCCGCGGGTGCCGCTCCCGTCGTCGGCGCGGCCGGAGCCGCGAGCGCCGCGGACCTCACCAAGGCCACGGATCTGGCTCCGGTGAGCGCGCTGGACACCACGAACGCGAGCCACACCGTCGGTGCCACCTCCCAGCAGGCCGGCGCCATGGCGACGGGTGTCGGGCAGAAGGCCGTCGGAACGGCCGTGCCGATGGCGTCCCACGCGGTGCACAAGGCCGGCAACGAGACCGTCCCGGCCGCCAACAAGGCCGCGGGCAACCTCGTGGGCGGCGCGGCCTCGGCCGTCGGCGGCACGGCGCAGGGCGTGACCAAGGGCGGCGTTCCGCAGCTGCCCGGCGTCGGCGGCTGATCCGTCCGTCCGGAAGCGGCGGCTTCACGCAGCAGCACCGAGGGGCCCGGGAGTTTTCGCTCCCGGGCCCCTCGTCACGCGTGCCGCGCCCGGATGCGTAGCGCTACTCGGCCAGACGACGGACCGCCGCCTCCACCCGCTCGTCGGTGGCGGTGAACGCGATCCGTACGAAGCGCTCGCCCGCCGGACCGTAGAAATCACCCGGCGCGACGAGGATGCCGCGCTTGGAGAGCTCGCCGACCGTCTCCCAGCACGACTCGTCGCGCGTGGCCCACAGGTACAGCGACGCCTCGCTGTGCTCGATGCGGAAGCCCGCCGCCTCGAAGGCGGCGCGCAGCGCGTCCCGGCGCCGGGCGTAGCGGGCCCGCTGCTCGGCGACGTGCGCGGAGTCGCCCAGGGCCGCGACGGTGGCGGCCTGGACGGGGGCGGCGACCATCATCCCGCCGTGCTTGCGGATCTGGAGCAGCTCGCCGAGGACGGCCGGGTCGCCGGCGACGAACGCGGCGCGGTAGCCGGCGAGGTTCGAGCGCTTGGAGAGCGAGTGGACGGCGACGATCCCCTCGTACGAGCCGCCGCAGACGTCCGGGTGGAGCACGGAGACGGGCTCCGCCTCCCAGCCCAGCTCCAGGTAGCACTCGTCGCTGAAGACCAGCACGCCGTGCTCGCGCGCCCAGGCCACCGCGCGGCGCAGCTCCTCCTTGGACAGCACCCGGCCGGTGGGGTTGGACGGCGAGTTCAGCCAGAGCAGCTTCAGGCCGGCCGGGTCGAGCTCCGTGGGGTCGTCGTAGACGACGGGCTCGGCGCCCGCCAGACGCGCGCCGACCTCGTAGGTCGGGTAGGCGAGGCGGGGGTAGGCGACCTTGTCACCGGGGCCCAGGCCCAGCTGGGTCGGCAGCCAGGCCACCAGCTCCTTGGAGCCGACGACCGGCAGCACGTTGGCGTGCGTCAGGCCCCGGGCGCCCAGGCGGCCCTCCACCCAGCCGGTCAGCGCGTCGCGCAGCGCGGCCGTGCCCCACACCGTGGGATAGCCGGGGCTGTCGGCCGCGTCGGCCAGCGCCCGCTGGACCACGGCGGGCACCGGGTCGACCGGGGTGCCCACCGACAGGTCCACGATGCCGTCGGGGTGGGCGGCCGCGGTGGCCTTGTAGGGCTCGAGCCGGTCCCAGGGGAAGACGGGGAGACGGGAAGAGACTGCGCTCACGGTGCTCGCTGCTCGCTCTCGTGCGCTAGGGGTGGCCGGCGGGGGAGAACGCCGATGGGAAAAGCCGCGGCCCCGTACGGCGGTGGCCGTACGGGGCCGCGGTCGGGACCGCTGTCGGTCAGTGCTCCGCCGGGTTGATGTCCGCGGGCAGAGCGGCGATGAAGGGGTGGTCGCGCTCGATCAGGCCCAGCTTGGAGGCGCCACCGGGCGAACCGAGCTCGTCGAAGAACTCGACGTTCGCCTTGTAGTAGTCCTTCCACTCCTCCGGCGTGTCGTCCTCGTAGAAGATCGCCTCGACGGGGCAGACCGGCTCACAGGCACCACAGTCGACGCATTCGTCCGGGTGGATGTACAAGGACCGGGAGCCCTCGTAGATGCAGTCGACGGGGCACTCCTCGATGCACGCCTTGTCCTTCACGTCGACACAAGGCTGCGCGATGACGTAGGTCACGCTGTCGTTCCTCCTCGGTAGGGCTCATCTCGCGCGGGAGCGCGGCGTCGTCGATGCCCACACCTAGTATCTCCCTCCCCGGGCACATGACGAACAAGAGGGGCGGACAGAGCTGTGGAATTCACCACGGGCGGAAGACTGGAGGTCCGGATCTCCACGGCAGATGTGGGAAAAAGGGTCTCCGTACGACGGCTGAACGAGTCGGGGAGTTCGGAGCGTTTCACCGACGCGGTGGGGGTACTGACCTCCTGGAGCGGCGGTGTGCTGCGAATCACACGGCGTACCGGTGAGATCGTGGAGGTCCCCGAGGCCACCCTGGTCGCGGGCAAGGTCGTGCCCATGACCCCCGCCCGGCGGCGCGGCCCCGCCGCCGGGCTGCGCGAGCTCCAGGAGGTCGCGGCGCGCGGCTGGCCCGCGCGCGAGACCGCCCGGCTGGGCGGCTGGGCGCTGCGCGCCGCGGGCGGCTTCACCCACCGGGCCAATTCCGCCCTGCCCCTCGGCGACCCCGGGCTGCCCCTGCCGGAGGCCCTGGAGCGGGTGGCCGCCTGGTACGCGGAGCGCGGCCTGCCGGCGTACGTCCAGGTCGTCACGGGTCACCCGGACGCGGACGAGCGGCTGGACGCGGAGCTCGCCCGGCGCGGCTGGACGGCCGAGCGGCACGCCCTGACCCGGACGGCCACGCTGGCGCCCGTCGCCGACGCCGTGGCCCCCGGCTCGGGCGAGGTACGGCTGACCCGCGAGCCGGACGCGGCCTGGCTCGCCGCCTACGGGCGGGGCGGCGCGGACCCGGCGGACGCGCGGGCCGTGCTGGGCGGCGGGCCGTCGGTGTGGTTCGCGACCGTGCCGGGAGCCGCCGGGGAGCGCCCGGCGGCCGTCGCGCGCTGTGTCGTCGACGGCCGGTGGGCCGGGTTCGCGGCGCTGGACGTGGCCCCGGAGCGGCGCCGCGAGGGGCTGGGCACGCTGGTGATGGCCCGGCTGGCCCAGGAGGCGCTCCGCGAGGGCGCCTCGGCCGCGTACCTCCAGGTGGAGGCGGACAACACGGCCGCCGCCGCGCTCTACGACGAGCTCGGCTTCACCACCCACCACGCCTACCACTACCGTCGCGGCCCGCAGCGCTGACACGGTCGCACCATGGACAGTGGCGGTGGCTGCGCCACCGCCCCGAGGGGTACGAGGCACGCATGTACGACGACACCACCGAGCGGCGCCGCCGCTTCGCCGGGGCCGCCCGGGACGACCGGCCCGACCTCGCGCTGCTGTGCCTGCTGATCGCCGAGGAGGCCGAGGCCGTCGCGGCCGGGGAACCCGGTGGGAAGGCGGGCGACGCCATGACCGACGCGGCGCAGATCGAGCTCGACCGGCTCGCCGGGTCGCTGCCCGCGCTGGACCGCGGGGCGGCGCCCGTCCTCTGGGCGGACGCCCTGGCCGCGCTCCTCGGCGAGCGCCACGGCTTCCACGGCACGCCCGCGGACTACCGGCGGCTGGAGTCCTCGCTCCTGCCCGAGGTGCTGCGGCGGCGGCGCGGGCTGCCGATCCTGCTGTCCGTGGTGTGGATGGAGGTGGCCCGCCGGGCGGGCGCGCCCGTGTACGGGGTGGCGCTCCCCGGCCACTTCGTCGTCGGCCTCGGCGACCCGCAGGGCGAGCACGTGCTCGTCGACCCCTTCGACGGCGGCCGGGTCCTCTCCGAGGAGGACGCGGGGCTGCTGGTCGCGGGCGCGACGGGCACACCCCTGACGCCGTCGATGTTCTCCCCGGCGGCCCCCCAGGAGATCGTGCTGCGCGTCCTGAACAACATCCGCGCCTGGGCGGCGGCGCGCCCCGAGCGCAGCGACGTCCAGCTGTGGGCCGTCGAGCTGTCGCTCCTGCTGCCCAGCCACCCCGCCCGGCTCCGCTACGAGCGCGCCGAGCTCCTCGTCGAGCGCGGCGACTTCGCACGCGGGGCGCGGGAGCTGGAGGAGTACGCGGAGGTCATCGCGACGGTGGAGCCGGACGCGGCGGAGACGGTCCGCCACCAGGCGCTGGCCGCGCGGGCGATGCTGAACTGAGGGGCGCGGCCCCGTCTCCGGGCCACGGCTGGTTCGGCACCGCCGGGCACCTCGCGGTGGGCTGGTCACCGTTGCGACGGGGAGGAGGCCCCTACAGCCACCCCTTGTCCCGCGCGATGCGGACGGCCTCCGCACGATTCCGCGCCCCCGTTTTCTGGATCGCCGTCGACAGATAATTCCGCACCGTCCCGTGCGAAAGATGCAGCTTCCGGGCCAGCTCGGCATTGGTGGAGCCGTCCGCCGACGCCGTGAGAACCGCCCGCTCGCGGTCGGTCAGCGGGTTCGCCCCCTCCGCGAGCGCCGCCGCCGCCAGCGTCGGGTCGATGACGCGCTCGCCGCGCAGCACCCGCCGCACCGCGTCCGCCAGCTGGGACGCCGGCGCGTCCTTGACCAGGAACGCGTCGGCGCCGGACTCCATGGCCCGGCGCAGATAGCCGGGCCGGCCGAAGGTCGTCAGGATGACGACCTTGAGCCCCGGCAACTCCCGCCGCAGCAGCGCCGCCGCGTCGAGCCCGGTCATCCCGGGCATCTCGATGTCCAGCAGCGCCACGTCGAGGGCCGTGGCACGAGCCGCGTCCAGGACCTCGTCACCCCGGGCCACCTGCGCGACGACCTCGATGTCGTCCTCCAGGCCGAGGAGCGCGGCCAGCGCCTCCCTGACCATCGACTGGTCCTCGGCGAGGAGGACACGAATATTCCCGGGCGGCTGTGCTGAAGTCACAGCGACAGGGTAGAGGTCAGACGGCCACCCGCCGCGAGAGCGGTACGCACGCCCGCAGCCGGAACCCGCCGCGCGGGCCCGTGCCGGTCTCCAGCCGACCGTCGGCGAGGACGAGCCGCTCGCTCAGGCCCGTCAGCCCGTTCCCGTAACCGCGCCCCGGCCCCCGGCCGTTGTCGGTGACGGTCAGGCACATGTCGTCGCCCGCCTCCGTGAGCGTCACCTCGCAGCGCGTGGCGCCGCTGTGCCGGACGACGTTGGTGACCGCCTCGCGCAGCGCCCAGGCCAGGGCGCCCTCCTCGTCGGGCGGCAGATCGGGGTGGCCGGTCGCGGCCCGGGTCAGGTCGGCGGCGATGCCGGCGGCGGCCAGGGCGGTACGGGCCCCGGCCAGCTCGGCCTCCAGGGTGGGGCGGCGAAAGCCGCTCACCGCCTCCCGGACGTCCACGAGCGCCTGCCGGCTCACCCGCTCGATGTCGGCGACCTGCCGGGCCGCGTCCTCCGGCCGGTCCGGGAGCATCCGCCCGGCCAGCTCGCTCTTGAGCGTGATGAGCGAGAGCGAGTGGCCGAGCAGGTCGTGGAGGTCGCGGGCGAGCCGCAACCGCTCCTCGTTGGCGGCGAGATGGGCCACCGTCGCCCGCGCCTCGCGCAGCGCGCGGGTCGTCAGGGCCATCTGCCGCACCCCCACCATCGCGAAGCCGCCGAGCAGCGCGGGGACGACGAGCGCCACCACGAACTCGGCCACCGGGCCCCGCATGCTCGCGCCGACGGCCACCAGTACCCCCGTGACCAGTGGAACGGCGGCGCGAGCGATCTTGGTGGGGAAGACCGCCCCGCAGGCGATGCTGGAGAAGACGAACAGCACCAGCCAGGGCGTCCCCAGGGTGAGGGACAGGACGAGGGCCAGGCCCAGCATCACCCCGATCCAGCCCAGTACCTTGGGCCGGTCCAGGGCCCGTGAGGTGTGGCGGAAGACCAGGGTCAGATAGGCGGCCACGAAGGCCACCAGGCCCGCGCCGCCCAGGACGTCGCCGACCAGGGTGTGGTGGTCGCCGAGGACGTCCTCCGCCGGGGCGGCGAGGTAGAAGAACCAGATGGAGATCCACAGCAGTTTGATCACTACCTGGCGGCGGTTCTCGGGCTGGGTTCCCATGCCGTTGTGGGTCTCGGCGGCCGACGGGTCGTCCTCGATCTCCATGACGGCTCGCCAGGGGTTGCGGCGTCGTTCGCGTCCGGCCATCGGCCCGTCTCTCCCTCCGTCCGTCCCGGCAACCGTCCCGCTTCGGCTCAGGCCTTGCGGGTGTCCTTGCGGTAGAGCCAGGCCGCGCACCCGGCGAAGACGACAAGATAAGCCAGCAGCAGGCCGACGTCCTTCAGGTGCGGCGCGTCGCCCCCCTCGATGGAGTGGCCGAGCGCGGCGTAGGCGTAGGTCGGCGTCCACTTGGCGACGGACTGCAGCCAGTCCGGGAAGGTCGTGGTCGGCATCCACAGGCCGCCCAGCATGGACAGCGCGAAGTAGACGATCATCGTGACGGGCCGGACGGCGTCACCGGAGACCAGGTAGCCCAGGGCCACGCCCAGCGCGGCGAAGACGATGCTGCCGGCCCAGATCGAGCCCGTGAGCGCGCCCCACTGCCACGCGTCGAGCCGGACGTTCTTGACCGCCACGGCGACGGCGAAGACGACCAGGATGGAGGGGAGGGAGACCACGGCGGCCGAGGCCACCTTGGCGGCCACGTAGCCGCGGCCGGGCAGGGCGGTGAGGCGCAGCTGGCGCACCCAGCCCTTCTCGCGCTCCTTGGCGATGCGCTCGCTGTTGCCGACGAGGACGGCGGTGATGGCGCCGAAGGAGGCCATCGAGACCATCATCAGCAGCGGCAGCGTCAGGTTCGTGCCCTTGACGAGCTCCTTCTCGCTCGCACCACCGGCGATGAGCAGGAACAGCAGCGCCGGGTAGAGGATGGAGAAGAACATGAACTTCTTGTTGCGCAGGGTGCGCGTTATTTCCAGCGTGATGAGAGTCTTCACTTGGCCGCCTCCTCGGCGGTCGCGGCGTCGTTGATGGCGAGGAAGGCCTGCTCCAGGCCGAGGCCCGCGACCTCGAGGTTGCGCGGGTAGAGGCCCAGCCCGTAGAGGGCGTGGACGGTGGCGTCGGCGTCGTGGGACTGGATGCGCACCGTGCGGCCGGACACCTCCAGCGAGGAGAGGAACGGCAGCTCGCGCAGCGCGCCCTCGCCGACCGGCTGGTCGAGGTCGAAGACGATCCGGCGGGCGCCGGCCTTGGCCTTGATCTCGGCGGCCGAGCCGTCGGCGAGCAGCTTTCCGCCGCGCAGCACGATGACGCGGTCGGCGATGGCGTCGGCCTCTTCGAGGTAGTGGGTGGCGAAGAGGACCGTACGGCCCTGGCGGGTCTGCTCGCGCATCACGCCCCAGAACGCCTGGCGGGCCGAGACGTCCATGCCGGTCGTCGGCTCGTCCAGCACGATGAGGTCGTTGGCGCCCGCCGTGGCCATGGCGAAGCGCACGCGCTGCTCCTGGCCGCCGGAGAGCTTGTTGACCATGCGGTCGGCGATGCCGGTGAGGTCGGCGGCCTCCAGCACCTGCTCGACGGGGAACGCCTTGGGGTGGAGGTCGCAGGCGAGCTTCACGATCTCGCGGACCTTCACCTCCTCCATCAGCCCGCCGGTCTGGAGCATGGCGCCCACCCGGCCCTGGAGGATGGCCTGCTGGGGCGTGGTGCCGAAGATCTCGACGCGCCCGGCGTCGGGATTGCGCAGGCCCAGCAGCAGGTCCAGGGTCGAGGACTTGCCCGCGCCGTTGGGGCCGAGCAGGGCGACGGTCTCGCCCGGGTAGAGGTCGAGGCTCAGATCGGACACGGCGCGCACGGTGCCGTAGTTCTTGCTGACGTTCTCAAAGCTGACCACGGGGGCGCCCGTGCGGCGCCCGTCCCCCGTGTTGACGCTTGCAGTAGTGGTCATGGAAGACATCTTCGCTGGTCAGGGGGTGCCGCCGGCAGTGTCGGACGTCGTGGACCGGGGATGACAGATGTCATGGACAAAGCCATGCCCGGACGCACACGAGCCCCCGTGCCGCGGGGGCACGGGGGCTCGTGAGTACGGGCCGGGGCTCGCTCAGCCGGTCTGCATGATCGTTCCGACGCGCTCGGCGGGCGTCTTGCCGCGCAGCGCCTTGCCGAGGGCGCCCGCGACGTCCTGCGGGGTGACGGGCTTCTTGGTGCCGTCGCCGCGCTGGATGAGGACGCCGTCGAACTTCTTGCCGTAGAGCTTCTTGAGCTCCTCCAGGTCGTAGCTCTCGACCAGCTTGCCGCCCACCTCCTTGACGGAGAGGATCTTCGGCAGCGAGAGCTCCGGCCCGAACTGGATGCTGTGGGCCGGGTCCGTCTGCACGGTGACCAGGCCGGACATCGCGGGCTTCGCGAAGTCCTGCATCATCCGGTCGACCTCGGCGTTGGACACCTTCGGCTGCTGCGAGGACGTCGTCAGCTCGACGGGCTTGTCCTTGCCGGTGGCCGCGCGGTCGCGGTACGCCTGGGCGATCACCTTGACCGACTTGTCCACGTCCACGCCCTCGTACGGCTTCCCGTACACGGCCACGGCCTTGCCCGGCTCGAACTTGATCGTGCCGTCCGTCGCCGAGCCGCTCTCGCCGGCCAGCGACTTGAGGGCGGCGGCGACCTTCTCCTCGTCGACGCTCAGGGCCGGCTCGGCGGCGTGGGTGTTGCCGATGAGCGAGCCGAGGACGGTGACGGGGTTGTAGTCCCGGCCGGACGCGTCGCGCACGGTGGCCTGGGTGTCGATGGACAGGCCCGCCACGGACGGCTTGAGGGCGGCCGGCTTGCCGCCGATGGAGAGCTTCAGCGGGGCGGTGGCGCGGTCACCGAGGGCCGAGTCGAGCTTCTTGACGGCCTCGTCCTTGGACTTGCCGCCGATGTCGACGCCGAGGACGGTGGTGCCGTTCGGCACGTCGGCGTGGTCGAGCAGCAGGCCCGCCGCGTAGGCGGCGGCGACGAGGCCGATGACCCCGCCGGCCAGGAGGACGAGCTTGGAGCGGCCCTTCTTCTTGGGCGCGGCCTTGGGTGCCGGCTTGGGCGCCGACTTGCCCGCCGGGGCGGGCGGCTTGGGCACGCCGGTGCCGGACGGCGCCGGCGGCGGCGGGACGGACCCCTTGGGCTTGGGCACGGCGACGCGCGGCGCACCGGCGTCCGCCGGGGCCTTCGGCCCCTGTCCGGCGGCCGGCTTCGGCGCGGGCACGCCCGTAGGGGCGGAAGCGGAGGGGGAAGCGGAGTCCTTCGGGCCGCGCTTCTTGCCCTTGCCCTTGCCCGCGCCACCGCTCTGCGGGGCGCCGGCCTGCGGAGCTCCGGCCTGCGGGCCCGGCGGCGGGACCATGGGCACGCCCTGGCGGGGCGTGTCGGTACGCCCGGTGGCGAACGCGGCACCCCCGGCGGGCACGCCACCGATGGTGGGGCCGACGGTGGGCATGGACATCTGCTGGGTGGTCCCGGCGTTCGGCACGGCACCGCCCTTGGCGTCACGGGGACGCCCCTTGCCACCCGGCTGCGGAACGCCGCCACCGGGCTGCGAGGCGCCGCCCGGCGTCGAGGCGTCACCCGGCCACGGCGCACCGCCGTTGCCGACGGGACCACCGGGGCGGCCCTTGCCACCGGCCGCACCGGGAACGCCCGGCTGCGGCACGGCACCGGTCGTGGAGGCGTCACCGGGCCAGGGCGCACCACCGTTGGCGGCACCCGGGCCACCGGGGTGGCCCTTGCCACCCGCCTGCGGGGCGCCGCCGGTCGTCGAAGCGTCACCCGGCCACGGAGCGCCGCCGTTGGCGACCGGGCCGCCGGGCTGCGGCACGGCGCCCGTCGTCGAGGCGTCAGCGGGCCACGGCGCACCGGCGCCACCCGGGTGACCCTTGCCACCCGCCTGCGGGGCGCCACCGGTCGTCGAAGCGTCACCCGGCCACGGAGCGCCGCCGTTGGCGACCGGACCACCCGTCTGCGGGACGCCGCCAGTCGTCAGGGCGTCACCCGGCCACGGAGCGCCGCCGTTGCCGACGGGACCGCCGGGCTGCGGCACCGCGCCGGTCGTCGAGGCGTCAGCGGGCCACGGCGCGCCGGCGCCACCCGGGTGGCCCTTGCCGCCCGCCTGCGGAGCACCGCCCGGCATCGAGGCGTCACCCTGCCACGGGGCGCCTCCCGTCGGCGCGGGGTCGTTCGGGTGCTGCATGGCGCCCGGGGTCGCGGGGGTGCCGCCGGGCCAGTCGTCGCCGGAGGCGGCCGCGCGGCGGCGTGCGGCGCCCTTGCCGGTGGGGAGGCCCTGCTGGGCGCCACCGGTCGAGGCGTCACCCTGCCACGGGGCGCCGCCGTTGCCGACGGGACCACCGGCCTGCGGGGCGCCACCCGGCGTCGAGGCGTCACCCGGCCACGGCGCACCGCCGTTCGCGGCACCCGGGCCACCCGGGCGGCCCTTGCCACCCGCCTGCGGAGCACCGCCCGGCGTCGCGGTGTCGCCGGGCCACGGCGCACCGGCACCCGGCGTGCCGGCCTGCGGCACCGCGCCCGTCGTGGTGGCGTCGCCCGGCCACGGGGCGTCGGCGCCCGGGACGGGCGGCTGGGGCATCGCGGCGGTGGTCGAGGGGTCCTGCGGCCAGGAGCCGCCGGAGCCGGCGGCCGGGGCCTGGTTGCCGCCGAACGCGCCACGGGCGGCCGCGCCACGGCGCGGCAGCGGCGGCGCGTGGCCGGCGGCGCCGGCGCCCGCGCCGCCCACGGGCGGCTGGCGGCGGGCGGCGGCGGGCGGCGGCGGGGTCGTCCCGGAGGACTTGCGGGGCGCGAACCAGTCGCTCGTCCCCGAGCCCGAACCGGAATCGGAAGCGGAACCGCCGCCTGCGGCCGCGGCCGCACCGGCCGCCGCGGCGGGGGACTTCTTGCCCGTCTTGGGGCGCGTCGGCAGCCCCGACTTACGGGAGCCGGCGGGCGCGGAAGCGGAGGACGCGGAAGGCGCGGCGGGCGCGGCCGGCCCGGCGGACGCGCCGGGCCCGGACGGCGCGGCGGCGGCCGCGTCGGCGGCACCGCCCTCGCTGTCGACGGGCGTCCGCATGACGACGGGCGGAATGGGCCGCGAACCCGGGATGTTGATGCGGATCCGCGTCGTCATCGTGGTCTCGGTCTTCGGCTCGCTCGGCCTGGCGCCCGAGGCCGGCGAACCGGCGGAGCCGGACGCGGCGGCTTCCTCCCCCTGGGGGGACCCGTAGGGCGTGGTGCCCGAGGGGTAGGCGGCACCGCCGCGGCCCTGGGCCCCGGAGGACGAACTGTCAGATGCACGGCTCAAAGCAGGATCTCCCGGTTACTCTTCGCCGCCCTCTTTTGACCTCGCTATGGGTCGCCCATTGCCGGAGGCCAGGGGAGGCTCGGCGGCGCGCACCACCATACTGGGGACCACGGGCCCGTATTCGACGACTGCTGGATCGCTCCCCCGACCGGCCGGATGACAGTCGGGTAGAAATCATCACGACACTTCCCAAGTCGGGCCTAAGCGCCGTCCGGTTGCGGCACTTTCGCAACCGTGGCGCACATCACAGCGACAGCCATGCCGCCCAGGAGGTAGGCGTACGAGCCCAGGCCCGCCTCGAAGAGGAAGTCGCCCTCGGCCCGGTTGGCCGCCAGGAGCACCACGGAGACGAGCCAGCCCGTGCCGGCCGCCGCGCCGCCCGCCCGGCCGCGCATGGCGACGACCGAGCCGTAGCAGAGCCCGCCGACGGCGAGGAGGGCCAGCAGCAGTCCGCCGGGGAACCAGCCGCCCTGGACGAGGGCGCCCGCGACGCCCGTGACGAAGCCGAGGACGGCCAGCCCCAGATAGGCGGCGAGCCGGCCGGGGCCGGGCAGGGTGAAGAGTCCGTTGTTGTCCATGGGCCCGGCCATCACACGCCCGTCCCGGCGAACAGGTCGTCCTCGCGGACGCCCTCGGCCGCCCCCGGCTCGCCCCGGACGAGCCGGTAGTACTCGACGGGGAAGAGCGGCTGGCCCAGATCGTTGGAGAGGGCGAAGAAGGGGCCGTCCACGGCGATCTGCGTGGCGTGGGCGCGCATCGCCGCCGCCTTCCGGTCGGCGTGGGCGGAGGCGTCGACCGCCGCCGTGACCTCCTCGTCGGGCAGCACGCCGGGGACGTCGTCGACGGAGGCGATGCCGGGGAAGAGGTCGCCCTCCCGGCCGGCCTCGCGCAGCCGGGCGAAGCCGGCCTCGACCACGGAGCGGGGGACGCAGTTCCAGTAGATCTTCGCGATCTCGTGGGGGTCGCCCAGGTCGCGGCGGAAGACCGGCTCGGCGGCCAGCTCGGCGGCGCGCATGGCGACGCGGTGCGCCTGGATGTGGTCGGGGTGGCCGTAGCCGCCGTTCTCGTCGTAGGTGACGAGGACCTGGGGGCGGACCCGGCGGATCACCTCCACGAGGGACGCGGCGGCCTCGTCGACGTCGGCGCGCCAGAAGCAGTCCGGGTGCTCGTTCTGCGGGGCGCCCATCATGCCGGAGTCCCGGTAACGGCCGGGACCGCCGAGGAAGACGTGGTCGGTGACGCCCAGCTCGGCCATGGCGGCGGCCAGTTCGCCCGCGCGGTGGGCGCCGAGGGTGTCGTCCCGGTCGGCGGCGAGGTGCGCCAGGGCCGGCGGGATGACCTCGCCCTCCTCGCCGAGCGTGCAGGTCACCAGCGTGACGTGGGCACCCTCGGCGGCGTACTTGGCCATGGTCGCGCCATTGTTGATCGACTCGTCGTCCGGGTGCGCGTGCACCAGGAGCAGCCGGCGGCCGGGAAGATCGGTCATGGGGACAGCCTACGGTTCACGGCGGCCCGCCGGGGCGCCCCCCGCGACCGCCGCACCCGCGCGCCGCGCCGCCCGTCGCTCCGGCCGGCCCGGCCCGTTCGGCCCTCAGAACTTGATGTTGCTGACCATGGCCGTGACGCTGGACGTGAACTGGTGGATGGTCGGGCCCACGGAGGAGCTGGCGAGGTAGAACCCCAGCAGCACGCAGATCGCGGCGTGGCCCGTCTTCAGCCCGGATTTCCGGACCAGCAGGATGACGATGATCGCCAGCAGCACCACCGCCGAAATCGAGAGTGCCACAGCGGCTCACCTCCAGGTACGCGCGGTCGGTCGGACGGCTTCGAGCGGATGGCATACGAATGCCCGAGGGCACGCGGACACCGGAGTTCTTACCCACTATGCGCGAGCGATCATAACTTTCCGTGCGCGTGCATGACTCGGAGCACAGGAGCAAACACGGGGCGCACGGCGAGTTCTCGCCGTCTTGGGTGAACCCGGTGGTAGGGGCCGTAGGCTCCCCCGCATGACCGGTCAGCTCTCGTTTCCCCGTCAGCACGCCCGTACTCAGCGCTTCACCCTCGGCGCGCCCCGTTCCTTCAGCGTCTCCCCGGACGGCACGCGCGTCGTCTTCCTGCGCTCCCGCGCGGGCACCGACCGGGCCAACGTCCTGTGGGTGCTGGATCTGGAGGAGGGCCGGGAGTATCCGGCCGCCGACCCGTTCGCCCTGCTGGGCGGCGCGGACGAGGAGCTGTCCGCCGAGGAGCGGGCACGCCGCGAGCGCAGCCGTGAGGGGGCGGCGGGCATCGTGGCGTACGCGGTGGACGCCGCCGTGGAGTTGGCCGCTTTCGCGCTCTCCGGACGGCTGTTCGTGGCCGAGCTGCGCGGCGGCACGGCCCGTGAACTGGACGTGCCGGGCCCGGTGAGCGACCCCCGGCCGTCCCCCGACGGCCGTTATGTGGCGTATGTCGCGGACGGCGCCCTGCGGGTCGTGGGGACCGGCGGCGAGGGCCACGACAGGGCGCTGGCCGAGCCGGACGGCGCGACCGTCTCCTGGGGGCTGGCGGAGTTCGTCGCGGCCGAGGAGATGGACCGTTCGCGCGGCTTCTGGTGGTCGCCGGAGAGCGACGCGCTGCTGGTCGCCCGCGTGGACGACGCGCCCGTGCGCCGCTGGTGGATCGCCGACCCGGCCAACCCGGACAGCGCGCCCGCCGAGGTCGCCTACCCGGCGGCCGGCACCCCCAACGCGGAGGTCTCGCTGGCCCTGCTGGGCCTGGACGGTTCGCGGACGGACGTCGAGTGGGACCGCGAGCGCTTCCCCTATCTCGCGCGGACGCACTGGTCGGCGGACGGGGCGCCGCTGCTGCTCGTCCAGGCGCGCGACCAGCGGACGCAGGCGTACCTCACCGTCGACACGGGCTCCGGGGCCACGCGTGTGCTGCGCACGGACGAGGATCCGAAGTGGCTTGAACTTTTCGACGGTGTGCCCGCCTGGACGCCCTCCGGAGAGCTGTTGCGGATCTCCGACGAGAGCGGCGCCCGCGCCCTGCTGGCCGGCGACCGGGCCCTGACGGGACCGGAGCTGCACGTGCTGGCGGTCCTGGACATCGGGGAGGACGACGTCCTGATCTCCGCCTCCGCCGGAGCGGGAGCCTCCGATCCCGAGCTGGGCGAGGCCCATGTGTACCGGGTCGGCGAGCGGGGCGTCGAGCGCGTCTCGGAGGGCCGGGGCCGGCACTCGGCGGTCCGCACGGGCGCGGTGACCGTCCTGGCGACGGCGACCCCCGAGCGGCCCGGGACGGAGGTCCGGGTGCTGCGCGACGGCAAGCAGATCTCCTCCGTGGTCTCCCACGCCGAGACGCCGGTGCTGGCCGCCCGGCCCCGCCTCGTCGCGGCGGGCGCGCGCCGGATCCCCACCGCCGTGCTGCTGCCGAGCGGCTACCGGGAGGGCGACGGCCCGCTGCCGGTGCTCATGGACCCCTACGGCGGCCCGCACGGGCTGCGCGTCGCCGCCACCCACAACGCCCACCTGACGTCGCAGTGGTTCGCCGACCAGGGCTTCGCGGTCGTCGTCGCGGACGGCCGGGGCACCCCGCACACCTCGCCGGCCTGGGAGAAGGCCGTCCACGAGGACTTCGCGGGCGTCACCCTGGACGACCAGGTGGAGGCGCTGCGCGCGCTGGCGGAGGAGTTCCCGCTGGACCTCGGCCGGGTGGGCATCCGCGGCTGGTCGTACGGCGGCTACCTGGCGGCCCTCGCGGTGCTGCGCCGCCCCGACGTCTTCCACGCCGCCGTGGCGGGTGCGCCGGTCACCGACTGGCGGCTGTACGACACCCACTACACCGAGCGCTATCTGGGCCTGCCCGGGGAGCGGCCGGAGGTGTACGCCCACAACTCCCTCGTCACCGACGACGGTCTGTCGTCGCCGGCGGATCAAACCCGTCCGCTGATGATCGTCCACGGGCTGGCGGACGACAACGTGGTCGCCGCCCACACCCTGCGGCTCTCCTCCGCGCTGCTGGCGGCGGGCCGTCCGCACGAGGTGCTGCCGCTGTCGGGCGTGACCCACATGACCCCGCAGGAGCAGGTGGCGGAGAACCTGCTGCTGCTCCAAGTGGACTTCCTCAAGCGCTCGTTGAAGATCGACTGACGCTCGTGGGGTGAGCTCGGGCGCGGCGTGCTTGACCTGCTGTCAAGCACGCCGCCACCTCAATCCGCACAACCTTCGCTCAAAATGCGGGAGAAGAGCGCGTCTCGCGCACCGGCCCCCTTGACTGCACCGCGCGCCCATTGCGAAAGTCCGCTCAGCTCACCCGTGTTGGTGATTGCCACGAGTGGCCGTGGTGACGAGAGTTGCGGGGGATGTGCGCGATGACGAGTCCTTCCCAGAGCCCTTCCGAGGCGCCCTCCCCGGCCGCCCCTCCCGACGGGGCCGTCGCCGTACCCGGGACGGCCGGGCTCGTGGGCCGCTCCCCCGGACAGCTGATGTGGCGGCGCTTCCGGCGCGACCGCACCGGCGTCGTCTCCGCCTGGATCGTGCTGTTCTTCTTCGTCGTGGCGCTGGCGGCCCCGCTGATCTCCCTGCTCTACGGCAAGGACCCCACCACGACCTACGGGCTCAACGAGCCCGGGCTGCTCAATCAGTACGGCTATCCGGTCCGGCCCAACGGCGGGATCTCCGGGGAGTTCTGGTTCGGCGTGGAGCCGACGCTGGGCCGCGACGTCCTCACCCAGCTCGTCTACGGCATCCGCACCTCGCTGCTGATCGCCGCCGCGGCCACGGTGCTGTGCGTGCTCACCGGCATCGTCGTCGGGGTGACCGCCGGCTACGTCGGCGGCCGGACCGACTACTTCCTCGGCCGCTTCATCGACCTGCTGCTGGCCTTCCCGGCCCAGCTGTCGTTCGTCGCCTTCACGCCCGTCGTCTACTCGCTCTTCGTCAGCCCCGGCAAGGAGACCCCGACCTATCTGCGGGTGATCACACTGATCCTGGTGCTGTGGGTGCTGGGCTGGATGGGGCTCGCGCGACTGCTGCGCGGGCAGGTGCTGAGCCTGCGGGAGCGGGAGTTCATCGAGGCGGCGAAGGTCACCGGCGCCTCGCCCTGGCGGATCATCACCAAGGAGCTGCTGCCCAACCTCTGGACGCCGATCCTGGTGCAGGCGACGCTGATGCTCCCCACCACCGTGACCATCGAGGCGGGGCTGTCCTTCATCGGCGTGGGGATCCTGGAGCCCACGCCCGACTGGGGCCGGATGTTCGCCAACGGCGCCAAGTACTACGAAAGCGACATCACCTACATCTTCTTCCCCGGGCTCGCGATGATCGTCTTCGTGGTCGCCTTCAATCTGCTCGGGGACTCGGTCCGGGACGCCTTCGACCCCCGGACCAGACGCTGACGGCCCACCGGCCACGCGTCACTGCCATGACATGTCCCGATCCGTCCGGCGAACAGGCAGGTGCAGCGATCCATGACTCGAACGTCGAGGTCCCTCAGATACCGGGTCCGGTTCTCGGCCGTCGCCGTGGCGGCGGGCGCCGTGGTGCTCTCCGCGTGCAGCAGCGGCGGCGGTGGCGGCGGGGACGGTGACAAGAGCCAGGGGCCGGGCGAGGACAAGACCAGGTCCGCCAACTACTCCATCGGCACCAAGGCCGACTCCACCGGCCCTGCCCCCGCGGTCGCGGGTGCCAGGAAGGGCGGCACGGTCGGCGTCCTCCAGCGCGACGCCTTCAACCACCTGGACCCGGGCCAGATCTACTACGCCGACGTCCTCACCAACCAGATGCTCTACAACCGCACCCTGACCTCCTACAAGACGGACGACAAGGGCCGGGTCAAGGTCGTCGGCGATCTGGCCACCGACGCGGGCACGGCCTCGGACGGCGGCCGCACCTGGAAGTTCACCCTCAAGGACGGGCTGAAGTTCGAGGACGGCTCGCCGATCACCGCCCAGGACGTCCGCTGGGGCGTCGAGCGGCTCTACGCCTCCTTCGAGACGGACGGGCCCCTCTACATCCCTCAGTGGCTCTCCGGCGACGGCAACGACTTCCGCAAGGCGCTGCCCGACGGCCCCTACAAGGGGCAGCACCTCCCGGCGTCCGTCCTGGACACCCCGGACGACAAGACGGTGATCTTCCACTTCCGCACGCCGCACGCCGACACCCCCTTCGCCACCGCCATGCCCAACATCGGCCCGGTGAAGGCCGAGAAGGACACACAGGCGAAGTACGACAACGCGCCCTTCTCCTCCGGCCCGTACAAGGTCGGCGACTACAAGGTCGGCAAATCCCTCACGCTCGTGCGCAACGAGCACTGGGACCCGAAGACGGACCCCATCCGCCACCAGTACGCGGACCGCTTCCAGATCAGCTTCGGCCACCAGTACGCCGACTCGACCCGGCGCTTCCTGGCCGACCAGGGCGACGACAAGAACGTCATGTCGTTCAGCAACGCCGTCGCCCCGGAGATGACGGAGAAGGTCCTCGCCCAGGCCGACACCAAGAACCGCCGGCTGCTGGAGATCCAGCCCTACGTCGACTACATCAGCTTCAACACCGACCGCCTCAAGGACGTACGGGTCCGCAAGGCCCTCGCCTACGCCATGCCCAACGGGCAGATCCTCCAGCAGAACGGCGGGGCGACCGCCGGGGTGATCGCCACCAACTTCCTCTCCCCCGCCATGGACGGCTACCAGCCCACCGACCCCTTCGGGAAGAAGGCCAAGCCCGCCGGCGACCCCGACAAGGCCAAGGAGCTGCTGAAGGAGGCCGGGAAGCTCGGCCAGGAGGTCGTCTACGCCTACGCGAACACCGACGTCCAGCAGAAGGTCCAGGTCGTGGTCGTCCAGGCCCTGGAGCGGGCGGGTTTCAAGGTGCAGCGCAAGGAGATCGACTCCAATGTCTGGCGCACCGAGATCGCGAAGGTGAAGAACGACTACGACCTCTACCGCACCTCCTGGGGCGCGGACTGGCCCGTCTCCTCGACCGTCGTCCCGCCGCTCTTCGACGGCCGGCAGATCGCCGACGGCGCCCAGAACTACGGCCACCTCAACGACCCCGAGGTGAACAAGGAGATCGACCGCATCAGCGCCCTGCCCGACGTCAAGCAGGCGGCCCCCGCGTGGCAGAAGCTCGCCGACAAGGTCCTCACCGAGGACGTGCCGGGCGTGCCGACCTTCTACAACAACCAGTTCTCGCTGTGGGGTTCGAACCTCGGCGGGATCAAGTACCACCCGGTGTACGGGACCGTGGACCCGACCGGCGTGTTCCTGAAGCGGTGAGCTCGTGCTGAGATTCCTCGCCCGCCGGACCCTCGGCGCGATCGTCATCATCCTGCTGATCAGCGCGATCACGTTCTTCCTCTTCTTCGCGCTGCCCGCCGAGCCCGCCCTGATGTCCTGCGGCAAGAACTGCACCGCCGACTCCCTCGCGGTCATCAACAAGAACCTGGGCCTCGACCAGCCCGTGCCCGTCCAGTACTGGCACTACATGGTGGGCCTCTTCGCCGGCCGCGACCTCACCGTCGGCCACTGCCCGGCCCCCTGCTTCGGCTACTCCTTCTCCAACCAGCAGCCGGTCTGGGGCACGATCGTCGACCGCTTCCCCACCACGCTCTCCATCACCCTCGGCGGCGCGGCCGTCTTCCTGACCGTCGGCGTCGGCATCGGCATGCTCGCCGCCGCCTTCCGGGGCACCTGGATCGACAAGGCCGTCAGCTCCCTGTCCCTCCTCGGCAACGCCCTGCAGATCTACTTCGTGGGCGTCATCGCGCTGGCCGTCCTGGTCAGCGGGCTCCACTGGATGGACAACCCCGCCTACTACCCGATCACCGAGAACCCGGTGAAGTGGTTCACCGGAATGATCATCCCCTGGCTGGTGCTCTCCATCATCTTCATCGCCAACTACAGCCGGATGACCCGCTCCCAGATGATCGAGCAGCTCGCCGAGGACCATGTGCGCACCGCGCGCGCCAAGGGCCTGGGCAGACGCACGGTCTTCTTCCGCTACGCGTGGCGCGGGGCGATGGCGCCGATCGTCACCATCTTCGGCATCGACCTGGGCTCGCTGTTCGGCGGGGCGATCATCACGGAGTTCACCTTCAGCCTCCACGGGCTGGGGCGGCTCGCGGTGTCCTCCGTCAGCGAGACGGACCTGCCGACGCTGATGGCCGTGATGCTCGTCGGCTGCACGGCGATCGTCGTCGCCAACATCGTCGTCGACGCGGCGTACGCCTTCATCGACCCGAGGGTACGGCTGGCATGACCACGAGCCCCGCGGGCCGCTCCCCCCGGGCACACCCCCGGCGGCGGCCGCCGTCCGGCTCACCGCAGGCGCCCCGCACAGCCGCAGACCGCCCGCCGTCAGGAGCCCCATGACCACCCCCTTCCTCTCCGTGCGAAGCCTCCGCGTCCGCTTCGCCACAGAAGACGGCACCGTCCACGCCGTGGACGATCTCTCCCTCGACCTCCACCGTGGCCGCACCCTCGGCGTCGTCGGCGAGTCCGGCTCCGGCAAGTCCGTCACCGGCCTCGCCGTGCTGGGGCTCCACGACCCGCGCAACACCGCGATCCAGGGCGAGATCCTCCTCGACGGCCAGGAGATGACCACCGCCCCCGAGCCCGTCCTGGAGAAGCTCCGCGGCGACAAGGTCGCCATGATCTTCCAGGACTCGCTGACCGCCCTCTCGCCCTACTACACCGTCGGCCGGCAGATCGCCGAGCCCTTCCGCAAGCACACCGGCGCCTCCCGCCGCGACGCGCGGCTGCGCGCCATCGAGATGCTGGAGAAGGTCGGCATCCCCAACGCCGCGCTGCGCGTGGACGACTACCCCCACCAGTTCTCCGGCGGCATGCGGCAGCGGGCGATGATCGCCATGTCCCTGGTCTGCGACCCCGAGCTGCTGATCGCCGACGAGCCGACCACGGCCCTCGACGTCACCGTCCAGGCGCAGATCCTCGATCTGCTGGGGGACCTCCGGCGGCAGTCCGGCTCGTCGATCGTCCTCATCACCCACGACCTGGGCGTCGTCGCCAACACCGTCGACGACCTGCTGGTGATGTACGCGGGCCGGGTCGTCGAGCGCGGCCCGGTCCGCGAGGTGCTGCGCGAGCCCTACCACCCCTACACCTGGGGCCTGTTGGGCTCGATGCCGCGCCTCACCTCGGACGTGGACACGCCGCTCACCCCCATTCCCGGCACCCCGCCGAGCCTGCTGGCGCCACCGCCGGGCTGCCCGTTCCAGCCGCGCTGCGCGTACACCTCCCTCGTCGGGGGCGACCGGTGCCGAACGGAACGCCCGGAGGCACCGGCGGGCCGCGGGGCGGCCTGCCACCTCACGGCGGAACAGCGGCGGACCGTCTTCACCGAGCAGATCAGGCCCCTACTGGGCTGAGGAGCGCCTCCATGACCCACAGCATTCCCGCCCAGGCCCGCGACGGCGAGCCGCTGCTCGTCGCCGAGGGGCTGACCAAACACTTCCCGATCATGGGCGGTTTCCCGGTGAAGCGGAAGGTCGGCGCCGTCCAGGCGGTCGACGGCATCGACCTGGCCGTGCGCGCCGGGGAGAGCTTCGGCCTCGTCGGCGAGTCCGGCTGCGGCAAGTCGACGACGGGCCGGCTGCTGACCCGGCTGCTGGAGCCGACGGCCGGCCGGATCCACTACCGGGGCGAGGACATCACCCACGCCGACCGCAGACGGCTGGCCCCGATCCGCTCCGAGATCCAAATGATCTTCCAGGACCCCTACTCCTCGCTCAACCCCCGGCAGACGGTCGGCAAGATCATCGCCGGGCCGATGGAGATCAACGGCATCGCGCCCCCGGGCGGCCGCGAGGCCCGGGTCCGCGAGCTGCTGGAGGTCGTCGGCCTCAGTCCCGAGCACTACAACCGCTTCCCCCACGAGTTCTCCGGCGGCCAGCGGCAGCGGATCGGCGTGGCCCGCGCGCTGGCGCTGGAGCCCAAGGTGATCGTCGCGGACGAGCCGGTGTCGGCCCTGGACGTCTCCATCCAGGCCCAGGTGGTCAACCTGCTGGCCCGGCTGCGTCGGGAGCTGGGCATCGCGTTCCTGTTCATCGCCCACGACCTGGCCGTCGTACGGCACTTCTCCCAGCGCGTCGCGGTGATGTACCTGGGCAGGATCGTGGAATCCGGCGACCGCGACGACATCTACCGCCGCCCCCGCCACCCGTACACCCACGCGCTGCTGTCGGCGGTACCGGAGGTGTCAGGGCTGTCGGACGCCGCCGGAACGGCCCGGGAGAGGATCCGGCTGACCGGGGACGTCCCCTCCCCGATCCTGCCGCCGTCCGGCTGCCGTTTCCGTACGCGCTGCTGGAAGGCGCGGGAGAAGTGCGCGGAGGAGGTGCCTCCGCTGGTACCGGCGGAGGGCGACGGCGAGGGCCACCTGACCGCGTGCCACTTTCCCGAGTTCCCGCCCGGCCCGTAATGGGAGGCTCCGGGTTACGGTGAAAGGGCGCGCGAAACCGGCGCTCGGCAAGCGGAACACCACCCGCCGAACCACGCGCGCGGGACATCTGTCAACTCTTGTTATCCCAGAGGCACATGCCTACTGTCTCCCCCATCGCGGAGCGGTGGTGGCCACACCAGGAAGCGAACCCTCAGGGAATCGACGAGCTCGAGAAGGAGGTGCACGCCATGCGCAAGATGATCCTCACCGGGGCCCTTTTCGCCCGGCTCACTCGTAAGGACCGCCTCACCCTGCCGTACTCGTACTACTAAACCGGCACGGTGACTCACCCGGTGGCCGCGGCAGCGATGCCGCGGCCACCGGCCTTCCGGCTCCCGACCGGCCTCCTTCCGGCCTCCGACCGACCTGCGAGGCGTCCATGACCACCGCCGCTTCCCCCAGCGCCGGCACCGGCATCCCGGGCCCGGGCGGGGACAAGTACCTCGGAAACCTCCACGCGTTCAGCACGGACCCGCTCGGCTTCCTCACCGAGTGCTCCCGCACCTACGGGGACGTGGTGCGGCTCGGCGCCAACAACGTACTGCTGACCTCGCCGGGCGACGTCGAGCGGATGCTGGTCGACCGCAACGCGAAGTTCTCCAAGGCCAGCGCGGACACCCGACGCGGCTCGCGCCGCCAGGGCTTCCCGCGCTCGACCATGAACAGCGACGGCGCCACCTGGCAGGCCAAACGCCACCGGATGCAGCCCGCCTTCGGTCGCAAGCTCTCCACCAAAGCGGCGGAGATCGTCGCCGACCAGGGCGAACGCATGCTCGCCGGCTGGCGCCCCGGCACCCCTCGCGACCTCCAGGACGACGTCTCCGTGCTCACGCTGCGACTGGTGACGTCCCTGATGTTCGGTGACGAGTTCGGCGAGGAGGACACCGCCGAGGTCGCCCGGCTGGTCGCCCCCATCATGGATATGTCGACCTCCCCCGTGCTGCTGCCCGAATGGGTGCCCACCCCGCGCAAGCTGCGCATCCGGCGCTCGATGGCCCGCGTCGACCGCACCCTGCGCGCCCTCGCCGCCTCCCCGGCCGCCGCCGACCCCGACCGGGCGCCCGTCCTCCACGCGCTCGTCCACGGCGACCCGCCCCCGACCCCGGACGAGCTCCGCGACGAGCTCGCCACCCTGATCATGGCCGGGTTCGAGACGACGAACGACGCCGTCGTCTGGACGAGCGTCCTCCTCGCCCGGCACCCCGGGATCGCCGAACGCGTACGCGCGGAGGCCGAGGCGGCCTTCGCCGCCACCCCGGCCGGGCTCGCCCGCATGGAAGCCCTGCCGTACACCAACGCGGTGGTCCGCGAGTCCCTGCGGCTCTACTCGCCGGTCTGGCTGACCAGCCGGGACGCCATGGAGGACATGGAGTTCAGCGGCCACGTCATCCCCGCCGGGACGACGGTGACCGTCAGCCAGTGGGTCGCCCACCGCGACCCCCGCCACTGGGAGGACGCCGAGGAGTTCCGCCCCGAACGCTGGCTGGGCAAGGGCCCGTCGGTGCCGCGCGGCTCGTACTTCCCCTTCGGCCTCGGGCCGCGCGTCTGCATCGGCGCGGCGGTCGCGACGACGGAGACGGTCCACATCGTCGCGGACATCTGGCGCCGCTTCCGGCTCGAACTCGTCCGCCCGGAACGGATCCGGCCCCGGCCGGCGCTGGCACTCCAGCCAGTGGGCGTGGAGGTCGTCCCTCGGGAGTGGTAGGCCCCGGTCCCGCCCTTTCACCGTTTCCGAGCGGGGCTGCACCCCCTCGCACCCCCGCCGGACGGGCTGATTTCAGCCCGTCCGGCGTTTGAGGAGCGGGGTCTGGGGCGGAGCCCCAGGAAACGGGAAGGGGCGGGACCGGGGCACCCTCACCCCGGAACAACCCGCCGCTCCTCCGCGAAATGGCACGCCGAGACATGGGCCACGGGGCCCCCGCCCCGAAACCACTCCGGCACCTCCAACCCCGGCACAACCTCCGCACACTTCTCCCGCGCCTTCCAGCACCGCGTGCGGAACCGGCACCCCGACGGCGGGTCCGCCGGGGACGGAATGTCGCCGGACAGCAGGATCCGGTCCCGACGGGCCCGCGCGAGCGGATCCGGCACCGGCACCGCCGACAGCAACGCCTGCGTGTACGGATGCGTCGGATGCTCGTAGATCTCCGCGTCCGTCCCCACCTCCGCGAAGCGCCCGAGGTACATCACCGCCACCCGGTCGGAGATGTGCCGCACCACCGACAGGTCGTGCGCGATGAAGACGTACGACAGCTCGAACTCCTCCTGGAGCCGCGCCAGCAGGTTGACCACCTGGGCCTGCACCGAGACGTCCAGCGCCGAGACCGGCTCGTCGGCCACGATCACCTCGGGCCGTAGCGCCAGCCCCCGCGCGATGCCGATGCGCTGCCGCTGCCCCCCGCTGAACTGGTGCGGATAGCGGTTGATGTGCTCGGGGTTGAGCCCGACCACCTCCAGCAGCTCCCGCACCCGCGCCCGCCGGCTGCCCTTGGGGGCCGCCTCCGGGTGGATCTCGAAGGGCTCGCCGACGATGTCCCCGACCGTCATCCGGGGGTTGAGCGAGGTGTACGGGTCCTGGAACACCATCTGGATGTTGCGCCGGACCGCCTTCAGCGCGCGCCCGGACAGCCGGGTGACGTCCTCGCCCTTGTAGAGGATCCGCCCGGCCGTCGGCCGTTCCAGGTGGACGAGCAGCTTGGCGACGGTGGACTTGCCGCAGCCGGACTCCCCCACGATGCCGAGCGTCTCGCCGCGCCGCAGGTCGAAGGAGAGGTCGTCCACGGCGTGGACGGCGCCGACCTGCTTCCTGAAGAGAATTCCCCGGTGCAGCGGGTAGTGCTTGACCAGCTCCCGTACCTCGAGGATCGCCTCGCCGTCAGCCCTCACCGAGGGTCTCCTTCCAGAAGTGGCACGCGCTGCCGCGCCCCGGCGCCACGTCGTACAGCGGCGGCCGGTCCGTGCGGCAGACGTCCCGGGCCAGCGGGCAGCGCGGGTTGAAGGGGCAGCCGGGCGGGACGGCGGTGAGGCTGGGCGGCATGCCCTTGATCGCGTAGAGCTCGCGGCCCTTGCGGTCCAGGCGGGGGATGGATTCGAGCAGGCCCTTGGTGTACGGGTGGGCGGGCGCGGCGTAGAGCTCGCGCACGGGGGCGGTCTCGACGATGCGGCCCGCGTACATCACCGCGATCCTGTCGGCGACGTCGGCGACGACGCCCAGGTCGTGGGTGATGAGGATGAGCCCCATGTCGTACTCGTTCCGCAACTCCGCCAGCAGGTCCATGACCTGCGCCTGGACGGTCACGTCCAGGGCGGTCGTCGGCTCGTCGGCGATGATCAGGTCGGGCTCCAGGGCCAGCGCCATCGCGATCATGATGCGCTGGCGCATGCCGCCGGAGAACTGGTGGGGGTAGTCCCCGGCCCGCTGCGCGGCCGCCGGGATGCGGACGCGGTCCATCAGCCCGACGGCGCGGGCGCGGGCGTCCTTGCGGGTCATGCCCTCGTGGACCTCGTACATCTCGCCGAGCTGGGCGCCGACGGTCATCACGGGGTTGAGCGCGGAGAGCGCGTCCTGGAAGATCATGGCCAGTTTGGCGCCACGGATCCGCCGGCGGTCCTCCGCGCCCATGGTGAGCAGGTCACGGCCGCGGAAGAGGACCTCGCCGCCGGTGACACGTCCGGGCGGCGAGTCGAGGATGCCCATGACGGCCTGCGCGGTCACGGACTTGCCGGAACCGGACTCGCCGAGCACGGCCAGGGTCTCGCCCGCGTCGACGGAGTAGCTGACGCCGTTGACGGCCTTGGCGACCCCGTCCCGGGTGCGGAACTCCACGCGCAGGTCGCGTACGTCGAGCAGGGTGTTCGTCATGTCGCCGTTCCTCAGCGCAGCTTGGGGTCGAGGGCGTCGCGGACCGCGTCGCCGAGCATGATGAACGCGAGGACGGTGACGCTCAGCGCGCCCGCCGGCCACAGCAGCATGTGCGGGGCGTTGCGGATCTGGATCGAGGCGTTGGAGATGTCGATCCCCCAGGAGACGGTGGGCGGCCGGAGGCCGACGCCGACGAAGGACAGGGTGGCCTCCAGCGCGATGTACGTGCCGAGGGCGATGGTCGCGACGACGATGACGGGCGCGACGGCGTTGGGCGCGATGTGGCGGAGCAGCAGGCGCGCGTCGCCGGCGCCGAGGGCGCGGGCGGCCTGGACGTAGTCGTGCTGTTTGGCGCCGACGACCGCGCCGCGGGCGATCCGGGAGATCTGTGGCCAGCCCAGCAGCACGATGAAGCCGACGACCGGCCAGACGGAGCCGCTGGGGACGACGGAGAGGAAGACGAGTCCGCCGAGGATGATCGGGATGCCGAAGAAGATGTCGGCGAGCCGGGAGAGCAGGGCATCCCACCAGCCGCCGTAGAACCCGGCGAGCCCGCCGAGGACGCTGCCGAGCAGCGCGGCCCCGGCGGTGGCACAGACGCCGACGGTGATGGAGGCCCGCGCTCCGTGGACGGTACGGGTGTAGACGTCGCAACCCTGGGTGTCGAAGCCGAAGGGGTGGCCGGGCGCGGGGCCGTCCTGGGCCCTGGCGAGGTCGCAGCTGAGCGGGTTGCCACTGGCGACGAGGCCCGGCCAGATCGCGATGAGGAGGAGGAAGACGATGACGAGCGCCGAGACGAGGAAGACGGGGTTGCGGCGCAGGTCGTGCCAGGCGTCGGACCAGAGGCTGCGGGCCTTGCCGCTGCCGGTGCCGCCGGGCAGGGGGCCGTTCTCGAGGGTGGCGGCGTCGCTGGTGGCGAGGGTCATGGCACCGCCGTCCCCGGGGGTGATGGTGGCGTTGGGGTCGGACGGGTCGGCGTACGGGGGCCCCGGCGGTCCCTGGGGCGGGTCGGGAGAGGGTGCCGGCGGGGTCTCAGGCATAGCGGATCCTCGGGTCGAGCACGGCGTAGAGGAGGTCGACGAGCAGGTTCGCCATGAGGAAGACGATGACGAGGATGGTCACGAAGCCGACGACGGTGGGTGAGTTCTGCCGGAGGATCCCCTGGTAGAGCTGGAAGCCGACGCCGTGGATGTTGAAGATCCGCTCGGTGACGATGGCGCCGCCCATCAGGGCGCCGATGTCGGTGCCGATGAAGGTGACGACGGGGATGAGGGAGTTGCGCAGCAGGTGCCGGGTGATGACGCGGTGCCGGGGCAGGCCCTTGGCCACGGCGGTGCGGAGGTAGTCGGCGCGGGAGTTCTCGGCGATGGAGGTGCGGGTGAGGCGGGTGACGTAGGCGAGCGAGGTGAGGGCGAGCACGACGCCCGGCAGGAGGAGTTCGCCGAAGGGCGCCTCGGGCGAGACGGACGGGGAGACCGCCGCCCATTTGACGCCGATGAGGTACTGGAGCACGTAGCCGCTGACGAAGGTCGGCACGGAGACCACGATCAGGGTGAGCAGCAGCACGCCGGTGTCGAGGGAGCGGCCGCGGCGCAGCCCGCTGAGGAGGCCGAGGGTGACGCCGATGACGATCTCGAAGAGGATCGCGACGAGCGTGAGGCGGACGGTCACGGGGAAGGCGTCGGCCATCAGCTCGGTGACCTCCTGCCCGTTGAAGGCGACGCCGAAGTCCCCGGTGAGGATCTGCCCCATGTAGTGCGCGTACTGGAGCCACAGGGGCTTGTCGAGGTAGAGCTCCTGGCGGATGCGCGCGGCGGTGGCGGGGTCGGGGGCCTTGTCGCCGAAGAGCGCGGCGATGGGGTCGCCCAGGGCGTAGACCATGAGGAAGATCAGGAACGTGCTGCCGATGAACACGGGGATCATCTGGAGCAGCCGCCGGATCACGTACCGTCCCACCAGGACTCCTGACTGTCTTGACCGAGGGACTACTTCACGGTGATCCGCTCGTAGACGGGCACGCTGAAGGGGTTGAGCTCGACGTCGGCGATGTCGGTGGAGTAGCCGGCGCTGCCGTTCTGGTACCAGAGCGGGATGGCCGCCATCCGGTCGGCGAGGATCCGCTCCGCCTGCTGGAACTTGGCGACGGCCTTGGCCGTGTCGGATTCGGCGTTGGCCTCGTCGACGAGCTTGTCGAAGCGCGGGTCGCTGAACTTGCCGTAGTTGGAGGAGGCGTCGGTGTAGTAGAGCGGCTGGAGGAAGTTCTGGACCAGCGGGTAGTCCATCTGCCAGCCGGAGCGGAACATGCCGGTCATCCGGTGGTCGGTGATCTGGTTGCGGAAGTCGGCGAAGGTGCCGACGGGGTTGACGGTGCAGGCCTGGTCCTTGCCCAGGGCGTTGTTGATGCTGTTGCAGACGGCGTCCATCCACAGCCGGTGGGAGCCGGTGTCGACGTTCGAGGTGATGGTGACCCGGCCGCCGGGGAGCCCGCCGCCCTCCTCGATGAGCTTTCTGGCCGTGGTGGGGTCGTAGCCGCAGGCGTCGCCGCACAGCCCTTCCTTGTAGCCGCCCTTGGCGCCGAGGACGGGTGAGGTCCAGTCGGTGGCGGGGGTGCGGGTGCGCCGGTAGATCTGCTCGGTGATCTGCTTGCGGTCGATGGCCATGGACAGGCCCCGGCGGACCTTCTCCATGCCGGGCTTGTTCCAGGCGGGGTCGTACATGGGGAAGTCGAGGGTCTGGATGATGCCGGCGGGCTGGTTGATGTAGCGGTCGCCGAGGTCCTTCCTGACGTTCTTCAGCTGGGCGCTGGGGATGTCGTCGACGAGGTCGATGTTGCCGGCCTGGAGGTCGGTGTAGGCGGTGTTGTTGTCGGTGTAGACCCGCAGCTCCACGCCGCTGTTGCGGGCCTTGTCGGGCCCGGCGTAGCCGTCCCAGCGGGTGAGCCGCATCTGGGAGCCCTTGGTGTAGGAGTCGATGACGTACGGCCCGTTGCCGATGGGCTTCTTCAGCCATTGCTCGTGGTGGTCGTAGAAGGCCCTGGGCAGGGGCGAGTAGGCGGTGTAGCCGAGGGTGTCGGGCCAGGTGGAGAAGGTGGTGCGCAGCGCGACGGTGAAGGTCCGCTCGTCCTTGACGGCGAGGCCGGAGAGGACTCTGGCCGTGGCGGACCCCTGGGTGGGATGGACCTGGTCGTAACCCTCGATGTCCTGGAAGAAGGGGGCGTTCTTCTGTTTGTTGTCGACGAGGGCGGCGTAGTTCCAGGCGTCGACGAAGGATCGCGCGGTGACCTTCTCGCCGTCGCTGAAGATCCAGCCGTCCTTGAGGGTGATGGTGAAGTGCCGCTGGTCGGGGCTGTCGATCCGCTCGGCGACCATGTTGACGGCGGCGCCGGTGCGGGGGTCGTACCGCTTCAGCCCCCGGAAGATCATGTCGAGGACCTTGCCGCCCTGCACCTCATTGGTGTTGGCCGGCTCCAGCGGCCCCTGCGGGTCGCCCCAGGAGGCCCGTACCGCGCCCACGGCGGTGCCGCCCCGGCTGCTTCCGCAGCCGCTGATCACGCCCGCCAGCAGGGCGGCGACCGCGCAGACGGCGAGCCCGTAACCGCGTGGCCGCATGCGTGCCTCCTCTGGTGGGCGGGGTCCGGTTCCGGCCACATCACACCTCATGCGATGCCGGGATGTGACCCTTCTCGTGGTGTTCGTCATGGAAACCGCCCGTATGCGGGAGTGATGATCACCACCGGACCGGGGCAAGGATGAGTGGCCGAAGGGGGGGCACACCGCACGAGAGGCCCCCGATGCCCACGACCGCCCCGCAGCTCCACAAGACCTGGTTCGTCACCGGCACCTCCTCGGGCATCGGCCGCCAGCTGGCCGAGCTGCTGCTCGTCCGTGGCTGCCGCGTCGCCGCGACGGCGCGCAGGACCGAGACGCTGGCCGACCTCGCGGCGGAGCACGGCGACCGGCTGCGGGTCCTCTCCCTGGACGTCACCGACACCCCGGCCGTCCGGCGCGTCGTCGACGAGGCGTTCGCGGCGTTCGGCCGCGTCGACGTCGTGGTGAACAACGCGGGCTACGGGCTCTTCGGCGCGGCCGAGGAGCTGACGGACGAACAGATCGACCGGCAGATCGCCACCAACCTCACCGGCTCCATCCAGGTGGCCCGGGCGGCGCTGCCCCACCTGCGGAGGCAGGGCGGGGGCCGGATCGTCCAGATCTCCAGCATCGGCGGCCAGGTCGCCTTCCCGCTGCTGAGCCTCTACCACGCCACCAAATGGGGCATCGAGGGCTTCTTCGAATCGCTGCGCCAGGAGGTCGCCCCCTTCGGCATCCAGACGACGATCGTCGAGCCGGGCGCGATCCGCACCGCCTTCATCGACCGGGGCCTCGACCAGGCGGCCCCCTTGGAGGCGTACGAGGACACCGACCTGGGCGAGTACCGGCGCAGCATGCTGGCCGGGACCGCGATCGACCCCATCGGCGACCCGGCCAGAGTGGCCCGCGCCGTCATCGACAGCGCGGACAGCGATCCCGCCCCCGCCCGCCTCGTCCTCGGCAGCGACGCGTACGAGATGGGGCGCACGGCGCTGTCCCTGCGGCTGGCCGACCTGGAGGCGCAGCGGAGCGTGGCGTACTCGACGGACGCGGAGGACGCGCGGGGCTGAGGGGGCGGCGAGGCCGAGGGGGGGCCATCGTCACACGCGTGTACCGAAAAAACGGGTGTGTCAGTCGCTTATGGCAAGGTGTCATATGAAGCGATCGAACATGTGATGGGGACCGGGGGATCGGGGGATTCTGTGACAGCGTGGGACATTCGTCCGGCGGAAGTGGGCGGTGTGCTCCAGCGGACGGCGACGGCGGCCGAGGGCCTGTCGAAGGCGGGCGAGAGCGTGCAGAAGACCCTGCCGAGCGCGGCGACGGCGGCGGGCACGATCAGCGGCATGGTCTGCGGCCCGGTGCCGAGCGGTCCCGTCGCGGCGGCGCTGGCGGAGTTCGCCAACAAGTGGTCGGGCGACCTGCAGTACATCGCCAAGCGCACGGCCGCCTCGCTCAACGGCGCGTCAGAGGCCACCCGTCACTACGTCGAGGGCGACCTGGAGATGGCCGCGACCACCCAGAGCGACGCCCTGAAGGAGCCCAAGACAGACCTGCCCGGACAGGGCGGCGGCGAGGGTGACGGCAAGGGCGGCGGTGAGAAGAAGTGAGCGACGAGGAGCTCATCGTCCCGTCGGGCATACCCCAGTTCACGGGCAACGTCGACACGCTGGTGTCCGACGCCAAGACCATGACCTCGGACGCCAAGCTCTTCCGCGACTCGGGCGCGTCCGTCCACTCCACGTTCCAGGGCCTCCATGCCTGCTACAAGGCGCCGGAGGCGGAGAAGCTCTTCGCGACGACGGCACCGGTGGCGGCGAAGGCCGGCGCGTTCGCGAGCGACCTGGAGAAGGTCTCGGGCGCGCTGAGCACGTACGCGACCGAGATACGCCCGCTGGCGAAGAAGCTCGGCGACCTCAAGGACGAGGCCATCGCCTTCGTCGCGAGCGTCGAGGGCGACGACCACTGGCGCCGGGACAAGAAGAAGGTCGACCACAACAACAACCTGTGGCGCAGCGTCAACGCCACGGTCGCCGCCTTCACCGACGCCGAACGCTCCTGCCACGACAAGATCGTCGCCCTGGTCGGCGGCGACAAGCTCATCGCCGACGACGGCACCCACAAGCCGAACATGTACGGCTACAAGGCGAGCGACCTCGACCACGCCGAGCAGACGCCCTGGGGCTCGATGGCGGAACGCGAGTACACGGGCATCGCCTGGCTGGGCCACCAGATCAAGAGCTTCGTCTGGGACGGCTTCATCGTCGACGGCGTCTGGGGCACGATCAAGGGCCTCGGCACCCTCGTCGGCACCGACGGCTGGGACAAGGCCGGCCAGGCCTGGACGGGCCTCGCCAAACTCGCCACGGGCCTGGCCATCACCGCCTCACCGCTGGGCGCGGCCTACTGGATGACCCCCGACGACAAACTCCCCAGCTGGCTGCGCGACTCGCGCACGGCGATGAAGGAGACCGGCAAGGCCCTGGTCGCCTACGACCAGTGGGGCAAGAACCCGGCCCGCGCGGCGGGCGGGGTCACCTTCAACGTTCTCACCACGGTTTTCACGGGCGGATCGGGCGCGGCGGCAAAGGGTGGCGCTGTCGCGAAGACGGTCGGGGCGCTGAGCAAGGTCGCCAAGGTCGTCGACCCGATGACGTACGTGGGCAAGGCGGGCAAGTTCGCCTTCGTCAAGGTCGGCGACCTGATGTCGGGCCTGAAGAACCTCCGGGTGGGCTCGACGGTCCATCTCGCCGAAGAAACGTTCAAGCTCCCCGGGGAGGGCGCGACCCTCCCGAAACGCCCGCCGAACCTGCCGGAGACCGCGGTCCCGTTCCTCGCCGACGGCAACAAGGTCGTCTACCTCGACAAGGGCAGCAGCCGCTTCTTCGACGCGGAGGGCAAGGAACTCCAGGCCGCGACGAAGGAACTCTCGGCGGACGAACGCGCCGCGAAGGCAGCCGCCGAGCGGCAGAAGCAGCCGCAGCACTCCACCGTTTCGGAGCACGAAAAGGTCCCGGTCGCGGCGGGCGTCCACGTGGGCGGCGACGCGACGTCGCCGGCGGCTCGCGGCGGGGAGCACATACCGGGCGGCGGCCACGGGCCGGGCAGCGGCCCGGCGGGGCACGTGCCGGGCGGGCCTGGCGGGCACGTACCGGGCGGGTCGGCGGGCCACACCCCGACCGGCGGCATCGGCGGCCACACGCCGGGCGGGTCCGCCCAGCACATACCGGGCGGCGGCGCCGGCAGCCACGTGCCGGGCGGCGCGGCACACGACGTCGGCCGGGGACCGTCGGCGAGCCACGAGGTTCCGGGCACGGGTGGCGGTAACGGTGGGCACGGCTCGGCTCACTCCGGCGGCGGGGGCCATGACATACCGGGCTCCGGCCACGGCGCGTCCCCGCACCCCGGCCACGACGCTCCTTCCTCCGGCGCAGGCGGCGGCCACAACTCCGGGGGCCACGGCGGCCACGGCGACTCCCCGTCGGGCCCGCACGAGCCCGCCGGTCCGCGCCACGGCGACGAGGCCCCGCCTCGGGACGGCGGCGGCCACGGCGGCGACCACGACACCCACCCGGGCAACGCCCACGAGGGTGACGGTGCGCACGCGCCCGGGCCGCACGGCACGGAGAACGCCGGTCACGGCGGCGCCCACCACCCCGACGGCGACGCCGCTGCCCCGCATACCCCGAGTGGCCCGTCCCGCCCGCCCGTCGGCGACCTCATCCCCGGCGGCAAGGGCGTGGAGCTCACCGCGGAGCAGCTCCAGGAAGGACTGCAGAAGGCGCTCGACGGCACCTACGGAGGACTCCGGATCAAGGTCGACGGTGCGTTCCCCATGGGTGACGGCGTCCTGGGCTGGAGCGCGAAGATCGTCGACGAGGCCGGGAACACCGTCGGCCGGATGGAACGGGACTTCATCCGCAAGGACGACGGTTCCCTCGTGGTCAAGCACCTCATGTTCAAGATCGACAATCCGGCCTTCCGAGGAAAGGGTGCCGGTTCGGCGATCAGCAAGGAATTGGAGAACTGGTACCGCCGATCCGGCGTCTCGGAGATTCAGCTCACGGCCGCCAAGGAAAACGGTGCGTACACTTGGGCACGCCGCGGATACGACTGGGTCAACGAGAAATCGGCCAAGAAAATCATCAACCGCGTCGGCATGAAGATGAAGGATCCTGAGTTCCCGCTCTCCAAGGACGAGTTCGAGGCGGCTCAGGACATTGTGGACCGCGCGAGGAAGTACCCGTTCGGAAGTCCCGCTTACCCGACTCCCGCAGAGATCGCGGACATCGGCCGTGAAGCGGCAGGCAAGGGTGGCGACTCCTTCGGCAAGCGCGTTCTCGTGAATCAGAGATGGGAAGGCAGGAAGATTCTGTGACCGAGCGTGGCAAGGTGGAGCCGTCGGAGCCGGTTCACCCCTTGGTGGTCAAGCGGCACCGACTCCTCTCGGAGTGGTCGTACGAGTTCTGCGCCAAATACGGCGTCGACTATCCGGACGAGGCGACGCCGGAACAGGAGGCGGAATACGACGCCGGCGTGAAGGCTATCTACGCTCGGATCCGTGAGGAATTCGCAGCCGAAGAGGAAGCCGCCGAGCGCGGCGACTGACCGGGCTCTCACCTACCCGGAATCCGTCTGTCGAGGGCGATGCGCCCGCCCTCGACAGCCACGGGCCACTTACGTTCGCATTCGCGCCGGCGGGCAGAAGTCTGCCGTCGGTTGAGAGAGACACATGAGTACGTTCCGACTGCGGCCGGTCGATGCCCTGTGGGCGGCCGCCCGTTCCATTGAGGTCGCCCCTCGGTGGTCAACGGAGGCCGAGCGGTCGGTCATGGTCGGGGATGTGGATGAGATCGCCGAGCTGGCCAATCTCTTGGAAGTCGATCCGTCGGGCAGACCCTTCGACTGCATGTGCTTGGGAGACGTCAGCTTCACGGTCCGGGGTGAGATGGGTGCAGTGCTCGGCGTGCTGACGCTTCACCTGGACAGTCGCTTGGACTGGCCTCAGTGGGACGGCCAGATGCCGCTGCTGCGTCCCGACCGGCTGAACCAATGGCTGGTCGAGCACGGTGTGATCGACCCGCACCCCTGACGCCGGCCTGCCCGTCCCATTCCGCCCCTCAGGAGAGACATGAAAGACGTCATAGCCCTCACCCCCAAGATGCCCGACTCGTGGGCCGTCGTGGCCGGGCTCTACGCGGGTGGGCCGGAGGCCGAGGCGGCTGGGGTCAATGACGGGGCCGTGGTGCAGTTGCGGACGGCGGATGGGCGGCCGTTGGTGGCTGTCGAGGCGCCGTTGCTGGTGCATGTGGCCGGGGAGGCCGAGCGGCTGCTCGGGGACGGGGTCGGGGCGCCCCCGGTGCCGTATTGGTGGACCGAGGTGCGGGCCTCGACCGCCGTGCCCGAGGCCGCGCCGCTCGCCGGGTCCGTGGCGGGGCGGCTGCGCATGCTGCTCGGCGGCGCGGTGTGGCCCGCCGAGGCGGCGTCGCTCGATGTCGTCCCCGTGCCGTCCGCCACGGATGCCGGTGAGGTCACCGCCACCACCGCCGAGGCCGGGCTCGCCGTCGACGTGCTCACCGGCTCCACCGCCGTCGTCCTCGTCGACCGGCCCGTCGTTCCCCTCAACGCGTGGATGTCCGAGATCCTGCGGACGGTCGCCGCGGCCGGCCTCGCCCTCCAGATCGTCACACCGCCCCACGTACGCCTCACCCTCCCCCTGCGTACCGCCCTCGCCGGGGCGCCCAACCGGTGGGTCGTCCAAGACAGCGGGAACCTCTACTACGACGGGCTCTCCGGCGCGGAACTGCGCTGGCAGGACGGGACGTTCGCCCCCGTCCGGACGGACGCCGGCGAGGGCCGAGTGGCCGAGGTGTTCGCGGACGCCTCCCCCACCACCGACCGGCAACTGATCGTCTCCTTCCGCGTCCTCCACGAGAACGTCACCGACGACCTCGTCCTCGGCGGCGCCCTCCGCACCGCCTGGACCACCCTCACCGGCAGCGGACCCGTGGGCTGGGGCACCGCCGAGCCCGTCAACCTCCCCTGGTCCACCGGCCAGTTGACCGCCCTCGCCCGCGACCGCTCCCCCGAGCCCACCCACCTCCTCGCCGTCGGCCACCCCGACCGCCCGGCCCTCGCCACCCTCCGCGTCAGCCGCACCGAGGGCGGCGTCGCCGAGGACGTCACGCTCACCCTCGGGTACGGCCCGGACGAGGCGCCGCCGCTCGACGCCGTCGAGCCCCTCGCCCGTGCGCTCGCCACCGAGCACGGCCTGACGTCCATGCTCGCCTCGCTGCGCCGGGGCCGCCGCGACCTCACCGTCCCGCCGCGGTTCGAGGCCCCGCCGATCCCCCTCTCCTTCACCCTGGGCGGCGCCGACGTGCGCGCGGCCGGCCTCGACCACGCCCTCCGCCCACCGCTCGACCTCAGCCCCGTACGCCTCGGGCCCGCCGTCCACTACCCGCTCGGCGACGGCACCGACGCCCAGGCATGGACGGTGCTCCAGCGGTTGTCCGCCCACCTCAAGGCCGTTCCGGCGGCTGGTTAGGGTGGTCCGGTGATCGAATCGCGTCCCCACACCCTGTTCTCCTTCGGCACGCTGCTGGACGAGAAGGTCCAGAAAGAGCTCTTCGGGCGAGCCGTGCCCACCTCCCCCGCCTCGCTGGCCGGGCATACGACCAGGCCGATTCGGATCACCGACGAGTCCGTGATCGCCACCAGCGGTCTCGACGTCCACCTGACCCTGGAACGCAGGATCGGCGCCGCGGTCGAGGGCGCCGTCCTCCACCTCACCGACGCGGACCTCGCCGCCGCCGACGACTACGAAGTCGACGACTACACCCGCCGGCGCGTGCGGCTCTCCTCCGGCGAGACCGCCTGGGCCTACCTGGACGCGAATCCGCTCCGCCCGGCGGAGCGCATCGTGATCGTGGGCGACAGCATCGCCTACGGCCGCTGCGATCCGCAGGGCGGCTGGGCGGCCCGGCTGGCCGCCGCCCACATCGCGCGAAACGAGTCCGCGCACCGGGTCTTCAACCTGGCCATCCCCGGCAGCACCCTCGCCGACGTCAGCGAGCAGACTCCCACGCTGCTGGCCCCACGCCTCCCCGACACCCTCCTCGTCGCCGCCGGCATCAACGACTCGGCCGCCCACGACGGGCTGACGCTTCTCACCGACAACCTCGGCTCCCTCGCCTCCACCGCCCTGCGCCACAACGCGCGACTCGTCGTCGCGGGGCCGATCTGGCTCGACGAGGAGCACACCCCCGACTACGAGGGCCTGTCCTTCACCCGGGCCCGAGCCCTGGAACTCCGCGCGTCCCTGCGGGCGTGGTGCGCCGCGCACCACGTCGACTTCGTCGACATGTGGGAGCCCCTGCGCGAGCGGCCCGATCTGCTCGTCGACGGCCTCCACCCGTCCGCGGAAGGGCACGAGGTCCTCTACCGGCACCTCAGTACCCTCGGCGGCTAGAACCCTCGAGGGCCCTTCCTCGTCTTCGAGATCGGCGCTTGGTCCCACCTGGCATACTCATGCACCCTGAAGCTACTTTCGACAACCGGCTGGCATAGGTGGGGATATGAGCGCGAGCGAAGCCGTCCACAGCGAGACCTACGAGAAGCTGGTCGCCCTGCTCGACGAGCGCGGCGCCGCCTACCGGGTGATCGAGCACGCGGCCGAGGGCGGCACCGAGGCCGTGAGCCGGCTGCGGGGGCATTCGCCGGCGCAGGCCGCCAAGTGCATCGTCGTCATGGTGAAGCTGGGCAAGAAGGAGAAGCGGTACGTGCTCGCCGTCGTGTCCGGCGACAAGCGCGTCGACCTCGGGGCGATCAAGGGGCTGCTCGGCGGGAGTTACGCCGGTTTCGCCTCGCAGGACGTCGCCGAGCGACTCTCCCAGTGCGTCAGCGGGACGATCCTGCCGTTCTCGTTCGACCCGGAGCTGGAGCTGATCGTCGACCCGGCGCTGCTCGAGCACCCCGAGTTCTTCTTCAACGCCGCCCGTCTCGACCGCTCGCTCGCCCTCTCCACCAGCGATTATCTCAAGGTCGCCGAGCCTCGGGTCGAGAGCATCGCTGTCGGCTGACACGGAAGCGCGAAAACGTGAAAACGTGGAAGCGCCCGGGCCGATCCCGTCAGGAATCGACCCGGGCGCTTCCATGAAGGCGACGGGCTTACGCCGCCCCCACCACGTCCTTCTCCTCCGCGAAGTGGCACGCCGACTCGTGCGCCGCCGGCGTGGACTTGCCCACGAAGACCTGCGGCACCGCCAGCAGCGGCACCTCCTCCGCGCACTTGTCCTGCGCCTTCCAGCAGCGGGTGCGGAAGCGGCAGCCCGACGGCGGGTTGGCCGGCGACGGCACGTCGCCCGTCAGGATGATCCGCTCGCGGCGCTCGCGCGCGTCCGGGTCCGGGACCGGGACGGCGGAGAGGAGCGCCTGGGTGTAGGGGTGGGTCGGGTGGTCGTAGATCTCGGCGTCCGTGCCGATCTCCGCCATCTTGCCCAGGTACATCACGCCCACGCGGTCCGAGATGTGCCGCACGATGGACAGGTCGTGGGCGATGAAGACGTAGGAGAGGTTGAACTCGTCCTGGAGCTTCTCCATCAGGTTGATGACCTGCGCCTGCACCGAGACGTCCAGCGCCGAGACGGGCTCGTCGCAGATGATGATCTCGGGGTTGAGGGCCAGACCGCGCGCGATGCCGATGCGCTGCCGCTGGCCGCCCGAGAACTGGTGCGGATAGCGGTTGATGTACTCCGGGTTGAGGCCCACGACGTCCAGGAGCTCCTGGACCCGCTTGCGGCGGTCGCCCTTGGGGGCCACCTCCGGGTGGATCTCGAAGGGCTCCCCGATGATGTCGCCCACCGTCATCCGGGGGTTGAGCGAGGTGTACGGGTCCTGGAAGACCATCTGGATGTTGCGGCGGACGGCCTTCAGCGCACGCCCGGACAGCTTGGTGATGTCCTGGCCCTTGTAGAAGACCTCGCCGGAGGTGGCCGTCTCCAGGGTCATCAGCAGCTTGGCGACGGTGGACTTGCCACAGCCGGACTCGCCGACGATGCCGAGCGTCTCGCCCTGGTAGAGGTCGAAGGAGACGCCGTCGACGGCCTTGACCGCGCCGACCTGCTTCTTGAAGAGGATGCCCTGGGTCAGCGGGAAGTGCTTGACCAGGTTGCGCACCTGCAGGATCGGCTCGCCGCGCTCCACGGGGGCGTCCAGGACGGCCTCGACCTCCTGGGTCGTCGACGCGTCGCTGACGTGTACCTCGGAGACGTTCGGTGTCGCGGCGACGTCCTTCTTACCCGTCTCAGCCATGGATCGTCTCCTTCCAGAAGTGGCACGCGCTGCCGCGGCCGGCGAGCTCCGTGCCGTCCCGCTCGGTCACCTGGTGGAGGACGGGGACGTCCACGCCGCAGGTTTCCTGCGCCATGGGGCAGCGCGGGTTGAACGCGCAACCGGCCGGGATGCGCAGCAGGTTGGGCGGCAGGCCCTTGATCGCGTAGAGCTCCTGGCCCTTCTGGTCCAGGCGCGGGATGGAGTCGAGCAGACCCTTGGTGTACGGGTGGGCCGGGCGCTTGTAGAGCTCGTGGACCGGCGCGGTCTCGACGATGCGGCCCGCGTACATCACCGCGATCTTGTCGGCGACGTCGGCGACGACGCCCAGGTCGTGGGTGATCAGGATCAGGCCCATGTTGTATTCCTGCTGGAGCTCCGCCAGCAGGTCCATCACCTGGGCCTGGACGGTGACGTCCAGGGCGGTCGTGGGCTCGTCCGCAATGATCAGGTCCGGCTCCAGGGCCAGCGCCATCGCGATCATGATGCGCTGACGCATACCGCCCGAGAACTGGTGGGGGTAGTCGTCGACGCGCTGCTTGGCGGCCGGGATGCGGACGCGGTCCATCAGCTCGATGGCCTTGGCCTTGGCCTCCTTCTTGGAGAGGCCCTGGTGCACCCGGTACATCTCGCCGAGCTGGTAGCCGACGCTGAGGACGGGGTTCAGCGAGGAGAGGGCGTCCTGGAAGATCATGGCGATCTTCCGGCCCCGGATCTTCCGCCGCTCGTCGGCGGACATGGTGAGCATGTCCTGGCCGCGGAAGAGGATCTGGCCCTGCGGGATCTTCCCCGGGGGCATGTCGAGGATGCCCATGATGGCCTGCGCGGTCACGGACTTACCGGACCCGGACTCGCCGAGCACGGCCAGGGTCTCACCGGCGTCGACGGTGTAGTTGACGCCGTTGACGGCCTTGGCGACGCCCTCGCGGGTGTGGAACTCCACGTGGAGGTCGCGCACCTCGAGCAGCGGGGCCTTCTTGTCGCCGTCGGTCCCCGGCTCGGGGGCGTTCGCGGTCTTCTCTGTCACGGTCACGTACGCCTCCCTCAGCGCAGCTTGGGGTCGAGGGCGTCGCGCACCGCGTCGCCGAGCATGATGAACGCGAGCACGGTGATGCAGAGCATGCCGGCGGGGAAGAACATCACATGCGGGTTGTCCCGGATGGAGTCCTTGGCGTCCGAGATGTCGATGCCCCAGGAGATCGTCGGCTCGGAGAGGCCGAGACCGAGGTAGGACAGCGTGGCCTCGGCCGCGATGTAGCCGCCGAGGGCGATGGTGGCGACGACGATGACGGGCGCGATGGCGTTCGGCAGGATGTGCCGGAACATGATGCGCCCGGTGCCCGCGCCCAGCGCGCGGGCGGCCGTCACGTAGTCGGACTGCTTGGTGGTGATCACCGAGCCGCGCATCACGCGGGCTATCTGGGTCCAGCCCAGGAAGGCCATGGCGGAGGCCACGACCCACACCTTCCGGTCGGAGAAGCTCACCAGGATGACCATCGAGCCGAGGAAGAAGGGGATGCCGAAGAAGATGTCGGTGACGCGGGAGAGCACCGAGTCGACCCAGCCGCCGTAGTAGCCGGCGATCATGCCGACCAGGCCGCCGAGGAGCGTCACGGCGATGGTGACGAGCACGCCGACGCTGATCGAGGCGCGGGCGCCGTAGATGACACGCGCGTAGATGCTGCGGCCCTGCTTGTCGTAGCCGAACCAGTCGGCCGAGAAGACGTCGCCGTACTCCGGCTTGGTGAGGAAGTGGTGGGTGAGGTCACCATTGCGCGGGTTGGTGCTGGTGAACAGCGACGGCCAGGCGGCCATCACCAGCAGCAGCACGATCAGCAGCGCGGAGATCACGAAGAACGGGTTGCGGCGCAGGTCGCCCCAGGCGTCGCTCCACAGGCTGCGGGGCTTGCCGGACGACGCGGGGGCGGCCACCACCGCGGCCTCGCCCGCGGCCGCCGCGGTCTCCGCCGCGCTCTCCGCCGCCGTGCCGGGGGTCTTGGTCACGTCAGGCATACCGGATCCTCGGGTCCAGGACCGCGTAGAGCAGGTCGACGATCAGGCTGGTGAACAGGAAGACGAGGACCAGGACGGTGACGATGCCGACGGTGGTCGTGCCCTCGCCCTGGTTGACGGCCCGGTAGAGCTGCTGGCCGACGCCCTGGACGTTGAAGATGCCCTCGGTGACGATCGCGCCGCCCATCAGGGCGCCGATGTCGGTGCCGAGGAAGGTGACGACGGGGATCAGCGAGTTGCGCAGCAGGTGGACACCGACGATCCGGCGCCGGGGCAGGCCCTTGGCGAGCGCGGTGCGCATGTAGTCGGAGCGCAGGTTCTCGCTGATGGTGGTGCGGGTCAGCCGCGCCACGTACGCCAGCGACAGCGAGCCGAGCACGGCGCCCGGCAGGATCAGCTCCGTGATGTCCTCGGAGTTCCTGACGTTGGGAGTCACCCAGCCGAGCTGGACGCCGAAGACGGTCTGGAAGATGTAGCCGAGGACGAAGACCGGCACCGAGATCACCAGCAGGGTGAAGACCAGGACGGCGGTGTCCAGCGCCTTGCCCGCCTTGAGGCCCGCGAAGACGCCGAGGGTGATGCCGAGGACGACCTCGATGACGAACGCGACGACCGCCAGCCGGATGGTGACGGGGAAGGCCTCACCCATCACGTCGGAGACCTGCCGGCCGCCGAAGGTCTCACCGAAATTGCCCTGGAACAGATCGGTCATGTAGTTCCAGTACTGGTGCCACAGCGGCAGGTCGAAGCCGTACTTGTGGCGCAGCGCCTCGACCTGGGCCGGGTCGGGCACCTTGTCGCCCCACAGCGCCTTGATCGGGTCGCCGGGGAGCCAGTGCACCATCAGGAAAATCAGTAGCGTGGTCCCGATGAACACCGGGATCATCTGGAGCAGTCGCCGCGCGACATAACGCCCCATCATGCCTCCAAGTCAGTCGCAGCCCGCGACGCCGGACAGCCTGACTTCCCTTGCGCGTGGGGGGAATTGCCGTGCCGGGGATGTGCGGGAGCGCCGGTGCCGCCGACGGGTCGGCGGCACCGGCCTTGCGGGTGTACGAGTACCTGGGCGTCGCCGCCCTTGGTGTTACTTCTGCTTGACCTGGATGGCCCAGAAGAGGGGCTCGCCGTCCTGGCCGTACTTGATCTTGTCGTACACCTTGGTGGACTGGCCGGAGTTCACGGCGTAGTACCACAGCGGGATGACGGGAAGCTTCTTGGTCAGGGCCTTCTCGGCCTCCTGGTAGAGCTTCACCGACTCGTCCAGGGAGTTGACGTTGTCCGCCTTGGCGGCGAGCTCGTCGAACTCCTTGTTCTCGTAACCACCCTGGTTGCCGTCGGCCTTGGAGCCGTAGAGGTCACGCAGGAAGTTGGCGTTGACGGGGTAGTCGAGGTTCCAGCCCGACCGGTACAGCGACTTGACCTGCTTCTTCTCGCGGGTGTCGAGGTCGGCCTTGAAGTTCGGCTTGGAGTCGCCGACGCAGTCCACACCGGTGTTGGTGCGGATGCTGTTGCAGACCGCGTCGACCCACGGCTTGTGGTTCAGGTCGGCGTTGTACTGGATGAAGATCTTGTTGCCCGGGACGCCGCCGCCCTCCTTGATGAGCTGCTTGGCCTTCTCCGGGTTGAAGGTGCAGGCCTCGCCGCAGGAGTTGGCCTGGTAGCCCAGCACGCCCTTGGCGACGAAGCTGTTGGCCGGGATGCGGGTGCCGTGGAGGGTGTTCTTGGTGATGGTCTCGCGGTCGACCGCCATCGACAGGCCCTGGACGACCTTGTTGTCGATGCTCTTCCACTGGTCCGAGTAGTACGCGACGGCGACGTCCTGGATCGCCGAGTACTCCACCGTGGCCGCGCGGTCGCCGAGGTCCTGCTTGTAGCTGGTCAGCGACGTGTCCGGGATCTGCTCGACCCAGTCGAGGTTGTCCGAGCGGAGGTCGTTGTAGGCGGCGTCGGCGGTGGTGTAGTTCTTGAAGGTGATGCCGCCGTTCTTGGCCTTGTTCGGGCCCGTGTAGCCGTCCCACTTCTTCACAACGATCTTGTCGTTGTGCGCCCAGGAGTCGAACTGGTAGGGACCGTTGCCGACCGGCTTCTCACCGAAGCCCTTGGGGTCCTTGAAGAAGGCCTTGGGCAGCGGCGCCCAGACGATGTACCCCAGCTTGTAGTTGAAGTACGGGACCTTGGTCTTGAGCGAGATCGTGAACTCGTTGTCGTTGACGACCTTCAGGCCCGACATCGTGTCCGACTTGGGCTCCGCGCCCTTCTCCGCCGGGTGGACGTCGTCGAAGCCCTCGATGTCGCTGAACCAGTTCGAGTTGATCTGGTTGTTCTTGGTGTTGGCCGACCAGTTCCAGGAGTCCACGTAGGACTGCGCGGTCACGGTCTCGCCGTTGTGGAACTTCCAGCCCGGCTTGAGCTTGACCGTCCAGTGCTGGGCGTCCGTGGACGTCACCGACTCGGCATTGACGTTCACGATCTTGGCCGTGCCGGACTCGTACGTCACCAGGGTCGAGAACAGGGTGTTCAGCACCCGGTGCCCCTGGCTCTCCTTGGCGTTCGCCGGCTGGAGCGGGTTCTGCGGCTCATTGGTCTGGACGGTGATCGTCCCGTTGGGGTCGACCTTTCCGTCCGTCAGACCGCCACCGCTGTCGCTCTTGTCACCGCCACAGGCCGTCGCGGCCAGCGCCACGACTATCGCGCACGTGACCCACTTGGCGCTCCTGGCACCGCGCATGGGTTTGCCTCCTCAAGAGTCCACTTTTCGCTACAAGTGAGGCGCCGGTCCCTCGCTGACACCCCTGACAGCGAAGTCGGAACCGGCACCTCGAGTGTGCTCGTGAGTCGGCGCTCCCCACAGCGCGTGACCCATTGACCCGAGCTCAGTGAACCCAACTATTGAGTACGACCGCCCTTTAAACCACACTTACAGGGTCTCGCTTTGGTCACATCGATCTTCGCCGACATCGGTAAATCCGGACAAAGCAACTACAGACAGACACGTCTGAAACGGACTGTTAACACAACATCCGGACCTGAGGGACCGACTTCCGGACAATCCCTCAGTGACGGCCGCCCGTCATCGGTACGTGCCGTAGTCGCGCCCCGCGCGCATCCGGAACCATTCCGGCCCGACGTACGCGTCCACGGTCCACTCCAGTTGCCCCGCCCCGAGCGCCTGCCGGGCCAGCAGCGGAAGCCGGCCGGCGATCCCCGGCCGGACGCCCAGCAGGCGCGGCCCGTCCGGGGTGCGGCGGAAGACGGAGTGCGCCGGGCCGGTACGTAATCGGAGGGCGTCGAGCGCGGCGAGGGCGGCGGACACGAGCCGGTCCGCCTCGGCCCCCCGCCGGGGGAGCAGCTCCACCTCGCCCGCCGGGTCCCAGACGTCGGCGCCCGGGGGGCCCGGCGCCCGCCAGACGTCGCAGATGTGATGCAGGCCGTCCAGGCTCACCGTATTGACGTGAAACGTATCCCCCGCGGAGGTTTCCTCGCGGCCCACTTCACCGCCCGGCAGGGGACCCACCGCGCGGGCCGCGATCGGCCCCGTGCCGTTGCCGGGCAGGCCGAGGCCCTCGGCGAGGAGATCCGCGAGCCCCGCCCCGCCCGGGGCGCCGGCCAGCACGGCGACCGGACGGTGCGCGGCGACGTCCGCGAGGAGATCACCGCCCCCGGGGAGCTCCTCGCGGACGTGCAGCACCGCGTAGCCGCGCTCCCGGAGGAGCGGGCCGAGGTGGCCCGCGGTGCCCTGCGCGTCGACGACGGCGACGACGGGGTTCCGTAACATCTCGGCCTCCTCCCCCGGGTCCTAGGCCCCGGCGATCCGGACGATCATCTTTCCGGTGTTCTCCCCGCGCAGCATGCCGAGGAACGCGTCGACGACGTGGTCGAAGCCGTCGGCCACCGTCTCGTCCGGCACCAGCCGCCCGGAGCGGATGTGCGGTATCAGCGCCTCCTCCATTTCCTCCTGGACGTGGGGGTACTCGCGGACCAGGAAGCCCTCCAGGCGGAGGCTCTTGCCGACCACCTCGTAGAGGTTGCGGGGGGCGGCCGGGGGGTTCTCCGGGTCGTTGTACGTGGAGACGGCGCCGCACCACACGATGCGCCCGTGGGGACGCACGACGTCGATGGCCGCCTCCAGGTGATCACCGCCGACGTTCTCCAGGCAGGCGTCCACACCGTCGGGTGCCGCCTCGCGCAGGAGCGCGGTGACGGGCCCGTCGTGGTAGTCGAAGGCGGCGTCGAAGCCGAGGTCCTCGACGAGGTGGCGCACCTTGGCCGCAGACCCGGCGCTGCCGATGACGCGCCCGGCGCCGAGGATGCGGGCGAGCTGCCCGGCGGCGGTGCCGACGCCGCCCGCGGCGGCGGAGATGAACAGGGACTCGCCCTCCTGGAGCCGGGCGATCCGGGTGAGCGCCACATAGGCGCTGAGCCCGGTGCCGCCCAGGACGCTGAGGTAGGCGCTGAGGGGGACGCCCTCGGCCTGCCGGATCACCCGGGCCTCGTCGGCCGTGACCAGCGCGTGGGTGCGCCAGCCCTGCCGGTGGAAGACGAGGTCCCCGACGGCGAGGCGGGGGTCCTCGGAGGCGAGGACGCGTCCGACGGAGCGGCCCTCCAGGGGGGCGTTCAGCTCCCAGACCCCGTTCATGCACTCGCGCATATAGGGGTCGACGGACAGGTAGAGGTTCTCGACCAGGGCCTGGCCCGCCCCGGGGTCGGGCAGGGTGCCGGTGACGAAGGCGAAGTCGTCGGCCGTCGGCATCCCCTTGGGCTGGGCGACCTGGTGTACGGCGCGGAACGTGGTGGGCATGCTGGGGTCCTCACTTCTTCCGGGGTTCGGCGGCCGGGGTGATGCCGGCGAGGATCGGCTCCCCGCCCACGGGGTTGACGACGACGCCGCTGACCCGCGGCGAGTGGAGCGTCGAGCCCCGGACGTACCAGACGGGCATGGCGGGCATGTCCTCGGCCACCAGGTCCTCGGCCTTCTGGTAGGCGGCGATGGCCTCGTCCTGGCTCGCGGCCCGGTTCCCCTGGGCGACGAGTTCGTCGAAGCGGGGGTCGGTCCAGCCGGTGACGGCCGTCGAACCGTTCTTGCCGTAGAGCGGGTTGAGGAAGTTCTCCATGCTCGGGTAGTCGGAGTTCCAGCCGCTGCGGAACATCCCGGTCATGGTGTTGGTGTGGATCTTGTCCACGTACTGCGAGTAGGGCAGGTCGGCCTTGACCTCGTAGTCGATGCCCAGGTTCTTCTTCAGCTGCTCACCGAGCGCGGCCATCCACACCTGGTGGTCGGCGCCGGAGTTGGTCCACAGCTCCAGCTTGCCGCCCTGCCAGCCGCCCGCTTCCGCCAGCAGCTTCCGGGCCCGCTCCGGGTCGTACGCGCAGTAGCCGCAGGAGTTCCGGGCGCCGGGGAAGACCGGGGAGACGAAGCCCGCGGCCGGCACGTGGGCGCCGGCGTAGAGGTCGTCGACGAGCGCCTTGCGGTCGACGGCCATGGACAGCGCCTGGCGCACCCGCTTGTCCTTGAAGCGCGCGTCGTAGGTGGGGAAGGCGATCCGCTGGAGGGAGGCCATGGGCACCTCGATGAGGGTGTCCTTGTGCTTCTGGCGGGCGTCGCGGAGCTTGTCGCCGGGCAGCAGCTTGCGGACCACGTCGAGCTCGCCGCGCTCCAGGGCGTCGTAGCCGTCCGACACGTTGTTCATCAGCTTGAACGTGATGCGCCGGGACTTGCCCTTGGGGGCGCCCTTGTAGCCGTCGAAGCGGACGGTCCGGATGACCTTGCCGTGCTCCCAGGACTCCATCCGGTAGGGGCCGTTGCCGATCGGCTTCTCGTCGCATGCCTTGACGTCGGCGAGGCACGCCTTGGCGAGCGGGTGGAAGCCGATGTAGCCGAGCATCGTCCGGAAGCCGCTGTAGGGCTCGGAGAGGGTGACGGTGAACGTCCGGCGGTCGGTCTTCTTGAGGCCGGAGAGGGTCTTCGCCTTGCCCTGCTGGACGTCGCCGTAGCCCTGGACGCTGCGGAAGAAGTCGTTGTTGGCCTGCTGGTTGGGGCCGTAGGCGGTGTAGTTCCAGGCCCTGATGTAGGCGTCGGCGTCGACCGGCTCGCCGTTGTGGAAGGTCAGGCCCTTCTTCAGCCTGACGGTCCAGACCTTCTGGTCGGCGGACGGCGTGATGGACTCCGCCTGGACGTTCACCGGCTGGAGGGTCTTGGGGTCGTAGCGCACCAGCCCGCTGTAGAGCACCGAGTCGACGATGAGGCTCTCGCTCTGGTCGACGTTGCCGGGCATCAGATGGCCCGGTTCCTCGGCGAAGACGCGCAGCTCCCCGCCACCGCCCGGGCCGGTGGCGCCGGCGGGCGCGGTGGTGCTCACGAGGGCGCATGCGGTGGCCGCGCAGACGGCCAGTCTGGCGAGGGTGGATCTGGTCAGCATCAGTGTTCCCTGGCGATAGCGGTGGTCACGGACACGAAGTACGGAGTACGGAAGGGAGCGGGAGGCTCAGCCCACGGGCACCCGGGGCCGGAAGCGCGCGGCCACCCAGACGCCGCACAGGGCGAAGGCCAGCATGATCGCGGCCACCCCGGCGTAGCCGGTGCCGAGCGAGACCTTCGCCGCCCGGCCCACGGCCGGCATCAGCAGCACCGAGCCCAGGCCGATGGCCAGCAGCCGCAGCGAGGCCATCTTGGCCTTGTCCCCCTCGCCCGCGTGCTGCTGGAGCGAGGCCAGCAGCCAGACGAGGCTGTTGAGGTTGGCGAAGCCGCCCAGCAGGAACGCCGCGAAGTGCACGACCGGGTTCCCGCCGGCGGACAGCAGCAGCGCGATCGCCGCCTGTACCGCCAGCCAGAACGGCAGCAGCTTCTGCTTCGCCGTGCGGGAGGTGAAGAAGGAGGCAGTGACCATGCCCACGCCGAAGGTGGCCTCCAGCGCGGAGACGTACCAGCTCCGGCCCTCGTAGAAGCGGTCGACCAGCGGGACGACCAGGGTGCTCATGCTGTTCGCGAAGAGGAAGTCGGCGGCGCAGGTCACCACCATGGCGAAGACGACGGCCTCGCCCCGGTAGCGGCCGAACATCCGCCGCCAGTCCCCCAGCATGCCCGTCAGCGCGGCGCGCAGCAGCGCCGGGGACAGCGGCCGGGTGTTCTCCGTCCTCTCCGGCCGGACGCCCCGGGCCACCCCGGCGCACAGGGCGGAGGCGGCCACGCTCACCAGCAGCGCCCTGGCGGGCGTGCCGAAGGCCAGGACGACGCCGAGCAGCGCCATCCCGATCACCACGCCGACCTGGAAGGCCATGCCGGTGACGGCGTTGAACCGCACCACCAGGCCCCGGTCGATGTGGTGCGCCGTGAACTTGAACAGCGCGGCCCGCTCGACGTTGTCGAAGACGGCCAGCAGCACGGCCGCCGCCATGATGAACGGCACCGGATCGCCGACGGGCGCGGCGGCGAAGCCCGCGATGGCCAGCACGCAGGCGGCCTTGCAGAGGGCCGCCGTCACATAGACCCGCGTGGAGCGCAGCGCGTCGACGACCGGCCCGCAGAAGGGCAGGACGCAGATCGCGCCGATGCCCTGCGAGGCGAGCACGGTCACGAACGCGCCGGTGCTGCCGGTGAGTTCGAAGAGGAGCTGGCCGAGCGCGAGGACGTTCAGGCCGAAGCCGAGGCTGGACATCAGGATCGCGCCGAGCATCCGGCGCGCCCTCGGGTCCTGCCAGACGGTTCTCATCTCACCCACCGGCCTTGACGAGCCCACCGGCCTCGGCGAGCCCACCGGCTTCAGCGGGCTCGACCGTGATCGTCCGGGCGCACTCCCGCAGGAACGCGCCGAGCTCCTCCGGGTCCTCGTGCGACGCCTCGATGAAGACGGGCACCAGCCACTCGTGGTAGGTGACGTGGTCGGGCAGCGGCCGCTCGCGGTCGAGGACGTACAGCGCGTCCACGGCGGGGTGGTCCCGCAGCTCCGGCGGCACGTGGATGGTGTGGCCCGGGGCGGGGTCGAGGTGGTGGCCGGGGACGGCCAGCCAGCCGTGGTGGCGGCCGCTGGGCTGGGCGGGGGCCGGTCGCTGGAGCCCCAGCCGGATGGCGATCTCGTGGGAGGGCAGGTGCACTCCCGTGTGACGCAGGTGGGCGTCCACGACTCCGGCGCCGCCCATGCGGTTGGCGACCTCCAGGAAGACGAGCTCGCCCTCCTCGGTCTCGAAGAGCTCCAGGTGGAGGGTGCCGGCCTCGATCTCCAGCGCCTCGACCACGCGCTCGGCGAAGTCCCGGTAGCGGCCGTCGCGGTCGGGGATCTGGTGGGAGGCCAGCGGGAAGCCGCCCAGGTAGTCGACGGGCTTGTTGACGTACCGGCTGACCGCGAGGTCGACGAGCGTGCCGCCGCTCACCAGGCCGTCGGCGTGGAGGATGGCGCCGTCGATGTACTCCTCCAGCTGGACGTCCTGCCGGTGCTCCAGCTTCCAGTAGGCCGTCAGCGCGTCGCGGGCGGTGTCGTGGACGGTGACGCCCTCGCTGGAGGCGCCCTGCCGGGGCTTGATGACGGTCCGGCCCGTCCAGGGCAGGGCGTCGCAGGGGGCGGGGGCGGCCTCGAAGCGGGGGTAGCGGATGCCGGAGTCGGCGAGGGCCCGCTTCATGCTGACCTTGTCGCGGACCCGTTCGAGGTGTTCCAGGGAGGGCCCGGCAAGGCCCAGGTGGCGGCGGATGTGCCAGGACTCCAGCATGCCGAACTCGGAGAGGGACAGCATCCCCTCGTAGCCGTCGGCGCGGGAGACGCGGGCGGTGACGCCCGCCACCAGGTCCTCGCCCTCGGCGAGTTCGATCCGCCGGCAGCGCAGACCTGTGGGGAGGTCCGCCATGCGCGCGGGGTGCCCGATGTAGGTGACCTCGTGCCGCTCGTGGTCGAGGCCGAGGTGGTAGGAAATCTTGCGGTACGGGACCTGGTGGATGACCAGAATCTTCATGCGTGAAACTCCAAGGCCGTGATCCCCCAGCTGAAGCCCATGGCGCTGCTGGCCAGCAGCACCAGGTCGCCGCGCGCCAGTTTCTTGTCCGTGAGCAGGCCCTGGAGGGCGATGAGGGTGTCGGCTCCGCCCATGTGGCCCAGCCGGTGGTAGTTGAAGACGCTCTTCTCCCGGGGCAGGCCGATGCTCTCCAGCAGCCGCTCGTGCATGTCCTTGTCGCCGTGGTTGATCAGGAAGTAGGCGACATCCGCCAGTTCCTTGCCCAGGGCTTTCAGGGTCTCGTCGACGAGCGCGCCGAAGTTCTCGACGTAGGCGTCGGCGAGGCCCGCGCGGTGTGGGGCCCGCCGGATGACGACCCGGTTGTCCCGGTGCTCGCCGTAGTAGTAGTCCGACCAGGAGGGGTCGGTGCGCATCGCCGAGTGGAGCAGGGAGAAGGACAGGTCGCCGCCGGAGAGGAGCACGGCGGCCGCCGCGTCCCCGAAGTTGAACAGCGCCTTCGAGCCGGGGTCGGTGTGGTCGACCATGCGGCTGAGCCGGTCCCCGATGAGCACCAGGGTGTATCCGGTCCGGCCCAGGGTGATGGCGTCGGTCGCGATCCGCAGCGCGGTCATGCCCGCGTTGCAGAAGTTCGCGACCTCGAAGGCGTGCGCCCCCTCGATGCCGAGGGCGTCGGCCACCCGGGCCGCCGGCGACCAGAACGGCTTGTCCCAGTCGCCGGAGCCCGCGTAGATGACCTGTCCGATGTCGGCGGGGCGGACGGCGGTGCGGGCCAGTACGGCCCGCGCCGCCTCGGCCGCGAGTTCCCACGCCTGCTCCCGCTCGCCGAGGACGGGGAAGCCCTCGCCGTGGGTGATCCGGCGGATGCCGTCCTCGGGCACGCCCGAGGAGGCGGACATCTCCTTCACTCCCAGGTACGAGGCGGGGAAGCGGACGTCGAAGTCGACTATGCCGCCCACGGCTCACTCACCCGCGTCGATGCTGACCCGGTGGACGGTCCGGGAGACGCCCGGCTCGACGGCGGTGGCCTGGTGGAAGGTCGTCTTCGTCTTCCAGATCACGAGGTCCTTGGGCGTCCAGCGGTGGGTGTAGACGTGGTCCTCGTCGGCGAGCAGCTCGTCGACGAGCGAGAAGAACGCCTCGTTCTCGTTGGGGTCGAAGCCCGCGACCGAGTCCATGTACTCACGGGAGCCGTAGAGGTACGGTCGCCCGGTCACCGGGTCGGTCTGCACCAGCGGGTGCTCCACCTTGGGGTGCTCGATGTCGATGAGCGCGCGGAACTCGGCGACCGACAGGCCGACGTGCTCGGGCCGGATGCGCAGCCGCTTGCCGACGGTGTGGACGCCGGTGCGCCCGGCGAGCTTGTCCTTCCACTCCTGGGGCAGCCGGTCGTAGACGTCCAGCGCGCTGGCGTAGAGGGTGTGGCCGCTGGTGCCGGGGACGTTGACGCCGTGGAGCATCGTGTACGGCGCCGGGTCGGCGACGAACGTGGAGTCCTGGTGCCAGAAGTTGCCGACGCGGGCGACGCCCAGCGGCTTGTCGTTCTTGACCTCGTTGGACGAGATCATGATCTCGGGGTACTCCGGGTGCCGGTACTTCTGGATGACGAACGGCACCGGCCGGCCGAGGCGGGCGGCCAGGGAGATCTGCTGCTCGGGGGTGAGCTCCAGCTCGCGTACGACGACGAGTTCGTGGCGGTGGAGCCGGTCCACGAGCTCCTGGAAGACCTCGGGGCGGGTCAGGTCCTCGTAGGTGACGCCGGTGAACTCGGCGCCGATGAACGGGGTGATCTCACGGATCTTCACGATGTCTCTCTCAGTCCTCCGCCAGGCACTGCTTCAGCGCGCCGACGAAACGGTCGATCTGCTCATGGGTGCGGTAGGGCGGGGCGGTGACGCGGAAGCGCTCGCCGCCCCGGGGCACCGAGGGGAAGTTGATGGGCTGGACGTAGATCCCGAACTCGCCGAAGAGGCGCTGGGAGATCCGCCGGACGCGGTCGCTGCCGGGCACCATGACGGGCACCAGGTGGCTCTCGGCGTCGATGAAGTCGATGTTCTCGGCCCGCAGCCGGGCCTTGAGGTACTCGGCGTTGGCCATCACGTCGCGGCGCAGGTCGTTTCCGGTCTGGACGAGTTCCAGGCCCCGGAGGGTGGCGTCCATGCTGGCCTTGGGCAGCGCCGTGGTGAAGATGAAGCCGGGGGCGGTGGAGCGTACGTAGTCCATCGCGACGTCGGGGCCCACGACATAGCCGCCGACCGTGCCGATGGCCTTGCCGAACACGCCCTGGACGAAGGTGGCCCGGTGGTCGCCGAGCAGCTCGGAGAGCCCGGCGCCCGTGGCGCCCATGATGCCGATGGCGTGGGTCTCGTCGAGGAACGTCAGCGCGTTGTGGCGCTCGGCCAGATCGAGGATGGCCGTCAGGGGCGATACGTCCCCGTCCATGGAGTAGACGGACTCGAAGACGATCAGCTTCGGGCGGTCGGGGCCGTAGGCGGCCAGCGCCGTCTCCAGCGCGTCGACGTCGTTGTGGGGGAAGACGACCTTCTCGCAGCCGCTGCGGACGATGCCCTCGATCAGGGAGCGGTGGTTGAGGGCGTCCGAGAAGACGACCATGTCCGGGACGGCCGCGATCAGGGTGCTCAGCGTCTCGAAGTTGGCCACGTAGCCGCTGGAGAAGACGAGGGCGCGCTCCTTGCGGTGCCAGGCGGCCAGCCTGGCCTCCAGCTCGACGTGGGTGGAGCTGGTGCCGGCGATGTTGCGCGAGCCGCCGTTGCCGGTGCCGTGGAGGCCGGTCGACTCGGACTGGATCTTGATGAGGTCCGGGTGCTGGCTCATGCCGAGGTAGTCGTTGCTGCACCAGACCTGCACCCGGCGCCCGTGGTGGAGCGTCTGGCCGGGGTCGTCCGCGAGGTGGCCGACGGGAATGAATTCCCGGTAGAGGCCGTCGCTCTTCAGCCGGTCTATCTTCCGTCGGTACACATCGAATATCGCGCCGGAATCCACGGCGCGCACAGCCGTCGTCACTTCTTTGTCTCCGATTTCGTGTGCGGTTTACGGATACGGGGTACCGTCCGTCAGCCCCAGGCCGAGTCGCCCGGGGTGGCCGGGGCCGGTGCGGCCTCCGCCGTCACCACCGAATCCGCGGCCCCGCCCGTCGGAGCCATCGCGCCGAGAGCCGCGAGAAGAGCGACCGTGAACGCGCCAATAAATTTCCGCAAAGAATTCGTGAGCCGCATGGCCCCCGTCCCCCTATTCACCGGCGGGGCGTGATCGCCCTCGCTTCGATAAATCGATCCTGCCCGAGGAACCGAATCGGAAGACAGCCGTCACTGGCATCATGATCATGCAATTGAGGAACCTGAAGGGGGAACGGATGTGCACAAAGGGGAGCAATCCCGGTGTAGTCGACCTCGTCGAGGTGTGCCCGGCGGGCCTGGACGTCTACGGCAAGGCACTGGAGGAGGGCGGGGTCACGGGTGAGGTGCCCGAGTGCCTCACCGCCCTGGGACTGCTCCGGCCCGTGCCCGGTGCCGCCGGACGGTTCCTGCCCGTGGCCCCGGACGTCGCGGCGGCCGCGCTGGCCCGCCCCGTCGAGCGCGCCCTCCTGGAGCACCAGCAGGCCCTGGCCGCCATCCGGGACTCGGTCGCCGGCGTGGAGGCCGTCCACCGCGCCGCCCGGTCGCGCGGGGACCAGTCCGTCCGGCTGCTCCAGGGCAAGGAGGCGATCAGCACCGCCCTGGAACGGGCCGTCGGCGCCTGCCGCGAGGAGATGCTCACGGCCCAGCCGGGCGGCGGCCGGGCGCCGGAGCTGCTGGCCGAGGCGCTCCCCCGCGACCTGGACCTCAGCGGGCGCGGCGTGCGCCAGCGGACGCTCTACCAGCACACCGTGCGCAGCCACGGCCCGACCCTGGCCTACATCGAGCGGATGTCGGCGGCGGGCGCCGAACTGCGCACCCTCAACGAGGTCTTCGACCGGGTGATCGTCTGCGACCGGACGATCGCCTTCATCCCCGACCACCGCTACGAGGTCAACGGCGCGGCCCTCGCCGTCGAGCACCCGGGGATCATCCGCTTCCTGGTCACCGCCTTCGAGAACGCCTGGGCCCGCGCCGAGCCCATCGTCTACACGCCCAGCCACCAGCGCCCGCAGCTGCTCACCAACGAGACCCGCCGCACGGTCCTGAGCCTGATGGTCAGCGGGTACACCGACGACGCCATCGCCGGCCGGCTGGGCCTGAGCACCCGCACGGTGGCCACCCACATCAAGAAGACCGCCGAGACCCTGGGCAGCCGCAGCCGGGCGCAGCTCGCCTATCTCGTGGCGCGCTCGGGGCTGCTGGAGGAGGAGCCGCCGGAGCCGCCGGTGTCCGGATAGGCCGAAGGCCCGGCCCCCGCGCATGCGGGTGCCGGGCCTTCGGGAGCGGACGCCGGGGCGTCAGCGCTTGGCGCGGGAAGCCGTGCGGCCGCGCTCCTTCTGGTCCAGGACGACCTTGCGGATGCGGACCGCCTCCGGGGTGACCTCGACGCACTCGTCGTCGCGGCAGAACTCCAGGGACTGCTCCAGCGACAGCTTGCGCGGCGGGACGATCGCCTCGAAGGAGTCGGCGGAGGAGGAGCGCATGTTGGTGAGCTTCTTCTCCTTGGTGATGTTGACGTCCATGTCGTCGGCGCGGGAGTTCTCGCCGACGATCATGCCCTCGTACACCTCGGTGCCCGGGTCGGTGAAGAGGACGCCGCGCTCCTGGAGGTTCGTCATCGCGAAGGCGGTGACGGCACCGGCGCGGTCGGCGACCAGCGAACCGTTGTTGCGGGTCTTCAGCTCGCCGAACCACGGCTCGTGGCCCTCGTGGATGGAGTGGGCGATACCGGTACCGCGGGTGTTCGTCAGGAACTCCGTGCGGAAGCCGATGAGGCCGCGGGACGGGACGACGAACTCCATGCGGACCCAGCCGGAGCCGTGGTTGGACATGTTGTCCATGCGGCCCTTGCGGGTGCCCATGAGCTGGGTGACGGCACCCATGTGCTCCTCGGGGACGTCGACCGTGAGGCGCTCGACCGGCTCGTGGAGCTTGCCGTCGATCTCCTTGGTGACGACCTGCGGCTTGCCGATGGTCATCTCGAAGCCCTCGCGGCGCATCTGCTCGACCAGGATGGCCAGCGCCAGCTCACCGCGGCCCTGCACCTCCCAGGCGTCGGGGCGCTCGGTGTCCAGGACGCGCAGCGAGACGTTACCGATCAGCTCGCGGTCCAGACGGTCCTTGACCTGGCGGGCGGTGACCTTGCGGTCCTTGACGGCGGACTTGGCGTCCGCGCCCTTGCCGGTGCCGCCACGGCCGACCAGCGGCGAGGTGTTGGTGCCGATGGTCATGGAGATCGCGGGCTCGTCGACCGTGATCAGGGGCAGCGCGACCGGGTTCTCCGGGTCGGCCAGGGTCTCACCGATCATGATGTCGGGGATACCGGCGACGGCGCAGATGTCACCGGGGCCGGCCACCTCGGCGGGCTTGCGGGTGAGGGCCTCGGTCATCATCAGCTCGGTGATGCGGACGTTGGAGATCGTGCCGTCCCGCTTGATCCACGCGACGGTCTGGCCCTTGCGGAGCTCGCCCTGCTCGATGCGGAGCAGCGCGATGCGGCCGAGGAAGTTGTCGGCGTCGAGGTTGGTGACGTGGGCCTGGAGCGGCGCGTCCTCCTCGTACGTCGGGGCCGGGACGTGCTCCAGGATCGTGGAGAAGAACGGCTCCAGGTTCTCGCTGTCGGCGGGGACGGTGCCGTCCTCCGGCTTGGTCAGCGAGGCGATGCCGTCACGGCCGCAGGCGTAGACGATCGGGAACTCGATCTGGTCCTCGTCGGCGTCCAGGTCGAGGAAGAGGTCGTAGGTCTCGTTGACGACCTCGTCGATGCGGGAGTCCGGGCGGTCCGTCTTGTTGATGCACAGGATGACCGGCTTGCGCTGCTGGAGCGCCTTGCGGAGCACGAAGCGGGTCTGCGGCAGCGGGCCCTCGGAGGCGTCGACGAGCAGGACGACCGCGTCGACCATCGACAGACCGCGCTCGACCTCGCCACCGAAGTCGGCGTGGCCGGGGGTGTCGATGATGTTGATCGTGATCGGGGCGCCGCCGTCCTTGGGGTGGTACTTCACCGCCGTGTTCTTGGCGAGGATCGTGATGCCCTTCTCACGCTCCAGGTCGTTCGAGTCCATGACGCGGTCGTCGACGGAGTCGAGCTGGTGCGCGGCGAAGGCGCCGGCCTGCTTGAGCATGGCGTCGACGATGGTCGTCTTGCCGTGGTCGACGTGGGCGACGATGGCGACGTTACGAATGTCGTGGCGCGTGGGCATACTTGCGGCGCTTCTCCCGGAATCGTGGATGGCGGCGCGTACGGTCCGGTACGCGTGCCTCGCCGGGCGGAACAGGCCACGGCTGCCTTCCATGGTACGGGGACGCCGCGCGCTTGGCGTTCCGGGACCGGGTGCACCCTCGCTGACCTGCGATTTTACTCCCGGGTCCCAGCTCCGGACGGGCTGGAATCAGCCCCTCCGGAGCTTGCGGTCACCGCGTGTCAGCGTTCGAAGCCGATGTCCTGGTACCTCGGGCTCGCCAGCCCGAAGGCGCCCGCGTTCACGACCGTCTTCCGGGCCCCCACCAGCTCGGGCCGCTGGTAGAGCGGCAGGGACGCCGCCACGGCCCAGATCCGGGCGTCCGCCCGGCCGATCAGGTCCCGGGATGCCTCGTCGTCGAGTTCGGTCGACGCCTGGTCGAAGAGCCGGTCGATCTGGTCGGTGCCGACGCGGGTGTAGTTCTGCTCGACGACCAGGGAGCCGTCGGCCGCCGGCTGGGGCTTGGCGAAGACGGGGCGGGCGTCGGTGGCCGGGTAGGGGCCGGTGGGCCAGCCGTAGAGGGCCAGGTCGAAGTCGCCGGAGGCGATGTGGTCCTTGAAGAAGCCGCCGTCGTCGACGGTGACGAGCTCGGTGCGGACGCCGATGGCGTCCAGCTGGCGGGCGATCCGCTCGCCCACGGCCCGGAGCGGCTCGGCGCCGCTGCCCTTGGGCAGAACGAAGCGGAGGACGAGCTTCTTGCCGTCCTTGAAGCGGGCGGGGGCGGCCCCCGCCTTGCCCCCGTTGTCGTACGCGGTGCCGTGGCCGGCCTTGCCGTCGGCGACGGCGCCCGCGTTGCTCTGGTCGTCTCCGCCGCCGTCGTCGTCATCGTCCTCGTCCCCGTCGTCGCCCTTGCCGAGGCCGGGCACGCCGCCTGCGTCGGCGGCCTTCTTCCCGGGGGCGGCGCCGTGGCCCTCCTTCCAGCCCGCGTCGGTGAGCAGGGCCATGGCGGCGTGGGGGTCGACGGAGCCGACGGCGTCGCTGTTGTCCTCGTAGCCCGGCTGCCCGGCCACCAGGAGGTGGCTGCCGAGCGGCTGGGCGGGCAGGCCCAGCGGGGTGAGGACGTACTCGGCGAGGGCCTTGCGGTCGACGGCCCGGGCGATGGCGCGGCGGACGCGCTCGTCCGCGAGCGGGCCGGAGGCGGCGTTGAGGGCGAGCTGGGTGTAGGCGGGCTCCAGGGACTTGCGGACGACCAGGCCGCGCAGGGCGGTCACGTCGGCGGCGGCGGGCTTGTTCGCCCCGTCCAGCCGGGAGCCGTCGGGGCGGGCCCGGCCGCCCGGCGCGGAGGGGCTGCCGACGACGGAGGGGTGGTCGGCCGGCGGGGTCACGGGGGAGCGGCTCCCGGTGAGGCCCGGGGAGCGGCCGTCCTTGTCGGACTTGTCCTTCGGCGCCGCGGTGACCTTCATGATGCGTTCGGCGGCGGCCGGGGTGAGCTCGGCGAGGTCGGCCTTGCCGCTCGCCAGGGCCTCCACGCGCTGGTCGCGCGGGACGGCCCGGAGCACCAGCTTCTCCAGCCGGGCCCGGTCGCCCCACCAGCGGGGGTTGCGGGCGAGGGTGAGCGTGCCCTGCTTGTCGTCCCGGGCGGCGACCTGGAAGGGGCCGGCGGCCTGGGGGGCCTCCTTGCGGAGGGAGTCGTTGAAGGCGGCGCCGTTGCCCATGACCGACTTCGGGTACAGGGGTGTGAAGAGCGCGGGCCAGTCGGCGAGGCTCTTGGCGAAGGTGACCTTGACCTCGCGGTCGTCCGCGCCGCGCTCGACGCGGTCGATGCGGTCGTAGCCGGCGTTGTGGGCCGCCCAGAAGGCGCTGTCCTTGCCGCGCAGGGCCTTCCACTGGGCCTCGAAGTCGGCGGCGGTGATCGCGCCGCCGTCGCCCCAGACGGCCTTCGGGTTGAGCTTGTAGACGACTACCTGCCGGGGGCGGCGCTGGGTGACGGCGGCGGAGACCAGATAGTCCGGGTTCCGCTGCGGGCGGCCCCGCTCGTCGAGGGTGAACAGGGCGGGCAGCACCGCGCCGGCGACCCGCTGGGTCGCCGCGTCCGCGTCGGCCTGGAAGGCGTTGTAGGTGCTGGGCAGCGCGTCGACGGCCCAGGTCAGGGTGCCCCGGTCGGCGACCTTGGCCCGGGCGGCGGCCGCGATGTCCCGGGGGGCGGGCGGGCCCTCGGCGTCGTCCTCCTCCCCGCCGCCGGAGCAGCCGGCGAGCAGCGGCAGGGGCAGCAGCACGGCGGCCGCGAGGAGGACGGCTCCCCGGCGCGGCCGGCGGGCGCGCCGCGTACGGCCGGCCCGGGAGCGGTCGGCGGCAGCGGCGGCACCGGGCCCGGGCGGGGGCGACGGCGGGGACGACAGGGGTGCCACGCGTGCCATGGGTGCTCCCTCCGCCGGACCGGTCCGGGATCGTTCGCGGCCGGCGCGGTGGCGCCGCGCCAGGGCGTCTGCTGCCGCCCACTGAAAGCGACGGCCCGTTCGAAGCCGTGCCGACACGTCGCCGTCCCGGCCGAGGCCACCCACCCGGCCGAACGAAGAGGCGGCCAAAGGGGGTCGGGTGAACGCGTTCCGCCATTGGCGCGATCGCGGCGGCTATCTTCCCCTCAAGGGGTGTGACGCGCGACACTCTCTGTCGCATGACCGGGCGCCACCCGCCATCACCGAAGCGGAAGGCCACATCATGTCCGTCAACGATGACTTGAACGCCATTCAGCGCAGCCTCGACGAGCTCGGCCGCTCGGTGGACCGGCTGGAGAGGCAGCTGGGCAAGGGCGGGCTGGAAGTGCGCAGGCTGCGCACCGACTCGGACCATCTGCGCGACGACCTGGCCCTGCTCCGGGAGCGCGCCACGCGGTCCGGACGGCAGCCGCAGCCGGTCCAGCAGATGGTGACGATCCCCGACGCCCCGTACGACACGTCGCTGTGGACGGACGCGGACGAGGAGGGGCTCGGCTGCCGGGACCGGCGCGCGCCCTAGGGGCCGTCGCGCAGCGGCGAGTCCACCGTCCACTCCTGACCGGAGTCCTCCTTGGCCACTGGTACCGACCCCGAAACCGCCGCCGCGGGCCACGCGCCCGCGCGCGGCGTCCACCACTCCACGCGCGCCGCGATCCCGGCCCCCCATCTGCGCGCCGACCGCTGGTGGCTGTCACCCGCCGTCACGGCCGCCGGGCTGCTCGCCTTCGTCGTGTACTCCACCTGGCGGGCCTTCGCCGGCGCCGACTACTACGCGGCCCCCTACGTCTCGCCCTTCTACTCCCCCTGTCTCGCCGACAACTGCGTGGAGATGAAGGGCGGCGCCGACTGGGGGCTCGTCGGCTCGTGGTGGGGACTGTCGCCCGCCCTGCTGGTGCTGATCTTCCCGCTGGGCTTCCGGCTGACCTGCTACTACTACCGCAAGGCGTACTACCGGGGGTTCTGGGCCTCTCCCCCGGCCTGCGCAGTGCCCGAGCCGCACAAGAAGTACAGCGGTGAGACGCGCTTTCCGCTGATCCTGCAGAACGTCCACCGCTACTTCTTCTACTTCGCGGTGCTCGTCGCGGGGATCCTCACCTACGACGCGGTCCTGGGCTTCCGCGACGCGGACGGCGCCTGGGGCCACATGGGGCTCGGCACGCTCGTCCTGCTCGCCAACATCGCGCTGATCTGGGCGTACACGCTGTCCTGCCACTCCTGTCGGCACATCGTCGGCGGCCGGCTGCGCAACTTCTCCAAGCACCCCGTGCGCTACCGCATGTGGGGCTGGGTGAGCGCGCTCAACGCCCGCCACATGCAGCTGGCCTGGGCGTCGCTGGTGAGCGTGGCGGTGGCGGACTTCTACGTCTATCTGGTCGCGAGCGGCGCCTTCAGCGACCCGCGCTTCTTCTGACGCGCGCCTCTTCTGACGCGCGCTTCTCCTGACAAACGAACAAAGGGATCTTCTCTCACATGACTCGGGTGGACCGGCAGTCCTGGGACGTGGTCGTGGTGGGCGCCGGGGGCGCCGGGCTGCGGGCGGCGATCGAGGCGCGCGAGCAGGGGCTGCGCTGCGCGGTGATCTGCAAATCGCTGTTCGGCAAGGCGCACACGGTGATGGCGGAGGGCGGCATCGCCGCCTCCATGGCCAACGTCAACCACAACGACAACTGGCAGGTGCACTTCCGCGACACCATGCGCGGCGGCAAGTTCCTCAACAACTGGCGGATGGCCGAGCTCCACGCCCAGGAGGCCCCCGACCGGGTGTGGGAGCTGGAGACCTGGGGCGCCGTCTTCGACCGCACCCCGGACGGCCGGATCTCCCAGCGGAACTTCGGCGGCCACGAGTACCCGCGGCTGGCGCACGTCGGCGACCGTACGGGCCTGGAGCTGATCCGCACCCTCCAGCAGAAGATCGTCTCGCTCCAGCAGGAGGACCACCGGGAGTACGGGGACTACGAGGCGCGGCTGAAGGTCTTCCAGGAGTGCACGGTCACCCGCGTGCTGAAGGACGGCGGCAGGGTCTCCGGCGTCTTCGGCTACGAGCGCGAGTCCGGCCGTTTCTTCGTCATCGAAGCGCCGGCGGTGGTGCTGGCGACCGGCGGCATCGGCAAGTCGTTCAAGGTGACCTCGAACTCCTGGGAGTACACGGGCGACGGGCACGCGCTGGCGCTGCTGGCGGGGGCCCGGCTGGTCAACATGGAGTTCGTGCAGTTCCACCCGACGGGCATGGTCTGGCCGCCGTCGGTGAAGGGCATCCTCGTCACCGAGTCGGTGCGCGGTGACGGCGGGGTGCTGCGCAACAGCGACGGCAAACGGTTCATGTTCGACTACGTGCCGGACGTGTTCAAGGAGAAGTACGCCGAGTCCGAGGCCGAGGGCGACCGCTGGTACACCGACCCGGACAACAACCGCCGCCCGCCGGAGCTGCTCCCCCGCGACGAGGTGGCGCGCGCCATCAACGCCGAGGTCAAGGCGGGCCGGGGCTCCCCGCACGGCGGGGTGTTCCTGGACGTGTCGACGCGGATGCCGGCCGAGGCGATCAAGCGGAAGCTGCCGTCCATGCACCACCAGTTCAAGGAGCTGGCGGACGTGGACATCACGGCCGAGCCCATGGAGGTCGGCCCGACCTGCCACTACGTCATGGGCGGGGTGGAGGTGGATCCGGACACCGCCGCCGCCGTGGGCGTGCCGGGTCTCTTCGCGGCGGGCGAGGTCGCGGGCGGGATGCACGGCTCGAACCGGCTCGGCGGCAACTCGCTGTCCGACCTGCTGGTGTTCGGGCGACGCGCGGGGCTGTACGCGGCGCGGTACGCGGCCTCCTTCGCCACGGAGGCGGCGCCCGTGGTCGCGGACGCCGACGTCGAGCTGGCGGAGGCGGAGGCGCTGCGGCCGTTCGGGGCGGAGGCGCCGGACGGGGCGGCCGAGAACCCGTACGCCCTCCACCAGGAGCTCCAGCAGGGGATGAGCGACCTGGTCGGCATCATCCGCCGGGCCGGGGAGATGGAGGAGGCGCTGCACCGGCTGTCCGGGCTGCGGGCGCGGGCCCGGCGGGCCGGGGTGGAGGGCCACCGGCAGTTCAACCCGGGCTGGCACCTGGCGCTGGACCTGCGGAACATGCTGCTGGTCAGCGAGTGCGTGGCGCGGGCGGCGCTGGAGCGCGAGGAGAGCCGGGGCGGGCACACCCGGGACGACCACCCGGGGATGGACCGGCGGTGGCGGCGGATCAATCTGGTCTGCCGGCTGGCCGACGAGTCGGCCGAGCCGGCCGCGGCGGACTCCGCGCTGGGGCTGGTGCGGCTGGAGCGGCAGGAGGCGCAGCCGATCCGGGAGGATCTGCTGGCGCTCTTCGAGAAGGAAGAACTGGCGAAGTACCTGACCGACGAGGAGCTCACCTCATGAGTTATCAGGCCCGCTTCAAGGTGTGGCGGGGCGATGCGGACGGTGGTGGCCTCGCCGACTTCGAGGTGACCGTCAACGAGGGCGAGGTCGTCCTCGACGTCGTCCACCGCCTCCAGGCGACCGCGGCGCCCGACCTCGCGGTGCGCTGGAACTGCAAGGCGGGCAAGTGCGGTTCGTGCAGCGCGGAGATCAACGGCCGGCCCAGGCTGCTGTGCATGACCCGGATGTCGGTCTTCGACCCGGCGGAGACGGTCACGATCACCCCGCTGCGGGCCTTCCCGGTGCTGCGGGACCTGGTCACGGACGTGTCGTACAACTACGCCAAGGCGCGCGAGGTGCCCTCCTTCGTCCCGCCCGCCGAACTGGGGCCCGGGCAGTACCGGATGAAGCAGGAGGACGTGAACCGCGTCCAGGAGTTCCGCAAGTGCATCGAGTGCTTCCTGTGCCAGAACACCTGCCATGTGGTGCGGGACCACGAGGAGAACAAGCAGGCGTTCGCCGGGCCGCGCTTCCTGATGCGCGTCGCCGAGCTGGACATGCACCCGCTGGACGCGGCCGCCGAGGCCGGGGTGGACCGCAGGCGGGGGGCGCGCGAGGAGCACGGACTGGGGTACTGCAACATCACCAAGTGCTGCACCGAGGTCTGCCCCGAGCACATCAAGATCACGGACAATGCCCTGATCCCGCTGAAGGAGCGGGTCGTCGACCGCTCGTACGACCCGCTGGTGTGGCTGGGGAGCAAGATCCGGCGCCGCAAGGCGTAGCGGGTCATCGCCTCCCCATCCGCCATCCGGCGTAGCCGGGGTACGTCCGACCGGGCGCACGAGACCCGGCGCGCGATCGGCGGCGTGCGTAACGACGGAGGCGCCCGCACATGGGCGTGAACACCCTCCGTATAACCTCGCACGCCCCCGGTAGCGGGTCGACCAATCCGGTCATACGCTCCAAAACGTGACGCGGCTTTCGTGGGGGTACGGGCCGAGGGCGCCGGGCTGGGCCATGATCTGCGCCCTCGTCGCACTGTGCGCCCTGCTGCTGCCGACCGTGCCCGCCTCGCGCGCCGACACCCCGCTCGACCTGGACGCCGCCGGCCGGATCACCGACACGGTCGGCGCGCTGGGCAAACGGCGCACCCAGGTCGAGGCCGCCCTGGACCGGCTGCACACCGACCACCACATCCAGCTCTACGTCACCTACGTCCACGACTTCTCCGGACGCGCCGCCCACACCTGGGCCGACGCCACGGCCGACCGCAACGGCTTCGGCCCCCACGACATCCTCCTGGCCATCGCCACCCACGGCGGCCAGTACGCCGTCTCGGCCGACAAGCAGTCCGGCTTCCGCAAGGACCAGCTGGAGCTGGTCGCCACCGCCGCCATCGCCCCCGCCCTCCGGGAGCACGACTGGGCCGGGGCCGCCATCGGCGCCGCCGACGGCTACCGGGCCGTGCTCCGGGGCGAGCCGGTGCACGCCCCCCTCATCCTGCCCGGCACCACCGACCCGGGCGGCGACGGACTCCTCCCCGGCCATCGCGCGGTCTGGGTGCCCATCGCGGGCGGCGCCCTCGTCCTCCTCACCGGCCTGGCCCTGCGCTCCCGCCGCTCCCGGCGGGCCCGCACCGCCGCCCTCCGCCGCCCCGGCGCGGCCCGCGACGGCGGGCGCGGCCGCGAGCGCCCGGCCGTCGCCACGAGCACCGAACCGGGCCTGGCCCGGCTGGCACAGCCCCTCACCCCGCTGCCCGACCTGGACGCCGAGGCGTCGGCGAACCTCGTCGACACCGACGACGCCGTCCGCACCAGCGCCGAGGAACTCCGCTTCGCCACCGCCCAGCTGGGCCCGGCCGCCACCCGGCCGTTCGCCGAGGCCGTCGCCTACGCCCGCGGCGAGCTGGCCGACGCCTTCCGGCTCCGCCAGCACCTGGACGACGCCCCCTACGAGGAGGAACGGATCCGCCGGCACGCCCTGGACGAGATCTGCTCCCGCTGCACCAGCGCCAACCGGCGCCTCGACGCCGAGTCCGAGGCCTTCGACCGGCTCCGGGACCTCAAGGCCAACGCCGCCGGGATCCTCGACCGCGCCGAGGCCACCGCCCGCGCCCTCGCCCCGCGCCTCGCCGCCGCCGAGGCCGCGCTCGCCGCCCTCGCCCGCTGCCGCGCGCGCAGCGCGCTGGCCCCCGTCGCGGAGCACGTCGCGGAGGCCCGCGACCGGCTCTCCTTCGCCGACACCGCGCTCGCCGAGGCCCGCACGGCCCTCCTGGTCGCCGACCCCGACCACGCCGCGGTCTCCGTGCGCGCCGCCGAGGCCGCCCTCTCCCAGGCCGCCACCCTCACCGCCGCCGTGCTCCGCCACACCCACGCCCTCACCGCCGCCACGACCCGGCTCCACACCGTCCTCGCCGAGGCCGCCCACCGGCCCGACGCGGCCCCGGCCGTCAAGGCCGCCCGCCGCGCGATGGCCCACGGCCCCTACGACCCCCGCGAGGTGCTGCGCCTCCTCGACGAGGCCATGACCACCGAGGCCCGGGCCGCGCGCACGGTGCTGGCCGCCCGCGCGGAGGTGTCGGCGGCACGCGACTACATCAGCACCCACCGGGGCGCCATCGGCTGCCGGGCACGCACCCGGCTGACGGAGGCGGAGCGGCACATCGCCCTGTGCGGCGACGACGTGCCGACCGCCGTCGCGAAGGCGACACGCGCGATGGCCCTCGCACAGCAGGCGCGGGCGCTGGCGGAGGACGACGTCGTCACGTACGGCACGTCGTACGACGCCGAGTCGACCCCGGAACCGGCACGGGCACTGGGCGGGGCGCTGCTCGGGGGGATCATCCTGGCGGGGTTGCTGCCGGCGACGTTCGGGGGTGGAGCCACGCGGGGCCGGCTGGCGGGGTGACGCCCCCGAAGGGGCGCGGGACAATGTCGATATGCGGCTACCGCCGCGTGGGCGCGACCAGCCACGACGGGCCCGCGGACGACTCACCGCGCATTCGGCGGAGCGCTCAGTACAGGCTCAGCAGCGCCTCCACCGCGTCCGGCGCCGGGGAATCGCCATCGGGGAGCCCCAGCTCGAACCACACCGTCTTCCCGTGGGGAATGCGACGGCTGCCCCAGGCGGCGCTCAGCAAGCCCACCAGCTGCAACCCCCGACCCCCCTCGTCCGTATCCCGCGCCCGCCGCCGCCGAGGCTGCACGTGCCCGCTGTCCCAGACCTCGCACACGAGCGTCCGGTCCAGCAGCAGCCGCAGCCGGATCTCGCCCTCGCCGTACCGCAGGGCGTTGGTGACCAGCTCGCTGACCAGCAGCTCCGTGGTGTCGACGAGATCCCCGAGCTCCCAGCCCTCCAGCTGCTCGCGGGCCAGCTCCCGGGCCCGGGCGACCGAGCGGGGCTCGGGCGGCAGGGTCCAGTCGCCGACGCAGCCGGGGCTCAGGCCGCGCAGCCGGGCCATCAGCAGGGCGATGTCGTCCTCGCCGTGGTGGGTGTCCAGCGCGCTGAGGACGTGGTCGCAGACGTCCTCCAGGGGCCGCTCCGGGTCGGCGAGGGCCTCGCGGAAGGCGTGGAGGCCCTCGTCCAGGGGATGGTCGCGGGACTCGACGAGGCCGTCGGTGTAGAGGGCGAGCAGCGCCCCGTCCGGGAGCTCGATCTCGGTCTCCTCGAAGGGCTCGCCGCCCACGCCCAGCGGCATGCCGGGCGGCACCTCCAGGAGCATCGCGGGCTCCCCGGCCTCGACGAGGACGGGCGGCAGATGGCCGGCGTTGGCGACCGTGCAGCGCCGGGTGACCGGGTCGTACACGGCGTAGACGCACGTCGCGAGGTAGACCTCGGAGAGGTCGGCGGGGCGTACCGAGCCGCGCACGCCGCGCGAGGCGGACTGCTTGCCGCCGGGGCGGCCGAGGCCGTGGGCGATCTCGTCGAGCGCGGAGAGCACCTCGGCCGGCTCCAGGTCGAGCATGGCCAGGGTGCGGACGGCCGTACGGAGCTCGCCCATGGCGACGGCGGCCCGCAGGCCGCGGCCCATGACGTCGCCGACGACGAGGGCCGTGCGGTGCCCGGGCAGCTCGATGACGTCGAACCAGTCGCCGCCGACCTCGGTGGCGGCGTTGCCGGGCAGATAGCGGCAGGCGATCTCGACGCCGGCGGCCTCCGGGTCGCCGGGGGGCAGCAGGCTGCGCTGGAGGATCAGGGCGCGCTCGTGCTCACGGCGGTAGAGGCGGGCGTTGTCGATGCAGACGGCCGCGCGGGCGGCGAGCTCGACGGCCAGGGCCGTGTCCCGCTCGCCGAAGGGCTCGCTGCCCTTCGTACGCGAGAACTGGGCGATGCCCAGCACCGCGTCCCGGGCGACCATCGGCACGGCGAGGGTGGACTGCACGACGGCGCCGAGCCCGTCGCCGTCCTCGCTCTCGCGGCCGGGCACGACCTGGACGTGGGCGGTGCGCAGGGCCTGGGCGCACGGCGAGTGGAAAGGGTAGCGGTGGACCTCGCCGACCTGGACGGGCTTGGCGCCGGTCCCGGCGACCGGCGCCCCGGAGACGGCGCTGGAGTAGGCCACGCGGCGCAGCTCGGCGCTGCCGTCGGCGAGCCCCGGCGGGGCCTCGTCGCCGACGAGCAGGCCCTGGTAGAGGTCGACGGAGGCGAGGTCGCAGAACTGGGGGACGGCCACGTCGAGGAGTTCGCGGGCGGTCTTCTCCAGGTCGAGGGAGTTGCCGATGCGGGCGCCGGCCTCGTTGAGGAGGGCCAGGTTGCGGCGGACGCCCGCGGCCTCGCGCTCGGCGCGGCGCCGCCCGGTGACGTCGGTGGCGATCGCGGCCACCCCGATGGGGCGGCCGCTGCCGCTGTGCAGCCGGTAGAGCGAGACCGACCAGCGGCGGCGTTCGTTGTGGCCGGGCACGGGGCCGACGAGCTGGATGTCCGCCACCGGTTTGCCGGTGTCGAGGACCTGGCGCAGCGCGGCGGTGAGCCGGTCGGCCTCGGTGCGGGGCAGGAAGTCGTGCGGGGTGCGGCCGCGGTGCCAGGCGGCGGGGCGGCCGAAAGTCTGGGCGAAACTCTCGTTGACGCGCAGCAGGGTCAGGTCCGTGCCGAAGAAGAAGAAGCCGAGCGGAGATTGGCCGAAAACGGCTTCCGAGGCGGCGATGTCCGTCTCTATTCCGCGCAGCGCCCGGACGTCGACGGCGACGCAGAGCGCGGCACGGTCGCCGCGGCCGTTCTCACTGGGCATCACATAGATCTCGGCGAGGCCCTCTTGCCGGTCGCCCCGCTCACCGCGCTGATAGGGCACCAGGCCCGTCCAGGCCCGGCCGTCGAGCCCGCCCTCGGTGAGGAAGGGCGCGGCGGGGGCCCGCCCGCGCCGGCCGTCCCCGACGGGGGCCAGGACCTCCAAGGGGTCCCGGCCGACGGCCTGCCGGGCCGTTATTCCGAAGAGCTCGGCGGCCCGTTCGCTCCATTGGTCGATCCGGCCGTCCGGGCCGAGGGAGAACGACGCCACGCGGATGTGGTCGTACAGGGAGCCGGGCGGACTGTTCTGCCACATCACCGTGGCGTCCCTGCTCTCTGGCCTGCCCGCCGTACCCGCTGGCTTTTCGCTCACGTGCCCGTCCCCTCCGGCTCTCGTGCTCGCACCGGCATCAGAAGGCCGAGTATCCAGCACAGGGGGCCTTCGGAACACGGACTTCACGATCACAGCACGGTCTCAACCCGCTATGTCTTCCCACCGGGTTACTAACCAGGCAGGGACAGCTCGAACCACACCGTCTTCCCGGTGTTGCCCGGGCGGGTGCCCCAGCGCCGGGAGGCCAGGGCGACGAGCTGGAGTCCGCGGCCGCCCTCGTCGTCCGCGTCGGCGACGCGTTCGCGGGGCGGGTCGGGCAGCGGGTCGGAGACTTCCACCAGAAGGGTGGGTCCCGCGTGGGAGTACATCCGCACCCCGATGGGGCCGCTGGCGTAGCGCAGGGAGTTGGTGACGAGCTCGCTGACCAGGAGGACGGTGACGTCGGTGACGGACTCCAGGCCCCATTCGCGCAGGGTGTCGCGCACGAGCGTGCGGGCGGTGCGGACGGCCGCGGCGTCGGCGGGGAAGCTCCACTCGGCGAAGCCGGGCGTATGTGCCAAGGTCCCCGTGCTGTCGCTCACGCCGACCACTTCCCAGACCGCTGACCGCAGACCTCTGGCGTCTTCGACGCCGCTGACCCTGACCCGTGGCCGCCTCCGGCATGTCCGCCTTTGGGGCCAATAATCAGCACATACCCGGTATAGGGGTCCGGCTATCTTCTTCAGCCGGGTCCATGGGTGGCGGTTGCCGCATTCGGCGTAGCGCTCACGCGTCCGCCCCGGCGCGCAACCGGGCCACGGCCTCGGCGACGGCGGGGCGGTCCTGCTCCAGCCAGTCGACCTCGTCGACGCGCTCGGGGGTGAGCCAGCGCAGCTCGTCGTGGTCCTCCAGGGGGCGGGGCTCGCCCGCCAGCAGCCGGGCCGTCCACACCTGGAGGACGTAGCCGGGCTTCAGGGGCCATTCTCCGGCGATGCGCCCGACCGGCTCGGTCTCCACGCCGAGCTCCTCCCGGAGCTCCCGTACGAGCGCCTCGGGGGCCGTCTCGCCGGGCTCCAGCTTGCCGCCGGGCAGCTCCCAGCGGCCGGCCAGCTCGGGCGGGGCGCTGCGCCGCGCGGCCAGCAGCCGCCCCTGGTGAAACACCGCTCCCGCCACCACCACACGCACCGTCGTCATGGCGGTAAAGCGTAGACGCCGGGTGGTACCGAGATCTTCTCTCGGTACCACCCGGCGTCCGGGAGGCCGTGGGCCTAGGTGACCGTGTGGCCGACCCGCTCGACGACGTACAGCCTGCGGCTGCCCTCCGTGTCGAGCCGGTCGGCGACGCGCTCCGCTTCCGTCCTGGTGGCGTAGCGGCCGACCCGGTAGCGGTTGCCGTTCTCGTCCTGGCGGATCACCAGCCAGGGCAGGACCGGTCCGGTGTCAGTCATCGCTCCTGCCCTCCCGTCCCGCGCGCACCGGCGCACGCCCGTCGGTGAATCCTCCGGGGGTTCCCGGAGAAACCGCAGTACGCATATGCCCGAGCCTACGCCCGACCTTTACGCACCGGATACGGGTTTTCACGAAGAGGTACGCATTCGGCCACCCGTCGGGGTTACTTGCTCTTGGCGAGCTCCGGCTCCTCGGCGGCCTCGGCCACCTCGGCGGCCAGGATTTCCTTCTCGACCTGCTCAAGGGTGGGGTTGCGCCACGCGCTGCGCACGCCCCACACGTAGAAGGTCAGCGCGATCAGGACAACGACGGCGATGTCGACGCCCTGCGGCAGGTAGCCCTTGCCGCCGAACTCGGTGCCGCCGGCCCACGAGACCACGGCCATGACGAGCAGGTAGGCCACCATCCAGGAGCCGGCCTTCAGGTGCGGCTTGAGCTCGGCCCACGGCTTGCGCAGCTCGTACCAGGCCCAGATCGGCAGACCGATGGCCATGATGAAGATGACCTTGCCCGTCAGCGGCCAGCGGGCCCAGTACATGACCAGCGAGCCGAAGATCATCGCGATGGGGGCGATGACCGGCATGGCCTTCAGCTTGACCGGGCGCTTCATGTCCGGGGCGATCCGGCGCAGCGACATCACGGCGACGGGGCCGGTGATGTACGAGATGACGGTGGCGACACCGACGATCTCGGCGATCGAGCCCCAGCCGCGGAAGACGGCCAGGAAGATGAAGGAGATCACGAGGTTGAGCAGCAGGGCCGGCTTCGGGACACCGGTCTTGGGGTCGACCTTGCCGAAGACCTTCGGCAGGTGGCCGTTCTCCTGGACGCCGTTGATCATGCGCGAGGTGGTGGCCGCGTAGATCATGCCGGTGCCCGACGGGGAGATGAAGGCGTCCGCGTAGAGCAGCAGCGCGAGCCAGTTCAGGCCCCAGGTGATGGAGAGGTCCGCGAGCGGGGACTTGTAGGCCAGGGTGTTCCAGCCACCGGAGAGGTCCGCGGCCGGGACGGCCATCAGGAAGGCGACCTGCAGCGCGATGTAGATCACCAGGGCGATCAGGATCGAGCCGATGACGGCCTTCGGCAGCGACTTGCCGGGGTTGCGGGCCTCGGCGGCCATGTTCAGCGGCGACTGGAAGCCGTTGAAGGCCCAGACGATGCCCGCGACGGCGACGGCGCTGAAGACGGCGCTCCAGCCGTTGGGGGCGAAGCCGCCGTGGGCGGAGCCGACGTTGCTGGTGTCGAAGTGCGCGAAGATCAGCGCGCCCGCGGTGAGCACCGGGACGACGACCTTGAACACGGTGATCGCGTTGTTCGTCTTGGCGAACAGGGTGATCGCGAACCAGTTCAGGAAAAAGTAGAAGACCACCAGCACGCTCGCGGCGGCGAGACCGGTACCGGTGAGCTCCTTGCCGTCGAAGAGGTGCTCGGCCCAGCCGAACTTCCACGAGCTCATGTACTGGATCGAGGCGGTGGCCTCACCCGGGATCACGGAGACGATCGCGATCCAGTTGGCCCAGGCGGCCATGTAGCCGGCCAGCGAGCCGTGCGAGAACTGGCCGTACCGCACCATGCCGCCCGCCTTGGGGAACATCGAGCCGAGCTCGGTGTAGGTGAGGGCGATGGTCAGCGCCACGACGGCGCCGATGACCCAGGCGAAGATGGCGGCCGGCCCGGCGAGCACGGCGGCACGCTCGGCACCGAACAGCCAGCCGGAGCCGATGATCGACCCGAGGCCGACGGCGGTCAGCGCCGTCGTGCCGAGGGTCCGGCGGTAATTCGAGTGGGAACCCTGTTCGGTGCTCAAACCCCGGATCTCCTTTGCTTTCTACTCCCCCACGGCAGGACACAAACCGCGCCATCGTACGAGCGATTTGGCCGAGTTGGTTCTGCCAAAAGGCCCTGACCTGGGCCTATGTGAGGTTTGCAACACCGGGAGCCCCCATTTCAAATGGGGGCAAACCGGGGCACAGGGCACAGTTCCTACCGGCCGGTACGGTCCGGGAGGCGGGGTTTTGCGAGATCGAAAACTTACTTGGGAGTCAGCAGGGAACCGTTTCACGCGCCGTTCACGTCTACTTCACCGGCAGGTGGTAGGCGACCCGGTACCGCTCGGCGAGCATCACGATGTCGGCCGTCTCGACGGGACAGCCGCCCGCGAAGTACGTCCGCGAGACGACCACCACGCAGTGCCCGGGCACCCCGCCGAGGGCCAGCGTCTCCCCGGCCAGCCCCGGCCGGGCGCTGACCTCCTCGGTGACGTTGTCCACGACGATGTCGATGGCGGCCATCCGCTCCACCACGCCCCGGCCCGCCAGCGGCCCCTCCTCGGGCAGCATCACCGGCGTGCGCCCGGTGACGGCCAGCGGCTCCCAGGAGGCCGAGAGCATGCACGGCTCACCCGCGGAGCGGAAGAGGTAGTCCGTGCGCATCACCCGGTCGCCGGGGCCGATCCGCAGCCGCCGGGCGATCCGCGGCTCGGCCGCGACCTGCTCGCTGCGGGACTCCCAGGTGCCCTTGACCCGGTCGTCCCCCTGCTCCTGCCGGAACGGCGTGGACTCCCCCGCCGCCCGGTACCCCGTGCGCACCACGGGCCGCGAGACGGGCTGCTCGCGCACATACGTCCCGGAGCCCGACCGGCCCTCGACCAGGCCCTCGGCCATGAGGACCTTGCGAGCCTCCAGGGCGACGGTGTCGGAGACGCCGTACTGCTCCCGGATGCGCGCCTGGGAGGGGAGCCGGGTGTGCGGCGGCAGCTCGCCGGCGACGATTTTCTGCCGTAGATCACCGGCTACTCGAAGGTATGCGGGCTGGTCACCGAAGGCCACGTCCACTCCCAAGGGGTTGACAGTCCGCAACAGCTTGGCAACCGTAGGTTGCGATCCGCAACCTTAACCCAAAGATTCACAGGAAGTAGCGAAGTCCAGCTCAGAAAGGCCGAGTTGAGATCGCGGGGCACATGCGGAGGGCACTCACCCGCGGCATTCCCGCAACTATGCGCAAACCCTCCGCCACATTGCGGGCGGACATACGGCCACTTACCGTGATCTTGCGATGCTCTCGGTCATCACTGCTGGAGGTGCGGTGAGCGTGCGGTGATCCCCCGGAAGGCGGCACTCGCCCTCGCGGCCTTCGTGTGGTGGACGGCGCAACCGGCGTGGGCCGTCACGGGGACGACCGAAGCGACCGCCTGCCCGGCGATCCGGCGACCCGAGAAGATCGATCTCCGTTACAAGCTCACCTTCAACCAGCACCACACCGACTTCGTCGAGGTGCGACAGCTGACGAGCATCGACATTCCGGCAGCGCAGTGGCCACTCGCCAACGATCTGACGCTCAGCGAGGACAGCCCCAAGTACCGAAACGCCATGCGCTGCCTTCTGCACGAGAAGAGGAACGCGCCGGCGAAGTTCGGCACGTGGCATCCGGAGTGGCACGACGTTTCCGGGGCGACCGAGCAGCAGGACGTGGTCGCGGTGCAGTACGAGTCACGGAACCTGGTCGGCAACACCGCCGGTCAGTTCGAGGCGGGACCGTGGACGGTCGACGCCGAACCGGACAAGGACTGGAAGGTCGCCCTCCACTCGCCGGAGGTCCTTCGCGGGGTCCCCCGGAGGACGGTCGAGATCGACCCGGGCGGCCTGGAGATCAGCAACGCCCCCGGAGCGTCGAGCGCGAACGAGACCCACCGGGTGTGGACCCCACCCGGCCCGGACGCGGAAGCCTCGATCATGCGGCCGAAGCACCTCATCTCCCTGAGCCGCCGCGACTCCTTGGTCGCGTACCTGGGCATCACCTCGTGGTGGGTCTTCGGCTCGGCCTTGATCGCCGTGTCGGCATGGCCCTTCCGGAGGAAGAACGGTGACGACGACAAGGCCGCCGCCGGCCGCCCGGAGACGGCCGCTGCCAGAACGCTGGCCCACACGACCGTGCAGTGGGCCGGACTGAGTGCGGCCCTCGCCCTGACGCTGTCCCTCCTGCTCCAGCTCTACCCCGCCACGATCCGCTGGCGCGCCCTCATCGGCATCTCGTCAGGACTCGCTCTCGTCCTCTTCGCCCAGCCATGGCTTCCCGTCGTCGAGCACTCCGACGACAGCGGGAAACAGCTGACGAAACGCACGGTGCTCGCCACCGCCCTCACGGCGGCGGCGATCGGCCTGCTGGTGGTCGTGTCCCCCCAGCTCTTCGGCCTCCCGGCGCAGCTCATGCCCGCGGCCTCGCCCTCGCCCTCGCCCCTGGGCATCGTGGGACTGGCCCTGCTGGAAGCGTCCATGTTGTGGCTGTGGTTCACCGCGATGGCCGCATGGGCCTGGCGTTTCGCTCGGGAAGGAAAACTGGGCGGCTCCCCGGCCGAAGGCGGCCGGAACGAACCCGGACGCCACCTGCGCCGGGTCATGGTGGCCGGAGCCGCACTCGCCGTGATCACGGCCCTGGTGGTGCTCTGGCATGTGCTGTCCTTCGAAGCCAGATGGCAACGCGCCAACTGGCTGGGGGAAGCCGATTCGCTCTTCGGCAGTGACCACATGGGCATCCTGGGCCAGCAACTGGCGCAATTCCTGTTCTTCGGCCCCCTGTGGACGTACACCCACACGGGCGTGCTGACGGTGATCGCGCTCGTGGCCCTCCTCCATCTCAGCTCCCGGGACGGTTCCGGGGCCAAGTCCCTCGGGCCGATGAGCTGGGATCTTCTGCTGGTTACCGCCATCTTCGCCCTTGTCGCATCGCGCGTGACCAAGCTCGCGGGAACGGCGGGGAACCTCTACGGCCTCTGGCTGCCTCTGAACATGCTCGCGCTCTACGCCCTGGTGAAGGCGGGCCGTAGATGGTCGACGCTGGGCCGAGTGGACCGAAAAGCAATGAACTGTCTCGGGGCGAACACGGCGAGGGGCGAAAGCCGCGTCACGGCGGAGCTGAGCACCCGGGCGGGGTACCAGCGGCTGATGAGCGACGCCCGCCGCTGCCGTGACCTGCTCCACCGGCTGCAGCTCGTCGATCATGATCACGCGGAGAGCAGCACAAGACGGGCACTGGAGGATCAGCTCAGCGAACTGCACCACTGGCGGCCGGCCGGATGCAGCCGCGACTGCCTGCCGGATCCCGTATCCGTGCTCGACGTCGCCCTCTCCTGGGGCCCGCGTCGGCGCTGGTGGCGCAACGCCCTCAACGCCGCGCGCTGGGCCGCCGTCTTCGGCGTTCTCCCGAGCATGGTCACCGTCTGGTTCGAGTACGCCTCCGACCCGGACCAGTGGGCGCTCACGCTCGACGGGGCGACGGGTATTCCGGATGTGGTCTGGAGGTTCGTGTCCCTGGAGGTCTTCTTCGCCGGCGCGGGGCTGGTCATGGGAGCCCTGTGGCGTGTACTGCCCGGAGGGCGCGGCCCGCTGCGGGCCCTGAGCCTCTTCGTCGCCTGGCTCGTCCCCATCGGCATGGTCGCCGCCTTCAGCCACGGCATCGACCGCAGGACGGTGGGCCTGGCCCTCGTGAACATCGTCCTGATGCTCATGGTGCTGACCCTGACGAGCATGTGGATGGACACCGACACGTTCAGCCGTGAACGGCCCTACTGGACGAAGCGCCTGAGCCTCCTGGCGTCGATCTACCAGGTGCACGGCCTCTCCGGGCAGCTCGCCTTCCTGGTCATGCAGGCGGTGGCCGCGGTGACGATCTGGCGGCAGATCGCGACGGGATAGCGAAGGGGACCGCCCTCGTGTCCCGGCCCGACAGACGCCGTCTTCGGGTCGGCGACCACTGGGTGATCTGGGCACGTCAGACGTTGAAGCGGAACGTTTAGCAAAGAGCTCCGACCTGCGAAAACGCGGTTTTGGGCGCCCTTGTCCAGCACCGATCCAGCACAGTGTGGGTTCATCCAGCACATCCAGCACGCGCGCCACAACAAAGGGGGCCGCTCCACCCCGCACCATTGTGTACACATAGGACACTCGGTACGCTTGAGCGCATGACGCAGCCGCTGCCCATAGAGTCCATCCGCGACGTGCGCGCCCACCTGGCGGAGGTCGTGGAGCGCGCGGACCGCGACGACGTACCCACGGTGATCACGCGCCGCGGCAAGGAAGTCGCCGCAGTCGTCTCCATCGAGGTGCTGCGCAAGTACCAGGAGTGGGAAGAGCGCGAAATCAATCGGATCATCGACGAGCGCATGGCAAACCCCGCACCCGGCATCCCGATCGAGGACATCATGAGGGAGACGCTGGCGCGCAGTGAGTGAGTACCGAACCGTCTTCCGCCCCGAGGCGCAGGCCGAACTTCGGAAGATCCCTCGCGACATGGCGCTGCGCATCCTGGCCAAACTGACCGAACTGGAAAGCGACCCGCTCGGCTTCAACACCACCGCACTCGTGTCCCAGCCAGATCGCCGCCGACTGCGGGTCGGCGACTACCGCGTCGTCTACACGATCGACAACGGGGAACTGGTGGTCTGGATCGTTCACGTGGGCCACCGGTCCACCGTTTACGACACCTGATTGCCGCTGACCACACGTCAGAATATCCAGCACCCATCCAGCACGGTGACGACGAAGGGGTCGGACTCGACAGAGCCCGACCCCTTCTGACTTGCGCGTTTGACTCAACGCCTAACGTGCAGTATGCACGCGGCTACACGTTGAAGCGGAACTCCACCACGTCCCCGTCGACCATCACGTACTCCTTGCCCTCCATGCGGGCCTTGCCGGCGGCGCGGGCCTCGGCGACGGAGCCGGTGGCGACGAGGTCGTCGAAGGAGATGACCTCGGCCTTGATGAAGCCCTTCTGGAAGTCGGTGTGGATGACACCGGCCGCCTCGGGGGCCGTGGCGCCCTTCTTGATCGTCCAGGCGCGGGATTCCTTGGGGCCGGCCGTCAGGTAGGTCTGGAGGCCCAGCGTGGCGAAGCCGACGCGGGCCAGCGTGGCCAGGCCCGGCTCCTCGGCGCCGACGGACTGGAGGAGCTCCATGGCGTCCTCCTCGTCCAGCTCGGCGAGGTCGGCCTCCAGCTTGGCGTTGAGGAAGATGGCCTCGGCCGGGGCGACCAGGGCGCGCTGCGCGTCCTTGAAGGCGTCGTCGGTCAGCTCGTCCTCGTCGACGTTGAAGACGTACAGGAACGGCTTCGTGGTCAGCAGGTGGAGGTCGTGGAGCAGCTCGGCCTTCTCGGAGCCCTGGACGATGCCGGCGGAGAAGAGCGTCTCGCCCTTCTCCAGGAGCTCCTTGGCCGCCTCGACGGCCGCCACCTTCGGGGCGACGTCCTTCTTGATCCGGGACTCCTTGACCAGACGCGGCAGGACCTTCTCGATGGTCTGCAGGTCGGCGAGGATCAGCTCGGTGTTGATGGTCTCGATGTCGTCCTTCGGCGAGACCTTGCCGTCGACGTGGACGACGTTCTCGTCCTTGAAGGCGCGGATGACCTGGCAGATCGCGTCCGACTCGCGGATGTTCGCCAGGAACTTGTTGCCCAGGCCCTCGCCCTCCGAGGCGCCGCGCACGATGCCGGCGATGTCGACGAAGTCGACGGTGGCGGGCAGGATCCGCTGCGAGCCGAAGATCTCCGCGAGCTTGGTCAGCCGGGCGTCCGGGACGCCGACGACGCCCACGTTGGGCTCGATGGTGGCGAACGGGTAGTTGGCCGCCAGCACGTCGTTCTTGGTCAGGGCGTTGAACAGGGTCGACTTGCCGACATTCGGCAGACCGACGATTCCGATCGTGAGCGACACGTGGCGACTTCCCGTTGTTCCCGTAGTAGCGAGGGTTCCGCGCCCCGTGACGCGCCCGGTCATCCAGTCTACGGGTCCGCGTCGCCGACCGGCCCCGGACGGAGGATTATCCGAACGCATGCCCAAGGTGGCGCAAACGGCGTGTCCAACGTGGGATTCCCCCGGCCCGCCTGCCTAGTTTGGTCGCGTGGAGCAACCGAGCACGCGCATCCCCCAGGGCAAGGTCCGCCGCGGCTCCCCCGTGCCCCGGCCCGCCGCGCCCCCCGGCCAGCGGCGGGGCGCCACCGCGCGAGGGCCCGCCGCCGGGCGCTCCTCCTCCGCGCTGGACCGCCTGCCGGCCGCCCGGCTGACCGGGCTCGGCAGCGGGCTGCTCACGGCGCTGGGCATGCTCACGATCGGCGGCCTGGACGCGCTGGTGGGCGGCTCGCCCCGGATCTACGGCGTGTTCTTCCTGCTCGGCAGCGCGGCCTGCGCCCTGTGGGTGCGCCCGGCGGAGCTGATGACCGCGCCCGTCAGCGTGCCCATCGCCTTCGCGGTGGGGGCGTTGCCCCTGAGCGACGGCACGGGCGGCCTCGGCGGCCGGGTGATGAGCCTGGTGACCCTGCTGTCGCTGAACGCCGGCTGGCTCTACGCGGGCACCCTGCTGGCCACGCTGATCGCGCTCGTCCGCCGGGTCTCCCTCGTCAGGCTGCGGCGGCGGGAACGACTCCGGCAGCGGCAGCGGCCATCGCGGCCCCCACGATCCCCGCGTTGTTCTCCAGCCGAGCGGGGACGACCTCGGCGCTGACGCCCTCCAGCAGCGGCAGGAACTTCTCCGCCTTGCGGCTGACCCCGCCGCCGATCACGAACAGCTCGGGCGAGAAGAGCATCTCCACGTGGGCGAGGTAGCGGCTGACCCGCTTGGCCCAGCGGCTCCAGTTGAGGCCCTCGTCCTCCTTGACCCGTGTGGACGCCCGCGTCTCGGCGTCGTGCCCGTGCAGCTCCAGATGCCCGAGCTCGGTATTGGGCACCAGGCTGCCCCCGGTGAAGACCGCGCTGCCGATGCCCGTGCCGAAGGTCAGCACGATCACCGTGCCCGTGCGCCCCCGGCCCGCGCCGTGGGACATCTCCGCGAGCCCGGCGGCGTCGGCGTCGTTGAGGACGGTCACGGGCGCGCCGACGCGCTCGCCGAGCAGCCGGGCGGCGTCCTGGCCGAGCCAGCTCTTGTCGACGTTGGCGGCCGTCCGGGTCGTCCCGCCGACCACCACGCCGGGGAACGTCACACCGACCGGCCCGACGGGCAGCCCGAAGTGCCGGACCACCTGCCGGACGCAGTCGGCGACGGCGTCCGGCGTGGACGGCTTCGGCGTGAGCACCTTGAAGCGCTCTTCCGAGAGCTCACCGCGCGCCAGGTCCACCGGTGCGCCCTTGATGCCCGATCCGCCGATGTCCACGCCGAATACGTCCATGCCCAGCAGCGTAGGCGCGGACGGGGTGGTTCACCCCTCGACGGCGGCCCGGGCCTCGGCCCGCAGGTCGCGGCGGAGCTCCTTGGGGAGGGAGAAGGTGATGGACTCCTCGGCGGCCTTCACCGTCTCGACGTCCTCGAAACCACGCTGGGCGAGCCACTCCAGCACGCCCTCGACGAGGATCTCCGGGACGGAGGCACCGGAGGTGACACCGACCGTGCTCACACCCTCCAGCCAGGTCTCGTCGATCTCCTCGGCGTAGTCCACCAGGTGCGCGTCCCGCGCGCCGGCGCCGAGCGCCACCTCGACGAGCCGCACGGAGTTCGAGGAGTTCTTCGACCCCACGACGATCACCAGGTCCGCCTCGGCGCCCATCTGCTTGACGGCCGTCTGGCGGTTCTGCGTGGCGTAGCAGATGTCGTCGCTGGGCGGCGACAGCAGGTTCGGGAACCGGCCCTTCAGGGCATCCACCGTCTCCATGGTCTCGTCGACCGAGAGCGTGGTCTGCGACAGCCACACGACCTTGTCCGGGTCGCGCACCTCGACCTTGGCCACGTCCTCCGGGCCGTCGACCAGCGTGATGTGATCGGGCGCCTCGCCGCTGGTCCCGATGACCTCCTCGTGGCCCTCGTGACCGATCAGGAGGATGTCGTAGTCCTCCTTGGCGAAGCGGACGGCCTCCTTGTGGACCTTCGTCACCAGGGGGCACGTCGCGTCGATGGTGGCGAGCTTGCCGCGCGCGGCCTCCTCGTGCACCACGGGGGCGACACCGTGCGCGGAGAAGATGACGATGTTGCCCTCGGGCACCTCCTCCGTCTCGTCGACGAAGATCGCGCCCTTCTTCTCCAGGGTCTTCACCACGTACTTGTTGTGGACGATCTCGTGCCGCACGTAGACGGGGGCGCCGTACTGCTCGAGCGCCTTCTCGACGGCGATCACGGCACGGTCCACGCCCGCGCAGTAGCCACGGGGGGCGGCGAGCAGAACCTTGCGGGCGGGGGAAGCTGTCATGCGGTCCATCGTAAGGGCCCGCCTCCACCGGCGTGGCCCGGCCGCCGCCCGGCCGGGGCGCCCGAATACTGACCCCATGGCCACCCCTCCCCCCTTCGCCGACGAGGGGACACTCCATCGCGCCCTCGGCTTCCGCGACCTCGTGGTCTACGGCCTGCTGTTCATCGCCCCCATGGCACCGGTGGGCGTCTTCGGCACGCTGTCGGCGAAGTCGCACGGGGCGGTCGCGCTGGTCTACGTCATGGCGACGGTCGCGATGGCCTTCACGGCCCACTCCTACGCCCGCATGGTGCGCGTCGCCCCGCAGGCGGGCTCGGTCTACACCTACGCGCGCGTGGGCCTCGGCGAGGGCCCGGGGTTCATCGCGGGCTGGATGGCGATGCTGGACTACCTGCTGATCCCGGCGGTCGCCTACCTCTTCTCGGGCATCGCGATGCACGCGCTGGTGCCGTCCGTCCCGTCATGGCTCTGGACGGCGGCGGCGGTGGCCGTGACGACGGCCCTGAACCTGTGGGGAGTGCGGGCCGCGGCGGCCGTGGGGTTCGTCGTCCTCGCGGTGGAGCTGGCGGTGCTGGCGGTCTTCGTGGTCACGGCGGTCATCGCCCTGGCGCAGGACGGGCCGCGCCGGGGCTGGCTGACGCCCTTCACGGGCGAGGGGGACTTCGACGCGGGGGCGGTCCTGTCGGCGGTATCGGTGGCGGTCCTGTCCTACCTGGGGTTCGACGCGATCGCGGCCTTCGCGGAGGAGTCGGCGGGCGGCTCGCCGAAGGTGGCGCGGGCGCTCGTCACGTGCCTGGCCGTGGCCGGGACCCTCTTCGTGCTCCAGGGCTGTCTGGCGGCCCTGCTCGCCCCCATGTCCCCGGCCGAGCTGGCGGCGCGGCCGGCGGGCCAGGGCGCGGCGTTCTACGACACGGTCGACGCGGCGACGGGCCTGTGGCTGCACCACCTGGTGGCGGCGAGCAAGGCGCTCGGCGCGGCCTTCGCCGCGCTGGCGGGCCAGGCGGCGGCGGGCCGCCTCCTCTTCGCGATGGCCCGCGACCGCCGTCTGCCCGGCCGCCTGGCGAAGGTCGACCGCGCCTCGGGCGTCCCCCGGCTCGCCGTCCTGGGCGCGGCGGCGGTCACGCTGCTCGCGGCGGTGTGGGCGGCCCAGCGGCCCGACGGGCTGGGCCGGCTGGTGTCGGTGGTGGACGTGGGGGCGCTCACCGCGTTCGGGTTGCTGCACGTCTCCGTCGTGGGGTGGTACGCGCGACAAGGCGCGGAGCGCCTGCTGTCCCGGCACGTGGTGGTGCCGCTGCTGGGGCTGGCCGTCGTGACCGCGGTGATCGCCACGGCGGCGACGGCCGCCCAGCTGGTCGGAGCGGTCTGGCTGGCCGCCGGCCTCCTCGTCCTGGCGGGCCAGGCGGCGCGGCGCCCCCACGCGCCTGCCGGCTGACTTCCGGGTACCCCCGGTGGGGGCTTTCCGCGCCTGCGGCGCGGGTTCTACCCCACCCACCCGCCCGATTGCCCGGCACGGATTGCCCCGGGTAGGGGGCCGGCCCGGCCGGGGTGACGTGAGGGGGCGGGGTGGGGTGGATGGGCCCTGGTAGGGGCGTAAAGAGCTCTTCGCCGCTGGAGACAAGGGCGGGGCAACCAGCACCGTGTTACCAGGCACCGCGAAGAGCTCAGCCCCGGAAGGGCCCGTCCGCCCCACCCCGCCCCCGACCCACCAACCACCTGTCACCCACCCCCGCTACGCTCAACCGCATGGCCGCCCAAACGTCCCCCGACGCCCCCCTCCCCGTCGGGGAGGTGTCCCGCCTCATCGGCGGGTGGATCGACCGGCTCGGTGCCGTCTGGGTCGAAGGGCAGATCACCCAGCTCTCCCGCCGCCCCGGCGCCGGCGTCGTGTTCCTCACCCTTCGCGACCCCTCCCACGACATCTCCCTCTCCGTCACCTGCTACCGCGCCGTCTTCGACCGCGTCGCCGACGTCGTCTCCGAGGGCGCCCGCGTCGTCGTCCACGCCAAGCCCGAGTGGTACGCCCCCCGCGGCCAGCTCTCCCTCCGCGCCGCCGAGATCCGCCCGGTAGGCGTCGGCGAGCTGCTGGCCCGCCTCGAACAGCTCAAGAAGTCCCTCGCCGCCGAGGGCCTCTTCGCCGCCGAACGCAAGCGCGCGCTCCCCTTCCTCCCGCAGCTCATCGGCCTCGTCTGCGGCCGCGCCTCCGCCGCCGAGCGCGACGTGCTGGAGAACGCCCGCCACCGCTGGCCGGCCGTCCGCTTCGAGGTGCGCAACGTCCCCGTCCAGGGCGTCCACGCCGTGCCGGGCGTCATCGAGGCCGTCCAGGAACTGGATGCCCACCCGGACGTGGACGTGATCGTCGTGGCCCGCGGCGGCGGCAGCGTCGAGGACCTCCTCCCCTTCTCGGACGAACAACTCGTCCGCACCGTGGCCGCCTGCCGCACCCCCGTCGTCTCGGCGATCGGCCACGAGCCGGACACCCCGCTCCTCGACCTGGTGGCCGACCTGCGCGCGTCGACGCCCACGGACGCGGCGAAGCGGGTCGTCCCGGACGTGGGCGAGGAGCTCACCCGCGTCCGCCACCTCCGCGACCGCGCGCTGCGCTGCGTCGAGTCGCTGCTGGACCGCGAGGAGCGGGGCCTGGCGGCCGCGCGGGCGCGCCCCTGCATGGAGCGCCCGCACCGCATGGTGGACGAGCGCGCGGAGCAGATCGACGCGCTGGCCGCGCGCGGCCGCCGCACGCTGGGCCACCTGCTGGACCGGGCGGCGTCCGAGCTGACGCACACCCACGCGCGCGTGGTGGCCCTGTCCCCGGCGGCGACGCTGCGCCGCGGCTACGCGGTGCTGCAGCACGAGGACGGCCGGGTCGTGCGCGCGGCGACGGAGGTCGGCCCGGAGGAGGAGCTCCGCGCCCGGGTCGCCGAGGGCGAGTTCGCGGTACGGGCCGTGGCACCGGCGCCCGGCGCGACGGACGAGCCGGCGCCCGCTGTCACACCCCCCGCCTAGGCTGTGGGCCATGGCGACGACAACGGACGCGGGTACGACGGACGACGCGCTGGGCTATGAGCAGGCGCGGGACGAACTGATCGACGTGGTGCGCCGGCTGGAGGCGGGCGGCACGACGCTGGAGGAGTCGCTGGCCCTGTGGGAGCGGGGCGAGGCGCTGGCGAAGGTGTGCCGCCGCTGGCTGGAGGGCGCGCGGGCGCGCCTGGACGCGGCCCTGGCGGAGGAAGAGGCGGAAGAGGCGGCGGAAGCCACCGGCTGACCCAGACCTTCCTTCTCGGATCTGTGAGCCGGGTCTCACGCACCCCCGATTTAGTTGAAGCTTCACTCATCTAGTTGTAGATTCAACTTCATCGGCCGGGCAGCCCCGCCCACCGGTAAGCCGCAAGGCGCACACGCAAGCCGCACTCCCCCGAGAAGGTGCACCCCCATGACTCTCGCCCTCGACGCCGCCGCCCAGGACCTGCTCTTCCGCGAGGCCCACACGGCCAACACCTTCACCGACGAGCCCGTCACGGACGAGCAGATCCAGGCCGTCTACGACCTGATCAAGCTCGCCCCCACCGCGTTCAACCAGTCGCCGCTGCGCATCGTGCTGGTCCGCTCGGAGGAGGCCCGCGCCCGCCTCGTGCCGCTGATGGCCGAGGGCAACCAGCCCAAGACGGCCGCCGCCCCGCTGGTCGCGATCCTCGCCGCGGACAACGAGTTCCACGAGGAGCTGCCCACGCTGTTCCCGCACTTCCCGCAGGCCAAGGACGTGTTCTTCAGCGAGCGCCCGGTCCGTGAGCAGGCCGCCGCGATGAACGCCACCCTGCAGGCCGCCTACTTCATCCTCGGCCTCCGCGCCGCCGGCCTGGCCGCCGGCCCGATGACCGGCTTCGACTTCGCGGCCGTGCAGAAGGAGTTCCTGGACGGCGACCACAGCCCGCTGATGATCATCAACATCGGCAAGCCGGGCGAGGGCGCCTTCCACCCGCGCTCGCCGCGCCTGTCCTTCGAGCAGGCCGTCACCACGGTCTGACGCCGAAAACGCACGGTCTGACGTCGAAAACGACAGACATGACAGCCGTGGCCCAAGGGCCACGGCTGTAGTGCGTCCGGCGCGTCCGCCTACCCCTTCGCGGGAGCCTTCAGCGCCGCCGCCATCTCCTTCAGCCGCTCCGCGCCCGCCGTCCCCGTGACGACGGTCGTCACACCGGACTCCCGGCGCACGAGCGCGTCGTACTTCGGCCCCTCGTAGCGCTGCCAGACGCTGTCGCCGATCTTCTCCGTGGCGTGGGTCTTCTCCGCGCGCTGGCTCACGTTCTCGATGAACGGGCCGGCCGGGGCGTCGCTCTGCTCGACCGCCACGTACTGCCGCTGCGGGTCGAGGAAGCCCAGGTGCCAGGCCGAGCCCTCCTTGTCGCCCGGCTTGTACGACACGGACGTCGCGCGCCAGCCGTCGCCGAGGCCCTCGGGGGCGGCCACCGCGTACGGCGCCGCGCGCCGGGCGGTGTCCAGCTCCACGCGGTAGTTCACCGTCCTGACGGGGTCCTTCTTCTCGTCATGGGGAATGAAGAGATAGCTGAATCCCGCTACGGGAACCACGACCGCCATCGAGAGCAGCATGTTCCGAATCGTCTGCGTCTTGCCGTTCCTACCTGCCACGCCCCCATCGTCCCCCATGCCGTGATCGATCTTGACGGCGACCTGCCCGCATTCCCCGGCCCCACCCCGGCCCCATCCCCGACCTCACGCCCTTGACGCCGCTCATGCGTGGGGCCCTCTGCTCAATCTGGCAGTCAGCAGATAAAGTCATCATCACCCTCACCCTCCTGACCCAATCGGGGTAAGGAGGGGCCCTACGGCCGCCGCCGTACAGAAAGGTGCGCATCCGATGTCCGATCACCATCTGCCGTCCCAGCTCGAGGTCAGCCCGGAAGCCCCGGACCGCAACCTCGCGCTGGAGCTCGTCCGGGTCACCGAGGCGGGTGCCATGGCTTCGGGCCGCTGGGTGGGCCGCGGTGACAAGAACGGCGCGGACGGCGCGGCCGTGCGCGCCATGCGCTCGCTGATCCACACCGTCTCCATGAACGGTGTCGTCGTCATCGGCGAGGGCGAGAAGGACAACGCCCCGATGCTCTACAACGGCGAGCGCGTGGGCGACGGGACCGGCGCCGAGTGCGACGTCGCCGTGGACCCCGTGGACGGCACCACCCTCACCGCCAAGGGCATGGCCAACGCCGTCTCCGTGATGGCCGTCGCCGAGCGCGGCACCATGTTCGACCCGTCCGCGGTCTTCTACATGGACAAGCTGGTGACCGGCCCCGAGGCCGCCGACTTCGTCGACATCGACGCCCCGGTCGCCGTGAACATCCGCCGGATCGCCAAGGCGAAGCGCTCCGCCGTCGAGGACGTCACCGTCGTCGTCCTGGACCGTCCCCGGCACGAGGGCCTGGTCAGGGAGATCCGCGAGGCGGGCGCCCGGATCAAGTTCATCTCCGACGGCGATGTCGCCGGCGCGATCATGGCCGCGCGCGAGAACACCGGCATCGACCTGCTGCTGGGCGTCGGCGGTACGCCGGAGGGCATCATCGCGGCCTGCGCGATGAAGTGCCTCGGCGGCACCATCCAGGCCAAGCTGTGGCCGAAGGACGACGAGGAGCGCGAGCGCGCCCTGGCCGCCGGCCACGACCTGGACCGCGTCCTCCACACCGACGACCTGGTCAGCGGTGAGAACGTGTTCTTCGTCGCCACCGGCATCACCGACGGCGAGCTGCTGCGCGGCGTGCGCTACCGCGCCGAGACGGCGACGACGCAGTCGCTGGTCATGCGCTCCAAGTCGGGCACGATCCGCCTGATCGACTCCGAGCACCGGCTGTCGAAGCTGCGCGCCTACAGCTCGGTCGACTTCGAGCGCCCCAGCTGACCGTCCCGTCGTCCTGACCGGGCACGCCAACGGGCCGGGCCCCGCCGTCAGTCGGCGGGGCCCGGCCCGTTGGCGTGAAAAATGGCGCGGGCTACCCCGCCGCCGCGACACGCGTGGCGCGCTGCAGCTCGGCCTCGCGGCGCCGGCGGCGGGCCAGCACCACGCGGCGCTCGGCGGCCGTGAGACCGCCCCACACCCCATAGGGCTCCGGCTGGAGCAGCGCGTGCTCCCGGCACTCCACCATGACGGGGCAACGGGCGCATACGCGTTTGGCGGCCTCTTCACGGGAAAGGCGGGCAGCCGTGGGCTCCTTTGATGGTGCGAAGAAAAGCCCGGCTTCATCCCGGCGGCACACCGCCTCCGAATGCCAGGGGCCGGCCTGTTCCCTGGCGGAAATCCGCTGGGCCGGAACGGCGGCTTCCTGCAGGGGCTGATGCGGTAGCAGCACGGTCTACTCCTGACGACGGCTTTGCTTGGCCGATTGAGTCACCTTTGCCCGTCTCGACGCGCACGGCCATTCGCACCCGCAGCCGTACGAGAGACGATGCACCAAGCTTTACCCGCTGTGCGCGAGCTTATTCACACCGTTGCCATGACCGGAATGACGTACGGACGCCGCCGGACTCGGCGGAGCGCCCGTACCGGAGGTCACCCCGAGGTCATCCCGGGGACTTCCGGAGGTTCTTCAGCCGCTTTCCTCGCTTGGCCTTCGCCTCCACACCGCCGAAGACCGCCGTGCCCCTGACCACGACGACCGGGGCGTCCGGATCCGGGGACTCCGACGTCCGCACGTCGAAGGCGCCGAAGACACCGGTGCCGGCACCGTGCACGGACACGTTCTCCGGCACCTTGATCTCGACACCGCCGAAGACGCAGTTGACGTTGATCACGATCTCCCGCTGTTCGAAGACCGCCTCCGTCAGGTCGATCTCCACCCCGCCGAACAGCGCGAAGACATTGGTGCGCGGCCGGGGGCGCCAGCGCCCCTTGCGGGTGGCGCCGGCGAAGACGGCGACCAGGCTCTCCGCCTCGCTCACGGCGGGGCGCACGGAGGCGTCGTACGGGCGCGCGGGGGCCGGGGCCGCGGCGTGCCGCGCGCCGACGGGCAGATCGCGCACCAGCGGCTCCAGCTCGCCGACCGTCTTCGCCTCGTACGCCGCGCCGACCCGCTCCGCGTGCTCCTCGGCCGTGAGCCGGCCCTCGGCCAGCGCCTCACGGAGGATCTCGGCGATCCGGTCACGGTCGGCGTCGGAGGCGCGCAGCGCCACCGGCGCGGCGTCCTTCCGCAGCGACACCTTGTTCTCGGGGGAAGACTCGTCCACGGACAGCAGCGTAAGCCAGACGCGATAGATCGCGACAGTGGGCGGCACGACGAACTGAGCCTTACCTCACAAACTCACCACGCCGCCCGCCCCCTACCCTGAGAATTGCGCTGTCGACGACGCCAGCCACCGTTTTCCGCAGAGTGAGTGAGGAATCTCCGCGATGTCTGCCGGCCCCGAGTTCGCCTACACCGACCTCCTGCCCCTGGGCGAGGACAACACGCCGTACCGTCTGGTCACCGCCGAGGGCGTATCGACCTTCGAGGCCGACGGCCGTACGTTCCTGAAGGTCGAGCCGGAGGCGCTGCGCAAGCTCGCCGCCGAGGCCATGCACGACATCTCGCACTACCTGCGCCCGGCCCACCTGGCCCAGCTGCGCAAGATCCTGGACGACCCCGAGGCCTCGCCCAACGACCGCTTCGTCGCCCTGGACCTGCTGAAGAACGCGAACATCGCGGCCGCCGGCGTGCTCCCGATGTGCCAGGACACCGGCACCGCGATCGTCATGGGCAAGCGCGGCCAGAACGTCCTCACCGAGGGCCGTGACGAGGAGGCCCTCTCGCGCGGCATCTTCGACGCCTACACCAAGCTCAATCTGCGCTACTCGCAGATGGCCCCGGTGACGATGTGGGACGAGAAGAACACCGGCTCCAACCTGCCCGCGCAGATCGAGCTCTACGCGACCGACGGCGGCGCCTACAAGTTCCTCTTCATGGCCAAGGGCGGCGGCTCGGCCAACAAGTCCTTCCTCTTCCAGGAGACGAAGGCCGTGCTCAACGAGGCGAGCATGATGAAGTTCCTGGAGGAGAAGATCCGCTCGCTCGGCACGGCCGCCTGCCCGCCGTACCACCTGGCGATCGTCGTCGGCGGCACGTCCGCCGAGTACGCGCTGAAGACCGCGAAGTACGCCTCCGCGCACTACCTCGACGAGCTGCCGGAGGAGGGCTCCCCGCTGGGCCACGGCTTCCGTGACAAGGAGCTGGAGGAGAAGGTCTTCGAGCTCACGCAGAAGATCGGCATCGGCGCCCAGTTCGGCGGCAAGTACTTCTGCCACGACGTCCGCGTCGTCCGCCTCCCGCGCCACGGCGCGTCCTGCCCGGTGGCCATCGCGGTCTCGTGCTCCGCCGACCGCCAGGCCGTCGCGAAGATCACCGCCGAGGGCGTCTTCCTGGAGCAGCTGGAGACGGACCCGGCGCGCTTCCTGCCGGAGACCACGGACGAGCATCTGGACGCGGACGGCGACGTCGTCAAGGTCGACCTCAACCGCCCGATGGACGAGATCCTCGCCGAGCTCACCAAGTACCCGGTGAAGACCCGTCTGTCGCTGACCGGCCCGCTGGTCGTCGCGCGTGACATCGCCCACGCGAAGATCAAGGAGCGGCTGGACGCGGGCGAGGAGATGCCGCAGTACCTCAAGGACCACCCGGTCTACTACGCCGGCCCCGCCAAGACCCCCGAGGGCTACGCCTCGGGCTCCTTCGGCCCGACCACGGCCGGCCGCATGGACTCCTACGTCGAGCAGTTCCAGGCGGCGGGCGGCTCCATGGTCATGCTCGCCAAGGGCAACCGCAGCAAGCAGGTCACCGACGCGTGCGGCACCCACGGCGGCTTCTACCTCGGCTCGATCGGCGGCCCGGCGGCGCGGCTGGCGCAGGACTGCATCAAGAAGGTCGAGGTCGTCGAGTACGAGGAGCTCGGCATGGAGGCGGTCTGGAAGATCGAGGTCGAGGACTTCCCGGCGTTCATCGTCGTCGACGACAAGGGCAACGACTTCTTCGTCGACCCGGCGCCGGCCCCGACGTTCACCTCGATCCCCGTGCGGGGGTAGTCGCGCCCTTCGGTGGGTGTTTCCTCAGGGGGCTGCCGCCCCCTGAGGATCCCCGCCCGGGGTCACGCGAAGCGCTGGGCCGCCGATCCGTCGCACTTCTGCAGCCGGACCGGCTCCTTGGCCCCCGCCAGGGTCAGGCACAGACCCGGCGCGGCCGCCGGGCTGAACGCCGCGCCCGTCCGCGTGAACTTCTGGTTCGCCCCGCCGTGGCAGTCCCACAGCACCACGGCCGCCCCGGCCGCGTACTTCCCCTCCGGCACGTCCACGCACCGGTCGTGCGTCAGCGCGGTGTGCAGCGAGCCGCGCTGCCCGTCGAACCACCACTGCTGGTTCCGGGCCCCGGAGCAGTCCCAGCCGCCGACCTCGGTCCCGTTGGCGGAACCCGCCCCGTAGGCGTCCACGCACGTCCCCGTGGCCGCGCTCTTCAGCGGCCGGAAGGCGTCGTCCCACGCGCCCTCGTGCAGCACCGGCGACCCCGTGCTCGCCGGGTCCGCGCAGCTCGCCTCGCGCAGGCCCGAGCGGTAGAGCTGGGTGAGGCAGGACGCGAAGGCCGCGTGGCCGCGCGCGTTGGGGTGGAAGGACTGCCGCACGGAGTTCTCGTTCGGCGGGAAGGGGTTCGTCACGTCGACGTACAGCCCCCGGGCCCAGGTGTTCTCCATGCACACCTCGTGCCCGTGGAAGAGCCGCGAGTTGTCGAGGTAGGTCGCGCCCGTCTCCCGGGCGGCCTTCCTCATGCCCCGCTCGAACGCGGGCACCGCGGTGTTCCGTCCCCACGCGGAGTCCGAGGTGTAGCCGACGCAGCCGCCGGGGAGCTTGCCGGGGTAGTCGGGGTTGTCCTCGATGTCGGGGCCGATGGGGCTCGGGTAGCCCATGACGACGAGCTTGTAGTCGCCGTCCGCGTAGCCCGCGTCCGTCATGACCTTGCGCAGGTCGCGGACGGTCGCCTCGACCTTGGGCACCAGGCCGTCGACGCGCGCCTGCCAGCCGGGCGCGTACTTGGGCTCGCACGGCCCCTGGAGGGTCAGGTAGCGGGTGACGCAGTCGGTGATGACCGGGCCGAACTGGAGGTCGTCGTTGGCGCCGGCGACGAGCAGCACCAGCTTCACGCGCGTGTTGCGGGCCTTGACGGCGAGCGCGTCGCTCTGCACGAGCTCGTCCGCGTACTGCTTGCCGCCGCCGATGCGGATGTTGCCGGTGGTCGCGCCGGAGCAGGCGACGTTGTAGGTGACGTCCGCGGGGATGCCGGTGCGGTGGATGGCGGAGTCGGGCGAGCGGTGGCACCAGTTGTCCGGGCCGTTCGTGCCGGGCTCGTACGTGCCGACGCCCTCGCCGGAGATCTCGCTGTCGCCGAGGGAGAGCAGCGAGGACTTGCGCTGTGCGAGGGGGCGCTCGGCGGCGTCGCCGTAGAGCTTGACCGCCTCGGCGGCGCGGATCCTCTCCAGTTCGGGCGACAGGGGGGTGGACGCGGCCGCCCCGCGCGACCGGTCGGCCGCCGGGGCCGCGGTGGCGGACGTGACGGACAGTCCGCCGAGCGCCGCCGCGAAGGCGGCGAGCGCGGCGAGGGAACAGCGCAGGGTGGGTCTGCGTGTCCGGGTCATGGAGCCTCCCCGAGTTCTGTTGTTACTCGCGGTATTTAGTAGCCACGAGCGACTTTTGGGAACACGGGGATCAGGACAAACGCTGTGACCGGCAGGAGGTAAGTGATGACGACCGACAGTGGGACGACCGACAGCGGGACGACCGGCAGCGCGCGGTACCGGATCGAGCACGACTCCATGGGCGAGGTGAGGGTCCCGGCGGACGCCAAGTGGCGGGCCCAGACCCAGCGCGCCGTGGAGAACTTCCCCGTCAGCGGGCAGCGCCTGGAACGCGCGCACATCGAGGCGCTGGGCCGGATCAAGGCCGCGGCGGCGAAGGTCAACGCCGAGCTGGGCGTGATCGACGAGGACGTGGCGGCGGCGGTCGTGGCGGCGGCCGGCGAGGTCGCCGAGGGCCGCTGGGACGACCACTTCCCCGTCGACGTCTTCCAGACCGGCTCCGGCACGTCGTCGAACATGAACGCCAACGAGGTCATCGCCACCCTCGCCACGGAGCGCCTGGGCCGCCCCGTCCACCCCAACGACCACGTCAACGCGAGCCAGTCCTCCAACGACGTCTTCCCGTCCTCCATCCACATCGCCGCGACGGCCGCCGTGACCGGCGAGCTGATCCCGGCGCTGGAGCACCTCGCGGCCGCCCTGGAGCGCAAGGCCGAGGAGTTCGCGGAGGTCGTCAAGGCGGGCCGGACGCATCTGATGGACGCCACGCCCGTGACGCTGGGCCAGGAGTTCGGCGGCTACGCCGCCCAGGTCCGGTACGGCGTCGAGCGGCTGCGCGCCTCGCTGCCCCGGCTCGCCGAACTGCCCCTGGGCGGGACGGCCGTGGGCACCGGCATCAACACCCCGGCCGGCTTCTCCGGCGCGGTCATCGCCGAGGTGGCCCGCACGACGGGGCTGCCGCTGACGGAGGCCCGCGACCACTTCGAGGCGCAGGGCGCGCGGGACGGTCTGGTGGAGACCAGCGGGCAGCTGCGCGTGATCGCCGTGGGCCTGACCAAGATCGCCAACGATCTGCGCTGGATGGGCTCTGGCCCGCGCACCGGGCTCGCGGAGATCGCCCTGCCCGACCTCCAGCCGGGCTCCTCGATCATGCCGGGCAAGGTCAACCCGGTGGTCTGCGAGGCCGTCCTGATGGTCGCCGCGCAGGTCATGGGCAATGACGCGACGGTCGCCACGGCGGGCGCCGCCGGGAACTTCGAGCTCAACGTGATGCTCCCGGTGATGGCGAAGAACCTCCTGGAGTCCGTCCGGCTGCTCGCCAACGTCTCCCGGCTGCTCGCCGACCGCACGATCGACGGCATCACCGCCAACGTCGAGCGGGCGCGCGAGTACGCCGAGTCCTCGCCCTCCGTCGTCACTCCGCTGAACCGGTACATCGGCTACGAGGAGGCCGCGAAGGTGGCCAAGAAGTCCCTTGCGGAGCGGAAGACGATCCGGGAGGTCGTGCTCGAATCGGGCTATGTGGACCGCGGGCTGCTGACGACGGAGCAGCTCGACGAGGCGCTCGACGTCCTGCGCATGACCCGCCCGTAGCCGAAGCCCCTCCGTTCGTCCCTGCGGTATTCGTCCCTGCGGTATTCGTCACGGCGCATAGGTGTCCCCGGCACCTAAGATCTGCGCATGGCAGCGGAGACCACGGACACGACGGGCACGGCGGGCGCGGGTGGCAGCGGGAACGGCCGCTGGGCGCCGGGCGACCAGATCCTCTGGCGCTACCGCGGCAACGCCAGACCGGGCACCGGGGGCGGCATCCACATCTGCCGTCCCGTCACCGTCGTCGAGGACACCGCCGAGCTGCTCGCGGTGTGGATGGCGCCCGGCACGGACTGCGTCAAACCGCTGCTCGCCGACGGCACGCCCGTCCACCGCGAGCCGCTGGCCACGCGCTACACCAAACCGCGGACGACGTCGGTGACCCGCTGGTACGGTCCGGGCGTGCTCAAGCTCGCCCGGCCCGGCGAGCCCTGGTCCGTCTGGCTCTTCTGGGACCTCGACTGGCGCTTCCGGAACTGGTACGTGAACCTCGAGGAACCGCTCGCGCGCTGGGCCGGCGGCGTGGACTCCGAGGACCACTTCCTGGACATCGCCGTCTACCCCGACCGCAGTTGGGAGTGGAAGGACGAGGACGAGTTCGCCCAGGCCCGCCGGGCCGGGCTGATGACGGACGCTCAGGCGGAGCGGGTGCGGGCCGCGGGGCGCGCCGCCGTCGAGCTCGTCGAGGCCTGGGGCCCGCCGTTCACCGCCGGCTGGGAGCGGTGGCGGCCCGACCCGGCGTGGCCGGTGCCGGCGCTCCCCGAGGACTGGGACCGCGCGCCGGTCGACCACCTGCCGGCGGACCGCGCGCCGGTGGACCGTGCGCCGGCGCGCGTTGAGGGCGTGAACCCGGTGTGAACCCGATGTGAGCAGGATGCGAGCCGGTGGGGCGACAGCGTGTGAATCGGGGCCCGAACCGCTTGCCGACTCCCCGCGCGGCAACCGTAGGATCGGCCTCCGCGATACTTCGGTCAGTACGGCACTTCACTCGGTACGGCACTGCACTCAGTACGGCACTGCACTCAGTACGGCACTGCACGACCCGGCACACCGGCACAACGGACAGACAGCACAGCCACAGTCAGCAGGAGGGGCGGAGCCGTGAGCGGTGACGACCAGCGGGACTACGACGGCTTCGCCCTGTTAGGGCTGGACCGCACCGGCCAGGCCGAGGCGTTCGACGCCATCGGCGACCGTTACGACGAGGCGTTCCCGCACAAGGACGGCCAACTGGCCGCCGGCGAGTGGCTGGCCGGGGCCCTGCCGCCCGGCTCCCGGGTCCTGGACCTGGGCTGCGGCACGGGCCTGCCGACGGCCCGGCAACTCGTGGACGCCGGCCATGAGGTCGTCGGCGTCGACCTCTCCCCCGGCATGCTCGACCTCGCCCGCGCCAATGTGCCGGACGCGACCTTCCACCTGGCCGACCTCGCCGATCTGCGCGACGGCCGGCTGGGCGTCTTCGATGGCGCGGCCGCGTTCTTCTCCCTGCTGATGCTGCCGCGCCCGGAGATCCCGCACGCCCTGCGGATGCTGCACGGCCTGCTCAGACCCGGTGGCCTGCTGGCCCTCTCCATGGTCGAGGCCGACGTCGACGACTACGCGATCCCGTTCCTCGGCAGCACGATCCGGGTATCCGGATATCTGCGGGACGAACTGCGCCAGGTCGTGCGGGACGCGGGATTCGACATCGCCGGGGAGAGCTCGTGGGCGTACGCCCCGGCGAGCACGGACGTACCACCCGAGATCCAGCTCTTCCTCGACCTGCGCCGCGTCTGACCCACGTGTGCCCGCCCGCCCCCGGGCGGGCGCACGGCCCCTACGGATGGAACCCCACGCGTGACGGAGCACTCCAACTCCCACGGAAGACCACGGCCCGCGCCGCGCTCCGGCGCCGACGCGCCGGGCGCGCCCGAGCACGCCACCGTGCCCCGGCAGTGCGGCGCCCCGGCCGCCGAAGCGACCCCGGCGGCCCACGGCGCCGCCCACCCGGACCCGGCCGGCCTGCCGGCCGGGTCCGCAGCCCACGAGGCCCACGGCCCGGCGGCCACCGCCGGCCGGGACGACGTACCGGCCCGCCGGAGCCCGGGTGTCGACGCCGACGCGCCGTCCGCGCCTGCGGCAGGCGAGGCACACGCCGTCGCCGGACCCGATGGTGGCGCCGACGAGCCGACGGACGAGACCCACGCCCCGGCCGGCCCCGACGACGGACAGGGGCCCGGCCCCGAAGGACGCGAACGACCCGCGCCCGGCACCGACGAGCCGGCCGACGACGCCCACGGCCCGGCGGAACCGGCCGGGGCCGGAGGCCGGTCGGGCCGCCGCGCGGGCCGGAAGGCGGCGGCCGACGACGCCCAGCGGACCGCCGAGAGCCACGGCCCGGCGGGGCGCCGGCCTGCCCGGAGGACAGCCGCCGCGTCCGGTGACGTGGCCGATGGCCCGGGCGAGGCCATGGCCGACGAGCCGGCCGGGGCCGGAGGCCGGGCGGGCCGTCGCGCGGCCCGGAAGGCGGCGGCCGCCGGGGCCGGGGGCCCCGGCGAGGCCGATGCCGGCGGAACCCCGGGCGGGGCCCCCGGCGTACCGCCGCACGGCGGCAGCGGTGGCGGGGGCGGCATCGGGCCCGCCGACAACGCGCGGGAGCGGGCCGGGACGTCCGGTGGCGGGGAGCGGCTGCGGTTCGTCGGGGCCGCGACACGCCGGATCGCGCGCGGCATCGATCTGGACGAGATCGTGCTGGGGCTGTGCCGGGCGACCGTGCCGACCTTCGCCGACGCCATCCTCGTCTACCTGCGCGACCCCCTGCCCGTCGGCGACGAACGCCCGGTGGGCCCCGTCGTGCTGCGGCTGCGCCGCACCGACCGGCTGCCCGAGTACGTCCAGGCCGGCGAGGCCGCCGTCGAGGGCGAGGCCGCCCCGCCCGACCCGGGGCCGGAGCTCGCCGACTCGGCGGCGGAGCGCTGCGAGGTGCGCATAGGCGGGCCGCTCGCGGAGGTGCTGCGGGGTGTCAGGCCCGTCTTCGGGGACTCCTCAGCCGCGCGGGCGGCCCTGCCCGAGCTCCTCGGCGAAGGCCGGCACGTGCCCGACCGGCACCGCACCATCCTGGCGCCGCTGCGCGGCCGCCGCCGGGTGATCGGCGCGGCCGTGTTCGTCCGCCGCCAGGACCGGCCCGCCTTCGAGGGCGACGACCTGCTGGTCGCCGCGCAACTGGCGACGCACACCGCCCTCGGCGTGGACAAGGCCGTCCTCTACGGCCGCGAGGTCTACATCGCCGACGAGCTCCAGCGCACCATGCTGCCCGACTCCCTCCCCCAGCCCACGGGCGTCCGGCTCGCCAGCCGCTACCTCCCGGCGGCCGAGACCGCCCGGGTCGGCGGCGACTGGTACGACGCGATCCCGCTGCCGGGCAATCGCGTGGCCCTGGTCGTCGGCGACGTCATGGGCCACTCCATGACCTCCGCCGCGATCATGGGCCAGCTGCGCACCACCGCGCAGACCCTCGCGGGCCTGGACCTGCCGCCCCAGGAGGTGCTCCACCACCTCGACGAGCAGGCGCAGCGCCTGGGCAGCGACCGCATGGCCACCTGCCTGTACGCGGTCTACGACCCGGTCGCCCACCGCATCGTCATCGCCAACGCGGGCCATCCGCCGCCGGTCCTGCTCCACCGGGGCGGCCGGGCCGAGGTGCTGCGGGTGCCGCCGGGCGCGCCGATCGGCGTGGGCGGGGTGGACTTCGAGGCCGTGGAGCTGGACGCGCCCGCCGGGGCGACGCTGCTGCTGTACACGGACGGCCTGGTGGAGTCCCGGATACGGGACGTGTGGACCGGCATAGAGCAGCTGCGCGAGCGGCTGATCGACACGGCCCGGCTGACCGGCCCCAACCCGCCGCCGCTGGAGCCGCTGTGCGACGAGGTGCTGGGCATGCTCGGGCCGGGCGACCGGGACGACGACATCGCCCTGCTCGCCGCCCGCTTCGAGGGCATCGCGCCCAGCGACGTCGCGTACTGGTTCCTCGACCCGCGTCCCCAGACGCCCCGCCAGGCCCGTCGGCTGGCCCGCCGGGCGCTCGCCCGCTGGGGTCTGGAGGATCTGACGGACGGGGTGGAGCTGCTGGTCAGCGAGGTGATCACCAATGCCGTGCGGTACGCCGAGCGCCCGATAACGCTGCGGCTGCTGCGTACGGACGTGCTGCGCTGCGAGGTGGGCGACGACGTGCCGCAGCTGCCGCGGCTGCGTCAGGCCAGGCCCTCGGACGAGGGCGGCCGGGGGCTGTACCTGGTGAACAAGATGGCCCGGAGGTGGGGTGCGACGCGGCTGAGCACGGGGAAGGTGGTGTGGTTCGAGCTGCCGCTGCCGGCTCACGGACGGTGACGAGCGCTCACCGGTTCCGGACAGAGTCCGGAGCCCCGTTGCCGACACTTTGTCGGCGCGGTTGACTGGCTCGGACGGAGGGCGGTTCCTCACGCGCCCTCACCGGTCCCCGTCCCGGGAGGCGTCCCATGTCCGACTCGGCGCAGAACACCCCGTACACCACGAACAACGTCGGCATACCGGTGGAGAGCGACGAGCACTCGCTCACCATCGGTGACACCGGCCCCATCCTGCTCCAGGACCACTATCTGATCGAGAAGATGGCCCAGTTCAACCGGGAACGGGTCCCCGAGCGGGTGGTCCACGCCAAGGGCGGCGGCGCCTACGGCACCTTCCAGGTGACCAACGACGTCAGCCAGTTCACCAAGGCCGCTCTCTTCCAGCCCGGCCGGCGGACGGAGATGCTGGCCCGCTTCTCGACCGTGGCCGGCGAGCAGGGCTCCCCGGACACCTGGCGCGACCCCCGCGGCTTCGCGCTCAAGTTCTATACGGAACACGGCAATTACGATCTGGTCGGCAACAACACCCCGGTGTTCTTCGTGCGCGACCCGCAGAAGTTCCAGGACTTCATCCGCTCCCAGAAGCGCCATCCACGCACGGGGCTGCGGAACAACGACATGCAGTGGGACTTCTGGACGCTCTCGCCGGAGTCGGCCCACATGGTCACCTGGCTGATGGGCGACCGGGGCGTCCCGAGGACCTGGCGGCACATGAACGGGTACGGCTCGCACACGTTCATGTGGGTCAACGGCGGCGGCGAGAAATTCTGGATCAAGTACCACATCAAGACCGACCAGGGCATCGAGTTCCTCACCCAGGCGGAGGCCGACGAGCTGGCGGGCGCGGACGCCGACAAGCACCGCCGGGACCTGTACGAGGCCATCGAGGGCGGCGACGCCCCCTCCTGGACCATGTACGTGCAGGTCATGCCGTTCGGTGACGCGGCGGACTACCGCTTCAACCCCTTCGACCTCACCAAGGTCTGGCCGCACGGCGACTACCCGCTGATCGAGGTCGGGCGGATGACGCTCGACCGGAACCCGGAAGACTTCTTCGTCCACATCGAGCAGGCCGCCTTCGAGCCCTCCAACCTGGTGCCCGGCATCGGCCCGTCACCCGACAAGATGCTGCTGGGCCGGCTCTTCTCGTACCCGGACACCCACCGCTACCGGATCGGCCCGAACTACGCCCAGCTCCCGCCCAACCGCCCCCACTCGGCCGTGAACTCGTACGCCAAGGACGGCCCCATGCGCTACGAGCCCGCGAACACGGCCCGCCCGTACGCGCCCAACTCCTACGGCGGCCCGGCCGCCGACACCGCCCGCTTCGGCGAGATCGCGGGCTGGGCGGCCTCGGGCGAGATGGTGCGCGAGGCGTACCGGCTCCACCGCGAGGACGACGACTGGGGCCAGGCCGGCACGATGGTCCGCAAGGTCCTCGACGACGCGGCCCGTGAGCGGCTGGTCTCGAACGTCGCCGGCCATCTGAAGGCGGGCGTGAGCCGCCCCGTCCTGGACCGGGCGTTCCAGTACTGGCGCAACATCGACAAGAACGTCGGCGACGCCATCGCCACCCGCGTCAACGGGACCTGACCGCCCCGCCCGGAAACGGGACCGGCCGCCCTTCCCCCGTGGGGAAGGGCGGCCGGTCCGTCCGGGTCACGGCAGCTGTTGCTGTCCGGCCCCGTTGGAGTGGACGTCGGGGTCCGGCTTGGTGGTGTCGGTCGGGCGGGTGGTGCCCGTCTTCGTCGGGACCGGCTGGGTGGACGGCGAGTGCTTGTCCCCCGTCGGCGTCGGGTCCTTCGACGGCGTCTGCTTGCCCGACGAGGACGGGTCCTTCGACGGCGTCTGCTTGCCCGAGGCGGTCGGCGTCGGCGTGACCTTGCCCTGGCTGGGCGTGCCGGCCGGGGTGCGCGGCGGGGGCGGCGGTGCGTAGCCGTCCTCGGTCTCCAGGTCGAACTTCGACTCGTCGTCGTCACCGAAGACGGCGGAGTTGTACGCGTTCCAGATCTTCGCCGGGTACGTACCACCGTTCACACGGCCGTTGCCACCGGTGTTCATCAGGGTGACCTGCTTGCCGCCCTGGCCCTCACCGAAGAGGCCGACGGTGGTGACCAGGCTGGGCGTGTAGCCCGCGAACCAGGCCGACTTGTCGTCGTCGGACGTACCGGTCTTGCCCGCCACCTGGTAGGCGCCGCTGGCCACCCTGTTGGCCGTACCGTCGTTGACCACCTGGGTCATGACGGAGGTCATGCCGTCGGCGGTGTTGCGGGAGACGACGCGGTCGCCGACGGCGTGGGGCAGCGAGAACTCCTGGCCGCCCTGGGTCGCCGACTTGATGATGCTCGGGGTGACCTTCTTGCCATGGTTGTCGAGCGTGGCGTAGACGCCGGCCATCTCCATCGGGCTCGCACCCATGGCGCCGAGCGCCATGGCCGGGGTCTCCTGGAAGTCGCCCTTCATACCGAGCTCGGTGGCGGTCTTCTTGACCTTGTCCATGCCGACGTCGACGATCATCTGGGCGAAGACGGTGTTGACCGACTTGTTCATCGCTTCCTGGACGGTGATCGAGGGGTTCGAGTAGCCGTCCTCGTTCTCCGGCGCGTAGCCGCCACCGCCGGGGCCGACGACCGCGCGCTTGTCGGTACCGTCGTAGATCGTGCTCGGCGTGACCGGCCGCTTGTCCTGGGTCTTGGACTCGTTCTGCAGGGCGGAGGCCAGGATGATCGGCTTGAACGTCGACGCGGGCTGGTAGTCGGCGCGGGTGGCGTTGCTGATCTGGTGCTGGACGAAGTCCTGGCCGCCGTAGAGCGCCACGACCTTGCCGGTCTTGGGGTCCACGGAGACCGCGCCGGCCTGGACGTGGCCGTCGACCTCACGGGACTTGGGGTCCAGGTCGTCGATCAGCTCGTCCTTGACGGCCTTCTCCAGGGCCTTCTGCTTCTTGGAGTCGATGCTGAGCGTGATGGTCCAGCCGCCCGCCGCGAACTCGCTCTCCTTGCGGCCCTGGGCCGCCAGGTCGCGGATGATCTCGCGCTTGGCCGCCTCGACCAGGTAGCCGTTCTGACCGGAGAGGCCGAGGGCCGCCTTGGGCTTGCCGGGCTCCTTGAACGTCATGCGCTGACGCTCGTCGGGCTTGAGCCACTTCTGCTCGACCATCTTGTCGAGGACGTAGCCCCAGCGGGCCTTGGCGTTCGCCTTGCCGGCCTCGGTGGCGGTGGCCCAGTCGTACTGGCTCGGCGCCTGCAGCAGGGCGGCCAGGTAGGCGCCCTCCTCCAGGGTGACCTTGTCGATGTCCTTGTTGTAGTACGCCCGCGCGGCGGCCTGGATGCCGTAGGCGCCACGGCCGTAGTAGCTGGTGTTGAGGTAGCCCTCGAGGATGTCGTCCTTGGACTTCTCGTCCTGGACCTTCAGCGAGATGATCAGCTCCTTCACCTTGCGGGTGACGGTCTGACGCTGGTCCAGGTAGTAGTTCTTGACGTACTGCTGGGTGATCGTCGAACCACCCTGCTTGCCACGGCCCATGACCGTGTTGACGATGCCTCGGGCGGTGCCCTTCAGGTCGACGCCGGGGTCGTTGTAGAAGTTCTTGTTCTCCGCGGCGACCACCGCGTGCTGAACGACCACGGGGACCTTCGACAGCGGGACTTCCTCGCGGTTGACCTCACCGATGCGGGCGATGGTCTTGCCGTCGCTGGTCTTGTAGATGTTGCTCTGCAGCTTGGCCGCCGAGTTGCCCTTCGGCACGTCCACATAGAGGTAGAGCGCGTAGAACGTGCCCAGCCCGAGGGCTATGACGGCCACGAAGTAGGCCAGCAGCATCTTCCATGTGAAGAACCGGCGTATGCCCTTCTTCTTGGGCTTCCCGCCGCCCTGTTCGGGGCGACCGCCCTTCTTCTGCGCCCGTCGCGCTTCCGCTCGGCCCATCTCTCCCGTAGCTCCAGTCCGTCCGCCCCCAACCCAGCTCACGAAGCTAACACCGCAACTGTCATCAAACGCCCATCGATCACGGCAATAACGGACGTGACATACAGCACCCCGGTTGGCGGGAACCGGGCACGGAGTCGTGCGGAAAACCGTACAGGGCCTCGATCCGCCGCTTAATGTGCTATCACTTTGATAGGGCCGCACGGCGGCTCCCACGACCGAACGAAACGGGGGACCCTCATGTCCGAAGCCATGGCCACCGCGACCTCGCGACCACGCATCCACGAGCACCCGGCCGCCGACATCGGCGGCGGCACGGCCCTGACGCTGGGCCTCCTGGGCCTGCTCGCCGGCGCGGGCACCATCGCCACCGGCGCCGCCACCAGCTCCCACGTGGCCGGCGGGGTGACGGCCGCGCTGGTCGCGGGCGGCATCCTGATCGGCCTGGCCTCGCTCGTCGCGATGTCCGGGCTGTGCACCGTCGCCCCGGGCCAGGCCCAGGTCGTCCAGCTCTTCGGCCGCTACCGGGGCACCATCCGCACCGAGGGCCTGCGCTGGGTCAACCCGTTCACCAGCCGCGAGAAGCTCTCCACCCGGGTCCGCAACCACGAGACCGCCGTACTGAAGGTCAACGACGCCTACGGCAACCCCATCGAGCTGGCCGCCGTCGTCGTGTGGCGGGTCGAGGACACCGCGCAGGCGATGTTCGAGGTGGAGGACTTCCAGGAGTTCGTCGCCACCCAGACCGAGGCGGCCGTCCGCCACATCGCCATCGAGTACCCCTACGACGCCCACGACGAGGACGCCCTCTCCCTGCGCGGCAACGCCGAGGAGATCACCGAGAAGCTGGCCCAGGAGCTCCACGAGCGCGTCGAGGCGGCCGGCGTGCGCATCATCGAGTCGCGCTTCACCCACCTCGCCTACGCCCCGGAGATCGCCTCGGCGATGCTCCAGCGCCAGCAGGCGGGCGCGGTCGTCGCGGCCCGCAAGATGATCGTCGAGGGCGCGGTGGGCATGGTCGAGATGGCGCTGGAGCGCATCACCGAGCAGGACATCGTGGAACTGGACGACGAGCGGAAGGCGGCGATGGTGAGCAATCTGATGGTGGTGCTGTGCGGTGACCGGGCCGCCCAGCCCGTGCTGAACACCGGCACCCTCTACCAGTGACGGAGGAAGCGGAGCCGGACCGGCCCGCGCGGCGGCCGCAGCAGCGCAAACAGGTGCTGCTGCGGCTCGACCCGTCGGTCCACGACGCGCTGGCCCGCTGGGCGGGCGAGGAGCTGCGCAGCGCCAACGCCCAGATCGAGTTCCTCCTGCGCAAGGCCCTCGCGGACGCGGGCCGGCTGCCCAAGGACGTGACCGCGATCCGCAGACGCGGGCGTCCACCGAAGGCGGAGTAGCGGTCCTGACGCGGTCGTACGCACCGGACACCGGAGTGCGTACGGCCGCTCCGGCCGCTCCCGGCGCCGACGGCGGCGCGGCCGCCGTCCCGGCCGGCGCAAGGCGCCGCCACCGGCCCGCAACCCTCTGACCAGCGCGTATCCCACGCCGACGCCCAGCCCCACACCTCTATACACACTGTGTATACACACGGTGTAGAGTCGCCCGCATGTCCATCGCGCACACCCTTCTCGGCCTCCTGGAGGCCGGCCCCCGCCATGGCTACGACCTCAAGCGCGCCTTCGACGAGCGCTTCGGCCACGACCGCCCCCTGCACTACGGCCAGGTCTACTCGACCATGTCGCGGTTGCTGAAGAACGGGCTCGTCGAGGTCGACGGCGTCGAAGCCGGCGGCGGCCCCGAACGCAAGCGGTACGCCATCACCGACGCCGGCGTCACGGACGTCGAGCAGTGGCTCGGCCGGCCCGAGAAGCCCGAGCCGTACCTCCAGTCGACGCTCTACACCAAGGTCGTCCTCGCTCTGCTGACCGGCCGCCCCGCCGACGCCATCCTCGACGCCCAGCGCGCCGAGCACCTGCGGCTGATGCGCGACCTGACCCGCCGCAAGAGCTCCGGCGACCTCGCCGACCAGCTGATATGCGACCACGCCCTGTTCCACCTGGAGGCCGACCTGCGCTGGCTGGAACTGACGGCCGCCCGGCTCGACCGGCTCTCGAAGGAGGTCCAGGCGTGATCCCCGCCGGTTCCCTCCTCGCCGCCTCCGGCCTGCGCAAGGCGTACGGGCTGACGACCGCGCTCGACGGCGCGGACTTCTCCATCCACCCCGGCGAGGTCGTCGCCGTCATGGGCCCCTCCGGCTCCGGCAAGTCCACGCTCCTCCACTGCCTCGCCGGCATCCTCCGCCCCGACGCCGGCACCGTCCGCTACGACGGCCGCGACCTGTCCGCCCTCTCGGACGCCGAGCGCAGCGCCCTGCGCCGCAGCGAGTTCGGCTTCGTCTTCCAGTTCGGCCAGCTCGTGCCCGAGCTCACCTGCCTGGAGAACGCCGCCCTCCCGCTGCGCCTGACCGGCACCAAGCGCAAGGACGCCGAGGCCACCGCGCTGCGCTGGCTGGAGCACCTGGAGGTCGCCGACGTCCGCCACCACCGGCCCGGCCAGATATCCGGCGGCCAGCAGCAGCGCGTCGCCGTCGCCCGCTCCCTGGTCACCACCCCGCGCGTGATCTTCGCCGACGAGCCCACCGGCGCCCTCGACTCCCTCAACGGCGAGCGCGTCCTGGAGCTGCTGACCAAGGCCGCGCGCGAGACCCGCGCCGCCGTCGTCCTCGTCACCCACGAGGCGCGCGTCGCCGCCTACTCCGACCGCGAGGTCGTCGTCCGCGACGGCCGGGCACGCGACATGGCGGGTGTCCATGGCGCGGCCTGAGCCCACGACGGGCCCCGACTCCCCGGGCACCGACTCCACAGGCCCCGACTCCCCGAAACCTGACCGCCCCCGCCCCACCGGCCCCACGGGCCCCGCCGCCTGGGCCCGCGACCTCGCCATGGGCGCCCGGTTCGCCGTCACCGGAGGCCGCGAGAGCCTCCTGCGCACCGCGCTCGTCGCCATCGGCGTCGGCCTCGGCGTGGCCCTGCTGGCGATCGCCGCGTCGGTGCCCCATCTGTCCGCCGCCCGGGAGCACCGCGAGAACGCGCGCTCCGTGAACGACGAGGGCAACAGCCGGAGCATCAAGGCGAGCGACCGCACCCTGCTCTACCAGGCGGTCACCACCGACTTCCACGACAAGCCCGTAGAAGGGGCCCTGCTGCGCCCCGAGGGCCCCCTGGCCCCGCTCCCGCCGGGCGTGTCGGCCATGCCCGCCCCCGGCGAGATGGTGGTCTCCCCCGCGCTGGACGACCTGCTGCGCTCCGCCGACGGCAAGCTGCTGCGCGAGCGGTTCCCCTACCGCGTCGCGGGCGTCATCGGCGAAGCGGGCGTCATGGGCCCCGACGAGCTCTTCTACTACGCGGGCAGCGACCGGATCCGGCCGGACGCGCCCCACGGGCCCGGCATCCACGACGCCACCGTGCGCATCGACCGGTTCGGCCACGAGGAGGGCGGCGACCCCGTCAGCCCGGTGCTCGTGGTGCTGATGAACATGACGTGCGTGGTGCTGCTGCTGCCGATCGGCATCTTCATCGCCACGGCCGTCCGCGCCGGCGGCGAACGCCGCGACCGGCGGCTGGCCGCGCTGCGGCTCGTGGGCACCGACATCCGCGCCACCCGGCGGATCGCCTCCGGCGAGGCGCTGTGCGGCGCCCTGCTGGGCCTGGTCGTCGGCGCGGGGGTCTTCCTCGTCCTCCGCGACTTCGCCTCCGGCATCACGATCCGGGACGTCGCGGTCTCCCCCGCCGATCTGGTCCCGTCCCCCGCCCTGGCGGCGCTGATCGCCGTCGCGGTACCGGCCGTCGCCGTCCTCGTCACCCTGATCACCCTGCGCCGCGTCACCATCGAACCGCTGGGCGTCATGCGCCACACCGCGCCCCGGCGCCGCCGCCTCTGGTGGCGCCTGCTGATCCCGGCGGCGGGCCTGGCCCTGCTGCTCCCGCTCTTCGGCGGCGTGACGATGGACCCGTACGCGGGCGACGCCAGCACCTACCAGGTGGCCGGCGGCGGCATCCTCGTCCTGGTCGGCATCGCGGCCCTGCTGCCCTGGCTGCTGGAGGCGGGTGTGGCCCGCTTCCGGGGCGGCCCGGTCTCCTGGCAACTGGCCACCCGGCGCATCGAGTCGAACCCCGGCCCGGCCGCCCGCGCGGTCGGAGGCATCACCGTGGCCATGGCCGGAGCCATCGCCATCCAGATGCTCTTCGCGGGCGTCCAGGGCGAGTTCGTCGAGGACCTGCCGACCCACTCCCAGATGATGGGCGTCTACCGGGGAAGCACACCCGCCGAGGCCCGGAGCTACACCAACAGCTTCCGCGCCACCCAGGGCGTCCGGGACGCGCTCGTCAGCGTGGAGCAGTTCGCGCACAAGAGCGACAGACCGGCGACCGGCTTCACCGGCGTGACCGTCGGCGACTGCGACACCCTGCGCCGGCTGGCCAGGCTCGACTCCTGCCGGGACGGCGACGTCTTCATCGCGGACGCGCCCGACCGCTCCGCCGAACTCCTGCCCGGAACGGCGCTGTCCATGGAGGACCGGCCCTACGAGCGCGACGGCCGCAAGCCCCGGACGTACGAGTGGACGATCCCCGCTTCCGCCAGGACCGTCCAGGCGGTCGAGGACCCGCTGGGCCGCTACCACCGCGGGGTACTCGCCACCCCGTCCACCATCGACGTCGCGGCCCTGCCCGACCCCTCGACCGAGGTGGCGATCCAGCTCGAACCGGGGAACCTCGAAGCCGTCGAACGCGTCCGCAACACGGCGGCGTCCATAGACCCGTTGATGCGGGTCCACCGCATGGGCGGTGTGCGGAAGGAGTCCAACTACGCCATGATCCAGCAGGCCCTGCTCGTCGGCACCGGCCTCCTGCTGGCGCTGATCGGCGCGGGTCTCGCGGCGACGACGCTGGAGCAACTGCGCGAGCGCAGGCGCCTGATGTCCACGCTCGCGGCCCTGGGCGCGCGGCGTACGTCCGTCGTCGGCTCGGTGCTCTGGCAGACCGCGATCCCCGTGGCCCTGGGCACGGCCCTCGCGGTGGCGGGCGGCCTGGGCCTGGGGTGGGTGATGCTCAAGGTCGTCAACGGCACGGTCCGCGACTGGCTGGGCTTCCTCCCGGTGGTGGGGGTGGGCGTAGGCATGATCGCCCTGGTGACGACCCTCTCCCTCCCGGCCGTCCACCACATGACCCGCCCGAACGGCTTGCGAACGGAGTAGAGCCAGCCAGCCGGTTTGTGGGCAGTCGTTCCGCAGGGCTGGGGGCACCTCCCAGCGGTAGCTGGGGGAGGGTGGGCACAAACCGGCCACCGGCCCGCACCCGCCCCGCAAACCTCAGCCAGTGACAACCCGTACGGGCAACCTCGCCAACTCCTTCCGCAACGCCGAGGCGAACGCCTCGAACTCCCCCTGCCGCGCCGCCCCCACCCGCATCGCCAACGCGATCCGCCGCGAAGGCGCCGGCTCCGCGAAGTACCCCGTCGCGAGCCGGTCGCTCCGCCCGGTCTCCACCCGCAACGCGGTCCGCGGCAGCAGCGTGACACCCAGCCCACCCCCCACCAACTGCACGAGCGTGGAGAGCCCGGCCGCACTGGTGGTCGTCTGGATCCCGTCCGTGCGCCCGGCCTCGTGGCACACGTCGAGCGCCTGGTCCCGCAGGCAGTGCCCCTCGTCGAGCAGCAGCAGGTCGAGTTCGCGCAGCGCCTCGCGCGGGATGTCGTGCCGCCCGGCCAGCCAGTGGTCACAGGGCGTGACGAGGACGAAGTCCTCGTCGAAGAGCGGGATCTCGCTGACGCCGGGCACCCCGAGCGGCACGGCGAGCAGCAGCAGGTCGAGCCGCCCCTGGGTGAGCCCGTCGAGCAACGACGAGGTCTGCTCCTCATGGACCTGGAGATCCAGGTCCGGATACGAGTCGTGCACCAACCGCAGAACGATCGGCAGCAGATACGGAGCAACGGTAGGGATCACCCCGAGCCGCAGCACACCCGTGAACGGCGCCCGCGCGGCATCGGCTTCCTCCATCAGCGCGCCCACCGCGTCGAGGACCGTGCGGGCACGGGCGGCCAGCCGCTCACCCGCCGGGCTGAGGAGCACCTTCCTCGTCGTACGCTCGAGAAGCTGAATGTCGAGCGTCTCCTCCAGCGCCGAGACGGCGCTGGAGAGGGCGGGCTGGCTCATCCCGATGGCCGTGGCGGCGTCCCGGAAGTGGAGATGCTCGGCGACGGCCACGAAGGCGCGCAGCTGCGCCAGGCTGGGCTGGCGGGGGCGCGCCGGAGACCCTCCGGGCCCTCGTTCCGGCCGCCCCTGGGTTATGGACGACGACATCACTGATAACCACCTCCGATCAACATCACCCAGTCTAGCTATTTCCGCTATCAATGCCTCCTGTGGCACTGTGGTTCCTGTCCAACCCGCAGGAAACCCCACGAACGGGAGGTTTCCTCGTTGCAAGGAGAGCGCGTGCTCACTGTCGGTGACAAGTTCCCCGAGTTCGACCTGACCGCCTGTGTGGACCTCGACGCGGACAAGGCCTTCGCGCAGATCGACCACAAGACCTACGAGGGCAAGTGGAAGGTCGTCTTCTTCTGGCCGAAGGACTTCACCTTCGTCTGCCCGACCGAGATCGCCGCGTTCGGCCAGCTGAACGACGAGTTCGCCGACCGTGACGCCCAGATCCTCGGCGTCTCCGGCGACTCCGAGTTCGTGCACCACGCCTGGCGCAAGGACCACAAGGACCTGCGCGACCTGCCCTTCCCGATGCTGGCCGACGCCAAGCACGAGCTGATGCAGGCCTGCGGCGTCGAGGGCGAGGACGGCTACGCCCAGCGCGCCGTCTTCATCGTGGACCCGAACAACGAGATCCAGTTCGTCATGGTGACCGCCGGTTCCGTCGGCCGTAACCCCAAGGAGGTCCTGCGGGTCCTCGACGCCCTGCAGACGGACGAGCTGTGCCCCTGCAACTGGAACAAGGGCGAGGACACCCTCGACGCCGTCAAGCTCCTCTCGGGCGAGTGAGCTGATCTCCCATGGCCCTCGATGAGCTGAAGTCCGCCATACCGGACTACGCCAAGGACCTGAAGCTGAACCTCGGCTCGGTCATCGGCAACTCCGACCTGCCGCAGCAGCAGCTGTGGGGCACCGTCCTCTCCTGCGCGATCGCGACCCGTTCGCCGATCGTCCTGCGCGAGCTGGAGCCCCAGGCCAAGGAGAACCTCTCCCCGGAGGCGTACACCGCCGCCAAGGCCGCTGCCGCGATCATGGCGATGAACAACGTCTACTACCGCACCCGGCACCTGCTGTCGGACCCGGAGTACGGCAACCTGCGCGCGGGCCTGCGGATGAACGTCATCGGCAACCCGGGCGTGGAGAAGGTCGACTTCGAGCTGTGGTCCCTGGCCGTCTCCGCCATCAACGGCTGCGGCATGTGCCTCGACTCCCACGAGCAGGTGCTGCGCAAGGCCGGTGTGAGCCGTGAGGTGATCCAGGAAGCGTTCAAGATCGCCTCGGTCCTCCAGGCCGTCGGCGCCACGCTGGACGCCGAGGCCGTGCTGAACGGCTGAGCCTTCGCTCCACACGGAACGGGCCCCCGACCGACCGGTCGGGGGCCCGTTCCGTCATGTGCGGCGACGCCGTCAGGAGGAGACCTCCGGTGGGGTCTCCTCCTTCGCGTACGCCCGTAGGTATCCGACGACCGTATTGGTCACCGCCACCAGCGGCACCGCGACGACCGCGCCGCCGATGCCCGCGGTCATCGAGCCCGCGGCGACGGCGAGGACCACGGCCAGCGGGTGGACGCGCACGGCGCGGCCGAGGATGAAGGGCTGGAGGACGTGGCCCTCGATCTGCTGCACCGCGAGGACCACGACGAGCACCATCGCCGCCGTGAAGACGTCCCGGGTGACGAGCGCCACGACGACCGCCAGGGCGCCGGAGACGACGGCGCCGACCAGCGGGATGAAGGCGAACAGGAAGATGAAGACGGCCAGCGGCACGTACATGGGCACCTTGAGGAAGTAGAGCCCTATGCCGATGAAGATCGCGTCGATCAGGGCCACTATCACCGTGCCGCGCACATAGGCCGTCAGCGTCGCCCAGGCGCGCGGGCCCGCGCCCGCGACGCCCTCGCGGGCGGCCTCGGGCACCAGCTTGAGGAGCCACTGCCAGATGCGGGGGCCGTCGTAGAGCAGGAAGAGCGTGCTGAACATCGCGAGCAGGATGCCCGTGAGCACCTCGATGATGACCTGCACGCCCTCTATGCCGGCGGAGGTGATGTCCTTGGTGCTGGTGCCGATGGCCTCGCTGAGCTTGTCGGCGATGTTGTTGATCTGGCCCTGGGTGACGTGGAAGGGGCTGTTGAGCAGCCAGCGCTTGAGCTCGGTGATGCCGTGCTGGACCTGCTTGGACAGGTCGTCGAGGTTCTCCGTCACCTGCCAGACCACGAACCAGCCGACCAGGCCCATGACCACGAAGCCGGACAGGAAGGTCAGGGCCGTGGCGAGCCCGCGCGGCACACCGCGCCGCTTGAGCAGGGCCACGGTGGGCTGGAGCAGGGCGGTGATCAGTAGTCCGGCGACGAAGGCCAGCACCACCAGCCGCACCGCGCTGATCACCCGCATCAGCACCCACAGGGTGCCCGCGAGTACCAGCAGCCGCCAGCCGACCTCGGCCGCGACCCGGACGCCCCAGGGGACGGCGGCGACGGGATCGGGGCGCGCGCCGGGCGCGGCCCGGTCCACCGGGACGGACGGCGGCACGGCTCCGGCACCGGATCCCGTCGCGGGATCGGGCACGGGACCGGATGCCGGTCCCGCCGGGCCGGCCGGGGCGGCCCCCGGCGCGGAGGGCGAGGCGGCGGACGGGGGGACGGGCGTGGCGGCGGACGCGGCGGGCGCGGGCACCGGCGTGGCTACGGCCCCGGACGCGGCCCCGGGCGTCGAGCCGGCCGCGGGCTCCGCCTCGGCGGTCGCCTTGCGGGCCTCGAGCCGTTCGCCGAGCCGTACCAGACCGGAGCCCAGCCCGCCCAGCCATTGTGGCAATCTGGACATTTTTCTTCCTCTACCCCCACTCCCCCGTGGCCATACCCGTCGACGTTACCTGGCCGGTGGGACAACGAAGCCCCCGACCTTCGCAGGTCGGGGGCTTCCGCTGGTCAAGAGGTGGCGGCGGGGCCTAGTACCACTGGTTGGCCTGCCAGAACGACCAGGCGCCACAAGGGCTGCCGTAGCGCTCGTTCATGTAGCTGAGGCCCCACTTGATCTGGGTGGCCGGGTTGGTGCGCCAGTCGGCGCCCGCGGACTCCATCTTGGTGCCGGGCAGCGCCTGGACGAGACCGTAGGCACCGGAGGAGGCGTTGGTGGCGGTGTAGTCCCAGGTGCTCTCGTTGTTCACGATGTTGCTGAAGCACTGGAACTGATCGCCCGGGACCATCTGCCGGGCCATCGCCTGGACCTCGGCGACGGAGTAGGAGCCCTTGACCGCGAAGGACGAGGCATCGCGGGTGGCGGAGCGGCTGGAGACCTGCTCCTTCTCCTCGCGCTCCTTGGCCTTCTTCTCGGCCTCTTCCTTCTCCTTGGCCTCGGCCGCTTCCTTCTTCGCCGTGGCGTCCTCGGCGGCCTGCTTGCGCGCGGCCTCCTCGACGTCCTTCTTCGCGGCGTCGTCGGCGGCCTGGGACTGCGTCTCCGCCTGCTGCGTGAGGGAAGCGGTCTGCGCCTGGACGTTCTGTCCCGAGGGGATGGCGGCGAGAAGCGTCGTGTCCGCTGCGGTGGCCTCGACGTGATCCGTCGTGCCCTGATCGTTGCCCGCTGCGACACCGACGACGGCGCCCACGGTGGTGACCGCGGTGGCGGATGCCACGGCGAATCCCCGGACAGAAATCCGGCTCACACGTTTTCCTTCCAGCATCGCCCGCATAGGTGACCTCGCGGACGCGACGTGCCCCTGGCGCGGGCCTCCGTCAGCACCGGTCCCGATGGGGACCGGCCGGTCACTGGAGGCACTGACCCGGTGGGCCCTCCTTGCGGAGGTCCGCGAATGCTCGGGCGGCATACGGCGACGCTGTTCAGTTGTCCGTTCCGCATCGCCCCCGGAGGGGCTCAAGTGCCGTATGCGGGGCCTGACAGGAAGCAGACTCTGCCTGAACGCCGCACTCCGAGGCAATTCTTGGTCACGTGGGAAAGCTCACACCCTGTTTATCCCTGCGGCTTTGCGGAAACAGCGGCGGCACACGACGGCGCGCGGCTAAGCTCCTCGGCTTCGCCGCGCGCCCGCCGGGACGGAGCCGGTCAGATACGACCGTCCTCCAGCAATTCGGTCACCAGCGCCGCGATGGGCGAACGCTCCGACCGCGTCAGGGTCACGTGCGAGAAGAGGGGATGCCCCTTGAGCTTCTCGACCACGGCGACCACGCCGTCGTAGCGCCCGACGCGGAGGTTGTCGCGCTGGGCCACGTCATGGGTGAGCACCACCCGGGAGTTGGCCCCGATCCGCGACAGGACCGTGAGCAGCACGTTCCGCTCCAGCGACTGGGCCTCGTCGACGATGACGAAGGCGTCGTGCAGCGAGCGGCCGCGGATGTGGGTGAGCGGGAGGACCTCCAGCATGCCCCGCCCCACGACCTCCTCGATCACCTCGGTGGTCGTCACGGCCGAGAGGGTGTCGAAGACCGCCTGGGCCCAGGGGCTCATCTTCTCGGCCTCGCTGCCGGGCAGGTACCCCAACTCCTGCCCGCCCACCGCGTACAGCGGCCGGAAGACCATCACCTTGCGGTGCTGGCGGCGCTCCAGCACCGCCTCCAGGCCCGCGCACAGCGCCAGCGCCGACTTGCCCGTGCCCGCGCGGCCGCCCATGGAGACGATCCCGATGTCCGGGTCCAGCAGCATGTCCAGGGCCACCCGCTGCTCGGCGCTGCGGCCGTGGATGCCGAACGCCTCCCGGTCGCCGCGCACCAGCCGCACCTCGCCGTCCGCCGTGACCCTGCCGAGCGCCTTGCCGCGCGCGGACTGGAGCACCAGTCCGGTGTGCACGGGCAGTTCGGCGGCCTCGGGGACGTACACGCGCTCGGCGGTGAAGAGTTCGTCCACCTGCTCGGCGGTGACGGTGAGCTCGGCCATCCCCGTCCAGCCGGAGTCGGTGATGGCGAGCTCGGCGCGGTACTCCTCGGCCAGCAGTCCGACCGCGGACGCCTTGATGCGCAGCGGCAGGTCCTTGGAGACGACGGTGACGTCGTACCCCTCGGCCTGGAGGTTGCGGGCGACCGCGAGGATGCGCGAGTCGTTGTCACCGAGGCGGAAGCCGGCGGGCAGTATGCCCGGATCCGAGTGGTTGAGCTCCACCCTGATCGTGCCGCCGAGGTCGCCGGTCGGGATCGGCGAGTCGAGCCGGCCGTACCGCACGCGGTACTCGTCGAGCAGGCGCAGCGCCTTGCGGGCGAAGTAGCCGAGCTCGGGGTGGTGCCTCTTGGCCTCCAACTCCGTGACCACCACGACGGGCAGCACGACCTCGTGCTCCTCGAAGCGGGACACGGCTCCTGGGTCGGCCAGCAGGACGCTGGTGTCGAGGACATAGGTGCGCCGGTCGCCATCACGGCGCTTCTTGCTGTTCACCACGGGTGGACGAACCCCCTCGTGCTTCAGGTAAGGGCGCACCGCCGTTGCGAGAAACGGTGGCGCGGGAGATGGGCCGGGGCCTGGCCCTCCAGGGTCGCCGGTCGTCATCCGGCCCACCGTCCTTGCCGCGCGGGCGCTCCGGCCCGCTCGGTCCGCACGGTCGTCGTCCTGGTGCAAAGGGCCTCCCGGGCGGGCGGCCCCGTGCCGCCCACTGGCAGAGCGACGGTCGCGGTTCCGACCGTCGGCCTGCTGGGGATATTCCCGCTGTACCGCGTGAGCATGCAACGGCATATGCGTCGCGCAGGTGAACGATTGATCCGCCGTTACCCGTACGCCAGTTCGCCAGGCGTGGGAGCGGGCGTTCCGTCAGCACCCGTAGCCGGGCCCGTACGCGGGCCCCTCGGATCAGCCGCCGTAGCGGCGGTGGCGCGCGGCGTAGTCGCGGAGCGCGCGGAGGAAGTCGACCTTGCGGAAGGCCGGCCAGAAGACCTCGCAGAAGTAGTACTCGGAGTGGGCGCTCTGCCAGAGCATGAAGCCGGACAGCCGCTGCTCGCCGCTGGTGCGGATGATGAGGTCCGGGTCGGGCTGGCCGCGCGTGTAGAGGTGCTTGGTGATGGCGTCGATGTCGACGGTCTCGGCCAGCTCCTCGTGGGAGACGCCGTTCTCCGCGGCTTCCAGGACCAGGGAGCGGACCGCGTCCGCGATCTCCTGCCGGCCGCCGTAGCCGACCGCGACATTGACCAGTATGCCCTCGCGGTCGATCGTGTCCTGCTCGGCCTCCTTCAGGACCGACTGGGTCCGGGCCGGGAGGAGGTCGAGGGTGCCCACGTGGTGGACGCGCCAGCGGCCGTCCGCGGCCAGGCCGCGCACCGTGTTCTCGATGATGCCGAGCAGCGGGTTGAGCTCCTCGGCCGGACGGTCCAGGTTGTCCGTGGAGAGCATCCACAGCGTGACGACCTCGACGTCGGTCTCCGCGCACCAGCCGAGCAGCTCGGAGATCTTGTCCGCGCCCGCCTGGTGGCCCTGCTCGGTGGTCCGGCCGTCCGCGCGCGCCCAGCGGCGGTTGCCGTCGAGGATGACACCGATGTGCTTGGGCACCTGGGCGTGGTCGAGGCGGCCCTCCACCCGGCGTGCGTAAAGCCTGTACACCAGGTCGCGCAACTTCACTCTTCCTGCCCCTCCATGCCACGGCGGTCGCCCCGAGGGCGCCACACTACTGCCAGCGTGTCGCGAGGACCCAACTCGGCCTGTCACAGGACCGTGATAGTCAGATGCACATGACCGATTCCTCGCTCTACCGCGCGGCCGAAACACGCTACGACTCCATGGAGTACCGGCGTACGGGCCGCAGCGGGCTGAAGCTGCCTGCCATCTCCTTGGGACTGTGGCACAACTTCGGTGACGACCGCACCCTCGACTCGCAGCGGGCCATTCTGCGCCGGGCCTTCGACCTGGGCGTCACCCACTTCGACCTGGCCAACAACTACGGGCCGCCGCCCGGTTCGGCCGAGCTCAACTTCGGGAAGCTCTTCGCCCAGGATTTCCGGCCCTACCGGGACGAAATCATCATCTCCACCAAGGCCGGCTATCTGATGCACCCCGGCCCGTACGGCGAATGGGGCTCGCGGAAGTACCTGCTGTCGTCACTCGACGCGTCGTTGCGCCGGATGGGTGTCGATTACGTCGACATCTTCTATTCGCACCGTTTCGACCCGCACACCCCGCTCGAGGAGACGATGGGCGCCCTGGCGTCGGCCGTCCGGCAGGGCAAGGCGCTGTACGCGGGCATCTCCTCGTACAACTCCCAGCAGACCCGTGAGGCCGCCCGGCTGCTGCGCGAGATGGGCGTGCCCGCGCTGATCCACCAGCCGTCCTACTCGATGATCAACCGCTGGACGGAGGACGACGCGCTGCTCGACACCCTGGAGGACGAGGGCATGGGCTGCATCGCCTTCGCACCCCTCGCCCAGGGCCTGCTCACGGACAAGTACCTGCTCGGCGTCCCGGAGGGCTCCCGTGCCTCCCAGGGCAAGTCGCTCGACCCGGCGCTGCTCACGGAGGACGTGGTGCGCCGGCTGAGCGGCCTGAACGAGATCGCGGCCCGGCGGGGGCAGTCCCTGGCCCAGCTGGCGCTGACCTGGGTGCTGCGGGACGAGCGGATGACCTCGGCGCTCATCGGCGCGTCCAGCGTGGCGCAGCTGGAGGCCAATATCGCCGCGCTGGGCGCCGCCCCGCTGGACAAGGCGGAACTGGCCGAAATCGATGCCCTGGCGGTCAGCACGGAGGGCGTGAACATCTGGGCCCGCCGGGGAGATTCCTAGTTCGTCAGCGGCCGGAATCCCGGTCCGCGTCCTCTTCGGGATACCCGGCGATGGTTGGCCAGGCCATGATCATCGCATTGGCGTGGCACAACTCGACACGGAGAGTGACGAGGGGGAAAGAAAACGGGCCGGTCCGTGGGGGGGATACGGACCGGCCCGAGGGGGGGTTTCCACCATAACCGGTCCGAGGCCCTCCTTGCTGCATCGGCGGGGGTGACAATGCGTGGCGTGCTGACTTGCGGCCAAGAAGTTGATCTTGTGCGGGCCGTTTTGCGGAGCCGGGCCGAGCCTCCTCGAACCCTTCATTGCTGGGCTGAAGGCGCAGAACCGGCCATCCGGTCGCTATCCGGAATCCGGCCCACCGCTCCGCTGAAAATGTCTTGCAAAGTCATCATCGGCTTGACGTGATTCCGCATTCCGGACGTCATTCACATCACGGCGAAGTCACGAGGACATCACGCGGGCCTCTCGACGGGCTCCCCGGCCGTCCTCCGCCATCCTCATCGGCTTGATGAGGACGTCGGGAACGAGGGTGAGGGCGCCGACCGCCGCCAAACCGGCTCCGAGCCACAGCGGCGCGCGAAGGCCGAAATCGGCTATCGCCAGTCCACCGATCGACGAGCCGATGAGGACCCCGAAGGTGATGAAGGACGAGTGGACGGTGTTGACCAGCGGCCGGGCATTGCCGACCCGCTGCACACGCGTCACCATCGCGGGATTCATGGTCACGCCAACGAGTCCGACACCCATCATGAACACCACCGTCGGCGCCTTGAGATGGGCCAGCAGTGCGAATCCCGTGAGAAAGAACAGGTTAAGGACTAGACCAAAGAGCAGGACGGCCACGGCGTGGCGATCGGCGAGCCGCCCCACGATGTTGTTGCCGATCACGGTCGCGGCCCCATAGCCGATAAGCAGCAGCGGGACGGTACCGCCGCCGAAACCCGTCACCTCGGTGAGGATCGGGTGGAAATACGAGAACGCGCAGAACGTCGCGCCGATGACGCAGGTGCTGGTGGAGAGGGCACGCCAGAGCCGGCGATTCCGGAAGACGCCCATCTCCTCGCGCAGGCTTCCGCCACCCCCGGCGTGCGGCGCGTCCGGCACCCCGGCGAGCGTGCACAGCGCCGCGACGGCGGCGAGGCCCGTGATGACCCAGAAGGCGGCGCGCCAGCCCAGCCGCTCCCCGATCACCGTGGACACCGGCAGCCCCAGCAGCGTGCCCAGCATCAGCCCGTTCATCAGCACGGCCACCGCCCGGCCCCGGGCCTCGGGACGGGTCAGCTGGGCGCAGAGCGAGACGGCCGTGCCGAAGAAGGCCTGCGAGGCCATGCCGGTGACCACCCGCGCCACCAGCATGACCCCGTAGCCGGGTGCCGTGGCGGCCAGCACGTTGCCGAGCAGGAAGACCACGAAGAGCACGGCCAGCGCCCGCTTGGGCCGCAGCCTCAGCACGGCGACGGCCAGGAAGGGCCCGCCGAGGGACATGGCGGCCGCGAACGCGGTGATGAGGTAGCCGATCTGCGGAACGGTCGCGTCCAGCCCGGCGGCCATCTGCGGCATCAGTCCGGCGACGACGAATTCGCTGGTCACCATGGCGAAGACGCCTAGGGCCAGGACGTATACGGCTCGGGGCATGGGAGTTCCCTGGTCTGGTTCGGTTCGGTCGAGTTTTTGTATCGATCAGTTCAAAACGCGGGTATGCGTGAGTGCGCGTGGATGGAGACGGTGGATGGGGACGAAGGAAGGCGATCCGGGGTCAGATCGCGTCGAGGGCGGTACGGGCGACGGCGCGCAGCGCCGCCTCGCCCGCACCGGCGCGGGCCGCGACGCGGATGCCGCTGACGGTCGCGGTCACGAAGTGCGCGAGCGCGCTCGCGTCCTTGGCCCGGTCGATGTCGCCGGCTCGCCGCCCGGCCTCAAGGGCCGCGGTGAGCGCGTCGTGGCGCCGGGCGTAGTCACGCTCCAGCTCGTGCGCCACCTCGGGGTCGCGCGAGGCGAGTTCGACGGCGGTGTTGACGTAGAGACAGCCCCGGCCGTCGTCCTCGGCGCCGGTCTCCTCGGCGATGACGCTGTCCAGCAGGGCGCGGACCTTCTCGCGGGCGGGAACGTCCTCCTCCAGGAGCGCGGCCAGTTGCTCGCTCCTGCGCCGCATGTACAGCGCGAGGGCGCGCCGGAAGAGGTCGCGCTTGCTGTGGAAGGTGTTGTAGACGCTGCTGCGGCCCAGACCGGTGGCCTCGCAGAGGTCCTGGGTCGAGGTCGCCTCGTACCCGGCGGTCCAGAACGCCTCCAGCGCGGCGTCGACCGCCCGCTCCTCGTCGAACTTCCTCGGTCGGGCCATGGGGCGACCGTAACAGCTTTTGGATCAGTCGGTCCAATACTGGTGCGCCCGCTAGACGACCTGGAAGTCGCCCATCATGGCCATGTCCTCGTGTTCGAGGTTGTGACAGTGCAGCATGTAGCGGCCTCTGTAGCCGGCGAACCGTGCGAGAACCTCCACCACCTCGTACGGGCGGACGTCCACGGTGTCCTTCCAGCCGGCGTCCGCGGCGGCCGGTGGCCTGCCGCCCCGGGCGACGACCTGGAACTGGGCGAGGTGGACATGCACGGGGTGGTGGAAATCGCTGCTGAAACGCCACCGCTCCACACTGCCCAGGCGCGGGGACGCCAGCACGGCGCCGGTGCGGAACGGCCGACCGTTGATGGTCCACATCTGCCGGTCCTCGCCGCCCCCGCCGGTGTGGGTCCGGCGGAAGTCGAAGACCCGCACCGGCATCGCCGCGCTCGGCGAGAGCCTCTCGAAGGAGGCGGCGAGCCGGGCCGGGACGCGGCTGTCGTCCCGTTCCCCGCGCCGCCCCCGGCGCACGACGTGGAACCTCATGACGTCGCGCATGCCGCCCTCGGCCGCGGTGTTGCGGAGGGTGATCCGGCTGCCGAGGGGAAAGCCTGCGAAGTCGACGACGGCGTCGCAGCGTTCGCCCGGCGCCATGTCGATCGCGGCGAGTGACTGGGGCGCGGCCAGCAGCCCACCATCGCTGCCGATCTGGACGAACCGGCCGCCGGGTCTGCCTCCTTCGGCTTCGAGGCGGAGCCGGTAGCGGCGGGCGTTGGAGGCGTTGAGGAAACGGAAGCGGTAGCGGGTGGCGGACACCTCCAGGACGGGCCAGGGCGCGCCGTTGACGAGCTGGACGTCGCCGAGCACCCCGTCGGGAAAGGCGTCGTGACCGTGCCCGGGGGCGGGGGCGCTTGTGGGGGCGGGGGCGGGATGGCGAAAGGAACCGTCCTCCTCGAAGGAGCGGTCGCACAGCATCAGCGGGACGTCGCGGTCACCGCCAGGCAGCGGGAGCCTCGCTTCTTCCTCGTCGCCGATGAGGAAGAAGCCGGCCAGGCCGCGCCAGACCTGCGGGGCGCTGAAGTCCATGCGGTGGTCGTGGTACCAGAGCGTCGCGGCCCGCTGCGGCAGCGGGTACTCGTAGGTGCGGTAGCCGATGGATACCCGGCCGTCATGCTCGTCCCCCATGCCGTCGTCCCCCATGCCGTCGTGCGCCTGGCTCGGACCGCCGGGTGAGCAACGGGCGGGCAGGAGCAGGTCGGTGGGGTAGCCGTCGGACTCCGGCGGGGTGACGCCGCCGTGCAGGTGCGTCACGGTCGGGACGGCGAGGCCGTTGCGCACCCGGAGCACGGTCCTGCGCCCCGAGCGGGCGACGAAGGTCGGGCCGGGGAAGATCCCGTCGTACCCCCACACCGTGGTCTTCCGGCCCGGCAGGATCTCCACGCGGCCCTCGCGCTGCTCGACCTCGTAGACGTCGGCTCCGCCCTCGCCGCGTACCGGCCGGGCGACCGGCGGAACCGGCAGCGGGACGCCGAACGGCTCGGGCAACGGCCCCTCGCTCGCCAGCACCCGGCCCGTCGACGCCCCGGCCAGGCGGGCCCAGCCCGCCGCGCCCACGGTCATCGCCGCGCCGACCCCGGCCGTCAGGCCGAGGAACCCGCGCCGGCTGCTCGGTCTGCCCAGGCGTCTCATCCGGCCATCTCCAAGGGCTGGCCCGCCTGTTGCGCGACGCGGGTGCTGGTGCTGATGCTGATTCGGTTGGTGAACGCCCAGCAGGCCAAGGCCGTGGCACAGCCGAAGATGGCCATCCCCAGCGGTATGTGGCCCGCGAGCACGCGGGCCTCGCCGAGCCCCCGCTGCGCGCTCACCAACGCCACCAGCACCACGCTCGCCACCACGGGCCAGTGTGGACCGCGCAGGCGCCGCCACACCAGCAACGCCGCCATCGCCTCCAGGACGGTCAAGGCGCTCAGCACGCCGGCGTTGGCGGCGTGCCAGGCCAGGAGGTCGAGATCCCCGGTGACGAAGAGACCGGCCAGTGCGGCCTGCGCGAGCGTGTCCAGCAGCACGAGCACGGCCGTGGCGCGCAGCAGCCGCAAGGGCCAGCGACGCTCGTATCCCGTCCGCGCGTTCACCGGGCGTCGTTCCGGGTCTGCTCGTACGCCTGGAAGCCGTCCTCGACGCCCAGGAAGATCTCGCCGAAGGTGAGGTAGCCCTCGGCGATGACCGGTGTGTCGCGCAGGGCCTCGATCAGGAAGTAGTACGCGCCCAGGTCCTCGGTCTCCAGCACGACGAAGTCCGAGAAACGGCCGCTGAACGCCTCGGCGTCGAAGAACCGGGCCCGGACGCGGTCGGCGTAGGCGGCGAAGGCCGGCTCCAGATGCGCCTCGCGCATCGCGTTGCGCTGCTCGCGCGACAGCGCCAGCCACCGCTCGGTGACGGTGTAGGTGAGGACGATGCCGTACTTCATGGGACTCCCCCGACAAGCAATTGCTAACGGTGTTAACTTTCGAGGGAAAGGTAAAGTGATAGGCGTTAACTTTGTCAAGGGAAGCGTCGAGGGAAGGCGGGCCGAGCCCCATGTCCAGCACCACGGGAGCCCGTACCGGCCGCAAGCACCGCGTTCGCGAGGAGGCGCTGGCGGAGATCCTGCGCACGGGGCGGCGACTGCTGGTCGAGGAAGGGCCGGGGGCCGTCACGCTGCGGGCCATCGCCCGCGAGATGGGCATGACCGCACCCGGCCTGTACCGCTACTACGCGGGCCACCGTGACCTGATCCAGGCCCTGGCCTCGTCCCTCTACGACGAGCTGGCCACCGCGCTCGCCGAGGCCCGCGACCGCCACCCGGCCGGCGAGCCCGGACGACGGCTGCGCGAGGTGTGCCGCGAACTGCGCCGCTGGGCGCTGGACCACCCCCGCGAGTTCGGCCTGCTGTTCGCCAAGCCGGACGCCGACGCCGACACCACGCCCGGCACCGCCGCCCACGACTCCAGCTGGCGCTTCGGCGGCGTCGTCCTCGACCTGATGGTCCAGCTGTGGCGGAACGGCGGCGTCCAGCCGCCGCCCACCACCCTGGACCCCGCCTGGGCGGCCCAACTCGAGGAGGTCCGCGAACACCTCTCCGGCGAACCCGTGCCCCTGGACGGCATCTACGTCTTCGTCGCCTGCTGGGCCCGTCTGTACGGAGCAGTCGCCGTGGAAGCCTTCGGCCACCTCGACTTCGCCCTCACCGACCCCGAACCCCTCTTCGAGCACACCCTCGACGACATCCTGACCGCACTGGGCGCCACCCCCGACGCCAACCACCGCTGAGAACCGCTGCCAGAACGCTGTGACCGGGATGGTCCACCGTGATCGGAAGGCGGCTCGCGGGACGAGCGCACGCGCAACGGCTGGTAATACTGGGGCATGCAGGAAGAGACGGCACGCTCCGCGATCGACACGTTCATCTCCGCGTTCAACGCCTCGGACGACAGCTATGTGACTGCCCTGCTCTCCCAGGCCCTGACCTCGGACGTGGTCTTCTGGGGGCCGTTGGGCCGCAGCGAAGGAATCGCGGCGGTCGAGCGGTTCGTGCTGGACATCCGGCGCCACCCGGCGGGGACCGGCACGATGGTGCGCTGCTCGGCGGTGGACATGCCTGACGAGTGGGCCCGGTACCAGTGGGTCTTCACCACGCCGAACGGAGGCCCCCGCCTGGCGGGAACGGACGTCGTCCACCTGCGGCGGAGCCTCATCGACCAGGTCATCGTCTTCGCGGGGGAGATCGAGCCGTCCGCCTCCTGAGTCGTCCTTCCGCTGTCCTTCTCGCGGACTTGTCCCTTTCGCCCCCTCCCCCTCCCCCTCCCCCACCCCTCGCCCCTCGCCCCTCGTTCAGCCCTTGGCTCGTAGGGCGCCTGCCAGGACGCCGGCCCAGGCGCCCGCGATCAGGAACGGGCCCAGGGGTATGGACGCGCCTCGGGGTACGCGGCGGGTGATGCGCAGGACGTTGCCGTAGCAGGAGGCGAGGAGCAGACCTGCCAGAGCGCCCTGGAGCAGGGGCCACCAGCCGTACCAGCCGAGGGCGCAGCCCAGGCCCGCGGCGAGTTTCACGTCGCCGAAGCCCATGCCGCTCGGGTGGAGGAGGAACAGCACGAGATAGCCGCCGCCCAGCGCCAGCCCGCCCAGGAGGGCATGGGGCCAGGAGCCCGCCGCGCCCGGTATCAGCGAGGCCGCTCCGAGCAGGAGCGCCACCCCCGCCGCCAGTGGCAGGGTCAGGACGTCCGGCAGGCGGTGCACCTGCCGGTCGACACCCGCCAGCACCACCCCCAAGGGCACCGCGAGCAGCCATACGGCCAGCTCGGGCCGTATCCCGACCGCCGCCGCGAGCCCCCCGCACACCACGGCCGTCATGACCGCCGGCCACCACGGCGGCGCCGGCGCGCCCGGCCCGTACCTCTCTCCGCACACGCCGCAGCGTGCCGCGCCCACCCAGCCGCCGACGGCATGCCCGCACGGGGCCGTGGATCTCCACCCCTCCCCCGGCTCCACGGCCAGCCGGAACCGCGCGCGCCGTGTCAACACCCCGGCGAGGGCGCCATACACAGCGGCAACGGCGATCAACACAACGTCCATGCCCCGAGGTTACGTACGTTCGCCGATTCTCGCCGGGGCCTGTGGATAACCTTGGCGCATGGCCCGCCACCAGGACGGTTCCGCTCAACTCCACGTCGTTTCCAGCGGGATGATCACACCGCTGGAGATCGCCGCCTCCTACCGGGCCCGGACGCGCGGCCTCCTCGGCCGCGATTCCCTCACGGGCGCCCTCCTGCTGACCCCCGCCTCCGGCGTCCACACCTGGCGCATGCGCTTCCCCATCGACGTCGCGTATCTCGACCGGCACTTCACCGTGCTCACCGTCCGCACCATGCGACCCGGGCGCCTCGGGCTCCCCCGGATCAGGGCCCGTCACGTCCTGGAAAGCGCGGCGGGCGCGATGGCGGAGTGGGGCGTGGCGCCCGGCGTGCGCGTCGAGATCCTCCCGTCCGGCTGACCCCCGCCCGCCACGGCCCCTCCCCGCCCCACGTCTGCGCCGGGCACGGAGCGGGTAGTACGGATTTATCCGGCACGTCCCTTCTGCGCGCCCCTCCTGTACGCGCGTCTCACGAGGAGCCAGCCACCATGAGCGCCACGTCCCCCGGCCCTGACGCCCTCCTGCGGATCGCCTCCGGCTTCATGACCGCGAAGGTCCTGCTCACCGCCAGTTCCCTCGGTCTCTTCTCGGAGCTGGCCGAGCGCCCGCTCACCGGCGACGAACTACGCGCCCGCCTCACCCTTCACCCGCGTTCCGCGCACGACTTCCTCGACACCCTCGTCGCCCTCGGCCTCCTGGAGCGCACCGACGGCACATACGCCAACACCCCCGCCACCGCCCGCTACCTTGTCCGCGGCGAACCCACCTACCTCGGCGGATTCCTGGAGATGACCGATGCCAGGATGTACGGGCTCTGGGGCCGGCTCGAAGCGGCGCTGCGCACGGGCGAGCCGCAGAACGAGATCGAGTCCGGCGACGAGGACATCTACGCCACCCTCTATGCCGACCCCGATCGCCTCGCCGCCTTCCAGCAGGCCATGACGGGGCTGTCCATGGGGTCCATCCTCGCCCTGGTCGACGCGATCGACTGGTCCCCCTACCGCACGGTCGCGGACATCGGCTGCGCCGAGGGCTTCCTGCTGACCAGGCTGCTCCGCCGCCACCCACACCTCCGGGGCACCGGCTTCGACCTGTCCGCCGTCGCGCCCGGCTTCCAGCAGCGGCTCGCGGAGTCCGGTCTCACAGACCGGCTCGCCTTCCGCGCCGGCGATTTCTTCACCGAACCGCTGCCACAAGCGGACGTGCTCATCTTCGGCCACATCCTCAGCAACTGGGACCTCCCCACATGCCGGACGCTGCTGCGCAAGGCCCACGAGGCGCTGCCGGACGGCGGACTCGTCGTCATCTACGAGACGCTTCTCGACGACGACCGCCGGGAGAACGTCGACGGTCTGCTCATGAGCCTCACCATGCTCCTGGAGACCCCCGGCGGCTTCGAGTACACCGGCGCCGACTGCCGGGGCTGGCTGGCCGACGCCGGATTCCGCGAGAGCCATGTGCGGCACCTGGCCGGGCCCGAGTCGATGGTGATCGGCAGGAAATGACCCTCGGCGTCCCCGTCCAAGCCGTCATCCGGACCGCCCCCCTGGCCCCCCGGCCGTCACCCGTCACGCCTACGCGCCAGCAGTGCCCACGCCCCCAACCCCAGCAGCAACGTCGTCCCCGTGCCGATCCCCACATAGCCGATCGTCCGCAGCCACTCCTTGCGCGGCCCGGTCCCGGCCGAGGCCACCAGTTCCCCTCCCACGCCGCCGCCCTCGCCGCCCGGGTGGCCGCCGCTCCCCTGCGACCGTCCGACACCCTGGTCGGCCTTGCGCGCGCCCGCGACGTCCACCCGCAATGTGACCGGCACGCCCGCCCCACGCGATCCCTGCCGCACCTTCGGGCTCAGGCTCACCTGGAGGTAGTACCAGCCCGCGAAACGCATGCCCCGCACGGCCTCACCACCGCCACCAGCACCACCGCCGTACGCCGCCGGGGGCGTGGCCAGCGAGACGGTGGCCGGTTTGCCCTGGTAGCCGGTGGTCTTGTTCATGACGAAGCCGCGCGCGGCGTTGTTCAGCCCCAGCCGTACGCCGCCGATCACCATCGGAACCCCCTTGTCCGACCCGCCGAACTCCGCGTCCGCGAAGAGCTGTTCGCCCGCGTCGACCGATACGCGGTAGAACCGCGTGTCCCCGGGCCTGAGCTCGTCGCGCCAGATCCCCGGGCGCAGTTCGGCGGCGTCGTTGAAACCCGTGCCGCCCGTGACGCCCTCCGCCGCGCCCTGCGGCGGTTTCGGCGGCGCCTGCGAGCTCCACGCCCCCGGCGCCGACAACGTATCGGCGGATTCCGTGCGTTGCGGCGGCTCCGCCACGTACTTCAGCTCGATCGGTACGGCCGAGGCGTCCCCGCCCAGCGCGTCCCCCCGCTCCACGACAAACCGGTACGAACCCGGCGCCCCGCACGCCGCGCCCGGCTTCACCACGCGTTCCGCGTAGTCCGCGACGGGGTACGCGCCCCCGACCGACAGGAACGACCGGTGCCGCACCGTCCCGCACTGCGTACCGTCCGGCGCCTGTAACGACACGTCGATCCCGTCCCGCAACCCCATCGCACTCCCGGCCTTCGGAACCGCCACCGCCGACACGTACGCGCTCGACTGAGCGTCCAATTCGACCGTGTAGTACTTCGTTTCCTTCGGCTTGATGCTGTCGGTGTACGTACTCGCGCCCGCCTTCAGCTCAGGACCGCGATCAGCGCTGTTTTCAGCCCCCTGCACGGCAGTCGCCCCCGACGCCATCCGGTACGCCGCCGGCTCATCCGCCGCCCCGGCCGCCTCCGCCTTACCCGCAGCCCCGACGAGCACTCCGAACGCCGTCGCCACCACGACGAGCCCGCCCCTCATGTCCCGCCTCCCTCACCGCTCCCCGCTCGGGCGGCCCCATCCTGCCCTGCCATCCCGCATACGCGCGACCGCTCCAACTCGTATACGGTGAACGATCAGTTCCGGCCAAACGTGTGGCTGGATTGATCCGTATCTCTCGGTAAGGAAACCTATGCGTCGTCGCATATCCGCACTTGTCCTGACCGCCGTCATGGCCGGCACCGGTGCCGCTCTCGTCACCGCCCCCACCGCCCAGGCCGCCGCCATCACCTGCGACGTGGCGAAGCTCCACCGCGACGCCGACGTCCTGAAGCAGAAGGCCGCCCGCCAGAAGCGCGCGGGCCAGCGCGAGGCCGCCCGCCGCACCCTCGCCCAGGCCGACGCCCTCCAGCGCCGCGCCGCCCAGTGCGACGCCTCGGACCGCAACGCGTCGCACCACTTCTGACGGGTTGCCGGCCAGGGCCGAACCACCGCGTCGCGGTGAACCGACCCTGAACGTGCGGCACCTTCTGTCAGCAGAGCGCCGCCGCGTAGTCGGCTGCCCCTTGGCGCGGGAGGTTCACCCATACCCGGGTGCCCTCCCGCGCCGGGGCCGGGCGGATCACCCCCCAGCTCCCCTTGCACTCGTGCACCACGCACGCGAGGAGATAGAGCATCTTGCTGCGGCGCGCCGCACACTTCGCGGAACCGTCCGGATCCACGTGCCGCGTGTGCGGATCCCACACGACGATCCTCACCCCTTCCTGCTGCCAGCCGACGGACAGGTACAGGACCTGTCCCGGCTCGAACAGCGCCGCGCACGCGACGAGTTCGCCGGTTGCCTGGAGGGCCGGTGGCAGCAGGTCCGCCAGCCCGTGCGCGGCGAGCGCGTTGTGCACGCTCGTGCGGGCCACCGAGACCGCGTGCGGTTCGCCCGGGATGGCGTAGCTGTACGCGAGCGATTCCGGGGAGCGGGTGGTGAGGGTGGTGAGTGAGAGGTGGTCGGAGGGGTCGGTTGCGCTTGGGGTGACGGATGGGCAAATGCTTGCGGATGGCATGGCGACGACTCCCGTGTGGGTGGTCTGAACTTGCGGAGTTCGCACGCGCGCTGCGGTGTACGCCGGTGGCTTGTCTCCCTGACGCGGGCACGCCCCTCCCAGGGACGGAGAGTTCGGGCATGCCCACGTGATGCGCTTCCGGCTACGCGCCTGGCGTTGGCGGTGCGCAGTTGAAGGTACGCGGCACTGTGACACGTTGCCACGATGGGAGTGGCTATTGCCTCGATCGAGTGAAGCCGGGACTTCTGTGTACGGCTGCCGCCCTGCCCGCTGTAGGAATTGGGCTATGCCGCCCAGAAAGACACCCACAGAACGCCAGAAGCGCCTTGGGGCCGAACTGCGCAGGATGCGCCTTGCCGCCGGCCGCTCCACCGACTACGCCGCCGGACTGCTCGGCGTCGACCGCACGAAGATCTCCAACATCGAGTCCGCCGTGCGCGTCATCACCCCTGAACGCGTCCGCACGCTTGCTTGCCACTACGCCTGCTCCGACCAGGCCTATATCGACGCACTCGCCGACATGGCTGCAGATCGCAAGCGCGGTTGGTGGGAGCACTTTCGTGGCACATTGCCCGCTGGGATGTTGGACATTGCCGAGTTGGAGTGGCACGCCGAACGGGTACGGACTTCACAGGTCATGCATCTCCCCGGACTGCTGCAGACTGAGGACTACGCCCGCTCGATCTTCGGGTCCGTGCTGCCGCCCATGCCCCGACTGGAGGTCGAACTCCTCGTGGCACATCGCATGCAACGACAACAGGTATTCGAGCGGGATCAGCCGCTGGACTACATCGGGTACATCCATGAGGCAGCGCTGCGCATGCAATTCGGTGGCAGGAAGGTGACCCGCGAGCAACTCAACCACCTGCTGCTCGCGTCCGAGCGCGACCGCACCGTGCTGCGTGTGATCCCAGTGGAAACCGGTGCGTTCCCCGGAGCAGGTCACGCCATGCTGTACGCAGAGGGCCCGGTTCCAGCGCTCGACACCGTCCAGCTGGACTCGGCAGGTGGACCACTCTTCGTTGACGCGGAGTCGGAGCTCGCCAGGTACCGCTCGCACTTGGACTGGATGCAGCAATCTGCGCTCGATGCTTCCCGCTCCCGCGACTTCATTCACCGCATCGCGTGCGATCTCTGAAGGGGCAAGCCATGAGCCACATCACCTGGGAAGAACCGTTCTGCGGCGCGGGCAACAACTGCTTCCGAATAGGCACCGACGGCGAGGGCCGGGCCTACATCGCCGTCGCCGGTGCCGAAGACCACTACCTCACCGACACCCACGAAGCGCTCCGCGCCCTCATCCGCGACATCAAGGCCGGCAAGGCCGACCACCTCCTCTGAGGAGCGCGCCCTCATGCCCGACATCCGCTGGGGAGCCCCGTTCTGCGGCGAAGGCAGCGCCTGCTTCCGCGTCGGTACAGACAGCGCCGGCCACGCGTACATCGCCGTCGCCGGTGCTGAAAACGTCTACCTCACCGGCACCCACGAAGCGCTCCGCGCCCTGATCCGCGACATCAAGGCGGGCAAGGCCGACCACCTCCTCCAGGCTCCGGGACCGCCGGGCGATGCCCGGAAACCGACCGGGCGCGGCCGCCGGGGGGCGGCGCGCCGCAAGGTGGTCGCCCGGTAGGCGATCTCTTGCCCGGGCCAGGCGGAGGTTGCTACCGCCGCGCCGGCGCGAGAGGCGCGTGATCGTGGGGCAGGCATGCCCTTGTCCGGACCGCGCGTCAGCAGAGCGGTGCCTGTCCGAGGTCGCCGGGGTTCTCGGCAACACCAGGTCCGTCGACTGGGCGGACGACTTCCCCGCCGAAGGCGACCGCGTCGTCGCCAGCCTCTTCGAGCAGTACCCCGACTGACAGCGGTCTGGTGGTGGGCTCGATCGGACTGTTCTGGCCGCCCAGCGAGGGAGCCCTCGAAATCGGGTACGGCATCGTGGGTTCCCGGCACGGGTGGGGTTATGCCCCAAGGCCACGCGAGCCCTCACCGAGTTCGCTCTCACCGCCCCCGGCGTCCACACGGTGTTCGCCGACGTGGAGCCGGCCAACCCGGCCTCCGTCCGCGTCCTGGAGAAGGCCGGCTTCCGGCGACGGGCCGCCGACGAGGGCGAGGACACGGCCCGTTTCACGATCACGAAGCCGGGGCACCACGAACGGTGATCAAGTAGGAGGCGTCGGCCAGGGCTACGGGATACGCCCCTGGTCCTAGGCCCAAAAGGCGAGCCGGCCCCGTCGATATACAGAGGCGCGGACCGCGCTCCACCGCCTACCGTCGAGCCGTACGGAACGTTGAACCCGAAAGGGATGGACATGACGCAGGCCGACTCCGGACGCGGGTGGCACGGTGATCAGCTGGACCTGGACGCCTACCTGGCCCGTATCGGGTACGAGGGGGAGCGGGCGCCGACGCTGAAGGTGCTGCGGGGGCTGCAGCGGGCGCACGTCACGTCGATCCCGTTCGAGAACGTCAACGCCGTGCTGGGCGTGCCCGTGCTGCTGGACCTCGAGTCCGTGCAGGACAAGCTGGTGCGCGGCCGGCGCGGAGGCTACTGCTTCGAGCACGTCGTGCTGTTCGCCGCCGCGCTCGAACGGCTCGGGTTCACGTTCACCGGGCTGATAGGCCGGGTGACGATGGGTGCGCGGAAGGTGCTGCCGGCCACGCACGCCCTGCTGGCGGTCACGGCCGTGGACGACGACCGGCTGTGGCTGTGCGATGTGGGATTCGGCGCCGGGCCGCTGGAGCCGGTCGAGATCGCCGACGGCGTGGAGGCCGACCTCGACGGCTGGCGGTTCCGGATGGAGCGGCGGGACGGCACGTTCGGCATCGACGACTGGTGGCTCCACCAGTACCGGGCGGACGGCTGGGAGGACCGGCACACCTTCACACTGCGACCCGCGTACACGATCGACTACGTGGTGGCCAGCCACTACGTCGGCACGCACGCGCGCTCGCCGTTCGTGAAGCGCCTGTTCGCCCAGAAGTTCAGCTCCACAGAGCACCACCGGCTCGACGCCACGACGTGGACCACGTTCAGCCCCGACGGTTCGCCGACCGAGCGGAAGGTCGAACCGGACGAGCTGGGGCAGGTGCTGGAGGAGACGTTCGGGATCGTGCTCGGCGCGGAGGAGCTCGCACGGCTGTGCGAGGAAGGGCTCGACTCGGACTGACCCGGGAGAGCCGGAATCCCTACTTCCTGGGGAAGCTCACCTCCACGCGGCGGTTCTTGCGCCGGCCGTCCTCCGTGGCGTTGTCGGCGATCGGGTACTGCTCGCCGTAGCCGCGGATCTCGTACTGGATCGTGGCCGAGCCCAGGTCCTTGGCCAGCTCGCGCTGGACCATGTTGGCGCGCTCCTTGCTGAGGGAGACGCCGTGGTCGGCGTCGCCGAGGTTGTCCGTGAAGCCGAAGACGCGCAGGGCCGTCGCCTTCTGCTTCTTCACCTCGTCCGCGATCGCGCGGATGCGGGCGCGCGCGGCGTCGCCCAGGTCGGCGCTGTCCTTGTCGAAGATGACCTCCGCCTGGAGGGCGAAGGTGACGTCGACATTGGTGTCCTCGCGGCGCTCGCCGCCGTCGTCCGTCTCGACGACCGACTTGATGTCGAGGACGCGCCCCGGGGCGAGCTTCCTGCCCGGCCGGAGCTTGAGGCCCGGGGCCGTGGGGTCGAGTCTCACCGGTGGGGTGGTGTTCGCCTGGCGGCCGGGGCCCGCGTCCGCGTACGCGTTCACCGCCGCCGGGCCCGGCATCGTGACAGCGAAAGCCAGCGTCACCGCCAGGAAGGTCCCCAAGGGAATCGCTGCCGGAGTCACGCCGCTCACCCCGCTCACCCCGAGATCCTGATCCGCGCGGACGGCATCGCTGGCAGCTGGAAGTCCACGTCCGTGACGGACGCGGGCGGCGCCGGGAACTGGGCGAAGACGGGACGGCTCTCACCGGGACGGATGTTGACGAGGCCCGTGGTGCACAGGCACTCGCCGTCCGTGTCGCGCAGGACCAGATACCGCTTCTTCCCCGCCGAATCGATCAGCGAGGCGCCCGAGACCGAGGACTGCGACTTCATCTCCGTCTCCTTCGAACGCCAGGTCAGCGGCGTGTACGGCTTGCTGCCCCGGTTCGCGACCGTGCCGTTGACGGTGACGAAACCGCCCTTGTCGCGGACGGCCGACGTAAGGGTGACGACCACGCCGTCCGGGCCCTTGATCTCGCCCAGCTTCGCGCCGCCCGACGAGGACGCGGGCGCCTCCGACGACTTCGGCGCGGTGCCGTCGGGCCCGGAGCCTCTCGCCGCGTTCAGGTCGATCGTCTTCTTTCCGTCATCGTTCCCCTCACCTCCACAGCCCGCCAGAGCGAGGGATATGACGATCACAAGGGCCGCACCTGCGATACGAGAGCTCATGGTGCCGTTCCTTCACTGGTCGGACGGACGGTGGGATCACTCTGCGAGGCGTACGGCGAACAGGTCCGTCGCCTTCACCGTCGCCTCGGGACGCCTGGGGTCGATCACCAGCACCTTCCCGCCGTCGCAGGTGAGGTCGATGACCGGAGGAGGGGACGGAGCAGGGGACGGGGTTGAAGTCGAGGTGGGCGTAGGCGTGGGGGGTGTCGGACGGGCGTCGCAGCGCGGGGTCACCGTCGCCTTCGCCGTCGCCGTCGCGTGCTTGTCGCCCGTACCGGGGACGACGGACTCCCCCACCGTCCGCTCCGACGTGACCGTCACCGTGAACGAACCCGGCTCACCGCCCGGATCGCAAGTGATCGTCGGCTGGGCGCCGTTCAGCCGCGCGTAGGACTCCGCCGCCTCGCAGGCCCGGCCGTCCCGGCCGCCCCGGCCCGCGAGCCAGTCGGCCCAGCCACCGGTGCCCACCGCGCCGCCCGTACCGACCGCCAGCAGGAAGCCCGTACGGAGCTGGTCGCGGTAGTCCTGGGCGGCGGCCAGGGCGGCCGCGTCGGCGGCGGTCTGGGCGGCGTTCTTGACGGCGCCCGCCCGGCCGACGGCGAAGAAGGCGAGCGCGAGGAAGAGCAGGGCCGCCACGGCCGTGATGTACAGCGGGAACGCCTGCCCCGCGTCGCCGTGGAACCGCCGCTCGGGCGGCCGGTTCAGCCGGTGATGCGGCTGATCTGGTTGGTGATCGCCGTCGCGATCATCGTGCCGAAGTCCGTCGTCGTCAGGACGAGGATGATGGCGACGACCACGGCGATGATGCCCAAATACTCGACCGAGGTCTGTCCCCGATCGTCGGCCGAGAGTCGCAGCCGCTGGATTCGCTTGCTCCTCATGTTCTCCTCCTAGGGAGATCTCCGTACGGACCGTACGGTCCCGTTCCCTTCCCTCACCGGGAAGTTGGGACACCATCTGTCTCACCCCCGTTCGGCGGCGATGCCCTCGGACGTCGACGCCGACGACTGTCCCACATCCGATTGCAGGCGCGAAGGCCCTTCACGGTCTTCCCTCAACTCCCCCAACGGGTGGGCCCCGGCGGGCTCGGAGCAGGGGGCGGCGTGGTGCGGGGATATGTGTATGTGCTGCGAGGCGTGCGTCATGGTGGTGGTTCTCCTCTCACAGGTGGTGATCACCAGTTGGCCCTCACTCCCCCGTGATGGAGCCGAAATCCGTGCCCGAGCCCAGGAAGAACCCCGCGATCAGCAGGATCACCGTGCCCGGAACCATGAACGTCGTGATGACCATCGTCGCCTTGGGCACCGCCCTGGCCGCTCGCCGCCGGGCCAGCTGGGCGTCCGTGCGGCGCATGTCCTTGGCGATGCCGATCAGGGTGTCGGCGATGGGCGTGCCCAGTTCCTCGCCCTGCTGGAGGGCGGTGACGAACTGGGCGACCTGCTCGGAGTCATTGCGCTTGCGCAGCTCGTCGAAGGCCTGGCGGCGGGCGACTCCCATGTCCAGCTGGCGCAGCACGATCCGCAGCTCGTCCGCCCACGGGCCCTCGTAGTGCTCGGCCACCCGGTCGAGCGCCTGCCGGAAGCTCAGCCCGGCGCTCACGACGACGGCGAGGACGTCGAGGAAGTCCGGCAGGGTCCGTTCGATGGCGGCCCGGCGCTCCCGGACGGCCGCCCTGATGCCGACCTCGATCCAGAACAGGCCGAAGGCGACCATCAGCACGGCGAGCAGGGGCTGGCCCTTGGCCAGCATCACCAGCGCCCCGACGGAGCCGAGCGCGCCGTAGACGGCGCGGCGGGCCGCGTAGCGGTCGACGGTCAGGCCGGCCGGGTTGCCGGCGCGGTCGATGCGGCGCCGTACGGCCGCGACGCGCTTCTCGCCCATCAGGCGGAGCACCAGCGGCGCGTGGCGCATGCCGAGCCGGTCGACGGCCGAGCCGACGGCCGTGGTGCGCGTGGAGCCGACCTCGAGGGCCAGGACGAGGTCCGGCGGCAGTCTGGCCTCGCTGCGGACGAGCGCGATGCCGTAGCAGGCGCCTACGACGGACACGCCGGCCAGCAGCGCCAGCAGGATTCCCACGCCGCTCATCTCCCCACGCCCCGAGTCCCCACGCCCCCAGTCCCCACGTCCCGGGCCCGGCTCATACGGCGATCCTCGACATCCGGCGGATGAGGAAGAACCCCACCCCGTAGAGGCAGAAGGCCGCCACGACCGCGGCCTGCCCCAGCCAGCTTCCCGTCATCCTGTCCAGCGATCCCGGGGCGATGCGGTCCATCAGCAGCAGCGTCCCGATACCCATCAGCGGTACGACGTAGGCCGTGACCGTCACTTGCGAGAGCTGCGTCCGCACCTCGCGCCGGGTCTCCTTGCGCTCTTCGAGAGTGGCGGTGAGATTGCGCAGGGAGCTGACGACCGTGCCGCCCGCGCGATGGGAGAGGACGAGCGTGGTCACGAGCACCACCAGTTCGCGGGAGGGCAGCCGCCGGGCGAGCTCGCCCAGGGCGTCGTCGACGGAGTGGCCGACGGCGAGCCCGTCGGCGACCTTGGCGAGCTCCTCGCCCGCAGGGGCCTCCATCTCCTCGGCCGCCATGCCGAGGGCCGTGCGGAGGGCGAGCCCGGCCTGGGTGGCGTTGGCGAGGATCCGGGAGAGCTCGGGAAGCTGGTTGATGAACTTCTCGGTGCGTTTGCGGCGCTGCCACACCAGGAACGCGTGGGAGGACCAGACGGCGACGGCGGCCGCCAGCGGCCCGAAGAACGGCGCGAGGAGCAGCGCGGCGGCGATCCACAGCGCGGCCGCCGCGCCGATCGTCGCGGCTGTGAACTCGCCCACGGTGATGTCCAGTCCGGTCGCCGCGATCTCCCACTCCAGCCGTCGGCCGGGGCGGGTGGCCCTCAGCCACCGGTCCAGGCGCCGGAAGGGCCGGGCGGGGCCGGCGGGGGGTGGGGCGGGGGCGTCGGAGAGCCGGTCGACGAGCGCCTGGTGGCGGTCCCTGCCGGTGACGTACGTCCGTACGCCCGCGACGGCCAGCGTCCCGCACAGCGCGGTGGCGCCGACGGTCAGCAGTGCGAGCTCGTCCAGGTGGTCCATGTCCGCTTCCTCGGCTACCTATTCCCTCTGATGCCTTGCCGGCTCTGTCCGGTTCCTGTTCCTGGCCCGGTTCCTGTTCCGGTTCCTGTTCCGGTCCCGGTTCCTGTTCCTGTCCCCATCCCGGTTCCCCGGACGGTGAGTTCCTGGGGGTACGCGGCGACGCCGAAGGCCGGTGGTACGGGCTCGTTCGCGAGCCGTAGCCGCTCGGCGGCGCGTTCGGGGAGCGGGAAGTGCGTGAACGTGCCGCGTACGACGCGGTCGGCGCCGATGGGCTCGGCGTCGAAGCGGGCGACGGTGGCGAGGCGGTGGTCGCCGCGCCCGTCGGTCCCGTACCCGTCCTGGGCCGAGGCCAGCAGGGCTATCTCCGCGATGCGGCGCGTGCCGTCCGCGTGGCGGACGAGCTGCACCAGACAGTCCACGGCGCTGTCGATCTGGTCGCGCAGCGCCTCGTAGGGGATCTTGACCTCGGACATCGACGCCAGCGTGCGCAGCCGCATCAGCGCGTCCTCGGCGCTGTTGGCGTGGACTGTCGCGAGGGAGCCGTCGTGGCCGGTGGACATGGCCTGGAGCATGTCGAGGGTCTCCCCGCCGCGCACCTCGCCGACGATGATGCGGTCGGGGCGCATGCGCAGGGAGTTGCGGACGAGGTCGCGGATGGTGATCCGCCCCTTCCCCTCGACGTTCGGGGGGCGGGACTCCAGACGGATCACGTGCCGCTGTTGCAGTTGCAGTTCGGCGGCGTCCTCGACGGTGATGATGCGTTCGCCGTCCGGGATGAGGCCGGAGAGGGCGTTGAGGAGCGTCGTCTTGCCGGCGCCGGTCGGCCCGGAGACGACCACGTTGAACTTCGCCCGGACGAGCGCGGCGAGCAGCATCAGCATGGGCTCGTCCAGCGTGCCCGTCGCGATCAGCTCCTGGAGGGTGTACGCGCGGGGGAAGCGGCGGATGGTGAGGGTCGCGCCGTTCAGCGCGAGCGGCGGGATGATGACGTTGACGCGCTCCCCGGTGGGGAGCCGGGCGTCGACCATCGGATTCGACTCGTCCACGCGGCGGTTGACGGTGGACACGATCCGCTCGATCGTCTGCATCAGCTGCTCGTGGGAGGCGAACCGCACGGGGACGGGCTCGACGCGGCCGGCGCGCTCGACGAAGACCTGGTCGGGGCCGTTGACCATGATCTCGGTGATGGACGGGTCCTCCAGGAGCGGCTCCAGCACGCCCAGGCCGAGGGCCTCGTCGACGACCCTGCGGATCAGGCTGTCGCGTTCGGCGGTCGACAGGACGGGGCCCTCGCGGCTGATGATGTGGCCGAGCACGCGCTCCAGGCGCGAGCGGCGCTCGTCGGCGGCGAGCGCGGACATCTCGGCGAGGTCGATCTCCTCCAGCAGCTTGGCCCGGTAGACGGGGACGAGATGGCCGGGCTCCCGGCCGTCGGGGCGGGCCTCGGGGGCGGCGGTGATACGGGCGCGGAGACTCATGGGGTGGTCCTCGCCAGGGGACAGGCCATGGTGGCGCTGCGGGTGACGGTGAAGCCGGTGCCGGGGAGGAGGGGCGGGACGTCGACGGTCACGGTGGCCGTCGCCCGGTCCGCGCCGGGGGCGCAGGGGGCGGCGTCGACGTCCGCCCTGGCCGCGACCCAGGGGCTCACGGCCGCGCGGGCGGCTGCCGCCGGGGCGGTCCTCGGGGTGTCGACGGTGGCGGTCCGGGCGGCCGCGCGGGCGGCGGTGCCGGCTTGCTGGGTGGCGTAGGCGGCTATGCCCAGGTAGGCGGCGGCCAGGGCGAGGGTGAGGAGGAGGGGGAGGAAGCCGAGGAATTCGATGGAGGCCGAGCCTCGGTCGTTCCCGGGGGCTCCGCCCCCGGACCCCCGCTCCTCAAGCGCCGGAGGGGCTGGATTGTTGCCCGGAGAGGCTAAGTTCCCCATCTCTCAGTCCTCCCTCGCCACGCCCGCCGTGCTTTCCACCGTCCATGGCCAGTCGGCGGCGCCCGGGAAGAGGAGGGGGACCTTCACGCGGACGCTCGCGCTGTAGACCCCGGCCGCCGGGCCCGGTCCGCAGGACGGTTCCGTGTGCCAGGACTTCGGCATGTCCGCGCGGGCCGCCGCCGCGCAGTCGCGGCCGACGACGCCCGCGCGGGCGCCCTTGTCGGCGGCGTGCCCGGCCAGGGAGTAGCTGTAGCCGACCAGGACGCACTGCCAGACGACGGCCAGCGCGACGAGGATCAGCGGCAGGATCCCGACGAACTCCACCGCGACCTGACCCCGGTCGCCGAAACGCTCGCCGAAGCGGTCTCGTCGCCGGAAGCGGCCGCCGGCCGGGGGCACCGGGGACAGCTGCTCCGGGCCCGTGCCCGGGCCCGTGCCCCCGCCGGTGGGAGCCGTGGCAGCGCCGCCCTCTATGGCACGGCGCCTCCGCAGGCCGCCCAGCGCTGCCGGGCGTTCGGCGGCGCCCGTACGGGCCGGGGACGTGGCCAGGCCCAGTTCGCCGGCCAGGGTCCACAGGGCCTGGCGGACGCCGGAGCGGGCGTCGAGGTCCTGCATCCGGCCGGAGTCCACGGCGCCCTGGAGCTCCTTGTAGCCGGCCGGGATGGTCGTGCGGGCGGCGCGGGTGCCGGTGGAGCGGGCGATGAGGGGCGGCTGGATCTCCGCGTTGCGGGTGTGGCGGTTGACCACGGTGGTCGTCTCCTCGGCCGTGCGGATCTGAAGCCGTTCCCAGAGCCGGACCATGCGCTTGGCCGCCCTGACGGACACCACGTCCGGCGTGGTGACCAGTAACGCCAGGTCGGCCGCCTCGATGACGGCGGCGCCCGCCGCGGTGATCTGGGTGCCGCAGTCGGCGACGACGAGTTCGTAGCGGCCGCGCAGGGCGGCGGTGATCTGCCGCGCGGCGGGTTCGCCGACGTCCTCGCCGCGTTCGCCCTCGGCCGGGGCGAGGAGCAGGCCGAGGCCGGTGGGGTGGGGGAAGACGGCGTCCGCCAGGACGCGCGGGGTGATGTCGCTGATGCCGGCGAGGTCGGCGATGGACCGGCGGAACTGTACGTCGAGGTAGGAGGCGACGTCGCCGGACTGGAGGTCCAGGTCGGCGAGGGCGACGGCCCGGCCGGCGGCGGAGGCGGCCAGGGCGAGCTGGACGGCGGTGACGGTCGTGCCGACGCCGCCCTTGGCGCCGACGACGGCGACGAGCGTGCCGCCCGCCCGGTCGGAGGCGGCGCTTCCGTCAGCGGTTCCCTCGGCCGCCGCGCCCAGATGACGGCGGACCCCGCTGGCCCAGTGCGCGGCGGCCTGGACGCGGGCGCCCAGTTCCTCGTAGGTCGGCGGCAGTATGGCGAGGCCGCGCGCGCCGACGTCCATGGCGGCGGCGTAGAGGGCGGGCCCGGCGTCCGCCGACATGAGGATCACGCCGGTGGCGGGGAAGCGCAGGGCGATCTCGCGGACGCTTTCGAGGGCGGGCGCGGGCCCGAGGCGCTCGTGCACGAGGACGACCTCGGGCAGGTGGGCGATCCCGCCCGCGCCCAGCGCGGCGAGCGCGTCCAGCAGGCGGGCGGAGTCGCCGACGCCGGGCAGGACCGCCACGCCGGGGAGTCCGGCGAGCACTCCGGCGACGGCGCGGGCGGTGCCGGGGTCGCCGACGGCCGGGAGGATTCTGATCGTCACCGGGAGCCTGCCTCCTCCATCCACACTCGGGTCCTCGAATCCTCGGGTCCGGCTACTTGTCACCGTCGAGGGTGTACGTGCGGTCGCTTCCGCCGACGGGTTCCTGGCTGCCGGGGGCGACGAGGGCGAGCCGGACGTGCGAGGCGAACGACTCGGCGTAGGCGACGCGCTGGGCGTCCTTGGTGTCCAGGGCGAAGGTGATCGGCACGGCCTCGCCCGCCTGCCGGGTGGTGGCGGCGGACCGGCTGTCGCCGTCCCGCTTGAAGGGCGTGAGCTTGCCGACGTCGATGACCTGGGCACCGCTGACGATCACCTTGGAGACGGGCTTGGCGCCCTGTTCCTTGGCGTCGAAGGTGGCGTAGATGTTGACCCGCGCGCCCGGCTGGATCTTGCCGGCGACGCCCGTGGCCGCGTCGATCATGATGGCGATCTCCTGCTTGCCGGGGGCGAGGGCGGGCCGGGCGACGATCATGTCGCTCTGGAGCAACGAGCCCTTCCGCAGCGGGGTGACGGCGATCTTGCCGTGCACGGCGGAGAGGTCGGTGACGGCGGTGACGGGGAGCCAGCGCCTGGGCATGGAGATCTTCTCGAACTCGTCCGTGTCCAGGTCGCGGTAGGCGGGGATGTCGGTCTTCAGCCGGTACGCGGTGATCTCGGGTCCGGTCTTCGACTCGGCGTCGTGGATGACCGAGAACACCCCGGCGAACGCGCCGACGGCGCAGAGGGCCGACAGGAGCAGCAGGACGATGCCGCGTCGCTGGCGTGAATTCATGGGGTGGCGAACCTCGTTCGGACCGGGGTCGGGGGCGGGACGGGCATCGGGTCAGGCATCGGGGCGGGCTGCGGGTCAGGCATCGGGGCAGGCATCGAAACGGTCATCGGACGGTCGCGCCCGCTCAGCGGCCGCTCGTCGCCTGGGCGGCGTGGCGGGCGCCGGGCCCCCGGGCGACGGGCGGGCCGAGGGCGTGGGAGTGGGCGCGGGAGTGGGCGGTGCGGTCGCCGGCTGCGCCGGCCTCGCCGGTCGCGGCGTCCGCGCGCGGCACGGGCGCGGAGCAGAAACCGCAGCGGTCACCGATGAGTTCGAGGCCGCACCAGCGGCACTCCTCGCGGCGCACGGAGGTGACGAGCTGGTAGAGCACGGACGGGTCGGGGATGGCGGCCGCGAACTCGACGGCCCGCCGGTTGCCCCACCAGCGCCGGGAGTCGGCGGGCAGCGGGAGGATCTCCTGGACGCCCTGGACGCGCCAGCCCGGGGCGAGGGTGTCGGTGACCCAGTCCTCCCCGGTGCCGGAGCGGGGGCGGGAGCGGGCGACGGTCAGCCGGGTGGCGAAGCCGGGGCCGTCGGGGGTCTCGCCGGGCCCGGTGCGCAGCAGTCTGCGGGCGGGATTGACGAGGACGCCGAAGCGGGTGCCCGGAACGAGCGAGCTGACGTGCGCGCCGATGCCCACGTCCACGCGGTCGCAGCGGGCGACGGAGGACAGCTGGGCGCCCGCGTAGATGTAGTGGGTGAGCAGCCGGGCGGCGGAGGCGAGCACGCCGGGGCTGAGGTCGGAGACCGACAACTGCCGTAACTGCCGGGCCAGGACGCCGACGGCGAGCGGTGGCAGGGCGACGGGCAGCAGGGCGACGCGGTCGCTCTCCAGGACCGAGCGCACGGTGTGCAGCCGGCGGACGTAGGCGGCGGGGAGGGAGTCGGGGTAGAGGACGACGAGGTGCCCGCACTGTTCGAGCAGGAGGGCGGCCTGGGTGACGGCGGTCTCCAGGGGCTGCTCCTCGGGGGGCCGCAGCACGGCGGCCGCCGGGACGGGCCCGCCGGGCGGGGGGAGCACCAGATCGGAGCTGGTGACCGCTATCGCAATCGGCACGTCGGCTTCCCCGTTCACTCCGGCCGCGGGGGCTCCGGCGGTCGCAGATCGATACTGCCCAGTGCTGGCGCCTCCGCACTTTATCCACGAATGGAGCGGCTGAGAACAGTTCCTCGATGTTTGCCCCACGGGGTGGTGGCGGTGGTGCCGAAGCCTTGACGAAAGCATTGGTCTGGACCACATTGGCGCCACGGACGGTGGCCACCGTTCCGTATGAACACCCCCCAATCACACCTCATCGCAGCGTCAACTTCCTTCCCACCGGAGGCAGTAGTGGAACGCATACCCGACCATCGGCACCGGCCACGTCCGCCCCGCCCACCCCTCAGACGCCGACTCGGACGACGACTCGGACGACGCTTCGGCGGCGCCCTCGCCGCCGTCGCGCTCGCGACCGGCGGACTCGTGGCCCTGGGCGGTACGAGCGCGGGGGCCGCCCGGGCCGCCGCCCCGGCCGCCGACGGCCCGAATCTCGTCAAGAACCCCGGCTTCGAGTCCGGCCTCTCCTCCTGGAGCTGTACCGGCGGCAGCGGCACGACGGTCGCCTCACCCGCGCACTCCGGCTCCGCCGCGCTCCGGGCCGCCCCCACCGGCTCGGACACCGCCACGTGTGCGCAGAGCGTGAACGTGCGGCCCAACTCCTCCTACACGCTGAGCGCGTGGGTGCGGGGCTCGTACGTCTACCTCGGCGCGAGCGGGACGGGCACCACGGACGCGTCGACGTGGACGCCGAACGCGGCCGACTGGCAGCAGCTCACCACCGGTTTCACAACCGGAGCGAACACCACCTCCGTCACGGTGTTCACCCATGGGTGGTACGGGCAGCCCGCCTACTTCGCCGACGACATCACCCTCACGGGTCCCGGCGGCGGCGACCCGGGCGATCCCGGCGGCCAGGTGCCCGACGCGCCGGGCGGGCTGGCGGCCGGCGCGGTCACCGCGTCGTCCGTGGCCCTGAGCTGGCAGGCCGTGCCCGGCGCGACCGGCTACACCGTCTACCGGGACGGCGCCAGGGCACTGTCGACGACCGGTACGTCCACCACCGTCACCGGGCTGGCGGCGGCCACCTCGTACCGCTTCCAGGTGACGGCTTCCAACGCCGCCGGCGAATCGGCCGCCTCGGCGGCCGTCACCGCCACGACGGCCGGGGGCGGGGGCGGCACCCCGGGCGTGCCCCGGCACGCGGTGACCGGCTACTGGCAGAACTTCGACAACGGCGCCACCGTCCAGAAGATCGCCGACGTCCCGGCCGCGTACGACATCATCGCCGTCGCCTTCGCGGACGCGACGACCACACCCGGGGCCGTCGACTTCGCCCTCGACCCGGCGCTGAAATACCCGGAGGCGGCGTTTAAAGCGGACATCGCCGCCAAACAGGCGGCGGGAAAGTCCGTCGTCATCTCCGTCGGGGGCGAGCGGGGCGCGGTGAGCGTCAACGACGCGACGTCCGCGAACAACTTCGCCGACAGCGTGTACGCGCTGATGCGGAAATACGGCTTCAACGGCGTCGACATCGACCTGGAGAACGGGCTGAACCCGACGTACATGACGCAGGCGCTGCGCGCGCTGTCGGCGAAGGCGGGCGACAAGCTCGTCATCACGATGGCGCCGCAGACGATCGACATGCAGTCGACGTCCTCGGCCTACTTCAGGACCGCGCTCGACATCAAGGACATCCTGACCGTCGTCAACACGCAGTTCTACAACAGCGGCGCGATGAACGGCTGCGACGGGAACGTGTACGCGCAGGGCTCGGTGGACTTCCTGACCGCGCTGGCCTGCGTCCAGCTGGAGGGCGGGCTGGACCCCTCCCAGGTGGGCCTGGGGGTGCCCGCCTCGCCGCGTGGGGCGGGCAGCGGGTACGTGGCGCCGTCCGTGGTCAACGCGGCCCTGGACTGCCTCACCAAGGGGACGGGCTGTGGTTCGTTCAAGCCGTCGCGTACGTACCCGGGGCTGCGGGGCGCGATGACGTGGTCCACGAACTGGGACGCCACGGCGGGCAACGCCTGGTCGAACGCGGTGGGGGCGCACGTTCACGGTTTGCCGTAGGCGACCGGGTGCCGGACGGGCCGAGGTCAGCCCGCCCGGCACCGCAGGACCGAGCCGGTCAGCGGCGGGTCAGTTCCTCCCCCGCCGGCTTCGGGAGCTCGCAGCCCGGCAGGTCGAGGTCGATCTTGTTGCCGGTGCCGACGCACTTCGTGATGCCGTACGTCTGCTCGGCGTAGTTGATGCCCCGGCGGACGGTGACGGTGCCGTTCTCGTCGACCTCGCACGGGTTGTTCATCGTGCAGCGCTCGCCGTTCTCGTTGCCCGTGTTGTTGATGGCGACGACCTTGCCGGAGTTCACGTCGATGACGGGCGAGCCGGACGTGCCACCTATGGTGTTGCAGGACGGGGTGTAGCGGAGCGAGTCCTTCCAGGTCCAGTCGGCCTCGCGGAGCTGGTGGACGAACCCGTCGACGTTGCAGGAGTAAATGCGCTTCCAGTAGCCGGAGACGACCTTGATGGGCGTGCCGGCGACGGGGTGGTCGCCCGAGAGACGGAGGGCGTCGATGCCGTACTGCTGCTTGATCCGCGCGTAGGTGGTGTTCAGCTCGTAGAGCGTGACGTCGGTGTCCGTCATCGTCGCGTACGAGACCTTGGTGGCCTGGAGCGTGGCGACCTTGCCGGCGGTGGAGTTGAGCAGGCTGAAGGTGCGGCTGGAGGGCTGGTCGACAAGGACCTCGCCGGGGCCGGGCATGCCGGTCTCCAGGCAGTGGCCGTTGGTCATCACGAGGGCGGGGTCGTTGTCCGCCGAGCTTGGCATGCGGATCAGCGAGCCGGAACAGTTGCTCAGCGCCACGGTGCCGGCGAAGTCGACGGCTTTGGTCTTGGCCTTGGCCTGCGCGGCGGCCGGTGTGGCCGGTGCGGCCGTGGCGGGTCCGGCGCCGACGCCGGCGACGGTCGCCCCGGTGAGCAGCAGCGTCGTGAGCGCACCGACGAGAGGTCGTCTCATGGGGGGTGGTCCTCTCCGTTCAGAAGTGCATCCGGTTTTGACGTGTGCATTGTTGGGGCCGGTGTGGGCGCCCGGCAATCAAGCGGTCTGAAGTGGTGGGGAAGTTGGCCTGTTTCCCTCGCACACTTCTCCTTGACCCGCTCATGACATCCCTCGAACACTGGGGAGGATCGGCACAGCGAACACCCCCCTCATTCGTCGCACGAACGCCCCTCAGGAGGCCGCATGCGACCCCACACCCCCCGTACCCGCAGGAGCCACGGCCGGTGGGCCGCCGCCACGGGCGCCGCCCTGCTCACCCTGGCCATGGCCGCCCCTGCGTCCTCGCACGGCGCGGACCGCCCGGACCGCTCGAACGGAACCTTCTCGAACGGAACGTTCTCGAACGGCACCCGGACGGACGGCACTCACGCGGATGAGATCCGTGCGAACGACACCCGCTCGTACGAGGTCGCCGGGCCGAGAACCGCCGCCCAGCGCACCGCCGTCGCCGCGACCGGCGTCTCGGTCGACGCCGTGCGGAAGGACTCCGTCGTCGTCACCGCCAACGCCGCGCAGGTCGAGCGCATCCGCGCCATGGGCCACCGGGTGACGGCCCTGCCCGGCGCCCCGGACCGCGGCCGCGCCGCCCAGCCGTACGACTTCCCGCCGGCGGACTCGAAGTACCACAACTACGCCCGCGCCATGGCGGAGATCGACGCGGACATCGCCGCGTACCCGTCCCTCATGAGCAAGCAGGTCATCGGCAAGTCCTACGAGGGCCGGGACATCATCGCCGTGAAGGTCACCAACGGCTCGGCGCCGACGGACGCCGCCAAACCCGAGGTCCTCTTCACCCACCACCAGCACGCCCGCGAGCACCTGACCGTCGAGATGGCGCTGTACCTGCTCAAGGAGTTCGGCTCCCAGTACGGCAAGGACGCGCGCGTCACCAAGATGCTCGACAGCCGGGTGATCTGGATCGTGCCCGACGTCAATCCCGACGGCGGCGAATACGACATCGCCACCGGCACCTACCGCGGCTGGCGCAAGAACCGGCAGCCCAACGCCGGTTCGAACTCCCGGGGCACGGACACCAACCGCAACTGGGACTACAAGTGGGGCTGCTGCGGCGGCTCGTCGGGCAGCACCGGCTCGGAGACCTACCGCGGCTCCGGCCCGGAGTCGGCCCCCGAGGTGAAGGTCGTCGCGGACTTCGTCCGCAGCCGCGTCGTCGGCGGCAAGCAGCAGATCAAGGCCGCCATCGACTTCCACACCTACAGCGAGCTGGTGCTCTGGCCGTTCGGCTGGACGCACGACGACACGGCGCCCGGCATGACGCAGGACGACCGCGACGCGTTCGCGACCGTCGGGAAGTCCATGGCCGCGAGCAACGGCTACACGCCGGAGCAGTCCAGCGACCTGTACATCACGGACGGGTCGATCGACGACTGGCTCTGGGGCAACCAGAAGATCTTCGCCTACACCTTCGAGATGTACCCGGACTCGAGCGGGGCGGGCGGCGGCTTCTACCCGCCGGCATCGGTCATCGACCGCGAGGTGGCGCGCAACCGGGAGGCGGTGCTCCAGCTCCTGGAGAACGCGGACTGCATGTACCGGTCGATCGGGAAGGAGCAGCAGTACTGCTCATGACCGCCCCGCTCCGCCCCTGCTGGGTCCGGGCCCGCTGACGTCCGGGCCCGCTGAGGCTCAGCCCAGGACCGCGAGCGCGTCGATCTCGATCAGGAGGCCCTTCGGCAGGCCGACGTAGACCGTCGTCCGGGCCGCGGGGGCCTCCTTCAGGTCGGCGAAGTAGTCGTTCCAGATCTCGTTCATCTCCGCGAAGTGCTCCGTGTCCGTCAGGTAGACGCGCAGCATCACCACGTCCTCCCAGCTCGCGCCGCCCGCCTCCAGCACGGACCGGACGTTGGCCAGCGTCTGGAGCGTCTGCTCGCGCAGACCCGGGCCGGCGACGACGGGGCCGTCCTGCCCGGGCTCGGCGGGCAGGAAGCCGACCTGCCCGGCGACCTGGAGGATGTTCCCCTTGCGCACGCCGTGCGAGAACGTGGCGGGCGGGGTGGTGTGGCCGGCGGGGGTGACGGCGGTTTTGGAGATCTTGTCGCTCATGGCATCGCTTTCGTCGGGGAAACGGTGGACGGGAGTGAGATTCCGGAGTACTCGGCGCTGATCGCGTCCGCTGTGCGGCGCAGCAGCGGCAGCAGGGCGAGGAGTTCGTCGGAGGAGACGACGACGTTGGGCGCCGAGACCGAGCAGGCGGCGACGACCCGTCCGTCCGGGCCGCGGACGGGGGCGCCGACGCAGTTGATGGACTCCTCGTGGCCGCCGAAGTCGGTGGCCCAGCCGCGTTCCCGTACGGCGGCCAGCTCCTGGAGGAAGGCGGTGGCGTCGGGGGTGGAACGGGCGGTGTAGGCGGGGTAGTCGAGGCGCCCGGCGACGGCGCGGCGCTCGGGCTCGGGGAGGTCGGCGAGGAGCAGCTTGGCCACGGCCGCCACGGTGATCGCCACGGGCTTGCCGATGCGGGAGTACATCCGTACGGGGTAGCGGCTCTCGACCTTGTCGATGTAGAGGACCTCGTCCTCCTCGTACACCGCGAGGTGGACGGTGTGGCCGCACTTCTCGTTGAGGGCGACGAGGTGGGGGTGGGCGATCTCCCGGATGTCGAGGCTCTCGACGGCCTGCTGGGCGAGGGCGAAGAGGCGGGCACCGAGGCGGTAGCGCTGGTCCTGCTGCCGGTAGACGATGCCGTGCTCGTGGAGGGTGCGCAGCAGGCGCAGCGCGGTGGACTTGTGCACGCCGAGGCGGCCCGCCACCTGTTCGAGGTTGGCGGGGCCCTCGGCGAGCAGCGGCAGGATGCTCAGGGCGCGGTCGACGGTCTGGCTCATGTGCGGGGGTTGTCCTTCGTCCGTGTGTCCGTGGTCCAGCCCGGGGCGAGTCGCAGTCTTCCCCAGGCGGCGGCGTCCAGTCCCGCCAGGGCGTCCGCGAGGGCGGTGGGCGGCGGTTCGGCGAGGTCGCCGGGGACGGTGAGGGCTGCGGCGGCCATGAGGTGGCCGTACCGCAGGCGTGCGGGCAGCGGGAGTCCGCGCAGGGTGGCGGAGAGGAAGCCGGCCGCGAAGGCGTCGCCCGCGCCGACGGGCGCGACGACGTCGACGGCGGGCGCGGGCACGGAGACGACGGCTTCACGGGTGTGGGCCGTGGCCCCGGCGGCGCCCTGTTTGACGACGAGCACGGCGGGTTCGGGCAGGGCGGCCCGTATCGCTTCGGGGGCGCCGTCGATGCCCCAGGCGGCCTCGGCCTCGTCCTCGCCGACGAAGACGATGTCGCAGGCGCGGGCGAGCTCGGCGAGGACGCGCGGGCTCGTTCCGGTGTTCCGCCACAGCGCGGCGCGGTAGTTGACGTCGAAGGAGAGCAGCGGGCCGCTGCCGGGGGCCCGGTCGACGAGCTCGCGGAGCAGGGCGAGGCAGTCGGGGGAGAGGGCGGCCGTGATGCCGGTGAGGTGGAGGATCCGTCCGGCGTGGGCGGCCGTGCGGGGGATCAGGGCGGGCGACATCGCGGAGGCGGCCGATCCGGCGCGGTAGTAGAGGGTCTCCGCGTGGTGCGGGGCGGTCGCGCCGGTGGTCGTGGGCCGCTCCCCCGCCGTCCGGAAGTACACGCCGGTGGGGCGGGCGGGGTCGTACTGGACGTGCGTGGTGTCCACGCCGTGGGCGGCGACGGCGGTCACCAGGTGGGTGCCGAAGGCGTCGGCGCCGACGCGGCTGATCCAGCGGGCGCGGTGGCCGCTACGGGCCAGGACGCAGGCGACGTTCGACTCGGCGCCGCCGATGCCGCGGTCGAAGGAGGGCACGTCGGCGAGGCGTCGCCCTGCTCCGGCCGGGCCCGGGCGGAGGACGACCATCGACTCGCCGAGGCACACGACGTCGGGGCCGCTCACCACATCCCCCTACCGTTGACCCGGCACTTGCGGGGATGTTAGACACCGTGCAGCGCCACACGCAATGAACGTTGCGGTAATTGCAACGCACCCACCGCACCGCACCCTCGAACCTTTGGGGAGGCCCCATGGCCAGCACGGCCCGAACGGCCAGCACGGCCGGCACGCCCGCCGCCATAGCCACCGACGCCGTCGCCGAGCTCGCCCGGGAGCGGGTGGACCACCGCTTCAAGGGGCTGCCCCCGGACGCGGACGGCCGGAGCGTCGGCGAGCTGGCGGCCGAGCGGCGCTCGCTGTTCACCGGCGGCTTCACCACGCCCGTGCTGGCCCTCTCCGCCGAGGCGCTGGACCACAACCTCGGGCTCATGGAGCAGTGGTCCGCACGGCACGGCCTGGCCTTCGCCCCGCACGGCAAGACGTCGATGGCCCCGCGGCTCTTCGAGCGCCAGCTCGACCGCGGCGCCTGGGGCATCACCGCCGCCACCCCCGCGCAGGTCCGCGTCTACCGCGCCTTCGGCGTGCGGCGGATCTTCCTCGCCAACGAGGTCGTCGACGCCGCCGCGCTGCGCTGGCTCGCGGCCGAGCTGGCCGCCGACGCGGAGCTGCGGATCGTCACCTACGTCGACTCCGTGCGCGGCGTCGAGCTGATGGACGCCGCCCTGCGCGACGCGGGCGCGGGCCGCCCGCTGGACGTCGTCGTCGAGCTCGGCGCGGAGGGCGCCCGTACGGGCGTCCGCACGGAGGCGCAGGCCGAGGCCGTCGCGGACGCGGTGGCCGCCACCGGCACCCTGCGCCTGGTCGGCGTCGCCGGCTACGAGGCCGAGATCCCGGACGCGGACGCCGAGGCCGTCGACGCGTGGCTGCGCCGGCTGACGGGGCTGGCGGTCGCCTTCGACAAGGCGGGCCGCTTCGCCGGGGTCGAGGAGATCGTGGTCAGCGCGGGCGGCAGCGCGTGGTTCGACGCCGTCGCGAGGGTCTTCGCGGAGCTTCCGCCGCTGTCCGCGCCGGTGCTCAAGCTGCTGCGCTCCGGCGCGTACGTCACGCACGACGACGGCCAGTACCGCCGCAAGACCCCCTTCAACCGCCACCCCGACGAGGGCGCCCTCCACCCCGCCTTCCGCCTCTGGGCCCAGGTCGTCTCCCGCCCCGAGACCGGCATGGCCTACCTCAACGCGGGCAAGCGCGATGTCTCCTACGACCTGGACCTCCCGGAACCGCAGGTCGTCCGCTCCGCCCGCGACGGCTCCCTCCGCCCGGCCACGGGCCTGACCGTCACCCGCCTCGCCGACCAGCACGCCTTCGTCTCCCTCACGGGCGAGGAAGCGGAACGGCTGGAGGTCGGCGACTGGGTGGGCCTGGGCCTGTCGCACCCGTGCACGGTCTTCGAGAAGTGGCCGCTCATCCCACTGGCGACGGCGGACGGAACGGTCACGGAGTACGTGCGGACGTTTTTCTGACGGATGCCGCCGGTTGTGGGCAGTCGTTCCGCTGGGCTGGGGGCACCTCCCAGCGGTAGCTGGGGGAGGGTGGGCACAACCGGCCCACGGACCGCACCGACCGGGGTCCGGGGCGCAGCCCCGGGAAACGGGAAGGGGCGGGACCGGGGAAGGGACCACGCATGGACCTCGTCATCCGCGACGCCCGCGTAGTGGACGGCACCGGCCGCCCCTCCTACCGCGCCGACGTCGCCCTCGCCGACGGCCGGATCGCCGAGATCCGCCGTCCGGGGGCGGGCCCCAGACCATGGGCCCCCCGCACCCTGGACGCCACCGGCCTCGCCTTGTCCCCCGGCTTCATCGACATGCACGCCCACAGCGACCTCGCCCTCCTCCGCGACCCCGCCCACACCGCGAAGGCCGCGCAGGGCGTGACCCTGGAGGTCATCGGCCAGGACGGCCTGTCGTACGCGCCCGTCGACGACCGCACCCTCGCCGAGGTGCGCGCCCAGATCACCGGCTGGAACGGCGACGGCGCGGACATCGACTTCACCTGGCGCACCGTGGGCGGCTACCTGGACCGCCTCGACCACGGCTTCGCCGGCGAGGGCATCGCCGTCAACGCCGCCTACCTCGTCCCCCAGGGCACCGTCCGCATGCTGGCCGTCGGCTGGGAGGACCGCCCGGCGACGGCCGCCGAACTCGACCGCATGAAGCGCCTGGTCGCCGAGGGCCTGGAGCAGGGCGCGGTGGGCCTGTCCTCCGGGCTCACCTACACCCCGGGGATGTACGCCGACGACGCCGAGTTAGCCGAGCTGTGCCGGGTCGTGGCGCGGTACGGCGGCTACTACTGCCCGCACCACCGCTCGTACGGGGCGGGCGCGCTCCGGGCGTACGCGGAGATGATCGAGCTCTCCCGGACGGCGGGCTGCGCCCTCCACCTGGCGCACGCCGTCATGAACTTCGGGGTGAACGAGGGCCGCGCCCCCGAGCTGCTGGCCCTGCTGGACGCCGCGCTGGCCGACGGCGCGGACGTCTCCCTCGACACCTATCCCTACACCCCCGGCTCCACCACGCTCGCCGCGCTGCTCCCGGGCTGGGCGGGCGAGGGCGGCCCGGAGGCGGTCCTGGCACGGCTGCGCGACGACGCCACGGCCGCCAGGATCCGGCACGCGCTGGAGGTGACGGGTTCGGACGGCTGCCACGGGGTGACCGTCGACTGGGAGAGCGTGGAGATCTCGGGCGTCTGGGACTCGGCCCTCGCGCCGTATGTCGGCCGGAGCATCGCCCGCTCGGCGCACGAGCGCGGCGAGGAGCCATGGGCGACGGCCCGCCGGCTCCTGCTCGAAGACCGGCTGGGCCCCACGATCCTCCAGCACGTCGGCCACGAGGAGAACGTCCGCACGATCATGCGGCACGCGGTGCACACGGGCGGCAGCGACGGGATCCTGCACGGCGCGAAACCGCATCCGCGCGCCTACGGAACGTTCCCGCACTACCTCGGCCACTACGTCCGCGAGCTGGGAGTGCTCTCCCTGGAGGAGTGCGTGGCGCATCTCACGTCGCGTCCGGCGGCCCGGCTGAGGCTGCCGGACCGGGGCTTGATCCGCGAGGGACACCGCGCCGATCTCGTTCTCTTCGATCCGGAAACGGTTGCGGCCGGTGCCACTTTCGAAGCCCCACGGACGCTTCCGACCGGCATTCCTTATGTCCTGATTGCCGGACGCTTTGTGATGGAAGACGGACACCGGACGGACGTACTGGCCGGACGGACAGTACGGCGCACGCCGACGAGCTGACCAGGGCGTTACGGGCGAGCCGCGTGGGACCAAAGCGACGGAAGAAAGCGCGCGCACAGCGTGTGGCGCCCCCGTATGGTGGCCGTCATGCAGGTGATCCAGTCAACGAAGCTCGCCAACGTCTGCTACGAAATCCGTGGCCCGGTGCTCGAGGAGGCCATGCGGCTGGAAGCGGCAGGTGAGCGCATCCTCAAGCTGAACACCGGCAACCCGGCGATCTTCGGTTTCGAGTGCCCGCCCGAGATCCTCGAGGACATGCTGCGCAACGTGGGCGACGCCCACGGCTACGGCGACGCCAAGGGTCTGCTCTCCGCCCGCCGCGCGGTGGTGCAGCACTACGAGACCAAGGGCATCGAGCTGTCCGTCGAGGACGTCTACCTCGGCAACGGCGTCTCCGAGCTGATCCAGATGTCGATGCAGGCGCTGCTCGACGACGGCGACGAGGTCCTCGTCCCCGCGCCGGACTACCCCCTGTGGACCGCGTCCGTCTCCCTCGCGGGCGGCACGGCGGTGCACTACCGCTGCGACGAGCAGTCGGACTGGATGCCGGACCTGGCCGACATCGAGAGCAAGGTGACGGACCGCACCAAGGCGATCGTCATCATCAACCCCAACAACCCCACGGGTGCGGTCTACGACGACGAGATGCTGCGGTCCCTCACGGAGATCGCCCGTCGCCACAATCTGATCGTCTGCTCCGACGAGATCTACGACAAGATCCTCTACGACGGCGTCACCCACACCCCGACCGCCGCCATCGCCCCGGACCTGCTGACCCTCACCTTCAACGGCCTGTCCAAGGCGTACCGGGTGGCGGGCTACCGCAGCGGCTGGATGGCGGTCTGCGGCCCCAAGGCCCACGCCGACAGCTATATCGAGGGCCTGACGATCCTCGCCAACATGCGGCTGTGCGCCAACATGCCCGCGCAGTACGCGGTGGCCACCGCGCTCGGCGGCCGGCAGTCGATCAACGACCTGGTACTTCCGGGCGGCCGGCTGCTGGAGCAGCGCGACGTGGCGCACGAGCTGCTCACGCAGATCCCGGGCGTCACCTGCGTCAAGCCGAAGGGCGCGCTCTACGCGTTCCCCCGGCTGGACCCCAAGGTCTACAAGATCAAGGACGACCGGCAGATGGTCCTCGACCTGCTCCGGGCCGAGAAGATCATGGTGGTCCACGGCACGGGCTTCAACTGGCCGGAGCCGGACCACTTCCGCCTGGTCACCCTGCCCTCCGCCAAGGACCTGGCGGACGCGGTCACCCGGATCGGGAACTTCCTGGACGGCTACGGACAGCCGTAAGGCCACTCCACTCTGCTAACCGAGACAACTTTAGACTGGGTCTAAGTTAGGATGGCCTTCAGAGGTAACTCAGGAGGCCATCCATGTACGAGCCGACCCGCACCAAGCACACGGTTTGCACGCACGGGCCGCACCGCTCCCGCGAGGAGGAGCTCACCATCCGGCTCGCCGGCCACCTCACGGCCCTGCTCACCGTGACGGACGAGCTCCGCGCGCTGACCCCGTCGCCCGAGCTGGACGACGCCGCACGCCGCCTGGCCCTGCGCGTGCGGCACCTGCGCGGCAGCGCCCCGCTCCGCGCCCGGCCGACGACCCCCACCGCCACCCCGACCCGCGTCACCGCCCTCCACCAGCGCGCCCACACCCTCGCCGGCCAGGCCCTGGTCGTCGCCACCCAACGCGGCGACGCCACGGGCGCCACCCTGGCGGCCGAACGCCTCCACGCCCACGCGGCGGAACTGGGCATCACGGACGCGGTGTAGCGCCCGTGCCGACTTCCGGGCAGGGCAGACCGGGGGCGGCGCGGTTGGGGGAGCAGGTCACGAGGGCGACGGAGTGGAAGACGGTGCCGTTGAGGTAGTGGCCGAGGGATACGTCGCCTCCCCACGCCAGCCGCTCCACGGCGGCCTTCACCAGGACAACCAGCCTGGTCACCTCCCGGTCTTCCTCGGAGGCGAACCGGGGTGCGAACTCGGCGAGCTGGAGGCCGAGCCATGCGCCGGCATCCTTGGGCTCCTCCCACGTCCCCCGGATCATCGAGGGCGGTTTCATCAGCCAGTGCGCCGTCTGGATCGGCGGCACGTCAGAGGTGGGGAAGGTGGCCACCGCCTCCCGGTACCGGTCGACCACATCCTTCTCACTGCTCGCGGTCGGGGCCTGGCCGGGCGGTCTGCGGATGCTCTCCTTGTCGAAGGTCTTCTTCTCCCCGAGCCATGCGTAACCGTGGTGGTGCACCGCTGCTCCGTTCCATGGAATGGCGTCGGCCCCGCCCGTCGGCGCGAGGGCGGGGCCGTCAGTTCAGGTGGTCCGGATGGTTCAGGCGGACAGTGTGAAGCGGTCGGGGTCGATGCCCGCCGCGTTCAGCTCCGCCGTGGTGAAGCGCAGCGGTGTGGTGTCGGGGCACTTGCTGTCGCCCAGGGCCCACCCGTCCGGCCCGATCTTCGCGAGCGTCACGCACGCTTCGCCGTCCGGGTGGGTGTTGCCTCCGCACGCCTTGGAGAACGCGGCTCCCTCGATCGGGAGCTCGTACAGGTCGGTCATCGGTATGTCCTTCCTGATGTGCCTGACGGCCGCTGGAGGCCGTCCTCCGCCCGCAGTGGGCGGAAGCCTTGAAGGTGGGTGCTCCGGCTTCCCTGGGTCCGGAGCGGTGCCCTCACCGCCCAGGGCGGCACCCCAGCCAAGGGGCGGACCGGGGGAGAGAACCTGAGCACGTCAGCCCAGACGGGACACGTCCTGTCCCTGTTCAAGCCTTGTCCGGTCGGGGGCTTGCCTGTCACTCCGCCGGGGAGACGCCAGTGACAGGGGCCATCACACCGCAGCCGTTCCCGACGCGGGCACTGTCCCGCATGTCGGTACACCACCACGGGTGGACCAGAAGCCCGCTCAATGGTTCCCCTGCGGACCGGGTCGAGAGACCTCACGTCGCAGCGGCAGACCACGCACTTCTCCCCCTGGGGCGCGTAGGTCACGTACTCCCATTCATCGGTCCCGGCCGCCATCACGTACCCCTTCACTGCCGTCTGTGCGCGTCAGGAGTCGATGGTGTCCGGGCCGGGGCGTCGGGATCTAGCTGGTTTCCTGTTCGTGCAACAACTCATCTCGGATACGCACCAGCATGGCGCGCATGTCGTCACCGGACAGAGCCGCCGACGCGAAGCGCTCGAACTTCTCGACATACAAGGAAACATCCCGGGGATCGGTGACAACGATCTCAGCATGGATCGTCTCGACCGTCACGGTCCTGTCGTCCCGGATGACGAATGCGTGGTTGGCGATGTCCGGTTGTGGCGCCGACAGGGGAACGGTCCGAATGTCAATGTTGCGGAGGCGCGAGAGGGAAACGAGTCGGTCCAGTTGTTCCGCCATCCTGGCGGCCGACACAATCCGCCATCGCAGCACGGACTCGGTGATGACGAAGTGGAGGTCCTTGGCTGAGTCGTAGAGCACCTGCTGGCGGTCGATCCTCGCGCTGATGGTGCGGGTGAGAACCTCCTCGCCAAGGTTATGCCGAGCAAGAATGGCCCGTATGTACTCGGGCGTTTGAAGCAGTCCCGGGATCAGGGCCGGTTGGAAGAGGCGCAGCACGGCCATCTGGGCCTCTAGCGATCTCGTCTGCTCCTGCGCCTTGTGCACGCCCATCCGACGGACCAGGCGCCAGGCCGTGGCTTCCGTGGACGCCGCCCGGGCGACTTCCAGGTACTCGGCCTTGACCTCGTCCGAGACCCCGATGGCGGTAAGGATGCGTTCGACGTCCGCCGGGGACGGTGCGGCCTTGCCCGTTTCAATCTTGCTGAGCTTGCTTGTGGACATCACAGCGCTGCGGGCGACGGTTTTGGCCTCCTTTCCGGATGCCTGCCGAAGCGCCCGCAGCGCTGCTCCGAGCTGCCCTTTGTTCACGCGCCGGCGTGCTTCTCCCACCAGTCGGAGAACGGCTCGGCGTGCGCCAGCGCTGTATCCCGGATGGTGACGAAGTCTTGTGCCCGGCTGTCAGGCATCGTTTCCCGCCCTGTGACGGCTCCTGTGTCGTCGTAATGCATGACGACTGCCGTTCTCTCGTCGAAGAGCCAGAAGTCTCCTGCCCCTTCGAGCGGGTTTGGCTTGTTCGTCGCATCAAGGATGAAGAACTCTTCGCCCCCGGTCGCGTTCTTCCGGTATCCCCAGCCGAGTTCGAACCGAAGATACGGCGTGAGGGGGCGCGACAGGATGTGCACGCGGTAAACGCGCTTTCCGAGGTTCGTGAGGGTCCGGAGTTCCGACACCCAGGCTTCGTTGTAGTCGTCGGGCTGTGGCTGCCCGGAGAGGAAGGCTCGGTAGGCGTCCACGTTGCCCGACCCGCTGTAGTCGGCGAGGGTCTCCAGCCTGAATGCTTCTCGCTCGAAGGAGTCGAACAGCTCCCCGAGAGTCTTAAGCGTCACGGAGGCCCTTCCGGATCAGGTCGAACACGAGCTGCATCGGGATCTCCACGAGGGTCTCGTGCGCCGGAATCTCCAGGCCGTGATCGGTAGGCGTCTCACCCTGGACCAAGAGGGTGTCCCTGTCCGTGGCGTAGATGGTTGGGCAGTCCTTGATGTCGCACGTGCTCACGAGCTTGGTGACCTTCACGCTGCTCCCTCCCCGGTCTGCTCCGGTGTGTCCGGTTCGATGCTTCCGACCTCGCAGGGTGAGGCGCAAGAGGTTCCGGTTTCCGAAACGGGAAAGCGGGGCGGGAGGGGGTGAGCGGCGGCGCGTCGCAGCCTCACCGCTACCCGCATGGGCGCAGCGCCGCTCGTGCTGTCGCCACGCCCCATGTGGCAGCAGAATGGGGCGTCTCCGTGGCGGTCGGGGTGGTGGTTTCCGCTGCCTGTTCCCGGCGGCAGGCCGGGCACAAGGTCTCCTCCGCCACCGGGCGGAACAGGCGCGGCTGGACGTGCTCGCCCCGGCATTCGCGCATGCTCGCCACGCGCGGCTCGATGGCAGGGTTTCCTGGACCCGCTGCTCAGTGAACGACGGCATCGGCGGCAGCTTGCGCGTCAGGCGGTTGCGGGCGAGGGCCGCTGCCGAGTGGACGCGTTCGGGAAGTCCCGAGGTCAGCGCCTCACGGAGGTCGGTCAGCGAAGCGCCGCGCAGGAACCACTCGGCGGCCAACGGGGCGAGCTCGGCCACCTCCCGCCCCGTCAGGCGAAGTTGGCGTTCGCGGTGCGAGACGGAGGAGAGCGCCAGGGCGCCGCGCTCGATCAGCCGGGAGGGTCGGGAGGGAGGGTTCTGCGTGTTCTCCTCAGTGTTGTTTTGGGAGCGACCGACGGACCGGTCGTCCGGCTCACCGATGGCCGGTTCCACGGCCGTCGGCGGCTCGGCGGGACGGCCCCCGTCCCGAACCACCAGCGCCTCCTCGGCGCTCAGCGGTACGTTCGAGACGAGCTGCCTGGTCGCCCAGCGGCCGTGCGGGCCCTGGCCGCGCCACTCGTGGACGTACCCCTCCGCGATCAGCTCCCGCTTCGCGCGCTGGAACGCGGTCTTCTTGATCCCCGCACGTTTCGCCGTCTCCGACAACAGCTGGTCAACGCCGTCGGGGAGCGAGAGCTGCCACATCAACAGGCGTACGGCTTCGGCCGATAGACGCGGATGGCGGATGATGTCGTTCGAGACCTGCGTGAAGAAACGCGCAGGAGGGATAGCATGCTTGTGCATTCGCGAGTCTCCTTGGGATAGCACCTCGCGGGTGTAGACCCCCTTCGCCGGTTGCAGCCAGCGTCGGGGGTCGCTTCATTCACTCTACGAAGCGACCCGATTACTCGCGACCGTAGCGCATCCCCACACACGGACGCGGCCCTTCCGATGGAACGCGCGCCATCAGAACCAGGAGGCTCCCCCTCGCCGCCTCCTCTTGACCTTGCGCTGCTCCTTGTCGAACTCCTTCATGACGTCGGGATCGATCGTCATGACATAGGCCACGGTGAGGCGGATGGGCTCACTGTCCTGCCTGGCGACAGTTGCCGAGGCCCGATCCGTTTCTTCGACCAAGGTTTCGACGAACGACTCGAAGCTGACGATCGATGCACGCATAAAGCGCGCTGCCAGCTCGAACAGCCGGAGCATGTGCGCAGGTGGACTTACCGATCGCAGGTCGATGGACCAGTCGATCAGGGATTCGTAGATACCCAGGAAGCGCCTGGCGAGGTGCGTGATGAGGTCGCGATCCCCCGGTTCCCCGGGGAGACCGAACGCTTTGTCCTGCGCTTCTTGAGACATCCATCTGTCGACGTCCGAGCCGATCCGTTGTGCCTCGGCGAAGGCCGCTGCGAGATAGGCGTTCGCTTCGACCTCGTCCCGAAGCGTTCGACCGATTACGCGATGCCCCAGGCTGTAGTCGAACCGCTTCAGCTCAAGTTCCTTCAGCCCCACATACAACTCTCCTGCGAAGAGGAGGTACTCCCAGACGGCAGGCATCGCCTCGCGCGTCCTTGCGAGCTCCTCGCGAGTCCGGAGCACCGTCGCCCCCAGAGCCCCGGCAGCCGGAACCTCGCTTGCCGGTGGATCGGGGGCCACGACTGGGTCGGCCTGGTAATTGAGGGTGACGTTGTGCACCACCCCGGCTTGAATGACCGGCCCCGTGACATTCCCGGAAAGGTCGTTGGTCACCTGCCTCGGCGGTTGGAGGAGGTAGTCCCCGTCATGAGGCCCTGCTGACAGCACACCCACCCCATCCCCCCGGAAATCCTCAGCGACACACTTCTGCGGTCCAGGTCAGTGCTGGATCAGGGGCACGCATGGTCGGATGTGACATCACTGTCCGGCCGTCCCGGCTGGAGCAGCCGCTCGAAGCACAGGGAGCCCTCCACGCCCGCGTACGCGCCGAAGTTGGGGATCGAACCCGGCTCGACGTACATGTGCTTGACCTCGCCGACGCCCGCGCCGAGGTCGCAGAGCCCGTCGCAGCCGACGACCGTGCCGTCGGGCGTGTGGGCGAAGGAGAACGCCGCGCCACGCGGTGGTGGCCCCGGCCCGGCGGGGAGCCGGCGCGGGGCCACCGTACCTCGGCGGAATCGGCCGGGGTCAGCCCAGCCGCTGGACCAGTGCCCGGTACTCGTCCCACAGTTCCTTCGGCGTGTGGTCGCCGAAGGTCTCCAGGTGCTGGGGCACCAGGGCCGCCTCCTCGCGCCAGACGTCCTTGTCGACCGTGAGGAGCAGGTCGAGGTCGGCGTCCGGGATGTCGAGGCCGTCGGTGTCGAGGGCGTCGCGCGTCGGGAGGATGCCGATGGGGGTCTCGACGCCGTCGGCCGTGCCGTCGAGGCGCTCGACGATCCACTTCAGGACGCGGCTGTTCTCGCCGAAGCCGGGCCAGACGAAGCGGCCGCCCGCGTCCTTGCGGAACCAGTTGACGTAGTAGATCTTGGGGAGCTTCGACTGGTCCTTGCCGGCGCCGACCTTGACCCAATGGCCCATGTAGTCACCCATGTTGTAGCCGCAGAACGGCAGCATGGCGAACGGGTCGCGGCGCAGCTCGCCGACCTTGCCCTCGGCCGCGGCGGTCTTCTCGGAGGCGACATTGGCACCGAGGAAGACGCCGTGCTGCCAGTTGAAGGACTCGGTCACCAGCGGGACGGCCGTGGCGCGGCGGCCGCCGAAGAGGATGGCCGAGATCGGCACGCCCTTGGGGTCCTCCCACTCCGGGGCGATGATCGGGCACTGCGACGCCGGGACGGTGAAGCGGGCGTTGGGGTGGGCGGCCGGGGTGTCCGAGGACGGGGTCCAGTCGTTGCCCTTCCAGTCGATGAGGTGCTCGGGGGCCTCCTCCGTCATGCCCTCCCACCACACGTCGTCGTCATCGGTGCGGGCGACGTTGGTGAAGACGGCGTTGCCCCAGAGGGTCTTCATGGCGTTGGCGTTGGTGTGCTCGCCGGTGCCGGGGGCGACGCCGAAGAAGCCGGCCTCGGGGTTGATGGCGTAGAGGCGGCCGTCCTCGCCGAAGCGCATCCAGGCGATGTCGTCGCCGATGGTCTCCACCGTCCAGCCGGAGACGGTGGGCTCCAGCATGGCGAGGTTGGTCTTGCCGCAGGCGGAGGGGAAGGCGGCGGCGACGTACTTCGGCTCGCCGTGCGGCGGGGTGAGCTTGAGGATGAGCATGTGCTCGGCGAGCCAGCCCTCGTCCCGGGCCATCACGGAGGCGATGCGCAGGGCGTAGCACTTCTTGCCCAGCAGGGCGTTGCCGCCGTAGCCGGAACCGTAGGACCAGATCTCGCGTTCCTCCGGGAAGTGCGAGATGTATTTGGTGGAGTTGCAGGGCCAGGGCACGTCCTGCTCGCCCTCGGCCAGCGGGGCGCCCAGGGTGTGAACGGCCTTGACGAAGAAGCCGTCGGTGCCGAGCTCGTCGAGGACGGCCTGGCCCATGCGGGTCATGGTGCGCATCGAGACGGCGACGTAGGCGGAGTCGGTGATCTCGACGCCGATCGCGGAGAGCGGCGAGCCGACGGGGCCCATGCAGAAGGGCACGACGTACATGGTGCGGCCGCGCATGGAGCCGCGGAAGATCCCCTGCTCACCGGAGAAGATCTCGCGCATCTCCGCCGGGGCCTTCCAGTGGTTGGTCGGGCCCGCGTCCTCCTCCTTCTCGGAGCAGATGAACGTACGGTCCTCGACGCGCGCCACGTCGCTGGGGTCGGAGGCGGCGTAGTAGGAGTTGGGGCGCTTGACCGGGTCGAGTTTCCGGAAGGTCCCCTTGGCGACGAGCTCCTCGCTCAGGCGCTCGTACTCGGCCTCGGAACCGTCGCACCAGACCACCTGGTCCGGCTGGGTGAGGGCGGCGATCTCGTCGACCCAGGAGATCAGCTCCTGGTGGTTGGTGGGGGTGGTGGGAGCCGCACTGGTGCGCGCCACGATCGCTCCGTCCCGCCGGAACCCGCTGTCCGGCGTCGCTATTGAGGGTGGAACGGCCCATGGGCACCGGGGATCGCCGGTGCCGGACCGTCTCTGCACATTGGTTGCCCCTTGGGGGCCGCGACCCAGACGCTTCGTGACCGCTCATCCGGTGCCGCCCGCACTCATTTGATCATCCGACTCATCATCCGATCTGTCCAGGGGGCGCCCCCGTGACCATCACCACCCGATACCCGCCCGTAACCTACGGTTGCGTAGGTAGCATGACGGCCATGACACCCGCGCCCGACACAGCGCCCTCTCCGTCCTCCGGTTCCCCCGGGGCGCCGCATGCCGCAATCCTGAACGCCAGTTCGTCCGATTCCGGTTCGCCAGCCGCCGATGTCACCGGCGTGGCCGAGGCCGTCGCCGCGGCGGCCCCGGTCAAGCCACGGCTGCGCGGCTGGCTGCACGCCGGGATGTTTCCCGCGGTGCTGATCTCCGGCGTCTTCCTCACCGCCCTGGCGGACAGCACCCGGGGCAGAATCGCCTGCGCGGTCTACGTCCTGACCGCCTGCCTGCTGTTCGGCATCAGCGCGCTCTACCACCGGGGCGACTGGAGCCCGCGCGCGGCGGCCGTGCTGCGCCGGCTCGATCACGCCAATATCTTCCTGATCATCGCGGGTACCTACACCCCCCTGACCATGCTGCTCGTGCCCGGCGGCCGGGGACGGCTGCTGCTCTGGGCCGTATGGCTCGCGGCCGCCGCCGGAATCGCCTTCCGCGTCTTCTGGGTCGGCGCGCCGCGCTGGCTCTACACCCCCTGCTACATCGCGATGGGCTGGGCCGCCGTCTTCTTCCTGCCGGACTTCCTCCGCAAGGGCGGCATCGCCGTCCTCGTGCTGGTGATCGTCGGCGGCCTGCTCTACTCGGCGGGCGGCGTGATCTACGGGATCAAGCGCCCGAACCCCTCACCCCGGTGGTTCGGATTCCACGAGGTGTTCCACTCACTCACGCTCGCCGCGTTCATCACCCACTACGTGGGCATCTCACTGGTGGCCTATTCGCACGCCTGAGCGCGAGCCGGAGGGGGCACGACGCGCTCCGCGGCCCCCGCGCGGCGGCCGCGGCCTCGACGCCGCGGCCACCCGCCACGTCAGCCCGCCCACGCCGGCCACGACCACGGCCAGCACGGCGACCTCCCCCACGAACACGTACCCGGCGACGCTCAACACGGCCACCAGCAAAGCGGCAACGGTCATGACATACCCCCTCCATCACCTTTTGGCTGACTCCCCGCTCCCCTGCCCCGCACACAGCGTCACACACCCCACTGACAATCAGCGTCCCGTCAAAGCCGGCCACTCCCGCGCTCGGTGTGGTCCGTGAAAAGACCGATGCCGGAGAATGCGGCCATGGCCACAGCCCACTCCTCCCCCGCGGCGCCGACCGCGCCCGTCCTCGGGCTGCGCGAGCGGAAGAAGATCCAGACCCGCCGCGCGATCCGGGGTGCCGCCTACCGCCTCTTCGAACGGCAGGGGTACGACGCCACGCCCGTCGACCAGATCGCCGAGGCCGCCGACGTCTCCACCAGCACGGTCTTCCGCTACTTCCCCACCAAGGAGGACATCGTCCTCACCGACGAGTACGACGCGGTGATGGAGGCCGCGATCCGCTCGCGCCCGGCGGACGAGCACCCCGTCGAGTCCATCCGGCACGGCGTCACCGGCGCCGTCCGCCAGCTCGTCGAACGCGACATCGCCGAGCTGCGCCAGCGCACCCGGCTCGTGCACGAGGTGCCCGCGCTGCGCGGCCGGACGGCGGAGGGCATGGCGGAGTCGGCCCGCGTGCTCTGCGCCGTCCTGGCCGGACGCACGGGCCGGTCGCCCGGCGACCTGGAGCTGCGGGTCGTGGTCGCCGCCGTCCTGGGGGCGATGCAGGAGGCGACGATGCACTGGGTCGAGCAGGGGCAGACGGACGATTTGCCCGCGCTGATCGACCGGGCGCTCGGGGTGCTCGTGCGTGGGCTGACGCTTTAGCGCTTCGCGGGTCCGGTATGTCGGCCGCGGGTGCGTCGTGGTTGATCGCGCAGTTCCTCGCGCCCCTTCGGGCGCTACCCGCCCAGTTGTCCCGACAAAGCCTCCGCGTCCGTTGTCGGGGCGTCGCACGTGAAGGCGCGGCATACGTACGCCGCCGGGCGGGCGTCCAGGAGGGTGCGGCCCGCGAGGAGGGGGATCTCCTCCGAGCCCGGCTCGCCGACCGCGACGACCAGGCCCGGGGCCGTCGACAGCAGCGCGGTGCGGTGCAGCCGCGCCGTCGCCGGGTGGTCCGCCGGGCCCACGACGGCCACCTCGCGGGGCCCGTCCAGCAACGCCTCGGCGACCGCCAGGCCCCAGCTGATGAAGCGCGGCGCCTTCGGCCCCAGCGCCGTCACCACGCCGAGCGCCTTCTCCGCCGCCTCCCGGTGCCGGGCGCTGCCCGTGTACGCGGCGTACGACAGGAGCGCCCCGGCCGCCGCCGTCCAGCCCGACGGCGTGGCGTTGTCGGTGGGGTCCTGCGGGCGGCGGATCAGCTTCTCGGCGTCGTCGGCGGTGTCGAACAGCGCGCCGTCGGGCGTGGTGAAGCGGTCCAGGACGGTGCCCAGGAGCAGCCCGGCGAAGTCGATCCACACGCCCTCGCCCGTGACGCCGGCCAGCGCGAGGAAGCCCTCGGCGACGTCCGCGTAGTCCTCCAGGACGCCCGCGTGGGTGCCGGGGGCGCCGTCCAGCGAGGTGCGGGCGAGCCGCCCGTGCCAGTCCATGTGGACGCGGACGATCAGGTCGGCGGTGTCCGTGGCGGCCTGGATCAGGTCGGGGCGGTCGAAGTAGGCGCCGGCCTCCGCGAGCGCGGCGATGGCCAGCCCGTTCCAGGCGGCGACGATCTTGTCGTCGCGGCCGGGCCGGGGCCGCCGGTCGCGGGCGGCCAGCAGCCGCGCCCGGACGGACGCGACCTTCCCCGCCTCCCACAGCCGCTCGGTGTCGGGGAGCTGGAGGACGGACGCGCCCTCCTCGAACGTGCCCTCCTCGGTGACGCCGAAGTGCTCCGCCGCGAGCGCCGCGTCCTCTTCGCCCAGCACCTCGCGCAACTGCGCGGGCGTCCAGACGTAGTACGCGCCCTCGACGTGCCGGCCGCTGCCGTCGTCGCTGTCGGCGTCCAGCGCGGACGCGAAGCCGCCCTCGGCCGTGCGGAGTTCGCGGATCATGAAGTCCGCCGTCTCCAGGGCCACGCGCCGGGCGAGCTCCGAGCCGGTGGCCCGCCAGAGGTGGGCGTACGCCCGGCAGAGCAGGGCGTTGTCGTAGAGCATCTTCTCGAAGTGCGGGACCGTCCACGTGGCGTCGACCGCGTAGCGGGCGAAGCCGCCGCCGAGCTGGTCGTAGATCCCGCCCCGGGCCATGGCCTCGCAGGTGGCCGTGGCCATCTCCAGGGCGGCCTCGGAGCCGGTGCGCACGTGGTGGCGCAGCAGGAACTCCAGCGTCATGGACGGCGGGAACTTGGGGGCGCCGCCGAAGCCGCCGCGCGTGGCGTCGAAGTCGCGGGTGAGCCCGAGCAGGGCGGCGTGGAGCTCCTCCGGGCCGGGGGGCCGGACGGCGTCCACGGCGAGGGAGCGCTCGGAGAGGTCGCGGACGATGCGCCGGGCGACCTGGCCCACCTCGTCGCGGCGGTCGCTCCAGGCGGCCCGGACGCCCTCCAGGACCTGCCGGAAGCCGGGCATGCCGTGCCGGGGGCCGGGCGGGAAGTAGGTGCCGAAGTAGAAGGGCTCGGCGTCGGGGGTGAGGAAGACGGTCATGGGCCAGCCGCCGTGGCCGGTGGCGGCCTGGACGGCCTCCATGTAGACCGCGTCGACGTCGGGCCGCTCCTCGCGGTCGACCTTGACGGAGACGAAGTGCTCGTTGAGGTAGGCGGCCGTCGTTTCGTCCTCGAAGGATTCGTGCGCCATCACATGGCACCAGTGACAGCTCGAATACCCCACGCTCAGGAGCACGGGCACGCCTCGGCGCCGCGCCTCGGCGAAGGCCTCGGGCGACCAGGGCCACCAGTCGACGGGGTTGTCGGCGTGCTGGAGGAGGTAGGGGGACGTCTCGTGCGCCAGGCGATTGGGCATGGGCCCATCCTCGCGCACGACGGGCTCCGGGGCGGGCTCCGGCGGCGCCGGACGGGCCGCGGGGGCCCGTCCGGTCATGCCGTCGTGTACGCCACCGTCACGATGCCGCCGTGAACGACGCCGCCGTCACGGACACCGCCGTTACGCCGCCGGCGTCAGGCGGTCGTCTTGCCGGCCTCGCCCGACGGGTCGGGCGCCTCCTCGAAGTCCACCCGCTTCATGTGCTTGTTCATGGACTTCATCAGAAACCACACGGCCCCGCCGATGACGGCGAAGACGATGAAGCCGAGGACTCCGGGGGTGACCTTGTTCTGGTCGAGATCCGCGGCGGCAAGCGTAAGGGCGCTCATCATCATGGGGTCAATTGTTGCGGATGCCCGCGAAGAGGTCGTCCTCGGGGAGGGAAGTGTCGACGAGGGACTTCGCCAGCTCGTACTCCTCGGTCGGCCAGACCTCGCGCTGGATGTCCATCGGCACCCGGAACCAGCCGCCGTCCGGGTCGATCTGCGTGGCGTGGGCGATCAGGGCCTTGTCGCGGATCTCGAAGAAGTCGGCGCACGGCACGAACGTGGTCAGGGTGCGCTCGCGGCCCATCTCGTCCCAGCGCTTGAGCCACTCGCCGTACGGGGACTCCAGGCCGCGCTCGATCAGCGCGTCGTGGAGGGCCTGGGTGCGCTGACGGTTGAAGCCCTGGTTGTAGTAGAGCTTCTGCGGCTGCCAGGGCTCGCCGGCCTCGGGGTAGCGCTCGGGGTCGCCCGCGGCGTCGAAGGCCACCATCGAGATCTTGTGGGTCATGATGTGGTCGGGGTGCGGGTAGCCGCCGTTCTCGTCGTACGTGGTGATCACGTGCGGGCGGAACTCGCGGATCAGCTTCACCAGCCGGCCGGCCGCCTCCTCGACGTCCTGCAGTGCGAAGCAGCCCTCGGGCAGCGGCGGGAGCGGATCGCCCTCGGGGAGACCGGAGTCGACGAAGCCCAGCCACTCCTGCTTGACGCCGAGGATGTCGCGGGCCTCGGCCATCTCCTTGGCGCGGACCTCGTGGATGTTCTTCTCGATGTACGGGTCGCCCTGGAGCTTGGGGTTGAGGATGGAGCCGCGCTCACCACCCGTGCAGGTGGCGACCAGCACGTCCACCCCCTCGGACACGTACTTGGCCATCGTGGCCGCGCCCTTGCTCGACTCGTCGTCGGGGTGGGCGTGAACGGCCATCATTCGCAGCTGCTCAGTCAACGCTCGGTCCTCAGTCACTGGTCATGGCCCCTCCCATTGGACATCCGGGGCGCCTCCTATAGTGACCGAAGCGGGACGCGTTTCATTCCGCGTTCACAAATCGGCGCCCAGGAGGAACGATCATGGCTGCGGAGCGCGATGCCCTGCCCGAGGGCCGCTACGGCCGCTCGGCGGACGAGCGCGCCGACCGCAAGCTGAAGATCGTCGGGGCGGTGCTCGGCGCGGCGCTGCTCGGCTTCGTCGGCTGGGCCGGTGTGCACTACATCACCTCGTCGGAGGTGACCGGTCAGCTCATCCGGTCGAAGACCGTCTCCGACACGGCCGTGCAGGCGGTCGTGGAGGTGCGCAAGGAGAAGGACGCCGTCGCGGTGTGCACCCTGCGCTCGCTGGGGGCGGACGGCGGCGAGGTGGCCCGCAAGGACGTGACCTTCGACCGGCGCGAGGACCACTTCAGCCAGCTGGTGGAGATCCGGACGACGGCCCACGCCAGCGCCACGGAGCTGGAGGGCTGCCGGACCGCGTCGCGGGGCTGACACCGCCGGGCGTACCGCCGAGTGTTACCCGGAGATACCGCGCTGACCTGCGTTAACAGGATTCTTGCGCGTTTTCTCCCGCTTACTCCTTCCCCCCTTCGGGACGTAATTGTTAGGCTCGTGGTTTCGCCCCGCTTTGAAGGTGCACCCTTCTGAGTAGGGCGTTCATTTGTATCGAGATGCATCCCCAGCATTCCCCAGTACCGACGAGGAGCACCTGTGACCCAGACCAGCGACAACGTCACCTGGCTGACTCAGGAGGCGTACAACCAGCTCAAGGCCGAGCTGGAGTACCTGTCTGGTCCCGCTCGCACCGAGATCGCCGCGAAGATCGCGGCGGCCCGCGAGGAAGGTGACCTGCGAGAGAACGGCGGGTACCACGCGGCCAAGGAGGAGCAGGGCAAGCAGGAGCTCCGCGTCCGGCAGCTGACGCAGCTCCTCGAGTCCGCCAAGGTCGGCGAGGCCCCCGCCACGGACGGCGTGGTGGCCCCCGGCATGGTCGTCACCATCGCCTTCGACGGCGACCCGGACGACACCCTGGACTTCCTGCTGGCCTCCCGCGAGTACGCCAGCTCGGACATCGAGACGTACTCCCCGCAGTCCCCGCTCGGCAGCGGCGTCAACGGCAAGAAGATCGGCGAGGACGCCCAGTACGAGCTGCCGAACGGCAAGAAGGCCATGGTCCGCATCCTGGAGGCCAAGCCCTACAGCGGCTGAGCGCCCCCGGAGCGACGCGCCGGAGCTCCGGACCCGTGCACGGGTCCGGAGCTCCGGCGTATCCGCACCGCGTTCACGCCGTCGCCGAGCGGTACTTGCGCACCGACAGCGCCCGGAAGACCGCGATGATCAGCAGGGACCAGAGCACCGACGCCCACACCGGGTGCTGCATCGGCCACGCGGCCGGTACCGGATAGCCCTGCGGCACGTTGCCGAACAGCTCCCGGGCGGCCTGCACGGTGGCGCTGAAGGGGTTCCACTCCGCGATGGTGCGCAGCACGGTGGGCATATTGCCCGAGGGCACGAAGGCGTTGGAGATGAAGGTGAGCGGGAAGAGCCAGATCAGCCCGCCCGAGGTGGCCGCCTCCGGGGTCCGGACGGACAGCCCGATGAGCGCGCCGATCCAGGAGAACGCGTAGCCCAGCAGGAGCAGCAGGGCGAAGCCGCCGAGCGCCTTGAGGACGCCCTCGTGGATCCGCCAGCCGACGATGACCGCCACGATCGCCAGGACGACGAGGGTGAGGGCCGTCTGCACCAGGTCGGCGAGGGTGCGGCCGGTGAGCACCGCGCCCCGGGCCATGGGCAGGGAGCGGAAGCGGTCGATGAGGCCCTTGTGCATGTCGTCGGCGATGCCCGCGCCCGCGCCGGCCGTGGCGAAGGTGACGGTCTGGGCGAAGATGCCCGCCATGAGGAACTCGCGGTAGGTGCCGGGGTCGGTGCTGCCGCCCACGGCGATCGAGCCGCCGAAGACATAGCTGAACAGCACCACGAACATGATCGGCTGGACGAGGCCGAAGACGACGACCTCGGGGATCCGGATCATGCGGATCAGGTTCCGCTGGGCGACGACCAGGGAGTCGCGGACGGACTGGACGGCCGCCCCGCCGCGTGCCGCGGGCACGGGCCGCCGGGACAGGGTGGTGCCGGTCACGGTCATGGCCCCGCCACCTCCTTCGGCTCGACAGAACGCTCGACGGAATCGTCCGGACCGGAGGCGGATCCGCCCGGGCCGGGTTCGTCGCTCGCGGCCGCGTGCCCGGTGAGCGAGATGAAGACGTCGTCGAGGGTCGGGCGGCGCAGGGCGATGTCGTCGATCTCGATGCCGCGCCCGTCCAGCTCCCGGATGACCTCGGCGAGCAGCTTGGCGCCGCCGGAGACGGGGACGATGACCTTGCGGGTGTGCTCCTCGACGGTGGGCTCGCCCTTGCCGAAGGCGCGGATGACGCCGAGGGCGGGGGCGATGTGCTCGCGCTCGTGGACGACCAGTTCGACGCGCTCCCCGCCCGTGCGCGCCTTGAGCTGGTCGGAGGTGCCGCGGGCGATGACCCTGCCGTGGTCGATCACGCAGATGTCGTGGGCGAGGTGGTCGGCCTCCTCCAGGTACTGCGTGGTGAGCAGCAGGGTCGTCCCGCCGGCGACGAGCTCCTGGATGACCTCCCAGAGCGCCTGGCGGTTGCGGGGGTCCAGGCCGGTGGTGGGCTCGTCCATGAACATCACGGGCGGGCTGACGACCAGGGCGGCGGCGAGGTCGAGGCGGCGGCGCATGCCGCCGGAGTAGGTCTTGGCGGGCCGGTCGGCGGCCTCGGCGAGGTTGAAGCGCTCCAGCAGCTCGCCGGCGCGGGCCTTGGCGTCGCGCCCGCTGAGCTGGTAGAGCCGGCCGACCATCCGGAGGTTCTCACGGCCCGTCAGGTATTCGTCGACGGCGGCGAATTGGCCGGACAGGCCGATGGCGTGCCGGACGTCGTTGGGTTTCCTCAGTACGTCGATGCCCGCCACCACGGCTTTACCGCGGTCGGGTTTGATCAGGGTGGTGAGCACGCGCACGGCGGTGGTCTTGCCGGCGCCATTGGGGCCGAGCAGTCCTAGAACGGACCCTTCCGGAACGTCGAGATCGACGCCGTTCAGAGCCGTGACGTCGCCGAAGGTCTTGACCAGGCCTTCGGCGTAAATAGCGCCTGGCATGGATGTTCTCCCCGTTTGGGTGACGTAATAGTTGATTTTACGTTCATCGGTGGCGATCCGCCCTCTGAATGAATGCCACCGGATAATGGGTGGCCCTTACTTCCGGATATCGGGGGCGGCCCGGATATCCGGGGACGGTCAGAGGGACAGCGGATAACCGGCGGCGCGCAGGGCCTCGCGCACCTCCGCGCGGTGCTCCGGGCCCGCCGTCTCCAGGTGGAGCTCGACCTCGGCCTCCGTCAGTCCCAGGCGGGGGTCGGTGCGTTCGTGGACGACGTCGACGACGTTGGCGTTCGCGACGGAGAGCACTTCCAGCAGCGCGGCGAGCGCCCCGGGGCGGTCCGGCAGCGGCAGCCGCAGCGACAGGTAGCGGCCCTCGGCGGCCATACCGTGGCGCAGGACCCGCTGCAACAGCAGCGGATCGACGTTGCCGCCCGACAGCACGGCCACCACCGGGCCCCGGTCCCGGAACGAGCCGGGGTCCGCCAGCAGCGCCGCCACCGGGCTCGCGCCCGCCGGCTCGACGACGAGCTTGGCCCGCTCCAGACAGAGCAGCAGGGCGGCGGCGATCCCGTCCTCGGAGACGGTGCGCACCTCGTCGACCAGCCGCGCGACGATCCGGAACGGCACCTCGCCGGGGCGGGCGACGTTGATGCCGTCCGCCATCGTCACGGCGTCCGCCACCGCCACCGGGTGGCCGGCGGCCAGCGACGGCGGGTACGCGGCGGCGCCCGCCGCCTGGACGCCCACGATCCGCACGTCCGGCCGCAGCGCCTTGACCGCCACCGCGATCCCGGCGATCAGCCCGCCCCCGCCGACCGCCACGACGACGGTGCGCACCTCGGGGCACTGCTGGAGGATCTCCAGCCCGACCGTGCCCTGGCCGGCCACGATGTCCGGGTGGTCGTAGGGGTGGACGAGCACCGCGCCCGTCCGCTCCGCCCACGCGCGGGCCGCGCCCAGCGCCTCGTCCAGGCCCTGGCCACAGGCGCGCACCTCGGCGCCGTACTCGCGGGTGGCGGCCATCTTCGGCAGCGGGGCGCCCTCCGGCATGAACACCGTCGACCGCACCCCCAGCAGGGAGGCGGCCAGCGCGACGCCCTGCGCGTGGTTGCCGGCGCTGGCGGCGACGACGCCCGCCGCGCGCTCGGGGGGCGTCAGGGCGGCGATCCGCGCATAGGCGCCGCGGATCTTGAACGAGCCGGTGCGCTGGAGGTTCTCGCACTTGAGGCGGACGGGCGCGCCGACGAGCCCGGACAGGTGGCGGCTGCTCTGCAGGGCGGTGACCCGGGCGATCCCCGACAGCGTCTCCCGCGCCCGGCGCACATCGTCGAGGGTCACCGGACGTGCGGCCATGTCCTCAGTATCGCGCCGTGGCGAAGGCCCCGGCCGGGGCGGATAAATGGGGCATACAGCAAGGACGTAAGGGGCGATCCGGGCGGCGCATACATACATACCGACCGGTTTGCGGAGCACTGGTACAACAGCGTGCGGGGACGCGTACTCTGTCCCCCATTCTCAGCGATTCCAGCTCCGCATCCCCTGCCCGCCGTACGAAGTGAGCCCCAGGCCATGCCCACCTCTCAGGACATGACGACCGACCTCGCCCCCGGTGTCCTCGACGCCCTCCAGCACCAGGTGGCCGTCTTCGCCCGCCGCGCCGAGCAGACCCGGCTCGGGGGCGTAGGCCGGGTCCACAACTCCATGGACCGCGCCGCCTACCTCCTGCTCAACCGCCTCGACCAGGAAGGCCCCATGGGCGTCAAGGCGCTCGCCGCGGGCATGGGCATCGACTCCTCGACCGTCACCCGCCAGGTGGCGCCGCTCGTCGACACCGGTCTGGTCAAGCGCACCTCGCACCCCGAGGACGGCCGCGCCGTCGTCCTTCAGCTCTCCCCGCGCGGCAAGGCCCGCCTGGAGGAGGTCCGCGCCTCCCGGCGCGAGCTGATGGCGCTGTGCACCCAGGGGTGGTCCGAGGACGAGCGGGACGTCTTCTGCACCCTGCTCACCCGCTTCAACTCGGCCCTGTCCGACATCCACTTCACCCAGCCCCAGCAGGTTCCGCCGGCCTCTTGACCGGATCGCGCGGCTGTCCTCTTCTGGAGGGGTGCGAGCCTCTTCTGGAGGGGTGCGAGAGCGGCGGGACGCCCGGGAGCGCCGCCGCGCCCGGGAGTTCGAAGCGTTCGCCGGCGGCGCGGGCGGCAGGCTGCTGCGCACCGCGCTGCTGCTGACCGGCGACCGGGAGGCCGCCGAACGACTGCTGACCCGCGCCCTCGCCCGCACGTACGCCGCCTGGGACGGCCTCGGCGGCGAGGATCCGTACGAGCGCACCCGCCAGGAGCTCGTGGCGCGTTACGCCCGCTCCCGCTCGGCGAGGTGTCACCGCCAGGGGGACGGGGACGGGCCGTTGGCCCGGCTCACGTCGCGGGAGCGGCTGGTGGTCGTGCTGCGGCTGTACGAGGGGGTCGCCGAGGAACAGACGGCGGCGGCGCTCGGGGTATCCGTGGAGCGCGTGCGCGCGCTGTGCGCGCGGGCCGTCCTCACGGTGGCCGCGTGAGCGGCCAGGACCGCCGGGAGGCGGAGGTCCGGCGGCTGCTGGACGGGCCGCGTCCGGCGGTGCCGGCGGAGGTGGTGGCACGGGCGGCCGCGCGGGGCGCGCGCATGGTGCGCAGGCGACGGGTGGTTCGGGCCGTGGCCTGGGCAGCGCTTTTCCTCGCCGTGGTGGCGTTCGGGGTGTGGGCGGCGATGGCGGAACCGTGGCATCCGCCGGCGTCGGGGACGGCGCCACCGCTGTGGGGCGGGGACTGAGGATGCCCCGGTCCCGCCCCTTCTCCGTTTCCCGGGGGCTCCGCCCCCGGGCCCCCCGCTCCTCAAGCGCCGGAGGGGCTGAGAATCAGCCCCCCGGTCGTCAGCCGAGCGCCTGCGTCAGGTCGGCCAGCAGGTCGTCGGCCGACTCGATGCCCACCGAGGCGCGGACCAGGTCCGCCGGGACCTCCAGCTGGGAGCCGGCGACCGAGGCGTGGGTCATCCGGCCCGGGTGCTCGATCAGGGACTCGACGCCGCCCAGGGACTCGCCCAGCGTGAAGAGCTTGGCACGGTTGCAGACCTCGACGGCCGCCTCCTCGCCGCCCGCGACGCGGAAGGACACCATGCCGCCGAAGGCGCGCATCTGCTTGGCCGCGACCTCGTGCAGCGGGTGCTCGGGCAGGCCCGGGTAGTAGACCTGCGTCACCTTCGGGTGCGAGACGAGCAGGTCCACCACGCGCTCGGCGTTGGCCGTGTGGCGGTCCATGCGCACGGCGAGGGTCTTGATGCCGCGCAGCGTCAGCCAGGAGTCGAAGGGGCCGGCGACGGCGCCCATCGCGTTCTGGTGATAGGCGAGCTCCTCGCCCAGGCCGGTGTCCGCCGTGATCAGGGCACCGCCGACGACGTCGGAGTGGCCGCCCATGTACTTGGTGGTGGAGTGGACGACGACGTCCGCGCCCAGGGACAGCGGCTGCTGCAGGTAGGGGCTGGCGAAGGTGTTGTCGACGACGAGCTTGGCACCGGCCTCGTGGGCGACGCCCGCGACGGCGGCGATGTCGGTGATGCCGAGCAGCGGGTTGGACGGGGTCTCGACCCAGACCGCCTTGGTCTCGGGCCGGATGGCCGCGCGCACGGCGTCCGGGCTGGAGGTGTTGGCGACCGACCACTCCACGCCCCAGCGGCTGACGACCTTGGCGAAGAGCCGGAACGTTCCGCCGTAGGCGTCGTTCGGGATGACCACGTGGTCACCCGGCGCGAGCAGCGTGCGCAGGAGGGTGTCCTCGGCGGCCAGGCCCGAGGCGAAGGCGAGGCCCCGGACGCCCCCCTCGAGGGCCGCCAGGTTCTCCTCCAGGGCCGTGCGCGTGGGGTTGGCGCTGCGGCTGTACTCGTAACCGCCGCGCAGACCGCCGACGCCGTCCTGCTTGTACGTGGACACTTGGTAGATGGGCGGTACGACGGCCCCGGTCAGCGGGTCCGCTTCCTGCCCGGCGTGGATCGCGAGGGTCTCGAAGCTGTGCTGGTCGCTCATTCACCCGAGGGTAGTGCCCGTTCGCCCGATCGCTCCTGTTCACTTGTAACCGGCAGATGAACGATTCGCCGGTTTGTCACGTTGTACCGTCGTCCAGCCTCTTCCTTCGGCCCGTTCGGCTCCTTCCGTCAGCCTCTTCGTTCATCAGGACAGTTCATGGAGATTCTGCTCATCCTCCTCGCCGTCACCGTGATCTGCGGTGTCGTGGTGGCCCCCGCGATCCGGCGGTACCGGGCCGTGCGAGGTGTCGTCCAGGGCGCCGAGGCGGCCACGGACCCGGTCGGCGGGCTCGGCCTCGTCCCGCCCGAGCGGCTCGACGTACGGCTGCCCGGCCCGGACGAGGAGCTGCTGGCCGCCGTGGCGGAGGCCCGCCGCACCCAGGACTGGAAGCCGGCGGCCGATCTGCTGGCCCGGACGCCCGCCACGGGCGACGCCGAGCTGCGCTGGCAGCGGGTGCAGACGCTGGCCGGCGCGGCGGCCCAGGAGCTGGCCGAGGCGCCGGGCACGGGCGGGATGTGGCTGCGGCACTGGCGCGTGGTGGCGCCCAAGGACGCGGGCGGCGCGGCGGTGCAGGCGGAGTTCCTGGTCCAGCAGGCGATGCGGAACCCGTCCTCGCAGGACTTCCGGATGATCCTGGAGGAGGCGCGCACGGTCTGCGCCGAGGCGGCCCTGCTGGCGCCGGGTGACCCCGTCCCGTACATCGTCGAGCTGGGCGTCGCCCGGGGGATGGGCGCGAGCGAGGCGGAGTTCCAGTCCGTGTGGGAGACCGTGACCACCCGCGCGCCGGGCCACATGGGGGCGCACCTGAGCGCGCTGCGCTACTGGAGCGCGAAGTGGCACGGCTCCCGGGAGCAGGCCGAGTCCTTCGCCCGGCGCGCGGCCTCCACCGCGCCGGAGGGCAGTCTGCTGCCCGCGCTGCCGCTGTTCGCGGTCTTCGACCACCTGCCCGACGTGCAGCTGGTGCGCGGCCTGTTCCAGAGCGCGGTGGTCGGCGACGCGATCGAGGCCGCCCAGTACGCGGTGCACCACGCGCCGGAGAACCACCCGGTACTGCCGCACGTCCGGCACCTGCTGGCGTGGTTCCTGGTCCGGGCCGAGCGTCACGCGGAGGCCCTGGAGCAGTTCCGGAAGGTCGACGGCCACATCGGAGCCCTCCCGTGGACGTACGAGCCGGACCCGGTGGCCACGTACACCGCGTACCGGGCGATGGCCGTGGCGGGGGCACGGCAGGGACCGGTCTGACCTCGGACGGGCGCCCGGGCCGTCGCACAGTCGTCGCACATATGATCCCCACATTCCGTTTCTCGCGGATCTTTCGCACCTTTCGAACCCGTGTGGGGGTCTTCGCCCAGTGGGCACATCTCTGCGTGCGCTGCGCGCGCTCGTCCTCCTGGCCGGCTTCTATCTGATCGCCGTCCTCATGCTCGGCGTCCTCGTGGCCGCCGACGTCGCCGCGACGCTCTGGGCCCCCGGCCTGGCCATGGTGAAGGTGTACTTCTGTTCCGTCGTGCTCGCCGTCCCGGTGCTGCGGGGCGTCTTCGTGTTCAGCACCGCCCGGGCGAAGGAGCCGGACGGACTGCCCGTCACCGAGGCCGGGCAGCCGGAACTCTGGCGTACCGTCCGCTCCCTGGCCGAGCGGACGGGCACCCGGGCGCCCGACGCGATCGTCCTCACCGGCGACGTCAACGCGGGCGTCACCGAGGACACCCGGCTGCTCGGCCTGCTCCCCGGCCCCCGCCGGCTCTACCTCGGCGCCCCGCTGCTGACCGGGCTGACCGAGGCCCAGTTGCACGCCGTCATCGCCCACGAGCTCGCCCACTACGGCAACACCGACACCCGCCTGGCGGGCATCGCCCTGCGGGGACGCGCCGGCGTGCTGCGCACGGTGGAGACCTTCCGGGAGCGGGAGGAGGAGCGGATCGCCAAGGAGCGGGCCATCCAGGAGAAGGCGGCCGAGGAAGCCGTCCGCAAGGGCCGCAAGCCCAAGAAGATCGACGCCGACCGCGCGGGCGCCGGCCACCGCCTGATGGTCAAGCCCTTCCTGGCGTACGCGGCGTTCTACCTGCGCGCCACGCACAGCACCGGCCGGCAGCAGGAGCTCGCCGCCGACCGTCTGGCCGCCCGGGTCGCGGGCCGGGACGCGACCGCCTCCGCGCTGCGCGAGACCGCCGCCCTCGACGCCGCCCACGACTTCTACATGAGCCGCTACGCCACCGCCGGCGTGGACATCGGCCTCCTGCCACCGCGCGGCGAAGTCTTCGGCGGCCTCCACCGGCTGCTCACCGCGCCCGGACGGCAGGAGGGCCTGGCCGGCCTGCGCGACGAACTGCCGCCGGCGGAGCCTTCCCCGTACGACACCCACCCGCCGGTGGCCGTGCGCGTGGAGCTGGTCGAGGCGCTGCCCGACGACGGCCGAGCCCTGGACGGCCGAACCCTGGACGGCCGAACCCTGGGGGACGCCCGTCCCTCGCTGGGGTTCGCGCTGGGGTTGCTGCGCGATCGCGAGCGGGTCATGGCGGATCTCGAGGGCGCGGTCCTGACGCCCAAGGCGCGGGCCATGACGCGGGTGGACTGGCCCGAGCTGATGCACCGGTCCGTCCACGCCCGGACGGAGGAGGCGGCCGAGCCGCTGCGCACGGCGCTGGGCGCGACGGGCGCCCGGGTTGCCGGGGCCGGCGCGCTCGCCGACCTGTCCGTCCTCCTCGACCTGGCCGACGCCGGACGGCTGTGGGAGGTGGCCGACCACCTGCCCAAGTCGCCGGAGGCCGCCAGGGCCGGCGGCCGCGCGGCCCGCGAGTTCGCGCGGCCGGCGCTGTACGCGGGGCTGCGCGAACTGACCGAGCTCGCGCTGGCCGAGTCGGCGGGCGCGCGCTGGGAACTGTCGTGGTCGGGCCCGGCACGGCTCCTGCTGCCGGACGGCGGGCCGACGGACGTGAGCGCCGAACCCCTGGCCGAGCTCGTGGCCGACGCGGTACGCCCCGTCGTGGAGGACGAGCCGGACACGAGACGCGTGCGCGACCTGATCGCCTACGCGAACTGATCGGCTACGCGAACTGATCGTCCTCCCCACCCCCGCTTGATTGGAAGAACCCCACCCCCATGCTCCTGATCTCCCTCATCGTCGTGGCCGTCCTGGCCGTGGCAGCCGCCTTCTGGATCCGGCGGCAACTGCACTGGGCCCGCATAGGCCGCTACATCAACGCGGCGGGCATGCTGCCCGAGGAGCAGCAGATCACCGACCGGACGGGCCCGGACCCCGAGGGGGACGCCCTGCGGGAGGCCGTCTCGCGCGGCGAGTGGCGGGCGGCCGCCGAGGCCCTGGCGGCGGCCGGCACGGACTGGGAGCGGCGCTACGAGATCGTCGCCACCCTGGCGGAGGCGGCCGCAGAGGACGACGCCTGGCTGAGGGCCTGGCGTGCGGAGCGTCCGGACGACCCGGGCGCGGCCGTCGTCCACGCCGACGCGAAGATCTCCCTGGCGTGGGAGATCCGTGGCAGTGCCACGGCGAACCGGACCACCGCCGAGCAGTTCGCCGGCTTCCACCGGGTGCTGGGCGAGGCGCGCGAGGACTTCGCGCGCGCCGTCGCGCTGGCCGACCCCGCCGACCCCACCCCGTACGCGGCGCAGATCCCGCTCTACATGGGCACGGGGGCCGCGCACGAGGCGATGGGCGAGCTGTGGGCGGAGATCACCGCGCGGGCGCCGCACCACTACCAGGCGCACAAGGCCGCGCTCCAGTACTGGTGCGCGAAGTGGCGGGGCTCGGAGGAGCTGGCCCGCGAGTTCACGGCGAGGGCGGTGGCCGCGGCCCCGCCCGGCAGCGTACTGACGGTGCTCCCGCTGATCAGCTGGTACGAGCACAAGGACACCGGCGCCACCGAGGCCGACTACCGCTCCCCGGAGCTGACGGCCCTGGTGGACGCGGCCCTCCGCGACGTGGCGGCGGCCCGCCCCGGCCACCCGCGCGTGGCGGGCGCCCGCCACCTGCTGGCGTACTTCCTCACCCGCCAGGGGCGCCACGAGGAGGCCGTCGCGCAGTTCCGCGTGATCGACGGCTACGTCGGCGCCTTTCCGTGGACGTACTCCACCGACCCCGCCGAATTCTTCTGCGCCGTGCGCACCCAGGCGCTGGCGGGCGCTGCCACGAGCGGACGGCGGAATCCCGGGGGCGGCGCGTACGTTGTCCCGGACGGACCGCCGAAGCGAGGAGCCCTGTGATGTTCGTCAGCCGCCACCGGAACCACCTCCCCACCCCCGAGGAGACCCTGCCCGGCCGCCCGGCCCCGGCCTTCCCCCTCCAGGAGCGCCACAGCGTCCTGGACACGCCCCTGGCCGCCCCCTACCCGGAGGGCCTGGCCGTCGCCGACTTCGGCCTGGGCTGCTTCTGGGGCGCGGAACGGAAGTTCTGGCAGACCGAGGGCGTCTGGACGACCCTGGCCGGCTACCAGGGCGGCACCACGCCGCACCCGACGTACGAGGAGGTGTGCAGCGGCCTGACGGGCCACACGGAGGTCGTCCGCGTCGTCTTCGACCCGTCCCGCGTCTCGTACGAATCCCTGCTCAAGCTCTTCTGGGAGTCCCACGACCCCACCCAGGGCAACCGCCAGGGCAACGACCGCGGCACCCAGTACCGCTCGGCGGTCTACACCCACTCCCCCGACCAGCAGACCGCGGCCGAGGCCTCGCGCGAGGCGTACCAGTCGGTGCTCAGCGCGTCGGGCTACGGCGCCATCACCACGGAAATCCTCCCGGCGGCCCCGTTCTACTACGCGGAGTCCTACCACCAGCAGTACCTCTCGGACGCCAAGAACCCGACGGGCTACTGCGGCATCGGCGGCACGGGCGTCTCCTGTCCGGTGGGGATAGCGTCCGCCGGCGACTAGGCCAGGGGTGCCGCCTCCGCTTCCACGATCGAGGCGAAGCCCGGGGTGGGGAGGGTGCGGACGTGGCGGAGGCCGGATCGGGTGAAGAGGGTGGCCAGTTCGGTGGGGGTGCGGGTGCTGCCGCCTAGGGCCGTCAGCATCAGGAGGTCGAGGTCCTTGCCGGGGTGGGGGGCGTTGCCCGGCGGCGGGGCGGCGTCGATGACCAGGACGCGGCCGCCCGGGGCCAGGGCTTGGCGGCAGGAGCGCAGGATGCGGACGCAGTCGTCGTCGCTCCAGTCGGGCAGGACGTGCTTGAGGAGGTGGACGTCGCCCTTCGGGACGGCGGTGAAGAAGTCGCCGGGCTCGGCGCGCCAGCGTCCCGTCAACTCGTCTGCGGCGAGGAGGGGTTCGCGCAGCGCCGGTGCCTGGTCGAAGAGGACGCCCGACAGGCCGGGGTGGCGCAGCAGGACGGACCGGAGCAGGCCGCCGCGGCCGCCGCCGACGTCCACGACCGTGCCGTGGTCCGGGAACGGGTACGCGGCGGCGACCACGTCGTCGAGGGGGCCGGAGAAGGCCGCCATGCCGGCGTCGAAGACCTCGCGGGCCGCGTCGTCGGTCCGGAGGTGCTCGAAGAAGGGAGTGCCGAAGACCCTGGGGAAGGCGGATTCGCCGGTGCGTACGGTCTCGGCGAGGTCGGCCGCGGGGCGCAGGAACATGTCGTCGGTGAGCAGGAGCACCGCGTCGTGCAGCGAGCCCGGTATGCCGGTGCGCAGGGCGGACGCGGCGGGGGTCAGCCCGAACGCGCCCGCCTCGTCCTCCTGGAAGACGTCGCGCGAGGCCAGGAGCCGCAGCAGCCGGCGCAGTGTCGTCGCGTCGGTGCCGGTGGCCCCGGCGAGTTCGTTGGGGGTGCGCGGTCCGTCGGCGAGGTGGTCGGCGAGCCGGAGGCGCGCGGCGGTCCGCAGTGCGGCGGAGTGGAGGAAGCCGAAGGTCTCCTCCATCAGCCGGAGGGCGCCCGAGGGGTCCAAGGGGGGTTCCGGGGCGGTTTCGGGGGTGTGGGCCGGGGTGGTGGCGGGGTCCATCACGGCCTCCCTGGCGGCGGTTCCGGTGGGTATCGGAGGATCATCACCCTTTCAGCCCCCGGCCGGACCACGGCTCCGCCGCTGTGTCGATCTCCGGTAGGACTTCCGCCCTAGGGCCGCCGCGCCCCGTTCGGTCCGGCTCAGACCGCCAGGTGGAAGCCCGCGCCGACGCCGCCGTTGGTGTTCATCTCGGCGATGATGTCCAGGATCGCCGAACTGTGCTGCACGCCCCAGGCGTTGCCGACCAGCGTCTGGCCGCTGACCACGGGGGAGCCGGAGTCCCCGCCGTTGGTCCAGATGAGGTGGGTGAACCAGATGTCGTGGGTGCCCAGCTTGATGCCGCAGGTCAGGCCCGTGCGGTGGCCCTGCTTGCACATGCGGACGCCGTTGGGGGGCGGGGCGCCGATCGAGGTGATGGTGACGCCGCCGACGGTGGCGGTGGGGGCGACCCTCGTCTCGTCCAGCTTGATGACCGCGAAGTCGAGGCCCTTGGGACCGGCGTTGAGCAGGTTGTTGGGCGTGCTGACGTACGTCACCGTGCCGATGGCGCCCGTCTCCAGGTCGGCGCGGCTGGCGTTGAGGTCGGCGGGGGCGGCCGCGGTTCCGGCGGGGGAGGTGTCCCGGTAGACCTTCTCGCCGACGAGCTTGTTGCCCTTCTCGTCGATGAAGCAGTGGGCGTTGGTCAGGCCCACCAGGTTGCCCGCGTTGTCGCGGCCGACGGCGGTGAGGGTGCAGACGTAGAAGCTCTGGCGCTCCTCCGGGGTCGGGGTGATCCGGAAGATGATGCCGGTGCCGCCGCCGATGGGCGTCAGCGGCCGTTCGGCCGCGGGGGCGGCGGCCGAACCGGCGGCGGGGGTGGCGGCGGTGGCGGCCGGGACGGCGGTGAGGGTCAGGCCGGCCGTGAGAACGGCGAGGCCGAGGGCGCGTAACGCGCGCAGCATGCGATCACTCCTGTACGGGACGGGAACAGGGACGGGAACGGCCGGGGTGGGGACGACGGACGACGGCCCCGGCCGACTGCCGCAGCGGCAATCACGCACATCGAAGAACACGGATGCGGGTTTGTCACTAGTGGTCGAGTGAAGCTCGAGTACCGCTTCACGGCGATTTCACTGCCGCCGCGCTACCCCGTCTCCTCCGGCCCCATCTGCTCCAGCCGCGCCGCGATCTCGCGCGGGTCGCCGTGGTGGTGGCAGATCGCGTCGCGGTCGCGGCCGGGGCGGGGGTCGCGGAGGGAGACGGCGACCTCCGCTGCCTCGCGGAGGGTGCACCGATCGCGTCCCAGCACTTCCCTCAACGCGATCAGCGTGCCGATGCTGGAAACCGTGCGCTCGGCGAACCACAGCGCGACGGCCTCCATGCCGCCCGCCGCATACTTCTCCCGCACGGTCCCGGTGAGGTCCTCGTAGGCGACGGCCAGCCGGGCGTACGCGCTCGGCTCGTCCGGCACATGACTCCGGGACAGGGCGGCGGCGAAGCGCACCAGGTAGCCACCGCCGGTCTCCGTGTCGTCCGGGTAGTCCTTCTCGAACTCGGGCCAGTCGATCTCTCCCGCCTCCGCGAGGACGGACGGGATGTCGGCCCACTCCCCCGCCGCCGAGAGGACGCGGTCCAGGAGCTCGTACGGCGCGGTGACGCTCTCCGCGAGGAGAACGGCGTCGTAGAGGTCCTTGGCCTCGGGGTGGGTGTCGCTCACCAGCCACATGACCTTCCAGACGAGCGAGAGCTCCGGGCTCGCCGCCATGAGGGTGACGGGGGCGCCCTCGCCGCCTGCGAGGGGCGGGATCGCGGTGCGGACGGGCGGGGCGGGCAGGGGCTCGTTGAAGACGAAGTCGAGCTGGACCGTGCCGGACGGGGCGTCGTCCGTTCCGGTGGCCGTCCAGGGCAGGACGAGCCGGCGGCCCGGCACCCGGTCGTACGTCCAGATCTCGTCGCTGACGGCGCCCGCCGCGTCGATGCGGACCGGGCTGCCGGACGCCCGCGCGGCGGCCTCGGCGGCGCGAGCCACTCCGTCGAGCATGGCGTCCGTGCGGTCGTCCTCCAGCCGCCAGGTGTCGGGGACGACGACGAAGTCCAGGTCACCGGGCTCGCGGGCCGCGTCGCCGAACCACGCCTTGAGCAGCACGCTGCCGCGCAGCACCAGGTGCCCGGCCCACGGGGAGGCCGCGACCGCCGCGAGCGCGTGGTCGAGGGCGTGACGCCGGGCCGCGAACCACGCCTCGCCCCGGTCCGGGTCCGCGAACCGGGGCTCGCTCAGCCGCATGCCGAGGAGGTGGTGGTTGGCCGCCGGGTCGTACACGGGAAGCTGCACGACGCCCTCGCCGGGCACCGGGCGCAGCGTCGCCGGCAGGTCCTTCTTCCGCCGCGTGGCCTCGTCGGGCGGGAGCTGCGGGACGACCGTCGTGGCCTCCCACGGTCCGTACGGGAACTCTTCCCACGGTGTCGTCGTCATCGTCATCGCTTCACGTCCTCGGTGGTGGTCTCTTCGCCGGATGTCGCTTCGTCGATCCAGCCGTCGTCTGTCTCTTCGTCGATCCAGCCGTCGTCGACCGTCTCGTCACTGTCGTGGACGACGAATTCCCGTTCACTGGAGGCCATGTCGTACCCCGCGTCCCGCAGGGCCGCCAGCAGCGCGTCCAGCCGTCGCTCCGCCGTCGGGCGGCCCACGAGGCGGCAGCGCTGGGTGACGAACCGCTCGGCGCGGCCGTCCGCCCGCACCCGGCGGGCGTTGCGCGACAGGTGCGCGGCGTGGGCCTCGGCGAGCGCCGTGAGGGCGGAGGTGTCGGTGCCGGGGGTGAGCAGGAGTTTCACGTGGTGCTCGAAGTAGTACCGCGCCCCGAGGGCCGCCGCCTCCGCGTCGGTGCCGGGCACGCCCTCCGCCCAGGGGGTCGCCTCGATCTTCGTCCGGACGACCGCGAACCCGGCCCCCCGCACGTCGCGCGCCGCGTCCTCCACCGCCGCCCGGACCACGGGCAGCGGCCCGGAGCCGCGCAGGGTGAGCATCGGCTGGCTGGGCGTCCGGCCCCGGTCCAGCACGATGTGCGCGCACTTCATGCCGTGTCCGGCCGCGTACCGTTCGAGCGCGTCCACGGTCGCGGGCCCGTCATCGGCGCGCACGGTGAGGTGGGCCTCGAAGTCCCCCTCGAAGTCCCCGGCGAAGCGAGCTGTGGTGGTCGCGGTGGTGCTGGATATCACCGGGGGATGATCTCAGGGCACGACCTCGCAGGTCATCGGCGCCCTCGCGGCGGCGGGCGGCGGCGCTCCGGCACGTGATTCGGCCAACGCCGCGCTGGGGCGGAAGCAGACGCGGTACAACGCCTCCATGAATATTCGTTCGATGGCGATGGCGGGAAGTCTGGTGGCGGCGCTGGTCCTTGGCGCGCCGGGAGTGGCGGGAGCGGCGAGTGCCACGGCGGCCGGGAACGCCGAGCGCCCCGACCGGTGCGGGCGGCCGGCGGCCGTCTCCGTGTTCCACGACGGTGGCGCGCCCCTGCTGGACTGGCGGGAGAACCTGGAGTTCGACGGGCGCGGCACCTTATGGGTCTCCCATGTGACCAGGAACCGCGTCGAGGGGTACGCCCCCGACGGGACGCTGAAGGCGTCCTTCCCCGTGCCCGGCCCCGGCGGGATCCGCCGGGGGCCGGACGGGCTGATGTACGTCAACTTCGGTGTGAACCCGCTGGAGCGGGACGGCGGTGTCATGCGCTTCGACCCGGCCGCGGCCGAGCCCCGCGCCGAGAAGGTCTTCGGCGGCACGCCCAGGATCAACGGCCTCGCCATCGACTCCGCCGGCAACTTCTACCTCAGCCGCGAGCTGGCCACCGGCATCCTCAAGATCCGGCCGGACGGCACCCGGGACGAGGAGTGGACGCGGAAGGCCGACGTCTTCGGCACCAACGGCCTGGAGATCGTCGGCGATCAGCTCTACGCGAGCGTTCTCGTCAACGGCACGTCCCCGGTCGTCCGCGTCCCCCTGGCCGACCCGGCGCGGCACACCGCAGTCACCCGGCTCAGCCGCACCGTCCTGGACGGCAAGTTCCTCGACGACCTCACCGCCTTCGGCGGCGACCTGGTCGTCGCGGCCTTCCGGAGCGGCGAGCTGATCAAGGTGGACCCGGTGACCGGACGGTCCTGCGTGCTGGTGAGCGGGCTGCGGATGCCGACGAGCGTCCGCGTGCCGCGTGCGTTCGGCGACCACGACGGGCGCCGCGAGCTGTTCGTCACGGAGGCCTCCGGCCGCGTCGTCACGGTGACGCTCGGCTGACCGTACGAGCGCGGTACCGCCCCGCCGCCCGACCCCCGTACGGACGGCGGGGCCACCCGCTACCCCACCGGGACGGCTCGTACCGCCCGGAAGCGGAAGCTGCCCGTCCCCACTTCCACCGCCACCTCCGTGAACCCCGCCGCCCGCAACCGCGTCTCCAGAGTCGCGGGCGGCACCGGCACACACGTGTCGCCCCAATGGATCAACCGCCAGCGCCAGTTGCTCAGCGAGTCGCAGCCGGCGAAGACACCGCCCGGGCGCAGCACGCGGTGCGCCTCGGCGAAGAGGGCGTCCTGCCGGGCGGGCGAGGGGACGTGGTGGAGCATGGTGAAGCAGGCGACGGAGTCGAAGCGGCCGTCGGGCCAGGGCAGGGCGGTGCCGTCGCCGTGCACGACCTCGACCTCGGCTCCGCCCCCGACTCCCCCCTTGGCCCGGTCGCCGAACTCGCGGCGCAATCGGGCCGCGTACTCCGCGTCGACCTCGACGACGCTCAGCCGCGCGAGGCCCTCCCGGCGCAGCAGGACGCGCGTGGTGGCCCCGTAACCCGGCCCGATCTCCAACGCGTCGGGCCCGAGCGGCACTCCGTCCAGGACCCACGGCAGTAAACGGTCCTCGACGGCGCGGGCCCACTTCTCGGAACTGCACAGACGGCGGTGAACGAGATTCATCGGCATGCGGCAAGGCTAGGAATCAGGCGACCGTGTCGTATACGGGCCAGGAGGCCAACTCATGTCGCCGAAAGGACATACCGCCGTCACGGGGGTACATCCCGCCGCCCACGTCGTCGCCCCGGCCGGCAGTGCCATAGCCGTCGGGAGCTTCGCGCTCGGCGAGGACGAATGGTTCGACGTTCATCGGCACAGCGCCCATCAACTGGCGTGGGCGCCGCGCGGCGTCCTGGCCGTGCGCGCGGCGGGACGTACGTGGGTGCTGCCGTCGACCGTCGCGCTGTGGATCCCGGCGGGCGTCCCGCACGCCACGGGCGCCACGTGCGCCGCGCTGATGCGGAGTCTGTACTTCTGGCCGGACCGTTGCCCGTTCGGCTGGGAGACGCCGCAAGTCATGGCGGTATCCGGGCTGTTGCGGGAGCTGATCGGCCATCTGTCGCGGGAGGACCTCGACACGGGGGCGCGGCAGCGCGCGGAGGACGTCCTGCTGGACCAGCTGCGTCCCGTCTCCGTGACGACGGTCAGGGCGCCGATGCCCTCCGACCCCCGGGCCCGGCGGGTGGCGGAGGCCCTCCGCGCGGACCCGGCGGACGGGCGCACGCTCGCGCAGTGGGGCGCGCTGGTGGGCGCGAGCGGCCGGACGCTCGCGCGGGCCTTCGTCGAGGGCACGGGCATGTCGTACGGGCGGTGGCGTGCCCAGCTGCGGCTGGAGGCGGCGATGCCGCTGCTCGCGGCGGGGGCGACGGTGTCCGCGGTGGCGCGGCGGGTGGGGTACGGCTCGCCGAGTGCGTTTGTGGCGGCGTTTCGGAGGGGGGTGGGGGTGCCGCCGGGGGCGTATTTCTCGCCGCGATAGGGCTGCGCCGAGGGGTGGCCTGATCACCTGCGGGCCGGTGGGGGCTTGTCGCGCCCGCGCGGCGGCAGCCGCATATCGACACAGCCCCGCGCCCCTAACGGGGCGCGTCGGCGCTGGTCGCGCTCGCGCGGCGGCAGCCGCGTACGCCCCCTACGGGCGCTTCCCCGCCAGTCTCGCCGCGTTCGCGGCTTCCGTGCCTCGGGCCCAGCCCTCGGGGTCGCGGCCCTTGAGGCGGTGGGAGGTGGTCTCGGGGAAGAGGCGCCCGGCGGTCTCGCCGACCGCCACGTCCCGGGCGGCCAGCACGGGCAGGACCTCGGGGCGGGTCTCCTCGGCGGCCACGTCGCGGACGGCTGCGGACAGCCGGTCGCCGATGCGGCCCGCGTAGGCGATCAGGAAGGACTCGCGGAAGTCCCGGGTGCGGCGGGAGCGGCCACGGGCGTGGTGGTCGTCGGCGGCGCGGCCCATCGCGGTGGTGGCCTGGACGAGGAGGGAGGTGTAGAGGAGCTCGACGAGCTCCAGGTCGGCGTCGAACCCGACGACGGTCGAGAAGCCGTACTCGCTGGACCACACCGCCTGGCAGTGGTTGGCGGCGGCCACCGCGTTCAGGAGCAGGGCCTTGGCGGATTCGTACGGGCCCTCGACCCCGATCCGGCAGGCGCCCGGCCCGTCCCCGGCGGCGGCCGCGCCGGCGGCGAGCAGGGCCTCGTCTATGGAGTGCCGGGCCATGAGCTCCTGGGCCTTGGCGGAGAGGGCCTCCGCCTCCTCCGGGAACTGCGTCGACTCCGCCTTCGCCAGCAGTGCCCGGACGCGGCCGAGCATCCGGGGCGGGGCGGCCGCGGCGGCCGCGGCGACGTGCCCGCCGGTGCCGGGCAGCGGGCCGACGCCGCCGACCCTCGGCAGCCCGTCGATCAGCCGCAGCGTGGCCAGGGCGCGGACGGCGGTCTCGAAGCGGCTCAGCCGCTCGCGCTCCGCGAAGCCGTCGAGGAAGGTGTCGTCCGTCTCCCACCAGGCGCGCGCGTCGAGCTCCTCCAGCTGGGCGACCCAGCGCGCGTCGAGCGTCTCCGGGGCGTAGCGCCGGCCCTCGGCGGCTATGAGGGCGACGGCGAACCGGGTCTCGGCGGGGGGCGGTTCCCGCCGTACGAGCCGGACGACGTCGGCGGGCTGCCAGCCGTACTCCCAGGCCCGCCGCACCGTCGCCGAGCCGTGCCGGACGACCGCGCCGCTGATGGCCTCCCAGCCGGCGGGGGCGGCGGCCAGGACGGAGGCGGCGGCGTAGACGGCGTCGTCGAGATCGTCCCCGCGCACCGCCCGCAGCCCGCGTACGGCCGCGGCGACGGTTTCCAGGGGCGACTCGGTGCTCTGCACTGTGGGGGGCTCGCTTCCTCGGGGGCCCGGGGCTGGGGGTGCGCCGGAGTGGAATCCCATCTTCCCGCATCCCCGCAGGCAGGGCACACGCCCGGTGCCCGCCCCGGCTCCCGCAGGTCACAACGGGGTCGGAGCGGGCCGCAAGCCGGGGTCGGAGCGGGCCGCAAGCCGGGGTCGGAGCGGGCCGGAAGCCGGGGTCGGAGCGGGCCGGAAGCCGGGGTGGGAGCCGGGTCAGAACCGGGCCTGGAAGACTCCCACGGACCGCTCGGGCCGGTAGCCGAGCAGCTTGTTCACGGCGCGCATGGGCCCGTTGTCGTCGGACACGCCCGTGACGATCTCCCGTACGGGCATCCGTCCCTCGCGCACGAGCCGCAGCATCCGCAGCTTGACCGCCCGCCCCAGGCCGAGCCCGCGGTGGCCCGCGGCCACGGCGGTGCCGTACTGCGTGGCCCGCGCGCCGTCCGGGGAGCGCCGCACCAGCTCGGTGTACCCGGCGAAGGAGCCGTCGGGCGCGACCGCGGCGACCGTGAGCATCTCCCCGCCCCGGTCGACGACGAGCTGCTGGACGGCGCGGGAGCGCGCGGCGTCCCAGCGCGGCCGTTCCTCCTCGAAGTCGCCCCAGGGGCTGTCGGACATGGCGTCGCGGACGGCCGCGAAGGGCTCGGCGAACTCCTCGGGCACGGCGCCCTCCCACTCGACGAAGCGGTACCCCTCCGGCAGGACCGGCTCCTCGGCCGCCGCTTCATCCGTCACGTCCTGCACGTACATCACCAGCGGGAGGGCGCGTACGAAGCCGCGCGCGAGGGCGAACTTCTCGCCCGCGCCGCCGATCTCGATCTGGGCGCCGACCGCGCCCCGCCGCTCCCGCTCCAGGATCGCCCGCACCTCCTGCCACAGGCGCATACCGATGCCCCGGTTCCGCAGCTCCGGCCGGACGACGAGGTGCTCGATCCAGGCCGTCTTCCGGTTCGCTCCCTCGTCGAACAACCGCAGGGAGACGACCCCTGCGTACCCGCCCTCCCCCGGCACGGCCAGCCGTACGTACCGGCTGTCGCCGTCCGTCACACACAGCACCCCGGCCGTCTCCACCCGCCCGGGCGCCGGCACGGCGGGCAGGTCGTGGGCGTGGGCGGCGGCTATGACGGCGTGCCAGCCGTCGATCTCGCTCTCGGAGGGGCGGTCGTTCAGGCGCAGCAGTTCACTCATTCCGCGCACGCTACGACGCGAGCTCCGCGCTGTCGTTCGGTTTTCCACGAGCACGGACGAGCCCGGACGACAAAGGGGCCCTCCCCACGGACGAATCCGCCGGGAGGGCCCCTTCACGCATCAGCGACCGGGGGTCACGCGCCCGTGGCGCTGCCCGCGACCCACTGCGCCCAGTCCATGTTCCAGCCGTTGAGGCCGTTGTCCGGGGCGATGGTCTTGTCGTCGGAGTTCTTCACGTCGACGACGTCACCGATCAGCGAGTTGTTGTAGAACCAGGCACCCGGGGTGTTCGGGTCGTTGGCGCCCTGCTTGTCCTCCAGGCCCACGCAGCCGTGGCTGGTGTTGGAGACGCCGAAGACGCCGCTGCCCCAGTAGTTGCCGTGGATGAACGTGCCGGACGTGGACAGGCGCATGGCGTGCGGCACGTCCTTGATGTCGTACTCGCCCTTGCCGTCCTTGCCGGTGAAGCCGACGGTGGAGCCGTTCATCCGGGTCTCCACGAACTTCTCGGAGATCACCATCTTGCCGTTGTACGTCGGGTTGGACGGGCTGCCCGCCGAGATCGGGATGGTCTTGAGGGTCTGACCGTCCCGCACCACCGTCATCTGGTGGGTCTTGGCGTCGACCGTGGAGACCTGCGAGCGGCCGATCTTGAACTGGATCGTCTTCTTCTGGACGCCCTTGATGTTCGGGCCGCCCTCGACGCCGTCGAGGTCCATCTTCAGCGTGACCTCGGAGTTGGCCTTCCAGTACTCCTGCGGCCGGAAGTCGATGCGCTGGTCGCCGAACCAGTGGCCCACGACCTTCTGGCCGCTGCTGCTGGTGACCGTCAGGTGGGACTGGACCTCCTTCCGGTTCTTGATCGGCTTGTCGAAGTCGATCGACACGGGCATGCCCACGCCGACCGTCGAGCCGTCCTCCGGCGTGAAGGAGCCGATGAAGCTGTTGTCGGGAGAGACGGTGGAGAAGGAGGAGTTCTCAGTGGCCTTGCGGTCCTTGGAGTCCTTGGCCTCAGCAGTGATCTTGTACTTGGTCGAACGCTCGAGCTGCTTGTTCGGCTTCCAGGACTTCTTGTCCGAAGATATTGAACCCTCGACGGGAGTGCCCTTGTCCGTCGTCATCTTGACGCTGGTGAGCTCGCCATCACTCACGGTGACGGACACGGCATCGGCCGTGATGCCGACGCCATTGGCGCCGTTCTTGGGCGTGATCTTGATCTGCGCCTTGGAGGCGTCCTTGGCGGCCGCGGCGTCGACCTGACCCTGGGACTTCCCCTTGGCGTCACCGCCGCCCTTGGCGTCGTCGCCGTCGCCACCACAGGCGGCCAGGGTCAGTACCCCGCCGAGCACAGCGGCCGCGGCCACCAGGCCCTTGCGGCGCTTGCCGTACGTCATCACACGCTTCTCCATTGCTCCTGGACCCCGGAATCCCCCGAGCCGATCGTGGGGCTCGTGGGGCTACACGTATCCCGGCTACTACATAAGGGAACGCGTGCACCGTTTGGCCCGGTTCCACTCATCGGCAAACTGTGGGAAAGACCACGCCAGTAAAGCCCCTCGGGTCCCGAGGTCCACAACCGGGGTCTTGAAAAAGGGCAAACGCCCTGCTACTGGACCGCCGGTTACCCCATGGCTTCCCCACCGGCCGCCGGTGTCACTAACATCGTGTCAGTCGGGACGCGCCACAGCTCACGACCGTCAATCTCTGTCGTCGCCAGGGGGTTTCATCCCGTGACCACACGTCGCCCGCTGCTGACCGCCGTCGCCGCCGGCACGGTGCTGTGCGCGCTGTGGTTCGTCCCCACTGCCCACGCTACGCCCGAGCGTCCCGAGAAGCAGCAGGACGCCCTGGCGGCGGCAGCGGCCCCGGCCGCCCAGGAGCTGGCGGCCAGCGGGGGTGTGGACACCACTCCGTATGTCTTCGGTGGCATAGCGTTCGTCGCCGCGGGCGGCGCGCTGGTCACGGGCGCCGCGCGCAGGTCGCGCGGCGCCGCTCGCTGACCGACCGGCCGTCAGGCCAGCGGGCCCGTCACCGGCTCCACGGCCGCGACGAGCTCCCCGGACCGGACGAACTCCTCGGCCGCCGCCAGGTCCGGCGCCAGGAAACGGTCCCCGCCGGGGCCCTCCACGCCCGCCGCGCGCACGGCCTTCAGCACCGCCCGCGAGGCCGGGGACGGCTCCATGCCCTCCCGCAGCTCGATCGCCCGCGTCGCGGCGACGAGCTCCACGGCGACGACCCGGCCGAGCGCCGCCACGGCGGTGCGCAGCTTGCGCGCCGCCGACCAGCCCATGGAGACGTGGTCCTCCTGCATCGCGGAGGACGGGATCGAGTCCACCGACGCCGGGACCGCCAGCCGCTTCATCTCGCTGACCAGCGCGGCCTGGGTGTACTGGGCGATCATCAGCCCCGAGTCCACCCCGGCGTCCCCGGCCAGGAAGGCCGGCAGGCCGTGCGAACGGTTCTTGTCCAGCAGCCGGTCGGTCCGCCGCTCGGCGATGGAAGCAAGGTCGGCGGCCGCGATCGCAAGGAAATCAAGGACGTAAGCCACCGGCGCACCATGGAAATTGCCGTTCGACTCCACGCGGCCGTCCCTCAGCACCACGGGGTTGTCGACCGCGGCGGCCAGCTCGCGGTCCGCCACCAGCCGGGCGTGCGCCAGGGTGTCCCGGCCCGCGCCGGCCACCTGCGGGGCGCACCGGATCGAGTACGCGTCCTGGACGCGCGGCGCGTCGTCCTGGTGGTGCCCGGTGAGCCCGGAACCGGCCAGCACCGCCGCCATGTTCGCGGCGCTCGCACCCTGCCCCGGGTGGGGGCGGATGGTGTGGAGCTCGGGGGCCAGGACCTTCTCCGAGCCGAGCAGCGCCTCCAGGGACAGCGCGGCGGTGATGTCGGCCGAGGTGATCAGACGGGCCAGGTCCGCGCAGGCCATGACGAGCATGCCGAGCATGCCGTCCGTGCCGTTGAGCAGCGCGAGCCCTTCCTTCTCCCGCAGCTCCACGGGCTCGATGCGGTGCTCGGCGAGCAGCTCCGCGGCCGGGCGCACCACGCCGTCGGGCCCCTCGGCGTCGCCCTCGCCCATCAGCGTGAGCGCGCAGTGCGAGAGCGGCGCGAGGTCGCCGGAGCAGCCGAGCGAGCCGTACTCGTGCACCACGGGGGTGATACCCGCGTTGAGGATGGCGGCCATGGTCTCGACGACCAGCGGGCGTACGCCCGTGTGCCCGGAGGCGAGCGTCTTCAGGCGCAGGAACATCAGCGCCCGCACGACCTCGCGCTCGACGCGCGGGCCCATGCCGGCGGCGTGCGAGCGGACGATGTTGCGCTGGAGCTGGACCCGCAGGTCGGGGCTGATGTGCCGGACGGCGAGGGCGCCGAAGCCGGTCGAGACGCCGTACACCGGGTCCGGCTTGGCGGCCAGATCGTCGATCACCTGCCGCGCGGCGGCGACGGCGGCGAGGGCCTCTTCCGACACGACCACGCGGGCGCCGTCGCGGGCGACGGCGATCACGTCTTCCGCGGTCGTGCCGGACGTTCCCACCACCACAGAGTGCATATCCATATTCAGGCACCCTAGAGACTGAATCGCTACCTGTCACTAGTCGACTTTGTACTCGTGTAACGCCGTGCGGTGACGATCCATGCCGGCTCCCCGCCGGTGGGCGAAACCCGCCCGATCACCCGGAACGCCCCCGGCCCCGGAACCGGCGCCGCTCCGCCGACAGCGGCGACGGCGGCCGGTCGGCCATCCGCACCACCGGATCCGCACGCCCCCCGTCCCGCCCCGCCACCACCGGCCCCGCCGACCGTGCCGCCTTCGCCCGGTACTGCGCCGCGTCCGCCAGCCGGAACAGCCGGCGCGCCGAACGCACCGTCCCGATCGGATCCCCCGTGGAGGCGACCCCGCAGGCCACCCCCTCCCCCAGCTCCAACGCCCCCGCCCGCCGGCACAGTTCGTCCGCGACCCGCACCACCTCGTCCGCCGTCGGCCCCACCGACAGCAGACAGAACTCGTCGCCCCCCAGCCGCGCCGCCAGCGCCCCCGGCAGCTTCGCCCCGCACAGCGACAGCACCGAGCCGAACCGCTCCAGCAACCGGTCCCCGACCGCGTGCCCCAACGTGTCGTTGACCTTCTTCAGCCCGTTGAGATCGCACACCAGCAGACTGACGACAGCGCCTTCCCCCAGGTGCCGTTCCACCGCCTCGTCCAGCCGGGCGTCGACCGCCCGCCGGTTGGCCAGACCCGTCAGCGGGTCGGTGAACGCCAGCCGCCGGACCTCCTCCAGCCGCTCGGTCTGCGCGATGCCGGACGCCGCCACCGCCGCCAGCACCGTCGCGAAGTCCGCGTCGCCGGGCCCGAAGAGCGGCGCCCGCACCGAGCGCGCGACGTACAGCTCGCCCCACGCCCGCCCGTGCAGCACGATCGGCGCGACGACACAGCAACCGCGACCGCGCCGCCGCAGCGCGGCGACCCTTGCTTCCTCGTCCCCCCGAGCCGTCTCCACCCAGGCGTGCGGCTGCCCGCCCACCCTCCCCCAGCTACCGCTGGGAGGTGCCCCCATGCCGTGCAGGAACTCCGTGATCTCGGGAAAGACGTCCACGGGATACGACTCGTCCCCGGGGAACCGCTCCTCCCCCTCCGCGAGCTCGCCCACGTTCACCAGCACCCGCAGCCGGCCGCGCTCCCGCTCCCACACCGAGATCGCGGCGAACGTCCCGTCCAGCGCGCGGCGCGCGCCCTCCGCCGCGGCCTCGACGCTCTCGAGCGGGGTGGGCGCGGCGGCCATCGCCTGCGCGAGCTCCACGACAGCGCGCAGCCGGGCGTCGCACTCCCCGTCACCAGCCACCCGAGCCTCACATTCCGTGACCGCAAGGGCCTCCCGACCCGTACTCCAGCGTAAGAACGTCGGGCGCATTCCGCGCAAGAGAACTCATAAGCGCTTATGCCCTACTCCCCGGGCCAGTCCGGCTTCCGCTTCTCGTTGAACGCCGCCACGCCCTCGGCCCGGTCGCCGGAGAAGGCCACCGACCGCCAGGCCGCGTCCTCGACCTCCAGCCCGGCCCGCAGGTCCAGCCCGTGCCCCAGCCGCAGGGCCCGCTTCGCGGCCCGCAGCCCGACCGGGGAGTTGCCGGCGATCCGGGCGGCCAGCGCCAACGCCTCGTCCCGGTCGCGGCCCTCGTCGACGAGCAGGTCCACCATGCCCAACTCCCGGGCCTCGGCGGCCTCCACCCGCCGGGCGCTGAAGATCAGCTCGGCGGCGCGGGCGGCCCCGACGCGGCGCGGCAGCAGCTGGGTGCCGCCACCGCCGGGGATCACGCCCACGGACACCTCGGGCAGCCCCACCACGGCCGTCCGGTCGGCCACGATCACGTCGCAGGACAGCGCGAGCTCGTACCCGCCGCCCAGGGCGAAGCCGTGCACGGCGGCGATGGTGGGAACGGGCAGCTCCAGCACGCCGGTGTAGCAGGCCCGGGCGTGCGGGCGCTGGCGGACGAGGTCGGCGTCGGTGAAGGAGTTGCGCTCCTTGAGGTCGGCGCCGACGCAGAAGGCGCGTTCGTGCGTGGAGGTGAGGACGACGACCCGGACGTCGCGGTCGGCGGCGAGCTCGGCGGTCGCCTGCCCGATGAGCCGGCCCATCTCCGTGGAGACGGCGTTCATGGCCTTGGGGCGGTCCAGGACGAGTTCGGCGACGTGACCGTTCTCGTGCGTCCGGATCGCGATCCACTCTCCGATGCGGCGCTCGCTCACGCTGGTGCCCTCCCGGGTCTCCGTGTACGGACTGACGGCGTACGGACGTACGGACGGCACCGATCATGCCTCCCGACGGCTCCGGGGGCCATACCCAAGATCGCACCGGTGCCACGACGACGCGGCGGCAAACCCGGCGCCACCGACGCGGCGGCCGCTCAGCCGTTCTCCCGCCGCGTGAGCAGCCACGGCTCGACGACGCCGAGGCCACGCACCGGCCGCTGCCACATCGGCTGGAGCGCGAACCGGTACTCGCCCCGCTCGCCCGCCGCCGCGACCTCCGCCTCCGACTTGGGCGCGTCCCCGTTGCGCGTGAGCTCCTCCGCCAGGGCGCCGTCGACGAGGACGGCGTCCTTCGGCGCTATCGAGGTGAGCCGGCTGGCGAGGTTGACGGTGGTGCCGAAGACGTCGCCCATCCGCGTCGTGACCGTCCCGAACGCGATGCCGACCCGCAGCTCGGGCATGGTCTCGTCGTTCGTGAGGGTCTCGATGAGCCGCAGCCCGATCTCCGCCGCCGTACCGGCGTCGTCCGCCGCGTACAGCACCTCGTCACCGAGCGTCTTGATCAGGCGCCCGCCGTGGGCCGCGACCAGATCCGCCGCGGTCGTCTCGAAGGCCTCGACGAGCTCGCCGAGCTCCTCCTCCTCCAGCCGCCGCGTCAGCCGGGTGAAGCCCACGAGGTCGGCGAAGCCGACGGCCAGCCGCCTGTCGACCATCTCCGCGTCGTCGGCCGCCTGGACGACGCGACCGGTGGCGGCGGCGAGCTGCCGCCGCCAGACGTAGATCAGGAACTCCTCCAGCTCGGGCAGCAGCAGCTCGACCAGCGGATAGGTGATCTCGGCCCGGCTCAGGCCCTCCTGAGGCTCGGTCAGCCCCTCCAGGAAGGAGTCGATCTGCCAGTCGGCCAGCCGGGCCGTGGTCTGGCCCGTGGACCGGGCGACCTGGACGGCCATGGGCTCGCTGAGCAGACCCGCCTCGACGAGGCCGGCGAGGCGCCGCAGCGCCAGCACGTCCGCCTCGGTGAGCGCCTTGGCCTGGCCGATGTCGGCGAAGCCCATGGCACGCCAGAAGCGGGCGGCCAGGTCCATGGAGACCCCGGCCGCGCGGGCGGCCTGGAAGGGGGTGTAGCGGCGCTCGGCGCCGAGGATCAGCGACTCAAGCCGGAGCGCGAGAGGGTCGCCCTCCTCGCCGATGTCCTCCTCGCCGATGCTCCCCCCGACGCCGGGGTGACCGGCGTGGCGAACACCGTGGTCGCCGCCGCCCGTACCGTCGTCCCCCGTGGCCCTGCCGGCTCGGGTGGTTCCCCCATCGTCGGCGGTCACCGCCCGCCCCCTGTCCGATCCGTGCGCACTGCCCTGCCGATCACTGCTCGCTTAGGTTCCAGGCACAACGATACGTCAGGTGTGCCGTAGCTCACTCTCCCGACGGCGCGGCGGTCACTCTTTACGACGTTTACGATCCGGCCGCCCGCAAATGGACGATGTCGCCCGCTCCCACCGGTTGCCGCACCCCCTCGGCCGTCGCCAGCACCAGCCGTCCGTCGCCGTCGACGGCCACGGCCTCGCCGACCAGCTCGCGCCCGCCGGGCAGTTCGGCGCGGACGGTCCGGCCGAGGGTGGCGCACCCGGCGGTGTACATCTCCTGGAGCCGGCAGGCGGCCGGGTCGCCGCCCGCCACGCGCCACGCCTCGTAGAGGTCGGCGAGGTTGCGCAGCACGGCCCGCAGCAGCGGGTCGCGGTCGGTGACCTCGGCGCCGGCGAGGGCGAGGGAGCCCGCCTGCGGGACGGGGAGCTCGTCGGCGCGGAGCGTGACGTTCAGCCCGATGCCCACGACGACGGCGTCGCCGGAGCGCTCGGCGAGGATGCCGCCGGTCTTGCGCTCCTCCCCGTCGACGGTGACGAGGAGGTCGTTCGGCCACTTCAGGGCGGTGTCGACGCCGGCGGCGCGGGAGAGGGCGGTGGCGGTGGCGACCCCGGCGAGCAGCGGGAGCCAGCCCCAGCGCTCGGCGGGCACACCGGGGCCGGGGGTGAGGCGGACGGAGAAGAAGAGCCCGGAGCGCGGGGGCGCGGACCAGGTGCGGTCCAGGCGCCCGCGCCCGGCGGACTGCTCCTCGGCGACGAGTACCGCGCCCTCGGGACCGCCGGCGGCGACGAGGTCGGTGTTGGTGGAGCCGGTGCGCGGGACCACGTCGAGGGAGGTCCACAGCCCGCCGGGGCGGAGCAGCGCCCGGCGCAGGGCACCGGCGTTGAGCGGCGGGCGGTCCAAATCGGACCAGGGGTTTTCGGACCGGGGGTTTCCGGAGGCGTCGGAGGGCGTCATAAGAGCCACCATAGGAGGCGAGAGCCCGACGAACCGGACGGCACCGACCGGCGCCGGTGCCGCCGAAGGTGTGGCCAAAGACGCACTGCCGCAGCGCATGCGCGCGGATACGCTACGAACCGGTAGCCAGGGCGGGCCCGTCGGGGGGCACCGCCATGTCCGCCTTCCCACCCCTCCGGACGAGCAGGAGCCGCATCCCGTGTCCGAGCCAGTAGCCGACGAATTCGACATCCACACGACCGCGGGCAAGCTCGCGGACCTCCAGCGCCGGATCGAGGAGGCGACGCACGCCGGCTCCGCGCGGGCGGTGGAGAAGCAGCACGCCAAGGGCAAGCTGACGGCGCGCGAGCGGGTCGATCTGCTGCTGGACGAGGGCTCGTTCGTGGAGCTCGACGAGTTCGCGCGGCACCGTTCGACGAACTTCGGCATGGACGCCACCCGTCCGTACGGGGACGGCGTGGTGACCGGCTACGGCACGGTGGACGGCCGTCCGGTGGCGGTCTTCTCGCAGGACTTCACGGTGTTCGGCGGCGCGCTCGGCGAGGTGTTCGGCCAGAAGATCGTCAAGGTGATGGACTTCGCCCTGAAGTCGGGGTGCCCGGTCATCGGCATCAACGACTCGGGCGGCGCCCGCATCCAGGAGGGCGTGGCGTCCCTGGGCATGTACGGCGAGATCTTCCGCCGCAACACCCACGCCTCCGGCGTCATTCCGCAGATCTCGCTGGTCGTCGGCCCGTGCGCGGGCGGCGCGGTGTACTCGCCCGCCATCACGGACTTCACGGTGATGGTGGATCAGACCTCGCACATGTTCATCACCGGCCCGGACGTCATCAAGACGGTCACCGGCGAGGACGTGGGCTTCGAGGAGCTGGGCGGCGCGCGGACGCACAACACCACGTCGGGCGTGGCGCACCACATGGCGGGCGACGAGAAGGACGCCATCGAGTACGTCAAGGCGCTGCTGTCGTACCTGCCGTCGAACAACCTCTCCGAGCCGCCGGCCTTCCCTGAGGAGGCCGATCTGGAGGTCTCTGACGCCGACCGCGAGCTGGACGTCCTGATCCCCGACTCGGCGAACCAGCCCTACGACATACACACCGTGATCGAGCACGTGCTGGACGAGGGCGAGTTCCTGGAGACGCAGGCGCTGTTCGCGCCGAACATCATCACGGGCTTCGGCCGGGTCGAGGGCCGCCCGGTGGGCGTCGTCGCCAACCAGCCGATGCAGTTCGCGGGCTGTCTGGACATCGCCGCGAGCGAGAAGGCGGCGCGGTTCGTGCGCACCTGCGACGCGTTCAACGTCCCGGTGCTGACGTTCGTGGACGTGCCGGGCTTCCTGCCGGGCACGGACCAGGAGTACAACGGCATCATCCGGCGCGGCGCCAAGCTGATCTACGCGTACGCGGAGGCCACGGTGCCGCTGATCACCGTGATCACCCGCAAGGCGTTCGGCGGCGCGTACGACGTCATGGGCTCCAAGCACCTGGGCGCCGACCTCAACCTGACGTGGCCCACGGCGCAGATCGCGGTGATGGGCGCCCAGGGCGCGGTCAACATCCTCCACCGCCGTTCGCTGGCCGCGGCCGCCACGCCGGAGGAGCAGGAGGCGCTGCGCGCCGAGTTGCTCGCGGAGTACGAGGACACGCTGCTCAACCCCTATGTGGCGGCCGAGCGCGGCTACGTCGACGCGGTGGTCATGCCGTCGGAGACCCGCCGCCACATCGTGCGGGGGCTGCGCGCCCTGCGCGACAAGCGCGAGGCGCTGCCGCCGAAGAAGCACGGGAACATCCCGCTGTAGCGAACGCAGGGAACGCAGGGAACGCAGCGAAAGGGACGCCGACGTGATCAAGGTCGTTCGGGGCAACCCCACACCCGAGGAGCTGGCCGCCGCCCTGGCGGTGGTACGGGCCCGCGCGGCGGTGGGCGCCACCGCCGCGCAGGACGCCCCGGCCCGCTCGGAGTGGTCCAATCCGGCCCGGCTGGCGGCGGGCCGGCGCGTCCCCCACCCGGGCCCGCTGGCCTGGCGCACCAGCTACTGGCCTTCCTGAGCCCCTCGGCGTCGTGGCGGCCTGAGTACGCGTACTCAGGCGCCACACGCCTCGCGGGCGGACCATGGAGGTCATGCTCTGGTCCGACCCGTCCGACGAACCGCCCGAGGAGCTGCGCGAGGCGCAGCTCATGCTCCGGCGGGCCGGGATCGTGCTGGCGGTGGGGATGGTGCTGCTCTTCCTGGTGCTGGGCGTGCACTGACCTCGTGATGGTCACGCTGTGTCACAGAATCCTCATAGGTTTGTCCGTTCTGGAACTGGATTCACCCGTTTCACGTCCTGCCCCATATGAACAAGCCCGTCCGTCACATAGCGGTATTCACCGGAATACTGGTGCTCGCCCTGCTGGTCAGGGCGACCTGGGTGCAGTTCGTCCGCGGCGACGAGCTGTCGAACCACGAGAAGAACCGGCGCGTCGCGATCGCGAGCTTCTCCCAGCCACGCGGCGACATCATCGTCGGCGGCCGGCCCGTCACCGGGTCGGTGGAGACCGGCGGCGACCTGAAGTACAAGCGGACCTTCACCGACGGGAAGATGTACGCCCCCGTCACGGGCTTCTTCTCCCAGGGCTACGGCAGCAGCTACCTGGAGGGCGTCAACAACAAGCTGCTCAGCGGCACGGACGACCGGCTGTTCTTCCAGCGCACCGCCGACATGTTCACCGGCAAGAAGGCGCGCGGCGGCGACGTCGTCACCACCATCGACCCCAAGGCGCAGAAGGCCGCGTACGAGGGCCTGGGTGACCGCAAGGGCGCCGTCGTCGCCCTCGACCCCCGGACGGGCAAGATCCTCGCGCTGGCCTCCACGCCCTCGTACGACCCGTCGACCATCGCCGGGAACGGCAAGAAGGACAAGGCCGCCTGGGACGCGCTCCAGAAGGACCCGGACAAGCCGATGAACAACCGGGCGCTGCGCGAGACGTACCCGCCCGGCTCCACCTTCAAGATCGTGACGGCGGCCGCGGCCCTGGAGAACGGCCTCTACTCGGACATCAACGCCGCCACGGACTCCCCCGACCCCTGGACCATGCCCGGCACGGTGACCAGGCTGCCCAACCAGAACCCCCTGGCACCCTGCAAGAACGCCTCCCTCAACGTGGCCATGCAGAACTCCTGCAACACCGTCTACGGCAAGGCGAGCTCCGACCTGGGGCAGGACAAGATGCGCGCGATGGCGGAGAAGTTCGGCTTCAACCAGGAGCCCTTCACTCCGGTGCGGGCGAGCGCCAGCACCTTCCCCAAGAACATCAACAAGTCCCAGACCGCCATGGCGGGCATCGGCCAGGGCAGCCTGACCGCCACCCCGCTGCAGGTCGCCATGATGACCGCCGCGATCGCCAACGACGGCAAGCTGATGAAGCCCTACATGGTCGAGGAGCTGCGCGACCCGGACCTGAAGACGGTCGAGAAGCACAAGCCCGAGGTGATGTCGGAGGCCGTCTCGCCCGGGATCGCCAAGAAGGTCCAGCAGATGATGGAGGACACCGCCACCAAGGGCACCGGCAAGGCCGCCCTCATCGACGGCGTCACCGTCGGCGGCAAGACGGGCACCGCGGAGCGGGGCGCGAACCAGAAGAACCTGGCGTGGTTCATCTCGTACGCGAAGACGGACGAGGGCTCGCCGGTGGCGGTCGCGGTGATGATCGACCCGGACGACAGCGTCCCGGACGACCAGATCTCGGGCGGCAAGCTCGCGGGCCCGATCGCGAAGAAGGTCATGGAGGCGGTGCTGGGCAAGTGACCCCGCCCGCGCGGGGTCCGGGGCGGAGCCCCCGGGAAACTACGCTGGCCCCCATGAGCAACCACACCCCCTCCCGCCGCCTTGTCCTCGCCTCCCAGTCCCCCGCGAGGCTCGGGCTGCTGCGCCAGGCCGGCCTCGCCCCCGAGGTGATCGTCAGCGGGGTGGACGAGGACGCCCTGGACGCCCCGACCCCCGGCGAGCTGGCCCTCGTCCTGGCCGAGGCCAAGGCGGTCGCGGTGGCGGAGCGGGAATCCGCGGCGGGGGCCCTCGTCATCGGCTGCGACTCCGTCCTGGAGCTGGACGGCCAGGCCCTCGGCAAGCCCGCCGACGCCGAGGAGGCCACCGCGCGCTGGAAGTCCATGCGCGGCCGCGCCGGCGTCCTGCGCACCGGCCACTGCGTCGTCGACACCGCCACGGGCCGCCGCGCCTCGGCGACGGCCTCCACGACGGTCCGCTTCGGCGAGCCGTCCGACGCCGAGATCGCCGCCTATGTGGCCTCCGGCGAGCCGCTGCACGTCGCGGGCGCCTTCACCCTCGACGGCCGCTCGGCACCGTTCGTCGAGGGCATCGACGGCGACCCCGGCAATGTCATCGGCCTGTCGCTCCCGCTGCTCCGCCGGCTGCTCGCGGAGCTGGGCGTCGGCATCACCGACCTCTGGACCTGACGGGCCCGGCGCCCCTGCGGGGCGCCGCGTGACCCGCCGGACAGGGCCTAGAGCGGCAGCGCGCTCGTCGCGGCGCCGACCTGCTTCAGCTGGCTGAGCTGGTCGAGCTTGCCGAGCCCCTTCACCACGCCCGGGTAGACGCTCTGGTCGTGGTCCGGGGCCATGTCCTGCATGGCGGGGGCGGCCTGCGGCGCGGGCATGCCCTTGGGGGGCTGGACCTGCGCCGGGGCCGGGGCGCCGTGGACGGCCGGGGCCTTCGGCCCGGCGGGGCCCTTGCCGCCCTGTGCCTTGGGGGCCTGCCCCTTCGGCGCGGCGGCCTGGCCCTTGACGGCCTGCCCCTTCTTCGGCGCCTGTCCCTTGCCGGGGTCGCCCTTACCGGAGTCGCCCTTGGCGGGCGCGCCCTTGCCCGGGGCCTTCTTGCCGGGAGCGCTCTTGGCCGGACCCTGCTTCCCCGGGCCCGCCTTGGGGTCGCCCTTCACCGGTGCGTCCGGCGAGGGGGCCGTGACACCGACCGGCCCCGCGTTCGACGACGGGGGCGGCCCCACCGGCGTCGGCAGCGTGGGTACGGCGGCGGCAGCGACGGAGGACATGGACAGTGCGGCGCCGGCCAGAACGGCAGCGGCAGCAATGCGCTTGATCATGACTTCATCAACGATGTCAGGGTATTTCGGTCACGATCCCCTGGGCCACCGGAGGCAATGCCCGGCACAGTCAGCGCAGTTCGCCACCCGCGTCTCCCCCGCCCCCGGGAATTACCGCACCACCCCGGCCTCTTACGACCGATTCCCCTGGTTCCATTGATCCCACCGGCCCGATCCCCGAAGGAGCCCCGCCCGCCATGCCGCAGTCCGTCGACCGGGCCCTGGACGTCCTGGACGCCGTCGCCGCCGCCACCGGCCCCGTCCCCGCCAAGGCGCTCGCGCGCCGGCTGGGCTGCGGCCTGTCAACGGTGTACGAGCTGCTGGGCGCCCTCACGGACCGCGGCCACCTCACCCGTACGCCCGCCGGCTACGTCCTCGGCTACCGGGTGCCCGCCCTCCACCGGGCCTTCCAGCAGCAGATGCGGATGGGGGACGAGGTGCAGGAGCTGCTGACGAGGGCGCACCGCACGGCCGGGGTCGACACGTACTTCAGCACGTACCGCGACGGTGACATCGCCGTGCTCGCCGGGGCGACCACGACTCACCCCACCGGCGGCTTCGGCACCGGCCAGGACGCCCACGGGTACGCCACCGCCCACGGCAAGGTCCTGCTGGCCGCCCTCCCCCGGGCGGCCCGGCTGCGCTATCTGGCCGCCTCGGGGATGCGGGCGATCACTCCGCGCACCATCACCTCGGCGGAGCGACTGGACGTCCAGTTGCGACGGGTGCGCGACGAGGGGGTGGCCGTGGAGGTGGAGGAGTGCGTGCCGGGTGTGGCCTGCGTGGCGGTGCCGGTGCCCTCGTCCGAGGGCCTGGCGGCCGTGTCGGCGGCGCTCCCGCTGGACGACTTCCACCGGCGCGGCGCACAGGTGACGGAGACCCTGCGAGCGGTCGCCGCGGAGGCGGCGAAGTGGCGGGGCGTGTCGGACATCAGCCGCCTTACTGACGGGTAGATCTATCGGCAACGGTGCCTACGGCCCGGGACGGCACGCAAACTTTGTGTCACCCGTTCGTAGGGACTCCACAAAGATTCGGCGTCGCCACTCCCGGTCGCCATCCGAGAGCTTGGCCACACGGTCGCGCCAACGGCACCCCGGGAAACCCGGCGTACCGTGGATGATCTGGGGACTTGGGCTCACGCACGGCTCCCTTCTCACGCTCCGTGTGGGCAAGGTCACCCCGGAAGTCGGGTCGGCACAGAGTGTCGCCAGTACCTAAACTCACCTTGTTTCAAGGAGGGAGCCATCGTGCGCAAGGTGCTTATCGCCAATCGTGGCGAAATCGCTGTCCGTGTCGCTCGTGCGTGCCG
>NZ_BMRT01000004.1 GCF_014648775.1 Streptomyces abikoensis
CCTGTCGGGTAACAACCCGACAGGGCGAAGTGATCAAACCCCGAATTCGCCAACGGCATCCCCTCCCGGTGCGGGGCCGTCGTCGTGCCGTCGCCCGTCACCGCAGGGGCAGCGCCTGCCCCGCCACCACCAGCAGCACGTGCTCGCACTCGTCGCCGACCGCCGCGTTGAGCCTGCCCAGCTCGTCGCGGAAGCGCCGACCGGACGCCGTCGCGGGCACCACGCCGGAGCCCACCTCGTTGCTGACGAGCACCACCGTCCGCCGGGTCGCCCGTATCGCGGCGACCAGCTCCGCCGTCCGCCCGGCCAGGGCCTCCTCGCCGCCGTTCGCCCACGTGGCGTCGTCCCAGGCGCCGACGGAGTCCATCGCGTCGGTCAGCCACAGCGCCAGGCAGTCGATCAGCATCGGGGGGCCGTCGGCGGCCAGCAGCGGCACGAGGTCGCAGGTCTCGGCCGTGCGCCAGGAGCCCGGCCGGCGCTCGCGGTGGTGGGCGACGCGCGCCGCCCAGTCCTGGTCGCCCTCGCGGGTGCCGCTCGTGGCCACGTAGAGGACCTCGGGGAAGGACTCCAGCCGCCGCTCGGCCTCCACGGACTTCCCCGACCGGGCGCCGCCCACGACGAGCGTCCGCCGGGGCAGGTCCGGTACGGCGTGGTAGTCGCCGACGACGAGCGTGGCGCCGTCCGGGACCGTGCGCGCCCCCGCCGCCGCCAGCCTGCGGTGCAGCTCCCGGCCGGGCGGCACGTCGTGGTCCAGGTGGACGCCGATGACGTCGGTCGTCGGGCCCGCCGCCCCCGTCTCCCGCAGCCGGGCCAGCGCGTCGGGCCGCCCGAGCACGTCGAGCAGCACCATCCCGTACGGGCCGGGCGGCGCGGTCTGCGACAGCCCGGCCGGCGCGGCGCCCGGCGGCAGGTAGAGCAGCCGCTCGCCGTCCGGCGCCGTCACCTCGTACCCCGTGCCCGGCGCGTCCAGCGCCAGGGCCCGGACCCGGTGCCCGCTGATCACCGACAGCTCGCGCCCGTCCGGCACCCGCACCGGCGCGGGCAGCCCGGCCGGGAACTCCACGGCGGGCCCGTCGTGCGGGTGGGAGAGCAGCACCTGGCGCACCCCGGCGATCGACCGCCCGGCGCGGGCGGCGGCGAAGGCGGGGCCGGGGGTGAGGTCGAGCAGCAGCGCGCCGTCGACGAGCAGGGACGTCGCGGCCCGTGCCTCGTCGCCCACGGCGCAGGCGCAGGCGGCACAGGGGCAGTCGGGGCGCGGCAGGCCCTCGGGGGCCCCGGTGCCGAGGAGAGTCAGTTCCACCCCCTGATCGTCTCGCGTCGGCGGGCCCGGCGCGATCCATCACTACTGGGCGTCACCGGTGACCGTTAGGCTGCGACCGCAGAGGTTCCCGATCGCCCAGGAGGCGGACATGGCGTGGACGTGGCGGTTCGAGAAGGCCGACGGGACGGAGACGGAGCCGGCGGTGGAGCCGGAGGAGTTCACGACGCAGGGGGACGCGGAGTCCTGGATCGGCGAGGAGTGGCGCGCCCTGCTGGACGGCGGCGTGGACCAGGTCCGTCTGTTCGAGGACGACACGGAGATCTACGCGGCGCCGATGAGTCTCCACGAGGCGGCGGACAGCTGACGAACGCCGGACGGGCTGCGACGCAGCCCGTCCGGCGTTTGAGGCCAAGGTTCCGGGGCGGAGCCCCGGTCAGCCGCCCCGTACCCCGCACAGGTGCAGCAGCGCGGCCACCGCCCGGTAGGGGTCCGTGCGGCCCGCGCGTTCCTCCGCGGCCAGCAGTTGGTCGAGGTCCGCGGGAGCCGTCGCCGCCAGGTCGGAGAACACCCGCACCCCGTACCAGGCCCGCAGCGGCGCGCCGATCCCGGCCAGCGTCGCCGTCAGCGTCTCCCGGCGGTCCGCGCGGACCTCCAGGCCCAGGCGGTCGGTGTACGCGGGCGAGTCGAACGCCCGCAGCGCGGTGGCGAAGTCACCGGACAGGCCCGGCCGCATCGCCAGCGCGTCCGCGTTGCGGACGAGCAGGGAGAGCAGCCCGCCCGGGGCGAGCACCCGGGCCAGCGCCGCGAGCAGCGGGTCCGGCTCCGGTACGTACATCAGGACGCCGTGGCAGAGCACCACGTCGAAGGTGCCCGGCAGGAAGTGGGCGCCCGTGTCGCGGCCGTCGCCCTCTATCAGCCGCACCCGCTCCCGGATGCCCTCGGGCTCGCCCGCCAGCGCGGCGCGGACCCCGGCGATCATCTCGGGGTCCGATTCCAGGCCGGTGACCTCGTGGCCGGCACGGGCCAGGCGCAGCGCCTGGGTGCCCTGGCCGAGGCCGACGTCGAGGACGCGCAGCCGCCGGCCCACCGGGAACCGGGCGGCTATCTGCTCGTCGATCTGGCGGGCGACCAGTTCCTGACGAACGGTGTTCCGCAACCCCCCGGGCCCGCTCGGCCACCCTTCGGTGCCGCCCCCGAAGCCCGACGCGAAGGCGCTCAGCGCTTCTCCCCGCGCTTGACCTTCGGCTTGGGCAGGCGCAGCCGGCGCATCTGCAGGGTGCGCATGAGGCCGTAGGGGACGGCTCCGCGCAGGTTCTCGTCGGGGAAGCGCTGCTTGAGGGCACGCTTGAGGGTGATGCCGGTGATCGCGGAGTTGATGACGATCAGGACGATCACCACCAGCCACGCGAGCAGCACGTACGCCTGGAAGGCACCGCGGTTGATCATGCTCAGCACGAGGATGAGCACGGCCAGCGGCAGGAAGAACTCGGCGACCGAGTAGCGCGCGTCGACGAAGTCGCGGACGTAGGAGCGCACCGGGCCCTTGTCACGGGCGGGCAGGTAGCGCTCGTCGCCGCTGGCCAGGGCCTCGCGCTGCTTGGCCAGGTCCACGCGGCGCGCCTCGCGGGCGCGCTTGGCGGCCTCCTTGCGGTTGGCCGGGGTGGCGGCCAGGGTGCGGCGCTGGGAGTTGGCCTCACTGCGCTTGGGCGTGGGGCGGCCCTTGGGCGCCTGCGGGTCACGGGGCTTCTTGGGCTGGTCCGCGGTCACCTCGGGGGTCGCGGCCTGCGCTTTCGAACGGCTTCGGAACACGGAACCCAAGGGTACGGGCTTTCCGTGCCCGATCGCGGTCCGGGCGGGCACGATCCGGCAACGACCGGCGTGCGCCCCGGCGCGCGCGCCTCCCCTCCCCCGGGGTTTCCACTCCTCCTTGCGCGTGAGGCGGCGGCTTCCTGATCGTCCTGGAGGAGGAGCGCATCCGGGCCCGGACGGTGCGGTAATGGAAGTGGGGCCCGTACTGTGGGTTCTGAAAGATGTGCCGGAGCCTAAGCCCGAGCCAAGGTCGGTCAGAAGGGGGCGCGCGAGGCCCATGAGCGGTGTCATGAAGCGGATGGGGATGATCTTCCGCGCGAAGGCCAACAAGGCCCTGGACCGGGCCGAGGATCCGCGCGAGACCCTCGACTACTCGTACCAGAAGCAGCTCGAGCTGCTGCAGAAGGTGCGGCGCGGGGTGGCCGACGTGGCCACGTCCCGCAAGCGTCTGGAGCTCCAGCTCAATCAGCTCCAGAACCAGTCCAGCAAGCTGGAGGAGCAGGGCCGCAAGGCCCTGGCGCTCGGCCGGGAGGATCTGGCGCGCGAGGCGCTGACCCGTCGTGCCGCGCTGCAGCAGCAGGTCAGCGATCTGGAGACGCAGCACCAGACGCTCCAGGGCGAGGAGGAGAAGCTCACGCTCGCCTCCCAGCGCCTCCAGGCCAAGGTGGACGCCTTCCGGACGAAGAAGGAGACCATCAAGGCGACGTACACGGCCGCCCAGGCCCAGACGCGGATCGGCGAGGCGTTCTCCGGCATCTCCGAGGAGATGGGCGACGTCGGCATGGCCATCCAGCGGGCCGAGGACAAGACCGCGCAGATGCAGGCCCGCGCGGGCGCCATCGACGAGCTGCTGGCCTCCGGCGCGCTCGACGACCCGACGGGCATGGCCAAGGACGACATCACCGCCGAGCTGGACCGGCTCTCGGGCGGTTCCGACGTGGAGATCGAGCTTCAGCGGATGAAGGCCGAGCTGGCCGGCGGCACGGCCGCCAAGCCGGCCATCGAGGGCGGGGCGCCGGGGCAGGAGCGGCAGGCCCAGCCCCAGGACCGGCCGCGCTTCGACAAGAGCTGAGCCGCCCCCACCTCAACGGGAGCCGACCGAGCAAGGGAGACCGTCATGATCGTACGGATCATGGGGGAGGGCCAGGTGAAACTGGCCGACAGCCACTTCGCCGAGCTCAACAGCCTGGACGACGAGCTGCTCGCGGAGATGGAGAGCGGCGACGAGGAGGGCTTCCGCCGCACGCTGGGAGCGTTGCTCGACGCCGTGCGCCGGCTGGGCGATCCACTGCCCGACGACGCGCTGGAGCCCTCCGAGCTGATCCTGCCCGCGCCCGACTCCTCGCTCGACGAGGTCCGGGAGATGCTCAGTGACGACGGCCTGATCCCCGGCTGAGTCCGCCGACGCCCCGCCACGGGCGGCGCGCCTCCACGGCACTCCGGCACGCCTCCGCGCCCTCGTTCCCTCCGGGGACGGGGGCGCGGCCGGTCTCCGTGCCCCTTTCCGTATCCTCCGCGACGGCCCCCGATGGGATCGCGATGAACTCCCTCGCCGCCACGGGCCTGGCCCGTCCGCGCCGCTGGCTGAGCGGCCATCCGCTCGCCGCCGACACCCTCCTCGCCGGCCTCGTCTTATGCCTCGTCGTCGTGGGCGCTTTCCTGGCGCCGCGCGCCGAGCGGCATCCGCCGGGCGCCGTCTTCCTGCTGCTGTCCGCCGCCGCCTGCGGCGCGCTGGCGGTACGCCGCCGGGCACCCCGTACGGTCCTCGCCGTGACGTGCGCGCTGACGGTCGTGGCCGTCGTGCTCACCCGGGGCGACGGGCCCCCGCGCACCCAGATCGCCATGAGCGCCGCGGTCGCGCTCTACACGGTGGCCGTCCGCAGCGAGCGGCCCTCCGCGCTGCGGACCGTCGTCACGACCGTCACCGCGCTCACCGGCGTGGTGATGCTCCTGGGCGCCCCGCCCTGGTACGCGCAGGAGAACTTCGGCCTCATGGCCTGGACCGGGCTGGCCGGCGCGGCGGGGGACGCCGTCCGCAGCCGCCGGGCCTTCGTCGCGGCCATTGAGGAACGGGCCGTACGGGCGGAGCGCACCCGCGAGGAGGAGGCCCGCCGCCGGGTGGCCGAGGAGCGGCTGCGCATCGCCCGCGAGCTCCATGACGTCGTCGCCCATCACATCGCGCTCGTCAACGTCCAGGCGGGCGTGGCCTCGCACATCATGGACAGCCGCCCCGAGCAGGCCAAGGAGGCGCTCGCGCACGTCCGGGAGGCCGGCCGCTCGGCGCTCGCCGAGCTCCGGGCGACCGTCGGCCTGCTGCGGCAGTACGGCGACCCGGCGGCCCCCACCGAGCCGGCGCCGGGCCTCGGCGACCTCGGCCGGCTCGTCGAGGGCTTCGCCCGGGTGGGCCTGTCCGTCGACGTCGCCGCCGTCCCGGCACCGCCCGGCGCACCCGGCGGCGCCGTGGGCGCGGAGGCGGCCGCGGCCGCCGTGGGGGCGCTGCCCGGGGCCGTCGATCTGACGGCCTATCGGGTGCTCCAGGAGGCGCTGACCAATGTCCACAAGCACGCGGGCCCCGGCGCGCGGGCCGAGGTCACGCTGCGCCGCGGCCGTTACGCCCTGGAGCTGACGGTGGTGGACGACGGCGGGAAGCGCCCCGAGGCCCCGGAGCCCCCCGCGAACGGCGCGGCAGAGGCGGGCGGCCACGGGCTGCTGGGCATGCGGGAGCGGGCCGTCGCGCTCGGCGGGAGCTGCGCGGCGGGCCCGCGCGGCCCGGGGACGCCCGGCTTCCGGGTGTCCGCGGTGCTGCCCCTGCCGGGCCCCGGCGCGCCCGCCCCTAGGGTGGGCGCATGAGCGATCCGATCACCGTTCTCCTGGCCGACGACCAGGCGCTGCTGCGCAGCGCGTTCCGGGTGCTGGTGGACTCCGAGCCGGGCATGCGGGTGGTGGGCGAGGCGGCGGACGGCGCCCGGGCGGTGGAGCTCGCCCGCGCCCACACGCCCGACGTGGTCCTGATGGACATCCGGATGCCGGGCACGGACGGGCTGGCCGCGACCCGGGAGATCTGCTCCGACCCGGCGCTGGCGGCCGTGCGGGTGGTGATGCTGACGACGTTCGAGGTCGACGAGTACGTGGTGGAGTCGCTGCGCGCGGGCGCGTCCGGGTTCCTCGGCAAGGGCGCGGAGCCCGACGAGCTGCTCGCGGCGATCAGGGTCGCGGCGGCGGGCGAGGCGCTGTTGTCCCCCACGGCGACGAAGGGGCTGATCGCGACGTTCCTGGCGCAGGGCGGGGGCCCGGCCGGTCCCCCGGCGGAGCACGCCGAGCGGCTGGCGGCGCTGACCGGGCGCGAGCGGGAGGTGCTGACGCACGTGGCCGGAGGGCTGTCCAACGAGGAGATCGGGGGGCGGCTGTCGGTCAGCCCCCTGACGGTCAAGACCCATGTGAACCGGGCGATGGCCAAGCTGGGCGCGCGCGACCGGGCGCAGCTGGTGGTCGTCGCGTACGAGTCGGGGCTGGTGCGGCCGGGGGCGGGCTGACCTGCGGCGGGGCCGGCGCCCGCGGGCCCGTCCGGGCACCGGCCAGCGACGCCTGGAATAGGGCAAGTTGGACGGCACTGGCCAACTTGCACAGGAACGGTAGTGTGTCGCGGATGAGCGGTCTGAATCTGGATGACTTCGCCACGCTGATCGAGCGCCCCGACTCCGCCGCCCGGCGTGACGCGGAGGCGCGGCGGGCGCGCCTGGGCCCCGGGCCCGGCGCGCTGGGGCGGCTGGACGAGCTGGGCGAGTGGCTCGCCGCCGCCCAGGGCACGGTGCCGGTGAGGCCGGTGGAGCGGCCCAAGGCGCTGCTGTTCGCGGGCGACCACGGGGTGGCGTCCCTGGGCGTGTCGGGCGGCCCGAAGGGCGGGGCGGCCGAGCTCGTCCGGACGACCCTCGACGGCACGAGCACCGTCGCGATCCTGGCCCGCCGCTACGGCGTGGGCCTGCGCGTGATCGACATGGCGGTGGACTGCGACCCGGCGGAGCTGCCCGAGGAGGTCACCCGGCACCGGGTGCGGCGCGGCTCGGGCCGGATCGACACCGAGGACGCGCTGAGTGCCGAGGAGGCCGAGCGGGCGTTCCGCACGGGCATGGCGCTCGCCGACGAGGAGGCCGACTCCGGCACCGACCTCGTCGTCCTGGGCGATCTGAGCGTGGGCGGCACGACGGCCGCGGGCACCCTGATCGGGGCGCTGTGCGGTACGGACGCGTCCGTGGTCACCGGCCGGGGCGGCTTCGGCATCGACGACCTGGCCTGGATGCGCAAGTGCGCCGCGATCCGGGACGCGCTGCGCCGGGCCCGTCCGGTGCTGGGCGACCAGCTGGCGCTGCTGGCCGCGACGGGCGGCGCGGATCTTGCCGCGATGACCGGGTTCCTGCTGCAGAGCGCGGTGCGCCGGACGCCGGTGATCCTCGACGGGGTGGTCTCGGCCGCGTGCGCGCTGGTGGGCCAGCGGGTGGCCTTCCGGGCGCCGGACTGGTGGCTGGCGGGTCAGGGCAGCGGCGACCCGGCGCAGACGAAGGCGCTCGAACGGATGGCACTCAACCCTCTCCTCGACCAGGGCGTCACAGTGGGCGAGGGGACAGGGGCGCTGCTCGCCCTGCCATTGGTGCAGGCGGCCGCGGCCCTGGCGGCGGAGCTTCCCGAACGCTCCTGACGCCGGCCGTGACGGGCCGGCGGATCACGGTGAGCGCACGGAATTCCTCCGCAGACGGTGCCCCATATGCTCACTTTTCATGGGAGAAGTCCGCTTGACTCCGGATGAGGGCGTCCACAGCGACCGCGGCGCGGTCCGGCGGCGGCGAGCCGCCGGCTTCGCCGTCTGGTACCTGCGTGCCGTTACGTTCGTCAACCTGCTCGGCGCGGTCTGGGTGTCCTTCGGCGCCGACATCCGCAGGCACAACGTCGACGAGTTCTTCACGCCCTACCTGCTGACGGCGGGCTTCTCCCCCGCGGTGGTGTCGCTGTTCATGGCCATCACCATGCGGCGGCGCAAGCGGGCGGCGTGGATCCTCAACCTGGTGCTGGCCGGGCTGCTCCTGCTGGTGCTGGCGTTCGCGATGTTCTTCCCCGAGTTCCGCAGGCACCCGCTGAACTGGTTCTCCCTGATCGTCACCGCCCTGTTCACCCTCGCCCTGCTGGTGGGCCGCCGGGAGTTCTACGCCAAGGGCGACCGCTCCAACCCCAAGCTCGCGAGCGCCGTCGCCGCGGCCGGCCTGCTCGTCACCTCGCTGCTGGCGGCCGGGCTGGTGACGATCACCAACGAGTCCACGGACGAGCAGCGCTCCACCTTCCTGGACCGCTGGCACTACGGCGTGATGCGGCTGATCTCCATCGCCGCCGACGACTCCCGCTACGCGGGCATCGCCACGCCCGGCTGGGTCGACGTCACCATCAACGTGATGAGCACGATCCTGCTGATCGTGGTGGTCTGGGCCGCCTTCCGCTCCCGCCGCGCCACCGACCCGCTCACCGCCGAGGACGAGTCCCGGCTGCGCGAGCTGCTCGGCCGCTGGGGCGAGCGCGACTCGCTGGGCTACTTCGCGCTGCGCCGCGAGAAGAGCGTCGTGTGGTCCCCCTCCGGCAAGGCCGCCGTCACCTACCGCGTCGTCGGCGGGGTGTCGCTGGCCTCCGGCGACCCCATCGGCGACCCCGAGGCATGGCCCGGCGCCATCGAGCCCTGGCTGGCCGAGGCCCGCGAACACGGCTGGATCCCCGCCGTGATGGGCGCGAGCGAGGAGGGCGGCACGATCTACGCCCGGCACGGCCTGGACGCCCTCGAACTCGGCGACGAGGCGATCGTCGACACCGCCGAGTTCACCCTGGAGGGCCGGGCCATGCGCACCGTCCGCCAGGCGTACAACCGCGTCAAGCGCGCCGGATACACCGTCACCATCCGCCGCCACGAGGACATCCCCGAGGAGGAGATGGCCACGCTGCTGCGCCGCGCCGACGACTGGCGCGACGGCGCGACCGAACGCGGCTTCTCCATGGCGCTGGGCCGCCTGGGCGACCCGGACGACGGGCGCTGCGTGATGCTGGAGTGCCATGACGGCGAGGGCGAGCTGCGCGCCGTGCTGAGCTTCGTGCCCTGGGGCCCCAAGGGCCTCTCGCTCGACCTGATGCGCCGTGACCGGGACTCCGAGAACGGCCTGATGGAGTTCATGGTCATCGAGCTGCTCCAGCGGGCCAAGGAGCTCGGCGTCACCCAGGTGTCGCTGAACTTCGCGATGTTCCGGTCCGTCTTCGAACGGGGCTCCCGGCTCGGCGCCGGCCCGGTGCTGCGGATGTGGCGCTCGCTGCTGAGCTTTTTCTCCCGCTGGTGGCAGATCGAGTCGCTCTACCGAGCAAATGCGAAGTACCGGCCCATCTGGGAGCCTCGTTTCATGCTGTTCGAGAAGAGCAGTGACCTGCTGCGGATCGGTGTGGCCGCCGCCCGGGCCGAGGGCTTCCTGGAGGCGCCCGGCCTGCCCAAGTGGCTCAATCGCAAACACCTGGAGAGCCGGCGATGACCCGCGCGGCGCTGCTCCGCGCCGCGCGCACCGAATGGGGCCCGCTGTACGCGGCCGTACGGGGGACGTTCGCCCGTAAGCGGCTCGCGGCCGTCCCCATGACGCTCACGGCCGTCGCCCTCACGGCGGTCTTCCAGGTGATCCAGAACCAGCCCTGGGGCTACGAACCCGTCCAGCGGCTCGGCTCCGTCCAGGCCCAGCTGCCCTGGTGGATCGCGCTGCTGCGCACTCCCCTGTCGCTGTTCGTACCCGCGCTGGACCTCCCGGTGTGGGGAGCGCTGGCCCAGGTCCTGATCGTCTTCGGCCTCGCCGAGGCGTGCCTGGGCAAGTGGCGCACCCTGGCCGTGGCCTACACCGCCACCCTCGCGGGCACGATGTACGCCCGGCTGGGCGTCGACCTCGGCCCCGGCTCGCCGCTGGGGCTGCCGCCGGAGGCCGCCAAGGTCATCGACACCGGTCCCTCGGCGGCCGTCGTGGGCCTCGCGATCTACGTCTCCTGGCGCTACCGGGCCTGGTTCACCTGCGGCCTGGTGGTGGCGGCCATGGCGGGCGAGGTGATCGTCAAGCCCAACCTCGCGGGCAAGGAGCACATCGCCGCCATGACGGTGATCCTGGCGATGTGCGCCGTGGACGAGCTGCGCCGCCGCCGCAAGCCCCGCCGGGACGCCCACCGCGAGCACGACCGGCGGCCCGGCGCCCATGCCGGGAGCGCGCTCAGCGATCCGGCGCGCCCGCCAGGAGGTCGTGGATCCTGATGCGCACGGCCGCCCAGCGCGCGTCGTGCCGGTAGGCGCGCACCCGGGCCCGGCGACGGGCCCGGGGCCGCCGCCGGTAGAAGCGCCGGGCCCAGGGCGAGCCCGGCCGGGCCAGCCGCACCGCGCCGACGATCGCCACCAGCGGCACCACCGCCCCGATGAGCGCCAGCCGGGGCTTGCCCTTGGCCAGCGAGACCAGCGCCAGCAGGAAGTTCACCAGCGTGTTGGTCACCACGATGGTGCGGTTCTGCAGCTCGTCCGGGGTCAGCTCGTTCACCCCGAACGGGGAGAAACCCGCGAGCACCAGCGCCACCAGCGCGGCCGTCAGCACCACGATCTCCACGCTCTTGCGGCCCTGCTCGGTCCAGTACACGTCGTCCAGGTGGAGGATCAGCGCGAACTCGTCCAGCACCAGCCCCGCGCCCATGCCGAAGAGCACCGCCGCGAGCGCCGCCCCGAAGCCGTGCCGGCCCTCGGCGACCGCCGCGAACCCGCCGACCACCATCAGCACCACGCCGGGCACCACGTGATGGACGTGCAGCCCGCCCGGCCGGATGTTGCGGAACGGGCCCTTGCCCGCCCGGATCAGCCGGGTGATGACGCGGGTGACCAGGAACGTCAGCACGAACGCCCCGAGCGCCAGCAGCAGCGGCAGCTTGCCCGGCTCGACGATGTTGCGTGCCAGCCAGTGACCCATCGGACTCTCCGCTCGCTCCCGCACCCGCCGTGACCAGCATTTTCGCCCGCCTTCAGCAAAATACTGCCGTCGGGTGCGGGATACCCTGCCCGCGATGACCGACACGACCTCCGCCCGGGCCACCACCGGGGACGCCCTGCGCTTCGCCTTCGGCACCCTCACCGCCCTCCCCGTGCGCCTCACCCGCTGGGACCGCGCGGCCGCGCGCGGCGGCATGCTGGCGGCACCCCTGGCCGGGCTGGCCGTCGGCGGCTGCGCCGCCGCCACGGGCCTGGCCCTCCTGTGGCTCGGCGGCGGCCCGCTGCTCGCCGCCGTCGCCGCCGTCGCCGTCCCGGCGGCGCTCACCCGCGGCCTCCACCTCGACGGGCTCGCGGACGTCGCCGACGGGCTGGGCAGCGGCAAAGCCGCCCCCGACGCCCTGCGGATCATGAAGCAGTCGGACATCGGCCCGTTCGGCGTCATCACCCTGCTGCTGGCCCTCCTCGGCCAGACCGCCGCCCTCGCCCGGGCCTACGAGAGCGACCCGGCACGCGGCGCCCTCGCCGCCCTCACGGCGGCCCTCGCGGCCCGCTGCGCCCTCACCCTCGCCTCCCGCGCGGGCGTACCGGCCGCCCGCCCGGAGGGCCTGGGCGCCGCCGTGGCGGGCGTCGTCCCCCGGACGGCCGCGTGGGCGGCGACCGCCGCCGTCACCGCCGCCGCGGCCGGGGCCGGCGCGCTCCTCGGCCCGTACGACGCGGCGCGCTGCGCCCTGGCCGTCCTCCTCGCCCTGGCCTCGGCCGAAGCACTGCTGCGGCACTGCCGGCGACGGTTCGGCGGGGTCACCGGCGACGTGTTCGGGGCGCTCGCCGAAACGGCCGCGACGGCGGCCCTGGTCGTCATGGCCCTGGGCCCGGCGTGACCGCCGGGGATACGCTCTCGCGTGCCGGGCGGCCCGGGGCCGGACGGTCCGTGCACGGCACATACGATCACTGGGTGCGGCCGGCCCACCACTATCGGCCGAGAATTCAACGGAAGTAGGGACACCCACCACCGTGACTGCTCTGACTCTCAGCACTTCCAGTGCGGCGACGCTGCGCGCGGACGCCGTTGTCGTCGGTGTGGCGAAGGGCCCGAAGGGCCCCGTCGTCGCGCCCGGCGCCGAAGCCGTGGACCAGGCGTTCGACGGCAAGCTGGCCGCCGTCCTGGAGACCCTCGGCGCCTCCGGCGGCGAGGGCGAGGCCACCAAGCTGCCCGCCCCGTCCGGCCTGAAGGCCCCGGTCGTGCTGGCGGTCGGCCTCGGCGAACTGCCCGCCGAGGACGAGGGCTTCGCCGAGGAGGCGCTGCGCCGCGCGGCCGGCACCGCCGCCCGTGCGCTGGCCGGCGTCAAGAAGGCCGCCTTCGCCCTGCCCGTCGAGGACGCCGAGTCCGTCGCCGCCATCGGCGAGGGCGCGATCATGGGCGCGTACTCCTTCACGTCCTACCGGGGTACGGACGGCAAGAAGGAGGCCGCCAAGAACGACAAGAGCGCGCCGCTGGCCGAGGCCGCGATCCTGGGCGCCAAGCCCCGCGACAAGGCCTTCAAGGCCGCCGTCGAGCGGGCCGCCGCCGTGGCCGCCGAGGTCAACCGCGCCCGCGACCTGATCAACATCCCGTCCAACGACCTCTTCCCGAAGAGCTTCGCGGCCGAGGCCCAGACCGCCGCCAAGGAGCACGGTCTCAAGGTCGAGGTGCTGGACGAGAAGGCGCTGCTCAAGGGCGGCTACGGCGGCATCATGGGCGTCGGCCAGGGCTCGGCCAACCCGCCCCGCCTCGTGCGCATCGCCTACACCCACCCGAAGGCGGAGAAGACCCTCGCCCTGGTCGGCAAGGGCATCACCTACGACTCGGGCGGCATCTCCCTGAAGCCGGCCGGCCACAACGAGACCATGAAGTGCGACATGAGCGGTGCCGCCGCCGTGTTCGCCGCGGTCGTGGCCGTCGCGAAGCTCGGCCTTCAGGTCAACGTGACGGGCTGGCTGGCCCTCGCGGAGAACATGCCGTCCGGCACCGCCACCCGTCCGGGCGATGTGCTGAAGATGTACAGCGGCAAGACCGTCGAGGTGCTGAACACCGACGCCGAGGGCCGCCTGGTGCTGGCCGACGCCCTGACCCGCGCCTCCGAGGAGAACCCGGACGCGATCGTGGACGTCGCCACCCTCACCGGCGCCATGGTCCTCGCCCTGGGCGACCGGACCTTCGGTGTCATGGCCAACGACGACGCCTTCCGCGCCGCGATCCACGAGATCGCCGAGGAGGTCGGCGAGCAGGCGTGGCCGATGCCGCTCCCCGCCGAGCTGCGCAAGTCCATGGACTCCTCGGTGGCCGACATGGCCAACATGGGCGAGCGCATGGGCGGCGGCCTGGTGGCCGGCCTGTTCCTGCAGGAGTTCGTGGGCGAGGGCATCACCTGGGCGCACCTGGACATCGCGGGCCCGGCGTTCCACGAGAAGGCCCCCTACGGCTACACCCCGAAGGGCGGCACCGGCTCGGCCGTCCGCACCCTGGTCCGGCTGGCGGAGCGCACCGCCGACGGCGACCTCGGCTGAGGCCCCCTCGGGGGCCGAGGCGACGCGGCCCCGGGAATGACCCGGGGCCGCGTCGCTTTTCCTCCCGGCGCTCGCGCTTTTTTCCCGGCGCGTGTTCGCTCGGGGCGAAAACTCACATTTCTACGCACTGGTAACCCCCGAAGGTGACGCATCAGTCGTCACTCAGGCCCGGCCCGGCGTCCCGCCCTCCGTCAACAAGTGCGAAGATGTTGTCCCGGCAGGACAGGGCCCACCCATCACAGGGCCGAAGCAAAGCGGCCGTACGACAGCCGCCGCCCGGTCACCGACGACCGGACGGCGCACCCATGCATGGAGGACGTGACGTGGCGAACGACGCCAGCACCGTTTTCGACCTAGTGATCCTCGGAGGCGGCAGCGGTGGTTACGCCGCCGCCCTGCGTGGAGCCCAGCTGGGTCTCGACGTCGCCCTGATCGAGAAGGACAAGCTGGGCGGCACCTGCCTCCACCGCGGCTGCATCCCCACCAAGGCTCTGCTGCACGCCGGTGAGATCGCCGACCAGGCCCGCGAGGCCGAGCAGTTCGGTGTCAAGGCCTCCCTGGAGGGCATCGACATCGCGGGCGTCCACAAGTACAAGGACGACGTGATCTCGGGCCTGTACAAGGGTCTGCAGGGCCTGGTCGCCTCCCGCAAGGTCACCTACATCACCGGTGAGGGCCGCCTGTCCTCCCCCACGTCCGTCGACGTCAACGGCCAGCGCATCACCGGCCGCCACGTCCTGCTGGCCACCGGCTCCACGCCGAAGTCGCTGCCGGGCCTGACCATCGACGGCGACCGCGTCATCTCCTCGGACCACGCGCTGGTCCTGGACCGCGTCCCGAAGTCCGCGATCGTGCTGGGCGGCGGCGTCATCGGCGTCGAGTTCGCCTCCGCGTGGAAGTCCTTCGGCGCCGACGTCACCATCGTCGAGGCCCTGCCGCACCTCGTCCCGGTCGAGGACGAGAACAGCTCCAAGCTGCTGGAGCGCGCCTTCCGCAAGCGCGGCATCAACTTCGCGCTCGGCTCCCGCTTCTCCGGCGTCGAGTACACCGCCGACGGTGTGAAGGTCTCCCTGGAGAACGGCAAGACCTTCGAGGCCGAGCTGCTGCTCGTCGCCGTCGGCCGCGGCCCGGTCTCCCAGGGCCTGGGCTACGAGGAGGCCGGGGTCGCCATGGACCGCGGCTACGTCCTCGTCGACGAGTACATGCGCACCAACGTGCCGACCATCTCGGCCGTCGGTGACCTCGTCCCGACCCTCCAGCTCGCGCACGTCGGCTTCGCCGAGGGCATCCTGGTAGCGGAGCGTCTGGCCGGGCAGAACCCCGTGCCGGTCGACTACGACGGCGTGCCGCGCGTCACGTACTGCCACCCCGAGGTCGCTTCCGTCGGTATCACCGAGGCGAAGGCCAAGGAGCTGTACGGCGCCGACAAGGTCGTCACCCTGAAGTACAACCTCGCCGGCAACGGCAAGAGCAAGATCCTGAAGACCGCGGGCGAGATCAAGCTCGTCCAGGTGCGGGACGGTGCCGTGGTCGGCGTCCACATGGTCGGCGACCGCATGGGTGAGCAGGTGGGCGAAGCCCAGCTGATCTACAACTGGGAGGCGCTGCCCGCCGAGGTCGCCCAGCTCATCCACGCGCACCCGACGCAGAACGAGGCCATGGGCGAGGCCCACCTGGCTCTCGCCGGCAAGCCGCTGCACTCGCACGACTGAGTCCCGAGCGCACCACCATCCGCACTACTCGTAAGGAGCAACCGCAATCATGGCGGTTTCCGTAACCCTGCCGGCGCTCGGCGAGAGCGTGACCGAGGGCACCGTCACCCGTTGGCTGAAGGCCGAGGGTGAGCGCGTGGAGGCCGACGAGCCGCTGCTCGAGGTCTCCACCGACAAGGTCGACACCGAGATCCCGGCCCCCGCTTCCGGCATCCTCGCCTCCATCAAGGTCGCCGAGGACGAGACGGTCGAGGTCGGCTCCGAGCTGGCCGTCATCGACGACGGCACCGGCGCCCCCGCCGCTGCCCCGGCTCCGGCCGCCGCCGAGGCTCCGGCCCCGGCCGCCGAGCCCGCCCCGGCCCCCGTGGCCGAGGCCCCCGCCGCGCCGGCTCCGGCCGCCGAGGCCCCCGCCGCCGCTCCGGCCGCCGCTGCCGCCGGTACCGACGTCGTCCTGCCCGCGCTGGGCGAGTCGGTCACCGAGGGCACCGTCACCCGCTGGCTGAAGGAGGTCGGCGAGGAGGTCACCGAGGACGAGCCGCTGCTCGAGGTCTCGACCGACAAGGTCGACACCGAGATCCCGGCCCCCGCCTCGGGTGTCCTGCTGGAGATCCTCGTCGCCGAGGACGAGACCGCCGAGGTCGGCGCCAAGCTCGCCGTCATCGGCGTCGCCGGTGCCGCCGCCGCTGCCGCTCCGGCCGCTCCGGCTGCTCCCGCCGCCGCTCCGGCTCCGGCTCCGGCCGCCGCCCCGGCTGCTGCTCCGGCCCCCGCGCCGGTCGCTCCGGCTGCTCCGGCTGCTCCGGCTGCTCCGGCTGCTCCGGCTGTCGCCCCGGCGACGGACGGCGCCTACGTCACCCCGCTGGTCCGCAAGCTCGCCGCCGAGTCCGGCGTCGACCTGCGCTCCGTCGCGGGCACCGGCGTCGGTGGCCGCATCCGCAAGCAGGACGTCATCGCCGCCGCCGAGGCCGCCAAGGCCGCGCCGGCCCCGGCCACTGTGACTGCTGCGGGCCCTGCCGCTGCCGCCCCGAAGGCCGCCCCGGCCCTCGAGGTCTCGCCGCTGCGCGGTCAGACGGTCAAGATGCCGCGCATGCGCAAGGTCATCGCCGAGAACATGATGAAGGCGCTGCACGGCCAGGCTCAGCTGAGCTCCGTGATCGAGGTGGACATCACCAAGATCATGCGGATGCGCGAGAAGGCCAAGGCCGGCTTCGCCGCCCGCGAGGGCGTCAAGCTCTCCCCGATGCCGTTCTTCGTCAAGGCCGCCGTCCAGGCGCTGAAGGCCCACCCGGTCATCAACGCCCGGATCAACGAGGACGAGAACACCATCACCTACTTCGACTCCGAGAACGTCGGCATCGCCGTCGACTCGGAGAAGGGCCTGATGACCCCGGTCATCAAGGGTGCCGGTGACCTCAACATCGCGGGTATCGCGAAGAAGACGGCCGAGCTGGCCGGCAAGGTCCGCTCCAGCAAGATCAGCCCGGACGACCTGGCCGGCGCGACCTTCACGATCAGCAACACCGGCTCGCGCGGCGCGCTGTTCGACACGGTCATCGTGCCGCCGAACCAGGTCGCGATCCTCGGCATCGGTGCCACGGTCAAGCGCCCCGTGGTCATCGAGACCGAGGAGGGCACCACCATCGGCGTCCGCGACATGACGTACGTGACGCTCTCCTACGACCACCGTCTGGTGGACGGCGCCGACGCCGCCCGCTACCTGACCGCGGTCAAGCAGATCCTGGAGGCCGCCGAGTTCGAGACCGAGATCGGTCTCTGATCCCGGTAGCCCCCACGGCTGCATGTGCCAAGGGCGCGGCCCCGGCTTCGTATCCGTACGAGCCGGGGCCGCGCCCTTCGGCATGAGCGGCCATGCCCGGATAATGGGCCCAGATCCACCGCCGAGGAGCAAGCCATGTCACCCCCCGTCGTCCATTCGCTGCGCGAACAGATCCGCGAGCACATCCTCGAAGGGATCGTCAGCGGCCGCTGGCAGCCGGGCGAGCGGATCGTGGAGCGGCGGATCGCCGCCGAACTGCTCGTCAGCCAGACGCCCGTGCGCGAGGCGCTGCGGGAGCTGGAGTCGCTGCGGCTGATCGAATCCGCCCCCAACAAGGGCGTCCGCGTGCGGGATCTGACGGCCGCCGACCTCAAGGAGAGCTATCCCGTCCGGGCCGGCCTGGAGGCGGTGGCCGCCGAGCTCGCGGCCGGCGCCCTCGCCGAGGACGTCTCGGGGCTGGAGGCCGAGGTGGCCGCCCTGCGGACGGCCGACCTCGCGCACGACAGCGAGGCCCAGGCGCGGCACACCGTGGCCTTCCACCGCGAGATCGTGCGGGCCTCCGGGAACTCCGTGCTGCTCCACACCTGGGAGTCCCTGGGCATCGAGGTGTGGACGACCCTGTCGATCCGCTGGCTGAGCCCGGAGCCGCGGGCCCACGCGGAGGACCACGCGGCGATCGTCCGGGCGTTCCGGGAGCGGGATCCGGGCATCGGGGAGCTGCTGAAGCGGCATGTGCTGAGCTGCGCGCCGCAGATCTGATCTTCTTGGCCCGGACTTGGCCGACAGGGATTGATCGATCATCGATCAAAGGCGTATCGTCTCCGCTGGAGTCGCACCGCGCCGCCCTGTCCTGTGTCGCGGTACGGCTCAGGGGTGACGACAGGACCTCGCGCGCTCAATCCGCTGCCCTGGCTGGCACGCGGGTTCCTGTCGTCGCGCCCCGGCATGATGGGCGCATGCGCGCGGCCCGTCTGATCAAGCTCGTCCTGCTCCTCCAGTCCCGCCCGTCGATGACCGGCGGTGAACTGGCGCGCGAGCTGGAGGTCTCCGAGCGCACGGTCGCCCGGGACGTCACCGCGCTCTCCGAGGCCGGGGTGCCCGTGTACGCGGACCGCGGCCGGGCGGGGGGCTACCGCCTCGTCGGCGGCTACCGCACCCGGCTCACCGGCCTGGGCCGGGCCGAGGCCGAGGCCCTCTTCCTCTCCGGCGTGCCGGCCGCCCTGCGCGACATGGGGCTGGCGGACGCCGCGTCCGCCGCGCGCCTCAAGGTCGCCGCCGCGCTCGTCCCCGAGCTCAGCGACGCGCCGGTGAGCGCGGCCCAGCGCTTTCATCTGGACGCCCCCGCCTGGTGGCGCTCCGGCGACCCGCCCGAACTGCTGCCCGCCGTCGCCGACGCCGTCTGGGACGACCGTCGCGTGACGGCCCGCTACGCGCGGCGGGACGGGGAGGAGGTGGAGCGGGACCTGGAGCCTTACGGGTTGGTCCTCAAGGCGGGGGTCTGGTACGTGGCGGCTCGTGTCGAGGATGACTTCCGGGTCTACCGGGTGGACCGCTTCACGGCCGTGGCGGTCGGGGAGGCCCGCTTCCAGCGGTCCGAGTCCTTCGACCTGCCGGCTTTCTGGGAGGAGCGGGCGGCGGAGTTCGCCCGCTCGATCCTGCGGGACCGGGTGGAGGTGCGGCTGACGGCGGAGGGGGCGCGGCTGCTTCCGCACGTCACGGACCGGCGGGCGGCGGAGGAGGCGCTGGCGGGGGGCGCCGCCACCGTGACGCTTCCGGTGGAGTCCCTGGAGGTGGCGTACGCACAGCTGCTGGCGCTGGGGCCGGAGGTGGAGGTACTGGGGCCTCCCCCGCTACGAGCCCGCTTCGCGGAGGCGGCGGCGCGTATGGCGGCGGCTTATCTGTAGGTCGGGGGCGGGGTGGGGCGGACGGGCCCTTACGGGGCTGAGCTCTTCGCGGCCCCTGGTATCACGGTGCTGGTCGCCCCGCCCGTGTCACCAGCGGCGAAGAGCTCTTTACGCCCCTACCAGGGCCCATCCACCCCACCCCGCCCCCTCACGCCCGTTTGTGGGCAGGCGTTCCGCAGGGCGGAACGGGTGGGCACAAACCCACCCACCACCCCGCACCCACCCCACCCCGCCCGCCCCCTCGCCGGGGCAACCCGTGCCGGGCAATCGGGCGGGCGGGTGGGGGAGAACCGCGCCGTCAGGCGCGGGCGCCACCCACCGGGGTCAACCGGAAACGCCAACGGAACCCGCACGGGAGACAGGCGGCACCCCGAAGCCAACGGCGCCCTACCGGTAATCCTCCGCGGACGCGGTCACTCCCCCGAAGACCACATCCCGAAAGTACCCGTCGCAATCCGGCCGCGACCCGTCCACGTCAGTGAACCCGTACACCTTCGCCAGCTCCCCGCTCGAAACGGACCGCCCGTTCCAACGGGCCCGTTCCGGGTCGGAGGCCACCGCCGCGAGCGCCCGGCCCACAAACGCCGGCGACTCCGCGATCGCGAAATGCGGCTCCTTCCGGATCGCGTCCCGCCACGTCCCCTCCGTGACGCCGAAGTAGTCGAGCATCTCCTCGGACCGCAAAAAGCCCGGCGTCAGGCAGAGCGCCGTGCCGCCGTACTCCTTCAGTTCCTGGGCAAGCCCGAACGCCATCCGGATCGGGCCGTACTTGGCGAGGTCGAAGAAGAGATTGCCCCGGTAGGCCCGGTTGGACTCCTCCGTGCCGTCGGTGATCTCCACGAGCAGTCCCCCGGGCCGCCGGATCAGCAGGGGGGCGGCGAAGTGGCTGGTGATGGCGTGGGCGTCGAGGGAGAGGCGGAGCATGCGGAGGCCGTCCGCCAGCTTGACCTCCCACACCTTCTTGTCGAACTCGAGCAGGTGGTCCCCGCCCCAGACGTCGTTGACGAGGACGTCGAGGCGCCCGTGCTCCCTGTCGATGCGTTCGACCAGCGCCCGTACCCGCTCCGGCTCCAGGTGGTCGACCGGCACGGCGATACCCGTGCCGCCCGCCGCCGTCACCAGCTCCGCCGTCTCCTCGATGGTCTCGGGCCGGCCCACCTCGCTGCGCCGCTCGCGGGTGGTGCGCCCGGTCGCGTAGACGACGGCCCCGGCGCGCCCCAGCTCCACGGCCATGGCCCGCCCCGCGCCCCGGGTGGCCCCGGCGACCAGCGCCACCTTGCCGTCAAGGGGACGAACGGCGCTCTCCGCTGCAGTCACGACAACATGTCCTCTCACTCGTTCCGTGCGACGGACATGACGTTCGCACCGAAACCGGACACCTTGTGTCGGGTATCCGAAGGACATATCGCATCGCGGCATCACCCTCCCCGGTACTCGCCGATAACAACACGGCCGCATCCGAGCCCCTCCGGGTGCGTGGCCCCCCGGCAGGACCGATGCTGGAGCCGTGATGGACGAGACCGAGTTCTGGGAGCTGATGGACAGCACTCGTCAGGCCGCCGACGGGGACGCCGAGGAACAGGCCGATCTCCTGGTCGAGAGGCTGACGCAGCTCGACCCGGACGCCGTGCTGGACTTCGCCCGGCACTTCGAGGCGCGCTACAACCGCGCCTACCTCTGGGACCTGTGGGGGGCCGCCGCCGTCCTCCTCGACGGGGCGAGCGACGACGTGTTCGACTACTTCCGGTGCTGGCTGATCGGCCAGGGCCGGGAGGTCTTCGAGGGCGCGGTGCACGATCCGGACAGCCTGGCCGAGCTCCTGGACGACTTCGACGACGAGGTCGACGGGGACGGCGAGAGCCTCGGCTACGCCGCGGACGAGGCGTACGAGCAGCTGACCGGCGCGGAGACGCCGGACCTGGGCCTGCCGCCCCAGCCCCCCGAACCGGTGGGCGCCCCCTTCGACCTGGAGGACGAAGCCGTGCTGGCCGAACGCTTCCCCGCCCTCTGGGACCGCTTCCGGGAGTGACGATGCGCGTCGCGATCACCGGGTCGACCGGCCTCATCGGCTCGGCGCTGACCCGTTCGCTGGAACAGGACGGCCATGAGGTGGTGCGGCTCGTGCGCCGCGCTCCCCGGGGCCCCGGGGAGGCCGAGTGGGACCCCGGCCGCCAGTTCGTCGACCCCGCGAAACTGGCCGGCTGCGAGGCCGTCGTCCACCTCGCGGGCGCCGGAGTGGCGGCGCACCGCTGGACCGCCGCGTACAAGAAGGAGATCCGCGACAGCAGGGTGCACGGCACGGGGGCGCTCGCCGAGGCGCTGGCCTCCCTCGCCACCCCGCCCCGCGTGTTCCTCTCGGGCAGCGCGATCGGCTTCTACGGCGACACGGGCGACCGCCCGGTGAACGAGGACAGCCCGCCCGGCAGCGGTTTCCTCGCCGAGGTCTGCCGCGACTGGGAGGCCGCCGCGGGCACGGCGGCGGAAGCGGGCGTGCGGACGGTCCTGCTGCGCACCGGGATCGTCCTCTCCCGGCACGGCGGGGCGGCGGCGAAGCTGTTCCCGCTGTTCCGGGCGGGCCTCGGCGGCCGGCTCGGCGACGGCCACCAGTACTGGAGCTTCATCGCCCTGCGGGACCACGTCGCGGCCCTGCGGCACCTCCTGGACGCGGACGTCTCCGGCCCGGTGAACCTCACGGCGCCCCACCCGGCCACCAACCGGGAGGTGACCGAGGCGGTGGGGCGCGCGCTGAAGCGTCCGGCACTGCTGCCCGCGCCCGCTCCGGCGCTCAGGCTGGCCCTGGGCGAGATGGCCACGGAAGTGCTGGCCAGCTGCCGTGCCCTGCCCACCCGGCTGCTGGGCTCCGGTTTCCGCTTCGCCTGCCCGGACGTCGAGAGCGCCGTACGCGCGGCGCTGACCGACAGCTGACGCATCCGCTCCAAGCTTCAAGAACCCCGTCCGTGCGACCGCCGTGCGACCGTGCTCGCCCCGTGCGCGACTGTTATTGACCGGATTTCTCTCTACGGTCGAGGCGAACTCGCGCATTGCCGCCGCCCGTTGGGGGCATCAGGCCCCCAGCGAGCGGACCGACCCCGGGAGGGCACGTGCTCGACAGCGCACGCCACACCGCACACCACGCTGACGTCGTCATCGTGGGAGCCGGCCTGGCCGGCCTCTCCGCGGCTCAACAGCTCACCGCCGCGGGGGTGACGGTCACCGTCCTGGAGACGGCCCACCGCACCGGCGGCCGCATGACGACCGACAAGGCCGACGGGTTCCTGCTGGACCGCTCCGGCCAGCTGCTCAACACCTCCTTCCCGGAGCTGATCCGCACCCCGGGCCTGGAGGCGCTCAAGCTGCGCCCCTTCACCCCCGGGGTGCTGGTCCACGCCGACGGACGAAACCACCGCACCGGCGAACTCCGCGGCGCCAAGCGCGCCTTCACCACCGCCCGGGCCTTCGCGGCGGCCCGCGCGTCGCGGAGCGCCGGCCTCGATCAAGCGCGGCTCGGCGCGGCACTGGCCCGCCTGGCCGCGCTGCCCATCGACCGGATGCTGGCCCGGCCGGACCGTCCCACGTCGGCGACCCTCACCTCCCGGGGCCTGCCGACCCGCACGGTGGAGGGCTTCCTGCGCCCCCTGCTGACGTCCCTGCTCTCCGACCCGGACCTCACCACGTCCAGCCGCTGCGCCGACCTGGTGCTGCGCGGCTACGCGCGCGGCCGGCTCTGCCTGCCCGCCGGGGGCTCCGGCGTCATCCCCGAACTGATGGCCGCCCAGCTCCCGCCCGGCACGGTCCGCACGGGGGTGGAGGCCGTCTCCGTCGGCACGACGTCCGTGGGCACGGCCGGGCACGGCACGTTCACCTGTCGCTCCGTCATCGTGGCGACGGGCGCGAGGGCGGCGGCCGAACTGATCCCCGGCCTCCGGCTCCCCGATTTCCACCCGGTGACGGTCCTCCACCACACGGCCGACGAACCGCCCCTGCGCGACGCCTCGCTGATCCTCACCGGGACGTGCCGGGGGCCGGTGGCCCACACCACGGTCGCCAGCGAGGTGGACCCGGACCGGGCGCCGCTGGGCCGCACGCTCATCACCTCGACGGTCCTGGGCCCGTCGGCGGCGCGGCCGACGGCCGAACTGGACCGGCTGGCCCGCGAGCAGCTGGCCCACGTCTACGGCACGTCGACGTCGTCCTGGCGCCTCGTCGCCGCCCACCACGACCCGGACGCGGTCCCGGCCATGCCGGCCCCCCACGACGTCCGCCGCCAGGTCCGGCTGCTCTCGGGGCTCTACGTCTGCGGCGACCACCGCGACACCAGCACGGTCCAGGGCGCCCTCTTCTCCGGGCGCCGCGCCGCCCAGGCGGTCCTCCGCGACCTGGGCATCCGCCCGGGCCACGGCACCCCCGCCCTACGGGCGGCGTAGCCGTCCCCGGCCGCCCGCCTTGTGGGAGTGCCCGCGCCTTCGGCGCGGGTTCGCCCACCCCACCTCCGACGAGCGGCTCAGACCAGCCCGGCCACCTTCTCCCGATAACCCCGCACCGGCGCCGCGTCCCGATAGGGCTCCAGCCGCCGCTCGAAGTCCCGCACGTACTCCAGCGCCCGCACCGACCGCATCTCCGCCGCCGCCTGGGCCGCCTCCACCCCCAGCGCGCACGCCTGCTCCAGCTCGCCCAGCCCCAGCCGCGCCGACGCCAGCACCACCCGGCAGAACAGCCGCGACCGCGCGTACGCGGGCGACCGCAACTGCAGCGACCGCTCCGCGTGCTGCGCGGCAGCGCGGTACTGCTGCAGATCGCGGTGGCAGTGCGCGAATTCGTCCGCCAACTGCGCCTCGTCGAAGAACCGCACCCAGTACGGCACGTCGTCGCCCGCCCGCGAGCTCTCCAGGGCCCGTTCCGCCCGTGCCAGCGAGGCCGAGCACGCCCGTACCTCGCCGAGCACCCCGTGCCCCCGCGCCTCCACCGCGTGCAGCAGGGACTGCACGACGGGCGGCGCCCCGGACCCGACCCCCTGCTGAGCGACCCGCGCCAGCTGCACGGCCTCGCGCCCGTGCCCGAGATAGACGGCCTGCCGGCTCATGGTCACGAGCACATAGCTCCCGTACGCCCGGTCCCCGGCCGCCTGGGCGAGCCGCAACGCCTGGACGTAGTACCGCTGCGCGAGCCCGTGCGCGGCGATGTCGTAGGAGGTCCACCCGGCCAGCCGGGTGAGATCGGCGGCAGCGGCGAAAAGCCGCCGCCCGGTGGTCTCCCCGTACGTCCCGCGCAGCATGGGCTCGGTCTCGTGCTCGAGGTACCGCACCAGCGCCTGCCGGGCGTGCCCGCCCCCGTAGGCGTGGTCGATCGTGCGGAAGAGCTCGCCCACCGACCGCAGGGCCGCGATGTCGCCCATGGACACCCGCCCCCCCGGGAGCGCGCTCCGCGGCCCGCTGGCGCGGCAGCTGCCCGCCGCGCGCCTGGAGCGGCAGGCGCGCGCCCTCACTGGAGGGCGCGGGGCTCATGCCGCGCGCCACCCGTTCGTCCGCGCGCCCGATCAGCCAGTCGCGGCTCGGCACCACGAGCCCGGCCGGAGTGAACGCGATCTTCCGTAGTTCGGTGTGGCTCCCGGAGTCCTTGCGCCAGAGGCCGCTGACGATGTCGATGGCCTCCTCCGGCGAGGCGGCGAACTCCAGCCCGGCGTACACGGGCGCGCACGCGTCCAGCCCGAGGTCCTGGGCGGACAGCCGCCGCCCGAGCCGCCGGGTGAACACCTCGGCGATCAGCGCGGGCGTGGTCCCGCGCGGCTGCTGCCCGCGCAGCCACCGCGTGACGGACGTTTTGTCGTAGCGCAGGTCGAGGCCGTGTTCGAGCCCCAGCTGATCTACGCGGCGGGCCAGGCCCGCATTGGAAAAGCCGGCCTCCGCGATGAGCGCGGCGAGTTGACGGTTGGGGATGCGCTGTGGGGGTCGTTCCGTCATCAGCCTGCCGGTCTCCCTGATCTTTTGTTCCTGGAACGGCGTGAACTTAGCGGTCTTCCTCGCCCCGAAAGCCGCCTTCGCCCCGCATTCATCCGATCGTGTGAGGACAGGCCGAATACCCGGGAAGAGGCCCCCGAGCCCCCCGAGGCCGCCCCGGGGAAGATCGTCCGGACTCCGGCCGACTGCGGGGTCCGCCGGGCGCGGTCGTACAGTGGGCACGGGCGTGCGAGGCGCGACGGCACGCGGCGGGCCGCCCTCAAGACCACCAGACCGGGCCGGAACGGGTTCGGAACCGGTTCGAGGAGGAGCTGCCGTGAGTGAGCTGCGCTTTGTCCATCTGGGCTTCGGTGCGGACGCGGTCGAGTACCAGCAGGCATGGGACAAGCAGCGCGAGGTCCACGCGGCCCGCTTCGCGGACGAGATCCCCGACACCTGTCTGCTGCTGGAGCACCCGGCGGTCTACACGGCCGGACGGCGCACGGAGGACAGCGAGCGCCCCCTGGACGGCACCCCGGTCGTCGACGTCGACCGCGGCGGCAAGATCACCTGGCATGGGCCCGGTCAGCTCGTCGGCTACCCGATCCTCAAGCTGCCCCGCCCGGTGGACGTCATCGCGCACGTCCGCCGCCTGGAGGAGGCCCTGATCCGCGCCTGCGCCGAGCTCGGCCTGGAGACGACCCGGGTCGAGGGCCGCAGCGGCGTCTGGGTGCTGGGCGACCCCGTGAAGCGGCGCCCGGCCATCGGCGGCCTGAGCCTGGACTTCGACCCCCGGCTGACGGACGAGGAGTTCGACCCCCGCCTCAACGGCCCGGAGTACGCCCCGTCCAACGCGGGCCAGCGCCGCGAGGACCGCAAGCTGGCGGCGATCGGCATCCGGATCGCCAAGGGCGTCACGATGCACGGCTTCGCGATCAACTGTGATCCCGACAACACCTGGTTCGACCGGATCGTCCCGTGCGGCATCCGGGACGCGGGCGTGACGTCCCTGTCGAACGAGCTGGGCCGCCGGGTACCGGTGGCCGAGGTGGTGCCGCTGGTGGAGAAGCACCTGCGGGAGGTCCTGGCGGAGGAGGCCCCGAGCCCCCGAGCCGTGGAACCGGCCGCGGCGGGCTGAACGGAACCGAGCCCGCCGAGGAACCGAACCCGCCGAGCCGACGCGAGGCGGGGAATGCGCACCGGGATCCATCGGTTACCCAGGGCGCAGAATGAAGAGCACAGGAAATAACGGGCGTACCCTGGTGTCCGCCGAGGAATCGAAGTCATAGGGAGCCGGACGTGTCCGCTGTCGCACCCGACGGACGCAAGATGCTGCGCTTGGAGGTCCGGAACGCCCAGACCCCCATCGAGCGGAAGCCCGAGTGGATCAAGACCCGCGCGAAGATGGGCCCGGAGTACAAAGAGCTCCATGGCCTGGTGAAGCGCGAGGGCCTGCACACGGTGTGCCAGGAAGCCGGCTGCCCCAACATCTACGAATGCTGGGAGGACCGCGAGGCCACGTTCCTCATCGGCGGCGACCAGTGCACCCGGCGCTGTGACTTCTGCCAGATCGACACCGGCAAGCCGCAGGCGCTCGACCGCGACGAGCCCCGTCGCGTGGGCGAGTCCGTGGTCGCGATGGACCTGAACTACGCCACGATCACCGGCGTCGCCCGCGACGACCTCGAGGACGGCGGCGCCTGGCTGTACGCCGAGACCGTGCGCCAGATCCACGCGCAGACGGCGGGCCGCGAGGCGGGCCACACCAAGGTCGAGCTGCTCGCGCCCGACTTCAACGCGGTGCCGGAGCTGCTCCAGCAGGTCTTCGAGTCCCGCCCCGAGGTCTTCGCCCACAACGTGGAGACCGTCCCGCGGATCTTCAAGCGCATCCGCCCGGGCTTCCGCTACGAGCGTTCGCTCAAGGTCATCACCGACGCGCGCGACTACGGTCTGGTGACGAAGTCCAACCTGATCCTCGGCATGGGCGAGACCCGCGAGGAGATCAGCGAGGCCCTCCAGGACCTCCACGACGCGGGCTGCGATCTCATCACGATCACCCAGTACCTGCGCCCGTCGGTGCGCCACCACCCGGTGGAGCGCTGGGTGAAGCCGCAGGAGTTCGTGGAGCTCAAGGAGGAGGCCGAGGAGATCGGCTTCGCGGGTGTCATGTCGGGCCCGCTCGTCCGCTCCTCGTACCGGGCGGGTCGCCTCCACCAGCAGGCGATCGAGAAGCGCGAGGCGGCCGCTTCGACCCAGGCGGTCTGACCGACGCCCGACCGGCGGTCTGCCCCGTTCGGCCCTGCTGCGGACCCTGACGCGGCCCGTACCGTTCCTTGCGAAAGCAAGCGAACGGTACGGGCCGCGTCAACGTTTCATAGGTGTTTGACCAAGAGGTCATGCGTTGGTAACACCATTCGGTGACGATGGAACCACGCACAGCAGTGCGACACCCTCCACGCAACCGAATTCTTCCGCTCCCGAGGGGACATCGACATGCAGGCCGCGCCCGGTAACGCAGTCTTGGCGACCGCCACACGCGCCTCCTCCGCTCTGCCGTCCACGCTCTCCGTACGGCCCCCGTCCGTCACCGGGGCCCTGCGCGCGCTGGAACGGCTGCTGATGCGCGGTGGCCAGCGCACCGCACGGCGCAACGCGTGGACCGCCGTGCTGGAGGACCGCCGCCGCGCCAAGGACCGGCGGGAGGCCCAGCACGTGCTGGAGGCCGTGGCGGCCCCCGGCCCGCGGGCGACGTAAACTGCGCCGTATGGCGAGGAAGGAAACATCCGAGAACCCCGGGCGACTGAAGCAGATCGCCCAGACCTACAAGATGACCAAGAAGGTCGACTCGAAGGTCGGTCTTGTCGTCGCGGCTGTGGGCATTGTCACCTTCGGTGTACTCCTTGCCATCGGCTTCTGGCTCGACCACCCGGTCTACCTGGGCATCCTCGGCTTCCTGCTGGCCTTCCTCGCGATGGCGATCGTCTTCGGACGCCGCGCCGAGCGCGCTGCCTTCGGGCAGATGGAGGGCCAGCCGGGAGCCGCCGCAGCGGTCCTGGAGAACATCCGCCGCGGCGGCTGGACGACGACGCCCGCGGTCGCGATGAACCGCAGCCAGGACGTCGTCCACCGGGCCGTCGGCAAGGCGGGCATCGTGCTGGTCGGCGAGGGCAACCCGAACCGGGTGAAGACCCTGCTGGCCGCCGAGAAGAAGCGCATGTCGCGCATCGTCGGGGACGTGCCGGTGCACGACATCGTCGTGGGCGAGGGCGAGGGCCAGGTGCCTCTGAAGAAGCTGCACACCACCCTGCTCAAGCTGCCGCGCGTGCTGCCGGGCGCGAAGGTGACGGCCGTCAACGACCGTCTCCGGGCGCTGGGCGACCTCATGAGCAACATGCCGATCCCGAAGGGTCCTATCCCGGGCAAGGGCATGAGGATGCCGAAGGGCCGCTGACCGCACAGATACGACCGCATACGAATGGGGGCGGCCGGAACCGAAAGGTTCCGGCCGCCCCCATTCGTATGTATTCAGATCCGAATTCGTATGTGCCCAGATCCGAACTTGATCAGATCCGAACCTGAACGGCCCGGGCGAGCCGGTCGTGCAGACCACGCGTGTCGCGGTCCCAGATGACGGCGGGGATGACGAGCAGGAGCAGCACGCTGCGCAGCAGCACCCGCGGCAGGGTCAGCCGCGTGCCGTCCTCGGAGATGACGCGCAGCCCGAGGAGGCGCTTGCCGGGGGTGCAGCCGACCGTGCCGACGGTGAGCAGGCTGAGCACGAGGAAGATCAGCAGGGCCCAGTTGCCGGCGCGCTGCTGGTTCCCCTGGGCGAGGAACGCGTAGGCGATGAGCATGCACAGCGCCCAGTCGATGACCAGGGCGCCGAACCGCCGCCCGATCGGGGCGACGGAGCCCGGCCCGCTCGCCGGCAGGCCGAGGCGCTCACCCCGGTGGCCGAATTCGATGCCCATGTCCTCCGCGGCCGCGCGGGGCCCGGAGAGCCATGATCCGATTGCTTGCCTATTGTCCACCCGTCCACGGTACTGGGCCCGCATACGTTTCCCGGGTCCCGGGTCCCCGCTCCCGGGCCCCGGAGCGGGCCCACTACCCGGCGTACCCCACAAGACCGCCACCAGACCGGTTAACCTCGGCGAAACAGATGGGTCATCCTTGAGAAATCCCGTCTCTCTAGGGTCGGCGGCAGCGCGTCCATGCGGTACACGCGCCACCGAAGCAATCCCCGACCGCGAGCGGCCGGGCTAGGAGGACTTGGATGTTCCAGAACGCCGACGAGGCCAAGAAGTTCATCTCGGATGAGGACGTCAAGTTCGTCGACGTCCGCTTCTGCGACCTGCCGGGCGTGATGCAGCACTTCACGATCCCGGCCTCGGTGTTCGACCCCGACGAGGAGCTGGCCTTCGACGGCTCCTCGATCCGCGGCTTCCAGGCCATCCACGAGTCGGACATGGCGCTGCGCGCGGACCTCTCCACGGCCCGTATGGACCCGTTCCGCCGCGACAAGACGCTGAACATCAACTTCTTCATCCACGACCCGATCACGGGTGAGCAGTACAGCCGCGACCCGCGCAACATCGCCAAGAAGGCCGAGGCCTACCTCGCCTCCACCGGCATCGCGGACACCGCGTACTTCGGCCCCGAGGCCGAGTTCTACGTCTTCGACAGCGTCCGCTTCGAGACCAGCGCGAACCAGTCCTTCTACCACATCGACTCCGAGGCGGGCGCCTGGAACACCGGTGCGCTGGAGGACAACCGCGGCTACAAGGTCCGCTACAAGGGCGGCTACTTCCCGGCCCCGCCGGTCGACCACTTCGCCGACCTGCGCGCCGAGATCTCCCTGGAGCTGGACAAGGCCGGCCTGCAGGTCGAGCGCCAGCACCACGAGGTCGGCACCGCCGGCCAGGCGGAGATCAACTACAAGTTCAACACGCTGCTCGCCGCCGCCGACGACCTGATGCTCTTCAAGTACATCGTGAAGAACGTCGCCTGGCGCAACGGCAAGACCGCGACCTTCATGCCCAAGCCGATCTTCGGTGACAACGGCTCCGGCATGCACGTCCACCAGTCGCTGTGGAGCAACGGCGAGCCGCTCTTCTACGACGAGCAGGGCTACGCGGGCCTCTCGGACACCGCCCGCTACTACATCGGCGGCATCCTCAAGCACGCCCCGTCGCTGCTGGCCTTCACCAACCCCACGGTGAACTCCTACCACCGCCTGGTCCCCGGCTTCGAGGCCCCGGTCAACCTGGTCTACTCGCAGCGCAACCGCTCCGCCGCGATGCGCATCCCGATCACGGGCTCCAACCCGAAGGCCAAGCGCGTCGAGTTCCGCGCCCCGGACCCGTCCTCGAACCCCTACCTCGCCTTCTCGGCCCTCCTCCTGGCCGGCCTCGACGGCGTCAAGAACAAGATCGAGCCGGCCGAGCCGATCGACAAGGACCTCTACGAGCTCGCCCCCGACGAGCACGCCAACGTCCCCCAGGTCCCGACCTCCCTCCCGGCCGTCCTCGAGGCCCTGGAGCAGGACAACGAGTACCTCCAGGCCGGTGGCGTCTTCACCTCCGACCTGATCGAGACCTGGATCGACTACAAGCGCACCAACGAGATCGCCCCGATCCAGCTGCGCCCGCACCCGCACGAGTTCGAGATGTACTTCGACATCTAAGAACCGCCGCGACACAGCACAGGCCGTCGGCCGCGTCTTCCCGGAAGGGAAGACGCGGCCGACGGCCTTTTTCGCTCGCCTGTCACATTCCTTCCTCGCCGTACGTCATGTCGGCGAAGGCCACGGAAGAACCGCTCGAGCGAACGAGGAAGCAGCCATGACGACGTCCACCATCCTGGTCACCGGCGGTACGGGCACGCTCGGGCGGCTGGTCGTGCCGTTGTTGCGGGACGCCGGTCGTGAGGTGCGGGTGCTCAGCCGGCGGGAGCGGGAGCGGGAGGGCGGGGGCGGGGTCGCGTATGTCACCGGTGATCTGCTCAAGGACGAGGGGGTCGAGGCGGCCGTCGAGGGGGCCGGGGTCGTGCTGCACCTGGCGGGTGGCGCCAAGGGGGACGACGTGGCGACCCGGAATCTGGTGCGGGCCGCGCGGGCGGCCGGGGTGGGGCATCTGGTGTACATCTCCGTCATCGGGGCGGACACGGTGCCGCTGAGCTACTTCAGGGCCAAGCTGGAGGCCGAGCGGGCCGTGGCGGAGTCCGGGCTGCCGTGGACGACGCTGCGCGCCGCCCAGTTCCACGACCTGGCCCTGAAGGTGGTGACGGCGATGGGGAAGCTGCCGGTGGTCCCGGCGCCCGGCGGGGTGCGCTGGCAGCCGGTCGACGCGCGGGAGGTGGCCGCCCGGCTCGTGGAGCTGGCGCTCGGCGAGCCCGCCGGGGCGGTGCCCGACCTCGCCGGGCCGGAGGTGTACGAGCTGGCCGAGCTGAGCCGCGGCTATCTGCGGGCCGCGGGCAAGCGCCGGCCGATGCTGCCGGTCCGGGTGCCGGGCGGGCTCGGCCGCGCGTACCGGGCCGGGGAGAACCTGAACCTCGACGGAGCCGTCAGGGGCCGGCGGACGTGGGAGGGGTTCCTGGCGGAGCGGGTGGGGCGGGGCGTGGAGCGGGCGGGCGGCCGCTAGGGGCCGTGAGCTCTAGGCTCGGTGGTATGGAGATCTGGATCAATCCCGCCTGTTCGAAGTGCCGTAGCGCGCTGTCGCTGCTCGACGCCGAAGGAGCCGGTTATTCCGTCCGGCGTTATCTCGAGGACGTGCCCACCGTCGAGGAGATCCGCGCTGTGCTGAAGCGGCTGGGCCTGGAGCCCTGGGACATCACACGGACCCAGGAGGCCGAGGCCAAGGAGCTCGGCGTCAAGGACTGGCCCCGGGACGCTACGGCCCGCGATCGGTGGGTGGAAGCCCTGGCGGCGCATCCGAAGCTGATCCAGCGGCCGATCATCACCGCCGACGACGGCACGGCCGTGGTGGGGCGTTCCGAGGAGGCCGTCCGGGAGGCGCTGAGCCGGTCGTCCTAGCGCGGCCGGGCCCTCGCGTGCGGCCCCGCCCCTCACGCGCGGCCAGGCCCCTCGCACGGCCAGGTCCTCACGCCGCCAGGTCGACCACCCCGAACGCGTCCGCGAGCCCGCGCGTCCCCGCCTCCGTGAGGTGGACGACGCGCGGGCTCGCCCCGTGCCGGAGCCAGCCGAGGGCGAAGAGCCGGGCGGTGAGGGCGGCGCCCAGCGCGCCGGCGAGGTGGTGCTGGTGCTCGCTCCAGTCGACGCAGTAGCGGATGGCCGGGCGGCGCCGGGGCAGGCCCGCGACGTCCACGCCGAAGGCGGTCAGGGCGGTGCGGCCGGGGGCGGTGAGCCGGTAGGCGGCGTCGTGGCCATAGGCGGCGGGGCGGTCGCGGACGGCGGTGTCGGGGCGGTGGGTGCCGTCGTGGCCGGTGAGCAGGCCGCGGTCGAGGAGGGCGCGCATCAGGGTGACGCCGAGGTGGCCGGCCAGGTGGTCGTAGCAGGTGCGGGCGCGGTGGAGGGCGTTGGCGACGCCGCTCTCGCGCAGCGAGCGCACCGGCAGGGGCGGGGCGATGAGGGCGAGTGCCTCCAGCGCGCCGGCGACGTCGGGGCCGGTGAGGCGGTAGTAGCGGTGCCGGCCCTCGTGGACGGCCGTGATCAGGCCGCCGGACGTGAGCCGGGCGAGGTGAGCGCTGACGGTGGGTGCGCTCACGCCCGCCTCGGTGGCGAGGGCGCCCGCCGACAGGGCACGGCCGTCGCACAGCGCCTTGAGGATCCGGGCGCGGGACGGGTCCGCGATCAGGGCGGCGGCGCGGGCGACATCGGGCTGGCGGTTGATCACGTCGGTCACACGGCCAATCTACGACGTCCACCTTTCGTCGTTCGACGAAGTGTGCGGGGCCGAGACTCGTCCGGTGAGAGCTTCCCTTCGTACATCCCTGCCCCTCGTCTCCCTCAGCCTCGGCTACTTCCTGGTGATGCTGGACGTCACCGTCGTCACCGTGGCCGTGCCCGACATCGGCGCCTCGCTCCGCGCCGGGCCGGCCGCCCTCCAGTGGTGCGTCGACGGCTACAGCACCGTCTTCGCGGGGCTGCTGCTGCTCGGTGGCGGGCTGGGCGACCGGTTCGGGCACCGGCGGGTGTTCCTGTGGGGGCTGGGCGTCTTCACCGCCGCGTCGGCCGCCTGCGGGCTGGCCACCACGGCGGGCGCCCTGGTGGCGGGCCGGCTGGCGCAGGGCGCGGGGGCGGCGTTCCTGGTGCCGGCCTCGCTGGCGCTGCTGCGGGCCGCCCATCCGGACCGGGCCGCGCGGGCCCGGGCGGTCGCGGTGTGGGGGGCCGTCGCCTCGATCGCCTTCGGCGCGGGTCCCGTGGTGGGCGGGCTGCTGGTGGCCGGGCTGGACTGGCGGGCGGTGTTCTGGCTGAACCTGCCGGTGGGCGGGCTCACCGTCTTCCTGACGATGCGTCACATTCCTGCCGTCCGGGTTCTCCAGGGCCCCGGCGCCGGGCGGATGGACCCCCTCGGCCAGGTGCTGGGCGTGGTCGGTCTCGTCGCGCTGGCCGGGGCGCTCAACGAGGCCGGGACGGCCGGCTGGACCGCTCCCCCGGTGCTGGTGGCGGCCGTGACGGGCGTGGTGGCGCTGGCCGCGTTCGCCGTCGTGGAGCACCGGCTGGAGGCCACGACGGCCACGCTTGCAACGCCTGCCACGCTTGCAATGCCTGCCACGACGGCGACGTCGGCCATGACGGCGGCCTGGGCCCGGCGGCCGCTGCTGCCGCCGTCCCTGTTCCGGCGGAAGGCGTTCTCCACCACGGCCGCCATCGGCTTCCTGATCAGCTTCGGCTACTACGGCATGCTGTTCCTCTCCACCCTCTACTTCCGGCAGGAGCGCGGTTACGACGCCCTGGAGACCGGCCTGGCCCTGCTGCCCTCGGTCTGCATGGGCCTGATCGCGGCGCCGCTGCTGAGCCGGGTGACCGCGCGCACGGGTCCGTACGTGCCCATGGCCGCCGGGCTGTTCCTGGGCGCGGCGGGCTTCCTGGGCTGGCTCGTCGCCTCGCCGGGCGTCCCCTACCCCGCCCTGCTGTTCGCGCTCGCCGCCACGGGCCTGGGTCAGACGACGACGGCGCTCGCCGCCACCGCCGCCGTCATCGACGCGGCTCCGGCGGACGGTACGGGCGTGGCGTCCGCGGTCTTCAACGTCGCCCGGCAGGTGGGCAGCGCGGCCGGGGTGGCCCTGTTCGGCACGGTGGCCACGGCGGCGGGCGGGTTCACCGCCGGTCTGCGGCTGTCGGCGGTGCTCGCGGCGGCCGCGTTCCTGGTGGGCGGGGTGCTCGCCACGGCGCTCCTGCTGGGGGCGCGGCGTCGGCGACATGCCGAGAAGAGGGAGGCGGCGGCGACGGGTCTTGTCCCGCGCGTCGGCTGACGGAAACCTGCCCGCCATCGGGTGCTAACGGCAACTGATCTGATGTGGCGGGCCGTTGCCGCCCAAAGGATCACCGACCGTCGAGGGAGTCGCAGTGCCGTTCACGAAGACCGCCGGATCCGTCGCCCTGTCCGCCGCCGCCCTGCTCACCACCACCGTCCTGGCCCAACCCGCTCACGCGGCGACCGCCACGCCCCAGCTGAAGGTGCTCACCTACAACACGTTCCTCATGAGCACGAAGCTCTACCCCAACTGGGGCCAGGCGCACCGCGCCCAGGAGATAGCCACCGCCGGTTTCTTCCAGGGCAACGACGTCGTGGTCCTCCAGGAGGCCTTCGACAACGCCGCCTCGGACGACCTGAAGGCCCGGGCGGCCGCCGGCTACCCGTACCAGACGCCCGTCGTCGGCCGGAGCAAGGACGGCTGGGACGCCACCGGGGGCTCCTACTCCACCACCACGCCGGAGGACGGCGGGGTGACCGTGCTCAGCAAGTGGCCGATCGTCCGCAAGGAGCAGGTGATCTACAAGGACGCGTGCGGCGCGGACTGGTGGTCCAACAAGGGCTTCGCCTACGTCGTCCTGAACGTGAACGGCACGAAGGTGCACCTGGTGGGGACGCACGCCCAGTCGACGGACAGCGGCTGCAAGGCGGGCGAGGCGGAGGCCGACCGCGCCAAGCAGTTCCGGCAGATCGACGCGTTCCTCGACGCGAAGAACATCCCGGCGGACGAGCAGGTGATGGTCGCGGGCGATCTGAACGTGGACTCGCGGAGCGAGGAGTACGGCTCGATGCTCGCCGACGCCGATCTGGTCCCGGCGGACGGCGGCCGTACCGGGCACCCGTACTCCTTCGACACCAAGGAGAACTCGATCGCGGCCTACCGCTACCCCACCGACCCCCGCGAGGACCTCGACTACGTCCTCCACCGCAAGGGTCACGTCCGGCCCCGGGGCTGGACGAACTCCGTGATCAAGGAGAGCTCCGCGCCCTGGACGGTCTCCAGCTGGGGCAAGGAGTACACGTACACCAACCTCAGCGATCACTACCCGGTGATCGCCTCGGCGAGTTGATCACCCTGCTCGCCGACCGCCGGTAACCCCGCGGGAGCGGATCCGGGCCCCGGCCCCGGTCCGCTCCCGGTCCGTTCCCGTAGCAACATCCAAGATCGCCAAGGTTCCGTATTCACCGGCCGGCAGGGCTCCTGTCCCGTCGCCGGCCGTGCTTCAATAGGGGGCATGGCCAGCTATCAGAACTCCGCGACGGGTCGCTTCGACCTCGAGCCGTTCTGGCCTTCCCGTCAGCACCACGATTTCGACCGAGTGTGTTGTCGCGCGATTCCCGCGCAGGCCCACTCCTCCCGCTGACCCGCGTCGAAGTCAGCCGCCGGCACCGGTTCCGGCCAAGCGGCCCGCGCCACGCACGTCCTCTCGACGGCTTCTCGCGCGAAAGAGCTGAGCTCTCCATGACGAACCTCCGCACCCTCACCGCGTCCCCGCAGATCCCCGCCCAGGCCGGCCGTACCGACCGCCGCCACCGGCTGCGAGCCGTGGCGCCGGACGAGGTGCCGCCCGTCGCCGAGCTGCTGCACGCCGGGGCCACCTGGCTGCCGGCGCCCCAGCACGCGCTGCCCACCCTGCCGGGCCGGCCGCCGATGATCGGCTACCTGGTCCTCGTACCGGCCGAGCACGCCGAGGCCGGACAGGCGGCACTGGCGGGCCAGGCGGCGCTGGCGGGCCAGGCCGGCCAGGCGGCTCGGACCGGGCATGCCATCCCCGACGCCACCGCCGACGCCACCCCCGAGGCCGCGCCCGCCACCGAGGGCGACGCGCTGGTGAGCATCGACCCCGAGCAGCGGACGGCGAGCGTCGCGGGCCGCCCGCTGGATCTGACCTACCTCGAGTTCGAGCTGCTGGCCCACTTCGTCGCCCACCCCCACCGGGTGCACACCCGCGACCAGTTGGTGACGACCGTGTGGGGTTACGGGCACGTGGGCGACGGCCGGACCGTCGACGTCCACGTCGCCCGGCTGCGCCGCAAGATGGGCGCCGAGTACCGCTCGTCGATCGTCACCGTCCGCCGCGTCGGCTACAAGTACGCGCCCCCGGCGGCCCTCTGACCTCCTCCTCCCCGGGGGTGGTGCCAGGTACACCCCCGGCCGTCGCCCAGCCCCCGTGACCGGGCGCGGCCCGACCCCGCAGACTTGTTCCCGCGGGCCGGATCCACGGCCCGTGGGAACGACCCGTGGGGGAGAAGGAACGATGAAGGTCCGGGAAGGGCTCCTGGCCGGGGCGCGCGGATTCTGGCTGGCGGTGTCCGGGGCGGTGACGGCGACCGTGCTGTTCGCGTTCGCGGCGGTGTCGGTCGTCCTGATCGTGCTGGGTGTGGGGCTGTTCACGACGCCGCTCGTGCTGAAGGCCGTCCGGGCCCACGCCAACCAGCGCCGGGCCCAGGCCCTGGACTGGTCCGGGGTGCGCATCCCGGCGCCCTACGGGCCGCCGCCCGCGGTCAAGGGCGGGATCGTCGGCCGGGTCGAGCTGTGCCTGGCCCTGCTCAAGGACCGCACCACCTGGCGGGACGCGCAGTGGCTGCTGGTCGAGATGACGGGCGGCGTGCTCACCGCGATGCTCCCGGCCATCCTGCTGGTGTACGCGATCTGGGGGCCGGTGCTGGCGCTCGGCGTATGGAAGCCGATCGTGAACGCCGGGGGCAACGAGTGGTTCGCGTTCATCCACATCACCGGCCAGACGTCGGCGAACATGGCGGCCGCCCTCGGCCTCGCCCTCGGCGTCCTCGGGCTCTTCGTCAACCCGCGTCTGCTGCGCTTCCACTTCGGGCTGGCGGCGGCCTTCCTGCGGCCCACCCGGGAGACCGAGCTGGCCCGGCGCGTCGACCGGCTCACCGAGACCCGGTACGAGGCCGTGGACAGCTCCGCCGCCGAACTGCGCCGCATCGAGCGCGACCTCCACGACGGGGCGCAGGCCCGGCTCGTCGCCATGGGCATGAGCCTGGGCACCGTCGAGGCGCTGATCGAGCGGGACCCCGCCGAGGCCAAGCGGCTGCTGGCGGCCGCCCGCGCCGGCACGGCGGAGACCCTCACCGAGCTGCGCGACCTCGTCCGGGGCATCCACCCGCCCGTGCTGGCCGAGCGGGGCCTCGCGGACGCCGTGCGCGCCCTGGCGCTGCGGCTGCCGCTCGCCGTCGAGGTGGACGTGGAGCTGACGGGCCGGGCCGCCGAACCGGTCGAGTCCGCCGCGTACTTCGCCATCAGCGAGGCCCTCACCAACGCGGCCAAGCACTCCGCCGCCGACCGGATCTGGCTGGACGTCCGGCACGCGGAGGGCACCCTGCGGATCGCGGTGACCGACAACGGCCGTGGCGGCGCCGACCCGGCGGGCGGCACGGGGCTGCGCGGCATCGAGCGCCGCCTGGGCGCCTTCGACGGCGTGCTGGCCGTCAGCAGCCCGCACGGCGGCCCGACGATGGTCACGATGGAGATCCCGTGCGCGCTCACCCGGTGACCCGGTGGGCGGGGTCCGGTGGGAGAGTGACCCCATGACGGAAGCCTCCGAAAGCCTCGCCGAACGCTCCGGGCTCGTCGCGCTCCTCGGCCTGGAACCCCACGTCGAGGGCGGCTGGTTCCGCGAGACCTGGCGGGCCCCCGGCACGACCGTGCCCGAGGGCTACCCGGGCCCGCGCGCCCACGCCACCGGCATCTACTTCCTGCTCCACCCGGGTGAACGTTCCCGCTGGCACCGGGTCCGCTCGGACGAACTGTGGCTCTGGCACCGGGGCGGCCCGCTGCGGCTGCTCCTGGGCGGTGACGGACCGGAGCCCGACGAGGCGGGTGCCGAGGAGCTCGTCCTCGGCGCCGCCGTCGAGCGGGGCGAGCTGCCGCAGGGGCTGGTCCCCGGCGGGGTGTGGCAGGCGGCCGAGCCGGCGGGCACCGAGCCGGTGCTGGTGACCTGCGTGGTCTCCCCCGGTTTCGACTACGCGGACTTCGCGCTCGCGGAGGACCCGTGCGCGTAGTGCTCGCCGAGGACCTGTTCCTGCTGCGGGACGGTCTGGTCCGGCTGCTGGAGGCGTACGGCTTCGAGATAGCGGCGGCGGTGGCCAGCGGCCCGGAGCTGACCCGGGCGCTGGCCGAGGAGCGGCCGGACGTGGCGGTGGTGGACGTGCGCCTGCCGCCGTCCTTCACCGACGAGGGCCTCCAGTGCGCCCTGGCCGCCCGCCGGGCCACCCCGGGGCTGCCGGTGCTGGTGCTGTCGCAGCACGTGGAGCAGCTCTACGCGCGGGAGTTGCTCGCGGACGGCAGCGGTGGCGTCGGCTATCTGCTGAAGGACCGGGTCTTCGACGCGGAGCAGTTCGTCGACGCCGTACGGCGGGTGGCGGCGGGCGGCACCGCGATGGATCCGCAGGTCATCTCCCAGTTGCTGACGCGGCGTGAGAAGGACCGGCCGATGGCGAGGCTCACGCCGCGCGAGCGCGAGGTGATGGAGCTGATGGCGCAGGGCCGGTCCAACACGGCGATCGCCGAGCGGCTGACGGTGACCGAGCGGGCGATCGCCAAGCACACGTCCAACATCTTCGGCAAGCTCCGGCTTCCGGTGTCCGACGACGACAACCGCCGGGTGCTGGCGGTGCTGGCCTATCTCGACCGGGGGTGAGGGCGTGTCCCGGATCCCCCGCACGCTGCCCTGGCTGGCCCCCGCCTATGTCGGGGGCGTGCAGTTGGGCGCGTACGCCGTGCGGAGCCTGCTCGCGCCGGAGGCACGGGAGCGCCTGCTGCGCCGGTGCTCCACCAACGTCGACAACCTGGACGCGGGCCGCTGGGACACCCTGGCCGGCAGCGCCTTCCTGGTCGAGGCCCCCATGGAGCTGCCGTACGCGCTGCTCCTGCTGGCGGTGCTGGGGTACACGGAGTACGCGTACGGAGCGTGGTGGGCGGCGGGCGCGTTCGCCTACGGGCACGCGGGCGCCTCGCTCCTCGTCTACGCGGGGCTGCGCGCCCTGCGCGCCGGCCCCCGGACGCGGTCCGCGACGGACGTGGGCGTCAGCTACGGCCTCAACGCCGTGGCGGGCGCCCTGGCCGCCGCCCTGCCGCGCGGCCCGGCCCGGACGGCCGCGTGCGCGGCGCTGCTCACGCTCGGTGTCCGCCCCTGCCTTCGGGGGCGGGGCCGGACGACCTTCACGGACGTGGGCCATCTGCTGGCGCTGACGCTGGGGCTGGGGCTGGGGCTGGGCCCGGCGCTGGGCGGGGGGCGCCGTCGCGGACTCGGCCGGCGTTCCTCACAATAAGAGGGCAGAAAATGCGATAAGCCGCAAAACGCGGATGAGGGAGACCGGCCCATGCCCCAGCAGTTCGATGCCTCGACGATCACGAACCTCCGCGACCTCGGCGGCATCGCGCTCGTCGGCAACTCCGCCGTCCGCCCCGGGCTGCTGCTCCGCTCCGGAGGACTCGACCGCCTCGACGTGGTGGCCGACCCCGCCGTCGCCGCCCTCGGCATCCACACGGTCGTGGACCTGCGCAGCGAGAACGAGCGCCGCGAGCGGCCCGACCGGCTGCCCGAGGGCGCCCGTCTGATCGTCGCGGACGTCTTCGCCGGGCCGGGCGCCACCCACCCGGGCGGCGGCGAGCAGGTGCCCGGCAAGCTGGAGGACGTCCTGGGCAGCCCGGCCGCCGCCGAGGAGCACCTGGGCGGCGGCAAGGCCGAGAAGGTGATGAGCGACGTCTACCGCTCCTTCGTCTCCTCCGAGTCCGCCTGCCAGGCCTTCCGGCTGCTGCTGACCACGCTCGCCGAGCCGGACTGCGGGCCGCTGCTCTTCCACTGCACGGCGGGCAAGGACCGCACGGGCTGGGCGGCGACGCTGATACTGCTGCTGCTCGGGGCGGACGAGGCGACGGCCGAGCGGGAGTACCTGGCGGTGGAACCGGCCGTCCGGGCGGCGTTCAAGCCGGTCAGCGACCGTTTCACGGCCGCCGGTGGCGACCCGGCCATCGTCGACGCCATCCTCGGCGTGCGGCCCGGCTATCTGGCGGTGGCGCTGGAGGAGATGCACCGGACGTACGGCGGGGTGACGGGGTACGTGCGCGACGGGCTCGGCATCCCGGACGCGGCGGTGGACCGGATCCGGGCCCGCTGCGTCGCGTAGCGCGCCCGGCCGCCCCGAGGGGCCCGCTCGGATGAGCCGCCCACTCGGGTGACGGGTGAAGTGACCATCGCACCATTCACTCGTTCTACCTACGTGCAGCAGCAAGCAACGGCCTCCCGGCCCCCCGCCCCGCCCACCGTCGACGTCGAGCAGGCCGAGGCCGCGCTCATCGAGCACTATCCGCGGCTGGTACGGCTCGCCTACCTGGTGCTGCCGCCGTCGCTGGGCCGGAACCGGCGCGTGCTGACCGCCCACGCCCTCGTCCAGCGGGCCCTGCCCCGGGGCAGGGCGGGCGCGCGGGACGAGGAGACCGTCCTGCCGGGCCCCCGGGGCACCCGCAGGTCGCCGGAGGACCCGGGATACGCCTACGTCCGCCAGCGAGTGCTGGACTCCGCGCTGGCCGCCGCCCGCCCGCGCGGCCGGTTCCGGCTGCCGCGCCCCGGGCAGCTGCCGCCGCTGCTGCCCCAGGTGTGGGGGCTGCGGCTGTTCCCGCGCTCGGGCGGCGCCGACGAGCTCGTGCTCGACCAGGCGCTCGCCGCGCTCTCCGCGCCCGGCCGCGCCGCCTATGTGCTGCGCGCGCTGGAACTCCCCGACGAGGACGACGTGGTGCGGATGCTGGCCGCCGCCGGGGTGATGGAGCCGGGCGCGGCGCTGGCCGAGGCCGACGGGGTGCGGATCCCGCCCGGCAGCCGGGACGCCTCGCTGCTGGAGTCGGTGGAGTTCGACCCCTGCTCCCTCCAGGCCCGGCCCACCGACCTGATGCGCCGCCGCCAGCACACCAGGGCCGCCCTGGCCGCCGCCGCGGCCGTCGTGGTCTGCGGGACGCTGATCGCCCTGCCCGACGGCGGCTGGGGCCCCGACGGCGCGGCCGCGCCCCCGTACGCGCAGAACTCGGCCGCCGCCCAGGCCCTCGACCCGGCCCGGCTGGTCACCGCCGCCCCCACCGCGTGGAAGAGCGCCGACCGGCCCGGCTTCGCCTCCTGGCCCGCGCGCGGCGGCCGCACCGGCGACAAGGAACTGCTGCGCCGGGCACTGGCCGTCTGGGCCCGGCCGGGCCCCTCCGTGCAGATCACCGCGACGCCCGGCACCGCCACCGGGCCCGCCGCCGGTCCCCCGCAACTGCTGTACGCCGGCGAGGTCGACGCGGCGACGGTCGTCCTCCTCCACGACGGGCTGCGCGTCGTGCGCTACGCCGAGTCCAAGGACGGCGACACCGGCGCGGCCGCCCTGGACTTCGCCCGCGCCGACGCGGCCGACACGGCCGGTGCCGCCGCGCTGGTCGTCGGCCGCACCGACGGCAACGTCCGCTATCTGACCGCCCCCTGGATCGCCGACGCCGCCGTACGGGACCTGCTCGCCCCCGGCGCCGCCGACGAGCCGCTGCGCCGCGGCGCCGACGGCGTCACCGACTCCGTGCGCAGCCCCGCCGGCGCGGGCGACTGCCACACCTGGACGGCCCTCCGCCTCGGCGAGCACCTGGTCACCGACCTCGGCGAACTGCTCCCCACCCGGCTCACCGCGGGCTCCCCCACCGCCCCGCACGACGCGACCGGCGCCAAGGACCGCGCGGCCTGGGCCCACACGGCCTGCCGGCTGACGACCGTGCGGGGGCAGGGCGTGCGCTCGGTGAACTCCTGGCAGTTCGCCACCCAGACGCTCCCCGGCGCGGCCGGGAGCGCGGAATGGTTCTGCACCCGGGCCGAGACCTGGCGCGGCGCGGGCAGCCGCGTACTGGCCCAGTTCCTGGCCCCCGGCGGCCGGGCGGGCGCGCCCGCCGCGGTCGTCGGCCGCGCCGAGTCCACGCTCACCTGCGGGGCCCGCGAACCGCACGTCCTGGCGGGCGCCCTGTGGAAGTCCCCGGGCGGCACCTGGTACGCGCTGGCGGCGGGCGGCGGCGACGTCGTCTCCGTCACGGCGGCCGGCGGGGCGCACGGCAGCGAGCGGGGGCCCCTCCTGGCCGTGCCCGCCCACCAGGGCGCCCAGGTCGAGCTGACGGCCCGTCTGGAGAACGGCGGCAAGCTGGAGCAGCTGCGCTGAGCCGTCCGGCCCGGGCCGAACGGCCCCCGGTACGGGGCGGTTTAGGATGACCGCCATGACGACCGGGGTACGCCGCAGGATGGGTGTCGAGCAGCGCCGCGAGCAACTGATCGCGGTCGCCCTCGACCTGTTCGGGCACCGCCCGCCCGACACCGTCTCCGTCGACGACATCGCCACCGCGGCCGGGATCTCCCGGCCGCTCGTCTATCACTACTTCCCCTGCAAGCAGAGCCTCTACGAGGCCGCGCTGCGCCACGCCGCCGACGAGCTGACCGCACGGCTCGCCGAGCCGTGCGAGGGTCCGTCCGGCGGCCGGCTGGCGCGGGTGATGCGCCGCTTCTTCGACTTCGTGGAGACCTACGGGCCGGCCTTCGCCGCCCTGCTGCGCGGCGGCCCGGCGATGGCGGGCACCGGCCCGTCCTGCGCGATGATCGACGGGGTGCGGCAGGCCGCGTACGGCCACCTGCTGACGCACCTGGGCGTCCGGGAGCCGTCCGCCCGGCTGGAGCTGCTGCTGCGCTCCTGGATCTCGCTGGCGGAGAGCACCGCGCTGCTGTGGCTGGACGGCCGCCGCGTCCCCCGCGCGGAGCTGGAGCGGCAACTGGTGCACGCCTTCGCGGCGCTCACCGCGGTGAGCGCCGCGTACGACGGGGAGACGGCGGCGGTGCTCGTCCGGGTCCTCGGGGACGAGCCCGTGGACGGGCCCTTCGTCCGGCTCACGGCCCGGACCGGCGCGCCCGCCCCCGCCCTGCTCCCGGCCGGTATTACCGCGTCGCGTTCCTGAAGACCGCGACCGTCCGGCCCGGCACGGTGAAGGTGCCCGTTCCGGTGGTGTAGGACGCGGACTTCACGACGGGGTCCGCGCCGTGCGCCTGCACCGGGTGGAGGCGGTAACCGGTGCCCGCGAGGGCCGGGACCGTCTGGGCGCGTTCCTGCGGGGTGGCGTTGAGGACGACGACCAGGTCGCCGAGGCGCATGGTGATGACGCCCGGCGTCTCGTCCCTGCCGGAGAGCGGGAAGGACAGCGCGGCCTGCACGGCCTCGGCGGTCGGCTGGCTGAACGCCTTCTCGGTGGTGCGGACGCGCAGCAGGTCGCGGTAGGCGGCCGAGGCCGCGGCGATGGGCCCGCAGCCGGGCCGCAGGGCCGGGTCGGCCAGCAGCGGGCGGGCGTACGGCCACTTGGCGGCGTTGTCGGCGGCGGGCGGCAGGCCGCGGCCGAAGCCGTTGCCCTCGGCGCAGTTCCAGTGGATCGCGTTGAACCAGTCGCCGCTGTCGTAGGAGTTGCGGTCCAGGGACTTGGAGCGCAGCAGGTCCGTACCGGCCTGGGAGAGGGCCGGGCCCTGGGAGAGGGTGGCGGCGGCCAGGGCGACGACCTGGGCCCTGGCCCGGTCGTCGGGGGTGGTGGCCTGCGGCAGTTTGTAGGCGAGGGCGTCGTAGAGGGTCTCGTTGTCGTGGGCGTCGGCGTAGGACAGGGCGTCGCCGGGCGCGGCGGCGTATCCGGCGGGCTGACCGTTGTAGTCGACGTCGGCGCCGCGCACGGACCGGCCGGTGGTGTCGGTGAAGCGGTACGCGGCGAGGTTGCCGGTCAGGCCGACCTTGATCAGGTCCTGGGCGTGCAGCAGCCGGGCCCGCTGCTGCTCGGGCGTTCCGTTGGCGGGCGAGGCGTTGGGGTCGGTGAAGAGCCCGGAGGCGAAGCCCTGGACGCGGGGGTCGTCGTCGAAGGGACCGCCGCCGCGGATCGCGTCGCGGGAGCGGTCGGAGAAGGTGGCGATGCCGGTGCCGGCCATGTTCTTCTGCGTGGCCTGGACGAAACGGGCGTCGTTGGCGACCTCTCCGAAGTTCCAGCCCTCCCCGTAGAGGATCACGGACTTGCCGTCGACGCCGTCCTTCGCGGGCGTGAGGGCGTCGAGGGCCGCGCGCACGGCGAGGATGTTGGCCTTGGGGTGGTGCCCCATCAGGTCGAAGCGGAAGCCGTCGACCTTGTACTCCTTCGCCCAGGTGACGACCGAGTCGACGACGAGCTTGCCCATCATGGCGTGCTCGGGCGCGGTGTTGGCGCAGCACGTGGAGGTGGCGACGGAGCCGTCGTCGAGGAGCCGGTGGTAGTAGCCGGGCACGATCCGGTCGAGGACGGACCGCTCGTCCTGGCCGGAGGCGGCGGTGTGGTTGTAGACGACGTCCATGACCGTGCGCAGCCCGGCACCCGCGAGCCCCTGCACCATCCGCCGGAACTCGGCCGTGCGCCGGGGCCCGTCGGGGTCGGAGGCGTAGGAGCCCTCGGGGACGGTGTAGTGCAGCGGGTCGTAGCCCCAGTTGTAGGCGTCGCGGGCGGCGGTGCGGGCGACGCACTTCTGCTGCTCTTCGGAGTCGGCGGGGAAGGCGGCCAGGTCGCAGGGCGGGGTGGCCCGGTCGGCGCGGAGTTCGGGGACGGTCGCGAAGTCGAAGACGGGCAGGAGGTGGACGTAGGAGGTCCCGGCGTCGGCGAGGGACTTGAGGTGGCGCATGCCGGGCGAGGCGGGATCGGTGAAGGCGAGGTAGTCGCCGCGCGGGGAGAAGTCCCGGACGTGGAGCTCCTGTATGCGGGCGTCCCGGAAGGGGACGGGTCCGGGCTTGCGCAGGTGCGCCCAGCCGGGCGGGGCGAGGGCGGGAGCCGACAGGTCGGTGACCAGGCTGCGGGACGAGCCGGCGGTGAGGGCGGTGGAGTACGGGTCGGTGACGTGGTTGACGACGGTCTCGCGGAGGGTCGGGGCGTAGACGGTGACGGCGTAGCGGTAGGGCTTGCCGGCCCAGGAGCGGGGCCCGGTGGCGCTCCAGACGCCGCTGGCGGCGTCGCGGCGCATGGGGAGCGTACGGCCGTCGAGCTCGAGCGCCACGGTCTTCGCCGTGGGCGCCCAGACGGAGAGGGTGGGCCGGCCGTCCCGGAAGACGGGGCCCAGGCGGGCCTTGGTGGCGGCGGGGGCGTAGAGGTCGTCCAGGACGCCGGGGATCTGGACGCCGGTGCGGACGCCGTCGTCCGTTTCGGCGGTGAGGGGGCCGCGGAGCGCGGAGCGCACCTGTTCCGGGGTCGCCTCGACGTGGAACGCGTCGTAGCCGGCGTAGGCGGCGCCGAGCCCGCCGGGCCGGGGGGTGAGCGTGAACGTTCCGCGTTCGTGGACGAGGCGGTGGGGGCGGGTGGGGTCGCCGAGGTTCTTGGGCCAGGCGACGGTTCGGCTGTCGAGCCACTGGACGCGGGCGTCGGGTTTCTGCGGGGCGGGCGGTTCGGCGTGCGCCGGGGCCGATCCCAGGAGGGGTAACAGGGCCGTGATGACGACGGCCAGGCGTCTCATGGAAGGGTGCTCCTTCGGTTCGGAGGTACGAAAAGAGTCCCCGGGGGACCCGGGGACTCTGAGCGGTACGTCTTGTGCCAGCGCTTCGCCCCACTCCCCCAGAGCCCGAATGGCGAATTGCGCTGACCTGGTGGGCAAGCGGGCGGGCGCCGATTCCCTAGCGCACCCGTTCCGTCGTGCGGGTGCGCCGCCCGCCCGGGGCCACCGGTTCCGGGCGGGACGGGGCCCGGCGGCGTTGCCTCGGCGCCCGGCCGGCGGGGTTGCCCGTGCCCGGACCGCTCGGTCCAGCGTCCCGCCGGTCGTCCTTGATCGCCACATGACGGGGCAGCCGGTGCGGCAGCGCCCCGAACCACACCCGGGACAGGGTGAGGCCGAGTGCCAGGCAGAGCAGGCCGCCCACCGCGTCCAGCCAGAAGTGGTTGGCGGTCGACACGATCACCACCAGCGTAGCCACCGGGTAGAGCACCCCCAGCACCCGTACCCACACCGGCCGCGCCAGCGACGCAATGACGACGCCGCACCAGGTCGACCAGCCGATGTGCATCGAGGGCATCGCCGCGTACTGGTTGGAGACGTCCGCGAGGTTGCCCGAGGCCATCGAGCCCCAGGTGTGGTGGACGACGACCGTGTCGACGAAGCCGAGGTCCTCCATCAGCCGCGGCGGGGCGAGCGGATACAGGTAGTAGCCGAGCAGGGCCACACCCGTGGTGGCGAACAACGCCAGCCGGGCCGCCGCGTACCGCCCGGGGTGCCAGCGGTAGAGCCAGACCAGCACCCCGACGGTCAGGACGAAGTGGAGCGTCGCATAGTAGTAGTTCATGCCCACGATCAGCCACGTCACCGAGTTCACGGCCCGGTTGACCGTGTGCTCCACGGCGATGTGGAGGCTCTGCTCGGCCTGCCAGATCCAGTCGGCGTTGCGCAGCGCGGCGGCTCTCTGCTCCGGCACGGCGTTGCGGACGAGCGAGTACGTCCAGTAACTCACCGCGATCAGCAGTACCTCGAACCACAGGCGTGGGCGCCGTGGCGCACGGGGCCGCCGCAGCCGGAAGCGGTTCGTCCGCGGCCGGACCGCGCCCGTCGCGCCACCCGCCTCGGTGGGTGGCGCGGCGGCCGTGCGGCCTTCCAGGGTCTTTGCTGTCGCTTCACCCATAGGGAAAGAGTCTGCCAGATAGCCGTCGACGGCAGATCGGCACCCGGTCCGGTTCACGCCACCTACACCCCGGTTCGTCCTCCTTCGGGCGGCCCGTGCCGGGCGCCTGTACGAGGGTTACGTACGCGCTCCCGGCGCCGAGGCCGTGGAGCCCCTGACGACCAGTTCGGGCAGGAAGACGAACTCGCCGTACGGCGCGGGCGTCCCGCCGACCTCCTCCAGCAACGCGCGCACCGCGGCCTGACCCATCGACTGGACCGGCTGCCGGATCGTGGTCAGCGGCGGATCGGTGAACGCGATGAGCGGCGAGTCGTCGAAGCCCACCACCGAGATGTCGCGCGGGACTTCGAGACCGTGCTGCCGTGCCGCCCGGACCACCCCCAGCGCCATCATGTCGCTGGCGCACACCACCGCCGTGCACCCCCGGTCGATCAACGCGGCGGCCGCCGCCTGACCACCCTCAAGAGTGAACAGCGAATGCTGGATCAGCTCCTCGGCCTCTTCCCGGCCCATCGAGAGCTGCTCCCGCATGCTGTCCAGGAAGCCCTCGATCTTCCGCTGCACGGGAACGTACCTGCGGGGCCCGAGGGCCAGTCCTATCCGGCGGTGGCCCAGTGCGGCCAAATGGGTGACGGCCAGCTGTACCGCGGCCCGGTCGTCGGGGGAGACGAAGGGCGCCCGGACCTCCGCCGAGAAGCCGTTGATCAGCACGAACGGCACGCCCTGGGCGCGCAGCCGGGCGTAGCGCTGCATGTCCGCCGAGGTGTCCGCGTGGAGTCCGGAGACATAGATGATCCCGGCGACGCCCCGGTCGACGAGCATCTCCGTGAGCTCGTCCTCCGTGGAGCCGCCCGGCGTCTGGGTCGCCAGCACCGGCGTATAGCCCTGACGGGTCAGCGCCTGCCCTATGACCTGCGCGAACGCCGGAAAGATGGGATTGTCCAGCTCCGGGGTGATCAGTCCCACCAGACCCGCGCTGCGCTGCCGCAGCCGTACCGGCCGTTCGTAGCCGAGCACGTCGAGCGCGGCCAGCACTCCCTCGCGGGTGGAGGCGGCGACCCCCGGCTTTCCGTTGAGGACGCGGCTGACGGTTGCTTCGCTGACACCCGCCTGGGCTGCGATGTCGGAGAGCCGGGCGGTCACAGGAGGTGACTGTACCGGTCGCATGTCAGACTGCCCACCACACGCATGAGTCCGAGGGGATCCGCACCGTACCGCCCGTGCAGCGACCTTCCGGGATGGAGATGGCCAGGGCAGTGCTCGCCAGTACCGGGCGGCCCGGCACCGGCAGGGTCACCTCGTCGCCGAGCGTGTTGAGCGTGCACACGAAGCCCGGCCGGGAGAACATCAGCACCCCCTCGGGGGCGTCCAGCCAGGTCATCTCCCCGTCGCCCAGCCCCGGCAGCTCCCGTCGCACGGCCAGCGCCGAGCGGTAGAGCTCCAGCGTCGAGCGGGGGTCCCCCGACTGCGCCTCGACCGACAGCTCCGCCCACGCCGCGGGCTGCGGCAGCCAGCTGCCGCCGGGCCCGAAGCCGTACGGGGCCTCCTCGCCCGACCACGGCAGCGGCACCCGGCAGCCGTCGCGCAGCCCGTCCTGGCCGTCGCCCCGGAAGAACGCCGGGTCCTGGCGCACCTCGTCGGGCAGCTCCACGACCTCCGGCAGCCCCAGCTCCTCACCCTGGTAGACGTAGGCCGAGCCCGGCAGCGCCAGCATCAGCAGCGCCGCCGCCCGCGCCCGCCGCAGCCCCAGGCCGGTGTCGCCGGAGCCGTAGCGCGTGGGGTGCCGCACCACGTCGTGGTTGGACAGCACCCAGGTGGTGGGCGCCCCCACCGAACGCGTCGCCTCCAGCGACGCGTCGATCACCGTCCGCATCTGACCGGCGTCCCAGTCGCAGGTGAGGAACTGGAAGTTGAACGCCTGGTGGAGCTCGTCCGGCCGGACGTACAGCGCGAGCCGCTCCGACGTCGGCGCCCACGCCTCCGCCACCCCGATCCGCTCGCCCGGGTAGGAGTCCAGCAGCCGCCGCCAGTCGCGGTGGATCTCGTGCACCCCGTCCTGGTCGAAGAACGGCAGCACCTGCGCGCCGATCAGCTTGGCCTGCTCGGTGCGGCCGATGTCCGGCAGTCCCGGCGCCTTGACCATGCCGTGCGCCACGTCGATGCGGAAGCCGTCCACGCCCAGGTCCAGCCAGAACCGCAGCACGGACGCGAACTCCTCGCGCACCTCCGGGTTCTCCCAGTTGAGGTCCGGCTGCTCGGACGCGAACAGGTGGAGGTACCACTCGCCCGGGGTGCCGTCCGGACCGGTCGTCCGGGTCCAGGCCGGGCCGCCGAAGACGGACTCCCAGTCGTTCGGCGGGAGTTCCCCGGCCGCGCCCCGGCCCGGCCGGAAGTGGTAGCGCTCGCGGGCCGTCCCCCCCGGGCGGTCCGCGAGCGCCTCCTCGAACCAGGCGTGCCGGTCCGACGTGTGGTTGGGCACGATGTCGACGATCACCCGCAGGCCCAGCCGGTGCGCCTCCCGCACCAGGTCGTCCGCGTCCGACAGCTGCCCGAACAGCGGGTCCACGGCCCGGTAGTCCGCGACGTCGTAGCCCCCGTCCGCCTGCGGCGAGGCGTAGAACGGCGTCAGCCACAGCGCGTCCACGCCCAGTCCCGCCAGGTACGGCAGCCGCTCGCGGATCCCGCGCAGGTCGCCGATGCCGTCGCCGTCGCTGTCGGCGAACGAGCGCACGTACACCTGGTAGATGACGGCGCTGCGCCACCAGCCGTCCGCCGCCCGCGCGGCGTCGGCGTCGGCGTGGGCGTCCGGGCGGACGGAGGGCGCGAGGTCCTGGGTCATGTACGTCCTATCGGTTCGTAGGGTCGCTGTCGGTTCGGGGTGCGTCGCTACATGGGCCGGCCGTCGGGCCGAGGGGTCAGCCCTTGGTGCCGCCCGAGGTGAGCCCGGCGACCAGGTGCCGCTGGGCGAGGAAGAAGACCACGCCGGCGGGGACGGTGATGAGCACGGCCGCCGCCGTCATCAGCCCCCACTCGGCCTTCTGCTGGCCCACGAAGGTCTGCAGGCCCACGGCGAGCGTGTAGTGCTCCTCGCTGCTCATGAACTGGGAGGCGAAGGCGACCTCGCCCCAGGCCGTGATGAAGGAGTAGAACGCGGTGACGGCCAGCCCCGGCCGGGCCAGCGGCACGATCAGCCGCCAGAACGTGCCGAAGGGCGTCAGCCCGTCCACCCGGCCCGCCTCGTCGATCTCGGCGGGGATCGTGTCGAAGTAGCCCTTGAGCATCCACGCGCAGAACGGCACCGAGATCGAGCAGTAGGTGACGATCAGGCCGGTGTAGGAGTCGAGGAGCTCCAGCTGCCCGAGGAGGTTGTAGAGCGGCACGATCAGCACCGCCATCGGGAACATCTGCACGACGAGGAACGTCCACATCAGCGGCCGGTGGCCGGGGAAGCGCATCCGCGAGACCGCGTACCCCGCGCTCGCCGCGACCAGCACGCCCAGGACGGTCGCCCCGAGGGCGACGACCACGGAGTTGCCGAACCACGTCAGGAACTTCGTCTCGCCCAGCACATGGGTGTAGTTGTCCAGGCTGAAGCCCACGAACCGGGTGGGCTCCTGCCAGCCGTCGCGGCCGCGCAGCGAGACGAAGACGACGAACAGGACGGGGAACAGCGCCACGGCCGAGGCGGCGATCAGCGCGGTGTGCAGCCCGGCCGAGGCCGCCCGGGAGCGCTCGCCGCGGGGGCGGGGGGTGGTGCTCGTCATCGCGAGGCCTCCTGTCGGGCGAGCGTCCGGCGGTAGAAGACGGCGAAGACCAGGAGGAGGGAGAGGATGAGGATCCCGTAGGTCGCCGAGCCCGCGTAGTCGCGGATGCCCTGGAAGGCGAGCCGGTAGGAGTACGTCACCAGGATCTCGCTGTCCGAACTGGCCCCCGCGCCGATCAGCAGGTAGATCACCTGGAACATGTTGAACGTCCAGATGACGCCGAGCAGGATCACCGTCCCGCTCACCTCCCGCAGCCCCGGCAGCGTCACGTGCCGGAACCGCTGCCACGGCGAGGCGCCGTCCATCTCGGCCGCCTCGTGGAGCTCGGCGGGGATCGACTGCAGCCCGCCCAGGATGGCCACCATCATGAACGGCACGCCCAGCCAGACGTTGACGGCGACCGCCGAGACCTTCTGCAGGAAGCTGTCGCCGAGCCAGTCCACCGGGTCCAGGCCCAGCGTGGTCATGAAGGAGTTGAGGACGCCGTACTTCTCGTTGAACATCAGCCGCCAGGAGAACGTGGCGACGAACGCGGGCACCGCCCACGGCAGCACCAGCAGCACCCGGTACAGCGTCCGGAACCGCATCTGCCGGTTGAGCAGCAGCGCCAGCCCCAGGCCGATCGTGTAGTGGAGCACCACACAGGACGCCGTCCACACGACCGTCCAGCCCAGCCGCGAGTAGAAGTGGCCCTCCTGGCCGGAGAGCACCTTCCAGTAGTTGTCGAGGCCGACGAACTGGTAGCTCGACGGGATGTGGTTGACGCCGATCGTCCGGCCGATGTTGGCCTCGTTGGCGTCGGTGAAGGACAGGTAGATGCCCCGTCCCAACGGATACCCGACGAGGACCGCCAGGACGATGACGACAGGCAGCACCATCGCCCACGCGTACCAGTGCGTGCCGAAGGAGCGCTTGACCCGGGTGACGACTGTGGCAGCCATGGGGGTCCTACTCCTCGACCCCGTAGTCCTTGAGGAGCGCGGACTGCCAGGCCTTGGCCGTGGCGTCGAGGCCCGCCTTGGGCTCCTCCTTGAGCGTCAGGATCTTGGTGTAGTGCTGGAGCCACTCGGTGAAGAGGTCGCCGCCCTGCGGGATCGGCGGGCGCGGGTGGGCCTTGCTCAGCGCCTCGTAGTAGGACTTGCGCACCGGGTCGGCCAGCACGGCCTGGGTGTAGGCCGACTTGCGGGTCGGCAGCACGCCGACGGCGGTGGAGACGCTCTCCTGCTGGGCGGCCTCGGTCATGAACCGGGTGAAGAGGTAGGAGGCGTCGAAGTTCTTGGACCCGGCGTAGACGACGAGGTTGTGGCCGCCGACCGGGGCGCCCGCCGTGCCGGTGGAACCGGCCGGGATCGGCGCGATGCCCAGGTTCTCCCGGGACTTGTAGGCGTCGCCGCCGAAGATCTCCTTGGTCGCCCAGGGGCCGTCGATCAGCATCGACAGCTTGCCGTTCTTGAAGTCCGTCTTGAGGACGTTGTAGCCGTCGGTGCCGGCGGGCTTCGGCGCGGCGCCGGACTTCACCAGGTCGACGGCGGTCTCGATGCCCTTGAGGGACGCGGCGTTCGCGATGGTGATCTTCTTCTTGGCGGCGTCGACCATGTCGCTGTTCTCGCCGTAGAGGAAGGGCAGCGAGTAGTAGCTGTCGGGGCTGAGGCCGATGCCCTCGGCGCCCGTCTTCTCCTTGACCTTCGCGGCCGCCTCCTTCACCTCCTGCCAGTTCGCCGGGGTCTTCTCGACGCCGGCCTTCTGGAAGAGCTCCTTGTTGTAGAGGAGCCCGAGGGTGTCGGTGACCTGGGGGACGCCATAGGTCTTGCCCTGGTACGCCGCGTTCTTCAGCGGGCCTTCGAGGAAGTCGCCGGTGTTCTCCAGAGCGGGGGTGCCGGTGAGGTCCTTGAGGTAGCCGAGCTGGGCGAAGCCCGGGGTCCAGCCCACGTCGGAGCGGAGCACGTCCGGGGCGCCCTTGCCGGTGGAGGCCGCCGTCTTGAACTTCTGCTGCGCCTGGTCGAAGGGGACGTTGACGTAATCGACCTTGATCTTCGGGTACTTGGCCTCGAAGTCCTTGACGAGCTTCTTGAAGGCCGGCGCCTCGTTGGTCGCGTCGGAGGTGTCCCACCAGGTGATGGTGCCGCTCACGGCGCCCGGGTCGTTCGCCGCCTTGGAGCCGTCACCGCTGTTGTCGCCGCCACCGCCGCACGCGGTCATGGTCAGGGCCAGCGCACCGACAACGGCGGCGACCGATATGCCTCTTCGCATATGGATGCTCCTCTTTCGGGAGGCCGCCTGAGGGGAGGACGGCCCGAGCTGAGGAGGAAGCTAACAGGCTGCAATCTCTTGCGAAAGACCTTGCAAGAAGGGAATCCCAAGATTTCGCGGTTGTAACCATCCCGTGTCCAGAGGGTTGACCGGTGCGGCCGGGGCTCGTACGGTCTCGACCGGCAAGCGGTTGCGGTCGTGCGGGCACCTTTGCTGCAAGAACCTTCATGGCCTTACGGGCAAGGCGGGTTGCCGCGCGGGGTCGTCGAACGCCGCACCGCCGCCCCCACCCCCACGCCAGGAGTCGCCGTGCCCCCCACTCGCACGCCCGGAAACATGCCCGGAAACGCGTCCGGAATCGCCCGGAGAATCCTTACTGTCGCGGCCGCCGCCCTCCTGGTGGGAACGGCCGTCGGCGCCCCGCCGGCGGCGGCGAGCGCCCCCGGCGGGAAGGACGTCACCGCCGTCCTCTTCGAATGGGACCTCAAGTCCGTGGCCCGCGAGTGCGCGAACACCCTCGGCCCCTCCGGCTACGGATACGTCCAGGTCTCCCCGCCCCAGGAACACATCCAGGGGCCCCAGTGGTGGACCTCCTACCAGCCCGTCGGCTACCGGATCGCCGGCCGGCTCGGCGACCGGGCCGCCTTCGCGGAGATGACGCGCGCCTGCCACGCGGCGGGCGTGAAGGTCGTTGTCGACGCCGTCGTCAACCACATGGCGGCGGGCACCGGCGTGGGCACGGGCGGCACGTCGTATACCAAGTACGGCTACCCCGGTCTCTACGGCGACACCGACTTCCACACCTGTCGCAAGCCCATCAGCGATTACACCAGCCGCACGGACGTCCAGAACTGTGAGCTGGTCGGTCTCGCCGACCTCGACACCGGCAACGACCACGTCCGCACCGCCATCGCCGGCTACCTCGACGACCTGCTCTCCCTCGGTGCCGACGGCTTCCGCGTCGACGCCGCCAAGCACATCGCCGCCGACGACCTCGCCGCGATCAAGGCGAAGCTGAGCCGGCCGGACGTCTACTGGAAGCAGGAGACGATCCACGGCGCCGGCGAGGCCGTCCGGCCCGAGGAGTACACCCGCACCGGTGACGTCCAGGAGTTCCGCTACGCCCGCGACCTCAAGCGCGTCTTCCAGCGCGAACGACTGGCCTACCTGAAGAACTACGGCGAGGGCTGGGCCTATCTGCCGAGCGACAGGGCGTCGGTCTTCGTCGACAACCACGACACCGAGCGCAACGGCGACACTCTCACGTACAAGGACGGCGCGAACTACACACTGGCGCAGGCCTTTATGCTCGCCTGGCCGTACGGCTCGCCGGACGTCCACTCCGGCTACGAGTTCACCGACCGCGATGCGGGACCGCCTCGCGGGGGCGCGGTGGGAGCGTGCTGGCAGGACGGCTGGAAGTGCCAGCACGCGTGGCCGGAGATCCGGAGCATGGTGGCGTTCCGCAACGCGGTGCGGGGCACGCCGGTGACGGGGTGGTGGGACAACGGCTATCAGGCGATCGCCTTCGCGCGGGGCGACAAGGGGTACGTGGTGGTCAACCACGAGGGGTTCGCGCTGAGTCGGACCTTTCAGACGTCGCTGCCGGGTGGGGACTACTGCGACGTCCAGAGCGGCCGTCGCGTCGCGGTGGGCGCGGACGGCCGCTTCACGGCGACGGTCGCACCGAACACGGCACTGGCGCTGCATGTGGGCGCGCGTGGCTGTGGCTGACGCCCGGAGCGGGAAGGGCCGTCAGAGGTGGCCCAGCACGTTGACCACCCGCCCGCTGGGGTCGCGAACGAAGAACCGCCGCACGCCCCACTCCTCGTCCTGCAAGGGGTGAATGATCTCCGCACCGCTCTTCACCATGACCGCGTAAGCCGCGTCCACGTCGTCCACCTCGACGCTCATGTCGGGGGCGATGGGCGCGGTCCTGTCGTCGGTCATGACACTGATCTGCGCCGCCGGGCTGGACGGGGAAGCGAGCGTCATGATCCAGCCGTGGTTCATGACCTCCTCGAAGCCCAGCAGGCCGTAGAACTCCCGGCTCTCCCTCCCGGCCTCCGACCGGATGTTGGGCACGACACGTCGGACGGTCATCAGTGCCTCCAAACGAGAACGAAGCTGTCTTGTGCCCCCGCTCAGCGGGGGCCCGGGCTCCCGTAGAACAGGTCCTCCACCACCGCACGCGCCCGGCGCGTCGTCCGCCGGTAGTCGTCCAGCATCTCCCCGCCGTGCCCCGCCGGGTAGCCCAGGTACCGGCCCACCGCGGCCAGTTCCCGGGCCTCGCCCGGGAACGTGTCGCCGGGCCGGCCGCGCACCAGCATCACCGCGTTGCGGACGCTCGTCGCCAGCACCCACGCCTCGTCGAGGATGCGGGCCTCCTCGGTGGTGAGCAGCCTGGCGGCACACGCGGCGGCGAGGGCCTCGCGGGTGCGGGTGGTGCGCAGGCCGGGCTCGGAGTGGCCGTGCCGCATCTGGAGGAGCTGGACGGTCCATTCGACGTCCGACAGGCCGCCGCGTCCCAGCTTGGTGTGGGTGGTGGGGTCGGCGCCGCGCGGGAGCCGCTCGGACTCCATGCGGGCCTTGAGGCGGCGGATCTCGCGGACGGCGTCCTCGCCGAGGCCCTCGGGCGGGTAGCGCAGCGGGTCGATCAGCTCGATGAATCGCCGGCCCAGGTCGGCGTCGCCCGCGACGGGCTCGGCGCGCAGCAGGGCCTGGCTCTCCCACACCAGCGACCAGCGGCGGTAGTAGGCGGCGTAGGAGGCGAGGGTGCGGACGATCGGCCCGGACTTGCCCTCGGGCCGCAGGTCGGCGTCGACGAGCAGCGGCGGGTCGGTGGTGGGGAGCTGGAGCAGCCGGCGCATCTCGCCGGCGACGGCGAAGGCGGCCTTGGCGGCGTCCTCGTCGGAGACGCCTTCGCGCGGCTCGTGGACGAACAGGACGTCCGCGTCGGATCCGTAGCCCTGTTCGTGGCCGCCGAAGCGGCCCATGCCGATGACCGCGAACCGGGTGGGCAGGGTGTCGCCCCACTCGCCCCGGACGGCCGCGCGCAGGGCGCCGGCGACGGCGGCGGCGTTGAGGTCGGAGACGGCGTCGCCGACAATGCCGGCGCGGGCGGCGTGGTCGTTCCCGGCGGTCTCGGCGGCGCCGCGCGAGCCGGTGCCGTGCTCGCCGGAGGCGTGGGCGCGGGCGGCGGGGCCGACGCGCCCGTAGGCGCCGATGATGTCGGCGGCCGCGGTGCGGAACAGCTCGCGGCGGCGGACGCCGCGCACCGCGACGATGGCCGCCTCGGCGTCCTCGGCGCGGCCGACGGCGGCGAGGACCTCCTGTTCCAGGGCCTCGCGGCCGCGTGGGCGCAGGCCCCCGGAGTCGCCGAGGAGGGCGACGGCCTCGGGGGCGCGCAGCAGCAGGTCGGGGGCGAGCCGGCCGGCGGACAGGACGCGGGCGAGGTTCTCTGCGGCGGCGCCCTCGTCGCGCAGCAGCCGCAGGTACCAGGGGGTCTTGCCGAGGGCGTCGGAGACCTTGTGGAAGTTGAGCAGCCCGGCGTCGGGGTCGGCGGAGTCGGCGAACCAGCCCAGCAGCACGGGCAGCAGCGTCCGCTGGATGGCGGCCTTGCGGGTGACGCCGGAGGCGAGGGCCTCCAGGTGGCGGAGGGCGGCGGCGGGGTCGGCGTAGCCGAGGGCCGCGAGGCGCTGGCCGGCGGCCTTGGGGCTGAGGCGGATCTCGCCGGGTTCCAGCTGGGCGACGGCGTCGAGCAGCGGCCGGTAGAAGAGCTTCTCGTGCAGCCGGCGGACCTCGCGGGCGTGGAGCTTCCACTGCCGGCCGAATTCGGCGACCGGTTCCTTGCCGGGGGCCCACTCGTACGTACGGGCCAGGGAGCGGCCCAGGCGGCGCAGGTCGTCCTCGCGGTCGGGCACGAGGTGGGTGCGGCGCAGCCGGTGGAGCTGGATGCGGTGCTCCATGGTGCGCAGGAAGCGGTAGGCGTCGCCCATGAGTCTGGCGTCGGCGCGGCCCACGTAGCCGCCGGCGGCGAGGGCGGCGAGCGCGTCGAGGGTGGATCCGGAGCGCAGGGTGGCGTCGCTGCGTCCGTGCACCAACTGGAGGAGCTGGACGGCGAATTCGACGTCGCGCAGGCCGCCGGGGCCGAGTTTGATCTCGCGGTCGACCTGGGCGGCGGGGATGGAGTCGACGACGCGGCGGCGCATCTCCTGGACGTCGGTGACGAAGTTGTCGCGCTCGGCGGCCTGCCAGACGAGCGGGGAGAGGGTGTCGACGTAGTCCTGGCCGAGGGCGAGGTCGCCGGCGACGGGCCGGGCCTTGAGGAGGGCCTGGAACTCCCAGGTCTTGGCCCAGCGCTGGTAGTAGGCGAGGTGGCTGGAGAGGGTGCGCACCAGGGGGCCGTTGCGGCCCTCGGGGCGGAGGTTGGCGTCGACGGTCCAGATGGTGCCCTCGGCGGTGACGTCGGAGCAGATCCGCATCATCCGGGAGGCGAGGCGGGTGGCGGAGCGCAGGGCGGTGGCCTCGGCGGTGCCGTCGCGGGCCTCGGCGACGAAGATGACGTCGACGTCGGAGACGTAGTTGAGCTCGCGGCCGCCGCACTTGCCCATGCCGATGACGGCGAGCCGGCAGGCGGCGGCGTCGGCCGGCTCTTCCTCGGTGGCGATCGCGAGGGCGGCGCGGAGGGTGGCGGTGGCCAGGTCGGCGAGTTCGGCGGCGGCCTCGGCCACGTCGGTGCTGCCGCTGACGTCGCGGGCCGCTATGCCGAGGAGGGCGCGCCGGTAGGCGGCGCGCAGCGCGTCGGGGGGTGTCAGCCCGGCCTCGCGGCCGCGGCGGGCCCCGTCGGCGAGGGCCCATTCGAACTCGGGGACGGCGGGGTGGAGGTCGGTGGCCTCGAAGCTGTCGAGGGCGTGCCAGTCGTCGGGGTGCCGGGCGAGGTGGTCGCCGAGCGCCTCGGACGTGCCGAGGACGCCCAGCAGCCGGTCGCGCAGCGGCTTGGCGGCGGCGAGGGTGTCGAGGAGGGCCTGCCGGTCGGCGTCGTCCCGGGCGGCGAGGGACTCGGCGAGCCGGACGAGCCCGCGCAGCGCGAGGTCGGGGTCGGCCGTGGCGCCGAGGGCGTCGAGCAGCACGGGGCCGGTGCCCAGGGACCCCAGCGCGGGGGTCCCCAGGAGCCGCTCGGCGTCGGCCACGGCGGTGAACCCGCAGCGCAGCAGCCGGCTGTAGGTACTGCTCCGCCGCCCGTCGGGCACGGTCATCGCTGGCCCTCTCGCTGATCGTCCGGGGTGGTCCTCGTCCGCCGTGTCGGCCGTGCGGTCAGAGCACCGGCAGCATCTTGCGCAGCTCGAACGCGGTCACTTCCGACCGGTACTCCTCCCATTCCTGCTTCTTGTTGCGCAGGAAGAAGTCGAAGACGTGCTCGCCCAGGGTCTCGGCGACCAGTTCGCTGCGTTCCATCAGCTCGATGGCCTCGCCGAGGTTCTGCGGCAGCGGCTCGATCCCCATGGCCCGGCGCTCGGCGTCGGACAGCGCCCACACGTCGTCGTCGGCGCCCGCGGGGAGTTCGTACCCCTCCTCGATGCCCTTGAGACCCGCCGCGAGGAGGACGGCGTAGGTCAGGTAGGGGTTGGCTCCGGAGTCGATGGAGCGGACCTCGACCCGGGTGGAGCCGGTCTTGCCGGGCTTGTACATGGGCACGCGGATGAGCGCGGAGCGGTTGTTGTGGCCCCAGCAGATGTACGAGGGGGCCTCGCCGCCGGCGCCGGCGGTGCGCTGGGAGCCGCCCCAGATGCGCTTGTAGGAGTTGACCCACTGGTTGGTGACGGCGGAGATCTCACCGGCGTGCTTGAGCAGTCCGGCGATGAAGGACTTGCCGACCTTGGACAGCTGGTACTCGGCGCCGGACTCGTGGAAGGCGTTGCGGTCGCCCTCGAAGAGGGAGAGGTGGGTGTGCATGCCGGAGCCCGGGAAGTCCGAGAACGGCTTGGGCATGAACGTCGCGTGGACGCCCTGCTCCAGCGCCACCTGCTTCATCACGATGCGGAAGGTCATGATGTTGTCGGCGGTGGAGAGCGCGTCGGCGTAGCGCAGGTCGATCTCCTGCTGGCCGGGGGCGCCCTCGTGGTGGCTGAACTCGACCGAGATGCCCATGGATTCGAGCATCGTGATGGCCTGGCGGCGGAAGTCCATGCCGACGCCGGTGGGCGTGTGGTCGAAGTAGCCGGAGGAGTCGGCGGGCACGGGGCGGGTGCCGTCGACGGGCTTGTCCTTGAGCAGGAAGAACTCGATCTCGGGGTGGGTGTAGAAGGTGAACCCGAGGTCGGAGGTCTTGGCGAGGATGCGCTTGAGGACGTAGCGCGGGTCGGCGTACGACGGGGAGCCGTCCGGCATCAGGATGTCGCAGAACATCCGGGCGGTGCCGGGGGCCTCGGCGCGCCAGGGCAGGATCTGGAAGGTGCCCGGATCCGGCTTGGCGATCATGTCCGATTCATACACCCGCGCGAAGCCCTCGATCGCCGAGCCGTCGAAGCCGATGCCCTCGTCGAAGGCCTGCTCGAGCTCGGCGGGGGCCACGGCCACGGACTTCAGATAGCCGAGGACATCGGTGAACCACAGCCGGACGAACCGGATGTCGCGCTCTTCGAGCGTGCGGAGCACGAACTCCTGCTGCTTATCCATGGCAACCTATCCTTGCAGGTCAGACGGCTCGTTTCACCGGGTGCGGCACGGGCTGGACCTTGAGTATCACGTCCCCGGGTTACCGGTGGGTTTCCGGACGACGCCGCTCCCCCCTCGGTTTCCTTCAGTCATCGTACTTATGCCCATACGAAAAGCGCCGCCGGCCGCATACGGGGACGTAGTCCGCTATCGTCCGAGACGGAGCGAGGGAGGACAGCCGATGACCGCGATTTCCGACCGGCCGCAGATGCTGCCCGAGGAGTTCGAGGAGTTCGCGCGCCTGGCCGCCCGCACCGTGGAAGGCGTGCGCCTGGAGTTCATCAACGGGAAGTTGGGGGTCAAGCCCGTGCCGGACGGCGACCACGGCCGCATCATCCAGTGGCTGACGCGTGTCTGCATCCAGGCACGTCCCGAGCTGTGGCTGCACGAGCAGGGGCTGAGCCTCCCCGCCTACCGCAAGGGGAATGCCCGCCCGGACGGCACGCTCGCGCCCAGTGACGCCTTCGTCGGCCAGGGCGAGTGGGCCTCCACCGAGGGCGTGCTCATGGTCGTGGAGGTCACCTCCTACGACTCGGACACCGACCGGCGCGACCGTACCGAGAAGCCCCGCGCCTACGCCGAGGCCGGGATTCCGGCGTACCTCCTGATCGACCGGGATACCTGCGAGGCCGTCGTGTACAGCGACCCCGACGGCGTCCGCTACGAGCAGGTCCGCATCGTCCCCTTCGGCAAGTCGCTGACGCTCCCCGACCCGGTGGGCATCGAACTGGACACCGAGCCCCTCAAGGACTGGGTGCGCTGAGCCGAACGGGCCCGTAGCCCCCTCACGCCCGTATGAACGGAGTCGCGAGCACCGCCGCGGCGATGGCCTGGGGGCGGTCGTACATCAGCAGGTGGCCGGCCGGGGCCACGGCCTCGAAGCGGCCGTCGAGGCGGTCGGCGAGGGCGCGCTGGCGCTCCAGCCAGCGGCGTTCCTCGGCGGAGCCGGTGCCCGGGGAGGCGGCGAGCACGGTGACGGGGACGGGCGGCAGCCCGTGGTGGGCGCGCAGGTCCTCGAGTTCGGCGGCGACGTCGCGGTAGCGGGCGTTCTCCATGACGATGGCGCGCGCCACGCGCGCGGTGCCGTACGTCCGGCGCACCACGTCCTCGGGGGCGGGGTCGTGGCGGGTGACGGAGGCGGCGCGGACGGCGAGGCGGCGCAGGGCGGGTCCGAGGGCGCGCGGCAGCCCGGCGGCGGCGAGGGCCCGGCCGCGCACCCGGGCGGCGGCGGTGCGCAGTTCGCGGCCGGGCACGGGCCGGGCGTCCGGCACGACGCTGGCGTCGACGAGGACGAGCCCGGCCGTGCGCTCCGGGTACATCCGGGCATAGGCCTCGGCGTGGAAGCCGGCCAGGGAGTGGCCGACGACCGTGGCCGGGCCGGGCAGGCCCAGCGCGTCGAGGACGCCCGCCATCCGGGCGGCCTCGGCGGCGGCGGTGGGGGGTTCCAGCGGCGCCGCGCTGAAGCCGAGCCCGGGGCGGTCGAAGCGGACGACCGTGCGGTGCGGGGTGAGCAGGGGGACGACCGGCTCCCAGTCGAACCAGCCCATGCCGAGCCCGGCGCTCAGGACGCACACGGGCCCCGAGCCCTCGCGCAGCACGTGGAGGGTCACGCCGCCGACCCGCAGCATCCGGCCCGGCGGCCGTCCCGGTGGCCGTTCCGTGCCGTGCGTGCCGCCGCCCGTAGCGCTCATCGAGTCCCCCTCGGTCCGTCCCCGCGGGCCGGCGGTCGTCGGCGGCCCGCTTCGGAGAGCACGGACAAGCTACTCGACGGGGGTGGCCTCCTGTCGCCCGGCCGTCACCCAGTGCGGCTTGCGGAGGGCGAGGAAGGCCAGCGGGACGAGGAAGCCGAGCGTCAGCAGCCCGCCGCCGACGATGAGCAGATAGCGCCACAGCGGCTGGCCGCCGAACTGCTCCGGCGGCACGAAGCCGATGAACATGGCCCCCACGGAGGCCGCGAAGCCCACGCCCGCGACGAGGCCCAGCGCCGGGACCCGGAAGCCGCGCGGCTGGTCGGGACGGGTGCGGCGCAGCCGGAGGGCGGCGGCGAACATCAGCAGGTAGACGACGAGGTAGATCTGCGTCGTGACCACCGAGAAGATCCAGTACGCGCTGGAGACATCGGGGATGAAGGCGTAGAGCAGGGCGATCAGCGTGGTCAGGACGCCCTGGGCGACCATGATGTTGCGCGGGACGCCGTTCTTGTTGAGCTTCTGCAGGGCGGGCGGCAGATAGCCCTCCTGACGGGCGACCATCAGCAGGCCCTGCGAGGGCCCGGCCAGCCAGGTGAGCATGCCGCCGAGCGCCGCGGCGACGAGCAGGACGCCGACGACCTTGGTCAGCCAGCCCACGTGGAAGTGGTCGAAGAAGCCCTGGAAGGCCTGCATCACACCGGCCGTCAGGCTCAGGTCCTTGCCCGGCATCACCCAGCTGATGGCCAGCGCGGGGAGGATGAAGATCAGCAGAACGAGTCCGGTGGCGGCGAAGACCGAGCGCGGGTACTCCTTGCCGGGCTCGCGCAGCGAGGAGACGTGCACGGCGTTCATCTCCATGCCCGCGTACGACAGGAAGTTGCCGACGATGAGGACGAGGCTGGCGAGCCCGGTCCACGGCGGCAGGACGTGGCCGCCGTCCATGGGCGCGGCCGACGGGTTGCCCTGGGCGAGGAAGACCATGCCGAGGAGGACGAGCACGACGCCCGGGATCAGCGTGCCGACGACCAGCCCCACGCTGGAGAGCCCGGCCACGGCCTTCGTACCCCGCGCGGAGATCAGCACCCCGGCCCAGTACACGACGACGATGACGAGCGCGACGTAGAGGCCGTTGTTCGCGAGGGACGGGTCGATGACGTACGCGAAGGTGCTCGCCACGTAGGCCAGCAGGCTGGGGTAGTACGCGATGGTCATCGCGAACTGGCACCAGACCGCGAGGAATCCGAGCCGCTTGCCCAGGCCCTCGGTCACCCACCGGTGGATGCCGCCGGTCCAGCCGGAGGCCAGCTCGGCCGAGACCAGGGCGGTCGGCAGCAGGAAGACGACGGCGGGGAGGAGGTAGAGGAAGACGGCGGCGAGGCCGTAGAGGGCCATGGAGGGGGCCGGGCGGAGGTTGGCCACGGACGCCGTGGTCATCATCGCGAGCGTCGCCCAGGAGATGAACTGCGTACGGGTGGCGCCGGATCCTGTGGCGTCGGCTCCGGTGGCGGGGGCAGCCGTGTGGGGACGTTCGTCCCGGACCTGTTCCGTGATGGTCATTGCTGGGGAGAGCGTCCTTCGGGCGGTGCGTCACGCGTGTGCGGTTCGTCGAGCGGTTTCGTCCCATAATCGGGCCTTCGGGCCGTCGTTCGCACATCGCGCCCCCGGCTCGTGCCGCTGCCCGCCTGGAGGGCGGATACCCCGGAGGGGTAGGGTGCCCGGAGGTCAACGGGCTTGTGGAGGCGGGCGATGCACGGACGGCGGAGGGTCGCCGCGTGGTGCGGCCGGCTGCTGCTGTTCGCCGCGCTGCTGCTCGGCATCGTGACGATGCACACACTCGGGCACCCGCGTGACCACGGGACGACGGCGGGGACGCACGCGACGGCGTCCGGCGGGCACGCGATGGCATCGGCCGGCCACGCCACGCCGGGTGCGGGACACGCCTCCGTTCCGGCAGCGTCCACCCCCCACGGCGGCGGTCACGGCGGCATGGATCCGCTGTCCGTATGTCTCGCCGTGCTCGGCACGGGGTCGGCCACGGCCTTCCTGCTCGCCCTCGCCCTGGCCGCCTTCCTCCGCTTCTTCCCCGACCGGCCCGGTACGGGCCCGGTGGCCACCCGCGCGTGGTTCTCGCGCGCGCTGTGGCCCGTCCCGCCCCCGCCACGGCAGAAGGCCCTCGCCCGGCTGTCGGTGCTGCGCGTATAGGGGCGCGTTCCGCTGCCCGCCTCGTCGGCGGCAGCGCACGCGCTCGTCATCACGCACACCCACCGACACCACAGAGGTGCACTCCCATGCGCAAAACCACCCGCCGCGCCGTGCTCGGCGCGGGGATCGCCGCTGCCGGAAGCGGACTGCTGGCCGCCTGCTCGAAGGGCAGCGGCGACAGCCCCTCCCCCTCCGCCGCCCCCGGCGGATTCGTCTCCCCCGACGGCCGCGAGGTGGCGGCCGCCGAGGCCCGGCGCGGCACGGGGCCGGTCCGCCAGGTGCGGCTCACCGCGACTCCCGCGCGGCTGGACCTGGGGGGCGGCCGTACGGTCGCGAGCTGGGCCTACGGCGACACGCTGCCCGGCCGGGAGGTCCGCGTCACGGCCGGTGACACCCTCGCGCTCACCCTCGCCAACCACCTGCCCGTCCCCACGTCCGTGCACTGGCACGGGCTGGCGCTGCGCAACGACATGGACGGCGTCCCGGGGCTGACGCAGCGCCCGGTCGCGGCGGGGGCGTCGCACGACTACCGCTTCACGGTCAGCCACCCGGGCACGTACTGGCTGCACCCGCACTCCGGCACCCAGCAGGACCGGGGGCTGTACGCGCCGCTGATCGTGGAGGACCCGAAGGAGCCGCTGACGTACGACAAGGAGTGGGTCGTCGTGCTCGACGACTGGGTCGACGGGGTCGACGGCAGCACTCCGGACGCGGTGCTCGCGGAGCTCGCCAAGGGCATGGACATGGGCGGCATGGACCACGGCGGGGGCGGCAGCGGCGGGGGCGGGATGAGCCACGGCGGGGGGCACGACATGTCGCACATGTCGATGACGTCCGCCGAACGGGCCGCTTCCCCCTCCCCCACCGGCCCGCCCCGGATGCTGATGGGCGCCACCAGTGACGTCCTCGGCGGTGACGCCGGCGATGTCGCCTACCCGTACTACCTGGTCAACGGGCGGACGCCGGAGGAGCCGGAGACCTTCAGCGCGAAGCCCGGCGACCGGGTCCGGATCCGGCTGATCAACGCGGGCGGCGACACCGCCTTCCGCGTCGCCCTCGGCGATCACCGGATGACCGTCACCCATACGGATGGTTTCCCCGTAGAGCACATACAGACGGACGCGCTCCTGCTCGGTATGGGAGAGCGCTACGACGTCCTGGTGGAGGTGAAGGACGGCGTCTTCCCGCTGACCGCGCTGGCCGAGGGCAAGAAGCGCACCGCGCTGGCCCTGCTGCGGACGGGCGGCGGTTCGGCGCCCGGGGCGGACGTGCGCCCCCGGGAGCTGGAGAGCGCCCCGCTGACGGCGGACCGGCTGAAGGCGGACGGCGGGGTCGCGCTCAAGGAGCGCCGGCCGGACCGCACGATCACGCTGAAGCTGACGGGTTCGATGGCGAAGTACGACTGGGCGATCAACGGACGGACGTACTCGCCCTCCTACCGCCAGCCGGTGGCGGCGGGCGAGCGGGTGCGGCTGGCCTTCGTCAACGCCACCACGATGTGGCACCCCATGCACCTGCACGGGCACACGTTCGCGCTGCCGGGCGGCGGGGCGCGCAAGGACACGGCCATCGTGCTGCCGGGCAAGCGGCTGGAGGTCGACTTCGACGCGGACAACCCGGGGCTGTGGATGATCCACTGCCACAACGTCTACCACGCGGAGTCGGGGATGATGACGGTCCTCGGCTACCGCGCGTAGGGCGGGGCCGCGTAGGGCGGGAAAAGGGGAGGGCCCCGCACCGGGCCCTCCCCTTCACCGGTTCACCCGGGCTCAGACCGCGAGCGGCACCTGGGTGCCGGGCGCGGTCCCCCGGTAGTGCTCGACGATCTTGTTGAGCTCGCTCTGGTAGTACAGCGGCCACAGGCCGAAGAGGAAGACGAGCAGCAGGCCGAGACCGCCGCTGCAGCTGGGCTGGAGACCGGCCGCGCGCTGGGCGTCGGCGATGCGCTTGCCGGTGTTGTAGACGGAGACGAACGGCGGAACGATCAGGATGCCGCCGAACATGATGGTGAGCAGACTGCCACCCGGGCTGATCTTGCGCCGGCTGTCGAACTCCGCCATCTCCTTGTGAATCTTGTAGTACCAGACCAGGAGATAGATTCCGAGGGTGATGATCGGCAGACCCAGCCAGACGCCGAAGATGTTGCGGCGCTTCATGGCCAGGCCGTAGTGGGCCGAGCCCTGCGGCTGCCCGTAGGGGGCCGGGGGCTGGGCGGCGGCGGGCGGGTAGCCGTAACCGGAAGCCTGCTGACCGTAGGGCTGCGGCTGGCCGCCGTGGGCCGGCTGCTCACCGTAGGGCGACTGACCACCGTAGGGCGACTGGCCGCCGTACGCCTGCTGACCGCCGTACGCCTGCTGCCCACCCTGGGGCTGCTGACCGCCATAGGGCTGCTGCTGCGCGCCATAAGGCGACTGCTGACCCCCATAAGGCTGCTGACCGCCGCCGTACTGCGGCGGCTGCCCGCCATAGGGCGGCTGCTGCTGGGCGTAACCGCCCTGGTACGGGCCGGGGGTGCCCTGGCCGGGCATGGCCGGGGGGTAGGGGCCGCCGTCAGGAGGTTGCGGGTTCCACTGCGGCGGCGGCTGCGTGCTCAACGGGTCTCCTAGGGATAAATGCTGATAAAACATCATCCGGCCCACGGCAGGACACCCCATGGGCAGATCGCGCAGCTTGTCACAAGATCACATTCCGTGGCCAGATCGGTACGGATCTCTCCCGAGTCGCCGTGGCCGCCCTCACACCACATCGCGTCAGTCAGACGATTACACTGAGGCGCGTGGCTCAACTTCGTCTCGCCCTGAACCAGATCGACTCCCGCGTCGGCGACATCGCCGGGAACGCCGAGCGGATCGTCCACTGGACCCGGCGCTCCGCCGAGCAGGGCGCCCACCTGGTGGCGTTTCCCGAGATGGCGCTGACGGGGTACCCCGTCGAGGACCTCGCCCTGCGCTCCTCCTTCGTCACGGCCAGCCGTGACGCGCTGCGCGCGCTGGCCGCCCGCCTCCAGGCCGAGGGCCTGGGCGAGCTGCCCGTGGTCGTCGGCTATCTGGACCGCAGCGAGGAGGCCCGCCCGCGCCTGGGCCGCCCCGCCGGGGCCCCGCGCAACGCCGGTGCCGTGCTGCACCGGGGCGAGGCCGTGCTGACCTACGCCAAGCACCACCTGCCGAACTACGGCGTCTTCGACGAGTTCCGCTACTTCGTGCCCGGCGAGACGATGCCGGTGCTGCGCGTCCACGGCGTGGACGTGGCGCTGGCCATCTGCGAGGACCTCTGGCAGGAGGGCGGCCGCGTGCCCGCCGCGCGCTCCGCCGGGGCCGGGCTGCTGCTCTCCATCAACGCCTCCCCCTACGAGCGCGAGAAGGACGACACCCGGCTGGAACTGGTGCGCAAGCGCGCCCAGGAGGCCGGTTGCGTCACCGCCTACCTCGCGACGACCGGCGGCCAGGACGAGCTGGTCTTCGACGGCGACTCGATCGTCGTCGGCCGCGACGGCGAGGTCATCGCCCGCGCCCCGCAGTTCGAGGAGACCTGCCTCGTCCTCGACCTGGACCTGCCGGCCGCCCCGGCGACCGTCCCCTCCGGCGTCGTCGACGACGGCCTGCGCGTCGAGCACGTCACCGTCTCCGCCGACCCCCTCCCCGCCTACGAGCCGGAGTTCACCGGCGGCCTCGCCCCCCACCTGGGCGACGACGAGGAGGTCTACACGGCCCTGGTCGCGGGCCTGCGGGCGTACGTGGAGAAGAACGGCTTCCGGAGCGTCCTCATCGGCCTGTCCGGCGGCATCGACTCGGCGCTGGTCGCCGCGATCGCCTGCGACGCGGTCGGCGCGGACAACGTGTACGGCGTGGCCATGCCGTCGCGCTACTCCTCCGAGCACTCGATCGCCGACGCCGAGGAGCTCGCCCGCCGGACGGGCCTCCACTTCCGGACCGTGCCGATCGCCCCGATGTTCGACGCGTACATGGGCTCGCTGGGCCTGACCGGCCTCGCCGAGGAGAACCTCCAGTCCCGGCTGCGCGGCACGATGCTGATGGCGATCTCCAACCAGGAGGGCCACATCGTCCTGGCCCCGGGCAACAAGTCCGAGCTGGCCTGCGGCTACTCCACGCTCTACGGCGACTCGGTCGGCGCGTACGGCCCGATCAAGGACGTCTACAAGACCGGCATCTTCCGCCTCGCCAACTGGCGCAACCAGGCGGCGGCCGAGCGCGGCGAGACCCCGCCGATCCCGGAGAACTCCATCACCAAGCCCCCGAGCGCCGAGCTGCGCCCCGGCCAGGTGGACACGGACTCCCTCCCGGACTACGACGTCCTCGACCGCATCCTGGAGCTCTACGTCGACCGCGACCGGGGCCGCGCCGACATCGTCGCGGCGGGCTTCGACCCGGAGCTCGTCACCCGGATCCTGCGCCTGGTCGACACGGCGGAGTACAAGCGCCGCCAGTACCCGCCGGGCACCAAGATCTCTCCGAAGGGCTTCGGCAAGGACCGCCGTCTTCCCATCACCAACGGCTGGCGCGAGACGGCCTGACCGAACCCGCGACCCCTGATCAACCCCCGGACGGGCCGGCCACATGGCCGGCCCGTCCGGCGTTCGTGGACGGGTTCGTGGCCGACGCCCCGCGCACGACCAGCCCGGCCAGGAGCCGTTCCGTCGCCTCCGCCACCGCGTCCACGGCCTCGTCGAAGACGGCCCGGTTGTGGGCGGCGGGGGTGTGGAAGCCGGAGATCTTGCGGACGTACTGGAGGGCGGCGGCGCGGACGTCGGCCTCAGTGGGCTCCGGTGTGGCCGGCGGTCTGAGCGTCTTGATGCTGCGGCACATGCTCCAAGTGTGCCCCCGTGACCACGCGCGAGGTCTCTCCCCGGTCCAGGGCGCCCGCGAGGACCGCGATCGTCAGGCCCACCACCGCCAGGGCCGCGCCCACCAGCGTGGGCGAGGTCCAGCCCCAGCCCGCCGCGATGGCGACGCCGCCGAGCCAGGCGCCGCCCGCGTTGGCGAGGTTGAAGGCCGAGTGGTTGGAGGCGGCGGCCAGGGTGGGGGCGGCCTTGGCCTTGTTCATGATGAGCATCTGGAGGGGCGTGCTGGTCATGGAGCCGGCGGCGCCGAGCAGGACGACCGTCACCAGCGCGGCCCACTTCACGTGCACGGTGAGGTCGAAGGCCACGAGGACCGCCGCGAGGCCGGCCAGGGCTCCGTAGAGCGTGGGGCGCGGGGCGCGGTCGGTGAGGGGGCCGGCCGCGAGGACTCCCAGGGTCATGCCGGTGCCGAACAGCGCCAGCACGAACGTGACCGAGGTTTCGGAGAAGCCGGTGACCTCCACCGCCATCGCGGACAGGTAGCTGTAGACGGCGAAGACGCCCGCGAAACCGAAGACCGTGGTCAGCAGGCCCAGCAGCACCTGACGGCCGCCCAGGGCGCGCAGCTCCTTGGCCAGTCCCCCGCCCTGCTCGGGCGGCAGCTCGGGGATCAGCCGGGCGAGGGCGGCCATCGCCGCCAGGCCGATCGCGGCCACGACGAGGAACGTCGCGCGCCATCCCAGGTGCTGCCCGAGGAGGGTGGCCGCGGGGACGCCGACGATGTTCGCGACCGTCAGGCCGAGGAACATCATGGAGACGGCCCGGGCCTGCCGTCCCTCGTCGACGAGGCGGGCGGCGACCACGGACCCCACGCCGAAGAACGCGCCGTGCGGCAGTCCGGCCAGGACGCGGGCCGCGGTGAGCAGCCCGAAGTTCGGGGCCAGGGCCGAGGCCAGGTTGCCGACCGTGAAGACCGCCATGAGCAGGATCAGCATCCGCTTGCGCGGGATCCGCGCGCCGAGGGCGGTGAGCAGGGGGGCGCCGAAGACGACGCCGAGGGCGTAGGCGGAGACCAGGTAGCCGGCGGTGGGGACGGAGGTGCCGAGGTCGTCCGCGACGTTGGGCAGCAGGCCCATCATCACGAACTCGGTCGTTCCGATGCCGAAGGCGGAGACGGCGAGCGCCAGCAGCGCCAGGGGCATGAGAGACCTTTCGAAGGGCGGAAGGGTGTGCGAATCGGGTGTACGAAGCAGCCTTCCAGCCTACGGGCCCGTGCGTCAGATCTTGACGCGGGCCGCCACCGGCAGGTGGTCGCTGGGCGTCGCGGGCAGCGTCCACGCGGAGACCGGGTCCATGCCGCGCACCATGATCTGGTCGATGCGGGCCATGGGGAAGCTCGCGGGCCAGCTGAAGCCGAAGCCGTCGCCGGCCGCGCCCTGGGCCGAGCGGAGCTGGGAGGTGACGGGGGCGAGGGAGCGGTCGTTCATGGTGCCGTTGAGGTCGCCGAGGAGGACGACCTTCTTCACCGGCTCGCGGGCGATGGCCTGGCCGAGCGCCTGGGCGCTGTTGTCGCGCTGCCCGGCGGTGAAGCCGGCGTTGAACTTGACCCGCACCGAGGGCAGGTGGGCGACGTAGACGGCCACCGGGCCCTGCGGCGTCTGGACGGTGGCGCGCAGCGCGCGGGTCCAGCCCATCTTGATGTCGACCGGCCCGGCGTCCGTCAGCGGGTACTTGCTCCACACGCCGACCGTGCCCTGCACGGAGTGGTACTTGTACGTGCCCGCCATCGCCTTCTCGTAGCGCGAGGCGTCGCTGAGCTCCTCCAGGGCCACGACGTCGGCGCCGGAGGCGGCGACGGCCCGGGCGGTGCGGGCGGGGTCGGGGTTCTCGGCGTTGACGTTGTGGGTGGCGACGGTGAAGTTGCCGCCCTTGCCGGACTTGTCGGTCAGCAGCCCGCCGAAGAGGTTGACCCAGGCGACGGCGGGCAGCAGCAGGGCGATCAGCGCGGTGGCCGAGCGGCGCCACAGCGCCAGGGCCAGCAGCACCGGGACGAACAGGCCCAGCCACGGCAGGAACGTCTCGGTGAGGCTGCCGAGGTTGCCGACCTTGTTCGGCAGGTCGGCGTGGATCAGCATCAGCAGGCCCAGCAGACCGGCGAGAACGGCGAGCACGACGCCGCGCCGCCAGATGCCGGGGCCCTGCCACTGACGGCGCCAGCGGTCCAGCCGGCTCTGGAGCGCCGGGGCCCCGGAATCGGTCCGCGCGGGGCCCGCTCCCTCAAGGCCCGTCTCCTCCATGTGCGCCTGCGGCATCGGCTGTCCTCACTGCTCCATCGCTGCTCGCCCCCGGTACCGGACGATAGGTGATCATGGCACGCGGGGCTGACCCGAACGCTCCTGGCCGGGGCGTCGGGTGGGAGGACGACCGTCCGGTCCCACCGGGTTCCGCGCTGCGGGCCCGGCACGGGATGCTGTGACAGAACGGGCACATGAGGACGTCCCAGGCCACCCGGAACCCACCGGAATCAGGACTTCCGGCCCGGAACGGCGGCGCCGGACGACCCGGGCGAGTCACCTGGGCGGTCCGCCGGGCGGGCGCGCACGCCCTCCAGGACCGTGTCGACGATCTGCTCGGCCAGCCCCTCCGGCAGCTCCTGCCAGTCGTGGAGGATCGCGCGGGAGAGCATGGGGCTGACGAAGAGGTCGGTGAGGAGGTCGACGTCGAGGTCGGCCCGGATCTCCCCCGCCGCCATGCCGCGCCGCAGCACCTCGTGGAAGGCGCGGCGCCGGGCCGCGACGACCGTGTCGTGGTACTCCTGCCACAGCCGGGGGTGGGCGCGGACCTGCGCGACGGCCGTGCGCAGCACGGCCGAGGAGCGTTTGGCCAGGCCGCGCCGGCGCAGGAACTCCAGCAGGGCGACGAGGTCGTCGCGGGCCGGGCCGCCGGTGAGCTCGGGGGCGCCGGCGTCGAGGGAGCGCAGCACGTCGAGCATCAGCGCCTCCTTGCCCGCCCAGCGCCGGTAGACGGTGGCCTTGCCGACGCCCGCCTCGCGGGCTATCCGCTCCATGGACAGCTCGGCGACCGTCACGCCGTCCTCGAGGAGCCGCAGCACGGTCTCGATGACGGCCCGGTCGACGGCCGCGCTGCGCGGCCGCCCGCGCCGCTCCGCCGGGACGGGCGCACCGCTCACCGGCCCCGCGCTCACTGGCCCGCCCCCGCGCCCTCTTCCGCCTCTTCCGCCTTCTCCGCCGCACCCGGCGGGGCCGCGCCCCCGCCGGGGCGGCCGGGCCGGCCGGCGGGCAGGAAGAGCGCGGCGACGAGCGCGCCCAGCAGGGCGACGGCGCTCGCGCCGAGGACGGTGACGTGCATGGCGTGGACGAAGGCGTCGCGGGCCGGGCCGACGAGCTCGTGCCCGGCCGGGCCGAGCCGCCGGGCGGCGGTCAGGGTGGCCTCGATGGACTCGCCCGCCGCGTGCCGGGCGTCCGCGCTCAGGCCGGGTACGGCGTCGAGCCGGTCGCGGATGCCCGAGCGGTAGACGGCGGAGAGGAGCGAGCCGAGGACGGCCACCCCGAGCGCGGCACCGAGCTGCCGGAAGGTGTTGTTCACGGCGGAGCCGGAGCCCGCCTTCTCCCGGGGCAGCGACTGCATGATCGACACGGTGGCGGGCGGGCTGATGTGGGCCATCGCGGTGCCCTGGCAGAAGAAGAGCACCTCCATCAGCCAGACCGGCCCGTCCCGGTCCAGCAGGACGTAGCCCGCCATGGTGATCGCGATCATCACCATGCCGCCGGTGCACACCGCCCGCGCCCCGAAACGGGCGACGGCCAGCCGGGCGCGCGGCGCGAAGACCATCTGGGCGGCGGCCAGCGGCAGCATCAGCAGCCCGCTGTGCAGCGGGCTGTAGCCGCGGGCGCTCTGGAGGTAGAAGACCATGAGGAACGTGACGCCCATCAGGGCGAAGAAGACCAGCGCCAGCGAGGTGACCGCGGCGGAGAAGGCCGGGTTGCGGAAGTAGCGCACGTCGAGGGCGGGGTGCTCGCTGCGCCGCTCGTGCAGCACGAACAGGGTCAGTACGAGCAGCCCGGCGGCCGCCGTGCCGTAGACCTCGGGCACGGTGAAGTCGGCGAGCCGGCCGCCCGTGATGATGCCGTAGACCAGCAGGACGAGCCCGACGACGGACAGCAGCACGCCGAGCGGGTCGAGCCGGCCCGGGCGGGGGTCCTTGGAGTCGGGGACGAGGATCGTCATCGCGACGAGGGCGACGGCCACGATCGGGATGTTGATCAGGAAGACCGAGCCCCACCAGAAGCGGCTCAGCAGCAGGCCGCCGGCGATCGGCCCCATGGCGATGGCCAGCCCGACCGCGCCCGCCCAGATGCCGATGGCCTTGGGCTGCTCCTCGCGCTCGAAGACGTTCATGATGATCGCGAGGGTGGCGGGCATCACGAACGCGCCGCCGAGGCCCATCACGGCCCGGTAGGCGATCAGCTCTCCGGGCGAGCCCGACACGGACGCGAGGGCGGAGCCGAGGCCGAACACCACCATGCCGAAGAGCAGGACCTTCTTGCGGCCCAGCCGGTCGCCCAGCAGGCCGGCCGTGAACAGTATCCCGGCGAAGACGAGCGTGTAGGCGTTGATGGCCCACTCCAGCTCGCTCTGGGTGGCGCCGAGACCGGTGGGGGCGGGCGCGGCGATCGTCTTCATCGCCACGTTGAGGACGGAGTTGCCCAGGACGACCATGAGCAGGCTGAGCAGCAGCACGGCGAGGATCGCCCAGCGTCTGCGGTGGACGGCCTCGGGGACCCGGCGGGAGGGGGGCGGCGCGGCCCCGGGGGTTGCCATGCGCCCACCCTACGGTTATTTCGAGACGGACCCGTTCCGTATTGAGCGGTCTTTACGCAGCCGTCTCTACGCAGCCGTCTTTACGCCCGTGAGCGGGGCGCCACACACCGCATGCGTCGTACAAGAAGTTTCCCGGGGGGTCACTACCGCCCCCGGGAGGGGCGTGTCAGCATGGAGGTGATCCGGGGACGCCGTCAGGGCGCCTCGAGACGACGAATACAGGAGCCACGGCAATGACGCATGCCTTGAAGACCCCCGACAGCAGCCGCAAGAGCGACAAGGCGCTGTACGGCGGTACGAGTTCCCGGCGCATCACCGTCCGTGACATCGCCGCCGCCAAGGAGCGCGGCGAGAAGTGGCCCATGCTCACCGCCTACGACGCGATGACGGCCTCCGTCTTCGACGAGGCCGGCATACCCGTCATGCTCGTCGGCGACTCCATGGGCAACTGTCACCTCGGCTACGAGTCCACGGTGCCGGTCACCATGGACGAGATGACCCTGCTGTCGGCGGCCGTCGTACGCGGCACCAAGCGCGCCCTCATCGTCGGCGACCTGCCCTTCGGCTCGTACCAGGAGGGGCCGGTCCAGGCGCTGCGCAGCGCCACCCGGCTGGTGAAGGAGGCCGGGGTCGGCGCGGTCAAGCTGGAGGGCGGCGAGCGCTCGGCCCACCAGATCGAGCTGCTGGTCCAGGCCGGCATCCCGGTGATGGCCCACATCGGCCTCACCCCGCAGTCCGTCAACGCCTACGGCGGCTACCCGGTCCAGGGCCGCGGCGAGGAGGCGGCCCAGCAGCTGCTGCGCGACGCCAAGGCCGTCCAGGACGCGGGCGCCTTCGCGGTCGTCCTGGAGCTGGTCCCGGCGGAGCTCGCCGCCGAGGTCACCCGCATCCTCCACATCCCCACGGTCGGCATCGGCGCGGGCGTGGAGTGCGACGCGCAGGTCCTGGTGTGGACGGACATGGCCGGCATGACGGCCGGCCGCCTGCCGCGCTTCGTCAAGCAGTACGCGAAGCTGCGCGATGTCCTCGCGGACGCGGCCAAGGGATTCGCCGAGGACGTCGTGAACGGCGCCTACCCGGCGGAGGAGCACTCGTTCCACTAGGCGCATTCTCGAGGGCCGCGCTGTCGCGCGTCGTCCTCAAACGCCGGACGGGCTGATTCCGGCCCGTCCGGTGTCGGCGGCCTGTCGGCGATCTGTCGGTGGGCCGCCGACGTCGTCCACAGGCTGTCGGCCCGATGTCAGTGCCCCCTGGCACCGTGGTGGGCATGACGCGAAACGACATCCCCCGCCGCGGCGGCAACGCGGTGGAAGTGCGGGGCCTGGTCAAGCACTTCGGTGCCACCAAGGCCCTCGACGGGGTCGATCTGGACGTACGCGAGGGCACCGTCCTCGGTGTCCTCGGCCCCAACGGCGCCGGCAAGACCACGCTCGTCAGATGCCTGTCGACACTGCTCCGGCCGGACGCCGGCAGCGCCCGGGTCGCCGGGTACGACGTGCTGACCCAGCCCCGGCAGCTGCGCCGGGTCATCGGGCTGACCGGCCAGTACGCCTCGGTCGACGAGAAGCTCTCCGGCGTGGAGAACCTCTACATGATCGGGCGGCTGCTCGATCTCTCCCGCAAGGACGCCCGCCGCCGGGCCGAGGAGATGCTGGAGCGCTTCTCGCTGACGGAGGCCGCCAAGCGCCCCGCCATGCAGTACTCGGGCGGCATGCGCCGCCGGCTCGACCTGGCCGCCTCCATGATCGGGCAGCCGTCGGTCCTCTATCTGGACGAGCCCACCACCGGTCTCGACCCGCGCACGCGGAACGAGGTGTGGACGGAGGTCCAGCGGATGGTGGCCGAGGGCGCGACCGTCCTGCTCACCACCCAGTACATGGAGGAGGCCGAGCAGCTCGCCGACGAGCTGACGGTCGTCGACCGGGGCCGGGTGATCGCGGGCGGCCGGATCGACGAGCTCAAGGCCAAGGTCGGCGGCCGCACCCTGCAGATACGCCCGGCCGACCGCGCCGAGCTGGCGCGGATGGCCGAGGCGGTGGAGCTGGCCGGGCTGGCGGGCCTCGCCGGCGCGACCGCCGACGAGGCGGAGGGCGTGGTCAACGTCCCGATCGTCAGCGACGAGCAGCTGACCGCCGTGGTCGGGCTGCTGGGCGAGCGCGGCTTCGCCATCTCGGGGATCAGCACCCATCTGCCCAGCCTGGACGAGGTGTTCCTGGCGGTGACGGGCAAGAAGGCGTCCACCGGGGCCGAGCCCGCGGACGCCACCGGCAGCGACGACACCATCCGTACCGACGCACCCGAGGAGGTCGCGGCATGAGCGCGGCGACGATCGACGCGCCCGTGGCGGCGCCCGCCCACGACGGCCGGATCGGCCCGCGCGCCAACCTGCGGCACATCAGCGCGCTCGCGCGCCGCAACATGCTGCAGATCAAGGCGGACCCGGAGTCGATGTTCGACGCCGTCCTGATGCCGGTCATCTTCATCCTGCTGTTCACCTATGTCTTCGGCGGCAACATCGCCGGCAAGGGCCACGAGCAGGAGTACGTGAACTACCTGGTGCCCGGCCTGATGGCGATGATGGGCATGAACATCGCCATGGCGGTCGGCACGGGCGTCAACGACGACTTCAAGAAGGGGGTGATGGACCGCTTCCGCACGATGCCGATAGCCCGGTCCTCCGTCCTCATCGCGAAGATCGTCGTCGAGGCCGGCCGGATGCTCGTCGCGACCTCGATCCTGCTGGCCATGGGCTTCGCCCTCGGCCTGACCGTCCACACCTCGGTGCTCCACCTGCTGGCGGCCGTGGCGCTGGCCATGGCCTTCGGCGCCTCGCTGATGTGGATCTTCATCCTGCTGGGTCTGACCATGAAGACGGCCCAGGCCGTCCAGGGGGTCGCCATGCTCGTGCTCATGCCCCTGCAGTTCGGCAGCTCCATCTTCGCCCCCACGACGAAGATGCCCGGCTGGCTGGAGGGCTTCACCAAGTACAACCCGCTCTCCAACCTCGCCGACGCCGCCCGCAACCTGATCAACGGCGGTCCGGTGGCCCACTCGGTGTGGATGACGCTGGCCTGGGCGGCGGCGATCACACTGGTGACCGCGCCGCTGGCGGTGTCGAAGTTCCGCCGCAAGACCTGACGGCACGGCGGCCACCGGTCGCGTCATACGGCGCGCGATCCGGACGTTGCCGGTCCGGTCGGCGCGGGTTCAGCGGGTTCAGACGAGGGCGGCCGCCTCCGTGGGGGAGAGACGGGCGCCCTCGGCGTACGCGCGCTCGTACGCCTCGGCGCCGAGCTCGGCGCGGGCCCGCGCCGCGATGCGTTCCCGGATCTCCCGCTCGTGCGCGATGACGAAGTGGCCGGCCGGCCGCTGCGTCACGGCGGCGCCCAGGAGCCGGGCCGCCCGCAGCGCGCGCTCCCGGCCGCCGGTCTCCACGTGGGCGAACGCGGCGGTCAGCAGGTGCACCGACGGCAGGTGCGCGGCGACCAGGTGGACCAGCGGATCGCCGTCGAGGCTCGCCAGCCCCTCGCGCAGCTTGGGCAGCGCCGCCTCCGGCCGGCCTTCCAGGGTGTCCAGCCAGGCGGTCAGGCCCAGGATCATGCCCTCGAAGAGGGCCAGGTGACGCCGCCCGAACTCGTCGACCATATGGCCGAAGTGCACGCGGGCCTCGGTGGTGCGGCCCGAGCGGGCGAGCAGGATGCCGAGCTGGACGTGGATGAAGGCGGCCGCGTCGGGGTGGTCCTTCTCCAGCGCCTCCAGCGCCTCGCGGTACCGTCGCTCCCCCTCCGCCAGGTCGATGGCGCCGGCCTCCAGGAGCACATCGGTGAGCCGGGAACTCAGGTGCGGCACCTGCCCCTCGGAGCCGACGGCGCGCACCCGCTCGATCGCGGCACGGTAGTCCTCGGCGGCGTGGTGGAAGCGGCCCTCCCGCTGGTGGGCCTCCGCCCGGCTGGACAGCGCCTCGGCGATGCCCCACTCGTCACCGAGCCGGGTGAAGATCTCCAGGCTCTCGTCGGCGTCCCGGCTGCCCTGAACGGCCCGTTCCGGCTGCTCGTTGAGCAGCTTGGCCCGCAGTTGGAGGGTGTTGGCGAGCTCCCACGTGTACCCGAGCTCACGGCAGCGCTCCACGGCCCGGTCCGCGACCGCGCACAGATTCTCGACCGAGCCGGTCAGCAACAGCGCGAAGAACCACATCATCCCGGGCACCCGGCAGTTCTGCGGCTGCCCCTCGCCGTACGCGGTGATGATGCCCCGCAGCCGCCGCTGCGTCTCCGGTGTGCCGAGCACCCGCAGGTCCGACTCGTTGTTGGCCAGCGCCAGCAGCCGTACCCCGCGCCGCGCCTCCAGCAGGACCTCCCCCACCATCGGCGGGGGCTCGGCGGTGCAGGACTCGAACAGCGGCCGGGCGAGCGGGACGGGCTCGGCGAACGGGTCCGGGCCCAGCCCGGCCGCCGCGTCGGCCCAGTGCCGGGCGTCGGCCCGGTGGTCGCGCAACTGCCAGAACCAGCCCAGGGACAGCACCAGACACAGCGCCTCCTGCTCGTCGCCGATGGCGACGGCGTGGCGCAGGGCGGTGCGCAGGTTGTCGTGCTCCAGCTCCAGCCGGTCCAGCCAGGCGCGCTGTCCCGGGCCGCGCAGCGCCGGGTCGGCGGTACGGGCGAGTTCCCGGAAGGCCACCAGGTGCCGGTGCTGGACGTCCGCCCGCTCACCGGCCTCCTCCAGCCGCTCGGCGGAGTACTCCCCGACGGTCTCCAGCAACCGGTAGCGCATCTCGCCGTCCGCCGTGGGCACGGCCACCACCAGCGATTTGTCGACCAGCGAGCCGAGCAGCGCCGCCACGTCCGGGGCCGTGACGGCGGTGCCGTCCGCGCACACCTCCTCGGCCGGCTCCAGGCCGCAGCCGCCGGAGAACACCGCCAGCCGGCGCAGCACCGCGCGCTCGGGTTCGTCCAGCAGGTCCCACGACCAGTCGACGACCGCGCGCAGGGTCTGCTGGCGCGGCAGGACGGTACGGCTGCCCGAGGTCAGCAGCCGGAAGCGGTCGTCGAGCCGGTCGGCGAGCATGCGCGGCGTGAGCATCCGCAGCCGGGCGGCGGCCAGTTCGATGGCCAGCGGCAGGCCGTCCAGGCGGCGGCAGATCTCGGCGCAGGCCTCGGGGTCGTCCGCCACCCGGAAGCCGGGCCGGGCGGCCGCGCCCCGGTCGGCGAGCAGCCGCAGCGCGACCGGGTCGGGCAGCGGCTCCACGGGACGCACCAGCTCGCCGGGGACGGCGAGCGGTTCGCGGCTGGTGGCGAGCACGGTGACGCCGGGGCAGTGGGCGAGGAGCGTCTCGGCGAGCCGGGCGGCGGCGTCGATCACGTGCTCGCAGTTGTCGAGGACGAGCAGCATTCGGCGCCGCTCGCAGTGCTCGGCGACCCGGGCCAGGGGGTCGAGCGCGGTGGCGTCGGTGGCCGCCCGGAGCCCCTCGGCGGTGGTGCCGCGCACGACGGTCTCGCGGGCGCCGAGGGCGGTCAGCACCGCCTCGGGCACGGTGGCCGGGTCGTCGACGGGCGCGAGCTCGGCGAACCACACGCCGTCGGGCCACGGCCCGGCGGCGGTCTCGGCGGCCTCCTGCGACAGCCGGGTCTTCCCGGCGCCACCGGGGCCGAGGAGGGTGACCAGGCGGTGCCGCGTCAGGTCCTCACGGATGCGGTCGATGTCGTCCTCGCGCCCGACGAAGGAGGTGAGGCGGGCGCGGAGGTTGCCACGATGCGCTTTGTCCGGCACCGCCGGGCTCGCCGCCCCTTCCCGGGCCCGGGCCTCCGGGGGGCCGGGGGCGTGCCCCCGGGAAACGGGAAGGGGCGGGACCGGGGCGCCCTCTCCGCCGCCACGGCGATCGGCCGCCGTCGAGGAGCCCGGCGGTGCCGAACCGGCCGCCGCCTCGGGGGCGAGCAGCTCCGCGTGGAGCGCACGCAGCTCGGGCCCCGGTTCCGTCCCGAGGCGATCGGCCAGGTGCCGGCGCACGGCCTCGTACGCGGCGAGCGCCTCCGCCGGCCGCCCCGCCGCGCGCAGCGCGCGCAGGCGGAGGGCCTGGAGGGGCTCGTCGAGCGGGTGTTCGGCGCACAGCTCGGCCAGGGCGGGCAGGGCCCCGGCCGCGTCGCCCAGGGCCACCGTCGCGGCCAGCCGGGCGCGGCGGGCGGCGAGGCGGCGGGCCTCGGGCCGGGCGCCGGCCGTGGCGGTGGCGCCGGGCAGGTCGGCGAGGGCCGGGCCGCGCCAGAGGGCGAGGGCGTCGTCGAGGAGGACCGCCGCCTTCGCGGGGTCGCCGTCGGCGAGTGCCCGCTCCCCCTCGTCGGCGAGGCGCTCGAAGCGGTGGAGGTCGACGTCGTCGGGCTCGGCGCACAGCCGGTAGCCGCCGGGCGCGGAGGCCACCGCCTCCCGGCCGACGACCCGGCGCAGCCGTCCGACGAGCGCCTGGAGGGCGCCCGTCGCGTCGGCGGGCGGCTCGCCGTCCCAGACGGCGTCGATCAGCGCGGGCACGCTCTGGATCCGTCCGGGGCGAAGGGCCAGCGCTGCCAGGAGCGCGCGCAGCCGGGAACCGCCGAGGGCCAGGGGCTGACCGTCGTCGGAGTGGGCCGAGGTGGTGCCAAGGATGCCGTAACGCACCGGCCCATTGTCCCGTGTCCGGTACATGATCGAGCAGTCGGCCACTACGCGTGGCCCGGGCCCACCGAGTACGGTCACCCGGTACGTTCGTACGCCCGGACAATTCCCGCGGTCCAGACGAGTTCAGGAGCACAGGCATGGCAACGCAAGCGACCCGTGGCGAAGGGCGAGTGAGCCCTGTCTTCCTCGCCCTCGTCGCCATCATGGCGGTCTCCATATGGGCGGTGTGGACGGACTACTCGGCGTCGCCGGGCTTCGCGGTCTTCCTCTTCGTCGTCTCGGCCTGGATCGTCTCGCTGTGCCTCCACGAGTACGCGCACGCCCGCACGGCCCTCCACGGCGGTGACATCACGATCGGGGCGAAGGGCTATCTCACCCTCAACCCGCTCAAGTACACCCATGCCCTGCTGAGCATCGTGCTGCCGGTGGTCTTCGTGATCATGGGCGGGATCGGTCTGCCGGGCGGTGCCGTCTTCATCGAGCGCCACCGCATCCGGGGCCGCTGGAAGCACAGCCTGATCTCCGCCGCCGGGCCGCTCACGAACCTCGTGTTCGCGGTCGTGGTCACCGCCCCGTTCTGGCTGCACGCGCTGGACGGCGTCCCGGACAACTTCCGCTACGCCCTCGCGTTCCTGGCCCTGCTGGAGGTCACCGCCACGATCCTGAACCTGCTGCCGGTGCCGGGCCTGGACGGCTACGGGATCATCGAGCCGTGGCTGTCGCCGAAGGTGCGCCGGCAGGTGGAGCCGTTCGCGCCGTTCGGGCTGCTCGCGGTCTTCGGCTTCCTGTGGATCCCCGAGGTCAACCACGCGTTCTTCGACATGGTCGACGCGGTCCTGCGGGCCCTGGGCATCACGGAGTGGGACACCTACTGGGGCCAGGAGCTGTTCCGCTTCTGGCAGGGGACGCCGGAGATCCCCCCGCTGAACGCGCTCGACCTGGGCTGATCAGCGGCTCGCGCCGGGCGCGTCAGCGCCCGGCGGCGGCCGCCGCCTTGTCGTTCTTCGCCTTGCGCACGTAGTACCAGGCGATGTTGGACGAGACGCCCAGCAGCAGGATCCACACGACGCCGAGCCAGCTGCCCCGCGCGAACGAGACGACGGCCGCGGCGACGGCGAGGACGCAGACGGCGAAGGCGTAGAGGGCGAGGCGGGGCATGGGGGCGGCTCCTACTCCGGGTCCGGGGCGCATGTACGTACGATCCCGGTCATTGTCCCCCATGCCCGCCGGCCGCCGGACGCCGGTGACACCGACCGCCGGACGCCGGTGACGCCGGCTGTCAGACGTCGGTGACGCGCAGGCCCGCGTGCGCCTTGTAGCGGCGGTTGGCGGAGATCAGGTTGGCGACGAGCGACTCGACCTGGTGGGCGTTGCGCAGCCGGCCCGCGTAGACGCCGCGCATCCCGGGGATCCGGCCGGCGAGGGCCTGCACGATGTCGGTGTCGGCCCGCTTCTCGCCCAGCACCATCACATCGGTGTCGATCTCCGCGACCTCGGGGTCGGAGAGCAGCACGGCGGACAGGTGGTGGAAGGCGGCGGTCACCCGCGACTCCGGCAGCAGCGCGGCGGCCTGCTGGGCGGCGCTGCCCTCCTCCGGCTTGAGCGCGTAGGCGCCCTGCTTGTCGAAGCCGAGCGGATTCACGCAGTCGACGACCAGCTTGCCCGCGAGCTCCTCGCGCAGCGCCTCGAGGGTCTTGGCGTGGCCCTCCCACGGCACCGCGACGATCACGATGTCGCTGCGCCGCGCGCATTCGGCGTTGTCGAGCCCCTCGATCCCCAGGCCCAGCTCCTCCGCCGCCACCTGGGCGCGTTCGGCCGCGCGGGAGCCGATGATCACCCGCTGGCCGGCCTTGGCCAGCCGGTAGGCGAGGCCGCGGCCCTGGTCACCGGTGCCGCCGAGGACGCCGACCACCAGGCCGGACACGTCGGGAAGGTCCCAAGGGTCCTTCGCGGGCACCTTCTTGGCGTCTTCCTTGGCTGCTTCAGAAGTAGTCATGACAGCGATACTGTCACGCCCACCTCCCGCCGCGTCCGAACGGGTGAGCCATTCGCCAACTCCGCTTTCGGATGAGGCGGTTGGGGCAGGATGCGGCGCATGGACGCCGTAAGGGTCGCGCTGCTGCGCGAGGCACTGGCCGGGACCGAGTGGCTGCGCGACACCCGCCGCTTCGCGGGGACGCTGCGCGGCTCGGTCGGGGCGCACGGCGGCGGGCTGCTGCTGGTGGGGACGGCCCACTACGAGCCCTGGCACCTGGCCGCGCACCTGGACGACGAGGCCGCCTGGTCCGGTATGCCGGAGCTGTCCCCCACGCTCGTCCGGCACCGCCCGCCGCCCGGCGCGCCCGCGCACCTGTCGGTGGGCCTGGGCAGGCTGGAGGCGGCGGGGCGCGGGGAGACGCTGCTGGTGGTGGCGGAGGGGAACGCCGGCGAGGGGCTGCTGGAGCGGGTGCACGACGCCCGGCGCGGCGGGGCGACGGTACTGGCCCTGGACGGGACGGCCGGCGGCGGTCCGGAGCCCGTGGCGCAGCGGGACCTGTGCTCGCTCGCCCATGACGCGCTGGCCGTGCCGGACTCGGCGGGCCTGGACCTCGACACGGTGCAGCACCTGGTCAGCGCGGCCGCCGGGGAGAACGGGCCGCTCCCGGGCGCGCGGGGGCGCCGCTTCCGCGACCGGCTGTCGCGGCTGGTGGACCAGCTGGCGGCGCCACCGCACCGGTGGTGAGCGCTGCGCGCGAGCGGCAGCCGGTGAAAAACGGTTTGCTCAGGGCTCGCGGGCGCCGGACCATGGTGCTCCGTGACCGAGCACCATCCCCCTCACTCCGACGCGTCCTCCGACGCCTCTTCCGGCGCGTCCTCCGACGATTCCGGCGGCTCCGGCGGCCGGATACGCGCCCTGCTGCCCGACCTCGCCCCCTGGCACTCCTCCCGGGACTTCCGCCGCATGTGGCTGGCGGGCCTCGTCACGGTCTTCGGCAGCTTCCTGACCTTCATCGCGCTGCCGCTCCAGCTCAAGGAGCTCACCGGCTCGGCCCTCGCGGTGGGCGCGGTCGGCGCGGTCGAGCTCGTACCGCTGATCGTCTTCGGCCTCTACGGCGGCGCGCTCGCCGACGCCATGGACCGCCGCAAGCTGATCCTGTGGACGGAGGCGGGGCTCGCCGTCCTGAGCACGCTGCTGCTGCTCAACACGCTGTTGCCGCATCCCATGATCTGGCCGCTGTACGTGGTCGCCGCGCTGGTCAGCGCGCTCACGGGACTCCAGCGGCCGGCGCTCCAGGCGATCGTCCCCCGGATCGTGGCGCACGAGCAGCTGCCCGCCGCGATCGCGCTGAACTCGATGCGCTGGCAGCTCGGGGCCATCGTCGGCCCCTCCCTGGCGGGCGTCGTCATCGCCTTCGCCGGACTGCCGCTGGCCTACGGGCTGGACGTGGCCACCTTCGCCGTCTCGCTCGTCCTGACCGCCGGGCTCTCCCCCTCCCCCGCCTCGCACGACGCCGAGAAGCCGTCGCTGCGCGGCATCGTGGAGGGCGCGCGCTACGCGTGGGGCCGCAAGGAGCTGCTCGGCACGTACGCGGTGGACCTGGCGGCGATGTTCTTCGCGATGCCCACCGCGATCTTCCCGTTCCTGGCGGACGAGCTCCACGCCCCCTGGGCGCTGGGCCTGATGTACGGGGCGGGCGCGGTCGGCTCCCTCGTGGTCAGCCTGACCAGCGGCTGGGTCTCCCGCGTCCACCGGCACGGCCGGATGGTCGTCCTCGCGGCGGCGGGCTGGGGTGCGGCCATGGCGGTGGCGGGATGGCTGGACGACATCTGGCCGGTGCTGTTCTTCCTGGCCGTCGCGGGCGGCTGCGACACGGTGAGCGGCCTGTTCCGCTCGGCGATCTGGGACCAGACCATCCCGGACGAGCTGCGCGGCCGCCTCGCGGGCATCGAGCTGCTGTCCTACTCGGTCGGCCCGCAGCTCGGCCAGGTCCGCGCGGGCGGCATGGCCACGCTGACGGGCGTCCGCACGTCCGTCTGGGCGGGCGGCCTGGCGTGCGTGGCGGCGGTGGGCCTGCTGGCGGTGTCCCTGCCCAAGCTCATGGCCTACGACCAGCGGACGGATCCGCACGCGGAGGCGATGCGGCGGCGCAAGGCGGCGGGGGCGACCGGGCCGGACGCGGTGGCGGAGGCGGCCTGAGGCCGTCCGGCACCGCCGGACTCCGCGGCCGGGGGTTGCTCGCCGTCGCGGCGGGAGGATGCCCCGGTCCCGCCCTTTCACCGTTTCCTGGGGGCAAGCCCCCGGCCCCCCGGAGGGGCGAGGGGCTTCGCCCCAGGTGGAGGCCCTACCCCTCGTCCTTCCAGCGCGGATCCTCCCGCCACTCCTCCTCCCGCTCGCGCGCCGTCTCCATCGCGTGGGACGCCTCCTCGCGCGAGCCGTACGGGCCCATGCGGTCCGCCGCCCGGCACTGCGGGCCCTCCTCGACCGTGCCGTGCTTGAGGCAGTAGTACCACTCGCCCGGTTTCCCGGCCGCGCGCCGCTTGAACAGTGCCATCAGCTCTCCTCCAGCGTGTGTTCCATCGCAACTACACTCGCAGACATGTCTGGCCAGTCGCTTCTTGTCCCGGGGAGACTCTCCCCCACCCGCCCCGTCCCCGCCTCGATCCGGCGCCCCGAGTACGTGGGGAAGCCGGCGCCGACCCCGTACGACGGCCCCGAGGTCCAGGACGCCGAGACCATCGAGAAGATGCGGATCGCGGGCGGCATCGCCGCGCGGGCGATGGAGGAGGCAGCCAAGCACATCGCCCCCGGCGTCACCACCGACGAGCTGGACCGCGTCGCGCACGAGTACATGTGCGACCACGGCGCCTACCCCTCCACGCTCGGCTACCGAGGCTTCCCCAAGTCGCTGTGCGCCTCGATCAACGAGGTCATCTGCCACGGCATCCCCGACTCGACCGTGCTGCGCGACGGCGACATCGTCAATCTCGACGTGACGGCCTACATCGGCGGCGTGCACGGCGACAACAACGCCACCTACCTCTGCGGCGACGTGGACGAGGAGTCGCGCCTCCTCGTCGAGCGCACGCGCGAGGCGCTCAACCGGGCGATCAAGGCCGTCAAGCCGGGCCGCCGGATCAACATCATCGGCCGCGTCATCGAGTCGTACGCCAAGCGTTTCGGCTACGGCGTCGTGCGCGACTTCACCGGGCACGGCATCAACTCGTCCTTCCACTCCGGCCTGATCGTCCCCCACTACGACAGCCCCCACCACGACACGCTCATCCAGCCGGGCATGACCTTCACGATCGAGCCGATGCTCACGCTGGGCACGCACGAGTACGACATGTGGGAGGACGGCTGGACGGTCGTCACCAAGGACCGGAAGCGGACGGCCCAGTTCGAGCACACGCTCGTTGTGACGGAATCGGGTGCGGAGATCCTGACCTTGCCGTAACGTGACAGCAGGATTTTGCCGACAGCATGTCGGGAAGCAATTGACTTAGGTAAGCCTAAGTAGGGAGGATGGGCGGTGGCGGCGCGCGCTCCGGCGCACCCGTTACCGCCTGTTCTCTCCCTGCTTCTTCCGCCCTCGGTCACCGGAGGTCCACCTTGGACGCCCCCGCCACGACTCCGTTCTCCACCCTCATCCGTACCGCCTCGCACGAGCAGCACACGGAAGCGGAGAACTCGTCGTTCATGAGCGACATGCTGGGCGGCCGCCTCGGGGTGGCCGCCTACCGCCGCTACACGGAGCAGCTCTGGTTCGTGTACCAGGCCCTGGAGTCCGCCTCCGGCGTCCTCGCCGACGATCCCGTGGTCGGTCCGTTCATACGGCCCGAGCTGACGCGCTCCGGCGAGCTGGAGCGCGATCTGGCCCACCTCGGCGGCCCCGGATGGCGTACGGGCATCACGCCCCTGCCCGCGACGGCGGCGTACGCGGCCCGGATCGAGGAGTGCGTCCGCGACTGGCCCGCCGGCTATGTCGCCCACCACTACACGCGCTACCTGGGCGACCTCTCCGGCGGCCAGATCATCCGCGGCACGGCCGAGAAGACGTGGGGCTTCGCCCGCAAGGGCGACGGCGTCCGCTTCTACGTCTTCGAGGGCATCCCCAACCCGGCCGCCTTCAAGCGCGAGTACCGCGAGCTGCTCGACGCCCTCCCGCTGGACGACCTGGAGAAGCAGCGCGTCATCGACGAGTGCAAGCGCGCGTTCGCCCTCAACACGGCGGTCTTCAGGGAGTTGGGCGAGGAGTTCCCGCTGAGTGCGTAGAGCGCGTTGTGGGCAGGCGTTCCGCAAGGCTGGGGGCACCTCCCAGCGGTAGCTGGGGGAGGGTGGGCACAACGCCCACGACGGCCCGCACAAGCAAACGAAACCCGCGCCCCCTGGTGACCGTAACCGGGGGGCGCGGGCTGTTCACGGGCTGCGCAGAAGGGCGTCAGCCCTTCGCGAGCACCGACCGCCGCCGCGTGGCGTAAACCGCCGCCCCACCCGCCAGCGCGAGCGCCCCCGCCCCGCCGAGGAGCGCCCCGGTGGGCACACCGGCACCCGTCGCCGCGAGCGAAGCCTCGCCGCCGGTGACGCCACCACCGCCGGCGGGCGTACCGCCTACGGCGGAGGCCGCCACCTGCCCATCGGCGGCCGGAAGCTCGGCCCCCTTGCCAACCGTGACGGCGAGGCTCACCGGGTCGAGCGCGGTCCCCTCCTTGTACATGGCGCGGCCCTCGTACGAGAAGACGCCCGCGCCCTCGGCGGTCAGCGTCGCCGGTACGGCGGAGAGGGTGACCACCCCGTCCCGCGCCTTGAGGGCGTTCGCGTCGAGCTTCAGCTTCGCGAGCGTCACCGTGCCCTTGGCGGCCACGTCCGCGCTGAGCGTGGCGTCGCCGGAACCGGACGCCTTGACCTTGAAGTTGCTGAACCGCAGGTCCAGCTGACCCTCGTGGCCCGTGAAGCGGACCTCTCCCTTGAAGGCGACGTCGAGCGTGTTCGCGGCCGCGTCGTACGTGCCGGCGGCCTTGGTGAAGCGGTAGCCGTCTGCGAGCTTCACGGCGTCGCCGAAGACCTCGGCCTTGCCCTGGGCGAAACCGCCGGTGACGTAGTCGCGGAAGGACTTCTTCAGACCCCAGTCGAGCCTGCCGTCGTTGACGGTGCCGGAGACGGGCTTGTCGTCGGCCTTGGCGGGAGCCTCCGCAGGAGCCTTGCCAGGAGCCTTGTCGTTCTTGGGATTTCCGTCACCCTTGGCGGCGGCATCGTCCTTCGACGCCCCGCCGTCCTCCGAGGGCTTCGGCTTCGGGTCCGGCTTCGGCTTCGGGTCCGGCTGGGGCTGCGGCCGGGCCTCCGTCACCGCCGTAGTCGTGAACGTCGCCTTGTCGAGCTCGGCGCCCTGCTTGTACATGGAACGGCCCTGGTACGAGAAGACCTTCGCGCCCTCGGCCGTCAGCGTCGCGGGTATCCCGTCGAACGTGACCTTGCCGCCCGCGCCCATGGTGCGCTTCGCCGCCGCCAGGTCCAGCGCGGCGATCGGCACGTCGTCCTGGGTCGCGCCGTCCTTCGTGACGTCGGCGGTGATGCGGCCGGTCTTGCCACCGGCGTCGCCCGCGAGCTTCAGGTCGGCGAAGGTGATGTCCAGTTCGCCGTCGTGGCCGGTGAAGCGCACGCCGCCCTTGAAGGTGCTGCTGACCGCGTGCGTGGACATGTCGTACGTGCCCTTGCCGTCGGCGAAGGCGAAGGAACCGTCCCCGGCGCGCTGCGCGCCGTCGGTGACCTTGATGGCGCCGTTGGCGAAGCCGCCCTCGACGTAGTCGCGGAAGGACTTCTTCAGGCCCCAGCCCAGCGTGCCGTCCTTCAGCGTCATCGGCGGCGGCCCGCCCGCCGCGTGGGCGGCCGGGGCGGCTAGGGCGGTGGCGCCCAGGGTCGCGGCGGCCGTGGCGACGGCGGCCGCGAGGGCGAGGGGGCGTCGGCGTGCGGCGACGGTCATGGTCTGTTGTCTCCTCGGTCGGGGGTGCTGGTGGATTCGGGGGAAGGGAGAGGGTCTGCGGAGGCCGCGCGGCTCGTCGCCCGGCGCCGGCGGGTCACCAGGAAGGTGGCGACCGCCGCCGCCACGACCACGGCGGCGGCCGCCGCGACGGGCACCACGGGGAAGGAAGCGGAACCGGACGCCGACGAGGAGGCCGACGAGGAGGCGGACTTCGTACGCGGCTCCGCCGGGGAGGGGGAGGAGTCGCCCGGCGCGGTGCCGAGGTCCGGCAGCGGCGGCAGCGCGGCCTTGGCGTCCAGCGAGACGGCCAGGGAGACCGGATCCATGTCCGTGCCCTCCTGGTACATCCCGCCGAAGGCCCTCGCGCCCTCGGCCGTGAGCTTCGCCGGGGCCTCGGCGACGGCGGCGAGCCCGTCCTTCTCCTCGATGCGGGAGGCGTCGAAGGTGACGAGCGGTACGCCCTTGGCGGCCGCACGGCCGCCGCCGGACGCGTCCGCCATCCCCGTCACGTCCGCCGACAGCGTGCCCCGGCCGTCCTTCACCGCGACCGTGACCCCGCCGAGGGTGAGGTCGAGGTGCCTGCCCGTGAAGCGGAGGGTGCCGGCGAACGCGGCGTCCAGAGAACCCGCGTCGTAGGTGCCCTTGCCGTGCGGGAAGCGGAAGAGCGCGCCGCCGTCCTGGGCGCCGTCGGCGAGCTTCCAGGAGCCCTGGGCGATGGACCCGGTGACGTACTCGCGGAACGTGCGCCGCACGCCCCAGTCGACGACCGCCTCCGTGAACCCGCCCTTGGGCGTCCGCTTTTCCTCCCCCGCCGTGGACGGGCTCGCGCTCGGTGCCGCCGCCCGGTCGGCGGACGCCAGGACGTCGGCGGAGAGGGTGACGGGGTCGAGGGCCGTGCCCTGGGCGTAGTAGCCGGCGAAGGCCTTGGCGCCCTGCGCGGTGAGGGTGGCCGGGACGTCGGCGAGGCCGACGTGGGTGCCGCCGCCGCGCAGGTCGACGCCGGAGACGTCGAGGGCGGCGAGCGGCACCTGCGTGGCGGTCGTGACCTCGCCCGTCCCCCTGGCCTTGCTCGTCATGTCGGCGTAGAGGGTTCCGGCGCCGCCCGCGACGCGGACGGTGGGGCGGCTGATGGTCAGGTCCAGCTCGTGGGAGCCGTCCGGCTTGCGGTGCCCGGTGAAGTGCACGCCGCCGGAGAAGGCCGCCTCGAAGGCGCCGCTTCCGGGCGTGTGGGAGCCCTTGGCGGAGTGGAAGCGGAACCGGCTGCCGCCGATCGTCGCCGCCCCGCCCTGGAGCTCCCAACCGCCCTGCGCGATGGGCCCGGTGACATAGCTCTGGAAGGAGGACTTGATCCCCCAGTCGAGCCGCCCGCCGGACACCTCCCGGGTTCCGGATGACGCGTCGCGCCCGTCCGCCGCGTGGGCGGCCGGGACGGGCGCGGGCGCGGCCACCGACAGTGCCGTCAGCAGCGCCGCGAGGAGCGCGACGACGGGCGCGCGGGCAGGTCTGGACGGCAGCATCGAGGAACCCCTCTGGAGCAATGGCGAATAAGGTAAGGCTAACCTAAGCTACAGCTCAGCGGGTGGACAGCCCATCCGGAGGAATCCGCACCGGAAAGGCGGGAACGTGTTTCAACGGCACTCGACAGGAGCCCTGTTGCGCGTCCCACGCCTCGTCGGCAGGCTCGTCGGCGCCCTCGCGGGCCTGCTCGCCATGGCCGTCGTCCTCACCGGCTGCGGCACGGCGGGCGGGGCTTCCGGAAAGCCCTCGGAAGCGCCCTCGACCGCCGACCGCGTCGAACCGCTCGCGCCGGCGCCCGCGCCCCGACTGCCCGTCACCGTGCGCTCGGCCGACGGCCGGGACGTCACCGTCGGGGGCGCCGACCGGATCGTTCCGCTGTCCGGCTCGCTCTCCGAGATCGTCTTCAGCCTCGGCCTCGGCGACCGCGTCGTGGCCCGGGACATCACCGCCACCTTCGAACAGGCCCGCCGACTGCCCGTCGTGACGCGCGCGCACGACGTCTCGGCGGAGAGCGTGCTCTCGCTCCGGCCCACGCTCGTCCTCGCCGAGGCCACCACCGGCCCGGCCGAGGCCATCGGCCAGATCCGCGCGGCGGGCGTGCCCCTCGTCGTCCTCGACCCGGCGAAGAAGCTCGGCGACGTCGGCACCCGGATCGACAAGGTGGCGGCCGCGCTCGGCGTCCCCGCCGCCGGCGCGGAACTCCGCGAGCGCGCGGAGAGCCGTATAGAGGCGGCGAAGCAAGGCGTTCCCCATGGGAAGAAGCCGCGCGTCGCCTTCCTGTACCTGCGCGGCTCGGCGTCCGTCTACCTCCTCGGCGGCGCGGGCTCGGGGGCCGACTCGCTCATCGAGGCGGCGGGCGGCGTCGACGCGGGCGTGGACTCGGGCCTGAAGAAGGACTTCACGCCCATCACCAGCGAGGCCCTCGCCAAGGCCGCGCCCGATGTGATCCTCGTGATGAGCAAGGGCCTGGACTCGGTCGGCGGCGTGGACGGGCTGCTCAGGATCCCGGGCGTCGGCCAGACCCCGGCCGGGCTCGACCGCCGGATCGCCTCCGTCGACGACGGCGTCCTGCTGAACTTCGGCCCGCGCACCGACGCCGTCCTCAAGTCCCTCGTCGAGCAGATCCACAAGGGCGGCCGGAACCACAAGGGCGGGGCGTGACATGACGACCACCGTCGAGGAAACCGTGCCACGGGCGGCGCCCCGCGCGCGTCCCGCCGTGCCCGTACTGCTGGGCTCCGCGATGGCCGTCGCCCTCGCCGTCCTCTGCCTCCTCTCCGCCGGGCTCGGCGCCTACGACATCCCCGTCGGCGACGTGCTGGGCTCGCTCCTCCACCGCGCCGGGCTCGGGGGCGCGGCCCTCGACCGCGTGGGCGAGAGCGTGCTGTGGAACGTCCGGCTGCCGCGCGTGGCGCTGGCGCTGCTGGTCGGGGCGTCGCTGGGGTGCGCGGGGGCGCTGACGCAGGGCGTGTTCGGCAACCCGCTCGCCGAGCCCGGCGTCATCGGGATCTCGTCGGGCGCGGCCGTGGGCGCGGTCGCCTCCATCTCGCTGGGCCTGAGCCTCTTCGGCACATGGACGGTGACGGTCTGCGCGTTCGTGGGCGGACTGGTGACGGTGGCGCTGGTGTACGCGCTGTCGCGGTCGGGCGGGCGTACGGAGGTGGTGACGCTCATCCTCACCGGCATCGCGGTGAACGCCTTCGCGGGCGCGCTCATCGGGCTGTGCGTCTTCGTCGCGGACAACGCGCAGATCACGCAGATCACCTTCTGGCAGCTGGGCTCCCTCGCCCAGGCGACCTGGCCCAAGGTGCTGGCCGTCCTGCCGTGCGCCCTGGCGGGGCTGGCGATCGCGCCCTGGTACGCCCGCAAGCTGGACCTGCTGGCGCTGGGCGAACGCCCGGCGCGGCACCTGGGCGTGGACGTCGAACGGCTGCGGATGGTGCTGGTACTGGTGGTCGCGCTGCTGACGGCGGCGGCGGTGGCGGTCGCGGGCATCATCACGTTCGTCGGGCTGCTGGTGCCGCATCTGCTGCGCATGGCGGCGGGCCCGGGACACCGCTTCCTCGTGCCGGGCAGCGCGCTGGGCGGCGCGCTCGTCCTCGTCGCCGCCGACCTCGCGGCCCGCACGGCCGCCCAGCCGGCGGAACTGCCCCTGGGCGTCCTGACAGCACTGTTCGGCAGCCCGTTCTTCTTCTGGCTGCTACGGAGGTCCCGGCGGAGTCAGGGGGGTTGGGCGTGAGCATCCGCACACGAGATCGGCGTCAGCCCCCGAGGGTGCCCGGCCGGGGGTCCGGGGGTTGTCCCCCGGGAAAGCACAGCTGGCTGCTACGGAGGTCCCGACGGAGTCAGGGGGGTTGGGCGTGACGCGCACGCTTTTCCGGGGGCTGCGCCGCCGCGCGCGGCGACTCCCCTCCCCCGTCCCCCTCGGCACCGTACGGGCCGAGGCCCGTGCCCTGCGGGTGCGGCTCGGCGGCCGTACCGTCCTGGCCGACGTGAACCTGCGTGTCGCCGCCGGCGAGGTCGTCGCCCTCGTCGGCCCGAACGGCGCCGGCAAGTCCACGCTGCTCGCCGCGCTCGCCCAGGACCTGCCCGCCGAGTCCGGCGAGGTACGCATCGACGGCCGTCCGGCGGACGAATGGAGCGCCGGCGAACTCGCCCTGCGCAGGGCCGTGCTGCCGCAGTCGGCCCGGCTCTCGTTCCCGTTCGCCGTCGAGGAGGTCGTCCGGATGGGCCGGGCCCCCTGGGCCGGAACGCCCGCCGAGGACGAGGACGATCCGGCCGTCCGGGAGGCGATGGCCACCGCCGAGGTGGCCGGATTCGCCTCCCGGCCGTTCGCGGAGCTGTCGGGCGGCGAACGGGCCCGGGTCGCGCTGGCCCGGGTGCTCGCGCAGCGCACCCCGCTGCTGCTGCTCGACGAGCCGACGGCCGCGCTGGACCTGCGCCACCAGGAGCTGGTGCTGCGGGTGTGCCGGGAGCGCGCGGCCGCCGGGGCCGCGGTGGTCGTCGTCCTCCACGACCTCGGGCTCGCGGGCGCCCACGCGGATCGCGTGGCCGTGCTCCACGAGGGCCGGATCGCGGCGGACGGCCCGCCCGGCCGGGTCTACGCGCCCGAATTGCTGAGTCGTGTCTATTCGCAGCCGGTCGAAGTAATTGATCATCCACGCACGGGAGAACCTTTGGTCCTGCCGAGACGGGATGGCCGAGATTTTGCCTCGTGAGAGCAGAATCACGCACCCGGTGGGGAACAGGGTAGGCAAGCCTCAGATAAGTTAGGGCGGCCTTATTCGGCCATGCTCTTTCGGCCATGACCGAGCCATGGCCGATATCCGCCCTCTCCGAGCAAGCCTGGAGCCCACATGCGAGTCCTCCGCTCCTCCGCCGTCACCGCCGTCGCCGCGGTGGCGGCCCTGACCGCCGTGTCCGGCTGTGCAGAGAAGTCCGACGGGAAGAGCTCGGACGGCGCCGTCAATGTGGCGGCCTCCGACGACAAGTGCGAGGTCTCCAAGACCACGTTCCCGGCCGGGCACGTCAAGATCAATGTGGAGAACAAGGGCTCCAAGGTCACCGAGGTTTATGTCTACGCCCCCGATGACCGAATTGTCACCGAGCGGGAGAACATAGGCCCGGGCACCAAGGCGGAGATCACGGCGACGATCAAGGCGGGTTCGTACGAAATCGCCTGCAAGCCCGGCATGAAGGGCGACGGCATCCGCCAGAAGATCACCGTCACCGGTGGCGGCGCGGAGAAGAAGAGCGACCCGGCGCTGGACAAGGCGGTCGCCGAGTACCGCAAGTACGTGCAGCAGCAGGCCGACGACACCATCCCGGCCGCGCAGAAGTTCGTGGACGCCGTGAAGAAGGGCGACCTGGACGAGGCGAAGAAGAACTACGCCTCCTCCCGCACCGGCTGGGAGCGCACCGAGCCGGTCGCCGAGTCCTTCGGGGACATCGACCCGAAGGTCGACGTCCGCGAGGACGGCCTGGAGAAGGACCAGAAGTGGACCGGCTGGCACAAGCTGGAGAAGTCGCTCTGGGACGCCAAGGCCATCACGGACGAGGACAAGGCCCTCGCCGACCAGCTGATGAAGGACCTCGAGGACTGGCGCAAGCGCGTCGGCACCGCCGAGATCACGCCGACCAGCATGGCCAACGGCGCCAAGGAGCTCCTCGACGAGGTCTACCGGAACAAGATCACCGGTGAGGAGGAGCGCTACAGCCACACCGACCTGGTCGACTTCGAGGCCAACGTCGACGGCGCCGAGAAGGCGTACGAGCTGCTGAAGCCGGTCGCCGCCAAGAACGACGCGGACCTCGTCAAGACCCTGGACGCGCAGTTCGCCGCCGTGAAGAAGGCGCTCGGCGACTACCGCGACGGCGACGGCTTCAAGTCGTACGACACCGTGGGCAAGGACGACCGCAAGAAGCTCTCGGACGCGGTGAACGCGCTGTCCGAGCCGCTGTCGAAGCTCGCCGCCGCGGTCGCGAAGTAAGGCGGGGGAACGACGATGACGGAATCCTCGAACCCGAAGTCCTCCTCCCCGGAAGCCGCGGAAGCGGCGGGGGCCACGCCGACGGGGGCCGCGGAAACGGCTGAGGCCGCCGAGGCCACCCCGACCGCCGGTGGTGTCACCGGCACGGCGACCGGCGAGGCGAAGGCCGGGGCGCCCGACCGGGCGACGGCCGAGGCGACCCGCGAGGCCGAGGCCGCCGGCGAGGCGAAGGCCGGCGCCGGGGCCGAGCCCCGGCGGGCGCCCTCGCGTCGCGCCCTGCTCGGCTGGGGCGGCGCGGGCCTCGCGCTCGGCGCCGCCGCGGCCGGCGGCACGGCCGCCGCGCTGCGCGTCGGCTCCGACGCCTCCCCCAGCGCGTCCACCGGCGACGCGGTGCCGTTCCACGGCGCCCACCAGGCCGGCATCGCCACGCCCGTCCAGGACCGGCTGCACTTCGCCTCCTTCGACGTGACGACGACCGACCGGGCCGCGCTGATCAAGCTGCTCCAGGAGTGGACGGCCGCCGCCCGGGCGATGACCGCCGGGCACGAGGTCGGCGCGGGCGCGATCAGCGCCAACGAGGAGCTGCCGCCGGACGACACCGGCGAGGCCCTCGGCCTCAAGCCGTCCCGGCTGACCCTCACCTTCGGCGTCGGCCCCGGCCTGTTCGAGAAGGACGGCAAGGACCGCTTCGGCCTGAAGGCCCGGCGTCCCCAGGCCCTCATCGACCTGCCGGCCTTCCCCGGGGACAACCTCGACGCCGCGCGCAGCGGCGGCGACCTGTGCGTCCAGGCCTGCGCCGACGACCCGCAGGTCGCGGTGCACGCGATCCGCAACCTCGCCCGCATCGGCATGGGCCGGGTGGCGATCCGCTGGTCGCAGCTGGGCTTCGGCAAGACGTCCTCGACCACGCCCGACGCCCAGACGCCCCGCAACATGATGGGCTTCAAGGACGGCACCCGGAACATCGCGGGCGACGACACCGCCCGTCTCGACAAGCACGTGTGGGTGGGCGAGAAGGACGGCCCCGACTGGATGGTCGGCGGCTCCTACCTCGTCGCGCGCCGCATCCGGATGCACATCGAGACCTGGGACCGCACCTCGCTCGCCGAGCAGGAGGACGTCTTCGGCCGTGACAAGTCCGAGGGCGCGCCCGTGGGCAAGCAGCGCGAGCACGACGAGCCGCTGCTGAAGGCGATGAAGCCGGACGCGCACGTGCGTCTCGCGCACCCGGACTCCAACAACGGTGTGACGATCCTGCGCCGCGGCTACTCCTTCACGGACGGCACGGACGGCCTGGGCCGGCTCGACGCGGGGCTCTTCTTCATCGCGTACCAGCGCGACGTCCGGGACGGTTTCGTGCCGCTGCAGACGAACCTTTCGCGCCACGACGCGCTGAACGAGTACATCCAGCACGTGGGGTCGGCGGTCTTCGCCGTCCCGCCTGGCGTCCGGGACAAGGGCGACTGGTGGGGCAAGGCCCTCTTCGCCTGACCGCTGGTCCCTTTCTGAGAGGAGATGCCGGGTGTTCGGCAACTACCTGATCGGCCTGCGCGAGGGCCTGGAGGCCAGCCTGGTCGTCTGCATCCTCGTGGCCTACCTGGTCAAGACCGGCCGCAGGGACGCCCTGCGGCCGGTGTGGACGGGCATCGCGGCGGCGGTGCTGCTGAGCATGGCCTTCGGTGCCGTGCTGCAGTTCGGTTCGCAGACGATGACGTTCAAGGCCCAGGAGGCGCTCGGCGGTTCGCTGTCGGTCATCGCCGTCGGCCTGGTGACGTGGATGGTCTTCTGGATGCGGCGCACCGCGCGGCACCTGAAGAAGGAGCTGCACGGCAAGCTCGACGCGGCGCTGGCGATGGGCACGGGCGCGCTGGTCGTCACGGCGTTCCTGGCCGTCGGCCGGGAGGGCCTGGAGACGGCGCTGTTCATCTGGACGGCCGTGCAGGCGACGAACGACGGTGTGCGGCCGCTGGTCGGCGCGCTGCTGGGGCTGCTGACGGCCGTGGTGCTGGGCTGGCTGTTCTACCGGGGCGCGCTGAAGATCAACCTGGCGAAGTTCTTCACGTGGACCGGCGGGATGCTGATCGTGGTCGCGGCGGGCGTCCTCGCCTACGGCTTCCACGACCTCCAGGAGGCCGACGTCCTGCCGGGCCTGGGGGACAAGGCGTTCGACATCAGCGAGCAGATCCCGGTCGACAGCTGGTACGGCACGCTGCTGAAGGGCGTCTTCAACTTCCAGCCGGACCCGACGTGGCTTCAGGTGGCGGTGTGGGCGCTGTACGTGGTGCCGACCCTGCTGGTGTTCTTCGCTCCGGGGCGGACGGGTAGGGTTGCGCCGTCCCGGGCAGTCACGGAGGAGTCGAAGCGCGATGAGGTTCCCGCATCGGGTGTTCCCGCGTCGGGCGGCGGTTCTGACGGTGGTGCCGGTGCTGCTGACGGCGACGGTGACCGGGTGCGTGACGGTGCACGGGGAACGGGCGGTCATCCCGGCGGTGAGCGGGAAGGCTGAGGCCGAGAAGGTCCTCCGCCGTTTCACCGACGGCTACAACGACGCGTACCGCAAGCTCGACCCGGCCCTCGTGGACCGGGTCGAGACCGGTGCGCCGGCCGAGATAGCCCGGGCCGACCTGGCGGCGCAGCGCGCGCTGACGCCGGGCGGCAACCCGGGCTATCCGCCGCTCGTCCTCGACGACGCGCGGTTCACGATCCCGAAGATGGCGGGCTGGCCGAAGTTCTTCGTCGCCGACACCCACAGCAACCGTGACCAGCACCGCTGGCTGCTGGTCTTCACCCGCGCCGACGCGGGCCGGCCGTGGAAGGCCGCGTACCTCTCGCTGCTGAAGCAGGGGAGCGTCCCGGAGTTCGCGCTGGACAAGGACGGCTACGCGCAGGCGGTGCCGGGCGAGAACAAGGAACCCCTCGCCGTACGACCGGAGGCGCTCAGCCCCGCGTACACCGACTATCTGCGCTCGGGCGCGGGCGACGTCTTCGCCCCCGGCACCTCCACCACGCAGATCCGGGCGGAGCGCGCGAAGCTCGCCCGGACGCCCACGTTCTGGGCCGAGTACATCGACACCCCGGAAAAGGCCCCGGGCTTCCCGGCCCCGGCCCTGCGCACCAAGGACGGCGGCGCGCTCGCCTTCTTCACGGCCCACCACCGCGAGCGCCGCACGGCGGTCGCGGGCGTCCGCCCGGAGGTCACCGACCCGCGCACGAAGGCGCTCCTGAAGGGCGACCTCAAGCAGGCGGTGACCTACACGCGCGTCTCGGAGTCGGCGGTCACCATCCCCCGCAAGGGCCCGGTCGTCTTCCTCAACAGAATCGAGTCCCTGACGGAGGCGCGGGCGGAGTAGGAACGCGGTTGTGGGCGGATGTTCCGCCCAGGCCCGGTTGTGGGCGGGCGTTCCGCAGGGCGGAACGGGCGGGCACAACCCGACCACCGGCCTCAGCGCCGCAAGCGCCGCTCAGCGCCCCTCAACGCCCGATAGGCCAGGGATGAGCCGGCTCGTGTTCTTGCCGCTCACCGGCGTAAGCCGCACACGCATCCGTAAGCGCCTCAAGCAACGAAAGCGGATCCGGCAGCGGCCGGTCGGACCCGAACCCGACCACCCACGCGACCCGCTCCTCCCCCGGCAGCACGGACGGCGGCAGCAGCACATAGCTGCCCCGGCAGTGCCACCGCAGCCCCGGATGCTCGTCCATCGTCTCGGGATGGCAGTCCAGCTCGCAGGGCCACCACTCGTCCTCGTCGTCGGGGGTGCCGCGGGTGGCGGTGAAGAAGAGCATGCGGTCGGGGGCGACGGTGGCGACGGGGCCGACTTCCACTCCGGCGGCCGTCAGCCGGTCCAGCGCCTGCCGGCCGGCCTCGGCCGGGACGTCGAGGACATCGTGGGCGATGCCGGTGGCGGTGACGAAGTTGGCCTCCGGCTGGCCGCGCAGCCATTTGGTGACCTTGTCGGCGTCGGTCGAGGCGAGGGTCTGCCAGGCGAAGGAGACGGGGTGCCGGCCGGGGGTGGGACACCCGATGCGTTCACAGGAACAGCCGTAGCCCGAAGGGTGCGCGGCGGGCGCCAGGGGGAACCCCGCGGCGGCCGCTGCCAGGAGCAGTTCCTCGCGGGCGGCTCCGATCGCCGCCCCCGTGCCCGTATCGCCGCCCGCTCCGCTCCTGGGGCGGCGCAGCCATTGGGAGAATCTGCTCTTGCGTTCCATCTATCCCCTCACTTCGACCGCGGTCTTCGGTCAATGCTGCCACCATCCTGCTCCTGGTGTGACCGCCGGACGCATCCGGGGGGTGTGAGACCGGCCGCGTCGGGGCCGGTTGAGGAGGCGGCATCCACGGCAAGGGCCTTCCCCACCCCATTGACAAGACGAACCGTCTCGTTCAAAGTAAAGGGCATCGCGAGACGCACCGTCTCGCCGGAGCGGTTCAGAACCGTCAGAACGAGAACGACCGGAACGAGAGGAAGACCCACCATGACTCGAGGCAACGCACGCGGCATGCTCGGCGTAGGCGGCACCCGCAGCAACCTCTCCCGCGCCTCTCTGCGCGGCGGCGGCAGGGGCGGCAGGGGGGCGGGCGGCGGCACGGACCCGAACGCGCAGAAACGCGAGCTGCTGCGCGCCCTCAAGGCGCAGCGGAACGGTGACACCAGTAGGTGAACGGGCGGCTTGTAAACCACCCGTACGGTTCATGCGCGACGCCCTCACAGCGTGGACCATTTGGGCACGCACGATCCACGTGCGTGCCCAACACCACCGTGAGGAGCGCGACTTGCGTACATCCCCGCGTGCATCCACCCCGCGCCGCTATCTGATGTGCCCGCCCACGTACTACCGGGTCACATATTCGATCAACCCCTGGATGGACCCGGGCAAGCCGGTCGACCTACAGCTCGCCCTCGCGCAGTGGGAGGAGCTCCGCGACCGCTACCGCGCCCTCGGCCACACCGTCGACGAACTCGCCCCGCGCCCCGGTCTGCCCGACATGGTCTTCGCCGCCAACGGCGCCACGGTCGTCGACGGCCGCGTCCTCGGCGCCCGCTTCGCCCACCCCGAGCGCTGGGCCGAGGCGGCGGCGCACCGGGAGTGGTTCCGCGCCCACGGCTACGAGGCGGTGCGCGAGCCGGAGCACATCAACGAGGGCGAGGGCGACTTCGCCGTCACGGCCACCTGGCTCCTCGCGGGGCGCGGCTTCCGCAGCAGCCCCCTCTCGCACCCCGAGGCCCAGGAGTTCTTCGGCCGCCCGGTGATCGGCCTCGACCTGGTGGACCCGCGCTACTACCACCTGGACACGGCCCTGTGCGTCCTCGACGACGCCGCCGACGAGGTCATGTACTACCCCGGCGCCTTCTCCGCCGGCAGCCGGGCGGTCCTGGAGCGCCTCTTCCCCGACGCGCTGATCGCGACCGAGGAGGACGCCGCGGCCCTGGGCCTCAACGCGGTGAGCGACGGGAAGCACGTCCTGCTCCCCCAGGCGGCGGTCGGCCTCTTCGACCCCCTACGAGCGAGAGGCTACGAACCGATCGGCATGGACCTCGGCGAACTCCTCAAGGGCGGCGGCAGCGTGAAGTGCTGCACGCAGGAGCTGAGGTAACGGCTCCGGGCGACCCCGCCCCCATGCCGGCCCCGGCCGTCAGTCGACCCCGGGCGGGGGCCACTCCCCGCCCCACTCCGCGTCGCGCGCCGCGCGGTAGAGCGAACCGTGCCGCTTGGTGACGGTCTCCCGGGCCAGCCCGTCCTCGGGCGTGCACAGCTCCAGCAGCACCTGGCCCTTGCGGATCTGCGGCTTCCGCACGATCCGCGAGGGCGCCGGGGGAATCTCCATGTCCCGTACCGCCGCCACGTACGAGAACTTCTCGTCCTCGTAGGGCAGCGATCCCCCCTTCACCTGCCGGTGCAGCGACGACCGGCTCACGCGCGCCGAGAAGTGGCACCAGTCCGTGCCCGGCTCAATAGGACAAGCCGCGCTGTGCGGGCAGGGAGCGGCCACCCGGAAACCGGCCGCGATCAGCCGGTCCCGCGCCTCGATGATCCGCAGATAGCCCTCGGGCGTCCCGGGCTCGACGATCACGACGGCCCGCGCCGCGCGCGCGGCGGCGTCGGTGACCGCGTGCCGGTCGGTCTCGGTGAGCTCGCCCAGCACGTACGAGACCGTGACCAGGTCCGTGCCCTCGGGCAGGTCGAGGCCGGCGTCGATGGCCCGGCGCTGCCAGCGCGCGCCGCTCAGCGCCGGCTCGGACCGTACCGTTCCGGCCAGCTCGGCGCCCAGGGCGAGCGCGGGCTCGGCCCAGTCCAGGACGGTGGTCGTCCGTGCGTCGCCCGGCCAGGCGGCGGCGACCGCCCAGGTCGCGGCACCCGTGCCGCCGCCGACGTCGACGTGGGTGGCGGGGTGGAAGTCCGGCAGCCGGTCGCGGAAGGCCTCCAGCACGGACCGCACGGCCTCGAAGGTGGCGGGCATGCGGTACGCGGCGTAGGCGGCGACGTCGGAACGGTCGCGCAGGACGGGAGTGTGGGTGGGGGTGCGCCCCCGGTAGTTGGCGATCAGCCGCTCGACGGCCTGGGCGGCCTGCTTGGGCGGCAGGCCGTCGAGGAGTCCGGCGAGGGCGGTGCGCAGGGTCTCGCCGGTGACCGGGGCCTCGCCGGTCGGCGCGTGTGCGGGGGCGTGCATTTGGCGAAGTCTATGCGGTGAGCTCATCCGATCGCCGCCGCCAGGGCCGGCACAGCCCCACGAAGCAGACCACCGCCGCGAGCGCGCAGCCGAGCTGCACGAGCGCCATCGGCACCGCCGTGTGCTCGCCCGCGATACCGACGAGCGGCGAGGCGATCGCGCCCAGCAGGAACGTGGACGTGCCCAGCAGCGCGGACGCCGACCCGGCGGCGTCCCGGGAGCGCATCAGGGCCTGGGCGTTGGTGTTGGGCATGGCCAGGCCCATGGCCGACATCAGGACGAAGAGCCCGGCGGAGACCGGGACGAGCCCCACCTCGCCCAGCACCCCGGAGGTCATCAGCAGCAGGGCCCCGGCCGCGAGGGTGATCACGGCGAGGCCGACGGCCAGCGTCTTGTCGAGGCTGACGCGTCCCACGAGCACCTTGCCGTTGATCTGGCCGACCAGGACGAGCCCGATGGAGTTGAGGCCGAAGAGCAGGCTGAAGGTCTGCGGGGAGGCGCCGTAGATGTCCTGGACGACGAACGGCGAGGCGGAGATGTAGGCGAAGAGCGCGGCGAAGGCGAAGCCGCCCGCCAGCATGTAGCCGGTGAAGACCCGGTCGGCGAGCAGCCCGCGCATCGTGCGCAGCGCCTGGCCGAGACCGCCGTCCTGACGGCGGGCGGGCGGCAGGGTCTCGTCCAGCCGCCGCCAGACGACGAGCGTGAGAAGAAGACCTATGACGGTGAGGACGACGAAGACACCCCGCCAGTCGGTCAGCCGCAGGATCTGCCCACCGATGAGCGGGGCGACGACGGGGGCGACGCCGGAGATCAGCATGAGGGTGGAGAAGAAGCGGGCCATGGCCACGCCGTCGTACAGGTCGCGGACGACGGCCCGGGCGATGACGATTCCGGCCGCCCCGGCGAGCCCCTGCGCCAGCCTGCAGCCGATCAGCAGCTCGGTCGTGGGCGCGACGACGCAGGCGGCGGTGGCGAGGACGTAGACGACCATGCCCACGAGCAGCGGGCGCCTGCGCCCCCAGCGATCACTCATCGGCCCGACGATCAGCTGGCCGAGCGCCATGCCCATGAGGCACGCGGTGAGGGTGAGCTGAATGGTGGCGGCCGGGGAGCGCAGGGCGGAGGTGACCTCGGGCAGGGCCGGGAGGTACATGTCCATGGAGAGGGGCGGCAGAGCGGTGAGCCCGCCGAGCACGAGCGTCATGACCAGCCCGGCCCGACGCCCCCGCGCCTCCGGCTCGTCACCGCGTACGCGACCGGCCGTGCCCTCGTCAACGGCCTGGGTACGGCCGGAGTCCGTCATCGTCGCTCCATGGAAGTCGCAATACTTGTAGTTTCAAATTACTTCCATGATGTCATGGCCGAGGCCGGATCCCACCCCTTACGGAGGTGAGATCCGCTACGGAATAGGGGGCCGGTGACCAAAAGTTGACCTGCTCATGAAGACACAGACGCACTCCCCCGGCACCGGCGACGTCCTCCGTTACACGGCCTTCTCCTCGGACCCGTCCGGGGGCAACCCCGCCGGTGTCGTCCTGGACGCCTCGGCCCTGGACGACTCGGCACGGCTGGCGATCGCGGCGGAGCTGGGCTACAGCGAGACGGCGTTCCTGACGGCACCGCCGGAGGGGCTGGGCGAGCCGGGACGGGCGTTCACGCTGCGCTTCTTCAGCCCGCTGGCGGAGGTGTCGTTCTGCGGCCACGCGACGGTGGCGACGGCGGTGGCGCTGGCGGAACGGAGAGGTCCGGGCGAGTTCGTCTTCGCGACGCCGGTGGGGACGGTGCCGGTGGAGGTCGACGAGCAGCTGCGCGCCACCCTGACGAGCGTGGACCCGCACACGGAAGAGGTGCCGGCGGAGACCCTGACGGAAGCCCTGGCGGCCCTGGACTGGCAGCCGGACGACCTGGACCCGGCCTTCCCGATCCGCATCGCGTACGCCGGAGCACGCCACCTGATCCTGGCGGCGGCCACCAGGCAGCGACTTTCGCACCTGGACTACGACTTCGACCGCCTGGCGACGCTGATGCGCGCCCACGACCTGACGACGGTCCAGCTGGTGTGGCGGGAGAGCGAGACGGTCTTCCACGTACGGGACCCGTTCCCGGTGGGCGGTGTCGTGGAGGACCCGGCGACGGGCGCGGCGGCGGCCGCACTGGGCGCCTACCTGCGGGAGCACGGCCTGGTGGGAGCGGCGGCCCGGCTCACCCTCCACCAGGGCGCGGACATGGGACGGCCGGGACTGCTGGGGGTGGAGCTGCGGGAGGGCGACCGGAGGGTGCGGGTGAGCGGTACGGCGACGCGAATCGCCTGAGTGCCGGCTTCACGGTTCCGGGGGCGCCATCGGGCGACGCGCGCCCCCAACCGAGCCCGCCCCACGCCTGAATGGCCAATTCCGGGTGTACGGTCCGGATGCGCGGGGGCGGCGGACGAAGCGCCCGGAGCGAGACGGCAGACGGCACCGGATCCGAGGGGGACGGCGAAGTGAACCCGGACGGAGACCCACCTCGACCACCGGCCCACGCACCCTTCTGGCCTCGCGTCTGGACGTACTGGGTGACGGGCGGCCTCGCGGTGGTCCTGGCGGCGGTGATCCCGGTCCTGCTCCAGAAGGGCCCCTTCGCCCCGAACAAGCCAACCCCCACGGCCTCCCCCACCATCCCGGCACCCCCGCGCCCGGAACTCAACACCACACCTCCACGCACCACCCCACCCACAGCCCCCACCCGGCCCCCCGTCACCGCCAGGATCACCAGCATCGTCCCCCTGGGCGCGGTCACCCCGACGGTGACGAAGGTCCAGGTGACGATGACCTGGACGGGCCTCAAGGGCCGCTCGGGCTACATCAAGTGGCACACGTACAACGACACCACCAAGCTCTCCATGAGCGAGGACAGCACCATCAGCACCCCGGCCCTCAACTGGGACAGCACGGACTGGAAGCCCACCTTCATAGTCCCGACCCCGCCGGTCCACTGGCAGCTCCAGGTGACGGCTTTCAGCCCGGAGGGAGCGCAATTGGCGACGGGCCACTCGAACTTCACGTTCAACACGGCGTAGGGGCCGCCCCCCCCTGCGGATATCCGGTCGAGGCGAGCGATCCGCGCTGCTTATCATCGAGCCTGATTTGTCGAGCGTGAGGCCATTCGCTGAGTGTGCGACCCACGCGCGCTCAGCGAGGAGAAAGCAGCAGTGGCGAGTCACCGTCGTGCGCGGCACGGTGCGCGGGCCCGACGGTCACCCCGGAAGGCTCCTCTGGCCACCGTCACGGCGGTGGTGGCCACCCTGATCACGGGTCTGGCTCTCTCACTCACGACACTGTTCGGTCACTCCGACAACTCATCCGGCCCCGACGGCGTCGACGTCGAGGCCGCCGTCGAGAAGAAGCCCACCCCGCCCACCTGGACGCGGACCTGGAACACCGCCATGGCCACGGCCTATCCGTCCGACCGAACCAATGTGACCGGCCGTCAGACGCTGCGCATGGTCGTGCACGCCGGTGTCGCCGGGGTGTCCTCCCGCATCCACCTGGTGAACACCTTCAGCAAGGAACCCGTGGCCATCGGGCGCGCCACCATCGCCCGGCAGGCGCGCGGTGCCGCCGCGGCGGCAGCCCCGATGGCCCTGACCTTCGGCGGCCGTCCGGGCACCGTCATCGCGCCCGGCGGGAGCGTCTACAGTGACGCGGTCGCGTTTCCCGTCAACGCCGACGAGAATCTGCTGGTCAGCATTTATCTCCCCAACCCCGTTCGTACGGCGCCCTATCACAAATGGGCGCTGACGACCTCGTACACATCCGCGGCCGGGGATACGGGTGACCGCACCATGGATACGGCGGACGGTGGCTTCACCACCAAATTCCCCTACTTCGCCTTTCTCGACGGCGTCGACGTCATGGCGAGCAGCGCCGGCACCGTCGTTCTCCTCGGCGATTCCCAGACCGACGGCGCCCACACCACCGCCGACGGCAATCGCCGCTGGCCCGACGCGTACGCGCGCGCACTCCGGGCGACGGACCGGGACAAGCCGATGACCGTCGTCAACGCCGGTATCTCCGGGAACCGGCTACTCGCCGACGGGGACCAGGCGGAGGCCGGTCCGAGTGCGCTCAACCGGTTCGATCGCGACGTCCTGGCCGTGCCCAACGTCAAGTCCGTCCTCCTCTACGAAGGCATCAACGACATCGGCCTCGCCGGCTCGTCCGCCCCGGAGGTCATATCCGGGATACGGCAGCTCGCCGCGCGCGCCCATTCGGCGGGGCTCACCTTCACCGTGGCCACGATTCCCCCGTTCAAGGGGTTCGAGAGGTACACCCCGGCGAAGGACAAGGTGCGGCAGGAGGTCAATGACTACATCCGCTCCACCCCGGACATCGACGCGCACGTGGACTTCGACCTGGCCACGCGCGATCCGCTGAATCCCGCCCGGCTCTTCGCCGGCTATTACGGCCGTGGCGACGACCGTCTGCATTTCAGCGACAACGGCAGCCAGGCGCTCTCGGACGCCATCGCCTCCGGCCGCTCCCCCGCCGCGCCCACGTCCAACGCTCCCCCGCAGACCGTCGTCGCCGACTTCACCGGGGACGGCATTCCCGACCTCATCACCCGTGAGGCCAACGGCGAGTTGCGACTCAGGCCCGGCAACAAGGACGTCGACGACAGCAGTCACGGCGACGGGACCTTCGGCGGCCCCAAGGCGGTCATGCACGACTGGAACTACACCCAGGTCGTGGCCGGCGACTTCGACGGCGACGGCCATGACGACCTCCTCGCGAAGGACGGCGCCGGAAACCTGCAGCTCATCAGCGGCAGTGGCAACGGCACCTTCGGCAAGCCCAAGAAGCTCCTCGACGGCTGGGCCGTCACCCAGACCGTCGCCGCCGACTTCAGCGGCGACGGAATTCCCGATCTCATCGGCCGTGGCAGCGACGGCGGCCTGTACTTCTGGCCCGGCAACCGGAAAACCGCCTTCGGCCCCGCTCGGCCCGTTCTCAAGAAGTGGAATTTCACCCGCACCGCGGCGGGCGACTTCACGGGTGACGGCAAGGCCGATCTCATTGCCGAGGACGGCGCCGGAAACCTCCAGCTCTTCACGGGCCACGATAACGGAACCTTCACCGGTCCCAAAAAGGTGCTCGGCGACTGGACGTCCCCCGGGCTCTCGGCGTTCACCCTGCGCAAGGGTGGCATCGCCCATCTCCTCGGCCGAAGCGCGGAAACGGGCGTGCTCCACACCTGGTTCAACCTGGGGAACGCCCAGTTCAGCCGCCCGCTGCGGCACCCCGACAGCTGACACCGCGCAAGGGCCGGTCGCCCCTCCCATCGGCCCAAAAAGCGGAATCTGTGATTTCACATCGGGGAATGCAACTCCACTTCTAGCCGCGCCGATCCAGGTGATATCAATAGGTCGCCCGGTCCGGCGGAGAGCGGAACCAACCATCCCGGTTTCCTTGCCGGACAGGCATGTGTGCGGTAACCGCCCACGCGCGTTTTTGCCGAACACCAAACGATTTCTTAGCGCATTCATTACGAAGGCAAGGAACAATGAAGGTTATTTCCCGCGTGCTGGCCACCGCCGTCATCGCTAGCAGTGTCGCGATCACCGGCGCCAACGCCGCGATGGCCGCCGACACCCCGCCGCCCATCGTCGAGGACTTCGAGTACCCGCAGGCGGACAAGATCTTCCAGGAGCGCGGCATCAAGCTGAAGAGCGGCGACGGGCACATCATGCTCGCCACCTGCGACAGCTCCCCGGGCCTCATCGAGGTCTACTCGCGCGGCATGCAGGAGCGCGACAAGGTCGGCCAGGGCAAGTTCTGCTTCAAGGTCAACGGCCCCTCCGGCTACCTGAGCCTGGAGCTGCCGACCGTCTACGGCGCCAAGGGCAACGACTACGCGGTCAAGGTCAACATGGTGACCTCCAACGAGTCGAAGTCCTTCGACCTCGACAAGAACAAGTGGACGCCGGTCGGCGAGAGCGCCGACCCGCAGGGCCGTGAGTTCACGCTGCTCGAGATCGTCGCGAAGAAGTAACCCACAGCAGTAACCCACAGCACGTCCTTCTCCTCGGTGGCGCGCGAGCCGGTATCCGCGCGCCACCGGCTGTTCCTCGAAGTCCTCATAGCCTCAAGGTCCGTAAGGAAAGCAACATGTCTGGCAAAGGTCCGCGCGTCGCGTGGATAGCAGGGCTCATCGCCGGTTCCGTGGCGACCGGTGCCTTCACGGCCGTTCCCGCGCAGGCCGTCGTCGGTGACGCGGCCAAGGACGGACAGTACGCCTCCACAGCGAAGCTCGACATCGGCGGGAAGCGTTCCTGCACCGGCACGCTGGTGGAGAGCCAGTGGGTGCTCACCGCCGCGAGCTGCTTCGCGGACGACCCCTCGCAGGGCTTCCGCATCACCGCCGGCGCGCCCAAGCAGCGGACCACCGTGACCGTCGGCCGCACCGACCTCACGGCGACGAGCGGCGGCGCCACCGTCGACGCCGTCGAGCTCGTGCCCCGTGGCGACCGCGACCTGGTCATGGTGAAGCTCGCCAAGCCCGTCACCGGTGTCGCCCCGGCCCCCCTGGGCACCGCCGCGCCCCGGCAGGGCGAGGACCTGCGGGTCGCCGGCTTCGGCCGCACGAAGGACGAGTGGGCCCCCACCCGCCTGAACACCGCCGCCTTCGGCGCCGGCTCCGTCGCCGCCACCACCGTCGACCTCGCCGCCAAGGCCCCCGCCGACGCCGCCCTCTGCAAGGGCGACATGGGCGGCCCGGTCCTCCGCGAGACCAACGGCACCGCCGAGCTCGTCGCCGTCGCCACCGCCTCCTGGCAGAACGGCTGCTGGGGCACCGACGGCACCCAGACCCGCACCGGCGCCGTCGCCACCCGCGTCGACGACCTCTCCGACTGGGTCCAGCAGACGTACGCCCGCACGCTGCTGGGGCGGCGCGGCTGGGGCGACGCGGTGCACCTGGCGTCGGGCTACTTCACCAGTGAGCCCACCGGCAAGCGCCGCATGGACCTGTTCGTCGCGTGGAAGGACGGCTCCGCCAGCCTCTTCCAGGGCGCCGACTACGACGACCCGAAGTACCCCTTCACCCGTGAGATCCAGCTCGAGGGCGCGGGCAGCTACTGGAAGTACGCCGTCGCGGTCACCGCCGGCCGTTACTCCGACACCGGCACCGACGGCCTGACCGTCCGCTGGAACAACGGCAAGCTCTCCACCTACACCCACGTCGACGAGAAGGGCTTCCACGAGGAGAAGACCCTCGCCGAGCCGGGCTCCTGGTGGTCCCACGCCCGTCTGATCACCTCCGGCCGCTTCAGCGCCAACGCGCTGCGCGACGACCTCCTCGTCCTCTGGGAGGACGGCTCCACGTCCATGTACACCGACACCGGTGTCAACGGCGTGAAGAAGGAGACCCAGCTCACGCTGAAGGACGACGGGTTCAAGAACGCCGTCCAGATCAACGCCGGCGAGTTCACGGGCGGCAAGACCGCCGACCTCATGATCCGCTGGAGCGACGGCCAGACGCAGATCTTCCCCGGCGGCGACACCAAGAACGACCGCACCCGCATCCAGGTCACCCCGGTCGGCTACCACTGGACGCACGCCGCCCAGATCACCGTCGGCAACTTCACCAAGCCCGGTGGCCCGCTCAACGACATCCTGGTCCGCTGGGACACCACCGACCTCAGCTACTACCCGAACGTGACCCCCAACGCCATCCCGTCCAAGGACCGGGGCCCCGTTGGCGAGGTCCAGCTCGTCGGCTGAGGCCACCTCGCACGTCTGACGCCGTTTCACCACGCCCCGTACTCGTACCCGTACCCAGACCCGTACCCCTACAGGGCAGTCTCAGGAGCACTGTTGTCTCAGATATCCCGGAAGCGTTCACGCACCGCGTGGACGACCGCCGCCCTCGCCACCGCCGTCGCCGCCGGCGCCCTGACCGCCGCCGCCCCGGCGAGCGCCGTCGTCGGTGACGCCGCCAAGGACGGGCAGTACGCGTTCACCGCGAAGCTCGACATCGGCGGCGGCAAGCGCGCCTGCACGGGTGCGCTGGTCGACCCGATCTGGGTGCTCACCGCCGCGTCCTGCTTCGCCGACGCGAGCGGCAACGTCACCCCCGGCGTGCCCGCGCTGAAGGCGACGGTCACCGTCGGCCGTACCGACCTCGGCAGCACGGGCGGCACCGTGACCGAGGCCGCCGAGGTCGTCCCCCGCACCGACCGTGACCTGGTCGCGGTCCGTCTCGCCAAGCCGGTCGCCGGCGTCACGCCCGTCCAGGTGTCGACCGCCCAGCCCCGGCAGGGCGAGGACCTGCGCGTCACCGGCTACGGCCGCACCAAGGACGAGTGGTCCCCCACCCGCCTGAACACCGCCGTCTTCGGCGCCGGCGCCGTGGACGCCAAGACCGTCGGCCTCGCCCCCAAGGCCCCCGCCGACGCCTCGCTCTGCCAGGGCGACATGGGCGGCCCGGTCTTCCGCGAGACGAACGGCGCGGTCGAGCTCGCCGGCGTCGCCACCGGCTCCTGGAAGAAGGGCTGCTGGGGCGACGACGACACCGAGATCCGCACCGGCGCCGTCGCCACCCGCGTCGACGACGTCAACAGCTGGGTCCAGCAGCTGCGCCTGTTCAACAAGCTCGACCAGTTCACCGGCGTCATGACCTCCGGCGACTTCAACGGCGACGGCCGCGCGGACGTCGCCGCCGTGCTCAGGGACGGCTCGCTGGTGGCCTACTACGCGGGCCCCGACGGCACCCTCGAGTACGGCCGCGACCTCTGGTACGACAAGACCTGGGACGGCAAGCAGCAGATCATCGCCGGTGACTTCAACGGCGACGGTCTGACCGACATCGCCGCCGTCGCCCCCGACGGCAACCTCCACCTCTACGCGGGGAAGCCCGACGGCAAGCTCGCCTCCGCCAAGAAGATGTGGACCGACACCTCCTGGGGCAAGATGACCGCCATCGCCCGCTACCGGGGCGACGGCTGGCAGCGCGACGGCCTCATCGCCCAGTGGGACGACGGCTCGCTGTTCGCGTACCCGTCCGGGGCCGACGGCGTGCTGACCGGCAAGAAGACCGAGATGTGGCGCGACAAGTCCTGGACCAAGAACTTCATCGTCACCGGTGACTTCAACGGCGACGGCCGCGACGACATCGTCGCGGGCGCCAAGGACGGCGGCCTCGCCCTGTACGCCGGCAACGGCAAGGGCTCGTTCGACGGCGCCCGTTCCATGTGGCGGGACAAGTCCTGGGGCACCATGCAGAACGTCCTCGCCGGTGACTTCGACGGTGACGGCAAGCCCGACCTGCTCGCCCGCTGGGCCCGCACGATCGTCGGCCCGGGCAAGGTCTACCTCTACGCGGGTGACGGCAAGGGCGCGCTGGCGGACGCGCGCTCGGCGTGGCCGCGTTCGTAAAATGTCCTGAATAGGCGTTGAGATGGAGGGCATCGGCACCGAGTGCCGATGCCCTCCATCTGTTGGCGGTAAGGAGTCAGGACGGATGAGACACCCCATGTCGTCGAGCGGCAGGTACGTGGGAGCGGCCGCGGCGGCCCTCCTCGTCTGCGGAACGCTCGTGGCACACCCCGCGGCAGCCGCGCCGCCCGCCACCTGGACGCGGACGTGGGGCACCGCCCTGACCACCTCCGCACCCGCTGACGAGTCCGGCGTGACCGGCCGGCAGACCCTGCGCATGGTGGTGCACACGAGCGTCGGGGGCGGTACGGCGAGGATCCAGCTGAGCAACACGTTCAGCCAGGAGCCGGTGACGATCGGGCACGCCACCCTCGCTCGCCAGTCGAGCGGCTCGTCCGCCACCGACAGGCCGGTGACGCTCACGTTCGGGGGCAGCCGGGAGGTGGTGCTGGCACCCGGACAGAGCGTGTACAGCGACGCGGCGTCCTTCCCGGTGAGGGCTGACGAGGACCTCCTGGTCAGCGTCCATCTGCCGAACCCGGTGAAGGCGGCGCCGTACCACCCCGATGCCTGGACCACCTCATACATATCGGCGCCAGGGGACACAACAGACCACACCGACGAGCCGACGGGCGCGAACTTCCGCTCGGAATACACACACTGGGCGTTCCTCAGCGGCCTCGACGTGACGGCCGACAGCGGCGTGGGAACGGTCGTCGCGATCGGCGACTCGCAGACGGACGTGGCGGCGACGACACGGTCCTCGAACCGCCGCTGGACGGACGCCTACGCCCGCGCCCTCCGCGCCCAGGGCCGCCCGATGGGTGTGGCGAACGCCGGCATCTCGGCGAACCGCGTCCTGTCGCGCGGCGCCCGCGCCGCGTACGGCGAAAGCGCTCTGGAACGCTTCGACCGCGACGTCCTGGCCGTCCCGAACGTGAAATCCGTCGTCTTCTACGAGGGCATCAACGACATCACCAACGGCGCGAAGGCGACGGACCTCATCGCCGGAATCCGCCGGCTCGCCGACCGCTCCCGCGCGGCGGGCCTCCCTTTCACAGCGGCCACGATCCCGCCCTTCAAGGGGAACTGGAACTTCACCGCGGAAAAGGAAGCGGAGCGCCAACAGGTCAACGCCTACCTCCGCACCACCCGTGACATCGACGCGTACGTCGATTTCGACGCGGCCACCCGCGACCCGCTCGACCCGGCCCGACTCTTCACGGCCTACCGCGCCGACGAGGACAAGCTCCACTTCACCGACAACGGTGCCCAGGTCCTCGCCGACACCCTCGCGGGCCCGGTCCCTCCGGTCCCCTTCACCCCGAACTTCTCGCAAATGGCGGCGGCCGACTTCACGGGCGACGGCATGGCGGACTTCATCGCCCGCGACAGGAACGCCAACCTCTACATGTGGAAGGGCCTGGGCGACGGCACCTTCACCCGCCCCGACCTGGCCCACCCGATGACCGACGACTGGCACTTCACGGAGACGAAGGCGGCCGACTTCACGGGCGACGGAAAAGCCGACCTGATCGCCAAGGGCACGGACGGCAACCTGTACTTGTGGGCGGGCCGAGGAAACGGCACCTTCGAGGCGCGCCGCGCCATCCGCACCGCCTGGGACTACACCCAAACCACCGCAGCCGACTTCACCGGCGACGGCGTGGCCGACCTCATCGCCCGCGACGCCAAGGGCAACCTCTACCGCTGGACGGGCCAAAAGGGCGGCACCCTCGGCGAGCCGACCCGACTGTCGGGCGACTGGAACTACACCGAAACCACGGCAGGCGACTTCACCACCGACGGCAAACCGGACCTGATAGCAAAGGACCCCGCCGGCAACCTCCACCTCTGGAAGGGCGACGGCGACGGCACCTTCACCCGCCCCGACCTTTCCAAGCCCCTGACGGGCGGCTGGCACTACTCGGAAACGACGGCCGGCACCTTCTACGGCGGCGGCACGTCCCACCTCCTGGCCCGCGACGACGAATCGGGCGTACTGCGGGAGTGGGTGAACAGGGGCGGCGCGGACTTCAGCAGGCCGCTGCGGCTGACGGACGGGTGGTGACCAGCCGAATTCCAAAAAGCGCGGTGGGCCCCGATCCCCATAGAGGATCGGGGCCCACCCCTGTTGAGCGACAGCGTTAAGGCTTGCGCATCCACGAAGGCATCTCAACACCCCAGAACTCATTCAAAGACACACAGACGTCCCGCGCCTTAGGACCCATCTCATCCCATATGGGACGCAGATCAAGCCCTTCATCGCTCTGTGCCAGCAAAGTCTCGAAGAATCCGGTGACGACAGCCGTCTGGTCGTACTCGGCACCGCTAACCAAAACACTTTCGAGAACGCCAAGCAGGTCAACGCGCTGCTGCAGCGTGAAACCTTCCGATTGCTCAGCGAGAGCAGTAGCCAGGTTGCCGAGGCGAACAGTCAACGGTGGAACATCATCCGGATCGATCTGAGCAGCCCCTTCATCCACACTGCCCGGATTTCCTTGCCACTCCCTTACCGCGACTCGATCCACAGTCGCAAGGATTTCGCTGCTTCCGATCAGCTCTTCCCACCACGACGGCGTGGACATCACTTCCCCTTCAACGCATTCTCCATATCACGGATCAAGTCCCGCGCAACAGCCGTGTCAGCCTGACTCGCCTCAGGGTTGTTATACAGCCACTTCTCCAAAAACCTGATGGAGTCCTTGGCTTTCTGGGAGTGACTCGCCCCGCCCACCCGGGCCCCAGCGTTCTTCAACTCGAACCGAACGGCTGCAGCAGTACTACCACTTCCAATCTTGGCATTCTCACGGTAGAGGTAGTTGATGTGCTTCGCAAGTTCAGGGTCTTCTGCAGTCGGCCTCTTCATTTCCTCGCGGAGGATGTCCTTGTACTCCTCGAAGAGGTAACGGTTGTGGGCCACCTGCTCCATCGGCCGGGCAAACCTCATGCCAAACTTCCTGGCAACAGGCTTGAAGATTCCCTTGAGAGTCCCCGATCCGATTCCGCTCTCGCGATAGTAGAGGCCGAAGCTTTCCGGGCCCAGCTGCTTCAGGAGGTCGTCACCACATTTCCCACGGTTACTACCCGACCCAAAGAAAGGACGATCGTCATCGTAATTGCAGTAAGCGGCCAGCAGCATGGCGCTGGCCTTATCGTCGCCCTTTATTCGCTCCCAGCGAATATTTCCCGAAAAGTCACCGACCCACTTGTCGAAACCAGAAGCTAGGGACTTGCAGGAGGTACCCAGATTCTTTGGCAACGGCACACCGTTGAGAATGCACGCGCCATCGAAGGTGAGGAGAACCGAACCGTTCTCATAATTGCGGAGGCCTTCAATGCCTGAGCCCTCACCCTCCGACGGTTTCTCCTGGGCCTTGCTCCACGCTTCTACCTGCTTGAGCAATTTGGACGTCCACAGCGCGACCGCTTCGTCTGCCGCCTTGGCTGCCGCGTCCGCGTCCTTCTGCGCGGATATCGCCGAGGCGCGAGCACGGTCTGCCGAGTCGTAGGCCATTTCCGCATATGTGCGCGCCTGTGCCGCCGAGGCGTCTGCTTGGGCAGCAGAGTTCGTTGCTGCAGCGGCCGCTTCATTTGCGGAATTCGCTGCGTTCCGGGCCTCTCGGGCCGACGCCGCAGCACGCTCAGCGGACTGCTCGGCCTCCACTGCGGACTTGTTCGCCTTTTCGGCGTATCCCGCTGCCTCGTTGGCAGAGTTCTTTGCCTGTTCCGCGTAACCTGCCGCCTTGTCGGCCGCGCCACGCGCGTTCTGCGCCGCTGCGGCTGCCGTTGCCGCGTTCTGTCGAGCCAGTGCCGCCGATCGCGCAGCATCGGCGACGAGGCGCTGCACACCGGCCACATGGACAGCCGTGTCGTAATCCTTCTTGGCCGCCTTGTACTGTCCGACGGCTACGAACTCGTGCAGCAGCGAAGGAGGGCCAGCCAGCGCGACCTCAGTGGCCGCCTGCATCAAGGGGCCGCCCTTGTCCTTGAGTCGCAGGGCAGCTGCACGATCGTCATCTTCACGAGCCTTGTGCTGACCGGACTCCAGAAATTCCCGGAAGGCGTCGGGAGTATCCGCATCAAGCGCGGCAGTGCCGGCTGCCTTGACGCTGCGACCGCCCGCATTCATGATCCTGAGGATCTGGGCCCGGTAATCGTCAGCCTGAGCCACGTGCTGCCCAGTACGCAGGAACTTCTGAACTTCGTCGATGGAACCAGGCAGTGCGGCGACTGCCGCCTTTCGCAGCCCTTCCTTATCCGATTCCGCAAGGTAAGCAACGCGAGCCCGGTCATCCTCCTCAGCGGCAGTTTGCCTGCCCGACCGCAGCCACTGCTTCACATCGGCATCGTCACCGGACAATGCGATTGCCGCCGCAGTCTGGGTCCAGGGGCTACCAACGGTCACCAACCGCAAGGCGGCCTTGCGTCCGAGGGTCGCAGCCACCCTCGCCTCCGTGCCGGGCTTGACGGCTTCATCGAGCAGTTGCTTCGTTTCCGTGTCGACTCGAGCGCCCTCAAGCTCGCCCCGAGCCTTCTTGGCCTGCTCCGCCTCGTACTCCTTGCGCAGCTCTTCGGCCTTCTGCACGGACTTCGCCTTATCGGCTTCCAACTGCGCTGCCTCAGCCTTGCGCGCGGCCTCCTCGACCTTGCGTGCCTTGTCAGCGGCATCAGATGCCGTGGTCGCCGCCGCTACCGCGGCATCCGCGTGATCGGTCGCCAGCTTGGCGTCCTTCGCAGCCTGCCCGGCGTGCTTCGCGGCATCGTCAGCGGCGTCTGCCGCCTTCCGGGCGTGCACGGCCGCATCACGAGCGGCTTGGCGGGCTTCCCTTGCCGCCGATGCAGCCTCGTTCGCCAGGCTTTCGGCGGCGCTGGCGGCACGGTTCGCCCTCGCGGCGGCTTGTCGAGCCTGTGCGGCAGCCGCATTGGCTCGCTCGGCCTCCGCTCCGGCAGCCTCAGATAGGCTGCCGGCCTCGGCGGCGGCCTCCGCAGCGTCAGCGGCGTTGGCTCCGGCACTGGCGGCGGCTTGTGCGGCGACGACGGCCTCAACCATCGCGGTCACTGCCGAGTCCAGCGTCGCGATGACATTGTCGATCTTCTCGACTACCCCGCGCGCCTCCTCGGCAGCCTTACGAGCGGCAGCGGCCTGACTCGCGTCCGCTGCGGCCGCATTAGCTGACATGTACGCGCGAGAAGCCGCCTCACCTGCCGCTGCGGCAAGGTATGCAGCGTTCGATGCCGCGCTTGCCGCGACCCGTGCGGCCGAATGTGCCTCGTTCGCCGCGTCAATTGCAGTCTGAGCAGCAGCTGCGGCCTCGCTGGCAGCCTCTGCGGCATGGTTGGCCGCTCCGGCCGCACGATCTGCCGAATTCTTCGTTGCCTTGGCCTCGGCAGCCGCACGCTGAGCGGCTTCCTTCGCCCTTTTCGCCGCGGCTACCGCGCGAGCTGAGGCTTCCTTGGCCGCCTCGGTCTCCTCGCGAGCCTTCTTACCGGCTGTGGCCGCCGCATCAGCGAGCTGAGAGAGCGTCATCTGCTCCTTGTCGCGCGCCCGGGCCAGGTACTGACCATTCTCCAGGAAATCTGCGACGTCTGCCGCCGAACCGTCGAGAGCCTCCGAACCCGCCTTCTTTACCTGAGGACCGCCGGAGGCGATGACTCGCAGAACGCTGGCCCGATCGTCGTCCTCCCTGGCCTGACGGCTGCCCTCCAGGACGAAGTTCTGCAAGGCAGCGACCGAACCGTTGTCCAACGCATCCGATCCAGCCTTCTTGACGCTCTTGCCACCCACGTTCATGAGCGTCAGAACCGAGGCCCGGAGGTCGTCCTCCCAAGGCCCCTTCCAGCCGGATTCCAGGAACTTCCGTACGTCGTCCGGGGAACCGCTCAGAGCCTGGTCTGCTGCTTCCCGGACCGACTTGCCGCTGGATCCCAGCATTCCGAGGACCGCTCTGCGGTCATCCTCCTGCTGAGCGGACTGCCTACCGCTGCCAAGGAACTCCTTCACCTGCTCGTCCGAGCCTAGGAGCGCCTTCTCCGCAGCGGCCTTGACGCTCTTGCCCCCATGGCTCCAGAGCTCAAAGGCTTGGGCCCGGTCGCTCACGGTCGCCGACTCGGCCATCGCTGGCGCGGCGCCTAGAAACGAAGTGGCGAATACCCCCATTGCAAGCGCAAGGGCTATGCCCACAGTCCCCGATGAGCGCACTCTCGCTGCATATGACGGCACTGTTCTCTTGTTGATCATATCCCCTCAATACGTTGCAGGCTCCCACCCGGGGGACCTGTCATGCGGTCGCGGTCACCACGACACACAGCGCCTGATCGTATAGTGAAACCGGCAAGACGGTCTTTTGAGCTGCGCCTCGTGCGGAAGTCTCCGCCACGGCGTGACGGACACACCGCAACAGACAGCTGCGGAGGGGGTGGACGCCCCGCCAACCCCGTTTTCCGGACAAGCGACTCAGGTGATATCAATAGCTCGCCAGTCCGAGCACAGGGGGACAGCTGAGGCGCGCTCAGATCGTGTACCAGCTGCTGGGGGTCTGATCCAACTCACCGGTTCCTTGCCCGGCGGGCTTACTCGCCTGCGTGCTCCCGCATGCCGGGCCTTCTTCACGCTTTCCTACAAGAGGCAAGGAACCAACTGATGCGTCTGTTTTCTCGTGCGTTGACCACAGGTGCCATCGCGGCCACGATGGCACTGACCGGCACTGTCTCCGCTGCCGCTGCCGAGATCCCTCCGACTGGCGTCGAGGATTTCGACTACCCGCAGGCCGACAAGATCTACCAGGAGCGCGGCATCAAGCTGCTGCGAGGCGATGGTCACATCACGCTTGTTGAGTGCGACAGCCGTCCCGACCTCATCACCATTCATGCGTGGGGCCTGAAGGAGAAGAAGGGCGGAGGCAAGTTCTGCTTCCGCCTCACAGGCAAGGAAGGCCGCCTGACCCTGGATCTGCCCAGGACGTACGGGGCGAACGCCAAGGGTTCGAGCTTCTCGGTGCGCCTCAACATGATCACTGGCAGCGAAGAAAAGCACTGGGATCTCAGCAAGGAAAACTGGACTCCGGTCGGCGACACCGCTGACGACCAGCAGCGCGACTTCACGCTGCTGGAGATCGTCGCCAAGAAGTAGCGACACATCTCTTGCCCTAAGACTCCGCCTCCTACACGGCCCGATCTCGGTCCACCGCACGCTTAGGAAAACCACATGTCAGGCAAGGGTCCTCGCTCTGCGCGGATAGCGGGTCTTCTCGTGACCTGCGTCGCCGCCGGCGTCATGACCAACACCCCGGCTGTCGCTGTCGTCGGCGACGAGGCCAAAGACGGCCAGTACGCCTTCACCGCCAAGCTCGACATCGGCGACGGCAAGCGCAGCTGCACCGGCGCACTGGTGGAGAACCAGTGGGTGCTCACCGCCGCCAGCTGCTTCGCCGACGACCCCTCCCAGGGCTTCCGCATCACCGGCGGCGCCCCCAAGATGCCGACCAAGGTGACCGTCGGCCGCACCGACCTCACCCATAATGACGGCACCGTCGTCGAGGCCATCGAGCTCGTCCCGCGCGGCGACCGCGACCTCGTCATGGTCAAGTTGAAGACCCCCGTGTCCGGCGTCAAGCCTGTCGAGCTCACGAAGTACGCGCCCAGGACAGGCGACGACCTGCGCATAGCGGGTTACGGCCGCACCAAGGACGAGTGGGCACCCGAGCGCCTGCACACCGCTGCCTTCGGCGTCAGCAGTGTCTCCGGAGCCACCCTTGACCTGACCGGCAAGACCGCCGACGCCGCCCTCTGCAAGGGCGACACCGGATCCCCCGCCTTCCGTGAGAAGAACGGCAGTGCCGAGCTGGCCGCCATCAACACCAACTTCTGGCAAGGCGGCTGCTTCGGCACCGACGAGGCCGAGACCCGCAAGGGCATCAGCAGCATCCGCGTCGACGATGTCGCCGACTGGGTGCTCCAAGTCAGCTCGCTGCCCAAGCGATTCGCGACCGCCAGCGGCGACTTCGACGGTGATGGCAAGGCCGACCTGGCCATGCTCACCGACTACGGCCAGACGGCCGACGGCCGCTCCCGCGCGGCTCTGTGGATCTACACCGCCAACGGTGACGGTTACCGCAGTCCGCGCTCCGTCTGGGACAGCGGCACGGACAGCTGGCGCTGGGAAGCCAGCAAGCTGACCACGGGTGACTTCAACGGCGACGGCAAGACCGACCTCGCCGTCCTGTACAACTACGGTCTGGACGGCAACCGGATGCGGTCGAGCCTGTTCACGTTCACCAACCAGGGGGATCACTTCGACTCCCACCGGAAGGTCTGGGACAGCGCGGCGAGCACCTGGAAGAGCTGGAACTGGAACGCCAGCAAGCTGACCTCCGGCGACTTCAACGGCGACGGCAAGACCGACCTCGCCGTCCTCTACAACTACGGCAAGGGCGCGGACGGCCTCAATGGGAGCGCGCTGCTGACGTTCACCAGCAACGGGAACGGCGTCGACGAACCGCGCAAGGTCTGGGACAGCTCCACCAGCGTCTGGAAGAGCTGGAGCTGGGATGCCAGCAAGCTAGCGTCCGGTGACTTCAACGGCGACGGCAAGACCGACCTCGCCGTCCTCTACGGCTACGACAAGCTCGACGGCCGCAACCGCACCGGCCTGTGGGTCTTCGACGGTAGCAAGGACGGTTTCGGTGAGCCCCGCAAGGTCTGGGACACCGCAACGTGGATGAACGGCAAGGAGAGCTGGAACTGGGCATCCAGTGAGCCCGTCGCCGGTGACTTCAATGGCGATGGCAAGGCCGACCTGACCATCACCTACGACTACGGCCTGAACAAGGCCGGACGCGCTCAGATCGGCTTGTGGGCGTTCGCGAGCAAGGGCGGCACATTCGCAGACCCACGTCGTGTCTGGGACAACGGGCTGGACTGAAGGATCCGAATCCAGCCCGTCGACTAAGCCACCGCGCATCCCAGGGCCGCCCCTCCGACCAGGGGCGGCCCTCCCCGATCTCGCAGCCCCTCATTCCCAGGAGCGTTCCCTCATGTTTGACCAGCGTTCGCGCGTCGCATGGGCCACCGGCCTCATCGCGTCCACCGTCGGCGCCGTCGCCCTGAGCGCCGTGCCCGCCTCCGCCGTCGTCGGTGACGAGGCCAAGGACGGCCAGTACGCCTTCACCGCCAAGCTCGACATCGGCGACGGCAAGCGCAGCTGCACCGGCGCACTGGTGGAGAGCCAGTGGGTGCTCACCGCTGCCAGCTGCTTCGCCGACGACCCCTCGCAGGGCTTCCGCATCACCGGCGGCGCCCCGAAGATGCCGACCAAGGTGACCGTCGGCCGCACCGACCTCACCCGTGAGACCGGCACCACCGTCGAGGCTGAGGAGCTCGTCCCGCGCGGCGACCGCGACCTCGTCATGGTCAAGCTCAAGAGCGCGGTCTCCGATGTCATGCCCGTCGCCTTGGCCAACTACTCGCCCAAGCAGGGCGATGAGTTCCGCGTCGCCGGCTACGGCCGCACCAAGGACGAGTGGCTGCCGGAGCGCCTGCACCACGCCGCCTTCGGCGTGAGCGGAGTCTCGGCCACGGGTGTCGAGCTCAACGGCACCTCCGCCGATGGCGCCCTCTGCAAGGGCGACACCGGCAGCCCCGCGTTCCGTGAGGCCAACGGCAAGCCCGAGCTGGCCGCGATCAACACCAACTTCTGGCAGGGCGGCTGCTTCGGCACCGACGAGGCCGAGAAGCGCAAGGGTGTCGCGAGCACTCGCGTCGACGACATCGCCGACTGGGTCCAGCAGACCTACGCCCGTACGCTGCTGTCCCGGTCCAACTGGAGGAACGCCGCCCACCTGGCGTCCGGTCACTTCACCGACGGTGGCGCGACGAACAGCAAGCGCCGCATGGACCTGTTCGTCGTCTGGACCGACGGCTCCACCTCCCTCTTCCAGGGCTCCGACGGCAGCGACCCGAAGGTGCCCTTCGTCGCCGAGTACAAGCTGAGCGCCCCGGGAAGCTACTGGAAGGACGCGGCGACCATCACCGGCACCCGCGTCGCCGAGAGCGGCAGCGACGGCATCACCGTTCGCTGGGCCAGCGGCAAGCTGTCGACGTACACCCACGTCGACACCCAGGGCTTCCACGACGAGAAGACCCTCGCCTACCGTCCTTCCTGGCAGAGCGCCCTCAAGATCACCGCAGGCCGCTTCACTTCCAACCCGCTGCGCGATGACCTCTACGTGCTGTGGAAGGACGGCTCGACGTCGATGTACTCCGACACCGGCGTCAACGGTGTCGAGAAGCAGACCCAGCTCACCAGCGCCGACGCCGGCTGGAACAACGCGCAGCTGATCGCGGCGGGTGAGTTCACCGGCAAGAAGACCGGCGACCTGATGATCCAGTGGAACGACGGTCAGAACCAGGTCTTCCCCGGCCTCGACACCGCCGGCTACCACGGCCGGACCGAGGTCCGTCCGGTGAAGTCCGCCTGGAAGAACATCGCGCAGATGACGGTGGGCAACTTCACCTCAGCCAACGGCGGTCCGAGCGACCTGCTCGTCCGCTGGAACGACGGCAACCTCAGCTACTACCCGGGCGTGACCGGCACCGGTACCCCGAAGGGCGAAGTCCAGCTCGTCGGCTGAGCCACTTCGCATCGCAGGGCCGCCCCTTCGCCCATGGGGCGGCCCTCCCCTTTTTCGCCACATTCCTGAACCATCCCAGGAGTAATCCTTCATGTTTGACAAGCGTTCGCGCGTCGCATGGGCCACCGGCCTCATCGCGTCCACCGTCGGCGCCGTCGCCCTGAGCGCCGTGCCCGCCTCCGCCGTCGTCGGTGACGAGGCCAAGGACGGCCAGTACGCCTTCACCGCCCGGCTCGACATCGGCGACGGCAAGCGCGGTTGCACCGGCGCGCTCGTCGACGAGCAGTGGGTGCTCACCGCCGCCAGCTGCTTCGCCGACGACCCCTCGCAGGGCTTCCGCATCACCGGCGGCGCCCCGAAGATGAAGACCATGGTGACCGTCGGTCGCACCGACCTCAGCCGTGACGGTGGCGTCACCATCGAGGGTGCCGAGCTGACGCCCCGCGGCGACCGTGACGTGGTCATGGTCCGGCTGGCCAAGCCCGTCACCGGCATCGCCCCGGTGAACGTCGCCGGCTACGAGCCCAAGGCGGGTGACGAGCTGCGCGTCACCGGCTATGGCCGGACGAAGGACGAGTGGGCCCCCGACCTCCTGCACACCGCCGTCTTCGGGGTCGGCGCCGTTTCCGGCACCACCGTCGACCTCGGCGGCAAGTCCACCGGCGCCGCCCTCTGCAAGGGTGACACCGGCGGTCCCGCCTTCCGCGAGAAGGACGGCAAGCCCGAGCTCGCGGCCGTCAACAGCACCTCCTGGCAGGGCGGTTGCTTCGGCACCCCCGACAGCGAGACCCGGACCGGCGCCGTCTCCGCCCGCGTCGACGACGTCAACGCCTGGATTCAGCAGCTGCGGCTGACCGGCAAGTCCGACCAGCTCACCAACGTCGTCACGACCGCCGACTTCAACGGCGACGGCCGCACCGACGTGGCCGCGGTCATGAAGGACGGTTCGCTGCTGGCCTTCTACGCCGGCCCGGACGGCACCCTCGGTTACGGCCGCGCCCTGTGGAAGGACAACACCTGGGACGGCAAGAAGAAGATCATCGGCGGTGACTTCAACGGCGACGGCATGGCCGACATCCTCGCCGTGGGCGCGGACGGCAGCATGGCCCTCTACGCCGGCACCGAGAGCGGCAAGCTCGCGCCGGGCAAGAAGGCCTGGAACGACACCTCCTGGGGCAAGATCCCGCTCGTGGCCCGTTACAAGGGCGACGGCTGGAAGCGCGACGGCCTGATCGCCCAGTGGGACGACGGCACGCTGATGGCCTACTCGACCGCCCCCGACGGCACGCTGGCCGACGGTGCCCGGAAGGAGATGTGGCGCGACAAGACCTGGACCAAGAAGCACATCGCCACCGGTGACTTCAACGGCGACGGCCGCGACGACATCGCCGCGGTGGCCGCCAACGGCCAGCTGCACTTCTACGCGGGCAACGGCAAGGGCTCGTTCGAGAACGGTCGCGACATGTGGCGCGACGCGTCCTGGGACACCATGCAGTACGTCCTCGGCGGCGACTTCGACGGCGACGGCAAGGGCGACCTCTTCACCCGCTGGGGCCGCGGCAACCTGCGCTGGTACGCCGGTGACGGCAAGGGTGCCCTCGCCGACGGTCGTGTCTTCTGGCTCGGTGCCTGACAACCGGACCTGAATGTGAAAGGGGTCGGCCCCCACCTCTACGAGGTGGGGGCCGACCCCTTCGCACGTGTTTACTTCACCCGCGCGCTGTGCAGCTTCCCGTCCGGCCCAAGCCAGCCCAGCAGCGGCTTGTCACCGGAACCGGAGCTCGTCGCCAGGGACGCCGTCCCCACGACCGCGCCCGGCACCGTGGACCAGCGCGGGGCACGGTTGCCGCCGACGCCGATCGTGGCGAGGCTGGTGGAGCCGTCGTTGTTGCGGGCCGCGATCAGCGTGCCGTCGCCCGACGGGGCGGCCAGGAGGCTCAGGGCGCCGAAGCCCCGTCCCGCCAGGTCGACGTTCTCGCGCTGCCAGGTGCCGCCGCCCGGGGGGAGGCGGTAGGCGACGATGTTGGTGGACTTGGCCTCGCGGAAGACCAGTTGCACCGAGCCGTCGCGCTTGGCGAGGGCGGCCGGGGGGTCGACCGAGGCGGGGAGGTTGGAGCGGTCGAGGGAGAAGGGGCCGCCGGGGGTCTGCTGCTCCCAGTGGCTGACCGTGTCGTGGCCCGCGCCGAAGAGGTGGACGCGGCCCTTGGCGTCGGTGATCGCGGTCAGGCCCTCCTGGACCTCCGCCTCCGGCAGGTCGGTCCACGGGGACCAGGAGCCGTCGGGCTGCTGCTGGCGGGTGGCGACGCCCTTGGCCCAGTTGCGGGCGAAGAGCTGGAGGGAGCCGTCGGCGTTGCGGGCGACGACGGGGGCGCCGACGCGGCGGCCGCGGGCCGGGTCCTGCTCGGGGTTGCCGAGCGAGGTCCAGGAGCCGAACGCGCCGCCCTTGTCCCGCTGTTCGACCGTGACGATCTCCCGGCGGTTCTCCTCGGGCTTCACGCCGAGGCCGGCGATGCGCTCGGCGAAGAGCTGCCAGCGGCCGTCCTTGGTGAGGCTCGCCGTGAGCGTGGGCAGCAGCTGGCCGCCGCCGAGGAGCTTGGGGCCGTCCCAGGTGCCGCTGCCCGGGGCGGTCTCCTGCCACATGGCGGCCTGCTGGTCGAGGACGCCGAAAGCGGTGAGGCGGCCGTCGGGGCCGGGCAGCATCCAGGTGGCGTTGCCCGGGTAGCGGGGGCTGGTGCGCTGCATCCAGCCCGTGCCGTACGAGCGGTCCTTGCCGACGTCGTAGTCGCCGCAGCCCGCGGCGAAGCCGCAGGAACCGGGCTCGCCGCCGTAGACGTTGAGGACGTCGGCCTTGCGGCGCACCACGGAGACGGGCAGATTCCGCGGCCAGCGCTCGTTGTAGTAGCCGCGGTAGGCGGCGACGACGTAGTGCCGTCCGTTGCCCGGGCCCTTGTAGCGCTGGAGCGCTGCGTAGGTGAACTGGGCGACGGCCGTGTGGTCGGGGTGGTCGGAGTAGCCGCGCTGGTCGTGGTGGAGCCGGTTCGCCTCGTCGTGGACCTGCATGTCGGGGTCGAGGTCCATGGTGCGGACGAGCGTGGGCTTGAACCGGTCGAGCACGCCGGTGAGGGCGTCGGTGACCTGGGCCTTGGTGAGCGAGCGGGCCTCGGTGACGGTGGAGCCGGTGGCGACCCGGTTCTCGCTCTTGGTCTTGGGGTTCGACCACAGGGTGGAGACGCGGACGTCGGGCTGGCCCGGCCGGTCCTGGGTGTGCTGGGCGATGCCGAGGAAGACCAGGGTCACGGCGGGGTTGTCGGCCAGGCTGTCGGTTTCGGCCTTGAGGCCGCCCGGCAGCTCCAGGGCGCCGCGCTTCCACTCGGCGTGGGCGTTGCCCGTGGCCATGAAGGCGTACGCCTGGCGCAGGCCCTGCTGGCGGGCGCCCGCGTAGCCGGCGAAGTCCTTGCGCGGCTGGTCCTTCGAACCGGGCACCTTGTTGATGCCGTTGGCCTCGCCGCTGGTGAAGTAGACGCTGACGACGCGGTGCTGACCACCGATCGACTGGTTGACGTCGGGGTTCATGAAGTACAGGTCGTCGTCCGGGTGGGCGACGATCTGCAGCGTGGTGACCGCGCCGTTCGACCGGTCGGCCGCGACGTCCCCCTGGGCGGTGGAGGACGAGTGCGGCGTACCGGTCGAGCAGCCGGCCACGGCCAGGGCGAGGAGCCCGGTCAGGACCGTTCTACGGCGGAAGGCACGCATGTCCATGCTCCTCACTCACCACCGTGGACAAGGCGACGGTTGCGCTCGGAGCCCTTCTCGAACTGCGAGGCGACGGGGAAGTAGCTCGCGAGGAACACCGCGAGCGCGTCGGCCTGCTCGTCCTCGGGGACGTCGCCGTCGTGGTAGTCGTTGATGCAGAACACGTCGTGGGAACGGGTCGCCAGGATGCGGTGCAGCCGGACGTGGTGCTCGCGCAGACCGACGTTCACGAACGCGGAGCTGATGGATCCCGGCATGCTGCGGCCGGTGAAGAGCCCGTACCAGTGGTGCAGCGACGAGGCGATCGCGAGGTCGGTGCGGGCGCGGAACTGCGCGGACGCGGTGAGCCCGATCTCCTCGGGGAAGCGCTCCTCCATCTCCTCCAGGGTGCTGCGGCGCAGCGGGTGGGGGGTGTGGAGGAAGGTGTTGGCGACGGTCTTGCCGAACTCCTTCTCGATCAGGGCGCGGTTGTTCTTGGCCGCGGCGAAGACGAGGTCGGTGTCGAGCGAGGGGTCGCCGGCCGGGATCGCGGTGGGCGACATGAAGCACTTGGCCGCGCCCGACCCGTGGAAGAAGGACTCGGGCTTCATCGGGCGGCCGAGGAAGACGTCGTCGTTGAAGTAGAGGATGTGCTCGGCGATGCCCTCGATGCGGTGGATGCGGCTCTCGATGGCGTGGGAGTTGAAGGAGGGCAGCTTGCCGGTGTCGCCGAAGGCCTCGCGGTGGCTGACGACGCGCACCCGGGGGTGGTCGGTGTCGAGCCAGTCGGGGGTCTGGTCGTCGGTGAGCAGGTAGATGGTGCGCACCCAGGGGGCGTGGAGGTCGAGGGAGCGCAGGGAGTAGCGGAGCTCGTCGCGGCTGCGGAAGCGGGCGGAGCTGCCGGCGGACTCGGCGGCGAGGATGCCGTGCTCGGCCTGGGTCCGCTCCTTGCGGGCCAGCCACTCGGGGTCGGTGCCGTCGACCCAGGTGTAGACGACGTCGATGGGGAAGTCGACCTCGTCGACGAAGGTCTTGGCGAAGGCGTCGAGGGTGCGGTAGTCGCGCTCCCCGATGCGGGTGACGGCGGGCCGCTCCAGCTCGGTGCGGGGCAGGGTGGCGCCGTAGCGGGTGTTGCCGGGGATGGTGACGGTGGTCTCGTCGTCCTCGGTGTCCTGCCAGAAGACGACGTCGCAGCCGTAGACGCCGCTGACGCGCAGCTGGCCGCCGCCGGTGAGGACGGGGCGGAAGACGCGGATGCGGCTGCAGTTGGCGGGGATGACGTCGGGGGTGAGGAAGGAGGCGAGGACGGTGCGGAGCACCGAGCCGCGGTCGTTGAGCAGGCCGGCGTAGACGGGCTCGTCGCGGTAGCGCTCGGCGAAGTCGGCGACGAAGGCGTCGCGGTCGGCGCCGTCGACGGTGATGGTGTGCCGCAGCATGGCGGTGGGGGTGAGCGCGTAGGCGAGGCCGAGCGCGTCGAGGACGTCGACGGCGAGGTCGAGGTTGTCCTGCATCACCTCGAAGGGGGTGGTGTTCTCCTTGACGAGGCAGATCTGGCCACCGGCCCGCTTGACGTCGGGGCGCGCGGCTTCGACGCGTACTTCCTGGGCCTTGTGGGCCACGTCGGAGAACGGCCGGTCGACGCCCTTGGGGACGGCCGCGCCGGCGATGCCGCCCTCGGCGTCGGCGGCGGCCTGGAGGGCGCGGCGGCGGGCCTTGGCGGCGTCGCGGTCGCCGCCGTCACGGTCCCGGGCGAGCTCCTCCAGGAGGCGGTTCCACTCCTGGGTGACCTGGCCGCCGGTGAAGCGGGCGGAGTTCCGATGCGCTTCCGCGCCCATCTCGCGGCGGAGGTCGTCGTCGTCCATGAGCCGGGCCAGGGCGTCGGCGAGCTCGCCTTCCTCGCCGAGCGGGACGAGCAGGCCGTCGCGGCCGTCGGTGAGGATCTCGCCGGGGCCGTTGGGGCAGTCGTAGGCGACGACGGGCACGCCGGCGGCCTGGGCCTCGACGAGGACGAGGCCGAAGGCCTCGACGCGGGAGGTGAGCATGGCGATGGACGCCTTGGCCCACTCCTCGGCCATGTTGGCGGTGGAGCCCACGAGCTGGACCTGGTCGGCGACGCCGAGGTGGGCGGCCAGGTTCTTCAGCGCACGCATGCGCGGGCCGCCGCCGAGGACGCGCAGGGTCCAGCGGGGGCGGTCGGCGGCGGCGGTGGCGAAGGAGCGGATGGCGTGCTCGACCTGCTTCTCGCCGGCCAGGCGGGCGCCCAGGACGACGGTGCGGGTCTCCAGGGTGGAGCGGGGGCGGAAGCCGTCGGGCAGGGAGTTGCCGATGGTGGCCAGGCGGGGGGCGCAGGCGCCGAGGGTCTCGGCGAACCAGTCGCGGGTGCGGCTGGTGAGGGAGACCAGGGCGTCGATGTGCGAGGTGTACATCCGCAGGGGCTCGCCGGTGACGCCGCGCAGCTCGGAGACGCGGTGGTCGAGGTGGACGGTGAGCACCCGGCGGGGCGCGAGCTGGGCCATGTACGCCATCAGGGCCGGGGTGGTGGAGACCAGCACGTCCGTGTCGATGGTGCCGAGGGCCTCGGAGAGCTCGAGGTCGGCCAGCCGGTTGAAGGCGGCCTCCCACTCGGGGCGGACCAGCTCGCTGGGGGTGGCGGCCAGGCGCCGGTGGGCGGCGGCCAGGCGCCGGTGGGCGGCGGCCATGTCGGAGCCGGAGGCCGCGTCGCTCCGCACGGGGCGCTGGGCGTCGCCGCGGGCGTCGATGAGGTGGCGGACGCGCACGGCACCGCTGTCGAAGAACGCCTCGTCCTCCGTGCGGAAGACGCTGAGGATCTCCACGTCGTGCTGCCGTGCCAGCAGCTCGGCGAGGGTCATGGTGGCGCGTTCGGTCCCGCCCATCGTGTCGGCGGAGGTCAGCAGAAAGGTGATTTTCACGTGCGGCCTTCGTGGTGTGCGGCGGTCCGGTGGCGGTTTCCCCGCGTCACTGGTGGGAGCCTGCGACGGGGGTGCGCGGGGTGCAGACGAGCTGGAGCGCGCCGCGGCGGGTGTACTGGGGCTTGACCTGGACGAACGTGCCGTCCTCGGCCCGTACGGTGAACTTGGGCGGGGTGACGACCTGGCGCGGGGAGCGGAGGTCGTGCTCGCGGCGGCCGATCTCCAGCGGCTTGCCGCCGCAGGCGCCGCGGGGCAGGCGCAGGGTCAGGGTCTGCCGACGGGAGGTGTCGAGCAGCTGGGCGAGGGGCACGGTCAGCCGCCAGGCGCTGGGATCGCCGGGCAGCGGCTCGGCGGGCCTGCGGTCGAGGGCGTGCTTGCGGTCGAGCTCGGCGACCTCGACGACGGGGCGTTCCCCGTCGGCGACGGCCGTGCCGGAGCCGTAGATCGCGAAGAGGACGCCGACGCCGCTGAAGGAGCGCTCGACGCGCAGCACCTCGGCGCGGGGCCGGGCCGGGGCGACGGTCAGCCGCAGCTGGCCGGCGGGGGTGATGCCGAGCCGGTGGCGGCGGCCCGTGACGGCGCAGGTGGCCAGGGCGCGGGTGGGCCCGGTGTAGCTGGGGGCGCCGTCGCCGAGGAGGCGCAGCCGCAGGGCGGCGCGGCCCTCGTGCCGGGCGGGCTCCAGCTCCAGGGAGAGGTGCCAGCGGCCGGGGGTGACGGGGACGCCGCCTAGGCGCTCGCCGAGGAGGGCGGTGGCGGTCACGGAGATCTCGCCGTTCTCCTCGCGGCTCAGCGCGGCCTCGGTGCGCAGACGGGTGGCGCCGCTGAGCAGGACGAGGTGGGCGGTGGTGCCGGTGTCGCCCTCGGGGAGGGTGCCGGCGGGCAGCGTCGCGTGCAGGTTCAGCGTGTGGCCGTCGAGCACGGCGGCGTACTGGACGCGCGCCGCGGAGCCCTGGGAGGCGGGCATCAGGACGGAATCGACGTAGGTGTCGCGGCCGGTCGCCAGCCCGGTGTTCACCCGGCGGCGGACCGTCTGGCCGACCTTCCAGGCAGGGCTGCGGGTCAGCGCGATACGGGCCGACTTCTTGATCACGCGCAGGGCGTGACGGGGCGCGGTCACGGGCGCTCCTCGCGGCCGCCGGGGGTCATGATCTGAGCGTGCACCCATTCAGAGTAAACGTCGGCGGGGCCCGGCCCGGAGGGCGGAATCGGATAATTCCCCTACCACCCCGGTTCTACGGGGACGTTACCGGGTGGTGAAATACCCCACAGGGCGACGAGGCAACCAAGCGCGGCCGACGGGCGTGGATCCCTTGAGGGGCACGGTCGGGAGCGGTGCGCGCGGGTCGCCCCCGGGCGCCCCCCGGCGGCTCCGGAGGGGCATCGGGGCGGTGGCCTGCGATTGCCTCGCTGTTGAGCGCTCTGGTAATTACTTGAGTCTCTGTCTTTTTCCGGACCGGTCGTCACTGGACGTACTGGTTGTTTTACGCGTTGCGCCGCATCGCCGAGATGCGGCCGAGGGGTTGAAGCGATCTTGACTATCGACCATTCGACCTCGACCCCGGCCGCCGCGGGCACGGGTGGTTCCGTCCCGGCCCAGCGCACGGACGACGCCACGCCCGTCACCGCCCCGGCCGCCGCCTCCGCTCCCGCTCCGGTGAAGCGGGGGGCGAACCCCGAGAAGTCCGGCCTGGTCAAGGCCTACCGCCGGCTGCTCCCCGAGAGTGCGCGCCGCGCGATCGCCCAGCGGGTCTCCGTCGAGACCCGCGGCGCCCTGATGCAGCACATGGCCGACTCCCTCGACCTGGAGCAGCGCCGCCAGAAGCTGCGCGGCAAGCGCCTCCAGCGCCGATTCACCGACTCCTCGGACACGGCCGCCGCCCAGCCGCGCGTGGTCCTCGTCGACGGCAAGGCCCACATCGCGCTCGTCGACCCGGATCTCACCCCGCACGGCTCCCGCGCCGCCGCCCTGGACCTGGTGTGCACCGCGCTGGAGCAGGCCGGGATCGACTACTTCTGCGTCCGGGCCGCGACCACCGAGTCCGCCCCGGTCGTCGCGGTCGCCGCCGCCGACCGCCGCCGGGTCCACCAGCAGCTGGCCCGGCTGTGCGCCCGAATACCCGGTTACGTCGCCCCGGTGAACCGGGAGAACACCCCTGGTCAGGCGCTTCCCGGCTTCGTCCAGGGCACCTGGCGCCAGGTGGAGAAGAGCCCGGCCACGCGTGTGACCTGGTTCCGCACCACCGCCGACGGCTCGCTGGTCCTGGGGCAGGAGCACGGCTGCGACATCCAGTTCTGGACGCGCGAGGACGGCCCGCACGGGCCGCTGCTCGTCGCGCCGCGCCGCAACGGCGTGGTCGAGGAGGTCCCGGCGGACGAGGCCGACGCGTCGGTGGACGCCCCCGTCGAGCTGTTCACCGGCCCGCTGGGGTACGCGCCGCGCCCCGAGCGGACCACGGTCCGCACCCGCCCGCAGTTCACGATCCGGCTGCCGCAGGACATCACCTTCCCCATCGACGTCGTCTACACCTGGGTGGACGGCAGCGACCCCGCCTGGGCCGCGCGCCGCGCCAAGGCGCAGGGCGCCGACGCGTCCGTCGAGGAGCTCCACGAGGAGGCGGCGAACGACGCCCGCTACATCAGCCGCGACGAGCTGAAGTACTCGCTGCGCTCGCTCCACCAGTACGCGCCGTGGGTGCGCAACGTCTTCCTGGTCACCGACGACCAGACGCCGTCCTGGCTGGACACCTCCCACCCGGGGATCCGTGTGGTCAGCCACAAGGAGATCTTCTCCGACCCGGACGTCCTGCCGACGTTCAACTCCCACGCCATCGAGAGCCAGCTGCACCACATCGAGGGCCTCTCGGAGCACTTCCTCTACTTCAACGACGACGTCTTCCTCGGCAACCCGCTGACCCCGCAGACGTTCTTCCTCTCCAACGGCCTCACGAAGTTCTTCCCCTCCCCCGCGCTGGTCCCCCTCGGCGAGCACCGCCCCGAGGACCCGCCGGTGGCGGCGGCCGCGAAGAACAACCGGGCGCTGGTGGAGGAGGGCTTCTCCACCACCTTCACCCAGAAGATGCGGCACGTGCCGCACGCGCTGAGCCGCGCCGTCCTCACCGAGCTGGAGGAGCGCTACGCCGAGGCCCACGCGGCCACCGCCGCCGCGCGCTTCCGCAGCCCCGAGGACCTCTCCCTGGCCTCCTCGCTCCACCACTACTACGCGTACCACCAGGCCCGGGCGATACCGTCCGACCTCCGCTACGTGTACGTGGACCTGGCGCACCAGAACACCTCGCGCCGTCTCAACCGCCTGCTGGCCAACCGCGACCTGGACGTGTTCTGCATCAACGACACGGTGTCCACGGCGGAGGACATGGCGCGCACGGACGCGCTGATAGCCCCGTTCCTGGAGAGCTACTTCCCGGTGCCGAGCCCGTTCGAGAAGCGCGCCTGAGCCGCTTCTCCTACGTGAACGGCACGTTCACACAGGCGAGCCGGGCCCCGGCCGTCCCCGCCTTGCCGGGCGCGGTCTCGGTGGCGTGCTCGTGGATGACGACGGAACGGGCCTCGCCGGCGCGGAAGCGCCACTTCACGGTGGCGGTCGAGCGGCCGTTCCCGCGCTTGTCGGTGGTGAAGTCCAGCCACACCTCGTTCTGCGGGTTGGCGTACTTCGGGTCCACCGACGGGGACTTGGGGTCCTTGACGTTCTGGTAGTGCGCCCCGGAGTCGTCGGGCGCGTTGCCGCACGGCTTCTGATGGACGTGGGCCCCGTACGCCCGGCCGGCCTGGATCCCCCGCACCCTCAGCACGATCCGCGTCCCGTCCTTCACCGTCCGCTCCACCACGGCGACCCGGCTCTTCTCGGGCACCGCCTTCTTGTCGAACGTCACCGCCCGGTGGTTACCGCTGCCGGCGGCCTCGAACTGCCCGTGGACGTTCGGGCCGTGCCCCGGGGTCGCGCCCAGGGGCGCGGCGACGGCAAGGGCAGCGGCGACGGCTGAGACAAGGAAGGGCATGTTCCGCCCCTTTCAGGCGCGGTGCTCGGCAGGGTGGATCCTCGTTCACGCTAGCCGCGTACCGCGAAGAGCGCGCGGCCCCGATGGACCAATGGGGTTAACCCGGCCGCATCGCGCCGACCCCGCCCACCGCGATGGGCGATATTCGCCGCTATGGCCGGGAACCGACACCATCAGCGTCGCTTCGAGAAGGGCACGTGGGAGCTCCGCGAAGGGGCCCGCTCGCGCATCGGCGAACTCCGGGCGCGCGTCCGCATCGCGAAGGACAGGGCGCTCGCGGACGCCGACATCGAGGTGCGGGCCGCGGCCCCGGCCCTGGCCGACGAGGCGTTCGCGGAGCTCCAGGCGGCGGAGGACGCCCTCAGCCACGGCTCCCACCCCGGCCACCGGCCGAACAAGCACCTCGCCGTCGCGAACGTCCACATCGACGCGGCGTACGGCCTGATGCTGCGCATGGCCCCGCTGGCCGACGTCCAGGCGCTGATCCCCGGCCTGGTGGCCCTCGTCCGGGAACAGCTGCCGGTCACCGACGAACGCAGGAAGCGGGCCGAGGAGATCGCCCGGGAGATCTGCGAGACCCCGCTGACCTCCGACCGGCGCGCGGCCCTCGTCGGCGCGGTCGTCACCGCCCAGCAGGCCCTGCAGCGCGAGAAGCTCCGCGCCCTCGGCTTCGTCCGCATCGTGGTGATCGTCAGCCTGGGGCTGGCGGTGATGGCGCTCGCGGTCGCCCTGCTCGGCGTCTGGGCGCCGGACGTGGTGCCGCTGTGCTTCCGGCCGGAGGGGATCGGCGTCGTCTGCCCGACGGGCATGGAGCCGCCGTCCGACGTGAAGGACCTCGACGAGGCGTTCGGCCGCGCCGTGTCGAAGTGGGACTACCCCGTGGTCGAGATGACCGGGACCGTGGCGGCGTCGGTGGCCGCCGCGCTCTCCCTGCGCCACATCCGGGGCACGTCCGCCCCCTACAACGTGCCGGTGGCGCTGGCGCTGCTGAAACTGCCGATGGGGGCGCTGACCGCCGTCCTGGGCCTGGTGCTGATGCGCGGCGACTTCCTGCCCGGCCTCAGCGCCCTGGACTCGTCCGGGCAGATCATCGCCTGGGCCCTGATCTTCGGCTACGCCCAGCAGGTGTTCACCAAGTTCGTCGACGACCAGGGCCTGGCGGTGATGAACGCCTCCTGCGGTCCGCACGCCCGGCCGTACGCGGGCGCGGGGTGCGAGCCGCAGGAGGCGGCGTGAAGTGTTTGAGAACTGGTGCCGTCAGCCGCAGTTGCCCGCCGGCCGGGTGCGGGTGACGAGGTCGGCGTAGCCGGTGGAGGAGTCGGTCCACACCACCTGCGTGCCGGAGAGCGCGGCGGGCAGGCCCTGCTCACCGCGGTTGCAGGACACCCGGGCGCGGCGCGAGCCGTCGGTGGAGAACTGCCAGAGCTTGGGCAGGGTCTCGTTGCTGCGGGCCCCCGGCGTGCCGGGCGTCGTCGACGAGACGGTCACCGCGTCCTCGGAGGCCGTCAGCCCCTCCGGGTACAGGGCGTCCGCTCCCTGTTCCTTGCTGATGTCCACCACGCCCGTGCCGTCGAGGTTCGCGCGCCGGACGGCCCGCTGGCCCTGGTCGGCGACCTCGTCCACCGTCCAGAAGACGTAACGGCTCGTGAGGGCGGTCTGGCCGACGCCCAGGGGCGTGCCGAGCTGCGGCATCACGGTCGTCTTCCCGGACGCGAGGTCCAGGACCTTGGTGGAGTACTCGTACGTCCCGCGCCCCTTGAAGACGCGCGTGCCGTAGGCGATCTTGCCGTTCTTCAGGGAGTGCTGGCCGATCGCGTTGCGGCGGCCGACGGCGTCGTCGACCCAGGTCGGCTCCTTGTCGCCCTTGCGCAGGTAGCCCAGCTGCGAGACGCCGCGCCGGAAGAGCTGGACGAAGACGACGACGTCGCCGTCCACCTTCGCCTGCTGGTGGAACCCGTACCGGCTGTGCGTCAGCGTCTTGACGGGACCGCCCGCCAGCGGCCGTGACAGCAGGTCGTAGCCACGGGGCCCCCGTGCCTGCCAGACCACGGTCTTCCCGTCGGTGACCGGGTTGACGTGGTAGCGGCCGTCGTTGGGGCTGATCAGCTGCTTCTCACCGGTGCCGTCCGCGCGGCCGGCCCAGATCGAGTAGGGCTCGCTGCCGCTCTCGTTCGACTTCGAGGCGACCCACCAGCCGCCGCCCGCGCCGACGCGCGAGTCCACGGTGTTGAGCCGGCCCAGCAGCCGGTCGGTGTCCACGCCGATGGCCAGCTCCCAGTCGGGGACGATGCCGTGGCCGTTGAACGCGCGCGTGACGGCGTTCAGGTCCTTCGCCGGGACCTTGAGGTCCTTGGCGGCGGCGAGCACGGCGTTGCGGCCCTCGGTGAAGCCGTCCAGCGGGGTCATGTACTCGGTGAGCGCCCGGTAGACGATCCTGTCGGCGAGGGTGCGGTTCAGGTCCTTGCGGATGTCCCACAACGCACCGGAGAAGATCGTGGAGTTGAGGTGGACGCCGCCGTTGTCCGTGGCGAAGTCGACGCCGAGGAAGCCCTTGGAGGTCGCCCTCCCGTCGTTCATGTCCCGGGTGGCGCAGGCGCGCGGCGACTTCGTCCGGCACAGACCCTCGCCCAGCAGGCCCGATTCGGGGCTGTCCATGGCGATGCCGTGCGCGTCGGTGTCGATGGCGTTGCCGAAGTAGTCGGCGATCGCCTCGTTGAGGGCGCCGGACTGGCCCGCGTAGACGAGGTCGGCGCTGTTCTCGACGACGCCGTGCGTCATCTCGTGCCCGACGACGTCCAGGCTCGCGGAGAACGGGCGGTACTCCTGGTCGCCGCCGCCGTACACCATCTTGGCGCCGTCCCAGAAGGCGTTGACGAACGGCCCTCCGTACAAGGTGGCGCCGACCATGGAGTCGATGGCCATGCCCCGGCCGTCGAGGCTGTCCCGGCCGTGCACGGACTTGTAGTAGTCGTAGACCTTCCCGGCCGCCCAGTGGGCGTCGACGGCCCCGGCCTCGGTGGCCTCCTTGTCGAAGGCGGGGTTCGCCGACCTGAACTCCAGGACGTCGGCGGGCCATTGCTTCGACACCTCGTCGACGCTCTTCTTGCGGACGTCCCAGGTCGAGATCGCGGCCTTGCTGCCGTCGCGCATGCGGGCGTCGTCGCGCATGACGTACTGGTTGTTGGAGGCGTCGTGGGTCAGATCGAGCTCGACGGTCGTCCCGTCGAACTTGACGCCGGACCCCTTGACGGCGGAGCCGTCGGCGAGGGACCGCGCCCCGGAGGTGGTCGCCTTGGTTCCGGACGCGGAGCTGCCGCCTCCTGGGGTGCCGAATGTCTTGATACCGCTGTACTGCAGGACGGGATATCCGGCCTGGGCGTCGATGTACACCTCGCGCAGCACGGGCTGCCCGGTGGCGGGGTCGGTGCCGCGGACGGTCACGTGGTGGGTGAGCACCCCGGGCCCCTTGGGCAGCACGACCAGGCCGCGCGCGGTGCCGCTGAGGGGTGGCGCGTCGCCCTCGTCGCCGGTGTCGACGGCGAAGCCGTCGCGGCCGAGCTGGGCGAGCGTGGCGTCGACGGCACGCTCGACAGCGAGTTCCTCACTCACTTCGGGCGTGGTGCCGGTGGTCAGCGCTGTGAAGTACTTGCCGGACGTGCCGGTCACGACACGTTGACCGTTCTGACGCTGCATGCGGACGACGTACTGCCCGCCGAGAACGTCGACCCCGTGGTGCTTCTGCTGGAGCCGCACGGTCTCGGCCGTGCCGCTCGTGACGGCCCGGACGAGGGCGAGGTCACGGTCGGGGCGGTCGATGCGGTAACGGTCCTTCTTCCCCGCGAGGTGCCGCTTCGCCGCGTCGGCGGCGCTGCCGGCCGCCCCGGCGTCCTCGCGGATACCGCCCACCAGGGAGGGCGTGGAGGTCCCCTTCCCCGGCACCACCTCGGCGGGCCCCGGGGTGGGCGGCGCGGCGACGGCCTGTGCGGGCACCGCCGACACGACAAGGGCGGCCGCGCCGATCAGCGCGGCCGCCCCTGCTATGCCGCTCCTCGCGGCGGCCTGTCTTCTGCCCGATCCTCTACCTGAACGCGCTCTGGATGTGCGCACGACTCCCCCTCGTACGTACCGGAACCGGAATACCTTCGGTCGGCGCATATGCAACCGGTGGGGGGTGGGTCGCACAATGGGGCGGGCGCGGGGCGGCGCGGGGTTGGGTGGCTTTTCGGCCCGAATGGGCCGAGGGACGTACGGCGTGGCTACTGTTGTACCCACACGCTTCCGAGAGCGATGACTGCGCCGCCCGAGAAGGAGCTCCACTTGAGCGCCCACTCCGCCACACAGCGCCCCGCCGATGTCCCGCCCATGCCCGAACGCAACCCGAAGGCGCTCCGGGAAGCGATCGCCGCCCATGCCCCGCAACTCCTCGCCGATTTCGACCGGCACTGGAAGCGGGACATCGCCGACACCTACGACCTCACACCTGTCCCGGCGTTCATGGCCCGCTGGTGGACCGAGTACGCCCTCGCCCGCGACCCCCGACTGGACGCCCTGGTGTCCGACCTCGAGGACCGCGCCGCCGAAGCCGGTGACGCCGCAGAGGCCCGCGCGCTGCTCGAACAGGCCGCGCACCTGCGGCGGGAAGCCGGACACACGGAGCCCGGCCAGTGACCGACGACGGGTTCATGGGCCCGCCGTGGCAGATCGACTACGTCGAAGCCGCCCGCACCTACCGCGACTCGCTGCCCGAAGACGTGCGGAAGACTTTCCGGGACGCTCTGATCGACATCCTCACGGCCAAGGACCCCTACCGGCCCGGGGAGCACATCCCGGTCGAACCCGCCAGGTCCACCCGCTTCCGGGGCCCCCACATCCTGGCCTTCGACGGCGGGCGCGGATGGGCCCGCTTCGTCTTCTTCCGCCGCACCGCGGACCCGCAGATCGTGATCGAAGAACTCTTCTGGCAGTAGCCACAATGCGCAGTAACCATGACGCGCCCCAGCGCCTGCCTGCTTTCGCAGGTCAGACGGGGTAAGGGGCGGACGAGTCGGCCTGTACGCCGGGTTCTGTGCGCGCGGTCCCTTGCGGGAGCCGCGGCGGCGGCCATCCATCTAGGCCTGCCGTTGCCGACAGGCTCGTGCGGTCTACCCGCGGACTCGGGCGGGCAGCCCTCGATCGTCCGCGCAGGGCCGTCGCCGTGAAGCGACCGCCCCTCTTGACCTTGCTCCGGGTGGGGTTTACCTAGCCGCCTGGGTCACCCCAGGCGCTGGTGGTCTCTTACACCACCGTTTCACCCTTACCGGGAATCCGAAGATCCCCGGCGGTCTGTTTTCTGTGGCACTGTCCCGCGGGTCACCCCGGGTGGGCGTTACCCACCACCCTGCCGTATGGAGCCCGGACGTTCCTCGGGAGACCCCGAAAGGTCCCACGCGGCCGCCCGGCCGGCTCGTCCGCCGTGCCCCCCATGCTACCGGCCCGCCACCAGGCCCGTTCACTCCGGTCACGCCGGGGCGATCACCGGCCGCGTTAGGGTGCGACGACACGGATACGCATACGTATACGCAAGACGCTCACCCAAGGAGATCGACCGTGCTCGTGCTGCTGCCGCCGTCCGAGGGCAAGGCCACGGGCGGCACCGGGCCCGCCCTGGACACCGGGAAGCTCTCGCTCCCCGGCCTCACGGCCGCCCGCGAGACCGTGCTGGCCGAGCTCGTCGATCTCTGCACCGGCGACCAGGACAAGGCCGCCGACACCCTCGGCCTCAGCCCCGGCCTCCGTGGCGAGATCGCCAAGAACGCCGCCCTGCGGGCCTCCGGCACCCGCCCCGCCGGCGAGATCTACACCGGCGTCCTCTACGACGCCCTCGGCCTCGCCACCCTCACCGCCCCCGCCCGCCGCGCCGCCGAGCGCTCCCTGCTCGTCTTCTCCGGCCTCTGGGGCGCCGTCCGGATCACCGACCCCATCCCCTCCTACCGCTGCTCCATGGGCGTCAAGCTCCCCGGCCTCGGCGCCCTCGGCGCCTACTGGCGCGCCCCCATGGCCGACGTCCTGCCCGAGGCCGCCGGCGACGGCCTCGTCCTCGACCTGCGCTCCGCCGCCTACGCCACCGCCTGGAAGCCCAAGGGCGAGCTCGCCGAGCGGACCGCCACGGTCCGGGTGCTCCACTCCAAGACCGTCGCCGGCGTGGAGAAGCGGACGGTTGTCAGCCACTTCAACAAGGCCACCAAGGGACGGCTCGTCCGCGAGCTGCTGACCGCCGGGCTCGACCCCGCCACCCCGGCCGACCTCGCGACCGCCCTGCGGGAGCTCGGCTACGTCGTGGAGGGCGACGACGCCCCCGCGAAGCGCGGAAAGCCGCAGGCTCTGGACGTGATCGTGACCGAGCTCTGACGGGTCCGTTGCACGTGGTGCAACGTCCGTTGTGGTGAACGGCCCCGCTCGGCAGGATGACGGGCGTGACCGATCTCCTTGATCTCGCGCCCGTCATCCCCGTCGTCGTCCTCCACGACGCCGCCGACGCGATACCGCTCGCGCGGGCGCTGGTCGCCGGAGGGCTGCCGGTCATCGAGGTCACCCTGCGAACCCACACCGCGCTCGACGCGATCCGTGCGATTTCCGCTGAGGTACCGGGGGCGATCGTCGGCGCCGGCACGGTCCTGCGCCCCGCGCAGGCCGAAGCCGCCGTCGAGGCCGGGGCCCGCTTTCTGGTCAGCCCGGGCTGGACGGACCGGCTGCTGGACGCCCTGCAGGCGATGGGCGTTCCCTTCCTGCCGGGCGTCGCCACCGCGTCGGAGGTACTGGCGCTGCTGGAGCGCGGGGTGCGCGAGATGAAGTTCTTCCCGGCGGAGGCGGCGGGTGGGGTGAGCTATGTGCGGTCGCTGTCCGCGCCCCTGCCCACGGCCCGCTTCTGCCCCACGGGCGGGATCGGGCCGGAGTCGGCCCGCGAGTATCTGGCCCTGCCCAACGTGGGGTGCGTCGGCGGTACGTGGATGCTGCCTGCGGACGCGGTGCGCACCCATGACTGGGGCCGGGTCCGGGAGCTCGCCGCGCAGGCGGCGGCCCTGCGGGGCGCGGGCGCCTAGAAGGCGCCCCGCTTCAACCCGTTGACGAAGGCCGCCCAGGCGGCGGCCCGGAACACCAGGGCGGGGCCCTGGGGGGCGAACTTACTGTCCCTTACGGGGACGAAGTCGGGGATACCGGGGGCTATTTCTATGCAGTCGCCGGCGTCGTTCCCGCTGTAGCTGCTTTTGTGCCACGTTGCCATCGCGCCCATACCCTTCCATCACGTCTCTGATCAAGGCGGCGGAGTCGGAGCCTGAGAGGCAGTCAGCCCTGAGCACATCGTAGAGCTTGGTATAGCGCGCGGTAATCGCCGGATCGTTGATGAAGTGGCCCGCCTCCAAGGATTCCGAGTACAGCCAGTCCTGGCCATCAGGCAGGGTGATCAGCGACATCGAGCCCTTCGGCCTGATCAGCGGCTTGGCGAAGGGCGCCACTTGGATGCGCATGTTCTGACGTTCACCCGCGAGCAGCAGCTCCTCGCACTGATCGCGCATCACCGCCTCATTCCCCACGACGTTGCGAATGGTGCTCTCGTCCAGGACCACCACCAGTAGCGGGCTATCAGGCTTCAGGAAGTGCTGCTTTCGGCTCATGCGGGCCGCGACCCGCTCTTCCATTTCGCGCCCCGAGAAGAATTGCGAGAACAGCGCTCGCATATATTCCTCGGTCTGCAACAGGCCCGGCACCACGTCGATCTGGTACGTCTGGAGCTCGACCGCCTTCGCCTCCATCTCCACCCGTCGTTTGAACCAGTCGGGGTGGGTGACCTGCGGATACCAGTCGATCTTCTCCCACAGCCGGGAGAAGATGTCACCCGCGCCGAGCACCCGGTCGCACGCCAGTACAAACCGCTCCTGCGGAACCCGCGTCCCCGTCTCCACCCTCGCGACCAGCGACCGATCGCACGGGATCTTGACCGCCAGGCCCTCCTGCGTCAGTCCCGCGACCTCCCGGTGGTGCCGGAGCACCTCTCCGAAGACCGCCGCCGTCGTGGCTCCTTGCCGCATCGCACTGTCCTCCCCCTGTTCCAGATTGCCCATGGCACGTGCAGAACGTTGAGAGCGTAGGCAGCCGTCCGCAACTCTGTCCCTACAACAAGTAGTTGGTCACCCACATGGGCGTGATTCAACGGCCGAAATCAAGGAAACCGATGGTTCCTCTCACCTACTCCACCTCCCCACCCCCCTCCGACGCCGACCTGCGCCGGCTCTCCGCGCAGACGGCGGGCGAGCTGCAGAGCGTCTGCCGCGATCACGGGTGGGCCCTGCACATCACCGCGGGCGAACCCGCGAACGGCAGCGCATATGTGCAGTTCCCGCCGCTTCGTGTGGACGTGGCGCAGGAAATCGTCGCCGGGCTGCGGCGGCTGCTCAACAACCGTTGTGCCGAGTGCGCGGCGATCAAACGGCGACGCGCCCAGGCGATCAGGGACAAGGACATGACCACGGCGGCCGCCGCCGCCACGGCCATGGGGAGACACCAACGAGCGGTTCACTGACAACATCTGCCCGGCACGTGACCGGTGGCGCGCTAACCTGCTGCCGCCATGAACGATTTCGTTGACGAAGCACGCTCGCGAGTCGCACATCTGCTCCGGATGGCCAATACGACCGATGACCGGCTCCGGGCGCAGATCATCGAGTACGCCGACACGACGCCCGAGCCCCCGGTGATAAGCCGGGGGGCCGGGATCGTCACGACCGGGTGTTCCCGGTGCCTGCGGACGGCCTGGCGGCAGCACGACTCCGAGGGGCCGCTGTGGGTGTGCGGGACGTGCGGGCACGTGGAGCCGATCACCATGCGGTGCCCGGAGTGCGATGTCGACATGATTCCGCCGCGTATGGGCGCACCGGACCGCTGGGAGTGCCCCACTTGCGACCGGGTCGGATCGACCCTCGCCTCGTCGTGACAAAGCCGCGCCCCGCGTGATCGCGGGGCGCGGGCTGGGTCCCGGTGGTCGGATGGTGGTCAGATGATCCAGCGCTGATAGTTGCCGCCGTTGCAGTCGTGCGGGTACATGGACGAGCCGTTGGTGTCCAGGCACTTGCCCGTCGCCACGTTCTGGAGCTGGTACGGGTAGCCGTTGAAGATCCACCGCTGGTAGTTGCCACCGTTGCAGTCGTGGGGGTAGAGCGACGAGCCGTTGGTGTCGAGACACTTGCCCGTCGCCACGTTTTGCAGCTGGTAGCCGCCGCCGACGTTTCTGTACCAGCGCTGGTAGTTGCCGCCGTTGCACTCGTGCGGGTAGATCGACGAGCCGTTGGTGTCCAGGCACTTGCCCGTCGCGACGTTCTGGAACTGGAAGGGACCGTCCAGCGCCGACGACGCGCTCGCGCCGGCGGACGGTGCGAACGCGGTGAGCGCTGCGGTGATCACGACGGCTCCGGCGGCCAGCGCGGACGTCCGGCCCTTGAACATGGACCTCATTGATGCCTCCCTGTCGAACCCGTTAGCTGCTGTTTCGTTCGAACACAGCTTGAACGCCGAAGAATTGACTCAGTAGTGCGAGAAGTCATCGGTTCGCCGGGAGTTCGCACGGAAAGGGTCTGACACATGTCACGCGCCTGCGCATCCGCGATCCGTGTCGTGCTCACCGGCGACGACCCCCTCTGCCGTGGAGCGCTGGCCGCGCTGCTGGAGCGTGAGGCCGACTTCCGTGTCGTCGCACAGACCGATGACTGCCTCGGCGCCGTCGACGCCGTGACCGAACAGCGACCGGATCTGGTCGTCCTGGATCTGGAACCGCCCGCTCGGGACGCGGCGGAGGCGGCACGGACCATCCGCCGGGCCGGGGACGTGCCGATCGTCCTGCTCACCCGGTGCACCCGGCCCGGGGCGCTGCGGCGCGCGCTCGCGGCGGGCGTGCACGGGTACGTTCCGAAGAGCACGGACGCGTCGAAGCTGGCGGGGATCCTGCGGGGGGTGCATTCCGGCGAGCGGTATGTGGATCCACAGGTGGCGGCGCTGGCCCTGACGCGGCCGGGGTGTCCGCTGACCGCGCGGGAACTCGACGTTCTGCTGCACACGAGGCGGGGGAACGCTGTCGCGGCGATCGCGCAGTCGATCAGCCTGTCGCCCGGGACCGTGCGCAACTATCTGTCTTCGGCCATGACCAAACTCAACGCGCGTACGCGTTTTGAAGCGGCGCAGCTCGCCTGGGAGGAGGGCTGGCTGTGAGGGGCGGGTGGGGGTTGAGGCCCCGGTCCCGCCCTTTCTCCCCCAGCTACCGCTGGGAGGTGCCCCCAGTTTCCTGGGGCTCCGCCCCAAACCCCGGAGGGGTTTGGGCTACCGCAGGTGCGACGTCTCGTTCAGCAGGCGCAGTGACGCGTTGCCGTCCGCGTAATACGCCACCGCCGAGAGCGACGCCGCCGAGAGTTCCATGCGGAAGAGGGACTCGGGCGGGGCGCCCAGCGCCAGCCGGACCAGGGTCTTGATCGGCGTCACATGGGTGACCAGCAGCACCGTGCGGCCCGCGTAGCGGGCGAGGAGCTTGTCGCGGGAGAGGGAGACGCGGCGGGCGACCGTCGCGAAGCTCTCGCCGCCGCCCGTGGGGGCGGCCTTGGTCGAGGCGAGCCAGGCGTCGAGGTCCGCCGGAAAACGCTCGCGGACCTCGGCGAACGTCAGGCCCTCCCAGGCGCCGAAGTCGGCCTCGCGGAGGCCCTCCTCGACGCGGACGTCCAGGCCGAGACGGCCGGCGATGGCTTCCGCCGTCTCCCGGCACCGGCGCATCGGTGAGGTGACGATCGCCTGGATGGTGCCGCGCGCGGCGAGCGCGGCGGCGGCCGCCTCGGCCTGGCGGCGGCCGGCGGGGGACAGCTCCGGGTCGCTGCCGCCGCTGCCGGAGAAACGCTTCTCCGGGGTGAGGGCGGTCTCGCCGTGGCGGAGCAGGACGAACGTGGTGGGCGCGCCGAGGTCGGCGGGGGCGGCCCAGCCGACGGGGGCGGCCTTGGGCTCGGCGAGCGGTTCGGCGGCGGGGACCTCCAGGGCCGCGGCGACACCGGTAGTGCCCCGGTCCGCCGACGAGAGGCTGGGCTCCCACTGCCGGCCCGCCTTGCCCGCGTCCATGGCCTCGTTGGCCAGCCGGTCCGCGTGCTTGTTCTTCTCGCGCGGGATCCACTGGTAGGAGACCCGGCCCGCCGGGAAGGCCCGCTGGGCCCGGGCGGCGAGCGGCTTCATGTCGGGGTGCTTGATCTTCCAGCGGCCGGACATCTGCTCGACGACGAGCTTGGAGTCCATGCGGACCTGGACCTCGGCGTCGGGGTCGAGGGCATGGGCGGCCTCCAGGCCGGCGATCAGGCCCTTGTACTCGGCGACGTTGTTGGTGGCCGTGCCGATGTACTCGGCGGCCTCGGCGAGGGCCTCGCCGGTGACGGCGTCGAGGACGACCGCGCCGTAGCCGGCGGGGCCCGGGTTGCCCCGGGAGCCGCCGTCGGCCTCGACGATGAAGCGGTTGGGCATGGCCGGCTTACAGGCCCGAGTCGGACGTGCGGACCAGGATGCGGCTGCAGTTCTCGCAGCGGACGACCTCGTCCTTGGCGGCCCGGCGGACCTCGTTGAGCTCGGTGATGTCGAGCTCCAGCTGGCAGCCCTCGCAGCGGCGCTGGTAGAGGCGGGCGGCACCGACGCCGCCCTGCTTCTCCCGCAGCCGGTCGTAGAGCTTGATCAGGTCGGCCGGGATGGAGCCGGCGACGACCTCGCGCTCCTTGGTGACGGTGGCGACCTCGGCGTCGATCGTCGCGGTGGCGGCGTCGCGGCGGGCGACGGCGTCGTCGACCTTGGCCTGGACGGAGGCGACGCGGCCGGTCAGCTCGGCGGCCCGCTCGGCGGCGGCCTCGCGGCGCTCCATGACCTCGAGGACGACGTCCTCCAGGTCGCCCTGGCGCTTGGCGAGGGAGGCGATCTCGTGCTGGAGCTTCTCCAGGTCCTTGGGGGACATGCCGGCGCCGGAGTCCAGGCGCTGCTGGTCGCGGGCGGCGCGCTGGCGGACCTGGTCGACGTCCTGCTCGGCCTTGGCCTGCTCGCGGGCGCAGTCGCTCTCCTCGGTCTGCGCGGCGACGAGGAGGTCGCGGTGCTGGGCGAGGTCGCCCTCGAGGGAGACGATCTCGGCGTGCTCGGGGAGGCTCTTGCGCTTGTGGGCGAGCTGGGTGAGACGGACGTCCAGGGCCTGGAGGTCGAGGAGGCGGATCTGGTCGGCGGGCGCGGCGTTGATTTGGGGGCTCCTGATTACTGGTGATGGGAGGACGACGCCGCGTGGGCGGTCCAGGGGTCGGTGACCGTACGGGAGACATGGGTGCGCAGGCCCCAGCCGTGGCGGTCGGAGATCTCGTCGAGCTGGGCGGCGGCCTGCTCGGTCCAGGGCCATTCGGTGGCCCAGTGGGCGGCGTCGACGAGCGCCAGCGGGCTCTCGGCCCGGGCGTCGGACGCCGGGTGGTGGCGCAGGTCGGCGGTGACGTAGGCGTCGACGCGGGCGGCCCGTACGTCCTCGAAGAGGGAGTCACCGGAGCCGCCGCAGACGGCGACCGTGCGGATGAGCTGCTCGGGGTCGCCGGCGGCGCGGATGCCCTGGGCGGTGGCGGGCAGGCGCTTGGCGGCGCGCTCGGCGAAGGCGGCCAGGGTCAGCGGCGGGTCGAGCTCGCAGATCCGGCCGAGGCCCCGGCGGCCGGCGGGGTCGCTGGGATCGGGCACGAGGGGGGCGACGACGCGCAGGTCGAGGGCGCCGGCGAGGGCGTCGGAGACGCCGGGGTCGGCGCGGTCGGCGTTGGTGTGCGCGACGTGCAGCGCGATGTCGTTCTTGATCAGGGTGTGCACGGCGCGGCCCTTGAAGGTGCCGGCCGAGACCGTCGTCGTACCGCGCAGATAGAGCGGGTGGTGGGCGACGATCAGGTCGGCGCCGAGCTCCACGGCCTCGTCGACGACTTCCTGGACGGGGTCGACGGCGAACAGGACCCGGGTGATCTCGGCGTCGGGGTCGCCGCAGACCGTACCGACGGCGTCCCACTGCTCGGCTCGCTCCGGGGGCCAGAGGGCTTCGAGGGCGGAGATGACTTCAGACAGTACGGGCACGGAGGAAAGGCTACCTTCCTCCGTGCCCGGCCTTCGCTGACGCGGGTGGCTCCGCAGCTCCGGCCTACTTCTTTCCCTACTTCTTCACGAGGAAGCCGCGGAGGTCGTCGAGGACGCTGTTGGCCGCCGTGACGCCGAGGCCGAGGTACCAGGTCTCGTCGGGGACGTTCTTCGCCTGACCGTCCTTGACCGCCTTGAGGCTCTTCCAGAGCGGGTTGTCCTCGGCGGTGTCGCGCTTGGTCTTGTCGGGGTCGCCGTAGACGCCGGTGAAGATCCAGTCGGCGTCGGCCTGGTCGATGTTCTCGGGGCTGATCTCCACGGCGAGCTTGTCGACCTGCTGGTTCTTGGGCCGGGGCAGGCCGGCGTCCTTGAGGATCGTGCCGATGAACGACTGCTGCGCGTACAGACGGGTGAACTGCGGCAGGTAGCGCACCATGCTGACCGTCGGCTTCTTGTCGCCGAGGTCGGCGCCGAGCTTCTTCGCCTTGGCCTCGTAGTCCGCCAGCTGCTTCTTGGCCTCGGCCGTCCTGTCGAGCGCGGCGGCGTTGAGGAGGTAGTTCTCCTTCCAGGTGTAGCCCGGGCGGACGGAGAACACGGTGGGGGCGATCTTCGAGAGGTCCTTGTAGTGCTTCTCGGCGCGGAGCTTGCTGCCGAGGATCAGGTCGGGCTTGAGCTCGTTGATCGCCTCGAGGTTGAGGTTGCTGACGGTGCCGACGCTCTTGGGGTCGCCGACGTCCTTCTTGAGGTAGTCGGGGATGCCCTTGCTGCCCTCGCTGGGGGCCCAGCCGACGGGCTTGAGGCCGAGCGAGACGACGTTGTCGAGCTCGCCGACGTCGAGGACGACGACGCGCTGGGGGCGCTGCTTGAGCTCCGTCTTGCCCAGGGCGTGGGTGATGGTGCGCGGGAACTGGCCGGGGGCGGCGTCCGTGCCCATCTTCGCGGTCTGCTCGGCGGCCTTGCCGAAGTCCTTGCCCTTCTCGGACACCGCCTTCGAACCGGCGCCGCCGTCCTTGCCCGATTCCGAGGAGCCGCCGGAAGAACCGCCGCAGGCGGTGAGCGCGACGGCGGCGGCTATGGACAGGGCTGCGGCGGCGGTCGTGGTGCCGCGGCGGCGGAGGGACATGGAGCCTCCCGGCTAGGTACTTAGGATCGCCTTACCTTAATCACATGCCCTCCAGGAAGCACACTCACCCCCTTTTCTCCGGCGAACCGGACAACTAACCACCCATACAGGTGAAGCACCCGGGGTCGTGACGCTCCACAGGAATCCGGATAACTACGTTCTGTGCCGGAGGTGACGTTTCCCATGACGGTCTGTGCTCCCCACGGCCCCCAGAGCACTCCGCAGAGCCTTCCGCGGAGCGCGCCGCCGGAGGAACCGAGACGCCCGGCGTTCACCGTTACGGTGGACGGTTCGTACGCGGCCTGGCTCGCCCTCGGCCGCGGCACCGACGGCTGGTTCCCCGAGCGCTGGACCCTCGACGGCCCCGAGCCCTACGCGGTCTCCCTGCCCGGCACCCAGCCCGAGGAGCCCGACAGCCAGCTGCTCCCGCTCAGCGACGGCCGGGTCCTCATCCGCCGCCGCGTCGCCGAGCGGTACGCGCTGTCGCTCCTCTACCCCGCCGGGCCCGGCACCGGCGAACTGCCGCTCGGCGCCATCGAGTGCCCCTACCTGTGCCTGCTGCCCCCCGCGCCCGACGGCAGGTCGGCCTACGCGCTCGTCCACGGCGAGACACAGACCACCCTCTGGCGGGTGCACGGCGGCAGCGGCGGCCCCGAGCTGCTGGCCACCGTGCCCGGCCGGTGCGAGGGCGGCGCCTGGCTCGACCGCTCCGGACGGCTGCTCGCCCTGGACCGCGAGCTGGACGGGCTGACCAAGGCCGTCGTCGTCGACCTGGGCCGGGGCGGCGAGACCAGCCCGCTGCTCCAGATCACCGAGAAGAGCAACGACCGCCTGCTCCTCGCCGAGCCCGACAGCGGCCTGCTGCTCGTCCGCTCCGACGCGCCCGGCGTCGACCGGCTGGGCTGGGGCGTCCTCGGCTCGGCCCGGCCCGTGCGCTTCCCCGAGTGCCTGCTGCCGGCGGACGCCGAGCTCACCCCCTTCGCCGCCCGGCCCGGCCAGGGCCTGGCCCCCGAGGACTGCGCGGTGGCGTTCCGCGTCGACCAGGGGGCGGGCGGCGACTGGGTGGGCGTGTGGAGCCCGGCCGCCAAACGGCTGCGCCGCTTCCCCGGCCCGACCGGCTGGCTCGCCGGGGCCGGGCTGTGGACGGCGAGCGGGGAACTGCGGCTGCCGTTCGTGACGGCGAGCGTGCCGTGCGGGCTGGCGCGGGTGCCGGAGGAGGTCGACGAGCTCGTCGAGGAACTCTCCGACCCCTCGGCGGCGTCGGCCATGACCGCGGTGCCCGTACCGCGGCCGCCGCGGCCCGTGCCGCTGCAGCAGGCGCCGCTCCAGCAGGCGCCTCCCTGTGCGCGTACTCCCTAACGGGGCACCACGTACTCCGTAACGGGGCACAAGGCGGACACACCGTAGGGGACGGGTGGCCCGTTGATCAAGGCCCCGTTAAACTTCGGATGGGGGTCGCGCGGCCGTGGCCGGTCTTCCCAACGACCGTGGCTGGGTGGCGTGTTGGCGGTTGCGTCTGACGTGGTGTTATGCCGAGCTTACGCCGTGTGAGGCGGTGCCGTGGCCCCCGATGCGTACGCTTCCCCATCCGACGGAGTGACTTTTCCTCATGCCCGATGCCCGAACCGACACGACCGAGGCGCGCCCGTTCGACGCGTCCGCCGCCCGGGCCGCAGCCGCCGGCGCCGGCACTGGTGCCGGCAGGCACCGTGGTCCGGCGTCGCCGGACGACAGCGCGGTGGCTGGTGCCGCGCACGGCAAGCACCGGCGGGAAACCGACTGACGTCCCGGGGGCTCCGCCCCCGGACCCCCGGTCCTCAAACGCCGGACGGGCTGACTTTTGTCAGCCCGTCCGGCGTTTGAGGACGACGCCTGTCAGGGGAGCAGCGCCGCGAAGCCCTCGCCCGCGTCGCGCCCCGCGTAATAAGGGGTCAGGACCCCGTCCAGCTCCTCGATCGTGAAGACGTCGCCCTTCGTGTCGAAGCGCGCCGCCACCCTCGGCCGCTCCATCACCGCCACCATCCCGCCGTGGACGACGAAGACCTGCCCCGTGATGCCCGCCGCCGGTGGTGACGCCAGGTACGCGACCAGCGGAGCCACGTGCTCCGGGGCGAGGGGGTCCACGCCGCCCTCGCCTGCGGCCGGGGCGGAGGCGAAGACGTCCTCCGTCATCCGGGTCCGCGCTCGCGGGCAGATCGCGTTCGCGGTGACGCCGTACTTCCGGAGGGCCGCCGCCGTCGAGAGGGTCAGGCCGACGATGCCGCCCTTGGCCGCCGCGTAGTTCGGCTGGCCGGGCGAACCGGCCAGGAAGGCCTCGGAGGAGGTGGTGACGATCCGGCCGTGGACCGGCGCGCCGCCCGTCGCCTTGGAGCGGTCGCGCCAGTGCGCGGCGGCGAAGCGGATCGTATTGAAGTGGCCCTTGAGGTGGACGCGGACGACCGCGTCCCATTCGTCCTCCGACATCGAGAAGACCATCCGGTCCCGCAGGATGCCCGCGTTGTTGACCAGGATGTCCAGCGAGCCGTACGTGGCGACGGCCAGCTCCACCAGCGCGCGGGCCTGCCCGAAGTCGGAGACGTCGCCGGTGTGGGCGACGGCCTCGCCGCCCGCCGCGCGGATCTCCGCGACGACGGCCTCGGCGGGGGCGGCGGAAGGCGCCCCGGTGCCGTCGCGGCCCGGGCGGCCGTAGTCGTTGACGACGACACGGGCGCCGTGCCGGGCCAGCTCCAGGGCCTCGGCCCGGCCGAGGCCGCGCCCGGCGCCGGTGACGATCGCCGTCCTGCCGCGCAGCGGGCGCGGCGGCATCACAGCATCACCCAGGTGCGCAGCGCCTCGCCCGTGCGCATCTGCTCGATGGCGTCGTTGACGCGGGCGAGCGGCACCCGGTGGGTGATCAGGCCCTCCAGATCGACGCGGCCCGCCCGCCAGAGGGCGATCGCGCGGTCGTAGGAGCGGCGGACGTCACCGCCGCCGTACAGGGAGGGCAGGATCCGCTTCTCGTCGAAGAACAGCTCGAACATGCTGATGCGGAAGTGGTCGTCGAGGGCGCCCGCGCCGACGACGCAGAGGGTGCCGCCGCGCCGGGTGGCCTCGTAGGCGGTGCGGGCGGTGGCGGAGGTGCCGACGACCTCGAAGACGTAGTCGAAGCCCTCGCCGGAGGTGACGCGTGAGGAGGCGTCGGTCAGGCCCTCGGGGGCGACGGCCTCGGTGGCGCCGAAGCGCAGGGCCGCCTCGCGGCGGGAGGCCACCGGGTCGACGGCCACGATCCGGGCGGCGCCGCAGACCTTCGCGCCCTGGACGGCGGAGATGCCCACGCCGCCGCAGCCGATGACGGCGACGGACGCGCCGGGTTCCACCTTGGCGGTGTTGAGGACCGCGCCGAGCCCGGTGGTGACGCCGCAGCCGAGGAGGGCGGCGATCTCGTAGGGCACGTCGTCGGGGATGGGCACGGCGCAGCCCGCGCCGACGACGACCTCCTCGGCGAAGGTGCCGGTGCCGGCGAAGCCGTAGAGGTCCTCGGAGCGGTGGCGGAAGTTGGGGGCGGCGGCGTTCGCGAGGCCGGCGAGGCAGAGGTGGGTCTGGCCGCGGGCGCAGGAGGCGCAGTCGCCGCAGGGGGGCAGCCAGCAGATCAGGACGCGGTCGCCCGGCCGGACGTGGGTGACGCCCTCCCCCACTTCCACGACGTCGCCCGCGCCCTCGTGGCCGGGGACGAGGGGAGCGCGCTGGGGCAGGACCCCGGACATGGCGGAGAGGTCGGAGTGGCACAGTCCGGCGGCCCGGACGCGGATCCTGACCTTGCCGGGGCCGAACCCCACGGTCTGGACGCCGTCGAGGACGTCGAGGGTCTCCTGCCCGGTCTTGTGCTGTACGGCGGCGCGCATGGCGGTGCTCCCTTCACGGGTGCGGGTGCCTCGGTGGTTGCGGTTACGCGTACTCGACGAGCGTGTCGGTCAGCACGGGCGCGTCGTCGCGTTCGACGACCCCGGCCGTGACCTGCACGCGGCCGGGTCCCGGGGTGTCGCGCCAGATCCGTACGCGCAGGGTCTCGCCGGGGTAGACGACGCCGGCGAAGCGGGTGGCGTAGGAGCGCACCCGGGTCACGTCGCCGCCGAGCACGGTGTCCACGACGGCCTTGAGGACGATGCCGTAGGAGCACAGGCCGTGGAGGATCGGCTTGTCGAAACCGGCGATCCGGGCGAACTCGGGGTCGGCGTGGAGGGGGTTCCAGTCGCCGGAGAGGCGGTAGAGGAGGGCCTGGTCCTCGCGGACGTGCCGGTCGACGGTGAGGCCGGGCTCGGTGTCCGGGGCGGGGAGGCGCTCGGTGGTGCCGCGTTCGCCGCCGAAGCCGCCCTCGCCCTTGACGAAGATCTCGCTGACGCCGGTCCACAAGGGTCCGTCGTCGTCCTCGGTGTCCGAGCGGAGCACGATGACGGCCGCCTTGCCCTTGTCGTATACGGCGGCGACGCGCGAGGTCTGGGTGACGCCGGTGGCGCGGATGGGCAGGGGGCGGTGGAGGGTGACGGTCTGTCCGCCGTGGAGGACGGCGGCGAGGTCGATGTCGATGCCGGGCATGGTCAGGGCGCCGGCCACGGCTCGGCCGCCGCCGGCGACCGTCGCGAAGCTCGGGAGGACGTGGAGCCGGCTCTCCAGGGTGTAGCGCAGTTCGCCGGGGTCGGTGGCGAGGCTCCGTCCGTCCTGGTGCGAGCCCGCGCCGATGCCGAGGTGGTAGAGCAGGACGTCCTTGTGGTCCCAGGCGAGCGAGGCGGTCCGGGGTGCGGCGGTGGTCGCCTTGACCGGGTCGATGGGCATGGAGGTGTGCGCTCCTTCGCCGTCCGGAATCGGTGATGCACGAGGCCGATGACTAGAACGCGTTCTACTCAACGGGCCCTCATGTATAGCCGATTCCCGTTGACGCCGGAAGACACCGGGCGGCACGCGACCGACAAATGTCATGGCCGACCGCGGACATCCGGACCTGACCCTCCGTTAACCCCTTCCCTAGGATTCCGGTCATGAGAAAGACCACGGGGGCCCCGCTCGACGACATGGAGCGGCACAAACCGCCGGGCAAGTTCGCCTTCCTGCCCTGGCTGTTGATGATTTCCGGCGATGTGCAGGACCTCGCCAAGGGGGCGTTCCCGCATCCCTGGCTGGGCGGCCTGGGCGTCGCCGTGTTCGCCGCCCTCTACACGGCGGCGGTGGTGCTCGGCCTGGACCGGGCGCGGCTGGGCACCCGGACGCCCCGGCTGCTGCTCCTGGGCGTGGCCGTGACCGCCTACGCGCTGTCGCTGGGGTACGGCGGCGAATGGCTGATGTGCTTCCCCGTGCTGTCCCTGGCCGCCGGCATCGTCCTGCGCGGCGACCGGGCGCTGGCCTTCGCGGTGCTGGGCATCGCGGCGTCGGCGGGGGTGATCGCCGGCTGGCACAGCGGCGCCGAGAACGCGATGATCACGGGCTACGGCTCCGTCATGTCCGGCATGGTGACGTCGGCGGTGCTGCGGCTCTTCGAGACCGTCGCCGAACTCCGCGAGACCCGCGAGGAGCTGGCCCGCTCGGCCGTGGAGCGGGAGCGGCTGCGTTTCTCCCGCGATCTCCACGATCTGCTCGGCCACACCATGTCCGTGATCGTGGTCAAGGCGGAGGCGGTGCGCCGGCTCGCCCCCAGGAACCTGGAGGCCGCCCTCGGCCAGGCCGCCGACATCGAGGCCGTGGGCCGGCAGGCCCTCACCGAGATCCGCGAGGCGGTGACCGGCTACCGCGAGGGCAGCCTCACCACGGAGCTCGACCGCGCCCGTTCGGTGCTCGACGCGTCCGGCATCACGGCCGACATCCGCCAGTCGGGCCCGCCGCTGCCGTCGCAGACGGCGGCGCTGCTGGGCTGGGTCGTCCGGGAGGGGGTCACCAACGTCGTCCGGCACAGCAGGGCGCAGCGGTGCGTGATCGAGGTCCGGGGCGCGGAGGACCGGGTTCATCTGGAGATCAGCGACGACGGGCGCGGCGTAGGGTCGGAGCCGGGCGGGGCGCCCGGGTCGGGCGGCAACGGTCTGAAGGGCCTGGCCGAGCGGCTGGCCGCCGGTGGCGGCTCCCTGACGTCGGGCCCCGACGGGAAGCGGGGCTTCCGACTGGTGGCGGAGCTTCCGGTGGACGAGAACGACGGGGTCGAGAGCGACGAGGAGGAGCGGGTCGCGTGAGCAGCGAGCTGACAAGGGTGCTTCTGGCGGAGGACCAGGGGATGATGAGGGGCGCGCTGGCGCTGCTGCTCGGGCTGGAGGACGACCTCGAGATCGTCGCGCAGGTCGGCAACGGCGACGACATCGTCCCCAAGGCCCTTGAGACGCGCCCCGACATCGCGCTGCTGGACATCGAACTCCCCGGCCGCAGCGGCCTCGACGCCGCCGCCGACCTCCGCACCCGGCTCCCGGAGTGCCGGGTGCTGATACTGACCACGTTCGGCCGCCCCGGCTATCTGCGGCGGGCGATGGAGGCGGGGGCGTCGGGGTTCCTGGTCAAGGACGGCCCGGTCGAGGACCTGGCGGCGGCGATCCGCCGGGTGCTGGCGGGCGAGCGGGTCATCGACCCGGCGCTGGCGGCGGCGGCGCTCAGCGCGGGGCCGAATCCGCTGACGCAGCGGGAGCGGGATGTTCTCAGCGCCGCCGTCGACGGGGCGACGGTCGCCGACATCGCGGCGAAGGTGCACTTGTCGCCGGCGACGGTGCGGAATTATTTGTCGGCGGCGATCGGGAAGACCGGGACTCGGAACCGGATGGAGGCCGTTCGGGCGGCCCGCCAGAACGGGTGGTTGTAGGCCCCAAGGGCTGATTCCAGCCCCGCCGGCGTTTGAGGCGCGGGGGTCCGGGGGCGGAGCCCCCGGGGAATACGGCAGCATGGCCACCGACCAGCACGCACTCAGAACCGGGGACGGACACGCAATGGCACCCACGCCCGACATACTCGCCGCCTTCGAGGCCGCGAAGGGATTCATGCCGGTGGACGAGGGCCTCGCCCTGTACGCCGCCGCGCGGGACGCGGGGCGGCTGGGGCTGCCGCTGCTGGAAGTGGGCACGTATTGCGGCCGTTCGACGATCCTCCTCGCCGACGCGGCCCGCGAAGCCGGCACCGTCACGGTGACCGTGGACCACCACCGCGGCAGCGAGGAGCAGCAGCCCGGCTGGGAGTACCACGACCCGTCCGTCGTGGACGACGACCCGGGCGTGGGCCGGATGGACACGCTGCCGACGTTCCGCAGGACGCTCTACAAGGCGGGCCTGGAGGAGCACGTCATCGCCGTCGTCGGGCGATCGCCCCAGGTGGCGAAGGTGTGGCAGGCGCCGCTCGGGCTGGTCTTCATCGACGGCGGGCACACCGACGAGCACGCGAACGCCGACTACGAGGGGTGGGCGCCCCACGTCGCGCCCGACGGTCTGCTCGTCATCCACGACGTGTTCCCCGACCCCGCCGACGGCGGTCAGGCCCCGTACCGCGTGTATCTCCGGGCGCTCGCGTCCGGCGCGTTCACCGAGGTCTCCGTGACGCGCTCGCTGCGCGTACTGCGGCGTACGGGTCTCGGAAACTGAGCGGCGGCGCTAGCATCGCCCGCGTGTCCCACGGCAGCGTTCTCCCCATAGCCCGGCGTCTCGCCGCCGGGCCGGCAGTGGTGCTCCTGGCGGCCGGGCTGGCCGGGTGCGGCGGTGGTGCGGTCGGTACGGGCGGCGGTGACGACGGGAAGAAGCCCGTGGCCGCCGCTTCGTCGTCCTCGCCGAGCGCGCCCTCGCCCTCCTCCCCGTCGCCCGCGAGCTCCGCGCCCCAGCCCGCCAAGAGCGAGCCGGCCTCCGCCGAGCCGAAGGGCGCCGAGGCCGCCCCCGCCGGTGACGGGCCGCTGCGGGGCAAGGTCGTCGTGATCGACCCCGGCCACAACATCCACAACGCCGAGCACTCCGCCGAGATCAACCGTCAGGTCGACATCGGCACCGGCCACAAGGAGTGCGACACCACCGGCACCGAGACCAACTCCGGGTACGCGGAAGCGTCCTTCAGCCTCGACGTCGCGCACCGGCTGCGCGCGATCCTCCAGTCGCGGGGCGCCAAGGTCGTGCTGACGCACGACGGCGACCGGCCGTACGGGCCGTGCGTCACCGAGCGCGCCGAGATCGGGAACAAGGCGCACGGCGATGCCGCCGTGTCCCTCCACGCGGACGGCGCGGAGCCCGGCCAGCGCGGCTTCCATGTGATCCTGCCCGCGCGGGTGCGCGGCGGCGCGGCCGACACCGCCCCGATCGTGGAGCCGTCGAAGGAGCTGGGGGCGCGCGTCGCGGGGAACTTCGTGAAGGTCACCGGCAGCGCGCCGTCCAATTACATCGGGCACGGCACCGGGCTCGACACCCGGGGGGATCTGGGCGGTCTCAATCTGTCGACGATTCCCAAGGTGTTCATCGAGTGCGGCAATATGCGCGACGCGCAGGACGCCGCTCTGCTCACCGACGGGAACTGGCGCGAAAAGGCGGCGCAGGGGATCGCGGACGGCATTACGGACTTCTTGCACGGGTAAGGAGGACCGGAGCGCGGGCCCCCGAACAGGCAGGCCACGGCCGTGTCACGAGGGTGATACGAAGAGGACGCCCTGGCCGCCCAGGCGATAGGTTCCCCTTACGATGGGTGGCCGCCACCCCCGCAGCGACGATTACTGACAGTACTGACAAAGGATTTTAGGTGAACATCCGCTCCCTCACTCGAGGCGACGGCGGGGTGATCGGAGCAGCGGTGTTGCTGTTCATCGCCTCGTTCCTCAGCTTCCGTTCGTACGACTGCGGGCAGGCGACGGTCGGCTGCCCCAAGGAGCCGATCGGCTGGAAGCCTGAACTCTTCCCCGTACTGCCGTCGATCTTCCTCGCCGGAATCATCGCCGCCGCTCTGATCGTCGCCGCCCGGTTCCAGCCGGAGGGGCGCAAGCTCGTCGGGCTCAGCCTCGACCAGTGGGGCACCGCGTTCGCCGTGTTCGCGGCCTGGTCCTCGCTGTGGACGATCTTCGGTGGCCCGGACGTGGAGCAGATCTCGCCCGGTGTCGGCCAGATCCTGGGGCTGATCGCCAACCTCGTGCTCGCGGCCGTCGCGGTGCTGACGCCGCGCACGCCCGCCCTCAAGGCCCCGCTGATGCCCGCGCCGCAGGCCGCGGCCCCCGCCCCGTACGGCGCGCAGCCGCCGCACGCGGGCTACGGCTACCCTGGCCCGGCGGCCGGTGCCCCGCAGCCGGGGGCTCCGTCCCCGTACGGCGCGCAGGCCACCATGCCGTTCGGCGGCCCGGCCGCCCAGCCGCAGCAGGCCCAGCAGGCTCAGCCGGCGCAGGCCCAGCCGCAGCAGCAGGCCCAGCCGGCCGCCGCGCAGCCCGCCGCCGGTCAGCCGGGCGCGCCCGCCGCGGACTTCGCCCCGTTCTGGTTCGCGGTGCCGGTGAACCGGCCGCTGTTCGCGGAGGACGGCTCCTCGAACCAGGTCGGTGAGCTCGCGCCGGGCACCTGGTACCTCGCGGTCGACCAGCGCGGTGCCGCGATCGTCGCGCAGACGCAGGACGGCCGTCGCGGCCTGCTGCAGGACACGACGGGCATTCAGCGCGGCTGAGTTCCCCGAGTTCGTAGCGACGGCCCGCCGGGTTCCACCCGGCGGGCCGTCGCGCGTCCGGCCTCGTCGCCCTTGTCACCGCCACCCGGCGGGCCTAAAGTCCTTCGCCTGACGGTGCGTCAGAGGAGGTCCGCGATGCGGCTCGGTCTCGCCCTCGGCTACTGGGGCCGCCGCCCCGACCCCCGGCACGTGGAGCTCGCCCGGCACGCCGAGCGGCTCGGCTACCACTCCGTCTGGACCGCCGAGTCCTGGGGCTCCGACGCCTTCACCCCGCTGACGTGGATCGCCGCCCACACCCGCCGCATCCGGCTCGGCACCGCCGTCGCCCAGATGGCCGCCCGCTCCCCCGCCGCCACCGCGATGCACGCCCTGACCCTCGACCACCTCTCCGGCGGCCGGCTACTGCTCGGGCTGGGGCTGTCGGGGCCGCAGGTGGTGGAGGGCTGGTACGGGCGCCCGTTCCCGGACAGTCCGCTGACCGCGACCCGCGAGTACGTGGACGTCGTCCGGCAGGTGCTGCGTCGCGAGGCGCCGGTGGCCCTCGACGGGCGCTACCACCCCCTCCCCTACCCGGGGCCCGGAGCGACGGGGCTCGGCAAGCCGCTGCGGTCCGTCACCCATCCCCTCCGCCCGGACCTGCCGGTCCTGCTGGGCGCCGAGGGCCCGCGCAACATCGCCCAGACCACGCGCATCGCGGACGGCTGGCTCCCCCTGTACTGGTCGCCGAACCGGACCGGGCTCCACGCCGAGGCCCTCGCCGAGGCGCCGAAGGGCTTCCTCGTCGCCCCCATGGCGCAGGTGCGCGTCTGCCCGGCGGGTGAGCTCGCGGAGGGGCTGCGGCCGGTGAAGGCCATGCTCGCCTTCTACATCGGCGGCATGGGCCACGCCACCCGCAACTTCCACGCCGCCCTGATGGGCCGGATGGGGTACGCGGAGGAGGCGCGCCGGATCCAGCGGCTGTTCCTCGCCGGGCGGCGGGAGGAGGCGGTCGGGGCCGTGCCCGACGCCTTCGCCGACGAGATCTCGCTGGTCGGGCCGCGCGAGCGCATCGCCGAGCGGCTGGCGCTGTGGCGTGCGGGCCCGGTCACCGACCTCCTGGTGACGACCCGGGACCCGGACGCCCTCACCCTGCTGGCAGAGCTGAACTCCTGAGCTCGAAGGCTCATCCCGTGAGCGCGGGTTTGCCCTCCTTGTGGAGCCAGGTGTCGAAGAGACCGCCCAGATCCCTGCCCGTCCGGCTCTCGCAGAGCCGGACGAACGCCTTCGTGTCGGCGTTCCCGTAGCGGTGTTCCCGGACCCAGGCGCGGAGGATGCCGAAGAACTCGCGGTCGCCGACCGCCTCCCGGAGCTTCTGGAGCGCCATCGCGCCCCGGCCGTAGACGGGCGGGTCGGTGAGGTTCCGCGGGGTGGGCGAGTCGGGCGGGAAGTCCCAGATGGTCGTGCCACCGGGGCCCTTGCTGTTCGGGTCCCGCCCGTCGTAGTAGTCGGTGAAGATCTCCCGCGTCGTACGGCCGCCCCGCTTCTCCTCCCACAGCCATTCGGCGTAGGTGGCGAAGCCCTCGTTGAGCCAGACGTCCCGCCAGGTGCTCGGGGTGACCGCGTTGCCGAACCACTGGTGGGCCAGCTCGTGGACGATCGTGGTGGCGCCGGGGGCGCCCTGGTAGTACGGCTTGGGCTGGGTCTCCAGGGCGTAGCCGACCCGGACGTTGTGGTCGACGACCCCGCCCGTCGAGGAGAAGGGGTACGGGCCGAACAGCCCGCTCTCCCACTCGACGACCTCGGGCAGCAGCTTCACCATGTCCGGCACGGCCGCGGTCTCCTCGGGGGCGGCGGCGATGTAGTAGGGCAGCCCGTGCGGCGTCCTGCCGGCCGTCACGGTGAACCGGCCGACGGCGACGGTCGCCAGATAGCTCGCCAGGGGCTCCCCGCTGTGCCAGACGAAGGCGGTCCGGCCGCCGGGCTCGCGCTCCGTCCGGACGAGCTCGCCGTTGGCGACGGCGGTGTAGCCGTCGGGGACGGTGACGGTGATGTCGTAGGCGGCCTTGTCGGAGGGGTGGTGGTTGCCGGGGAACCAGGCCGTCGAGCCCGCCGGCTCGCCGAGGGCGACCGCGCCGTCGACCGACGCCGAGCGGACCCAGCCCTCGATCGAGCCGTCCGCGTCCGTGATCTCCTCCGGCCGGCCGGCGTACTCGACGACCGTCTCGAAGGCGGCGTCCTTCCGCAGCGGCGCGGCCGGGCGCACCGTCAGTTCGCCGCCGGCGCGGCGCGTCCGGGCCGGTTTTCCGTCGACGCGGACGGCGCGGACGGTCAGGCCCTCGAGGTCGAGGTCGAAGGAGGAGAGGTCCTGGGTGGCGCGGGCGCTGATGACGGCGGTGGCCGCGAGGCGGCGGGTGCCGGGGTCGTAGTCGAGGGTGAGTCCGTAGTGGCGGACGTGGTAGCCGCCGTTGCCGAGGCGGGGGAAGAGGGCGTCGCCCACGCCGGCCGCGCCGGGGCGGGGGCCGTGGCCGCCGCCACCGCCGACGCACGCGGTGGCGGCCAGGAGCGCCAGCAGGGCGGACACGGCGGGCCGCCGCCGTGTCCTCACCTTCATCGACGGCCCTTCATCAGAAGGAGGCCCGCTCCAGCCAGTGCTCCAGCACCGCGCGGTCGCCCACGACCTCCACCAGGCCGGTGTCGGCCGGGAGCCGCCGGTAGAACACGCGCAGGACCTCCGTCAGCGGGCCCCGGACGGCCACGGCCGCCTTCTCGTGCGCCCGGCGCCACTCGACGCTCTCACCGCTCGCGTCGATGAACCACTCGGCGTTCAGCTCCGGCGGGGTGTCCGTGGCGTGGAGGTGGAGGGTGCGCCCCTCCCCCAGGAGCTCCTTGAGCTGCGGCTTCCAGGCCATCGCGAGCGGCGACGTGATGATGTCCAGCCACTCGTCGATGGTGTCCGCGGCGACGTCCTGCTCGAGCGTGAACGGGGCGCCGGCGGCGGAGGCGGCGTCGGCGCGGTGCATCGCCGTCTCGTGCGTCATCCGGCGGGCCCAGAAGCCCGACGTGCGCTCCCGCCCGAACGTCCACACCGGCACGTCCGGCCCCGCCTCCCGCAGCGCCGCGACCACTTCCTCGGCCCCCTCGGCCAGCCACGCGTCGAGCCCGGCCGCGTCCAGCTCCTCGGCCCCGGCGGTGGAATCGAGGGACGGGTCCGGGGTGAAGTCGACGATCCGCTCACGCACCAGCCCCGCCGCCCAGCGGTGGGCGTGGCCGAGGTGCCGCGCCAGTTGGGCGACGGTCCAGTCGGGGCATGTGGGCACGGTGGTATCGACGGGGACGCCGCGCAGGACGGCGCGCATCCGGTCGGTCTGGGCGAGGATCTCCGAACAGTAACGGGCGTGGCTCAAAAGGGTCATGACGCCACTTTAGAGCGGGGGTATGACAACGCACAGGGCGCGTGGCCCCGTTCGGGCGTCAGCTCCCTCCGCCCTTCTGGACGTCGGAGAACGACGGCACCTTGTCGGTGACCGGGGCGCCCGCGCTCCTGCCCGCGTCCTTGACGCTCGTGACGACCTTGTCGAAGTCGTTGATGTCGGCGTCCCCGGCCTCGCCCTTGCGGAGCTTGGTCCCCAGCCCCTTGAGGGACTCGATGCCGGCGGTCACCGGGGCCAGGGCCTTGCTGAGCGTCGGATCGCCCTTGGCGTTGTTGACGGCGGCCTTGAGCCGGTTGTACGCGAACGTACCGGCCAGGCCCGCCTTGATCAGCGAGCCGGTGCGGCCGTCGGCGCCCTTCTTGAAGGCGCCGTTCCGGAAGGGCTTGACGATCCACTGGTAGGTGGCGCCGGCGGCGAGGCCCGCGTTGGTGACGAAGCGGGTCTTGGCGAACCGCTGGCGTTCCGCCGATCCGGTGGCGGTGGGGCCGGGCTCGCCGCCCTGCGTCCCGCTCTTCGCGGTCTTGCCGCCGCCGCAGGCCGTGCCCGTGAGGAGCAGGCCGCAGGCCAGGAGCAGGGCGACGGCCGCCCGGCGGGCGCGCTGGGACACGGATACCTCCCGGGGGTGGTCCCTCACAGGTTCACCCACCGCGTGCGGTTCCGCCACCGGTTCGCGCCGACCGGTGGCGACAGCGTCCCCCTCCACGCCGCCCCGGCGCGCGGCGACGATTTCGTCAGGCACACCGAGCGGGCCGGGGCCTCCGGGCCGTCAGCCGTCGCAGCAGTCGGGCTCCAGGCCGGACGGCAGTCGCTCGCCGCCGAAGACCGCCGTCGTCGCCTCGTCGCCGCCGAGGGCGGCGACGGCGAGCAGCAGGGAGCCCGCCGTCCACGTCGTGCGTTCCTCGGGCCAGACGGCCTTGTCGTCGAAGACGTAGCCCGTCCAGTACATGCCGTCCTCGGCGCGCAGGTGCTGGATCCACTGGAGGATGTCGACGGCCCGGTCGGACTCGCCCATCGCCCACAGGGCCAGCGCCAGTTCGCAGCTCTCGCCGCCGGTGACCCAGGGGTTGGGGACGACGCAGCGGACACCGAGGCCGGGGACGACGAAGTCGTCCCAGCGCTCCTCGATGCGCTCCTTGGCCGCCGGGCCGGTCAGGGCGCCGCCGAGGACGGGGTAGTACCAGTCCATGGAGTAGCGGCTCTTGTCGAGGAAGCGCTCCGGGTGGTGGCGTATGGCGTGGGCCAGGAGGCCGGCGGCCAGCTCCCAGTCCGGCTGCGGCTCCTCGCGGTGCTCGGCGATGGCCAGCGCGCAGCGCAGCGCCTGGTGGATGGAGGAGCAGCCGGTGAGCAGGGCGTCGGTGACGTCCGTGCCGTCGTCCTCCCGCTTCCAGCCGATCTGGCCGCCCGGCTGCTGGAGCCGGAGGACGAACTCCACGGCGGCGAAGACGGTCGGCCACATGCGGTCGAGGAAGGCGTCGTCGCCGGTGGAGAGGTAGTGGTGCCAGACGCCGACGGCGACGTAGGCGACGAAGTTCGTCTCGCGGGAGCGGTCGGCGGGCCGTGCGGCGTCGCCGTCGGCGTAGGCGGCGTACCAGGAGCCGTCGGGGTTCTGGTGGTCGGCGAGCCAGCGGTAGGCGGCCTCGGCGCGGGGGTGCTCGCCCGCGGCGTCCAGGGCCATGGCGGCCTCGACGTGGTCCCAGGGGTCGAGGTGGTGGCCGGTGAACCACGGTATGGCGCCGTCCGGGCGCTGGACGGCGGCGATGCCCGCGACGGTGCCGGCCGCCTCCTCGGCGGTGAGGACGCCCGGCAGGACGAGGCGTTCGGTGCGGCCGGGGCCGCTGAAGGCGGTCACTTGGCGGCGCCCTCGGGCAGGTGCGGCTTGGTCGCGTAGGCGACGAAGCTCTTGCCGATGACGGGGTTGAGGAGCTGCTCGGCGACGCGCGTGGCGGCGGGCTTCTTCATGATGTCCCAGACCAGCAGCTTGTGGTACGCGCGGACGGGCAGCACCTTGTCGTTGTCGACGCCGAAGGCGCACTTGAGCCACCAGTAGGGGCTGTGGAGGCCGTGGGCGTGGTGGGTGCCGTAGGGCTTGAGGCCGGCCTCGGTCATCTTGCGGAGGAGTTCGTCGGCCTTGTAGATGCGGATGTGGCCGCCCTCGACCTCGTGGTACGCGTCGCTGAGCGCCCAGCAGATCTTCTCCGGGCCGTAGCGGGGCACGGTGACGGCTATCCGGCCGCCGGGCTTGAGGACGCGGACCATCTCGGCGAGCACGCCCTTGTCGTCCGGGATGTGCTCCATGACCTCGGAGATGATGACGACGTCGAAGCTCGCGTCGGGGAAGGGCAGGGCGAGGGCGTCGCCCTCCATGGCGGTGGCGGTGGCGCCCTCGGGGGCCTCCCCAGCCTCCTTCATGGCGGCGAACCACTTGGCGACCTCGCGGATCTCGTCCGCGTTGCGGTCGAGGGCGACGACGCGGGCGCCGCGTCGGTAGCACTCGAAGGCGTGGCGGCCGGCGCCGCAGCCGAGGTCGAGGACGCGGTCGCCCGCGGCGAGCGGGAAGCGGGAGAAATCGACGGTCAGCACGGAGTGTTCACTTTCTCGTGGGTTCGGCACCGCCGGGCTCGTTGACGGTGGTTGCGCGCCGTCGCGGCGGGAGGGGTGCCCCCACCGCCGCGGCGCTGGTCGGCCCCCGCCGGCGTCATCCGGCGGTGCCCGACCGGCCCGGCGTCGCTCCGGCCCGCGCGATCGCCGCGCGGTAGTGCTCGGCCGTCCCGATCGCCGCCTGCCGCCAGGTGAACCTGGCCAGGACGCGTTCCCGGCCCGCCGCACCCAGGCGCCGCCGCAGGTCCGCGTCGCCGAGGAGCCGGGAGAGCCCGGCGGCCAGCGCGTCCGCGTCCCCCGGCGGCACCGCCAGGCACGTCTCGCCGTCCGGCCCGGCGACCTCGGGGATCGCTCCCCCGGTCGTGGCCACCAGCGGGGTGCCCGTGGCCATGGCCTCGGCGGCCGGCAGCGAGAACCCCTCGTACAGCGACGGCACGCACGCGACCTGCGCCGAGCGGACGAGGTCGACGAGCTCCTCGTCCGTGATGCCCTTGACGAACTCCACGGCGTTCTCCAGGCCGTGGCGGCGGATCGCGGTGGCCACCGGCCCGTCCTCGGCGCGCTTGCCGACGACGACCAGGTGGGCGTCCGGGTGCCGGGCGCGAACCGAGGCGAGCGCGTCGATCAGGTGGATCAGGCCCTTGAGCGGGACGTCCGCACTCGAGGTGGTGACGATCCGGCCCGGCACCTCGGCGACGGACGGATCCGGCGAGAAGAGATCGGTGTCGGCGCCGATGTGGACGACGTGGACCCGCTCCCGGCGCACCCCGAGGTGGTCGACGATCTCCTGGCGGGAGGAGCCGGAGACGGTCAGCACGGACGGCAGCCGCCTGGCGACACGTTTCTGCATGCGGGTGAACGCGTACCAGCGGCGTACGGACGCCCGGCGCTTCCAGTCCTTCGCGGCGTCCAGCTCCAGCTGCCGGTCGACGGTGATGGGGTGGTGGACGGTGGTGACGAGCGGCGCGCCGATGGCGCCGGGGCCGCCCAGGAGCCCGTAGCCGAGGGTCTGGTTGTCGTGGACGACGTCGAAGTCGCCGCGCCGGGCGGCGAGGTGACGGCGGGCGCGCAGCGAGAACGTCAGCGGCTCGGGGAAGCGCCCGGCCCACATGGTGCCGACCTCCAGGAGGTCGATCCAGTCGCGGTACTCCTCGCGGCGCGGGGTGCGGAAGGGGTCCGGCTGCCGGTAGAGGTCGAGGCTGGGGAGCTCGGTGAGCGGCACGCCCTCGTCGAGGACGGGGTAGGGCTGGGCGCCGATGACCTCGACGGAGTGGCCGAGGCGGGCGAGCTCGCGGGAGAGGTGGCGGACGTAGACGCCCTGGCCGCCGCAGAAGGGGTTGCCCTTGTAGGTGAGCATCGCGATGCGCAGCGGCGAATCGCCACGCGCGGGGTCGCCCCCGGCCGGGAGGCTGCTGCGGGCTCGCGTGACCGATGCCTCCGTGGCCTCAGCGGTCACTCCGGCCTCCTTCTCGCTGGCTGTTCCGCCGGAGCGTAACGGGTCGCGCTAATCTAGAACAAGTTTCAGACTGGGTCGTCAGAAGCTTGAATCTACCGGGATGTCAGGGGACCGAAAGAGCGTCGCCGGGTGATTCGCGCCACGACCCGACCCCTGTCATGCTGTGCCGTCCAAGGCCCCCCGGCAAGGCCCCCGGGTGCCACCGGACGGAGTGTTGCACGACACGATGAAACGGGACATATGACGACGGAATCCAGGACGACGGAATCCACGTCGGCCGTGCCGCCCCTCGTGTCCGCCCCCGCCCTGACCGCGCGTCAGGAGGCCCGGCGCCGCCGGATCCTCCAGGCCACCACCCGGCTGGCGAGCCGCGGCGGCTTCGACGCCGTCCAGATGCGGGAGGTCGCCGAGTCCTCCGGCGTCGCCCTCGGCACGCTCTACCGCTACTTCCCGTCCAAGGTCCATCTGCTCGTCGCCGTCATGCGCGACCAGCTGGAGCAGCTCCACGCCGCGCTGCGCGAGCGCCCCCCGACGGAGGACGACCCGGCCGCCCGCGTCGCCCAGACCCTGATGCGGGCGTTCCGCGCGATGCAGCGCGAACCGCATCTGGCCGACGCCATGGTGCGCGCCCTGACCTTCGCCGACCGGTCGGTGAGCGCCGAGGTGGACACGGTCTCCCGGCTGACCACCACCATCATCCTGGACGCCATGGGCCCGGCGGGCCCGCCCACCCCGGCCCAGCTGTCGGCCGTCCGCGTCATCGAGCACACCTGGCACTCGGCGCTGATCACCTGGCTGTCGGGGCGGGCGTCCATCGCGCAGGTGAGGATCGACATCGAGACGGTCTGCCGCCTCATCGGCCCGGAGCCGTCGCGCCAGGCGTACAGCGCCCGGAGTTGAGGCGGACCCGACCTGCCCCCTACGCCCTTACGCCCCCCGGGTAGCGGGTAACTGCACCCGGAGCGATGGCTCGCGCCGGTATGAATTTACTGGCGTGTCCGAGGCGTTTCGCCACACGGAGCGGGAGAGGCAGACCGTGATACGGGTCCTTCTGATACACGACACCTATCTGCTGCGCATGGCACTGGCGGCACTCCTCGGCAGAGAACCGGACCTCGACGTGTTCTCGACCTCCTGGCGGGGCGCGGCCACCGCGGCCCGGACGACCCGGCCCGACGTGTGCGTGGCCGACATGGACAGCCCGGACGCGGTCGAGTGCGTGAACCTGCGGGCGGACACCCGGCCGGGGAACGTCCGGGCGGGGGACGGACGGACCGGGGGCGGACGGAACAGGGACGGGCGGAACGGGGACGGGCGATGTCCGGAGGTCGACGGCGGCGAACGGGTCGTCGGCCGGCCCGTCCTGCTGGCGCTGACGACCACCGGACGCCCCGGCCCGCTGCGCCGCGCCTATGAGGCCGGCGCCCTGGGCTACCTCAGCAAAAACGCTTCTCCTGACCGGCTGGTCGAAGGCATACGGCAAGTCGCGAAGGGCGAGCGCTACATCGACGAGACCCTCGGCTTCGGCTTCCTCCAGGCGGCCGAGATCCCCCTGACCCGGCGGGAGCTGAGCGTGCTCTCACTCGCCGCCGAGGGCGCCTCCGTCGGCGAGATCGCGCGCAGCCTCCACCTGTCGAACGGAACCGTGCGCAACTACATGGCCGCCATCACCCGGAAGACCGGGGCGCGCAACCGGGTGGACGCGATCCGCATCTCGCGCGGCGCCGGCTGGGTGTGAGGAACGCCGCCCCCCGCCCATCAGCTCCCGGTACGACGCCGAACGCGCCATGAGCTCCCGGTGGGTGCCGGCGACCGTACCGGGACCGTCCATGACCAGCACGCGATCCGCGCGCCGGGCCGAGCCCGCGCGGTGCGCGACGACCACGAGGGTGCCGCCGGGGCGCGCCGCGAAGGCGCCCTCGGCGCGCGCCTCGGCGGCGGGGTCCAGATGGCAGGCCGCCTCGTCCAGCAGCGCCACGGGGGCCGGCGAGAGGTACGCGCGGACCAGCGCGATCAGTTGCCGCTCCCCCGCCGAGAGCTCGTCCGGTGTCACCGGGGCGTCCAGCCCGCCCAGCCGCCGGACGAGCGCGTCAGCGCCGATCGCCTCGGCGGCGGCCAGCACCTCGCGCTCGCCGACGGGGTCGTCGCGCAGGTAGCGCAGGTTGTCGCCGACGGTGCCGGAGAAGACGTACGCCTCCTGCGGGATGAGCACGCGCCGCGCCGCCGCCCCCTCGGCGCGTGCCGCCGCGCCGCCCACCCGCACCTCGCCGGACGAGGGTTCCAGCAGCCCCGCGATCAGGTACGCCAGCGTGGACTTGCCCACCCCGCTCGGCCCGACGACGACCAGCCGCGTGCCGGGCGGGAGGGTGAGGTCGAGGTCGCGGACGACGGGCTCGGCGTGGGCGCCGTAGCCGAAGGTGACGCGGCGCAGCTCGACGGCGGGAGCGGTGGCGTCGGTGACGGCGGGCGCCGGGGCCGAGGCCGGGATCGGGGCCGAGGCCGGGGCCGGGCCCGGCGCCGTCAGCCTGCGGACGACCACCGCCAGCCGTGAACCGCTCGTGCCCAGCCCGTGGATGAGGCTCTGGAGCGCGGGCAGCAGCGACTGCGTCAGGTACGCCAGCGCGCCGACGAGCGCGCCCGGGGTCACCCCGTGGTCCAGCAGCCAGGGCGTCGCGACGAGCAGCGGCACGACGGGGAAGCGGCCCGCGAGGGCCAGGGCCGCCGCCCTCGCCACGGACCAGCGGGCGAGCGCGGTCGAGGCGCGGAGCTCGGCGTCGACGAGCGCGCCCGTGTCCGTGCGTACGCGTGCCTCGCCGCCGCCCGCGGCGATGTCGCGCAGCCCCGCGCACGCCTCGCCGCACGACTGCGCCAGCGCCTCGTCGGCGACCAGGAACGCCTCCTGGCGGCGGGCCAGCGGCCGCAGGGTCGCGAGGAACAGCCCGAGGCCGAGGAGGAGTGGCGGGACCACGACGGCGAGGAGGACGGGCGCGAGCAGGAACAGGCCCACCAGGGCGCCGGCGGCCGTGAAGACGAACGAGCGCGTCACCATCACCAGGCCGGCGAACGTGTCGCGGGCGATCTCCACTTGGTGGGTGAGCCGTGAGACGGCGGCGGCGTCGCCGTCGCCCAGCGCGCGGGTCACGACGCGGCGGACGAGCGCGTCCCGGAAGGGCTCGACGAGCGCGGCCACGCCCCGGAAGGTCCGCCCGGTGCCGTAGGCGCCGACGACGACGGCGACCGCGGCGGCCGCGAGCCAGAGCAGGCCGGTGGCCGGGCGACCGGCCAGGAAACCGGTGTCGAGGGCACGGGCGAGGGCGTAGCCGGTGGTGAGGGTGTGGGCGGCCTCGACGGCGGACCAGGCGGCGAGGACCGCGAGGACGCGGCGGTGGCGTGACAGGTGGGTGAGGAGGGGGTGGTTCGGTTGGTTCGGCACCGCCGGGAGCCTCCGTTTCGGTTGCGCGGCGTGGCGGCGGGGCGGCCTTCTCCCCGTCACCCCTCGAACACCGCCCGGTACCCCGGCAGGCGCCAGAGCTCCGTGTGCGGGCCGACAGCCCGTACGCGGCCCCCGTCCAGCCAGGCGACGCGGTCAGCCCGTTCCGCCGTCGCGAGCCGGTGGGCGACGATCAGCCGGGTGCGGGCGGCGACGTCGTGCAGCAGCGCGTCGGCCACCCGCGACTCGGTGACCGAGTCGAGGCTGGACGTGGCGTCGTCAAGGATCAGCAGCCGGCCCGCGTGGGCGAAGGCGCGGGCGAGGCCGAGGCGTTGGGCCTCGCCGCCGGAGAGAGGCGCGGCCGCGCACGCCGTGTCGTAGCCGTCCGGCAGCCGGCGTACGAAGTCGTCCGCGCACGCCGCGCGGGCGGCGTCGACGACGACCTCGGGCGGGGGCGCGAACGAGCCGAAGGCGAGCGTCCCGCCGATCGTGCCGCCGAGCAGCGCCGGGCGGGCGAAGGCGTAGCCGACCTGGCGGCGCAGTTCGTCGTGGGCGAGCTCGCGCAGCGGGACCCCGTCGAGGGTGATCTCGCCCGCGTCGGGGTCGGCGAGCCGGCCGGCCAGTTCGGCGAGGACGGACTTGCCCGTGCCGGAGCGGCCGACGACGGCCGTCGTCGAGCCGCCCGGTACGACGAGGTCCACGCCGCGCAGCACCGTCCGCCCGCCCCGCTCGGCGGCGACGCCGCGCAGCCGCAGCGTCCCGTCGCCGTCGGCGGGCAGCCGCCGGGTGCCGTGGACGGTCGGCGGCAGGGCGTGGACCTCGGCCAGGCGGCGCGCGGCGGTACGCCCGTGGACCAGCGCCCCCAGGTGCCCGACGAGCATGCCGACGCCCGTCGCGAGGACCGCGTAGCGGGACGCCGCCAGCAGGTCGCCGACGCTCAGCGCGCCCCGCGACAGCTCCAGTCCGGCGACGGCGAGGACGGCGATCTGGAGCAGCGGCACCAGGGCCGTCGCCTGGGCGGAGGAGCGGCCCTGCACCCGCCACATGCGGTGGCCGTGGCGGGAGAGGCCGGGGAGGGGTTCGAGGACGCGGTCCCGTTCGCGGGCGGCCGTGCCGGCGGCCGCGATGGTCCGGGCGCCGCCGACGGCCTCCATCAGCCGCCCGGCGAGCTCGCCCTGCAGGCGCTGGTAGCCGGCGAGGCTGTCGGTGGAGGCGCGGGTGAACGCCCGGAGCAGCAGCGCGAGCAGCGGTGCGCCCGCGAGGAACACCAGGGCGAGCCACGGATCGAGGAGGGCGAGCGCGACGATGCCGCCGATCGGGCCGACGACGGCGGTGACGGTACCGGCGACGGTCGCCGGGGCCGTCCCTGCCTGCGCGGCGTTGCCGACGAGCCGGGCGACGAGGTCGCCCGGCGTCATCCGGGCCGTGGCCCGGGGGCCCGCCGCGAGGACGTGACCGAGCGCGGTGCGGCGCAGCCGGGCGGTGGTGCGGGCGGTGGTGGTGGCGTTGAGGTACTCGCCGAGCGCGTCGAGGGCCGCGGGGACGCAGACGAGGGCGGCGCAGAGGGCCACCCAGCGGCGGGTCGCCTGCCCCTTCAGCAGCAGGTCGAGGGTGTGCCCGAGCACGGCGGGCAGCAGCAGGGCCGCGCCCGTGCTCGCGGTGGCGATCAGGACGAGGGCGGCGGTGCGGGGGGCGGCGGTGCGGAGGGTGGTGGCGAGGAGGCGGTCGCCGTCGCGGCGCGTTGCCTCGTGCAGTGCCGTCGAGGTCATGCGGTCGTCCTCCTGTACCGGGGGCGGGTTCGGCACCGCCGGGCCGGCAGGCGGTGGCTGGGCGCCGTGGCGGCGGAGCAGTGCCCCGGTCCCGCCCTTTCACCGTTTCCCGGGGCTGCGCCCCGGCCCCCGCGGCCCGAGGGCTTCGCCCCGGGCCCGGGCAGGGGAGGAACCCCACCGGCCGACGACGCCCGGGTGGGCCCTCCCCTCTCGGGGAGGGCCCACCCTGAGCGGTCACCCGCGAGCGTGAGTCGTCACAGGCACAGCAGCACGCTGGCCGTGCTGATGCACGAGAGCAGGCTGACCGTGCTCTGGCCGCCGCCGTGGCCACCGTCGTGGCTGTCGGACTCCATGTTCTGCAGGTCGAGAAGCGCCATGGTTCTGATTCCTTTCGTGGGGACGGAAGTGAACGGTGGAACGGTTGGTCACGACTCCACGACGTGGTGGAGCCGGCTCTGGGGCCCCCGTGGGGGCGGGAGGAAGGGCAGCCGGGCGTCGCCCTGGAGGGAGCCGAGCGCGAGCAGACAGCCCGCCGTGCCCGTGGCGAGGTCCATCGACAGCCGCATCATCTGGCTGCCGGGGAAGGCGAGTTCGCCCTGGTAGGGGATGCCGTACCAGCCCAGGGCGGCCACTTGGGCGGCCAGGTCGGCCGGAGCGGACCCCGGCGTCGTCGTACGGCCGAGGTGCCAGATCATTCCGGCGCGCCCCTGGAAGAGGCCGGGGTGGGCGTAGAAGCGGGACCGGGCGGCGGTCAGGATCGCGGCGCGGGCCTCGATGAGCTCCTCGTCCGGGTCGGGGACGTGGGCGAGGTAGTCGTCCAGGACGGCGCCGATGCCGACGCTGCCGTCGCCGAGGTAGGGCATGGTCCGCCAGCCCTCGTCGACGTCGAGGGCGCCGTTGGCGGTGCGGACGCAGCGCGCGAGGTCGGCGCGCAGGGCCGTGCCGGCGAGGTCGAGGAGGGCGGGCGCGCCGGTGCGTTCGTACAGCCGGAGGAAGAGGAGGGCGGAGCCGGTGGCACCGCGCATCAGCCCCGCGCGCTGCCGCGCCTCGCCGCCGTCGGCGGCGAGCCGGTCGGCCAGCAACTGGGCGGCTTCCACCGCGCGTTCGTGGAAGTGGCGTTCACCCGTCGTGCGCGCCAGGTCGTCGAGGTGCAGGCCGATGCCGGCGAGCCCGCCGCGCAGGCCGGAGGTGAGGCGTTGCCACTTCTCGCCGAGGAGGGTGGCGGTGAGGTCGAGGGCGCGCCGCGTGTGGCCGAGGCGGTGGAGGACGTGGGCGACGCCCGCGAGTCCGTCGTAGAGGCCGAGCGGGGTGCCGGGCGGGGTCGCGCCGGGGTCGGTGTGGGCGAGCAGCCAGCGTTCGCCCTGCTCGTAGCGGTCGGGGCCGGTCTCGGCGAGCGCGTACAGGACGCCGGCGGCGCCGTGGGCGAGGCCGAGGCCGCCGCCCTCGGAGAACTGGGCGATGTCCCCGGGGAAGAGCCGGTCGTCGCGCTCGGGTGTGGCGGAGGCGAGGATCGCGCGGACCATGGAGTCGCGGGCGGCGGGCCAGTCGTCCGTAGGGGGAAGGACCGTGGCCGCCACGGGCCCGGCGGACACGGGCCCCACCAGGGCGGGCCCGGACCGTGCGGTGGCGGCGGTGGTGACGGTACCACCGGACGCCTCCCGCGTGATCTCGGCGACGGCCTCGTCGAGGAACTCCCGCGGCACGGCGGGGAAGTGCTCGGCGATGATGTCGGCGAGGTGCGCGGCCTTGGCCCGGTCGATGACGAAGAGCGTGGTGACGGGCAGGAACAGCGCGATCCGCAGACAGGCGAGGGCGTAGCGGTCGACATCGGTGCCGGTGCGGTCCGGCGGGGCGAAGAAGCCGGGGTGGGCGACGATCTGCCGGCCGCCCTCGGTGGCGGGCGCGGCGGCCTCGAAGTCGATGAGGGTGACGGACTCCTCGTCGGGCCCGACCATGATGTTGAACATGTGGAGGTCGTTGAAGACCACGCCCCGGGAGTGGACGGCTTCGACGGCTCGTTCCACCCCTCGGTGGATCCGCAGGGCCCAGGCGGTGTAGTCGGCGACGGCGGCCGGGTCGGGGTCGGCGGCGAGCAGCGGGTGGCGTTCGCCGAAGAAGGAGTTGAGGGGGCGGCCCTCGACGAAGTCCATGACGAGGAAGCGGTGGTCGCCGATGGTGAGCCAGTCGCGGACGCCGGGGGCGACGCCGAGGCCGGCGAGCCGGTCGAGGGCGTCCTTCTCGCGTTCCAGCCGGGCGATGGCGTCGGCGCCGTCGGCGGCGAGCCCGGCGTGCGGGCGGGCCTCCTTGAGCACGACGCGCGAGCCGTCGCGGGTGTCGGTGCCCCGGTAGACGCCGCCGCCGTTGGAGAAGTGCAGGGCCTTCTCGATGCGGTAGGGCAGGTCGGCGACGGTGGTCGCGTTCCGGGCGGCCAGGTGGGGCTCCAGGAACGCGGGCAGGGTCACCCACGCGGGCACCTGGAAGGCGGGGTCGCGCGGGTCGGGGACGAGCGTGCCGTCCGCGTCCTCGATGGCGGGGACGAGGCTGCCGCGCGCGTCGACGCAGTAGCGGCGGGCGAAGGCGCCGTAGCGCACGTACAGCGGCCCTTCGTGCCAGCGCAGGTCGGTGAGGATGTACGGGCCCGGGCGCCCGCCGAGGATCCCCTCCAGGTCGGTGAGGACGGTGCGCAGGCCCTCCTCGTCGGCGGGGTAGATCGTGACGAACTTTCCGCTGGCGTCGCGTGGCGCGTACTTGTTGTTGCGGAGGTGGAGCAGGTGGGGCGCGGGGACGAACTTGAACGGGATGCCCCGGGGGACGCAGTAGTCCCACACGTCGGCGGCGGTCTTGTCGGCGCCGTCCGCCGTGGCCGACACATGGATCTTCCAGCCCTGCGCGGGCTGCCGTCCGTCCGCGCCGAGGGGCGCGAGGTGGAGCCAGTCGCCGTTGCGGCCGCTCGTCCACCCCTCGGGCACGGGCCGCCGCGCGGTTTCGAACAGCGCGTCCTCGACCCGGCTGCCGCCCGTACCGGACGCCGGGCGGGACAGCCGGTCCGGGATCTCGTAGAAGTGCCTGTCGGCCAGGCAGTAGACCTCGTACCGCTTCTCCATCGGCCCCCCTTGAGCTGCGACGGGAAGAGATTTCCACGCCACGGGGGGCCGGGACAGTCGTATCTGTCACGAACATGTCGTGCGGAACGCACGCGTAAACATATGTACGGACCAGGGCGAACGCAGGTCAGGACCGATACCGGGGCGCACGCGGCGCGCCGGAGGCGCGGGCACGCTCCCCGGGCTCCCCGGGCTCACTCGCAGGGGTTCCGGGGCTCACTCACAGGGCTCCTCCGGCGGGAACACCGCCTCGCCCGTGCCGAGCACCCGGATGGCGACGGCTTCCACGGGGCAGCACTCGGCCGCGGCGAGGAGCTCGTCGGCGGGGGCGGTCTCCTCCGCGACCGGGTGCGAGCGCCGGGTCGTCGCGTCCAGCCGGAACGCCCCCGGGGCGACCCCCGCGCACTGGCCCGAGCCGACGCAGCGCGTCCGGTCGACGGTCACGCGCCAGCGGAGGTCATCCACCGCCCGTCCCCTTCGGCAGGTGGATGGTCTTCTGCTCCAGGTACTCGGCGTAGCCCTCGGGGCCGCCCTCCCGGCCGAGGCCGGAGTCCTTGTAGCCGCCGAAGGGGCCGAACAGGTCGAGGCTGAAGGTGTTCACGGAGTACGTGCCCGTGCGCACCCGGCGGGCGACCTCCAGGCCGCGTTCGAGGTCGCCGGTCCAGACGCTGCCGGAGAGCCCGTAGTCGGAGTCGTCGGCGATGGCGATCGCCTCTTCCACGTCGCCGTAGGGCAACAGGCAGACGACGGGCCCGAAGATCTCCTCGCGGGCGACCCGCATGGTGTTGGTGACGTCGCCGAAGAGGGTCGGCTCGACGTACCAGCCCGTCGGGAGCCCGGCGGGGCGGCCGCCGCCGGCGAGGACGGACGCGCCGTCGAGGCGGCCGAGCCGGATGTAGTCGAGCGACCGCTCGCGCTGGCGGCGCGCGACCAGAGGGCCGACCTGGGTGGCGGGGTCGAGCGGGTCGCCGACGACCAGCGCGGCGGCCGCTGCCGCGAGGCGCTCGGCGAGCTCGGCGTAGTGGGCGCGGGGGGCGAGGACGCGGGTCTGGGCGACGCACGCCTGGCCGTTGTTCATCCAGGCGCTGGGCACGATGCCGGCGACGGCGGCGTCCAGGTCGGCGTCGGGCAGGACGATCGCGGCGGACTTGCCGCCCAGCTCCAGGGTGACGCGGGTGAGGTTGCGGGAGGCGACCTCCATGACGCGCTTGCCGGCCGCGACGGAACCGGTGAAGGAGACCTTGTCGACGCCCGGGTGCCCGACGAGGTACTCGCCCGTCTCCCGGCCGCCCGGGACGATGGACAGCACGCCTTCCGGCAGCCCGGACGCGGTGGCGATCTCCGCGAGGACGTACGCGTCCAGGGGCGTCTCCGGCGCGGGCTTGAGCACCACCGAGCAGCCGGCCAGCAGGGCGGGCGCGAGCTTGGCCGCCGCCACGAACTGCGGCACGTTCCACGGCACCACGGCCGCCACGACGCCCACCGGCTCCCGCCGCACCAGCAGCGGGCCCAGGGCGCCGGCGCGCCGCTCCTCGTGGGGGAAGTCCCGGGCGATGGCGATGGCGCTGTCCCAGACCAGCACCGCGCCGAGCGCCTGCGCGAGGACGCTCCAGGAGTACGGGGAGCCGTTCTGCGCGGAGATCAGCCGGGCGAGCTCCTCGTGGCGGGCGGCGATGCCGTCCTTGATCCGGGTGACGACCTCGATCCGTTCCGCCAGCGGCAGCCCCGACCACACGCCGGAGTCGAAGGAGCTCCGCGCTGCCGCGACGGCCCGGTCCACGTCGATCCGCCCGGCGTGCGGGACGCGTCCGATGACGGCCTCGGTGTGGGGCGAGACGACCTCGATGACCGGCCCGCCGGGTCCTGCGGCGGGCTCGGCCCAGCGGCCGCCGATGTAGAGCTGTCCGTACTCGACGATGTCGCTCATGACGGGGCCTCCCGGCGGACGGCTGACCTGACGCAGAACCTGACGCAGAACCTGACGCAGGACCTGACGCTGCATCAGATCTCGTAGCAGTTCCGCTTGTGAAGGGCAAGGGAGGCCGCCGCTTGTCAGCCGTCGCCGTTCGCCGCGCGCAGGCGTCCGTAGGTGCGTTGGACCGCGTCGTACATCAGGCCGTTCGCCGCGAGCAGCAGCCATCCTCCGGTCATGAAGCCGGTACGGATCGTGTAGGACGGATTGTCGTCCTTGACGCCCCCGAAGATCATCATTCCGATCAGGAACAGGGTGAAGAAACCGACCACCAGGATCCAGCCCAAGCACGTCTTGAGTGCCCAGTTGTTCCAGCCCTGGAGCCCGGGTTCCCTGGCCGCCTGCACCGGGACCGTGGCCGCGAGGACGAGCCCGATCGCGGTACCGAAGACGCCGATGGGTACGCCGGCCCAGTCCGGGTCCACCCCGGGAATGCCGCTCGACACGGCGTCCCACGGGTGGCGCCAGTCGAAGAACATCTCCACCCGCCCCGCTTGCTCGCCGGAGGACTTCCTCGTCCAGGTCTCCGAGAACATCGGCAGGAAGGTCGCGCAGACCATCACCACCGCCCCCAGGAGGAGCTCCGCGAAGTGGGCGGCGAGGATGCGCCGCGTCACGAGGGGCCCGGTTCGGCCCGGCGCTCGTTCCGGCGGATTCGGGGTGTCCGGCTCGTCCGGCTCGTCCAGCTCGTCAGGCACATCCGGCACGACGTCCGGCTCGTAGGGGCGCGTCGGCGCCGGTGGCACCTCGCGTCGGAGCTCCGGCGCCTCGTGGCCCCCGCCGGGCCGGTCGGGCTCGGCCCGGTCATGGTCGGCCCGGTCGGGGCCGGAGCGGTCGGGGTGCACGGAGACCGCCGGGCCCGCGTGGGCGGAGGCAAGGGCGTGCAACGCACCGGTACGCTGCTTGATCGCCTCGCGGGCGCCGGTGATCCCCATCCACGCTCCCGGACCGGGCTCGTCGCCGAGTTCCTCCTCGCACCACTCCCGCACGAGCGCCGGTGTGGGGCGTCGGTCGCCGTCCTTCCGCAGGCAGGCGCCGATCAAGCGGCGCAGGGGTGGGGCCAGGACGGACAGGTCCGGATCGTCCGCGACGATGCGGTGGGCGACGGCCCACTCGTTGTCCGCGCCGAACGCCTCCCGGCCGGTGGCGAGGTAGTACAGGCTGGAGCCGAGCGCGAAGACGTCGGAGGCCTCGCCGACGGCGCGGCCCATCGCCTGCTCGGGCGACATGTACAGCGGGGTGCCGATCCGGGTCGAGTGGCTGCGGTACGTCACCGACTGCGTCAGGGATTTGACGATGCCGAAGTCGATGACCTTCGGGCCGCTCTCGTCCAGCATGATGTTGCCGGGCTTGAGGTCCCGGTGCACCACCTTCGCGGCGTGGACATCGGCCAGGGCGTGGGCGATGCCCCAGGCGAGCAGCATCACCTCGCCGGCCGGCAGCGGCCCGTGGTCGATCACCAGGTCCCGCAGGGACGGCCCGGCCACGTACGCCGTGGCCAGCCACGGCCGCTCGGCCCGGGGATCGGCGTCCAGCAGCGGGGCGAGGTGGGCACCGCGCACCCGCTGGGCGGCGGTCACCTCACGCGCGAACCGCCGCCCGAACTCCACGTCCTTGGCGAACTCCTCACGGATGACCTTCACGGCCGCGGGCTGTCCTCCCGGAGAGAAGGCCAGGAACACCTGCCCCATGCCGCCCTCGCCCAGCCGTGCCACCAGCCGGAAGCCCCCGAGGCTGTCCGGGTCGCGCGCCGATAACTCGGAAAACCGAAAAGCCGCCCTCGACACGAAGCGCTTCCCCCCGTCCGTTCCCCACGTGCCACGGTCTCTCGCCCGCAGCGTACTTCGACCGGCGCGCTTCGACCGGCACATCGTCGAACACCTGTCGCCCGTCGCCCCAGGAGTTGCCCGCCGACGGCGGTAGCCGTCCCCGGACGGGAGCCGGATAAAGTGTTCAGCCCCCCACCAAAGCGACACGTCGGCGACGCGCCCTGCCCCGGCAGGGGCGTCCCGCCGGGGCCGCCCGACACCGTCATCCACCGAGAGGCACCGCTTTCATGGCCACCTCCTTCGCCGTCCTCGCGCGCCGCGGCGCCGCGGCCCTGGCCACCGCGGCCGTCCTGGGCGCGGCCGCCGCTCCCGCCGCCTTCGCCGACGGCACCTCGCCCTCCCCGGCCGCCCCGGGGCTCTACGGCGCGGGCGACCCGAAGTTCGACGGTGTCTTCCGGCAGTCGCTGGCCTTCATCGCCCAGCACACGGCCGGGGTCTCCCCGACCGGGCAGGCCGTGGACTGGCTGACCGGCCAGCAGTGCGCCGACGGCGGCTTCCCCGGCTTCCGGGCCGACACGAAGACGCCGTGCGACGCCAAGGCGGGCGAGTTCACCGACGCGACGGCGGCCGCCGTGCAGGGCCTGGCGGCCGTCGGCGGCCGGGACCGGGCCGTCGCCAAGGGCCTCGACTGGCTCAAGGCCCACCAGAACGCCGACGGCGGCTGGGGCATGGGCCCCGGCAACCCCAGCGACGCCAACTCCACCGCCATCGCCGTCGGCGCCTTCGCCGCCGCCGGCCAGGACCCGGCGAAGGCCGCGGTCAAGGACGGCAGGACCCCCTTCGACGCGCTGTCCTCCTTCCAGATCCGCTGCTCGGAGAAGGAGGAGAAGAAGGACCAGGCGGGCGCCTTCGGCTACATGCCGCAGAACGGTGAGCTGCCCGCCAACGACCTCGCCTCGACCGCCGCCGCCACGGCCGTCCTCGGCAAGGGCTTCCTCGTGCCCGCCGCCAAGGGCGCGGACCGGCCCGTCCGGCCCGCCGCCTGCGGCGACGGCGCCGACACCACCCAGTGGAACGCGGCCGAGGCCGTCGCCGGCTACCTGGTGAAGAAGCTCGACGCCAACGGCGGCCACCTCAAGTCGTCCATGCCCGGCGCCCCCGAGGGCCCGGACACCGGCGCGACCGCCGACGCCGCCCTCGCCCTCGCGGCCGGCGGCCACGTGGAGGCCGCCCGCAAGCCGCTGAAGTGGCTGGAGTCCGCCGACAGCAAGACCGCCGAGTGGGCCAAGGGCAACCCCGGCCGCCTCGCCAAGCTCGTCCTGGCCGCGCACGCGGCGGGCGCCGACCCGCGCTCCTTCGGCGGCACCGACCTGGTGGCGGCGCTCAACGAGACCGGCCCCAAGCCGGAGCCGTCCTCCTCCGACGCCTCCCCGGCCAAGAAGGACGAGAAGAAGAAGGACGACGGCGGCTACGGCACCTGGTTGTACGTCGCGGTGTTCTTCGTCGCCAGCGTCGGCGTCGGCTTCCTGATCAGCGGCCGCAAGAAGAAGAACCAGCCGTGACGGCGGCCCGGGCCCGGTCCCTGTTCGTCTCCCTGCTGGCCGGCGCGACCGCCGTGCTCGGCGCGGCCCCCGCGCACGCGGACGGCTACCGCTACTGGTCCTTCTGGCAGGCACCGGCCGCCGGCGGGTCCTGGACGTACGCGACCCAGGGCCCGGCCACGCTGCGCCCGGCCGACGGCTCCGTCGTCGGCTTCCGCTTCGCCGTCAGCAAGGACTCCGCCGACGCGGCCAAACCGCGCGGCGCCGCCGACTTCGCGGCGGTCTGCGCCGGCACGCCCGCCGAGGACGGCGGCAAGCGCGTCGCCGTCGTCCTCGACTTCGGCACCCCCGCCGACGCTCCCGCCGGCGAGACGCCGCCCGCCGCCCGTTCGGCGTGCGCGAAGGTCGGCGCCGACGGCAGCGCGGCCGACGCGCTGGCCGCCGTCGCCAAGCCGCTGCGCTACGACTCGAACGCCCTGCTGTGCGCGATCGCCGGATACCCGAGGACGGGCTGCGGCGAGAAGGTGGACGAGAAGGCGGACGCGGGGAAGAAGCCTGCGGAGCCGAAGGCCGGCGGGAACGACAAGGACGACGACGGCCCCTCCGTCGGTCTGATCGGCGGCATCGCCGCCGTGGCCGTGCTCGGCGCGGCGGCGGTGTGGCAGACCCGGCGGCGTCGTCGCGGATGACGGACCGTTCCTCCGACCGTTCCTCCGCGCTGCACGCCGGCGCGTGGTGGGTGTGGGCGCTGGGCCTGGCGACGGCCGCCTCGCGCACCACGAACATGCTGCTGCTCGCCCTGCTGACGGGCGTCGCCGGGTACGTCGTCGCGGCCCGGCGCACGGACGCGCCGTGGGCGCGCTCGTACGGGGCGTTCCTCAAGCTCGGGCTGGCCGTGATCGTCATCAGGCTGGTCTTCGCGGTGGTCCTGGGCTCGCCGATTCCCGGGACGCACACGGTCCTCACCCTTCCGGAGGTTCCGCTCCCGGAGTGGGCGCGGGGGGTGCGGATCGGTGGCCGGGTGACCGCCGAGGCGCTGGTCTTCGCGCTCGCCGACGGCATGAAGCTGGCCACGCTGCTGATCTGCGTGGGCGCCGCGAACGCCCTCGCCAACCCGGCGCGGCTGCTGAAGTCCCTGCCGGGCGCGCTCTACGAGGCCGGGGTGGCGGTGGTCGTCGCCATGACCTTCGCGCCCAACCTCGTCGCGGACGTCCAGCGGCTGCGCGCCGCGCGCAGGCTGCGCGGCCGCCCGGACCGGGGGCTCAAGGCCCTGCTCCAGGTGGGGCTGCCGGTGCTGGAGGGCGCGCTGGAGCGGTCGGTGGCGCTGGCCGCCGCGATGGACGCGCGGGGGTACGGCCGTACCGCGCAGGTGCCGCCCGCCGTGCGCCGCACGACGAGCGCGCTCACCCTCGGCGGGCTGCTCGGCGTGTGCGCCGGTACGTACGGGTTGCTGGGCGACACCGGTGCGGGCTACGGGGCGCCGGTGCTGGTCGCGGGGCTGGCCGCGGCCCTCGCCGGCCTGTGGCTCGGCGGGCGCCGCTCGGTCCGCACCCGCTACCGCCCCGACCGCTGGGGCGCCCGCGCCTGGCTGGTCTCCGCGTCGGGGGCGGCGGTGGCGGGCCTGATGATCTGGGCGGGCGACTACGCGCCGGCCGCCCTCCACCCGTCCGCGGTGCCGCTGGCGGTGCCGGGGTTGCCGGTTTGGCCGGCGGTGTCGGTGCTTCTGGGGTTGCTGCCGGCGTTCGTGGCGCCGGTCGCCTCCCGTGAGGGGCGGACGGCCTCCCGTGAGGGGACGATGACGGACGGGCACCGCCGGGCCGGCCGACGCGGGTTGCGCGCCGCTGCGGCGGAGGAAGGGTGCCCCGGTCCCGCCCTTTCACCGTTTCCCGGGGCTGCCGCCCCGGCCCCCGGAGGCCGGACCCGAGGGCTCCGCCCCGGGCTCCCGGCTCCCCCGGCGGGGGCCGGCCCTTCGGGGGGTCTGGGGGCACTCCCCCAGGAAACGGGAAGGGGCGGGACCGGGGCACCCCTCCCGCCGCCGCGGCGACCGGCCACCGACAGCGAATCCGGCGGTGCCGAAACCGCCCCCACCCGGAAGGAGACACCCCAGTGATCCGCTTCGAGAACGTCTCGGTCTCCTACGACGGCACCGACCGCCCCACCCTCTCCGGCATCGACCTCACCGTCCCCGAAGGCGAGCTGTGCCTCCTCGTCGGCCCCTCCGGGGTCGGCAAGTCGACACTGCTGGGCACCGTGAGCGGGCTCGTGCCGCACTTCACCGGGGGGACCCTGCGCGGCAGGGTCACCGTCGCCGGGCGGGACACCCGTACCCACCGGCCCCGTGAACTCGCCGACGTCGTTGGCACCGTGGGCCAGGACCCGCTGGCGCACTTCGTGACCGACACCGTCGAGGACGAGCTCGCCTACGGCATGGAGTCCCTCGGCGTACCGCCCGCCACCATGCGCCGCCGCGTCGAGGAGACCCTGGACCTGCTGGGCCTGGCCGGCCTCCGGGACCGGCCCATCGCCACCCTCTCCGGCGGCCAGCGGCAGCGCGTCGCGATCGGTTCGGTGCTGACCGCCCACCCGAAGGTGCTCGTCCTGGACGAGCCGACGTCCGCGCTGGACCCGGCCGCCGCCGAGGAGGTGCTGGCCGTGCTCCAGCGCCTGGTGCACGACCTGGGCACCACCGTGCTGCTGGCCGAGCACCGGCTGGAGCGCGTGGTGCAGTACGCGGACCAGGTGATCCTGCTGCCCGGCCCCGGCGCGGCCCCCGTCGTCGGCGACCCCGCCGAGGTCATGGCCGTCTCGCCCGTCCACCCGCCCGTCGTCGCCCTGGGCCGGATCGCCGGCTGGTCCCCGCCGCCGCTGTCCGTGCGCGACGCCCGCCGCAAGGCCGCCTCCCTGCGGGAGCGGCTGGCGCCGCTGACCCCGCCGGTCCGCGGAACGGTGCCGGGCGAAGAACAGGCCGCTTCCGTCACCGGCCTCTCCGTCCGCCACGACCGCGTCCCCGCCCTCCGCGACGTCGAGCTGTCCGTCCGCGCCGGCGAGACCGTCGCCCTGATGGGCCGCAACGGCGCGGGCAAGTCCACGCTCCTGCGGACGCTCGTCGGCATGCACGCGCCCGACAGGGGCGCGGTACGCGTCGGCGGCGTGGAGCCGCGGCGCACGAGCCCGCGTGAACTGCTGCGGCACGTGGGCCTCGTCCCGCAGGAGCCGCGCGACCTGCTGTACGCGGACACGGTCGCCGCGGAGTGCGCGGCCGCCGACCACGACGCGCAGGCCGCCCCCGGCACCTGCCGGGCGCTGGTGTCCGAGCTGCTCCCGGACGTGGCGGACGGCACCCACCCCCGTGACCTGTCCGAGGGCCAGCGGCTGGCGCTCGCGCTCGCCGTGGTGCTCACGGCGCGGCCGCCGCTGCTGCTCCTGGACGAGCCGACGCGCGGCCTGGACTACGCGGCCAAGGCCCGGCTGGTGGAGATCCTGCGCGGGCTGGCCGGCCAGGGCCACGCCATCGTGCTGGCCACGCACGACGTTGAGCTCGCGGCGGAGCTGGCGCACCGGGTGGTGATCCTCGCGGAGGGCGAGGTCGTCGCGGACGGCCCGACGGCGGAGGTCGTGGTCTCCTCCCCGGCCTTCGCCCCGCAGGTCGCGAAGGTCCTCGCGCCGCAGCCGTGGCTGACGGTGCCGCAGGTCCGCGACGCGCTGGAGGGGACGTGACCGACCACCAGCCGCCGGCCGACCACCAGGCGCCGGCCACCCACCGGACGGGAGCCACCCGCCAGGCCCGCGCCATCCGTCTCGGCCGGCGGTCCGTCATCGCCCTCGCCCTGATCACCGTCATCGGCGTGGCCGCCTTCGGCTGGCCCCTGCTCGCCGGCTCCGCCTCCGGGCTGGCCCATTCGCAGGACGCCCCCTGGCTGTTCGCCGCCCTGCTGCCGCTGCTGCTCGCCGTGGTCATGGCGACGATCGCCGACACCGGGCTGGACGCCAAGGCCGTCGCGATGCTCGGCGTCCTCGCGGCGGCCGGGGCCGCGCTGCGGCCGCTGGGCGCGGGGACGGCGGGCATCGAGCCGATGTTCTTCCTGATGGTCCTGTCCGGGCGGGTGCTCGGGCCGGGCTTCGGCTTCGTCCTGGGCGCCCTGTCGATGTTCGCCTCCGCCCTGCTGACGGGCGGTGTCGGGCCGTGGATGCCGTTCCAGATGCTGGCCATGGGGTGGGTGACCATGGGCGCGGGGCTGCTGCCGGGGGCGGACCGGCTGCGGGGGCGGCGCGAGCTGGCGATGCTGGCGGGGTACGGGGCGGTGGCGTCCGTCGCCTACGGGACGGTGATGAACCTTCAGGGCTGGCCGTACATCGGCGCACTCGCCTCGGGCGTCTCCTTCGTCCCGGGCGACCCGCTGCCGGAGAACCTCTCCCGTTTCCTCGCCTACTGTCTGGCGACGTCCCTGGGCTGGGACCTGCCCAGGGCCCTGGTGACCGTGGTCGCCTCGCTCACGCTCGGCCCGGCCGTCCTCAAGGCCCTGCGCCGGGCCACCCGCCGCGCGGCCTTCGAAGCACCGGTGAAGTTCGAGGACGCGTGACGTTCGAGGACGCGTGACGTTCAAGGGCGCGCCCCGGGGTCTGGGATGCGCGGACTGACTCCGCCCGACTCATGGGCACTTACATGCCCCCACCATGGATGAGCCGGAGCTGACCGTCCGATGACCCCGCACATGCCAGGGCATGACAGGCCGTTCAGTACAGTCGCGTCAAGGCCCTGAATGAGACACAACGCAATCCGGGCCACACTGATTGATACGGGGGGACCAGAATGGTCACGAGTGGCTATGGCGCCGCGCCCGGTGCGGGCGGGGACAACTCCTTCACGTGGCAGGGACCCGCATGACCGGCGGCGTCCGGCTCCTCTCCTGCCGCGCCTGATTGTTCAGCATCCCCGGCCTTTCCTGACGGCAGCCCGGCGAATCCTTTCGCCCCCACGCGACCATTCCCATCGGCTGCCCGCCTGGGCATCTTGCCGCGTGGCCGGCGTCCATGACGGACGGCGACCGCGGGCCGGTGCCCGCCCATCGAATGACCATCGGGCCGCGCCGGAAAGTCACTGCACACGATGACGGGAGCAGTGCGCCCGAACGCCCTGGGATTTCGCTCGCCAGGACGCTCTGCCGGCAAACGCACCGACCCGATGGCCGCAGCCAGACAAAACTCAGAGGACTTCCATGCACTCTCATGGCGCGAAATCGTCCATCGCCAACGCCGCCAACAGCCGTTTCGGGCGCCGATCGCTGCTCAAGGGCATCGGCGCCGGAGCGCTGGCAGCCGGCCTCGGCGCAGCCGGACAGGGCATCGCCCACGCCGAAGAGGAAGCGCTGTTCGACGTGGTCATCATCGGCGCCGGGTACGCCGGGGCCATGGTGGCGCGCGAGCTCGGCGCGAAGGGCCTGTCCACCGTGGTCCTGGAGGCGTCCGACCGCGTCGGCGGCCGCATCTGGACGGACACCTGGGCCGGCGAGCAGATCGAGGTCGGCGGCCAGTGGCTCGCCCCCCAGCACCAGCTGGTCAACAAAGAACTCGCCCGGTACAACATCACCACCTACGGGGACCCCATCCCGGACCGCGTCATCGTCGCCGGTTCCACCGGGCTGAAGGCGGTCTCGCCCGATGAAGCCGCCAAGTTGGTGGTCCCCCTGTGGACCGAGTTCTACAAGGGCTCCGAGAAATACTTCGAGCGCCCGGCCGAGCCGCTGTACCGCAAGGACCTGCTGGCCGCCGTGGACCCGCTCTCACTGGCCGACCGGATCAAGCAGATGGGCCTCTCGCCGACCGAGGTCAACCTGCTCACCGGCGAGACCTCCGTCTACTCCGGCGGCCCCAGCACCCTCGGCTCGCTGACCGGCATGGCGCAGTGGTACCAGCTCGCCGGCGGTACGTACGAGGCCTACACCAACACCATCGGCCGCCGGCCCGTCGGCGGTATGACCGCGATACTCAACGCCATGCTGCGGGAGAACTTCACCCCGGTCCACAAGAGCTCGCCGGTCACCAGGATCTCCGACCCCGGCACGGGGAAGGTCACGGTGTACACCGCCTCCGGCCGCCGCTACAAGGCCCCCGCGGTCGTCGTGGCCACCTCCACCAACGCCTGGAAGAACATCACCTTCGAGCCCGGCCTGCCCAAGGCACACGCCCAGGCCACCACCCAGGGCATCGGCGTTCCGCACGGCACCAAGATGTGGCTGCACATCAAGGGCAAGATCGACGCGACCACCGGTACCGCGCCCGAGGGCTCGCCGATCCTGATGATGGTGCCGCAGAAGCAGCTCGCCGACGGCCGGCTCATGATCGCGTTCACCGGCCCCGGGCTGGACGTCAACAACCCGGTGAAGGTCCAGGAGGCCGTCCAGCAGTGGATCCCGGGCGCCCAGGTCCTCAAGTCCCGCGCCATGGCATGGGGTACCGAGAAGTGGGCGGCCGGCGCCTGGGGCTTCCGTCGCCCCGGCCAGCTGACCGGGCTCTTCCCCCAGATCGAACAGCCCCACGGCCGGATCCTCTTCGCGGGCGCCGACATCGCCCAGGGCTGGCACGGCGCCTTCATCGAGGGCGCCCTCGAGTCGGGCTTGCGCGCGTCGAATCAGGTCCTCAGCCTCGTCAAGTAACCCGAACCACCGAGCACCCCAGGCGCGCCGCCCCCACCAAGGGCGGCGCGCCCGCCCGCGTGACCCGTGCCCGTACCCCTGTCCCACACGCACTGCTGGGGGACCCCGGTTCAGCAATGACGCGGCGGCCTACGCCGACCGCGAGTTCCTGGACTCGGGCATGGTGATGGGCGCGGACACCCCGGTGGCACGGATCCTCACGGTGCTCGACCCGCCGGACCACACCCGGGTGCGCAAGCTCGCCATGGGCGCCTTCACCCCGCGCCGGGTGGCCCAGTGGCGCGAGCCCACCGAGCGGATCGTGGCCGCCTCGCTCGACGCGCTGGCGGCGTCGGAACGCCCCGACGTCGTGGAGTACGCGAGCGCCATCCCCGCCGCCGTCATCGGGGAGATCCTCGGCATCCCCATGACCCGCTACAACGACATGCTCCACGCGATCGACCGGGCCTTCCCGCCGGACGACGACGGCCTGGCCGAGGCACTGAAGTCCGGGCTGACCTCGCCGGAGGACATCGAGGCCGCCGAGGACGTGGTCGGCTGCTGCCCGACGGAGGCCATCACCCTCCTCGGCCTCGACGAGGACGGGAACGGCGGCGAGGAGGAGGGCACCGCTGCCGGACGGTGACGGTGCCGACGGCCAATGTGACGGGGGCGGCGCCCCCGTCACACCCCCGTCACAGCCGCTGAATGATCGTCCCCGTCGCCAGCGCCCCGCCCGCGCACATCGTGATCAGCGCGAACTCGCCGTCCCGGCGCTCGAGTTCGTGCAGCGCCGTCGTGATCAGCCGGGCGCCCGTCGCCCCGACCGGGTGGCCGAGCGCTATCGCGCCGCCGTTGACGTTGACCTTCTCCAGGTCCTGCTCGAAGACCCGCGCCCAGGAGAGCACCACCGAGGCGAAGGCCTCGTTGATCTCCACCAGGTCGATGTCCCGCAAGGACATCCCCGCCCGGCCCAGCACGGCCCGGGTCGCGTCGACGGGCCCGTCCAGGTGGAAGTGGGGGTCGGCGCCGACGAGCGCCTGGGCGACGATCCGGGCCCGGGGGCGCAGCCGCAGCGCCCGGGCCATCCGTTTGGAGGCCCAGAGCAGCGCCGCCGCGCCGTCGGATATCTGCGAGGAGTTGCCCGCGGTGTGGACGGCCGTGGGCATGACGGGCTTGAGCCCGGCCAGCGCCTCCATGCTGGTGTCGCGCAGGCCCTCGTCGCGGTCGACCAGGCGCCACATGCCCTGCCCGGCGTACTGCTCCTCCTCCGTGGTGGGCACCTGCACGGCGAAGGTCTCGCGCTTGAAGCGCTCCTCCGCCCAGGCGCGGGCCGCGCGTTCCTGGGAGAGCAGGCCGAGGGCGTCGACGCGTTCACGGGTGAGGCCGCGCCGGCGGGCTATGCGCTCGGCGGCCTCGAACTGGTTGGGCAGGTCGACGTTCCACTCGTCGGGGAAGGGCCGGCCCGGCCCGTGCTTGGAGCCGCTGCCGAGCGGCACCCGGGACATGGCCTCGACGCCGCAGCCGATGCCGATGTCGATCACCCCGCTCGCGATCATGTTGGCGACGAGGTGGTTGGCCTGCTGGGACGAGCCGCACTGGGCGTCCACGGTGGTGGCGGCGGTCTCGTAGGGCAGGCCCATGGCGAGCCAGGCGGTGCGGGCCGGGTTCATCGACTGCTCCCCGGCGTGGGTGACCGTGCCGCCGACGATCTGCTCGACGCAGTCGGGCTGGATGCCGGTGCGGGCGAGGACCTCACGATAGGTCTCGCCCAGCAGATAGGCGGGGTGGAGGTTGGCGAGCGCGCCGCCGCGCCTGCCGATGGGCGTCCGTACGGCTTCGACGATCACGGGTTCCGCGGCCATGTCCGGCTGTCCTCTCCTCGCGCGTCCGCTGGGCGTCCCGGCGCCCCCGGCAAAACGAGTACACGTTCCATTTCCGCTGCCGTCGGTAGTCTCCTCAGCGCGGCCCCCGCCGCACAAGGGTCGCGCACGCCCCGCGCGTGCGACAGATGGCGTCGCGTGGCTTGCCGGTCCACGACCCCGTCACTACCGTCGGACGACAGGTTTCTGATGGCCCATCAGCATTAGCCCGCCGTCCCGGCGGCTCCCCGAACTGGAGTGGTGGCCATGTCGTCCTGTCCCGCGCTGCCCGAGGGCTTCGACTTCACCGATCCGGACGTCAACGCCCGCAGGGTGCCGCTGCCGGAGTTCGCCCTGCTGCGGCGCTCCGCCCCGGTGTCCTGGATCCCCCAGCCGCACGGCCTCGCGGGCTTCGACGACGACGGCTACTGGGCCGTCACCCGGCACGCGGACGTCAAGGAGGCGTCCACCCGGCCGGAGGACTTCTCCTCCGCCCGCAACACGTCCGTCATCCGCTTCCACCCCGGCATGCGGCGCGAGCGGATCGACGCCCAGCGGCTGATGATGCTCAACATGGACCCGCCCGAGCACACCCGCGTCCGCCGGATCGTCCAGCGCGGCTTCACCCCCCGGGCGGTCCGGGCCCTGGAGTCGGCCCTGCGGGAGCGGGCCGGACGGATCGTCGCGGCCGCCCGGGAGCACGGCAGCGGCGACTTCGTCACCGACATCGCCTGCGAACTCCCCCTCCAGGCCATCGCGGAACTCATCGGCGTCCCCCAGCACGACCGGGCGAAGATCTTCGACTGGTCCAACCGGATGATCGCCTACGACGACCCCGAGCTCGCCCTCACCGAGGAGACCGGCAGCCGCTCCGCGATGGAGCTGATCGCCTACGCGATGGACCTCGCCGCCGCCCGCGCGGCCCACCCCGCGCGGGACATCGTCAGCCGGCTGGTGGCCGCCGAGGACGAGGGCAGCCTGGGCTCCGACGAGTTCGGCTTCTTCGTGCTGATGCTGGCCGTCGCCGGCAACGAGACCACGCGCAACGCCATCAGCCACGGCATGCACGCCTTCCTCACCCACCCCGAGCAATGGGAGCTCTACAAGCGGGAGCGGCCCGCCACCACCGCCGAGGAGATCGTCCGCTGGGCGACCCCGGTGATCTCCTTCCAGCGCACGGCGACGCGCGACACCGAGCTGGGCGGCACGACGATCCGCGAGGGCGAGCGCGTGGGCCTGTTCTACGCCTCCGCCAATCACGACCCCGAGGTCTTCGACGCCCCGGAGACCTTCGACATCACCCGCGACCCCAACCCCCACCTGGGCTTCGGCGGCGGGGGCCCGCACTTCTGCCTGGGCCGCTCCCTGGCGGCGCTGGAGATCGACCTGATCTTCGCCGCCGTCGCCGACACCCTCCCCGGCATCCGGCTCGCCGGGGCGCCGCGCCGGCTCCGCTCGGCGTGGCTGAACGGCATCAAGGAGCTCCGCGTCAGCTACGAGTGATCGATCAACTCCCTTTTCCGCTACGGGAATCGGTCCAGACCTGACCCCTTGTCAGGTACAGCTGTCCGACTTACTCTCGGGTACACCTTCAGGGACGGCGCATGAGCGCTTCGGCAGCGCACCGCTGTGCGCACCGCCGTGCGCCCTCCCCAACGCACCGCACCTCACCTCACTCTCACGGGATTGTTCAGGGGGCAGCCGCATGAAGGACGATCAGGGAAGACAGGTGACGACGGGACGTGTCAGGTGGCGGAAGTTCGCCGTCCTGGCCGTGCCCGGCTTCGCCGCCACGGCCGCGCTGGCCGTCGCGCTCGCCGACGGGGCGCTGGCCGCCTCGTTCGCCGTCTCCGGGCAGGAGTTCAAGGTCGGGGCGTCCAGCCTGACGGGCACGGGCTTCGCCCAGTACGGCGGGATCGACAAGAACGTTCGCGGCAAGCTGCTGCCGGTGGCCGTCACCACCATCAAGGAAGCCAAGCTCAAGGACCTGTGCCAGTCCGTGGTCACCACCCTGCCGGTGATCGGCGACATCTCCCTCAAGCTCCACGCGGGCCAGGGCGCGAAGACCGTCGAGGCCACCGACCTGTTCATCGACGCCACCCAGATGTCCGGCGACGCCGAGTTCGAGAACATGGAGCTCGGCCGTGACGCGTCGACCCTCAACAGGGGTCCCGCCTCGGCGCAGGGCCTCCAGGACGCCTTCGGCCAGCAGGCCAAGACCATCAAGATGACCGATGTTCGGCAGACGGCCTGGGCGACCAACGCCGGGCGGTTCAAGCTCGCCGGCCTCGACCTGAAGATCAAGCTCGGCAAGGATGAGTGCTTCTGACGTGCCGGGGCGCCGGGACGGCACCGGGTCGCTCGCCCGTGGGTGGACGACCTGGCGGCGCTGGCGAAAGGGACGCCCCTTCTGGGGCGGCCTGGCGGCCGTCGTCGCGGGCGCGGAGATCTGCGCCCTCCCGCTCGCCCCGATGAAGGTCATGCTGGAGCAGGGCATCGCGGGCATCCCGTCGGTCCTGATGGGCATCGTCATGATCGTCATGGGTCTGACCGCGTGGTTCGCCCCGCAGTACCGGAGCCTCGCCGGGATCCTCACCGTCCTGATCGCGACGGCCGCGCTGGTGATGTCCAACCTCGGCGGATTCCTCTTCGGCACCCTCGTCGGCATCGTGGGCGGCGCGATGATCTTCGCGTGGCAACCGGTGACGACGGACGAGCCCTGAGCCACGTTGTGGGCAATCGTTCCGCAGGGCTGGGGGCACCTCCCAGCGGTAGCTGGGGGAGGGTGGGCACAACGCGACCACCGGCCCGCACCCGGACAACGAGGACGCGCCCCGCCCACGAAGGCCGCTCCCACACCCCTCCTCTCCCAGAAGGAGCCCCCGTGATCCCGAGCCGCACCCGTCCCCTCCTCTCCGTCACCGCCGGTCTCGCCCTCACCGCGGGCCTCACCCTCACCGGCGGCGCCCCGGCGGCCGCCAGAGCCGCCGACGCCGGTTCGACGACCGTCCAGCCCGCCGGCCACACCTTCGCGGCCAAGCTCAACGGCTCGGCCACCTTCAAGGCCGGCTCGATCACCATCACCTGTGCGTCGTCGGACTCCACGCCGTCCGGAGCCACCAACCGCATACCGGACGCCCCCGGCAACACCAACCCCTCGGGCCCGGTGACGACCGCCATCAGCTCGCCGGTCTACGGCGACTGCACGGGCAGCCTGCCGGGCGTGGACATCAGCATCACGACGTCCGGTGCCTGGACCGTCTCGATGCAGAACGGCTCCCCCATCACGGCCACGCTCAACGCGCCGTCCCAGGGCATGGTCCTCAAGTCCAGCGGCCTGGCCAACTGCACGGTGACGGCCGCGCCGGACGGACCGACGACCATCCCCACCGTGTTCGTGAACGGCACGCCGTCCCAGCTCGTGGTGACGGACGTGGCGATACCCGTGAAGGTCGAGGGCGGCTTCGGCTGCCCGACGACGGCCACGACGGCGGTCCTCAACGCGACCTACGACATCACGGACGTCACGGACCCGTCCTCCCAGATCACGGTGGGCGGCTGACGCCACGTTGTGGGAACCCGGGGGCGCAGCCCCCGGGTCCTCACCCCACGGCCCGCGCAGGCTCCCGCTCAGCCGCTGCCCCGGCCACGTCCCCGCGCCGCGCCCCCGGAATCGCCGTCAAGGCGATACGCCCCGGCCCGGTCAGCACGTACTGGATCCCGAAGCCCGCGGCGACGACCGCCGCCCCGCCCACCGCGTCCAGCACATAGTGGTTGGCCGTCCCGACGATGACCGTGAGCGTCATCAGCGGATACAGCATCCCCAGCCACCTCACCCACGTCCGCGGCCCCACGACCGCGATCACGACCCCGCACCACAGCGACCAGCCGATGTGCAGCGAGGGCATCGCCGCGTACTGGTTGGCCAGCTCGGTCAGCGCGCCGAACTCGGGGTGGGACAGGTCCTGCGGGCCGTTGGCGGTGTCGATGAAGCCGAGGCCGGGCATCAGACGCGGCGGTGCCAGGGGGTAGAGCCAGAAGCCGGCCAGCGCCACCAGCGTCGCGAGGGCCAGCCCCGTGCGCGCCCAGCGGTACGTCGCCGGACGGCGCCAGTACAGATACCCCAGCAGCAAACTCGGCACCAGGAAGTGGAAGGTGCCGTAGTAGTAGTCCATGGCGTCCGCGAGCCGGCCCACGCCCGCCACGAAGTGGTTGACGCCGTGTTCGACGTCCAGGCGGAGGAACTCCTCGACGGCGAGGATCTGCCGGCCGTGGTACTCGGCGAGGGCCCGTGAGTCGGGGGCCTGGGCGCGGATGTAGGAGTAGGCCCAGTAGCCGACCCGTATCAGCATCAGCTCCAGGAGGAGGTTCGGGCGGTTCAGCGCGCGCTTGAAGAAGCGCAGCAGCGGCACCCAGCGGAAGCGGCCGCGCTGCGGCCCGGCGACCGGGGTGGGCACGGGCCGGTCCCACAGCGCGGAGGAGCGCGAGAGGAACGGCACCGCGCAGGCGGCCGCGAGGGCGGCGAGCAGCGGCGCGTGCTGTCCGACGGGCCCGAGGACGGGGTTCGGGGCGACGAGCACGGTGCTGCTCAGCGTCATGACGAGCACGACGAGCACGGGCCAGGCGAGCCGGTCGGCGCGTCGCCTGCCGACGCGGCCGGCGACGGCGAAGAGGATCCACAGCTGCTGGTGCTGCCAGGCGGTGGGCGCGACGGCGACCGCGACGCAGCCGGTGAGGGCCGTGGCCAGCAGCGGCTGTCCGTCGCGGGCGTAGCGGGCGGCCCGGCGCAGGCCGACGGTGACGACGACGGCGGCCAGCAGTCCGTAGAGGCCGAGTTCCAGCGGTCCGCGCAGGCCGAGGCGGAGGAGCAGGCCGTGCAGGGACTGGTTGGCCAGACCGTCGGGCCGGTCACCGAGGCCGGCTCCGGCGATGTGGTGGACCCAGTACGTCCGGGAGTCGTCGGGCAGGGCCGCCCAGGCCAGGGCCGTGGAGACGGCGAAGGTGGCGCCGGTGACGAGCGCGGCGCGGCGGCGGCCGGTGAGCCACAGCAGGGGGGCGAAGAGGAGGACGGCGGGCTGGAGGGCCGCCGCGAGGCCGACGAGGAGGCCGGTGGTCCGGCCGGAGCGCCGGTCGGCGATCCGGGGCCGGCAGCAGCCGAGGAGGACGAGGAGCACCGGGAGGACGCTGGTCTGACCGAGGGTGAAGGTGTTGCGGACGGGCAGGGAGAGCAGCGTCAGAATGACGGCGACGGGCGCGGCGCCACCGCGCAAACGTCCACCGCGCATGCGCCCACCGCGCATACGTCCACCGCCGGGAAGGACCCGGACGGCGACGAGGGCCACGGCGACGACGAGCGACAGCGTGCCCAGCGTCCACACGACGCCGAGGCCGTGTTCGGCCGCGGCGGTGAGGGGCCGGAGCACGAGCCCGGCGAGGGGGGTGCCGGTGAACCTGCCGGAGTCGTAGAGGGAGCCGTGCGTGTGCGGGACGCCGTGCTCGCCGGCCCAGGTGGCGAGGCCGGTGAACCGGCGCGCCGGGGGGAGCCGCAGCACGGCCGCCGCCTGACGCACGGCCAGCAGCCCGGCGAGCAGCCACAGTGCCGCCAGGGCCACGGCGGGCCGCGAGCCCGCCCTCGGCGGACCCACCGGTCCGCCTCGCTCCGCTTCCGCCACGCTCCGCCGCTCCTCCCGTCACCCGGCTCGGTCACTCGCGTCGGCCCTTTGAGACCTTACTCAGCCGCCGCGCACTCGCGCGGATCGTCCACAGGACGTCCCGCGGCCTCCTGACGGTGGCCTGAGTCCAACGCCCCGGGGGCCATTAGGGTGCGGTCATGAGCACCAGTGGCAGCAGTGAACGGCGGCCCCCGGCCCTGCGGGCGGACGCCCGGCGCAATCGCGAGGCCCTTGTCGCGGCGGCCCGGGAGCTCTTCGCCGAGCAGGGCCTGGAGGTCCCGCTGGACGAGATCGCCCGCCGCGCGGGCGTCGGAAACGCCACCCTGTACCGGCGTTTCCCCACCCGGGAGGCGCTGATCGAGGCGGTGTTCGGGGAGTCCCTGGGCGCGAGCATGAGCGAGGGCGAGCGGGCCCGCGCGGGTGAGGACGCCTTCGCGTCGCTGACCGCCTACATGGAGCGGATCTTCGAGGGCCTGGCCGCCGACCGGGGCGCGATCGAGCTGATGACGACGACCATCCCGGCCGGCCCCACCCTGGCCGCGCTGCGCGAGCACAACCACGCCACGGTGGGCGCGCTCGTCCGCCGCGCACAGGAGCAGGGCACGATGCGCCCGGACGTGGTCGCCGAGGACCTGCTGTTCGCCCTGGCCGCCCTGGGCCGCTGCGTCCCCGCCGCCGCGGCCGTGGCCCCCGGCTCCTGGCGCCGCTACCTCGCCCTGCTCTTCGACGGCCTGCGCGCGGAGGCCGTCTCCGGCCTGCCCGCGCCGCCGCTGACGGCGGAACAGCTGGACGGCGTCCTGGCGGACGTGGGCGGGGGTGGCGGCGGGGGCGGGAACCGCTGAGCGGCTGCGGCAGTGCAGGATGACCTCATGAGCATCGTGAAGATCAATGCCCTCACCGTCCCGGCCGAGCAGCGCGAGGTCCTGGAGAAGCGGTTCGCGTCCCGCGCGGGCACGGTGGAGAGTGCCGACGGTTTCGAGTGGTTCGAGCTTCTTCGCCCGCTGGAAGGCACGGACGACTACCTCGTCTACACGCGCTGGCGCAGCGAGGAGGACTTCCAGGCGTGGATGGAGGGCCCGATGAAGGCCGCCCACCAGGGCGGTGGCCAGGCCGGTGGCGAGGGTGGTGGCGAGGGTGCCCCCAAGCACAAGCCCGCCGCGACGGGGTCGACGGTGTGGTCGTTCGAGGTCGTCCAGCAGGCCGCGCCGAAGCAGGGCTGACCGCCCCGGCCGAGACGGGCCGACTCCAGGGCCGACTCCGGGGACGGTCCCGAACCGGTCCCGGAGTCGGCCCCCGGAAAAGCAGCTGATCGGACGGCCGCCCGCGTGCGACCATCCGCCGCATGACCATCTGGAACGTCTCCCCGCAGCCGGTCGGCTCGCCCGAGTCGGCCGCGCTGCTGCGGGAGTACCTCGTCGACGTCGCCGACCGCTGGTACCTGCTGCACGACGGGCGCCGGTGCACGCCCGAGGAGATCGAGCGGCACCTGGCCGAGATGCGCGGCGACGACCCCGGGACGCTGCTGGTGGCCCGGTACGGCGAGGAGCGGGCCGGGTGCGTGGGGCTGCGCCGGCTGGACGCCCGTACGGCCGAGTTGTGCCGGATGTACGTACGGGCGGACCGGCGCGGTCTGGGCGGCTCGGGCGCGCTGCTGGGCGCGGCGGAGGAGACGGCGCGCGCGTGGGGCGCGGAGCGGATCGTGCTGGAGACCCGGCGGGATCTGGTGGAGGCGCGGGCGCTGTACGCGCGGCACGGCTTCGCGGACGTCGCCCCCTACAAGGAGGCGGACGTGTACTCGGAGGTGTGGCTCGGCAAGGAGCTGAACTGATCCCTCTTACAGGCGGTGGTCGGGTTACAGGCGGTGGTCGGGTCTGGCGCCCGCCGCGCCGCCGTCGCGGGGCTGTTCGGCGTCGGAGCCGCACAGTTCGCGGTTGAGCTCCTCGACGAGGCAGCGCAGATCGTGGGGGCGGTCGGCGGCCGTCCACCAGTCGCCCAGGAGTTCCGCGAGCATCTGCTCGCGGGCGCGGAAGAGTTCGTCCGCCACCTGTCCTCCCGCGTCGGTGAGGACGAGCTCCAGCCCCTCGCGCCGGACCAGTTCCCGGATCTCCAGCTGGCGGGCGCCCTCGGTGACGACGCGCAGCGGGACGTCCACGCGTTCGGCGAGGATCGCGGGCTCGGCGTGGCCGTCTCGTTTGATGCGCAGCAGCAGCCAGTTGGCGGCGGGTTCGAGGTCGACTCCGGCCCGTTGGCCGATCTTCTCGTAGACCTTGCGGCGGCCCTCGCGGCTGCCGAGGAGGGAGAGGGCGCGGGCGACCTCGTCGCGCGAGGAGCGCTCGACGGGGTTGCTGGCGACGACCTCGCTGGTGTCGGGCGCGGTGACGCTGCCGCGCAGCGGCTCCTCCCTGAGCAGCCAGGCGAGGGCGAAGGCGAGGAGGGCGGGCGGCACGGCGTAGAGGAAGACGTCGGTGATCGACTGGGAGTAGGCGGCGAGGACGCCGGTGCGCTGGGCGGGCGGCAGCCGGTGGAGGACGCGGGGGTCGGACTTGAGGGCGTCGGGCGTGACGCCGGGCGGCAGGGGGACGCCGGCGAGGGCGTCGGCGATCCGGGGGCCGAGCTTGTTGGTGAAGATCGTGCCGAAGATCGAGACGCCGAAGGACGCGCCGATGGAGCGGAAGAACGTGGCGCCGGAGGTGGCGACGCCGAGGTCCTGGTAGCCGACGGAGTTCTGCACGATCAGCACGAGGACCTGCATGACGAGGCCCAGTCCGAAGCCGAAGACGAAGAAGTACGTGCTCATCATCGCGGTGCTGACGGCCGGGTCGAGCTGGTGGAGCAGGAGCAGGCCGATGGTCATCACGGCGGTCCCGGCGATGGGGAAGACCTTGTAGCGCCCGGTGCGGCTGACGATCTGGCCGGAGCCGGTCGAGGCGATCAGCAGGCCGGCCACCATCGGCAGCATGTGCACGCCGGAGAGGGTCGGCGAGACGCCGTGGACGACCTGCAGGAACGTCGGCAGGTAGGTCATGGAGCCGAACATCGCGAAGCCGACGACGAAGCCGATCACCGAGCAGAGCGCGAAGGTGTGGATCCGGAAGAGCCCCAGCGGCAGGACGGGCTCGGCGGCGCGCCGCTCGACGAGCACGAAGGGCAGGAGCAGCGCCACGCCCACCACGCCCAGCCCGATGATCTGCCAGGACGACCAGGGGTAGGACGTCCCGCCGAGCGAGGTCATCAGCACCAGGCAGACGGCGACGGCGGCGATGAGGAAGGTGCCGAGGTAGTCGATGCGGTGCGGGACGCGGCTGGCGGGGATGTGCAGGACGGCGGCGATCACGGCGAGGGCGACGATGCCGATGGGGAGGTTGACGTAGAACACCCAGCGCCAGCTGAGGTGGTCCACGAAGAGCCCGCCGAGCAGGGGGCCCAGCACGCTCGTACCGCCGAAGACGGCGCCGAAGAGGCCCTGGTAGCGGCCCCGGTCGCGGGGCGGCACGATGTCGCCGACGATCGCCATCGACAGCACCATCAGCCCGCCGCCGCCCAGGCCCTGGAGGGCGCGGAAGCCGATCAGCTCGGGCATGTTCCGGGCGAGGCCGCAGAGCGCGGAGCCGATGAGGAAGATGACGATGGCCGTCTGGAAGAGCTTCTTGCGCCCGTACTGGTCGCCGAGCTTGCCCCACAGGGGCGTGGCGGCGGTGGACGCGAGCATGTAGGCGGTGACGACCCAGGAGAGGTGCTCCAGGCCGCCGAGGTCGCTGACGATCGTCGGCAGGGCCGTGGAGACGATCGTCTGGTCGAGGGCCGCCAGCAGCATGCCGAGCAGCAGCGCGCCGATCGCGACGCGCACGCCGCCCTTGGGCAGCCCTTCGCCGGGTATGGCCGGCGCTCCGGGGGCGGCCTGGGCCGCTCCGGCCGGGCCCGGGACGTCCTGGGCCATGGACAGCTCCTCGGGTTCGGGTCGCTCGGGGTGGGATCGCTCGGGTTCGGGTCGCTCCTCCCATGGTCGTCCGGACGGGCGATTCCGGCCCGTCGGACTACGCCGATCCAGCCCGTTGGACTGCGCTCGGACGGCACTCGGACTGCCCTCGGAGGGCGCTCGGACGGCGCCGACCAGGGCCGTTGGCGCTCGACCGGGTCCGTTTTGTATCTTTGAGAAACAAAGTGGCTCCACCCGCACTCCCTGACCGGTGGGTGGAGCCACTTGTCTTCTTCCGCGCGCCGCTCTGGAGCTGCCCCATGACCACTCTCACGGCCCGAGCCCTCCTGCTGGACATGGACGGCACGATCGTCAACTCCGACGCGGTCGTCGAGCGCTGCTGGCGCGGCTGGGCGGACGAGCAGGGCCTGGACGGCGACGAGGTCATGAAGGTCGTCCACGGCCGCCAGGGCTACGCCACCATGGCGGCCCTCCTCCCGGACCGCCCCATGGAGCGGAACCACGAGGAGAACCGCCGCATGCTGGCCGCCGAGACGGCCGACATGGACGGCGTCGTCCCCGTCCCCGGCGCCCCCGCCTTCATGGCCGCCCTGGAGCGGCTGCCGCACGCCCTGGTCACCTCGGCCGACCGCGCCCTGTCCGACGCCCGTATGGGCGCGGCGGGCCTGCCCATGCCGGCGGTGCGGGTGACGGCCGAGTCCGTCAGCGCCAGCAAGCCGGACCCGGAGGGCTTCCTCAAGGGCGCGGCCGAGCTGGGCTTCGCCCCGCAGGACTGCGTCGTCTTCGAGGACTCCGAGGCGGGCATCGCGGCGGGCCGCGCGGCCGGCATGCGCGTCGTGGGCGTCGGCCCGCGCGCGGCCGCCCACGGCCCGGACGTGGCGGTGCCGGACCTCACGGCGGTGCGGGTCGAGACGGACGCGACCGGCGGGATCGTCCTGCGGATCACGACGGGCTGAGGCGGGCGGCGGGCGGCGGGCGCGTCGGCGTAGGCTCGCGCGCATGCTCCTGTGGATCAACGGCCCCTTCGGGGGCGGCAAGACCCAGACGGCGTACGAACTCCACCGCCGCCTCCCCGGCAGCGTCGTCTGCGACCCCGAGCACGCGGGCTTCGGCCTCCACCGGATGCTGCCGCCGGCGCTGCGGGGCGACTTCCAGGACCTGCCGGTGTGGCGCCGGGCGGTGTACGAGGTCCTGGGCATGGCCCTGACCGGGCACACCACGGGCCCGGTGATCGTCCCCATGACGATCGTGAACAGCACGTACTTCGCCGAAACGGTCGGCCGCCTCCGCGACGACGGCCACGACGTCCGCCACTTCGCGCTCCTCGCCCGCCGCGAGACGGTCCTGCGGCGGCTGCGCGAACGCGGTCTCGGCGCGTCCCTGCGGCGCGAGACCTTCGCGGTGTCGAAGCTGGACGAGTGCCTGGAGCGGCTGCGCGCGGAGGATTTCGGCGAGCACATCCGGACCGACGCCATCACGATCCCCCAGATCGCCGACAAGATCGCGACCTCGACGGGCCTCCGGCTCACCCCGAACACGGACGGCCCGCTGAAGGGCCGCCTGCGCCGGGCGTGGACGGGCGTGAAGCACATCCGCTTCGACTGAAAAATACGAAGCCCGACCGGCTTGCCCGCCCTAAACTCCCCGGATGCCCCACGGAAAGACGTCGTACGTCTGCCTCCCCTGCCGCGCCTCGTACAAACAGCCGTACCCCGGCCACCACGAACACGAGCGCGTCTGCCCCCGCTGCGCCGCCCCGCTGATCCACGTGGGCTCGGCCTTCGCGGCCCCCCGCCGCCGCGACAAGGCCGCGTGGCGAACCCTCTCCGTCCTGCTGAACGCCGGCATCCGCTTCCACAAGTCCTGCTGCGGCGGCCCCGGCTACCGCCCGCGCACCCTCAGCGAGGTCCGCGAACGCATGACGTACGCCCGCCGCACGGGCGAACCATTCGCGCGGGCGCTGGTGCGGGGGGAGTTGCCGTAGGGGCACGCTGCCGCTTGAGGCAGCGGTAATCGCAACCTACGGCTGCCCCAGGGCGAGGTTCGCGCTGACGACCAGCTCGACGGCCCTGCCGCCGTCGGCGAACGCCGTGCGCCGCGTGCTCGACTTCCGGCCGCTCGGGCGGGCGTTGGAGCTGGCCGAGCGGACGGCGCTGTGCGCGCCGACGGCGTCCGGACGCGGGCACGCCCGCGAAGTCGTGCCGTACCGCCGCCGTGAGCTCCTGCGTCGGCTGCGCGAGGCCAATCGCCGGAGCAGCGCGGGCAGACCCTGGACCCGCGCGCCCCCGCACGCGCTGCCCGCGCGCCCCCGTGCTTCACGGGCGCGCTCCGGCGCGGTTGCCAATCCACGCGCCCCGCACTGGAATGCGGAGCCGACGGGGCATCAGGCGCCGTGAGAGGAGTCCGATCGTGATCCACATGACCGAGACCCTGGCCGTCCAGACCGTCGAGGGTTTCCTCACCCCCGATGAGACAGCAGAACTCACCAAACTCCTCGACGAGCACCTCGTCGCCACCGGCTGGCGGCCCGCCCGCCCCAGTGACGGGCTGGTGGCACCCGGCGAGGTCCAGGAGATCCTGGCGGCCGGCGTCGAGCGGGCGCTGCCCGCCATCCGGCGCGCCTTCCCGTCCGTGGCGGTCGCCACCCCGTGGGACTACCACGACCTCCGCCCCGGCGACAGCATCGAGCCGCACCTCCACGGCGTGGACGAGCCCGGCCGGCGGCGACAGCGCGTCGCGCGGGTGGCCTTCCATCTCCAGGAGGCCGACCAGGGCGGGGCGTTCTACATCGAGACCGCCTCCTCCGAGGCGCTGTGGACCGACCGGACCGCCGGTTCCGACAGCGCTTTCCTCCCCGGTACGCGCTTCGCGCGAGAGATCTCGCATCACGGAGGGCTCGACTCCGCCGCCGCGCTCGCCCGCGTCCCGCGCACCCGCTGGACGAGCGCCCCGCCCGCCCGCACCGCCGTGGTCTACGGCGCCCAGCTCGTCCACGGCGTGGAGACCGTCCGGGCGGGGCGGCTGCGGAAGCTGATCACCAACCTGCTGAGCGACGGCTGACGCCGGCGCGCGTCAGCCCATCACCGCCTCGTACAGGCTGAAGGCCGCCAGCGCCAGCATCACCAGCGCCGCGATCTTCGTGATCAGCGTCAACGGGACGTAGCGCATCAGGGTCTTGCCGCCGGCGATGCCCAGGCCCGCCACGGCCCACAGGCCGAGCGTCGCGCCCACGCCCACCGACACGGGGTCGTCGTAGCGGGCGGCGAGGTTGGCGGTCATGATCTGGGTGAGGTCGCCGAACTCCGCGACGAGGATCAGCATGAAGCCCGCGCCGGAGACCTTCCAGAAGGACTGGTCGGCGGGCTTCGTGATCTCTTCCTCGTCGTCGTCCTTCTTCAGCAGCAGCATCGCCGCGCCCGCGAGGAAGAGGACGCCGACGATTGCCTGGAGGAGGCGGTGCGGAAGGAGGGTGAGGAGGCTGCCGGCCGCGATCGCCAGGGCGACGTGGACCAGGAAGGCCGCCGCGACGCCCGCGAAGACGTACGAGGCGCGGTAGCGGGTGCCGAGCATCAGGGAGGCCAGGGCCGTCTTGTCGGGGAGCTCGGCGAGGAAGATCACGCCGAAGACCAGGGCGGCGACGGTGAAGCTGAACACAGGGACGGTTTCCTCTGTCATCGGTGGGAGAAGACGCTCCCGCACCGCGAGCAGCACCTGTGTCAAGGAATCAGGGGTCGCTTCGGCACGGCAGCGTCGTGGACACTGCGGCCGAAGGTCTCGCTGGCCGGTGCGCACAGAACGCACGGCCTCCGGGCGCCGGCCGGGCGCGAGGCCCAGCAGTATGTCGACGGTCCGGCGAAGAGCTACTCCCCTTCTGCTCCCCCCAGCGTACGTGATCGGCCGAGCAGCCCGCGCGCGACGAGCTCCAGGACGACCGCCACCGCGACCGCCTGCACCGCCAGCAGCGCGACCAGGACGAAGAGCTGCACCACGCCCGCGAGCAGCGGGGACGCCCCGCCCAGCAGCATTCCCACGAAGGCGCCGGGCAGGGTGACCAGGCCCACGGTGCGGGTCTGGTCCAGGCCCGGCAGGAGGGCGTCGGAGGCGGCCGGGCGGGCGATCTCCAGGCGGGCCTCGCGGGGGAGGAAGCCCAGGGCCATGGCGGCCTCGACCTCGCCGTGCCGGGTGCGCAGCTCGTCCAGGGCGCGCCGGCCGGCCAGGACGGTGGCGGTGAGGGCGCCGCCGATGAGGATGCCGGTGACGGGGACGAGGGCGACGCCCTTGGCGGGCACGAGCCCGGTCAGCAGCAGCGCGAGGACGACCGGCAGCACGCCCGCGGCGATCGGGACGGCCGCCCACCACCAGGTGCGGTCGTCGGTGAGGCGGCGCCCGGCGGTGCGGACGGCGACGGCGAACATCAGCAGCAGGAAGCCCGCCAGCAGCGGCACGGCCCGGACCACCCAGCCGATGAGCGATGCGACGACGGCCAGCTGGACGGCCGCGCGGAGCCCGGCGAGGGCGATGGCCCGCGCGTAGCCGCGCTCGCGGCCGTCGGCGAGGCGGGCGACCGCAGCGACGGTGACGGCGGCCGCGAGCAGGACGGCCAGCACCACCCCGAGCGTGGTGTTGGCGGGCAGCAGGACGGCGGCGGCGAGCACGCCGCCACCCTACGGTCGGCACGCCCGCCGCAGCGCGCGTGTCAGGCCCGCCCGCCGCGGCGCGAGGTACGCCCGCGCGCCACGGAATGGGTGATTCCCCATCAACTCCCTTCCGGAAAGCCTTGCTTTGACATGCGCGCGTCGCCATCCTGACATCTGGCGACCACCCCCCGTACCTCCGCCACCAGCAAGCTGGCCGCGCTCCAGCGGCCCGTACCCCCTCCACCACCAAGGGAGTTCCCATGCCCAGCGTCTACGCGCGTCGCTCCGCCATCGCGGCAGGCCTCGCCGCCCTGGTCGGCACGCTCGTGCTGAACGGACCGGCGGCCCAGGCCGCGCCGCCCGCCCCGGTCGACGGCGCCACCGCCCGCGCCTACCTGGGCCAGCTGACGGTCGCCTCCGAGGGGCCGATGACCGGCTACAGCCGCGCCAAGTTCCCGCACTGGATCACCCAGCACGGCGAGTGCAACACCCGCGAGGTCGTCCTCCAGCGCGACGGCAAGGACGTGGAGCAGGACGACCGCTGCGCCGCCGTCGCCGGCACCTGGGTCTCGCCGTACGACGGCGCGACCTGGGACGACGCCTCCGACATAGACATCGACCACCTCGTGCCGCTCGCGGAGGCGTGGCGCTCGGGCGCGAGCCAGTGGACCAACGCGCAGCGCCAGGCGTTCGCCAACGACCTCACCCACCCGCAGCTGGTCGCGGTGACCAACAGCGTCAACCGGGCGAAGGGCGACAAGGACCCGGCGAAGTGGATGCCGCCGCTGAAGTCCTACGCCTGTACGTACGCGCGGATGTGGGTCGACGTGAAGCACACCTACAAGCTGTCCGTCGACTCCGCGGAGAAGAACGCCCTGACGGGCATCCTCAACGGCTGCTGACGGATACATCTCGACGGGGGCGGGCGCGGTGACCTGGGTCACCGCGCCCGCCCTCCCGCTTCCTCCCGCCCCCTATTCCCCGATCAAGAAAATGTGACATCATCCAAAACTGAATTATTGAACTTGCAAGCATTGATTAGGTCCTCCTAACCTGAAGCCCTCGTCGTTTCCCCGTCCCCGATACGACCTGATACGAGGAGCCCACCCCATGTCCCCCACGCCCACCGCCGCGTCCCCGACGGCCGGCGCGAACACCTCCGCCGCGGCCGAGTCCACGCTCTCCGCACGCCTCGACGCCGCCCGGCCGTACGCGCTGTCGCTCTTCCGCGTCGTCGTCGGCCTGCTCTTCGCCTGCCACGGTGCCGCGTCGCTCTTCGGCATCCTCGGCGGCGCCGCGGGCAGCCACGGCGGCACGATCCCGGCCGGCACCTGGCCGGGCTGGTACGCCGCGGTGATCCAGCTGGTGGCGGGCGTGCTCGTACTGCTGGGCGCCGGCACCCGCAGCGCCGCCTTCATCGCCTCCGGCTCGATGGCGTACGCCTACTTCGACGTCCACCAGAGCATGGCGCTGTGGCCGATCCAGAACGGCGGCGAGGCCTCCGCGATGTTCGCCTGGGCCTTCCTGCTGCTGGTCTTCACCGGCCCGGGCGCGCTGTCGGTGGATCGTTTCCTCGGCCGCGGCAAGCAGGGCTGAGCGAGCAGCCGAGCAGGCTGAGCAGGGCAGAACCGAGCGGGTCCGTACCGGACCGGACACATCCGGTACACATCCCGACATGTCCGTGGGGTGCGTGATGCGAACAACATCACGCACCCCACGCTCTTTTCCCGGCCACTTCAGGCGTACGCTGTACGGTTGTCAAGGCCGCCCCTGCCGCTCCCCTGCGACGTCGCGGCGGGGGACCGTACCGGGAGATCAGGACGTGCTGGAGCAGTTGGGGGCCTTGGCCGGAACCCCATGGATATACGTGATCGTCGGCTTGTCCGTCCTCCTGGACGTCTTCCTGCCCGTGCTGCCCAGCGGGGTGCTGGTGATCACCGCGGCGACCGCCGCGGCCGGCTCGGCCGCGGGTGCCGTCGGTGACGCCGCCGCCCATGGCCACGCGAGTTTCTCCGACATGTTCCCGCTGGTGCTGTGCGCCGCCACGGCCTCGGTGATGGGCGACATGGTCGCCTACCGCCTCGCCTGGCGCGGCGGCGACCGCTTCGACCGCGCGATCGCCCGCTCCCGCCGCCTCACCGCCGCCCAGGACAGGCTGGGCGCGGCCCTGCTGCGCGGCGGCGGCCCGCTCGTCGTGCTCGCCCGCTTCGCGCCCGCCGGCCGCTCGGTGGTCAGCCTGGGCGCGGGCGTGATGCACCGCCGGGTGGCCGAATTCCTCCCCTGGTCCGCGCTGGCGGGCCTGACCTGGGCCGCGTACAGCGTGAGCCTGGGCTACTTCGGCGGGCAGTGGCTGGGCGCGAGCTGGCTCAGCACGGCGGTGTCGGTGTTCGCGCTCTTCCTGGCGGGCTCCGGGGCGGTCTACCTCATGCGCCGGCCGGAGGAGCCGGAGGCCCAGACCTCCTAGCCCCCTCTACAGACGTCACGGCCCGGCTCCTTCCCGGAGCCGGGCCGCGCGCTTTCCCCTACCGCGACTACGCGACGACGCGACGGCGTGGGGTCAGCGGACGATCTTGTTGAGACCCTTGTCGAGCGCGCCGGCCTTCAGGCCGTTCGCCCAGAGCTGGTTGACTCGGCTGCGCTCGGTGCTGTTCGGGTACGGGTTGGTGCAGGACGGGCCGGGGCCGCCACCGGACATCAGCTCGCTGCACGGGCCGGAGTAGTGGTCCGGCAGACCGAGGACGTGGCCGGTCTCGTGCGCGGTGACGCGGGTGGAGTCGTACTGCTCGTTCTGCTGGTAGTCGAGGAATATGTAGCCACGACCGTGCCCGTCGGTGCTGGCGTACGAACCGCGGGAGTCGTTGCCCTCGTAGTATCTGAAGTCGGCGTTGGAGCCGGCGCGCAGCTGAACGTTCCGGACGGAGCTGTTCCAGATCTGGGCGCTGTTGGCTATCTCCTGCGCGAAGCTCGGCGCGCTGCTCGGGTCGTAGGTGACCGTGACGACGCTCAGCTGCGGGTTGGCGGCCTGCTTGGCCTTCGCGGACTTCATCACGGCGTCGAAGAACGCCTTGTTGTCGGCCTGTTCGGCCGCCGAGCCGACGTAGGCGGACCGCGAGGCGACCGTGCTGGCCTGCGAGGAGCTGTGGTCGACCGCCACCGCCGGTCCGGCGGTCATCACGGCGGCGAGGCCGAGGCCGAGCGCGGCCGACAGCACCATCGAGGAGCGATTCATGTGGGGGACTCCATTCATGCCGAGAACCCGCTTCGGCCGTCACGAGGTGGGACGCGACGACAGGGGTTCACCGGGTGAACTCTTGTTCCCCATGAGTCTCTGACGAGTTATCAATGGTGCGGATGATGCCAGTTGGCCATAACGCCATCCAATCGCCTATCCTCCGCCACCCTCGCCGCACCACCCCGTTCAACTGCCCCGATGCGTCCGGGATGTGTCTGGTGTGACGTACGGGGCGCGGATATGCTCCCCCTCGTGGAGCTTGAGGTCAGGCACCTCCGTGCACTTTGCGCCATCGCGGACACCGGAAGCGTACGGAAGGCCGCGGTGCAGCTCGGCATGACCCAGCCCTCGCTCACCACCCAGCTCCGCCGCATCGAGAGCACCATCGGCGGGCTGCTGTTCACCCGGGGACAGACCGGAAGTCGCCCCACGCCCCTCGGCCATTCCGTCCTCTCCCGGGCCCGGCCGATCATCGCGGAGATGTCGGCGCTCGTCACCGCCGCGCGGGAGGCCGCCTGCGGTGTCGGGGGCCTGCGGCTGCGCATCGGCAGCATCGGCAGCCGGGCGGTGACGGGCTGGCTGCGCCGGATCCACCAGCGGCTGCCGGAGACCGATACGACCATCCATATAGAGGTGTCCTCGAACACCCTCCTCCAGCTGCTCGCCACCAATCAGCTGGACGTCGCGTTCGTCCACGAGGCGGCGGGCTTCCCGCTGCACGTGCCGGCGGGGGTGGAGCGGCGGGTGCTGATCGCCGGTGAGCCGCGCTTCGTCTCGCTGTCCGCCGCGCATCCGGCGGCGTCCCGGCCGCTGGTCCGGCTCGCCGAGCTCGCCCACGACGCCTGGATCGTCGACCCGACGGCGGACGAGGAGGCCGCGGCCCTGCGCCGGGTCTTCACGGCCACCGGTCTGGACCCCCGCCTCGTCCACGTCCGCGACAACACCACGGCCGCCGACCTCGTCGCCTCCGGCGAGGCCGTACGCCCCTGCCAGCCCACCGCCGACCCGGCCCCCGGCACGGTGATCCGCCCCCTCGCCGGCGACCCGCTCACCGCCCAGCTCTCCCTGGCGTCCCGCCACGGCTCCTTACCGCTGCGCGAACTGGACGCGCTCTACGGCGACTTGATGGCCTCCTACGTGGCCGCGGCCGAGGCCAGCCCCACGTACCGCACCTGGCTGGACCGCAACGGCAGCCCCCTCCTGCCGTCGGTGGGCAGTCACTGAGCGGCCGCTTCCCGCCTCACCGGCCCATCCCCACCAGCGCGCAGACCCCGAACCCGCTGACCAGCACGGCCAGCCCCGCCACCACGACGCCCGCGGCCGCCCCCTTCCGCCCGCCGCCCCCGTCCGGCCGGACCGCGCGGACCTCGCGCACGGAAGCCACCGCACTCGCGACGGCGAGGAACGGTGCGGCGACCCAGGTGACGTAGAGGAACCAGGCGAGGAGCGCCGCGACACCCAGCACCCACGCCCTCGGCCCGTGACGCGCCTCCATGCCGGACTCCTCCCCGTTCGCCCGCTACGACCTCGACCGTCCGGCCCCATCGTGCCACCCGGTCGCGGAGCGGTCCCGACGACCCCCGACTTGTCGAATATCGATATGGTCCCCTAGTCTCCGGCATATCGAAAAACGATAGGGGTGGACGCTGTGAACACACGACTCACGAGGACCCTGGCCTCGGTCACCTTCGCGCTGGCGGTGCTCTTCGGGCTCGCCTTCGCCGGCACGGGGGTCACGCACATGCTCGACGACGGGGCGGTCTGCGTGGAGACGCACTTCTGGCGCAACGCCTCGCTGGAAGGCAGCCTGCCGACCGTCAAGGGCGTGACGGCTTCCGCCAGCACCGAGCGCCTCTGCCAGGACAGCCCCTCCGCGGGCCAGCGCGCCGCCGACCTCGGCGGCCGGCTGCCCTGGCTGCTGTTCGCCTCCCTCACACTGCTGCTCTTCTCCCGGCTGATGAGGGCCGTCGTGCGGCAGGGGCCGTTCACCGACACGGTGGCGCAACGGCTCTCCGTCCTCGGCTGGTTCGTGGCGGTGGGCACGCCGCTGGCCGGGCTGGTCGTCGGCTGGTCGCAGTCCTGGCTCGTCGGGAGCATGGCGCCGATCGTGGGTTCCGGGCCGGAGGTCTCCGGGTCGATGGCGCTGGTCCTCGCCGGCCTCGCCGCGGTGATAATGGGGAAGATCATGCGCCAGGGCGTGCGAATGCGAGAGGACCTCGAAGGGACCATCTGATGCCCGAAGAGGAACTCCACTCGATCCGGATCCATCTCGACCGGATCCTCGCCGAGCGCGGCATGACGCTCACCGAGCTGTCGGCACAGGTGGGCATCACCGTCGTCAACCTGTCCGTGCTCAAGAACGGGCGGGCCAAGGCCATCCGCTTCTCGACCCTGTCGAGGATCTGCGAGGTCCTCCGGTGCCAGCCGGGAGACCTGATCACCCACGATCCCGCCGGGTAGCCGCCGTGGAGACGCCGAAGGCCCCCAGCCGTGACCGGCTGGGGGCCTTCGTACACGTGGGCACAGACGGATTTGAACCGCCGACATCCGCTTTGTAAGTTCGATCCGAACGCCGAATCGCGCCGCGTTGGGGCCCCACGCCTCGATTCGCGCTCCGTAGCGATCCGCTAGCGTCCGGACGCATCCGCCCTCGTTGGTGTCAAGCGTCGATGTCAGGCTGCCCTCGATGCGAACCTACGAGCATAGCGGTCGCTAAGGATTCCCGGACATGTCTGGTGGGCGTCCAGAGTTCGTGATGGTCGACCGGGGGCGAGGCGGTTGCCGTACTTCTCTACTGCCCCGCTGTTTCCCGTCTCGTGCACGTGATCCGCTGACAGGTCTCGGGGTCTTTCAGGCATCCGTGGGCCCATCGCTCGCCCCTAGGCCCTCACGCGAGCATTTAGGCATGATCCAGCTCCCATTGTCAGAGGTGTCAGGTACCTTCCCACTGAGGCGCGAGACCTAGGGAGGGGCATTGGCGGAGCAGCCGACGCGTGAAGAGGGGTCTAGCACCCCGCAGCACGCTCGCACGTACGAGGAGATCATCAACGACCCATGGACCACGGGCGAAGAGAAACAGCGTGCCATGGCGGACTCGCTCCTTGGCCACATGGCGGCGCTTCTGTTTCAACGAGGTGACTCCGCGCACCTGAACTTGCTCCTACGTGTCCGCACCGCAGTCATCGAGTATGACGGGGACTCACAGACGAATGATCTATGGCTTGAGATCGACCCGGGTGACGAAGCGGCTTTCACCAGCGAAGCAAGGGAACGCCTCACAGATGCGTTCGAGCGAGTCAGCAACCGCCTCGGCTACGGCGTGACGTGGATCGGCTTCCGTGAGACCTTGCCACAGGTTGGCCCAGACTGGCGCCAGCGACTGCAAGAGATGATGAGCGCTGATCGGCCGACTAATCAAGCACGGCGCACCATGCCCGAGAAGCCCCAGTGGGTACTGGATCGACTCGCGTTCACGAATGCTGGCGAGCGGCGTGTGTACCAGGCTCTCAAGTACATGCAGGAGAAGGAGCTTCCTTCGGAGGAAACCATTTCGATTTTTCCGCTGCCCAACGGCAGGGTTCCGGGTCACACCTGGGAGCCCGATCTGCTCGTGACCTACAGAGGCCGGGCCGGTGTGCTGGAGATCGACGGTCCGAATCATCGCGCGCGGCGAGCCATGGACACAACGCGTGATCATTTGCTCCGGGATGCTGGGATCGCGTATGTCGACCGGATCCCAGTGGAGGCCATCGAGAACCCACAAGAGCTGTCGACCACGCTCAAGAGGTTCCTCCGGCGTCTGAGTGAGTACCGCTAGTCCGATCCCGATCCCCGGGAGCGCCTTGCTCTAATGAGCAACGAAGCGAGGGTGCGAAGGCGCTTCTTGAACGACTGCCGCTGCTTCGACATCGAAGTCGAGGGCGGCTCCGGGGCTTTGGCCGGTGTCCTGCCCGGGTTGGGGTCGAGCATGGTCAGGGGGCCGTACGCTGGTTGGCAACTCGGGCAGGCTTCACCCCTGCCCGCAATGTGCACGAGTGGCCCCCTGGCCTTGCTCGACGCGGGACCCGAGCCGGGGAGGTGGGTAAAGCCCCGGAGCCGCCCGGACCCCCCACCGGCTGGCGCTTCTCTCTTCTGGTCCTGGCCGTGTCGTCTGAGGGCGCGCAGAGGCGCAGGCGCGCGGAGCGGGCCGAAGGCAGGAGCGGCAGCGCGACCGGAGCCGCAGCGCGCCCGGCGGAGCGACAGCGGAGCCGGGAGCCTTGATGGAGTAGAGAAACTTTGACCGGGCAGGCCGTCTTGTGGTCATGGGTCCTGGCTGCTGCCATATGGGCGGGGATGACACGAAGCTGGGGGGGGCTCGTGTGGATGAGCTAAGGATCGTGGAGGGGAACCAGCCCGGGCGAGACCGCGTTTTTGCGGTGCTGCCAGATGGCGTGGCCGTGGCGTGGCTCGATCGCACGACAGATGAGGTCAAGATCCTTCGAGAGGAGTATGGGCCTGCGGCGCTTGAGGCTCTGGCTCCATACAGGACGCACCCGAACGGTGACCTGCCGAAGGTGCAGCGGACTCAGCGGCCTTTGTTGCCGCCCCTCACGCCAGATCTTGATCTAGCTCGCAACCGCGCGGGGGAGCTGCTGAGGGAGAAGCTCGCGTCCGAGGGGCCGAACCCGTTCGAACGCTTCCTCTCCTGGCTCCTACGTCGCGACTCCGAGTGGGACTCATGGCGCGTGGGACTGACGGGCGAGCGACGGGTCGGACGTGAGCTTGAGCGTTTATCCGGCCAGGGCTGGCGAGCCTTGCACTCGATCCCCTTGCCGAACTCGGTGGACATAGATCACCTGCTGATAGGCCCGGGCGGGGTCTTCAACATCAATACCAAGAACCACCGAGGGAAGAGCGTTTGGGTCGGCAATGACTCTGCCAGGGTCAACCACGGCCCATGGCAGCCGTACACACGCAAGGTCCGAGCCGAGGCGCGACGAGTACAGCGCGTGCTGGAGTCCCACAGCGGCACGACGGTTCAGGTTCAGCCCGTCTTGGTCTTCGTCGGCGTCTCGGATTTGGAGTCGGCTTCCACCCTCACCGACGTGCGGGTATGGGAACAACGGAAGATGGCTACTCTCGGCCCGATGTCGGGGAGGCTTTCTCCAGAGGAGATCGAGACCCTTTATACGATCGCCCGCCACCGAAGCGCCTGGCTGGAAGCCTGAAGGCAGCGAAACCAGCGTCCTCAGGTGAGCTGACGTCCATCATGACAGGCCAGCGCACAACCGGGGCGAGCCAGCCATCCGAGGCTATGGCAGGGTCGCCGGCCTACCCTGTGGGTCGGGTGATGCTGTCCGAGTCCCACGGTCCTGGGCTACGGTGCGATGCATGCCGCTCGCACTTGACACACCTCTCGGAGCCGAAGAACTGGCCGGATCGATGTTGCCTCCGCTCGGGAACAGGTGGCTTCATACCCAGGCAGTGGCGGAGCGTGCCAGCGAGGCAAGTCCTGCCGTACCTGCGGACGAACGTGGTCTGCTCGTGGCTGCAGCTTGGCTCCATGACATCGGGTACGCGCCAGAGCTGCGTGAAACCGGGTTTCATCCACTCGACGGTGCCCGCCATCTAGAGGCACTGGGAGCACCTCTCCGGTTGGTTCGACTCGTTGCCCATCACTCCGGTGCGGTCTACGAGGCCGAACAACGTGGCCTGACTGCAGAACTGGCGCAGTACGAACGTGAGGACAGTCCGCTTCTGGATGCACTAATCTTCGCGGACATGACGACGGGCCCCTCGGGGCAGCGCTTCTCCTTCGAACAGCGCATGCGCGAGATCTTGATTCGCTACGAGCCTGGAAGCGCGGTCCACACCGCGATCAGTAACGCACACCCCTATCTCGCCGCTGCTGTTGAGAGAACCCACCAGCGCCTCTCGGATCAGCCCAAGTAAGGGGTGGAACGGTCCGACAGGCCGTGATCGATCCTCATACGCATCGAAGGGTGAATGTTCAACTCGTTCAGCTTGTGAGGGTGAATGAAGGCAACTTCCTTGCTCTCGCTGCTCGTCCTCAGTGCTCCGCCGGTGATCCGTGCGGTGAAGCAGATAGAGAACTGCTGGCGCACTTCCCCGTCGTCGTAGGCCATGACATGGGCTGGGTTGGTATACAACCCGACGAGGCCGGTCACTTCGATGTTGAACCCGGTTTCTTCCCAGGTCTCTCGAACAGCAGCGTCCACAGCGGATTCACCTACGTCCACCCCACCGCCTGGCAGCGCCCATAGGTCGTTGTCTGTTTTGTGGATCAACAGGACTTCCCCAGCGTCGTTCCGTGCGACAACGGTCACTGAAGGAACGATGCTGTTCGCTTCCGGAGCGTTCGGATCATTGAAGTAATCGACGCGAGCCATGTGCCTAGCGTCCCACGGACCATGGCGCGGTAACCCTAGGCCCGGGTGGCCCGCTCCCACGCGTAGTCGAAGCTCTTCAAGTAGTGGCGGAACGTGCGGGCTCCGGGGATGTAGCGGAAGTGCAGCACTGGGTTCTGACCGGCCGGCGCCCCAAGGACATGCGGGTTTACCAGGACGTCGTCATCGAACCGGTAGATCGAGTTGTAGAGGATGGTGTCGTGTAGCCGCACCTCGATCCCGGGCGTCGTCATGGCCGGTTCGAGGTAGCGCCGCGTGATGCGTGCGCGGGCAGCGAGATCCCCTCCGATGCCTTCCTCCTCACCACGCTGCCGCACCATCTCGGAGTCGGGGTCACCGAGGAGGATGCGGATTGCGGCCCCTGCCTTGGCTTTCTCCGCGAGTTGATCAGGCAGGTCTGGGTGGCTGTCGAAGAGGAAGAGACCGGCGTACACGAGGATTTCCAGTTGACTCTTGGTCTTATCGATCAGGGAAGACCACAGCGAGGCAGGCACCGCCCCTCGGTGAGGGTAGTAGGTGACGAGCTCTGATGAGCTGGCCGTTTCCACCTGCTTCTCAACGCTCGGCCACAGGTAGAGCTCATCAACACCGAGGAAACTGGCGGCTTTCCACCTGTGGCCCCGGTGCGGTGTGCGACCTGTCGTGATCCAGCGTTCGACGCTCTTTGGATCAACTCCGACGTGATCGGCCAACGATTGAATGGTCTCGTTCTTTACTGAGATCGCCGCGCGTAAGCGCTCGTTCGCCATGGTGCCGTGCCCTTCCGAGGGACGCCGGGACGTTTTGACGGTAGCGGAGACGTCCCCAAACGTCCATACGGACCGTGATGTGTCCACTACCTCTGGCGGTTTCCTGATGGTGCCGACGAAAAGTCAGCACCCCCTCGAAAAGCAGGAGAAGTCAGATGCGCCAAATCCCCGTGGACACCTCACAGATGACGCTGATGCTGATCCAACAGCCGGAGAAGAAGGTCAAGAACAGGGAGACCGGGGAGATCGCCCGGGACCGCGCCACTGATCAGGCGCTGTTCAACGTGAATGTAGCCGTCATTGTGGACGGTAAGCCGGACGCGGTCACGATCGTGGTTCCGGAGGATGGGATTGCTGAGGCCCTGGTGCCGGGTATGCCGGTGGCTCTGCCGGGTCTGGTGGCGCGGCCGTGGGAGAACAACAACGGTCACGGCATCAGCTACCGGGCTGCCGCTGTGATGGCGAACGTGCCGGTCGCCGCGTCCAACGGCAAGGGCTGAGCGCCGTGAGTGCCGGGGACGTCCTCTTACTCGTGGCTCTCGGGCTGGCGGGTGTGGGGCTGCTGGTTCTGCGGCGGCTGCGGCCGGTCTGGTACTGGCTGAGCGTCGGTGCGCTGATCACGCTGGTGCGGGTGCTGGTCACCTACCGGTCCGTGATGGAGGCGTGCGGGCTGACCGAGCGGCCGACACGGCTTCGGCTGTGGCTGGCCAGGGTGGCCGATCGTGAGCCGACGCGGCTGATCCCGAAGCTGCGACGGGTGCGGGTTACCCGGACCGGGATGATCCTGCGGATCCGGATGCAGCCCGGGCAAGAGCTTCACGACTTCGTGGTCGCCTCGGAGCGGCTGCGGCACTCCTGGCGGGCGCATGGCGCCTATGTCCGGTCGGTCAAGCCAGGGTGGGTGGAGATCCGGCTGATCGCCTATGACGTACTGCGGTCGGTGGTGATGCCCAAGGGGCTTCCCGAAGGACTGCTGCGGGTGCCGGTCTCGCTGCGCTCCGATGGCCTGCCGCACTGGAGGGACTACCGGACCACCCCGCATGAGCTGACGATCGGCGCGACCGACTCGGGTAAGTCCGTCTACCTCCGAGGACTGATCAAACGGCTGGCGTCCAAGCCAGTGGCCCTGGTCGGCATCGACTGCAAGTGGGGGGTGGAGTTCTCGCCCTTCGCCCCGCGCCTGTCAGCCCTGGCCTGTACTCCCGAGGAGGCTGGCGTCCTGCTGGACGTCCTCGTGACCGAGATGACCGAGCGCTACGACTTGATCCGCGCCGCCCAGCACCTTGCACCAGATACGCCTCCGGAAGAGATCACCTCCGATGTCTGGGGTCTTCCCGAGGACATCCGTCCCGTCCCGGTCGTCGTGATCATCGATGAAGTCGCGGAACTCTTCCTCGTGGCCACGGCTGCCGAGGAGAAGCGGCGGGACCACATGATCACGCAGTTGATCCGTCTCGGCCAGCTCGGCCGCGCCGCCGCGATCTACCTCGAGGTGTGCGGACAGCGCTTCGGCTCCGAACTCGGCAAGGGCGCCACCGCTCTACGGGCGCAGCTCTCCGGTCGTACGGTCCACCGCGTCAATGATGAGGGCACCGCCAAGATGGCCCTGGCCGACATCAGTGCCGCTGCCGTGGTGGCGGCAACGAGGATCGCGGAAGACCGCCCCGGGGAAGCCGTGGCCGGCGACTCCTCCGGCGGCTGGACGGTCATCCGCAGCCCCTTCACCTCGCTCCACGACGCCACCGCCGCCTGCGTCCGGTACGCGCACCTGACACCGGACCTCCCGGCCCTGGCCTCCTTCCGCCCGGCCACCGATCCCACCCCGGGCGAAGAAGCGGTCCCGGTGTTCGAGACCGCCTGACCCACCCCCGCTCCACCGGTCGGCGCGACCGCATCGCGCCAGGTCCCTACCCCGCCCATGCCCGAAACCGGGCGTGACAACAAGAGGAGAAGCTCATGGCTCGTCGGTTCAAGAACTCGGATGAGGCTCTGACCGTGCAGGAGAACGACCTCAAGTGCCGGGACCGTGCCCGTAAGTGGGGCATGGAGGAGAGCGCCAAGAAGTGGCAGGCCAGCGCCGACCACTCCCTGGAGGAGTGGATCCGGCTGACCGAGGAGGAATTCAACGCCTCCCGCCGCAACAACTAGATCTGACGGTTGCCTGATCCGCCCGGCTCCTGTCGGGCGGTGACGGGGAGCACTTCAGCTCTGACCATCCCTGATCCACCGGTCGGCGCGACCGCATCGCGCCAGGTCCCTACCCCGCCCATGCCTGATCCCGGAAGGAGATCGCTGTGTCCCGACGTACCGACGACTACGACCGCAGCGCCCGCATCACACAGAGCGCCTGCGACTACGCCGAACAGATCGGAGCCGACATCGAATTCGCCTCGGTCATCGTCGGCTCGATGGTCGAGCAGGGCCGCCGTGAGCGTCGAGGCGAATACCCGCCCGAGGGCCACGACTACCCCGGAAAGGACCGGTGACCACTATGAGCACGGAGTACGAGGCGAGGTTCGCGGACAACAGTCTTCACGCCCACCTGGCACATCAGATCGGTGACTACCTCAGCGACCCCAACCATGACTCGGAGTTCGGTGCGGTCCTCTACTCCTCCAGCGTCGCGGAGTTTGCGGCCAAGGAATGGGACGACTATCCGCCCGAGGGCCACGGCTACCCCTCTCACCACCATGACAGGTGATCGACGTGGCCACTCGTAAGAGCTCTCGCGGCAAGACGGCCAAAGAGCCCTGCCCTGACTGCCGTGAGGGACGGGTCTCGGAAACGTTCAAGGTCGGGGGTCGCAAGAAGCGCGACAGCTCCGATCGGCAGGAAGCCCTCTGCCTGACCTGCATGGGATCCGGCGAAGCCACTGGCTGACCCACCCGGGGCCGGACGGCACATCATCCCGCCGCCCGGCCCCGGGGGCCGCCCCACTCCTTTGGAAGGAGGACCGTGCGATGACCCGACCGCCCCGCCTCGACCTGGTGCTCGTGCAAGCGGTGATCGCCGGGGCCCTGTCCTTCGCCCACCTGCACGACATCGCCCAAGCCGCCGGACAGGACGGATGGAAAGGCTGGGCTTACCCGGTCTCCGTCGACCTGCTCCTCGTTGCCGCCTGGCGCCGCCTGCGCTCCGGATCCGGCACCCGGCTCGGGTGGGCATGGTTCCTCATCGCCCTGGTGGCCTCGCTCGGCGCCAACGTGGCGACCGCCGGATTCCTCGACCTGGCACACCCGCCCGCCTGGCTGCGGATGCTCGTGGCCGGCTGGCCCGCCGCTGCCTTCCTCGGCGGCACCCTCCTGGCCCACGCACCCCGCCCCACCGACGAACCGCTGCCCGAGCCGACCACCACCCTGGCGCCGGAGGAACCGACCGAGGCGCCCGCATCGGAGGAACCCCCGGCCGACGAGCCCCAGCCGGAAGCCGCTCAGGCCGAGGAGACAGTGCTCGAACCGGCGGCCCCCGCCCCGACGCTTCCCGCGCCTGCCCTGACGGCCCCGGCCGCGCTCGTGGCCCACGCCCGGAAGATCGCCGACGCCTACACCGCCTCGACCGGCCAGCCGATCGACGCCGAGACCTTGCGCGCCCGCCTCGGTGTCCCGGTGCCCATGGCCGAAGCCATCGCCGCTCAACTCACCTAAGCCCACAGAAGGGATGAACACTCATGCGCCGCAAACGCTTCTGGAACCACGACCAGGTCGGACAGGTCCAGGTCGCCACCCACGTCGACCGCCACGGCCGGACCGCCCACACGGCCACCTGCACGGCCCCGGGCTGCAACTGGTCGGGCGAGTACCTCAACCGCTCCGCCGCCGAACTCGCCGCCCAGAACCACCGCTGCTCGCCCCGCTGACCGGCTCGACCAGAAGGAGCCCCGTCATGAACGTCCCGCTCTGGTTCGCCATCGCCATCGCCGCCTACCTCGGCGTCAAGCTCACCCGCGTCCCGGCCTGGATGGTCGCCGTACTGCTGATCGCCGGGTTCCTCCTGGCCCACAGCTTCTTCGGCAGCCTGATCGGCTCCGGCCTCAACGGTGGCGCCTCCGTCCTCGGCGGCTCCAAGTAACCGCAATTCGCAGAAGAGAGGCACCCGATGTTGCGCCCGAAAGTCCCGACCAACCCCACGCTCAACCGCACCCTCGTCCCGCTGGACGACTCCTCGGCTGAGCTCGACGTGCAGCCGGTCGCCCCGGTCGTCTGCCAGCACCACGCCCCCGCCCCGACCTCGGTGGTTCGTGGGGGAGTGCACCTGACGGCCGGTGCCACGGTCGCCGCCATCGGTGCGGGCACCGCTGCCGTGCTCGTCATCGGCACGGTCCTGGTCGGGATGTTCCTCGCCATCTCCATCACGGCCGGCTCGCTCGCCGTGGTCGCGCTGGTCGCCCGCTCGATCCTCAACGACCAGAGCAAGCGCTAAGCGATCCCCGGGGCGGCCTCAACCGCCAAGTTTCCGCCGCCCCGAGGACCCGAGCCCCCTTCACCTCAATCAGCAAAGGGAGAACCCCATCATGCCCGAGCACGCTCACGCCTTACGCCGCCGCTGCTCCGACTGCGATGGCTTTTCGGCCGTCGCCGTCACCACCGGAAGCCGCACCCCGGCCGGTCACCGCGAGACGGTCACCGCCCTCTGCCCGTCCTGCCGGGGCACCGGCACCACGCGCCGTTCGGCCCGGACCGAGGCGGGTGCGACGTGCTGACCTACATCGACTTCTTCTGCGGTGCGGGCGGCTCCTCCTCCGGCGCCGTCACCCCGCCCGTCGCCGAGATCCTCATCTCCGCCCTCGCCGAAGCCATCACCGGTTCGCTCCTCGACCGCCAGGAGGTGGCCCGGTGACGCTCCTGGACTGGCGCGACCACAAGCACTTCGACCACAGCGGCGACAAGCCGTGCGTGTGCTGCGGCAAGCCGACTCCCCTGCGCTCCGATCGCGGAAAGCCCGTTCACAAGGTCTGCGCGGAGCGCTGGTACGACACCCACTCCCGCGAGAAGGGGGACAGCGAACATGCGTAAGCCCACCCGCGACGACCCCGGCCTGTACGTCTACGCCCCCGCCGGTGACGAGCGTCGACCCGAATTTCCCCCCAGCCCGAGCGGCCTTGAGCTCACCAACTGCGTTCCCGAAGACCGTGGCGACACTCCCCGCGCCGCTTACGCCTGCCACTGCGGCAAGACCGTCGAAGCCACCGGCGTGAGCCAAGTCCAGGGGCTGGTCAAGAACTGGGACGACCACGGCAAGTCCTGCCCGGACAAGACGGATCGTCCCTGGGAGCGTCGCGGCATGCCTCTGCGTCCCCGGAATGGCGGGCGGCCCTGATGAACCACACCGACGTTCGCGTACTGACCCTGCGACAGCCCTGGGCGAGCTGCATCGCCTACGGCACCAAGCGCATCGACAACCGCACCCAGCAGACCGACTACCGGGGCGTCGTCCTGGTCCACGCCGGACCGAACACCGATCACACCGCGTGGAACCTGCCCCTGACCCGCCCGTTCCTGCGCCGCCCCCTGCCCTCCACCGCGATCCTCGCCGTGGCCCTGCTGGAGGACTGCCACCCCGATGACGGCTACTGCACCCTGTGGTCCGCCCACGAGCGCTGGCACTGGCGCCTGACCACCGTGATCCCCCTGGTCCGGCCGGTGCCCTGCCCCGGCGGAACCGACCGCCTGTGGACCCCGTCGGCACCCCTGCTGACCCACCCCCGCATCTGCGAAGCGCTGGAGGCGGCCCGTGCCTGACCTGCTCGACCCGACCACCCTGGGCGACCTGCTCAGGGTGGCCTCGGCCCCCGACTTCGACCGCTGGAAAGAACAGATCCGCCGTACCGGAGGCTGCGCCGACCCCATCCACCTGCGCGGCTGGACCGCCACCCGGGACACGACCACCGGCGAGATCCTCCACCGCTACAGCACCGACACCGAACCCGGCGGACGGCTGCGCATCGCCTGCGGCAACCGCCGGGCCTCCCGCTGCCCTTCCTGCGCCTGGCTCTACGCCGGGGACACCTACCACCTCATCCGCGCCGGACTCGTCGGCGACGACACCAAGAACATCCCCGCCGCCGTCCGCGACCACCCCCGCCTCTTCGTCACACTCACCGCCCCGTCCTTCGGGCCCGTCCACAACCAGCCCGCCACCGGACGCTGCCGCTGCGGCACCCACCACCGCGACGACGACCCGACGCTCGGCACCCCACTCGACCCGGACACCTACGACTACGCGGCCGCCGTGATGTTCAACAACCACGCCGGGGAACTATGGGCCCGCTTCACCCGCCGCCTCCGCCGCGAGATCGCCCAGCGCATCGGACTGACCCAGCGCGAATTCCCCGCCTTCCTGCGGGTCTCCTTCGGCAAGGTCGCCGAGTTCCAGAAGCGCGGCGCCGTCCACTTCCACGCCGTCATCCGCCTCGACGGCCCCCTCGGACCCCTCACCGGTCCGCCCCGCTGGGCCACCGTCGACCTGCTCACCGACGCGATCCGCGCCGCCGTCGCCCACCCCTACACCACCGTCAAAGTCCCCCCGGACGACGAATCCGGCTACCCGGGCTGGACGCTGCGCTGGGGCACCCAGCTCGACATCCGGCCCATCCAAGCCTTCGACACCGGCCACGACATCACCGAACAGGCCGTCGCCTCCTACGTCGCCAAGTACGCGACCAAAGCCGCCGAGACCACCGGCATCCTCGACCGCCGCATCGGCGAACTCGCCGAACTCGATCATCACCCCGCCCTGCCCGGCCACACCCGCCGCCTCATCCGGGCCTGCTGGGACCTCGACCAGGCATACCCCGACTGCCGGCTCTGGGCCTGGGCCCACATGCTCGGCTTCCGGGGCCACTTCTCCACCAAGTCCCGCCAGTACTCCACCACCCTCGGCGCCCTCCGTCAGATCCGCGCTGACTACCGCGCCGCCCAGCAACGACGCGCCCTCGGCCTGCCCGACAACGGCCCGGACACCACTCTCGTCCTCGCCGACTGGCAGTACGCCGGACACGGCCACACCCCTGGCGAATCCGCCCTCGCCGCCGGAATCGCCGAAGCCATCCGCCTCAACCGCGAGACCGCCCGCGAAGCCTCGTACGACCCACGCCCGCCGGAAGGAGCCGCCGCATGACCACCACCCACATCGAGCTGCTGACCGTGCCAGAGGCCATGGCACTGCTCCGGCTCGGACGCTCCAAGGTCTATGACCTGATCCGCTCCCGCCGCCTGGCATCCATCAAGGTCGACGGCGCCCGCCGCATCCCCGCCGACGCGGTACGCACCTTCATCCTCGACCTGATCGAGGAGGCTGCCTGATGGCCTCTCAGCGCAAGCGGAACCCCAACGGTGCGGGCACGATCACCAAGCGCAAGGACGGCAGGTATCAAGCCGCCGTCTATGTGCTCCAGCCCGACGGAACCCGTGCTCGCAAGTTCGCGTACGGAAAGACGTGGGCCGAGTGCGATGCCAAGCGTCGTGAGCTGCTCAACAAGGTCGACAACGGCGTACCGGTGCCGACACGGTCCGCGAAGCTGTCCGAGTGGCTGCCGTACTGGCTGGACAACATCATCAAGCCGCACCGAAAGCCGACGACCTACTCGAAGTACGAGATGCACGTCCGTCTCTACCTGGTCCCCAGGCTGGGCAAGAAGACCCTTGAGAAGCTCAGCGCGCGGGATGTCAGGAGAGCTCTCAAAGAGATCACAGCAGCCGCGACTGCCGCGACCGCGCGGGAGTCACACCGTGTGCTTCGCTCTGCCTTGTCGGCAGCGTGCCGTGAGGAGCTGATCACGCGGAACGTGGTCAAGCTGGTCGAAGCCCCAAAGGTAAGCCCCTACGAAGGACGGGTCTGGACGCTGGGGCAGACAGCGGACTTCATCCTGACCGCCCGCCGTGATCCGCTCTATGCGGCGTTCATGCTGGCCATCGGTCTGGGTCTGCGACGCGGAGAGCTTGTCGGCCTTCGGTGGCAGGACATCGACTTCGAGAGCCGGACGCTGCAAGTGCTCAAGCAACGTCAGCGGGTCATGGGTGAGAACTATGAGGACGACACCAAGAACCGTCGCAAGCGCACACTGCCACTTCCCTTACTCTGCGTCGCCCCACTGCGGTGGCAGCGTCTGCGGCAAGAGGCCATGCGGGTCAAGGCCGGGTCGTCCTGGCACGAGACGGACCTGGTGTTCACCACGCGCACCGGTCGCCCGATCGAGGGCAGCAACGTCCTGCGCTCGTTCTACCGGCTCACCGACAGGGCCGGCCTTCCCCGCATCCGCGTCCATGACGCCCGACACGGCGCCGCCACGCTCCTCGCCGTCGGCAATGTGCACCCGCGCGTGGCGATGGAGATCCTCGGGCACAGCAAGATCAGCGTGACCATGGACGTCTACACCCATGTGCCGGATGAGCTGAAGCGCGACGCCATCGCGCACATGGACCGGATGCTCGGGCGCCGCCCTCGTTGATGTCATCCGTAGATGTCAAAGACCCCCAGTCTTGATCGACTGGGGGTCTTCGCGCTGGTGGGCACAGACGGATTTGAACCGCCGACATCCGCTTTGTAAGTTCATCCTTCATCGCCGCCAGCGGTTTCGAGTCTCGTCGGGTCTCGCCGAGTGCCAGTCAACGCCCCTCCCCTCCCCTTCGCGCAGTCGTTCCGAGTCCCGTCGAGTCTCGCCGAGGGGGTCTTGTGGACTCGTTGTGGACTGCCGTGGACTCCGGTCACGAAACCACCCGGAGTCCACGTTCACCGGTCAGCGCAGCGCGCACGTTCTCGCGGGCGCCCTCGCTCTCGTGGGTGTAGACCCAGGTCACTCGGCCACCTCGTTCATGGCCGAGGAATGCCTGGGTGTCCTTTTCCGGGACGCCCTCTGCGTGCAGCTTGGTAGCCACGTAGTCCTTGTAGGCATAGATCGTCGGCCATAGCTCCGTGCGTCCGGTCTCAGGGTTGACGACTTTGCGCTGAACGCCAGCCTGTTCGGTGGCACGGTTCCAGGGGCGCGACAGGTTGTTCCGGTTGAGTGCTCCCCCGCGCGGACCACGCAGAACGAGCTCCTCGACATGGAGGTCGTAGCCGTCACCGACCGGGGAGCACGTGGTCTGAGGTTTCCAGAGCTGCTTCATGAAATTCACGGCGCTCATTGCCCTTGGAGTAAGGGGCACGGTTCGGAAGCCGGCCGCCGTCTTAGGTGCCAGCTGGCGCCGGAGCCGCCCGCCGTCGAGGACGAGGATCTCGCGGATATGGGCTACCGCTTCCTCTTCGTCGATCCAGCACATGCGCAGGCCAGCGTATTCCCCGGGGCGCATGCCGGACTCCTGTGCGAAATCACGGAAGATCACCTGGTAGTAGGCGGGCAGCGCCGCATGGATCAGGTCATACTGGGCTTCCGTTGGCGGCTTGAGATCGTCGGGGTGTTTCACAGGACGCGCTGCTGTTACCTCCAGGTCTGCGGCTGGGTTGTACGGGAGTCGCTTATTGTCTCGGACCGCGTCTTTGAGAAGCCCGTTGAGCAGTTGCTTGACCTTGGTTTGTGTTTCGTGTCCTTTAACCTCCGAGGTCAACCATCCTTGGAGTTCCATGTACTCAAGGTCTATGAGCCTTGAGTGCCCCCACTTCGGACTGACGTGCGCTCGCCAGATGGAGAGCTTTCGGTTGCGGGTCGTGGTGCGGCCTTTCTGGCTTTCGATTTTCCACCAGATGTCCCACCATGCCTTGAGGGTGATTTCGCCGCGCTTCGGGTCGTGGTACGTGCGCCTGCGCACACTGGTACGCACCGCGTCGAGGAAGTCGTCCGCATCACCTTTCTTCTTGAAGTTCTTCGCGCACTGTTTGCCGGATGGGTCCCGGTATCGAGCTTGCCACGAGCCGATGCAGTCGCGTCGACCCTTCCTTGGCGGCTCGGGGTATTCCTCCAAGCAGAGCTTGCAGCCACAGAGTTTGCTGCGGATTTGTCTCGGGTTGTTAGTGGCCCTAGGCGCCAAGGTCCATCTCCTCTCCCCTACCAGGCCTGCACCTGGTGCCAGTGAGCACGACGGGTTCGCCGCAGTAGCAGTTTGCCGACAACTGGGTTTGCTCAACGCCGAGTTCGACAAGGACCGCGCGGACTGCTACGGCGGCTCGGTCGAAGGTGAGGCCGGCGGGGATGGTGATGATCCCTTTAGCCGGATTCCATCCGTAGGCGGCTTCTGAGGTGGAGACCTCGATGAGGACACACATGCACAACCCCCGTTACGCAAGCAGCCGCGAGTGATAGGGGCCACGGGGGAGGACGTTGGCCTTTCAACAGACGGTAGCGCTATCCGGAGAGATCCGCGACCATCGAAGCCAACTGATGGCTCGTCAGTTCAGCTCGACATCAGCCGACGTCAGGCCGGGACTATGACAGCGTTGTCCGGTTCAGGTCTCCCAGTGCGCGCATCTGCGCCTCCGTGATCACCTGCTGCTCCTCGGTGAGCTCGCGGAAGAGCTTGAGGATGCGCTGCTCAGCGTCCGGGGAGAGGGGCCCGGGCCTCTTCCGGCCAGCCGCGGCGAAGATACGCTCCTCAGTGAAGGCCGGAAATGCGGCCGCGAGCTTGCGTAGAGTGTCCGCGCTGGGCCCCCGATGGCCGCCGCGCTTGCGGTTGACCCAAGTGTTCACGGCGGACACGGACACGCCGACGCGTCGCGCGATCTCGCTCTGGGAGACCTGGTAATGGTCTGCGATGAGGCGGATCAGGTGCGCGAGGTCTTCGACGCCGTCCTGGTGGGTCACGAGGTAAGGGTGCCCTGATCCTTCTACTTTCCGCAAGTCAAAGTAGAAGCGTGGCCGATTCTGGACGAGCGCACGCCCTCCCCGTCGCGCGCCCTCGGAACGGCATATGCCGCCACCATAGGCCGGTACGGCGCGTTCCGCGACCACCGGACGAGGCTCGGCAGAACCCGACGACTTTCCATTGACCGGCCTCTACTTTGACTGTAGAAATGTCGCACCGGCTCCTCTGGGGCCTGGGGGACCCGCAAGACAAGGGGTGACGCATGTCCCACCTGCTCCGCAAGGGCGACGGCCAGCCACTCAGGGACGCCATGCAGGCGGCCGGCTTGTCCGGCCCGAAGCTTGCGGCGGCTACTCGGCTCGTCGACCCGGCGGGCAAAGGGGTCAGCGCGGCAGCTGTCGGTTTCATCACGGGGCGCGGACAGAACGCCCAGGCTCGCTGCAGGCTCCGGACGGCGTGGCTGATCGCGGAGGCGCTGGGGCAACCGCTCCAAAGCCTGTTCTCCATGCCCGCAGTTTCCACTGTGACAGTAGAAAGGTCGACCCCCGATGCCGAAGAAGAGTGATCGCGTAGTGCCGCTCCCTGAAGGGCTGGTGCCGCTGCTCACCCAGAGGGAGCTGGAGACGTACTACCAGGTCTCCGACTGGACGGTCCTTCAGTGGATCGAGCAGGGCATGCCCGTCGAGCCCTTCGCTGCGCGGGGCCGCCGCTTCAATCTCGCAGCAGTCCAGCAGTGGCACGCCGAACGATCGGCGCTGGCCACCTCCGCCTGACCCATGAAGTCGGGGCCGCCCGGCTGGCACCGGCGCGACCCCATCCGGCTTCACCTCACGAACCCAGAACTGGAGGCTCCACCGTGAGCACCGATCGTATCGAACAATCATCCCCGGCCGATGAAATGCAGCGCCGAGGGCACATGGCCGCCCTGTCCGTAGCCGAGCGGATCGTCAGCATCAGCCCCATCGTCCCAACCAATGTCCGGGCGTACTGCGCCCACTTCGCGCCTGGTGAACCGTCCGTCGACGTGTACTTCCACCGCTGTGCGGAGGGCGTAGAGGAACTGGCCAAGGCCCTGGACGGGAAGGTCACTACCCGCCCGAACTCTGAGTCGGACATGCGGCTGTTCGTAGTGGCAGAGCTGAGTCTGGCCGGCGTCCCGATCCAGGCATGGTCGCTCGTGGACAACCAGGGCGCTTCTGCGGAGGAGGCCCTGTGAGCGGGGACGCGCGGGTGCGTGCCGCGCGCAACGTGATCGTGTCCACGTGGGAGCGCCGTCTGGACCCGATGGCGGATCTGGCGACGGAGGCCGCGCAGGCCCTGGAGGACGCGGGACTTCTTCGATCGCCGCAGGCAGCCGAGTCGGATGGCGGGCAGAAGCCCGAGGGGTACGTGGTCGCGCTGCCTTGGGCTCGGTTGATGGACTCGGAGGACCTCGGCGCGTTCCTCGACGGACTGGCCTCGGCGGCTATCGCGAACACATCGCCGGAGGAAGCTCTGGCCGAGGTCGAGGCGGTGTGCGGTACGTGGCGGGTGATCGCGGAGGCGCAGCACGCGCACAACACCGCCCTTGGCCCGGATGTCGCTCTGGCGCTGTCGGCTGATGACCTGCCGGAGCCGTATGCGTGCCGGCACTGCGACATCTCGGAGCGCGGACACGCTCAGCGATGGACGCCGGATGCCGGATCGCATGCGTGGACCCCGCCGTCGGACAAGCAGATCGTGGCCCGGATGCTGGCGCGCCGCGCTGCCCGTGAGGGGGAGCGGTGATGCGCGAGATGCCGAGCAAGAAGCCGGGCCTGTCCGTCTCTCTCCGGGCTGATGGGCTGTGTGTGGTGTTGCGTGCGGATCAGATCCGGCACGAGACGATCACCGGGCTTGTCGCGCAGTGGCAGGAGCCGGGGGCGCAGGACGATGTCGAGGCTGCGCTGGAGGATCTGGCCGACCTGTGCCGCCCGGGGGCCGATGAGCACGCGGCGGCGGTGGACTCGGCGGTCGAGGCCGTGGAGGACGCGGCTTGCATGGGCTACGCGGAGACGGAGATCAGTCTCGCGGACGCGGTCCGGCTCCGGGATCAGCTCAACAAGATCATCGCGGCTCGCGCGGTGCGGTCGAGCTCGGTGTCGGGGGCGCTGCCGCGCCAGCGTGGGGAGGCGGCATGAGCGCTTCTCTGAAGTCCCAGGAGGCGGCGCTGCCGCCGCGCACTACTGCTCTTCTCGCGAGGATCCGCAGCGGGGGCGGCGAGTGGACCACACGCAGGGTTCAGCAGGCGTACCGGGCGGATGGCTTCGACGCTCCGCAGCGGCAAACGGCACGCCGTGATCTCGAACTTCTGACGCGGGCGGGCTATCTCATCCGGCACGACCAGGACAGTCTGCGCCGCTTCTACACCCTCGACCCGGCGAAAGGCGGTGCCTGATGGGTGCCTCTGATACGGCGAAGGCGTGGAACGGCGGGAGGTTGGGAGACGCCCGGCCGCCCGCGAAGTATCCCCATCCTGGCGAGTGCACGGTCCCGCACTGCGGTGATCTCGCCCCTCGCGCCGGCCGACGACGCCACCTGGTGAGGGTGGCTGTCCCGGGGTCGCGGGAGCCCGCGCGGTGGTACTGCCGGGGCTGGTGCGCGAGGTACGGCGAGGCCCTGGCCGATGTACGGGCGATCGGGGGTGCCGCATGACCAGGCCCGAGCACAACCGCGAGAGCGAGCCTCTCACGCGTATGTCGCTGCGTCGCCCTGGGGATTCGGCTTGTGGCTCTGGGCGGATCGTGCCGATGCGCGACTGGGAGCGTGTTCTCGGTCAGATCGAGCGGGGCGAGGTCCGTGTGGGTCCGGATGCTGTGCGGGAGATCGCTGCCCGGCATGAGGCCGCGTACGGCGCTGTGTGGTCGCGCGACGCCGCGTGGGCCAAGGCTGTCCGCGCGCTGGCTGCGGGCGTCTCGGGGGGTGAGGTCCATTGACCGGGCCGGAGCACTACCGCGAGGCCGAGCGACTCGTCCGCCTCGCTCTTCGCCACACCGAGTCCTCCGATGCCCTGGTGCTCGCCACGGCCGCCCAGGCGCATGCGACGCTGGCCCTGGCCGCCGCCACGGCGCTCGTGGACGAGACGCCGCGCAGCGACTCGTTCAGCGAGTACCGGGTGTGGCAGGAGTCGGCGGGCAGCCCGTACGTGGGCCCGGAGGGCGATTCATGACCAGTCCCAGGCACGCGCGGGACACCGAGCGGGGCCGCTACTACAGCGACCCCGCTGGGGGCCCGGACCTCGTTTCCGTCACCAACGTCCTCGGTACGGGGGTCGCCAAGCCGGCGCTTGTGCCGTGGGCGGTCAAGCTCACCGCCGAGCACTGCGTCGACAACCGCCTGGATGTCGCCCGCCGTGCCGTCAAGGACCGTGACGCGCTCCTGAAGGAGATCAAGGGCGTTCACCGGGGTGCCCGCGATCGTGCCTCGGATCTGGGGACTCGGGTTCACGACCGGGCCGAGAAGATGGCGCTGCGGGCCCCGTTTGAGGCTGACGTGCAAGTTGACCCGTACGCGCGGCAGCTCGCGCTGTTCTGGGAGCGCTGGTCTGTGGATCTGGACCGGCACATCGTGGCGGCGGAGATCACGTTCGTGCATCGCCGTCTCGGCTACGCGGGGACCGGGGACTGCATGCTCTGGCTGCCGACCGGCCCGCGCCGGCGGCGAGAGCTGTGGCTGATCGACTACAAGACCAGCGCCACCCGCCCGGCTTCGTCGGTATACCCGGAGCACGCGCTCCAGCTCGCCGCTCTGCGGTACGCCGAGGCGGTGCTGCTACCGGACGACACCGACGGCGCGGTGCCGCGTATCGAGCGGACCGGGGTCCTCAACCTCCGCCAGCGCTCTCACGCCCTCGTCCCGATGCCCGCCGGCCGCGCCGCGCACCGCGCCTTCCGGGGCGCGCTCGAAACCACGCGCTGGCTGCACGCCGCGCCTTCCGCCTACCCCGCGCTCCTGCCTCCGGCGGCTGATGCGCGACCGACCCGAAAGGCGGCCTGATGGGCAGCCGCATCCTTACCCTCCAGCGCCAGGCCCGTGAACTTGGGCGCCTGCGCACCGGTTACACCGACGGCAAGCGCCCGGTCCGCTCCCGGACCTGGGTCGTCTCCTCCCACGCCGAGCACTACGTCCAGGCCGCCGCCGACGCGTGGGGCGGCACCGTCGAGGAATGGCAGCCCCTCGGCAACGGCGCACCGCAGTACCGCGTCATCACTGAGGCCGAGTCCATCGACGCCCTCCTGCCGTCCGGTGACCCGCTCTCGCAGTACAACGAGCTGTGGTCCGGTGGCGGCTGCCAGCGCCGCTGTGATGGCCAGACCGAGCAGCTCACCCGCCAGCCGTGCCTGTGCGCCCGGCAGTTTGGCGAGGAGTGGTACCTCCAGCCCAAGGGCCGCGTGTGCTCGGCGACATCGCGTCTGGCCGTGGTGCTGCCGGACATGCCCGACGTCGGGACCTGGCGGTGCGAAACCCACAGCTTCTACGCCGCGAACGAGTGGAGCGGGACCGTCGACATGGTCCTGTCCGGGACCGGCGGCAAGGGGATGGTCCCAGTGGCCTTGCGGATCGAGCCGAGGCAACGCGTCGCGAACGGGCAGACGAAGAAGTTCCCGGTCGTCGTCGTGGAGATCCGAGGGATCACCCCACGTCAGGCCCTCACCGGTCCGCTGCCGACCGCGCTTGCGCTCGATCCCTCCGGCGGCCCGGAACCGCTGGCGATCGAGGTCGGACGGCCGGACTACCTCGCCCTGGCCGAGGGTGCGCTGACGTCCGATGACGTCGGAGATGTCTACCGCCGTGCGCACGCCGCCGGGCACCTCAACGACAGCCTGATCGCCAAGCTGACGGCCATCGCCGACCGGCTCAAGGCCGAGGAGGCTCACCTCGCCAAGTCGGCTGAGCCGGACGAGGACGGGACCTACGAGGCCGAGGTCGTGGAGGACTCCGAGTGGCCTGCGGTGGCGCGGCCCGGATCGGCTCCCCCGGAGGTGCGCGATGCCCGTTAGCCGTCGCAAGTACAACGCCCTCCGGGTCAGCCTCCGCAAGCGCTGGCACACGATCTTCCAGCTCTTGCGTGAGGTCCGCGATCTGGCGCAGGACCTCCGTAGGGAGCGGGAAGCGCGGTTGAAGGCCGAGCAGGAGGCCAAGCGCCTGGACGAGCGAGTCGCGCGTCTGGAAGCGCTGCTGCGGACCGCCGGCCAGGATCAGGGAGCCGAGGCTGTGCAGCTGAACCGCCGTATCGAACGGCTGACGCGCCGCTGTGCAGGCTACCGGGCCGAGCTCGCAGCAGAACGGGAGAAGCCCGGGGGGAGCGCGCTGGAGCTGGCGAACCGCTCCCGCCGGTCGCTCGCGAAACAGCTGGAGATGGTCCAGCGGTCGAACGACTACATGAGCCAGCAGCTCGCGGATGCCGCCGGGACACCCGCAGCGAAGAAGCCGGCCGGGCGGGAGCCGGGGGTGGTCTCGTGATCGCCACCGCTCTCACAGCGGGCGTGGGGCTGACCGGTCTGAGCCTGGCTTCCTGGGCAGTCGGAGTCGGCCTCTTTGCAGCCTCCCGCCGCCCGGAACGGCCCGCGAGCGCCCGGCGCAAGCGCAAGGCGGTGACCTCGTGAAAGCCACCCGCGAGCAGATCATCGAACTCCTCCACAAGGGACTGTCCAACACGGTCATCGCTAGGCAGCTGCGCTGCGACCGGCACCGTGTCGGGGACATCCGCCGAGAGCTCGGCATCGCCAACGTCTCCGCCCAGCCGCTCACGCTGGAAGAGAAGTGGAAGTCCCGGACCCGGCCTGTCGAGGGTGGCCACTTGGAATGGACAGGGGAACGCGCCAGCGGCGGCACCCCGGTTCTGCGGTACTGGCCTGAGTCCCACAGTCCCGCCGCCATTGCCTTCCGGATCAAGTACGGCCGGGAGCCCGAGGGGTACGTGCGGGCCGACTGCGGCTTTCAGCACTGTGTCGCCCCCGATCACGTCGACGACGTCGCTGCCCGGCATCGAACGCGCGAGCAGCTGCGGTACCTCACCGGTCGCGGTGAGCGGCCTGCCGTATGCCGGCACGGCCACGACCAGGCCGCCCACGGCCGGTACGAGGCCGACGGCCGTGCGTACTGCGAAGCGTGCAAGGCGGATCAGCGCAGAAGGAGAACGCGATGAACCATCTCCTCATCACTCAGGCGTCTCGGGAGGCACGGGCCGCTTGTGCCCGGCCCTCCGCCCAGCCTGAACTGTGGTACTCCAGCGACCCCGAAGAGCGGCAAGCGGCCCGGTACTGGTGCACCACAGCTTGCCCTGTCCTCGAGCAGTGCCTTGCGGAAACCATGGCGAAGGAAGGCAACATCGCCACTCGGGAGCGGCACGGCATCCGCGGCGGCTTGGACGGGCGTCAGCGCCGCCGGTACTTCCTCACTGATATCCGCCCCGAGCCCGTGGAACCGAGGCCGAGGAAGCCAGCGAAGAGTGGGCGTCCGCCGGCCAAGTGCGGGAGTGAAGCCGCCTATCAGCGGCATTTGCGTCTCGGTGAGCCGGTCGACGAGGCGTGCAAGACCGCTCACCGCGAGCACCGCGCTGCCCAGCGACGGGCGAGGAGCGCCGAGCCAGCCGCCGCATGAGCGCCTAGTGGACTCGGGCCTTGTCTGACCGCCGTCATCTGGACGGCCCCGGGACGGGGCGACGACACCCCCCGTCCCGGGAACCTCAACCCCTGGAGATTGCTATGGGCATGTTGCACAAGACCTACTTCGCCTACGGCATCCGCATCCCTGACACCGACACCGGCCAGCTCGAGAACCTCCTGGCCCAGCAGGACCCCGACAGCGTGGTCGGCTTTCTGCACGCCGGTGACTACGACCGGAACATGACCTTCCTGGTGACCGAATGCCGTGAGGTCAAGGTCGGCGCATACGAGACCGTGACTCCTCAGCCTGTGGCAGGCGAGCAATGTGCCGCGTGGAACAGGCAATTGCTCTCGGCGGCCGCGGCTCTGGGCATCACGGATCCCTCCGCCCCGAGCTGGCTGGTCGTCCCCGACCTCAGCTGACCTCCAGCCCGCGCCCCATTGTGGGCGCCTGACGCCCGGGTCGCGCAATTGGCAGACGCCCCGCCTTAAAAGCGGCACAGGTGCGGGTTCGAATCCCGCCCCGGGCACCCGATTCCACCGGCCGCACTACAGAAAATCAGGAGTGCCGCATGACCGAGATCAGCCTCCTTGAATTCCTCAAGGCCAACCCGGCGGGCGTCGACAGTGCCGGCGCCCGTGCGGCCGTCGAAAATCCCCTGCTGATGACGGTGCTGGCCGTTGCTGTCCCGCTGCACATGATGAAGTTGAGGCAGCTCAGCTCTCCGCAGCTCGCTGCCATCGGACGTCAGTGCGCGGAGACCATCACTTCTCAAGGCGATGTTCTTCAATACGGCGGCGAGGGGTGCGCTGCGGCGTTCAACGCGCTGGCCCGCGCACTCGCTGCCTTGGCGCTCACGGCTGACGGCGGAGTGATGTTCGGGGGTGCCCACTGGTGCCGGAAACCCGGGTGCCGAGACCTGGATGGAGACCATCGCCCCCGCTATACCGACCTCGCTCTCCCGGACTACCGCGAGGAGGCATCATGAACGATCTCGAAGTCCGGCACGGATACACGCTGATCGACCTGCACCGGTTCGCCGCCTCCGCCGTCGCAGCCGACCGGTCCCTGGCCAGCAACGCGCACCTGCGCTACGACATCGCCTGGTCCGCGATCGCTGAGGCCCTCATCGAGGCCGGTGAGCCACCGTCTCCGCAGGAACTGGTCCGGGTCGGGTGGCAGGCGATCTACGCCGACGTCAAGCAGGGCTGGCAGCTCTACGGCGTGGCCCGCAGCTCCGGCGAGCGCGCCGTCGGCAGCGCGCCGCGGTTCGTCACGTACTGGCGCCACACTCACGAGACGCCCGTGGAGGAGCGGCTGGTCGAGCGGATCGCGGTCTGGGAAGTCCTGGGCTCCCTGCCTCCCGTTTACCGGGATGCGGTTGTCGCACTCGCCGCCCACGGCACTCTCCAGGGCGCCGCGCAGGCTCTCGGCATCACCGAGGCGGCGATGAAGGGCCGCATCGCGACCGCCAAGCGGCGCTTCGCCGCCCGTTGGTACGCCCCGGAAGCGCCGCCACGGCTTCGTATCGACCGGCGGGTCGGCTCGTACGCCACCGCGCTGGTCACGCACTGCGCCCACGGGCACGAGTACACGCCTGAGAACACCCGATGGGACCGCAACCCGGGCCGTCGCGGGAAGGTGCGCCGCTGCCGGGCCTGCGAACGCATCCGCTCCGCCGACCGCCGCGCGCGCCGGCTAACAGCCCTCGCTACGGACGCCGCCTGAACCATCCCGCTCCCTTCTGCGAAGGACAGATCCATGAACATCGAACGCTTCACCAACGCCGAGTTCGACATCGAAGTCCTGCCCCGCGGCACCTCGTTCATCGTCCTCGCGCCCGGCCTCGCCCGGGGACTCGGGCACCGGCACGCCAATCACATGCTCGCCAGCCTTCCCGAGGAGGAGAAGGGGTACCAGATAGTCGGTACCCCTGGTGGCGACCAGCGCCTCAGCTACGTCACCGAACCCGGCTTCTACCGGCTTGTCGGCCAACGGCAGGCGGCTCGCATCAAGGATGCCCTTGTCCGGGACCAGGTCGAGCGATTCCAGCGGTGGGTCTTCCACGAGGTTCTCCCGTCCCTGCGCGAGCACGGCCGCTACGCCCCGCCCGTGCCCGGCGACCGTGAACCGGTCGTCCTCACGTGGGAGAAGGCCGCCGCGCACCTCCGGCAGCGCTACGACCTGCCGATCAACGGCCACATCGAGCTCCGCCAGCGCCTGACCGACGCTGGCGTCCTCAAGCTCACCGGCACCCCGCGGGCCGAGTTCAAGTCGCTCTTCTGGCCGGTCGGCAGCCGTTTCGACATCCACGCTCACGCCCTGCCGATCCTCGCCGGCCACGTCTCGCACATGCTCTACCGGCTGGCGGAGGCCCAGGCTGGCGTCCAGACCGCGCTCGAACTGGACGCGATCGGTCGGGTCACGCTGGAAGGGCGGGCGTGATGGGCCGGCACCTCAAAGGCCGGGCGCGCCGGGAACTGGCGGCGCAGCTGGTCCGGGAGTACCAGGCCGGAGCGACCGTGCGAGCGCTGGCGGGGGAGATGGGTCGGTCATACACGCTGGCGCGGGCGCTGCTGCTGGAGGCCGGCGTGCGGATGCGGCCCCGGGGTGCGCCAAAGAGGGAGGCGCGGTGAAGGGCCGGCGGGAGGTCGACGAATCAGGGCGCCGTGGCCTGCCCTTCGGCGCGCTGGCGTCGGCGCCATGCCGCGATCTCGCTCTTGATGTGCATGCGGATGTCCGCGGAGCGGGTCAGCCCTTTGTCCTTGCATGCCTGTTCGTAGGCAGCCCAGTCCTCGTCGTCGATGCGGACGACGCGATTCGTGGTGTGGGTGTCCTTCGCTCGGCTGACCATGGCGCCACGATACGGCCTGCATATGCATCGCGTCCACAGAACCCATTGATCGTGCATATGCGTGGCGGTACTCTATGCATATGCACAAGGCGTCCTTCTGTAAGGGCTGTCCGCCTGCGCCTGCGTTCAACGTGCACCGCCCCTCGATAGGAGCACCACCACATGCCCTGGGTTCGCCTCGACGACCGCTTCGCCTCGCACCGCAAGGTCCGGATGCTGTCCGACCGAGCCTTCCGCCTCTACGTATCCGGGCTCTGCTACGCCTCGGACAACCTCACTGATGGCCGCATCCCGGCCGCCGAGCTGCGCATCGTCGCGGACATCAGGGCAGGTAAAGCAGCAGCAAAGGAGCTCGTCGAACGCGGCCTGTGGGAGAACACGGACGACGGCGACTTCCGCATCCACGACTACCTCGACTACAACTTCTCCGCCGACCAGGTCCGGGCCGAGCGTCAAAGTAAAACCGCACGTCAGGCCAAGTGGAGAGCCAACAAGAAGAACAGGGAGAGCGACCCGGAGGACACCCCTGCCGGGGCCGATGTAGACGCGTCTACGCCCACGTCTACCGACGCGTCGCGAGACGGTGCTGTAGCCCCTGCCCCATACCCGTCCCCATCCCCTTCTCCTCCTTCAGAGAAGGAGGAGAAACAAGCTAGCCAGGACGGCCCGCCTCCACGCATCGGTGACCGCCCCCAGATCCCCGACTCCTGCCGCCCTCTTGTCGAAGCCCTCGGCAGCCAGCGCCTCGTCGTCGGTTGGGACCTTCAGTCGGGCGACTGGTTCCTGATCGAGGCGTTGATCCGGCGGTGCGGGATCCCGGCACTCGTCGCCTCCGCGACCGCGAGCTGGCAGGGCGCCCGCAAACAGCCGCGATCCGGCCGGTACTTCATCCCCGGGTGGCGCGCCCTCCCCGATGCTCCCGCCGAACCGCAGCCCTCCAGTCTTCCCGCCGCCGTCGGCGCGAACGTCATCCCCTTCCAGCCCGGCCCCGCTGCCCCCGCCACGCACAACTCCTCCGTCCTCGCCCGCGCCCGGGCTCGGCTCCAGGAACAGCCCCATGACGACTGACGAAGCCCTCAACCTGATCGAACTCCTCTCCGCCGCCAACGTCTTGAACCGGATGGAGGAGCGCACCCCGGACGTATGGGCCGCCGCGCTCGCCGACCTCGACGCCGCCGACTGCCTGAAGGCCGCCGCCCATCTCGTCCGCACCCAGCAGTGGGTCAAGATCTGCGACGTCCGCGATGCCGTCGCCGAGCTGCGCGCCGCCCGGATCGCCGCTGCGAACCTCGTCTACGACGGCGACCCCCGCGAGTCCGGCGCCGAGTCGCTGCAGTCGCTGCGCGCCCTCGTCGACGCCGCCGCCTCGGGCCGCCTCCCGGCCCAGCCGATCCGGGCCGCCCTCGAACCGGCCCCGGACACCGCACCGGCCACCGGCCGAGCCCGTGCTGTTCTCGCCGCCGTCGGCAACCGTGTCCCCAGCCCCCGCGAGGGCGTCGTCAACGTCTTCGCCGTCGCGTGCCGCATCTGCAACGCCCGGCCCGGCCGCCCCTGCACCAGCACCCGGAATCCTCGTCGGCGGCGCGCTGATCCCCACCCGGCCCGCCTGGACGACGCCCGCCGCGCCGCCGCCGGCCTCCCCCCGGTCGACCCGGCCGAGGAGCACGAGGAGATGGCGCGCCGCCTGGCCGCCTCCCGGGCCGCGCTCGCCGCCCTCCCGCCCGGCACCATCATCGAACCCGACGACGGCTTCCAGCACCCTGACCACCAGGAGAACGCCGCATCATGACCACCGCCCGCCCCCTGCTCTTCCTCGACGTCGACGGGCCCCTCAACCCCTACGCGGCCAAACCCCACCGGCGCCCCGACGGCTACCAGACCCACCGCATGCGCCCCACCGGCTGGAAGGCACACGAGCGCCGAAAGCCCCTGCGCGTCTGGCTCAACCCCACCCACGGCCCAGCCCTGCTTGCCCTGCCCTTCGACCTGGTCTGGGCCACCACTTGGGGCGCCGAGGCGAACGAGTGGATCGGCCCGTGCCTCGGCCTCCCCGAACTCCCCGTCATCGAGTGGCACGCCAACTCTCAGCGCTCCCGCGAGGGAACCCCCGACGGCACGTTCTGGAAAACCCATCAGATCGTCGAGTACGCCGCCGGCCGCCCCTTCGCCTGGATCGACGACGACATTCACCCCCACGACATGCAGTACGTCGCCAAACACCACGACGGCCCGGCACTCCTGCATTGGATCAGCCCCCAGCAGGGCCTTCTCCCGCACGACCTCGACACCTTGGCTGTCTGGAGCAAGGACCCCACCAAACAGCCGCTGCCCTGGTGACCGGCCAGCCCGCTCACCCCGAGCACGCCATCACCTGCCCCTGGTGCAAAGCCCCGAAAGGCCAGCGCTGCACCGGCCAGCGCGGCGGGCGGATCTCCATCCCCAGCCACGACGCCCGCATCAACGCCTGGCAGAACACTCACTCCTCCAACGACGAGGACCCCCAGCCATGACGCAACGCATCTGGCGCTCCAACGGCCCCGGCAGCTTCCAGGCACCCGCCGACGTCCACGCCGTCCACGACCGGACCGGCCGCCTCTGGAAGCGCAACGGCCCCCGCTGGACCGCCACCGGCAGCCACTACATCCGCTGGCGCGTCCTCGTCGCCAACCACGGTCCCCTCACCGAAGCACCCGCCGCCCAGTAACCCGCCGCCCCAGGAGAGCCGATGACTTCCGCCCGCTTCCTCGCCGTCACCCTCACCGCCAACCTCCTCGGTTTTGCTGGCGGCCTCGTCGCCGATTGGCGGGCCAGGGGCGCCCTGCTCGTCTTCGGCCTGCTGCTGGGCGTATGGGCGTACCGGGAATTGGTGGGGACCGCACGCCGTGCCGCCGCCCCCGGTGGCGGCGCTCTGAAGGAGCCCCGCCGATGACCACGTCACCGAACGCCTGCCGCCACTGCGGCGTCGAGCGGCGCGACCACGCCCTAGCCCAGCGGTGGAAAGAACCTGTCGGCTGGCACCAGTGGGCGCCGCCAACCCAGGACCAGATCAAGGCCCACATGCTCGCCCGTCGCGCCGAAAGGAAGCCCCGATGAAGCCCCCACCGATCCCCGCTCACGATCTGCTCCAGGCCGCCATCCTCGGCGCGCTGGGCTGCGGCCTCGTCCAAGCGGTTGTCTGGCTTGTCACCGGCGACCTGCCCACCTACTGGGTCGGCGTCCTCAGCGGCGTGCTCGTGGCCTTGGTCGTGGACGTCCTCATCGACGTCCGTCGTCGCCGGGAGCAGCAGCGGATCCGAGAGACGTACGAGCGGCCAGCGTTCGGGGAGGACGCCTGATGCCCACCCGGATCCAGCGCCTCCGCACGCCAGGATGGCGCGCCCCTGACGGAGCCGCGTACGTCGGCCGGCCGACACGATGGGCAAACCCATTCGCCGTCGTCCCCGTCAGCGGCCACCGTTGGCAGCTCATCGACACGGGAGGCCGTAGCCGCTCCCTTGTCGAGGAACCGCAGGTCTTCGCCGAGGCAGACAGGGTGTTCGCCCGCCTGATGGCTATGCGCCTGTTCCAGCTCCACATCGGGGCGCTCGGGATCTACCGCTACGACGAGCAGACCATGACGGACCTCCGCCGGGAGCTCGGCGGCCGGGACCTCGTCTGTTGGTGCCCGCTTCCGGAGCCCGGTGAGACGGACTACTGCCACGCCGCAGTGCTGCTGGAGATCGCAAACACCTGACCGTCCGCCGCTCGGCCGCCGCGCGCGGCCGGGCCCGACCGAAGGACATCAATGACTGACATCACCCTCCGCGCCGACCAGATCTACGTCGCCTGCAACCCCCGCGATGAAGGCCGCCGGATCCGCATCAAGAGCTACACCCTCGGCCACTCCCACGCCCACGTGGTCGACGCCAATACCGGCAAGCGCCCGCGCTGGATCGCCGCGACACAGCTGCACGCCAGCTCGACCGCCCTCAACGGCCGGCCGCGGCGCAGCGGCTACGCGCTGGTCATCGGAGACGAGACTTCAGGGCGGGCTCTGGACGGCACCGAGACCGAGCGAACTGAGATCGCGTGGTACGTGCAGGAGCTCTTCCCCAGCGGCTGGGGGAACGTCGAAGAGCGCTCGGACCGCGCATCCGCGCTCGCCGTGAAGGCAGGGCTTCAGGAACGCAACGCGGGCACGGAGTTCAGGCTCGTCCGGCGCACCATCACCCTCACCGTGGAGGCGGAGGGGGACCGGTGAGCGCGCGGGAGCTTGTCGCACTGATCGCCAGTGGCGTCGGCCAGCTGGCCCTTGTCCTCCTCGCGCTCGGTGGCCGCGGCCACCGTAGACCAGGCGGCGCACCGTGACCGCCCCGTCCAGCAGCCCTTGGGGCGGGCGGGCGCCCCGTTCCGGGGGCCTCCGGGCGCCCTCGCTCGAGCAGCTGCTCGTCCTGGTCGACCGCGCCGAGCGGCACGGAGGCCTCACCGCGGCCGAGGCGGCCCGCTCTCGGCAGGGAATCCAGGCACTGGCCGAGCGGGCTGGGCGAGCCCGCGCTGTGCCACGCCAGCAGACCGAGGCGGCGCGGCTGCGCCGGGCGATCGCCCGGCTGCACCGCCCGCTCCAGCCCCGGCTTCGTGGCGGCATCCCGGTGTGCGCCGAGTGCTCCGGCTGGGACGGCCGGCAGTGCCGTGCGCCCGTCGTGCCGTGGCCGTGCCGCACCGCCCGTGCTGCCGGCCTCGACAGCGGCCACACCGTCACACACCCTCCGGCCGCTGCACGCGGCCAGATTGAGATCGAAGGCATCCGATGACCCAGCACATTCCCGCACCGCGCCCCATACGCGACCTGACAGCCCTCCAGGCAGCCCTACGCCCCATCGCCGAGCCCCAGGAGCCTCACGGCCCCGAGATCGCCTCAGAGGGCCCGTCAGAGCCTCCCGGGCCAGCTGGCACCTTCTCGACCAGCATCACCCGGCACGGCTGGCACTGCCTCGGCGGCCCCGGCTGCGCCGGCATGACCTCGGTCGGCTACCCCACGGCCAACGCCGCCCACAACGGCTACGCCGATCACCTTGCTGGCCACCGAACGCCCTTCGCAAGCAGCGTCCTTGAGGGCTCGAGGCGACCCAGCGCCGAGGACCAGGAGCAGCAGATCCTCGAGCGGCTCACAGACGATCCCCCGGAGCGTGTCGTCGTCCGGGCGGACCAGCACGCGATGCCCCGCCGCTTCGCCCTCCAGCGGTACCGCGACATCTCCGGCATCAGCGGAGTGGGCACCGTCGCCGACGGCGTGCTCTGGCCGGACGGCACAGCGTCCGTGCGGTGGCGCGGCGAGCACCCCAGCATCGTCTTCTGGGACCGCGGCCGCGTCTCCGTCGAGCGCATCCACGGCCATCAGGGAGCCACGGAGATCGCCTTCCTCGACGACGCGGCCGCGCCTACCGACGGGGGACACGCGGCGGACAGCGTCCGGACACCACAGGACACCAGCCCAACCGACACGCCCACGACCAGCACGGACACTGTGCGGACACCCCATGGCGACACCCGTCTCGCGGACCCGGACATCCTCCGTGAGGAGTACGCCGCCGCCATCCGCGCTGGATTGTGGGCCCCCGCCGGCACCCGGGTGGAGGCCATCACCGACTCCGTCATGGCCGTGCACGACCGCGCCCAGGACGCCCTGCGCATCAGCCTCGCGCAACAGCAGGCCCGGATCGCCGGACTCGAAGCGACCAATCACCGTCTCGAGTCCCGTGCATCCCGTATCCGGCGCTACGCCGAAGAGCGCGCCACGCCCGGAGACGGCGATGCGGCCTCCGCGTCGCGGGTCCTCGAACTCCTCGACAGCGCAGACCCGGACGTACCGTTCCCGCCCCTTCCCCGCCGGCGGCGCCATGCCCAGTGACGACGCCCCGCTGTGCGCCTGCGGCCACCGGCGCAGCGACCACAACACCCCGTGGGCCACTGGGCGGGAGCAATGCCGCCGCTGCGACCGCGGATGGCGCCACATCTACACGCCCAACGCCCAGGCGGGCGCGGACATCTGTTCCTCCGCGAGCTGCCCTGCGGCCGACGCGCTCAGCCACCTCCACAGGGTCCTGGCAGAGCTGTACGAGCGCAGCGGGTCGTGCGCCAGAACCTGCTCCGCCCGTCACCTCGCCGACCGCGTCCTGACCGTCCTCGACACTCCCGGAGACTGACCATGCCCACACCCAAGCGCCCGGCTGTTGGCACGCCACTGACCGCCCGCGAGATCGAGATCCTTGACTGCCTCGGCCAGGGCCTGTCCACCGCCGAAGTCGCCGCCCACCTGTTCCTCACCGTCAACACCGTCAAGAGCCACCTGACCCGCATCACCAGCAGGCTCGGCGCCCACGATCGGGCACACGCGATCGCCATCGCCTACCGCCGCGGACTCCTGGACACCACACCCGGATGGCAAGCCGCATGACCAGCACGGACATCCACGGACGCCCGTGTCCGGACACCCCGGATGCGCGCTGCCCTGGAGCCGCGCCCTCGGCCCGCTCAACTCCGTGGCGGCCGGCCACCCTTCCGGGAGCGCCGTTCGGCCAACTCGCGCTCGGCAGCTTCCAGATCAGCTAGGTCCTGGTCGTCGCCATGTTCGCGCACTCGGTCCCGCATGTGGTTGAGGAGGTCGCCTGTGCGGTCGGTGTCGAGGCGCTCGCAGATGCGGCCGTAGGCATTCCACAGCAGGTCAGGGACCCGGATGGGGCGGGGCGTGGTGTGCCTGGGCGCGGTGGCCTTGGGTGCGTCGGTCATCGCCCCTCCGTTGCTGTTTCCGTGTAGTTACAGAGAATCCTCCCACAAGGCTTGTGTAGATACACGGTTCTCGTTACTGTGTAGATACACGGTAAGTCGAAGTCGAGGGGGAACCACCATGAAGCTCACCGCCATCCGCCGCACCATCACCGCCGCCCGCATCGCCACCAAGGCCCTCGGCTACCGCGCCCTCTCCGGCCACATCGCCCACCTCGTCGACACCGGCGCCCTCATCCGCACCGGCGACATCCTCGACCGCCTCGGCGCCGGATGCCTGCCCGACGGCCAGCGCTCCTGGTACGGCCGCCACGCCGCCAAGGCCTACCGCGCCACCCACGGCGGCGACGCCACCCGCGTCTGGGCCCAGCACCGCACCACCGGCCACTGGATCCACGTCCACGTCTACGCCCCCACCGACCCCGCCCTGGTCACCGCGCTCAGCACCTACAAGGCCACCCGCGACCTCGCCCTCGACTTCCAGCTCGCCGCCTGACGGGCGCCCCGCCCGGCGGCCGTCAGCCGCCGGGCCCCTCACACACCCACCAGAACGGGGAAGGCCATGGAATTCGAAGCCGCAGACTTCGACGACTTTGCCGCCGGCGACCGCATCCGCTTCGTGACCGCCAACAACGGCTACGACGGCACCGGTGAGGGGGTCTGGCGCACCGGGACCGTCACCCGCATCAGCGCCTCAACGATGACCATCGCCTGCGACCCGAACATCATCGGTAAAACCGCCCGGATCCGGCGCGCCACCTGGACCTATCGCGCCCCCCAGCGAGCCGCGACCTCCCAGACCCCGTACAGCGCCGAGTACGTGCACGTCGTCGACATGGGGGCCACCGTCTGGGCGCTCTACATCCCCAACCCTGATCACGCCCGCGACCCCCGCAACGTCGCGGACAACTTCCTCGACCCCAAGTACGCGAACGTAGAGCTGATCGCCACCGCCGAGCGGTTCCGCAAGTGCGACGACAACGGCTTCTCCGGCTGGGTCGTCGCGGGTAACGGCGGAAACAGCGACCCCATTCCGACCAAGCGGCAGGCCATGAGGGACCTGCGCGCCGTGATCTGCGACCACTTCAAGCCCAGCGAAGGTAGCGCCACAGAGGAGACCAACGAGGGCAACAAGGGACGCACCCGCCCTTTCGTCGACGAGTTGACGGTCGTCGCCCCGCCGGAGAGCCCTCGTGTCGGTGAGCGGGTCACATACAAGCTCGGACGCCGCATCACGGTGACCGCCACGGTCGTCTGGCCCTTGAACGAGGCTGGGCAGGTGGGCGTCGTGGACGACGGAGACCGGACGGGGAGCATCCGCTACGTGAACGTTGCACCCGGGCTGACCGTGCATGCACCGGACATCGACAGTCTGCACGCCGAAACCCTCTACGAGAACCAGCTGCGCACGGCCTTCATCGCCGAGGCCGCCCGCCACCGCATCTGAAGCCGCGCCACGCCCGGCGGCCACCGGCCGGGCGCGGCGCGACAGCCTCAACGACGCCCACCTGGGGATCACATGAATCTGCTCGCGCTCCGCAAACTGATCGGCAACGTCCTCGGCACCAAGATCCATGGCGTCGACAATCACGACGTTCGCGCCATTCAGTACCTCAACCCGCCCGCCGCAGACGGCCCATGGGCGCTGCGCGTCACCGTCACCGATGGCGTCGGCGGCTCCCGCACCTTCCGTCTCGACATCACCGAGGAGTGACCATGGCCCACGAGATCGAACGACGCACCGAACTTCCCTTGCCGGCTCCCGACGAAGCAACCGCCGCCCTGACCGTCGAGGACGTCGCCCACCGCCTGGCAGAGATCGCCCACTACCAGGACGACGACGAAGTCGCCCACGGCCTGGAGGACCAGCTCTACGTCGACGTACTCCGCACCATCGCGGCCGGCGCACCCGACGCCGAGATCCTCGCCGCGGCCGCGCTCCGCACCGAAACCCTCGGCTTCGCCCGCTGGACCGCCTGACCCCCGCCTGGCGGCTGTGGCCGCCAGGCCACGTTTACCGAAGGGAATCGATGGACCCCATTACATGGCTCCGCCCCGAATTCAAGGGGCGCGAAGCCGAACTCATCCACCTCTCCGCCGCGGCGGAGCTCGTGGGAGTGTCCAGGAGCGCAGTTTCGAACTGGGCCACGCGTCACCGCAACTTCCCGCGCATCGTGCTGTTGGCCGGCGCGCCCGGCAGGCGCACCAAGCACGTAGTTCGGGAGGAGTTCCTCGAGTTCGCCCGCCAGCAGCTCAACGCGCCCAGGGGGCGCCCCGCTCAACGGAAGCCCCAACGTCCCGCGGCCACGGTCGCGAGCGAGAGCGTCGACCGCCTGACCCGGCGTATCGAGCGCCTTACGGCGCTGGAGGCCCAGCAGGCGGGAGCGCTGAAGCGCACACGGAGCGCCTTGCGGGAGGCCGAAAACAGGCTGCGAGCGGCCACCGCACGCCTCAATGCGGAACTCGCCGCCGCCCGACAGTTCGCCCGGGAGGAATCGTGAAGCTGACCTGGCCCAACCTGACGTGGTGCAAGGCCAACTGGCCCGTCCAAACCTTCCACGCGCAATCCGGTGCCTACACCTACACGATCGACCACAACGGCAGTTCGTGGACCCTCCGCGCCTGGCACAACGGCAACGTCATCCCGCTCGGCTACCCGACCGCCCGATCGGCCGCAGCGCTCCAGCAGATCGCCGACGACCACGCCGCCGCCCCTGCGACCTGACCAGCACCCAGAAGGAGACCCATGAGCATCATCGACGACACCGAAGAGCCCTGCGACCTCTGCGCCGAGCCCATCGAATGCGAATGCGACGACCCCGAATACTGCTCGACCTGCGACGGATTCGGGGAATACGTACCCGACCACTGCTGCGACTGCGGCGGCAGCCCCTACTGCCAGTGCTGCAGCAGCTGCAGCGCCCCCAACGCCGGCGCCTGCTCCTGCACCGTCACCGTCACGCTGCTGGACGGCACCGTAAAGGCCCTCCCGGCCCCGGACGGCGAGCTGGAGCCCGAATTCGAGCGCGACGTCCACCGCGACACTGACCCGGAGCCCCCGGACGACTATTACGACGAGGCCCCTGCGGATGCCAGCGGGCCGATGTCCGGGGCCGTGGGCTATTCCACCGAACCGCCCTTCTAGACCACGAGGATTAACATGAAACAGGACGCCATCGCCATCGCCGCTGAAGCACACGATCGCGTGCAGGAAGCCCAAGCCGCCGGCACACCACTGACGCTCGCACAGCTTAAGGAGGTCGGAGAACTGAAAAAGTGGGCACTCGCAGCTGGCGCCACCGAGGAAGAGATCCAGGCCGCCAGGAAGCGCTGAACCCCGCCAACCTCAACGGATGCGGTCCGGATCCAAATCCGGACCGCATCCGCATGCTCAGGTCTCGGCAAGAACGGACACGACTACCTCGCACCGCGACCAGCCGCAGCGGCCTTCGTCATCAGTAATCGTCCACTCGACCTCGGCGCCCTTGAGGTCCGCCCGGGCCTGAAGCCACCCGCGAACCTCCGCAACAGCCGCTGCTGGTCCTCGCAGGTCGATCGTCACAACCTCACCGACCCCGGCCTCGCCGCCCGCCCGTCCCAGCTCAACGTTGTCCACGGACGGGTAACGCCCCGCCGAGCGCTCGAGACACGGCCCGGCCGTGGCCCCGCGAGACGCGCGGGGCCACGATCTTTCATTGCGCGCTTTGTCCCGACCCCGGACACATCTCCCGGCTACCGTCGGCCTTCTGGTGATTCGCCACCGTCTCGCCGGGTTCCGCGCCCACCCACTGCTGACACTCCGGGCAAGTCCCGTGACACTGCCCCGGGTCGAACCGCTGGCCTCGCATGCAGACCTCCCATCGGATGCCACACACTGCGGCCCCGATGATGCGGCCGGTCGAAGATCGACCGCTAGATGGCCTCGGGGAGGTCGTAGCCCTTCCCGCCCGGCTGCTGGCCGGAGCGGAGGGCGTACTGGTACACGCAGAAGATCTTCGATCCGTTGTGGAATTGCACACGGAACCCGGGGTGCATGGCCGGCGTGGGGGACGAGTACCCCTGCGCATCCGCGACCTCCGCATTGCCGGCGTTCAGGATCGCAGCCACCAGGTACTGCTCCGACGCCCGAACGTTGATCTTCCCGCCCTGGATCAGCTCGGGCCACGGCACTGCGGCCGGCGCCTCACCCTCGACGGGGGGAGCCTCCGGCTCGCTCATCTTCTCGCCGGGCGCCATGGTGTAGGCGATCGCGTGCCAGATCTGCGCACCAGTCGTGAACTCGACCTTGATGCCGCACGGGCGCTTCGTGCCCTCGTTCCACGGCTCGACCGTCCGGACGTCCGGGGCCTGAGCCAAGGCCTTGACGGCGAACTCTTGGAAGCGTTCGGGTCGCATTTGTGATCATTTCCTTCCGTCGCAGCCGCCCAGTCTAGGAGCGGGCGCCCCGCACAGCACCCGGACCGCACGCATCTCACTCGCTCGATTCCGGAGCCGTCTTCTTCTTCGGGCGGTGCTTCTCGCCCCGCAATCCCTTCCCGATCTGCTGGGCGCGGGTGAAGTGGATGCCGAGCTCGTCACCGATCTGCTGCCACGTCTTCCCCTGGCTCTTCAGGCTGAGTACGCGCTGCTGCCGGATCTCGCGAAGCCGAGCGTGCTTCTCTGGCCAGTCCTTGAGGATCTCGGTAATCGCCTTTGCGCAGGCGGCGTCATCCTCGATGTCTTCGAGCGCCGTGATTGCATCCAAGAACCTCTGCACCTCCTCGGGACGCTGATCGGTCATGCCCGCTCTCCTTCCGTCGCGAGAGCGTGCCAACACGCCGAGTTTAGACCCAGGGTCTTGCGGCCATCTAGACCCTGGGTCTAACTTGTCGTGTGGAAGCCACGCACTCGGGTTTCCGCATGAACGAAACGGCCCCGGCCGGCGCTGGAACGCCTCATGGCCGGGGCCAGACCTACCCGCAACCATCACGAAGAGGCAGGTCCGCCATGGAGCGTACCCACAACCGGCCCGAACCGGACCGGACCCCCCGGGAGAACCGGGTCTGTGCCGAGACGGCCGACAACGCGCGCTGCCGCGCCGACTACGAATCGGGCAAGGACGTCCGCGAGGCGGCCGACGCGCAGTGGACCAGGGGGAACCGGTGATCTACGCCGTCTTCTCCGCCGACCGTAAGGTCATCGAGCAGTTCCAGGGCGGCGACGGGCTCCACGGACCCATGCAGCTCGCTTCCGAGGCGCTTCGACGCCGCGGCTGCTACGGCGACTTCGTGGACCGTCTCTGCACTACCCACCAGGCGCCCTGGACCGACTGTCGCGGATGTGGACGGGGGAAGCGATGAAGCGCCCTGCTGCCCGCACGCTGCTGATCGCGTACGCGGTGTTCATCGCCGGTCTTATCGTCCTCCGCCTTCTCGTCGGCTAGCCGCTGACCGCCGGGCCCGCGCTTCCCCTCGTGGGCCCGGCCCCCGCGCCGTTCCGGGAGCACCCGTTGAAGTTCCGCACCGAGATCCGCACTCGCCCCGTCCAGCAGACTTTCGACGGGATCACCGAGACGGTCCACGAGAGATACGAAGTCCAGGTCCCCGAGCTGCCCCCGGACTGGGACCAGCGCGTGGATCGAGGCATCCTCACCGCCACCACGGTCATGGTGGTCGCCTCCGTCATCTGGTCCACGATCAGCATCGGTGATCTCCTGACCCTGGCGAGCCCTGCCCCTGCGGCCTACGCCGGCGCCATGGTCTTCGACATCGCATGGATCACTTGCCTGGCCGCCGAATGGCGCGCCCGCTACGACAGGGCCAAAGCAGACCGGCCCCGCAAGGGTGGCTACGCAGCCTTGGTGATCGCCATGGCGGCCGTCGGCGTCCACGGCTGGATCACCTGGTCAGAGGCCGTCGGCATCATCGGCGCGCTGGTCCCCTTGATCGCCAAGGGCATGTCAGTTCTCGCCCTGGACCAGGCTGCGTTTCCTCTGGACGATCTATCTCAGCAGTGGCTCGACAAGCAGCGGGCCAAGATCGGGGCGCAGCTCGCACTCGTCGCCGGCCGCCGACAGCTCGCCCGGCTTGGCGAGCAGGCGCTGGCGCAGCAAGCCGCGCTTGCAGCAGCCACCCAGGCCAACGCCCACATTCCCGCGCCCTCGCCCACCGAGGACACCGTGAGTCGTGGGGCAGACACCAGCGTGTCGCCGCCCCCATCGCTTCCGTCCGCTGCGGAGATTGCCGCCCAGCTCCATGCCCTGGGCATCGCTGCCGCCGGGGCCGGTGCGTCGGTTCCGTCGATCGGTGGCGACGCTGAGCCGTCCGTACAACTGAGGTTGCCGGAGGAGGACGAGGAGGTGGTCCGCCCCATCTCGCCGCCCGGAGCGTCCGTGCGGAACACGATCAAGACAGCCGTCGCCTGCGGTATCCGGGACAGCGCCTCCGTCCTCAAGTACGCCCAGTCAGTACATGGCCCCAACGTCAACGCGGAGACGGTCGAACGCTACCGCCGCGACTTCATCAAGAAGGCGGGCTGACATGCACCCCTTCGCCTGGCTCAGCCCGGTACAGGCGGGACTTGCCCTACTGGCCCTGCTCGGCTGCGGCCGCCGTCGACCGCAGCGATTCGTCGTTCCCCTCATCGGCTTCATGGCCTTGATGGCCGTGGCCTTCCTCGCCATCCTCCTGCTTCCGAAACGGCGGTAACCGTGCCTGGCGCCATCACCCCGGCCCGGGTTATCCCCGCTGGCCAGCCCATCCCGACCGCTCCCCCCATGCCGCTGGCGCCACCCGGCGCGGCGAACCTCCCGCCCTGGCGCACGGCGGCGCCCGTACCGCCGCCTCCGCCCGCGCCACCACCGGTACCGCCGATGGGCTGGGCGCCCCCGCCCGCCGCGCCCGTCGAGGTCCGGGTCGTCGTCGACTTCGACGCTCCCGAGCCGGAGCCCGAGGCCGAACAGCGCGACTTCGGCTGGCTCTGGAAGTGGCTGCGCCCCTGGCGCACCGCCATCGCCACCGCGGTCGTCGTCATCCCGTTCCCCGCCTACGGCCACAGCTTCACCAGCGCCTGGGCCGCCACACTTCACGACGCGCGCGCCGAAAGCCTGTCCGCCGCCTACCTCGTCGCCCTCGCGGCCGCTGGCGGGGCCTTCCTGGTAGACCTCCGCCGGCCTGCCTGGTGGACCCGCCCCGCGCTCGTCATCGCCGTGATCGGCGGCACTGGCGCCCTCGGCTGGTACGACCCCGTCACCCTCATCACCGGAGTCCGCCCGTGAACACCGCGCTCAGCCTCGGCGGGGTCGCCCTGGCCCTCGCCATCCTGTACCTGAACATGCGCCCCTGGTGGAAGGGCGGGCGGGACTTCAAGGCGATCCTGCCCTACGGCAGCGGTAGCGTCCTCGGCTCGCTCGCCACCGTCTGTATTGGCGGCCTGCTCGGCTGGGGAGCGGCTGGGAACGCTTCGCTGCTCTCGGGAAGCGGAGACAAGGCCGTCCACAGCGTTACCGGGACGGGCAGCGCACCGGTGGCACACGCCAGCGCGGGGGCTCTCACGTCGGCAGGCGGTGTAGTGGTCTTCCTGCTGTTCGTCGGTGTCGGCGCCCTCTTCCGGGGTTCCGGCAAGAAGGACCGGTGGCGGATCATCGGAGGCTTCATCTCCTGGTCGGCCCTGGGATTCCTGCCCGGGGTAGCCGCAGTGCTCGCCCATCTCGTATTCGGAGTCAACTGGATCGGGGACAAGGGCTGGAGCATGCTGAACAACGGGGCGGGCCTGCTGTGAACCTGCCGCCCTACATCCCGTACATCGGCGGTCGTCTCGCCTCCGGCTCCCTCGCTCTCGGCACGTGCATCTGGAGCCGGGCCTGTACCTGGTGTGCCAGCAGCTACCGTGACGACCTCTCTGGCCTCAAGGCAGCCCTCGGGCCCATCGCCCGGGGCGGGGTGCTGCTCGCGGCCGGATGGGGCGGGATCTGCGGGGTGACCGCCGCCCCCGACACGCTGTTCGTGATCGCCTTCGCATGGGGGATCGGCGCGTGGAAGGCGGCCCCCGTGGCAGACCACGGAGAGGGCGCCGACGAGCCCGAACCTTCCAGCGCCGCCGACTCCGAGTCGCCCGCCCCGGCGGTCACCCTGGAGGCCTTCTCCGCCCTCGTCCGCGAGCTCGCCCAGGGCGGCGCCGGCGCCCACTTCTCGACCCTCGCCAAACGCCTCACCGGCGATAAGCACAACACCGCCGCCATGAGGGCCTTGTGTGCGACGCACGGGGTGCCCCACGCCGAGTCCGTACGGCAGGGCGTGGGGGCCTCCTCGAAAGTGTCCTCGGGGGTCCGGATCGAGGACCTCCCCACCCCCTCCCCAGCCCCCGCTGAGGCCCCGGCCGTAGCCGTAGTTTCCGCAGGTCAGCACGGAGCTACAAACCCGGCTACAGCTACGACTACACCCCTCCTACAGCGAAACGCCTGGGGCAACACCCTCCCCGCCCCAGCCCACCGAGTCGCGACACCGAGGAGCACCTCGTGAACGTCACGATCTCCGGCGCCCTCACCACCAAGGGCGGCGCGCCGCTGCTCCTGGAACGCGCCGACGATCACATGGGGCTCACCGACGAGGAGATCACCGCCGGACTGGGCCGCTTCTACGGATGGCGCTGCGGAGGCTGCCGCCAGAGCGCCTACATGCCAGCCGAGTTGACCCCAGAGGAGGCGGAGGGCGCCGCCCGACGCGGTGCGGAGTCCCACTCCGCGGCATGCGTCAGCCCATACGAGAATGTCTGAACTGCACCACACTTCGCAGAAATCCGACAGGTCAACAGAGGCACACTGGATACAGCCGCCCCTCACCCGCCACGAGGAGCTCCCCCGTGAACGAAACCGCGACCTGTTCCCTGTGCCTCACCCCCTCCGGCCTCCCGGCTCACGACAGATGCCGCCGGCGCCTGTCCGACGCTCTCAACGAACTCCCTGACCTCTACCGGGCGCTGGCCGCGCACCTCGCGCCCGGAAGGACTGGAGCAGCCAGCAGGCGTGGCAGCCGGACCCCGCCCCTCCCGCTTCGTCTCGACGTCCTCGACCTCCGCGCCTGGGGAGGCATCGAGGGCATCCTCACCTCATGGGAGCGAGACCTCTGCGACCGGCTCGGCTGGGCAACGCCCCCGTTCCGCGGCACCGTGGAACAGCAAGTCGACGAGGCAGCTCGGCTGCTGCGCGATAACTTGGACTGGATCGTCGGCTGCCACCCGGCCGCCGACGACTTCGCCTCCGAGATACACGCCGTGGTCAACCAGATCAAGGCCGTCGTCACCGGCGAGACGCCGGAGCGTCGCCTGCGTCTGGCCTGTACCTGCGGAGCCAGCCTGACCATCACGCTTTCCACTCCCGGCCGGCGGTGCATCCGATGCGGCCAGCAGTACGGTTTCCAGGAACTTCGGCACCTCCCCCTGGCCGCACGGAGCGCCGCATGAGCGAATTCGAACCCCGCCACCAGCCAACCGCCCTCCGGCTCCCGCTCGCGCCCGGCACCGACGGACACGCCTACATGGGGTGCGATGCCGTCAGCGCACTCCTGCGCGCCATCGCAACCACCTGCCGCACACTGGCCGACGAGATCGACCCAGAGATGATCGCCCGCGTCATCGACCTTGAAGCAGACGCACTTGACTGCCGCGCCGTCGCCCTCACACGACCTTGCTTGACGGACTGAGCTGGGCGAACGTAGCCTCTGATCAACTGGACACTTATGCCCAAGAGGCCACCTCGCTCAGCGAGATGGCCTCTTCCCCTTGATGAGGAGGCATAAATGACCTCCGCCCCCCTCCTCGTCACCGAGGACATGGCCGCCGCCTACACAGGCCGACCAGGAGCCACCATCCGCCGCTGGGCACACGAGGGCCGCATCACCCGACACGGACACGGCCGCGGAAACGTCCGGTACAACCTGTGGGAACTGCCCCAGAAGACCGCCGACGAACTCACCGGCCAGACCCTCCTCGGCCCCCCGCCACCCCTGCCCGCCCAACGGGACGCCGCCTGAGAAGCTGTCCCGCTTCCTCCCCTAGTGTTGAGAAGTGCTGCCAGACGACGTCCCAGAAGGGGACGATGCCACCGTGACTCCTGACAGGCTCCGTCTGGCATCCGCGTGTTCGGCGGCCCTGGGCGCCCTCGTGGCTGCGGGCACCGTCGATACCGAAGCCTGTGCCGCGCTGGCTCACCATCTACGGGAAGAGGGCATCGAGGCACTGATGCACGCGGGCCGCCTGAGAGGTGAGCCCCAAGAGCAGGTCGATCCCCGCACGCTTCCCGACACGGTTGACGAGCTGCCCAGCCCGATGCTGGACGAGGTGCGGCGCAAGCTCGGGACTCTCGAAGTGCAGCTGTTCATCGTGTCGACATGGCCGTGGGACATGCAGGCGGAATACGAGCTAGGCCAGATCCTGGCGGAGCTGGATGGCGTAACCAGCGCATGGAGCACGTCCATGCTTCCGGGCTACCCGACGGAGTCCATGATCGCGGCCAGGCGGCGGCAAGCGGCCGAGAGTTTGGATCTGCACCATGTGAATGTCCTCGGCCTCCTGGAGCAACGTCGGGTAACTGACGGTGGACCGCAGGCGTAGGAAGCGGGACAGCTTCTGAACTCCCGCTCCGGTCAACCCCCAGCCGGAGCGGGTCCACATCCACGCGGAGGTGACCATGCCCTTCCCGCCCGGCCTGCAGACGGTCACCATCACGGACAGCCGCGCACACCCCGACGGCGGCCCCATGCGCGGCCGCCTCACCCTCACCCCCGAAGTGCCGGCCGTCACCTCCGCCCAGTACGGGCTCATCGTCATGGGCGAAGCCACCACCGAATGGGTCAACGGCGTTCTCACGCTCACTGTGCTCGCCAGCGACGCCGCGGGCTGCACGCCGACGGGCTGGACCTATCGCGTCACCGAACGCCCCTACGACGCGCCTGGCCGCTCGTACCCGCTGCTGCTCCCCGCGAGCCTCGGCACCGTCGAACTCGCCGACCTCGCCCCGACCGCCCCGGCCGCCGGCGAGTACCTCCTCGTGACCGGCCCTCCCGGACCCCAGGGACCTGCTGGCCCTCAAGGCCCGCAGGGGCCGCCCGGCTCCGAGGCCAACGCGCAGGCGTACACCGACGCCGCCATAGCCACCCACGCCGTCGATACCACGGCCGTCCACGGCATCGTCGATACCGCCCAGTTGGAGACCCAGGCTGGCGCCACCGCGAAGGTCAGCGCCCACGCCGCGGCCAGCGACCCGCACGGCGACCGCGCCGACGCCGCCACCAAGTACGTGGCCAAGACCGGCGTCAGTCAGCAGGTCAGCGGCGAGGTGTGGTTCATCGACACCAACCCGCTCGGGCCCGGCACAGACCCGGCGTTCGCCAACCAGTTCGCCCGCAAGGGATACGTGGACCAGAACCTCGTCCCCGACGGTAGCGAGCCCCCGACCCCCGCCACGGGCTACGCCCTCTTCAGCCAGGGCGGCGCGCTGAAGGCCAAGAGGGCAGACGGAACCGTGACGACGATCATCCCCGCCTAGGCCAAGGAGACCCCGCCCATGCCCCGCGTCGACGTGCCCGTCACCTCCATCACACGAACCGGCACCGCCCCAGCAGCCGAAGTCAACGGCGACGCCACCAACGGCCACACCGTGACCAACAACGGCGCCACCTGGGTCACGGTCCGCAACTCCGGCACCACCGTCGCCCGCGTCGTCAGCGCCGAATACGCCAACACCGTCGACGGCCAGACCATCCCCCCGAAGACCTGGTCCATCCCCACCAGCAGCACCCGCTACATCGGGCCCTTCCCCGTCCGGCTCTTCGGCACCACGCTGCTCCTCGACGTGGACAACGCCGAACTCAAGCTCTCCGCCTACACCCTCCCCGTCGTCACCTGACCCCCCGGGGGCCGACTCCTCCCCCGGGGGACCCCCACCGGGGGGCGCCTACCCGGAGGGGGACCACGATGCCCACCGCCCCGCCCAGCCGCTGCAGCGAGCCCGGATGCACCGAGCTCACCACCAACGGACGATGCAAAGCCCACACCCGGCGAGCCTGGGCGAACCGGTCAGCAGCCTGGGGATCAGGCAGCACACGCAAGCACCGCCGATGGCGAGCCGACCGCCTGGCCGAAGAGCCCGAGTGCCGGCGCTGCGGAGCGACCAAGGAACTCCAGGTCGACCACATCGTCCCGTTGTCCGAGGGCGGCTCACGCTGGGACCCGGCCAACGCTCAGACCCTGTGTGCCACATGCCACGAGGTCAAGAGCGCCGAGGACCGGCGCCGTCGCACCCGCGACCGCTACCTCACCACCTGACCGGACACATCCGGATCCGGTCCGGACACCCATCCGGAGCCGGACGGGCACCCTGTCCAGCCCTCTGACCTGCGAAAACGTGGACCATCGCATCGTCGCAGGTCAGAGGGGATAGGGGAGTCGAAATCACCAAAACGGACATCCTGGACAGCGTCGCGGTCAAGTCGGAAGACTCACGCTCAGATCGCCGATAGGGGGATGCTATGGCCAAGGCTGCTGCCCCTGCGACCCTCCGGCTGCTGACCGGCCGGTCACCGGGCCGGGATTCCGGCGGGCGGAAGGTCGCCTCCGGTCCCTCTTTTCGCCGGGTGCCGCCGACGGCGCCGGAGTGGCTGAGCGAGGAGGCGGCGGCGGAGTGGGCCCGGGTGATGCCGGAGCTGTCCCGCCTGGACCTGGTGAAGGAATCCGACCGGGCGGCGCTGGCGGCGTACTGCGAGGCCTGGGCAACGTTCGTGGAGGCGACGCGGACGGTGCAGCGCGAGGGGCTGACGATCGAGGCGCGGCAAGGGACGCTTGCCCATCCCGCTGTGGCGATCGCCCGTAACGCTGGTCGCGAGATGCGGTCGTGGGCCGCCCACTTCGGCCTGACCCCGTCGACGGAGCAGGCCCTGGCGCGAGGCGGGGGCGACGATGGCGACGAGGAGAACCCCTTCGCCGGATCCGGCTGAGCTTCTCGGCATCAGCCCCGAGGTCGCCTGGTACCTGGCCGATCGCGGGATCCCGCTGCCGGACTGCCCGCCGAAAGTACAGACCCCCTCGCCCGGGGAGGCGCCGGGCGCCGTCTTCGACCCGGCCCGCGTCGACCGGGTTCTCCAGGCCTTCCACCTGCTGCGGCACACCCAGGGCAAGTGGGCCGGCAAGCCGCTGGACCCGGACCCGTGGCAGGTCGCGTACATCCTGGCACCGGTGTTCGGCTGGGTGCGCTGGGACGACGAGGCCGACGGGCACGTGCGGATCGTCCGCAAGCTGTACGTCGACGTCCCCCGCCGTAACGGCAAGACCACGCTCTCCGGCGGCATCGCGGTCTACCTGATGGCCGCGGACGGGGAGCCGGGCGCCCAGGTGTACGCGGCGGCGACCAACGAGAGGCAGGCCCGTTTCACGTTCGATCCGATCCGGCAGATCGCCGAGCGGGCGCCGGCGCTGAAGGGGAACGTCAAGGCGTTCACGAAGAAGATCACGCACCCGGCTTCGGGCTCGTACTTCACGGTTGTCTCCTCGGTCGCCGAGGCGATGCACGGCGCGAACGTGCACGGGGGGATCATCGACGAGCTTCACGTCCACAAGACGCCGGACCTGGTCGAGACGATCGAGACCGGTACGGGGTCGCGGCGTCAGCCGCTGGTGGTCACGATCACCACGGCGGACGACGGCAAGCAGGAGTCGATCTACGACCGCAAGCGCCAGTACGTCGAGCAGCTCGCCCGCCGTGTCCTGACCGACCCGGACACCTACGGCGTGGTGTGGGGTGCTGACGAGGGCGATGACCCGCACAACGAGACGACATGGCGCAAGGCCAACCCGGGCTACGGGGTGAGCCCCTCGGCGGCGTACTTGCGCGGCGCCTCGGCCGAGGCCCAGCAGTCCCCGGCTGACCTGGCCAAATTCCTGCGGCTGCACCTGGGGATCCGCACGAAGCAGAGCACGCGGTTCCTTCGGTTGGAGGACTGGGACGCCAACGCCGGCCTGGTCGACGAGGAGCAGTTGAAGGGCCGGGATGCCTACGGCGGCCTCGACCTCGCCTCGACGTCCGACCTGTGCGCGCTGTGCTGGCTGTTTCCGGACGACGAGAGCGGCACCATGGATGCGGTCTGGCGGTTCTGGACGCCGGAGGCGAACCTGCCGGCGCTGGACAAGCGCACGGCCGGCGCGGCCTCCCGCTGGGTGCGGGAGGGCTTCCTGGTGGCCACGCCGGGGAACGTCGCTGACTACGACTGGATCAAGGAGCAGATCCGGCGCGACCGCGATGTCTTCAAGGTCAAGAGCATTGGCTACGACCCGTGGAACGCCTCCCAGCTCACCAACGATCTCGCCTCCGAGCGGGCGCCGTTGGTGAAGGTGCGGCAGGGGTTCGCCACGATGTCGCCGGTGCTGAAGGAGATCCAGCGCCTTGTGCGGCAGGGCACGCCGGAGATGCCGGTCCTGCGGCACGGCGGCAATCCGGTGGCCCGCTGGTGCGTCGACAACCTCGCGGTCGCGATGGACCCGGCGGGGAACGTCAAGCCCGATAAGGCGAACTCCGGCGACAAGATCGACGGTGTGTCGGCGCTGGCGACGGCCATGGCCGAGGTCGTGGCCCGGCCGCCGAAGCGGCGCAGTAAGTACGCGGACGAGGACGAGATCATGGTCGTTTAGTCGAGGCCGAACGACCCCGGCATGTACGGCTGGATCTGTACGTCGACATCGAGCGTCAGCTCAACGGACCGGCCATCGTCCGCGACATGGGCCGCCAGGATGCGCCCCGTCGTCGGAGGCTCGCCCGGAATGTTCACCGGCACCTCTTTGCCGATCTCCCCGTCGAACGCATCCGCCGCGAAGGTCGCGCCGCTAGGAGCGGGCTGCTCGTACTTCATCTTCATGCCGCCACGGTAGCGGCCCGACTGAGGGAGGTTGCCGTGTTCGCGTGGCGCCGTACAGCGGTTCGCCGCCGGGTGGTCGTCAACCTCGCCGACAAGGCGTTCAGGGGCGTCCTGTGGGCGCAGCGGGGGCCGCTGCTGGTCTTGCGGGACGCCGAGTTGCTGGAGGCCGGCCGCGATCCGCAGAGGGTAGACGGCGAGGTCGTCGTCGAGCGCTCCCGCGTCGAGTTCACGCAGGTGCTCGCGCCCGGTGGGGGTGGGTGATGGCGTTCGTCGTCTCCTCCGGCCAGCTCACCTTGACCGGCGCCGGCGTCCTGCCGTCGTATGCCGTGCTGCCGATCGGTGCGAGCCCGTGGGAGTACGCGCAGATCTGGCGCTGCCAGCCCCAAGTCCGCACGGTCGTGTCGTTCCTGGCCCGGAACATCGCGCAGATCGGCATCCACGTCTTCCGCAGGGTCTCCGACACCGACCGGGAGCGCCTGGCCGGCCATCCGCTGGCTCTGCTGCTGGCCGAGCCGATGCCGCGCATGACCGCGTACCGGTTCATTGAGCGCCTGGTGTCCGACCTCGCGGTCTACGACGAGGCGTACTGGATTAAGGCTCGTGTGGGTGACCGGCTGCAGCTGCTGCCGGTGCCGCCGACGCTGATCCGGCCGCGCGGTGGCTCGTGGCTGGCGCCGGAGGATTACCAGGCGGCCAGCGGCCAGCGCTTCGCTCTCGACGAGGTCGTGCACTTCCGCGGCTACTCGCCCGAGGACCTGCGCCACGGGGCGAGTCCGGTGGAGGCGCTGCGGGCGCTGCTGCTGGAGGATCAGGAGTCCGCGAAGCAGCGGGCGGCCATGTGGCGCTCGGGCGCTCGTATGACGGGCGTTCTGACGCGGCCGGCGGAAGCGCCGGAGTGGTCGACGGAGGAGAAGCGCCGCTTCCGGGAGATGTGGCGGACCTTCGCCGCCGGCGGCGGCGCCGAGGGCGGGACGCCGATCCTCGAGGACGGGATGGCGTATACGCCGATCGCGATGTCTCCGGAGCAGGCGCAGTACATCGAGGCGCGGAAGCTGACGCGGGAGGAGGTGGCGGCGGCCTATCACATTCCGCCGCCGCTGGTCGGGATCCTGGATCACGCCACCTACTCGAACATCACCGAGCAGCACAAGATTCTTTACCAGGACACGCTCGGGCCGTGGCTGCAGATGATCCAGCAGGAGATCAAGGTCAACCTGCTCCCGGACCTCCCCGACAGCCAGGACGTCTATGTCGAGTTCAACATCGCCGAGAAGATGCGCGGGAGCTTCGAGGAGCAGGCCGCGGCGGCGTCGACGGCGACGGGTCGGCCGTGGATGACGGTCAACGAGCAGCGCGCCCGCTTCAATCTCCCGCAGATCGACGGCGGCGACAGCCTGATTACCCCGCTGAACGTGACGGAAGGCGGCTTGGCCAGCCCGCGCGACACAGCGCCGGATCCGGCGGCCGCCCCAAAAGCGTGGGGCCTGGCCCGCGCTAAGGCGGCCAGGCCTGACGAGCTGGGGACCTTCCCCGACGAGCGGGACGCGCTCACCGAGGCGCTCGCCCGGTGGACGCGGCGGCAGGCCGGCAAGCTTCTGGCGGCGGCCGGGGCGAAGGACGACGGTATGCCCGACCTCCTCGCCCTCTGGGCCGCTGGCCGCAAGGAGCGTCTGGCGCAGCTGGATGCCCTGTTGGCCGATCACGGCTTCCGGCTGGCTCAGGTCGGCGCGTGGGAGGTGCTCGGCGCGTGGAATGCGGAGGCTGAGGGCTGGTCGGCGGACGTGATGCTCGCCTGGGTCCTCGCCGCGGCCGAGACGCACGCCGCGCAGCACGAGGAGGCCGGCCGTAAGGCGGTCGCCGCGGTGGCCGAGGAGGGCGGTGAGCAGTGGCGGGAGCATCTGGTCGCGGCCGCTGGCGCCTGGGAGGGCGTGAGCCGGATCCGGTCGGCCACCGCCGCGACCGAGCTGCGGTCCTTCGGCGGGCATGACGCCGCCGGCGTCTCCGGTCTCAAACAGAAGACCTGGCGCACCGGCGGGAAGAACCCGCGTCCCTCGCACCGGGCGCAGGACGGGGAGAGCGTCGGCCTGGACGACGTGTTCAGCAACGGCCTGCGCTGGCCCGGTGATGGCCATGGCAAGGCGAAAGAGACCTCCAACTGCAACTGCACGCTTGACTACGCGAGGGGAGACTGAAAGTGCCGCACACGAAGGACTGCCCCGCGCGGGTCAAGGCGGCTGGTGAGGCGGACGGGCTCGGCGCCGGGGAGTTCACCGCCCTGGTATCGGTCTTCGGCAACGAGGACAGCGTGGGGGATGTCGTCATGCCGGGCGCGTTCGCCGATGACCTCGCCCGCTGGAAGGCCGCTGGCGACCCGATCCCCGTGATCTGGTCCCACGACTGGGCCGACCCGTTCTCGCACATCGGGTCGGTGACCGATGCGAAGGAGACCGCGGCCGGGCTGGTCGTGACCGGGCAGCTCGACCTCGACAACCCCAAGGCCGCCCAGGTATTCCGCCTGATGAAGGGCCGCAGGGTCACCCAGTTCAGCTTCGCCTACGACATCCAGGACGCCGGATGGGGCGAGCGCGACGGCGGCCCGGTGTACGAGCTGCGCCAGCTGAAGCTGCACGAGGTCGGCCCCACCCTCGTCGGCGCGAACCAAGAGACGGAACTGATCAGTGCGAAGGCGCGCAGCCTGGCCGAAGGGTTCAAGGCAGGCCGCGTGCTGTCGCAGAAGAACTTCGACTCCCTGACCTCGGCCTACGAGGCCATCGGCGAGGTGCTGGCCAGCGCCCAGCCGGAGAAGTCCCAGCCCGAGGTGTCCGGCCGTCCGGCTCCCGCGGCGGCTGACGGCATCACGCCCTCCGCCCAGCCCGCCGGGAACCTGCCCGCCCAGGACACCGCCATCCCGCCCACCAGCACGACCGTGGATGAGACCACGCCGAGCCCCCGCGAAGCGTCCGTCGACGCCGCCAAGGCCGGTGCCGCCGCTTCCCGTCTGCGCGCCCGCCTGGACCTCGACCTCCTCGAGGCCGGCCTGACCACAGATTGAGGAGCCATGCCCGTCAAGACTGACGAGCTGACCGACCAGCTCAAGCACCACCTCGAGGCGGCCCGCGCCATCGCCGCGCAGGCCGAGGACCAGGACCGCGACTTCACCGACGACGAACGCGGCCAGATCAACGAGCACATGGCCAAGGCCAAGGAAGCCAAGGCCGCCCTGGAGAAGGCGCGCGCTGACGGCGCGCTGCGGCAGGCCATCGCCGACCTCGGCGAGGGCATCGCCATGGCCGAGCCGTCCGGCGAGAAGCGCACCCCCTCCGGCCTGATCGTCCCCGACGGTGCCAAGACCCTCGGCGAGCACTTCACCGCCTCGCCCGAGTACAAGGCACTCCTGGAGACGGCCCCGAACGGGACCTTCGGCAAGGACCACCGCGTCCAGTCCCGCCCGGTCGGCTACAAGACCCTGATCACCGGCGCCTCGGACACCTCCGCCGGCGCGCTGGTGATGGATGACCGGCGCGGCCTGGTGGTCGGCGCGGACGCTTTCCAGCGCCCGCTCGTCCTGCGTGACGTCGTCACCGCGGGTACGACGACCAGCGACACCATCGAGTACGTGCGGATGACCGGCGCCACCAACGCCGCCGCCCCTGTCGCTGAGGCCACCGCCACTTCCGGCTCCTCTGGCACGAAGCCGGAGTCGGCCATGACCTGGGCGAAGGTCACCACGCCGGTGCGCACGATCGCGCACTGGCTGCCGCTGACCAAGCGGGCCCTGTCGGATGCCGCCCAGGTCCGCACGATCATCGACTCCTACCTCCGCTACGGCCTGGAGGAGGAGCTCGAGGACCAGATGATCGCCGGTGACGGCACCGGCGAGAACTTCACCGGGCTGGCGAACACGAGCGGTGTGCAGGCGCCGACGTTCACCACGGAGACGAACCTGACCCGGCTGCGCCGCGGTAAGACGCTGGTGAAGACCGTGGGCCGGTCGGTGGCCAATGCCTACGTGATGCACCCGAACGACGTCGAGGGCCTGGATCTGCTCACCGACAACGAAGCGCGTTTCTACTTCGGCGGCCCGGCCGGGACGATCGGCGGCAACACGCCGCTGTGGAACCTGCCGATCGTGGAATCCGAGGCCGTACCGGCCGGCACCGCCTACATCGGCGACTGGCGCAAGGCGATCCTGTGGGACCGCGAGCAGGCATCGGTCACCATGACCGACTCCCACAGCGACTTCTTTATCCGCAACATGGTCGCGATCCTCGCCGAGATGCGCGCCGCGTTCGGGATCATCCAGCCGAATGCCTTCGCCAAGATCTCGCTCGCGGCCTGGTGAGGGGCGGTCATGGGATACGCGAACACAGGGAAGGGCAAGGCCCGGGAGGCCAAGCAGGCGGCCACCGTGGCCGCTCTGACGGTCTCCGTCGGCACGGCGGACGGAACGGTCGCCGACGTCGGCGCGGCTTTCAGCCAGGCCACGCTGAACAACAACTTCCGCGACCTGGCCGACAAGGTCAACGAGGTCGTGGCGGCGCTCAAGGCCGCCGGTCTCATGGCGTAGCGGCGCCATGCCCATCACCTCACGGCCGTTGGCCGGCCGGTGCCCAACAGGCGGGCGCCAGCCGGTCGCGGCCCAGACACCAGGGAGGCGGCCGTGAATCGAGGGCTGCGCACGTACAAGGTGCGGGTTAACGGCGGCCACGAGGCAGAGCTTCAGCTCACCGAGGACGACGCCCAGGCCCTCGGCGCCACGCTCGTACAGGACACCGTCCCGCCCCCGCGCGTGGCAGCCCCTGATGGGGACGCGGCGGAGCACAAGGCGCGCACAGCCGGTCGTGGGCGGAGCCGGGCGCCGCGCGTGAAGGATGACGGCGGTGGCCACTGACCTGCTGGCCGATCCGGCCGAACTCGCGGTGTGGCTCGGCCGGCCCGCCGACGACCCGAAGCTCCTGGCCGCCCTTCAGGCCGCAACGCGTCGCTTTCGGGGCGCCGTCGGCCACCCGGTGACCATCGTGGCCGGGGAGACGGTACGGATGGACGGGACGGGGCGGGAGTCGCTGCTGCTGCCCGTCTGGCCGACCGTCGCCGTCGCCTCCGTCAAGCTCGACGGCGCCACGCTCGTTGAGGGCACGGACTACGCCTGGTCGCAGGCCGGCATGCTGCGGCGGCTCGGTGGGCTGTGCTGGCCGGACCGGCTCGGCTGTCTGGAGGTCACCTACACCCACGGCTGGGCCCAGGTCCCCGACGACATCGCCGAGGTGGTCATCGATCAGGCCCGCGCGCTGTACACCGTCACCCCGGGCGTGCAGTCCAAGGCCGTCGGCGGCCAGTCGGTGACCTTCGGCGCCCAGGCGGCGGTGGGGGTGACGGACCAGTGGACGCGGGCGGTGGACCGGCACAAGGTCCGCACGGGGAGCGAGCCGTGATGTTCTTCGACCAGGCGATCGTGCGGGTGCGCGCCGGCGTGCGCGTCGACCGCGGCGGCAACCGGCTTCCCGACTGGTCTCCCGAGGCCGCCACCCGGTTGACGATCGCGGAGGTGGATGTCCAGCCGACCACGGCGACCGAGTCCACGACGCCGGAGCGGGTGGCGGTGGTCACCGGCTGGCACGTGCAGACCCCGCCCGGGGTCGACGTCGACGTTCGCGCCACGGACCGGATCGAGTGGGCCGACATGCTCCTTGAGGTGGTCGGTGAGGTCGCGCGGTGGCCCGACCCGCTCGACGGCACCGTCCACCATGTCGAATTCGATGTGGTCCGGGCCACCGGATAGCAAGGGAGGACAGCCGTGTTCACCGACTTTCGTCTCGAACCCGCCGGGGTGCGCGAGCTGCTCCAGGGAGCAGAGGTGCGCGCCCTGGTGGACCGTGTCGCGGCCGAGGTCGCGGCCAAGGCCCGCACAGCGGTCGGCGACCAAGTCCCCGTCGAGGTCCGCTCGTACACCACCGACCGCGGCGCGGCCTCCGTGACGCTCGCGCACGCGCGCGGCATGGCCCTTCAGGCCAAGGAAGGCGTCCTCACCCGGGCTGCCGGCGCGGCCGGGCTGGAGGTCAAGGAGCGAGGCGCCCGGTGAAGCCGCTGATCGTCTTCGCCGACGCCCAGGCCGCCGCGGCCGAGGCCCTGCGCAGCGCGCTGGCCGCCCGGAGGGAGCCGTATACGGCCGGGGTCACGGTGGGCACGCGCGTTCCCGGCGACCGGACCCCGGAGACGCCGCACCTGCCCTATGTGATGGTGCGCAAGGACACCGACCTCCCGCACGGCTCCCTGGCGGATGCCAGCTGCACGCTGCGGGTGACCGTCTGGCACACCGATGCCGACCAGGCCCACGATCTCGCGCAGCTGTCCCAGGGCCTGCTCGTCAACCATTCCGGGGCGGTCATTCGCGGGGTAAGGCCGGCGACCGGCCCGCTGGCCGCCGTCGACGACGCCTCGGGCCTCGACCTGAGCACCTTCACCGTGCTCGCCCACGTCCGGCCCGCCACGGCCTGACCACCGCACACCCCCGAACCGCGACGCCTTCATCCGACCTGCCCCCGAAGGAGGACCGCCGTGGCCGGCGACCCGACAAACGCATCACTGTGGACCGACGCTGACGTGTACGTCGGACCGCTGACCGCTGTGAGTCCCGCGACCATCAACGACCCGTTCCCTGCCGAGTGGGGCCTGGTCGGTCTCCTCGATGGCGACGACGGATTCACCGAGTCCCGCGACGAGGACACCGACGACAAGTACGCCTGGGGCGGCATCCTCGTGCGCACCTCCCGCGCCCACTTCAAGCTGACGAAGTCCTTCACGGCGCTGGAGGACAACCTGCTCACCCGGTCGCTGATCTGGCCCGGGTCGACCGACACACAGCTGATCGTGCCGAAGCCGGACCGCATCAAGATCGCGTTCGAGACGCGTGAGGGCACCAAGGTCAAGCGGCTGATCTGCGCCCAGTACGCCGAGGTGTCCGTGGACGGCGACATCACGGAGAACGAGACCGATCTGACCACCTACAAGCTTGTCGCCACCATCTACCCGACGTCCGGGAAGGTGCTGTTCAACCGCCAGTTCACGGCTGGCTCCTGATCGCCGGGGCGTGGTCCTTTCGTCGCGGTTCGGACCGCGCCCCGGCACCCCACAGAACCGCGACCTTCCTGTCCCTTGAGAGCGAGGACCCATGGCCACCCGAACCGCGGCACGTGACGACCAGCCCTTCGACTTCAACCTCGACGCCGTCCAGGCCGAGGTCGACCTCAGCCCCTGGCGGGTCCACTGGGCGGGCCGCCGCTGGGAGTTCGCCCACATGCAGGCCCTGAACGTCTGGGAACTCGTCGAGGCCGCCGAGGCAGGCGATACCCAGGCTATGGTCGGCATCTTCAAAGCCGCCCTGGGCGGCCAGTGGCAGGACTTCCACGCCACCCCGCTGCCGCAGTACAAGCTCCGCGCTCTCTTCGACGCCTACCGGCGGCACTCTGGGCTGGAGCCGGGGGAATCCGGGGCCTCTGCGAGCTGATCCGTCACCACGGACGTGCCGTAGAGGCGGACCTCCGCCGCGAGTACGGGGTCAGGCTCCGCGACGTCTTCACCGGCGAGCTCACATGGCGCGAGCTGTCCAGCCTCGTCCATGGCCTGCCCCCTGCCTCCGCCACCCGCACCGCCCTCAACGAGGGCACCCCCGAGCCCTCGGGCGAAGAGATCGTCCTGGCTGACCTGTTCGACCTCGTCCAGCACCTGCGTTGGGACGTCGAATACGCCGCCTCCGGCAAAAAGCCCACCGCCCCCAAGCCGTACCCGCGCCGCTGGGCTCGGCACGCACGCCGACGGGCGATCAGCCCGGAGCGGGCCGGGCGCATCGCCGACGCCCGCCGCCGCCAGGCCGAGCGCCACCAAGCGATCACCGAAGGCCGCCTCACATGACCTGAAGCCGAGGGGGTGGCCGGTGACCGTTATCGGGTACGCCTCCGTGCAAATCATCCCCTCGGTGAAGGGGATCGGGCTCGAGCTGCGCCAGCAGCTGATCGGCCCCTCGCAGGACGCCGGCCAGAAGGCGGGTGAGGCGGCCGGTGGCGGCCTGCGCGACAAGATCAAGAAGGGGGCGGCCGCTGCCGGTGTCGCGGCTGGCGCGCTGCTGGTCAAGGGCATCGCCGATGCCATCGAGCAGAGCGCGATCACCGGCAAGCTGCAGGCTCAGCTCGGCACCACTGGCAAGGTCGCCGCCGCCCAGGGCAAGGTCGCCGGACAGCTCTACTCCAGCGGCGTCTCGGAGTCCTTCGAGAGCGCGGCCGAGGCGATCAAGTCGGTGGTCAGCGCCGGCCTTGCCCCGCCGGAGGCGACCAACGCCCAGCTGCAGCAGATCGCCACCAAGGCCGCGGACGTCGCCCACGTCTTCGACCAGGACCTCGGTGGCGTCACCAACGCCGTCAGCCAGCTCTTGCGCACCGGCCTGGCCAAGACCGCGAACGACGCGTTCGACCTGATCACGAAGGGGTTCCAGTCCGGCGCCAACAAGGCCGACGACTTGTTGGACACCCTCAACGAGTACGGCGTCCAATTCACGAAAGCGGGTCTCACCGGCGCGGACGCCATCGGCCTGATCAACCAGGCCTTGCAGGCTGGCGCCCGCGATGGCGACTTGGCCGCCGACGCGATCAAGGAGTTCTCCATCCGGGCCGTCGACGGCTCGGACACCACCAAGCAGGGCTTCGAGGCGCTGGGCCTGTCGGCGGACGACATGGCCGCCAAGTTCGGCGCCGGTGGCGCGACAGCCAAGGCCGCGCTCGACCTGACCCTGGACCGGCTGCGCGGCATCAAGGACCCGATCGAGCAGGCTCAGGCCGCCACCAACCTCTTCGGTACCCAGGCCGAGGACCTCGGCAAAGCCCTGTTCGCGATGGACCCCTCGTCCGCCGCGGACGGGCTGGGCAAGTTCGCCGGCAGCGCGCAGAAGCTGGGCGAGTCCATCCGCTCCGGGCCTGCCTACGAGATCCAGGTTTTCAAGCGGCAGCTGGAGCAGGGCTTCACCGAGTTCATCGGCGGCCAAGTCCTGCCGGTCGCCGACGAGCTGGCCCGCGTTTTCTCCACCACGCTGCTGCCCCCTATCCGCACGGTCGCCGGCGTGGTCGGCCCCGTCCTCGTGCCGACCCTGCTGGCCCTGGCCTCCGCCGGTTCCGGAGTCGTGGGCTGGCTGCGCGACATGGGCACCTGGCTGATCCCGATCGGGATCGCGGTCGGCGGCTTCGCCCTGTCGCTGACCGCGCAGGCGGTGGCCACCAGCCTGGTAACCGGCGTCTTCTCGGTCTACCGAGGCGTGATCCTGGCCTGGACGGCGGTCCAGCAGGGCGCCACCCTGGCCGTGGCCGCTTTCAACGCGGTCATGGAAGCCAACCCAATCATCCTGATCATCACCGCGATCCTCGCCCTCGGCGCGGCGCTGGTGGTCGCCTACCAGCGGGTCGGCTGGTTCCGGGCCGCCGTCCAGGCCACCTGGGCTGGCATCCAGACCGGCGCGCTGTTCCTGTGGAACGTCGTCCTCAAGCCCGTCTTCATGGCCATCTGGGGCGTGTTCCAGCAGGTCGGAGCCGTCGCGGTGTGGCTGTGGCAGACCGTGCTCAGCCCCGTGTTCGGCTTCATCGCCACCGCCGCCAAGATCCTCTTTCTCGTCTGGGCGACGCTCACATTCGGCCCGATGATCCTGGCGGTCAAGCTGCTCGGCATGGCCGCCATGTGGCTGTGGACCGCGGCCATCCAGCCCGCCTTCCAGGGCGTCGCCGCCGTGGCGATGTGGCTGTGGACGAACGTGTTCAAGCCCGCCATCGACGGCACCGTCGCCCTGATCCAGGGCCTGGCCGCCGTCGCCATGTGGCTGTGGAACAACGTGGCCGTGCCCGTCTTCCAGGGCATCGGGCTCGTGGTGCGCCTGTGGTGGGCGGGCTGGCTGGCCATCTTCGGCGCGGTCCGCGCGTACATCATCGGCCCGCTGGCCGGCGTCTTCACCTGGCTGCTCGACAACGTCGTCCGCCCCGTGTGGGAGGGGCTCGGCAGCGTCATCAGCTACGTGTGGCGCTCGGTGATCAGCCCCGCGTTCGACCTGCTGATGCGCGGAGTCCGTGCCGTCCGCGACGGCTTCGACACCGGCGTCGACTACATCGGCCGCATCTGGTCCACCCTGAAGGACAAAACACGCGGACCGGTTCAGTTCGTGGTGGACGTCGTCTACAACGACGGCATCCGCGCGGTATGGAACGCGGTCGCCGGCCTGCTCGACCTCGACAAGCTTGGTGCGATCAAGTTCGCCGAGGGCGGCCGCACCGCGGGCGGCACTCCGGGCAAGGACTCCATCCCGGCACTGCTGATGGCGGACGAGTACGTCGTGCGCCGCGACAGCGCCCGGCAAGTCGGCTTCGGCACGCTCGACTACATCAACCGCTACGGCGCCCTGCCGGGATTCGCGGGCGGCGGCCCGGTGCAGCGCTTCGCCGACGGCGGGATCGTCTCCGACATCTGGGGCGGTATCACCGGCGCGGCCAAGACCGTCGGTGGATGGGCCGGTAACGCCTGGGACATCCTGACCGACCCCTCCGCCGTGTGGGACAAGGCCATCGGCCCCGTCCGCAAGAAAATCGCCAGCATCGGCAGCAGCCAGTGGGCCAAAGCTGCTGGCGGCGTACCCCTGAAGATCATCAAGGACCTGAAGGACAAGGTCGTCTCCGCCGCAAAGAACATGCTCGACTTCTCCGACGCCGGCGGCTCGGGAGTCCAGCGCTGGTCTGGAGTCGTCCTTCAGGCCCTGCGCCTGGTCGGTCAGCCCGCCTCCCTGCTCCCGGTCGTTCTGCGCCGCATGGACCAGGAGTCCGGCGGCAACCAGTACGCGATCAACCTGTGGGACAGCAACGCCCAGGCCGGCGACCCCTCCCGGGGCCTCATGCAGACCATCGGCAGCACTTTCAACGCATATGCCGGACCTCTGCGCAGTCGCGGCATTTACGACCCGTTGGCCAATATCTACGCCTCCATGCGGTACGCACTGGCGACCTACGGCAGTCTCGCCTCCGCCTACAACCGCCCCGGCGGCTACGACTCGGGCGGGTGGTTGATGCCCGGCCAGCTCGGGTTCAACGGGCTGCGCACCCCGGAGGCGGTGCTGACGCCGCCGCAGTGGCAGGCCCTGTCGGCGGCGGCTGCCAACGGGCTCGGTGGCGACCTGCACGTCCAGGTCTACGTCGGGGACCGGGAGATCACCGACATCGCCCGCGCCGAGGTCCGCCGCTCCAACGGCGAACTCGTCCAGACCCTGCGCGCCGGAAGGAGGTAGACGTGGCGATCCCCGGCAACTTCCTCTCCTCGACCACGGAGGCCGTCGACCCGAACACCTCCGGGTGGACGGCCAAGCTCAACTGCACCATCAGCCTGGGCTCGGGCGGCCGGAACGGGGACGGCTGCCTGACGGTGAAGTCGAGCGCGGCCGGCGAGATGCAGGCCCGAACCGTCTCCTCCTATGCCGTCACCCCCGGCACGGTCTATGAGACGTTTTGCGACGCTTCAGGGTCGACGGTGCCGGAGCGGATCGGTATCCGCTGGCTGGACGCCGCCAACGTGGAGATCAGCATCACGTGGGCGGTCACCGCCTCGTCGGCGAGTGCGACCTGGCACCGGATCTCCGTGGCCGGCCCGGCGCCGGCCACGGCTGCCAGGGCCCAGGTCGTGGTGTCCTCCACCCCGGCCGCTGCCAACGTCACCAGCTTCTACGAGAACTTCTTTTTCGGCTTCCCGCTCAGCACGGTGGGGAACCTGCTGAGCTTCAACACCGAGAGCCTGGAGGTCGACGCCTCGACCTGGACGAGCGAGCTGAACTGCTCGCTGACTCGCCAGGTTCCGCCGGTGTCGTGGGCGGTCGACTACTACCTCGCTGGCGGCCACGTGCTCGCCGCGACGGTGACGGCCAACGGCAACGCGGCCGCGCGGTCCACCGAGCGGCCGCCAGCCAGCCCGGGGACCGAATACCTGGCGTACTGCTACCTCAACCCGCCCACCTCCGCCTCGACCACATGGGTGGAGCTGCGCTTCTACAACGCGGCTGGGGCCCAAATCCAGGCCACCCGCAGCACCCTCGCGGCGCCGGGCACGAGCTGGTACCGGCAGTACGTCTCCGCCATCGCTCCGGCCGCCACGGCCTCCTGCTCGATCGCTGTCGGCATCGACGCGGCCACCGCGGGCCAAGTCCTGCGCGCCGAGGGCTCGGTGATCACGACTGTGCCCGTCCTGCGCACGGGCAGCGTCATGCCCTACGCCGACGCGTCCTTCGAGCAGGGCGTGGCCGGCTGGAGCACGGTCTCCGGCGTCGCCACGGTCACCCGCTCGACCCCGTGGGGCGCTGTCGGCGCGGACGGCGCTTACGCGGGGACCATCACGTCGAGCACGGCCACCACCAGCGTGATCCGCTCCGCGAAATTCGCGCTGCCCGCGGGCACGGGCGGCAAGACGTTCCGCACTGAGATCTACAGCCAGATCACTTCCGGCGGCTTCACGGCAAGCCGCGGCATCCGCTGGTACGACGCAGCCAACACCGACCTCGGCCTGACCGCCGACCCGGGCGCAGCCGTACCGACTCCCGGCTGGTGGCTGCTCGGCAACTCCTTCACCGCGCCGGCCAACGCCATGCAGGCCGCCATCGAGTACACCGTGACCGCGACGGCGACCTCGTCGGTGTGGCGGATCGACCGGGCGGCCCTGTGGCAGTCCCTGCCCTTCATCGAGGTCGTGGCCCACGACGCCACGGCGACGATCACGCTGACCCTGCGCGAGCTGAACACCGGCGACCTGATGACCGTCTACCGGGTCACCCCCGACGGCGCCCGCACGCTGACGCGTGGCCCGTCCGGCCTGCTCAGCCTGAGCCCCGTCACCTCCGACCAGGTCGTCATCGAGGACGCCGAGGCGCCGCTGGGCGTGCCGGTCTCGTACTACGTCGAGACCCGGGCCACCATCTCGGCCACCCCCGCCTACCGCACGAGCGACAGCGTCACCCTCGCCCCCGGCGACACGGATCTGTGCTGGCTGAAGGATCCCGGACAGCCGCAGCGCAACGGACAGTTCATGGTCGTCACGCCTCCGTCGTGGAAGCGGGCGATCAACCAGGCCGCCTACCGCGTGCGCGGCCGCCGCAACGCCGTCGTCCTGTCCGATGTCCGGGGCGGTCTCGAAGGCGACCTGGTCGTGTGGACACGCACCGACGACGAGGCCGAACGCCTTCACTGGCTCCTGGGCTCCGGCAACGTCTTGCTGTGGCAGGTCGCTCCCGGCCTGCATGAATCGGACCTGTACGTCACCGTCGGCGAGGTCACCCTGCCGCGCGTCGTCGACGTCGCCGACGAGGCCTGGCGCCAGTGGACGCTGCCGCTCACCCAGGTCGACATGCCCACCGCCGTCGGCGTGGCCGGATCCGCCGGCCGTACCTGGCAGGACACCCTCACCGCCTTCACCACCTGGCAAGCCGTGGAAACCGCCTACGCCTCGTGGGAAGACGTCCTCTTCGACCGACGAGCGGAGGGCTGACCCGTGTACCCCGTCAGTGCTCGCTTCCTAGCCGCCCTGTCCGAGCCCCACACGGTGGCCACCGAAGTGGTGCTCTTCCGCACGGACGGGCGCGTCGAACGCCTGGCGCACACCGGCGGATCCGTCACCATCGACCGCGGCCAGGCCATCCGCCGCACCTGTACCGTCACCACCGCCGATCCGGACCTGATCCCCCGCACCCCCGCCGACCAGCTCAGCGTCTACGGGGCCACGCTGCGGATCAGCCGCGGTGTGCAGTACCCGGACGGCACCAGCGAGCTCGTGCCGCTTGGCGTCTTCCGCATCGACTCCGTTACCGGCGACCCCGATTACGGCCCGGTCACCCTCAGCGGCAAGTCCCTGGAAGCCTTCATCGCCGACGACAAGTTCACCACCCCCTACCGGGCCAGCGGCACCGCCATCGGCGCGATCACCGCGCTGGTCCAGCGCAGCCTGCCGGCCGCCTCCGTGGTCAGCACCGTGACGGATGCCGCCATCGGGCCGCGCACCTGGGATATCGAAGGGGACCCGTGGGCCGCCGTGCAGGAGCTGGCCGCGTCTCTCGGCGCAGAGTGCTACACCGACCCCGACGGCGTCTTCACCGTCGCCGTCCTCCCCGACCTGCTCACCACGGCGCCCGCGTGGACCGTCGCAGCAGGCGAAGGCGGCGTCCTGGTCAACGCCAGCCGCGGCATGAGCAGCGACAAGGTCTTCAACGGCGTCTTGGCGCGCGGGGAGAACACCGAGACGAACTCGCCGCCGGTGAGCGCGCTGGTGACCGACAGCGACCCCACGAGCCCCACCTACTGGGGCGGCCCCTTCGGCCGCCGGCCGACCTTCTACACCTCCTCGACCCTGACCACCACCGCCGCCTGCACGGCAGCCGCCACCCTCAAGCTCAGGGCAGCCATGGCCCCCAATTCCAGCGGCGACCTGTCCTCGCTGCCCAACCCGGCACTCCTGCCGGGAGACGTGCTGCGGGTGGTGTACGCGGGCGGAACGCGCGAGCTGCACCAGGTCCAGGGCCTGACCGTGCCGCTGTCCGAGAGCGGCGACTTTCCGGTCACCACCATCAGCGCCAAGGAGGACGCATGAGTGGCTCCTCGTCGTCCATGGCGGTCCACGCCGAGCTGGCGGACGCGATCCTCACGGGCTCCGTCCAGGCCGCCGCGGCGACACCGGCCGTGCGCGGAGCGGACTGGCGCCTCGCGGTCGTGTCCACCGTCGGCACGGACGGGACGGTCACCACCAGCGACAGCATCATCGTTCGCCGCCTGGACACCTACTTGACCCCCACGGTCGGCGACCAGATCATCCTGATGCGCTCCAGCTCCGGCAACTGGATCACCCCAGGCCGCACCGCCCCCGCCACCACGGCCGGCACCTGGCAGACCCTCAGCCTGAACACCGGCTGGTCGACGTTCTCCTCGGCGTACTACACCTGCGCGTACCGCATCAACGGCGACGGCACAGCGAGCCTCAGCGGACTCGCCCGGGCACCCGCCTCGACCACCGGCACCGCCACCGTCGGCACCCTCCCGGCCGCAGCCACCCCCGCCAAGCGTGCCCGGCACGTCACCGAAGTCGCCGTCGGCGTCTTCGGCGTCCTCGACATCAACGCCGACGGCACGATCCAGATCACCGACTACAGCGGCACCGCGAGCTGGGCAGCCCTCGACGTCGCCACCCGCTACCGGCTCACCTAGGAGGTGACCTGTGCCCACCACCGACGCCTACGGCCAGGGCGTGCAGATCGCCGCCCTCACCGACGCCCCCAACATGGCCACGGCCGCTTTCAACTTGGCTGACCCGATCGTCCAGCGGACCATCATGCGGTTTGCAAGCGCATCCGCACGCAACGCGACCCTCACCTCTCCCGTCGAGGGCATGACGACATGGCTGCAGGACGTGAACACCCTTGAGATCTACGATGGCAGCGGATGGCGACAGGTCTTCTACGGGGCCACAGCCTGGAGCACCTACACGCCGACCTGGACCGCCACCACAACGAACCCTTCTCTGGGGAACGGCACGCTGGTCGGCAGCTACCTGATCACCGGCAAGATCTGCCACGTCAGCATCATGCTGACCATCGGATCCACGACCAACAAGGGGTCAGGGGCCTACCGCATCAGCCTGCCCGTGGCCACCGCCAACACCAGCTGCCCCGGCGTCCTTGGCGCCAGCTTCTCCCGCAGCGGCTCACCCAACCACGGGCCCGGCGACTCCCCGCTCTTCGCAAATGCCAACAGCACCGATGACATCTGGTTCCCCAACATCACGGTAACGGGCGACTACGACGTGTGGACTGAGTCGGTTCCCTGGTCGCCAGCCGCCGGCAATGTCTTCCGGGTCTACGGCACCTACCAGACCGCCTGAGAAAGGGCCCCGAATGGGCATATACGGCCAGGACTGGGCCTCATATCAGTCGTCGTCCCCGGACACCAGCGGCCTGGCCTTCGCGTTCGTCAAGGTCACCGAGGGCCTGTCGTACATCAACCCCAAGTGGGTCGCCCAGCGCGACCACGCCAAGGCGAACGGCCTCGTCTGGGGCGCCTACCACTACCCCCACATGGCCAACGACCCCCGCGCGGAAGCCGACTACTTCCTGCGGCAAGTGGCCTGGCGCCCCGGCGACATCATCGTCCTGGACTGGGAGGGCTACGACGACGCCAACGCGAGCGTCCCGAAGTCCCGCCAGCTCGCCTACCGCGACGCCTGGCTGGCCTACGTCAAGGACCAGATGCCCGGCCACCCGGTCGGCATGTACTGCAACCTCGACTACTGGCTGAACGTCGACCGGACCTCGAACTACGGCGACTTCCTCTGGATCGCCACCGCCGGGCGCCCCGCGGGCCAGCCCGGCATCAAGTCCCCGTGGCTCTTCCACCAGTACAGCGACAACGGTGTGGACCGGGACTACTGCCACCTCGCCAGCCGCGACGAACTCCGCACCTGGGCGCTGTCCTTCCAGCCCCACCCGCCCACTCAGCCCAAGCCCGCGCCCCGCTTCACGGAGGACGACATGCTCGCCTACTTCACCGTGCCCGCCACCACGGCGTTCGACCTCCCCGTGGAGCCCGCCGGCACCCTCGAAGCCCCGCAGGGCGGTGCCCGCAACGGGCCCCTGTGGCTGTGCCTCGCCCCGCAGAGCTCCGACGCCCAGGTCGTCCTCACGTACCACCACGAGGGCGGCACCTGGGACGCCCCGGCCAAGGCGTTTCCGCTGACTGTGGCTGGCAGCAAGTTCGTCCAGCGTCTGCCGGACGGCGCGCTGGTCGACAAGGTCCGCATCCAGTCGAGCGTGCCCCTCATCGGCTACCTCACCGGCCGTCGCGTCGCCTAGAACCCCTTCCCACCGTTGCCGCCGACACCGCTGTCGGCAGCCTCCTTTGGAGCCAGCATGAACACCGCAGCCTTCTGGAAAGCCACCGCCGAGCGCATGGTCCGCACCTTCGCCCAGGCACTCCTCGGCATCCTCGGGGCCGGGGCCACCGGCGTACTCGACGCCGACTGGCCCGGCGCCCTCTCCGCCGCCGGCCTCGCTGCCGTCCTCGCGCTCCTGACCGCCATCGCCACCTCCGGCGGCACCCCCGGCCCCGGCATCACCGAAACGGTGGCACGTCGGTGACCATGCCGGACCAGGCCGCGGTCGCCGTCGAGCTCGAGAGGCTCCGCGGCAGCGTCGACACCGGCTTCGCCACCCTCAACGGCAAACTCGAGGTCGCCCTCCAACGCACCACCGCCCTCGAGTCCGACATCGCCGCCCTGAACCAGCGCGTGTCGACTCTGGAGAAGGGCCGGTGGCCGCTGCCGTCCCTGGCCGCCCTCGTGGGCCTGATCGGGCTCCTCGTCAGCGTCTACGTGGCCGCCACCCAGTGATCGGAGCACCATGTCCGACCAGCCCACCCCCACACCAGTTCAGCCCCGCGCTGACCTGACCGCCGGCGACATAGGGGCTCTTCAGCAGCTCGGCCTCGTCGACGCACAGCCAGTACCCTCACCGGATCCGCCGCCACCGCCGCTCACCGGCTACGACGCCTGAGAACGCCCCGCCACCCGGAAGGGTGGCGGGGCCATTCTTTGTTCCTCCCACTGTCACCCGTTCGGGCGGGCGCCGCTGCGGGACGTGCGCCCCTCCCGCAGGCTGATCTCATGCCTCGGTCCCTGTGGAAAGGCGCCATCGGCTTCGGGCTCGTCTCGGTGCCGATCCAGATCGTGCCCGCGATCGAGGAGCACGACGTCGTGCTGCACGAGGTGCACGCCGAGGACGGGGGCCGGATCCGCCGGCGCCGGACGTGCGACGTCTGCGGCGAGACCGTGCCCTACGAGCACGTCGCCAAGGGCATCGAACGCGAGGGCCAGGATGTGGTTCTCACCGACGACCTCATGGCCCAGCTCCCTTTGCCCACGAAGAAGCTGATCGACGTATTGGCCTTCATCGACGCCTCCGAGATCGATCCGATCCAGCTCGACCAGGCGTACTACCTTCAGCCGGAGTCCGCAGCGGCGAACAAGCCCTACGTCCTGCTGCGGGAGACGCTGAAGCAGACCGACCGGGTAGCCGTAACGAAGATTGCCCTGCGGTCGAAGGAATCTCTGGCGCTCTTGCGAGCCCATGGGGACCTGATGGTGATCCACACGATGCTCTGGCCCGACGAGGTCCGGGACTCGGCCGGCCTAGCGCCGTCCTCCTCGGTCACGGTGCGGCCGCAGGAGGTGGAGATGGCCGCGAGCCTGATGGACAGGATGTCCCAGGACTTCGACCTCGACGCGCTGGAGGACGAATACCAGACGGCATTGCGGGAGCTCGTCACCACCAAGGCCGGGGCACATCCGGCGCGCAAGCGGGCCAAGGCCACAGCGGCGCCATCAAATGTCGTTGATCTAATGGCCGCCCTCCAGGCGTCCATCGATAAGGCCGAGGAAGACGTTGGCACCCCGGCCCGGAAGTCGCCAAAGAAGGCCCCGGCGAAGACGGCCAAGAAGACGCCCACGCGTTCCCCGAAGAAGGCCGCACCGAAGAAGCGCACAGGGTGATCGCCCTCCACCTCCCGTTTCGAAAACCCAAGAGTGATCACCATCTGGCCAGCAATTGACGCCGAAGCATGCGGCCATCGGCGACAAAATGTCCCGTTCCGCAGGTGGACACCTCTGGGGCGCCCCATCACGATTGCGATGGGGGGAGACATGGATGGTGCGGTGTGGGGGGCGATCGGCGCGACAGCCGGTGCTGCCCTGACAGCTCTAGGTGGCTACTTGGGGCCTGTTCGGGCGGCGCGTACCGAGGCGCGGCTACAAGCCGCGGCACTACGAGAGCGGCGCGAGGCCGGAGCAGTGGAACGGCTCATCGCCATCCGTTCCGCCTACCGAGACTGGGACATCTACCTGTTCCAAACAGCGGGATCGTATGGAGGACGCGGGCAGTCTCCGCAAACCGTTATGGATCGCGTCTCCGAGCTTCGCAAGGCTGCCCTGGAAGCTTCGGACGCCGCGATGCGAGACGGATGGTGGATCGGCTCGGAGTACGTACCGTTCGAGGCAGCCTCGGCCCAGGTGCTTCGGCTGGCCGCAGGCGAAGTAGCGGCTTATCCAAGTCACGAGCTCGATGATGTGCGACAGGCGCGGAGCGCACTGAATGAGCGGATCCTCGAGCGGATGGCAGGGCTCACCGAAGAGGTCACCGTGCTGCGGGGCCGACGCGAATAGAATCGAACACGGGTATGGTTCTAGGTGAAACCCAGCCCTGCGACAGCCCAGCCCGTAATCATGAGCTCCCCGACACCCGATTCCCCCCACACCCAGGGCGGTCCATCCCCCCAGGTGATGGTGGAGCTCGTCAGTGGCGAGCACGTCGCCGCAGAGCTCCTGGCCTGGATCCGGCAGCGCTCCGGGGACTGGTGGTGCGAGCTGCGGATCACCCTCTGGGCCGAGCTGCGACTGCCGGGCGGCGAGATCGCCCCCGAGCCCAAGGCGATCACTTTCCGGGCGCCGGCCCGGCTCGTGAGCAAAATCGGGGGCACGGATTACTCGAGCGTCCCCCGAAGCCACGCCGCAGCTCCCAGCCGTGATCAAATGGCCGCGCAGTTCCCCGGCCGGTGGAGCCTCCAGGACATCCCCTCGCCCCCGCAGCACAAGATCCGGATCCTCCATTACGAGGACTGCTTTCTCGCGAACCGCGAGCCCACCCTCACCCTCGACCAGGCCCGCCGCGCCCTCGTCGAGGGAGCGCAGCCGTGCGACTGCGGCTCCGACCGGCTAGACGAGACGCGGTACCCCTCGCAGTAAGTCGCTGCCGTCGGCTCCTCTGAGACCACTATTCGGGGCCACTGTCCGCGCTCTACGCTGGCGCTGTCCGGACAGGAAAGGCTGTGACACGCATGACCGAGCACCATGTAGGCCAGCGCATCCGCGAGCTGCGGAAGGTCCGCCAGATGACCGTGCGACAGCTCGCGGCCGCCGCCGCCATCTCCCCCGGCGCCCTGGAGAAGTACGAGAGGGGTAGCCGTCCCGTGCCTCCTGGGCTCCTGATCCATCTCGCAAAGGCCCTTAAAGTCGGGCCAACCACCCTCACGGGGCAGCCGTACATCAATGGCGCGGAAAGTGAAACGCAGGCGCAGGCGGTCATCCCTGAGTTGCGGCGTGTCCTGCTGACCTACGACAGCCCGGATGACCTGGTGACCGCGCCGCGGCCTTTGTCCGTACTCATGGCGGAGACCGAGCATGTCTCGGCCATGCGCCGCGACAGCAAGTACGCGCCCATGGGGCCGCTGCTGCCCGGCCTCGTGACAGAGTTGACGCATGTCGCCCTCGCGGGTGATCCCCTCACGGCTCACCGGCGCGACGCGGCGCTCGACCTCGACCAGCGGGAAGCCTTCCGCCAGCTGGCGATCTGCTACCGCGCGATCAACTCGCTGTCGCACAAGCTCGGCTACCACGACCTGAGCCTCACTGCGGTGGAGCGCGTGCAGTGGGCAGCCGACCTGTCCGGGGACGACCTCATGCAGGCAACGGCCGGATACTTGAAGGCCGGCGCCATGGTCAGGATGGGAAGCCTCTCGTCCGCTCGGCGGCTCCTCACGGGGCTCATGGAAGAGGTGGAGCGGTCCGCGCCGGAGCATTCCTTGACTGATGCGCACATGGCTGTGATCGGCGGGATGCTGCTGAAGCTGGCGATCCTGGAAGCGAGGGACGGCCAGGAGGCCCGCGCCCACGAGTGCCTCGCCGAGGCCCGCTCGTACGCGCGCTTCCTGGGCCGGGACACGCTGCACTATGAGACCAGCTTCGGCCCGAGCAACATCAAGATCCACGAAGTCGCCATGCTGATCGACTCCGGCGACACAGAGCAGGCGCTGGCCCGCATCCGCGAATGGGGCGGAGACCAGGATCGCGAGGAGTGGGAGCCGCCAGCCGACCTCGCGAAGGAACGCTCCTCGCACCACTACATCGACGTGGCGACCGCCAGGCTGGCGCAGGGCGACCGGGATGGCGCCTACCGCGATCTCCTGCGCGCCCGTGCCGCAGCACCGACCCACACCCGGTTCCATCCGACCGCACGGACAACAGCCGCCACGCTGGTTCGACTTGACCGGCAGTCGGACGACTCCCTTGCTGGATACGCCCGTTGGGCCGGCGTCGGCTTGACCGTCAAGGACTAGCGCAAAAAATCATCCGGACAATCTGTCCGGTCGCAAGAGCTTTGGCGCGGCACGATTCCCGTACTCGCCGCAACGAGAGGGAATCGTGCCGTGTCTACAGTCGACCTCTGCCGTGAGTGGCTGGTCTCATCCGATAGGGACCCCATCCACGCGCGCCGGTGGCTTGCTCACACCGAGTCCGCCATCCTGCCTGCTGGCCGGGAGTGGGACGCCGTCCGCATGCCGCATACCCGAGGCGCTCGTGTGCTCGGCTCTGGGCTGCCTGGCCCGATCATTCGCGATGTGGAGACCATCTCATTCCTGGTGCCCATCGGTACCTCCAATAACTGGGACGTACGAGGCACCGAGGCACTGGGGCGCGGCGGTTACCTCCTCGTACCGGATCCGGCCCGCGCCGGAGAGGAGCCTCCAGCCTGGGCGCAGAGGTGGGTACCGCCGGGCCTCGTGTGTCCCGGGCTTCTGCGTGAGCGGCTCGAGCGGCTTGCCCCACCGCTTGGCGCTGAGGGCGCTATCTGGAGCGACGCCATCGACGTCGACCCCGCCCAGATCGAGTGCGATATCAGCAGCGCCGTGGCCTGTCGGCGCAGCGGCCTCCCGCCCTGGCCCGATGCTGAGAATCTGAGTCGGCGATTGCGGGCACATATCGGCCGGTTGCTTCCCTTGGCGGAGTCCCAGGCCGCGGAAAGTGACCGGACCGCCGTCGAGCAGGCGCATCTGCTCCTCGGTCGCAGCCTTGGAAACGACCCGACTGCGGCGGCTGACCAGCTCGTTGCCATGGGCGCGCTTTGCCGCGGCCTGCTTGCGAAGGCAGCCGATGCTGGATGAAGGACATCGTCGCCGGACTGACGCCGTCATGCCTCGGTCCGTGCTGACCACGCGCTACGCGCCTCCTCCCCACGTCACCGCGGCGTGCCGGACAGGGCAGCACAGGCTGTGCGCTGGCGCTACGGAGATCCGAAGAGTCGGCGCAGCGAGCGCTGCCGCGACGGAGCCGCTCCCTTGTACCTGCCCATGCACCCATAGCAACGAGAGCACCTCATGATGCGACCACTCCCGATGTACTCCAGCCTCTCCGAGGCGGAGCGGTTTCTCGTGAGCCGCGAAATCCATCCTGACAGGGCACGCGAAGCTTGGAACCTCGGCTCGGCCGCTTCCCTGGAGGCTGGGAAGCACTTCGACGCCATCTGCCTTCGTGTGGTGACAGCTCTCCACGGCGTCCCGATCAAGGACGGTGCGGCAATCGAAAACAGGTTCCGGGCATTCGGGATCACGAGCTCGGTGTTCACAGCGCGCGATCGCCTGGTGTACTACGTCCTGGTGCCGCCCGGCACCGACGAATCCTGGCAGGCGCCTGAGACGACTTGCCACGGCCGGCGGTCCGGAGCCTTGCGCTACGTGAAGGTCCCCCACCCGAGCCGCGAAGCGGGCCCGGGGGCCCACTGGGTCCTGCCCGCGCCGACGGGCCCGGAGATGCTGTGCGATCCGGAATGCGTCAAGGCGCTCCTCGCCTCGGCGGCTGCCAAGTGAGCGGCCGCCGGTACTGCTCCTGGTGCAAGGAGGACAAGCAGGACTCTGTGACGGTCAAGATCGTTCATGGGGACCAGGTGGCGATGCGTGTTTACGCCTGCCTTGCGTGCCGCATCGAGAACAACCTCACGCCAATTAGCGCGGACCTTCCTGGTGTGAGGCGGCCGCGCTGGTAAGCCCTGAGCGCATGTACTGCTGTGGCCGGCGGCCATTCACAAGCGAGTAGCGAGGTCTGACGCCTACTGGTTCCTTGCGAACAGCGCTGCTGCGTTGCAGGGAAGACCCTTCATTGGCTCGTTGTTCATGTGCTGTCGTCACTGGGACATCTAGGCCCGGCGTAGCTCAGGCGTAGGCGTGTCCGCCGAGCCTCGCCGTCTGGCGCCATGACTGAGTCAAGGCGTCCCCGCCCTGCGCCGATTTCGGCGCAGGGCGGTCTACTTTGGAATACGGAAGGCCCCCGTCAGTAGAGTCGACGGGGGCCTCGCCCTGTGGGCCCGGCCTCCCCGCCGGAGACCACAGGTGTGGGAGGGTGCGTGTCAGGCGCGTGTGGGGGAGCCACGCCTGCCCCCTCCGTGCGCGGCACTCTACGCGGCCTGCGGGCTGCGGCAAGTCCCCCTTAGGAGTGACTCGCATCGCATCGCCAGGGGATGTGGACTCCATGCGGACTCTGATCATGAAAACGGCCCCCCGATCTTGATGGATCGAGGGGCCGGAACCGCTACTGAACAGCGGTTATTCCACGTGGGCACAGACGGATTTGAACCGCCGACATCCGCTTTGTAAGAGCGGCGCTCTACCGCTGAGCTATGCGCCCTGGCACGAAAGGACAGCCTACCTTGCCCCACCCTGGTCCTCGCAAACCCAAGCCATAGGGGGGTTAACCCCACCCCCGATCCGGTAGAGAGCGGTATCCCGGAACCACCCGCCCCGTACTTACGATCAAGGAAGCAGTGAGCAGCACCCACGCACTGACCTCTGTACCGACCCCCCACCGACCCTGGAGACAGCCCATGAATCCCCGCGTCCGCCGCGCCGTCCGCGTTTCCGTCCTCGGAGGTGGGGCCCTCGTCGCAGCGGTGAGCCTCACCGGGTGCGGGACGGCCAACGCGGAGGACGCCACGCCCGAGACGCGGACGTTCTCGATCAGTGGGAAGCAGCTCACGGTCGACTCCGACAACTCCGCGATCGAGCTCGTGCCGGTGGCCAAGGACGGCAAGGACATCAAGGTCACCCGGTGGTTCGACGGGTGGACGCTGGGCGGGTCGGCCGGGGTGTCGTGGGAGATGCGGGGCGACACGCTGAAGCTGCGGCTGAAGTGCAGCGGCATCAGCGTGGGCTGCGAGGCCAAGCACCGGATCGAGGTGCCGCGCGGCGTCTCCGTGAAGGTCGACGACGCCAACGGCGAGATCAAGGCCAGCGGCTTCGAGACCCCGCTGACGCTCAAGAGCGACAACGGCCGCATCGACGTCCGCGACTCCAACGGCGCCCTGGAGCTGGAGACTTCCAACGGCGAGATCATCGCCGAGAACGTCGGCGCGCCGAGGATCAAGGCCGGCTCCTCCAACGGGCGGATAGCGATCAGCGCGTCGAAGGCCCCCGAGAGCGTCGACGCCCGGACCGACAACGGCGAGATCCGCGTCGCCCTCCCCCGCACCGGCTACAAGGTCGACGCCCGCAGCGACTCCGGCGGCGTGAAGGTCGGCGTCCCCCGCGACGACGCCTCCGGGCGCTCGGTCCGCGCGCACAGCTCCAACGGCGCCGTGGACATCCGCGCCACCGGCTGACCGGCCCGTGTGCTCGCTCCGGCCGGGTGGGAGAATGACACCCGGGCCTGGGGCGATCCATCGGGAGAGGGCAAGTGACGGCGACGTTCTCACGTACGGTGACGGCTACGGTCCGTGCGGCCCTGGCGCCCGCGCTGCTGCCCCTCCTGCTGCTCCCCGCCGCCGTGGCCCTCGCGCCCGCCGCCTTCGCCGGCGGCGGCACCCGCCGCTGGGGCTGGGGCCGCGGCGAGGGACGCCGCGAGGAGGCGCAGGCCGCGAAGGACGCGGCGGCCGCCGCCTTCTACGAGCTGGACACCGCCCAGCGCGAGCTGCGGATCACCATCGAGACGATCACCGCCGTCGACTCCTCCCCCGCCGCCCGCAAGGCGGCCGCCGACTTCGAGGAGTTCGGCCGGCGCATCGACGAGGTGTCGGCCGCCTACATCGCCACCGTCGACTCCCACGACCTCGACCGCGACGACCTGGAGTCCTCCGCCGCCTCCCGCGCCCACGGGGAGCTGATCCGCGCCAAGGACGAGCTGGTGCGGGTCAAGGGGGATCTGGAGCGGTTCGGGGAGAGCCTGGCTCCCCTGCTGACCCGGGCCGAGAGCCAACTCGCGCAGGTCGCCCCCGCCGTGGAACGGGCCCGGCAGGCGCTGCGCGCCGCGAGCGAGGCGCTGGACGCCGCCCGGGCGACGGGCCTGCGCGCCGACGACCTGGCCGCCCGGCTCGCCGCGCTCGGCCCCGAGCTGACCAAGCTCAACGAGGGCGCCGGTAGGCACGGCGTCCAGGGGACCGTGCAGCGCGCCGAGGACGTGCGACGCGAGGCCGAGGCCATCCGCGACGAGGCCGGACGGCTGCCGCAACGGGCCGCCGACCTCGACAAGCGGCTCGTCTCCCTGCGCACCCGCGCCCAGGCGCTGACCACCCGGGCGGAGACCGTCGGCCCGGTCCTCAGCGAGCTCCGCCGCCGCTACAGCGCGGCCTGCTGGCAGGACCTCCAGCGGGTGCCCGACGAGGCGCGGCAGGCCGTCGCCGCCGCCGAGGCGAAGCTCGCGGACGCCCGTACCGCCCGGGACGAGCAGCGCTGGGCGGACGCCACCGCGCTCCTGGCCACCGTGCGCGCGCTGCTGGGCACCACCGACGAGGCGATCACCGCCGCCGGCGACCGGCTGCGGCGGCTGGACGAGGTGGCCCTCGACCACGGCAAGGAGGTCGAGCGCACCCGCTTCGCCCTCCGGGACGCCCAGCGCCTGGCGATGGACGGCCGCAGCACCCCCGACCCCCGGCACGCCCGCCCCCTCGACGACGCGGTGGCCCGGCTGGAACGGGCGGTCGACGGGCTGGAGGGCCGGCATCCGGACTGGTGGCACTTCCTGACCGAGACGGAGGCCGTGCGGGACACCGCCGCCCGGGTCGTCCAGGAGATCCGCGAGGAGCGGGGCCGGGGCGAGAACCGCTGACCTATGCTGCCCGCATGCCTCGTTACGAATACCGCTGCAAGGCCTGTGGCGACACCTTCGAGCTGACCCGCCCCATGGCCGAGTCCTCCGCCCCGGCGACCTGCCCCGACGGGCACACGGACACCGTCAAGCTGCTGTCCACCGTCGCCATGACCGGTTCCGCCGCCCCCTCCGCCGCCCCCCGCCCGAGCGGTGGAGGCGGCGGATGCTGCGGGGGCGGCTGCTGCGGCTGAGCCGCCCGGGGGTGGTCAGCCCACCCGGCGCGCCAGCGTCACACCGTCCGCGACCGTGAGCATCACCGACTCCATCCGCTTGTCCGCGAGCGCGTGCGCGTTGAACTCCCGTACCGCCGCCCCGGATCCGTCGGTCACGGTCGGGTCGACGACCGTGCCGAAGAACAGGACGTTGTCGACGATCAGCAGCCCGCCCGGGCGGAGCCGCGGCACGAGCTCCTCCCAGTAGGCGATGTAGCCGTCCTTGTTCGCGTCGAGGAAGGCGAGGTCGATGTGCGGCTCGGCGGGCATCGCGCGCAGCGAGTCCAGCGCGGGGGCGATCCGCAGGTCGATCCGGTCGGCGACCCCGGCCTCGGCCCACGCCGTACGGGCGTGGGCCGTCCACTCCTCCGAGATGTCCAGGGTGATCAGCCTGCCGTCGGCGGGCAGCGCCCGGGCCATCGCGAGGGCCGACAGCCCGGTGAACGTGCCGACCTCCACGACGTGCCGGGCGCCCGTGAGCCGCACGAGGAAGGCCAGCAGCGCCGCCTGCTCCTCGGCCACCTGCTTGACCGCGTCATCGGGGAACAGCGCGCGGGTGGATTCGACCAGGCCCTGCTGGACGGGGTCGAGCGGCGGATTGTTGGCCAGGACGTACGCGTAGAGCTCAGCGCTGAGCGGAGGGTTCTTGGTCTCGGACACGCGATCTCCTCGTCATCTACTCGTCGACGACTACGGGTGGGAGACTAGCGCCCGCGCCCTCCCAGGAACGCCCGGACGATCTCCTCACCCGCCGCGACCCCCCGGGTCTCCAGCGCGGTGACGTGCGGGGCGGTCCAGCCCACGTCGGACAGCTCGCCGTGGCCCGGGCGCCAGGCGCGGTCGGCGGCCAGCAGCAGATCGGCGTCCAGCAGCGAGTCACCGGCGGCGAGCACCTCGGCCGCCCCGGTGCGCCGGGCCACCTCCGCGACGGCCGCGCTCTTGGTGAGCGGCTTCGGCACGGCGTAGACCTTGCGGCCCTGGAGCGAGACCGTCCAGCCCCGCTCACCGGCCCAGTCCGTCAGCTCCTCGAGCCAGCCGGCGGGCAGCAGCGCCCGGTCGACGACGAGGTAGGAGAAGAGGTCCGCCGCCGTGCGCGCCTTGAGCAGCCACGCCGGGTCGGCGACGCGCAGCAGGTGCGCGTGGACCTCGGCGAGCGTGGCGCACTCGGCGGCCAGCGCGCGCTCCACGCGGGCCCGCCAGCCGGCGTCGGGCTCGCCCGCCACGAGCAGCTCGCCGCCGTTGGCGCAGATCGCGAACTCCGGCGCGGGGCCGGGCAGCCGGATCCGTTCGTACTGCTCGCGGGTGCGGGTGGTGGTGGGGACGAACGTGACGGTACGGGCCAGCTCGGCGAGGAGCCCGGCGGCCGTCTCCGTCATATAGGACAGCGGTCTGCTCTCGTACGTCTCCACGCACAGCAGGCGCGGGGCCTCGGCGTCCGGCATGGACAGGCTCAGCGCGGACGTGGAGTAGATCAGGGTGCGGTCGAGGTCGCTGGCGACGAGGAGGGTCATCGGACCGTGGCCGCCTTGCCGTCGGCGCCGGTGGCGCAGCGGGTGTAGCGGGGGTGGATCAGGCCGACGCAGCTGTACGGCAGGCCGTCCACCTCCTCCACGGGCACGCCGCGCTGTTCGGCCAGGAGCCGTACGTGGTCCAGGTCGGCGCCCGCGCCGCGGGCGGCGAGGACCTTCCAGGGCACGCGGCGCAGCAGGACGCGCGTGGTCTCGCCGACGCCGGGCTTGACGAGGTTGACGTCGTGGATGCCGTACTCCTCACTGATCCGCTCGACGGCCGCCCAGCCGGTCCAGGTGGGGGTGCGGTCGGCCGCCGCGAGCTCCTTGGCGGCGCGGGTCACGTCGTCGTGGAGACCGGGGTCGGCGAAGCGCGCGGCCACGGTGTCGACGAAGGCCCGGGAGACGTCGGCGCCGGCGAGTTCGCGGTAGAACTTCGCGCCGTGGTAGTCGCCCGGCCCGACGAGGTCGTCGCGCAGCACGGTGCGGGATATCAGGCCGGAGACGGTGGAGTTGAGGCAGGCGGAGGGGATGAGGAAGTCGTCGCGGGTGCCGTAGGTGGTCACGCAGTGGCCGGGGTCGGCGAGCACGGCGAGGCGCGGGTCGAAGCCCGGGAAGTCCTGGAGGGTCGCGGCGAGTTCACGGGTGATGGCGCCCTTGCCCGTCCAGCCGTCGACGAAGACGACGTCGGCCGGGTCGTGGTGCTCGGCCAGCCAGCGCAGGGCGTTGGGGTCGATGCCCTTGCCGCGCACGATGGAGACGGCGTAGTGGGGGACGTCCAGGCCGTGGGCGTGCCGGGCCCAGCGGCGCATCAGCACGCCGACGGGCGTGCCGGCGCGGGCCAGCGACACCAGGACGGGGCGGGGCGAGCGTTCGGCCAGCACGGTCTCGGTGACCGTGCCGACGGCGAGCGCGATCCGCCGCGCGGAGGCGTCGAGGGCGGAGTGGTAGAGGGACTGGTAGTGCTCGCTGGGCTGGTACTCGACGGGCAGTGACTCGGCGTAGTGCGCGCCACCGCTCTGGATCGCCTCCTCCCGCTCCTCGGTGGGCGCCTCCAGCCGCACGGCGGAGAGGTCCCGCAGGAGCCAGCCGACGTCCTCGGGCTCGTACGAGGAGAACGCGGGGCCCCGGAGGGGGTCGGGCAGCGGCATGGGGGGAACCTGTCGTCGGGGCACGTAGGAGGGCACGTAGGAAGGGATCACGGCGAGCAGTACGTGCCGGGTGTGGCCGGCGAGGCGGTCCAGGAGGCCGCCGGGGGCGTGGAGGGCGGGGGTGTCGGCGGTCGAGTCGACGACGGCGACGACCGCGTCGAAGCCGGCGCCCGCGACGTTGTACGCGTAGCGGTCGCCCGGGCCGTCGGTGGCGTCGGTGGGGATGTCGGTGGGGGCGTCGTGGGCGGGGAAGACGATGCGGGAGCGGATGGCGTAGCCGGGGTCGTCGACGGGGAGGACGGGTGAGCGGGTGGTGGTCGAGAACCGGACCTCTTCGAAGGCGGGTTCCAGGGCCTGCGCGAGGCGCAGGGGGGCGTACATCAGCTCCTCGGTGCCGAGGACGAGGACGCGGCGCGGGGGCTGAGCGCCGTTGTCGGCCGCGGGTGCGGTTGTGCCCACCCGTTCCGCCCCAGCGGAACGACTGCCCACAACCGCGTCGACGATGCGGGCCGCCATGCCGGGCAGCGCGGCTTCCAGGCGCGCCCGGTGGGCGGGGGTGAAGCCGTGCCGGCCGCCGTCGGGCAGGCCGGCGGGCCAGCGCAGATCGACGCGGGTCGGCACCGCCGGGGTCCGGGGCGGAGCCCCGGTTTCGGGAAGGGGCGGGATCGGGGCATCTCCTTCCGCCGCGGCGACGAGCTCCTGCCCCCGCTCCAGCACCCCCTCCGGGAGGGAAACCGTGCCCTGGGCGAGAGCGACGAGCTCCACCCGCGCGCCGAGCCGCTCCGCGAACTCGTCCAGGCGGGCCCGGTCGGCGTCCGACCTCATGTCGACCAGCGCCACCACCACGTACCGCTCGCGCGGGAACCGCGCGTGCAACGCGGCGATGGTGTTGAGGACCGTGCGGCCCGTCGAGAACTCGTCGTCGACGAGGACGAGCGGGCCGTCGCCCGTGAAGAACGCCGGGTCCTCCGGCAGCAGCAGGTGCGACGTGGCGTGGCTGTGCTCCTCCTCGAAGCCGCCCACGGAGGCCACGCCGGGCACGGCGCGCCGCGTCGAGTGGAGGTACGGGGCGAGGCCGAGGCCGTCGGCGACCGCGTGGCCGAGGCCCGTGGCCGTCTCGGCGTAGCCGAGGACGACGGCCCGGGCCGCGTCCGCGTCGCCCAGCAGCGCGCGGACCCGGCGGCCGAGGCCGGCCCCGGCCTCGTACACCGCCGCCGGGGAGGCGGGGACGTGCTTGCCCAGCACGTTGGAGACCAGCAGGTGCGCCCGCTTGGGGTTGCGCCGCAGGGCCAGGCCCAACAGCTCCGGCAGCCGGGCGTCGCCTTCGAGCCCCACGCCCAGCCGGTCCGCGACCCACTGTCCCGACCAGATCACTTCTTCCGCGCCTTTCGCGTCGTTCACGTCGGTCATCCGCTCTGCAGCCCCGCCGCCAGCAGCTCCACGAAGCTGACGTCCTCCCGTGCGACGCCGAACACCTCGGCGCGCAGCATGGTCCGCTCGGCCCAGGCGCGGTGCGGTTTCACTTCGTTCATCTTGTTCGTGTAGGCGGAGCGCAGGACGCCGCCGCCGTCGCGGTCGGGCCGCAGGATGTCGCGCGCGTCGCTGTACTCCTCGTGGCTGACGACGGAGAGCGCGTGGACGGGGGCGACGTGGGAGGGGTGGATGCAGGTCTTGCCCTGGAGGCCGTTGGCGCGGTCGAGCTGGATCTCGCGCAGGAGGCCGTCCATGTCGTGCTGGATGAGGGCCGTGCGCAGCGCCTCGGCGGGGCCGGCGAAGGGGCTGCGGCGCAGCTGGGGCTTGAACATCCGCTCGGGCTGCGGGAAGTACTCCCAGACCGGGCCGGTGACGGTGAAGCCGCTGCCGTCGGCGCGGCCGAGGACGTTGACGACGTCGGCTATGACGGAGGCGACGAGCTGGACGTCGTAGGCGGTCATGTCGGGGGCGCGGCGCAGCCCGTAGGCGGAGCAGAAGTCGGTGACGCCGAGCCGCAGGGCGAGGACGCGGTCGCGGTACTTCTCGACGGTTCTGGCGATGCCCGTCAGCGTCTCGGTGCGGGTCTCCAGGTGGAGCAGGTCGGGGGATTCCAGGACGGGCATGGCGAAGAGCCGTCGTCCGGAGGCGGCTTCGGCGGCGGTCAGCTCCTCCAGGAACGGAAGGCCGCGGTCCTCGGTGAACTTCGGCAGTACGAATCCGGACACCAGCCGGCCCGCCGGGCCGAGGCGGCGGACGAGATCCCCTATCTGGGCGGGCTCGCGGACGCGGACGAACAGCAGGGGGAGGTCCTCCTCGGCCCCCGCGAGGTCGGTGAGCTGCCGGACGAGGTTCTCCTCGGCGCCGACGACGTCCGCGTCGTCGATGGAGTCCTCCAGGCAGAGGACCATGGACACCACTCCGCGCCGCGCCTGTTTGCGTACGTCGAGGGCTAGGGAGGGCCGGGTGGCGGGGCAGTAGAGGGTGGCCCCGAGGGCGACGGAGAGCGTACGGGCGGGAGAACCGGCGGTGAACTCGCCCGGCTCCCTATGGAACAGTCCACTCCGCACCGCGGGCGACAGGTATCCGAAATGCCTCATTGTTCTCCCCGAATGCCACGGTGTGGGCCCTTCCCCGCCGGTCGAACGGCACGGAAGCGTGGCCGATTATGGTACGTCCGGGGACGGGTCAAGAGTTCCCCAAGTCCAGGAAAAGCCCATGGCCTGCACAGTTCCTTCAGGTAAACGCTTCGGGGCGCGGCAGCGGCGCGGGGCGGGGCGCGACTCCCCGCTCGGCGACCCCTGCGTTGTCCCGGAGCGGCACGGGAAGGCAGGATTGCGGACATGACGCACGCCATGCTGAAGGGGTCGAACATCCCGCTGGACGCCCCCACCGTGCGGGCCGTGCTGCGCTGGACACCCGGCCCGGGCATCCCGGACGTGGACGCCTCCGCCCTGCTGCTGGGGGAGGCGGGCCGGGTGCGCTCGGACGAGGACTTCGTCTTCTACAACCAGCCGCGCCACCCCTCGGGCCTGGTCCGCCATCTGCCCAAGAAGCGGCTGGTGGAGGGCGCGACGGACTCGGTCGAGGCGGATCTGGCGGCGCTCGACGCGTCCGTGGCGCGCGTGGTGGTGGCCGCGTCCGCCGACGGCGGGCCCTTCGGGCTCGTCCGGGACCTGTGCGTGCTGCTCTACGACACCGCGCGGAGCGGCGCGGGCTCCACCGACGCGGAGCCCATCGCCCGCTTCGACGTCACTCCGGAGACGGGCGACGAGACGGCGATGCTCTGCGGCGAGCTCTACCGGCGCGGGGACGGCTGGAAGTTCCGCGCGCTCGGGCAGGGCTACGCCTCGGGGCTGGTGGGGCTGGCGACGGAGTTCGGCATCTCGGTGGACGAGGCGGAGGAGGACGGCACCCCGGCGGCGTCCGGCACGGGCCCCGCCGCCACGACCCCCGCCACGACCGGTGCCGCGCCCGGTGCCGCACCCGGCGACGGCGCCCGGCCGGCACCGGTGGCCGCGCCGCCCGCGTCCCCGGCGTCCTCCTCCGGCGGCTACGCCTATCCCCCGCCGCCCGCCGAACCGCCCGCCATCCCCGCACCCGCGCCCGCACCCGCGTACGGCTATCCGCAGCAGCAGCACCAGTCGCAGCAGTCGCCCCAGCCGTCCTACGGCTACCCGCCGCACCAGCCCGTGCCCGATCCGGCCTTCCGGCTGCCCCCGCAGGGGCCGCAGTTCCTCCCCGGCCGGTGATGAGCACGGGCACGAGCACGGACACGGGCCCCGGCGATCGAGCGGCGCTCACACCTTGCTCTTGTACCCCCGGCCCCACTGGAGGCCCCACCCGTACAGCCGGTCGAGCTCGGACTGGAAGCCGTAGACGTACTTCATCTCGCGCCGCACGAGGATCTCGCCCTTGATGTTCTCGATCAGCACCACCGCGCACGACCGGGCCTCCGGGGCCCGCTCGTGGAGCGAGACCTCCAGCCGGGGGCCGTTGCCCGGGTAGAGGGTCACCATCGCGTGGGTACGGTCGAACGCGGGTGTGCCGTCATAGATGTAGACGAAGACCAGCAGGCGTTTGAACTGGTCGCGGTGGTCCATGTTGATGTAGATCGTCTCGCCCGACCCCGACCCGAAGCGGTCGTCGCCGCTGAGCTGAATATACGGCGGGGCGTTGATGCTGCCCAGTATGTTGCCGAGCGGCTGGACTACGCCCTTCGACCCGTCCTGGAGCTCGTACATACAGGCGAGGTCGAGGTCGACGTTGACCATCGCCTGGCCCTGGGCCTGGACCACCTCGGGGGTGAACTTGCGCAGCGGGTTGCGCAGCGAGGAGGCGAGGGTGGGGCGGCGGTCGTCGAAGTCCGAGGTCCGCATCCGCCAGGACAGGTTGACCCGCAGGTTGCCGCTGATGGCACCCTGTTTGGTCAGCGAAAACGTGGGGTGGCGCTTGGTCAGCTCGACCGCGCCGTTGGTGCCGCTCGCATCGAACTGGCGTGTGGCGGCATAGCCCCAGTTGCCGAAGAACTTCTCCCTGATCATTGCCTTGCACCCCCACTTTGAGCACACATGCCACGGGGCGGCCCGAGGATGATCCTCGTGACCGCCCCGGTGAGAGCGTTCCTCAAATGTGCCGCTGTCACACCCCGGAGGAGACCTCGGCCTTTGAACCGGCGCCGTCGCCCTCGGCCGCCTCCCGGCGGTTGCGGACCACGGAGGACAGGAACGACAGGCCGATCAGGACCACGCCGACCAGGCCGGTGATGACGTCGTTGATCTCGTGCTTGATGGTGATCAGCAGGATCACGGCCAGGGCGCCGATGGCGTAGTGGGCGCCGTGCTCCAGGTACACGTAGTCGTCCAGGGTGCCCTTGCGGACGAGGAAGACCGTGAGCGAACGGATGTACATCGCGCCGACGCCCAGACCGAGGGCCATCTCGAAGATGTCGTTGGTGATGGCGAAGGCGCCGATGACACCGTCGAAGGAGAAGGAGGCGTCGATGACCTCGAGGTAGAGGAACATGAAGAAGGCGGCCTTGCCGGCCAGCCCGACGACCGACGGGCCCTGCTTCGCGGGCACGGCGTCCTGGACGCCGTCCCCGTCCTCGTCCTCCTCGTCCGCCTCCAGGCGGTCCTCGAAGAAGCCCGAGATGCCGCCGACGATCAGATAGGTCACCAGGCCGCCGATGCCGGCCAGGAGCACCGTGGACGCCTTGTCGACCGTGCCCTCGCCGCCGTGCACGGGGACGGAGGTGGCGACGGTGGTCGCGGCGATCAGCAGCACGACGAGGGCGACGACGATGGAGAGGGTCTCCAGCTTGCCCAGCCGGGCCAGCGGCTTCTCCAGCCACGCCAGCCACTTGATGTCCCGGTCCTCGAAGATGAAGTCCAGGAAGATCATCAGCAGGAACATCCCGCCGAAGGCGGCGATGGCCGGATGGGCACCGGTGACCAGCTGTTCATAGCGGTCGTGGTCCTGGACGGCGACCTTGACCGCTTCGATCGGGCCGAGTTTGGCGGTGATCGCGACGATCACGACCGGGAAGACGAGCCTCATGCCGAAGACGGCGATGAGGATGCCCACGGTCAGGAAGATCCGCTGCCAGAACGGGTTCATCTTCCGGAGGATTCCGGCATTGATCACCGCGTTGTCGAACGAGAGCGAGATCTCCAGGACGGAGAGGATCGCGACGACCGCCAGCCCCTGCCATCCCCAGAGAACGCCTGCCAAGGCCAGTCCGGCCGCCGTGATGGCGAACGACCAACCAAAGGTTTTCAGGAGCACTGGCCACCCAATCCTTCGTTGTCCGGGTCTCTCCGCGCGGGCGCGGCTTTACGAAACGTTGACCCCGAAGTCTAGGGCGATACCCCGGAGGCCCGACGCGTACCCCTGCCCCACGGCCCGGAACTTCCATTCGCCGCCGTAGCGGTAGACCTCGCCGAAGATCATCGCGGTCTCGCCGGCGGCGTCCTCGCTGAGGTCGTAGCGGGCCAGTTCGGAGCCGTCGGCCTGGTTGACGACCCGGATGTAGGCGTTGCTGACCTGGCCGAAACTCTGACCGCGCACATCGGCCTCGTGGATGGAGACCGGGAAGACGATCTTGTCGCAGGTGACCGGCACCTTGGTGAGGTCGACGAGGATGGACTCGTCGTCGCCCTCGCCCTCACCGGTGAGATTGTCACCCGTGTGTTCGACGGAGCCGTCGGGGCTCTTGAGGTTGTTGTAGAAGACGAAGTACTCGTCGCCCAGCACCCGGCCCGCGGAGCACAGCAGCGCGCTCGCGTCCAGGTCGAAGGGGGCCCCCGTGGTGGAGCGCGCGTCCCAGCCGAGGCCGATGGTGACGTTGGTGAGGTTCGGCGCGGCCTTGGAGAGGGAGACATTGCCTCCCTTGGCGAGCGTGACACCCATGGTCTTTTCCTCCCCGAGTTGTGGTGCTGCCCGGCGGCGGCCCGTTGCTCGCCGGCCGGAGGAGTGCCGCCGGTGCGCGTCCGGCGCCGCACCCCCGGGAAAGTCGGGGCTGCGGCGCCGGACGGGCGGCTAGGACGCGAAGACGTCAGACGTTGACGCCGAAGTCCTGGGCGATGCCGCGCAGGCCCGAGGCGTAGCCCTGGCCGATGGCCCGGAACTTCCACTCGGCGCCGTTGCGGTAGAGCTCGCCGAAGACCATGGCGGTCTCGGTCGAGGCGTCCTCGCTGAGGTCGTAGCGGGCCAGCTCGGTGTTGTCGGCCTGGTTCACCACGCGGATGTAGGCGTTGCGCACCTGGCCGAAGCTCTGCTGGCGGGTCTCGGCATCGTAGATGGAGACCGGGAAGACGATCTTGTGAACATCCGCGGGGACGCCGGCCAGGTTGACCTTGATGACCTCGTCGTCGCCCTCGCCCTCACCGGTGAGGTTGTCACCGGTGTGCTCGACGGAGCCGTCGGGGCTCTTGAGGTTGTTGAAGAAGACGAAGTTCTGGTCGTTGGTGACCTTGCCCTGCTCGTTGGTGAGCAGCGCGCTGGCGTCCAGGTCGAAGTCCGTGCCGGTGGTGGTCCGGGCGTCCCAGCCGAGACCGACGACGACGGCCGTCAGGTTCGGGGCCGCCTTGGTCAGGGAGACGTTGCCGCCCTTGCTGAGACTGACTCCCACGAGTCCTCCATTGGTTCGGGGGGCCAGGCGTTTCCCGCGCCCCCGGTTGTTCGATGGCACCCGATCAACGGTTTGATCCTAGTGACCGGTTCCCACCGTAAACAGGCTCTTGCGCTTCAGACGCCCGGGACACCTGTAGGGGTTGCCCCGGGCGGCTCGGAAACATGCTCGAACGGCGGTGTCAGAGCGCGGCGAGGGCCTTGGTGTACTCGTTCAGGTCACGCGCGTCGGGCAGGCCGTTGACGATCGTCCAGCGGACGACGCCCTCCTTGTCGATGATGAAGGTGCCGCGCAGCGCGCAGCCCTTCTCCTCGTCGAAGACGCCGTAGGCGCGGCTGGTCTCGCCGTGCGGCCAGAAGTCGGAGAGCAGCGGGTACTCCAGGCCCTCCTGCTCGGCGAAGACCCGCAGGCTGAAGGGGGCGTCGTTGGAGACGGCCAGCAGCTGCACGTCGTCGTTGGCGAAGGTGGGCAGGTTGTCGCGCAGGGCGCACAGCTCGCCGGTGCACACGCCGGTGAACGCGAAGGGGTAGAAGAGCAGCACGACGTTCTTCTCACCGCGGAAGTCGGAGAGCCGGACGGTCTCGCCGTGCTGGTTCTTGAGCGCGAAGTCGGGCGCCTTGTCGCCTGCGGCGATAGCCATGGGGGTAACACCTCTCTGGTGACGGAGCCTGTCGGCGGGCCCAGTCTTTCACTGCCCGCCCGGCCGTCATGAGCCGGGTGCGCCGGGTGCGCCGCGCGCGAAACGGGCGAGCCCCCGGCGACGGGTGTCGCCGGGGGCTCGTGACGTGTTCCGGACGCCGGTCCGCTCGGACTAGCGGCGGCCGCCGCTGGTCTTCGCGGCCTTCGGGGTGGCCAGACGGCTGCCGTTCCAGTCCTTGCCCACGCTGATGGTCTTGGTCTGGGAGAGGCCCGCGGTGCGCGCGGCCTCGTTGATGTCGCTCGGCTCGATGTAGCCGTCACGGCCCGTCTTGGGGGTCAGGAGGCAGATCATGCCGTCCTCCTCCAGCAGGCCGATGGCATCCACCAGCGCGTCTGTGAGGTCGCCGTCCTCGTCGCGGAACCACAGCAGGACGGCATCGGCGACGTCGTCGTAATCCTCGTCGACGAGCTCCGTGCCGGTGTGCTCCTCGATGGCCTCACGGAGTTCCTGCTCGGTGTCCTCGTCGTAACCGAGCTCCTGGACCACCTGTTCGGGCTGGAAACCCAGCCTCGCGGCAAGGCCGGTCCGCTCCTCCGCGTGGTCCGCGGTCGCGCTCACGGATTGCCTCCTGTCATGTTTCGAGAAATTGTCTTGTGTTCCTCGCGTACGCGAGGCATTGGGCGTAGTCCACACGTGCCGGACCGATCGCGCAAGTACCCGGCCGCCAGGCCCGCCGAAACGTTGACGGACGCGGACGTCTCATGGCAACTCCAACCATGAGGCAACAAGCGCGAGTGATTCACGCCACAGCGTTCTGCCGGGTTTGCGAAGTTACTCCTTGCGATGACAGGGGTCGAGCCCGAACGGCCGTACGCGAGCGACTCCCATCGGGGGCGTATGGTTGCGATTTGGCCGCCCAGGGCGACCAACCTTCGACGATTCGTCTCGTATGTGGTGGTTACTGCCCAGTAGAGATGACGTTTCCGCCGCCGAGGTCCACGATGGGAGCCGGCGCGACATATAAGCAAAGACAGTGTTGACCCCGTGCGCACCATCCCGCGCGCAGAGCGCGACACGACCGAACAGCGAAGGAACAGCGTGGCTTCCGGATCCGATCGCAACCCGATCATCATTGGCGGTCTTCCCAGCCAGGTCCCGGACTTCGATCCCGAAGAGACCCAGGAATGGCTCGACTCGCTCGACGCTGCCGTCGACGAGCGGGGCCGGGAACGTGCCCGCTACCTCATGCTTCGTCTGATCGAGCGGGCACGTGAGAAGCGCGTCGCCGTGCCCGAGATGCGCAGCACGGACTACGTCAACACCATCGCGACCAAGGACGAGCCGTTCTTCCCCGGCAACGAGGAGATCGAGCGCAAGGTCCTCAACGCGACCCGCTGGAACGCGGCCGTCATGGTCTCCCGCGCCCAGCGCCCGGGCATCGGCGTCGGCGGCCACATCGCCACCTTCGCCTCCTCCGCCTCGCTCTACGACGTGGGCTTCAACCACTTCTTCCGCGGCAAGGACGGCGGTGACGGCGGCGACCAGATCTTCTTCCAGGGCCACGCCTCCCCCGGTGTCTACGCCCGCGCCTTCCTGCTGGACCGACTGACCGAGCAGCAGCTCGACGCGTTCCGCCAGGAGAAGTCGAAGGCCCCCTACGGCCTGTCGTCGTACCCCCACCCGCGTCTGATGCCGGACTTCTGGGAGTTCCCGACCGTCTCGATGGGCCTCGGCCCCCTCGGCGCGATCTACCAGGCCCGCATGAACCGCTACATGGAGGCGCGCGGCATCGCCGACACCTCCAAGTCCCACGTTTGGGCGTTCCTGGGCGACGGCGAGATGGACGAGCCCGAGTCGCTCGGCCAGCTGTCCCTGGCCGCCCGTGAGGGCCTGGACAACCTGACCTTCGTCGTCAACTGCAACCTGCAGCGCCTCGACGGCCCGGTGCGCGGCAACGGCAAGATCATGCAGGAGCTGGAGTCGCAGTTCCGCGGCGCCGGCTGGAACGTGATCAAGCTGGTGTGGGACCGCTCCTGGGACCCGCTGCTCGCGCAGGACCGCGACGGCATCCTGGTCAACAAGCTCAACAGCACCCCCGACGGCCAGTTCCAGACGTACGCCACCGAGACCGGCGCGTACATCCGCGAGCACTTCTTCGGCGACGACCAGCGTCTCCGCAAGATGGTCGAGGGCATGACCGACGACCAGATCCTCCACCTGGGCCGTGGCGGTCACGACCACAAGAAGATCTACGCGGCCTACGCGGCGGCCAAGGCCCACAAGGGCCAGCCGACCGTGATCCTCGCGCAGACGGTCAAGGGCTGGACGCTCGGCCCGAACTTCGAGGGCCGCAACGCGACCCACCAGATGAAGAAGCTCACGGTCGAGGACCTCAAGCGCTTCCGTGACCGTCTCCACATCCCGATCGCCGACAAGGAGCTGGAGTCCGGCCTGCCGCCGTACTACCACCCGGGCAAGGACTCGGAAGAGATCCAGTACATGCACGACCGCCGCAAGGCGCTCGGCGGGTACGTACCCACCCGTGTCGACCGCTCCAAGCCGCTCGTCCTGCCGGGCGACAAGGCCTACGCGCCGACGAAGAAGGGCTCCGGCCAGCAGTCGATCGCCACCACCATGGCCTTCGTCCGCCTGCTCAAGGACCTCATGCGGGACAAGGAGATCGGCAAGCGCTTCGTGCCGATCGCCCCCGACGAGTACCGCACCTTCGGCATGGACTCGCTGTTCCCCTCGGCGAAGATCTACAACCCGCTGGGCCAGCAGTACGAGGCCGTGGACCGCGAGCTGCTCCTCGCGTACAAGGAGTCCCCGACCGGTCAGATGCTGCACGACGGCATCTCCGAGGCGGGCTGCACCGCGTCGCTGATCGCCGCCGGTTCCGCCTACGCCACCCACGGCGAGCCGCTGATCCCGATCTACGTCTTCTACTCGATGTTCGGGTTCCAGCGCACCGGCGACCAGTTCTGGCAGATGGCCGACCAGCTGGCCCGCGGCTTCGTCCTCGGCGCCACCGCCGGTCGCACCACCCTGACCGGTGAGGGCCTCCAGCACGCCGACGGCCACTCGCACCTGCTGGCCTCGACCAACCCGGCCGTCGTCGCGTACGACCCGGCGTTCGGCTTCGAGATCGCGCACATCGTCCAGGACGGTCTGCGTCGTATGTACGGCGAGAACGCGGAGGACATCTTCTACTACCTCACCGTCTACAACGAGCCGATCCAGCACCCGGCCGAGCCGGAGAACGTGGACGCCGAGGGCATCCTCAAGGGTCTGTACCGCTTCAAGCAGGGCGAGGCGGGCGCCATCCCGGCGCAGATCATGGCCTCCGGTGTGGCCGTGCCGTGGGCGATCGAGGCCCAGCGCATCCTCGCCGAGGAGTGGAACGTCAAGGCGGACGTCTGGTCGGCGACCTCCTGGAACGAGCTGCGCCGCGACGCCATCGAGGTGGAGGAGCACAACCTGCTCCACCCGGAGGAGGACCAGCGCGTCCCGTACGTGACGAGCAAGCTCGCCGGCACCGAGGGCCCGAAGGTGGCCGTGTCCGACTGGATGCGCGCCGTCCCGGACCAGATCGCGCGCTGGGTCCCCGGCACGTACACCTCGCTGGGCGCCGACGGCTTCGGCTTCGCGGACACCCGTGGCGCGGCCCGTCGCTTCTTCCACATCGACGCGCAGTCGATCGTCCTGGCGGTGCTCACCGAGCTCGCCAAGGAGGGCAAGATCGACCGCTCGGCCCTGAAGCAGGCCATCGACCGCTACGAGCTCCTGGACGTGGCCGCGGCCGACCCGGGCGCGGCGGGCGGCGACGCGTAAGCGTCACTGAGGCGACGACGGCCCCCGACCAGCTCCGCTGGTCGGGGGCCGTCCCCGTTTGTGGGCACAAACGTCAGCGGACGTCAGTGCTCCCACACCTTGTACGCCCGCACCACGTAGGGCGACTCCGGCACCCAGCTCCCCGACGGATACGTGTCGAACTCGCCGGTCTCGGCACACGTACCACTCTGGTACGTCGTCACCGGATGCCCCGTCCGGTTGACGAGCGACGCCCCCGTCACCCCGGCCGGCAGGGCCATACAGCTCTCGATGTCGATCCCCGCCAGCTCACTGGCGTGGACGGCCCCCCGATAGCCCGGCTTGGGCCACAAGCACAACTGCCCCGCCGCGCAGGCGCCGGTGGCGCCCGTAGCCGCCCGCGCCTGCGCGGCAGGCGCCCCCGCCAGAGCCAGAACGGCGGCGAGCCCGAAGACAACAGCACGCACCACAGCGATCACTCCCCCAGTCCGATTGGTACGAGGAGTCTCACGCTCCGTGATCGCCGCTGCCAAGGGTCGCCGCCCGTTCCCACCCTGATAGGGGGAAGACTCAGAGGTGCCCGGCCCCCACTGAACCCCCCGCGTTCTCCCCCCGCTTGGTGAAGGCCGCGACCAGCGCCGCGGCGATCGCCACGCACCCGGCGACCCGGAATCCCACCTGCATCCCCGACACGAACGTGTCATGCGCGACGGTGGAGATCTTCTCCGCGTACTGCGGCGGCGTCCCCGCCGGCACCGGGGCCACGCCGACCGAGACCGCGTCGGCGGCCCGGGAGAGCCGCTCGGGCCCAAGAGCGGGGAGCCCCGCCCCTGCCCACTTCTCCGGCAGGAGGTGCTCGACCCGGGACGCCATCACCGCGCCGAGGACGGCCGTGCCCAGCGAGCCGCCCACCTGCATGGCCGACTGCTGGAGCCCTCCGGCCACGCCCGCGTGCCGCAGGGGCGCGTTGCCGACGATCACCTCCGTCGCGCCGACCATGACCGGCGCGAGGCCCACGCCCATCAGCAGGAACCACAGCGACATCGTGAGCGTGCCGGTGCCGGCGTCCAGCGTGGCCAGCCCGAAGCAGGCCACGGCGGCGCTGATCATGCCCACCATCAGCGGGATCCGCGGTCCGATCCGGGAGATGAGCGCACCCGCCAGCGGCGATCCGACGATCATCATCCCGGTCAGCGGCAGCAGATGCGTGCCCGCGTCCACCGGGGACATCCCGTGGACGTTCTGGAGGTAGAAGGTCACGAAGAACAGCCCGCCGATGAAGGCGAAGGCCATCAGCACCATCAGGACCACCCCGGCGGACAGCGGCACGGAGCGGAACAGGCTCAAGGGGAGCAGCGGTTCGCGGCCGCGGGTCTGCCAGAAGGCGAAGAGGAGGAAGGCGGCGGCCGAGGAACCGAGGAAGACCACGGTCCGGGCGTCGCTCCAGGACCAGGCGGGGGCCTTGATCAGCGCCCAGATCAGGCAGAACATCGCGCCGGACAGCAGGACGATGCCCGGGATGTCGAAGGACCGGGGCGCGTCCTCGGCCCGGTGCCCGGCGAGGAAGACCGAGCCGAGCGCCAGCGCCAGCGCCCCGACGGGGACGTTGATGAAGAAGACGGACTGCCAGTTGACGTGCTCGACGAGCAGGCCGCCGACGATCGGGCCGCCGGCCGTGGAGGCGCCGACGACCATGCCCCACAGGCCGATGGCCATGTTGAGCTTCGCGGCGGGGAAGGTGGCGCGGATCAGGCCGAGGGCGGTGGGCATCAGCAGCGCGCCGCACAGGCCCTGGAGCACGCGGAGGGCGATGACGAGCGACACGCTGCCCGACAGGGCGATGAGTCCGGAGGAGAGGGCGAATCCGGTGGTACCGATGAGGAAGACCTGCCGGTGGCCGAAGCGGTCACCCAGCTTGCCCGCGGTGATCAGGGCGACGGCGAGGGCGAGGAGATAGGCATTGGTGATCCATTGGACGTCGGCGAGCGAGGCGCCCAGGTCCTTCTGGATGGCGGGATTGGCGATGGCGACGATGGTGCCGTCGAGCGCGACCATCATCACGCCGATCGCGACGGAGAGCAGGGTCAGCCAGGGATGGCCCCGTAAGCCGCTCGAGCCGTCGCGGGGCTTCCGGTGCGGCGTCGCCTCGGCGACGGTGGTCCGGGTCCGAGTCATGCCACCGAGATTATGGCAGCCGCTGACACTCGACAATCACTTTCAAGAGGCGCAGTCTGTCATCTTGGCCACAACTATGCTGAGCAGCGAAAACGCACCGGGAAGAGGCGGCATGCACACGATCGAGAGCACCACGGGCCTGCGTGAGCGCAAGAAGCGCCGCACCCGCGAGGCCCTCGTCCGGTGCGCCCAGGAGCTGTTCGCCCTCCAGGGGTACGAGGGCACGACGGTCGACGAGATCGCGGCCGCCGCGGACGTCTCGCAGCGCACCTTCTTCCGCTACTTCGCGGGCAAGGAGGACGTGGCCCTCGCCGTCCAGCGGATGATCGAGTCGCACATCCTGGCCGCCGTGTGCGCGCGCCCGGCGGCGGAGCCGCCGCTCACCGCGCTGCGCTCGGCCGTCGTCGAGTGCTGGGACGGCATCGGGGAGGCCATCGAGTCGGTCGTCCCGCTGGAGCTCTACGTCCGGACGTACCGGATGATCCAGGAGACCCCGCAACTGCTCGCGGCCCATCTGCGGCGGCTGGCCGAGCTGGAGGACCGGCTCACCGACGAGATCGCCCGCCGGGAGGGGCTGCCGGCGGAGGACCCCCGGCCGCGCATCCTGGTCGCGGCGTTCAGCGGGGTGATGCGCGAGGTGGGCAAGCGCTGGGGCGACCTGCTGGACGGGGACATGGAGGGGTTCCGGCAGCGCACGGCGGCCTATCTGGATCAGATCGGTCCCGCACTGGCGGAAAACTGGCGTTCTTGAGCGGTAGGCGGACGAGTGCGCTCAATCACGGCCATCCAAACGTGAGATAGCTCACCGGCTTCCCGGACGCAAGCGGATTTCTCCTAGGGTGGTCCGCGGTGACTTCCTTCCCGGAGCTCGGCTCCTCCTCCATCCCCTGGACCAACGCCACCACGGCCTGGCGCGCGCTGCTGGCGCTGGCCGTGGTGTTCGTGATGCTCGCGACCACCGGCTGGACGGCGGTCAGAAGCCACAAGGGCGCGGAGGATCCACGGGCCGCCTCGCTCAAGGCCTGGCGGCACGGCTCCGTCAGCGGCCGCCCGCTGCCCTCCCCCGACGCGGAGCCGTCGGCGCTGTCCCGTTTCTTCACCACGCTCACCGCGGGCCAGCGCGAGCGGCTCGCCGAGCGCTATCCGCTCGTCGTCGGCAACCTCGGCGGCGCCCCCACCGAGCTGCGCTACCGCGCCAACCGCACCGCGCTCACCCAGGCCCGCGCGGTCGAGGAGAAACGCAGCCACGACGCCGGGCTGACCCCCGCCGGCCGCTACGAGGCCGCCCGCCGGATGCACCGCTTCGAGTCGCTGCTCGCCCCGGACCGGCAGATCCTCGCCTTCGACCCCGCCGGCGACGGCCGGGTCGCGGAGGTCTTCGGCGACCTCGACGCGGCCCGGCGGGTCTCCGTGGTGGTCCCGGGCGTCGACACCAATGTGCTCACGTTCGAGAAGACCCAGCGCGCCTACAGCGCCCCCGTCGGCATGGGCCGCTCCCTCTACGCCGCCGAGCGGAAGGCGGGCCCCGCCACCAGGACGGCCGTCATCGCCTGGGCCGACTACACCTCGCCCGCCGGCGTCGGCATGGACGCCGCCACGGGCAAGCTCGCCGCCGAGGGCGCGCTGCGGCTGCGCCGGCTCGTCCGGTCGCTGCCCGGCGATTCGAAGGTCGCGCTGTTCTGCCACAGCTACGGCTCGGTGGTGTGCGGCGTCGCCGCCCGCGAGCTCCCCGCCCGGGTCACCGACGTGGCCGTGGCCGGCAGCCCCGGCATGCGCGCCCAGAGCGTCTCCGACCTGGCCACCACCGCCCGGATATGGGCGATGCGCGACGCGGACGACTGGATCCAGGGCGTGCCCCACATGGAGGTCGGCGGCCTCGGCCACGGCGCCGACCCGGTCTCCGCGGGCTTCGGGGCGCGGGTGCTGTCCGCCGGCGACGCCCAGGGCCACACCGGCTACTTCGCGCCCGGCACCACCAGCCTCGCCAACTTCGCCGGGATCGGCGTCGGAGCCCCCGCCTCCGTCCGGTGCGCGAGGGACAGCGGTGACTGCGCGGACGGGCTGGGCCCGGAGGCCGTCGCCGCCGCGGCCTGACCGGCTTGACGCGCGTAGCGCCACGAGGGGGGACGGGCGGGCGGGCGCCGCTTACGATGAGCGGCATGGGTGATGTGCTGGCCGGTTTCCACACCGTCTGGGAGTTCGACACCGACTCCGTGCTCATCCGCTTCGAACGGGGGATCCGCACACCGAAGCTGCTCCAGGCGCTCGGCGAGCGACGCGTCCCCTTCGAGGCGCTCGCGGCCGTCGAAGCGGCCCCGGGGAGGCACGGGACGGTGGTGCTGCGCGCCGTGCCCAGACCCGGCGCCGATCCGCTGATCGAGGTGGCCGACGGTCAGCTCAAGGAGGGCAACGACCCCTACCGGCTGGTGCTCCCGGCCGAGCGCGAGCTGCTCGCCGAGTACTACGCCGAGCGGATACGCGACGCGCTCGGCCCCCGCGCCCAGGAGCCCGCCGAGCGCCACCTGGTGACCGCGCCCACGCCCCCGCTGACCTTCAAGGCCTACGACGGCAAGGCGTCCTTCGACGGCCGGGCCGTCTCCTTCCGCTGGTTCTGGACCGGCGCCTCCTCCGCCAAGTGGAAGGCCGGCGACCAGCACTTCCCCCTCGACGAGCTGACCGGCGTCGAATGGCGCTCCCCCGACGCCGCCGCCGGCCACCTCCGCCTGGTGCTGCGGGGCGCCGACGGCGACCGTCGCCCCGAGCCCGACCAGGACCCCGCGGCCGTGGCCTTCGGCATGGGCTACGGGCTCGTCCACGAGTCCCTGCCGTTCGCGGCGGCCGTCCTCGCCGCCGTACGGGCCAAGGTGCCCGCCGCCCCCCTCCGGCACCGCGTGACCGCCCGGCCCGACCCCGGCGGCATCGCCGAGCGCATCCGGCACCTGGGCGAGCTCCACCAGGCGGGGCTGCTGACCGACATCGAGTTCAGCACGAAGAAGGCGCAGCTGCTGGCGGAACTGTAGGGGCGGCCGGAGCACGTGGTACCACGGTATGACCCCGCCCCCGGGGTCGGCACCGTGGTGTGACGCCCGGCGGCAGACCCGCGAACTACGCTGGTCGGGCCATGCCCACCACGCCCATGACCCCGCTCGCCCGGCTGCGTGACACCTTCACCCCCGCCGGGCCGCCCACCCCGCTCTTCGGCCACTCCCCGCGCCGGTTCGTCCGGCGGCTGCCGTACGCCGTGGCGATCCTGTTCGTCGCCATCCTGCTGCCGGTCACGACCATGTTCCTCGGCGACGGCTACCACCTGGACGCCGACTGGGCGTTGGTGCTCGCCCTCTTCCAGGTGCTGCCGCTGCTGTTCGCCGTGCGGCGGCCGCTGGTGGCCTGGGCGGTGGCCTTCACCGCCCACACGGTCTGCGCCGCGGTCCTGCTGGGCATCGCACCGGGGCCGAACCCCCAGCCCTGGCCGTGGACGCCGATGGGCATCATCGGGATGCTGCTGCTCCTGCTCGCCGTCGGCCTGCGCGAGCGCAACCGCACCCTGATCGCGGTGTGGACGCTGACCGGCGCGGTCAGCGCGGCCTTCCAGTTCATCGCCCCGGGGCGCAGCAACGGCTCCTGGGTGGCGCTGTTCGTCCTCGGCGGGGTACTGCTCGTCATCGGCGGCCTGCTGCGCGAACGCGCCGTCACGCAGCGGGCGCTGGCCGAGCAGGAGACCATCAGCGAGGCCGAACGGTCCCGCCGCACCCTGCTGGAGGAGCGCGCCCGGATCGCCCGGGAGCTCCACGACGTGGTCGCCCACCACATGTCCGTCATCACCGTGCAGGCGGACAGCGCCCCGTACCGCGTCGAGGGCCTCCCGGACGCGGCCCGCGAGGAGTTCGCCTCGATCGCCGCCACGGCCCGGGAGTCGCTGACGGAGATGCGCCGGCTGCTGGGCGTGCTGCGCAACGAGGACACCGCCGGCGCCCCCGGCACGGCCGACCGGACACCGCAGCCGGGCGTCGAGCGGATTCCGCAGCTGATCGAGGCGACGGTACGGGCGGGGGTGCCGGTCGAGCTGTCGATGCCCGGACTCCCCGCACTGCCGCAGGCCGTGGACCTGTCCGCCTACCGCATCACGCAGGAGGCCCTGGCCAACGTCGTCCGGCACGCCCCGGGCGCGGCCACCCGCGTCTCGCTCTCGCTGGAACCCGACGGGACGGGCCTCGTGGTCCTCGTCGTCAACGCGGCGCCGGAGCGGGACACTCCGCCGCTGGAGACCGGCGGGACGGGCCACGGTCTGGTGGGGATGCGGGAGCGGGTCCGCCTGGTGGGTGGCACCCTCGACACGGGCCCCCTCCCGGAGGGCGGCTTCCGGGTCGCGGCCCGGCTCCCGCTGCGCACAGAAGAGGAATCCTCCACCGCATGACCATCAAGGTGATCATCGTCGACGACCAGGCCATGGTGCGGGCGGGCTTCGCCGCGCTGTTGGCCGCCCAGTCCGACATCGACGTCGTCGGCGACGCGGCGGACGGCCGGCAGGGCGTGGCCCTGAGCCGTTCCGCCCACCCGGACGTGGTGCTGATGGACGTCCGGATGCCGGAGATGGACGGCCTGGAGGCGGCCCGGCAGATCCTCGACCCGCCGCGAGGGGTGGTCCACCGGCCCAAGGTGCTGATGCTGACGACGTTCGACGTCGACGACTACGTCTACGAGGCGCTGCGCGCGGGCGCCTCCGGCTTCCTCCTCAAGGACGCCCCGCCGGCCGATCTGATCTCGGCGGTGCGGGTGGTCGCGGCGGGCGAGGCCCTCCTGGCGCCCTCCGTGACCCGCCGGCTCATCGCGGACTTCGCCAAGCGCCCGGCCCCCCGCCGCCGTTCGGGCACGGCCCGCCCCGGCGGGCTGACGCCCCGGGAGACGGAGGTGCTGGAGCTGATCGCCCGGGGCCTGTCCAACCAGGAGATCGCGGACCGGCTGGTCCTGGCCGAGCAGACGGTCAAGACGCACGTCGGACGGGTCCTGGGGAAGCTGAGCCTCCGGGACCGCGCGCAGGCGGTCATCTTCGCCTACGAGTCGGGCCTGGTGACCCCGGGCGAGAGCTGACCGTCCCCGGTACGGGTGGTCGCGCGGCCGAAGCGGGGACGGGGCGGGGCCGGCCGCGCGACGATGCCGGTATGCGCTGCAATCGTTGCCACAACGCGATGTGGTGGGACGTGACGCCGGGCCAGCGGCCGTCCTGGTACTGCTCGGTGTGTGTGCATCCTCCCGAGCGGAGGGTTAACGCGGCGGCGGTGCCGGCGCCGTGTCCTCGGGGGTGTCGGTCTCCGATTACGGAGCACCGGGGCGGTGAGCGGCGGTTCATCTGCCACTGAGGGTTCTGTTCACGGCTGCGGGCCGGTGGGGGCCGTTCGCGCAGTTCCCCGCGCCCCTTACGGGGCCACGGTGGTCAGGACCAGTTCCTCCGCGTTGTCCGGGCCCTCCGCCAGCACAGCCCCGTCCGGGCCCCACACCGCGCTCAGGCCGCACGCGTCGTAGGGGCCCGCCGGGCCTACGTGGTTGGCCAGCAGGACGTGGAGATCGTTGGTCCGGGCCAGGGGCGGGAAGATCTCCATCCGTTCGCGGGCGCCGCCGCCCCGGCCGTAGAGGGAGCTGGCCAGCAGTACGGCGCAGCCGTCGGCGGCGGCCCGGCGCGCGAGGTCGGGGAAGTGGGCGTCGAAGCAGATGGCGAGGCCGAACGTGACTCCGTCCAGCGTGAAGCGGCCGTCCTCCGTGCCCGCCGTGAAGCCCGCTGCGGCTTCCGTGTCCGTCACGTGCCGCTTGTCGTAGCGGGTGAGGAGCTCCCCGTCGGGGCCGTACACGAAGGTGCTGATCGTCGGCCCGGACGGGGCGCGGCCCGCGCAGTTCACCGCCGCCGCGACGCCCGCCGTCCGGCACGCCGCGCGCAGCGGGTCCAGCCGGGGGTCGTCGGGGGCGAAGGTCAGCCGGTCCGGGTCGCCGGTGATGGCGTCGAGCTCGTAGCCGGTGACGGCGAGCTCGGGGAGGACGACGAGGGCCGCGCCCCGCTCGCCCGCCTCGGCGACCAGTCCGGCCATGCGGGACACGTTGGCGGCGACGTCGCACGGCCGGGCGGTGAACTGCGCTGCTGCGATGATCATGCGCACATCATGACCCGGCCGTCGCTCCCACGGCCACCGCCAGCACGGACCGGATCTGCGCGGTGATCGCCATCCGCTCGTGGACGAACGCGGGGTCGCTGACCCGCCCGGTCGAGGGATCCGTGTTGCCCTCGCCGAAGTTCAGCACCGGGGTGTGGAGATGGCCGCCCGGGACTTTCAGGCCCACGGCGTCGCGCAGCAGGGTCGCGCGGTAGGCGATCTCGTTGGAGAGGTAGTCGCCCCCGCCGCCCGCGCGGGCGGTCGAGCCCGGGGTCGGGCCGTCGGGCCGGGCGACGGGCTCCGTGCCGCCCGCCGGGATCTCGGTCACGGACGTGTTGTCGTGGACGGGGAACGGGCCGGTCGTCGCCGCCGTCATGGCCGCGTACGGCAGGGTCGTGGTCGTCCACTGCGGCTGCGGGGTCACGGTCGGCACGCCGGGCGGCACCGGCACGGTCTCCGTGCGCGAGAGCCGGGCGTTGTCCGGGTAGCCGCCGCGCCAGGCGCCGTTGGTGCGCTCGACGTCGAAGCGGCCGGGGCGGCCCTGGCTGATGGTGGTGAACAGGTCCACCCGCCGGGGGCCGGGCCGGAAGTACGGCAGCAGGGTCCGTTCGACCGTGCCGTCGGCGAAGTCCGCCCAGCGCACCGGGAAGACGGCCGCCTCCACGCGCGCCGGGCCGGCCGGGGTGTCGATCACGGTGCCGTCCAGGGCCAGCGCGGCCGCGCCGGAGGGGTTGGAGCGGCGGATGTCGGAGTCCAGCTGGAACGGGTCGAAGCCGGTGATCAGCACGCGCTTCACCGCGCCGCCCGCCGGGAGGTCGATCGAGTCCTGGCCGCGCGAGGACCGCTCGACGGCGGCCTCCAGGGCCGCGCGCCGCCGCTCCGGCAGCGGGAACGCCGGCCGCCACTCGCGCAGCGCCCGCGTCATGCCCAGCCGCGCCCAGTACAGCGGCCGGTCGTCGTCCCGGCTCAGCTCGCCGGCGTCCGGGCCGCGCCCCTGGGCCCGGTCCACGGCCCGCCGCCACAGCCGCCGGCCGTCGGCGGCCGCCAGGCGCTCGGCCTCGGCGGCGCCGCGCGTACGGGCGAGGGCGCGGGCGAAGCCGGGGGCGACGTCGTCGAAGCCGCTGCGGCGCAGGATCTCCTGCGGCACGGGCCCGGAGAGCCGCTGCTCCTCCACGGTGAGCGCGGGGGCGGCGGGCGCGGCCCCGGCGGCGGGGGCGGCGAGGGCGAGCGGGGAGCAGGCGAGCAGGACGGCGCCGAGGACGGCCAGCCGGCCCGGGCCGGGCGTCCGGGATATATCACGGGGTCTCATGGGACGGAAGGTAATCACCGTGACCGCATGGAGCGATAGAGGGCTGCCAACTCCCTTCGCGCAACAGTGGTTTCAGGCCACAATGGCGAGATGGACCCAGTGCAGCTCCTCATGGACCCACTGATATCCGCCGGAAGAGCCTCCGCCGCCCCGCTGTTCGATCCGGGAGCGGGGCAAGGAACGCGCCAGTTAGCCGAGTTGGCCCTGGCGCTGCTGCTCTCCTCGCTCATCGGACTGGAGCGGGAGCTCCAGCAGAAGAGCGCGGGGCTGCGCACCCACACGCTGGTCGGCGTGGGCAGCGCGCTGTTCATGGAGGTCTCGATCCACGGCTTCGCCGCGGTGCCCGATCTGGGGATGGGCCGGTTCGACGGCTCCCGGGTGGCCGCGCAGATCGTCTCGGGCATCGGCTTCATCGGCGGTGGGCTGATCTTCGTCCGCCGGGACGCCGTACGCGGCCTGACGACGGCCGCCACGATCTGGCTGACCTGCGCCGTCGGCATGGCCTGCGGCGGTGGGCTGCCCCTGCTGGGCGGCGTGGCGGCCGCCGTGCACTTCTTGGTGGTGCGCGGCTTCCCGGTGGTGACCCGCCGGCTGGCCACGACGCCCTCGCTGGAGCACGTCGAGCTGAGCATTTCCTACCGCACCCGCAAGGGGCTGCTGGGCCGGGTGCTGGAGCTGTGCACCCGCAGCGGCTTCAGGGTCACGGACGTCCAGGTCCACGCCCGGGCGGAGCCGGAGGAGGGCGCGGAACGGCCCAGGGGCAAGGTCAGGGAGGCGGGCGTGGTGCTGAGCCTGGAGGGCAAGGGATCGGCGCATCCGCTGATGGAGGAGCTCACCGACTGGGAGGGCATCCTCGACATCGATCTCCACGCCCATCGCGAGAGCACCGAGTGACGGGCGGGTGACCGGCGGGGCGATTCTCCCGGCACGTCCCCGAGCGGGTGAACTCGCTTATGAGAAGCGCCCGTTCATCGGATAGCGTGCGGGGCGGAAGGCGGCACGGGCCGGTCGAGGCCACCCGTGCCCGTCTTCGGTCACGGCCCGGGCGCCATCGCGCGGGCGCGGACGGCACCGGGTGCCCGGGGCGAGGGTACGGGCCCCGGTGCCGGCGAGTTCCGCGCCGGGCGCGCCGGTGGCGGACCGGGCCGTGCGTGCTACACGGCGGGCGGCTCGGCGGCGGTGATGGTGCGGTAGGCGAGGGCCGCGAGTTCGCCCTGTCCCTGCTTGCTGGGGTGGAACCAGTCCCACTTGCTGAGCGCCTGGCCGGTGAAGCCGTAGCCGTGGACCGAGCCGTCGAAGCGACACAGCCCGTCGCGCTCGCAGACGCTCTTGAGCACGGTGTTGTACTCCAGGACCCGCTGCTCGACCCGTACGCGCCGGGCCTCGGTCACCGCGTCGTCGGAGGCGGCGTCGGCCAGCATCGACGGGCAGACCGAGCCCAGCTTCCAGATCTCCGGGCCGATCAGGCTCTTGCGCCCCTCCGCCCACAGCCGCCGCAGGTCCGGCACCCCGGCCACGTACACCTGGGACTTGGGCAGGGCGGTGCGCAGCTCCCGCAGGGACTTCTCGAAGTCGGCGCGGAAGTCGTCCACGGTGGTCATGTCGTCCACGTTCTTGCGGCAGGCGTCGTTGGCGCCCACGAGCACGGTGACGAGCTGCGGCTTCTCGGCGACGGCCGCGCGCATCTGCTCCGGCAGGTCGGCCATCCGGGCGCCGGTGCGGGCGTGGTTCCAGCTGCTGGTGCCGGGCGAGGCCAGCAGCCGGCGGGCGAGGCTGTCGACGGAGGTGCCGGTGGCCCAGGACGCCTCGGGGCAGTCCTTGAGCATGGAACAGGCGTCGAAGCCACGGGTGATGGAGTCACCGAGGGAGGCGATGGAGGCGGGGCGGGGGTTCCAGGCCGGGCGGATGGGTGCGGGCTTGGCCGGGGCGGCGGCCGGCTGCTCGCCGCCGGCACCGGCGGCCGGGCCGCTCTCGCAGCCCGAGGCCAGCAGGGTGGCGCAGACCGCCGCCACGGCCGCTTTGACGACCGCCCCTCGCCTCTTCCCCCGTGCGACGTTCATGCTCGTGTTCCCCTCCGGCCGGGTGATATCTGTCCGGGACCGACGGTACGTCACGCCCGCGACACGCCCGCACGGTAGCTTTTCTTCCCGGGTGATCGAGTCGGTCCGGCATCTTTCGCTCCGCCTTTCGGTCCACAGCGGCACCAAATCACAACACGTCACATCCTGTCCCTTTTCAGGAGAATTGCTCCCGATGGTGTTTACTGTTGGTAACCTCGCGGGCTGGTGCGGGAGTGGCCATTGGGGCAGAATGTCTGCTGCTGTCCCGGGCGGGACCGGTTCGGCTGCGAGGCCGCTGGGGAAGGCCACCCTCGAACCGCACTGGAGGACCCGGTGACGACACGTGGAGTTCTGTATGTGCACTCCGCGCCCCGAGCGCTCTGCCCGCACGTCGAATGGGCCGTGGGCGGCGTCCTCGGCGCGCGCGTCACCCTCGACTGGATCCGGCAGCCCGCCTCCCCCGGCACCTGGCGCTCCGAGCTCTCCTGGCAGGGCCAGGTGGGCACCGCCTCCAGACTCGCCTCCGCGCTGCGCGGCTGGCACCTCCTGCGCTTCGAGGTGACGGCCGAACCGTGCGCCACCGCCGAGGGCGAGCGCTACAGCTCCACCCCCGACCTCGGCATCTTCCACGCCGTCACCGGCATCCACGGCGACATCCTGATCCCCGAGGACCGCCTCCGCGCCGCGCTCTCGCGCGCCGACCGGGACGGGACGGACCTCCAGGCGGAGGTCGAGAAGCTGCTCGGCAAGCCGTGGGACGACGAACTGGAACCCTTCCGCCACGCGGGCGAGGGCGCGCCGGTGCGCTGGCTGCACCAGGTGGTCTGACGACGGCGGGGTCTTGCCTTCGAGCCCGCTCCAGGCCCTAGCGTCGACGCATGACCTCACCCCTCACCGTCACCGTCCTCGGCACCGGCATCATGGGCTTCGCCATGGCCCGCAATCTCGCCCGGGCCGGGCTCTCCGTCCGGGCCTGGAACCGCAGTCACGCCAAGGCCGAGCCGCTGGCCGCGCACGGTGTCACCGTCGTGGGGACGCCCGCCGAGGCCGTCACCGGCGCCGATGTGGTCGTCACCATGCTCCACGACGGCCCGGCCGCCCTCGACGTGATGCGCTCCGCCGCCCCCGCCCTGCGCCCCGGGACGGTCTGGGCGCAGTCCACCACCGCCGGGCTCGACGGCACGGCCGCGCTCGCGGACTTCGCCCGTGAGCACGGGCTCGTCCTGGTCGACGCCCCCGTCCTGGGCACCCGGCGGCCCGCCGAGGAGGGCACGCTCACGGTGCTGGCCGCGGGTCCCGAGGAGATCCGCGACACCCTGGCGCCCGTCTTCGACGCCATCGGCTCCCGGACCGTCTGGATCGGCGACGACGCGGCGGGCGGCGCCGCGACCCGGCTCAAGCTCGTCATCAACAGCTGGGTGCTGGCCGTCACCCACGGCACCGCCGAGGCCCTCGCGCTGGCCGACGGGCTGGGCGTGGACCCGGACCGGTTCCTGGACGCGGTCGCAGGCGGCCCGCTCGACATGGGCTATCTGCGGGCCAAAGCCGGGCTGCTGAGGGACGACGCCCTCACCCCGCCGTCCTTCGCGACCACCACGGCCGAGAAGGACGCGCGGCTGATCGTCGCGGCCGGGGAGGCCGCCGGGGTGCGCCTGGACGTCGCGGCGGCGGGCGCCGAGCGCTTCCGCCGGGCGATCGAAGCGGGCCACGGCGACGAGGACATGGCGGCCTCGTACTTCGCCAGCTTCACCAAGTGACCGGCTCCACGAAGTGAGCGGCTTCACGAAGTGAGCGGCTTCACGAAGTGAGCGGCTTCACGAAGTGAGCGGCTTCACGAAGCGATGAGCGCGGAAGGGCCCGCCCCTGATCGGGGCGGGCCCTTCCGTACAGAGTCCGTACAGAGCGTCAGACCGTGCGCAGCGCCAGCACCACGTTGTGGCCGCCGAAGCCGAACGAGTTGTTGATCGCCGCGATCGTGCCCTGCGGCAGCGGGCGGGGCTCGCCGCGGACGATGTCCGCGTCGATGTCCTCGTCCAGCTCGTCGACGTTGATGGTCGGCGGGGCCATGCGGTGGTACAGGGCGAGGACGGTCGCGACCGTCTCGATGCCGCCGGCGCCACCGAGCAGGTGGCCCGTCATCGACTTGGTCGCGGAGACCGCGACGTGGTCGAGGTCGTCGCCCAGGACCTTGCGCAGCGCCTTGATCTCGGCGGCGTCGCCCTGCGGCGTGGAGGTGGCGTGCGCGTTGAGGTGCACGACCTCCGCCGGCTTCAGGTCGCTGCTGTCGAGCAGGTTCTGCAGGGCGGCGGCGATGCCGCGGCCCGTCGGCTCCGGCTGCGCGATGTGGTGGCTGTCGGCGGACAGGCCCTGGCCCAGCACCTCGCAGTAGACGCGGGCGCCGCGCTTCGCGGCGTGCTCGGCCGACTCCAGGACGACGATGCCGGCGCCCTCGCCGAGGACGAAGCCGTCACGGGCCTTGTCGTACGGACGGGAGGCCTTGGCGGGCTCGTCGTTGTTCTTCGACATCGCCATCATGCTGGCGAACGCCGCGACGGGCAGCGGGTGGATGGCCGCCTCGGTGCCGCCGGCGACGACGACGTCGGCGCGGCCGGAGCGGATCATCTCGTAGGCGTAGCCGATGGCCTCGGCGCCCGACGCGCAGGCGCTGACCGGGGTGTGGACGCCCGCCCGGGCGTTCACCTCCAGGCCGACGTTGGCGGAGGGGCTGTTGGGCATCAGCATCGGCACGGTGTGCGGGGAGACGCGGCGGGCGCCCTTCTCCCGGAGCACGTCGTACTGGTCGAGCAGGGTGGTCACGCCGCCGATGCCGGAGGCGACGACCGCGCCCAGCCGCTCGGGGGTGACGCCGGCGTCGTCGCCGGCCTTGTCGGTGAAGCCCGCGTCGGCCCAGGCCTCGCGCGCCGCGATCAGCGCGAACTGCGCCGAGCGGTCCAGCTTGCGGAGCATGGGGCGGGGCAGGACGTCGGCGGGGTCGACCGCCACGGGGGCGGCGATGCGGACCGGGAGGTCGGCGAAGCGCTCGTTCTCCAGAGGCTTGACGCCGGAGCGGCCGGCGAGCAGGCCCTCCCAGGTCGAAGCGCTGTCGCCACCCAGCGGTGTGGTTGCGCCGATACCGGTGACGACCACGGTGCGATTGGTCGAGTTCATCGGGATTCTGTCTCCACGTGTAGAGGTGCTGGAACCGCCACCGCCGGGGTGGCGACGAACGCTACGGTCAGGCGGCCTGGTGCTTCAGGATGTAGCCGGCGGCGTCGCCGACGGTCTTCAGGCCCTTGACGTCCTCGTCGGGGATCTTGACGTCGAAGCGCTCCTCGGCGGCGACGACGACCTCGACCATGGACAGCGAGTCGACGTCCAGGTCGTCGGTGAAGGACTTGTCCAGCTGGACGTCCTCGACCGGGATGCCGGCGATCTCGTTGACGATCTCGGCGAGGCCCTTGAGGATCTCTTCCTGGGTGGCGGCCATGTGCGCGCTCCTTCTATGTATTGCGATGTGCTGCTGATTAAGGGAACTGCTGGTGCGGCGAGGTCCGGGGAACTCGCCTAGGGGAGGGTAACGACCGTGGCGGCGTACACGAGACCCGCCCCGAAGCCGATGAGGAGCGCGGTGTCCCCGCTCTTCGCCGCGCCGGTGGCCAGGAGCCGCTCCATCGCGAGCGGAATGGAGGCCGCGGAGGTGTTGCCCGTGGTCTCCACGTCACGGGCGACCGTGACGCTCTCCGGCAGCTTGAGAGTCTTCACCATCGAATCGATGATCCGCATGTTGGCCTGGTGCGGGATGAAGACGTCCAGGTCCTCGGGGCTGACGCCCGCCTCGTCCAGCGCCTGCTGGGCGATCTTCGCCATTTCGAAGACGGCCCAGCGGAACACCGCCTGACCCTCCTGGGTGATGGCGGGGAAGCGGACGTCCGTCTCCTCGCGGTAGACGTCCCAGGCGACGGTCTGCTTGATCGTCTCGGCCTTGTCGCCCTCGGAGCCCCAGACGACCGGGCCGATGGCGGGCTCGGCGGACGGGCCGACGACCACGGCACCGGCGCCGTCGCCGAACAGGAAGGCCGTCGCGCGGTCCTCCAGGTCGGTGAGGTCCGAGAGCCGCTCGACGCCGATGACCAGGACGTGCTCGGCGGAGCCGCCGGTCACCATGTCCCGGGCCATGGCCAGGCCGTAGCCGAAGCCCGCGCAGCCGGCCGAGATGTCGAAGGCGGCGGGCTTGCCCGCGCCCACCTTGTGGGCGATCTCGGTCGCGACGGCCGGGGTCTGCTTGAAGTGCGACACCGTCGAGACGATGACGGCACCGATCCGGTCGGCGGTGATGCCCGCGTCGGCGATCGCCTTGCCGGCGGCCTCCAGGGACATCGCGCTGACGGTCTCCTCCGGGCCGGCCCAGTGCCGGGTGGCGATGCCCGAGCGCGAGCGGATCCACTCGTCCGAGGAGTCGATGTGCTTGAGGATCTCCTCGTTCGGCACCACGCGCACGGGACGGTAGCCGCCCACGCCCATGATGCGCGCGTACGCGGCGCCCCTGGCGGGCTTGATCTTCGCGGTCATGCTTCTCGGGCTCCTTGTTCGGCCGGGGCGGCGTCGAGGCCGGCGTGCTCGGCGATGAGCGCGCGGGCGGCGTCGAGGTCCTCCGGGGTCTTGAGCGCGAGCGTAGTGACACCCGGCAGGGCGCGCTTCGCCAGCCCCACGAGGGTGCCACCGGGCGCCGCCTCGATCATGGCCGTGACGCCCAGCTCCTTGAAGGTCTCCATGCACAGGTCCCAGCGGACCGGGTTGGCCACCTGGCCGACCAGCCGCGCGACGACCTCGGGGCCGCCGGCCACGACGGCGCCGTCCTTGTTGGAGACGTAACGGGTGTGGGGGGCGGCGGGGGCCAGCTCGGCGACCGCCGACTCCAGGGCCGAGACGGCCGGTGCCATGTGGTGGGTGTGGAAGGCGCCCGCCACCTTGAGCGGCACCACGCGCCGGGTGCCCTCGGGCTTGTCCTCGGCCAGCGCCGCCAGCTGCTCCGCCGTACCGGCGGCCACGATCTGGCCCGCGCCGTTGACGTTCGCCGGGGTCAGGCCCAGCTTCTCCAGGTGCGGCAGGACGACGTCCGGCTCGCCGCCCAGCAGGGCGGCCATCCCGGTCTCGGTGACCGCGGCGGCCTCGGCCATGGCCAGCCCGCGCTTGCGCACCAGCCGCATGGCCTCCTCCTCGGACAGCACCCCGGTGAGCGCGGCGGCGGCGAGCTCGCCCACGCTGTGCCCGGCGACGGCGCCGACCCGCGCGGCGAGCTCGGCGCCGGACGGGAAGAGCTGCCCGGCCGAGAGCAGCGCGGAGGCCACCAGCAGCGGCTGGGCCACGGCGGTGTCACGGATCTCGTCGGCGTCGGCGTTCGTGCCGTAGTGGACAAGGTCCAAGTCGATGGCGTCCGACCACGCACGGAGGCGGTCGGCGACACCGGGGAGGTCGAGCCAGGGGGTCAGGAAGCCGGGCGTCTGAGCGCCCTGGCCGGGAGCGACGAGTACGAGCACCCTCACACTCTCTCTCGTGGACGGCTCCGGCCACCCGTGAGGACAGGGACCAAGAACCGTCAGGGGAATTGTTGGCGTTCAACAAAAGCGTAAGTGTGTCACTCCGCGTCGGCCAACCGCCCCAGGATCAGCGCGATGCGCAGCGTGAAGGCGGAACGAACATCGGAGGGTGACCATCCGGTGACGTCCGTCACACGTCGCAGCCGGTACCGCACGGTGTTGGGATGGACGAACAGCATCCGCGCCGCGCCCTCCAGGCTGCTGGCCTGCTCCAGATAGACGCTCAGCGTCTCCAGCAGCGCCGAGCCCGCCTCTTCGAGCGGTCTGTAGATCTCCTCCACCAGCTGCTCACGGGCGGCCGGGTCACCGGCCATCGCCCGCTCCGGCAGGAGGTCGTCGGCCAGCACCGGGCGCGGGGCGTCCGGCCAGGCCGCGCACGCCTTGAGGCCGGCGGCGGCGGCCTGCGCGGACCTGGTCGCCGCCAGCAGGTCGGGCACCACCGGCCCGGCCACCACCGGGCCCGCCGCGAACGGGCCGATCAGCGCCTTCGCCGCCTGCAGCGGATTGTCCGAGCCGCCCGCGATCACCACCAGCCGGTCGCCCAGCACGCCGGTGAGCACCTGCAGCTTGGCGTGGCGCGCGGCCCGGCGGATGGCCTCGACGGTCAGCTCGCTGTCCCCGTTGGGCGCCGTGCCCAGCACCACCGCGACGTGCGTCGGCGCGTTCCAGCCCAGCGCGGCCGCGCGCGAGAGGGCGCCCTCGTCGGCCTCGCCCGAGAGCACCGCGTTGACGACCAGCGACTCCAGCCGGGCGTCCCAGGCGCCGCGCGCCTCGGCGGCCTGGGCGTACACCTGGGCCGTGGCGAAGGCGATCTCCCGGGCGTAGACCAGCAGCGCCTCGCGCAGCGCGTTCTCGTCGCCGGGGGCGGCCACCTCGTCGATGGCCGACTCCATGACCTCGATGGTCGTCCGGACCATCTCCACGGTCTGCCGCAGCGTGATCGCCCGGGTCAGCTCGCGCGGGGCCGTGCCGAACACGTCCGTGCTGATGGCCTGCGGGGTCTCCGGATGCCGGAACCACTCGGTGAACGCCGCGATGCCGGCCTGGGCGACCAGGCCGATCCACGACCGGTTCTCCGGGGGCATCGCCCGGTACCACGACAGCTGGGCGTCCATGCGGGCGATGGCCGCGGCGGCCAGCGTCCCGGAGGACTGTTCCAGGTTGCGGAGGGTGGCGCTGTGGGGGTGCGTGGGGTGAGCGGCTGGTTCGGGCACGGGGACAAGCCTGCCTTATTCGGGTGCGATACGGAGCCGCCGGGACCCCTCCGGGGCTCCCGGCGGGGCTACGGTGGGCCGATGACGTACGTGCAGCGGGCCGCCGATCGCTTCCGCGGCGGCGATCCGGCGGCCGGGATCGAGACCTGGCACGCCTTCTCCTTCTCGGGCTTCTACGACCCCGACAATGTACGGTTCGGCCCGCTCGCGGCCTGCAACGAGGAGCGGCTGGCGGGCGGCGCGGGCTTCGCCGAGCATCCGCACCGGGACGTCGAGATCGTCACCTGGGTGATCGAGGGCGAGCTCACCCACGAGGACTCCACGGGGCGGGTCGTCACCGTCCGCCCCGGCGACCTCCAGCGGCTGAGCGCCGGCTCCGGCGTCCGCCACACCGAGCGCAACGCGGGGTCCGTTCCACTGCGGTTTGTCCAGATGTGGCTGACGCCGTCCGAATTCGGGGGCGAACCGTCGTACGAGGTGGTGCGGGGGATCGCCGACGGGACGCCGTACGCCTTGCGGCGGGCGGAGGCGGTGTTGCACGTCCGGCGCCTGCGGAGTGGTGAGTGCGCGGGGCTGCCGGACGCGCCCTGGTTGTACGTGCACGTCGTGCGGGGAGCCGTTCGCCTTGACAGCGAGGTGCTGCGGGACGGGGATGCGGCTCGGATTCTCGACGCCTCCGGCGTGCGGGTCGAGGCGATCGGCTCCGCCGTCGAGGTGCTTGCCTGGGAGATGCACGCCGAGCCGCACTTCGGGTAGCCCGGCGCTTCGCGCCGGGTTTTCGCCCACCCACCCGCCCGATTGCCCGGAGCGTTATCGCTGACGGAGTTCGTTGATCACCGCGTCCGTCAGGAGGGGCCACGCCTCGATGGCCCAGGAGCCGAAGGCGCGGTCCGCGAGGGCGACGCAGGCCGCTCCCAGCTCCGGGTCGACCCACAGGAACGTGCCGGACTGCCCGAAGTGGCCGAAGGTCCGCGGCGAGGACGACGTGCCCGTCCAGTGCGGGGACTTCCCGTCGCGGATCTCGAAGCCGAGGCCCCAGTCGTTGGGCCGCTGGTGCCCGTAGCCGGGCAGGACGCCCGTGACACCCGGGAAGACCACCGTCGTGGCCTCGTCCAGCGTGGTGCGTGACAGCAGGCGCGGCGCCTGGAGCTCGGCGGCGAAGCGGGCCAGGTCGTCCACCGTCGAGACGCCGTCCTTGGCGGGCGAGCCGGGGAGGTCGGTGGAGGTCATGCCGAGGGGCTCCAGCACGGCCTGCCGCAGGTACTCGGCGAAGGGGATGTCCGTGGCCTTGGCGATGTGGTCGCCGAGGGCGTCGAAGCCGGCGTTGGAGTACAGCCGCCGGGTGCCCGGCTCCGCCATGGAGCGGTCCTCGTCGAAGGCGAGGCCGGAGGTGTGGGCGAGGAGATGACGCACCGTGGCACCGGGCGGGCCGGCCGGCTCGGCGAGCTCGATCGCGCCTTCCTCGACGGCGATCAGCGCGGCGTACGCGGCCAGCGGTTTGGTGACGGAGGCCAGCGGGAAACGGTGCCGGGTCGGGCCGTGGGCACCCGCGATGGTGCCGTCGGCGCGCACGACCGCCGCCGCCGCGGTCTTGACGGGCCAGTTCTCGATCATCCGCAGGCTTTCCATGGCAAGGAGCCTAACGCGGCACGGGATCGGGCCGGATCACGTCGGAATCCCGCTTGCTTCGAGTGCACTCCAAGTCTCTAGCGTTGGGGACGCACCGCACGGGGCGAGCGAGGGGGAAGCGGCAATGACATTGATGGAAACCGAGAGCGCGCCGGCCGGAGCCGTGGACGACCTCTGCTCCCCGCTCGCCCTGGAGCGCCAGCGCCGCCCGGAGGGCCGGGACCGCTACACGATCAGCGAAGTGGCCGAGTACGCGGGGCTGTCCGCGCACACCCTGCGCTGGTACGAGCGGATCGGGCTGATGCCGCACGTCGACCGCTCCCACACGGGGCAGCGCCGCTACACCGACCGCGACCTCGACTGGCTGGACCTGGTGAGCCGGCTGCGGCTGACCGGGATGCCGGTGGCGGACATGGTCCGCTACGCGGAACTGGTCCGCGAGGGCGAACACACCTTTCCCGAGCGCGAACGGCTGCTGAGCGCGCACCGCGACGACGTGCGGATGCGCATCGCGGAGCTGCGCAGCACGCTGGAAGTACTGGACTACAAGATCAACATCTATGCCGACGCCCGCCGGGCGTCCGAAGGGGCATGACGGAAGATGGGCAACGACAAGATCGCACGCGTGACGCTCGGCGACGGCGGCCCGGAGGTCGGCGTCCAGGGCCTGGGCTGCATGGGCATGAGCTTCGCCTACGGCCCGACGACGGACGAGGCGGAGGCCCGCGCGACGCTGGAGCGGGCGCTGGAGCTGGGCGTCACCCTCTACGACACCGCCGACATGTACGGGGCCGGGGAGAACGAGAAGTTCATCGCCCCGTTCATCCGGGCCAACAGGGAACACGTGGTGCTGGCGACGAAGTTCGCCATCGACGCCAACCCCGAGAACCCCGCCGACCGCGTCATCCGCAACGACCCGCCCTACATCCGCAAGGCCGTCGAGGGCAGCCTGCGGCGGCTGGGCGTCGAGCAGATCGACCTGTACTACATGCACCGCCGCAACCCCGACGTCCCGCTGGCGGAGTCGGTGGGCACGATGGCCGAGCTGGTGGCGGAGGGCAAGGTCAAGCACCTGGGCCTGAGCGAGGTCACGGGCAGCGAGCTGCGCGAGGCGCACGCCGTGCACCCGATCGCGGCCGTGCAGTCGGAGTGGTCGCTCTTCAGCCGGGACATCGAGGAGAACGTCGTCCCGACGGCCCGTGAGCTGGGCGTCGCGCTGGTGCCGTACTCGCCGCTCGGCCGGGGCTTCCTGACGGGTGCGTTCGCGAACGCCGACAAGGAACTGTCAACCGACGACTGGCGTCGTACGCAGCCGCGCTTCACGGGTGACAACGCGTCGGCGAACGTCGCCCTGCTGGAACCCCTGCGGCGGATCGCCGAAGCCCGGGGCGTCACGCTCGCCCAGGTCGCGCTGGCGTGGGTACAGCTCCGGGCGCGGGTGGAGGACCTGACGGTCGTTCCGATCCCGGGCACGCGCAAGCGCTCCCGCCTGGAGGAGAACGTGGGCGCCACCCGCCTCGATCTGACGGCGGACGAGCTCGCGGCCCTGGAGCCCATCGCGTCCAAGGTCTCCGGCGACCGCTACCCGGACATGTCCTTCACGTCCGCGGGCCGGGAGTAGTCACCACTCGGACGCCGGAGGGGCCGATACGACCTCGGCCCCTCCGGCGTCCGGCTCGTCGTCGTCCCCCGTCTCCCCCATCAGGTCCCGCGCCAGCAGCGTCGCCCCCGCCACCGCCCCCGGCATCACGAACACCGCGACGAGCGGCAGCAGGAAGAGCAGGGTCAGCGGCACTCCGAAGCCCAGCACCAGCAGCTTGCGCGAGCGCAGCAGTTCCAGCCGCTCCTTCAGCGCGACCCTTCGCCGCTGAAGGGCGACAGCCGTGAGTTCCTCCGTCAGGAAGAAGCCGGAGACGCAGAAGCCGATCGCCGGCACCACCGTCTGGCCGACGAAGGGCACGAAGCCCAGGGCGAAGAAGAGGACGCCCCACAGTGCCGCCCGGACGAGCACGGCGAGGCTCTCCCGGGCCGAGATCCACAGCTCCCGCCAGAGCGGCAGCCCGGACGACGGCGCGCTGCCGCCCTCCGTCAGGTCGACCCGCTCGGACAGCGCCTCGTAGAAGGGCTGTCCGACGAGCAGTGTCACCGCCGTGAAGGAGAGCAGCGCCAGCAGCAGGCAGCCGCCGAAGAAGAGCGCCGTCAGCGCGCCGCGGAACAGGCCGAGCCAGGGCGAGCCCCAGCCGTCGGCGAAGGGCGTCGCCCAGTCGACGACGTCGTCGGCCCGGAGGACGAGCACGGTCAGCGCCGCCGCGTACCCGACCAGGGTGATCAGCCCGGGCAGCAGCCCGAAACCCCACTGCCGGCGGTTGCGCCCCACCCAGCGCTGGCCCTTGGCCAGGTACGACATGCCCGTCACAAGATCTCGCATGGCGGCACATCGTAGCCGCCGGGGTGGGGCGGCCCGTGTCGTCAGAGGGTGACGATCATCTTGCCGGTGTTCTCGCCGCGCAGCAGGCCGAGGAACGCGTCGGCGGTGTTCTCGATGCCCTCGACGACGGTCTCGCGGACCTTGAGCTCGCCGGAGCGGATCCAGCCGCCGACCTCCTCGACGAACTGCGGGCGCAGCGCGTCGTGGTCCGAGACGATCATGCCCTGGACGCGCAGCCGCTTGGCCAGGATGTTGACCATGTTGCGCGGGCCGGGCACGGACTCGGTGGCGTTGTACTGGGCGATCATGCCGCAGATGGTGACGCGGCCGTGGAGGTTGAGCGCGCTCAGCGCCGCCTCCAGGTGCTCGCCGCCGACGTTGTCGAAGTAGACGTCGATGCCGTCGGGGGCCGCCTCCTTCAGCTGGTCGACGACCGGGCCGTTCTTGTAGTTGAACGCGGCGTCGTAGCCGTACTCCTCGCGCAGCACCCGGACCTTCTCGTCCGAGCCCGCACTGCCGATGACGCGCGCGGCGCCCTTGAGCCGGGCGATCTGGCCGACGAGGCTGCCGACGGCGCCGGCGGCGCCGGAGACGAAGACGGTGTCGCCCTCCTTGAAGGAGGCGACCTCCAGCAGGCCCGCGTAGGCGGTCATGCCGGGCATGCCCAGCACACCGAGGTAGGCGGAGAGCGGGGCGACCTTCGGGTCGACCTTGGCGGCGCGGGCGGCGTCGACGACCGCGTACTCGCGCCAGCCGAGGCCGTGGAGGACGTGGTCGCCCACCTCGTAGCCCTCGGCCCGGGAGGCCAGGACCTCGCCGACGGCGCCGCCGTCCATCGGCCGGTCGAGCTGGTACGGCGGGATGTAGGACTCGCGCTCGTCCATGCGGCCGCGCATGTACGGGTCCACCGACAGGTGGATGTTGCGGACGAGGATCTGGCCCTCGCCGACCTCGGGGATCGCGGCCTCGCGCAGGGCGAAGTCCTCCGGCTTCGGCCAGCCCACGGGGCGGGCCACCAGGTGCCATTCGCGGCTGGTCTCGGGGATGCGGGCGGCTGTGGCGGTCATGGGAACCGAACCCTCCAATTACTTAAGAACCTCAACCAATCATGTGCCTCGATATTTCATGATGTCAAGCAACCGAGTATTCTGCTCTCCATGACACCCCCTCCGCGGCCCGCCGACGACGCCCTGACCCTCGAGGTGGTCGACCTCATCGCCACCGTCGTGGCGCGCTACCACGAGGAGTACGAGGAGGCGGCCACCCGGCACTCGCTCACCGGCGCCCAGGCGCGGGTCCTGGCCCTGCTGGCCCGGGAGCCGCTGCCGATGCGGCGGATCGCCCTGAAGCTGAAGTGCGAGCCGTCGAACATCACGGGGATCGTCGACCGGCTGGAGGCCCGGGACCTGGTCGAGCGCCGCCCGGACCCCGACGACCGCCGGGTCAAGCTCGCGGCGGCCACGGAGGAGGGCCGGCTGACGGCGGACCGGCTGCGGGAGTCGCTGCGCTTCGCGCGCGAGCCGCTGGCCGGGCTGTCCGAGGAGGAGCGCGCCGCGCTGCGGGACCTGCTGAAGCGGATGCTGGGCGAGGAACCGCCGGCGCCCCGCACGGCCGGCTGACGCGCGGCGGCGCGCCCGGGCGGGTGCGGCCCTGGCGGACGGCGCCGGGCGCCCCGGCCCGCCCGGCGAGGGCTACGCGGACAGCCGCAGCTCCGCCGCCGTGACGACCGTCCCCAGCCGCGGCATGTCCAGCGCCACCGACGCCCGGTGCTCCTCGGCCGTCAGCGCGCTCATCGCGTCCTCGACGAACACGAGCTCGTAGCCGTGGTCGACGGCCGCCCGGCCGGTCGACTCCACCCCGAGGTTGGTGGCGATCCCCGCGAGCACCAGCGTCCGCACGCCGCGCTCGCGCAGCCGGTCGTCGAGCCCGGTGCCGTGGAACGCGCCCACGGTCCGCTTGACGATCTCGATGTCGCCCGCCTCCGCGACCCCCGCGAGCAGCCCGCTGCCGGGCGGCTGCTCGGCGAGACCGGGCCGCTCCACCCGGACGACCACCACCGGCGCTCCCGCCTTGCGGAAGGATCGCGCCAACTCGGTCGCGTTCCGAGCCACTTCATCGCCGGCGTGGGGCGCGAGGGGCAACGCCACGAGGCGTTCCATGAGGTCGACGAGGACGAGTGCGGTGCGCTGGGGGTCGAGTTCCGTCATGGCCTCAGACCGTACCGGCCGCGACCTCGGCGTGGGCGGCCTCCGGGCCGTCTCACGGCTGCCGGGAGGTAAAGCTTCCGCGAAAAGGGGACTTCGGGTCCGCGGCCGGGCCCGCGGCCGGCAACTCGCCGAGGTTTTCCGATGCGTTGCCGAAGGGCGGGGCGGGTGCGCCACGATGGCACGCATGAGACCGTCTTCCGACCCCGCGCCCGGGTCCGTCGCCGCCTTCGGGCCCCTGGAGTTCCAGCTCGTGCTGCTGCGCCGGATGGCCGACCACCAGCCCGGGCTGGTGGAGGACGCGCTGCGCGAACTGGGCGTCGGGCGCGCCGAGATGCGCGAGGCCAACCGCCGCTGGCAGGCCATGACGCGCTCCCCGCGCGGCCGGGGCGCGGGGCCCCGCTACCGCTCCGTCCTGGGCCCGCCGGAGAGCACCGGGGAGCGCCGCGTCGGCGATCTGACCTTCGAGGCGACGACCTGGCGGGTGCCGCTCTGGCCCACGCTGCGCTTCGAGGTGCTGAGCGCCCCCGGCGGCGCGGTGTGGAACGAGTGGCTGGTCCGCGCCCCCGGGGCGCGGGGCCCGGAGCCGCGTACGGTCGAGGAGCTGCGGCCCTGGTCCTGCACGGTGGACGAGGTCGCCCGCGCCTTCCCGCCCGCCCGCCCCATGGAGGGCACGGCCCCGACGCGCTGGCGGCTGGCCTTCACGGCCCCGGACGCGGCCGGGGTGCGCGGGGAGTATGTGGCGGAGTTCACATGGGGGCTGTTGCAGCGGCTGATGCGGTAGCGCTGGCGCTGGCCAGGTCGGCGATTCGTCTGCGGGTGCGTCGTGGCTGGTCGCGCAGTTCCCCGCGCCCCTTCGGGGCGCCGCACGTGGCGGGGCCGGAGTGGCCGTTCGGCCGAGGCGGAGGCACCGGGGCCGGGCCTAGGTTGGGGCGCATGCCCATGTCCCCGCCCCGTTCCCTGACGGCCCTGCTGCTGGTGGTGGCCGCCGTGGTGCTCGGGGCCTGCGCACCCGGCGGCGGGACCGGCAAGGTGATCGGCGGCCCGGCGCGGGCCGAGGAGCCGTCCCGGGTCGCCATCCCGTCCCTCGGCGTGGACAGCCCGCTGATACGGCTCGGCCGCAACGGCGACGACACCGTGCAGGGGCCGCCGCCGGAGAAGGGCATGACCGCCGGCTGGTACCGGGACAGCGCCAGGCCCGGCACCCCGGGCGCCGCCGTGATCATCGGCCATGACGCCGTCCCCGAGGGCAAGGCCGTCTTCCGCGACCTGCACAGGATCGCGGAGGGCGACGCGATCGACGTCGAGCGCGGCGACGGCGAGGTGCTCCACTTCACGGTCACCGGCACCGAGAAGGTCGCCGGAGGCGCCTTCCCCACGCGAAAGGTCTACGCGGAGACCCGGGAGAAGGCGCTCCGCCTGGTCACGTGCGCGGGCGACCTGATCGTCCACGCCAGGATGGCGCCATAGCCGAGCCGGCGTCAGGCGAGCTCGGCGTCCAGCGTGATCGTCGTCCCGGTGAGCGCCTGGCTGACCGGGCAGTTCTTCTTGGCGTCCTCGGCCGCCGCGACGAAGCCCTCCTCGTCCAGGCCCGGCACCTCGCCGCGGACGGAGAGGTGGATGCCGGTGATGCCCTCGCCGGGCTGGAAGGTCACCTCGGCCTTGGTCTCCAGGCGGGTGGGCGGGGTGCCCGCGCCGGTCAGGGCGTGGGAGAGGGCCATGGAGAAGCAGCTGGAGTGGGCGGCCGCGATCAGCTCCTCGGGGCTCGTCTTCCCGTTGGCCTCCTCGGCGCGGGAGGCCCAGGTGACCGGGTACGTCCCGATGCCGGACGACTCGAAGGTGGTCTCGCCGTTGCCCTTGATCAGCTCACCGTGCCAGACGGTGGTGGCGATGCGGTTGGTGGCCACGCTGTCTCCTCCATGAAGTAAGGGTCATCTATCAAGCCCCGGGGCGATCGCCCCGATCATCCTGCGGCCCGCGGCCGCTTCAGGCTCCGACACGCCCGTTCCAGGCGACCAGGGCCGGGCGGCCGTGCTCGGTGCCGATGCGGCTGACCGTGCCGGTGTCCAGCCGGAACAGCGCGCCGGCCGACGGCGGCAGCCCGAGCCTACGAGCCGTCAGCACCCGCAGGAAGTGCCCGTGCGCGATCAGCGCGACGTCACCGGCGACACCGTCCGCGAGGCGGGGGGCGATCCGGGCCAGCACCCGGTCGGCGCGGGCGCCGACCTCCTCCGGCGACTCGCCGGGGTGCTCGGGCGGGCCGGGCGCGACCCCGTCGTCGAAGAGGAACCAGCCCGGCCGGTCCCGCTGGATGTCGGCCGTGGTGACGCCCTCGTAGCCGCCGTAGTCCCACTCCCGTAGATCCGGCTCGGTCTCCGCGCCCTTCAGCCCCGCCAGCTCGGCCGTGCGCACGGCCCTGACCAGCGGGCTGGTGAGCACCAGGGCGATGTCGCGCCCCTCCAGCGCCGGCCGCAGCGCCTCGGCCTGCCGCTCGCCGCGCTCGGTCAGCGGGAGGTCCGTCCAGCTGGTGTGCCGGCCGTCCCGGCTCCAGGCCGTCTCGCCGTGCCGGATCAGCAGCAGCTCACCCATCGGTGCCGGGAGCCGCCGCCCCCTCCGCCCGGGCCTGCTCCACCGAGGCCCGCACCTCGTCCATGTCCAGGGCCCGCGCCTGCTTGATGATGTCCTCCAGCGCGGCCTCCGGGAGCGCGCCGGGCTGGGCGTACACGGCGATGTTGTCGCGCACGATCATCAGCGTGGGGATCGACCGGATCTCGAACGTCGCCGCGAGCTCGGGCTGGGCCTCGGTGTCCACCTTCGCGAACACCAGGTCCTGGTGGCGCTCGGCCGCCCGCTCGAAGACGGGCGCGAAGTTGCGGCAGGGACCGCACCACTCGGCCCAGAAGTCGATGAGCACGAATCCGTTGCCGGAGACGACCTCGTCGAAGTTGTCCTTGGTGAGCTCCACGGTGCTGCTGCTCATGAGCGCCTACCCGCTTCCGGTTGTCGCGTGCGTCGGGGCCGCGTCGGGGCCAGTGTCCGGGCCAGTGTGGCCCACGCACGGCAACAGGAGGGGACGACGGCCTATTCCGGCGCCGACCCGGCCGTACCGCCCCGGACAGCACGCCGCCCCGGCCGGGAGATCCCGGTCGGGGCGTCGAAACGGCAGGCGAGATCGTTTCTGCACCTGAGCCGCGCGTGTGGGGCGGGTGGGACTCGAACCCACGGCCGACGGATTATGAGTCCGCTGCTCTAACCGGCTGAGCTACCGCCCCGTTCACGGCGCGTCGCGCACAACTGTGCGCGCCGTCTGCCGCAGCATAGCCGCTCATACGATCTGCTGCCCCGGTGGGTCCGTATCGTGTGATCGGTCTGACCATGAGGACTTCGATCACGCACGTCCGGTTCCCGGTTCCGGGGTGTTCCGGCATGAAAAAAGGACCCCGAGGGGTCCTGATCTCATGGCTCCTCCAACTGGACTCGAACCAGTAACCTGCCGATTAACAGTCGGCTGCTCTGCCAATTGAGCTATAGAGGATCGCGCTCCCCCGACTGGACTCGAACCAGTAACCTGCCGGTTAACAGCCGGCTGCTCTGCCAATTGAGCTACAGGGGATTGTCGCGTTTGCCTCGAATGCCCGCCCGACCGGTCTCCCGGGCGGCGTGCGCTCGCTGCGAGACATACATTAGCGCAAGCAGGGGGGTGCTCCGCCAATCGGTATGCCCGCCGACCCCGGGAGTGACCTTCGGTCCGGCCGGGTAGGCGGCTGGCAGCGGGATCCGCGGACCAACGGAAGGACGGGCGCGATGCGCTACCGGCTGACCTTCATCACCGGCGCGGCTGTCGGGTACGTGCTCGGCGCGCGCGCCGGGCGCGAGCGCTATGAGGAGCTGCGCAAGGGCGCGCGGCGGATCGCGCAGAACCCGGCGGTGCGCAACACCGCCGAGACCGCCGCGGTGAACGGCCGGGCGCTGGTCACCCGGACCTTCGAGAAGGTGGGGGACCGGCTGCCCGGCTCCATCGCGGACCGGGTCCGCTCCCTGCGCGAGCGGGGACAGGGCGTCGTCGACGACGACTGGGGCACGAGCAACACCTGACGCACACCCCCCGAATGGCCCGTCCGGATGCCGACGGGGCCAAAAGGTTTGGCATCATCTCGGCATGGGCATAGTCGCGGGGTTGGGCAGTTCCTCCGAGGGCACGAGCGTCGTCGTCTGCGACGCGGAGTCGGGAGCGGTGCTACGGCAGGGCTACGCGCCCCATCCGGCGTCCGCTCCGGAGGGTGACCCGCAGGCGTGGCTGATCTCGCTGGGCGAGGCGGCCACCGGCGGAGTGCTGGAGGGCGTCCAGGCCATCGGCGTCGCCGCGCAGCAGCACGGGCTGCTGACGCTGGACGCGGGCGGCGTCCTCGTCCGCCCCGCCCTCCTCGGCAACGACAAGCGCGTCCAGTCCGCCGCCGCCGAGCTGACCGACGCCCTGGGCGGCCGGGCCGCGTGGGCGGAGGCCGTCGGTTCGGTGCCGCAGGCCGGGCAGCCCCTGGCGAAGCTGCGCTGGCTGGCCCGCAACGAGCCGGAGTCCGCGGCCCGGGTGGCCGCGGTCCTCCAGCCGCACGACTGGCTGGTCTGGCAGCTGCTGGGCCGTCCCCTGCGGCGCACGACGGACCGCGGCGACGCCTCCGGCACCGGCTTCTGGTCGGCGGCCACCGGCGAGTGGCGGCCCGATCTGGTGGAGCTGGCCCTGGGCCGCCAGGCGACGCTCCCGGACGTGCTGGGGCCCGCCGAGCCGGCCGGGCACACCCCCGAGGGCCTGCTGATCTCCGCCGGGACGGGCGAGACGATGGCGGCGGCCTTCGGGCTGGGCGTGGGGCCGGGCGACGCGGTGGTCTCGCTGGGCGCCTCGGGCTCCGTCTTCGCCGTCCACCACTCCGCGCTCGCGGACGGGACCGGCACCATCACGTCCTTCGCCGACGCGACCGGCATGCACCTGCCCGTCGTCCACACGCTCAACGCCACGCGGGTCCTGCGCGGCACCGCCGAGATGCTCGGCACGGACCTGCCGGGCCTCTCCGAGCTCGCCCTGCGCTCCTCCGCCGGCTCCTACGGGCTGGTGCTGCTGCCGTACCTGGAGGGCGAGCGGACCCCGCACCTGCCCCACACGGCGGGCACGCTGGCCGGTCTGCGGCGCGAGAGCATGAAGCCCGAGCATCTGGCCCGGGCGGCCTTCGAGGGCATGCTGTGCGGCCTCACGGACGCCCTGGACGTGCTGCGCGGGCGCGGTGTCGAGGTGCGCCGGGTGTTCCTGCTGGGCGCGGCGGCCGAGCTGCCGGCCGTGCAGGCGATCGCGCCGTCGCTGTTCGGGGCGCAGGTCGTCGTGCCGCAGCCGGCCGACTACGCGGCGCTGGGCGCGGCCCGGCAGGCGGCCTGGGCGCTGGGCGTCCAGCAGGGCGTGCTGTCCCCGCAGCAGCCCCCGCTGTGGCCCGCGGCGGCCAGTCAGGTCTTCGACATGGCGGGCGAGGACCTGGCGGTCGGGCAGGCGGTGCGCCAGCAGTACGCGACGGTGCGCGAGCAGACCCACCCCGGGGCCTTCGACGCCGTGCAGTGACGGCTCGCGGCCGGTGACGGATCGCGTCCGGTAGAGCGGCTCAGTCGAGGTAGCCGCGCAACTGGTCCGCGAAGGCGTGGTCGCGCAGCTTGTTGAGGGTCTTGGACTCGATCTGCCGGATGCGCTCGCGCGTCACGCCGAAGATCCGGCCGATCTCCTCCAGGGTGCGCGGCCGGCCGTCGACGAGCCCGTAGCGGAGCTGGACGACCTTGCGCTCGCGTTCGCCGAGGGTGGAGAGCACGGCCTCCAGGTGCTCGCGCAGCAGCAGGAAGGCGGCCGACTCCACGGGCGAGGCGGCGTCGCCGTCCTCGATGAGGTCGCCGAGGGCGACGTCGTCCTCCTCGCCGACGGGCGCGTGCAGCGACACCGGTTCCTGGGCCAGCCGCAGGACCTCGCTGACGCGTTCCTCGGACAGGTCGAGGGTGACGGCCACCTCCTCGGCGGTGGGCTCGTAGCCGCGCTCCTGGAGCATGCGGCGCTGGACGCGCACCACCCGGTTGATCAGCTCGACGACGTGGACGGGGACGCGGATGGTGCGGGCCTGGTCGGCCAGCGCCCGGGACATCGCCTGGCGGATCCACCACGTCGCGTACGTCGAGAACTTGTAGCCGCGTGCGTAGTCGAACTTCTCAACGGCCCTGATGAGACCGAGGTTTCCCTCCTGGACGAGGTCGAGCATCGTCAGCCCGCGGCCGATGTAGCGCTTGGCGACGGAGACGACGAGGCGCAGATTCGCCTCGATGAGACGGCGTTTGGCCATCCTGCCGAGGACGACCAGCCGGTCGAGGTCGAGGGCGAGCTGGGTGTCGAGGTCGGGGGTGCTGCCGAGCTTCTCCTCGGCGAACAGGCCCGCCTCGACCCGGCGGGCGAGCTCCACCTCCTCGGCGGCGGAGAGCAGCGGGATCCGGCCGATCTCCCTCAGGTACTGGCGGAAGAGGTCGGAGGAGGGGCCGCTGGTGTCGGCCCGTGCGGCCCGTTCGGGGACCGGCTCCGGGGCGGGATCGTCGGGGAGGGCCAGGGTCTCGGACGCTGGTGGCTCGGCCTGCTGGGGCACCGCCTGTAGCGGGTGGGCCGGGGCCTTCAGGGTCGGGGTCCGGGTCTGCACGGGGGCGACCTCCAGGTGATCGCTGCTGAGGCGGCAGAACGAGCGGCTGGACGTGCGGCTGGGCGTACGGCGGAACGGTCGGGCGCGGCGGCGGCCGGGGAGCCGGCGCGGCGTCGGACATCGGGGGGATTCCGGTCCGGCACACCGGACCTGCCGCGCTCCGGGCCCCCTTGAGGCACCGCCCACCAGTGTGGGGCACGGAGCGTGCCCGCCACGAGGGGCGTGCGCTCACTTTCTGAGCGCGGGCCGTGACGGCGTGCTTACGGTGACGGCCCTGCGACGCGATTCCGGGCACGAACCGGCGGAGCGCTAGAGCGCCGCCGCCCCGCGGTCCTTCAGTGCGCGCCCGTACTGCTCGAGCACCCACAGCTCGTTCTGGACGGCGGCGAGGTGCTCCGGGTCCGGGCGGTCGCCGAGGCGGACCAGACCCGCCTGGACGTCCTTGATGCGCCGCTCGACGGCCCGCAGCCGGACCTGTACGAGCTGGACGCCCGCGTACCCCTCGTCGACGGTCTTGGCGCGGATCGCCTCGACGGCGAGCTCGGTCACCAGGGCCCGGACGGTGTCGTCGGGCGCCGCGTCGCGCACCTTCGCGAGGTAGCCCGCGTCGGCGTTGGTGACGCCGCCGGCCGCCTCGACGGCGCGGCGCACGAGCACGTACGGCGCGGCGGTGAACTCGTCCTCGCCGTACGCGTCGAAGGCGGGGGCCACCAGGTGGGGGTGCTGGAGCGCGAGCTTGAGCAGCTCGCGCTCGGTGAGCGCGGCCGGGCTGCGCAGATTGAGCGCGGGCCCGCGCTGTGCCTGCGGCGTCGGCGCGGCGGCCGGGGGCGCGCTCTGCCGAACGGACGTACGGGCGGCGTCGGGCCGCTGCCCGCGCTCGCGGGCCCACCGGGCGAGCTGGCCCACGCGCCGCACCACGAACTGGGTGTCGAGGATGCCGAGCATGCCCGCGAGCTGGACGGCGTACTCGTGCTGGATGGAGCTGTTCTTGATGTTGGCGACGATGGGCGCGGCCGCCTCCAGGGCGGCGGCGCGGCCCTCGGCGGTGTCCAGGTTGTGGCGGGCGACGACCTGGCGGATGGCGAAGGCGAACAGCGGGGTGCGGGACTCGACGAGGGACGCGACGGCGGCGTCGCCCTCGGCGAGGCGCAGCTCGCAGGGGTCCATGCCGCCGGGGGTGATGGCGATGGAGGTCTCGGCGGCGAACTTCTGGTCGTCCTCGAAGGCGCGCAGGGCGGCCTTCTGGCCGGCGGCGTCGCCGTCGAAGGTGAAGACGACCTCGGAGGCGGCGTTGTCCATCAGCAGCCGCCGCAGGATCTTGATGTGGTCGCCCGCGAAAGCGGTCCCGCAGGTGGCGATGGCGGTGGTGACGCCGGCCAGGTGGCAGGCCATGACGTCGGTGTAGCCCTCGACGACGACGGCGCGGTTGGTCTTCGCGATGTCCTTCTTGGCGAGGTCGATGCCGTAGAGGACGTGCGACTTCTTGTAGATCGCCGTCTCGGGGGTGTTGAGGTACTTCGGGCCGTTGTCGTCGTCGCGGAGCTTGCGGGCGCCGAAGCCGATGACCTCGCCGGTGATGTCGCGGATGGGCCACATCAGGCGGCCGCGGAAGCGGTCGATGGGCTTGCCGCTGCGGCTGTCCTGGGCGAGGCCGGAGAGCAGCAGCTCCTTGTCGGAGAAGCCCTTGCCGCGCAGGAAGCGGGTGAGGTGGTCCCAGCCGGCCGGGCTGTAGCCGACGCCGAAGTGCTCGGCGGCGGCCTGGTCGAAGCCGCGGCCCGCCAGGAACTTCCGGCCGATCTCGGCCTCGGGGCTCGCCAGCTGGTCCGCGTAGAACCGGGCGGCGATCTTGTGGGCCTCGACGAGGCGGATGCGCTCGCCCTGCTGGCGGCCCGGGGTGTAGCCGCCCTCCTCGTAGCGCAGGGTGATGCCGGCCTGGGAGGCCAGCCGCTCGATGGTCTCGGCGAAGGAGAGGTGGTCGATCTTCATGACGAAGTCGACGGTGTCCCCGCCCTCCTGGCAGCCGAAGCAGTAGAAGAGCCCCTTGGCGGGGCTGACCTGGAAGGACGGGGACTTCTCGTCGTGGAAGGGGCAGAGGCCCTTGAGGTTGCCGCCGCCCGCGTTGCGCAACTGGAGGTACTCGGACACGACGGCGTCGATCGGGACCGCGTCCCGGACCGCCTTCACGTCGTCATCGTTGATCCTGCCTGCCACGCGGTGAATTCTACGGCCGGGCGACGGCGGCGCGGGCCCGCTCGGCTACGGAACGAAGGACCGCAGGGGCACGGAGGGGTCGGCGAGGGCGTCGGGGTCGGGGCGGGCACCGGCGCGGATGAGTTTCTGGATGTCCTCGGTGACGTCCCACACATTGACGTTCATCCCGGCGAGGACCCGGCCCTCGGCGAGCCAGAAGGCGATGAACTCGCGCTTTCCGACGTCGCCCCGGCAGACGACCTGGTCGTAGGAGCCCGGCGGGGCGTAGCCGGAGTACTCCATGCCGACGTCGTACTGGTCGGAGAAGAAGTAGGGCACCCGGTCGTAGGAGACCTCCTGGCCGAGCATGGCGCGGGCGGCGGCGGGGCCCTCGTTCAGGGCGTTGGCCCAGTGCTCGACGCGCAGCCGGGTGCCCAGCCAGGGGTGCTCGGCGGCGGCGACGTCGCCCGCGGCGTAGATGTCGGGGTCGGAGGTGCGCAGGGAGGCGTCGACGGCGATGCCGCCGCCGTCGGCGCGGTCGACGAGGGCGAGGCCGGCGGCCTCGGCGAGGGCGGTGCGGGGGGCGGCGCCGATGGCGGCGAGGACGTCGTGGGCGGGGTGCTCCTCGCCGTCGTCGGTGCGGGCGGCCAGGACCATGCCGTCGTGGCCGGCGATCTCGGCGAGGCGGGCGCCGAAGTGGAAGCGGACGCCGTGCTCGGCGTGGAGGTCGGTGAAGAGCTGGCCGAGCTCGGGGCCGAGGACGGTGTGGAGCGGGGTGGGCTCGGGCTCGACGACGGTGACCTCGGCGCCGTAGCCGCGGGCGGCGGCGGCGACCTCCAGGCCGATCCAGCCGGCTCCGGCGATCACGAGGTGGCCGTTGTCGCGGCCGAGGGAGGACAGTACGCCGCGCAGCCGCTCGGCGTGGGCGAGGCGGCGCAGGTGGTGGACGCCTGCGAGGCCGGTGCCGGGGATGTCGAGGCGGCGGGGCTCGGCGCCGGTGGCCAGCAGCAGCTTGTCGTAGTGGACGAGGGTGCCGTCGCCCAGGCGCACGGTTTTGGCCGCCCGGTCGAGGTGGACGGCGGGCTGGCCGAGATGGAGCTCGACGTCGGCTTTGGCGTACCAGTCGGGCTTGTGGACGAAGACGCTGTCCCGGGCGTCGCGGCCCGTGAGGTACCCCTTGGAGAGCGGCGGCCGCTCGTAGGGGTGCTCGCGTTCGTCGCAGATGAGGATCACCCGGCCGGTGAATCCCTCCTGCCGGAGGGTCTCCGCCGCCTTGGCGCCGGCCAGTCCCCCTCCGACGATGACGAACGTCTGGTTCGCGTCCACCACTTGCTGCCTCCTCGCTGCCGCCGTGCCACGCCGTGCGTGGTACGGCCATCGGGTCTCACGTCCGCGGGCCGTGCCTCCGGGCGGACCGCGCCACCGCGGAAGGCGCCACCGCCGAGCGTGCCGTACCCCGCGTGCCGCCGGTAGAGGGAGTACCCCGGACGGGGCGGCCCCCGCAAGGGGTCGGGCGGGTCACGACCCGGGCCGGCCGGCCCCGGCGCCGCCCACGAGCCGGGCGTGGAGGGAGCGGGCGGAGCTGTCGGTGAGGGCGGCGATCTGGTCGACGACCGCGCGCAGCCGCCCGGCGTCGTCCTTCGCCTCGGTCCACAGGGAGTGGAACTGCGGGTCGAGCCCGTCGGGGGCGCGGGACACGAGCGCCTCGGCCAGTTCGGCGATGACGACGCGCTGTTCGGCGCGGAGCTTCTCCTGGTCCTCGCGCTGCATCACATAGCGGTCGGCGACGGCCTTGAGCACGGCGCACTCCAGCCGGGTGCCCCGGGGGACGACCAGCTCGGCCCGGTAGCGGGTGAGCCGACCGGGCCCGTGGGCGGCCCGGGTGGCCTCCTCCGCCGCCAGGCAGAAACGGCCGATGAGCTGGCTCGTCGCGTCCTTGAGGCGGGCCTGGGAGACGGCGGAGCCGTCGTAGCCGTGCGGCCACCACTCCTGCTCCAGGAGCCGGTCGAGGGCGTCGGAGAGCTCGTCGGGGGCGGCGCCCGGGGCGTAGCGGCCGGCGGCGACGGCGAAGATCTCCCGGCGTTCGGACTCGGCGTGGAGGACGTGGGGGTCGAGGTGGCCGGCGTGGATGCCGTCCTCGACGTCGTGCACCGAGTAGGCGACGTCGTCCGCCCAGTCCATGACCTGGGCCTCGAAGCTGCGGCGGTGGCCGGGGGCGCCCTGGCGCAGCCAGGTGAAGACGGGGGTGTCGTCGGTGTAGACGCCGAACTTCGGGGAGCCCGGGTCGGTGGGGTGGGCGCCCTGCGGCCAGGGGTACTTGGTGGCGGCGTCCAGGGCGGCGCGCGTCAGGTTGAGGCCGACGCTGACGAGTTCGCCGGTGGTGGGGACGGTGACGAAGCGCTTGGGCTCCAGGCGGGTGAGCAGGCGCAGCGACTGGGCGTTGCCCTCGAAACCGCCGCAGGGACCGGCGACTTCGTTGAGCGCCTGCTCGCCGTTGTGGCCGAAGGGCGGGTGGCCGAGGTCGTGGGCGAGGCAGGCGACCTCGACCAGGTCGGGGTCGCAGCCGAGGGCGGCGCCCAGCTCCCGGCCGACCTGGGCGCACTCCAGGGAGTGCGTCAGCCGGGTGCGGGGGCTGGCGTCCCAGGCGCGGGCGCTGGTGCCGGGCGTGACCACCTGGGTCTTGCCGGCCAGCCGGCGCAGGGCCGCCGAGTGCAGCACCCGCGCCCGGTCGCGCTGGAAGGCGGTGCGGCCCGGCCGTTTGTCGGGCTCGGGCGCCCACCGCTCCAGGTCGGCCGGGTCGTACCCGGCGATGCCGTTCTGCTCCGTCACGGGCCCTGCTGCGCTGCCGTTCATACCCCCGACGGTAGCCCCAGGGTGTGACAGCAGCGATGCGTCCCGCCGTCGCGCGGGGCGCCCCGGGAACCTTCGGCTCCGCCGCGACGTTGGCGCTTCGCGATACGGGGGAGGTCCATATGGGTGTGACGGGCGGTACGAGGCTGCGCGCGGTGCGCTCGCGGCTGCCCACGACCGTCGCCGGCCGGCGGCGGGCGGTGCGGGGCGTGATGGCGGCCTGTGTGCTGGCGCTCCTGCCGGTCACCTGGGTGCACGTGGCGGGCACGCCCCGGGTGCGGACCGCCGGGGACGTCCCCCGGGCCCCGGTCGCCATGGTCTTCGGCGCGGGCCTGTGGGGCGGCAAGCCCTCCCCGTACCTGGCCCACCGCCTCGACACGGCGGCGGGCCTGTACCGCGCGGGCAAGGTCCGGGTGCTGCTGGTGACGGGCGACAACAGCCGCGACGACTACGACGAACCGGATGCGATGCGCGCCTATCTGACGAAGCGCGGGGTGCCCGACGACCGGATCGTCAGCGACTTCGCCGGTTTCGACACCTGGGACTCGTGCGCCCGCGCCAAGCGGGTCTTCGGGGTGGACCGGGCGGTCCTCGTCAGCCAGGACTTCCACATACGGCGCGCGGTGGCGCTGTGCGGGGCGGCCGGCATCGACGCGTACGGGGTGGGGGCGGGCGAGAAGCACGACGTCACCTGGCTTGCGGGCGGGGCCCGCGAGGTCCTCGCCGCGGGCAAGGCCGCGCTGGACGCGGTCGTCCGGCCCAGCCCGGCCTTCCTGGGCCCGCACGAGCCGGGCGTCGAGCGGGCCCTGGAGACGGCGGGGCGGTAGGCCGTACGGCCTCCGGCCCGGTCAGTGGAGCTGGATCACCAGGTCCAGGGGCTTCCACTCCGCGGTGTACATCCGCACCAGCAGCTGATCGCGGTCGTTGATCGCCTCGACGTCGGCCAGCGTGCCGCCCTCGGGCACGTCCAGCAGTTCGTCGAGACGGTGCGGGCCGCCGTGCGGGTCCCACACCACGGGCACGGTGCGGTAGTCGGTGGCCGACGTGTGGACGGTGCCGGTGATCCAGCCCCGGCTGTTGACCCCGGTGGCCTCTCCGCCGAATCCCAGGTCCGTCAGCTCCCGCGGCTCCGCGGGCCCGTCCCAGCGCGTCGGGGTGGCTCGTCCGTCGGAGCCCGGGCGCTGCTGCCCGCCCACGAGCACGTCCCGGTCGCTCACTCCCCTGGCCCAGGTCCGCGAGGTGTGTCCCGGGATGGGCGCGTAGGTCTCGACGCCGCCGTCGGGGTGCCAGGCGGCGGCGGTGTTCCGGCTGCTGCCGACGATCAGGCCCGCGTCGTTCACGGCCATGGCGGTGGTGCCCTCGCCCGCCGCGCCCAGCAGCTGGAAGCCCCCGCCGGAGGTCCACCGGTAGGACATGTAGACGGGCTGGGGGCGGCGGGGGTCGGGGTGGACGAGGTGGTACGCCGTGAGGAGCACGGTGCCGTCCTCGCCGATCCGGGGCGAGCCGTAGAGCACCGCCACCTGGCCGGGGGGAATCCCGATCCTGGTCACGGAGCCGTCGGCGGCCCACAGGATCAGGCCGTCCGTGTGGTGCGCGCCCACGACCCGGCCGTCGTCCGTGAGGTCGGAGGGAGCGGCGTCCGGCACCTTCTGGAGCGCCCGGCGCTCCCCCGTCGTCGCGTTCCACACCATCTGGTCGCCCTGCTTGGTCGTGAACGCGACCTCGCCGTGTCTGTTGACGGCGGGGGCGGCGGACTCCCCCTCGAGCGTGCCGACCACCCGCGCGTGGACGCGCTTGCCCGCGTCGTCCTCCGCCCGGGCGGTGCCGGTCGGTATCAGCAGTCCCAGCAGCGCCGCCGTGGCGACGGCGGCGGGTCTCCAGCTCCTCGACATGGTTGTCCCCCTGTTCGAGCTGTTCGGCCTGTTCGGCCTGTTCGGCTACGAAGAAGGACACCGTGCTCGAACACCGGCCCGGCCCGCCCCCGGAACGCCGTCACTGGCGGCTTCCCGTCACCCCCGGGACCCGTCACCTCCTGGGCTCGCGCCCGTTGATCGCGTCCAGGTAGAGACGGAAGACCTCGTCGTCGTTGACGGGGCTGTAGGAGACGCGGTCGGCGTCCTCGCCGTCGGGCCCGCCGCCGTTGAGGCCGCCGAGGACGCCGACGAGGTCGCCCGTCCGGGTCTTCTCGCTGAAGCGGACGAGCCAGGGGCTGCCGGAGGTGCCCGAGGAGAAGCCGTCGCAGCGCATCCTCAGCTGGTTGTGGCCCGCCAGCCGGGCGGTCAGGGCCGCGCACCGCACGGCCTGGTCGGCGGGGTCGCTGTCGGCGCTCGGATAGCCGATGACGGTGATCAGGTTGGTGAAGCCGGGCGTGCGGATCAGCCGGTTGGCGCCCGTGACCCGTTCGATCTGGCGGCCCCGGCCGTCGGGTCTGACCGTCGCGAAGGCGAAGTCCAGGTCGGAGCCGTCGCCGTAGTCGTCGCGCCGGGGGTCGGCGAAGACGTGGTCCACGGTCCACACCCCGTACGGCTGGGAGCCCGCGCCCTGCTGGTAGTCCGGCACGAAGGAGGTGCCCTCGCCGAGGCCGCAGTGCCCGGCGGTGACGATGAGGTTGCCCTTGGGACTGTGCACCACGCTGGCCGTGCAGTGGTGGTCCTTCATGTCCTCGCCGGCGTAGAAGAGCACGCCGACCGAGGGCACCCCGTCGAAGTGGCGCGCGCTGCCGGTGATCCGCCGGGCCGCGCTCGCGGCGGCGCCGTCCGCGCCGTCGGTGGAGTCGGCGGTGTCCGCCGTCCGGGTGGGCCCCCAGAAGCGGCGGGCCTCCTCGCTGGACCAGTTGCCGCCCCGGCCGTGCCCGCCGGCGCCCCTGGGCACGGCGGCCGCCAGCGCCACGACGTACAGGCCCGCGAGCACGGCCCGGACCCAAGGGACCCTGGACCACCGGAGGAAACGCACAGGCACCCCCACCACGTCAGGAAGGCTGTCGACAGGCTAACCGCAACCACCGGGATCGCAGCGCACCGAGCAGCTTTCCGGAAGGTCGGTAGTGCGAATGACCGATGAATTCCCTCCGGCGTCGCCCCGGCGCACGGGCCGCGGCGCGGGTACTGTCGGCGCCATGACTGGCTGGAGCGCGAAGGACATCCCCGACCAGAACGGCCGCACCGCCGTGGTGACCGGCGCCAACAGCGGCATCGGCTATGTGACCGCGCGGGAGCTTGCCCGGCGGGGGGCCAGGGTGGTGCTGGCCTGCCGGGACACCACCCGGGGCAAGGCCGCCGAGCAGCTGATGCGCGATCAGGTCCCCGGCGCGGACCTGCGGTTGGCGACGCTCGACCTCGCCGACCTGGCGTCGGTGCGGGCCTTCGTGAAGGAACTACCGGAGGACCGCGTCGACCTGCTCGTGAACAACGCCGGGGTGATGGCGCTGCCGCACCGCCGGACGGTGGACGGCTTCGAGATGCAGTTCGGCACCAACCACCTCGGCCACTTCGCGCTGACGGGCCTGCTGCTGCCCCGGCTGCGCGCCGCCGGGCCCGGGGCGCGCGTGGTGACCGTCTCCAGCGGGCTCCATCTCTTCGGCACGGTCGACCCGCGCGATGTGCAGATGGACCACCGCTACCGGCGCTGGATCGCCTACGGCCGCTCGAAGAGCGCCAACCTGCTGTTCACCCACGAGCTGTCGCGCCGGCTGACGGCCGAGGGCGGGTCCGTGCTGGCGGTGGCCGCGCATCCGGGGTACGCGTCGACCAATCTCCAGACAGCGGGCGCCCGCATGGAGGGCCGGGCCTGGATGGAGCGGGGCGCCGAGCTGCTGAACCGCCTCCTCGCGCAGAGCGCGGAGGACGGGGCGCTGCCGTCGCTCTACGCCGCCACGGCGCCGGACGTGCGGCAGGACGACTTCATCGGCCCCCGGATCCAGCTGTGGCGCGGCGCGCCGACCCGCTCGGTACGGGCGTGGTGGACGCGCGACGACCGGGCGAGCGCGGGCCTGTGGGCGGTGTCGGAACGGCTGACGGGCGTGACGTATCCCTGAGCGGGGCTTTCCGCGGACGGGACTTGCCCACCCGGGGCGGGGCTTCCGGGGCGGGGGTCGCCCCGGGCGGGGGCACCACAGGCGCGGGCCTCTCGGGTCCCCGCGAGGGTCCCCGGACCGGGCGGGGGCGCCGGGCGCTACTCCAGCCCCGCCGACCGCAGCAGCCTGCGCGCGCCCTCGCCGTCGATGCGGTCCGCCAGCGCGCCCAGCGGCATCGCGCCCTCGCGCAGCAGACCGCTCTCGCGGGCGCGGCGCGCGCCCGTGTCGAGGTGGTGCCAGAGCAGCGGGTTCGCGGCGAGGACCTTGGGGTCGAACTCCACACGGTTGCCGGCCACGTCCCGCAGCACCAGTCGCGGGGACATGCCGTCCGATCTGCGCACCCGGGTGAGCAGATCGGTTCGTACCCGCTGCTCGCGCAGCAGGCCCCGCACCGCGAGCCAGTTCGCGCCGGCCGTGACGCGCGGGGGCCACAGCACGGCGACGAGCGTCACGCCGATGACCGCCCAGCAGCCGCCGCGCGGCCAGGTGACGCTGCCCCGGGCGACGTCGGCGAGGAGCAGCGCGCCGCCGAGCGCCAGCCCGCACAGCCAGGCGGAGCGGGCCTCGCGCCGCCAGCCGAGGTCCCGGGCGAGTACGCGCCCCGGCGTCCCGGGCGCCCGCCGTACGTAGCCGCCGTGCCGCGCTCGTAACGTCTGTCGCCGTCCCATGCCCCTGACGCTAGAACGGCTCACCGCGCGCGACACGGGGCGTTGACGGGGTGCTGACGTCACCTTGGCCAATCCTTGCGCCGTCCTGACGCCTCGTCCGTATCGCGCCGTCCCGCGCCGTCCCGCGCGTCAATAACCCGTATGGAAACCGCCAAAGCGCGCCAAGACGCCGCCAAGGCCGGTCGCGGCCCCCTTCGCGCGAGCGCAGTCTGAGCGCTCGGAGACCACGGAGGTACGACAAAACATGTCCATGCTGGCCAATTCGGAGAACGCCACCGGCACCGGCGAGGAGCCGCCCGATACCGGCGCCGCGCGGTCCGCCGAGGACCGGCACCGGCTGACGGCCGTCCAGGGCCTGGCGGCCCTGTCGCTCGACGCGATGGCGTCGGTGGCGTACGGGCCCGAGTCGATCGTCCTCGTACTGGCGGCGGCCGGGGCGCACGGCCTCGGGTACACGCTGCCGGTCACGCTCGCGATCGCCGCCCTGCTGGCCGTGCTCGTCGCCTCCTACCGGCAGGTCATCGCGGCGTTCCCCGACGGCGGCGGCTCCTACGCGGTCGCCAAGCGGCACCTGGGCCGGCGCACCAGCCTGTTCACGGCGGCCTCCCTGGTCCTGGACTACGTGCTGAACGTGGCGGTGTCGGTCACCGCCGGCGTGGCCGCCCTCACCTCGGCCTTCCCCTCCCTCTACGCGGACCGGCTGTGGATCTGCCTGGCCGTGCTGGTCCTGGTCACCGGCGTCAATCTGCGGGGCATCGTGGAGTCCGCCAAGGCGTTCATCGTCCCCACCGCCGTCTTCGTCGGCTCGATCCTCGCCGTGGTCGTCGTGGGGCTCTTCCGCTCCGCCCCCGCGAGCACCGAGGCCGCCGCCGGGCACGCCTCCGCGCTGGCCGGGAACGCCACCGCCGTGGGCGCGCTCCTGCTGCTGAAGGCGTTCGCGGCGGGCTGTTCCGCGCTCACCGGCGTCGAGGCCGTCGCCAACGCCGTCCCGTCCTTCCGCGCCCCCGCCACCCGGCGGGCGCAGCGCACGGAGGTCGCCCTCGGGGCGCTGCTGGGCGTCATGCTGATCGGTCTGTCGGTGCTGATCGGCCGCTTCCACCTCCAGCCGGTGGAGGGCGTCACCGTCCTCGCGCAGCTCGCGGACGCCTCGCTGGGCCACAACTGGGCGTTCTACGTGGTGCAGTTCGCGACGGTGGTGCTGCTGGCGCTGGCCGCCAACACGTCCTTCGGCGGGCTCCCGGTCCTGATGGGCCTGCTGGCCCGCGACAACTACCTGCCGCACGTCTTCGGCCTCAAGGCCGACCGCCAGGTCCACCGGCACGGCGTGCTGGCGCTGGCCGCCGTCTCCGCGCTGCTGCTGGTCTTCTCCGGCGGCGACGTCAACACGCTCGTGCCGCTCTTCGCGATCGGCGTGTTCGTCGGCTTCACCATCTGCCAGGTCGGCATGGTGCGGCACTGGCGGCAGGAACGTTCCGCCGGGTGGCGGGGGAAGGCCGTCCTCAACGGCTTCGGCGCGCTGCTGACGGGCGTCTCGGCGATCGTCGTCACGGCCACGAAGTTCGCGGAGGGCGCCTGGCTGATCGTGGTGGCGCTGCCGGTGCTGGTCCTGGCCTTCGAGGTGGTCCACCGGGCGTACGAGCGGATCGGCGAACGGCTGGAGCTGGGCCGCGTGCCGGAGCCGCCGCGGCGCTGCCACTCGGTGGTCGTCGTGCCGGTGTCATCCCTCTCCCGTCTGACGAGCAAGGCGCTGACGGCGGCGGTCTCGCTGGGCGACGAGGTCGTGGCCGTCACCGTCACCCAGCCGGACGCGGAGGGACGGCGAGCGGCGGAGTCGCTGCGGCGGGACTGGGAACTGTGGCGGCCGGGCGTCGACCTGATCGAGCTGCCCGCGCCCACGCGTGCGCTGGGCCGGCCGATCGTCGACTACGTCCGCGCCCTCTCGGACCGCCACCCGGACACGCGGGTGACGGTCCTGATACCCGAGGTCGAGCCGGCCCGGCTCTGGCAGCGGCTGCTGCAGAACCAGCGCGGCGCGGTGGTCGCCCACGCGGTACGGCGGGATACGGACGCGGTGATCTGCCGACTGCGGTTCCGGATCGGGGCCGCGCAGGGGTGACGCGAGGACGGTGACGTGCGGGCGCCGGTACCCGACGCCCCCTGTCGTAATCCCCCTCCATCGCTGATCGTTGTCCGTACGATCCCGACCCGCGAGGGGGAGATTCGTCATGCCGATCAGCCGTAGACAGCTCATGGCCGGCGGAGCCGGCCTGGGGCTGGCCGCCGTGGCGACCGCGTGCGGCTCCAACACCGGCCGCGGCGCCGAAGGTTCCCGCACGCGGCTGACGCAGTGGTACCACCAGTACGGCGAGGTGGGCACCCGGCAGGCCGTCGGCCGGTACGCGGCCGCGTATCCGGGCGCCGACGTCCACGTCGAGTGGCGGCCCGGCAACTACGACCAGCAGACCGCCGCCGCGCTGCTCACCGACTCCGGGCCCGACGTCTTCGAGACCACCGGGCCCACCCCGGACCAGATCCGCAGCGGCCAGGTCACCGACGTCACCGACCTGATCAGCGACGTCCGGGACGACTACCTCCCCGCCGTCCTCACGCCCCGCACCCACGACGGCCGCGTCTGGGGCGTCCCCCAGGTCGTCGACACCCAGCTGCTCTACTACCGCAAGAGCCTCCTCGCCGCCGCCGGCGTGAGCCCACCCCGCACCCTCGACGAACTGATCGACGCCGCCGCGCGGCTCACCGACCGGAAGACGAGGACGAAGGGCCTCTTCCTCGGCAACGACGGCGGCGCGGGCGTCCTCGCCGGAACGCCCCTGTACGCCGCCGGGCTGTCCCTCGTCACCCCGGACGGCAAGGCCGGCTTCGACGACCCGGCCGCCGCCCGCACCCTCGGCAAACTCCACCGGCTGTACGCCGACAAATCGCTGCTGCTGGGCGCGCCCACCGACTGGTCCGACCCGTCCGCCTTCGTCCAGGGGCTCACGGCCATGCAGTGGTCCGGGCTGTGGGCACTGCCCCGGATCAAGAAGGAGCTCGGCGACGACTTCGGCGTCCTGCCCTTCCCCCCGGACGGCCCCGCCGGCCGGCCCGCCGTGCCCGTCGGCGCGTACGCGGCCGCCGTGAACGCCCGCAGCGGGCACCGCGACGCCGCCAAGGCGTTCGTGCAGTGGCTGTGGGTGGAACGGGCCGACCACCAGCTCGACTTCGCGCTCTCCTACGGCTTCCACATCCCCGCCCGCGCCTCCCTCGCCGCGAAGGCGGACCGGCTGGCGTCCGGCCCGGCGGCGGAGGTGGTGCGGTTCACCAAGGACCACGGCTACGCGCAGCCCCTGCTGTGGACGCCCGCGAGCCAGGTCGCCTACCAGGACGCGCTGCACCGCGTCATCCAGGAGGGCGCCGACCCGGCCGCCCAGTTGAGAGCGGCGGTCCGCAGGACCGAGGAGGAGCTCACGCGCGTACGGAAGGGCGGCTGAGATGCGGCAGCGGCAGAGCCGCGCGCTCTGGTTCTGGGTGTTCGTCGGCCCGTTCGCGGCCGGGCTCGCGCTCTTCACCTACGTACCGCTGCTGTGGAGCGTCTGGCTGAGCTTCTTCGACGCCCACAACACCGTCTCCCCCACCGACTTCGTCGGCCTGGACAACTACGCGACGGTGCTGGGCGATCCGGCCTTCCGCTCGTCCCTCGTGACGTTCGCGGTCTTCACCGCCTTCATCGTCCCCGCCACCTACGCGCTCTCCCTCGGCCTGGCCCTGGCCGTGAACCGGCTGCGCGTCGCCCAGGCGTTCTTCCGCTCGGTGTTCTTCCTGCCCACCGCCTGCTCGTACGTCGTCGCCGCGCTGGTGTGGAAGCTGTCGGTGTTCAACGGCGTCCGCTTCGGGCTGGCCAACACCGTCCTCGGCTGGTTCGGCGCCGACCCCGTCGCCTGGCTGGCGACCCCGGACCCGCCCTGGTACTGGCTGGTCGTCGTCACCGTCCGGCTCTGGCTCCAGACCGGCTTCTACATGGTGCTGTTCCTGGCCGGGCTCCAGCGGATCCCGGTCCGGCTCTACGAGGCGGCCGCGCTCGACGGCGCCCGCCCCGGCTGGCAGACCTTCCGCCACATCACCTTCCCGGCGCTGCGGGCGACGTCCGTGGCCGTGGTCCTGCTGCTGGTCATCAACTCCTTCCAGGCGTTCGACGAGTTCTACAACCTGCTCTCCGACGCGCGCGGCTATCCGCCCTACGCCCGCCCGCCGCTGGTCCACCTCTACTACCTCGCCCTCGGCCAGGGTCAGGACCTGGGCCTGGGCAGCGCGGGAGCGGTGGTCCTGGCGCTCGTCATCGCCGTCGTCACGATCGTGCAGGCCCGCTGGGCGAGGCTGGGCCGCACGGAGGAGGCGTAGCCGTGCACGACTCCCACGACGCCCTCGCCCGCGCGGGGCGCGCCCTGCGCCTGGCGCTGCTGACCGCGCTCGCCGCGCTGTTCCTGCTGCCGTTCTATCTGCTCGTGCGGAACGGGCTGGCCTCCGAGGCGGAGATCACCGCGCCCGGCTGGACGCTGTTCCCCCGCGACCCGCGCTGGTCGAACGTGCGGGAGCTGTTCGCCGACCCGGACGTGCCGATGGCCCACGCCCTGCTGAACTCGGCGCTGATCGCGGTGGCGACGACGATCGGCACCCTGCTGCTCGCCTCCCTCGCGGGCTACGGGCTGGCCAGGATCCCCTACCGCCACGCGAACGCCGTCCTCTACGCGATCCTGGGCACCCTGATGGTGCCGGCGGCGGTGACGTTCGTGCCGTCGTTCGTGCTGGTGTCCTCGCTCGGGTGGGTCTCCTCGCTGCGCGGGCTGATCGTGCCGACGCTCTTCAGCGCCTTCGCGTGCTTCGTCTTCCGCCAGTACTTCCTGGGCTTCCCCCGGGAGCTGGAGGACGCGGCGCAGGTCGACGGGCTGGGGCACTGGCGCACGTACTGGCGCGTCGTGGTGCCCAACTCCCGGCCGGTGTTCGCGGCGGTGGGCACCATCGTGTTCATCGGCGCGTGGAACTCCTTCCTGTGGCCGCTGGTCATCGGCCAGGGGCGGAGCTCGTGGACCGTCCAGGTCGCCCTGTCGACCTTCACGACCGCGCAGACCGTCACCGTCCACGAGCTGTTCGTGGCGGCCGCGGTCTCGATCCTGCCGCTGCTGCTGGTCTTCCTCTTCCTCCAGCGCTACATCGTTGCCGGGGTGGAGCGGTCGGGGATCGACGACTGACACGGCGCGCCCCGGCCCGGCTGGGGGTCCGGGGGTTACCCCCCGGGAGACTGCAGCATCGTGGCGGGGGTGGAACGGTCGGGGATCGACGACTGAGGGATCGACGACTGACGCCGTGCGCCGTGGCCCGGGCCGCGGTGGCCGCCGCGCAGCAGCGCGGCGCCGAGCGGGGTGAGGGTGTGCATCACCGCGCTGCCGTGCCGCAGGGTCAGCACCAGCCCGGCCTCGCGCAGGACGCCCGCGTGCTGGCTGGCCGAGGCCGCCGACACGCCCACCCTGCGGGCCAGTTCGCTCGTCGTGCAGCCGCCCCCTATGGAGCCGAGCACCGCCGAACGCGTGTGGCCGACCAGCTTGCCCAGCGAGCGCGGCGCCTCCGGGACGACGGGCGCCGTCTCCGACATCGTCCGGGCCGGGTAGACCAGCACGGGCGTGAGCTCGGTGTTCTGGAGCGTCACCGGGGTGCGCCGGCAGAAGAACGAGGGCAGGAGCACCAAGCCACGCCCGTTCAGGTGGAGATCGCGGTCGACGGGGTAGTCGACCTCGAGCACGGGCGCCTGCCAGCGCATCGTCGGCGGCAGCGAGGACAGCAGCGCGTCGGCCCCGCCGTCGAGCAGCGCCCGGCCGCGCACGGCGCGGTCCGCCTCGATCTGGGCCTGGATGTGCGCCCAGTACGGGGCGATGGCCGCCTGGTGGTAGGCGTGGAGGGCGCCGATCAGCTTCCCGAACGCCCGGGAGTCCCCCTCGGCGAGCGATCGTATCCAAGCCGGCAGGGTGCGGACGGTGGACAGCCGGCCGAGTTCGTCGTGCACCCGGTCGGCGGGGGTGGCCCGCAGCGCTTCCATGCCGGACTCGAGTCCGAGTAACCCTTCGGGGGGTGTGAGGAAGTCCGGGAAATATCCCCGGGGCGGAACCAGCGGCGCCAGCAGCCGCGTTTCACCATTCAACCGAGCGCGGGTTTCCGAGCGCCAATCGCCAAAGATCGACTCGCCTTGTTTGTCCCGCAGCCGGTGCAGGCTCAATACGGTTTCCCAGAGCACGTCCGGGTCGCCGGCCAGGCGCAACCGGGCCAGATCGAGTCCAGTGAAATGGACACGCAGCACCAAACCCCCACATGAGACATCCGTCACCACCCCCCGCTCACTGAGTATGCACACCGATACGAGGTGTTACCACGCCCTTTTGGCCACAGTTGAAAGGACTCGCGGCGAACATCGCAGAAGCGAAATGCTATTCACGCACTCAGGGCCGCCCCGCTCGTTCCCGTGGGGGGTGGCGAGCGAAAAAGCGGTCGCTGAGTACGCGAGTTGCCGCCCGAGCCGATGCGGGCGGCAACAACTCCCGGTGGGGGAGTAAAGAGGGGCGGCGCTCCCGCACGGGCGCCGCCCCTTCGCCATGTCCCGGGCCCGACGGGCCCGTTACGCGGGGGTTACCGGCCCCGCCCCCGCCCCCACTCACGGCATGCCGGAGGGGCGGCCCCCCGCACGGGTGCCGCCCCTCCGTTGATCCGGAGCCGCCGAGGGTCTGAGGGTCGAGGTCATCCCAATAGCGGCTCCGGGGCTTGTGCGGCCGGTCGCCAACCGGCCCGCCGTCAGCGGCTGTCGCTGCCGCCCTTGCCGTTCAGCGCCGCCGCGCGCCCGGCCTCCAGCCGCGCCACCGGCACCCGGAACGGGGAGCAGGAGACGTAGTCCAGGCCCACCTCGTGGAAGAAGTGCACCGACTCGGGGTCGCCGCCGTGCTCACCGCAGACGCCCAGCTTGAGGTCGGGGCGGGTGGCCCGGCCGGCCTTGGCGGCGGCGCGGACGAGGGAGCCCACGCCGTCCTTGTCGATGGTCTCGAAGGGGCTGACGCCGAAGATGCCCTTCTCCAGGTAGGCCGTGAAGAAGCTGGCCTCGACGTCGTCGCGGGAGAAGCCCCACACGGTCTGGGTGAGGTCGTTGGTGCCGAAGGAGAAGAACTCGGCGGCCTCGGCGATCTGATCGGCCGTCAGCGCGGCGCGCGGCAGCTCGATCATCGTGCCCAGCGGCAGCTTGAGACCGGTGCCGCTCGCGGCCTCGGCCTCGGCGATGACGCGCTCGGCCTCCTCGCGGACGATCTCCAGCTCCTGGACGGTGCCCACCAGCGGGATCATGATCTCGGCGCGCGGGTCGCCCTTGGCGTTCTTGCGCTCTGCCGCGGCCTCGGCGATCGCCCGGACCTGCATGGCGAACAGGCCGGGGATGACCAGGCCGAGGCGGACGCCGCGCAGACCCAGCATCGGGTTCTGCTCGTGCAGCTTGTGCACGGCCTGGAGCAGGCGCAGGTCGTTCTCGTTGGCGTCCTCGCGGGCCTCGGCGAGCGCGACGCGCACCGACAGCTCGGTGATGTCGGGCAGGAACTCGTGCAGCGGCGGGTCGAGGAGGCGGACGGTGACCGGGAGCCCGTCCATGGCCTCGAAGAGCTCCACGAAGTCGGCCTTCTGCAGCGGGAGAAGGGCACTGAGTGCCTCCTCGCGCTCGGTGTCGGTGTCGGCCAGGATCAGCCGCTCGACCATCTCGCGACGCTCGCCGAGGAACATGTGCTCGGTGCGGCACAGGCCGATGCCCTGGGCGCCGAAGCGGCGGGCGCGCAGCGCGTCCTCGGCGTTGTCGGCGTTGGCGCGGACACGCAGCCGGCGCATGCGGTCGGCGTAGGCCATCATCCGGTGCACGGCCTGGACCAGCTCGTCGGCGTCGTCGGCGCCCGCGTGCATGCGGCCCTCGAAGTACTCGACGACCGGGGACGGGACGACCGGGACCTCGCCCAGGTAGACCTTGCCGCTGGAGCCGTCGATGGAGACGACGTCGCCCTCCTGGACGACGACGCCGCCGGGGGCGGTCATCTTGCGCTGCTTGGTGTCGACCTCGAGCTCCTCGGCGCCGCAGACACAGGTCTTGCCCATGCCGCGGGCGACGACGGCGGCGTGCGAGGTCTTGCCGCCGCGCGAGGTCAGGATGCCCTCGGAGGCGATCATGCCGTCGAGGTCGTCGGGGTTGGTCTCGCGGCGGATCAGGATGACCTTCTCGCCGGAGCGGGACCACTTGACGGCGGTGTACGAGTCGAAGACGGCCCGGCCGACGGCCGCGCCCGGCGAGGCGGCGATGCCCCGACCGAGCAGCTCGGTCTTCGCCTTCTCGTCGAAGCGGGGGAACATCAGCTGCGCGAGCTGGGCGCCCGTGACGCGCTGGAGCGCCTCGGCCTCGTCGATCAGGCCCTGGTCCACGAGCTGGGTGGCGATGCGGAAGGCGGCGCCGGCGGTGCGCTTGCCGACACGGGTCTGGAGCATCCACAGCTTGCCGCGCTCGATGGTGAACTCGATGTCGCACAGGTCCTTGTAGTGCGTCTCGAGGGTCTCCATGATCTGCATGAGCTGGTCGTAGGAGGCCTTGTCGATGCGCTCCAGCTCGGCGAGCGGCATGGTGTTGCGGATACCCGCGACGACGTCCTCGCCCTGGGCGTTCTGCAGGTAGTCGCCGTAGACGCCCTGGTGGCCGCTGGCGGGGTCGCGGGTGAAGGCGACGCCGGTGCCGGAGTCGGGGCCGAGGTTGCCGAAGACCATGGAGCAGATGTTGACGGCCGTCCCCAGGTCGCCGGGGATGCGCTCCTGGCGGCGGTAGAGCTTGGCGCGGTCGCCGTTCCAGGAGTCGAAGACCGCCCTTATGGCGAGGTCCATCTGCTCGCGGGGGGCCTGCGGGAAGTCCCGGCCGGTCTCCTTGGCGACGATGTCCTTGAACCGCGCGACCAGGGCCTTGAGGTCCTCGGCGGCGAGGTCGACGTCGGTGGTGACGCCCTTGGCCCGCTTGGCCTCCTCCAGCGCGTCCTCGAAGAGCTCGCCGTCGACGCCGAGGACGGTCTTGCCGAACATCTGGATGAGGCGGCGGTAGGAGTCCCAGGCGAAGCGCTCGTCGCCGGCCTGGACCGCGAGGCCGGCCACGGACTCGTCGGAGAGGCCGATGTTGAGGACCGTGTCCATCATGCCGGGCATGGAGAACTTGGCGCCCGAACGGACCGACACCAGCAGCGGGTTGTCGGCCTGGCCGAGCTTCTTGCCCATCCGCTCCTCGAGGGCCTCCAGGTGGGCGGTGACCTCGTCGCGCATGGACGGGGGCTCCTCGCCGCCCTCCAGGTAGACCTTGCAGGCCTCGGTGGTGATGGTGAAGCCGGGCGGCACCGGCAGGCCGAGGTTGGTCATCTCGGCGAGGTTGGCACCCTTCCCGCCGAGCAGGTCCTTGAGCTCCTTGTTGCCCTCGGTGAAGTCGTAGACGAACTTCTGGCGATCTTCGGTTACCGACACGGGAATCGACTCCTCACTGGGGCCTCCCGGGGACGCAAGGGGGTGGGCTGCCCTGACGGCGGGGAGCGTACCCAGATCGAAGGCGGTTTTGGAGGTCTACTCCGCCAACTTGGGGGCGCGACCACCCATCCGCCAGCAGATCGAAAGTTGAGCGCTCATTTGAGGTTTGGACCCGCCTCCTTCAACTCTTGAAGTGATGATGACCGAAAATCATCGCTTCATCACGCCCCGTCGAGGAATCCCGCCGTCTGGCGCTGAGTGCCACCAGGAGTTGAAGCCAAAAGGGGTGGCACGCAGTGCCACCCCTTGGAAAGGTGCACCCCCGATTTGGCCGCTCATCTGAGCGTGTCACCTATCAGAGGTGGCGAGAATCACGCCGCGTCCACCGGCTCGTCAGCCGCCGGAAGTGTCCAGTTCCGCTTCCGTACCCACGGTTGCGCCGTCGAACGGGTCATCGAGCCAGCCGTCCGGAAGCACCACTCGATCCCGCCCGGAGGTCCGTCCGCGCGGCCCGTCCGCGCCCACCGGCCAGGGCTGATCCAGGTCCACCTCGCTCAAAAGAGCGCCCATTTCATCCAGAGAAGAGGCGATTGCCAGCTTCTTCCGGAGCTCCGAGCCCACCGAGAAGCCCTTGGTGTACCAGGCGACGTGCTTGCGGAAGTCGATGACCCCGCGCCGCTCGTCCTCCAGCCACTCCCCCAGCAGCGTGGCGTGGCGCACCATCACCGCCGCCACGTCGCGGAGCGTGGGCCGCGCGTACGACGGCTCCCGGCCCTCCTCGGCCGCCTCGAAGGCCTCGACGAGATCGCCGAAGAGCCAGGGCCGGCCCAGGCAGCCGCGGCCGACCACGACGCCGTCGCAGCCGGTCTCCCGCATCATCCGCACGGCGTCCTCGGCCGACCAGATGTCCCCGTTGCCCAGCACCGGGATCTCCGGCACGGCCTCCTTCAGGCGCGCGATGGCCTCCCAGTCGGCGGTGCCGCTGTAGTGCTGGGCGGCGGTGCGCCCGTGGAGGGCGATGGCGGTGACGCCCTCCTCGACGGCGATCCGCCCGGCGTCGAGGAAGGTGAGGTGGTCGTCGTCGATGCCCTTGCGCATCTTCATGGTCACCGGGAGCGCGCCGGCGTTCCCGACGGCCTCGCGGAGGATCGAGCGCAGCAGGTTCCGCTTGTACGGCAGGGCGGAGCCGCCGCCCTTGCGGGTGACCTTGGGGACGGGGCAGCCGAAGTTGAGGTCGATGTGGTCGGCCAGGTCCTCGTCCACGATCATGCGGACGGCCTTGCCGACGGTCACCGGGTCGACGCCGTAGAGCTGGATCGAGCGGGGCTTCTCGGTCCCGTCGAAGTGGATCAGCCGCATCGTCTTCGCGTCGCGCTCGACGAGCGCGCGCGTAGTGATCATTTCGCTGACGAAGAGCCCCTTCCCTCCCGAGAACTCGCGGCAGAGCGTGCGGAAGGGCGCGTTGGTGATCCCCGCCATGGGGGCCAGGACCACCGGCGGCTGCACGGAGTGCGGACCGATCTGGAGCGTCATGGAGGGAGCTTCCTCGAAGTGGTGCGGACGGTCGGGCTGACCGTCCATTGTCCCTCATTCGGCGCAGACGCCCCGTTCCCCGTCGAGGACGCCCCGTTCCCCGTCGAGCGCGAGGGCGTGGAGCCGGTGGAGCGCGGCGCGGGTGTCCTCGTCGGCGGGGGTGAAGGTGATCAGCCGGGTGCCGGGGTTGGGCCCGGTCCACAGGCTGGTGTGGTTCAGCCGCAGCAGGCCCACCCGGCTGTGCTGGAGGATCGCCGCCTTGTGGTCGTCGACGGGCATGATCTCGTGCCGCGCCCAGAGCTCACGGAAGTCCGCGGAGGCCTCCAGCAGCCGCCTGAGCAGGCACTTCCAGGCCGGCTCGGCGATGTGCTCGGCCATGGCGGCGCGGAACTTGGCGGCCATGGCCCGCCGGGCCTCCTCCCCGTTGAGCGCGGAGGCGCGCCAGACGGGGTCGGTGAAGTGCAGCCACAGGCAGTTGCGGTTCTCCGGCGGCAGGGCGTCCAGATCGCCCATCAGCCGGTTGTAGCAGCGGTTGTGGGCCAGGATGTCGTAGCGCGCGTTCTGCACACAGGCGGGCAGCGGTTCGAGCGCCTCCAGCATCTCGCGCAGCGCCGGGGTGATGCCGGCGCCGTCCGTGCCGGGCAGCGGGTCGACGGAGTTGGCCAGGGCGAACAGGTGGCCGCGCTCACCCCGGTCGAGCAGCAGCGCCCGGGCGAGGGCGTCGAGCACCTGGCTGGAGACCTGGATGTCCCGGGCCTGCTCCAGCCACGTGTACCAGGTGACGCCCACGGCGGCGAGCTGGGCCACCTCCTCGCGGCGCAGGCCCGGCGTGCGGCGGCGCGGGCCGCGCGGCAGCCCCACCTGCTCGGGGGTGATGCGCTCCCTGCGGGAGCGGAGAAAGGCCGCCAGCTCCTGGCGGCGTACGTCGTCCGCCGTAGGAACGAGTACGGCGGAGCGCTCGAACGTCATCGTCGTCATTACCCCAGGGTGCGGGCCCGCGCAGGCAGTTTCCAGGTAGTGCCGATACCAGGATAAGGACACTCTGGTACCAGGCTCCGGGCACCGCCATCGTCGTATCCGTGAGTGAACCGCGCATAGCCCCCGTCTCCGTCCCGACGACTCCCGACTCCCCCTCCGCCCGTGTGCCGTCCTCCTCGCCCGCGCTGAGTCCGCTGGGCCTGGCGACCGTCCTCCTGGGAGCGGCGCTGCCGTTCCTGGACTTCTTCATCGTCAACGTCGCCCTGCCGACGATCGACCACGACCTGGACGCCGGACCGGCACTGCTGGAGATGGTGGTCGGCGGCTATGGCGTCGCCTACGCGGTCCTGCTGGTGCTGGGCGGGCGGCTGGGCGACATGGCGGGCCGGCGCAGGCTCTTCCTGTGGGGCACGGCCGCCTTCGGCGTGACCTCCGTGGCGTGCGGCCTGGCCCCGGACGCCTGGACGCTGGTGGCGGCGCGGATCGCGCAGGGCGCGGCGGCGGCGCTGATGCTCCCGCAGGTGCTGGCGACCATCCAGGCCACGACGCGGGGCGAACAGCGCACCCGTGCGCTGAGCTGGTACAGCGGCACGGCCGGTGTGGTGAGCGCGGTCGGGCAGGTGCTCGGCGGCGTGCTGGTGTCGGTCGACGTGCTGGGCACCGGCTGGCGGTCGATCTTCCTGATCAACGCGCCGATCGCGGCGGTGGCGCTGCTGCTCGCGGTCCGTTCGGTGCCGGAGACCCGCTCGGAGAACCCGACGCGGGTGGACGGGCGGGGCACCGTCCTGCTGTCGCTGACGCTGGTGTCGCTGCTGATCCCGCTGACGGAGGGCCGCTCGACGGGCTGGCCGCTGTGGTCGTGGCTGCTGCTGGCGACGTTCCCGGTCGCGGCGGTGGCGTTCGTGCTCGTGGAGCGGCGCGAGGAGCGCGCGGGGCGGACCCCGCTGGTGCCCCCGTCGCTGCTGCGGGTGCCCTCGGTGCGCGACGGCCTGGCGGTGATCGTGCCCTTCTCCATCGGCTGGGGCGGCTTCATGTTCGTCCTCGCGGTGGCGCTCCAGGAGGGGCTGCGGCTGGGCCCGCTGGCGGCCGGGGCGGCGCTGGTGCCGATGTGCGCGACCTTCCTGATCGGCTCGCTGGCGGGCCCCCGGCTGGCCTCGCGGTTCGGGCGGCGGCTGGTGACCGCGGGGGCGGTCGTCCAGGGGCTGGGGCTGCTCACGGTGGGCGCGACGTTCTGGTTCGGCTGGGACGGCCTGGGCGCGCTGGGCCTGGCGCCGGGGCTGGCCGTGCAGGGGCTGGGCCAGGGCCTGCTGATGCCGATCACGATGCGGCTGGTGCTCAGCGAGGTGCCGGTGGCGCAGGCGGGGGTGGGCGGCGGGGTGCTGGTCACCACGCAGCAGGCGTTCATGGCGCTGGGCGTGGCCACGCTCGGCTCGCTGTTCCTGTCGCTGGCGCCGGGCGTGGGGATGCGGGAGGGGCTGGCGATCACGCTCGGGGTGCAGCTGGTGCTGGTGGTGATCACGGCGGGGCTGAGCCTGCGCCTGCCGCGCACGGTGGCGTGAGGAGGGGCCGGGGGACGTACATGGACTGACAGATATTGAAATCTGTCAGTCCATGTGTCACTGTGGTTGGCGTACCCCGCTCCGCCTTCCGCTTCGAAGGAGTTCCCCCGTGCTGCACCGCACCCTCGGCACCACCGGCCCCCAGGTCTCCGCCCTCGGCCTCGGCTGCATGGGCATGTCCGCCCTCTACGGCGACGCCGACCGCGCCGAATCGATCGCCACCATCCACGCCGCCCTCGACGCGGGCGTCACCCTGCTGGACACGGGTGACTTCTACGGCATGGGCCACAACGAGACGCTCATCGGCGAGGCCCTGCGCTCGGCGCCCGCCGCGCACCGCGAGAAGGCGCTGACGAGCGTGAAGTTCGGCGCCCTGCGCGACCCGGACGGCGGCTGGTCCGGCTACGACGGCCGTCCCGCCGCCGTGAAGAACTTCGCCGCCTACTCGCTCCAGCGGCTGGGCGTCGACCACATCGACGTCTACCGGATCGCCCGCGTCGACCCGGACGTCCCGATCGAGGAGACCGTCGGCGCGATCGCCGAGCTCGTCGAGGCAGGCCACGTCCGCCACATCGGCCTCTCCGAGGCCGGCGCGGACACCATCCGCCGGGCCGCCTCCGTCGCCCCGATCGCCGACCTCCAGATCGAGTACTCGCTGCTCTCGCGCGGCATCGAGGAGCGCATCCTGCCCACCTGCCGTGAGCTGGGCATCGGCATCACCGCGTACGGCGTGCTCTCGCGCGGCCTGATCAGCGGCCACTTCGGCCGCGACCGGCAGCTCGCCGCGAACGACTTCCGCGGTATGAGCCCGCGCTTCCAGGGCGAGAACCTCCAGCGCAACCTCGACCTCGTCGACGCGCTCCGCAAGGTCGCCGAGGGCCGGGGCGCGACGGTCGCGCAGACCGCCATCGCCTGGGTCCTCTCGCGCGGCGAGGACATCGTCCCGCTGGTCGGCGCCCGCCGCCGCGACCGCCTCCAGGAGGCCCTGGGCGCGCTGGACCTCACCCTGAGCACGGACGACCTCGCGGCCATCGAGGAAGCGATCCCCGCAGGCTCCGCCGCCGGCGCCCGCTACCCCGACTCCCAGATGACCCACCTGGACAGCGAGCACTGACCTGGTTGTGGGCAGGCGTTCCGCAGGGCTGGGGGCACCTCCCAGCGGTAGCTGGGGGAGGGTGGGCACAACCGGACCACCGGCCCGCACCCGGCGACGCACCCAGGTACGGTCGTACAAACGCCGCACCCCCGAAGGGAACCCGCACCGCGATGCCGCCGGAACCGCTGACGTCAGACCGCATCCTCGAAGCCACCGAGGACGTGCTGCGCCGCTACGGCCCCGCCAAGGCCACCGTGGTCGACGTGGCCCGCGCCCTGGGGGTCAGCCACGGCAGTGTCTACCGCCACTTCGGCAGCAAGGCCGCCCTGCGGGAGGCGGTCACCGGCCGCTGGCTCGACCAGTCGCACGCCGAGCTGTCGGCGCTGGCCGACGCGGAGGGCCCGGCCGAGGGCCGGCTCCGCGACTGGCTGGCCGCCCTCTTCGCGGCCAAGCGCCGCAAGGCGGGCGGCGACCCGGAGCTGTTCGCCACGTACATGGTCCTCGTCGGCGAGAACAGCAGCACCGTGGAGCGCCACATCGCGACGATGATCGAGCAGCTCGCCCGGATCATCGAAGGCGGTGTCGAAGAAGGCGAGTTCAGGCCCGTAGAACCCACGACGGCCGCCCGCGCGGTCTGGGACGCGAGCAACCGCTTCCACGACCCCGCGTACGCGGCGGAGTGGTCGCAGCCGGAGATCGAGACCGCCTTCGAGGCGGTCTGCGACCTGGTCGTGCGCGGCCTCCACGCGTAGGCGGGGGGGGTTACCCCACCCCGAGGAACCGCAGTACGGCGAGGACCCGCCGGTGGTCGGCCTCGGCCTTCGGCAGGTCCAGCTTCGCCAGGATGCTGTTGATGTGCTTGGCCACGGCGCTCTCGCTGACGACGAGCCGCTCGGCGATGCCCGCGTTGGAGCGCCCCTCGGCCATGGCGGTCAGGACCTCCCGCTCGCGGGCCGTCAGCCGGTCCAGCGGGTCGCTGTGACGTCGCGTCAGCAGCTGGGAGACCACCTGTGGGTCGAGCGCGGTGCCGCCCGCGGCCACGCGCCGCAGCGCGTCGATGAACTCCTCGACGTCGGCGACCCGTTGCTTGAGGAGGTAGCCGAACCCCGCCGTGTCGCCGATCAGCAGCTCGGTGGCGTAGCGCTCCTCCACGTACTGGGAGAGGAGCAGCACCGCCACCTCGGGCCACCGTTCGCGCATCACCAGAGCGGCTCGTACGCCCTCGTCCGTGTAGCCGGGCGGCATCCGCACGTCGAGGACGGCGAGGTCGGGACGGTGCAGTTCCACGGCGGCCAGTGCCGACTCGGCGTCGCCGGCTTCCGCGACCACCTCGAATCCGGCCGTTTCCAGGACCTTCACCAGGCCCACTCGGAGCAGGACGGAATCCTCGGCGATCACAGCGCGCACGGCAGCTCCACGGTCACGACGGTCGGGCCCCCGACGGGGCTGCTGAAGGAGAACGTGCCGTCGACCGACGCGACGCGCTTGGCCAGCCCGGCCAGTCCCGTGCCGCCCGAGGGGTCGGCACCGCCCACGCCGTCGTCGGAGACGACGACGAGCAGTATGCCCCCGAAGCGTTCGACGGTGACATCCGCCCTCGACGCCTGAGCGTGCTTGACCACGTTGGCGAGCGCCTCGGACACGACGAAGTAGGCGACGGCCTCGACCGCCGGGGCGGGCCGGGAGGCGAGGTCCACCTTCACCCGCACGGGCAGCGGCGCCCGCTCGGCGAGCCCGGAGAGCGCGGCGTCCAGCCCCCGGTCCTCCAGGACGGCGGGATGGAGCCCGCGCACGAGGTCCTGGAGTTCGGCGATGGCCTCCTTGGCCTCGCGGTGCGCGTCGTCGATGACCTTGCGGGCGTCGTCGGGCAGATCGGGCATCGTCACCTTGGCCAGGCCCAGGTTGACGGCGAGGGACACCAGTCGCTGCTGGGCGCCGTCGTGGAGGTCCCGCTCGATGCGGCGGCGCTCGGCGTCGGCGGCGTCCACGACACCGGCGCGGGCCTCGGTGACCTCCTCCACCCGGCGCTCCAGCTGCTCGGCCCGGCTGGGCCCGAGGCGCTTCAGCGCCGCCCGGGTGTCGAGCCGGGCGAGCGCGCCGGACAGCCACGCGGATCCGTAGAGCCCGGCGAGCCCGGCGGCGGTGAGGTAGGCGGCCTGCACGACGTAGCCCAGCTCGGCCAGCCGGTACTCCGGCGGAACGGCCCACACCCACACATAGACGGTGGCGGCGACGAAGGAGGCCGCCCACAGCAGCAGGACGCACACCGCGCCCGCCGCGATCAGCGGCCCGAACACCAGGTGGTACCGCACCTGGCGCCAGGCCGACTCCGAACGCAGCCAGCGCTTCACACCCCCGGCCGCCGCCGGCGCGGGGATCTCCACCCCGAGCCGCGCCCGGAACCGCTTCCGCTGGGCGACGGTCAGCAGCGGCGAGGCCGCCCCGACCACCGCGACCATCCCCGCCAGCGCCAGCAGACAACTCAATGCCCGCGTCGGCCCCCCGTTCAGCCACGGCACGGCGAGCGCAAACAGCGCCCCGCACTGGATCAGGGCCCCGACAGCGTGAAAGGCGGCGGAACGTGCCGACCCGACGAAGGGGCGGAGGAGCTGCTGGAGCGGTCGGGGATTTCGCATGCGTCACACGGTAAGCGCGCAGGTCAGACCGGTCGATGGCAGTGCTGCCCGAACCGGGGGTGAAGCCAGTGCCACCCCGGTCAGTGCCACCCCGGTCCGGCCCGGGAGGACCGGTCCGCCTGACAAGGCGAAGGCCCCGGCCCCCGCGAAACGCGGGGAACCGGGGCCTCGGCCCGAGGAAGGGGGTGTCAGCAGCCGATGAGGCGGCTGGCGAGGTAGCCCTCGATCTGGTCGAGCGAAACCCGCTCCTGCTTCATCGTGTCGCGCTCGCGCACCGTCACCGCGTTGTCCTCGAGCGTGTCGAAGTCGACCGTGACGCAGAACGGCGTACCGATCTCGTCCTGGCGGCGGTAGCGGCGGCCGATGGCGCCGGCGTCGTCGAACTCGATGTTCCAGTTCTTGCGGAGGTCCGCCGCGAGGCCCTTGGCCTTCGGGGACAGCTCCGGGTTGCGGGAGAGCGGGAGGACCGCGACCTTCACCGGGGACAGACGCGGGTCGAGGCGCAGCACGGTGCGCTTCTCCAGCTTGCCCTTGGCGTTGGGAGCCTCGTCCTCGATGTAGGCGTCGAGGAGGAAGGCGAGCATCGTGCGGCCGACACCGGCGGCGGGCTCGATGACGTAGGGGGTCCAGCGCTCGCCGGCCTCCTGGTCGAAGAACGACAGGTCCTGGCCGGACGCCTTGGCGTGGGCGCCGAGGTCGTAGTCGGTGCGGTTGGCGACGCCCTCGAGCTCGCCCCACTCGCTGCCGCCGAACTGGAAGCGGTACTCGATGTCAGCGGTGCGCTTGGAGTAGTGGGAGAGCTTCTCCTTCGGGTGCTCGTACCACCGCATGTTCTCCTCGCGCAGGCCGAGACCGGTGTACCAGTTCCAGCGCTGCTGCATCCAGTACTCCTGCCACTGCTCGTCCTCGCCCGGCTTGACGAAGAACTCCATCTCCATCTGCTCGAACTCGCGCGTGCGGAAGATGAAGTTGCCCGGCGTGATCTCGTTGCGGAAGGACTTGCCCATCTGGGCGATGCCGAACGGGGGCTTCTTCCGGGAGGTCTGCTGAACCTGGGCGAAGTTGGTGAAGATGCCCTGGGCGGTCTCGGGGCGCAGGTAGGCGACCGAGCCGGAGTCCTGGGTGGGGCCGAGGTGGGTGGAGAGCAGGCCGGAGAACTGCTTGGGCTCGGTGAACTGGCCCTTGTTGCCGCAGTTCGGGCAGTTGATGTCGGCCAGGCCGTTCTCGGGCAGCTTGCCGTGCTTGGCCTCGTATGCCTCCTCCAGGTGGTCGGCGCGGTAGCGCTTGTGGCAGGAGGTGCACTCGGTCAGCGGGTCGCTGAAGGTCGCGACGTGACCGGAGGCGACCCAGACCTCGGAGGCCAGGATCACCGACGAGTCGATACCGACGACGTCCTCGCGCGAGGTGACCATGTAGCGCCACCACTGGCGCTTGATGTTCTCCTTGAGCTCCACGCCGAGCGGACCGTAGTCCCAGGCGGCGCGCTGGCCGCCGTAGATCTCACTGCACGGATAGACAAAGCCACGGCGCTTGCTCAGGCTGACGATGGTGTCGATCTTGTCGGCGGCCACGGTGCTCTCTTCATTGCGACGACGAACAGCGAATGATTCAGGTTACCGGCGCTCCACCCCCTCTCATCAAATCGGCTCTGGCCTTGGCTTGACCCAATCAGCCACAACCGGACGAGCCGGGCTGCCGACGCCCTGCTGTTGACAATCGTTTCCACTTTTGTTGAAAATGAGTGTCATGAACGTACGTCCGACCCGCCCCGTTCGCTCCCGCCGCCGAATAACCGGCGCCGCCGTGGCCTTCGCCACGACGCTCGGCCTGGTCTCCCTCTCCGCCTGTTCGGCCATGAGCTCCGACGGCCGGACCGCGGATGGAAAGCTGCAGGTCATAGCGTCGTTCTACCCCCTGGAATTCCTGGCGAAGGAGATCGGCGGCGACCATGTGAAGGTCACCGGCCTCACCAAGCCCGGTGTCGAACCGCACGATCTCGAGCTCACCCCCAAGCAGACCGGCTCGCTGGCCGACGCGGGCGCGATCGTCTACCTCAAGGGCCTCCAGCCCGCCGTCGACGAGGCGATCAAGCAGTCCGGAAACAAGCACATCGCCGACGCTGCCTCCCTGACCTCGCTGGAGAAGCACGGCAACGAGGTCGACGGCCACCACCACACCACCGGCGACAACCACTCGGACTCGGGCAGTGACGACCACGAGGGCCACGCCCACGAGGACGGCGGCACCGACCCCCACATCTGGCTGGACCCGGTGAAGTACGCCGAGGTCGCCAAGGGCGTCGCCGCGACGCTCGGCAAGGCGGATCCGGACCACAGGGCGGACTATGAGAAGAACGCCGCCGCGCTCGGGACGAAGCTGGACGCGCTGAACAAGAAGTTCGCCGAGGGCCTGAAGAACCGTGCCTCGGACACCTTCATCACCACCCACGCCGCCTTCGGCTACCTCGCCGAGCGCTACGGCCTGACCGAGGAGGCGATCAGCGGCGTCGACCCGGAGTCCGAGCCCAGCGCCGCCCGGATGAAGGACCTCCACAAGCTCGCCGAGGACCACCACGTCAGCACGGTCTTCTTCGAGACGCTCGCCAACCCCGCCACGGCGAAGACCCTGGCGAAGGACCTGAAGCTGAAGACGGACGTGCTCGACCCGCTCGAGGGCATCACGGACGAGTCCAGGGGCCACGACTACTTCGAGGTCATGGAGTCCAACCTCGCCGCGCTGCGGAAGGCGCTGGGCACCAAGTGAACACGGACCGAGTGAGCACACAAAGCACAGCGAGCACAGCGACTCCCGAGGAGGCACCCATGGAGCGGCCTGTCATATCCCTGCGCGGGGCCACGGCCTCGCTGGGCTCGCGCCCCGTCCTGCGCGGCGTCGACCTGACCGTGGGCCGCGGCGAGGTCGTCGCCCTGCTCGGCGCCAACGGCTCCGGCAAGTCCACGGCCGTCCGGGCCGTCGTGGGACAGGTGCCGCTGACCGGCGGCGAGCTGGAGCTCTTCGGCACCCCGCGCCGCCGCTTCCGCGACTGGGCCCGCGTCGGCTACGTCCCCCAGCGCACCACCGCCGCCGGCGGGGTGCCCGCGACCGTGCGCGAGGTCGTCTCCGCCGGCCGGCTGGCCCGTACCAGGCTCGGGCCGACCCGCAGGGCCGACCGCGAGGCCGTGGTCAAGGCACTGGAGCTGGTCGGCATGGCCGACCGGATCAAGGACTCCGTGAACGCCCTCTCCGGCGGCCAGCACCAGCGGGTGCTGATCGCCCGCGCGCTGGCCGGCGAACCCGAACTACTGATCATGGACGAGCCGATGGCCGGGGTGGACCTCGCCAGCCAGGAGGTGCTGGCGAACGCCCTGCGCGAGGAGGTCGGCCGCGGCGCCACCGTCCTGCTGGTCCTCCACGAGCTGGGCCCGCTGGAGCCGCTCATCGACCGCGCGGTGGTGCTCCGCGACGGCTGCGTCGTCCACGACGGCCCGCCCCCCAAGGCCGTGGGCCAGCACGCCCTCCCCGGCCACGACCATGTGCACCCGCACGCCGACCCGTCCGCGGAACCGATCAGAACGGGGCTGCTGAGCTGATGGACATCCTCGAACTCGCCTTCATGCAGCGGGCGCTGCTCGCCGCACTGCTGGTGGGCGTCACCGCGCCCGCCATCGGCGTCTACCTCGTCCAGCGCCGCCAGGCGCTGATGGGCGACGGCATCGGCCACGTCGCCCTCACCGGCGTGGGCCTGGGCTTCCTGCTCAACACCAGCCCGGTGTGGGTGGCCACGATCGTCTGCGTCGTCGGCGCCGTGATCATGGAGCTGATCCGCTCCTACGGCAAGGCGCGCGGCGACATCGCCCTCGCCCTGCTCTTCTACGGCGGCATGGCGGGCGGCGTGATGCTGATGAGCCTCGCCCCCGGCGGCTCCAACGCCAACCTCACCACCTACCTCTTCGGCTCGATCACCACCGTCTCGCAGCAGGACATCGTGGCGATCTGCGTCCTGGCCGCGTTCGTGATCGTCACGACGGTCGGGCTGCGCCGGCAGCTGTTCGCGATCTGCCAGGACGAGGAGTTCGCACGCGTCACCGGCCTGCCGGTGCGCGTGCTCAACCTGCTGATCGCGATCACCGCCGCGCTGACCGTCACCGTCGCCATGCGCGTCGTCGGCCTGCTGCTGGTCAGCGCGCTGATGGTGATCCCCGTGGCCGCCTCCCAGCAGCTCGCCCGCAGCTTCGCGACGACCTTCGCCATGGCCGTGGCCATCGGCGTCCTGGTCACCCTTTCGGGCACGGTCACCTCGTACTACGTGGACGTCCCCTCGGGCGCGACGATCGTCCTCATGGCCATCGGCGTCTTCCTCGCGCTCACCGCGCTCGCCACCCCCCTGGCGAGGAAACGCGCGGACCGCGCGGCCGCCGAGGAACGCTGCACCCTGGACGAGCCCACCCCGGGCCCGACCACCGACGACGTCCGGGTCTGATCCGCGAGCCTGGCACAATTGTCGTGGCAACACCCCCGGTGGGAGTGTTGCCACGAGTGTCACGAGTGTTCAGGCGAGCTTGAGGAGGCAACTGTGGCGACCGCCGGTCCCCCGGTACGCGGCCGAGCCACCAAGCAGCGGGCCGCCGTCGCGGCAGCGCTCGACGAGGTGGACGAGTTCCGCAGCGCACAGGAGCTCCACGACATGCTCAGGCACCGGGGCGCCTCCGTCGGCCTGACCACGGTGTACCGCACCCTCCAGTCCCTCGCCGACGCCGGCGAGGTCGACGTCCTGCGCACCAGCGAGGGCGAGGCCGTCTACCGCCGCTGCTCCAGCGGACACCACCACCACCTCGTCTGCCGCGCCTGCGGCAAGGCGGTCGAGGTCGAGGGCCCGGCCGTCGAGAAGTGGGCCGACTCCATCGCCGAGGAACACGGCTTCGTGGACGTCGCCCACACCATAGAGATCTTCGGCACCTGCGGCGACTGCGCGGCGGCCGCGCAGGGCTGATCCACACAGGCGTGAACGCGTCGGGCGCCTCCGGAACACTCCGGAGGCGCCCGACGCGTATGTACGTCTGCCCGCCCTACGCGCGCGGCACCCGCGAGTCCAGCATGGCGCGCAGCATGTCGATGTCGCCCGGCGCGGTGAGGGCGCGCTTGGGGAGGATGATCAGGCAGCCGCTCCGCTTGTCGGCGCTCATCAGGACGAAGACGTCGTCCCGCTCGGCATAGCGCCCGAAGAGCGACCAGGCCATGCGCTGGGACGAATGGGCGGACGCGCTGGACAGCCCGCCGGCCTCCACCGTCGTACGCGTGGGGCCCTGGAGCCGCGCCGTCTTGTGGAGGGTCCGGGCCTGGATCGTGGGCAGGAACAGCACCAGCGTCACCATGACCGTCATGACCGTCAGGGCGATCCAGTCCTTGCCCGCCACCGCGCCCGGGCCGTGCGGCGCTATGAAGCCGACCGCCATGAGCACGGTGCAGACCGGCAGCAGGATCCTCTGCCACCGCGCGCTGCGGACGGCCCGGTTGCGGCCGTGCAGCCCGGACCGGATGTCGGTGGCCGTCAGCTCGTACTCGAACGTCAGCGAGCCGGCGGCCGTCACCGTGTCACTCACCGGTCGCCGATTCCTCGAGGAACTGCTGCTCGTTCGGGATCGCGCCGCCGAAGCGGCGGTCGCGCTGGGCGTACTCCAGGCAGGCGCGCCACAGGTCGCGGCGGTCGAAGTCGGGCCACAGGACGTCCTGGAAGACCATCTCGGCGTAGGCGCTCTGCCAGAGCAGGTAGTTGGAGGTGCGCTGCTCGCCGGAGGGGCGCAGGAAGAGGTCGACGTCCGGCATGTCCGGGTAGTAGAGGTACTTGGCCAGCGTCTTCTCGTTGACCTTCGACGGGTCGAGGCGGCCCGCCTTCACGTCCTCCGCCAGTGCCTGCGCCGCGTCGGCGATCTCGGCGCGGCCGCCGTAGTTCATGCAGAAGTACAGCGTGAGCTTGTCGTTCTTCTTGGTCTGCTCCTGCGCGATCTGGAGCTCCTTGGCCACCGAGCGCCACAGCCGGGGCATGCGGCCGACCCAGCGCACGCGGATGCCGAGTTCGTCGAGCTGGTCGCGGGTCTTGCGGATGAAGTCGCGGTTGAAGTTCATCAGGAAGCGGACCTCGTCCGGGGAACGCTTCCAGTTCTCGGTCGAGAAGGCGTAGAGGGAGATGCTGCCCACGCCCATCTCGATCGCGCCCTGGAGGACGTCGAGGACGCGCTCGGCGCCGACCTTGTGGCCCTCGGTGCGCGGCAGGCCGCGCTCCTTGGCCCAGCGGCCGTTGCCGTCCATGACGATCGCCACGTGCTCGGGGACGAGCTCGCCGGGGATCTTCGGGGGGCGGGCGCCCGAAGGGTGCGGGTCGGGGGTGCGGTACTCGCGTCGGGGCCGGCCCAGAATCCCGCGTACAACCATGGGTGCCACTTCTCCTTGATCCCTTTGTCGCTTAGTTCTCGACATACCTGAGCGAGCGAAGCCCCCGCTCCAGATGCCATTGCAGATAGGCCGCCACGAGCCCGCTGCCCTCCCGGACGTGGCGCGCCTCGCAGGCGTCCGCCGTCGCCCAGTCACCCGTGAGCAGCGCGCCCAGGAGCTCGATCGACTCCGAGGAGGGTACGACGCATCCGGGCACCCGGCACTCCCCGCACACCACACCGCCGGCGGCCGCGGAGAAGAACCGGTTCGGCCCGGGCATGCCGCACTTCGCGCAGGCGCCGAAGCTGGGCGCGTAGCCGTTGACGGCGAGGGAGCGCAGCAGGAACGCGTCGAGCACCAGGTGGGGGGCGTGGGCCCCGGAGGCGAGGGTGCGCAGCGCGCCGACGAGCAGCAGGTACTGCTGCACGGCGGGCTCGCCCTCGTGGTCGGTGAAGCGCTCGGCGGTCTCCAGCATGGCGGTGCCGGCGGTGTAGCGGGCGTAGTCGGTGACGATCGCGCCACCGTACGGAGCGATGGTCTCGCTCTGGGTGCACAGCGGCAGCCCGCGTCCCACGAGCTCGCTGCCGCGCGCGAAGAACTGCACGTCGACGTGGGAGAACGGCTCCAGCCGCGCCCCGAACTTCGATTTGGTGCGCCGCACCCCCCGGGCGACGGCCCGCACCCGGCCGTGGCCCCGGGTGAGGAGGGTGATGATGCGATCCGCTTCCCCCAGCTTCTGGGTACGAAGGACGATGCCGTCGTCGCGGAACAGACTCATGGAGCCATTCTCCCGTACGGGCGATGCGCCGGGCGCCATCGCCCCCGGAGCCCCAGGGGCATCCCTCCCCCGATCCGCAATACACACGATGTGGTGAAATCCCTCCCGTCTGCGACCGATATGTGCTCTCTTTGCAGGAGAAGCCACGACATCGTGGCCCGTCTCCGGGGAGAGACGAGGGGGGTGCCGGCGCGTGCGTGTGTTCATCGCGGGGATCGACGGATATCTCGGCTGGCCCCTCGCCCAGCACCTGGCCGCCCGGGGGCACACCGTCGCCGGTGCCGACGCGCTGCTGCGCCGGGCCTGGGTCGGTGAGCGGGGCTCGGTCAGCGCCGTGCCGATCGCCCCGGTGTACGAGCGGCTCGCCGCGTTCCGTGAGCTGAGCGGCGGGCCCCTGCCGTTCTCGCCCCTGGACCTGCGGGACCACCCCGCGCTGGGCCGGGCCCTGGCGGCCTTCGCCCCCGACGCCGTGGTGCACCTCGCGGAGTGCCCCTCCGCCCCGTACTCGATGATCGACTTCCGGCACGCCGACTTCGTCCAGAGCAACAACGTCTCCGGCACCCTCAGCCTGCTGTTCGCGATGCGCGAGCACTGCCCCGGCGCCCATCTGGTCAAGCTCGGCACCATGGGCGAGTACGGCACGCCCGACCTGGACATTCCCGAGGGCTTCTTCGACGTCGAGTTCCGCGGCCGGCGCGACCGGCTGCCGTTCCCCCGGCAGGCGGGGTCCTGGTACCACTGGAGCAAGGTCTTCGACTCGCAGAACGTCGGCTTCGCCTGCCGGCTGTGGGGGCTCGCGGCGACGGATGTGATGCAGGGGGTCGTCTACGGGAGCTGGTGCCCGCCCGCCGATCCCCGGCTCAACAGCCGCCTGGACTTCGACGAGGCGTTCGGCACCGCGGTCAATCGTTTCTGCTGTCAGACGGTCATCGGCCGGCCCATCACCCCGTACGGCGGCGGCACCCAGAGCCGCGGCCTGCTGTCGCTGGCCGACTGCCTCCAGTGCCTCACGCTCGTCCTGGAGCATCCGGCCGCCCCCGGCGAGTACCGCGTCGTCAACCAGCTCCGCGACGTGCTGTCCGTCGGCCGGCTCGCCGAGCTGGTCCGGGACGCCGCGCGGGCGCTGGGGATCGACGCCCGGATCGCCGCCGTCGACAATCCGCGCGACGAGGCGGAGGCGCACCACTACAACCCCGACAGCGAGAAGCTGCGGGAGCTGGGCTTCAAGCCGTCGGCGCCCATCGGCGCGGAGCTACGGCAGATGATCGGCGATCTGCTGCCGCACGCCGACCGCGTACGCGCCCACGCCGACCGGCTCCCGCCGACCGTCCACTGGCGACGTCCCCAGATCTCTTCCGTCCCGAATCCAGCAGAAGAAGGAACCCGGAATGAGCGAGAAACTGCGGCAGATCATGACGACGGTGGCCGAGGACCCCACCGCCCTGCGTGAGCTGTGCGACGACACCCCCGCCCTCGCCGAGCGCTTCGGCCTGTCCCCCGAGGAGCACGACCGGCTGGCCAGGGCCGAGCGGCTGGCGCCCCGGGCGCCGGGCGCCTACATGTCGATCACCCTCCACACGATCACCATCACCGCGGACCGCGGCCTGTGACAGCCGCCCCGCCCGGGATCAGCGTGGTCCTGCCCGCGCGGAACGAGGGCGACAGGGTCGGGGCGACCATCGCCTCGGCCCTGGACGCCGCCGACGGGCCGGCGGGCGTCGAGTTCGTCGTCGTCGACGACTGCTCGGCGCCCGGGCGACGGCCGGAGGTCGGCGACGCCGCGGCCCGGCGCCGTACGACGGTCATCCGCTCCGCCCGGCACCTCGGCGTGGGCGCCGCCCGCAATCTGGCCGCCCGGCACGCCCGGGGCCGGATCCTGTTCGTGACGGACGCCCACACCCGCTTCTCCGCCGGCTGGGACCGCGCGGCCACCCGGCTGCTCGCCCCGGGCCGGATCCTGTCCGTCACCATCGCCGACAGCGCCTCGGACTGGCGCGGCCACGGCTGCCGCCTCGTCGTCCCGTACATGGGCACGCGCTGGAACACGGCCCCGCCCGGCCCGGCGCCCCATGTGCACGTGGCCTCCTCGGCCGGCACCGTCCTCGAACGCGCGCTCTTCGACCGCCTCGGCGGCTACGACGAGGGGATGGTGCACTACGGCGGCTTCGAGCCCGAGTTCAGCGTGCGCGCGTGGCGAGCCGGCGCGGAGATCGCCCACACCACCGACATCGAGATCACCCACCGGTTCAAGCCCAGGGAGGAGGTGGCCTCCTTCGTCGGCGCGGCGCGCACCGCGATCGTCCACAACTGTCTGCGCTTCGGCACGGCCCATCTGCCGGAGTCGATGATCCTGGAGATGGTGCGGCTGCACGCCCTGGAGTTCCCGGAGCACATCCGCGCGGCGCTGGCCCTGCTGGAGGAGCGCGGCGCGTGGCGCCGTCGCGAGGAGCTGGCAGCGACGCTCCCGCACGACTTCGCGTGGTTCGTACGCCGCTTCGACCTGCTCGATCAGATCGGCAGGCCGGTCCCCGAGCAGTAGACGCTCACGACGGCGTGCGCGCCGCCGCGAGGAGCCGGTCGGTGTCCTCGGGACAGATCAGCAGCGCCCGCCCCACCGTCGCCAGCACCTCCCGCTCCGCCGGCCGGTAGGGGCCGTCGGCCAGGGCGATCCGGGCCCCCTGGAGCAGGATCTGCTCACGGCCCGCCGGCGCCAGGTGGGGGGCCAGCGGCTCCAGGGCCTCGTGGAGCTCGATGGCCAGGGCCGTGCCGCAGGGGTCGAAGCCGTCGCGGCTCGCGTCGCCCGGCGGCGTCGCGTACCGGCCGGGCAGCCGTCCGGTGTCCGCGGCGAGCGCCTCGATCAGGGTGACGAGCTGCTCCTCGCTGCAGTCGGCGAAGCCGGCCGCCCGGACCGCGCCGACCGCCGCGCGGCGAACCGTACGGGCCTCGGTGCCGCCCGCGGCCAGCACCGCGAGGGCCACCGTGTGCACGGCGTCGCGCAGCATCGCGGAGAAGCGGGTGGTGGTGGGGTGGTCGAGGACGTCCATGGCGTAGCGGCCGCGGCAGGCCGTGCACTCCACGATGGGCCCGACCGGGCCGCGCGGCAGCAGCGGCACCCCGAACGCGACAAGGCGGCGCCGGCCCGTGCGACGGTGGTAATTGCGGTCCCCACCGCAACCGGGGCAGAAGAACTCGCCGTCTCCGACGGTGCGCCATACGGTGCGTACGCCCACCACACACCGGTCCGGGCTGTGTCGGCCTTGCGCGTGCATCACGGCGCACCTCCATAACGCCACGGCCTGGTCGCCGCGTTGACGTGATGTTAGCCACATCGTTGATGCCGCGTCAGTACCCCTGCGGCCGAGTTGGGGCGGGTACTGGCCGAAGGCGCCGGCGAGCCCACCGGATGCGGTGTTTTCACCGGCGCCAGGTTGACGGAGCGCGACGGGGGTTACGGACCGTCAGTGGCGGTACGCGCGGTTCACCGCCGAGACGACGGCCTTGATCGAGGCCCGGGTGGTGTTGCCGTCGATGCCGATGCCCCACAGCACCTTTCCGTCGATCACGCACTCGATGTACGAGGCGGCCTGGGCGCTCGCGCCCTCGCTCATGGTGTGCTCGGTGTAGTCGAGCAGCCGGGCGTCGACCCCGATGCCGGCCAGCGCGTCGAAGAAGGCCGAGATCGGGCCGTTGCCCGTGCCCGTGAGCACGGTCTCCGCTCCGTCGACGACGGCCTCGACGGTCAGCGCGTCGGTGCCGTCGCTGGTGGTGGAGGTCTGGGTGGAGCGCAGCGCGATCCGGCCCCAGGCGTGACCGTCCACCGGCAGGTACTCGTCCTGGAAGACGGCCCAGATCTCCTGCGGGGTGACCTCGCCGCCCTCGGCGTCGGTCTTCAGCTGGATGATCCTCGAGAACTCGATCTGCATCCGGCGCGGCAGGTCCAGCTTGTGGTCGTGCTTGAGGACGTAGGCGATGCCGCCCTTGCCCGACTGGGAGTTGACGCGGATGACCGCCTCATACGAACGGCCGACGTCCTTGGGGTCGATGGGCAGGTAGGGCACCGCCCACTCGATGTCGTCCACGGTCTTCCCGGCGGCGGCCGCGTCGGCCGCCATCGCCTCGAAGCCCTTCTTGATGGCGTCCTGGTGGGAGCCGGAGAAGGCGGTGTAGACCAGGTCGCCCGCGTAGGGGTGGCGCGGGTGGACCTCCATCTGGTTGCAGTACTCGGCGGTCCGGCGGACCTCGTCGATCTGCGAGAAGTCGATCTGCGGGTCGACGCCCTGGGAGAAGAGGTTCATGCCCAGGGTGACCAGGTCGACGTTGCCGGTGCGCTCGCCCTGGCCGAACAGGCAGCCCTCGATCCGGTCCGCCCCGGCCATGATCGCCAGTTCGGCGGCGGCGACGGCGGTGCCCCGGTCGTTGTGGGGGTGGACGGACAGACAGATGTGCTCGCGGCGGGACAGGTGCCGGGACATCCACTCGAAGCGGTCGGCGTGGGTGGAGGGGGTGGAGCGCTCCACGGTCGCCGGCAGGTTCAGGATGATCTCGCGGCCCGCCTCGGGCTGCCAGACGTCCATGACCCCTTCGCAGACCTCCAGCGCGAAGTCCAGCTCGGTGTCGGTGAAGATCTCCGGGCTGTACTGGTAGCCGAAGACGGTGTCGTCGCCGAGGATCTTGTCGGCGTACTCCATCACCAGCCGGGTGCCGTCGACGGCGATCTGCTTGACCTGCTCGCGCGAGCCACGGAAGACCACGCGGCGGAAGACGGGCGCGGTGGCGTTGTAGAGGTGGACGGTGGCGCGGCGGGCGCCGCGCAGGGACTCGACCGTCCGCTCGATCAGCTCCTCGCGGGCCTGGGTGAGGACGGAGATCGTCACGTCCTCGGGGATGGCGTCCTCCTCGATGATCGAGCGGACGAAGTCGAAGTCCGTGGCGCCGGAGGAGGGGAAGCCGACCTCGATCTCCTTGTAGCCCATGCGGACCAGCAGGTCGAACATCTCGCGCTTGCGGGCGGGCGACATGGGGTCGATCAGCGCCTGGTTGCCGTCGCGCAGATCGGTCGACAGCCAGCGGGGCGCCTTGGTGATCCGCCGGTCCGGCCAGGTGCGGCCGGGGATCTCCACGGCCTCGTACGGGCGGTACTTGTGGACCGGCATCCCGGACGGCCGCTGGGTGACGGTGGCGGCGGTGACGGGCGTGGGGCGGCCGACGGAAACGGAAGGCTGGGACATGGCGCGGAAGGCTCCTCGGGAGGTCCATGCGATGGGGGTCCCCCCTGCTCGTTCGGAGCCAGGGGGAGGCCGACGGGGCTGCTGATCGACGGGTGCGCAGCACCGGACTCCGCGGGGAGGGGGTCGGCCTTCGCTACAGACCCTCGCCGCGGCGGCTAAGAAGAAGCAGCACGTCACACATGGTGCTCAGCAGGCTAGCCGAGACGCGCGGGGCGGGGCAGGGGCGTTTCAGCATGCGGGACGCGCGACCCGGGCCACGGAATCCGGCCACTCGTTTGTGTTAATCCATGCACCGGGCACTGACAAGGCGGGGACCCGGTGCCAGATTCGGCCCATGACTACCCAGAAACACGGGATCTTCTGCGGCATCGTCCCGCCGCACGTACTCGACCGTCTGGCCCAGTCCGAGGACCCCCGGCACCACGAGCCCGCGCGCCGCACCCTCGAACACGACGGCACCCTGCGCACCCGCCGCCGGCTCACCGCCGCGCGGACGACCGTGGACTCCTCGGCGGGCGCCATCTCCGACAAGCCGCAGCGGACGATCTACGACGCCGGGCACGTGGAGACCCTGCCGGGCCGCAAGGTGCACGCCGAGGCCGAAGCGCCCAGCAAGGACGCCACGGTCAACCGGGCGCACGCCGGGCTCGGCGCCACGTTCGACCTCTATCTCAAGGTCTACGGCCGGCACTCCATCGACGGCGCCGGCCTGCCGCTGAACGCCACCGTCCACTACGGCCAGAACTACGACAACGCCTTCTGGGACGGCGAGCAGATGGTCTTCGGCGACGGGGACGGCGATCTCTTCCTCGACTTCACCCTTCCCGTGGACGTCATCGGCCACGAGCTGACCCACGGGGTGACCCAGCACACCGCCAATCTGGAGTACTACGGCCAGTCCGGCGCGCTCAACGAGTCGATCTCGGACGTCTTCGGCTCCCTGATCAAGCAGTACGCCCTCGGGCAGACCACCGACCAGGCCGACTGGCTGATCGGCGCGGGGCTCCTCGGCCCGGACGTCACCGGCGCGGCCCTGCGCTCGATGAAGGCGCCCGGCACCGCCTACGACGACGACAAGCTCGGCAAGGACCCGCAGCCCGCCACCATGGACGACTTCGTGCGCACCAGCCGGGACAACGGCGGTGTGCACATCAACTCCGGCATCCCCAACCACGCCTTCTATCTGCTGGCCACCGCCCTCGGCGGGCACGCCTGGGAGCGCGCGGGGCACATCTGGTACGCCACGCTGACGGGCGGTGAGCTGGCCCAGGACGCCGACTTCGCGGCCTTCGCCCGGCTGACGGCGGCCTCGGCGAGGACCCTGTACGGCGAGGGGGACGCCGTCCAGGCCGTGCTCAAGGCGTGGAGCCAGGTCGGCGTTCCCACGGCATAGGGCCGGTCTGCCCCCGATGCGGGCCGCGCGGATCAGGAATGTCCGCGAACCATGGGGTAGGGATGACGGTATGCGTATCGTCATCTGCCGTACCGGCGGTTTCGCCGGCATCGAGCGTCGGGCCGAGCTGGACACCTGCGGCCGGTCCGACGCCACGCACCTGGAGGCCCTGGCCCACCGCGCGCTGGCGCCGGGCCGGGACGCCCCCGACCACGGCCGGGGCGTCCCGGACGGCTTCCACTACGAGATCAACGTGGACGGCCGCTCGGTCCACCTCGCGGACCCCCACCTCTCCGACGACCAGCGCGAACTGATCCAGACGGTGCTCAAGGAAGGCGCGTAGCGGGTCAGCGGATCAGAAGCCCAGCTTGCGGAGCTGCTTCGGGACCCCTCCTGTCCGCCGCTCTCGCACCGCTCGGCCCTAGGGGCCTCACAGGCTTCGAGCGGCTGCGCCGGCCTCCGACCGGCGGTGTCGGCCCGGCTAGAAGCCCAGCTTGCGGAGCTGCTTCGGGTCCCGCTGCCAGTCCTTGGCGACCTTCACATGGAGGTCCAGGAAGACCGGCGTGCCCAGCAGCGCCTCGATGTGCTTGCGGGACTTCATGCCGACCTCCTTCAGGCGGGCGCCCTTGGGGCCGATGATGATGCCCTTCTGGCTGGGCCGCTCGATGTAGACGTTGGCGTGGATGTCCAGCAGCGGCCTGTCCTTGGGCCGGTCCTCGCGCGGCAGCATCTCCTCGACCACGACGGCGATGGAGTGCGGCAGCTCGTCGCGGACGCCCTCCAGGGCGGCCTCGCGGATCAGCTCGGCGACCATGATCTGCTCGGGCTCGTCGGTGAGGTCGCCCTCGGGGTAGAGCGGCGGGCTCTCCGGCAGCATCGGCGCGATCAGGTCGGCCAGCAGGGAGACCTGCTTGTCGCCGACGGCCGAGACCGGGACGATCTGCGCCCACTGGATGCCCAGCTCCTCGCCCAGCTGCTGGATGGCGATCAGCTGCTCGGCGAGCTGCTTGGAGTCGACCAGGTCCGTCTTGGTGACGATCGCGATCTTCGGGGTCTTCTTGATCCCCGCGAGTTCCTTGGCGATGAACTTGTCGCCCGGGCCGAGCTTCTGGTCGGCGGGCAGGCAGAAACCGATCACGTCGACCTCGGCCCAGGTGGTCCGGACCACGTCGTTGAGCCGCTCGCCCAGCAGGGTGCGCGGCTTGTGGAGACCGGGCGTGTCCACCAGGACGAGCTGGGCGTCCGGGCGGTGCACGATGCCGCGCACGGTGTGCCGGGTGGTCTGCGGACGGTTGGAGGTGATCGCGACCTTCGTCCCCACCAGTGCGTTGGTCAGGGTCGACTTGCCCGCGTTGGGGCGGCCGACGAAGCACGCGAAGCCCGCGCGGTGGGGGGCCGGGGACGGGGAGGAAGCTCTATCCATGGCTCATATTCTCCCCGATCGTCCGGCGGGCTCGAACCAGCGGGCGGGCGCGGCGCTCAGCCGGCCGTGACCACCGGCCCCGGCGTCCCGTCCGGGCCCGCCAGCAGCACGGGCGTCGCGGGTCCGCCCAGGTCGCGCACGGCGGCGCGGTCCTCCGCGCTGACGACGCCCACCTCGGAGACCACCGCCGCGGCCTCCAGGGACGTCGCCCCGCTGGCCACGGCCATGGCCACGGCCGTCCGGAGCGCGCTCAGCCGCAGCGAGTCCAGGGCGACCGTCCCGGCGACGTACGTACGGCCGGTCTCGTCACGGACGGCCGCGCCCTCGGGCACGGCGTTGCGGGCGCGGGTGGCGCGGGCGAGCGTGATCAGCTTGCGGTCTTCGGGGTCCAGGGCAGCATCCAGGGCATCCGTCATGCCTGGAGCATAGGGGCGGCCCCGGACGCGCCCCCGGGCGGCCTCGGCCGGCGACCGGCCACGCCTCAGCCGGCCACGGAGTACATCGCGCCGCGCCGGCCCTCGGGCGAGGTCAGCCACGCCACCTTCTCGGCCGTGCCGGTGCCGGCGACGGGGTTGTGCAGCACGATCGTCAGATCCGGGCGGGCCGGCACGCGCAGCTGGGCGCTCTCGAAGAGGAGGTCGCCCACGAGCGGGTGGTGGAGGGCCTTGCGCACCAGGCCCGCCGGGGACACGTCACCGCGCGCCCACAGCTCCGTGAACTCCGGGCTCGCGGCGGAGACCTCGGCCAGCACCTCCTCGAAGCCCTCGTCGCCGGGGCGGTCCGAGCAGGCGGCGCGGTAGGAGGCGACGACGCGCGGGGCGTTCTCCGCCCAGTTCCCGGCGCGCGAGCGGTAGACGGGGTCGGTGAAGAAGTCGATGAGGCAGTTCTGCCGGTTCTCCGGGCGGAACCCGAGGATGACCCGGGCGGACTCGTTGTAGGCGACGAGGTTCCAGTACGGGTCCATGATGTGCGCCGGGGAGGGCAGCCAGCCGTCGATCAGCCGGCGCAGCCCGTCGCACAGGTACTCCGCGTCGTACTCGGCCTCGGGCAGCGGCGGGTTCAGCCCCGCCAGGACGTACAGGTGCCGCCGCTCGGCGCCGCCCAGCCGCAGCACGCGGGCGACCGCGTCGAGGACCTGCGGCGAGACGGTGATGTCCCGGCCCTGCTCCAGCCACTGGTACCAGGAGGCGCCCACCCCGGCGAGGACGGCGACCTCCTCGCGGCGCAGCCCCGGCGTCCGGCGGCGGCCCCCGCCGTCGGGCAGCCCCGCCTCGGCCGGTGACACCCTGGCCCGACGGCTCATCAAGAACTCGCGCAGCTCCTGGCGGCGGCGCGGCTTCTCCTGTGTGACGACGGTCAACTCTCCCCCTTGCCTGGTGGTGCGGCCACCACCATAAGCGCGCACTCCCCAGCGTTGTTCCTCCCGGCGGAGGCTGATCGCATGGCGATCGACTCCCCTCCCCTGACGACCCCCGTCGCGGCGGCCCCGCGCATGACCACCCGCGACAAGCTGATCCTGATGGTGCTGTGCGCGGCGCAGTTCATCGTCGCCCTCGACTTCTCCATCCTGAACGTGGCGCTCCCCGTCCTCGGCGACGACCTGGGCATGGGCCAGGCCGACCTCCAGTGGGCGGTCACGGCGTTCGCCCTGCCGTCGGGCGGCTTCCTGCTCTTCTTCGGCCGGATCGCCGACCTCTACGGGCGCCGGAAGCTGTTCCTGGCCGGGCTCGTCCTCTTCACCGTCGCCTCCGCCCTGGCCACCGTCGCCTGGGACCCGGCGACCTTCCTGACCGGGCGGGCCCTCCAGGGGCTGGGCGCGGCCGTGATCGTGCCGACCGGGATGTCCCTGCTGACCACGACCTTCTCCGAGGGCCCGCGGCGTGAGCGGGCGCTGGGCATCAGCGGCACCCTGATGTCCCTGGGCTTCACCATCGGCATGGTGCTCGGCGGTGTGATGACCGACTCGCTGGGCTGGCGCTCCACGATGGGGCTGCTGGCGGTGGCGGGCGTCGGCGTGCTCCTCGCCGCGCCGGGCCTGCTGACCGAGTCCAAGCGGGCGGACCGTCCCCGGCTGGACCTGCCGGGCGCGGTGACGGTGACGGGCGGGCTGCTCGCGCTGATCTACGCCCTGTCGACCGCCGCCCAGCGGGGCTTCGGCGGCGCGGACGTCATCGCGACGCTGGTCGCCGGCGCGGCCTTGCTGGTGGCGTTCGTGGTGGTCGAGTCGCGGGCGGCCGAGCCGCTGGTGTCCCTGCCGATGCTGGGCCGGCGGACGGTGGCCTGGGGGAACCTGGCCGGGCTGACCACGTTCGCGATGATGTCCTCGGTGATCTTCCTGCTCACCCTGTACCTCCAGGAGGTCCTGGAACTGTCGGCCGTCCTCACCGGCCTGATCTTCGGTGTGACGGGCCTGGCGGCGGCGCTCGGCGGGGTGACCGCGCCCCGGATCATCGCCCGCTTCGGCGCGCGCGCCACGCTGGTGACCGGTCTGCTGGTGCAGGCCGTCTGCACGGCGGCCCTGCTGGGCCTGGGCGCCGGCCAGGCGGGCGCGTGGCTGGCCCTTGCGGGCACGTCGCTCGGCTGCGTCGGTCACCTGTGGGCGATCGTCGCCTACGGCGTGACGGCGACGTCGGGGCTGCCGGACGGGGAGCAGGGCCTGGCCACGGGCCTGGTCACCAGCTCGCAGCAGGTGGGGCTGACCATTGGCATCCCGCTGCTGAGTGCGGTGGCGTCGGCGCGGGTGAGTGTGCTGCGGGACGCGGGCCACTCGTTCGCGTCGGCGACGCTCGGGGGCGTGCGGCTGGGTGTGGGCGTCGACGCCGTCGTGGTCGTGGTGGTGGCCGCAGCGACGTTCGTGGGCTTGCGCCGAGGGCGGTGAGTGAGCCCCAACCCCGCCCTTTCACCGTTTCCCGAGGGCTCCGCCCCCGGACCCCCGGTCCTCAAACGCCGGACGGGCTGATTTCAGCCCGTCCGGCGTTTGAGGACACCGCGCGGAGCGCGGTCCGGGGGTGCGAGGGGGCGCAGCCCCGCTCGGAAACGGTGAAAGGGCGGGACCGGGGCATCCTCACCCACGGTCCGCAGCCGTGATGAGCAGGCCCCCCAGAATCGAGACGTTCGCGAAGAACGCCACCCGGTGCTGCATCCGCTTCGCCGGGTCCTCCTCCCGCCAGTAGGCGTGACCCGCCAGGGTCGTCGGGACGAGGCTGGCGGCGAGGGCCAGGGCGGAGAGCCTGGGGAGGATCCCCAGGGCGAGCAGCCCGCCCGCCCCCAGGTGCACCGCCCCGTTCAGCCGCACGAGCGCCCGCGCGTCGCGCGGCAGGAGCGGGATCCAGTCCGCGATGGCGAGCGCGACGGGCGCCGCGACCGGCGCGAGGAGTTCCGGGCGGCGGACGGTCTGGACGCCGGCGCTGATGAACGCCGACGCCAGCAGCGGCCGCGCGAGAGTTCTGAGAACCGCCATTCCAGGACGGTTCCCGCCCCGGAGCGGGAGGATTCCCCCGAACGGGACGATTCCCCCGCTCAGTCCTCCGGGAAGGGGCCCCGCGCCGCCCGCACCGGCTCCACCAGCACCGTGACAATGCGGTTGCGCCGCCCCGCCGCGGCCTCCGCGGTGAGCCGGAGCGCGGTGAGCGTGGGGTCCTTGCCGTGCTCGGAGACGTGCTCGAAGAGCGGGACCTCCGCCGTCGCGCCGGCGATCGGCACCCTGCCCAGCGACTTGGCCAGCAGTCCGCCGACCGTCTCGACGTCCTCGTCGTCGAACTCGTCGAGGCCGTAGAGCTCGCCGAGGTCGCCGATGTCGAGGCGGGCCGTGACCCGGTAGCGGTCGTCGCCGAGCTCCTCGACGGGCGGCAGCTCCCGGTCGTACTCGTCGGTGATCTCGCCGACGATCTCCTCGAGGATGTCCTCGATGGTGACGATGCCGGCCGTGCCGCCGTACTCGTCGATGACGACCGCGCAGTGGTTGCGCTGCTGCTGCATCTCGCGCAGCAGGTCGCCCGCGTTCTTGGTGTCCGGGACGAAGACGGCCGGCCGCATCGCGGTGGAGACCAGCTCGCTCTCCGCGTCACGGCTGATGTGCGTCTTGCGGACGAGGTCCTTGAGGTAGACGATGCCCACCACGTCGTCCTCGTTCTCCCCCGTCACCGGGATCCGGGAGAAGCCGGAGCGCAGCGCGAGGGTGAGCGCCTGACGGATGGTCTTGCCGCGCTCTATGACGATCAGGTCCGTGCGCGGCACCATGACCTCGCGGACGAGGGTGTCGCCGAGCTCGAAGACGGAGTGCACCATGCGGCGCTCGTCGTCCTCGATGAGCGACTCCTGTTCCGCCAGGTCGACCATGGCCCGCAGCTCCGCCTCCGAAGCGAAGGGGCCCATGCGGAAGCCCTTGCCGGGGGTGAGGGCGTTGCCGATGAGGATCAGCAGCCGGGGCACGGGCCCCATGATCCTGGCGAGCGGCAGCAGCACGTACGCCGCGGCCGTGGCCGTGCCCAGCGGGTGCTGGCGGCCGATGGTGCGCGGGGAGACGCCGACGGCCACGTACGAGACGAGGACCATCACCGCGATGGCGACGGTCAGCGCCTCCCAGGTGGCGTCGAAGGACTTCAGGCAGACGTAGGTGACGAAGACACCCGCCGCCATCTCGCAGGCGACGCGCACCAGCAGCGCGACGTTGAGGTAGCGGGTGGGGTCGGCCGCGACGGCCATCAGCCGGGCGCTGCCCCGCCGCCCGGCCCGGGCGGCCTCCTCGGCCCGGAACCGGGTGGTCCGGGCGAGGCCGGCCTCCGCGCAGGCGGCGAGCCAGGCGACGACGAGCAGCAGGACCGCGGCGGCGATCAGCTGGCCGGTCACGTGAACGTGGGAGCCGGGGAGGGCCCTTCGATGCCGCGCTCGGCGCGCCAGCCGTCGACGATCGCCGCCTGGAGGCCGAACATCTCGGCCTTCTCGTCGGGCTCCTCGTGGTCGTAGCCGAGGAGGTGGAGCACTCCGTGGACGGTCAGGAGCTGGAGCTCCTCGTCCATGGAGTGCCCGGTCGGGGCCTCCTCGCCCTGCTTCTTCGCGACCTCCGGGCAGAGGACGATGTCGCCGAGGAGGCCCTGCGGCGGCTCGTCGTCGTCCTTGGCCGGCGGGCGCAGCTCGTCCATGGGGAAGGACATCACGTCGGTGGGGCCGGGGAGGTCCATCCACTGGATGTGGAGCTGCTCCATGGCATCGGCGTCGACAACGATGACCGAGAGTTCGGAGAGCGGGTGGATACGCATCCGGGTGAGGGCGTAGCGGGCGACGTCCAGGATCGCCTGCTCGTCGACCTCCGTGCCGGATTCGTTGTTGACGTCGATTGACATGCTGTTACCGGGTCTTACTTTCCGTTGCGGCTGTCGTACTGCTCGTACGCGTCGACAATACGGCCGACCAGCTTGTGCCGGACGACGTCCCTGCTGGTGAGGTACGAGAAATGGACGTCGGTGACGCCCTCCAGGATCTCCTGCACCTGGCGCAGACCGCTCTTGGTGCCGCCGGGCAGGTCGATCTGGGTGACGTCACCCGTGATCACGATCTTGGAGTCGAAGCCGAGCCGGGTGAGGAACATCTTCATCTGCTCGGGGTTCGTGTTCTGCGCCTCGTCGAGGATGATGAACGCGTCGTTGAGCGTCCGGCCCCGCATGTACGCCAGCGGCGCGACCTCGATCGTCCCGGCGGCCATCAGCCGGGGGATGGAGTCGGGGTCGAGCATGTCGTGGAGGGCGTCGTAGAGCGGCCGCAGATAGGGGTCGATCTTCTCGTAGAGCGTGCCGGGCAGGAAGCCCAGGCGCTCGCCCGCCTCGACGGCCGGCCGGGTCAGGATGATCCGGTTGACCTGCTTGGACTGCAGGGCCTGGACCGCCTTGGCCATGGCCAGATAGGTCTTTCCGGTACCGGCGGGGCCGATGCCGAAGACGACCGTGTGCTTGTCGATCGCGTCGACATAGCGCTTCTGGTTGAGCGTCTTGGGACGGATGGTGCGGCCGCGGCTGGAGAGGATGTTCTGGGTGAGGACCTCGGAAGGGGCCTCGATGCCCTTCTCCTCGTCCCTGAGCATGGTGATCGATCGTTCCACCGCGTCCTCCGTCATCGGCGCGCCCGTGCGGAGCACCAGCATCATCTCGGCGAAGAGACGCTGTACCAGGGCGACTTCCCGTTCGTCCCCGGTGGCACTGATCTCATTGCCCCGGACGTGGATGTCCGTGAGCGGGAAGGCTTTTTCGATCACGCGCAGGAGGGAGTCCTCCGAGCCCAGCACCGTCACCATGGGGTGCTTGGCCGGGATGGTGATGCTCGTCCTCGCCTGCGGTCGTGTGGGTGTCTGAGTCATGGGCCGGCACTGAAGGCCTGCTCATCACCTCTTCCTGCCGTTCTCATGTCGAACAACCTTGGAATACCAGGGTACGACGCGGGCCCCGGCAATCCCGAGGGCTTTTCCACAGCCATCCGATCCCGGTCGTATGGTCCTACGACGGCCTGCGGAAGCCCAGCGTCGGCAGCGCCCGGCGCAGCGGCCAGGGGCTGATGGCCTCGGGGAGGATCTCGTCGAGGAAGGCGTAGCGGCGCAGGGTGGCCGGGGACTGGTCGTCGAAGGAGCGGACGTGCTGCCACCACGCGGCGATCTCCACCCAGCCGGGCGCCGACAGCGAGCCGCCGAACTCCTGGACGGACAGGGCGGCCGTCAGCCCCGCGAAGGCCAGCCGGTCGGCCAGCGGCCACTCGGCGAGGGTGCCGGTGACGAAGCCGGCCACGAAGACGTCCCCCGCGCCGGTCGGGTCGAGCGCCTCGACGACGATCGCGGGCACCTCGGCGCTCTCGCCGGTGCGCCCGTCCACCGCGTACGCGCCCCGCTCCCCCATCGTGACCACGGCCAGCGGCACCTTGTCCGTGAGGGCGCGGGCGGCGGCGCGGGGGCAGTCGGTGCGGGTGTAGCGCATGGCCTCCTCGGCGTTGGGCAGGAACGCCTCGCAGTGCTCCAGGTCGGCGAGGTCCGCCGGGTCCCAGCGGCCGGTCTCGTCCCAGCCGACGTCGGCGAAGACCCGGCTGCCCTGGCGGGCCGCCGTCGCGATCCACTCCTCCTGCCGACCGGGCATCAGCAGCCCCACGCAGGCCCGCGCGGGCGGCGGGGTCTCGGGGGCGGGCTCCTCCGGCGGCGGCGCCTCGTGCCCGTGGGAGACCATCGTCCGCTCGCCCTCGTAGGCCATCGAGACGGTGACGGGGGAATGCCAGCCGGGCACCGTGCGCGAGAGGCTCAGGTCGATGCCCTCGCCCCGGGAGAGGGACTCCCAGCAGTACTCGCCGTACATGTCGTCGCCGAACGCGGCGGCGAGCGAGGTGCGCAGGCCCAGCCGGGCCAGGGCGGTGGCCATGTTGGCGACGCCGCCGGGGCTGGAGCCCATGCCGCGCGCCCAGGACTCGGTGCCGCGCACGGGGGCGGAGTCCAGGCCGGTGAAGATGATGTCGAGGAAGACGGTCCCGGTCAGATAGACGTCCGTGGGCGGGTCGCTCTCGGTGCGGAGCGCGGCGAGCGGGTCGAGGACCGGCGCCGTTCCCTCGAAGCGTTCTCCGCGGACACCTGTGTGGGTGGAAGAGGCCGTCATGCTCGCTCGTCGCTCCTCTCGAGGATGCACGAAATGCGGATCCGCACAGTGTGCCCGATGCTGCGGTACGTTCCGTCCCATGAGGCTCACCATTCTCGGCGGCGGTGGATTCCGGGTGCCTCTGGTGCACCGGGCCCTGCTGGACGACGCCCGGCGCGACGCCCCGGGCCGCTGCACGGAGCTCGTGCTCCACGACACCGACTCCGCGCGCATGAGGGTGATCGCCTCCGTGCTGGACGCCCAGGCCGCCGGGGTGCCCCGGGCCCCCTCCGTACGGCTCGCGGAGGACCTGGACGACGCGCTGCGCGGGGCCGACTTCGTCTTCTCCGCGATCCGGGTGGGCGGCACGGCCGGCCGGGTCATGGACGAGCGGATCCCGCTCGCCGAGGGCGTCCTGGGCCAGGAGACCGTCGGCGCGGGCGGCGTGCTCTACGGGCTCCGCACGGTCCTGGTGGCCACGGACATCGCCGAACGGGTCGCGCGGATCGCCCCGGACGCGTGGGTCATCAACTTCACCAACCCCGCCGGGATGGTGACGGAGGCGATGTCCGCCGTGCTCGGCCCGCGCGTCATCGGCATCTGCGATTCACCCGTGGGGCTGGTCCGTCGCGCCGCGCGGGCGGCGGGCGCGGACCCGGAGTCGCTCACCTACGACTACGTGGGCCTCAACCACCTGGGCTGGCTGCGCTCGTTGACCCGGGACGGCGAGGACCTGCTGCCGGGGCTGCTGCGCGACGAGGCGGCCCTGGCCTCCTTCGAGGAGGGCAAGCTCTTCGGCGCCCGCTGGCTCCGGGCGCTCGGCGCCCTGCCCAACGAATACCTCCACTACTACTACTTCCGCCGCGAGACCCTGCGTTCGGTCATGGAGTCGGCGGTGACCCGCGGCGAGTTCCTCGACCAGCAGCAGGGCGACTTCTTCACCCGCGCGGCCGCGGCGCCCGAGCGCTCCTTCGAGCTGTGGGAGCACACCCGGCTGCGCCGCGAGGAGACGTACATGGCCGAGAGCCGCGCGGCGACCGGCGGCTGGGAGCGCGACACCTGCGACCTGGACGGCGGCGGCTACGACCAGGTGGCGCTCGCCCTGATGCGGGCGATCAGCGCGGACGAACGGACCCGGCTGATCCTCAACGTGCCGAACGGGCTGACGGTCCCCGCCCTGGACTCCGCCGCCATCATCGAGACGGTGTGCGAGGTCGGCGCGAAGGGCGCCCGGCCGCTGCCGTGCGCCCCGCTGCGGGAGGACCAGCTGGGGCTGATGCTCCAGCTCAAGGCCGTCGAGCGGGCGGCGATCGAGGCGGCGCTCCACGAGGACCGCGACGCGGCGCTCCGCGCGCTGGCGCTCCACCCGCTGGTCGACTCCCCGGCGGTCGCCGCCCGCATCCTGAGCCGAGCGGGCCTGGGATAGAGCTCCGGCTCTCGCGTGGCACCGCTGTGGCGCCACGCGGCACCGAGTGGCGCAACATAACGCCATCCGGCGTCATTCCACACCCCAAAGGCGCGCGGCCAGGCCGCGCGCCTTCTCGTTTTCCAGTCCCGGCGCCATCCCCTCTTGCGCATGGCGCCATCGTGGTGCCACAATGGCGTCATGGACCTCACCCCATACGTCGACTCCCTCCGCCGCGAACTCGCGGTGGCCGCCGAGGCCGGTGGCGACGAAGCCCGCGAGCTGGCCGAGAAGCTCACCGCCCCTCTGGAGGCGGCGGCCCGGCTGACCCTGCTCGACGCGCTCTCCGCCGCGATGGACGAGGTCACCCGCGAGCTCGCCCCGGGCTCGGTCGACGTACGGCTGCGCGGACTGGACCCCGACTTCGTGGTGACACCACCGCCCGCCGAACCGTTCAAGGCGCGGACACCACCGCCCGCCGACGGCGACGAGGACGGCACCACCGCCCGCGTCAACCTGCGCCTGCCGGCCCACCTCAAGGCCCGCGCCGAGGAGGCCGCGAACCGCGACGGCCTGTCGGTCAACGCGTGGCTGGTACGGGCCGTTTCGGCCGCGGTCGACACCGGACCCGCCACCGGCGACCGGCCGCGCACGACGGAACAGGGCTGGGCACGCTAGCCCACCCCACTGCTCCACCCACAGCTTTCGAAGACTCAAGAAGACTCAAGAGGACGGGACACCCATGCCTTCTTTCGACACCCCCGCGCCCATCTCGGTCACCGCCCACGTGGAGGCCGGCTCCATCCGGTTCATCGCGGGCGACCGCCCCGACACCCTCGTCGAGGTCCTGCCCCGCGACCCGAGGAAGGAGCTGGACGCGCGGGCCGCCGACCAGACCGAGGTGACGTACGCGGGCGGCGTACTGACCCTGCGGACGCCCAGGTCGCGCTACCTCGTCGGGCGCACCGGCGTCGTCGACGTGACGGTCGAACTGCCCACGGGCTCCCGCGTCGACATGACCGGCGCCTGGGCCCAGGTGCTCGGCGAGGGCCGGCTCGGGGAGGTCCGCGTGAAGACCTCCTCCGGCGACGTCCGTCTCGACGCGACCGGCCCGCTGCACCTGAAGGCGTCGCACGGCTCGATCACCGTGGACCGGGCCGAGGGCACGGCCGAGATCACCACCAGCTCCGGCAGCCTGCGCGTCGGCCTCGTCGACGGCTCCGCCGTCCTGAAGAACTCCCACGGCACCACGACCGTCGGCACCGCCACCGGCGAGCTGCGGGTGAGCAACTCCACCGGCGACATCGACATCCGGCGCGCCGCGGGCTCGGTCACCGCCACCACCGCCCACGGCACCCTGCGCGTGGGCGAGGTGGCCCGCGGCACCGTCCGGTTGGAGACCTCCCACGGCTCCATCGAGGTCGGCGTCCGCGCCGGGACGGCCGCCTGGCTCGACGTCGACCCGGGCTCCGGCCGGGTGCGCAACGTGCTCACCGCGACGGAGGCCCCGGCGGCGACCGAGGACACCGTCGAGATCCACGCCCGCACCCGGCACGGCAACATCGACATCCTCCGCGCCAAGGCCTGACCGGCCCCTCTTTCACACCTCACGAACGGGAGGGCCCATGCCTTCGTCTGTCATGCCCACGTCGCCCCTGTCCTCGTCGCCCATGGCCGTCTCCGCCACCGGTCTGCGCAAGTCCTACGGCGACAAGACCGTCCTCGACGGCATCGATCTGCGCATCCCGGCCGGGTCCGTGTTCGCGCTCCTCGGTCCCAACGGCGCAGGCAAGACCACCACCGTGCAGATCCTCTCCACGCTCATCACCGCCGACGGCGGACAGGCGCGGGTGGCGGGCCACGACGTCGCCGCCTCCCCGGACGGGGTGCGCGCCGCGATCGGCGTCACCGGGCAGTTCTCCGCCGTCGACGGGCTGATCACCGGCGAGGAGAACATGCTCCTCATGGCGGACCTCCACCACCTGTCCAAGCGCGAGGGACGACGGGTCACCGCCGAGCTGCTGGAGCGGTTCGGCCTCACCGAGGCGGCGAAGAAGCCCGCCTCCACCTACTCCGGCGGCATGAAACGCCGCCTCGACATCGCCATGACCCTCGTCGGCGACCCGCGGATCATCTTCCTCGACGAGCCGACCACCGGTCTCGACCCGCGCTCCCGCCACAACATGTGGCAGATCATCCGTGAGCTCGTCTCCGGCGGCGTCACCGTCTTCCTCACCACCCAGTACCTGGACGAGGCCGACGAACTCGCCGACCGCATCGCCGTGCTGAACGGCGGCAGGATCGCCGCCGAGGGCACCGCCGAGGAGCTCAAGCGGCTCGTCCCCGGCGGACACGTCCGGCTCCGCTTCTCCGACCCGGCCGCGTACCGGAACGCCGCCCTCGCGCTCCGCGAGGTCACCAGGGACGACGAGGCGCTGGCGCTGCAGATCCCCAGCGACGGCACCCAGCGCGAGCTGCGCTCCATCCTCGACTGGCTGGACTCCGCCGGCATCGAGGCGGACGAGCTGACCGTCCACACCCCCGACCTCGACGACGTGTTCTTCGCCCTGACCGGCAGCACCGACCAGCCGAAGGAGGCTGTCCGATGAGCTCCCTCGCCCACACCCTGCGCGACTCGTCCACGATGCTGCGCCGCAATCTCCTCCACGCGCGGCGCTACCCGTCGATGACGCTCAACCTGCTGCTGACGCCGATCATCCTGCTGCTGCTCTTCGTCTACGTCTTCGGCGACGTGATGAGCGCGGGCATGGGCGGTGGCGCCGACCGCTCCCAGTACATCGCCTACGTCGTGCCGGGCATCCTGATGATGACCATCGGAGGCACCGTGGTCGGCACCGCGGTCTCCGTCGCCAACGACATGACCGAGGGCATCATCGCCCGCTTCCGCACGATGCCGATCCACCGGGGTTCCGTGCTCATCGGGCACGTCATCGGCAGCGTGCTGCAGTCGGTCGCCTCCGTCGTCCTCGTGGGCGCCGTCGCCGTGGCCATCGGCTTCCGGGCCCCGGACGCCACGGCCCTGGAGTGGCTGGCGGCGTTCGGGCTGATGACGCTGGTCGCGCTGGCCCTCACCTGGATCGCGGTGGGGATGGGCCTGGTCAGCCCGAACGCGGAGGCGGCCAGCAACAACGCGATGCCGCTGATCGTCCTGCCGCTCATCTCCAGCGCCTTCGTCCCCGTCGACGCGATGCCGGGCTGGTTCCAGCCGGTCGCCCAGTACCAGCCGTTCACCCCGGCCATCGAGACCCTGCGCGGGCTGCTGCTCGGCACCGGGATCGGTGACAACGGATGGCTCGCGGTCGCCTGGTGCCTGGGCCTGACGGCACTCGGCTACTGCTGGTCGAAGCGGGTCTTCGACCGCGACCCGAAGTAACCGGGACCCGAAGTAGCCGGGACGGACGACCGTGCGGGCGGCGTACTCCGACATCACGTCGGCGCACGCCGCCCCGTCGGCGTTCCCCTACAGTCGCTCGCCCAGGATCAGAAGACGACCACCGACCGCAGCACATCGCCCTCGTGCATGCGGGCGAACGCCTTCTCCACGTCGCCCAGCCCGATCGTCTCGGTGACGAACGCGCCGAGGTCCAGCCGGCCCTGCAGGTGGAGGTCCACCAGCATCGGGAAGTCCCGCGAGGGCAGGCAGTCGCCGTACCAGGACGACTTCAGCGCGCCGCCCCGCCCGAAGACGTCCAGGAGCGGCAGCTCCAGCTTCATCTCCGGCGTCGGCACGCCGACGAGGACGACCGTGCCGGCGAGGTCACGGGCGTAGAAAGCCTGCTCGTAGGTCTCGGGGCGGCCGACGGCCTCGATGACGACGTCCGCGCCGTGGCCGCCGGTGAGCTCGCGGATCGCCTCGACGGGATCGGTGGAGCGGGAGTTCACCGTGTGGGTGGCGCCCATCTCGCGCGCCTTCGCGAGCTTGCGGTCGTCGATGTCCACGGCGATGATCCGGGCCGCGCCCGCCAGGCGGGAGCCCGCGATCGCCGCGTCGCCGACGCCGCCGCAGCCGATGACGGCGACGGAGTCGCCGCGGCCCACGCCGCCGGTGTTGATGGCGGCGCCGATGCCGGCCATCACGCCGCAGCCGAGCAGGCCCGCCACCTCCGGGGCGACCGCGGGGTCGACCTTGGTGCACTGACCCGCCGCGACCAGCGTCTTCTCGGCGAACGCGCCGATGCCGAGCGCGGGCGACAGCTCCGTGCCGTCCTTCAGGGTCATCTTCTGCTTGGCGTTGTGCGTGTTGAAGCAGTACTGGGGGCGGCCGCGCAGACAGGCCCGGCACTGGCCGCAGACGGCCCGCCAGTTGAGGATCACGAAGTCGCCCGGGGCCACCTCGGTGACGCCCTCGCCCACGGACTCGACGACGCCCGCCGCCTCGTGGCCGAGGAGGAAGGGGAAGTCGTCGTTGATGCCACCCTGCTTGTAGTGGAGGTCGGTGTGGCACACGCCGCAGGCCTGGACCTTCACCACGGCCTCGCCCGGACCCGGGTCCGGTACCACGATCGTCTCCACCCGCACCGGCTCGTTCTTCCCCGGTGCGATGACTCCGCGTACTTCCTGCGCCATGATCTCGTGCCCCACCCTTCGTGTCGCTGGTCCGCACACCACGGTACGCCCAAACGATCTTTCTCCGCGCGTAGACATCACTACGCCAGAACCTTGACCCCGTCCGGCTCAGGGCTTAGCTTCGCGCTGCACCGTCCTTGTTACCCAGGAGTCACCAGTGTCGCTCTCCCTGAAGTCCACGCGTGTGCGCGTCGCCGCCGCCACCGCCGCCCTCGCCGTCGGCGCCGGCCTGTACACCGCGGGCGCCGCCTCCGCCGACCACGCGGTGCCCCGCACGGACAAGGAGATACCGAACCTCACCCAGGTCCAGGACAAGATCAAGGCCTTCTACGGCGACACCGTCGACGCCTCCGGCCAGCACTACGCCTCGCCGGACAGCAACTACGCCAAGCAGCTCGCCGACATCCAGAAGAAGGCCAAGGCCCAGCTGGAGAACGTCGCCCGCAACACCCAGCACGCCAAGAAGGGCGCGAAGAAGCCCGCCATCGTCCTGGACGTGGACGACACGACCCTCCTGACCTACAACTACGAGCTCCAGCAGGGCTTCCACTTCACGCCGGAGTCGCAGGACGCCTACCTGAAGTCCACCGACATGACGGCCGTCTTCGGCATGCCCAAGCTGGTCAACTGGGCCCAGTCCAAGGGCATCGAGGTCTTCTTCGTCACCGGCCGCGACGAGCACCAGCGCGACTGGAGCGTCCGCAACCTCAAGAACGCCGGCTACAAGCCCGCCGCCGACGCCTCCCACTTCTTCCTGAAGAACAAGAAGACCCCGCCGGCCTACCTCGCCTGCGGCGCCAAGTGCACGACGGTCGAGTACAAGGCGGGCACCCGCAAGTACATCGAGTCCAAGGGCTTCGAGATCGTCGCCAACTTCGGCGACCAGTACAGCGACCTGCAGGGCGGCTACGCGAAGCGCACCTACAAGCTGCCGAACCCGATGTACTTCCTGCCGTAAGGCTCTTGGGGAGGGAGCGGGGCCGCTCAGGTCCGCGCCTTGCGCAGGCGCTGGCAGCCCCGCAGCTCCCGGCCGTCGAAGTCGCACACCTCGAACCACACGTTCTTGAGGCCGTACCGGACGGTGTCCCTTCCCGCCCGCTGGGCGCCGTCGGGATTGCCGACCAGCACCTCCGTGCGCCGCCCCCGGCGGTCCTCGTAGTGCATGAGCAGCCGCCCGCCCCAGCCGTCGCCATAGGCATCCCGGTCGTCCCGTGAGTACGGCATCACATACTCGATGCCGTACCACCCGTCCCCGGTGTCCCAGTACCGATAGCCCACGCTCGCGATCGTCGCACCCTTGGTGCTGCGCGCCTCGAAGAGGCTGAACGCCCCGCCGCGCGCGTCCGTCGCGTCGGCCGGGGACGGCACGGCGGACGGCCGCCCGCCGCCGGACGTCCCCGCCGGGGCGAGGACGAACGCCCAGTAGGCGAGGGCGAGCACGGCCGCCACCGCCGGCACCCACAGCAGCCGGAGCCGCCGCGCCCGCCGCCGTCCCGGCGCCGGAGCGCCTTCCTCCCGCCCGGCGATCCGCCGTCTGGCCTCCAGCCACGCGTCGAGCCGCGCCCCGTCGCCGCACGCCACCACGAACGCCTCGAGGACCTCGGCACGCGGCAGGGCGTTCCGGGCGAGGACGTCGGAGATCGTGCTGCGGGGCAGCACCATGCCCTCCTCGGCGGCGCGCCGCTGGAGCCGGCGGTAGGTGAGCCCGGAACGCTCGCGCAGCTCCCGCATCAGCGCGACCAGAGCCGCCGCGTCCCGCGCCCGCGCCGGATCCGGCGCCCCCTGCTCGCCCATGCCGCACATGGTGGCATGCACACGGCGAGCCGCAATCCCCCTTGCCGCCCCCGTCCGACCTGCCCGGACACACCCGGACCACTCCGGACGGCCCGGGGCGTGGACCCGGCCGGGGCCGTCCTGCCAGCGTCGTCGGCCGACACCACACCCGAACGGGAGGCCCCGATGAGGAACGGAACACGCCGCGCCCTGGCCGTCTCCGCCGTGACCGCCACGGCCCTGCTGACCCTGGCCGGCCAGGCCGACGCCACCGCGCGGACCCCCTATCCGTATGTGTACGGGAAGTCGCACGGAGGATGCTCGGAGGCCGCGGGGACGTACAACTACTACGACACCAACAAGCGCACGCAGAGCGGGAAACGGCTCTTCTCGACGGCTTTCGACATCCGGGTCAAGGACCTGTGCCCCAGGGACCCCCAGCACAACGCGGCCCGGCTGTACATCGAGTACTGGCAGTACAGCCACGGCCTGGAACAGTGGCACGGGTGGCACCCGGTGAAGACCAACGGCACCTACAGGCCCCAGAATCCGCCGAATTACGTCTGGGACCTGAAGATCCGGGTCTGCGACTGGAACCCGACCGACGGCACGCTGGAGTGGACCTGCAACGAAGTCAAGTGACCAGCCCGGTCACTCCCCGCCGGAGCGGCGCTCAGCGCCGCTTCGGCACCGGTACGCGCAGCAGGTCCCGGGCGACGGTGAGCTCGCCGGTGAAGCCCGCCTCGCGGGCCTGGCGCTCGAAGACCGACGGGTCGTCGTAGCGCTGCGAGAAGTGGGTGAGCACCAGGTGGCGCACGCCCGCCCGCGCGGCGACGCGCGCGGCCTGGCCCGCCGTCAGATGGCCGTGCTCGGTGGCCAGCGGCTCGTCCTCGTCGAGGAACGTCGACTCGATGACGAGCATGTCGCAGCCCTCGGCCAGCTCGTGGACGCCGTCGCACAGCCGGGTGTCCATCACGAAGGCGAAGCGCTGGCCGCGCCGCACCTCGCTGACCTCCTCCAGCGTCACCCCGCCGACCGCGCCCTCGCGCATCAGCCGGCCGACGTCCGGCCCGCCGATCCCGCGCTCGGCCAGCAGCTCGGGCAGCATCCGGCGCCCGTCGGGCTCGACCAGGCGGTAGCCGTAGGACTCGACGGGATGCGAGAGCCGGCGCGCCTGGAGGGTGTACGAGCCGGTGGCCGCCAGCACCGCGCCGGTGCCCGCGACCGGCTCCTGGACGAGCTTGACCGTCTCGCGGTAGGCCGTGGCGTACCGCAGCCGCTTGAAGAAGCGCTCGCCGCTCGCCGGGTAGTGCGCGGTGACCGGGTGCGGCACCCGGTCGAGGTTGATCCGCTGGATCACCCCGGCCAGGCCCAGCGAGTGGTCGCCATGGAAGTGGGTGACGCAGATCCGGTTGAGGTCGTGCGCGGCCACCCCGGCGCGCAGCATCTGACGCTGCGTCCCCTCGCCGGGGTCGAAGAGGATGCCGTCCCCGTCCCAGAGCAGGACGTAGCCGTTGTGGTTGCGGTGCCGGGTGGGGACCTGGCTGGCCGTGCCGAGGACGACGAGTTCGCGAACGGACAAGGGTCTACCCGGGGGGCCAGTTGAAGCCACGGCCGCCGAGGACGTGGGCGTGCGCGTGGAAGACGGTCTGCCCGGCGCCGGCGCCGGTGTTGAAGACGATCCGGAAGCCCTTGTCCCCGTTCTCCTGGAGGGCGACCTCGCCCGCCTCGCGCAGCACGTCGGCGGCGATCTGCGGCTCGGCGGCGGCCAGCGAGGCGGCGTCCGGGTAGTGGATCTTGGGGATCACCAGGCAGTGCACGGGTGCCTGGGGGTTGATGTCGCGGAAGGCGACGGTCGTCTCCGTCTCCCTGACGACCGTCGCGGGCACCTCTCCCTTGACGATCTTGCAGAACAGGCAGTCCGCCTGCGGTTCTCCCGCCACCGGTGGGCTCCTCCCGGGTCGTCGGCTCGTACGGTCCGGATGTTACCGGTCCGTCCGTCCGCCCGCCGTGACCAGCCTCGTCACTTGCCCGGTGCGGGAGGTCTGTCGGTGCAGCTCGCCGAGGGGCCCGGATGCCCGCCGGGCTTCGGCGCGGAGCCCCCCGAGGCCGGGGGCTTGTCCGAGGCCGGGGGCTTGTCCGGGGCCGGGGGCTTGCCGCTCCCGCCGCCCGTCCCGTCGCAGTCGCCCAGTACGGTCACCTGGAAGACGGTCCGCCCGTCGACCTTGGCGGTCAGCAGCCCCCGGACGCACCCCTGGCCGGACATGCCCGTGACGCTGCCGTAGACGATGATCCTCTTGCCGTTGTCCGTACGGCCCTCGCAGTCGACGCCGACGACGGTCACCGGCAGCGCGCTGCCCGTGCCGGGGTCCTTGCCGCCGTTCTCGGCCTTGCCCTTGCAGCTCAGCCAGGCGGCGTGGACGCCCTCCCGGTCGAGGGCACGGCCGGCCTCCCGCTGTGTGGTGGCGGCGACGGCCGTCGCGTCGAGCCCGGGGCCCGTCGCGCAGCCGGACAGCGCCACGATGGCGGCACCGGTGAGGGCGGCGGCACCCAGTCCGTACGGTATGTGCCTTGACGCACCCATAGCGGGGAGTGTCCCACCGGCCCGCGTCCGGGGGGAAGGACGCCTCCGGCCACCGGATCGCTCGCCTGACCCCGTCTGGTCCAGGCCAACTTCTCACGATCTTCCAGGAGTTGGTTCGGAAACGCAGGATTTATCATTTCCGCACCCGAGTTTCACCTTCTCCCCTTACTCTCTCTGCCCTGGACACACACACGCGTGCTGGGGGGCCGCGTCCGGGGGTAGGGGGGACAACTTTTGCTGACGTCCATGGTGGTCTGCGCGGTATCGCTCGCGCTCTTCTGGATGGCCGCCTTCACGCTCTGGTGGCAGATGCACGCCTGGCGCACGCCCGAGACGCTCGCGGGCACCCGCTTCCAGCCGGCCGGGGACGAGGGCGCGCTCTCCTTCTCCCTCCTGGTGCCCGCCCGCCATGAACAGGCGGTGCTGGAACACACCGTCACCCGGCTGCTGGAATCCACCCACGGCCGCTTCGAGGTGCTGGTGATCGTCGGCCACGACGACCCGGAGACCGCCGAGGTCGCCGGGAAGGTCGCGGCCGCCGCCCCGGACCGGGTACGGGTGATCGTCGACACCCACGAGAAGAAGAACAAGCCCAAGGCCCTCAACACCGCGCTCCCCCACTGCCTGGGCGAGGTCGTCGGCGTCTTCGACGCCGAGGACCAGGTCCACCCCGAGCTGCTCACCCACGTCGACCACGCCTTCCGCGCGACGGGCGCGGACGTGGTGCAGGGCGGCGTGCAGCTGATCAACTTCCACTCCAGCTGGTACAGCCTGCGCAACTGCCTGGAGTACTTCTTCTGGTTCCGCAGCCGCCTCCACCTCCACGCGGAGAAAGGTTTCATCCCGCTGGGCGGCAACACCGTCTTCGTCCGCACCGACGTCCTCCGCGAGGCCGGCGGCTGGGACCCCCAGTGCCTGGCCGAGGACTGCGACCTGGGCGTCCGGCTCTCCAGCACCGGCAAGCGCGTCGTCGTCGCCTACGACTCCGAGATGGTCACCCGCGAGGAGACCCCCGGCACCCTGATGAGCCTGCTCAAACAGCGCACCCGCTGGAACCAGGGCTTCCTCCAGGTCTACCGCAAGCGGGACTGGCGCCGACTGCCCACCCTCGCCCAGCGGATGCTCGCCCGCTACACCCTGATGACACCCTTCTTCCAGGCGTTCAACGGCCTCGTCATCCCGCTGAACACGGCGATCGCCCTGCTGCTGGACGTCCCCGCCGGCGTCGCCGTGGTGACCTTCCTGCCCGCCGTGGCCATGCTGGTCACCTTCGTCTTCGAGGTCGTCGGCCTCCACGACTTCGGCGCGCAGTACGGCCTGCGCGTGCGCTTCGTCCACTACCTCAAGCTCATCCTCGGCGGCCCCTTCTACCAGATGCTCCTCGCGGGCGCGGCCGTCCGCGCCGTCTGGCGGGAGCAGCGGGGCCGCAGCGACTGGGAGCTCACCCGACACGTCGGCGCGCACCTCACCAGAGAGGACGTCACGCCGTGACCGCGACCATTCCGGCGGCTGTCGAGGCCCCGGTCGTCCTCGACCCCACCCCACCCACCCGGCTGCGCGCCTCCCGCCCCGACCTGCTGCTGTGCGGGGCGGTGCTGGCCGCGATCCTCCTCGTCCAGGGCTGGAACACCACCGGTTTCCCCGCACTCAGCGACGACGAGGGCACCTATCTCGCCCAGGCGTGGGCAGTCCAGGAGGGCAAGGGCCTGGCCCACTACACGTACTGGTACGACCACCCGCCGCTGGGCTGGCTCCAACTGGCCCTCGTCACCTGGCTCCCCGCCGCCCTCTTCCCCGACGTCATGTCCGTCGCCCCGATGCGGGTGGCGATGCTGCTGGTGACGGCCGTCAGCGCGGTGCTGCTGTACGTCCTGGCCCGACGGCTGGGCCTGCGGCGGTGGGCGGCGGCCCTGGCGATGGCGCTGTTCGGGCTGTCGCCGCTGTCGGTGGTGCTCCAGCGGGAGATCTTCCTCGACAACATCGCCGTGCTGTGGATCCTGCTGGCCTTCTGCCTGGCGGCCTCGCCCCGCCGCCACCTGTGGCACCACTTCGGGGCGGGCCTGGCGGCGGCGGTGGCGGTGCTGTCCAAGGAGACGATGCTGGTCGTCCTGCCCGCGCTGCTGCTGACCATGTGGCGGCACACCCACCGCGACACCCGGAAGTTCGCGGTGACGGGAGCGATCACCGCGTGCGTCCTCACGGGCCTCGCCTATCCCCTGTTCGCGCTGCTCAACCACGAGCTGTTCCCGGGCGACGGCCACGTCTCGCTGATCGACGGCATCAAGTACCAGATGAGCCGGGCGGGCTCGGGCTTCATCCTGGACGACCGTTCGGGCGCGCACGCGGTACTGCGGTCGTGGCTCTACTACGACCGGGTGCTGCCGATCGCGGGCCTGGCGTCGGCGGTGCTCCTGCTCGCCGCGGCCCGCTGGTCCCCCACGGGCCGCGCCCTGGCGGGCCCGGCGACGGCGGCGACGATCCTGGCCCTGGTGGCCCTGCGCCCGTCGGGGTACCTGCCGGCGATGTACGTGATCCAGATGCTGCCGTTCCTGGCACTGGCCCTGGCGGGCGCGGTATCCGCTGCGCTGGAGCCCCTCCGGGCACAGATCCAGCCCCTCCGGCGCTTGAGGAGCGGGGGTCTCCGAAGACCGGCCCTCCTCCGCCGGACCGCAACCCTGGCGATAGCCGCGACGGCAGCCGCCCTCACCCTCCCCCACTGGTACGACGCCACCCGCACTGCCCTGACCACCGACACCAACGCCCCCTACCGCGCGGCAGCGCACTGGCTCCGCGACAAGGCCAACGTCCCCGACCCGTCCAGCACGCGCGTCCTCGCCGACGACGCGATCTGGCTCGACCTGGTCCACGCCGGATACCGCCCGGGGACGGGGGCCGTCTGGTTCTACAAGGCCGACCTCGACCCGGCGATCGGCAAGACGCTGCCGCGCGGCTGGCGCGACGTGGACTACGTCGTCGCGTCCCCGACCGTCCGCCGCGACGCCCCCACGCTGCCGCTGGTGAAGGCGGCACTGACGAACTCCGAGACAGTCGCTTCCTTCGGCGAGGGCGACGGCCGGATCGAGATCCGCAGGGTCAAGAGGGCGGAAGCCCGGTGACCTGACCTGCCCGCCAAAGAAGGGATCTGTGATGGCATGACAGCACTGAGGAGAAAGCCGACCCGCGGACGCGTCAGACGCGCCCTCCTGCGCCCCCGCGGCAAGCGATCCCGCACCGCCGCCGCCCTGCTCCTCGCCGCCGGCGCGTCCTTCGGCCTGCTGCTGGCCGCGCCCACGCCGGCCACCGCCGGGTCGAACCTCGTCGTCAACCCCGGCCTCGAGTCCTTACGGGCCTCGGACACCATGCCCACCTGCTGGGAGAAGGCCGGCTGGGGCGACAACGACTTCACCGTCACCACCACCGACCAGTCCCACAGCGGCGGCAAGGCGCTGGCCCTCTCCGTCACCCGCCGGGTCAGCGGCGACCGCAAGGTGCTGATGGCCGAGGACAGCTCGTGCGCGCCGAGCGTGACGCCGTCCCACCAGTACGACCTGTCGCTCTGGTACAAGAGCACCACACCGGACGCGTCCGTCACCGTCTTCCGCCATGACGTGAAGGCGGGCTGGCAGTACTGGACGGACCTCAAGACGCTGCCGGTCAGCGCCGGCTACACGCGCGCCACCGTCCGTACGCCCGTCGTGCCGCCCGGCACCGACCAGATCACCTGGGGCGTCTCCGTCTACGGCACGGGCACCGTCACCACCGACGACTACGACATGGAGGACGCCACCCAGCCCGCCCCCGGTGCCGTCTGCACCGCCGGGGACGCGTGCGTCAAGGGCAGCTGGGCCGTGATGCCCTTCAAGAACCCGGTCCGCAGCATGCACTCGGTCGTCCTCCACAACGGCAAGGTGCTGCTCGTCGCAGGCTCCGGCAACGACCCGGCGATGTTCAAGGCGGGCACCTTCACCTCCGCCGTATACGACCCGAAGACCGGCGCGATGAAGACGATCCCGACGCCCGTCGACATGTTCTGCGCCGGGCACGTCCAGCTGTCGGACGGCCGGGTGCTCATCATGAGCGGCAACAAGGCGTACCCGGCGGCCGACGGCAGCCACGGCTACGAGGGCTTCAAGGACAGCTACGTCTTCGACCCGTCGTCCGAGTCGTACGTGAAGACGAACGACATGAACGAGGGCCACTGGTACCCCTCCGCGACCCTCCTCGGCAACGGCGACGTCATCAGCTTCGGCGGCCTGAAGGAGGACTCCACCGGCAGCGTGACCGCCGAGAAGTTCTCCCAGGCGCAGCAGAAGTGGCTGCCGCGCACGGAGGTCAACCAGACCTGGTCGTACTGGGGCCTGTACCCGTCGATGATCCTGATGCAGGACGGGCGGCTCTTCTACTCCGGCAGCCATGTCTTCGGCAACGGCACCCCGGGCACCGGCGCGTCGGTCTACGACTACGACGCCAACAAGATCACGGACGTGCCGGGGCTGCAGGACAAGGACAATCGCGACCAGTCGATGAGCGTGCTGCTCCCGCCCGCGCAGGACCAGCGCGTCCTGACCATGGGCGGCGGCCAGGTCAACACCAACCCCGAGGCGAGCCGCCTCACGGACCTCATCGACCTCAAGGCCCCCAACCCCCGCTACACGCCCGGTCCCCTGCTCCCCCAGGGCACGGTCGACCAGGGCCAGGGGCCCAAGCCCGAGACGGGCGCGCAGGGCAAGATGTACGTCTCGGCCGTGCTGATGCCCGACGGCAAGGTGCTGGAGACGGGCGGCGGGCTGCACGACCGGGCGGACCCGGTGTTCGAGGCGTCGATGTTCAACCCGGCGACGAACACCTTCCAGCCGGGCCTGGCCACGGACCCGATCCCGCGCACGTACCACTCGTCGGCGTTCCTGCTGCCGGACGGCCGGGTGATGGCGGTCGGCGACAACCCGGGCAACGGGACGTTCGACGACCACGTGTCGATCTACACCCCGCCGTACCTCTACAAGGGCGCGCGGCCCCAGATCACCTCGGTGGCGAACAACCGCTGGCAGTACGCGAGCACGCAGCGGATGACGGTCGACCGCCCGGTGGTGAAGGCGGAGCTGATCCGTCCGGCGGCGGTGACGCATTCCTCCGACCCGAATCAGCGCTTTGTGGACCTGCCGATGACGGTGGGCGCTGACGGAACGACGATCGACCTCAACGTCACCAGCAACCCCAACCTGGCGCCGCCCGGCTGGTACATGCTCTTCGCCGTGGACGCGGACGGCGTCCCGTCGGTGGCCTCCTGGGTCCACCTCGGCGGCCCGGACGCGCTGGACACCCCGAAGGCATCGCCTGTGGTGCACGACTTCGCGGGGAGGATGACGGAGAAGGCGAAGGACCCGGAGCCGGCCCACACGTCCCACCCGGTCCCGGCGACGATCTCGGGCTGCGACCGCCACTACGGCGCGGAGAACGTGTGCGTGCCGACGGCCTTCCCGAAGACGGTCCCGCCGACGACGGCGGGCCGCTGCGCGTGGCTGAAGGCGCACGACTACGGCGTCCTCAAGCTCAACGGCCGCGACGACCCGCTGAAGCTGGACCCGGACGGGAACGGGCGCGCCTGCGGCTGAGCTCCGCTGTCTGGTGTCTGGACACTGGGTGCTGGGTGCTGGGGTTCGATACCGGTCATAGATCAACCTGTGCATCAGCTGTCACATGAGTGCAGCAAGATGACACCCCGTGATCGATCCCCAGCGCCACCAGTACGCTCCGCAGCAGCCGTACGCTCCTCAGCACCCGTACCAGCAGCCCTACCAGCAGGCGCAGCCGTACCAGCAGCCGTATCAGCAGCAGGCGCACCCGTACGGCTACCCCCAGCAGCCCGTCCAGCCGGCTCACCACGTCCCCCGGGAGGTCGGGGACCTGCGCCGCTATCTCTTCGCCTTCATCGACGGCATGATCACGTTCTTCGGCGGGTTCGGCATCGCCGTGCACTTCACGGCGGACAAGAGCACGGGCGCCTACTGGATCTGCGCCGCCGTCGCCTTCTTCGGCCTGTCCTTCGTCCACCACGTGCTGGGCGCCGTACTGTTCCGCACCACGGTGGGCAAGTTCCTGTGCATGACCCGCGTGGTGCGGGCGGACGACGCGGGGCGCCCGCGCTTCTGGCAGGCCGTGCAGCGCTGGCTCCTCGGCCTGACGTGGCTCCCGATGCAGCCGATCTGGTCCCTGTTCGGCGACGACGGCGACCCGTACGAGGACGGCTGCGGGCTGCGCTACGTCCACAGCGGGGACCTGCGCCGCTAGCGCGACGCGATGGCAGGATGACGTCATGGAGACGAACGAGCCGTGGGCTGCGATCCACGCTGACCTGCTGTCGGCGAAGGCGCGGGTGTACGACCCGAGCGGTTTCGTCTGCTCGCCGCCGGTGCCCGAACCGGAGAGCGCCGAGTACGCGGCGTGCGCGTTCACGCTCGACGGCCGCTCGGTCCGGTTCCGCGTGGGCAAGACCACGCCGACGAAGGTGGGGCAGTTCGTCACCGTCTGGCAGCGGTCCGAGGAGGGGCCGATCCGGCCCTTCGACGCCGCCGACGGGGTGGACCTCTTCGTCATCAGCAGCCGCGACGACGAAGGTTTCGGCCAATTCGTGTTCCCGCGCGAGGTCCTGTGCGAGCGCGGCATCGTCTCCCGTGACGGCTCCGGCGGGAAGCGCGGCTTCCGTGTCTATCCGCCCTGGGTGACCACGACCAGCCGGCAGGCCCGCGCCACCCAGTCATGGCAGGTCGACCACTTCCTCGACCTCGGCCGCCGGGACGGGACCGTCGACCTGACGCGCGCGCGGGCCCTGTACCACCCGTAAATCCGCAGGCATGGTCGCATCCCGTACCCCTCCTAGAGGGATATCGCGATGACCTTCTCCGCGGTGATCCGCACGATCAGCCGTACGACATCGGCCGGCTCCGCCGGCGGGTCCTGTCCGAGATACCGCTGTGACAGCTCGCGCGGCAGCGTCTTGTCCGGGTCCGGCAGCAACTCGGCTGTTCCCCGTATTTCCACGGACCGGTACGGGTTCGCGCGGTCGTAGACCGTCAGGCTGATCCGCGGGTCCCGGGCGAGGTTTCGCGCCTTCTTCCTCCCCGCCGTCGTGGAGAAGACCACGGCGTCCTGCTGCGTCCCGACCCAGACGACGGACGTCTGCGGGCCGCCGTCGGGATTCAGTGTGGCCACGACGGCGAAGTTCCGTCCGTCGACCAGTTCCCTCACTGTCTCGTCGAGCGCCACCGGCGCGGGAAGCGCCTCCGTCCTGCGAGCGTTCTTCACTCGTCGTCCCTCGTCTCTCGTCGGGCATGCACTGACGTGCACGCGTTCCATCCTCGGAGAGCACACCGCACAACGGAAGAAGGCACATTTATGTCACGTAAGAACGCTTGCAGCGCGGAAGAGGCCGCGGGCCGCGAGGTCTGCACCGTCCTCGATGTGCTCGGCAGGGTGAGTGGCAAATGGAGTCTCGGCGTCCTGAGCGAGACGACGCGTGGACCTGTCCGCTTCGCCGAACTCGAACGTTCACTGAACGGAATCAGCCGCCGCATCCTCACTCTGACGTTGCGCCAGCTTGAGGAGAACGGTCTGCTGACCCGCACGGTGTACCCCACGGTGCCGCCCAAGGTCGAGTACACCGCCACCGACCAGGCGCGCGAACTCTACGCCCGGCTCACCGGCCTCACCGCCTGGGCCGCACGCCACTCGGCCGCGGCGCCCCACGCCGACGCGCCCTAGTAGTGCGGGATGACGAAATTGAATCCCGCCGCGTTGTGCCCGCCTCCGGCCGGGCAGCGGCCCTTTTCCGGATAGCCCCAGAAGAACAGCGCGTAGCAGTTCGTGCAGAAGCGCCAGTACGCCTGGGCGTTCGGTGTCTCGACGACGTCGTGCGGCAGGACGAAGTTGAATCCGGCGGCACTGTGGGACCCGCCGACCGGGCACCAGCCTCCGCTCGGATACCCGAAGAAGAACATGCCGTAGCAGCGCGTGCAGAAGCGCCAGTTGGCCTGGGCGTTGGCGTTCTCGGGAACGTCGTGGGGGATGTCGAAGTCGTAGCCCGCCATGCCGTGCGCGTCACCGGCCGCGCAGCGGCCGTTGTCCGGATAGCCGTAGTAGAACATGACGTAGCACTTCGGGCAGAACCGCCAGTTGCGCTGACCGGTGGCACCACTGGTGCCCTTGGCGCCCGTACCGGCCGCGTGGGCCTCGGTCGCCCCGGTGGCCGCCGCGACCGCCGCCAGCCCCGCCGTCGCACCGAGCGCTCTCGTCAGGAAGATCCTCCGGTCCGGCTCAAACCCCATATCCGTTCCCCCTCGATGTCATAAGGCGCACATGACACTAGAGCTGCCTGACTGCCCCGGATAGGCAAGAATTCGGACCCTCCACCCGCGATCGTTCGGAGGCACGATGAAGCACCTGGGAATCCTGGGACACAGTGCGGAAGGCGCGGCGCTGTGCCTCCGTTCGTTCTGCCGGAAGGGCTTCGCGGAGCTCGGTCCCCACGAGCACCCGGACGTCACCCTCGACCTCATCGCCATGGCGCGCAGCATGCCCGCCTGGGACGCGGGCGACCACGACACGGTCCGCACCCTGCTGTCGGCCAGTGCCGATCGCCTCGCCCGCGCGGGAGCGGAATTCTTCATCTGCCCCGACAACACGGCCCACATGGCCCTCGAACGCCCCGGCCCCGACCTCGCCCTCCCCGGCCTCCACATCGCCGACGTCGTCGCCGACCGCGCCGCGCGCGACGGCCGGAAGCGGGTGGGCGTGCTGGGCACCCGCTACACCATGGACGGTCCCCTCTACGTCGAGGCGTTCGCCCGGCGCGGCATCGAGGCCGAGGTCCCGGACCCGGCCGACCGTCGCCTCGTCAACGACGTCATCTTCGACGAGCTCCTCAACGGCGTCCTCGACGCGCGCTCGCGCCGCGCGTACGTACGGATCATCGAGGCCCTGGCCGCCCGTGGCTGCGACGCGGTCGCCCTCGTCTGCACCGAGATCCCCCTCCTGATCACCCCCGACGTCTCCCCGCTCCCCACCCTCGACTCCACCCGCCTCCTCGCCCACGCCGCCTTCGAGACCGCCGCCGGTCGATCACCCCTGCCCACGTGGCGTGGCGGGCCCGCCGACCGGTGATTGGCCCCTGACCTGCCCCTTGGTGTAGAACACTCCGCGATCAGACATGATCACGACAACTTTTCCGCACCACGGGGGAAACATCATGAAGGCAACCCGACGCCTCGTCGGCGCCCTCGCCGTCGTCGCCGCCCTCGGCGGCGGCCTCACCGCCTGCGGCCCTGACACGGACACCGCGGGCGGTACGACCGGGGGCGCCGGCGCCTCGGCCAAGCCGGCCGACGGCGCCAAGGGCGACGGCCCCAAGGGCGAGCCCGGCAGCGACTGCGGCGCCCCGCCGCAGCTGCCCGCCGGCCACAAGATGGTGGAGATCGCCGTCCCGCCGTCAAAGGGTTCGATGTCCGCCAAGGACGCCAAGCCCACCTGCACGCCCAACGACTGGATCTACCACGGCCAGGGCGAGGCCAAGTACTACGTCTTCGCCTCGGAGACGAAGGCCGAGATCGCCCTCGGCTCGGGCAAGACGAAGGACGTCCCCGTCGGCGAGCTCTGGATGCACGCGGGCGACTGCCTCACGAACCAGAGCGCGGTGAAGCCGCCGTACAGCTGCTCCGGCAACATCTACGACATCACGACGGACTCCGAGGGCAAGGTCACCAGCATCAAGGAGATCTGGCACCCCTGACGAGCCTCGCGGGGCGGGCGGGGCGGGGTGTCAACCCCGCCCCGAGCGCCCGCCTGCTATGCGCCTGCGGTCACCGCACGTCCCATTGCGGCAGCAGATGCGTGTCCCTGAAGTGGCTGCGGATCGCGATCGACGCGTCCTGAATCTCGTCCGGCGCCCGCTTCTCGGCGACGGCCTTCCTCCGCGCGCCCTCCAGGTCGACACAGTCCGCGCACCCCGCGGGCGACACCCACCGCGGCGCGGTTTTCTTTCCCGGGTGCGCCAGTTCGAACCACAGCGTCTTGCCGAACCGACGCCGGTCGTACGTGTGACTGCCCCAGTCGTCGGCCCATAGTTCGACGAACCGCAGGCCGCGGCCTGCCTCCGCGTGCACGGCGGGCTCCGGTGTCGCGCGGGCTCGACTGCGCCTGAACATGCCGGGTACGACTGGGCTCGTGTCCCACACGTTCACCCGGAGCCGGTCCCCTTCGCGGCAGTGGAGCCGGACCGAGCACGGGCCCTCCGTGTGGAGGTGGGCGTTCGTGACCAGCTCGCTGGTCAAGAGCAGTGCCCTCTCGGCGATTTCGGACAGGGCGTGGCTGTCCAGGACCGCCTGGAGGGTCACGCGCGCGATGCCGGGTGCGCGAGCATCGCGCGGCAGTTCGAGGAGGTAGGACCAGGGCTGAGGCGGCGATACGGTTGCCATGAAGGTCTCCTGGCGGGTTGCCGGTTAGTGGCCTACGCCACACGGTAGCCCCGGCCTCATAAGAGCTTTGACCGAACAAGTCAAAGCGCTTTGATAACCATCCATGTGGGTGATGCTCCTGCATGGACGCACGCGGAAAGAGAGCTCATGCCGGCGAGGAACAGCCCGACAGCGCGTCAGCTCCGCCTAGGCAGCGAGCTGCGCAAGATGCGCGAACGCGCGGGATTGACCTCAACGGAGGCCGGTCGCCTCCTGGGCACCAACCAGACCCAGATCAGCAACATCGAGTCGAGCCGGTTCGGCGTCAGCGCCGACCGCGTACGGGCGCTGGCCCGCAACTACGAGTGCTCGGACCAGGCACTGGTCGATGCGCTCGTCGCCATGGCGAATGACCGGAAACGCGGCTGGTGGGAGGAGTACAGGGAACACCTGCCGGCTGGCCTGATCGACCTCACGGAGCTGGAGCACCATGCGGTAGCGCTACGGGTTGCCCAGGTAATCAACATTCCTGGGCTGCTTCAAACCATCGACTACGCCCGCGCGATCTTCCGACAGGCGGTGCCTCCGCTTCTTCCGCACGACATTGAGTTCAGAGTCTCGCACCGGATCAAACGCCAAGCGATCCTCTACCGCGACAGCCCGCCGTCGTACACCGCGATCATTCACGAAGCCGCGCTACGCATGGAATTCGGTGGCGTCGAAACCGCCGCAGCCCAGCTCAATCACCTCATCGCCATGAGCGAGCGGGACAACGTGACCATCGTGGTCGTTCCTTTCGCTGGCACGTCCTTTCCCAGCTCAGGTCACGGCGTCGACTACCTGTACGGCCCAGTGCCGCAGCTGGACACCGTGCATCTGGATGTGGCTCAAGGCGGCGCCCAGATCGATGCAGCCGCCAAGCTGGAGAAGTACCGCCTCGTTCTCGACCGGATGCAAGAGGTCGCTCTCCCACCCGCCGCTTCCCGCGACTTGATCCACGGGATCGTGCGGGCACTCTGAGAGGAACGTGATGGCACTCAACTGGCAGAAATCCTCATACAGCGAAGAGGCTTCCTCCTGCATCTACCTGGCCGCAGGACAGGCGTGGCAGAAGTCGACGTACAGCGAGTACGGGTCCTCGTGCATCTATGTGTCCCCGGCTCTTACAGGGACCATCCACCTCCGCGAGAGCGACGACCCCGACGTCATCCTCACCACAACCCCCGCAAGACTCCGCCCCCTCATAACCCGCATAAAGGCGGGGGCCCTCACCCCTACCCCCGATAGAGCGGATCCGTAAGATCCGCCCTTACCCCGCGTGCCAGCGCGGGCCGCGACAACCCCCGCACCCGGCCAAAGATTTCGTCTGTGGGAACGTCGATCTGCGGTACCCCCCACCCCACAAGCTGCGCGACCGACGTCCCAAAGGCCACACCGCGCACCCCGCACCACACCAGCGCACCCGCGCACATTGGGCAGGGCTCGGCCGTAGCGACCACCACGTGCTCCGAAAGATCAAAACCCCCCGCCACGGCCTCCCGCACAAGGTTCGTCTCGGCGTGGGCCGTCAGATCCCCACTCTCGCCCGTGTTGCCGGCCCCGGCAACAACCGCACCCGTCGCGGCGTCGACCAAAACGGCCCCGTAGGGCCACTTCGCCGCCGCACGGGCGTACTCCACGGCCGCGGGCATGGCCCGCAGAACAGCGTCCCGCAGCGGCGGGGGCCAGTCGCCGGACCAGCCCGGATCGGGCGTGCGCGGGCGCGCGGACGGGGCCGCGCGGGTCAGGGAGAGCGGGGCGGCCGTGGCCGCCGTCAGAGACAGGACGCGCCGCCGTGAGAGGAAGGTCATCGCACCATCCTCGGCGTCATCACCCGCTCCGAGTGCGGATTCCCTCGGACGTCACCTGCTCGGAGGGGAGGTCCACGCTGCCATGGGGGCTGACGGCCCAGACGGCGAGCGCGCAGGCCGCGAACCCGGCGCCGAGGAGGCTGGAGCCCGCCCAGCCGTGGGCGGCGAAGGCGGCGGTGGTCGCGGCGGCGCCGAGGGCCGAGCCGAGGGAGTAGAAGATCATGTAGCCACCGATGACGGTGCTGAGCCGATCGGGGTGCCCGGAAGTCAGCACGTGCTGATTGCTCACGTGTACGGCCTGGACGGCGAAGTCGAGGGCCACGATCCCGAGGACGAGGAGCCACAGGGCCCACGTGAGCTGCCCGATCGCCGCCCACGAGAGGAGCAGCAGGAGCAGGGCGAAGCCGCTGACCGGGGTCGCCCGGCCCGCGTCGGCCCACCGGCCCGCGCGGGCCGCGCCGAGCGCGCCGGCGAGTCCGGCGACGCCGAAGAGTCCGATGCGGCTCTCGCTCAGGTGCCAGGGCGCATCCGCCAGCGGCAGGGAAACGCCGCTCCACAGCGTGCCGAACGACGCGAACAGGAAGAACGTGATCACTCCGCGCGACAGGAAGAGGCGGTCCTTGAACAGTCCGCAGAGTGAGGAGACGGTCTGCTTGTAGCTGGGACCGGCGCGGCGCTCGTCCGGGGGCAGGGCGAGGAGGACGAGGGCCGCGAGGCCGAGTGACAGCGCCGCGAGCACGGCGTAGACGCTCCGCCAGCTCCATACGTCGGCGAGCGCGCCGGTGACGACCCGCGCGCCGAGGATGCCGATGACGACGCCGGAGGTGACGACGCCGATGTTCCGTCCGCGTTCGCCGGGCGGCGAGATCGACGCGGTGTAGGCCACCGTGGTCTGTACGACGACCGCGAACGCGCCGGCCGCCGCGAGCCCCGCGAACGCCATCCACGCGGCCGGCGCGGAGGCCGTCAGGACCAGGCCCACCGCGGTGACCGCCAGGTGGACGGCGATGAGCCGACGCCTGTCGGCGACCACATCGCCGAGGGGTACGAGCAGTAACAGCCCCGCGATATAGCCGAACTGGGCTGTCGAGACGATCCATCCGGAGAGATCCGTGGACAGACCGAGATCGTGCCCCATCGGCTCCAGAACCGGCTGCGCCGCATAGACGCTCGCCACAGCCGTCCCGCACACCACCGCGAGCAACAACCGCCGCCACACGTTCATCGCGCGCCCCCTCCCTAAAATCAGTAGCAGATCGCAACCGCTTTGACGCTACGGCAGAATGGTTTCAATCCGCAACCCATCTGGAGGTGTCATGCCGAGCCCCGACTGGACCGATCCCGAATGTCCCGTCGCCCGCACGCTCGACCTCGTCGGCGACAGGTGGAGCCTTCTCGTCATCCGCGACGCGATGGACGGGGCACGGGCGTTCACCGAGTTCCAGCGCCGCACCGGTATCGCCCGGAACATCCTCACCGACCGCCTCCGCAAGCTCACCGCTCACGGGCTCATCACCCAGCGCACCGCGCCGTCGGGCCGCCGCCAGGAATACGTGCTCACCGACGCCGGACGCGACCTCTTCGCGGTGATCCTCACGCTGCGGCAGTGGGGAGAACGCCACGCGTTCGACCCGGGCGAGACCCACTCCACCCTTGTCGACCGGCACGGCGCCCCCGTGCCGGACATCGCACCGGCCGGAACCGACGGCACGCTTCTCGACGCCGACACCACCCACGTGCGAAGGTCCCACTAGGACGGGTGGTTTGGAACCGGCTCTCCGTCCTACCGTCGAACTGCTGGCCAAGCTAAGCCCGTTGTTACCGTCGGAAGTGACGTCCGGTCCGACGGGATCAAGGAGAGGGAATCATCGTGGGAACGAAGTGGTCCGCCGCTCCATGGGGCACGGCGCTGACCCTGGTCACTGTCATGGCCGCTACCGCGGCACCGGCGGCCGCCCACGGCCAGGCACCCGACCGGGCCCGCCTGGCTCAGCGCGTCGTGCTCACGAACGCGGACAACGGCCGGTCCGTGACCGCGAGCTTGGGTGACGACGTCGAAGTCCGGCTCACCGGCTACCGCAAGGACGGGCTCACCTGGACCTGGAGCACCCCGGCATCCAGCGACTCCACCGTTCTCCGGCGTACCGCCGGCCGTACGGCACCGAACGGCGACGCGTCAGCGACCTTCCGTGTGGAACACGACGGCACCGCCACCATCACCGCGCAACGACACTGCCGCCCCGACGCAGGCCATCTCTGTCCTTTGATGATCACGCCGTGGAAGGTCACGGTCGAAGTGAAGTGACCTCCTGGCACACGATCTACCGCACGATCCCCGCGCGTTTCGCCGCCAGGACCGCCGAGACGCGGTTGTTCGTGCCGAGCTTCCGGTAGACCTTCTCCAGGTGACGGTTGACCGTGTGCGGCGAGATCGTCAGACGGCGGCCGATGCCCGCCGCCGTCAGGCCCTCGGCCAGCAGCCCCAGCACCGTCAGCTCGCGCGGCGTCAGGTCGTGACGCGGCGGGGACGGACCGCCGGCCGGGGCGGTCACCAGGCCGGACGGCGGCGTGGCCCCGGCGGCGTCGGCCACCGCGGCGCGGAGCCGGTGGAGTTCGCGGACGTGGCGGTCCACCCGGAGCAGGAGCGGCTGGACGCGCGCGGTGAAGGCGACTTCGTGTTCGGTGAAGTCGCCGCGCCGCCCGAGGCTGACGGCGCGCAGCTCGCCGGGGACCCCGAGGAGGGGAACGCCGAGCTGGTGGGTGGTGCCGTAGTCGCGGCGGGCCTCGCTGTACCAGGAGGAGTTGCGCCAGGTGTCGCAGATCTGGGTGATGCTCACGGGGCTGGAGCCGGCGGCTTCCATGTACGCGATCAGGGGGTGCCGCTGCTGGACCCGTCGCCGGATGACCTCGCTGACGTCCGGTCCCATGGAGTGGGGCGCCCAGCCCTGGGCGTAGCCGTCCCGCTCGGCGACGCGGATGCCGGCGAAGATGACGGTGTCGCAGCCCAGCGCTTCCTGGAGGTGCCCGGCCATCAGGTGCCAGAGCGACTCGGGTTCGTCGTGTTCCAGGACGGCCATGACGAGATCGAGCATGCGCTCGTAGTCGCGCGCGTGAAGTCCTGACATCGGCGGGCCCGCTTCCTCTCGGCCCCCGCTCGCGGCATGCTACATGCGGTCGGCGAGCGCGGGTGAACGCCTCCTGTCAGGGGACGATGCCCGCGTGCTTGGCGGTCAGTACCGTCGAGACCCGGTTGTTGGTGCCGAGCTTCCGGTAGACCTTCTCCAGATGACGGTTGACCGTGTGCGGGGAGATCGCCAGGCGGCGGGCGATACCGCTCGCCGTCAGGCCCTCCGTCAGCAGCCCCAGCACCGTCAGCTCGCGCGGCGTGAGACGCGGCGTGGGGTCGGGGCGCCGCAGAGGCGGACGTGCCGTCGGCACAGCAGGCGGCGCCGCCGCCTCCCGTAGCCGGCGCAGCTCCCGTATGTGCCGGTCGGCGGCGGTCAGGAGCGGCTGGATCCGGGTCGCGAAGGCCAGGTCGCGCTCCGAGAAGTCGCCGGTCCGGCCCAGGACGAGGCCGCCCTGGGGGCCGTCCGTGCCGGGCAGGGGGATGCCGAGCTGCTGGGTGGTGCCGAAGTCGCGGCGGGCCTCGCTGTACCAGGCGGATTGGCGCCAGCGGTCGGTGAGTTCGCGCACGATCACGGGGTGGTGGGCGCCGGAGGCCAGGTAGGGGACCAGCGGGTGGCGCTGGCGCACCCGGCGCTGGACCACCTCGTTCACACCCTGCCCGAGCGACCGGGGCGCCCAGCCCCGGGCCTCGCCCCGGGCCAGGCGGAGGTCGATCGAGGCGAAGACGACCGTGTTGAGGCCGAGGGCGTCGACGAGGTGCGCGGAGACGAGGTGCCAGAGGGACTCGGGGTCGTCGTGCTCCAGGACGGCCATGGTGAGGTCGAGCATGAACTCGTAGTCCCGTGCCCGGAGTCCGAGCCCGTGCGGCTGTGGCATGGCGGGTCCGTCCCCTCTCGGGTCCCCGTCCGCCGCATGGTACCGGTTACGGAAAGCGCCCCCAAGAGACCCGGGGGCCGCATGGGGGCGCGGAGGAGGCGGATCGCGCCGACGTCGAATCCCCCGTGGCCGGCGTCGGCGCGATCGCGCGTCCCTGTCAGGGTCGCACGCGGGCCCTCGGCCGCACGATGGGAAGAACTTCCCACTCAAGGGTGTGGGTAGCCCCACCCCCGGTCGCCCGGGTCGGGGTTGAGAGGTTCAGGGGGACAGAGGTTCAGGGGTTCAGGGGTTCAGGGGACGATGCCCGCCTGCTGGGCCAGGAGCACGGTGGAGACCCGGTTGTTGGTGCCGAGCTTCCGGTAGATCTTCTCCAGGTGGCGGTTGACCGTGTGCGGCGAGATCGACAGGCGGCGGGCGATGCCGCTCGCCGTCAGCCCCTCCGCCAGCAGCCCCAGCACGGTCAGTTCGCGGGGTGTGAGGCCGTGGCCCGAGGGGTGGGCGGTGGTCAGGTCCGGCGCGGCGGTGCGCAGGCGGCGCAGCTCCTGGATGTGGTTGGCCGCGCCGATGAGCAGCGGCTGGAGGCGCGCGGCGAAGGCCACGTCCTGGGGGCTGAACCGGCCGTCGCGGCCCATGAGCACCAGGCGGGCCGTGCCGGGGGCGCCGGGGAGGGGCAGGCCCAGTTGCTCGGTGATGCCGAAGTCCCGGCGCGCCTCGCTGTACCACTGGGTGTGGCGCCAGCGGGCGCATATCTCGCCGACGGTCACCGGCTCGGACTCGCCGCCCACGGTGTAGGTCACCAGCGGGTGGCGCTGGCGCACCCGGCGCTGGACGAGGTCGCCGACGAACTGCGCGAGCCGCTGCGGGGCCCAGCCCTCCACCCTTCCGGTGCGCCGGGCCGAGTCGACGACGGAGAAGGTGACCGAGTCGCAGCCCACCGTCTCCAGGAGCTGCCCGGTGATCAGTTGCCAGGACGACTCGGGGTCGTCGCTCTCCAGAACCGCGACGGCGAGGTCGAGCATCCGCTCGTAGTCGCGCGTCTGGAGCTGCTGGGTCCGTGTCATCCCCGCCGTCCGCCCCCCGGCTCCACCGTGTCCGGCCCCCTAGCCCCAGCGCCCCGTACGGCCCAGCAGCAGGGCCGCGGCCGCCGTGCCGGCGGTCGAGGTGCGCAGGACGCTCGGGCCGAGGCGGTAGGGGTGGGCGCCGGCCTCGGCGAAGGCGGCGAGCTCCTCGGGGGAGACGCCGCCCTCCGGGCCGACGACCAGGACGATGTCGCCCGTCTCCGGCAGGGGTGCCGTGGCGAGCGGGGTGCTGCCCTCCTCGTGGAGGACGGCCGCGAAGTCGGCGCCCGCCAGGAGCTCGGCGACCTGCCGGGTGCCGGCGAGGTCGGCGACGGTGGGGAAGCGCAGCCGGCGGGCCTGCTTGCCGGCCTCGCGGGCGGTCGCGCGCCACTTGCCCAGGGACTTCAGGCCGCGGTCGCCCTTCCACTGGGTGACGCAGCGGGAGGCGGACCAGGGCACGATCGCGTCGACGCCGGTCTCCGTCATGGTCTCGACGGCCACTTCGCCGCGGTCGCCCTTGGGCAGGGCCTGGACGACGGTGATCCGGGGCCGGGGTTCCGGCTCGGAGCGCACGGAGGTGACGGCGACGTCCAGGTGGTCCTTGCCCTCGACGGCGGCGACGGTGCCGTGGACGCCCGTGCCGGAGCCGTCGGTCAGGACGATCTCCTCGCCCACGCGCAGCCGGCGCACCGAGACCGCGTGGCGGCCCTCGGGCCCGTCCAGCGGGAAGACGGTGCCGGGGAAGACACCCGTCAGGGCGTCCTCCTCGACCAGGAAGACCGGGGCTGTCATGACGTACTCGCTCTCTCGCTGCGCCGAATCGCTCTCGTTCCCACGTCCGCTCCTCCGGTCATGGCCGCCGCGTGGCCAATGACGAGCGCGCGGCGTCCAGTTCGGCCGCCAGGAGGCGTACCAGGTCGCCGGCGGGGAGCTCCCGCGCCAGGCGGTGGCCCTGGCCGGCCCACAGGTTCATGCCCTGGGGGTCGCCGGCGGCGGCCGCCGCCTTGCGCAGGCCGGAGGTCAGATAGTGGATCTGGGGGTAGGCGGCCGGGGCGTAGGGGCCGTGCTCCCGAAGGAAACGGTTCACCAGGCCGCGGGCGGGGCGGCCGGAGAAGGCCCGGGTGAGCTCGGTGCGGACGAACCGGGGATCGGTCAGGGCGCGCTTGTGCAGCTCGTGGGCGCCGGACTCCGGGCAGACGAGGAAGGCCGTGCCGAGCTGGGCGGCGCTCGCGCCCGCCGCGAGGACGGCCGCCACCTGGGCGCCGCGCATCAGGCCGCCGGCCGCGACGACGGGCAGCGGGACGGCCTCCCGGACCTCGGCCACGAGCGCCAGCAGGCCGACCCCGGCGCCCGCGCCGTCGGCGTGCGGGTCGTCGTGGTGGGTGCCCTGGTGGCCGCCGGCCTCTATGCCCTGGACGCACACCGCGTCGGCGCCCGCCTCGTGGGCGGCCAGCGCCTCGGCGGCGGAGGTCACGGTCACCACGGTCACGGTGCCGGCCTTGGCGAGGGCGTCCACGACCGTGCGGTCGGGACACCCGAAAGTGAAGGAGACGACGGGCACGGGGTCGTCGAGGAGGACGGCGAGCTTGGCCTCGTAGCCGTCGTCGGAGCCCTGGTCGGTCTCGCCCAGCGGGGTCCGGTACCAGGCGGACTCGCCGGCCAGTTGCTCGGCGTAGACCTCGATGGCCGCAGGGTCGGCGGCGGGCGGCTGGGGCATGAAGAGGTTCACGCCGAAGGGGCGGGACGTACGGGCGCGGAGCTGCTTGATCTCCTCGTACATCGCCGCGGGGGTCTTGTAGCCCGCGGCGAGGAAGCCGAGGCCGCCGGCGTCGCCGACGGCGGCGGCGAGGGCCGGGGTGGAGGCACCGCCGGCCATGGGGGCCTGCACGATCGGGTGCTCGAACAGTCCGTTCAACGGGGCCATGAGCACATCGTGTCACAAGTGGGGTAACCGGGGGCTCTGCCCCCGATTACCCCGTGGCCATCGGGCCTAACGGCCGTTGAACGCGTCCTTCAAGCACGAGAACAGCCCCTGCTGCCCCGGCTTGCTGTGCTTGCCCGGGGGGCGACCCCCGGACCCCCAGCCAGGCGCCTACCGCCCGTTGAACGCGTCCTTCAGTCGCGAGAACAGCCCCTGCTGCCCCGGCTTGAACTCGCCCGTCGGGCGTTCCTCGTTGCGCATCTTGGCGAGCTGGCGCAGCAGTTCCTCCTGCTGCGGGTCCAGCTTGGTCGGCGTGGTCACCTCGACGTGGACGACGAGGTCACCGCGGCCGCCGCCGCGCAGGTGGGTGACGCCCCGCTGGTGGAGCGGGATCGACTGGCCGGACTGGGTGCCCGGGCGGATGTCGATCTCCTCGACGCCGTCCAGGGTCTCCAGCGGCACCTTCGTGCCGAGCGCCGCCGCCGTCATCGGGATGGTGACCGTGCAGTGGAGGTCGTCGCCACGCCGCTGGAACATCGGGTGCGGCTTCTCGTGGATCTCCACGTAGAGGTCGCCGGCGGGGCCGCCGCCGGGGCCGACCTCGCCCTCGCCCGCGAGCTGGATCCGGGTGCCGTTGTCGACACCGGCGGGAATCTTCACCGTCAGGTTCCGCCGGGACCGGACGCGGCCGTCGCCGGCGCACTCCGGGCACGGGGTCGGCACGACCGTGCCGAAGCCCTGGCACTGGGGGCAGGGGCGGGACGTCATGACCTGGCCCAGGAAGGACCGGGTGACCTGGGAGACCTCACCGCGGCCGCGGCACATGTCACAGGTCTGCGCGGACGTGCCCGGGGCGGCGCCCTCGCCGCTGCACGTGGTGCAGACGACGGCGGTGTCGACCTGGATGTCCTTGGTGGTGCCGAAGGCCGCCTCGGTCATGGTGACCTCGAGACGGATCATGGCGTCCTGGCCGCGGCGCGTGCGCGAGCGCGGACCGCGCTGCGAGGCCTGGCCGAAGAAGGCGTCCATGATGTCGGAGAAGTTGCCGAAGCCCGCGCCGCCGAAGCCGCCGCCGGCACCCGCGCCGCCCGAGGAGGACAGCGGGTCGCCGCCGAGGTCGTAGACCTGCTTCTTCTGCGGGTCGGAGAGCACCTCGTAAGCGGCGTTGATCTCCTTGAACCGCTCCTGGGTCTTCGGGTCCGGATTGACGTCCGGGTGGAGCTCTCGCGCGAGACGGCGGAAGGCCTTCTTGATCTCGTCCGCGGAGGCGTCGCGGCGGACGCCCAGGATCGCGTAGTAATCCGTGGCCACTTACGACTCCGCCAGGATCTGTCCGACGTAACGTGCCACTGCGCGTACCGCTCCCATCGTTCCGGGGTAGTCCATGCGGGTCGGTCCGACCACGCCGAGTTTGGCGACGGCCTCGCCGCCCGAACCGTAGCCGACGGCGACGACGGATGTGGAGTTCAGCCCCTCGTGGGCGTTCTCGTGACCGATGCGCACGGTCATCTCCGAGTCCTTGGCCTCGCCGAGCAGCTTGAGCAGCACGACCTGCTCCTCCAGCGCCTCCAGCACGGGCCGGATCGTCAGCGGGAAGTCATGACCGAAACGAGTGAGATTGGCGGTGCCGCCGATCATCAGCCGCTCCTCGGTCTCCTCGACCAGCGTTTCGAGCAGGATCGAGAGGACTGTGGAAACGGTTCCGCGATCATCCTTCTCGAACGACTCGGGGAGGTCCTGCACCAGCTGCGGCACGTCCGCGAACCGGCGGCCCACGACGCGGCTGTTCAGCCGCGCGCGCAGATCCGCCAGCGCGTTCTCCCCGACCGGCGCCGGGCAGTCGACCATGCGCTGCTCGACCCGCCCGGTGTCGGTGATCAGGACGAGCATCACCCGGGCCGGGGCCAGGGACAGCAGCTCCACATGACGCACCGTCGAACGGGTCAGCGAGGGGTACTGCACCACCGCGACCTGACGCGTCAGCTGCGCCAGCAGCCGGACGGTCCGGGCCACCACGTCGTCCAGGTCGACGGCGCCGTCCAGGAAGTTGTGGATGGCGCGCCGCTCCGGCGTCGACAGGGGCTTGACGCCCGCGAGCCTGTCGACGAAGAGGCGGTAGCCCTTGTCGGTCGGGATGCGGCCGGCGCTGGTGTGAGGCTGGGCGATGTAGCCCTCCTCCTCCAGCGCGGCCATGTCGTTGCGCACGGTGGCCGGGGAGACCCCCAGCCGGTGCCGCTCGGTGAGCGCCTTGGAGCCCACGGGCTCCTCGGTACCCACGTAGTCCTGGACGATCGCGCGCAACACCTCGAGCCTTCGTTCGCTCAGCATTCGCGCGCACCTCCAGTCCAGTGGTCCAGCCGTCGTACGACCGTACGGGTCCTACGGTTCCTTACCGGGTCTCACAGGGTCTTCACCCCTGGCACTCAATGGTCACGAGTGCCAGATCCCTCCAGCCAGTGTACGGCCGGGCCCCACGGCCAGGGCAAGGGCCGTCCTCGCCGCGTGCCCGCGGCCGGGCCGCAGCAGGCAACCGTACCGCTCTGCCGCTAGCGTCGCGGTATGCAGACGCAAGGGGATGCCGGCACCGCGCACGCCGGTGGGGAGCACTGGGAACGGCTCGCGCCCGGGGTCGTCCGCCGCAGGTTGCCGGGCTGGGACGCGACCGTCGGGGCGATCGCGGGGGCGGACGGCGTGCTCGTCGTCGACACGGGCTCGTCGCTGCGCGATGGGGTGGAGATCCGTCGCGAGGTGCAGGAGCTCTTCGGGCTCCCCGTGACGCACATCGCACTCACCCACCCCCACTTCGACCACGTCCTGGGCACGGCCGCGTTCTCCGGCGTCCAGGTGTACGCGGCGGTGGGCACCGAGGAGCTGCTGGCGCGGGAGCGGGAGGAGCTGCGGCACGACGCGGTCCGGCACGGCATGGAGCCCGACACCGCCGCCGAGGCCGTGGACCTCCTCGTCCTCCCCCACCACCCGGTGTCCGGGGAGGTCACCGTCGACCTGGGCGGCGGCCGGCGGGTGCTGCTCGCCAACATCGGCCCCGGGCACACGGCGCACGACCTGGCCGCGCTGGTGGCGGGGGAACGCGAGGTCGTCTTCTGCGGCGACGTCGTCGAGGAGTCCGGCGAGCCGCAGGCGGGCCCGGACGCCCTCCCCCACGCCTGGCCGGCGGCCCTGGACCGGCTGCTGTCCCTCGGCGGCGACGACGCGCTCTACGTGCCGGGGCACGGCGCGGTCGTGGACGCGGCGTTCGTACGGGCGCAGCGCGACGCGCTGGCGGAGCGCTTCGGCGTGTCGTGACGGTGGTGTGGATCTTGAACCACAATGGCCCGCATGTGGAGCAAGCGGTACAGCCCTGATCTCACTCCTCCGTGGAAGCGGTCCGCTCCCGTGCCCGAGATCCCGGCGGAGCCGGATCTCGTGGTCGAGGAGGTCACGACCGGTTTCTGCGGGGCGGTGATCCGCTGCGAGAAGACGGCCCAGGGGCCGACGGTGACGCTGGAGGACCGCTTCGGCAAGTGCCGGGTGTTCCCCCTGGAGCCGCGCGGGTTCCTGCTGGACGGCCGGGTCGTCACCCTCGTCCGCCCGGCCCCCGCTCCCCCGGCGGCCCCCGCCCGCACCGCCTCCGGCTCCCTCGCCGTCCCCGGCGCCCGCGCCCGCGTCGCCCGCGCGGGCCGCATCTACGTCGAGGGCCGGCACGACGCGGAGCTCGTGGAGCGGGTGTGGGGCGACGACCTGCGCGTCGAGGGCGTGGTCGTCGAGTACCTGGAGGGCGTCGACGACCTCCCGTCGATCGTCCGCGCCTTCGGCCCGGGGCCGGACGCGCGGCTGGGCGTCCTGGTCGACCACCTCGTACCGGGCTCGAAGGAGTCGCGCATCGCGGCGGAGGTGACGGCGGAGTCCCCGCACGTGCTGGTCGTGGGTCACCCGTACGTGGACGTCTGGGAGGCCGTGAAGCCCGCGTCCGTGGGGATTCCGGGGTGGCCGACGGTGCCGCGGGGGCAGGACTGGAAGACGGGGGTGTGCGGGGCGCTCGGGTGGCCGGCGAACACGGGGGCCGCGTGGCAACGGATCCTGAGCTCGGTCCGCTCGTACAAGGACCTGGAGCCCGCGCTCCTGGGCCGCGTCGAGGAGCTGATCGACTTCGTGACGGTGGGCACCTAGTCGGCTTGTGGGCAGGCGTTCCGCAGGGCTGGGGGCACCTCCCAGCGGTAGCTGGGGGAGGGTGGGCACAAGCCGACCACCGGGCCGCACCCGGAAGCGCTCCTCAGTCCACCAGGTCGCGGACGACCGCGTCGGCCAGCAGACGACCCCGCAGGGTCAGCGCGGCCCGCCCGCGCTCGTAGGCGTCCGGCCGCAGCAGGCCGTCCGCAAGCGCCCGGGCCGCCGCCCGGGAACCGGCCGGCTTCAGGAGCGACAACGGGCACCCCTCCTCCAACCGCAGCTCCAACAGAATCCGCTCCACCCGCCGGTCCTCCTCCGAGAGGAGCTCCCGCCCCGCCCCCGGCGACCGCCCCTCGGCCAGCGCCTGCGCGTACGCCCCCGGATGCTTGACGTTCCACCACCGCACGCCCCCCACGTGGGAGTGCGCCCCCGGCCCCGCGCCCCACCAGTCCGCGCCGCGCCAGTAGAGCTCGTTGTGACGGCAGCGGCCCGCCTCGTTCGTCGCCCAGTTCGAGACCTCGTACCAGGAGAAGCCGGCCGCCGAGAGCGCCTCCTCGGCGATCAGGTAGCGGTCCGCGTGGACGTCGTCGTCCGTCATCGGCACCTCGCCGCGCCGGATGCGCCGCGCGAGCTGCGTGCCCTCCTCGACGATCAGGGCGTACGCCGAGACGTGGTCGGGGCCCGCGCCGATGACCGCGTCCAGGGAGGCGCGCCAGTCGTCGTCGCTCTCCCCCGGCGTGCCGTAGATCAGGTCGAGGTTGACGTGCTCGAAGCCCGCCGCGCGCGCCTCCGCCACGCACGCCTCCGGGCGGCCCGGGGTGTGGGTGCGGTCGAGGATCTTCAGGACGTGCTGCCGGGCGCTCTGCATGCCGAAGGAGACGCGGTTGAAGCCGGCGGCCCGCAGCTCCTCCAGGTAGCGGGGGTCGACGGACTCGGGGTTGGCCTCCGTGGTGACCTCGGCGCCGTCCGCCAGCCCGAACTCGTCGCGGATCGCGGCGAGCATCCGGCCCAGGTCGGCGGCGGGCAGCAGCGTGGGCGTGCCGCCGCCCACGAAGACCGTCTCGACCGGGCGCGGGTCGTCGCCGAGCACCTTGCGGGCGAGGCGGATCTCCTCGGCGACCGTCTCCGCGTAGTTCTCGCGGGAGGCGAGGGCGCCGCCGGAGCCGCGCAGCTCGTTCGCGGTGTAGGTGTTGAAGTCGCAGTAGCCGCAGCGGGTGGCGCAGTACGGGACGTGGAGGTAGAAGCCGAGGGGCCGCTGCCCGGAGCCGTCGAGGGCGTGGCGGGGCAGTGCCCCGTCCTCGGGCATGGGCTCACCATCGGGCAGTACGGAAGGCATACCGCCCATTGTCCGGCATGCCGCGGGTTACTCGGCCCGCAGCACCAGCAGCGCCAGGTCGTCGTCCGGCGGCGTCGGCGCGAAGCCGTGGACGGCGCGGCGGATGCGCCCGGCGACGCCTTCGGCCGTGAGGCCCGCGCAGCCCGCGAGGGCGGTGGCGAGGCCGTCGCCGTCGTCGAAGAGGCGGTTGCCGGCCTTGCGCTCGGTGACGCCGTCGGTGACGCACAGCAGGGTGTCGCCGTGCGCGAGGTCGAAGGACTGGCTGACGTAGGTGACGTCGTCGACGACGCCGAGGAGCATCTGCGGCGCCGCCACGCTGCGCACCGATCCGTCGGGGCGCAGGAGCAGCGGCAGCGGGTGCCCGGCGCTGGCGAGGGTGCAGCGGACGCCCTCGCGGTGGGGCACGAGCTCGCCGTAGAGGAGGGACAGGAAGCGCGGCCCGGCGCCGGTCTCCGCTTCGGCCGCCTCCTCGGCGAGCATCCGGTTGAGCCGGGTGAGGACGTCGCCGACGCCGTACCCCTCCTTCCCCAGGAGCCGGAGCCAGGGGCGGACGAGGCCGGTGGTCACGGCGGCCTCGGGGCCGCTGCCGCAGACGTCGCCGAGGGCGAAGCACCAGCGGTCGGGCCCGGCGGCGAAGACGTCGTAGAAGTCGCCGCCGGCGGCCGTGTCGCCGCGGGGTTCGTAGACGACGGCCTTGTCGAGGCCGGGGATCTCGGCGACGCGGCGCGGGAGCAGCCCGCGCTGGAGGATGCGGCTGATGGTGGCCTGGCGGGTGTATTTGCGGGCGGAGGCGAGGGCCAGGGCGAGGCGGCGGGCGAAGTCCTCGGTGAGGGTGACGACGTCGCCGCTCATGGCGGTGGGCCCGGAGCGGCCCAGCAGGAGGGTGCCGACGCCCCGGCCGCCCGCGACCAGCCGGCAGGCCAGGGCCGAGCCGTGGGCCGGGCCCCCGGCGGTTCCGTCGGACGGGCCGTCGCACGGGCCGTCCGACGGCCCGGCGGGGGCGTGGGGCCAGGGGACGGCGCGGCCGGCGGGGGCCAGGGCGGGCGGGGTGCGCTGGAGGGCGAGCCGGAGGGGCTCGACGCAGCTCTCGTGGGCGTGCCAGACGCGGGAGAGGCGCGGGGCGGGGCGGAGGCCGCCGGGGGTGCTCTCGGCGTCGAGCCAGACGGCGCACCAGTCGGCGAGGCGGGGGACGGCGAGCTGGGTGGCGAGGGAGGCGACGGTGTCCTCGTCGAACTGGCCGGAGAGCAGTTCGGAGGCCTCGGCGAGGAAGGACAGGGCGCGGTGGGGGCCGCTGTCGCCGAGATCGCGGGCGGGTGGTTCGCAGGGGGTGCCGGGGGCGAGGATCTCGGCTACGCGGAGGTCGCCGAGGAGGGTGTGGTCGACGGCGTACGAAGGGCCCGTGGGGTCCCTGGGGCTGGTGGGGAGGTGGAACCAGACGGTCTTGTCGGTGCGGCGGTAGGCGGTGCCCCAGGTCTCGGCCAGTTCGGCGACGAGGCGCAGGCCCTGGCCGCCGTGGGCGGGGCCGTCGGCGCGGTCCCCGCAGCCCTGGCGGGGGCGGGCGCGGAACTCCCGGGCGGGGTGGTGGTCGGTGACCTCGACGACGAGGCTGCCGCCGCGCGCGGGATCGAGCCGGCATTCGAGGTCGACCGATGTCCCGGCGTGCACCACGGCGTTGGTCACCAGCTCGCTGACGAGCAGCGTGGCGTCGTCGGTGACCACGGCGTGGGCGTTCCACCCGGCGAGCACGCTGCGGACGAACCGCCGGGCGGCGGAGGGCGCGCGGGCGTCGCCGGGGAGGCTGGTGCGGGCCGTGGGCGGTCCGGACGGCGACGGGTCGGGGCTACGGGCGGGGTTGCGTGGAACCGGCCCGTCCGTACGGGGCTTCGGTGATGTCCTCACAGTGGCGCTCCTGACCGCATACGGCATAGTGCGGATTTCACCACCGACAGACTGACAGACTGTCGGTGCTCAGGTGCGCCGAGTTGAGTAAGTGACCGCTATGGGAGTACGCGGGCCGCACGGCCCCCGACCGGGCCTTCCCGCCGCTCCCACCTGTCAGTCTTCCTTGGAGCCCGCGTACATCTCCTCGATGAGGTCCTTGTACGTACGCTCGACGACCGGCCGCTTGAGCTTGAGGCTGGGGGTCAGCTCGCCGTGCTCGATGTCGAGGTCGCGGGGCAGCAGCCGGAACTTCTTGATCGTCTGCCAGCGCTGGAGCCCCTCGTTCAGCTCCCGCACATAGCCCCCGATGAGCGCCTGGGTCTCCTCGGCGGCGACCACGTCCGCGTACGAACGGTCCTCCATGCCCTGCTCCTTGGCCCAGGTCAGCAGGGCCGGGCCGTCGAGGGCGATGAGGGCGGTGCAGTAATTGCGGTCGGCGCCGTGCACCAGGATGTTGGAGACGTAGGGGCACACGGCCTTGAAGCGGCCCTCGATCTCGGCGGGGGCGATGTACTTGCCGCCCGATGTCTTGATCAGGTCCTTCTTCCGGTCGGTGATCCGCAGATAGCCGTCCGGGGAGAGCTCGCCGATGTCGCCGGTGTGGAACCAGCCGTCGGGCTCCAGCACCTCGCCGGTCTTCTCGGGCTGGCCGTGGTAGCCCTCCATGACGCCGGGGCTGCGCAGCAGGATCTCGCCGTCGTCGGCGATGCGCACCTCGGTGCCGGGCAGGGGCTTGCCGACGGTGCCGGTGCGGTAGGCCTCGCCGGGGTTGACGAGGTTGGCGGCGCTGGTCTCGGTGAGGCCGTAGCCCTCCAGGATGTGGATGCCGGCGCCGGCGAAGAAGTAGCCGATGTCGGGGGCGAGGGCGGAGGCGCCGGAGACGCAGGCGCGCAGCCGGCCGCCGAAGGCGTCGCGGATCTTGGCGTAGACGAGGGCGTCGGCGACGCGGTGCTTGGCGGCGAGCCCGAAGGGGACGGCCTTGCTGCCGGTGCGGCGGTAGTTGTCCTGGGAGACCTTGGCGTACTCGCGGGCGACCTCGGCGGCCCAGCGGAAGATCTTGTACTTGGCCGGGCCGCCCTCGCGGGCCTTGGCCGCGACCCCGTTGTAGACCTTCTCGAAGATCCGGGGGACGGCGGCCATATAGGTGGGGCGGACGATCGGCAGGTTCTCCACGATCTTGTCGACCCGGCCGTCCACGGCGGTGATGTGGCCGACGCTGATGTGCCCGGCGGTGAGCACCTTGCCGAAGACGTGGGCGAGCGGCAGCCACAGGTACTGCACGTCGTCGGGGCGGACGAGCTCGGTGGCCTGGATCGCGCGGGACATGTACGACCAGGCGTCGTGGCGCAGCCGTACGCCCTTGGGGCGGCCGGTGGTACCGGAGGTGTAGATGAGGGTGGCGAGCTGCTCGGGGCGCAGGGCGGCGATGCGGTCCTTGACGGCCCGGGGGTGGCGCTCCAGGTGGGCGGTGCCGCGCTTCTCCAGGTCGGCGAGGGAGAGCACCCAGCCCTCCGGGTCGCCCTCGGCGGGGACGGCGTCGGCCGCGTCGATGACGACGACGTGGGCGAGGTGCGGGAGTTCGGCGCGGCGCAGCCGGGCCTTGGCCAGCTGGGCGGCGTCCTCGGCGATCAGGATCCGGCAGTCGGCGTCCGAGAGCATGAAGGCGGTCTCGTCGGCGTTGGTGCTCGGGTAGACGGGGGTGGTGGCGGTGCCCGCGCACATGATGCCGAGGTCGGCGAGGATCCAGTCCACCCGGGTGGAGGAGGCGAGGGCGACGCGCTCCTGGGGGAGGACGCCGAGGTCGATCAGGCCGGCGGCGATGGCGAAGACCCGGTCGGCGGCCTGCCGCCAGGTGAGCGAGGCCCAGGTGTCGGGGCCCTCGCCGGAGGGGGACGGCACGGGGTGGCGGTAGGCCTCCGCGTCCGGTGTGGCCTCGACCCGTTCGAGGAAGAGCGTCGCCACGGAGGGCGGCCTGTTCTCGATCAGAGCCTGTGTCTCGGTCACGGCATCCTCCGGGGTCCGGCTTCGTCGCTGGACTGCTTTCGTTGGCTTTCACCCTGGTGACCCGCGAGTAACCTCCGCGAGCAGTGATCAGACTAGAGCGGAAGGGCCTCTCGCGTAAGAGTGCGAGGGGGCACGGTTTGGCCGAGGGGTTTCCACAAACGGCGACGTGCCCCGACCGGGGACCGGTCGGGGCACGTCGCGCGCTGCGCCGCGGGCGCGTGAGGGCTACTTCTTGCCCTTCTCGCCGCTCTCGTCGCTGGACAGCACCGCGATGAAGGCCTCCTGGGGGACCTCCACGCTGCCGACCATCTTCATGCGCTTCTTGCCTTCCTTCTGCTTCTCCAGCAGCTTCCGCTTACGGGAGATGTCACCGCCGTAGCACTTGGCGAGGACGTCCTTGCGGATGGCGCGCACGGTCTCACGGGCGATGACCCGCGAGCCGATGGCGGCCTGGATCGGCACCTCGAAGTTCTGCCGGGGGATGAGCTCGCGCAGCTTGGCGACGAGACGGACGCCGTACGCGTACGCCTTGTCCTTGTGGGTGATCGCGGAGAACGCGTCGACCTTGTCGCCGTGCAGCAGGATGTCGACCTTGACCAGCTCGGCGGTCTGCTCGCCGGTGGGCTCGTAGTCGAGGGAGGCGTAGCCGCGGGTCTTGGACTTCAGCTGGTCGAAGAAGTCGAAGACGATCTCCGCGAGGGGCAGGGTGTAGCGCAGCTCGACCCGGTCCTCGGAGAGGTAGTCCATGCCCAGCATCGTGCCGCGGCGGGACTGGCAGAGCTCCATGATCGCGCCGACGAACTCGGTGGGCGCCAGCACGGTCGCCTTGACGACCGGCTCGTGGACCTCGGCGATCTTGCCCTCGGGGAACTCGCTCGGGTTGGTGACGACGTGCTCTGCGCCGTCCTCCATCCGCACGTTGTAGACCACGTTGGGGGCGGTGGCGATCAGGTCGAGGCCGAACTCGCGCTCCAGCCGCTCGCGGACCACGTCCAGGTGGAGCAGGCCGAGGAAGCCGACGCGGAAGCCGAAGCCGAGGGCGGCCGAGGTCTCCGGCTCGTAGACGAGCGCGGCGTCGTTGAGCTGGAGCTTGTCGAGGGCCTCGCGCAGCTCCGGGTAGTCCGAGCCGTCCAGCGGGTACAGGCCCGAGAACACCATCGGCTTGGGGTCCTTGTAGCCGCCCAGCGCCTCGGTGGCGCCGTTCTGCTGGGAGGTGATCGTGTCACCGACCTTGGACTGCCGCACGTCCTTCACGCCGGTGATGATGTAGCCCACCTCGCCGACGCCGAGGCCGTCGGCGGGCGTCATCTCGGGCGAGGAGACGCCGATCTCCAGCAGCTCGTGGGTGGCGCCGGTCGACATCATCTTGATGCGCTCGCGCTTCTTGAGCTCGCCGTCGACGACCCTGACGTAGGTGACCACGCCGCGGTAGGAGTCGTAGACCGAGTCGAAGATCATGGCGCGGGCCGGGGCGTCCTTGACGCCGACCGGGGCCGGCACCTGGGCGACGACCTTGTTGAGCAGCTCGTCGACGCCGACACCGGTCTTCGCGGAGACCCGGAGCACGTCCTCGGGCTCGCAGCCGACCAGGTTGGCCAGCTCGGCGGCGAACTTCTCCGGCTGGGCGGCCGGCAGGTCGATCTTGTTGAGGACCGGGATGATCGTGAGGTCGTTCTCCATCGCCAGGTAGAGGTTGGCGAGGGTCTGGGCCTCGATGCCCTGGGCGGCGTCCACGAGGAGGATGCAGCCCTCGCACGCGGCCAGGGAGCGCGAGACCTCGTAGGTGAAGTCGACGTGACCCGGCGTGTCGATCATGTTCAGGATGTGGGTCGAGCCCTCACCCTCGCCCTCGGTGGGCGCCCACGGCAGCCGGACCGCCTGGGACTTGATCGTGATGCCGCGCTCGCGCTCGATGTCCATCCGGTCGAGGTACTGCGCGCGCATCTGCCGCTGGTCGACCACGCCGGTCAGCTGGAGCATCCGGTCGGCGAGCGTCGACTTGCCGTGGTCGATGTGCGCGATGATGCAGAAGTTACGGATCAGAGCCGGGTCGGTACGGCTCGGCTCGGGCACGTTGGTAGGGGTGGCGGGCACGCAGGATCCATTCGGTGACTTCGGCGCGGACGCGCCAGTCTCGGCGGGAGTCGGGTATACGACCCCACCATGGTCCCACGAGCGGCGGGTACGGTCCGGTTTGGGACGGCCGAGTGGCTGCTGGTAGCCTGGTGCACCGTGCCTGTCGTGCCCTCTACACGACGGGATCCCATGGCCACCGGCCGTGTGATCACGCACTCATCGAAATCCAACGAACCTGAAAAGGCTCTTTTCGTGGCGAACATCAAGTCCCAGATCAAGCGGAACAAGACCAACGAGAAGGCGCGCCTGCGCAACAAGGCCGTCAAGTCCTCGGTCAAGACCGCCGTCCGCGCGGCCCGCGAGGCCCTCCTCGCCGGTGACGCCGAGAAGGCCGCCGCCCTCGTCGCCTTCGCCGGCAAGAAGCTCGACAAGGCCGCCAGCAAGGGTGTCCTGCACAAGAACGCCGCCGCCAACAAGAAGTCGGCGCTGGCCAAGCAGGTTGCCGGCCTCAAGGGCTGAAGAAGCCTTTCCGGGGCGTGAGCCCCGGAGCCTCGCCGGTACGGACAGAAGCGGCCCCTCTACCGCTCCGTTCCCGGCACCCCGCCGCGCTCGGTCGTTCGCCACGCGGGCGCGGCATGAGCCCTTTGGGCTCGTCTGAACGTTCCGGAGGCCCCGGCCGCCCTTTCCCCAAGGGCAGCCGGGGCCTCCGGCGTTTCCGGGGCTCCGCCGCCCCGGCGGGCCGATCGGTCTACGCGCGGGCGCGGGCGGCTCGGGCCACTGCCACGACCGCCTTCTCCAGGGCGTACTCGGGGTCGTCGCCGCCGCCCTTGACGCCGGCGTCGGCCTCGGCGATCGCGGTGAGGGCGGCCGCCACCCCCTCCGCGGACCAGCCGCGCATCTGCTGGCGCACCCGGTCGATCTTCCACGGCGGCATGCCCAGCTCACGGGCGAGATCCCCCGGGCGGGCGCCACGCGGCGCGGAGGCCAGCTTGCCGATCGAGCGGACGCCCTGGGCCAGGGCGCTGGTGATCAGCACGGGGGCGACGCCCGTGGACATGGCCCAGCGCAGGGCCTCCAGGGCCTCGGCCGCCCGGCCCTCCACGGCACGGTCGGCGACGGTGAAGCTGGACGCCTCCGCGCGGCCCGTGTAGTAGCGGGCGACGACGGACTCGTCGATGACGCCCTCGATGTCCGCGACGAGCTGCGCGCAGGCGCTCGCCAGCTCGCGCAGATCGCTGCCGATGGCGTCGACCAGGGCCTGGCACGCCTCCGGCGTCGCGGAACGGCCGGTCGCACGGAACTCGCCGCGCACGAACGCGAGCCGGTCCGCCGGCTTCGTCATCTTCGGGCAGGCCACCTCACGGGCCCCCGCCTTGCGGGCCGCGTCGAGCAGCCCCTTGCCCTTGGCGCCGCCCGCGTGGAGCAGCACCAGGGTGATCTCCTCGGCGGGCGCGCCGAGGTAGCCCTTCACGTCCTTGATCGTGTCCGCGGAGAGGTCCTGCGCATTGCGGACGATCACGACTTTGCGCTCGGCGAACAGCGACGGGCTGGTCAGCTCGGCCAGCGTGCCGGGCTGGAGCGCGTCGGGGGTGAGATCGCGGACGTCGGTGTCCGCGTCGGCCGCGCGGGCGGCCTTCACCACCTCCTGAACGGCGCGGTCGAGAAGGAGATCCTCCTGGCCCACGGCGATCGTCACGGGGGCGAGCAGGTCGTCGGTTGCAGTCTTCCTGGCCATCGTGACCAGCATCCCATGCGCCAGTGACAGACCCCGCCGAAAGCCGCCGGAGGCATACCGCACAATAAGCGGGTGACCAGCGCTTCTCCCTTCTCTTCCCAGTCTTCCGACCCCGTACGGCACCTGCTGGTGCTGCCCGACCGCGACGCCGCCGAGGAGGCGGCCGAGGAAGCGGGCCGACGGTTCATTCTCGACGACGACCCCCAGGTGGTCCGCGAGGCGCTCGCCGGCGAGGACGACGCCGAGGACGCCCAGTGGCTCGTCGTCATCGACGACCCCGACGGCGAGCTCGACCGCGCCGCGCTGCGCGAACTCGCCGAGGAGTACGACGGCTGGACCGAGGTCGAGTAGACCCGGACCCTCGTGGGCCACGGCCGGGGCGGGTCAGCTCCCCTGGCCCGCGCCGCGCACCTCGGGGACCCGCTCCAGCTCCAGGCCGAAGTGCTCCCGGTAGGCGGCCGCCACCTCCCCTTCCGCCAGCGCCCGCTCCACGCGCCCGCCGGCGTCCGTCGTCACGAGCGTGCGGCCGCTGATGGTGACCCGGCCGCCGTCCTCGGTGAGCCGGGAGCAGAGCACCGACTGCCCGAACGGCGAGAGCGGCGAGGTCCGGTGCCACCAGTTGCCGGCCTCGAAGTCGGCCAGCGCCCGGGGGCGCCGCTCCAGGCGGTACTGCACCGCACCGTCCTTGCTGACGTCCAGGTCCCCCTCCTCCGTCTCGGAGATCCGGAACACCCCTCCGACGTCCAGTTGGTCGCCGCGTTCGGTGAAGCTCAGCGGATGGTGACTGTTCCGGCCGAAGCCGACGTCCACCAGCCACTCCTCCCCCTGCCCGCCTTCGGCCCTGACCAGCAGGGCCAGGTGGTCGAAGGGGATCCCGAACCTCCCGTCCGGCCCCATCACCCGTGCCGCCAGCAGCGTCACCCGATAGCCCAGCGCCGTCAGCAACTCCGCGAACGCTCCGTTGAGCTCGTAGCAGTAGCCTCCCCTCCGCCGGCGCACGACCTTGTCCACCAAGGCCCCGCCCTCCAGCACGATCTCCTCACCGAGGTGGATCGAGAGGTTCTCGAAGGGCACCGCCACCAGATGGCGGAACTGCAGGTCCCGCAGCGCCTCCAGGGTGGGGGCGGCCGGGCAGGTGGCGTCGATGTGACGGAGATAGGCGTCGATGTCCGCTGCGTGCATGACTCCGTTATCCCCCGCGCGGGGAGAGCGCCGCATCGGTCCACAGACCTAGATCGTCTCGGTCTTTCCGCCGGGCGGCCTCGTCTCCTTCTCGCCCTTCGCGTCCGCGTCCGCCTTGCCGTGACGGCCACCGGGCCGCCGGTCCCGTCCGTCCCGCCCGTGACGGCCACCGGTCCGTCGGTGTCGGTGCGCAGGACCGCCGCCCCCTGCTCCCGCAGCGCGCCGATCGTCCGGGCCGCCGGATGGCCGTAGGGGTTGCCGGCTCCCACGGATATCACCGCCAGCCGGGGGTGGAGCCCACGCGTCAGCCGGGCGTCCTGGTAGGCGGAACCGTGGTGGGCGACCTTGAGGACGTCCACCTGTGGGAGGCCGGGGTGCGTCTCCGACAGCTCCTGCTGGGCGGGTGGTTCGAGGTCCCCGAGCAGCAGGAGGGTGAGCCCGCCCGTGCGGACGAGGAGGACGACGCTGGCGTCGTTGGGCCCCTCCTCCGCCACGGCGGACGTCCCGGCGGGCGGCGGCCACAGCACCTCCCACGCCAGCCCGCCCACGCTCCGCCGCTCCCCCGGCGCCGCCTCCACGACCGGCACACCCGCCCGACGGGCCTCCCGCCGGACGAACGCCGCCTGGCCCTCCGGCAGCGCGTACGGGGTCGTCTCGATCGCCCCCACCGCGCGGCCGCGCAGCACCCCCGGCAGGCCGTCGACGTGATCGGCGTGGAAGTGGCTCAACAGCAGCATCGGCACCTCGTCGACGCCCAGCCGCCGCAGACAGCGATCGACGGCTCTCGGCTCGGGCCCGGCGTCGACGAGCACCGCGCTGTGCGGGCGTCCGGTGGCGAGCACGAGCGCGTCCCCCTGGCCGACGTCGCACGCCACCATCCGCCAGTCCGGCGGCGGCCATCCGGTGAGGCCCCTCGTCAGGGGTGCCGGGCGGACCACGGCCAGCAGCAGGACCAGCGCACACGCCCCGCAGACCCACGGGCCGCGCAGCACCCGCCCCGCGACCAGGACGAGGACCACCGTCGCCGCCGCCAGCCACAGCCCGCCGGCCCAGCCGCCGGGCCAGTCCAGCTCGGCCCCGGGCAGCCCCGCCCCGGTCCGGGCGACGGTCGCCGTCCACCGCGCCGGCCAGCCCGCCAGCCAGGCGAGCCCCTCGGCGAGCGGCGGCACGAGCGGGGCGGCGGCGAGCGCGGCGAACCCGAGGATCGTGGCGGGCGCGACCGCCGGCTCGGCGAGCAGATTGCACGGCACCGCCACCAGGCTCACCCGCGCCGCCAGCACCACGATCACCGGCGCACACACGGCCTGCGCCGCGCCCGCCGCCGCGAGGGCCTCCGCGATCCGGGGCGGCACCCCACGCCGCCGCAGGCCCGCCGCCCAGCGCGGGGCGAGGGTCAGCAGGGCGCCGGTGGCCAGGACCGAGAGCAGAAACCCGTAGCCCCGCGCCAGCCACGGGTCGTAGAGGACGAGCAGGAGTACCGCCCCCGCCAACGCGGGCAGCAGGCCGCGGCGACGCCCCGTCCCGATGGCCAGCAGAGTGATCAGCCCGCACACGGCCGCCCGCAGCACGCTCGGCTCGGGACGGCACACCACCACGAAACCGAGCGCCAGCCCACCGCCCAGCACCGCCGTCAGCCGCAGCGGGATCCCCAGCCGGGCCGCCAGCCCACGGCGCTCGGCACGCGAGGCGAGATGCGGCGGCCCGATGAGCACGGCCAGCAGCACCGCCAGGTTTCCCCCGGACACGGCGAGCAGATGCGTCAGATCCGTGGCACGGAAGGCCTCTTCGAGGTCGGAGGGGACGCGCGAGGTGTCCCCGACGACCAGGCCGGGCAGCAGCGCCCGGGCATCCGGCGCCAGCCCGTCGGCCGCCTCCCGCAGGCCGGCGCGCAGCCGCCCCGCCACCCGCTGCACCACGGACGGCCCCGCGACGATCCGCGGCGGGCCACTGTCACCGACCCGGACGACGGCCGCGACGCGGTCACCCGACCGGGAGGGCGGCATGAGCCGGCCTTCCACCCTGAGTTCGGTGGAGGGCAGCAGCCCGAGCCACGACTGATGGGCCATCAGCAGCACCGGCGTGCGGACCGCTGTCGTCACCCCGCGTGCGGTGGTCACCCGGGTCGCCTCGGCCTCCATCACGACGGCGGGCGCGGCCCGGACCGAGCCCCGCACCCGTGGCCGGGTCAGCCTCGGGTCCCCGGTCAACGTCACCTCGACGGTCGCCTCGGCATGCCGCCGTGCCAGCTCCGGCACCGGCCCCCGCCGGGCGTCGGCCCCCGCCAACCCGCCGACGGCCGCCCCGGCGGCGGCACACAGCACCACAGCCGCCACCGCGCCGACGATCCCGGCCCCGCCCGCTCCCCCGCCACCGCCCTCAGCACGGCCCCCGGCGCCCCGGCGCGCAGCCGCCACCAGCAGCAACGCGCAGGACACGAGCATCGCCGCCCCGCAGGCGACGGCCACCGCGCGGCCCTCCGCCGTCAGGGCGACCGCGGCGGCGGCCCACGCCGCGAGCGCGGGCCCGACCAGCCGCAGGTCGGCCGGGGCGGCCTCCCCGCCCCCTCCCGCCGGAAGGGCGCCCGTACCGGTGGCAGCGACCCGCGTCATGGCTGGACCAGCGGCTTGAGGTCGGTGAAGCGGCGGGCGCCGATGCCGTTGACATGGCGGAGGTCGGAGACCGAGCGGAAGCCCCCGTGCTGGGTGCGGTAGTCGAGGATGTGCTGGGCGAGGACCGGGCCCACGCCCGGGAGGGCGTCGAGCTGTTCGAGCGTCGCGGAGTTGAGGCTGACCGGCCCGGCTCCGGCGGGCCCCGCGCCGCCGCCCGAGGCCGATGCCGGGCCTACCGGCCCCGGCCCTCCCAGCACCGGACCTCCCTGCGCCGAACCTCCAGGGGCGGGGCCGGCGCCCACCACGATCAGCTCCCCGTCCATCAGCACGCGCGCCCGGTTGAGCCCCGCCGTGTCCACTCCCGGCCGCGCTCCCCCGGCGGCCTCCAGCGCGTCCTCGACCCGTGAACCCGGCGGCAGGCGCTGAACCCCGGGGCGCCGCACCTTGCCCGCCACGTCCACCACCAGGCTCCGGGCCGACGGGACCGGGCCGGAGCCGGGCACCGACGGACCAGGGCCGGGCGCCGGCGGGACGGCCGCCACCGGCGGCGACGCCGCGAGCGGTCCCTCGCGCGCCGGCACCCGGACCGTCCGTGGGCGCCCCGCCCAGAAGTGGTACGCGCCCAGGGCGACCGCCGCGACCAGCACGGCCGTCAGCGCCGCGAGCGTCCTCGGCGCGATGCCGCACCGCACCCGCACCCACAACGGCAGCCGGTCTCCCAGCGCGGCCGTCACCCCCCGCAGGCGCAGCCGCCCTCGCGGGCGCGCGGCATCGGCAGCGGCGTCGGTACCGGCCCCTGAACCGGCCGCCGCGCGGTCGCGCAGCGAGCCGAGGCCCAGGTCGAGGGCGGTGACGGCACGTGTCGGAGAAGGCGCGAATGAAGTCATGCCGTCACGCTAGGTGACGCCGCCCGATCCTGTCCGGAAGCCTCAATTCCTGTGGACTACCGGCGGGTTGTGGAAAAGTCCGTCACCCACAAGAGGACTCTCACCTCGCCGAGACCACCACGCCCAGCAGCCCCGGCCCCGTGTGCGCCCCGATGACCGCGCCGACCTCGCTCACATGGAGCTCCGCCAGCCCCGGCACCCGTTCCCGCAGCCGCTCCGCGAGCAGCTCGGCCCGTTCCGGGGCGGCCAGGTGATGCACCGCGACGTCGACCGGCGCGGCACCCGCGCGCTCGACGACGATCTCCTCCAGCCTGGCGATCGCCTTCGACGCCGTACGGACCTTCTCCCTCAGCTCGATACGGCCCCCGTCCAGCTGGAGCAGCGGTTTGACGGCGAGCGCCGAGCCGAGCAGCGCCTGGGCGGCGCCGATGCGCCCACCGCGGCGCAGATAGTCGAGGGTGTCGACGTAGAAGTAGGCGGCCGTGCCCTGCGCGCGCTTCTCCGCCGCGGCCACCGCCTCGTCGAGCGTGCCGCCCGCCTCGGCGGTGTCGGCGGCGGCGAGGGCGCAGAAGCCGAGGGCCATCGCGACCATGCCGGTGTCGACGACCCGTACCGGCACCGGCGCCTCCTTCGCCGCGAGGACCGCGGCGTCGTAGGTGCCCGAGAACTCGGAGGAGAGGTGGAGGGAGACGATGCCGTCGGCACCGGCCTCGGCGGCGGCGCGGTAGGCGGCCGCGAAGACCTCGGGGGCGGGGCGCGAGGTGGTCACCGGCCGGCGTTTCTGAAGGGCCTGGGCGACCGACCGGGCCGAGATCTCGGTGCCCTCCTCCAGCGCCTCGTCGCCCAGGACCACTGTCAGCGGGACGGCGACGATGTCGTGCCGCTCCATCGCCCGAGCGGGCAGGTAGGCCGTGGAATCAGTGATGATCGCGACATGGCGGGACATGCCCCGGAGGTTACCCGCCGGCCCGCCGCCACGGCAGTGCGGGCCCCGGACCGCTTGATCGTTTCCGCTGGTCAGGGCCCCTTCGCTCAGGCGGGGCTTTCCGGACGCTTGACCTTCTCCCATGTGTACCCCCACTGCCGGGAGGCATCCCTGCCGCTTATCGCGGGCCGCTCGGCCTTGGCCTCGGCGCCCGTCTTCTCCGCATCCTTCGCCCCCGCCCCCGCGTCGTCCGCGTCGTCCGCCTCCCAGTGGCGGAGCGCGCCCGTCTCCATGCGGATCTGCTCGCTCAGCAGCGACAGTTCGTCGCCCGCGAACTGCCGGGCCCGGTCCTGGGCGGCGAAGCGCAGGGAGTCGGCGGAGTGCGTGATCTGCTTGGTGCGCTCCCGGAGGTCGGGCAGGCAGGCGGCGACACGCTCCCGGTCGGGCTCGGTCTCCAGCTTGCGCAGGTCTTCGTCGAGCTCGCGGCCGTGTGCGCTGAGGCGGTCGAAGAGGGCGAGGGACTCGGTCAGGGAGGCGTCGCCCTTCTGGCCCTCCCGCAGCACTTCCTGGGTGGCGCGCATCGACGTCCGCAGCGAGAGGCGCAGCTCGGCGACCTCGCCCGCCGGGCCGGCCTGGGTGAACTGCCGGGCCTTGAGCCGGGTGTCCTCGACCGTGCGACGGGCCTGGGTGACCGCCTGGTCGACGCCGCGCTTGACGGTCCGGACCGCCTTGACCGTGGCGATGACCGCCAGCGCCACGACGAGCGCACAGATCAAGCCGATGATCACGGCCGCGGCTACCATACGCGCTCCTCAGTAAGCGGGACACGAGCGGGACACTCGGCGAGCCCCCGGGAGGACCCGTCGGCGGGACGGCCCCCGCCACCTCTCCACCGTAAACGCAACGGGCAGGCCGCGGGTTCCTTCGGAACCCCCAACCTGCCCGTAGGGACAAACCCCTAGCGCCCGCCCCGAGGCATTACGCCGGGACGATGTTCACCAGCTTCGGCGCCCGCACGATGACCTTGCGGATGCCCGCGCCGCCCAGCGCGGCGACGACCGCCGGGTCGGCCAGCGCGACCTTCTCCAGCTCCTCGTCGGAGATCGACGGGGCGACCTCCAGACGGGCCTTGACCTTGCCCTTGATCTGGACGACGCAGGTCACGGCCTCGTCGACCAGGTAGGCCGGGTCGGCGGCGGGGAAGTCCGCGTGGACGACCGAGCCCTCGTGGCCGAGCTTGCGCCACAGCTCCTCGGCGATGTGCGGGGCGAGCGGCGCGATCAGCAGCACCAGGCCCTCGGCGACCACGCGCGGCACCTCGGGCAGCTTGGTGACGAGGTTGTTCAGCTCGGTCACCTTGGCGATGGCGGTGTTGAAGCGCAGGTTCGCCATGTCCTGGCCGACGCCGTCGATCGCCTTGTGGAGGGCACGCAGCGTCGCCTCGTCGGGCGCGGCGTCGACGACCGTGACCTCGCCGGTGTTCTCGTCGACGACGTTGCGCCACAGGCGCTGGAGCAGCCGGTACTGGCCGACGACGGCGCGGGTGTCCCACGGGCGGGAGACGTCCAGCGGGCCCATCGCCATCTCGTACAGGCGCAGGGTGTCGGCGCCGTACTCGACGCAGATCTCGTCCGGGGTGACGGCGTTCTTCAGGGACTTGCCCATCTTGCCGAGCAGCCGGCTGACCTTGCCGCCCTCGTAGTAGAACGCGCCGCCCCGCTCCTCCACCTCGGCGGCGGGCACCGCGATGCCGCGCGCGTCGCGGTAGACGTACGCCTGGATCATGCCCTGGTTGTAGAGCTTGTGGAACGGCTCGGCCGAGGAGATGTGGCCCAGGTCGAAGAGGACCTTCGACCAGAAGCGGGCGTACAGCAGGTGCAGCACGGCGTGCTCGGCACCGCCGACGTACAGGTCGACGCCGCCCAGCGGCTGGCCCTCGCGCGGGCCCATCCAGTAGCGCTCGGCGTCGGCGGAGACCAGCTGCTCGTCGTTGCGCGGGTCCAGGTAGCGCAGCTCGTACCAGCAGGAACCGGCCCAGTTGGGCATGGTGTTGGTCTCGCGGCGGTACGTCTTCGGCCCGTCGCCCAGGTCCAGCTCGACGTTGACCCAGTCCTGGTTGCGGGAGAGCGGGGTCTCCGGGGAGGTGTCCGCGTCGTCCGCGTCGAAGGTGCGCGGGGTGTAGTCGTCGACCTCGGGCAGCTCCAGGGGGAGCATCGACTCGGGCAGCGCGTGGGCGATGCCGTTCTCGTCGTAGACGATCGGGAAGGGCTCGCCCCAGTAGCGCTGGCGGCTGAAGAGCCAGTCGCGCAGCCGGAAGTTGACGGTGCCCTCGCCGATGCCGCGCGCCTCCAGGTGGGCGATCACGGTGCGCTTGGCCTCGTCGATCTGCATGCCGTTGAGGTCGAGCTCGGCGTTGGCCGAGTTGATGGCCGGGCCCTGGCCGTTGTAGGCCTCGCCCTCCCAGCCCTCGGGCGGCTGGACGGTGCGGACGATCGGCAGCTCGAAGACGCTGGCGAACTCCCAGTCGCGCTCGTCCTGGCCGGGCACGGCCATGATCGCGCCGGTTCCGTAGCCCATCAGCACGTAGTCGGCGACGAAGACGGGGACGCGCTCGCCGGTGACCGGGTTGAGGGCGTACGCGCCGGTGAAGACGCCGGTCTTGTCCTTGCCCTCGGTCTGCCGCTCGACGTCGGTCTTGGACTGCGCCTGCTTGCGGTAGGCGGCGACGGCCTCGGCCGGGGTGCCCGCGCCGGCGGTCCAGACGTCCTTGGTGCCTTCGGGCCACTCGGCGGGCACGATCTCGTCGATCAGGTCGTGCTCGGGGGCCAGCACCATGTAGGTGGCGCCGAAGAGGGTGTCGGGGCGGGTGGTGAAGACGGTGATCTTCCGGGCCTCGTGGCCGGCGACCTGGAAGTCGACGCGCGCGCCCTCGCTGCGGCCGATCCAGTTGCGCTGCTGGAGCTTGATGGCCTCGGGCCAGTCCAGGGCGTCCAGGTCGTCGATCAGGCGGTCCGCGTAGGCGGTGATCCGCATGTTCCACTGGCGCAGCTTGGACTTGAAGACGGGGAAGTTGCCGCGCTCGGAGCGGCCGTCGGCGGTGACCTCCTCGTTGGCCAGCACGGTGCCCAGGCCGGGGCACCAGTTGACGGGCGCGTCGGAGGCGTAGGCCAGGCGGTAGGCGCCCAGCAGCTCGTCGCGCTCGACGGCGTTCAGCTCGCTCCAGGCGCGGCCGCCGGGGACCTCACGCCGGCCGCTCTCGAACTCGGCGACGAGCTCGGCGATCGGGCGGGCCTTCTTCGCCTCCGGGTCGTACCAGGAGTTGAAGATCTGGAGGAAGATCCACTGGGTCCACTTGTAGTACTCCGGCTCGATCGTCGCGAACGAGCGGCGCTTGTCGTGGCCCAGGCCCAGCCGGCGCAGCTGGGCCTTCATGTTCTCGATGTTCGCCTCGGTGGAGACCCGGGGGTGGGTGCCGGTCTGCACGGCGTACTGCTCGGCGGGCAGGCCGAAGGCGTCGAAGCCGAGGGTGTGGAGGACGTTGTGGCCCGTCATGCGGTGGTAGCGCGCGTAGACGTCCGTGGCGATGTAGCCCAGGGGGTGGCCGACGTGGAGGCCCGCGCCCGAGGGGTAAGGGAACATGTCCATGATGAACTTCTTGGGGCGGGCGACGACGGCCTCGTCACCGGCCAGCTCACCGCTGGGGTTGGGCGCGGCGTACGTGCCGTTCGCGTCCCAGAAGTCCTGCCAGCGCGCCTCGATGTCAGCGGCCAGCGCGGCCGTGTAGCGGTGCGGGGCGGCCACCTCGGCGGCGGTGGGGGTCTCGCTCATCGTCCTCAAAGCTCCATCGATCGTCGTCTGTCGCCTGTCCGCTCGCGGTCCGGAGCCATAGGGCCCGGGGCCGCAAATGAAAAAACCCCTCGCACAGGAGGGGATGCCGCGCCGATGCCGGTCCGGACCGCCGAAGGGTCGGCGGCCACCTGCCGGTGCTTGATCAGCGCGGCTCGCTAAGCAGAAGGCGTACGGCACGCATGGGGTCAGGTTACCCCAGCGGGCCCGGGGCCCGCACCGAAGCACGGTGCGGGCCCCGGGTGGCTCGGCAGGGGCCGAGCGGGGGTCGGACGGGGGTCAGCGGCGCTGACCGGGCACGTACGAGGTCACGTAGCCGTCGGCGGGGGTGCCGACGCCGGTGACGTTGTCGTAGCCGACGGTCGCGGAGAGTGAGCTGTCGGCGCCCAGGGTGCGCAGCGAGGTGAGCAGGCCGCCCTTGGCGTCGACGCCGTTGGCGTAGTCGACGCGGACGTCGGCGATGCTGCGGCCCTGGCCGAGCGGGTGGTCGGTGACGTCGTGGTAGGCGCCGGTGCCGTAGCGGTCGTAGATGGCCGGGTTGGCGAAGCCGATCGGGACGCCGTGCCGGGCCTGCTGGGCCAGCGCCTGGACGCCCGCGATCACGGGTGCGGCCAGCGAGGTGCCGCCGATGCGGTACTCGTCGTACTTCACCGAGCCGTCGGGGAAGGTCTGCGTCTGGCCGACGAGGAAGCCGGTGGTGGAGTCGGCGACGGCCGCGATGTCGGGGCCGACGCGCATCGGCTTGTCGGTGCCGTTCGACTTCGCCAGCGTGTCGGGGACGACGCCGCGCTGATAGAAGGGCTGCTCGAAGACCTTGCTGGTGCCGCCGCCGGCGCCGCCGGTGAAGGCGCCGGGCATGCCCTCCCAGGTCAGGCCGTCCTTGGACAGCGCGGCCTTGTGGGTGCCCCAGCCGGTCTCCCACAGGTACTTGTCGCCCTTGCCGACGGCCAGGGAGGTGCCGCCCACGGAGGTGACCCACGGGGAGTTGGCGGGCGTGTCGACCTGCTTCACACCGTGCTTGGCGACGTTGTCGCCGTCGTCGCCGGAGGAGAAGTAGAAGCCGATGCCCTCGACGGCGCCCTTCTGGAAGACCTGGTCGTAGGCGGCGGCCACGTCCGGGGACTCGTTCGCCTCGACGTCGCCCCAGGAGTTGGAGACGATGTCGGCCAGCCGGTTGTCGACGATCTTGTGCAGGGAGTCGATCAGGTCGTCGTCCTGGCAGGAGGAGCCGGCGACGTAGACGATGTTCGCGTCGGGGGCGACGGCGTGCACGGCCTCGACGTCGAGGGTCTCCTCGCCGTACCAGCCGGCCGCGTCGCACTCCTTGGGGTCGGCGTGCGTCCAGGTGGCGGGCAGCACCTGGGAGTACTGGCCCTTGCGGTAGGGCTTGTCGCCGTTGCGCTTGGCGTACTGCTGGATGTCGGCGGCGATCGTCGGGGAGGCGTAGGCGTCGGTGATGGCGACCGTCACGCCCTTGCCGGTGAAGTTCTTCGCCCCGTAGACGGCGCGCAGCTGCTTTCCGGTGTAGCCCTTGATGGCGTACGGGGCGTGGTCGCCGTACGCGGAGGGGAGGCCGGTGTTGACGTTCGAGCCGTAGTACGTGGAGAACGGCCCGGCGTTGCGGAAGCCGGCGCTCGGGCCGGGCAGCGTGTCGCGGTGGTGGGTCAGTCGCGGGGCGTTGTTCAGGCCCACGACGGTCAGGACGGCGCCGTCGAGGGCGGCCGGGACGGAGGCGTTCCGCGCCGGGGCGTGGTAGGTCTTCCCGTCCTTGACGTAGTTGTGGAGCTCGGTGCCGAACGCCTTCTGGGCGGCGGCCGCGTCACCGGTCACGGTGACGTAGTGGTCGTTGACGCCGGTCACCGTCAGGCCGGAGGACTTCAGCCAGCCGGTGACCCGGGCTATCTGGCCCTGGGTCGCGCCGAAACGTTCCTTCGACTGCTGGGCCGTCAAGTACTTGCCGTACGAGGCGGACTTCGGGTCCGAGACGGCACGCGCGTACGCGGCCAGGCCCTTGGCGTCACGGCCGGCGAGGTAGACCCGGGCGGTGACGGCCTTCTGCTCCGGGACGGCCCCCTGGTCGGCACTGGGCGTCGCCCACAGCGGCTTGGTGCCCGCCAGCGACTGGCGGTCGTGCGGGCCGGAGTCGGCGTGGGCCGCGGGCACGCCGAGCGCGAGCGCTCCGGCGACCAGCGGCAGGGCCGCCGTCAGGGACAGGACGGCGCGCGTTCTGGAACGGTGGCTTGGACGGCGTGAAGTCAAGGAAAACCCCCTGCGATGCGAACGGTCGGCCACACTCTGACCGATAAACCGTTCACTCAGGGGACATGTGTTCACCAAGAAGTGATCAAGGGAGAACCACGGGCACGCAATCAAATCGCCTGCGAGGGTGGTTTGTTGGGAAAGCGGCGGCTTACGGATCGAACTTGCGCCGAACGAACAGACGTTAGCAGCGGGGGGCGGTGGCGCACCGGGGTTGCGCGAAGCGGGCCGCGCGGGCCGGTTCGCTGCCTAGCCTGCCGGGGCATGGACCTCCACCGCTTCCTCGACCAGGCCGGCGGCGTGCTCGCCCTGGTCTCGCTGACCGCGACCGTCGTCTGGGGGCTCGTCGCCGCCGACCGCCTGGCCCTCGGCCCGCGTGGCCGGCTGCTCGCCCAGGCCGTGCACCGGGCCCTCGCCGTCGGCGCGCTCGGCTTCCTCCTCGTGCACGTGGGCGTCAAGGTCGCCGAGGCGCACGCCTCCACGACCGGCGCCCTGATCCCCTTCGCCTCCGGTGTCGGCGGGCGCGCCGGGCTCATCGGGCTCGGCTCGCTCGCGGGCTATCTGCTGGTGCTCGCGGCCGCGACCGGCGCCCTGCGCAGCGTCTTCGCCGGGCGGGGGCGCGCGGCGGCGCGGCGCTGGCGGGTGCTCCACGCGAGCGCGTACGGGGCGTGGTGCGCGGGGTTGCTGCACGGGTTGCACGCGGGGCGGGAGGCGGCGGGGTGGGTGACGGGGTGTTATGTGGGGTGTTTGGTGGGGGTGGCGATGGCCCTCGCGGTTCGGCGTTTCGGGGTGGGCGTGGTGCGGTTGCTTGTACGGCGCCGGTCGGTGGGGGCTCATGCGGCGGGGAGGGTGCCCCAGTCCCGCCCTTTCTCCGTTTCCCAGGGGCTCCGCCCCCGGACCCCCGCTCCTCAAGCGCCGGAGGCGCTGGAATTGCCCGCACTTGAGGACATCGCGCGGCGGTCCGCGTGAGCGGGCCTCTCCCCGAGCTCCCCCACGTCCTCGTTCTCGGGCTGCCGCGGCTGACCGCCGGGTTCGACGACGCGGCCCGGCTGGACCGGCGCGCCCATCTCGCCGTGCACGGCTCGATCCCGCGCCTCACCGAGGACGAGCTGACGCGGCTGGCCGAGGCCGTCGCGTTGCGCGGCCGGGGTGGGGCCGGGTTTCCGTTCGCGCGGAAGGTGCGGGCGGTGGGCGGGGCCGCGCGGCGGCGTGGGACGCCGCCCGTGGTGGTCGTCAACGGGTGCGAGGGCGAGCCCGCGTGCCGCAAGGACGCGGTGCTGCTGCGGCGCGCCCCGCACCTCGTGCTGGACGGCGCGCTGCTCGCCGCCGAGGCGCTCGGCGCCCGGACGCTCGTGATCGGGGTGACCCGTACGGGCACGGAGGCGTCCGTAAGGGAGGCACTCGGCGAGCGCGGTCTGTCCGACCGGCGCGGGCGGGCCGTGCGCGCCCGGGTCGTACGCCTCCCCGAGCGCATGGTCTCCGGAGAGTCCTCCGCGCTGCTGCGCGCCGCGAGCGGTGGCCCCGCGCTCCCGCCGGGCCGGCGCGGCCACGCCACGACGGCCGGGCTGGGCGGCCTGCCGACGCTGCTGTCCAACACCGAGACGTACGCCCAACTCGCCCTCGCCGCCCGGCTCGGCACCCCCCGCTACGCCTCGACCGGCACCCCGGACGAGCCGGGCACCGTCCTGCTCACCGTCTCCGGCGCGGTGCCGTTCCCGCGCGTGGTCGAGGCCCCCGGCGGGGTGGCGCTGTCGTACGTCCTCGCCCAGTGCGGTGGCGAGGCCGTCCCGCAGGGCGTGCTGGTCGGCGGCTATCACGGCGGCTGGCTGGACGCGGCCGCCGCTGCCGGGACGGCCCTCTCCAGGGGCGCCCTCGCCGCTCACGGCGCGACCCTGGGCGCCGGGGCGGTGCTGCCGCTGTCCGGCGCCACCTGTCCGCTGGGCGAGGCGGTACGGGTGGCGCACTGGCTGGCGGCCGAGTCGGCGGGACAGTGCGGCCCGTGCCGGCTGGGCCTGCCGACGCTGGCCGGGGCCCTGGCGGACGTGGTGACCGGGGGCGGGCGCGGCGCCCTGGAGGCCGTACGGGAGGCGGCGGGGGCCGTCCGGGGGCGGGGGGCGTGCGGGCACCCGGACGGGGCGGCGCGCTTCGCGCTGAGCGCGCTGGCGGCCTTCACCGACGATCTGGCCGCGCACGTCCTGGGCGGCGGCTGCGGGCGCCCCACGGCCGGGCTGCTGCCGCTGCCCGGCGACGGGAACACGGAACCGGGGAACGCGGCCGGAAAGCGGCTCGCGGTGGACTGGACGCTGTGCGAGGGGCACGGCCTGTGCGCGGGGCTGCTGCCCGAGCTCGTACGGATGGGCCCGGACGGTTTTCCGGCGCTCGCCGACGCCGGAGTGCCCGGGCATTTGCGGGGGCGCGCACAGCGGGCCGTACGCCGCTGCCCCGCGCTGGCGCTTCGCCTCGACGACCCCTGAGCACGACCTCTGAGCACGACCCCTGAGAACGGGGCGGGGCACAAACGCCGAGAGGGCCGTCCTCATGGACGACCCTCTCAACCACTGTGGAGCTAAGGAGAATTGAACTCCTGACCTCCTGCATGCCATGCAGGCGCTCTACCAACTGAGCTATAGCCCCTTGTTTTGTTTTCCGCCCGGGTTTTCCTCGCGGTCTCCCTGGCGACACGGATTACATTACACGGACCTCCCCCCCATCTGCCAAATCGGTTCATCGGGCGTCCCGCAACGCCCCGGTATGACCGATTTTCACGCGGTGACGAAGGAGTAGAACCGCTTGAGGGCGCAGTGCTCGTCGAGCAGTCGTCCGTAGATCGGCTCGCCCTCGAGCTCCCGGTAGGTCTCGATGGGGTCGCCTTTTATGATCAGCGCCCGCGCGCACTCCACGCACCAGTACTGGTATGCGGAGTTGAGCGGCTCCATGTCGCGGACGATCGGCGTGCCGCTGCCGCACCAGTCACACTTCCGGCTGTGAGCACCCATGACCGCGCTCCTCCCCTCCCCCTCGGCCCCGCTCGCTCCCGGGTGTCCGATTCTGCCACGGGACCGCGCCGGAACAGCAACAATCCCGCCTCCCCGGGAGGGGAGACGGGATCGTCGTCACTGTGGAGCTAAGGAGAATTGAACTCCTGACCTCCTGCATGCCATGCAGGCGCTCTACCAACTGAGCTATAGCCCCGCTGTTCTCGGTTTCCCCGGAGGTTTTCCCCCGCGTTCCCCGCGAACAAGAAGAACTTTAGCCTGTGACCTGCCCAGATGTGAAATCGAGCCCCACGCGCCGCTCAGTCGTCGTCACCGAGCACCGGTTCGGGCAGCGTCCCGGCGTTGTGCTCCAGCAGCCGCCAGCCGCGCGCGCCCTCGCCCAGCACGGACCAGCAGCAGTTGGAGAGGCCGCCCAGCGCCTCCCACGAGCGGGCCTCCAGGCCCAGCAGCCGGCCGATGGTGGTGCGGATCGTGCCGCCGTGGCTGACCACGACGAGCGTGCCGCCGTCGGGGAGCTTCTCGGCGTGCGACAGCACGACCGGCGCCGCCCGGTCGGCGACCTCGGTCTCCAGCTCGCCGCCGCCGCGCCGCACGGGCTCGCCGCGCTTCCACGCCGCGTACTGCTCGCCGTAGCGCTCGGCGATCTCCTCGTGGGTCAGCCCCTGCCAGGCGCCCGCGTAGGTCTCCCGCAGCTCGGCGTGGTGGGTGACCGTGAGGCCCGTGACGGCGGCCAGCTCGGCCGCCGTGGCCCTGGCGCGGCCCAGGTCGGAGGCGACGATCGCGTCGGGCCGCAGCGCGGCCAGCAGCCGGGCGGACCGGCGCGCCTGGGCGACACCGGTGCCGGTCAGCTCGATGTCCGTGGTGCCCTGGAAACGGCGCTCCACGTTCCAAGCGGTCTGGCCGTGCCGCCACAGCACGAGCCGGCGGCCCCGGCCGCCCGGGCGGCCGTTCAGCTCAGGTCTCCGTCCAGGTCGCCGTCGGCGGCCTGCTCCCGGGCGTGCTCCTCGGCCTTGCCGCGGGTGGCGACGGCGTCGGCGGGCAGCTCGATCTCCGGGCAGTCCTTCCACAGCCGCTCCAGGGCGTAGAAGACGCGCTCCTCGCTGTGCTGCACGTGCACGACGATGTCGACGTAGTCCAGGAGCACCCAGCGGGCGTCGCGGTCGCCCTCGCGGCGCACCGGCTTGGCGCCGAGCTCCTTGAGCAGCCGCTCCTCGATCTCGTCGACGATCGACTTGACCTGGCGGTCGTTGGGGGCCGAGGCCAGCAGGAAGGCGTCGGTGATCGACAGTACGTCGCTGACGTCGTAGGCGATGACATCGTGCGCGAGCTTGTCGGCGGCAGCCTGGGCGGCGGCCTGGATGAGCTCGATGGAGCGGTCCGTGGCGGTCACAAGCCATGCTTTCGTAAAGAGGGTCAGTACGTCTCAAGGGTCTCACGACCCGCCGACGGCCCTCCCGGCCTTTTCCGCCACGCCCTCCGTGCCCGGGCTCCCGCCCCCTCAGCCCTTGTAGTCCTTGCCCAGGACCACGGCGACGTCCGCGTTGCCCGCCTCCGTGCCCTTGCGCACGGCCTTCTCCGGCAGGCCCAGCGTCCTGGCGACCTCCTTGGCCTCGGCCGCCCGGGCATCGTCCGCGTAGGTCACCGAGGAGGCCGCCTCCGCCGTGCCCGGGGCACCGCCGTCGACGTAGGTGTAGCCGCCGTTGACCAGCGCGACCTGCGCCGTTCCGGACGCGGCGGCGGATCCTGTGGCGTTCTTCACGCTCACCCGGGGCGGCGCGCCCTTGGCCGTGGCGCGCACCGTGCCGCCGAGGACGTCCTTGACCATGGCGTCGGCCGGCTGCCCGCCGAGCGCCCCGTCCGCCTTCACGGGCAGGACGGAGGTGGCGTACGCCCCCTCCTTGGCCTTCTCCGCGAGGTGGGCCAGGGAGGCGCCGAGCTGCTGGACGGAGAGCGAGGGGTCGGGGATCTGGGCCAGGGAGTCGACGGTCGTGGTGGCCGCCCGCGGGTCGGTGGACATCTTCCGCAGCACCGCCTGCATGACCTGGCCGAACCGGGCCAGCTGCCGCCCCTGGTCCTCTCCGGTGGCCCGGTACGTGGCGTAGCCGACCGCGGCCCGGCCGCCGAGGGTCCTGCCCTTGCCCTGCTCGACCAGCGGGCCGTCGCCCTGCTTGGCGCCGGGCACGGTCGCGTCCGTGTCGACCGTGATGCCGCCGACGAGCTCGACCAGGTTCTCCAGGTAGGGGGTGTCCAGCCGCCAGCTGCCCTTGATGTCCGCGCCGAGCAGGGTGTTCAGGGCGTCCCTGGTCGCCCCCGTGCCGGCGTCCTGGACGGCCTTGCCGAGCGTCGTGGCGGTGCCGCCCTCCTTGGTGGTGAGCCCCAGCGAGTTCGGCAGCAGCAGGGTGGTGGCCTTCTTGCTGGTCTCGTTGTCGACCAGCAGGGCGGTGGAGCTGTCGCCGCCCTGGGTCTGCCGCAGGTGCACGACGATCACGTCCCGCTTCTGCGCTCCCGCCGCGGCCGCCGTGCTCTTCTTCTCCTCTCCTCCGGAGAGGAGGAACCAGCCGATGCCGCCGCCCAGCGCGAGGACGAGCACCACGGCGAGGGCGACGACGCGGTTGCGGCCCTTGCGCTTGCGCTCGTCGCGGCGCTCCGTGCGGCTCTCGCTGAACTTGAGCCAGTCGATGACGTCCTCGGAGCCCTCGTCCGGCTCCTCGATGAAGGAGAACTGCTCGGTCCGGTAGGCGTCCGCCTCCGGCGCGGAGCCGGGCGCGGGATCGGGTGCGGAGCCGGGCGCGGAGTCGGCCGCGGGCCGGGGCTCCGGGATGCGGCCGTCCGCCGTCCCCTCGTGTTCCCCCTGGCCGACGGGCTCCCCCTGGCCGACGGGGCCCGTCTGCCGGGGGATCCACTCCTGCTGGGCCTGCTGCGCCTGCTGGGTCTGCGTCGCGTAGGAGTCGTACGCCGTTTGCGAGTGCTGGGGCTGCGCGGTGTACGGGTCGTAGCCGTGCGTCTGTTGCTGGATCGGCTGGCCGTAGGCGTCGTACACGCGCTCCGGGGCGTCCGGCCGGTACACGGGTTGGCCATAGGCGTCGTAGCCGTACACCTGCGCCTGTGCGTACGGGTCGTGCGCGTATGGGTCGTGCGCGTACGGGTCCTGTCGGTCGTTCACCAGTGCCCCTCGGTGGCCGGCGGGCCGGAGCCGGCCGTCGTGCGGTTCAGCCGTCGTGACGGTACAGCTTGCGCTTGTCGATGTAGCGCACCACACCGTCGGGCACGAGGTACCAGACGGGCTCGCCCTGCGCCACACGGGCGCGGCAGTCGGAGGAGGAGATGGCGAGGGCGGGGACCTCCACGAAGGAGACCCGGTCCTCGGGCAGCCCCGGGTTGGCCAGTATGTGGCCCGGCCGGGTGACGCCGATGAAGTGGGCCAGCGAGAAGAGCTCCTCGGTGTCCCGCCAGGTGAGGATCTGCGCGAGGGCGTCGGCGCCGGTGATGAAGAACAGGTCCGCGTTCTCGTTGAGGTCCCGCAGCTCACGGAGGGTGTCCGTGGTGTAGGTGGGGCCACCGCGGTCGATGTCGATCCGGCTGACCGAGAACTGCGGGTTGGACGCGGTGGCGATCACCGTCATCAGATAGCGGTCCTCGGCGGGGGACACCGCACGGTGGCTCTTCTGCCACGGCTGCCCGGTCGGCACGAAGACCACCTCGTCCAGGTGGAACTGCGCGGCCACTTCGCTCGCGGCGACCAGGTGACCGTGGTGGATGGGATCGAACGTCCCGCCCATCACTCCGAGCCGCCGCTTCCCGGGCTCTGTCTGCTCTCCCATGCGTGCAGACCCTACTGGGCGCGTTTCCACGCCGGTTCGCCAGGGACCGGTGGGATCAGCGGTCGCGGTTGAAACGGGTGGTGATCCACAGCAGGAGCAGCAGGATGACCAGGGCGGAGCCACCGGTGATGGCGGGGCTGAGGCTCTCGTGGGTGTCCACGTGGTGGCCCTCGGCGGCGAGGGAGACCAGGGCGCTGTGGGCGGTGGCGATGTTCACGTCGGCAGAACCTATCCGGGAGGGATCGGGTTAACGGTTGGAGACTTCTGCCACATCGTATGCGGGCCCTTATGCGGAGCTCACGCCGACTCCACGTGTACGGGCCGGCGGGCCCGCCGCGTGAGCGTCGCCGGGGCCGGCCGGCGGGGGCTCCGGCGGCTACTTGCGATAGCCGCGCAGCAGGAGCCAGGCGACGAGGGGGACGCCCACGAGCCCGACGATCAGGACGGTGCGCAGCAGGGCGCCGGGGCCCTGGTCCCCCTTGGAGACGGCGAGGACCTCGATGAGTCCGGGATGGGCGGCGAGAGCGGTGATGTCGGGCATGCCTCCACGGTAGCCATGTCGGTGGCACGGCCTAGGCTGGGGTCCGGAAAGCCCGGTGCGGACCGCGCCCGGCCGACGTGTCAGGGGGTCTCGATGAGCGACAGCCAGGAGTACGTGCCCGGGGGCCCGGAGCGGCTGCCCGGCCGGGACCGCAGGCGGTTCCCCGGCATCTCCTCGCGGGCCTACGAGCACCCGGCGGATCGCTCCGCCCTGGTGGCGCTGCGCAGGCTGAGCGGTTTCGACACGGTGTTCAAGGCGCTGAGCGGGCTGCTGCCGGAGCGCAGTCTGCGGCTGCTGTTCCTGTCGGAGTCGGTGCGGGTGGGCGAGCTCCAGTTCCCGCATCTGCACGCGATGCTGCTGGACGCCTGTGCCGTGCTGGACCTGCCGAAGGTCCCGCCGATGTACGTCACGCAGGATCCGCGGCCCAACGCCATGTGCGTGGGGCTGGACGAGCCGGTCATCGTGGTGACGACGGGCCTGGTGGAGCTGCTGGACGAGGAGGAGATGCGGGCGGCCGTGGGCCACGAGGTCGGCCACGCGCTGTCCGGGCACGCGGTGTACCGCACGATCCTGCTGTTCCTGACCGAGATGGCGGTCAAGGTCGCCTGGATCCCGCTGGGCGGGATGGCGGTGGCGGCGATCGTGACGGCGTTGCGCGAGTGGTTCCGGAAGTCGGAGCTGTCGGCGGACCGGGCGGGGCTGCTGGTGGGCCAGGATCCGCGGGCCTCGATGCGCGGCCTGATGAAGGTCGCGGGCGGCAACCATCTCCACGAGATGAACGTGGACGCGTTCCTCGCCCAGGCCGAGGAGTACGAGCGCGGCGGCGACCTGCGCGACTCCGTCCTGAAGATCATGAACGTGCTGCCGCGCAGCCATCCGTTCACCACCGTGCGCGCGGCGGAGCTGAAGAAGTGGTCCGAGAGCCGCGACTACCAGCGGATCATGGACGGCCACTACGCGCGGCGCGAGGACGACAAGGACGCCTCGGTGACCGACTCCTTCCGGGAATCGGCGAACCACTACGCGGAGTCGGTGCGGGCGAGCAAGGACCCGCTGATGGGGCTGGTGCGCGACATCGCGGGCGGGGCGAGCGACCTGGGCGGCAAGCTGTTCGGACGCGGGCCCGGCCCCGGCCCCAAGGGCGACGCGCCGAGGAACCCGCCGAGGAACGACGCGCCCTAGTACCGGCAGGCCGCCGGCGCCCTCAGTGCCGGGGCGGCGTCGGCTGGGCCGACGGCGCCAGGGTGCCGCAGAGGTCGGTCGTGGTGGCGCCCGTCGCGTAGGGGTCGGTGCCCGCCGGGCCCTCCGTCGCGGCCTTCTCACCCGCGAACAGCGGCCGCAGGAAGGACGCGTCCTCCGCCGAGCAGGACTCCGGCCCGGCCTGCGTCTGGCTCTGCAGCACCTGGACGTGGTGCTCCTGGAGGTCGTCCCGGTCGAAGCGGAAGCGCAGCGTGCGCCGCACGACGAACAGCGAGACGTCCGCCGCGCCCGCCTTGGCGGCCGGGCGCAGCGCGTAGACGAACGTGTGGTCGGCGGAGACCTCCAGCGCGGCCGGGGACGCCTCCACGACCGTGAACGTGCCCTGGCTGCGGACGGTGCGGTCGGCGAGGGCCACCTGGCCCGGGTCGAAGCGGACCAGCCAGCCGGTGGCCGCGTGCTGCCCGTCGTCGGCGGGGCGGCTGAAGCTGCGGTCGAACTGCTCCAGCTGGGAGGGGGCGAGCAGCAGCCGTACGGCCCGCTGGTTGCCGCCGACGAGCACGCGCGGGTCGAGCGCGGACTTGACCGTGTACTCCTTGGCCGTGGCGAGCGCGGCCATCACCAGGCTCTCGGAGAAATTCTGGGTGCGCCGTGCGGCCGGAAGGGTGACGCCCTCGGCTCCGTCGCGCAGCCGGCCGGCCGGGCTGTTGTCGAAGAGGTCCCTCGCGGCGGGGGCGCCGGGCACGGGATCGCGCGGGGCGAGGGGCACAAGGGCGATCCGCAGCGCCTCGGCGGCGGGCGGCTTCGGCTCCTTGTACGGGTGGCGCAGCCCCATGTAGACGGCGGTGCCGAAGGCGAGGGCGATCAGTATCACCAGCAGCAGCACCTGCCGGGAGGCGCTGACGCGGGCCCAGGCGTGGCGGGTGCGGACGGCGGGGGCGTGGTCGTCCATCCGCTCGCGGGCGGAGAACTCCTGGAGGCGGGCAGCGCGGACGAACGATTCGTCGAAGACGACGGATCGGTACTCCTCGTCACCGCCTCCCTGGGGGCCCTCGGGCGTGCCCTCAGGGGGGTCTCCAGGCCCGTTCATATCTCAAGAGTAGGTCCGTGGCGGCTTCGGTAAACGCCCTGGTACGCGACAAGTTCCGACGAGATTTCAAGCGGCCGGGCGGGGGAACCCGAGTCTTGGCCAGGACTCCTGCGATCGGTCACGGGATGACAGAAAGCGACTTCCAGGGAACGAAAACTCACTTTCGGTGACCGGTTCAGCGGGAGGGCGGCACCGCCGAGGCCACCGGCGGCTCGGAGTCCGCCGAGACCGACGGCAACGGCACCCGCACCTCCCCCACCTGGGCGTCCACGCCGGTGGTCGCGGGCGGCGGGGCGGGGCTCTGCCGGCCGCCGGAGGAGCCGCCCCGGTAGACGGCGGTGAAGGCGAGGGCGATCACGCCTATGCCCATCACGACGGCGAGCACCCAGGCGACCGGGCGCTGCCAGCGGGCGTGCCCCCGGTAGGGCCCGCGCGCGATGCCGTAGCGCCCGTAGGGGCCGTAGGCGTCGTCCGGGTCCAGGTCGCGGGTGAGGCCCTGCGGCCCGTTCAGCCGGCCGTGGCGACCGGCCGGGCCACCGCGCGCGTCGTCGTACGGATCGTCGTCGGCGGAGCCGCCGCCGGGCCGCGAGCGCGCGGCGTCGGCCTCGGCGCGGGCCCGGTCGGCGGCGAGCATCCGCTCGACCGCGGAGGGTTCGTGGATCGTCGCGGACCGCACGAACTCCTCGTCGAAGACCATGGAGGCGAACGGGTCGTCCGCGCCCCCACGGAGGTGGCTGTCGGGCTCCTCGCCGTCCGGGAACGGCTTGCCCCCCACGTCGTCCGGCACCCGTCCAGCGTAGACCCGAACCGGTCAATCCGCGCGGCCGGTACGGGAATTCGGCCCACCGCCGGCCCACCGCCCACCCGGCGCGGGCCCCCTACGGACCCGCCATGGATCCGCCGTGGGCCCGCCGCCCGCAGCGGCTAGCGCACGTGGCCGTCGCCCGTGACGATGTACTTCGTCGACGTCAGCTCGGGCAGCCCCATCGGGCCGCGCGCGTGGAGCTTCTGCGTGGAGATGCCGATCTCGGCACCGAAACCGAACTGACCTCCGTCGGTGAACCGGGTCGAGGCGTTGACCGCGACCGTGGTGGAGTCCACCAGCTGGGTGAAACGGCGGGCCGCCGCCTGGGAGGTGGTGACGATCGCCTCGGTGTGCCCGGAGGTCCACAGCCGGATGTGGCGCACGGCCGTGTCCAGGTCGTCCACCACGGCGGCGGCGATGTCGTACGAGAGGTACTCGGTCTCCCAGTCCTCGGTCGTCGCGGGCACGACCGTGGCCGGGGAGCCCTTCGCCAGCTCCACCACCCGCTCGTCGCCGTGGACGGTCACGCCGGCCGCCGCCAGCGCCTCCAGGGCGCGCGGCAGGAAGCGCTCCGCGATGTCGCGGTGCACCAGCAGGGTCTCGGCGGCGTTGCAGACGCTGACGCGGCTGGCCTTGGAGTTGACGAGGATCTCCACGGCCATGTCCAGGTCGGCCTCGGCGTCGACGTACACGTGGCAGTTGCCCGTGCCCGTCTCGATCACCGGGACGGTCGACTCCTCGACGACCGTGCGGATCAGGGAGGCGCCGCCGCGCGGGATGAGCACGTCGACCATGCCCCGGGCGCGCATCAACTCCCGTACGGACTCCCGGCTCTCGCCCGGCACCAGCTGCACCGCGTCGGCCGGCAGCCCCGCGCCGCCCACGGCGTCACGGATCACCCGCACCAGGGCGGTGTTGGAGGCGTACGCGGAGGACGAGCCGCGCAGCAGCACGGCGTTGCCGGACTTCAAGCAGAGGGCGGCGGCGTCGACGGTCACGTTCGGCCGGGCCTCGTAGATGATGCCGACGACGCCCAGCGGCACCCGCACCTGCCGCAGGTCGATGCCGTTGGGCAGCGTGGAGCCACGCACGACCTCGCCCACCGGGTCGGGCAGCGCCACCACGTCCCGGACGTCCTTGGCGATGGCACGCACCCGCTCGGGGGTGAGGGTGAGCCGGTCGACCACGCTCTCGCTCGTACCGGCGGCCCGGGCCTTCTCGACGTCCTCGGCGTTGGCCTCGACGATCTCGCGGGTACGGACCTCCAGCGCGTCGGCGATCGCCAGCAGCGCCTCGTCCTTCGCCGAGCGCGGCAGTGGCGCGAGCTCGGCGGCCGCGGCGCGGGCGCGGTAGGCGGCACGCAGCACCGGGGACTGCGGCATGGGGTCGGCGAGGGGGGAGGGGAAAACGCTGCTCATGGCCGCAGCCTAACCGCGGGCGGGCCGCGACCACCCGGAATTCCACACTCCGGGACGGCCGCGACCATCCCACCGCCGGTGATCAGCGGCGATCAAGCCCATCGAGGGCGGTCAGAAGGGGTGCACCCCGACCGGGGTGGCCGGCAGCGGGCCGTAGCCCTCGGCGACCCGCTGGTGATACGTCTCACGGTCGATGACCTCGAGCCCGACGATCTCCCACGGCGGCAGCCTGGCCGTGGAACGGTGCTCACCCCACAGCCGCAGCGCCACGGCCGCCGCGTCGTGGAGGTCGCGCGCCTCCTCCCAGTAGCGGATCTCCGCGTGATCGTTGGCGTAGCGGCTGGTCAGCAGGAACGGGTGGTCGTGGGCGAGCTGCTCCAGCGCCCGCCGGACCTCCCCCAGCGGCGCCTCGGTGCCCGAGACGCTGAGGGTGACGTGCCACAGCCGCGAGGGCGCGCCGCTCGCGGCGGTCTCGGTGCGCTCCCCCGGCCTGTCGTCCGTCCCGGCCGTCCCGACGCTGGTCAGTGTCCGCCCAGCCGTGCCTCGGGGCAGTGCCCCCGGGCGCCCTCGTCTCACCGGCGGCCTCCTGTTGCTCGCCGCTCCGCGCGCGTGCGGCGGAGCCGTGTGGTGCCGTGGGACCGCCCGTCCGACGACGGCCCCGTGTATCAAAGTTGACCAGTCGGCGGGCGGCCGCGTGACGGTTTTACGGAAAGGGTCCATGGAAAGGCTGGACTTACCGGGACCCTGTCCTCCGTGGTTAACGCCCGTCAGCGACACGGCATTCGCGACCGGGAGCGCGGCGCCGAGCCGCGCGGCGCGACCGGGCTCAGCCGCGCAGCACGACCAGGTCGTCGCGGTGGACGACCTCCCGCTCGTAGCCCGGGCCCAGCTCGCGCGCCAGGTCGCGGGTGGAGCGGCCCAGCAGTTGGGGGATCTCCCCGGCGTCGTAGGTCACCAGGCCGCGCGCCACCGCCCGGCCCGCCGGGTCCCGCAGCTCCACCGGGTCGCCCGCGCTGAACTCGCCCTCGACCGCCGCGATGCCCGCCGGCAGCAGCGAGCCGGTGCCCTCGACGACGGCCCGCACGGCCCCCTCGTCCAGGGTCAGGGCGCCCCGCGGCGTGGAGGCGTGCGCGAGCCACAGCAGCCGGTCGGCGGAGCGGCGGCCCGTGCGGTGGAAGTACGTGCCGGTGGGGCGCCCGCGCAGGGCGTCGACCGCCTGGCTGGCGGAGGTGAGGACGACGGGGATGCCGGCCGCGGCGGCGATCCGGGCCGCCTCGACCTTGGTGACCATGCCACCGGTGCCCACGCCGGCCTTGCCCGCGCTGCCGATGGAGATCCCCTCCAGCTCCTTCTCGCCGGTGACCTCGGCGATCCGGGAGGTGCCCGGGATGCTGGGGTCGCCGTCGTACAGGCCGTCGACGTCCGAGAGCAGGACCAGCAGATCGGCCCGGACCAGATGCGCGACGAGCGCCGCCAGCCGGTCGTTGTCGCCGAAGCGGATCTCGTCCGTGGCGACGGTGTCGTTCTCGTTGACGACGGGCACCGCGCCCATGGCCAGCAGCTGGTCCAGCGTCCGGCGGGCGTTGCGGTAGTGCGCGCGGCGGCTGGTGTCGTCCGTGGTCAGCAGCACCTGGCCGACCCGGCGCCCGTAACGGGCGAAGGAAGCCGTGTACCGGGCGACCAGCAGCCCCTGCCCGACGCTGGCCGCGGCCTGCTGCCGGGCCAGGTCACGGGGGCGCCGGGGAAGGCCCAGCGGGGACAGGCCGGCGGCGATGGCGCCCGAGGAGACCAGGACTATCTCCTTCTCCCCCGCGCCCCGCGCGGCCAGAGTCTTGGCCAGAGCGTCGACGAGCGCGTCAACCCGGTCCGCGTCCAGTCCTCCACCCGCAGTGGTGAGTGAGGAGGACCCCACCTTGACCACGATCCTGCGGGCCGCGACGACCTCCCGCCGGACCTCCTCCGGCTGCTCTGCCCCAGTCAACGTACGTACACCCCTGTGATCACCGATGCTCCGCCGGTCGGCGGACTGTTCCGGACCCGCAAATCTACCGTCTGACGATTGCGTCCGTTCGCCGCCGTTTTGGGCTGATCGGCCGGATGGAAGATTGCCCGCCGGCCTGCCACCGTCATACGGTCTGTCACCGATCGTTCACTCCGTGGTACCCGCCGGTGGGTCACGACGGCCCCTCCCCCACGCATCCCCCACGCACTCCTGCCAGGAGCCTTCCCGTGCCTTCTGCCGGAACAGCCTCCCGCCGGGCGGCACAGCTCGCGGCGCTGCTCTCGATGCTGGCCCTGCTCGTCGCCCAGCTCGTCGGCGCCCTGCTGCCGGACGCCCCCCTGCTGGTCTCCTCCTCGGCGGCCGCCCTCGCGCTCGACCTCCTCCTCCAGCACCGCGACCCCGGGCTGGTCGCCGTGCTCGGCAAGATCCGCTTCGACGTCATGGTCCGGCAGCTCCAGCGCGACATGCTGATCCTCCTCGGCCTGCTGCGCCTGGGCGGCGACGACGCGCCCCGCGACTACGCCCCCGTCGTCGCGGGGCTGGTGCTCTTCTACGGCGCCCACCTCGCCTGCCAGGTCACCGCGATCCTCGTCCGCCGCAGCCGCACCCTGCCCTTCCTCACCCGGAACATCGACACCACCGGACTGCGGCTGACCTCCGCGCCGCCCCGGCTGCTGGCCCGTCAGCACAGCCGCAGGCTGCTGCGCTTCGCCGTGCCGGCCACGGCCGGGATGCTGACGTCCGCCGCCACCGGCGAGGAGTTCTGGGCCGTGGCGGGCGTCAGCGCCGCGCTCGCCTGCGCGCTCGGCGGCACCGCCTACCTGGCGGGCTGGCTGCGCCCGGGGAACCGGCCGGTCGACGAGGCGCGGGCGCTGGAGTGGCTGGACCGCTGGCTGGCGGACTACCGCCCCACCATGGGCATGTACTTCTCCGGCGGGACGACCTCGGCGTACCAGGCGAACATGTGGCTCTCGACCATGGGCGCGCTGGACGGCAGCCCGCTGATCGTGCTGCGCGAGCGGTTCATGATGCAGAAGATCGAGGCCACCGACGTGCCCGTGCTGTGCATCCCCAAGGTCGTCCATCTGATGGCCCTGGAGAAGTCCACGCTGAAGATGATGCTGCACCCGGCCAACTCCGGTAAGACCTCGCAGGTCCTGCGCATGCCGTCCATCAAGCACGCCTTCGTCAACCACGGCGAGAGCGACAAGCTCTCCAGCTGCAACCCCTACGCGAAGGCCTACGACGAGGTCTGGGTCGCGGGCCCCGCCGCCCGGGAGCGCTACCAGCTCGCCGACATCGGCGTGGAGGACAAGGACGTCGTCGAGGTGGGCCGCCCCCAGCTGGCGCCGATCGAACCGGCCGGCGGTGCCGCGCCCACCGGGCCGTACCTGACCGTCCTCTACGCCCCCACGTGGGAGGGCTGGGACGGCAACCCCGGCAACACGTCGGTCATCCTCGCGGGGGAGAACATCGTGCGCGCCCTGCTCGCCGACCCCGGCGTGCGCGTGCTGTACAAGCCGCACCCCATGACGGGCTCCGTGGACCCGCGCGCGGGCCGTGCCGACCAGCGCGTCCAGGCGCTGATCCGCCGGGCCGCCGCCGAACGGTCCGGCCCCCGCCCCGGGCCGGAGGCGGCAGCCGAACTCGCCCGCCGCACGGCCGAACTGGACCGGCTCACCACCTGCCACTTCCGCGACAGCGCCGACGAGGTCGAGCGCATGCTGCTGCAGTCCACGCCGGACAAGGGCCGCGCCGAGACCGTCGAGGCCGCCACGGCCGCCTGGGAGGCGGCCTACTGGGCCTCGCTGCCGGAGTGGGAGCACCAGGTCGTCACCGAGGCCCGTCCCTCGCTCTACGGCTGTTTCAACCGCTCGGACCTGCTGATCAGCGATGTCTCCAGCGTCGTATCCGACTATCTGATCAGCGAGAAGCCCTATGCGGTCGCGAACACCAGCGGGCTGACGGAGGAGGAGTTCCGGGCGGCCTTCCCCACCGTCGGCGCGGCGACGATCCTCACGCCCGGCGCCGAGGGCGTCCCCGCGCTCCTCGCGGCCGTCCGCGACCCCTCCCTCGACCACCTGGCGGCGGCGCGCGCGGAGCTCAAGGTCCGGCTGCTCGGCCCGGCCGACCCGCCCTCACTGACGCGCTTCAACGCGGCGGCACTGGCACTGGCCGCGAAGTCGGACGAGCGCCGGGCCCGGATGGAGGCCCGCGCCTCGGAGATCCCGGCCCCCCGCCTCGCCTCGGCGGAGGAGTCGGAGACCGCCCAAGGCGGTTGAGCGCCCGCGAAAACGCCGGAGGGGCTGGACGAATCCAGCCCCTCCGGCACCCTCCCAGCGGTAGCTGGGGAGTTTGAGAACAAGACTTACGCGAACGGGTCGAAGCCCTCGTACTCCTGGTCCGACTCGTCGCGCTCCGCCTGCTTGTCGCGGCGGCGCTGCGCCGCCGGGCGCGGGGCCTCGAAGCGGTGGTCCTCACCGCGGCGGCCCAGCATCTCGGCGCCGGAGAGCATCGTGGGCTCCCAGTCGAAGACGACCGCGTTGTCCTCGGGGCCGATGGCCACGCCGTCGCCCGCGCGGGCACCGGCCTTCATCAGCTCCTCCTCGACACCGAGGCGGTTGAGGCGGTCGGCCAGGTAGCCCACGGCCTCGTCGTTGTTGAAGTCGGTCTGGCGCACCCAGCGCTCCGGCTTCTCGCCGCGCACGCGGAAGAGGCCGTCCTCCTCCTGGGTGACGGTGAAGCCCGCGTCGTCGACGGCCTTCGGGCGGATGACGATGCGGGTCGCCTCCTCCTTCGGCTTCGCGGCACGCGACTTCGCCACGATGTCGGCCAGCGCAAAGGAGAGCTCCTTCAGGCCGTGGCGGGAGACCGCCGAGACCTCGAAGACCCGGTAGCCGCGGGACTCCAGCTCGGGGCGGACCATCTCGGCGAGGTCCAGGCCGTCCGGGATGTCGACCTTGTTGAGGACGACGAGGCGGGGCCGGTTCTCCAGGCCGCCGTACTCCTTGAGCTCGGCCTCGATGACGTCGAGGTCGCTCAGCGGGTCGCGCTCGGACTCCAGCGTCGCGGTGTCCAGGACGTGCACCAGCACCGAGCAGCGCTCGACGTGGCGCAGGAACTCCAGGCCCAGGCCCTTGCCCTGGCTGGCGCCGGGGATCAGACCGGGGACGTCGGCGATGGTGTAGACCGTCGCGCCGGCGGTGACCACGCCCAGGTTGGGGACGAGGGTGGTGAAGGGGTAGTCCGCGATCTTCGGCTTGGCCGCGGAGAGCACCGAGATCAGCGAGGACTTGCCGGCGCTCGGGTAGCCGACCAGGGCCACGTCGGCGACGGTCTTCAGCTCCAGGACGATGTCCTGGTAGTCGCCCGGCTCGCCCAGCAGCGCGAAGCCCGGCGCCTTGCGGCGGGCCGAGGCCAGCGCGGCGTTGCCGAGGCCGCCGCGGCCGCCCTGGGCGGCGACGTAGGTGGTGCCCTGGCCGACGAGGTCCGCGAGGACGTTGCCGTGCCGGTCGAGGACGACCGTGCCGTCCGGGACCGGCAGGACGAGGTCCGTGCCGTCCTTGCCGGAGCGGTTGCCGCCCTCGCCGGGCTTGCCGTTGGTGGCCTTGCGGTGCGGGCTGTGGTGGTACTCCAGAAGCGTGGTGACGGCCTGGTCGACGACCAGCGTCACATCACCGCCACGGCCGCCGTTGCCGCCGTCGGGGCCACCGAGGGGCTTGAACTTCTCGCGATGCACGGAGGCGCAGCCGTGGCCTCCGTTACCCGCGGCGACATGCAGCTCGACGCGGTCCACGAAGGTGGTCATAGCGGGGTGCCTCCAGATACGCAGATAAGTGCGGGAATGTCTCTGTTGTAACGCGACAAGGGCGGACCTGCTTCCCCGCCGGGGAAGCGAGGTCCGCCCTCGCTCATCGCTCTACGGAGTGCTGATCAGATGATCAGGCGACCGGGACGATGTTGACGACCTTGCGGCCACGGTGGGTGCCGAACTGCACCGCACCGGCGTTCAGCGCGAACAGGGTGTCGTCGCCACCGCGACCGACACCGGCGCCCGGGTGGAAGTGGGTGCCGCGCTGGCGGACCAGGATCTCACCGGCGTTGACGAGCTGACCGCCGAAGCGCTTCACGCCGAGCCGCTGAGCGTTGGAGTCGCGACCGTTCCGGGTGGACGATGCGCCCTTCTTGTGTGCCATTTTGTGTCAGTCCCTTACTTCGCCGGGGCGTCGATGCCGGTGATCTTCAGCGCGGTGTGCAGCTGACGGTGACCGATGCGCTTCTTGTAACCGGTCTTGTTCTTGTACTTCTGGATCCGGATCTTGTCGCCCTTGTGGTGGTCGACAATCTCGGCCTGAACCTTCACGCCGGCCAGGACCCAGGGGTCGCTGGTGACAGCGTCACCGTCGACGACCAGCAGCGTGGAGAGCTCGACGGTGTCGCCGACCTTGCTGGTGGAAATACGGTCAACCTCGATGACGTCGCCGACAGCAACCTTCTGCTGGCGGCCGCCGGTGCGCACGATCGCGTACACGCGGAACTCTCTCTCGCTAGGAACGGACCTCTGATGCCAGCCGCTCGCACGGGTGGGGCCCATGACGATCCTGAAAGGACGAGCGGCCTCCCCCGGCGGGGCCGGGAGGTGTTTGCTCAGGGGTTTCGGTGTCGCACAGGTTTGCACAGACACCGACGGTCAAGGTTACGGGGCCTTGACCAGGGGGTCAAACCGACCCCCTGCCGGGGCGGGCCGTCAAGGGCCCGCCCCGGCGAGGGCGGTGGCTCAGTCCTCCGCGGCGGGCTCGGCCGCCACGGCCTTCTTCGCCGTCCGCTTGGCGGGCGCCTTCTTGGCGGCCGTCTTCGTGGCCGTCTTCTTCGCCGTCGCCTTCTTGGCGGTGGTGGTCTTCTTCGCCGCCGCCTTCTTGGCCGTGGTCGCCTTCTTCGCCGTCGCCTTCTTGGCGGCCGTCTTACGGGCCGTCTTCTTGGCGGGGGCGGCCTCGGGCTCCGCGTCGGCCATCACCTCGACGTCGGCCTCGGCCACCACCACGGGCTCCTCGGCGGCCGGCGCCTCGGGCTCCGGCGCGGCGACGACGAGCACCGCGGCGTCCTCGGCCCCGGCGGGCGAACCCGCCGGAGCGGACGCCTTACGGGTGACACGACGGCGCGTACGGACCGGCGCGGCCACCTCGGCCACCGGCTCGACGACGGCCTCCGGCACGACCTCGGGCTCGACGACCGGCGCGGGCGCCGCCTCGGGCTCCGGGGCGGGCTCGGCCGGCGCGGCCTCCACCACGACGACCTCCGGCTCGGCCGGGGCCTGCGGCGCGGACACCCTGCGCGTCGCCCGGCGGCGCGTACGGCCACCGCGGCTGCGCGCGGCCGCCTCGGCCTCGGCGGGGCTGCTGAACCACTCGTCGTCACCGGCGACCGTGGGCACCAGATCCGCCTCGGCCACCGGCACCGGCTCCAGCTCGGGCGCCTCGGCGGCCGCTTCGGCGGGAGCCTCGGCGACGGCCGGAGCGGCCTCGGCGACCGGCTCGGCGGCGGCCTTGCCCTTCTTCTTGCCCCGCTTGCCACCGACGGCACCGCCGCCGCCACCGCCCACGAAGGACGGCTGGTCCATGTGGACGATCACACCGCGGCCGTTGCAGTGGACGCACGACTCGGAGAAGGACTCCAGCAGGCCCTGGCCCACCCGCTTGCGGGTCATCTGGACCAGGCCCAGCGACGTCACCTCGGCGACCTGGTGCTTCGTCCGGTCCCGGCCCAGGCACTCCAGCAGGCGCCGCAGCACCAGGTCCCGGTTGGACTCCAGCACCATGTCGATGAAGTCGATCACGATGATGCCGCCGAGGTCGCGCAGCCGCAGCTGACGCACGATCTCCTCGGCCGCCTCCAGGTTGTTCCTGGTGACCGTCTCCTCGAGGTTGCCGCCCTGACCGGTGAACTTGCCGGTGTTGACGTCGATGACGACCATCGCCTCGGTCCGGTCGATCACCAGCGAACCGCCGCTGGGCAGCCAGACCTTGCGGTCCAGCGCCTTCGACAGCTGCTCGTCGATCCGGTACGTGGCGAAGACGTCGACGTCCGACGTCCACCTCTGCAGCCGGTCCGCCAGGTCGGGGGCGACGTGCGAGACATAGCCGTGGATGGTCTGCCACGCCTCGTCACCGCTCACGATGACCTTGGAGAAGTCCTCGTTGAAGATGTCGCGGACGACCCGGACGGTCATGTCCGGCTCGCCGTACAGCAGGCTCGGCGCGCTCGTCGAGATCTGCTTGGACTTCTTCTTGATCTCCTCCCACTGCGCCTGGAGGCGCTCCACGTCACGGCGCAGCTCGTCCTCGCTCGCGCCCTCGGCGGCGGTGCGCACGATGACGCCCGCGTCCTCGGGGACGATCTTCTTGAGGATCTGCTTCAGGCGCGCGCGCTCGGTGTCGGGCAGCTTGCGGCTGATGCCGGTCATCGAGCCCTCGGGCACGTAGACCAGGTAGCGGCCGGGCAGGGAGACCTGGCTGGTGAGCCGGGCGCCCTTGTGGCCGATCGGGTCCTTGGTGACCTGCACGAGCACGGACTGGCCGGACTTCAGCGCGGTCTCGATGCGGCGCGGGCCGTTGCCCATGCCGAGCGCCTCGAAGTTGACCTCGCCGGCGTACAGGACGGCGTTGCGGCCCTTGCCGATGTCGACGAACGCGGCCTCCATCGACGGCAGCACGTTCTGGACCTTGCCCAGGTAGACGTTGCCGACGTAGCTGGTGGCCTGCTCCTTGTTGACGAAGTGCTCGACGAGGATGTTGTCCTCGAGCACACCGATCTGCGTGCGGTCGCCGTGCTGACGCACGACCATCACCCGCTCGACGGCCTCGCGGCGGGCCAGGAACTCGGCCTCGGTGATGATCGGCACCCGGCGGCGGCCCTGCTCACGACCCTCGCGGCGGCGCTGCTTCTTCGCCTCCATACGGGTCGAGCCCTTGATGGACTGGACCTCGTCGAAGCCCGTGCCGCCCTCGGTGCGGGCGGCGCGCTCGCGCGGCTCGCGGACCTTGACGACCGTGCGCTCCGGCTCGTCCACGCCCGGCTCGGCCTCCAGGGCCTCACCGCTGCGCCGACGGCGACGACGGCGACGACGGCTGCCGGCGGACGAGAGGGCCGACTCCTCGGCCTCCTCCTCGCCCTCGGGCTCCTCCTCGGCGGGCTCGGCGGCCTCCTCGGCCGGAGCCTCCTCCGCGTAGCCCTCGGCCTCGGCGGCCTCGCCACGACGGCGACGGCGGCCACCGCGACGACGACGGCGCGACGGGCGCTCGCCCAGCTCCTCGTCCTCGGCGACGGCCTCCTCGGCCTGCTCCTCCAGCGCCTCGGGCTCCTCCTCGACGGCCGGGGCGACCGGGGCGACCTGCTCGGCGGGCTCGCCACGGCGGCGACGGCGACGACGGCCGCGCTCCTCGGCGGGAGCCTGCGGGGCGGCCTCCTCCATCGGCTCGGCGACGGCCTCGGCGGCGGCGGCCGCGGCAGCGGTCTCCGGCGTCTGGAACATCGGCTCGGCGAAGACCGGCGCCTGGAAGACGGCCGACGGCGGACGCACCGCACGGCGGCGACGGCCGCCCTCGGGGGCCTCCTCCACCGGAGCGGCGGCCTCGGCGGCGCGCGTGGCGCGGCGACGCGTACGGGCGGGACGGGCCGGGGCCTCTTCGGCGACGGGCTCGGCGGCGGCCTCCAGGGCCTCCTCCGGCTCCTCCTCGGCCTCGACCTCGGCCTCGGCGACCTGCGGGGCACCCGCCGGGGCGGACGCGCGGCGCGTCGCACGACGGCGCGTACGGGCGGGACGGGCCTCGGGCTCCTCGGCCTCGGTCACGACCTCGACGGCCGCTTCCTCGACGGGCTCCACGGCCTCGGCGGCCTTGGGCGCACCCGCCGGAGCGGACGCGCGGCGCGTGGCACGACGGCGCGCACGGGCGGGGGCGGCCGGAGCCTCCTCGACCTCGGCAGCGGGCGCCTCCTCGACGACCGGCTCGGCGGCGGGCACAACGGCCTCCACGGCCTCGGCGACCTGCGGCGCACCGGCCGGGGCGGACACGCGGCGCGTCGCACGACGACGCGTACGGACGGGCGCGGCGGCCGGAGCCTCCTCCGGCTCCTCCTCGGCCTCGGCCTCGACCTCGGCGACGGGCACGACGACGTCGGCCTCGACGGCCTCGGCGGCCTTCGGGGCACCCGCCGGGGCGGACGCCTTACGGGTGGCGCGACGGCGCGTACGGGCGGGGGCGGCCGGAGCCTCCTCGACCTCGGCAGCGGCGGGCGTCTCCTCGACGACCGGCTCGGCGGCGGGCACGACGGCCTCGACGGCTTCGGCGACCTGCGGCGCGCCGGCCGGAGCCGTCGCCTTGCGCGTGGCACGGCGGCGGGTACGGGCGGGGGCGGCGGGGGCCTCCTCGGCCACGGCGGCGGGCGCCTCCTCGGCGACCGGCTCGGCGGCGACGGCCTCGGCGACCTGCGGCGCACCGGCCGGAGCCGTCGCCTTACGGGTGGCACGGCGGCGCGGACGCGCGGGGGTCTCGGGGGCGGCGGCCTCGACGGGCGCGGCCTCCGGAACGGCCTCGGCGGCCGACTCGACGGCCTCGGCACCCTGCGGGGCACCCGCCGGAGCGGACGCCTTACGGGTGGCGCGACGACGCGTACGGGCGGGGGCGGCCGAAGCCTCCTCGGCCTCGGCGGCCGGCTCGGCGGCGGCCTCGGTGGCCTGCGGCGCGCCGGCCGGAGCCGTCGCCTTGCGCGTGGCGCGGCGGCGGGTGGGCGCCTCCTCGGCCGGGGCGGCCTCGGACGACGCGGCCGTCGCCGGCTGGACGGCGGCCGAGGCGGCCGTCTTGCGGGTGGCCCGGCGGCGCGGACGCGCCGGGGTCTCCGGGGCGGCGGCCTCGGCGGCCGGCGCCTCGGCCGGGGCCTCGGACGCGCCGGAGGTCACGGGCGAACCCGCGGGGCGGGACGCGACCCGGCGACGGCGGCGCGGCGGCAGCGTGTCGCTGGGCGAGTCATCGTTGTTGTTGCCGGGAACGCTCTGCGCGGCCCCCGGCTCCTTGGGCTCATTGGCTTCGAGCATGCGGGCGGTTCTCCCGTCACGCTCCCGGGCGCCGCGCCGGGTTCCGGCCACGACACCGCGTGATGAGCGCGGTACCGCGGCCCGGGGCGCGATCGCCGCACGGGAGCTGTTCTCGCTCGCCGGTTCCGAGTGTCACGGCACCGGCGAAAGTCTCCTGGTCAGTGCACCTGCCGGACCGGGTGGCTCCCTGGTGGCGCGGCGGCGCGGCGACGGCCGTCCCTAACGGGAACCTTCCGGCACCTGCTGCGCGGCGCTCGGCCCGGCGGCCGTGGGTGGGGCGGCCGGGGCGGCGTCGCGGTCGGGCGCGAGCGGGTCGGTCACCGTGCCGGACTCCTCATCGAGCAGCCCCTGCGCCAGCCTGGTCACCGCTGCGGGGACCGGCGGCGCCAGGTCGGCCACAGCGCGGAGACCGGACAGGACGTCGTCGGGTCGTACGGCAGGTGTCACGTGCCGAACAACCAGCCGCAGTATCGCACAGGCACCGTCGCCCGGCCTATCGGCCGGAGCGTCGAGGGCCTCGAGTCGGGACACCGCGCCACGCGCGTCGAAGGTTCGCAACCCGTTTTTGGTACGGCGCTGGACCTCGACGGTCTCCGCCGCCAGGAACCCCTCCACCGCGCGCCGGACGTCCGCGACCTCGACGCCGTCGAGGCGCAGCTCCCACACGGAGGCCTGCAGCCGGTCGGCGAACGAGGACGTGTGGGCCTCGACCGCGTCGACGATGTCGAGGCCGGCCGGCAGCGACTCGTCGAGGAGCGCCCGCAGGTGCGCGGGGTCACGGGCCTCGGCGAGCTGGATCTCCAGGTACTCGGCCTCGCTGCCCGTGCCGGTGGGAGCGGCGTTGGCGTAGGAGACCTTGGGGTGCGGGGTGAAGCCCGCCGAGTACGCCATGGGCACCTCGGCGCGCCGCAGCGCCCGCTCGAAGGCGCGCTGGAAATCGCGGTGGCTGGTGAACCGAAGGCGGCCGCGCTTGGTGTAGCGCAGTCGGATGCGCTGCACCACGGGTGCGGGCGGCGGTCCTTCGGGCTGTCGCTTGCCCAGTGTTCTTTCCTTCAGTGAGTGCGGTCGTGCTGCTGCCCAGCGTACGCGCGCCGGCCCGGTGGTACGGGGGCGTGCGGGGCCGAGCCCCGCACGCCCCCGTCACCGGACGGGGATCACTTGACCACGGAGAGCGGCAGCAGCTTCTTGCCCGTCGGGCCGATCTGGATGTGGGTGTCCATCTGCGGGCAGACGCCGCAGTCGAAGCACGGGGTCCAGCGGCAGTCCTCGACCTCGGTCTCGTCGAGCGCGTCCTGCCAGTCCTCCCAGAGCCAGTCCTTGTCGAGACCGGAGTCCAGGTGGTCCCAGGGCAGGACCTCCTCGTAGGTGCGCTCGCGGGTGGTGTACCAGTCGACGTCGACGCCCTGCTCGGGCAGCGTCGCCTCGGCGCACTTCATCCAGCGGTCGTAGCTGAAGTGCTCGCGCCAGCCGTCGAAGCGGCCGCCGTCCTCGTAGACGGCGCGGATGACGGCGCCGACGCGGCGGTCGCCGCGGGAGAGCAGGCCCTCGATGATGCCGGGCTTGCCGTCGTGGTAGCGGAAACCGATGGAGCGGCCGTACTTCTTGTCACCGCGGATCCGGTCGCGGAGCTTCTCCAGGCGGGCGTCGGTCTCCTCGGCGGAGAGCTGCGGCGCCCACTGGAAGGGGGTGTGCGGCTTGGGCACGAAACCGCCGATGGAGACGGTGCAGCGGATGTCGTTGGACTTCGACACCTCGCGGCCCTTGGCGATGACGTTCGTCGCCATGTCGGCGATCTGGAGGACGTCCTCGTCGGTCTCGGTGGGGAGGCCGCACATGAAGTACAGCTTCACCTGGCGCCAGCCGTTGCCGTAGGCGGTGGCGACGGTCCGGATGAGGTCCTCCTCCGAGACCATCTTGTTGATGACCTTGCGCATGCGCTCGGAGCCGCCCTCGGGGGCGAACGTCAGACCGGAACGGCGGCCGTTGCGGGTCAGCTCGTTCGCCAGGTCGACGTTGAACGCGTCGACGCGGGTCGACGGCAGGGAGAGGCCGATCTTGTCCTCTTCGTACCGGTCGGCCAGGCCCTTGGCGACCTCGCCGATCTCGGTGTGGTCGGCGGAGGACAGCGACAGCAGGCCGACCTCCTCGAAGCCGGTCGCCTTGAGGCCCTTCTCGACCATCTCGCCGATGCCGGTGATGCTGCGCTCGCGCACGGGGCGCGTGATCATGCCGGCCTGGCAGAAGCGGCAGCCGCGCGTGCAACCGCGGAAGATCTCCACGGACATCCGCTCGTGGACGGTCTCGGCCAGCGGGACCAGCGGCTGCTTGGGGTACGGCCACTCGTCGAGGTCCATGACGGTGTGCTTGGACACCCGCCACGGCACGCCCGACTGGTTGGGCACGACACGGGCGATACGGCCGTCGGGCAGGTACTCCACGTCGTAGAAGCGCGGGACGTACACGCCGCCGGTCTTGGCGAGGCGCAGCAGCAGCTCGTCGCGGCCGCCGGGGCGGCCCTCGGCCTTCCAGGCGCGGATGATCTCGGTGATCTCCAGCACGGCCTGCTCGCCGTCGCCGATCACGGCGCAGTCGATGAAGTCCGCGATGGGCTCGGGGTTGAAGGCCGCGTGGCCGCCGGCGAGGACGATCGGGTCGTCGATCGTGCGGTCCTTGGCCTCCAGGGGGATCCCGGCGAGGTCCAGGGCGGTGAGCATGTTGGTGTAGCCGAGCTCGGTGGAGAAGCTGAGGCCGAAGACGTCGAACGCCTTGACCGGCCGGTGGCTGTCCACGGTGAACTGCGGCACGTCGTGCTCGCGCATCAGGGCCTCGAGGTCGGGCCACACGCTGTAGGTGCGCTCGGCGAGGACGCCCTCGCGCTCGTTGAGGACCTCGTAGAGGATCATGACGCCCTGGTTGGGGAGCCCGACCTCGTAGGCGTCCGGGTACATGAGGCACCAGCGGACGTCGCACTCCTCCCAGGGCTTGACGGTGGAGTTCAGCTCGCCACCGACGTACTGGATGGGCTTCTGCACATGCGGGAGCAGGGCCTCGAGCTGTGGGAAGACCGATTCGGCAGTCATCTGGGCGAACCTTCGTGAGCGGGCACAGTGCGACTCTCTAGCGTAACGTGCCGCGCGAGGAGCACCGTCCCGAGCGGGACGAGCGCGATCCGCGCAGGTCAGGCCGGAGGGATGGCCGACACCCGCTCCGACACCCGCTCCGGTACCCGGTCCGGGACCTGGGCCGAGATCCGCTCCCACAGGCCCGGCAGCTCCCTCTCGTCCCGCTCGGCGAGGCGCTCCTCGCGCCCGTAGAGCACCCCGAAGGTGAAGGTGGGCTCCCCCGCGCCCTCGGCCTCGGCGGCGATGGCGCGGAGTGCGCCGCGGGCCATGACGCTGTCCTGATGGTCGCCCAGCAGGCTCTGGACGGACTTCATCTGCGCGGCGAATCGTTTCGCCTCCTTGCCCAGCGCCGGGGTGGCGGCCTCGGCGGCGTAGCGGGCGCGTTTGGCCGCCTTGCGGGCGTCGTGGAGGGCGGTGTCGCGGTCGTGGCCGGGGGCGGTGGCGAGGGCGTGCTCGACACGGCCGGCCAGCCGGCCGTAGTCGCGGAGCATCGCCCGGGCCAGCACGGCGCCCGGTGGTCCGCCGGCGGCGTCGTGCAGGGGCGGGTCGGCGAGGAGGGCGTCGAGGCGGTTCAGGAGGGCCAGGTAGCGGGCGCTGTCGAGCACGGCGGTCAGGCGCCGCCGGGAGCCTCGGCGACTGCTGGTGGACCAGGCGCGCAGCCGGGCGCGGACGGGGCCCCGGACGAGGGCGCGCGGGAGTTCGTCGAGGCGGTCGCGCAGCCGTTCGGCGAGGACCTCGCGGTCGCGGTCGACGCCCAGTTCGTCGGCGAGCCACTTCAGGTCCTGGGCGAGCGGGTCGGTGGTCCGGCGGTCGAGGACCTTGGCGTGGCTGCGGAAGGAGGAGCGCAGGCGGCGGGTGGCGACCCTCATCTGGTGGACGGCGTCCTCGGTGCCGAGCCGGGCGCCGGGATCGAGGGCGACGAGGGCTTCGACCTGCGCGCGCAGGAAGGCCAGGACGTGGTCGCCGGCGCGGGCCCCGGCGGGCGGGGTGGCGGCGGGGCGGCGCCGGGGGTCGCCGAGGCCGGTCTCGCGCAGGGCCCGGGCGAGTTTGCTGGGCGCCTTGGAGGGTTTCAGGCCGGCCGCGCGCAGCAGGGGTTCGAGGGTGTCGAACAGGGCGGGGTCGGCGCCCTCGGCGAGTTCGATCTCGATCTCGGTCCAGCTGGCAGTGGTCTCGTCGCCCGTGAGGCGGGTGGCGGTGACCGTGTCAGTGCTGGCCTCGGCGAGCCGGGTGCCGTCGGCGGCGAGCACATGGCGGACCTCGCGGCGCGAGACGATCCGCATCAGCGGGGCCAGGGGGACGTCCCGGATCCGGGAGCGGACCAGTGCGGTGAGAGCGCGCGGTATCGCGGAGGCGGTCAGGGGCGCGCGGATCTCGTCACGCTCCCCGGCAGCGACCGGGAGTTTGAGGTGCCAGCCCTCGTCCGGGCCGCCCGTGCGGCGGCGCAGGGTGATGCCGGCCGCGGCGAGTCGCAGGTCGGCGGTGTCGTAGTAGACGGCGTCGAGCTCGCGCACGCCCTCGTCGGTGACGGACGCGACGGACGCGGCCCCGCTCAGGTCCGGGAGCCGGGCCGCGCCCGTATCCCTCCCGGCTTCGTACTTCCGCTCGATCTCTCTCACGGTGTCCGCCATGACGCCGAATCTAGTGCGCGAACGGCGCGGGCGGCAGTCCCCCGCCGCCCGGCTACGCGGAAACCGGCCGCTGCGCCCTGATCGACTGGAGGAGCCCCACCGCTATCCAGGCGGCGAACATCGACGACCCTCCGTAGGAGACGAACGGCAGCGGCAGGCCGGTGACGGGCATGATGCCCAGGGTCATGCCGATGTTCTCGAAGCTCTGGAAGGCGAACCAGGCGATGATCCCGGCGGCCACGATGGTGCCGTAGAGCTCGGTGGACTCGCGGGCGATCCGGCAGGCCCGCCAGAGCACCACCCCGAGCAGGAAGATGATCGTCCCGGCGCCCACGAAGCCGAGCTCCTCACCCGCCACGGTGAAGATGAAGTCGGTCTGCTGTTCGGGCACGAACTGGCCCGTGGTCTGCGAGCCGTGGAAGAGGCCGGAACCGGACAGCCCGCCGGAACCGATGGCGATCCGGGCCTGGTTGGTGTTGTAGCCGACGCCGGAGGGGTCGAGGGCGGGGTTGGCGAAGGCCGCGAAGCGGTTGATCTGGTACTCGTCGAGCACCCCGAGCTGCCAGATGAGGACGCAGCCGAGGATGCCTGCGCCCAGCAGGCCCGCGATCCAGCGGTTGGAGGCCCCGGAGGAGAGGAGCACGGCGAGCACGATCACCACGAGCACCATGACCGAGCCGAGGTCGGGCATCAGCAGGATGATCGCGATCGGCAGCGCGGCCAGGCCGAGGGCCTGCATCACGGTCCGGTGGTCGGGATGGCGGCGGTCGCCCGCGTCGACCTTCCCGGCCAGCAGCATCGCCATCCCCAGCGTGATGGTGATCTTCGTGAACTCGGAGGGCTGGATGGAGAAGCCGCCGCCGAGCTGGATCCAGGAGCGCGCGCCGTTGATGGTCGCGCCCAGCGGAGTGAGCACGGCCAGCGTGAAGAGGCAGGAGATGCCGTAGAGGATCGGCACGGCGCCCCGCAGCGCCCGGCTGCCGACCCAGACCGCGCCGATGGCGAAGGCGAGGCCGATGCCGGTGTTGAGCAGGTTGCGCAGCAGGAAGTAGTACGGGTCGCCCTGGTTGAGCTCGGTGCGGTTGCGGGTGGCCGAGTAGACGAGCAGCGTGCCGATGGCCGAGAGGGCGAGGGCCGCGAGCAGCATCACCCAGTCGAGGCGGCGCAGCACGGAGTCACGGGCGGTGAGGCGGGACCAGGCGCCGCGTTCGGGTGTGAAGCGGCGGACCCGGTAGCCCTGGGCGGTGCTCATCGGTTCTGCTCCTCCCGCCGGGTCGCGGGCTCGGTCGGGGTCTCCGGCGGCGGGGACGGCAGCCCGGTGTCCACGGGCGAGGCGGACGGCGCCGGTGACGCCCCGTCGGAACCGGACGGGGAGGGGGACGGCGGCGCCGTGGGGATGGGCTGCGCCTCGATGGTGCCGTCCTTCTCGATCTTGGGAAGTCCGCTCTGCGGGTGCGGCAGCAGCGCCTTCGAGTCGTCGACCTTGCCCTTTTCGTCGACGCCGTAGAGAGCGTTGTAGATGTTGCGCACGGCGGGGCCGGAGGCGCCGGAGCCGGTGCCGCCCTGGGAGATCGTCATGACGACCGTGTAGTCGGACGTGTAGGTGGCGAACCAGGACGTGGTCTGCTTGCCGTAGACCTCGGCGGTGCCGGTCTTGGCGTGCATGGGGATCCGGTCCTGCGGCCAGCCCTGGAAGCGCCAGGCGGCGGTGCCCTTGGTGGCGACGCCGGCGAGGGCGGCGTCCATCTGGTCGCGGAGGGTGCCGTCTATGGGCAGCCGGCCGTGGGAGGCCGGCTTGATCTCCCGGACGCTCCTGCCGTCGGGGCTGATGATCGCCTTGCCGACGGTGGGGTTCCAGAGGGTGCCGCCGTTGCTGATGGCCGCGTAGATAGTGGCCATCTGGATGGGGGTGACGAGGGTGTCGCCCTGGCCGATGGAGTAGTTGACGGAGTCACCGGCGCGCATCCGCATGCCCGACTCGCAGTTCTCCTTGGCGATCTTTCCGGCGTAGCTGTCGTCCTTGTCGCCCTGCTTGCACCAGACGTCCTTGTTCGCCTCCCAGTACCGCTTCTTCCACTCGCGGTCGGGGACCCGGCCGCGGACCTCGTTGGGCAGGTCGATGCCGGTCTCCTTGCCGAGCCCGAACTGGTGGGCGGTCTTGTAGAACCAGTCCGCCGGGTGCTGGGGCTTGTTGCCGCCGTCCTTCTGCCACTGCTTGTAGGCCAGGTCGTAGAAGACGGTGTCGCAGGAGACCTCCAGCGCCTGTCCGAGGTCGATGGCGCCGTAGCCCTTGGACTCGTAGTTCTTGAAGACCTGGTTGCCGATGCTGTAGGCGCTGGAGCAGTTGTAGTGGTCGGTGAAGGAGTAGCCGGCCTTGACGGCGGCCGTGGTGCTGATGACCTTGAAGATGGAGCCGGGGGCCGCCTGGCCCTGGATGGCCCGGTTGAGCAGCGGGTAGTTGGAGTCCTCGCCGGTGAGGGCCTTGTAGTCCTTGCCGGAGATGCCGCCGACCCAGGCGTTGGGGTCGTAGGTGGGGTTGGAGGCCATGGCCACCACCCGGCCGGTCCTGGACTCCAGTACGACGACGGCGCCCGCGTCGGCCTTGTAGTTGACGCCGGTGTTGCGGTCGAGCTCCTTGCGGGCGTCCTTCATCGCCTGGTCCAGCTCGTGTTCCGCTATGGCCTGCACGCGGGCGTCGATGCTGGTGACGATGTTGGCGCCGGGGACGGCCTTGTCGCTCTTGGCCTTGCCGATGACGCGGCCGAGGTTGTCGACCTCGTAGCGGGTGACGCCCGCCCTGCCGCGCAGCTCGCTGTCGTACTGCCGCTCCAGCCCGGAGCGGCCGACCTGGTCGGAGCGGAGCAGCGGGGTGCGGGAGTCCCTGGCCTTGGTGATCTCGGCGTCGGTGACGGGCGAGAGGTAGCCGAGGACCTGGGCGGTGTTGGAGCCGCCGGGGCCCGCGTAGCGGCGCACGGCCGTGGGCTCGGCGGTGATGCCGGGGAAGTCCTCCTGGCGCTCGCGGATCTGGAGGGCCTGCTGGGTGGTGGCCTCGTCGGTGATGGGGATGGGCTGGTAGGGCGAGCCGGCCCAGCAGGGCTTGGGGGTCTTGGCGTCGCACAGCCGGACCTTGGCGGAGACGTCCTCGGGCTTGAGGTTCAGCACGCCCGCGAGGCGGGTGAGGACGGTCTTCCCCTTGTCCTTCATCTTCATCAGGTCGGTGCGGTTCGCGGAGACGACGAGACGGGTCTCGTTGTCGGCGAGCGGCACACCCCGGGCGTCGAGGATGGAGCCGCGGGTGGCGGCGGCGACGACCTGCTGGATGTGGTTGCTGGCGGCCTCGGCGGTGTACTGGTCGCCGTTGCGGATCTGGAGGTACCACAGGCGGCCGGCGAGGGTGAGCAGCAGCGAGAAGACCAGGATCTGAATGACGATCAGCCGGATCGCCACCCGGGAGGTGCGCCCCCCTTCGGAGAGGGTACTCACTGTGCTTCCCCGTTCGCTTCTCCGCCCGCGCGGCGCAGAGGTGCGGGCATCGTGTTCGTCTGCGGCCCGGCGGCCGCGCGTGCGACGCTCACAGGCGCTTGACCCCCTTGAGCTTCGGCTGACGGCGCCCCGCCCTCGGCAGCAGGCCGCCGCTCTGGACCCCGAGGCGGCCGCCCCGGCCACGTCCGCTCAGCCGGTTCCTGCGGCTCACCCGGCCGGCGCGGAAGCCGCGCTTGGCCGTCCGCCCGTACCCCCCGTCGCCGCCGCCCGCGACGGCCGTGCCGTCGCCGGTGAGCGGGTCGGAGACGGTACGGCGGGCCATGGTCATCACGAGCGGCACGACGAAGGGCGCGAGCAGCAGGTCGTAGCAGGCGGCGGTGGCCACCAGGCCGCTCAGGCCCACGTGGCGGGCGGCGGTGTCCCCGACGAGGGAGCCCACGCCCGCGTACAGCAGCGTGGAGAGGACGGCCGCGCCGACGACGGCGACCATCGGGACGGTCGCCGAGCGGACCCGGCCGCTGTCCGGCCGGGCGAGGCCGACCAGATAGCCGACGACGCACAGGACGAGGGCGTAGCGCCCGGTGGCGTGGTCGGCGGGTGGCGCGAGGTCGGCGAGGAGGCCCGCGCCGAAGCCGACGAGGCAGCCGGTGGTGTGGCCGTAGACCAGGGCGAGGCCGACCACGACGAGGAGCATCAGGTCGGGCACGGCGCCGGGCAGGTGGAGCCGGGCCAGGACGCTCACCTGGGCGACCAGGGCCACCACCACGAGCGCGGTCGAGAGCAGGATCCGGTTCAAGCGCATCGGTTCAGTCCTGGGGCTTGGCACTCGGGCTGGGGGTGACGGTGACGGTCACGGTGGGGGCGGGCTTGGGGGCCTCGGGCTTGGGCGGCAGCACGGTGTCGCGCGGGTCCTCGTGGGGTGCCTGGACGACGACGCCGACCAGGTCGAGCTTGCTGAAGCCGACGAAGGGGCGGACCAGGAGGGTGCGGGTGAGGCCGCCGCCCGCGGGCTCGACGTGGGTGACCTCGCCGACGGGGACCCCGGCGACGAACGGCTTGTCGCGGCTGGAGCCGAAGGTGACCAGCCGGTCGCCCTTGCGGACGGTGGCCTTGCCGTTGAGGAGTTCGACGCGCAGGGAGCTGTCGCCCTGCCCGTTGGCGAAGCCGATCTCGCCGGTCTTCTCCATGCGGGTGCCGACGGTGAACTTGGGGTCGCTGGCGAGCAGGACGGTGGCGGTGCCCGGGCCGACGGTGGTGACGCGGCCGACGAGCCCGTCGCCGTTGAGCACGGTCATGTCGCGGCGGACGCCGTCGTTCGCGCCGATGTCGATGGTGACCGTCCAGGAGAAGCCCTGCGCGGCTCCTATGGCGATGACCTGAGCGCCCTTGATGCCGTACTGGCCGCGGCCGGCGGTCTTGAGCATGGCGTCCAGCTCGCGGAGCCGGCCGCGGTTGCGGTCGTCGCTGCCCAGACGCTGCTTGAGGGCGGTGTTCTCGCGCTCCAGCTCGGCGATGCGGCTGCTGCGGTCCCCGGAGTCACGGACGGCGGCCACGGCCTCGCCGACCGGGTCGACGGCGGCGGCGACGCCCTTCTCCACCGGTCCGAACGCCGAGGCGGCGGCGTGGCGCACTCCGTCGAGCGGGGACTGCTCACCGCCGCGGATGTCGACCGTGATCAGCGCGAAGGCGATCGCGATCAGCAGGACCAGCAGCAGCCGGCTCTCTCGTGTGTCCCTCACGTGCGGCGGCGAGCCCTTCTCGTCGGACCGTCCGGCTCCGGGCCCGGACGGTCATCCTGTTCACCGGCGGGGCTGGGCGTCCAGAACCTGCTGGAGCGCCTCGAACTCCTCGACGCACTTGCCGGAGCCCAGGGCGACGGAGTCCAGCGGGTCCTCGGCGATGTGGATGGGCATCCCGGTCTCGCGGCGCAGCCGCTCGTCCAGGCCCCGCAGCAGCGCCCCTCCACCGGTGAGAACGATGCCCCGGTCCATGACGTCACCCGACAGCTCGGGCGGGCACTTGTCGAGGGTGGTCTTGACGGCGTCGACGATGGAGTTGACGGGCTCCTCGATGGCCTTGCGGACCTCGGCGGCCGAGATGACCACGGTCTTGGGCAGCCCGCTGACCAGGTCGCGGCCACGGATCTCGGTGTGCTCGTCCTGCTCCAGGTCGTACGCCGAACCGATGGTGATCTTGATTTGTTCGGCGGTGCGCTCACCGAGGAGGAGGCTGTACTCCTTCTTGATGTGCTGGATGATCGCGTTGTCCAGCTCGTCGCCGGCGACGCGGATGGACTGCGCGGTGACGATGCCGCCCAGCGAGATCACGGCGACCTCGGTGGTGCCGCCGCCGATGTCGACGACCATGTTGCCGGTCGCCTCGTGGACGGGCAGGCCGGAGCCGATGGCCGCGGCCATGGGCTCCTCGATGATGTGCACCTGACGCGCGCCGGCCTGGGTGGAGGCCTCGATGACGGCGCGGCGCTCGACTCCGGTGATACCGGAGGGCACGCACACCACGACACGCGGGCGGGCCATCCAGCGGCGCTTGTGGATTTTGAGGATGAAGTAGCGGAGCATCCGCTCCGTGATCTCGAAGTCGGCGATGACACCGTCCTTCAGAGGACGCACCGCGACGATGTTCCCCGGAGTTCGGCCGATCATCTTCTTGGCTTCGGCGCCGACCGCGAGGATCCCACCGGTGTTGGTATTGATCGCGACGACTGACGGCTCGTTGAGGACGATCCCGCGGCCTCTGACGTACACCAGCGTGTTGGCGGTCCCGAGGTCGACAGCCATGTCACGGCCGATGAACGACATGTTGTTCCCCATGAGGATACGTCTGGCCTTCCCAGTTTGGGCGAATGCTTACTCGAGGTCGGCAGGTGGTGCGCTGCGGGGCGCGGAAGCTTCATCGTAGTCTCGCCCACTCGAACGTGGCGCGAGGGTTCCTCCGCCATTGTCGGCGGAACACGAGCTGGCCCCAGTAATGGTGACGTCGTGTCGGAGTGAGAGGTTCCCCCGATCGGCGCGCATATGCCAAGGGCGGCCGAAGGGATTAATCGACCGCCCTGATCAGAATGCCTGTTCGGCAGCTCCGGCTGATCCCGTATCAGGCGAGACCGGGAAAGAAAATCTTGATTTCCCGCTCCGCGGACTCCTGCGAGTCCGAGGCGTGGATGAGGTTCTCGCGCGTGATGGTGCCGAAGTCACCACGGATGGAGCCGGGAGCGGCCGAGATCGGGTCGGTCGGGCCGGCCAGCGCGCGGACGCCCTCGATGACGCGCTCGCCCTCGACGACCAGCGCCACGACCGGGCCGGAGGACATGAAGCCCATCAGCGGCTCGTAGAAGTCGCGGCCGACGTGCTCGGCGTAGTGCTGCTCCAGGGTGGCGCGGTCCAGGGTGCGCAGCTCCAGCGCGCCGATCGTCCAGCCGGCCTTGCGCTCGATACGGCCGATGATCTCGCCGACCAGGCCGCGGCGGACCGCGTCGGGCTTGAGGAGGACGAGGGTGCGCTGGCTCATACTGCGGGCTCCTAGCGGGCAGGCGATCGGATGCGTGGGGCGAAGGCTACAGGCCCGCCGGGGCCCGCCGGTACTCGGCCCGGACGGGCCGGGGCGGGCGCCGGAGCGGGCGCCGGGGCGGGCCCGGCCGTGCCCCGGGGCTCAGGCGGCCCCGGAAGCCTCCGCCTCCGCCTCCGCTTCCGCCGTCAGCCGGGCGAAGCGGGCCTTCGCCTCGTCGACCTTGCGGCCGTAGTGGACCGAGGCCCACCACAGGCCGGCGAAGACCACGCCCAGGATGAACATCATCGGGACGACCAGGCCGCTGGCGATCAGGCCGAGCTGGAGCGCCCAGCCCAGCTGGACGCCGCCGGGCCGGGTGAGCACGCCGCACAGCAGCACGCTCAGCACCATGGCGGTGCCGCTGACGGCCCAGACCGTGCCCGCGGACAGGTCGGAGGTCTGCATGGCGACCAGGCCCGCGAAGCCGATGACGAAGAACTCGCCGATCAGGGTGCTGGCGCACAGCGTCCGCATGTCAGCCCCTTCCCAGCAGCAGCCGGGCCTCGCCCACGGTGATCACCGAACCGGTCACCAGGACACCCGCGCCGGAGTACTCGCTCTCCTCCTCGGCGAGGGTGATCGCGGCCTCCAGGGCGTCGTCCAGACGCGGCTCGACCTGCACCCGGTCGGCGCCGAACACCTCGACGGCCACGCCGGCGAGCTCATCGACGTCCATCGCGCGCGGGGTGGAGTTCCGGGTGACGACGATCTCGGCGAAGATCGGCTCGAAGGCCTCCAGCAGACCCCGGACGTCCTTGTCGGCGCTGGTGCCGACGACGCCGATCAGCCGGCTGAAGCCGAACGCCTCGGTGATGCCGTCGGCGGTGACACGGGCGCCCGCCGGATTGTGCGCGGCGTCCAGCACCACCGTGGGGCTGCGGCGCACGACCTCCAGCCGGCCCGGCGAGGTGACCGACGCGAAGGCGCGGCGGACCACGTCGATGTCGAGCGGACGGGCGTGCTGCGAGCCGATCCCGAAGAACGCCTCGACGGCGGCCAGGGCCACGGCGGCGTTGTGCGCCTGGTGGGCGCCGTACAGCGGGAGGAAGACCTCCTCGTACTCGCCGCCCAGGCCGCGCAGGGTCAGCAGCTGGCCGCCGACGGCGACCTCCCGGCCGACCACGCCGAACTCCATGCCCTCGCGGGCGACCGTGGCGTCCACCTCGACGGCGTGCTTGAGCAGCACCTGCGCCGCGTCCACCGGCTGCTGGGACAGCACGACGGTGGCGCCGGACTTGACGATCCCGGCCTTCTCCGTGGCGATGTCACCGGGCGTGGAGCCGAGCCGGTCGGTGTGGTCGAGGGCGATCGGGGTGACCACGGCGACGGTGCCGTCGACGACGTTCGTGGCGTCCCAGGTGCCGCCCATGCCGACCTCGACGACGGCCACGTCGACGGGGGCGTCCGCGAAGGCGGCGAAGGCCATGCCCGTGACGACCTCGAAGAAGGACATCCGGAAGTCCTCGCGCTCGTCGACCATCTCGACGTACGGCTTGATGTCCCGGTACGTCTCGATGAAGCGCTCGGCGGGGATGGGGGCGCCGTCCAGGCTGATCCGCTCGGTGACGGACTGCACGTGGGGGCTGGTGTAGCGGCCGGTGCGCAGGTCGAAGGCGCCGAGGAGGGCCTCGATCATGCGGGCGGTGCTGGTCTTGCCGTTGGTGCCGGTGATGTGGATCGCGGGGTAGGCGCGCTGCGGCTGCCCCAGGATGTCCATCAGGGCCTCCATGCGGACCAGCGACGGGTCCAGCTTGGTCTCGCCCCAGCGGCCCGCGAGCTCCGCCTCCACCTCGCGCAGGGCCCGGTCCACCTCCGGGTCCTCCGGGCGCGCCGGCACGCCGTCGCCCTGCGGCGGCCCGCCCTGGGTGCGCAGGGTGCGGCTGCCCGCCTCGATCACGGCGAGGTCGGGGTCTCTGTCGGTCTCGGCATCGACGATCTCCTCGAACCGGTCGGCGGCACCGGGCGTACCGGTTTCGCCGGGTTCGAGATCGCCGTTCTCGTCATTCAGGGGGCGCTCGCTCACGCGGCCCAGTCTACGGACCGGGGGCGCCCGGAAGGCCGGGGCGTCTCGGGCGGCGCCCCCCGGCCATGAGGAGCGGGCCCATCCGGTTTGTCATACGGTTCTTCCGGAAGATCCGTTAAGCGAGGTTCCGGCGGTGAGAGCCATGGCGTCCTCGGAGGACCGGGACCGGCTCCGGGCGGTCCTGGAGGCGCTGCCGTCCGGCGCCCTCCTGCAGAGCCCGGCCGACGAGATCCTGGCCGTCAACCGCAGATTCGTCGCCATGTTCGACCTCGACGGGAGGGCCGACCTCTCCCCCGGCGCCCCCATGCGCCCGGTCGTCCCGCTCGTCCGGGCGTTCTACACCACCGACGTCTCCCAGCCCCACTCCCCGGACGAGATCCTGGCCCGCCGCCACGTCCACCGCGTCGCGGAGATCCCGCTGACCGACGGACGGACCATCCGCCGCCGGGTCGAGCCGCTGCGCGACAACAGCGCGTATCTCGGTGCCCTGTGGACGTTCACCGACATCAGCGACGCCAAACGGCGCGAGCACGACCTGAAGCGCGACAACGCCGCGCTCACCGAGCTGGCCCGCCAGCGCAACGCCTTCACCGCCGCCGCCTCCCACGAGCTGCGCACCCCGCTCACCTCCATCGGCAGCTTCGGCGAGCTCCTGGCCGACCCCGCCTTCGGCACCCTCACCACCGAACAGGCCTCGTTCCTCGACGCCATCCGGCGCAACGCCGCGCGGATGCAGCGGGTGATCTCCGACCTGCTGCTGACCACCCGGATGCGGGCCGTCGGGCCGGAGCTGGAGTTCGCCCCCGTGGACGTGCCCGACATGCTCGCGGAGGCCCTGCTGGACCACATGGGAGAGCTGGCGGCCGCGGGCGTCTTCGCCGTGCTGGACTGCGAGAGCGGCCCCGCCCTGCGCGGCGACCGCCACCGGCTCCGGCACGTGATCGGCAATCTGCTGGAGAACGCCGCGAAGTTCACCCCGGCCGGCGGCCGGGTCGGCATCACGGCCGCGCCCCGGGGCGTCCACTGGGACATCGAGGTCGCCGACACAGGCATCGGCATCCCCGAGAAGTACCGCCACGAGATCTTCACCGGCTTCGTCCGCGCCCCCAACGCCCGCTCCGGCGGCTACCCCGGCACCGGCCTCGGCCTCGCCATCGGCCGCACGGTCGTCGAACGGCACGGCGGCACGATCACCGTCGGCGGCCGCGAGGGCGAGGGCGCGGTCTTCCGCATCCGGCTGCCGATCGCGGGCCCACCGGCGGGACCGCCTGCGAGCCCGCCGCAGGACGCCACGGGGGCGGCGTCATGACCGGCGTCCTCGTCGTCGAGGACGACCCCGACCTCGCCCTCGCCCTGCGCGTCCTGCTCACCCGCGGCGGCTACGAGGTCACGACCGCCGACGACGGCCGGGAGGCCCTGCGGCTGCTGTTCGCCGAACGCCCAGGGCTGATGATCCTCGACATCGGCCTCCCCGGCCTCGACGGCTGGGAGGTACTGGAACGCACCCGCGACATGAGCGACCTGCCCGTGCTCCTGCTCACCGCACGGGGCGCCGAGAGCGACCGCGTGCGCGGCCTGCGCGCCGGCGCGGACGACTACCTCCCCAAGCCCTTCGGCAACGACGAGCTCCTCGCCCGCGTCGAGGCACTGCTGCGCCGCAGCGCCCCCACCCGCTGGGCCGGCGACTCCTTCGGCGACGACGGGCTGCGGCTGGTCCCCGAGCGCCGCTCGGCGGTCTGGCAGGGCCGCGAGATCCGCCTCAGCGACATCGAGTACCGCCTGCTCCAGGTCCTCGTCCGCAACCGCGGCCGGGTGATCACCACCGACCAGCTCCTCGACCGGGTCTGGGACGACCCGGAGGGCACCGGCCGGGAGCGCGTGAAGTTCGCGGTGCTGCGGCTGCGGCGCAAGCTCCGCCAGGCGGCGGGCGACGAGGCGGCGGACCCCCTGGAGGCCGTGCGGGGACTGGGCTACCGCTACCGGCCGGAGTAGCCCCGGGAACGACTGGAGCAGCCCCCGGAACGAACGGGACCAAAGTCCCGAAATCCGTTCGCTACCGTCCCGCAACCAAACCCCATCCGACCCGGCAACCAAGACCATCCACTCTCTGGAGCTGTCACCGCCCCCGACAGCCCCAGGAGCCCCGCATGTCCCTGCCTCCCCGCAGCATCGCGATCGTTCTCGGTACACGTCCCGAGCTGGTCAAGCTCACCGACCTCGTGCGCCTCCTGGGACCCGCCGCTCACCTGGTCCACACCGGCCAGCACTACGACGAGGAGCTGTCCGGCCGCTTCCTGACCGAGCTGGGACTGCCCGAGCCGACCTTCCTCACCGGTGTCGGCGGGCAGCCGCGCGCCGTGCAGATCTCCGCCGCCCTCGCCCAGCTCGACGCGCTGTTCACCGCCGAGCCGCCGCTGGCCGTCGTCGTCCAGGGCGACACCAACGCCGCCCTCGCCGGCGCGCTGGCCGCCAACGCCCGCGACATCCCGCTGCTGCACGTCGAGGCCGGTCTGCGCAGCCACGACCGCAACATGCCCGAGGAGCACAACCGCGTCCTCATCGACAGCATCGCCGACGTGCTGTGCGCCGCCACCGAGGACAACCGCGCCAACCTCCTCGCCGAGGGCGTCGACGCCTCCCGGATCGCCCTCACCGGCAACACCGTCGTCGAGGCCGTCCGCAACCAGCTCCCCGGCGCGGCCGAGCGCGCGGCGCTGCTGGACCGCGACGGGCTGACCGCCGACGGCTACGTCCTGGCGACCGTCCACCGGCCCGAGAACACCGACTCCGCCGAGGCGCTGCGGGCGATCCTGACCGAGCTGGGCGCCCTCGTGGCCCCCGGCCGCCCGGTCGTCCTGCCGCTGCACCCGCGCACCCGCGCCCGCGTCGAGGCCGCCGGCCTGACGGACCTGCTGGCCCCGCTGACGGTGACGGCACCGCTCGGCTACTCCGAGTTCCTGGCCCTCGCCCGGCACGCCGCCCTGCTGGTCTCCGACTCCGGCGGCATCCAGGAGGAGTGCACGGTCCTCGGCCGCCCGCTGGTCGTCGTCCGCCGCTCCACCGAGCGCCCGGAGGCCATGGCCGACTTCGCGGACCTGGTCGAGCCGGGCCGCGCCATCGGCGAGGCCGCCCGCCGCCGCCTCGCGGAGGGCCCGGAGGGCCTCACCCGCCTGGCCGCCCTGCCGAGCCCGTTCGGTGACGGGCTGGCGTCGGACCGCATCGTCGCGCTCCTGGCCGCCGTGGCGGCCCCGGCGGAGCTGGCCGCCGCCGCGTAGCCCCGCGCGCGACCGCCCGGCAAGCCGCCGACCGCCCCCACCTCGACGCACCCGACGCCCTCGACGCCCGGAGCTGTACCCCCCGCATGTTCTCCAGCCCCTTCCTCCTCCTCTTCCCCTTCTTCCTCCTCCTCTGCTTCCTGCTCTACTGGGCCGGCGCCCGCCACGCGTACACCCGCCGCCCCGCCGTCGAGAACGGCGACCCCGGCGCGTTCGACTGGCACTTCTTCGTCCCCTGCCGTGACGAGGAGGCCGTCGTCGGCACCACCGTCACGCGGCTGCGCGCCGACCACCCGGGCGCACACGTCTGGGTCATCGACGACGACAGCGAGGACCGCACCGGCGCCATCGTCGCCGCCCTCGCCGACGAGGACCGCCGGGTCCACCTCGTCAGCCGGCGCCGCCCCAACGCCCGCCAGGGCAAGGGCGCCGCGCTCAACGCCGCGTACGACGAGCTGAACCAGTTCCTGTCCAAGGACACCGACCGCGAGCGCGTCGTCGTGTGCGTCATCGACGCCGACGGCCAGCTCGACCCGCACGCCCTCGCCCGCGTCAGCGGCCCCCAGGGCTTCGGCGACCCCGAGACCGGCGGCGTCCAGGTCAGCGTCCGGATGCGCAACACCGAGGACCCGCGCCCGCTGCCCGACCGCGGCCGGGCCGCCAACGCCTTCGCCCGGCTGCTGGTGCGCATGCAGGACATGGAGTTCTCCGTCTCCAACGCCGGCATGCAGCTGCTGCGCGGCCGCACCGGCTCCGTCGGCCTGGGCGGCAACGGCCAGTTCACCCGCCTCGCCTCCCTGGACCGCATCGCCGCCGCCGAGCGCCGCCCCTGGCAGCGCGGCGCGCTGCTGGAGGACTACGAGCTGGGCCTCCACATGATCCTCAACGGTGACCGGATATCCCACATAGCCGACACCTGGGTCTCCCAGGAGGGCCTCCCCCACGGCCGCCGGTTCCTCACCCAGCGCACCCGCTGGGCCCAGGGCAACCTCCAGTGCGTCCGCTACGCGCCGCGCATCGTCTCCTCCCGCCACTACGGCGGCAAGGGCGTCCTGGAGACCCTGTACACCTTCCTCCAGCCCGTCGCCCACCTGGTCACCCTCGCGCTGTGCGCGGTCATGTTCACCCTGCTGGGCATCACCGCCGCCGAGGACGGCGTGGGCGAGGCGTTCGGCGGCATGCTGGCCCTGTGGCCGCTGGTGATCGCCCTGGCCGTGGTCTCCGTGACCCCGTTCGTCCTGTGGGGCCCGGTGTACCGCCGGGACCGCGCCGACGACCGCTCGCTGCTGACCGCCCTGCTGTGGGGCCTGGCGCTGTGGGTGTACGCCTACCATCTCTTCCCGGCGTCCGCCCGGGGCTTCGTCCGGATGCTGCGCGGCCGCAACGGCTGGGCCAAGACCCGCCGCAACGCCGAGAGCACCACCTCCGGGCCGGTGGCCATCGAGGCCTGAGCCGCGTCGCAAGTCCCAAGTGAAACCATGAGTTCGGTCACAGAACCGACCGACGAGGCAACCTTCCGCTCCGTTCCGCCATCTGACCGCCGGTGATATTTATGCCCGGAACGGTTCCGGGTGGCGGAACGGAGCGTTGTGCGCACACCACAACTCAGCAACAGAACGCATTTGCTGCTGCTCACCGGGTGGGCAGTGCTCTGGTTCATCGTCGTGGAGCCCAGCGGCGGCTTCTCCTGGCACTACCTGCGCACCGGCGGTGAGCTGATCTACGACGGGGGCTCCTCCGGCGACGGCGGCCTCAACCTCTACGCACGCCACCCCGAGCTCCAGATGGGCCCCATCAGCTTCCTGGTGGCCGGCCTGTTCAACCCCTTCCCGGCCATGGTCGGCCAGGTGCTGGCCGAGGCGCTGATGTCCCTGCTGGGCCTGGTGATCCTGGTCCTGGCCGGCCGCAGCGCCGCCCGGCACCTCCTGGGCACCGGCACCAACCACCAGCGGCTGCGGCAGCGGGTCCTCATCGCGGGCCTGGCCTTCATCCCCATGTGGATCGAGGTCTCGGTCCGCTTCGCGCACCTGGACGACGTCCTCGCCCTGTTCTTCACCGCGCTCGCCGTCCGCTATCTGACGCGCTGCGACGCGGCGGCCACCGGCATCTGCATGGCCCTCGCCCTGGACTCCAAGCCCACGGCGGTGGCCTTCCTGCCGCTGCTGCTGGCGCTGCCCAAGGAGCGGTGGCTGCGGGCGGGGCTGTGGTGCGTGGGCCTGGTGGCCGTCGCCTGGCTGCCGTTCTTCCTCGTCGCCCCGGACTCCTTCGCCGCCGCGAAGTTCACCATCCCCAACAACCCGGCGTCCGCGCTGCGCTGGCTGGGCGGCAACACCCCGCAGACCCCCGACTGGGCCCGCCCCGCCCAGGCGGCGCTCGGCCTCGGCCTGGGCGCGATCGCGGTGTGGCGCGGCCGCTGGGCGGCCGTCGTCCTGCTGGGCGCCAACGCCCGGATCGTCCTCGACCCCAGCGTCTACACCTACTACACGGCGTCCGTGCTGCTCGGGACCCTGCTGTGGGACGTGTGCGGCCAGCGGCGGCTGGTGCCGTGGTGGAGCTGGATCGCGCTGCTCGTGCTCTACGGCAGCGTGTTCCTGGTGCCCGACGAGTCGCTCAAGGGACTGATCCGGCTGGGCTTCGTGGTGGTGTCCACGGCGTACGTGCTCTTCGCCCCGGTGCGGGACCGCCGGGACCGGAACCAGCACAGATCCCTCGACCGGGTGGAGGAGGAACCCGTGGCGGGGCCGTGGGGGCCGATGTGGGACCCGGGCCGGACGAGGCCGTGGGAGGCGCGACCGGTGACGGAGCGCTGATCCCCGGAAAACGGCCGATGCCGGGTCACCCCCACTGGGGGGCGACCCGGCATCGTCGTATCGGCTACCGGTCGGCTCAGGCGCCCGGGAGCGCCGCGAGCTGCGCGCTGATCCGCTCGATGTCGGCCTCGGCCGTCGCCAGGCGCGTACGGATCTTCTCCACGGCGACCTCGGCGGCCTTGGCCAGGAAGGCCTCGTTGCCCAGCTTGGCCGTGGCCTGCGCCTTCTCCTTCTCGGCCGCGGCCAGCGCCTTGGCCAGGCGCTTGCGCTCGGCCTCGACGTCGATCGTGCCGGACAGGTCGAGGGCGACCGTGGCACCGGCGACCGGGAGGGTCGCGGTGGCGTGGAAGCCGTCCTCGGCGGGCTGGAGGCGCAGCAGCTGACGGATCGCGCCCTCGTGGGCGGCGAGCGTCGTGCCCGACAGGTCGAGCTTCGCCGGGACGCGCTGGCCGGGCTGGAGGCCCTGGTCGGCACGGAAGCGGCGGACCTCGGTGATCACCTGCTGGAGGTTCTCGATCTCGGCCTCGGCGGCGGCGTCACGGAAACCGCTGTCCTTCGGCCAGTCGGCGACGACGACCGACTCCTTGCCCGTGAGCGTGGTCCACAGCGTCTCGGTGACGAAGGGCACGACCGGGTGGAGGAGCTTGAGGGTGACGTCGAGGACCTCGCCGAGCACGCGCGCGGAGACCTTGGCCTGCTCGCCACCCGCCATGAAGGTCGTCTTCGACAGCTCGACGTACCAGTCGAAGACCTCGTCCCACGCGAAGTGGAAGAGGGCGTCGGACAGCTTCGCGAACTGGTAGTCGTCGTAGTAGGCGTCGACCTCGGCGACCGTCGCGTTGAGGCGCGACATGATCCAGCGGTCGGTGGCCGACATCTGCTCCACCGGCGGCAGCTCGCCCTCGACCGTCGCGCCGTTCATCATCGCGAAGCGCGTGGCGTTCCAGATCTTGTTGGCGAAGTTCCGCGAGCCCTGGACCCAGTCCTCGCCGATCGGCACGTCGACGCCGGGGTTGGCACCGCGCGCGAGGGTGAAGCGGACGGCGTCGGAGCCGTACTTGTCCATCCAGTCCAGCGGGTTGACCGCGTTGCCGAAGGACTTCGACATCTTCTTGCCGAACTGGTCGCGGACCATGCCGTGGAGGGCGATGGTGTGGAACGGCGGGGTGCCGTCCATCGCGTACAGGCCGAACATCATCATCCGGACGACCCAGAAGAAGAGGATGTCGTAGCCGGTGACGAGGACGGAGTTCGGGTAGAACTTCGCGACGCTGTCGGTCTTCTCGGGCCAGCCGAGCGTGGAGAACGGCCACAGGCCGGAGGAGAACCAGGTGTCGAGGACGTCGGTCTCCTGGTGCCAGCCCTCGCCGGCGGGCGGCTGCTCGTCCGGGCCGACGCAGACCATCTCGCCGTCCGGGCCGTACCAGACCGGGATGCGGTGGCCCCACCACAGCTGACGCGAGATGCACCAGTCGTGGAGGTTGTCCACCCAGTCGAAGTACCGCTTCTCCATCTCCTGCGGGTGGATCTTGACCTGGCCGTCACGGACGGCGTCGGCGGCGGCCTTGGCCAGCGGGGCGGTCTTCACCCACCACTGCATGGACTGACGCGGCTCCAGCGTCGTCTTGCAGCGCGAGCAGTGGCCCACGGAGTGGGTGTACGGGCGCTTCTCGGCGACGATCCGGCCCTCGGCGCGCAGGGCGCCGACGATCGCGGAGCGGGCCTCGAAGCGGTCCAGACCGAGGAAGGGGCCGTGGGTGGTGATCACGCCGTGCTCGTCGAGAACGGTGATCGACGGCAGGTCGTGGCGGCGCCCGATCTCGAAGTCGTTCGGGTCGTGGGCGGGGGTGACCTTGACGGCACCCGTGCCGAACTCGGGGTCGACGTGCTCGTCGGCGACGACCGGGATGCGGCGGCCGGTCAGCGGCAGCTCGATCTCGGTGCCGACGAGGTGCTTGTAGCGCTCGTCCTCGGGGTGGACGGCCACGGCGGTGTCGCCGAGCATCGTCTCGGCGCGGGTCGTGGCGACGACGATCTCCGAGTCCCCGGAGCCGTACCGGATGGAGACGAGCTCGCCCTCGTCGTCCTGGTACTCCACCTCGATGTCGGAGATGGCGGTCAGACAGCGCGGGCACCAGTTGATGATGCGCTCGGCGCGGTAGATCAGCTCGTCGTCGTAGAGCTTCTTGAAGATCGTCTGGACGGCCTTGGAGAGGCCCTCGTCCATGGTGAAGCGCTCGCGGGACCAGGCGACACCATCGCCCAGGCGACGCATCTGCCCGGAGATCTGACCGCCGGACTTGGCCTTCCACTGCCAGACGCGCTCGACGAACGCCTCGCGGCCGAGGTCGTGGCGGGACTTGCCCTCCTTGGCCAGCTCGCGCTCGACCACGTTCTGCGTGGCGATGCCGGCGTGGTCCATGCCGGGCTGCCACAGGACCTCGAAGCCCTGCATGCGCTTGCGGCGGGTGAGGGCGTCGATCAGCGTGTGCTCGAAGGCGTGGCCCAGGTGGAGGGAGCCCGTGACGTTCGGCGGGGGGATGACGATGGTGTACGGCTCTTTGTCGCTCTTGGCGTCGGCCTCGAAGTAGCCCCGCTCTACCCAGCGCTCGTACAGCGGCCCCTCTACCTCGGCCGGCGCGTACTGGGTCGGCAGTTCGGGGACGCTGTCTGGTGTCTGCTGAGTGTTCTCGGTCACGGACCGAATTCTACGGGGAGGGGCCGACAGCTCACGAACCCGTTTCCGCCCCGCCGCACGGCTCGAATAAGCGATCGACAAAGATGACGTGCACCTGACCCAGGCCCCCTGCACGTGAGAGAGCCGAGAACGACGATGAGCCACCCCCAGCCGGGCCCGTACGGCCAGCAGCCGCCGCCCGCCCCCTACGGCCAGCCCGGCTATGGCTATCCGCAGGCACCGTCCGCGAACCCATACGGCGCCGGCGCCTACGGCTATCCGCACCCGCAGGCTCACCCGTACGGCCAGCCGGGCCCGTACGGCCACCCGGGGCCCTACGGACAACAGCCCGGCATGCCGATTCCGTACCCGCCGCCCCTCCCCCCGCACAACAGCAACAAGGGCAAGGCCATCGGCATCGCGCTGGGCGCGGTGATCCTGGTCGGCGCGATCGTCGTGGGCGGCTTCGTGCTGATGTCGGGCGGCCACGGGGGCGGCGGCACCGGGGGCGGAGGGGGCGCCAAGGGCGGCGGGGGTCCGGTCACGGAGGCGGGCCCGCGCCACAAGCTCGTCACCCCCGACACGATCCTGGCCGGCGAGTACCGCAAGGAGACCGGCGCGGACCTGCCGGTACTGGGCTCGGACGAGAAGGCCGACCTCCGCCACATGGGCGTCGCCGACCCCGAGACCATCTCGGGCGCGTACGAGACGGGCAGCCCGGGGCCGACGCAGAAGAAGCTCCGCTTCACCGGCGCCTGGGGCCGCATCAAGACCCCGGAACGCGTCGTGGACGGCATGTTCGCGTCGCTGGGCGCCGCGCTCAAGAGGGACGACGGCGACGGCGAGGGCCGCATGGAACTCGAGGGCACCGCGGAACGCGTCACCCCCTCCGGGCTGGACGACGGCGCGGTGATGAAGTGCCAGCACACCCACCTCGTCGGCACCACCGCCCCGGGCGGCAAGCCCATCACGATGCAGATGTGCGTCTGGGCCGACCACAGCACGACGGAAGCGGTGTTCAGCCTGGACACGGCGGCGGTCCTGGCGGGGAAGAAGGTCCCCCTGGCGGAGGCGGCGGAGCTGACGTCGAAGGTGCGCAAGGACACGCGGGTGGAGCTGACGAAGTGACGAGCCGTCGCGTGCGGTCCGGGGCGCTGGCGGGGGCGTCCCTGCTGGCACTGGCGGGGCCGGCGCTGGCAGGCTGCGACAGCGCCGACCGCAACTCCGCGACCCGTCCGACGGCGATCCCGTCTGCCACAACGCCGTCGACCCCGGGGAGGACAAGGACAAGGACGTTGCCGAGGACCAGCTGAGCCGGGCGACGCTCCTGCTCGGGGTGACGAACGGGCAGCGGGTGCACGCCGTGTACACGACCGAGCTCACCTGGTCGGGCAGCCCGCAGAGGCTCACGCCCGCACGTCCGTCTCGCAGTAGCACACACGGGACTTGTTCCGAAACCGTTGCGGGGCCGAGGTAAAGCCGGAATAAGCCATCGGGAAAGATGGCGCAGAGCTGTCGCGTGTCGCGTGAGAGAACTGCGTCGAAGAGGAACTGATGAGCTACCCCCAGCCGGGCCCGTACGGCCAGCAGCCGCCGCCCAACCCGTACGGCCAGGGCGGCGCCCCCGGCCAGCCCGGCTACGGCTACCCCCAGCAGCCCCCCGCCCCCTACGGCGCCCCGCCGCCCCCGCCCCCGCCGCCGGGCACGCCCTACGGCGCCCCGCCCCAGCAGGCCGGCTGGGGCCAGCCCCCGGCCCCCCAGCCCCAGGGCTGGGGCCAGCAGCCGGGCATGCCGGGCGGCTACCCGCCCCAGCCGAGCGGCGGCGGCGCGGGCAAGGCGATCGGCATCACGGTGGGCGTGCTGGTCGTCGTGGGCGCGATCGTGGGCGGCGTGCTCTTCCTGAACGGCGGCGGCGGTAACGGTGACGGCGATGTGAAGCCGTACACGATGGACCTGCCGGTCTCCTTGCTGGACGGCAAGTTCGTCGAGGCCCCGACGCCGGCGGGCGCACAGAACCAGCCGAAGAGCCTCGCCGACAACGAAAAGGCCAAGGCCGCGGGCATCGAGAACGGCACGTCGGTGAGCAAGGCGTACACGAACCCGGAGAAGCAGGCGCTGTCGGTTGGCGGCACCTACGGCACGATCGCCGACCCCAAGAAGACCGTCGACGCACTGATCGCCCAGTCGGACGAACAGCAGTCCCAGCTCGCGTCGAAGCTCAACGCCAAGATCGAGACGACCACGCCCTGGACGGACTTCTCGCCGAGCGGCTTCGACGGTGCGGTGCTGAAGTGCCGGACGCAGAAGACCACCAGCTCCTACGGCAGCATCTCCTCCGAGGCCGAGACCTCCTCCTGCGTCTGGGGCGACAAGAGCGCGGTGGGCATCGTCCAGCACCAGATCTCGAAGAGCAGCAGCCCCTACGGCGGTGCCACCGCAGCCACCGGCAACGTCATGTCCGCCCAGGAGCTCTCCGACGCGACCGCCAAGATCCGCAACCAGGTCCGCAAGGAGAAGTAACCCTCCAGCGGCCCGCTCACCCCACGGCCGCCGCGCATGCCCACCCGGCATCGCGGCGGCCGTTGCGTTGCGCCAGCGGAAATCACCACATAAGACCGCCCGAACGAGTGATCGTGCGCCAATAGTCGGAAGCACAGGCGTTCCCGCTCCTACTTTCGGGCCATGGTCACTTCACACCATGAGGCGGCGCACCGGATCTTCCAGGACTGTCCGGAGCTGCTCGCGCCCGTGTTCCGGATCCTGGACGTGCCGTTTCCGGCGAAGGCGTCGGTAGAGGTACTCACGGCGGATGCCACCGAGATCAGACCGCTGGAGCGGCGCGTGGACAGCGTGCTGCGCATCGAACCGCCCGATGGCACCAGCGGCTTCCTCCTCGCGATCGAGGCACAGGGACGCCGCGACCCGGTCAAGGCCGTCAGCTGGGCGTACTACCTGTCTTTTCTGATGGCGAAGTATGCCTGCCCCGCGCTCCTACTCGTGGTCTGCCACGACAAGCCGACAGCCAACTGGGCGGCTGGCCCCTTCCGGCTCGGTCCCGAAGGCTGGACCGCGCTGACCGTGCAACCTTTGGTCCTTGGGCCCGAGAACGTGCCCGTCATCACCGACCCGGACCGGGCCGCCCGAAACCTGGCGCTGGCGACGTTCTCGGCTATCACTCACGCCCGCGGTCAGGAAGCTCCGGCCATACTGGAGGCGCTGGCACGAGGCCTGGCGACGGCCGACGAGGAGTCCATCGCTTACTACGCGGAACTGTTGGAAATCGGCCTGGGCGAAACCCCGGCAGGAGACATCTGGAGGAACCTCATGCCCCGCACCTACTTCCCCGGACGCGGCACCCTCATCGAGAAGACGTTCCTGGAAGGCGAGGCCAAGGGACGAGCCGAGGGACGAGTCGAAGAACGTGCGCAGATGGTGCTGCACGTCCTGGAGAAGCGTGGAATCCCCACACCGGACGAGGTCCAGGAACGCGTCACGTCCTGCACCTACATGGACATCCTGGCGGACTGGCTGGACCGCGCCTTCACCGTCTCGAAGGCCGAAGACATCTTCAACGACGAGATCTAAAGTCCAGACAGCACCAGAGGGGGCGCCCCGCCGGCCGGCCGGGCGCCCCCTCAGTTACGTACTCCGCGAGGACCTACGCGCTCTTCTCGTGCCGTTCCCCCGGCTCGTTGCCGCGCGTGCGCGGTACCAGGGTCGGGTTGACGTTCGACTGGACCACGTCCGCCGTGATGACGACCCGGGCGACGTCCTTGCGCGACGGGACCTCGTACATCACCGACATCAGGACCTCTTCCATGATGGCGCGCAGACCGCGCGCCCCCGTGCCCCGCAGGATCGCCTGGTCGGCGATGGCCTCCAGGGCCGGGCGGTCGAAGTCGAGCTCGACGCCGTCGAGTTCGAAGAGGCGCTGGTACTGCTTCACCAGGGCGTTGCGCGGCTCGACGAGGATCTTGAGGAGAGCCTCGCGGTCCAGGTTGTGGACGCTGGTGATGACCGGGAGGCGGCCGATGAACTCCGGGATCATCCCGAACTTCACCAGGTCCTCCGGCATGACCTCCTGGAACTGGTCGCTGGCCTCGATCTCGCGCTTGGAGCGGATCGTGGCGCCGAAGCCGATGCCCTTCGCGCCCGCGCGGGACTCGATGATCTTCTCGAGGCCGGAGAAGGCGCCGCCCACGATGAACAGGACGTTCGTCGTGTCGATCTGGATGAATTCCTGGTGGGGGTGCTTGCGGCCGCCCTGGGGCGGGACGGAGGCCGTGGTGCCCTCGAGGATCTTCAGCAGGGCCTGCTGGACGCCCTCGCCCGACACATCCCGTGTGATCGACGGATTTTCGCTCTTTCGGGCGACCTTGTCGATCTCATCGATGTAGATGATGCCGGTCTCGGCCTTCTTGACGTCGTAGTCGGCGGCCTGGATCAGCTTCAGCAGGATGTTCTCGACGTCCTCGCCGACATAGCCGGCCTCCGTCAGGGCCGTGGCGTCGGCGATGGCGAAGGGGACGTTGAGCATGCGGGCCAGGGTCTGGGCGAGCAGCGTCTTGCCGGAGCCCGTGGGGCCGAGCAGCAGGATGTTGGACTTGGCCAGTTCGATGCCGTCGTCGCGGTTGTGCGCGCCGTTCTCGCCGGCCTGGACCCGCTTGTAGTGGTTGTAGACGGCGACGGAGAGGGCCTTCTTGGCGGCCTCCTGGCCGACGACGTAGCCCTCGAGGAACTCGTAGATCTCACGGGGCTTGGGAAGCTCCTCCCAGCGCACCTCGCTGGTCTCCGCGAGCTCTTCCTCGATGATCTCGTTGCAGAGGTCGATGCACTCGTCGCAGATGTACACACCAGGACCCGCGATGAGCTTCTTCACCTGCTTCTGGCTCTTGCCGCAGAACGAGCACTTGAGCAGATCGCCGCCGTCACCGATGCGTGCCACGAGGTGCTTCCCCTTCGCCTGGGATCCGCCTTGCTCTGCGAACCCGAGTGCTTGCCTATCGACGGTACCTTGCCGGGCCCCCCGCGCGGGCCCCCCTTGGACCTACTCGGCCAAGGGAGAGCCCGTCGTCGGCGGCGCGGTGGTGGCTGGGACCGGTCGGACCGAGTGGTGCGGTCAGACGGTCACGGACGACTTGCGCGTCGAGACGATCTGGTCGACCAGACCGTACGCGAGCGCGTCCTCAGCGGTGAGGATCTTGTCGCGCTCGATGTCGTCGCGGATCTTCTCGATCGGCTGGGTGGAGTGCTTGGCCAGCATCTCCTCCAGCTGGGTGCGCATCCGCATGATCTCCTTGGCGGCGATCTCCAGGTCGGAGAGCTGCTCGCGGCCCGTCTGGCTGGACGGCTGGTGGATCAGCACCCGGGCGTTGGGCAGCGCCATGCGCTTGCCGGGGGTACCGGCGGCGAGGAGGATCGCGGCGGCGGACGCGGCCTGGCCCATGCAGACCGTCTGGATGTCCGGCTTCACGAACTGCATCGTGTCGTAGATGGCCGTGAGGGCCGTGAACGAGCCACCGGGGCTGTTGATGTAGATCGAGATGTCACGGTCGGGGTCCATCGACTCCAGGCACAGCAGCTGCGCCATGACGTCGTTGGCGGAGGCGTCGTCGATCTGGACGCCGAGGAAGATCACGCGCTCCTCGAAGAGCTTCGCGTACGGGTCGTACTCGCGCACGCCCTGCGAGGTGCGCTCGACGAAGCGCGGAACGACGTAACGGGCCTCGGCCTGGGGGCCGGTGTAGAGGCCGCTGGGGGACGAGATGTTCATGCGGGTGTCACTCCTGGTGGCGATGTGGGCTGGGTACGGCCGGCGGGCGGTCCTGCTGCCGGGGCGGTCAGGCCCCGGTGCCGCCGCCGCCCGGAACGCCGGAGGCGTGCGTGATGATCTCGTCGATGATCCCGTACTCCTTGGCCTCCTCCGCCGTGAACCAGCGGTCGCGGTCGCCGTCGCGGATGATCGCCTCCACGGTCTGACCGGTGTGCGCGGCGGTGATCTCGGCCATGCGCTTCTTGGTGCGCAGCAGCTGCTCGGCCTGGATCTTGATGTCCGAGGCGGTGCCGCCGAGGCCCGCGGAGCCCTGGTGCATGAGGATGTCGGTGTTGGGCAGCGCGAAGCGCTTGCCCGGGGTGCCACCGGTCAGCAGGAACTGGCCCATGGAGGCCGCGAGGCCCATGCCGATGGTGACCACGTCGTTCGGGATGTACTGCATGGTGTCGTAGACCGCCATGCCCGCCGTCACCGAGCCACCGGGGCTGTTGATGTAGAGGAAGATGTCCTTGGTCGGGTCCGCGGCCAGGAGGAGCATCTGCGCGGTGATCTTGTTGGCGATGTCGTCGTCGACCTGCTGGCCGAGGAAGATGATCCGCTCCCCGAGCAGCCGGTTGTAGACCTGGTCGCCGAGGCCACCACCGATGGCGATCTCACCGGCGGCGGAAGGCATCAGATTCGTCACGTATCCACCTGCTCGTCTCTGACGGCAACGGGCCGTCTCCGCGTCTTCTCTGGGGACCGGGGTGGCGTGGCCGGTACGCGCCGGCGCGCTGCCATGTCTCCCCTGCCCTCGTATCTACGGACCCTAACGCGCTGGTCGGCAGGCGCCATCCCGCATCAGGAACTGTTCGCTCTGAGCGCAGGTTCCCCCCGTGCGAAAGGGCCGTGCACAGGCCGCGCACAGCCTGTCCGGGGGTGCGCGACGGGCCCGGTCGCGCGGTCCCGCCGAATGGCGGGGACCGGCGCGTCCGGGCCCGTCGTCAAACGCTCCTGCGAGCTCCCCCGGGCGGCTCCGTACGGGGTCGTACGGGTCCGTCAGGGGGAAGGCCGGGCGACCCGGCCGGGGAGGGGTGAGGCTCAGGCCTCGGTGCCCTCGGCGGCCTCGACCGTCTCGGTGGCGGCCTCGACCTCGTCCTCGTCGTCCTCGAGGTTCACGACCTCGCCGGCGGAGTCCTTGACCGTGGCGGCCTCGACGACCGTCGCGAGGGCCTTGCCGCGGGCGACCTCACCGACGAGCATCGGGACCTGGCCCTGCTCGACGACGGCCTGCGCGAACTGGTCGGGGGCCATGCCGGAGGACTGGGCGCGGCGCATCAGGTGCTCGGTGAGCTCGTCCTGACCGACGGAGACCTTCTCCTTGTTGACGATCTCGTCGAGCACGAACTGGGTCTTGATGCCCTTCTCGGACTGCTCCTTGAGCTCGGCCTCGAACTCCTCGGCCGTCTTGCCCTGCATCTCGAGGTACTTCTCGAGGGTCATGCCGATCTGGCCGAGCTGGTGGTGCTCGAGGTTGTGCTTGCGGGTGTTGACCTCGTCCGCGAGCAGCTTCTCGGGCATCGGGACCTCGACGAGCTTCAGCAGCTCGTCCAGGACCTTCTCCTGGGCCTGGGTGGCCTGGTCGAACTTCTTCATGCGCTCGAGGCGCTTGCGGCTGTCGGCCTTGAGCTCGTCCAGGGTGTCGAACTCGCTCGCCAGCTGGGCGAACTCGTCGTCCAGGGCGGGCAGTTCACGGGCCTTGACGGCCTTGACGGTGACCGAGATCTCGGCCTCCTTGCCCTCGGCGGAGCCGCCCTTGAGCTCGGAGGTGAAGGTGGCGGAGCCACCGGCCTCCAGGCCCGTCACGGCGTCGTCGATGCCGTCGAGGAGCTGGCCGGAACCGATGGTGTAGTCGACGTCGGCCGCGACGCCGTCCTCCAGCACCTCGCCGTCGACCTTGGCCTCCAGGTCGACGGTGACGATGTCGCCCTCGGCGGCGGCGCGCTCGACCGGGGAGGTGGTCGCGAAGCGCTCACGCAGCTGCTCGACGGACTTCTCGACGTCCTCGTCGGTGACCTCGACGGCGTCGACGGTGACCTCGATGCCGGAGTAGTCCGGGATCTCGAGGGCCGGGCGGATGTCGACCTCGGCGGTGAAGGAGAGCAGCTCGCCGTCCTTCAGCTCGGTGATGTCGACATCGGGCTGACCCAGCGGGTTCAGCTCGGCCTCGTTGACGGCCTCCGTGTAGAACTTCGGCAGCGCGTCGTTGACGGCCTCCTCCAGCACGGCGCCACGGCCGAAGCGCTGGTCGATGACACGGGCCGGGATCTTGCCCTGGCGGAAGCCCTTCACCGTGACCTGCTGGTTGATCTTCTTGTACGCCGCGTCGAGGCTGGGCTTGAGCTCCTCGAAGGGCACCTCGACAGTGAGCCGAACCCGAGTCGGGTTCAGGGTCTCCACGGCGCTCTTCACGGTTCGGTCTCCTTGGGGCTGACTTCTGGGATTCTGCCGATCGGCGGATGTTGCTGATCGGCGGACCGCGCCCGGTTCAGAGACACACAGACGCGCAGCTTGCATAGTAACCGCACGCACGAGGGGCCCCACAATGTGATCTTGCTGGTCGGGGTGGCCGGATTCGAACCGACGACCTTCCGCTCCCAAAGCGGACGCGCTACCAAGCTGCGCCACACCCCGTCGGTGCGACACGTAGGGTACATGCCCTCAGGGGTGCCGGACGCCGCTTTTTCGCAGGGCAGGACGGGGACGACGGTGCACGAGGGGGCGCGTGGGGGGCGCATCCGGGGGCGGCGTGCGGCGGACCGCCCCGACCCGCTACGATGCACACCGTGCCGCACCGCCATCGGGGTGCGTTCGGCGCACGCGGGCGTAGCTCAATGGTAGAGCCCCAGTCTTCCAAACTGGCTACGCGGGTTCGATTCCCGTCGCCCGCTCCACATGACGCCTCCGGCCCCCCGCCGGAGGCGTTCTTGCTTTCCGCCCGGGCGTTCCCCAGGGCGTCGCGCCCGCCTCAGAACTTGATGCCGTTTATCGTCTGGGCGAGCGAGCTGAGGAAACGATTGATCGACGGTGCCATGCCCGTGGAGGCGAGGAAGAAGCCGAAGAGGATCGCCACGATCGCCGGCCCCGCCTTGATGTTCTTACTGCGGATCATCACCACCAGGATGATCGCCAAAAGCAGCACCACGGACAGTGAAATGGCCACAACTGATCACACCTTCGGTCGGAAGCACCTGGCCGGGCCCGGGAGCCAATGCCGTCCCGCACACCCCCCACCCGACCATCGTGCCACCAACTCGCCTCCGGTTGCGATGCCGTGACGATTCATCGGGGTATTACCAGGGGTTCTCAGGGAGAGGGGTGAAAACGGAACCATGCATTCGGAGCAATAGTGTGATCAGTGCCGGGAGTGCGCCGCGTCACGCGCCCCGCAGATGGCGGATGAGCGTCTCCAACGCCCCCCAGCCCTCGTCCGACTCACCGTCCCCCAGCGCGTAGAAGAAGCCCGGCCCGGACTCCGGCCCCAGCCGCAGCGGGGCCTCCGGCAGGGGCGTGCGGGCCGCGCGGTCGTGGCCGGCCTCCCGCACCCCCTCCGCGCCCAGGGCGAACGCGTACGGCACCGGGAGCCGCTCGAAGCGGGGCGGGGCGGTCAGGTCCCGGCGCGCCTCGCGCAGCTGGCACACCATGGTCTTCAGCCCGTACCCGGTCACCAGCTCGCCGGCCAGCGCGGGCAGCGCGTCCAGCGGCGGCCGCTCGCCGGGGCCGTAGCCGAGGGTGAGGGTGATGTCCTCCTCCACACCGTCCGGCGTGCGCTCCACGCGCAGCGTGGCGAGGGCCGGGCGGTCGGGGGTGCCGACGGCCATCGTCCAGGTGGGCTCGGGGGCGCGCCGGTGGGCCAGGTCCGTCAGCTGGCGGCGGGACCAGGCGAGGCCCGCGGGTTCCGCCGTGCCCCAGCCGGCCGGCGGGCCGCCCGTCAGCGCCCGCCAGGCGGCCTCCAGCGCGCCGCCGAGGACGAGGTCCGCCTCGGGCCGGTGGTGGGTGCGGAAGGAGACGACGAGCTGGCGCTCCTCGGTGCGGGCGGTGTCGGCGGTGCGCGCGGTCTCCGCGAAGGCGTCCGCCACCGGCGTCTCGCCGTCCTCGCCCCGGTCCGGTACGAAGGCGCCGTCCTGCCAGCGCAGCACCGCGCCGGTCAGGCCGTCGTAGTAGCCGCAGCGCTCGTCCTGCACCACCCAGCGCGACGGGGTGGACTGGAGGAGCTGGCGGGTGGCGAGGGAGAGGCGGCAGTGCGGCGGCGTCACGATCTGCAGGGCCCGGTCGCTCTCCACGGTGGCGCGGAGCACTTCCGAGAGCCAGCTCGTCATGGGGACGACGGGCCGGTCCTGGAGGACGATCGCGGCCTGGTCGGTGAGCATGTCGACGGCCGGCTGGGCGGCGGCCGGCACGGGGACGGCCGTGATGCCCGACACGTCGACGGGGCGGGCGGCCCCGGTGGTGCCGGGGGCGTCCGGCGGCCAGACCCGGCCGCCCAGCAGCATCGTCAGCCGGGCCGCGAAGGCGCCCGCGAGGCGCTCGGCCTCGGGGACGCCGGTGGTGGCCCGGGCCTCGATCCACCAGGCGGGGCCTTCCCCTGCGGGCGCGGCGCCGGGGCCGAGCAGCCGGTCGGCCTCCCCGGGCACCTGGAGCATCAGGGGCGCCTCGATCGAGACCAGCGGCCGTCCCTCGGCGTCGCACAGCTGGATGACGGCGCCCTCGCCGGTGGTCTCGACCCGCAGGTCGGGGCCGCCGGCGAGGAGGCCCGCCAGGACGCTCGTCGCGTCCGGCATGCGCTCGGTGAGCGCGATCACGTCCTTGGTCATGCGGTGTTCCCCGTGTCTCCCGTGGTGACTGTGCTGCCGGTGGGTTCGGCGTCCTCCGCCGCCAGCGCCGTCTGGATCAGCCGCGTCGCCTCGCCCCGGCGGACGAGCGTGCCGCGGCCGGGCGGCTGCGCCCCGGCGTAGACGCCGGGGAAGAGCTGGCCCTCCTGCCGGTCGCCGGCCATGACGACGGCCGTGGTGCCGCTCTCGCGCAGGGTCATCAGGAACGGCTCGTAGAGCGCCCGCGAGGCGCCCGCCACCCGGCGGGTGACGACGAAGTGGAGGCCGATGTCCTGGGCGGAGGGGATGAACGGCAGGAAGGGCGCGAGCGGTTGCTGGCCCGCGGTGGTGAGGATGTCGTAGTCGTCGATGAGGATGACGATGCGCGGGCCGGAGTACCAGGTGCCGGACGCCAGGGCGTCCTGGGCGGCGAGGTCGTCGGGCATGCGCTTCTCGAGCTCGGTGGCGATGCCGGTGGCCAGGGCGCCGCAGAGCCGGGAGTTGTGCGCGTAGCCGCCGCGGTACTCCTCGGGGATCAGCTTGCGCAGGCCCCGGCGGGGGTCGAAGACCGCGAAGACGATCTCCTCGTCGGAGTAGCGCTCCATGAGCCCCTGGGCGACCAGGCGCAGCATGTTGGTCTTCCCGCACTCGCTGTCGCCGAGGATCATCAGGTGCTGGTCGCGCCTGAACAGGTCGAGCAGGACGGGCGCGAGCGCCGTCTGGTCGAGGCCGATCGGCACGCGGTTGGGCTCGGCGGCCACGGACGGCAGCGAGGGCGCCGGGATGCGGGCGGGCAGGACGCGCACCCGCTGGGCGCCGTCGCCGGACCAGGACGAGCGGATGACCATGGCGGCCTGTTCGACGGCCGGGCCCAGCTCGGCGGTGCTGGCGAGCGAGTCGACGCGGGGCAGCGCGGTCTGGGCGAAGAGCTTGCCGTCGGTCAGGACGCGGCCCTTCTCGTCCGGGCCGAGGGTCTCCGCGAGCTTGCGGTCGATGCTGGAGTCGCCGGGGTCGTTCAGGCGGAGCTCGACGCGGGTGCCGAACATCGACTGGGTGGCGATGCGGCAGTCGTTCCAGCGGTGCATGGCGGCGACGACGTGGATGCCGTAGCCGCCGCCGCGCTTGAGGAGGTCGTTGACGGCGTCCTCGATCTCCTCGAAGTCGTCGCGCAGGGCGCCGAAGCCGTCGATGAGCAGCACGATCTCGGTGGAGGACAGCTCGGGCAGCCGGCCCTCGGCGCGCAGTTCGCGCAGCCGCTCGACGGAGTCGATGCCGTGCTCGCGGAAGAGCTCCTCGCGGGCGGCAAGCATGCCGCGCACCTCTTCCACGGTGCGGCTGACGCGTTCGCGGTCGGCGCGGCCGGCGATGCCGCCGACGTGGGGCAGCCCGGAGAGCGCGGCGAGGCCGCCGCCGACCAGGTCGAGCCCGTAGACGCCGGCCTCGCGCGGGGTGTGGGTCATCGCCAGGGACAGGGCGAGGGTGCGCAGCAGGGTCGTCTTGCCGGACTGGGGGCCGCCGATGACGGCGGCGTGGCCGCCGGCGACGGTGAGGTCGAGGATCCACTGGCCCTGCCACTGCTTGGCCGGGTCGTCGAGGAGGCCGAGCGGCACCCGCATGGGGCCGGGGCGGACGGCCAGTTGCATGCCGCGCGTGCCGGCCTGGAGGGGGCCGGCCGAGGTGTCCAGGGCGATGGCCCGGGGCAGCGGGGGCAGCCAGATGGCACGGGTGGGGACGGCGGCGTCGCGGAGCTGGTCGACGACGACGGACATGGTGGTGGGGCCGGGGTTGCGGTGGCGCATGGCGGGCTGTTCGCCGTCGCCCGGGGCGTCCTCGGGCTCGCCGAGGGTGTTGAAGTCCGGGTAGGGGAAGACGGCGGGGCCGTCGTCCTCGGTGTCGCGCGTCACGGGGCCGCGATAGGGGCCGGAGACGAAGCTGGCCTTGAACCGCTCGTAGGCGCTGGTGTCGACCTTCAGGTAGCCGAAGCCGGGGATGGGCGGCAGGTGGAAGGCGTCGGTGGTGTCGAGGACGGTGCGGGACTCGTCGGCGGAGAAGGTGCGCAGGCCGAGCCGGTAGGAGAGGTAGGTGTCCAGGCCCTTGAGCTTGCCGCCCTCGATGCGCTGGCTGGAGAGCAGCAGGTGGACGCCGATGGAGCGGCCGATGCGGCCGATGGACAGGAACAGGTCGATGAAGTCCGGCTTGGCCGTGAGGAGTTCGCCGAACTCGTCGATGACGACGAACAGGTGGGGCAGCGGGTCGAGGTCGGGGCGGGTCTCGCGCAGGGCCGCGTAGTGGCCGATGTCGGCGACGTTCCCGGCGTCCTTGAGGACCTGCTGGCGGCGCTGGACCTCGCCGGCGAGGGAGGAGTGGACGCGCTCGACGAGACCGGCCTGGTTCTCCAGGTTGGTGATGACGCCGGCGACGTGCGGCAGGTCGGCGAAGGGCGCGAAGGTGGCGCCGCCCTTGTAGTCGACGAGGACCATGGCCAGGTCCTCCGGCGGGTGGCTGGCCACCAGCGCGAGGACGAGGGTGCGCAGGAGTTCGCTCTTGCCGGAGCCGGTGGCGCCGACGCACAGGCCGTGCGGGCCCATGCCGAGCTCGGAGGACTCCTTGAGGTCGAGCAGGACGGGCTCGCGGGAGTCGCTGACGCCGATGGGCACGCGCAGGAAGGCGCGTTCGCCGCGCGGCTGCCACAGCGACTTGACGTCCAGGGCGGCCGGGTCGTCGATGCCGAGCAGCTCGGCGAAGTCGACGGGGCCGGACAGGGGCGCGTCCACGAGGGATTCGGCGGACAGCCGCAGGGGGGCGAGGAGACGGGCGATGCCCTCCACTCCGGCGGCGGTCGCGTTGTCGGCGGTGCCCTCGGAGACGACGGGTTCGGCGGGGCGCAGGTCCTCGATGTGGACCCGGTCGCCGTCGACGGTGATGCGCAGGGACACCTGGCCGGGCTCCTGGACGCGCTCGGCGACCAGGTGGAGGACGGTGACGCCCATGTCGGTGAGGCCCACGGCCTCGTCGGGGCGCGGCAGTTCGCGCGCGTCCTGGCCGTACTCGTCGCTGACGACGAGGAGGCGGCTCGCCATCTCCAGGGCGTCCCGGCCGGAGAGGCCGCGCCGCACCTCGGCGGCGTAGGAGGCGCGGGCGCGCAGGTCGGCGCCCATCAGCCGGGCGAGCTGCCCGAGCGCGGGGGCGATGCGGCGGGCGGCGACGGGCCCGTCGTGCTCCTCGGTGTCGAGGGTGTGGGGCAGCCACTTGAACCAGCCCCAGTCGGCCATCCGCTCGCCCGGGCAGGCGAGCGCGAAGGCCACGTCGTCGGGGGCGTGGGTGACGGCGGCCTGGGCGAGCAGGGCGCGGACGACGCGCAGGACGCCCTCGCGGTCGCCGACGACGCTGACGTCGCCGACGCGGTCGAGGAGGACGGTCAGGGGCAGGTCGGCCGCGGTGGAGAAACGGTTCTTGAGCGCGCCCGCCTCGTTGAGCATGAAGCGGTCCGGCGGGGTGAGGACGCTGCCGCCCTGCTGGCCGACCTTCAGGGGCCGTGCGGGCATCCGTCCGGTGCCGACGCGCACCTTGAGGAAGTCGCTGTCGAGGCGGCGGCGCTCCCACAGCCGGGCCGGGTCGCGCACGATGTCGTAGAGCGCCTCGGGCGGCGGGTCGAGGACGCGGGCGGTCTCGCGGCGCTCGCGCTCCTCGGCGCCCAGCTCCTCGCGGAGCTCCTCCAGGTATTCGAGGTAGCGCTCGCGCTGCTGGCGGCGGGTGCGCTGGGCCTTGCCGCGCTGCGACAGCAGCATGCCCACCGAGCCGAACACGGTGATGACGAGCACGATCGCGCCGAGTCCGGCGAACTGGCTGTTGCGCACGACCGTCATCATCACGACGGAGCTCATCACGCCCGCGATGGGCATGAGGGTGTGGAGGGCGCCGCCGGTCTTGCCCTCGGGCAGGTTGGGCGGCGGCTCGATGGTCCGCTCCTCCGGCGCCGGCAACGGCCGGGTGGTGCGGGCGGGGCGGTGGACTATTCGCGTGGTCATCGGGAGGTTCGCCTGCTCATCGGGAGGTTCGCCGGCATCGGGACGTTCGACGGCATCGGGAGGTTCGCCGGCTCAACGGGAGGTCGGCCGGCATCGGGTCGTTCGACGGCTCATCGGGGCGTTCGCCGGCATCGGGACGTTCGACGACTCATCGGGGCGTTCGCCGGCTCATGGCTCGGGTGAGGACGTCGGCGGCGAGCTCGGTGACGGCCTCGCGGGTCACCTGCCCGAGCAGATCGGTGCGGATCGGGCCGCCGGCGGCGAGGTGCCGGTCGTAGGGGAGCATCAGGACCTTCACGCCGTCGAGCTGGAGGTGCTCGCTCGCCGCGGTCACGTCGAGCGTCATGTGGGGGGACGACGCGGCGACGACCACCACGGTTCCCGTCAGCATCCTCGGCCGCCCCAGCGACGCCATCCAGTCCAGCACCGCGCGGGTGCTGGTGACGCCCTCCACGGTGGCCGGGGTGACGAGCACCCGCGCCTGGGCGGCCGCCAGGGCGGTGCGCGACAGCTCGCTCGGCAGGGTGTCGCAGTCGACGACGGTGATGCCGAAGTAGCGGCGCAGCGCGACCATCACCGTGCGGTAGTCGGGCAGGTCCAGCCGGCTGCCGACGCGGCCCTGGCTGCCGGGCAGCAGCCAGCCCCGGTCGGGAAGCTGGACGAGGTAGCCGACGACGTCGGTGAGCTGCATCGAGGGGTCGATGATCTGGGCGAGGTCGCTGGTCGTCCAGCGCACCTTGGTGACGCCCAGCCGGGCCGGGAGCGTGCCCAGCGCGGAGTCGGCCTCCAGCATCAGGACGGGGTCCTGGCGGTAGTGGGCGTAGGTGCGGCCCAGCAGCGCGGAGACGGTCGTCTTGCCCGCGCCGCCGCGGATGCTGGTGACGACGATCTGCCGGCCGGTGGTGAGGGGTTGCTGGAGCGCCTGGGCGACGCGCGTGGCCTCCTCGACCTCGCGGGTGGCCGAGGAGCCCACCAGGCGCCGCAGCGAGCGCGAGGTCCGCTTGGCGGCGGAGTCGCCGCTCAGCGGCTTGCCCTTGACCAGCTCCTCGGGGAGCGGGATCTCCATGGTGACGGGGGTGGGCAGGGGACGGGGGGCGGGCGCGGGCACCGCCGCCGGGGCGGCGGCGGGCCGGGCGTCCTCGACGGGGGCGGGCGGCCCGGGGACCTGTGGGTCCTCGGTGCCGCCTTCCGCCGTCCGCGGCCCGTCGGCGAGCTCGTTCAGCTCGTTCGTCAGGTTCCGCAGGTTGCGCAGGACGTCGCCCTGCCAGTCGTCCTGGGACATGCCTCTCTCCTGGAACTCAGAACTGGTGGGGCTCAGAACTGGTGGAGCAGGCGCACGTACACGCCGAACACCCCGACAGCGAGCGGGAACAACGCGATGACGCCGACGGCCTCGACGAGGTCCACGGCGCGGCGCAGCCGCACGCCGACGTGCTCCGGCAGCCGGACCGCCAGGACGGCGAGCGGCACGACGGCCACCGCGCACAGGGCCGCCAGCGGGCCGTAGGGGGTGCCGGGGACGTGGTCGACCCACAGCGTCACGAGCCGGACCAGCAGGACGAGGGCGGCGGCCAGCAGCGCGACGACCTCGGCGACGAGCGGGAAGGCGCGCGAGCGGGACAGCAGCACGACCATCAGCACGGAGGTGAGCAGGACAGTCCACCACGAGATGGCGGTGACGGCCAGCAGACCGCCGGCCGCGGCGGAGGCGGCGACGGCGACCGTGGCCAGGACCAGGCCCCGGTGGGTCGCCGCGAGGGCCGTCTCGACCTCGTGCCGGCTGACGGAGGCGCCGCCGGAGCGGCGGTCGTCGAGCCCGGTGAGGCCGGCGGCCATCAGCGCGATCCGGGGCAGCAGGCCGAGGGCGACGACGGAGACGACGGCCATGACCGAGCCCAGCCGCGCCGCGTCGTGCTGGGCGGCCGCGACGGCCTCCCACACGCCGGCGGTGACGACGACGGCACCGGCGCCGATCAGGCCGCCCTTGCCGAGGCGGGAGCAGAGCCCGAGCAGCGCGAGCGTCGCCGCGAGCGCGGCGGCCACGGCGGCGAGCCGGGCGGGCCCGGACCAGGCGTGGGCGTCGGCGGCGGTCCACGCGGCGAGGGTGCCGAGGGCGCCGCCGGTCAGCATGAGCGTCGTGCCGAGGCCGCGGCCGACGTCGTCTCCGCCGCCGTTGCCGTCGCCGCTGTCGTTGCTCCCGTTGCTCCGGGTGCCTTGGGCGCCTCGGGTGCCTTGGGCGCCTCGGGCGCGGATCCGGGAGGCGACGGCGCCGAGGGCCGCGACGAGCGCGGCGGCCACGGTGAGACCACCGGCCACGGAGGCGGACCCGAGGCTGGCGCGGGCGAGCACACCGGCGGTCACGGCCAGGGCGATCGTCGCCAGGCTGGCGGTCCACCGCCGCGCCTCGGGACGCCAGCGCCAGGCGCGGACGTCCAGGTTCTCGGCGAGCTCGTCGGTGACGTCGTGCACGACGGGCGCGGACGGCGCGTCGTTCACGCGTACCAGCCGCAACTGCGCACCGTCGGGAACGCCGGCGTCGGCGAGGGTGCCGTCCTGCGGCAGAACCGTTCCTTCAGCGGTGATCAGATGCCGGGCGGCCGGGCGCTCGCCGACCGTGTCGCCCAGCAGCCGCAGAACGTCGGGCAGCAGCCGCCCGATGGGCTCGTCCGCGGGGAGCACGAGATCCACCCGCCGGCGCTCGCCGACAAGCGTGACCCTGCTCAATTCCGTACGCTGTTTCGCCCCCGTATTCACCACGCGGCAGAACCTATCACTGGGCCGGCTCCGTCACTTTGTGCGTTCCTTTCGGTTTTTTCGCCGACTTCGTATGCGAAGGAGAGGGCGAAGAGTCGGAGTCGGAGTTGGGTTCGGACGGCGTGGGCGACAACGCCGGAGACGGAGTCACTTGCGGCGCGTACCGCTGCTCCTGCTGTTTCTGCTGCTCTTTCTGCTTGGCCAGGGTGTGCTGGATGAACGACCACCCCACGCACCCCGCGCACAGCACCGCCGCGACGGCGATCCCCGCGAATACCTTGCCCAGCTTCTCGTCGGCCGTCCGGCGGGCCCGCTGGGCGCCGAAGAGCAGGGCATCACGCATACGCCGGCGCCGTACCGACACCGACTCCAGCAGTTGACTGTCGTAATCCTTCGCCATCATTCCCCGCTCTGCCGCGCACTGCCGCGTTTCTGCCGCCCTCTGCCGCCCTCTGCCGCCCGGTGTGGGCCTACGGACCCTGCCGGACCCTACGAACCCCGGGCGTACTGAAAGGCCATGAACAGCACCCAGATCACCGGGATCAGCAACCCCCAGACAGCCGGCCTCTTCCGCAGCGGCAGCCCCGGATCCAGCTGGGGCCCGGGCTGGCCCGGGACAGAGGGCTCGAGCTTGTTCAGCTTGGCCCTGACGAATACGTTCCACAACAGCGTGAACGGGGTGATGATGACCAGCGAGAGCGGACTCCACCAGCCCTGCAGCAGCGTTTTCCCGGTCATGTCGCGCAGCACGGCCGTACCGCAATTACGGCAGAACGGGCCGTTCAGGCTCAGGAACCGCATCATGATCAAAATGCCCTGATGCCCGCGGACGGTCACATCGGCGGCGGGGAAACCACCGCAGAGGCGGCAGTAGCCCTGGGCCGGATGCCCCTGGAATCCCTGCTGCGGCTGCTGCGGCTGAAAGCCGGGCTGGCCCCAGCCGGGCTGCGCCTGAGCGGGCTGCCGACCCCCGTCGGGCTGTTGTGCCGGAAATGGCTGTTGCTGCGGCGGAGTCGCCACGAAATCCCCCGAATCGTTCACTGCACTCTCAAGCGGTGCGGTCTTGGCACGCACCGGCGCGCTCATGCCTATCAACTTCTCCTGAGAAAACGCAAAGCGCTGCCGGACGGCTGCCGGACATTACGCGGATATCGCCGCCTTCGACGGTGGCGGGGGCTCAGCCGACGCCCCGCCGGGCGGAATCACCCGAACCTGTCCGCCGGGCCGCGCACCACCGTGGTGTCGTCGACCGTGACCTTGAAGGAGATCCCTCGCAGGACGGCACCCGTCGGGTCCGCTCCCCTCATGTCGACGCCGCACAGCGACGCAGCGAGGAACCTCGTGCCACGAAAGCTCGCTTCGCGCGCGTCCACGTCGTGGAGCGACGCCCCGACCACGTCCGCACCGTCGAGCCGCGCGCTGGATGTCGGCCGTCACCCACTGCCCCAGGAACCTCAGCCCGGCGGGCCCGGAGAAGAGGGGCGCCCCGACCCCGTCCCGAACGTAGTACTGAGTGCGGATCACTACTCGGCCGGCTCCCGTAGAGAAGCAAGGTCCGGAGCGGTCCTCCAGGCTTCCAGCAGAATTCGCCCTCTGCCCGGCTCCTCCGGAAGGTGTGAAGCTGCCGTGAGCGCAGAGCTCTTCCGGAGGCGTCGTAGAGCGCACACCGCGCCCTACGACGTCCTTTCGGTAGCGAATGCGCCGGGCTCAGGACCCGTTCAGGATTTCGCGGACCTGTCGCTGCACGTCCTCGTCGCCGACCGTCAGCAGGTACTCGCCGAGCCGGCGGGCCTCCGGGCCCTTGGCGCGGTGGACGATGGGGACGGCGTGCTTCAGCGTGCGGGGGTAGGTGCCGGCGTCGAGCACGCTCATGGCCAGTTCCACGCCCAGCGGGCCGTCGACGGTGGACACCCCGCTCGCCAGGTCGACCAGCTGAGTGGGCAGGTCGAACCGGCGCTTCTCGTCCGTGGTCAGGAACCGCACGCCCCGGCCGACGACGTCCTTGATGTCGTCCAGCAGCGCCCGGAGCGTGGCGTTGTCGAACAGCTCGCCCAGCTTGTCCTCGAAGTACTGGCTGTCGGCCAGCCGCACCAGGGCGCGGGCCGCCTCCACCCGCAGGGCCTCGGTGCCCTTCTCCTCCGCCAGGTCCCGCTCGGCCACGGCGTCCGCGAGCTGCGCGAACGTGCTGTCGACGGAGAACTTGCGGTCGATCGAGAAGTCGTACCAGGGCGTGGCCTCGGGATCCGCGGCGGCCCGCAGCACCGCCTCGTACCCGGCCGCCTCGCCCCACATCGTCAGCGCCACGCAGGCCAGGAACCGTTCGATCTCCGGCGCGGCGGGGTCGTTCATCAGCTCGACGAGCCCGGGGACGCGGTCCCGGTGCGCGGGGTCGTCGAAGGCCCCGTAGAGCACGTCCTCGATGTCGGTCGTCGGCTCGCCGTCGAAATCCGTGCCGAGCAATTCACTGAAGCGGGTCATGAGTGGCATCCTTTCGCATTCCGCCCGTCGGCCGCCGTCACGGTCCGGTGATGTAGTCATGCGGCACGATGCCCTTGATGAGCCATTCCGAGTCCCGGCGTGTGTGCATCATGTCCTTCATGCGCTGCGCGAGGCTCTTCGTCTTGGCCTTGCCCAGACCGAGGTCCTTGGCGATCTTCTGGGCCATTTCGTCGATCTCGGGGTGCGGCGTGTTCGGCGGGACGCTGATGTCGATGGGCCGGCCAGCGATCTTGTCGGCGCTCTGCTGAATCGCCGCCTCGACCTCCTTCGGCGAATAGACCTCCACGCCCTTGACCTTGCCCTTGGCTATGTCGTCCACGAGCCGCGGCAGATCGATCGAGATCTTCTGGCCGCCGTAGTCCTTGGCGTTGGCGCCGTCCTCACTGGTGGAGGTGTAGGGGCTCTCCGACTTCTTCGGTTCGCGTCCCACGATGTGGTCGACGATCGACGCGTCGCCGTCGGGGTTGGCGGGCACGAGGTCGCCGTCCTCGTTGAGGTAGCTCTTGCGCTGCCCCTTGTGGTTGTGCGTGTCCGAGAAGTTGTTGTCGTGACGCTTGAGGTTCGGGACCTCCTCGCCGTGACCCGGCTTGTACGTGCCGGGCGGCGTGTGGTCGCCCGACCCGGATCCGGATCCAGATCCGGAATCCGTGCCGGATCCGCCGCCGTCGTGGCCTGAGCCACCGCCGTCGTGACCGGAGCCGCTGGCGTCATGGCCGGAGCCGCCGCCGTGACCCGCGCCGGTGCCGGTGCCAGTGCCGTCGTGGCCGGCGCCGCCGCCGTGGCCGGAGCCCGCGCCCTTACCCGAGCCGGAGTCGTGACCGGTGCCGGTGCCAGTGCCGGTTTCCTTGCTGGAGCCGCCGCCGTCATGGCCCGCGTCCTTGCCCGTACCCGAGCCCGACTCATGGCCGGCATCCTTGCCCGCGCCCGAGCCGGAGTCGTGACCGGTGCCCTTGCCCGAGCCAGCGCCGTCGTGGCCCGCGTCCTTGCCCGCACCCGAACCAGCGTCGTGGCCCGCGCCCTTGCCAGAACCCGCGCCGCCGTCGTGGCCCGCGTCCTTGCCCGCACCCGAGCCCGACTCATGGCCGGCACCCTTGCCCGCGCCCGAGCCGGAGTCGTGACCGGTGCCCTTGCCCGAGCCAGCGCCGTCGTGGCCCGCGTCCTTGCCCGCACCCGAACCAGCGTCGTGGCCCGCGTCCTTGCCCGCACCCGAACCAGCGTCGTGGCCCGCGTCCTTGCCCGCACCCGAACCGGCGTCGTGGCCTGCGCCCTTGCCCGCGTCCGCGCCGGGGTCGGAGGGGCCGTGGCCGCCGCTCGAGGGCGGTGTGCCGTGGCCGCCGCCGCTGCCGCCGCCGGACGGGGTGTGCGAGCCGCCGCTGCCGGCGCCGTGCGTACCCGAGCCGCCGCCCGTCGGGCGGTCGGCCACGTGGCCGGGGCCGCCGGCGCCCTCCAGCACCTTCTCCTTGGAGGGAACGGTCTCGTGCTCGTGCGTGGTGTTGGGCAGGTCCGACTTGTGCGGCTCCTCGATGGCCTTCGTGTTGGGCACGATGTTGCCCTGCGGGTCACGGATGGTGCCGTCGCCGTGGACGACCCGCGGGTTGCCCTTGTTGTCGGTGTAGTGGAGGCCGTCGCCCGCGTGGGGCGCGTCGCCCGTGTGCGCGGCGGGCGTCGCCGGGGGCTCGACCGGGTGGGCGCCCGTGCCCGTGGGCAGGTTCTTGCCCAGGTCGTTCAGGCCCTCGCGGCTGGCCTTCAGGCCCTCCATGAAGTCGCCGACCTTGATCTTGGTGACGTTCGCCGCCTTGCCCAGGTAGCTCATCGGGTCGGAGAGGGCGCCCGCCTTGCCCAGCGCGCCCGCGATCTTCGCGCCCGCGCTCACCTTGCCGGCGTTGGCCACCTCGCCGGCCTTGCCGAGCTTGAGGAGGCTGCCCGAGCCGATCGTGATGCCGTTGAACAGCACCGTCCCGAACGCCCGCGCCGGGTCCTTGCCCCATTCGTCCCAGGCGACGAGCGACTTGCCGAAGTTGCGCAGGGCCGCCTTCTGGCGGTCGGTGTCGCTGTGGTCGACCGGGCCGAACATCTTGTCCATGGCCCAGTCGTACGGCGTCATGAGGTACGCGCTGACACCACCGAAGACGTCACCGATACCCGACCACGTCTTCTTGAAGTTGTCCCAGTCGAAGACGTTGACCATGCTGCCGAGGCCCTTGATGGTGCCCCACACGCCGTCGACGAAGAAGCCCTTCAGCGCACCGCCGACGTTGTCCTTCGTCCACTCCCACGCGGCCCGCCAGCCGGTGTACTCACGCTTGTCGACCGTGCCCCAAGGGGTTTCCTTGGCGTCCTTGACGTCGCTTTCCTTGAAGCCGTACATGCCGGCCTTGTGCGAACCGTCGTCCACGACGAACTTCGTGCCACCCACGAGCGCCGTGATCTTGTTGGCCGCGTCGCGCTCGACCCCCTGGAAGGCCACCCAGGTCGTACCGACCTCGCTGACCATCCGCGCGTTCTGATCGATCTTCTTCTGGTCCTTCTGCCAGTCGTCGTCGCCCTTGTTCGCGGCGACGAAGGCCTCGGCCTCCTTGCGGAGCCGGTCCATCTTGTCGACCAGCGGCTTCGCCTCTGTCGCGAAGCTCTGCAGCGCGCCGCCGACGGACTCCAGCTTCTTCGCGAAATCGTCGGCCTTGTCCCGGACCGGAATGGTCGAGTTGAAGAGTTCCTTCTCCTCGGGACCGTTGTAGACCGGGTCCAGCGCCTGGAAGGCGTTGTGGACGTCCTTGCCGGTGGTCCGGATGTTGCCCGCGGTCTTCTTCAGCGACGCCGCGTGCGTCTCCAGTTGCTCCAGATTGCCCGTGTACGTGGGAATCTTGCTGGGATCGATCACGGCTTGCCGCCCTTCGAGCCCGGGCCCTTGAGCTCTTCCGGAGTCGGCGCCTGGGCGGCCATGTGCTGCTTGTTCTGCAGCATCTCGTCGTCGCCCTTGATGTACGCCTCAGTGGCCTCCCGGGCGCCCTTGATGGACTTGCCCGCGCGCACGGGGAGGAACTTCACGTCGTTCTCCGTGTGCTGCTGGAATTCCTGCAGCGCCTGGGCGACGGGACCGAACGCGCCCCCTTCGGGCGCCTTCGTCCCGCCCAGGATCATCGTGCCCGCCGATGTCGCGGAGCCGACCAGGCCCTCGCTGTAGGCCGTGAATTCTTCCTCGAATTTTCCGGCGATCTCACCGGTGTTATTCAGCACCGTACGGACACCGTCCGGCTGAATATCCCATTTGGACACGATGTTTCCCCCGTTCTACGAAACGCTGCTTGCTCTCGCCCGTCGGCGCGGGCCTCAGCCGATGGCGTCGACCGCGGCCTTCGCCTTGGAGAGCGTCGACTGCGCCGTGCCGTCGTTCTTCTCCATCGTGGAGCGCAGCAGGTGGATGATCTGGCGGACCTCGGTGGCCGCCTTGTTCCAGCGCTGCTCCTTGCCGTGGTACTGATCCGAGACGCCATCGGCCTGGAAGTCGGCCATCGCCGCCTTCACCGCGGCGTCACGCTCGCTCAGCACCGACTCCAGCCGCGAGATGATGCCCGCGAGCGATCCCTGCACCTCGCTCGACGCACCCGTGTCGTAACTACGACGGTCCGCACCCGCACCAGCCATGTCGATTACCCCCGTTTTCCTAGCGACCCGAGAAGCGGGCCGCGTCGAAGTTCGCCGCCGCCATCTGCTGGCGCGCGTTGTCCGCCGACTCCTGGTCACCCTGGCCGAACGACGAGTCCATGCCGGACTGGCCGCCGAGAATCGCGCTCAGCGAGCTGTTCAGCGCGGCCGTCACCTCGTCGGAGTGCGACTTGAACTGGTCGAAGGCGGCCTTGCCCGCGCCGTTGAACTTGCCCTCCAGCGGCTGCGCGGCCACGATCAGCTGGCGGATCAGACCGCCCAGATCGTCACTGGAACCACGCGTCCGGGAAATCAGTCCGGACAGCGTCGTTTGTCCCATATCGAACTTCACGAGCTCACCCCCGTCGTTTCTCATGTGTCACTGACGACTCGAACATGTCTATCAACATCGTCAAGGTGATCACAAAGCGCTTCCGGGGCTGACGAGCACTCTGTTACGAACGTGTGCAGGTCGTTTCCCCGTCGTTGCACACACCATGGCAGAGGCCACTGACAATCGTCAGTGGCCCCTTTGGCGCCTTATGTCACACGGTGAGCGCCGCGCACTCCCGTAGCTCGAACCACACCTGTTTGCCGACGACGTCGAGGCCGTCCCACACCCACGTCACACCCGACGCGTGCGACAGCCTGCGTACGAGCGCCAGGCCCCGGCCGTCGCCGCCGCCCCTCTCGCCGACGGCCTGACGCGGCCACGGCAGCCGCCCCGGGTCGTCGTCTCGGACCGCGACCACCACGTTCTCGGCATGGACGGTCATCTCCACCGTCAGCTCCGGTACGCGGGCGTGGCGCACCACGTTCGCGACGGTGTCCGAGACGCAGAGCCGGGCCGGCTCGATCAGCAGCCGCCGCTCGGCGGCGACGAGCGTCGCCGTGACGAACTCCCGCGCGAGCCGGGCCGTGGACGGCGCGGTGGGGGCCGTGAGGGTGTAGCGATCCCCTCTCATCGGGCCACCTCCCCCGCCATGTCCGCTGCGCTCGGCTGTCGGGGGATGAAGTTGATGCCGTGTGGGGTGACTACGACGGCGTAGTCGCGCCTCTGGGGATGCGGGGTGTTCTGCGGACACGGGGTGTCAGGAGTGCGGGGGCGTTGAGGCCGCCCGAGCCGTGAGGCGAGGCGGCGGATAAGGTTGAGCATGTCGACGCTCCTAGCGCAGCGTTGGCCATGCCCCGGGGCCGCTCCTACGGCCGCCGGGGTCCTTTTGCGTGCCTGGAGGCTAGCAGTAGGGCCCTATAGAACCCTGGCGAGTTGCTGCATTCCAAACAAACCGAAGCGACCTACGTCTTGTACGAACACTTGAGGCACACGTAGCGTGCCGACGTGATCGAGTTCGTTCCCGACATCCCGCGTTGGCGGCAGGTGGCTGAAGTGATTCGGCAACGTATAAAGGACGGCACGTATCCACCTCGGACGAGAGTTCCGTCCGTCCTTCAGCTCACGGAAGAGTTCGGCATCGCCAGCATGACGGCCCACAAGGTGCACCGGGCCCTGCGTGCCGAGGGCCTCATCTACACGGAGCCCGGCATGGGCTCCTTCGTCTCGAGAGATCTGAAGTAGCCGTGGAGGCCGCTCAGGCGGCCTCCGCCAACCGTTCCAGCACCCGCCGGAGCCCACTCCGCACGTCCTCGTCCGCGACGACTCCGTCCGGGCCGGCCATTCCCTGCGACAGCGCAATCCTCACGCACGCGGGCTCCACAATGGCGGCTCCCGTATAGCTCAAGACCGTCCGCAGCGTGGCCTCCGCTCCCCCGCCGCGGCCCGCCGGGGCCACGTTCACCCATGCCACCGGCTTGTCGCAGATCTCGGTCCCGCCGACCGTCCAGTCCAGCAGGTTCTTGAACGAGCCCGGCAGCGTGCCCGCGTACTCGGGGGCGCAGATCAGGACGGCCGCGGCTTCCGCGATCGCCGTCCGCAGTTCCACGACCGGGCCCGGCAGCGGATCGTGGTCGTCGTCGGGGTTGAAGTGCGGCAGGTCCGCGAGCCCGGTGTAGCGGATCGTGCGGACCCCCGCCGACGCGGCCACCGACTCGGCCGTGCGCAGCGCGGACTCGTTGGAGGAGGCGGCGCGCAGGCTGCCGGACAGCAGGAGGATGACGGGTGGTTCGGTAGGCATCCGCCCAACCTAGCCAACCGTCATCAACGGCCACCAACAGCCGTCAGTCGAGGCAGAACTCGTTGCCCTCGACGTCCTGCATCGTGATGCAGGACTCGTTGATGCCATCGGCACGCTGCACCAGCACACATACCGCGCCGAGCGCCTCCAGTCGCGCGCGTTCGGCTTCGAGTGCGGCGAGGCGCTCGTCGCCCACGAGCCCGGTGCCGACCCGTACGTCGAGGTGCACCCGGTTCTTGACGACCTTGCCTTCGGGAACGCGCTGGAAGAACAGCCGCGGGCCGACACCCGTGGGATCGACGCAGGCGAACGCCGAACCCTGGTGCTCAGCCGGCAGCGAGCGGTCGAAATCGGCCCACGAAGCGAAACCCTTCGGCGGCGGCGGTACGACGTACCCCAACACCTCGCACCAGAAACGGGCCACGCGCTCGGGTTCCGCGCAGTCGAAGGTGACTTGGAACTGCTTGATCGACGTCATCGGGCCACCATAGTCACGTATGAGCGAGCCTACGATGCCTGCGCTTCCTCAGCCGTACGGCTGTCGTACGAGGCGCGCGCGGCGGCGACCTCCGTCTGGTGTTCCTCGGTCCAGATGACCAGCGAGCGGATCGTGTCGTGGAGGGTCACCCCGAGCGGGGTGAGCTCGTAGTCGACGCGCGGCGGGACCACCGGGTGGACCGTGCGCAGGACGAGGCCGTCGCGCTCCAGTTGCCGGAGGGTGACCGTGAGCATCCGCTGGCTGATGCCGTCGATCTCCCGGCGCAGCTCGGAGAAGCGAAGGCTGCGGCGGTCCAGGAGGGCGATGACGAGCAGCGACCACTTGTCGGCGACCCGGTCGAGGATCTGGCGCACCTCGCAGCCCTCGCGGGTGTCCCATTGCCGGACTTCGTACTCGGCCTCGGTACCCGTGCAGTGAGTCGGTGACTTCAAAGTGCCTTCTTCCATGGCGATTCACACTGCCCGATGATTCGAGTGGTTACAAGAGGGAACCGCGGGTTCTCCGGCCCAACTCGCCTCGCCCCGCGCCACTTTCACGCCACTTTCAAGCGGCCCTCAAGAGTGGCGTCACCTCCGCTCCGCCCCTTCCTCACCCTCCCTACCCTCCCCTTCCCATTTTCCGTCCCCGCAAGGAGCCTTTCCGTGTCCACACCGCAGACCTCATCGGGCAGCGGCACCGACCGCATGAGCGGGCGCGCCTGGGGCGTGCTGTTCGTGCTGTGCGGTGCGATCTTCCTCGAGGGCATCGACGTGGCGATGCTCAATGTGGCGTTGCCGTCCATCCGCGCCGACCTGGACATGTCCACCGGCATGCTCCAGTGGGTCATGAGCGCCTACGTCCTCGGCTACGGCGGCTTCATGCTGCTCGGCGGCCGGGCGGCCGACCTCTTCGGGCGCCGTCAGATGTTCGTGTTCTGGCTCGTCGTCTTCCTGCTCTTCTCCGGCCTGGGCGGATTCGCCACCGAGGGGTGGATGCTGATCGTGGCCCGCTTCGTGACGGGTGTCGCGGCGGCCTTCATGACCCCCGCCGGCCTGTCGATCATCACCACAAGCTTTGACGAGGGCCCGCAGCGCAACAAGGCGCTGCTCGTCTACTCCGGCACCGCCGCGGGTGGTTTCTCCATCGGCCTGGTCGTCGGCGGGCTGCTGGCCTCGGTCAGCTGGCGCTGGGTGTTCTTCGCCCCCGTCATCCTCTCCCTGCTCATCCTCATCACCGCCGTGGTCCTCATCCCCAAGTCGCCGCGGCCGGAGCGGTCCGGGCAGGGCGTCGACCTGGGCGGCGCGATCAGCGTGACCGCCGGCATCCTGCTCCTGGTCTTCGCCGTCGAGCGGGCCACGCACGTGGCGACCGCCGTGACGGCCGGTACGGTCGCGGCCGGGCTGGTCTTCTTCCTCGCCTTCGTCCTCATCGAGCGCAGGTCAAGCAATCCGCTGATCCGGCTGGGCCTCTTCCGCAACGGTGCGCTCATCCGCGGCAATGTGACGGGCCTGCTCTTCGCCGCCGGATTCTTCGGGTTTCAGTTCGTCGCGGTGCTCTACCTCCAGGAGCTGCGCGGCTGGTCGACCCTCCAGACGAGCTTCGCGCTCATCGTCATCGGCATCGACTCCATCCTCTCCCCGACGCTCACGCCCAAGCTGGTCGCGAAGTTCGGCAACGCCCGGGTGATCTGCGGCGGTCTGCTGCTGGCCGCGCTGTCCTACGCCCTGTTCCTGCCGGTGAACATGGACTGGACGTACCTGGCGATGTTCCCGAGCCTGATCATCCTCGGCCTCGCCTTCTCGCTGGCCTACGGCCCGCTGACCATCATCGCGACCGAGGGCATCGACGAGGAGGAGCAGGGTGTGGCCGGTGGCCTGCTCTACACCTCCTTCCAGTTCGGCGCGGCCCTGGGCCTGTCCTCGGTGACCGCCGTCTCCATCGGCGCCACGCACGGCACGTCGTCCGCCGCGCAGCTCGACGGCTACCGGGCCGCGCTGATCGTGCCGCTCGCCGCCGCGCTGATCGCCGCCTTCATCAGCGCGTTCGGCCTGGGCAACCGCTCCGGCATCGAGGACCCCGCCGCCGCCGGCGCCGACCCCGTCCGCGAGCCCGTCGACGCCTGACCCCCACCCGCCTCGCCGGCTCTCCCCCGGAGCCGGCCTCCCACGGCGCCCTGCCCCGGCCGCACTCGATGCCCGGGGCAGGGCGCGCTTTTTCATTTCCCGCCGGACGGCTTGCCCACCCGATCACCGGCCGGGTTACCGGTTCGGTTACCGGCCGCCGGGTTACCAGTTCGGATTACCGTTCGGGTTACCGGTTGAATTACCGACCCATTTCTTCTTGCCGTGGAAATTACCGCCCCCCGGTTGACGTCCCGTTCCTCCCCCGAGGAATAGCCGTTACCGGCACATGACTGCCCCTCGAAAGAATCGGATCGCACGGAAAAGCCGATAACTTTCTGGAGGCATGATGTCCACCACCGACAGCGCCGTCGCCGCCGTATTCGACGAGGTGACCGCCCTGGCCGCCACGCTCCGTGCCAGCGGCCCCGAGGCCGAGGAGCGGCGCTGGATCCCGGACGAGAACATCGAACTGCTCGACAAGGCGGGCGTGTTCCGGCTGAGCGTCCCGCGCCGCTTCGGCGGTCTCGAGGCCCCGGTCGCCGGCCTGACCCGGATCGTGTCCGAGATCGCGCGCGCCGAGACCGCCACCGGCTGGGTGTCGATGATCTGGGCGTCCAGCGCGTGGGTGCCGAGCCTCTTCCCGGACGCGGCCCAGGAGGAGGTGTACGCGGGCGGCTCGGTCCGCGTCTCCACCGGCTTCACGCCCTCCGGCACCCTCTCCCCCACCGAGGACGGCGCCTACACCCTCAGCGGCAGCTGGGGTTGGATCTCCGGTTGCCGGGGCGCCGACTGGGCGCTGCTCGCGGCCCTGCTGCCCGGGCCGGACGGCACGCCCGCGCCCTCCGCCGCCCTGGTGCGCGTCTCCGAGCTGACCATCGCCGACGACTGGCACGCCTCCGCCGGCGCCGGCACCGGCAGCTCCACCGTCACCGCCGACGCGGTACGGGTGCCCGCCCACCGCGTCGTCAGCCTCCTGGACGTGCTCGCCGGCAGCACCGGCGACCGGTCCAACACCGGTGCCACCGGCCGCAACTACGCGTTCATCCCGTTCTTCATGGCCCTCGGCGCCTCCGCCTACCTCGGGCTCGCCAGGGGCGCGTACGAGCTCTTCCTGGACCGGCTGCCCGGCCGCGGCATCACCTACACGTCCTGGACCGACCAGAGCCAGTCGCCGGTGACCCAGGTCCAGGTGGCCCAGGCCGAGAACAAGATCGCGGCCGCCGAGGCCCTCCAGGAGGGCTGGCTGCGCGAGCTCCAGCGGCACGCGGACGCGGGCACCCTGCCGACCGCCCCGGAGCGGGCGGCGGCGCGCGGCAGGGCGGCCTTCGCCATCGAGCTCGCAAGCCAGGCCGTGGACGAGCTCTTCGAGGCCGCCGGCGCCTCCGTGATCATGCGGGACGTGGCCTTCCAGCGCTTCCACCGCGACATGCGGGGCCTGGCGCTGCACGCGCTGTTCGCCTACCGCACCAACCAGGAGGTGCACGGCCGCTCCCTGCTCGGCCTCGCCCCCGACACCCTCTTCCTCTGACGGAAAGGCCATGGCCACCATGCCCGACAGAAAGATCGTGGTGCTCGGCGGCACCGGCAAGACCGGCCGCCGCGTCGTGAAAGGGCTGCGGGAACGCGGCGCGAAGGTCCGCGCGGCGAGCCGCTCCGGTGAAGTCCGCTTCGACTGGGACGACACGGCCACCTGGGAGCCCGCCCTCGCCGGGTCGGACACCGCCTACCTCGTCGACCGCCAGGACAAGCCGGGCGAGTGGGACGCGGAGGCCCAGATCCGGGACCTGACGAAGCAGGCGGTCGACCTCGGTGTCCGGCGGCTGGTGGTCCTCCAGGCCCGCGTCACCGACACCGTGGGCGGCAAGTCCCTGGTCGCCGGGGAACGGGCGGTCCGGGAGTCCGGCGCCGAGTGGACCCTGCTGCGCCCCAACTGGTTCGCCCAGAACTTCGACGAGGGCGTCCTGCTCGACGGCATCCTCGCCGGTGAGCTGGCGCTGCCCGCGGGCAGCGGCCGCGAGCCGTTCGTGGACGCCGAGGACGTCGCCGCCGTCGCCGTGACCGCGCTCCTGGAGGACGGCCACGGCGGGCAGGTCCACGAGCTGAGCGGGCCGCGCGCCCTGAGCTTCGACGAGGCCGTCGGCGAGATCGCCCGGGCCACTGGCCGCACCGTGCGCTACACCCCGGTCTCCCACGAGGACTACGTCGCCGAGCTCGTCTCGTACGACGTCCCGGAGGACTACGCCGTCTTCGTGGCCGACCTCGTCGCCACGATCCGGGACGGCAGGAACGCCACCCCCACGGACACCGTCCAGCGGGTGCTGGGCCGACCGCCGCGCGACTTCTCGGAGTTCGTGGCACGGGCCGCCGCCACCGGGGTCTGGAAGGTCTGAACGAGGCGGTGGCCTCCCCCGACGCTCGGGGGAGGCCACCGCCTTCACTTCATAGGGCCTTTACGTCATACGGCGATCCGCCCCTCGCAGGGCGCGCCCCGCCCGGCCACGGGCGGTTCGGGGCGCGCGCCGGCCGGGGGCATCAGGGTGATGGTGACCGCGCGCCGCATGCTGCCGGCCCAGCACGGGTGGCGGCGCAACAGATCGGGCCGGGCGGTGACGACGACGAGGAGCGCCGCCGCGTCGTCCGCCCCGGTGTCTGCGAGCGACTCGACGCAGCCGAGCAACTCGTCCCCGGCCAGGTGCATGTCGTCCACGGCCACCACCAGCGGCTGGACGCGGGCCGCCGCGACCGTGAACTCCCGCCACGCGTCGAGGACGTCGCCGACGTCCGGGCGGCGCAGGGCGGCGCCCACGGGCGACAGCAGCGGCAGCAGCCGCTGGTGCAGCCGGTGGCGCTCGTCGGCATCGGCCGTCTGGCGCCGGAGGGCGGCGTTCAGTTTGTCGTGGGCCGTGTCGATGGAGTCGCCCGGCAGGATGTCGCAGCACTCGGCCAGGACGAGGGCCGGGAGCGCCAGGGGGCCCGGATCGTCGTCGTCGGGCGGATAGGCGGTGACGATCCGCACCGGCGCCCGGGCCGCCTCCAGGGCGCGGCGCTCGAAGTCGCCCAGGAAGCGGGTCTTGCCCGACCCGGGCTCGCCGAGCACGGTCACCAGGTGGGACAGCCCGCGCAGCCGCGACCACTCCAGCAGCCCGGCCACCAGGTCGAGTTCGTGGTCGTGCTCCCCGACGGCCGCGAGGCGCGCGTACGCCCGCGGCGCCCCGGGCTCGCCCCGTACGCCGAGGACCTCCCACGCGTCCGGCCGGCCGGCGGCCCTGCGCAGGTGGAGGGCGCCGGAGATGTCGTGGCGCGTGGTTCCGCACAGCCACACCCGGCCGTCCGGCACCCGGGCCAGCAGGGCCCGGCCGTCGTCGAGCAGGGTCCCGACGACCGTGGGCGGCGCCCCGTCGGCGCCCCCGGCGCCGTCGCCGCCCGGCAGCCGGACGAGCGCGGGGCCCGACGCCACGGCGGCGGTCACCGTGGCGCCGCCGTCGGCACCGCACCGCGTCCGTACGGCCAGCGCCGCGCGGACCGCCCGCTCGGCCGCGCCGCGCGGGTCGTGGATGCCGAACAGCGCGAGGGCGACGGAGCCGATGTTCGTCACGAACGTGCCGCCGCAGCGCTCGACTTCCTCACGGATCATGCTGCCGAGCCCTTCGAGCGCGGAGTCGGCGCTCCCGGGGCTCGCCGTGCGCCAGCCCGCGGGGCGGGCGCACAGCAGGAGGGCGCTGACCGTCATGCGTTCGGGGGCGGCGGCGGCGCTGTCCGGTGCGCCCGGAGCGGCGGCCGGGGGGCCGCCCGGATGCCCCATCGAAGTCCGTAGGCCGGAGGTCGGCCCAGCGGCGGGGGTGTCCGGGTATGCCGCCGGGATCCCCAGGCCGGGCACCGGACCGGGTGCCGCACCGGACGCCGGGTCGAACGCCCGGCCGGACGTCGAGCCGGATGCCCCACCGGCCATCAGGCCGTACTCGGGGTGGGACCCCACACCGGATGTCACACCGGGCATCCGCCCGGACGCGGGCCCGGGCCCGGGCGCCAGGCCGTACCCGGGACCGGACGCCACGCCGAGCACGAGCCCCGGCGCGGCCCCGGACGACAACCCCGCTCCGGGCCCGGCCGTCAGACCGGGCGTCAGCCCGGACGGCAGGCCCGGTGCCGGCCCGGATGTCGACGCCGGCCCCAGCCCGGCCGTCACGCCCGTCACCGCACGCCCCGCCGCCCCCGACCCCGCCCCACCCGGCGACGCCGGGGCCACCGTGAGCGGCGGCGTGTGCGGAACGGGCCCCGGGGCGCCCGGGGTCAGCAGGGACGGGTCGTGCTGGAGGATCGCGCGTTGGAGCATGCGGAGTCCTCGGCCGGGCTCCAGGCCGAGGCCCTCGCCCAGGGCGGCGCGCACCCGGTCGTAGAGGTTGAGGGCGTCGGCCTGGCGGCCGCAGCGGTAGAGCGCGAGCATCAGCTGCCCGGAGGACCGCTCCCGGTGGGGGTGGCCCTCGACCATCGCCTCCAGCCGTCCCAGGACCGTGTGGTGGCGCCCGCAGGCGAGTTCCGCCTCGAAGAAGTCCTCCATCGCGTCGAGCCGCGCCTTCTCGGCGGCGGTCAGTTCCGGCCAGGCGACGCCCGCCTCCACGAGGTCGGCGAGGACGGGCCCGCGCCACAGGTCCAGCGCTTCGCGCAGCAGGACCGCGGCGGCCTCGGGCGCCTGTGCGGCCAGTGCCGCCCGGCCGTCCGCCACCCGCTGCCGGAAGACGAACAGGTCGACGCGCGCGGGGTCGACCTTGAGCATGTAGCCGGGCGCTTTGGTGATCAGCTCCGCGGTGTTGACGCGGGTGCCACCGGCGGTGAGCAGGCCGCGCAGGGCCCACACCGCGTTCTGCAGGATCTTGCGCGCCGTGACCGGCGCACCGTCACCGTCCCACAGCGAGCCGAGGAGTTCGCTCGTCGGGACGACTCGGTTGGCCTGGAGCAGGAGCGAGCCCAGAGTGGCTCGTTGTTTGGTCCCGCCCAGCACCACCGGCACGCCGTCCGAAAGGACTTCCAACGGCCCCAGCAATCCGAATTGCATGGTTACCCCACCCCAAAAGGACGTCACCGAACCGGGCACGAACGGGCGGCACCACCCGGCCGCGTGCCCTGAGGAGAGTGCTATTGGGCGGCCATGGTGTCAGCCGTCTCTTGAGGTTCTCTTGAGGTTCGGGTCGCCTACCGGTGCCGTCCACCGGTGTCGTGCGCGCGGTACCCCGGCGGTGCGTGGGTGAGGTGAAAGTGCCTCCTTCCGCAGCGGGTTCGGGCCATGCATGCTGACGGCGGACAGGACGACTCATGATGAATGCCGAGGATCCGCTGTGGCCACGAAAGTTACGACGTTCTCCGAAATCGAGGACAAGTTCTTCGAATACATCCGGGACATCGTCTACTGCACAATGATCACCGTCGACCGGAAGGGGCGGCCCCGCGCACGGGTGCTGCTGCCGATATGGGAGGTGGTCGACGGCCGGCCGGTCGGCTGGCTCGCCGCCTACAAGACGCCGGTCAAGGCCGCGCACCTGGCGAACAACCCGCACACCACCTACTCGTACTGGAATCCGCGCCAGAACGCGGTGTTCATCGACAGCGTCTCCACCTGGGCGACGGACGCCGAGACACGGGCGTACGCCTGGGACCTCTACCGGAAGGGCAGCCCCGCCGGCGTCGGCTACAACCCGCGCAACTTCTGGCGCGAGGGCCCCACCGATCCCCAGTACCACGTTCTCCGCATTGATCCTTGGCGTGTACAAGTACTGCGCGGTACGGATTTGACCAGTCGGATTTGGACAGACGAGACGCAGCGCTGAGACCTCCCCCGATCGATTGCCGGTGGCGGTCAGGGCGCGAGCTCGGGGCGGCAGGGCCGGCGCCAGGCGAGGCCGGCGGGCGGCGGCCCGCCCAGGGAGGCCGTGCGCTGCGGCGGCCGGCGCGACGACCCGGCGGCCGCCCGCCGCGCCGGCGGGGACGACGGCGGGGGCGTGGCGAGCATCTCCTGGTGCAGCCGCTGGATGTCGCCGGAGGGCTCCAGGCCCAGCTCGTCCCAGAGGATGCGGTACATCTGCCGGTACGCCTGGAGCGCCTCGGCCCGGCGCCCGGCCTGGTGGAGGGCCGCGATCAGCTGGCCGTGGAAGGACTCGTTGAGCGGGTAGTCGTGGACCAGCACCCGCAGTTCGGCGATGGCGTCGCGCTGCCGGCCGAGCGCGGCCCACGCCTCGATGCGCAGCTCCAGGGCCCGCACCCGGATCTCCTCCAGGCGGGCGATGCGGCTCGACAGCACGTCGCCCGTGGGCACGTTCACCATCAGCGGCCCCCGCCAGATGTCCAGGGCCCGGCCGAGCGCGGCCTCCGCGCTCTCGTGGCGGCACTCCCGGACGTCGGCCCTGGCCTGGGCCACCAGGCGCTCGAAGACCTTGATGTCGACGGCCTCCGGGGCCACCCGCATCATGTAGCCGCCGGGCCGCAGCGTCAGCAGCGGGTCGCGGCCGGCGGGGCGGCCCTCCTGTGCCAGCAGTTTGCGGGCGTGGTGGATGTAGGTCTGCACGGTGTTCAGGGCGCTGCGCGGCGCGGCGCCCTGCCACAGTTCACGGATGAGGGACTCGGTCGTGACGATCTCGTTCGCCCGTATCAGCAGGAGGGCCAGTGTCTGCGAGACCTTGGGCGTCCCCGCCTGGCGGACCTCGCCCTCGTCGGTCACGATCTCGAACGGGCCGATCAGTCTGAACCTCACGACGCACCTTCTTCTCCTGGGCTGGCCCCGAGGGTAGGCGCAGGTGGCCGGAATCTTGCTTATCGGATTTTTAGAGTGTCACTTTGCCGGACGGACGGTTTGTTTTCCCGCGGACGGCGACTTCCGGCTCACCGGCACCGCTCCCGTCTCGCGGCAGATGAGCAGCAGGGCGCGGTCGTCGTTGACGTCCTTGGCGACCGCCTCGATCAGGTGCCAGGCCGCGCCGTGGAAGCCGGAGGTGACGTAGCGGTCGGCCTCGCCCGTGAGGCGGTCCATGCCCTCCGTCAGCTCGCGCTCGTTCGTCTCCACCAGGCCGTCCGTGAAGAGCATCAGGACGTCGCCGGGGCGCAGCCTGCCCTTCACCGGGTCGAACTGGGCGCCGTCGTAGACGCCCAGCAGGGGGCCCTCGGCGGCCTTCTCCTCCCAGCGGCCCGTGCCGGCGCAGAGCTGGAGGCCGGGCAGGTGGCCGGCGGACAGCAGCTCGTAGTCGCCCGTCTCCAGGTCGAGGACGAGGTGGACGGAGGTGGCGAACCCCTCGTCCCAGTCCTGGCGCAGGAGGTAGGCGTTGGCGGCCGGGAGGAAGGCGTGGGGCGGGAGGGAGCCGAGGAGACCGCCGAAGGCGCCGGAGAGCAGCAGGGCCCGCGACGCGGCGTCCATGCCCTTGCCGGAGACGTCCGTCAGGACGACCTCCAGGGTGCGGCCGCCGTTGGTGCGCGCGGCCACGACGAAGTCACCGGAGAAGGACTGGCCGCCGGCCGGGCGCAGCGCCATCTCGCGGTGCCAGCCCCGGGGCAGCTTGGGGAGCTTGCTCTGGACGCGGATGCGTTCGCGGAGGTCGAAGAGCATCGTTCCGCCGCGTCTCCAGGGGACCCCGACCCGGCTGCGGAACTGCGCGATCAGCAGGCCGAAGAAACCGACCGCCGCCACGACGAGGATGGTGCCGGGGGTGACGCGTTCCGCGCCGTGGTGGGAGGGGTCGTCGAGGAGCGCCGACTCCATGATGAGGGCGGCGGCCGACGCGGCGTACAGGCCCAGCAGGCTCGCCGGGCGCAGCAGCAGGCCGCCCGCGACGATGGGCAGGACGAGCGCGGCCGGGGCGCACCACTCGGGCTGGGCGACGGTGCCCCAGGCGAGGGCGGGGACGGCCAGCAGCAGGGCGGTGAGGGCGACCGAGTCGGAGCCGTCGCCGCGGAAGTAGTCGACCCCGGCTTTGCGCATGCTCGTGCGGGCCCGGTGCAGTGCTTTGCGCATCCGGGCCGTCGGAGTCTCCGCACCGCCAGTCATTGCATCGGGACCTTATCCACCCATTCGGCGGTGCGTCGATTCACGCCGCGCCGACACGGCTGCCTTCGGAGCGCCGGGTCAGCACCCGGAGAGCAACCATATGCGAAATTCGTTCGCTTGAACGGGATTGCGTTGCTAGGCATGGGTTATGACGACGGATCTACGGGTACTGCGGCCGACCGATTGGGATCAGTGGTACGGCACCTTGGAGCTGGCTTTCGGTGGCGTACCGGAGACACCGGAGGAGCGGACGCTGTGGCGGGAACTGACCCGTTTCGACCGCTCGATCGGGGCCTGGGACGGACCCGACGTGGTGGGTTCGGCGGGCTCCTTCGCCTTCCGGATGGCGGTTCCGGGCGGCTCGCTGGTGCCGGCGGCGGGCGTGACCATGGTGGGCGTCCGGCCGACGCACCGCAGGCAGGGGGTGCTGACGTCGATGATGCGGCACCTGCTGGAGGGCGTCCGGGAGCGACGTGAGCCGCTGGCCGCGCTGACCGCCTCCGAGCCGGGTATCTACGGGCGGTTCGGGTACGGAATCGCGACACACAGAATTCACGCGCGTGTCGACACCTCCCGCGTGCGACTTGTCATACCGGAAGACCCATCAGCCACAGACGGCTCATACGCAACAGATGGTGTGCGGATCCGCTTGTCGGCGCCCGAGGACGCGCGTGCCGCGTGCGAGGAGGTGTACGCGCGCCGGGTCACCACCCGCCCCGGGATGCTCGCCCGGCAGCCCGCCTGGGACGCCGTGCCCCTGCTCGACCCCGTCGACAAGCGGGACGGCGCCTCGCCCCTGAACTGCGTCCTGGCCGAGGCCGACGGCGAGACCGTCGGGTACGCCCGCTACGCGATCCGGCCCTCCTGGGACCGGCGCGGCCCCCGGGGCACGGTCGTCCTGCGCGATCTGGAGGCCCTGACCCCGGCGGCACGCGCCGCTCTGTGGCGCTACCTCTTCGGTCTCGACCTGACCTCGGAGATCGACGCGTTCAGCCTCCCCGTCGACGATCCGCTGCTCCAGCTCGTCGACGACATCCGGCGCTGCGACGTCCAGGTCGCCGACCAGCTGCACCTGCGGCTCGTCGACGTCGGTGACGCGCTCGCGGCGCGGACGTACGCGGCGCCCGTGGACGTCGTCCTCGACGTGACGGACGCGTTCTGCCCCTGGAACACCGGGCGGTGGCGGCTGACCGGCGACGCCAAGGGCGCGACGTGCGCGCGGACGCGCGACGCCGCCGATCTGGCCCTGTCCGCGCGGGAGCTGGGCGCCGCCTATCTGGGCGGGACGTCACTGGCCGCGCTGGCGGGCGCGGGACGGGTCCGGGAGCTGCGGGAGGGGGCGCTGGCGGAGGCGTCGGTCGCGTTCACGAGCGCGGTCGCGCCCTGGCTGCCGCACGGGTTCTGACGGGTTGTCGCCTTGTGGCGGTCACGCCTGCTGGCAGGTCGGGCACCAGAAGAGGTTGCGGGCGGCCAGGTCCGCGGTGCGGATCGCGCCGCCGCAGACCAGGCACGGCCGGTCCGCGCTGCGGTAGACGTAGACCTCGCCGCCGTGGTCGTCCACGCGCGGCGGGCGGCCCATGGCCTCGGGGGTGTGCTCGGGGCGCACGGTGTCGATGCGGTTGTTGCGCACGCCCTCGCGCATGAGGTCGACGAGGTCCGCCCAGATCGCGTCCCACTCGCGGCGGGTCACGTCACGGCCGGCGCGGTACGGGTCGATGCCGTGCCGGAAGAGGACCTCGGCCCGGTAGACGTTGCCGACGCCCGCGACGACCTTCTGGTCCATGAGGAGGGCGGCGACGCTCGTGCGGCTGCGGGAGACCCGGGCGTAGGCGCGGCCGCCGTCGTCCCCGGGGCGCAGCGGGTCGGGGCCCAGGCGGTCGTGTATCGCCTGCTTCTCGCCGTCGGTGATCAGCGCGCAGGTCGTCGGGCCGCGCAGGTCCGCGTACGCGGTGCCGCTCGCGTTCGTGGTCGCCAGGCGGAGGCGGACGGTGTCCGTGGGGGGCGGGGCCGCCTGGCCGGTGCCCCAGGTGTATTTGCCGAAGAGGCCCAGGTGGATGTGGACCCAGCCGGTTGCGGCGAAGCCGAGGAAAAGGTGTTTGCCGTGGGCTTCGGCGGTCTCGAGGACCTGGCCGTCTATCAGCGCCGCGCTGTCGGAGAACTTGCCCTGGGGGCTGGTCGCGCGGACGGTTCGTCCCGCGAACGCCTTGTGGTGGTCCGCCGCCAGGCGGTGGATCGTATGCCCTTCGGGCATGGGGTGTCCTCCCGGACGGCTCGTTTTTTCCGCCGCTTCGCGGCGGTCCTCCCCCACCCACCCGCCCGATCACCCGGAACCGGGTGGGTGAGGGAAAGATCCCGTCAGTCCTGCTGCGGGTGGTGGGCCGGGATGGCCGGGAGTTCGCCCGTGGTCTCGTAGCGGCTCAGCATCTCGATGCGGCGCGTGTGACGCTCGTCACCGGAGTACGGCGTGGCCAGGAAGATCTCGACGAACTTCGTCGCCTCCTCCTGCGTGTGCATACGGGCGCCGACGCTGATCACGTTGGCGTTGTTGTGCTCACGGCCGAGGGAGGCCGTCTGCTCGCTCCAGGCCAGGGCGGCCCGGACGCCCTTGACCTTGTTCGCGGCGATCGCCTCGCCGTTGCCCGAGCCACCGATCACGATGCCGAGGGCGTCGGCGTCCGCGGCCGTCTTCTCGGCGGCGCGGAGGCAGAAGGGCGGGTAGTCGTCCTGGGCGTCGTAGATGTGGGGACCGCAGTCGACGGCCTCATGGCCCTGGGCCTTGAGCCACTCGACGAGGTGGTTCTTGAGTTCGTAGCCGGCATGGTCGGAACCGAGGTACACGCGCATGCGTCCGAGTGTGGCACGACCCCGGGGGCGGATCCGTCAGCAGGGGCCGGTGACCCCCTTTCGTAACTCTCGGTGAACACAACGAAATGGATTCGGGTCTTCCTAAAGGCGGCATCAAGAAGTTCTAATTCGGTGGCTCGCAACCCGAGACCCAGAGGAACAACCCGAAGGAACGTGCAGATGAGCGCGACACCGCCGACCATGACGAAGGGGTCGACGACCGGCGATCCCGGAAACGCCCCGGCGTCGGGCGGGGACGGCCTCAAGGCCGGACTCAAGAACCGCCACCTGTCCATGATCGCTATCGGTGGTGTCATCGGCGCGGGCCTCTTCGTGGGTTCCGCCTCCGGCATCGCCGCCGCCGGTCCCGGCATCCTGATCTCGTACGCCCTCGTGGGCGCGATGGTCGTCTTCGTGATGCGGATGCTCGGCGAGATGGCCGCCGCCAACCCCACCTCCGGTTCCTTCTCCGCCTACGCGGACAAGGCGCTGGGCCGCTGGGCCGGTTTCACCATCGGCTGGCTGTACTGGTTCTTCTGGGTCGTCGTGCTCGCGGTCGAGGCGACCGCCGGCGCCAAGATCCTCCACGGCTGGGTCCCGGCCGTGCCGCAGTGGGGCTGGGCCCTGATCGTGATGGTCGTCCTCACGGCCACCAACCTGGCCTCGGTCAGCTCCTACGGCGAGTTCGAGTTCTGGTTCGCCGGCATCAAGGTCGTGGCGATCGCCGCGTTCGTCGTCATCGGTCTGCTCGCCGTCTTCGGCGTGCTGCCCGGCTCCGACAACCCCGGCCAGGGCTTCGACCTGCTGACCTCGCACGGCGGCTTCCTGCCGCACGGCCCCGGGGCGATCCTCACCGGTGTGCTGATGGTCGTCTTCTCCTTCATGGGCAGCGAGATCGTCACCCTGGCCGCCGGTGAGTCCGAGGACCCGCAGCGCGCGGTGACCCAGGCCACCAACAGCGTCATCTGGCGCATCGGCGTCTTCTACCTGGGCTCGATCCTCGTCGTGGTCTCCCTGCTCCCCTGGGACTCCAAGGAGATCGCCGAGAAGGGCAGCTACGTCGCGGCCCTCGACTCGATCGGCATCCCGCACGCCGGCCAGATCATGAACGTGATCGTGCTGACCGCCGTGCTGTCCTGCCTGAACTCGGGCCTCTACACCGCCTCCCGCATGGCCTTCTCCCTCGGCCAGCGCGGCGACGCCCCGAAGGCCTTCGCCAAGGTCAACGCCCGTGGCGTCCCGGCGGCGGCGATCCTCGGCTCGGTCGTCTTCGGCTTCATCTCGGTCGGCTTCAACTACCTGTGGCCCGACACCGTCTTCAAGTTCCTGCTGAACTCCTCCGGTGCCGTCGCCCTCTTCGTCTGGCTGGTCATCTGCGTCACGCAGCTGAAGATGCGCGGGGTCATCCTGCGCGAGATGCCGGAGAAGCTCGTCGTCCGGATGTGGCTCTTCCCGTACCTGACCTGGGCCACCATCGCCATGATCGTCTTCGTCCTCGGCTACATGGTCGTGGACGGCGGCGACAACCGGGAGCAGGTCCTGCTCTCCACCCTCGTGGGCGTCCTGGTCCTGGCCGTCGGCCTGGTCCTGGACAAGCGGCGCAAGGCCGTCCAGGCGGCGGAGTAATCGAGCCGTACGCGAAACGGGCCGGGCCCGCACCCCCTCGGGGTGCGGGCCCGGCCCGTTCGTATATATACGGTCAGCCGCGGCGGCCCAGCAGCTTCCACGCCGTCGGCAGCGCGCCCATCGCGAGCGCGGCCTTGAGGACGTCACCGATGAGGAAGGGCGTCAGGCCCGCCGCGACGGCCTCGGCGAACGACATGTGGGTGGCCAGCGCCAGGTAGGGGACGCCGACCGCGTAGATGATCGCGGAGCCCAGGGCCATGGTGCCGGCGGTCCGCAGCACGGAGCGGTCGGCGCCGCGGCGGGCCAGGGCGCCCACGACGGTCGCGGCGAGCAGCATGCCCAGCACATAGCCGAAGGACGGGAAGGCGGCGCCGGAGCGGGCCTCGGCGAACCACGGCATGCCCACGACGCCGGCGACGGCGTACAGGGCGAGGGAGAGGAAGCCGCGGCGGGCGCCGAGCGCGGTGCCGACGAGCAGGGCGGCGAAGGTCTGGCCGCTGACCGGGACCGGGGAGCCGGGGACGGGCACGGCGATCTGGGCGGTGAGGCCGGTCAGCGCGGCGCCGCCGACGATCAGGGCGGCGTCGCGGACGCGGGCCCGGCCGGCGGTCGAGGCGGGGAGCAGGTCGGCGAGGACCGTACCGGTCCGGGGAAGGGTGGCGGCGGTGGCCATCGGTACTCCGCGAGTGATGAGGGACGGGTGGGACACGCCGACGTTAGCCGAGCGTGACGCTTTGGGCACCGGGCAGCGGTGACAAAGGCCGACGCCCGGTCTTGGCGGGTTCCGAACGCGTGGAGGGGCGCGAGGTGCTGAGTACACACAGTTGGTGACGGTTTCACCGGGAAACGTGATGCTCGTCACGGAGCGCGAGTGGAGCTTGGCCAGTGGCCCTCGCCCGGGAGACTCTGGTCCCTACCCTTTGCGCGCGTTTGCGTTCTTGCAGATGCGCACACCTTCGCAAGACCCGAAAGAACGAGCTCCATGCACGATGCACCGCCCGTCGTCGAGCCACTCGCCGGCGAGAAGGAACCGCTTGCGGCGGGTCTCAAGCAGCGCCATCTGACGATGCTCGGGCTGGGCGGGGTGATCGGCGCCGGGCTCTTCGTGGGTTCGGGCGCCGGGATCGCGGTCGCCGGGCCCGGGATCATCCTGTCCTATCTGCTGGCCGGCGGGCTCGCCATGCTGATCATGCGCATGCTGGGCGAGCTGTCGGCGGCCATGCCCGCGTCGGGCGCCTTCTCGGTGCACGCCGAGCGGGCGCTGGGCCGCTGGGCCGGGTTCTCGGTGGGCTGGCTCTACTGGTTCCTGCTGGTGGTCGTGCTCGCCGTGGAGGCCACGGCGGCGGCCCGGATCGCCCATGGCTGGGCGCCGGGGGTGCCGCAGTGGGGCTGGGTGCTGCTGTTCATGGTCGTCTTCACTGCTGCCAACCTCGCGGCCGTGAAGAACTTCGGTGAGTTCGAGTTCTGGTTCGCCGCCCTCAAGGTCGGCGCGATCGTGCTCTTCCTCGCCCTGGGCCTTCTTGCGATCTTCGGCGTTCTTCCCGACACCGACGCCGTCGGCATGACGAACCTCACCGGCCAGGGCGGGCTGCTGCCGCACGGCTGGGGCGGGGTGGTCTCCGGTGTGCTGGCCGTCGTCTTCGCCTTCGGCGGGCTGGAGGTCCTCACGATCGCGGCCGCCGAGTCCGACGACCCGGCGCGCGCGGTGGGCCGGGCGGTGCGCAGCGCCGTGTGGCGCATCCTCTTCTTCTACGTGGGCTCGATGCTGGTCATCGTCACCCTGCTGCCCTGGTCGTCGCTGAAGCCCGGGGAGAGCCCCTATGTGGCGGTGCTCGACCGCATCGGGGTGCCGGCGGCCGGTCAGATCATGAACGTCGTGGTCTTCGTGGCGCTGCTGTCCGCCCTGAACGCCAACCTCTACGGCTCGTCCCGGATGGTCTTCTCGCTCGCCGAGCGGAAGGAGGCCCCCCGCGCGCTGCTGAAGGTCGGGGCGGGCGGAGTGCCCCGGCGGGCGGTGCTCGCCTCGGTCGCGTTCGGCTTTGTCTCGGTGATTCTCAATCTGGAATGGCCGGATTCGATCTTCCAGTATCTGCTGAACGCGGTGGGCTCGGTCCTGCTTTTCGTCTGGGGCCTGATCGCCGTCTCCCAGTTGCGGCTGCGCCGGCGGATCGAGCGGGAGACGCCGGAGCTGCTGACCCTGCGCATGTGGTGCTTCCCCTATCTGACCTGGGTCGCGCTGGCCGCGATCGGCGCCGTGCTGGTGCTGATGCTGACCGACGACGCGGCGCGTCCGCAACTGCTGTGGTCGGCCGGCGCGACGGCCGCGGTGGTCGCGGTGGCCCTGCTGCGGGACCTCCGGCAGCGGTCCTCGGCGGCCGTCGACCGCTGATGAATTTCGTTTCTGCCGAAATGTCAGTCGCGGAAGGTCACATGTCTGTCTGAATACCGGACAGATGTGTGAAGGGTGTTGTCCTCGGCCAACCTGACCTCCACACTGAGGCAACTTTTCCACTCACACTCAACGGGGCTTTTACGATCATGACTGGTATACCCTCCCCGCCGGCGACCGGCCCCGCCGACGCGATCCCGGACACCCCACCGGGCCCCTCGCTGTCGCACGGACTCAAGCAGCGTCATCTGTCGATGATCGCGCTCGGCGGCGTCATCGGCGCCGGGCTCTTCGTGGGATCCGGCGCGGGCATCGCCGCCGCCGGCCCGTCGATCGTGCTCGCGTATGCGGCCTCCGGCATTCTCGTGATGCTCGTGATGCGCATGCTCGGTGAGATGTCCGCGGCCAACCCCGCCTCGGGCAGCTTCTCGGTCCACGCCGAGCGGATGATCGGCCCCTGGGCCGGTTTCACCGCCGGCTGGGTGTTCTGGACCCTGCTGTGCGTCGCCGTCGCCGCCGAGGGCATCGGCGCGGCGGCGATCATGACGAACTGGTTCCCCAGCACGTCCTCCTGGATGTGGGTCGCCCTGTTCATGGTCGTCTTCACCGGCAGCAACCTCGCGGCGGTGAGCAACTTCGGCGAGTTCGAGTTCTGGTTCGCGGCCCTCAAGGTGACCGCGATCGCGGTCTTCCTGGTCCTGGGCATCCTCGCCATCGCGGGCGTCCTCCCCGGCACGCACGCCCCCGGCGCGTCCAACCTCACCGGGAACGGCGGCTTCTTCCCCATGGGCGGCAACGGCCTCGTCGTGGGCCTGCTCGCCTCCGTGTTCGCCTACGGCGGCCTGGAGACGGTCACCATCGCCGCCGCCGAGTCCGAGCACCCGCGCAAGGGCGTGGCGAGCGCGGTCCGCACGGCCATGTGGCGCATCGCCCTGTTCTACGTGGGCTCGCTGCTGGTCGTCGTCACCCTGATCCCCTGGAACGACCCCTCGGTCGTCAAGAGCGGCCCCTACGTCGCCGTCCTCAACCACCTGGACATCCCCGGCGCCGGCCAGATCATGAACGTGGTCGTGCTGATCGCCCTGCTCTCGGCGATGAACGCCAACATCTACGGCTGCTCGCGCATCGCCTTCTCGCTCGTCTCCCGGGGCCAGGGCCCCCGCAGGCTGGGCAAGGTCAGCGGTGGCGTGCCGCGCTACGCGGTCATCGCCTCCGCCACCTTCGGCTACGTCGCCGTGCTGCTCAGCTACTGGTGGCCGGACACCATCTTCAAGTGGCTGCTCAACATGGTGGGCGCCGCCACGCTGGTGGTCTGGGGCTTCATCGCCGTCTCCCAGCTGCGCGGCCGCAAGCGCACCCCGAAGGACCAGCTGCTGGTGAAGATGTGGCTCTTCCCCTACCTCACCTGGGCCGCCATCATCGGCATCCTCGGGGTGCTGGGCCTGATGCTCCGCGAGGAGGAGACCCGCATCCAGCTGTACTTCACGGGTGGCCTGACGATCGCGCTCGCGCTGATCGGATACCTGCGGCAGCGCGCGGTGGCCGCGAAGCGCTGACGCGTCGCCTTCCCCCTTCGACCGAGGCGGGGTAGGTCCTGATCTTCAGGACCTACCCCGCCTCCGTCTTTGGACCGAAGCCCTCCCCCCTTACCACTTCTGACACGTACTTACTGATAGCGTCTACCTGCAAGTAGGTCGCAATAAGTAGTCGGAGGGCTCGGCATGGCCATCTACACACTTCCTGAACTTCCTTATGACTACTCGGCGCTGGCCCCGGTCATCAGCCCCGAGATCATCGAGCTGCACCACGACAAGCACCACGCGGCGTACGTCAAGGGCGCGAACGACACCCTGGAGCAGCTCGCCGAGGCCCGTGACAAGGACCAGTGGGGCTCGATCAACGGCCTGGAGAAGAACCTGGCCTTCCACCTCTCCGGCCACATCCTGCACAGCATCTACTGGACCAACATGACCGGCGACGGCGGCGGCGAGCCGCTGGACAAGGACGGCGTGGGCGAGCTCGCCGGCGCCATCGCCGAGTCCTTCGGCTCCTTCGCCAAGTTCAAGGCGCAGCTGACCAAGGCCGCCGCCACCACGCAGGGCTCCGGCTGGGGCGTCCTCGCCTACGAGCCCGTCAGCGGCCGGCTGATCGTCGAGCAGGTCTACGACCACCAGGGCAACGTGGGCCAGGGCTCCGTGCCGATCCTGGTCTTCGACGCCTGGGAGCACGCCTTCTACCTGCAGTACAAGAACCAGAAGGTGGACTTCATCGACGCCATGTGGGCCGTCGTGAACTGGCAGGACGTCAGCGCGCGCTACCTCGCGGCGAAGGAGAAGGGCAGCGCCATCATCCTGGCGCCCTGATCCCCGCCCGACCTTTCCCCTTCAGGCCGCCTGCTCGTGATCGTCTTCTCACCCTTCACGTGGCAGGCATGGTGGAGGCCCCCGCGCGGTCGCATCGCGCGGGGGCCTCTCGCGTCCCTCACCTGTGGTGGCCGAACGCCTCGCCGGTCACGGCGAACTCCTTCGCCAGGCCCGTCTCGTGCAACCGGGCGAACGGAGTGAAGGGTACGCCCAGCTCCCGTCCCCCGCGATCGAAGTTCCACGCCTTGTGCACGGCGCAGCGGTAGTCCACGACGGTGGTGCCGTCCGCGGCGACGCGGACCGTGCCCGTCAGCCGGAATTCGACGTACCGCAGCGCCAGCCACCAGTCGGGGCTGACGTGGCGGCTGATCAGTACGTCGCGCCAGCCGCTGTCGGCCGGGTAGGCGGCGGGGGCGCGGTCCCCCGCCGCCGCCCAGCGCTCCAGGGCCTCGGCGCGCCACCGCGCCAGCTGGGCCTCCGCGGCGGCCCGCACGGCGGGCAGGGCGAGCAGCCGCTCGGCGTCGACGCGGTGCGGGGTGCCGTCGCCGCGCAGGTAGTGGCGCAGCATGCCGGCCGCGTTGCGCAGGCCGAGCAGGCGCCACAGGGCGGCGAGGGTGTGGCAGGCGGCGAGGGTGAGCAGGTCGTAGGGGCGGACGGGCAGCGTGCCGTGCTCGGCGTTGCCGCAGTGGGGTTCCGGGTCGGCCCAGCCGCCGGTGCGGCCGAGGGGCCGGGTCAGGTCGGTCTGGCCCATACGGGGACATTAATGGACGGACTGGGCAGGCGCCCGTTGGACAGGTGCGGCCCGGTGGGCCGGTCATCGGGCCGTCAGTCGAAGATCGGGCCGACCGTCCGGGTGCGCTTGATCTCGTAGAAGCCCGGGGTCGACGCGACCAGCAGCGTGCCGTCCCAGAGCCTCGCCGCCGCGTCGCCCTTGGGGGCCGGGGTGACGACCGGGCCGAAGAAGGCGACCTCGGTGCCGTCCGGGCCGGGCACGGAGATGATTGGGGTGCCGACGTCCTGGCCGACCTTCTCGATGCCCTCCTTGTGGGAGGCGCGCAGGTCCTTGTCGTACTCGTCCGTGTCCGCCGCGTCCGCGAGCGCGGCCGGCAGGCCCGCGTCCTCCAGGGCGGCCGCGATCGTCTCGCGCGTGCGCGGCAGGTCGCGGTTGTGGAAGCGGGTGCCCAGCGCGGTGTAGAAGCGGCCCAGCGCCTCGCCGCCGAACTGCCGCTCGACCGCGACGCACACCCGCACCGGCTCCCAGGCCCAGCCGCCGCGGGCCATCGCCTCGCGGAACTGCTCCGGGAGCTCGTCCAGCTTCTCCTCGTTGAGCACGGCCAGGCTCATCACGTGCCAGCGCACGTCGACGGGCCGGACCTTCTCCACCTCCAGCATCCATCGCGAGGTCATCCAGGCCCACGGGCAGATGGGGTCGAACCAGAAGTCGGCGGTCACTCTCTCGACGGTCACGCGGGGCTCCTCTGCAGCCGGTTGGTCGGTGATTCAACAAGGAGCCGCATGCCATCATTCCTGGTGTTCGATAAATGGGACGAGAGACGAGACCAAGCCGAGGGAGCCGCGTCGTGCCCGGTGAGAACCTGACCCGTGAGGAAGCCCGCGTCCGCGCCCGGCTGCTGACCGTGGACGCCTATGACGTGGCGCTGGACCTGCGCTCCGCGACCGGAGCGGGCGGGCCGGGCGACGAGCCGCGGACGTTCCGCTCCGTCGCCACCATCCGCTTCCGCTGCGCCGAGCCGGGCGCCGCGAGCTTCGTGGACCTGGTCGCGCCCGCCGTCACCGCCGTGACCCTCAACGGCCGGGAGCTGGACCCCAAGGAGGTCTTCGACGGCGCCCGGGTCGCGCTCACGGACCTGGCCGCCGAGAACGTGCTGGTCGTCGACGCGCTCTGCGCGTACAGCCGGACCGGCGAGGGGCTGCACCGGTTCGTCGACCCCGAGGACGGCGAGGTCTACCTCTACACCCAGTACGAGCCCGCCGACGCCCGCCGGGTCTTCGCCAACTTCGAGCAGCCCGACCTCAAGGCCCCCTTCACCTTCTCGGTGACCGCGCCCGCCGGCTGGACCGTGCTGAGCAACGGCGCCCAGGACGGCGAGGCGCAGCCCGTGGACGACTCCTCGGCCACCTGGCGGTTCGTCCCCACGCGGCCGATCTCCACGTACATCACGGCCGTCGTCGCCGGCCCGTACCACGTCGTCCGCGACCACTACAGCCGCACCCTCGCCGACGGGACCGTCCTCGACATCCCCCTGGGCGCCCTGTGCCGCAAGGGGCTCGCCCCCCACTTCGACGCCGACGAGATCTTCACCGTCACCAAGCAGGGCCTGGACTTCTTCCACGACCACTTCGACTACCCGTACCCCTTCGGGAAGTACGACCAGGCGTTCGTCCCCGAGTACAACATCGGCGCGATGGAGAACCCGGGCTGTGTCACCTTCCGCGAGGAGTTCGTCTTCCGGGGCAAGGTGACGCGGTCGGCCTACGAGCGCCGGGCGAACGTCATCCTCCACGAGATGGCGCACATGTGGTTCGGCGACCTGGTCACCATGGAGTGGTGGGACGACCTGTGGCTCAAGGAGTCGTTCGCCGACTTCATGGGCTCCTTCTCGCTCGTCGAGGCCACCCGCTACACCAGCGGCTGGGTCACCTTCGCCAACCAGCGCAAGGCCTGGGCCTACCGCGCCGACCAGCTGCCCTCCACCCACCCGATCACGGCGGACATCCACGACCTGGAGGACGCCAAGCTCAACTTCGACGGCATCACCTACGCCAAGGGCGCCTCGGCCCTCAAGCAGCTCGTCGCCTATGTGGGCCGCGACGCCTTCCTGGAGGGCGCCCGGCGCTACTTCAAGCGCCACGCCTACGGCAACACCCGCCTGACCGACCTCCTGCAGGTGCTGGAGGAGACCTCGGGCCGGGACATGGCCGCCTGGTCGCGCTCCTGGCTGGAGACGGCCGGCGTCAACGCGCTGACGCCGCTGGCCACCTACGACTCCGCCGGCCGGATCACCGAGCTGGCGATCCTCCAGGAGGCCACCGAGACGCATCCGGAGCTGCGCCCGCACCGGCTGGCCGTCGGCCTCTACCGTCGCGAGGCGCCGGGCGCCCCGCTGCTGCGCTACGCCCGCGCCGAGGTCGACATCACCGGCCCCCGGACGGTCGTGGCCGAGCTGGCGGGCGCCGAGCGGCCCGAGCTGATCCTGGTCAACGACGAGGACCTCACCTACTGCAAGATCCGCTTCGACGAGGGCTCGCTGGCCACCCTGCGCGAGCACCTGGGCGACCTCACCGACCCGCTGGCGCGGGCCCTGTGCTGGTCGGCGCTGTGGAACCTCACCCGCGACGGGCTGCTGCCCACCCGCGACTACCTCGATCTCGTCCAGCGCTTCGCGGGCGCCGAGACCGACATCGGCGTGCTCCAGATGGTGCAGAGCCGGGCCACCGAGGCGCTCGCCCACTACGCGGCCCCCGCCCGGCGCGAGACCGCCGGCCGGGAGCTCGCGGGCAGCGCGCTGCGCGAGCTGCGGCTGGCCGAGCCGGGCAGCGGCCACCAGCTGGCCTGGGCGCGGTTCTTCGCCGCCCACGCGAGCGAGGACGGCGACCTGCGGATGCTGCGCGGACTGCTGGAGGGCACCGCCAAGATCGACGGGCTGGACGTCGACCAGGAGCTGCGCTGGACGTTCCAGGCGGCGCTGGCCTCCCGGGGCGCCGTCGGCGAGTCCGCGCTCACCGCCGAGCTGGCCCGGGACAACACCGCCTCCGGCAAGCGGCACCAGGTGCGCGCCCTGGCCTCCCGGCCGGAAGCGGAGGTCAAGGAGGCCGCGTGGCGGGCGGTCGTGGACTCCGACACCCTCTCCAACGCCCTGGCCGAGGCCACCATCGCGGGCTTCGACCAGCCGGGACAGCGGGAACTGCTGGCGCCGTTCGCGCCGCGCTACTTCGAGGTGATCGAGCGCGTGTGGCGGGAGCGGTCCATCGAGATCGCCATGGCCGTGGTGCGCGGGCTGTTCCCGGCGCTCCAGGACCATCCGGAGACCCTGGCCGCCACCGACGCCTGGCTGGCGGACCACGCGGACGCGCCCCCGGCGCTGCGGCGGCTGGTGCTGGAGGCGCGGGACGACCTGGCGCGGGCCCTGCGCGCCCAGGAGTGCGACGCGAACGCGGTTACGGCCTGATCCGACGCAGTTTCGACCCAACTCCACCGCCCCGCCGGGCACGTTGTCATGAAGTGACGACGGGCCCGTAACAGCGGTTAGGGGGCGGCCGGGGAGCGGGAATGGCCGGGTCATGAACCCCAACACCCCCCTCTCCCCCCGCCCCCTCCACCACCTCTCCGACGTCCGCCACCGCGTCCTGAGTACACGTCAGCTGCGGGAGCACGGCGTCACCGGATCCGTCACCGCCGAGCGGTGCCGCCCCGGCGGCCCCTGGCAGCAGCTGCTGCCAGGGGTCTTCCTCCTCCGCACCGGACCCGCCACCAGCGAGGAGCGGCTCCACGCCGCCCTGATGTACACCGTGCCGCGCGACCGGGTGCCCCGGCAGCCCGGCCCGGTCGCGGACCGCGACGCCCCGCCCGCCCCCTACGGCCAGGCCATGATCACCGGGCCCGCCGCGCTGGCCCTCCACCGCTTCACCTCCGTGCCCTCGCTGCTCTCCCTGGAGCACATCGACGTCCTGGTGCCGCGCACCCGCCGGCTGCGCGCGACGGGCTTCGTCCGGCTGGTCCGGGCGCACACCGTGCCTCGGCCGAAGCTGGTGACGGGCCTGCCCGTCGCCCCGGCCGCCCGGGCGGTGGCCGACACCGTGGCGCGGCTGACCGACCCGCAGGCCGTCCGGCGGCTGCTGGCGGAGGCGGTGCGCGGCGGGCACTGCGAGCCCTCGGCGCTCGTCCGGGAGCTGTCGCGGGCGCGGCTGCTGAGCCGGCCGCACGTGGTGGACGCCGTGGACGCGCTGCTGGCCGAGGGCCGGTCGTTCGCGGAGGGGCGGCTGTACGACATGGTGCGCGAGCACGCGCTGCCGGCCCCGCTGTGGAACGTCGACCTGCGGCTGCCCGGCGGGCCGTGCCTGGGGAGCGTGGACGCGTACTGGCCGGACCACGGGGTGGCGGTGGAGATCGACGTGCGGGCCCCGCGCCAGGACGGCGAGGCGCCGTGGTCGGAGCCGTCCCGCAAGCGCGAGTACCTGGACCGGCTGGGCATCGCGCTGATCCGGCTGACGCCGAGGAAGCTGCGCGACGACGCGGCGCTGGAGCAGCAGGCGGCGGTCGTGCGCACCGCCCTGGTGGCGTCGGCCGACCACGGGCCCACCTCGTACGTCGTGGTGCTGCCGCGGTGACGCGCCGGGCCGCGCGGCACCGCGGGCCGGCGGGTCAGCGGGTGGAGAGGACGAGCTCGGTGTTGCGGTCGGTGGGCGTCCCGGCGAGGGAGGTGTCCGAGCCGGGGGCGTTGAAGGCCAGCTCGCGGTAGAGGGAGGCCAGGCCCGACTGCGAGAGGTCCTGGAAGTCGGTGCGGTAGGGGGCGTCCGACTCGATGAGGGTGGTGAACAGGGAGATCGTCCCGTCGTGATTGTCGGTGATCTCGATGACGCGGGCGAGCTGGGGGTAGTCGACGTGGGAGGCGGTCGCGATCTCCCAGAAGGTGCCCCGGGGGCGGATGCGGTTGCGGTGGCTGTGGCCGTTGATCCAGGCCAGGACGTTGTTGTGGCGCTGGAGGAGGGCGATCACCTCGTCGCCGCCGTGGCGCTTGTCGCGGGGCCGGGTGGGGTCGGGGACGGTGTTGGTCATGCTCCAGCTCGGGTGGTGGCTGAAGATCAGCGCGTACTGGTCCTGATGTGCCGTCAGGGTGCGGTCGAGCCAGTTGAGTTGGTCGGTGCCCAGGGAGCCCTGGTAGTGGCCGCCGGGGTCGGTGGAGTCGATGCTGACGCCGATGACCTTCTCGGAGATCTTGAAGGTGTAGTAGAGGGTGCCGGAGTCGAGGTTGGCCTTGGTGTAGCCGTGGCCGATCGGCCCCTGGCCGGCGTGCTGGGGGTCGAGGTGCGCGGCGATGTACTGGCGGGGGGTGAGGGGGGCCCGGCGCGGGTCCGGGGTGATCCGGCGCATCTCCTTGCGGTGCGTCTTGAGCATGGCCTCTATGCGCTTGCCCCTGGGATCGGAGCCGCCCGCCTCGCCCTGCATCAGGTATTTGGCCTCGTCCGGCGGGACGTACTGGAGCTTGCGGTCGCCGACGCAGACGTCGGCGATGTAGGAGCCCACCGCCGGGTAGCAGCCGCCGGAGAGCAGGTCGTGGTTGCCGAAGGTGGAGTACCAGGGGATGTTGAGGCCGGGGCTGGTGACCCGCCGGGTGGCGGCGTCGAGGTAGCCGTCGATCCTCGGGTAGCCGGCCTGCTTGTCCTGGTCGCGCAGGTCGCCCTCGGGGTGCCAGTAGAGCTTGAGGCCGCTGTTCTGGACGCCCTCGTAGTGGCGGGGGTCGCCGGTGTTGGGGTCGAGGCGGCCACCGCTGAGGGCGGTGAGGAACCACTCCACCTCGATCCTGGCGTTCTCGTCCCCGTTGTCCCCCGTGGTGATCACGAACGCGAACGGAGTACCGGTCACCGGGCCCCGGCGCACCTTGTTGACCCGCTCGACGAGGGAGACCACGCCGGGCAGGGTGAGCGCCTCGTGCGGACGCCAGGCGCCGGGCTCGCCGGAGCGGAAGAACTCGTAGCGCAGTGGGTGCTGTACGTCCGTCAGGTGGAGGTCGGTGAACTGCACGAAGGAGGCGAGGGTGGTGCGCCGGTCCTCGCGGCCGCCCTGGGGCGCGGCCAGCTCGGCCCGTACCCGCCGGGGCCAGCCGGGCCCGTCGCCCAGGCGCCGGTAGCCGCCGGTGCCGCGCGGCGCGGCGACGGAGACCAGCGTGGTCCCGGCCCCGGTGGGGGCGGCGGAGGGCTCCACCGTGGGGGTGCCGGCCTGGGCGGTCGCGGTGGCGGTCGCCCGGGCGGCCGGTTCGGGTGGGGGATCGGCGGCCGCGTGGCTGTCGCCCGCCCCCAGCCCCAGTCCGGCGGCCGTGGTGACGGCGCCCGCCGCGGCCAGGAAGGCACGGCGGTCGAGCTGGGGTTCCGTGGTGCTGCGGGATCTGCGATGCATGGCGGTCTCCCCGGTGCGAACGCGAAGGCGAGCGGTCTGGCGTGCGGGTTGCGGGCTCCGTTGTCAAGGATCGTTGGCAGCCCGGATGACCTGGGCGTGAACAGGGCCGCAACGCTCGCCGCCGGTCACCTCGCATGGATCTTGGCTACTGCGAACTGACATACACCACTCGTCCCCTGGCGTACTGACGCTCACTCAGCGTTCACCCGCGCGGGAAGCCCTGGGCCACCCTTGGACGCAGTCTTTTAGTCCGTTTGTCCTACAGGAGCTGAGCCAAGGGAAGGTGCCGACCGCTTCACGGCCTCCGTCCCGCTTCATCCCACCTGGCGGGTGGCGGGTTTACGCCATCTTTATATTCCTGCCCTGGCAACTCTCCCCAAACCCGCATCACTTCCATAAAAGTGATCGCTCATCCGGCTCCGATTTTCGGACGCCGCGTCGTGGTGCCCAGCGTTGTGCACTTTCCGCTGATTTTGCTGTCGCCCCATCACTTCCAGCCCAGGGATGCCCATGACCACCCCCACCCCCGACGCCCCGATCGCGCCGGGCGGCGCGAGACGCGCGACCCGAATAGCCCTCGCGGCCTCCCTCGTGGCCGCGCTCACCGCCGCGGGTGCCGCGCCCGCCTTCGCGGACGACCCCCAGCCGGCCCCGGGCCCGGTGAAGTCCGCCTCCGACAAGCTCGGTTCGCACGACGCGGGCCTCCTCGCCAAGGCCAAGGCCGAGGGCGACAAGACCGTCACCATGATGATCGCCACCGCTCCCGGCCAGACCGGGCAGGTCGCCGCGAAGCTGGACGCGATCAAGGGCGCCTCGGTGGGCCAGGCCTACGACAAGCTCGGCTACGTCCGGGCGACCGTCCCCACCGCCAAGGCCGACGCCGCCATCGACGAGGCCAAGAAGCTGGCCTCGGTGCACGGCATCGACCTCAAGCAGGAGATCCCGCTCCCGGACCCGTCGACCCGTGGGGACTCCGGAAAAGCAGCCCAGGGCGCGCCGAAGCTCGCCAAGGACAAGAAGTACCCGGCGCCCGGCAAGGACACCCCGGCGAAGAACCCGTACCAGCCGGCCTTCGAGACCGGTGCCGTGGACTTCGTCAAGGACCACCCCAAGGCCGACGGCCGGGGCGTGACCATCGGCATCCTGGACTCCGGCATCGACCTCGGGCACCCGGCGCTGCAGAAGACCAGCACCGGCGAGCGCAAGATCGTCGACTGGGTCACCTCGACCGACCCCCTGGCGGACGCGGACGGCACCTGGCTGCCGATGACGCGGGACGTGACCGGCCCGAGCTTCTCCGTAGGCGGCCGCACCTACACCGCGCCCGGCCCGGGCACGTACCAGGTGGCCCTGTTCCGGGAGAACGTCACGGCCGGCGGCGACATGAAGGGCGACCTCAACCGGGACGGCGACACCACCGACTCCTGGGTGGTCCTCTACGACAAGGCCAAGGGCACCGTCCGGGTCGACCTGGACGACGACGGGAACTTCGGGAACGACGAGGAGATGAAGCCGTACAAGGACGGCTTCCAGGTCGGGTACTTCGGCAAGGACGACCCCGCCACCCCGATCGCCGAGCGCATCCCCTTCGTCGTGCAGATCCGCAAGGACGTGCCGATGGACCCCAAGGGCGGCGACTGGGTCGGCAAGAAGGCCGACTTCGTCAGCATCGGCCTCATCGAGTCCGAGCACGGCACCCACGTCGCGGGCATCACGGCCGCCAACGGCCTCTTCGGCGGGAAGATGAACGGCGCGGCGCCCGGCGCCAAGCTCGTCTCCTCCCGGGCCTGCACCTGGTCGGGCGGCTGCACCAACGTGGCGCTCACCGAGGGCATGATCGACCTCGTCGTCAACCGCGGCGTGGACATCGTCAACATGTCGATCGGCGGCCTGCCGGCGCTCAACGACGGCAACAACGCCCGCTCCGAGCTCTACACCCGGCTCATCGACACCTACGGCGTCCAGCTGGTGATCTCCGCGGGCAACAGCGGCCCCGGCGCCAACACCATCGGCGACCCCGGCCTGGCCGACAAGGTCCTCAGCGTCGGCGCGTCCGTCTCCAAGGAGACCTGGGCCGCCAACTACGGCTCCGAGGTGAGGACCCCGTACGCGATGATGCCCTTCTCCTCGCGCGGCCCGCGCGAGGACGGCGGCTTCACCCCGACGATCACCGCCCCGGGTGCCTCGATCAACACCACCCCGACCTGGGAGCCCGGCGCCCCCGTCGCCGAGTCCGGCTACGACCTGCCGCCCGGCTACGGCATGCTCCAGGGCACCTCGATGGCCTCCCCGCAGGCCGCGGGCGCCTCGGCGCTGCTGATCTCGGCCGCCAAGCAGAAGAAGACGAAGCTCACCCCGGCCGATCTGCGCACGGCGCTCACCAGCACCGCGAAGAAGATCAAGGGTGCGCAGGCGTACGAGCAGGGCTCCGGCCTCATCGACGTCGTCGAGGCGTGGGAGGCGCTGCGCGAGGGCGCGACCGCCCATGCCTACACGGTCAAGGCCCCCGTCTCCACCGCGCTCTCCGGCGCGCTGAAGACCCCCGGCTTCGGCACCGGCCTCTACGACCGCGAGGGCGGCCTCAAGGCCGGCGAGAGCCGTACGTACGACATCACCGTCACCCGTACCTCCGGCCCGGACAGGCCCGTGTGGCACGAGCTGGAGTGGAAGACCAACGACGGCACGTTCTCGCTGGTCGGCGACGACGAGGTCAAGCTGCCGCTGAACAAGCCGGTGACCGTCAAGGTCCGGGCCAAGGCGAAGACGGCGGGCATCCACAGCGCGATCCTCACCGTGAACGACGACCGCACCGAGGGAATCGACCAGCAGATCATGACGACCGTCGTGGTCGCCGAGCCGCTCGCGCAGCCGTCGTACGTGGTGAAGAAGACGGCCAAGGCCACGCGCAACGCGTCCACCTCGTACTTCGTGACCGTCCCCAAGGGCGCCAAGACCCTTGAGGTGGCCCTCGGCGGGCTGGCCGCCGGCAGCCAGACCCGGTTCATAGCGATCAACCCCTACGGCGTACCGGTCGACCCCGTCTCCACGGTCAACTGCTACCCGAACTACAAGAACGCGGCGAACACCTGCCGCCCGGACCTGCGGACCTACGCCGCCCCGGTGCCCGGCGTCTGGGAGATCGAGGTCGAGTCCCGCCGCACCTCCCCGCTGCTGGACAACCCCTACACCCTGACGGCCTCGGCGCTCGGCACCACCTTCGAGCCGGCGGTCCAGACCGTCGCCGAGGCCAAGGTCGGCACCCCGGTGGCCGTCTCCTGGAAGGCCACCAACGGCTTCGCGGCCCTGGACGGCACCCTGAAGGGCGGCCGGCTGGGCTCCTCGAAGATCGCCCGGCCGGTGATCAAGCAGGGTGAGAAGCAGACCACCACGGTCACCCTCGGCGAGGGCGTCACCCGCTTCGAGGCCGCGATCGGCGGCACCGCCGACCCCAAGGCCGACCTGGACCTGACCGTCCTCAAGGACGGCAAGGTCGTCGGTTCCTCCGCCACCGGCGGCTCGGACGAGCTGGTCACGCTGGCCAAGCCCGCCGCCGGCGAGTACACGATCGAGGTCAGCGGCTACTCCGTCCCGGCGGGCAGCACCGCCTACGACTACCGCGACGTGTACTTCGCCCCCTCCCTGGGCGAGATCAAGGCCGCCGCGGACCCGGTCAAGCTGGGCGCGGGCCAGTCCGCGCAGCTCACGGCCCAGGTCGTGGTCGCCGGCGCGGCTCCCGAGGGCCGCTCCTTCTTCGGCGACGTCCAGCTGGTCAACGCGGCCGGCACGGTCGCCGGGACCGGCAGCGTGAAGATCGAGAAGGTCCTGCCGTAACCCTCCGGGGCTCATGACGGACGGGGCGGGCGGCCACGGGGGCGCCCGCCCCGTCCCGTCCCTCGGACAACCGATTGGACTTATGGGGCGGGTGGCACCGCATGATGGGAACCGTACGCACCACGCCAGCCGTCGTAGAACGCACGTGCTGAACGCGAGTAGGGAGTCCTCGTGAGGATCGGAATCGTCGGAGCGACCGGCCAGGTCGGCGGAGTCATGCGCAAGATCCTCGCCGAGCGCAAATTCCCGGTCGACACGCTGCGGCTGTTCGCCTCGGCCCGCTCCGCCGGTACGACCCTGCCCTGGGGCGACACGGAGATCGCCGTCGAGGACGCGGCCACCGCCGACTACTCCGGCCTGGACATCGTGCTCTTCTCCGCCGGTGGCGCCACCTCCAAGGCGCTGGCCGAGAAGGTCGCCGCGCAGGGTGCCGTCGTCATCGACAACTCCTCCGCCTGGCGTCGCGACCCCGAGGTGCCGCTGGTCGTCTCCGAGGTCAACCCGGACGCGATCGCGAACCGCCCCAAGGGCATCATCGCCAACCCGAACTGCACCACGATGGCCGCCATGCCGGTCCTCAAGCCGCTGCACGAGGAGGCGGGGCTGACCGCCCTGATCGCCACCACCTACCAGGCGGTCTCCGGCTCCGGCCTGGCCGGTGTGGCCGAGCTCGACGGCCAGGTGCGCGCGGTCGCCGACCGGGCCACCGAGCTCGCCCACGACGGCGAGGCCGTGGAGTTCCCGGAGCCCGGTGTCTACAAGCGCACCATCGCCTTCAACGTGCTGCCGATGGCCGGCTCGATCGTCGACGACGGCCTCTTCGAGACCGACGAGGAGCAGAAGCTCCGCCACGAGTCCCGCAAGATCCTGGACATCCCGGAGCTCAAGGTTTCCGGCACCTGTGTCCGCGTCCCGGTCTTCTCCGGCCACTCGCTGCAGGTCAACGCCCGCTTCGAGCGGCCGATCAGCGTCGAGCGCGCCTACGAGCTGCTGGCGGCCGCCCCCGGCGTCGAGCTCTCCGAGATCCCGACCCCGCTCCAGGCGGCCGGCAAGGACGCCTCCTACGTCGGCCGCATCCGCGTCGACGAGACCGTCGAGCACGGCCTGGCGCTGTTCCTCTCCAACGACAACCTCCGCAAGGGCGCCGCGCTGAACGCCGTCCAGATCGCGGAGCTCGTCGCCGAGGAGCTCCGCGGCTGACGCCGGGCGAAAAGCGACGCGAGGGGCGGGCCGCCACGGCCCGCCCCTTCGTTCATCCGCCGTCAGCGTACGGAGGGCGACGTCCCGGGCACGGCGTGGAAGGATGGCCGGAACATCGCGACGTGAAGGAGATGGCCAGGTGCCCGGTACGAATCTGACCCGCGAAGAGGCACAGGAGCGGGCGCGGCTGCTCAGCGTGGACTCGTACGAGATCGAGCTCGACCTCTCCGGTGCCCAGGACGGCGGCACCTACCGGTCCGTGACCACCGTGCGCTTCGACTCCGCCGAGGCGGGCGCGGAGACCTTCATCGACCTGGTCGCGCCCACGGTGCACGAGGTCGTCCTCAACGGCACCGCGCTGGCCGCGGCCGACGTCTTCAAGGACAGCCGCATCGCGCTGCCGGGCCTGGCGGCCGGGCGCAACGAGCTGAAGGTCGTCGCGGACTGCGCGTACACCAACACCGGCGAGGGCCTCCACCGCTTCGTGGACCCGGTCGACCAGCAGGCCTACCTGTACACCCAGTTCGAGGTGCCGGACGCCCGCCGCGTCTTCGCCTCCTTCGAGCAGCCCGACCTGAAGGCGACGTTCCGGTTCACCGTCAAGGCCCCCGAGGGCTGGACGGTCATCTCGAACTCCCCCACGCCGGAGCGCCCCGCCGACAACGTCTGGCGCTTCGAGCCGACCCCGCGCATCTCGACGTACATCACCGCGCTGATCGCGGGCCCGTACCACTCGGTGCACAGCAGCTACGAGAAGGACGGCCAGTCCGTCCCCCTGGGCATCTACTGCCGCCCCTCGCTCGCCGAGTTCCTCGACGCGGACGCGATCTTCGAGGTCACGCGGCAGGGCTTCGACTGGTTCCAGGAGAAGTTCGACTACGCCTACCCCTTCGCCAAGTACGACCAGCTCTTCGTGCCGGAGTTCAACGCCGGCGCCATGGAGAACGCGGGCGCGGTCACCATCCGCGACCAGTACGTGTTCCGCTCGAAGGTCACGGACGCCTCCTACGAGCTGCGCGCCGAGACGATCCTCCACGAGCTGGCCCACATGTGGTTCGGCGACCTGGTCACCATGGAGTGGTGGAACGACCTCTGGCTGAACGAGTCGTTCGCCACGTACACCTCCATCGCCTGCCAGGCCTACGCGCCCGGCAGCAAGTGGCCCCACTCGTGGACCACGTTCGCCAACTCCATGAAGACCTGGGCCTACCGGCAGGACCAGCTGCCCTCCACCCACCCGATCATGGCGGAGATCCGCGACCTGGACGACGTCCTGGTCAACTTCGACGGCATCACCTACGCCAAGGGCGCGTCCGTCCTCAAGCAGCTCGTCGCCTACGTCGGCATGGACGCCTTCTTCCAGGGCGTGCAGGCGTACTTCAAGGCCCACGCCTACGGCAACACCCGCCTGTCCGACCTGCTGGGCGCCCTGGAGAAGACCTCCGGCCGCGACCTCTCGGCCTGGTCGAGGAAGTGGCTGGAGACCGCCGGCATCAACATCCTGCGGCCCGAGATCACCACGGACGCCGACGGCGTCATCACCGCCTTCGCCGTCCGCCAGGAGGCCCCGGCCCTCCCCGCCGGCGCCAAGGGCGAGCCGACCCTGCGCCCGCACCGCATCGCGATCGGCCTCTACGAGCTCGAGGACGGCAAGCTCGTCCGCGACGAGCGCGTCGAGCTGGACGTCGACGGCGCGCTGACCGACGTCCCGCAGCTGGTCGGCAAGCGCCGCCCGGCGGTCGTCCTGCTCAACGACGACGACCTGTCGTACGCCAAGGTCCGCCTGGACGCCGAGTCCCTGGCGACCGTCACCCAGCACCTGGGCGACTTCGCCGAGTCCCTCCCCCGCGCCCTGAGCTGGGCCTCGGCCTGGGACATGACCCGCGACGGCGAGATGGCCACCCGCGACTACCTGGACCTGGTGCTCTCCGGCATCGCCAAGGAGTCGGACATCGGCGTCGTCCAGTCCCTCCAGCGCCAGGTCAAGACCGCCCTGGACCTCTACGCGGCCCCGGCCTGGCGCGAGACGGGCCTGGCGAAGTGGACCGAGGCGACGCTCACCCACCTGCGCGCGGCGGAGCCCGGCAGCGACCACCAGCTGTCCTGGGCCCGCGCCTTCGCGGCCACCGCCCGCACCGCCGAGCAGCTCGACCTGCTCGCCGGGCTGCTGGACGGCACCGAGACCGTCGAGGGCCTGACCGTCGACACCGACCTGCGCTGGGACCTGCTCGGCCGGCTGGCCGCGACGGGCCGCGCCGACGAGAAGGCCATCGCGGCGGAGCTGGAGCGCGACAGGACGTCGGCGGGCGAGGAGCACGCCGCGTGGGCCCGGGCCGCCCGCCCGACGGCGGAGGCCAAGGCCGAGGCGTGGGCGTCGGTCGTCGAGTCCGACAAGCTGCCCAACGCGGTCCAGGAGTCGGTGATCAGCGGCTTCCAGCAGGCCGACCAGCGCGACCTCCTCGCGCCGTACGCGGAGCGGTACTTCGCGGTCGTCAAGGACGTCTGGGACAAGCGCAGCCACGAGATGGCCCAGCAGATCGCGGTCGGGCTGTACCCGGCGCTCCAGGTCTCGCAGGAGACACTGGACGCGACGGACGCCTGGCTCGCCTCGGCCGAGCCGAACGCCGCGCTGCGGCGGCTGGTGACCGAGTCCCGCGCGGGCGTCGAGCGGGCGCTCAAGGCGCAGGCGGCGGACGCGGCGGCCACCGCGTAGTTCTCGCTCCGGCCCGGGGTGCGGTGCAGGCCGCGGGTGGGTTGTGCCCACCCGTTCCGCCCTGCGGAACGCCTGTCCACAACCCCGGGCCGAGGGGCCCTCAGCCCTGGCGAGCCGCCCGGCGAGCGAGGATCGCCTGGCGGCGCTCGTCGAACTTGCGGCCCTGCTCGTCCAGGTCCGCCATGAACAGGCCCAGTTCCTCCTGGGCCTGCAGCCCCTCCGGGCCCAGCCCGTCGATCTCCAGGACCTTCAGGAAGCGCAGCACCGGCTGCAGCACGTCGTCGTGGTGGATCCGCAGGTTGTAGATCCCCCCGATCGCCATCGTGGCGGCCGCCCGCTCGAAGCCCGGGATGCCGTGTCCCGGCATCCGGAAGCCGGTGACGACGTCCCGCACCGCGCTCATCGTCTGGTCGGGCGCCAGTACGAAGGCCTGCTTGAGCAGGTTGCGGTAGAAGACCATGTGGAGGTTCTCGTCGGTGGCGATCCGCGAGAGCATCCGGTCGCAGACCGGGTCACCCGAGTGGTGGCCGGTGTTGCGGTGCGAGATCCGCGTGGCCAGCTCCTGGAAGGCGACGTAGGCCACCGAGTGCAGCATGCTGTGCCGGTTGTCGGACTCGAAGCCCTCCGACATGTGCGCCATCCGGAACCGCTCCAGCGCCACCGGGTCGACGGCGCGCGAGGTGAGCAGGTAGTCGCGCATGACGATGCCGTGCCGCCCCTCCTCCGCCGTCCAGCGGTGCACCCACGTGCCCCAGGCCCCGTCGCGGCCGAAGAGCTGGGCGATCTCGTGGTGGTAGCTGGGGAGGTTGTCCTCGGTCAGCAGGTTGACGACGAGGGCGGTGCGCCCGATGTCACTGACCTTGGACTGCTCGGGCGCCCAGGCCTCGCCCTCCATGACGCCGTCGAAGTTCCGCCCGTCGCTCCACGGCACGTACTCGTGCGGCATCCATTCCTTGGCGACCTTCAGGTGGCGGTTCAGCTCGGTCTCGACGACTTCCTCGAGCGCGTACAGCAGGCGGCTGTCGCTCCAGACGGCCGAGCCGTGGGAAGGGGGGGCGATGGTCACGGGCAGCTCCAGAACGATCATCACCTACGGTGGCGTAGGTTACGACACCGTAGGTTAACCGTCGCCCGAACGCCAAAGCCCGTGGCCTCTACAGTGAAATGGGCAACAAAAAAGCCGACACCTCGAAGGTGTCGGCTTTCGCTCCCGCGCGGTGGTGTCAGCGCGAGTGGTGGGTGTTGACGGCGTGGGTGGCGGTGTTGTCGGAGTTCCTGGCGAGGACCATCGTCAGGCCCGCGATGACCAGGAAGAGGACGATCGGCGCGGCCACGTAGAGGCCGAGCGTGTTGATCACGCTCAGGCCGGGGCCCGGGTCGTCACCGTCGTCGCGGGTGAGCGCGAACGCGGGGGACGACATCAGCAGCATCAGCAGCGTGCCGGCGGAGATCGCACCGGCGCGCACGGCGTTCTTGTTGACCTTATTGCTCACAGCCTCAAATTATCGGACCGGCATGAGAGCCGCGCGCCCGGGGTGGCCTATGGGCGTCCGCCCCACCGCCGCACCTCGTCCACCAGGGCCTGGAGCCGGGGCGAGGCCACCAGCTCCTCCAGCGACAGCGGCCGGCCCGAGGCGTCGGCCACGGGCAGCCGCCAGTTCGGGTACTGGTCCCAGGTGCCCGGCAGGTTCTGCGGGCGGCGGTCCCCCACCGCGTCCGGCAGCCAGACGCCCACCAGCCGGGCCGGGGTGCGCAGCAGGAAGCGGTGGACGGCCAGGACCGCCGCCTCCTCGTCGCCGGGCCCTTCCGGCAGCAGGCCCAGCCGGCCGAGGGCGGCCAGCCAGCGGGCGACGTCCGCCGCGTCCTCGCGCTGCTCGACGGCGAGCGGCCGGGTGAGCAGCCCGAGCCGGTGCCGCAGCGCCACGTGGTCGCCGGTCAGCCGGGCGGCGGTGCTGGGCAGGTCGTGGGTGGTGGCGGTGGCCAGGCATGCCTCGCGCCAGCGCTCCGGGGGCAGGGGCTCGGGATCCGCCTCGCCACTCGCGGCGTTTTCGTAGTCCCGCTCGAACCAGAGCACCGAGGTGCCGAGCACCCCGCGCTCGGCCAGCGCCTCCCGGACGCCGGGCTCGACGGTGCCCAGGTCCTCGCCGATGACGGCGGCGCCCGCCCGGTGCGCCTCCAGGGCGAGGACGCCCAGCATCGCCTCGGCGTCGTAGCGCACGTAGGCGCCGCGCCGGGGCTCGTGGCCCCGGGGCACCCACCAGAGCCGGAACAGGCCCATCACATGGTCGATCCGCAGCGCCCCCGCGTGCCGCAGCAGCCCGCGCAGCAGATCGCGGTAGGGGGCGTAGCCGGTGGCGGCGAGGGCGTCGGGGCGCCAGGGCGGCAGGCCCCAGTCCTGGCCGTGGGGGCTGAAGGCGTCGGGGGGCGCGCCGATGGACATCCCGGCGGCGAAGGCGTCCTGCTGGGCCCAGGCGTCGGCGCCGGAGGGGTGGACGCCGACGGCCAGGTCGTGGACGAGGCCGACGCGCATGCCCGCCTCGCGGGCGGCCCGCTGGGCGGCGGCCAGCTGCCCGTCGGTGAGCCAGGCGAGCCAGCAGTGGAAGTCGACGCGGTCCAGCAGCTCGCCGCGGGCGCGGGCGGTGCGGGCGGAGCGGGGGTCGCGCAGGCCGGCGGGCCAGGACCGCCAGTCGGGGCCGTGCGCCTCGGCGAGGGCGCACCAGGTGGAGTGGTCGTCGAGGGCCTGGCCGCCCTCGGCGAGGAAGGCGGCGTAGGCGGCCCGGCGGCCGGGGGACGCGGGGACGGCCCGCAGCAGCTCCAGCGCCCGGCGCTTGAGCTCCCAGACGGCGTCGCGGTCGATCAGCGCGCCGTGGCGCAGGACGGCCTCGCGGAGGACGGCGGCGCGGGCGAGCAGCGTCTCCACCTCCTCGCGCGCCGCCCCGGTCAGGTAGGCGAACTCGGGGATCTCCTCGACGCGCAGATGGACGGGGTCGGGGAAGCGGCGGGAGGAGGGGCGGTAGGGCGAGGGGTCGGTGGGCGGTCCGGGGACGGCCGCGTGGAGGGGGTTGATCTGGAGGAAGTCGGAACCGGCACAGCGGCCGGCCCAGGCCGCGAGGTCGGCGAGGTCGCCGAGATCCCCCATGCCCCAGGAGCGGGCGGACAGCAGGGAGTAGAGCTGGACGAGGAAGCCGTGGCCGCGCTCCGGGGGCACGGGCAGCCGCTCGGGCGCGACGATCAGCGGCGCGCTCGCGGTCCGCCCGTCGGGGGTCCGGGCGCGCAGGACGTGCCCGCCGTACGGGAGGGGCCCGGCGTTCCAGGGGAGCGTGGCGCCGTCCTCCGTCTCGACGCTCAGGGCCGTGCCCTCGGGGAGCGGCGGCGGGCCGCCCGTGCGGCCGCGCAGGACGACGGCCGGGGGCAACAGCCGGCCGCGCTCGGCCTGCTCGCGGGCCGCCAGGGCGTCCCGGACGGCCCGGGGCGTGGAGGCGTCGACGCCCAGCGCGGCGAGGACGGCGACGAGCGTGTCCTCGGGGACGCGGACGACGCTGCCGGGCGCGGGCTCGTAGGACGTGGCGACGCCGTGCAGCTCGGCGAGGCGTGCTCTGTCCATCCGGACCTCCGTGGTCGCCGCCGCCGACTGCTCCTGCTGCCTACCCACTCCGCGCGGCGGACGACACATCCGTACATCCCGCCGGGCATTACCGGCAGTTCGGTCAGCTGCGTTGACATGCCATCAGCGCTGGTGATGGGCTCGTGGCGGCTTTTCCGGGGCACCGCCCCGCACCTTGGTCCCGCACCCGGGTCCCGCACTTCGTCCCGCAACGCGTCCGGAGGAGAAGAACCATGCCCCACGGAAGCGAGCGGACCGGCCGGGCCGTGGGCACGGGGCGCCTGGGGCGTCCCGGACCGCGCCGCGCCGGGGTCACGGTGCTGGCGGCCGCGCTCCTCGGCGGGCTGCTCGGCGGGGCCGGGGACGCCGTGGCCGACCCCCTGCCGGGTGACGCCGCGTCGGCCGCCGCCGGTTCACCCGGCTCCCCGGACCGGGAGAGCGCCGGGGGCCTGCCGCCGGTGTGGCCGCGCCCCCAGTCGGCGCGGGCCCTGGGCGGCTACGCGCGGGTGGGCGACGAGGTCACGCTGATGGCCGACCAGGGCACCGACCAGTACGCCCTGGAGGCGCTGCGGGAGGTGCTGCGCGCCCAGGGCGCCCGGACGGTCGTCGACGCGCAGCCGGGCGGCACCCCGCCGGCCGGCGGCCTGATCGTCTACGCGGGCGGGCAGGCGGCCGAGGCCGCGCTGCGGGCGCTGGGCGCCCAGCCGGTCGGCGACCTGCCCATGGGCGGCTACCGGCTGGCCACCGGGCAGGTGGACGGCCGGCCGGTGGTGGCGCTGGCGGGCGTGGGCGAGGACGGGCTCTTCCACGCGGCGCAGACGCTGCGGCAACTGGCCGTGGCGCACGACGGGGGCCGCGCGTTCGCGGGGGCCGTGATCCGCGACTGGCCGGGCACGGCGGTGCGCGGGCTGACCGAGGGCTTCTACGGGCAGCCGTGGTCGCACCAGCAGCGGCTGGCGCAACTGGACTTCCTGGGCCGCACCAAGCAGAACCGCTATCTCTACGCGCCCGGCGACGACCCCTACCGCACGGCCCGCTGGCGCGCCCCCTACCCCGCCGAGCGGCGCGCGGAGTTCCGGGAGCTGGCCGAGCGGGCCCGCCGCAACCACGTGACGCTGGGCTGGGCGGTCTCGCCGGGGCAGGGGATGTGCTTCTCGTCGGTCTCGGACATGCGGGCGCTCAAGCGCAAGGTCGACGCGATGTGGGCCCTGGGGGTGCGCGCCTTCCAGCTGCAGTTCCAGGACGTCAGCTACAGCGAGTGGCACTGCGACGCCGACGCGGACGCGTTCGGCTCGGGTCCGAAGGCGGCCGCGAAGGCGCAGGCGAAGGTCGCGGGCGAGCTGGCGAAGCACCTGGCGGCCAAGGGCTCGGAGGCGGCCCCGCTGTCGCTGCTGCCGACCGAGTACTACCAGGACGGGCGCACCGCCTTCCGGCGCGCGCTGGCCGAGGCGCTGGACCGCCGGGTGGAGGTGGCCTGGACGGGGGTCGGGGTGGTGCCGAAGACCATCACCGGCGGCGAACTGGCCGACGCCCGGGCGGCGTTGGCGCACCCGCTGGTGACCATGGACAACTACCCGGTCAACGACTTCGCGCAGGACCGTATCTTCCTCGGCCCGTACACCGGCCGCGAGCCGGCCGTGGCCGCGGGGTCCGTGGCGCTGCTGGCCAACGCGGCGGCGCAGCCCACCGCTTCGCGCATCCCGCTGTTCACCGCCGCCGACTTCGCGTGGAACCCGCGCGGCTACCGGCCCGACGAGTCCTGGCGGGCGGCCGTCGACGACCTCGCGGGCGGGGAGCCGGGCGACGCGGCGACGCGTGAGGCCCTGCGGGCGCTCGCCGCGAACGACGCGTCCTCGGTGCTCGGCGGCGAGGAGTCGGCGTATCTGCGCCCGCTGCTGGACGCCTTCTGGGACGCCCAGGGCACGGCCGACGCGGGAAAGCTGACGGAGGCCGCCGACCGGCTGAAGGCGGCCTTCCGCACCATGGCCGACGCCCCCGCGCGGCTCGCCCCGCTGCTCGGCGGCGAGATCCGGCCGTGGCTGGACCAGCTGGGCCGGTACGGCGAGGCGGGCGGCCGGGCCGTGGACATGATCACCGCGCAGGCGCGGGGCGACGGCGCGGCGGCCTGGCAGGCCCAGCTGGACGTCCAGCGGCTGCGCGAGACGATCACGAAGGAGCGGGCGACCGTCGGCAAGGGCGTGCTGCTGCCGTTCCTGGAGACGGCCCTGGCCCGGGCCAACGGCTGGACCGGCGTCGACCGGCCGCTGCGCACGGCGGGCGCGGCCACCGACGGCGATCCGGCCACGGCCGTCACCCCCAAGCCGGGGGTCCCGCTGTCCGTACGGCTGCCCCAGCCGCGTCCGCTGACGGTGGTCACCCTGCTCACCCAGCCCGCGCCCGGGGCGGGCGGCGTGGTCGAGGCCCATGATCCGGCCCGGGGCTGGCAGCCGCTGGGCCGGGTCGCGGACGGCGGCTGGACCCAGCTGCCGGGCAAGGGCGTCAAGGCCGACGCGCTGCGCGTGGTGTGGGACGGCGGCGCCACGCCGCCGGCGGTGCACGAGCTCACCCCGTGGTTCGCCGACAGCCCCACCGCCACCGTCGAGCTGACGGGCGGCGACACGGACGCGGAGATCGGCGGGCGGCCCGCGGTCGTCGAGCTCCGCATGATCAATCAACGGCCGGAGGCCATCAAGGAGCGGCTCACCGTGGCCGCGCCGACGGGCGTGAACGTCAAGGCCCCGGCCGAGCTCACCGCCGTGCGCGGGGGCGTGACCACGGCCCGCGTCGAGCTGGCGGTGCCGGCGGGGGCGCCCGCCGGGACGTTCACGGTGCCCGTCCGGCTGGCCGGGCAGGAGAAGACGGTCACCGTCCGGGCGTATCCGCCGACCGGCGGCCCGGACCTGGCGCGCGGCGCCCGGGCGACGTCCTCCGGCGACGAGACGGCCGCCTTCCCCGCCTCGGCCGCGATCGACGGCGATCCGCGCACCCGCTGGTCGTCCCCGCACACCGACGCCGCCTGGTGGCAGCTGGAGCTGGCCCGGCCCGTCCGGCTGGGCCGGCTGGTGCTCCGCTGGCAGGACGCCCACCCGCTGCGCTACCGCGTCCAGGTCTCGCCGGACGGCCGCACCTGGCGGGACGCGGCGGTGGTCACCGACGGCAAGGGCGGCGTGGAGTCGGTGCGCATGGACGCGCCGGACGCGCGGTTCGTGCGCGTCCAGGGCGAGAAGCGGGCCACCCGCTTCGGCTATTCGCTGTGGGAGGTGGAGGCCTACGCGGTGCAGGCCGCCAAGGGCTCCTGAGCGGCGGCGCCGGGCCCTGCCCGGCGCCGCCCGCCCCTGCCCGGAAACGACGACGGCCCGGTGGTCTCAGGCGGAAATGCCGTCGATCCGGGCCATCGCGTCCTCCGCGCCGTATGCCTCCAGATAGGGAAGCCAGCGCGGGTCCCTATGGCCCGTGCCGATGATCCGCCACGCCAGGCCGGACGGCGGCGCGGGCTGGTGGCGCAGCCGCCAGCCGAGCTCCCAGACGTGCCGGTCGGCCTTGACGTGGTTGCAGCGGCGGCAGGCCGCCACCACGTTCTCCCAGTTGTGCTGGCCGCCGCGGCTGCGCGGGACGACGTGGTCGACGCTGGTTGCGACGCCACCGCAGTACGCGCAGCGTCCGCCGTCCCGGGCGAAGAGGGCACGGCGGGTGAGCGGGACGGGGCCCCGAAAGGGCACCCGCACGAAGCGCTTCAGGCGGACGACGCTGGGTGCGGGGATGGTGCAGGTCGCGCTGTGCAGAAAGGCGCCGGTGTCCTCGAGGCTGACGGCCTTCTCATTGAGGACGAGTATGAGCGCGCGGCGGAGCGGTACGACGCCGAGCGGCTCGTACGACGCGTTGAGGACCAGGACATGCGGCACGGGTGCCTCCTTGTACGCCGGCGGCGCGTGGCTCGCGCCGGGACGATCTCCTGCAAGTGTCCCCTGGTCCCCGCCACGAGCGCCACCATCATCGGGTAACGGGTCTCAGGTGTTTTGGAGCACACCCAGGACAATCACGGCCACGCACGCGCAAGACATGCCCCTTCTCGAACACAACAACGGAGCATTCCGTCTGCCCCGTTAGTGTGGTGAATCGGCCCGCACCACTCCTCGCCGCGGGCGACGTCCCCTATCGGAGGATTTCTGCTGTGTTCCGGTCCGCTGTTCTGGCCACAGACGCGACACCCCGCCCGGTGTCCCTGGACGAGGCCCAACGCACGGCGAACGACGCCGCGGGCTGGGTCGAGCAGAACTGGTCCGTCTGGCTGACCAACGGCCTGCGGATCGTGCTGATCATCGTGATCGCGGTGGCCATGCGCTCCCTGATCCGCCGGGGCATCACCAAGCTGATAGCGCGGATGAACCGCACCGCCCAGGCCGTCGACGGCACGGCTCTGGGCAGCCTGCTGGTCAACGCCGAGCGGCGGCGCCAGCGCTCCGAGGCCATCGGCTCGGTGCTGCGGAGCGTCGCCTCGTTCCTGATCATGGGTACGGCGGCGCTGACCGTGCTCTCCGTCCTCAAGATCAACCTCGCGCCGCTGCTGGCCAGCGCCGGTGTGGCCGGTGTGGCCATCGGTTTCGGCGCCCGGAATCTCGTGACCGACTTCCTCTCGGGCGTCTTCATGATCCTCGAGGACCAGTACGGCGTCGGCGACGAGGTCGACGCGGGCGTCGCCAAGGGCACCGTCATCGAGGTCGGGCTGCGCGTGACCAAGCTGCGCGGCGCCGACGGCGAGATCTGGTACGTCCGCAACGGCGAGGTCAAGCGGATCGGCAACCTCAGCCAGGGCTGGGCGACCGCGGGCGTCGACGTCCAGGTGCGCTCGGACGAGGACCTGGACCGGGTGCGCGCGGTGATCGAGCGCACCGGCGAGGAGATGCAGAAGGCCGAGCCGTGGAGCGAGCGGCTGTGGGAGCCCGTCGAGGTGCTGGGCCTGAACGCCGTCTACCTCGACTCGGTGGTCGTCCGCGTGTCGGCCAAGACGGTGCCGGGCAAGGCGCTCTCCGTGGAGCGCGAGCTGCGCTGGCGCATCAAGCGCGCCCTGGACGCCGAGGGCATCGCCATCGTCGGCCAGCCGCACGAGCAGGAGCTGCGGACGGCGGCGCCGGCGGCGGACGCGGCGACGGCCGTCGCCGCCCCGTCCGCCATGGCCAACCCCACCTCCCCGCAGTCGCTGGCCACGGCGCCGATACCGCCGGCGCCGACGGGCGTGACGCTCGGCAAGCCGTAGCACCCCCGGGACAGCAGAGGGCCCCCTCGCCGCCGATGTGGCGAGGGGGCCCTTGGCTTCTCTGGCCTGCGGGGGCGTCAGCCCTCCTGGAGGACCTTGTCCAGGAATTCGTCGAGGTTGCCGCGCAGCCGGTCCAGGCGCTCCTCGACGGAGAGGGACTCCTTGTAGCGCATGGCCATCAGCGGCGTCTTCTTCCCCCGCACGTACAGCGGGCAGGCCAGGTCCGCGCACATATAGGCGCCGACCGTGTTGCCGTCGCGGCCGGAGGCCCCGACCTTGCGGGCGGCCAGCAGGGACACGCCCGAACCGCCGTGGGCGGTCAGGCACAGCGAGCACATGGTGGTCTTCGTCAGCGCCCGGGGCCCGCCCTGCGGCACCCGCAGGGTGACGCCCACCAGCTCACCGGCCCGCTCGGCGACGAGATAGCCCCGGTCCGGGGCGCCCGGGTCCCGCCAGCCCAGGAAGTCCAGGTCGGCCCAGGGGAGCCCGTCGAGCTCCCGGGGCAGGCTCATCCTGCGGGCCTCGCCCTTCGAGCAGTTGACGAAAGAGGCGCGTATCTCGCTGTCGCCCAGTGGTTCCATGCGTCGGGAACCTACCGGCGGGCATGCCGCCATGTCGCGTTATTTTTGCCTCGGAAGAACCGATTCCGCTGCTCCGGACTCCTTGACGGTGCGCTGACCTGCGCCTAACGTCCTGGGCAAACGATAGGAAAGTTTCTTTACAGACTGTTCGAGGGACACCTCGAGGGCGGGGGACCACACGCGATGGCCGGAACCGGAATCCCCGGGACACCCCGTGTCCTGCGGGCGATGAACGACCGCGCCGCGCTGGACCTGCTGATCAGCCACGGTCCCCTGACCCGCACCCGCCTCGGCGAGCTCACCGGGCTGTCCAAGCCCACCGCCTCCCAGCTGCTCGCCCGGCTGGAGGCCGGCGGGCTCGTGCGCGCCGTCGGCAACGTCACCGGCCGCCCCGGCCCCAACGCCCAGCTGTACGAGGTGAACCCCTCGGTCGCCCACGTGGCCGGCCTCGCCGTCGACGAGAAGGGCATCTCGGCCGCCGTCGCGGACATCACGGGCACCGTGCTCGGCGAGCACCGCGTCGAGGCCGATGTCACGGACGAGGGGACGCCGGGCCGCACCGCCGCGCTGGTGGCCGCCGCCGTCGACGGCGCGCTGGCCGCCTGTGGCCTCGGCCACGAGGCCCTCCACCGCACGGTCATCGGCACCCCCGGCGCCGTCGACCCGAACACCGGCACCCTGCGCTACGCCCCCCACCTGCCCGGCTGGCACTCGCGCACCCTGCGTGCCGAGCTCGCCGAGGTCATCGGCACCCCGGTCGTCATCGAGAACGACGTCAACCTCGCCGCCGTCGCCGAGCGCCACACCGGTGCCGCGCGCGACACCGACGACTACGTCCTGGTCTGGATCGACGAGGGCGTCGGCGCGGCCATCGTCCTCGGCGGCAGGCTGCTGCGCGGGGCGACGGGCGGGGCCGGCGAGGTCGGCTACATGCCCCTGCCCGGCGCCCCGCTGGCCCGCGGCGAGGCGCTGAAGGCCCCGGACGGCGGGGGCGGCTTCGAGAGGCTCGTGGGCGTCCTGGCCGTGGCCCGGCTGGCGCGCGAGCACGGCTTCGACGCCCCCTCGGGCCCCGAGGCGCTCGAACAGGCGGCGCGCACCCCCGGCCCGGCCGCCGATGCCTTCCTCGCCGAGCTGGGCTCGCGCGTCGCCACCGGGCTCGCGGCGATCGTCGCCGTCGTCGACCCGGAGCTGATCGTGCTCTCGGGCGTGGTCTGCCGGGCCGGCGGCGAGCGGCTGCGCGCGGTGGTCGAGGCCGGGCTGACCGGGCTCGCCCTGCCCCGGCCCCGGCTGCGGCTGAGCGAGGTGACGGGCTCCGCCATCCTCATCGGCGCCCTGCGCACCGCACTCACCGACGCCCGGAACGACGTCTTCGACACCGCCTGACCCTGCTCCACCGCCTGGCCCCTGATCCACCGGCTTGCCCCCTCCACCGGCTTCCCCCCACCGCGCGACCCCCGTCCACCGCCGCCAAGGAAGCTCCGTCATGCAGCGATTACGACACCGCTCCCCGCTCCCCTCGCTCGTCCTCCTTCTCACGACGGCCGGGTTACTGCTCTCCGGCTGCGCCCGCCCCGCCGTCGGCAGCGCCGAGGACGACCCGGCCCGCCCGGTGACCCTCCGGTTCTGGCACGGCTGGTCGCAGCGGAGCGAGGTCGCGGCCGTCGACGCCGCGATCGCCCGGTTCGAGCGGCGGCACCCCAACATCCGGGTGGTGACGACCGGGAACGTCACGGACGAGACCGTCAACCAGGCCCTGCGGGCGGGCGGGGGCGCCACACCGGATGTGGTGTCGTCCTTCACCACCGACAACGTCGGCCAGTACTGCTCCTCGGGGATGTGGGCCGACCTCGACCCCTTCCTGCGGAAGTCCGGCGTGGACAAGGCGGCGGTCTTCCCCAAGCCCCTCCTCGACTACAGCTCCTACCGGGGCACCCAGTGCGCCCTCCCGCTGCTCGCCGACGCCTACGGCCTCTACTACAACCGCGACGCCTTCGAGAAGGCCGGCATCACCCGGCCGCCGCGCACGATGTCGGAGTTCGCGGAGGCGGCCCGCAGGCTCACCCGGCGGAGCGCCGGGGGCTCGTACGAACAGCTCGGATTCATGCCCGGCTTCCGGTTCTACGAGAACAGCCCGGAGCGGCTCTTCGCCCAGTGGGCGCCCACCTGGTTCGACGCCGACGGGAGGTCCCGGCTCGCCCGGGAGCCCTCGACCAAACGATTCCTCAGCTTCCAGCGGGGCCTGGTCACCGCCCTTGGGGGATACGGCCCGCTGGAGCGCCACCGCACCACCTTCGGCGAGGAGATGTCCTCCCAGAACGCCTTCCGCACGGGGAAGGTCGCCATGCTCCTGGACGGTGAATGGCGCGGCCGGATGCTCAAGGAGGCCGGCACGGACTTCCGCTGGGGCACGGCCCCGCTGCCCGTGCCCGACGACCAGGCCGACGCCTACGGGCGCGGCTGCCTCACCGGCACGGTCATCGGCATCGCCCACAGCAGCCGGCACCAGAACGCGGCCTGGGAGCTGGTGCGGTTCCTGACGACCGACACCGATCAGGTCGTCGCCTTCGCGAACGCCATCCACAACGTGCCCTCCACCAAGGCCGCGCTCGCCTCCCCCGCGCTCGACGCCGACCCCGCCTTCCGCACCTTCGTCGGCATCGCCGGCGACCCGCACAGCGTCTCCGTGCCGCCCTCGGCCAACGGCGGGATGTACCTCATCGCCCTGCGGGACTTCGGCTACGACAGCGAGGCGGGCCGGGTCCCCGACCTGGACCGGGGGCTGCGCCGCCTCGACCGGCGGATCGACGACGACACCCGCCAGACCGCCGGCTGACCCGCCGCCGCCCCCGCCGCCCGCCACCCGACGAAGGCCCTGTCATGGCACACCTCGCCACCGCTCCCGGCGCACGCCGCCGGCGCGCCCGGGAACGCCTGCGCGTCCTAGGCTTCCTCTCACCCTGGCTGATCGGCTTCACCGTCTTCTTCGGCTATCCGCTGATCGCCACCGTCTACTTCTCCTTCACGCGCTACAACCAGATCCAGCCCCCGTCCTTCGTGGGACTGCGCAACTGGACGTACGTGTTCACGCAGATGCCGCTGTTCGGGCCCGCGCTGTGGAACACGCTGTGGCTGGTCGTGGTCATGGTGGCCCTGCGCGTCGTCTTCGGGCTGGGCACCGGACTGCTGGTCACCAAGGTGAAGACGGGCGCGGGCTTCTTCCGCACCGCCTTCTACCTGCCCTACCTCGCCCCGCCCGTGGCGGCGACGGTGGCCTTCGTCTTCCTCCTCAACCCGGGCACCGGCCCGGTGAACGACGCCCTCACGGCGCTCGGCGTCCCCGCGCCCGACTGGTGGGGCGACCCCCACTGGGCCAAGCCCTCGCTGGTGCTGCTGTCGCTGTGGGGCATCGGCGACCTGATGGTGATCTTCCTGGCCGCCCTGCTGGACGTGCCCAAGGAGCGGTACGAGGCCGCCCAGCTCGACGGCGCCGGGCCCGTCGCGACGTTCCGCTATGTCACCTGGCCTGCGATCACCCCGGTGGTGATGTTCGCGGTCGTGACGGGAGTCGTGCAGACGATGCAGTACTACACCCAGGCGCTCGTCGCCGGGAAGCTCGCCTCCGGCGTCAGCGTCGGCCCCGGCACGCCCGTCCAGCCCGGTTATCCGGACCACTCCACGCTCACCGTGACCCAGCTCGTCTACTCGCTCGGCTTCCAGCACTTCAACACCGGCGCCGCGTGCGTGCTCTCCTTGGTGCTGTTCGCCGTCGCCATGGCCGCCGCCTCGCTGCTGATGCGCGGCCGCGCCGGGCTGCTCGGGGCGGAGGACCGGCCGTGAGACCGAGGACCGGACCCATGAAGCGAGGACGCGTCCTCCACTGGATCGCCGTGCACACCGTCGCCGTCGCCGCGGCGCTCTTCTTCACCCTGCCGTTCGTCTTCGTCCTCCTCACCTCCGTGATGAGCGACGACCAGGCCATGAGCGGCGAGCTGTGGCCGCGCTCCTGGCACTGGTCCAACTACGCGGAGGTCCTCCGCACCCCCGGCTTCCTCACCTGGTGGCGGAACTCGCTGCTGTACGCCGGGCTGGGCACCCTGTTCACCGTGTGCTCCTCCCTCCCGGTCGCCTACGCGCTCGCGCGGTTCCGCTTCCGTGGCCGGCGGACCGCGCTCGTCCTCGTGATCGCCACGATGACGCTGCCGCCACAGGTCGTCGTCATCCCCATGTACCTGGTGTGGGCCCAGCAACTGCACCTGTCGGGGACGCTGTGGCCGCTGATCGTGCCGCTGGCGTTCGGCGACGCGTACTCGATCTTCCTGCTGCGGCAGTTCCTGCTCACCATCCCCGCCGAGTACACGGAGGCCGCGCGGCTGGACGGCTGCGGCGAACTGCGCACCCTGCTGCGCGTCGTCGTGCCGATGGCGAAGCCGGGCATCGCGGCGGTCGCGCTGTTTCAGTTCTTCGCCTGCTGGAACGATTACTTCGGGCCACAGATCTACGCAGCGCAGAACCCGGGCGCCTGGACGCTGAGTTACGGCCTGGAGTCCTTCAAGAGCGCCCACAGCGTCAACTGGAATCTGACGATGGCCGCCACCCTGCTGGTCATGGCACCGGTCATCGCCGTCTTCTTCTTCGCCCAGAAGGCCTTCGTCGAAGGCGTCACACTGACAGGAGTCAAGGGTTGAAGCTCGCAGTAGTGGGTGGTGGCTCCACCTACACCCCCGAACTCGTCGACGGATTCGCACGGCTGCGGGACGTCCTCGCCGTCGAGGAGCTCGTCCTCGTCGACCCCGCCGCCGAGCGGCTGGAACCGGTCGGCGGCCTGGCGCGGCGCATCCTCGCCGCCCAGGGCCACCCGGGCCGGGTCACCTGGACCGACGACCTCGACGCGGCCGTCGACGGCGCCGACGCCGTGCTGCTCCAGCTGCGCGTCGGCGGCCAGGCGGCCCGCGAGAAGGACGAGACGTGGCCGCTGGAGTGCGGCTGCGTGGGCCAGGAGACCACGGGCGCGGGCGGTCTCGCCAAGGCCCTGCGGACGGTCCCGGTGGTCCTCGACATCGCCGAACGGGTGCGCCGCCGCAACCCCGGCGCCTGGATCGTGGACTTCACCAACCCCGTCGGAATCGTCACCCGCGCCCTGCTGACCGCCGGGCACCGCGCTGTCGGGCTGTGCAACGTGGCCATCGGCTTCCAGCGGAAGTTCGCCGCCCTGCTCGGGGTGGCGCCCGGCGAGGTCGAGCTGGACCACGTCGGCCTGAACCACCTCACCTGGGAACGGGCGGTGCGCGTCGGCGGCCGGGACGTCCTGCCCGGGCTGCTCGCGGAACACGGCGACGCCATCGCGGCGGACCTGCGGATGCCGCGCCGGCTGCTGGACCGGCTGGGCGTCGTCCCCTCCTACTACCTGCGCTACTTCTACGAGCACGACGCGGTCGTCGAGGAGCTGCGGAAGAAGCCCTCGCGGGCGGCCGAGGTCGCGGAGATGGAGCGGACGCTGCTGGCGATGTACGCCGACCCGGCGCTGGACCACAAGCCGGAACTGCTGGCCAAACGCGGCGGGGCCTACTACTCGGAGGCCGCCGTCGCGCTCACGGCGTCACTGCTGACCGGCACCGGGCCCGTCCAGGTGGTCAACACCCTCAACAACGGCACCCTGCCCTTCCTCCCCGACGACGCCGTCGTCGAGGTGCCGGCGGCGGTGGACGCGGCCGGGGCGCGCCCCCTGCCCGTCCGGCCGCTGGAGCCGCTGTTCGCCGGGCTCGTCGCGCATGTGACGGCCTATGAGCACCTGGCGCTGGAGGCGGCCCTCAAGGGCGGCCGGGACCGGGTCTTCACGGCGCTCCTCGCCCATCCGCTCGTCGGCCGGACCGACCGGGCGGAGAAGCTGACGGACGCCCTCCTCCACCACAACCGGGAGCACCTGGCGTGGGCGTGATCGTGGCGATCGACGCCGGCAACAGCAAGACCGACGTGGCCGTCACCGGTACGGACGGCACGGTGTTCGGCCGGGCACGGGGCGGGGGCTTCCGGCCGCACGCGGTGGGCGTCGAGCAGGCCGTGGACACCCTCCAGTCGGCCGTCGCCGAGGCGATGTCCGACGCGGCGGCGGAGCTCGGCCTTCCACTGGACGTCCGCCTCTTCTCGGCCTGTCTCGCCAACGCCGACTTCCCGGTGGAGGAGGCGGAGCTGGCGGGGGCGATCGCCCGGCGGAACCGGGCGGCGGGCGACCCGGCGGGGCATCCCCCCGTCCGGGTCGCCAACGACACCTTCGCGCTGCTGCGCGCGGGGCTGTCCGACGAGGGCGAGCCGGCGGGCGTCGCCGTCGTGTGCGGGGCGGGGATCAACTGCTCGGGGCTGGCGCCCGGGGGCCGGGTAGCCCGGTTCGCCGCCGTCGGGCGGATCTCGGGCGACTGGGGCGGCGGGGCGCACCTGGCCGAGGAGGCGGTGTGGTGGGCGGCCCGGGCGGCGGACGGGCGCGGCGAGGCGACGGCGCTGGCGCGGGAACTCCCCGCCCACTTCGGGCTGTCCACGATGCCGGAGCTGATCGAGGCCCTCCACCTGGGGCGGATCGAGCGGGCGCGGCGGCACGAACTGGCGCCGGTGCTCTTCGCGGTGGCGGCCGCCGGTGACGCGGTGGCCGGGGCGATCGTGGCGCGGCAGGCCGACGAGGTGGTGGCCCTGGCCTCGGCGGCCCTGGACCGGCTGGGGCTGCTGGAGGCGGCGGTGCCGGTGGTGCTGGGCGGCGCGGTCCTGGCGGCCCGTCACCCACTGCTCCACGAACGCGTCGTGCGGGGGCTGGCGGGACGGGCGCCCCGGGCCGTGCCCCGCGTCGTGACCGCGCCGCCCGTGCTGGGGGCGGCGCTGCTGGCCCTCGACCACCTCGGGGCGCCCGCCGCCGCGTACGCACGGCTGCGGGAGCACTTCGCGTAGGGGACGACAGAACGAGATCGCGGAACGAGATCGGCGGAAACCGCGCCGTGGACTCCGGCCTTCCCGGCCGGAATCCACGGCGCGGCGCCATGTTCGCGTCATGTTCACGTCGTGAGAGACGTCACCGGTGGAGGCGGTCCGCCGCAAATCCTTCGCGGGAGGCCGGTCCGGCCCGGTGGACTTCCTGACACCCGCGTCAATAGCGGGATTGGCCAGAAATTCCTCCCCTACCACTGGTTGACCATTCATATACCCAATGTCCGTATTCGGGTCAACCATTTCCCCCTCTCTCCAAGATCGTGCAAGCATCCGGCCACGCATGGATTGATCACGAAATACGACAAAGAACTGCCGCAACTCGCCTCAAAAGGGCGTTGCTGAGCATTCGTGACAGCCCCTGCTCCCGACCCACAGATCCCGAGGGGGGATACACGCATGTCGAAGAACGTCACCCGCCGCGTCGTCCTGCGCGGCACCGCGATAGCCGTCGCCGGAGCGGCCCTCGCCGCTCCGGCCGCCATGGCGGCGACCCGCGCCGCGATGCCCATGGACCACACGGGCATGGACCACTCCGGGCACGGCTCCCACGGCCCCCAGCCCTTCGACGAGGTCTACCAGGGCCGGCGCATCGTCGGCACGCCCGTCACCGGTGGCCACGAGGCCCACCACGGCGGCTTCGCCGTGACGATCGACGGCAAGGAACTGCACGTCATGCGGAACGCGGACGGTACGTGGATCAGCGTGATCAACCACTACCAGACCTTTGCCGACCCGCTGGCGCTGACCCGCGCCGCCGTCGACAAGCTCCAGGGCGCCGCGCTCGTCCCGATCTCCACCCGCTGACCCCGGCCGACTGCCGACCGTCCGGCCCGACGCGGCCGGTCCCCCGAACCGAGAGGACGTAGACCCCCATGGCAGTGCGCAAGAACCAGGCGACCCTGACGGCCACGGAGAAGCGCAACTTCGTCAACGCCCTGCTGGCGCTGAAGAAGAGCGGCAAGTACGACGAATTCGTGCGGACGCACAACGAGTTCATCATGAGCGACGGCGACGACACCGACCGCGTCGGCCACCGTTCGCCGTCCTTCCTGCCCTGGCACCGCCGCTTCCTCATCCAGTTCGAGCAGGAGCTCCAGAGAATCGATTCCTCGGTGACGCTCCCCTACTGGGACTGGACCGCCGACCGCACCGTCACGGCCTCCATATTCGCCGCCGACTTCCTCGGCGGGAACGGCCGCAGCCGCGACGCGCAGGTCACCACCGGCCCGTTCGCGTACTCCACCGGCCAGTGGAACATCAACGTCTCGGCCGACGACCGCCCCTACCTCCAGCGGGAGATGGGCGCGAGCGTCCGCGCGCTGCCCACCCGCGCCGAGGTCGACTCCGTGCTCGCCATGACCACCTACGACATGGCCCCCTGGAACAGCGCCTCCGACGGCTTCCGCAACCACCTCGAGGGCTGGCGCGGCGTCAACCTCCACAACCGCGTCCACGTGTGGATGGGCGGCCAGATGGCCACCGGCGTCTCCCCCAACGACCCGGTCTTCTGGCTGCACCACTGCTTCATCGACAAGCTGTGGGCCGACTGGCAGCGGATGCACCCCACCTCGGGCTACCTGCCGACCGGCGGCACCACCAACGTCGTGGACCTCAAGGACACGATGCGCCCGTGGAACAACGTGACCCCGGCCGACATGCTCGACCACACGAAGTTCTACACCTACGACCGCTGACGGTACGCCCCGCCGGGGGTGACGGGCATGAGCGCCCGTCACCCCCGGCGTTCCCGTTTCCGGGTACTCCGTCCGCACGGGAACCGAACAGACGCCCCACGCGTGAAATGAGGTGAAAGGCCGAAACGGACACCCGGGCGACGCTCACGACCCGTGCAAGATCGATGCACAACCGGTGTGTTTGTCAGTCCCTGCGGCCATACTGCTGGCCTGGCACCCGTTCCCCGCCGCCCGGGGGACAGCGGGCCGCGGCGACCGAGGGGGAGGTCACGTGTCACCAGCGCAGCCGGATCCGGGAACGCGGCGCACCGCGTGGCGCGAGGGGCTGGAGCGGATCGCGGACGCGGCCACGACGGAGCCCGGCAGACTCAGGGTGATCGGCGCGGTCCTGGCCGCGCTGCTGGTCGCCTTCGGCGCGGTCACCGCCTGGCAGGTCACCGACCGGTCGGCGGCGGCGGACGCCGTGATCGACCGCAGCGAGCCGCTGAGCGCCGACGCCGCCGACATCTACCGCTCGCTGGCCGACGCCGACACGGCCGCCGCCGCCGGGTTCCTGGCCGGCCGGGACGAGCCCCGCACGGTCCGCCAGCGCTACGAGAAGGACATCGGCGTTGCCTCCGAGCTCCTGGTGAAGGCCGCCGCCGACACCGGAGGCTCCAGCTCCGCCCGCGAGCAGATAGCCCGGCTCAATCAGCAACTCCCCGTCTACACCGGCCTGGTGGAGTCCGCCCGCGCGGCGGGCCGGCAGGGCCTGCCCCTGGGCGGCGCCTATCTGCGCTACGCCAGCGACCGGATGCGCGAGGATCTGCTGCCGGCCGCTCGCGCCCTCTACGAGGCCGAGACCGGACGCCTCCGTTCCGACTACGCGGACGCCAAGTCCTGGCCCTGGACGGCCCTCGCCACGGGCGTCGTGGCCCTCGGCGCCCTCGGCTGGGCCCAGCGCCGCACCTTCCTGCGCACCAACCGGGTGTTCAACCACGGCCTCCTCGCCGGGACCGCCGCCGGCGCGGTGGTCCTGCTGTGGCTGACCGTCGGCCACGCCGTGGCCCGCGCGGACCTGACGGACTCCTACGAGAACGGGGCCAAGTCCCTCCAGGTGCTCAGCGAGGCCCGGATCGCCTCGCTCCAGGCCCGGGGCGACGAGAGCCTCACCCTGGTGGCCCGGGGCGCCGTGCTCACCCCGGCGGGCGACGACGCCTACGAGGCCAGCTACCGCACGGGCATGCGCAAGCTGATCGGCGGCGACGTCACCGCCTCCGGCGAGCCCGCCCCCGACAGCCTCCTGGGCCGGGCCCGCTCCCTCGCGGACGGCTCGGAAGGACGCGATCCGGTGCTGGCGGCGATCCATGACGTCAAACAGTGGCAGCAGCGGCACGGCGAGGCCCGCACCGCCGACGTCGGCGGGTACTACGGCCAGGCGCTCGCCAAGGTGATCGGGGAGAAGGGCAGCGCCCGGGGCAGCACCGGCGAATCGTTCGACCAGGTGGACACCGCGCTGCGCCGGGCCCTCGCCCACGAGGAGGACGACTTCCGGCGGGCGGCGGGGGACGGGCGCGGCGCGTTCACGGGGCTCGCGGCCGGAGCCGCCGTCCTGGCCGTGCTCGGGGCCGCGGGCGCCGTGCTCGGCATCGGCCGCAGGCTGTCGGAGTACCGGTGAGGCGGGGAGGGACGGCGATGGGCGGACGACGCGGAACCAGGGCCGGGGCCGTGGTGACGGCCTGTGTGTGGACACTCGCCGTCGCCGTGGGCGCGGCCGTCCTGCCGGCGGCGCGCCCCGCCGGGCCCGTGGCCCGGACCCCGGCGGCCGCGCCGGCGGCGGCCGTGCGCGCGCCCGCGACGTGCGTCGCCCCGGAGGCGAGCCTGCGCCCGTCGACGGCCGACGGGCCGGCCGTCCGGCGCATCAAGGAACGCGGCCGGCTGATCGCCGGCGTCGACCAGAACAGCTACCGCTGGGGCTACCGCGACCCCGCCACCGGCGAGCTCAGCGGCTTCGACATCGACCTGGTCCACGCCATCGCCAAGGCCGTCCTCGGCGACCCCGGCAAGGTCGTCTTCCTGGCGATCCCCACCAACCAGCGCATACCCGCCCTGGAAAAGGGCAAGGTGGACATCATCGCGCGCACCATGACGATCAACTGCGACCGGGCCCGGCAAGTCGCCTTCTCCACGGCCTACTTCGAGGCCGGGCAGCAGGTACTGGCCCCCAAGGCCTCACCGGTCACGGCGTTCGACGACAGCCTGGAGGGGAAGAAAGTCTGTACGGCCAAGGGATCCACGGGCGAGAGCGAGCTGAAGAACGAGTCGCACGGCGCGTCCGTGCTGACCGTGCCCAACCAGCTCGACTGCCTGGTCCGGCTCCAGCTCGGACAGGTCGACGCGGTGATCACCGACAGCGCCCTGGCCGCCGGACAGGCGGCCCAGGACCCGTCCGTGCGACTGGTCGGCAAACCGTTCACCACCGAGTCCTACGGCGTGGCGATGAACCTCAAGGACGAAGACCTGGTACGCCGGGTCAACGCGGTACTGGAGGACTACCGCCGGGGCGGCGAGGCGAGCCCCTGGATGCTGGCGTACCGCAAGTGGCTGGCGGCCGACCTCCAGGGGATCACCGCTCCGCCGGAGCCCCGGTACCGGGACTGACGGCACGGAAGGACCGAAGCACCACACCGTTCGCGCGCGGCACCGGCCGCGGGACAGGAGAGGGGACCGATGGTGGTCGCGGGGCCCACCGGGCCGACCTTGAGCCGCGAGGAGGTGGACCGTGCGCTGGCACGGCTCGGCGCGGAGCACGAGGCGGTCGAGTCCTCCCTGCTCGCCCTCCAGGACCACGCCGGGCGGCGGCTGCTGGAGGGCGCGGAGCTGACCGGCGTCACCAGGAGCCGGTGGGAGTCCACCGAGCTGCTCATCACCCAGCTGTGGGTGTACTTCGACGCCTACACCGACGCCCTGGAGGCGGCCCGTGAGCTGCGCGGCCGCCGCCGCTGGCCCACCTCGGGCGAGCTGACCGAGCTGACCGACCTGCTGCGCGGCACCGCCGTCACCCTGCCCGCCGGCCCGCCCCAGGCCGGCCTGGTGACCCTGGGCGTGGCGGCCAGGCTGAGCGAACGGCTGAGCCTGACGGAGCTCGTCGAGCGGATGAACTCCTGGTACGCCCAGGCCCTGGACGTGCTCGTCATCGCCGACGCCGTCTGGTCGGCCCTGCCCACCCGGATCGACCTGCTCGCCGCCGAGCTCGGGCGCGTCCGCTCCCTCGCCCACTCCGTGGGCGTCCTGCCGGGCGAGCACCCGGCGGGCGACGACCTGGAGCGCCTCACCATGGAACTGGCCGCGCTGCGGTCCGAGGTGATATCCGATCCGCTCGTCTTCTGGACCGGCGCCCCGCCCAGCTCCGCGCCCGGCGGCCGCCCCGACACCGCCCGCTACGACCGTGCCGAGCGCGCCCTGGAGGACGTGCGCCGGGAGGTGGAGGCCGTCCTCGACGTCCGCCAGGACGCCGAGCGCCGGCTGATGCGCGTGCGCGACGTGCTCTCGCGCGCCGACCGCACCCTGGGCGAGGCCCGCCGGGCCCGGATGGAGGTCCTGTCGAAGATCGCCGCCTATGAGGTGCCCGTGGTCTCCGGCCCGCCGACCGTGCTCTACGAGCAGCTGGAGACGGCCGTCGAGTACCGCAGACGCGCCGCGTGGCACCGGCTCTCCCCGCTCCTGGAGGGCCTGGAGCGGCACGCCGAGGAGGAGTTGCTGCGTGCCCGCGAGTCGCTGACGGCGGTCACGGCGCCCCTGGCCGTACGGGCCGAGCTGCGCGGCCGGCTCGACGCGTACAAGGCCAAGGCCGCGCGGCTGGGCCTGGCGGAGGACGGTCTCGTCGTGGAGCGGTACGACGTGGCGCGCCGCATGCTGTGGAGCGCGCCCTGCGATCTCGTCGCCGCCGAGCAGGCGGTGCTGCGCTATCAGCGGGCCGTGGCCGGGGCGCCGGCCCCGCAGGGCTCGGCCGCCTCGGGAACCGACGGGCTTGGGGGGACGCGTGACCGGTGAGCAGTGCCAGCGCCCGGGCTGCGCGGGCCGCTACGAGGACGTGGGCGACGGCGAGCTGTACTGCGACACGTGCGGTCTCGCCCCCGTCGTGGCGCCGGGCGGGCAGATCGCCTCGCCCGCCACGGGGATCACCCACGCGGGCGGCCGGGGCGGCTCGGGCGGTTCGGGGTCGTCCGGCTCGTCGAAGTCATCGGGCTCGTCGGGTTCGTCGGGCTCGTCCGGGTCCTCGCGCTCGTCGTCGGGCTCGTCGTCACGGCCGTCGTCGCGGTCGTCGGGGTCCCGCCGGTCGGTGTCGGGGCGGCTGACGCGTTCGGTGAACGGCGGCACGGGCGTCGCGACGCGGTCCGTCTCGGTGCGCAGCCGGGCGTCCGGCGGGTCCGGCGCCGGTCGCAACAAGCTGGGCGCGGGCCTGGTCAGCATGCCGGGCGTGCCGCGCCCCGACCCCCGGGCGGCGGTGCTGGAGCGCCCGGAGGTGCCCGAGCGCAAGCGGTTCTGCAGCCGCGGCGACTGCGGCGCGCCCGTGGGGCGTTCGGGCCCCCACCGGGCGGGGCGCACGGAGGGCTACTGCACCAAGTGCGGCCACCCGTACTCCTTCGTGCCGAAGCTGCGCCCCGGCGATGTGGTGCGCGGGCAGTACGAGGTGGCGGGCTGTCTCGCGCACGGCGGGCTCGGCTGGATCTACCTGGCCATCGACCGGGCCGTGGCCGACCGCTGGGTGGTCCTCAAGGGCCTGCTCGACACCGGCGACGAGGACGCGCTGGCCGCGGCCGTCGCCGAGCGGCGCTTCCTCGCGGAGATCGAGCACTCCAACATCGTCCGCATCTACAACTTCGTCGAGCACCTCGACCAGCGCACGGGCAGCCTCGACGGCTACATCGTCATGGAGTACGTCGGCGGCAAGTCCCTCAAGGAGATCGCCAACGAGCGCCGCCACCCCGACGGGCGCCGCGACCCGCTGCCGGTCGAGCAGGCGTGCGCGTACGGCATCGAGGCGCTGGAGGCGCTGGGGCACCTCCACAGCCGCAATCTGCTGTACTGCGACTTCAAGGTCGACAACGCGATCCAGCAGCAGGACCAGCTGAAGCTGATCGACATGGGCGCGGTGCGCCGGATGGACGACCACGACAGCCCCATCTACGGCACGATCGGCTACCAGGCGCCCGAGATCGCCGAACTGGGCGCGTCGGTCGCCTCCGACCTCTACACGGTGGCGCGCACGCTCGCCGTGCTCACCTTCGACTTCCAGGGCTACACGAACGTCTTCGTGGACAGCCTCCCTTCCCCGGACCACATCGAGGTCTTCACCCGCTACGAGTCCTTCTACCGGCTGCTGGTGCGGGCCACCGACCCGGACCCGGCCCGGCGGTTCGCCTCCGCCGACGAGATGGCCGAGCAGCTGACGGGCGTCCTGCGGGAGGTCGTGGCCCTCCAGACGGGCGCCCCGCGCCCCGCGCTGTCCACGCTCTTCGGCCCGGAGCCGCGCGTGGTGGACACGGTGCTGTTCGAGGAGTGCGACCGCGACGTGTCCGCCCTGGGCGGCCGCGTCCCGGCGCCCCGCCGGAACGGATGGCCGCGCCTTCGCCTGCCGCGTGGCCGGGGCGGCGCGGGCGCCGTTCCGCCGGGCTCGGCGGCGGGCGCCGCAGGAACGGCCGGCACGGGCACCGGGCCGACATCCGCCGGAGGGCGCCCGGGGGCGGCCTCCGGCGCGCTGCCCGGGTCGGGCCCGGGCGCGACCGCCCCGGCGGCGGGCGGCGCCGCGTTGCGGCCGATCGACGCGCGGGCCGCCGCGCTCGCGCTGCCGTTTCCGCTCGTCGACCCCGCCGACGCCAACGCCGGCTTCCTCGCGGGGCTGATCGCCTCGCAGCCCGCCGAGCTGTACGCCGCGCTCCAGGCCGCGCCGACCGAGTCGCCGGAGCTGCGGCTGCGGCGGGTGCGGGCCCAGTTGGAGCTCGGCGAGGACGAGCGGGCGTCCCGAGCGCTCGCCGCGCTGGAGGCCGCGAGCCCCGACGACTGGCGCACCGTCTGGCACCGGGGCGTCCACGCCCTCGCCGTCGGCGACCACGCCACGGCGGCCCTGTCCTTCGACGCCGTCTACGACGCCTTCCCCGGGGAGCCCGCGCCCAAGCTGGCCCTCGGGCTGTGCGCGGAGGTGCTCGGGCAGCTCGACAACGCCGCCGAGTACTACCACCTGGTGTGGGTGACCGACCCGGGCTTCGTCGGGGCAGCGTTCGCCCTGGCCCGGGTGCGGCTGGCCGCCGGGGACCGCGCGGGCGCGGTGGCGGCCCTGGAGTCCGTGCCGGCGGCGTCCATCCACTGCACGGCGGCCCGGGTCGCGGCGGTACGGGCCCGGCTTCGGGGGCGCTCGGCCGCGGAACCGCTGCTGGACGACCTGCGGGCCGCCGCCGGCCAGGTGGCGGGCCTCACGGAGCTCGGCCTGGACGCGGTGCGGCGCGAACGGCTGTCGACGGAAGTGCTCGGCACCGCGCTGGACTGGGTGCTGTCGGGCCGCGAGGGCGGCGCGCCGGGCACCGCCCCCGCGCCCCCGGGCGGACCGCCCGTGCTGCTCGGCAGCGGGCTGGACGAACGGGAGCTGCGGTTCGGGCTGGAACGCTCGTACCGGATGCTCGCGCGGCTGGCCCAGCGCGGTGAGGAACGGATCGAACTGGTGGAACGGGCCAACCGTTACCGCCCCAGGACATGGGTGTGATCGATGTCGCAACTGCCCCCACAACTGACGGCGTGCCCCGCCTGTCAGGAGCCGCTGGAACCCGCCGACAACTTCTGCGGAGGCTGCGGCGTGGACCTCTCGGCGGTGCCGCCCGCGCCCGACGACCCACGGGCGGTGGGATGGCGGCGGCCTGACACGTCCGTGGCGCGGGAGGCGGACGACTACCGGCTCGCCCCGCCGGCCGCCGGCGTCCCCGCGCAGCCGGCGCGTGGCGCGGGCCCCGCCGGGCCCTGCGCGGCCTGCCGGTCGGGCATGATCGACAACGACGGGTACTGCGAACACTGCGGACATGCACAGCCGCGCGAACGGGATCACATGGAGCACGAGTCGGCAGGCGTCGCGGCGGTCACCGACCGCGGCCTGCGCCACCACCGCAACGAGGACGCGTACGCCGTGTCCACCACCGACCTCCCCGGCCGGCCGCCGGCCGTCGTCGCGGTCGTCAGCGACGGCGTGTCGTCCGCGGCCCGCCCCGACGAGGCGTCGGCCGCCGCCGTCGAGGCCGCCCACGACTCGCTGGTGACGGCCCTGTCCCGGGGCACCGCCCCCAAGGAGGCCACGCACGAGGCGGTCGTGGCCGCCGCCGAGGCCGTGGCCGCCCTGACCACCCCCGGCCACGAGCCGCGCGAGCACGGCCACTACCGCCATGAGAACGCCCCCGCCTGCACCATCGTCAGCGCCGTCGTCACCGGCGACCTGCTGACCGTCGGCTGGGTCGGCGACAGCCGCGCCTACTGGGTGCCCGACGACCGCTCCAAGCAGCCCGCGCGGCTCACCGAGGACGACTCCTGGGCCGCCCAGATGGTGGCGGCGGGCCTGATGTCGGAGGCCGAGGCCTACGCCGACGAGCGCGCCCACGCCATCACCGGCTGGCTCGGCGCGGACGCCTACGAGGTCGAGCCGCACACCGCCTCGTACCACCTCGACCGCCCCGGTGTGGTGATCGTCTGCACCGACGGGCTGTGGAACTACGCCGAGTCCGCCGAGGAGATGGCGTCCGTCGTGCCCGCCGACGCCCGCTCCCGGCCGTTGGAGTGCGCACGCCGTCTGCTGACCCACGCTCTGGACGGAGGGGGCCACGACAACGTAACAGTGGCAGTGGTGCCGTTCCCGTCCCGGGCCGAAGGGGCAGGATCGGCCTGACGCGCCGCGGTTTCCACGGGGGGATCCACGCACGGTGCCGGGCTCCGGCGCCGCGCCGTCCGTCCGCCCCGCCGCTACGCCCGTGCCGACCACGTGGAGTACGTACGAAGGAGCGGATCAGATGGCCCATTTCGCCAAACCGAACGTGCCCGGGTTCGCCGTCGACGTGTACCAGAACGTCAATCTCCCGGAAGGGGGCCGGGAGGTCAACGCCATCGTCACGGTGACCTCCACCGGCGCGGACACGGACACCGGCGCGGTCGTGCCCGGCCCCCGCGTCCCGGACGCCGCCGTCGTCCTGATGGTCGACTGCTCGGGCTCGATGGACTACCCGCCCGCCAAGATGCGCAGCGCCCGCGAGGCCACGGCCGCCGCCATAGACGCGCTGCGCGACGGCGTCGCCTTCGCCGTGGTGGGCGGCACCCACCAGGCGCGCGAGATATATCCGGCCGGCGGGCGGCTCGCCGTCGCCGACGACATGACCCGTGGCCAGGCCAAGGAGGCGCTGCGCAAGCTCAGTCCAGGAGGCGGCACCGCCATCGGCACCTGGCTGCGCCTCGCCGACCGGCTGCTGTCCTCCTCCGACGCGGCGATACGTCACGGCATCCTGCTCACCGACGGCCGCAACGAGCACGAGGAGCCCGACGCGCTGCGGGCGTCGCTGGACGCGTGCGCGGGCCGGTTCACCTGTGACGCGCGGGGCGTGGGGACGGACTGGGAGGTCAAGGAGGTCACGGGCATCGCCTCCGCCCTGCTGGGCAGCGCCGACATCGTCGCCGATCCGGCCGGCCTGGCCGAGGACTTCACGCGGATGATGGAAACGGTCATGGGCAAGGAGGTCGCGGACGTCTCGCTGCGGCTGTGGACGCCGCAGGGCGCCGAGGTCGTCTTCGTCAAGCAGGTCGCGCCCACCATGGAGGAGCTGACGGACCGCCGCCAGGAGTCCGGGCCGCGCTCCGGCGACTACCCGACGGGCGCGTGGGGGGACGAGTCCCGCGACTACCACGTCTGCGTCCGGGTGCCGAGCGCGCACGTGGGCCAGGAGATGCTGGCCGCCCGGGTGTCCCTGGTGCTGCCCACCTCCGACGGCTCGTCACCGCACGTCCTGGCCCAGGGCCTGATCCGGGCGGTGTGGACGGACGACCTGGAGGCGTCGACGGCCATCAGCCCCCAGGTGGCCCACTACACGGGCCAGGCCGAGCTGGCCCTGGCCATCCAGCAGGGCCTGGACCTGCGCAAGGCGGGGGACGTGGACGGGGCGACCGCCAAGCTCGGCCGGGCCGTCCAGCTGGCCAGCCGCTCCGGCCACGCGGACACCGCGAAACTCCTTGCGAAGGTGGTGGACGTCGTGGACGCGGCGAACGGTACTGTGCGGCTGAAGGCGAAGGTCTCGGAGGAGGCCGAGATGACGCTGGAAACCCGTTCCACCAAGACCGTCCGCGTCAAGAAGTAGCGCCGAGAAGCAACCGCCAGAGGGGGAAGAGACCGACATGCCGACCTGCCCGAACGGCCACCCGTCGGAGGCCGCAGACTGGTGCGAGGTGTGCGGCCACCGGATGTCGGCGGCCACGGCACCGCCCGGTCCCCCGGCCGCCGTCCCACCGCCGCCCACCGCGCCGCCCTCGGCCGGCGGCACCGGCGGCTACGGCTACCCGGGCGGCGACGCCACCGTCCAGGCGGAGCTCTGTCCGCAGTGCCGCACCCCCCGCGAGGCGCAGGCCCCCTTCTGCGAGGAGTGCCGCTACAACTTCGTCACCCGGTCGGCGAACCCCTACGCGTCGCCTCCCCCGCCCCCGCAGCCCCTCCAGTCGGCCCCGCCGCCCCCGGCGCAGCACACCCAGTCGCCGCCGAGCTTCGAGTACACCGGCTCCCGGCCGTCGCGGGTCAACCGCCCGGCCGAGCCGCTGGCGCCGCCCTTCGGCGAGGACGAGGACTGGGTGCTGACCCCGCCGGACGCGCCCGCGCCCGCCGTGCAGGCCGCCCAGGCGCCGTCGGCCGGGCACAACCCGTACGCGTACGAGCCCTACGAGACCTACGATCCCTACGACTCCTCGCCCCCGCAGCCGGCCGTGCCCGCGCCGACGGCGGGCTGGGTCGCGGTCGTCGCGCCCGACCGGGAGTACTTCCTGTCGATGATGAACCGCAGCGGCCCGGAGGCGGCCGGGCTGAACCTGCCCGCCTACTCCCCCGAGCTGCGCTTCCCCCTCAGCGGCCAGCAGGTCACCATCGGCCGGCGCCGGCACAGCACCGGCGAGTCCCCGGACATCGACCTGTCCCGTCCCCCGGAGGACCCGGGCGTCTCGCACCAGCACGCGATGCTGGTGCAGCAACCGGACGGGGGCTGGGCGGTCGTCGACCAGGACTCCACCAACGGCACGACGATCAACGACTCCGAGGACGCGATCCAGCCCTACGTACCCGTGCCGCTGCGGGACGGGGACCGGGTGCACGTGGGCGCGTGGACGACGATCACGGTGCGGCGGGGCTGAGGAGCCGGAAGGGTCGTAAGACTCCGGTCCTCGGCCGGGGGGTCTGAGACCATGGAAGCGTGATTGAGATTCCGCGCGGCACGCTTCCCGAGCAGACCTTCTACGAGCAGGTCGGCGGGGAGAAGACCTTCCGGCGCCTGGTCCACCGCTTCTACCAGGGTGTGGCCGGTGACCCGCTGCTGCGGCCGATGTACCCGGAGGAGGACCTCGGCCCGGCCGAGGAGCGGCTGGTCCTCTTCCTGATGCAGTACTGGGGCGGCCCCCGGACGTACAGCGAGAACCGGGGCCACCCGCGCCTGCGGATGCGCCACGCGCCCTTCGTCGTCGACCGCGCCGCCCACGACGCCTGGCTCCGCCACATGCGCGACGCGGTCGACGAACTCGACCTCGCCCCGGAACTGGAGCACCAGCTCTGGAACTACATGACGTACGCGGCAGCGTCGATGATCAACACAGTGGACTGACCGGTTTGTGGGCAGGCGTTCCGCAGGGCGGAACGGGTGGGCACAAACCCACCCACGGCCCGCACCCGCAAGCCAACGCTAGGCGGGCGTGACCGTAAGCCCCCGCAACCCGCTCCCGGCGGGGCCGACGCTCACGGCGACCGACCCGTACGGCGTCCGCAACCGCAACCACCCCCGGGCCGCAAAAAGGACCGGCTCCTCAGGAGCCGCAGCCGTGACCGGCCCGGCCCCGCCGGCCATGGCCCCGGCCCGCACGGCCGGCCGCAAGAACCCCAGCGACTGGGCCGCGTGCACGGCCCGCAACGGCAACCCCGTGTCCCCGAGCGTCCGGGACCAGATCTCCCGCCCGATACGGTCCCGCTCGGCCCGCGTGCGCCGGTGCTCGGGCAGCGCCTCGTCCCGCGCGCGGAACTCCGCGACGGCCGCGGCCACCGCGCCCCGCACGGCCTCCGCGCCCGGGAAGCCCTCGACCCGCCGCCAGCCGCCGCGGGGCGGCAGGACACCGGCCCAGGGCGGGCCGGTGACGGCCTCGGGAACGGTGATCTCCAGCGCCCCGGAGGACGCCGGGGCACCGGCGTCGAGGGCGTCCGCGAGCTGTCCCGCCGAGACGGTGACGTCCAGCTCGACGGGCTCGGCGAGCCGGGCCGTGCGGATCGCCAGGACCTCGAAGGACGGCGGACGGCCGAAGACACCGAGGACACCGCCGCCCGCCTGGAGGCGGACGGCGGCGGCCCGGTCGTAGTGGATCAGCCGGGCCAGGAAGGCGGCCAGGTCGGCCGCCTCCCGGGCGTCGGCGAAGCACAGCCGCTGCGTCATGCGGCGACGGCCTCCCCGGGCTCGTCGGCGAAGGTCTTGAGCAACGCCTTCTCCTCGGCGGTGACCCGCCGGGGCCGGCCGGCGGCGAAGTCGAACGGGACGATCACGGTGGACGCCCGCACATAGACCTGCTCGTCGTCCTTGACCTCGTACGAGACGGTCATGGACGCGGCGCCGACCTTGGTCACCCACGTCTCGACGGTCACCGGCTCCGGCCGGTGGACCAGCGGGCGCAGGTAGTCGATCTCGTGACGGGCCACGACGGACCCGTCGACGAAGGACTCCTTGCCCGCTCCCGCCTTCAGCTGGTGGATGAGGTCGATCCGCGCCTCCTCGAGGTAGCGCAGGAAGACCGCGTTGTTGACATGGCCGTAGGCGTCCATGTCCGACCAGCGGAGGGGGCACGAGTAGATGTGGCGCGCCACGATCAGCCCCGGGTGAGCTTCTTGTAGGTGGCGCGGTGCGGACGGGCCGCGTCCGCACCGAGGCGCTCGATCTTGTTCTTCTCGTACGACTCGAAGTTGCCCTCGAACCAGAACCACTTGGAGTCGCCCTCGTACGCCAGGATGTGCGTGGCCACTCGGTCCAGGAACCAGCGGTCGTGGGAGACGACCACGGCCGCGCCGGGGAAGTCCAGCAGGGCGTTCTCGAGCGAGGAGAGGGTCTCGACGTCGAGGTCGTTGGTGGGCTCGTCGAGGAGCAGCAGGTTGCCGCCCTGCTTGAGGGTCAGCGCCAGGTTGAGGCGGTTGCGCTCACCACCGGAGAGCACACCGGCCGGCTTCTGCTGGTCCGGGCCCTTGAAGCCGAACGCGGAGACGTAGGCGCGCGACGGCATCTCGACCTGGCCGACGTTGATGTAGTCCAGCTCGTCGGAGACGACGGCCCACAGCGTCTTCTTGGGGTCGATGTTGGCGCGGCTCTGGTCGACGTAGGAGATCTTGACGGTCTCGCCGACCTTGATCGTGCCGGAGTCCGGCTTCTCCAGGCCCTGGATCATCTTGAACAGGGTGGTCTTGCCGGCGCCGTTCGGGCCGATGACACCGACGATGCCGTTGCGCGGCAGGGTGAAGGACAGGTCGTCGATGAGGACCTTGTCGCCGAAGGCCTTCGAGAGGTTGCTGACCTCGACGACGACGCTGCCCAGACGCGGGCCCGGCGGGATCTGGATCTCCTCGAAGTCCAGCTTCCGCATCTTGTCGGCCTCGGCCGCCATCTCCTCGTAGCGGGCGAGACGCGCCTTGGACTTGGCCTGACGGCCCTTGGCGTTGGAGCGGACCCACTCCAGCTCTTCCTTGAGGCGCTTCTGGCGCTTCGCGTCCTTCTGGCCCTCGACCTTCAGACGGGCGGCCTTGTTCTCCAGGTAGGTGGAGTAGTTGCCCTCGTAGGGGTGGGCGCGGCCGCGGTCGAGCTCGAGGATCCACTCGGCGACGTTGTCGAGGAAGTAGCGGTCGTGGGTGATCGCCACGACGGTGCCGGCGTACTTGGCCAGGTGCTGCTCCAGCCAGTTCACCGACTCGGCGTCGAGGTGGTTGGTGGGCTCGTCGAGGAGCAGCAGGTCGGGGGCCTCCAGCAGCAGCTTGCAGAGGGCCACGCGGCGCTTCTCACCACCGGAGAGGTTGGTGACCGGCCAGTCGGCGGGCGGGCAGCCCAGCGCGTCCATGGCCTGCTCCAGCTGGGCGTCGAGGTCCCAGGCGTTGGCGTGGTCGAGCTCCTCCTGGAGCTTGCCCATCTCCTCGAGCAGCGCGTCGGAGTAGTCGGTCGCCATCAGCTCGGCGATCTCGTTGAACCGGTCGAGCTTGCCCTTGATCCCGGCGACGCCGTCCTGGACGTTCTCGAGCACGGTCTTGTTCTCGTCGAGCTCCGGCTCCTGCATCAGGATGCCGACGCTGTAGCCGGGCGACAGGAACGCGTCACCGTTGGACGGCTGCTCCAGGCCCGCCATGATCTTGAGGACGGTGGACTTACCGGCACCGTTGGGGCCGACCACACCGATCTTCGCACCGGGCAGGAAGCTCAGCGTCACGTCATCGAGGATGACCTTGTCGCCGTGCGCCTTGCGCGTCTTGCGCATGGTGTAGATGTACTCAGCCAAGAGAAACCGTCCGGCAGTCGAGAAGGGCCAATGTGCGGCTCCGCCGCGTGAGGGCAGATACACCCCATCTTGCCGTACGGGAAGCCCTGGGCGGAAACGCGTTATGGGTGACGTGCCGGTGACCGAGCGGAACCACTCGGTCACCGAACGTCGTGGAGCGGGCCGTGCTAGCGGCCGGACGGCTCCTTCCTGCGGAGGAGGAAGACGGCGCCGCCGCCGGCCACGATGAGGACGATGGCCAGGCCCGCGATCTTGGGCGTCGCGGTGCTGCCACCGGTGCTGGCGAGGTCTCCGCTGGCGGACCCGCCGGTGCCGTGACCGCCCGAGCCGTGGCCGCCGGAGCCGCCGGAGCTCTTCGCCGGGGCGGGGCTCGGCGAGGCGGCGGGCCTGCCGGGGCCGCTCATGGCGTTGACGGGCGTCGCCGTGTTGCAGTCGAGGATGCCGGAGAACGTCTTCGAGAAGCCGTTGGGGCCGGTGACGGTGATCTTGTAGGGCTGGTCCTCGCCGACCTTCACCAGGGCGGTGTCGGTGCCGCCGGGCGCGACGGTGTGCTTCCTGCCGTCCAGGTCGAAGGTCCAGGGCTGGTCGCCCTTGTTCACGGCGGTGATCTCCACGCCACCCTGGGCGCAGTTCACCGTGGCGCTGACCGCGGGTATCGCGCCCTTGGCGGCCCAGCTGGCCGTGGCCCCGGCGGAGACGGTGCTCTCGCTGGAGCCGGCGAGTATCAGGCTCTGCGTCTTGGTGTGGTCGCCGACGAAGACCCGGCCGACCGGGACCTTGGTGCTGGCCGTGGCCCGGAGCGTGGTCGAGCCGTCCGGGGTGCCGGCCGGGACGTCGAAGTAGAGCTCGGTGCCGTTGGTCGTGGTGGTGACCGGCTTGCCGTCCTTGTCGACGATCTTCACGCCCTTGCCGACGGCGTCGGTGGAGGGGGTGACGGTGACGCTGCCCGCGTCGGTGCGGACCCTGACCGGCCCCAGGCGCCCGCCCGCCTTGCCGGAGACGGCCGGCGGGTCGAGGGCCAGGGACGCCCTGGGCTCCTCGGCGTCCTCGGCGCTCTTGTGGAGGTAGTCGGCGAGCTTCTGGGCCGCGGGGTTCCCGGCGTCGACGCCGACGCCGTCCGAGTAGCGCCAGATGGCGACCTGGGTGCCCGCGGCGGCGGTGTTGGCGTCGAGGGTCCCGGCGCCGGACGCCTTGGCGAGCGCGCTGAGGTCGTTGACCTGCGGGTAGGAGTGCTCCAGGATCCAGCGGATCCTTCCCGCGTTCTTGTTGGCGTGGAGGGACGACTCGCTCCAGCCGGTCTCCCGGTACCTGGCGCCGTCGACGGTGCTGGTGCGGATGTCGACGCAGTAGGTCTGGAGGGTCCCGCCGCCGTCGACCTTCATCTCGAAGAGTCCGGCCAGGACGTTCCGCCCGCCGCCTTCGCGCAGGACGGCCGGGCCGCCGGCCGTGATCCGGCCGAGGGTGGCGGACACGCCGCCCTGGCTCCGCGGCGCCTCGTCCGCGACCGCGGCGCCCGCGGCGGCGGCCGTACCGGCGACGGCCAGCCCTGCCGTCAGCACCACCGCGGCAAGACGGGCGGCGCCCCGTCTCGTGACAGAGTTCATGGATTTCCTTTCGGGCGGGCGCGGATCTCGCGAGGACCGGCTCCGGGTCGTCGCGGACGCGCCCCGCAGGGCAACTCAAAACTCAGCAGCCCCCGTTGCTATGGAGGGTGATCTTAGGGAGCGGTGATCACTTGGAAGTCGCACATCCCTTCGGATGGCGGTTCCGAATCGGAATCGTTACCCCCGCAAGGTTTCCGGCCCGGGATTATCGATAAATCGCCGGGACAAAACCCGCATTTCACAGGGGTGCCACAGACGCGGCCGCCGCTTCCGCCGACTCGGCGAGAGGCCCCTTGCCGCCCCCGGCCACCATCCGCACCGGCTCGATCGGCAGCGGCCTGGCCGGTGACACTCTGCGGAACGCCGACGTACCGCGCGTGAGGTCGTGCCCGATGGACACGGCGTCAATGTCCGCCGAGAACCAGCGCTTTCCCTCGCGCTCCTGGTCCTGGACGCGCAACTTCCCCTGCACGATGAGCGGTTCGCCGACCGATACCGAGCCCACCACGTTCGCCGCCAGCGTCCGCCACGCCCATACCGTGTAGAAGCTCGTATGGGCGTCCGCCCACTCCTCCCGCTGCCGGTCCCAGCGGCGCACCGTGGCCGCCAGCCGGAAGCGGGAGACGGCCGAGCCGTTGGCCGCCTCCCGGTAGTCGGGCTGCGAGGCCACGTTGCCCACGACCGTCACCAGTGTCTCGTTCATCTTGAACGCCTCCCCCCGTGTCCGTGAGCCCATGGTGACCGTGATCGGCGAGGCCCGCCGAGGGCTGTGGACAACCCCGCGGTTGTGCACAACCCCGTCACCCACAGGGGACGAACCAGCCCCTCAGCCCTCCCCCGCCGCGATGACAAACTGCGCCCGCACCTCCCGGTACCGCAGCAGCTCCGCCGCCACCGGCTCCAGCACCCGGGCCCGCCCGCAGCCCGCCGCCGCGCTCCGCAGCCGGTGCTCCGTCTCCAGCCCGTACCCCCGCGCCGGCCCCCGCGCCGCCAGCCGCCCGCACCACGCCAGCACCGGACCGCCCACGCCACCGCCGGACACCAGCACCACCGGCACCCACCACGGCCCGCCGAACTCGCCCATGAACGCCCCCACGAGCCACGCCAGCCCCATCAGTTGGAACGCCGACAGCGCGCCCTGCCCCGCCGCCACCGCCGCCCACCACCGGGGCCGTACCATCCGAGCCCCCGCGCCCCCACGCGTAAGCCCGCCGCCCGCCTCCGCGTCCGTGGGCCAGACGCCCGTCCGCCCGCCGTCCGCGCCCGCCACGCCGCCCGGGGGGCGCCCGCCCGCGCGCCTGGTGCCCGGCACCAGGGCCGGGGCCGACGCGGCGGCCACCGCGTCCAGCGCCTCCGCGAGTCCCTCCGCGCCCCGGCCCGCCGCCTCGCGGACGGCCAGGGCCCAGGGGCCGGGCAGCCCGGCGGACGCCTCGTACGCCAGGGTGCGCACCGCCTGCTCGACCAGCGGCCGGGACGCCGTCCGGCGCGGCGCGGACGCGCCGCCCGTACCCCGGCCGCCGGTGTCGTGGCCGTCGCCGTCGAGCGCCGCCCGGCCGCCGGAGCCCAGGCCCAGGAGCCCCTTGCAGCGCTCGTAGCCGAAGCGCAGCCGCGTCCACGTCGTCCCGCACGCCCGCTCGGCCTCCCGGCGCCACGCCCGCTCCGCCGCCAGCCCGGCCGCCTGGGCGCCCACCGCCTCCGCCAGCCGGTCCTCGAACTCCTGCCGCGCCCGTTCCGTCAGCCCCGGCCGCACGTCCGTCACGTACGCCGGGCGCAGCCGCGCCGACACGCCGTTGACGTCCGCCGTCAGCCGCAGCTCGGCCGCGTTGCGGCGGGCGACGAACGTGCCCAGCGCCTCGCGCAGTTCGCCCACGCCCGCGCCGGTCAGCGCCGACAGGGCCATGACCGAGGCGCCGGGCTCGCCGTACTCGCCGAGCGCCAGCCCGTCCTCGTCCAGCAGCCGTCGCAGGTCGTCCAGGACCTGGTCCGCGCCGTCGGCGGAGAGCCGGTCGACCTGGTTGAGGACGACGAACGTCACCTCCGCGTACCCGGCCAGCGGCCGCAGGTAGCGCTCGTGCAGCACGGCGTCCGCGTACTTCTCCGGGTCCACCACCCAGATCACCGCGTCCACCAGCGCCAGCAGCCGGTCCACCTGCTCCCGGTGGCCGGCGGCCGCCGAGTCGTGGTCCGGCAGGTCGAGCAGGACGAGCCCGGCGAGCGCCGGGTCGTAGGGGCGGACGGGCGTGCGCCGGGCCCTGGCCGGGATGCCCAGCCGGTCCAGCAGCCCCTCCGCGCGGTCGCTCCAGGCGCAGGAGACGGGCAGGGCGGTGGTCGGCCGGCGCACCCCGGCCTCCGAGAGCTGGGCCCGGGCCAGCGCGTTGAAGAGGGTGGACTTGCCGCTTCCGGTCGCTCCGGCGATGGCCACCACCGTCAGGTCCAGGGAGTGGCGGTGGCGGGCGGCGGCCTCGTCCAGCACCCGGCTCGCCTCGGCGAGGGTGTGCCGGTCCAGCCGGGCCCGGGACAGCCCGACCAGCTCGCGCAGGGCGTCCAGCCGCGGCCGCAGCGCCAGGCCGACGGGCGAGGGGGGCGCGGCGACGCGGGGCACCGGGGAGGAGGACGGGTCCGCGAGCGGTGCCGCGCGCCCGGGGCGCGGGGCGGGCTCCGGGCGTACGCGGCGTGCGATCACGCCGTCGTACCAGTAGCGGTCCCCGTCCGCCCCCTTCCTGCCGCCTCCTCCTTCCGCTCCGTTCTTCGGGGGCGCGCACGGAGGTACGTCGGGGGTCATGGCGGTCACCTCTCCTTCTGCAGCAGGGACAGCGCGGCGATGAGCTCGACCTGGTGCTCGGGGGTCATCTCCAGGGCCTCCAGGGGCGCCGCCCTGCGGTCCCGTTCGGAGTCGAGGACCTGTTCCAGACAGCTCGTCAGGAGTTCGGCCCCGCGGTCGCGCAGGCGCAGCGCGCGCTGGGCGCCGAACGTCCCGGCGAGTTTGTCGCCGGCCCGGCCCGCCCGGCGGCCGCCCAGCAGCTCCGCCGCGAGCAGCGCGGCGGTCCGTTCGCTCTCGGTGCCCCGGTCGCGCTCGGCGGCGCGGACCTCCTCCTCGGCGATCTCCTCCAGGCAGCGCCGCCAACGGCGGACGGCCACGCCGATCCTGGCCCGCGCGCCGTCGGGGTCGGGGGGCGCGAGGGCGGCCGCCGCCACCGGGTCGTCGGCGCAGGCGGCGGCGATCTCCTCGTCCGCGGCGTCGGCGGCGCAGCTCAGCAGCGCGACGACGGAACCGGTGAGGGCGGTCAGCAGCTCGTCCGGGGTGCTGTCGTCCGGGTAGCCGCGCCAGTGGGTGAGGGCGTCCCCGGCCAGCGCCTCCCCCGCCGCGATCTCCCGCCGTACCCGTTCGACCGCCCGTCCGTAGGCGTCCTCGACGCGCTGGAGGGTCCGTACGGCCACCGCGTGCTGGACGGCCGAGGCGCCGGCCAGTCCCGGCAGCCGGGATCCCAGTGAGGAGAGCACTCCGCGCGCGGTGCGCGCTGTCGCGACGAGCCGGGCGGCCGGGTCCTCGGCGCGCTGGGCGAGCCAGGCGCGCAGCCCGGCGACGGCGGTGGCGGGCAACAGTCCGCTGCCGTCGGCGGACTCGGGCAGTTCGGGGATGGTGAAGCGGGGGACGTCGCCGAGGCCCGCGTTCTCCAGCAGCGCGTCGTACTGCCGGGACACCTCGACGGCCACCTGGTGCGGCACCCGGTCCAGCACGGTGACGAGCGTGACGTCGTACTCCTTGGCGGTGCGCAGCAGGTGCCAGGGCACCGCGTCGGCGTACCGGGTCGCGGTGGTGACGAGCACCCAGATGTCGGCCGCGCAGATCAGGGAGGCGGCGACCTCCCTGTTGCCGGCGACGAGGGAGTCGATGTCGGGGGCGTCCAGCAGTGCCAGCCCGCGCGGCAGGGCGCGGTCGGTCTCGATCCGCAGGGCGAGCGGCCCGTCCTCCGCCGGTTCCGGCTCGGGGGCGGCCCCGGCCTCCTCGTCCGCCCCCTCCGCCTCGAACGCCCCGGACGCGCCGTCCTGCGCGGGCACCCAGATCCGCTGGAGCCGGGGCAGCACCCGGGGGCCGGCGAACCAGTGGTGGTCGTCCGGGTGGCAGACCAGCACTGGCGTGCGGGTTGTCGGCCGCAGCACCCCCGCCTCAGTGACCCTCCGCCCCACCAGCGAGTTGACCAGAGTGGACTTGCCGGCCCCCGTGGACCCCCCGACCACCGCCAGCAACGGCGCTTCGGGGGCGCACAGGCGGGGCACCAAGTAGTCGTCGAGCTGCGCCAGGAGCTCGGCCCGGTTACGGCGGGCGCGGGCGGCGCCGGGAAGGGGGAGCGGGAAGCGTGCGGCGTCCACGCGGTCACGCAGTGCGGACAGCGCGTCAAGCAGTCGGGGCCGTACGTCCAAGGTCGCCACACGTGCAGAATGCCCAATTCTGGGGTGATTTTGAAACATATAGGCCACGGCGCGCGAGGCGTGGCGTATGGGGCCCAGGCATAACGAGTACACAACACCCGATACCAACTGCGTCAAAAACGATGCGAAAATCGCACCTGCCTGCGATTATCAGGACCGCTTCACCGAACCTCCACATCGTGTCACGGAGGTGAAGCAACCGGGACGAGGTACGCGGAGCCCTATCCTTGTCCCCGGCAAGGTCACGGCACCACCGAGCCCGGGGCTTCAGCCGTCCGCGACCGCCGTACACACCGGCCCCCGTAGCTCAGTGGATAGAGCAGGTGCCTTCTAAGCACTTGGCCGCAGGTTCGAGTCCTGCCGGGGGCGCTCCGCCGGACCCTTTCGCCTCTCCCTCCGGGAGGGGCGTTTTTCGTGCTGTCGTACCGGCCGGTCTGTACACTCGACCGCGTTTCAGGGGGCTTGGGGGGGCCGTCTTCCGGTTGTCGTGAGCAGTCGTGAACAAAGGGAGCGGGCAATGGCGCGTGGCGGCGAGGGGACAGCGCGGCACCTGGTCGGGGAGGGGTGAGCCGACGGTGCCCGCGATCGCGAGGGAGGGGGTACGTCGTGGCCAATAAGCACGTGCGGGCCATGGCCGAGAAGCTCGTCGCCCGGCTTCCCGAACTCCCCCAGCCATGGGACGTCGAAGAGCTCTGCCGGGCGCTGGGGCGGGCCCGGGGAAGGGCGCTGAAGCTCCACTCCGCGGACCTTCCGGCGCTGCCGTTCGGGATGTGGTACGACGACGGCGCGACCGACCACATCATCATCCGCTCGTCCGCCACCGGCTACTACCGCGACCACATCGTGCTGCACGAGATCTGCCACATGCTCGCGGGGCACGGGACGGCGCTGCAGGAGGTGTTGAGCGGTCCGGGGTCCGGGGCGGGCGCGGACGGGCGGCGGGCCAAGGGCAAGTCGTGCAGCGACGCCGAGGAGGAGCTGGCGGAGACGTTCGCCTCCCTGGTGCTGAGGATCGCCGGGCAGATGCGGCCCAAGGGGATCAGCGCGGTCGAGCGGCGGGCGGGGAACCTCCTCGGAGCCGGCCGTGCATGACGTTCCCGCATGGGTCGAGACGCTGCGGGAGGTCATCCTCCTGATCGCCTGGACCGTGCTGGTCCTGCGCGTACCCGCGCTGCGGCGGCCGCCGCAGCGGCCGGTGTGGATCGTCCTGGCGGTCCTGGCGACCGGCTCGCTGATGATCCAGGCGGAGGTGGGCAGCTGGGTCGACGAGGTGACCGGGGTGCCCAAGGCCGGTGAGCTCGCCGTCGCGCTGGTGGCCCTCACGGACTTCGCGTTCGTGTGGTGGCTCGCGGTGGCGCTGGACGGCGCCGGGCGGACCGTCCCCGCGTGGCTGCGCCGGGCGCCGGTGGTCTGCGCGGCCGCGATGGCGGCACTCGCCTTCGCCTTCTTCGCCGTCACCCCCGCGCCCGACCGGTTCGGGGCGCGGGCGCACGGCTGGTGGGCCGGGTACGCGGTCGTGTGGATCGCCTACGGGCTGATCACGGCGGTGGGGGCGGCCGCGGTCTTCTGGCGGCACGGTGTCGCGATGCGCAGCCCGGTGCTGCGCGTCAGCGTGCTGGCGCTCGCCGTGGGCACCAGCGCGGAGGTGCCCTATCTGCTGATCCGTGGCGTCCGGTGGTTCACCGAGGCCCCGGCGTCGCTCGCGCTGGCCGGATTCTGGTGCTCCTTCGCGCGGTTCGTCCTCGTCGCCCTCGGGTGCTCGCTGGCCGCGCTGGAGCCGCTGTGGCAGGTGTCCCTCTACTGGTACCGCCGGCAGCGGCTGTACGGGCTGTGGCTGCTGCTGCGGCGCGCGACGCCCGAACTCGTCGTGGCGCCGCCCCCGTCGCGGAGGGCGGACCTGCTGGCGTTCGACAGCGCCTGGGAGCGGCTGCACCAGCGGGTCATCGAGATCCACGACAGCATCACGTTCCTGCACGACGGCTGGGCGTCGCCGGAGCTCCTCCACGAGGCCGGGGAGGCGACGGGCGCGCCGCCGTACTCCGGCGGTCCCGGGCAGTCCCGCCTGGTCCAGCGGCAGCGGCTGACGGCCGCCGCCTGCTGGATCGAGGTGACCCGGCGGGAGGCGGCGACCGGAGCGGACAAGCTCTACCACAAGGAGCTCGACAAGGACCTGCTGCCGGAGGTCCTCGCCGACCGGTCGACCGTGCACCGCGAGATCCGCCGGATGCTGCGGCTGCACCGGGCGCTGCGCTCCCGCACGGTCGCCTCCTTCGCCGACGGCTTCCGGCCCGAGACGCCGTCAGCGGTGGGCACCGGCTCCTGACGCGGCTCCTGACACGCCGGCCTCCGGCCGGGCCGTAGCGGAGGCCGATGCGCCGCCGGCGACCCGTCGTCCCGCGCGGAGGACCGCGCGGACGCGGGAGAGCGCGCCGAGGTCGTGCACGGGGTTCCCGGCCACCGCGAGCAGGTCGGCGTCGTGGCCGGGGGCGACGCGGCCCTTGCGGCCCGCGAGCCCGCAGGACGCGGCGGCGAGCGAGGTGACCGACGTGAGGGCCTCGGCGTTGGTGGTGACCTGCGAGGCGAAGTACACGAGGTCCGTGGGGAGCACGTCGTGCGGCTTGTGCGCGTTGATGCCCGCGTCGGTGCAGCAGACGACCCGCACGCCCCGGCGGTGCATGTACGCCTGGTTCTCCCAGTAGGGCTCGATGGTCCGCAGCACCTCCTCGGGCATGCCCGCGCGGGGTTTGACGACCGTGCAGCCGACGAAGGTGCCCGCGGCGGCCATCGCGTCGACCGTCCTGGGGTCCAGGCGCACGCCCTGCGGGGTCATGAACGTGCAGTGCTCGACGCCGTCGGCCCCGGCGGCCACGGCGTCGGCGATGCCCGCCGCCGCGTGCGCGTGGGCGACGACGGGCAGCCCCCGGCCGTGCGCGGCCTCGGTGACGGCCCGCAGCTCGGCCAGGGTGTACTGGGACCCGCCGGGGTCGGACCCCGTCGTGGACATCCCGCCCGTCGCCATGATCTTGACGAGGTCCACGCCGTGCCCGGCCCGGTCGGCGACGGCGGCGACCGCCTCGTCCGCCCCATCGGCCTCGCCGCCCAGGTACCAGCAGTGGCCCCGGGTACGGGTGAGGGGCGGGCCGGCCGCCACGATCCGGGGGCCCGTGCCTCCCGCGGCGAACTCCTCGCGCAGCCGCAGCGACAGATAGCCCCGGTCGCCCAGGTCGCGGATCGTGGTGATCCCGGCCCGCAGGGCGCGGGCCGCGTGCTCGCGCATCCGGGCGAGCACGGTGGCATCGTCGTCGTGGCACATCTGGTGCTCGGTGGCGCCGCCCGCCTCGAAGGCCAGATGGCTGTGGGCGTCGATCAGGCCCGGCAGCAGGGTGGCGTCCCCGAGGTCCGTGAGCGGCACGCCCTCCGGCGGGTTGGCCCCGGTGAGGTCGACATCGGTGATCCGGCCGTCCTCGACCAGGACCAGCACCGGGCCGTTGTGGGCCCGTTCGCCGTCGAAGAGGCGTGCGGCGCGTATGGCCGAGCGGGAGTCGTCCACGAGCGGTGCTCCAAGTGTCTGTCGTCGGTGGGTCGTCGAATGCCATGGGCGTCGTCCCGCACGCTAGCCCGTACCGGCACCCACGAGAAGATCACAATCGGGCAGCCCGCGACGCCGGGGCCGCCGAGGCCACGGCCGGCACACCGACCGGTGGAACATCGCCCACGGGGGCACCGTTGGTCCGGGGCGCGACCGAGCCCAGCCACAGCGTGTCCCTCGCCCGGGTCATGGCCACGAAGAGCCGGGCGCGCCGGAGTTCCTCGCGTTCGAGCGCGATGCCGTCCTCGTCCGGCGGTCCGGGGGAGCCCGCCGTGGTGTGGCCGGGCAGGTAGACGTGCTTGAACTCCAGCCCCTTGGCGCGGCGGTAGCCGCCGATCTTCACCCCGGGCACGGGCCGGCCGTCGTAGCGCTCCAGGGAGCACTGCGGGATCCCCGCCCGGGCGAGCAGCCGCTGGTAGTGCTCCGTCTCGCGCCGGGTGGGGCACAGCACCGCCGAGTCGGGCCAGCCGGCCTCGCCGCGTCCGCGCAGCGCGGCGAGCAGGGCCTCGTCCAGCTCGGCGGGGGTCCGCAGGACGGCACGGGTGACCTGGCCGCCCCGGTAGGTGAGGTCGACGTCGCGCAGGCCGGCCAGCCGGGTGCCGTCGATGTCGTCGAAGGCGTCCTCGGCGACGACGGCGAGGGCCGTGTCCAGGATCTCCTTGGCGTTGCGGTAGTTGACGCGCAGGACCTGGCCGCGGTCGCCGCGCACGTCTATCCCGGCGTCGGAGAGCCGGAAACCGCCGGGGTAGACGGCCTGCTGGCCGTCACCGACCAGCAGCAGGCCGTTGGGCGCGTCGCCGACGAGCGCGTGCAGCAGCCGCACCCCGACGAGCGTGAGGTCCTGGACCTCGTCGGCGATGACGGCCGCGTACGGCGAGCGGCCCGGCCGGGCGCGGGCCTCGGCCAGGGCGAGGCCGAGGATGTCGTTGAAGTCGTGCACGCCCCGCTCGGCGCGCACCCGCTCGTACTCCTCGTACAGCGCCCAGACCGCCTCGCGGTGCGGACGGCGGAGGTGGGTGCGGCGGCGGTGCCGCCTGAGCGTGGCGTACTCCTCGAAGCGGGTGATGCCCCGGCCCTTGATGACGCAGTCGACCTCCTCGTGCCAGTAGTGCGGCGAGGGGTCGAGGGTGCCGAGGACGCTGTCGCGACCGCGGTGTATCCAGGCCCGGTTGAACGCCGTCAACGCGCCCTCGCCGTGCAGCCGGTGGGGAATTCCGCGCTCTTCGAGGAATTTCAGCGACCAGGAATGCAGGCTGCGGAATTCGACCCGGTCGGCGACGGCCGGGGACATCGTCCGCAGGAAAGTGGCCTGCACCCGGGGAAGATTGCTGGCGAACGTCACGTACAGCACCCGCCCGGTCGTGCGCTGCGCGAGGAGCGCGGCGCGGTGGAGGGCCACGGCGGTCTTTCCCGTGCCCGCCGGGCCGCTGACCCGGGCCGGGCCCGACCAGTTGCGCCGGACCAGGGCGACCTGGTCGGGGTGGAGGAAGGTCATCCACTGCTCGATCGGGCCCCGGCGGGCGGCCTCGACGGCCGCGTCCCGCAGGCTCTCGACGTCGAACAGGGCGTCCGTGAACAGGGCGTCCGTCGGTTCCTGGGGCGCGTGCGCCGCCGGGCTCGCGCCGGAGCGTCCGTCGGGCACGGACGAGCCCTCGTACGCCGGGAAGACCCGGGCCAGATGACCGGCGACCTCCCCCACCCGGGCCGGGGCGAGCCGGGTGCGCTCGGCCAGCAGCGCCGGCCCCACCTCGCGCTCCCCCAGCAGCCGCACCCGGCCGAGCTCGCCGCTGAACGAGCGGCCGGCGAAGACCATCACCGGCCGGACCGCCACGGGCGACATGCCGAGCTCCGCCACGGCCGCCTCCGCCAGCCGGGTCACGGCCAGCAGCTTGCCCACCTCCCCGTCGCGGCGCTGCCGGGCGGCGGCGAGATGGCCGTCGGCGGTCTCCGGGGCGGCCCGCCAGTTCTTGACGTCGATGACGAACACGCCGCCGGGCCCTATCAGCAGCATGTCCACATTGGCCGACCGCGTCCCCGGCCAGCGCCGGTCCACGAGCAGCCGCCAGCCCCGCTCGGTGAGCATCAGCAACTGGGCGGCGACCTTGCGCTCGCCCTCGCTGGCCGCCTCCCACCGCCGCGCCTCCCGTTGCGCGGCCCTCAGCTGCTCACGCAGCTCACGCTCGTGCCGCCGGGCCTCCTGGGCCCTGGTCGATGCCGATCCCCCAGCCGCCATGCCCCCACCCCCTTTACCACCTACTCCCCCGAAACATGCATATATACGCAAAGTAATGATCGTACTGCGCTTCGGAATCGGCGCCCTGGAGCGAGGTATCGTCGGCCGGATGCCGAGCGCGCCCTGTGCGCGCCTGATCGACTCACCTGACCGACGCACCGACCGACGAGGAGGTTTGCGATGCCGCACGCGGGGTCGTCGCGACCGTCGCACATCCTGCTGCGGGACAACGCGGGGCGGTGGGCCACCGCCGCGCCGGAGCGCACGGTGCTGGGAGTCGTCCACAACGTCACGTCCGCGACCCGGTTGTTGGAGCTGCTCGCGCCCTTCGAGGGTGACAGCCGGGTGCATGTGGTGTTCACCTGCACGGGGTCGTCGGCGTTCGAGAACGGAACGCGGGAATTCATGGCCGCGCGACAACTCCCTTGGATATCCTGGGAGGAAGCGAAACGGAAGAAATTCGACCTCGCGGTGAGCAGCAGCAGGGGTGGCGAACTCCATAAGCTCAACGCGCCACTTGTGGGCGCCCCGCACGGCGCTGGGTACAATAAACACTTGCGCCGGGAGCCGGGAGCCGGGAGCCGGGAGCCGGGAGCCGGGAGCCGGGAGCCGGGAGCCGGGAGCCGGGAGCCGGGAGCCGGGAGCCGGGAGCCGGGAGCCGGGAGCCGGAGGCCTTCGGCCTGGATGCGGAATGGCTCACTCATGACGGGGAGCTGATCCCCTCCGCGATCGTCCTCTCCCACGACGAGCAGCGTGAACGCCTCCGCCGCGGCTGCCCCGAGGCCGTACCGATCTCCGTCGTCGCCGGCGATCCGTGCATGGACGACCTCCGCGCCGGCCTCCCCTTCCGCGCGGAGTACCGTGCCGCCCTCGGTCTGACGCCCGGCCGGAAGCTCCTCGTCCTCACCTCCACCTGGGGGCCGCACTCCCTCCTCGGCGCGAACATGGACCTCGTCCGCCGGGCCCTCGCCGAGCTGCCGCACGACGAGTACCGCGTCCTCGCGGCCGTGCACCCCAACGTCTGGTACGGGCACGGCGGCTGGCAGGTCCGCGCCTGGCTGGCGCCGTACCTGCGGGCCGGGCTCCTCCTGCCCGCGCCGGAGACGGACACCTGGAAGGCGGCCCTGGTCGCGGCCGACGCCTTCATCGGCGACCACGGATCACTGACCCTCTACGCCGCCGCCCTCGGCGTGCCCGGCCTGCTCGGCGCCTTCGGCGACGACGTGGTGGCGGCCGGTTCGCCCATGGCCCGGCTGGGCGCGGCACTGCCGCGCGTGGCGCCGGACGTGCCGCTCGGGCGCCAGCTGCGCCGCGCGGCCGCCGCCCAGGCCGGCGACGAGCGGCTGGCCGCGATCGGCGGCCTCGTCACCTCCCGCCCCGCGCGGGCGGCCGAACTGCTGCGCCGCCTCTACTACGAGCGCCTGGAGCTCGACGAGCCGGCGTGGCCCGCCGTCCCCCGGCCCGTCGCCCTGCCGCTGCCGCTCCCCGCGGAGCGGTACGGGCCGGTGCCGCCGCCCATGTTCGTCGACGCCCGGACCGAGCCGGACGGGACGCTGGTGCTGCACCGCCATGTCGCCGGGCTCCAGGGGGCGGTGACGGGCCACCTCGCCGATCCCCACCTGGTGGTGGCCGAGGGCGACCCGGACGGGCGGTGGGCCGGGGCGGCCGACGTCGTCCTCGGCCGGGCGCCGGGCCCGCGCGAGACGTACCGCTCGGCCGCGGAGCGGGTGTTCGCGTCGCACGGGGGGTGCTGGCTGGTGGCGTTCGCGGACCGTGCCGGCGGCGGGGCGGGGTGTGTCGCGGTCACTCGGGACGGAGGCGTTCTCGGCGGGCGGTGGGAGGAGGGGGGCGCCGCCGCCTTGGGGTTTGAGGTGGCGGCCTCGGTGCTTTACGCGGTTGCGGGGGCGGGTGTGGGTGCGGAGTTGACGGTTTCCGTGCGGATCGGGGGTGGGGTGGGGGCGTTGCGGGTGGGGTGACACCCGACCGCCGGTGGGTGGTTTTGTGCCCACCCTCCCCCAGCTACCGCTGGGAGGTGCCCCCAGCCTTGCGGAACGCCTGCCCACAAAACGGTTACGACAGGCGTTCCCGCGCCCGCTCCGCCGAGGCGCTTGCCGCCTGTTCGTACAGGGTCAGGGCCTGGCGCCAGTCCGCCTCCGCCTCCGGGCGTTTGCCCTCGGCTGCCAGGAGGTCGCCTCGGTCGAGGAGGATGTCGGCCTGCTCCTTGGGGGCGCCGCAGGCCGCGATCAGGGTGACGGCCTCGTCCAGGCTGGGGAGGGCCTCGTCCGGGCGGTCCGCGCGGAGGCGGGCGCGGGCGTGGTGCCAGAGGGACTTGGCCTCGTTGAAGCGGTCGGGGCGGCCCGGGAGTTCCGCGAACATCCGGCGGGCGCGCAGCAGCAGTTCGGCCGCCTCCTGGTGGCGGTGACCGGCGGCGTGGGCGCGGCCCAGGTGGAAGGTGAGCAGGGCCCGGCCGCGCGGGTGGTCGAGTCCGTCCAGCGCCCGGGCCGCCCGGCGGAAGTGCTCGGCGGCGTCCTCCGGCGCGCCCTCGCGGAGCGCGAGCAGGCCCAGGCCCTCCAGGGCCGAGGACTCCGTGCGGGCGTGCCCGGCGGCGGACGCCAGCCGCAGTGCCTCCCGGTAGTGGTGTCCGGCGGTCCCGGCGTCGGCGGCGTCACCTCGGTCGGCGTGGGCGAAAGCGAGCTCGTAGTGCATCCGGGCGACGGCGAGGTCGTCGCCGCACGCCCCGGCGGCCTTCAGGCCCAGCTCGCACACCTCGATCCAGTCCGGGTGGTACTTGCGCCGGAAGAAGAACCCGCGCAGTGCCTCGGCCAGTTGCCACGCCGTGGCGTACCGCCCGAGGTCGTGGGCCATCCTCGCCGCCGCCACCGCGTTGGCGCGGTCGGGCTCGAAGGCGTCCAGGGCCTCGGCGGCGTCCGCGAAGCCGGGCCCTCCCGCCTCCTCCCCGGGCCCGGTGAACACCGGGCCGTACCGCCAGCGGTCGGAGACCAGCCGCTCCACGGCGGCCGCCCGGCGCAGGTACCACTCCAGGATCCGGTCCACGGGCGCCCGGCCGTCCGCCACGGACCGCGCGTGGTCGTGGACGAGCCGGTGCATGCGCACCCGCCCCTCCCCGGCCGTCTCCAGGACCCGTTCCCGGACGAGCGTGCGGGCGTCGGTGTCGTTCCCCGCCAGCCACTTGACCAGATCGCGGGAGAACTCCGGCGTCGGGTGCGCGCCGAGCGCGCGGTAGAGCGCGGCCGGGCCGTCGGCCAGGGACAGGTGGACGGCGCCCAGCACCTGGGGGACGGAGAGGTCGTCCACTTCGAGCGCCTCCAGGCGGGTCCGGTGGTCGCCGAGTTCGCGGGCCAGCTCGGCGGGGTCCTCGCCGAGCCCGTGCAGCTCGCCCGCGCGGGCGGCGGCGATCCGCACGGCGAGCGGATAGCCGCCGCAGGCGGCGAGCACGCTCTCCAGGGCGGCCGCGCCCGGGACGGCGTCCTCACCGGCCACGGCGCGGAACAGCTCGGCGCTGGCCTCCCTGTCCAGACTGCCCAGCGTCAGGCCGAGCATGCTCGGGTAGCGGCCTTTCAACGCGGTCAGCGGCATACGGCTGGTGACGACGACCACGCTGCCGGGGTGCGCGGGCAGCAGCGGCCGCACCTGGCCGACGGTCACCACGTCGTCCAGCAGGACGAGCAGCGGCGCGTGTGCCGTCAGCGAGCGGTAGTGGGCCTCCAGCGCGGCCTGTCCGGCCGGTCTCTCGTCCGCCCGCGTCCCCAGCTCCTGGACGAAGCCCTGCAGCACGGAGTGGGGGTCGAGCGGCCGGAGGTGGCCGTGCGGGCTCATGTCGGCCTGGAGCTGGCCGCCGGGGAACTGCCGGCGCAGGCGGTGCAGCCAGCGCAGGGCGGTGGCCGTCTTCCCCATGCCGCCGAGGCCGGTGAGCGCCACGATCAGGGGCGTGCTCCGCGCGGCCCGCCCGGCGGCGGCACGTTCGAGCTCGGCGAAGACCGGGTGCCGGTCGACGAACACGTCCGGTTCCGAGGCGAGCTGACGGGGTGCCCGTGTCCTCGCGGCGGCGTGGTGGTGATGGTGGTACTGGATCTCCCGCCCCTGCAGTACCGGTCCGTGGTACGTCCCGCCCTCGATGGCGTTCCGTATCTCGTCGCCCATGCGTTCCCCCCTGGCCCGCCTCGGTCGTGGGGCAAGATCCTACGTTCGGACGTCCCTCGGCACAGGGCGGGAAACGCGCCTGGTGCCCCGGCCGTCGGCCGGGGCACCAGGCGGCGCTGCTACGACTCCGGGGCGGAGAGCGGCCCGGAGCCGCGGGTCACTCGCTGACGCACGTGTTGGACGCCGCCGTGTTCAGCAGACCGATGATGTCGATGGAGTTGCCGCAGAGGTTGATCGGCACGTGGATCGGGATCTGGATGACGTTGCCCGAGATCACACCCGGGGAACCGACGGCCACGCCGTTGGCCCCGGCGTCGGCGGCGGCGCCACCGGCGAAACCGGCGAGCGAGGCGCCCACGGCGGCGGTCACCGCCACGGCCTTGAGGATTCGTGACATGGGAGAGAACACCTTCGTTCGGTCGTAGGGGACGGCCCCCGCCCGGTCGGCCGGGTACGCCGCCCGAGGATCAGGCGGCGTCCGACGCCAGCTGTCGCTCCGGGGCGGAGAGCGCCCCGGAGCCGGACATCAGTGCTCGTGGTGGCTGTGGCCGTGGTGGCTGTGGCTGTGATGCTCCTCGGACACGAAGGTGGGCCCCTCGACGTCCCCGTTGATGCAGGTGTTGCCCGATGCCGGGTTGAGCAGGCCGACGATGTCGATGGAGTTGCCGCAGAGGTTGATCGGGATCTGGATCGGGATCTGGATGACGTTGCCCGAGACGACACCCGGGGAACCGACAGCTGCGCCGTTGGCTACGGAGTCGGCGACCGCGCTACCGGCAAAACCGGCGAGCGAGGCGCCCACAGCGGCAGTGACGACTACTGCCCTGGCGATACGTGACATGGGGAGACACCTTTGCTTGGTCGTACGGACGAGCACCCGGTCGGTGACGGCCGGGAGCCCGGATCAACGTTTGGAGGTCGCAAAGGTTTCGTCGATGAAGCGTCCGGGTGATCCCGGGTGTGGGCCGATCAACAGAAATGGGGGTTTCCCCATGGGATGCCGAGCTGGCAGGGTTCCTTTCGTACAGACACTCCGGCCGCTTCGACCAGGGGAATGACGCGCGAGAATGATTGGGACCCTGCTGCCTTTACCGATCGAGACGGCCGAGGCATTCGCCGATCCGGCCGACGCGCCGGCGCTCTTCCCCGAGGAGGAGGCGCTGGTCGCCAAGGCCGTGGAGAAACGGCGCCGGGAATTCACCACGGTACGGAACTGCGCCCGGACGGCCCTGGGCCGGCTGGGCTTCGGGCCCGTCGCCATCGTGCCCGGGCAGCGTGGCGCGCCCCAGTGGCCCTCCGGTGTGATCGGCAGCATGACGCACTGCGCGGGCTATCGCGCGGCGGCGGTGGCCCGCGCCACCGACGTTCTGACGATAGGACTGGACGCGGAACCCCATGAGCCCCTGCCCAACGGCGGAGTACGGGAACTGGTGACGCGCCCAGAGGAACAGGGCTGGCTGACCCGGCTGGCCGCGGAACGGCCCGAGGTGTGCTGGGACCGGCTGGTGTTCAGCGCCAAGGAGAGCGTCTACAAGGCGTGGTTTCCGCTCACGAGGCAGTGGCTGGACTTTCAGGACGCCATTCTCGAGGTCGATGCGGACGCAAAGACCTTCCGGGCGACGATTCTCACTCCGGAGCCCCTCCGGGCGGCCACCGGAGGGCGGTTGTCGGGGTTCGAGGGACGGTGGCTCGTGCGGGACGGTCTGGTCGTGACGGCCATCGCGGTCGACGCGTAATCGGGTGCCCCGCGCCGGAAGGCGCGGGGCACCCGTCACTCGTCCTGGGCCGCCACCCTGGCCGCGAAGGACGCGAGTTCCTCGTGCCAGCCCGCGGCCAGCGACAGGCCCGCCGCGCTCCTGCGCGCGTGGTCGACGAGCTCCTCGATCATCTGCTCGGCGACGTCCCGCTCCTCCGGGTCGAGCAGGATCTCCCGCAGCAGCCGCGCGTCCCACCCGTACTCGGGGCCGCCGTCGAGGAAGCCCCGCAACCGCCAGGCGGCGTGCAGCGGGCGGGCGTACGCGTCGTACGAGAGCCCCAGGTCCGCCCGGCCCGCGAGCGCCGCGCCCAGGCGCAGCGGGTGCCGCAGGGCGTACCAGCCCGCCGCGCAGCCCCGGTCGCAACCGGAGACGCAGCGCCCCGGCCAGGGGTCCTCGAGGTATTCGGCGCCCATGGCCTCGCGCGTGTACGAACCGATGACCCGTTCCACGCGCAGCTCGTCCCAGATCCCCCGGGCCTCGGCGGGCAGCGGCAGTGCCAGCCGGTCGGCGTGGGCGAGGGCGAGGTCGCCGGCGAGGGTCGCCGTGGACTCGCCGAAGCGCCGGGACTCGCCCGCCCAGCCGTTGCGCTCGTGCTCGGCGGCCCGGGCGACGTGGAGGGTGGGGATGCCCCGGCGCAGGGGCGCGTCGTCGCGGACGTCACCGCGGATGAGGGTGGCGGTGTCGAGGAGTTCGAGGGCGACGGCGGTGTCGACGGCGAGGTCGGCGGCCCGCCCGGCGGGGTCGCCGCCGGCCGCGAGGTAGCCGGTGAGGAAGACGACCGGGCGGGCCCGGTCGCCGCCGGCGGCCAGCAGCTCGGCGAGGGACTCGATGAGCTCGGCGCCCCGGGCGTCGGAGGTGCGCCGCCGCCGGTGCTCCTCCTCGAAGAGGCCGCGCAGCCGTTCCTCGACGCGATCGAGCATCTTCGCGCGCTGGAGCTGCGGCGGCACCGAGCCGGGCGGCACTTGGCGCGGCGGTGAATGGTGTCGTTTCGTCATGTGGTGCCTCTGCCTCCCTGGACCGGTCGCGGCCTTCGGCCGCCCCTGACGAGCGGCGGCTCCGCTCTGTCGTGGCGGAGGGTGACCGGTCGGAAGACTGCCCAGCCCGGCCCGGTGGAAGCGCCGGTTTCCTGCCAACCGGGGAGCCCGTCGCGCGCCGGGGGTGACGGTCGGCGCGGCCCTCGCGTGCCGTCTGTACAGGGCGCGCCGGGGCCTGTTACATCGAGGGCGGGCCACGGGAATCCGGCTTTTTCGGAGGCAACCATGCGCAGGATCGCGATCGTCGGCGCGGGCCAGGCGGGCTTGCAGCTGGCCCTGGGGCTGCGGGAGCGGGGCTACGACGTGACCGTCGTCACCGCCCGGACGCCCCAGGAGGTCCGGGCCGGGCGGGTGCTGTCCACCCAGCTGATGTACGGTCCGGCGCTCGCCCTGGAGCGGCGGGCGGGGCTGAATCTGTGGGGCCAGCAGACGCCGGCGATCGACGGCGTGGTCATCAGCCCCGTCGACCCGCCCGGCGCCCGGATGCCGGAACGGGCCGTGGGGGCACGGCTGGACGCGCCCGCCCAGTCCGTCGACCAGCGGGTGAAGACGGCGCGGTGGCTGGAGTTGTTCGAGGAGCGCGGGGGGCGGGTGGAGTACCGGCCGGTCGCCCCCGAGGAGCTGCCCGCGCTGGCCTCCGGATACGAGCTGACGCTGCTGGCCACGGGGCACGGCCCGTTGGGCGAGGTCTTCGGGCGGGACGAGCGGCACAGCCCGTACGAGCAGCCGCAGCGCGTCCTGGCCTGTGTGTACGTCCACGGGGTACGGCCGGATCCGGAGCTTCCGCCGTCGTTCCTGCGGATGTCGGCGTTCCCGGGGGCCGGGGAGTTCTTCGTGCTGCCCGCGCTCACCGGTTCGGGTCCGTGCGTGATCCTGCTGTGGGAGGGGAAGCCGGGTGGCCCGTTCGACTGCTGGCAAAACGTTTCGGGGCCGGGTGCGGCGCTGGAGCGCTCCTGGCAGCTGCTGCGTTCGTACGCCCCGTGGGAGTACGAGCTGTGCGCGCAGGCCGAGCCGACCGATCCGGGGGCGGCCCTCATCGGGAGCCTCACGCCCGTGGTGCGCCATCCCGTCGCGGAGGTCGCCCCGGGCTCGTACGTCCTGGGCATGGCCGACGCGGTGGTCCTCAACGACCCGATCACCGGGCAGGGCTCCAACAACGCGGCGCGTTGCGCGGACCGCTATCTGGCGTCGATCGTCGAGCGGGGCGAGCGGCCCTTCGACCGGGCGTGGATGCACGAGACGTTCGCGGGCTGGTGGGAGCACGCCCGGCACACCACGGCGTTCACCAACATGGTGCTGGACGCGGCCCGCCCCCGGCACTTCGAGGACGTGATGGCGGCGGCCGCCCGGCACCCCGCGCTCGCCCACCGCTACGTCAACGGCTTCGCCGACCCGGCCGACTACCAGGAGTGGCTGATGGACGCCGACCGGGCGGAGGCGTGCCTGGCGGCGGTGGCGGGCCGGACCGGTGGCGCGGCCGTGGGCTAGCCTGGCCGGATGGGCACCACGGGCGCGGCACCGCCGAAGACGGTGACGGAAAGCGGGACGCGGGCGCCACGCCGCGCCTCCGCCGGTCAGGGACCGGTCGTCGTCGCGGTGTCGCTCGGCGGCGGCCTCGGGGCCCTGGCCCGGTACGCGGCGGGGCTGCTGTGGCCGACCGCGCCAGCCGCCTTCCCCTGGACGACGCTGCTGATCAACGCGGTGGGCTGCGCCCTGATCGGGGTGCTGCTGGTGACGATCGCCGAGCTCGGCACCCCCCACCGGCTGGCCCGGCCCTTCCTGGGCACGGGGGTGCTGGGCGGTTTCACGACGTTCTCCACCTACGCGGTGGACGTGCAGCGGCTGGTCACGCACGGCCGGACGGCCGAGGGGCTGGCCTGTCTGGTGGCGACGCCGGTGCTCGCGCTGGCCTCGGTGTGGGCGGCGGCGACCGCCGCACGGCGGCTGTTCGTCCTGCGGAGGGCGCGATGAGACTTCAGGGCGGCGCGCTGCGGCTGACCGTGTACGTGGGCGAGTCCGACACCCACGGCCACCGGCCCCTCTACTCCGAGATCGTCCACCGCGCCCACGCGGCGGGCCTGGCCGGGGCGAGTGTCTTCCGGGGCGTCGAGGGGTTCGGCGCGTCCTCGGTCGTCCACACCTCCCGGCTGCTGTCGCTGAGCGAGGACCTGCCGGTGGCGGTGGTGATCGTGGACACGGAGGAGCGGGTACGGGCGTTCGTCGCGGAGCTGGCGGAGCTGGTGACCGAGGGCCTCGTCACCCTCGACCGGGTGGAGGTCGTCTCCTACCGGGGCCGGGACGGGGAGCGGCCCGCGTGAACTGGCTCCTCGTGGTGGCCGGCGCCATGGTCGGTGCTCCGCTGCGCTATCTGACGGACCGTTTCGTCCAGGCCCGGCACGACTCGGTGTTCCCCTGGGGCACGTTCACGGTGAACGTCGTGGGCTGTCTGGTGCTGGGCGTGCTGACGGGCGCGGTGGACGAGCCGACGCGGCTGCTACTGGGCACGGGCCTGTGCGGCGCGCTGACGACGTACTCCACGTTCTCCTACGAGACCCTGCGGCTGGCCGAGGACGGGGCACGGGGGTACGCGGTGCTCAACGTGGCCGGAAGCGTGGTGTGCGGGCTGGGCGCCGCGTTCGCGGGCGTGGCGCTGGGGCAGGCGCTGACCTAGGCCCCCGTGGGTCTAGCCCTGGTCGTCCGGCGCGGCTTCCAGGTGGTCCAGCAGCACCCGCCGTAGTTCGCGGGCCGCGCGGGGCGGCGGGGTGTCCTTGCGGTGGGCGACGGCGACGGTCCGCCGCATGCGGTCGCCCTCGAAGGGGGTGACCCGCAGGCCGGAGCGGGCGGCGACCATCCCGGGGACGACGGCCAGGCCCAGCCCGGCCCGGACGAAGCCGAGGACGGCGTCCATCTCGCCGCCCTCGACGGTGAAGGAGGGCTCGAAGCCCTCGGCCCGGCAGGCGGCGATGGTGATCTCGCGCAGGTCGTAGCCGCTGCGGAACATCACCATCGGCAGCTCCCGCAGCTCGGCCACCCGTATCCGGCTCCGGCGCGTGGGCGCGGGCCCGTCCGGTGCCGACACCACCACCAGGTCCTCCCGCAGCAGCTCGGTCGTCTCCAGCGCGGGGGCGCCCACGCCGAGGGGCGTGATGATCAGGGCCAGGTCGAGCCCGCCGTCGGCCAGCCGGCGCACCAGATCCCGTGAGCCGCCCTCGTCGACGTGGAGCTCGATGCCGGGGAACCGGGCGTGGTACGTGCGCAGCACGTCCGGCACCAGGCTCGCGCAGAGGCTCGGCGGGGCGCCGAGCCGGACCCGGCCGCGCCGTAGCCGGGCCACTTCCTGCACCTCGCGGTGGGCTGTCTCGGTGTCGGCCAGGATGCGGCGGGCGAGCGGCAGGAGGGCCTCGCCGGCGTCGGTCAGGGCGATGTTGCCCCGCGCGCGGTGGAAGAGCTCGGCGCCCAGCTCCCGTTCCAGCGCCCTGATCTGCTGGGACAGCGAGGGCTGGGCGACGTGGAGGGCCTCGGCGGCCCGGGTGAAGTGCCGGACCTCGGCGACCGTGGCGAAGTAGCGGAGCTGCTGGAGTTGCACCCCACCAGGGTAGATAGGGAAAGCCTATGGAAACGAGCCCCATCATGTCTTGGACGCATCAAAGGGCCCCGGCCTAGCGTCGGCGGCATGGCACTGGCGACCCGGACGGCGAAACCTCCGTCCCTCATCGGCTCCGTGTGGCGCTCGACCGTCGGCAAGAAGGCGGTCATGGCGGTCACCGGCTTGATCATGCTGGCGTATCTGGTCGCCCATATGCTGGGCAATCTCAAGGTCTTCTTCGGGGCCGGGGAGTTCAACCACTACGCGGCCTGGATCCGCACCATCGGCGAGCCGTTCCTCCACCACGAGTGGTTCCTGTGGCTGGCCCGGGTGGCGCTGAGCGCCGCGGTCGTCCTCCATGGTGTGGCCGCGTACCAGCTCAGCCGCCGGGACCTCGCGGCGCGCCCGGTGAAGTACCGGGGGCGCGGGCGGCGGCGCGCGAGCTATGCGACCCGGACCATGCGCTGGGGCGGGGTGATCCTCGGCCTGTTCATCGTCTGGCACATCCTCGACCTCACCACCCTCACCGTGAACCCCAACGCCCAGGAGGGGCGGACGTACGAGAACCTCGTCGCCTCCTTCGACCGGTGGTACGTCTCCGCCTTCTACATCGCCGCGATGCTCGCCCTCGGGCTGCACATCCGGCACGGCTTCTGGAGCGCGGCCCAGACGCTGGGCGTGGGCTCGCCCCGGCGCGACCGGCTCCTCAAGGCCCTCGCCAACGGCCTGGCCGCCCTGCTGACCTGCGGATTCATCGCCGTGCCCGTCGGTGTCCTGACAGGAGTCGTGAGCTGAGATGAGCGAGTATTCCCACTACGCGGTCGGCGAGCCGCTGGTCGACACGGCGTCCCCCGAAGGCCCCATAGCCGAGCGCTGGGACCGCCGCCGCTTCACGGCGAAGCTGGTGAACCCGGCCAACCGCCGCAAGCTGACCGTCATCGTCGTCGGCACCGGCCTCGCGGGCGGCGCGGCGGGCGCCACCCTCGCCGAACAGGGCTACCGCGTGACGCAGTTCTGCTACCAGGACTCCCCGCGCCGCGCCCACTCCATCGCCGCTCAGGGCGGCATCAACGCCGCCAAGAACTACCGCAACGACGGCGACTCCATCCACCGCCTCTTCTACGACACCGTCAAGGGCGGCGACTTCCGCGCCCGCGAGTCCAACGTCCACCGGCTCGCCCAGGTCTCCGTCGAGATCATCGACCAGTGCGTGGCCCAGGGCGTCCCCTTCGCCCGCGAGTACGGAGGGCTGCTGGACACCCGCTCCTTCGGCGGCGTCCAGGTCTCCCGCACCTTCTACGCCCGCGGCCAGACGGGCCAGCAGCTTCTCCTCGGCGCCTACCAGGCGCTGAGCCGCCAGATCGCCGCTGGCAACGTCGAGATGCACGCCCGCACCGAGATGCTCGACCTGATCGTCGTCGACGGCCGGGCGCGCGGCATCGTCGCCCGGGACCTGATCACCGGCCGGATCAGCACCCATTTCGCCGACGCCGTGGTCCTCGCCAGCGGCGGCTACGGCAATGTCTTCCACCTCTCCACCAACGCCAAGAACTCCAACGCCACCGCCATCTGGCGGGCCCACCGGCGCGGCGCCCACTTCGCCAACCCCTGCTTCACCCAGATCCACCCGACCTGCGTCCCGCGCTCCGGCGACCACCAGTCGAAGCTGACGCTGATGAGCGAGTCGCTGCGCAACGACGGCCGCATCTGGGTGCCCAAGGCGAAGGGCGACACGAGGGCGCCCGGGGACATCCCCGAATCCGAGCGCGACTACTACCTGGAGCGGATCTATCCCTCCTTCGGCAATCTCGTCCCCCGCGACATCGCCTCCCGCGCCGCGAAGAACGTCTGCGACGAGGGCCGCGGGGTCGGCCCGGGCGGCCAGGGCGTCTACCTCGACTTCGCGGACGCCATCGCACGGATGGGCCGCGCGGCCGTCGAGACGAAGTACGGCAACCTCTTCGAGATGTACGAGCGGATCACGGCGGAGAACCCCTACGAGGTCCCCATGCGGATCTACCCGGCCATCCACTACACGATGGGCGGACTGTGGGTGGACTACGACCTCCAGACCACCGTGCCCGGCCTCTTCGCCATCGGCGAGGCCAACTTCTCCGACCACGGCGCCAACCGGCTCGGCGCCTCCGCGCTGATGCAGGGCCTGGCCGACGGCTATTTCGTCCTCCCTTCCACCATCAACGACTATCTGGCCCGCCACCCCCACGACGAGGTGCCACCGGACCACCCGGCGGTCGTGGAGGCGACCCGTGAGGTGACCGACCGGCTGCGCCGGCTGCTCGCGGGCGACGGCGACCGCACCCCCGACTCCTTCCACCGCGAACTGGGCGACCTCCTGTGGGACGAGTGCGGCATGGCCCGCACCGACAGCGGACTGCGCAAGGCCCTGGACCGCATCCCGGCGCTCCGCGAGGAGTTCTGGCGGCGGATCAAGGTGCCGGGGACGGGCGAGGAGCTCAACCAGTCGCTGGAGAAGGCCAACCGGATCGTCGACTACCTGGAGCTCGCCGAGCTGATGTGCCTCGACGCCCTCCACCGCACGGAGTCCTGCGGCGGCCACTTCCGCGAGGAGAGCCAGACGGCCGACGGCGAGGCGGCCCGCGACGACGAGGCGTTCTCCTACGTCGCGGCCTGGGAGTTCACGGGCACGGGCAGCCCGCCCGTGCTCCACAAGGAAGAGCTTCGTTTCGAGTACGTCCACCCCACCCAGCGGAGTTACGCGTGAACCTCACCCTGCGCATCTGGCGCCAGCGCTCCCCCGAGGACGCCGGGGTCATGACCACCTACGAGGTCAGCGGCATCAGCGAGGACATGTCCTTCCTGGAGATGCTCGACCACCTCAACGAGGAGCTGATCCTCGCCGGGGACGAGCCCGTGGCCTTCGACCACGACTGCCGCGAGGGCATCTGCGGCGCCTGTGGCATGGTCATCAACGGCCGGGCCCACGGCCCGGAGCGCACCACCACCTGTCAGCTCCACATGCGGCACTTCTCCGACGGCGACACCATCGACATCGAGCCCTGGCGGGCCGCCGCCTTCCCCGTCGTCAAGGACCTGGTCGTCGACCGCTCGGCCTTCGACCGGGTGATCGGCGCCGGCGGCTATGTCTCCGTGCCCACCGGCTCCGCGCCCGAGGCCCACGCCGCACCGGTGCCGAAGCCGGTGGCCGACCTGGCCTTCGAGCACGCCGAGTGCATCGGCTGCGGCGCCTGTGTGGCCGCCTGCCCCAACGGCTCGGCGATGCTCTTCACCTCCGCGAAGGTCGTCCACCTGAACGTTCTGCCGCAGGGCGCGCCGGAGCGCGAGTCCCGGGTGCTGGACATGGTGGGCGCCATGGACGACCAGGGCTTCGGCGGCTGCACGAACACCGGCGAGTGCGCCACGGCCTGCCCCAAGGGAATCCCCCTCCAGTCGATCGCGACGATGAACCGCGAGTACCTGCGGGCCACCCTCAAGGGCGCCGGACGACGCCGCTGAGCCGGCCCCCCCACCGACACCGACAGGGGCACTGGCACCGGCGCAGGCGCCGGGTCAGCCCTCCCCCAGGTCGGCGTTGACGATCGCCCGGAGGGCGGCGAGGTGGGCGCGGTAGGCGTCGCGGCCGTCCTTGGTGAGGCGCAGCCAGACGCGCTGCCGGGTGTCGCGCACGGCCCGCCGCTGCTCGACGTACCCCGCGTCGGTCAGCACCGTCACATGCTTGCTGAGGACGGACGGGCTCACGCCCAGCGTCTCGCGGACGGTCGCGAACTCGATCTCCTCGACGGCGTCGAGCGCGGCACAGATCCGGAGCCGGTTCGGCGCGTGGATCGTCTCGTTGAAGCCGTCTTCGGGGTCGGTCACGACGCTGCTATGCCCTTCTTGCGGGTTTTGCTGTCCAGGGCCAGGATGCCCCCTGCGGCCAGCAGACCCGCCGGGACCCATATCCACGGCATGCCCTGGTGATCGTCCAGATACAGCGCCACCATATAGAGCCCGAAGGCGAGGGCGGCGGCACCGAGCATGCTCCGCTTCATGCCCGGCTGCACTCGGTGCCGGACGCCGCTGGAGCGGAACTGCAGCGCCAGCACGGTCAGCATGATCACGTACATCAGGGCGAGGCCCACGATGTCCCATGGCTCGGGCAGGAGATGGGACAGATACACCCCGGCCACGCACAAGGAGAGTTTCACATCGAACGCGCGGCCGGGGGTGAGGGACGCGACCGCCACCTGCGCCTGCTCGGCCAGGGCCAGGGCCTCGGCGGCGCCTTCCCTGGAGGGCATGGGCGGCCGGGACGACCGCGAGTTCTCGTCAGTTGCCATGCCGGAAAGTCAAGCACACGGTTTCCGGAGCGGCAACTCTCGACTTTCCGCTGTGGAAAACCTCGGTTCCGGGCGGCGCCGAATCATCCGATCGTGCGGTTTTCCGTCGATACCCCCGTAAAGTCCCCCGCATCCGCCCTACGCTGGCGACCGTGGCGCGCGACCCGTACGTCATCGAGATGGACCGCATGCTCGCCTTCGCCGACGCCGTGACCGCCATCGCGATCACGCTGCTGGCCCTGGAGATCCACGTGCCGGAGGGCCTGCCCGACGCGGAGGTGGGTCAGGCGTTCGGCCACCTGCTGCCGAAGGTCCTGGCCTATCTCGTCGGCTTCGTGCTCGTCGGGGCGATTTGGCTCGGTCACCACAAGCTCTTCCGGCTGATGGCCACCCTCGACCGGGCCATGGTGCGGCTGGAGTTCGCCCTGCTGGCCGTCATCGCCTTCCTGCCCTTCACCGCCCGGCTGATGAGCGAACACGGCGGCGCGCCCGTGGCCATGGCCGTCTACACGGGCGCCATCGGCCTGGAAGCCGCGCTGCTGGCTGTCATGGCGCTGCGGCTGCGCGACCCCGGCCCGCTCCGCAGGCCGGAGGTCACCCGTCAGCAGGTCGCCCGGGAGGTGTTCGACAACGCGTCGATCGCCGCCATCGCCACCGTCGCCCTCCTGGTCGCCCTGGCCGCCCCCCTCGTGGCCGTCTGGTGGTGGGTGCTGATCTGGCCGGCGCGCGGCCTGCCGCGCTACTGGCCCTGGCTGCGCGCCAGGCTCTGACGGCTCCTCAGCATCACCCGCCCCCCACCATCACCCCTCGTCACCCCGGGTGCGCCCCCACCGTGTCGCGGATCTGGCTGCCCAGCCCCGAGTCGCCCTCGCGGGCGCAGTGCGCCCCGCAGAAGAAGCGGCCCGCGACCTCGACGCCGTGGCCGATGATGCGGGACTCGCAGTGCTCGCACTTGGGCGCGAGCTTGCTGATCGCGCACTCGAAGCTGTCGAAGGTATAGGTGTCGCCGGTGATGGTCTTGACCTCGAAGGCCAGCCAGTAGTCGTTGCCACACGTGTTGCACTGGGCCATGGCGTGCTCCGTCTCGATACGGGGGTACGCCTCGCATGATCCCCGCGAGGACCGCGCCCCACCGTCAACACAAACAATCCATTCACCCGAAGGTGGTGCCGCGTGCGGCTGTGTGCACTCCGACGCACCCCGACGCACCCCGGCGCACTCCGGCGCACTCAGTTCGCCAGCAGCTGCGTGGCCGCCAGTTGCCCGTACAGTTCGTCGCTCGCCAGCAGCTTGGCGTGGGTGCCCACGGCGCGGATGCGGCCCGCCTCCATGACCACGATCCGGTCCGCGCCGGTCACCGTGGACAGCCGGTGGGCGACGACCAGCACCGTCATCGTCCGGGCCGCGTCGGCGACGGTGCCCCGCAGGGCCGCCTCGTTGGCCGCGTCCAGTTGCGAGGTGGCCTCGTCCAGGAGCAGCAGTCGCGGGCTGCGCAGCAACGCGCGGGCGATCGCGACGCGTTGGCGCTCGCCGCCGGAGAGCATGCTGCCCCGGTGGCCGACGGTCGTGTCGAGCCCTTCCGGCAGCCGGTCGGCCAGGTCGTCGAGGCGGGCCCGGCGCAGGGCCTCCCGGAGCTGCCCGTCGGTGGCGTGCGGGACGCCCAGGAGGAGGTTCTCCCGCAGCGTTCCGGCGAGGACGGGCGCGTCCTGCTCGACGTAGCCGATCGCGGCGCGCAGCGCGGCCAGGGGCCAGTGGCGGACGTCCCGGCCGTCCAGCAGGACGCGGCCGCTGTCCGGTTCGTAGAACCGCTCGATGAGGGAGAAGACGGTGGTCTTGCCCGCGCCGGACGGGCCGACGAAGGCGGTCAGCCCCCGGGCGGGCACCGTGAAGGAGATACGGCGGTGCACGGCGGGCAGCCCGGGCCGGTAGCCGAAGCGCACCCGGTCGAAGGCGACGGACGCGGGGCGGGGGCCGCATCCGGCGTCCGTCACCGGCTCCGGCCCGGCTCCGGGGTCCTCGACCGCCATCTCCTCGGCCTCCCGGATCCGCAGGGCGGCCGCCGCTCCCACCTGGAACTGACCGGCGGCGCCCACGAGCTGGTTGATGCGGGGGGCGAGCGAGAAGAGGTAGAGCAGGAAGGCGACGAGCGTGGAGACGTCGATCGCCCCGGAGGCGACGCGCACCCCGCCCACGCCCAGCACCACCAGGAAGGAGACCTGTACGGACACCTGGGAGACGGTGTCCGAGACGGCCTCCCAGGAGGCGGCACGCGTTCCCATGCGGCGGGCCCGCTCGGCGGCCTCGTGCAGGCGGGCGATCTCGCGCTGCTCGGCCCCGGACGCCTTGACCGTGCGGAAGGCGCCGAAGGCGCGCTCCAGGGCGGCGCCCATGCCGCCGACCGCCTCCTGGGTCTGCCGGGTGGCGCGGCCGATGCGGGGGATCACCAGGCCGCTGCTCAGGCTGATGAACGCGATCACCGCGAGGGTCACGCCGAGCAGCACCAGGTCCAGCACCCCCATCATCACGACGGTGACGAGGGTGATGACGGTGCCGGTCAGCGCCGCGGCCATCGCCTGTGTGGCCACCTGACGCAGCAGTGTCGTATCGGCGGTGACCCGGGATATCAGATCGCCGGGTTCATGGCGCTCGGCGACGGGGACCCGCAGCCTGAGCAGCCGGTCGGCGAGCCCGCGCCGGGCGGTGCACACGAGCCGTTCGGCCGCCCGTTCCAGCACGAGGTGGCCGAGGGCGACGAGGACCGCGCCCAGCAGGACGAGCACACCGAGGGCGATCACCTCCGTGGTGGCCGTCCGGTCCCGTTCGAGGTCGTTCACCAGGCGTTCGGCGGCCAGTGGCTGGGCCAGGCCCAGGGCGCCGCCGGCGAGCCCCAGCAGCGCGCCGCCGAGGATGGCGGGGCGCTGCGGCCGGAGGTACCGGGCCAGGGCCCGGCGGCCCGCGCCCCGCGGCCGCGCCGCGCGCTCCGCCTCCCCGGTCCCCCGCCCGGTCTCCCGCGCTTCCGCCGCGGCGTTCACGGTCTCCATGACACTCACTCCACGGTGAAGAAGCGCTGGAAGTAGTCGGCCGGTGCGCCCTCGCCCACCAGGACCGACTCCGCCTCCACCCACGCGTGTGCCGCGAAGGGCGGCCGGGAGCGGACTCCCACGCACCACACGGCCCACTGGCCACGCATCCGGCACAGCAGCACCGTGGCGAGGGACCGTGGGAGACAGCCCTTCTGCCCTCCGCTGGCGAGGCTGACGGCGAGGACGGCGTCCCTGGCGCCGGTCGCCTCGGCGAGGCTCGCGGGCCGGGCCCCGCGCCGCAGCACGCGCAGGACCGCGCGGATGCGCCCGGGCGGCTGGGTGGCCAGCAGGTGGGCGAGGGCGACGGCGGCGCGGGCGGCCCAGCGGGTGGCGAGGGGGACGGCGCCCGGCCGGTACGGAACCGCCTCCGGGGTCGTCATGGCCGGGTCCCGGACAGCAGCCTGGCCGACCGCAGTTCGCCGTAGACGCGCTCGACGTCGCGTGCCGCCTCGCCGGGATCCACGTCGTAGCGCGCGGTCAGCGCGTGGGCGGCCTGTCCCCTGGACTCCCCGTCGAGGAGCGTCCGCAGGACGAGCGCGGCGGTGGGGTTGAGGGTCCAGTACTCGCCAGTGGTCTGATCCAGCAGGGCGATGCCGTAGTCGGTCTCGGTCATCACCACTCCGGAGCGGAGTCGGAGCGACATTTTCCACCTTTCCGGTTCGTCAGCGGCTCGTCGATTCCCGTGAGCGCAGCCACACCTCGCAGGCCACGGTGGTGTGCAACAGGCTGCTCTCGACCTCCACTTCGAGCGGGCGCAGGCACCAGTCCCGCAGCGCGCCCGCGTCGATCAGGCCCAGCCGCGCGAGGCGGGAGTCCTCGCACAGGTCCAGCAGCCGGGCGCGGTGCTCCCGCAGGCCCGTCTCCTCCTCCAGGGACGCGTTGGCCTTGGTGGCCCGGGTGCGGCTGACCTCGGGGACGACGCCGCGGGTGGCCTCGACGATCAGGGGTTTGTAGCGCCAGGGGGTGATCCGCTCCTGCGGCCGTACCGACAGGCCCGCCTCGACGACGCGGTCGTCGTAGTACGGGGCCGAGCAGACGACGCCCAGCGGGCCGGCCAGCTGCCCCACGTGCCGGGCGAACCGGGAGATGCACTCCATGGTCGCCAGCTCGCGGTGCGCGCCGTGGTCCCGGGCCAGGGGTGCCGCGGTGCGGGCCGCGGCGAGGATCTGGCGGCGCACGGACGCGATCGCCTCCGGAGTCGCCCAGTGGGGCATCCGGGGCCGCTCGGACCAGTCCAGCACCGGCGCGTTCGACGGCGCGGGCGGCTCGGTGAGGTCCGCGGCGACCCGCGCCAGCCAGGACCGGTAGGACCGGCGGTCGAGGAGCTGGCGGAGCATGAGCCTCCGGGGCCAGCGGTACTTGGCGCGGTAACCGCGCAGGTGGCGCAGCGCGACGCGCGGGTGGGTGCGGGCGAGGGCGTGGAGGCGGGCGGAGGCGCCGCTGAGCACCTCGTCCCCGCCGATGCCGGTGAGGTGGAGGGCCGAGCCGCGCTCGGCGGCCAGCCGCACGATGCTCATGCGGCGGCTGTGGTCGACCGTCATGAGGGAGGGGGCGTCGAGGAGCTGGTCGAAGGTGCCGAGGCCGTCGAAGGTCAGGGGCACCTGCCCGGCCGGGATCTCGTGGTGCTCGACGGTGCCCAGGGCCTCGACGGTGCGGCGCGCCCAGTGGGTGTCGTCGCCGAGGGGGTCGCGGAGGGCGGCCGTATAGGCGACGACCTTGGCGTCGCCGCGTGCGGCCAGGCAGCACACCGCGGTGGAGTCCAGGCCGCCGAGGTCGCACGTCACCAGGGAGCGGCCGCGGGTGCGGACGTCGACGGCGGCGCCCAGCGCCGCCGCGAGGCGCGCGGCGCCCTCGTCCAGCGGGACGTCGGGCTCCGGCGGTGTCCACCAGCGCCCGGTGCGGACGGGGCCCCCGGGGCCGAGGGTGAGGTGGTGGCCCCCGGGGAGGGCTTCGATTCCGTGCCAGACCGGCCGGGAGTTCAGGGGGTGCAGCAGGCCCATCGCGAGGAGCTGGACGGCCAGGCGTTCCTCGTCGAGGCCGGCGTCGAGCAGGTCGGCCAGCACGTCCGCGCGGTCCGCCGCGACGGCGTCCGGGCCCGTACGGGCGTGGAAGACGCGCCGTACGCCGACGACGCCGCCCCGGATCCGGACGCGTCCGCCGGGATCCCGGCCCAGCAGGTGGAAGCTTCCCGGCCAGGCGGCGGCGAACCGGCCGAGGGCGTCGAGGGTTCCCGCCGTCCGGACGGCCCCGGCGGCCCGTGCGGCCTCGGCGGCGGACACCGTGTGCTCGCCCAGGACCGCCACCCGGGCGTCCCCGGCCTCGCCCAGGGTGAACGCTTCCGGGTCCCAGCGGCCCAGCAGCCACGGCCGGCCGGAGGGGTGGGGCACGCTCTGGACCGCGTGGGGGCGGGCCCGCGCGGCGATCTCCGCGACCGCCTCGCCGGCGGTGTCGGGCAGGACGAGGAACCAGTTGGACAGGGCGGACAGGGACGAGGAACGGTCCATGCAGCGAACACCTCCGGCCGTCGATCCGGGCGGCATTACCGGCATTTCACGGAAAGCGGATGGAAATCGGGGGGTGAATGGCCCGTGGCCCTCACCCCCCGATTCCGGGGGCCTTCCGCTCGTCACCGGTCATTCTTCAGTGGACTCGACCAGTGACGGCGGGGCCTTTCCGCCCCGCCTCAGACGAGGTTGTGACCGCCGAGAACGTCCTTCGCGGTCTTGCTGGCCAGGCCCGTCACCTTACGGAAGCCGCCGGCCTTGGCGATGGTGGGACGCTCGTACGTCATGGCGTTCTCCTTTTTTCGCGATGGGAACGATGAACCACAGGTCACCTGCTCACGGCCGGGGGGAGCGCCCCCTCACCCACGCGCACACCACTGCTCGTACGGGCAGGGGGCGACGACTCCCGGATCTCTCGATCCCGGCCGCACGAAGAGAGTAAATATGACGAACAGATCATCACAACGTTATGGCCATGGTCTTGGTGGTGAAATACGGGCGCCCTATCGCAACGCGCGCCCGGGGAACTCCCGGGCGCGCTGCGACATTTACCGCGACATGAAAATCAGCGATCAGTCATCCACATAATTCAACCATCAACCTGTCGAGGAACGGGCGGAATTCACCGCGCCCCGAACACCTGGGTCCAGCGCGGACCGCCCGGCGCCTTGTTGATGCCGACGCCGATCTCCTTGAAGGAGCAGTTGAGGATGTTCTTGCGGTGGCCGTCGCTGTGCATCCACGAGTCCATGACCGACGCCGCGTCCTGCTGCCCGTAGGCGATGTTCTCGCCGTAGGTGCTCCAGTTGTATCCCGCCGCGGTGATGCGGTCGCCCGGGCCCTTGCCGTCGGGGTTGGTGTGGTTGAAGAAGTTCCGGGCCGCCATGTCGTCGGAGTGGCCCTGGGCGGCCGCGTCCAGGAGGCTGTTGGAGGTCAGGGCCGAGCAGCCGACCTTCGCGCGCTCCGCGTTGACCAGCGCCACCACCTGCGCGGCCATGGAACCGTCGCCACCGGAGGACGGCGGCTTGGGTGCCCGCGTGCGGGCCGGGGCGGCCGTGCGCTCGGGGGCGGACTCGTCCGCGTGGGACGCGGAGGACTTGGCCGACGGCGACGGGCTCGCCGAACCGCTCGGCGAGGCGCTCGCCGAGGCCGACGCGGACGCCGAGGCGCTCGGCGAGGCGGAGAGCGACGGCGTGGGCTTGATGGGCAGGGGCTCCCGGGCGTTCAGCTGCTTCAGGTCGCCGGACGCGTCCACGGCCTGCGTCTTGACGGTCGTGGCGGGCGAGTCCTCCATGAGGTAGCCGCCGCCCAGCACACCACCGGCGATCAGGGCGAGGGCGCCCGCGCCGATCACGGCGTTCCGGCCCGTACGCGACCGCCCGCCGCCCGCGCGGTGCCCGCCGGAACGGTGCCCGCCGCCCCGGTGGCCCCCGGCGCGGCGAGCGGCCGCCCGGCCGCCGTGCGGGGCGGCCGGCGCGGCGGCCGGGTGCGCCGCCGACGCGTAGCCCACGGGCTCGCCCGGCACCACGGCACCGCCGCCCCACCAGCCCAGCAGCGCGCCGCCGACCGGCACCAGACCGAGGCCGACCAGCAGGCCCTCGGCCGGGACCAGCGTCGACAGGGCGCCCGTGCAGCGGCCGCAGGCGCGCACGTGCCGGGCGACGCGCTTGCGCCACAGCGCGGACGGGACGCCGTCCCACGTGGCGACGACCTCGCCGAGCCGCTCGCAGCGCGGGTACGCGGCGAGCGCCTGGACGACGCCGCGGGCGACGTCCAGCTGCGCCTTCGTCCGCTGTATTCGGACGGCGGTGTGCTGCGGGGTCAGCCCGAGCGCGGCGACGACCTCGGCGCGCTTCAGCTCGCCGGCGGCCTCCAGCCACCACAGGGACAGGACCTCCTGCTCCCCCTCGTCCAGCCAGCGCGTGGCCTCGGCGGCCTCCTTGCGCTGGCCCTCCAGGCCCAGCCGGACGATGGTCAGGTCGACGAAGTCGGCCTTCGGGTCGGGCACTTCGCCGACCACTTCCTGCAGACCACTGACGGGAGCCTCGGGGCGCTCCTCCCGGCAGTGGCTGCGTATCTGGTTCATGGTGATGGCGACGAGCCAGGACCGGAAGCTCGCGGCGTCGCGCAGCCCGTCCAGGCCGTTGATCACGCGGAGCATGGTCTCCTGGACCACGTCGTCGACGTCCGCGTGGCCGTTCAGGGCCCGGCCGACGATGTTGTAGACGAGTGGCAGGTGGGTTGCGACGAGCTCGTCCTGTGCCGCCGTGTCCCCGGCACGCGCCGCCTCGATCACGGCCACGCTCACACTCTTCACGCCCGCACCTCTTTCCGCACCCGCCACGAATGGCGCTCGATCCGACACCTGGGAGACCGGGCGCCGATCGGCAGATAACAAAAAAGTTGGGTGCGAATGTACGACAGGTGGTTCAGGCGGATGTCCGGATCAAGAACTCACGAACGATCCCCGGAGCCGCATATTCCGCAAACTGGACGGCCTCCGCCGCCGACATGTCCCGTATGCGGTATCCGCCCTCCCCGGCGGCGACGGTCGCAGTGACAGTGACCACATCCGCCCGGGTCGCAAAGGGCGTATCGGTAAATGTCCACCCCTGTACGGAACTCCGGTCGAGGGCCACCGTCTCCCGTTCGAACGTCCCGGACCGTACGACCAGATGGCGCCCCCGCACCGCGTACCCCAGCGCCCGGTAGGCGTCGCGCGCCAGCGCGCACACCACCGGCGAGGCCACCGCCACCCACCCCGCCGCGCACCACAGCAGCACCGGCAGAGCCAGCAGCCACCCCAGCACGACGAGCACCAGCGCCACCGGCAGGACGCCCCACCCCAGCGCCCGCACCAGCCGCCGCCGCAACGCGACCCTCGGCGCGGGACGGAGAGCCCCCGCCTCGAGCACCCCGTCCGCCCCGAGCACCCCGTCCGTCCCGAGCACCTCGGCGCACACCCGGAGCGCCTCCGCCCGGGGCGCCGGAGGGAGCACGACGCTCCGCTTGCGGTTGCGCTCCCGGTCGCCCAGGCCGCCCGCCACGGCCCGTACGGACGCCCCGCCGCCCGCGCGCAGCAGCAGCGGTTCCCGCAGCGCGACCCCGCACAAACGGTCCGCCTCGATGGAGACGACCGATGTCGCGAACAGCCCGCGCCGGACGTCGAGACCGCCCGAAGGGGTGCGCTCCAGCCGGTACCGCCACCAGGTCGCGGCGTGGACCGCCAGCGCCCCCGCCACGCCCAGCAGGGTCACGGTCACCAGGCCCAGCAGCACGGCGAGCCACGGCGCGCCGGCGCCGTAACCGGCCCACAGGCGGCGGACGATCCCGATCCGCCAGGGCTTGACACCCAGGGCGTTGAGGACGCGCCAGGCCGTGCCGCCCGCCACGAGGACGCCGCCCCAGACCCAGAACGTCAGCGGGGCGTACCGCAGCCGGCCCGGCCTTCCGACAGCGAGGATCTCGGCGCCACGCCCGTCCTCGGCGCGGGAAACCGCTGCCTCGCGACCGGCAATCGCTCCCTCGATACCGGCCGTCAGTCGCCGGGCCGCCGTCTCGGATACCCCCGTGATCCGTACGGCGTCGGCGTCCGGCCCCATGCCGACGACCACCACGGCCAGCCCGTACCGCCGCAGCAGCGGCCCCCGTCGCAGCGCGACGGACTCCACACGGGCCAGTGGCACGATCCGGCGCCGCCGCCCGTACCAGCCGGAGACCGCGTAGAGCGCCGTCTCCCCCAGCTCCCACCCGTGCGTCCGGCACCGCCGCGCCGGCATGACCACCGCGTACGCCACGGCGGGCGCCACGAGCACCCCCGTCACCAGTGGCACCAGCCATGACGCCGCGCCGGGAAAGAAGAGGAAGCAAAGGGTGAGCAGTGTGGCGGCGACCAGCCCCGCCGGTCCGCTCACGGTCAGGAGCGCCCGGGCCGTCCACCAGGTACGCGCCCGGGGATCCGCGGAGTGGCGCGGCGCCCTGAGCCGCGCCGCGCACGACGATCCCTTTTCCAAGTCAATCGTATTGCCAAACACAGGGCGCTAAGCTATCGCAATACAACTGACCTGTAAACGAGAACCGTCGAACGAGAGGGACCGCTCCCCGTGCCCAAGCGCGTCGACCACGACGAACGCCGCCACCGCATCGCCGAGGCCCTGTGGCGGATCGCGTCCGAGCGGGGGCTGGACGGCGCGAGCCTGCGCGACGTGGCGGCGGAGGCGGGCATCTCGCTGGGGCAGCTCCAGCACTACTTCCGTACCAAGGACGACATGCTCGTCTTCGCCCTCGGCCACATCAGCGAGCTGGCCGCGCGGCGGATCGGCGCCCGCGTCGGCTCCCTGGCCGGGGACCCCTCCCCCCGGACGCTGCTGCGCGAGACGCTCGCGGAGATGCTGCCGCTTGACGACAAGAGCCGCACCGGCCAGCTGGTGCAGATCGCCTACTTCGTCCGCGCCGTCCACGACGAACGGCTGCGCCGGCACGCCAAGGAGGGCATCCCGGCGCTGCGGGAGTTCTTCGCCGCACAGATCCGGCGCGCCAAGGAAGGGGGCGACGTGGCCGCCGACCGGGACCCGGACACCGAGGCGATGCTGCTGATCTCCCTCGTGGACGGCCTGACCGGCTACGTCCTGCTCGACGTGCTGCCGGGCGAGGAGGCGCTGCGGCTGGTGGACGCACACCTGGACCGGTTGTTCACCTGAAACCGGCTGTTCACCTGAAGAGGCAACAGGCTCAGCGGCGCGCCGCCCTGTTGCGTCCCCGCTGCCCCGGCGCGAGCGCCTCGGCCAGTTCGTCGAGCGCCTCCACCATCAGCTCCGAGCCCCGTACCGCCACCCCTTCGTCGCCGACCCGCGCGACCCAGGCGGCGAGCGCCGCGTGCGGCCCGGACCAGTCCGGGCGCCGCCGCTCCCGTACCGCCGTCACGGCGTCCGGCAGCGCGGCGCGCAGAGCCGCCGCGAACTCGCCCGCCCCGGGATCCGGTTCGGCGTCCGGGCCCGGCAGGTGGGCCTCCATCAGCATCGCCGCCCGCCCCAGCGTGGCCAGCGCCGACTCGGCCGCCCGCTCGGCGGCGCGCGAGATGCCCCGGTGGCGCACGGGCTCCTGCTGCGCGCGGGCGGCCGCTTCCTCCCAGTCCAGCCGCGCCGCCCGCGCGTCCAGCAGCGCCTCGCGGACCCGCCGCTTCCGGTTCTCCGGCCGGGCGTGGGCGTCGAGGACCGCCAGCGCGTAGTCGCCGTTGGTGCGGAGCCAGTCGGCCAGCCGGTCGCGCAGCCGGGGCGTCTCCCAGCTGGGCCACAGCGCGTAGGCGGCCAGTGCCAGCACCCCGCCCAGCAGCGTCAGCGCCAGCCTGGCCTGCACGGTCTGCGACCAGCCCTCCCCCGCGATGCCGAGCAGGAAGACGATGTACGCGCCGATGCACGCGGACACCACGATGTAGCCCGTCCGCATCAGCAGGTACAGCAGCCCCACGCTCGTCACGGCCAGCGCGGCGCAGACCGGGGGGCCGGGGTGGGTGAGCGCCATGATGCCCGCGCCCGCCCAGACGCCGACGAGCGTGCCCACGAAGCGGGCGACGCCGCGCTGGTAGGTCTGGGCGAAGTCGGGCCGCATCACCATCACCGAGGTCATCGGCGCCCAGTAGCCGTGGCCCAGCGGCAGCGCCGTGCCGAGCAGATAGCCCACGCACGCCACCGTCGTCACCCGCACCGCGTGCCGGCCCACCGGCGAGGACCAGCGCGCCTCGCGCCGCAGCGCCCGCCAGGCCACGGGGACGAGCCCGGCCACGGTGGGCCGCAGCAGATGCCGCCGCTCCGCCCCCGCCGTCGGCCGGGTGGCGCGCAGGGGCTCGTCGCCGGCCTCCACCACGTCGGCCAGCAGCGCCATCAGCCGCAGCGCCGAGCGGCGGGCGGCGCCGTCGAGGCGCGGCCCGGACTCGGGCACCTCCAGCGTGGCCATCACCTCGGGCGTCACCCGCACGGGCCGGCCGCGCCGGATGGCGCGCGCGACGGCGTCGAGGACGTCGGCGGCGGCGCCCAGCAGCTCCCGGGCCCGGTCCCGCCCGGGACCCTCCGGGGGCGCGCCCACGACGGGGTCGGCGAGGGAGGCGAGCACCGGCCGGATCCGTTCGGCGACCCCGCGCGCACCGGCCAGTTGCCGGGGTCTGCTGCGTGCCTGGCGCGGGGTCAGCTCGGCGGCGCTGCGGGCCTGCATCAGCGGCTGGGGGTCGAAGTGGGCGACCGGGTCGTGGCGCAGCCGGCGCGCGTAGTCCGCCTCGGCGGCCAGCGCGTCCGCGAGGGCGTCGCGCTGGCGGCCCCAGGGGCGGATGGGGAAGACGACGATGAGCGCCGCCTGCACCAGGCCGCCCACGAGGATGAGCGCGGCGTGCTCGGCCGCCCCGGCGACGGAGGTGGGCAGGGTGACGGTGACGAGCATGACCGCGATCGTCTGGGTGGCGACGAACCCCGACACCGGGCCGACCGCCCAGGCCATGCCCGACAGCAGGGTCCACACCGCCAGCAGCGCGACGAAGAGGGCGAGGTGGGCGGCGGCGAGGTAGCCGAGGAAGGTGCTGAGGCCCAGCACCCCCGCGACCGCCAGCGCGAGCAGGGGTCGGGGCCGCCAGCTGCGCTGGAAGGTCGCCAGGCCGGAGGCGAACGCGCCGAACGCGGAGGAGACGGCGAGGGCGGGCGAACCGAAGGCCAGCATCAGGCCGACGACGACCGCCACGCCGCAGGCGCCGCGGACGGCCACGAGCGGTTCGAGGGTGACGCGCTCGATGGTCAGCCCGGCGCGGGCGGTCTTTTTGAGGGCGCTGGCCCAGGTCATGGGGTGAGCTTATGCCTCACATCGTGACGGAACGGCATGCAGGCCCCGGCCCCGCCCTTTCACCGTTTCCTCCAGGGGCTCCGCCCCCGGACCCCCGGTCCTCAAACGCCGGACGGGCTGGGTTCAGGGCCCTACCCGTGGTGTGGGAAGCCCAGGTCGACGCCGCCGTCCGCCGGGTCCGGCCATCGTGTGGTGACGACCTTGCCGCGGGTGTAGAAGCGGACGCCGTCGTTCCCGTAGATGTGGTGGTCGCCGAAGAGCGAGTGCTTCCAGCCGCCGAAGGAGTGGTAGCCCACCGGCACCGGGATGGGCACGTTGACGCCCACCATCCCCGCCTCGACCTCCAGTTGGAAGCGGCGGGCCATGCCTCCGTCACGGGTGAAGATCGCGGTGCCGTTGCCCCACGGCGAGGCGTTGACGATGGCCAGGCCCTCCTCGTACGTCTCGGCGCGCAGCACGCACAGCACCGGGCCGAAGATCTCGTCGCGGTAGGCGTCGGCGTCGGTCGGCACCTTGTCGAGCAGGGACAGGCCGATCCAGTGCCCGTCCTCGTAGCCCTCGACCGTGAAGCCCGTGCCGTCGAGGACGACCTCCGCGCCCTGGGCGGCGGCGCCCGCCACATAGGCGGCGACCTTGTCCCGGTGGTCCTTGGTGATCAGCGGGCCCATCTCCGAGGCGGGGTCGTCGCCCGGACCGATCTTGATCTTCTCGGCGCGTTCGCGGATCTTCGCCACCAGCTCGTCCCCGGTGCCGCCGACCGCGACGACCGCGGAGATGGCCATGCAGCGCTCGCCCGCCGAGCCGTAGGCGGCGGAGACGGCGGCGTCCGCGGCGGCGTCGAGGTCGGCGTCGGGCAGCACCAGCATGTGGTTCTTGGCGCCGCCGAGGGCCTGGACGCGCTTGCCGTTGGCGGAGGCGGTGGTGTGGATGTACCGGGCGATGGGCGTGGAGCCGACGAAGGAGACGGCGGCGACGTCCGGGTGCTCCAGGAGCCGGTCGACGGCGACCCGGTCGCCGTTGACGACGTTGAGGACGCCGTCCGGCAGCCCGGCCTCGGCGGCGAGCTCCGCGAGGCGGATCGCGGACGAGGGGTCCTTCTCGCTGGGCTTGAGGACGAACGTGTTGCCGCAGGCGATGGCGAGCGGGAACATCCACATCGGCACCATGGCCGGGAAGTTGAACGGCGTGATGCCCGCGACGACGCCCAGCGGCTGGCGGATGGCGGCGACGTCCACCCGGCTGGAGACCTGCGTGGACAGCTCGCCCTTGAGCTGCTGGGTGATGCCGCAGGCCAGCTCCACGACCTCCAGGCCGCGCGCGACCTCGCCGAGGGCGTCGGAGTGGACCTTGCCGTGCTCGGCGGTGATCAGCCGGGCGAGTTCCTCGCGGTGGGCGTCGAGCAGGGCGCGGTAGCGGAAGAGCACCGCCGTGCGCTGCGCCAGGGAGGAGCCGCCCCAGGTGCCGTAGGCGGCCTTGGCGGCGGCCACGGCCGCGTCGACCTCCTCGGCGGTGGCGAACGCGACGCGCGTGGTGACGACGCCCGTGGCCGGGTCGGTGACCGGCCCGTACGTGCCCGAGGTGCCCTCGACGGACTTGCCGTCGATCCAGTGGTTGACGGTCTTCATCTCTGCTGCGACCTCTCTTGCCTCAAAGGCCCTACGTCAAAGGTAACGACGGCGGGCGGCTGCGTTGCGGTCGTACTCCTCCCGGGCCGACACGGCCGCCGGGCGGGTCGCGGTCTCGGCGACGGGCACATCCCACCACGCCTGGGCGGGGGGCGCCCCGGACACAGTGTCGGCCGTTTCGGTCTCCACGTAGACACATGTGGGCCGGTCGGCGGCGCGTGCCTCCGCCAGCGCGGCGCGCAGCTCGTGGGCGGTGCGGGCGCGGAGCACGCTCATGCCGAGCGAGGCGGCGTTGGCGGCCAGATCGACCGGCAGCGGGGCGCCGGTGTACGTGCCGTCGGGCGCGCGGAAGCGGTAGGCGGTGCCGAAGCGCTCGCCGCCGACGGCCTCCGAGAGGCCGCCGATGGAGGCGTAGCCGTGGTTCTGCACCAGGACCACCTTGATGGGGATGCCCTCCTGCACGGCGGTGACGAGCTCGGTGGGCATCATCAGGTACGTCCCGTCGCCGACCAGCGCCCACACCGGCAGGCCGGGTGCGGCCAGGGCGACGCCGATGGCGCCGGGGATCTCGTAGCCCATGCAGGAGTAGCCGTATTCGAGGTGGTACTGGCGACGGGAGCGGGTGCGCCACAGCTTGTGGAGGTCGCCGGGGAGGGAGCCCGCCGCGTTGACGATCACGTCCTCGTCGTCGACGACGGAGTCCAGTGCGCCGAGCACCTGCGCCTGGGTGGGCCGGGCGCCGTCGCCCCGGCCGTCGTCCGGGGCGTACGCGCGGGCGACGGTCGTCTCCCACTCGGCCTTCCCGGCGGTGTACGCGCTGACGTACGCGTCCGGCACGCGGTGTCCCGCGACGGCCTCCGTGAGCGCCTCCAGGCCGCTGCGGGCGTCGGCGACGAGCGGGAGCCCGGCGAGCTTGTGGGCGTCGTGCGGGGCGATGTTGAGGTTGACGAAGCGGACGTCCGGGGCGGCGAAGAGGGTCGCGGAGGCGGTGGTGAAGTCGCTGTACCGGGTGCCGACGCCGATGACGAGGTCGGCGGCGCGGGCGAGGGCGTCGGCGACGGCCGTGCCGGTGTGGCCGATGCCGCCGACGTCCGACGGGTGGTCGTGGCGCAGCGAGCCCTTGCCCGCCTGCGTGGAGGCGACGGGGATGCCGGTGGCGTCGGCGAACGCGCGCAGGGCGTCCTCGGCCTCGCTGTGGTGGACGCCGCCGCCCGCGATCAGCAGCGGGCGGCGGGCCGCCCGTACGGCCCGTGCGGCCGCCGCCAGTTCGGCAGGGTCGGGGGCGGGGCGGCGGACGTGCCAGACGCGGTCGGCGAAGAACTCCTCGGGCCAGTCGTACGCCTCGGCCTGGACGTCCTGGGGCAGGGCGAGGGTGACGGCCCCCGTCTCCACGGGGTCGGCCAGGACGCGCATGGCGGTGAGCGCGGCGGGGATCAGCGCCTCGGGGCGGACGATCCGGTCGAAGTACCGGGAGACGGGGCGCAGGCAGTCGTTGACGGAGACGTCGCCCGCGCCGGGGTGTTCGAGCTGCTGGAGGACGGGGTCGGCGGGGCGGGTGGCGAAGGTGTCGCCGGGCAGGAGCAGCACCGGAACGCGGTTGACGGTGGCGAGGGCCGCGCCGGTGACGAGGTTGGTGGCGCCGGGGCCGATGGAGGTGGTGACGGCGTGGGCGGAGAGCCGGTCGCGGTGGCGGGCGTAGCCGACGGCCGCGTGGACCATGGCCTGTTCGTTGCGGCCCTGGAGGTAGGGGAGTTCGTCGCCGGTCTCCAGCAGGGCCTGCCCGATCCCGGCGACGTTGCCGTGGCCGAAGATGCCCCAGCAGGCGGCGACGAGCCGCTGCTGCCGGCCGTCGCGCTCGGTGTACTGGTGGGCGAGGAACGCCACGAGGGCCTGGGCGACGGTGAGGCGTCGGGTCGGACGGGTCATCGGTCTCCTCCTGCGCGGTCGTCCGGCGGGCCCGGGCGCTCCGGGCCGTAGAGCGGAAGTCTCGGGTCCACGGGCTGGTCCGGCCAGGTGCCGCGGATCCAGGCGTGGTCGGGGTGGTCGCGAATGAGCCACTCCCGCTCGGGGCCGGGGCCGGCCATCACGTTGAGGTAGTACATGTCGTGGCCGGGCGCGGCGATGGACGGGCCGTGCCAGCCGTCCGGGATCAGCACGGCGTCGCCCGTGCGGACCTCCGTGAGGACGTCCGTCCCGCCGTCACGGGACGGCGACACCCGCTGATAGCCGAGGCCGGGGGTGCCCCCGGGGCCCTCGGCGATCTCGAAGTAGTAGATCTCCTCCAGCCGGGACTCCCGGCCCGGCAGGTGCTCGTCGTGCTTGTGGGGCGGATGGGACGACCAGTTGCCGCCCGGGGTGAGGACCTCGACGGCGATGAGCCGGTCGCACTCGAAGGTGTCGGCCGCGGCGAAGTTGTTGACCTGCCGGGAGCAGGCGCCCGTGCCGCGCAGCTCGACGGGAACGTGCTCGGCGGGGCCGTAACGGGCGGGGAGCCGGCGCTCGCAGCGCGCCCCGGCGAGGGCGAACCGGCCGCCGCCCGGGGAGGTCAGCGTGACGTGCGCGTCGCGCGGGGCGTAGGCGAAGTCGGTGACGGCGGTGAAGACGCCGCCGGGACGGCCGTGAAGTGCGAAGGTCTCCCCCTCCGTCCGGACCGTGCAGCCGCCGCTGAGCGGCAGCACGATCCATTCGCTGTCGCCGGTTTCGAAGGTGTGGGTGCCGTTCGGGGGGAGGGTGAGGACGCGGAGGGAGGAGTGGGACCAGCCGGCGGATTCGGGGGTGATGGTGAGGGTGGGCGTCATGCGGTGTCCTTGTCTGGTGAGGGGGGAAGGCCCCGGACCCGCCCCTTCCCGTTTCCTGGGGGCAAGCCCCCAGACCCCCGACGGCCCTGGGGGCCGGGGCGCGGCCTCGGGAAACGGTGAAAGGGCGGGGCCGGGGCATCCTCCCGCCGCGGCGGCGAGCAACCCCGTGCCGACCGGCCCGGCGGTGCCGGACTCACAGCAGCCCCACCGCCGTGTCCACGGCTCCGACGACGTCCCCGTCCGCCGGGTACAGCAACGCCCGCCCCACCACCAACCCCTGCACCGTCGGCAGCCCCAGTGCCGACCGCCACCGTTCGTACATCGCGTCCTGGTCGTCCCCCACGTCGCCGCCCAGCAGCACCGCCGGCAGCGTGGACGTCTCCATCACCCGTGCCATGTCGGCCGCGTCGTCCGTGACCGGCACCTTCAGCCAGGTGTACGCGGACGTCGCGCCCAGCCCCGACGCGATGGCGATGGACTTCGTGACGGCCTCGGCGCTCAGGTCGTTGCGGACCCGGCCGTCGACCCTCCGCGAGATGAAGGGCTCGACGAAGACCGGCAGCCGCCGCTCCGCCATGTCGTCGATGGCACGGGCGGCGGAGACCATCGTGGCGAGCGAGCCGGGGTCGTCGTGGTCGATGCGCAGCAGCAGCTTGCCCGCGTCGAAGCCGCGCCGGACGAGGTCGTCCGCGCGCGGCCCCGTGAAGCGGTCGTCCATCTCGAACGCGGCGCCGACGAGGCCGCCGCGGTTCATGGAGCCCATGACGACCTTGTTCTCCAGGGCGCCCAGGAGCAGCAGGTCGTCGAGGATGTCGGAGGTGGCGAGGACGCCGTCGACGCCGGGGCGCGAGAGGGCCAGGCACAGGCGTTCCAGCAGGTCGGCGCGGTTGGCCATGATCAGGGGCCGGCCCCCGGCGTCGAGCGCGCCGCGCGCCGTGTGGTCGGCGGCGACGATCATCAGTCGGCCGCTGTCGCCGACGAGGGGGCGCCGGCCCCGCCGGGCGGCGGCCTCGGCGATGGCCTCGGGGTGGCGGCTGCGCACGCGCGGCAGGTCGGCGATGCGGACGGTCACGAGACGGCCCCGGTTCCGGCCGAACGGGCCAGCAGCGCCGTCACCTCGTCCTCCGTCGGCATCGCGGACGAACAGGCGAGCCGCGAGGCGACGATCGCCCCGGCGGCGTTGGCGTAGCGCGTCACGCGTCCGAGGTCCCAGCCGGCGAGCAGCCCGTGGCAGAGCGCGCCGCCGAAGGCGTCGCCGGCGCCGAGGCCGTTGACGACCTCGACCTCCACCGGGGCCGCCTCGGCGACGGTGCCGTCGCGGTGGACGGCGAGGACGCCCTTCGGGCCCCGCTTGACCACGGCGAGTTCGGCCCCGGCCGCGAGGAGCGCCCGCGCCGCCGCGTACGGCTCCCGCTCGCCCGTGGCGACCTCGCACTCCTCGGCGTTGCCCACGGCCACCGTCGCGTGGGCGAGGGCCCGCTCGTACCAGGGTCGGGCGGCGGCCGGGCCCTCCGGCCAGAACACGGGCCGCCAGTCGAGGTCGAAGACGGTGATCCCGTTCCGCCTCCGCTCCCGGAGCGCGGCGAGCGTCGCGCCGCGGCTGGGCTCCTCGCTCAGGCCCGTCCCGGTGATCCAGAAGATCCGGGCGGCGCGGATGGCGGCCAGGTCCAGCTCGGCGGTGTGGATCTCCAGGTCCGGGGCCTTGGGGCGGCGGTAGAAGTACAGCGGGAAGTCGTCCGGCGGATGGATCTCGCAGAAGGTCAGGGGGGTGGGGTAGGCGGCCACGGGCGTCACCCAGCGGTCGTCGACGCCGAAGCGGCGCAGCTCGTCGTGGAGGTAGCGGCCGAAGGGGTCGTCGCCGGTGCGGCTGACGAGGGCGGTGCGGCGGCCGAGCCGGGCGGCGGCGACGGCGACGTTGGCCGCCGAGCCGCCGAGGAACTTCCCGAAGGTGTCGGCCTCCGCGAGCGAGACCCCGGTCCGCAGCGGGTAGAGGTCCACCCCGAGCCGGCCCATGGTGATGAGGTCGTAGGGACCGGTCATGGTCTTCCCCTCCGCGCGTCGGCACGATCCGGGGCCCAGGTCTAGCCGGGCGCGGACACCCATGTCAAGCATTTGTCCTTACATACTGACGTCCAACGGACCTGTATTGACGTGACGTCCTTATGTCCGGACGTAGCCTTGACACTCCCCGGCCCACCCGGGAGGCTACGGGCAACCCCAGCCCTTGTCCGGTCAGCGCCGACCGGCGAGAGGAGAGCCGCCGCATGGACAGCCGCCCCATGGAGAGCGTCCGCGCCCACGACCGCAGCCCGTCACCGCCCCCCGCGCCGGCCCGGATCCGCGTCGGCTCCGCGCCGGACTCCTGGGGCGTGTGGTTCGCCGACGACCCGGCCCAGCTGCCCTGGTGGCGCTTCCTCGACGAGGTGTCCGAGGCGGGCTACGAGTGGATCGAGCTCGGCCCGTACGGCTATCTGCCCACCGATGCGGCCCGGTTGCGCGAGGAGACCGGGAGCCGGGGCCTGAAGGTGTCGGCGGGCACGGTCTTCACCGCCCTCCACCGCGGGCCGGCGGTCTGGGAGGAGACCTGGGAACAGGTCTCCCGCGTGGCCGCGCTGGCGCGCGACACGGGCGCGAGCCACCTCGTCGCCATCCCCGCCTTCTGGCGGGACGACAGGACCGCCGAGGCCCTGGAGAGCCCGGAGCTGACGGCCGATCAGTGGCGGGCGCTGACCACCGGGACGGAACGGCTCGCGGCCGAGGTGCGTGACGCCTACGGGCTCTCCTTGGTCGTCCATCCCCACGCCGACACCCACATCGCCACCGAGGCGCACGTCGAGCGCTTCCTGGACGCCACCGACCCGACGCTGGTGAGCCTCTGCCTGGACACCGGGCACTACGCCTACTGCGGCGGCGACAGCGTCAAGCTCATCACGACCTACGGGGAGCGCGTCGGCTACCTCCACCTCAAGCAGGTGGACCCCGTGATCCTGGCCGACGTCGTCGAGCGGGGCACCCCCTTCGGCCCGGCCGTGCGGCAGGGCGTGATGTGCGAACCGCCGCGCGGCGTCCCGGCGCTGGAGCCCGTGCTGACGGCCGCCCAGGGGCTCGGCGTCGACCTCTTCGCCATCGTCGAGCAGGACATGTACCCCTGCCCGCCCGACAAGCCCCTGCCCATCGCCCGGCGCACCCGCGCCTTCCTGCGCTCCTGCGGCGCGTGACCGCGCCCACCGGCACCACCGCACCCACCGGCACGGCTCCCCCCACCCGCACCACCATGCGCACCCGTACCAGCTTGCGCACCAGCACCGAGGAACACGCAATGACGCAACACGGAACGCTCGGCGTGGCCGTCATCGGCACCGGCAGGATGGGCGCCGACCACGTCCGGCGCCTCGACGAGGCCATCAGCGGGGCGCGCGTGACCGCCGTCGTCGACATCGACCCGCGCCGCGCCGAGGCGGCGGCCGCCCGCGTCGACGGCTGCGCCGCCCACACCGACCCGGCCGCCGCCATGGCCGCGGCCGACGTGGACGCCGTGCTCATCGCCTCCCCCGGGCCCGCCCACGAGGAGGCCCTGCTGGAGGCGTTCGCACGGGACCTGCCCGTCCTGTGCGAGAAGCCCCTCACCCCCGACTCCGCCTCCGCGCGCCGGGTGCTGGAGGCGGAGACCCGGCTGGGACGCCGGCTGGTCCAGGTCGGCTTCATGCGCCGCTACGACAGCGAGTACCAGCACCTGAAGGCGCTCCTGGACGCGGGAGACCTCGGGCGGGCGCTGATGCTCCACTGCACGCACCGCAACGTCTCGACACCGCCCGGCTATACGAGCCAGATGACGATCAACGACTCGGTCGTCCACGAGATCGACGCCACCCGCTGGCTGCTCGGCGAGGAGATCACCGCCGTCACCGTGCTGCGGCCCACCCCCTCCTCCGGCGCCCCGGAGGGGCTGAGCGACCCCCAGCTCGTGCTGTTCGAGACGGAGGGGGGCGCGGTGGTCGACGTCGAGATCTTCGTCAACTGCGGCTTCGGCTACCAGGTGCGCTGCGAGGCCGTCGGCGAGCGCGGCACCGCGCGGATCGGCGACGCGCACGGGCTGACCGTCCACGCCGCCGGGCGGTGGGGCGGGGAGATCGCGCAGGACTTCGTCACACGCTTCCGGGGCGCCTACGACCGCGAGGTCCAGGCATGGGTGGACGCCGTGCGCCGCGGGGGCACGGCGGGGCCGAGCGTCTGGGACGGCTACGCGGCCGCCGTGGTCTGCGAGGCGGCGGTACGGGCCCAGGCGACCGGCGGGCGCGTCCCGGTCGTCCTCCCCGAGCGCCCCGCCCTCTACGCCGCCCCGCCGCGATGAGCGGCGGGCTGCGGGTCGCGCTGCTGGGCGCCGGGCGGATCGGCTCCCGGCACGCGGCCCGGCTGACGGCGACCCCGGGCGTCGCCGACCTGGTCGTCGCCGACGCCGACCCCCGGCGCGCGGCGGCCCTCGCGGAGGCCGTGGGGGCCCGTCCCGCCCGCACGGTGGGCGAGGTCTTCACCTCGGCGGGCGTGGACGCCGTGGTCATCGCCACCGCGACCGCCTCCCACGCGGCCCTGATCACCCGCGCGGCCCGCGCCGGGCTGCCCGCGTTCTGCGAGAAGCCCGTCGCGCCGGACCTGGCGGGCACGATCGCCGCGCTGCGCGAGGTGGAGGCGGCGGGCACCCTGCTCCAGATCGGCTTCCAGCGGCGCTTCGACGCCGGGTTCCTGGCCGCGCGCGAGGCGCTGCGCTCGGGGGCGCTGGGGCGGGTGCACACCATCCGGTGCGTGACCTCCGACGCGGCGCCGCCGCCCGCGGAGTTCCTGCCGCTGTCCGGCGGGCTGTTCCGCGACTGCATGGTCCACGACTTCGACGCCGTCCGCTGGCTGACCGGCCGGGAGGTGACGGAGGTGTACGCGCGGGGGGCGAACGGCGGCGCGGCCTTCTTCCGCGAGGCCGGCGACGTGGACACCGCGGCGGCCCTGCTCCTCCTCGACGACGGCACGCTCGTCACGGCCACCGCGACCCGGTACAACGGCGCCGGCTACGACGTGCGCGTGGAGCTGTCCGGGGAGCGCGACCAGTGGGTCGCCGGGCTGGACGACCGGGCGCCGCTGACCTCCGCCGAGCCCGGCGGCCCGGCCGCCCCGCGGCGGCCCTGGGCGGACTTCCAGGAGCGCTTCGAGGACGCCTTCCGGGCCGAGCTGGCGGCGTTCGTCCGGGCCGCGCGAGGACTCGCGGGCAACCCCTGCCCGGGGGCCGAGGGGCTGCGGGCCCTGCACGTCGCCGAGGCGTGCGAGGTCTCCCGGCGGGAGGCCCGGCCGGTCCGCCTGGCCGACGTCGGCTGACCCGGCAGCCGGGACCGGCGCCGAGACCTACCGCCGGGGCCACCGCCGGGCCCGCCCGCTGTTACCAAGTCACCTTGCTGTTACGAGCGTCACATCGGCGCGAGCCTTCCGTCACAGAAGTCCGACAGGCCCTCGCGAATGATCACTCTCCGTCGTTCCCGGGGCGAGGCTCAAGCGACCGAGAACGGCCGCGCCGCAGCTCCCCGACGGACCCCTCCTCCGTGGCTGCGCCGCGGCGGAGAGGCGAGAGATGACCGACCGTCGGCTCTGGTCCTACCGGGAGATCGCGGCGCACATCGGCGTGCAGACCGACACCGTGCGCTCGTACCGGAAGCACGGACTGCTGCCTGTTCCGGACCTCCACGAGCGCGGCAAGCCCTACTGGTTCGCGGACACCATCCGTGACTGGGTGACCCGGCGCCCCGGTTACCGGGACCGCCGTCCGAAGAAACCTTGATTCCGCCGGTTCCCACCCCTCGGCATACCCCCCGGGGGTACGATGACCCAGGCATCGACAGAAGCCCTGCGCAGCCCACTTCCGAGGAGCACACCCATGAGCACCACCACCGTCTACAAGGTGTCCGGCATGACCTGCGGCCACTGCGAGTCCGCGGTGCGCGAGGAGGTCTCGGCGCTCGCCGGCGTGAGCTCGGTCGAGGCCGTGGCCGCCACCGGCCTGGTGACGATCACCGCCACCGAGCCGCTGGACGACGAGGCCGTCCGCGCCGCCGTGGACGAGGCCGGATACGAACTGTCCGGCCGCGCCTGAAGCGCTCCCGGCGCGAGGCACCTTCACAAAATCACCACAAGGAGCCTCTTGCCCTTTTACACCCCTTATGCCTGGAGACCTAGATCACAGCGATTGGGGGGTAACCATCATGGGGGGGCATTGGTCTAACCAGGCAGTGCTGGATCGTCTTGGGGGACGAACCGGCCACGCGTGGCCGGGGCACGTACCCGGGGAGCTTTGAGCGGCCCTCCCGTACGTACGCGTCCCGGCAGATCGCGTCCGCCGGCTCCCGGCCGGATCCCGTGGGGGGAATCCGTGCCGGGGCAGGGAAGCGCCTCGCTCCGACCCGTGGGGGGATCGGAGACGGGGCGCTTTTCATTGCCCGCTTTCATCACCCGCATTGCCCGCACACGCGAGAGGCGCCCCGCACCGGACGGTGCGGGGCGCCTCTCGTACGCCTGTGGAGCGGCTCCGTGGAGCCTTCCGGCTAGCGGCGCTCGACGGGGACGAAGTCGCGCTCGACGACGCCCGTGTAGATCTGGCGCGGGCGGCCGATGCGGGAACCCGGCTCCTTGATCATCTCGTGCCACTGGGCGATCCAGCCGGGGAGCCGGCCGAGCGCGAACAGCACGGTGAACATCTCCGACGGGAAGCCCATGGCCCGGTAGATCAGACCGGTGTAGAAGTCCACGTTCGGGTAGAGGTTGCGCGAGACGAAGTAGTCGTCGTTGAGCGCGTGCTCCTCGAGCTTGAGCGCGATGTCGAGCAGCTCGTCGCTCTTGCCCAGGGCGGAGAGGACGTCGTGCGCCGCGGCCTTGATGATCTTCGCGCGGGGGTCGAAGCTCTTGTAGACCCGGTGGCCGAAGCCCATCAGGCGGACGCCGTCCTCCTTGTTCTTCACCTTGCGGATGAAGGCGTCGACGTCGCCGCCGGAGGCCTGGATGGACTCCAGCATCTCCAGGACGGCCTGGTTGGCGCCGCCGTGCAGCGGGCCCCACAGGGCGTTGATGCCCGCGGAGATCGACGCGAAGAGGTTGGCCTGCGAGGAGCCGACCAGGCGCACCGTCGAGGTGGAGCAGTTCTGCTCGTGATCGGCGTGGAGGATCAGCAGCTTGTCCAGGGCGCTGACGACGACCGGGTCCAGCTCGAACTCGGCGGCGGGCACCGAGAAGGTCATGCGCAGGAAGTTCTCGACGTAGCCGAGGTCGTTGCGCGGGTAGACGATCGGGTGACCGATCGACTTCTTGAACGCATAGGCCGCGATCGTCGGCAGCTTGGCCAGCAGCCGGATCGTCGACAGGTGGCGCTGCTTCTCGTCGAACGGGTTGTGGCTGTCCTGGTAGAAGGTCGACAGCGCGCTGACCACGGAGGACAGCATCGCCATCGGGTGGGCGTCACGCGGGAAGCCGTCGAAGAACCGCTTGACGTCCTCGTGCAGCAGCGTGTGCTGGGTGATCTCACCCTTGAAGGTCGCCAGCTCGTCGACGGTGGGCAGCTCGCCGTTGATCAGCAGGAACGCGGTCTCGAGGAACGAGCTGCGCTCGGCCAGCTGCTCGATCGGGTAACCGCGGTAGCGGAGGATGCCCTGCTCGCCGTCGAGGTAGGTGATCGCGGATTTATAGGCGGCGGTGTTGCCATAGCCGGAGTCCAGGGTCACCAGACCGGTCTGGGCACGCAGCTTGCCGATGTCGAAGCCCTTGTCGCCGACAGTGCTGTCGACCACCGGGTAGCTGTACTCGCCGTCCCCGTACCGCACTACTACAGAGTTGTCGCTCACGTCATCCCTCACCGACGTTGTGCCTCTTCTTCGAGGTGCCCTGACTACCCCTACCTTCCCCCATTTGGACGATGTACGTGCACTCGGGGTCGGCCATAGGGCCCAAGGACGGCACTCAGTGCCGCCCAGCCTGCCCATCCTGCCCCCTTCGCCCTGATTGGTAAACCGGTCAGAGACGAACACCACCTTCCGCGAGCCGGAAGTCCAGCGCCGTACAGCGCCGCCCCGCCGAGACCGTGCGCACCGCCTGGCCCAGGGCACGCCGTGACCCCACCAGCACCACGAGCTTCTTCGCCCTCGTGACGGCGGTGTAGAGGAGGTTGCGCTGAAGCATCATCCAGGCACCCGTGGTGACGGGGATCACCACCGCCGGGTACTCGCTGCCCTGGGAGCGGTGGATGGTCACCGCGTAGGCGTGGGCGAGCTCGTCGAGCTCATCGAAGTCGTAGCCGACCTCCTCGTCCTCGTCGGTGCGCACGGTCAGCCGCTGCTCGACCTCGTCCAGCGCCGTGACCACGCCGACCGTGCCGTTGAAGACGCCGTTCTCGCCCTTCTCGTAGTTGTTGCGGATCTGGGTGACCTTGTCGCCGACGCGGAAGACCCGGCCGCCGAAGCGGCGCTCGGGCAGATCGGGGCGGGCGGGTGTGACGGCCTGCTGGAGCAGCCCGTTGAGGGTGCCGGCGCCGGCCGGGCCACGGTGCATGGGGGCCAGCACCTGGACGTCGCGGCGGGGGTCGAGGCCGAACCTCGCGGGGATGCGCCGGGCCGCCACGTCCACCGTCAGCCGGCCCGCCTCCTCGGTGTCCTCCTCGACGAAGAGGAAGAAATCCGCCATGCCCTGAGTGATGGGCGGGACGCCGGAGTTGATGCGGTGGGCGTTGGTGACCACACCGGACTGCTGGGCCTGCCGGAAGATCCGGGTGAGCCGGACCGCCGGGACGGGGCTGCCGGGGGCCAGCAGGTCGCGCAGCACCTCCCCGGCGCCTACCGACGGCAGCTGGTCCACATCGCCGACCAGCAGCAGGTGCGCGCCGGGGGCGACGGCCTTCACCAGCTTGTTGGCCAGCAGCAGGTCCAGCATCGACGCCTCGTCGACGACCACCAGATCGGCGTCCAGCGGCCGGTCCCGGTCGTAGGCGGCGTCGCCGCCGGGCTTGAGCTCCAGCAGCCGGTGGACGGTGGAGGCGTCGGCGCCGGTGAGCTCGGCGAGCCGTTTGGCGGCGCGGCCGGTGGGCGCGGCCAGCACCACCTTGGCCTTCTTGGCCCGGGCCAGCTCCACCACGGACCGGACGGTGAAGGACTTGCCGCAGCCCGGGCCCCCGGTGAGGACGGCGACCTTGCTGGTGAGCGCGAGCCGGACCGCCTCCTGCTGCTCGGGCGCCAGCTCGGCCCCCGTGCGCCCCGCGAGCCAGGCCAGGGCCTTGTCCCACTGGACGTCCCGGAAGGCCGCCAGACGGTCGTCCGGGGCCTTCAGCAGCCGGGTCAGCTGGGCGGCGAGGGAGAGCTCCGCGCGGTGGAAGGGGACCAGGTAGACGGCGGTGACCGGCTCCCCTCCGTCGGGGCCGGGCACTCTCTCGCGGACCACTCCCGCGCCGTCCGGCCCGTCCTCCGCCAGCTCGGCCAGGCAGTCGATGACCAGCCCCGTGTCGACCTGGAGCAACTTCACCGCGTCCGCGATCAGTTGCTCCTCGGGGAGGAAGCAGTGCCCCTGGTCGGTGGACTGGGACAGGGCGTGCCGCAGACCGGCCTTGGCCCGCTCGGGGCTGTCGTGCGGGATGCCGACCGACTGGGCGATGCGGTCGGCGGTGAGGAAGCCGATGCCCCACACGTCGGCCGCCAGCCGGTAGGGCTCCTCGCGGACGACGGTGATGGAGGCGTCGCCGTACTGCTTGTAGATGCGCACGGCGATGGAGGTGGAGACGCCGACGCCCTGGAGGAAGACCATGACCTCCTTGATGGCCTTCTGCTCCTCCCAGGCGGCCCCGATCGACCTGGTCCGCTTGGGGCCTAGGCCGGGCACCTCGATCAGGCGCGCGGGCTCCTTCTCGATGACGTCGAGGGTGTCCGTGCCGAAGTGGCCGACGATGCGGTCGGCGATGCGCGGCCCCACGCCCTTGATGAGGCCGGACCCCAGGTAGCGGCGGATGCCCTGGATCGTGGCGGGCAGGACGGTGGTGTAGTTCTCCACGGTGAACTGCCTGCCGTACTGCGGGTGGGAGCCCCAGCGGCCCTCCATGCGCAGCGACTCGCCCGGCTGCGCGCCGAGCAGGGAGCCGACCACCGTGAGCAGATCACCGCCGCCGCGCCCGGTGTCGACGCGCGCGACCGTGTAGCCGCTGTCCTCATTGGCGTAGGTGATCCGTTCCAGGACCCCTTCGACCACAGCCAGTTGCACCATGCCCCGACGGTACCGCCGAGGACCGACAGGGCGTTCGGGCCTGTGGATAGCCGCCATTCCGCTTCCGCCCGGGCCCCACCGGGGGCGCCGGCGATCGGCGGCGGCCGGGGCGCGCGTGATGTCGACGCGCATGATTCGAGGGGCCCGGTCCGACGACCGGGCCCCTCGCGCTCCCCCCTGAACGGGCCTCCTCCGAATCCCCCCGGATCCCTCCCCGGGAAGCCCGATGTCCAATACGACCCCCGGGGGCCCCGCGAGGTTGCACCGATTTCAAGCTGTTATCAATCCGTTACTTACCGTAGGGAACCCCTGTTCGCTCCCCACCCCTCTCCCTGACGACGCCCACGCATTTCCCCCGCCCCCACGGGGAAGCGAAAGAGGCATGAAGCTGGCCTTTTCGACCCTCGGCGTCCCCGGGATGCCGCCCCGCGACGTGGTACGGCTCGCCGCCACCTGCGGTTACGACGGCGTGGAGCTGCGCGCCCACCCCGAGGAGCCCGTGCACCCGGGCATCTCCGCCGCACAGCGGGCGGCGGTGGCCATGGAGTTCGCGGACGCGGGCGTGACCGTCCTGGCCGTGGCCGGGTACGCCCGAGTGGCCGCCCCCGGGCCCGACGAGCCGGTGCTGGCGGAGCTCACCGAGCTGGTCCGGCTGGCGGGGGACGTCGGGGCGCCGTACGTACGGGTGTTCCCCGGCGGGGGCGAGCGGCCGGCGGAGGAGGCCGACGCGGCGGCCGCCCGCAGGCTCGGCTCGATCGCCCCGCTCGCCGCCGACACCGGCGTCCGCGTCCTGCTGGAGACCCACGACTCGCACCGGCGGGCCCAGGACGCCGTGCGCGTGCTGGGGCCCGTGGGACACCGCAGCGTGGGCGCCCTCTGGGACGTGCTGCACACCTGGCTGGGCGGCGAGCAACCGGCCGTCAGCCTCCCGGCGCTGGCTCCCCATCTGGGCTATGTGCAGGTGAAGGACGTCGCCTCGGCGGAGGACACCGCTCCGTTGCCGCTCGGGGCGGGGGTGCTGCCCCTGGGCGCCTGCGTCCGCGCCCTCAGCCGCGCGGGCTGGGACGGCTGGCTGAGCTGGGAGTACGAGAAGCGCTGGTATCCGGGGTCGGCCGCCTTTCCTCAGCTGGCGGGGGCGGGAGCGGAGTATCTGCGGGGGCTGGTCGCCGCCGCCCCGCGAGCGACGTGAGGGCGACGCCGCCCACCAGCAGCACCGCCGCGCACCAGCGCAGCGGGCTCACGTGCTCGCCCAGCAGCAGCGCCGCCGAGGACATGCCGAACACCGGCACCAGCAGCGAGAAGGGCGCGACGACCGACGCGTCGTAGGCGCGCAGCAGGTATCCCCACGCGCCGAATCCGAGCAGCGTGCTCACCCAGGCGACGAACAGCAGGGCGCCGACGCCGGTCCAGTCGAGGGAGCGCAGCGCCTCGGCGTCGGCGGCCGGTCCCTCGAACACGAGGGACAGTGCCAGCAGCGGCAGCACGGGCACGGTGCTGATCCACACGGTGAAGCGCAGGGCGTCCGGGGGCGAGGCCTTGCGGGTGAGGACGTTGGACACGCCCCAGAAGGCCGCCGCGCCCACGACCAGGGCGAAGCCCGTCAGCGGGCCGGAGGCGCCCTCGTCCACGGCGGCGACCGCGATGCCCGCCAGGGCCACGGCCATGCCCAGCAGCCTGCCGCGGCCGGGGCGTTCCGCCAGGGCGAGCGCGGCGAAGAGGGCGGTGAAGACCGCCTGGGCCTGGAGCACCAGCGAGGACAGTCCGGTGGGCATCCCGGCGTGCATGCCGACGAACAGCAGCCCGAACTTGCCGACCCCCAGCGCCAGGCCCACCCCGATGATCCACCGCCACTTCACCGGGGGCGGCCCGGCGAAGAAGACGGCGGGCACCGCCGCCGCGAGGAAGCGCAGCGCGCAGAAGAGCAGGGGCGGGAAGTGGTCGAGGCCGACGTGGATGACGACGAAGTTGACGCCCCAGAGGGCGGCGACCGCGACGGCCAGGGCGAGGTGCTGAGGACGCATGTGACGAGGATCCGATGCGTCAACCATGTAGCACCAGCACATGTTTCTTCATGATGGGATTCAGCAACGCTCAATATTGGGGGTCGGAGGACCATGCTGGACCTGTCCCGTCTGCGTGCGCTGCACGCCGTCTCCGTGCACGGCTCGGTCAGCGCGGCGGCCGTCGCCCTGGGGTACACGCCCTCGGCCGTCTCGCAGTCGATCACGAAGCTGGAGCGGGAGACCCGCACCACCCTGCTGGAGCGCCGGGGGCGCGGGATCGCGCTGACCGACGCGGCGGTCCGGCTGGCGGAGGCGGCGCACGAGCTGCTGACGCTCGTCGAACGGGCCGAGACCGAGCTGGAGGAGCGGCGCGGGCTGCCGACGGGCCGGCTGACGGTCGGGGCGTTCGCTTCGGCCGCGCGCGGCCTGCTGCCCGGCGTGCTGGCCGCGCTGGCCCGGGCGCACCCGTCCCTGGACACCCGGCTGGTCGAGGTCGACCCCCACCTGTCCGTGGGCCTCGTGGAGCAGGGCGTGCTCGACCTGACCGTCACGTTCGAGTGGGACATCTCGCCGCTGCCCGTGCCCGAGGGCCTGGAGCGGATACGGGTGGGCGCCGACCTCTGCGACATCCTGGTGCCCCGAGGCCACGAGCTCGCCGGGCGCGACGGGCTGTGCCACGCGGACCTGGAGGGGCAGCGCTGGATCAGCCAGCCGCCCGGCACGGTCTGCCACGACTGGCTCGTACGGACGCTGCGCGCGTCCGGGGACGAGCCGGACCTCGCCTATCAGGCCGCCGAGAACCACACCCACGTCGCGCTCGTCGCGGCGGGCCTGGGCATCGCCATGGCCCCCCGGCTCGGGCGCGGCCCGCTGCCCCCCGAGGTCGTGGCGCTGCCCCTGGAGCCCGTGCCCGTACGGCACCTGTTCGCCTACTGGCGCAAGGGCGCCGCCCGACGCCCCGCGATACGTGAAACGGTGCGCATGCTGCGCGAGCAATGGCCGGACCGATCGTTTTGAGCAACCGCTCAAAACGTATGATGAATGCTCTTCGAGGGGGCGGCGGATGTCAGTGGAGACCAAGGAACGGCTGATCACCGCGGCGGGCACGGTCCTGCGCACCCAGGGGTACGGCAAGGCCAGCGCGCGGACGATCGCCAAGGAGGCCGGCGTCAACTCGGCGTTGGTCTTCTACCACTTCGGCGGCGTCGACCCCCTGCTGTTCGCCGCTCTCGACCGCTCCTCCGCCGAGCGGATGGCGCGCCACACCGCCACCGTCGCGGACGCGCGCACCCTGGAGGAGCTCGCCGAACGGGCCACCGTCATCTACCGCGACGACCTGGAGGGCGGCCACATCACCCTGCTCTCCGAGCTCGTCGCGGCGGCCGTGGCCAAGCCGGAGCTGCGCGAGGAGATCCGGGTGCGGGTCGAGCCGTGGATGGCGTTCATGGAGGAGACCCTGGAGCGGGTCATCGGCGGCACCCCCCTCGCCCGGCTCACCCCGCCGCGCGACCTGGCCAACGCCGCCGTCGTCTTCTACCTCGGGGTGAACCTCTTCACCGTGCTGGACGCCGACCGCACCCGGACGGAGTCGGTCTTCGGGATGGTCCGGCGGCTCGCGCCCCGCGCCGGGCTGCTGGCCCGGCGCGTCCCCGTGCGCTTCGGCCGGTCGCGCGGCTTCGGCAGGGCGCGGCGCCGGTCCGGCTAGCCCGGAGCGCCGCGGCGCGGAACCGCTCCGGCGCGCGGCCCGTCCAAGGGGCGTGCTGCCGCCGGTCCCCGCAGAGCGGTACCGGCCCCGCCGTACCGACGGCGCGGGCCACTCCCTCTCCGCCGCCTGTGGCCGGTAGCGCGCCGCCGCCGGTCACACCCCCTCCACCACACCGGCGGCGGACGCCGGCGGGCGGGAGCGGGGCGCGCGGTCACCCTCCGCGAACCCTCCCGCACGCCTGGCGTGCGCCGGTGGCCGTCGGGTAACTCTGGACGCTCGGTTGGTGGGTTGGGGGAGATCATGCGCCATCGCGCGCTACCGAAGGCGCTGTTCGCGTTCGCCGTCCTGTGCGGGTTCGAGACCCTCGTCGGCTGTCAGCTCCAGGGGCGCCCCGGCGCGGAGATCGTCACCCAGGGCGGACAGGGCGGCCAGGCCGGACAGAGTGGACAGGGCGGCGGACAGGCCGCGCTCGAACGGGCCGATCCGGGCCGGAGCACCACCTTCCTGGCCCAGGGGTCGTGCGCGGGCCGGGGACGGACGGGCTTCACCGAGCTGGACTGCGCCGACGAGCGCGCCACCGCCGGCGTCCTCGCCCGCTACTACGGCCCGCAGGAGGACGGCCCGCGCTGTCCCGACAACACCGACTTCGTGCTGCACATCACGGCGGTGAACGCCGGCACGTCGGAGTCGGAGAGCGCCCCCGAGGGCTACGCCTGCATGCGCGGTCTGCGCCCGCCGCACCCGGGCGATCCCGGCATGGGCGGCGGCCCGCTGACGGTGGCGGGCGACTGCGTGTACACCGAGCGGCGCGGGGTCGTGAAGGAGACCGCCTGCGACGGTTCGCGGAGCCACGCGCCGGAGTTCCGGGTGGACTCGACGGTGCGCACCCGCGACGACTGCCCGCCCTCGACCGACCTGTACGTACAGGTCGGCGGCGGGCGCCCCGTCGGGTGCGCCCGCCGCCTCTAGCCCCGCTCCGGCCCCCCTGGGGTTACGGGCGGAGCGTGGACTGCCGCTCCACGGTCTGCTTGTCGAGCTTGGCGTTGAAGGGCGCCAGCGGCTTGGCCAGCTTGTCGTCCTTCTGCACGGCGGCGTTCGCGACACCGGCCCAGCGCAGCACCTCGGCCGTGGCCACGGCCCGCTCGTCGGCCACGAGCTGGGAGATGTTGGAGCCGTGGTTGCCGCCCGGCGCGTAGAAGCGGTGGTCGTGGCGGGCCGCGGCGTTCCTGCCGAGGCGGAACGGCTCCGAGCTCCACGGGTCGTTCTGCCCGTAGACGAACAGCATGTTCCGGCTCTCCTCGCGCACCCAGCGGTCGACGTCCGCCATGGCGCCCGGCCGGAACTTCATCGGGATGTCACGCGGCACATAGGTGCGCGGCTTGTAGCTGTCGGGGTACCGCAGCAGGCTCTTGAGGTGGGCGAACTTGGGGCTCGGCGAGCCCAGTTCGGTGCCCGCCTGGTAGTAGTACGGCGTGAACCGCTCCAGTCCCTGGTCGGTGTAGCCGTCGAAGCCGGAGATCTCGTCGATGAACTTGTACAGCTCGTCCGTCGACGCCTTGGTCGCGGGCACGGTCTTGCAGTCGCTCTGGAGGTGGTACTGCCAGAACGCCCACACCAGGTCCAGGACGACGTTCTCGTAGGCCTTGTCGGCGCTGCCGACGGTCTTGAACGTCTTGCCGTTCTCGTCGGCCCACTTCTGGTAGCGGGCGACGATCTCGTCGCGGCGGACGAGGGCCTCGCGCTGCACCGAGTTCAGCTGGGTGCGGCAGGCCTGGTCGCCGACGGTCGCGAAGAACCTGTCGTAGGCGGAGTCCTCGTCGTTGACCACGTCGTTGGGCGCGACGTAGGCGACGGTGCCGTTCATGTCCTTGGGGAAGAAGCGGCGGTAGTACGTCGCCGTCATGCCGCCCTTGCTGCCGCCGGTGGCCAGCCAGTTCTTGTTGTAGACCGGCTTGAGGGCCTCGAAGAGGCGGTGCTGGTCGTTGGCGGCCTGCCAGATGTCGAGCTTGGACCAGTCGGCGGGCTGCGGCCGGGACGGCGTGAAGAAGCGGTACTCCATCGACACCTGGTTGCCGTCGACGATCCGGGTCGGCTCGCTGCGCGACGGGGTGGTGTTGACGTTGTAGCCGGAGGTGAAGAAGACCGTCGGCCGGTCGGTGTTCTTGTGCAGCAGCGTGAAGCGCTGCTCGAACGTGCCCTTCGACGGGTTCCGGTGGTCGACCGGCTGCCGATAGGTCATCACGAGGTAGCGGTAGCCCTCATAGGGCTTCTCCTCGACGAAATGCATCCCGGGGATCTTCAGGACGCGTTCCTTGATGTCCGACTCGGTGGCGGTCCCCGCCGCCCCCGCCACCGTGCTGCCGGCGCCGACCGTCCCGATGGACATGGTCAGCGCCAGCAGGGCTCTGACGACCTTGCGCATGTGCCCTCCCCTGGTTTCGCGAAAGTCGCCGCGAACCTACCGGGGCAACATCCGCCACGCCAGAGTCGAGCCGGAGTGATCTTGCTCCCTTCCCCGGAGCTCCCTCCCGCGCCGGCCGCCGCCGGCCTCAGACCGCGACCGTCTCACCGGTGAACGTCCGCCACAGCGCCGCGTACCGCCCGTCCAGGGCCAGCAGTTGGGCGTGGGTTCCGTCCTCGACGACCCGGCCGCCGTCCAGGACCACCACGCGGTCCGCGCGCGCGGCGGTCGTCAGGCGGTGCGCCACCACGAGCGTCGTACGGCGCCCGGCCAGCCGGTCGGTGGCCTGGTTGACCAGCGCCTCGGTGGCGAGGTCCAGGGCGGCGGTGGCCTCGTCCAGCAGCAGGATGTCCGGGTCCACCAGCTCGGCGCGGGCCAGGGCGATCAACTGCCGCTGTCCGGCGGAGAGGTTGCGGCCGCGCTCGGCGACCTCGTGGAGATAGCCGTCGGTCAGCGTGGCGATCATCTCGTGCGCCCCGACCGCCCGCGCGGCCGCCTCGACCTCGGCGTCGCTCGCGTCCGGACGGCCGTAGGCGATCGCGTCGCGCACGGTGCCCGGGAAGAGGTACGACTCCTGGGGGACGACGCCCAGGCGGTGCCGGTAGGAGACCGGGTCCAGCTCGCGCAGGTCCTGGCCGTCGACGAGGACGGCGCCGGAGACGGGGTCGTAGAACCGCGCGACCATCTTCACCAGCGTGGACTTGCCCGCGCCCGTCTCGCCCACGAAGGCCACCGTCTGCCCGGCGGGGATCGTCAGCCGTATCCCGGCCAGCGCCTCGCCCTTCTCGCCGCCGTACCGGAAGCGGACGTCGTCGAAGACGACCTCGCCCTTGAGCTCCCGCACCTCGCGCGGCCGCTCGGCCACCGGCGTCGTCGTCGGCTCGCGCAGCAGCCCCTGCACCCGGCCCAGCGACACCGTCGCCTGCTGGTAGCCGTCGAAGACCTGGGAGAGCTGCTGGACGGGCGCGAAGAACAGGTCGATGTAGAGCAGGTACGCCACCAGGGCGCCCGTCGTCAGCGTCCCGTCGCCCACCCGGCCCGCGCCCACGATCAGCACGGCCGCCGCCGCGACGGACGACAGCAACTGCACGAACGGGAAGTACACCGATATCAGCCACTGGCCGCGCACCCGCGCCTGCCGGTACTCGGCGCTGCGCTCGGCGAACCGCCGGGCGCCGGACTCCTCGCGGCGGAACGCCTGCACGACGCGCAGCCCGGCGACGCTCTCCTGCAGGTCGGCGTTGACGGAACCGACGCGCTCACGGGCCAGCTCGTACGCCTTGACGCTCTGCCGGCGGAAGAAGACCGTGCCGACGACCAGCGGCGGCAGCGTGGCGAAGACGACCAGGGCCAGCTGGACGTCGATGACGACGAGCGCGACGAGGATGCCGAAGAAGGTCAGGACGGAGACGACGGCGGTGACCAGACCGGTCTGGAGGAACGACGACAGGGCGTCGACGTCCGTCGTCATCCGCGTCATGATCTTGCCGGTGAGCTCGCGCTCGTAGTAGTCCAGCCCGAGCCGCTGGAGCTGGGCGAAGATCTTCACGCGCAGGGCGTAGAGGACGCGCTCGCCCGTGCGCCCCGTCATCCGGGTCTCGCCGACCTGCGCCGCCCACTGCCCGAGGACGACGAGGAGCGCGAGCCCCGAGGCCGCCCAGACGGCGCCGAGCGCCAGGCGCTGGACGCCCTGGTCGATGCCGTGCCGGATCAGGACGGGCAGCAGCAGGCCCGCGAGCGCGTCGACGGCCACCAGCAGCAGGCTCACCGCCAGCGGCCCGCCGAAGCCGCGCAGCAGCTGCCGCAGGCCGTACGACTCCTCGACCCGGGCGGCGCGCTCCTCGTCGACGTCCGGGGTGTCGGTGGCCGGGGGCAGCGCCGCCACCCGGGCCAGCAGCTCCGGCGTCGCGGGCATCCCGGCGAGCGCGCCGTGCTCCCGCGCGGGGTCGTCGGCGGCCTTGCGGACCCACAGGTGCGGGGTGACGCCGTCGACGGCACGGCGCTGCCCGTCGAGAGGCGTGACGGGCTCGGCGAGCCCGGTGGCGAGGGCCTCGCCGCCGAAGGCGGGCACAGCGCCCGCCGGGTCGTGCGGGACGCCCGCGAGCTCGTCGGGGTCCGTCAGCAGCTCGCGGTAGCGCGCGCAGCGCTCCTGCAGCTCCTCGGCCGTGCCCACGTCGACGAGGCGGCCGCCGTCCAGGACCGCGATGCGGTCGGCCAGGGCGAGGGTCGAGGCCCGGTGGGCGATCAGCAGGGTCGTACGGCCCGCCATGACCCCGCGCAGCGCCTCGTGGATCTCGTGCTCCACCCGGGCGTCGACCGCCGAGGTCGCGTCGTCCAGGAGCAGCAGCCGGGGGTCGGTGAGGATGGCGCGGGCCAGCGCGACGCGCTGGCGCTGCCCGCCGGAGAGGGTCAGGCCCTGCTCGCCGACCTTGGTGGCGTAGCCGTCGGGCAGCGCGGAGATGAAGCCGTCCGCCTGGGCGGCCCGGGCGGCGGTCCGGACCTGCTCGTCCGTGGCATCGGGCACGCCGTAGGCGATGTTGTCGCGGATGCTGTCGGAGAACAGGAAGCTGTCCTCCGGCACGAGCCCGATGGCGGCGCGCAGCGAGGACAGCGTCAGCTCGCGGACGTCCTGCCCGCCGACGCGCACGGCGCCGCCGGTGACGTCGTAGAAGCGCGGCAGGAGCAGCGCGAGGGTGGACTTGCCGCTGCCGGAGGCGCCGACGACGGCGACGGTCTCGCCGGGCTCGACGCGCAGGGTGACGCCGTCGAGGACCGGGCGGCGGGGGTCGTAGCCGAAGGTGACGTCGTCGAACTCGACGGTGGCGGGGGCGTCCGCGGGCAGTTCGCGGGCGTCGGGGCGCTCCTGGACCGCCGGCTCGGTGTCGATGAGCTCCAGGACGCGCTCCACGCCGGCGCGGGCCTGCTGGCCGACCGTGAGGACCATGGTGAGCATCCGCACGGGGCCCACCAGCTGGGCGAGGTAGGTGGAGAAGGCCACGAAGGTGCCGAGGGTGACCTGGCCGCGGGTGGCCATCCAGCCGCCGAGGGCGAGCATGGCCACCTGGCCGAGGGCGGGCACGGCCTGCAGGGCCGGGGAGTAGCGGGAGTTCAGCCGGACGGCGCGCATCCGCCCGGCGAAGAGCCGGTGGCCGACCTCGCGGAGCTTGCGGGCCTCCTGGGCCTCCTGGCCGAAGCCCTTGACGACGCGTACGCCCGTGACGGCGCCGTCCACGACGCCGGCGACGGCGGCGGCCTGGCCCTGGGCGTACCAGGTGGCGGGGAAGACCTTGGCGCGGCTGCGCCGGGCGATGTACCAGAGGGCGGGGGCGACGGCGAGCGCCACGACGGTCAGCAGCGGGGAGAGGGCGACCATCACGACGAGCGAGATGACGAAGAGGAGGATGTTGCCGATCATCATCGGCAGCATGAACAGCAGGCTCTGGACGAGCTGGAGGTCGCTGGTGGCCCGGCCGACGACCTGGCCGGTGGAGAGCTCGTCCTGCCGTTTGCCGTCGAGGCGGGCGATCGCCTCGTGCATCTCGGTCCGCAGGTCGTGCTGGACGTCGAGGGCGAGGCGTCCGCCGTAGTAGCGGCGGACGTAGGTGAGGCCGTAGACCACCACCGCCGCGACGATCAGCAGGGTCGCCCAGGGGGCGAGGGGGCGCTGATGGCTGCCTATGACGTCGTCGATGATGAGCTTGGGTATGAGGGGGACGAGCGCCATGACGGCCATCCCGGCGAGGGAGGAACCGAGCGCCAGCAGCACCGCTCCGCGGTAGCGCCAGCAGTATCCCGTGAGCCGCCTGGCCCAGCCCTGTCCGGTCGTGTCCGTCGCGGCCACCCGAGACCTCCGCTGTCTCCCGCTCCCTGTTCTGACGGAAGGCCCCAACGCTCTGGGCTGCGGATTTCATCCCGCCGCAACAAAAATCCGGGCTCGCACGCCCGTTCCCACGCCCGTTCCCGCGCCCGTCACATGCCCGGGACGAACTGGAGCAGCAGATCGATGAGCTTGATGCCGAGGAACGGGGCGACGAGCCCGCCCAGGCCGTAGACGCCGAGGTTGCGCCGGAGGAGGGCGTGGGCGGACGAGGGGGCGTAGCGGACGCCGCGCAGGGCGAGCGGGATGAGGGCGACGATGACGAGCGCGTTGAAGATGATCGCGGAGGCGATGGCGGAGGTCGGGCTGTGGAGGCCCATGACGTTGAGTTTCTCCAGGCCCTCGTAGCCCGCCACGCCGCCGAACATGGCGGGGACGATCGCGAAGTACTTGGCGACGTCGTTGCAGATGGAGAAGGTGGTGAGCGCCCCTCGGGTGATCAGCAGCTGTTTGCCGACCTCGACGATCTCGATGAGCTTGGTGGGGTCGGAGTCCAGGTCCACCATGTTCCCGGCCTCCTTGGCGGCCGAGGTGCCGCTGTTCATGGCCACGCCCACGTCCGCCTGGGCCAGTGCCGGGGCGTCGTTGGTGCCGTCGCCGGTCATGGCGACGAGGTTGCCGCCCGCCTGCTCGGCCCGGATGCGGGCCAGTTTGTCCTCGGGGGTGGCCTCGGCGATGAAGTCGTCGACACCGGCCTCGGCGGCGATGGCCTTGGCGGTGCGCGGGTTGTCGCCGGTCACCATGACGGTCTTGATCCCCATGGCGCGGAGTTCGGCGAATCTCCGGCCGATCCCGGGTTTGACGACGTCCTTCAAATGAACGGCGCCCAGCACCCGGATGCCCTCCGGGTCCTCGACCGCGACCAGGAGGGGGGTGCCGCCTTCGGCCGCGATGGAGTCGGCGATCCAGTGGGCCTCCTCGGGCACGTGCCCGCCGCGCCGGGCGACCCAGTCGGCGACCGCGCTCCCGGCGCCCTTGCGGATGCGGCAGAAGTCCCCGTCGAAGGAGAAGTCCACCCCGCTCATCCGGGTCTGCGCGGAGAAGGGCACGAACCGGCCGTGGGTGAAGTCGCCGCTGTGGTGCTGGATCCCGTACTGCTTGGCGAGCTCGACGATGGAGCGGCCCTCGGGGGTCTCGTCGGCGAGCGAGGAGAGCTGGGCGGCGTCGGCGAGGAGTTCGTGCGCGATGCCCTTGACGGGGACGAACGCGGCGGCCCGCCGGTTGCCGTGGGTGATGGTGCCGGTCTTGTCCAGCAGCAGGGTGCTGACGTCGCCCGCCGCCTCGACGGCCCGGCCCGACAGCGCGATGACGTTGCGCTGGACGAGCCGGTCCATGCCGGCGATGCCGATGGCGGAGAGCAGCGCGCCGATGGTCGTGGGGATCAGGGTGACCAGCAGGGCGACGAGCACGGTGATGCTCTGCGGGGCGCCCGACCAGCTCGCCATCGGCTGGAGCGACACCACCGCCAGGATGAAGATCACGGTGAGCGAGGCGAGCAGGATGTTGAGCGCCAGCTCGTTGGGGGTCTTCTGCCGGCTGGTGCCCTCGACCAGGGCGATCATGCGGTCGAGGAAGGTGTTGCCGGCGCGGGAGGTGATCCGTACGACGATCCGGTCGGAGAGCACCATAGTGCCGCCGGTGACGCCGGCCCGGTCGCCGCCGGCCTCCCGGATCACCGGCGCGGACTCGCCGGTGATCGCCGACTCGTCCACCGCCGCGACGCCGTCGACGACCTCGCCGTCACCGGGCACGAGCTCGCCGGCCTCGACGACCACGAAGTCGTAGGGCCGCAGTTCGGCGGCCGGGACCCGCTCCTCCTCCCAGTCCCGGCGGTCCATGCTCACCTTCCAGGTGCGCAGCCGCCGGGCCGCGGTGGTGCCACGGGTGCGCCGCAGCGACTCGGCCTGGGCCTTGCCCCGGCCCTCGGCGACGGCCTCCGCGAGATTGGCGAAGACGACGGTGAGCCAGAGCCAGACGCTGATCAGCCAGGTGAAGACGGACGGGTCGAGGACGGCGGAGAGCGTGGTCAGGACGGAGCCGGTCTCGACGACGAACAGCACGGGGTGCCGGACCATCACCCGGGGGTGGAGCTTGCGGACGGCGTCCGGGAGACAGGCGACGAGCTGCTTGGGGTCGACGAGACCGCCGGCGACGCGGCGGTGGCGGTTCCGGACGGCCTTTTCGGGGGCGCGGTACAGCATCAGCGGAGTGGCCTTCGACGGGTCGGCGAGGTGGAACGATCACCTCACCCAACCGCTCCGGCACACTCCGTGAACGCTTCCTTACGCGGCCTTGTCGTGCCCCGGCCCGGGACTTACGCCGTCTTTACGCTCAAACGCCGGACGGGCTGACTTTGTCAGCCCGTCCGGCGTTTGAGGACAAGGTCCGGGGCAAGGCCCCCGTGGGTCAGCCGCGGGCGGCGGCGATCTGGCGCGACATGATCGTCGTCAGCTCGTACGCCGCGTGCGACGCCGCGACCGAGGTGATCTCGGCGTGGTCGTAGGCCGGGGCGACCTCCACCAGGTCGGCGGAGACGAGGTTGCAGGAGGACAGCCCGCGGATGATCTCCAGCAGCTCGCGGGAGGTCAGGCCGCCCGCCTCCGGCGTGCCGGTGCCGGGCGCGTGGGCCGGGTCCAGGACGTCGATGTCGATGGAGATGTACAGCGGGCGGTCGCCGACGCGCTGGCGCAGCTGGTCGGCGATCTCGTCGACGCCGCGGCGCATGACGTCCGCCGAGGTGACGATGCCGAAGCCCATCTTCTCGTCGTCGGTCAGGTCCTTCTTGCCGTACAGCGGGCCGCGCGTACCGACGTGGGAGAGCGCGGAGGTGTCGAGGATGCCCTCCTCGACGGCCCGGCGGAACGGCGTGCCGTGGGTGTACTCGGCGCCGAAGTAGGTGTCCCAGGTGTCCAGGTGGGCGTCGAAGTGGAGCAGGGCGACGGGGCCGTGCTTCTTGGCCACCGAGCGCAGCAGCGGCAGCGCGATGGTGTGGTCGCCGCCGAGCGTCATCATGCGGGCGCCGGTGCCCAGGAGGTCGTCGGCCGCGGCCTCGATGGTCTCGACGGCCTCGTCGATGTTGAAGGGGTTCGCGGCGATGTCACCGGCGTCCGCGACCTGCGCGAGGGCGAAGGGCGAGGCGTCCTGGGCCGGGTTGTACGGGCGGAGCAGGCGCGAGGCCTCGCGGATCGCGTTGCCGCCGAAGCGGGCGCCCGGCCGGTAGGAGACGCCGGTGTCGAAGGGCACGCCGACGACGGCGACGTCGGTGGTGCCGACCTCGTCGAGGCGGGGCAGCCGGGCGAAGGTGGCGGGGCCGGCGTAGCGCGGGATGCGGGAGGAGTCGACGGGGCCGCGCGGTTCACGGGGGGCGGGGGTGCTCATGCGGGGGGCCTCTCGGATCACGGACGGGGCGCCGACGGGTCACGTTCGCGTCAACGTCGGAGCGGAGGGTCTGGACGTACCCGAGGGTAGGCAGGGAGGCGGATTCCGCACATGTACGGAACTGAAGGTCCGGCCTCTGCATATGGACACGGCGTCCATCGCGCATCCCGGGGGAGAATGAGCCCATGCCGATACCACCCAGCCCCGCCGAACTGATCGATCACCTCGTCCGTACGCGTATCGCGGGGAACGTCGCCACCCCCCGCGAGAACAACCTCGATCACTACCGCAGGCTCGCCCAGGGCGACCGGCACTACTGGTTCGGGCTGGAGTTCGGCGACCGCTGGACGGACGAGCAGGACGTGCTGGCGGTCATGGCGGAGCGCTGCGGCGTCAACGACGACCTCGAGCACCGGATGGGCCAGGACACGATCGACCCCCGGCTGACCGTGGCCGCGCTGGAGCGGATGGCCGCGTTCCTGCGGAAGGCGGCGGAGGGGCGGCAGCGGGTGCTGTTCGCCACCGGCCACCCGGGCGGGCTGCTGGACGTCCACCGCACGACGGCGGCCGCGCTGCGGGCGGCGGGCTGCGAGATCGTCGCGATCCCCAGCGGGCTGCGCGCGGACGAGGGCTCGGTGTACCAGGTCGCCGACGTGGCCGTCTTCGAACGCGGGGCGACGCTCTGGCACACCCACTCCCCCGCACCCATGGCCGCGATCCTCGACGGGCTGCGGCAGGCGGGCCGCCCGCTGCCGGACCTGGTCGTCGCCGACCACGGCTGGGCAGGATGCGCGGCGGGGCAGGGCATCGACGCGGTGGGCTTCGCGGACTGCAACGACCCGGCGCTGTTCCTCGCCGAGGCGGAGGGCACGCTCCAGGTGGCGGTGCCGCTGGACGACCACGTGGCCGACCCGCGCTTCTACGAGCCGATGACGGCGTACCTGCTGAGCGCGGCGGGGTTGGCGCAGGGCTAGGCGTCGCCCGGCTCGATCAGCGTCGCGATCCCGGCGCAGAGCATCCGTACGCTCCGGAGGAACTTCTCCTCCTGGTCGTAGGCGGCCGCGGCGGCCAGGGTCAGGGGGAAGCGCTCGGGGAGGCCGGCGACGTCCTCCTCGGTGACGGGGAGGGCGGGCGGCTCGCTCTGTTCCTGGAGCACGTAGCCGGTGACGTGGCTGAGCAGGGTGTCGGCGGCGACGACGAGGTGTTCGTCGGGCACACCGGCGTCGCTCAGGGTGCGCAGCAGCCGCTCCATCAGCGACAGCGCCCCGCCACTGAGCATCTTCGGGCTGTCGGCGAACATGATCGCGCCGCCCGCGTGCCGCCGGATGCTCCGCCGCAGCGTCACCGCCTGGGCCTCGATACCGGCCTGCCAGCCCGCCCCCTCGGGCAGCGCGGCCAGCGCGGCGCTGCCCGCGTCGTAGGCCTGCCGGGCGACCCGGTCGGCCATCAGCTGGAGCAGCGCGCTCTTGCTGGGCACGTGGTAGTAGAGGCTCCCGGCGTGGGCGCCGAGGCGCTCCGCCACCTGTCGCATGGACAACCCGTGGTAGCCGGACTCGGCGAAGACGGCCATGCCCGCGTCGATGATCCGGTCTGCGGTCAGCTTCATGGGGATCACCCTAGCCGCAATTTTCAAACAGTGTTTGAAACTGGCCGCCTCCCCGACTAATGTCGTGTCCAGCACAAACATTCGGCGTTCGAGGGGGGCTGGTGGCGATGGGCGCGATGCTGTTCAACGTGACCACTGCGGCACTGATGGTTCTGATGCTCAACGGAGGTCTGGCCCTCGTCGGGCAGGACACCGTGGGCCGGCGCCGGATCCCCTGGGCCGCGGTCGGCCTGACCGCGATCGCGCTCGCCGGAGTCGTGACACAGCTCTGCTGGTCGGGGGCGATGGACGCCTTCGACAGCGACCCGAGCAAGTCGGGCTGGTGGCGCGTGGTCACCTCCGTCTTCATGCAGAACGGCGGGTTCCTCGGCGGGGCGTGGAACATCGCCACCCTCGCCGTCATCGCCGCCCTCGCGGAGTGGTTCTGGGGCGGGCCCCTGATGGTGGGCCTGTTCGCCGCGGGCATCCTGCTGCCTGAGCACATCGACGCGCTGTTCGGCCAGACCGGTGGCGGCACCGATCCCCGGAACTTCGCGGGGAGTTCGGGAGCGACGTACTTCCTCGCCGCGACCCTGGCCGCCGCCCTCCTGCTGCGCGGCCGTGAGCGCAAGGACGTGCTCCTCGCGATCGCCGCACCCGTGCTCGGCCTGGGCATGTGGCTCGCCCAGTCCAACGGGCACGGCACGGTGACGGTGTACGGCTTCGTCCTCGGCCTCCTGGTCCGCGCCCTGGGCGGCCGTCTGATCCACCCCGACCGCGACCTCCGCCGGCCCCCGCGGACGACCATGGCCGCGCTGGCCGGGTTCGCGGGCAGGCGGCCGCGGCAGGCCGACTAGTCACGGACGACCAGTCACGGACCCTGTCAACATCACTTGACCACCACTGGGGGAAAGCCGCATGTCCGAGAACGCGCACCTTGAAGTGCCGAAGCCCTTCGACACCGCCCGCTGGCAGGCCCGGCTCGACGAGCTCCTGACCGCCCACCACGTCCCCGGCGCCGCCCTGGCCGTACTCGCCGACGGCGAGATCCACGAACTGGCGAGCGGCATCCTGCACACCGGGACCGGCGTCGAGACGACCACGGACTCGGTCTTCCAGATCGGCTCGGTCAGCAAGGGCTACACCGCCGCGCTCGCGGTGCTGCTCGCCGACACCGGAAAGCTCGACCTGGACGCGCCCGTCGTGGACGTCCTGCCGGACTTCGCCGTCGCCGACGCGGAGGCGTCCCGTACGGTCACACCGCGCCAGCTGCTCAACCACACCAGCGGCATCGAAGGCGACCACGTCAACGACACGGGCCGCGGCGACGACTGCCTGGCCCGCTATGTCGAAAGCGCGCGGAACGTCGGCATGACCAACCCGCCCGGCGCCACCATGTCGTACTCCAGCACCGGCTACAACGTCCTCGGCCGGATCATCGAGGTCGTCACCGGCAGGACCTGGGACGAGGCGCTCAAGGAGCTGCTCCTCGACCCGCTCGGGCTCGACCGCACCATGACCCTCCCCGAGGAAGTGCTGCGCTTCCGCGCGGCGATGGGGCACATGGGCGAGCCCGGCGAGGACCCGGTCCCCACCCCGCTGTGGAACATGCTGCCCCGCTCCGCCGGCCCCTACGGCGGGATCAGCGCCACCGCCGGCGACGTGGTGCGGTTCGCCCGGCTGTTCATCGACGGCGGCACGGCACCGGACGGGACGCGGGTGCTCTCGTCCGCCGCCGTGGAGGCCATGCTGAACCGCGAGGTCGCGATGCCCGACGAGTGGTTCCTCGGTGCCCACTGGGGCCTGGGCTGGGGGCTGTTCGAGTGGGACGGCGCGCGCGGTTTCGGCCATGACGGCAGCACGTTCGGGCAGCTCGCCTACCTGCGCGCCATCCCCGAGAAGGGTCTCGCCGTGGCCCTCCTGACCAACGGCGGCAGCGCCGCGCCCAAGGTCTACGAGACGCTCTGCCGCGAACTGACCGCCGAGCTCGCCGGGATCTCCATGCCGGCGTTCGGGCCGCCCGAGGAGCCTCCGGTGGTGAACACGGCCCCGTTCACCGGCACGTACAAGCGCGAGGGCTTCCTCATGACCATCGCCGACCGCCCCTTTGGCGAAGGTCCCTCCGGCGAGGGCGTCCTCCGGCTGACGTACGAGGGCGCCGACGGCCTGGCGGGCACCTTCGACCCCCTCGTCTGGAATCTGACCCCGGTCTCGGACAGCCCGTCGAGGACGGTCTTCGCCGGCCGCCGCAACGAGAAGGACGGCTGGATCCCGGTGGTCTTCTACGCGCTGGCCGACGGCAGCCGCTACGTCCACTTCGGCGTGCGCGCCACGGCGAAGGCCACGGCCTGACAGCCGAAACCCACGGCCCGACGGCGGGCCGCCCGGACTAGGTCCGGGGCCGGGGCCCGCCGTTCCAGCCGCGGACGACCAGCCAGGAGCCGCCGTAGAGCACGGCGGCCTCCGTGGCCCGCAGGGCAAGCCCGGCCACCAGCCGGTACGCGCCGGTGCGGTCGACGATGTGGGTGTGCCAGACGAACAGCAGCACCGCGCCGATGCCGATGACGAGGACACCCATGGCTATCAGGAGCGCCCGTACGACACTGGGCATGGGCGTGTTCGTGCGCGGCATGGGATCCCCCCGGTGGATCGCTTGCGGATCGGTCCCCCGAGGGTAAAGGGCGGGTCATCCGCCTAACGACCACGCGGGACGCGTATCAGCCCCTCCTGGATCACCGACACCGCCAGCCGCCCGTCCTGGGTGAAGATCCGCCCCCTCGCCAGCCCCCGGCCGCCCTGGGAGGTGGGGCTCTCCTGGTCGTAGAGCAGCCACTCGTCGGCGCGGAAGGGGCGGTGGAACCACATGGCGTGGTCCAGGCTCGCGCCGACGACGTCGCCGATGGCCCAGCCGCCGCGCCCGTGGGCGAGCAGCACCGAGTCCAGCAGCGTCATGTCGGAGACGTACGTGGCCAGGCAGATGTGCAGCAGTGGATCGTCCGCCAGTTTGCCGTTCGTCCGGAACCAAACCTGCGACTTGGGCTCGCGCGGCTCGCCCACGCGGGCGAACGTCGGCTCCTCCGCGTAGCGCAGGTCGACCGCCCCGCGCGCCTCCAGGATGCGCTCGACGACGTCCTGGCCGCCCAGGTGATGGGCGTAGTGCGGCAGCATCTCGGCGGCCGTGGGGAGGGTCAGCGGGTCCGGTGCCGGCGGCATCGGCTCCTGGTGCTCCAGCCCCTCCTCGTACGTCTGGAAGGACGCGGAGAGGTGGAAGATCGGCTGCCCGTGCTGGACGGCGACGACGCGGCGGGTCGTGAAGGAGTAGCCGTCGCGGATGCGGTCCACGGTGTAGACGATGGGCACCGCGGGGTCGCCGGGGCGCAGGAAGTAGGAGTGCAGGGAGTGCGCGTGCCGGTCGGCCGGGACGGTACGTCCGGCGGCGACCAGCGCCTGCGCGGCGACCTGGCCGCCGAAGACGCGCGGCACGAGCACGGGCCGGGAGGTGGTGCCGCGGAAGATGTCCTCCTCGATCCGCTCGAGGTCGAGCAGGCCGAGGAGTTCGTCGAGGGGGGCGGGGGGCTCGATGGTGAGGGGTTCGTTCATGTGCCGGTGGTCCTTAACGGGTGTCCGTGCTGTCGCGGCGGGCCCTACAGGCCCATCGACTTGGCGATGATCGAGCGCATGACCTCGCTCGTGCCGCCGTAGATGCGGGTGACGCGGGTGTCCGCGTACAGGCGGGCGATGGGGTAATCCATCATGTAGCCGTAACCGCCGTGGAGCTGGAGGCACTTGTCGACGACGACGGCCGCCCGCTCGGTGGTGAAGAGCTTGGCGGAGGCGGCGTCGGCGGCGGTCAGCTCGCCCGCGTCGTGCGCCTCCAGGGCCCGGTCGACGACCGCCTGCATCGCGTCCACCTCGGAACGGCAGTCGGCCAGGACGAACTTGGTGTTCTGGAACGAGGCCACCGACCGCCCGAAGACCGTGCGGTCGCGGACGTACTCCGTGGCGAAGGCGACGGCGGCGGCCGCCTGGGCGTACGCGCCGACGGCGATGCCGAGGCGCTCCTGCGGGAGGTTGTGGGTGAGGTAGCCGAAGGCCGCGCCCTCCTCGCCGAGGAGGTCCGTGACCGGCACCTTGACGTCGGTGAAGGAGAGTTCGGCGGTGTCGGAGACCTTCAGGCCGAGCTTCTCCAGCGTGCGGCCGACGGCGTAGCCCTCCGAGGAGGTGTCCACGACGAGGAGGGAGATGCCGCCGCGCCGGTCCTCGGCGGTGGCCGGGGCCGTACGGGCGCAGACGAGCACCCGGTCGGCCTGGACGCCGCCGGTGATGAAGGTCTTGGCGCCGTTGAGGACGTAGTGGGTGCCGTCCTCGGAGAGCCGGGCGGTGGTCCGCATCCCGGCCAGGTCGGAGCCGGTGCCGGGCTCGGTCATGGCGATGGCGGTCATCAGCTCGCCGGAGACGAAGCCGGGCAGCCAGCGCCGCTTCTGCTCCTCCGTGCCGTATGTGAGGAGGTAGGGCAGGCAGAGGGCGGTGTGGGCGCCGGCGGCACCGAAGCTGACGCCCGCACGCGCGCACTCCTCGGTGACGACGGCCTGGAACTTGAACGAGCGCTGTCCCGCGCCGCCGTACTCCTCGGGGACCTCGATGCCGAAGACGCCGAGCTCGCCGAGCCTCTTGTAGAACGCGCGGGGGACGGCCCCGGCGGCGCGCCACTCGTCGTAGTGCGGCACCACCTCGGCGGCGATGACGTCGCGGATCGTCCGCCGGAACGCCTCGTGGTCCTCGGTGAAGACAGTGCGTCGCACAGCGGCCTCCCCGCTCGGGCTGTGGCAGCGCTCGCCGTGGGGCGCTCGCCGCATCAGCGCTTGCTGTACAAGCGCTGCTGTATAAGCGCTTGCTCAGCGGAAGCTACCGGCCGGTCACCAAGGCTGTCCAGATGTGCTCGTCAGCCCGCCAGGGAGCCGAGCGCGCCGTGCGCCAGGCGGCGCAGCAGCGCGGCCATGGCCGTGCGGGCGGGGAGGGCGCCGGGGCGGCCGAGGTGGGGGGTCGAGTTGAGCAGGCCGAAGACGGCGTGGACGGCGGCCCGTACCTCGACCTCCAGGGTGCCGGGGTGGAGCCGGCGGACGACGTCGACCCACAGCTCCACGTACTGGCGCTGGAGCGAGCGCACCAGCTTGCGGTCGCTGTCGCGGAGCTGGCCGAGCTCCCGGTCGTGGAGGATGATCAGCGCCCGGTCGTCCAGGGCGAAGTCGATGTGGCCGTCGATGAGCGAGTCCAGCACCTCGGCCGGGTCCGCGCCCGCCTCCGCGGCCTCGGCGACGCGCCGCCGGCCGCCCGTGAGGAGCCGCCCGCTGATGCCCACCAGCAGCTCGGCGAGCATCGCGTCCTTGCCGGCGAAGTGGCGGTAGAGCCCGGGGCCGCTGATGCCGACCGCCGCCCCTATCTCGTCCACGCCCACGCCGTGGAAGCCGCGCTCGGCGAAGAGCCGGGCGGCCTCCCGCAGGATCTGCTCGCGGCGGGAGAGGGGGGCCGGGGCCTGTCGGGGGGTGCTCACAGCGTCTTTCACGAAGGTAATTCTAGACAGCGGGCGTTAATGGTCGTTAACCTGAAGGCACTGTGTTAACGCTCATTAACCGAGCAAGGGAGCTCGAGTCCATGCAGCAGGCACCGGTGCTGGGGAGCGCCGCCGATCCGGCGTCCGACGCCTGGCGGGCCAACGAGGCCGCCCATCGCGAGCTGACGGCGGAGTTGCGCGGCAGGCTCGCCACCGCCCGGCTGGGCGGCGGCGAGAAGGCCCGCGCGCGGCACACCGCGCGCGGGAAGCTGCTGCCGCGCGACCGCGTCGACGCCCTGCTCGACCCCGGCTCGCCCTTCCTGGAGATCGCCCCGCTGGCCGCCGAGGGGATGTACGGCGGGGCCGCCCCGGCCGCCGGTGTGATCGCGGGCATCGGCCGGGTCTCCGGCCGCGAGACGGTGATCGTCGCCAACGACGCCACGGTCAAGGGCGGCACGTACTACCCGATGACCGTCAAGAAGCACCTGCGCGCCCAGGAGATCGCCCTGGAGAACAGGCTCCCGTGCCTGTACCTGGTCGACTCCGGCGGCGCCTTCCTGCCCATGCAGGACGAGGTCTTCCCCGACCGCGAGCACTTCGGCCGGATCTTCTACAACCAGGCCCGGATGTCCGGCGCCGGCATCCCGCAGATCGCGGCGGTCCTCGGCTCCTGCACGGCCGGCGGCGCCTACGTCCCGGCGATGAGCGACGAGGCCGTGATCGTACGCGGCCAGGGCACGATCTTCCTGGGCGGCCCGCCGCTGGTGAAGGCCGCGACGGGCGAGGTCGTCACCGCCGAGGAGCTGGGCGGCGGCGAGGTCCACTCGAAGGTGTCGGGCGTCACCGACCACCTCGCCGAGAACGACGAGCACGCCCTGCGCATCGTCCGGACGATCGTCTCGACGCTCCCCGAGCGCGGCGCGCCGCCGTGGCCGGTGGAGCCCGTCGAGGAGCCCAAGGCCGACCCGGCGGGCCTCTACGGCGCGGTCCCGGTGGACTCCCGCACCCCGTACGACGTCCGCGAGGTCATCGCCCGGATCGTCGACGGCTCGCGATTCGCCGAGTTCAAGGCGGAGTTCGGGCAGACGCTGGTGACGGGCTTCGCCCGGATCCACGGCCACCCGGTGGGCATCGTCGCCAACAACGGCATCCTCTTCTCCGAATCCGCCCAGAAGGGCGCCCACTTCATCGAGCTGTGCGACCAGCGCGGCATTCCCCTGCTCTTCCTCCAGAACATCTCCGGCTTCATGGTGGGCCGGCAGTACGAGGCGGGCGGCATCGCCAAGCACGGCGCCAAGATGGTCACGGCCGTCGCCTGCACCCGCGTCCCGAAGCTCACGGTCGTCATAGGCGGCTCCTACGGCGCGGGCAACTACTCCATGTGCGGCCGGGCCTATTCGCCCCGCTTCCTGTGGATGTGGCCCAACGCGAAGATCTCCGTGATGGGCGGCGAGCAGGCGGCGTCCGTGCTCGCCACCGTCAAGCGCGACCAGCTGGAGGCGCGCGGCGAGGAGTGGAGCGCGGAGGACGAGGAGTCCTTCCGGGCGCCGATCCGCGAGCAGTACGACACCCAGGGCAACGCCTACTACGCGACCGCCCGGCTGTGGGACGACGGAGTCATCGACCCCCTGGAGACCCGGCAGGTGCTGGGCCTGGCCCTGACCGCCTGTGCCAACGCCCCGCTTCCCGCCAGGGACGGCGCGGCGCCCGGCTACGGCGTCTTCCGGATGTGAGGCGGAGCATGTTCGAGACAGTCCTTGTCGCCAACCGGGGCGAGATCGCCGTACGCGTCATCCGTACGCTGCGCGCACTCGGCATCCGGTCCGTCGCCGTCTTCAGCGACGCCGACGCCGACGCCCGGCACGTCCGCGAGGCCGACACCGCCGTGCGCATCGGCCCCGCGGCCGCCACGGAGAGCTATCTGTCCGTGGAGCGCCTGCTGGACGCCGCCGCCCGCACCGGCGCGCAGGCCGTCCACCCCGGCTACGGCTTCCTCGCGGAGAACGCGGCCTTCGCCCGCGCCTGCGCGGACGCGGGGCTCGTCTTCATCGGCCCGCCCGCCGGGGCGATCGAGCTGATGGGCGACAAGATCCGGGCGAAGGAGACGGTCCGGGCGGCGGGCGTGCCCGTCGTACCGGGCTCGACGGGCAGCGGCCTGACGGACGCCGAACTGGCCGACGCGGCGCACGGGATCGGGATGCCGGTCCTGCTGAAGCCGTCCGCGGGCGGCGGCGGCAAGGGCATGCGGCTGGTGCGCGACGCGGCGCTGCTCGGCGAGGAGATCGCCGCCGCGCGGCGCGAGGCGCGCGGGTCGTTCGGCGATGACACCCTGCTCGTGGAGCGCTGGATCGACCGCCCCCGGCACATCGAGATCCAGGTGCTGGCCGACGGCCACGGCGGCGTCGTCCACCTGGGCGAGCGCGAGTGCTCCCTCCAGCGCCGCCACCAGAAGATCATCGAGGAGGCGCCCAGCGTCCTGCTGGACGAGGCCACGCGCGCCGCGATGGGCGAGGCCGCCGCGCAGGCCGCGCGCTCCTGCGGCTACACGGGCGCGGGGACGGTCGAGTTCATCGTCCCGGGCGGCGATCCGTCCTCGTACTACTTCATGGAGATGAACACCCGTCTCCAGGTCGAGCACCCGGTCACGGAGCTGATCACCGAGCTGGACCTGGTCGAGTGGCAGATCCGGGTCGCGGCCGGCGAGCGGCTGGGCTTCGCCCAGGAGGACGTGACGCTCACGGGGCACGCGGTGGAGGCGCGCGTCTGCGCCGAGACCGCCCGGGTGAGCGGCGACCGCGTCGACTTCCTGCCCTCGGCGGGCACGGTCCTGGCACTGCGCGAGCCGTCGGGCGAGGGCATCCGGGTGGACTCCGGGCTCGTGGCGGGCGCGGAGGTCGGCACGTCGTACGACCCCATGCTCGCGAAGGTCGTCGCCCACGGCCCGGACCGGGCCACGGCCCTCCGCCGCCTGCGGGCCGCCCTCGCGGAGACGGTCGTCCTGGGCGTCGACACGAACGTGGGCTTCCTGCGACGGCTGCTGGCGCACCCCTCCGTCGTCTCGGGCGACCTCGACACGGGCCTGGTCGACCGGGACGCGGCGACGCTCGTTCCGGCGGAGGTGCCGGAGGAGGTGTACGTGGCGGGTGGGCTGCTGCGCCAGCGCGAGCTGTCCCCCACCGGAACCCCCACCTGGGTGGACCCCTTCTCGGTCCCGAGCGGCTGGCGCCTCGGCGGCGAGGCCGCCTGGACGCCCCACCACTTCCGCGCCCCGGGCCACGCCCCGGTCACGGTCCGCGTGCGCGACACCGCGGCGGGCACGGAGTTCCTGCTGAGCCCCGAGGGCGAGGCCGCGCCGGACGCCCCACGCAGCGCGAAGCTGCTGCCCTCCCGGGGATCCGGGGAGCAAACCACCGTCGAGCTCGACGGCACCACCCGCACCCTCACCGTCACCCGCACGCCCGACGGCGGCACGTGGCTCGCCCACCAGGGCGACACCTGGCACCTCGTGCCGTACGACCCCGTCCTCGCCGCGCTCACCGGCGGCGGCGCCGGGGCCCACGCCGGCACGCTCACCGCCCCCATGCCCGGCACGGTCACCGTCGTCAAGGCGGCCGTGGGGGACGAGGTCGAGGCCGGTCAGAGCCTCCTCGTCGTCGAGGCGATGAAGATGGAGCACGTCATCGCCGCCCCCCACGCCGGCACCGTCACCGAGCTCGACGTGACGCCCGGCAGCACCGTGGCGATGGACCAGGTCCTGGCCGTCGTCACCCCGGTCGTCACTCCCGATGCCACCCCGGTCGCGCTTGCGGAGAAGTCATGATCGACGGACTGCCCATGGCCTTCCCCGACCCCGCCCTCCCCACCCGGGTGCGAATCCACGAGGTGGGCCCCCGCGACGGTCTGCAGAACGAGAAGACGACCGTCCCGACCGAGGTCAAGGCGGAGTTCATCCGCCGGCTGGCCGCCGCCGGCCTGGACACCGTCGAGGCGACGAGCTTCGTCCACCCCAAGTGGGTGCCCCAGCTCGCCGACGCCGAGGAGCTGCTGCCGCTGCTCGACGGCGTCCCCGCCCGGCTCCCCGTGCTCGTGCCCAACCGGCGGGGGCTCGACCGCGCCCTCGCCCTCGGCGCCCGGGAGATCGCCGTCTTCGGCAGCGCCACCGAGTCCTTCGCCCGGGCCAATCTCAACCGCTCCGTCGACGAGTCGCTGGAGATGTTCGCCCCCGTCGTGGCGACGGCCCGGGAGGCGGGGCTGCGGGTGCGCGGCTACCTCTCCATGTGCTTCGGCGACCCCTGGGAGGGGGCCGTCCCCCTGGAACAGACCGTCCGGGTCAGCCGTCGCCTCCTCGACCTGGGCTGTGACGAGCTGAGCCTCGGCGACACCATCGGCGTCGCCACGCCCGGCCATGTCACGGCGCTGCTCACCGCTCTCCACGAGGCGGGTGTGCCGGTCGACCGGCTCGCCGTGCACTTCCACGACACCTACGGGCAGGCGCTCGCCAACACCCTCGCCGCCCTCCGCCAGGGCGTGACCACGGTCGACGCCTCCGCCGGCGGGCTCGGCGGCTGCCCGTACGCCAAGAGCGCCACCGGAAACCTCGCCACCGAAGACCTCGTGTGGATGCTCGACGGCCTCGGCATCGCCACCGGGGTCGATCTCGGCCGTCTCACCGCCACCAGCGTCTGGATGGCCGGCCACCTGGGCCGACCCAGCCCGTCCCGCACCGTCCGTGCCCTCTCCCACCAGGAGCCCTGAGCCATGTCGCTGGACCACCGCCTCTCCCCCGAGCACGAGGAACTCCGCCGCACCGTGGAGGAGTTCGCCCACGAGGTCGTCGCCCCGAAGATCGGCGACTTCTACGAGCGCCATGAGTTCCCGTACGAGATCGTGCGGGAGATGGGCCGCATGGGCCTGTTCGGGCTGCCGTTCCCCGAGGAGTACGGCGGCATGGGCGGGGACTACCTGGCCCTCGGGCTGGTCCTGGAGGAGCTCGCCCGGGTGGACTCCTCCGTGGCGATCACCCTGGAGGCCGGGGTCTCGCTGGGCGCGATGCCCATCTTCCGCTTCGGCACCGAGGAGCAGAAGCGCGAGTGGCTGCCGAAGCTGTGCTCCGGCGAGATGCTGGGCGCGTTCGGTCTGACGGAGCCCGACGGCGGCTCCGACGCCGGGGCCACCCGCACCACGGCCCGGCTCGACGAGGCGACCAACGAATGGGTGATCAACGGCACCAAGTGCTTCATCACCAACTCCGGCACCGACATCACCGGCCTGGTCACCGTCACCGCCGTCACCGGCCACGCCGAGAACGGCAAGCCGCTGATCTCCTCGATCATCGTGCCGTCCGGCACCCCCGGCTTCACCGTCGCCGCCCCCTACTCCAAGGTCGGCTGGAACGCCTCGGACACCCGGGAGCTGTCCTTCTCCGACGTCCGGGTGCCCGCCGCCAATCTGCTGGGCGAACAGGGCCGCGGCTACGCCCAGTTCCTGCGGATACTGGACGAGGGCCGGATCGCGATCTCCGCGCTGGCCACCGGGCTCGCCCAGGGCTGTGTCGACGAGTCCGTCGTATACGCCCGGACCCGGGAGGCCTTCGGCCGGCCGATCGGCGCCAACCAGGCCATCCAGTTCAAGATCGCCGACATGGAGATGCGGGCCCACACGGCCCGGATCGCCTGGCGCGACGCCGCGTCCCGGCTGGTCCACGGCGAGCCGTTCAAGAAGGAGGCGGCGCTGGCCAAGCTCTACTCCTCCGAGATCGCGGTCACCAACGCCCGCGAGGCCACCCAGATCCACGGCGGCTACGGCTTCATGAACGAGTACCCCGTGGCCCGGATGTGGCGGGACTCCAAGATCCTGGAGATCGGCGAGGGCACCAGCGAGGTGCAGCGGATGCTCATCGCCCGCGAGCTGGGCCTGCCCGGCGCCTGACGCCCACGCCCGCCGCCCGGCGCCCACCCCTGTCACGCCCCCGCTCCCCGCCCCGCGCCCCCGGCCCGCCTGCGAGAATTCCGTCCATGGCTGAGATCCTCCAGAAGGACGGGACATGGACCTTCGACGGCGACACGATACGCATCGTGCCGGGCCGGGAGCGGGGAGTGCATCCGCTGCGCCAGACCCTGGGTGAGCTCGCCGTTCCGCTGGGCGCGGTGGCGGGCGTCGCCTTCGAGCCGGCCCGCAAGGGCGGACGGCTCCGGCTGCGGCTGCGCGACGGGTCCGACCCGCTGACCCAGGCCGCCCGCGGCCGGCTTCCGGAGGCGGCGGATCCGTATCAGCTCGCGGTCGAGCAGGACCGTACGGGCGTCGCGGAGTACTTCGTGGACGAGGTGCGCCACGCCCTGCTGCTGGAGCAGCTGCCGGACGGCCCCACGGACCGCTATCTGCTGCCGGGCCCCGCCGTGCCGCTGTCGGTGAGCGCGGGGGACGGCACCGCCTCCTTCGACGGCGAGCGGGTCCGCCTGGAGTGGAACTGGGTCACCGCCGAGGGGAAGAAGTCCGCGGGGACGCGCGTCCTGCCCGTGGCCGACATCGCCACCGTGGAGTGGCAGCCCTCCGCCGGCCTGGAGAACGGCTACCTCCGCTTCACCGTCCCCCAGGCGCCCACGAACGCGCCGCCCAAGCACGACCCGCACGCCATCGAGCTCTACGGCTTCAAGAAGGACCCGCTGATGGCGCTGGTGGCCGCCGCCGTGACCGCCCGGCTGCCGCACCCCTCCGCCGCCGGAGCCGCGCGGTCCGCCGTCGCTCCGGCGGCCGCCCCGGCCCTCGGCCTCTCGAAGGCCCCGGAGAGCGCGCCCCCGGCCGGGCCCGCCGCCCCCGCCGATCACGACGTCCTGCTGCGCCGGCTGCGCGAGCTGGGTGAGCTGCGTCACGCGGGAATCCTCACGGACGAGGAGTTCGCCGCGGCGAAACAGGCTGTCCTGCGGCGTTTCTAACCTTTTTCCCACTCCGCACCCCGCACTCCTGCCCGAAATCGGGCAGGATTCTTGCGAAAGACTCGTCTTCCCCTCACTATCGACGGGTGCTCGAACGCCGCATGTCCCATGACGACCTGGTCGACCACCTGGTGCGCAGCACGCCGCTACAGCGCGGCGAGGCCGCCCGGGTGGTGCTGGACGTGCTGGCGTACTTCGACGAGACGGCCGAGGAATTCGTGCGTCGCCGCCACCGTGAGCTCCAGTCCGGCGGACTGAACAACGCGGAGATCTTCGAGCGCATCGCGGGGGAGCTGCCGCACCGCGCGGTGGCACCACCCGAGCTCTCACTGCGGCAACTGCGCCGCATCGTCTACGGCTGAGCCGCCGGGACGACGACGGCCGGGGCCGGTCCGCACAGCCGCCCCGTTCCGTCCTCGCAACCGCCATCGAGTGCCGCCGTAGTACCGGGCACCACGAACGCTTTACCTGGGAGGGTCACCTATGTGTGGAATCGTCGGATACATCGGCAAGCGTGATGTCGCGCCGCTGCTGCTCGAGGGTCTCCAGCGCCTGGAGTACCGGGGCTACGACTCCGCCGGCATCGCCCTGCACGCCGGCGGCAAGACCGGCGGCCTGAAGTCCGCCAAGGCCAAGGGCCGCGTCCGCGAGCTCGAGTCCCGGCTGCCCAAGCGCTTCAACGGCACCACCGGCATCGCCCACACCCGCTGGGCCACCCACGGCGCGCCGAACGACGTCAACGCCCACCCCCACCTCGACGCCGAGGAGAAGGTGGCCGTCGTCCACAACGGCATCATCGACAACGCCGCCGAGCTGCGCACCCGGCTGACCGCCGACGGCTTCACCTTCGTGTCCGACACCGACACCGAGGTCCTCGCCCACCTCATCGCCCGCTCCGAGGCCGGCACGCTGGAGGAGAAGGTCCGCGAGGCCGTCAAGCACATCGAGGGCACGTACGGCATCGCCGTCCTCCACGCCGACTTCCCGGACCGCATCGTCGTCGCCCGCAACGGCTCGCCCGTGGTCCTGGGCATAGGCGAGAAGGAGATGTTCGTCTCCTCCGACGTCGCCGCCCTGGTCGCCCACACCCGCCAGGTCGTCACCCTCGACGACGGCGAGATGGCCACCCTCAAGGCGGACGACTACCGCACCTACACCACCGAGGGCTCCCGCACCTCCGCCCAGCCGACCACCGTCGAGTGGGAGGCCGAGTCCTACGACATGGGCGGCCACGACACGTACATGCACAAGGAGATCCACGAGCAGGCCGACGCCGTGGACCGCGCGCTGCGCGGCCGCATCGACGACCGCTTCTCCACCGTGCACCTCGGCGGCCTCAACCTGGACGCCCGTGACGCCCGCGCCGTGCGCCGGGTGAAGATCCTCGGCTGTGGCACCTCGTACCACGCCGGCCAGATCGGCGCCCAGATGATCGAGGAGCTGGCCCGCATCCCCGCGGACGCCGAGCCGGCCTCCGAGTTCCGCTACCGCAACCCGGTCGTCGACCCCGACACCCTCTACATCGCGGTGTCCCAGTCGGGTGAGACCTACGACGTGCTCGCCGCCGTCCAGGAGCTCAAGCGCAAGGGCGCCCGCGTCCTGGGCCTGGTCAACGTGGTCGGCTCGGCGATCGCCCGCGAGACCGACGGCGGCATCTACGTCCACGCCGGCCCCGAGGTCTGCGTCGTCTCCACCAAGTGCTTCACCAACATGGTGGTCTCCTTCGGCCTGCTCGCCCTCCACCTGGGCCGCACCCGCGACCTGTCCGTCGCCGACGGCAAGCGGATCATCGAGGGCCTGCGCAAGCTGCCCGGCCAGATCGAGGAGATCCTCGCCAACGAGGCGCAGATCGAGGAGCTGGCCAAGGAGTACGCCGAGGCCAAGTCGATGATGTTCATCGGCCGTGTCCGCGGCTACCCGGTGGCCCGCGAGGCCTCGCTGAAGCTCAAGGAGGTCTCGTACATCCACGCCGAGGCCTACCCGGCCTCCGAGCTGAAGCACGGCCCGCTGGCCCTGATCGAGCCCGCGATGCCGACCGTCGCGATCGTGCCGGACGACGAGCTGCTGGAGAAGAACCGCGCCGCGCTCGAGGAGATCAAGGCCCGTAGCGGCCGCATCCTCGCCGTCGCCCACCGGGAGCAGGAGAAGGCCGACCACACGATCGTCGTGCCGAAGAACGAGGACGAGCTGGACGCCATCCTCATGGGCATCCCGCTCCAGCTCTTCGCGTACTACACGGCCAAGGCCATGGGCCGCGACATCGACAAGCCGCGCAACCTGGCGAAGTCCGTCACCGTCGAGTAGTCCGGCCCCCGGGCCCGCCCGGCCGCTCCGGCCGCGGGCCCCACGAGACCTCTCGGACCTGTCCGCACCTGTCCGCGACAGGTACGAGAGAACGGCCCTCCCCACGCGTGCCACCACGCGCGCGGGGAGGGCCGCCTCCTTTCGCGCCGGCGTCGCCCTCACGCCGGCGGTGATGCCACCGGCCCCGGGAACCGTCACCTCCCGTCCGGCGGCACGTCCTGGCACGCCCTGGGACGTACTGCCGGAGTTGTACCCATGCGGGATGCCACCGGCACCTCTACGCGCGAGTAGATTCCGGGGGAGCCAAGGGATCGGCGGAACCGTTTCCCTGCGGCACCTACGGGATGACGACGACCGGCCGCTGCGCCCGGCGCGCCAGCCGGCCCGCCACGGAACCGAAGATCCGGCCGACCAGACCGTGGGTGGAGCCCACCACGATGGCGTCGGCGGCGTACTCACGCCCGACTTCTTCGAGTTCGTGGCAGATGTCCCCGCCGCGCTCCACCAGGATCCAGGGGACCTCGGAGAGATGGTCGGCGCAGGCCAGCTCCAGGCCCAGGACCTCGGTGCGGTGATCGGGGACGTCCACGAAGACCGGCGGCTCGCAGCCCGCCCAGACGGTCGTCGGCAGCCGGTTGGCCACATGGACGATGATCAGTCCCGAGCCCGAGCGCCGGGCCATACCGATTGCATACGCAAGCGCTCGCTCGCTCGACATGGAACCGTCGAAGCCCACCACGACGCCGTGCCGGAACGCCGGATCGCAGGAATGACGTGTTTCTTCCGCCGCTTCGGGATTCGCCGCCTGATCGGCGATCCGCTTGCGGTCCGCGGGTTCGGAGAATTCGTGACCGGCCATCGGTGTCTCGGCGAAGGAAGCCTCTGGTCGAGGGATCGGCGGTGGACTGGTTGGAGTTGTCGAGGGGCGCGCCCACTGATGGATCTTGGACGGCCAAATCCGTCCGGGATTCATCTTTTCAAGTGCTTACCCCCCAGGGTACGGCGACAGTCGCTGCCTGCCCAGAGGCCGCCCGCCGGGCCGGCGGCCCCGTGGGCGGTTCCCCGGAGCATGCACGAGCGCGGCGCGTAGCGCAATGGCCCGGGCTCACACCCCCTGCTACCCACTGCCCAGTGACCCACGCCCCCGGCGGGCCGTTGTTAGTACCGCCAGCAGCCGCCAGCAGGGAGCCGTTCCGTGCCCGGAACCCATGATTTCGCCCGCGAGGAGACGCCCGAGGGCCCGTCCCCCGATCCGGTGAGCGATGTGGTCCGCTGGGCGGCCTTCAGCTGTGCCCTGGTCCCGGTCGTCCTGCTGATGTGCGGTCAGTCCTTCGGCGGCGCGGCCGGTACGGCCGCCGGTCTGGTGGCACTCACCTGCGTCTGCCACGCACTCCTGCGCCAGTCCGAGCGCACTGCCGCCAGGGTGTCCGCGGAGCAGGCGTCCCCGCACCGGGGCCGGCACGGCCGGACGGGCGCGGGGAGCCATCGCGGAGCCCGCCGCCAGGGGTCCGGTAGCCCCGCCGACTGACCTCCTCGCACGCCTGCACCCATATATTTTCAGCCAACTTGGGTCCGAACTTCACACCTCGGCCTGAACCCCTCCCATCAGCCGGTCGACCAGCAAGGAAAGAACCGCTGAGGGCGGTTGCCGACTGAGGAGTGTGGGCAGGGGCGAGAGGCGTACTTTTCACCGGAGCCTGCAAGTGCAACGCTTCGTGATCGAACGCTTCGCGCCAAGTTGTCATGTCGATTTAGAGGCGGGTGGTGAACTGGTCACCGCGTCTCCAAGCGACGCAGTAGATTCGATCTTGGCCATGACCGGCGGGGGAACCGTTCAGGACCGAGGGGAAACGTGCAGGACCGAGAGGACTCGACCGCCGAGGGGGGCTTAGCGCCATGAGCCAGGACTCCACGACCGTACCGGAGACCGCGCGCAAGCTCTCCGGACGCCGCCGCCGGGAGATCGTCGCCGTGCTGCTTTTCAGCGGCGGCCCCATCTTCGAAAGCTCCATCCCGCTTTCCGTGTTCGGCATCGACCGGCAGGACGCGGGGGTTCCCCGCTACCGATTGCTGGTGTGCGCGGGCGAAGATGTGCCATTGCGAACGACCGGCGGCCTGGAATTGACCGCACCGTACGGCCTGGAGGCACTCTCCAGGGCCGGGACCGTCGTCGTACCGGCCTGGCGGTCGATCACCCAGCCGCCGCCCGCCGCCGCGCTCGACGCGCTCCGCCGTGCCCATGAGGAGGGTGCCCGCATCGTCGGGCTGTGCACCGGGGCCTTCGTACTGGCCGCCGCGGGCCTGCTCGACGGCAGGCCCGCCACCACCCACTGGATGTACGCGCCCACGCTCGCGAAGCGCTATCCGTCGGTCCATGTGGACCCCCGGGAGCTCTTCGTGGACGACGGCGACGTACTGACGTCCGCGGGCACCGCGGCGGGCATCGATCTGTGCCTGCACATCGTCCGCACCGACCACGGCGCCGACGCCGCGGGGGCCCTGGCCCGCCGACTCGTCGTGCCGCCCCGCCGCGCCGGCGGACAGGAGCGCTACCTCGACAGGTCTTTACCCGAGGAGATCGGCGCCGACCCGCTGGCCGAGGTCGTCGCCTGGGCGCTGGAGCACCTCCACGAGCAGTTCGACGTGGAGACCCTGGCCGCCCGCGCGTACATGAGCCGTCGCACCTTCGACCGGCGGTTCCGCTCGCTCACCGGGAGCGCCCCGCTGCAGTGGCTGATCACTCAGCGGGTGCTCCAGGCCCAGCGGCTCCTGGAGACCTCGGACTACTCCGTGGACGAGGTCGCCGGACGCTGCGGCTTCCGCTCGCCCGTGGCCCTGCGCGGCCACTTCCGCAGGCAGCTGGGGTCCTCCCCCGCCGCCTACCGGGCCGCCTACCGGGCGCGCCGGCCGCAGGGCGGCCCGGTGGACCGGCCGGAGCGGGGCGAGCGGCCGGAGCGCGGCGACCGGTTCGACCGGCCGGATCCACTGGATCCCCGGCCGGGGGAGCCGTCGCTGATGGCGATGCGCCGTGCGGCGCTGCCCGCCCACGCGATGACGGGCGCGCCCCTGGGCGCTCCTCCGCCGCCGGGTGGACACAGCGGACACATCTCTCACTCGCCGGGGCACGGCGGGCACGGGCTGGGTCCGGGAGATCCGGGGAAGCCGGATACGGACCTCTACGCTCCGCGCCTGCCCGGACAGCGGGAACGCCCCGTAGGGTGAGACGTATGAACGATCGCATGGTGTGGATCGACTGCGAGATGACCGGGCTCTCGCTGTCGTCCGACGCGCTCATCGAGGTGGCCGCCCTGGTCACCGACTCTGAGCTGAACATCCTCGGGGACGGCGTGGACATCGTCATCCGCCCGCCCGCCGAGGCCCTCGCCACCATGCCCGAGGTCGTGCGCGAGATGCACACGGCCTCCGGGCTGCTGGCGGAGCTGGACGGCGGGACCACGCTCGAGGACGCCGAGCGGCAGGTCCTGGCCTACATCCGCGAGCACGTCCCGGAGCCGGGCAAGGCCCCGCTGTGCGGAAACTCGGTCGGCACCGACCGCGGTTTCCTGCTGCGGGACATGCCCGCGCTCGAAGGCCATCTGCACTACCGGATCGTGGACGTGTCCTCGGTGAAGGAGCTGGCCCGCCGCTGGTTCCCGCGCGCCTACTTCAGCAGCCCCAAGAAGAACGGCAACCACCGGGCGCTGTCGGACATCCGCGAGTCGATCGCCGAGCTCCGCTACTACCGCGAGGCGATCTTCGTCCCCCAGCCCGGGCCGGACTCCGACACGGCGAAGGCCATCGCGGCCAAGCACGTCCTGTCCGCTCAGGCATAGTGACGTAGCTCGCTCCCGGCACGGCGAAAGCTGGGAGCGAGCACCCCTCAAGACCCTGTAGACTTCTTCTCGGCCGGTGGGAAACACGGAAACAAACGCCGGACGTGGTGGGTATAGCTCAGCTGGTAGAGCACCTGGTTGTGGTCCAGGATGTCGCGGGTTCGAGTCCCGTTACTCACCCTGATCGGGAAGAGCCCGGTCCGCTTCAAGCGGACCGGGCTCTTTTCGTTTTGTAGTCCTCAGGGGTGACGCCAGGGGCGGTCGGGGGACTTCTGCCCTCCATCCGGGCAAAGCTGAGATGCCGGTACCGGACGAAGGGTCATGACCGATGGCATCAACAGGCACAGTGAAGTGGTTCAACGCCGAAAAGGGATTCGGCTTCATCACACAGGACGACGGAGGCCCGGACGTGTTCGTCCACTTCTCCGCCGTCCAGGGAACCGGCTTCAAGGAGCTCCACGAGAACGACAGGGTCGAGTACGACGTCACCCAGGGACAGAAGGGGCCGCAGGCGGAGAACGTCACCGTCATCCAGTGACCGCCTGGTCGAGCGGGCCCTACCGACGCCGCGCCCTGCTGTTCGTGGTCGCCGCCGCCCTGGTCCTCGGCATGAGCCTGCTCGACGGCTGCGCCAAGGACGGAGACGACGGGGACAGCAGGGGCGCCCGGCGCACCACGATCACCGTCGGCACCTTCGGTGTCTTCGGCTACAAGCAGGCCGGCCTCTACACGGAGTACGAACGGCTCCACCCGGGCGTCACGATCAAGGAATCCGTGATCGACCGGAACGAGGCCTACTACCCCCAGCTGCTCACCCACCTCGCGGCGGGCAGCGGCCTCGCCGACATCCAGGCCATGGAGGTCGCCAACGTCCATGAGCTGGCCACCGCCCGGGGCGACCTCTTCGAGGACCTCTCCCGCGCCAAGGGCGTCCACCAGGGCGACTGGCTCTCCTGGAAGTGGGCGCAGGCCACCACCCCCGACGGCCGGACCATCGGCCTCGGCACGGACATCGGGCCGATCGCCGTCTGCTACCGGAAGGATCTCTTCCAGCGGGCGGGGCTCCCCACGGACCGGGAGGCGGTCGGCAGGTTGTGGGCCGGGGACTGGCGGCGCTATCTGGAGGCCGGCCGGGCCTACCGGCGCCGGGCCCCGGCGGGCACGGTCTTCACCGACTCGGCGGCCGGCCTCTACAACGCCGCCGTGCACGGCTACCCCGAGCGCTACTACGACCGCGAGGGCCGTCCCCGCTACCGGAACGGCCCCGCCGTCCGGGCCTCCTGGGACCTGGCGACGCGGGCCGCCCGGGACGGGCTGACGGCCCGGCTCAAACAGTTCGAGAAGCCCTGGGACCAGGCGTACGCCAACGGCCGCTTCGCCACCGTCGCCTGCCCGCCCTGGATGCTCGGTTACATCAAGGAGAAGTCGGGCCCGGCGGGCCGGGGCCAGTGGGACGTGGCCGCCGCGCCCCGGCCGGCCAACTGGGGCGGCTCCTTCATCGGCGTGCCCAGGGCCGCCCGGCACCGGGCCGCCGCGATCGAGCTCGCCGTTTGGCTGACGGCCCCCGCCCAGCAGGCCAAGCTGTTCGAACGGCAGGCGGGCATCCCCTCCACCCCGGCCTCCTACGCCATGCCGGAGGTCAGGGACGCCCGCAACCCCTACTTCGGCGACGCGCCCATCGGGAGGATCTTCACGGAGGCGGCCCGGCACGTCCCGACGCTGTTCTTCGGGCCGCGCGAGCAGCAGATCGGGCTCGCGTTCACCGAGGTCGGCATCCCCCAGGTCGAACAGCAGGGCAGATCGCCCCGGGACGGCTGGCGGGCGGCACAGCGGGAGATCGAGAACGCGGTGGACGAATGACGGTGGACGAATGACCGCGACGACCCCCGTCGTCGAGGGCGCGGCCACCGCCCCCGGGTCCCGGCCGCGCGGCCGGGAGCGCCCGGGCAGCCGCCTCCACCGCTGGGACCTCCGCTACAGCCCCTACGCGTTCATCGCCCCGTTCTTCCTCTCCTTCACCGCGTTCGGGCTCTTCCCCCTCCTCTACACCGGGTGGACGTCACTGCACCGCGTCGAGCTGACCTCCCCCGAGCGCATGGAATGGGCGGGCCTGACCAACTACGCCCGGCTGCTCGGCAACGGCTTCTTCTGGAACGCGCTGCGCAACACCTTCACCATCGGCGTCCTGTCGACCGTGCCACAGCTGCTGATGGCGCTGGGGCTGGCGCACCTCCTCCACTACCGGCTGCGCGCCGCCACCTTCTGGCGGGTCGCGCTGCTGACCCCCTACGCCACCTCCGTCGCCGCCGCCACGCTCGTCTTCGTCGTCCTCTACGGGCGGGACTACGGCATGGTGAACTGGGCGCTGGAGGCGGCGGGCGTCGGCCCGGTCGACTGGCAGAACGGCACCTGGAGCTCGCGGTGCGCGGTCTCCTCGATCGTGATCTGGCGGTGGACGGGCTACAACGCGCTGATCTACCTGGCCGCCATGCAGGCCGTGCCCGACGAGCTCTACGAGTCGGCGGCGCTCGACGGCGCCTCGCGAGCGCGGCAGTTCCTGCACATCACCGTGCCGGCGCTGCGGCCCACGATCCTCTTCACCGTCGTCGTCTCCACCATCGGGGCGACCCAGCTCTTCGGCGAGCCCCTGCTGTTCGGCGGGGCGGGCGGCCAGAAGGGCGGCGCCTCCCACCAGTTCCAGACCCTGGGGCTCTACCTCTACGAACAGGGCTGGTTCAACTACCACCTCGGGCGCGCCTCGGCCGTCGCCTGGACGATGTTCCTGCTCCTGCTGCTGATCGCCGCCGTGAACGCGCTCCTCGCGCGGTGGCTGGGGAAGGACCGGTGAGAGGGCGACGTGACGACCGGCATCGGTACCGGCATCGGGCGACGGCCGCGCGCGGGGCCCGTGGCGTACGCCGTCCTGACGCTCTTCACCGCCGGCTCGCTCTTCCCGCTCGTGTGGACGGCGGTGGCCGCCTCCGGCGACAGCGCCCGGCTGGCACACACCCCGCCGCCGCTGTGGTTCGGCGGCAGGCTGCTCACCAACCTCGGCACGGCGTGGACCGACGCCCGGCTGGGCCTCGCCCTCGCCAACACCACGCTCGTCGCGGGGACGGTGGCGCTGGGCACGGTGCTCTTCTGCACCATCGCCGGCTTCGCCTTCGCCAAGCTGCGGTTCCGCTTCCGGCGGGCGCTGCTCCTGCTGACCGTCGGCACGATGATGGTGCCGCCGCAGCTGAGCGTCGTCCCCCTCTTCATGATCGTGGCACGGCTGGGGTGGACCGACCAGTTGCGGGCCGTCGTCCTGCCGGCGCTGGTGAGCGCCTTCGGGGTGTTCTTCATGCGGCAGTACCTGATCGAGGCGCTGCCCGACGAGCTGATCGAGGCGGCCCGCGTGGACGGGGCGAGCAGCGTGCGCGTGGTGTGGCACGTCGTCCTCCCCGTCGCCCGGCCGGCGATGGCCGTGCTGGGGATGCTCTCCTTCGTCCAGGCGTGGAACGACTTCTTCTGGCCCGTGATCGCGCTGACCCAGGAGAACCCGACCGTGCAGGTGGCCCTCACCGGGCTCGGCCGCGGCTATGTCCCCGACCAGGCCGTGGTGATGGCCGGGGCGCTGCTGGGCACGCTGCCGCTGCTGCTGGCCTTCACGCTCCTCGGCCGGCAGATCGTCGGCGGCATCATGCGCGGCGCGCTCAAGGGCTGACTCCCCCACCGTTTCCCCCTCTCCTTCCGGAGCGTGCGACATGACCGTGGACTTCCCGCCCGGCTTCCTCTTCGGCGCCGCGACCGCCGCCTACCAGGTCGAGGGCGCGGCCGGCGAGGACGGCCGCACCCCCTCCATCTGGGACACCTTCTCCCGCACGCCGGGCCGGGTGCTCGGCGGCGACACCGGGGACACGGCGACGGACCACTACCACCGCCGTGCCGAGGACGTCCGCCTCATGGCGGAGCTGGGCCTGGGCGCGTACCGCTTCTCCGTCTCCTGGCCCCGGGTCCAGCCCACCGGCCGCGGCCCGGCCTCGCCGCGCGGGCTCGACTTCTACCGGGCACTCGTCGACGACCTCCTCGACCACGGCATCCAGCCGATGCTGACGCTCTATCACTGGGACCTGCCACAGGAGCTGGAGGACGCGGGCGGCTGGCCCGAGCGCGACACCGCCCACCGCTTCGCCGAGTACGCCCGGCTCGTCGGCGAGGCGCTCGGCGACCGCGTCGAGCTGTGGACCACCCTCAACGAGCCCTGGTGCAGCGCCTTCCTGGGCTACGCGGCCGGGGTGCACGCCCCAGGCCGCACGGACGACGAGGCCGCGCTGCGGGCCGCGCACCACCTCAACCTGGCGCACGGCCTGGGCGCTCGGGCGCTGCGCGCCGTGCTGCCCTCGCGGGCCCGGCTGACCGTGGCGCTCAACCCCGCCGCCGTACGGGCCCGTACGCCCTCGCCCGCCGATCAGGACGCGGCACGACGCGTGGACGCGCTGGCCACCCGTATCTTCACCGGGCCCATGCTGCGCGGGGCGTACCCCGAGGACCTCCTCGCCGACACGGCGGCCATCACGGACTGGTCGTTCGTACGCGGCGACGACACGGACGTCATCCGGCACCCCCTCGACGCGCTGGGCATCAACTACTACTCGCCCACAGTCGTATCAGCCGCCACTGACAATCCCCCGGCGCCCGGCCGGCGGGAGCCCTCCCCCTGGCCGGGCGCCGGGGGTGTGGCCTTCCACCGGCCGCCGGGCAAGCTCACCGCGATGGACTGGGCCGTCGACCCCACCGGCCTGTACGACCTGCTGACGCGCTTCGCCCGCGAGGCCCCCGGGCTGCCGCTGATCGTCACCGAGAACGGCGCCGCGTACGACGACAAGCCGGGCGCCGACGGCACGGTCGACGACCCCGAGCGGACCGCCTATCTCCGCGCCCATCTGGAGGCTGTGCTGCGGGCCCTCGGCGACGGCGCGGACGTCCGGGGCTACTTCCTCTGGTCGCTGCTGGACAACTTCGAGTGGGCGTACGGCTACAGCAAGCGGTTCGGCGCGGTGTACGTGGACTACGCCACCCAGGCCCGTACACCGAAGTCCAGCGCGCGGTGGTACGCGCGGGTGGCGCGGACGGGACAGCTGCCCATCGACTGAAGGGCCGTCACGCGAAGGCCCGTCACACGAAGGCCCATCACTCGAAGACGGAGGGCGGTGGGGCGGGCGAGGGCCGGGCGCTCGCGTCGGTGACGGGCTCGGCGCCACCGGTGAAGTCGAGGAGCGGGCGGCCGTGTTCGACCCGTCCCTGGTGGGGGTCGGTGGCGGCCCGGCGGGTCAGCTCGGCGATGGGCAGCTCGTGGTCGGAGGCCAGCAGCACGGCGTTGCCGAAGCGCCGGCCGCGCAGCACCGCCGGGTCGGCGGTGAGGCACAGCTCGGGGAAGACGGTGCGGACGGTCGCTATCTGGGCCTTGAGGTGGGCCAGCGGCGGGCCGTCGGCGAGGTTGGCGGCGTAGTGGCCGCCGGGGCGCAGGGCGCGCCGGACGTCGGTGACGAACTCCGTGCTGGTGAGGTGGGCGGGGGTGCGGGCGCCGCTGAAGACGTCGGCGATGATCAGGTCCGCCCAGCCGTCGGGGATCCTGGCGAGCCCCTCCCGGGCGTCGGTGCCGCGCACCCGTATGCGCCAGCCCGGCTCCAGCGGCAGCTCGGCCCGTATGAACTGGACCAGCGGCGCGTCTATCTCGACGATCTGCTGGGTGGAGCGGGGCCGGGTGGCGGCGATGTACCGGGCGAGGGTGAAGGCGCCGCCGCCCAGGTGGACGACCTGGAGGGGTTTGCCGGGCGGTGCGACGAGGTCGGCGATGTGGCCGAGCCGTCGCTGGTAGGAGAAGTCCAGGTGGGCGGGGTCGTCCAGGTCGACGTGGGACTGCGGGGCCCCGTCGATCAGCAGGGTGCGGCCGCGCGGCCGGTCGCGGTCGGGGACGAGCTCCGCCAGACCGCCCGCCACCCGCACGGATATCGGTTCGGCGGCGCGCCCGCGCCCTTGCTTCTGCTTGCCCTTCGCCACCCCTCCAGTATCGCCGGTGCGGGCGGCGGGCCCACGGGGGGCGCTAGCGGCAGCGGTCGACGGCCTCGATGGTGCGGGCGGCCTCGCCGAGGGCGGCGCGGAGCACGGCGGGGTCGGTGGCGGAGGCGTAGGCGGCGTCGGGGGCGACGAGCCAGCCCGTGCCGTTGACGGGGGGCTCGGCGGCGCTCGTCCGCAGGCCGCGGCCGTAGGTCTGGGTGCAGGCGCTGCCGGGCAGGTCCCAGCCGTCGGCCGTGCCGGGCGGGACGAGGAAGCCGAGGGTGTCGCAGTCGCCGTCGTGGAGGACGGGGCCCACTCCGTCGCGCAGCCGGAGGATGTCGACGGCCTCCAGGCCCTGGCGCGCGGGGACCGTGACCAGGTCGCAGGGGTTTGCCTCGGCGCCGTCGCCTCCGGCCTGCGGCGGGTACGGGGACGTGCTGTGGTCCTGGAACGGCCGCCGCAGGGCCGTCGTCCGCGAGCCGTCGATGTCCACTCCGGCCTCCACCACGGGAAACCCCTCCTCACGCCGTGCCCGACTCCGCGTCGGGATCCACGCCGAGCGCGCTCGCGCTCTTCCGGTTCAACGCGTGGACGCGTCAACGGCTACGGCGCCGTGCCGCCGCAAAGGATGGCAGTTCATGGCGGATGACAGGTGGGATATCCGTTTTGTAGTCAAACCGGATGTAGCGGAATCGCCGCAGCCGGTACGGTCATCACGCCACACGGCAAGCACAGCCGCCCGCCTCGCGGGTTGCCCTCGGGGCGGCTCGCCAGGAGAGGGTCCGGCCATGGCGTCGCCCCACGCGTCCTCGTCACCCCGTCCCAACCTCGCGTTCCGGCAGTTGCGCGGCCCGCGTTCACCAGGGGAATTCGCGGCCGCCGTGCGTCGTGCGGCCCGGGAGATCGGCGAACACGTCTCGTGCGACGCGCGCTACATCGGGCGTGTGGAGTCCGGGGAGATCCGCTGCCCCAACTACGCCTACGAGCGGGTGTTCCGGCACATGTTCCCCGGCCGCGAGCCGGCGGACATGGGCTTCGCCCCCCGCGAGAGCGTGCGTGGCAGGGGGGCGCGCAAGAAGGGCTCCGCGCCGCCCGGTTCATCCGAGAGCCCCGCCGAAAGCCGTACCTCCTCCGGTGCGGCGGAGAGCTCCACCGAGAGCAGCGAGGAGAGCGACGTGTTGCGTCGCGCGTTCATGACCTCCGGCACGGTCGCCGTGGCCGCCGCGTCCCTGGGCGCCGGTCCCCGGGCGCACCGGCGCCACGCGGGGGAGGCCGAGGCGGCCGCCGTCGAACAGGCGGTGCGGCACATCCGGCTGCTCGACGACCGGCACGGCGCGGACGGGCTCTACCGGCGCGCCGCGCGTCCCCTGAAGGCGGCCTACGGACTGCTGGACGCGGAGACCAGACGGCGGTCGGTCGCCGACCGGCTGCACTCCGGCGCGGGCGAACTGGCGATCTCCGTGGGCTGGCTGGCGCACGACTCCGGCCGGTTCGCGGACGCCCGTTCCCACTACGCGGAGGCCCTGGCCACCGCGCGGGTGGCCGGGGACCCGGCGCTGGAGGCGCACGCCTTCTGCAACATGGCCTTCCTCGCCCGGGACGCGGCCCGCCCCCGCGAGGCGATCCGCGCCGCGCAGGCCGCGCAGCGGGCGGGGCGGCGGCTGGGGTCGGCGCGGCTGATGTCCCTGCTGACCCTGCGCGAGGCGGGGGGCTGGGCGCGGCTGGGCGACCGGCAGGCGACCGAGGAGACGCTGGGGCGGGCCCGGACGCTCTTCGGGCGCGGGGCGGCCGAGGCCGACCCGGAGTGGATGACCTTCTTCGGCGAGGCGGAGCTGGAGGGCCTGGAGGCCCAGTGCTGGTCCGCCCTGGGCGACTGGCGGCGCGCGGCGGACCACGCGGAGCGCGCGGTCGCGCTCCAGGACCCGCACTTCGCCCGGAACATCGCGCTCTACACCGCGCAGCTGGCGGGCGACCTGGCCCGGGGCGGCTCCCCGGACGCGGCGGCCGTGGCCGGGGGGAAGGCGCTGGAGTTGCTGGAGCAGGTCCAGTCGGCCCGCATCAGGACGATGCTGGCGTCGACGGCCCGTATGTTGCGCCGTCACGCCTCAAACCCGGCGGTGTCGGGTTTCCTGGGCCGGCACGAGGTGGCCGTGCGGCCGGCTTGAGGGGTGCCCCTGGGCCGTTCGGCACCGCCGGACTCCGGCGCGGTGGCTGATCACCGTCGCGGCGGGGTGGGGTCCCCCTTCCGCCGCGACGGCGGGACGCCCCGCCCGCGCGTCCGGCGGTGCCGAACCGGCCCACGCCCAGGGGGGCGCACCCCGGTGATCCACCGAGCCGTCAGGCGAGGTGGCCCGTGTCGTTCCAGCGCTCGATCGCCGGCGCGCCGTACGCCCAGCCCAGGATGGACAGGGAGGTCGGGTCGAGGCGGATGCGGGAGCCGAAGAAGATGTCCTCGCCCATCCAGCGCGCGGCGATGGTCCGCAGGATGTGGCCGTGGGCGAAGACGAGCACGTCGCGGTCGGCCGAGCGAGCCCACTCCACGACCTCGTCCGCCCGGGCGGCGACCTCCGCCCGGGTCTCGCCCTCGGGAACGCCGTCGCGCCAGATCAGCCAGTCGGGACGGCCCGCCTTGATCTCGGCGGGAGTCATGCCCTCGTAGGCGCCGTAGTCCCACTCCATGAGCGCGTCCCACTCGGCGGCCCGGCCGCCGAAGCCGGCCAGCTCGCAGGTCTCCTTGGCGCGGACGAGGGGGCTCGTCCGGACCTCCACGTCCGGCAGGCCGTCCCACGGGGCGCGGTGCAGCCGCTCGCCCAGCAGCTTGGCGCCGCGCCGCCCCTCGTCGAGGAGGGGGATGTCCGTGCGGCCGGTGTGCTTGCCGGACAGCGACCACTCCGTCTGTCCGTGCCGGGCCAGCAGGATGCGCGGTGCCATGGGGTGAGTCCTTACGAGGTGCGTGCGGTGATGCCTGCGGTGATCTTCGTGCCGTGATCGTGGACCCGGGTGAAAGGCGTGAAGTCGGTCACCTCGGGAACAGGATGAGTTTCGCTCCCCATCATCACTCACTTCACCAACGGGCAACCCTCCGGCCATTCCCGGCGTCTCCCACCCCGCACCTCGGGGTTCGGGTGGACTCACGGGGCGGTGTGCGAGAGATGTGGCGTACACCGTACGGTTGCATATCGCGCTTATTGGCCGCCTGAACACATGGAGAGCGTCCGGATGTACACCGCACCACTGGGGAAGCGGCCGCGCTGGTGGACCGAACTGCCACTGATCGCCGTGGTGTACGGGCTCTACTCGGCCGGGCGGCTGTTGGTAAGAGGCGATGTGCAGTCGGCCGTGGATCACGGCGTGGCGATACTCGATCTTGAAAAAACGTTCCGAATAAACATCGAGCCCTCGCTCAACCGGCTGTTCACCGATCATTCGGCGCTCGGCATACCCGCCGACTTCGCCTACGCCGCCCTCCACTACCTCCTCACCCCCGCGCTCCTGGTCTGGCTCTTCAGGCGACGCCCCGACCACTACCGCCGGATGCGCACCTGGCTGATGATCTCCACCCTCATCGGCCTCATCGGTTTCACCCTCCTGCCCACCTGCCCGCCCCGCCTCCTCGACCCGTCCTACGGCTTCGTCGACACGATGCGGCAGTACTCCGAGTACGGCTGGTGGGGCGGCGACGCCAGCGCCCCGCGCGGCCTGGGCGGGCTGACCAACCAGTACGCGGCCATGCCGAGCCTCCACGTGGGCTGGGCCCTGTGGTGCGGCGTCGTGCTGTGGGCCCAGGGCCGCACGGTCTGGACCAAGGTCGCGGGCGTCGCCTATCCGCTGCTGATCACCCTCGTGGTGATGGGCACCGCCAACCACTACCTCCTCGACGCCGTCGCCGGCGCCGCCGTGATGGGCACGGGCTTCCTCCTCGCCCGCCCGGCGCTGCGGCTCGCCGAACGGATCCGCGCCCGCCTCGCCCCGGCGGCACCCGCCGTACCTGCGGAAACGGCCGTGGCAGCGGCGAATGTCAGTGCCGGGTGCGAGACTTCGGCGGGTACAGCGGGTACTGCGCCGTCCCGGGTTCGCCCGGGGGCGCCGGAGAGACTTCGCGAGGCGGACGCCAGTGACCAGATCCCCCGACAGCCGGCCCGGGGCAGGGCCGGGGACAGCCGCACCGACGGCGCTGCGACAGCGGCTCGCTGAGCTGCGCGGCCCCTCCGTCGCGCCCGTCCCGCTCGACGCCCGCGCGCTCGCGGCGCTCGCCGCGAACCCCGGCTGTCACCGCCGCGCCCTGCTCGACGGGGCGGGGGTGGACAAGGCGGCGCTGGCACGGGCCGTGGGCGCGCCCGTGACGTTCGGGCAGTCGCAGTTCGCCTTCGTACGCGGCCATTCCTTCGAGGCCCGCGTCAAGTCCGACGGCGGCGCGGAGCTCGTCCGCCTGCTCCACGACCGGCTGGCCGACGGCTCCCCCGCGCCCGGCCCGGGCTCCGTGGACACGCCCGACCTCTCCGCCACCGGGCTCCAGGGCCGTACGGCGCGCACGGCCCTCGCCCTGCGCGAGGCGACCGCCGCCGGGCGGTGGGCCGTGCTGGACCACCCCCTGCTGGCGCTCACCGTCGCCGGGACGCCGGCGTATCTGGAGCCGGACGCGATCGTCGTCCATCCCGACGGCGGCTGGACGGTCGTCGAGATCAAGTCCTTCGCGATGATCGACGGTTCCGCCGACGCGGCGAAGGTCGGCGCGGCCGCCCGGCAGGCGGCGGTGTACGCGCTGGCGCTCGAGGCCGTGGCCGAGCGGATGGCGGAGGGCGCGGCGGCGGTGCGCGAGCAGGCCCTGCTGGTCTGCCCGAAGGACTTCTCCAACCTGCCGGCCGCCGCCCTCGTCGACCTCCGCAAGCCGCTGGCCACCACGCGCCGCCAGCTGGAGCGGCTGACGGGCGTGGCGGAGATCGCCGCCGGGCTCCCGGAGGGCACGACGTTCGATCTGTGCCCGGCCGACGACGGCCGCACCCCCACCCGGCCCGCCGACGAGCTGGCCGAGGCTCTGGACGCGGTCGCGGCGGCGTACGCGCCGGAGTGCCTCGCGGCGTGCGAGCTGGCCTTCCACTGCCGGGCGCGGGCCCGCGCGGCGGACTCCGTGCAGACCCTGGGGCGCGGCGTCCGCGCGGAGCTCGGTGGCCTGACCACCGTCGCGTCCGTCCTCGCGGCGGCCGCGGGCGAGGCCGGCTCCCCCGACGACCCGGCGGTCGCGGCCCTCCGCCGCGCGTCCGCGCTCCGCGCGGAGGCGCTGGCGCTCGCCCCGGCCGACGAGGGCGCCCTGGCCGGGGCGGGCCGGTGAGCCGGCGGCCCTGGCCGGCGGATCGGCCGATGCCCGCCGGGCACCGCCGGCCGGCGCGGCGCGGGCGGAGCGCCGTCGCGGCGGAAAGAAGGGAGCAGCCCCCATGTCACTGATCAGTACCCTCGCCCGGATGGAAGCCGTGCGGGACGGGCGGGCGCGGCCGGTCGTCACCGTGCGGCACCGGCATGTCGCCGAGCGGCCGTGTGTGTTCGTGCCGTTGACGACCGCCGGTGAGGCCGGTGCGCCGCTCGGGGCGATGGTGGGCACGGAGCGGGACGCGCCCCGGCTGCTGTTCGTGGCGCAGCCGCGCGACAGGGATCTGCGGTCCGCGTTCCTCGCCGAGCTGGCCGACGCGCTGCTGCCGTACCTGGAGGAGTTCGGCGACGCCGTCGAGCTGGAGCAGCGCAAGGAGACCGACCCCGGCACGGGGAGGAAGGTGCCGGTCGAGGTCGAGCTGTGCGCGGACGCCCCGCAGCTGCTGGTGCCGAGCGCGGCGGGCGTGGAGTACGTCCGGCTGCTCGGCCGGTCCATGCGCTTCCGCCGCACCGCCGAGCAGGACCCCGACGCGCCCCACCCCGCGCCGCCGCGCGTGCCGATGCTGGGGCGCTGGCTGACGCACTTCGGGGAGCGCGCCCGGGTGCCCGGGTCGTCGCTGCTGCTGGCGATGACGCAGGTGCTGGGCCGGCACTGGGCGACGGGCCAGAGCGTGCTGGAGGACCAGCACCTCGGTTCCCTGCTCGCCTGGATCGACCCGCCGCAGGGCGTGCCGGGCCCGGAGGCGGCGCTGCGCGCGGAGCTGGCGCGCGGGCCGGACGGGCTGCTGGTCCACCCGCCCGCCGGCCCGGCCACGGACCCGGTCTTCGACAACAAGCGGCTGGCCCCCGCCGTCGCCCGCTACGACCGGGCCCGCGCGGCCGTCCTGGAGGCGTCGGCGCACCGGTTCGCGCCCGCCCGGGCGGAGCTGGCCGCCGCCGAGAGCGAGATCCGCGAGCTGCTGGCGACGCAGCTGCGCCCCACCTGGGACGCCGTCTGGCACGGCGTCGACCTGCTGCGGACGCTCCCGGAGGGCGCGCGGGTCGCCGAGCGCTGGAAGCGCGACCGCTGGTCGTACACCGCGCACCGCGACCGCGTCCGCGCCGGGGAGCCGCCGCAGCCCCGGCGGGACGACGCGGTCACGGCCGCGCGCAAGCTGGCCGCCCGCGAGAGCGCGCAGGCGCAGCTCGACGCCCAGGAGGCGCTGGACGACCCGCTGGTGATGGCGGGCCGGCGGCTGGCCGGGGAGGCGTTCGCGGGGGAGGTCGCCGAGGTGGTGATGGAGTACACCGAGGCCAAGGTGCCGAGGCCGCGGCCCCTGGTGACCGTCCGCACGGCCGACGCGCCGCTGCTCGCGGAGGGCGTCGCGCTCCACCGCGCCCTGCCGGACGGCAGATCGCAGAGCGCCGAGTTCGTGGCGTACGACCCCGCCGGCCCCGGTATTCTGACCGTGCGGCTGACCGGTGGCATGGGGCGCGGCAAGGTGCCCGACGCGGGTTCCGTGCCCGAGGTGGGCGATCGGGTGTGCTGGACGCTGTTCGAGCACGCGCCCCGGGGCGGCCCCGAGCTGCCCGACCCCGAGCGGACGCCCTGGACCCATGGCGGCCCGCCCGCCGAGGGCCCGGCCGAGGCTCCCGACCCGGTGACCGCGGAGGATCTGCTGTGACCGTTCCTTTGGCGCGCGAGCGCGCCTTCGACCCCGCCGCGGCGGCCAAGGCGGCCACGGACGCGATCCTGCGCGACACGCTGCACGGCCCGCACCGCGGCGTCGTGGTGGATTCGCCGCCCGGCGCGGGCAAGTCGACGCTGGTGGTGCGGGCGGCCCGGGAGCTGGCCGCCGCCGGCCGCCCGCTGATGGTCGTCGCCCAGACCAACGCCCAGGTCGACGATCTGGTGCTGCGGCTGGCCGAGCAGGATCCCGGGCTGCCGGTGGGCCGGCTGCACAGCAATGAGCGCCACCCCTACGACCCGGCGCTCGACGCGCTCGACTCGGTCGTGACCTCCGCGAAGGCGGCGGATCTGGCCGGGCTGGACGTGGTGATCTCCACGGCGGCGAAGTGGGCGCACACCAAGGTGGCCGAGCCCTGGGGGCACGCGATCGTCGACGAGGCGTACCAGATGCGCTCGGACGCGCTCCTGGCGGTGGCGGGGCTGTTCGAGCGGGCGCTGTTCGTGGGCGACCCGGGCCAGCTGGATCCGTTCAGCGTGGTGGGTGCGGAGCAGTGGGCGGGGCTGTCGTACGACCCGTCGGCGAGCGCGGTGAGCACACTGCTCGCCCACAATCCGGGGTTGCCGCAGCACCGGCTGCCGGTGTCGTGGCGGCTGCCGGCGTCGGCGGCGCCGCTGGTGTCGGCGGCCTTCTATCCGTACACCCCGTTCCGCAGCGGCACGGACCACGGCGACCGGCTGCTGTCCTTCGGCGTGCCCTCCGACGGCTCGGGCCCGGACCGGGTGCTGGACGAGGCGGCCGAGTCGGGCTGGGGCCTGCTGGAGCTGCCCGCGCGGCACACGCCGCGCACGGACCCGGAGGCGGTGGGCGCGGTGGCGCTGGTGGTCCGCCGGATGCTGGACCGGGGCGGGGCCGTGACCGGCGAGCGCTCGCCGGATCCGGCGCCGCTGACCGCGGACCGGATCGCGGTGGGCACGGCCCACCGCGACCAGGCCGCGGCCGTCCGGGCGGCCCTTGCGGAACAGGGGGTGACCGGGGTGACAGTGGATACGGCGAACCGGCTCCAGGGCCGTGAGTTCGACGTGACGGTCGTGCTCCACCCGCTGTCGGGCCGCCCGGACGCGACGGCGTTCCACCTGGAGACGGGTCGCCTGTGCGTGCTGGCCTCACGGCACCGGCACGCGTGCGTCGTGGTGAGCCGTGCCGGCGTCGACCGCCTGCTGGACGAGCACCCGTCGACGGAGCCGGTACGGCTGGGGGTGACGGTGAAGTTCCCGGACGGCTGGGAGGCGAATCACGCGGTGTGGGCGCATCTGGCCGAGCACCGCGTCCCGTGGCGGCCGTGAGCCGGGGCCCGGGCCGAGCCCGTTCGGAGCCCGTCCGGTCAGCGCTGTCGGGCGTGTTCAGCGGCGTGTCGGGCGGTGTGGGGCGTGGGGGCGCGGCCCGGGGCGGGGCGGGGGCGCACTTGCGCGCGGCAGGACAATGGATGACGGTGCAGACGATTCTGGAGGTATGTACATGTGCGAGCCGAAGCAGGCTCCCGGTGGGCCGGGCAGTGAGGGCCCGCGCCGCCTGAAGCCCGCGCAGCTGCTCTTCGAGCCACCCGAGGCCGTCGCCGACCCCGAGCACTTCTTCGATCTCGAATCGATCGAGGACCCGCGTGAGCTGCTGGCCCGCTCCACCGAGCTGGCCCTGGCGTTCCGCGCGGCAGCGGACCGGGCGACGGAGTTCCAGGCGGTGGCGGCGGCTCAGCTCGCCGATCCCCGGCGCTTCGACAGACTGCCGACGGCGGTGATCGCCGAGCGGGCGGAGTGGAGCGAGGACTACACGAAGAAGATGGTCGAGTTCGGCCGTGACCTGCTGCGCGGCAGCAGCCAGGCCGACTGACCCGGCCCACGGCCGGACGGCCCATGGTCCTCGATCATGGGCCGTTGGCATATGCGGCGCACAAGGTAGCGCACTGTCACCGCCCCTGTCCCGGTTTCCCGGAACTCGCCCCGACGGCCCCCCGTCCTGGCTGGAGCATGGGCCCATGAGCTCCCGGCCGTACGACCCGCGCCCCGCCCGCCACCGGCCCACGCCCGTTCCCTCACCCGCGCCCGCCCCCGCGCCCTCCGCCTCCTGGGCGCCGCCCGCCCCCGCGTACGTCACCCTGGCCGGGGCCGACTGGCTCGCGTCCGCCGGCAGAGCGCCCCACGAGGTGCACGCCCTGTGGGCCGACGACCCGATGGCCCCGGTCGTGCTCCCCTGCGGCACGGTGTTCGACGTGATCGACGCCCCGGCCCTCTTCGGCCGCCGGATACTGGCCCGGCTGTGGTCGCCCGGCGGCCCCGGCTCCGGGCCGGTGGCGGCCCACCGCGGCAGGCTGCTGCTGTTCGCCGCGCCCGGCACGGCCCAGCGGCTGCCCGCGCTGCTGGCCTGGGAGGAATGGGGCCGCCGGGACCGTACGGCTCCCCCGCTGCTCTGCTACGGCACGGGCGACGCCGTGACCGTCCCCCCGCTCTACCCGTCGCCCGAGGGGAGCGAGCCCACGTCGGCCGTCGCCCGCTGGCTGATCGCCCCGGAGGTGCGCCGCCCCCGGCTGCCGGGCGCCGACGCCCTGCTCTGGGCCTGCGTCCGGGCCGCCCGGGCGACGACCCTACCCATCACCACGGGGGGCTGAAACATACGGATTTTCTTTCCACCGGATCGGGGTGCTAAAGTCTTCCACGTCAGCAGGCGCCGCTAGCTCAGTTGGTTAGAGCAGCTGACTCTTAATCAGCGGGTCCGGGGTTCGAGTCCCTGGCGGCGCACAGACGGTCGAAGGCCCTCACCACACGGTGAGGGCCTTCGACGTGTATCCAGACGTGCATCCAGACGTATATCCACCAGGGGTCAGCCCCGGGTCACCCGGACCGTCCACGCCCCGGTCGCCAGGTGTCCGCGCGCCTCCACCCGCACCCCGTCCGCCTCCAGGGCCTCCCCCGCCCCCAGCGGCGCGTCCGCCAGCGGCGGGTAGACGGACTCGCCCCAGCAGGCGTGCCCGCCCGGATGCCCGTCCAGCACCTGGATGGGCCCGCCGCCCGAGGCGGTATCGCTGCGCACCCGGTAGACGAGGACCCCCTCGGTGCAGGTGGCCGAGTCATTGCCGGTGGCGCTGCGCGCCTCGACGACGATCGCGCTGGTCACCCCGGTACGGACCACCACCATGCGGGTGCGGGCGTCCGGGCCCGGGCGCATGGGGGACTCCAGCGGCTGAACGGTGTGCACGGTGGTGCCCGGCCCGCTGACGCAGTCGACCTGACGCGGGGCGAGCCAGCCCAGCTTCCACTTGTGCCAGCCGAAGGGCTCCGAGGCGAGCCCGAACTGGCTGCCCATGATGTCCCAGTCGCCCACGTGGGTGTCCCAGTCGCCCTTGCCGTCGGTCGGCCGGTGGTAGAGGTCGGGCAGGTCCAGGACGTGACCGGTCTCGTGCGCGAGGACATTGCGGTCCGGCGGGTGGTGCTCGAAGACCGTGACCACCCGGCGCAGCTCGGTGCCGTCGACGGAGATGGGTTCCTCGAGGTTGACGACCTTGGTCGCGTCGGAGTCGACGCCGGGGGCGTCGGGGTCGGCGACCAGATAGACGAGGTTGTAGCGCCGGAAGTCGACCTCCTTGTCGACGGCGGCGATGGCGTCCCGCAGATAGGCGGAGCGCTGCTCCCCGTCCCAGTCGCGCTGTATGTGGTAGTCGCCCGAGGGCCGGGGCATCCGGAACCACTTCTTCAGCGGGTGGACACGCAGGGTGAACCTGCCGTAGGAAGCGCGCTCGAAGAAGCGCGAGGTGCCGGGGAAGTGGTCGGCGGCGAGCCGGTCGGGGGTGACAAAGGGCTTGGAGTCCGGGAAGGACAGGAAGACCATCACGGCGTCGAGCCGTCCGACGGGCCGGGGGTAGTCCTGATTCCAGGTGTCGAGGCCCTCGGAGTGGTGGGCCTGACTGCGGGGCAGCGCACAGGGGCCGCCGGGCCCCGTGGCATGGGCCGGCGCGGCGACCACGGTCGTGGCGATCGCGCACAGGCAGGTGAGCACCGCGCCGATGCGGCGCAGCCGGGACCGCTCCGCGCGTCGCGGCCGGTCCACTCCCATGGGTGTCAGCGGACGCACCACGTCGACCTCCGGGGACGGAATCGGGAGACCTCACCCACCCTCTTGTTATTTGCGGTGTTATGCCCCGTTTCACTACCCCAGTCGAGTGACTAAGCCGACTTCTGGGTACATCACACTCAGTCACTGACGGTCAATCGACTAGACGCAACCATCCAGCCTCAGGCGTGAGTGTGCGCGGACGCGCATGGACGGACAGAAACGGTCGGACCCAAGCCGACGGCTCCACCCCTCGCGGCCGGGCCGCTGGAACGGTCCCTGCGCGGGCTCTATGCTCGCCACACTTCCAGCACGGAATCCCCCTACAGACGGCGATTTGCCGTCTTTTCCACCACGCGTACGAGACGTACGACTCCCCGCACGGACCCCGTGCGGAACCACTGTCACGCGGGAGCGAGCGTTGAGCGGAACACTCGACGGCCACGGCGGTCCGCCCGACCCCACGCCGCCAGTCGTCACGCAACGTCATGCCACGTCGGATGACGCCTCGAACGTTTCGGATGCCACGCCGGATTTCGCGTCGGACGTCGCGTCGGATGTCACGCCGGACGATTTCCGCGCCGCCTTCCGGGCCGCACAGCTCGGCATGGCCGTCGTCGGCCGCGACGGCCGCGTACGCACCGCCAACGCCGCCCTGGGCGTACTGCTGGGCACCGACCCCGACCTGCTGCGGGACTCCCCCGCCGCCGAACTCGCCGGGCTGCGCGAGGACCCCCGCGCGTGGAGCGCCTACCGCGAGGTCCTCCTCGGCCGCCGCGACCGGCTGAACTGCACCCGCCGGCTCAGACGGCCCGGCGGCCGGGAGGTGTGGGCCGAGGTGACCGTCACCGCGCTGCCGGAGACCCGCGACGCCCTGCTGTCGGTCTCCGACATCACCGACCGGCGCGATCTGCGGGCCCGGCTGCGGCACCTGCGGATGCACGATCCGGTGACCGGGCTGCCCAACCGGAGCCTGTTCTTCGAACGCCTGGCCGCCGCCCTGGCGGCCGCCATGCCCCGCCCGGAGGGCGTACCGCCCCCGGACACCCCGCACCACCCCGACGCCCCGCCCTACCCCGACGCCAGGCCGCACCCGGACGCCAGACCGCACCCGGACGGACTGTCGGGCGGCGACCGGCGCCGCGGCGGGCGGATCGGGCTCTGCTACCTCGACCTCGACGGTTTCAAGGCGGTCAACGACACCCTCGGCCACCGGGCCGGGGATCTGCTGCTGGGCGCGGTCGCCCGGCGGCTGACGGAGTGCGCGGCCCCGGACGGGCATCTGGTGGCCCGGCTGGGCGGCGACGAGTTCGCGCTGCTGGTCGAGGAGTCCGCGGGCACCGAGCAGCTGGTCGATCTCGCCGCGGCCGTCCAGGCGGCGCTCACCCGCCCGTTCGAGGTGGCGGGGCAACGGCTGGCGGTGTCGGCGAGCATCGGCGTCGTCGAGCGCCCGGCGGCGGGGACGCACGCGACGGAGCTGATGCAGGCCGCGGACACCACGCTCTACTGGGCCAAGGCCGACGGCAAGGCCCGCTGGACGCTCTTCGACCCCGAGCGCAACGCCCACCGGATGACCCGGCAGGCGCTGTCCAACACCCTGCGGCCGGCCGTGGAGCGGGGGGAGTTCGTCCTCCAGTACCAGCCGCTCGTGGGGCTGGGCGACGGTGTCGTACGGGGGGTGGAGGCGCTGGTGCGCTGGCGGCACCCCCAGTACGGGACGCTCGCGCCGAATCGGTTCATCGGACTGGCCGAGGAGACCGGTGCCATCGTGCCGCTCGGCCGCTGGATCCTCGCCACCGCGTGCCGTCAGGCGCGCCGCTGGCAGCTCGACCACCCGGGCGAACCGCTCGTGGTCAGCGTCAATGTGGCGGTACGTCAGGTGTGGGACTCCGACCTGGTGGCGGACGTCGCCGGGATCCTCGCCGAGACGGGGCTGCCGGCGCGGCTGCTGCAGCTGGAGCTCACCGAGTCGGCGGTGATGGGTTCGGCCGGCCGGCCGCTCCAGCAGCTCCAGGCGCTGCGCGACATGGGCGTCGCCATCGCCATCGACGACTTCGGCACCGGCTACTCCAACCTCGCCTACCTCAGCCGGCTGCCCGTCTCCACCCTCAAGCTCGACGGCTCCTTCGTCCACGGCTTCCGGGCCGAGGAGCACCCCAACCCCGCCGACGAGACGATCGTCGAGGCGCTGGTGCAACTGGCCCACCGTCTGGGGCTCACGGTGACGGCGGAGTGCGTGGAGAGCGCGGAGCAGGCGGAACGGCTGGGGCGGATCGGGTGCGACACGGGCCAGGGGTGGTTCTACTCCCGCCCCGTGCCGGCGGACCGGATCTCGGCGCTGCTCACCACGGGGGTACGTCCGTAAGTCCGCGGGGCGGGGGCGGGGTGGGGCGGACGGGCCCTTACGGGGCTGGCCTCTTCGCGGTGCCTGCTATCGCGGTGCTGGTTGCCCCGTATGTGGCTCCAGCGGCGAAGAGGCCTTTACGCCCCTACCAGGGCCCATCCGCCCCACCCCGCCCCCTCACGTCACTGCCCGGCCGCGCCGCCGGGGAACCCGTACGCGTCGGCTATCAGCTCGTAGCTGCGCAGCCGCGTCTCGGGGGTGTGGGTGTTGGCCGTGATCATCAGCTCGTCCACGCCCGTGCGCTTGGCCAGCGCGTCGAGGCCCTCGCGTACCTCGTCCGGTGTACCGAAGACCACGTTTCGCAGCCAATCGGCGACGAACTCCTGCTCGGCGAGGCCGAGTGCGGTGGACTCCGCCTCCTCCGGCGACGGGACCAGGCCCGGCCGGCCGGTGCGCAGGCGGAGCATCGCCATCGCGCCGGTGAGGACCTGGCGGCGGGCCTCCTTGGGGTCGTCGGCGGCGAGCGCCTGGACGCCGATCTTGGCGTAGGGGCGGTCGAGGACGTCCGAGGGCCGGAAGGACTCGCGGTAGAGCTCCAGCGCGGGAAGCGTGTGGGCCGACGAGAAGTGGTGCGCGAAGGAGAACGGCAGGCCGAGCAGCCCGGCCAGGCGGGCGCTGAAGCCGGAGGAGCCCAGCAGCCAGATCGAGGGCCGGTCGGCGCGCTGCACCCCGCCCGGCACCCGCCCCTGGATGGGTCCGGGGACGGCGTGGATGCGGGCGAAGCGGTGGCCGTCGGGGAAGTCGTCGTCCAGGAAGCGGGTCAGTTCGGCCAGTTGCTGGGGGAAGTCGTCCGCGCCTTCCGCGAGCCGGTCCTGGCGGCGCAGCGCCGCCGCGGTGGCGCCGTCCGTGCCGGGCGCGCGCCCCAGCCCCAGATCGACGCGCCCCGGCGCGAGGGCCTCCAGCGTGCCGAACTGCTCGGCGATCACCAACGGCGCGTGGTTGGGCAGCATCACTCCGCCCGAGCCGAGGCGGATGCGCTCGGTGTGGGCGGCGAGGTGGGCCAGGATGACGGCCGGGGAGGAGCTGGCGACGCCGGGCATGGAGTGGTGCTCCGCGACCCAGAAGCGGTGGTAGCCGCGCCGCTCGGCGAGCCGCGCCATCTCGACCGTCGCGGTCAGGGCCTGCCGTGCCGTCCGGCCGCTGCCGACGGTCGCGAGATCCAGTACGGACAGGGCAACGGGCGCGCTGCCGAGGGGTTTCGCCCGGATGATGTCGTCCTGCACGTCGGCCACGGTGGCCCGCCTCCCTGGTTGACTGCCTCGGTCCGGAGCGCTCGTGGCGCTCCGACCAGCAGCAACCGGAGAATATCTCCGCTTATTCCGCCGGACGCGGCCGGAACGTCCCGGGACACCGGCATATGCCAAGGTCGCGGCGGGCAGGAACAGGAAAGGACCGTCGCCGCGATTCTCGCCAACTCCCTCTCGCGGCGGTCGGTTTCGCCGTTACCGTGGAGGGTGGTACACCCGCAAGTAACCACAAGGGGGAGACCGTGGCGCTCAGCCCCGAGCCGACCGCTCCACTCGGCGCAGTGCGCGCTGCGCGTACTGGAGACGGTCGCCAAATACACCGGCGGCGTCAGCCAGGCCCAGATCGCCCGCGAGACCGGGCTGCCCCTGGGGCGGCTCGCCCACCTGCTGGCGATGCTCCACCGCGAGGAGTACGTGGAGCTGACCGGCGACGGCGGCTACGTCACCGGCACGTCGCTGCTCCTGCTGAGCACGAGCGGCGACCGCGCGGCCGCCCTGGAGCGCAAGCTCCAGCACGCGCTGTCCACGCTGCGCGACACGGTGGGCGCCGCCGTCTACCTCAGCACCTACATCGACGGCGAGATCCGGATCACGCAGTACGCGGACGGGCCGCGCACCCCGAAGGTCCACGAGTGGGTCGACTTCCGCTCCGCCGCCCACGCGACGGCGCTCGGGAAGTGCCTGCTCACCCAGCTCGACCACGACGACCGGCGCGACCACCTCGCCCGCCACCAGACCGCCCGGCTCACCTCCAAGACGATCACCAACGAGCGGATCCTCTTCAGCAAGCTGGACGCCCAGCCCTCGACCGTCCCCGTTCTCGACCTCCAGGAGTACGCCGTGGGCACGGTCTGCGCGGCCGTGCCGATGTCCGCCGGGCGCTCGGTGGGCTCGCTGGCGCTCTCGCTCCCGGTCAGCCACGCCCACCGGCTGCGCGAGGCCGCGGACACCCTGAACCGGCACGCGGCCCCGATGCTGATCTCCCTGGCCCTCTAGGGGCGGCAGGGGCCGGTGTGACCAGTGGTTCGGAGCACCTCCGGACATCGGGTAGAGTTCTCTCTGTCGGCAGGCGCCGCTAGCTCAGTTGGTTAGAGCAGCTGACTCTTAATCAGCGGGTCCGGGGTTCGAGTCCCTGGCGGCGCACAGACGGTCGAAGGCCCTCACCACACGGTGAGGGCCTTCGGCGTATGCCCGGGCGCGCGGTCGCGGGCGGGCGGACGGCCCGTAGCATGGAAGGCCGTCCCGGCACCGGATCCCGGGGCGCGCCGACGACGGGCAGGGAACAGGGAGGAGAGGGCACGTGCCGCAGCACCGCCGGAGAGAAGCAGCCGCAGCGCTGCTGCTCCTCCTCGCGGTCCTCTTCGGCCCGGTCGTCTGCGGCGCCGGCTCGGCCGCGTACGCGACGGGCAGCGGCTCCGTCCAGGCCGTCTCCGCGCCCGTCCGGCACCCGGCCGCCCCCACGGCGCCCGAGCTGCGGCCGCGCACCGACGTCAAGGACACCGGCGGCAGCTGCCGGCAGCAGGACACGCCCCTCAAGGGCGCCGAGACCGCCGTCCCGCACACCCAGGCCGACCCGCTCGGCGCCCCCGGCACCGCCCGCACGGCGCTCCCCCGCGCCCGGGCCCCGCAGGTCACCGCCCCCAGGGCCCCGCCCGTGGCGGCGGCCGGCCGCGCCGAGCTGCTCCCCGTCCTACGGATCTAGACCGCCCACCACGGCCCGCGCCGGGCCGTGCTCCGGCACACCCAGATTCCGTACGACCCAGGGAGTCCCCTCCTCATGTCCGCACGTCCCGCACGCCTCTCCTCGCCCTCCCGCCGTCTGGCGGCCATCGGCGCGGTCCTCGCCCTCGTCGTGGCGGTCGTCGCCGCCGGCATCGCCATCGCCAAGAACACGGGCGGCTCCGGCAAGGACAAGCCCGCCGCCGACGCCGGGCCGTCCTTCGACCCCAACCAGGCCACCTACGACAAGCTGGAGAAGGCCACCAGCCGCCGCGAGAACGGCGACCCGCTCGCGCTCGGCAAGGCCGACGCCCCCGTCGTGCTGGTCGAGTACGCCGACTACCAGTGCTCCTACTGCGGCCGCTTCACCCGGGAGACCCAGCCCGAGCTGGTCAGGAAGTACGTCGACGCGGGCGTCCTGCGCGTCGAGTTCCGCAACTTCCCGATCTTCGGCAAGGACTCCGAGCGCGCCGCCCGCGCCTCCTGGGCCGCCGGCCGGCAGGGCCGTTTCCGGCAGTTCCACGACGAGGTCTTCGCCAAGCTCCGCAAGGGCGACGCGCTCGCCGAGGACAAGCTCGTCGACATGGCCGGCAAGGCCGGTGTGAAGGACCTCGACAAATTCCGCGCCGACCTGTCCGGCGCCGAGTCCGAGGCCGCGGTCAAGAAGGACCAGGAGGAGGGCTACTCCCTCGGCGTACAGAGCACCCCGTCCTTCCTCGTCGGCGGCCGGCCGCTCGCGGGCGCCCAGCCGATGAAGGAGTTCGAGGCCGCCATCGCCCAGGCGAAGGCGGTCAAGGAGGCCGCCGGGAAGTCGGGCAAGTGACCGACATCGGCTACCTCGCCGCCTTCCTCGGCGGCGTCCTCGCCCTGGTCAGCCCGTGCAGCGCGCTGCTGCTGCCCGCGTTCTTCGCCTACTCCCTGGCGAGCCCCACCAGGCTCCTCGCCCGCACCGGCGTCTTCTACCTGGGCCTCGCCACCACGCTCGTCCCCCTCGGGGCCGCCTCCACCGCCGCCAGCCGGCTCTTCAACGGCCACCGCGAGCTGCTGATCACCGTCGGCGGCTGGGTGGTGATCGCCCTGGGCGCGGCCCAGATCGTCGGCCTCGGCTTCGCCTCGAAGAAGGCCCAGGCCGCGGCGGGCCGGATCACTCCGCGCACGGCCGCCTCCACCTTCCTCCTGGGCTGCGTCTACGGGCTGGCCGGCTTCTGCGCCGGGCCGATCCTCGGCGCGGTGCTGACCGTGACGGCCGTGGACGGCGACCCCCTCCACGGGGCGTCGATGCTCGCCGTCTACGCGCTGGGCATGGCGCTGCCGCTGTTCGTGCTGGCCCTGCTCTGGGACCGCTTCAAGCTGGGGCAGCGGCGCTGGCTGCGCGGGCGGGAGCTGCGCCTGGGCCGGCTGCGGCTGCACACCACCTCGCTGGTGTCCGGACTGTTCTTCATCGCCATCGGGGTGCTCTTCCTCGGCTGGGGCGGGACCACCGGGCTGCCGGGGCTCGTCGACGCCGAGCAGGAGTTCCGGCTGGAGGAGCTGGTCTCCCGGGTGGGCGGCGCGGTGCCGGACTACGCGCTGCTGGCAGCGCTCGCCCTGGTGGCGGCGGGCGCGCTGGCGTGGTTCGCGCTGCGGCGCCCGGCCGACAAGGCCGGTGACGGCCCGGACGGGTCCGACGGCCCGTAGGCCCCGGTGCCGCCGTGGGGCGCCCGTTCGCCGGGCACCCCACGGCGACCGTCAGAACTGCACGTCGGAACAGGCGTAGAACGCGTTGCCCGTGTCGGCGACGGTCCAGACGGCGAGGATCAGCTGCTTGCCGCTCTTCCCCGCCGGGAGCGTGCCCTGGTGGGTGACCGTGGCGTCGGGGATCCGGCCGCCGTAGGGGACGGTCAGGAACGGCTGGGGTTCGAGATCCGCTCTGCTGAGCGGCCGGTTCGGGTCGTAGTGGTCGTTGGTGATGTAGTAGCGGAAGTCCGTGGTGGCGTGGCGGGCCGTGAGCTTCCAGCGGAAGGTGTAGTCCCGCCCTGCCGTGACCTTGGTGGCCGGCCACTCCCCGCCGCGCGGGTCGTCGAGCTCCGCGAAGCGGCTGTTGCCGCCGGCACAGAGGGTGCCGTCGGACGGCCCGTGGGACGGGAAGCCCTTGGGGCCCTCGACGGACTGGGGCTCCCACTGGATCTCACCGCAGTCGCTCACCGCACCCTGGGCGCAGAACACCTGACGGCTGGTGGGTGCGTCGGTGTAGCCGTGACTGTTGGCACTTCCGGTGGAGACGAGGGAGATACAGGCGACGCTCAGGCCGATGATCGCCGCACTGATCCTTTTGCGCATACGTCACTCCTCGAGAACGTGGGGGGTTCTGTGAGCCGAGTGGATTGCGGTCTAGACCAAGAGTGACGCTAGTACCGGCCGACGGTCATGTCCAGGCCAAAATTGGGGTCTTGACGTCACCGTCGGTCGCACCGCTCCTCGTCGCCCGTACAGGTGACCGGCGATTCGGACTCCTCGTCCCAGCGAGGCCCGTCACGGTCGGGTGACTCGATCCGGCCGTACATGCGCGCGTCGAAGTACGCGAGGCTGGAGATCCGCACCCGGGTCCCCGGGCGGGCCGCCTCGACGTAGCGCCCGCCGCCCAGGTAGATCGCGACGTGGTGCACCCCGGAGGCCCGGCCGTCGCTGGACCAGAAGACGAGATCACCACGACTGAGGGCGGAGCGCGGGATGCGCCGGGTGGCGCGGTACTGGTCGGCCGCCAGCCGGGGCAGCCGGACCCCCGCCCGCCGGTACGCCTCCTGGACGAGCCCGGAACAGTCCCAGCGGTGGGGCCCGGCACCGCCGTAGCCGTAGGGGTCGCCCAGATGGGCCAGCGCGAAGGCGATGGCGGGCTCCAGCCCGCGGATCCTGGCGCTCTCGCCGCCACCGCTCCCGCCACCCTGATCGGCGATGTCGTCGCCGTCGACCGCGGTCGTGTCGTCGGCGTCGGCCAGGGCCTCGGGGGGCACCTCGGCGGGCAGGTCCTCGGGCCTGGTCGCGGGCGGGCCGCCGTCCGGGTCGTCCACGGCCGCCACCACGGGGTCCGGCGTGGGGTCGGGCCGCTCGGTCGCGAGGGCGAACGTGCCCGTACCGGCCAGCAGCGTCGCCCCGGCGGCCGCCAGCAGCGCCCGGCACCCGGTGCGCCGGGGACGCCCGGGGCGTCGATGTCGGGAGTGTCGGTGCCGGCCGCGCCCGGCGGGTATCTCCTCGGGCATCTCCCCGCCGCCTTTCCCTCGGTTCCGCTCGGCACAGCTTCTCAGCGCCGGAGGAGAACCGCATGTCGCACGACAGTCACCCTCCGTAATAAATATCGCCTGATTTTCGGGCATAGCGATCTCGATGGTCGGGGGCACCCCGAACGTCGGGTAGAGTCTTCTCTGTCAGCAGGCGCCGCTAGCTCAGTTGGTTAGAGCAGCTGACTCTTAATCAGCGGGTCCGGGGTTCGAGTCCCTGGCGGCGCACGCGAGTCTCAGGGCTCCTCACCATCGGTGAGGAGCCCTGAGTCGTTCTCTGTTCGATGCGAACATCTACACGCATCACTGATGACCGCTTCCGCAACATTCGTAAGCATCTTCGTTCGACGTACCGCTTTGCCCGGTAAACACCTTGTTTCACCCTTGCGATCATGATGCGCGGTCCGAGATCCTAAAGCGCACGGCTTCACCCAATGTCACGTCGCCAACGGGTAGTTGGGTGGCGCCCGCAGGGAGCCGGCACGGGGCATGCCCGCGCGCGGCCAGGGGGGCCGGGGGGCCCGCGAAACGGCACACACACGCAGTGAGCATGCGTGCGGGGGGAATGACACATGACGTCCACGCCTGCCGACGCCCGGCAGCAGCCCTACGACCCAGCGGTGACGGCGCGCCCGCGCCTTCCGGCCCCGGCCGGCGCGGACGGACCGCCACCGGCGCCCCACCCGCCCAGACGCGCGTCGCCGCGCCGCCGCGAGCCCCTCCCCCGCTTCGACTACGAGCACTACAGCCGGCTCGCCGGCCCGCTGAGCCCGCCCCCGGAGGGCCCCGGCCCGTACCGGGTGCGCTATCGCAGCCTCCTCGCCGACGAGCCGCACCGCGTCCAGGCGGCGCTGCTGCTCGGCGCGGCGCCCGTGGTCTCGCTCGGCCTGCTGATCTGGCTGATGCAGCCCGCCCACTGGACCCAGCGGGAGCACGGCACCCCGCTGATGCGTGCCCTCGACACGGTCATGCTCGTGTCGATCGGGCTGATCGAGCTGTTCCGCACGCTGAACGTGACGTCCAACGCCCACGCCACCCTCGTCGCCCGCGACCCGATACCGGTCGTCCCCGAGACCGGCACCAGGGTGGCCTTCCTTACCTCCTTCGTGCCGGGCAAGGAGCCCCTGGAAATGGTCACCAGGACCCTGGAGGCGGCCGTCGCGGTCCGCCACCGGGGCCCCGTGCACGTCTGGCTGCTGGACGAGGGCGACGATCCCGAGGTCAAGGCCGTCTGCGAGCGCCTGGGCGTCCGGCACTTCTCCCGCAAGGGCGTGGAGAAGTGGAACCAGCCGAAGGGTCCCCACCGCGCGCGCACCAAGCACGGCAATTACAACGCCTGGCTCGACGCCCACGGCGACGACTACGACTTCTTCGCGTCCGTCGACACCGACCACGTGCCGCTGCCCAATTTCCTCGAACGGATGCTGGGCTACTTCCGCGATCCGGACATCGCCTTCGTCGTCGGCCCCCAGGTCTACGGGAACTACGAGGCGGCCGTCACCAAGGCGGCGGAGAGCCAGCAGTTCCTCTTCCACGCGCTGATCCAGCGCGCCGGGAACCGCTATGGCTCACCCATGTTCGTGGGCACCAACAACGCCGTGCGGATCAGCGCCCTCAAGGGCATCGGCGGCCTCTACGACTCGATCACCGAGGACATGGCCACCGGCTTCGAGCTCCACCGCCACCGCAATCCGGAAACGGGCCGGAAATGGCGCTCGGTCTACACCCCGGACGTCCTCGCCGTGGGAGAGGGCCCGAACGCCTGGACGGACTTCTTCACCCAGCAGCTGCGCTGGTCCCGGGGCACCTACGAGACGATCATCAAGCAGTACTGGAAGGGCCCCTTCACCCTGTCGCCGGGGAAGTTCCTCAATTACACCCTGATGGTCATCTATTATCCGATGACGGCGATCAACTGGATGCTCGGAGCGCTGAGTTGCGCGCTCTTCCTGGGGCTCGGCGCCTCCGGGATCTCGATCAATTCCGAGATCTGGATGATGCTCTACAGCGACGCGGCGGCCCTCCAGATCGGCCTCTACATCTGGAACCGCCGGCACAACGTCTCCCCCCATGAGCCCGAGGGCTCGGGCGGCCTCGCGGGCATGGTGATGTCCGCGCTCTCCGCGCCGATCTACGCCCGCTCGCTGACGGACGCGGTGCTGCGCCGCAAGAGCTCCTTCGTGGTGACGCCCAAGGGCGATTCGGCCAGCCCCGACACCCTCTTCGGCACCTTCCGCATCCATCTGTTCTTCCTACTCGTCTTCGGGGGGTCGCTGGTGGCCTCCTTCGTCCTCGGCCACACCCATGTGGCCATGCGCACCTGGGCGTCGCTCGCCCTCGCGGTCACCGTGGCGCCGATCGTCGCGTGGTCGTGGACGCTGTACCGCGCCAAGCATCCCGAGGGAGCCCGTCAGCGATGAGATTCCAACCGAGCCGCCGCACCCGGCGAACGGCGGCGGGCGCGACGGTCGTGTGCGCCCTGGCGGGAATGAACGGCCCGGCGCTCTGGGACTACACCGCGGCCCGGTATCACGCGTACACGATCAACCAGCCCGCCTACAAGGCGCGGAACGGCCACTGGGACGTCGTGGACGTCCCCCCGGAATACCGCATCAACACCATCCACGCCGCCCTGCTGCACACCGGCAAGGTGCTCCTCGTGGCCGGCTCCGGGAACAACGCCGCGAATTTCAAGGCCAAGTCCTTCCGCACGGTCCTGTGGGACCCCCGCAAGAACACCTTCAAGAACATCCCCACGCCCAAGGACCTGTTCTGCGCGGGCCACACCCAGCTCCCCGACGGCAAGCTCCTGGTGGCGGGCGGCACCCAGCGCTACGAGAAGCTCAACGGCGACGTCACCAAGGCCGGCGGCCTGATGATCGTCCACAATGAGAACCCGGACAAGCCGATGACCTTCCCGGCGGGCACCCGCTTCACGGGCAAGGCCAACCACAAGACCTTCGAGTCCAAGGACGCCGTCCTCGTACCGCGCGCCACCAAGACCGGCGAGGGCGACAAGGTCAAGGTCACGGCCAGTACCGCCCGCGTCTATGTCGAGGCCCTGGAGAAGGGCCCCACGTACGAGACGGGAACCACCGACAACTACCGCATCGACGGCCTCACCGGCGTCGACGCGCAGAACAACTACGGCATCGCCAACAAACTCTCCTTCGACAAGAAGGATTTCCAGGGCATCAAGGACTCCTTCGAATTCGACCCCGTGGCCGAGCGCTACATCACGGTCGACCCGATGCACGAGGCCCGCTGGTACCCCACCCTGACCACCCTCCAGGACGGCAGGGTGCTCTCGGTCTCCGGGCTGGACGAGATCGGCCAGGTCGTCCCCGGGAAGAACGAGATCTACGACCCGAAGACCAAGAAGTGGACGTATCTCCCCCAGGAGCGGTTCTTCCCCACCTATCCGGCCCTCTTCCTCGCCGACAAGGGAAAGATCTTCTACACCGGCTCCAACGCCGGTTACGGACCGGCCGACAAGGGCCGCACCCCGGGCCTGTGGGACCTGGAGAGCAACTCCTTCACCGAGGTACCCGGCATCAGCGACCCGGACGTCCTGGAGACGTCGATGTCCGTGCTGCTGCCGCCCGCCCAGGAGCAGCGCTTCATGGTCCTCGGCGGCGGCGGGGTGGGCGAGGACCGCAAGTCCACGGCCAGGACGCGCATCGTGGACCTGCGCGAGGACAAGCCCCGTTTCCACGACGGCCCCGACCTCTACGCCGAGGTCCGCTACCCCAGCAGTGTCATCCTCCCCGACGACACCGTGCTGACCACCAACGGCTCGGGCGACTACCGGGGGCGCAGCCAGTCCAACGTCCTGCGGGCCGAGCTCTACGACCCGGGCGCCAACTCCACCCGTGGCGTCGCCGATCCGCTGGTGGGCCGCAACTACCACTCCGGTGCGCTGCTGCTGCCCGACGGCCGGGTGATGACCTTCGGCTCCGACTCGCTGTTCGGCGACAAGGACAACACCAGGCCCGGTACGTTCCAGCAGCAGATCGACCTCTACACCCCGCCGTACCTCTTCCGCGACGAGCGCCCGGCGTTCAAGGACACCGGCCCCCGGACCGTCGGGCTGGGCGAGCGGACCTCGTACCGCACCAGCGACCCGAAGGCGATCTCCCGGGCGCGGCTGATCCGGCCGGGGTCCTTCACCCATGTCACCAACATCGAGCAGCGCTCGATCGCGGTGGACCTGGCCAGATCGGCCGACGGTGTGACCGTGACGATCCCCGGGGACCCGTCCCTGGTGCCGCCCGGCTGGTACATGCTGGATCTGGTCGACGAGAAGGGCACCCCGTCCGAGGCGGTGTGGATCAAGGTCCCGGTGGCGGAGAAGCCGTCCGGGGAGCAGGAACAGCCTTCCGGGGAGCAGGAGAAGCCCTCCGGGGAGCAGGGGGAGCCCTCCGGGGAGCAAGGGGAGGGATGAGTGCTCAGCGGGTGTTGCGGGCCAGCTCCAGGGCGTAGGTCTCCCACCACTGGCCGGCGTCCGGGCCGCCCTTGCAGGCGCCGTCCGACTCCCCCGGCCGTTTGACCCACAGATAGGCGTCCACGAGCGCGTCCCCGGTCCGGGTGGTCGGGGGGGCGCCGAGGGCGCGGCCGGAGGGGTTGCACCAGGTCTTCTCGTGGTCGCCGCCGGAGAGCGGGCCGTTGCCGTTGCGGCTGGTGTCGATGACGAAGTGCTTGCCGCCCAGCAGCTCGGAGATCCGGTGGCCGTAGTCCTTGCTGTCCTGGGTGGTCTGGAAGTTGGAGACGTTGAGGGCGAAGCCGTCGGCCTGGTCGATGCCCGCGCGGCGCAGCGGGTCGGCCATGCGGCCGGCGGGCGTCACCCAGCTGGGGTTGCCCGCGTCCAGGTAGACCTTGGTCCTCGGGAGGGCCTTCAGCTTGCCGACGGCCTCCTTGAGCAGCGCGTAGCGCTCCTCGTGGAACTGCTGGGGGGTGCAGCCGTCCTCCATGTGCGGCAGGGCGTCGGGTTCGAGGATGACGGTCGCCCTGCGGTCGCCGATGCCCGCGGCGGCCTTGTCCAGCCAGGCCCGGTAGGCGTCGCCGTCGGAGGCGCCGCCCTGGGAGTACTGGCCGCAGTCGCGGTGCGGGATGTTGTAGAGGACGAGCAGCGCGTCGCGGTCGACGGCCGTGGCGGCCTCGGTGAAGCCCCGGGTCTGGGAGTCCGGGTCGTCGGCGCCCACCCATTCGGCGACGGGCTGGCCGGCGATCTTGGCGATCAGCGCGGCGTCCTCGGCCTTGCCGGCCTTGCCGAGCCGGACGGCCTCCCGGGCCGCGGTGCCGTCGGGGTTGACCCAGTAGGGGGAGGTGGACTTGGGGAGCTGGGAGGGGGCCTGGACGGCGAGGGCGTCCTTCCGGGGGACACCGGACTCGTCCGAGGAGCCGCAGCCCGTGGCCGCCAGGAGCAGGAGCACCCCCGCCGCCGTTCCCGTCCGCGCCCATGCCCTGCGGCCCCGGCGCGCGCGGCCGGAGTAACTGCGGTACATCCACTCCCCCTTGGGTGTACTGCCTGTGGAGGTGATTGACGGAAGTGCCGTCCCCATGCTGGCACAGACGTGCCCACGCCCGGGGGCAGTCATGCCACGACACGTGGGGGGTCGCCCTGTCGGGCGACCCGGCCGGCGGGCGCCCGGGCGCCGGGCCGGAGCGCCCGCCGGGGGCTCAGACGGCACGGCCGGATCCCGTGGCGGCGGCCTCGGTCGCGCCGGTCAGATAGGCGGAGACGACGACATTGGCGCTGTAGGAGCGCCGGTCACGGTCGTAGTAGCCGCCGCAGGTGATCAGGCGCAGTTCGGCGCGGTCCTTGACGCGGGGTCCGTAGGCGCGCGCGGCGTCGAAGCGTTCCTTGGTGAAGACGGAGATGTCCTCGACGGTGAACCGGGCGACGGAGCCGTCGGCGCGGGTGACGTCGACCTCGGTGCCGCGCCGGATGCCGCCGAGCCCGTAGAAGACGGCGGGCGCGTGGTCGGTGTCGAGGTGGCCGACGAGGACGGCAGCGCCGGGGCTGCCCGGCTGGGGCCCGTCCCGGTACCAGGCGACGGCGCCGGGCCGGGCGTACGGGGGCGGGGCGACGGCACCCTCGGGGGTCAGGCCGTGGTCCTCGACGGGGGCACGGACGTTCATGGCCTTGATGGTCAGGCCGCGTGGGGCGCTCCCGGCCAGGGGCCGGTGGGCGGGGGGCAGCGCGGGGTCGGCGGGCCGGCCGACGGCGGCCACGTCGCCGGTGGTGGGGGCGGTGGCCATGGGCACCTCGGTGATGTCGCGTCCCCACAGCCACAGCGCCACCAGCAGGGCGGCCCAGGCCGTGCCGGTGAGCAGCCGGCCGGTGCCTTTGGGGCGGTCCTCGTCCATGGCGGTCGTCCGTCCTCCGGCCGGGTCAGCGCCGGGCCGCGGTGGTGCGCCGCCGGTGCCAGATCAGCGCGCCGGCGATGGCCGCGGTGGTGCCCGCGAGGACGAGGCCGGCGGTGTCGGGCGGTTCCACGGCGGTCGCCCGGGTGGTGCTGCCGCCGCCTCCGGCGGGGACGGGGGCGACGGGCGAGGAGTGGCCGAGCCGGTGGTCGCGGCCGGTGAGGGCGTGGTCGTCGCGGTCGGAGAGGGAGCCGGCGGCCGGGTGTTCGGCGTCGGGGTGGTCGCCGCGGCGGACGTCGGAGCCGTCGGTGACGACGGTCAGCTTGCCCTCGGCCGTGTGTTCCGTCCCGTCGCAGCTGACCCGGACCGGGTAGGTCCCGGGGCGGACGGCCTCGCGGACGGTGGCCTCGGCGAACAGCCCGGCCGAGTCCTTGGCGAGCTTGGCGTCGGAGACGAACGCCTCGGAGGTGGCGGTCCCGCGGTCGCCGGCGCAGCCGGAGACTCTCAGCTGCACCTCGGCGCCGGGCCGGCTGGTGACGGGGGTGAGCTCCATGGTCCCGGACATGGTGACGGGCCCGTCGTTGGCGTCGGCGGCGCCCGCGCCGGCGACGAGGGCCGCCGCCGTCAGGGCCCCGCAGAGGGCGGAGCGGACTGCATCCATAGTGAACCTCCTGGTACTCCCGAGGTTCACCCGGCGATGTCCGTGGACGCATCCGCTCCGTAGCCGTATTGCTCCATTTGACGATCAACCAAGCCGGTCGGGTCAGCGCGGGCCCGGCCGGGCGGTGGGACGGGGGCTCGGGCGCGGGGCTCGGGCGCGGGGGCGGGCGTCAGATCAGCTCGACGAGGTCCGCGATGGAGTCGACGACCCTGGACGGGCGGAACGGGTGGAGGTCGACCTCCTCGGCGCGGGTGAGGCCGGTGAGCACCAGGAAGGTCTCCATGCCGGCCTCCAGGCCCGCCAGGATGTCGGTGTCCATCCGGTCGCCGATCATGGCGCTGGTCTCGGAGTGGGCGCCGATGGCGTTGAGGCCGGCCCGCATCATCAGGGGGTTGGGCTTGCCGACGAAGTAGGGCTCGCGGCCGGTGGCCTTGGTGATGAGCGCGGCGACGGAGCCGGTGGCGGGCAGCGCGCCCTCGGCGGAGGGGCCGGTCTCGTCGGGGTTGGTGGCGATGAACCGGGCGCCGTCGTTGATCAGGCGGATGGCCTTGGTGAGCGCCTCGAAGCTGTAGGTGCGGGTCTCGCCGAGCACCACGTAGTCGGGGTCGGCGTCGGTGAGGACGTAGCCGATGTCGTGGAGGGCGGTGGTCAGGCCGGCCTCGCCGATGACGTAGGCGGTGCCGCCCGGCCGCTGGTCGTCCAGGAACTGGGCGGTGGCCAGGGCGGACGTCCAGATGTTGGGGACGGGCACGTCCAGCCCGATCCGCTTCAGCCGGGCGTGGAGGTCGCGGGCGGTGTAGATCGAGTTGTTGGTCAGCACCAGGAAGGGCTTGCCGGACTCCCGTAGCCGGGCGATGAAGGCGTCGGCGCCGGGAACCGGGATGCCCTCGTGCATGAGGACACCGTCCATGTCGGTGAGCCAGGACTCGATCGGCTTGCGTTCTGCCACTGCGGGACTCCTGCCGTGCTGTGCACCTGCCGTGCCGTGCCCGTCGCGGGACGCGTCCGGGGACGCCGGGACGACACCACTCGTGCGTCGCCCCGACACCTCCAGCCTAATCAGTCGCCCTGATCAGCTGCCGGTGGCCGCCTTCCAGGCGCCGACGTAGGAGGGCAGGTTCCTGTCGATATCCGCCCAGTCGGGACGGAATATCTCGACGCCCTTCATGAGGTTCGCGAGGGAGGTGGCGCTGAGGTCGGTGGCCTTCACATCCGTGCGGGAGGAGAAACCGCCGCCCACGCCGGAGACCGCCTTCTGGACGGGTTCGGTGAGGAGGTAGTCCAGGAATTTCCTGGCGTTCTCGCCGTGCGGGGCGTCCTTCACCAGTCCGGCCGCGTAGGGCAGGGCGAAGGTGGTGGGCTTTCCGTCGTCGCCGGCCGGGAAGAAGATTCCCTGGTTCGGCATGGACTTCATGTTCGCGAAACTCATCTGGACGTCGCCGTTGGCCACCAGGAGTTCGCCCTTGTCGACCTTGGGGGCGAGCTGGCCGGTCGACTTCGAGGGGCCGACGTTGTTGGCCTGGAGGTCCTTGAGGAAGGCCATGGCCTTGTCCTTGCCGCCCAGGTCGTGCATGGCCTTGATCAGGACGGCGGTGCCGTCGCCCGCGACGCCGGGGGTGGAGTACTGGAGCTTTCCCTTGAACCTCGGGTCGAGGAGGTCCTTCCAGGTCTTCGGCGGAGTTTCCTTGAGTTCCTTCGAGTTGTAGATGAAGCAGAGGTAATTGTTGGCGATCGAGGTCCATTTGCCGTTCGGGTCCTTGTCGCCGGCCGCGACGTTCTCGGCACCCTTGGGCGTGTAGGGCCGCAACAGGCCCTTTCCGTCGGCCTGCTGGATGAAGGGCGGCAGGGTGACGACCACGTCGGCCTTGGTGTTGGACTTCTCCCGGTCCAGGCGCTGGACGAGCTCCCCGGAGCCGCCCTCGACGTAGTTGACCTTGATTCCGGTCTCCTTCCGGAAGTCCGCGAAAACCTTGTCGTAGAAGCCGGAGCCGTCCTCGGCCTTGAGGCCGTCGGCGCTGTAGACGGTGATCTCCTTGGCGTCACCGGCGGCGGAGGTGCCGCAGCCGGTGAGGAGCGCGCCGCCGAGGCACAGGAGGGGCAGGAAGCGGAGGGGACGGGGCATGGTGGGCCGGAACTCCTTCGGTGGTGGGCTAGCGGTAGGAGGCCCTCGTACGGATCCGGGAGACCGCGGTCAGGACGATCAGCGTCGCGCCCATGAGGACGACGGCGAGCGCGGCGCCCGAGAAGAGCGACCCCCGGTCGGTGGCGGCGAAGACCGTGACCGGCAGGGGCAGCCAGTCCGGCGGGTAGAGCATCATCGTGGCGCTCAGCTCGCCCATGGACAGCGCGAAGCAGAGCCCGGCGGCGGCCGACAGCGACGGCAGCAGCAGGGGCAGCTTGACCCGCCGCAGCACGTGCGCCGGGCTCGCCCCGAGACTGGCCGCGGCCTGCTCGTACACGGGGTCCAGACGGCTCAGCGCGGCGGTCACGGACTGGTGGGCGAAGGCCGTCACCAGCACGGCGTGGGCGAGGACGACGATCGTGGGCGTGCCGTTGAGGAGCAGCGGCGGCCGGGAGAAGGCGACGAGGAGCGAGAGGCCCACGACCACGGACGGCACGGCGACCGGCAGCATGAACAGCGTGTCGACGGCCCGGCCCAGCCGGCGGGCCCGGGTGCGCAGCGCCTGGACGGCGAGGGCGGACCAGGTGCCGACGGCGAGGGCCGACGCGCTCGCCGCGAGGGCGGTCAGCAGGCTGGTGACCAGGGCGTCGAGCGCGTCGCCGCGGGCGGCGTCCCGGTAGTGCGCGAGGGTCGCACCGGAGGGGAGCGCGCCGCTCCAGCCGGTGGCGAAGGAGGCCGCGACGATCACCAGGAACGGCAGCGCGAAGACGGGCAGGAAGACCGCGGCGAAGGCGGCCCACACGGCCCACCGGGCGGGGCGGCTATGCACGAGCACGTCGGACTCCGTTGAGGGAGGTGATGGACCGGTAGAGCCCGTAGAGAGCCACCGAGAGGGCGATGTTCACGACCGCGACGACGCAGGCGCCCGTGTAGTCGCCGTCGAGGATCGCCTTGCCGTAGACGAGCGTCGGCAGGGTCGTCACGCCCTTGGCTCCGGTGAAGAGGACGATCCCGAACTCGTTGAGGCACATCACCAGCACCAGCGAGCCACCGGCCGCGAGCGACGGCAGCGCCTCGGGCAGGATCACCCGCCGCACGATCCGGGGCGCGGTGGCCCCGAGCGAGGCGGCGGCCTCCAATTGCGCGGTCTCCACCTGGGAGAAGGCGGCGAGGAGCGGGCGCATCACGAACGGCGTGAAGTAGGTGACCTCGGCGAGGAGGACGCCCCAGGGGGTGTGGAGGAAGTCGAACGGCCCGTGGGCGGCCCCGGTCGCCCCGGTCCACAGGCCGTTTGCCATGCCGGCGGTGCCGTAGACGAAGAGCAGGGCGAGGGTGATCAGGAAGGACGGGAAGGAGAGGAAGACGTCGACGAAGCGGCTCAGCGCCTTTCCGCCCGGGAAGGGGACGAAGGCGATGACGAGCGCGAGCGCGAAGCCGAGGACGACGGCGCCGAGGGTGGCGCCGACGGCGATGAGGACGGTGTTGACGAGGGCGTCGCGGAACGCGGCCTGCGCGAGGACGTCGCCGTAGGCGGACAGCGAGAATCCGCCGCCGTCCGGGGAGACGGACTGCCGGAGGACGAGGGCGAGGGGGTAGAGGAAGACGAGGCCGAGGACGGCGAGGGGTGGGAGCGCGAGGGCCCAGGCGGGAACGGCCCCCCGAGCCCTCGGACCCCGGGGGGTCCGGGGGGCCTGCCCCCCGGGAAACGGGAAGGGGCGGGTCCGGGGCTCGCTCCCGCCGCGCTCAGCCACGTGCCACCCCCGTCGGCAGCAACACCGCGTCCTCCCCCGCGAAGTGCAGCGCCACCTCCGCGCCGAGCGGCGGCGCCTCCCTCAGCTCCCGCACGTCCGCCTTCACCCGGTGCCCGGCCACGTCGACGCACAGCCGGTGCGTGGCGCCGCGCCACTGGAGCTCGGTGAGCGTGCCGCGCAGGGTGTTGGGCCCGGCGCCGAGGGCGAGCAGGTGCGGGCGGACGCACAGCGTGGCCGAGGCACCGGGGGCGACGTCCCCGGCCGGGGGAACGTCCAGCCGCGTGCCCGCGAAATCCGCGCCGCCCTCCGTGACCGTGACGGGCAGCAGGTTCGCGTCGCCGACGAACGACGCCGTGAACTCGCTGCGCGGGCGGCGGTAGAGGTCGTGCGGGGTGCCGCAGTCCTGGAGGCGGGCGCTGTCCATGACGGCGACGCGGTCGGCGAGGGTGAGCGCCTCGACCTGGTCGTGGGTGACGTACAGCATGGAGACGTCGGGCAGTTCGCGGTGGAGCCGGGCGAGTTCGGCGAGCATGCCGGAGCGCAGCCGGGCGTCGAGCGCGGAGAGCGGTTCGTCGAGGAGGAGGACGTCGGGCCGGACGGCCAGCGCGCGGGCGATGGCGACGCGCTGCTGCTGTCCGCCGGACAGTTCGCGCGGGTAGCGCCTGGCGTAGGCGGTCATGCCGGTCATCTCCAGCGCCTCGGCGACGCGGGCGGCGATCCCGGCGCGGGGCGCCTTGCGGGCCTTGAGCCCGAAGGCGACGTTGGCGTCGACGCGCATGTGCGGGAAGAGGGCGTACTGCTGGACCACCATGCCGACGCCGCGCCGGTGCGGGGGCAGCGCGGTGACGTCCCGGTCGCCGATGAGCACCCGTCCGGAGGCCGGCTGGACGAACCCGGCGACCGCCCGCAGCGCGGTGGTCTTGCCGGAGCCGGAGGGGCCGAGGAGTGCCATGACCTCGCCGGGCCGGACGGTGAGGTCGAGCGCGTCGAGGACGACGGTTCGTCCGTAGGCGACCGTCACGTTCTCAAACGTGATTCCGCTCATCGATCGCCTGCCACCGCGGCGGCGCGCTCGTACGCGGCGATGGCGTCGGGGAGTTCGGCGACCGACCCCAGGACGTGGGTGGCGCCGGCGGCGCGCAGGGCGGTCTCGTCGTGGGCGCCGGTGAGGACGCCGGCCGCGAGGGCGGCGCCGGAGCGGCGGGCGCTGCGCATGTCGTACGAGGTGTCGCCCGCGACGGCGATGCCCCGGACGGAGTCGGCGGCGTGGGTGCGCAGCAGGGCCGTGAGGACCATGTCGGGGTACGGGCGGCCGCGGCCGCCGGCGTCGGCTGGGCAGAGGGTGAGGTCGGCGAGGCCGGTCCAGCCGAGGGCGGCGAGGACGGCGTCCTGGGTGACGCGGGCGAATCCGGTGGTGAGGACGACGGTCCGGCCCTGGGCGCGCAGTCGCTCGACGGCCTCCCGGGCGCCGGGGAGCGGCGCCACGTGCCCGGCGTCGACGAGCCGCCCGTAGGCGGTCTCGAAGGCGGCGTTGGCGCGCTGGGCCTTCTCCTCGTCGCCGCCGAAGAGGTGGCGGAAGACGGAGATCTTCGACTCGCCCATGGTGGCGCGGACGTAGGTCAGTTGCGCGGCGTGCTCGGGGGTGCCGGGCTCGACGCCCAGGGCGCGGGCGGCGGCGTCGAAGGCGCGCTCGACCAGGCCGTCGTCGGCGACGGTCGTACCGGCCATGTCCAGGACGACCAGGCCGATCTTCTCGTTCTCTTGTGTCTCTCGCATCTCTCTCACCACTCCAGTGCGTCGGCGGTGGTCTCGGCGATCGCCGGGGAGCAGGTCATGCCGCGGCCGCCGGGGCCGGTGACCAGCCAGACCCCGTCGCGCACCCGCTCGCGGTGGACGACGCGGGTGGTGTCCACGCACTGCGCGTACACCCCGGCCCAGCGGTGCCGGACCTTCGGCAGCGGCCGGCCGAGGAGCCCTTCGGCGACGGCGGTCAGGTGCTCGTAGGGGTCCTCGACGACGTCGAAGGAGAAGGGCTCGGCGTATTCGTGGGTGTCGCCGATGGTCAGGCCGCCGTCGGCGCGCTGGACCATGAGCAGCTGCATCCGGTGCTCCGCCGCCACCGGGGGCTGGGGCTTCGCCGCCACCATGGCGTCGAGGCCGGGGCCCGCGTAGGCGGGGTAGTAGCGGAAGCTGTCGGCGTCGGCGACGGAGGTGGTGAGCTTCTCGCCCAGCGGCGCGGTCTGCATCATCTGGAGCCGGACCCGGCGGACGGGGAGGGCGGGCGCGAGCTCGCGGACGAGGCCGCCCAGCCAGGCGCCCGTGCACAGGACGACCGCGTCGCCGGTGTGGGTCTCGCCGTGGTCGTCGCGGACGGCGCGCTCGCCGACGACCTCGCGGACCTCGCGGCCGCCGAGGAAGGTGTAGCGGCCGGAGGCGAGGAGGGCGTCCTTGAGGGCGCGCTGGGCGGTGCGGGGTTCGACGGCCGCGTCGCGCTCGCACCACAGGGCACCGAGGAGGTCGCCGCGCAGGGCGGGGTTGAGGGCGCGGGCCTCGTCGGGGGTGAGCAGTGCGAAGCCGCGGGCGGCGGCGTCGGGGCGGGCCAGGGCGGCGCGGGCGACGGCCAGTTCGGTCTCGTCGGTGACGGCCGTCAGGGATCCGTTGGCGCGGAAGCCGAGGGCGGGGACGGCGGCGCCGATCTCCTCCCACAGCTCCCGGGCGCGCAGGGCGGTCGCCAGCTCCTCGCCGGCCGCCCGGCCGCTGACCCAGACGAGGCCGAAGTTGCGGACGGAGGCGCCCCGGGCCTCGGCCTCCCGCTCGACGTGCACGACCTCGTGGCCGCGCTGGACTGCCTGCCAGGCGTGCATGGTTCCCAGCACGCCCGCTCCGACGACTATGACTCGCATGACTCGAACGGTCGTCGGACGCGGTGTCGCCGAGGCGGCCGCGCGGCGACGCGGCGGTGAACGAGCCGCCAAACTTGGCCTAGACCCGTTATCGTTCCGTTATCTCCTCGCTCAGCCCTCGCCCCGCAGATGCGCCGTGAACGAGAACCGGTCGCCCCGGTACAGCGACCGCACCCGCTCCAGCGGGCGGCCCTCCGTGTCGCGCGAGACCCGGTGGATCAGCAGCATGGGCAGCGCGGGCGGCGTGCCGATCAGCAGCGCCTCGCGCGGGGTGGCCAGCACGGTCTCCAGCCGCTCGTCGGCGTCGCCGAAGGAGATGCCGAGCCGCTCGCGCAGGTAGCTGTAGAAGGACGAGTCCGGGGTGAACTCCGTGTCCAGCGAGGGCACCCGCGCAACCGCCACGTACGTGCTCTCCAGCCCCACCCGTTCGTCGTCCGCGAGCAGGACGCGCTCCATGTGCCAGACGGGCTCCCCCGGCGCCACCCCGAGGTCGGGAGCGAGGCCCTCCGGGCAGGGGAGCCGGTCCAGGCCGATCAGGGCGCGGCCGGGGCGGCGGCCCTGGCGGCGCACGCCCTCGGTGTAGCTGGCCAGGGACAGCGGCTGCTCCAGCTTGGGCCCCGCGACGACCGTGCCACGCCCCATGCGGCGCAGCCGTCCCTCCAGCAGCAGCTCGCGCAGGGCCTGTCGTACGGTCTCGCGCGAGACCTCGAAGCGCGTCGCGAGCTCGCGCTCGGCAGGCAGCGTGCCGCCCTCTCCCAGTTCGTCGAGGAGCGCGGCCACGCGTGTCTTGACGGCGAAGTACTTGGGGATCCGGCCGTGTTCCGGGATGCCCGCGCGGATGGCGGCGCCGGGCCGCTGACCTGCCATGTCGTGGTGGTGCGTGTGCGTGTTGTCCACGGCGCGATCCTCGCATCCGCGGGTGAAGCCCCGGCGTCGCCGGGGGCGGCCGGCGTCAGCGGTTCAGCCGCCGTGCCCCGACGACCAGTGCCGTCCCGGCGATCAGCAGGGCGAGGGCGGCCGCACCGACGGCGAACACGGGCCGTTCGTCACCGGTGTCGGCCAGGCCGGGCGGTTCGAGGTGGGCGGCGGCGTCGGGCCGCGCCGGAGAGGCGGCGGCCGAGGGCGTCACGGCCCCGCCGTCGGCCCCGACGGCTCCGACGGCGAACGTGTAGTCGCCCGACTCCCCCACCCACGCGCCGTCGCCGCCGCGCTTCTGCACGGCCGTGACGTTGACCGTGACCGGCCCCTCGGGGGCGTCGCCGGCGAAGCCCAGCCGCAGGGGCACGGTGACCGAGCCGTGGGCGGGCACGGTGAAGCCGGGGAAGGCGGGCGCCTCGCCGCCGGGGGCGGGGGAACCGCCGTCCAGGACGCCGACGTTCTCCGCCTCGTCGGTCCGCTCGAACCGCACGGGCAGCCAGCGGCCGTCCCCCGGGTCCTGGAAGTCCAGGTGGAAGTCGGCGGGTTCGAGGGCCCGGGCCCGGTCGGCGAGGACCGCGACGGGGTGGATGGCCCGGCACTCGGTGCCGGTGGCGTTGCGCAGCTCCAGCCGCCAGGTGCGCGGGGTGCCGCCGCGCTCGTACCCGGCGGGGCCGCCGGCGATCCGCGAGGTGATCGGGAACTCGGTGCTGTGCGGGTCGCCGCACTGCTGCCGCCCCGGGTCGGCGGGCGGCCGCGCCGCGCCGAGGGCGCCGAGCGCGAGCACGGCGGCGCAGGCGAGCAGGGCGCGGCGGGGGGCGGAGCGGGACGACGACGTGGATGGCCTGTTCATCGAGGACCTTTGCGGCTGGGGGCTCCGGTCGTCCGCAACCTCCCACGGCCCCCGCCGCCGGGGGCGCGCGGCACGGCCCCGTACGGCCGACCGGGCGTCAAACGCCGCCCGATGAGCCGACAGTCGTTTGATCCGGTCGGGTCACTCGGCCGAGCGGGTGAGCACGCCGGGCGCGGCGGGCGCCCCGTAGGGGCGCGGGGAACTGCGCGACAAGCCACGACGTGCCCGCAGATTGCCGGACCCCGGGGTGTCGTGTCGGCTGCGGGCCGTCGCCGGCCGATCGCGCAGTTCCCCGCGCCCCTACGGGGCGCCGTGGTGGCGCGTGACGAAGATCCGCCGGACAGAGCCTAGGGCGCGGCGGGCGCCAGCACGCGGCCCGCGCGGCCCGCGCCGAAGAGCGGCGCGAGGACGAGTTCGGCCGCGCCCTCAACCACGACGCGCTCCCCGCCGGGGGCGACGGCCACGGGCACGGACGCCGGGAGTTCGGCACGTACGCCCCGGACGTACGGGTCGGGGTCGGCCAGCGCGGTCCGGCCGCCGAGCAGCACGCGGTCGATGTCCAGGAGCTGGACGAGGTTGGCGGCGCCGACGCCGAGCAGGCGCGCGGCGAGGGCGGTGTCGCCGTCGGCGACGGCCCGCAGGCACAGCACTTCCAGACAGCCGCGCCTGCCGCAGGGGCACGGCGGCCCGTCGAGCCGCAGCACCTGGTGCCCGAACTCCCCGGCGCCGGTCCGGGCGCCCCGGTGCACCTCGCCGCCGAGCACGAGCCCGGCGCCCAGGCCGGTGCCGAGGTGGAGGTAGGCGAAGGAGCCCGGCTCGCGCGGGGCCGACCGCAGGAGGCCGAGCGCGGCGGCGTTGGTGTCCTTGTCGAGGACGACGGGCAGCCCGAGCCGCTCGGCCAGCGCGTCCCGCAACGGAAAGCCGCTCCAGTGCGGGAAACCGGTGACGTCCCGCAGGACGCCCCCGACATGATCGAGCGGCCCGGGCGCGGCGACCCCTACGCCGAGGACTCCGCCGCCTTCCACCAGCGCCCGCACCTCCTCCGCCACCACGCCGACCAAGGTTTCCGCTGTCGCGCCGGACGAAAGCGCCACCGCACGCGTCGCCACGACGGCCCCCGCGAGATCCACGACCGCGGCCGTCACCGCGTCCCGCTCCACGTGCACCCCCACCGCCCGCCCCGCCCCCGGCACCAGCCGCAGCGCCGTCGCCGGCTTGCCGCCCGTGGAGAGCCTGCGGCCGGCCTCGGCCGCGAAGCCGTCCGCCCGCAGCCGGGCCGTGATCTTGCTGACGGCCTGGGGCGTCAGCCCCGACCGCGCCGCCAGCTCCGCGCGGCTCGCGCCGCCCTCGCCCGCGTCGCGCAGCAGCCCGAGGACGACGGCGGCGTTGTGATCGCGCAGGGCGGCGAGGTTGGCTCCAAGATTGCTCACAGAGCCCATTCTCCCCTCCACTTGCGCTTACGCAACAGCGTTGCCAAAGTGGTGGGCATGGACACCGCCGACATCGCCTCCCTGCGTGCCCCCTTCCGCGTCGGCCTGATCGGCTACGGCCTCGCGGGCTCCGTCTTCCACGCCCCGCTCATCGCCGCCACCGACGGGCTCGCCCTCGACACGGTGGTCACCGCCAACCCCGAGCGGCGGCACCAGGCCGTCGCCGAGCACCCCCAGGTGCGTACCGCCGCCACCGCCGAGGAGCTCCTGGGCCGTGCCGACGAGCTCGACCTGATCGTCATCGCCTCGCCCAACCGCACGCACGTCCCGCTCGCGCGGGCCGCGCTCGAGGCCGGGCTGCCGGTGGTCGTGGACAAGCCGCTGGCCGCGACCGCCGCCGAGGCGGAGGAGCTGGCCGCGCTGGCGGAAGGGCGCGGGCTGCTGCTCAGCGCGTTCCAGAACCGCCGCTGGGACAACGACTTCCGTACCGTGGCCAAGCTGGTCGAGGGCGGCGCGCTCGGCAAGGTCCAGCGCTTCGAGTCCCGCTTCGAGCGCTGGCGGCCCCGCCCCAAGGGCGGCTGGCGGGAGTCCGGCGACCCCGCCGAGATCGGCGGCATCCTCTACGACCTGGGCAGCCACCTCGTGGACCAGGCCCTCACCCTCTTCGGCCCGGCCGTCACGGTCTACGCCGAGTCGGACGTGCGCCGGGCGGGCGCGGAGGCCGACGACGACACGTTCATCGCCATCGGCCACGCCTCCGGCGTCCGCTCCCACCTGTGGATGAGCGCCACCGCCGCCCAGCTCGGCCCGCGCTTCCGGGTGCTGGGCGACACGGCCGGCTATGTGAAGTACGGACTCGACCCGCAGGAGGGCGCGCTCCGCGAGGGCCTGCGGCCGGGCACGGCGGCCTCCTGGGGCGTCGAGGCGGAGTCCTCCTGGGGCCGGCTGGGCGCAGGCGAGTCCCCGCTGACGGGCGGTGGCGAACCGGTGCCGACGCTGCCGGGCGACTACCCCGCGTACTACGCCGCGATCGCCGAAGCGCTGCGCACGGGCGGCCTGCCGCCGGTGACGGCCCGGGAGGCGGCGGCCGCGCTGCGGGTGCTGGAGGCGGCGAAGACCTCCGCCGCCGAGGCCCGAACGGTCACGCTGTCAGACTGAACGGCCGACGGACAGCGGGGCCCTCTCGCGCCAGCGCGCGACGGCGGGCTCCAGCATCGCGCCCATCTCCGGCATCACCGGCACGAACGCCAGCGCCCCCACCACCTGGAGCAGCCGCGCGCCCTCCATGACCTCCAGGAGGGCGGGGTCCACGGGCCCGCCGCCGGCCCGCTCGTACGCCTCGATGCCCTGCGGGCCGACGAGGGTCAGGTCCCACTCGACGGGGCCCAGCGTGACGTCCTCGAAGTCGCTGAAGAGCCGCCGGCCGCCGGTGACGCGCAGCATGTTGTACGCCGGGGAGTCGCCGTGCAGCGGCTGGAGACGGGCGCCGGGGAAGTGCGCGGGGAAGTCCGCGACCAGGGCTTCCAGCGCGGCGTACTCGCTCTCGGCCCGGTCCAGGTCCGCCGTGGTGAGCCCGTCCGGGCGGCGCTTCCCCAGCTCGTCCAGCAGGGGGCGCAGGCCGGGCACGAGCGGGGACAGCACGGGGAGTTCGCCGGGGTAGCCGGCCAGGAGGGCGTGCAACTCGGCGGCGTTCCCCGTCTGTTCGACGAACCGCGCCTGGAGGTCCTCGTCGGCGGCGGGCTTCTCCTCGCTGACGAACTCCCAGAACGTCAGCGACGTCCCGTCGGTCACGACCGGCTCGCGCGGCACCAGCGGGCTGGGCCGGACGACCGGTGCGCCGGTGTCCGCCAGCCAGCCGGCGACGGCGAGTTCGCGGCGCTGCTTGCGCTTCAGGTCCTCGGCCCCGGCGAAGCCCAGGGACGGCACCCGCACGACGACGGGCTCGGGCGCGAGGTGCACCAGGACGTTGAACACGTCGTGCAGCACGCGGGGTTCACGGGCGTCGAGCCCCAGCCGGCGTCCGGCCCGGGTGGCGATGTCCACGGCACGTTCGGCGCGTTCGCTGAGGTTCGTCATGGAAATGATCTTGCCGTCCGGTCGGGGTCCTGTCGAAGAGTTTTCCCGGGACCTAAGCTCGAGACAGCATGATCCAGCCCAACGGGGAGGACTTACTCATGGATACCGCCGGTACAACCGCCGGGACAGCCTCGATGACCTCGACAGCCTCGATAGCCGAGATCACCTCGCCCGAGGAACTGCGCGAACTGCTCGGCGAGCCCACGGCGGCCGTGCGCGACAAGGTCCGCACGCGGCTGCACGAGCTGGACAAGGAGTGGCTGGCCCTGTCCCCGTTCTGCCTCGTGGCGACGGCGGCGGCCGACGGCACCTGCGACGTCTCACCGAAGGGCGACCCGGACGGCCTCGCGCTCGTCCTCGACGACACCACCGTCGCCATCCCCGAACGCCCCGGCAACCGCCGCGCCGACGGCTTCTTCAACGTCCTGAGCAACCCTCACGTCGGGCTGATCTTCTTCATTCCCGGGCGCGGGGACACGCTCCGCGTCAACGGCCGTGCGCGGATCGTGCGCGACGCGCCCTTCTTCGACGCGATGGTGGTCAAGGGGCACCGCCCCCAACTGGCGCTCCTGGTCGAGATCGAGGAGGTCTTCCACCACTGCTCGAAGGCGTTCCTGCGGTCCTCCCTCTGGAAGCCGGAGACGTGGCGGCCCGAGGAGATGCCCTCCCGCGCGCGGATCGCCAAGCGCCTGGACCGCCCCGAGGCGCCGCTGGAGGAGCTGGAGCGCTACTACGGCCCCCGCTACGCGGACCATCTGTACGACTGACCTGCGCCCCGGGCACTTTCCAGCCGTTTGACCGGATCGCTCACGAAGCGGAACCGATGCACCCTTTCGCCGCGTCGTGAGTGATGTTCTGGCCGCAACTGGAGAGGAAACCGAGACGTTGGAGACCACAGGGGCACACCCGTCGCGCCGCGCCATGCTGGCCCTCGGCACCGGAGCCGCGCTGGCCGCCACCCTGACCACGGGCGGAAGCGCCGTGGCGGCCACGCCGCGGCGCGAGGACGAGATCACCCGGCAACTGAAGGAGTGGGAGCGGGAGCACTCCGTCCGGATCGGCGTGTACGCGCGTGACACGGCCACGGGACGGACCGTCGAGTTCGGCGCGGACGACGCTTTCCCGATGTGCTCGGTGTTCAAGACCCTCGCCGCGGCGGCCGTCCTGCGCCAGGACCGGCACGGCGAACTCCTCGGCAAGCGCATCCGGTACACCGAGCAGTTCCTCAAGGACTCGGGCTACGCCGACTCCACCAAGAAGCCGGAGAACCTCGCGAACGGCATGACCGTCGCCGAGCTGTGCGCCGCCGCCGTCAGCGAGAGCGACAACGCCGCCGCGAACCTGCTCCTCCGCGAGCTGGGCGGCCCGACCGCGATCACCCGCTTCTGCCGTTCGATCGGCGACGACACGACCCGCCTCGACCGCTGGGAGCCCCAGCTCAACTCCGCCGAGCCGGACCGCGAGACCGACACCACCACCCCCGGCGCCATAGGCCGGACCTACGAGCGCCTCGTCCTCGGCCACGCGCTCACCCGCCCGGACCGCGAGCGGCTGACCGGCTGGCTGATCGCCAACACCACCAACAAGCAGCGCTTCGGCAAGGGCCTGCCGGGCTGGACCCTCGCCGACAAGACCGGCGGCGGCTCGGACTACGCCGTGGCCAACGACGTCGGCGTCGTCTGGCCCCCGCACCGCCGCGCCCCGATCGTCCTCGCCGTCCTGACGACGAGCCTCTTCGCCACCGCCCCGACGAACAACCAGCTGGTGGCCGACATCGCCGGCCTGGTGGGGACGGCTCTCACCCGAGGCTGACGAGGCCGAGGCCGGCCCCTCACGCCCGGAACGTCCTCCGGTACGCCCCCGGTGAGACGCCGATCGCCGCGTGGAGGTGCTGGCGCAGGGTCGCGTCCGTGCCGAAGCCGACGCGTTCGGCGACGCGGGTCACCGGGAGGTCGCTGCTCTCCAGGAGGTGGCGGGCCAGGTCGACGCGCTGCTGGGTGAGCCACTGGCCGGGGCTGAGGCCCACTTCGGCGCGGAAGTGGCGGGTGAAGGTGCGCCGGCTCATGCCCGCGTGCCGGGCCAGGTCGGCGAGCTGGAGGGGCTCGTGGAGGCGGTCGAGGGCCCAGGCGCGGGTCGCGGACGTGCCGGTGTCGGCGCTGTGCGGCACCGGGCGCTCCACGTACTGGGCCTGGCCGCCCTCCCGCTGCGGCGGGACGACGCAGCGGCGGGCCACGTGGTTGGCGACGCCGCTGCCGTGGTCGCGGCGGACGAGGTGGAGGATCAGGTCGATGCCCGCCGCGGCCCCCGCCGAGGTCAGGACGCGGCCGGCGTCCACGAACAGCACGTCGGGTTCCAAGGCGACGTGCGGGTACAGCCGCTGGAAGCGGTCGGCGTGGCACCAGTGGGTGGCCGCGCCCTTGCCGTCCAGCAGGCCCGCCGCCGCCAGGACGTAGGTGCTGAGGCAGATCCCGACGATCCGGGTGCCGGGCCGGATCACGGCCAGGGCCTCGGCGACGGGGGCGGGCAGCGCGGCGCTGTCGACGATCTCGGCGAACGTCTCGGACGCGGGGATCACCACGGTGTCGGCCGTGGCCAGCACCGACGCGTCGTGCTCGACGCTGATCGAGAAGTCGGCGCCGGTACGGACCGGGCCGCCGTCCGGCGAGCAGGTGACCACCTCGTAGAGGTGCCGCCCCTCGGCGTCGACGGCCACGCCGAACAGGCGCGACGCCAGGCTCAGCTCGAACGGGATGACGCCGTCCAGCGCCAGGACCACCACACGATGCATGGCCCGATCCTTGCACATCATGGCCTCCGGGCCACTGTCGACGGGGTTCCGGCCCGGGGAATCCTTGCCGTCATGAGCAAGAGCACGATGAAGGCGATCAGCCAGGACACCTACGGCGGCCCCGAGGTCGTCCACATGATCGAGACCGAGCGCCCGGTCCCCGGCCCCTCCGAGGTCCTCGTCCGCGTCCGCGCGGCGGGCATGAACCCCACCGACTGGAAGCACCGGCAGGGCTCCGGCTTCCTCGACCGGCTCCCGCTGGTGCTGGGCTGGGACGTCTCCGGCGTCGTCGAGGCCGTCGGGACCGGCGTCACGCTGCACGAGCCCGGGGACGAGGTGTTCGGCATGCTCCCCTACCCCTACGGCGTGGGGTCCTTCGCCGAGTACGTCGTCGCCCCGGCCCGCGCGCTGGTGCGCAAGCCGGAGGGCGTCGACCACGTCCAGGCGGGCGCGATCCCGCTGGCCGCGCTGACCGCCTGGCAGGTGCTCGTGGACGCGGCGGACGTCCGCCCCGGACAGCGGGTGCTGATCCACGCGGCGGCCGGCGGCGTGGGCCACCTCGCCGTGCAGATCGCCAAGGCGCGGGGCGCGTATGTGATCGGCACGGCCAGCGCCCCCAAGCACGCGCTGCTGCGCGAGCTCGGCGCGGACGAGACCGTCGACTACCGGAACCAGGACTTCACCGAGATCGACCCCGTCGACCTGGTCTTCGACACCATCGGCGGTGATACGGCCGACCGCTCCCTGGACGTCCTCAAGCCCGGCGGGCAGCTGATCAACATCGCCATCCGGTCCTACGCCGAGGACCTCCCGGAGCGGGCCGCCGCCCGGGGCGTGCGGTTCCGCCCCCTGCTCGTGGAGGCCGACCAGGAGGGCATGCGGTCCATCGCGGACCTCATGCGCGCGGGCAGGCTGAAGGCGGTCGTCGAGGCCGTCTTCCCGCTGGAGCAGGCCGCGAAGGGGCACGCGCTGGGCGACACCAACCGGGTGACCGGGAAGGTCGTCCTCACTGTTTCCTGAACACGTCAGCGTCTGCGGTAGGCCAGGCGCAGGTTCTGGCCGCCGCGCCGGGCCCGCCGCAGGTCGAAGGCGTCGATGTCGCCGAGGGCGGCCACGTGCCCCCGCCGGAGCACGGGCCGCCAGAGGAAGAGCACGAGCTGTCCGCCCGGGCGCAGGACCCGGGCGGCCTCGGCCAGCGCCGCCGCCGGGTCGGCCATCTCCTCCAGGCTGTAGCTGTAGAGCAGCGCGTCCAGGGCGCCGGAGGCGAAGGGCAGGGCCAGTCCGTCGCCGCTGATGTGGACGGTCGTCGCGCCCGGGCCCGTCCGGCGGTGGGCGCGGGGGTCGTGGGCGGCCGGGTCGAGCGCGACCAGCAGGCCGCCGGGCCCGAGGTGGGCGGCGAGGGCGGGCGTGTAGTACCCGCCGCCGCTGCCGATCTCGGCGCAGCGCATGCCCGGTCCGGCCGCGATCCAGCGCACGTCGCGACGCGGGTCGTCGCCGAGGATCCGGCGGGCGAGGCGGAGGCTGACGACGGGGTAGCAGCCGCTGGGGGTGCGGGGCATGGGAGACCTTTCCGCGCGAGACCGCTGGACCGTGAGACGTTTCCGCGTGTGTCCGCCGCCCTCACTCCACCACCCTCATCCGGGTGCGGAAGAGGACGACGAGGGCGAGCCCGGCGCCGGCGGCGACGAGGGCGGTGCCCGCCGCCATGTACGCGCCCATCGGCGGTCCGGTGCGGGCCAGTTCGTGGCCGTCTCCGGCGACCGGGGCGACCGGCGCGTCCGGGGCGGTGGACCAGGAGGCGCCGGGGGCCCCGGCGAGTCCGGCCGGGCCGACGGCCGGGGCGGCGGGGCCGCTGGGCATCGGCAGCGGCAGGGGCTCGCCGGAGTCGGCCGGGCCGGCGGGCACGGTGGTGCCGCAGTCGGGGAGGGAGCCGTCGAAGGGGTAGGCGTGGAGGGCCTGGCCGACCGCGCCCGCGCCGGACTCGTGGATGAGCGAACCGGCCGTGAAGAACCGCCCGTTGACACCCGCCATGGTGACCCGCGTGACGCTGGAGCGCCGGCCGACGAGCACGGTGCCGTCCAGCTGGCCGGCGCCGGTGAGGCGGACCTCCTTCGCGTCGGGGAAGTTCCACAGCAGCCGCTCGCGCCGCACGCCGGCGAGCCTGCCGGAGGACGTGCTCAGCGCCCGGGTCGTGCCGCCCTCGGGGTTGGTGACGTTGACGAGCACGGTCGCCCCGTCCGGGACGCCGCGGAACAGCAGCTCCTGCGCGCCGCCGCCGGGCGCGACCAGGTCGAAGGGGGCGTTGAAGACCTGGAGGCGGGAGCGGCCGTCGCCGGTGAAGACCGTGGCGGCGCCCAGGTTGACGGCCGTGCCGGTGCTCCGGCGGGCCACGCCCCGGTCGTAGGCGTAGCAGCCGCTGGCGGAGGTCACCTCCTCGCGCAGGGGCCCGTAGAGGGCGACGGCGCCCACGTCGCGCACGGCCTTGGGGCTGACCGTCCCGGTGTGGACGCTCCCGGCGTACGCCACGGTCCCGCTGACCGCGCCCTCCTCGGCGACGAGCCGCTGCCCGGCGGCCACCTTGAGGTCGCCGCCGATCCGCAGGAACGGCGAGCCGTTCTCCGGCGGCACCCGCGAGCCGGTCCCGACGACGCCCACGTTGTAGACGGGCGGGACCCCGGCGGCCTTGGAGACGTCGAAGTCGCCCAGTACGACGATCCGTCCCTCGGCGTCCGCCGCCGCCTGGCGCACGGTGTAGTCGCCGCCGACGAAGATGTTGAGGCCGTTGTCACGGCTGGTGACGGGCCCGTTGTTCGGCTCGGGGTACGCGCCCGGGCACGTCCCCGGGACGCAGGGCCCCGGGCCCGCCACGGGCGCCGAGTCCTCGGGGCCCATCATGCTGAAGGCGCAGGCCAGCAGCGCGCCCCCGATCAGGGACAGCAGGGCCATCACCGAGGCCGCCGGGCGGTTCACCCGGAGCCATCGCACATATTCTTTGTGCTGCATGGGGTGCATATCCGAAAATATGCCTATTGGGGATGGCGGATCGCCGCAGCACACGCCTCCGTCCCCCCGGACGGCCCAGGAGGCGCGGTACCGCACCCGAAGGGGCGCGGGGCAGTGTCGATATGCGGCTGCCGCCACGTGGGCGCGACCAGCCCCCGGCCGGCCCGCGGGTGACCGGACCACACGCTTCCCACCGGTGCCTCCGGCGGAGCGCTCACGCGTCCTTGAGCTGCTGCCGCTGCCGCCCCAGTCCTTCGATCTCCAGCTCCACCACGTCCCCGGCCCGCAGGTACGGCTTGGGCTCGGGCCGCGCCAGCGCCACGCCCGCCGGGGTGCCGGTGTTGACGACGTCGCCGGGGTGGAGCGTCATGTACTGGCTCAGGTGGCGCACCAGATGCGCCACCGGAAAGATCTGCTCCGCCGTGCTGGAGTCCTGCATCAGCCGGCCGTTGACCCACAGACGCATCCTCAGCGCCTGTGGGTCGGGTATCTCATCGGCCGTCACCAGCCAGGGGCCCAGCGGGTTGAACGTCTCGTAGTTCTTGCCCTTGCCCCACGCGTTGCCCCACTGCCCGCCGTTGCGCCCGTTCTGGTACGCCCGCTCGGAGACGTCGTGGGAGAGGACGTAGCCCGCGACCGCCGCCAGCGCCTCCTCGTCCGTCCGCAGGTAGCGCGCGGTGCGGCCGATGACGACGCCCAGCTCGATCTCCCAGTCCGTCTTCACGCTGCCGCGCGGCACCAGCACCGTGTCGTCCGGGCCGACGACCGTGTCGGGCGCCTTGAGGAAGACCACCGGCTCGGCCGGTGTCGCCACCCGCGACTGGGCGACGAGATCGCGGTAGTTGACGCCGATGCCCACGAGCTTGCCGATCCGGGCCAGGGGCGGGCCGGTGCGCAGCCCCACCGGGTCGAGGACGGGCAGGATCCGGGCCCCGACCGCCGCCCTGATGTGGGCGAGGGCCGCGGGGTCGCCGAGCAGCGCCCCGTCCACGTCCGCCACCAGGGGCGACAGGTCGCGCAGCGTCCCGTCCTCTTCCAGCAGCGCCGGGCGCTCGGCCCCGGCGGGCCCGACCCTCAGCAGTCTCATCGCCACACCCCCACATGATCGAACAGGACCGGAGGCTCTCTCCACAAGCCCCCTTTCGGCCCCGGAGCCCCAGGAGCCCCTGGCCGCCTAGGCGGCGGACGGCCGCGCCTTCGGGCCCCGCTCCGCCGCCGCCTCGCGCGGTGTGCGCAGCGGCTGGAGCAGCGCGCGCTCGACCGCCGTCCACGTGGTGGTCGTCGCCAGGTACAGCCCGGCCGCCAGCGGCACCACCCCGGCCGTGACCAGCGTGCCGAACGACAGCAGCGGCAGCACCTTCGCCATCGCCGCCATCCCCGGCACCTGCTCGTCGCCCGCCACCGGCGCCGGCAGCGCGGCGGCCGCCTTGCGGTTGCGCAGGTACGTCCACGTGGCCACGGCCGCGATCAGCGCGAACAGCCCCAGGTACACCAGCCCCTGGGAGCCGAACACTCCGCCGTGGCCCAGCGCGCCCGCCCAGCGGCCGCCGAGCGGGGCGCCCAGCAGGGTGTGCTCCAGCAGATCGCCGCCGTCGCCGGTGGAGAACAGGTGGTACATCACATAGAAGACCGGGAGCTGGGCGAGCGTCGGCAGACAGCCGGACAGCGGCGACGCCCCCGTCTCCGCGTACAGCTTCGCGCCCTCTTCGCGCAGCCGCTCGGGGTCCTTGCCGTGCTTGCGCTTGAGCTCGGCCAGCCGGGGCGCGAGCTCGGCCCGGGTGCGCTCGCCCCGGGCCGCCGACCGGGCGAGCGGGAGCAGCGCGAGCCGTACGCAGCAGGTGAGGACCACGATCGCGGCGGCCGTGGCCGAGGCCCCGAAGAGCGGTTCGACCGCGTCCGCGAGGTGGGTGAGGAGCGAACCGAGAGTGGTGAACAGCGGTGAGAGGAAAGACATGGCGAGTGAGCCCTCCACGGGGTCCCGTCGTGACCGAACGAAGCCAGAAGCCAGAAGCCAAAAGAGGCGAGGCGAGGAATTTCGGTGTGACGAGCCGGGCGGGCACCCCCACGGGGCGAGAAGAGCCGGGGTGGGCGCGCCTACGCGGCCGTCGGGACGGGACGGCCGGGCGCCCGGGGCCGTCGACGGCCCCGGGCATCGGGATCGCGCTGGGCGAGGAACGCCGTCCGCAGCTCACGGTCCCGGATCGCCGTGCGTATCCGGGTCGGGGTGAGCGGGCCGGACGTCCGGGCGGCGACGGCGGCCAGCAGCAGCGCCGCGGTGGCCACCACGGAGGCGGCCACGGCGACGGCGACCGAGGCCATCAGGCCGCTCAGCCCGCTCTGCGCCAGCCACAGTTCGGCGAGCACGAAGAGGAGCACGCCGACGTGCGTACGGAAGACGACGTTCACCACAGCTCCCCCCTGCCGACCAGGTCTCACGATCAGGCGAACACCTGATCACATCTCAACTGTCGTCGATACTAGCCCCTGCCACTGACAACGCCACCGGCCGGTGCGTCGGCCGGCTCCGGATCACGGCCCGGGTCCCGGGCCAGGACCTCGTCGTCGGGCCGGGCCGCCTCGGCCGGGCCCGGTCGCGGCCCCCACCACGAGACGGCCAGCGCCACCAGCACGTTCGCCACCAGCGCCAGGGCGCCCGCGTTCACCCCCCACACCGGGTCGTGCTCGGTGAAGACCAGCGCGCACACCAGCGCACCGCCCACCACGAGTCCGCTCAGGGCGCCCCACAGCGTCAGCCTCCGCCACATCAGCCCCAGCAGGATCATGGGCACGAGCTGCGCCATGCCCTCGTAGGAGATCAGCGACAGCCGCACCAGCGTGTTGGGCGCGGTGTACGTGAGCAGCAGCGCCAGCGCGCCCGCCCCGACCACCACGATCCGCGCCGCCGCGGTCTGCCGCTCCGGGCGCTGGGCGAGCCGGGGGATCGCCCCCAGCACGCTCCGCCCCCACATCGTGCCGATGACCAGCATGAACACGGCCATCGGAACGATCGACGAGAGCGCTCCGGCCACCCCGATCACCCCGACCGCCCACGCCGGCAGCGAGTCGACCACCAGCTTGAACAGCGCCAGGTTCGACCCCGCGCCCGTGAGCCCGGGCACCACGAAGATCGCCGCCATGCCCAGCAGCATCGGCACGAACAGCAGCACGTTGTAGAAGGGCAGCAGTATCGCGTTGCGCCGCAGCGCGTCGGCGTTGCGGGCGCCCAGATAGCCCGCCACGGTCGTCGGGAAGATGACGACCGTCAGGGAGTTGAGGAAGCTGGTGGTGACGAACCAGCCCCCGCCCATCCCGCTCCCGCCGTGCCCGGAGAACGTCAGCCAGGCCGGCTTCTCCGCCACCATCCGGTCCAGGAACGGGCCGTAGCCGCCGAAGTAGTGCAGCGGGACGTAGACGGCGAGGAAGCCGAGGGTGCCGATGACCAGGACGTCCTTGAGCACGGACACCCACGCGCTGCCGCGCAGGCCGCTCACGACCACGAAGGTGGTGGTGACGGCGAAGGCGATGAAGTAGGCCCAGTTCAGGCTGATCGCGCCGTAGGAGATCGTCGAGACGACGACCCCCATTCCCGTGATCTGCAGCTGGATGTACGGCAGCAGGCACACCGTCGCCAGGACCGCCACCAGCGCGCCCACCCACGGGCGGCCGTAGCGGTGGGCCACCATGTCCGTGATGCTGACGAGCCCGTGGCGGCGGGCGTAGGCCCACAGCGTCGGGCCGACGACGTAGCCGATGGCGTAGCCGCAGGAGAGGTAGGCGACGACGTAGAGGACGGGCGCGCCGTAGTTGTAGCCCCAGCCCGCCGCGCCCAGGTAGCTGAAGCTGGTGTAGCCCTCGCCCGCCATCAGCACCCAGATGAACACCGTGCCCAGGCTGCGGCCGCCCACCGACCACTCGGTGAGCCCGCCGCCGCGGCCGTGCCCCCGGACGGCCAGCAGGCCGAGGGCGACGGTCAGGAGCATGAAGACGCCGAAGATGGCCGAGGCGACGGCGGCGTTCCCGCTCATGCCCGCCCCCGCGCGCGGTCGCCGCGCCAGGCGAGGAAGACGGCGACGGGAGTGAGGAGGGTGGCCAGGAGCAGCCAGAAGAAGAGGAAGGGCAGGCCCAGCACGGTCGGGTGGACGCGGTCCGCGAGGGGCAGGGCGGCCAGGTAGAGCACGTAGGGGCCCAGGAGCCACAGGAGATGGGGACGTTTCTTCAGCACGCCCCGACCCTAGGGGGTGGGGGCGCGCGTCCCGGGGCTCACGCCCCTGGCGACATGGCTCACGCCCCCAGCAGCCGGGACGCCGTATAGATCAGCAGGCCCGCCAGGGCGCCCACCACCGTGCCGTTGATGCGGATGAACTGGAGGTCCCGGCCGATGTGGGCCTCGATCTTGCGGGAGGTGTGCTCCGCGTCCCAGCCCGCCACCGTGTCCGTGATCAGGGCGGTGATCTCGTTCCGATAGGTCGTCACCACATAGACGGCCGCGTCCTCCAGCCAGCCGTCGACCTTCCGGCGCAGCCGCTCGTCCTCCGTCATCCGGGCGCCCAGCGAGAGGATCGAGGCGCGGGTGCGCAGCCGCAGCTCGCTGCGCTCGTCCTCGGCGGCGGCGACGATCATCGCGCGGACCGAGGACCAGACCGAGGCGATCACGTCCTGGACCTCACCACGCCCCAGCACCTCGGACTTCAGCCGCTCCACCCGGGCCCGGGTGTCCTCGTCGGACTGGAGGTCGCGGGCGAAGTCCGTCAGGAAGCGGTCGACCGCGCCGCGCGCCGGGTGGTCCGGCATGTCGCGCGTCTCGGTGACGAAGCGCAGCAGCTCCTTGTAGACGCGTTCGCCGACCTTGCGGTCGACGAAGCGCGGCGTCCAGCCGGGGGCCCCGCCGGTGACGGCGGACATGACGGAGTCGCTGTGGGTGACGAGCCAGTCGTGGGCCCGTACGCACACCAGGTCGACGACCCGGTGGTGGCCGCCGTCGGCGACGACCTTCTCCAGGGTCGCGCCGAGGCCGGGGGCGATCTCGACGGCGTCCGCGCGCCGGGTGATGGCCTCGCCGACGACCGCCTGGACGTCGGAGTCGCGCAGCACGGTCAGGGCGCCGCGCAGGGCCGTGGCCAGCTCGGCGGTGACCCGGTCGGCGTGCGCGGGGTCGGACAGCCAGGCGCCGAGCCGGGAGCCGATGCCGACGGCCCGCAGCCGCACCCGCACCACGTCGCCGGAGAGGAAGTTCTCGCCGACGAACTCGCCCAGGCTCTGGCCCAGCTGGTCCTTCTTGGTGGGGATGATCGCCGTGTGCGGGACGGGCAGGCCCATGGGCCGCCGGAAGAGCGCGGTGACCGCGAACCAGTCGGCCAGCGCGCCGACCATGCCGGCCTCGGCGGCGGCCGCCACGTACCCGGCCCAGCCGCCCGCGCCGGCGGACTGCGCCCACTTCGCGAGGGCGTACACCAGGGCCACGGTCAGCAGCAGCCCCGTCGCGAGGGCCTTCATCCGGCGCACGCCGCGCCGTTTCTCCTCGTCGGCCGCGCTGTAGGTGAATCCGGCCGCCGGTCCGGGCAGCATCACTCCATCGGCGGCATTCGCGCCGCCCCCGGCGGCAGCCGGCTCCTCTTCATGGAACCGTTTCATCGACACCACCCGTTCCGACTGTCCTCGCTGTGCATTGTCCCTACCCGACGTACTCGGGGAACGGACGAAGAGTTCCCCGCGTCGTTCCCCGCGTCCGGCCGTCGCCCGCCGTCGATGTGTCCCCGGGAGTTGTCCGCGATGAACGGTCCGCCCCTGTCCCGTGGCCCGGCCCACGCCCTGCTGGCCGCGCTGCTGGCCCTGGTCGTGGCCGCCTCGGTGGCGATATTCACCGGCGTGGGCGGGGCGGACGGCCCGGCCGGCCAGGCGCGGCGCTCCCCGCGCCCGGCCGCGCCCGCCGCCGCCGGGCGCTGGATCGGCGCCTGGTCGGCGGCCCCGGCCGCCGCCGAGCCGGGCACCGAGCGCGGCTATCCCGGCCGCTCCATCCGCAACGTGGTGCACACCACGCTCGGCGGCGGCATGGCCCGTGTCCAGCTCTCCAACCTCTTCGGCGGCGCCCCGCTGACCGTCGACCACGCCTCGCTCGCCCTCGCCGCGACCCCCGGCGGCCCGGCGGCGGCACCGGGCGGCATGCGGGAGCTGACCTTCGGCGGGGAGCGGTCGGTGACCGTCCCGGCCGGGCGGGCGACCTACAGCGACCCGGTCCGCCTCGCCCTCGCCGCCCCCGCCGACCTGCTGATCAGCACCTATGTCTCGCGCCCGGCCGGCCCGGTGACGATCCACCCGCACGCCCGGCAGATCTCCTACCTCGCCCCCGGCGACCGGACGCAGGACGCGGGCGGCGCCGCGTTCACCGCGAAGAGCCTGTTCTGGCGCTACGCGACGGCCGTCGACGTCTGGACCACCGAGGCCACGGGCGCGGTGGTGGCCCTCGGCGACTCCATCACCGACGGCGTCTCCGCCACCATCGGCGCCGACCACCGCTGGACCGACTACCTCGCGGGCCGGCTGCGCACCGAGCCCGGCGCCCCGCGCCTGGGCGTCCTCAACGAGGGCATCAGCGGCAATCGCGTCCTTCTCGGCGGAATGAGTTCTTCCGCCGTGAACAATCCCAGCGCCCTGGACCGCTTCGACCGCGATGTGCTCTCCCGTACGGGTGTGCGCGCCGTCGTCGTCGAGCTCGGCGTCAACGACATCCTGCGCCTCCCCCGCCAGACCGATCCCTCACGCATCGCGGCAGGGCTGCGGACGCTGGTCGAGCGGGCGCACGAGCGCGGGCTGCGGGTGACGGGCGCGACGCTGTCGCCCTTCGGCGGGCGGACGGGCACCGGGCCGGACCAGGAGCTCGTCCGGCGGGGCCTCAACGCCGAGATCCGCTCGGGGCGCGTCTTCGACGACGTCGTCGACTTCGACCGGGTGCTGCGCGACCCGGCCGACCCGCAGCGGCTCCTCCCGGTGTACGACTGCGGGGACCATCTCCACCCGAACGACGCGGGCTATCTGGTGATGGCCCGGGCGCTGGACCTCGGCGTGCTCAAGGGGGAGGTCAGGGCGGCGCTGTGACGCCCGGCCGGCGGCTAGCCGAGGCTCTTGCCCTCGCCGTGCCGCCGGTCCTCCCACTCCAGCCGCTTCCGCTCGCGCAGCCGCTCCCGTTCGGCCCGGGTCGCCTTGCGCTCGACCCCGACGCCGCCCCACAGCGCCAGACCGGTGATCCGCACCTTGGGCGAGCCGGGCGTACCGGCCCCGGTCGCCCTGTCCCCGAAGCCGCCCATGATGCCGATGCCGCGCACCTCCACGTCGAGGTCCGGGGGCACGACGACGGCCATGCCGCCCATGAGGGCGAAGCACCGGATGACGACCTCGCGGTCCTCGAAGCGGGCCTCGCGCAGGTCGATCTTCCCGCCGCCCCACATGGTGAAGGCGGTGAAGCGCCGCCCCACGGTCCAGCCGCCCGCCCGGCTGAAGCCGCCCCAGATCGCCATCGCCCAGGTGGATGTGGCGGACCCGCCGACGCGCTCCGCCCAGCCGCCCCCGCCCGCCGGAACCGGCGCGACGGCCGCCCGCCCGGCGTCCGGGGCCACCGGAAGATCCCGCACCAGCGGCGTCAGCTCGGCGTGGGTACGGGCCTTGTAGGCGGCGTCCAGGCGCTCCTCGAACTCCTCCATGGTCAGCCGGCCCTCGGCGACGGCCTCGCGCAGGACCTCGGCGATCCGTTCGCGCTCCGCGTCGGAGGCCCGCATCTCAGGAAGTTCGCTCATCATGGCGGACAGATTAGATGGCCGGGCCGGATGACCACAGCGCGCCGTCGTCACCCCTCGGCGTACATGCGGGCGATGACCTGCTCGATGTCCGGTTCCCGCACCGACAGGTCCACCAGCGGATAGCGCTCGGCCACCGCCGCCACGACCGGCGCCGCGCTGTGCGTGGCGGCGAACGCCAGCCACTGGCGCGGCCCCTCGACCCGCACCACCCGGGCCCCGGGTACGCCCGTGATGGGCGGGAACTCCCGCTCCAGGTCGACGACGAGCGTCCGCTCGCTCTCCCCCTTGGCGTGGAGGCCGTCCAGCCCGCCGTCGTAGACCAGCCGGCCGTGGTCGATGACCATCACCCGTTTGCACAACTGCTCGATGTCGGTCAGGTCATGGGTCGTCAGCAGCACCGTCATCCCGCGCTCGGCGTTCACGTCCCGCAGGAACTCCCGCACCTTGGCCTTGCTCGCCACGTCCAGTCCGATGGTCGGCTCGTCGAGGTAGAGCACCTCGGGGTCGTGGAGCAGGGCCGCCGCGATGTCCCCGCGCATCCGCTGCCCCAGCGACAGCTGCCGCACCGGCACGTCCAGCAGCTCCCCGAGGTCGAGGAGCTCCACGCAGCGCTCCAGATTGGCCCGGTAACGGGCGTCGGGAACGCGGTACATGCGGCGCACCAGCCCGTAGGAATCCCGCAGCGGCAGGTCCCACCACAGCGTGGTGCGCTGCCCGAAGACGACCCCGATCCGGCGCGCCAGCCGCGAGCGGTCCCGGGAGGGGTCGATGCCCGCGACCCGCAGCCGGCCCGCGCTGGGCGTCAGGATGCCCGTCAGCATCTTGATCGTGGTGGACTTGCCCGCGCCGTTCGGCCCGATGTAGCCGACCATCTCCCCGCGCGGGACGCGGAAGCCGATGCCGTCCACCGCGCGCACCCGGTGCCGCTCCCGCCGCAGGAAACCCGCCCGGCGGCGTACGTCGAAGACCTTCTCGACGCCTTCGAGAACGATGAGATCATCCACCGCGTCCGTCAACTCCCCGTACTTCGATAGCCCCTGAGCCCCACCCGCCAGGCCAGCCCCGCCAGCACCCAGCACACCAACGCCACCAGCGGCGACGTGAAGTCCACCCAGCCCGGCAGCCCCAGCGGATCGTCCCGCCCCAGCACCCGCAGCGCCGGCAGCCAGTTGACGAAGGCCAGCGGCACCACGAACGTCACCCCGCGCACCAGGTCCCTGGCGAACACCGACGGCGGGTACTGCAGCAGCGTCGTCCCGCCGTAGGTGAACGCGTTCTGCACCTCGGCCGCGTCCACCGCCCGGAACTGGAACGCCGCGCCCGCCACGAACAGCGCCCCGAAGATCACCGCACCGGCCACCAGCATCACCGGCACGAGCAGCACCGTCACCGGCGTCCACGCCACGTCCAGCCGCGCCAGCGACCACCCCAGCAACAGCCCGCCCTGCGTCACCCGGCCCAGCCGGCGCAGCGCGAACTGATCGGCGGCCACCTGCGCCAGGACCGGCGCGGGCCGCGTCAGCAGCGTGTCCATCGTCCCGTCGCGCACCCGCCGCCCGACCCGGTCCAGATTGCCCAGGACGAGGTCCGCGAGCCCGAAGGACACACTCGTCGTGCCGTAGAGGAAGGCCACTTCCGGCAGCGTGAACCCGCCGAGCGCGTCGATGTGGGAGAACATGAACGCGATCGCGACGAAGTCCAGGGCCGTCGCCGCGAAGTTGCCGACCGTCATCATCACGAACGACACGCGGTACGCCATCGTCGAGCGCACCCACATCCGCACCACGAGCCCGTAGGCACGCACCCCGTCCCGGACGTGCGAGAGCCCGCGCGCGTACGCCTCCACCTCAGCCTGAACCTCAGCCACCCTGGACCACCACCTTCCGGGTGGCCGCCGTCTGGAGCGCCCGCCCCGCCAGCAGCAGCGCCACCGCCCACGCCGCCTGGAACCCCAGCGCCGCCGCCAGCCCCGCGCCGGTCCGCCGCTCCAGCAGGACGTCCACGGGCACCTGCAGCATCGCCGACCACGGCAGCACCCGCGCGACCTCGCCGAAGACGCCCGGGAAGACGTTGAGCGGCAGCAGCGTCCCGGAGAAGAACATGCTCAGCAGGGCGAACGCCATGTTGACCCCCGCCCCGTCCAGCAGCCAGAAGGCGCACAGCCCCACCAGATACCGCAGCCCGAAGCTCACCAGCAGCCCCAAGAGCACCGACAGCAGAAAGGCCGCCCAGGTCAAGGACAGGCCCGGCAAGGCCAGTTCGAAGCACAGCGCACCCACGGCCAGCGGGACCACGCCCCGCCCCAGCAGCTGGAAGAAGGCCCGGCCCAGGTCGCTCGCCAGCCACCACAGCTGGAGATCGGCCGGCCGGTAGAGGTCCACGGCGATGTCCCCGGAACGGATCCGCTCCTGCAACTCCTCCTGGAACCCCCCGCCGATCAGGCACGCGGCGCCCAGCAGCGCCTGGCTCGTCCACACGAACGTCAGCGCCTGCTCCCGGCCGTAACCGCCCAGGTGGGGACGCTCGTTCCACAGCGCGATGTAGGTGTACGCGAGGATGAAGCCGAAGACGGTGTTGGTGAACACCCCGGCGGCCGTGGCCACCCGGTAGGTGGCGTGCCGCCGGAAGCCGCTGACCGCGACCGCCGCGTACAACCGCATCCTGCCGACCCCCCGCTCGTTGAACCCGGTTGAACGTCGCCGCATGTCCCCGATCCGGGTCCGGACGCTTCGGGCCGCCGCGCCCCGAAGCGCAGGAGCCTAGCCGCACACCACGTCCAGGAACCACGGATTTTCACTCCATGGAGTGGTCGGACTGGCCCGAACGGCCCTTCCGGGCCTCCCAACGGTGCGCTGGGCCCTTCCGCCGGAACGCATGATGCGACAGTGTCCTCCGGGGCGTACGACGCAGTCCGGACCCGCCCGAGACGACACCCCTCCGCCGAGGCGGCACAACCCCGGCGGCGGCCGAGGAGTCCCTAAGACATGAGCGACGAGCAGTCACAGCGGCGTCCCGCCGGACGCGGCCACGCGCCGCCGGGCTGGGCCCCCAGGGGCCCGGCGCACGGCGCGCCGCCCGCCGGGCCGGGCGGCGGCCCCGGCCGGAACGGCCGCGCCGCGCGCCCCCGCCGGACGGGCTGGCGCCGGCTCGTACCCACCTGGCGGATGATCCTCGGTGGCTTCCTGCTGATCGTGCTGATCATCGTCGGCGGCCTGATCGCCGGCTACATGCTCGTGAACATCCCCCCGGCCAACAAGGCGGCCACCGCCGAGAGCAACGTCTTCCTCTACTCCGACGGCTCCCAGCTCGCCCGCGACGGCGAGGTCAACCGCGAGAGCGTGCCGCTCAGCAAGGTCCCCAGAAACGTCCAGCACGCCGTCCTCGCCGCCGAGGACCGCGACTACTACTCCGAGTCCGCCGTCAACCCCGAGGCCATGCTGCGCGCCGCCTGGAACACCGTCACCGGCAAGGGCAAGCAGTCCGGCTCCACCATCACCCAGCAGTACGTCAAGAACTACTACCTGGGCCAGGAACAGACCATCAGCCGCAAGGTGAAGGAATTCTTCATCGCCATCAAGCTGGACCGCGAGGAGAGCAAGAACGACATCCTCGAGGGCTACCTCAACACCAGCTACTTCGGGCGCAACGCCTACGGCATCCAGGCCGCCTCCCAGGCGTACTACAGCAAGGACTCGGACAAACTCACCACCGCCGAGGGCGCCTACCTGGCCACCCTCCTCAACGCCCCCAGCGCCTACGACGTCGGCGCCCACCCCGAGAACAGACCGCGCGCCGAGGCCCGTTGGCGCTACGTCCTCGACGGCATGGTCAAGAAGAAGTGGCTCAGCCCCGCCGACCGGGCCGCGATCACCTTCCCCACCCCCGGCAAGACCAAGCCCCGCCTGAGCATGTCCGGCCAGCGCGGCTACCTCGTCGAGGCCGTCAAGGACTACCTCACCAGCAACAAGATCGTCGACGAGAACACCCTCGCCACCGGCGGCTACCGCATCACCACCACCATCGAGAAGAAGAAGCAGGACGCCTTCGTCGCCGCCGTCCGCGACCAGCTGATGAGCGAACTCAGCGACACCCGCAAGGTCGACCGCTACGTCCGCGCCGGCGGCGCCTCCATCGACCCCAAGACCGGCAAGGTCGTCGCCCTCTACGGCGGCATCGACTACACCAAGCAGTACGTCAACAACGCCACCCGCCGCGACTACCAGGTCGGCTCCACCTTCAAGCCGTTCGTCTTCACCTCGGCCGTCGACAACCACGCCACCACCCTCGCCGGCCAGACCATCACCCCGAACACCGTCTACGACGGCACCAACAAGCGCCCCGTACAGGGTCCGAACGGCCCCGTCGGCTACGCCCCCGAGAACGAGGACGGCTACTCCTACCCCCACATCACCGTCACCCGGGCCACCGACCTGTCCGTCAACGCCGTCTACGCGCAGATGGCCCAGGACGTCGGCCCCGGCAAGGTCAAGGACACCGCCGTCGCCCTCGGCGTCCCCGAGAAGACCCCCGACCTCACCGCCACGCCCTCCATCGCGCTCGGCCCCGCCACCGCCAGCGTCCTGGACATGACCCAGGCCTACGCGACCCTCGCCAACCACGGCCGGCACGGCCCCTACACGCTGGTAGAGAAGATCTCCAAGGGCGGCGAGGAGCTCCAGCTCCCGGACGGCGAGGACACCCGGCAGGCCGTCTCCCGCGAGGCCGCCGACACCACCACGTCCATCCTCCAGAGCGTCGTGGAGGCCGGCACCGGGCGCCGCGCCCAGTCGGCGGGCCGCCCGGCGGCCGGCAAGACGGGCACGGCCGAGGAGGACAAGGCCGCCTGGTTCGCGGGCTACACCCCCGACCTCGCCACCGTCGTCGCCGTGATGGGCCAGGACCCCGACACCGGCGACCAGAAGCCGCTGTACGGCGCCACGGGCGAGGACCGCGTCAACGGCGGCGGCTACCCGGCCCAGATCTGGGGCGCCTACACCGCGCAGGCCCTGGAGGGCACCGAGGCCACCGACTTCGACCTGGAACTCGAGAGCGGCGCGAGCCCGCCGACGCTGGAGCCCGAGCCGACGACCGCGCCCCCGTCGCCCACCGGCCCGCCGTCCACGGCCCCGCCGACCGGCCCGCCGACCCTCCCGGTACCCACCCTGCCGCCGACGATCCCGGCGCCCCCGCCGACCCCGCCGGGCTTCCCGACCCCGCCCGGCCCGCCGACCTTCGGCCCACCGGGCGAGGGCAAGTCGGACCGCCACGGCGATCTCCTGGGGTACGAGTACTGAGAGCGACCGGGCAGGGCCCGTCAGTGGCCGGAGGTCGTCTTCAAGCCGACCACGGCCACCAACAGCAGACAGACGAAGAAGATCCGGGCGGCGGTCGCCGGCTCACCCAGCACCGCCATGCCGAGCACCGCCGCCCCGGCCGCGCCGATGCCGACCCAGACGCCGTACGCCGTACCGATGGGCAGCGTCCGCGCGGCACGCGACAACAACAGCATGCTCGCGACGATGCCCGCGACCGTGAACACGCTCGGCCACAGCCGCGTGAAACCCTCGGTGTACTTCATGCCGATCGCCCAGCCGACCTCGAGCAGACCGGCGACAGCGAGCAGGACCCATGCCATGACGGCACCTCCAGCGGAAACGACTCTCTGGGGTGCGTCGTCTTGTCCTGACCCGGTACGGCGCGTCTCGTCGGGTTCCCTACGAGCGTAGCAACTACAGATACAGACCCGTGGAGTCCTCGGACCCCTCCAGCCGCTCCGCGGCCACCGCGTGGAGATCCCGCTCGCGCATCAGCACATAGGCGACCCCGCGGACCTCGACCTCGGCACGGTCCTCCGGGTCGTACAACACCCGGTCGCCCGGCTCCACCGTACGCACGCTCTGCCCGACCGCGACGACCTCGGCCCAGGCCAGCCGGCGGCCCACCGCCGCCGTCGCCGGAATGACGATCCCGCCGGTGGACCGGCGCTCGCCCTCGGGAATGTCGGTCCGGACCAGAACCCGGTCGTGGAGCATCCGGATGGGCAGCTTGTCGTGGGTGGTATTCGTACTCACGCCACGACCGTACCTGCCCGAAGGCCGCACCGAGGCCACTGGGCGGTCATCCGGCCCGAACCGGCCACCGCTAGCGCTTGCGGCGGCCCGACGCCTTGGCGGCCTCGGCGGCCTTCTCGCCCGACTTCGACGACGACACCAGCAGACCGATCACACCCACGGCCACCAACGCCACCGGAACGATCCGCTCCAGACGCGGCTCGCCCTCCTCGGTGACAAAGCGCGAGCGCACCTCGGAGACGACCCGGCTGGCCGCCACACAGGCCCGGCCCGCCACATGGTCCACCTTCGAGGTCACCTTCGCCCGGGCGTCCCCGATGATCGTGCTCGGGTGCATCCGCACCCCGATCTCGTCGAGCACAACGGCGAGCTCCTGCCGCCGGCGGTCGATGTCCGCCTCGATCTGCGCAGGGGTCCTGGCTTCCGCCACCGCGCTGCCTCCGTCCCGTCGATGTCGATAAGAATGATGAAGAGTGATGACTACAGTCTGTCAGCTCCCCGGGGCCACCGCCCCGCGGCACCCCCGAACCGTGACCTGGCTACCCTCGGGACCATAACCACCATCTGTCGAGGAGAGCCATGAGCGAGCGCCTTACGACCGGCGACACCGCCCCCGCCTTCACCCTGCCCGACGCGGACGGCAAGCAGGTGTCGCTCGCCGACCACAAGGGCCGCAAGGTCATCGTCTACTTCTACCCCGCCGCACTCACCCCCGGCTGCACCAAGCAGGCCTGCGACTTCACCGACAACCTCGACTTCCTCGCCGGCCACGGCTACGACGTCATCGGGATCTCCCCCGACAAGCCCGAGAAGCTCGCCAAGTTCCGCGAGAAGGAGAACCTGCGCGTCACCCTCCTCGGCGACCGCGACAAGGAGGTCCTCACCGCCTACGGCGCCTTCGGCGAGAAGAAGCTCTACGGCAAGACCGTCACCGGCGTCATCCGCTCCACCGTCATCATCGACGAGGACGGCAAGGTCGAGCGGGCCCTCTACAACGTCAAGGCCACCGGCCACGTCGCCAAGGTCATCAAGGACCTGGGGCTGTAGCCCCCGGCGCCAGCGCGCCCCGGCACACCGGACGATCGCCCTCCGGCACGTCCTCGGCCTCCGGCAGGTCGAGGACGGCCTGGGCGCCACCACCCGGCGCCGAACCGAACACCAGCCGGGCACCCAGCACCGCCGCCTGCCCCACCGCGATCGTCAGCCCCAGGCCATGCCCCGTGCCCCGCTCCGGCGCGGCCGTACGGAACCGCCGCGGCCCCTGATCCACCAGACCCGGCGGAAAACCGTCCCCGTGGTCCCGGATCACGATCCGCGTCCCGTCCACGGTGATCTCGATCGGCGGCCGGCCGTGCTTGGCCGCGTTCGCCAGGATGTTCACCAGGATCCGCTCCACCCGACGCGCGTCCGTCGCCACGATCCGGCCCTCGCCGACCACCTCGACCGCCACGTCGTCCACGCCCCGCTGACCACGCGCCCGCTTCACGATCCCGCGCACCAACGACGGCAGCTCCACCGCGTCCAGCTGCGCGCTCTCCACCCCCGCGTCCAGCCGCGAGACCTCCAGCAGATCCTCCACCAGCGCCCGCATCGTCTGCGCCCGCTCCTGCACCATCTCCACCGCCCGCGGATGCGGCAACAACTCCGCCGACGCCACCAGCCCCGCCACCGGCGTCCGCAACTCATGCGCCACATCCGCCGTGAACTGCCGCTCCGCCGACACCCGCGCCGCCAACGACGTCGCCATCTGATGCACCGACCGGCCCAGCTCCGCGACCTCGTCCCGGCCACCACCGCCCAGCGCCCCCGCGTCCAGGGTCTCCCCCGCCGCGATCCGCCGCGCCGCCGCCGCGCTCAACCGCAACCGCCGCGACAACCCCTGCGCCACGAACCACGCCACCACGGCCATCAACGCCACCGTCGCGGCACCCGCCACCACCAGCGCCTTGTCCAGCGCCCGCTGCAACGGATCACGCGCCGGGTACGACGCCGAGATCGACAACACCCGGTCCCCGGCCACCCCCGTCGCCGCCCACACCCGCGGATCCTCACCACCGCTGATGTACGTACCCGACTGCCCCCGCGCCACCGCCTGCGACAACGTGAACGGCAACGTCGAATCGTCCAGCTGCGCCCCCAGCGCCAGCGTCCCGTCCCGCTGATAGATCTGCAGCGCCGAACTCAGCAAACCGTCCTGATACGCCTTCGCCTGCCGGTCACGCTCCAGCCCCGAGATGTGGTGCACGGCCACACCCAGGACCACCACGGCCAACGCGGTGACGAAAGAGATCGCGAACGCGATCCGCCCACGAATACCCATCACGCGATCGGAAGAACCTCTCGGTGCTCACCGGAAGGGGTGGCACCCGTATAAACGACCTCCAGCGCGGTGAACGCCACCGAACCGTCGACCTCCTTCGGCCCGTACAGCCGCAGCTTCGCCTGGAACGACTTCGCCGCCGCCCCCGACGCCCCGCCCGACACCTGCACGACACCGCTGCCGTTCGCACCGTCCTCCGTATAGGCGTCCCAGCGGATACCACTGGCCACCCGGCCCGACGTCGAACAGTCCAGCGTGATGATCGTCGGCTCCTGCACCGGCTCGCCCATCCCGCAGTCCCGCACCCCGGGCAACTCCCGCGCCGCCGAATCCTCGGCCTCCACCTGCGAGCCCTCGGCCCCCGACCGCTGCGCCGCCGCGGTCTTCGGCGCCTCGTCCACCATGCTCGCCCGGTCCGTGGCGCTCTCCAGCCACACCCCGCCCGCCACCAGCACGGCCACCCCCACCAGGATCGCCACCACGCTGCGCCAACCCGCCCAGCGGGCCACGGTGCGGTCGGTCATCGGGCTCTCTTCCTCACTCACAGGCGGCTGTTCGTCCACGGGCCTGTCCCCTTCCCCGCTCTGACTGACGGAGAAATGCGCCCGCGCGTTCCCTTATGGCCCGCTTGGCTTGGTGTGCCATGCGTCAAGTCACCCCTTCCGCCCGGTTCCTGGCCGGGCGGCGCCCGGCCGCGCCGCCCGGCCCAGTACGATGGCGGTGCCGGGCGGCCGTGGTGGAACTGGCAGTCACGCTGGGTTTAGGTCCCAGTGGGGTAACACCCGTGAGGGTTCGAGTCCCTCCGGCCGCACAGACCGAAGGGCCGTCCCGCTCCGGCGGGACGGCCCTTCGGCGTACGGACGGCGGCGTGCCGTCACCCCAAAAGCTCCCGCACCACCGGCACCAGCGCCCGGAACGCCTTCCCCCGGTGGCTGATGGCGTTCTTCTCCTCCGCCGTCAGCTCCGCGCACGTGCGGGTCTCGCCCAGGGGCTGGAGGATCGGGTCGTAGCCGAAGCCGCCCGTGCCCGCCGGCTCGTGGCGGAGGGTGCCCTCCAGGCGGCCCTCGACGACGCGCTCGGTGCCGTCCGGCAGGGCGAGCGCCGCCGCGCAGGCGAAGTGGGCGCGGCGGTGCTCCTCCGCGATGTCGGAGAGCTGGGCCAGGAGCAGGTCGAGGTTGGCCTTGTCGTCGCCGTGGCGGCCCGCCCAGCGGGCGGAGAAGATGCCGGGGGCGCCGTTCAGGACGTCGACGCAGAGGCCGGAGTCGTCGGCGACGGCGGGGTGGCCGGTGGCCCGCGCCAGGGCGTGGGCCTTGAGGAGGGCGTTCTCGGCGAAGGTGACGCCGGTCTCCTTGACGTCGGGGATCTCGGGGTAGGCGTCGGCGCCGACGAGTTCGACGTCGAGGCCGGCGCCGGCGAGGATCGCGCGGAGCTCGGTGACCTTGTTGGCGTTGCGGGTGGCGAGGATCAGGCGCTTCATGGTGCCGATTATCCCGGGGGCTCCGACGGTGCCCCCGGGCGGCCGGGCCCGCTTACAGCGTGCGGGCCAGGGCCTCGCGCTGGGCCGCGTCGAGCGAGGCGCAGCCGGCGACGGCGAGGTCCAGGATGCTGTTGAGCTCGTCGCGGTCGAAGGGCTGCGCCTCGGCGGTGCCCTGGACCTCGACGAAGCGGCCGTCGCCGGTGCAGACGACGTTCATGTCGGTCTCGGCGCGGACGTCCTCCTCGTAGCAGAGGTCGAGGAGGGGGACGCCGTCGACGATGCCGACGCTGACGGCGGAGACGGTGCCGGTGAGCGGCTTGCGGCCGTGCTTGATGAGCTTCTTGCCCTGGGCCCAGGTGATGGCGTCGGCCAGCGCGACGTAGGCGCCGGTGATGGCGGCGGTGCGGGTGCCGCCGTCGGCCTGGAGGACGTCGCAGTCGAGGACGATGGTGTTCTCGCCGAGGGCCTTGAAGTCGATGACGGCGCGCAGGGAGCGGCCGATGAGGCGGGAGATCTCGTGGGTGCGGCCGCCGATCTTGCCGCGGACGGACTCGCGGTCGCCTCGGGTGTTGGTGGAGCGGGGCAGCATCGCGTATTCGGCGGTGACCCAGCCCTCGCCGGAGCCCTTGCGCCAGCGCGGGACGCCTTCGGTGACGCTGGCGGTGCAGAAGACCTTGGTGTCGCCGAAGGAGACGAGGACGGAGCCTTCGGCGTGCTTGCTCCAGCCGCGCTGGATGGTCACGGGGCGGAGCTGGTCGGGGGTACGGCCGTCGATGCGAGACATGGGTGTGAGCCTATCCGCAACGGCAGAGGGCCCTGTTCCGGTTGAGGGAGCAACCGGAACAGGGCCCTCGAGGGAGAGCGCGTGGCTCAGCTCACATCATGTCTTCGATGTCGGCGGCGATGGGGTCGGCGTCGGTGCCGATGACGACCTGGATGGCGGTGCCCATCTTGACGACGCCGTGGGCGCCGGCGGCCTTGAGCGCGGCCTCGTCGACGAGCTCGGGGTCCTTGACCTCGGTGCGGAGACGGGTGATGCAGCCCTCGATCTCCTCGATGTTGTCGATGCCGCCGAGGCCGGCGACGATCTTCTCAGCCTTGCTGGCCATGTGCACTCCTGGTTGTCTCGGCCCCTCGGCGATGTCGCCGACCGGCTTTCACACGGTATTCCACGTATAGCCCAACTATGCGGGCGTATGTCCGCCATCTCACGAAAGATGGCGACCACCCGGGACTGCGTTCCGGGGGCCTCACCGCCCATAAGTGGTCTACACCAGTATGCCAGCAGCCGGAGGACGCAGATGAGTTCGGTCGCCGCGGCGGCGCCCCGGAAGAAGTGGTCGCAGGGGCTGTTCCAGGGGCTGCAGAAGATGGGCCGCAGCCTCCAGTTGCCCATCGCGGTGCTGCCGGCGGCCGGCATCCTCAACCGGCTCGGCCAGCCGGACGTCTTCGGCAAGGACGGCCTGGGGTGGACGGACGTCGCCAAGGTGATGGCCGGGGCGGGCGGGGCGCTGCTGGACTCCTCGCTGGGGCTGCCGCTGCTCTTCGCGGTGGGTGTGGCGATCGGGATGGCGAAGAAGGCGGACGGTTCGACGGCGCTGGCGGCGGTGACGGGTTTCCTCGTCTATTACGCGGTGGTGCACCAGTTCCCGGAGACGTGTCCGGGCGGGGGCCGGTTCACGGGGCTGGGGCTGCTGAGCGGGGTGTGCGTGGGGACGGCCGGGCCGGCGGGCCCGGCGACGTACCAGAACCCGGGGGTGTTCGGCGGGATCGTGATCGGGCTGCTGGCGGCGTGGTTCTGGCAGCGTTTTCACCGGGTGCGGCTGGTGGACTGGCTGGGGTTCTTCAACGGCCGCCGGCTGGTGCCGATCATCATGGCGTTCGTGGCGATCGCCTTCGCCGCGCTGTGTCTGTGGATCTGGCCGCCGGTGGGGCGCGGTCTGACGAGCTTCAGCCAGTGGCTGTCGGATCTGGGCTCGTGGGGTGCGGGCATCTTCGGTGTGGCCAACCGGGCTCTGCTGGTGATCGGCCTGCATCAGTTCCTGAACGTGTTCGTCTGGTTCCAGTTCGGTTCGTTCACCAAGCCGGACGGCACGGTGGTGCACGGTGACATCAACCGGTTCCTGGCGGGCGACCCCCACGCGGGCCAGTTCACCTCGGGCTTCTTCCCGATCATGATGTTCGCGCTGCCAGCGGCGGCACTGGCGATCACCCACTGCGCCCGGCCGCACCACCGCAAGGTGGTGGGCGGCATGATGCTGTCGGTGGGCCTGACCTCGCTGGTCACGGGCATCACCGAGCCGATCGAGTACTCGTTCCTCTTTATCGCGCCGGCGCTCTACGTGGTCCACGCGGTGCTGACGGGCGTCTCGATGGCGGTCACGTGGGGGCTGGGGGTGCACGACGGCTTCAGCTTCTCGGCGGGCCTGATCGACTACGTCATCAACTGGGGACTGGCGACCAAGCCGTGGCTGATCATCCCGATCGGGCTGTGTTTCGCCGTCGTCTATTACGCGGTCTTCCGGTTCGCGATCACCTTCTTCGACCTGCCGACGCCGGGCCGTGAGCCGGAGGAGCTGGCGGAGCGGATCGAGAAGGACAACGTCGGGTAACCCCGCGTTAATGAACGTGCCGTAAGGGTGGCGTGACACAGCGCTGAGCGCTCACGCCGCCCTTACGTCTGTGCTCCAGGCCACCTGGAACGATGGATTCCTTTATGCCCGACTCACGTGCTACAACAGGTCTAAACCAGTAGTGGTGTAGACCAAATCGCGGGCCGTCCCCCTTTCCCCCGAGCGCCCGCCTCACCTGGAGGAATCCGATGAGTACGGCAGCCAAGGCGGCGAAGAAGGCGCCTGGAAAGGCCGGGAAGGCCGAGAAGGCTGAAAAGCCCGAAAAGGCCGCACCGGAGCAGAAGAACGCACCGGAGAAGAAGAAGAAGAAGATCGGCGCCGGCGCCATGGCGATCGCCCAGCGTATCGGTCGCAGCCTGATGCTGCCGGTGGCCGTGCTGCCGGCCGCCGCGCTGCTGGTGCGCCTGGGCAACGACGACATGCTCGGCCGGAAGTCGTTCCCCGAGTTCATCATCAAGATCGCCGGTTATATGTCGGCCGGCGGCAACGCGCTGCTGAGCAACATGGCGCTCCTCTTCGCCGTCGGTGTCGCCATCGGCTTCGCGAAGAAGTCGGACGGCTCCACCGCCCTGGCCGCCGTCACCGGCTACCTGGTCTTCCAGAAGGTGCTGGCCACCTTCACCGACGGCAACCTGCCCAAGGTCGCCACGGTGGTCGACAACAAGATCGTGATGGTGGAGAAGCCGGTCGACGCCGGTGTGCTCGGCGGCATCGTCATGGGTCTGGTCGTGGCCCTGCTCTTCCAGCGCTACAGCCGCAAGAAGCTCCCGGACTGGCTGGGCTTCTTCGGCGGCCGCCGTCTCGTCCCGATCCTCTCGGCCTTCGCCGGTCTGCTCATCGGCATCGTCTTCGGCCTCATCTGGCCGGTCCTCGGCGCGGGCCTCCACAACTTCGGCGAGTGGCTGGTGGGCTCCGGCGCCGTGGGCGCGGGCATCTTCGGTGTCGCCAACCGTGCCCTGATCCCGGTCGGCATGCACCACCTGCTGAACTCCTTCCCCTGGCTGCAGGCCGGCGAGTTCCACGGCAAGAACGGCGACATCGCCCGCTTCCTCGCCGGCGACCCGAACGCCGGACAGTTCATGACCGGCTTCTTCCCGATCATGATGTTCGCCCTCCCGGCGGCCTGCCTGGCGATCGTCCACTGCGCCCGCCCGGAGAACCGCAAGGTCGTCGGCGGCATGATGACCTCGCTCGCGCTCACCGCGTTCGTCACCGGCGTGACCGAGCCGATCGAGTTCACCTTCATGTTCGTCGCCCCGGTCCTCTACGCGATCCACGCGGCCCTCACCGGTGTCTCGCTGGCCCTGACCTGGGCGCTCGGCATGAAGGACGGCTTCGGCTTCTCCGCCGGCGCCATCGACTTCGTGCTCAACCTGGGCATCGCCACCAAGCCGTGGCTGCTGGCCCTGGTGGGCCTCGCCTTCGGCGCCCTGTACTACGTGGTGTTCCGCTTCGCGATCACGAAGTTCAACCTCCCGACCCCGGGCCGCGAGCCCGAGGCCCAGCTCGAGGACGTCAAGTGACGATCTGACGAGCGCTCGTCACGAAGCCCCCGGAACTGTCAGGTGTTCCGGGGGCTTCGGCGTATCGGCGCCGAGGATCAGAGCTCGTACACCGCCCCCGCGTGCGCCAGCTCCGCCGGGCCGTCGTAGACCGAGCGCGCGTCGCGGAGGTTGGCGAGGGGGTCCGTCCACGGCGGGATGTGGGTGAGGACCAGCCGGGCCGCCCCGGCGCCGGCGGCGACCGCGCCCGCCTCCAGACCGTTGAGGTGGAGGTCGGGGATGTCCTCCTTGCCGTGGGTGAAGGACGCCTCGCACAGCAGCAGGTCCGTGCCCCGGGCCAGCTCGTGGAGGGCCTCGCAGGGGCCGGTGTCGCCCGAGTACACCAGCGACGTGCCGCCGTGCTCGACCCGGAAGGCGTACGCCTCCACGGGGTGGCTCACCCGGGCCGTGCGGACGGTCAGCGGGCCCAGGGTGAAGGTGCCCGGATTGAAAGTCCGGAAGTCGAAGACCTCGCTCATGCAGGCCTCGTCGGGGACGTCGCCGTACGCGGTGACCAGCCGCCGCTCGGTGTCCGCGGGGCCGTACACCGGGATGGCGTCGGCCCGGCCGCCCTCGTGGCGGTAGTAGCGGGCGACGAAGTAGCCGCACATGTCGATGAAGTGATCGGGGTGCAGGTGCGACAGGAGCACGGCGTCGAGGTCGTAGAGACCGATGTGGCGTTGCAGCTCGCCGAGGGCGCCATTGCCCATGTCGAGGAGGATCCGATAGCCGTCGGCCTCCACCAGATAGCTCGAGCAGGCCGATTCCGTGGACGGGAACGAGCCCGAGCATCCGACGACGGTGAGCTTCATGCGGGCCTGAACCTCCGTGGGCCGGTTACGGGGGGCCATGCGGTGCAGTCGAGGGTAAGGCGAGAGAACGGGCCGTGACTCCTCCGGGACGGTGCGTGTGGGCGGAATCACCAGGACGGACGTGGTCGCGCCGGTGGGCCCGCACGCGCCGGGGCCCCGGCCGCGCTTGCCGGTGAAGCGCGATCGGGGCCCCGCGAACGTGAAGAACGGAGAACAGAGATCGGAGAACGAGAAGGAACGGAGAACGGGCGGCGGACGTGGCTACAGCGGCGGCCGGTGCGCCTCGGCGCGGTCCAGCGTGTCCATGAAGCGCTGGAAGCGCTCGGCCGACTCCTTGCTGCCGGCCGTCACCGTGAACACCTCCGGCGTCATGAACGCCGCCAGCCGCTCGCGCGTCTCAGGGGCGAGCGCATCCCAGGCCGCTCGATCCAGCCGTGACTGCGCCGCAGCTTCCGCACTGCCAGTTTCCATTGTTGAGTTGCCTCATGTCCGAAGATCCACATGCGGGACAGTTCATGCGCGTCTCCTACGTGATGATGTCAGCCGCTTCCCAACATCGGTAGTGCAAGTTCACCCGTGCACAGTTCTGTTTTTTACGGACCGGCGCGCTCGGACGGCGCGTTGGGGCGGAACCGGGGTCAGGCCCAGAGCTGGCCGTGGAGGTTCTCGACGGCCTCTTCCGTGGTGGGGGCGGTGTAGACGCCCGTGGACAGGTACTTCCAGCCGCCGTCGGCGACGATGAAGACGATGTCGGCCCGCTCCCCCGCCCGTACGGCCTTCCGGGCGACGCCCAGCGCGGCGTGGAGGACCGCGCCGGTGGAGATGCCCGCGAAGATTCCCTCCTCGGTGAGGAGTTCGCGAGTGCGGCGGACGGCGTCCTCGGAGCCCACGGAGAACCGGGTGGTGAGGACGGAGGCGTCGTAGAGCTCGGGCACGAAGCCCTCGTCGAGATTGCGCAGGCCGTAGACGAGGTCGTCGTAGCGCGGCTCGGCGGCGACGACCGCCACGTCCGGCTTGTGCTCGCGCAGGTAGCGGCCGACGCCCATCAGGGTGCCGGTGGTGCCGAGCCCGGCGACGAAGTGGGTGATCTCGGGGAGGTCGGCGAGGATCTCGGGGCCGGTGGTCGCGTAGTGGGCGCCGGCGTTGTCGGGGTTGCCGTACTGGTAGAGCATCACCCAGTCGGGGTGCTGCTCGGCGAGCTCCTTGGCCATGCGCACGGCCGTGTTGGAGCCCCCGGCGGCGGGCGAGGGGATGATCTCGGCGCCCCACATGGCGAGCAGCGAGCGGCGCTCCTCGCTGGTGTTCTCCGGCATCACGCACACCATGCGGTAGCCCTTGAGCCTGGCCGCCATGGCGAGGGAGATGCCGGTGTTGCCGGAGGTGGGCTCGAGGATGACGCAGCCCGGGGTGAGCCGGCCGGCCTTCTCCGCCTGCTCGATCATGTGGAGGGCGGGGCGGTCCTTGACCGAGCCGGTGGGGTTGCGGTCCTCCAGCTTGGCCCAGACGCGGACGTCCTCGGCCGGGGACAGGCGCGGCAGGCGGACGAGCGGGGTATTGCCCACCGCGGCCAGGAGGCTGTCGTAGCGCATGCGGGACGCGCCGCCGATCAGACCGCGCCGCCGGCCACGGCCGGGAGGATCGTCACGCTGTCGCCGTCGCCGAGCTCGGTGGCGATGCCGCCGAGGAAGCGGACGTCCTCGTCGTTGAGGTAGACGTTGACGAAGCGGCGGAGCTCGCCCTTGTCGTCGACGAGGCGCTCGCGGATGCCCGCGTGCCGGGTCTCGAGGTCCTTGAAGAGCTCGTCGAGCGTGGCGCCGCTGCCCTCGACGGCCTTCTGGCCGTCCGTGTAGGTGCGGAGGATGGTCGGGATGCGGACCTCGATGGCCATGGGGTGCTCCTGTCGGAGTGCGGAGAGGTGCCTGGTTCCAGTGGGAGAACGGTGGGCGCATCGTATCGATTCCCCGTGCGCCAGCCGTATGTTCGTCCCGGTATGCGGGATGTGCCGTCTCGGGTCCCGGTACCCGCTCAGTACGCCGGGACGACCTTCACCTCCTCCTCGGTGACCTCGCCGTCGACGATGCGGAAGGAGCGGAACTGGAAGGGGCCGGAGCCGTCGGTGTCGGCGGTGGAGACGAGCACGTAGTGGGCGCCGGGCTCGTTGGCGTAGGAGATGTCGGTGCGGGAGGGGTAGGCCTCGGTCGCGGTGTGCGAGTGGTAGATGACGACCGGTTCCTCATCGCGGTCGTCCATCTCGCGGTAGAGCTTGAGCAGGTCGGTCGAGTCGAACTCGTAGAACGTGGGCGACCGGGCGGCGTTGAGCATGGGGATGAACCGCTCGGGCCGCCCGCCGCCCTCGGGACCCGCGACCACGCCGCACGCCTCGTCGGGGTGGTCGGCGCGGGCGTGCTCGACGATCCGGTCGTACAGGGCCTGGGTGATGGTCAGCATGCGCGTCAGGATAAGCACAGGACAGGCCCCGTACCGAGGTCGGTACGGGGCCTGTTCCGGCAGAATTCACACTGGCTTACGCGGCCGGCGTGTAGTCCTTGCGCTCGAACGCCTTGGGGTTGCGCTTCTTGAGCACGAGGTAGGACACCCACATGATCGCGGCCCAGCCGGGCGCGCAGTACAGCGAGATCCGCGCGTCCTTGTCGATGCCCATGAGCACGATCACCATGAAGATGAAGGCCAGGGCGAACAGGCTGGTCCAGGGCGCGCCCGGGGCCTTGAGCTCGGACTGGGGCAGCTCGCCGCGGTCCGCCTTGCGGCGGTAGCGGAGCTGGGCGACGAGGATCATGATCCAGGCCCACATACCGGAGATGGTCGCGAAGGAGACGACGTAGTCGAACGCCTTGCCCGGCCACTGGTAGTTGATCCAGACGCCGATGAGCATCAGCGCGGCGGAGAAGGTCGTGCCGCGGAAGGGCAGGCCCTTCTTGGACAGCTGGCCGAAGAACTTCGGGCCCTGGCCGTTGAGGGACAGGTCGCGGAGCATGCGGCCGGTGGAGTACATGCCGGAGTTGCAGGACGACAGCGCCGCGGTGAGCACCACGAAGTTGACGATGCCGGCGCCGGCGGGCAGGCCGATCTTGGCGAAGGCGGCCACGAACGGGCTGACGCCCGGCATGAACTCGGTCCAGGGGACGATCGACAGGATGATGATGAGCGCGCCCAGGTAGAAGACGGCGATGCGCCACGGCACGGTGTTGATGGCCTTGGGCAGGGTCTTCTTGGGGTCGGCGGCCTCGCCCGCCGTGACGCCGACGAGCTCGACGGCCAGGAAGGCGAACATCACGATCTGCAGGGTCATCAGCGTGCCGCCGATGCCCTTGGGGAAGAACCCGCCGTGGTTCCACAGGAGGTTGAAGGAAGCGGTGTCGCCGGCCTTGGAGAAGCCGAGGGTGATGACACCGACGCCGATCAGGATCATGCCGATGATGGCGGTGACCTTGACCATCGAGAACCAGAACTCCAGCTCACCGAAGAGCTTTACGGAGATCAGGTTGACGAAGTAGAGAATGACGGTGAAGACCAGCGCCGAAGCCCATTGGGGAATGCCCTTGTTCCAGTACTGGACATAGGCGGCGGCCGCTGTGACCTCGGTGATGCCGGTGACGACCCAGAAGAGCCAGTACGTCCAGCCGGTCACATAACCCCAGAAGGGGCCGAGGAACTCTCGGGCGTAGTCCGAGAAGGAGCCCGAGACCGGGCGGTACATGAGCAGCTCGCCGAGCGCTCGCATGATGAAGAAGATGACCAGGCCTGCGATGGCGTAGGCCAGGATGAGGCTGGGTCCGGCCTTGGATATGGCCTTGCCCGCGCCGAGGAACAGCCCGGTGCCGATGGCGCCACCAATGGCGATCATCTGAATCTGTCGGTTGCCGAGTCCCCGCTCGTAACCTTCGGAAGCTTCCTGTCCGCTTCCTTCTCCGTCCCGCACTGCGGTGCGGTCGGCGACCTGCTCAGAGGTCATGGTGGTGCGCCTTTCTCCATACCGATCCGGTTGCTCCGGATCGGGTACCGATCCCCCCGGATGGAGTCCTGCTAGGTGCCGACGGTCGGCCGGCTCAGCGCCCCCGCCGTGACAGGGGTGGCGTCACGGAGGCAGGTCGGCAAGAAGTATCACGTCTAAAGGCGAGATCAATGTGTCTCTTGTGGCGCATGACACAAATAAATCAGGACAAAAGCAAAGACGGCGGCTTAATTGCCGCCGTCACAGTGACGTGATCGTTATTCGGAATTGAGCGTTCGGTTAGCGAACGTCCGAAGAGTACTCCGAATACCGGAAAGTAACTTCACGAAGTGAGCGCCTCCACCAGCGTCTCCTGCAGTCCGCCGAGCCAGAGGTAGGCCATCACCATGGGCTTGCGCGGATCGCTGTCCGGCAGCCGGTAGAGGGCGTCGCCGTCGTCGTCGGCGGTGATCTCCAGCCGGGCCGCGATGGTCAGCCGGAGGTCGTTGAGCGTGCCCAGCCACTGCCGGCAGCCCTCGGCCTCCAGGCGCAACACGGCGCCCCCCTCGCCGCCGGGGCTGAGGGAGTCCAGGGAGCGGACGACGCCGAGGGCGTCCTGGCGCTTGCGTTCGCGAAGGTCGTTCTCGGTGTAGCGGCGGAATTCGGCCGCGTGGGCGCGCTCCTGCTGGTCCTGCTCGGCGCCGGGGGTGCCGTAGGCGTCCGGGAAGAGGCGGGCCAGGGCGGGGTCGGACGGCGGCTCGCTGGGGCCCTCGGCGAAGAGCCTGGCCAGCGGGTCGGCGGCCTCGGGGCCCTCCGCCTCGCCGGGGCCGATCAGCTCCAGGAGCTGGACGGCCAGGCTGCGCAGGATGGAGATCTCGACCTCGTCCAGGGCGACGGCGGCCCCGCCGCCCGCGAGCGGCTCGAAGTGCCCCGCCATCAACGGTCCTGGGAGAGGGTCGCCCAGAGCCCGTAGCCGTGCATCGCCTGCACGTCGCGCTCCATCTCCTCACGGCTGCCGCTGGAGACCGCGGCGCGGCCCTTGTGATGGACGTCGAGCATCAGCCGGTGCGCCTTGTCCTTGGGGTAGCCGAAGTAGGCCTGGAACACATATGTCACATAACTCATGAGGTTCACGGGGTCGTTATGAACCAGGGTCACCCAGGGGACGTCGGGGTCGGCCACAGCGAAGGGCGACTCGCCCGTTTCGGGTCGTTCGATCTCGACCGGTGCAACACTCACGCTTCCCATGCTGCCACTCGTCGTGTCCCCACGCATAAACGCCCCCCGTGCGGGACGCGCGAACGGCCCCCGTACGAACGGTTTCCTGAACGCCTTCCAGAAATCGTCACTCTGACGAGTACCGGGGTAGCATCTGATCCCATGAACGCTGCGGACCTGAGGCTCCCGGTCGACGTCCCTTCGACGGCCCTCTTCACCGACCGGTACGAGCTCACGATGCTGCAGGGCGCGCTGCGGTCCGGCACGGCGCACCGGCGCTCGGTCTTCGAGGTCTTCACCCGCAGGCTCCCCGAGGGGCGGCGCTACGGCGTCGTGGCAGGCACCGGGCGGGTCCTGGACGCGGTGGAGAACTTCCGTTTCGACAGCGGTGTGCTGGACTTCCTCGCCGACCGGAAGATCGTCGACGAGGCCACCCTCGGCTGGCTGGCCGGTTACCGCTTCCGCGGCGACATCTGGGGCTACCCCGAGGGCGAGGTCTACTTCCCGGGCTCCCCGGTGATGCGGGTGGAGGGCACCTTCGCCGAGGCGGTGCTGCTGGAGACCGTGATCCTGTCCATCCTCAACCACGACTCCGCGGTCGCCGCCGCGGCCTCGCGGATGTCGGTGGCGGCGGGCGAGCGGCCGCTGATCGAGATGGGCGCGCGGCGCACCCACGAGCTGGCGGCCGTGGCGGCCGCGCGCGCCGCCTTCGTGGGCGGCTTCACCTCGACCTCGGACCTCGCGGCCGGCTTCCGCTACAACATCCCGACGGTGGGCACCAGCGCCCACGCGTTCACCCTGCTGCACGACAGCGAGCGCGACGCGTTCCGGGCGCAGGTGGACTCCCTGGGCGAGGGCACGACGCTGCTGGTGGACACCTATGACGTGGCCGAGGCCGTCGCCATGGCCGTGGAGATCGCGGGGCCGGGGCTGGGGGCCGTCCGGATCGACTCGGGCGACCTGCTGCTGCTCGCCCACCGGGTGCGCCGGCAGCTGGACGAGCTGGGCGCCCGGGACACGAAGATCATCGTGACCAGCGACCTGGACGAGTACGCCATCGCCTCGCTGGCCGCCGCGCCCGTGGACGCCTACGGGGTGGGCACCCAGCTGGTGACCGGCAGCGGTCACCCGACGTGCTCGATGGTCTACAAGCTGGTCGCCCGGGCGGACGAGGACGGCGCGGACGCGCCGCTGCGGCCGGTGGCGAAGAAGTCGATGGGCGGCAAGGCGTCCGTCGGCGGCCGCAAGTGGGCCGCGCGCCGCCTCGACGCGTACGGGGTGGCGGAGGCCGAGGTCGTGGGCACCGGCGAGGTGCCGGCGGAGCTCGTGGAGCGGCAGCTGCTCGTCCCGCTCGTCCGGGGCGGCGAGACCGTCGCCAGGGAGCCCCTGAGCGCGGCGCGCGACCGGCACGCGGCGGCGCGCGCGGCGCTGCCGATGTCGGCGACGCAGCTGTCGCGCGGCGAGCCGGTGCTGCCCACGGAACACCCCTGACCGGGCCTCCGAGTGCCCCTCCCATTAAGGAACCGGACTCACTACCCTCGGTCACATAAGGCTGATCCGTACAACCGGCCGAGGGCTCCTCGACAGAAGGATCCGCACATGACCCGTGCACTGATCATCGTCGACGTGCAGAACGACTTCTGCGAGGGCGGCAGCCTCGCGGTGGCCGGCGGCGCCGACGTGGCCGCGGCCATAACGGACCTGGTGGGCGAAGCCCCCGCTGGGTACGCGCACGTGGTCGCCTCGCGCGACATGCACATCGACCCGGGCTCCCACTTCTCGGACCGCCCGGACTTCGTCGACTCCTGGCCCCGGCACTGCGTCGCGGGCACCGAGGGCAGCGGTTTCCACCCCAACCTGGCGCCGGCGATCGCCTCGGGGGCGGTCCAGGCCGTCTTCGACAAGGGCGCCTACGAGGCGGGCTACAGCGCCTTCCAGGGGGTCGACGAGAACGGCGCGGGGCTCGCGGACTGGCTGCGCGGACGCGGGATCACCGAGGTGGACGTCGTCGGCATCGCCACCGACCACTGCGTACGGGCGACCGCGCTGGACGCCCGGCGGGAGGGGTTCGCCACGCGGGTGCTGCTGGACCTGACGGCGGGGGTCTCCCGGGAGACGACGGACCGCGCCCTGGAGGAGCTCCAGGACGCGGGCGTGGAGCTGAGCGGCAAGCCGGTGGTCCAGGGCGGCTGAGCCGCCGCCCGGGGCTCCGCCCCGGACGCCGACCCCTCAAAACCGGACGCCGGTCTCAGACGCCGGGGGAGCTCGATCGTGCCTTCATCAGCCGGGGGATCGGGTGCCAGGACTCCGTGTCGTCGTGGTCGACCGGCTGCCAGACCACTCCGTCGGGATGGTGGAGCACGGCCGTGATCTCGTCGGGGGTGGGCGGCTCGGTGTTGCCGCGCAGGTAGACGGCCCGCAGGCCGAGGTTGCGGAGCCGGGTGAGCGCCCGCTGGCGGTTCACCGCGTGGACCAGCACCCGCACCCGGGTGTCCGGTGGGGCCCCGCCGCCGGGCGGGGCGGTCAGGGACAGGGCGACGACCACGCTGCCGTCGGGGAGCCGGGCGTATCCACCGCCTGCCATCAGCCTCTCGTCTCCGTTGATAAGACCATCATGAGAGGCATTCTCAAGCCGGACGGCCGCCGTCCGCCAGGGGACGACGGCCGCCGGTGGCTACCGCTGGGTCACTTGCCGGCCGGGCCGACCTGGACCGTCATCGAGGAGCCGGTGAGGGACTCGGTGAGGATGCGGATCCGGGTGTTGGTGTCCCGGATCTTCACACCGCCGGTGGGGTTCGCCTGGTCGTAGTAGGTGTTCTTGTGGTCGTCGAACACCGGGACGCCCAGCTTGCCCTTGACGCGGGTGGCGACGCCGTTGTTGTGCACGGTGTAGCCGTCGGTCGGGTACCAGCTGAAGGTCGAGTCGTAGGCCTGGAAGCGGTTCTTCATCAGCGAACCGTCCTTCCACTTCTCGGCCGCGGGGTGGGCGTCGATCGGCAGGATGCGGCCCGCGCCCGGGTGGACGCCGACGTTGTTGTCCACCTGCGAGGTGTCCCACTGCCAGATCAGCAGGCCGTTCTGGTACGGGTAGTGCTCCACCCAGCCCGGCTTGGTGTTCCGCCAGCCGAAGTTGTACGGGCCGACCTTCAGGGTGCGGTCGTACGACACGTACTGGCGGTTCTCGGCGATGTAGTACTGCGGGTAGTCCTTGCTGAAGGACGCGCCGATGCGCGAGAAGCCCTTCGCCGTCCAGCCGTTGTCGCCGTTCTCCGCGCCGTCGGTGAAGACGTTCGCGCCGTCGGCGGTCAGGGCGATGGCGTCGGCGGTGAAGCCCTTGCCGGAGGTGCCGCCGTCGGTGGCGTAGCGGAAGCGCAGGTCGATCTTCTTGCCCGCGTAGGCGTCGAGCGGGAAGGACAGCTTCTTGTACGCGCCGGAGGTGCCGGTCAGGGCCGGCTTGTCGCCGCCGTCACGGGTGATCGCCTTGCCGTCGGCCGTGCCGTCGACGGGCGTCCAGTTGGCGCCGCCGTCCGTGGACACCTCGGTGTAGAGGTAGTCGTAGTTCTCCTCGATGTCCCACCAGCCGGACAGGTCCAGCGTGGCCTTGGACTTGCCGGTGAGGTCCACCGGGCGGGAGAGGGTGTTCTTCAGGTCGTCGCCCTGGCCGCTCCACCACTGCGAGGAGCCCTCGGCGGGCTTCACCACGTCGGTGGTGACCTTCTTGTCGGGGAGGCTGACGACGAGCGCCTGCTTGTCCTTGGTGTTGTACTCGGCGACGCCCAGCTTGTGGGTCGACTTCGTCGCGGCCTTGGCCTTGTCGTAGTTGAGCCAGCCGAGCTGGAGCTTGTCCCAGGCGCTCATGTCGCCGGGCATGTCGCCGATGGTGTCCTTGCCCTCGCCGAGCCAGGAGCCCGAGGACATCAGGGACCAGAAGGCGACGGAGGACTCACCGGTGCCGGTGGTGTCGTACTCGTCGGGGAGGCCCAGGTCGTGGCCGTACTCGTGGGCGAAGACACCGAGGCCGCCGTTCTCGGGCTGCATGGTGTAGTCGCCGACCCAGACGCCGGTGTCGCCGATCTGGGTGCCGCCCGCCTTGTTGTTCGCGGGGCCGGTCTTGCCCGCGTCGGAGCCGTAGGCGTACCAGCGGTGGGCCCAGATGGCGTCCTTGCCCTGCGCGCCGCCGCCCGCGGACTCGTCCTCGCCGGCGTGGACGATCTGGAAGTGGTCGATGTAACCGTCGGGCTCGTTGAAGTTGCCGTTGTGGTTGTAGTCGTTGCGGTCCCACTGGTCGTACTGGGCGAGGGTCGCCTTGATGTCGGCGTCGCTGCGACCGGCGGCCTTCTGGTCCGAGACCCACTGGTTGACGGCGTCGCGGATCAGGTCCCAGGCGCTGGGGCAGTTGGTGGAGCCGCAGTAGTTGGAGCCGTAACGGGCCTCGTTCCAGGGGACGCGGACCCAGTCGGTGACCTGGCCGTCGACCGAGTAACGGCCGGACGACTGCTTCTCGTAGTACTTCGCGAGGGACTCCTTGTCCTTGTCGCGCGAGAAGTAGAGGTCCTGGAAGTACTGGCGGTTGTAGTCCTTCTGCCAGGCCGTGCTGTTGTCCTTCGCACGGTCCGGCTTGGCTATGGTGTTGTGCGCCGGGCCGGGCGTGCCGCCGTACTTGACCACGGGGGGCTTGGGGCCGTCGGGCCCGTCCGGGTCGTACATGGTGGTGTTGTCGACCTTGTCGCCGAAGTCGACCAGGATCGTAAATATCTTGTCGGTCTTCTCGCGGCCGAGCTCGACGTACTTGCCCTTGCCCAGCTGGACGACCTTGGAGGCGCCGCGCTGCTCCGGCTTGGCGTCACCCGCGACGACCTGCTCCAGCGCCGCCTTGCGCTGGGCCTCCTGCTTCTTGCTGAACGGGCCCTTGAGGTCGTGCTCCACACCGGGCTTGACCTGCGCCGGGTCCTGACGCTGGATCTTGGCCGGGGCCTGGCCCGCGCCGGACGGGTCGGTCACGCCCGCCGCCTGCGCGACACCCGCCGCCAGGGTGCCCGTGCCGAGCGCCGCGACCACGACGGCCGCTGCGGCGGATCGGACGACCCTCCGATGGCTGATCTTCACTTGTGAATGTCCTCCCCAGTAAGAACTGTGGAGGTATTTGACCTGAGTGACGCAAGAAAAGACAGATCTTGACCATGGCGAGCAAAGCAAGTACGTTATCCGGCCTTTAAGTTGCGGATAACGGGCGTCAATGGGCGAGACCGGGCGCGCTCGACTCACTTGACGACATACCAAACGCCCCCGTGCGCCCCTTTCGCTCCGGGCACCGTGGGTTAGGTCACGCTTACCAGCAGTTCCGCCAGGGCAGACAGGACCGTAGAGTCGAAGAGCGGTACGTACCAACGGCACGTACCGACAGACGTACCGCCAGACTCCGGCCCCTTATATCCCCCCGCATATCGATGCCTTGAGGACGGATACCGCCATGCCGCGTCCGACTCCTGCACAGATCGCTTACGGATCGGCCACCGTAGTCTTCTCCGCCACCGCGCTCCTGCTGCTGACCCCCACCGGGTCGGTCCTGATGCTCGGCGCCCTGGCCCTGGCCTCGCTCCTCCTCGGCTGCGCCGTAGCCGTCACCGTCCCGGCCCGCTCCCGCCGGGAACGTCAAGCGACGGGCGCCGCCGCCGGGTTGCCCGAGCGGCGCACGCCCGCGCACGCCGGTTCGGCCGTGGGAGAGCACTCACTCAACAGTTGAGACCACGACCGTCCTGGCCGCCTTGTCGTGGACGCACTGGTGGTACGGCTTGTCCCAGGTGCACCACAACACGTTCACCAGCCAGAAGACGAAACCGCAGCACGGCACGATCTCGGGCAGGGAGTAGACCGCGGCGCGCGTCCACCCCGGCCGCCCTTCCGGGATCGCGCCGTTGTCGAGCATCGCGACCCGGATCCTCATCAGCATCTTGCCGACCGTCTGACCGCGCGTGGTCAGCATCAGGCCCTCGTACACGAAGTAGACGACCGCCACGATGATGGACAGGCTCGTGGACCGCGCCTGGTCGTTCCAGGGGTCGTAGTTCCGCGTCGAGAGGGAGAAGACCACGCTGATCGGGATGCTCACGATCAGCCCGTCGATGATGCGGGCGACGAGCCGCTTGAACCGGTTCGCGAGCGGAGGCATACCGGCGAGCGGATCGGGACCGTAGGGGCCGCCGCCCTGGGGGGCGCCGTAGGGGCCTCCGTACGGGCCGCCACCGGGGTACGGGCCACCGGGATAAGGGCCGCCGGGGGGCGGGCCTGGGTACGGCCCCGGACCCCCGGGCGGGGCGCCTCCGGGGGGCGGTTCCTGGGGCTTCTTCAGGAACGGATCGTCCTCCGGCGGCTCCGGCGGGGGCGGCGGCTGATCGGTGCTCATGGCCCGAGTAGAACCCAGGGCGCTACGGGACGCATCCGCCGCTGTGCCGTTCGGGGGCTAATCCCCCGCCGACGCCACGAACGTGCGCGCCGCCTTGTCGTGCCAGCACTGCCGCCAGGGCCGGTCGAAGACGCACCACAGCACGTTCAGCAGCCCGACGGCCAGCACCCCGAGCCCCCCGTACACCAGCCAACGCCGCACCGCCGCCCCCACCGGCGCCGTGTCGTGCGACTCGATGTCCAGCACCCGCACCCCGAACAGCTTCTTGCCCAGCGTGCGTCCCCACTTGGCGGTGGGCAGCGCCTCGTACAGCAGGCCGGCGACCAGCAGCACGCCCAGCACGATCGCCAGGTACGTGCCCGTCGTGCCGTCGAGGAGCCAGACCGTCACCGTCCGGCCGGTCTGCCGGGCCTGCTCCACCTTCTCGTCGATGTGCTCGACCGACTTCGCCCACAGCGGCACCGCGACCGCGCTCACCACCGCGCCCAGCACGACGGAGTCCACCAGCCGGGCGGCGAGCCTGCGGCCGAGCGCGGCGGGGCGGCCCTGTGCCTGGGCCGCGCGCAGGAACGGGTCGTCCTTGGGCGGCTTCCACGCCGTGGGCGGCGCGACCGGCTCGGCCGCCGCGCCGGCGGGCGCGGCCTGCGGCCCCTGCTGGGCGAGCTGGTGCACCTGCTGGGCCCAGCCCACCGGCTGCTGCCGCTCCACGGGAACGGGCGCGGACTCCGGGCGCCGGGCGGGCAGCGCGGCCCCCTGGGAACCACCGGCCGGGGCGACCGGGGTGGACGGAACGGCCGGGGCCACCGGGGCCGCCTCCCCGGCCCGCTGGGCGGGCCACGCCTGACGGGCCGCCGGCGCGTCCGCCGGGATCGGCGCGGGCGGTCCGCCGGGCGCCGAGCCGTGCGGCTTGGGCCGCAGGTCCAGGGTGCCCTGGCCGGGCACGGGACGCTCGGCCCGCTCCGGGGCCACCGGCTCCGCCGCGGCCGGCTCGGGCAGCCGCGGGTCACGCGCCCTGGGCAGCGCCGCGGCACCGCCCCAGGAGACCTGCTGCTCCTGGGCACCGGCCGCCGCCTGCCAGGCCCCGCCCCCGGCCGGCCCGGGACCGGTACCGTGCCCCGGCTCGGGCTCCGGCTCCTCGTCCAGGAACACCGGGCCCGTCTCGTCCGCCGCGCGCCGCGCGACCGGCTCGGCGGAGGCGGGCGACGCGACGGGCCCGGCGGACGCGGACGGCACAACGGGCGGCACCGGCGCGGGCGGCCGTGCGGCGGCCACCGACGGCGGCGGCGCGGGCATCGGCTCCCCCTTGGCGGGCGCGGGCCGGCTCGTACCGGGCACCCAGGCCGCACCGCTCCAGTAACGGATGTAGCCCGGAATCGACGGGTCCGGATAAAAACCCTGAGGGGGGCTGCCGTCGGCGGATCCCGAGATAGGTGCGCTCATGGTCTCCGGTGTCCCGTATCTGCTCGGCCGTACATAAGGGGTGGTCACCAGGTCTACCAGAACGCCCCTTCCTCTGTGACCGTCCTCGGCCCGGGCCACTCACACGTGCGAGCGCGACCCGGCCGCGCCCCGGCACGAAAATCTTGAAACTGTTCGCCGAAACCGCGTAATGAAACCCGTCCGGCGCACTCTCTTCGCCCGTAACCGATCCCGAGCGGACGAGCAGAAGACGAGTGGAAAGGGGTGCGCCCATGCACACCGAGGTGGTACGAGACCTGGAGACCGACCTGGTGCTGTCGCCGGAACGCAGCGTTCCGATCCCGGCCAGGCTGACCTACCGGACGGAGGACCCCTACGCCGTCCACCTCAGCTTCCACATCACCTCGCCACGGCAGGTGACCTGGACTTTCTCCAGGGACCTGCTGATCGAGGGGGTGTTCCGGGAAGCCGGTGAGGGGGATGTGCAGATCTTCCCCGGCAAGGTCGACGGACGCTCCGTGGTCTGTCTGGCGCTGTCCTCCCCGGAGGGCCGGGCGCTGGTGACGGTGCCGGTGAAGGAGGTGTCCGGCTGGCTGGAGCGGACGCTGCGGCTCGTGGCGCCGGGCCTGGAGGGCCAGTGGCTCGCCCTCGACGAGGCCCTGGAGGAACTGCTGGCCTCCGGTGCGTGAGGCGGAAGGCGCCGTTCGGGGAGGGCCGGGGTTCGGGGAGGGCCGGGCGCGGGCGGGCTACCCGATGGAGTGACCGCCGCGCCGGCCCCCGGGCCCCGCGGTCACTCCCCCGCGCCCCCGGCCGCCGGGTCGAGGACCTCGCCTGGACCGAGGCCCGGATCGAGGACCTTGCCGGGGTTGAGCAGCCCGAGCGGGTCGAAGACGGCCTTGATGCCGCGCTGGAGCTCCATCGCCACCGGCCCGGCCTCCCGGACCAGCCAGTCCTTCTTCAGCAGGCCCACTCCGTGCTCGCCGGTGATGGTGCCGCCCAGCTCCAGCCCCAGGGCCATGATGGCGTCGAAGGAGTCCCGGGCGCGTCGTGCCTCGTCCGCGTCGGCGGGGTCGAAGCAGACGACGGGATGGGTGTTGCCGTCGCCCGCGTGGGCGACGACGCCGATCGTCAGGCCGTGTTCGCGGGCGATGGCGGCGGTCCCGTCCAGCATCTCGGCGAGCCGGGAGCGCGGTACGCACACGTCGTCGATCATCGTGGCGGGCCGCAGCCGCTCCAGCGCGGGGAGGGACATCCGGCGGGCCTGCAGCAGCAGTTCCGACTCGGCGGCGTCCTCGGCGGGGACGGCCTCGGTGGCGCCGGCGGCGCGGCACAGTTCGGCGACGGCGGCCAGGTCGGCGGCGGGGTCGGGGGTGTCGAAGGCGGCGAGCAGCAGGGCTTCGGTGGTCTCCGGGAGGCCCATGCGCGTCAGGGAGTTGACGGCCCGTACGGTCGTGGCGTCCATCAGCTCCAGCAGGGACGGCGCGTGCCCGCGCGCCATGATGCTGCGGACCGCCTCGCAGGCCGCGGCGACGGAGGGGAACTCGGCGGCCAGCGCCAGCTGCGCGGGCGGCGCGGGTTTGAGCGCCAGGACGGCCCGTACGACGATGCCGAGGCTGCCCTCGGAGCCGACGAAGAGGCGGGTGAGGTCGTACCCGGCGACGCCCTTGGCGGTGCGCCGGCCGGTGGTCAGCAGCCGGCCGTCGGCCAGGACGACGTCCAGGCCGAGGACGTATTCGGCGGTGACGCCGTACTTGACGCAGCACAGCCCGCCGGAGGCGGTGCCGATGTTGCCGCCGATGGTGCACTGTTCCCAACTGGACGGGTCGGGCGGGTAGTACAGGCCGTGCTCGGCGACGGCGCGGGAGAGGACGGCGTTGACGACGCCGGGTTCGACGACGGCGATCCGCTCGACCGGGTCGATCTCCAGGACGCGGTCCATCTTGACGAGGGAGAGGACGACGCAGCCGTCGACGGCGTTGGCCGCGCCGGACAGCCCCGTGCGGGCGCCCTGCGGCACGACGGGGACCCGGAGGGCGGTGGCGGTGCGCATCACGTGCTGGACCTGCTCGACGGTGCGTGGCAGGACGACGACGGCGGGGACGCCGGCCTCGCAGAAGCCGGCCATGTCCTTGGCGTAGGAGCCGGTGACGTCGGGGTCGGTGAGGACGGCTTCGGCGGGGAGCCCTGTGCGCAACTGATCGATGAGATCACCCATGGGCCCACCCTGCCACCGAGCGCCCCCGCCGGAAAGATCGCGCGCCCGAAGGGGCGCGGGGAACTGCGCGACCGGCCAAGGCCGGTCCGCAGCCGAAACGACCGCGTCCCGGCGGGCCACGCCGCGAGGCTAAAGATTGCCGCGCTTCTCCTGCTCCCGCTCGATCGCCTCGAAGAGGGCCTTGAAGTTGCCCTTGCCGAAGCCCATGGAGCCGTGGCGCTCGATCATCTCGAAGAAGACCGTGGGGCGGTCCTGGACCGGCTTGGTGAAGATCTGGAGCAGGTAGCCGTCCTCGTCGCGGTCGGCGAGGATCTTCAGCTCACGGAGGGTGTCGATGGGCACCCGGGTCTCGCCGACCCACTCGCCGAGGGTGTCGTAGTAGGAGTCGGGGGTGTCCAGGAACTGAACGCCCGCCTCCCGCATGGCCCGTACGGTCGCGACGATGTCGTTGGTGGCCAGCGCGATGTGCTGGACGCCGGGGCCGTTGTAGAACTCCAGGTACTCGTCGATCTGGGACTTCTTCTTGGCGATGGCCGGCTCGTTGAGCGGGAACTTCACCTTGCGGGTGCCGTCCGCGACGACCTTCGACATGAGCGCGGAGTACTCGGTGGCGATGTCGTCGCCCACGAACTCCTTCATGTTGGTGAAGCCCATGACGTTGTTGTAGAAGCTCACCCACTGGTCCATCTTGCCGAGCTCGACGTTGCCCACGCAGTGGTCGATGGCCTGGAAGCGGCGGGGCGTGGGCTCGACGATGGGCTCGGCGGCGACGTAGCCGGGCAGGTACGGGCCGGAGTAGGCGGAGCGGTCGACGAGCGTGTGGCGCGTCTTGCCGTAGGTGGCGATGGCGGCGAGGACGACGGTGCCGTGCTCGTCCTTCAGCTCGTACGGCTCCGCGAGACCGGTGGCTCCGTGCTCGATGGCGTAGGCGTACGCGGCCCGGGCGTCGGGCACCTCGATGGCGAGGTCCACGACGCCGTCGCCGTGCTCGGCGACGTGGTCGGCGAGGAAACGTCCGTGCTCGGTGCTCGCCTTGATCACGGTGGTGAAGACGAACCGGGCGCTGCCGGATTCCAGCACGTAGCTCGCGGTCTCACGGCTGCCGTTCTCCGGGCCGGAGTAGGCGACGCGCTTCATGCCGAAGGCGGTGGAGTAGTAGTGGGCGGCCTGCTTGGCGTTGCCGACGGCGAAGACGACCGCGTCCATCCCCTTGACCGGGAAGGGGTCGGCCTGCCGTGCGGTGTGCGGGGTGTGATCGGTGGTCTGAGTCATGGGCGAAGAGTCTCTCCGAACCACAAGGTGCGCAATAGTTTGCGATTTCACTGGGCATTATGCATAGAGGCGGTCGAGAAGCCCCGGACGATCTGTGCAGGATGACCACGAAAGGAGCATCAGGGTGATCGATCGTTTGGACGGGCGGCTGATCGAGCTGCTCGCCCGGGAGCCCCGGATCGGGGTGCTGGAGGCCTCACGGCGCCTCGGCGTGGCGCGCGGTACGGTGCAGGCGCGGCTGGACCGGCTCCAGTCGCAGGGGGTGATCAGGGGGTTCGGCCCGGATGTGGACCCGGCGGCGCTGGGCTATCCGGTGACCGCGTTCGCGACGCTGGAGATCAAGCAGGGGCAGGGCGCGGACGTCCGTACGCACCTGGCGTCGGTGCCCGAGGTGCTGGAGCTCCACACGACGACCGGGCACGGGGACATGCTGTGCCGGCTGGTGGCCCGCTCGAACGCGGACCTGCAGCGGGTGATCGACCGGGTGGTGGGCTTCGAGGGGATCGTGCGGGCGTCCACGGCGATCGTCATGGAGAACCCGGTGCCGCTGAGGATCATCCCGCTGGTGCAGCAGGCGTCGGAGGACTGACGCGGTGCGGTGGCGCCCCGAAGGGGCGCGGGGCGGTGTCGATATGCGGCTGCCGCCGCGTGGGCGCGACCAGCCCCCACCGGCCCGCGGTGACGGGACCGGAGCGCTCAGGCCGGGCAGGAGGGGACGCGGCCCCCGTCCTTCAGCGCCTTCAAGGACGTGACGGCGTCGCTCAGCGTGTCGACCGGGATCAGCCGCATGCCCTTGGGCAGCTCGGCCCCCGCCTCGGAGCACTCGCCCTTCGGCACGATGAAGACGGTGGCGCCGTCGCGCCCGGCCGCCTGGGTCTTGAGGGAGACACCGCCGACCGCTCCGACGCTGCCGTCCGGGGCGATGGTGCCGGTGCCCGCGATGACCCGGCCGCCCGTCAGGTCGCCGCCCCGGCCGTCACCGGCGATCTTGTCGATGATGCCCAGGGTGAACAGCAGGCCGGCGCTGGGCCCGCCGACGTCGGCGAGGCTCAGCTCCACCTTCACGTCCTTGGGCGAGCGGTGGAGATAGCGCAGGGCGGCCTCGGCCGCGGCGTCCTGGGACTTCTTCATCTCCGCGACGTTGTGCTTCTCGATCTCCGTGTCGGACTGCCCCGGGGGGTAGACCGCGTCGCGCGGCATCACGGCCCGGTCCCTGCGGAACCAGCTGTCGACCACGTCGGTCAGGCCGATCTCGGTATCCGGACCGGTGGCCTCGATGGTGGTCATGCGCAGCTGCCCACTCGTCTCGCGGGTCGGGACGCCGGAGATGGTGATGACCGGCTTGTCCTTGTGCAGGCCGAGCACGTTCGCCGTCGTGGAGCCCGGCTGGGCGATGACGAACGGCAGGGGGACGAGCGCGGCCACGGCGAGCAGGGCGACGACGGGCGCGGCGCAGACGGCGAGGACGCGGGTGGGGGCGGCTGGCATGCTGCGAATCTAATTCACGCGGTGGGTGTACGCGGCATCCGGGACCGCCTGGGGGTACGAGTCGGGGGCGGGTCGGGTCGGACGGGCCCTTACGGGGCTGAGCTCTTCGCGGTGCCTGGTATCGCGGGATTGGTCGCCCCGCAGGTGTCTCCAGCGGCGAAGAGCTCTTCACGCCCCTACCAGGGCCCGTCCGCCCCGCCCCGCCCCCTTGCGCCGGTGGGCCACCGGCTACCGGAGGGCGTCGGCCACCTCCTTCGCGGCCTCCATGACGCGGGGGCCGACCCTCGGGGGCACGGAGTCGGCGAGCATCACCACTCCGACGCTCCCCTCAAGGCCGGACACCCCGATCAGGGGTGCGGCGGCCCCGCTCGCCCCGGCCTCGAGCTCGCCGTGGGTGAGGGCGTAGCCGGGGTTGTCGACCTCGCCGCGGCGGGCGGCGAGGATGGCCCGTCCGGCCGCGCCGCGGTCCAGGGGGTGGCGGAACCCGGCGCGGTAGGCGACGTGGTAGTCGGTCCAGGTCGGCTCGACGACGGCGACCGCGAGCGCCTCGGCCCCGTCGACGAGGGTGAGATGGGCGGTGGCTCCCAGGTCCTCGGCCAGCGAGCGCAGGGCGGGCAGGGCCGCTTCCCGCACGAGCGGGTGCACCTGCCGACCGAGCCTCAGCACGCCGAGGCCAACCCTGGCCCGGCCGCCTATGTCCCGGCGGACGAGCGCGTGTTGCTCCAAGGTGGCCAGGAGCCGGTAGACAACGGTCCGGTTGACCCCGAGCCGGGTGGACAGCTCGGTGACGGTCAGTCCGTGGTCGGTGTCCGCTAGCAGTTTGAGGACCTTCAGTCCCCGATCGAGCGTCTGCGAAGTCTCCGCGGTCACGACGCCCCTCCTCCGATGAGTGGCGGCTCCCGTCGCGGTGGGGGTCGCGCCGCCGGTCCCGTTCCGGCAGCGCGCGAGGAGAGGCCGCCGGCGGCTTGTCGTTATGGTCCGGCTGCGCTCCGCGGCGGCGCTGCCACGGGGCGTGTGCGTGACCGGCACGGTAGCGCCGCCGGTCCGCTCAGCGGAAGAGTCTGCCCACAATCCGGGCACCGGGGAGGGGAATTGAGCAATCCGCTTTGTGGGGAAGGTAATCCAGGGGGGCTATTGGCATTGCGGGGCTTTAGTGTGATCGCCATGCAGATTTCCCGAATAGCCACGATCGTGGCGGCCGGTGTCATCACCCCGGCCCTCTTCCTGACCACGCCGGCGGTCGCCGAGGAGCAGCCGGCCACGACGGGACAGACGACGACCCAGCAGGACGGCGGGGTGGCTGCCCCTGCGGACACGAACCCGGCTCCGAAGGCGGAGACGAGCGACAAGAACAAGGCCGCGCCCCAGATCCCGGTTTCGGTGCACGGGATCCCGAAGTCCCTCCGGGCGGGCGCGGACAGCCCGGTGACGTTCCAGATCTGGTACGACAACCAAAACGGCGACCAGGACGTGTCCTTCACGCCGCAAGTCCTTTACATCCCCACCAAGCCCGATGGCAGCAAGGCCGACGACTACGCCATCAAGCTCTGGCAGCCGGAGGGCCCGGACGCCCGCTGGGTGCCGGTGGCCCCTCTGACCACGTCGTACACCGACGCCAAGAAGACCGCCTTCATGGTTTCCGGCTCGCTCAGCACCCACGTGCTGAAGAAGGGTCAGATCGCGAAGTTCGATGTACAGCTGAGCTTCGACAAGCAGACCCCGGCCCACGAGGCCCGCCTCCGGGTGACGGCCGGGAACAATGTGATTGCCACGGCCGAGCAGGGCTTCTCCGTCCTGGCCGCCAAGGAGCCGAAGCCGAAGCCCGACCCGAGCAAGAGCTCGACCGCCTCGGCCTCCCCCACCGCGACCGAGTCCGGCAAGACGACCCCCGGCGGCAAGACCAAGCCCTCCGCCAGCGCGAGCGCGAGCGCCAGTCCGAGCGCGTCGTCCTCGACGACCGCCGCCGCAGCCGGCACCACCTCCGGTGGCTCCGGTACCACCGCCAACGGCGGCCGCACCGAGCTCGCCGCGACCGGGTCCGACCCGGCCACCCCGTGGATCGCCGCGGGCGGCGCCGCGGCGATCATCGCCGGCGCCGGCATGGTCGTCGCGACCCGCCGCCGCGCGAACGCGCAGGGCTGACACGCGAAGGGGTGCCGCCCTACCAGGGCGGCACCCCTTCCTCGTGCGAACCGCACAGCGCGAGCGTCACCGCATGCGCGTAGCCCACTCCCGCACCTTGTTGATGCGATCGGTCAGCTGCCCCGCCGTGGCCTCCGCGCTCGGCGGGCCGCCGCACACGCGGCGCAGCTCGGTGTGGATGACACCGTGCGGCTTGCCGCTCTGGTGGACGTACGCGCCCACCAGCGTGTTGAGCTGCTTGCGGAGTTCCAGGAGCTCCTTGTGGGTGACGACCGGTCGCCGCTCGGCGGGGATTTCGAGCAGGTCCGCCTGCTCGTCCGGCTTGCGGCGGCTGTGCGCGATCTGCCGGGCCTGGCGCTTCTGGAGCAGTAGCTGCACCTGCTCGGGCTCCAGCAGCCCGGGGATGCCGAGGTAGTCCTGCTCCTCCTCGCTGCCGGGGTGGGCCTGCATGCCGAACTCGGCGCCGTCGTAGAGCACGCGGTCGAAGACGGCGTCGGACTCCAGGGCCTCGAAGGGGAGCTGGTCCTGGTCGCCGGTGTCCTCGTCCTGCTGCTTGTTCGCCTCGTCCATCTCCTTCTCGGACTCGGCGTAGGGGTCCTCCTCGCCCTCCTTCTTGGGCTTGTCGAGGACGTGGTCGCGCTCGACCTCCATCTCGTTGGCGAAGGTCAGCAGCGTGGGGATCGTCGGGACGAAGACGGACGCCGTCTCGCCGCGCCGGCGGGAGCGGACGAAGCGGCCGACGGCCTGGGCGAAGAACAGCGGCGTGGAGATCGTCGTGGCGTAGACGCCGACCGCCAGGCGGGGCACGTCCACGCCCTCGGACACCATGCGGACGGCGACCATCCAGCGGTCGTCGGACTGCGCGAAGTCGTCGATGCGCTGGGAGGCGCCGCTGTCGTCGGACAGCACGAGCGTCGCGCCCTCGCCGGTGATCTCACGGATCAGCTTGGCGTAGGCGCGCGCGGACTCCTGGTCGGAGGCGATCACGAGCGCGCCCGCGTCCGGGATGGACTTGCGGACCTCGGTCAGCCGCCGGTCGGCGGCGCGCAGCACGTTCGGCATCCAGTCGCCGCGCGGGTCGAGGGCGGTGCGCCAGGCCTGGGAGACGGCGTCCTTGGTCATGGGCTCGCCGAGCCGGGCCTCCAGCTCGTCGCCCGCCTTGGTGCGCCAGCGCATGTTGCCGCTGTAGGAGAGGAAGATCACCGGGCGGACGACGCCGTCGCCGAGCGCGTTGCCGTAGCCGTAGGTGTAGTCGGCGGAGGAGCGGCGGATGCCGTCGTCGCCCTCTTCGTAGGTGACGAAGGGGATGGGGTTGGTGTCGGAGCGGAACGGCGTGCCGGTGAGGCAGAGGCGGCGGGTGGCCGGCTCGAAGGCCTCCAGGCAGGCGTCGCCCCAGGAGCGGGAGTCGCCCGCGTGGTGGATCTCGTCGAGGATGACGAGCGTCTTGCGCTGCTCGGAGCGGTTGCGGTGGAGCATGGGGCGCACGCCCACGCCGGCGTAGGTGACGGCGACGCCGTGGTACTCGCGGCCCAGGGGCCCGGCGCTGTACTCGGGGTCGAGCTTGATGCCTATGCGGGCGGCCGCTTCGGCCCACTGCTTCTTCAGGTGCTCGGTCGGTGCGACGACGGTCACCTGCTGGACGACGTGGTGGTGCAGCAGCCACGAGGCCAGGGTCAGGGCGAAGGTGGTCTTGCCGGCGCCCGGGGTGGCCACCGCGAGGAAGTCGCGGGGCTGCGTCTGGATGTACTTCTCCATGGCGCCCTGCTGCCAGGCACGCAGCTTGTTGGCGGTACCCCAGGGTGCCCGTCCGGGGAAGGCGGGTGAGAGATGGTGATTCGCGGTGGTGGTAGTCACGGTCTCCGTCGGTGGGGTCGGCGGTCGGCAACCGCGTCAGCCTACCCGCGTCGGCAACGCCGTCCGTGTGCTACGTGCCGGGTCCACCCGGCGGTGGGACGGACCTCACAGCTGAAATCCAGCCCCTCCGGCGTTTGAGGAGCGGGGGTCCGGGGGCGGAGCCCCCGGGAAACGGGCCTCCCCCACGGCCTACCCCCGCGGCCGCAGCCGCGTGGCCACGTACGCCCCCGCCAGCGCCGCCCCCGCCGAGAGCACGAACACCGCCACGAACGCCCCGGCCGGTGCGGCCGTGTCGTGCGCGGCCGCGGACGAAGACCCCCCGGCCAGAGCGAAAAGCACCCCCGCCAGCCCCACCAGCACCACGCTCCCCAGCGCGTCCGACACCTGGAGCGAGGACGCGTTCGTGCCCTCCTCGCCCGGCCGCGACAGCCGGAGCGTGAGGACGCCCACGCTGGAGATCGTCAGCCCCATCCCGTATCCGACGAGGAGCCAGCAGACGGCCACCAGCCACACCGGCACCGCGTCGATCAGCACCAGCGGCACCACCGCCACGGCGAGCGCCTGCACCGCCATGCCCAGGCTCATCAGCCGCTCGCGGTAGGGCTCCAGCCGGGCGCGGCTCAGGGTGAACGAGCCGAGGGCCCAGGTCAGCCCGCCTCCGGTGAGCGACAGCCCGGCGAGCGTGGCCGACAGCCCGCGCTCGGTCACGAGCATCAGCGGGACGAAGGTCTCGGCGGCCAGGAAGGAGCCCTGCGCGAGGCCGCGCAGCAGCACGACGGAGGGCAGCCCCCGCCCGGCCAGGAAGGTGCGGGCGGGCAGCAGCCGCCGGACGCACGGCACGAGGAGGGCGAGCCCGGCGGCCGCGGGGAGGAGGGAGAGCGGACGGAGGTCCTGGCCCGCGTACTGGAGGAGTCCCGCCCCGGCGGCGACGCCGAGGGCGAGGAGGATCCGGCGCCGGTCCATCGCGCCCGTGTTCCTCCCCGGCGGCAGCGCGCGCAGCGCGGGGAGCATCACGGCGAGCGGCAGCAGTATCAGCACGGGGATGGCCAGGAACACCCAGCGCCAGCCGAGCCGCTCGGTCACCGTCCCGGCCACCAGCGGTCCCACGATCACGGGGACGACCCAGGCGGCGGAGAAGGAGGCGATCACGGCGGGCCGCAGCCGTTCCGGGTAGGCCCGTCCCACGACCACGTACAGGGCGACGATCACGAGCCCGGAGCCGATGCCCTGCATGCCGCGCGCGGCCACGAACATCCACATCTCCTGCGCGGCGCCCGCGCCCACCAGCCCGGTGCCGAAGGCGGCGATGCCCGTGAAGAGGGGTATGAGGGGGCCGGCGCGGTCGCACCACTCCCCCGACAGCGCCATCGCGAACAGGCTCGCGGTGAAGAAGGCGGAGAAGGCGAAGGCGTACAGCCCGATGCCGTCGAGCGCGCGGGCCGCGACGGGCATCGCCGTGTTGACGGCGCTGGCCTCGAAGGCGATGAGGGAGACGACGGAGACGATGCCGAGGGTGAGGGCGCGGTGGCGGCGTCCGAGAACGCCTTCCGCTGTGTCCGTTGCGGCCTGGGGGGCGGATATGGGATCGGCGGCGGTCATGGCCTTCACAGTAAGTGGCGAAAGCCGGTTTGACCCCTGTCGTGCGGCGGAGATCCACTCGGCCTTGAGGCCTAGTCGCACGGTCGGGCGGGGCTCGGCCACGGGTCGGACACGGGTCCGTCGTGGTTCGGTCCCAGATTGATCATGGCCATGCAAACAGGCGACTTTCCGCCATGCTCATGCCCATATGCTTCCGGCCGGTTCAGATAGACAGTTCAGCTCGCTGGGGGAATCCCTTATGTCCATTCGTCATGTCGTCACGGCCGCGCTGGTCGTCTCCGGCGCACTCGCGCTGACCGCCTGCGGCCCCACCGACGAGGGCGGGAAGAACGACGAGAAGGGTTCCGCCAGCGCGGCCCCGTCGCAGCAGCCCGCCGACGGCAAGGACAAGGGCAAGAGCAAGGACAAGAGCGACTACAAGGACCCCTGCGCCCCGCTGCCCAAGGGCCACAAGCTCATCAAGGTGAACTCCGTCGAAGGCGCGATGAACAACATCATCGCGCAGGACGCCAAGGTGTCCTGCAACACGAAGATGGACGAAGGCGCCTTCTACCGCCCCGAGGGCCCGACGTACACCTACGCCTTCGACAACGAGAACGCGAAGGTGACCGTTCTCAGCCTGGACGGCCCCCAGGTCCGCCCGACGAAGCCCACCGACAAGACCCTCTCGGGCATCGGCCACGTCAAGGAGTGCGCGGACCCGAACCACCAGCAGTACGACAACCAGAGCAAGGCCGACCACAAGGAATGGTGCGCCGGCCAGAACTACTACAACGTGACGCTCGGCCCGGACAAGAAGATCATCGAGATGGTCGAGCTCTCCGGCTCGTGACGCCCCGGGGGTGCGGGGGGACGCTCCCCCGCACCCCTCACGTCGTGAGCAGCACGCCCCCGTACGACACGCCCGCGACGACCACCCACGAGCACAGCCCCAGCGCCGCGACCCGGCCGCCCGTCCGGACGAGCGAGGGCAGGTGCACCGCGCTGCCCAGGCCGAAGAGGGCGGCGGCGAGCAGCAGTTCCTGCGCGTGCGCGGCCGCGTCCAGCGCGCCACCCGGCAGCAGGCCGGTGGTCCGGAGGGCCACCATGGCGAGGAAGCCGAGGACGAAGAGGGGGACGAGCGCGGGCCGCTTGCCCTCGGCGGGCGCACCGGCGGCGGCGCGGCGCTGTCGTACGGCCATGGCCACCGCCGCGACCAGGGGTGCCAGCAGCGCCACCCGCATCAGCTTGACGAGGACGGCCTCGCCGAGGGCGGCGGGCCCGGCGGTCTGCGCGGTCGCCACCACCTGTCCCACGTCGTGGACGCTCGCGCCCACCCACCGTCCGAACGCCGCGTCGCCGAGCCCCAGCGGGTGGTGGAGCAGCGGGAGGACGGCGATGGCGAGGGTGCCGCACAGCGTCACGAGCGCCACGGACGTCGCGACGTCCTCCTCGTCGCTGCCCGACACCTCGCTGACCGCGCCGATCGCGGAGGCCCCGCAGATGGAGTAGCCGGTGGCGATCAGCAGTGGCTGGTCGCCCCGCAGCCCGAGCCGGCGGCCGAGCCACAGCGTGCCGAAGAAGGTCGCGGCGACCACGGCGAATACCATCGCGACGGTGGCCCAGCCCAGCCCGAGCACGTCGTCGAGGCTCAGCTTGAGTCCCAGCAGCACGATGCCGACGCGCATCAGCCGCTTTCCGGCCAGCGTCAGCCCCGGCTTGCCGACGCCCCGCACCCGGGTCCGTACGCCGGGCAGGTGGGCGGCGGCGATGCCGAGGACGACGGCGGCGGTGAGCATGGGGACGGCGGGTACGAGCCGGTGGGTGCCCCAGGCGAGGGCCACGCCGGCGGCGGCCATGGCGAGGCCGGGCAGCTTGCCCGGTCCGGCCTTCGCCCGGGGGACGGGCGCCGGCCGGGTGGCGGTCCGGGAGTCGACGACCGCCATCAGAACTCGTCGGCGGGCAGGTCGTACACGCGCCGCACGCTGGAGCCGAGGCGGGAGACGTCGGCGCCGTAGACGTGGAGGGAGATGGCGATGCTCGAGCAGGCGTTGCGCACCCGGTGGATGTCGCCGGGCGGCGCGAAGCCGCAGACGTCGCCCTGCCGGTTGACGACGTCCTCGGTGGCGACGAGGCGCGCGGTCGGGACGTCGGGGACGAGGCGGTAGCGGCGCTCGCTCTCGGTGCCCTGGTGGACGCCGGTGACGCACCAGGAGACGTGGTCGTGGATGGCGGTCCGCTGTCCGGGCATCCAGACGAGCGCGACGACGGAGAAGCTGCCGTCGGCCTCGGCGTGGAGGATGTGCTGGCGGTAGCGGTCGGGGTCGCCCTCGCACTGCTCGGGGGTGAGCAGGTCCGGGGCGCCGAGGTGGGCCGCGAGCCGCTCGCCGACGAGGTAGGCCGTCGCGTCGGGCGCCAGGCCGCGGCCGACGGTCTCGCGGATCTCGTCGACGAGCCGGCCGAGGCGAGCGGTCGTCGCTGTCGTCGGGGGTGCGGTGGGGGTGGTCATGGGTGCAGCGTCGGGGCGCCGGATCCATCACGTCCAACGACAGTTCTTAACCCGACCACCAACACGCGCTTATGGATCCGCCGGCGTCCGTGACCTCCGCGGCCGGGACTCAGCACCCGACCCGGCGCGCCGCGACGGCCTTGAGCTCGTCGAGGACGAGCGCCGTGGCGGGGATGCGCAGGTGCTCGCGGAGGACGTAGGCGGAGACCTGCCGCCGGCAGGCCGGGTCGAGGGCCCGTCCGGTGATCTTGTCGTGCCGGAGGAAGGACAACACCAGCCCCGGCATCATCGCCACTCCCAGCCCCTCGGCGACGAGCGACTGCACGACGAGGTTGTCGTCCGTTGTGAACGCGATGTCCGGAGCGAAGCCCTGCTCGGCGCACTCGTGGAGGAAATTGGTGCGGCAGCGCAGACAGCCGGCGATCCAGCGCTCCTCCGCCAGATCGGCGAGTTTGACGGCGCGGCGGCGGGCCAGCGGATGGCCTATCGGCAGCAGGACCGTCAGCTGGTCCTCGAACAGCGGTATCTCGACGAGCTCGTCGGGGACCTGTTCGTGCAGGCCGGGGTAGGTGAAGGCGAGGGTGATGTCGCACTCGCCGCGCACCAGCCGGCGCAGCGAGTCCGGCGGCTCGCCCTCCTGCAGTTCGACCCGCACCCCCGGGTGGTCGGCCGCCAGCCGGGCCAGCGCCTCGGGTATGAGGGTGGCTCCCGCGCTGGGGAAGGCGCACACCCGCACCCGCCCGGCGCGCAGCCGGGTCAGGGAGCTCATTTGCCTTTGCGCGGCGGTCAGGCTGTCGAGGATGACCTCCGCGTGCCGCGCGAGGGCCTCGCCCGCCTCGGTCAGCCGCATCCTGCGCCCGACCCGGGTGAACAGCGGCGTGCCGACGGCTCGTTCCAGCGCCTTCATCTGCTGGGTGATCGCGGGCTGGGTGTACCCCAGGGCCCGGGCGGCGGCCGAGTAGGAGCCCGCGGTGACGACCGCGTGGAACGTCTTGATGTGCCGGGAGTCGAACACGCCGGAATCATAAGCGGAATTTGGGATAGGGGGAGGAGGAGGGGTGGCTTGCTTCTGGATCAATCAACATTTCCGGCATGGTGGACTTATGAATCGTTACACCTCATACGACTCGGTGGAACTGGCCTACCGGGTCCTCGGCGAGGGCGCCGGCCCGCCCGTCGTCTGCCTGGCGGGCGGTCCCGGCCGTGACGCCGCCTACCTCGGCGACCTCGGCGGCCTGGACGCCCATCACACGCTCGTCGTCCCCGACAGCCGCGGGACGGGCGCCTCCCCGCCCTCCCCCGACGTGGCCGGCTACGCCTTCCCCGCCCTCGCCGAGGACGTCGAGGCGCTCCGCGTCCACCTCGGCCTGGAACGCTTCGCTCTGCTCGCCCACGACGCCGCCTGCGCCACGGCCCAGGCCTACGCCGCCACCCACGGGGAGCACCTGACCCACCTGGTGCTGATCGCCCCGGGCTCCCGGCTCCAGGGCGAACTCCCCACGGACGCCGAGGAGATCTTCGAGTCCCGCGCCACCGAGGACTGGTGGGTCGACGCCTACGTCGCCGTCCACTCCCTGGCCACCGCCGACAACCTCGCCGAGGTCCGTTCCCTCCTCCGCCGCGCCGCCCCCATGGCCTACGGCCGCTGGGACGCCGAACAGCGCGCCCACGCCGCCACCGAGCCCGACCAGCTCAACCCCGTCCCCCGCGCCGCCTTCTGGCAGGGCGTCGACGAGCCCCTGCGCCTGACCCTGCTCCGCGGCCTGCGCCAGGTCCACTGCCCCGCCCTGGTGGTGACGGGCGACCTGGACGCCGTCACCGGCATGCGCGCGGGCGAACTCGTCGCCGCCTCCTTCCCCCGCGGCGTGACGCGCCCGCTGCACGGGGTGGGTCACTTCCCGTGGGTCGACGAGCCGGAGATGTTCCGGCCGCTGGTGGACGAGTTCCTGCGGGGGGTGAGCGCGTGAGGGCGCCGTCCTTGGTACGGGGGCATGGCTGGCGTATGTCCGCCATATGACAGTGGCGACCGCACCATTGAAGCGGGGCCGGGGTGAACGTATGGTCGTAGCCGTCGGGGAGGCCCATGGCTTCCCGTTCCGGCCGTGTGCCCGAGTGGCTTAGGGGCTCGCCTGCAAAGCGAGTTACGTGGGTTCGATTCCCGCCACGGCCTCTGTCTCTGCTTTGCTGTCCCTGCTTCTGCTTTGCTGTCTCAGCGGCTCACCGTCCCCAGGGAATGTTCAGCCAAGGACTGGCCGGATCGGTGGTGAGCACGCGGTGCGCGGCGAGCGCGTCCTCGTACCACTTGCCGAACTTCTCCTCGTCGAAGTGGAGACAGCGCGCGAGGACGTAGCCGGCGGAGAACTCCTCCCACGAGCCGTACGCGGCCTTGGCCGCGATCCCGGCGCGGAGCACCGCCTCCTCCGCCTCGTGGAGGGTGCAGTACCGCGCGGCCAGCCCCCAGCGGGCCATCCCGGCGGCTCGCCCGTGGTCCCACGCCGCCGCCGTCCGCACGTACGCGCCCTCGGCCAGCAGGCCGTCCGCGCGGAAGCGGGCCTCGTAGCGCGCGATCCGCCCGATCAGCTGGTGGATCTCCGCGACGTACTCCTCGACCTCCTCCTCGGAGAGGGCCTCCCCCTGGGTCACCCCCTCCAGCGTGATCCGCACCTCGCCCGCCTGCTCGGCCCTGCGCCGCAGGACGCGCTCGGCGGTCCGGCGCCAGTGCTCGACGTCGACGAGCCCGGGGAAGTCCATCGCCATGGCCCGGCGGACACCGAGCGCGAACTCCCACGAGCCGCTGACCATGTCCGCGTCCAGCAGCCCTTCCTGGGCCCTCCGCCAGCCCTCCCGGTCGGTGATGCCCCACCACTCCTTGAGCCGGTCCTTCTCGTGGAAGTAGCCGCCGCCGTGGTAGGCCATGGCGTTCCACAGCTCGCCGTTGTCGACGAAGAGCAGGGCGGTGAGGGCCAGCCCGTGCGCGAGCGGCCCGTGCAGGGGCCCGCCCGCGTGGAGGGCGCGCAGCCGCCCGTGCCGGTTCGGGCAGCCGCAGCCGGAGGTACTGACGCGCTCGGCGTGCCACTGCCAGATCTCCCGCCCCGCCGCGTTCGCCGGGATGGCGGCCTCGCAGGGGCTGCCGGGGTTCACCACCAGATACGGCGGGTCGCCGGGCTCCCACACCCGGGCGTACCAGCCCAGGGAGTACCCGCAGAAGACGGGGTCCTCGACGGGCGCGGGCAGCATTCCCTCGGTGAAGACGGCGAGGCAGGGCGTCCCCGTCTGAGGGTTCCAGTACGGGGTGAAGGGCACGGTACGGGTCTCGGCGTCGGCGTTCGCCCGGGGCACGGCGAGGAACAGCCTGGTCTCGGCCAGCACGTGGAAGTACGCGTCCCAGTCGCCGCGCACCCGTGCCTCGTACAGCTTCTGCTCGACGTCACTCGGCCCCTGCCACGGCGCCACCTGCGGCCGCGCCCAGCCCATGGGCGGCTGACCTGCTGTGTTCCACAACCCCATGCGCTGACTTTATCGACCCCTGTTCGAGCACTGTTCGAGCGCCTCCGAGGGTCACCCGGCGATGGCCGACACGACCACCCACGCGGCGACGAGCGCCCCCATCGCAACGGCGTACAGCCCCCTGGCCCGGCCCCGCTCCGCCGCCAGCCCGTACGTCCCGAGCACGCCGGCGAGGGGCGCGGTGACCATCGGGACGTACGCGACGGCGTTCTGCCCGGCGACGGTGCAGATGGCGCGGGTGTCCCCGTCGAAGCAGCCGTCGGAGGCCATGACGTTGAGGGGGAGCAGAAGAAACGTGAACGCCGCGAAGACCCACAGGGCGACCCCGCCGAGGTACTTCAGCACGAGGGTGGTGGGGTCGACGTTTGTAGTGTTCATTGCCATGCGGCAGACGCTAGGCGGGGCGCGGTGGCGGGCGTATCCGTAGCGGTACTCAGGTGGGAGTGCGCGCGGGTGCGGACGTACTCAGGCTTATCGGGACGCTGACCGCCACCCGGACCGCCCGACCGGACCCAACGCGTTCGACCCTGACCGGCCCGTCACCCGCCCGCCCCGCACGGCTCGCCGCGCCCCCTCTCCCCGTGGGATCGTCGAAAGGGCAGATCAGCAGCCGAGGGGAGCACTTCATGGCCGGCCTCGTACGCAAGAGCTTCACCGAGCCAGACGAAATCCGTCCTTTCCAGGCTGACAAAGGGCGGATGGAGCTGGTGGAACTGGGCCCCGGCTCGGTGGGCCGGGCGACGTTCGAACCGGGCTGGCGCTGGTCCGACCACGTCAAACCGATCGCGGGAACCGACAGCTGCCAGGCCTCCCATGCGGCCTATGTCATCTCGGGCCGAATGCACGTCGTCATGGACGACGGCGAGGAGGCGGAATTCGGCCCGGGCGACTGCATGATCTGCCCACCGGGCCACGACGCCTGGGTCCTCGACGACACCCCCTGCGTCATGATCGACTGGCAGGGCGCAACGAACTACGCCAAGGGCTGATCGCGTCAGGATCACAGTTCATACGGGTACAGCTCCAGGCGAGGAGCGGTGAATCTCAAGCAGTCCCCCACTGCGACCGGGCGTGGGCCATCCAGTATCTCGACCAGAAGAACGTCCGACTGGATCCTCAGCGCTACAACGGAGTCGTCATCGATCCGCTCCACGACTCCGGTGACGGAAACACCGCCCTCGTCATCGCCTTCGACACCCCACCCGGCCGACGGAACAAGGCCCCACGACCGAACCACATCAGGAACCTCGAACTCGACGTCATACGCCCCGACCTCCGGCGGCACGGCTCCTCGCCACAAGCCTCGCCCCCTCCCCACCGGCGCAGAGAAGCAGACGGCTCCGCTCTCGGCCTCCAGGACCCGCGTGATATCGATGCGCACCGACTAGTCCGACCCCTTCACCGACGCAGCCCTACCGGACCGATCCAGCCGCCGAGCCAGGTGGACCACGTCCTGGAGACGCAACACACGATCGCCGGCCCCCGGCAGAGGCACGTGCAAGGGCTCGGTCCACCGCACGGGAATCGCGTCGAACCCGTAAACCGCCCCGGCGAGACCGCCGGTGACCGCGGCGACGGTGTCCGTATCACCTCCGAGATCGATGGCCGCGCGTACGGCCTCTTCGTAGGAGGTGGTGGTGCGCAAGGCCCAGACAGCGGAAGCGAGGCAAGGCCAGACGGCACCGTTGAACTCGGTGGCGTCGTCGGGATGCCAGGTGGGGGCGAGAACAGCCGAGTACCGCTCACGATGTTCCGGATGCACCTGCGCGACCGTATCCCCCACCGCGCCGATCGGGTCGCCACCTTCCAACGCCACGCGCAGAAGCTCATGAAAGATGGCGGTGCCTTCCCAAGCCGCACGGTCTCCGTGCATCAGCGCGGCGATCCGGCGGGCGGCATCCATGGTGACGGCCCGACCCTGGCCGGCGAAGTACACGCCGGAGGTGGTGGCCCGCATGAGCGCACCGTTCCCGGCGGCACGGTGATTGACCCGGAAATGAGCCGCCGCAGCGCGATCCCAGGGCTCGCCATTGGTGAGGACGTCCTCCGTCTGCAGCCCGATGTCCTTCGGCTCAGCGGCCGCCCACAGCTGAAACCGCCGAAAGATGTCGGCAGGATCCAGCCCGGCGCGCTCCAGCAACGATTCACCGACATGCACCGCCATCTGCGTGTCGTCAGTGGCCTCACCGGCATCCCAACCACCGCCGCCAGACATCTCTCCCCCGCCCCCAGGCTCCGGAAAACGCAAGGAAAACGCTGCCGGAAGCCCAAACTCAAACGGCGCCCCAAGCGCATCCCCGACAGCCGACCCGACAATGGCCCCAACGGCGCGCTCCAGACGGCCGGAGATCAGCGCCTTCACCTCGCACCTCGCATTCTTCAGAGAATTCCTTCACTTACTCCCCCTCCGGGGACACCTCTCCACCGTGGGCCAAAAACTGCAGGATGCCTTCCATATCCGCCGTCGCCGCAGCACAGAACGGTTGATCGGAAAGCGTGATCGACGCCACTACGTCAGAAAAGCCGGGTCTTCCCCTTTCGGCTACACCTGCAAGCAGACGCGACGGGGCCAGGATCCAGTTCTTCCCGGAAGTATCGAGCACCCACTCCACTCTGCCGGAGGATTCCCTGATCGCCTCCTCAAAAAGATCTTGAAGTTCCTTTCGAGGCGACTGAAACCGCCATGCAATAAAGGGAGCCTGCAGGTACCCTTCGAGCGGATGTCTGCCCATCGATACTTTCATCCATCCGACAGGGTCATAATGGCGCAGGATCTCCAGGACCCGCTCAGCCGTAACGGCCAGTTTCCTCACTCCCCTTCACCACAGCGTCACCAGAGGGGGCCACTGTAACCCCCTTCATTCATCAATATTTTCTTCCCCGGATTTATGAGCCGCAAGGCCCTCCGATAATCACCCAACGGCACGGGACTCTCGCCGAAGGCAGGGTCGTACACATATCGGCCATCCGTGTAGACATCATGGTATCGATAATCCTCGATGATCGCTCCGCCGGATTCAGGAACCTTGATCACAGGGTCCGAGTGGCTGGTGAAATTCACTATCCGCCCTTCCCCTCCAACATCCCTCAAAATCCATTCGGCTATCTCGGAGCAGTCGAGATTTCCTCCCAGGGGTATGCTGTTCATTGTCTCGACAGCAGCCTCATTGGGCGGATGGGCAGGGTTGGGGCCGCGCATTTCGAACGGCCCTCTCTGGGGTGCGCCTTGGTCACACTCCGGCGCCAGCCCAAGGGAGTCGCTCCCTGTCAATGGGTTGTCCACATACGCCACCGGATTCGGCGCCGGAACCAGCCCCAGCGGATCCGCCGACGCATACCGCCCCGTCTCCGGGTCGTAGTAGCGGTGGAAGTTGTAGTGGAGGCCCGTCTCCGGGTCGTAGTACTGGCCCGGGAAGCGGAGCGGGGTGTACGTCGTGCTGTCCGCCGCCCAGGTCGTCGTGCCCCAGAGGGTGGTGCGTGTGCGCCAGGCGATCGTGCCGGACTCGTCCACCAACTCGCTCGGTGTGCCGACCAGGTCGGTGACGATCGCGAAGAAGCGGCTGTCGATCTCGGTCTGCGGGGCGTCCGCCGCCGATAGGCGTTCCGTCTGGGCGACCGGGCGGAGGCCGTCGTGGTCCCAGGTCAGGGTGACCGGGTGCGGGAGGCCGGGGGCCGTCGTCGTCTGTTCGGTGAGCGTCGGGCCGTCCCAGGTGAAGTCGACCTGCTCCGTCACGCCGCCCGACTCGTCGAGGCGCTGCTTCGCTATTCGGCGGCCCAGCGGGTCGTACAGGTACCGCCAGCGCATACCGTCCGGTGTGGTCACCGACCGCAGGCGGTCCTCCGCGTCCCACTCGTACCGCCAGGTGTCCGGCTTCCGCGACAGCCGGGTCTTTTGGCGCAGGACGACGCGGCCCTGCTCGTCGTGCTCGTAGCGGATGCCGCCCGCGCGGGTGATGCGCGTGCCCGTGTACGTGCGCGGGCCCTGGGCGTCCGTGCCCGGGTGGTCGGTCGGCCAGGTGGCCTCCGTCTGGTTGCCGGCGTCGTCGTAGGCGTAACGTTCCTGCCACCCCGGTGCCGTGACGGCCGTGACGCGGCCGGCCGCGTCCAGCTCGAAGGTCCGGTCGTCGACGGCCGTCAGGTGGCCGTCCCGGCGGTAGGTGTAGTCCCGGCGCTGCACCAGCTCCTCAGCCGCCGTCACCGTCTGCGACGTCAGGCGGCCCGTCGCGTCCCACTCGTGTGTCAGCGTGATGCCCTCGCCGAAGTGCCGCGCGATCTCGCGGCCCGCTGCGTCGTGCTCGATGTCGAAGACATGGCCCGACGCCGTCAGCGACGTGCGCCGTCCCGCCGCGTCGTACGTCCATGTGCTGACCGCCCCGCCCGGGGTGACGCGGCGCGCGCGTCGGCCCAGCCCGTCGTACGTGAAGGTCAGCGTCCGGCCGTTCGTCGTCTCCGACTTGACGCGGCCCAGTCGGTCGCGGCTGTAGGTCAGCGTCGCGTCGGGGCCGACCGCTTCCAGGAGTCGGCCCGCCACGTCGTGCGTGTACGTCGTGACAGCGCCATCCGCGTTCTTCCCGACCACACGACCGAGAACATCGTGGTCGTAAGTGATGCTCTGCCCCAGCGCGTTCGTCCGGGACGTGAGCCGGCCCGCCGCGTCGTGCGCGTACGTCAGCGTCCGGCCGTCGAAGTCGGTCTCTGAGGTCAGCCGGCCCGCCGGGTCGTAGGAGTACGACCAGTCCAGGCCTTGCGGGTTCGTGACGCGCGTCAGCTGAAGCAGCGGGTCGTGCGTGAACTCGTAGCGGACACCGTCCGGGCCGGTCCGCGCGGCGAGCTTGTCGAAGTGCGTGTACTCGTACGTGGTGACGTGGCCCAGCGCGTCCGTGTGCGTGGTGCGGTTGCCCTCCCCGTCGTACGTCCATGACTGTTCGGCGCCGTCCGCGTCGACGCGGCGGAGGAGCCGGCCCTCCACGGACCACTGCATACGGGTCATCGCGCCGAGCGGATCGATGACGGCCGTCACGCGGCCGAAGCCGTCCCGTCGATAGCTGGTCACGCCGCCGAGCGGATCGACGACCTCCGTCACCAGCCCGGACGCGTCGCACCGCACGCGCGAGGTGTTGCCCATGGCGTCGGTGACGGACGCCGGGTGGCCGGCTTCGTCGTACGTGTAGTGGGTGACCGCGCCGACCGGATCCGTGGCCGAGGTGCGGTTGCCCGAGCCGTCGTAGGTGTGGTGCCAGGCGGAACCGTCGAAGGCCGTGACCGTTTCCGGGAGGCCGAGGGCGTTGTACGTCGCCGTGGCCTCGCGGCCGTCCGGGCGGACGACGGTGGTGAGCCGCCCGTCCTCGTCGTAGCGGTATTCGGTCGTCCGGCCCAGGGGGTCGGTGCGGGAGAGCAGATGGTTCCGGCGGTCCCACCGCATGAGGGTGGTGGCGCCGAGCGGGTCGGTCTGGGCGACGGGCTGAAGCGCTTCGTTGAAGACGTGGTGCCAGGTGTGGCCGAGCGCGTCGGTGAGCGTCGTCGTCCGCAGACCGGATTCGGGGTCGGGGTCGCCGTATTCGATGCTGACCCGCATATGGCCCGCGGCGCCGCCCTCGGAGACGCAACGGTCCTGGTCGTCGTAGGTGTAGCTGTAGTGACTGCCGTTGCGGTCGGTCCAGGAAGTGACACGGCCCCGCTCGTCGTAGCCGAAGCGCAGGGGCCGGCCGGAGGAGTTGACGACGTCGGTGAGGTCGCCGTCGGTGTAGCCGTAGCGGATCAGCTCCGCGTCCGATCCGTCGGACGCGGCGCCCACGAGGTGGAGGGCGGTGATGCGGCCGGACTCCGTGGTGACGGCGATGCGCCGACCCGCGCTGTGCGCGATCGCGGTCGGGGTGCCGTCGGCCTCGTACTCGAAGGTGATCCAGTGGCCGTTGCGGTCGGAGATCTGCTCCAGCAGCGCGAGCCCGTCGTCATACGGAGCGAAGTACGACGTCCGGCCGCTGATCGGATCGGTGATGGCGTACCCGCCGTCGTCCGTGCGACTCAGTGGCCGACGAGGCCCGTGGGACGGGAGGGTCGGGACGCCGGGCGCGGGGTGGGGGTAGGCCAGCAGCATGCCGTCCTCGCAGACGAAGACGACGCCCTCGGAGTCGATCTCCAGCCGCTGATCCGCCGTGCTCGCCCAGGACGGACCCAGCCAGCGTCCCGCCCGGTAGCCGGACCGCACCTGGCGGACGAACGACAGCGGCAGGACCCCCGGCAGCAGGACGTCGGTCTGCGGGAGGAACATCTTGCCCGTGGCGAGGTCGACGGGGTCGGTCTGTCCGGACTCGACCGCGTTCTTCGGCCGGGAGGACTCCGGCGGGTTGTCGTTGACGTGCGAACGCGCCGCGCTCTGCTCGGCGCTCTCGGCCCCCTCCTGCCCGGCGCGCGAGCCCGCCCGCGCGCCGGCGCTCTCAGCGCCTGCCGCTCCCGCGCGCTCCGCCGCACCCGCCGCGCCCGCCGCGCCCCGCTCGGCCGCCGCGATCGCCGTGCGTTCGGCCGCGGCGGCGCCCGCGCTGCCGCCGCCCGTGGCGAAGGCCATGAGGACGTTGCCGCCGAGACGGCCGCTCGCCTCGGAGAAGTCCTTGCCCCAGCCATCGCCGACGAGGGTGGCGGGCAGCCGCTCGGGGTGGGAGGCGAGGGAGAGCATGCCGGCCGCCGTGTTGGAGACGGTGCTCAGGTAATCGGCGGGGTGGGTGACGTTGTAGATGTCGAGGGGGTTGAGACCGCGGGCGAACTTCGCCGCGTCCGTACCGGCCCGGAGGACACCGCCCTCGAAGTGCATGAGCTCCATCGCCCCGCCGTCCTTGAGGTCGAGGGCGTTGGCCTTCATACGGTTGGTGAAGCTGGGTTTCTGCGGTGCGTTCGAGACGGCTGCGGTGATCTTCGTCTGGGCTTCGGCGGCGGCCGTGTTGCGCTGTTTGCGGGCCTCGGCGAGGAGGCGCTGGGCCTCCTTCATGTCCGCTTCGCCGGGGTTTCCCGGGTCGACGGGCTTGGGGCCGGGGTCCTGGAGGTTCTGGATCTTCGCGTTGTAGACGAGGACCTTGGCGTTGTACTCGTCGACGGCCTTCTTGTTGGCCTCCCGGCCCTTCTTCCAGAGGCGGATCGCCTCCTTGGCCTGGTTCTGCGCCCAGGTGACGGTGTGGGCGTACGACTCGAGCGCGCCGGCCGCCGCCTCGAAGGCGTCGGCCGCTTCGGCCCACTTCTTCGGCTGCTCGACGAACTTCGTGGTGAACGCGTCGGCGCCCTGGCCCTTCCAGTCAGTGGCCCTGACCTGCTGGAGGGCGGTGTGAGTGGTGTTGAAGGAGCTGTGGAGATTGCGCAGGTGCTTCGCCGTGGCCCCGATCTTCTGAGGCTCGCCGTGGACGAGGTCCTTGGGGTTTTCGGACTGGCCCAGCTGGTGCTCGCCGACCTCCGCGCCGAGGCTGGACGCGATCTCCTCACCGACGTGGTCGACCTTGCGGGCCGCGCTGTGCAGGCCGGCCTTGTCCAGGCCCTCCGCGGCGAGCTCGGTGCCCTTGTGGATGACCTTGCCTGCCACCTTCTCGGCCTGGCCGAGCTTCTTCTCGCCCCACTCGCCAAGGCTGTCGAACGCGTTCATCAGTAGACCTCAGCAGCCCTCAGTAGTCCTCGATCTTGCTGACCGTCCGGACCGCCACGCCGAGCGGGCCCGACCCGCCGGTCTCGGCGCTGTCCAGGAGGTCCTTGCCGGTCTTCGACCAGGCGTCCTTGGCGCCCTCACCGGCCTTGGCGAAGGAGCCGAGGCTGTAGTCGGCGTCGCGGGACTGGGTGAACGCGTTGTCGGACAGCACCTCACTGACCGACTTTTCCTTCACCTGGTCCTCGGTCAGATGAGGATTTCCCATGGCTGCGTTGGCGACGATCTTGAAGGTGTCCGCCACGTAGCGATCGCGCTCGTGGTAGTAGCCGGCCGCGAGGCCGACGCGTTCCGCGAACTGGTCGGCGTCCTGGATGAGGGCGCGCACGCCCCAGTCCCAGCGCTCGCAGAAGTTCTTGAGCGATGCCGTCAGGCCGCCGTGCCCGAGCTCCATCCCGGAGAGCGCGAGGTCGTCGAAGCCCCGCCCCACGGAGGCCGCGCCCGCGCCGCCGATGCCCTTGAGTTCGCCGATCGCCGCGTTGATGCCCTTGGCGACGTTGCCGAGCGCCGCCTGGCTCGCCTGTATGCCGTCCCCGCCCCCACCGCTCACGGTGCTGCAGCCTCCATCTCCATGGCGAATCGATTCTTCGGCGCGTCCAGCGCCACATCATCCGGCACGATGCCGCGTACGGGCGGGAACATGACGGGACGTTCGTCGGCGATGTCGAGAGCGACCCCGGCGGGCGCGCCGACCGCCGGGACGACCACGTCGAGGAGGCGCGCGCCGAGGACCGAGCGGTACTCCCACTCCTCGTCCTCGGCGATTCCGCGCGCCACGGCGAACCGCGCGAGGGCGGCCATGTCCGTGAAGCCACCGATCCAGCGGATGCCGTGCATCTCCACGGACCAGAGTCCGCCCGCCTCGTCGAGCGGTACGAGCACGGCGGTGCGGCGGAACTCACCGAGGAGGGCGGCGGGGTGTACGGCCTCGTCGTACATCGCGGCGATTTCGCCGGCCAGTCGGGCGAGATCGGCTGGCCGACCCCCGGTGGCGGGGAGTTGGGCGTGAGTCATCGGGCGGCCTCGGGAGGAGGGGCAGGTATCGGGACGTGAAGGGCCCAGCCTAGTCAGGCGACGGTGTCCGGCGAACGGCGATTGCCCGCGTGGCCGGTGCTTCCGGCAGTGGCCTCGAATGACCCTGGGAGTCCGCACGGCCCATAAGCCATAGGGGCCCGTTTCCGATCCCCCCATCCCTCCGGAATGTAAGGTCCATGCCAGACCGCGGGGGCCGCACCCACTCGATGCGGAGTATCTAGAAGCGACATACCGAGGGGGGACACGTGAGTGCCGAGGATTCCACAGCACAGCGCCTGCAATTGGCCGGGGTGAACGCTGGTGGGGCGGGCAGCGGACAGGGGAAGCTGGCCAGCTCCGCGAGCGACAAGCAGCGCGCCGTGGCCTTCATGGAGCAGCATCTGCTGCCGGACACCGAGGCCGCCGGCCGCATGGGGGAAGGCGGTGCAGCGGTGCAGCCGCCCATGGCCGGCCCGGGGGCTCAGTCGAGTCTCCTGAAGCCGGACACCGGGTTGACGGGGCTGTCCGCTTGGGCTGCACACAAAGGGATGTCCGAAGCACTGACCACCTGGCAGATGCAGGCGAGCTGGCTCATGAACCGGCTGAACCGCGAGCTCAACGCACTGCGCAGCACAAACACTCTCCTCCAGGGGCAGGACAGCGCGATCGGCGCTCAAATCGGCTCGGTGAGCATGGAGCAGCAGCCATCGCGCAGCCGAATAGACGAGTGGTGACGGAGGAGCGACCATGCCACTGAGCTATCAAGATGTCATAACCGCCGATCTGTCGCCGCTGCTGAACGCATCCGAGTTGTGGCAGAAGATGGGCAAGCGCTTCGGCGAGTTGAAGGACGACTACGAAAGAAACGTTCAGCGCGCGCTGGCGAACGGAAACTGGCAGGGGCATTCCTTCACCGCGCACCAGAGCAGTTCCATAGCCACGGCATCCGAATACGCCTCAGCGAGGACGGAGGCGCTGGCCGTTGCGGACATCCTGGCGCAGGCGCACACCGAGCTGGCCCGGCTGCAGAAGGCAGTGAAGGACCTGGTCACCGAAGCCGAGGACAAGGACTACAAGGTCGACAGTGCCGGCAAGGCCGCCTACGTCGGATTCGCCAAGCTCTCCGCCGCTGAGCAGGACGCCCTTCGCCGCGACCCGGACTTCCCCAAGCTGATGGCTCAGGCCCAACAGGCCGCCCAGGCCTGGACAGACGGAATCGCCAAGGCGGTACACGCCGTGGACGAGACCGACCAATGCGTTCAGCGGGCGCTGACCCGCGCGACGATCGACCATTCGGCAGGCAGCAACGGCTTTGGCGGGTTCAACGCGCATGCCGAGGGCAACTTGGCGAAGGTGGGCGCGCCGGAGGTGTCCGCCACGAAGACCGATGGGTGGGAGATCACGACGACCGGGCCCAAGGCCGACTTCACCTCGAAGGACAGTCCTTCATACGGCAAGGAGGGCAGGTTCAAGGCGTATGCCGACCTGGGCCATGTGACCGCAAAAAGATCGCTGATCGACGGATCGGCGGATGTTTCGGTGATCGCCGATGCCTACGCGGGAGCAAGGTTCACAGGGAACTACGGATTCAGCAACAAGGGTGGTAGCGCTGCCACCGAGGTGTCCATAGGAGGGCGGGCCATGGCCGAAGTGCGCGAAGACCACGGGTCCATGGATTACTACACGCGCGCTGAGGGATTTGCCGGAGGTGAGGCCGGATTCACCGCCAAAGCGACCAAGGACGAGGTCACCATCGGCGCGAAGAGGTTCACCGGGGCGAAGGGCGGCATGGCCGGTGGCTTTGAAATCGCCGGCATCGGCATCGGCGGGACGGTCGAGGGATGGGCCGGCGATGGCGCGGAATCCAAGTGGGGCTATATGAAAGACCCGGAGACCGGCAAGTGGAAGATCGGCACCAAGAACGGTGCCGCCGAGTTCTTCGGCGGCGCAGTGGGAGTCGAGATCACCGTCGATCCGGACAAGTTCACCAAAGCTGTCGACCATGCGGCCGACGCGGTCGGTGATGCCGTTGGTTCCGTCAAGAACACCGTCCGAAGCTGGTTCTGACCCGCGTGGAAGAAGGGCCTGAGATAGCCATGACGTTGCCGGTACCTATTGAATTCCTCACACCCGAAGGCTGGCTCCCGGCCGATCTCGGGAAGGCCGGCGCCGCAGATGTGGCTTTTGCTGCGGTGCATCCGCAGCCCGATGCCGGCTTCGCTGCCAACATCACCGTCGATGGCGAGTACCGGCCGGACACAGCGACGCTGACCGAGCTCGCCGACGAGTCGGTGGAGCGTTTGCGTGATGTGGCCGAGTCAGTGGTGGTGACCGACTGCCGAGAGATCGGTTCCTCTGACGCCCCCGCCCTGATCCAGCGGCTGGTCTTCTCAGTCGGCTTTGGTGACGCACGTCGCGAGCTCGTTCAGTCCCAGGTTTATCTGTCCATGCTGGACGTCGCGGACTCGCGCGAGCGGGCGGTGGTTCGTCTGGCCCTGACCGCCACCGTGGCCCAGCACGACGCCGTTCTTGGGGACTTCCAGGACTTCGTGCGCACGGTACGCCCGGATACCGGGACGGGGATCCGATGATGGGCCGCCTTTGGGACAAATGGCTCGGTACCCAATATCCCGGCAGTGGTGCCGTACCACTTTCCGCAGCAGAGGTCCGGGATGCTCTGCTCGCCGTCAACGGCTCAGCGGTGCCGTACCACGTACGCAAGGCCAACCCTTGGGAGAAGGCCGACCTGGTGGCGGAGTGGCGGATCCCGCCGCGTTCCTCCTTCGGTGAGCAGGTGGAGCAGAGGCTCAGGATTCGGATGCGCCTGACCCCTTCGGAGCACGAGGTGCGGATTCTCCAGGAGCAGTGGACTTCCGCCAGGAGCCAGCTGTCCAAATCGGGCGGGTACAGCCGTGGGCGAGGGCACACGGTTGAACGGCAATGGACGTACGAGCGAGGACCTGATGGTCGTCGACGCCGAGTCGAGACGTATCGGCTGGACACACGGGAGATGAGGAACGCGCTGCGAAAGGTCGTCCTCAGTGCGGGGTGGACTTGGCGCGGAGTGCTCAAGCTATGACCGCCCTGTGGCTGGCCCGCGAGCAGCCGGCACCTCGCGGCCGTCACTGCGTAGGTCACCCCGCATCGTCTCGGTGTCTGTGCGGGCGCGGGGGCTCCCACTGGGCCGAACCAACGGGTTCAGCCGTAGGTGCCGCTCCTCACCTGGTGAGTGTCCGCCGGCGCCGGATGACGAGGACGGCCACCGTGACTGCTGCCGCTACGGCGCTGCAGGCGCCGACCGCAATCAGGTTGCGCTTGGACAGCAGGCTGCCGTCCGCCTTGTCGGTCTGCTTGCTAGCGGGGGGCGCGGCGACTTGGGGGGCAGGAGACTTGGCGGCTGCCAGCTCGGGGAGAGGGCTGATGTCGGCGGGGCCGGGGTCGCCGGGGTTCTGCAGGGCGATGCGGGGGCGGACGACGCCGTAGCCGATGGAGTCGCTGCGCTTCTCGCCGCTTTTGGGACCGCCGGCGGTGTTGATGAGGACGCGGAGGACTTGGTTGGCGGTCCAGTCGGGGTGGGCGGACCAGAGGAGAGCGGCGGAGGCGGAGGTCAGGGCGGTGGCGTCGCTGGTGCCGTGGCTTCGGCAAAGGCCTGTGCCGCCCTTGCAGGTGGCGACGATGTTGTCGCCGGGGGCGGCCAGGTCGACCTGGGGGCCGTGCTGAGACTCGGCGGTCGCCTTGATGTCCTGGTCGACGGCGGCTACGCCCACCGCGCCTGGGAAAGCGGCCGGGTATTCGGGCAGGTTACGTTCGTTGCCGGTGTTACCGACTGCCGCAAAGACCAACTTTCCCTTGCTAACGGCGTACCTAACCGCCTCCGCTTCATCCTCATGTTCGAACGATCCGCCCATGGACACGTTGATGATTCTGGCTTCAGAGTCAGCCGCATATCGGATCGCCGTGGCGATAGAAGTTGCGGGCAGCACCTTCGGCGCAGGCACTTTGGCGTTGACGACACGCAGAGGAAGGATCTTGGCCTTGGGAGCCAGGCCAAAGGCTCCTGCTTCTCCGTTGCCTCCCCCAGTTCCAGCGATGAGAACAGCCATGCTCGTCCCATGGCCGTCATAGTCGGAGTGAGCGTCCCCTTCCAAGCCCGAGAAATCCTTGCCGGGAAGCACCTGACCTTGAAGGTCCGGCAGCTCTGCATCCACTCCACTGTCGACCACGGCCACGGTCATGCCGGATCCTGTACTCGTCCGCCACATTTCTTCGGCCCGCATCGCGTCCAAATACCACTGATGCGAACGGATCGTGTCAGCTTGGGTCAGAGGAGCAGGGGCAGCGAAGGCAAGGAGTACGGCAGCCGAGCTTACGATCGCCCCGCGCCTCATGAGCCCGTTGCGTTCGACACGACGCATGTCAGCCCTTTCGTCATTTCGGCGCACTATTCGATGACCGGCGGAACAACACGCCGATGGACCTGCGACCAGGTCTCCTCATCTTCGACAAGGTAGTCAGGACGCTGCCCGCCACGGCCACGCCGCGAGGGGGCACCTCCTGCCGCGCTTGGCGCCAGGAAGGCACTCCCCTGCACACCGCCTCGCGGCAATGCGCTGCCTTCCGCCGTCGGATGGCTCCGGACCAAACCCGCTCCACCAGGGGTAAATTCTCCAGCAGCACCGGGACGCTGGACCGGGCGGCCACCGACGACACCGCCTGGCTCCGTGGCCAAGCGCCGTCCGGTCACCATGCCCGTCCTATTACTTGCCCCAGGCGAGCCACCCACGACAGGGCCGGCTCCCATTGGCAGTCGACCTTGGGCTTGCCCCTGGCCTTCCGCCCCGATGGCCGTGCCACGCGACGCCTGGCCAGTCGGTAGCCCCTGGCCGGGCGAAACAGGCCTACCCCCGACAATCCCAGGGTCGGCAATACGCGGCACCGCCAAGCCAGGCCGTCCTGCACCCATCCCTGGTCCAGTTGACATGGGCTGTCGCGTCAACGGAGGAATGCCATTGCGGCTGGCTGGGTTCCCAGGCAGCGCCGTGGAGGGTACAACGACACCCGACAGAGAGGGCGATCCCCCGTCGACCCGGCCGCCTGCATGGCTGTCCGCATGGCCTGCTGGCAGGGTGGAGGGAGCGGTCGGCATCGGAGCAACGCCATCGATCTCAGTGCCGACGTTCCCATCCGGCGGAACTGGGGCACGACGTCCTTCGCTCGGGGCCCCGCCCGCGCTTCCGGGACCACCCACACCGGGCATGGCCACTCCAGCTCGATCCCCGCTTCGGGACCCGCCGCTGATCAAGCTCATCGCCGGGCTGCCTGCTCCGCCCTGATACCCCTGCCGGCTGCCACCTGTACCTCCGACGTACTCCCGGTCGTGACTCACATCACCGTCGCCGGGAATCGTATTGGGCATCGGCCGAAACGTAGGCCTCTCCCCCGCAGAAATCTGGTGCGCCGACCACGAGTACGACTCCGCCAGCTTGCGCATCAGCCGGGCCGCCTCCGCGCGGTCCGCGTCCAGCCGCTGCTGGGCCGCGTACGCCTGTGCCTGCGAGGGGCCGGAAGCGGTCGCCGACAGGGCTCCGCCCTGGTCCGGTGCCGGGACGGTGGCGCCCACCTGCCCTGGGTAGTTGGCCCGAAAGGAGTCCAGCACCGTCTTCGACTCCGTCGAGACCTCCGGCATCGCGGACTTCACGCCGGACAGGGTTGCCGCCGCGTCGATCATCCACGAGCCCGTGTTGTGGCTGAACTCGCCGAGTCGGAGCGCCGCGTTGGCCATGTCGGTGCCCCACTCGCGGAAGGAGTCGCCGCCTTGGCCGGCCCATTCCACCTTGGCCATGTGGCCTTTCAGGTCCTCGCCGATCTTCCTGATGGTGGCGGCCGCGACCTGGAGCTTGACGCCCAGGTTCTGGGTACCCGCGGGGTCCGCGTGCTCGATCATCGCGCGGAGTTGTTCGTGCGACATCGACTCGAAGTTCGATGTCGTGAACAGGCCGCTGCTGGGCTTCCGGATGGCAGGGGTCGGGTTCGTCGGCGTCGTCATCAGATCTGCCCCTCGTTGCTGCCGCCCTGCGGGCGGGGGGACGGGGTGGCCGCGGGCGTGTGCCGCGCGTTGGGGTCGCGGCTCGGCTCGTACAGTTCCCTCGTCCGGGCCTGGATCGCCCACATGCGGTCGCGGAGGTCCGCGTCGACGTTCGCGTAGCCGACCTTGGCCGCGTGGACCGCCGTGCCCAGGGCCTCGATCTGGTCGCTCAGGAGCTGGGAGAGCGCCTTGAGTTGGGCGTGCACCTCGTTGTACGCGCTGTAGAGGGACTCGACCTCCGCGAAGCCCACGCCCAGTTGCGCGGGCACCAGGTGGTTGTCCGCCATGCGGTGCGGGGACGCCTCCGTGCCCTGGAGGTAGGTCAGGAGGGCGTCGACCCTGCCCTTGAAGGATTCGAGGGACTCCAGTTCCGCCCGCAGCCCCGATGCCCCACTCACGGTCCCCGCCTCGCCCCTCATGTCGCGCCGTCAGTTCTCGCCCATAGCAAGAGCCACAAGACTACTGACTGCCACCGACATTCACCTGAGTACGTCTACTCAGGCGTTCACCGCCGCCGTCTGCGGCCTGATCGGCAGGCGGTTGACCGGGCGGCCCGTGGCCGCCCGTACTGCCCCCGCCACCGCCGCCGGGGAAGTCACGACCGGCACCGCGCTGATCGCCTTCGCGCCGAAGGGGGCGACCACGTCGCGCTCCTCCACCAGCTTGACGATGTGGACCTCCGGGGCGTCCAGTGCCGTCGGGAGGGCATAGGACATCAGGTCGGGGCGGCGGACCTGGCCGGTGTTGGTGCGGAGGTTCTCCGTCAGCGCGGCGCCCACGCCCTGGATCACGCCCGCCTCGACGCGGGCCCTCGCCTGTGCCGGGTTCAGGACGCGGCCCACGTCCTGGGCGACGGCCAGTTCGACGACGCGCACCGAGCCCAGGTCGACGTCCACGTCCACCACGGCACGGACCGCGCAGAAGGCCATGCCGACGAAGGCGTCGCCCTGGCCGGAGTCGTCCAGGCGCTCCGTGGGGTGGGGGCGGCACTGGGCGGTGGCCCAGAGTTCCTTGCCGTCGAGGGCCTCGGCCACCGTCGTGCTGAGGACGCCGTCGTACGACGTGATCTTGCCGTCGGCGATGGTCAGCAGCTCCGTCGACATGCCGAACTGGTGGGCCAGCGGCTGGAGGAGCTGCGTACGGACCATTCTCGCCGCGCGCTCCACCGCGCCGCCCGAAACCCATGTGTGGCGGCTGTGCGCGGCCGGGCCGCACGGCGGCTGGTCGGTGTCGACCGGGGCGACGTGGACCTCCTCGATGCCCAGGACCTCCTGGACGATCTGCCGCGCCAGCGTGGCGAAGCCCTGGCCCGTCTCCACGGCGGCGCAGATGACCGTGGCCACCGAGCCGGAGACCTTCACCGTGGCCGTGGAGACCTCGTCGGCGCCCTCCGCGCCCAGCATGTGGACCATGCCCACGCCGTAGCCGACGCCCCGGCGCACCGCGCCCGGGTCGCCCGCGCCGTCGGGGCCGCCGGGGAGGAGCCAGTCGTCCTCGTTGTCGTCGGGGTCGTCCTTGGGAAGAGCGGGGAGCGGGTAGTCGCGGACGGCGCGCAGGAGTTCGGCGACCGGGGCCGGGCAGGTGACGGTCTGGCCGGTGGGCAGGACGTCGCCCGTGGCCATGACGTTGCGCATGCGCAGTTCCGCCGGGTCCAGGCCGAGCCGCTCCGCGAGCTTGTCCATCTGGCCCTCGTACGCGGCGCACACCTGCATGGCGCCCTCGCCGCGGACGTGCCCGGAGGGCGGGTTGTTGGTGCGGACGACCCAGCCCTCCACGAAGGCGTGCGGGACGACGTACGGGCCGCAGGCGAAGGCCACGGCCGCCGCCAGCGCGTCCGAGGAGGAGTCGGCGTAGGCACCGCCGTCCATCAGGATCTGGGCCTCGACCTTGACGAGCTTGCCCTCGGCGTCCGCGTGGTGGCGGTAGCGCAGCAGGGTGGGGTGGCGGTGCGGGTGGCTGAGGAAGGACTCCTCGCGCGTCGCCACCAGCTTCACCGGGTGGCCCGTGCGCAGGGCGAGCAGGCCCAGGGCGAGCTGGATGCCCGGGTCCTCGCGGTCGCCCATGGCGCCGGGGACGCCCGTGACGACGACCTTGACGCGGTCGTTCTCCAGGCCCAGGCAGGCGGCGACGAGGTCGCGGTCGGCGTGCGGGTCGGTGGAGGCGGTGTAGATCTCGACGCCGCCGTCGGGGCGCGGCACGGCCAGCGCGGCCTCGGCGCCGATGGGCGCGGGGTCCTGCCGGCCGATCCGGTACAGGCCCTCGACGACGACCTCGCCGACCGCCTCCGGGTCGCCGAAACGCAGCGGGATGTGGCGGACCAGATTGCCGTCGGGGTGCAGCGGTTCGGCGGCGAACGCCTGCTCGGGGTCGGTGACCGGGTCGAGCGGCTCGTACTCCACCACGATGGCCGCCGCGGCGAGGCGGGCCGTGTCCGGGTGGTCGGCGGCGACGGCGGCGATCGGCTCGCCGTGGTGCCGCACGAGGTCGGAGGCGAAGACGGGCCGGTCGGCGACGCCCCGGCCGTACCTGTTCTCGCCCGGCACGTCGGCGTGGGTGACGACGGCCCGGACGCCCGGCATCGTCGCGGCCGCCGAGGTGTCGATCGAGACGATGCGGGCGTGGGGGTGCGGCGAGCGCAGCACGGCGGCCCACAGCAGGCCCTCCGCCCACAGGTCCGCCGCGTAGGGGAAGGTGCCCTGGGCCTTGGCGGCCGCGTCGGTGGAGGGCAGGGAGACGCCGATGCCGAGGAGGGGCTCCTCGGGGGTGGCGGGCGGTACGAGGGTGGCGGTGGTGACGGATGCCGGGATGTCGCCCGCGCCCGCGCCGCCCGCCATTCCGCCCGTACCGGTCATCCCGCCCATTCCCGTCATGCCGTTGCCTTTCCAAAGCCACTGCCGGCGCCGCCGTCCCCGTACGGGCCGTCACCGTAGGGGCCGTCACCGTAGGGGCCACCACTGCCGTAGGAGCCCGTGTCGTACGCGCCCGTGTCGTAGGTTCCGTACGCTCCCTCGCCGTACGGCGGCGCCTGGGCGTACGCCCCGTCGACGTACGAGCCGTCGCCGTACGGGCCGGGCTGCTGGTGCGGGATGCCCATCGTGTCCGGGCCCGCGTCCGGGGTCTGAAGGCCCTGGGCCTGTTCCTCCTGCGCCGCCGTCTCCTCTTCCAGGGCGGCCGTCTCGGCGCGCTCGTCGACGACCTGGCGCACCGCTTCGAGCACCCCCCGGTAACCGGAGCAGCGGCAGAGGTTGCCGCAGATGGCCTGCCGGGTCTCCAGCTCGGTCGGGGCGTGGTTGCCCTCGAGCAGGTCGTGCACGGTCATCGCGAGACCGGGTACGCAGAAGCCGCACTGCACGGCACCGCACTCGGCGAGCGCCCGCTGGACGTCGGACGGCTGCCCGTGCGCCGCGAGGCCCTCGACCGTACGGACCTCCGAGCCCGCCGTCGTCGCCGCCGGCACGAGGCAGGACGCGACCAGCCGGCCGTCCACCTGGACGGAGCACGCGCCGCACTCCCCCTGCGAGCAGCCGTCCTTGGCGCCCGCGAGGCCGAGTCGCTCGCGCAGGACGTAGAGCAGCGACTCGCCGATCCACGCGTCGGTCACGGGACGGTCGGTGCCGTTGACGCGCAGGACGTACGAGGCGCAGGGGTGCTCGTTGAGGAGGTAGGGCTGCGGGTCGGCGGGGGCCGGGGCGTCAGCGGGAGGGATATCGGCAGGCGGGATGTCGGAGGCCAGGGGCCGATCCTCCTGCTCCTGGGCCTCGGCCTGGCCCTCAGCCTGGCCCTGTTCCAGGACTTCAGCCTCGCCCTGGCCTTGGCCGTCGGCCGGCTCCGCTTCCGGTTCCTGTTCCGGCTGCGCCTCGACCTCGGCCTCGACCTTGGCCTCCGCATCAGCCTCGGCCGTCTCGGTCGCCTCACCGGCCACGACGGGCTCGGCCGCAGCCGTCCACTCGTCGGTCGGATTATCGCCCGCACCGGTGACCGGGCGGTCCTCGGCGATGACGTCGGCGACACCCGTTCCGTACCCGGCGGACGCCTCCCGCGCGGCCGGTACGGTCCACTGCTGCTCGGCGGAACCGCGCAGCGCGTACTCCCCGGACTCCTCCACCGAATCGTCACCGGCGGCCGGGACCGACCACTGCCCCGTGGCCCCGGGCCCCGGGTGGCTCACCGGCTCCGGACCGGTGGCGTTCACGGCCTCGTCCGCCGCGAAGGAGACCTGCCACTGCGCCGTGGCGTGCGGATCGGCGGCACCACCGTCGTCCGCACCCGGAACATGCTGCTCCGGAACATGCCGATCCGGTACATGCTGCTCCGGAACGTGCTGCTCCGGCACATACCGGTGCTCGTACGCGTCCCAGTGCTGCTGCGCCGGCACCTGCGGCTCATGCTGATGCGGGGCCGGGTGCTGCGGCGCCTGCTGCTGCCAGGAGTCCACGACCGGGGGCGCGTAGCCCGTACCGGGCGCCGCCAGGGGGCTCCATCCCGCGCCGGTTCCGGGGCCGGTCTGGGCCAGGAGCTCGGGGGGGAGCTGGACGAAGGTCGTGCCCTCGGCCTCCAGGCCCGCCCCCTGCGGGATCGGCTGCCAGCCGCCCGCGCCGGGCGCGGGGGCATGGGTGTGTCGCTGCTGGTCGTCACTCACGCGAGTGCCCTCCCCAGTGCTCGGCGGGCCAGGGTCGCCACCGTACGACGGAGGTGCAGCACGGCCGGCGGCAGGGTACCGGGCTCGGCTCCGTCACGAGGGGCATGAGGGTCATGGGGGTCGTGGGGGGACAGCGGGTTGGGCGGCTCGGGCACCGGATCGGGGATGCACGCGGCCGCGACGTAGTCGCCGAAGGCGGCGAGGGCGTCCGGCGCGAGCGTGCGGTCGCCGTCCCAGTCGACGATCGAGGACACCCAGCGTTCGGCGTCGAAGGGCCGCAGCGGCATCGGCGCCACCGCGCCCACCGCGCAGCGCACGCTGCGCCGCGCCGGGTCGAGGACGACGGCGACGGAGGCGATGGCGCGGCCGGGGCCCGTCCGGCCGGTCGCCTTGAGGAAGGTCTGGGGGGCGTGCAGCAGCGGTACGCGCACGTAGCCGATCAGCTCGCCGGGGCGGAGCATGTCGAGCCCGGCCAGCAGGCGGCCGATGGGGATCTCGCGGCGCGTCCCGCCGGGGCCGGCGATGACGAGCGAGGCTTCGAGGGCGGCGAGCACGGGCAGGGTGTCGCCGGTCGGCTGGGCGGAGGCGATGTTGCCGCCGAGGGTGCCGGCGTTGCGGATCTGGGGCGGTCCGGCGGCGCGGGCGGCGGCGGCGAGCGCCGGCATGAGGGCGGCGAAGTCCGGGCGGCCCATCCGGGCGTGGGTGAGGCCGGCGCCCAGCAGGGCGGCGCCGTCCTGGTACTGCCAGCCCTTGATCTCGCTGATGCGGCCGAGGCCGACGAGGCCCGCGGGGCGCAGCAGCCCGGAGTTGACGGCCGCCATGAGATCGGTGCCGCCGGCGACGGGCACGGCCGTGGGCATGGCGGCCAGCGCCGCCACGGCCTCGTCCAGCGAGCCCGGCAACGTCACCGTGTGCGCCGCCTGCGGTGCGTGCGTGGTCAACCCAGGTGCCCCTTCCCGGTGGGCCCGACTGTTCCGTCAGGTCCTCGCCGTACGGTACGTGCTGTCGGCCCGGACGTGGAAACTTTGGCACATCTTCCGGTTCCGCTGTCGCGAGGGTCCGCAAGCCGTGGTCGCGTACCCGCCCAGTGGAGAAAGTCCGGGTTGGGAGACTCTCACCACTGTGGGCGCTTTGCCAGCGTATTGCGGTGCTTGCTGACTCTTGTACGGCCCTTGTACGACTTACGGCAGTGTGCGGAGGACCACCGTGCCAGGGGCCGTCGCACGGTTCGTCAGCTTCCGGCGCGGCTCACACGATCGGGGGCGCGCCCTCGATCGGGCGTCCGAGCACTCCGGGCCGGCGCTGCCAGGGGTGGGGGCCGCCGGGCGGCCGGTAGTCGACGCCGAGGGCGTCGAGCCGGGCGTAGTGGGCGGCCATCCTGCGTTCGAAGGCGGGGTGGTCGCGGGCGGCGGGGGCGGGCAGCGGGGACCACACGGTCTCGGCGAAGGCGGCCAGGCGGGGGAACGCCTGGTAGTCGAGGCGCCGCTGGTCCTCCATCACCTCCGTCCAGAGGTTGGCCTGGGCGCCGAGGATCCGGGCGGCCTCGGTCCCCGTGAGCTCCGCCGGCACCGGGTCGAAGCGGTAGACGTCCTCCAGGGTGCGGACGTAGCCGATGGGGACGGGCTCGTCGGCGCCGGGCGCCTGGCGGTGGTCGAGGTAGACCTGTTGTTCGGGGCACATCACGACGTCATGGCCCGCCCGCGCGGCGGCGATGCCGCCCGCGTAGCCGCGCCAGGACGAGACGGTGGCACCCTCGGCCAGGCCCCCCTCCAGGATCTCGTCCCACCCGACCATCCGGCGGCCGCGTTCCGCGAGCCAGCGGTCGAAGTGCCGGATGAACCAGCTCTGGAGCTCGTCCTCGTCCGCCAGCCCCTCCGCCGCCATCCGGGCCCGCGCCGCCGGGGACGCCTTCCACTGGTCCTTGGGGCACTCGTCGCCGCCGATGTGGACGAAGGGCGAGGGGAAGACGTCGAGGACCTCGGCGAGGACGTTCTCGTAGAAGGCGAGGGTGTGGTCGGTGGGGGCGAGGACGTTCGGACTGACCCCCCAGGTGTCCCAGACGGTGAGGGCCGCGGTGTCGACGACGTCGGTGTTGCCCAGTTCGGGATAGGCGGCGATGGCGGCCTGCGAGTGGCCGGGCAGGTCGATCTCGGGGACGACGGTGATGTGCCGCTCGGCGGCGTACGCGACGATCTCGCGCAGGTCGTCCTGCGTGTAGTAGCCGCCGTGCGGGCGCTCGTCCCACAGCGGCGAGGCCCGGTGGCCGAGCTTGGTGCGGGCGCGCCAGGCGCCGGTCCGGGTCAGCTCCGGGTAGCGGTGGATCTCCATGCGCCAGCCCTGGTCGTCCGTCAGGTGGAGGTGGAGGACGTTGAGCTTGTGGGCGGCGAGGAGGTCGAGGTAGCGGAGGACGCCGTCCTTGGGGAGGAAGTGCCGGGCGACGTCGAGGAGGACGCCGCGCCACACGAAGCGGGGGGCGTCCTCGATGGCGACCATCGGGAGCTCCCATCCGGTGCGGGCGCCGATCGGTGCCCGCCGGAAGGCCGCCGGGCCCAGCAGCTGACGGAGGGTCTGGGCACCCCAGAAGACCCCGGCGCTGCTGCCTCCGTCGACGCGCACGGCGTGGCCGTCCACCACGACGCGGTAGCCCTCGGGGCCGAGCCTGCGCCCGAGGGCCGGGTCGACGGCGAGCACGATGCGGTTGTCGTCATCGTCGCCCGGGGCCAGCGGCAGCCCGGTCGCCGCGCCGACGGTCGCGCGCAGCCAGCGCGCCACGCCCTCGGCGCCGGGGCGCGCCTCGACGCGCGTCTCCTCGTCGAGCACGTACCGCCCGGAGGGCGGCACTTCGCGAACGGACACCGGCGCCGGAATCAGATCGAGGCCCGGGTCACGATCGAGGTCGGGATCGTCCATGGTTCAGTTCAGTCCTTCACCGCTCCGCCGAGGCCCGAGACGAGCCCGCGCTGTACCAGTACGAAGAAGACGAGCACCGGAATCGTCATCACGGTCGACGCCGCCATGATGCCGCCCCAGTCGTTGCCCTCGTCCTTGAAGAAGACCAGCAGTGCCATCGGGAGCGTCGAGTTCTCGGTGGCGCTGATGATGAAGGACTTGGCGAGGAGGAAGTCGTTCCATGTCGAGATGAAGGAGAAGACGCTCGTCGCCACCAGTCCCGGGAAGACCAGCGGAAAGAGGATCCGCCACAGGAAACGGGCCCGGCTCGCCCCGTCGAGGTACGCCGCCTCCTCCAGTGACTCCGGCACCGCCCGCACGAAGCCGCGCAGCATCCAGATCGCGAAGGGGAGGGAGAAGGCGATGTGCGGGAGGATCAGCGAACCCAGCGTATTGAGGCCGACGCCGGGCACTCCGGTGACGTCACCGAGGTCCCGCATCAGGAAGAAGAGCGGAATCGTCAGGGCCTCGACCGGCACCATCTGCGCGACGAGGAACATGACGAGCAGCGTCGTCCGGAAACGGAACCGGAACCGGGTGACGGCCACGGCCGCCAGAAAGGCGATCAGCGCGGAGGCGACGACCACGACGACGGCGACCAGCAGGCTGTTGCCCAGGTAGCGGCCGAAGTCCTGCTGGCCGAAGACCCGCCGGAAGGCGTCCAGGGTGGGGTGCGCGGTCCACGGCCGGGCGTCCTCCGACAGCACTTCGTCTTCCGGTTTGAAGGCCGAGAGCACCATCCAGTAGAGGGGAAAGGCCACCGCCGCCGCGCACAGCAGCGCGACCGATTCCGCCAGGAGCCGACCTCGGGGTCGTCTCATATCTCCTCCCCTTGCCGTCTCAGCAGCCGCAGGTATCCGAGCGTCACCGCCAGCAGGATCAGCAGCATCACCACGCCGATCGCCGAGCCGAGGCCGTACTGCGAGGAAGCGAACGCCTTCTGATAGGCGTAGACGTTCAGTGTCAGGTTCTGTCCGGCGATACCACCGCCGTTCGTCATCACATAGATCTGCGTGAAGACCTTGAAATCCCAGATGACCGACTGGATCGTGACGACGACCAGGACCGGGCGCAGCATGGGCGCCATGACGTCCCGCCAGATCCGCCACTGCGAGGCCCCGTCCAGCGCCGCCGCCTCCAGTACCTCCCCGGGAATCGCCCGGATGCCCGCGTAGACGGTCACCATGACGAAGGGGAACGAGCACCAGACGATTTCCAGCAGGACGAGCGCGAAGGCGCTGTACCGGTCGTAGGTCCACGCGTAGCCGTCGAATCCGCTCAGCCCGAGCCGGGAGAGCGCTTTGTCGACCGGGCCGAAGTCGGGGTCGAAAAGGAAGACCCACACCGTGGAGCCGGTGATGGCGGGCGTGGCCCAGGCCCCCAGCGCGGCGAGCGTCAGCGCCAGCCGCGGCAGGGCCCGGATCCGCGTCAGCAGCACCGCCAGCGCGCAGCCGACGGCGAGGGTGGCGACGACGCAGGCCGCCGCGAAGACGACGGTCGTCAGCAGGACCTGGCCGAACCGGGCGTCGGTGAAGAGCGCGCGGTAATTGCCCAGTCCCTGGAAACTGGTCGGCTCTCCCCCGCTGACCTGGGCCTGGGTGTATTCGAGGAAGGAGATCAGGCCCAGCTCGTAGACCGGGTAGACGAGGAGTCCGCCGAGGACGACGAGCGCCGGGGCGAGGTGGAGCCAGGGGGTGCCGCCCTTCCCTCCCGTCCCTCCCATGGCTCGGGCCCTCATGACCGGAGTCCGTTCTTCCGGAAGGCGGCGTTCATCTTCCGTGCCGCCCCGGCCGTCGCCGCGTCCACGTCCGCGCGTCCGCTCACGACCTCCTGGAGCAGGGTCGGCAGCACCTGCCCGGCGTCGATGGCGGCCCAGGCCGGAGTCACCGGTACGCTCCGCGCGCCCGACGCCAGCGTCCGGACGAACGGCTCCACGAAGGGCCGTTTCCGCGCCGCCTCGGCGCGGACGTCGGTGAAGGCCGGGAGGAAGCCCATGGCGTCGAAGAGCCGGGCCTGGGTGCGCTTGCCGGCCAGGGACTTCAGCAGGTCCACGGCGAGGGTGCGATGGGTGCTGCTTCTGAGCACTCCGAGGTTGTTCCCGCCCGCGAAGGCGGGGGCGATCCGCCCCTCCCGGGTCCCGGGCAGCGGTACGACCGCGTACGCGCCCTTGACCTTGCCGTTCTCCATGGCCTGATGGCTGAAGTCACCGGCGATGGCCATGGCCGCCTTGCCGGACGCGAAGGCCTGGACCGTCTCGTTGCCGGTCATCCGGGCGCACCGGCTCGCGGGGCAGTTGTGGTCGCCGAACAGGCTCGTGTAGGCCGCGATGCCCCGCCTGGCGGCGGGGTCGTCGACGGTGGCCTCGTACGACCGGCCCTTCCGCTCGGCGACGTCCCCGCCGTGCGCCCAGACGAAGGGCAGCGCCGCGTAGGTGTACGCGCCGCCCACCGCGAGCCCGTACAGCCCGGGGCGGGCCGCGTGGACGCGGCGGGCGGTCGCGGCCAGTTCGTCCAGGGTGGCCGGGGGCTTCAGGCCCAGCTCCCGGAAGACGTCGGTGCGGTAGTACAGGGCCCGGACGCCCACGAGGAGCGGCGCGCCGTAGAGCTTGCCGTCCACGGTCACGGACCGCTTCGCGGCCGGGTCGAGGGCGCGGGCGTCGTCCCAGGCCGCCAGGTCGGCGGTGAGATCGGCCAGCCCGCCGTCCCGGACGTACCCGGCCGTGTCCGTGTTGCCGTACTCGACGACGTCGGGGGCGCTCCGCGGGTCGTTGAACGCGGCCTTGATCCGCTGGGCCCGGGTCTCGACGGGGATGTGGGTGACCTCGGCCCGCACCCCGCGATGGGCCCTCTCGAAGGCGGCGACGGCCTCGTCGACGACCGCCGCCTTGGGCGCGTTGTCGACCTCGCGGAAGAGCCAGACCCGCAGGGTGCCGGTCGCGCGGTCCCCGCCCGCGCCGCCAGCCGGCGTGCGCGGCGCGCAGCCGCCGGCGCCCGCGGCGCACAGCAGCGCTCCCACCACGACCAGGACGAGCGTTCGTAACGATGCCGGCGTCGTCGTCGACGGCCACGCCATGAGGCCCCCCGGGCGTTGCAACATACGCAATGGACGTTTCGCAGCGCACAACTGAGAGGAGGCTAAGCGGGGTGACGGCGCTCCGACAAGAGCGAATCCGACAACAGCGAAACGGCTCCCAGGGCGCGATCACGCGCCCTGGGAGCCGTCGGCGAACCCGAGGGTGAGAAGCGGGAGGGGGCCTACTTCTTGTCGCCGCCCTTGCCGCCCTTGTCGTCCCCGCCGGCGCCCATGCCGTCGAAGATCTCCTTGCACATCGGACAGACCGGGTACTTCTTGGGGTCGCGCCCGGGCACCCAGACCTTGCCGCACAGGGCGACGACCGGGGAGCCGGAGAGCGCGCTCTCCATGATCTTGTCCTTCTGGACGTAATGGGCGTAGCGCTCGTGGTCGCCGTCGCCGTGCGACACCTGCGGCGTCGGCTCTACGAGGGTGCCGGTACCTGCCCCGCGCTCGGGCTCAAGAGTGCTCATGGTCTCCAAGAGTACTGGGGACGGGGCGGGTCAGTTGAGGCTCGGGTCGTCCGGATAGGTGGCGACCATCGCCAGCTCGCTGCGCTGACGCCGCAGGACGGCCCGCCACAGCCGCGCCGGGTCCGGGGACGACACGTCGCCGGGCTCCGACTCCACCACGTACCAGGCGCCCTCGGCCAGCTCCTTCTCCAGCTGCCCCGGGCCCCAGCCGGAGTAACCGGCGAAGATCCGCAGCGAGCCCAGGACCCTGGCCATCAGCTCGGGCGGGGCCTCCAGGTCGACCAGGCCGATCGCCCCGTGCACCCTGCGCCAGCCGACGGGATCCCCCATGGCGGACGACGGCGGCGGGCCCGCGCCGGCGCCCCCGCCCGCCGGGGACGCCCCTTCGTGCTCCCGGGCCTCGCCCGGCACCACCGCCACGCCCAGCGCCGAGTCCAGCGAGACCGGGCCGCCCTGGAAGACCACCCCCGGCTCCCCGGCCAGCGCGGCCCAGGGCTCCAGGACGTCGCCGACGCCGACCGGGGTCGGGCGGTTCAGGACCACGCCGAGGGAGCCGTCCTCGTCGTGGTCGAGCAGCAGCACCACCGCGCGGTCGAAATTGGGGTCGGACAGCGCGGGCGTCGCGACAAGCAGTCGCCCTGTGAGCGAGGACACCTCGGTCATGGGCACATGATCCCCCATTTCGCCCCTTCGGGGGGAGTGGACGAGTGCCCCCGCCCGGGGCGGGTAGGGGGCGTACGAGAGCAGCGCCCGCGCAAGTGACCGAAAGCGACCTCACGGCCACGGAAAGCGCCGGAAACGCCGTCCAGGGCGCGAGCACGGGCCCGCCGGGCGGTCCGGCGACGCCCCGGCGATAACCGGTAGCGACCGTTCCATAAACACAGAGTGTTGTGACAAACCCATGACGTGCTTTCCGGCCCTCCAGGGCGCCAGAAGGGCCCCCGGGTCGCATTACCCTTTCTTCTTGCCCCCTGCCCAACTCCAGGAACGCGAGATCCATGACCGGCCCTGACGATGTCCTGCTTGTCCACGGCGGCACCCCGCTCGAGGGAGAGATCCGCGTCCGCGGCGCGAAGAATCTCGTGCCGAAGGCCATGGTCGCCGCCCTGCTCGGGCACGGTCCCAGCCGGCTGCGCAACGTGCCCGACATCCGTGACGTCCGCGTCGTGCGCGGTCTGCTCCAGCTGCACGGTGTGACCGTCCGCCCCGGCGACGAGCCCGGCGAGCTGGTTCTCGACCCGACGTACGTGGAGAGCGCCAACGTCGCGGACATCGACGCCCACGCCGGCTCCTCGCGCATCCCGATCCTGCTCTGCGGCCCGCTGCTGCACCGCCTCGGCCACGCCTTCATCCCGGGCCTGGGCGGCTGCGACATCGGCGGCCGGCCGATCGACTTCCACTTCGAGGTGCTGCGCCAGTTCGGCGCGACGATCGAGAAGCGCGAGGGCGGCCAGTACCTGGAGGCCCCGCAGCGGCTGCGCGGCTGCAAGATCCGCCTGCCCTACCCCTCGGTCGGCGCGACCGAGCAGGTGCTGCTGACCGCCGTCCTGGCGGAGGGCGTCACGGAGCTGTCCAACGCGGCCGTGGAGCCGGAGATCGAGGACCTCATCTGCGTGCTGCAGAAGATGGGCGCGATCATCGCCATGGACACCGACCGGACGATCCGCATCACCGGTGTCGACAAGCTCGGCGGCTACAACCACCGCGCCCTGTCCGACCGCCTGGAGGCGGCCTCCTGGGCGTCGGCCGCGCTGGCCACGAAGGGCAACATCTACGTCCGCGGCGCCCAGCAGCGGTCGATGATGACCTTCCTCAACACCTACCGCAAGGTCGGCGGCGCCTTCGAGATCGACGACGAGGGCATCCGCTTCTGGCACCCGGGCGGCCCGCTCAACGCCATAGCGCTGGAGACGGACGTCCACCCCGGCTTCCAGACGGACTGGCAGCAGCCGCTGGTCGTGGCCCTGACGCAGGCGAGCGGTCTGTCGATCGTCCACGAGACGGTCTACGAGTCCCGCCTGGGCTTCACCTCCGCGCTCAACCAGATGGGCGCGCACATCCAGCTCTACCGCGAGTGCCTGGGCGGTTCCGCCTGCCGCTTCGGCCAGCGCAACTTCCTCCACTCGGCCGTCGTCTCCGGCCCGACGAAGCTCCAGGGCGCGGACATGGTCGTCCCCGACCTGCGCGGCGGCTTCTCGTACCTGATCGCGGCCCTGGCCGCGGAGGGCACGTCCCGGGTGCACGGCATCGACCTGATCAACCGCGGCTACGAGAACTTCATGCAGAAGCTGCGGGATCTCGGGGCGAACGTCGAGATGCCGGGCGGTTCCGACGCCTGACGGTGCCGCTGCGCGGGGCCGGCCCCGGTCCCGCCCCTTCACCGTTTCCGAGGCGGCTCCGCCCCCTCGAACCCCCGGACGGGGCTGACGCATGTCAGCCCCGTCCGGCGTTTTACGGGCACCCGCGCCCGGGGCGAAGCCCTCGGGCCTGCGGGGGCCGGGGCGGCAGCCCCGGGAAACGGCGAAAGGGCGGGACCGGGGCACGACTCCCCTGCCGGGCCGTCAGCGCCCCGAACGGACCCGGGGTGGGGCCCGAGCACCCTGACGGGGTGTTAGGGGCTTTACGGGCCGCGCAAGGGCCGTTTACGCGGCAACGCGGCGGGGCATGCTCCCCTGATACGCCAAAAGGGCGGCCACCCCCGGGTGGCCGCCCTTCGAGCTGAAGGCTTACTTGCCCTTCGCGGCTTCCTTGAGCTTGGAGCCCGCGGAGACCTTCACGCTGTAACCGGCAGCGATCTGGATCGGCTCGCCCGTCTGCGGGTTGCGCGCGGTCCGAGCGGCACGGTGGGTGCGCTCGAAGGTCAGGAAGCCGGGGATGGTGACCTTCTCGTCGCCCTTGGCGACGACCTCGCCGACGGTCTCGGCGAGCGCGGCCAGAACGGCGTCGGCGTCCTTGCGGGTCACCTCGGCGCGGTCGGCCAGAGCGGCCACCAGCTCACTGCGGTTCATGTTGTACTCCCGTGTTCTTCTTGCCAATGAGGCGTGAGATCGAAGCCGATGCTGCCAGGGCCCTCGGACAGTCCCCGGACCCGGGTCCGTATGCCAGACCCTCGCGCCCGGTTACGCATCCTGCCCCCACCAGTGGCGGGAAAGCCAATCCGGCACCCTGGAGAGTCACACGGAAAGCGCCACGGCCAGCTGCCACAGCCTCGGATGAGGCCGCATTTCTGCGGCCCGATGTCTGCCCGACACCTTATGGGGGGCCCAGCGGCGTCGCGCCACTCGACGCGCCGTGCGTCAGGCCGTCGTGGTGCCTGTCACAGCGGCCCCGGCGGCCTTGGCGGCCTCCCGGACGGCACCCGCGACGGCCCCGGCGACCTTGTCGTTGAAGACGCTGGGGATGATGTAGTTCGCGTTGAGTTCGTCCTCGGCGACGACGTCGGCG
>NZ_BMRT01000005.1 GCF_014648775.1 Streptomyces abikoensis
GAGGAGCTCGGCTACGACGACCCGGCGGTACGTGGTCACTCCTTCGAGTTCCGGATCAACGGCGAGGACCCGGGCCGTAACTTCCTGCCCGCCCCCGGCACCGTCACCACCTTCACCCCGCCGACGGGTCCGGGTGTGCGGCTGGACGCGGGTGTGGAGTCCGGCAGCGTCATCGGCCCCGCCTGGGACTCCCTCCTCGCCAAGCTGATCGTCACGGGTGCGACCCGTGAGCAGGCGCTGCAGCGGGCGGCGCGTGCGCTGGCGGAGTTCCAGGTCGAGGGCATGGCCACCGCCATCCCCTTCCACCGCGCCGTGGTCACCGACCCCGCCTTCACCAGCGACCCCTTCCACATCCACACCCGCTGGATCGAAACCGAATTCACCAACACCATCCCGCCCTTCACCGGCGCCGCCGCCGAGGAGGAAGAGGAACTCGGCCGCGAGACGGTCGTGGTCGAGGTGGGCGGCAAGCGCCTCGAGGTCTCCCTCCCGTCCTCGCTCGGGATGACCCTGGCCCGTACCGCCGCCGCGGGCGGTGCCAAGCCCAAGCGCCGCGCCGCCAAGAAGTCCGGCTCCGCCGCCTCCGGCGACAGCCTGGCCTCGCCGATGCAGGGCACGATCGTCAAGGTCGCGGTCGAAGAGGGCCAGCAGGTCAACGAGGGCGACCTCGTCGTGGTCCTGGAGGCCATGAAGATGGAGCAGCCCATCAACGCCCACCGCTCCGGCACGATCAAGGGGATCACCGCCGAGGTCGGCGCGTCCGTCTCCTCCGGCGCCGTGATCTGCGAGATCAAGGACTGAGCCAAGGACCGATCCGAGGGCTGATCCGGGGCGTTCCCCGGTCCGCCGCCGCCCACGGGCCCCGCCGCACCGGCCGGGGCCCGTGGGCGTTCGTCGTCCGGGGCCCCCGGCGGCCTGGCATCCTTGACTGACGGGGGAACGAGGGACTGACGGGGACTGTGATCGGGAGGACGGACGGAATGGCGACCGACGCGGCGCAGACGTCACCACGACCCATGCGCGCGGACGCCCGGCGCAACTACGAGCGGCTGCTCACGGAGGCCCGGACGGCGTTCACCGAGAACGGGACGGACGCCTCGCTGGAGGACATCGCCCGGCGGGCCGAGGTGGGCATCGGCACCCTCTACCGGCACTTCCCCAATCGCACGGCGCTGATGAGCGCGGTGTTCCAGGGCGAGGTGGACGGCATCCTCGCACGCTCGCGCGAGCTGCTGGCGGCTCCCGAGCCCTGCCGGGCGCTGGTCGCCTGGCTGCGGGCCATCGTGGCGCACGCCAGCACCTATCGCGGTCTCTCCCGGGCGCTGATGGCCGCGCAGACGGACGAGGGCTCCGCCATGTCGCGGTGCAGCCTGCCGCTGCGCGAGGCGGGCCGCGCGCTGCTCGCCCGTGCCCAGCGGTCCGGCGCCATCAGCCCCGACGTGGACATCGTGGACCTGATGCAGCTGACGAACGCCATCGCGCTGGCGGCCGAACAGTCCCCGGACGACCCGGAGTTGGCCGACCGCCTGCTCACGCTCACCCTGACCGGGCTAAAAGCCCGGCCGTAGCCTTCGCCGGGGAGAGCTCGCGGATCCCCGGTGCTCCTGCGGCCATGGGGGTCATCGGACCTGCCTACCGTCGGCGGGGTGCCAGGTCCGCCACCCGGGCCGTGGCCTGCTCGCCCAGGGAGACGGCGCTGCGCAGCTGGGTGCCCGGCGGCCCGCCCTGGACCGGGCCGGGCTGCTGGCCGTGGCCCAGCGGCAGGTTTCTGCGCTGGCCGGGCAGCGGGGGTACGTCCCGGCGGCGCGGGGACGCCGTGGGGACGTCCCCGTGGACGACGCCCGCCGCCGCCGGGCCGCTGCCCGCGCCCGGACCGGCCACCGAGATGTGGACGCCCTGGTCGGCCAGGGCCTGGAGCTCGGTGGCGGCCCGCTCGTCGTGGACGGGCGGCTCGTCGGTGACCAGCCGGGTGATCACATCGGTGGGCACGGTCTGGAACATGGTGTCCGTGCCCAGTTTGGTGTGGTCGGCGAGGACGACGACCTCCGCCGCCGCCTGTACCAGCGCCCGGTCCACGCTCGCGGAGAGCATGTTGGACGTGGACAGCCCGCGCTCGGCGGTCAGCCCGCTCCCGGACAGGAAGGCCCGCGAGACCCGTAGCCCCTGGAGGGACTGCTCGGCCCCGCTGCCGACCAGCGCGTAGTTCGAACCTCTGAGCGTGCCGCCGGTCATGACGACCTCGACCCGGTTGGCATGGGCCAGGGCCTGGGCGACGAGCAGGGAATTGGTGACCACGGTCAGACCCGGTACGCGTGCGAGCCGGCGGGCCAGCTCCTGGGTGGTCGTACCGGCGCCGACGACGACGGCCTCGCCTTCCTCGACGAAGCTCGCCGCGAGATCGGCGATTGCCGTCTTCTCGGCGGTCGCTAGATGGGATTTCTGCGGGAAGCCGGACTCCCTGGTGAAACCGCCCGGCAGCACCGCACCGCCGTGCCGGCGGTCGAGCAGTCCTTCGGCCTCCAGCGCCCGCACGTCCCGCCGTACGGTCACTTCTGAGGTCTGGACGACGCGGGCGAGCTCACGGAGCGAAACCGCCCCGTTGGCCCGCACCATTTCGAGGATCAATTGACGACGTTCTGCAGCGAACACGAAACCGACAGTAACGCCAACGTCCATCTGTTTTCAGCAGGTTGCAGCAATTAACGGAAGTTGTCCGTAGTGCGACCCAAGAGGTGGTATAGGGAACCGGAACAAACCGCTCCCCCACCGCTCCCCCTGGGCCTTCCCCGGCCTTCCCTACGCTTCGCGCTGCGTCTTCCTCGTGTGCAACTGCCGTGCCACCTCGGCGACCGACCCCGACAGGGACGGGTAGACGGTGAACGCGTTCGCGATCTGTTCGACCGTCAGATTGTTGTCGACGGCGATCGCGATCGGATGAATGAGCTCACTCGCCCGCGGCGAGACGACCACACCACCGACGACGATGCCCGTGCCGGGGCGGCAGAACATCTTCACGAAACCGTCGCGAATGCCCTGCATCTTCGCCCGCGGATTGCGCAGCAGCGGAAGCTTGACGACCCGGGCGTCGATGAGACCGTTGTCGACATCGGCCTGGGTGTACCCGACCGTCGCAATCTCCGGATCCGTAAATACGTTCGCGGATACCGTCTTGAGATTGAGCGGCGCCACCGCGTCGCCCAGGAAGTGGTACATCGCGATGCGGCCCTGCATCGCCGCCACCGACGCCAGCGCGAACACACCGGTGCAGTCGCCGGCCGCGTAGACGCCGGGCGCGGACGTCCGCGAGACCTTGTCCGTCCAGATGTGCCCGGACTCCTGGAGCCGGACCCCGGCCTCCTCCAGCCCGATCCCCGCCGTGTTGGGAATGGAGCCCACGGCCATCAGGCAGTGGGTACCGGTGATCACACGGCCGTCGGCCAGCGTGACCTCGACCCGGTCCCCCACCCGCTTGGCGGACTGGGCGCGCGAGCGCGCCATCACGTTCATGCCGCGCCGCCGGAAGACGTCCTCCAGCACGGCGGCCGCGTCCGGGTCCTCGCCCGGCAGCACCCGGTCGCGGGAGGAGACCAGCGTCACCTTGGAGCCCAGCGCCTGGTAGGCACCGGCGAACTCGGCACCGGTCACACCGGAGCCCACCACGATCAGCTCTTCGGGCAGCTCGTCGAGGTCGTAGACCTGCGTCCAGTTCAGGATGCGCTCGCCGTCGGGCAGCGCGTCCGGGATCTCCCGGGGGTGGGCGCCGGTGGCGACCAGCACGGCGTCGGCGACCAGCGTCTCCTCGGTCCCGTCGGCGGCCGTCACGACCACCCGGCGCGAACCGTCCGGCGCCTGCTGCGGCTCCAGCCGCCCGCGCCCGCGCATCACACGGCCACCCGCGCGGGTCACCGAGGCGGTGATGTCATGCGACTGGGCCAGCGCGAGACGCTTCACACGACGGTTGACCTTGCCCAGGTCCACGCCCATCACACGCGCCGCCTGCTCCAGCGGCGGAGTGTCGTCGGCGACGATGATCCCCAGCTCCTCGTAGGAGGAGTCGAAGTTGGTCATCACTTCCGCTGTAGCGATAAGAGTCTTCGAAGGGACGCAGTCGGTCAGCACCGACGCCCCACCCAGACCGTCGCAGTCGACGACGGTCACCTCCGCGCCGAGCTGGGCAGCGACAAGCGCCGCCTCGTAGCCGCCGGGTCCGCCACCGATGATCACGATCCGAGTCACGTACTCCATTGTCCCGCACCCATCAAAGCGACTCCTTCCGGGGCCTCCTTAGCGCGATCCCTCCGTGATTCCTCCGCGAATCCCCTCCGAATCCCGAGCGAAACCCGCCAGAACGTTCGCGCGATCCTCCCTTCGAGATTGCCACCCCAAATGCCGTTCCGCCTCACTCCCGTACCCTCGGAACCATGTCGCTCTACGCCGCGTACGCCGGCAACCTCGACGCGCGGCTGATGTCCCGCCGCGCCCCCCACTCACCGCTGCGCGGCACCGGCTGGCTCAACGGCTGGCGGCTGACCTTCGGCGGAGAGCAGATGGGGTGGGAGGGCGCGCTCGCCACGATCGTCGAAGCCCCCCGCTCCCAGGTCTTCGTCGCCCTCTACGACATCGCTCCGATGGACGAGGACTCGATGGACCGTTGGGAGGGTGTCGGCCTGGATGTCTACCGCCGGATGCGCGTCCGGGTGCACACTCTCGACGGAGAGGAGCCGGCGTGGGTCTACGTCCTCAACGGCTACGAGGGAGGGCTCCCCTCCGCCCGCTACCTCGGCGAGATCGCCGACGCCGCGGAATCGGCGGGCGCGCCCCACGACTACGTCATGGAACTGCGCAAGCGGCCCTGCTGACGCCCACCGGGTATGTGCGGAAAGTGACGATTCCATCTCGTCGCAACGCACAAAGCAACAATCGGAACACCGTAACCAGCGACATCTACGCGCGTAGGCCAAGAGCGGCTACCCTCGTCCGCGTGAACGCTTCTGTAACCCCCGACATCCAGGCCGACCCGTACGCCGCGGCGGACGCCGCCGCCGCCCGTCTCCGCGAGCTCACGGGCGCCGAGACCCACGACGTCGCCCTGGTCATGGGCTCCGGCTGGGTCCCCGCCACCGACGCCCTCGGCACCCCCGAGGCCGAGTTCCCGGTGACCGAGCTCCCCGGTTTCTCCGCCGCAGCCGTCGCGGGCCACGCGGGCACGGTCCGCTCCTACAAGGTCAACGACAAGCGCGCGCTCGTCTTCCTCGGCCGTACGCACTACTACGAGGGCCGCGGTGTCGCCGCCGTCGTCCACGGCGTCCGCACCTCCGTGGCCGCCGGCTGCAAGACCGTCGTCCTCACCAACGGCTGCGGCGGTCTCCGCGACGGCATGCGCCCCGGCCAGCCGGTGCTGATCAGCGACCACATCAACATGACGGCGACCTCGCCGATCGTCGGCGCCAACTTCGTCGACCTCACCGACCTGTACTCCCCCCGTCTGCGCGCCCTGTGCAAGGAGGTCGACGCCAGCCTGGAGGAGGGCGTCTACGTCCAGCTCCCCGGCCCGCACTACGAGACCCCCGCCGAGATCAAGATGGTCCGCACCCTCGGTGGCGACCTCGTCGGCATGTCCACCACCCTCGAGGCCATCGCGGCCCGCGAGGCGGGCGCCGAGGTCCTGGGCATCTCCCTGGTGACCAACCTCGCCGCGGGCATGACCGGTGAGCCCCTCAACCACGAAGAGGTCCTCGAGGCCGGTCGCGACGCCGCCGCCCGCATGGGGTCCCTGCTCGCGCAGGTCCTGCCCAAGCTCTGACCTTGATCCCATCCGTGCCGGGGGCGCCCTTCGCGCCTCCGGCGCTGGTGTTTCCGCGCCTTCGGCGCGGCTCTACCCCACCCACCCGCCCGATTGCCCGGCAATGGCCGGAGCCGACGCCGGCAGGGGCGGGTGAAGGCCCCACCGGCCCGCGGACGCCGTACGACGGGAGGGGCCGGGGCGGGACGGACCCCGGCAGGGGCGTAAAGCGTTATTTGCGGCGACGTGCCGGGTTCGCTGTTCCGTTGACCCCGGGCCGTAAATAATGCAGCCCCAGAGGGGTCCGTCCCGCCCCGGCCCCGGCCCACCCCGCACGGCGGGCGCACCGCACCCCGAAACCTCCGGAGGAAAAACGTGGAGCGAGACCTCATCGCACAGGCCCGGACCTGGCTCGCCGAGGACCCCGACCCCGAGACCCGCGACGAGCTCGCCAAGCTCATCGACGCCGGCGACGTCGCCGAGATCGGCACCCGCTTCGCCGGCACCCTGCAGTTCGGCACCGCCGGTCTCCGCGGTGAGCTCGGCGCCGGCCCCATGCGCATGAACCGCACCGTCGTCATCCGTGCCGCCGCCGGGCTCGCCGCGTACCTGAAGAAGCAGGGCCACACCGGTGGCACCGTCGTCATCGGCTACGACGCCCGCCACAAGTCCGCCGACTTCGCGCTGGACACCGCCGCCGTCATGGTCGGCGCGGGCCTCAAGGCCGCGCTGCTGCCGCGGCCCCTGCCCACGCCCGTCCTCGCCTTCGCCATCCGCCACCTCGGCGCGGTCGCCGGCGTGGAGGTCACGGCCAGCCACAACCCGCCGCGCGACAACGGCTACAAGGTCTACCTGGGCGACGGCTCCCAGATCGTGCCGCCCGCCGACGCCGGCATCGCCGCCGAGATCGCCGCGATCGCCAGCCTGAACGACGTCCCGCGCCCGTCCGAGGGCTGGGAGGTCCTCCGCGAGGAGGACGTCGTCGACGCCTACCTGGCGCGCACCGACGCCGTCCTCACCGACGGCTCCGCCCGTGACGTCCGCGTCGTCTACACGCCCATGCACGGCGTGGGCCGCTCCGTCCTGACCGCCGCGTTCGCCCGCGCCGGCTTCCCGGAGCCCGTCGTCGTCGCCGAGCAGGCCGAGCCGGACCCGGACTTCCCGACGGTGGCCTTCCCCAACCCGGAGGAGCCGGGCGCGATGGACCTCGCCTTCGCGACGGCCCGCGCGGCCGCGGAGGCGGGCGGCGCGCCCGACATCATCATCGCCAACGACCCCGACGCCGACCGCTGCGCCGTGGCCGTGCCGGACCCCGACAACGTCGAGGGCTGGCGGATGCTGCGCGGCGACGAGGTCGGCGCGCTGCTGGCCGAGCACCTGGTGCACAAGAGCGCGCGGGGCGCGTTCGCGACGACGATCGTCTCGTCCTCGCTGCTGTCCCGCATCGCGGCGGGCGCGCCGGACGCGTCGTACGAGGAGACCCTCACCGGCTTCAAGTGGCTCGCCCGCGTGGACAGCCTGCGCTACGCCTACGAGGAGGCGCTGGGCTACTGCGTCGACCCGGAGGGCGTGCGCGACAAGGACGGCATCACGGCCGCGCTGCTCGTGGCCGAGCTGGCGGCCGAGCTGAAGCAGTCGGACCGGACGCTGAGCGACCTCCTCGACGATCTGGCGGTCGAGCACGGGCTGCACGCCACGGACCAGCTGTCGGTGCGGGTGCAGGACCTGTCGCTGATCGCGTCGGCGATGCGCCGACTGCGGGAGGCGCCGCCGGTGGTCCTGGCCGGGCTGCACGTCATCTCCGCCGAGGACCTGTCCAAGGGCACGGAGTCGCTGCCGCCGACGGACGGCCTGCGGTACGCCCTGGCGGGCGACGAGGCGGGGACGGTGTCGGGGGCGCGGGTCATCGTGCGGCCGAGCGGTACGGAGCCGAAGCTGAAGTGCTACCTGGAGGTCGTGGTGCCGGTGGCTTCGGCGGCGGCGCTGGCCGACGCGCGCCGGCACGCGGGCGAGGTGCTGGCGGGCATCAAGACGGACCTGTCGCGGGCGGCGGGCATCTGACGCCTGTGGGGGTGGGTCGGGGTCGGGGCGGGGCGGACGGGCCCTTCCGGGGCTGAGCTCTTCGCGGCCCCTGGTATCACGGTGCCGGTTGCCCCGCCCGTGTCACCAGCGGCGAAGAGCTCCTTACGCCCCTACCAGGGCCCATCCACCCCACCCCGCCCCCTCACGTCACCCCAGCCGTGGGTACCCCAGGGAAGCCCCCGACCCCCGCCCCCTACCCGGTGCAATCCGGCTCCGGGTAATCGGGCGGGCGGGCGGGGTAGAACCCGCGCCGCAGGCGCGGGCACCCCCCACCGGGGGCACCCGGAAAGTCCACGGAACCCCGCGCGGGAGGCGCCCGTCAGCCGATCGCGGCGAGCGCGGCGAAGAGCAGCAGCCCCACCGCCGAAGGCGCGATCACCTCGTAGGCCCACCGCACGGAGGGCGAACCCTGCGCCCCCTCCCGCGAAGCACCCCGCTCCGCGAGCTCGCGCAGATCCTCGATCGCCTGGTCGGACGGGGCCCGCAGGGGCCCGGAGGGGCGGGAGGTCACGGAGGCGCGCCCCGTGACGTCCTCCGCCGCGTCCCGCGCCTGCCGCCGCGCCGCCCGCTTGCGCTGCTTCAGCGACACGGGGATGGCCCAGAGCTGGTACTTCTTCCCGTCCGCGAAGACCTCGCTGGAGTAGCCCGCGCGGACGCCCTCGACCGAGGCCCACGGCAGGGTGATCGTGCGGAAGGGGTTCCGCACCAGCAGCCGGTCCTCCCCCGCCCACACGGCGGGCCGCAGCGTGAACGCGACGATCAGCGGCACGGCGAAGAGCAGCCCCGCCAGCGCGAGCCAGGGCGCGTTGCCCGTGCCGCGCAGCATCGCGTCGCCGCCCAGCCACGCGACCAGGGCGAGCAGCAGCACGCCGCCGCCGATGCCGGCGGAGGAGCGGAAGCACCGCTCGGCGTATTCCTGGCCGGAGGCGTCAGGAGATCTCGTCATGGCGCCGATTCTGCACGACCGGGCGCGGCTACGGACGACCGGTGGCGGGCGAGTGCGACGGCGTGCTCGACGTGAGGTCGGCGTACACGACGATGTTGTCGGGCCGGTGGCCGTCGCGGAGGTCGCCGCCGCAGGTGATGAGGCGGAGTTCCGGGCGGTCGGTGTTCCCGTAGACCCGCTGGGTGGGGAAGTTCTTCTTGTCGACCTGTTGCAGTTCGCGAACGGTGAAGGTCGCGGTGGAGCCGTCGGCGCGGGTGACGGTGACGCGGTCGCCGACGCGGACCTTGGCGATGTCCTTGAGGACGGCCGGGCCCTCGGCGGTGTCGTAGTGACCGATGAGGACGGCGGGGCCGGTCTCGCCGGGGGTGACGCCCTTGTCGTACCAGCCGATGCGGTCGGCCTGGGCGACGGAGGGGACCTCGACGGTGCCGTCGTCGGCGAGCCCCAGTTCGAGGAGGGGGCCGGTGTCGACGGAGGCGGCGGGGATGCTGACGCGTACGGGCTTGGAGGCGGGCAGCGCGGGAGCGGCGGAGGGGCGCGGGGCCGAGGTCGCCGACACGTGGGCACCGGCCTTGGCGGTGTGCGGGCCGGTGCCGCAGGCGAGCAGTCCGCCGCCGAGGGCGGCGGCGAGCAGCGCGGCCGCCGCGGCCCGGCGAGCGCGGGCGCGAGGGCGGCCGAGGGCGCCGGAGGAGGGGTTCATCGGGACTCCTGGACGGGCGTCTGCGGCGCGAGGGCGGGCCGCCGGTGAGGTGGCGGCCCGCCCTCGCGGGTGGGTGGGGTGGTGACTCAGGCGGCGGAGCCGGCGACGCGGCGGCGCAGCACGGCGAAGGCGACGCCCGCGGCGCTGACGGAGGCGAGGGCGCCACCGGCCGCGAGGAGGAGGGTGCCGTTGCCGTCGTCCACGCCCTCGGCGCCGGCGGCCACGCCGCCCTGCGGGATGGCCTTGGTCTGGGCGAGCTGGGCGGAGGCGTTGACGGCCTTGGCCTGGGTGCCCGTGCCACCGACGGCGGCGGTGCCCTTGTCCGCGGAGTCACCCGAGGTGCCGCAGCCGGCCGGCATCTTCGGGAAGTCGGTGACGTGCGCGGTGCCGTAGCCCATGTCGACCAGCTTCGGGGTCGCCGTGTCGGCGTCCCTGATGAAGATGCTGTTCTTGGGCATGACCGCGAGGTCGCGGGTCAGGACCTGGTACGGCCGCTCGACGCCGCCCTCGTGGCTCGTGAAGACGGCCTTCGGGCCGCGCGGGCTGTTGATCAGCTCCACGCTCATGTTGCCCATGCTCACGCCGGCCTCGGCGTGCACGGTGCACTCGGCGCGGTCGGCGCCGGGGGGCGTGGTGGTGTTCTTCTTGCCGCCCGGCTGCCCCTTGGGGAGGGCGAAGGTCCTGGTGCCGCCGTCGCCGCGCACCTCGAGCACGGGAGCGGAGCCGTAGGCGTCGACCAGGCGCAGCTGCAGGCCCATGATCACCGCGGAGGTGTTGTCACGGTCCAGTCCGCCGACGACCCTGACCATGTAGTTGTCGCCCGGCTTCCACTGCTCGCCGACGGCGCGGATCCACACCTCGGGGCCACCGGCGTCGGGGTCGTTGCGGAGCACGGCCACCATGCCGTTGCCGATGTAGACGGCGTTGCCCGCGTAACGGGCGGGGGCGACGTGGCCCTGGCCGCCACCGCCCTTGTCGTTGAGGACCTCGACGCTGCCGTCGGTCGGGTTCACCTTGATCAGCTGGTCGTTGTACATGACGGAGCCGGTCTTGCCGTCGGCGTCCACGATCGCGGCGGCCGCACCCGCCGCACGGCCGCGGGCGATCCGGCCCTGGTGGTGGTTCGGGCCGATCCTGTAGACGCGGATGACGGCGCCGTCGCGCAGGTCGTGGGTGCCGACGAGCTCCTCGGCGGTGGTCTTCTCCCCGGAGTCCTTCTTCTCGGCACCCGTCTTCGCCGGCGTCCCCGTCTGCTTGTCGGCCGCCGTCTTCGCCGAGGTCCCCGTCTGCTTGGCGGTCTCGTCCGCCGCCTTCGTCTTCGGCGCGGTCTCGCCCGCCGGCTTCGCCGGGGTGGTGGGGGCGGTCGGCTCGGTGACGGACTTCGTGACCGCCTCGGCCGCCTTGGCGGCGGGAGCGACGGGAGCGGCAGGGGCGGCGGGAGCCGCCGGCTCGGCCGCGAACGCCGCGGTGGCCGGGGCCAGTACGGCACCCGCGAGGGCGGCGGTGGTGATCGCGGCACGCAGTGCGGAGCGGCGGCGCGGGGACAGAGCAGACATGCAGGGCTCCTAGTGGAGTCAGAGGTAGGGGATTCGCATGCCGCTTTCCTCGGTTCGGTTGGGGCCGGAGAGGTCGGGCGGGGTTGCTGAGAAGAATCTATGGATCTTGTGTGATCACGTCTTCGCGTATTTGTCACCAAACATCGACAGCAACCGGAAGATGACCCCTCGCTTGCCACTGAATCAGGATGAGTCAGGACATGTCGCCCGCCCCGGAAGAAGGGCCTCCGGAGGGGGTGACACGCGCTACGCGCGTAGATATGCTCATCCGGTGACCATGACCCCCTCCCCGAGGTTCCCCTCATCCGGCAATGAAGCCGCTGAGCGACTCGCTTCGATGGCGGACGTCACCGCCTCCGACGCCTCGCTGCGCCGCTTCCTGCACGGCCTCCCGGGCGTCGACCCGGTCGGGCTGGAGGCCCGCGCCGCGGCGCTGGGCACCCGATCGATCAAGACGACGGCGAAGGCGTACGCCATCGACCTGGCGATCTCCATGATCGACCTGACGACCTTGGAGGGCGCGGACACCCCCGGCAAGGTCCGGGCGCTGTGTGCCAAGGCCCTCAACCCGGACCCGACGGACCGCGGCACCCCGCGCACCGCCGCGATCTGTGTCTATCCCGACATGGTGGCGACGGCGGCCGAGGCCCTCGCGGGCTCGGAGGTCAAGGTCGCCTCCGTCGCGACGGCCTTCCCGGCCGGCCGCGCCGCCCTCCCCGTCAAGCTGGCCGACACGGCCGACGCCGTCGCCGCGGGCGCGGACGAGATCGACATGGTCATCGACCGCGGTGCCTTCCTCTCCGGGCGCTATCTGTCCGTCTTCGAGGAGATCAAGGCCGTCAAGGACGCCTGCCGCCGCACGGACGGTTCCGCCGCCCGGCTGAAGGTGATCTTCGAGACCGGCGAGCTGTCGACGTACGACAACATCCGCCGCGCCTCCTGGCTGGGCATGCTCGCGGGCGCCGACTTCATCAAGACGTCCACCGGCAAGGTCGCCGTCAACGCCACCCCGGCGAACACGCTCCTGATGCTGGAGGCCGTGCGCGACTTCCGCGCCGCGACCGGGGTACAGGTCGGAGTGAAGCCGGCCGGCGGCATCCGGACGACCAAGGACGCGCTGAAGTTCCTGGTGCTGGTCAACGAGACCGTGGGCGAGGAGTGGCTGACCAACGAGTGGTTCCGCTTCGGCGCCTCCAGCCTCCTCAACGACCTGCTGATGCAGCGCCAGAAGCTGAGCACCGGGCGCTACTCCGGTCCCGACTATGTGACGGTGGACTGACCATGGCTTTTGAATACGCTCCGGCGCCCGAGTCCCGCTCGGTCGTCGACATCGCCCCGTCGTACGGGCTGTTCATCGACGGCGAGTTCCGCGAGGCGTCCGACGGGAAGGTCTTCAAGACCGTCTCGCCGTCGACGGAGGAAGTGCTGTCCGAGGTCGCGCAGGCCTCGGCCGAGGACGTCGACGCGGCGGTGAAGGCCGCCCGCAAGGCGTTCGAGAAGTGGTCCGCGCTGCCGGGTGCCGAGCGCGCGAAGTACCTCTTCCGCATCGCCCGGATCATCCAGGAGCGCTCGCGCGAGCTGGCCGTCCTGGAGACCCTGGACAACGGCAAGCCGATCAAGGAGACCCGCGACGCGGACCTCCCGCTGGTCGCCGCCCACTTCTTCTACTACGCGGGCTGGGCCGACAAGCTCGACCACGCCGGCTTCGGGCCGGGCCCCAAGCCGCTGGGCGTCGCCGGTCAGGTCATCCCGTGGAACTTCCCGCTGCTGATGCTGGCGTGGAAGATCGCCCCGGCGCTGGCCGCGGGCAACACCGTCGTGCTGAAGCCGGCCGAGACCACGCCGCTGTCGGCGCTGTTCTTCGCCGACATCTGCCGCCAGGCGGGCCTGCCCAAGGGCGTCGTCAACATCCTCACTGGTGACGGCACGACCGGCGCCGCGCTCGTCGCGCACGACGGGGTCGACAAGGTCGCCTTCACCGGCTCCACCGCCGTCGGCAAGGCCATCGCCCGGACCGTCGCCGGTACGGACAAGAAGCTCACCCTGGAGCTGGGCGGCAAGGGCGCCAACATCGTCTTCGACGACGCGCCGATCGACCAGGCGGTCGAGGGGATCATCAACGGGATCTTCTTCAACCAGGGCCAGGTCTGCTGCGCCGGCTCGCGCCTGCTGGTGCAGGAGTCGATCCAGGACGAGCTGCTGGACGCCCTGAAGCGCCGGATGAGCACCCTGCGGGTCGGCGATCCGCTCGACAAGAACACCGACATCGGCGCGATCAACTCCGCCGAGCAGCTGGCCCGCATCCGGGCGCTGGCCGACAGCGGCGAGGCCGAGGGCGCCGAGCGCTGGGCCCCGGCCTGCGAGCTGCCGGCGAACGGCTACTGGTTCGCCCCGACGCTGTTCACCGGCGTCTCCCAGGCGCACCGCATCGCCCGTGAGGAGATCTTCGGGCCGGTGCTCTCCGTGCTGACGTTCCGCACGCCGGGCGAGGCCGTCGCCAAGGCCAACAACTCGGAGTACGGCCTGTCGGCCGGCATCTGGACCGAGAAGGGCTCGCGGATGCTCGCCGTCGCGAGCAAGCTGCGCGCCGGTGTGGTGTGGGCCAACACGTTCAACAAGTTCGATCCCACGTCGCCCTTCGGTGGTTACAAGGAGTCCGGTTTCGGGCGTGAGGGCGGTCGTCACGGTCTGGAGGCCTACCTCGATGTCTGATCGTCTCAGTGTCTTCAAGACCTACAAGCTGTTCGTCGGGGGCAAGTTCCCCCGGTCCGAGAGCGGGCGGGTGTACGAGGTGACCGACTCCAAGGGCAACTGGCTCGCCAACGCGCCGCTGTCGTCCCGCAAGGACGGCCGTGACGCCGTCGTCGCGGCCCGCAAGGCCTTCGGCGGCTGGTCGGGCGCGACCGCCTACAACCGGGGCCAGATCCTCTACCGCGTCGCCGAGATGCTGGAGGGCCGCCGGGACCAGTTCGTCGCCGAGGTCGCCGACGCCGAGGGGCTGTCGAAGTCCAAGGCCGCCGCCCAGGTGGACGCCGCGATCGACCGCTGGGTCTGGTACGCGGGCTGGACCGACAAGATCGCCCAGATCGCCGGGGGCACCAACCCGGTGGCCGGGCCGTTCTTCAACGTCTCCTCCCCGGAGCCGACCGGCGTCGTGGCCGTCGTCGCCCCGCAGGAGTCGTCGCTGCTGGGCCTGGTCTCCGTGATCGCCCCGGTGATCGCGGGCGGCAGCACGGTGGTCGTCGTCGCGTCCGAGAAGGCGCCGCTGCCCGCGCTGTCGCTGGGCGAGGTGCTGGCCACCTCCGACGTGCCCGGTGGCGTGGTCAACATCCTGTCCGGCAAGGCCGCCGAGATCTTCCCGGCCCTCGCCGCCCACCAGGACGTCAACGCCCTCGACCTCGCGGGCGCCGACGCCGAGCTGGCGAAGGCCCTGGAGATCGCCGCGGCCGACAACCTCAAGCGCGTCGTCCGTCCACAGGCTGTGGACTGGTCCGCCGACCCGGGCACCAAGCGCCTGATGGCGTTCCAGGAGACGAAGACCGTCTGGCACCCGACGGGTTCGCTGGGCGCGGGCGGCTCGTCGTACTGACGACGACCGTGACATGACGACGGCGGCGGTTTCCCTTCCGGGAAGCCGCCGCCGTCGTGTCGTGGCGACCGTCTCAGCCGCTGTTGCCCGGCAGCACGTTCAGCGCCTGGCCCACCAGGGGCAGGTCCCCGACCTGTCCCCGGTTGGTGACCGGGGCCGTCACCGCGTCGGTGCCGACGGGCTTGAAGTCCGCGACCTGCGTGCGGGCGCCGTTGTTCAGCGGGTCCACCGGGGTGGCCGCGAGCGGGTGGTACTTAAAGGTCTTCAGCACCGGCGAGAGCCCCTCGACGGACTTCTCCAGGGCGATGCCGGTGCCCGTGAACGCCGCCCCGACGTCCGTGCGGCCCAGCTCGGCGCGCGGCGCCTGCGGTTCCGCGTGGGCCGTGGCCGCTCCGCCCGTGGCGAGCGCCGCGCCCGCCGATACGGTCAGCCCGACGCGCATCAGCGTGCGCCGGCGCGGAGGAGGGGGGGACGCGTGACGTGGGTGACGTGCGTGGGAGGCCATGACCACCTGCCGTGAGAAGGTTGCGAACGACAACGCAACGTAGTGGATTCGCTACTCACCGCGCACGTCGCGACCCAGGGGGATCCCCCATGCGGCCCAATGCCTCACACTGGTGTCCCGTGACCTCCCACTCGCCCGCCGCGCGCGTCATCCTGCTCACCGGCCCCTCCGGCTCCGGAAAGTCCTCCCTCGCCGCCCGTACCGGGCTGCCGGTGCTCAACCTGGACGACTTCTACAAGGAGGGCGACGACCCGACGCTGCCGCTCCTCCCCGAAGGCGGCACCGACTGGGACTCGCCGCTGTCGTGGGACGCGGAGGCCGCCGTGGCCGCGATCGACGAGCTGTGCCGCACGGCCCGGACGAACGTGCCCGTGTACGACATCTCCACCAGCTCGCGGACCGGTGAGAGCGGCCTGGACATCGGGCGGACGCCGCTGTTCATCGCCGAGGGGATCTTCGCCGCCGACATCATCGGCCCGTGCCGGGACCTCGGCCACCTCGCGGACGCCCTGTGCCTGCGCGGCCGGCCCTCCGCCACGTTCCGCCAACGGCTGCTGCGCGACATCCGCGAGGCCCGCAAGCCCGTTCCGTACCTGGTCCGGCGCGGCCTGCGGCTGATGCGCGCCGAGCGCGGCATCGTGGCCCGCCAGACGGCGCTGGGCGCCTTCGCCTGCGGCCGCGAGACCGCCATGGGCCGCATCGCCGCGGCGGCCGCCGGCCACCGCGAGACCGTCCGCGTCTGACGCGCGGGCACCGGAGCGCTCGGAAGAAACGTTCCCGCGCGGGCGAGGGGGCGCGAAAACGGCGAGAGCGGGCCCGGCGGTCCCCCCGACCGCCGGCCCGCTCTCTCCCCCCGTTTTCCCCCGTTGGTCCTGCTGTTCCCCCGTGATCCCCGTGGTCCCCCGTGACCCGGGGCCGTCCGTTACGCCACGAGCTCCCCGAAGGACTCGCGGACGCCCCGGCCGGAGCCGATCGCCTCGTCCTCGCGCAGCCGCCGCAGCGACCGCCAGATGCTGCTCTTGACCGTGCCGACGCTGATGTCCAGGATCTCCGCGATCTCCGGGTCCGTCCGGCCCTCGTAGTAGCGCAGGACGAGCATGGTGCGCTGGAGCTCGGGGAGCTTGGCGAGGGCCTGCCAGAGCACGGCGCGCAGCTCGGTGCCGCGCATCGCGTCGGTCTCGGCGGCCGTCTCCGGCAGCTCCTCGGTCGGGTACTCGTTGAGCTTCCGGCGGCGCCAGGCGCTGATGTGGAGATTGGTCATGGTGCGGCGCAGGTAGCCGCCGACCGCCGCCTTGTCGGAGATCCGGTCCCAGGCGCGGTACGTGGAGAACAGCGCGCTCTGGAGCAGGTCCTCCGCCTCATGGCGGTCACCGGTCAGGTGGTACGCGGTCGCGTACAGGGAGGCCCGGCGCTCCTGGACGTAGGCGGTGAACTCCGCCTCCGTCCGCGACACACCGGTGTCGCTCCCCCCGTCGGCCGTGGCGGCGCCCCCCGCGCCCACCGTGGCCTCCCCGTACGCGATCGCGTCGATGGCCACCATGTACGGCGGCCTTGAGTTGCGTCCGGTGCCGCGAGCGCACCCCCGCCCGCCCACGGCACCGGACTTCTCGGCGCTCCGCCCGGCGTCGTGCAGGCGCGTGCGAACTGCGCTGGTCGCAGTGGCGTGCAGTGCGTTCATCTCGCGCCCCCCGTCGGTTGGAGCCAGTTGGTCCGGCAGTGTTCCCGGGCCTCTGTCCTGCCCGGTGCATCACAGCCTGCCGGGCCAGTTTCATGGCGCTGTCCGCCGACTGTCACAGCCCTGCAACAGGCCCCGCCGTGCCCGTTGCGGGGCCGGCCCCGGTCGCTGCGGCGTCCTTCTGTCGAACTACCGGCCACTCTTAGGCCAGAATGACCACTGTGCCTTTCCTGTTGCTGATCGAGGACGACGACGCCATCCGCACGGCTCTGGAGTTCTCCTTGTCCCGCCAGGGTCACCGTGTGGTGACCGCCGCGTCGGGCGAGGAGGGCCTGAAGATGCTGCGGGAGCAGCGTCCGGACCTGATCGTGCTGGACGTGATGCTGCCCGGTATCGACGGGTTCGAGGTGTGCCGGCGGATCCGGCGGACGGACCAGTTGCCGATCATCCTGCTCACGGCGCGCAACGACGACATCGACGTGGTGGTCGGGCTGGAGTCCGGCGCCGACGACTATGTGGTCAAGCCGGTGCAGGGCCGGGTGCTGGACGCCCGGATCAGGGCGGTGCTGCGCCGGGGCGAGCGGGAGTCCAGCGACTCGGCGTCGTTCGGCTCCCTGGTCATCGACCGGTCGGCCATGACGGTCACCAAGAACGGCCAGGACCTCCAGCTGACCCCGACGGAGCTGCGGCTGCTGCTGGAGCTCAGCCGCCGGCCGGGCCAGGCGCTCTCCCGGCAGCAGCTGCTGCGGCTGGTGTGGGAGCACGACTACCTGGGCGACTCCCGGCTGGTGGACGCCTGTGTCCAGCGGCTGCGCGCCAAGGTCGAGGACGTGCCGTCCTCCCCGACGCTGATCCGTACGGTCCGCGGGGTGGGGTACCGGCTGGACGCCCCGCAGTGATTCCCCTTTCGGGGGCGGCAGTGACGGACACGAGGACTGAGAGCGGACAGTGACAGAAGAGCCCGGTCGGGTGCGGGGCTGGGCGGCGGCCAGGAACCTCCTGAAACCGAGCATGCGGTGGATCAGCCTGCGGCTGCGCCTGATGCTGGTCTTCGCGCTGGTGGCCCTCGCCGCGGCCGTCTCCGCGTCGGCCATCGCGTACTGGCTGAACCGTGACGCGGTCCTCACCCGGACGCAGAACGCCGCCCTGGACGACTTCCGCAAGTCGTTGCAGGACAACACGGGTTCGCTGCCGCTCCTGCCCACGTGCGCGGACCTCCAGGAGGCGGCCGACCGGATGGCGGCGACCTCGCAGAAGTACGAGGTCCTGCTGATCGGCAACGTCAAGGGCGGCGCCGCCTGCGCCGCGCCCTCCGACCGCGATCTGTTCACCCTGTCCGTCGTGCCGAAGTCGCTGGTCACCGCCGTGAACCGGGAGCGGAAGGTCGACGAGTCCAATCCGTACCCGTACCACCTGTACTGGCAGCGGATCACCCTCGGCGGCAAGCCGTACCTGGTGGGCGGCGCGAAGGTGATCGGCGGCGGGCCGACGGGCTATCTGCTGAAGTCCCTGGAGAACGAGCGGGCCGACCTCAACTCCCTGGCCTGGTCGCTGGGGATCGCCACCGGCCTGGCGCTGATCGGCTCGGCGCTGCTGGCGCAGGCGGCGGCCTCCACCGTGCTGCGGCCCGTGCAGCGGCTCGGCGACGCGGCGCGCAGACTGGGCGAGGGGAAGCTGGACACCCGGCTGCGGGTCTCGGGCACGGACGAGCTGGCGGACCTGTCGCGGACGTTCAACAAGACGGCCGAGGCGTTGCAGAAGCGGGTGGAGGACCTCAGCTCCCGGGAGGCGGCGAGCCGCCGGTTCGTCGCCGACATGTCGCACGAGCTGCGCACCCCGCTGACGGCGATCACCGCGGTGACGGAGGTGCTGGAGGACGAGGCGGACTCCCTGGACCCGATGATCGCGCCGGCGGTGCAGCTCGTGGTGAGCGAGACCCGCAGGCTGAACGACCTGGTGGAGAACCTGATGGAGGTCACCCGCTTCGACGCGGGCACGGCCCGGCTGGTCCTGGACGACGTGGACATCGCCGACCAGATCACCGCGTGCATCGACGCGCGGGCCTGGCTGGACGCCGTCGAGCTGGACGCCGAGCGCGGCACGACGGTCCGGCTCGACCCGCGCCGGCTCGATGTGATCCTGGCCAACCTCATCGGCAACGCCCTCAAGCACGGCGGTTCGCCGGTGCGGGTCTCGGTGCGGCAGACGGAGGAGGCGCTGGTGATCGCGGTGCGCGACCACGGGCCGGGCATCCCCGAGGAGGTCCTCCCGCACGTCTTCGACCGCTTCTACAAGGCGAGCGCGTCGCGGCCGCGTTCGGAGGGCAGCGGTCTGGGGCTGTCCATCGCGCTGGAGAACGCCCATATCCACGGCGGCGAGATCACAGCGGAGAACTCCCCCGAGGGCGGTGCCGTCTTCACGCTGACGCTGCCTCGCGACTCGGCCCCGGCCCCGGACGGCGATCCGGCCCCCGGCGGCGGTGCCTCGGCGCCTGAGCGGGGCCCGGCCGAGGGGGAGAGCCGATGAGGCCGGCGATCCGCACGGCCGCCGTGGCGGCCGGGGTGTTCGCGCTCGCCACCGGGCTCTCCGGCTGTGGCATCCGGGGCACGGCCGTGCCCGTGGACGCCGGCAGCGCGCCCTCGCGGGCCACGTGCGTGGTGCACGGCCCGCAGGCCTCGGCGACACCGGGCAGCGCCACCACGTCCGTTCAGCTGCTGTGCACCTCGCTGCTACTCCCCGTGACGCGGCTGGTGTCCGTGCCGGAGGGCGGCGACCCGGCGGCACTCGCCCGGGCGCTGCTGGACGAGCTCAAGCGGCCGCCCACGCCCGCCGAGGACGAGGCCGGTTTCTCCACGGCCGTCCCCCAGCAGCTGACCGTCAGCGGCCCGGCGAAGGGCGATCCGGCGGGGGCGCTCCGGCTGAACATGCCCCCCGACGACCTGGCCCCGCTCGCGCTCGCGCAGGTCGTGTGCACGTTCGCGGGGACGCCGGCGGCCGACGCGCGGCCCACGGTGATCCTGGGCGGCCCGTCGGGCGACCGTCCCAAGAGTTACGTCTGCACCGACGAGACCCGTACGCATCCGGAGACGGTGCAGGGCAACGGCAGTCCACTGCCGCCGGCCGACGGGCGCTGACTCTCTGTACCCGGACGCGGAACCGCGCGCCCCGCGTGCGGCGTCATGGGGGGCGTGCAGCGTCATGGCTACGGCGGTACGCCCGCCCTCCGACACCGCTACCGCGTGGCGGGCTGTGTCCTCCTGGCCGCCCATGTCCTCGTGGTCGGCTGGCTCGCCCTGCGGCCCTTGACCGCACCCTGGGTGAGCGCCGCGCATATGGAGCCGCTGGCGACGATCCGGGCCGATCTGGCGCTGAGCCCCTGGGAGGCCGCGCGTTCGATAGGGGCCGGTGTGCTGCCGTTCGCGCCGCTGGGCGTGCTGCTGCCGTGGGCGGGGGGCCGGATCGGGGCGTCGACGCTGGGTTCGCTGGCCCGGACGGTCTTCACCAGCGCGATGCTCTCGCTGGCCCTCCAGGTGGTGGGCAGCGGGGTCGCGGGCCAGGTGCTGGACGTGGACGCGCTGCTGCTCAACATCACCGGGGTGACGGCCGCGCACCTCGCGGTCGTCCCGGCGGTACGGGCCCGGCTACGCCGCAGGGCCGAGGCGGGACCTACCCGGGCCCCCCGCCGGGAGGAGGCGGAGTGCGCCCTGACCCCGACGATCCCCAGGGTCGGGATCGCCCCGTAGAGTGACGCTTTGCCCGGTCCGGCGGCCGTAGCGTGGAGTCATCGTGAAGGCGAGGGGACGGCCCCTCTCCTCCCGCTCCATGGCACCTCGATGTGAAGGAGTCGCCGCCATGTCCGCTCCGCTGGTCCGCCCCCGTAACCACAGGATGATCGCCGGAGTCTGCGCGGGTCTGGCCGAGCGCTTCGGGATGTCCCGGACGACGGTACGGGTGCTGTTCCTGCTGTCGTGCCTGCTGCCCGGTCCGCAGTTCGTCCTCTACCTCGCGCTGTGGATCCTGATGCCGTCCGAGGGCAGCCCCCGCGCGTCCGCCAAGGCCTGGTGAGCTGTCGTACGACGAACGGGCCGCGCTCCCCTGTCGGGGTGCGCGGCCCGTTCGCCTCGTCCGACGCCGTACGCGTCACTTGATGTTGGGGGTGCCCAGGCCCGGCAGGGAGAGGCCGTTGGGGGCGATGGCCTTGGTGGGCAGGCCGCCGAGGAGACCGGCGTTCCCCTTGTTGTCGGCGGGGGCGGCGTGCTTTCCGGTGGGGGTGGTGGCCTCGGCCGTCGCCCCCCGCGGGTGCCCGGCGAGCTTCTCCGCGTGCCCGGTCAGTTTCTCGGTGGGCAGGTGCGGGGCCAGTGCGGTGTCGGCGGCCTTCGCCGACTGCTCCAGCACGCCGGAGCGGATCAGCCGGTCCGAGGCGACGAGCGCCGGGCCGCCCATCGGGGCCGCCGGGGCGAGCTGCTCCAGCGGCAGCCCCTTGGCCGCGCCGGTGGCCGTGGTGGTGACCGACTCCAGCGTGCCGGCGGCGGCGGGGCCCGCCGCGCCGACGGCGAGGGCGGCACCGACGACGGCGGCGCCAAGGGCCTTGAGAGAAGCCTGCTTCATCTGTTCTGTCCTCGACTCGTGACGGGGATCGTGACGGGGATGCCGTAAGAAATGGGGAGCGGCATTGCAAACTAGCCACGAGTCCGCCGCACCCGCAATCAATGACACGGCCGGGGCCCTGTCGGACCCCGGCCGCATTCACGGTATCGGCCGCCGTCCGGGCATTACCGGGCCCGGCGGGGAATTGCTGGTCAGGCGGTTCCCGTCGTCGTCTGGCGGAACAGCCACTCGGACTTGAGCTCCGCGTAACCCGGCTTGATCACGTCATTGATCATGGCCAGACGTTCATCGAATGGGATGAAGGCCGACTTCATGGCGTTGACGGTGAACCACTGCATGTCGTCCAGCGTGTAGCCGAATGCCTTGACCAGGTGCTCGAATTCCCGGCTCATGCTGGTACCGCTCATCAGACGATTATCCGTATTCACGGTCGCCCGGAAATGCAGTTTCCGCAGAAGTCCGATCGGGTGCTCTTCGTACGAAGTGGCCGCGGCGGTCTGGAGGTTGGAGGTGGGGCACATCTCCAGCGGAATGCGCTTGTCCCGCACATAGGACGCGAGCCGGCCGAGCTTGACCGTGCCGTCCTCCGCGATCTCGATGTCGTCGATGATCCGCACACCGTGGCCGAGCCGGTCCGCGCCGCACCACTGGAGGGCCTGCCAGATCGACGGCAGGCCGAACGCCTCGCCCGCGTGGATCGTGAAGTGGTTGTTCTCGCGCTTGAGGAACTCGAAGGCGTCCAGGTGGCGGGTGGGAGGGAAGCCCGCCTCGGCGCCCGCGATGTCGAAGCCGACGACGCCCGAGTCGCGGTAGTTGTTGGTGAGTTCGGCGATCTCCAGCGCCCGCGCGGCGTGCCGCATGGCGGTCAGCATCGCGCCGACCCGGATCCGGTGGCCGTTCGCGCGCGCCCGGCGCTCGCCCTCCCGGAAGCCCTCGTTGACCGCCTCGACGACCTGCTCCAGGGTGAGCCCCGCCTCCAGGTGCTGCTCGGGGGCGTAGCGCACCTCGGCGTAGACGACGCCGTCCGCGGCCAGGTCCTCGGCGCACTCGGCCGCCACACGGAACAGCGCCTCGCGGGTCTGCATCACGGCGCAGGTGTGCGCGAAGGTCTCCAGGTAGCGCTCGAGCGAGCCGGAGTCGGCCGCCTCGCGGAACCAGACGCCCAGCTTCTCGGGGTCCGTCTCGGGGAGCTTGTCGTAGCCGATCGCGGCCGCGAGGTCGACGACCGTGGCGGGGCGCAGGCCACCGTCGAGGTGGTCGTGGAGCAGCACCTTGGGCGCCCGGCGGATCTGCTCGGGAGAGGGCAGGGACGGCTGTCCCGGGATCGTGTGGGAGAACGTCTCGCTCGTCATTTCCGCACTCTAGCCCCTACGCGCGTAGATGTCGGCGAACGATACGGAACGGTGACCCATCGGCGGGGTGGACACCACCGGTCCTTCTGCCATCGTTGTCTGCCATGGTCCAGCAAGCGTTGCCGCAGCGAGACCCCAGCGATCCGGACGGCCCGGCGAGCCCCGTCCTCCAGGCCCCGCGCCTCGGCAAACCCCTCGGCGCGACGGGCCTGCCGCCCGGCCCGACCGTGCAGGCGGTGGCCCTGCTGCTGCCCGGCGGCCCGGCCGCGGGCGTGCGCCGCCCCTCGTACCGCGCGCTGGCCGCCCAGCGCCCCCTGGCCCGCCGGCTGACCCGGGCGGCCGGCGAGGAGGGCCTGGCCGTCCACGTCCTGCGCTACCGCCACCGCGGCTGGAACGGTTCGGCCGCCGATCCGGTGGGGGACGTGCGCTGGGCGGCGGACGAGGCGGTGCGGCGCTACGGCGACGTACCGGTGTGCCTCGCGGGTCAAGGCATGGGCGCCCGGGCCGCGCTGCTCGCCGCCGGGCACCCGGCGGTGGCGTCGGTGCTGGCGCTCGCCCCGTGGCTGCCCGAGCCCGACGCCGTCCTCGCCCCCGACCCGGTGCGCCAGCTGGCGGGCCGCCGGGTGCTGATCGTCCACGGCACCAACGACGAGCGCACGGACCCGGACCTGTCCTACCGCCTCGCCGAGCGCGCCAAGAAGCTCAACCGCGACGTCTGCCGCTTCGAGGTCCACTCCGACGGCCACGCGCTGCACCAGCACCGCCCCGAAGTCCTCGCACTGGCAGCCGATTTCGTCCGCGGCTCGCTGCTGGGCCACCCGTACGCCCGCCCGGTGGCGGACGCCTTCGCGGCTCCGCCGCCGCTGGGGTTGCGGATGCCGCTGGCATCGGGGTTCGGGGAGTCGCTGCGGCACTGAAGCCCGCTTCAGCGGTGCAGCAGCAGCTGGCCTCTCCGCGACAGCAGGAACCGCTTGAACGCCGCGACGGGCGGCGTGTCCGGGTGCCCGTCCAGCCACGCCACGCCGATCTCGCGCACCGCGCGCGGCGCCGTCACCGCCAGCTCGACCACCCCGGGCCGGGGCACGGCGGGCGGCGGCAGCAGCCCGACCCCCAGCCCGGCGGCGACCAGGCCGCGCAGCGTCTCGGGGTCCTCCCCCTCGAAGGCGATCTTCGGTGTGAAGCCCGCGTCCGCGCACAGCCGGTCCGTGATCTTCCGCAGCCCGTACCCGGGTTCGAGGGTGACGAAGAGTTCGTTCGCGGCCTCCGCCAGCCGGATCCGCTTGCGCGCCGCCAGCGGATGGTCGTCCGGCACGATCAGCCGCAGCTTCTGCTCGTCCAGCCGGCGCGCCACCAGGTCCGGCTCGTCGGGCACCGGCGAGGTCAGGCACAGGTCGAGCTCGCCGTCGCGCAGCCGCTCGATCATCGCCTCGCCGTAGTTCTGCACCAGCTGGAACCGGACGCGCGGATGGTCGGTACGGAAGGCCCTGATGAGCTCGGGTACGGTCTCGGAGCCCATCGTGTGGAGGAACCCGAACGCGACCTTGCCCGACTCCGGGTCGGCGTCCATCCGCACGGACTCGGCGGCCCGCTCGACCTCCGACAGCGCGCGCTCGACCGTCGTCAGGAAATCCCGGCCGGCGGCGGTCAGCGAGACCTGCCGCCCGTGGCGGGCGAACAGCGCGACGCCCAGGTCCTCCTCCAGCCGGGCCATCGACCGGCTGAGCGTGGACTGCGGCATGCCGAGCTGGTGCGCGGCCCGCGTCACGTGCTCGTGCCGGGCGACGGCCGTGAACTGCGCCAGACGCGGCGTCAGGGTCGCCGCCCAGGAGCCGGCGGCCAGCTCCGCCGTAGGCGTTCCATCAAAGTCTTCGGTAACACTCCTGTTGCCGATCGGTGACAGAGGGGCCTTTGACCTGCGGTCATGCTGCATGGGATCGATTATCGCCATTCTGTGCATTGGACGCATCAGATGCACCGTGCATACGTTTGATTCATGCCTCCCGCTGATACCGGGGCATCCGTCGTCATCGCGCGCTCGGATGCCTCTACCGCGTCGTCCCTGTCGCCTCTCCCGTCCTCCTCGAACACCGACTCCGACGACACCCGGCTGGTCCCCGGCGGGTCCGGCTACCGCCGGATGAGCTTCGCGCTCTTCGCCGCCGGCGTCGCCACCTTCGCCCTCCTCTACTCCACCCAGGCCCTGCTCCCCGCGATCTCGGGCGGCCTCGGTGTGACGGCCGATCAGGCCAGCTGGACCGTCTCCGCCGCGACCGGCGGCCTCGCCCTCGCGGTCGTCCCGCTCAGCGCCCTCTCCGAGCGCTTCGGCCGCCGGGCCACGATGACGGCCGCCCTCTGCGTCGCCGCGCTGCTCGGCCTCCTGGTGCCCTTCGCCCCCGACCTGGGCTCGCTGATCGCGCTGCGCGCGGTGCAGGGCGCGGCACTGGCCGGAGTGCCGGCCTCCGCGATGGCGTACCTGGCGGAGGAGGTCCGCCCCAAGGCGCTGGTCGGCGCGATCGGGCTGTTCGTGGCGGGCAACGCCATCGGCGGGATGACCGGCCGGATCCTGGCCGGCTGGGTGGCCCAGGCCTGGGGCTGGCGCGCGGGCCTGTGCGCGGTGGGCGCGCTGGCGGTCGTGTGCGCGCTGACCTTCCGGCTCATGATCCCCAAGGCGCGGCACTTCACCCCGTCCACGGTCTCGGCGCGCTCCCTGGCCCACACGCTGCGCACCCACCTCACCGACCCGCTGCTGTGCCGCCTGTACGCGATCGGCGCGCTCTTCATGACCGTCTTCGGCGCGGTCTACACCGTCATCGGCTACCGGCTGGCGGAGGCGCCCTTCTCGCTGCCGCAGGGCGTCGTCGGCTCCATCTTCCTGATCTACCTGGTCGGCACGGCCTCCTCCGCCGCCGCGGGCACGCTCGTCGCCCGCCTCGGCCGGCGCGGCGCGCTCTACCTCGCGGTGGGCACGACGGCGGTGGGCCTGCTGCTCACCGTCACGTCCTCGCTGACCGCGATCCTGGTCGGCCTGGTCCTGATCACGGCCGGCTTCTTCGCGGGCCACGCGGTGGCCTCGTCCTCCGTCAGCCGCGCCGCGACGACGGGCCGCGCCCAGGCCTCGGCCCTCTACCAGTTCGCGTACTACGCGGGCAGCTCGGTCGGCGGCACCCTCGGCGCGCTCGCCTTCCGCGCGGCGGGCTGGGACGGCACGGTCGTCCTGGGCCTGCTGGCCATGGTGGCCGCCGCGTCGATCACGCTGTACGCGACGCACCGCGCGGCGGTCCAGCGCCGCCTCCTGATCGCGGCGGCGCGCCGCTAGCCGGTTTCCGCTTCCGCGGATCCCGCTCGCAGAGCCCGGAGGGGCCGCACCCGCTCTTGACAGGCGGCGGGTGCGGCCCCTTCGTCATGGGGGCGCGTCGCGGTTCACCCGTTGGGTGTGTGGGGGGCTGAAGTCGGGAGGCGGATTCGGTACGGTGGAGGCGGCATCCTCTCGGGGACGCCCGGTGCCGTGCGGGCACCAAAGAGGCCCCCGCCCGGACCGAGACTCCAGACGGGGACCAGAACACCGCATGGGCGTTCAGTCGACCGAGGGTCCCCAGTTGGTCGGGGGATCGTCGGTCACCGCACAAAGAGGCCCCCGCCCGGACCAGGTATCCAGACGAGGGCCCACACCGTTCAGCCAGTCATCTGACCGACGGTCCCCAGGGTCTCGGGGGATCGTCGGTCACCGGCCGATCAGCCACCTCCCGAACTCACGGACTACGAAGTAGATCCGCTCGATCAGAGTCGGCTTACGGTGACGAGCCATTGCCCGCCCTCCTCCACAAAGGCGGCCGAATGTCCCGGTCGACCGCGCCTGTTGGATTCGGGCCGGGCCCCGAGGACGTGGGGCCCGGTCCTTCCTTGGAGGAGGGCGTGCCATTGGCACGCACAGCGACACTATCGCTCCTCTGAGTCCCCAAATGGCCCATAAGACAGGGCGCTTGAGGCGCACAAGGGGCGCGCGGCGGAGGTGCGCACTTCCCCGATCAGATCGACGCGAACGGCGCCCAGCGCGACAAGGCGAACTTGTCACCGTCCCGCCGCACCTCAGCCGCCCCGTGCCCCGGCAGATGCGCCGGGAAGATCAACGACCGGGTATCAGCGGCCTCTTCCAGGATCCTCCGCCGGGAACGCGTCGCCTCCACCTGGTCCTCGCTCAGGCACGTGTCGCAGTCGGGTTCGGCGAACTGCAACGGGCTGTGCACGAGGTCGCCCACGAACACCGCCCGATCCGTTCCGGACGCCAGCCGGAGGACCGACGAGCCGGGGGTGTGCCCGGGAGCGGGCGCGAGGGCGAGGCTGCCGTCGATGCGGTACTCGCCGTCACTCCCGTCCCACAAGACGGCCTGCCCGGCGCGCCGGACCGGCAGCACACTGTCCGCGAACGCGGCGCCCGCAGGCCCGGCGGCCGCTTCCGGCCGCGCCCAGTGCTCGAAGTCCGCCCTGGGGACGAGGTAGGTGGCGTTGGGGAAGGTGGGCACCCACTCCCCCGCCACCAGCCGGGTGTTCCAACCGACGTGATCGGCGTGCAGGTGGGTGTTGACCACGACGTCCACGTCCTCCGGCCGCACCCCGACGGCGGCCAGCCGCTCCAGGAAGTCTCCTCGCAACCGTGACCAGACCGGCCGGTCCGGCCGCTCCTTGTCATTGCCGAGCCCGGTGTCGACGAGGATCGTCCGCCCCTCGTTGCGCAGCAGCCACGTCTGTACGGCGACGCCTAGCCTGTCGGTGCCGGGGTCCCAGAAGTCGGGGGCCAGCCACGACTCGTTCTCCCGCCACATCCGTGGCGTGCTGTCGGGAAAGATCTCGGTGATGGGCGCCGCTGCCGGGGCGTGCCATTCCACGATGCGGGTGATCTCCACCGCGCCCAAGGTCATCGTTCGCATGGGTAAGACGTTAAGGAGCGTCCGGAAGACGCCCAATACGTCACCGTCCACGGTGTATACGCGATCGTCTCGCACCCGCTCGCAACCGCTCGCGCATACTCACGGCATGGACGTTCTCAGCGACACCCTCGCCGCCCTGCGCACCGGGCGGCCGTACTCGACGCTGACACGACAGCAAGGCCACTGGGAGACGGACATCCCGCCCTTCGGCGGAGCCGGCTTCCATGTGGTGCTGGACGGCTCCTGCCGGCTGATACCCCGGGCTCCGGGGGAAGCGGTGACGCTCGTCAAGGGCGACGCCGTCTTCCTGCCGCACGGCACGCCGCACACCCTGACGGCTTCCGCCGACCGCCCGTCCACCGTGCTGCTCACCGGCGGCTACCGCATGGACCAGGCCCGGGCCCATCCCCTCCTCGCGGACTTCCCCGCCTTCCTCCCCCTGCCCGCACGCGCCACCCCGCACGCGTCGCTGCACACGGTCATCCGCCTGCTCGGCGATGAGCTGGAGTCTCCGGGTCAGGGCACGGACGCCGCCCTGCCCTCCCTGCTGGAGCTGCTGCTCATCCACCTGATGCGCGCGGTCTACGAGGCCCGTTCCACCGTGGCCACCACCGGCTGGTGCCGCGCCCTGGCCGACCCCACGGCGGGCGCCGCCCTCCGCGCCCTCCACACGGAACCGGCCCGTCCATGGACGGTCGCCTCGCTCGCGGCCACGGCGGGCCTCTCCCGGGCAGCGTTTTCCCGCCGTTTCACCACGCTGGTCGGAAGGCCACCGCTGACATACGCGACGTGGTGGCGCCTGACCCTGGCCGCCGGGCTCCTCCGGAACTCGGACGCGACCCTGGCGACCGTCGCCGAACGCGTCGGCTACGGGTCACAGTTCGCCTTCGCCAACGCGTTCAAGCGGGAGTACGGGACCTCGCCGGGACGGTACCGGCTGCTGACCGCCGGGGACGACGGCAGCTATCGAGCGACTACGGTGCCTCTGCCCATGGAGCCGGCGAGAGTGCTGATGCCGTCGTAGGTGGCGGTGTAACCGCGCAGCAGTTGGTCCGCCGCCGTCACGGAGATTCCGTCGGCGTCACAGGAAGCGGTACCGAGGAGGCTGGTACGCGCGGTGCAGAGGGTCGTGCCGTCGAGGGTGGCGAAGGTGACGGAGGCGCCGGGCAGGTACCGGCCGCCGTCGTAGGTGACCTTGGCGTTCAGGCCCTTCACCCCCAGCGGGGTACGGGTCAGCTTCGCCGTCCCCGCCTTGAGGCTGGTGCCCGTCACGTGCGCCTTGTCCGGCGCCGCGCACTGCTTGTCCGTGGCGTCCCACACGGAGCCTTGCGGGCAGGTGTAGTCGTACCGGATGCCCTTGTGGCAGAAGGAGTAGCGACTCGGGTCACCGCCGTCGGGCAGGCGCGCGCCCTCGACCCCGGCGACGACCGGGCACGGCGCGGTGGCCCTGGCCCCGGCCCCCGGGACGCCGACGGCGTGAGCCGACACGACCGCCCCTCCGACGACGAGCACGGCGGCGGCGCCGAGAGCGGTGGCGATGCGACGAAGCGGCATGATGTCCCCCAACGGTGATTGATCACGACAACACACGAGACGTTAGTGATCAGCCGTGATCGCCAGCGACAGCCCTTTCGGCCAGACCGGCTTCTGTCAGCGCGGATCCGCCCTTTGGGCGCCCTCACGTGATGGCCAGCGCTGCCGGATCGGCGGCCCGCGGCCGCCGCGACGCGCGGCCGCCGCGACGCCCGCATCACCCCGCCGCTCCGCCTGCGGAAATCCCCCGGGCCGGGCACACTGCGGTGGTGAATTCCGCTGCCACCACTGCGGAGTTCGCCGCTCCGCGACGACATACGGCGCGAGGCGGACCGGCGGCGGCACCATGGGGCCATGACCGAGAATCCCATCGACCGCGCCCCCGAACGGCGCGTCGCCTTCGGTGAGGCCGCCGAGCAGTACGACGCCGCGCGCCCCGGCTATCCGGACGAACTCGTCACCGGCGTGCTGGAGTTCACCGGGCGCCGGCCGCAGGGCGTGGACGCGCTGGAGGTCGGCGCGGGCACGGGCAAGGCGACGCTCGCGTTCGCCGCGCGCGGCGTCACGCTGACCTGCCTCGAACCCGACCCCCGGATGGCGGCCGTGCTGGCACGGCACTGCGCCGGCATGCCCCATGTCACCGTCGAGGACGTCGACTTCGAGAGATGGCAGGCCTCAGACCGGAGGTTCGCGCTGCTTCTCGCCGGCCAGGCGTGGCACTGGGTCGACCCGGAGGTGCGCTGGCGGCGGGCACGGGAGTTACTGGTCCCGGGCGGGGCCATCGCCCTGTTCTGGAACGACTGGCTGGTGGCCGACGAGACCCTTCGGCACGAGCTGAGGGCCGTGCACCACCGCCACCTGCAGGGGCTGCCGCCGCATTCGATCGTGGACGCCCAGCCCCGCGAGTCGGTCATGGCTCCGAACTCCTGGGTGTGGGAGGAGTTGCAGGCCCAGGAGGACTTCACCGATGTGGAGCACCGCCTGTATCACTCACGGCACACCCGCACCACGGCCGGGATCGTCGACCTGCTGTCGTCGCTCTCCTCGTACCTGATCCTGACGGAGGAGACCCGTCGGGCGGTGCTTTCCGATGTCTCACGGACGGTCGACGCCCACGGCGGCGCGCTCGAACTGGCAACGCGCACGGGCCTCTTCCTGGCCCGCGCCACCCCGGCGTGACCCGTCAGCCGACGTCGACGGGGAATGCCTCTGTCTCAAGCGTCAGAGCGAACGGCTCGGGAAGGGGGATGTCCTCTCCGAACTTCCCCGCGTACAGCACTCGGTAGACGTCGTCCTTCGGCTCTCCGTAGAGGGTGATGGTGGGGCCACCCTTCGCCCAACCGTCGACCAGGAGGTAGAGGGGCGCACCGGCGTGCGCGTAGGCCGCCGGCTTGCTGACACGGTCATGACGGAGGCTGGACTTCGACGTGATCTCGGCGATGAACATCGAGGCGGAGGCGGGAATGTACTGCTCGGACTCGGACAGTTCCAGCAGCTCGGACTCCGGTGCGACGACCAGGTCGGGGATGAAGAGGCCGCTACGCGAAGGGACGGAGACCGCCAGGGTTTGGTAGATCCCCCAGTCCTCCGGGATCACTGTGTACAGAGCGCGCTGGAGCTTTCCCGCGATGACGTTGTGCCTATTGGCGGGAGCTGGTGACACGGTGATGATCCCCTCAATGATCTCCACCTTGCAGCCCTCGGGAGCTTCCGTCTCTTCCCAGATACGGAGCAACTCGTCCCACTCACGGCCGTGGCCTTCGGAGTGGTCGACGGTGAGTGCGCTCACGGCGGTCTCCTTCATCGGTGCATCACCGATCCCAGCATGCCGAACGGGACCGGCGGAGGTCCACCGATCCCGTTCACCCGTACGAGGAGTCCGGCGTCAGCCCGTCACTCGTCCTCGTAGTAGTTGTTGATGATCACGTCCGGCTCGTCGTCGCTCATCGCCTCGTTGAGGAGCGCGCCGCCGACGAGGCCCGCCGCGCCCGCGCCGATGAGGGCGCCGGTGCCGAAGCGGCGGCCGCCCTGCTGCTGGCCGCCCTGCTGCTGCGGGTAGCCGGCGGGGGGCTGCTGCTGGGGGTAGCCCTGCTGGACGGGCTGGGGGTAGCCCGCCTGGGGCTGCTGCGGCGTGTAGTACGGCGGCGGCGTGGTCTGGACGCGCTGGGCGCAGCCGCCGCAGGTCTGGACCTGGCGGGGGACGCCCCACTGCGGGGACCACAGGACCGTCGTCATGCCGGGGCCATGGCTCGGGTCGAAGAAGCACGTCACGGTGGAGCTCCCTGATACGTAATCGATTGCTGGTGGGGCGGAGGCGATGGTCGGAGGTGCCGGCGGGGCCGCCGGAACCGGCGCAGGCGCAGGCGGAGGCGGAGGCGGCGGCGTCGCCTGCGTCGTCGCCTCGCGCAGGACGTCCACGCCGTAGTCCGTCGCGATGCCCGCCAGCCCCGACGCGTATCCCTGCCCGATCGCCCGGAACTTCCATTCCGTCCCGTGGCGGTAGAGCTCGCCGAAGACCATCGCGGTCTCCGTCGAGCCGTCGCCCTTCAGGTCGTAGCGGGCCAGCTCGCGGCCGTCCGCGCGGTCGACGACGCGGATGTGGGCGCTGTCGAGCTGGCCGAAGGTCTGGTGGCGTTGTTCGGCCTCGTAGAGGGAGACGGGGAAGACGATCTTCGCCACCGTCTCCGGGACCCTGCCGAGGTCGACCTGGATCTGCTCGCGGTCCTCTCCCCCGGACGCGCCCACGTCCCCCGAGTGGGTGACCGAGCCGTCGGGGCTCCGAAGGTTGTTGAAGAAGACGAAGTGCCGGTCGGAGACGACCTTCCCGGCCTGGTCGCACAGCAGGGCGCTGGCGTCCAGGTCGTAGTCGGCGCCCGCGGCGGGACGGACCCGCCAGCCCAGCCCGACCGTCACCGCAGTCAGGCCCGGGGCCTGCTTGGTGAGCGACACGTTGCCGCCCTTGGTCAGGGGCACACCCATGAACTTCCTCCACAAACCACTGTCCCGGTCCCCGTCGTCTTGATCAACGGGGCACTCGCGCCCACAGTTCCTGGCTTGCGCAATATACAAAATGAGGGCCTCGACGAGTGTGCGCCCCCGGCCGCGGGCGACGCCGGTGACGACTGATCCCCCCCCACGGGATACGACGAAAGCCCCCGCCTCGGAGCAAGGCGGGGGCTTTCGGCGTCGCGCCGATGAAACTTACGCGATGCGGTCCAGCACGATCGGGTTCGGCGTGAAGTCCGTACCCGCCGGGGAGATCTCGACGCCGCCCTCAAGAGCCTTGAGCGCGTACTCGAACTTCTCCGGGGTGTCGGTGTTGAGGGTCATCAGCGGCTGGCCCGCCTTGACCGTGTCACCCGGCTTGGCGTGCATCTCGATGCCCGCGCCGGCCTGCACCGGGTCCTCCTTGCGGGCGCGGCCCGCGCCCAGGCGCCACGCCGAGACGCCCACCGCGTAGGCGTCCAGCTTGGTGAGGACGCCGGACTCGGCGGCCGTCACCACGTGCTGCTCGCGGGCGACCGGCAGCGTGGCGTCCGGGTCGCCGCCCTGGGCGATGATCATGCGGCGCCAGACGTCCATCGCGGAGCCGTCGGCGAGCGCCTTGGCCGGGTCGGCGTCCTTGATGCCGGCCGCGTCGAGCATCTCGCGGGCCAGGGCGATGGTGAGCTCGACGACGTCCGCCGGGCCGCCGCCCGCGAGGACCTCGACGGACTCGCGCACCTCCAGGGCGTTGCCCGCGGTGAGGCCGAGCGGGGTCGACATGTCGGTGAGCAGGGCCACGGTCTTGACGCCGTGGTCGGTGCCGAGGCCGACCATCGTGGAGGCCAGTTCGCGGGCGTCCGCGAGGTTCTTCATGAAGGCGCCCGAGCCGACCTTCACGTCGAGGACGAGCGAGCCCGTGCCCTCGGCGATCTTCTTCGACATGATGGAGGAGGCGATCAGCGGGATGGCCTCGACCGTGCCGGTGACGTCGCGCAGGGCGTAGAGCTTCTTGTCGGCCGGGGCCAGGCCGTCGCCGGCGGCGCAGATGACCGAGCCCACGTTGCGCAGGACGTCCAGCATCTCGTCGTTGGAGAGCAGCGCGCGCCAGCCGGGGATGGACTCCAGCTTGTCGAGGGTGCCACCGGTGTGGCCGAGGCCGCGGCCGGAGAGCTGCGGGACGGCCGCGCCGCAGGCCGCGACGAGGGGGGCCAGCGGGAGGGTGATCTTGTCGCCGACGCCGCCGGTGGAGTGCTTGTCGGCGGTGGGGACGGGCAGGGACGAGAAGTCCATGCGCTCGCCGGACTTGATCATCGCGGCGGTCCAGCGCGCGATCTCCGCGCGGTCCATGCCGTTGAGCAGGATGGCCATCGCGAGCGCGGACATCTGCTCGTCGGCGACCTCGCCCCGCGTGTACGCGTCGATCATCCAGTCGATCTGCTCGTCGCTCAGACGACCGCGGTCACGCTTGGTGCGGATAACGGAAATGGCGTCCATCAGCACATTTTCCTTAAGTTCGTAGTCCTCAGGTCTTCCCGGGTCCGGAAAGTGACCCGGACGGGCTGAAAGATCAGCCCGTCCGGCGCTTAGGGACATCTTCAACGATTCAGGTCCGAGGGCCCAAACGCGTCGGGGAGGAGCTCGGCGAGCGGGCGGACGCCCGTCGTCGTGTCCACCTCCAGCTCGGGGCCGCCGTGCTCCCAGAGCAGCTGGCGGCAGCGGCCGCACGGCATCAGGACGTTGCCGTGGCGGTCGCAGCAGGTGAAGTGGGTCAGCCGGCCGCCGCCGGTGGCGATCAGCTCGGAGACCATGCCGCACTCGGCGCACAGGGCGACGCCGTAGGCGGCGTTCTCCACGTTGCAGCCGGTGACGACGCGGCCGTCGTCCACGAGGGCCGCCGAGCCGACGGGGAAGTTGGAGTACGGGGCGTAGGCCCGGGACATGGCGTCCCGGGCCCGCCCGCGCAGGGCCTCCCAGTCAGGGGAGTCGGTCACTTGCCCTGGCCCTTCCGGTACGGCTTGCCGTCGGCCTTGGGCATCCGCAGGCGCTGCGCGGACAGCGACAGGACCAGCAGGGTCGCGACGTACGGGGTGGCGTCGACGAACTCCAGCGGGACGGTCTTGGTCAGCGCGTACCAGAGGACGAGGGCCGCGGCGATGACACCACTGATGACCGCGGGCCGCTTCTTGCCCTGCTTCAGGCGCCACAGGGCGAGGCCGACGAGCAGCACCGCCACGAGCAGCAGCAGGGCGTGGACGGTCGGGCCGCCGGAGCGCAGCTGGAGGCTGTCCATGAAGCCGAACAGGCCGGCGCCCATGGCGACGCCGCCCGGCCGCCAGTTACCGAAGATCATCGTGGCGAGACCGATGTAGCCGCGACCGCCGGTCTGGCCGTCGGAGTACATGTGGGTGCCGATGGCGAGGAACGCGCCACCGAGGCCGGCCATGCCGCCGGAGACGATGACGGCCGCGTACTTGTACTTGTAGACGTTGACGCCGAGGGACTCGGCGGCCACCGGGCTCTCGCCGCAGGAGCGCAGGCGCAGGCCGAAGGCCGAGCGCCACAGCACGAAGAACGTGCCGACGAAGAGCAGCGCGGCGACGATCGTCAGCCAGGACACGTCGGAGACGAGGCCGTCGAGGACGCCGGCGACGTCGGAGACGAGGAACCAGTGGTGCTTCTCGATCGAGTGGAGCCAGTCGGACAGGCCCGGGATGGAGAAGTTGGGCATGTTCTCCATGACCGGCGACTGCTTGTCGTTGCCGCCCGCCTTCTGCGCGGCACTGCCCTCGGCACCGAACCACATCTTGGCCAGGTACTGGGTGACGCCCAGGGCCAGGATGTTGATGGCCACACCCGAGATGATGTGGTCGACGTTGAAGGTGACGGTCGCGACGGCGTGGATGAGTCCGCCGACGGCACCGCCGACGACGCCGGCGAGGGCCGCCACCCACGGGCCGTGCTGCCAGCCCATCCAGCCGGCACAGAACGTGCCGAGCATCATCATGCCTTCGAGGCCGATGTTGACGACGCCGGCGCGCTCGGCCCACAGGCCGCCGAGACCGGCGAGGCCGATGGGCACGGCGGCGGCGAGGGCGCCGGAGAACTGACCGGAGGAGGTCAGGTCGTTGGCGCCGGTGATCTGGCGGAGGGCCGCCAGCAGGATCATCGCGCCAGCGATGATCAGCAGGACGACGGGGGTCGAGAGCTTGCCCCGCTTGCCCTCCGGCCGGTTCCTGCCGGACAGCTTCTCCGCGATGGCGGAGGTGAAGGTGGTGCTCACGCGGAAACCTCCGCCTTGTCGCTCTTACGGGCCTGGGCGGCGAGTTCCTCGCCGACCTTGCGCTGCTGGGCCTTGAGGCCGTACCGGCGCACGATCTCGTAGGCGATGACGACGCACAGGACGATGACGCCCTGGATCACGCCGACGATCTCCTGGGCGTAGCCCTCGAACTCCAGCTGGGTGCCGGTGCGCTCCAGGAAGCCCCAGAGCAGGGCGGCGAGCGCCATGCCGATGGGGTTGTTGCGGCCGAGCAGCGCGATGGCGATACCGGTGAAGCCGATACCGGCCGGGAAGTCGGTGCCGTAGTTGTACGACACGCCGAGCAGGGTCGGCATGCCGACGAGACCGGCGATGGCACCGGACAGCAGCATGGAGGTGATCACCATGCGCTTGACGCTCACGCCGGAGGCGTGGGCCGCGGACTCGGACCGGCCGACGGTGCGGAGGTCGAAGCCGAAGCGGGTGCGGTTGAGGACGAACCAGTAGGCGGCGCCGGCGAGGGCGGCGATCACCACGAAGCCGTAGATGGGCTTGGGCTGGGTCGGGATCTCGAAGAAGTGGGCCGAGTCGGGCAGGTAGGGCGTGTGGATCAGGTTGCCCTCCTTCTGCGCGAGGCGGCCGTCCTGGAGGAAGTAGCCGATCACCGAGGCGCCGATGGCGTTCAGCATGATCGTGCTGATGACCTCGTTGACGCCGCGGGTGACCTTCAGCAGACCGGCGATGCCGGCCCAGACGGCGCCGATCGCCATCGCGACGACGATGATGACCGGGATCTGGATGATGCCCGGCATCGTCAGCGCGCCGCCGACCACGGCGGCGAAGAACGCCGCGATGCGGTACTGGCCGTCGACACCGATGTTGAACAGGTTCATCCGGAAGCCGATGGCCACGGCCAGCGCGGAGAGGTAGTACGGCGTCGCCTTGTTGATGATCCAGACCTGGCTGTCGGCCTTCGAGCCGAACTCCACCATCACCTGGTAGGCGTGGAAGGGGTCCTTGCCGGTGGCCCCGATGATGATCGAGGTGATCACCAGCGCGGTGACGATGGCCAGGGCCGGGGCGGCGAGGCCAAGGATCAGCTTGTTCTTGTCGAACTTCTTCACTTCGAGTCACCGCCTTCCGGGTTCTCGTCGCTCTTGGCGCTCTTGTCGTTCTTCACGTTCTTCTTCTCCGGCTCCGAGGAGGGCTCCTCGGTCTCGGCCGGGGTCTCCTCCGCGGGGGTCTCCTCCGCCGGGGTCTCCTCCGCCGGGGCCTCCGGGTCCGCCGGGGCCTCCGGGGCGTCCCCGGAATCCGAGGGCTCCGGGGCCTCCTCGGCGCCCTCCTCGTGCTCGAGGTGGCCCGACGCGGCGCCCGTCATGGCGGAGCCCAGCTCCTCCGGGGTGATCGTCGCGGGGTCCGCGTCGGCGACCAGGCGGCCGCGGAACATCACCCGGAGCGTGTCGGAGAGGCCGATCAGCTCGTCCAGGTCGGCGGAGATCAGCAGCACCGCCAGGCCCTCGCGGCGCGCCTCGCGGATCTGGTCCCAGATCTGCGCCTGCGCGCCGACGTCCACGCCCCGGGTGGGGTGCGCGGCGATGAGGAGCTTGGGGTTGTGGCTCATCTCGCGGCCGACGATCAGCTTCTGCTGGTTGCCGCCGGACAGGGAGGCCGCGGTGACCTCGATGCCGGGCGTGCGGACGTCGTACTCGCGGACGATGCGCTCGGTGTCCTCACGGGCGGCCTTGGTGTCGAGGAGCCCGCCCTTGCTGTTGGGCTTCTCGGTGACGTGGCCGAGGATGCGGTTCTCCCACAGCGGGGCCTCCAGCAGCAGGCCGTGGCGGTGGCGGTCCTCGGGGATGTACCCCATGCCGCCCTCACGGCGCTTGCGCGTGGGGGTCTTGGTGATGTCGTCGCCGTCGAGGGTGACGACGCCGCCGTCCGGGGTCCGCATGCCCATGATGGCCTCGACGAGCTCCGCCTGACCGTTGCCCTCGACACCCGCGAGGCCGAGGACCTCGCCCTTGTGGATGGTGAAGGAGATGCCGTCGAGCACCGCGCGGACGACGCCGTCGGAGTCGGTGGCGGACAGGTGGAGGCCGTCGACGGTGAGCATGGGCACGTCGGTGACCGTGGACTCACGGGTCTCCGGCGAGGGCAGCTCCTCGCCCACCATCAGCTCGGCGAGCTGCTTGGGGGTGGTCTCGCTGGGGATCGCGGTGCCGACGGTGGTGCCGCGCCGGATGACGGTGATGTCGTCGGCGACGGAGAGCACCTCGCCCAGCTTGTGGGAGATGAAGATGACCGTCAGGCCCTCGGCCTTGAGCTCGCGCAGGTTGTCGAAGAGCGCGTCGACCTCCTGGGGAACCAGGACGGCGGTGGGCTCGTCGAGGATCAGGGTGCGGGCACCCCGGTAGAGGACCTTGAGGATCTCCACGCGCTGGCGGTCGGCGACGCCGAGGTCCTCGACGAGGACGTCGGGGCGCACGCCCAGGCCGTACGCGTCGGAGATCTCCTTGATCTTCTTGCGGGCCTTGTTGCCGATGCCGTGGAGCTTCTCGGCGCCGAGGACGACGTTCTCGAGCACGGTGAGGTTGTCGGCCAGCATGAAGTGCTGGTGCACCATGCCGATGCCGCGCGCGATGGCGTCGGCGGGGCTGTGCAGGGAGACCTGCTCGCCGTCGAGGGTGATGGTGCCCTCGTCCGGCTTCTGCATGCCGTAGAGGATCTTCATCAGGGTCGACTTGCCGGCGCCGTTCTCGCCGCAGAGGGCGTGGACGGTGCCGCGGCGGACCGTGAGGTGGATGTCGTGGTTGGCCACGACTCCGGGGAACCGCTTGGTGATGCCCGCGAGCTCTACCGCCGGTGCGGCTGGCTCCTTCTTGGGCTCTTCGGTGGACGCTTTGATGGCGCACTCTCCTCGGGGAAGGGAGCGGGAGGAAAGCCGGACCAGCCGTGCGGGGGTCGGAGGGTTCGGCGGGGCGGGGGCGACGCTACACGCGTCAATGCCGTGCTACGCGCGTAGCGTTGGCTCGTATGTACGGGCCCGGCGGCGGGGGAGCTCCTCCCCCGCCGCCGGGCCCGCTGTCATGACGTCATGACGGACCGGCCGGAACCGGTCACTCGCGTCACGGGGCGGTGCGGACCTTGACCTGGCCGTCCACGATCTTCTTCTTCGCGGCGTCGATCTTGTCCTTGATGTCGTCGATCTGACCACCGGAGGTGGCCAGCGACACGCCGCCGTCCTTGAGCAGGTAGGCGTGCGGGCCCGTGAGCGGCTTGCCGTCCTTGACGCTCTTGATGAGGTCGAAGACCGCCACGTCCACGTTCTTCACCACGGAGGTGAGGATGGAGCTCTTGTACTTCTCCAGGCCGGGCTGCTGGTACTGGTCGGAGTCGACACCGATCGCCCAGGCGCCCTTCTGGCCGGCGATGGCCTCGATCGAACCGTTGCCGGAGAGACCGGCGGCGGTGTAGATCACGTCGATGCCCGAGTCGAGCATGCCCTTGGCCTTGTCCTTGGCGGCCGCCGGGTCGTTGAAGCCCTTGTCGTTGTTCGGGTACAGGTACTGCGAGGTGACCTGGACGCTGGAGTCCGTGTCCTTCGCGCCCTGCTCGAAGCCGGCCTGGAACTTCTGGATGAGGGCGTTGTTCACACCACCGATGAAGCCGACCTTGTGGCTCTTGGACTTCAGGGCGGCGGCGACACCCGCGAGGTAGGAGCCCTCGTGCTCACCGAAGGTGATGCTGTCGATGTTGTTGCCCGGGGCGACCGAGTCGACGATGCCGAAGGTGGTCTTCGGGAAGTCCTTGGCGACCTTCTCGATCGACTTCGAGTAGTTGAAGCCGACGCCGATGACGGGGTTGTACCCGGACTCGGCCAGCGAGGTCAGCCGCTGCTCGCGGTCGGCCTCGGTCTCACCGTTCTTGGCGGTCATCAGCTTGCTCTGGACACCGAGCTCCTTCTGAGCCTTGTCCACGCCACGGGCGGCGGACTCATTGAAGGAGTGGTCGTCACGGCCGCCGACGTCGAACGCCAGGCCGACGCCCTTTCCGCCGCTGCTGGACTCGGTAGAGGACTCACCACAGGCGGTGAGAGTGAATGCGAGAGCCGCGGTGCTGATGCCCGCGACGGCGATAGTGGATACCCGGCGCACGAGGGGCCCCTTCACTCGAAGCGCCTCCATTGGCGCTGTCTTTCGCGGGCATCGTAACGCGCGTAGATACAGATAAAAGGGGTGCTAGGAAGCCGTTATCGGATCGTCGTCAACCCTTCTTGACCCGAATGCCTACATTCGGTTGCCGTCCAGCAATGCCGCGGCGGTAAAGAGCTCCACCCCCACGGCGATCGCTTCCTCGTCAACATCGAAATCGCCGCAATGCAGGTCACGGCGGGTCGTATCCCCCACCGGACGCACTCCGAGCCGGGCCATCGCGCCCGGTACGTGCTCGAGGTACCAGGAGAAGTCCTCGCCGCCGAGGCTCTGCTCGGTGTCCTCCAGGGAGTACCGCCCCCGGCGGGCGGCCATGGCGCGCCGGAGCAGCCCGGTGACGTCGGCGTCGTTGACGACGGGCGGGACGCCGCGGATGTAGCTGATCTCCGTCTTGGCCCGGTGGAGCGCGGCGACCTCGTCGACGGCGGCGTGCACCAGGTCGGCGGCCTCCCGCCAGGCGGCGAGGTCGAGGCAGCGGACGGTGCCGGAGAGCTCGGCGTGCTGCGGGATGACGTTGGGGGCGTGCCCGGTCTCCAGCCGGCCCCAGGTCAGGGAGAGCCCCGAGCGGGCGTCGGCCCGCCGGGCGAGCACCGCCGGGACGTCGGTGGCGACCCGGGCGGCGGCCGTCACCAGATCGGTGGTGAGGTGGGGGCGGGCGGTGTGGCCGCCGGGGCCGGCGAGGCGGACCTCCAGCCGGTCGCAGGCGGAGGTGATGGGGCCGGTCCGCAGGCCCAGCCGGCCGACCTCGACCTTGGGGTCGCAGTGGACGGCGATGATGCGGCCCACCCCGTCCAGCGCCCCGCACTCGATCGCGTCGAGGGCGCCGCCGGGCAGCACCTCCTCGGCGGGCTGGAAGATCAGCCGCACCGGATTGGGCAGCAGCCCCTGCTCGGCCAGCTCCGCCAGGACCAGCCCGGCGCCCAGCACGACGGTGGTGTGGACGTCGTGACCACAGGCGTGGGCCATCTTGGGGATGGTCGAGCGGTACGGGACGGTCTTGGTGTCCGGGATGGGCAGCGCGTCGAGGTCGGCGCGGAGCGCGAGGACGGGCCGCCGGCCGCCGGTGGCGGCGTACGACGCCCCGTCCCGCCCGATGTCGCAGATCAGGCCCGTGCCGTTCGCGAGCGTACGCGGTCTGAGCCCTGCCTTCTCCAGCCGCGCCCGGACCTGCGCGGTGGTGCGGAACTCACGGTTTCCCAGCTCGGGATGCATGTGCAAGTCGCGCCGGAAGGAGATGAGTTCGCTGCGCAGCCCGGGGGGTAGGAGACCGGGGAGTTCGCCGTCGGTGGTTTCGGGATCGGCTTCGCAGGGCATCAGGTGATTCACCCTGTGAAGGGTAGAGCCCCGAATGGGGCAACTGTCCCTCGATCAAGAAAAGTTCAGCCGCATGGATGGGTCGGCCGAGGGGTATGACCCGTATTTACGGCGTACCTTCGGCGACACGCCCCGATGGAACGGGCGCGTACGGTACGCGTCGTACGGCGCGGGCGCAGTCCGTGACTCCGGAGAGGAAACCTTCGGCCCGGGGTGAGGCGTGCTCGGTGAGCCAGGCGGGGTCGATGTCGCAGACGGCGACGGTCACCCCGGTGCCGGCGAGGGCCTGGGGCAGGGTGTGGACGACGGTGGAGGGGAAGCTCACCACCGTGCGTCCGATGGGCCCGCGCCGGGCGATCAGCTCCAGCGGCAGCTCGGGTCGGACGACCTCCAGCCCCAGTTCACCGGCTATGCGGCGGAGCTTGTCGGTGCTCTCGCGGCGGTGGGCGAAGTAGCGGGTGGCGCCGTGGGCGCGGGCGAGCGCGGCGACCGCTTCGAGGTAGCGCTCGGGGTCCACGACCCCGGTCTCGACGAGCGAGGTGCCCACCAGATCGGTGCCCCGGGTGAGGGTGGGCGGGCCCTGTGTGGCCCTGGTCCAGGCGAAGTCGTTGGCCGTGACCGTCACTCCGGGTGGCGGTTCCACGGGCATCGAGGTGAAGATTTCCACCGAACGGTGGTCGTTCGGAGTGAGTTTCCGGCGCGCCGATGCGGATACGGGCGCGAAGATGATGTCGCGCGCCCCCGGAGTGGCGTCGCGCCGGTGCCAGCGCACGAACCGTTCGCCCCGGGCGAGTTGGGAGACGAACTCCATGGTGGCCGTGCCGTCGTCCACCACGATCAGCTCCCGCGCCCGGGTGATGGTCAGCAGCAACTGGACGTAGCGCGAGAACGGGTCGCCGATGACGACGCGCCGCGCCCGGCGCAGCGGCCCGGCGAGCGCCCCCACGGTGGCGAAGGGCGCCCCCGGCCCGCCCCGGGCCTCCTCCCAGCGCACCCCGTGCCCCTGGTCCCGGGCCAGCTCGGCCATCCGCCGCAGCTGCCCCCGGGTCATGGGGTCGTGCGGGGCCAGGACGACGACGAGCAGATCACCGCCGAGCGGGGTGATGTCCCGGGCACCGGGCTGGCGCGGCACCCCTTCGCACAACGGCCGGGGGCCGTAGGTGACGCGGTACGCCCATTCGAGGACGTTCAGCAGCTGCACCGGGCTCTCGACGAAGGCCAGGGTGGGGGCTTCGGGCCGGCGAGGGCCCCGGAGGCGGCGGACGGGAGCCTCCGCCGCCTCCGGGACCGGTCCGTCGGCCGGCCGGCCCTCGGGTGGGGTCACGGCCGGCCCGTCAGACCGCGAGGGGTTCGCGGTCGTCCGCCTCGGCGACGACGCCCGCGACCCGGCGCAGCTTGCGCATCGGCCCCAGCTCGCTGTCGTACACCCGCTTGACCCCGTCGCCCAGCGACTCCTCCACGACGCGGATGTCGCGCACGAGCCTGCTGAGCCCGCCGGGTTCGACGGACGCGGCCTGGTCGGAGCCCCACATGGCGCGGTCGAGGGTGATGTGGCGCTCGACGAAGGCGGCGCCGAGGGCGACGGCGGCGAGGGTGGTCTGGAGGCCCGTCTCGTGGCCGGAGTAGCCGATGGGGACGTTGGGGTACTCGGCCATCAGGGTGTTGATCACCCGGAGGTTGAGCTCGGCGGCCTTGGCCGGGTAGGTCGAGGTCGCGTGGCAGAGCACGACGTTGTCGCTGCCCAGCACCTCGACGGCGTGCCGGATCTGCTTGGGCGTGGACATCCCAGTGGAGAGGACCACCGTGCGGCCGGTGGCGCGCAGGGTGCGCAGCAGCTCGTCGTCGGTGAGGGAGGCGGAGGCCACCTTGTGGGCCGGGACGTCGAACTTCTCCAGGAACGCGACGGACTCGACGTCCCAGGGCGAGGCGAACCAGGCGATGCCGCGCCGCGCGCAGTGCTCGTCGATCGCGCGGTACTCGTCCTCGCCGAATTCCACCCGGTGGCGGTAGTCGATGTACGTCATCCGGCCCCACGGCGTGTCGCGCTCCACGTCCCACTGGTCGCGCGGGGTGCAGATCTCGGGGGTGCGCTTCTGGAACTTCACGGCGTCGCAGCCGGCGTCGGCGGCGGCGTCGACGAGGGCGAGGGCGGTGGCGAGATCGCCGTTGTGGTTGATGCCGATCTCGCCGGTGACGTAGACGGGGTGCCCGGGGCCGACGGGGCGGTCGCCGAGGAGCCGGGTGCGGGGCGCGCTGCGGATCCCGCTGCGCGGTGCTGGGTTCATGAGGGAGCGGTTCCTTTGTGACGGGGACGGGGCGGGGGTCAGACGGTGGTGCCGCCGAGGTCTTCGCCGAGGAGCCAGGTGGCGATCTCGCGGACGGCGCCACGGCCGCCCGGGGCGGCGGTCACGGCGCGGGCGGCGGCGCGGACGACGCCATGGGCGTCGGCAACGGCCACGGGCCAGCCGACGAGGCCCAGGCAGGGCAGGTCGTTGACGTCGTTGCCGGCGTAGAGCACCCGCTGGGGGTCGACGCCGTGCTCCTCGCACCACTGTTTGAGCGACACGTCCTTGCGCCTGCTGCCGTGGATCACGGGCACGCCGAGCTTGCGGCCGCGCGCGGCGACGACGGGGTTGGTCTCGGTGGACAGGATCAGCACCGCCAGCCCGGCCCGGCGCAGCGCGGCGACGCCGAGGCCGTCCCCGCGGTGGACGGCGACGAGCTCGCGCCCGTCGGTGTCGATCAGGACGCGGTCGTCGGTCTGGGTGCCGTCGAAGTCGAGGACGACGGCGTCGACGTCCTCGCGGCGCGGCAGGGCGGCGGGGGCGGTGTCCAGCAGGGGCGCGAGGGCCCGGGCGCGGGCGAGATCGTGGGGGTCGTCGATCTCCAGGACGCGGGAGGGGTCGGTGCGGACGAGGTCGGTGCGGCCGAAGAAGCGGTGGCGGTTCTTGCGGAAGCCGGTGGCTTCCATGGCGTAGGCGGCGCCGGTTTCGAGGAGGTCCTGGGGGCGGTCCTGACGGCGCGGGCGGTGGGCGGGGTCGTGGTTCACGCCGGTGGGCGGGTTTGTGCACGATCGCCCACAAACCGGTGGCAAATCCAGCCCCTCCGGCGTTTGAGGAGCGGGGGTCCGGGGGCGGAGCCCCTGGGAAACGGTGAAAGGGCGGGGCTGGGGCACACCGCCGGAGGCACCCGCACCCTCCCGCCACACGAAGCCGTGGAACGGGGCGACGGTCAGGGCGCTGTCCGCGCCGCCCTCCACGACAGCGCGGGCCACCCCGTCCACGTCCTCCGCCGTGAGAAACGGGCTGGTGCACTGCACCAGCAGCACCGTGCCCACCGTCACCCCTCGCATCGCCTCCCACGCGTCCATCGCGTGCAACACCGCCGCCTCGCTCGTCGCGGCGTCCCCCGCGATCGCGGGCGGCCGTTGGACGACCTCCGCGCCCGCCCCCCGCGCGGCGGCCGCGATCGCCGGGTCGTCCGTCGAGACGACGACGTCCGTGACGAGCCGGGCCCCCCGGCAGGCGCGGACCGCGCGGGCGACGAGCGGGACGCCGCCGACGGGGGCGAGGTTCTTGCCGGGCACCCCCTTCGAGCCGCCGCGGGCGGGGATGACGGCCAGGACGGCCGACGGAACGGACGACATCGCGTACTCCTTCATGGCTACAGCTCCCCCAGCCGCCGGATGACGGGCGCCACGCGCTGCACCCCGTGCCGGTACGCCCCGCGCGCGGCCTCCCGGAGGGCGCCCCGGGTGGCGCGGCGCAGCGCGCTCTCCTCGCGGCCGGGCGCGGCCGGCTCGCGCAGGGGGCGGCCTTCGGGGTCGAAGCCGTGGCGGGCGAGGATGCCGGGGAGGTAGCCGGGGGCGGTCTCGGCCGTGTAATAGGGGGCGAGCGGCGGGGGCGCGGCGCGGCGGGCGAGTTCGGCGACGCGGGCGCGCGCCGCCTCGAACGCGCGCTCGTGGGGCCGGTCCGTCGCGACGCCCTGGCGGGCCGTCCAGGCGGGGGCGGCCTGGGGGAGGTGGCCCGCGTCGAGGCGGTCCCAGGAGGTGAGGCAGCCGGAGCCGAGGAAGTGGTGGTTGCCGAGGGCCTCGCGGATGCCGAGGTCGGTGAGGACGGCGGTCGGCACGTTCCGGTGGAGGGCTTCGAGGGCGGCGGTGGAGCTGACCGTGACCAGGAGGTCGGTGCGGTCGAGGACGTCGCCCATGTGACCGTAGACCAGGCGGCAGTTGGGCGGCAGGCCGCCCGGAACACGGCGGGACAGCTTCTGGTACGGAAGTTCCTCGATGTGCGTCGTGTGCTCTCCGGGCTTGCTGCGGAGCTTGATGAGGACGTCCCGGCCGGGGTGGGCACGGGCGTGCCGGACGGCACGTTCGAGGAGGTACGTCCGGTCGGCGCGACTTTCCGGTACGGAGGGCTGGGCGGCGAAGACGACGGTGAACGGCCGCGGGCCGGCTCCCTCGTTCCGCCCGCGCTCCCCTCCCTCCAGGAAGGGCAGCGCGCACTCGGTCACGCTGTCGGAAGGGGCGCCCACCCCCTCGTAGACCGCGCGGAAACGCTCGGCGTCGTGGCGGGAGTTGGCGAGGACGACGTCCGCGCCGTGCCGCAGCAGCAGGCCGTCGGCGAGCTTCTCGTAGACGACACCGACGTAGCCGGTGACGACGACGGGACGCACGGTGGCTGCCGGACCCCACGCGTGGGCCAGCCCGTGGAGCATCGCCTGCACGGCGCCGCCGACGCAGGCCAGGACGATCACGTCGTACCGCTCCCGGCCCGCCGCCCTGGTGAACTCCGCCCCGGTGACCTCCCGGAGGGCGTCCGCGCGAACGCCGACCTCGGCGAGCTGGCGGACCGTGGGAGTGGCGCGGCCCCTCAGCAGGAAGCCGTCGAGCGCGCCCCCCGGGGCGAGCCGGTGTGCGGTGAGCGCTCCCCATTTCCACCGGGTGTCGGAGTCCGCCAGGACGGCCACCCGGGGCGGGGATTCATTGCGTGAGGGCACGTCGCCGACGATAGAAATGCATTCCGTTTGGCCGCCCAACGGCACTTCAACAGCCGGTAAACAGCACACCGACGATCGGCGAATCGGTTGACGCACAAGGGCGGTTCATCGATCCGCCGCGCTTCGTTCACCTCTCATTGTGCCCTTCGTCAGAACGAATGCCGGGGCACCACATAGCGTCACGCGGGTGGTCAAGCTCTCGGTCATCGTGCCGTTCTTCAACGTGCAGACATATGCTCCCGACACACTTCGAAGTCTGAGTACGAACGCACGTGAGGACTTCGAATTCATTCTCGTCGACGATTGTTCGACGGACGGGACACCGGAGATCCTCGAACGCGCGGAGCGCGAGGTGCCGGGGGCGGTGCTGGTGCGGCACGAGGAGAACGGCGGCCTCGCCACGGCCCGCAACACCGGGCTGGAGCTGGCGCGCGGGGAGTACGTGACCTTCCTCGACGGCGACGACTGGCTCGCCCCCGGCTACTACGAGCGACTCCTCGCGGTGGCGGAGGACTTGGGCGTCGACTTCGTCCGCGCCGATCACGTGCAGTGCACGGGCCGGACGCGGACGGTCCGCCGGGTGCCCGTCGGACGGCGCGGGGTGGCGCTGTCACCGCGCGGGGCCATACTGCCGGCCGACCGCTCCACGTCCGTCGACTACGCCTACGCCTGGGCGGGCGTCTACCACCGGCGGCTGCTGGACGACGGACTGCTGCACTTCCCGCAGGGCCTGCGCACCGCCGAGGACCGGCCGTGGATCTGGCGGCTGCACCGCGAGGCGCGGTCCTTCGCGGTGACGGGACTGCTGGGGGTGTTCTACCGCCGGGGCGTCGCCACGTCGCTCACCCAGATCGGCGACGTACGTCAGCTCCATTTCCTGCGCGCCTTCGATCAGGTAATCGAGGAAACGGCGACGGACCCGGACGCGGAAAAGCTTCTCCCCAAGGCCGTCCGCACGTACTGCGCGATTATGTCCCACCAGTTGGGGACCATCGAACGATTCGAACCCGAAGTCGCCCGGGCGCTGCGTTCCCTGAGCGCGGACGCCTTGCGGCGCATGCCCCGGGAACTCGTCAAGGACGCGCTGAATTCCATGGACGAGGACCGGGCGGCCCGGCTGCGCCGGCTGCGCCGCCGACCCGCCCTGCCGCTTCCGGCCCGACGGAGGGCGGCAGCCTGATGACCACCCGCCCGCGCGTCCAGCTCCTGCTCGTCTCCACCCTCTACGGCGCCGCCACGCTCGCCGCCGCCCTCGACGCGGGCCAACTGCCCCCCGCCGAGCGCCGCTACCTGGTCGTCGCCAACACCGCCGTCATCCCCGAGACCACCCCGGGCCCCGACGAGGCACCCGGCTTCGAGCGGCTGCTCACCCGTTTCGACGGGGTGCTGTCCTGGAACGACGCGATCAGCCCCTTCCACCCCGCCGGCTGGTCCCCGCGCCCCGACGACGCCCCCCTGTGGGAGCGGTACCTGCGGCTGCTGTGGGGACTCGGCACGGACGACGTGACGATGGTCCTGGAATCCATCCAGGTCAACCCGGCCCTCGCCCTCGCCCAGCTCTTCCCCGACGCGCCCCTGGACGTCTACGCCGACGGGCTGATGAGCTACGGGCCCACCCGCAGCAAGCTCGACCCGCTGATCGGCACGCGCGTCCGGCGCCTCCTCCACCTGGACCTCGTGCCGGGACTGAAGCCCCTGCTGCTCACGGAGTTCGAGGTGGCGGCCGAGACCGTGCCGGCCGAGGCGTTCGCCAAGGTGCTGGCCGAGCTCTCCGAGAGCTGCCCCGAGCTGCCGGAGGCCCCCGAGGGCGCGGCGCTGCTCCTCGGGCAGTACCTGTCGGCGCTGGACATCCTCTCCCCCGAGGAGGAGGAACAGCTGCACGTACGGATGCTGCGCGGCGTCGTCCGGCACGGCCACCGCGACGTGCTCTTCAAGCCGCACCCCTCGGCGCCGGCCCGCTGGTCGCGGATGCTGGAGGAGGAGGCCGCCCGGCTGGACGCCCGGCTGACGGTCCTGGACGCGCCCGTGCTGGCCGAGGTCGTCTACCAGCGGCTGCGCCCGGCCCTGGTCGTCGCCTGCTTCTCGACCGCGCTGCTGACCGCCCGCACCTTCCACGGCCTGCCCGTCGCCCGCGCCGGCACGGACCTGCTGCTGGACCGCCTCACGCCGTACCAGAACAGCAACCGAGTGCCGGTGACGCTGGTGGACGCGCTGCTACCGGACCTGGACGAGTTGGGGGCAGGCGTTCCGCAGGGCGGAACGGGTGGGCCCAACGACCTCAGCGACCTGCTCGCCGCAGTCGGCTACGCGATGCAGCCCCAGATCTACCCGAATCTCCGCCCGGCGGCGGAGCGCTACTTGTCCACCCGCCTCACCCCGACCACATGGCGCTACTTCAAGCGCCGCCGCCTCACCGCGTTGGGACTCCCGGGCGCGATCCCCTCCCAGCTCGCCTTCCTCCCCCGCAGTCCCGCCGTCCGGAAGCTGGCCCGCCGGGCGCGGGCCGTCAAGCGGCGGCTGACGAAAGCGAAAAGAGTGACGCCCGCATGACGGCCCTCCCCACCCTGCCCGAGCCCCGCACGGAGCGGCCCGCGCCGCGCGCCGCCGGGCCCGGGCGGCGTCTGTACGCCCTGGACGGGCTGCGGCTCGTCGCCGCCCTGATGGTGGCGCTCTACCACTACGGCGGGCGGGACGGCGACGTCAGCCGGGCGTGGGGCGCCTCGCCCCGCCATGAGTTCCCACAGCTGTCCTCGGCTTTCGCGTACGGCTGCCTCGGGGTGCAGATCTTCTTCGTCATCAGCGGGTTCGTGATCTGCATGAGCGGCTGGGGCCGCCCCCTGCGGTCCTTCGTCGCCTCGCGCGCCGCCCGCCTCTACCCCGCGTACTGGGCGGCGATCGTGCTCGTCACACTCGTGTTCGCGCTGCCGTGGGTGGCGTACAAGACCGTCTCCCCCAGCGACACGCTCGTCAACCTCAGCATGCTCCAGCAGCCCGTCGGCGCCGACCGGGTGCTGGGGGTGTGCTGGACGCTCTGGGCGGAGCTGCGCTTCTACGCGCTCTTCGCGCTGTTCGTCGTGCTGCCCGGGGCCTCGCGGCGGAGGGTGGTGCTGTTCTGCGCGGTGTGGACGCTGATGACGGTGATCACATCCGCCTCGCACGTCGAGTTCCTGCGCGTGGTGTTCATGCCGGAGCACTCGGCGTTCTTCATCGGCGGCGTCGGCCTGTACCTGGTGCACCGCTTCGGCAACGACGCCCTGGCCTGGGGCATCGTGGGCGTGAGCTTCCTGCTCGGCCAGCACTACGCGGTGGCGGGCCTCGTCCACCCGCCGAACCCCCACTACTTCTCCACCCGCTCCGCCTACGTCGTCATCGCCGTCCTCGCCCTCGGGTACGCGGCCGTCGCGGCGGTGGCCACGGGCCGGACGGGCTGGGCGACATGGCGCTGGCTGCCCTTCGCGGGCGCGCTGACGTACCCGTTCTACCTGGTGCACGAGCACCTGGGGTGGGTGGTGATCGGCGGGCTGCACCGGGGGCTGGGCATCCCGTCGTACGCGACGTTCGCGCTGACGCTGCTGGTGATGCTGGTGCTGGCGTGGGCGCTGCACCGGTTCGTGGAGCGGCGGTTCACCCCGGCGCTGCGCAGGGCCCTGGAGGGCGCGTCACCCGGCCGGTAGCAGCGTGGCCTCGATGCCGGCGATGACGGCGCGCAGGCCGGCCTCGAAGCCGGCGTCGAGGTCGTTGAAGAACACCTGCCCCGCGTCGGCGGTGAGCGGATGGCCCTCCAGGCGCTGGGCGCGCTGGGCCTCGTCGTAGTAGGGGTCGCGCTCGCCGCCGGGGAACGGGTAGACGGACTGCTGCTCGATGACGTGCCCCATGGTGAAGCACTGGACGGTGAACCAGGCGCGTGCGGCGTTCGGCAGCGTGAACCCGGCGTCCACCAGCGTCTCCATCATTCCGTCCACGGGACCCGCGTAGTCCGTGCCCCTGAAGCGCGTCCCGCTGAAGACCTTGGCGCCGTCGCGGTAGCCGAGCACGGAGTCCCGGATGACGTGGGCCGCGCCGGCCATGAGCACCTGCCAGTCGGAGCGGTCGACGGCGTTCAGGGCGGCGCCCATGCGGCGGAACATCTCCGTCGCCATCTCGTCGAGCAGTTCCTGCTTGTTCTTGAAATGCCAGTAGAGCGCCGGTGCCTGGACGTCCAGCTCCTTGGCGATCCTGCGCAGGGTGAGACCTTCGAGACCCACCTCGTTCAGCAGGCGCAGCGCGGTCACAGCCACCTGGGCCCTGTCAATTCGAGTTGCCACCTTGACACCTTAACAACGTTAAGTGCACGCTGGGGAGCGTTCCGAACTTAACAACGTTAAGGAAGCAAGGGGGGATCGCGTGACCACCATCGACGCGACCACGCACACGGACGTTCTCATCGCGGGCGCCGGGCCGACCGGCCTGGTCCTCGCCATCGACCTGGCCCGGCGCGGCATACGCCACCGCCTCGTCGACAGTGCCGACCGCGGCTTCCCCGGCTCGCGCGGGGCGGGCCTCCAGCCGCGCTCGCTGGAGGTCTTCGAGGACCTGGGCGTGCTCGGGGCCATGCGCGCCGCGGGCGGCCCGTGCCCGCCGCTGATGATCTGGGACCGCGACCGGCAGGTCGGGGAATGGGACATGTTCGACCGCACCGAGCCCACGCCGGCCGTGCCCTACGGCGAGATCATGATGCTGCCCCAGTGGCGCACGGTCGAGATCCTCGCCGCGCGGCTCGAAGAGCTCGGCGGCCACGTGGACTTCGAGACCGGACTGACCGGCTTCGAGCAGGACGCCGACGGCGTCACCGCCACCCTCACCCGGCCGGACGGCACGACCGAGACCGTACGGGCCCGCTATCTGGTGGGCGCCGACGGCGGCCGCAGCGCCGTGCGCCACGCGCTGGGCGTCGGCTTCGCCGCGGAGCCCGTCGACGAGCGCGCCGCCCTCCTCGCCGACGTCGTCGTCGACGGGCTGGAGCGCACCCACTGGCACGTCTGGCCGGACGCCCCGGGCGGCAGGCTCATGCTGCGCCCGCTGGAGGGCGTCGAGACCTTCCAGCTCGTCGCCCGCCACGACGACCCCGACGCGCGGGTGGACCCCGAGCGGGAGGGCACCACGGAGGCCCTCCAGCGCCTGATCGACGAGGCGACGGGCCGGAGCGACCTGACGGTGGGCGAGGTCCACTGGGTGTCGGCGTTCAAGCCGCGCATGGCCATGGCGGAACGGTTCCGCGAGGGGCGGGTCTTCCTCGCCGGGGACGCCGCCCACGTCCACTCCCCGGCCGGTGGCCAGGGCCTCAACACCAGCATCCAGGACGGCTACAACCTCGGCTGGAAGCTGGAGGCGGTCCTGCGGCGCGGGGCGCCGGACTCCCTCCTCGACACCTACGCGACCGAACGGATGGGGGTCGCGGCCGACGTCCTGGGCCTGAGCACCCGCATCCACCACGAGGACGACGGTGGCCAGCCCCGGCGCGGCCCCGAGACCCACCAGCTCCACGTGGGCTACCCGGACAGCCCCCTCACCCGCGAGCTGCGCCACCACCTCCCCGAGGGCGCCCTGCGCGCGGGCGACCGCGCCCCGGACGCGCCCTGCGAGGACCCCGCCTCCGGGGCACGGGTCCGCCTCTTCGAGGTCTTCCAGGGCACGCACGCCACGGTCCTGGCGCTGAGCGACGGGGAGTTCACCGTGCCGGAGTGGGTTCGCGTGTTCCGCCCGGTGGACGTGGACGGGCACGTCAAGGACGCGTACGGGTCGGGGTACTTCGTGATCCGCCCGGACGGGTACGTGGGCCTGGCGACGGACGACGCGGCGGACGTGGCCGCGTACCTGGCGACGCTGACGGGGTGACGGGCTGACGCGCGGGCACCGGTTCCGGGCGGGCCTCCCACGGGGGTGGGGGACCGCCCGGAACGGCGACGCCTACCGACACAGCACGTCCCGCTCCGGCCGCTCCCCCGTGGTGAGGAACGCGGTGACCGTCCGGTCGCCGCAGGCGTTCCCCCTGCGGAGGTACGCGCCGTGACCGCCGGAGTCGACGCTGACCATCCGGGCGCGGTCGCCGAGGGACTCCCGCATCTTCAGCGCTCCCCGGTGCGGTGTGGCGGGGTCGCGGAGGTTCTGCACCATGAGGATGTTCGACGGGCCCTCGTCCGTTATGCGCACCGGCTTCTCCACCGGGTCGTTCTTCCAGAACGCGCACGGCATGACGTTGGCGGGCATCCCGGCCGTCAGCGGGTACCGGAGCCGGTCGGCGGCGACGGCGCGCTCGTACGAGGCGGGCGAACGGGGCCAGCGCATGTCGTTGCAGAGGACGCCGAGGAGGGTGGCGGCTTCCTCGGGCGACGCGTACGCCGGCTCCGCGGCCGGTGGAGCGGCGTCGCCCGCGGCGCGGGCCGAGACGATCAGTTCGGCGAGCCCGGGGAAGGCCCTGTCGTCGTAGAGGGCCATCTGGAGCCGGGCCCGCAGCCGGTTCCCGGTGAGCCGCTCCGTCCCGTCGGGCCCCCGCTCCGGTACCCGGTCCAGCCTCTCCGCGAGCGCGAGGACCAACGGCCGGACGTCCTCGGGCCGTTCGGCGACGCGGTGCCGGGCGTCCCGGGCCGGGTCGGAGGCCCACCGCGCGAAGTCCGGGAACCTGTCCTCCGTGGCCGCCGCGATGTTCGCCGTCCAGCCCCGGCCCACCCGGGAGGGATCCGGGTCGAGGCTGCTGTCGAGCACCAGCCGGTCGACGCGGTCCGGGTACTTCTGCGCGTAGACGGCGCCCACATACGTCCCGTACGAGACGCCCCACGCCGAGAGCTTGCGCTCGCCGAGGGCCTGACGGAGCCGGTCGATGTCACGGGCCTCGTTGGCGGTGGAGAAGGAGCGGATCAGCTCGCCGCCCTCGCGGGCACAGCTCTCGGCGACGCGCCGGGCGCCGGCGACGTTCGCGCCGATGTCCCCGTCGGCGGCGGGCCAGGGGCGGATCTTGGTGATTTCGAGATCGTCCCGGTCGAGCCCGCAGTCGGCCCGTGCGCTCCCCCCGACACCGCGCGGGTCGAACGACACGATGTCGTAGGCGCCTCGTGTCTCCTCCCGCAGCCTCTCCCCCACCCGTCCCAGCCAGTCCCGGCCGGAGCCGCCGGGCCCGCCGGGGATGAGTAAGAGCGTGCCGCGTCCGGCCTCCGGCCGGTCGCTACGGAGCCGGGAGACGGCGATGCCGATCGAACGCCCCTTGGGATCGCGGTAGTCGAGCGGTACGGACAGATCGGCGCACTCGCGGGTGGGCGCATCGGCGCAGGGTGCCCAGGCGAGGACGGGCGGCTTCGCCGCGACTGCGGGAGCCGCCTGCGCCGGGCTCGTCGCGAGAGTGGCGACGGCCCCTGCGCAGGCGGCGAGGGCGAGGGCCTTGCGGCTCGTCATTGACATACAGCCCATGATTGTCCGGACCCGGGCCCAACACCTCCGGTGAACCACCCAATTCGCGATCGGGGTAACCCCTAGGGACTCAGGTCCACTGCTCGGCCGGCGCCTTGCCGGGCAGGGGCCGCCCGATGAGGGCGATGGGCATGAAGAAGTTGACCTGGCCGATCGCGACGGCGAGGGTCGCGAGGGCCTTCGCGTCGTAATGCTTGGCCGCCTCGGCGTACACCTCGTCGGTCACCCGCTCACCGTGGGGGTTCGGCGTGAGCACGCCCTCCACGAGCGCGAGGGCTGCCCGCTCGGCGTCCGTGAAGTACGGCGCGTCCTTCCAGGACGAGACGGCGGTGATCCGCTCCTCGGACTCGCCTGCGGTGCGGAGGGAGTTGGAGTGGAAGACGGTGAGGTAGGTGTTGCCCACGATCTGCCCGGCGCGCAGGTGCATGAGGGCGAAGGTGGTGCGGGGCACCGAACCGTTTCCGACGGCCTTGAACAGGGCCGCCGACACCTCGGCGATCTCGGGGACGAGGTCGAGGGGGTTCGACATGCGGGAGGTCTGGGTCTGGGCCTTGGTCTTGTCCGTCATGGTGACTGGCTTCCTTCCGGCTTGGTTCGTCGCTGTGCTGACGGATGCCGGGGAAGGAATGTGACGGGTGAGGGAGGAGAGGCGGTGTGGCGTGAGACACAGCAGGATGCGGCGTTATTTGAGGGTGGCGATGAAGGTTTCCCATGCCTCGGCGGGGACGAGGAGGGCGAGCCCGTGGGGGTATTTGCTGTCCCGGACGGGGACAGCGCCGGGTATGTTGTCGGCGACTTCGACGCAGTTCCCGTCACCGCCGTTGCTGTAGCTGCTCTTGCGCCACTCAACGGTTACCAACTCGCGGGCGTTCGTCATGATGTGCTCTCCACGATCTGCTTGAGGTAGGTCAATGAATCCGGAGGCGAGAGCGCCATGTCTCGTACGCGATCGTAGGACAGGCGCAGCTGGGCGACCACGTGTGGATCATCCGTCAAGTGTCCGGACTTGCTGCCTTCCCGATAGGCGGTCGCGTGACCGTCCGGCAGCCACAGCAGGGAGAGCGAGCCGCCCACCAGGTCGTGCACACCGGCCTTGAGTGGCAGGACCTGGATCGTCAGGGGTGGCAGCGAAGCCGAGTTCACGATGTGCGCGAGTTGCCCCTGCCACACCTGTCGATCGGTGGTCGGCCGCTGCAGCACGCTCTCATCGAGAATGATTCGCACATTAGGTGACGGGTCTCGATGCAGGAGCTCTTGCCTGCTGACCCGGGCGGCCACTTGGTCTTCCAGCTCATTACTGTTGCCGTACTCGGGCGCCGAGGACAGCACGGCCCGGGCGTAGTCCTCTGTCTGCAGCAAGCCTGGGATGGTCGCCATGTACTTGTGCATGATGACGGCCTTCGCCTCGTACTGCATGAAGTCCTTGTACCCGTCCGTGAAGGTCTCCTGCCGCGCCAGCCTCCACAGGCGAACCAGCAGCCCGCCTGTCTTGTAGACGGCGTCCAGCGCTTCCATCACCGGGCGCTGCGACAGCCGCTCCCCCGTCTCCAGGCGGTGCAGGTACGTGCGGTCGTACGAGGTGTCTTCCGAAAGCTGCGCGAGCGACTTGCCGGACTCCTCCCGGAGGCGCCGGAGCTCGATGGCAAGCGTGGCTCGCGCAGAGTCGTCATCACCGGACAGGCGTTCCACGATCTCAACTCCCCTTTGTTGTCTCGTGGCTGGACAACAGCCGACCCCTGTTGAGCGTAGCTCCGGCGCGCGACGCTGAAACCGCTCTGCGTAAGGTCAACTCGAAGGGGATATTCCGTGACCTACCGCGAAGGCGCATACGTGGTGGACACGCGTAGCGCGACGCTCGCCCAGGTGATGGGCAACGTCGGCCCGTGCGTGCAGATCAGGCGGCCCGGCGGCGGCCGGGAGTGGGAGGCGCCCGCCGACGCGTTGCGTCTGGCGACGCGGGCGGAACGGGAAGCGGCGGGCCTGCGCGGCAGCGCCGCCGCGCCGAGCGCGTCGCCCGTCGGCTGCGCCGAGTGCGCCCGGCTCGACACGGCCCGGCGGGCCGCCGGGGAATACGGCGAGCTCACCGAGGCAGCCGTCGACGCCATGGTCGCCGTGCGCAGTCACTTCCGTGAGGCGCACGTCCTGCCCGCGTGGCCGCGATGAGGTGCGCGCACCGGGCCGGGTGGGCCCAGCGGGGCGGTGAGGCCCGCTGTCACGGATGCGGCGTCCGGCGGTTCACGTCGTACGGGGCGTTGCGGCCACCGGGACTGGCCGAGGCGACGCCCCGCACCTTCCTCGTCGGCCACCAGGCCGACCGGGCCGCCGCGCTGAACCTCACGCGGCGCGCCCGGTACGCGGGGGTGTAGGGACCCCTACAGCACCAGCGACAGGAGCATCACAAACCCCAGCCCCACCACCGAGATCACCGTCTCCATCAGTGACCACGTCTTGAGCGTCTGCCCGACGCTCATCCCGAAGTACTCCTTCACCATCCAGAACCCCGCGTCGTTCACGTGGGAGAAGAACAGCGAACCCGCGCCCACGGCCAGCACCAGCAGCGCCGTGTGCGTCGTGCTCATGTCGGCGGCGAGCGGGGCCACCAGACCCGCCGCCGAGATGGTGGCGACGGTCGCCGAGCCCGTCGCGAGCCGGATGGCGACGGCGATCAGCCACGCCAGCAGCAGCGCGGAGACGGACCAGTCCTTGGAGATGTCGAGGACCATGCGGCCGACGCCGACATCGATCAGCGTCTGCTTGAAGCCGCCGCCCGCGCCCACGATCAGCAGGATCCCGGCGATCGGGACGAGGGACTTCTCCACCGTGGCCGACAGCCGCTCACGGCCGAAGCCGGCCGCGCGGCCCAGCGTGAACATGCCCACAAGTACCGCCGCCAGCAGGGCGATCAGGGGCGAGCCGATGACATCGGCCACCCGCTGCACATGCGCCTTCGGGTCGTCGACCACGACGTCCACGAGCGCCTTGGCCAGCATCAGCACGACCGGGAGCAGCACCGTGGCGACGGTGATCCCGAAGCCGGGGCGGCGTTCCAGCTCCTCCGACGGGCGCTGCGGGACGAGCTTCTCGGGCGGGGTGACGTCGACCCAGCGGGCCGCGACGCGGGAGAACAGCGGACCGGCGATGATCGCGGTCGGGACGGCGATGAGGACACCCAGCGCGAGAGTCACGCCGAGGTTGGCGCCGATGGCGTCGATGGCCGCGAGCGGGCCGGGGTGCGGGGGGACGAGGCCGTGCATGACGGACAGGCCGGCCAGCGCGGGGATACCGATCCGCATCAGGTTGTGGCCGCCGCGCTTGGCGACGAGCAGGACGACCGGGATCAGCAGCACGATCCCGACCTCGAAGAACAGCGGCAGACCTATGACGCCCGCGATCAGCACGATCGCCCACGGCATGGAGCTGCGGCTCGCCCTGGCCAGGATCGTGTCGACGATCTGGTCGGCGCCGCCGGAGTCGGCGAGGAGCTTGCCGAGTATCGAGCCGAGGGCGATGAGGACGCCCACTCCGGCGACGGTCGAGCCGAGGCCGGTGGTGAAGCTGGTGATGACCTTGTCCAGCGGGGCGCCCGCGACCGCGCCCAGGACGAGCGAGCCGACGGTCAGGGACAGGAACGCGTGGAGCTTGAAGCGGCTGATGAGGAGGACGATGACGGCGATGCCGACGAGGACGGCGATGCCCAGCTGTGCGTGACCCGCCGACGTGATCGGTGCGGTGGGTGCTGCCGCGGCCAGCATCTCGACGCTGAGAGTGCTCACGGGGCTTCCTAATGGGGGGAGGGGGGAAGGGGGTGCCTCTGGGATCTACAGGCGCCGCAGCGCGGCTACCGCTCGCTCGGCGATGACGGCCGCCTCGGGCGCGACATCGACGGCGATGCCCGCTTCGTCGGCCCCGAGCGGTTCGAGGGTGGCGAACTGGGAGTCCAGCAGCCGGGTGGTCATGAAGTGGCCCTTGCGGGCGGCCATCCGCCCGGCGATCAGCTCGCGGTCGCCGGTGAGGTGGAGGAAGACGAGCCCGGGCGCGGCGGCGCGCAGCCGGTCGCGGTAGGCGCGCTTGAGCGCGGAGCAGCTGACGACGCCACCGCCGTCCGCCCGGCCGCGGGCCCAGTCGCCGATGGCGTCGAGCCAGGGGGCGCGGTCGTCGTCGTCCAGCGGGGTGCCGGCGGACATCTTGGCGATGTTGGCGGGCGGGTGGAAGTCGTCGCCCTCGGCGTAGGGGACGCCCAGGGCCTCCGCCACCAGGGGCCCGACCGTGGTCTTGCCCGTGCCGGCGACGCCCATCACCACGACGACCATCACGCCTACCTCGCTGTCTCCGTCGACATCGGTTGTTGGTTGAGGCTTCACTGAAACGCATTGAGTACGACGTATTCAAGACTCTGTGACTAAAACGTCATACTTAATTGGGGTCGCCACCCGCGTTTAGGCTGATCCCATGGACAAACAGGGGCTGGGGGCGGGGCAGGGGCTCCACGCGCGCGTGCTCGACTCCCTCGGGCCCGCGATCACGGCGGGCGAGTATCCGGCGGGCAGCGTGCTGCGCACGGACGAGCTGGAGGAGCGCTTCGACGTCTCGCGTTCGGTCATCCGCGAGGCCATACGCGTCCTGGAGTCCATGAACCTCGTCGCCTCCCGGCGCCGCGTCGGCGTGACCGTCCTGCCCGCCGACGAGTGGAACGTCTACGACCCGCGTGTCATCCGCTGGCGCCTGGCCGGCCCCGACCGGCCGCGCCAGCTCCGCTCGCTGACCGTGCTGCGCTCGGCGGTCGAGCCCGCGGCCGCCGGGCTGGCGGCCCTGCGGGCCACGCCCGAGCAGTGCGCGGAGCTCACCGAGCACGCCCTGGGCATGGTCGCCACCTCGCGCGGCCAGCAACTGGACGCCTATCTGGTGCACGACATCGCCTTCCACCGGGTGATCCTGCGCGCGTCCGGCAACGAGATGTTCGCGCGGCTGGGCGACGTCGTCGCGGAGGTCCTCACCGGCCGCACCCACCACCACGTGATGTTCACCGACCCCGACCCGGCCGCCGTCACCCTCCACGTTCGCGTCGCCGAGGCCGTGCGGGAGCGTGACGCGGCCCGGGCGGAGGCCCTGACCCGGGAGATCGCGGCGGGTGCGATGGCGGAGCTGGACATTCTGGCGCCGTAGCGCTCCGCCGGAGGCCGGGTGCGTCGTCATCCGCGGGCGCGTCGTGGCTTGTCGCGCAGTTCCCCGCGCCCCTTCGGGGCCCGGTCACCCCGGCAGCCCCTCCGGCCAGTGTTCGTGCCAGCGCTGGTCCGCCTCCAACTGCGCGGCCAGTGAGATCAGCAGCGGCTCGCTGTTGGACGGGCCCAGCAGCTGCGCCCCCATCGGCAGGCCCTCCGCCGTGAAGCCGGACGGCACGCTCAGGGCGGGCCAGCCGAGGACGTTCCAGGGCCAGGCGTACGGACAGGCCGCGATCATCCGGGAGTCGGTCTCCCAGGAGCCGAGCCCCGCCAACGCGCCTGTGCGCAGCGGCGGTACGGCCGTGGTGGGCGTCAGGACGGCGTCGAAGCGCCAGAACATCTCCCCGATGCGCCGCCGCAGCGGCGCCTCCGCCGCCCGCGCCGCCCGCAGCACCTCCCCACCGAGCAGCAACCCGCCGCGCGCGTTGGCGCGCGTACGGCCGTCCAGCAGCGCGCGGTCGGGCACGCGTGCCGTCCAGTCCCTGACGCCGGCCATCGAGCGCGGCACGAAGGCCAGGCCGATGGGGCCGTAGCGCGGGTTCTCCTCCACGACCTCGTGCCCCAGCGCCTCCAGGGTCTCGGCCACGCGCAGGGTCGCCGTCCGCACGGCGGGGGCGAGGGCGTTGCGCACGGCCGCGAAGGCGGGCCGCAGCGACAGCGCGATCCGCAACCGGCGGCGGGGTTCGTGCGTGGCCGCCGCTACCACGTCGACGGCGGGCGGCCGGTGGATGTCGCCCTCGTGGGAGCCGCTCGCCGCGTGCAGCAGCAGCGCCGCGTCGGCGACCGTACGGGCCAGCGGCCCGAAGCAGGTGATGCCCCGGAACGGCTCGCGGTCCGGCCAGGTGGAGATCCGCCCGCGCTGGGGCTTGATGCCGACGAGGTGGGTCCAGGCTGCCGGGATCCGGATGGACCCGGCGCCGTCGGAGCCGAGGGCCGCCGGCACCAGCCCGGCGGCGACGGCCGCGCCGGCGCCGCCGGACGAGCCGCCGGGGGTGTGCTCGAGGTTCCAGGGGTTGCGGGTCACCCCGAAGGCCGGCCCGTCCGTGACGGGCCACTGCCCCAGCTCGGGGGTGTTCGTCTTGCCGACGATCACCGCGCCGGCGGCCCGTAATCGCCGCACGGCCTCGCTGTCCGCCGGTCTCGGGGGGAAGTCCCCCGGGCAGCCGAACGCGGTCGGCTCGCCGGCCACGTCCATGTCGTCCTTGACGGCGACGGGCACGCCGAGCAGGGGCAGCCGTTCCCCCGCCGCGAGCCGCCGGTCGGCCTCGTCGGCCTCGCGCAACGCGGCCTCGGCCCGGACGACCCGGAAGGCGTTCAGCGTCCCCCGGGTCGCCTCGATCCGCCGCAGCGAACGCTCCACGACCTCCCGGGACGACACCTGACGCCCGGCCAGCCCCAGGACCTGCGCCTGGAGCCCCTCGAACTCTTCGCTCACGAAACCGGTCACGCGAACCTCATTCCCGCGCGCGCTCGAACGCACGCTAACGGGACTGGAGTTGTACGGACATAAGTCCGTGGCGCACACTCGCCGCATGCGCGAGGAGACAGCGGTGCCCGGCGGCCCACGCGGACCCGTTGCTGCGCCGGCAGGCGCCCCAGCCGGTCGACACGGCCGAGGAGGCGCTGCGGTGGATACGGCGGCGGGCCGGGCAGTGGGAGGAGGACGCGGCGTACTCCTTCGCCGTCGTCGAACGGGCGGACCCGCGTGCCGTGCTCGGCGACATCACGGTGAGCGCGGTCGACCGCCGGCATTCCACGGGCTGGGGCTCCTATTGGACGACGAAATCCGCGCGGGGCCGGGGAGCGGCCACGGCGGCCGGTTTCGCCGTCGAGGGGCCCGGCCCGGACGGCCGCTGACCGGCGCCGTAAATACAACAAAACCCCGGAGCGTATTGACGCCCGGGGTATTTCTCCGCGTATATTGATGGGTTCCATGCGTTGTTCAACTCGGCGCATGGGGAAGCTTTATGAGGCCATCATATCCGTGCGGGAGTGGAATTGTCAAACACGGACATGCGCAATGAGCAGGAATTCATCGATCTGCTTCACCACCGGCTCGCCGAACTGCGCACCGGCGCCGAGTCGGCGGTCAAGGACGCCCTGGCGATGGACGGCACCACCTTCCAGGCGCGGCAGGAGCGCGACGTCATGGTGGCCGAGCAGTCCGGGCTGCTCGCGGCGTTCAACGCGGGGGAACACGGGCTGTGCTTCGGGCGGCTGCTGTTCCGCGACGGCGCCGACCACCACATCGGCCGCATCGGCATCCGCGCCGCCGACGAGGACCGGACGCCCCTGGTGATCGACTGGCGGGCCGAGGTCGCCCGGCCGTTCTACCTCGCCACCGGCCACACCCCCATGGGGCTGCGCCGCAGGCGTCACATCACCACCGAGAACCACCGGGTCACCGACCTCCACGACGAGATCCTCGACCTCACCGACACCGCCCGTACCGGCCACGAGGGCAGCGACGCGGACGCCGTCCTCCTCGCCGCGCTCGACGCCGCCCGCACCGGCCGGATGCACGACATCGTGCAGACCATCCAGGCCGAGCAGGACCGCATCATCCGCGCCCCCCACCAGGGCGTCCTCGTCGTCGAGGGCGGCCCCGGCACGGGCAAGACCGTCGTCGCCCTCCACCGCGCCGCGTACCTCCTCTACGCCCACCGCGAGCGGCTCGCCCGCCGCGCCGTGCTGATCGTCGGCCCCAACCCGGCCTTCCTCGGCTACATCGGCGAGGTGCTGCCCGCGCTCGGCGAGACCGGCGTCCTCCTCGCCACGCCCGCCGAGCTCTACCCGGGCGTCCGTGCCACCGGCACCGACACCCCCCGGGCCGCCGAGATCAAGGGCGCGGCCGGCATGGCCGACGCCCTCGCGGCACACGTCCGCGACCGGCAGACCGTGCCCGAGCCCGACGCCCCCGTCGCCATCCGGCACGACGACGGCGAGCTGCTGCTCACCGCCGAGATCGCCACCGAGGCCCGCGGCCTGGCACGGGAGACCAGGCTGCCGCACAACCTCGCCCGCCCCTACTTCGCCTTCCGCGTCATCGACGCCCTCACCGCCCAGATCGCCGACCGCCTCGGCGCCGACCCCTACGGCGGGCCCAGCCTCCTCGGCCCGGACGACATCGCCCAGCTCGGCAAGGCCGTCGCCGCCAACCGCGACGTCCACGCCGCCATCGACGACTTGTGGCCCGCGCTCACCCCGCAGGAGTTCATCGCCGACTACCTCACCGACCCCACCCACCTCCCCGACGAGGACGCGGCGGCCATCCGGCGCGACGGCGGCCCCTGGACCCCGGCGGACGTCCCCCTCCTCGACGAGGCCGCCGAACTCCTCGGCGAGGACGACTCCGCCGCCCGCGCCGCCGCCGAGGCCGCGCGCCAGGAGCGCGTCCGCTACGCCCAGGGCGTCCTCGACCTCTCCTACGGCTCCCGCACCCAGGAGTTCGAGGACCGCGAGGACGAGGACTCCGAGGTCCTCGCCGCGCACGACCTCATCGACGCGGAACGCCTCGCCGAACGCCACGAGGAGGCCGACCACCGCAGCGCCGCCGAACGCGCCGCCGCCGACCGGACCTGGGCGTTCGGCCACATCATCGTCGACGAGGCCCAGGAGCTGTCCGCCATGGCCTGGCGGCTGCTGATGCGCCGCTGTCCCACGCGCTCCATGACGCTGGTCGGCGACCCGGCCCAGACCGCCGAACCCGGCGGCTGCGGCACCTGGGACGCCATCCTCGCGCCGCACGTCGGCGACCGCTGGGAGCATGTGCGGCTGGGCGTCAACTACCGTACGCCCGCCGAGATCATGGACCTCGCGGCCGGCGTCGTCCGGTCCGTGAACCCGTCCTTCGAACCGCCGAGCTCGGTACGGGCCACGGGGGAGGCTCCGTGGATGTGCCTCGTCGGCGGCGCCGGCGAGGCGGCGGACCCGGCGGACCTGGCGGACGCGGTGGCCGAGGCGGTCGTCTCCGAGACGTCCCGCGAGATGGCCCGCATCGCGGTCATCGCCCAGCGCCCGCACCACGCGGCCCTGCGCGCCGCCGTGCCGGCGGCCTCGACGGGCGCGAACCCGGACCTGACCCGCCCGGTGGTCCTCCTCGACCCGCGCCAGGCCAAGGGCCTGGAGTTCGACTCCGTGATCGTCGTCGAGCCGGGCGAGTTCGGGACGAGCGACCTGTACGTCGCCCTGACGCGCGCGACCCAACGCCTCGGCGTCATATACGGCGAGGGCGGGCCCGGGCTCCCGGCGGGGCTGGAGGGCATGCGGGGACTGGCCGGGTGAGCACACGGGTCCGGGAGCCGAGCGGCCCCCGGACCCCGCCCCCGTGCGCGTCAGATCTGGTACGACGCCTCGATCTTCAGGTACGTGCATATTCGACCGGGCGCACGTGGCTAAGCCCCGATACGGCCTGCCGGAAACGACGGCTGACCCGCGCCGGCCGGGCACCGTAGACAGCCAGGCCAGTCACCTCTCAACACCGGCCAATCCCCCAGGGGCCATGGGGATTTCCCTACCCTTAAGGGAATGGTGTGTCGGATGGGCAGAACGGCGCGGACCGACGAGCCTCGTCCGCATGACGAACCAACGCACCCGCAAATCCATCCTGTTCGCACTCGCCACCTCCGCCGTCGCCGCCACCCTCGCCGCACCGGCACAGGCCGCACCGGCGGACACGCCCTCCCTCCGCTGGAAACCCTGCGCCGACGCGCCCACCAGGGACTGCGCCGATCTGTCCGTACCGGTCGACTACCGCGCCCCGGACGGCCCGCAGGCACACCTCGCCGTCTCCCGCCTCCGTACCGGCCACCCGGAAGCCCGGCGCGGGACGCTGCTGCTGATACCCGGCGGGCCCGGCGGCTCCGGCAGGGGCATGCTCGCGCAGAAGGGGGAAGCCGTGCTCGCCGCGACCAAGGGAACGTACGACCTCGTGAGCTTCGACCCGCGCGGCGTCGGCGGCAGCAGCCTCGCCGACTGCGGGCTGGACAAGGCGGACCGGGAGATGAGCCGTTTCTTCCCCTGGCCCGGTGCCGACGGCGACGTCGGCGAGAACGTCGCCCGCGGCCGCCGTATCGCCGACGCGTGCGACCGCAACGGCGGCCCGCTCCTCCGCTCCTTCACCACCGCCAACGAGGTACGGGACATCGAGCGCCTCCGCCAGGCCCTCGGCGAGCGGCAACTGTCGGTGTACGGCGTCTCGTACGGGACGTACGTGGCCGCCCAGTACGCGCAGAAGCACCCCGACCGGACCGACCGGGTCGTGCTGGACAGCAACGGCGACCCGGATCCCACCCGCGTGGAGCGAGGCTGGTTCGCGAACATGGCCACCGGCGTCGAGGACCGCTTCCCGGACTTCGCGAAGTGGGCCTCGACGCCCGGCAACCCCGACCGGCTGGCCGACACCCCCGTGGCCGTCCAACCGATGTTCCTGGCCCTCGCGGCGAAGCTGGACGCCGCGCCCCGGACGTTCTCCGACGGGCACGAGCTGACCGGCAACCGTTTGCGCATGGGGCTGCTTCAAACCCTCTACTCCGACCGGGGTTTCGCGCCCCTGGCGAAACTGATCCGCGCCGCCCGCGACACCACCGGTGAGCTGACCGTCCCCGACGTCATCCCCCTTGAGGCGGCCCAGTCCGACGCGGCGGTGACGGTCGCGACCATCTGCAACGACGTCCGCTGGCCGCGTTCGATCCCCGCGTACGAGCGGGCCGTGGCCGCCGACCGGGTCCGGCATCCGCTGACGGCCGGAATGCCCGTGGGTGTCATGCCGTGCGCGTTCTGGAAGACCGAGCCGGTGGAGAAGCCCGGCCGGATCACGTCCCGGGGGCGCTCGAACATCCTGATGCTGCAGAACCTCCGTGACCCGGCGACACCCCACAGCGGCGCCCTCAAGATGCGGAGCGCACTGGGCGAGCGGGCCCGGATGGTGAGCGTGGACTCCGGTGGCCACGGGTCGTACCTCCGCAACGGCAACGCCTGCGGGGACCGGCTCGTCAGCGCGTTCCTCACGTCGGGGACCCGGCCGGCCAAAGATGTCGTCTGCCGTTAGACGATGTTCTCCCGGGCCCAGGCCTTCGCCTCCTCCAGCTCCCCCTCGCGGAGCCCCGTGAGGATCACCCGGTTCCCGTCCGGGTCGTCGATGGTCAGGTCCGAGGTGAACCACAGGGTGTCCGTGGGGCCCTCGACCCGGGCCCCCTTCAGCGGGGCCTCCCGGAGCAGGGTCGCCAGCTCCTCGAGGTCCTGCCCGCCGGCGGCGAAGCTCACGGTGGTGCTGCCGGGGACGGGCTCACCCGGGGTGAGCAGGATGTCCTGGTACTTCATCCGCCGCAGGTGCACCAGCGCGGTGGACCCGTCCGGTGCCGGGATGGTGGCCAGGGTGAAGAACCCGACGGCGTGGTAGAACGCCTCGGCGGCCGCGATGTCCGCGACCTTGAAGTTGGCGAACATCGGCATGGGGTAGATGGTGCGGTCGAAGACGACCACGGGTTCGGCGGTGGTGTTCTCGCTCATGCCGTCGACCGTAGAAGTTGACGCTGCGGCAAGCGCAAGTCGTCAGAACAGCTGCTGCTGGCCGTCCATCGGGGGGCGCTCCGGGTCGAAGAGCACCGGTTCCGTCGCCAGGAGCGGGGCCGAGCGGCGCGAGCCGGGGCAGGACATCAGCTCGTATGTGAAGGCGGGGCGGCGGCCCGGCGGGTCGTGGCGGGCGAAGCGGCCGCCGACGACTGCGATCTCACGGGTACAAACGGGACAGGCCCGGCGGGGGGAGGACATCCCACCAGTGTCCCTCAGTCCGGGCGGCGGTCAGAACGAGTCCGCCGGCGCGTGCGTCCCCCACACCTCCCGCAGCGCCCCGCACACCTCCCCCACCGTGGCCCGGGCCCGCAGGGCCTCCCGCATCGGGGGCAGGACGTTCTCCGCCGCGCTCTCCGCCGCCCGCCGCAGCGCGTCCAGTTCGCGCGTGACCGCGCGGCCGTCGCGGTCCGCCCGCAGCCTCGCCAGGCGTTCGCACTGCCGCGTCTCGATCTCCGGGTCGACGCGCAGCGGCTCGTACGGCTCCTCCTCGTCGACGCGGAAGCGGTTGACGCCCACGACGACGCGCTCGCCCTCCTCCGTCTCGCGGGCGACGCGGTAGGCGTTGCGTTCGATCTCGCCCTTCTGGAAGCCCCGCTCGATGGCGGCGACGGCCCCGCCCATGGCCTCGACCTCGTCCATCAGCTCCAGGGCGGCGAACTCCAGCTCGTCCGTCATCGACTCGATCGCGTACGAGCCCGCGAACGGGTCGACCGTGGCGGTGACGTCCGTCTCGTGGGCGAGCACCTGCTGGGTGCGCAGGGCGAGCCGGGCGGCCTTCTCGCTGGGCAGGGCGATGGCCTCGTCGTAGGAGTTGGTGTGCAGCGACTGGGTGCCGCCGAGCACGGCGGCCAGGCCCTGGACGGCGACGCGCACGAGGTTGATCTCGGGCTGCTGCGCGGTGAGCTGGACCCCGGCGGTCTGGGTGTGGAAGCGCAGCATCTGCGATTTGGGGTTCTTCGCCCCGAATTCGTCCCGCATCAGCCGGGCCCAGATCCGCCGGGCCGCCCGGAACTTGGCGACCTCCTCCAGCAGCGTCGTCCGGGCGACGAAGAAGAAGGAGATCCGGGGGGCGAAGTCGTCGACGTCCATGCCGGCGGCGATGGCCGTGCGGACGTACTGGACGGCGTCGGCCAGGGTGAAGGCGACCTCCTGCACGGGCGAGGCCCCGGCCTCGGCGATGTGGTAGCCGGAGACGGAGATGGTGTTCCAGCGGGGGAGCTCGGTCCGGCAGTAGCGGAAGATGTCGGCGGTCAGCCGCAGGGAGGGCTTGGGCGGGAAGATGTACGTCCCGCGCGCGATGTACTCCTTGAGGACGTCGTTCTGGACGGTGCCGGTGAGGTGCTCGCCGGAGACGCCCTGCTCCTCGGCCACCAGTTGGTAGAGCAGGAGCAGCAGGGCGGCCGGGGCGTTGATGGTCATCGACGTGGAGACGTCGCCGAGGGGGATGCCGTCGAAGAGCTCCCGCATGTCCTCGACCGAGTCGATGGCGACGCCGACCTTGCCGACCTCGCCGCTCGCGATGGGGGCGTCGGAGTCGTGGCCCATCTGGGTGGGCAGGTCGAAGGCGACGGACAGGCCGTGGCCGCCGTCGGCGATGAGCCGGCGGTAGCGGGCGTTGGACTCGGCGGCCGTGCCGAAGCCCGCGTACTGGCGCATGGTCCAGGGGCGCTCGGTGTACATCGTCGGGTACACGCCACGGGTGAAGGGGTACGCGCCGGGGGCGCCGAGCCGGTCGCCGGGGTCCCAGCCGGCGAGCGCCTCCGGGCCGTAGACCGGCTTGACGGGCAGTCCGGACTCGGTGGATCGCGATCGGGTCGTCATGGGAAACGCCTCCCGCAGCTCGGGTTCCGGAAGCCTCCACTTCGGACTGTAGTCCTCCGGAGGTGCCCGTCCCGGTCGCCACACACGGCGAAGGAGGAGGGGGGCGCGGGCAGGACCGGGGGAAGAGCCCCGCCCGCGCCAGGTGCGCGGAGCCGACTAATGGGGGGGAACTTCGGCTCCGCACAGCCGATGACCAGTCGGCTCACTACCTACAGCGCCGACGCCTCGAAAAGTGTCACACCCGGTGTGGGGGCGGGGGCCGGCGCGCTGACGCGGGGCAGGGTCCGGGAGCGCGGAGCGCGGTTGACGAGGTCGTCCCACACCGAGCCGTCGCCGTCCTCGTCGCCCTTGCCGCCGCTGCCGCTCTTGCCGCCCTGACCGCCCTGGCCGTCGGAGGCGAGGACGCGCTCGCAGTACGTCCGGACGGCCGACGAGCCGCCGGCGAACCGCTCCAGGGTGCGGGCCTCGTCCTCGTCGACGCCCTTGCTGTTGCCGTTCCCGTTGCCGTTGCGCTTGCCGTTGGCGAGGAACTCGCGGCAGATCTTGGCGGCCCAGACGCGGCCCGCCTTGGCGCCGTCCAGGGTGCCGGGGTCGTTGTTCCCGCCGTCCTTGCCGGGCTTGTCGCTCTTGTCGCCCTTCTCGCCCCGGGCGTCGTCCTCGTCACGGTGGAACGGGCTCGCCGAGGAACCGGACGCCGGTCCGGACTCCTTGGCACCGGGGGTACGCGAGGGGTCCGGGCGGCCGGTGGGGCGGGCACTCGCTCCGGGGGAAGGGGTGGTGCCGGGGGCGGGCTTGCCGGGGCCGACCGTCGCGACGTCGGTGTCGTCGGCGAGCGTCACGCTGGCGGAGGGCGACGGCTCCTTGCCGGACCTGCCGAACGGCCCGGGCAGCACGCCCGTCCCGGCCGCGACCGCGACGCCGCCCACAGCGCAGCCCGCGAGGGCCAGCGCGAGGGCCGTCCGGGCGGGGCGCCGCAGGAACGAGCGCACGGCCTCGACGCGCCGCGAGCCGGCGTCGCGCAGGGCGGCGAGGGGGGAGGCGGCGGCCTCGGCCACCGGGGCCGCCGCCGGCGCGGTGGCGGCGCGCGCGGCGCGGAAGGCCGCGAGCGCGGCTTCCTCACCGGGCAACGGGGTGTCGGCGGCGGGGGTGTCGGCGGCGGACGGAATGTCGGTCAGGGAACGGAAGGCAGCGTTCAGCCGCATGGCGAGGACGGCCTCCGCCCCGTCTCCGGCGGCGGGGCTCGCAGAGGCAGCGTCCGTAGAGGCAGCGCCGGGCTCACCCCCGGCAGCGCGCTCCGTGGCGGATTCCGCTGGAACGACGCCGGCCCCGCCCCCGGCAGGGGACCCCGCGGGGAGCCCGCGCAGCAGCCGCTCCACGGCGTCGTCATCCAGCCAGTCGTGGTCGTACCGGTGGTCGTCCGCCATCACATGTCCTTCTGCGTCCGCGCGCGCGTTTGCGTCACACCGGAAGAAACTGTCGCTCCACCGGCCCGCCGGTCCTGGCCGGCGCCTGTGGCCGGGGGCCCGCCGGGGCCCGCCGTCACCAGCTCGGCCAGCCGTCGCAGACCGCGGTGCGCGGCGGTGCGCACCGCGCCGGGCCGTTTGCCCAGCACTCCGGCGGCGCTCTTGGCGTCGAGGCCGACGACCACCCGCAGCACCACGGCCTCGGCCTGGTCCTGCGGGAGCTGGGCGATGAGGGCGAGGGTACGCCCCGTGCCGAGGGCCTCCAAGGCCTCCCCGGCGGTGTCCGCGTCGGCGGCCCGGGCGGCGAGCTCGCTCTCGTCGCCGCCGATGGCCGGGCGACGGCCGCGCATGCGTATGTGGTCGAGGGCGCGGTTGCGGGCGATCGTGGCCGCCCAGCCCCTGAAGCGGTCGGCGTCGCCGGTGAACCGCTCCAGGTCCCTGGCTATCTGGAGCCACGCCTCCGAGGCCACGTCCTCCGCGTCGGCTTCGCCGACCAGCGTGCGCACGTACCCGAGCAGGCGCGGCTGCACGGTCCGGTAGACCGTACGGAATGCCGTTTCGTCCCCGCTCTGCGCCGCGCGCACCGCGACGGTCAGCTCAGCGTCGTCCCCCTCCACGCTCACATCCTGCACCACAGGTCGTACTCGCGGTTCAGGAGGCCGCCGGACCGGCGCTGAAAGGATTCTGCCCGGGCGGCGGACCGTAGGGGGCGCCCCCGTACGGCACCCCGTACGCCGGGACGCCCGGCGGCACGGGCGGCATCGCCGGAGGGCCGGCCAGGGCCCGCTGCTCCTGCATCCGCGTCAGCTGCCGGACGACGAGCAGCGCGAGCGCGGTGTCGGCCAGGAGCAGCAGCGTGGAGAAGCCGCTGACGGCGAGGGAGCTGTTCAGCAGCTCGACGGCGCTCTCCCAGTCGGAGCCGGCGAGGGGCCGCCGGAGCCTCGTCGAGGCGACCGAGGACATGCCGTCGCCCACCGTGCTGAGCACGTTGGCCGCGATCCACAGCACCCACCAGGCGTTGAGCAGGCCCTTTGGGGCGCTCTGCGGGCCGCCGGGGGCGCTGGCCCGGTAGATGTCGTTCGCCATCTGCTTGGGGAACCAGAGGTTCACGACCGGCGTGAACCAGCTGCCCACCGCCCAGCCGCTGCCGAAACGGTGGGTACCGGGCGCGAACACCTCGGCGTTGAGGCGCACCCGGCGGAACCAGATCACCCACAGGACGGCCGTGGCCGCCATGCCGAGGAACGACAGCACGGTCATCGTGTCGGCGAAGGAGTCGGCGTCGTCGACGGCGCCGCTCGTGGACGAGCCGGGATGGCCGTTGGCGAGGATGTCCTGAATGACGCCGCGCTGCTGGCCGATGGCCGCGATCTGCAGCATCAGCAGCAGGGCGACCACGCCCAGCAGGACGTTCAGGGCGATCCGTACGCCGCGCCGCAGGTCCACCCCGCCGAGCGGGAGCCCGCCGGGGAAGCCGGGCAGGGCGCCCGGGTACGGGTTCGGGTACGGCTGCGGCGGATACGGATACGGGGGCGGGTAGGCGTACGACGCCTGCGCGGGATGCGGCTGCGCGGACGGGTGCGGCTGCTGGTGGGCGCCACAGGCGGCGCACCGGCCGTCGGGTCCCACGGCGACAGCGCGGCATCGACCGCACGGATACATCAGCAAGACCCCCAGGAGTCGTGGCGTGGTCAAACGGCTACGAGCGGGTGATATTACGCGCTCCGGACGACCTGCCCCGGTCCGGGGAAGTGGGCAGTGACGAATTTTCGATTACCGGCGCTGTAAGAGATGCGTGCCCCACCAGGGTTCGCAGCGGACGGCGGTCGGGGCCTCTCCTGTGGGGGGTGGCGGCCCCGGCCGTCCCCGTCCGACGCCATCGCATACCGGCATGTCCGGTTCCGGGCGGTTGGGGGGCGGAGCCCCCGTCTTACCGCCGCACCTTCCCCGCCAGCGCCGAGAAGTCCGCCCACGACAGTCGCGGCGGCCTCGGATCCCACAGTCGCTGTGCCACCGCCGCGAGCGGCAGCCGGATGCCCGCCGCCACCTGTTCCGGCGACTGCGCGTCCGCGCGGTCGCACCAGACGGCGAGCCGCCCGCCGGGCACCCGGTCCGCGCCGGTCGCGACGTTCGCCGGGACGGGGCCCGTGCCCCGCAGGACGGGCGGCGACCAGGCGCCGTAGATCCGCTCCCCCGTCGGGTAGCGGAAGTCGTTGGGCTCGCCGAGGACGTAATAGAGGTATTCGTCGTTCAGGTTGACCACCGAGCGTCCCTCGTTCAGGTAGTCCTGCGGGCGGCGCGCGCCGGTCTCCTTGCCCGTCCAGTATTCGACTTCGATGGATTTGTCCGGGCTGACGACCCCGCCCGTGAAGAAGCCGTCGTTCCACGCCTTGGGCGTCTTGCCCAGGCCGCGCACCACGGCCGCCCGGTCGTTGAGCCAGGCCGTGGCCAGGTCCTGGACCCGGCCCTGGGGGCCGAACCGCCGGCGGGCCAGCTGGGCCAGCCGGGGGTAGGCGGCCTGCGGGTCACGGGACATCAGGGCGCGGTACTCGTCCGCGCCGAGGTGGAACCAGGGGCCGGGGAAAAGCGGGGCGAACTCCCGCAGAAGGTCGTCGACGACCCGCGCGGACTCGGGGTTGCCGATGTCGACCGCGCCCCGCGCCGCCGTCCCGCTCGCGTCGCGGAGCTGGAGGGCGGGGCGGGCGGCGATGACCGCGCCGAGGTGGCCGGGCGAGTCGATCTCGGGGACGACGGTGATGTGGAGGTCGGAGGCCAGGGTGGTGATCCGGCGGAGCTCGGCCTTGGTGAGGTGCTGCGGGGAGACGACCTCGGGGTGGGAGGAGCTCTCGATCCGGAAGCCCTGGTCGTCGGAGAAGTGGAGGCCGAGCTGGTTGAGCTTGAGGTCGGCGAGCTCGCGCAGCCGGGCCTCGATCCAGTCGGCGGTGAAGTGCTTGCGGGCGGTGTCGAGGTTGAGGCCGCGCTGGGGGCGGTCGGGTGCGTCCTTGATCACGCCTTCGGGCAGCCCCCCGCCGCCGCGCACGGCCTGGACGACGGTCCGGGTGCCGTAGAACAGGCCGGCCGCCTCGGGGGCGGTGACGGTGACCTTGTGGTCCTGGACCGTCAGCTCGTACGACTCGGGGCCGCCGGCCTGCCCGGCGCGCGCGATCAGCTCCACGTCGCCGGGGCGGGCGGGCCCGGCGTCGTAGGTGAGCCCCAGGTCGGCGGCGAGCCGGCGGGCCTCGTCGGCCGGTTTCCCGGCGGCGGCCACCACCCGGGCGCCGGGCGCGGGCCGCCAGCCGGGGCCGGAGCGCTGGGTGAACTCCCGGACGGCCGGGATCACGGCCGGGGGCCCCTGCGGGACCGGCGTGGACGGGGAGACGGTGGCCGGGTTCGAGGCGGCGGGAGAGGCGGCCGGGGCGGCGGCGGAGCCCTGGGCGGAGCGGGAGTCGTCGGCGCCCGGGTGCCCGGCGTGGCCGTCGCGCGGGCAGCCCATGAGGCTCATGGTGGCGAGGAGGGCGCAGCTGGCCACCGTTCCCCGGACGGCAGAAGCCCGGGTGATCCTGACAGACCGTCCCATGGAGCAAACCTCCCATTTGGGGCTTTGGTGTCGAAGATATGGGTTTTCTCCCTGACTACCCCCCACATCCCGCCGGACACGCCGGAAGCCTGGATTCCGGGGGATGGCGGCAGCTTTCGAACGGGGTCTCGGCGCGGTCTCGGTCAGGACTCGACGTGGTCTCGGCCCGGACTCGGGAAGGCATCGGCGGGCCCCGGGTTCCCGCTGCGCCTAGGCCGTACGTGCCTGTTTGATCACACCTGCCGTACCCCGGGGGACCGAACCGACAAGGCGTCGCTACGATGGCCAGGGCCGGTGGACCGTACCCGGCCGGGCCCGACCGACAGTGAAGCCGGCAGGCCCCAATCCCCGCTCCCGGAGGGTTTTCCGTGCCGGCTGGAACGCTGTACCGCGGCCGGGAAGGCATGTGGTCCTGGGTGGCTCACCGAGTCACCGGCGTCCTCATTTTCTTCTTCCTGTTCGTACACGTCCTCGACACCGCTCTCGTCCGTGTCTCCCCCGAGGCATATGACGACGTCGTCGCCACGTACAAGACGCCCATCGTCAACCTGATGGAGTACGGCCTCGTGGCCGCCATCCTCTTCCACGCGCTCAACGGCCTCCGCGTCATCGCGGTGGACTTCTGGTCCAAGGGACCGCGGTACCAGAAGCAGATGCTGTGGACCGTCGTCGGTGTCTGGGTCGTGCTGATGGCAGGCGCTTTCTACCCCGTGCTCCAGCACACGCTGCGCACGCTGTTCGGGAGCTGAGTCGCGAGATGTCCGCTGAAACCACCCCCGCCGCCGCCGTGAACGACGCCTCGCTCTACGACGTCGACAACCCGGCCCCCGTCATCGAGGCGCCGCGCAAGCGCACCAAGAAGACCCCGAAGGCGACGCGCACCAACTTCGAGATGTACGGCTGGCTCTTCATGCGCCTGTCCGGCATCGTGCTGGTCGTCCTGGTCCTCGGCCACCTGCTGATCCAGCTCGTCCTCGACGGCGGCGTCAGCAAGATCGGCTTCGCCTTCGTGGCCGGCCGCTGGGCCTCGCCGTTCTGGCAGGCCTGGGACCTGATCATGCTGTGGCTGGCGATGCTGCACGGCGCGAACGGCCTCCGCACGGTCATCAACGACTACGCGGAGCGGGACAACACCCGCTTCTGGCTGAAGATGCTGCTGTACACCGCCACGGTGTTCACCGTCCTGCTGGGCACGCTGGTGATCTTCACCTTCGACCCGAACATCCGCTAGAGCCCGGGGCTGACGCGACCATGAAGATCCACAAGTACGACACCGTCATCGTCGGCGCCGGTGGCGCCGGCATGCGCGCGGCCATCGAGTCGACCAAGCGCAGCCGCACCGCGGTGCTCACCAAGCTCTACCCGACCCGCTCCCACACCGGCGCCGCCCAGGGCGGCATGGCCGCCGCCCTCGCGAACGTCGAGGAGGACAACTGGGAGTGGCACACCTTCGACACGATCAAGGGTGGCGACTACCTGGTCGACCAGGACGCCGCCGAGATCCTGGCGAAGGAGGCCATCGACGCGGTCCTCGACCTCGAGAAGATGGGCCTGCCGTTCAACCGCACCCCGGACGGCACCATCGACCAGCGCCGCTTCGGCGGTCACAGCCGTAACCACGGCGAGGCCCCGGTCCGCCGGTCCTGCTACGCCGCGGACCGCACCGGCCACATGATCCTCCAGACGCTGTACCAGAACTGCGTCAAGGAGGGCGTGGAGTTCTTCAACGAGTTCTACGTCCTGGACCAGCTGATCACCGAGGTCGACGGCGTCAAGAAGTCGGCCGGTGTGGTGGCGTACGAGCTGGCCACCGGCGAGATCCACGTCTTCCAGGCGAAGTCGGTCATCTACGCCTCCGGCGGCACCGGCAAGTTCTTCAAGGTGACCTCCAACGCCCACACCCTGACCGGTGACGGCCAGGCCGCCTGCTACCGCCGCGGTCTGCCCCTGGAGGACATGGAGTTCTTCCAGTTCCACCCGACGGGCATCTGGCGCATGGGCATCCTGCTGACGGAGGGCGCCCGCGGTGAGGGCGGCATCCTCCGCAACAAGGACGGCGAGCGCTTCATGGAGAAGTACGCGCCCGTCATGAAGGACCTCGCCTCGCGTGACGTCGTCTCGCGCTCCATCTACACGGAGATCCGCGAGGGCCGCGGCTGCGGTCCCGAGGGCGACCACGTCTACCTGGACCTCACCCACCTGCCGCCGGAGCAGCTCGACGCCAAGCTCCCGGACATCACCGAGTTCGCCCGGACGTACCTCGGCATCGAGCCCTACACGGACCCGATCCCGATCCAGCCGACCGCGCACTACGCCATGGGCGGCATCCCGACCAACGTCGAGGGCGAGGTGCTGGCCGACAACGACACCGTCGTCCCCGGCCTCTACGCCGCCGGCGAGGTCGCCTGCGTGTCCGTGCACGGCGCCAACCGCCTGGGCACCAACTCGCTGCTCGACATCAACGTCTTCGGCCGTCGCGCGGGCATCGCCGCCGCGGAGTACGCGCAGAAGGCCGACTTCGTCGAGCTGCCGGAGGACCCGGCCGCGCTCGTCCAGGAGCAGGTCGAGCGGCTGCGCAACTCCACCGGCACCGAGCGGGTCGCCGAGCTCCGCAAGGAGCTGCAGGAGACCATGGACGCCAACGTCATGGTCTTCCGCACCGAGCAGACCATCAAGACGGCCGTCGAGAAGATCGCCGAGCTGCGCGAGCGCTACAAGAACGTGTCCGTCCAGGACAAGGGCAAGCGCTTCAACACCGACCTGCTGGAGGCCATCGAGCTGGGCAACCTGCTCGACCTGGCCGAGGTGATGGCCGTGTCCGCGCTGGCGCGCAAGGAGTCCCGCGGTGGTCACTACCGCGAGGACTACCCCAACCGCGACGACGTCAACTTCATGCGCCACACCATGGCGTACCGCGAGGTCGACGCGGACGGCAAGGACTCGATCCGCCTCGACTACAAGCCGGTCGTCCAGACCCGCTACCAGCCGATGGAGCGTAAGTACTGATGAGCACCCCGACTCTCGAGAAGGTGGAGGCCGAGGCGCAGGCCTCGCCGTACATCACGGTCACCTTCCGCATCCGCCGGTTCAACCCGGAGGTCTCGGCGGAGGCCACCTGGCAGGACTTCCAGGTCGAGATCGACCCGAAGGAGCGCGTGCTCGACGGTCTCCACAAGATCAAGTGGGACCTGGACGGCTCGCTGACCTTCCGTCGCTCCTGCGCGCACGGCATCTGCGGCTCCGACGCCATGCGGATCAACGGCAAGAACCGGCTGGCCTGCAAGACCCTGATCAAGGACATCAACCCGGCCAAGCCGATCACGGTCGAGCCCATCAAGGGTCTGACGGTCCTCAAGGACCTCGTGGTCGACATGGAGCCGTTCTTCCAGGCCTACCGCGACGTCATGCCGTTCCTCATCACCAAGGGCAACGAGCCGACGCGCGAGCGCCTGCAGTCCGCCGAGGACCGCGAGCGCTTCGACGACACCACCAAGTGCATCCTGTGCGCCGCGTGCACCTCCTCGTGCCCGGTGTTCTGGAACGACGGCCAGTACTTCGGCCCGGCGGCGATCGTCAACGCGCACCGCTTCATCTTCGACTCGCGTGACGAGGCGGGCGAGCAGCGCCTGGAGATCCTCAACGACAAGGACGGCGTGTGGCGCTGCCGCACGACCTTCAACTGCACGGACGCCTGCCCGCGTGGCATCGAGGTCACCAAGGCGATCCAGGAGGTGAAGCGGGCGCTGATCACGCGCCGCTTCTGACCTCCGGTGCTTTCCGGTCGGCGGTGTGGGCCCGCTCCCTTCGGGGAGCGGGCCCGCACCCGTTCAGGCGGGCCTGAGCTCCAGGCGCGCGAGCGCCTCCCTCTTCCGCTCCAGCTCGGCCATCTGCTCCTCCACCCGGGCGAGTTGTTCGTCGAGCACCTGGACGGAGTGGGAGCAGGTGAGCAGGCCGGGGCCGCCCTGGGCGCAGGGCAGCAGGGTGCGGATGACCTCGGTGGTCATCCCCGCGTCGAGGAGTTCGCGGATGCGATGGACGCGCTCGACGGCGGCCTCGGGATACCGGCGGTATCCGTTGCTGTCGCGCTCGGATCCGAGCAGTCCCTGCTGCTCGTAGTAGCGCAACAGCCGAGTGCTGACCCCCGTACGCTGCGACAGTTCACCGATACGCATGGGCGAATCCCCCAACCGGACTTGACCTTGACACTGATGTCATGGGGCAACCTCTGGGGCATGACAGGGATTCCCACGTTCGCAACGACCGTTCACGGCACCGGCCCCGGCCTGCTCCTCGCGCACGGCGCGGGCGGCAGCATCGAGGGCAACTACGCCCCCATCCTCCCCGCCCTCTCCGCCGGGCACACGGTGGTGGCCCCCGACTACCCGGGCTCCGGCGCCACGCCGCGGGCCACCGGCCCGCTGACCCTGGATGCCCTGGCCGACGGGATCGTGGCCGCGGCGGACGAGGCCGGGCTGGAGACTTTCACCCTATTGGGCTACTCGCTGGGCACCCTGGTCTCCGTACGGGTGGCCGCCCGGCACCCGGAGCGGGTGCGGGGCCTGGTTCTGACGGCGGGTCTGGCCAAGGCGGACAACCGGACGCGGGCCTCGCTGTTCCTGTGGCAGCGGCTGCTGGAGCAGGGCGATCTGGAGGCGTTCAGCCGGTTCGTGGCGCTGACCGGCTTCGGCGAGACGTTCTTCAACGGCCTCCCCGAGGCGGCGGTCGGCCCCTTCCTGGAGCTGGTGGAGCGCGGAGTGCCGGCCGGCGCGGCCGAGCAGGCCGCCGTGGTCGGCGCGTCCGACACCACCGGTGACCTCGCGGGCATCTCCGTGCCCACGCTGGTCGTCGCGACCCTCCAGGACACACTGGTCGCGCCCGCCAACTCCCGTTTCCTGGCCGACCGGATCGCGGGCGCGGAGTACGCGGAGATCGACGCGGGCCACGTGCCGATGGCCGAGCGGCCGGAGGAGTGGCAGAAGCTGATCCTGGACTTCCTGGACCGGCACCGACTCTGATGACGGCCGGTCACGCAGGCCGGGACTACGACGGCCGGTCGTATCCCACCTTGTTCGTGGCCAGTTCCTCCGGGGTGATCTCGGAGGCCCAGCCCTCGGGCGGCTCCTGGTACGGGCTGCACGCGCCGCAGGCCGCACACGTCCACCGGCCGTGGATCCCGTGGACGACGGCGCCGCACCCGGCGCACGTGTCGGTCGTGTAGTAGGGCGGCTCGCCCGGCGAGGCGGGCGAGCGCCACGGGTGCTGGTCCATCCGGTCCATCTCCCCAGACTGCCACGCGCGGCGGCCCCCGGGGCGGCCCCGCCGCTACGCGAGGGGCTTGCTCAGCAGCATCATGAAGAAGCGCGTCTTCTCCCGGATGATGGTGCGGACGCCCGTGTACGCGGCGTCCGTCATCTCCACGAACTCGGCGCCCAGCGCGGCCGTGAGCTCCTCGCGCCGGTCGCGCAGCAGCAGGGCGATGATGTCCGAGCTGATCGCCAGGTTGGCCGACAGGTCCTTGAACTCAAGCGTCCGGAATCCGGTCCGTTCCAGCAGCGCGGACAACTCGGGGAACGTCAGCGGCGGGTTGGAGGCCAGGACCGTCTCGTAGAGGCCGAGCTCCTCGGGGGTGAGCTCGGCCACCAGGGACGACTCCAGGATCATCAGGTGGCCGCCGGGGCGCAGCACCCGCCATGCCTCGCCGAGGGCCTTGGCGCGGTCCATGTGGCACAGGCTCTCCACGGCCCAGGCGGTGTCGAAGCTCTCGTCCTCGTAGGGCAGGTTCATGGCGTCGACGACCTCGAAAGTGAGGCGGTCGGCCAGTCCGGTGGCGCGGGCCATCTCCTGGGCCCTGGCGATCTGTTCCTTGCTGACGGAGATGCCGGTGACGCGGGTCCCGGTCTGCTCGGCGAGGCGGGCGGCGGGGCGGCCGGGGCCGCAGCCGATGTCGAGGTGGTGGCCGCCGGGGCGGGCGTTCATCAGGCGGATGAGGTAGTCGGTGTAGCGGTCCTGCGCCCGGGAGGAGAGGGCCACGAGGTCCAGGCTCGCCGGATGGGGCTCGTCGGGCGACACCCACAGGCCGCAGTGCACGCTGTCGCCGAGGGTCATGTGGTACAGGTCGCCGAACTTGTCGTACCAGGCTCCCACCGTCTCGGCCTCGATGAGGTCTTGCGGAGCCCCAGGAGCTTCTTGCTGCGGCACGTCGTCCCCTTCCGGGAGGATTCCGGGAATCGATCAGCTGTGCGCGATCAAGTGAAGTGGACCGCCCCGGAGGGGACAAGAGCGCCTGCCGGTCAGATCCCGCCGGTCAGATCCGGCCCAGCATCCACAGCCGCCAGATGCCCGTGCCGTCCGTCAGGTACTGCGTCCCGGAGATGCCCGCGTTGCTCAGCACGTAGTCCTTCCGCTGCCACAGCGGGACCAGCGGCACGTCCTCGGCGACGATCTTCTGGATGCTCCGGAAGTCCTCCGCGACCCGGCCGCGCTGGTCGTTCTGCTGGGCCTTGCGGATGAGCCTCTCCACCCGGGTGCTGGAGTAGCCGGAGTGGAGGGCGTTGCCGTCGCCCACGAGGGGCGTGGTGAAGGTGTCGGGGTCGGGGAAGTCGGCCAGCCAGCTGACGCAGTACGCGTCGTACTCGCCCCGCGCGTAGCCCCGCTGGAAGTCCGTCCACTCGACCCGTTTCGTCGTCACCTCGAACAGGCCCGTGGCCTCCAGCTGGCGGCGCAGCAGGGCGGCTTCCTGGTCGGTGGCCGCACCCTTGGAGTAGGCGAGGGTGAAGCGGACGGGGGTGGGCACGCCGGCCTCCAGCAGCAGCCTGCGGGCCCGTTCCTCGTCGGGCTTGGGGTAGGCGTCGAAGAAGGACGTGGCGTGGCCGGTGAAGCCCTGCGGGACGAGCGAGTAGAGCGGCTCGACGGTGCGGAGGTGGACGTCCCGGGCGAGGGCCTGGCGGTCGACGACGGACGCGACGGCCTGGCGTACGGCGAGCGGCTTCGCGGGGGCGCCGTCGCGCAGGTTGAAGACGAGGAAGCGGGCGTTGGCGCCGGAGGTCTCGGTCATCCGGGAACCGGTCTCGGAGAGCGAGTACTTGGCCAGGTCGGCGGGCGGCATCTGCCGGGCGGCGACGTCGATGGTCCCGTTCCGCCAGGCGTCGCTCATCCGGGCGGGCTCGGGGAAGTAGCGGACGGTCACCGGGGAGCCGACGTCCTTGACCGCGCCCTCGTACTTGTCGTTGGGCGCGAGCTCGGCGCTCGTCCCCGGCTTGTAGTCCTTGAGGGTGTACGGGCCCGAGCCGTCCACCCGGTCGCCCCGGCGCAGCGTGTCGAAGGGGTACGCGCGGTGGTCGACGATGGAGCCGGCACCCGTGGCGATCTTCAGGGGGAAGGTCGCGTCGGGGACCTTGAGGCGGAAGGTGACGACGCGGCCGCCGCCGGAGGTCTCGACCGAGCCCAGGGTCTCCAGCAGCGGCCCGGGGCCCTGGGGGGACTTGATCCGGGCGATGCGGTCGAAGGAGAACTTCACGTCCTCCGCCGTCAGCTCGTGCCCGTTGGCGAAGCTCAGCTCCGGGCGCAGCTCGCACGTGTACGTGCGCAGGTCGTCGCCCTTGAAGCCGCAGCTGCGGGCCGCGTCCGGCACCGGGTTCTTCGAGCCGGGGGCGAAGGTCAGCAGGGACTGGAAGAGGTTGCCGTACAGCGCCCATGAGCCGGCGTCGTAGGCGCCCGCCGGGTCGAGCGCGGTGACCGTGTCGGTCGTGCCGACCTGCACGGGCCCCCGGTCGCGGTCCTCGCCCGGGGTGAGCCGGCAGCCGCCGGCGCCCGCCGCGAGCAGCAGGAGCGCCGCGGCCGCGCGCCCGCGTAAGCCTCTTCGCGACCCTCGTCGTACCCGGACCTCACGCATCCCCCGCGCCCCTCCCGCCCAGTGATGCGCATCACCGTAGAAGGGGGAACGGGCGTACGTCCCGGGAATGGGTCAACCGGCGGCTATGAACTACGCCGCAGCGCCCTGACGCCACGCAACCCGATGAGTCCTACAACCGTCCCCAGAAGGAAAGAGGTGACCGCGAGCAGCAGGTGCACCCAGAAGTACGTGGTCGGGGAACCCGCGTCGTCGAAGGCCAGCCCGCTGCCGTCCTTCCAGAGATTTTTCACGAAAGTGACCCAGATGACCCAACTCCAGGCGCCGAACGCCAGCAGGAACCACGACACGGGACGGGAGAGGGTCGCGGGGGCCGGTGCCGGAGCGGAGGGCTCCGGCGCCATGGGCTGGGTGGGGGAAGCGTTCGCCATGGGTTTCAGTATGCGTTCCGGCGCCCGCACTGGTCCTATCGGGTCCTCGGCGGGCGCCCGCCGTGAGGCGCCGTCCCGGTTGGCGGAGCGTGGCGGTACGTTCACCACCGTGCCGACGACGACATCACACCCCCCGCGGTACTCCGCGACACCCCGACGCCGCCGCGCGGCCCTGCTGGCCGCCGGCGCCTCGCTGCTGCTCCCCCTGGCGGCCGCCGCGCCCGCCCTCGCCGTACCCGCCCCGGGCCCCAGCGGCTCCCCGGCCGTCTCCCCCGGCGCCTCGGCGACCCCCGGCAAGCCCGCCGACGGCAAGGCCAAGCCGCCGCCGAAGCAGCCGCCCGCCAAGATGTCGACGGTGGGCGGCGAGCTCCTGGGCCGGCCCGGCCCGCAGGTCCAGCTGGGCCCCGGCGCGCCCGAGCTGCCCCGGGAGCTCAGCGGGAACTCGTGGCTCGTCGCGGACGCCGAGACCGGTGACATCCTCGCCGCCAACAACGCCCACTGGCGGCTGCCGCCCGCCTCCACGCTGAAGATGCTCTTCGCCGACACGGTGCTGCCGAGGTTCCCGAAGGACAAGAAGCACGAGGTCCGGCCGTCCGACATGGAGGGCATGGGCGAGGGCAGCAGCCAGGTCGGGATGAAGGAGGGGCAGACGTACTCCGTCCACGACATGTGGATGGGCGTCTTCCTGCGCTCCGGCAACGACGCCGTGCACGTGCTGTCCGCGATGAACGGCGGCGTCGCCAAGACCGTCCGGGACATGCAGGAGCACGCCGACGAGCTCCAGGCCGAGGACACCCACGTCGTCACGCCCGACGGCTACGACGCGGAGGGCCAGGTCTCCAGCGCCTACGACCTGACGCTCTTCGCCCGCTCCGGCCTGCAGAAGGCCGACTTCCGCGAGTACTGCTCGACGGCCCGGACGCAGTTCCCCGACGAGGACCACCCGGGGAGGACGAAGGAGATCGTCAACACCAACCGGCTGCTCACCGGCCAGGACGGGGTGACGGCCTACAAGGGCATGGCGGGCGTGAAGAACGGCTCCACCACCAACGCCGGCAACACCTTCACCGGCGTCGCCCAGCACGACGGCAAGAAGCTGCTGGTCACCGTGATGAACCCGGAGATCAAGGAACGCAACCAGGTCTACAAGGAGACCCAGTTGCTCCTCGACTGGGGCTTCGAGGCGGTCGGTCACGTCAAGCCGGTCGGCGTGCTCGTCCCGCCGAAGGGCGGCTTCCCCGCCGACAAGGGGGCCGGTACGAGCGGGCAGTCCTCGCAGGGCGCCCAGGCGGCCGTCACGGGCGGCGGCGACGGCATGTGGACGGCCGTCGGGCTGACGGGCGGGGCGCTGGCGGTGCTGGCGGTGGCCGGGTTCTTCGTCAACCGCCGGCATCCGCTGCCGGAGCGGGCCGCGCGGCGCCGCCCGGGCCACGCGGCGCCGCCTAAGAACCCGCAGAACCCGCCGAAGGAGTAGCCGGGGGTGACGCCTTGCGCTGCGACTCCTCGTGCCGCGTGGCCGCGCCGTCCGTGGCGGTCCACGCGGCACAGTAGAGCGTGAGCTTGGCCGTGAAGTTGATCCACAGCAGCAGGGCGATCGGGGTGCCGAACGCGCCGTACATGCTCCGGGCCGCCACGCCCCGCAGATAGCCGCTCAGCACCAGCTTGAGCAGCTCGAAGCCCACCGCCCCGAGCAGCGCGCCGGTGACCAGCCGGCGCCGCTCGGGGTGGACGCCGGGCAGCCGCGACAGGACGTAGAGCATCAGCAGGAAGTCCGCGAGGACGGCGATGCAGAAGCCGACGGCCGTCAGCAGCCCGCCGACGCCCTCCAGCCCGGCCCGCTCCACGACCCAGCCGACCGCCGCCGACGCGAACGCCGAGCAGCCCGCCGACAGCAGGAAGACCCCACCGAGGCCCAGCAGCAGGGCGACGTCCTTGGCCTTGAGGAGCAGGAGGTTGCCGGGGTCCTCCTCCACCTCCCACACCGCCCGCAGGCACTCCCGCAGCTGGCCGACCCAGCTGATCCCGGTGAACAGCAGCAGGCCGCCGGCGACGAGGCCGACCGTGCCGGCGTTGTCGGTGAACGAGGTGACGTCGAGGGCGCCGGAGGGCATCTGCTCGGCGACCCGCCGCTCCAGCTCCTTGGTCTGCTGATCGCTGAGCACGGCGGCGGCCACGGCCGCGCCGAGGGTGAGCAGGGGGAAGAGCGCGACGAAACTCGAGAAGGTGATCGCGGCGGCGAGCCGCGTCCACTTCACACGATCGAGGGTGTCGTACGCGCGCCAGGCGTGCGTCCGCATCGCCTTCGCGACGAGCGGACCGATCAGGGGCAGCCGGGTGAGCCAGTCCATGAGCTACGGATACCCGCGTCGTCCTGGCGCGGCACCGCCGCGCTCACGTCGTCCGTACCGGAGGCGTCGGTTCCGGAGGCGTCGGTCCCAAAGGGAAAGTGGCGCTCGAGGCGCCAGATCCCGTCCTCTCCCTGCTCGTAGAGGGCGAAGCCCTCGATCGTCCACTCCGCCTCGTAGTCCGCGAGCTCCGTGAAGGCCCGGTCCATGGCCTCCTCGGCGATGCCGTGGGCCACCGTGACATGCGGGTGGTACGGGAACTGGAGCTCCCGCGCGACCGGGCCCGACCCGTCCCGCACCCGCTTCTGCAGCCAGGCGCAGGAGGCCGAGCCCTCGACCACGTTCACATAGACGACGGGCGAGAGCGGGCGGAACGTGCCCGTCCCCGAGAGCCGCATCCGGAAGGGGCGCCCCGCCGCCGCGACCTCGGCGAGGTGCCGCTCGATCGCGGGGAGCGACGAGGCGTCCACCTCCGTGGGCGGCAGCAGGGTGACGTGCGTGGGAATGCCGTGGGCGTGCGGGTCGCCGAAGCCTTCGCGGCGCTTCTGGAGGAAGCTGCCGTACGGCTCCGGGACCGCGATCGAAACGCCGAGCGTTACGGTCCCCACTGCGTTCTCCCTCCTGGCGCCTGTACGTCCCCGTGGTCAGTGTGACGGCTGCGCCGCTCCCACTGCCAGATCTCCTGGTCCCGCCCGCCCGGGACAAGGGTCCCGACGTGCGCGGACGCCGGTGAACCGTATCCGGATGGCTCAGCGGCCGGCGGGGCCGCCGAAGCGCGTGCCCGTCAGTGGGCGGCGGGCAGGAAGCCCACCCGGTCGTACGCCCGGGCCAGGGTGTCCGCCGCGACGGCCCGGGCCTTCTCCGCGCCCTTGGCCAGCACCGCGTCCAGCTCGGCCGGGTCGTCCAGGTACTCCTGGGTACGGGCGCGGAAGGGGGTGACGAAGTCGACCATGACCTCGGCGAGGTCCGTCTTCAGCGCGCCGTAGCCCTTGCCCTCGTACTTCTGCTCCAGCTCGGCGATCGTGGTCCCGGTGAGCGTGGAGTAGATCGTGAGGAGGTTGCTGACGCCCGGCTTCTTCTCGGCGTCGAAGCGGATGACCGTGTCGGTGTCGGTGACCGCGCTCTTGATCTTCTTCGCCGAGACCTTGGGCTCGTCGAGCAGATTGATCAGGCCCTTGGGGTTCGCCGTCGACTTGCTCATCTTCGCCGACGGGTCCTGCAGGTCGTAGATCTTCGCCGTCTCGCGGACGATGTGCGCCGACGGGAGGGTGAAGGTGTCGCCGAAGCGGCCGTTGAAGCGCTCGGCCAGATCGCGCGTGAGCTCGATGTGCTGGCGCTGGTCCTCCCCCACCGGCACCGCGTCCGCCTGGTACAGGAGGATGTCGGCGACCTGGAGGATCGGGTAGGTGAACAGGCCGACCGTGGTGGCGCCGGCACCCTGCTTGGCGGACTTGTCCTTGAACTGCGTCATGCGCGAGGCCTCGCCGAAGCCGGTGAGGCAGTTCATCACCCAGCCGAGCTGGGCGTGCTCCGGGACGTGGCTCTGCACGAACAGCGTGCAGCGCTCCGGGTCCAGCCCGGCGGCCAGCAGCTGGGCGGCCGCGATGCGGGTGTTGGCCCGCAGCTCCTTGGGGTCCTGCGGCACGGTGATCGCATGGAGGTCGACGACCATGTAGAAGGCGTCGTGGGACTCCTGCAGGGCCACGTACTGACGGACGGCACCGAGGTAGTTCCCGAGGTGGAACGAGCCTGCGGTGGGCTGGATACCGGAGAGAGCGCGCGGACGATCAAGGGCCATGCACAACATTCTCTCAGGTGCGGGCGCGGACTCGGTTCAGCTGTGGAAAACCTCGTCCACCGGGGGTGTACGGCGGGTGTACAAAGGCGTCAGCACCAGCCAGTACCAGCCAACAGCAGGCCCCGGGCCGGAACGGAGCTCACGGTGACCGCCACGGAACGCAGCATCGCCGCCGCCGAGAAGTACAGCGCGCACAACTACCACCCGCTGCCGGTCGTCGTCGCGACCGCGCAGGGCGCCTGGATGACCGACGTCGAGGGGCGCCGCTACCTCGACATGCTCGCCGGCTATTCGGCGCTGAACTTCGGCCACGGCCACCGACGACTGATCGAAGCGGCCAAGGAGCAGCTCGACAGGGTGACACTGACCTCCCGCGCCTTCCACCACGACCGCTTCGGCGAGTTCTGTACCGCGCTGGCGGAGCTGTGCGGGATGGAGATGGTCCTGCCCATGAACACGGGCGCCGAGGCCGTGGAGACGGCCGTGAAGACCGCCCGCAAGTGGGGCTACCGCGTCAAGGGCGTGCCCGACGGCAAGGCGAAGATCGTCGTCGCGGACAACAACTTCCACGGCCGGACGACCACGATCATCAGCTTCTCCACGGACGAGGAGGCCCGGGCGGACTACGGCCCCTACACCCCCGGCTTCGAGATCGTCCCGTACGGCGACCTGGCGGCCCTGGAGGCCGCCGTCGACGAGCACACCGTGGCCGTGCTGCTGGAGCCCATCCAGGGCGAGGCGGGCGTCCTGGTGCCGCCGGCCGGCTATCTGCCGGGCGTCCGCCGGCTCACGCGGGAGCGGAACGTCCTCTTCATGGCGGACGAGATCCAGTCCGGGCTCGGCAGAACGGGCCGGACGTTCGCCTGCGAGCACGAGGACGTGGTCCCCGACGTCTACATCCTCGGCAAGGCGCTCGGCGGCGGCGTGGTCCCCGTCTCGGCGGTCGTCTCCTCGCGCGAGGTGCTGGGCGTCTACAAGCCGGGCGAGCACGGTTCCACCTTCGGGGGGAATCCGCTGGCGTGCGCGGTGGCCCTGGAGGTCATCGAGATCCTCCGCTCCGGCGAGTACCAGGAACGCGCGGCCCTCCTCGGCGACCACCTCCACCACGAACTCGGCCTCCTGACCGGCGGCCCGGCCGTCACGGCCGTCCGCGGCCGGGGTCTGTGGGCGGGCGTCGACATCGCCCCGGGCATCGGCACGGGCCGCGAGGTCTCGGAGCGGCTGATGGCACGCGGGGTGCTGGTCAAGGACACCCACGGCGCGACGATCCGCATCGCCCCGCCGCTGGTCATCAGCAAGGAGGACCTGGACTGGGGGCTGGAGCGGCTGCGGGAGGTCCTGACGGCCGGCTGAACCCCCGGCGCGGTGACAGCAGCGCCCCCGCGCGCTTGACGTGCCGGGTGACCAACGCTGTCTCGGCGCCCCGCACCCCGGGCAGGGCGCCGACGCGCAGGGCGAGGTAGTCGTACAGCGCGTCGGCGTCCCGGACGACGACGCTCACCATCATGTTGCTCGGCCCGGTGACGGCGGCGGCGTACGCCACTTCGGCGTGCCCGGCGAGGGCCTCGGCGACGGCGCCGAGCCGGGCGGGGGCGATGCTCAGCCACAGCACGGCCTCGCAGTCGAAGCCGTAGAGCGCCGGGTCGATGTCGACGTCGAAGTACAGCGCCCCGGTGGCCCGGAGCTCCTCGATCCGGCGCCGCACGGTGGACTGCGACCAGCCCGTGACGGCGGCCAGTTCGGGGACGGCGGCACGCCCGTCCTTCGCGAGGACGTCCAGCAACCGCTGATCGGCCGCGGTCGGTTCCATCCGGACGCCGCCCGTGGGCGCCGGCCGGGACAGCTCCGCGACCTGTCGCGCGTCGAGCGCGTCGGTACGCCCCGGCCAGCCGGCCGTACCGGCGACCGGGCGCAGCACACAGTGGGCGGTGACCCCGGTGATCCGCGGAGTTCTGGGCAGCTTGGACAGCAGCAGGCTCCCCGGGCCCGAGCCTGCCCGGGCCCGGGTGACGCAGGTGACCTCGGTGCCGCCGGAGGCGAGCCCCACCCATGAGGTGTCCGCCCGCTCGGCCAGCGCGGCGGCGATCGCCGCCGAGGCGTCGGGCGCGCACTGGATCCGTACGCCCCAGTCGACGAGGCCCAGGCTCCGGGCGTCCGGCAGCCCGACGACGCGCAGTGCGCCGGCCGCGCGCAGCCGGTGGTAACGGCGGGCGATCGTCCGGTCCGAGGTGCCGAGGACGGCGGCGACGCGGCTGAAGGGGACGCGTCCGTCGAGCTGGAGGGCGTGGGCCAACTGCCGGTCGAGGAGGTCGAGATCGCGTATGACGGAATCCACCGGGAGACGGTATCGGATGTCGGATTACGTCAGAGGAAGGCCGGACAGGGACGCGGCCCGCCGGGGGCGGCGAGGGTCATCGGCATGACGCAACACAACGAACTCGATCCCGTCGCGCGCACCGCACTGCTCACGGCCGCCCAGCGGGCCCGCGAATCGACCAGGGCGGACGCCCTCTTCCACGACCCTCTCGCCGCCACCCTCGCCGGTCCGCCGGGCGCGGGCCTGCTGGCGGACTTCGGCGACACACCGCTGATTTCGGTCCGGACGCGGTTCTTTGACGAGGCAATCGGGCGCGCGATGGAGCACGGGAGTCCTCATCGGCTCGTGATCGTCGCGGCGGGGATGGACACCCGCGCGTACCGGCTGGGGCTGCCCGGCGAGGTGACGGTCTACGAGCTGGACCGGCCGGAGGTCCTGGACCGCAAGGAGCGGCTGCTGGACGGCGTCGCCGCGCCGACGTGCCGCCGCGTCGGGGTGGGCGTCGACCTCGCGACGGCCGACTGGGGCGAGGCCCTGGCCGAAGCGGGATTCCGGGCGGCCGACGGGCCGACGTGCTGGCTCGTGGAAGGGCTGAACCAGTACCTGGCGGAGCCGGACGTGCTCGCGCTCCTCGACCGGATCTCGGCCCTGTCCGCACCGGGAAGCCGGCTCCTCACCGACTTCGTGCCCGCCGCGCTCCTCGCCGCGCCCGAGGCCCGTCCGCTGCTGCGGCTGATGGCGGAGTGGGGCGCGCCGTGGCTGTACGGCACGGACGAGCCCGAGGCGCTGCTCGCGGGGTTCGGGTGGCGGGCCGAGGTGCGGTCGTTCGCCGAGGTGGGCGAGGAGCTGGGACGGTGGCTGCCGGGCGGGCGGGAGCTGTCGGGGTGGGTGGTGGAGGCGGCGCGGTAGCGGGTCAGCCCTCCGGCAGGATGACATGGGGGACGAAGCGGGCGTACCCGTCCGTGACCAGGTTCGCCGACTCCCGGATGCCCAGCCCCGCGGGCTCGCCGTCGACGACCCAGGCGCCCAGCACGACGTGGTTGCCGTCGAAGGCGGGCAGTGGGGCGAACTGCTGGTAGCAGCAGGGCTCGTCCCGCACCGCGGGGGCGCTCCCGGCGGGGTGGAGGGTGACGCCCGCGCCCTCGCGCCCGAAGAGCGGCTTGGCCGCCCACCCGGTTTCGCGGGCGAGTTCGCGGGGGCCGTCCAGATAGGCGGGCAGCAGATTCGGGTGTCCGGGGAAGAGTTCCCAGAGGACCGCCAGCAGCGCTTTGTTGGAGAGCAGCATCTTCCACGCCGGTTCGATCCACAGCGTGGACCCCGTGCCGCCGCCGTTGTCGAGCGTGTCGAGCACGTGCGGGCCGAAGTCGTCCTCGGCCAGCCATTCCCAGGGGTAGAGCTTGAAACAGGCCCGGACGAAACGGAGTTTCTTGTCGACGAAACGGCCGGAGAGGCCGTCCCAGCCGATGTCCTCCATCGCGATGACGTCCGTCGCGATGCCCGCCTGTTCCGCCGTCTCGCGGAGATAGGCGACGGTCATCAGGTCCTCGCCCAGTTCGTCGCCGATGGAATGCGCGAAATGCACGGGCGCGCCGGGCGGCAGCAGGGCCGCCTGGCGGCGCCAGGCGTCGACGAGCCGTTCGTGGAGGGAATTCCACTGGTCGGCGTCGGGCACGCCGGCGAAGCGTTCCTCCATCCAGAACCACTGCGGACCGGCCGCCTCCACGAGGGATGTCGGGGTGTCGGCGTTGTACTCCAGCATCTTCGCGGGGCCGCCGCGCCCGTCGTAGTGGAGGTCGAAGCGGCCGTAGAGGGAGGGGATTTCCTCGCGGCGCCGCCAGGACTCGCTGATCAGAGCCGTCAGCCGGGGGTCGGCCAGGCCGAGGTCCGCGAAGCGGTGGTGCTCCACGATGTGCGCGGCCGCGGCCAGGCACATCGTGTGGAGCTCCTCGACGACGTCCTCCAGCGCCTCGACCTCGGGCAGCGTGAAGGAGTAGTACGCGCTCTCGTCCCAGTACGGCCGCAGGGAGCCGTCAGGTTCCCGGGTGAGCGGATAGATCAGGCCCTGTTCCTCGACGGTGTGCTGCCAGCCGGGGCGAGGGGTGGTGCGATGACGGCGCATGTCCGGGGATCAGCCGCCGCTCGAACCGGAATGGCTCTTGGAGGAGGAACAGCCGAAACCGCCCCGGGAAACGGCCTTGCTCTTGTCGAACGTACCGGCCTTGGCGCGACTGCCGGAATCGCCGGAGTTGTAGTACCAGGTACCGGCGGCGTGACCGCCGCCGGTGCTCTTGCAGGACTTGGAGTCGAGGACTTTGTAGCCCTTTCCCGCCTCATAGCTGTTGCGGTCGACACAGCGTTTGTCCGGCTCGGATCCGCAGGAGGTGAGAGCGGCGGCGAGCACGCCCATTCCGCCCAATATGACCGTGCTGGACCGCAGACGCCGTCGCGCCTTCTTCTCCATTCGCTGACGCCCCCGTCGCGTTCGAAAGTTCAAGAGTTCGAAAGTTCGACCACCCTAAACCCGGGTGCGGAAGATCATTCCGCGAGGGTGTGCGCGAGGGCGTGCCGGGCCGCCCAGACCCGCGCCGAGATCCGCGCGAGGAGGCGGGCGGCGGGGTCGTCCACGTCCTCCCCGTTGGCGAGGGGGCCCGTGTAGCAGACGGCGATCGTGTACGGCCCGGCGTCGGGCGGGTGGACGACGGCGGCGCTGTGCCGCACCCCGGGGAACCAGCCGTTCTTCCCCGCCAGCCGGGTCCCCGGCGGCAGCCCCGCCGCCAGGTCCACGCGGTGGACGTTGCCCTCCAGCAGGGCGAGCAGCTCCGGCTCCAGCGATTCCAGCAGCCGGACCAGGTCCCCCGCCGTGATCAGGTTGCGCACGCCCGCCGCGCGCCCCGGCGCGTCCTCGATGCCGCGCGGCGTATCGCTCCCGTGCGCCCCCGCCCGCTTCCACACCTCGGCCACGGCCTCCCGGCCGGCCTCGGCGAGACAGAGGTTGGTGGCCAGGTTCGAGGAGTGCGTCACCATCCGCTCGGCGAGCCAGCGCAACGGCGCGGTGCCGCCCAGGAGTTCCCATGGCTCGTCGTCGCTGTCGTAGGACCGCTCGTTGGCGAAAGTGTCGGTCCCCGTCACAGAGACGAAACGATTGACGACCGGAATCCGCCGGTCGAGATCCGTTCCGTTCCGGTACAGCGCCGCGAGCACCGCGGCCTTCATCGTGCTCGCCGCGTCGTGCGGCACGTCCGGGTTCCGCGCGACGACGGGAGCGCGCCGCCAGGGCGCCACGACTACGGAAAGCACGAGTCGACTCTAAGGTCCCGGCGGCTCCGCCGCCCTAGAGTCGGAGGCGTGTTCCTCGGCATGCTCTGCGCACTCGGCACGGCGGTCTGCTTCGGCACCGCCTCCGTCCTCCAGGCCGCCGCCACCCGGGCCACCGCGCCCGGCACGGGCTCCGGCGTGGACCCGATGCTCCTGATGCGGGCGTTGCGCCAGTGGCGCTACCTCGCCGGGCTCGCCCTGGACGGCGTCGGCTTCCTGCTGGAGCTCGTCGCCCTCCGCACCCTGCCCATCTACGCGGTGAGCGCCGCCCTCGCCGCGAGCCTGGCCGTCACGGCCGTCACCGCCTCGCGCGTGCTGGGCGTGCGGCTCAGCGGCGTGGAGTGGGCGGCGGTGCTGGTGGTGTGCGGCGGGCTGGCGATGCTGGGCCTGTCCTCCGGCGCGGAGGGCACAGGTACGGGCGACACCGCGCTACGGGTGGGCGTCCTGGCCACGGCGGTGGGCGTCCTCGCCTTCGGCGCGGTGGCGGGCCGGGCGCGGGGCCGGACCCGGGCGGCGGCGCTGGGCCTGGGCGCGGGGTTCGGCTTCGGGGTGGTGGAGGTCTCCGTCCGCCTGATCGACGACTTCGCACCGTCGGCGGTGCTGACCAACCCGGCGACGTACGCCCTGCTGATCGGCGGCGGAGCGGCGTTCCTGCTCCTGACCTCCGCGCTGCAGCGCGGCTCGGTCACGGCCGCCACGGCGGGCATGGTCATCGGCGAGACCATCGGCCCGGCCTGGGTGGGCGTCTCCTGGCTCGGCGACCGCACGAGGGAGGGGCTGATGCCGCTCGCGGTGACGGGCTTCGCGCTGGCGGTGCTGGGGGCGCTGGCCCTGGCCCGGTTCGGGGAGGCGCCGGCGGAGGAGTGAGGGGCGTCCGTTTGTGCCGGACGTAATCAGCACGTGTGGGGCCGGATGGAGTGGGGTACGCGCTGTTGTGTCGTCGGCAACGACAGCGGGGCGACCGGTCGGCCGAGTAAGGCCGCCGATCGCCCCGCGCCGCGCGCTGCACTACTGCGCGCACTACTCCGCGTACTACTCCGCGTCGACCGGACGCACGAACTCCAGGGTCCACGTCTCCTGGAACTCCGGCTTCGGCGGCACGACTTCGATCTGGGCGCCACGGTGGCCCGCCCGGAGGGCGAGGCCCTTCTCGTTGAGGATCTTCACGCCGCCCAGGACACCTTCGAAGGTGAACTTCGCCAGCTCGGGGCGCGGGACGGCGTTGACGAAGATCCTGTCGTCGGCGATCACCAGACCGGCGGCGTCGTGGCTGGCCAGCCGGATCACATACGGCGAGCCGGGGACCGGCTCGGCGGGCTCGATGATCCACTCCTGCTCGATCGGGAGCGGGTTGAACCGGTCGACGATCACGGGCGCGCCGTGCTTCACGGCATGCTCCGTGGCCGTCACCAGGGAGGACGGGCCGATGATGTGAGCGTGGATCTTGTAGATGCCAGGCTTGATCGGGATCGGAGGCATGGGCGTGGCGTCCTCTCTCACGTCCGCTTCCACCGACGGCGGGCCGCCGCCGGTGAGACGCCCTCCACCTTTGCGGCGCGTCCGGGCGCCGACTAGGGCGGGATATCGCCAAGGCGATTACGGCGCGGACTGCTCGGTCGCGCTTGCGAATCTGTTCCCGGGAACCTCGGGCACCGACTCTGACCGCCCCGCTCAAAAGCTGCGGGCGCTGTTTGTGCGCACGCCAGTCCGGATCACCCGATCAGGCGATTGCCGCCAGGTTTCGCCAACGGGTGTGGGCCCTGCCCCTAGCGTCCCGCCGGTGGAGCAGCTCTACGAGATCGAGATCGAACCCGAAGTCGAAGCGTGGCTCAGCGCCTTATCTCCAGACCAGTACCGCGTCGTGGAACGCCACGCGGACCGGCTGGCCGGCGCCCCCACGACACTCGGCGAACCCTACTCGCGCCACCTCAGCGGATCGGTGCGGGAACTTCGATTCCACCTCGGCGACAACGCCATACGCGTCACCTATTGGCTCGCTCCCGAGCGCCGTATCGTGTTCTTGACCGTCTTCCGAAAGACCCGGATGCGGGAGGAACGGGAGGTCCAGAGGGCCTTGTGGGCTCAGAAGGAGTGCGAGGAATCGCATCCCCGGGCAGTGGTCACCTACCACCGGACATTCGAGGAGTCGCTGTGAGCACGGGGCACCACGCGTCGTGGAAGATCCCGGAGGAACACCGGGCCGACCCGGCGTACGTCGAGGCGGGCGCCGCCATCGCTCTGGGCCAGGCGGTCTACGACCGCCGGATGGCCCTGGAGATCGACCAGGGCACCCTCGCCGAGCGGGCCGGGATGTCCCTCGCCGACATCGAACGCATCGAAGGCGGCGGCACCGCCCCCACGCTCCCGCTCCTCCGCGTTCTCGCTGCCGCGCTCGACGCGAAGCTCGATGTCTCGATCGACATCGAGGACACCCACGTGTCGTTCGTGCCGCACGCGGCCTGAGTCCGGCTTCAGCCCGCGTTCGCCTTGACGGCGCGCACGAAGGCGGCCCAGGCCGGCGCCGGGAGGAACAGGGCGGGCCCTGTGGGGGATTTGCTGTCGCGGACGGGTATGAGGTCGCCGGGTATGAGGTCGGCGACCTCTAAGCAGTCATCGTTCGCGGTGCTGTACGTCGACTTGCGCCAGGCCGCGCCAATCAGTTCGAGCCCCATGTACCGAATTCCTCCATCGCCTTCTCGATCCACCTTCTGGACTCGGCTGGTGGAAGCGCCATGGCATGCACCAAGTCGTATCGGTGGCGATGCCGCGCCACCGCCCTGCGGTCCCTGACCATGTCGGTCAGGCCGAAGCCGCCTTCGAGGTACACCACGTCCGGAGCATTGTCGAAGGACAAGACCGTCAACGATCCGCCCATGGTCGCGTGTGCGCCGGCCGCGTACGGCAGAACCTGGATCTCGATTCGCGGCTTCCTGGACATCTCCAGCAGATGAGCCATCTGCGCACCCATGACAGATGGGCCTCCGACCGGCCGTCGAATCACCGCCTCGTCCAGCACGACCCACAGCAGAGGCGGAACTTCCCTCCTGAGCAGGCCGCTCCTGGCGATCCGGGCGGCCACCATCACGCCGATCTCCTCCTCAGAGCACCACGGCCCGGCGTGACTCATGATCTGCCGCGCGTACGCCTCCGTCTGGAGCAACCCCGGAACGCAATGGGCCTGGTACTGGTGAATCGCGCTGGCCCTGACCTCGTACTCCTTGTACTTACGGAACGCGTCCGACGGCGGCAGTCGCCGCAAGTGCGCCCAAAGGTCATGCAAATCGCCGTCCGCTCCCAGGACCTCATCGAGCATCTCCGACACTTCCGCTGCCGGAATCTCCTTGCCCAGTTCGAACTGGGCAATACGGCTGTGGGAGAGGTAGACCCTCTCCGCCAACTCCTTCTGCGTCCACCCGGCCCGCTCGCGCAATCTGCGCAACTTCGTGCCGTACAAGGCCGGTAGAGAACTGCTCGGGTCGAGTTCCTTGGGCGCAGGCATGGAGGCAACCACCCGTTTTCGTCTTGTCGCGCCGAAAGCCGTTACCCCTGGTGAGCGTAGCCCCACGCACCGATGCTGAGAACCGGAACCGGAGCAACAGACCACGACCGAGGTAGCCCACCCATGCCACACGACAACATCCGTCACGCCGCCGCGCGCACGGCACGCGAGCTCTCCGACGCATTCAAGGCTCACGGCTGTACGGTCCAGGTCGTACCCCAAGGACCCGTCGACGGACAGATGTTCCTCTTCATCGACGACGCGCTCACCGGCTATGAGGCCCAGCTCCTCACCGCCGCCCTCGCCGCCTACACCGCGCCCCCGCCGCGTTGCGAGGAGTGCCAGGCCATCAAGCGCGACCGCGCCAAAGCCGTGCGCGACGGAAACCGCGAGATGGCCATGAAGGTCGCCACCGCCATGGGAGTCCATCAGCGCGTATCGCACGGCTGATCTATTCGTAACCGTACGGGTGTTGGGGCGCCGGAACGCCCCCTTCGGCACACTCCCGTGGAGTACGTTCCCGCACATACGAATCGACCCCCGGCGGTGAGACAACACCGGCCCGGGGGTCTACACCCACCAGGAGATAAGGGCTCCCGCAGATGTTCCGGCATGCTATCGCGCCCACCCGCTTCTACACCCCCGTCTCGAACGAGATCATCCGCCACCCCCGCCTCTCCTCCGACGCCAAGTGCCTTCTCCTGTGGCAGCTTTCGCTCCCACCCGGCGCCGACGAGGCCCTCTCCGAATCGGCCCGGCGGGCCGGGATCAAGAAGACCGCGTTCGGCCGCGCCAAGCGCGAACTCCTCGCGGAGGGTTACGTCCACGAGTGGCGCCTCCCCGGGCCCCGAGGACGCTGGTCCACGACACAGCTCGTATCGAATGTCCCGCTGACGGACGCCGAGGCGCTGGCCCTGCGCGACGGACGCGGCGGACGCGAGAACGTGACGCCGCCGACGGACGCCCCTCCGGCCCCCGGTCGGCCGACCGGCCAGGCCGTCGGACGTCCCCAGGAAAACACCGGGGAGAACACTCCCCACCCCCGCGCCACCGCCGCCCTCACCGCCGTCTCCCGCTCCGAACGGAGACTGCGGCTCTCCGCGCGGGACGTCCGGGCGCTCGCGCCGCTCGCGGCGGAGTGGTTCAGCCGTGGGGCGACGCTCGCCGAGTTGCGCGACGCGCTGACGTCGGGGCTTCCCGACGCCGTCCGATCCCCCGTAGGGCTGGCCCGTGACCGGCTCACGCGGAAGATGCCGGACCCGGCGCCCGAGCCGACGCCGCCGCCCACCCCCCTCCGCTCCTGCGCGGGCGGCTGTGGGCGGGTGTTCCGGCCCGTCACCGACGAGGCGGCCTGCCGCGATTGCCGTGCCGAGCGGGCCGCTGACGACGCCGCTGACGACGCCTCCGGCGCCATCGCCGCGACGAGACGCGGCATGGCCGCGATCCGGGACATCCTCGCAGCTCAGACGTGATTGTCAGTGGTGGGGTGCATCATCGTCGGCATGACTGAGAGCACGCTGCACGACCTCGCCCGGACGCTCCTGCCCGCCGATCTCGCCGAGCGCTGGATTTCCCTTCTCCGCCCGGCCGCGCGGCTGGTGGCGACGCCGGAGCCCGGGCCGGAGGACGTGGTGGTCGGGCGGCTGGGCGGGCTGCCCGAGCTGCCGGAGGGCATGGCGTGGCCGGTGTGGGAGGGGCACGGGCCGCTGTCGTTCGTCGCGTCCGTCGACTGCGCGGCGCTGCCCACGGGCTCGCTGGACATAACGCTGCCCGCCGACGGGACGCTGTCGTTCTTCTACTTCGACGGGCAGATCGACGACGGTGACGCGCTGGTCTGGCCGAAGGATCCGGAGACGTGGCCGGGCGCGCGGGTCGTCCACGTCCCGGCCGGGGTCACAGTGGCCGAGCGCGCCCTGCCCGTCGTGGACGACGAGGACGTCGAGTTCGAGGCGTACCCCGAGGTGCCGCTGACGGCCCGGGTGGAGTGGACCGCGCCCGACTCCTGGCACCCGGACTTCGTCGCGGCGCTCCACCGCGAAGGCGAGGGCAGGGCGGAGGAGGGCGACCGCCACCCGGCGGAGGCCAAGGCGTTCGTCGACGCCCTGTGGGACCTGGAGCGCGCCGCCGACCATCTCATCGGCGGCCACGCCAACCCCGTCCAGAACCCCGTGGAGTACGAGATCGCCCACGGCTTCCTCAACCGCGACGGCGGCGACATCACCTGGAGCGACCCGCGTGTCGAGGAGGAGGCCCGCCGTTGGACGCTCCTCGCCCAGATAGACACCGACGACGCGGCCGACATGATGTGGGGCGACTGCGGCGCCCTCTACTGGCTCATACGCCCCGAGGACCTGACCGCCGGCCGCTTCGATCAAGCGATGTTCACCATGCAGTGCTGCTGAGCGCGGTGAATTCCGCTGTCACGGCGCCTCACGGCGCCGGCGCCGACGGCAACACGTCGATGAGGGTCTCCAGCGCCCCCGCGAAGGCGTGCTTCGCGGGTGTTCCGTAGGCCACGAGCAGGCCGTCGCGGCCGTCCGGTACCGGGGAGGGGACGGACGGGCCGGCGGCGTCGTGGCGGAAGCGGCTCAGGCCCTCGATCGCGAGGCCCCGCCAGGCGGCGGCCTGGATCGTGGCCTGCTCGGTGCCCGGGGGGAGTTCGAGGACGGCGTGGAGGCCGGCGGCGATGCCGGTGACGCGGATGTGGGGGGCGTGCCGGGCCAGGGCGGAGACGAGTTCGTCGCGACGGCGGCGGTAGTGGAGGCGCATGGCACGGATGTGACGGTCGTAGCCGCCGGAGTTGATGAACTCGGCGAGGGTGAGCTGGTCGAGGACGCCCATGCCCCATTCGCCGGAGCGCTTCAGGTCCAGGACGTCGGCGACGAGGTGTTCGGGGAGGACGAGCCAGGCGAGGCGCAGGCCCGGCGCGAGGGACTTGCTGGCGGTGCCGCAGTAGACGACGTGTTCGGGGGCCAGGCCCTGGAGGGCGCCGACGGGCTGGCGGTCGTAGCGGAACTCGCCGTCGTAGTCGTCCTCGACGATCAGCCCGCCCGTGCGCGCGGCCCAGTCGGCGACGGCGGCGCGGCGGTCGGGGTGGAGGGGGACGCCCGTGGGGAACTGGTGGGCGGGGGTGAGGAGGACGGCACGGACGTTGCGCCGCGCCTCGTCGTCCAGCTCGGCCACCCGCGCGCCGTGGCCGTCCACGGTCAGCGGGTCCGTCCGGAGCCCGGCGCGTTCGGCGATGCCGCGGTGGACCCAGAGTCCGTACGACTCGACGCCCATCGTCTTCACGCCGCGCTGCCGCAGCACTCGTCCCAGCAGGGCGAGCCCCTGGCTGAAGCCCGCGCACAGCACGACGCGCTCGGGCGTCGTACGGACGCCGCGCGCCCGCGCCAGATAGCCGGCGAGGGCTTCGCGCAGCTCGGGGCGGCCGCGGCCGTCGCCGTAGCCGAAGGCTTCGTGGGGGACGGCGGAGATGGCGCGGCGGGCGGCGGAGAGCCAGGCGGCGCGGGGGAAGGAGGAGACGTCGCAGGGGCCGCAGCGCAGGTCGTGGACGGGCGGCGGCGGGGTGCGGGGCGGGGTGGCGCGGCGGTGGGCGGGGGCCGGGCGGGGCGGCGCGGTCCGGGAGGCCACCCGGGTGCCGGAGCCCTGCCGGGCGGTGAGCCAGCCCTCCGCGACGAGCTCGCCGTACGCCTCGGCGACGGTGTTGCGGGCGAGACCGAGGTCGGCGGCGAGGGTGCGGGAGGAGGGCAGCCGGGTGCCGGGGGCCAGGCGTCCGGAGCGGACGGCCTCGCGCAGCGCGTCGGTGAGCGCGGCGCGCACGCCGCGCTCCCCCGCGCCGACGGCCGCCCCCGTGCCCGCGCCGACGCCTGCCCCGGGGCCCGTCCCCGGGCCGGTGGCCGCTCGGGGGAGGTCCAGGTGGAGGTCCACCCCGGAAATGGCCCACGTTTTCTCCATGGGAATGGACCATACCCCTGGGCTATCCCCGGCGTAGCGTCGGTGCCATGACGACGACAGCCAAAACAAGCAGCCACCAGCACGGACCCCGCATGGACTTCTACAAGCACGCCCCCGAGGTGCGGAAGGCGATGTTCGCCCTTTCGAAGGCCGCGAACGACGGCGTGGACCCGGTCATCGGCGAGCTGGTGAAGATCCGGGCCTCGCAGCTCAACCACTGCGCCTTCTGCATCGACATGCACGTGAAGGACGCCCGTAAGGCGGGCGAGTCGGAGGCGCGCATCTACCTCCTCAACGCGTGGGAGGAGGCCCCCGGCTACTACACCGAGAAGGAGCAGGCGGCCCTCGCCCTCACCGAGGCCATCACGGTCCTCACGGACGGCTTCGTTCCGGACGAGGTCTACGAGCGCGCCGCGCGCCACTTCTCCGAGGAGGAGCTGGCCCACCTCATCGCAGCGATCATCGTGATCAACTCCTGGAACCGCATCAGCGTCTCGACCCGCGTCCAGCCCGGCTCCTACCAGCCGTGATCAAGAGCGAGTAGGCTTGGCCACAGCATCGCGCGTCGGTCACCGGCTGGGTGAGGCGTGGAGGTGCCGGAGTGCCTTCGGAGGCATAGCAGCCTTGTCAGTTCAGCTCAATCACACCATCGTCGCAGCGAAGAACAACCGGGAGTCGGCGGAATTCCTCGCCCACATCCTCGGACTGGAAGTCGGCGAGCCGTGGGGTCCGTTCGTCCCCGTCCCGCTCGCCAATGGCGTCACCCTCGATTTCGCTCCCCTTCCCCCGGGGGCGCCCTTCGCGCCGCAGCACTACGCCTTCTTGATCTCCGAGGAGGAGTTCGACGCGGCGTTCGCGCGGATCGAGGAAGCCGGGATCACCTACTGGGCCGATCCACGGCAGCAGCAGCCGATGCAGATCAACCACAACGACGGCGGCCGGGGCGTGTACTTCCCGGACCCCGCCGGCCACTTCATGGAGATCATCACCCGCCCGTACGGCGGCTGATCCCCATAGGTGAACAGGCGGAGTGGCCCACGTTCTCCATAGAGAAGTGGACCACTCCGCCCGCCCCTTGGGGGCCTACGGTCGTTCGTATGACGACTGCGGCGGCGGCCTTTCGCGCACTTCATCACACCCGCGACACCGACGGTCCCCTCGTGCTGCCCGGCCCCTGGGACGCGGCCAGCGCCCGGGCCTTCGCCGACGCCGGGTTCCGGGCCCTGGCGACGCCGAGCGCGGGGGTCTCGGCGTCACTGGGCTACGCGGACGGGGAAGCTCCGGCAGCGGAAATGTTCACGGCGGTGGGCCGGATCGTGCGGGCCGTCGCTGCCGAAGGAGTGGTCGTCACCGCCGATGTGGAGGACGGCTACGGGCTGCCGCCGCGTGAGCTCGTCGAGCGCCTCCTGGAGAGCGGTGTGGTCGGCTGCAACCTGGAGGACACCGACCGCACGACCGGACGGCTCAAGGACCCGCGCGAGCAGGCCGACTGGCTGGCCGCCGTCGTGGCCGAGGCGGACGGACGGCTCGTCGTCAACGCCCGTATCGACACCTTCCTGAAGGGCGACGTCGACAGCGCCGCCCCCGCCGTCGAACGCGGGCTGCTGTACGCCGCCGCCGGTGCCGACTGCGTCTACCCGATCCTCGCCCCGGCCGAACTCCTCGCCCCGATCGCCGAGCGCGTCGGGCTGCCGGTCAACGCCCTCGCCCTGCCGGGTGGGCCCTCCCCCGCCGAACTCGGCGCGCTCGGCGCCGCCCGCGTCACGTTCGGAGGCGGGCTGCACCGGCGGGCGATGGCGGCGGTGGCGGAGATCGCGGTGGGTCTGCGGGAAGGGTGACCCGTCAGGGCCGGCTCAGCCCACCCACTTCTTCCACGTGTCCGGGTGACGCTCCACCCACCGCTTCGCCGCCTCCTCGGGCGCCAGCTTGTCCTCGGCGATCATCTGGGCGACCTCGTTCTGGTCGGCCTTCGTCCAGTGGAAGTCCTTCAGGAAGCGGGCCGCCTTGCCGCCCTTCTTCGCGAAGTCCGCGTTGAGGTACTTCTTCAGGGGCGTCGTCGGGTACGCGCAGTCGATCGTCGACGGGTCCTTCGCGCCCTTCGCCGCGCAGGCGTCGGTGTACTCGGGGAGCTTCACCTCCACCATCGGGACCTCGTTGAAGAGCCACTGGGGCTCGTACCAGTAGGTCAGGAAGGGCTTCTTCTCCTTCGCGAACTGCTTGATCTGCGTGATCTGCGCGGCCTCGGAGCCCGCGAAGACGACCTGGTAGTCCAGCTTCAGGTTCTTCACCAGCGCCTTGTCGTTGGTGACGTACGACGGGGAGCCGTCGAGGAGCTGGCCCTTCCCTCCGCTCTCGGAACTCTTCAGCTGCGCGGCGTATTTGTTGAGATTCCGCCAGTCGAGAACGTCGGGGTGGGCGTCGGCGAAGTACTTCGGGACCCACCAGCCGATGTGGCCGGTGACCCCGAGATCGCCGCCGTCCGTGATCGTCCTCTTGTCGCGGACATAGCGTTTCTCCTGGTCGGGGTGGCCCCAGTCCTCCAGGATCGCGTCCACGCGGCCCTGGCTGAGGGCGTCCCAGGCCGGAACCTCGTCCACCTGCACGGTGTCCACGCGGTAGCCCAGCTCGTGCTCCAGCAGGTACTGCGCCACCGCCGCGTCGGCGCGGGCGCCGACCCACGACTGCACGGAGAGGGTCACGGTCTTCGCGCCCGCCGCGTTGGCGTACGGGGACGCCTGCTTCGTCATGTCCGCCGCGCCGCAACCGGTGGCGACGGCGGCCAGCAGGGCCGTCGCCGGAAGGGCGATCAGTGCCTTGCGCTTCATGTCAGTTCGCCTCCTTCGCCTTCACCGGCTGGGTCACCCGGTCGAGCATCAGTCCCAGGCACGCGATGGCCGTACCGGCCATCAGTCCGGTCGCCAGGTCGCCCTGCGCGAGGCCGAAGACGACCTCGTAGCCGAGCGCGCCACCGCCCACCAGGCCGCCGATGATGACGACGGACAGGACGAGGACGACCGCCTGGTTCACGGCCAGCAGCAGCTGCGGCCTCGCCAGCGGGAACTGCACCTGCCGGAGCTGCTGCCCGCCCGTCGCGCCCAGCGAGCGCGCGGACTCCATGGCCGCCGGGTCCACCTGCCGCAGCCCCTGGCCGACGATGCGGACGACGGCGGGCAGCGCGTAGACGATCGCCGCGGCGGCGGCCGGGGCGCGGCCCACGCCGAACAGGGCGACGACGGGGATGAGGTAGACGAACTGCGGCATGGTCTGGAAGACGTCCAGGACCGGCCGGAGCAGGCGCTCCACGCGGTCGCTGCGCGCGGCCGCGACGGCGACGAGCACGCCCAGGAGCAGGGTGACGACGACTGCCGCGAGCACCTGGGAGAGGGTGTCCATGGCGGGCTCCCAGCGGCCCAGCACGCCGATCGCGGCGAGGGACAGGGTCGCCGTGAGGGCGGTGCGCCACGTGCCGATCAGCCAGGCCAGGGCCGCGACGAGGGCCAGGGCTCCCCACCAGGGGAGGGCCTGGAGGCCGGATCGGAGGGGGTCCAGGACCCAGGCGGTGTAGTGGGCGGCGGCGTCGGCGGTGCCGCCGATTCCCGGTATTCCGCTGTAGAGGTGGTCGACCATCCAGTCCTTCGCCCGGTTCACCGGGGCGGCGATCTGGAGCGTCCAGGTGGACGGCCAGGACGTGCCGGCCAGGCGGCCCGCAGCGACCACCGCCGCGATGCTCACCACCCACGTGGTCACCGTTCGGGTGCGGCCCGGTGGGTGGCTCTGTGCCCACCCGTTCCGCCCTGCGGAACGCCTGCCCACAGAGCGGTCCAGGACGATCGCCAGGAGCACGATCGGGATGCCCGCTGTCAGGGCGGTGCCCACGTCCACCGTCGACAGGGCCTGGTAGACGCGGTCGCCCAGGCCGTCCGCGCCGATGACCGAGGCGATGACGGCCATGGACAGGGCCATCATGATGCTCTGGTTGACGCCCAGGAGCAGCTCGCGGCGGGCCAGGGGCAGGCGGGCGGTCAGGAGGCGCTGGCGGGCCGTGGCGCCGAGGGAGTCGACGGCCTCCAGGACGCCCTTGTCCGTGCCGCGCAGGCCCAGTGCCGTCAGGCGGGCCATCGGGGGTGCCGCGTAGACGACGGTGGCCAGGACGGCCGGGGCCACGCCGATGCCGAAGACGAGGACGACGGGGAGGAGGTACGCGAAGGCCGGGAGCGCCTGCATCGTGTCCAGGACCGGGCGCAGGGCCCGGAACGTACGGTCCGAGAGGCCGGCCGCCAGGCCCAGCAGCGCGCCGACGGCGACGGACGCCGCGACGGCCACGATCATCAGGGCCAGGGTGCGCATCGTGGGCACCCACATGCCCAGCAGTCCGCACACCGCGAACGAGGCCAGGGCCGTGACGCCCGCCCGTACGCCCGCCAGGCGCCACGACAGCAGTGCCGCGCCCGCCGTCACGCCCGCCCAGCCGAGGGCGAGCAGCACGACGTAGACGGCCCGTACCGAGACGACGATCGCGTTGCTGATGTGGCCGAAGAAGTACAGGAACAGCCAGTGGCTGTCACGGTTGTCGATGATCCAGTCGTTGGCCCGGCCGAGCGGGCCGGTCAGGTCGACGGTCAGCGCGTGCGGCCAGGCGCCGCTGCCCCAGCGGGCGGCGGCGAACGGCGCGACGGCCGCCGTGACGGCCGCGAGCAGGAGTAGTTTGCGGGCGGCGGGGCGATGCCACACCGCCTGGAGGGGCGTGATGTGGGGGGTGACGGTCGTGCCGGCCGTGCTCATGCCGCGGTCTTCTCCTCGAAACCCCCCATAGAAGGCGTGCTGTTCGGAGGCGTGCTCTTGGAAGGAGTGCTCTCCAGACCCGCCACCACCCCGAGCAGGCTCGTGGAGTCGACGACGCCCAGGCACCGGCCCGCGTCGACGACCCGGGCCGAGCAGCCCGTGCGCGCCACCGCCTCGATGGCGTCGGCGACCGTCGTGGCCGGGGACAGCGCCGGGCCGGTCGCGGCCTCGCCCGCGTCGTGGGCGGGACGCATGGCGCGGCGGACGGTGAGGACCTGCTCGCGCGGCACGTCCCGGACGAAGTCGCGGACGTAGTCGTCGGCCGGGGAGCCGACGATCTCCTCGGGGGTGCCGCACTGGACGACGCGGCCGCCGCGCATCAGCGCGATGCGGTCGCCGACGCGCAGCGCCTCGCTGAGGTCGTGGGTGATGAAGACCATCGTGCGGCCCTCGTCGCGGTGGAGGCGGACGACCTCTTCCTGCATGTCGCGGCGGATCAGCGGGTCGAGCGCGCTGAACGGCTCGTCGAACAGCAGTACTTCGGGGTCGGCGGCGAGGGCGCGGGCCAGGCCGACGCGCTGCTGCTGGCCGCCGGAGAGCTGGCCGGGGCGGCGGCCCTCCATGCCCGCGAGGCCGACCTTGGCCACCATCTCGCCGGCCTTGGCGCGGCGTTCGGCCTTGCCCACGCCCTGGATCTCCAGGCCGTAGGCGACGTTGTCGAGGACCGTGCGGTGCGGGAGCAGGCCGAAGTGCTGGAAGACCATGGCGGCCCGGTGCCGGCGCAGATCGCGCAGGGCGCCCTTGTCCATGCCGCCCACGTCCTCGCCGTCGATGGCGATGGTGCCGGCGGTGGGTTCGATGAGGCGGGTGAGGCAGCGGACGAGCGTGGACTTGCCCGAGCCGGACAGGCCCATGACCACGAAGCACTCGCCGGGGCGCACGTCGAAGGAGACGTCGCGGACGGCGACCGTGCAGCCGGTCCGCTCGCGCAGGGCGTCCGGGGGCAGGTCGGCCAGCGGGCCGCCGGGGACGCGCTCGGCCTTCGGTCCGAAGACCTTCCAGAGGTTGCGGACGGAGAAGACGGGCTTCTCGTCGACCGCCGGGCCCGTCGCCGGGGAAGCGGTCGTACGCGCCTCGCGTATGTCTCCCGTACTGTCGCCGGGGGCGGCCGTGGCGTTCATCGGGCCACCCCCTCGTCCGGGCTCTGTACAAGCAGTTCCGCGCACTTCTCCCCCACCATCAGCACTCCGATCATCGGGTTGACGGCCGTCATCGTCGGGAAGACCGACGCGTCCGCGATACGGATACCGCCCAGTCCGCGGATCCGCAACTGCGGGTCCACCACGGCCTGTTCGTCGCCCGGCGCGCCCATGCGGCAGGTGCCCGCCGGGTGGTAGACGGTGTGGGCGACCTTGCGCGCGTACTCGCTGAGCTCCTCGTCGGAGGTGATCTCCGGGCCCGGGCAGACCTCGCGCTTGAGCCAGCCCGCCAGCGGCTCGGTCTTCGCTATCTCGCGGGCGATGCGGATGCCGTCGACGAGCGTACGGGCGTCGTAGTCGTCCTCGTCCGTGAAGTAGCGGAAGTCCAGGGCGGGCTTCACGGACGGGTCGGCGCTGGTGAGGTAGAGGCGGCCGCGACTGCGCGGCTTGGGGATGTTGGGGGTCATCGACACGCCGTGCTCGGGCTTCTCGTAGCCCAGGCGCTCGGGGTTGTCGGTGAAGGGGATCTGGTAGAAGTGGAACATCAGGTCCGGGCCGTTCGAGGCCGGGTCCCGGCGGACGAACAGGCCCGCGTCGGAGTCCATCGCGGAGTTCTCGGGTATGGGCCCGTCCGTCTCCCAGACGATCACCGACTCGGGGTGGTCGAGGAGGTTCTCGCCGACGCCCGGCAGGTCGTGGACGACGGGGATGCCGAGCTCCTCCAGGTCGGCCTTGGGGCCGATGCCGGAGTGGAGCAGCAGCCGGGGCGTGTCCACGGCGCCCGCGCAGACGAGCACCTCACGGCCCGCCTCCACGAACAGCTCCTCGCCGTCCTTGGTGCGGACGTGGACGCCGCGCGCCCGGCCGGCCTCGATCTCCAGGCGGTACGCCCAGGTCTCCAGCATCAGGTGGAGGTTGGGGCGGTCGAGGAAGGGGTGGAGGTAGGCCACCGAGGCGCTGGAGCGCTTGTTGTTCTCGGGGTGGTAGGCGAGGTCGAAGAAGCCGACGCCTTCGTGGAAGGGCTTCTTGTTGAAGCCCTCGACGCGCGGGACGTCGGTGGCGCGCCGGGCGGCCTCGACGAAGTCGCGGGCGATGGCGTTCCGGTCCTTCTCGTCCACCGCGACGATGTTGTTGCGGAGCCGGGCGAAGTACGGGTCCATGGACTCGGCGTCCCAGCCCTCGGCGCCGGCCTCGGCCCACTCGTCCCAGTCGCCGGGCAGCGGCTTGAAGGAGATCAGGGTGTTGTGGGAGGAGCAGCCGCCCAGGACGCGGGCGCGGCTGTGGCGGATGTGGGAGTTGCCGCGCGGCTGTTCGGTGGTCGGGTAGTCGTAGTCCAGGTCCCCGCCGAGCAGGCCGAGCCAGCGGCGGAGGGTCAGGACGTCCTCGCGGTCGACGTCGGTGGGGCCGCCCTCGATGACGGCGACGGTGACGTCGGGGTCCTCGGTGAGACGGGAGGCGATGACGGATCCGGCGGTTCCGCCGCCGATGACGACGTAGTCGTAGACGGGCATGGTGGGGGTGAACTCCTTCTGCGGCAGGATGCTTCGCGTCGGCGCGGCGGGATCAGCCCGCGAACCAGCGCACCGGCTTCGGGGCCAGGTTCTGGTAGACGTGCTTGCTCTCGCGGTACTCGGCGAGCCCCGCGGGGCCCAGTTCCCGGCCGGTGCCGGACTTGCCGAAGCCGCCCCACTCCGCCTGCGGCAGATAGGGGTGGTAGTCGTTGATCCAGACCGTGCCGTGCCGCAGCCGGCCGGCCACCCGGCGGGCCCGGCCCGCGTCCTTGGTCCAGACGGCGCCCGCGAGCCCGTACTCGGTGTCGTTGGCGAGCGCCACGGCCTCGTCCTCGGTGTGGAAGGTCTCGACGGTGAGGATCGGCCCGAAGGTCTCCTCGCGGACGACCGTCATGTCGCCGTGGCAGAGGTCCAGGACGGTGGGCGCGTAGAAGTAGCCGTCCGCCGGGCGGGTCTCCGACGGCTCGGGGCGCTTGCCGCCGCAGCGCAGGGCCGCGCCCTCGGCGAGCGCGGAGGCGACGTACGCCTCGACCTTGGCGAGCTGCTGCGCGGAGACGAGCGGGCCACACTCGACGCCCTTCTCGGTGCCCCGGCCGAGCTTGATCCGCTCGGCGCGGCGGGCGAGTTCGGCGACGAAGCGGTCGCGCACCGACTCCTCGATGATGAGCCGGGAGCCCGCCGAGCAGACCTGGCCGCTGTGGATGAACGCGGCGTTGAGGGCCTGGTCGACGGCGGTGTCGAAGTCCTCTTCGGTGGCGCAGGCGTCGGCGAAGACGACGTTGGGGTTCTTGCCGCCGAGTTCGAGGGCGACCTTCTTGACGGCGGGCGCGGCGGCGCGGGCCACCTTGGCGCCGCTGGCCAGGCCACCGGTGAAGGAGACGAGGTCCACGTGCGGGTGCTCGGCGAGCCGGGCGCCGACCGGGTCGCCGGCGCCGGTGACGAGGTTGGCCACGCCGGCGGGCAGCCCGGCCTCGGCGAGCAGCCGCACCAGGTGCACGGTCGACAGCGGGGTGACCTCGCTGGGCTTGATGACGAAGGTGTTGCCCGCCGCGAGCGCCGGGGCGATCTTCCAACTAGCCTGCAGGAGCGGATAGTTCCACGGCGTGATCAGCGCGCAGACGCCGACCGGCTCGTGGACGACGACGCTGTGGACGTCGTCCGAGCCCGCGTCGACGACGCGCCCGCCGCCCTCGCCCACGACCAGCTCCGCGAAGTACCGGAAGGCGGCGGTGACATCGTCGACGTCGACCCGCCCCTCCTCCAGCGTCTTCCCGGTGTCACGGCTCTCGGTGAGCGCGATGGTCTCGCGGTCGCGCTGGAGCAGATCGGCCACGCGCCGCAGCAGCGCGGCCCGTTCGGCGACCGGCGTGCGCGGCCAGTCGCCCTCGCCGCCGCGGAAGGCGCGGCGCGCGGCGGCCACGGCCGCGTCGGCGTCCGCCGCGCCACCCTCGGCCACGACCGCGAGAACGGTGGCGTCGGCCGGGTCGAGCACCTCTCGCTGAGCGCCGGACGCGGCGGCACGCCACTCCCCGTCGACGTGGATGGTCTCGGCTGACGCCATGTCTTCTCTGCCTTCCGGTGACGAACGATCCGTTGCGTCCCGGCCCTGTCCGGACGAGGCCCAGGGCCGGCAACGGGTCGCGCCTAACCAGAAGGGGTGAACCTATGCCTCTCCTTTCACAAAGAGTGACGCGAGTCACTCAGCGTCGCGGATCGGGGTGTTGATCGAACGGTGTCATCCGACGCAGTAGCCCGTCGGGCAGAACGAGCCCACCAGTGACCGCATGACCAGGCCCTGCGCGGCCTCGCCGCCCACGGGACCGGCCACCAGCAGGGCGTACTGCTTGCCGTCGGGAGCGGTGTGGGCGTGGATCACCACATGCCGCCTGGTGCCGTCGCTCAGCGTGTACGTGTACTCGTACTCGGCCGGGTTGCCCGCCCCGGCGACCGTGCCGAGCCTGGCCTTCCGGTAGTTCTTGTACGCGGAGACGTACTTCTCGGTCTCCAGCAGCGAGTCGTACGGCGTCCGCCCCGGCGGATTCAGCGTGAACACCTGGATCAGGCTCGTCCCGTCCGCCGTCCGGTAGAACACGCTGCCCCGGTCCGTACTGCGCGACCAGCCCGCCGGCACGTCCAGCCGGAAGCCGGCCGGGTCCGTGGTCCGCACGAAGCCGGACGCGGCGCCCGGGGCGCCGTAGGTGCCGTAGGTGCCGTAGCTGGGATAGGGGTTGTAGGTGTAGGGGGTGTAAGGGGTGTAGCCCCCGGAGAGTCCGGAGGTCGTGCCGGACGACGATCCGTACGTCGATCCGTAGGTGTCCGTCGGGCCGGGGGACGGCCAGGCGGTGGCGGTCGGTACGGGACCGTCGACGCCCCCTCCGCCGTCGTCGTCCCGGACGAGCGCCCAGATGCCGACGCCGATTCCGCTCGCCAGCACCGCCCCGGCCACGACGCCCGCGAGGATCGAGGCGTGGGAGGGGCCCGTGGGCGGCTCCTCGTACGGGTCCGTTTCGCCGGCCTCTGCGCGTGGCGGTTCCGGCGGCCGCCATCCGGGCGGCGGTTCGTCCACCCACTTCTGCGCGTCCGCGTCCCAGTAGCTCATGCGACTCGCCGCCTCACGCCACTAACCGGCTGATCGCCTCGACGACGGCGGCCAGCGACGCCAGCCCGCCGGCGGCCGTGGCGCCGCTGGTCAGCAGCGTCCGCAGGCGCGTCAGCCGGGTGCGCCGGGCCTGGCCGGTCAGCCCGGCCTCCGCCTGGAGCTCCGCGAGCTCCCCGTCGACCTCGTCCAGCCCGTCGCCCGGGGTGCGGACGCGGTGGGACAGCTCCATCCGCATCTCCCGCACCGCCGCGAGGAGTTCGGGCGTCACGGTCAGCAACTGCCGCGAGGCGTCGACCGCCCGTGCGTCCCTGCCCTGGGCCAGCGCGCCGCCCGACATCGAGCCGACGGCCATGCCGCCCCGGCCCGGGGCCGGCGGCGGGGGCGTGGCGGCCGCCGTGGCGGGGCGCTCGCCCACGCGGTCGGAGCGGTCCTCGGCCCGGGCGCCGTCGCCCTGGGACACGGCGCCGCCACTGAGCGAGCCGATGGAGATGCCACCGCCGCCCGGGCTCTGGGCGCTCTCGCGGCGGTGTTCGTCGTCTTCGTGATGGTGTTCGTCGCGCTCGTGCCGGTCGTTCCTGTGCTGGTCGTCCGTCATCGTCCCCCGCTTCCCGTGAGGTGTTTGGCCTCGGCGCCCGCGCCCTGGGCCACGGCGCCGCCGCTCATCTGGCCGATGTAGATCGCGCCCTCGCTGAGCTGCACGATCTGCTGCTCGAAACGGTCCGTCTCATAGCCCTGGGAGCGCAGCGCCTCCCGGACCCCGCTGGCGATGCGGTCCTGGACCGTCTTCACATAGCGACTGACGTCCATCTCCTGGAACAGCGAGATCTCCTTCGCCGCCGCCAGCTCCCGCACCGAGTGGGCCGGGCCGTCCGGCGCCGAGCGCCGGGGGTCGGCGAGCCAGGTGCGGAAGCCCGACACGCCGGAGCGGACCGTGGAGACCGCCGCCGCGAAGCCGGCCGCGGGAGCGGTCAGCAGCGCGCGCAGGCCGTCGCGCAGCATGTCCTCCTCGCCCCGGCTCGCGATCACGTCGACCGCGCGGAACTCCGCCCGGATCGGCGTCAGGACGTGCGGGACGACCTCCAGGACCAGCATCCCGCCCTGGGTGTGCACCCGGACCAGCACCGAGACCACGACCTGCTCGTCCCACGCGCCGACGCGCACGCGCAGGAAGTAGCGGCGCGCCTCGCCGCCCTCGTTGACGGCCTCGGCCAGGTGCATCCGCACCGTGCGCTCGTCGTAGGACACCACGGAGCGCTGCGGCCCGACCGGGAGGTAGACGAACTCGTCGATCTCCAGGTCCTTCAGCCGGTCCCGGCTCGTCGCGGCGGCCGCCTGCCGCAGGGCCTCCAGCCGGGGGCGGATGAGCTCGACGACCGTACGGCCGGTGAAGGGGGCACCGGCCGCGCCGCTGGCCCCTCCGTCGGTCACGCCATTGGTCGCACCATTGGCGGTGCCGTTGGACGCCGACGGTGAATTCTTGCCGCGCTTGAGCTCCAGGGCGAAGGACCAGGGCTCGTAGGGGACGCCCATGCCGATGAACGGCCGGGAGGGGTCGTAGATCGTCAGCCCCGCGTACTGCTCCCGGTCGATGGACCGGGCGATGCGGCGGTGGTACGCCGAATCGGGGAAGGGCCGGCTGTCGGCGAAGTTCTTCCGGCTCAGCTCGTCGCGCATCACGGCCGCCACGCGCGCCCGGTGCATCCACACCGGCAGCACGAGCAGCAGCGGGAAGATGATGCCCGCCCAGTTGCCCGCGCCCTGGGCGAGCGCCCACAGGGCGAACAGCCAGTAGGCGAGGGTGATGAGCGGCAGGCCCGGCAGCAGGGCGCGCAGGGCGCGCTGGGCGCCGCTGCCCTGCAGGGCCTCGCGGAGCGTACGCCGGTCGACCACGTACGCCGCCGAGCCGCGCCCGGCGGCGGCGTGCGCGCCCCAGTGGAGCAGACAGACCGCCGCGTACAGGAAGGACCAGAGGCCGACGAACGGCAGGCCCTCCGCACCCTCGGGGGCGGAGGCGGCGTCGGCGGCGATGAAGCCCACCCAGAGGGCGAGCAGGAGCAGGGCGGTCAGGGTGTCCTGACCGCGGGCGCGCAGTGCGTGGGTGAGCACCGGCACCACATCGACCCCCAGGGACGGGGCGATGGGTCTTTCCTCATGTTCCACCAGCTCTTCGATGACACGGCGGCGGAACTCGATGTCGAGGTAGGTCCCCGCGCAGAGTAACCGGGTGGCCTCTGACGGGGATCCTTGGACGGAATGGCTCATTTCGGTCCCCCGATCCGTCGAACTCGCCTTCGAGCTAGCCGAGTTGACGTATTTTCGGAAGAACCCAGAATAAGCCAACGGGCCCGCCACCGACCCCCCTTGGGAGTGGATGACGGGCCCGAAATCGTCGGGCACGGGTGTACGTCGGCACACCCGTACGGCGACGGTGGTTCCGTACCGGCTCAGATCAGGCCGAGGGCGCGCACGGCGTCGCGCTCCTCCGCGAGCTCCTGGACGGAGGCGTCGATGCGGGCGCGGGAGAAGTCGTTGATCTCCAGGCCCTGGACGATCTCGTACTTGCCGTCCTTCACGGTGACCGGGAAGGAGGAGATGAGGCCCTCGGGGACACCGTAGGAGCCGTCCGACGGGATGCCCATGGAGGCCCAGTCGCCCTCGGCGGTGCCGTTGACCCAGGTGTGGACGTGGTCGATGGCGGCGTTGGCGGCCGAGGCGGCGGAGGACGCGCCACGGGCCTCGATGATCGCGGCGCCGCGCTTGGCGACGGTCGGGATGAAGGTGTCGGCCAGCCACGCCTCGTCGTTCACGACCTCGGCGGCGTTCTTGCCGGCGATCTCGGCGTGGAAGATGTCCGGGTACTGGGTGGCGGAGTGGTTGCCCCAGATCGTCAGCTTCTTGATGTCGGAGACCGCGGCGCCGGTCTTCTTCGCCAGCTGGGAGATGGCGCGGTTGTGGTCCAGACGGGTCATCGCGGTGAAGCGCTCACGCGGCACGTCCGGGGCGGCGGCCTGGGCGATCAGGGCGTTGGTGTTGGCCGGGTTGCCGACGACGAGGACCTTGATGTCGTCCGCGGCGTGGTCGTTGATCGCCTTGCCCTGCGGCTTGAAGATGCCGCCGTTGGCCTCGAGCAGGTCGCCGCGCTCCATGCCCTTGGTGCGGGGGCGGGCGCCGACGAGCAGCGCGACGTTGGCGCCGTCGAACGCGACGTTCGGGTCGTCGGTGATCTCGATGCCGCGCAGCAGCGGGAAGGCGCAGTCGTCGAGCTCCATGGCGGTGCCCTCGGCGGCCTTCAGGCCCTGCGGGATCTCCAGCAGGCGCAGCTTGACCGGCACGTCCGCGCCGAGGAGGTGACCGGAGGCGATGCGGAAGAGCAGCGCGTAGCCGATCTGACCGGCGGCGCCGGTGATGGTGACATTGACGGGAGTGCGGGTCATGGCGATCTCCTGCGCGAGCTTTGGTGGGTGTCCCTGCCCAAGGTGTGCGGATCTCTCTCGGTATCAAGAGATCCGGCGTCAGGCTATCCGACGGGACCGGCCATGTACTCCCGACCCGGTGTGGGACGCCTCACCGCCACGCATGCGCCACGTTTGTGGGCAATCGTTCCGCAGGGCGGAACGGGTGGGCACAAACGGCCCACCGGGCCGCGCCCGCCCTACGGCCCTGGCCCGCACCGCACCCCCCGTGGGTACGGCACCGCCGAACCGCACCGTCGTGGCCGAGCACCGCCGCGGCGGGAGGAGGCCCCAGCCCCGCCCTTTCACCGTTTCCCGGGGGCTACGCCCCCGGACCCCGGGAGGGGTGGGCGTCACCCCTCCGGTGTGCGGTCCGTCGGGCGCGGCGTCGTGCAGCCCTTGCGGCCGGAGAGGAGGGCCGCGCAGGCGGAGGCCTGACGGGAGTCGGCGACGGGGATCATGCGGGTGTGCCCGTCGGCACCCTTGTCGACGCGGCCGCTCTCGGTGACGGCCCGGCCGCCGGTACCGCTTATGCGGAGGGTGTCGCCCGGCGCGGCCTGGGTGATCCTGGCCCACGCGGCGCCGCACGCCTTGCTGTAGCGAACCTCAAGGTACGAGGCCCCCACCGTCGCGGAACCCGCTGTCGTGGCGTGCGCGCCGCCGCAGCCCATCGTCTCGGGGTCCTTGCCGGCGCAGGCGGCGCCCGTGCACTTCACCCCGTCGGGCAAGCTCGACGGGCTGCCGGCGCTCGGCGTGGCGATCGCGCCCGGGGACACCTGCCCGTCGTTCGAGCCCGTGCCGAGCAGCAGCACGCCCGCCGCCACGACGAGGAGGGCCCCCACCGCGCCGACGGCGAACAGGACCGTGTTGCGGCGCGCGGAGGCGGGGGCGGCGGCGGGGGCCTTGGGGCTCTTGGGCGCCTTCGGGTCCTTGGGCGCCTTCGGCTTACGGACCGGGATGGCCTTCTCCCGCACGTCCCGCGACCCGGGATCGCGCGGCAGCCCGGAATCCGGCATCGGAGGTGCCGGCGGCCCGGCCTCGTCGTCGCGCAGGGCCGTGGGCGCGGACGAGGGCGCGGCGGCCGCGCCCGCCGTCGCGGGCTTCCTCGCCTTCGCCGTCTTCTCCGGCGGCGGCCCGAACTCCCCCAGCGCCGCCTTCGCCTCCGCGACGCGGATCGCCTCCATCGTCACGTCGTGCCTCAGCTCGGAGCGGCTCCACGCCCGTTCGGCCAGCTCCCACAGCGTGCCCAGATGGCCCACGTCCGTGCCCGTGACCTCGGCCAGCGCCTCGGCCGCCCCGCGCGGGGGCAGCAGCCGGCCGTTGAGGTAGCGCTCCCAGGACGTCTTGCTGTAGCCGGTGCGGTCGGCCACGGCGGCGATGCCGAGCCCGCTGCGCTCCACGAGTCTGCGCAATTGTTCGGCGAACTCGCGTACCTGCGGGTCGAGTTCCTCCGGTAGCGCCCTCCAACGAGGCATTGCCCTCCCCTGTCCCCCGGTCCCCGCTCTCGACTACCCACGGGGATGCCCGAAACCAGCATGTCAGTTCCCAAAGGGGCGGCGCACGGAGGCACTTGGGGTTGATCAAGGCCATGGGGCGCACGCCCCTGGGGCGCGACCGGCGACCCCCGCCGTGCGCGGTGACCATACGGTGACATGACCGGGCACTTTGGTACGGAAAGAGGACCCGGTACCGGAACGGTCACGCCCACGCCACAGCGGCCCTGCGGACCTTGATCCGGCTTGTCGAGGTCATGATCCTTCTTGGGTGAGCGGCGGGCGGTCCTCCCACGGGGGTGGAGGACCGGCCGCCGGCTCTCCTCCACCCGTCTTCTACCCACATGTCGCCCCTCACACGCGGCATCACACACCGGCGTCACACACGCGGGGCCGGTGATTGCGGAACAAAGCACTCCGGGCTGCCGCCGGCGGGCAGGACACAGGCCCGCGCCTTGTCCGGGTCCTTGGTGGCGGTCATGGCCGTCGACAGATAGACCTCCGTGTCGCGCTGGCTCGCGGCCTTGAGCTCCTTGGCGTCGGCGCCGGGCAGCGTGAGCACGACACGGTCGCCGAGCCGCAGGTTCATGGACCGCACCCACACGGCCCCGCACTTCTCGCTGTAGCGGATCTCGACCCGCTGGCCGCCGGCCGCCCGGCGCTGGAGCAGGGTGACGAGCATGCCCTGGGCGCCGCAGCCCATCTGCCCGGGGTCCGCGCCCTCGCACTCCGCGCCCCGGCAGCCGGGTTCGTAGGACTGCGGGTAGGAGGCCGCCGCGATGGGGTCCGCGGGGGCGTGGTCCCGGTCGCCGGCCCCGGAGCCGCCGCTCGCCAGGACCAGCGCGACCACCACCCCCGCCACGACGAGCACGGCGGCGCCGACCGGCAGCAGCACCCGTCGCACGAGGAACGGCCGCCGCTCCGGCTCCTCCACCACGGGCGGGGGCGCCTGCGGAGGGGACGCCTGCGGAGGGGGCGCCTGCGGCGGGGCCTCCCCGGCGGCGGCCCGTCCGCTCCACGACTGCTCGGCCAGCTCCCACAGCGCCAGCAGCCTCTCCGCCGGTTCGCCCGCCAGCCGGCACAGCGCGTCGACGGCCTGCCGGGGCGGCAGCTTCTTGCCGTTGAGATAGCGCTCCCAGGACGACTTGCTGTACGGGGTCCGCTCGCCGAGCGCGGCCAGGCTCAGGCCCGTACGGTCCTTCAGCTCCCGCAGCCCGGCGGCCAGCCGCCCGCACTCGGCGGGAACGAGCCGTTCCCCGCTCCCGCTCACCGGCGCAGCTCCTTCCAGGTGTCCGGGCCGACGATCCCGTCGACGACCAGGCCGCGCGCCTTCTGGAAGGCCCTGGCGGCGTCCTTGCTCCGCTCCCCGTAGGAGCCGTCGGTGAGGCCGGGGTCGAAGCCGTGGTACCGCAGCAGGCACTGGGCCTCCAGGACCTCCCAGCCCGAGCTCTTGAGGTCCATGAGCGTGGTCCGGGTCGCGCTGTAGCCGGCGCGCAGATCGCCGTCGTGCCGCTGGACGTCGCAGGGGCGCGAGCGGCCCTGGACGAAGACGAAGGGGGCCGGGGTGTCGCCGACGGCGGCGTGCTCCTGGCCCGCGGTCGTCCGGTCGCCCTGCCACGGACGGGTGGCCAGCAGGACGGCGGCCAGGGCGACCGCCAGGGCGACAACGGCCACGGCGAGCACGACGGTCGTCGTACGGCGCGGACCGGGGCGCGCGCCGCCACCGGCGGGAGGCGGTGCCGTGGGCGCGCCGGGTGCCACCCCTGCCGTCTCCTCCCCCTCCTCCGTCTCCGCCGCCTCGTCCGTCCACGCCTCCGCCGCGACCTCGTGGAGCACCAGCATCTTCGTCACGTCCGCGCCGCACACCCGGGCCAGTTCCTCGACGGCGTCGCGCGGCGGGAGCTGCCTGCCGTTGAGATAGCGCTCCCAGGAGGAACTGCTGTACGAGGTCTTGGCCGCCAGCGCGGCCAGGCTCAGCCCGCTGCGGTCCTTGAGTCTTCTGAGCTGTACGACGAGCTGCCGCACCCGCTGATCCAGCGAGGCGGGTAATTCCTTCCAACGCGACATGTTCCACCCCATACGCGTCACAAGAGTCCCTCGAGGCGGAAAGTCGCCTCGTGCCGCACATCATGGCGAGGTAAACGTGCCGATTCCCGTATCCGGGGCCGGGAGCCGTGGTTTCCGGCCAGCCCGGCCGCCCCTCGCCCGTCCCACCACCACCTCGTGGGACCCGGCGTCCCCGCAGGTGGGGGCGTGGGACGTCCCACGGTGGCCCAATTCCCGGCGATCCTTTGGCAGGAGGGGATGTGGCGCATCACAGTCAGTCCTGCAAGCCGGGGGCGGCGCGGTCCACCCCGTGCCGTCCCCCACCGCTCATCCACGGGGAGGAACCCGGATCATGAACATACGCAGGAGTGCCGCCGTGTCCGCCGCGACCATCATGCTGGGCGGTGGGCTCGCCCTCGCGGCCCCGGCCGCCGCGAACGCCGCCCCGGCCGCCGCCGGCACCACGACGCAGGCGCAGGCGGGGGAGCACTGGCGGAATCTGTGGAACGCCGACATCTCCGGCGACTACCTCGGCACGCACGGCAAGAAGTGGGTCTCCGGACTCACCTCGGTGCCCTCGGGGGCCAACATGGCCCGTGGCGTCTTCACCTGCTGGGGTGGCGGCGAAGCCAGCCTGACCGTGAAGGTCGTGGGCGGCGGCTCCTACACCAAGAAGCACCAGTGCAACGGCAAGAAGCACTACGCGACCGTGGCCGCAAAGCCCGGCCAGGCCTTCAACCTGACCCTCAAGGGCAAGAAGGACACCCACGTCGAGGCGTGGGTGAACGGCTGACCTGATCGGTCGTGAGAACCCGGTGGTCCGTCCTCTCACGGGGGAGAGGACGGGCCGCCGTCATGCCCCGGCGGCTACGCCGCCGCCCCGGTCCGCTTCCGCAGGTTCTCGTCCAGGGCCGTCAGGAACTGCTCGGTCGTCAGCCACGGCTGGCCGGGGCCGATCAGCTGGGCCAGGTCCTTGGTCATCTGGCCGCCCTCCACCGTCTCGACGCAGACCTTCTCCAGCGTCTCCGCGAACCGGACGACCTCGGGCGTGCCGTCCAGGCGGCCGCGGTGGGCCAGGGCCCGGGTCCAGGCGAAGATCGAGGCGATGGGGTTGGTGGAGGTGGCCTTGCCCGCCTGGTGCTGCCGGTAGTGGCGGGTGACCGTGCCGTGGGCGGCCTCCGCCTCGACCGTTCGGCCGTCGGGGGACATCAGCACCGACGTCATCAGGCCCAGCGAGCCGAAGCCCTGCGCGACGACGTCCGACTGGACGTCACCGTCGTAGTTCTTGCACGCCCACACGTAGCCGCCGTCCCACTTGAGGGCGGCGGCGACCATGTCGTCGATCAGCCGGTGCTCGTAGGTCAGGCCCGCCGCCTCGAAGCCCTCCCGGAACTCGGCGTCGAAGACGGCCTGGAAGAGGTCCTTGAAGCGGCCGTCGTACTTCTTGAGGATCGTGTTCTTGGTGGACATGTACACCGGGTAGCCGCGGTCGAGGCCGTAGCGGAACGAGGCGCGGGCGAAGTCGCGGATCGACTCGTCCAGGTTGTACATGGACAGCGCGACGCCGGCGCCCGGGAACTCGTAGACCTCCAGCTCGATCGGCTCGGAGCCGTCCTTCGGGGTGAAGGTCATGGTGAGCGTGCCCTCGCCGGGGACCTTGAGGTCCGTGGCGCGGTACTGGTCGCCGAAGGCGTGGCGGCCGACGACGATGGGCTTGGTCCAGCCGGGCACCAGCCGCGGCACATTGCTCATGATGATCGGCTCGCGGAAGATCACTCCGCCGAGGATGTTGCGGATGGTCCCGTTGGGCGAGCGGTACATCGCCTTGAGGTTGAACTCCTCGACGCGGGCCTCGTCCGGGGTGATGGTCGCGCACTTCACCCCGACGCCGTGTTCCTTGATGGCGTGGGCGGCGTCGACCGTCACCTGGTCACCCGTGGCGTCGCGGTTCTCGATGCCCAGGTCGTAGTACTTCAGCTCGATGTCGAGGTAGGGCAGGATCAGTTTTTCCTTGATGAACCGCCAGATGATGCGGGTCATCTCGTCGCCGTCGAGCTCGACGACGGGGTTGGCGACCTTGATCTTGGTCATGAGCCGGAACACCCCTTCTCACGCAACGTTCGTGGGGCCGACGCACCGGGCGGCCCCACGTCCACGCACCTTGCCGTACGCACTGCGCACGACGTCCTGCGTACTACTGCACGGTGAAGTGCAGCACGTCCTCCAGGAACGGGATCTTCAGCCACGCGTGCGGCTGGGCCATCAGGGCGAGCAGCACGATCGCCAGGCCCAGGCCGCCGTACAGGAAGAGGTCGGTGAACCGCGAGCGGACGGCCAGCATGCCCACGGACGGCAGCGTCCAGCGCAGCACCGCGCCGCCGATCAGCGCCAGCCCGATGATCAGCGCCCCGACCCGGAAGGCGTCGAAGGCCACGATCAGCAGGCCCAGGCCCGTGGCCCCCAGGACCGCCAGCAGCGGCCACTGCCGCGCGGGCGCCGGCGCGCGCCCCGGCGCGGCGCGCCCGCCGCCCTCGGGACGCGCGGTGTCCCGCGTGACCTGCGGGGGGCGCCGGGACGGGCCCGCCCCCTTCGAACCCGAACGGTTCGGGTCCGAGCCGTTCGGGTCCGAGCCGTTCGGGCCCGGGCCGGTGGGCTCAGCCCTCATCGCCGGTTCCGTCGCGCCGCGAGGCGTCCCGCTCGGCGGCCTCCACCACGTTGGCCAGCAGCAGGGCGCGCGTCATCGGGCCGACGCCGCCGGGGTTCGGGGAGATCCAGGCCGCGACCTCGCGCACGCCCGGGTGGACATCGCCGACGATCTTGCCGTTCTCGTCGCGGCTGACGCCGACGTCGAGGACGGCCGCGCCCGGCTTGACGTCCTCGGGCTTGATCAGGTGCGGCACGCCCGCCGCGGCCACGATGATGTCGGCCCGCTTCAGGTGGGCCGCCAGGTCCCGGGTGCCGGTGTGGCACTGCGTGACCGTGGCGTTCTCGGAGCGGCGGGTCAGCAGCAGCGGCATCGGACGGCCGATGGTCACGCCGCGCCCGACGACGACCACCTCGGCGCCGTTGATCTCCACGCCGTGCCGGCGCAGCAGGGTGATGATGCCGTTGGGGGTGCAGGGCAGCGGGGCGGGCTCGTTGAGGACGAGGTGGCCGAGGTTGGTCGGGTGGAGCCCGTCCGCGTCCTTGGCCGGGTCCATCAGGCCGAGGACGCGGTTCTCGTCGATGCCCTTGGGCAGCGGCAGCTGGACGATGTAGCCGGTGCAGGCCGGGTCCTCGTTGAGCTCCCGGACGACCGCCTCGATCTCCTCCTGGGTGGCGGTCGCGGGCAGCTCGCGCTGGATGGAGGCGATGCCGACCTCGGCGCAGTCGCGGTGCTTGCCGGCCACGTACTTCTGGCTGCCCGGGTCCTCCCCGACCAGGATCGTGCCCAGGCCGGGGGTGATGCCGCGGGCCTTCAGCGCCTGCACGCGGGTGGAGAGTTCTGACTTGATCGCGGCCGCGGTGGCCTTGCCATCGAGAATCTGGGCGGTCATGGTGCACATCCTCGCGGATCGGGTGGGGTTGGTTCCACTCAGGTCGGAGTCGCCCGCGCGACGTTGCGCGGTACGACCGTATGTCTACGATTGCGCCGCCGTGGCCCGGGCCACGGTCGTCCCGTACGAACCCAGCCACCGCTCGAAGGACACGTCCAGGTGACCCACCCGAACCCGCCCTACCCGCCGCCCCCGCCGGGCTACGGTCCGCCGCAGCAGCCGGGGCAGCCGTATCCGCAGCCGGGGCAGCCGTATCCGCAGTACCCGCCGTTCCCCCAGCAGCCCGGGGCGTACGGGGCCTACGGCCACGGCGGCTACCCGCAGGACCCGTACGCGATGCAGCAGCGCCCGCCGCTGGCGGGCTGGTGGGCCCGGGTGGGCGCGACGCTGCTGGACGGCCTGATCCTGGGGATTCCCACGCTGCTCCTGATCGCGGCCGGCGCCGGCATGTGGATCACCGGATACGAGGACTGCTCCACGTACGCGGCGAGCCAGGGCTACTGCGAGCAGTCGACCGGCCTGGTGACCGGCGGCCTGGTCGTGATGGGGCTCGCCTTCCTCCTCAGCGTCTTCCTCGGCTTCTGGGCCCTCTACCGCCAGGGCAGGACCGGTCAGACGCCGGGCAAGAAGGCCGTGGGCATCAGCGTGCTGCGCGAGCGCGACGGCATGCCCACCGGCTTCGGCATGGCGTTCGTCCGGAACCTGTGCCACATCGTCGACGGTTTCTTCTACCTCGGCTACCTCTGGCCGCTGTGGGACGAGAAGAAGCAGACCTTCGCCGACAAGATCGTCGGCACGGTCGTCGTCCGGACGCGCTGAGCGTCCCCGGAAGGCCGCGCTCCACGGAGCGCGGCCTTCCGCGTTCTCGGGGATCAGTGGAAGAAGTGGCGCGTACCCGTGAAGTACATCGTCACGCCCGCCGCCTTCGCGGCCTCCACCACCTGCTCGTCCCGGACCGAACCGCCCGGCTGGGCCACCGCCTTGATGCCGGCGGCGGTCAGCACCTCCAGCCCGTCCGGGAACGGGAAGAACGCGTCGGACGCGGCGTACGAGCCCTGGGCACGCTCCTCGCCCGCCCGCTGGACGGCCAGCTTCGCGGAGTCCACGCGGTTGACCTGGCCCATGCCGACGCCGACGGTCGCGCCGTCCTTGGCCAGCAGGATGGCGTTGGACTTCACCGCGCGGCAGGCCTTCCACGCGAAGGCGAGCTCGGCCAGCTCCTCGGGGGACAGCGCCTCGCCCGTGGCGAGCGTCCAGTTGGCCGGGTCGTCGCCCTCGGCCTGGAGGCGGTCCTTCTCCTGCAGCAGGATGCCGCCCTCGATGGGCCGGGCCTCCAGGGCCTGCGCGGGCGCGTCGGGGCAGCGCAGCACGCGGATGTTCTTCTTCCGGGACAGCACCTCGACCGCGCCGGCCTCGTAGTACGGCGCCACGATGACCTCGGTGAAGATCTCCGCGACCTGCTCGGCCATCTCCAGCGTCACCGGCCGGTTGACGGCGATGACGCCGCCGAAGGCAGACAGCGGGTCGCAGGCGTGCGCCTTGCGGTGGGCCTCGCCGACGTCCGCGCCGACCGCGATGCCGCAGGGGTTGGCGTGCTTGATGATCGCGACGCAGGGCTCGTCGTGGTCGTACGCCGCCCGGCGCGCGGCCTCGGTGTCGACGTAGTTGTTGTACGACATCTCCTTGCCGTGCAGCTGCTCCGCGTTCGCGAGCCCCGCGCCCGTGGGGTCGAGGTAGAGCGCGGCGGGCTGGTGCGGGTTCTCGCCGTAGCGCAGGACGTTCTTGCGCTCGTAGGTGGCACCCGCGAAGGCCGGGAAGCCGGCGCCCTCCTCGTCCGCGGCGTAGCCCTCCGCGAACCAGTTCGCCACGGCCACGTCGTACGCGGCCGTGTGCTGGAACGCTTCAGCGGCCAGCCGCTTGCGGGCGGCGAGGTCGAACCCGCCGTCGGCGACGGCCTTGAGCACGTCGTCGTAGCGCCCGGGGTTGACGATCACGGCGACGGAGGGGTGGTTCTTGGCCGCCGCGCGGACCATCGACGGGCCGCCGATGTCGATCTGCTCGACGCACTCGTCGGGCGAGGCGCCCGAGGCGACGGTCTCCCGGAACGGGTAGAGGTTGACGATCACCAGCTCGAAGGGGCTGACGCCCAGCTCGTCGAGCTGCGCGCGGTGGGCTTCCAGGCGCTGGTCGGCGAGGATGCCGGCGTGGACACGGGGGTGGAGGGTCTTCACCCGGCCGTCCAGGCACTCGGGGAAGCCGGTGAGCTCCTCGACCTTGGTGACGGGGACACCGGCGGCGGCGATCCGGCCGGCCGTGGAACCGGTGGAGACCAGCTCGACGCCCGCGTCGTGCAGCCCCCGGGCCAGCTCCTCCAGCCCCGTCTTGTCGTAGACGCTGACCAGTGCCCGGCGGATGGGCCGCTTCATGCTCTCGGCGGTCACGGGATCCTTACCTTTCGTCCCTCTATGCGGTAGCCGTCGCGGGCCAGACGCCCCACGACATCGACGAGCAGCGAACGCTCGACTTCCTTGATCCGCTCGTGCAGCGCGGACTCGTCGTCCTCGTCCCTGATCTCCACCACGCCCTGGGCGATGATCGGGCCGGTGTCGACGCCTTCGTCGACGAGGTGGACGGTGCACCCGGTGACCTTCACGCCGTACGCGAGCGCGTCGCGCACCCCGTGGGCACCGGGAAAGCTGGGGAGGAGGGCGGGGTGGGTATTGACGATCCGCCCGCCGAACCTGGCGAGGAACGCCCTCCCCACGATCTTCATAAAGCCGGCGGTGACGACGAGGTCCGGCTCGTACGCGGCCGTCGCCTCCGTCAGCGCCTCGTCCCACGCATCACGGGTGGCGTGGTCCTTCACCCGGCACACATACGTCGGCAGCCCGGCGCGCTCGGCGCGCTCCAGGCCCACGATGCCGTCCCGGTCGGCGCCCACGGCCACGACGCGGACGCCGTAGCCGCCGGGATCGGCGGCGATGGCGTCCAGCAGGGCCTGAAGGTTCGTACCGGAGCCGGAGACGAGCACGACGACACGGGCGGGGCGGGCGGGGGCGGCCACGGTGGGGCCCTTTCTCGCGGGTGATGCGTGGGTGATGCGTTGACGCGGTTTGTATGGTCGTACGAGTCGGAGGGGTCGCCGATTACGGGGGACTCTACGAACCCGCCGACCGCCAGCAACGATACCGGCACACCGAACCGCCCCCACGGGACGGGGGCGGGCACGGGAGGTAGCGTCGGGACCGGACCGGACGGCGGCGCGGGAACGGCACGGGAAAAAGAGCGTGTCACCGTAGGCTCGAAGGTGCAGGACGACCACACCAGGGGAAGACACACTCCACATGCCGGACCGACGCCGCCACGCGGTTCACCGCCTCCCGCGCTTCGCGCTGCGCGAGAGCCAGCCGCAGCCGTCCCCCGACGGGGAGGAGCGGGACAACCCCTTCGCCGCGCCGCCCGAGGGCAGCCCGGACCGCCCCTGGCAGCCGCGCACGCCGGCGACGGGCAACCCGGGCGGTTCCGGCCACTCCGGTGACGGCGACGACGAGAACGGCCAGGAGAAGCAGCCTGGTGAGGAGCGTCCGGCGTGGGGCAGCCAGTGGAGCAGCCGGCAGCCGGGACGGCAGGGCGGCGGCTTCGGCGGCGGCCAGGGCCCGGGGGGCGGCCCCGGCGGCCCGGGCGGCCTCCGCTGGGATCCCACGGACCCGGCCCAGCGGCGCGCCCGCTACGCGCTGCTCGCGGGCATGTGGGGCTTCTTCTTCGCCCTCTTCAGCATTCCGCAGGTGGCCCTGCTGCTCGGCGCCCTCTCCGTCTACTGGGGCATCAGCTCCCTGCGCGCCAAGCCCAAGCCGCGCGACCCGGACACCCCGGCCCCGCCGCCCACCCCCGGCGGCTTCCGCCCCCAGACGACGGCGGCGGTCAGCGGCCTGGTCACGGGCGGGCTCGCGCTGGCGATCGTGGCGGCGACGTTCGCCTTCCACATCGTCTACCGCGACTACTACACGTGCGTCGACGACGCGCTCACGCAGACGTCGCGGGCGGCGTGCGAGAACCATCTCCCGAAGCAGTTCCGGCCGCTGCTGGGGACGCAGGACTGACGTCGGGGGTGGCCCTGCGGGCCCGGCGCGTGAGGGGTGCCCCGGTCCCGCCCTTTCACCGTTTCCGAGGGGGCTCCGCCCCCTCGCACCCCCGGAGTGCGGGCTGATTTCAGCCCCTCCGGCGTGAGGAGCGGGGGTCCGGGGGCGGAGCCCCCGGGGAGCGGGGTGCGAGGGGGCCGCAGGCCCCGCTCGGAAACGGTGAAAGGGCGGGGCTGGGGCTACTCCCCCTCCCGCGGCTCGAAGTCCGGCATCAGCCCGCCCCCAGAATCCTTGAGCGCCTCCCACCGGTGCCGCCGGGCCGACGGCTCGTGCCAGTCGGACGCGGCACCCCCACGCCGCCGCCCCCGCTTCTTCGGCGGCCGGTGCCGCCCCCGCTCCCGCTCCCGCGGCTCCGCCGCCTCGGCGGCGTCGTCCCGCAGATGCCGCGTCGGCGTCAGCGGCAACGTCTCCGGCTCGTACACGACCGCCTCCGGCTCGGGCGCGGGCCGTGCGCTCCCGGGCACCCGGAAGCCGAACCACCCCACCATCGCCGCCCACAACGACCGCGAGCCCTCCGACGCGGGCTCGGGCTCGGCTTCGGGACCAGGGTCCGGCCCGGGCCCGGGGCCGGGTTCCGGTTCTGGTTCTGGTTCTGGTTCCCGTTCCGGTTCTGGTCCGACCACCCGAGCGGCAGGCTCCGGCCCCACCGCCACCGCCAACCCCAACGCGTACCCGACCCGCCGCCACCCCGTCAGCACTGCCTCCCCGCCCTCCGCCCGCCCGTCCCGCGCCCCCGGCGCAGCCCGTACAACCCCCCGCCGCCACCGCACCACCAGCGCCCCCGGCAAGCCGATGGCCGCCGTCCAGGCCGCCGCCGCGCCCCCGGTGCGCCAGCACGGCGGGCCGAAGCCGGCGAGCGCCTCGTTGCCGATCGCGCCCGACGACGCGTAAGCCAGCACCGTCATCAACACCCCGCACAGCAGCGCGCCCAATACCGCTGTCACGGCGACCTCCCCGTAGCCCACGCGCGGGGGGCGCCTCGGCACGGCGGTGTGCGCGATCGCGATGCCCGCGCCGGCCGCGAGCGCCGCCGCGCCCGCCAGGACGACCGGGCTCGCCGCGCCGGGCTCGGGCAGCGCCGCGAGCAGCGGGAAGCGCGGGAGTACGGGGCGGTCCGGCGCGGCGCTCAGCGGGGCGACGAGGCTGCCCGCGCCCACCGTGAAGCCGGGCCCGAGCCCGTAGGCCACCGCCCAGACCATCGCGTTGGGCAGCAGCGCCACGCTCAGCAGCGCCAGCGCCACCCGGCCGGACCAGCGCGGCGCGAGCTGGATGGCGGCGTCCTGGGCCGTCCCGGCGTGGACGGCCAGCGAGACGCCCACCAGCAGCAGGCCGCCGCCGAGGAGGACGGCCACCGCCGTCGCCCCGGTGCGGACGATCGCGGTCAGCCGGGCCCGGGTGAACCACCTCCGCAGCCGCGTGGGCAGCACCCGCCGGACGAAGGGCGGCGCCGGGAAGCCCGGCCGCCCGTCGGCCGTCCACACCCCGGCGGCGATGAACGCCGCGGCGACGAGCGGCAGCTGGAGCAGCGTGCTCAGCGGCGCGGGCCGTACCGGGCTGGACCAGGCGTAGATGACGGCCGCCAGGGCCACCAGGAGGTAGCCGCCCAGCATGGCGGTGAACGCGGGGCGGGGCGCGGGGCCGGGGGTGTCCGGGGGCGCGTCCTCGGGGGGCTCGAGGGCGTGGCAGGCGGCGCGGTAGAGCAGGGTGCAGGGCACGAGCGCGCACAGCAGCGGGGTCAGCGCGATGGGCGCGGGCGGCCCGGCCAGCGTCTCGGTCCGTACGAGGCCGGCGCCGTGCGCGAGCAGCCACAGGTCGGCGGCGACGCGCAGCGCGCCCGCGGGGCCGCTGTCGGGGTACGGGGAGGTGATCCACATCGCCAGGACGACCATGGCGAAGGTGCCGAGACCCAGCCCGGCGGCGAGCACCCCGCCGATGAACGCCGTGCTCGCCGATCCGGGGAGCGCCGGTGCCCAGAGCACGGGGCCCGCCTCGGCGGGCCGGTGCTCCGTCGTCGGCGACGGGCCGTGACCGGCGTATTCACTCACAGGGCCATGCTGCCAAGAACGCGCCTTTCGGGCGGGTAGCTGGCATTTAACCGTCGTGTCGCTTGTATGGCAACGAATACGGTTATGAACCTTTTAGTCCAACCAGGTGCGGCAACCGTGGCGCAGGGCTCCGCATACGGGCGTGGGCCCGCACCCCCTGCCGGGGTGCGGGCCCACGCCGTGGAACCTGTGGCGGCGTCAGCCGGCCAGCGCGGCGCGCGCGAGGCGAGCCGTCTCGGACGGGGTCTTGCCGACCTTCACGCCCGCGGCCTCGAGGGCCTCCTTCTTCGCCTGGGCGGTGCCGGACGAACCGGACACGATGGCGCCGGCGTGGCCCATCGTCTTGCCCTCGGGCGCGGTGAAGCCGGCCACGTAGCCGACGACCGGCTTGGTGACGTGCTCCTTGATGAAGTCGGCCGCCCGCTCCTCCGCGTCGCCGCCGATCTCGCCGATCATGACGATCAGGTCGGTCTCGGGGTCGTCCTGGAAGGCCTTCAGGGCGTCGATGTGGGTGGTGCCGATGATCGGGTCGCCACCGATGCCGACGCAGGAGCTGAAGCCGAGGTCGCGCAGCTCGTACATCATCTGGTAGGTCAGCGTGCCGGACTTGGACACGAGACCGATGCGGCCGGGCTTGGTGATGTCGGCCGGGATGATGCCCGCGTTGGACTGTCCGGGGCTGATGAGACCCGGGCAGTTGGGGCCGATGATGCGGGTCTTGTTGCCCTTGGCCTGGGCGAGCGCCCAGAACGAGGCGGTGTCGTGGACCGCGACGCCCTCGGTGATCACGACGGCGAGCTCGATCTCGGCCTCGATGGCCTCGACGACGGCGTCCTTGGTGAACTTCTCCGGGACGAAGATGACCGTGACGTCGGCGCCGGTCTTCTCCATGGCGTCCTTGACGGAGCCGAAGACAGGGACCTCGGTGCCGTCGAAGTCGACGGTCGTGCCGGCCTTGCGCGGGTTCACGCCACCGACGATGTTGGTGCCGGAAGCCAGCATGCGCTTGGTGTGCTTCTGGCCCTCGGAGCCGGTCATGCCCTGGACGATGACCTTGCTGTCCTTGGTGAGGAAGATAGCCATGGTGTTCTAGTGACCTCGTTCCTTACTTCGCAGCCAGCTCGGCGGCGCGCTCGGCGGCGCCGTCCATGGTGTCCACCTGCTGCACCAGCGGGTGGTTGGCGTCGGTGAGGATCTTGCGACCCAGCTCCGCGTTGTTGCCGTCGAGGCGCACGACCAGCGGCTTCTCGACCTTCTCGCCCTTGGACTCGAGGAGCTCCAGGGCCTGGACGATGCCGTTGGCGACCGCGTCACAGGCGGTGATGCCACCGAAGACGTTGACGAAGACGGACTTGACGTCCGGGTCGCCCAGGATGATCTCGAGGCCGTTGGCCATGACCTCGGCGGAGGCGCCGCCACCGATGTCGAGGAAGTTGGCGGGCTTGACGCCACCGTGGTTCTCACCGGCGTAGGCGACGACGTCGAGGGTGCTCATGACGAGACCCGCGCCGTTGCCGATGATGCCGACCTGGCCCTCGAGCTTGACGTAGTTCAGGCCCTTGGCCTTCGCGGCCGCCTCGAGCGGGTCGGCGGCGGCCTTGTCCTCGAGCTCCTCGTGCGAGGGCTGGCGGAACTCGGCGTTGGCGTCCAGGGAGACCTTGCCGTCGAGCGCGATGACGCGGCCGTCGGCGACCTTGGCGAGCGGGTTGACCTCGACGAGGAGCGCGTCCTCGGCGACGAAGGTCTTCCACAGGGTCACGAGGACCTCGGCGACCTGCTCGGCGACCTCGGCCGGGAACTTCGCCTGGGCGACGATCTCGCGGGCCTTCTCGATGGTGACGCCCTCGTTGGCGTCGACCGGCACCTTGGCGAGCTTCTCGGGGGTCGTCGCGGCGACCTCCTCGATGTCCATGCCACCGGCGACGGACGCCATGGCGAGGAAGGTGCGGTTGGTGCGGTCGAGGAGGTACGAGACGTAGTACTCCTCGGCGATCTCCGGAGCGGTCTCGGCGATCATGACCTTGTGGACCGTGTGGCCCTTGATGTCCATGCCGAGGATGTCCGTCGCGCGGGCGACGGCCTCGTCCGGGGTGGCGGCCAGCTTCACACCGCCGGCCTTGCCGCGGCCACCGACCTTCACCTGAGCCTTGACGACCGAACGGCCGCCCAGACGCTCAGTGGCCTCGCGCGCCGCCTCAGGCGTGTCGATGACTTCACCGGCCAGCACCGGTACACCGTGCTTGGCGAAGAGGTCCCTCGCCTGGTACTCGAACAGGTCCACGCGCGTCCGTCCCTTTTCCATGGATATCGCGGTTCGTTGTCTGCGCGGGCGTGCCGCGGGGCGGCGTGAGGGCGCGATCTCCGCAAAGGTCCGGGGGTTTGCGCCCCGGGATAGCACGGGCGAGGGCGGCACACGTTCACCGTTGACGCGGCATGTCCGTCTCGCAGGTTATCCCCGAGGGAGGGAGGTCCCTAAATCGCAGATCACACTCCGGCCGTGATTACGCTCACAGATCGCGACGACGCCCGCACGCGTTCGGCCGCGTTCGGCGTAGCCGGGCCCCTCCGGGCGGCTCGGACGGCCGGGGCGGACGGACGGCTCAGACGGCCGGGTCGGGTATCGGCAGCGGGCGCTTCTCCAGGGCGGCGGCCATCACCTCCGGGAAGAGGTCCGGCGTACAGGCGAAGGCGGGCGCGCCGAGCGCGGCCAGGGCCGCCGCGTGGTCGCGGTCGTAGGCGGGGGCGCCCTCGTCGGACAGGGCCAGCAGGGTGACGAACCGGACGCCGGACGACCGCATCGCGGCGACCCTCTTGAGCATCTCGTCGCGGATGCCGCCCTCGTAGAGATCACTGATGAGGACGACGACCGTCTCGGCCGGGCGGGTGATCCGTGACTGACAGTAGGCGAGCGCGCGGTTGATGTCCGTGCCGCCGCCGAGCTGGGTGCCGAAGAGGACGTCCACCGGGTCGGCCAGCTGGTCGGTGAGGTCGACGACGGCCGTGTCGAAGACGACGAGGCGGGTGTCGAGGGCGCGCATGGAGGCGAGGACCGCGCCGAAGACGGACGCGTAGACGACGGAGGCGGCCATCGACCCCGACTGGTCGATGCAGAGGATCACCTCCTTCCGCACCGCCTGCGCGGCCCGGCCGTGGCCGATCAGGCGCTCGGGGACGACCGTGCGGTGGGTGGGCAGGTAGTTCTTGAGGTTGGCCCGGATCGTGCGGTCCCAGTCGATGTCGCGGTGGCGGGGGCGGGCGGTCCGCGCGGAGCGGTCGAGGGCGCCGGTGAGTGTGGCGCGGGTCCTGCCGGAGAGGCGGGACTCCAGGTCCGCGACGACCTTGCGGACGACGGCCCGCGCGGTCTCCTTGGTGGCCTCGGGCATCGCCTTGTTGAGGGAGAGCAGGGTGCCGACGAGATGGACGTCGGCCTCGACGGCCTCCAGCATCTCCGGCTCGAGCAGCAGTGCGGACAGCCCGAGGCGGTCGATGGCGTCCCGCTGCATCACCTGAACGACGGACGCCGGAAAGTACGTCCGGATGTCCCCCAGCCAGCGGGCGACCCGCGGCGCGGACCCGCCGAGCCCGCCCCGGCGCGGGCCGCCGGCCTCGCCGTCGGCGCCACCCCCGCCTCCGCCTCCGGCTCCGTAGAGCGCTTCCAGGGTCCGGTCCATGGCGGCGTCGGTGCCGGAGAGGGCCCCGCCGGTGTCCGCGCCGAGCACGAGCCGCCAGCGGCGCAGCCGCTCCGCGTCCGCGGTGGTTTCGATGGTCATACGGGTTCTCCTCCTGTTCCTGTCGGTCCTGCTTCCGTCGTTACCGCCTCCGGGCCCGTTCCCAGCAGGAGCCGCATCGTCGGCAGGACAGCCGCGGCACGTCGCGGGTCCAGGGCCGGACCGAAGCCGGCGGGTGCGCCGTGGGGCGACGGGTCCGGGCCGGGGCCCGGGGTGTTGTGCCGTCGTACGCGGTCGCCGAGCGTCCGCCGTACGCCTGGTTCGAACGCCGAGAAGGTGCGGCGCAGCAGCGGCAGTACGCCGGTGAAGGCGTCCGGCGGGACGGCGGTGAGCCAGCCGTCGACGAGGGCGAGGAGGCGTTCGTCGTGGACGAGCAGCATGCCGCCGGAGCCGCCGGTGCCGAGGAAGCCCTCGATCCAGGCGGCGGCCTCGGCGGGCGGCGTGCCGGCCGAGAGGACGAGGCCCATCAGCCTGGCCGCCCGCTCGTGCGGCAGGCGTCCGTCGTCGAGCAGCAGCCGCGTGGCCCGGCCGCGTATCCCGCCCGGAAGGGCGTCCCGCTCGGCGAGCACTTTCAGGACGGCGGCCCAGCGGTCCCGCAGCCCGGGGGTGGTGGCCGGGCCGGTGACGGCCGCCGGCTCGTCGGCGGTCCCGGCCAGCAGGGCGACGGCCTGGTGCACGGCGTCCACATGGCCGCGCATCTCCGTCGCCGCGTCCGTGTCGAGGCCCGCGCAGGCGGCGGGCAGGCCGACGAAGACGCGCTCGGCGAGCCCGGCGGCCACTTCGGCGAGGGCGGCCGTGTCCGTGCGGCGTACGTCGCCGTAGCGCACGGAGCGGACGAGGGCGGGCAGGGCCTGGGCGAGGTGGCCGACGTCCGAGTCGAGGGCGGCGCGGTCGGCGAGGGCGCGCATGACGACGGGGAGGGCGTCGGGCAGGCCCGCGAGCAGGCACCGTTCGGCCAGGCCGGTGATCCCGGCGAGAGTGGCGGCCTCGCGCGCCAGGGACTCCGCCTTGGCGGTCGCCGCGCCCTCCACCGTCGTGCCCCACGCGCCGGCTTCGGCGATCCGTACGGACAGTTCGGGCTCCCAGCACAGCCGCCAGCTCTCCCGGAAGGTGCCGAGACCGCCGCGCGAGGGCAGGGGCTCGCCCCAGTCGACGCCGAGCAGCCGCAGCCGGTGCAGGAGGCGGCTGCGGGCCGCGTCCGTGTCCTTGCGCAGGTCGAACTCACAGTCGCGCGCGGCCGCTTCGGGTTTGAGCCGCAGCGTGCGCCGCTGCCGGTCGAGGTCGCGCTGGAGGGGCGAGGCGGGCGCGGCGTCGGGGACCTCGCCCAGCACGTCGCCGACGACCAGCCGGTCCCGGACGAGGGCGAGCGGCACGTCGGAGCCGTCGCACATCACGGCGCGGATCGCGTCGACGGTCTCGGCGAGCCCGGCGAGCGGGCGGCCGCGCATCGCGGCGAGGGTCTCGGCGAGCCGCACGGCCTCGATGACGTGCGCGGAGGAGACGGGTTGGCCTTCGGCACGCAGCAGCCGGGCGACGTCGGTCATCCAGCGCTCGACCGGCCGGTCGGGGGACCGAAAGAGATGCCCGTACCAGCCGGGTGAGGCGATGCCGGCGCCGTAGCCGCTGTGACGGGAGAGGCGCCGGTGGGTCCAGGGGACCCAGCCGATCTCGACCTTGGCCTTGGGGAGGCCCTTGAGCGCCTGCCGGTCGGCGGCCACGGTGCGCCGCTCGGCGAGAGCGGGCACGTGCCAGGCGCCGCACACGACCGCGACGACACCCCCGAACTCCCGCCGCGCCTCGCGGAGTCTGAGCCGCATATGGGCTTCCCGGATAGCGTCGGTGTCCCGCTCCTCACCGAGTGCGGACCGGAGTTCCCCCATGGCCTCGGCGACGACCTCGAACGGCGCGAGCGCGTCGCCCTCCCCACGCCGGTGCTCGACGACGTCCTCCCACCACACCTCGGGATCGTCATACCCGGCGGCCCCGGCGAGCACGGCGAGCGGATCGGTACGCGGATGCGCCGCCCCGGCCGGGCCTAGGGCACCCTCGGGGCCGGCGTCGCTCTCCGGACCGCGCCGGGGTTCGTCCCCCGCGCCAGGAGTGATCCCCTCGCCAGTGCCGGTCCCCGCGCCGGGGTCAATCCCCGCACGGGGGATGCTCCCCGGGACTCGCCCGGGTTCGTCCCCCACGCCCAGCGCGAGCGTATGCGCCGCCGGCAGGTCGATGAACCGCACCGGCACCCCGTGCGCGAGCGCCCAGCGCAGGGCGACCCACTCCGGGGAGAATTCGGCGAAGGGCCAGAACGCGGCGCGGCCCGGCTCCCCGGCGACGTGGGCGAGGAGGGCGACGGGTGGGCGCATGTGCTGGTCGGTGGCGAGGGGGATGAGGGCGTCCGCCTCGGGTGGGCCCTCGATCAGGACGGCGGTGGGGCGGCAGCGGTCGAGGGCGGCGCGTACGGCGCGGGCGGAGCCCGGGCCGTGGTGGCGCACGCCGAGCAGCACCGGCTCCGGGACGGCGGCGGTCCCGGTCACGCGGCCACCTCGCGGCAGGCGCGGTAGAAGTCCTTCCAGCCGTCCCGTTCGCGGACGACGGTCTCCAGGTACTCCTGCCAGATCACCCGGTCGGCGGCGGGATCGCGGACGACCGCGCCGAGGATGCCTGCGGCCACGTCACCGGCGCGCAGCACGCCGTCGCCGAAGTGGGCGGCGAGCGCGAGGCCGCCCGTGACGACGGAGATCGCCTCGGCCGTCGAGAGCGTCCCCGAGGGCGACTTGAGTCTGGTGCGGCCGTCGGCGGTGACGCCGTCGCGCAGCTCGCGGAAAACGGTGACGACACGGCGGATCTCGTCGATGCCGTCGGGCGTGGCGGGCAGGTCCAGGGAGCGGCCGATCTGGTCGACGCGGCGGGCGACGATGCCGACCTCGTCCTCGGCGGTGGCGGGCAGCGGCAGGACGACCGTGTTGAACCGGCGGCGCAGCGCGCTGGAGAGCTCGTTGACCCCGCGGTCGCGGTCGTTGGCCGTGGCGATGAGGTTGAACCCGCGCACGGCCTGGACCTCCTGGCCCAGCTCGGGGACGGGCAGGGTCTTCTCGGACAGGACGGTGATGAGGGTGTCCTGGACGTCGGCGGGGATGCGGGTGAGCTCCTCGACGCGCGCGGTCATGCCCTCGGCCATGGCACGCATGACGGGGCTGGGCACGAGCGCGTCGCGGCTGGGGCCTTCGGCGAGCAGCCGGGCGTAGTTCCACCCGTAGCGGATGGCTTCCTCCGGGGTGCCGGCGGTGCCCTGGACGAGCAGGGTGGAGTCGCCGCTGACGGCGGCGGCGAGGTGCTCCGACACCCAGGTCTTGGCGGTGCCGGGGACGCCGAGCAGCAGCAGGGCCCGGTCGGTGGCGAGCGTGGTGACGGCGACCTCGACGATCCTGCGCGGGCCCACGTACTTGGGTGTGATCACGGTGCCGTCGGGCAGCGTGCCGCCGAGCAGGTACATGGCGACGGCCCACGGCGAGAGCCGCCAACGCTCGGGCCTGGGACGGTCGTCGGCCGCCGCGAGGGCCTTCAGCTCGTGGGCGAAAGCGTCCTCGGCGTGCGGGCGCAGGGCGTCGGTCTGGATTCCGGGCACGGTCACAAGTCCCCCTCGTCGTGCGGTTCCGGGTGGCGTGAACCACCCTGCACCACCCCACTGACAATCGCCCTGACCTGCGGTTTCGTTGGCGCCGAGGGCGATTGTCAGTGGGGCCCTCTACCGTCGGTGACATGAATCCGCAGGGGGAACGCTGGACGGCGGAACGCGTGCTGGAGCTGGCGCCTGACGCCGCGTCACGCACGGCGGGCGCGAAGCTCGCGACGCCCGGCCCGTGGTCGGGCGCTGGGGCACGCAGGGGCGCGGTATGGGGGGAGTGCGCGGGCAGCGGCGGCTGGCCGTACCGGACGGTCGTGGATCTGGCGGGGCCGGGTTTCCACTGCTCCTGCCCGAGCCGCAAGTCGCCGTGCAAGCACGCGCTGGGGCTGCTGTTGTCGTGGTCGGAGGGCCCGGGGGCCGTCCCGGAGGGGGCGCCGCCGGACTGGGCGGCCCAGTGGCTGGGCAAGCGGCGGGAGCAGGAGGCCGCCGGATCCGGGGCGGCCGCTTCCGGCCCGTCCCGGGGCCCGGCCGACCCGGAGGCCGCGCGCCGCCGGGCGATCCGCCGCGCGCGGCGGATCGCGGCGGGCGCCTCGGAGCTGGAGCGGCGCCTCGCCGATCTGCTGCGGAGCGGCCTGGCGTCGGCCGACGCCGCCTCGTACGGGCGGTGGGAGGAGACGGCGGCCCGCATGGTCGACGCCCAGGCGCCGGGGCTGGCCGCGCGGGTGCGGGAGTTGGCGTCCGTGGCGGGCTCCGGCTCGCCGGCCCGGCGGACCACCCGGCTCCTGGAGGAGTGCGCGCTCCTCCACACCCTCAACCAGGGGTTCCTCCGGCTGGCGGAGCTTCCGGAGCCCCTGGCGGCGACGGTACGGACACGTGTGGGCATCACACCGGACGCGGCGTCGCTGCTGGCCTCCGCCCCGCTCGTGCGCGACCGCTGGCTCGTCCTGGCCCAGCGCGACGCCGACGACGGCCGGCTGGTCACGCGCCGCGTCTGGCTGCGCGGCCGGGAGACGGGCCGGATGGCCCTGCTCCTCTCCTACGGCGCGGCGGGCCGCGTGCCCGAGCTGTCGCTCCCCGTCGGTCTCGCCCTGGACGCGGAGCTCGCCTTCCACCCCTCCGCCCGGCCGCTGCGCGCGGCCCTGGGCACCCGGCACGCGGCCCCGGCGCCGGTCCCCGGCCCGCCGCCGGGCGGTGACGCGGAGGAGGCGCTCCGGGCGTACGGCGAGGCGCTGCGCGACGACCCGTGGCTGGAGGGCTGGCCGGTGGTCCTCTCGGGGGTGGTCCCGGTCCCCGGCCGGGACGGCGGCGACTGGCAACTGGCGGACGCGGACGGCCGGTCGGCCCTCCCGGTGGCGCCCGGCGGCGACGAATCGGCCCTGTGGCGGCTGACGGCGATATCGGGCGGGCGCCCGGTGCGGGTGTTCGGCGAATGCGGGCACCGGGGCTTCACACCACTGCTCGCCTGGGCACCGGAGCCGGTGGCCCTGTGACGGAAGACAGCGCTGTGCCGAAAGGACCTGCCATGAGCACCACCTGGGACGATCTCGTCACCACCGCCCTCCTCGGCACGGACCGCCGCCCCGTCTCCCCCGGCGCGCTGCTCGACGAGGCCGCGCTGCGGACCGTGCAGCGCCGGGCCGCCCTCCTGCCGGCCGCGCCGCGACCGTTGCCCGAGGCGGCGCCGGAGGACGTCCGGCCGCCCCTGCCGGAGGCCGCCCGGCGGCGGCTGGCGCTGCTGCTCGCCGAGCGGGCGGCGGGCCCCGGCGGCTCGGGGCGCCGCGGCGGCCCGGACCTCACCGAGCTGCTGCCCCAGTGGCTGGCGGCCGCCAACGACCACGGCTACCGCGCCCCGGCGGACCTGCTGCCCGGGCTGCTCGACGCCGCGCGGGCCCGCAGCGACCTGCGGCCCGGGGCGCTGGCCCTGGGCGGCCCCAAAGCCCTGTGGCTGGCGCGGCTCAACCCCCAGTGGAGATACGCGCTGCGCGACGCCCCCGCGTCGAGCGCGGCACCGGCCGCGACGGATGCCGGGGAGGACGTGGAGCAGGTCTGGCAGGAGGGCCTGTTCGCCGAGCGCGTGGCCCTGCTGACGTCGCTGCGGCGCCGCGATCCCGCCGCCGCCCGGGAGCTGCTGGCCACGACCTGGGACCGGGAGCGGGCCGAGGACCGGCTGATGTTCCTGGACTCGCTGCGCGACGGGCTCTCCCCCGCCGACGAGCCGTTCCTGGAAGGGGCCCTGACGGACCGGGGCCGCACCGTCCGGGCCGCGGCCGCCGAGCTGCTGTCGGCGCTCCCCGCGTCCGCGCTCGCGGGCCGGATGGCGGAACGGGCGAGGGCCTGCGTCGCCCTGGACCGCACCGGTGGGCGGCCCACCGTGGTCGTGGAGGCGCCGCACGAGTGCGACGCCGGGATGCGCCGCGACGGCGTCGTGGCCAAGCCCCCGGCGGGCCGGGGCGAACGCTCGTGGTGGCTGGGCCAGCTCGTGGAGGCCGCCCCGCTGGGGATCTGGTGCGAGCGCCTCGGCGTGGCGGGCGCCGCCGAGGCCGTCGCCCTGCCGGTGGCGGACGGCTGGCGGCCCGACCTCCACGCGGCCTGGTGCCGGGCCGCCGTCCGGCAGGAGGACGCCGAGTGGTCACGGGCGCTGCTGGGCCCGGCGGCGTCCCCGCCCGAGCCCACGGGCGCCTCGTGGCTGGACCCGGCGAAGCTGCTGTCCGCCCTGCCGCCCGCCGAGCGGGCCGGGTGGGTGGCGGAGTTCATCGCCGCGCACGGCCTGTCGGAGGCGTTCCGGCTGCTCGGCGTGTGCACGGTGCCGTGGGCAAAGCCCCTGGGCCGGGCGGTGGTGGACGCGCTGGACACCGCGCGGGAAGCCGGCGGCTACCCCTGGAGCTTCAGCGGGGTGATGGGCATGGCCGAACGCTGTCTGGACCCGGACCAGGCCGATCTGCTGGAGGCGCTCACCGTCCTCCCGGCCGGGCCGGGGCACGACGGCGCCGGCCATGGCGCGGCGGGCTACTGGGCGGAGGCGTACCAGCGCCTCATCGGCACGCTGCGCCTCCGCGCCACCATGCGGAGGGAGCTCGCGGACGGGAGCGGACCGAACGCGAAGGGGGGCCGCAGACAGCGCGAAAGGGGGCCTCAGACGGCCTGACGCCGGACGTTGGCGTTGACCCAGTCCACGATCGAGGTCGTCGTCGCCCCCGGGGTGAAGATCTCCGCGACGCCCAGCTCCTTGAGCGGGGCGATGTCGGCCTCGGGGATGATGCCGCCGCCGAAGACCTGGATGTCCTCCGCGTCCCGCTCCTTCAGCAGCTCCATCACCTTGGCGAAGAGGGTGTTGTGGGCGCCGGAGAGGATGGAGAGGCCGATCGCGTCCGCGTCCTCCTGGATCGCCGTGTCGACGATCTGCTCGGGCGTCTGATGGAGCCCCGTGTAGATGACCTCCATGCCGGCGTCGCGCAGCGCCCGCGCGATGACCTTGGCGCCGCGGTCGTGTCCGTCGAGCCCCGGCTTGGCCACCACCACGCGGATCGGACCGGTCACTCCCATCACTGCCTCCCTGTACGTGCGTGTACGTGCCGTCGGCCGGCCGCGAGGTCTCTCCGCGCCCGGGGGCCCGGAGACGTGAACGAATGTCGCGTCCAGCATCCCGCACCCGGCCGTTTCACGGTGGAGGCCGAGGGGGAAATCACACGTGGGACACCACGTTCGCTACGCACCGTTCCCGTAACCCCCGTCTCACGGGCCACACCGCCCGCTTCGACCACGAGACGCGCCGGGCCACGAGACGCCGGACCACGGGACGGCCGCGAGGGGAGCCGCGACGAGGCGGCCGCCCCTCTGTGCCGACAGCCGCACGGCACAGAAGGGTGGCCCGCCACGCGCACAGCTGCCCATGAGGGCACACGGGGGAGAGGGTCGCTCGCTGTGTGCTGTTCGGGAGGTCGGTCGGCCATGGGGGCCTTGCCCTTTCTCTGTACCCTCTTACGCTCCTTCGCGGCAGCGCGCCCGCGCCCGTCGGCCGCGCTCGTCCGGTCCACGCTGCTGGAACTGGCGATCCTCACCGCGCACGTGCTGCTCTACCCCACCGGGATCGTCCAGGAGCGCCGCCCGCCGCCCCTCCTCCCCCCGGCCGCCGGCCCCTCCCCCGCCGCTCCGGCGGAGCGGCCCGAACCACCCGACGCGCCCGGCGCGCCCACCGGCCCGGTGGCGGCGCGCCCGCCCGTCCTGCTCCTCCACGGCTTCATCGACAACCGCTCGGTGTTCGTGCTGCTGCGCCGCTCGCTGCGCCGGCACGGCTGGGACGAGGTGCGGTCCCTCAACTACTCGCTCCTGACGTGCGACATCCGCAAGGCGGCGGCGATGCTCGGCCGGCATGTGGAAGAGGTCTGCCTCAGCACGGGCCGGGACCACGTCGACATGGTGGGGCACAGCCTGGGCGGGCTGATCGCGCGCTACTACATCCAGCGGCTGGGCGGCGACGCCCGCGTCCGTACGCTCGTCACCCTCGGCACCCCGCACGGCGGCACCCGGGTGGCCCCCCTCATGACGGCCCATCCTTTGGTGCGGCAGATGCGGCCCGATTCGGACGTCATCACCGAACTGGCCGGGCCCGTTCCCCATTGCACAACGCAATTCATCGGTTTCTGGAGCGACCTGGATCAGATCATGGTTCCCGTCGAAACCGCCCGTATCGATCACCCCGACCTCCACGCGCGCAACGTGCGGGTGTGCGGCGTGGGGCATCTCGCCCTCCCCGTGCACGGGGAGGTGGCCGCGGGGATCAGGCAGGCGCTGACCACGGAAGAGCCGTCGGCGGGTGCGGCGGGGGCCGCCTCGGTCGCCTGAGTTCCACAAAAACTTCGAACGTATATCGAACGTCAAGTCGACTCATCATGGCTCAGTCCACCAAAAGGCGGCTAAATGCCCAGCGCTTCGGTGACCGAAACGTGGGGAAGATTGTCGTCGTCGCATACCGCCGGGTACAGTCGCCGCTAATTCTCCTGCTGCCAAGGCGAAATGGATGTGGTGGTGAACGACCGTCACCCGTCGGCGGGCCCGGCTCAGTCCGTTCCCGCTCCCGATGCCCTCTACGGGCACGGGTCGTACGCGGCGTACGAGCAGCCTTACGCCCAGCAGGGTTACGCCGGATACGGCGACCACGCCTCCGGCCACTGGGACACGAGCACCACCAACCAGTGGGGCACCAGCGGCCACACCCAGACCTGGGACTTCAGCGGCTACGACCTCGGCCACGACGGCACGGGCCAGACGGGCCAGTACGCCGCGCAGCAGTGGGACACCTCCGGTGGATCCGGCCAGTGGGACCTCACCGGCACGGCCGCCGCGTCCGCCCACCCCTCGCCGCATCCGACCGGGCAGTGGGACACGGGCGCCTGGAGCGCCGCCGGTTCCGCGGCGGGGTCCTATGACACGGGCCAGCACCACTCCGGCCAGTGGGACCAGTGGGACACCACCGGACAGAACACCACTGGGCAGAATCAATACTTCACCCAGCCGGCCCAGTCCCCCGCCCAGTCCTGGGACACCTCCGGGCAGTGGGATTCCGGCCAGTGGGACCTGAGCGCCCAGGCGACCCAGACCTGGGACGCGAGCGCGCTCGCGTCCCCCGAGGCGGGGCACACCCCCACCGTCATGGTCGACGTCTCCGGCATCCCCGGCCTCTCCGAGGCCGCCGGTGTCGGTGGCGTCACCGGTGTCGGTGGCGGCGCCGGGGTCGCCGACGCCGAGACCCGCGCGATGCTGATCCCGCCGCCCGAGGAGAGCGAGGGCATCGGCAACGCCGGCGGCACCGCGGACGACGCCCCCGCGCCCGTACCGTCCCGGGCCCGGAGCCGGTCCGAGGTCCCGCAGCAGTCCCGGGGCAGCCGCCGCAAGGGCGCCCCCGCCCGCGCCGGTTACCGCCCCCGCCGCAAGGCGCTGCTCACCGTCGCCGTCCCCTCGGTCGCCGTCATGGGGGTGGCCGGGATCGCGGCCGCGTCCGTCATGACCGGCGGCGGGCAGAAGGACACCCAGCAGACCACCGCGGCCTCCGCCCCGGACAACTCCGTCAAGCTCTCCGCCGCCAACAGCAAGCTGGACACCCAGCTCGCCGGCCTCAGCCAGGGCGCCGACGACTTCGCCACCCGCGCCAGCCGCACCCAGGAGCGGATCGACCTCAAGGTCCGCCAGGAGGAGGACCGCAAACGCCAGGCCGAGGAGGCCGCCCGCAAGGAGCGCGAGCGCCCCAAGTTCGCCCTGCCCGTCTCCCAGCACGGGCTCAGCGCCTACTACGGCCAGGCGGGCGTCAACTGGATGTCGGTGCACACCGGCATCGACTTCCCCGTCGGCTACGGCACGCCCGTCATGGCCGCCACCGACGGCACGGTCAGCACCCAGTACAACGTGGCCTACGGCAACATGGCCAAGGTGACGTCGTCGGACGGCACCGAGACCTGGTACTGCCACCTCAGCAGCTACAAGCTCCGCTCGGGACCGGTCAAGGCCGGGGACGTCATCGCCTACTCGGGCAACTCCGGCAACTCCACCGGCCCGCACCTCCACTTCGAGGTACACCCCGGCGGCTCGGCCATAGACCCCCTCCCCTGGCTCCGCAGCCACGACCTGGACCCGACGTAACCGGAGAGCCCCTTCAGGGGCGCGGGGAACTGCGCGCTCAGCCACAACCGGCGCGCAGCCGCCCGTAACGCTAAAGCTTCTCCACCGGCGCGTACCGCAAAAGCAACCGCTTCGGCTTCTCCCCACCGAAGTCGATCGACGCCTCCGCGTTGTCACCGCTGCCCTTGACCGCCACGACCGTGCCCAGCCCGAACGAGTCGTGCGTGACCCGGTCACCGACGGCCAGCGCCACGACGTCGCGCTCCTTGGCCCGCCGCGTCGCGAACCCGCTCGACGCCGCCTTGCCGCCGCGCGCCGAGCCGAAGCCGGACGAGCCGAAGCCGGACGAGATGCCGGAACCCGTCCGGGAGCCGGAACCCGCGCCCAGCGAGGACGCCGACGGCGTCGCGGGCCCGGTGCGGCGCCACGTCAGGTGCTGCTCCGGGATCTCCTCCAGGAACCGCGACGGCGGGTTGTACGCGGGCTGGCCCCAGGCGCTGCGCATGCTCGCCCGGGTCAGGTACAGCCGCTCGCGGGCGCGCGTGATGCCCACGTAGGCGAGCCGCCGCTCCTCCTCCAGCTCCTTGACCTGGCCGAGGGCCCGCAGGTGCGGGAAGACGCCGTCCTCCATGCCGGTGAGGAAGACGACCGGGAACTCCAGGCCCTTCGCGGTGTGCAGGGTCATCAGCGTGATGACGCCGGTGCCCTCCGTGTCCTCGTCGGGGATCTGGTCGGAGTCGGCGACGAGCGCGACCTTCTCCAGGAACTCGGCGAGCGTGCCCGGCTCGTCCTCCGTGCGCTCCTGCTCGAACTCCAGGGCGACGGCGGCGAGCTCCTGGAGGTTCTCCACGCGGGTCTCGTCCTGGGGGTCCGTGGACGCCTGGAGCTCGGCGAGATAGCCCGTGCGCTCCAGGACCGCCTCCAGGACCGTCGCGGGGCCCGCCCCGGACTCGACGACCGTGCGGAGCTCCTCCAGCAGGACGTTGAAGCGCTTGACCGCGTTCGACGAGCGGGCGGCCATGCCGTACGCCTCGTCGACGCGCCGCAGCGCCTGCGCGAAGCTGATCTTCTCCCGGAGCGCCAGCGCCTCGATCATGGCCTCGGCGCGCTCGCCGATGCCGCGCTTGGGCACGTTGAGGATGCGCCGCAGCGGCACGGTGTCCTCGGGGTTGGCCAGCACCCGCAGGTACGCCAGGACGTCACGGACCTCCTTGCGCTCGTAGAAGCGCACGCCGCCGACGACCTTGTAGGGCAGGCCGACGCGGATGAAGATCTCTTCGAAGACACGGGACTGGGCGTTGGTGCGGTAGAAGACGGCGACGTCGCCCGCCTTCGCGTCGCCCGCGTCCGTCAGCCGGTCGATCTCGTCGGCGACGAACTGCGCCTCGTCGTGCTCGGTGTCGGCGACGTAGCCGGTGATGGTGCTGCCCGCGCCGGCCTGCGTCCACAGGTTCTTGGGACGGCGGTTCTGGTTGCGCTCGATGACCGCGTTGGCCGCGCTGAGGATCGTCTGCGTGGAGCGGTAGTTCTGCTCCAGCAGGATCGTGGTGGCGTCCGGGTAGTCCTCCTCGAACTGGAGGATGTTGCGGATGGTGGCGCCGCGGAAGGCGTAGATCGACTGATCGGCGTCACCGACGACGCACAGCTCGCCGACGCCCTCCTCGCCCGCCGTCTCGGGCGTGCCCACCAGCTCGCGCACCAGCGTGTACTGGGCGTGGTTGGTGTCCTGGTACTCGTCGACCAGGACGTGCCGGAAGCGGCGGCGGTAGTGCTCGGCCACGTCCGGGAACGCCTGGAGGAGGTGGACCGTGGTCATGATGATGTCGTCGAAGTCCAGTGCGTTGGCCTCGCGCAGCCGCGCCTGGTACATCGTGTACGCCTCGGCGAGCGTCTTCTCGAAGCCGTCCGCGGCCTTCGCCGCGAATGCCTCCTCGTCGATGAGCTCGTTCTTGAGGTTGGAGATCTTCGCGCTGAAGGACTTCGGCGGGAACTTCTTCGGGTCGAGGTCGAGATCCCGGCAGACGAGCGCCATGAGGCGCTTGGAGTCGGCCGCGTCGTAGATCGAGAAGGAGGACGTGAAGCCCAGCTTCTTGCTCTCGCGGCGCAGGATCCGCACGCACGCGCTGTGGAAGGTCATCACCCACATGGCGTTGGCGCGGGGGCCGACGAGCTGCTCGACGCGCTCCTTCATCTCGCCGGCGGCCTTGTTGGTGAAGGTGATCGCGAGGATCTGCCCCGGGTGGACGTGGCGGGCGCCCAGGAGGTACGCGATGCGGTGGGTGAGCACCCGGGTCTTGCCCGAGCCGGCGCCCGCGACGATCAGCAGCGGGGAGCCCGTGTGCACGACGGCCTCGCGCTGCTGGTCGTTCATGCCCTCCAGCAGCGCGGCGGGATCCACGACGGGGCGGGCGGCGCCGTCGCGGTAGAACGCCTCCCTGGGTACGGGCGCGTCGAAGGCACCGCCGAAGAGGTCGTCCGGCAGGGGCTCGGGAACCGTGTCCTCCGGGGGCGGAGGGGGCTCCTCCTCGGCAGGGGCCAGGTCCGCCAGGAAGCTGTCGTCAAAGAGGCTGCTCATCGCCTCCCGAGTCTAGGCCGCCCCACCGACAGCCGAGCCGGGATCCGGCCGACAGTGGCCGGGCCCACAGCTCCGGGCCGGAGCCGGGAGGGGCCGGAGGGCGCGGCTCAGACCCACAGCACCGCGATGAAGACGTTGGTCGCCGTCAACGCGCCCACCGTGCCGAACATGGGCGCCGGAACGTTCTCCTCGTCCCGCTTCACATAGACCAGACCCAGGATCACGACGAGCAGCGCGAGCTTCACGCCGATCTTCACAGTGTTGATCGTGTCGCCCTGGCTCTGGTGGATACCGACCAGCGCGACACCTGTGACCAGCATCGTCAGCGCGCCGTGCAGCATCGCCGGCACCATGCGGGCCTCGCCCTTGCCCATGAGCTTCATCTGGGTGAGGAACCCGCCGAGCAGGGAGGCGATGCCGATGATGTGGAGGCCGACGACGGCGTGAAGGAGAACGTCCATGGGCACCGACCCTAACCGGGGCCATAGCACCACTCCGCGCCCAGGTGGGGCAGGGACACCACCTCGGTCACTCCACGGCACCGTCCTTCCGAGTCGGCAGGGGCGGCCCGCCAGGTGCGATCGCCAAACAGCCGATTCAGGGCAATACCGGTCATGGCCGTTTCGCGGTGATCCCGAGGTTTAGCGTCCTGCTCCAGACGGCGGTGGCCCGCCCTCACCCCCCTCGTGCGGGCCGCCGCCGGTCCCCCCGCCGGACGGAAGGAAGTGACGGCCGCCGTGGCCACGCACCGAAAGCCCAAGCAGCACCCTCTCGTCGGCGGCACCGCCCGTACCGCGGCCACGCTCGCCCTGGCGGGCGCGGCCACCGCCACCGCGCTCGAGGGCACCGGCCACGCCGCCCCCGCGCCCACCCCCGCCCAGGCCAGGGCCCAGGTGGCCCGGTACTACCAGCAGGCCGAGGTCGCCACCGAGCAGTACAACGGGGTGAAGGAGCGCTCGGACAGAGCCCGCTCGGTGCTCGCCGGGCTCCAGGACGAGGCCGCCCGCAAGACCGAGCGCCTCAACGCCGCCCGCAACGCCCTCGGCTCCTTCGCCGCCGCCCAGTACCGGGACGGCTCGATGCCCACCAGCATGCGGCTGCTGCTGTCCACCCGCCCGGAGCACTTCCTGGAGAACGCCTCGCTCGCCGACCGCGCGGGCCAGGGGCAGGCCGCCGCGATCTCCCGGGTCCGCCGGGAGCTGCTGGACGTCCAGCGGGTGCGGACGACGGCGGAGGCGCGGCTCGCGGAGATCCGGCGCGAGGAGAGCGCGCTCGCCGCCCACAAGCGCACCATCGAGGCCAAGCTGGACCGGGCCCGGCAGCTGCTGAGCGAGCTGCCCGCCGAGGAGGCCACCGCGATCCGTACGGGAGACACCGGCGCGGGCGTGGCGCGGGCGGCGGACACCGCGAAGGCGTCCGTCGCGTCCGGGTCGGAGGCGGTCGGCGAGGTGGCCCGCGCGGTGTCGGGGCGGGCGGCGCGGGCGGTGGCCTTCGCGTACTCCGCGCTCGGCAAGCCGTACGAGTGGGGGGCGACCGGCCCGTCGTCCTTCGACTGCTCGGGACTCACCCAGGCCGCGTGGCAGGCGGCGGGGGTGTCCCTACCGCGCACCACCTACACCCAGATCAACGCCGGGCGGCGGGTCTCCCGCGACCGGCTCGCCCCGGGGGACCTGGTGTTCTTCTACTCCGGGATCAGCCACGTCGGCCTCTACGTCGGCGACGGCAAGATGATCCACGCCCCGCACCCGGGGGCCCCGGTGCGGGTCGCGCCGGTCGACGAGATGCCGTTCGCGGGGGCGACCCGCCCGGCGTGAGCCCGCCCAGGACGTACCGGGTTAGTGGGCCACCTGCTTCGTCAGCCACTTGAAGACGTCCGGGACCTGCCGCTTCCAGACGGCCGTGCCGTGGCCGCCCGCGCCCGGCGGGATCAGGACGGTCTCCACGGTCGTCGGCGGCTTGGCCGCCTGCTTGAGCGCCTGGCCGCCCTGGTAGCCGTCGGTCTCGGCGCCGGAGACGAAGAGCGCCACCTTGGGCGGGGTCGCGGCGTGCTCGAGCATCTTCAGCGGGTTGTTGGCGTCGCGGAGTTCCGGGGTCTTCGCGGTGAGCGCGCCGGGCTCGCCTGCGGGGTCGTTGTAGCCGGACAGGCTCACGCCCGCGCGGTAGCGGTCGGGGTGCGCGACGGCCAGCCTGGCGGCGCAGTGGGCGCCCGCCGAGTAGCCGGCGACGGCCCAGCCGTCGGCCCGGTCGTCGGCGCGGAAGGTGTCGGTGACCATCTTGCGGACGTCGACGCTCAGCCAGGTGTCGGCGTTGACCTTGCCGGGGATGTTGGCGCAGCCGGTGTCGGTGTCGCCGAGGAGGGTGGTGCGCGGCGCCACGATGATGAAGGGGGCCACCTCGCCCCGCTGCATCATGGGCTTGAGCTGGGTATTCACCTCAAGGGTGCCGAACCAGGCCTTCGCCGAGCCGGGGAAGCCGGGCAGCACCTCGACCACGGGGAACTTCTTGTCCTTGTACGCGGGGTCGTCGTACTGCGGGGGCAGCCAGACGTAGACCTCGCCCTCCACGCCGGATATGTGGCCCTTGAGCTGGGTCTCCAGGACCCCGGGGCCCATGCGCTTGTCGGCGGTGGGCTTGAACGTGGCAACGGTCTTCGGCCCCTGGTCGGGCGTCTTGCCGCCGGTGCCGTCCGGGCCGAGGTCGGCGGCGGCCTTGACGTGGTTGCCGGTGCCGAGGAGGTCGGCCCAGGTGTCGAAGAGGCCGTTGGCGTTGTTGACGATCACGAAGACCATCACGATCGCCGTGGCCTGCGCGAACAGCAGCATGAGGACGCGCGTCGCGTGCCGGACGAGCCGGGGCCCGCCTATTCGGCCCCAGAGGCCCAGCGGCAGCGCGAGGGCCACCACGACCAGGGCGATCGTGATCAGGAGGAAGGGGGTCCCCGTCAGGCTCATCGGATCATCGTGCTCTCGTTTCCCGGTGCTGTTCCTGTCGCCTGTGACTAGATGGCGAGGAACTCCGGGAGGTTCCGCCGATGACCGCCCGACGGACGAGGGTCACACCGCCAGGTCACACCAGGCGGCGCGCCGTCGCCCAGCGTGTCAGCTCGTGCCGGTTGGACAGCTGGAGCTTGCGCAGCACCGCCGAGACATGCGATTCCACCGTCTTCACGGAGATGAAGAGCTGCTTGGCGATCTCCTTGTAGGCGTAGCCGCGCGCGATCAGCCGGAGCACCTCGCGCTCGCGCTGGGTCAGCCGGTCGAGGTCCTCGTCGACGGGCGGGGCGTCCGTGGAGGCGAAGGCGTCGAGGACGAAGCCGGCCAGGCGGGGCGAGAAGACCGCGTCGCCGTCCTTGATCCGGAAGATGGCGTCGACCAGATCACCACCGGTGATCGTCTTGGTGACGTAGCCGCGAGCGCCGCCCCGGATGACACCGATGACGTCCTCGGCAGCGTCGGAGACGGACAGCGCGAGGAAGCGGACCGGGGACTCCTGCCCGCCCATCAGCGAGGCGCAGCGGCGCAGCACCTCGACCCCGCCGCCGCCGGGCAGGTGGACGTCGAGCAGCACCACCTCGGGGCGGGTCGCGGTGATGACCGTGACCGCCTGGTCGACGTCGGCCGCCTCGCCGACGACCTCGACGCCCGTACGGTCCGTGGCCCCGATCTCGGCCTGCACGCCCGTCCGGAACATCCGGTGGTCGTCGACCAGCACGACCCGGACGTGGCGCTCGGCCGTCTCCCCTGCCGTCTGCTCGGTCGTCATGCGTTCTCCGCCCTCTCCATCTCCAGCTCCCATTCCGTCCCCCCGCCGGGCGCGGGTCGCACGCGTGCGGTGCCGCCGTTGCGCTGCATCCGGCCGATGATGGACTCCCGGACGCCCATCCGGTCCTCCGGGACCGCGTCCAGGTCGAACCCGGGCCCCCGGTCGCGCACCGAGATGAAGACCGTACGCCCCTCGACCTCGGCGTACACCTGCACGGCTCCGCCGTCGCCACCGTACTTGGCCGCGTTGACCATGGCCTCACGGGCCGCCTGGAGCTGGGCGTCGAGCCTGTCGTCGAGGGGGCAGTCGCCGACCACGACGACCTCGATGGGCACCCCGTGGTGGTCCTCGACGCGGGCGGCGGTGCTCCGGACGGCTTCCCCGAGGGTGCTGGGCTCCTCGGCCTCCTCCTTGCCGCGGCCCTCGGGGTCGTAGAGCCAGTTCCGCAGCTCGCGCTCCTGGGCGCGGGCGAGCCGGGCGACCTCGCGGGAGTCCTCGGCGTTGCGCTGGATCAGGGTGAGCGTGTGGAGGACGGAGTCGTGGACGTGGGCGGCGACCTCGGCGCGCTCCTGGGCCCGGATGCGCATGGTCCGCTCGGCGGAGAGGTCCTGGGCCATCCGGACGACCGAGGGCCCTGCCAGCAGCGCGATGCCGACCACCATGGCGAGCGACGCCTGGAGCACCGTCCCCAAGTGCTCGACGGAGCCCTGGAGGACGACGACGCCGGTGGCGCCGACGCCCACCAGCACCACGCCCGCGCCCGCCCGCGCGAGGGGCAGGACGCGCTTGCGGCGGCCGACCTCCACCCAGTGGGCACGACGGGCGTTGTCGGCCTGGCGCCAGACGAGGGCGACGCCCGCGCAGATCAGCACGAGCGGCACGAGGTAGGCGTTGGCGCGGCCGAGGTGGAGGCGGTCGAGGAAGACGAAGGCGCTGACGACGAGCGCGACGAGAGCGGCGGCCTGCCCCCGGTCGGGCTTGCGGGCGAGCAGGCGGCGGCGCCCGTCGGCGGAGACGGTGACCTCCGCGAACGGCCGGCGCGGGCCGTCGACGCCGCCGACGCCCAGCGGCACGACGAACCAGAACACCGCGTAGAGCAGCGCGCCCATGCCCTGGGCCGTCATCAGCGCCACGAACACCAGCCGCACCCAGGACACGGGCACGCCCAGGTGCCCCGCGAGCCCGCGCGCCACGCCGCCGAGCATCCGCCCTTCGTCGCTGCGGTAGAGCTTGCGCAGGGGCGGGCCGTCGGGGTGCGGAGCGGTGGTCATGCACTGATCGTCACACGGGCGGCCGCGCGCGGGCATCAGGGTCGACCCTGACGGGACCCGGGGAATGCCCGGGGTGGCGGGAGGGGTGACGGCGGGTCAGGCCGGGTCAGGGCCGTGCGCCCGTGCGGAAGCCGTCGCGGACCACGTCGAACACGGGCCGGTGGCGCTCCCAGTCGGCCTTCGGGGCGGACAGGTAGATGGCGTACTCGGCGCCGCCCTCACGGCCGAAGCCCAGGTCGACGGCCTGGAAGTCCCGGACCCGGCCGGACCAGGTGAACTCCCAGATCGCCGCGGGCTCGTCACGGAAGGTCGTCTCCTGGAGCCGGCCCCGGTGGTAGTTCCGGATCTCCGGGGACGCCTTGAGCTGCTGCTCGACGTCCTTCCAGTGCTGGACGTGGTCGCGGCCCGCGAAGTCCAGGACATTGATCTTGAGGCCGACGAGCCCGGTCCGGTCGATGTAGTCGACCTCGCGGGAGGACTTCTCCTGCCGGGTCCAGCCGTCGGGGACGGGGAAGGAGACGCCGAGCTGCTTCTCCTCGACCAGGTGGTAGCCCTTGGGGAGGGGCGGGTAGGTCGGCGGCGGCTTCGGCGCCGGGGTGGTGGAGCCGTGCGCCGGGGCCGGGGTCGGGGTGGTGTCCGGCCGCTCGGCGCGGGGCTCCTCGCCGTCGTCCCGGGTGAGGAGGTAGGCGCCGGCCGCGAGGGCGCCCGCGACGACGGTCGCGGCGGCCGCCCACCACCACCGGGCCGCCCGGCGACGGGCCTTGGCGGGCGCGGCAGGCGGAGCGGGTGGGGCGAACGGGGTGGGCGGGGTGGGCGAGGGCGCGACGGTGGTCGCGGAGCCGGTCGCCCCAGTCGCGGGGACGGCCGTCGGGGCAGTCGTCGTGGCGTCGGGTGCGGGTGTGGGGACGGGGGCGGAAGCGGGCGTGGGGGTGACGGCGGGTGGGGCCGGGCGGGGTGCCGGGGGCTCGGCGAGTCCCTGGGGCGTCCGGTGGGCGGCCGTGGCGGCCTCGGCCGCCGGCTCCCGGAGGATCTGCTCGACCAGTTCGGCCGGGGGCCGCAGGGCCGGGTCCTTGGCCAGCAGCGTCTCGATCAGCTTGGTCAGCGGCCCCGCCTGCCGCGGCGGCGCCAGCGGGTCCATGGCGATGGCGTACGCCGTCTCGACGGCGGTGTCCCGCCGGAACGGCGGCCGGCCCTCCAGGGCCTGATAGAGCGTGGCGCCGAGCGCCCACAGATCGGAGGCCGGTCCCGGCTTGCCACCCTTGACGCGCTCGGGGGCGATGTAGTCGATCGAGCCGACCATCTCGCCGGTCTTGGTGAGGGTCGAGGTACCCGTGGACTGGGCGATGCCGAAGTCGGTGAGGACGACCCGCCCGTCGTGCCCGAGAAGGACGTTGCCGGGCTTCACATCGCGGTGCAGCACGCCGGCCGCGTGCGCGGCGCGCAGCGCGGCGGTCATGCCGCGCCCGATGCGCGCGGTCTCCTCGGGGCCGATCGGGCCGCGCTTGAGGACGTCGCCGAGCGTCGTGGACGGCACGTACTCCATCACGATGCAGGGCAGACCGTCGTCCTCGACCACGTCGTGGACGACGACCACATTGGGGTGGGCGATCCGGGCCGCGCTGCGCGCCTCGCGCCGGGTGCGCTCGTAGAGGGTGGCGAGCTCGTCCTCCTCCAGGCCGGGATTGACGTGCAGCCGCTTCACCGCGACCTGACGGGCGAGCAACTCGTCCTCGGCGCGCCAGACGGTGCCCATGCCGCCCCGGCCTATACGCTCGGCCAGGCGGTACCGGCCGGCGACCAGCCGACCCGCCTCAGGCGCTGCACCGTGCACCGCGCGACCTCCGGTTCCCCCGTCGTATGTTCGATGCGCCACCCTAACCGGATCGATCTCAGGGGCGATCTCAGGGAACGTCCAGGGTCGGCACGGGTGCCGTACACACATTCCGGTTGACACCATGTCCCCATGACCGACGCGCCACCCACCCCCGAGCCCGCCACACCGCCGCTGCGGCGCAGCCGTGAGCACAAGCTGATCGCCGGGGTCTGCGGTGGTCTAGGGCGCTGCTTCGACATGGATCCCGTCATCTTCCGGGTGGCCCTCGGGGTCCTGGGCGTCACCGGCGGCCTCGGCCTGATCGTCTACGGCTTCGCCTGGCTCCTGATCCCACTGGAGGGCGAGGACGACAACGAAGCGCGCCGGATGCTCTCCGGGCGTGTCGAGGGCCCGGCACTGACCGCCGTGCTGTGCGCGCTGGTGGGCTCCGGCCTCTTCCTCTCCATGCTCAACAACAGTGGCGTGATGTCCTTCGCGCTGATGCTCATCGTCGCCCTGAGCGGCGCCGCGTACTGGTCGCAGCACCGCCGGCTGGCCGAGGCCGGGCCGGAGGACGCGGCGATGGCCGAGGGCACGGCCGCCGGAACGGCGCGCCCCCATAAGCCGCACAAGCCGCACAAGGCCATGGAGGCCCCGCCGGAGACCCAGGCCCCCCCGGCACCGGGCGCGCCCTCCTGGTGGCGCGACTCCGTCCGGGATCCCGCCTCGGGCGCCCCCGGCACGGGCTACCTCTGGGGCCCGGACGACGACGTCCAGGACGCGGCGGTCCCCCTCCGGGACCGCGTCGCCAAGTGGGTGCACGGCTGGGCCGGAACGGTCACCGGCACCGGCCCCGGCCCGTACCCGGGGGCCGCCCCGGCCCATGGCGCCCGCCCGAACGCGGCCTACGAGCGCCCCGCCGGGCCGACGTCCGGCGCCGGCTCCGAGGCCAGGCCCGGTTCCGGGGCCGGGGCCGGGGCCGCGTCCGGGTCAGGCCAGGGCCCATGGCTGGGCGGCTGGACGTTCCTGCTGGCCCTGGCCGCCTTCGGCCTCGGCACCGGACTGACGTGGCATCACCGCCCGCTGGGCACCTCCCTGGAGTTCGGCCTGGCCGGCGCCCTGGTCGTCTTCGGCCTGGGCATCGCGATCAGCTCCCGGTACGGCCGCACGGGCGGCGGCACGGTCGTCGCGGCGGTGCTCACCGGCGCCCTGCTGGCCGGCGCCGCCGCGCTGCCGAAGTCCGTGACCGCCGACTGGTCCCGGACGACCTGGCGCCCGGCGAGCCAGGCCGAGATCCGCGAGCACTACGAACTCGGCACCGGCCTCGGCGTGCTCGACCTGACCGGCGTGCCCTGGCCCACGTCCGCGCCCACGTCCGGCGGTGCCGCGCCGTCCCTTGTGCGCGCGGAGGTCGGGGCGGGCAAGCTCCAGGTCGTCCTGCCGCAGGACGTCACGGCGGAGCTGAACATCCAGGTCGGCGTCGGCGACATCCAGCTCCCGGGCGAAGGCTCCCAGGACGTCGACGTCCAGCCCGGCGGCCACCGCCGGACCACGCTGTCCCCCGTCGCCGGGCACCCCTCGCACGGCACCCTGCGTCTTGAGCTCAAGGCCGGCATCGGCCAGGTGGAGGTGGTCCGTGGCACGGCATGACTTCGAACCGGGCAGGCTGGTCATCGGCCTGGTGCTGCTGGGCGGCGGCCTGGCCTATCTGGCGGCGGCCGACGGCCGGTGGCACATCCCCTCCTATCTGCTGCTGCCCGTCCTGGCGGGCGGGTTCTGCCTGGCGGGCCTGGTCTCCTCCCTCACCTTCTCCGTACGCCGCCGCCGGGCGCGCCTCACCGACCGCGACGGGCGACCTGAGCGACTCGGCTGAGCGGCACCCCGCCCCGGGCACGCCCCCTCCGCCGGCCGGCCAGCGCCGCGTCCGCCGAGAGCAGGGGCGCCCCCGCGAGTATCAGCGGCAGCCAGGCCATCAGATAGACGAGGTCGTTGCCGTAGCAGTAGGGCGTGGCGGCCCAGCTGACGGTCAGCCAGAGGCTGAGCGATATCAGGGCGCCTCCGGCGGCCGCGATCCGCGCGAAGAGCCCGAGGAGCGTGCCGAGGCCCACCGCGAGCTCGCCGAACGCGATCGCGTAGCCGAAGCCGACAGGGCTCTTCAGTGCGAGATCCACCAGCCCCGGCAGCGCGGCCGTGTCGCGCACCGACTCCATCAGGGCGCCGATGGAGCCCTGCCCGCCGCTCGCCAGGAAGGCGGGGTCGGTGAGCTTGTCGAGGCCCGCGTAGACGAAGGTGATCCCGAGGAAGAGGCGCAGCGGGAGCAGCGCGTAACGCCCCATGTCCTCCCGCCCCTTGTGTGACATGCCGCCGGCCATCGCCGCCTCGCCTTCGCTCTTGCCGTCCCCGACCGCTTTCCGGCCACTTTCCGACCGCCTCCCGGCCGTCGTACTCCGACCATACGTACGGAACGCGAAACACGTTCAGCCCTGTGGACAACCTCGGCCGGGGGCCGACGGAGGTTGTCCACAGGGCTTGCGCACCATGGGGATGATGAGGTCAGGCTCCGGAGCGGACGCCCAGCGCGCTGCCTTCCAGCCACTGCTCCCAGGTCAGGTTCCAATCGCCGTAGCCGTTGCCGAAGAGGTCCATGGGCTTGGGCTTGGTGCTGCCGGTGACCTGGACGACGTCGCCCTTGAGGGTCAGCTCGTACAGCCACTTGGCGTCGGCGGTGGACATGCCGATACAGCCGTGGCTGACGTTCTCCTTGCCGAAGGACTCGGCGTTGTCGGGCGCCGCGTGAACGTACTCGCCGCTGATCGTCTCGCGCATGCTGTAGTCGTACGAGCCGTAGAAGCCGTCGGGGTGGTTGCGCGGGATGCCGATGGAGAGCGAGTCCATGACGACGCGGCCCTCCTTGGCGAGGATGGTCTTGACGCCCTCGCGGGTGCCGAAGCCCTTGGACTCGTCGCCACCGCTGACCGAGATGACGCGCAGGGTCTTGCCGTTGCGGACGACGGTCATCTTGTGGGTCTTGAGGTCCACGGTGTTGACCATCGAGTCGCCGATGGTGAAGGAGATCGTCCGGTCGCGGTCGGCCGCGGTGCCCTCGGCGAGCTTCACGCCCGCGAGCCGCGCGTCGAGGGTGACCTTGGTGCCGGCGGGCCAGTACTTCTCGGGACGGAAGTGGACGCGCGTGTCGCCCTTGGACTCGTTCCAGTGCCAGGCGCCGGGGACCTGCGGGGATGTGGAGACCTTCAGCCGTCCCTCGATGCCGGCGCGCAGCTCCTTGGCGACCTTCTGCTGCTTGAAGACGATCGCGATGGGCTGGCCCACACCGACCTTCTCGCCGTTGGCGGGTGCGATCTCGGGCCGTACGACCTTGGCGGCGCCCTTGAGCAGCGCGGCCTCCGGGGCGGGCTTCTCCGTGACGGGCGCGGGGCTCGACGGGGTCGCGGCGGACGAGGCCGGCGCGGAGGACTTCGCGGGCCGCTCCTCGGCCTCGGCGCCGCCGCCGCACGCCGTGGCGGCCAGCCCGGTCAGGGCGACGACGGCGGACAGCCCGACGGCACGGGTGAGGCGGCGCATGGTTCTCCTACCGGTTGAATCAATTCGATCGGCTCGATCGGTGCGATCGGTGCGATCGGCTCAATGGCATGACAGAGCCGAGGCGAGGACGCCTCGGCTTCCGGCCATCGTAAACAAGGTAAAAGGACCGCAAAAACGCCCGAAAGAACGAGCCACCCCCGCCGCTCGGCGGGGGTGGCCGGCCGACCGGACGCCTCGTGGGGTCAGTCCAGCAGCTCCGGCTCACTGCGGGTGATCTGCTGGTACAGCGGCTGGTAGTTGATCCACGCCACCAGGTCGTTGCCGAGCTGGTCACGGGTGTGCTCGGCGCTCTTCGGGTCGATGAGCACGGGTTTCCCGGCGGCCTTCGCCGCCAGCTGCACCTGGCAGGACCGTTCCATCGTGATGAACCACCACGCGGCCGCGTCCACCGAGTCGCCGACGGTCAGCAGTCCGTGATTGCGGAGGATCACCGCCTTGTGCGGCCCGAGGGCGGAGGCGATGCGGCGCCCCTCCTCCTCGTCCACCACGACGCCCGTGTAGTCGTCGAAGAGCGCGTGGTCCTGGTAGAACGCGCAGACGTCCTGGGTGATCGGCTCCAGCAGCTCCCCCAGCGTGGACAGCGCGCGCCCGTAGGTGGAGTGGCTGTGCGCCGCCGCGACGACGTCGGGCCGGGCGCGGTGGATCTGCGAGTGGATCGCGAAGGCCGCCTGGTTGACGTGGTGGCGGCCCTGGACGACCTGGCCCTTGTGGTTCACCAGGATCAGATCGCCGACGGTGATGTGCTTGAACGACATGCCGAACGGGTTGACCCAGAAGTGATCGGTGAACTCCGGATCCCGCGCGGTGATGTGCCCCGCGACGCCCTCCTCGAACCCGAACCGCCCGAAGAGACGGAGCGCGGCGGCCAGCCGTTCCTTGCGGTACCGCCGCTCGTCCTCGACGGAGTCGTGCCTGGGGGGCATGGCGAAGTGGAGCTGGTCGGTGGGTATGGGCTCGGGGGGTTGCGCGGCGGTGCCGGTGCCGGCCTCGGTCATGGGGCGGCCTCCTCCGTGATCCATGGCTTTGGGGGGAAGCTACCGCCGGGTAAGGGAGGAGGCCAGTGTCTGTGCGTCAGCCCGCGCTAGAACTGGTCGATCTCCGTCAGATCGATGTCGATGTCGAACGGGACGGTGAGCTTGAGCGCGTCGCGGTAGGTGCCGGTCGGCACGTACGCGCGTGATTCTTTGTCGAGTTCGAAGACGTTCACGACCGGATAGCCTTCCACTCCGGCCATCTCGACTCGCCAGAAGTACGGGATCCCGGCGAGCGCGTACTTGAACGGCTTGGTCACTTGGTCGCGCGCCTCGGAATCCGGAGAGACCACCTCAACAGCCAAGAGGACGTCCCGGACTTGGTAATACGTCTGATCAAGGCTCCGTACGGACGCGGCGCGCACGACACAGATGTCCGGTTCCGGACCGTTGCGCTTATCGATCACCACCGTCATCTCACGCCGGACCTTCAATCCCGGCGGCACTGTCCGGCGCAACCCTTCGACCAGCAAGTCGATCACGACGCTGTGGAAATTCCGCTGCGGACTCACGAAAACCAGGCTCCCGTCGATCAACTCCGTATGCGGCGGGAGGTCGGGCAGCGTCAGCAGGTCGTCCACGGTGTACCCGTCCTGCGGCGGCACCGGCCAGTGGTGCACGGGCTCAGCGGTCATGGTTCCTCCCATGGACGGGATTCTCGGCCGTACGGTCAGCGTACCCACCCCAAACACCACCGCCGCCGCCCAAACGAATGAGCGACGGCACTCGTGTTTGACCGGATCAGGCGCGCCGCGCCCCCGGTCCGTTCGCGTAGCCGTGGGCGACGACGCGGTCCGCCATCCGCGCGAAGGACGACGGGTCCGTCGGCGACGAAGCCGCCAGGCCGTCCACGTAGCGGTTGTACATGCAGAACGCGGCGGCGATCAGCACCGTGTCGTGGATCTCCACGTCCGTGGCCCCCGCCTTGCGCGCGGCCGCCACGGACTCCTCGGTGACCTTCTTGCCGCCCTCGCGGACAAGGGCGGCGATGGTGAGCAGCGCGCCGATCTTCGCCGGGAAACCGGAGAAGTCGTGGTCGTCCAGGACGCGGCGGACGGCCGGCATGCCGCCCTCCAGTTCGCGGGCGGCGACCTCGGAGTGGCCGCCCGTGCAGAAGGCACAGCCGTTGCCGTGCGAGACATAGGAGGCGATCAGTTCGCGCTCGCCCCGGGAGAGCGGGCCGGGGGCGCGGAGCAGGGCGTCGGCCAGGTCGTTCAGCGGATCGGCGGTCTCCGGGCGGAACCGCATCAGGCCGATGATTCCAGGCGCGTCGTTCCCCACGTCTATGTGCGGCACAACGTCTCCTCTCACTGGCATGGGCTCACAGCATTCCGCACCACGGGCAGGACGCATAGGCGGGGAAACGGCCGTGCCGCCCACTCCACACGCGGCGGAGGGGCGGCACGGCCGTTTGTCATCGCTGGGGAATTACTCCCACTCGATCGTGCCCGGCGGCTTGCTGGTCACGTCCAGCACCACGCGGTTGACGTCGCGCACCTCGTTCGTGATGCGGGTGGAGATCCGCGCCAGCACGTCGTACGGCATGCGCGTCCAGTCCGCCGTCATGGCGTCCTCGGACGAGACCGGGCGCAGCACGATCGGGTGGCCGTACGTGCGGCCGTCGCCCTGCACGCCCACGCTGCGGACGTCGGCGAGCAGCACGACCGGGCACTGCCAGATCTCGGCGTCCAGGCCGGCGGCGGTGAGCTCCTCGCGGGCGATGGCGTCGGCCTCGCGCAGCAGGTCCAGGCGCTCCTGGGTGACCTCGCCGACGATGCGGATGCCGAGGCCCGGGCCCGGGAAGGGCTGGCGCTGGACGATCTCGGCGGGCAGGCCGAGCTCCTGGCCGACCATGCGGACCTCGTCCTTGAAGAGCTGGCGGAGCGGCTCGACGAGCTCGAACTCCAGGTCCTCGGGGAGGCCGCCCACGTTGTGGTGGGACTTGATGTTGGCGGTGCCGGTGCCACCGCCGGACTCGACGATGTCCGGGTAGAGCGTGCCCTGGACGAGGAACGCGACGTCCTCGCCGTCGGCCGCGCCCTCGGCGACGATCTCGGCCTGCGCCTGCTCGAAGACGCGGATGAACTCCCGGCCGATGATCTTCCGCTTGGTCTCCGGGTCGGAGACACCGGCGAGCGCGCCGAGGAATCGCTCCTGCGCGTCGACGACCTTCAGCTGGACGCCCGTGGCGGCCACGAAGTCCTTCTCGACCTGCTCGGTCTCGCCCTTGCGCATCAGGCCGTGGTCGACGTAGACGCAGGTCAGCTGGGAGCCGATGGCCTTCTGCACCAGGGCGGCGGCCACGGCGGAGTCCACGCCGCCGGACAGGCCGCAGATCGCGCGCTTGGTGCCGACCTGCGCGCGGATGGCCTCGACCTGCTCCTCGATCACGTTGCCCGTCGTCCAGGACGGCTCGATGCCCGCGCCGCGGTAGAGGAAGTGCTCCAGGACCAGCTGGCCGTGCGTGGAGTGCATCACCTCGGGGTGGTACTGCACGCCGTAGAGCTTCTTCTCGTCGTTCTCGAAGGCGGCGACCGGCACCAGGTCCGTGGAGGCGGTGACGGCGAAGCCCTCGGGCGCGGCCGAGCAGGCGTCGCCGTGCGACATCCACACGGACTGCTCGACGGGGGTGCCCTCGAAGAGCGTGGAGCCGGCCTTGCCGACGTGCAGCGCGGTGCGGCCGTACTCACGGGCACCGTTGTTGTCGACCGTGCCGCCCAGCGTCGTGGCCATCAGCTGGAAGCCGTAGCACATGCCGAAGACGGGGACACCGGCCTGGAAGAGGGCGAGGGCGTCGTCGAGGCGCGGAGCGCCTTCCTCGTACACGGAGGAGGGGCCGCCGGAGAGGATGATCGCCTTGGGGTTCTTGGCGAGCATCTCCGCGACGGGCATCGTGCTGGGGACGATCTCGCTGTAGACCCGGGCCTCACGCACGCGGCGGGCGATGAGCTGGGCGTACTGTGCGCCGAAGTCGACAACGAGCACCGGTTCCGCGGTGTTGTCGTGGACGGCGGCGGGGGGTGCTGCTGACACGGGAGCGGCCTTCCGGCGGTCGGGAGGGGGTCTGTATTTGTCGATTCTACCGGGGAGCGGGGGGTTCCTTTTGTCTCACCATCCGAATACCGGACCGGCCCGCGTTGGCCACGGCGCCGTTCCCGGGCCATACTGGGCGCCATGCGCAAGCACCTGACCTTCGTCTTTACCTATGGCACCCGGCCCGTCCGGCTGCCATGGTCGTGCTGCTTGAGCAACTGACAAGCGACTTCCCAGGCGCCCCGGGCCGACAAGGCCCGGGGCGCCTGTCGTTTTCCCGGACCTGTCCGCCTCCGGGGGCCCCGGCCCTTTTGGAGAAAAAGACATGACCATGAACGCGCACGGCGCCATCGCCACCACCACGACTCCCGCCGACACCGGCGCCCGCACCCCCGAGGCCGCCGGAGTGATCACCGGCGCCCGGGAGCGGATCGACGATCTCGACGGCCGCATCATCGGCCTCGTGCAGGAGCGGATGGCCGTCTCGGCGGTGATCCAGCGCGAGCGCATCGCCTCCGGGGGCCGGCGCGTCAACCTCTCGCGCGAGATGGAGATCCTCGGCCACTACCGCGAGCAGCTCGGCCGGCCGGGCACCGCGCTGGCCATGACCCTGCTGGAGCTGTGCCGGGGCCGCGTCTGACGGGCGAATGCCGACCGGGCCCGTCACCCGTACGGCGCCGTGACCGGCGGCTGATCATCTTCGTTAATACCGGTGACCGCACCAGCCAGGAGCGGCCCTCTCGAAATCCACGCGTGGCTTCCGTCCCTGTTCAACTGGGCGCCCGGCATCGACAGGGCGGATCCACCGGAGTGGGAGACGCGCGAGCACGCGTGTCGTGGGACCCCCCTCCGGTGGCACGGCGACCGGTCAGCAGGGGACAGCAGCCCGGCCGCCACCCAAGGGACGGTCGGTTCCGGGGACGCCTGGAACCGACCGTATCCGGTCGAAACGGTTGCGCCCGGGAGGCGCATCCCCCACGATGCCAAGGGGAACCGAAAGTCCGCACCAATCCCCTCGCGTCCCACCGCCATTGGTTCAACCATCCGGTTAAACCAACTGGTTCAGTCAACGGATCCAGCTCATCCCCCCAGCCCGCGGCGCTCCCCCCGGCGCCGCTCCGCGGCACCGACCTGCCCTGATCTCGGTGCCGGCAGTCAAGGGCCCCGTGGCCGCCCGCAGCCCCCGCGTCGGCGGCCCGGGGCCCTTCGCCGTGCCCCGGTGCGGTCAGGACTCCCGCGGCACCCTCGGCACCGGAAGCAGCGGCAGGCGCAGCGCCGCGAAGGCGTCCTTGGGCACGGCCGGGTGCCGGGGTTCCACGGCGGCCGTGCGCTCGTACGCCCGGCCCTGCTCGGGGCGGGGGTCGGTCTCCCCCTTGTTCGGCCAGAAGGACATCGCGCGCTCGGCCTGCGCCGTGATCGTCAAGGCGGGGTTGACGCCGAGGTTCGCGGAGACGGCCGCGCCGTCGACGACGGAGATGCCCGGGTGGCCGTGGAGCCGGTGGTACGGGTCGATCACGCCCCGGGAGGCGTCGGCGCCGATCGGGCAGCCGCCGATGAAGTGCGCGGTGAGCGGCGTGCCGATGAGCTCACCGACGTTGCTGCCCGGGAAGCCGTTGATCTCCTCCGCGACGAGGGACGCCGCCCGGGTCGCCTGCGGGAGCTGTACGGGGTTGGGCTCGCCGTGGCCCTGCCGGGCGGTGAGCAGCCCCTTGCCGGGGCCCCTCGGCCGCCGGTAGGTGGTGAGGGAGTTGTCCAGCGACTGCATCACCAGGCCGATGATGGTGCGCTCGGACCAGCGGCGGTTGGACAGCGACCGCAGCAGCAGGACGGGGTGGCGGACGCACCGCCCCGCGAAGGCCACCGCCCGTGGCGCACGCGTCCCCACCGGCACCTGGAGGACGGACAGGAAGCCCATCGCGTTGGAGCCCTTGCCGTAGCGGACGGGCTCGATGTGCGTGTCTGCGTCCGGGTGGATGGACGAGGTGATCGCGACGCCCCGGGTGAAGTCCGGCCGCTCGCCGTGGCGTTCGCGGTAGCGCCGGTCGGTGGTCTGGGAGCCGACCAGCGCCTCGGAGTTCGTCCTGGTCAGCATGCCGAGCCGGGGGGAGATCCCGGGCAGCAGGCCCTTGTCCCGCATCGTGTGCAGCAGCGTCTGGGTGCCGTACGTGCCGGCGGCGAGCACGACGTACCGGGCGCGCAGCGTCCTCGGGCGCGCCCTGTGACGTCCGCGCCGCCGGTCCGTGGGGACGGTGACGACGCGGTAGCCGCCGTCGCGGTGCTCGGCGACGGCCAGCACCGTGGTCATCGGGTGGATCACCGCTCCGGCGCGTTCGGCGAGGTGGAGGTAGTTCTCGCAGAGGGTGTTCTTCGCCCCGTGCCGGCAGCCCGTCATGCACTCGCCGCACTCGACGCAGGCCCGCCGGTCCGGCCCGGCGCCCCCGAAGTAGGGGTCGGGCACCTCCTCGCCGGGCCGGGCGCGGCGTTCGCCGTCGCCGTCCCGCCCGTCCCCGAAGAACACCCCGACCGGCGCCATGTGGAAGGTGTCCCCCACGCCCATCTTCTCGGCGGCCGCCTTGAGATGGACGTCGGACGGCGTGGTGGTCGGGTTGATCCGCACCCCGAGCATCCGCCGCGCCTGCTCGTAGTACGGCCGCAGCTCGCCCTCCCAGTCGGTGATCCCGGCCCACTGCGGATCGTCGAAGAACGCCTTCGGTGGTACGTAGAGGGTGTTGGCGTAGTTGAGCGAGCCGCCGCCGACACCGGCGCCCGCCAGCACCATGACGTTGCCGAGCAGGTGGATGCGCTGGAGGCCGTAGAGGCCGAGGGCCGGGGCCCAGAGGTAGTTCCGCAGGTCCCAGGAGTTCCTGGGCAGGGTGTCGCGGGTGAAGCGACGGCCGGCCTCCAGCACGCCCACCCGGTAACCCTTCTCCGTCAGGCGCAGGGCGGAGACGGAACCGCCGAATCCCGACCCCACGACGAGCACGTCGTAGTCGTACGTTCCCTTCACCACTGCCCCTCCTCAGCGCAGCCGGAGCGCCTTCAGGGCGCGCAGCCCGCCCGTCATCAGCCGTGCGTACGCCTCGTCGTCCAGGCCGAACGCGGGTCCCATCGGCACCAGCCGCTGCTGGGCGATCGTCTGCGCCTCCGTGTACTTGAGGATGCCCTCGGCGCCGTGCCGCCGGCCCAGGCCGGAGTCGCCCATGCCGCCCATCGGCGCGCGGGCGCTGCCGTAGGCCGCCGCGTACGCCTCGTTGACGTTGACCGTGCCGGCCCGCAGCCGGGCCGCGACCGCCCGGCCCCGGCGCCCGTCGGCCGTCCACACGCTCGCGTTGAGGCCGTACGGGGAGTCGTTGGCGAGCCGCACCGCCTCGTCCTCGTCGTCGAAGCGGTAGACGGAGACCACCGGGCCGAATGTCTCCTCGGCACAGACCGCCATGGGCGGCTCCACCCCGTCCAGGATGGTCGGCTCGTAGAACAGCGGTCCGACGTCCGGCCGGGGGCGGCCGCCCGCGAGGACGGTGGCGCCCTTGGCCACGGCCTCGTCCACGTGCCGGGTGACGTTCTCCAGCTGCCGCTCCGACACCAGCGACCCCATGTCGGCGCCGTAGGCGAGGCCCGTGCCCAGGCGCAGGGCCTTCGTGCGCGCGGCGAAGCGCTCCAGGAAGACGTTTGCCACGGAGGAGTGAACATACAGTCGCTCGATGGAGACGCACAGCTGGCCGGCGGAGGAGAAGCAGCCGCGGACCGCGCCCGCCGCCGCCTTCTCGACGTCCGCGTCGCGCAGCACCAGCATGGCGTTCTTACCGCCCAGTTCGAGCGAGCAGCCGACGAGCCGGTCCGCGGCGCTCCGGGCGACCTCGCGGCCGGTGCGGGTGGAGCCGGTGAAGGAGACGAAGTCGGCGTGGGCGACGACAGCGGGGCCGACGACGGGGCCCTCGCCGAGCACCACCTGCCACACGCCCTCCGGGAGCCCGGCCTCCACCAGCAGTTCGCGGGCCCACAGGGCGGTCAGCGCGGTCTGGGTGTCGGGCTTCATCACCACGGCGTTGCCCGCGGCGAGGGCGGGCAGCGCGTCCCCGACGGACAGCTCGAACGGGTAGTTCCACGGCGCGATCTGCCCCACCACACCGCGCGGTACGCGCAGTTCGGTGACGCGCGTGAGGGTGGGGAGGACGCCCAGGTGCGCCTTGGGCCGCAGATAGGAGGGGGCCCACCGACCGTAGTGCCGGGCGGCGACGGCGACGGCCTGCACCTCCTCGTGGGCGTGCAGCCGGGCCTTGCCCGTCTCCAGCTGGACGAGGTCCAGGATCTCGGACTGGCGGGCGAGCACGAGGTCGTGGAAGCGCAGCAGTACCGCCGCCCGGCGCCGTACGGGCGTCTCCGCCCAGGCGCGCCGCGCCTCGCGGGCCCGGGCGAAGGCCTCCGCCACGTCCTCGGGCGAGGACTCCGGCAGATCGGCCAGCTTCCGGCCGGTGAAGGGGGCGTGGCTCGCCGTGCGGCCGCCGGAGCTCACCACCGCGCGCGTGAGCCGGGCGACGAGCTCCGGCGTGACGACGTCGGCGGCGGTCCGGGCGCCCGTCGGGGCGACAGGGTTGCCCGCCAGGGCGACGAGGTTGCCCGCCGGAGCGACGGGATTGCCATCGGCGACTGTTCCAGTGTCCTGCGTGTCCGTCATGCGGGTGAGCGTATGCGGGGCGGGACGCTTTGAATACCCGGCGGTAATCAACTCTCTTGTCAGGGCGGGGAGACGGCCGCCGTCAGGGCGAGGAGACGGGCCTGGTCCGGACGAAGGTGGACAGCGCCGTGTCGAAGTACCGCTTGCCTTCGTCCTCCCTCCCGGCCGGGGAGGACACCCACACGTCATACATCTTGTCCCCCTCGTCCCACGCGAGGTCGTAGGTGTGCCGGGGGCCCGCCGGGGCCTTCTCCTTCTCGTCGAAGCCGTCCCAGGTGAACTCCCAGGTCGCCGCCCGGTGGCCGCGCAGCTCGGTCCGCTCGACCTTGCCGTCCCGGTAGCCGGGGTAGCGGTCGGGGGCGAGGGCGGCGGAGGAGCGCATGACCGTGATCGGTCCGCCCTCCTGCATGTCCTGGATGAGGACGCCGATGCGGAAGTCCTTGCCGGGCGAGTAGTAGAAGACGCGCGGCGGCTCCAGGGAACGGGTGAATCCGTCGGGCACGGCGAAAGCGAAGCCTGCCGGGTCCTGGACGGAGTGATAGCCGGCGGGCGCGGTGACGGAGGCGGTGGCGGGTGGTGGCGGCGGTGGTGCGGACGGCGACACGGACACCGCCGTGGCGCCGGGGGTCAAGGGCGCGGAGAAGGGCGGCCGCCCGTCGGCGAGCCCGTTCTTCGCACTGTCCTCGTTCATCAGCAGCGCCGCCGCCCCGGCGCCCATGCCGGCCAGCGCGACGACGGTGAGCGCCACCAGCAGGGCCGTACGGGATCGGCCACCGGCCTGCGACGCGGGGCAGGGCAGGAGCGGGAGGGCGGGCCGGGTGGGCAGCCGGTCCGGGGGCAGCCGGCCGGCGTCGAGGAACGCCCTCAGCGTCGCCTCCGCCTCGTCCGCGCCCATCCGCCGCGCCGGATCCCGCTCCAGCAGGCCGCGGACGACCGGGAGCAGCGGACCGGCCGCCGTGGGCGGCCGGATCTCGTCGTAGACGACGGCGTGCAGGATGCCGCCCAGCGAGTCGCGGTGGAAGGGCGACTCTCCGCTGAGCGCGGTGCACAACAGGACGCCCAGCGACCACAGATCGGACTCCGGGCCCGCGCGCCCGCCGGACATCCGCTCCGGCGCGGTGTACTCGGGCGAGCCGACGAACGCGCCCGTCTCCGTGATCGTCGTGACGCCCGAGACCTGGGCGATACCGAAGTCGGTGAGGACGACGCGGCCGGTGCCCTCCTCCAGCAGGACGTTGGGGGGCTTGATGTCCCGGTGCAGCACGCCCCGCGCGTGCGCCGCGCGCAACGCGCCCAGCAGCGCGACCCCGATCCGCGCCGCCTCGTGGACGCCGACCGGCCCCTCCGCCGACAACAGGCCCGACAGGGAACGGCCGTCGATCAGCTCCATGACGATCCAGGGCCGGCCGTCCTGCTCGACGATGTCGTGCATCACGATCACGTTCGGATGCCTGATCAGCGCGACCGCGCGCGCCTCGCGCAGCATCCGCGCGTACTGCGCCCGGGTCTCCCGCTCGGACGGCTGCTCGTCCACGTGCAGTTCCTTGACCGCGACCTCGCGCGCCAACAGCTCGTCCGTGGCACGCCATACGGTCCCCATACCGCCGCGCCCGATCTTCCGGCCCAGCCGGTACCGCCCGGCGATGAGACCGCCGTGTGCAGCGAAGGTGCCCATGAGCCCATATTGCCCCACACCCACCCGCCCGACCGGGCCCGTACCGGACGCTTCACCCTCCGGCTCGCGCGCCCGCGCTCGTTGAGTGACCTGAGCGCCGGGCGTTCCTGGCGTTCCTGGCGTTCCGGCAGCGCTTCCCGCCATGCGAGAACGCCGGGGATGGGGAATTCCGCGGCCTTGTGCCGGGGGGCCTTGTGCCGGGGGGCCTTGTCCGGGGGCCTTGTCCGTGACGACGTCCTGCCGACATCCTGAACGCCCGTACGTCCCGCACTCCGTGGCCCCCGTCCCCCCGATCCGGACCGTCCCGCCGACCGGGCGTCAGCCCGAGCGAGGAGCCCACCGTGCCCAGGACCCCTGCCCGGCGGACGGCCACCGCGTCACGGAGGGCCGGCGGGGCCGCGGCGACCGTCGCCGCCGCCTCGTCCGCACCCGGTGGGCTCGTCGCCACGATGACGGCCCTGCACCGGACGGCGGGCGGAACGGCGGTCGCGGCCCTGGTCGCACGCTCGGGCGCCTCGGGTGCGTCGGGCGCCTCGGGAGCAACCGCAACCGCTGGGCGGCGGTTCGCGCCCTTCCGTCGGGCGGCGGCGGCGCAGGACGTGTCCGTCGCCTCCCTGGCCCCGTTGGACACGCTCGGCTTCCGGGGGCTCACCTACCCCGAGGGATGCACCACGGGCAACGACGTACGGCTCGAGCAGCTGTTCCGGCAGACCGGCGGCGGGTCCGAGCCGGGCTACCCGAAAGGCTTCGAGGAGATCCGGCTCATCGACCAGTACCTGCTGCACGAGAACCGGCCGCAGGTGGCCACGGCCATGCACGCGATCAACGGCGACTTCGTGGCCGGCGCCAACAACACGGATCAGAACATCTTCATGGGCACCGCGAAGGCCAACAAGACCCACCTCAACGAGGTGGAGGCCCCGCTCCGCCAGGCCCTGCAGGGCCGTACCGCCTCCGGCCGCGCCGCCCGCTACGAGGCCGCCCTGGCCGCCCACCCGCCCGTGGCGCTCGCGGCCGACCCCGCGATCCTCGCCTGGGACGCCCCGGGCGCGGACATCCCCGGGGCCGTCGCGGTCTCCGGCACCGCCCGCTGGGATCCCGCGCCGCTGACGCGGATCACGCACTACGTCGACACGGCCCGGCTCGCCGCCGCACCCACCGAATTCCCGCGGATCGTCGACTACAGCGTCGTACCGGAGTACAAGCCCGACAGGCTGCCCGCCTACATCGACCGGAACATCGCCGAGGCGGAGGTCAAGATCACCGAAGCGGAGGCGGAGCTCGCCGGTCTCACGGACCCCGCCGAGCGCGACGAACTGGCGGAGAAGATCAAGAACGAGCGGTGGGCGGTGGAGCGGCTCCGACTCAACGGGCCGCGGCTCTTCCCCACGACCTTCACCGCGGAGGCCACCTACTACCTGGCCTCCTACGCCCCGGACCGGCGCTGGCTCGTCGGCCGGGACGCCGGGACCTTCGACGCCCAGGAGTGACGCGGGCGGCAGGAGCGGACGCGGGCGTCAAGAGCAGGGGAAAAGTTCATGTACAGTTGTTCCCGCAACGCCGACCGGCCAGCGGAAACGCCGACCGGGACGCCGAGCGCTCGTAGCTTAACGGATAGAGCACTTGACTACGGATCAAGAGGTTGCAGGTTCGAATCCTGCCGAGCGCACTCTCTTCGACGGGAGCCAGACGTATCGAACGTCCGGCTCCCGTTCTTCGTTTCCGCTGCCGTCCGTGCGCTCCGCCGCCGTGAAGCCGTGGCGTTCGTAGAAGCGGTGTGCCGGGGTGTTGACCTGGAAGGTCCACAGCTCCAGGCCCTCGGGGCGGCGCTCCTTGGCCAGGGCGACGAAGCGGTCGCCCAGGCCCTCGCCCCGGCGCTCGGGGGAGAGGTAGAGCTGGTCGAGATGGCCGCCCTGGAGGACCATCACCCCCACGATCACCCCGCCCGCCCCCTCCGCCACCCACGTCTCGCGCTCGGGCACGACGACGTAGCGGAACCACGCCCGTACCTCGTCGTCCGTGTGCGCCCGGCGGACGGCCGGGAGGGCGGCGACGTACGAGCGCAGCCACACCTCGGCGGCTCCGGCCGCGTCGGCGGGCTCGGCCCGGCGGATGATCACAGTGTTCGTGTCGGTCATACGGCGCACCGTCTCAGCCCCGCACGCGTTCACGCACCCGCATTTCCCGCGCCCTAGGACAGGGTCTGTCCTAGATCCCGTCTACCTTCACCCTCATGAGCAGCAGCGCCCTCCCCCGTATCAGTGACGACGCGCGGCGTGCCCGGCTCGGCAGCCGGCACCTCCTCGCGCCCGCGCACCGGGCCGCCGCCGTCGAGGACGTGGCGGACGCGCTCGTCGGGCTGCACGCCTCCGACGCGGCGACCGTCTATCTGTCCGCCTGCGCGCGGCTCGCCGAGCCGGACCCGGCCGAGGTGGAGCGGGGGCTGTACGACGACGTGACGCTGATCAAGCTGCTGTCGATGCGGCGCACGATCTTCGCCGTGAGCACCGAGGTGGCCCCCTGTGTGGAGTTCTCCACCGCGCGCGGCATCGCCAGGCGCGAACGGGCCGGGCTGCTGAAGGCCCTCGGGGAGGCGTGGGACGAGCGGCGGCTGGCGGAGGCCGAGGAGGCGGCGCTGGCGGCGCTCGCCGCGCGCGGTGAGGCGACGACGGCCGAGCTGGCCGAGGACGTGCTCGCGCTCCGGGAGAAGATCACGACATCGCCGGGCAAGCCGTACGAGTCGCGGCAGAGCGTGGGGAGCCGGGTGCTGCGGCTGCTGGCGTCGGACGGGCACGTACGACGGTCCCGGCCGCGCGGGTCCTGGACGAGCAGCCTCTATTCGTGGGCGCCCGCGCCCCGCATCCCCGAGCTGCCCGAGCGGGAGGCGCGGGCGGAGCTGGTGCGGCGCTGGCTCGCGTCGTACGGGCCGTCGACGGAGGCGGACCTGAAGTGGTGGACGGGCTGGTCGCTGCGGGACACCCGGGCCGCCCTGGCCGATACGGGCGCCGTGGGCGTGCGGCTCGACCGGGGGCCGGGGCTCGCGCTGCCGGACGATCTCGACCCCGTCGAACCCACCGGCGACTGGGCGGCGCTGCTGCCCGGGCTGGACCCGACGGCCATGGGCTGGCGGGAGCGCGACTGGTATCTGGACCCGGAGCACGTCCCCTTCCTCTTCGACCGCGCGGGGAACATCGGGCCCACGGTGTGGTGGAACGGCAGGATCGTCGGCGGCTGGGCCCAGCGGGCGAACGGCGAGATCGTCTGGCGCGCCCTGGCGGACACCGGACGTGAAGCGTCCGCCGCCGTCGAGGCCGAGGCCGGGCGGCTGGCCGCGTGGCTGGGCGACGTACGCGTCACGCCCCGGTTCCGTACGCCGCTGGAGCGGGAGCTGGTGCGGTGACTCGGCCGGGCGCTCGAACGGCCGGCGCTCGGACGCCCAGCGCTCGGACGCCCAGTGCTCGGACGTCCGGCGCTCAGACGTCCGACCGGCGCGTCGGGCGCTTGGTCGGCTCGTCCCCGTACGGCGTGGTCATGAACTCCAGCGCGACCGTGCCGCCCGGGTCGCGGAGGTAGAGGCCCCGGCCGCCGTACTCGTGGTTGATCGTGCCCGCGGATTCGGCCCTCATCAGGGGGTCGGGGTAGTAGGGCAGCCCGCGCTCGGTGATCCGGCCGAGGATCGCGTCGAACTCCCCGTCGGTGACGAGGAAGGCGAGGTGGCTGGGGTTGAGGTCGGCCGGCGCCACGAGGTCGTCGCAGAAGTCGATGCCGACGCCGTTGGAGCTGGTGATCTGGGTGAAGTGGCCCCAGTCGCGGGGGGCCTCGGCGGCCATGAGCTCCGCGACGAAGGCCGCGCTCTGCCGACGGTCCTTGACGTGGACGATGATGTGGTTCAACTCGTTTGCCATGACGGATCCTTCCGTTTGAGGAACGGTGTCAGGAGGTCTGTCGTGCCGGTCGGCCCGGCAGGGCGAGGCCACCGAGCGCCGCGCACGCGGCGAACAGGGCGGCGACCAGCAGTCCCCTGCCGTAGCCGGCGGTCAGCGCGGCGGCGACGTCATGCGTGCCGGAGGCGAGGCGGTCCGCGGTGACGTGGGCGGCGACGGTGCCGACGACGGCGAGGCCGACGGCTCCGCCGACCTGCCGGGAGGTGTTGACGAGGCCCGAGGCGAGCCCGGCCTCGGCGCGGTCGGCGCCGGCGGTCGCGGCCACCGTGGCGGGCATGGTGGCGAGGCCCGTGCCGAGGGTGGCCAGGACGAACGGCACCAGGACGTCGGTGGTGTAGCCGCCGGTCGCGTCGACGCGCGAGAGCCAGAGGAAGCCGACCGTGCTCAGCGCCATGCCGCCGACGAGCAGCGGGCGCGGCCCGGTGCGGCCGATGAAGCGGGTGGCTATTCGGGCGCCCAGGATGATCGCGAGGGAGCCGGGTACGAAGGACAGGCCGGCGCGGATCGGGCTGTAGTGGAGGCCGCGCTGGAAGTACAGGGAGAGCACGAACCACATCGAGAACATGGCCGCGCCGATGACGACCACGACCGGGTTCGCGGTCGCGACGGACCGGCGGCGCAGCACGCGCAGCGGTACGAGCGGGTGGGCGACGCGGGCCTCGACGGCGACGAAGGCGGCCAGCAGCGCGGCCGCGGCCACCAGCGGGCCCCACACCCACGGCGAGCCCCAGGCGTGGGTCTCGCTGGCGACGATGCCGTAGACGAGGGCGGTCAGCCCGGCCGTCACGGTGACCGCGCCGGGCAGGTCGAGACGGCGCAACCCGCCACTGCCGGAGGCGGCGGCCGGGACGTAGGCGAGCGCGGCGGCCAGCAGGGCGATGCCTATGGGCACGTTGACGAACAGTACCCAGCGCCAGCCCGCGTACTCGGTGAGGACGCCGCCGATCACGGCGCCCACGGCGCCGCCGGCGGCCATGACGGCGCTCCAGGCGCCCATGGCCCGGGTGCGGGCGGCGGGCTCGGTGAAGGTCGTCATGATCAGGGTGAGGGTGGCGGGCGCGAGGACGGCGCCGCCGAGGCCCTGCACCGCGCGGGCGGCGATCAGCAGGCCGCCGTCGGTGGCGAATCCGCCGGCGAGGGAGGCGCCGGTGAAGGCGGCGACGCCGGCCAGGAAGGCCTTCTTGGTGCCCACGAGGTCGGCCAGCCGGCCGCCGAGCAGCAGCAGCCCGGCGAAGCCGAGGGTGTAGGCGTTGACGATCCACTGCTGGCCCGCGCCGTCGAGGTGGAGCTCGGACCCCATGGACGGCAGCGCCACGTTAACGATCGACACATCGAGGATGACCATGAACTGGGCGACGCAGGCGATGGCCAGGATCGCGGCGGTGGAGCGCGGGCCGGGGGCGGCCGCCGGGCCGTCCTCCGTCCGCCGGGGAGCGGCGGCGGTGTGCATGGAGGTGTCCTCACCACATCGGAAGCGAGACGTCGAAGCGAGACAGCGGAAGCGGGCAGGAAGCCCGAAACTAGAGACGCTATAAAAATATAGCACCTCTACTTCTGCCGGTCAGGTGGTTATTCTTGGCGTCATGACCAAGGCCACGCCGACTGCCGCCACGGGGACGACCGCCACCACGGGGACGACCGCCACCACGGGGATGCGCGGTCGCAAACGGGAGCGGACCCGCCGCGCCATCGCCGACGCGGCCTTCCGGCTCTTCGCCGAGCAGGGCTTCGAGGCGGTGACGCTCACGCGGATCGCGGCGGAGGCCGATGTGGCGCCGGCGACGGTCTTCACGCACTTCGCGTCGAAGGAGGACATCTTCTTCAGCCGCCGCGAGGAGTTCCGGGCGGGCCTGCCGGACGCCGTCGCCCCGGCCCGGACCGGCGCCGAGCTCCTCGCGGCCGTACGGGACTTCTACGCCCACGGCGTCGAGCTGGTCCTCGACCCGGACCGGATCGAGACCGGGCGGGTCTTCGCCCGGGTGCTGCGCGGCAGCCCCACGCTGATGAGCGGCTATCTGCCGATGAGCAGGGAGCGGCAGCGGCTGCTCACCGAGTCGCTGACGGAACGGGCCCCGCGGGCCAGCCGGGCCGAGCTGGAGCTGTTCGCCGCGCTGGCCGTCGCCGCCGGGGAGCGGGCCTACGAGGTGCTGCACACCGCCCTGGTGGCGGGCGAGCCCGTCGAGCGGGTGCGCGCCGTCGCCACCGAGGCCCTCGACCTGGGCTTCTCCCGGCTCGCCCACGCCTATGAGGGCTCGCACGTCCTCGACGCCGAGCCCTCCTGAGCGCCGAAGGTCAGCCCGCGACCTTCCACGACAGCTCGCCGCGCAGCCGCTTGGCCAGCTCCGGGTCGCGCACCGCGTCCGTGCGGTCGACCGCACGGGCCGTCAGCGTGTGCGTACGGCCGTCGCGCGGCACGCCCACGGAGCCCGGCACGACCGTGGTCTTCCCCCGGAACCAGACGACCTCGTGGCCGTCGACGTACCAGTGGACGGTGCTCGTCGCGGCGGGCAGCCGGACGCCGACGCGCGCGCCGCGCCCGATCGTCGTACCGGCGGCCGCCGTTCCGTCGGCGGCGGTCAGCACGCTCGCGTGCCGGTAGAAGCCCGCGATCATGGCCTCACGGCCGACGAGGTTGAACTCCCGCCCCAGCGACCGCATGATCGAGTTCTCGGTGGGACGGAAGAGACCCTTGGGGTAGTAACCGCCGCCCTCGAAGGCTCCGACCGTGCCGCCGTCCGGTGACCGCTGCCCGAGCCAGCGGTACCACTTGGTCCGCTGTGCGCCCATCCGGCCCGCGTCGAGCGTGCTGGTGTTGACGTCGCGGGGCTCTGCGCCGGTGTAGGTGCCGTACTCGTCGTACTGGTACTCGTCGGCGAGCTTGCCCAGCGAGTGACCGGTCTCGTGGACGGCGATCTGGTCGGAGCGGTCGTTATCGGAGGAGGCGGTGGCGATGCCGTCGTAACCGACCTTGGAGACGACGTCGTTGTAGCCCGCCCCGCCGTACTTGGTGGAGTTGGCGAGCACCACGACCAGGTCGGCGGCGGGCGCCTTGGCGGCGTACGACTCGACCTTGCCGGTGTCGACGCACAGCAGCCGCTCGACCCCGTCGCAGAAGAAGCCCGAGCCGAGGGCGGTGTCCCGCTTCACGCCCTGCGCCGGGTCGCCGGAGACGCCCGAGTCGCGCGAAACGGCGTCCACGGCCCAGACGTTGAAGAGGTTCCGGTACGAGGCGTAGGGCTCGACCGCCGACATCTTCGCCCACTTGGCGCGCACGGCCGCGTGGAATGCCTCCTGCTGGGAGGCGGTGTAGCCGTCGCCGATGAAGACGACGTCCAGCTTGGTGCCGATGGGGCCGTTGTTGACGACCGAGGTCACGGCGCCGTCGCCCTTGACGGACGGGGCGGACGGTGCGGCCGCGGTGAGGGAGCGGGGCGGGGTGGGGGACGCCGGGACGGTCCTGTGGTGGGGGTGACCGCCGGGCTCGGTGAAGTACTCCACCCGCTGGGTGGGTTTGGGCGCCGGAGTGGCGCCAACGGCGGAAGCGTGCGGGGCCGCCGTGGCGGCGAGCGCGGCCGTTAAGGCGGCGCCCGCCACTATGGATATTCGTCTGTACGTGCGCATGGGGGGTTCCTCCCGAACCGAAACCCGCCGGTTAAGTGGCGAGTTAAGTCGCGTTAAGGCGCCGCTCAACGTAGAGGCTCAGGAGGTTCATGACAATGGATGTGACGGGAAACGAAGGGGACCGCTACTGAGGGCTAGTCAGGCGCACAGGGCCGATCACACCTCGTCCCGGACGAGCCCCAGCAGCCGGTCCAGCACCGCGCGGCCGCCCGCGCGCACGCCGTCGTGCTCGTACTCGTCGGTGACCCAGGTCCGCAGCCCCGCGATCGACCGGGCCGTGCGCAGGGAGTGCTCGGTGTCCACGTAGAGGTCGTCGTGGTAGACGGCCGCCGCGACCGGCACCGTGTTGCGGGCGAGTCTGTCCGCGTCGTAGAGCGGGGTCCAGCCCTCGCGCTCCGCGAGGAGTTCGGCGGTGCGCCGCAGGGGGCGCAGGGCCGGCTGGGTCTCCAGCATCCAGGGGTGGACGGTCTCTCCCGTGAAGAGGAAGCGACCCCCGGGCTCGAAGTGGCGTTCGAACTGCGGGAATTCCGCGCGGACGCGCTCGGCGGACCAGTGCGTCGCACGCCCGTCCTGGGCATAAATGGCCTCATGGAGGAGGGTGTAGAGCGGGCTGGCGGTGCGCGAGAGCACCGCCGCGACCTGCTCGCCGAAGGCGTCCGACAGCCGCGGTCCGGCGGCCGTCGGCACGAACGCGTCCTCCAGCAGGTAGTGCAGCCGGTGGGAGCCGTCGCCGGTGCCCAGCAGGATGCCGAGCTGCTGGAACGCCGCCACGGTCAGCACGGAGCCGTCCGGGAGCGTCTCCTCCGTCTCCGCCAGGTGCTCCGCCACGCGCCGGGCCACCGCCTCGTCGTCCGGGTAACGGGCGTAGTGCGCCAGCGTCTTGCGCTCCATGCGCGGGTACGAGGCGCGGTAGACGGCGTCCGCGTCGCCGTCCAGCGAGGGCAGCCCGCCGGTGATCATCACCTCGGCCAGGCCCTCCGGCGCGTACGACAGGTAGCTGACCGCGCAGAAGCCGCCGAAGCTCTGCCCGAGGACGCTCCAGGGCCGGCCGCCGGTCAGCAGCGGCCGGATGTACTCGCAGTCGCGGACGATGGAGTCGGCCCGGAAGTGGGCGAGATACTCCGCCTGCTGCTCGGGGGTGCCGCGCAGGGGCAGCGTCTGCCGGTTGGCGGGGGTGGAGCGGCCGGTGCCGCGCTGGTCGAGCAGGAGGACGCGGTACTCCTCCAGCGCGCGGTCCAGCCAGTTCTCCCGGCCCACGGGCCGGCCGGCGGGGAAGCCCGGCCCGCCCTGGAGGAAGACCAGCCAGGGCAGGTCCTCCCGGGCCCGGCCCGCGGCGACGACCTCACGGGCGTAGAGCCGGATGCGCTCCCCGCCGGGACGGGCGTGGTCGAGCGGTACGTCGAAGAAGTGATCGGTCATGACGAGGCCGGGCTGGCGGACCGTGCCCGCCGCGGAGGCCCCTATGGGCCCGGTGTTCGTGGTGTCACCGTTTCCGGTGGTCTTCGGTATGGGCGGCACGGACGGCACAGGCGGCACGATTACATCCTCACGTAAGCAGATTTAACGTACGGCTTGAATCACGGCGCAATGTACCGAGGGGCGGAAGTGGCCGAGAACAGCACCCACGGCATACGGGCGGACGAGCCCTCCGACATCGGCCGCCGCGTCCTGCGGCTGCGGACCGAGAAGGGGCTCACCCAGAAACAACTGGCCGAGCCCGCCTACACGGCGGCCTACATCTCCACCCTGGAGGCCGGCCGGGTCCGGCCCTCCGAGACCGCCCTGCGCCATCTCGCCGGGCGGCTCGGCACCACCGTCGAGGAGCTGGCCACCGGCCGCCCGCCCCACCTCGCCACCGAGCTGCGGATGCGGCTGACGGACGCCCGGCGCACCCTGGCCACCGGCGACGCCGAGGACGCCGCCGCGCTCTTCCGCGCCCTGCGCGCCGAGGCGGCGGCGCTCTCGCTCGTGAACGAGGAGTCCGCCGCCGTCCTCGGGCTCGGCGACTGCGCGCTGGAGAGCGGCGACCTCACCGCCGCCCGCGACCTCTTCGCCGACGCCGAGGCCCTCCTCGCCGACCAGCCGCTGCCGCGCCGCGTGCCCGCCCTGCGCGGCCGCGCCACCGCCCATCTCCTCGCGGGCGAACTGCGCTACGCCTGCTACCTCCTGGAGACCGCCCTCGACGAGCTCAACGCCTCCGGGATGCACGACCCCGACGCCCTGCTCCTGCTCTACACCGCCTCCATCGCGCCCTACATGGACATGGGAGCGCACGCCCGCGCCGCGCACGCCGCCGAGCTCGCGCTGGCGCTCGCGCCCCAGGTGGACGACCCGGCGCTCGTCGCCGCCATGCACCGGGGCGTGGCCCGCAGCCTCATCGCCGAGGGCCGCATCGCCGACGCGGACGCCTCCCTCGCCAAGGCCCAGGAGCTCTACCAGCAGCTGCGCATACGGACCGAACTCGCCCACTGCCACTGGATGCGCGGCTACGTGCACGCGCAGGACGGCAACCTGCGCAAGGCCGAGAGCGAACTGCGCACCGCCCGCGACATGCTGGCCTCCAAGCGCGCCCCGCTGTTCACCGTGCAGGTGGAGGTGGAGCTCGCGGACGTGCTGCGGCGCCGGGGGAAGGCGCCGGAGGCGGAGGAGCTGCTGCGCCCCCTGCTCGCGCCCACGGCGCTCGGCGCCGAGCGGGGCGCCGTCCACGCCGGCGGTGCGCACCGGCTGCTGGGGCTCATCGCCGAGGACCGGGGCGACACGGACGCCGCCGAGGAGCACTACTGCGCCGCGCTGTCCCTGCTGGAGCGCACCGGCGCGGCGGGCGACCTCGCGGACCTGTGCCGGCTGCTGGGCGATCTCCTGCGGCGCACGGGGCGGACGGAGGCGGCGCTGGACGCGTACCGGACGGGGCTGGGGCACCGGGCGGCGCCGGGCACGACCACACTGGGGCCGGCGCCGAAGGCGCCGCCGCAGTGGCCCGTCGGGCGGATCTGAGAGCGGTAGGGCACGACCGGGCCCGGGCAGGCCGCCGCCGGGGGGTGCGGCGGCCTGCGACCGTGGGCCGCATGGTGCAGCATGGACTGCACTCTGCCGCCCGGGTGCCGGAGCGTCCATCCGTCCCGGGTCCCGGTTCGCCCCCCGCCGGTCGGCGGGGGTCGACCGGCCCGCGGGCGGAGCCCCGGGCTCCGGCGGCCGCCGACGGTGCGGCAGGCTGGAGGGGCGGGGCCGCCGACGGCCCCGGTGGACGAGGGAAGAGGTAGCGGACCGTGATCCGTGTGGCGGTGGTGGACGACGAACAGCTCGTCCGGTCCGGGCTGCGCATGATCCTGGGCACGGCCCCGGACATCGAGGTGGTCGCGGACTGCGGTGGCGGCGAGGCCGTGGCCACCGTCGCCGCGCACGCCCCCGACGTCGTGCTCCTCGACATCCGGATGCCGGACGTCGACGGCCTGACGGTGCTGCGCGCGCTGCGGGCCGCCCCCGACCCGCCGCGCGTCGCCATGCTCACCACCTTCGACGCCGAGGAGTACCTCGCCGCCGCGCTGCGCGCGGGCGCGGCCGGCTTCCTGCTCAAGGACACCGACCCCGAGCAGCTGGTGCGGGCCGTGCGCACGCTCGCCGGCGGCGGCAGCGTCCTGGACCCGGGCGTGACCCACGCCGTCATCGGCGGCTATCTCGCCGCCGAAGCGGAGAGCACGGCCGCCGAGGCGGTGCGGGGGCTGACCCCGCGCGAGCTCGAGGTGCTGGGGCTGCTCGGCGCGGGGCTGGCCAATCCGCAGATCGCCGAGCGGATGGGGCTGGCGCCCAGCACGGTCAAGGACCACGTGCGCGCGGTCCTCGGCAAGCTGGGCGGGATCAACCGCGTCCAGGCCGCGATCGTCGCCGACCGGGCGGGGCTGGTGACCACGGGCCCGGGCGCGCGCGGCGGGTTCCCGGGGGCCGGGGCGGGCGGGAGAACCGGGGACGGACGTCCGTGACGACGCCGTGGCGCGCCGCCCTGCCGTCCCGTGTGCCCGACTGGGCGGCGGTGGCCGGGCCCGCGCTGTTCGCGGCCGGGGACGCGCTGCTGGTCAACGGCGTCACCCCGCGGTTCTCGCTGTGGGTGTCGCTGCTGGCGGCGGTGGCGCTGCTGTGGCGCCGCAGGTTCCCCGCCCCGGTCTTCCTGGCGACGCTGCCGGGGATGTACTACGCGTACATCTGGATCGCGCCCATGTTCGCGCTCTACACGCTGGCGGTGCGGCGCACGGCCAGGCCGCGCGCCGACAAGTGGCTGCTGGGCGGCGCCGGGCTGCTGATGGCCGCCGCGCAGTTCCTGCCGTACCCGGTGTCCGACCTGGCGCTGGGCGACCGCCGCGAGACGGGCGTCAATCTGCTCGACTCGATCGTGGTGGCCACCACCCCCATCGCCTTCGGCCTGCTCTCCCGGGCCCGCCGGGAGTCGGTCGCCCGGCTCGACGAGCTGACGCGCAGCCGCGCCCGGGAGGACCGGCTGCTGGCCGACCGGGTGCTGGCCACGGAACGCGCGCGGCTCGCGCGGGAGATGCACGACGTCGTCGCCCATCAGGTCAGCCTGATCAGCCTCCAGGCGGGGGCCGTGCAGATCAGCACGGCGGACGACGCGGCCCGCGAGGGCGCCCGGACGATCCGTGAGCTGTCGGTGCGGACCCTGGACGAACTGCGGCACATGGTGGGCATCCTGCGCGCCGCCGGGGCCGACACCGAGGAGCTCACACCGCAGCCCCGGCTGTCCGACCTGCCCCGGCTGATCGAGCTGAGCGCGCTCGACGTCGCCTTCGAGGACGGCTCCGACCCCGGCGCCGAACGCCCGGAGGCCGTGGAGCGGGCGGCGTTCCGCACGGTCCAGGAGGCGCTGACCAATGTGCGCAAGCACGCGCCCGGGGCGAAGGTGCTGGTGCGGGTCGCGGAGGAGCGGGGGGAGCTGGTGGTCGAGGTGCGCAACGGCCCGGCGGACGCGGCGGTCCCGGCTCCGGAGCTGCCCGGCGGGGGCCACGGGCTGGTGGGGTTGCGCGAGCGGGCGCAGAGCCTCGGCGGGACGCTGGAGGCGGGTGCGACGGACGAGGGCGGATTCGCCGTACGGGCCCGCTTCCCGGCGACGGAGCGCTGACGGACCACTGAATCACCCGGCTCGGTGCCACGGCCCGCCTGATTCGTTGACGGTTCGACGATTCACCCGTCCGAGGGGCGCCGGACGCACCGATGACGACGGGTCAGGCGGACAGCGGGTCCGTGCTCTCCTCGGTCGCGCTGTCCAGGTCGGGGTAGACCTCGAAGAGCCTGCGCACCCCCAGCGCGGCGAGCACCCTGTTGACGTGCGAGCCGTCCACCGCGCCCTGGGCGGGCAGGATCAGCCGCAGCCGCCCCTGGCAGGAGCGCATCAGCCGGCGCGCGGCGATCAGCACGCCCACGCCGCTGGAGTCGCAGAACCGCACTTCCGCGAGGTCGAGCACCAGACTCCGCCGCCCGTCCGCGACGGCCTCGTGCACGTGCTGCCGCACCGACGGGGAGGTCACCAGATCCATCTCGCCGCAGACCCGGAGCACGGCCCACTCCCCCCGCTCGTGCTCCACCACCTTCAACGTCACGCGCTCGAGCCCCTTCACTCGGTTTGTCGTTCCTATGGAATGGACCCTTCCGCGGTATGGCTGCCTGGCGCTTCCCCCGTGCGGCGCCGAGTGAAACACCGCGGTCTCGTACGCGGTACAAGCCGACCACTGTTGAGCCTATGCCCAGCTCGAACCCTTCATCCCCATAGATCCGGTCACACCCGCATAACACATCGGCACATTCGTGCACGTACGATCGACCCCGATCGCCGACTGGGTGGAACATGCACGCATGGTGACCGATCCAATACCACACGCGACATGGATCAGGCGGCGTCTTTCCGGGATTCATCCCAACCGCTCGTGCGGTGTCGGACCCTCCCGTTACATTCGGCGTGAGGGCGTACAGCAGTGCGTACGTAAGGGGGCCGGGCCAATGACGAACGACGCGCCACCGCGTTGGGACCGCAGGATGCAGCAGCGCCTCACGCACGGCGAGGCCGCGGCCCTCGGCGAGCTCTACGACCGTTTCGCCTCCCTCGTGCACGGCCTCGCCCACCGCGTCCTGGGCGACGAGGCCGCGGCCGACCGCGTCACGCGCGAGGTCTTCGGTCATATCTGGGAGCACCCCGAGGAGTTCGACCCCCGGGAGGGCCCCCTGCGCTCCTGGATCGCCGGCCTGGCCCACCGGCACGCCGTCAGCACCCTGCGGCGCACCGAGGCCGACGAGGAGCGCCCGGCGGCCGAGATCGAGGAGAAGGTGCGCGCCGCGAGCGCCGCCGCCCGCGCGGACTACATCGTCACGTCCATGCCCGCGCCCCTGCGGGCCGCGCTGGATCTCGCCTACTTCCGCCGCCTCGACTACCGCCAGACCGCCGTACGGCTCGGCGTCACCGAGGACGAGGCGCGGCGCAGACTCCGGCTGGGCTTACAGCTGCTGTCCACGGCCCATGACGGCCCGCGCGCGGTCTCGCCGCCCGGCGGTGGGGCGGCGCTGCGATGAGCACCGCACCCCGACCGGGCGAGGAGGGCGGGCACGGCGTGCGCGGACCGCACGTGCCCGGCTCGCGCGTATCCGAGTCGCACGTACCCGAGTCGCGCGTCCCCGCGCAGCGCGCCGCCGTGGAGGGCGGCGCGGGCCGGTCCGCGACCCCGCTCGTCCGCTCCCACCCGCTGCTCAAGTCACTGCTCGGCGCCTGGGCGCTGGCCGCCTGCTCGCCCGAGGAGACCGCCGCCGTCGAGGCCCATCTGACCGACTGCGCGCCCTGCGCCGACGAGGCCGTCCGGCTGCGCGACGCCGTCGCGCTGCTCCACCCCGAGGACAGCCTCGACCTCGACCCGGGGCTGCGCGCCCGGGTGCTGACCGCGGCGCTCAACCGCAGGCCCGCGCGGATCCCGGTCCCCGAGTGGGCCGCTCCCTACGAGGCGGAGGCATCCCGGCTCGACGCGCTGCTGCGTGACATCGGCGAGACCGAATGGCGGGCCCCGGTACGGCTCGGGTGGTTCGACGGGCGCTCCCCGGTCACGCGCGAGGTGACGGTGGCGGACGTCATCGGCCATCTCACCGCGGTGGACACGATCGTGGCGGGCGCGCTCGGCATGGCGGACCCGCTGCGCGGGGCGTCCCCCGAGGAGCGAACGGAAGCCCTGTGGGCGGCGGAGCAGGGCGACCGGACGCCCGCCTCCGTCCGGGCAGCGTGGCGTGACCAGGAGCAGACGCTGATACGGACGGTCTCCTTCGCGGGCGAAGCCGCCGCGGAGCTCCCCGTGGACTACGGGCCGTTCGCGCTGCCCCTGCGCGACGCCTTCCTGGACCGGGCCTTCGAGTGCTGGACACACGCCGGGGACATCGCGGAGGCCGTCGACTACCCCTACGCGCCACCGTCGCCGGCCCACCTCAACGGCATGATCGACCTGGCGGCCCGGATGCTGCCCGGCGCGATAGCCGCCCGGCGCCGCGCCGGCCTCGCACCGCCGGCGCGCGGCCTGGTGGTGGCGGGCGCACCGGGGCGCGCGCTCCATCTGGAGATCGAGGGGCGGGGTGGCGGACACTGGTACATCGCCCTGGACTCCCCCGGGGCGACCGGGACCCCCGAGGGGGAGGTGGCACATGTGGCGCTGGACGGGGTCGAGTTCTGCCGGCTGGCCGCGGGCCATGTCCCGCCGGAGGAAGCGGCGGCGGGTTCGCTCGGTGACGAGGAAGCCGTGCGCGACGTCCTGTACGCGACGGCATCACTGTCACGGCTGTGACACGCCGCTGACCCGCTCCTGACTCGCCCCTGACTCGCCCCTGACTCGCCCCTGAACCCGCTCCTGTTCCCTCCCCCGGCCCGCCCGGGCCGGGGGAGGGAGCGGAATCACGCGAAGACGACCGTGCGGGTGCCGTTCAGCAGGACGCGGTGCTCGCTGTGCCACTTCACGGCACGGGCCAGCGCCTGGCACTCGACGTCGCGGCCGACGGCGACGAGCTGCTCCGGGGTGACCTCGTGGCCCACCCGCTCGACCTCCTGCTCGATGATCGGGCCCTCGTCGAGGTCGGCCGTCACATAGTGCGCGGTGGCACCGATCAGCTTCACACCGCGCGCGTGCGCCTGGTGGTACGGCTTCGCGCCCTTGAAGCTCGGCAGGAAGGAGTGGTGGATGTTGATGATCCGGCCGGACAGCGCCTTGCAGAGGTCGTCGGAGAGCACCTGCATATAGCGGGCGAGGACGACCAGCTCGACGTTCTCCGCCTGCACGAGCTCCAGCAGCCGCGCCTCGGCCTCCGGCTTGTTCTCCCTCGTCACCGGAATGTGATGGAAGGGGACGCCGTAGGAGCCGACGAGCTCGGCGAAGTCGGTGTGGTTGGAGACCACCGCGGCGATCTCCACCGGGAGGGCGCCGATCCGGGAGCGGAAGAGCAGGTCGTTGAGGCAGTGCCCGAACTTGGACACCATCAGGACGATGCGCATCTTCTCGTCGGCCCGGTGGATCTGCCAGTCCATCTGGAAGGAGTCCCCGACCGCCGCGAAGCTGGCCCGCAGCTTCTCCAGCGTGACGGGCGCCTCGGCGCCGAAGTGGACGCGCATGAAGAACAGGCCCGTGTCGCGGTCACCGAACTGCTGGCTGTCCTCGATGTTGCAGCCGGTCATGAAGAGATAGCTGGACACCGCGTGGACGATGCCCTGCTTGTCCGGGCAGGAGAGGGTGAGGACGTACTGCTGGGGCTGTTCGGTGGTCATAGCCCAATAGCGTCGCACACCCGGGACCCTGCCGGAGCCCGATGCCCGTCGGCGCCCGTCCAGTACCGCGTCGCGAGCTCTGTCAGTACCTCGTCGCGAGCTCCAGCACCGCCAGCGGGGGCGGCGGCGCGTCCGGGTCGTGGCCGTCGCCCAGGGCCATCCGCACATGGGCCTCCCGGGCGGCCCGGACGGCCTCCGGCCAGCCGTGGTGCCCCAGGTACGCGGACGCCGGCGCGTCCGCCCCGACCTGGTGCATGATCCGCAGTACACGCAGCACGGCGACGTCGACGAGCGCGGCCTCTCCCGAGTCCCGGAAGACCGTGCCGACGTATTTCTCGGCCGACCAGTTGTCCAGCCAGGTGTCCTCGACCAGGCGGTAGACGGCGTCGGTCACGTCCCCGTACCCCTCCCGGCCCGCCACCCAGCACTCCTGCTGGAAGACCGGGTCCGAGAGCATGTGCAGCGCCGAGCGCACGTTCGCACGCCAGCGCCACCACGGCATGTCATTGAGCGGCATACCGCCCATGGTGGTCGAGCGGCGGCCGCGACGGGAAGACTTCTCTGAACCCTGCACAACAATCGATCGTACGTTCCCGTGCGCCGTGCCGGAGCCCGGCCCCGGCGTTCAGGCTCACAGCTGGGTCCAGTCGTGGGGCGTCAGGCCGTACTGCCGCGCGATCGGGTTCCACAGGTCGGCCGCCTTCTTCTTGGCGGCCGTCGCGTCGGCGCTGGCACGGTCGCCGTCCGCGCTGTCACGCGTCGGCAGGGCGTGGTCCTTCACACAGCCCTTCTTGCCCTTGGCCTGGCGGGCCCAGGCCGCGTAGTGGCTGTCCGCCGAGGCGGACGACTGCCACGCCTTCGTCAGCTGGGCGGTGAGGGCGGCGCTGTTGGACAGCTTGTCCGTGGGCGTCTGCCCGAGCCGGGTGACCAGGGCGTTGCGCTCGCCCGCGGCGGCGGTGAGATCGGCGGCGGACTTGTCGAGGTCCTTGCAGTTCCGGGTGGCGTCCACGGACCTGATGACCGCGTCCCGGCTGTTGTTGCTGTCCTTCAGCAGCGCGTCCAGCGCCTTGGCCTGCGCCGCCGCCGGGTCGTCGGTCTTGGCCGACGGCGAGGGCGTGGCGCTGGGGGTGTCCGCGGGCTTGGGCGACGCGGCGGCGGAGGGGGCGGTCGTCGCCGGGGTCGCGGCGGCGGCGTTCTGCTTGTCGCCGCCGTTGTCGTCCCCGCCGCTGAGCAGCGCGCCCGCGCCGAGCCCGGCGACGGCGCAGCCCGCGACGACGGCCGCGATCACCACGGCCGGGGACTTCTTGCGGCCCGCCGGACGCGGCCCGCCGTGGCCGCCGCCCGGCACCACCGGGGCGCCGGGCGCGCCCGGCATTCCCGGCATGCCGGGGCCGCCCCGGTGACCCTGCGCACCCGGGGCGCCCGGGAAGCCGGTGGGGTTCGGGAAGCCCGCGGAGTTCTGGGCGCCCGGGGCGCTCGGGGGGTAGCCGTACGAACCGCCCGCGCCGTGGGACGCCTGCGGCTGCCCGGGGAAGGACGCGGGCACGGACCCGCCCGGCGGTACGGGCGGCAGTTGCTGCGTGGGCGTCGCGGAGCGGAACAGCGTGTCGAACTCGGCGGGCGGCGGCCGCTCCCCGGGCCGGGCCATCACCGAGAAGGGCGTGGCGGGCGTGGGCGTGGAGGTGGTGGGCGCGGCGGGCGGCGGGACGGCGGCGGAGCCGGAGCCCGTGGCCGACGAGGGCGCGGCTCCGGGCGCGGCCGGCGCTCCCGGCGCGGCTGCCGGAGCGGACCCCGGCCCGGCCGGGGGCACGGGCGGCATGAGGGTCGTCGCCGCCTCGGCGCTCGCCGTGTGCGCGGGGGACGGCTCGTCGCGCTCGTTGACGACGGGCGGGAGGTACTGCGTCGCGGCGGCGGAGTCCGCGCCGGGGGCGGACGGTACGGGCGGCAGGTACTGGGTGGCCGCTTCGGCGGCCATGGCGCCCGTGGGGCCACCGTTGCCCGTGACGGGCGGGAGGTACTGGGTGGCGGCGTCGGCACCGGCCCCGGCCCCGGTCATGGGCGGCAGGAAGGCCGTGGCCTCCGCGTCCCCATAAGAGGCATGGCCACCGACGGCCGGCGGGTTGCCCGGGTGCGAGGGCAGCAACTGCGTGGCCTCGGCAGCGGATTCGGGCCCGGAGTGTCCAGGACCCGCGCCGGGTATACCGGATATCTCCGGCTCCTCACGTATCTCGCGTATCCCGTGGATCTCCGGTATCGCGGGCGCGCCGGCCCCGCCGCCCCGCGGCGGGTTCTCCGGCGGGAGAGGGGCGCCGGCCGTGGGCCAGGGCGTGCCCCAATCGGGGGCAGGCCGAACTGGCGGCGCGGGCGGGGCCGCAGGGCGCTGCGGCTCGTTTCCCTGTCCGCTCTGCGTCACCGGGACTCCTCAGGCTGTAACGGGACTTACGGGACCGGCGGCTCACGCTACCGGGTCCTGCGGGCGGTCGGCCATGCGCCGCCCGTTCGCCCCGAAACGCCCCGCTGTGCGGGCCGTCCTCAAACGCCGGACGGGCTGCCCAAGGTCTTCAACCCGCCCGGCATCCGACTACGCCGCCTGCATCTCCATCCGCGCCCCGAACTCCCGTACCACCGGCTCGTCCCGGTACGGCTCCAGCCGCTGCTGGAAGTCGTCCAGGTACTCCGCGCCCCGGTTGGACCGCAGCGTGCCCAGCAGCTCCAGGGCCCGGCTGCCGGTGGCGACCGCCTCCTCCACCTCCCTCTGCTGCACGTGCGCCGTGGCCAGGAGCAGCAGGTCGATCGCCCGGCGGCGGACCCGGCCCGGCGGGTGCGCGGCGAGCGCGTCCTCGGCGTGGCGCCGCGCCGGTTCGGCCTGGCCCAGGTCACGGTGACAGTGGGCCAGCTCGTCCGAGAGGTACGCCTGGTCGAAGTGGCGGATCCAGGGCGGTTCGTCCCCCGACTCCCGGCCGCTGTCGGCCGCTTCGAGCCGGGAGACAGCCCGGCTCGCGACGACCTGGCAGGAGCGCGCGTCGCCCAGCAGCGCGTGCCCGCGCGCCTCGGCGGCGTAGAACATCGCCTCCGCGCGGGGCGGAACATGCCCCCGCGCCCCCTCCTGCGCGGCCTTGGCGAGCTGCGCGATCTCCCGTGGATTGCCGAGCGACGCGGCGAGGTGGCTCATGCTGGCGGCCAGCACGTATCCCCCGTACCCCCGGTCGCCGGCCGCCTGGGCGAGCCGCAGCGCCTGGATGTAGTAGCGCTGGGCGAGCCCGGGCTGGCCCGTGTCGACGGCCATGTAGCCGGCGAGCTCCGTCAGCCGGGCCACGGCCGCGAAGAGCTCGCGCCCGACCGCCTCCCGGTAGGAGCCGGCGAGCAGGCCGGAGACGACGCTGTTGAGGTAGTGGACCACCACCGGGCGGACGTGCCCGCTGCCGTAGCGGTGGTCGAGCTCGACGAGGGCCTCCGTGGTGGCGCGGACGGCCTCGACGTCGGCGGTGCCGACCCGTGCCCCCGCGCTCCGGGCGACCTGCGCGTCGGCGGCGGTGATCAGCCAGTCGCGGCTGGGCTCGACGAGCGCGGAGGACGCCACCGAGGTGCCGCTGAGGAAGTCGCGTCGGCCGACATCACTGCGCCACAGCTCGCAGACCTGCTCGATCGCGCCGAGCACGGTCGGGGAGAACTGGAGCCCGACGCCGGAGGCCAGGTTCTTGCCGTTGGCCATGCCGATCTCGTCGATCGTCACCGTGCGGCCCAGCTTGCGGCCGAGGGCCTCGGCGATGACGGCGGGGGCCCGGCCGCGCGGCTGCTGACCGCGCAGCCAGCGGGCCACGGACGTCTTGTCGTAACGCAGGTCCAGCCCGTGCTCGGCGCCGCACATGTTCACACGGCGCGCCAACCCGGCGTTGGAGCAGCCGGCTTCCTGGATGAGCGCCTGCAGCCGTTCGTTCGGCTGCCGCGCCACAAGTGGCCTCGCGGCCATGCTTTACCCCCTGAGACTGCTGATACCGCTATGCGTTCGCGATGAGTCCCGCCGGATGCGGAACAGCCGGTTCGGCCGGGACAGCCGGGTCGGCCGTGAACGCTCTCTCCCGTGATCTTTGCCCCCTGGATATCCGGAGAATGCAGGACTTGCCGGTATTCGCGCCAATCGCGGCGATCCACGAACGGAACCACCGCCTCGGTGGCCCGCGCCGTCAACCGCCGCCCAGGTGGCTACCCCTTCGCGGCGGCGAACCCTCGCCTGCGCCCCCGTACATGCATCCGTGCGCCCCGTGTGCTGTTACCGGCAGTCGCAACTAGCCCGTGTCCCCGCCGTAACCCCTGATGTCAAGGGGAGTTGTGTTGAACGTGGAAGAGACCATCGGAGTAGGAGCCCCGCACATTCCCCAACAACGCGGCGAGCGCGTGCTCGATGCCGCCGGGAGATACGCGGAGGACCGGCACTGGGACGTATTTCCGGGCACCTGGCTGGAGGCCGTCGAGGGACGGGAACGCTGCTCGTGCGGGGAGTACGAGTGCCCCGCGCCCGGCGCCCACCCGGCCCGGCCCGACTGGGCCTCCCAGGCCACAGGGAGCGCGTCCACGGCCCGGCGGATGTGGAGCAAGCAGCCCCGCGCCTCCATCCTGCTGCCCACGGGCCGCACCTTCGACGCCCTCGAGGTCTCCGAGTCGGCGGGCTTCCTGGCCCTGGCCCGCATGGAGCGGATGGAGATCCAGCTCGGCCCGGTCACCTGCACGCCCTTCCGCCGCATGCTCTTCTTCGTCCTGCCCGGCGGCTCCCTGAAGGTCGCCGACCACGCCCGCAGGCTCGGCTGGTCCCCCGCCACGCTGGACCTGATCCCCCACGGCGAGGGCAGCTACGTGGTCGCGCCACCCACCCGGATCGGCAACCGGGGCCGGGTCCAGTGGGCCCGGCAGCCCACGCCCGCCAACCGCTGGCTGCCGGACGCGGAGGAGCTCGTCAGCGCCCTGGCGTACGCCTGCGGCCGGGGCAGCGCCCCGGCGAGCTGCCGCTGACCGGCACGCCGACCGACGCACCCACCGGGACGCCGACCGGCGCACCCGGACGGCGGCGGGAAGCCCCGGCGGCCCGCGAAGTCCTGACAAACCTCATGCCCCCGCCCCTCGACACGCCTCTAGGGTGGTTCCGGGGGGCAGGGCGGAGCCCGTCCCCCGGAACAGCACTCGGGGATTTGAGGAACAGCACGTGGGACGGGAAGCGACGAACGCGACCGGGACGACCGGCATACCGGCGGTCCGCGTCGAGGGACTGTGGAAGCGGTTCGGCGAGCAGGTGGCGGTCGCCGGGATCGACCTGGAGATACCCGCGGGCCGGTTCGTGGGTCTGGTCGGCCCCAACGGCGCCGGGAAGACCACCACCCTCTCCATGGTCACCGGGCTGCTGCGCCCGGACTCCGGCCGGGTGGAGATCGGCGGCGCCGACGTCTGGCAGGACCCGGCCGCCGTCAAGGCCCGCATCGGGGTGCTGCCCGAGGGGCTGAGGATGTTCGAGCGCCTCTCGGGGCGTGAACTCCTCGCCTACACCGGGCGGCTGCGCGGCCTGCCCGGCGACGAGGTCGACAAGCGCGCCACCCAGCTCCTGGACGTCCTCGACCTCGCGGGCGCGCAGAACAAGCTCGTCGTCGACTACTCCACCGGCATGCGCAAGAAGATCGGCCTGGCCGCCGCGCTGCTGCACAACCCCGAAGTCCTCTTCCTCGACGAGCCGTTCGAGGGCGTCGACCCGGTCTCCGCCCAGACGATCCGCAAGGTCCTGGAGCGCTACACCGCCTCCGGCGCCACCGTCGTCTTCTCCAGCCACGTCATGGAACTCGTGGAGTCGCTGTGCTCCTGGGTCGCGGTGCTGGCCGGCGGCCGGATCCGCGCCCACGGCCCCCTCGCGGACGTCCGCGGCGACGCGCCGACCCTGCAGGACGCGTTCCTGGAACTCGTCGGCATGCGCGGCAACGCGGCCGACGACAACCTCGACTGGCTCGGCGGCGGCACCCGATGAGCACCGCAGCCACCTCCACGACCTCCTCGACTGCCTCCTCCACCACCTCCTCGCCGACCTCCTCGACGATTCCCGCCACCACCGCCGTCTTCGTCCGGCTGAAGCTGTCGCTGCTGCGCAACGGATTGCGGCAGTCCTCCGGCCGCAAGGCCGTCTGGATCACCTCCCTCGTCCTCGTCTCCCTCTACGCCGCGCTCCAGCTCCTCGGCTTCGTCGCGCTGCGCGGCCACGCCCACGTCGGCGCCCTGACCGTGTGCACGGCGGCCCTGCTGGCGTTCGGCTGGGCGGTGATGCCGCTGTTCTTCCCCGGCGGCGACGAGACCATGGACCCCACCCGGCTGGTGATGCTGCCGCTGCGCCCGACCCCGATGCTGGCGGGCCTGCTGGCCGCGGCCCTGGTGGGCATCGGCCCCGGGTTCACGGTGGCGGTGCTGATCGGCGCGGTGATCGCCAGTGCCCACGGCGCCGCCGCCTTCGCCGTCGGCGTCCTGGCCGTGCCCCTGGCCCTGCTGGTCTGCCTGGCCCTGGCCCGGGCCGTGGCCACGGCCAACGTCCGGCTGCTGACCAGCCGCAAGGGCCGTGACCTGGCCCTGCTGAGCGGTCTGATCATCGCGGTGGGCGGTCAGCTGTTCAGCCTCGCCATGCAGAAGCTCAACGGCGCCGGCATGGCGAAGCTGGAGTCCGTGGCCGACGTCCTGCGCTGGATCCCGCCGGGCTCCACCCTGGACGCCGTCCGGGCCGCGAGCGACGGCGCGTACGGGCGGGCCGCCGTCGATCTGGCCCTCACCGTCGTCGCGCTCGCCGCCGTCCTGTGGTGGTGGCAGCGCGGCCTGACGAAGGTCATGACCGCCGGCGACGCCTCCACCCTCGGCGCGGCCTCCGTCACCAAGCCCGAGAAGGCCCGCGCCGACGGCTCCGGCCTCGCCCGGCTGCTGCCCGCCGGCCGCACCGGAACCGTCATGCACCGCTCGCTGCGGTACATCTGGCGCGACCCCAAGACCAAGGCGTCCTGGGTCTCCGGGCTCGCGGTGGGCGCGCTGGTGCCGATCGTCAACGCGGCGCAGGGCATGTCCAACATCTGGTTCGCCATGTTCGCGCCGACCATGCTCGGCCTGCAGATGTACAACCAGTTCGGCCAGGACGGCCCGGCCTTCTGGATGGTCCTCCAGACGATCGGCTCCCGCCACGACGCCTACGCCGAACTGCGCGCCCGCGCCCTGACCTTCTCCCTGATCGCCGTCCCGTACGTGGCCCTCGTGGTCACCGGCACGGCCTACTTCACCGGCAGGTGGCAGGACTGGGCCGAGGTCCTGGGCCTGGCCTTCGCCCTCCTGGGCGCCCTCTTCGCCACCGGCGCCCTCGCGTCCGTCCTGGCCCCGTACTCGATCCCGCAGGACAGCGGCTTCAAGAACGTCGCGCCCGGCCAGGGCGCCCTCGCCTGGTTCGGCATGCTGGGCGCCCTGATCGGCGCCGTCCTCTGCGCCCCGCTGGGCGCCCTCACGATCGGCCTCCACCTCGCGGGCGCCCACGGCTGGCTGTGGACCGTACTGCCGCTGGGCGCGGGCTACGGCGTCCTGGTCACCTGGGCGGGCCTGCGCCTGGCGGCCCCGCGCATGCTGGAGCGTCTGCCGGAGATCCTCACGGCGGTGAGCAAGGGGTAGCGGGGTTCCCGCGGAACGCACGCCGGAGGGGCTGGATCCGTCCAGCCCCTCCGGCGTTTCGGCATCCGGCGGCGGAGGCTCAGCCCTTGATGTCCGCGTAGCCCTGGATCTCGCGGGGGTCGCGGGGTCCGGGGCCCACGTAGCGGGCCGAGGGGCGCACCAGACGCCCCGTGCGCTTCTGCTCCAGGATGTGCGCGCTCCAGCCCGCCGTGCGGGCGCAGGTGAACATCGAGGTGAACATGTGCGCGGGGACCTCGGCGAAGTCCAGGACGATCGCCGCCCAGAACTCGACGTTCGTGGCCAGCACCCGGTCGGGACGGCGGTTGTGGAGCTCCTCCAGGGCCGCCTTCTCCAGGGCCTCGGCGACCTCGAAGCGCGGGGCCGCCAGCTCCTTGGCCGTACGGCGCAGGACGCGGGCGCGGGGGTCCTCGGCGCGGTAGACGCGGTGGCCGAAGCCCATGAGGCGCTCGCCCTTGTCGAGGGCGTTCTTGACGTAGGCGACGGCGTCGCCGGTGCGCTCGATCTCCTCGATCATGCCGAGGACGCGGGAGGGCGCGCCGCCGTGCAGCGGGCCGGACATGGCGCCGACCGCGCCCGACAGGGCCGCCGCGACGTCCGCGCCCGTGGAGGCGATGACGCGGGCGGTGAAGGTGGAGGCGTTCATGCCGTGCTCGGCGGCGGAGGTCCAGTAGGCGTCGACGGCCTTGACGTGCTTGGGGTCGGGCTCGCCCCGCCAGCGCTTCATGAAGCGCTCGACGACCGTCTCCGCCTTGTCGATCTCCCGCTGCGGCACCATCGGCAGTCCCTGGCCGCGGGCCGACTGGGCGACGTACGACAGGGCCATCACGGCGGCCCGGGCGAGGTTGTCGCGGGCGGTGGCCTCGTCGATGTCGAGAAGGGGTTTGAGGCCCCAGACGGGCGCGAGCATCGCCAGCGCGGACTGCACGTCGACACGGATGTCACCCGAGTGGACGGGGATGGGGAACGGCTCGGCCGGCGGGAGCCCGGGGTTGAAGGCGCCGTCGACCAGCAGCCCCCAGACGTTGCCGAAGGAGACGTTGCCCACCAAGTCCTCGATGTCGACGCCTCGGTAGCGGAGGGAACCGCCTTCCTTGTCGGGTTCGGCGATCTCCGTTTCGAACGCGACGACTCCTTCGAGTCCGGGGACGAAGTCGGACATCAGGCGGCTCCTCATGATGTGTGCGACAAGCGGCTGCCGACCGGCGGGCCGTCCGGGATCTCCGGAGGTCCGGCCATGGATCGGAAGAGGTCAATGGGGTTGGGCTTGCGGCTGTTGCTTTCCGGTGAGGGTGGTGCTTCCGGTGGGGGTGCTGCGCTCCGGTAGGAGTGGCCGGCGCGGTTACGCGGCAGCGTGCGCGGCTCGCGGTCCGTTCCGGTCTACCCGGTCATGCCCCGTGCGGATGTACTTCACCCCGGACATCACCCGGGCTCCGCAGAAGTACGGTGCCGGGTCCGGGGCCGGACACGATAGCCGGAGCTGACGGGAAGCCACAGCTGTCCACCGGTGATTTTGGGGGGTTCGGGGCTTGCGGGGAAGGTGATGTCCGGCACACCCAACTTTCCGCTGGTGAAAGGGTTACGGAGCGGGATTCCGGGGCAGGAGAGCCACCCGAACACCCGTCCGCCCGCAACGTCGGCCACCCCGTGCTGCAAGATGTCCACGTGTCCCACGCCGACGACTACACATCCGACGACGCCGACGACGCCTACGACAGCGACGACGGCCTCGAGTACGGACTCGCGTTCGACCTCCAGCACGACTTGGCCGCCATGCGGGCGCACTACCGCTCCACGGGCCTGTCCGAGGCGGAGCTGACGGCCGATCCGTACGAGCAGTTCGCGCACTGGTTCACCGAGGCCGCCGCGAGCGAGCTCCACGAGCCCAACGCCATGGTCGTCTCCACGGCCGACGCCGCCGGACGGCCCAGCTCCAGGACGGTGCTGCTCAAGGGGTACGACCGGCGGGGCTTCGTCTTCTACACCAACTACAACTCCCGCAAGGCCAGGGAGATCGCGCAGAACCCGCGCGTCTCCCTGCTGTTCCCCTGGTACCCGCTGGCCCGGCAGGTCGTCGTCACCGGTACGGCCGAACGGGTGCCCGCCGAGGAGACCGCCGCGTACTTCCGGGCCCGTCCCTACGGTTCCCGGATCGGCGCCTGGGCGAGCGAGCAGTCGACCGTGGTCGCCTCCCGCGCCGAACTCGACGCGGCGTACGAGCGAATGGCCGCCCGCCATCCGGAGGGCGAGCCCGTGCCGGTGCCGCCGCACTGGGGCGGCTTCCGGGTGACGGCGGAGACGGTGGAGTTCTGGCAGGGCCGGGAGAACCGCCTCCACGACAGACTCCGGTACGTCCGCGACGAGACGGCGAAGACGGGCTGGCAAGTGGAACGCCTCTGCCCGTAGGGCCACCCGGGCCCCATAGAGCCACCCGGCCCGGGAACGCAGACGGCCCGTGGGCTGCTACCGCCTCCCCGCCTGACGGCGGAACGGCGGTGCCGAGCGGACGACTCGGCGGCCCACGGACCGGGTGACTGCTTGGGATTGGCCGGCACAGCCGGCGCTGCGTATGAACGCGACGACGGGCGCTAGCCCGCAGTCACCTCACGCGTCCGGAAAGAAATCATGTCCCGAACCACCTCCCTTCTCGTGTGCCCCACAGCCTAGGAACGGCCGCTCGCCCCCGGCAAGCGAATTTCCTTGGGCATCGATTTCGGCGAAGTCGGTGTGGGGTGCGCCGGGGTCGAGTTGAATGCCGGTCGTGCAGGACTTGCAGGGCACGCGGACACGTCCAGCGGGGGGTATCTCGTGACGGCTCCACACCAGCCCGGCCCCACCGGCCACCGGGCGGCCCCGGAGAGCGAGGACCACGACCTCCTGGCGGCGCTTCTCGACGGCATGGACGCGGCACTGTGCGCGTTCGACGCGGACGGTCACGTCACCCACTGGAACCGCGAGGCCGAGCGGATACTCGGCTGGACGCCCGACGAGGCCGTGGGCCGACGGGGCCTGGGCGGCTGGGCCGCCCGCGAGGCGGACGCCGAGGAGGTCACCGGGCGGCTGCTGGGCGTGATGAAGTCGCCGGGCCGCCAGGTGGACGAGTTCGCGCTGCTCACCAAGGACGGCCGGCGGGTGCTCGTCCGCGTCCAGTCCTCCACCGTGCCCGGCTCGGACGGCAGACCGGCGGGGGTGTACTGCGCGTTCAGCGAGGTGCACACGCAGATCGACCTCGAACGGTCCGTCGCCCTGAGCGAGGCGCTGTTCGGCGACGCGTCCTGGGGCGTGGTGCTGGTCGACGCCGACCTGCGCCCCGCCCTGGCCAACGCCCACGCCGCCCGCGCCCTGCGCACGAGCCGCACCGCCCTGCTGGGCCGCCCCCTGGGCGAACTGCTCGACCAGGGCGTCGAGGAAGTGGAGGGCGCCCTCCAGCACGTCCTGGCCGCCGGCGCGCCGCCCGCGCCCACGGAGCTGTGGGTGACCGTCCGCGACCACGGCGGCGGCCCCTCGCCCGTCCCGGAGCGGCGCTGCTGGCGCAGCGGTTTCCTGCGGCTGGCCACCCCGCTGGTCGAGGAACCCGTCCCCCTGGGCGTGGCCTGGCTGTTCCTCGACGTCACCAAGACCCGGCTGGCGGAGCAGGAGAGCGCCCGGCTGCGCTTCCGGGGCAGCCAGCTGCACCGGGCGGGGCGGGCGGTCGCGGAGTGCGAGGACCCCATGGAGGCCGCGGCCCTCTACATGGACTTCGCCCTCGCGGGCTTCGCCGACCACGCCCTGATCGACCTGCTGCCCGAGCCCCGGCCCGTCCCGGAGGGCCCGATCCGGCTGATCCGCGCCGCGGCGACGCCCGCCTGGGCGCCGGGCCAGGGCCCCCTGACCTCACCGGGCGGCCTGCCGGTCCCCTACCTCGACGGTCACCCGGCGCTCCAGGCGGTCGAGCGCTGCGGCTCGGTACGGGCGGCGGCGGACCGTTCGGAGAACTGGGCCGCCACCCGCAAATGGCCCGACGGCACCCGCCACGCCCTGTCCACGGCCCTGCGCAGCCGGGGCCGGACGGTGGGCGTCGTCACCTTCCTGCGGGGCGGCTCGCGCCGCGCCTTCGACCGCGCGGACGCGATCTACGCGGAGGACATCGCCTCCCGGGTGGCGGCGTCGATCGACCTGGCGGTGGTGATGGCGGGCTGAAGCCCTCGGTAGCCCCCGTAGCCCCCAGTGGTGCCGGAAGCCCTCAGTGGTGCCGGAAGAAGATCCGGTCGCCGTACTCCGCCAGCACCCGCCCGTTCCACTCGTGGCCACCGTCCACGTTGCCCGAACGCAGCATCGGCGGGTCGATGCCGCGCGCCGCGAGCTCCCCGGCCGCCGCGGCCATGACGGCCTGCATCACGGCGCTCGCCACGACCGTCGACGCGGGCCCGAAGGGCGCCGCGATGCCCTCGGAGGTCAGCTCCGCGTCCCCCACAGTGATCTTGGTGTCGACGACGACGTCGCAGTGGTCCTTCAAGAACGTTCCGGACACATGGCGGGACCGGGTCTCCTCGGCATAGGCCAGGGAGGTGACGCCGATGACCTTGAGACCGAGGGCGCGGGCGTTCATGGCCATCTCGACGGGCAGCGCATTGCGCCCGGAGAGGGAGATGACGACGAGGACGTCGCCCGGCCGCGCGGGGCTGGTGTCCAGGACCGCCCCGGCCAGCCCGTCCACCCGCTCCAGCGCGCTGCCCAGCGTGGCGGGCATGACGTCGATGCCGACGACGCCCGGCACGGCCAGCAGATTCACCAGGGCGAGCCCGCCCGCGCGGTAGACGACGTCCTGGGCGGGGAGCGAGGAGTGCCCGGCGCCGAAGACGAAGATCCGGCCGCCGTCCGCCACCGTGCCGGCGATCAAGGCGCCGGCGTCCGCGACGGCGCCCGCCTCCTCGTCGCGCACCCGCCGCAGCAGACCGATCGCGGCGTCGAAGAACTGCCCGGCCGGCTTACTGTCGCTCATCGCTGCGGGACTCCTTGGCTCGACTTGGCTCGACGCTCGCTCGACGCCCGACGACGGAACACGCGTGGCAGGACATATCCCCCCGGTTCGCACCCCGGACGACTGTCGTGGCGCGGATCACGTTGCGTGCTGGACCAGGGCGCTGTCAATACGGACGGGGCGGGCGGAGGCGTGGGCGGCCCCGTTGTCGGTGCCATGCGTCAGAATTGAGTCCAGGGCCAGCGCACGACTTATCGAGGGGCACGGCATGTCCGGACTGATCGACACCACGGAGATGTACCTCCGCACCATTCTCGAGCTGGAAGAGGAAGGTGTGGTCCCCATGCGCGCCCGCATCGCCGAGCGGCTCGATCAGAGCGGCCCGACGGTCAGCCAGACCGTGGCCCGTATGGAGCGCGACGGACTGGTCACGGTCGCGGGCGACCGGCACCTGGAGCTCACGGAGGAGGGCCGGCAGCTGGCCACCCGCGTGATGCGCAAGCACCGCCTGGCCGAGTGCCTGCTGGTCGACGTGATCGGCCTGGAGTGGGAGCAGGTGCACGCCGAGGCCTGCCGCTGGGAGCACGTGATGAGCGAGGCCGTCGAGCGGCGGGTGCTGGAGCTGCTGCGCCACCCCACGGAGTCGCCGTACGGCAACCCGATCCCGGGCCTGGAGGAGCTGGGCGAGAAGGCCGAGGCCGACCCGTTCCTCAATGACGGCATGGTCAGCCTGATGGATCTGGAGCCGGGCACCGACGGCAAGACCGTCGTCGTGCGCCGCATCGGCGAGCCGATCCAGACCGACGCCCAGCTGATGTACACGCTACGCCGCGCCGGGGTGCAGCCGGGTGCGGTGGTCAGTGTGACGGAGTCGCCCGGTGGAGTGATGGTGGGAAGCAGTGGCGAGGCCGCCGAGCTGGCGGCGGACATCGCCGCGCATGTCTTCGTCGCCAAGCGCTGACCTGCCTCGACGCCGGAGACGGACCGGCCGCGCCGGGTACGTATACCGCCTTACGTAAAGCTGCCGAGCCGCGGCGGAATCGGCGCGCCCGGGGCCGAGCCGTGCCACGCTGGCGCTGAGTGCCGAAACGCATATGCGCGCGCAGCCGACCGGGGGGAGGGGCTGGGATGAGGCCGGCGGACCGGCGTCGACACGGAACGGGGCCCCAGCGAGAAGGACCCCGGCGACACGGAAAGCGACACGGAAAAGGGCCCCGGCGCCCTGACGAGCGGCCGGGGCCCCACCTCCCCGTTCTCCCCCACGGCGACCCGGAGCCCCGAGCTCCCAGGGTGCGCCACGCGGACCTTCTTCCCCGAACGGTCCGCGCCCAGATCGATTCCTCCCCTGGTCGCAGACGGTCAATCCTTCCGCCCGGTCACTCGAACGAGGGGTGTTGCGCGCGACAACGGTTCATTCGAATGGAAGTTCCATAGGGTGGAGCTGCTCGGGGGAGACGAGGGGGTGCCAGGGCTCATGGTGCGGCGCATCGAGGTGACGGGAAGCGGCGGAGTGCGGCTCGCCGCCTGGGAGTTCGCCGAACCGCCGAAGGCCGGCGGCCGCGGGCGGTACGGCGGCGGGCCGGTGCCGGGCCCCGGTTCCCGGCCGGGCGGGGTGCTCCTCCTCCACGGCCTCCTGGGCCGCGCCGCGCACTGGGCGCAGACGGCCCGCTGGCTCTCCACGCGCTACCGCACGATCGCCCTCGACCAGCGCGGCCACGGCCGCAGCGACAAGCCCGTCAGCGGCCCCTACGCCCGGGAGGCATATGTCGCCGACGCGGAGGCGGCGGTCGAGCAGCTCGGCCTCGCGCCCGTCACCCTGATCGGCCACGCCATGGGCGCCCTCACGGCCTGGCAGCTCGCCGCCCGCCGCCCCGACCTCGTCCGCGCCCTGGTCATCTGCGACATGCGCGCCTCGGCCCTCGGCGCGGCCACCCAGCGCGAGTGGAGCCAGTGGCTGGGCTCCTGGCCGGTGCCGTTCGCCACGCTCGCGGACGTACGGAAGTGGTTCGGCGAGGACGATCCGACGCTGGAGCGGCCCGCCCCCAGCCGGGGGGATTTCTACGCGGAGGTGATGGCGGAGCGCGCCGACGGCTGGCGGCCGCTGTTCTTCCGCCGTCAGATGCTCCAGGCCCGCGAGGGCTACGCCCATGACGCGCACTGGGAGGAGCTGGCCCTGGTCGAGTGCCCGACGCTGGTCGTCCGCGGCCTGGACGGCGCGCTGGGGCGGGCGGAGGCCCAGGAGATGGTCCGTGTCCTGCCGCGCGGCCGCTACGCCGAGGTGCCGGACGCGGGCCATCTGATCCATTACGACCAGCCGGACGGCTGGCGGCGCGTCACCGAGCCCTTCCTGGAGGCGGCGGTTCCGGCGTAGGGGCAAAGGAGCCCGCCGATTAATTCAACAGCCGTTGACATACCCGCCCGGCCGGGTGTGCACTGGTGGTACGAGCCGAGCCCCGGCCGCGCCGGGGCGATTCGCCGGGAGGCGTCATGTCCGAGTCCGCCACGTCCGGGTTCACCGCGGACGTCCTGGTCGTAGGGGCCGGTCCGACCGGCCTCCTCCTCGCCGGCGATCTCGCCGCCGCGGGCGTGCGGGTCGTGGTGCTGGAGAAGCGCGCCGAGGAATCCAACCTCACCCGCGCCTTCGCCATCCACGCGCGCACCCTGGAGGTGCTCGACGCCCGCGCGCTCGCCGAGCCGCTGATCGCGACCGGCACGTTCATTCCCGGCGTACGGCTCCCCGGCGGCGCCCGCGTCGAGATGACCGCCCTCGACAGCCGCTTCGCCGGCGTCCTGATCACCCCCCAGTACGAACTGGAAGGGCTGCTGGAGAAGCGCGCGCTCGCGGCCGGCGCCGAGATCCGGCGCGGCGCGCGGGTGACCGGGCTGCGGCAGGACGCGGACGGCGTCGACGTGGACGTGGCGCCCGCCGAGGAGGGCGGGGAGCCCGTCATCCTCCGGGGCCGCTATGTCGTCGGCACGGACGGGGTGCGCAGTGCCGTCCGCGAGGCGATCGGCATGCCCTTCCCGGGGCAGGCCGTCCTGCGCTCGGTCATGCTCGCCGACGTCCGGCTGGACGCCGCGCCGGACGAGGTGCCCGCCTTCAAGGGGACGACCGAGTGCTTCGCGATCGTCGTCCCCTTCGGCGACGGCTGGTACCGCGTCATCGCCTGGGACCGGAACGCGGATCTGCCCTCCAGCGCCCCCGTCGACTTCGAGAACCTCAAGGCCGTCACCCGCACCGCCTTCGGCAAGGACTTCGGCATGCGCGACCCCCGCTGGACCTCGCGCTTCCACAGCGACGAACGCCAGGTGCCGCGCTACCGGGACGGCCGGGTCTTCCTCGCGGGCGACGCCGCGCACGTCCACTCCCCGGCCGGCGGCCTGGGCCTCAACGCGGGCGTCCAGGACGCCGCCAACCTCGGCTGGAAGCTCGCCGCCGCCCTCGCCGGCCGGGGCGGCGAACGCCTCCTCGACAGCTACCACGAGGAGCGGCACCCGGTCGGCGCGATGGTGCTGCGCATCAGCGGCGCCCTCATCCGCGCGGTCCTGGCGTCCACGCCGCTCACCAGGGGCGTGCGCAACGCGGTGGGCACCGTGGCCCGCCTCGCACCGTTCGCGGTGCGCCGGGCGGCGCTCTACGTCTCCGGCATCGGCATCCACTACCCGGCCCCGCCCGGCTCCCACCCCCTGGCGGGCCACCGGGCCCCGGACCTGCCCCTGGCGGAGCTGGACGGCCACCCCTCACGCCTGTACGAGGCACTCCGGGCGGGCACGTACGTCCGGGTGGTGCCGAGGAAGGCCGACGTGAAGGCCGAGCCCGGCGTCCTGACGGTGACCCGCGCGGACGCCCAGCGCACCACCCTCCTCGTCCGCCCGGACGGCTACGTGGAGTCGGCGTCGGAGGGCTGAGGCGTCGGAGGGCTGAGGCCGGGGCCGCCCCACCCGAATCCGCCCGGCCGGGGCGCCCGCACGGCACCCCGGCCGGTGGGTCACTCGGTGGTCGTCGACGTACTGGTCGCCTGCAGCACCCCGAACGTCGCCCCGAACGGGTCGCGGAGCATCGCCACGCGGGCCACGCCCGGGACGTCGATCGGTGGGATGAGCGTCTCGGCGCCGCGTTCCGTGGCCGTCGTCGCCACGCCGTCGCAGTCGCGGGTCGCGAAGTACGGGTGCCATTCGGAGCGTGAGCCCGCTGCCAGGTTTTCGGGGAGCAGTTGCATGATGGCGCCGTGCTGGGCCTCCCGGCCGGAGCCGGAGGGGGAGATGATGGCGAGGACGTGGGTGCCGACCTCGATCTCCCAGCCGGTGTCCCAGGGGAGGACCGCGCCGTAGAAGGCCTTGGCGGCGGCCGCGTCCGTGGTGTAGAGCTCGGTCCAGCTGAGCGCGCCGGCGGTGTTGATCGCGTCCAGGGAGTCGACCTCGCGCGGCTGCCAGACGGCGAAGCGGGCGCCGGTCGGGTCGGTGAAGCCGGCCGCGCGGCCGGCCATCAGGACGTCGTGGGCCGGGAAGCGGACCGTGCCGCCCGCCTGCTCCACGGCCTTGGCCGTGGCGTCGGCGTCCGCGGTGCGGAAGTAGATCTGCCACTCGGCGGCCGTGCCGGCCTCCGCCAGCGGGCCGCAGCTCGCCACGGTCCTCCCGGCCAGGCGGAAGAGCCCGAACTCCCGTTCCTCCGGCCCCACGGGCTCGTACCGCCAGCCGAAGACGTCGCCGTAGAAGGCGGCGGACGCGGCGGCGTCCGGGGTCGTGAGGCCGAGCCAGTTGGGCCCGCCCGGTACCTGCGTCGCTGTGAGCATGACGAACTCCTCGTCCTCGGCAACTCCCGCACGCCAACCCCCTGAGCATGCCCACCCGGAGGCCCCGACTCGCCCGGGCCGGCCCCCGGGTCGGCTCCCGGGTCGGCTCCCGGGTCGGCTCCCGGGTCGGCTCTCCGGGTCAGTCCGCCGTCGGCCAGTCCCAGCCCAACTGCAGGAACATCCCCAGGCGGTCGCTCACCGCGCGTATCTCGGAGATCAGGCCGTCCCTCAGCGTGAACATCCAGATCTGCTCCACCTCGAACGAGCGGTGTGTCGGCTCCGGCATCCGGGGGTGCCGGCCCGTGTGCGTGCCGCTGACGAGCAGTCGCGCCACCACCGTGTCGCCCTCGGCGACGAGCTGCCGAGGGGCCATCCTTCCCGCACCGAACGCCTCCAGCTGCTGCCGAAAGCCCTCGAAGGCGGCGCCCGGCTCGTCCGGCTCGCCATGAATGATCTTGTTGTGGTCGATGACGTCGGCCGCCATGTAGCGCGGGAAGTCGGCGATCCGCCGCTCGTTCAGCGCCTGGAAGAAATCCAGCACGACATCCTTGTTGGCCCGCTCCGCACTCATCCTCGCCCCACCCATTCTTACGCTGTAAGTGTTCGTCGCCGATCACTCTGCCCTTACGATGTAAGAAAGTCAACGCCGAGCGAAGGCCGATTCATGACCAGCAAGCGCACCCGAGGCGAACGCGCGGGCCTGACCAGGGAAATCGTCCTCGACGCCGCCCTGGAGCTCATCGACCGCGAGGGGCGCGCGGCGCTGACGATGCGCCGTCTGGGCGCCGAGCTCGGCGTCGAGGCGATGACCCTCTACCACCACGTGCCCAACAAGGACGCCCTGCTCGACGGCCTCGTGGAGCGAGTCTTCGCGGAGGCCCTGCCCCTTCCCGCACCTGACGACAGGGACAGGGACGACAGGAGCAGGGACAGGGACAGGGAGGAGAAAGGCGCGGACTGGCGTGCCTTCCTGCGCGCCTACGCCGGCTCCCTGCGCGCGGCCCTGCTCCGCCACCCCGGCGTCCTCCCCCTGGTCACCGGCCGCCCCGCCGTCACCCCGGCGACCCTCGACGCCGTCGAGCGCGGGCTGCGCACCCTGACCGCGGCGGGCTTCGCCCTGGGACCGGCCGTCGACGCCCTCAACGCCCTCTCCCTCTTCGTCGTGGGCCACACCGCCGCGGAAGCCGACGCGCTTCCCGCGACATCCGAAGCCGCCCCCGGCACCACCGCCTGGCTCGCCGAACTCGACTGCGAGCGCTACCCGCTGGTCGTCGAAGCGGCCGGCACCGGAGCGGGCACGGACGACGCCGAGCGGTTCGGCTTCGCCGTCGACGCCATGCTCACCGGCTTCGGCGCGGCCGCCGGGCTCGCGTAGGCGCGGCGGCCGCGCCGGTCCCGGACGCGCCACGCGGCGATGGCAGGCTTGGGGCATGCGTCCCTTCCGTCCCGCCCTCGCCGCCGCCGTCCTGGGAATCGCCGCGTCGGCCCTGCTCCTCCCGTCGGGCGTCCTCCCGCCGGGCACCACGCCCGCGCGCGCCGACGGGAGCGGCCCCGAGACGCCCTCCGGCTTCACCATCGAGGACCCCCGCATCAAGGAGTCCAGCGGCCTAGCCGCCAGCCGGGCCCACCCCGGCGTCTACTGGACGCACAACGACAGCGGCGACGGCCCGTACGTCTACGCCGTGGACAGCCGGACCGGGCGCACGATCGCCCGGGTGACGCTCGACGGCGTCGACGCCCGGGACGTCGAGGCGATCTCCCTCGGCCCCGACGGGAACATCTACCTGGGCGACATCGGCGACAACCTCGGCGGCACCTGGCCCGACGTCCGCGTCCACCGCTTCCCCGAGCCGAAGGAGCTCACGGGCGACATCACCGTCACCCCCACCACCTACACCGTCCGCTACGAGGACGGGCCGCGCGACGCCGAGTCCCTGATGGTCCACCCCCGCACCGGCCGGGTCTACATCGTCAGCAAGAAGCAGTCGGGGAAGGGGGCCCTCTACGAGGCCCCGGAGCCGCTCTCCGCGTCCGGCGTGAACACGTTCCGCCGCGTCGCCGACATCGACGTATGGGCCACGGACGCGGCGTTCTCCCCCGACGGCACCCGGCTCGTCGTCCGCGGCTACTTCGACGCCCGCGTCTACCGCTGGGAGAACGGCCGCCCGGTGAAGGAGCTCGGCCGCCCCGTCGTGCCCCTGCAACGCCAGGGCGAGTCGGTGACGTTCACCCCCGACGGCCGGACGCTGATGTACGGCTCGGAGGGCGCCCGCAGCAAGGTCGTCCCGATCGAGCTCGGCGACGAGCTCCTGCCGGACAGCGTCGCGAAGCGAAAAGGGGAGGACAAGGCCGGTGCCGGGCAGGCCGCCGACGTGGGCTCGGACGGCGGCCCCCACACCCTGACCCTCGGAGCCGGCGCCCTCGCCGTCGTGGCCGTCGCGGCCCTCGGCCTCCGCCGGCTGTTCCGGCGGCGTACCGCCTAAGCGCTCCACTGGAAGCCCGGCGAGTCATCCGCGGGTGCGTCGTGGCTGGTCACGCAGTTCCCCGCGCCCCTTCGGGGCGCGGCCCCCGCCTCAGCCCAGCCGCTCGATCACATAATCCACGCACGCCGTCAGCGCCTCGACGTCCGCCGGGTCGATCGCCGGGAACATCGCCACCCGCAGCTGGTTGCGGCCCAGCTTGCGGTACGGCTCGGTGTCGACGACGCCGTTGGCCCGCAGGGCCTTGGCGACGGCCGCCGCGTCCACGTCGTCCGAGAAGTCGATCGTGCCGATGACCGCCGACCGCTTCGCCGGGTCCGCGACGAACGGGGACGCGTACTTGGACGCCTCCGCCCAGCCGTACAGCGTCCGCGCCGACGTCGCCGTGCGCCGCACCGCCCAGTCCAGGCCGCCCTGGCCGTTGAGCCACTCCAGCTGCTGGTTCAGCAGGAACAGGGTGGAGAGGGCGGGGGTGTTGTACGTCTGGTTCTTCAGGGAGTTGTCGATCGCCGTCGGCAGCGAGAAGAACTCCGGGACGTGCCGCCCGGACGCGTGGATCCGCGCCGCCCGCTCCAGGGCCGCCGGGGAGAAGACCGCCAGCCACAGGCCGCCGTCGGCGGCGAAGGACTTCTGCGGGGCGAAGTAGTAGACGTCGCTCTGGGCGATGTCCACGGGCAGGCCGCCCGCGCCGGACGTGGCGTCGACCAGCACCAGCGCGCCCTCGTCGGCGCCCGCGACGCGCTTGACGGGCGCGGCGACACCGGTGGAGGTCTCGTTGTGGGTGAGGGCGTAGACGTCGACGCCCGCCTCCGCCTCCGGCTCCGGGTGGGTGCCCGGCTCGGAGGAGATCACCGTCGGCTCGGCCAGCCAGGGCGCCAGCTTCGCGGCCTTGGCGAACTTCGACGAGAACTCGCCGAAGGACAGGTGCTGCGACTTGGACTCGATGAGACCGTGCGTGGCGATGTCCCAGAACGCGGTGGAGCCGCCGTTGCCGAGGATCACCTCGTAGCCCTCGGGGAGGGAGAAGAGCTCCCGGATGCCGTCGCGCACGCTGCCGACCAGGTTCTTCACCGGGGCCTGGCGGTGGGACGTGCCGAGGAGGGAGGTGCCGGTCGCGGCCAGGGCGTCGAGCGCCTCCGTCCGCACCTTGGACGGGCCCGCGCCGAAACGACCGTCGGCGGGCTTGATGTCAGCGGGAATCTGGATATCAGCCACGGCCGCAGCCTAGTCCGTGCCTTCTGCCTGCGGAAACGTCCCGTCCACCCGATGAGACGATTCCGCCGGTAACCTCCCCGGTCCGCCGGTAACCTCCCCGGTCCGGGGGAAGGGTGATCGTATGGGCGATCACAGCAGTCCCCTCAACCCCACAGGGGAACTCCACGCTTCCCTCCGCGCATCCGTGCGCGGCGACGTCGACTTCACCGCCTCCGCCCGCGCCCTCACGACCATGGACGCCTCCAACTACCGCCGCGTTCCGCTCGGGACCGTCGCACCCCGCGACGCCGACGACGTCGCCGCCGCGCTCGCCGTCTGCCGCGAGCACGGGGTGCCGGTGGTGGCGCGCGGCGGCGGGACGTCGGTCGCCGGGCAGGCGACCGGCGAGGGCGTGGTCCTCGACTTCACCCGGTACATGACCGACGTCGTACGGATCGACCCCGAGGCCCGCACCGCCGTCGTCCGGCCCGGCGTCGTCCTCGACACGCTCCGGACGGCGGCCGGCGCGCACGGGCTGACCTTCGGGCCGGATCCGTCGACGCACGGCCGCTGCACCCTCGGCGGGATGATCGGCAACAACGCCTGCGGCGCCCATTCGGTGGCCTGGGGCACCACGGCCGACAACGTCCTCTCCCTGGACGTGCTGACGTACGGCGGCGAACACGCCCGACTCGGCGCAGGCGGAGGGCTCGACGGGCTCCCCGACCGCCTCGCGAGGGGCGTACGGGCCCTCGTGGACGGCCACTTGGCCCTCCTCCGCACCGGCTTCCCCTCCCCCACCCTCCCCCGCCGCATCTCCGGTTACGCGCTCGACGCCCTGCTGCCCGAGCGCGGCACGGACCTCGTCCGGGCCTTCACCGGCACCGAGGGCACCCTCGGGCTGATCACCGAGGCGACCGTCCGGCTCGTCGCCGCCCCCGCCGCCCGCGCGCTGGTCGTGCTCGGCTACCCCGACGAGGGCGCGGCCGCCGACGCCGCGTCCACGCTCCTGCCGCACAAGCCCCTGACGGTCGAGGGCATGGCGGCCGACCTGGTCCCGGGCCCGGACCGGGGCGCGCTGCCGAAGGGCACGGCCTGGCTCTTCGTCGAGGTCGGCGGCGCCACGCCCGGCGAGGCTGCGGCCCGGGCGGAGGAACTCCGCCGCGCGGCCGCCGCCGACGGCGCGAGCGGCCACGCCGTGCTGACCGAACCGGCCGCCCAACGGACCCTGTGGCGCGTGCGCGAGGACGCGGCCGGCACCGCGACCCGGCTGCCCGACGGCGGCGAAGCCTGGCCGGGCTGGGAGGACTGCGCCGTTCCGCCGCAGCGCCTCGGCGCGTACCTGCGGGAGTTCCGGGCGCTGCTGGGCCGTCACGGGCTGCGCGGCGCGCCCTTCGGGCACTTCGGCGAGGGCTGTGTGCACATCCGCCTCGACGTCGACCTCCTGACCCCGGCGGGAGTGCGCCGCTACCGCGACTTCTCCCACGACATGGCGGACCTCGTCGTCGCCCACGGCGGCTCGCTCTCCGGCGAGCACGGCGACGGCCAGGCCCGGGCGGAACTGCTCCCCCGGATGTACGGGACGGACGCCGTCCGCCTCTTCGAGCGCTTCAAGGACCTCTGGGACCCGGCGGGCGGCCTCAACCCCGGCATGGTCGTCCGCCCCTACCCACTGGACCGGAACCTCCGCTTCGAGGTGCTGCCCAAGGGGCCGGTCCCCGTGGAGTTCGGCTATCCGGAGGACGGCGGGGACTTCACGGCGGCGGTCCGGCGATGCGTCGGGGTGGCCAAGTGCCGGGAGACGACGGCCGGTACGGGTGTGATGTGCCCGTCCTACCGGGTCACCCGTGACGAGCGGCACTCCACCCGGGGCCGGGCCCGGCTGCTGCACGAGATGCTGGCGGGCGAGCTCGTCACGGACGGCTGGCGCTCGGAGGAGGTGCGCGAGGCCCTCGACCTGTGCCTGGCGTGCAAGGGCTGCCGCAGCGACTGCCCGGTGGGCGTGGACATGGCCACGTACAAGGCCGAGTTCCTCCACCACCACTACGCGGGCCGGCTACGGCCCGCCGCCCACTACTCGATGGGCCGGCTGCCGGTCTGGCTCCGCGCGGCCGCCGCCGTACGGGCCGCGCCCGTGCTCAACGGCCTGGCGCGGGTACGGCCACTGGCGGCCGCCGCCAAGCGGCTGGGCGGCATCGCTCCGGAACGGGACATCCCACCGCTCGCGGCGGAACCTTTCACCAGGTGGTGGCGGGGGCGGGAGCGAGAACGTCGTGACAGCGCCGATCCCAAGGGACACACCCCGCCCGATGCCGCGAACCGCGTGATCCTTTTCCCCGATACCTTCACCGACCACCTCTCCCCCGGCGTGGGCCGCGCCGCCGTCGCCGTCCTGGAGGACGCCGGGCTGCACGTCACCGTCCCGGCCGGGCCCGTTTGCTGCGGCCTGACCTGGCTGAGCACCGGCCAGCTCGACCGCGCCCGCGCCGTCATGCGCCGGACACTCGACACGCTCGACGACCCCGACACCCCCGCACCCGCCCCCCTCCTCGTCCTCGAACCGAGCTGCGCCGCCGCCCTCCGCACCGACCTCCCGGAGCTGCTTCCGGACGATCCGCGCGCCGCGCGCCTCGCCGCGTCCGTACGGACCTTCGCGCAGGTCCTCGAAGAGCGCGCCCCGCACTGGGAGCCGCCCCGCGTCGGCCGGCCCGTCGCCGGGCAGACGCACTGCCACCAGCACGCCGTGCTCGGCGACGCGGCCGAGCGCCGCCTCCGCGAAAAAGCGGGCCTGCACGGCGACTTGAGTGGCGGATGCTGTGGCCTCGCCGGAGACTTCGGCTTCACGCGCGGCCACTACGACGTGTCCGTCGCCTGCGCCGAGGAACAGCTGCTCCCCGCCCTGCGCCGGGCGCCCGAGGGGGCGTACGTCCTCGCGGACGGGTTTTCCTGTCGTACACAGATTCGTCAACTCGCGGACACCCAAAGCCTCCATCTGGCCGAGGTGCTGGCCCGCCACCTCCCCTCCCCGCCCTCGCCGACCGGCCGAAAATGATGCAAGCACGCTTGCTTGTTTCCGGGCCCGCTGTCACCCTCCGGTGCCATGCCCGAACCCGCTTCCGCCCCGGTGCTGCGTGTCGGCAACGCCTCCGGCTTCTACGGCGACCGTTTCGACGCCCTGCGCGAGATGCTCACCGGCGGCCCCCTGGACGTCCTGACCGGCGACTACCTCGCCGAGCTGACCATGCTCATCCTCGGCCGGGACCGGCTGAAGGATCCCGGGACCGGCTACGCGCGCACGTTCCTCGGCCAGTTGGAGGAGGGTCTGGGGCTGGCCGCCGATCGCGGCGTGAAGATCGTCGCCAACGCGGGCGGCCTCAACCCCGCCGGGCTCGCCGAGCGGATCGCGGAGCTCGCCGACCGCGTCGGCGTGCCGGCGCGCATCGGCTACGTCACCGGTGACGACCTCCTGACGGACGGGGTCCCCGAGGCCCCCTGGGCCAAGGGCGCCCTCACCGCCAACGCCTACCTCGGCGGCGCGGGCATCGCCGAGTGCCTGCGGGCGGGCGCGGACATCGTGGTGACCGGCCGGGTGACGGACGCGGCGCTGGTCACCGGCCCGGCGATGGCCCACTTCGGCTGGACCGACGACGATCTCGACCCGCTCGCGGGCGCGGTCGTCGCCGGGCACATATTGGAGTGCGGCACGCAGGCGACGGGCGGCAACTACTCCTTCTTCCAGGACGTCCTCGGCGAGCACACCCCGCCACGCCCCGGCTTCCCGCTCGCCGAGATCCACGCCGACGGCTCCGCCGTCATCACCAAGCACCCGGGGACGGGCGGCGCGGTGACCGTCGGGACGGTCACCGCGCAGCTGCTGTACGAGACGGCGGGCGCCCGCTACCCCGGACCCGACGTGACCGCCCGGCTGGACACGGTCCGGCTCACCACGGACGGCCCGGACCGGGTGCGCGTCGACGGGGTGCGCGGCGAGTACCCGCCGCCCACGCTGAAGGTGGGCGTCACCCGCGCCGGGGGCCACCGTTACGAGGTCGCCTTCGTGCTGACCGGCCTGGACGTCGAGGCCAAGGCCCGGCTCGTCCGCGCGCAGCTCGACGGGGTGCTCGCCGCCCACCACCCCGCCGAGGTCCGCTGGACCCTCGCCCGTACGGACCGCTCCGACGCGCCCGTCCAGGAGGAGGCGAGCGCGCTGCTGCGGCTGGTGGTGCGCGACCGCGACTCCGAGGCGATCCGGGCCGTCCGGGCGGCGTGCGTCGAGCTGGCCCTGGCCAGCTATCCCGGTTTCCACATCGCCGCGCCGCCCGGCAAGGGCACGCCGTACGGGGTGTTCGAGGCGGCGTACGTGCCGCCGGAGGCGGTCCGGCACGTGGCCGTGCTGCCGGACGGCGCCCGGGTGCCGGTCCTGCCGCCGCCGGCCCGGACCGGGGGCCGGGGCGCGGCCGTGGGCCGGCCGGCGGTGCTGCTGCCCGACCCGCTGCCCGCCGGGCCCACACGCCGGGCGCCCCTGGGGCTGATCGCGGGGGCGCGCAGCGGGGACAAGGGAGGCAGCGCGAACATCGGTGTGTGGGCGCGTGGCGAGGGTGCGTGGCGCTGGCTCGCGCACGAGCTGACCGTACCGAGGCTGCGGCAACTGCTGCCGGAGACGGCCGGGTTCGTCGTGGAGCGGCACGTGCTGCCCAACCTCCGGGCGCTGAACTTCGTCGTGCACGGCCTGCTGGGCGAGGGCGTCGCCTCCCAGGCCCGCTTCGACCCGCAGGCCAAGGCCGTGGGCGAGTGGCTGCGCTCCCGGCACGTGGACCTCCCCGAGGCGCTGCTGCGGGAGTTACGCGAGACACGAGGACTGGAGGAGCTGTGACCGTCCTGCGCTCCGCCCTCGATCCGGCCTCCGCCGACCACGCGGCCAACCGCGCCGCCATGCTGGCCAAGCTCGCCGAGGTCGAGGCCGAGCACGCCAAGGCCGTCGCGGGCGGCGGCGAGAAGTACACCGCCCGGCACCGCGCCCGCGGCAAGCTGCTCGCCCGCGAGCGCGTCGAGCTGCTGCTCGACCCCGACACCCCGTTCCTGGAGCTGTCGCCGCTGGCGGGCTGGGGCAGCGACCACACCGTCGGCGCGTCACTCGTCACCGGCATCGGCGTGGTCGAGGGCGTCGAGTGCCTGATCACCGCCAACGACCCGACCGTGCGCGGCGGGGCCAGCAACCCCTGGACGCTCAAGAAGGCGCTGCGGGCCAACGAGATCGCCCGCGCCAACCGGCTGCCGGTGATCTCGCTGGTGGAGTCGGGCGGCGCGGACCTGACCGGCCAGAAGGAGATCTTCATCCCGGGCGGCGCCCTCTTCCGCGACCTGACGAGGCTGTCGGCCGCCGGGATCCCCACGATCGCCGTCGTCTTCGGCAACTCCACGGCGGGCGGCGCGTACGTCCCCGGCATGTCCGACCACGTGATCATGGTGAAGGAGCAGGCCAAGGTCTTCCTGGGCGGCCCGCCGCTGGTGCGGATGGCCACGGGCGAGGAGAGCGACGACGAGTCGCTGGGCGGCGCCGCGATGCACGCCCGGACGTCCGGGCTCGCGGACCACTTCGCCGTCGACGAGCGGGACGCGCTGCGCCAGGCCCGCCGGATCGTCGCCCGCCTCAACCGGCGCAAGGCCCACCCCGCCCCGCCGCCGTCCTCCGTCGCGCCCCCGCTGTACGACGAGGAGGAGCTGCTCGGCGTCGTACCGGACGACCTCCGGATCCCGTTCGACCCGCGCGAGGTCGTCGCGCGGATCGTGGACGGCTCGGACTTCGACGAGTTCAAACCGCTCTACGGGCCGAGCCTGGTGACCGGCTGGGCGCGGCTGCACGGCTATCCCGTCGGCGTCCTCGCCAACGCCCAGGGGGTGCTCTTCAGCGCGGAGTCGCAGAAGGCCGCGCAGTTCATCCAGCTCGCCAACCAGCGCGACATCCCGCTGGTCTTCCTCCACAACACCACGGGCTACATGGTCGGCCGGGCCTACGAGCAGGGCGGCATCATCAAGCACGGCGCGATGATGATCAACGCGGTGGCCAACTCCCGGGTCCCCCACCTGTCCGTCCTCATGGGCGCCTCCTACGGCGCCGGGCACTACGGGATGTGCGGCCGGGCCTACGACCCGCGCTTCCTCTTCGCCTGGCCGAGCGCGAAGTCCGCCGTGATGGGGCCGCAGCAGCTCGCGGGGGTCCTGTCGATCGTCGCCCGCGCGTCGGCGGCGGCGAAGGGCACGCCGTACGACGAGGACGCGGACGTGGCGCTGCGCGCGATGGTCGAGGAGCGGATCGAGGCGGAGTCGCTGCCGCTGTTCCTGTCCGGGCGGCTGTACGACGACGGCGTCATCGACCCGCGTGACACGCGGACCGTGCTGGGCATCTGTCTGTCGGCCGCGCACGGCGCCCCGGTGGAGGGCGCGCGGGGCGGCTTCGGCGTCTTCCGGATGTGACGGATGTGACTGATATGACGGCTGTGAGGTCCGAGTGATCGAGTCAATCCTGGTGGCCAACCGCGGCGAGATCGCCTGCCGGGTCTTCCGCACGTGCCGGGAGGCGGGCATCGCCACGGTCGCCGTCCACGCGGACCCGGACGCCGGCGCCCTCCACGTGCGCTCGGCCGACACGGCCGTCCGTCTGCCGGGCACCACGGCGGCGGAGACGTACCTCCGGGGCGATCTCGTCGTACGGGCCGCGCTGACGGCCGGCGCGGACGCCGTGCACCCGGGGTACGGATTCCTCTCCGAGAACGCGGGCTTCGCGCGGGCCGTCACGGACGCGGGGCTGGTGTGGATCGGCCCTCCGGCGGAGGCCATCGAGGCCATGGCCTCCAAGACCCGCGCCAAGCGGGTCACGGCGGCGGCCGGGGTGCCGCTCCTCGCCCCGCTGGACCCTGCGGGACTGACCGCCTCCGACCTCCCCGTGCTGATCAAGGCGGCGGCGGGCGGCGGCGGACGCGGGATGCGGGTGGTGCGGGATCTCGCCGTGCTGGAGGAGGAGTTGGTGTCGGCGCGGGCGGAGGCGGCGGCCGCCTTCGGCGACGGCGAGGTCTTCGTCGAACCGTATGTGGAGGGCGCGCGCCATGTGGAGGTGCAGGTCCTCGCCGACACCCACGGCACCGTCTGGACGCTGGGCACGCGCGACTGCTCGCTCCAGCGCCGCCACCAGAAGGTCGTCGAGGAGGCCCCGGCCCCGGACCTGCCGGACGCGGTGCGCGCCGCCCTGGCCTCGGCCGCCGAGGCGGCGGCACGGGCGATCGGGTACGTGGGTGCGGGGACGGTCGAGTTCCTACTGCCGGGGGACGGGCGCGGTCCGTACTTCCTGGAGATGAACACGCGGCTCCAGGTCGAGCATCCCGTGACGGAGGCGGTGTACGGGGTGGACCTGGTGGCACTGCAGATCAGGGTGGCGGAGGGGGAGCGGCTGGGGCCCTTGCCAAAACCGTACGGCCACGCGGTGGAGGCCCGGCTGGCTGCGGAGGGGAGCCTGGACCGGCCCGTCCGGCGTTTGCGGACGACGGGGGTCCGCCTGGACGCCGGGTACGCCGAGGGTGACACCGTCCCCTCGCAGTACGACCCCCTCCTGGCGAAGGTCATCGCATGGGCGCCGACAAGGCCGGAGGCGATCCGCAAGCTCGCCCACGCCCTCGAACACGCCGCCGTCCACGGCCCGCACACCAACCGCGACCTGCTCGTACGCGCCCTCCGGCACCCGGAGTTCCGGGCGGGCGCGCCGGACACCGGCTTCCTCGAACGCCACCTCACCGCGCTCACCCGCCCCCGCGACGCGCGGCTGGCCGCCCTCGCGGCGGCCCTGGCCGGCGCCCATCGGCCCGGCGCCTGGCGGAACGTCCCCTCCCAGCCGCAGGCCAAGCGCTACCGCTCGGAACCCGACGGCGTGGAGTACGAGATCCGCTATCACCGCACCCGCGGCGGCCTCGTCCCCGAGGGCTTCCCGGGCGTGCGCGTCGTGTCGGCGGCCCCCGGCCGCGTCGCCCTGGAGACGGACGGCGTCACCCGCGCCTTCGAGGTCACCGCGTACGCCGACGGCCGGGTGCACGTGGACTCGTACGCCCTCACCGCCCTCCCCCGCCTCCCCGACCCCGCCGCCCGCGCGGCGGCCGAACCCGGGTCGCTGCTCGCGCCCATGCCCGGCACGGTCGTGCGCGTGGCGGACGGAATCGCGATCGGCGAGCCCGTGAAAGCGGGGCAACCGCTGTTGTGGCTGGAGGCGATGAAGATGGAGCACCGCGTGACCGCTCCCGTCGACGGCACGCTCACCGCGCTCCACGTGACGCAGGGCCGCCAGGTGGAGACGGGCGAGACGCTCGCCGTGGTGACGGAGACGGCCGGCACGGAGACGGCCGGCAGGAAGCCGGTCGGCACGGAGACGGAGGAGACATCATGAGCACGCTCATCGAAACTCCCGAACAGCGCGCCCTCCGCACCGCCGTGGCCGCCCTCGGCGCCCGCTACGGCCGCGCGTACTTCGCCGCGTCCGTACGCGACGGCAAACACACCGACGAGCTGTGGGCGGAGGCCGGCAAGCTCGGCTACCTCGGCGTGAACCTCCCGGAGGAGTACGGCGGCGGGGGCGGCGGCATCACCGAACTCACCGTCGTGCTGGAGGAACTGGGCGCAGCGGGCTGTCCGCTGCTCCTGCTGGTCGTCTCCCCCGCCATCTGCGGCACGGTGATCGCCCGCTTCGGCACGGACGCGCAGAAGCGCGCGTGGCTGCCGGGCCTCGCGGCCGGCACCACGAGGATGGCCTTCGGGATCACCGAGCCGGACGCCGGCTCCAACTCCCACCGGCTGACCACCACAGCCCGCCGCGACGGCGGCGACTGGCTGCTCACCGGCCGGAAGGTGTTCATCTCCGGCGTGGACGTCGCCGACGCGACGCTGATCGTCGGGCGGACGGAGGACGCGCGGACGGGCCGGCTCAAGCCGTGCCTGTTCATCGTCGACCGTGACGCGCCCGGCTTCACCCGCCGCCCGATCCCCATGGACATCGCCTCACCGGAGAAGCAGTTCGAGCTCGTCCTCGACGAGGTCCGGCTGCCGGCGGACGCGCTCGTCGGCGACGAGGACGCGGGCCTGCTCCAGCTCTTCGCCGGGCTCAACCCGGAGCGCGTCATGACGGCGGCGTTCGCGATCGGGATGGGCCGGTACGCGATCACGCGGGCCGTCGAGTACGCCCGCGACCGCCGGGTGTGGGACGAACCGATCGGCGCCCACCAGGCCGTGGCCCACCCGCTCGCGCGCTCGCACATCGAGATCGAGCTGGCCCGGCTGATGATGTACAAGGCGGCGCACCTCTACGACGCCGGGGACGACGAGGGCGCGGGCGAGGCGGCCAACATGGCGAAGTACGCGGCCGCCGAGGCGGCGGTCCGGGCCGTCGACCAGGCGGTGCACACCCTCGGCGGCAACGGTCTCAGCTCGGAGTTCGGGCTGGCCTCGCTGATCACGGCGGCGCGGGTGGCACGTGTGGCGCCGGTGAGCCGGGAGATGATCCTGAACTATGTGTCGCACCGGACGCTGGGTCTGCCCAAGTCCTACTGAAAGGAGCCCTCATGCCGGTCCATAGCTCGGTCCACGACGCGTACGAGCGGGGCGTCACCACCCTGACCCTCGACTCCCCGCACAACCGCAACGCCCTCTCCACCCGCCTGGTGACCGAGTTACGGGAGGGGCTGGCGCGGGCGGCGGACGACGCGCGCACCCGGGCGGTGGTGCTCACCCACACGGGCGGCACGTTCTGCTCGGGCGCCGACCTCACCGAACCGGCCCCGACGGGCCCGGAGGCGCTCGTCGGCCTGCTGCGTACGGTCGTGGAACTGCCCAAGCCGGTGGTGACGGTGGTACGCGGGCATGTACGGGCGGGGGGCCTGGGGCTGGTGGGGGCGTGCGACATCGCGTTGGCGGACGAAACCTCGACGTTCGCGTTCACGGAGTCGAGGATCGGGCTGGCACCCGCGGTCATCTCCCTGCCGTTGCTGCCCCGCCTGGACCCGAGGGCGGCGAGCCGCTACTACCTGACGGGCGAGCGCTTCGGCGCGGCGGAGGCGGCGCGGATCGGCCTGATCACGGCGGTGACGTCCGCCCCGACCGATGCCACCGATGCCACTGACAAGACCCTGGAATCGATCCTCGACGGCCTCCGCCGGGCCTCCCCCCAGGGCCTGGCGGAGTCGAAACGCCTGGTCACGGCGGAGGTCCTACGGGCCTTCGACCGAGACGCGGCCGAGCTGGCGGAGCGGTCGGCGCGGCTGTTCGCCTCGGCGGAGGCGCGGGAGGGCATGGCGGCGTTCCTGGAGAAGCGGGATCCCGCATGGGCACGTTGACGGACCGCACGCAGGAGCCCACCATCCCCAGCACCCCCAATACCCCCGCCACCCCCAACCTCCCCAAGCAGGACCGCAGCCGGGCCACCCGCCGCCGCCTCCTGGAGGCCGCCGTCGCGTGCCTGGCCGAGCACGGCTGGGCGGGCTCGACGGTCGCGGTCGTCGCCGAGCGCGCGGGGGTGTCGCGAGGGGCGGCCCAGCACCACTTCCCCACCCGCGAGGACCTGTTCACGGCGGCGGTGGAGCACGTGGCGGAGGAGCGGTCGGCGGCGCTGCGGGGGCTGCTGTCCGCCACCCGCCCGGTCGTGGGCCCGGCCCGTACGTACGCCGTGGTCGAGGGCATCGCGGACCTCTGCACCGGCCCGCTCTTCCGCGCCGCCCTCCAGCTGTGGGTGGCGGCGGCGAACGAGGAGCCGCTCCGGAGCCGGGTGGTGGACCTGGAGGTGCGGGTGGGACGGGAGGTGCACCGGATGGCCGTGGAACTGCTGGGCGCGGACGAGAGCGTCCCGGGAGTACGGGAGACCGTCCAGGGCTTCCTCGACATGGCGCGCGGCCTCGGCCTGGCCAACCTCCTCACGGACGACAGCGCCCGCCGCGAACGCGTGGTGGCCCACTGGGCCGCCCTCCTCGACGACGTCCTCCGCCCACGCGGGCGCGGCTGAAGCCCACCAGCGCGTTTCGACCACGACCGAATGCGGGGGCGCGCCCCCCGCCCCCTGTGGAGACTCGTTTCCGTGCCCGTCGCAGGAGCGGCGGGCGTGAACCAGGGATTCAGGATGCACAAGGGGGAATCTCGCATGGCACTTCGTGAGACCGGCAAGCGCAAGCTGTTCCGCCGGGCGGCGGCCGTGGCGGCCGCGACCGCCACGACGGCCCTGATGGCGGCGGGCACGGCGGAGGCCAAGCCCGCGGACGGGCCGTGGGCCAACTGTCCGTGGGGCGCGGTCTGCGTGTACCCGCAGGACCAGAACCCGGCCGTCAGCCCGTCGCTCGTGTTCGAGAGCTACGGGCCCCACAACCTGAGCAACCAGTACGGCAACCACTGGGTCCTCAACAACCAGTACGGCGGCGCCTACGCGCGCGCCTGCACCGGCTACAACGGCGGCGGATCCTGCACGGACATCGCCCCGCAGAACGGCCTCTACCTCAACCTGACGCCGATCAACTCGATCGTGCTGGTGCGCCCGTGAGGCGACAGCAGCGCCTCGAATCCCCTCCGTGCCTGAGAACCGGAGGGGAACGGAGCCGCCGCGTCTGACAGCCGGGGCCGCGTCGTGGACGCGGCCCCGGCATCATGTCCCCGCCCTGGCGCCAGCCCTGGCCCTGGCCCCAGCCCTAGTGGACGACCCCGCTCCCGTCCACGGTGAACTTCCCGCTCGACGCCCCGTTGAAGGTGCCGTTGGTGATCCACTCGCTGAGCGCCGCGGTGACCGTGCCGTGCGGCCCCGCCCACGGCGTACCGGGCTGCTGGCCGTAGGCCGTCGCCGGGCTCGGCGGGTTGCAGCGGTCGCCCGAGCAGCCCTCCCACATGAACACGTGGCTCGCGCACGTGACCTGGACGACCACCTTGTTCGTCGTCGCGGCCGGGAGCGCGTTGTAGATGGCCGTGGAGTTCGCCACCGGCGCGGTGCCGTCGCCGAAGCCGTGGAGGATCAGGGTCGGGACCGTCACCTGGCCCGCGACCGCCGTGTTCCAGCCGTAGGTGGAGAAGGTGGGCGAGCGGTTGAGGCCGGCGGGGTGGTGGGGATCGTCGCCGCCCCAGTCCTTCCCGGCGCCGTCGCCCTTCATGAGTTCCTTCCAGACCTCGTCCTGACTGCCCGGCGCGACGCGGCCGGAGCAGCTCTGCTCGTTCGTGCCGGGGCCGTTCGCGAGCGGCATGGACGTCATCGCCGCGCGGTCGGCGACCGTCAGGGGGAAGGAGACGAACCCTCCCGCCGGTGTCACCTCCTCCGTCGGCAGGCCGAAGAGCGATGCCATGAAGACGGCCCGGTCGACCTTTCCGATCCAGGTCGCGCTGTCGGGGAGGAGCGGATTGGGATTGGCCGCGTAGAGGGTCCGTCCGACGCGGGGTCCCCCGAGCGAGTAACCGACGAGGGTCACCTTGCCGTTCGTCGGCTGGGCCTTCGCGATGGCGTCGTCGATGACCTGGCGGATGTCACGCACCCACGTGTCGATGGTCGCGAAGCGCACGTCGCTGGAGTGGGCGAACATCTTGCCGGCGAGGGGGTTGGTACCGAGCTTGGTGCGCTGCTGGTCGAGCGGGAAGATCTGGGCGTTGTGGGTGCGGTCGCACCCCGTCGGGAAGGCGCAGGTGGTGTTGTCGGCGTTGAAGGCGGGGCGGCTCGCGTTGTGGGGGTCGTCCAGGCCGTGCGCGAAGCGCGTGGACTGGCCGTAGCCGAGCAGGTCCGGCACGAACGTGTCGACGCCCGCCCGGGCGAGTCCCTCCTGCACGCTGAGCTTGTTGTTGTTCTGGTCCTTGCCCTTCAGGTCGAAGACCGGCCGTCCGGGCACCGAGCGGCCGTGGATCAGCACGGCGGCCCGGGCGGGTGTCTGCGCGCACCGCCCGTGCGCGTACTCGGGCGCCACGCGGTGGACGCTCAACTGCGCCTTCTGCCCGTTGAACTGCGGGTCGGGCATCATGCCGTTCGGCACGGTGAAGTCCAGCGTGTAGTCGCTGGTGGTGATGTCGGTCGGCTTGTCGTCGCAGGGCGCCTGCTCGATCCGGATGGCGTCGACGGCCAGCAGCCCGCCCACGCCGAAGGCACCCACGGCCAGACAGGTCCCGACGGCGATCCACCACCGGTGCCAGAGCGGCCTGCCCCGCCACCACCGGCCCGGCGACCACCCGCCACTCTTCCGACTGCCGTCGTCCTTCCGACTGCCGTCCACCGCGCCTCCCGTCCGGGCCGGGTCAAGTCCTGTACGTCTGTGCGCCTGTACGCCGCATCCTTCGCCGGGGTCGGGGGGCCCGCCACACGGGAGCGGCCGAATGGACTGGCACACCAGACCCTAGATCCACTAGCCTCTTCCCTAGGAGCCCTAGGAAAGAGGAGGCGCCCGAGTGGTGCGCGCAGGAATCACCGCCGCCAAGCTGACGGCCGCGGCGGCGGTAATGGCGGACGAGCAGGGCTTGGAGAAGGTCACCGTCTCGGCGCTCGCCCGGCAGTTCGGCGTCAAGGACGCGAGCCTGTACTCGCACGTCAAGAACCTGCGGGAGCTGGTCGTACGGGTCGCCCTGCTCAGCGCCGAGGAGGTGGCCGACCGGATCGCGGTCGCGGTGGCGGGCCGCGCCGGGAAGGACGCCCTGGTCGCCTTCGCGGACGCGTACCGCGACTACGCGCTGGAGCACCCGGGCCGCTACGCGGCGACGCAGCGGCAGTTCACGCCGGAGGAGATCGGGGACTCCGCCGGATTCCGCCGGAACATCGAGCTGACGTACGGCATGCTGCGCGCCTACGGCCTCACCGAGCCGGATCTGACGGACGCGGGACGGCTGCTGCGCAGCACGTTCCACGGCTACATCCACCTGGAGCTGAGCGGCGCCTTCGGCCACTCCCGCCCGGTGGGGTCGTCGTGGGAGCGTGCGCTCGACGCCCTCCACATGGTCCTGGAGAACTGGCCTACCGACAACGAGGGGGACAACTGATGCACAAGCCCGTAACCGGAAAGCTCGACGTACCCGGCGCCACCCTGCACTACGAGGTACGAGGCAGCGGCCCGCTGCTCCTGCTGATACCCGGCGGCGCGGGGGACGCCGGAATGTACGCGGGCATGGCCGGCGTCCTGGCCGACGCCGGGTACACCGTCGCGTCCTTCGACCCGCGCGCCCTGTCGCGCAGCCGCCTCCACGTCCCGCTCGGCGACCAGCGGGTCGCGGAGTGGAGCGAGGACGCACGCCTGCTGATCGACCACCTGTCGCCGGACGAGCCGGCGTCGGTGCTGGGCTGCAGCGCGGGCGCCATCGTCGCCCTCGACCTGCTGGCCCGCCACCCGGACCGGGCGCACCGCCTGATCGCACACGAACCGCCGCTGCTGGAGCTCCTGGACGACCCCGCCCCGCACAAGGCGCTGTTCGCGGACGTACGCGAGACCTTCCGGGCGGAGGGAGTGGGGGCGGCGATGGCACGTTTCGCCGAGGGCATGACGGGAGAGCGCCCGGCGGAAGGCCCGGCGGAACGGGACGCGATGGAACTCCCGCCCGAGATCCAGGAGATGGCGTCCCGGATGCACGCCAACCAGCCGGTCTTCCTGGAGCACATGCTGGTCCCGTTCTCCTCGACCGTCCCGGACGTCGAGGCGCTGCGGAACGCTGCCACGAAGCTCGTCCCGTCGGCGGGGCACGAGTCACGCGACCTGCTGCCGCTGTACGGCCCGATCGCCCGCCTGGCAGTACTGACCGGCCGCCCGCTGGAGGAGTTCCCGGGCGGGCACCTGGGCGCGGTCGAGCGACCGAGGGAATTCGCGGAGCGGATGCTGACGCTGCTGGGCGTCACGGCGGCGGCCTAGGCCAGCTCGGCGAGGTCACGCACGGTGGCGGTACCGGAGCGGACGACCCAGATGCCGTCGCCCTCCGCTTCGGAACGGCTTTTGAGGTCGTCGATGTCTACCATCGGGGGCCACCGCGTCCCGGCCTCCGACCAGCGCACGCCGGTCAGGTCCACACCTGACAGGTCGGCTGAGCGCAGGTCGGAGGTGGTGAAGTCGTCGAGGAAGGCGCGGACGGCGGTGCTGTCGAGCAGGGGCGGCTCCGTGTTGAGTGCAACACCAATGACATACCTCAGTTCGCCGGCCCGGAGCTCGACGAGGGCAGGGACCAGGGCACGGCTGCGACGGAGAGCATCGGCGAGTTCGTGGGCCACGAACATATCGACGCGGCCGATATCAGCCAGGCGACGGACGTAGCCGAGTGCACGGAGAAGATCGGCGACGAGACCCATGGAGAGGCCGAAAGCGCGTATGCGAGGCATGTTGAACTCACTGGGGCGGTCGTCTGAGCGGTCGAAGCCGGGGCTGAGGTCGTCAGTGAGGACGCGCGTGAGGTCAAGGGCTTTGTCGACGACTATCACGAGGGCGTCCCAGCGCGGCAGCTCAGCAGGCTGGGTGATCTCGACGCAGATGCGCATAAGGTCGGCGTCGAGCTTATGGGTGCGGTAATAGGTGTCGTTGAAGACCTCGTAGGCGGCCACGACACGGGGAACGGCGCGCAGCGCCAACCGCGTCACCGGGTCGATTCGCCCCGGCGACGGCGTGGTCAAAGTTTCGCGATCCGACCTGCCGGCGGGCAGGATCGCCGCCAGCCCGCCCTCCACGTCGAGGACGGACCCAAGGGCGTCCACGGCCGCGTCGTGCCGGGACTGCAGCAGCACCTCCCGCAGGCCCGCTTCGACATCGAGCGCGCCGTCGAGCCCGTCGGCCAGCTCGCGCTGGTGCCGGTCGAGCCACTGGTCGACGACCTCGGGATTCGGCTCATGTGTGGTCACCGCTGCCCCTCCTTCGTCGCGAGGTAGGCCGCGGCGGCCCGTCGCGCCTTCGCGAGGTTGCCGCGCACGGTATCGACCGGCAGTCCAAGGAGCTCGGCGATGTCGCCCGGGGTGTAGCCGGCCAGCGTCCAGGCCAGGGCCTGTCGCTGCCGGGGCGGCAGGCTCGCCAGCATCGGGCGGGCGTCGTACCGGGCCTCCCACTCCGCGATGGCGTCGGGCCGGGCCAGCAGCGACGTGGGTTCGGGGACCGCGCCGACCAGGTCCTCATCGACGGAGGCGAACGTACGGATCAACGCCCGCGAGGCGACCGTGTGCGCCCAGGCACGCGGGTCGCGGAGCTCGGACCAGCGCTGGTACGCCTTCGTCATCGTGTCCTGCGCGATGTCCGCCGCGACGGCCAGCGAGGCGCCCTGATTGATCAGGAAGCCCACGAGGGGGCGGATCGTGGCGCGATAGAAGGCGGAGAACGCCTCGTCCGCTTCGCGCCGCGCCCGCCGGCTCGCCTCCAGCGAGCCGCTCCGCGCATCGGGTACAACCGCCGGGCCCTCCGTTCCGTCCGACGGAGCCTGCTCCGTCAAGCCCCTCCCCTCCCCTGCGACGGCGTGCGGGTGATCGTCACACGCAGCCGGAGCCCGTCGCCACCCTGCTCATCGACCTCCACCCGACCACCGGCGGCCACCACCTCAGCCGCACGGATCAGATGCCTGCGCCAGCGCAGACGCAACCACAGTCCCGTGACAGCGCATACCTCCGCAACAACCAATGGGACGATGGTGGTTACCGCTGTGGCAGCGTCCATGATTGAGCCCCTCCCTTCCGGTGGCGACGACGCGGCCCCAAGCGGAGGCCCGTCACCAGTAGGAGCCCGAACGGGCCTTGATCGTGAACTCCGCGGCCGGATTCGGGCCAGCGGCCGGTAGGCAGGGCCGAACAGGACCCGACGCCGCTCCTCGGGAACCCGGTCCTCGCGGGCACGCCAGATCAGGGGCCGCGCGGTTCGGGGAGCACATGACCACGGCCAGGCTGAGGAAGGAGGGACGTCCCAGGTAGTACCCGAGCGAGACGTCCCCGCCCCAGCCGAGCGTTTCCGCCACGTACGCGACCGTTCCCGCGAGGCGGGCGCTGTCACGATCGGCCCGCGAGGCGAATCGCGGCGCGTGCTCGGCCAGCCGCTCCCCCAGCCACCGGGTGGCCTCGCACGGATCCGCCCAGGTTCCCTGGATCAGTCTCCCGGGCTTCACCAGCCAGTGCTTGGTCTGCAGCGGAGGCACATCGGTGACCCGCCACTCGGCCACGGCCTCCTTGTACCTGTCCACCACGTCGGGGGGACTGCCGGCGGTCGGCTCCACGTGCGACGGCGGGCGTCGGGTGCTCTCCTTGTCGAACACCGCTTTGTCGCCGAGCCATAGGTAGCCGTGAAAGTGCATGGGACGATCCCCGTTCTGCGCGGGCGCCCGCCGATCCACGCCAGCGTCACGCACGATTCCCCGTCCGGGTGGGTGTTGCCTCCGGGAGCGATGGATTGGGCACACCAGGACGCTATGAACCGCGGGTGCCCGGAAGCCACGAGGTTGCAGACAATTGCAGAGGGCCACGTCCAAGGCCGCGCGCGTAGAAGTTCGTGCAAGTCGCTGGAACGCAAAGGGCCGACCGAGCATGCTCGTTCACGCTCGCACCACTCAGCGACGCAGGAGGCGAATGATGGCTCTGCACAAGCTCGGCCAGGACCCCGAGAGCCCGGACGGCAAGTCGCCCACCGTCTACTACGACGATCAGACGGACAACTACGTCCTTCAGGGGTGGCGCGTCCTCGACGCCGAGCGGCTCACCCAGATGGACATCCCCGACCACGAAACCGTGATCGAGTTCCCCCGCCGGATGTTGCGGTTCTTCCCGGAGGTGAACGGTGGCGGACCCGACGCTTGAGGACCTCCTGCGCCGGTGCGAACGGTCCGCCGTCCACCTGGAGATGCGCGACGGCTACATGAGGGACGACCCGATGTTCCTGGCGTGGCAGAAGGGCCACAGGGACGACCCGGCCGACCGGGACGCCTGGTGGCGTCCCTGGCTGACGCTCATCGAACAGATCACGGCCCGTGGCGTGCGGGTGCGCCGAGCGCGCGTCGTCAGTGTGCCGGTCTCCGACTACGTGCAGTTCGAGCACGACGTGACGTTCACCAACATCGCGGCGGGCGAACAGGTCCGCTGGCTGCCGCGCCGACGCGCCACCGACCTCGCCCTGCCGGGGAACGACTTCTGGCTGGTGGACGACTCCATGGTAGTGATCAACCACTTCGACGGCGACGGCCGCTTCACAGGTGACGAATTCATCGCGGAGCCGGAGACGGCGAAGCTCTGCTCCTCGGCCTTCGAAGCCGTGTGGGCACGGGCCGTGCCCCATGAGGAGTTCCGACCGGTCTGATCCTCATGCATTCGTCCTCGTCATCGAGCGTTCAGCAGGCACGACAAGCCCTCGGCCGGCGCCTGCGCGAGATCCGGAAGGACTCCGGTATGACCGCGCGGGCGCTGGCCGCGCTGGCGGGCTGGCACGCGTCGAAGTGCTCCCGCATCGAGAACGGCCGCACCGCCCCGTCCGACAGCGACATCAGGTCCTGGACGCTGCACTGCGGCGCGCAGGACCAGACCGCCGATCTGATCGCCACCGCGCGCAACATCGACGGCATGTACGTGGAGTGGAGGCGCATCGAGCGGGCGGGGCTGAAGCGCGCGCAGGAGAACGCCCTACCGCTCTTCGAACGCACCCAGCGCTTCCGGATCTACCAGTCGTGGGTGGTCCCCGGCCTGTTCCAAACCGCCGCCTACACCACGGCAGTACTGAACACGGTCGTGAACCTGCGGCAGACCCCTGACGACGTCGCCCAGGCGGTAGCCGTACGCATGGACAGGCAACGCATCCTGCGGTCGGGCCACCGCCGCTTCGCCGTTCTCGTGGAGGAGTGGGTGCTGCGCACGGTGATCGGCGACACGAGCGTCATGGCCGAGCAGCTCCGGCAGCTACTGACGGTCGCCTCGCTGCCGTCCGTCAGCCTGGGCGTCATCCCCATGGGCCGTCCACGCGGCTTCGGCTGGCCGACGGAGTCGTTCACCCTGTACGACGACCGGCAGGTCAACGTCGAGTTGGTGTCCGCCCACCTCACCGTCACGCAACCCCGCGAAATTCACGACTACGCCGTCACGTTCAACGAGCTCTCCGCTGTCGCGCGGTACGGGGCCGACGCGCGATCCCTGATCGCGGCGGCCATCGACGCCCTCGGGTGAGTCGGTCGTCCCTACCGCTTCGCGACGAACGAGCCCATGCCGCGCGTGGTGACGATCAGGCCCTCCTCCTGAAGGGCCGTCTTGACCTTGCGGACCGTGCCGCGTGCCACGCCGAACTCCTGCTCCAGCTGGGTCTCCGAGATCAGCCGATTTACTGGGTACTCGCCGCTGGCGATGCGCTGTCGGATCACGTCGGCGATCTGCGTCCACTTGGGACGAGTGGGGTCGAACTCCATCACCTGCGTGACTGTACGCATGACCGTGTATCCGAACATAGCCACGGACGGCCTTGGTCGGGTATGGACATGTGGGATCGGGTAGGAGTAGCGTCACGCGATGGAAGACCCCCGCGACCGCACCAACGGCCCGGGGGCATGGCCACCAGCCCAAGGAGCTGATGACATGCGCGACCTTATCTCCCGCCTGCTCCGCCGGCACAGGGCTCGCGGCGCCGTTCGCACGGCGCCCGAACCCGAACCCGCCACGCCCACCCCGCCTCCCGTCCTCTCCCTCCCCCACACCAGCGGCATCCGCTACGCCGACGACGAACACGCCGTGGTGAATTCGCAGGGGCGGTGGGGGAAGTGAGCGTGCCGGACGTCGCACTCGGCATCGTCGCAGTGGACACTTTCAGCAACGCCGTCGGCATGGTGATCGAGTCCGCCAAGGGGCTCGTCCGGATGCAGCATCCCAATGGGGTCAGCTGGCGGGCCTACGCCAGCAACCTCCGGGTGCCGGAGCCGGCGGAGAGAGAGCAGTTCGAGGCCGCGGAGCGGGCCTGGGCGCCAGTCGTCGTACCGGCGTCCGCGCCGCAGACGAAGGGAACATAGAACGCCATGAGAGTGTCGAGCCGCGCCCGGAACCGCGACTGCGAGCACGACTGGGTCCAATGGAGCGGCGCGTCACGCTGTCGCAAATGCGGGACGACTCAGCAGTAGTCGTCCGTGAGGGGCGCCATGACGTCGACGTCGCGCACCGAATGGCACGAGCTGCCCCGATCCGTGCGGGCGGCCGTCGAGGAGCGCACCGGGCCGGTCGTGACGGCGCGGGCGCTCCCCGGCGGGCTCAACTGCGCCGTGGCCGCCGCGCTGACCACGGCGGACGGCACGGCGGCGTTCGTCAAGGGCACTCCCCTGACGAACACCGCCGCCCGCGCCGGCCAGCACTGGGAAGCCGCCGTCAATCCGTATACGCGCCCCGTCGGGCCCCGGCTGCTGTGGCGGGTCGCGGTCGGCGGCTGGGAGTTGCTCGGGTTCGAGTACGTCGGCGGCGCGCGGCACGCGGATCTGTCGGCCGGGGCGGCGGATCACGCCCTGGTCGCCGAAGCACTCGGCACGGCGTGCGCTCTGCCACCGCCGCCGGCCGGGCTGGGCGTGCCGTCGTTCGCCGGTCGCTGGGCCGGGTTCCTGGAGACCGGCGAACTGCCGCTCCTCCACGGCCGTTCGCTCCTGCACACGGACACCAACCCCCACAACCTCCTCGTCACCGCCGACCGCGCGCACCTCGTCGACTGGGCGATGCCCGCCCTCGGGCCGGCCTGGGTGGACGTCGCCAACACCGCCGTCCGGCTGATGGAGGCCGACTGCCCGTCCGAGACCGCGCTCGCCTGGGCCGCCGGGTTCACCGCCTGCTGGCGGGCGGCCGGTACCGCCGCCGCCCTCCGCGCGTTCGTCGCCGCCAACTGCCGGGCCTGGACCTCCCGCGTGGGCCCCGTCGACGCCCGGCCGAGCAACGAGCGGTTCACCGCGCTGCTCGGGCTTTTCCGATAGCGCGCACGTCCTTCTCCAGCAGCGTGAAGGACTTCGGCGCCCCGCCCGGCTGCGGCTTGCCCTCCTTGCGGCCCGCGACGCGGTAACCGGCCGCCCGGTAGTAGGCGTTCAACCGCGCGTTGCCCGCCAGACAGTCCAGCCGCACCCGCGTCCGCCCCGCCGCGGCCACCCGGCGTTCCGCCGCCCGCAGCAGCCGCTGCCCCGTCCCGGGCTCGGCGACGCGGCGGTCCACCATCAGCCGGTGGACGTATCCGGCCACGGGCGGCTGCGGGCCCCACGCGTCCTCGTCCTCCCACCACAGTTCCCAGGCGCCAAGAACGGAGCGGTCCGCCGTCTCCGCGAGCCAGACTTCCCCCCGCGCCATGACCCGGCGGAAGTGGTCCTCGTCCAACTCCCCCGGCCGCCACTGCCCGGTGATCCCCCGGGCCAGCATCCAGCGCGCCGCGTCGTCGCGGAGGCGGACGAGACCGGACAGATCGGCCTCACCGGCCGGGCGGATTCGTAGATCGTTCACGCGGGGCAAGGTAACGGAACGAAAGCGAGGTTGCCGTTCCGGCTGCGTCGTCTTTCAGCCACAGCTATACCGTTGGCGTGACAGTGCCAAGGGAAGCACACAGGGATGTGGATGAAACGCGCGGCGAGCTGCGCGACGTTCTCGACCGGTCCGAGGCATGGCTGCGCGACGCGGCCGGTCTCCCCGAGGTTCCGGCGGAGTGGCCGGAGGAGTTACGAGCGGACGCGGCGGCGGTCAGGCGGTTGCGGACGCGCGCGGCCTCGGCCCTGATCAACGTGGCTCTCCTCGGCGCCTTCTCGTCCGGCAAGAGTTTCCTGTTGAGCGGCTTGCAGGGCGGCCTGGAGCTGGTCGAGGTGCAGACCGCCGACGGGCGGACGGCGGACAAGTTCGTGGGGCTGCTGCCGTCCTCGCCGGTGCCGACCACGGCCTGCCCGGCGTGCGTGGTGCCGGTCGACGGCCGCCAGTCCACGGTGGACGCCTCCGGGACCGGCTTTCTGCGGGTGCGCTTCACGGACTCGGCCGACGGCGAGTGGGAGGACATCGGGAACTCCCCGGCCCCTTCCGTGGTCGCGGCGTACGCCATGCAGGACGCGGACGTCGTCAACCGGCTCAGGGCGCACCGCGACCGCGAGGTGGCCGAGCTCGAGGTGCTCCTGGCGGACACCAAACTGCCGGCGAAGTTCTACGACCTGCCGGGCTACGGCTCCCCGAACCCCGTCCACGACCTGATCGTCAGGGCCGCGCTGGCCGACGCGGACTGCTTCATGTACGTCGCGCACGCCGGCCGGACGCTCTCCGAGCGGGAGCTGTCCCTCATCCGCACCCTCTACGAGCACTACCAGCTCTCCGGCAAGCGGGTCGTGTGGGTGGTCACCGCGATCGACTCGGCGTCGAACCTCGATCTCCACGACGAGCCCGAGTGGAAGGCGACCGTCGCCCGCGACACCGGCTATCTGAGGGAGAACTTCACCCTCTCCGACGGCCGGCCGGACCTGGGCTTCATCGGCGAGGGATTCATCCCCGTCTCCCCCGCCCTGGAGGCGCGCGCGGCGAAGCTGGAGGCCGAGGAGGCCGAGGCGCCCGCGCGGCGGTGCCGCGCGGAGAGCCGGATGGACACCCTGCGCCAGGCGATCGAGGACCTGATCAGAACGGAGACCGGTCCCCGGCACATCGCCGCCGTGGCGGCCGAGGCGCGCGTCAGGCTCGTTCCCCGGCTGCGCCTGGTCGAGGACCGGCTGCGGACGGAACAGCTGGAGATCGACGGGCTGAAGGAGCTGCTGGACGGCCATCAGCGGCGGCTGGAACTGCTGGACCGGGTGCTGCCGGAGCTGCGCGAGCAGCTGGAGCGCAGGCTCCGGGCCCGGGTCGGGCGGGCCGTGCGGCCGTTCGGCCGCCTGGCCGCCCACCTCCACGGCTCGCTGGACTCCACCATCCGGCAGACCGACGTGAGCAAGCCGGTCAAGGCGCACCAGATCCAGGTGTCGAAGACCCAGGCGCTCCGGACGTGGCTGGAGGCCCCGACCGGCCCGGCGACGCTGTGGACCGAGCAGCTGGAGGCGTTCAAGCAGGACGTGTCGCAGGCCGTGGAGCACTTCTTCGGGGACAAGGACCTCACGGGGCGGCTCCCCGACTCCGTCTTCGACGTGAACGACCTCTCCCTGCCCCAGCGCGCTCAACGCCCGGCCACCGCGCAGGACATCGTCCAGCGCGCGTCGGCGCTGGTCGGGGTCGTGGCGCCGGTCGCCGCGGGCGGGACCTGGCTGTACGGTCTGGCGGCGGCCGGCACGGTCTTCCCTCCCGCCACGGTCGTCGCGGGTGTGGCCGGGATGGTCTTCATGGGGATCGAGTACCGCAAGAGGAAGCTCAACTCGCTGCAGGTCCTCCAGGAGGAGTGGATCGGCGCCATCGACGCCGAAGTCACGGCGGTCATGGAGCAGTTCGCCCAGTCCGCCGCGATCCAGGGCACCATCGTCATCGATCACCTGAGCGACAATCTCGCGCAGTACCGGGAGCAGCTGGAGAGCACGCGCGACTTCGCGCGGCAGCGCATCGCCAACCCCGAGAACCGGGTCCGGCAGGGCCTGATCGACCGGCTCGCACCCGTCCACGAGGAGGGCCGCGCCCTGGTGGAGGCCCTGCGAACACTGGAGAAGCCCTGACGGATCCCTGAGCGGTCCCGGCCGCCGATCGAGTGGCACCCTTGCCCCCACCCGGCCCCAGGGCGTTGGCTTAGGGGCCATGGAGTACACGCAGCTCGGACGCACGGGACTCAGGGTCGGCCGGATCGTGCTCGGGACGATGAACTTCGGGCCGCACACCGACGAGACCGACAGCCACTCGATCATGGACGCGGCGCTCGCCGCCGGCGTCAACCTCTTCGACACCGCCAACGTCTACGGCTGGGGCGAGAACAAGGGCCGTACCGAGGAGATCATCGGCAGCTGGTTCGCCAAGGGCGGCGGGCGGCGCGACAAGGTCGTCATCGCCACCAAGGTGTTCGGCGGGATGAACGCCGCCGGCGAGCCGTGGCCGAACGAGGACCGGCTCTCCGCGCTGAACATCCGCCGCTCCGTCGAGGCGAGCCTGCGGCGGCTGCGCACGGACCACATCGACCTCTACCAGTTCCACCACGTGGACCGGCGCACGCCGTGGGAAGAGATCTGGCAGGCCATGGACGTCCTCGTCCAGCAGGGCAAGATCCTCTACGTGGGCTCCTCCAACCTCGCCGGCTGGCACATCGCCCAGGCCAACGAGACCGCCCGGCGCCGTGGCTCGCTGGGCCTCGTCAGCGAGCAGTGCCTGTACAACCTCGCCGAGCGCCGCGCCGAGATGGAGGTCGTCCCGGCGGCGCGGGCGTACGGGCTCGGGGTGATCCCCTGGTCGCCGCTGCACGGCGGGCTGCTCGGCGGCGTCCTCCGCAAGGAGCGGGAGGGCGGCGGCGCCCGTTCCACGTCGGGCCGTTCGGCGGACGCGCTCGCGAACAGCAGGATCCGCGACCAGATCCAGGCGTACGAGGACGTCGTCGACAAGCACGGTCTGGCGCCCGGCGAGGTGGCCCTGGCGTGGCTGCTGACCCGGCCCGGGATCACCGGGCCGATCGTGGGGCCGCGTACGGCGGAGCAGTTGGAGTCCGCGCTGCGGGCGGCGGAGCTGAAGCTTCCGGAGGAGCTGCTCGTCGATCTGGACGAAATCTTCCCCGGGCCGGGCGCGTCGCCGGAGGCTTTCGCTTGGTGAAGGGCCACTGAGCCGTCGGCTCACCCCATCGTCCTGAGCATCGCCCTCCCGCCCGTCCGCAGGAAGCGCACCAGCAGCACCGCGGCCAGGGCGAGGAAGGCGATGTTCAGGTACGTCGTGTAGTTCCAGCTCACCCCCGACATGGGCACCTTCGCCGCCGCCTGGTCCGGGATCAGCCCGAGCCCGCCGAAGACGGTCTCGACCACGTACCCCGCGATCACCATCGCGACGTAGAAGGTGCCGAGGAGGAACAGCGCGGTCCGGCCGCCGTAGTACTTCCGGTAGATGGCGAGGATCGGCAGGATCAGCAGGTCGGCGAAGATGAACGACACCACGCCCCCGAAGCTGATGCCGCCCTTCCACAGCACCACCGCCAGCGGCACGTTCCCGATCGAGCACACGAACGACACCAGGGCCACCAGCGGCCCCACCAGCGGTCCCCACACCTTCGCGAGCAGCGGATGGCCCTCGAAGAAGAACGCGCGCCAGAAGGAGTCCGGCACCCAGGCGGCGATCGCCCCCGCGATGAACAGGCCCAGCACGAGATCGCGGAGGATCGCCGCCCACTCCATGACGAAGACGTGGGACGTCGCGGTGAACCCCTCGCGCGACAGCAGCCGCCGGACGAACGAGCCCTCGCCGCCCACGGACATGTCCATCGCCGCGTGCCCCTCCATCGAGCCCGCCACGCCCCGCTCGGCCTGCTCCCTCGCGCGCCGCAGCAGCGTCTCCCGCAGCAGCAGCCGGAAGAGCACCGCCAGCACCGCGATCATCACGGGCCCGCCCAGGAACTCGGCCGCCGTGAACTGCCACCCCATGAGCAGGGCCAGGATCACCCCCAGCTCCACGACGAGATTGGTGGAGGCGATCTCGAAGGCCATCGCGGCCGTGAAGTGCGCGCCCTTCACGAACAGCGAGCGCGCCAGGGCCACGGCGGCGTACGAGCAGGAGGACGAGGCCATGCCCAGTCCGGCGGCGGCGGCGAGCGTACGGGGCCGGTCGTCGCCCAGCAGGGAGACGACGGCCGCCCTGCGGACCACGGCCTGGACGACGGCGGAGAGCGCGAACCCCAGGACCAGCGCCCAGGTGATCTCCCAGGTCATGGACCCGGTGACGGCCAGGGCGCGCAGGACGGCGTGAAGGATCACCCCCTCAGCATGGCCGAGCGGCCCCCGGCCCCGGGGCGGACAACACGCTTCCGTTCAACTGAAGCGCTTCTTCGGACAGTCGTTCCACGGCTCGTTATCGTGAGCGCCATGGTGAACGGGACAGCGGTCCGGCGACCGCGCCAGGCCCTCCGCTCGGCCGCGATGGCGGCACTCGCGACGGCCGTACTGGCGGCCTGTGCGGGCTGTTCGGGCTCCTCCTCCGACGAGGGGAAGGAGCTGCGGTTCGGGGAGACGGCGAGCCTCCCCGGCTACAAGGACGCCAAGCTCGACGTGACCGTCGAACGCCTGGAGCAGGGCGGCAGCGCCGACCTGAGCGTCCTCAAGGACGCGTCGAAGTACGCCGGCAGGACGCCCTACTACCTCCGCTACAAGCTCACCAAGCCCACCGGCACGGAGGCCGGGAAGTCGGGCGGCGCCTCCACGTACTTCTCGGTGGCCGACGCGAACAAGAAGCGGCTGACCAAGCTGACGATCATCGGCGCCCTGGACACCACCGGCGATCCGAAGAACCCGCTGAAGTACCGGGGCTTCGAGAAGTGCGAGTCCCTGAGCACGTCCGACTTCGAGAAGGCCGCGCCGGGACAGAGCGTGACGGGCTGCGCCGTCTACGTGGCGGACGCGGGGGCGGGGGCGCCGACCGGCGTCACCTGGGAGCAGGGGACGAAGACGCTCGCCACCTGGAAGTGAGGACGGCCACCTCGCCGCCGGCCGCCTCGCCGCCGGCTACTTCACCGCCGACACCACGGCGACGACGACGAGCATGAGGGCGAGCGCACCGGTCATGATCCGGTTCCTGGTCTTCGGGTCCACCCCACGAGCCTAACCGGACGGGCCGCGGGCACGCCCCGTGGGCCCGGCCACGCCCCATGGACACGGCCGGCTACCGCCCCAGCTCCCACGCCGCGATCGTCTCGTAGCGGGGCCGCTCCCCCGGGACGCCCCCGCCGGGGAGCCGGCTGCGGACGAGCTCCAGGCGCTCGGCCCGCCACTCCCGGCCCCGGAAGTCCACCAGCGCGGCGACGTAGGGGCGGAGGTTCACCCGGCCGCCGCCGGAGCGGGCAAGGGTGAGGTGGGGGTGGAAGGAGTGCGTCCCGTCCACGACGACGCCCGCCCGGCGGGCCCCGGCGATCACGGAACGGGCGAGCCCGCGCAGGGTCTCCACCTCGCCCTCGGCCCCCACCCACAGCACCCGGTCCCCGAACCGGCCCCCGCCGGCGAGCCGCAGCGCGTGCGCCGGATGCCGGTGCGCGGCGCGGCCCAGGCGCTCGGTGAGCTCCGGGAGCAGCGCCTCGTCGACCTCGCCGAGGAACGCGAGCGTGAAGTGCCAGCCGGGCCGCTCGGCCCAGCGCAGCCGTTCCGCGCCCGGCAGGGCACGCAAGTCGTGGACGGCCGAGGCGAGTTCGGCGACGGCCGGCTCCGGGGGGTTCACCGCGACGAACAGGCGCATACGGCCAGTGTCCCGCATGCGGTGATCAACGCGGTGGAGGCCGGGATGGAGGCCGGGGGGGAGGCCAGGGAGAGGCCGGGGGCCCTGCGGGGCCGTTCCCCGTTCCCGCCCCTTCCCGTGACCGGGGGCGAGCCCCCGGACCCCCATCCGTGCTGACGCGCGTCGTCCTCATGCGCCGGACGGGCAGAGCCCGCGCGTCCGGCGCATGAGGACGGGGGGGTCCAGGCGGCGGCCGTCAGGCCGTCGCCGGCACCCGCGCCTCCGCCTCCTGCCGGGACGGCGGTCGCGGCACGAACGCCACCACCGGCTGTCCCCGGCGGAAGCCGACCCGCATCCGCAGGCCACCGGCCCGGAGCAGCACCAGCCCGATCGCCGTCGCCGCCAGCGTCGAGACGACGCCGCCGGCCAGGAAGCCCACCCGGGGCCCGTACACGTCCGTGACCCAGCCGACGAGCGGGGCGCCCAGCGGCGTACCGCCCATGAAGACCATCATGAACAGGCTCATCACCCGGCCCCGCATCGCGGGGTCGGCGGCCAGCTGGATACCGGAGTTGGCGGTGACGTTGATGGTCAGGCCGCACATGCCGATCGGCACGAGCAGCAGGGCGAAGATCCAGAAGGAGGGCGCCAGCGCGGCGGTGATCTCCAGCAGGCCGAAGCCCAGGGCCGCGCCGACCAGCAGCCGCATCCGCGAGGTGCCGCGGCGCGCGGCGAGCAGGGCGCCCACCAGGGAGCCGGCCGCCATCAGCGTGTTGAGCAGACCGTAGGTGCTGGCGTCGGCGTGGAAGACGTCGTTGACGAACGCCGTGAGCCAGATGGGGAAGTTGAAGCCGAAGGTGCCGATGAAGCCGACGAGCACGATCGGCCAGATGAGCTCCGGTCGTGACGCGACGTGCTGCAGCCCCTCCCGGAGCTGGCCCTTGCCGCGCGGGGTGGGGTCGACCTTGTGGAGCTCGGAGGCGCGCATCAGCAGCAGCGCGGCGATGGGCGCGGCGAAGGACAGCCCGTTGAGGAGGAACGCCCAGCCGCTTCCGACAGCGCTGATCAGCACACCGGCCACGGCGGGGCCGACGAGACGCGCTGACTGGAAGTTCGCCGAGTTGAGGCTGACGGCGTTGCGCAGGTCGGCGGGGCCGACCATCTCGACGAGGAACGCCTGGCGGGCGGGGTTGTCGACGACGGTGACGAGGCCGAGCGCGAGCGCCGTGAGGTAGACGTGCCAGACCTGGACGTGCCCGGTGAGGGTGAGGACGCCGAGCGCGAGGCCGGTGACGGCCATCGCGGCCTGGGTGACCAGCACCAGCTGTCGCTTGGGGCAGCGGTCGGCGATGACGCCGCCGTAGAGGCCGAGCAGCATCAGGGGCAGGAACTGCAGCGCCGTGGTGATGCCGACGGCGGCGGAGGAGCCGGTGATGCTGAGGACCAGCCAGTCCTGGGCTATTCGCTGCATCCAGGTACCGGTGTTGGAGACCACCTGGCCGGTGGCGAAGAGCCGGTAGTTGCGGATCCGGAGTGAACTGAAGGTTCCGCCCTTGGAACCGGACTCGGAACCGCGCTTCGGGCTGCGGTCCAGGTGCGGCAGGGAGGTGGTGGGTGCGTCGTGGTGGCGGTTCGGTGCGGGTGCGGAGTCTGCTCCGGGTCCCGTACTCAAAGTGGGGTCGCCTCCTTCTCCGTGCACTTACAGGTGCGCGAGTTTCTCCAGGACGGGCGCGGCGGCGCGGAGCGTCTCCCACTCGTCCTCGGTCAGCTGCCCGGCCAACTGGGCCAGCCAGGCGTTCCGCTTCCTCCGGCTCTCCTCGAGCATGGCCTCGGCCTGCTCGGTCTGGCGGACCACCTTCTGCCGGCGGTCCTCCGGGTGCGGCTCCAGCCGGACCAGGCCCTTGCTCTCCAGCAGCGCGACGATGCGCGTCATCGAGGGCGGCTGCACGTGCTCCTTGCGGGCCAGCTCCCCGGGCGTGGCGGAGCCACAGCGGGCGAGCGTGCCCAGCACCGACATCTCGGCGGGGCTGAGCGATTCGTCGACCCGCTGGTGCTTGAGCCTGCGGCCCAGCCGCATCACCGCGGAACGCAGGGCGTTCACGGCGGCTACGTCGTCTGGGGTGTCGCGCGGGGTGTGATGCGGTGCGCTGGACAGGTCCGGCATGTTTATTAGATTAACTCATTACCTGAACTAAAGAAAGTTGGCATTGGGGCGCATGGGGGCACGTGGGGGGTGCATCTGGGCCGACCGGGTCACAGAACGTTCACGGCGTTCACCACACTGTGCACATATGCCGCATGCTGTTCCTCCAGCACTATCGTCATGGGGGGGACCATGCACAAGCACGCCGCCACCATCGCGACCCTCGGCGCGGTCGGCCTACTGGCCATCACCGGGTGCAACCCGAACACGAACGGCAGCACGAACGGCAGCGCCGACTCCGACGGCAGGCCGTCCGCCGTCCAGAACACCGCCAAGGCCGACGACGCCGGCACCGGCCCCGGCCCCGGCACCAAGGCCGCGAGCCTTCCCGATATGAAGGGCAAGGGCCTCCAGTCCGCGCAGGACCAGGCGCAGGCCGCCGGGTTCCACAACCTGGCCTCGCACGATGCCCTCGGCCGCGGCCGCATGCAGGTCCTCGACCGCAACTGGAAGGTCTGTTCCCAGACCCCGTCGCACGGCGAGCACCCCACCGGCACCAAGGTCGACTTCGCCGCCGTCAAACTCGAAGAGGACTGCCCCGCCAGCGATGAAGGGGCCGCGCCCAAGGCCGCCGGATCCACGATGCCCGACTTCACGGGCAAGTCCGTGAAGGCCGCCCGCCAGGCCCTCGACCGCAGCACGAGCATCACCGTCAAGGACGCGTCCGGGCGAGGCCGCATGGTCCTGATGGAGTCGAACTGGCAGGTGTGCTCGCAGCAGCCCGCCGCAGATGCCAAGCTCGACGGCCGGCCCGTGTCGTTCACCGCGGTGAAGTACGGGGAGTCCTGCTGATCCACACCCGCCGACCGGACCGGTCGAAGGTGGGGATACGAAGAGGGTGGGTGCGGGCCGCCGCGGCCCGCACCCACCCTCGCGATCTGCTCCGCGGGCGTTACTTCACGCCCAGCGCCCGCTCGATCGGGTCGAGGAGGAAGTAGATCAGGAAGCAGACGCCGACCGCGTTGAGGAGCCAGGGGATCTCACGGGCCCGCTTGTCCGCGACGCGCAGGGCGATGAAGGCGAGGACGCCGATGCCGATGCCGTTGGTGATCGAGTAGGTGAACGGCATGGAGACGATCGTCAGGAACGCGGGGATGGCGATCGTGAAGTCACTCCAGTCGATCTCCTTGACGTTGGACGCCATGATCAGGAAGCCGACGACCAGCAGCGCCGGGGTGGCGGCCTGCGAGGGGACGATCTTGGCCAGCGGGGTGAAGACCAGGGCGAGGAGGAAGAGGCCGCCGGTCATCAGGTTGGCGAGGCCGGTGCGGGCGCCCTCGCCGACGCCGGCCGTGGACTCCACGAAGCAGGTGTTGGCGGAGGCCGAGCCCACGCCGCCCGCGGCGACGGCGACGCCGTCCATCATCAGGATCTTGCCCATGTTGGGCAGCTGGCCGTTCTCGTCGGTCAGCCCGGCCTCCTCGCCGACGCCGATGATCGTGCCCATCGCGTCGAAGAAGCCGGACAGCAGCACGGTGAAGACGAACAGGCAGCCGGTGAGCCAGCCCACCTCGTGGAAGCCGCCGAGGAGGCTGACCTTGCCGACGAGCCCGAAGTCGGGGGTGTCCACGATCTTGTCCGGCCAGCTGGGGACGGACAGGCCCCACTCGGCGTCGGGGATCTTCACCAGCGAGTTGATCACGATGGCGGTGAACGTCATCACGACGATGCCGATGAGGATCGCGCCCGGCGTCTTCCGGACGAGCAGGACGAACGTCAGCAGCAGGCCCGCCGCGAAGACCACCACCGGCCAGCCCTGGAGCTGACCGCCCTGGCCGAGGGAGAGCGGGACGGTGGTGTGGGCGGCGTCGGGGTTGCGGCTGACGAAGCCGGAGTCCACCAGGCCGATCAGCGAGATGAACAGGCCGATGCCGATCGCGATGGCGCGCCGCAGCCCGTTCGGGATCGCGTCCATGACGCGCTGCCGCAGACCGGAGGCCACCAGCACCATCAGCACCAGGCCCGCGAGGACGACCATGCCCATCGCGTCCGGCCAGCTCATCTTGGGCGCGAGCTGGAGCGAGACGACGGCGTTGATGCCGAGGCCGGCGGCACAGGCGATGGGGACGTTGCCGATCGCGCCCATGAGGACGGTGGTGAGACCGGCCATCAGCGCGGTGGCCGTGACCAGCTGGCCGTTGTCCAGCTGATGGCCGTACTTGTCGTGACCGGCCCCGAGGATGATCGGGTTCAGCACGATGATGTACGCCATCGCAAAGAAGGTCGCCAGTCCGCCGCGGAGCTCCCGGGAGACGGACGAGCCCCGCTCGCTGATCCGGAAGTACCGGTCGAGGGCGTTGCCCGTGGGGGGCGTGGGGGACGGCTGCTGGGCGTCGACGGCTGGGGTGGCCGAGGTGGGCATGCGTGACCTCAGTCGTGAGGGCGGCCGGGGAGGCCGTCGGGACAAAACAAATGGATCAGAAGAGTGCTTCGCCGCGCTTCTTTTGATCATCCTTGTATGATCAAACATAAGCGAGCAATCAAATCCAGTTCGATTCAGTATGAATAAACAAGGGCGACTTGGCTATCTCCGCGCGTAGACCCCGGCGGCGCAAGGGCTCCACCGCCGTCGGCCGAACCCGGACGCACTAGGCTGGCCGCCATGACGAAGTGGACACCGACGCACGAAGCGCCCGAGCCCCTGGAGGGCCCGGTCGTCGCGACGATCACGGGCGGCACGATCGTGTGGTTCGTCCTCTTCCTCGCGCAACTGCCGTTCTACGGCTGGTACCGGGACCACGGGCACCTGTGGTGGCTGTGGACATGCCTCGCCGGCGGCGGGCTGGGGCTGATCGGCGTCTGGTACGTCCGCAAGCGGGACGCGGCGATCAAGCGGCATGCGGCGGCGAAGGCCGCCCAGGGTGCGGAGCAGCGCTGACTTACGGCTGAGGCCATGGCCGAGCAAGCGGGAAGCCGCCCGGTTACCGTCGGAACATGAGCGATCCCTCGCAGATCGTGACAACCGCGCACCCCGGGCTGAGCGCCGCCGAGGTCGCCGAGCGCGTGGCACGGGGCGAGGTCAACGACGTACCCGTACGGTCCTCGCGCTCCACCAAGGAGATCGTCCGGGCGAACGTCTTCACCCGCTTCAACGCCATCATCGGCGTCCTCTTCCTGATCATCCTCGTCGTCGGCCCCCTCCAGGACGGCCTCTTCGGCTTCGTCATCATCGCCAACACCGCGATCGGCATCTTCCAGGAGCTGCGCGCCAAGAAGACCCTCGACTCGCTCGCCGTCATCGGCGAGGCCAAGCCGGTCGTCCGCCGCGACGGCGCCCCCGTCGCCCTCCCCACCGGCTCGATCGTCCTCGGCGACGTCATCGAGCTCGGCCCCGGCGACAAGTGCGTCGTCGACGGCGAGGTGGCCGAGGCCGACGGCCTGGAGATCGACGAGTCGCTGCTCACCGGCGAGGCCGACCCGGTGCTCAAGAAGCCCGGCGATCCGGTGATGTCCGGCTCCTTCGTCGTCGCCGGGGGCGGCGCCTTCACCGCCACCAAGGTCGGCCGCGAGGCGTACGCCGCCCAGCTCGCCGAGGAGGCCACCCGCTTCACCCTCGTCCACTCCGAGCTGCGCACCGGCATCAGCACGATCCTCAAGTACGTGACCTGGCTGATGCTGCCCGCCGCCCTCGGCCTCGTCGTCAGCCAGCTGGTGGTCCAGGGCCACGACTGGCGGGAGGCCGTGCGGCGCATGGTGGCCGGGATCGTGCCGATGGTCCCCGAGGGGCTGGTGCTGCTGACCTCCGTCGCCTTCGCCATCGGCGTCATCCGGCTGGGCCGCAAACAGTGCCTGGTGCAGGAGCTGCCCGCCATCGAGGGGCTCGCCCGCGTCGACGTCGTCTGCCTCGACAAGACCGGCACCCTCACCGAGGGCGGCATGGACGTCAGCGAGCTGCGCGTCCTGGCCGAGACGCAAGGGTCGGACGAGGCGCAGGAGTCGGACGAGGCCCGGCAGTCGTACGTGCGCCAGGTGCTCGGCGCCCTCGGCGAGGCCGAGCCGCGGCCCAATGCCAGCCTCCAGGCGATCATCGACGCCTACCCCGACGGCTCGGGCACCTCGAACGCCTCCGGCGGCTGGCGCTGCGCGGAAGCGCTGCCGTTCTCCTCCGCCCGCAAGTACAGCGGCGCCTCGCTCCACGGCCCCGACGGCGAGTCCGGCACCTGGCTGCTCGGCGCCCCCGACGTGCTGCTGCCCGCAGGCGACCCCGCGCTCACCGAGGTCGACGGGCTCAACGCCCAGGGCCTGCGCGTCCTGCTCCTCGCCCGCGCCGCGCGCGACCTGGACGACCCGCGCGTCGCCGAGGGCGTGCGCCCCACCGCCCTCGTCGTCCTGGAGCAGCGGCTGCGCTCCGACGCGGCGGAGACCCTGCGCTACTTCGCCGAGCAGAACGTCTCCGCCAAGGTGATCTCCGGCGACAACGCGGTCTCCGTCGGCGCCGTCGCCGCCAAGCTCGCGCTGCCCGGGGCCGAGGCCCCCGTCGACGCCCGGAAGCTGCCGCACGAGCCGGAGGCGATGGCGGCGGCCCTGGACCGGGGCGCGGTCTTCGGCCGCGTCACCCCGCGGCAGAAGCGGGACATGGTCGGCGCCCTCCAGTCCCGGGGCCACACGGTCGCCATGACCGGCGACGGCGTCAACGACGTCCTGGCCCTGAAGGACGCCGACATCGGCGTCTCCATGGGCTCCGGCTCGGAGGCCACCCGGGCCGTCGCCCAGATCGTGCTCCTGAACAACAGCTTCGCCACCCTCCCCTCGGTCGTGGCGGAGGGCAGGCGCGTCATCGGCAACATCACGCGCGTGGCCACGCTGTTCCTGACGAAGACCGTCTACTCGGTGCTGCTCGCGGTCCTGGTCGTCTGCACGCGGGTCTCCTACCCCTTCCTCCCCCGGCACCTGACGCTGCTGTCGACGCTGACGATCGGCGTCCCCGCGTTCTTCCTCGCCCTCGCCCCCAACAAGGAACGGGCCCGCCCGCACTTCGTCCGCCGCGTGATGCGGTACGCGATCCCGTCCGGCCTGATCGCGGGGACGGCCACCTTCGCCGCGTACCTGCTGGCCCGCGCCCACTACGCGGACGCCGGGCTCGGCACCGACACGCTCGGCGCGGAGACGAGCGCGGCGACGCTGACCCTCTTCCTGATCTCCCTGTGGGTGCTCGCGATCATCGCCCGCCCGTACACGTGGTGGCGGGTGGCGCTGGTCGCGGCGATGGGGGCGGGGTTCGTGGTCGTCCTGGTGGTGCCCTGGCTGCAGCGCTTCTTCGCGCTGAAGCTCATCGGGGCGACGATGCCGTGGACGGCGGTCGCCATCGCCGTGGCGGCGGGGGTGGCGCTGGAACTCACGTGGCGGCGGCTGAAAACGAACGATGGCCCCACCGATCGGTGAGGCCATCGTCACTGTGCGCCGCCAGGGACTCGAACCCCGGACCCGCTGATTAAGAGTCAGCTGCTCTAACCAACTGAGCTAGCGGCGCGTGACTCATCCATAGTACCCCGGAAAAGGAGTACCTCTGACCACGGCGGCCACCGTACGCTCCGCGACATGGTGAGCATGGTGAGACTGGAGCGGCTCAGGGCGGACCACGCGCCCGCCCTGCTGGCCTTCGAGCGGGAGAACCGCGCGTACTTCGCCCGGACCGTCCCGGACCGCGGCGACGCGTACTTCGCCGGCTTCGCGGCCTACCACGCGGCCCGGCTCGCCGAGCAGGAGACGGGCGGGATCCACTTCCACGTCGTCCTGGACGATGACGGCGGCGATGGCGACAGCGGCAGCGAGGGCGGTCGGCTGATCGGTCGCGTCAACCTCGTCGACGTCGAGCGCGGCACCGCCGAGCTCGGCTACCGGATCGCCGAGCGGGCGGCGGGCCGGGGCGTCGCCACGGCCGCGGTCGCCGCGCTGTGCCGCCTGGCCGCCACGACGTACGGCCTCACCTCCCTCACGGCCCGCACCACCCTCGACAACCCGGCCTCCCGGACCGTCCTCGAACGCAACGGGTTCGTGTTCGCGGAACACACCACCGTCGGCGACCGCCCGGGCGTGCGGTACGAGCGGGAGCTGTAGCCGAGAACCGACGGAACCCGTCGTTCCCAGGCGTTCCCCGGCCAAAGAACGGCCTCGATCCAGCCATCGCGGCACCACGACAGCCCCCATACGTGTCCTTACGACGCAGCCTGATACGGGCGTAGCCACAACAACATGGGGGAAGTCATGAGAAAGATCGCTCCCGGATTACCGTGCGCACTGCTCACCGCGGCCGTGCTCACGCTCACCACAGCCGTCTCGGCCTCCGCGGCCGGGCCTTCGGCTTCCTCGCCGGTGGAAGAGTCCCGGCCGGTCGCCGCCGGCGACCTGCGGGATCTCACGGGCATCGCCCACGCGTATCTGCGGCAGCGGGCCGACTCCGTCACCCTGGCCGGTGCCAAGCGCCTGGCCCCCGTCACGCCCGAACGCGCCACACCGGCCCTGAAGCAGAGCCTCGCGAAGGAGTTCGCCCAGCTCGCCGAGCAGGGCCGCGCCTACGAGAAGGCCAGCGGCGGCTACTCGGGCGCCGAGGTGACGGTGACCCCCGGCAAGGCGGAGCAGACGGGCGACCGCGCCACGCTCCGGCTGACGGAGACGACGAGCCTCCTCTACCCGAACGTCCGCTCCGCCGACGAGCCCAAGGCCGAGGAGTACACCCTCGACCACACGCTCACCTTCACCCGTGACGCGGCCGGCGCTTGGGTCCTCGCCTCGGACCGGCCGGACATCGGCACCGGGGACGTCACCACGTACAACACCCCGCCCAGGACCGAGCGGCCCACGGACGAGACGAAGAGCGAGGGACCGCGTTCGGCACCCGCGAACACCGAACGCCCGCCCGCGGGCACCCCGGCCGACGACAAGGCCAAGACCGGCAAGAGCGCCCTGGCCGCCGGCTACGACTACACGGCGATGGTCAACTACGCGAACAGGTACTGGCAGCACCCGAACGGCGACTACCGCACCTACGGCAACGACTGCACCAACTTCGTCTCCCAGGCCATGAAGGCCGGCGGCTGGAAGAAGAAGGGCAGCGGGTTCTTCGACCGCAAGGACCGCGACAAGTGGTACTACGGCGACCACACCTGGACCACCAGCTACACCTGGGGCGGCGCCGAGAACTGGTTCTGGTTCGCCAGGAAGTACTCCCAGCGTGCCAAGCCCCTGAACAACGTCTGGCAGATGGCCCTGGGCGACGTGCTCCAGGCGGACTGGGACCGCGACAACACCATCGACCACACGATGATCGTCACGGGGTTCTACGGTACGAGTGAGATCTATCTGACGTACCACACGAGCAACACCCACAACCGGAAGCTCACCAACCTCCTTGCCAAGTACCCGCACGCCTGGTGGTACGCGCACCGCACGTGACGTCCGGCTTTCGCCTCCCCGGCCTCTGGAGCGACATGAAGACACCACTTCGCATCGTTCGCATCGTGTGCACGACGGCGGTCGCGGCCCTGTCCCTGACCGCGTGCGACGACCAGGGGGAAGGGAAGGCGAGGGACGAGCGCGACACCGCGGTCGCGTATGTGAAGGCGATCAACGACCGTGACGTACCGGCGCTGGTGAAGCTCAGCCCTCCCGGCAACGAGGGGGCCGAGCAGGCCGCGCGGGAGCTGGTCGGCAGCCAGGGCGGACGCGGGCTGCGCGTGGACGACGTCCGGGTCGGCCACGAGTTCGGCCCCGACACCGCCGACGCGCGGCTCCGGGCGACCGACAAGGAGGGCCGTCCTTTCAGCGAGACGCTCACCCTGACCCGGCGCGGCGGGACGTGGTACGTCGCCCTGGGCACCGCGCCGGGCTCCATGCCGAAGTCGCCGGCACAGACGTCACGTCCGTGACAGCAGGCGACAACCGTCCTCAGTAGTCGTCAGTCGTCCGTGACAGTGAGGCCGACGTGCTGGGCCAGGGCGGGGGCCAGGTCGAAGAGCTGAGGGGTGTTGATCGTCGCCCCGGCCAGGTACTCCGCCCCGGAGGTGATGCCCAGCGCGGTCGCCCCGCGCAGGTCGACCCGGGTCAGCGTGGCCCGGGTGAGGTCGACGCCGTCCAGGGCCGTGCCGGGGAAGGAGACGTCCGTCAGCGTCGCACCGCCGAAGTCCACGTCCCGCAGCAGGCAGTCGACGAACGCGACTTCCTTGAGATGGGCCACGCGCAGGTTGACCGAGTCGAACTTGCAGTGGTGGAAGACGGTGCGGCGGATGTCGGCGCCGTGGATCTCCGTACCGGCGAGGAGGCCGGAGACGCACTCCACGTCCATCCACCTGGTCTCCGCGAGATCGCTGCCGACGGTGCGGAGGTTGTGGAACCACACGTTGTCGAAGAGCGCGCGCCGGTACCGGCCGCGGGTGAGGGTCACCGACGACAGGGCGGACTCGGAGAACTGGGCGCTGCCGCCGTCGACGTCGTCGAAGTCGCGCCCGTCGATGTGCAGCCATTCGTACGCGCTCTCCCGCTCCAGCTCGCCCGTGAACGGCTCCAGGCGGTGCGCGTACGGGAGTTCTGCCAGGTCGCGAGGGGCGGGCACGGGCGCGCTCATGGGCGGGGTCCTTCCGGTCCGGGGTGCGGGAGGGGCGCCCTCATGCTTACGCGAGTCCGGCCGTTCCGCCCAATCGGCGGGGGTGGGGCGGGCCTTCCCCGTCCACCCCGGTCCGCTCACCGGCGGGCGTGGAAGACGCCCCAGGAGAGCAGGCCGTTCTCGCAGGCGTCGACCCACAGGGGCAGGTTCGCCCGCAACCGCTCCCGGTACGCGTCGCTGTAGGCGCCGGCGAGTTCGTCGCCGTGCCGCCGTACGTCCTCGGCGAGGCGGGTGTAGTGCGGGAGCGACGTCCAGCCGCTCGCACACCGGACGCAGCGCGTCCCGGTGGCTGTCGTCGGCCGCCATCACGTCCGTGAGAACGAGGGCCCCGCCGGGCGCGAGGACACGGACCGCCTCCGAGAGCATGCGCGCCCGGTCGCCGCTGTGGACGAGGGCCTCCTGCGTCCAGACGACGTCGAACGTAGGTGCGGGCCGTGTTCGCCGCGTGCGTGGTCGCCGTCTCACCCATGCCGGAATCCTCCGCACGGCCCGGCGACCGCAAACCTCACCCGCCGCCTCACGCGCCGAGCGCGGCGTTCCACACGGGGCTGTCCACGTAGTGGTTGTCGAAACGCTCGGAGGACTCCTTGATCTCCCGCGGGCTCGCCTCGCCCCGCATCACGCGCTCCAGCAGCCGCATGTACGCGAAGCGCGCCATCCCGGGCGTGAAGGTGATCAGCACATCGGCCTCGCACCCGGGCGCGGCGGCGAACGCGTGGTGCGTACGCGGCGGCACGAGGAGGAAGTCCCCGGCCTCCAGCACCTTGACCTCCTCGCCCACGAGCACCCGCAGCGAGCCGTCGATGACGTGGAACATCTCGGCGGCCCGGGTGTGGAAGTGCGCCGGCGCGCCCGGCGCCCCCTGGGCGAACGTCGAGCGGTAGCTCGTCAGCAGACCGCCGGTGGTGTCGGAGTCGGCCAGCAGCGTGATGACGCTGCTGGGATCGCGCGTGACCTCCGCCTCGGCGGCACGGGTGAGCAGGGCGGGGAAGTCGGCGTTCCGGGTCGTCGTCGTCATGGCTGTGGGCTCCTCGGTTGTCGTGATCACGACTCTAGGGAGGCGGGAGACCCGGTGGATGGTGCAATTCCCTGCGGATTCAGGAGGTCAATTCGCCGCGCGGGCGGCCTTCCTCCCCGCCCGGGGCGGGGAGGTCGCCGCGTCGTCGACGCATAGGGTCAGGTGCCCGGGGCCGGTTCGTCCTCCAGCATGCCGCGGATCATTTCGCGGAGCTCGGGCGTGTCCTCGTGCTGGTGCACGGAGACCGCGTGCTCGGCGGCGGCGCGGACGACTTCGTCCTCCTCGCCCGTGATCGTCAGCGTGCAGTGGGATTCGCTCGGCGCCTTGCGGCAGTCGGCGACTTTCCTGGTCATGACGGCCTCCTGTCGTACGGATGTACCGCCTGCGATTCCAGGGTAGGCCGGGCAGGAGATGCCCCGCCGCCGTGCCCGCATGCGGCATGTCACCCGTACGGGGCTGCGGAAACGATCCGCTACAGCCTGTGCGGGGTTGCGGCCACCGGCCTCACCCCACAGGGCCATTACTCGCAACCCCGGATACCCCCTGGCGCCCCGTCCCCGGGGGAACCTCACGCGGCCGGCTGGACAGACTCACCGCAGTCCGCCCCCCCCCACTCCACTGGAGGAGACGCCTTGAGCCGCACCCGACGAACCGTCCTCGCGCTCGCAGCGAGCACGGTCCTCACCGTCCTGGGAGCCGTCGTCACGGCCCCGGCAGCACAGGCCGCCCCCGCCGCCCCCATGACGATCCCCGGCGAGGTGTGCAGGGCCGTGCAGGCCGACTTGGCCAGCCTTGCCCTCAACATCGACGGGACCTGTCCCGCTTGAGCCTCCCGCCCGCCGGGTTCACGCCACCTCGGCGTGGACCCGGCACCGGGCCGAGTCCTACGTGCAGGGGGTGTCCGGTCCGTTCTGGCGGTTGATGTTGCCGTTGTACATCCAGCCCATGCTCTTCGTGCCGTCTATCCGGACGTAGGTCCACCGGTGGCCGTAATTGTTGGTGATGTAGCAGTGGAACCAGACCTTCACGCCCGACTTGGCCTCGGCCAGCGTGGGGCATGACGCATACGGACCGGATCCCAGCTTGAAGGTGCCGATCATGTAGCCGTAGGTGCCCGGCTTCGGGTCCTTGTGGGCCCAGCCGACGCAGCTCTTGGACACCATCGACGACGGGGAAGGTGACGCCTTCGGGGATTTGTCGTCGCTCGGCGTCGCCTTGGGGCTCTCCTTGCCCGGGACGGCCGGCGACCCGCTCGGCACCAGCGGCGAGGGGCTGCCCGACGGCGCCACGGGCGGGCCTTCCGACGGTGCGGTGACCATGCCGCCACCCGAAGGGGACTCCGGAGCAGGCGACGCGCCCTGCGCCACGTCGTCGCGCTTGCCGCCGTGCTCGCCCATCAGGGCGTAGCTGACGCCACCACCCGCGAGTACGACGGCGGCCGCCGCCCCCGCGATGAGCGCACGACTACGGCGGCGCACCTTGCCCGCGCCCGGAGGGCCGGGAGCGGGGGCGGGAGCGGGAGGCGGGGCGGCCGCCGGATGCCCGGGCGGAGGGTAGCCGTAGCCGGCGTACGGAGGCTGCGGCGCCGCATCGGCACCGGCGCCCGCCACGGGCCGAGGCGGCGGGGTGACGGCCATGGTGGGCGGATGGCCGAAGGCCGGGGGCGGGGCGCCGAAGGCCGGGGGTGCGGCGGCGGCCGGAGGCAAAGCGGCCGACGGCGGGGTGTCGGCCGACGGCGTGGACGACCTCTGCACGAGGTTCACCGTCTTCCCCGACGCCACCCGCTCCAGCATCTGCCGCGCCTCGTCGGCGGTGGGCCGGTGCTCCGGCTCCTTCGCCATCAGCGCCAGCAGGACCGGTGTGAGCGCCCCGGCCCGCTTGGGCTCCGGCAGCTGTTCGTTGACGATCGCCGTCAGCGTGGACCACACCGACGTCCGGCGGAACGGCGAAGCGCCCTCCACCGCCGCGTACAGCGTCATGCCGAGCGACCAGATGTCCGACGCGGGGCCGGGGTCCGCGCCCTGGGCGCGCTCCGGGGGCAGATAGTCGAGGGAGCCGATGATCTCGCCGCTGCGGGTCAGTTTGTCCATGGCCTCGTCGCCCGTGGCATCGAGCGTCGCGATGCCGAAGTCGGTCAGGACGACCCTGCCGCCGCGTTCCAGCAGCACGTTCCCCGGCTTGACGTCCCGGTGGAGGACGCCGGCGCGGTGCGCGGCGTCGAGCGCGTCCATGAGCTTGGCGCCGATGGCCGCCGCCTCGTGCGGCTCCAGCGTGCCGCGCTCCCCGAGGACGTCGTCGAGGGAAGGGCCGTCGACGAGTTCCATGACGATGACCGGGAGGCCCTGCTCCTCGGTCACGTCGTGGACGGTGACCACGCCGCTGTGCCGGATACGGGCGGCCGCCTGCGCCTCCCGCCGCATCCGGGCCCGCAGATCTGCGAGGTCGGGCCCGGAGGCGTCGGTGTAGGCCCGCAGGATCTTGACGGCGACCTCGCGGTTGAGCAGCTCGTCCACGGCGCGGGCGACCACGCCCATGCCGCCGCGGCCGAGCATCGCGGTGACCCGGTATCGACCGCCGAGCACCTTTCCGACCAGATCTCCGCCGTTCGGTTCCCCCGTCGTCACCGCATGCTCCGTTCCCTCACGCTCGTCACTCACGCCACACTGGCGGGCAACAGGGTACGGGTCAGCCGCCGCTCTGCTCGATCTGGGCGATCGCCTCGCGCACGGCTGTGACGAAGCCGTTCCAGTAAGGGGCCGCCTTGCCGTCGGCGGACCTGCCGTAGGTCGCGGCCCGCGTGGCCGGGGAGGAGAAGTCGCCGAACATGGCCCTGCGCAGCTCGGTGGAGATCTCCAGTTGCGCGCCCGCGCCGCTGTAGGTGCGGTTGCAGATGTTCAGCGGCTCGTCGCCGTCCAGACCACCGGTGGGGAGCGTGAGGGCCACGCTCGTGCCGAGCCGGGCGCGGAGGGCGTCATAGAGGTACTTCTTCGCGTCCTTGTCGCGGCCGCCGATCTGTACGAGCTTCTGCGTCCCGGAGCCACCGGGGTTCTTGCAGCCGTGGACGGAGACGGCGTGGCGGCTGCCGCCGACGATCGCCAGCGCGGCCGGGTCGTCGCAGTGCGTCGACGTGACGTGCATCTGCTGGACCGCACGGCTGTCGGTCGCGAGAACGTCGAACATCCAGTAGTCGTAGGCGGGGCCGCCGCCGGAGCCGTACCTCGTCATGGGGTCCTCCGGCGCGTACCCCGCGACCGCCAGGCACAGCTCGCTCGTGCCGTCCTCCAGGTTGCCGCCGTGCGGCGCGACCACGGACGTCAGCGGGGGCGTGGCCCGCGAGTGCCCCGGAACCGTGTCCAGGCCCGTCCGGCGGTAGCGGCGGGCCCAGTCGGTGCCCTCCTTGAAGAGGGGGCTGGCGTACAGCTCCGTGTTCGAGGCGAAAAACTCGGTGTCGGCGGCGGCCCACGCCGGGGTGGTGACGGTCGTGGCGAGCGGCACGGCCACGGCCGCCGCCGCCATGCCTGTCAGCAGAGATCTTCTGGTCGTCGAGCGCATGGCGGCATTGTTGGTTATCAGCCGATGGTTCGTCAGCCCTTTCGAGCAGCTGGGCTTCAGTCGAACCAGCGTGCGCGTTCCAGTTCTTCCGTCCGCGACGGGTCCTCCAGCAGCGCCGCCGCCTCGAAGCGGCGCGCCCACGCGCCGGCCGCCCACGCCAGGCCCGCCGCCACGCCCTCCAGCGTCGCCGCGTGCAGGACGCCGTCCGGGCCCAGGCGCCAGTCCAGTTCCACGCCGTCGATCACGAGCTCCTCGTGCTCGACGTACGTCGCCGGCGCGCCCGGCAGCAGGACCCTCACGCCCTCCGGGACCTCGCGCACCTCGCCCTCGGTCGCCTCCACGGCCGCCGGGAGGACCTCGCTCAACCGTCGCACCTGCAAAAGCTCCGCCAGCGCCGCCGCCCGCTCCGGGGCGACCGGCAGCAGGGCCACGCCCGTCGCCAGCGGCAGCAGGTCCGGGGCGTCCGCCACGACCGCGTCCGCCGCGTCCACGACGCGCACCTCGCCGTCGACCACGGCCCGCAGTTCGTCCGGGAGCGTGACCTCGTCCGGGTCCAGGCCGGCCAGCAGACCGTAGAGACCGTGGAGCCGGTCGGACCGGACCTCGCGGGACGGGTCCGCCAGGCGGGACAGCAGTTCCGCCGCGCCGCCCGGCTCGTCCAGCAGCGCCGCCGCCGACGTGCGGACGCCCAGCGCCCGCAGCACCTGCTCGTCGGCCAGGCCGCCCGCGTCCGCCGCCTCGTAGAGGCCCTCCAGCAGCGGGTCGCCGCCCGCCACCCGCAGGCCGGCCGGGCGGCGGCCGTCCAGGACGGGGTGGCCGCGCAGCCACCACGCCGTGTACGGGCGCACGGACTCCGTCGTGCCGTCCGGCAGCAGGACGCGCAGCGGGGTCGTCAGCGCGTCGCGGAGCGGGGGCTCGGCGAGGAGGGCGAGGGCCTGCGGCCAGGCGTCGTCGTCCACCAGGTCCAGGTCCCGGACCGCCACGATCTCCGTGGCCACCGGCGGCACCGGCGTGTCGGGGAGCCGGTCGAGGACGTCCTCGCACCACACGTCCACGGCGTCGAGCAGCCCCGCGTCGTCGGGCTCGGCGAAGTCGCCGTCGCGCGGCTCGAGTTCGTCGGGGTCGAGGACGACGTCGGCGGCGCGCACGAGCGCGAAGTCGGCCAGCACGCCGACCGCCGTCAGGGGCTGCTCGCCCCAGCGCTCGGCCAGCTCCGCGTCGCACGCGGCCAGCTCTCCCGGGCGGATCACCTGTTCGAACGGGCTGCCGGGGAGGACGAGTTCACCGGCGGGCGCGAGCTCGCCGTCCTCGTCGGGCAGGGCGAGGGCCGCCAGCCACGGCTCGTCACCGGGGGCGAGGTCCGCGTCGCGGGCCAGGGTGAGGACGAGTTCGGCGAGGGTCTCGCTGTCGAGCGTCTCCTCGTCGTCCCAGACCTCCTCGGCGTCCAGGGACGCCGCCACGGCGGCCCTCACCTGCGGCGTCGTCAGGATCGCGCGCGGCGAGGAGGGGGTGGCGCCCAGCTTCTCCAGCAGCGGGTGGGCCGCGTCCGGGTGGGCGACCTTCAGCCCGAGGCGGGCCAGGTGCTCCGCGTCCGGGCCGGCCGCGTCGGCGGGCGGCAGCGGCAGCAGGACCTGGCGCGGGCCGATGGCCGTACGGCCGTCCGCGAGCGGTACGGGCAGGCCGGTCAGCCGGTCCGGGTCCACGCCCGCGAGGCTGTCGTAGAGCCGCCACCACCAGTCCGCCGGGCGCTCCGCCCCGGCGAGCCGGTCGATGACCTCGCCGAGCGGCACGCGCGGCACGCCGAGCGCGCGCAGCTCCGGGCGGCGCTCCAGACCGGCGGGGAGCAGGCTCGGGAACAGCTCGCCGAGCACGGCCACGGTCGCGGTGCCCGCGCCCTCGACGAGTTCCGCGTCGCGGGGGCGCAGCGGTTCGCCTGCGGCGTCGCTCCGGTGGAAGGGGTCGTCCTCCCAGGCCGGCGTGGGTGCGTCAACGGCCGGCGCGGCGGCCGCCGGGTGCTGTGTGGACGCGTCCGGGGATTCCGTCCACGGGATGCCTTCGATGCCCGTTCCGGGGGGCTGGGTGGGCTCGGCCGGTTGCGTCGTCGCCGCGCTCGGCAGGAACGGGACGTCCGGGAGGGCTGCCAGGATGCGGCGGCGCAGCTCCGCGTCCAGGGCGCCCGTCGCCAGCGGGGCCGGGACGAGGTCGAGGGTGCCCGTGCCGACGGGACGCCATTCACGCAGCAGGGCCGTGTACGTCTCGGCCGCGCGGTCGGTGAGGAAGTCCGAGAGGACGCCGGGGGCCGTGTGGCGGCGCGTCGGCTCCAGCGGGAAGCTCGCGATGAGCAGGGCGGGCAGGCCCAGGGGCTCGTCCGTGGGGGTGGGGGCGTGCACGACGGGGGCGGTGCGCGGGCGCTCCGGGGCGCCGTCGGGGGCGACGGGGACGGCCCAGGTGACCGACCAGTGAGGGCGCAGGCGCTCCTCCACGGGGCGGTTCGCGAGGAGGTCGGGGGTGAGGGGGCCGGTGGCCGTCTTGACGCGCCAGCGGGTCGTCCGCGTGCTGTCGGCCGTCGTGTCCTCGATGACGACCTGGTCGTCCTTCTGGTGGCGCGTCAGGACCCGGCGCGGTGCGTCCGGGGTCTCGATGACGACCTCGGTGAGGCCCGGGAGGGTGAGCAGCAGCGCGTCGTCCACGGCGGCGAGGAGACGGCGGGTCAGGTCCTCGGCGGCGCCGTCGCGGAGCGGGAGGACGACGACGGTGTCGTAGCCGTTGAGCACCGCGCCCTCGGCGGGGAACGGCAGGCGCAGGAGCGGTACGTGGCCCTCGCGGCGGCGGAGCTCGCCGCCGAGGCCGGGGCTGCCGCCGGCGGCCTCGGCGGCCAGGGCGCGGGCCTCGGCCAGGGACCAGCGGACGCCGCCGGTGCGGCCGACGAGGGCGGGCTCGTCGGTGACGGCGAGGACGGCGGCGAAGCCGACGCCGAAGCGGCCGGCGGCGCGGGTGCCCTCGTCGCGCTTGGCGGAGGCGCGGAGGGTGGAGAGGGACTCGACGCCGGTGGCGTCGAGGGGGGCGCCGGTGTTGGCGGCGGCGAGGGTGGCGGGGGTGCCGGCGTTCGCGGCGTGGAGGGTGAGGTGGAGGCGGCCGGGGACGCCGGCGCGGGCGGCGGCGTCGGCGGCGTTCTGGGCGAGCTCGACGACGAGGCGGTCGCGGTAGCCGCCGAGGGCGAGGTCCTCCTCGGCGTTGGCGTCCTCGCGGAAGCGGGCGGGGGAGGTGACCCAGGAGTCCAGTACGCCGCGGCGCAGGCGGGCGGTGCCGAAGGGGTCCAAGCTCACGTCTGCGTCTCTCCCTTTGGGGCGGGGCGGGCAGCCCCTGGCGGGGGAACCGTTTCCGGGTGAACGGGCGATCGGGCGGGCGGGTGGGCGGGTGGGCGAAACCCGCGCCGTCGGGCGCGGGCACCCCCACGGCGGGCAGCCGAAGTGGCTCAGGAGTGCCCGAGGTCCTCTTCGGTGTCCGGCTCGGCGGCCGTCTCGTCGGCCTCCCGGAGCGGGAGGACGTCGACGCGCGTCTCGTCGATCACCGGCGGAGCCGGCCGCGGCGGCCGCGGCATGACGGCCGCCTCGGAGTGACCGCCGCACCCGTAGGAGAGGGAGACGACGTGACCGTCGGCCGGCCCGAACTCGTTGGCGCACACACCGAACGCCTGGCCCAGCGAGCCGCCGATGGGGACGAGGAAGCCGCAGCTGACGCAGGACGCGGGGGCCGCCTGGGCCATGGGCGTCTTGGAGCCGTGGGACTCGTCCCAGCGGTCGGCCGCGGTGTGGAGGCCGTAGCGGGAGAGGACCCGGGCGCGGCGCATGCCGAGTTCCTCGGCGAGGGCCGCGATGGAGCCGCGCCGGGGCGCGGTGGGCAGCTCGCGCGGGGGGCCGGCCGTGACGTCCGCGTCCTCGGCCTCGACGAGCTCGGCCATCTCCTCGGAGACCGCGGAGCTCGGCGGGGGCTCCTCCGCGCCGATGAAGCCGGGCTCGAGGCGCAGGTCCTCGGCGTCGGTGGGGAGGAGGTCGCCCGGGCCCATGTCGCCGGGGCGCAGCCGCTCGCTCCAGGGCACCCATTCGGGGGCGAGGAGGGCGTCGGGGCCGGGCAGGAGAACGGTCTCGTCGAGGGTGACGACCTTGGCGCGGGAGGCGCGGGCGACGGTGACGGCCCAGCGCCAGCCCCGGTAGCCGGGGTCCTCGCAGAGGAAGTAGTGCGTGACGACGCGGTCCCCGTCGGCGACGACCTCGACGTGGTCGCCGACCTTGCCCGGCCGGGCCGCTTCCTCGGCGGCCGCCCGGGCGAGTTCGACCGCCTCGGCGCACAGGCGGTCCGGGGTACGGCTTCGCATCGCAGCACTCACAAGAATCGATTCTCTCTTCCACGCCGTCTCACGAGTGCGCCAGCCGAACGATCGGGCGTGCGAACGGAGCGGACCGCTGGGCCGCGTCGACGTCCGCGCCCGACGGCCTGGGGCGCACCTGTCATCACCCATTCTGCGGGATCTGGACTCGGGGTGCGGCCAGGAGCTGCGGCCGGTGGCGCGCTACGCACGCTACCCCGCGCGGCCACCCGGGGGATACCCGGGCTGCGGCGAGCCCCGCGCGTCGTGGCGGGCGGGCCCGGCGCGTCGTGGTGGGTCGTCGCGGGTCGTCGTGGGCCGCACGCCCCGTCGATCCCGCGAAAGTGCCATGCATGGTGTCAGTTGGGGCAGTATGGCGTGGTGGGAGCCATCCGGTCAGCCGAGGGCGGTCCGCTGCGCCGTACGGCCCGGAGCGCCGGCCGGGTGCTGCGCGCTCCCTTCCGGTGCGCGGCGCGGGGCGTGCGCCGGGCGACGCACGCGCACGGCGCGGGCGAGTCGGGCCTGGGCAAGCTGATCGAGCTCCACGCGGTGAATTCCGCCGGTGACGTGTTGATCACGATCGCCCTGGCGTCGACCGTGTTCTTCTCCGTGCCCACGGATCAGGCGCGGGGGCGGGTGGCGCTCTACCTGGCGGTGACGATGGCGCCGTTCGTCTTCCTCGCGCCGGTGATCGGCCCGCTGCTGGACCGGGTGCCGCACGGCCGGCGGGCGGCGATGGCCTCCGCGATGCTGGCCCGTGCCCTGCTGGCGCTGATGATGTCGGGCGCGGTGGCGAGCGGCGGGCTGGAGCTGTACCCGGCGGCGCTGGGCGTGCTGGTGGCGTCGAAGGCGTACGGGGTGGTGCGCTCGGCCGTGGTGCCGAGGCTGCTGCCACCGAGGATCGCGCTGGTGAAGGCGAATTCCCGGGTGACGCTGGGCGGCCTGCTGGCCACGGGCCTGGCGGCCCCGCTGGGCGGGGCGCTGCACCAGCTGGGGCCGCAGTGGCCGCTGTACGGGGCGTGCGTGGTGTTCGCGTTCGGGACGTACCTGTCCCTGTCGTTGCCGCACAAGGTGGACTCGGCCAAGGGGGAGGCCCGGGCGCGGCTGGCCGCTCCCGAGTCCCGGCGGCGCGGCAGGTGGTGGGGGCGGGCCGGGGCTCCCGGGCTGCGGACCGTGGGGGCCTCGGTGCTGCACGGGCTGCAGGCCAACGGCGCGCTGCGGATGCTGTCGGGGTTCCTGACCTTTTTCCTGGCCTTTCTTTTGCGAGTGCATCCGCTGGGCGGGTTGAGTCCGGCGTTCTCGCTGGGTTTCGTGGCCGTGGCGGCCGGCGCGGGGAACGCGCTGGGGACGGCCATGGCGGCGCTGCTGCGCTCGCGCGGGCCGGAGAAGACGATCGCGCTGGTGCTGTCGGTGACGCTGGGGACGACAATCGTGGCGGCGGTGCTGTTCGGCGCGTTCATGGTGGTCGTGGTGGCGGCGGTGGCGGGGATCTCGCAGGCGCTGGGGAAACAGTCGCTGGATTCCCTCATTCAGCGGGACGTGCCGGAGGAGGTGCGCACCTCCGCGTTCGCCCGTTCGGAGACCCTGTTGCAGATGTGCTGGGTGGTGGGCGGGGCCATCGGGATCCTGCTGCCGCTCAACGGGGTGGTGGGGATGTCCGTGGCGGCGGCGTTCCTGGCCCTGGGGGCGGCCACTGCCGTACGGGGGCTGCTGGCGGCCGCCCGGCGCGGCTCGCCGCACCCGCGCGTGGCCTGATGGGAGGGGCCCGATAGCCTGCCCGCATGACCGTTACTGATGACCTCGCGGTGTCGGGTCGCGCCTCCGGGGAGCTCGGCCGCGGCAAGCGCCGCCGCGCCGCTGCCGCCGTCGGGGCCGTGGCCCTCGGGCTCGTCGCCCTCACCGCCTGCGACAAGCCCACGCCGCTGGCGACCGTGACCGTCGGTTCGACCACGGTGACCTCCGAGGCCGCCTGCTACGACGACGGCAACTCCCTCGGCAATGAGAAGGTCGCGTCCTGCCTCAAGGAGAGCGGGGGCGAGACCGTCAAGGCGTCCATGGAGGACAAGCTCCGCTTCGGCGTCGACCCGAAGATCGCCGACGAGGGCTGGACCATCTTCATCAACGGCCAGCCCGCCGAGCAGGAGCCGAACAAGAAGACGTACCGGACGATCCCGGCCAGCGCCTTCTTCGCCGGCGGCCAGGGCGGTGCGGCCGCCAAGACGCAGGTCAGCATCGTCGAGGTGAGCACGGGCAAGGCCCTGGGCGTCTGGAACTTCACCGTCGAGCGCGAGTCCTGACCCCGCGACCGATGCGAGTTCTCGTCGTCACCGCCGTCCCGGCGGAACGTGACGCCGTGACCGCCGCCGCGCCGGAGCGGCGGGAGTTCCCGCTGCCCGGTGGCGCCGTGCCGCACCGGGTGGTGCCGGACGGCGGCGCGGTGGTGTGCGACGTGCTGGCCGCCGGTGTCGGCCCGGCCGCCGCGGCGGCCGGGGCGGCGACGGCGCTGACCGCCGCCGCGCTCGCGGGCGCCCCCTACGACCTGGTGGTCTCGGCGGGCATCGCGGGCGGCTTCGCGCCCGCCGCGCCCGTCGGCGCCCTGGTGGTGTCCGACGCGGTGGTCGCCGCCGACCTGGGCGCCCAGTCCGGCGACGGCGGTTTCCTGTCGGTCACCGAGCTGGGCTTCGGCTCGCACGCCCACCGGGCCCCGGAGGAGCTCGTCCGGGCCGTGGCCGGGGCGACCGGCGCGGTGCGCGGCGCGGTGCTGACCGTGTCCACCGCCACCGGCACCGCCGAGCGGGCCGGGGAGCTGGCCGCCCGTCACCCGGGCGCGGTGGCCGAGGGCATGGAGGGCTTCGGCGTCGCCGAGGCCGCGGCGGCCCACGGGGTGCCCGTGCTGGAGCTGCGGGCGGTGTCCAACGAGGTCGGGCCGCGCGACAAGGGTGCCTGGCGCATCGGGGAGGCGCTGCGGGCGCTCACCGAGGGCTTCGCCGGGCTTTTTCCGGTTCTCGCGGCATCTCCGGTCCTTCCGGTATCGGATTCTTCTTCCGGTTCGTCGCCTGCCACATTGGCCGAATCGCTGCCTGCTCAGGGGGGCTGACATGAGCGCGCCGCTCAAGATCGCTTATTCGCCGTGTCCCAACGACACCTTCGTCTTCGACGCCTGGGCCCACGGCCGGATCCCCGGCGCGCCCGCCCTCGACGTCACCTTCGCCGACATCGACATCACCAACGGCATGGCCGAGCGCGGTGAATTCGACGTGCTGAAGGTGTCCTACGCGGTGCTGCCGTGGGTGCTCGACGAGTACGCGCTGCTGCCCTGCGGCGGGGCCCTGGGGCGCGGCTGCGGCCCGCTGGTGCTGACCCGCGAGGCGGACGGCCCGGCGGACGCGGCGGAGCTGGCCGGGAAGACCGTCGCCGTGCCGAGCGAGCGCTCGACGGCCTATCTGCTGTTCCGGCTGTGGGCGGCCGCCGAGGTCCCCGGCGGGGTCGGCGAGGTCGCGGTGCTGCCCTTCCACGAGATCATGCCGGCCGTGCGGGACGGCAAGGTGGACGCCGGACTGGTCATCCACGAGGCCCGCTTCACCTACGGGAACTACGGGCTGCGCAAGCTCGCCGACATGGGCGAGCACTGGGAGGGCACCACGGGCCTGCCCATTCCGCTGGGCGCCATCATCGCCAAGCGCTCGCTGGGCGCGGAGCGGCTGCGGGAGCTGGCCGAGACGGCCCGCACCTCGGTGCGGATGGCCTGGGACGACCCGGCGGCCTCCCGCCCGTACGTCCTGGCGCACGCCCAGGAGATGGACCAGGCGGTGGCGGACCAGCACATCGGGCTGTACGTCAACGAGTTCACCGCGGGCCTGGGCGAGGAGGGCTACGCCGCCGTACGCGGGCTGCTGACCCGCGCCGCGGCCGAGGGGCTCGTACCGCCCCTCGGCCCGGACGCGCTCGCGTTCGTGTAGCCCCGCGACGTCCTCAGACGTCCAGCTGGTCGGCCACGGCGCGGAGCATGCCCGCGATCTTCGCGCCGCTGGCCTTCTCCGGGTAGCGGCCGCGCTCGAGCTGCTGGGTGACGTTCTCCAGGAGCGTGGTGAGGTCCTGGACGATGGAGGCCAGCTCATCGGGCTTGCGGCGCTGCGCTGCGGCGACCGACGGGGGGGCTTCGAGCAGGGTCACCGACAGCGCCTGGTCACCGCGCTGGCCGGCCACCACGCCGAACTCCACGCGCTGGCCGGGCTTGAGGGCGTCGACCCCGTCCGGGAGCACCGAGGAGTGCACGAAGACGTCTCCGCCGTCGTCGCGGGAGAGAAAGCCGAAGCCCTTCTCGCTGTTGAACCACTTGACCTTGCCGGTAGGCACGTCTGTCCTCGTCCTCGTGTCTCGTCGGATACCGAAAAAACGAAATATTCGCTGCAATCAAGAGAAAAACAGCTCTGGATAGCACTACAGCGGGCCGCAAGACCCGCCACCCCCAAGGCTAATGGTCCCGGGCCCGGTGACAAGACGTCCTCGGGTCGTACCTGTGCGCGTCCGATCTGTTCGCCGTCATCCGGCCGCCATACCGCCGCCCTGGGATCTACCCTGGTCAGGTGAGTAGCGAAACGCCCCGAGCCGGGGATCTGCTGGTACGGACCGGCGCCGTCGTCTTTCTCGTCGGCGCGGTGGCCACTTTGGCCACGGTCGCCCCGCTGTTCCTCGGTGCCGATCCCCTGCCGCCCGCAGCGTACTTCGTCTGCATGCTGATGGGCGTGGGATTTGTGATCTCCGGGGCCGGGGTGCTGCGCTCCATCGCCGAGCAGCGCCGCGAGGCGCGCGGGGCGATGGATCCCGCGAGCTAGTCCGCCCGGCGCCGCTCCGCCTGGTGCCGGTCCGTCGAGCCGGCTCGGTGTCCGCGCAGCCAGTCCGGGAAGTCGGTCAGGCCGCCGGGCAGGACGACGTCCGCCCCGGCCGCGCTCAGTTCGGCCACGCCGTACGGCCCGGTGGGCACCGCCACGGCGAGCGCGCCGGCCTTCCGCGCGCCGAGCACGTCCCCGATGTGGTCGCCGACGTAGACGGACGCGCCGTGGGCGCGCAGGGCGAGGGCCTTGTCCTCGGCCCACAGGTCGCCGATGAGTTCCTCGGCGTCGATGCCCAGGTGGTCCAGGTGGAGCCGGGCGTTCCGGGGGTTCTTGGCGGTGACGACGATGGCCCGGCCGCCCAGCTCCCGGATGGCGGCCAGGGATTCGCGGGCGCCCGGCATCGCGGGCGAGGGGGCTATGCCGTGCTGGGGGTAGCCGGCCAGGTAGAGGGCGTTGGCCTCGGCGACCTCCTCCTCCGGGAACCAGTTGCGCAGTTCCTCGACGAGCGGCGGGCCCAGTCTGCTGATGACGAGGTCGAGGTCGATGTGGGTGCCCGTGGCGGCGGCGAGCGCCGCGTAGGCGGCCCTGATGCCGGGTCGCGAGTCGACCAGGGTCAGGTCGAGGTCGAAGCCGACCGTGAAGGCGTACCGGTGGTCCGTGCGCGGGGCCGTGCTCGGATACGGGGTCATGCCCCATATTGTGCCGGGTGGCCCACCCGTACACTTAGCCTTGCCTAACCGCAGCCGTTCGCGGCATTGGGGCCGTCATGGCCGCAATGCCGGTTTGTCGACCTGTCGGCCCTTTTGGGGCCGGCGTTTTGGAAGCGATGTCAGCCGCCGTCCCGATCAGCAGCCCCGGACCGTCGTCGGTCCGCCGCCGCGTCGGCTGGATGGCGGCAGCGGTCGCCGCCCTGGCCGTCGCGGCCCTGCTCAGCCTCGCCGTCGGCAGCCGCCCGGTGGCCCCCTCCCACGTCCTGGACGCGCTGCTGCACGGCGGCACGGACCCCGACTCCGTGACCGTGCGCAGCTTCCGCGTGCCGCGCACCCTGATCGGGGTGATGGTCGGCGCGGCCCTCGCCCTGGCCGGCACCGCGCTCCAGGGCGTCACCCGCAATCCCATCGCCGACCCGGGCGTCCTCGGCATCAGCCAGGGCGCCTCGCTGGGCGTCGTCGTCGCCATGACGGTCGCGGGGCTCCACCGGCTGAGCGACTACGTCTGGTTCGGCTTCACGGGCGCCGCCGTGGCCGCCGTGGGCGTCTACGCCGTCGCCACGCGCGGGCGCGGCGGGGCCTCGCCGGTGAAGCTGGCGCTGGCCGGGGCCGCGATCAACGCGCTGCTGGTCTCCGTCATCTCCGGCGTCCTGACCACCGAGGCGTCCGCGCTGGACGAGTTCCGCTTCTGGCAGGTCGGCTCGATCGCCGGGCGCGACGCGGCCGTCGCCGCGCAGCTCTGGCCGTTCCTGCTCGTGGGCGCGGCGGCCGTGCTGGCGTCCGCCCGGGGCCTGGACGCGCTCGCGCTGGGCGAGGACATGGCGAAGGGCCTGGGCCGCAACGTGGGGCTCGTCCGCGTCACCGCCGGGCTCGGCGCCACCGTGCTCACCGGCGCGGGCGTCGCGGCCGCCGGGCCGATCGCCTTCCTGGGCCTGGCCGTCCCGCACATCGCCCGCGCGCTCGTGGGCACCGGACACCGCTGGGTGCTGCCGATGGCCGCGCTGCTCGGTCCCGTGATCCTGCTGACCGCCGACGTCCTCGGCCGGGTGATCTACACGGAGGGCGAGGTGCCGTCCGGTGTGATGACCGCGCTGCTCGGCCTGCCCTTCCTCGTGACGCTGGTCCGCCGCAAGGCGGTGGCGGCGTGAGCGCGACCCCGGCGATATCCCCCGTCCGTCCCCACGGGTACGCCCTGGTACGGGTCGGCCGCGGCTCGTTCCTCGTCCACCGGCGGGCCACGGTCGTCGCCCTGGCACTGACCGTGCTGCTGGCCGGGGCGTGCCTGGCGTACCTGTGCCTGGGCATGCCGGACACCTCCCCGGGGGAGGTCCTGAAGGTGCTCCTCGGGCAGCCGTCCTCCGCCGAGTTCGCCGTGGGCACCGCCCGGCTCCCCCGGATGACCGTGGGCCTGCTGGCCGGCGCGGCCTTCGGCGTGGCCGGGGCGCTCATCCAGACCGTCGCCCGCAACCCGCTGGCCAGCCCCGACGTCATCGGGGTCAGCCAGGGCGCGGGGGCGCTGACGGTCGGGGCGATGACCTTCGGGACGACCTCGTACTCCGTCCTGCCCTATCTGTCGGTGGCGGGCGGGCTGCTCGCGGCGGGCCTCGTCTACGCCTTCGCGTGGCGGGGCGGGCTGCAGGCCGCGCGCTTCGTGCTCATCGGCATCGGCTTCGCCGTCGCCCTGCGCTCGGTCACCCACCTGTTCCTGACCAAGGGCGACTACCTCGTCGCCCAGCAGGCCAAGGTGTGGCTGACGGGCTCCCTGGGCGCCCGCGGCTGGGACGAGGCGGCACCGCTCGCCTGGACCCTGCTGGCCGCCCTTCCCGCGATCTGCTGGGCGGCCCGGGCGCAGCGCACGGTGTCGCTGGACGACGCCACCGCGACCGCGCTGGGCGTCCGGCTGAACCGGACCCGGCTGGGGCTGGCGGGCCTCGGCGTCGTCCTCGCCTCCGTCGCCACGGGCGCGGCGGGCCCGGTGGACTTCGTGGCGCTGCTCGCCCCGCAGATCGCCCGCCGCATGACCCGCACGGCGCAGATCCCGCTGCTGGGGTCGGCGCTGCTGGGCGCGTTCATCGTGGTGACGGCGGACCTGCTGGGGCGCAAGCTCCTGGAGCCCACCCAGCTGCCGGTGGGCGTCCTCACGGCGGCCGTGGGGGCGCCGTACCTGATCTGGCTGATCGCCCGCGGGCGTACGGGAGGGAAAGCGTGACCGTCACCACCAGTGCCACGAGCCGGCTCGGTGCCCGGGAGCTGACGCTCGCCTACGAGGAGCGCACGGTCGTCGAGGGCCTGGACCTGGACGTCCCGGACGGCCGGGTCACGGTGATCGTCGGCCCGAACGCGTGCGGCAAGTCGACGCTGCTGCGCGCGCTGGGGCGGCTGCTGAAGCCCGCGCGGGGCTCGGTGCTGCTCGACGGCGAGGAGCTCGCCCGCATCCCGACCCGGCGGGTCGCCCGGTCGCTGGGGCTGCTGCCGCAGACCCCCGTGGCGCCCGAGGCCATCACCGTCGCCGACCTCGTCGCCCGCGGCCGACAGCCGCACCAGCGGTGGTGGCAGCAGTGGTCGGAGGACGACGAGCGGGCCGTCGCCGACGCCATGGCCCGCACGGACGTCGCGGCGCTGGCGGACCGTCAGGTGGACGAACTCTCCGGCGGGCAGCGCCAGCGGGTGTGGATCGCGATGGCACTGGCGCAGGAGACGGACCTGCTGCTGCTCGACGAGCCGACGACGTACCTGGACATCTCCCACCAGGTGGAGGTCCTGGACCTCGTCCGGCGCCTCAACCACGAGCGGGGGCGGACGGTCGTCGCCGTGCTGCACGACCTGAACCAGGCGGCGCGGTACGCGGATCATCTTGTCGCGATGAAGGACGGCCGCATCACCGCGCAAGGGCGGCCGTCGGAGGTCGTGACGGCGGAGCTGGTGCGGGAGGTCTTCGGCCTGGAGGCGGTCGTGGTGGAAGACCCCGTGACGGGTGGCCCGATGGTCGTACCCGGGAGGCCGTGGGAGGGGTGACGATGCCCCGGTCCCGCCCCTTCCCGTTTCCTGGGGCTCCGCCCCAGCCCCCGGTCCTCAAACGCCGGACGGGCTGAATTCAGCCCGTCCGGCGTTTGAGGACAACCCTCCCCGGCGGCGCCCCCGGGGCGCGTCAGCCCGGCCGTCGCGCCCGCCACAGTACGAAGGCCGCCGATGCCACCGCCGCCACCTTCACCACCACCGGCCACGTCTCCGCCAGGGCCGACGCCATCGCACCCTGCGGTATCGGGTCGCCCCAGCGACCCTCCGTGCGGCCCCAGAGCCAGACCACCGCGCCGGCCACCGCCAGGCCCGGCACGCCCATCACGGCCCACTTCGACTCCGTCTGCGTGAGGCGGCGCGTCGCGTAGGCCAGGGCCCAGCCCGCCGCCAGGACCAGCCAGTTGCCGAGGACCGCCCCGGCGACGAGCAGCACGGCCACGAGCAGGAGGAGCGGGCTCATGGGGACGCCGTCCTTGGAGCGCCAGAAGCTGAAGCGGCGGTCGTCGCCGGACGACTCGTCCTCGCCCGCCTCCGTCTCGGATTCGGCGGTGACGGCGTCGGCCTCCGGCTGCTTCTCGAGCGACGGCGACGGCGGCGGCTTCAGCATGTCCGGGATCTCGATCCCCCCGGTGAACCCGTGCACGGCGTCCCCCGCGCCCCCGGGGTCCGCCGGCGCGAAGGGCCCCGGCTCCACCCGCCACCAGTCCGCCCGCCCGAGCTCCTCCTCCGTCGCCAGGTGCGGCGGCGCCGCGGGCCCGCCGAGCCGGGGCGGACGGGCCGCGACGGGCACGGACGGCACCGCCTCCTCCGCCCCCGGCCGCCGCTGCGCAGGCACCCGCCCCGCGTCGGCCACGCCGCCCGCCGGGGCCGAGGCCGCCGTGCCCGAGGCAGCCACCGCCTCCGACGGCGTACCCAGCCCGTCGAGGATGCGCCGCACGGCGGCGGGGGTGTCGGCGCCCTCGGCCGCGCGCCGGCGCTCGATCTCGGCACGCAGCCGCGACACCAGCCGCATCCGGTCGCCGGAGGTGAGCGACTGTCTCTGGGCGAGGTCCCCGACCTTGCTCAGATAGTCGTAAACCAGCTGATCGCTCTCGATCCCCACCGAAGCCCCCAAGGCCGCACGAGCCGTCGAACCCCACCGAAGGTACCGGTTCCGCACCCGCCGTCACCCGGTCACGGACGAAGCCCCGGGGCCGAGCCGGTGAACCCGGGGCCGCGGCACGGCGACCCGGTACCGTAAACAGAATGACCACTTCGCGGGAGAACGGCAGCACCGGCGGCGGTACGGCGGCGGGGCCGCGCACACTCGCCGAGGAGCTGCGGGGGCGGCCCGACGACGCCCTCGCCGATCTCCTGCGCGCCCGGCCCGACCTGCTCAGTCCCGTGCCCGGCGACCTCACCCAGCTCGCCACCCGCGCCGCCACCCGGGCCTCCGTCGTCCGGGCGCTGGACCGGCTGGACCGGTTCGCGCTCCAGGTCGCCGAGGCGCTGGCCGTGGCCCCCGACCCCTGCCCGTACGGGACGCTCGCCGCACTCATGAACGGCGACCGACCGGATGACCCGAGGGTCGCCGTCGAGCTCCCGCGCGCCGTCGCCACGCTGCGCGAGACGGCCCTGGTGTGGGGCGGCGAGGACCGGCTGCGGCTCGTCCGCACCGCCCGGGAGCTCCTCGCGCCCTCCGCCGGGCACCCGTCCCCCACCGGGCTGGGCCCGGCCGTCGCCGAGGTGACGGCCGGGATGTCACCGGGCCGGCTCCAGGAGATCATCGCGGCGGCCGGGCTGCCCGCCACCCACGATCCGGTGACCGCCGTGGCAGCGCTGACCTCCCTCTTCGAGGACCGCGAGCGCATGGCCGCGCTGCTCGCCGACGCGCCCGCCGAGTCCCTGGCCGTGCTCGGCAAGCTCCAGTGGGGCCCGCCCTACGGCACGGTCACCGCCACGCCCGCCCCCCACCTGCGCTGGCTCCTCGACCGGGGCCTGCTGCTGACCGTCACGCCCGGCAACGTCGTCCTGCCCCGCGAGGCGGCCCTCCACCTGCGCGCCGGGCGCGCGCACCGCACGACCGAGCCGGTCGCGCCCGACCTCGCGCCCGTCACCGAGCACTCCCCCCAGGTCGTCGACGCGACCGCCGCCGGAGCGGCGTTCACCGCCCTCACGACCGTCGAGGAGCTCCTCGCCGACTGGGAGACCGCCGGCCCGCTCGTGCTGCGCGCGGGCGGCCTGAGCGTCCGGGACCTCAAGCGCGCCGCGACCCGCCTGGACACCACCGAGACGGCCGCCGCGTTCTGGGCCGAGCTGGCGTACGCGGCGGGCCTGCTCGCCTCCGACGGCGACGTCGACGAGCGCTACGCCCCCACCCCCGCCTACGACGACTGGCTGCCTCTGCCCGCCGAGCAGCGCTGGCGGCGCCTGGCCACGGCGTGGCTGGCCATGACCCGCACGCCCGGCCTCACGGGCGAGAAGGACGCCAAGGGCCGCACCCTCGCCGCCCTCGGCCCGGACCTCGACCGCTCCCCCGCCCCCGAGGTCCGCCACCGGGTGCTGACCCTCCTCGCCGGGCTGCCCGCCGGGGCGTCCGTGGCCGAGGAGACGCTGCTGGCCCGGCTCCGCTGGGAGCGGCCGCCGCGCCCGGCGGCCCCGGACGCGCCCGAGGACACCCGCTCGCGGCTGGCCCGCTGGGCGCTGGCCGAGGCGGAGCTGCTGGGCGTGACGAACCGGGGCGCGCTCTCCGCCTTCGGCCGGGCCCTGCTCGACGCCCCCGACCGGGCCGCCGGCCTGCTCGCCCCGCTGCTGCCCGAACCGCTGGACCACGTCCTGCTCCAGGCGGACCTGACCGCCGTCGCCCCCGGCCCGCTGCGGCGCCCGCTCGCGCAGGCCCTGGCGGTGCTCGCGGACATCGAGTCCAAGGGCGGCGCGACCGTCTACCGCTTCACGCCCGACTCGGTGCGCCGTGCCCTGGACGCGGGCCGCACGGCGGCCGACCTCCACGCCTTCCTCACCGCCCACTCGCGCACGCCCGTGCCCCAGCCGCTCGCCTATCTGGTGGACGACGTGGCCCGGCGCCACGGCCGGCTGCGGGTCGGCGCGGCGTCGTCGTACCTGCGCTGCGACGACGAGGCGGTCCTCGGCGAGATCCTCGCCGACCGCCGTTCGGCGCCGCTGCGGCTGCGCCGGCTCGCCGGTACCGTCCTGGCGGCGCAGGTCGCGCCCGACGCGCTGCTGGAGGGGCTGCGGGCGATGGGGTACGCGCCGGCGGCCGAGTCCGCCGAGGGCGACGTGGTGGTCAGCCGCGCCGACGTCCACCGCACGCCGCCGCGCACCGCCCCGGCGCCCGTCCCCGACGGCCCGCCCGTGCCCGACGCGACGCTGCTGGGCGCCGCCGTCCGCGCCGTCCGGGCGGGCGACCTGGCCGCCACGGCCGAGCGCAAGCCCGTCGCCGCCCCGGCCCCCGCCGACGGCGGGCTGCCCCGCACCACGTCCGCCGACACCCTCGCCACCGTCCAGGCCGCCGTCCTCACCGGCGCCGCCGTCTGGATCGGCTACGTCAACGCGGAGGGCGCGGCCAGCCAGCGCGTCATCGCCCCGATCCGCGTGGAGGGCGGCTTCGTCACGGCGTACGACCACACGGCGGACGAGGTCCGGACGTATCCGCTGCACCGCATCACGGGAGTGGCGGAACTGGCGGACGACGTGGTGTGACGTCCGCGGGACCGGGGCCTCTCACACCGAACAGATACGTCGCCACGAACCCCACCCCGTACCCCACCGCCAGACCCGCCCCGTAGACCACCACCGCCCGCAGCGCCCCGTGGTTCCCCGCCAGCAGCGGGAAGAGCGCCCACCCCGACGGCCCGATGGCCGTCGCCCCCACCGAGTACCCCAGCTGGTGGCAGAGCCCCACGAACGCGCCCCCGAACGCGCCCCCCACGCACGCCGTGGCGAACGGCCGGCCCAGTGGCAGCGAAACCCCGTAGATCAGCGGCTCCCCGATGCCGAGAAGCGCTGCCGGAAGGGCGGAACGGATCACCCTGCGCACCGACACGTCACGCGCGAGCCGGACGTAGACCGCCAGCGCCGCCCCCACCTGCCCCGCGCCCGCCATCGCGAGCAGCGGCAGCAGGACGGTGGAGCCCCGCTCGGCGATGAGCGTGGTGTGGATGGGGATCAGCGCCTGGTGGAGGCCCAGCATCACCAGCGGCAGGAACAGCCCGCCCAGCGCGAAGCCCGCCACCGCGCCCCCGTTGGCCAGCAGCCACTCCGCGCAGCGGCCGATCGCCGCCGACACCTCGCCCGCCACGAACATCAGCCCGTACAGCGTCACCAGCCCCGGCAGCAGCACCGTCAGGAAGGGCGTCACCAGCACGTCCAGGGCCTCCGGCACCACCCGCCGGCACGTCTTCTCCACGACCGTCCCCAGCAGCGCCGCGCCCAGCGCCCCCAGCACCCCGCCCTGTCCGGGCGCCAGTTGCCGGCCGAACACGGTGACGTGCGCGACGCCCGGATGGACGATGACGGCCGCGACAGCCCCGCCCAGCACGGGCGTGCCGCCGAACTCCTTCGCCGTCCGGTACCCGACGAACACCGCGATCAGCGACATGAAGCCGGAGGCGATCGCGGACAGCGCCGGGACGAGCGCGGGCAGCCAGCGCAGATTGGCCAGCAGCCCGGCGGCTCCCGCGATGACGCCGCAGCCGACGAGGGCGGGGATCAGCGGGACGAAGATCTGGGCGAGGCGGCGGAGGAAGAGCTTGCCGGGCGTGGCGTTACGGGCCCGCCGCCGTTCCCGCAGCGTGGCGCCGCGCTCGGCGAGGACGTCGGCGGTGGATCCACGGCCCGTGACCAGCCGTTCCAGTTCCGGCGCCACCCGGGCGACCGTCCCCGGCCCCAGCACGAGCTGCCACGACTCCCCGTCCTCCACCACGCCCAGCACGCCCGGCAGCGCCCGCAGTTCCGCGCCCCGGACGAGTGCGCGGTCCGCGACCGTCACGCGCAGCCGGGTCATGCAGTGGCCGACGGTACGGACGTTGCCGGCGCCGCCGAGGAGGGGGAGGAGGGCGGCGGCGGTGTCCTGATGGTTCATCAGGGCATGACGGTACGGCCCGTGACGGGTGATCAGCCGTGCGCCGCGCCCGCCGCGCGCAGGGCGGCCCGCAGATGGCCGTGCGACTCCGCCAGCAGCCGGGCGGCCGTGGGCCCGTCGACCTCGCCGAGGAGGATGAGGATGGCGTTCTTCACCTCGCCGCCGGCGTCGGTCAGCGCCGCCTCGATCTCCTCGTCCGCCGCGCCCGTCGCCAGCGAGACGATCCGCCGGGAACGGGCGCGCAGCTTGTCGTTGGAGGCGCGGACGTCGACCATGAGGTTCCCGTAGGTCTTGCCGAGCCGCATCATCGTGATCGTCGAGATCATGTTGAGGACGAGCTTCTGCGCCGTGCCCGCCTTCAGCCGGGTGGAGCCGGTGAGGAGTTCGGGCCCCACGACGACCTCGATCGCGTGCTCGGCGGCCGCGCCCAGCGCCGAACCGGCGTTGCAGGCCAGCCCCACCGTGAGCGCCCCGGCCGCGCGGGCGTGCCGGACGGCCCCCACGGCGTAGGGGGTACGGCCCGAGGCGGACACGCCGACGACCGTGTCGTCCGGCCCGAGCTCCAGCGCGTCCAGGTCGGCGGCGGCCCGCGCTGCGTCGTCCTCGGCCCCTTCGACGGCCGCCACCAGGGCCTCGGGACCGCCCGCCATCAGGCCGACGACCTGCCCGGGGCCGGTGTTGAACGTCGGCGGGCACTCGCTCGCGTCCAGCACGCCCAGCCGCCCGGCCGTGCCCGCGCCCGCGTAGATCAGCCGGCCGCCGCGCGCCATGCGCTCGGCGGTCGCGTCGATGGCCGCGGCGATCTCGGGGAGCCGGGCCGCGACGGCGGCGGCGACACCGGCGTCCTCCGCGTTCATGATCCCGGCGATGTCCCGGGTGGGCAGCCGGTCGATGTCGGCGAGGTCGGGGCGGAACGCCTCCGTGGTGAGGGCGGCCAGCTGCGCCCCGAGCGCGACCGGGTCGGCGGAGGAGTCCATGGGCGGTTCCTTGTCGGTCTGTCGGTCTCAGCGCCGGTCGCGCGGGGCGTGCCGGTGGGCCAGCGCCTCGTAGGAGGCGGACAGGGCGGGCGCCGCGCGCTCGTACGTCCGCTGCGCGACCCCGATGAACAGGCAGTCCACCACGAGCAGCTGGCTCGTGCGGCTCGACATGGCCGCCGGGCGCAGCTCGCTCTCCCGGGCGGAGGACGTGGTGAGGATGTGATCGGCGTACTGGGCGATCTCCCCGTCGGGCCGCCCGGTGATCGCGACCGTGGTCGCCCCGCGCTCGAAGGCGACGCGCAGCGGTTCGATGACGTCGGTGGTGCGCCCGGAGTGGGTGATGGCGATGGCCACGTCCCCGGAGCGCAGCTGGACGGCGTTGGTGACGGCCAGGTGGGGGTCGGCGGGCGCGTGCGCGATCAGGCCGATGCGCAGCAGCTTCTGGACGAGGTCCTGGCCGACGAGGTTGGAGGCGCCGATCCCGTAGACGTCGACGCGCCGGGCGGCGGTGAGGGCGGCGACGGCCGCCTCCAGCGCGGCCGCGTCGAGCCCGGCGGCGGTGTCCGCCAGGCACTGGGCCTCCTCCTGGGCGAGCTTGGCGACGACGCGGGCCAGCGGGTCGTCGACGGCGATGTCGGCGGTGACGGCGGGCGCCCGGCCCGCCGCCTGCTCGGCCGCGAGCGCGGCGAGCGCGAGCCGCAGATCGCGGTAGCCGGGGTAGCCGAGGACGCGGGCGGTGCGCACGACGGTGGCCTCGCTGGTGCCCGTGCGCTCCGCGAGCCCGGTGACGGTGAGCGCCGCGGACCCGGCCGGGTCGCCCGCCACGGTCTCGGCGACGCGCTGCATGGAGCGGGTCATGGACGGGGCGAGGGTGCGCACCTTGGCGGCCAGGGCGGCGGGCGGGGTAGGGAGCGCCGGACGGGAAGTGATGGCAGTTTCCTTCACCTTGATGCTCACATCGTGAAAGGTATTTTCGGCCCGGTGTGCCGTCAACCCTCCGGGCGCCCGACAATGGATCGCATGGAGCTCGAACAGGCACTGCACACGGCACGCGCGCTCGTCCTCGCCGATCTGGTGGCGGGCGACGCGGCCGACGCCGACGTCGTCTCGCTGGTCGAGGACGCGGTCGCGCACCGGCGGTGGTGGGTCGAGCAGTGGCCCGAGGGCACGGCGTTCCTGCCCGGCCTGGTGGCCCAGGACGTCCAGGACGCCCTGCTGGAACGGCACGGCCGCTGGCCCCTGTGCCCGGTCTGCACGGACACGGGCGACCCCCACGCCCTGGAGGTCGAGCCGGAGCTCGGCCCCGACCCGCACTGGGCCTGTGCCAAGCAGGCCGTGCTGATCGCGCCCGTGGGCTCCCTGGGGACGGCCCTCGGTCACGGGAACGAGCACGGCCACGGGCACGAACACGGGCACGGGCACTGACCTGATGGCGTTCCGGTGACCCTCTACATCGACCCGCCGAACTGGCCGGGCCACGGCCGCATGTGGTCCCACCTGGTCAGCGACGTCTCCTTCGACGAACTCCACACCTTCGCCGCCGGCCTGGGCCTGCCCTGCCAGGCGTTCGACGGCGATCACTACGACGTGCTGTCGACGACGTACGGGGACGCCGTGCGGCTGGGCGCGGTGGAGGTGAGCAGCCGTGAGGTGGTGCGGCTGCTGAGGGGGGCGGGGCTGCGGAGGCGGAAGCGGAGCGGCGTCAGCCGGTGAGCAGCTCCAGCTCGGCGGTGAGGTTGCGCCGCGCCAGCAGCTCCCAGCGGTCGTGGCCGAGCGGGGTGCGGAACAGCCTGGGCAGCGCCAGCAGCTGGCGGAGGACGGCGGCGCGGCCCTCGCGGAAGACGTCGTCGGGCACGAAGCCGTACTCCTCGCGGACGGCCGCCGCGTAGTGGGCGTACTCGTGCGGCGTACCGCCGAGGACGGCGAGGTCGGCGTCGCAGAGGGTCTCGCCGTCGCGGTCGCCGGGGGCGGGGTCGTGGCTGGTGGTGAGCCGGACGAGGCGGGCGACCTCGGTGGTACGGGTGTGGTCCAGGCCGAGCTCGGGCAGGGCGCGCTCGGCGAGGTGGGCGGAGCGCTCCTCGTTCTCGGAGCGGTCGGGGCGGTAGACGGCGTCGTGGAACCAGGCGGCGAGCCGGACGGTCTCGATGTCCTCGGCGTGGGGGGCGAGCGTGTCGAGGTGGCCGAGGACGGCGGCCAGGTGGTCGACCGTGTGGTAGCGGCGCTGCGGCTCCCCCCAGCGCGCCAGGAGGTCGTCGGCGTACGGGCCGGGGTCCGGCCCGTCGGCGGTGCGGACCCGTTCGACGGTCTCCCGCCAGCGGGCGTGCAGGGCCTCGTGGGGACTCGTGGCTGCCATGACTCGATTATGTGCCCCGTAGGAGGGGTGATTGAGGGGACGGCCGCATGCACGGCCCGCGCGTGTGGCAGGCTTGAGTACATGTCTAGACCAATTCTTGAGGTAATCGCGCTCGGCCCCGAGGACGCGGCGGCCGCACAGGCCGGAGGTGCGGACCGGCTCGAACTGGTCAGCGACATGGCCGCCGACGGCCTCACCCCCACCCGGGAGACCTTCGCCGCCGTACGGGACGCCGTCGACATCCCCGTACGGGTGATGCTGCGCGCCACGGACGGCTTCGCGGCGGGCGGCGCGGCGGCGCTGGAGGCCCTGTGCGACACGGCGCGGGCGCTGCGGGCGGAGGGGGCGGAGGAGTTCGTCCTCGGCTTCCTGACCGACGACGGCCGGGCCGACCTCCCGGCGGTGGCGGCCCTCGCCGACGCGGTCGGGCCCCGGGCCCGCTGGACCTTCCACCGCGCGATCGACCGCGCGGCGGACCGCGACGCGCTGCGCAAGCAGCTCGCCGACCAGCCCGGTCTCGACACCTACCTCACCGCCGGCGCCGCCTCCGGCGTCGACGACGGCCTCGCCACGCTACTCGCCGAGGCGGCGCGCTCCGACGAGCCCGGCTACGAGCCGCAGATCATGGTCGGCGGCGGGCTGAAGCTCAAGCACGTGCCGGTGCTGCGGTCGGCGGGCCTCACCGCCTTCCACATCGGCGGCGCGGCACGCCCCTCCGGCTGGGACTCCCCGGTCTCGGCGGACGCGGTCCGCGCATGGCGCGTGGCGCTGGACGACTAGCGCCGCACGCCGCAGGGCGCTCCGGCGGGGGAGGATGCCCCGGTCCCGCCCTTTCACCGTTTCCTGGGGGCAAGCCCCCAGCCCCCCTCCGGCGGCGGGGGTCCGGGGCGGAGCCCCGGGAAACGGGAAGGGGCGGGACTGGGGCCCTCTACCCGCCGCAACGGCGCTCAGCCGAGACGTACCGGCCCGGCGGTGCCGAACAACCACACCCGGCAAGCTCACCCCAGCGCCCCCGGCAGGGGCTCCGCGTGGACCACCGTCAGCCCCGAAACCGCCCGCGTCAGCGCCACGTACAACCGTCGCAGCCCCGTCCGCTCGTCCGGCTCCCCCGCCACCACCGCCGCGGGCTCGTCCAGCACGACGTAGTCGTACTCCAGGCCCTTGGCCAGCGACGCCGGCACGAGCGTCAGCCGTGCCGCCTCCGTCGTCTCCTCGCCCGGGGCGAGATACGGCAACCCCGCACCGGCCAGCGCCTCCCCCAGCACCTCCACCCGCGCGTCCGCCGCGATCAGGCCGACGGATCCCTCCCGCGCCAGCGCCTCGCGGCAAGCGGCGAGCACCGCGTCGTCCAGCCCGTCGAGCGCCACCGCCCGTACCGCGAAGTCGCCCGGCGACTCCCGCATGGACGTCGCCGCCGCCAGCCCCGGCGCGATCGCCGGCAGCAGCCGCGACGCGTACGCGATGACCTCGCGCGGCACGCGGAAGCCCTGCGTCAGCTCCTCCACCGCCGCCTCCGGCTTGCCCAGGTGGGTCAGGGCCTCCGCCCAGCTCGACGTCGCCCACGGCGTCGTGCCCTGCGCGAGGTCGCCGAGGATCGTCGCCGAACCGGTCGTGCAGCGGCGGCCCACCGCGCGGTACTGCATGGGCGAGAGGTCCTGGGCCTCGTCCAGGACCACATGGCCCAGCGACGGGGTGCGCGCCACGAGGTCCGTCGCCTCGTCGATGAGCACCGCGTCCGCCGCCGACCACTTCGCCGACCGGACGCTCCGGGCCGGCCGGGCCCACAGCACGGTCCGCTGCTCGTCCTCCGTCAGCACCCCCGCCGCGTGCTCCGCCAGGAACTCCGCGTCGGACAGCAGCCGCAGCACCAGCTTCGCCGGGTCGACGGCCGGCCACACGGCCTTGACGGCCGCCTTCACGGCCGCGTTGCGCGCGACAGCGTCCTGCACCCGGTCGTCGGGGGCCTCGCCGGCCTCCTCCATGCGGACGAGCACGGCGTGCGCGATGCGCTGCGGCAGCGCGTCGCGCGCGGCGCCGTAGCGGATGTCGCGGTCGAGCAACTCCCGGACGATCTCCTCGATCTCGTACGCCGGGACCCGCCAGCGCCGCGACCCGCGCACGACGACCACCGGCTCCACCGGCATCGTCACCCCCGAGCGCACCGCGCGCCGCAGCACCTCGGCCATCCGGGCGTCGCCCTTGACACGGGCGGCCTCCGCCGTGTCCGTACCCCGCACCTCCACATGCCCGACGAGGTCGTCGACGGTCGCCTGCGCGACGTTCAACTCGCCCAGCGCGGGCAGAACTTGCTCGATGTAGCGGAGGAAGGATCGGTTCGGGCCGATGACGAGCGTGCCGGTGCGGGCGAGGCGCTCGCGGTGGGCGTAGAGCAGGTACGCGACCCGGTGCAGCCCGACGGCCGTCTTCCCTGTGCCGGGGGCGCCCTGGACGCACACCGTGCCGCCGATGCCGGCGCGGACGATCTCGTCCTGCTCGGGCTGGATGGTCGCGACGATGTCCCGCATGGGGCCGACGCGCGGCCGTTCGATCTCGGTCTGGAGCAGCCGGCTCGCCTGCTCGCCGCCCGCCGCGTCCGTGAGGTCCTCGTCCTCGTAGGCGGTCAACTCGCCGCCGGTGTAACCGAAGCGGCGGCGCGTCCCGACGTCCATCGGGTCCTTCTTCGAGGCCCGGTAGAACGGCTGGGAGACCGGCGCCCGCCAGTCGATCACCATCGGGTCGCCGTCGGCGTCGTGGACGTGCCGCCGCCCGATGTAGAACCGCTCGCCCTCCGCGCCCTCCGCCTTCTCCGCCCCCGGTGCGTGGAGGTAATCCAGCCGGCCGAAGAAGAGCGGGGTGTGCGCGAGATCGGCGAGGGCGGCGATGCGCTCGTCGATCTGCCGCTGGAGGACGGCGGCGTTGACCCAGTTGGCCGTGACGTCCTTGATGTCGAGCGCCTCGACATCGGCCCGCATCGCCCGCAACGCGGCGCGGGACGAGGCGAGATGGGCACGCTCGCGCTCCAGGGGATCGTTCGCGTTCACGGCTTGCGCGGGCATGGATTGCGCGGGCATGGATTGCGCGGGCACGGCGGAGCCTCCAGACGTACGGCGGACGAGCGGAAGCCGCCGGTTTCCGTCCGGACGGCGGCGCTCCCGGAAGACGTCGTCGCGAAGGGGCGACCGACGCGGGAGGCGGCGGGAAGGGTGGATTGTAGTCACTCGTCCCCAGGGCGCGCGAATGATTTACCCGCGCGCCCCGGGGACGCGTCAGGGGCGCCGTCCACCTCCGGTAGGGCACCCCATGGGTCTTGGGTCGTACGGCCCCACCCGCGCGTTTACACCGGCAGGCCGACGCCCGCAGGCGTTCCGGAAGCCACCATGGAAGGCATGACCACCACTTCCGTCACCCCGGCCACCGCCCCCTCGTTCTCCTTCGCCGACGCCCTGCGCGCCATCAAGGCATTCGCGGGCGCGGCCGTCAGCGTCGTCGTCCTCGGCGAGTACGCCGACAAGCGCCGGGCCTGAAGGCCCCCCGCGTCAGGCGTCCTCCCCCGCCAGCAGCGAGTCCGCGTCCACGATCCGGTACGCGTACCCCTGCTCCGCGAGGAACCGCTGGCGGTGCGCCGCGAAGTCCTGGTCGACGGTGTCCCGGGCGACCACCGAGTAGAAGCGCGCCTCGTGCCCGTCGGCCTTCGGGCGCAGCACCCGGCCCAGCCGCTGGGCCTCCTCCTGCCGGGAGCCGAAGGTGCCCGACACCTGGATGGCGACCGTCGCCTCCGGCAGGTCGATCGAGAAGTTGGCGACCTTGGAGACGACCAGCACCGAGATCTCGCCCGCCCGGAAGGCGTCGAAGAGCTTCTCGCGCTGGGCGTTGGTCGTCTCGCCCTTGATCACGGGCGCGTCCAGGTGCTCGCCCAGCTCGTCGAGCTGGTCGATGTACTGGCCGATGACCAGCGTCTGCTCCCCCCGGTGCTTGTGCACCAGGGCCTCGGTGACCTTCCGCTTGGTGGCGGTCGTCGCGCAGTACCGGTACTTCTCCTCCGTCTCGGCCGTCGCGTAGGCCAGCCGCTCGGAGTCGGTGAGGTTGACGCGCACCTCGACACAGTCGGCGGGGGCGATGTAGCCCTGTGCCTCGATCTCCTTCCAGGGCGCGTCGAAGCGCTTGGGCCCGATGAGGGAGAAGACGTCGGACTCGCGGCCGTCCTCGCGCACCAGCGTCGCGGTCAGCCCGAGCCGTCGCCGGGCCTGGAGGTCGGCGGTGAACTTGAAGACGGGCGCGGGCAGCAGGTGCACCTCGTCGTAGACGACGAGGCCCCAGTCCCGGGAGTCGAAGAGCTCCAGGTGCGGGTAGACGCCCTTCCGCCTGGTCGTCAGCACCTGGTAGGTGGCGATGGTGACCGGGCGGATCTCCTTGCGCGTACCGCTGTACTCGCCGATCTCGTCCTCGGTCAGCGAGGTGCGCTTCACCAGCTCGTGCTTCCACTGGCGCGCGGAGACGGTGTTGGTGACGAGGATCAGCGTCGTCGCCTTCGCCATGGCCATCGCGCCCGCGCCGACGAGCGTCTTGCCGGCGCCGCAGGGCAGCACGACCACGCCCGAGCCGCCGTGCCAGAACCCCTCCACGGCCTGCCGCTGGTACGGGCGCAGGGCCCAGCCGTCCTCGGCGAGCTCGATGGGGTGGGCCTCGCCGTCCACATATCCGGCGAGGTCCTCGGCGGGCCAGCCCAGCTTGAGCAGCGTCTGCTTGATCTGGCCGCGCTCGGAGGGGTGGACGGCGACGGTGTCCGGGTCGATCCGGGCGCCCACCAGCGGCTTGATCTTCTTCGAGCGGAGGATCTCCTCCAGCACGGGCCGGTCGGTGCTCTCCAGCACCAGGCCGTGCACCGGGTGCTTGACCAGCTTCAGCCGCCCGTAGCGGGCCATGGTCTCGGCGATGTCGACGAGCAGGGCGTGCGGCACGGGGTAGCGGGAGTACGAGACGAGCGCGTCGACGACCTGCTCGGCGTCGTGCCCGGCGGCCCGCGCGTTCCACAGCCCCAGCGGCGTCACCCGGTAGGTGTGGATGTGCTCGGGCGCGCGCTCCAGCTCCGCGAAGGCGGCGATGGCACGCCGGCACTCGTCGGCACGCTCGTGGTCCACCTCCAGCAGCAGGGTCTTGTCGCTCTGGACGATCAGGGGTCCGCTCACGCCTCGGCCTTCCACTTCGCTTCGCGCACGGGGAGAAGCTTCCAGTGTCGCCCATCCGGCGCGGTGCGTGTGGCCCGCTCAGCGCCGCACGGGCGTCAGGGGGTGGCCTCGGTCCCGTGTGCGCGGACGAACGAGTGCAGGTCGCCCACGGTTTCCACGCGGGCCCCGGCCTCCAGCGCTCCGGCCTCCCGGAGGAGGGGTACGGCCTCGGCGGCCACGGCCCGTGCCTCCTCGGACCGGCCGGCCCCCCGCAGGGCCGCGGCCAGCCCGGCCAGGGCCAGCCCCTCGCGGTGGCGGTCGGCGGTTTCCCGGTAGCAGGCGACGGCCTCGGCGCAGGCGTCGACCGACGCCGCCGCCCGCCCAGCGCTTCCCAGGGCGGCGCCCAGGTTGATCAGGGCCATGCCCTCGCTGTGGCGGTCGGCCAGGTCCCGGTAGGCCGTGGCCGCCTGTTCGAGCGGGGCGACGGCCTCCTCGCAGCGTCCCCAGGTGACCAGGGCGAGCCCGAGGTTGTTCAGCGCCGTGGCCTCGTCGTGCGGGGCCTGGGAGGCGCGGAACGCCTCCACGGCCCGGGTCTGGGCGTCGCACGACTCCTCGGGCCGGCCCTGGCGGGCGAGGACGACACCGAGGTTGGTCAGCGTCTGGGCCTCGCCGTAGCGGTCGTCCAGCGCGCCGAAGAGGGCCCCGGCCTCGGTGAGGGCCGCGGCCGCCTCGTCGAGCCGGTCCTCCTCCCGCAGGACCGTGCCGAGGTGGTTGAGGGCCTGCGCCCGGCCGCGCCGGTCGCCGGTCTCCGCGCAGATGGCGACGTCCTCGCGGTACACCTCGGCGGCCTCGGCGAACCGGCGCAGGCTCTGGAGGACCAGGCCGAGGTTGGTGAGGGCGACGCCTTCGCTGTGGCGGTCCCCGGTCTCCCGGTGGATGGCGATCGCCTCCTCCAGGAGGGGGATCGCCTCGTCGAAGCGGCGCGTCTCCCACAGCACCAGGCCGAGGTTGGTCAGGGCGCCGCCCTCGCCGCCCCGGTCGCCGATCTTCCGGTAGACGGCCCTCGCCGCCTCCAGCATGTCGGCCGCCTGGTCGAACCGTCTCAGGTGACGCATAGGGACGCTCAGGTTCTGCGTCACCTCCGCCTGGGCCAGCGGCCAGTCGAGGTCCAGGGCCACCCGCATGGCCGTGGCGCCGACGAGAAGCCAGTCGTCGAAGTGCCGCCGCAGGGAGAAGTAGCCGCTGAGCGTCTCGAAGAGGATCAGCGACAGCTTGCGCGCGCCGAGGCCGGGTGCCGCCACCGAGGCCGCGACGAGGTTGGCGCGTTCGTCGTCGAGCCAGGCCACGGCCTCTTCCCGGGTGGCGAAGCCGGGTTCGGTGCCGGCCAGGAACGGGCCCGCCGCGTGGGCCAGGTGGCCGGCGGCGGCGCCGGAGGTCCTCGCGTAGTACTGGAAGAGCCGTTCGAGGGCCTCGGTCGGCGCGTCCTCGCCGCTCCGCGCCTCGCCCTGTTCGGCCGCGTACAGCCGCATCAGGTCGTGCAGCCGCCAGCGCCCGTACACGGCGCCCGGCTCGATCAGATGGCCCCGGGCCAGGGTGTGGAGCAGTTCCTCCACGGCGTACGGGTCGGCGCCGGCGAGGTGGACGGCGGCCTCGGTCGACAGGTCGGGGCCGGGGTTGAGCGGCAGCAGCCGGAAGAGCCGGGCCTGCTTGGGGCGCAGGTGCGCGTAGGAGAGGCCGAACACCGCGCGGACGGTGACGTCCTCGCGGGCGAGGCGCTCCAGTCGGCGGCGGCTGTCGGCGAGGGCGTCGGCCATGGAGGCCAGGGGACGGCCGGGCAGGTCGGCGAGGAGGGCGGCGACGATCCGCAGGGCCAGGGGGAGGTTGCCGCAGAGCCCGGCGAGTTCGGCGGCCGCGGCGGGGTCGTCGGCGACGCGGGTGTCGCCGGGGCCCCGGGCCTCGCGCAGGGCCTGCCGCAGCAGGTCCACGGCGGACGCGTCGTCCAGTTCGGACAGGTCGAGCAGGCGGGCGCCGAGTCCGGCGAGGGTGTGCCGGGAGGTGACGAGGACGGGGACGCGGGGGTCGGCGGGGAGCAGGGGACGGGCCTGTTCGGCCGTTCCGGCGTTGTCCACGACGACGAGGACGCGGCGCCCCTGGTCGGCGTAGGCGGACAGCACGGAACCGTAGAGCCGGGCGCGGTCCTGGAGGTCGGCGGGGACGTGTTCGTCGGGTATGCCGAGGGCGCGCAGCAGGGAGCCCAGGGCGCGTTCGGGGGTGAGGCGGCGTTCGTCGTCGTAGCCGAAGAGGTCGACGAACAGGACGCCGCCGGGGAACCAGCCGTCCTGGTCCAGCGCGTGCCGGGCGGCCTGGAGGACCAGCTCGGTCTTGCCGACGCCGGGCAGGCCGGCCACGGCCCACACCCTGGGGGCGTCCCCGGCGGGCGGGCCGGGGCGCAGCGCGTCGGCGAGGAGGGCGAGGTCGGCGTCGCGGCCGGTGAAGGTGCCGGCGGCCGGGGGCAGTCCGGTCAGGGCGGGGGTGATCTCTCTGGGCAGTTCGAGGGTGATGTGCCGGCCCTGGGCGACGACGTTGAAGTAGACGCCGCCGGTGATCTCGTTGTGCATGCCCAGCCCCCCGGCCTCCGCTCCTGTGGCTTCACACCGTACGGGCGCGCGGGGGCTCCCGTACGGGAAACGCCACCGGGGCGGCACCCCCGTGAGGGTGCCGCCCCGGTGGACCGCAGGACGGTCGATCAACCTGTCAGGTCGATCAGAAGTCCATGTCACCGCCCGGCATGCCGCCCGGAGCGGCCGCGGCGGCCTTCTCCGGCTTGTCGGCGATGACGGCCTCGGTGGTCAGGAACAGCGCGGCGATGGACGCGGCGTTCTGCAGGGCGGAGCGGGTGACCTTCGCCGGGTCGATGATGCCCTCGGCGATCATGTCGACGTACTCGCCCGTGGCGGCGTTGAGGCCGTGGCCCGGGGTCAGGTTGCGCACCTTCTCCACGATGACGCCACCCTCGAGGCCGGCGTTCACGGAGATCTGCTTCAGCGGGGCCTCCAGGGCCAGCTTCACAGCGGCGGCACCGGTGGCCTCGTCGCCCTCGAGCTCGAGCTTCTCGAAGACCGAGGAAGCCTGGAGCAGGGCCACGCCACCACCGGCGACGATGCCCTCCTCGACGGCGGCCTTGGCGTTGCGGACGGCGTCCTCGATGCGGTGCTTGCGCTCCTTGAGCTCCACCTCGGTGGCGGCACCGGCCTTGATGACGGCCACGCCGCCGGCCAGCTTCGCCAGGCGCTCCTGGAGCTTCTCGCGGTCGTAGTCCGAGTCGCTGTTCTCGATCTCGGCGCGGATCTGGTTGACGCGGCCCTGGACCTGCTCGCTGTCACCGGCACCGTCGACGATCGTCGTCTCGTCCTTGGTGATGACGACCTTGCGGGCGCGGCCGAGCAGGTCGAGACCGGCGTTCTCCAGCTTGAGGCCGACCTCCTCGGAGATGACCGTGCCACCGGTGAGGATGGCGATGTCGCCCAGCATGGCCTTGCGGCGGTCGCCGAAGCCCGGGGCCTTGACGGCGACGGACTTGAAGGTGCCGCGGATCTTGTTGACGACCAGGGTCGACAGGGCCTCGCCCTCGACGTCCTCGGCGATGATCAGCAGCGGCTTGCCGGACTGCATGACCTTCTCGAGGAGCGGCAGCAGGTCCTTGACCGAGCTGACCTTCGAGTTGACGATCAGGATGTACGGGTCCTCCAGCGAGGCCTCCATACGCTCCATGTCGGTGGCGAAGTACGCCGAGATGTAGCCCTTGTCGAAGCGCATACCCTCGGTGAGCTCCAGCTCCAGACCGAAGGTCTGGGACTCCTCGACGGTGATGACGCCTTCCTTGCCGACCTTGTCCATGGCCTCGGCGATCAGCTCGCCGATCTGGGTGTCGGCGGCGGAGATGGAGGCGGTGGAGGCGATCTGCTCCTTGGTCTCCACGTCCTTGGCCTGCTCGAGCAGGGCGGCGGAGACGGCCTCGACGGCCTTCTCGATACCGCGCTTCAGGGCCATCGGGTTGGCACCGGCGGCCACGTTGCGCAGGCCCTCGCGGACGAGCGCCTGGGCGAGGACGGTCGCGGTCGTCGTGCCGTCACCGGCGACGTCGTCCGTCTTCTTCGCGACCTCCTTGACCAGCTCGGCGCCGATCTTCTCGTACGGGTCCTCGAGCTCGATCTCCTTGGCGATGGACACACCATCGTTGGTGATCGTGGGGGCGCCCCACTTCTTCTCGAGGACGACGTTCCGGCCCTTGGGGCCGAGGGTGACCTTGACGGCGTCGGCGAGCTGGTTCATCCCGCGCTCGAGACCGCGCCGTGCCTCCTCGTCGAACGCGATGATCTTGGCCATGTGAAGTGGTCCTCCCAGGACGGGGTGGAGACTGCTCCGGACCGCGCTGGTGCCCGCGACGGACGGCCTGCGCGCCCCGCGGTTCCTTGCCCCGCTTGGCTCGCCGACCTCACCGACGGTCCAAATCTGTCACTCTCACTCGGAGAGTGCTAAGCCCAATGATTAGCACTCGACCCCTGCGAGTGCAAGCGCCTCACACCAACCTGCCCCGTGCCGGATGACCCCACACCTGGACGCGCCCGGAGGCGACCCGGGCGGGACGCGGACGTGACGCGGACGCGCGAGGGGCCCGCGCCGTAAAGACGCGGGCCCCTCGGCGAGCTGAGTGAGCCGGTGGTCGATGCGCGCCGGTCAGGCGGTCACCTTGACCATGTCCGCCTGCGGCCCCTTCTGGCCCTGCGAGATTTCGAACTCGACCCGCTGCCCCTCCTCGAGGGTGCGGTAGCCGTCCATCTGGATCGCGCTGTAGTGGACGAAAACATCCGCACCACCGTCGACCGCGATGAAGCCGTACCCCTTCTCCGCGTTGAACCACTTGACGGTGCCCTGAGCCATGCCTAACTCCCCTATTACTGGCCCTTGCACAGGACCGCACCTCGCGGACCCGGGTCAGACCTCACCCCCAGACAGGTTGGGGGTGTGCGCCGGAACGCGTCGACCGCCGCTGAATGTATCTGCACGGATGCCGTCTGCAACAGGTCAGTCGGACGAGAATTCCGGGCGCGGCCGATCGGTTATTACCACCTATTTCGCCAGCTTCTCGGGCAAGTCGGACCGGGCATAACGCAACCAACCCGGCAATTCGTGCACACGTTGTGGGCACAACTTGACGGGTTCTCATATGCGTTCGGCAGTGACACCGGAGGGGGAACGCCCCAACTGTATCGCGGTTCAACAGACGGAATCACCCCGTCCGTTTTACGGGCGGGGTGATTCCGGTGAATTCCACAGGAACGCTTCGGAAGGGTCGGGCCAAGGGTCCGGGGGGCCGGAGACCTTGGGGGGACGGCCCGGCCGGGCCGTCCCGGTCAGCCGTCCCGGTCAGCCGCCGGCGACCGCCGGAATGATCGACACCCCGGCGCCATCCGGAGTGGCCGCTTCCAGTCCGCCCTCGAACCGTACGTCGTCGTCATTGACGTACACATTCACGAAACGGCGCAGCTTTCCGCTCTCGTCGAGAACGCGGGCGGCGATTCCGGGGTGGTTCTTCTCCAGGGAGGCGATCACTTCACCGAGAGTGGCCCCTTCGGCGGAGACTTCCGACTTACCGGAGGTGTAGGTGCGAAGGATGGTGGGAATGCGGACGTTGACGCTCATGGGATCACCTTTGGTTTGAGGAAGGAAACGGCCGGGCAATGGCACCGCTCGGCAATGGCCCGATCAAAGGCCCGCGAGCCCCGCCGCCCGGAACGCGCTCAGCGAAGGCGGAATCGTCGCGGTCGGCCCCGCGGCCACCGCGTCCAGCGTCTTGAGCCCGTCGCCCGTGTTGAGCACGACGGTGGTCAGGGACGGGTCCAGCCGCCCGTCCTCCAGCAGCTTCCGGGTGACCCCGACCGTCACCCCGCCCGCCGTCTCCGCGAAGATCCCCTCCGTCCGGGCCAGCAGCCGGATGGCCTCGACGATCCGCTCGTCGTCCACGTCCTCCACGGCCCCGCCCGTGCGCCGGGCGATGTCGAGCACGTACGGCCCGTCGGCGGGGTTGCCGATGGCCAGGGACTTCGCGATGGTGTCCGGCTTCACCGGCCGCACCACCTCGTGTCCGTCCTTGAAGGCGCGCGAGACCGGCGCGCACCCCTCGGCCTGCGCGCCGAAGATCCGGTACGGCCGGTCCTCGACCAGCCCGAGCGCGACGAGCTCCTTCAGCCCCTTGTCGATCTTCGTCAGCTGCGACCCCGAGGCGACCGGCACCACGATCTGGTCCGGCAGCCGCCAGCCCAGCTGCTCGCAGATCTCGTACGCCAGCGTCTTGGAGCCCTCCCCGTAGTAGGGCCGCAGATTGACGTTGACGAAGCCCCAGCCCTCGCCCAGAGGGTCGCCGATGAGCTCGCTGCAGAAGCGGTTGACGTCGTCGTACGTGCCCTCGATGCCCACCAGCTCGCCGCCGTAGACAGCGGCCATCACGACCTTGCCGGCCTCCAGGTCGTGCGGGATGAAGACACAGGAGCGCAGGCCCGCGCGCGCCGCCGCGGCGCCCACCGCTCCGGCCAGGTTCCCCGTCGAGGAGCACGAGAGGGTGGTGAAGCCGAAGGCGCGCGCCGCCTCGACGGCGATGGCGACGACGCGGTCCTTGAAGGAGTGGGTGGGGTTGCCGGAGTCGTCCTTGACGTACAGCCCGCCGGTGACGCCCAGCTCGCGGGCGAGGTTGTCGGCCTTGACGAGCTTGGTGAACCCCGGGTTGAGGTTCGGCCGGTCCGCGACGTCGGCGGGGACGGGCAGCAGGGGGGCGTAGCGCCAGATGTTCGCGGGTCCGGCCTCGATGCGGCGGCGCAGCGCCTCGGAGTCGCCGGCCGGGAGCTCGTAGGCCACCTCAAGAGGGCCGAAGCAGCTCACGCAGGCGAAGGAGGGACCGAGCGGGAAGCGCTCACCGCACTCGCGGCAGGAGAGCGCGACGGCGGGCCCGAAGGAAGGGGTGGTGTGAGGTACGGAGGTACGACTTTCAACGGCTTCGACAGCCATGGAGGCGAGGCCCTTTCTCCTCATCTTCCTCGCGGCGAACGTCACCACGAGACGGATTTGGCACCTTCCCCGCCGGGAGCCTCGCGTCGTATGACCGAGACCGGCTGGAGGGTTGCCGGGGCTTCAACGGGCCGTGTCCCTCTGCCCCTCTGGATGAGCGGTATGGCCCGGGCGCACCCGGGCGTTTGTGCGCGCGACGACCCCCGACATAGGACGGCCGTCCGCGTTGTTCAAGACTGTAACGGAAGGGGTGGCCGCTTGAGAGGGCCGTCCGAACCGCGAGATGCGTCACAACACGCGACAACACAAGCCGCGACACACGCCACAACGAGGAGTCATGCACGTGCTGGAAGAGGTGGAGCGCTGGCTCGCCCAGCGGTCCTGGTCCGCCGCCGACCGTCCGCTCGACCAGCTGCTGGCCGCCAAGGGCGAGGCGGGCACCACGGTCAGCGTGGTGCTGCCGGCGCTGAACGAGGAGGCGACGGTCGGCGAGATCGTGGCGACGATCCGCCGCGAGCTGATGGCGGACGGCGGCCCGGGGGCCGTGCCGCTGGTGGACGAGCTGGTGGTGCTGGACTCCGGTTCCACGGACCGCACGGCCGAGGTCGCGGCGGCGGCCGGCGCGCGCGTCGTGCACCGCGACGAGATCCTGCCGCGGCTGCCCGCGCTGCCGGGCAAGGGCGAGGTGCTGTGGCGGTCCCTGCTGGCGACGACGGGCGACGTCGTCTGCTTCGTCGACGCGGACCTGAAGGACTTCTCCAGCGACTTCGTCTCGGGGATCGTCGGCCCGCTGCTGACCGATCCCGGGGTGCAGTTCGTCAAGGCGATGTACGACCGTCCGCTGGGCGAGGTCGCGGGGCAGGGCGGCCGGGTCACCGAGCTGGTGGCGCGCCCGCTGCTGAACCTCCACTGGCCGCAGCTCGCGGGCTTCGTCCAGCCGCTGGGCGGCGAGTACGCGGCCCGCCGCTCGCTGCTGGAACGGCTGCCGTTCCCGGTGGGCTACGGCGTGGAGCTGGGCCTGCTCGTGGACGCGCTGCACACGGTGGGGCTGGACGCGCTGGCGCAGGTCGACGTGGGCGTGCGCAAGCACCGCCACCAGGACGGCCGGGCGCTGGGCCGGATGGCCGCGACGATCTACCGCACGGCGCAGTTGCGGCTGGCCCGGGGCCATCTGGTGCGTCCGGCGCTCACCCAGTTCGAGCGCACGGCGGAGGGGTTCGTGCCGCGGACGTACGCCGTGGACACGGAGGAGCGGCCGCCGATGGCGGAGATACCGGAGTACGCCCGGCGGCGCGCGGCGTAGCCGCCCGGATGGGGAACGGAGCCCGGATGGGGAACGGAGTGTTCCCCCTGTGGCACCCGACGAGCCGTGCGTACGTTTGAGCGGTTCGCCGGTGGGCAAGGCTGGCGTCATGGTCGCTGAGCATCCCCTGCCCACCCCCGTAGCCGCCGACCCGGTAGCCGCCGCGCCCATCGTCGTGGCGTCCAACCGGGGTCCGGTCTCGTACGCGCTGCGCGAGGACGGCTCGCTGGTGGCCGGGCGGGGCGGCGGCGGGCTGGTGTCCGGGCTGAGCGAGATCGGGCGCGATCCGCGGGGCGCGGCGGCGGTGTGGGTGTGCGCCGCGCTGGGCGAGGGCGACCGGCTGGCGGCGTCCCGCGCGGGCCGAAGACTCGACCCGGCCGACACGGGCGGGCTCCGGGTGCGGATGCTGGACATCCCGGCCGGTACGTTCTCCGCCGCGTACAACGGCGTGGCCAACTCCGTGCTGTGGTTCGCCCACCACATGCTCTGGCAGACCCCGCTCGAACCGGTATTCGACAAGGAGTTCCGGTCGCAGTGGGCGGACTACGAGACGTACAACACCGCCTTCGCGGACGCGATCGCCGAGGAGGCGGCGGAGGGCGCCGTCGTCCTCGTCCAGGACTACCACCTCACCCTCGTCCCCGCGCTGCTCCGCGCCCGCCGCCCCGACCTGCGCGTCGGCCACTTCTCCCACACCCCGTGGGCCCCGCCGGACTACTACCGGCTGCTGCCGGACGACATCGCCGAGCAGGTACTGCGCGGCGTCCTCGGCGGCGACCGGGCCGCCTTCCTGACCCGGCGCTGGGCGGAGGCGTTCGCCGCGTGCTGCGCGGACGTGCTGGGTGCCGAGGTGGTGCGCGAGGAGCACGGGGGCGCGGCGGCGGTGCGCTTCGCGGGCCGTACGACCCTGCTCGGCGTCCACGCGCTCGGCGCGGACGCCGACTTCCTGCGCGAGCGCGCGCACCGGCCGGACGTGGAGGAGCGGCTGACGGCCCTGCGGGAGCAGATCGGGCCCGGCCGCCGGACGATCCTGCGGGTCGACCGCACGGAGCTGTCCAAGAACATCGTCCGCGGCCTCCACGCCTACCGCCGGCTGCTGGAGGACCACCCCCACTGGCGGGGCCGGGTGACCCACCTCGCCTTCGCCTACCCCTCCCGGCAGGATCTGGCGGTCTACCGCGACTACACCGCCGAGGTGAAGCGCGTCGCCGACGCGGTCAACGCGGAGTTCGGCACGGCGGACTGGCAGCCGGTGATCCTGCACGTGAAGGACGACTTCGCCCGTTCCCTGGCCGCCTACCGGATGGCGGACGTCGCGCTGGTCAACCCCATTCGCGACGGCATGAACCTGGTGGCCAAGGAGGTCCCGGCCGTCTCCGACCACGGCTGCGTCCTCGTGCTGTCCCGCGAGGCCGGGGCGGCGGCGGAGCTCGCCGGGGAGGCGATCGTCGTCAACCCGTACGACGTCGAGGCGACGGCGCGCGCCCTGCACGTGGCCCTGCTGATGGACCCGGCGGAACGCGCGGAACGGGCCGAACGACTGGCCACGGCCGCGACCCGGCTGCCGCCGGCCCGCTGGTTCACGGAGCAGCTGCACGCGCTGGAGGGGGACGCCACGTAGGGGGCGCGCGCCGTTGCGGGTACGCCCCGTAAGGGGCGCGGGGAACTGCGCGAACGGCCACGGACGGCCCGCAGCCGCCCACCCCGCCGGAGCGCACGGCGCTTTTGGCAGACCACCCGTGCGGGCCGTCCGTGGCCGTTCGCGCCCGCGCGGCGGCAGCCGCATATCGACCCTGCCCCGCGCCCCTTACGGGGCTCGCACGGCGCGTTCGCGCACCGTGCCCGTGCGGGCCGACGCCTCCACCGCGCGGCACCCCCCGCGAAGCGGACGGGTAGCCATGCACCCATGCCGAACGCTCCGCGCTGGGCCGCCGCCGCGGCCGCCACCACGCTCATAGCCGTCACCGCCACCGGCTGTTCCTCCGACTCCGACAGCGGCAAGGACGCCGGCTCCAAGGCGGCGAAGGCCGGCACCTCGGCCTCCTCGTCCTCGCCCGCGCCCTCCTCTCCCTCGGCGGGAGGCGCCACTCCCTCGGCGGGAGGCGCCGCCGTCCCGGTCGGCCCGGGCCCCCAGGGCTCGTACACCGTCCAGAAACAGCCCGAACCGGGCACCTGCGCCTACCGGTACACCGCCGCCAAGGAACCCCTCCCGGACCCCAAGTGCACCCCGGGCGCGACCAACCCCAAGGTCACCCAGGCGACCCTCAAGACCACCATCTGCCGCAGCGGTTACACCGCCGACATCCGCCCCGGCACCAACATCACCAGCCGGGAGAAGACCGCGAACGCGGCCTCCTACGGCTACAAGGGCCCGCTGAAGGACGCCGAGTACGACCACCTCATCAGCCTCCAGCTCGGCGGCGACCCCAACGATCCGCGCAACCTGTGGGTCCAGCCGCCCTCCCCCGGCCACAAGGCGGGAGCCGGGCCGAACAACCCCAAGGACGTGGTCGAGAGCAAGCTCAAGGCCGCGATCTGCTCGGGGAAGACGGAGCTGGCGAAGGCCCAGCAGGCGATCGTCAAGGACTGGACGACCGCGCTGTCGGTGCTGGGCCTGACGAACGAGAAGCCGGCGGCGAAGGACCCGAAGGCGGAAGAGGGCGAATAGGGCGAACAGGGCTCAACCGAGCCGGTCGACCAGGGCGGCCAGGAGCTCCACCACCCCCGCCGGACCGTCCACCACGAGATCCGCCCGCTCGGCGAGCACGGCGACCTCGGCGCTGCCGCTGCACACCAGGGTGCCCGGCACCCCCTCGGTGCGCAGCTTCTCGACCGCCGCGAAGGCGGCGAGATCGCCGAGGTCGTCACCGGCGTAGAGGACGGCGGAGGCGCCGGTCTCACGGACGTACTCGGCGAGGGCCACGCCCTTGTCCATGCCCGGGGGCCGCAGCTCCAGCACCAGCCGGCCGGGTTCGACGATCAGGCCGTGGCGCTCGGCGAGGGCGGCCAGCGGCGCGCGCAGGGCGTCGTAGGCGGCCTGGGGGTCGTCGGCGCGGCGGGTGTGGACGGCGATGGCACGGCCGGCCTTGTTCTCGATGTGCACGGTCTCGATCCACGAACCACGCCAGGCGCCCGATTCGTCCAGAACGCCGGGGAGTTCCGCCTGGACGGCCGCCACACCCGGGTGCGGGGCGGGGGCCTGGACGGTGCCGGTGACGGCGTCCCAGCGCTCGGCGCCGTAGTGGCCGAGCACCACCAGGTGCTCCAGGCCCGGGACCCCGGCGAAGCCGCCGTAGCGCACGGCCACCCCGGCCGGGCGGCCCGTCACCACGGCCACCGACCCCAGGAGCGGGGCGAGCCGGGCGAGGGCGGGCACGGCGCCGGGATGGGCGCGGGCCTGCTCGGGGTCGGGAACGATCGGCGCGAGCGTGCCGTCGAAGTCGAGGGCGACGACCGCGCGTTCGGGCCGCGCCAGCAGCGCGGCCAGGCCGTCACGGCCGGCCTCGGTCACGGGTTCCGGGAGGAGGTGGCTGCCCATACGGCGACCCTACCGGTGCGTCCACCACGGGGGCGGGCGCATGCCGGCCCCGGCCGCCGTCTCAGCGGCGTGCGCGGCGCTCGTCCCGCAGCCGTCGCAGCCGGTTGACGGTGACGGGGTCGTGGGCGAGGGCGCGCGGATCGTCCAGGAGCGCGTTGAGCAGCTGGTAGTAGCGGGTGGGCGTGATGCCGAGGCGCTCGCGCACGACCCGCTCCTTGGCGCCCGGCCCCGGCCAGGACCGCCGTTCCAGGGCGAGGACGGCGAGATCACGCTCGGACAGCCCGCTCCCGCCCTGGCCTTCCGGCTCGCCCTGGTCGTCGCTCACGTCGTCCAACCTAACGGTCCGCCCTAGCGGCCCGCGAGCTCCGCGGCCTCCGCCTCGCGCTGGATCTCGCCGAGCACGGCGGCCGGGTCGCCGCCCTTCTGCACGACCGAGCCGATCTTCTCCTTGATCGTGGCGCTGACCTTCGCCCAGGAGGTCTTGTCGGCGGGGTAGAACTCGGCGTTCTGGAGCTGGGAGAGGAACGGCCAGAGGGCCTCGTAGCGGCGGTCGCCCTGCATCGCGGCGGACGCCGACTCGGTCACGGGCAGCAGCTCGTACTGGCCGACGAAGCTGAGCACGTTGTCCTTGCTGAAGACGAAGTCGAGCAGGGTGCCCAGCTGGTCGCGGTGATCGTTCTGCTTGAAGCCCATCATCCAGTCGGCGACGCCCATGGTGGAGCTCGCCTTGCCCTTGACGCCCGGCAGCGGGGCGGTCTGGAAGTCGATCCTCCCGGCCTTGGCCTGCTGCATCAGGGTGGGGTGGCCGTGGAGCATGCCGACGTCGCCCTTGCAGAACGCGTCGAAGACGTCCTGGCGGTTGGTGCGGCCCGGGTCGTTCGGTCCGGTGAGGCCCTTGCCGACGAGCTCGTCGCGCAGCCAGGCGAACGCCTTGACGTTGGCCTCGGAGCTGATCGTGTAGGCACCGGTGTTGTCGGTGTAGCCACCGCCGCCGCCCAGCATCCACAGCATGGTCTCGGCGGGCGCCTCCTCGGGACCCAGCGGCACGCCGAAAGGTATCTTCACGCCCGCCGCCTTGAGCTTGACCGCGGCCGCCTGGACCTCGTCCCAGCTCTCGGGCGCCTTCGCGATGCCCGCCTTGGCGAACAGGGCCTTGTTGTAGAAGAGCATGCGGGTGCTGGAGACGAACGGCAGGCCGTACTGCACCCGGTGGACCTCGCCCGCCTTGGCGAGCGAGGAGATGAAGTCCGCCTGGGTGGGCACGGAGATCATCTGGTCGGCGCTGTAGAGCTTCCCGGCCGCGGCGAAGTCGGCGTACGCGCCGATCTGCGCGATGTCGGGGGCCTTGCCGGCCGCGACCATGTCGGCGACCTTCTTGTCGACCTCGGTCCAGCTGTAGACCTCGACGTCGAGCTTGACGCCCTTGTTCTTGGCCTCGAAGTCCTTGGCGAACTGCTCCCAGTACTTCTTGGAGCTGTTGGCCGGCTTGTCGCCATAGTCCGCCGCGACGAGCTTCAGCTTCTTGTCGCCGCCGGGGCCGGAGCTCCCGCACGCCGTCAGCGCGGGCGCCAACGCCGCCGTCGCGGCACCCGCCGCCGTCATGCCCAAGAACCGCCGCCGCTGCACTACTGCTACCCACCTTGTGGTTCGTGTCCGCCGTGTGGAGACCGTGGAATCTCCCCCCTGGGATTCGCGAGTCCCGTGGAGACCGTGAGTTTCTCCCGCGCGCAACCATACGGTCTACGGCTCCGGGGTTTCGCTTCGGTATCGCCGTATCGCCCTTCCCCCAGGTCAAGGGGGCCTGCTATGCACGAGGACGACCGCTCGACGCTCGTACCGCATCCGCATTCACATCCGGATCCGCATCCCGCAAGGAGCAGGCGCATGAAGCAGTCCCTCACCCACCGCGAACTGATCACCCAGCCGGAGAGCTGGCGCCGCGCGGCCCGGGCCGCGTCGGAAGCCACCGGCCTCCCCGTTCCGGGCGAACGGGTCGCCGTCACCGGCTGCGGCACGTCGTGGTTCATGGCCCAGGCGTACGCGGCGCTGCGCGAGGCGGCGGGGCAGGGCGAGACGGACGCGTTCGCCGCGTCCGAGTTCCCGCGCGGCCGCGCGTACGACCGCATCGTGACGATCACGCGGTCCGGTACGACGACGGAGGTGCTGCGCGTGCTGGACGCGGCGGGCGACACCCCGACGCTGGCGATCACCGCGGACGGGAAGACGCCCGTCGTGGACGCCGCGACGGAGGTGGCCGTCCTGGACTGGGCGGACGAGGAGTCCGTCGTCCAGACGCGCTTCGCGACGACGGCGCTGGCGTTCTTGCGCACGGGCGTCGCACCCAGAGCGGTCGCGACGGCGGCGGACGAGGCGGAACAGGCGCTGTCGTCCCCCTTGCCGACCGCCGTGGTGGAGGCGGAACAGTGGACGTTCCTGGGCGCGGGCTGGGCGTACGGGCCGGCGCAGGAGGCGGCACTGAAGATGCGGGAGGCGGCGGGGGCGTGGACGGAGGCGTACCCGGCGATGGAGTACCGCCACGGGCCGGTGGCGATCGCGGGGCCGGGGCGGGTGGTGTGGTCGTTCGGACCACTGCCGGAGGGGCTGGCGGCGGAGGTGACCGCGACGGGGGCGACGCTGGTGGCGGAGGGGGGCGATCCGATGGCGGATCTGGTGCGGGCGCAGCGGCTGGCGGTGGCGGTGGCGGAGTCCAGGGGGCTGAACCCCGACGCGCCGCGGCACCTCACGCGGAGCGTGGTGCTTTCCGGCTGACCGGGCGCCTCCCGCGCGGGGTTCCGTGGACTTTCCGGGTGCCCCCGGTGGGGGTTTTCCGCGCCTTCGGCGCGGGTTCTACCCCACCCGCCCGCCCGATCACCCGGAGCCGGATTGCACCGGGTAGGGGGCGGGGGTCGGGGGCTTCCCTGGGGTACCCACGGCTGGGGTGACGTGAGGGGGCGGGGTGGGGTGGATGGGCCCTGGTAGGGGCGTAAGGAGCTCTTCGCCGCTGGAGCCCAGTGCGGGGCACCCCGTACCAAAGTGGCAGGGGCCGCGAAGAGCTCAGCCCCGTAAGGGCCCGTCCGCCCCACCCCGCCCCCGACCCACAGTCGCCACGGCGAGTGGACTAGACCTTTCCCGCCCGTAAGGGCGAAACTACAGACGTGAAACACGTCATCGCCCTGGACGTAGGCGGCACCGCCATAAAGGCCGCACTGATCGCCCCGGACCACACCCTGCTGCACGAAACCCGCAGGCCGACCGAGCGCGCCAAGGGCCCAGAGGCCGTCGTGGCCGGCATCCTCGCCCTCGCCGCCGACCTGCGCGAGCACGGCCGCCGTACGTACGGCGAACCGGCCGCCGCGGCCGGCATCGCCGTACCCGGCATCGTGGACACGGACAGCGGCACCGCCGTCTACGCCGCGAACCTCGGCTGGCGCGACCTCCCCCTCCGCGACCGCCTCAGCGAGCACCTGGCCGGCACCCCCGTGGCCCTCGGCCACGACGTCCGCACCGGCGGCCTCGCCGAGGGCCGCGTCGGCGCGGGCCGGGGCGCCGACCGGTTCCTGTTCGTGCCGCTGGGCACCGGCATCGCCGGGGCGATAGGCATCGACGGCCGGATCGAGGCGGGCGCCCACGGCTACGCGGGCGAGATCGGCCACATCGCCGTGCGCCGCGGCGCCGACGCCGACGCGCTCGACTGCGGCTGCGGCGGCCGCGGCTGCCTGGAGACGATCGCCTCCGCGTCGGCGGTCAGCCGCGCCTGGGCGGAGGCGAGCGGTGACCCGGCCGCCGACGCCGCCGACTGCGCGAAGGCCGTGGCGGCGGGCGACCCCCGCGCCGAGCGGGTGTGGCGGCACGCCGTGGACGCCCTCGCCGACGGTCTCGTGACGGCCCTGACCCTGCTCGACCCGCGCCTGCTGATCATCGGCGGCGGACTGGCCGAGGCCGGGGAGACCCTCTTCGCCCCCCTGCGCGCCGCGGTCGCCGAGCGCGTCACCTTCCAGAAGCTCCCCCGGATCGTCCCGGCGGCCCTCGGGGACACCGCCGGCTGCCTGGGCGCGGGCCTGCTCGCGTGGGACCTACTCGCAACGCATGACACGGAATCCATGGAGGTATCCGCCCGATGACCGAACGAACGGTTCTCACCGGCGCCCGCGTAGCGCTGCCGACCGGGGTGGCGGAGGGGGCCCGCGTAACGGTCGAGGGCGGCCGCATCGCGGAGAGCACCGCGCACGAGGCGGCGGAGAACACCGCGCACGAGGCGAACGAGCTGGACCTGACCGGCCACTGGATCGTCCCCGGCTTCGTGGACATCCACGTCCACGGCGGCGGCGGCGCGTCCTTCTCGTCCGGCGACGCCGAGGAGGCGCTCACCGCGATCCGCACGCACCGCGCCCACGGCACCACCACGATGGTCGCCTCGACGGTCACGGGTGACCTGGACGACCTGGCCCGGCAGGCGGCGGCCCTGGCGGAGCTGACCGAGCAGGGCGATCTGGCGGGCATCCACTTCGAGGGCCCGTTCATCTCCGCGCACCGCTGCGGCGCCCACCAGCCGGAGCTGCTGCGCGACCCGGACCCGGCGGACGTCCGCAAGCTCGTCGACGCGGCGCACGGCGCGGCCCGGATGATGACGCTGGCGCCGGAGCTGCCGGGCGGCCTGGAGTCCGTCCGGCTGCTCGCGGAGCACGGCGTGATCGCGGCCGTCGGCCACACCGACTCCACCTACGAGGCCACCCTCGACGCCATCGACGCGGGCGCGACGGTCGCGACGCACCTGTTCAACGCGATGCCCTCCCTCCTGCACCGCGCGCCCGGCCCGATCGCGGCGCTGCTGGAGGACGAGCGGGTCACGGTCGAGCTGATCAACGACGGCACCCACCTCCACCCGGCCGCCCTCCAGCTGGCCTTCCACCAGGCCGGCGCGGACCGGGTCGCGTTCATCACGGACGCGATGGGCGCGGCGGGCATGAACGACGGGATGTACCCGCTGGGCCCGATGCGCGTCGAGGTCAAGGACGGCGTCGCGCGAATCGCGGACGGCCCGACGGCGGGCTCGATCGCGGGGTCCACGCTCACCCTCGACACGGCGTTCAAGCGGGCGGTGACGGTCGACCGGCTGCCGGTCGAGGACGCCGTACGAGCCCTGTCGACGACCCCGGCGCGGCTGCTGGGCCTGTCGGACCGGATCGGCACGATCGAGGCGGGCAAGGACGCGGACCTGGTCGTCCTGAACGGGACGTTCGACCTCGTCGGCGTGATGCGCAAGGGCGAATGGCTGGTTAAGCCCGAAGTGCGGTAATGATCCGCCCACTTCGTCGAGAGCGGCGGGCCCGGAGGTCTGGGCCTGCCGCTCTCGCTTTGGCATGATCGCTGGCGCACCACCACTGCCGCCCACTGCCGCCCATTGCCGCCCCGGTCGAGGAGAGAGGCGCCGATGATCCTCACGGTCACGCTCAACGCCGCGCTCGATCTGACCTATCGCGTCCCCCGGTTGCTCCCGCACGCCTCGCACCGCGTCCGGCACTCGGCCGAACGGCCGGGCGGCAAGGGCGTGAACGTCGCGCGGGTGCTGGCCGCGCTGGGCCACGAGACGGTGGTCACCGGCTTCGCGGGCGGCGCCACGGGCGACACCCTGCGCCGGCTCCTCGCGGAGTCGGCGGGGCCGCTGACCGACGCGCTGGTGCCCATCACCGGCGTCACGCGCCGCACGGTGGCCGTCGTGGACGACGCGACCGGCGACGCGACGCAGCTCAACGAGGCGGGCCCGGACGTCACTCCGGCCGAATGGGCCGCCTTCGACGACCGTTACGGCCAGCTCCTGCGCGACGCCGACGCCGTCGCCCTGTGCGGCAGCCTGCCCCCGGGCGTCCCCGTCGGGGCCTACGCCCACCTGATCCGCCAGGCCCGCGCCCGGCACGTGCCCGTCCTCCTGGACACCAGCGGCGAGCCGCTGCGGCGCGGCATCGCCGCCCGCCCGGACGTCGTCAAGCCCAACGCCGCCGAACTGGCCGCCCTGACGGGCTCCACGGACCCCCTGCCCGCGGCCCTGGACGCCCGCCGCCGCGGCGCCCACGCCGTCGCGGCGTCCCTCGGCCCCGACGGCATGCTGGCCGTCACCCCCGACGGCACCTGGCGCGCCACCCCGCCCACCCCGCTGCGGGGCAACCCCACGGGCGCGGGCGACTCGGCCGTCGCGGGCCTCCTCTCGGCCCTGACAGAGGGCCTGCCCTGGCCGGACCGCCTGATACGCGCGGTGTCCCTGTCGGCGGCGACGGTCCGCGCCCCGGGCGCGGGCGAGTTCGACGCGGGGGCGTACGAGGAGCTGAGGACGGCCGTACGGGTCGAGGAGCTGTGAGCGGACGCGGACCGGGGCCGGACCCGGCGGTGCCGAAGCGACCGTTACCCACGGAGGGGTTGAGCAGCCCATGCCACTGACCCGCACCCACGACCTCATGACCGCAGGCGGAGCCGTGATGGCCTTCAACGTCATCACCATCGAGCACGCCGAAGCCATCGCGCTCGGCGCGGAGGCGGCCGGCGCCCCCGCCATCCTCCAGATCTCCGAGAACGCCGTGAGGTTCCACGGCGGCGACCTGGCCCCCATCGCCGCCGCGACGGCGGCGGTGGCCCGCGCGTCGACGGCGCGCCTGGCCCTCCACCTGGACCACGTCGAAAGCACGGACCTCCTGAGGGCCTCCGCCACCCACGGCTTCGACTCGGTCATGTTCGACGCGTCGAAGCTCCCGTACGGCGAGAACGTCAAGGCCACGGCGGAGGCGGCCCGCTGGGCCCGAGAACGCGGCATCTGGCTCGAAGCCGAACTGGGCCGCGTCGGCGGCAAGCCGGGCGACGCCCACACCCCCGGCGTCCGCACCGACCCGGCCGAGGCGGCCGCCTACGTGGCCGACACGGGCGTGGACGCCCTGGCCGTGGCCGTGGGCAGCACCCACGCCATGACCGAACGCACGGCCACCCTCGACCACGCCCTCATCAAGGCCCTCGCCACCACGCTCCCGGTCCCCCTGGTCCTCCACGGCTCCTCAGGCGTCCCGGACGCGGAAATCCGCCGCGCCATCGCGTCCGGCATCAAGAAAATCAACGTAGGAACGGCCCTCAACAAGGCCTACACGGGTGCGGTCCGCGCCTTCCTGGAGGCCCATCCCTCGACGGTCGACCCCCGCAAATACCTCGCCCCCGCTCGCGAGGCGATGACGGGGGCGGTGGCGGGGTTCCTGCGCGCGACAGGCGCTCACGCTTAGCTCTGCGGCGACGCGCCAACGGAGTGGCGAATTATGGCCACATTGGCCGGAAATCGCACACTTGCAAATCACTTGTCACTTCACGGACAAAAAGCATATGATCATCCCGCTAAACACCCAGAGAGACCTATAAGCCCTTCCCGGCCATCAAGGAAAATTTCCGAATGAAGCTCGTCTCAAAAATTCCGGCAATTGTCGCGTCCGCCGCGGCGATCATACTGCTGACCCCGAGCGTGAGCCACGCGGACGAAGAAATGGTTCGCATTCGCAATGGGCTGGGGAAGTGTCTTGAGATCGACAATTCAAGCGACGAAAACGGCGCCACGGCACAGCAATGGGATTGCGGCAACCAATCCGGCAACATTTGGTATCTCGATCACCTGGTGAACGAGACGTTCATGATCCGAAACCGGAGCGGGAAGTGCCTCGAAATCGCTGATTCACGAACAGATAACGGCGCACCTGCCCAGCAGTGGAATTGCAACAGGAACAACGACACCATGGTATGGCATATCATAGACAACAAGATCTACAACCACAACAGCGGAAAGGCGCTCGAAGTATCGAACTCGAGTCGCGCGAACGGCGCTAAGGTCCAGCAGTGGTCGGACGCTCAAGTCCCCGGGCAGTACTGGTCCATCGAGAGGTACTAGGGTTCACCTCAGAGTGAAGACGACTGCCAGTGCGTAGCGCCCGAGGCAGCTCGCGCAGATTCTGCAGACCATGCTATTGACGGCCTGGTGGCCATCGGCCCGAGAACGAGCAATGCCGGAACTGAGTAGGAAGGGCACCGAGAGGGGCCGTCGCGACTATCGCTGACAGCACGCCTCGCGAAAATCCCGCCGATCAGGGCATTCCTATTGGGGAGATCTCGCGTCGTGCAACGCCTGGCGCCACTCGACTAGGAGCAGGAATCCATGAGGCGCGCCGACCGCTGTGCAGGCCCGCGCCAGGCATGCTTACTCCTCTAGCCTCTTGGCAAGCTGACCCATCAGGGTCAGGCATGGGCCTGGCCTCAATGGGTTACTCAGTGCGCTGCGGAGTCAGCGTCCAATCCAAGGGGCCAGGCCCTCTGTATTTCCCTCCGCGACGCGGCCTTCGATCCTGCCGACCTCCACAGCGCCTCCGACATTCTCAACGCGGAACTTCGCCGCATCGGAAGCCCCCGGCCTTAAAGAAGCCCAATGCCGGAACGCCCGCAAATACCCCGCCCCGCTGAAGAGGCGATGGCGGGGTTCCCCGGGGCGTCAGGCTCCGCCCGGGGTGAGCCAGAGCTGGTCGAGGTGCACCTCACACGCGTTGCCCTGCTCGCAGGACAGACGGATGGTGTTGGTGCCCTTGTTGAGCTTGATGACCGACCAGGTGTTCTTCCAGCCGGCTTCCCAGTCGCCTTCCTTCGTGCCGCCGAAGTTCTCCATCCGAATGGCGCGCGTGTCACCCTTGCCATTCGTGTTGATGGTCAAGTTGGCGTTCTTGCCGGGCACGCCGTACCGGGCGTTCAGCCGGTACTCGCCGGCGGAATCCACGTCGACCGTCCACTCCACGGCGGCGCCGACCCGGTTCATCCCGGTGATGTACAGACCGTCGGTGGCCTGGGCGCCCGGGACGGTCTTCTCCGTCGTGGCACCGCCGCTGAGCCGCAGCGTGGCGGCGTCCCGCTTCAGCTGACCATTGGCCGAGGGGTTCTTGGGCTCGTCGTTCTTCTTGCCCTCGCCCCCGTCCTTGCCCTTCTTCGACGACTCGTCGGACTTGCCGGAGCCGTCCGGGGCCGTCTTGCCGCCGTCGGCGGACGTCTGCTTGTCGTCCGACGAGCTGTTCTGCATCATCGCCACGCCGATGCCGCCCGCGACCACGAGGACGACCGCTATCGCGGCTATGAGCAGCCCGCGCCGCTTCGGGCGCGCCGGGGCCCCCGCGCCGTGACCGCCGTGGCCGCCCCGTACGGCCGCCTGGCCCTGCGTGGGCGCGCCCAGGGTTTCCGGCGCCGCGTAGTGCGGGTTCGGGCCGCCCGGTCGCTGCGCGGCGGCGCCGAGGTTCGAGCCGACGCCCTGCGTGCCGCCGTACGTGCGGGAGCCCACCGGGCGTACCTGGTTGTAGGACGTGCGGGGGACGCCCGGCTGATAGGCGGCGGTCTGCTGGCCGCTCTCGGCGGACCCGCCGCCCTCCGAGCGGTACAGGTAGCCGAACGGGTCGTCGTTCTCCGGCGCTCCGGACGCTCCCGAACCGCTGCCCGCGCCGTTGTTACCGGCCGTCATCCCCTGTCACTCCCCATATCCCACATGGTGTGCCCGTCGGCTCCCACGCACCACGCTCGGCGGCGGTGCCGCATCGGCGAAGCGTACCCCGAGTGGGTGGTTTCACGCCGGGCACCCGGGCTCGGGGGGCCGGGCAAACCGGCACTCATCCGGCGCGTCTTCCCGCCTTCGCCCGCGCCCGCTTCTCCCGGTACATCCGCTGGTCAGCGGAGTGCAGCACTTCGTCCGCGCTCATGCCGCAGCCCGCCCAGCCGATTCCGAAACTCGCCCCCACCCGGACGGCCCGGCCGTCGACCCTTATGGGCGGAATGATGGCATTTCGCAGCCGGACGGCAAGATCCTCCGCGTCCGCCAGGGCCAGCCCGTCGGCGAGGACGACGAACTCGTCGCCGCCGAGCCGGGCGACGGTGTCGCCCTCCCGCACGCCGTTGCTCAGCCGCCGGGCGACCTCTATCAGCACCGCGTCACCCGTGTGGTGGCCGAACCGGTCGTTGATCGACTTGAAGCCGTCGAGGTCGCAGAAGAGGACGGCCAGGCCCTTGGTGCCGTCGTCGGTGTCCTCGTCCGGGGCGATCGCGTGCTCGTGGTGGTCGTAGGCGTGGCCGTGCCCGTGGCCGTAGCCGACGGAGATCCCCGGGCCGCCGCCGTAGTCCTCGGGCGGGAAGTCCGGCGCATAGTCGGGGCCGGTGTCGGAGCCGAAGCCGTGACCGTGGCCGTGACCACCGGCGGAGGGGAGCCCTCCCGCCGGCAGCGGCTCCGGGACGTACGCCGTGCTCTCGACGCTCGCGACCTCCGCGAAGCCGTCGAGCGCCCCGTACGGGCCGACGGCCGCGGCCGCGTGGGTCTCGCTGCCGGGCGGGCGGCCGCAGAGCCGGCTGCTGAGGCGGGCGCGGAGCTCGGCGCTGTTGGGCAGACCCGTCAGGGAGTCGTGGCTGGCCCGGTGGGCGAGCTGGAGCTCGTGCCGCTTGCGCTCCTCGATGTCCTCCACGTGGGTGAGCAGGAAGCGCGGGCCGTCGGCGGCGTCGGCCACGACCGAGTTGCGCAGCGACACCCAGACGAACGTTCCGTCGCGCCGCGCCAGCCGCAGCTCGGCGCGGCCGCCCTCGGCGGAGGTGCGGAGCAGGGTGCCTATGTCCTCGGGGTGGACGAGGTCGGCGAAGGAGTAGCGGCGCATCTGGGAGGCGGAGCGGCCGAGCAGCCGGCACAGCGCGTCGTTGGTGCGGTGGAGCCTGCCGTGCTGGTCGCCGCCCATCTCGGCGATGGCCATCCCGCTCGGCGCGTATTCGAACGCCTGTCGGAAGCTCTCCTCGCTGGCGCGCAGCGCCTGCTGCTCCCGTTCGAGTCGGACCAGAGCACGCTGCATATTTGCGCGTAGACGAGCGTTACTGATCGCAATCGCCGCTTGCGACGCGTACATCTGCAGGGCCTCCCGGCCCCATGCGCCGGGTCTACGGCCGTTGCGCGGTTTGTCCACGGAGATGACGCCGAGCAGTTCGCCGCCGGACGGGCCCGTGGAGTACATCGGGGCGAAGAGCCGGTCCATCGGGTGCCACTCGTCGGCGAAGCGCGGGGCGGGGCCGGCGGTGTGCCACTGGGGGACGTCGTCGTCGTCGAGGACCCAGCCCTCGGTGTACGGGATGAAGCGCAGATCGCCCCACTCGTCCCCCATCGCCAGCCGCCGCTCCCAGGACACGCGGGAGCCGACCCGCCCCGCCATCAGGGCCTCCGCACTGGCGCTCCCGGCCACGGCGGCGACGACGAGATCACCGTCCGGGCGGACGAGGTTGACGGCGGAGAGCTCGTAGCCGAGCCCGGACACGACACCGTCGGCGACGGTCTGCAAGGTGTCCGCGAGGCTGCGCGCGGTGTTCAGGTCCGCGATCGCCCGATGGACCTGTTTCAAGGTGGCCAGGCGGACGTACGGCTCCGACTCGGTCTCCATAGCTCGCTCTCCCCCGAGACCTCGACAGCAAACTCCAGGCTTCTTGTTCGTCCGATTACCCGGCCACTGAATCACAGCGAGCTGACCACCCGGTACACAGGGTCAACAATTAGCGCCCTCTGTGACTCATGTCACAAGAGGCGTTGAAGTCGCACCCCTGGCGTTCGATCGCGCTCTTATGCTTAATGAACGCAAATTCGAGGGCCCGGAAAAGACACGAACGGACATGATCAGATCTCTTCCGGACCGATTCCCACGCGGACGTACGCGCACAGGCTCTCAGGACCTAGGACCCGGCGGGAACCCCGACTGGTCCCGCAGCCCGATGCGTCCCGTCCCCCGGGACGGCTAGCGTGCGAGGCGTGTTGCAGACGACTTCGCCCACCGAGACCGGCATAGCCCATCCTGAGGTAGTGACCGCCGAGCCAGACACCCACCGCGAGGGCCACCCCGAGGGGGTGACCGCCGACGAATTCCGCGCCGCCCTGACCCGGCTGGCGGCCGGCGTCGTGCTGGTGACCGCGCACGACCCGGAGGACGGCCCCCGGGGCGAGGACGTCGGCATGACGGCCACCGCCTTCGTCTCCGTCTCCCTGGACCCGCCCCTGGTGATGGTGAGCGTCCGCAACGGCTCCCGCATGGACGACCTGCTGGAGCGGCAGCCCGCCTGGGCGGTCTCCCTGCTCGCCGAGGGCCAGCGCCACATCGCGGGCCGCTTCGCCATGAAGGGCCGCATCAGCGACCGGCTCCTCTTCGCGGACGTCCCCCACGAGCGCGGCGCGGTCAGCGGCGCCCCGCTGATCAAGGACACCCTGGCCGTCCTCGAATGCCGCACCGAGCAGCGCGTGGTGGCGGGGGACCACACGCTCGTCATCGGCCGGGTGCTACGGGCGGACACGCCCGGCACGGACACCGGCCCGCTGGCGTACTTCCGGGGGCGCTACCGCCACCTGGACTAGCTCCAGCCGGCTTCGGTCAGTGCCAATCGCGGCCGGTACGTCCCCGTTTGGTGTCGGCGCGCTGCTTCTTCTCCCGCAGCCGCCGCTCATTGATGCCGCGCGGGATCTTCGTGGGCCGCCGCGGCTTCGGCGGCGGCGCGCTCGCCTCGGCCAGCAGCGCCGCCAGCCGCACGGCCGCCGCCTCGCGGTTGCGCCACTGCGAGCGGTGCTCCGAGGCCCGTACCGTCACCACGCCGCCGACGAGCCGGCCCGCGAGCCGCTCCAGCGCGCGCTCCTTCCACACCTCGGGCAGCGCGTTCGTCGCCGCGAGGTCGAAGCGCAGCTCGACCTGGCTGTCGCTCGTGTTGACGTGCTGACCGCCCGGCCCGGAGGAACGCGAGAAGCGCCACAGGAGCTCGGCCTCGGGGAGGGAGACGGAGCCGCGGATGACGTAGGGACCGGACATGCGTCCCATGTTCCCCGACGGACGCGAACACGTCACCCCGTTTATCCACGGAGGGCATGGACGCCACGACGGCCGGCCCGGCGTCAGGAACCGGCAAAGAAAGTAAAGCGGAATGGAACCCCGGGTCCCCCACATGGCGTTATCAGGGATGTGACGGCGGCCTGGAGCGCGCCGCGAGTCGACGTAGAAGCAGAAAGGGACTCATCCCATGGCTGTAAGCCTGTCCAAGGGCGGCAACGTCTCCCTCACCAAGGAGGCCCCGGGCCTGACGGCCGTCACGGTCGGCCTCGGCTGGGACGTCCGCACCACCACCGGCACGGACTTCGACCTCGACGCCAGCGCCATCGCCGTGAACGCGGGCGGCCGGGTCTACTCCGACTCCCACTTCGTCTTCTTCAACAACAAGTCGACGCCGGACCAGTCCATCGTCCACACCGGTGACAACACCACCGGCCAGGGCGAGGGCGACGACGAGCAGATCAACGTGAACCTGGCGGCCCTCCCGGCCGACATCACGAAGATCGTCTTCCCGGTCTCCATCTACGACGCCGCGGCCCGCTCGCAGAACTTCGGCCAGGTCCGCAACGCCTACATCCGCATCGTCAACCAGGCCGGCGGCGCCGAGATCGCCCGCTACGACCTCAGCGAGGACGCGGCCACCGAGACGGCCATGGTCTTCGGCGAGCTCTACCGCAACGGCGCGGAGTGGAAGTTCCGCGCGGTCGGCCAGGGCTACGCGTCGGGCCTGGTCGGCATCGCCCAGGACTTCGGCGTCAACGTCTGAGACGTCTGAGACGTCTGAGGGGTCGACGGAGGGCCGCCTCGTCCTCCCCACCGGGACGAGGCGGCCCTCCGCGCACCCTTGTCGTGTGTCGTCGCGTCAGTACGCCACGGTGAACCGGGCCCGCCGGTGCGCGGGCCGCTCGGCCTCGTCCAGCAGGGCCACGGCCAGGTCCTCCATGGAGACGGCCGAGCCGCCCTCGCCGTCGACGAGCAGTTCGTCGCGGCCCAGCCGGTACGCGCCCGTCCGCTCGCCCGGCTCCAGCTGCGCCGGCGGGCTCAGGTACGTCCAGTCCACGGCCGCGCCGGCGGCGCGGCAGGCGGCCAGCTGCTCGACGCAGGCCACCGCGATGGGCCGCCACGCCTCGGGGACGTACGCCGGGTCGTCGACGACGAGGACACGACCGTCCGTGCCCGGCACGGAGAGGCCCCCCGCGCCGCCGACGAGCAGCAGCCGGGCGCCGGCGGCCGCGACCCCGGCCAGCAGGGCCTCCGCCATGGGGACGAGTTGGCCCTCCTGCCCGGGCGCGGGGCGGGTGGCGCCGACGACCACGTCCTGCCCGGCGCTCAAGGCAGCGACATCCTCGACGACTCCCGCGTCGCCGACGCGTATTTCCGCTGCCTCGGGCAGCCCCGCCGCCCGGCCCCGGGCCAGGTCGCGGACGACGGCGGTGACGTGGTGCCCGCGCGCCAGCGCCTCGGCGACGACCCGGCGCCCCACGTTCCCGGCGGCACCGAACACGGTGACCTTCAGAGGCTTGCGCACGCCCTCGCGCACGCCCTCGCGCATGTCTTCACTCATGTCTTCGCGCATCTCTCGCATCGTGTCCTCTTCCTCTTCTTCCTTGACTCTCAGCTCTTGTGGGCGAGTTGACGGGGTGCGAGCCGCTTCTTGGGCTGCGTCTGTGCCACGACCAGGGCGGCCAGGACGACCAGCCCGCCCAGCCCCTGCGCGACGGTGAGGGACTGACCGAGCGCGAGCCAGCCGACCGCCGTGGCGACGACGGGGCTCAGCAGCCCGAGGAAGGTGACGTCCGTGGCGGGCAGCGCCCGGATGCCCCGGAACCACAGCACGTAGGCGAACGCGGAACCGACGACGGCCAGATAGCCGTACCCGGCGAGGTTCGCCGCGGTGAGCGACGTGGGCGGCGCGCCTTCCACGACGAGGGCGATCGGGAGCAGCAGCACGCCTCCGGCCACGAGCTGCCAGCCCGTCGCCGCGAGCGGCGGCGCGGACGAGGCCCAGCGCTTGCTGAGCACGACGCCGGTGGCCATCACCACCGCGCCGCCGACCGCGGCCGCCACCCCGATCCCGTCGAGCCGCGCGTCGGCCCGCAGGACGAGCATGCTGACACCGGCCACGCCCACCGCGCCGGCGACCACCGTGCGGAGGGAGAGCCGCTCCCCCAGCAGTCCGGTGGAGAGCCCGGCGGCCAGCAGGGGCTGGACCGCCCCGATGGTGGCGGCGACGCCGCCGGGCAGCCGGTACGCGGCGACGAACAGCAGCGCGAAGAACGCCCCGATGTTGAGCGCCCCCAGCACCAGCGCCCGCCACCACCAGTCGCCCTTCGGCAGCCGCCGGGTCACCGCCACCAGGGCGAGGCCCGCGGGCAGCGCCCGCACGACCGCCGCCAGCAGGGGCCTGCCGGGCGGCAGGAACTCGGTGGTGACGGCGTAGGTGGTGCCCCAGACGGCGGGCGCCAGCGCGGTGAGGAACACGATCCCGATCCGATTGCTTAGCACTAAGCCAATATAACTCATCGCTAAGCTATCGGTGAGTGATCTACCTCACCGCTAAGACATTGCTAGGCTGGGGCCGTGGCAGATCACGTCGACCGAGTACTCGAACAGTGGGCGCAGGAGCGGCCCGACCTGGACGCATCCCCCATGGCCGTGATCGGCCGGCTGAACCGGGTGCACCAGCTGATCAACACCGAGCTCCGGCGCACCTTCGCCGCGCACGACCTGGACGGCGCCTCCTTCGACGTCCTCGCCACCCTGCGCCGCAACGGGCCCCCGTACCGCCTCACCCCGGCCGGGCTGATGCGCTCGTCGATGGTCACCTCGGGCGCCATCACCCAGCGCCTCGACCGCCTGGAGGCCCGCGGCCTCGTCATCCGCACCCGCAGCGACCACGACGGCCGCAGCGTCGTCGTCTCCCTCACGGACGAGGGCCGCGCCCTCATCGACCGCGTCCTCCCGGACCACGTCGCCACGGAGGAACGCGTCCTGGCGGCCCTGAGCCCGGGCGAACGCGAGGCCCTGGCGGGCTCGCTGCGCACCCTGCTGGAGTCCCTGGGCGACAGGGCGGGCTGAGACCGCTCCGCCGACGAACGAGCCGGGGCTCAGCCCAGCCGGGTGTCCGCGTAGACGACCATCGCGTCACGCTGGTAGGCGGCCAGCCCCTCGGCGATCCTGTCGAAGTTCGCGCGGAACTTGGGGTCGTCGACGTACGTCTGCCCCACTCCCTTGTACGCGCAGGCGTTCGGGGTCCAGAAGCCGCACACGCCCCGGTAGTGGGCCTCCACCTCGGCCTGTACCGCCGGGTCGGTGACCGGGACGCCGGCCACCATGAGCTCCGCCATGCGGATCATCTGCGCCGTCACCTCCCGCTGCCACCGCTCCGTGTCCTCGGCGGTCATCGCCTCGACCGCCTGCCGGGACTGCTCCCACTCGCGCGGCCACCGCTCCCGCACCTCCGCGTCGGTCTCGGCGTCGACGGGGCCGAAGCCCTCGAACAGGTTCTCCGGCCGGTTGATCCTCGTCATACCGTCACTCTCTCCTTCCTCCAGTTCGGTGATGGTGCGGCCGACGGTGCGGACGAGCGTCTCCAGCCGGTCGCGCTCGCCCAGCAGCCGCTCGTAGTGCTCGCGCAGCGCGGCCAGCCGGTCGACCTGGCTGTCCAGGACCGCCTGGATCTCGCGCAGCCCCAGCCCCAGCTCCCGCATCAGGAGGATCTGCTGCAACCGCAGCAGCTCGGCCTCCTCGTAGTAGCGGTGCCCATTGGCCCCCGTCCACGCGGGCGGCAGCAACCCGATCTCGTCGTAGTGCCGCAGCGTCCGGGACGTCACCCCGGACATCCGGGCCACATCCGCGATCGACCAGGCCATCCGTCCAGCCCTCCCACATCACCGGGCCGGCCGTTCCGGCCCTGGGGAAACCGTAGGAGTTGACGTAACGGCAACCACAAGCCCGGGATGCGGCGGGGGCGGAACGCGGCGATCCTGAAGGCGTCAGGCGTTCCGTTAGGAGGACGACCATGTCCATGCTCGACAAGCTCAAGGGCCTGCTCAAGGGGCACGAGGACACAGCCCGGCAAGGCGTCGAGAAGGCCGGCGACGCGTTCGACGCGAGGACGGGGAACAAGTACCAGAGCCAGGTCGACGCGGCGCAGCGGAAGATCGACGAGCAGCTCGGCAACAGGCCGCCCACGGACGACCAGCCCTAGCGCCCCTCGCCACCCCTGATCACCACAACCTGTCGATCTCCCCGGGGTAGAGCCCGATCCGGGCGTTCCGGAACGACGCGGCACCGCGCCGCCCCCGCTCGGTGAAGAAGTCCGCCAGCGTGACCTTGTCGAAGCCGGGGCGGTCGCTGGGGAAGGGAGCCTCCGGGGTGCCCCCGACGAGTACGGCGCCCTCCAGTACGCGCCAGCCGGCCCCTTCGTAGAAGCCCCGCAAGGGGCGGTCGCAGGTGAAGATTCCCAGGTCCGCACCGCTTTTCGCGATCATTTCACGGGCGGCAGCCACGAGCTGCCGCCCGTGTCCTTTGCCCCGGTGCGCCTCGGCGGTGACGACCGAACTCAGGCCGGCCGCCCGGTAACGGACGCCTTCGTGCTCGATGTCCTTCCACAGGACGTCGAGCACCGCCGTGACTTCACCCTCCGGCGTTACCAGCGGTATCGTCAGCGGATTCAACGCGGGATCGTGCGGGATTCCTCCGAGGCCGGGCCATGCCTCTTCGCGCAACGCACGCGCCTGTACGCGGAATTGCTCCGGAAGGTAGTCCTCCGCGTACATTCCGATATCCATTCCCGCCAGCCCTTTCACTCCGTTCAACTGCCCTCTTCCTCAGTTGAACACATCTTCCCCGCCCCCCAACTCACCGCATAGCGGATCCAATCCACCGCTCAGCGTTTACCAACAGATCAAATCCTTGTTGCGCCCCTGTCAATCTCCGTCCATCGGTGGCACGCTCTCCTCAATTCGCTCCTGCACCACTCCTGACGCAACGGCGCGGCCCTTGACCCGGGCTGCCCGTAACCCCCCTCTTAGGAGATCGAGTTGAGAAGCAACACCGCCACCCCCCGAAAGAACTCCCTGCGCGCCGCCGCACTTGTCGCCTCCGCCGCCATGGTGGTCATCGGCGTGCAGTCGGGCTCGGCGAACGCGACGGCCGAAAAGGTCGCGGGCGGCCAGCAGTTGGCGCTCTCCGCCGGCCAGCGGGCCGCCGCCGTGCAGGACGCGCAGGGCGGGGCGGCCTCGACCGCCGCGAAGATCGGCCTGGACGCCGACAAGGAGAAGCTGATCGTCCGTGACGTCGTGAAGGACGCCGACGGCACGACGCACACGCGCTACGAGCGCACCTACGAGGGCCTGCCGGTGCTCGGCGGCGACCTCGTGGTGCACCAGAAGAAGAACGGCGCCCGCGACGTCACCAAGGCGACCGACGCCAAGATAGCCGTGCCCAGCACCACGCCCTCCCTCGCGCCCGCCGCCGCCAAGAAGAGCGCGCTGAGCGTCGCCGCCGGGGAGAAGACCGCGAAGGCCGACGCCGACCGCGCGCCGCGCAAGGTCATCTGGGCCGCGCAGGGCAAGCCGGTCCTGGCGTACGAGACCGTGGTCACCGGCGTCCAGAAGGACGGCACGCCCAGCAAGCTCCACGTGATCACCGACGCGAACACCGGTGAGAAGCTGTTCCAGGACGAGGCCATCGAGACCGGCACCGGGACCAGCACCTACAGCGGAAACGTTCCGCTGACCACCACCAAGTCGGGTTCGGGGTACACCCTCGAGGACGGCTCGCGCGGCGGCCACAAGACGTACGACCTCAACCAGGGCACCGACGGCACCGGCGCGCTCTTCACGAACTCCAGCGACGTCTGGGGTGCGGGCCGCCAGAAGGCCGGTGTCGACGCCCACTACGGCGCGGCCGTCACCTGGGACTTCTACAAGAACGTGCTCGGCCGCAGCGGCATCAAGGGCGACGGCAAGGGCGCCTACTCCCGCGTCCACTACGGCAACGGCTACGTCAACGCCTTCTGGGACGACGAGTGCTTCTGCATGACCTACGGCGACGGTGAGAACGACGCCCACCCGCTGACCTCGCTCGACGTGGCAGCCCACGAGATGAGCCACGGCGTCACCTCCGCCACCGCCAACCTCCGCTACAGCGGCGAGTCCGGCGGCCTCAACGAGGCCACCTCGGACATCTTCGGCACCGCCGCCGAGTTCTACGCCAACAACGCCGCCGACCCGGGCGACTACCTCATCGGCGAGAAGATCGACATCCGCGGCGACGGCAGCCCGCTGCGCTACATGGACAAGCCGAGCAAGGACGGCCGCTCCAAGGACTACTGGTCGTCCTCCCTGGGCAGCGTCGACGTCCACTACTCCTCCGGCCCCGCCAACCACTTCTTCTACCTGCTGTCCGAGGGCAGCGGCAGCAAGGTCGTCGGCGGCGTGAGCTACAACAGCCCCACCTACAACAACTCCAAGATCACGGGCATCGGCCGGGACAAGGCCACCAAGATCTGGTACAAGGCCCTGACCACGTACTTCACCTCCACCACCAACTACAAGGCCGCCCGCACCGCCACCCTCAAGGCCACCGCGGACCTCTACGGCGCCACCAGCAACGAGTACAAGACGGTCGCCGCCACCTGGACCGCGATCAACGTGAAGTAACCCCCGCGGGCGCACCCCACCGGTGCGCCCCGACGGGTACACCCCCCAGCGCCCCCGTCGCCCCCGTGGCGGCGGGGGCGGCACCCGTGGCGGCGGGGGCGCACCCGTCGTACGTCCTCGCCTTCCGTACGTACCATGAAGCGTGATCGACCTCGGCTACTCCCTCTCCCGCCGCTTCCCGGACCCCCCGCAGACGGACTACCGCACCGCCGACGTGCACGCGCTGCGGCACGACCTGTTCTGCGGCGACGTCTATCTGGCCGACGTCAAGGAGGACCGGGAGCTGTCCACAGCCTGGGGATGGGTGCCGGTGCTCGACTTCGCGTGGGCGCTGTGCGACATCGTCGAGAAGGTCGACCAGGACCCCCGGGGCAGCCGCTCGGCGCGGACGCAGTTCGCCGAGCTGGACTTCACCGAGTCCACCGACTGCCTGGTCTTCGAGCGCCGCTTCGGCTGGGTGGAGGTCACGGCCGACTGGGCGCCGGACGACCCGCCGCTGACCTTCGACCACAAGGCGCTGCGCCGCGAAGCCCGCGATTTCCTTCACGATCTGATCGCGGATCTGGTGGACATGCATGACGGACTCGGCGACAACCCCGCCATCTGGGACCTGCAGAGCCGCTTCCCCCGGGTGTGAACGACATCTGTGCTTGACCTCAATCCTGGTTGAGGTTGAAGACTCGGGACCGTCCCCGTGACGATCTTCGAGGAGAGCGCCATGCACGTCATCCGTCTGCACGCCTTCGGCCCCGCCGAGAACCTGCGCCACGAGCGCGCCGAGGACCCCGTTCCCGGCCCCGGCCAGGTCCGGGTGGCCGTGGCGGCGGCGGGCGTCCACCTCGTCGACACCACCCAGCGCGCCGGGGACCCCGGCAACCCGTACGGCCTGCCCGAGCTGCCGGCCGTCCTGGGCCGGGAGGTCGCGGGCACCGTCGACGCCCTCGGCGAGGGCACCGACCCCCGCTGGCTCGGCCGGCGAGTCGTCGCCCACCTGGGCCGCACCGCCCCCGGCGGGGGCTACGCGGAGCTGGCCGTCGTCGACGCCGCCAGGCTCCACGAACTGCCGGACGGGCTCGCCGAGGACCACGCCATCGCCATGATCGGTACGGGCCGCACCGCGCTCGGCATCCTGGGCTTCACCGAGCTGGGCGAGGACGACGTCGTGATCGTCCCGGCCGCCGCGGGCGGCATCGGCTCGCTGCTCGTGCAGTACGCCAAGAACGCGGGTGCCACCGTCGTCGGGCTGGCCGGCGGGCCGGCCAAGGTCGCCCACGTCGGCGCGCTGGGCGCCGACGTCGCCCTCGACTACGACGACCCCGAGTGGGCCGAGCGGGCCCGTACGGCCCTGTGGGGGCGCGCCGCCACGGTCGTGTTCGACGGCGTCGGCGGCGCGGTCGCGCGGGCCGCCGTGGACCTGCTGGCGCCCGGCGGGCTGCACCTGGTCTTCGGCTGGTCCGCGCGGGGCACGGTCGGCGCGGGGCCGTGGGAGCCGGAGCCGACCTGGCTCGCCGAGCGTGGCATCACCTCACGGAACGTGCTCGGCCCGGCCATGCTGGAACGGTTCGGCGGGGGCGAGACCGGCATACGGCGGCTGGAGGAGCTGTCGCTGGCGGACGCCGCGGCGGGGCGCGTCGTCCCGGCCGTGCAGCGCTTCCCGCTCGCCGAGGCGGCGGCCGCCCACCGGGCGCTGGAGACGCGCGGCACGATCGGCAAGGTCGTGCTCGTCCCCTGATGCGGGTGCGGCCTTGGGGTGGGTGCGGCCTTGAGGCGGCCGGGTGCGACTGCATACGTCGAAATATGCCGAACAAGCGCCCGATTCACCGTCGAGGGGCGTATGTCACCCGGCGGGCCTAGGCTGGATTGCGAGCTTCTGCACGTCGCGCACGGCGCGAGAGCACGCGAGAGCGGGTACCCATGAGCTCGAACGAGCCTCCCATAGCCGATTCCGAGGCCCCTGAAACCGACGCCGACCCCCGCCGCTGGTGGGGGCTGGTGGTGATCGCACTGGCGCAGCTGATGGTCGTGCTCGACGCGACCATCGTGAACATCGCCCTCCCCTCGGCCCAGCGCGAGCTCGGGATGACCGACGCCCACCGCCAGTGGGTCATCACCGCCTACTCGCTCGCCTTCGGCGGGCTCCTGCTGCTCGGGGGCAGGATCGCCGACCGCATCGGGCGCAAACGCACCTTCACCCTGGGCCTCGTCGGTTTCGCGGCCGCCTCCGCGCTCGGCGGCGCCGCCCACGGCCAGGGCACGCTCTACGCGGCCCGCGCCCTGCAGGGCGTCTTCGCGGCGGTGCTGGCGCCCTCGGCGCTGTCGCTGCTGACGACGACGTTCACGGATCTGCGCGAGCGCGGCAAGGCGTTCGGGATCTACGGCGCCATCGCGGGCGGCGGCGCGGCCATCGGGCTGATCACCGGCGGCCTGCTGACCGAGTACCTGGACTGGCGCTGGTGCCTGTACGTCAACGTGCCGATCGCCCTGATCGCGCTGCTCGGCGCGGTCTGGCTGCTGCGCGACCACCGGCCGCCGCCGGCCGACCGGCCGAGCCTGGACCTGCCCGGGGTGCTGCTGGGCTGCGGCGGGCTCGTGGCCGTCGTCTACGCGTGCAGCGAGGCCGAACCGCACGGCTGGTCCAGCCCGTTGGTCCTCGGTCTGCTGTGCGGCGGGGTGGTGCTGCTGGCGTTCTTCGCCCGGTGGCAGACCCGGGCGCGCAGCCCGCTGCTGCCACCGCGCGTCATCGCCGACCGCAACCGGGGCGGCGCGCTGATCACGATGGCGCTGGCGGTCGTGGGGATGTTCGGGATGTTCCTGTTCATGACCTACTACCTGCAGGTCGTGCTCGGGTACTCACCGCTGCGGACCGGCCTGGCATTTCTGCCGATGACCGGCGCGATCGTGCTCGCCTCGACGCAGATCTCGGCGCGGCTGATGACCCGGCTGCCGCCCCGGCTGCTGATGGCGCCGGGCGCCCTGCTCGCGGCGACGGGGCTGTTCCTGCTGACGTTCCTGACCACCGAGCCGGCCTACGCCTCGCACGTCCTGCCTTCCATGATCCTCGTCGGGCTCGGCATGGGCCTGATCTTCATGCCGGTCGTCAACGTCGCCACGTCCGGAGTGGCGCCGCGCGACTCGGGCGTCGCCTCGGCGACGGTGAACACGGCACAGCAGGTGGGTGGTTCGATCGGGACGGCGTTGCTGAACACGATCGCCACGTCGGCGAGCGCGGCGTATCTGGCGGGGCACGCGGGCGCGTCGTCGGCCGTCAAGGCCGGCGCGGTGCACGGGTTCAACGTGGCGATCGGCTGGGGTGCGGGGATCATGCTGCTGGCGGCGCTGGTGGCGAGCGTGATGGTGAGCGCGCGGGCGCCGAACCAGCCCCGGCCCCGCCCCTTCACCGTTTCCGAGCGGGGCCTGCGGCCCCCTCGCAACCCCGCTCCGCGCTGACACATGGGGTCCCCGCCCCCGGCCGGGGCTAGCGCACGACGCGCAGTTCGCGCGCCGTGTTGTTCAGCCTCCGCCCGGCGGAGTCCGTGCACACCACGATGTCCTCGATCCGCACCCCGAACCGTCCCGGCAGGTAGATCCCGGGTTCGATCGAGAAGCACATCCCCGGTACCAGCGGCAGGTGTTCGCCCTCCACCATGTAGGGCGGTTCGTGCGTCGTGACGCCGATGCCGTGACCCGTGCGGTGGATGAAGTACTCGCCGTATCCGGCGCGGCGGATGACCTGGCGGGCCACGCGGTCGACGTCCTGGCAGGCCACGCCGGGGCGCACCGCCTCGAACGCGGCCTGCTGGGCCTCGCGCACCAGGTCGTGGACCGTGCGCTCCTCCGCCGTCGGCTCGCCCACGTGCACCGTGCGGGTGGTGTCGGAGCCGTAGCCGTCCTTGAGGCCGCCGAAGTCCAGGACGACCATGTCGCCGTCCTCGATGACGCGGTCGCCCGCCTCGTGGTGGGGATCGGCACCGTTGGGGCCCGATCCGACGATCGTGAAGTCGACCTGGGAGTGGCCGTGTTCCCGGAGCAGCCGGGCGAGGTCGGCGGCCACCTCGCGCTCGCGGCGCCCGGCGAAGCGCACGTCCACGATGGTCTCGTACGTGGCGTCGGCGGCCGCCCCGGCGGCGGCGAGCAGCTCGACCTCGTGGGCGTCCTTCACCGCCCGGAGCATCGGGAGGACCTCCGTGAGCGCCCCGAAGCCCGCTTCCGGGGCCGTTCGCTGGAGGGCCAGCAGGTGCAGCGCCCACGTCGCGTCGGAGACGCCGTAACGGCCGCGCGGGTCGAGGTGCCCGGCGACGGTGGTGTACGGGTCCTCGCCGTCGACCCAGCCGACGATCTCCAGCGCGCCCGCGCCCGGTGAGTGCTGGGCGTCGGCCCGTTCCAGCTGGGGCACCACGAGCAGGGGCTTGCGGCCGGGGGCGAGCAGGAGGGCCGTGAGGCGCTCGGTGACGGCCGGGACGCGGTAGCCGCAGAGCCAGCCGAGATCGGGGCCCGGGGAGATGATCAGACCGGCCAGGCCCGCCTCGACGGCGGCCAGGACGGCGCGCTCCATGCGCGCGGCATAGAAATCGACATCGCTCATGGGGGCAGCGTAATCCGGACGAAGACGGTCGGCCGAGTGACCTCTACCCCACGGGTGAGAGGGCCTCCACCCGCCCTCCTCCTCAGGGTTGAGAGGCTTCCTCAACTTCCCCACCCCAGGGCCGATTTCCCCCTGATTCCCCGGGATTTTGTTGTGGAGCGGGAACTTCAGTCCCTAGCGTGTTTCCCGCCCATACCGCACACACGAGCGCCCGTACACGCATGCTGTTAAGAGGTAGTTGAAGGAGCGTTATGTTCCGTCGAGTCGGGCGGTTCGCCGTCCATCGACCCTGGCTCACGATCGCCGGCTGGATCATCGCGGCCGTGGCCCTCGCCATGTTCGCCCCGGCTCTGAAGTCCACCACGGACGAGACCGAGTTCCTGCCCTCGCACTACGAATCGGTGCGGGTGGGGAACCTCCAGCAGAAGGCCTTCCCGCAGACCGAACAGCCCGCCGCGATCGCGGTGTTCCAGCGCGCCGACGGCGGCAAGCTGGACGACACCGACAGGCGCGACGTCATCAAGGTCGCCGCCGGGCTCGACGGCAAGCACCACGAGAAGATAGGCAAGGTGGTCTCCGACCCCAAGGCCGTCTCCCCCAACGGCGAGGTGGCCCTCGCCAACATCTACGCCACCACCAAGAACTTCAACGACGAGAAGCTGCCCGATTCGGTCAAGAAGCTGCGCGAGGACGCCAAACCGCTGCTCAGCGGCACCCATCTGAAGATGGGCATCACCGGGCAGGCGGCCACCCAGCTCGACGCGAAGGAGTCGTCCACCGACACCGACGCCATGGTCATGTCGGCGACGTTCCTGCTGATCATCGTGCTGCTGCTGGTCATCTTCCGCAGCCCGCTGATAGCGATCCTGCCGCTCGTCATCATCGCCGTGGTCTCGGTCGTCGCCACGGGCCTGATCGGCACCGCCGCCTCGATCGGCGGGCTGAAGGCCGACTCCTCCATGTCCACGATCCTGATCGTCGTCCTCTTCGGCGTCGGCACCGACTACATCCTGTTCCTGCTCTTCCGCTACCGCGAGCACCTGCGCCGGGGCCAGGAGCCCAAGGAGGCCCTCGTCGAGGCCGTGGCCCGGGTCGGCGAGACCATCGCCTCGGCCGCCGGGGCCGTCATCGTCGCCTTCACCGCCCTGCTGCTCTCCACGCTGGGCATGATGCGGGCGATGGGCCCCTCCCTGGCCATCTCCGTGGGCGTCACCCTCGTCGCGGCGCTCACGCTCGTCCCCGCCGTCTTCTCGCTCCTCGGGCGCGCCGCGTTCTGGCCGTCGAAGGCCTGGCGCAAGGAGCCCCGGAACCGCTTCGCGAACGGCGTCGGCGGGCTGGTCGCCCACCGCCCCGGCGTGGTCGCCGCGCTGTCCACCGCCGTCCTCGCGATCCTCGCCGTGGGCGCGTTCAGCATGAAGCCCCAGTTCGACACCAGCAGCCAGATGCCGCAGAAGCTGGAGTCCGTCCAGGCCATGAAGGACCTCCAGCGGGGCTTCTCCGCCGGCCAGTCCGACCCGGCCATGATCTACCTCAGCTCCACCAACGGCACCCGCCTCGACCGGGCGGCGCTGGAGACCTTCCGCGGGAAGCTCGCCGCCGTCGACGGCGTCGGCACGGCCGCGCCCGCCGTCGTCAACGGCGACGGCACCGTCGCCCAGTACAGCGTGATCCTCAAGTACAGGCCCTCCGCCGACGAGGCCATCGACCTCGCGGGCGGCGAACTGCGCGATGCGGCCCACGCGGCCGCGCCCGCCGGCACCGAGGCCCTCGTCGGCGGCACCTCCGCCGTCCTCGCCGACATCGAGGACGCCGTGGGCCACGACTACCGGGTCGTCTTCCCTGCCGCCGGACTGGCCATCATGATCATCCTCGGCCTGCTGCTCCGCAGCCTGGTCGCGCCCTGGTACATGATGATCGCCGTGGCCCTCGGCTTCGGCGCCACCCTGGGCTCCACCGTCTGGCTCTTCCAGGACCTCAAGGGCGAGCCGGGCCTGCTCTTCATGCTGCCGGTGATCGTCTATCTCTTCGTGGTCGCGCTCGGCACCGACTACAACATCCTGATGATCGCCCGGCTGCGCGAGGAGGTCCGCCGCGGCGTCCCGCCCAAGGAGGCCATCCGCACGGCCGTGGCCCAGTCCACCCCGACCGTCGCCTCCGCCGCGATCATCCTCGCCGGCACCTTCGGCGTACTGGTCCTCGCCGACAACTCCATGCTCCAGCAGATGGGCTTCGCCGTCGGCTTCGGCATCCTGCTCACCGCCTTCGTGATGGCGATGCTCCTGGTGCCCACCGTCACCTCGCTGCTGGGCCACAAGGCCTGGTGGCCGGGCCACCAGGACTCGCCCCAGGCCGTAGCGCTCACCACGGCCGACAAGTCGACTGCCTCCCGCACGGGAGACGGGGCTTGGCACTAGCCGGATCATCCGAGCCGCCCCGAAGAGCTGCAGGGCCTGAACAGGCCCTGCAGCTCTTCGAGTTCGCGCCCCATCCTCTCCGGAAAACGGGTGCCTGCCTCTCACCCCTCGCCGTAGGATCGCCTCTCCGGTATCGAGATCGAGAAAGGCATGGACATGCCGACCCCGGACAACATCGCACTGACCCACGGATTACCCTTCGAGCGGGATATCGAGGAGTCGGAGGAAGAACTGGATGCACCAGACGAAATAGACCCGGTAGGTTTCTGGGAGGCGAAACAGCGCGACCTGCTCACCAGCGTCCTCGACTACAACCTCAAGTCCCTGACCGATCTGGTACGGACCGGAAAAGTCGACCTCTCGCCCAATTACCAGCGCAGGAACCGCTGGAATAGTATTCGCAAGTCGGAACTCATAGAGTCGTTCCTCATGAACGTCCCCATCCCGAACGTCTTCCTCAACGAAGACGCCTACGGACACTACTCGGTGATCGACGGGAAGCAGCGCCTCACGGCTATCAGCGAATACCTGCAGGGGAACTTCCGACTCCGTGGGCTCAAGGTCTTCTCCGAGGCCAACGGCCTCTCATTCAAAGAGCTTCCCGTAACGCTTCAGACCATCCTGGAGACCCGAGCCAACCTCCGGGCTGTCATCATCCTCCGCCAGTCCGACCCGGATATCAAATACCAGGTCTTCCGGCGCCTCAATACCGGCGGCATGCGCCTGAACCCGCAGGAGATCCGCAACAGCGCCTGGCCCGGCGAGCTCAACGACATGATCCTCGAGGAGTCAACCTCTCCCGAGTTCCACGCACTGCTAGGGATCCGGGACCGTAACCGGTCCGCCATCTACCGGGAGATGCGGGACGCGGAATTTGTCCTCCGCTACCTGTCCTTCCGAACCAACTGGGCTACATTCTCCGGCGGCATGGGGCGGAAGCTCGACTCGTACATGGGGGAGCAGCATAAAATCTCCTCCACCGAGGTCGAGCACCTGCGCGCAGAATTCCGTGGAGCGATCAGAAGAGCTCGCGCCGCCTTCGGAGAAAACGCCTTCCAGCGCTGGTCACCAGAGAAGCAGACCTGGCGAAAGCAGGTGCTTGCAGCCCTCTTCGACGCCGAGATCTTCGCCCTCTCAGAGTTCGCCGAGGAAGACCTACTCATCCATCAGGCAGAAATCTTGGAGGGCGTCAAAAACCTCTTCAGCGACAAGGAATTCCGTGGGGTGGTAGACGCGGCCACGAACACACCGGCATACTTTCGGGCCCGAATCCAGATCATGAGGGACATGATCGCCCGCACGATCGGCTGAGTCGCGTGTCCGCATCCCTAGAGCTGCTCGACTCAAACCTACTTTCAGTACGTGCACTGATCTCCTTGGAATCGGTCTACGCTGACCCGCCGAAAGAGCGAGAGCTCCCCACAGTCTCCGCTCTACGGGGAGCATGCACTGTGCTGACCGTGGCGGCATTCGAAAAGTTTCTCCGCGATGTGTTCGAGGAAGAACTAGACCACATCCGACAGGCCGGCATAGCCGCATCTGCACTCCCGACCAAATTACGGGTCGAGGCGGCTTTCGCCTCACTGGAGCTGGCGATCAAGGGCGACCATGCAAGCAAGGGAACGGAGCGCGAGCAGCGCCTGAACAACATCCTGGCAGTCGCCGCGATGCTCTCCCAGGACAGCTTCGACCCCAAGGCTCTCGCCGCAACAAACAGCAATCCCGACTCGCTGTGCGTCAAGCGAATGTTTAAGTCGGTCGGCGTTTACGAGGTCTTCCAGAAGGTCACTCCCAAGTTCCTCAAACTGTGGGGCAAACCGGAAGTCTCCGGTTTCGAGGCGCAGAAGCTCGACGGTCTGCTCGGCTCCCGTCACCAGGTGGCGCACACAGCGCAAGCGCTGCACATATCGCGACAGGAACTGACCTATAACACCCGCTTCGTCGAGGTGCTCGCACAGTCACTACAGGAGGTCCTCGCTGAGCACGTGACCGAGATCATCTGTAGCGTCCTATGACAACGGCTCTCCGCGGCTCGCCGCGGAGAGCCGACAGCCGCCACGTACCAGCCCCGTGCTTCCTTTCTGCGGCTGGTTGGCGCACGACAAGTCACCCGAATCCGTCGGTGTCCACGCTTGTTGATGTCAGATACGGATGTCGCCTGGCTTGGCTCCACCTCGGGCCTGCGGCCAAGCCAGCATCTCCGGTCGGCTGATGTCACAACCGTTGGTACGCCCTCGGCATCAGCATTTGTCGGCACCGCGCGGCTCAGGCTGATGCAGACCGGGCCATGGGGCGTACCCACCTGCCACGCCTCTCACTGATCAAGGTCGTGGGAGCAGAACCGATTCATGAGCCTGCCAAGCTGCTGCAGACCAACCTGACAGGGCCGGGCTTGGAGAAATGAGCCCTGAGCTTGGGAATCTCCGGCTGCTCGGGGCCAGCAACTCACCTGATCTGCAACCACGGTTATCCCTGGCCTGCCCTGCCGGGTTGGCTGCCGTTGGCCGTGAGTGACCGCTCGTTCTGATGTCCATCCGACGCAGAAACGGCCCCTTCCCTGATGTGGTGACTGTACGATCCATCAACTTCTGTTCTGTGACACCGCCTTGGAGACACAATGCCGGATTCGATGATGAGACCAGTCCCACCTATGCCTTCTGAGCCGCCAACGGTGGGGGCGGAACCTCGAAGAACCGGGTTGACAGCCGTAGCACTCGGCTCAGCCGTCTTAGCGCTCGTGGTAGCCCTCACATGGTCTCCGGGAAAGAGCCATGGGGGATCAAGCCCATCTACGGCCCCCTGTGGTGTCACGGGTGCCGCGTGCCCTGTACGCGAAGAGGCGGATAGTCGACCGGGCGGGCAACCTGCCCTCCCCCAGCAGCCGCGGCAACCGCAGCGGTTCCAGGTATGCGACACGGTGAAGGTCCCGTACGGCCATGGCTACAGCAATGCCTACACCTATGAGCAGCGTTGTCACACCGAGGTGCGTTGACCGGTAGTCGGCTTCCGGCACGAGCCGCAGCGTACCCGCTGCCGCTGATCTGCATTGCCGCGCTTCGGTGGCACCGGCTGTGCCAACAGGCAGCCTCCGAACATAATGGATTCCAGTTCGCGGCGAGCTCGCACGTCTTCGTCACCCGGACTGGCCGTCCCGTAGAGCCACGGAATCTCAGTCGCTCCTTCACCCGGATCACCGATGCCGCCGGCCTTCGCCGCATCCGGCTGCGCGACCCTGCTCGTGGCTGCCGGGGTGCCCCCCCCCCCCCGCATCGTGATGGAGATCCTCGGGCACAGTCAGATCAGCATCACCATGGATGTGTACACGCACGTGGCGAGCGAAACGCAGCCCGAAGCGATCAGCCATACGGACCGGCTGCTGAAGCGGCGACGCGACCGTGAGTGATCGCGTTCGTTGATGTCATCCGTGGATGTCAAAGACCCCCGGCCAAGATCGGCCGGGGGTCTTTGCGCTGGAGCCGCCTGTCGGACTCGAACCGACGACCTTCGCTTTACAAGAGCGGTGCTCTACCAGCTGAGCTAAGGCGGCATGCGAGACGCAGTCTACCCACAACGACTTCGTGACCCGCCACCTGCTGACAACGGCTTCCGGCCCCGGTAGCGTCACGGGAAACCCAGCCCGATTGGACTGGACCACTCCCTCTACTCGGATCGTCCGGCACGTTCCTGCCGGTGAAGGGATCACATCACCATGGCCACGGTCACATACGACAAAGCCACCCGGATCTACCCGGGCGCCGACAAGCCCGCCGTCGACCAGCTCGACATCGCCATCGAGGACGGGGAGTTCCTGGTCCTCGTCGGCCCCTCCGGCTGCGGCAAGTCCACCTCCCTGCGGATGCTGGCGGGGCTCGAGGACGTCAACGGCGGCGCGATCCGCATCGGCGACCGGGACGTCACCCACCTGCCGCCCAAGGACCGGGACATCGCCATGGTGTTCCAGAACTACGCGCTCTACCCGCACATGACCGTGGCCGACAACATGGGCTTCGCCCTGAAGATCGCGGGCGTGCCGAAGGCGGAGATCCGCCAGAAGGTCGAGGACGCCGCGCGCATCCTGGACCTCACCGAGTACCTGGGCCGCAAGCCCAAGGCCCTCTCCGGCGGCCAGCGCCAGCGCGTGGCCATGGGCCGCGCCATCGTCCGCGAGCCGCAGGTCTTCCTCATGGACGAGCCGCTGTCCAACCTCGACGCCAAGCTGCGCGTCCAGACCCGTACCCAGATCGCGAGCCTCCAGCGCCGCCTCGGCATCACCACCGTCTACGTCACCCACGACCAGGTCGAGGCCATGACCATGGGCGACCGCGTCGCGGTGCTCAAGGACGGTCTGCTCCAGCAGATCGACTCCCCGCGCAACATGTACGACCGGCCGGCCAACCTCTTCGTGGCGGGCTTCATCGGCTCCCCCGCGATGAACCTCGTCGAGGTGCCGATCACCGACGGCGGAGTGAAGTTCGGCTCCGACGTCGTGCCCGTGCCCCGCGAGGCGCTGACGGCCGCCGCCGACAAGGGCGACCGCACGGTCACCGTGGGCGTCCGGCCCGAGCACTTCGACGTCGTCGAGCGGCCCGAGGGCAGGACCGACGAGCCCGGCGGCGTCGCCGTGACCGTCAACGTCGTCGAGGAGCTCGGCGCCGACGGCTACGTCTACGGCACCGCCGAGGTCGGCGGCGAGCGGAAGGACATCGTCGTCCGCGTCAACGGCCGCCGGGTGCCCGAGAAGGGCTCCGTGCTCCACGTCGTGCCGCGCAGCGGCGAACTCCACGTGTTCTCCACCTCCAGCGGCGAGCGCATCGGCGACTGAGCGTAACCAAGGGGGCGCGCCTCGCGTTCGGGTCCGCAAGGGCCCCGACGCGGGGTGCGCCCGGGCGGCAAATACCCCGGCACACCTCGCATTTCGAGCTCCGTACGTCAACTCAACCGTCATTCTGATAACCATCGACATCCCCCGACCGGGTGACTAAATGGAGCGGCTTCATTACGCCTCGCTACCATCTGCGGCATGAACCAGGCCGCCCGCCGCATCGGCAGAACCCTCGCTCTCGTCCTCCCGGTCGTTCTCGTGCTCTCGGGGACTCTCGCGGTGACCCGCGTTCCCTGGGCGGCGCCGACCGCCGAGTCGCAGGTCCTCACCGCGTCCTCCGACAACGCCTCGACCGTCGCCAAGGCCCGTGCGCCGCACGAGGTGCTGCGCGACAAGCTGCTGCTGGAGCTCCAGGAGAAGAACCCCGGCGTCGCCCTCACGCACCTTCAGGAGGCGACCAACGGCCGCCCCACGCTGGCCCAGCACTGCATGGCGATCGCCCGGGCGCTGGGTGAGGCCGCGCGCAAGAAGTACGGCGAGCGCAAGGCCCAGTCCTTCGCCCGCCCTGTCTGCGACACGGCCTTCGCCGCCGGCGTCCAGAGCCACTGACCGCCCCCACCGCCGGCCGCACCTCCCTTGGCGGCACCGCTCGCGGCACCGCATATCGTGCGGAGCATGACCGGCACGCAGCACAGCCCGTACAGCCTGTACCCGACGCAAGCCGTGATCCTGGCCGGAGGCCAGGGCTCGCGGCTCCGTCCGTACACCGACGACCGTCCCAAGCCGATGGTCGAGATCCCCGGCACGGGGGTCCCGATCATCGGCCATCAACTCGCCTGGCTGGCCGCCGAGGGCGTCACCGACGCCGTGGTCTCGTGCGGCCATTTGGCACGCGTCCTGGAGGACTGGCTCGCCACGGCCGAACTGCCGCTGCGGGTCACGACGGTCGTCGAGCCCGAACCCCTCGGCCGGGGCGGCGGCCTGCGGCACGCGGCCGCCTCCCTGCCCCGCCCCGACGAGCCCTGGTACGCCACCAACGGTGACATCTGGACCCGGTTCTCGCTGCGCGAGATGGCCGCCTTCCACCATGAGCGGGACGCCACGGCGACGCTCGCGCTGGCCCGGCCGCGGATTCCGTGGGGCGCGGTGGAGACCGACGAGTTCGGCCACGTCCTCGACTTCGTCGAGGCGCCGCCCTCGCCGTATCTGATCAACGCCGGCGTCTACGTCTTCTCGCCCGCCTTCACGGGCCTGCTGCCCGAGCGCGGCGACCACGAACGCACCACGTTCCCGCGTTTGGCGCGCGAGCGCCGCCTTGCCGGGTTCCCGCTGCCGCAGGGGGCGTACTGGCGGGCGATCGACACGGCGAAGGATCTGGCGGAGGCCGCCAAGGAACTGGCGCGGTAGCGCCCCGTCGGGGCAACGCACCGAAGGGGCGCGGGGAACTGCGCGACCAGCCACGACGCACCAGCAGGTGACGCGCAGCGTGGTCGGTTCACCGCGGGCCGGTGGGGGCTGAGCGCGCAGTTCCCCGCGCCCCTTACGGGGCACGGGGAACTGTCCGCGTACCGGCGGCGGCTAGCCGAGGAGCCCCCCAAGGGCTCCGCCGGAGGTGCCACCGCCCGAGCCGCTGGTGGAACCGCCGGAGCCGCCACCCGCCGAGCTGCCCGTCGTCGCACCCGACGAGCTGTGCTGCGGGGCCGCCGGAGCCGGCGCCTGGTGGGGGGACTGCGGCGCCGGGCGGACACTGCCCGCGCTCCCGCTGGACTGCCCCGCGCCGCCCGCCGACGCCGTGGGCGTGTGGACCGTGCCGGCCGGCGCGGACGGCGTGGCCCCGGGGGTGGGCGTCTTCCGGTTGGACGGGCTGGGCTTCGGCGTGCCCGAGGCCGCCGGGCCGTGCGAGCCGCGCGGCGAGGACGACGAGGGCCGCTGCGGCAGCGGCGAACCCTGCAGGCTGTTGGACGGCGGGGGCGGGGTCCCGGGCGTCTCGGCGACCCGGGAGGAGCGGACGGCCCCGCCCAGCATCGACCCGGTGAGCAGGGAGATCCCGATGAGCACCGTCGCCATGACCGTGCCCCGGCGCAGCACGCGCCGCCGCAGCGCCCAGAGCTCGGCGCGCGGCCCGAGCCGCCGCCAGGCCTCGCCGGCGAGCCGGCCGTCGACGGAGTAGAAGGGCGCCCCGGCGATCACCAGGGGGCTCCAGGCGGCCAGGTAGATGATGTCGGGCGCGCCGTAGACCGGGGTGGACCGCCAGCTGACCGTGACGAGGAGGATCACGGAGAGCAGCACGCCGACGGCGGCGGCGAGCCGCTGCCAGAGGCCGAAGATGGTGAGGACGCCGATGACGACCTGCGCGAAGGCGACGCTCAGGCCCGCGCCGACGGGGTGGGCGAGGGCCAGCTCGCGCAGGGGTTCGGCGGCGGCCCAGGGGTGGAGCTGGTGGAGCCAGGCGACCAGGGAGCCGCGCTTGCCGCCGTCGAAGTAGACGGGGTCGCAGAGCTTGGTCATCCCGCCGTAGACGGAGATGAGGCCGAGGAAGACGCGGAGGGGGAGGAGGACGACGCCGAGGTTCATCCGGCGCCCGGGGTAATAGGCGTGGCGGACGGAGTCGCCCTGGCGCCCGCGCCGGAGCTCGTCCTCGTCGGCGTCCTGCTCGTCGGCGAAGTCGTCGAGGTCGCCGAGATCGTCGGGGTGGCCGGCGTCCTCGTCATAGGCGCTGTGGGCGGGGCGCATGCCCTGGAGGAGGCGGGTCGGCGGCCCGCCGTGCTCCTCGGCCGACCCGCGCGGGCCGATCACCGTGGCCGGGGCGTCCTCGACGCTGACGCGCGGCAGCACCTGGGTGACGCCCGCGTCCCCGCCGCCGGCCGTGGGCAGCGGGCCGGTGAGGCCGCTGAGGCCGCCGGAGTCGCGGACGGCCTGGAGGAGCTGGGTGGAGGCGGAGTCTCCCGGCCCGGTCCGCCCGCTCCACACCACGGGGGCGCGGCGCTTGGCCCCGGCGCTCTTGGCGGCGGGCATCCGCGCCGTGTCCACTCCCCCGGCGAACTGCCGGGCTGCGCGCGGGGGCCGGGCGAGCTGCACCCGGAAGCTCAGATGGTTGACGATGACCTGCGCGGGGTCGGACGGGACCTTCACCGTACTCAGCGCGGGCTGGTCGTCGTACCCGGAAGAGCTTCCCCCCGTAGGTGTGCGGGGTGTTCTGGTGTCCACACTCATCTAACCGAGTGACCGGAGGTTAGGACACTGCCTTGACCGGTTGGATGTGTCCAGGACCCGTCAATATCTTCAGCAGAACGTCTTCAGCACAACGTCTTCAGCACAACGCGCGGCGGCCGGGGAGGAGACTCCCCGGCCGCCGCGCGGTCACTGGTCTCAGGCGCGGCGGCGCGCCGCCTCGTAGAGCACGACGCCCGCGGCGACACCGGCGTTCAGCGACTCGGCGCCGCCCGGCATCGGGATGCGCACGCGGAAGTCGCAGGTCTCGCCGACGAGGCGGGAGAGGCCCTTGCCCTCGCTGCCGACGACGATGACGACCGGGCCCTCCAGGGCGTCCAGCTCGTGGAGCTCGGTGTCGCCGTCCGCCGCGAGGCCGACGACCATCAGGCCCTCCTTCTGGTACGCCTCGAGCGTCCGCGTCATGTTGGTGGCGCGGGCGACGGGCGTCCGGGCGGCGGTGCCGGCGGAGGTCTTCCAGGCGCTGGCGGTCATACCGGCCGCGCGGCGCTCGGGGACGACCACGCCGTGGCCGCCGAAGGCGGAGACGGAGCGGACGACGGCGCCGAGGTTGCGCGGGTCGGTGATGCCGTCGAGGGCGACGATCAGCGGGTCCTCGCCGTTGTCGGCGGCGTGCGCCGTCAGGTCCTCGGGGTGGGCGTAGTCGTACGGGGGCACCGAGAGGACCAGGCCCTGGTGGTTCAGGCCGTTGGTCATGCGGTCCAGCTCCGGACGCGGGGCCTCCATGAGGTTGAGGCCCTTCTCCGTGGCGAGCTGGATGGCCTCGCGCACGCGCTCGTCGCTGTCGACGAACTGCTGGACGTAGAGCGTGTTCGCGGGCACGCCCTCGCGCAGCGCCTCGACGACCGAGTTGCGGCCGACGACGAGCTCGTTGGCGCCCTTGGGGCCGCCGCGGCGCGGGGCCGGGCGGCGGGCGGCCTGCTTGGCCTGGGCGTTGGCCATGCGGTTCTTCTTGTGGCCCTTGCGCATGCTCGCGGGCGGGGTCGGGCCCTTGCCCTCCAGGCCTCGGCGCCGCTGGCCGCCGCTGCCGACCGTCGCGCCCTTCTTGTTGGACGTGCGACGGTTCCTGCGCTGGCTGTTGCCGGCCATGGGGGTCACCTGACTCTTTCTTCTGCCGCCCTCGCACCGCTCGGCCCTGGCGGGCCTCACGGGCTTCGGACAGCTGCGCCGGACTCCGTCCGGCGGCTGCCTACCTACTACGTACGTACGAAAAGTGTCCCTCAGGACAGGGTCCAGCGGGGGCCGGAAGGAGTGTCCTCGATGGCGAGGCCGGTCTGCTGGAGCTGGTCGCGGATGGCGTCGGCGGTGGCGTAGTCCTTCCGCGCCCGGGCGCCCTCGCGCTGCTCCAGGACCATCCTGACCAGGGAGTCCACCACGCCGTGGAGATCGTCCCCGTGGCCGGGGCCGGTGGCGGCCCAGTGCTCGTCGAGCGGGTCCAGGCCCAGGACGCCGAGCATGGCGCGGACCTCGGCCAGCCGGGCGACGGCGGTCTCCTTGTCGTCGGCGGTCAGGGCCGAGTTGCCCTGCCGGACGGTGGTGTGGACCACCGCCAGCGCCTGCGGCACACCGAAGTCGTCGTCCATGGCCTCGGCGAACGCGAGCGGCACCTCGGAGGCGGGCTCGACGGGGCCGACGAGCTCGACGACGCGCTGCGTGAAGCCCTCGATGCGGGCGAAGGCCGCATCGGCCTCGCGCAGGGCCTCCGGGCTGTACTCGATCATGGAGCGGTAGTGCGGGGTGCCCAGGTAGTAGCGCAGCACGATCGGGCGCCACTGCTTGAGCATCTCGGAGACGAGGACGGAGTTGCCGAGCGACTTGGCCATCTTCTCGCCGCTGATGGTGACCCACGCGTTGTGGAGCCAGTACGAGGCGAAGTCGTCACCGAAGGCCTTGGCCTGGGCGATCTCGTTCTCGTGGTGCGGGAAGATCAGGTCCAGGCCGCCGCCGTGGATGTCGAAGGACTCGCCCAGGTACTTGTGCGCCATGGCCGAGCACTCCAGGTGCCAGCCCGGGCGGCCGCGGCCCCAGGGGGTCTCCCAGCTGGGCTCGCCCTCCTTGGCGGCCTTCCACATGGCGAAGTCGCGCGGGTCGCGCTTGCCGGTCTCGCCCTCGCCGGAGGGCTGCAGCAGATTGTCCAGCTCCTGGTTGGAGAGCTGGAGGTAGCCGGGGAAGGAGCGCACGTCGAAGTAGACGTTGCCATCGGCCGCGTAGGCGTGGCCGCGCTCGATCAGGCCGCGCATCATCTCGACCATCTCGGTGACGTGGCCGGTGGCGCGGGGCTCGACGGTGGGCGGCAGGCAGCCGAGGGCCGTGTAGCCGTCGTTGAAGGCGCGCTCGTTCTCGTAGCCGATCGACCACCACGGGCGGCCCTGGTCGGCGGCCTTCGCGAGGATCTTGTCGTCGATGTCGGTGACGTTGCGCACGAACGTGACGTCGTAGCCGCGGTAGGCGAACCAGCGGCGCATGATGTCGAAATTCAGGCCCGAGCGAATGTGCCCGATGTGCGGAGCGGCCTGTACGGTCGCACCGCAGAGGTAGATCGAGACGCAGCCCGGAACGAGCGGGGAGAAGTCACGGATCTGCCGGGCGCTGGTGTCGTACAGGCGAATGCTCACGGCACCAGGGTAGTGGGCCCGAGGGGGTGCATCGCCCCTGGCGGCGCGGGCTGACTCGATAACGGGTACGAGCCCGGACGCCTACTGCGGCGGAGCGACAGCTTCCGCGGAACCGGTGGCGGGTCTTTGACCTCTCCTTACTATCTGCACATGATAGGGGGCCGCGTGGTAGCTTCCCCGGCGGTCACGCCTTCCCGGCCAGGCCCGCGATAAAACCAGCGAAATCCGGACACAGGACTCAGGAGGGACGTTGACGTCCTCCGTGACGGTGCAGCAGCGGCAGAAAGAACGTCCTGCCTCACCACCCCCGCGAATAGCACCCAAGGGGAGACTCGCCGCACTGGATGGCCTGCGTCTGCTCGCCGCCCTCATGGTCGTGCTCTACCACTACATCGCCTTCAACAGCGCCGCCTGGTCCAAACCGGCCACCGAGCGTTTCCCGGTGGCGTACGTGCCCGCGTCCTACGGGTGGCTGGGCGTCCAGCTCTTCTTCCTCATCAGCGGCTTCGTCATCTGTATGAGCGCCTGGGGCAGAAACGTCGGTGATTTCGCGGTCTCGCGCGTCACCCGGCTCTACCCCGCCTACTGGTTCGCCGTGCTCGCCGCGACGGTCGTCGTCTCCATCTGGCCTGTGAACGGCGTCGGGCCGTCGCTGAGCGACGTCGCGGTCAACCTCACGATGTTCCACGAGCCCATGAAGGCCGCGCCCGCCGACGGCGTCTACTGGACGCTGTGGGTGGAGATCCGCTTCTACCTGCTCTTCGCGCTGCTGATCGCCTGGAAGGGGCTGACCTACCGGCGCGTCGTCGGCTTCTGCGTGGTCTGGGCCATGGCCGCCGCCGTGGCGGCGGGGCTCGACGTCGACGCGCTGGACGCCGTGCTGATGCCGAACGACTGCTGGTTCTTCATCGCCGGCATCGCGTTCTACCTGATGTACCGCTACGGCCCCAACATGCTGCTGTGGGGCATCGTCGCCGCGACCTTCCTGGCCGGCCAGCACTTCGCGCTCAACACCCACCACAACGTCCAGAAGTACGTGGGTCACAAGCTCCCGCTGTGGCCCACGGTGATGCTGCTCGCCCTCTTCTACGCGGCGATCGCGGCGGTGGCGCTCGGCAGGACCAGCCGGATCAACTGGCGCTGGCTGCCGACGGCGGGCGCGCTGACGTACCCGCTCTACCTGCTGCACGAGCGCATCGGCTGGACGGTCATCAAGGAGTTCGAGAACGACATCTCGCGCTACGTCCTCGTCCCCGCGCTCGTCGTGCTGATGATGGTGGCCTCCTGGCTGCTGCACCGCTATCTGGAGCGCCCGCTCGCCCGCGTGCTCAAACGCGGCATGACGAAGGCGCTCGCGGACATGCGCGCGCCACGCGAGCGCGTCTGACGCCACGCGAAGACGTCCGACGACACCCGACGGCGGTCCCCCGGTCACCCGGGGGACCGCCGTTGCTCCTTTCGGGGGACCGGGCCCGGGCATCGGGCGGAAACCCGGAGCCCAGCGGGCCCGTGGTGACGTTCGGTCACCCGTCGGGAACGCTCGGTGTGCCAGCATGCTGGGTGGCCCGTAAGCGCAGCGGGCCGACAGCCAACGGGAGAGGACGACATGCGTTTCGCCAGCGGCGGCGGAAACGATGGCGTCCGACCGGGTGGGCCTGGTCCCAGGCTCTGCATCCTGGACGGACTCCGTCTGCTCGCGGCCCTCATGGTCGTGCTGTACCACTACACGAGTCTGAACGGCGGCTGGAACCGCGACCCGCGTCTGCTGTTCCCCGGCATCGAGCCGATAACGCGCTACGGCTGGCTGGGCGTGGAGATCTTCTTCCTCATCAGCGGCTTCGTCATCTGCATGAGCGCCTGGGGCAGGTCGCTGGGCGACTTCGTGGTGTCCCGGGCCGCGCGGATCTACCCCGCCTACTGGGTGGCGATCCTGCTGACCGGCGGCGTGGTCCTGCTGTGGCCCCAGGTCCGCTCGGTGGCCGGCCCGGAGCAGGTGTTCACCAACCTGACCATGCTCCAGCAGGGACTCGGCGTCTGGGACGTGGACGGCGTCTACTGGACGCTCTTCGTGGAGCTGAAGTTCTACGTGCTCTTCGCCCTCGTCGTGGCCAGGGGCGTCACCTACCGCCGCTGCGTGATCTTCTGCGGCGTCTGGACCCTGGCCGCCGCCATCGCCCCGACGGCCGACAGCAAGCTGCTCACCCTGTGGGCGACGCCCTTCGCGGCGCCGTACTTCGTCGCGGGCATCGCCTACTACCTCATGCACCGCTACCGGCCCACGGCCCTGCTCTGGGGCATCGTCGTCATCTCGTACCTGCTCGCCAACCACCAGGTGGCCAAGCGGCTGCACGACAACGCCAACCACCCGACCGCGCTCTTCCCCGCCCAGGCCATGGTCTTCGTGATCTTCGCCGTGATGGCGCTGGTGGCGCTGGGCACCTTCGACCGGGTGCGGTGGCGCTGGCTGACCACGGCGGGCGCGCTCACCTACCCGATGTACCTGCTGCACCAGTACATCGGGATGACGGTCATCTACGCGCTGCGCGAGGCCGTCCCCCCGCTGCCGCTCGTCGCCGGGCTGATCACGGTGATGCTGGGCGCCGCCTGGCTCCTGCACCGCTACGTCGAGCGCCCGCTCGGCAGGCGGCTGCGCTCGGCGCTCCGCAAGAGCATGGAGGACGTCCGCCACAGCGCGACGGCGCCCGCGCTCGACGGACTGCCGCTGCTGAACGAGCCGCGGCGCTCCGACCGGGTGGGAGCCGTGCGGTCGGAGGGCGGCTGAGGTTCGTACCTCCGGAGCGAGCCGACTGCAGCCGGCCGACCGGATCGAGCCGGCTAGAGCGAGCCGACGACCTTGCGCGGCGTGATGCGGACCACGACGCGCTGGGCGTCGTCCTTGGCGGCCGGGTTGAAGTCGGCGTAGTCCTTGCCGGTGTACTTCCGCGACAGCTCGTCGATCAGCTCGTCACCGCCCTCGGTGGTGATGTCGGCGGTGCCGCGCACCTCGGCGTAGGTGTACGGCGCGTTGGGCGGGTTGACCAGGACGGTGACACGGGGGTCGCGGCGGAGGTTGCGCTCCTTGCGCCGGCCGACCGTCGTGGAGAACAGCAGATCGTCGCCGTCGCGCTTGACCCAGGTGACGGAGAGCTGCGGGCTGCCGTCGGGCTGGACGGTGGCGACGGTGACGAAGGCGGGGTTGTCGTCGATGTACTTCTTGAGGTCCTCGGAGAGCACGGCAGACACGGGTGGTCCTTCCGGGGCGGGGGGTTGTCCGTGGTTCTTTCCCCTGACCCGCCCCTTCCCGAAACCGGGGCTCCGCCCCGGACCCCGTGTCGCCCCGGACCCCGTGTGAGGACGCCGCGTCAGACGCGGTACACGAGCGCCGTCGCCAGGGCCGCCAGGCCCTCCGCCCGGCCGGTGAGGCCGAGACCGTCCGTCGTGGTGCCCGAAACCGCCACGGGCGCCCCGATCGCCGCCGAAAGAGCCGCCTGCGCCTCCTCCCGCCGCTTCCCGATCTTCGGTCGTACGCCGATCACCTGAATGGCGACGTTGCCGATCTCGAACCCCGCCGCGCGGACGATCCGTGCCGCCTCCGTCAGGAGCGTGACGCCGGACGCGCCCGACCACTCGGGCCGGTCCGTGCCGAAGTGGGCGCCGAGGTCGCCGAGCCCGGCCGCGGAGAACAGCGCGTCGCAGGCGGCGTGCGCGGCGACGTCGCCGTCGGAGTGGCCCGCGAGCCCGTGGCTGGCGCCCTCCCACTTGAGGCCCGCGCACCACAGCTCGCGGCCCTCCTCGAAGGCGTGGACGTCCGTGCCGACGCCGACGAGGGGCAGCATCGGGCGGGGGGTCTCAGAATCCATCGTTGGCCCTCCTGCGGGCGAGTACGGCCTCGGCCAGGACGAGGTCCAGCGGCCGGGTCACCTTGAACGCCTCCTCGTGGCCGGGCACGACCACGACGGGGACGCCGAGCCGCTCCACGAGGCCGGCGTCGTCCGTGGCGCCCTCGCCCTCCACGGCGACCTTCTCGTGTGCCTCGACGAGCGTCGCCCGGTCGAAGCCCTGCGGCGTCTGCACGGCCCGCAGCAGCGCCCGCTCGGGCGTGCCCACCACGGGCTCCGGCTCGCCGGCGCGCTCGCCGACGCGCGGCTCGACCTGCTTGACGGTGTCCGCGAGCGGCAGCGCCGGTACGACGGCGGGCGCGCCGCCGCGGACGGCGGCGGCGACGGCGTCGACGGTGTCGACGGGCACCAGCGGGCGGGCGGCGTCGTGGACGAGGACGGTGGTGACGTCGGCGGGCAGGGCCGCGAGGCCCAGCCGGACGGACTCCTGGCGGGTCGCGCCGCCGGGGACGACCACGACGTCGGTGCGGGTGCTGTCGCGGTCGGCCAGCGGATGGGCGTCGAGGAGGTTGCGGACCTCGGCGGCACCGTCCGGCGGGGCGACCACGACGACGAGCGAGACCGCGCGGGAGGCCGCCATGGCCCGGACCGCGTGGACCAGCATGGGGGTGCCGCTCAGGGCCCGCAGGGCCTTGGGGGCGCCCGGTCCGAGCCGGACGCCGCGGCCCGCCGCGGGAATGACGACGGCGGTGCGCGAAATGGTCTGAGAGCTGCCTCGATCAGACATTGCGTTGGCGTTCAGGTTTGCTTCCTCGGCCGAATTGGGTATGGCCTCAGCGTGCCGGGCACGATGCCCCGACCAGCCCCTTCCGTGACGACTGGTCGGGCCGGCTGCCCGGGCCCGGCACGCCAAGCGCGCGCTGCGGAGCTCGTAAAGCGCAGACTTGTGAGCAGACTCGTAAAGCTCGGCGGATTCGTGAAGCGCGGAGCTGTAGAGCCGAAGACGCCGCAGCGCCCGCCGGATGACTCGGTCATCACGCGGGCACCGCGGCACTTCTATGAAGCCAGTTGCGGGGCACAGCCGCCGGCACCTGTGCTGTACGTCGTCAGGACGCGAGAACCTCGTCGAGCAGGGCCTCGGCCTTGTCCTCGTTGGTGCTCTCCGCGAGGGCGAGCTCGCTCACCAGGATCTGCCGCGCCTTGGCGAGCATGCGCTTCTCACCTGCGGAAAGACCGCGCTCACGCTCACGCCGCCACAGGTCGCGAACGACCTCGGCGACCTTGATCACGTCGCCGGACGCGAGCTTCTCGAGATTTGCCTTGTAGCGACGGGACCAGTTCGTCGGCTCTTCGGCGTACGGTGCGCGGAGCACCTCGAAGACCCGGTCAAGCCCGTCCTGGCCGACCACATCGCGAACACCGACGAACTCGGCATTGTCCGCCGGCACCCGAACCGTCAGGTCACCCTGGGCGACCTTCAGCACCAAGTAGGTCTTGTCCACGCCTTTGATCTGGCGAGTTTCGATGGCCTCGATCAGCGCGGCCCCGTGATGGGGATAGACCACGGTGTCGCCAACCTTGAACGTCATGTGACAGGTACCCCTTCCGTGGCTATCCAGTCTAACACGGGAACTGCCCGTTCTGAATGGCGTTTCCGCAGGTCAGGGCATATCTCGGGGCTTGACAACAGCAACCGGAACGTGCTGCGGAGCCCTTCCGGAAGCAGGTATTCGCAGGTCGGAGCGGTTGTCCGGGTCAGGCGAAACGCCCACGTTACGCCTGTCGGACAGGCCCCGCGAGCGGCCGAACGTCCCGATTTGCCGGGCTCCGGTCGGCCGACTTCCGGTACTCCGTTCGGGGCGCGGAGCCCTTCCGGACTTCCCTTCCGGAATTGATCAAGTCGGACTTGATCAATTCCGGAAGGCCCTTCCCGGTGCCTCCCGCATTCATTGCCGATATTCACTCGCGTCACCCGGCCGGACGTTCCGTGGCGGCCGATCTTCCGGCGATGGTTGATATTCGGCCGTGGGGCCGCCACGGCGCCGAGTTGACCATGGGGGCGGGTCGGGTGCGGGCGCCGCAGGACGGCTCGGTAACCTAAGCCCGCTGACACACACCCTTATCCCGTACGTACCTCGTACGCGAACCTCGTCCAAGGAGATGCCGCCGCCGTGAGCAGCAGCCTTCGACGCGGCGCTCTCGCCGCTTCCGCCCTCGTGGTCTCGATCGCCTCGCTCTCCGCCTGCGCCGCGGGCAACAAGGCGCAGACGCTGGAGGTCAAGCCGGACAACGCCGCCACCTCGGTCGGTGACATCAAGCTCCAGAACGTCAATGTGATCACCCAGCAGGACCTCAAGGCCGGGGGCCCGGCGGTCGTCACGGGCAAGGTCTTCAACAACGGCCGCAAGGACCAGGAGCTGCGCTCGATCAAGCTCGCGGGCCTGGACGCGCCGGTGACGCTGGCCCCGGCGAAGGGCTCCGGCCCGGTCGTCGTGCCGGCGGGCGGCTCGATCGTCCTGGGCGGCAAGGACAACCCGTCGGCGGTGCTGCCGAAGGGGCGCGAGGGCCTGAAGGACGGCGCGACGCAGCGGCTGTCCTTCGACTTCAGCTCCACGGGTGAGGTGAAGATCGCCGCGTTCGTGGTCCCGGCGAAGAGCTTCTACAAGGACTGGGGCCCGCAGGCCCCCGCCGCCCAGCCGAGCGGCACGCCGGGCGCCCCCTCGGGCGCCCCCTCGGCCCCGGCCGGCGCGGCCGAGGGCCAGCCGCAGGGCGCCGGCCACCAGGCCGGCACCAAGCCGGGCGCCGGCACGGGCGCCTCGGCCACCCCGCAGGGCGGCCAGCAGCACGCGGGCCACTGACGCACGCGAAAGGGGCCCGGAAGCCGCACGGCTTCCGGGCCCCTTTCGCATACCTACTGAGCCGGTTTACGGCTCGAATTTGTAGCCGAGGCCCCGCACCGTGACCAGGTAGCGCGGCGCCCCCGGGTCCGGCTCGATCTTGGCGCGCAGGCGCTTGACGTGGACGTCGAGGGTCTTGGTGTCGCCCACGTAGTCCGCGCCCCAGACGCGGTCGATCAGCTGCATCCGGGTCAGGACGCGCCCGGCGTTGCGCAGCAGCATCTCCAGGAGGTCGAACTCCTTCAGCGGAAGGTCCACCTTGCCGCCGGCGACGGTGACGACGTGCCGGTCGACGTCCATGCGCACCGGGCCGGCCTCCAGCGCGGCGGGGGTGACCTCCTCGGGCTCGCCGCGGCGCCGGAGCACGGCGCGGATGCGGGCGACGAGCTCGCGGGAGGAGAAGGGCTTGGTGACGTAGTCGTCGGCTCCTATCTCCAGGCCGACGACCTTGTCGATCTCGCTGTCCTTGGCGGTCACCATGATCACGGGCACGTTGGAGCGTCCGCGCAGCTGCCGGCAGACCTCGGTGCCGGGCAGGCCCGGCAGCATCAGGTCCAGCAGGACCAGGTCGGCGCCGTTGCGCTCGAACTCGTCCAGGCCGTCGGGCCCGGTGGCCGCGACGGCGACCTCGAAGCCCTCCTTGCGGAGCATGTAGGACAACGCGTCGCTGAAGGATTCTTCGTCCTCGACGACGAGCACTCGGGTCACGAGGCGGCCTCCGGTCGGTTCTCTGGGAAGTACGGGGAGTACAGGGAGTACGGGACGTACGGAGTGGGAGGAGTGGGAGTGGTGCCGGGGGTCACGGCCGGACCCCCGGCAGGGGGAGGTGCTCGCCGGCGAAGGTCTCGCCGACGGGCTCGTCTGGGGAGTCGCCCGGGCGCGGCCGCTCGCGGTCCCGGGCCGCGCCCGCCTCGGGCAGCCGCAGCGTGAACGTGGAGCCCTGGCCCTCGGCGCTCCAGACGGTGACCTCGCCGCCGTGCGAGGCGGCCACGTGCTTGACGATGGACAGGCCGAGGCCGGTGCCGCCGGTGGCGCGGGAGCGGGCGGGGTCGACGCGGTAGAAGCGTTCGAAGACGCGCTCGCGGTCCTTCTCGGAGATGCCGATGCCCTGGTCGGTGACGGCGATCTCGATCAGGTCGCCGCCGGGGGCGGCGACGCGGCGGGCGGCGATGCCGACGCGGGTGCGGGCGGGGCTGTAGTTGACCGCGTTCTCCACGAGGTTGCCGAGGGCGGCGGCGAGCTGGCCCCGGTTGCCCCAGACGTGGAGCTCGGCGGTGCCTCCGGTGGCCATGGTGATCTGCTTGCTGGCGGCGCTCTGGCGGCAGCGGTCCACGGCCTCGGCGACGAGCTCGTCGACCCGGACGGGCTCGGAGTCCTCGAGCGGGTCGTCGTACTGCACCCGGGAGAGGTCGATGAGCTCCTGGACGAGGTTGGTCAGCCGGGTGGCCTCTATCTGCATGCGGCCGGCGAAGCGGGTGACCGCCTCGGGGTCGTCGGAGGCGTCCATGACGGCCTCGGAGAGCAGGGAGAGCGCGCCGACGGGCGTCTTGAGCTCGTGGCTGACGTTGGCGACGAAGTCGCGGCGGACGGCCTCGATGCGGCGGGCCTCGGTGAGGTCCTCCACCAGCAGGAGGACGAGCCGGGAGCCGAGCGGCGCGACTCTGGCCGACACGGCGAGCGCGTCGCCGCGCCCGGTGCCGCGCCGGGGGAGGTCGAGCTCGACCTGGCGTATCTCGCCGTCCCGGCGGGTGTCGCGGGCCATCTGGAGCATGGGCTCGACGGCGAGCTTGCCGCCGCGCACCAGTCCGAGGGCGTAGGCGGCGGAGCTGGCCTTCACGACGGCGTCGGCCTCGTCGAGGACGACGGCGGAGGAGCGCAGGACGGAGAGGACGGTGTCGACGCCGGGCGGCAGCACGGCGTCGGTGTGGAGGGAGCTACGGGTGGGACGGGCCTGGTCGCGCTCGCTCCAGCGGAACGCCAGCATGGCGATCACACCGGTGCACACTCCGGCGATCGCCGCCGCTGCGGCGACGGCCGCGTCCAGGTTCATGAATCCAGGTTATGCGGGTACGCCGACACAACCACAGCCAAATGGGGGGCGCCTCGAACACCCGTTGCCAAGAGTTCACCTTCAAGCCAGCACCGGTTCACTCCGGTGGCCGCCTGCCGTCGCGTTCCGGCCGGAACGTGGAGGTCACGGCCGGACTACCGGCCCCGGCACCACCAAGGTCGAGAGAAGGACGGACATGCGGGACGCGTACCACGAGGAGCTCGATTCGATCGGCGAGGGCCTCGTCGAGATGGCCCGGCTGGTCGGCTCCGCGATCGGGCGCGCCACCACGGCGATCCTGGACGCGGATCTCAAGCTGGCGGAGTCGGTGATCGCGGCGGACGCCAAGGTCGACGACCTCCAGCGGGACCTGGAGGCCCGGGCGATCGCCCTGCTGGCGCGGCAGCAGCCGGTCGCCACGGACCTGCGGATCGTCGTCACCTCGCTGCGCATGAGCGCGGACCTGGAGCGCTCCGGCGACCTCGCCCAGCACGTGGCCAAGCTGGCCCGGCTGCGCTTCCCGGAGACGGCGGTCCCCCGGGACCTCCACTCGACGGTCCTGGAGATGGGCCAGCTCGCCCAGCGGCTGATGGCCAAGGCGGCCGAGGTGATCATCACCAAGGACGTGGACCTGGCGCTCCAGCTGGAGCAGGACGACGACGCCATGGACCTGCTGCACCGCACGCTGTTCCAGCACCTGATGGACGACCGCTGGCGGCACGGCATCGAGACGGCCGTCGACGTGACCCTGCTGGGCCGCTACTACGAGCGCTTCGCCGACCACGCGGTGTCGGTGGCCAAGCGCGTGGTCTACCTGGTGACCGGCGAGCACGCGGACGAGATCGCCCAGTCCGGCGGCACCACCCAGGGCACGACCGAAACGGACTGACCCCCGCACGCCCTGGCGCCCCCTCCGTGCGCCTGTACGCCCCCACTTGGTCCGTACATACGTACGTGCTGAGCATTGACGGTCGCTTCGGCCGGTCCTTGACTGGGTGGAGGCAGACACCCCTTCGAGGGAGGAGACCGAATGAGCGGCTGTCAGTGTGGTCCTGGGTGCTCGTGCGGCTGCCAGAACGGCGGCTCGTGCCAGTGCGGCGGAAGCTGCAGCTGACGACTCCACGCACGTCACTCACCTGTGGAGAAGGGCCCCCGCCCCCAGCCATCGGCTGCGGGCGGGGGCCCTGTCCCGTTCCACTGCGTTACTTCTTCTTGCCCTGGTTCTTCACGGCCTCGATGGCGGCCTTGGCGGCCTCCGGGTCGAGGTACGTGCCGCCGGGGACGACCGGGCGGAAGTCGGCGTCGAGCTCGTAGGCGAGCGGGATGCCGGTCGGGATGTTCAGGCCCGCGATGTCGGCGTCGGAGATGCCGTCGAGGTGCTTGACCAGGGCGCGCAGCGAGTTGCCGTGCGCGGCGACCAGGACGGTGCGGCCGGCGAGCAGGTCCGGGACGATGCCGTCGTACCAGTACGGCAGCATGCGCGTGACGACGTCCTTGAGGCACTCGGTGCGCGGGCGCAGCTCGCTCGGGATCGAGGCGTAGCGCGGGTCGTCGCTCTGCGAGAACTCGGAGCCGTCCTCGAGGGCCGGCGGCGGGGTGTCGTACGAACGGCGCCAGAGCATGAACTGCTCCTCGCCGAACTCGGCCAGGGTCTGGGCCTTGTCCTTGCCCTGGAGGGCGCCGTAGTGGCGCTCGTTCAGCCGCCAGGAGCGGTGGACGGGGATCCAGTGGCGGTCGGCGGCCTCCAGCGCGAGCTGCGCGGTGCGGATCGCGCGCTTCTGGAGGGACGTGTGGACCACGTCCGGGAGCAGGCCGGCGTCCTTGAGGAGCTCACCGCCCCGGACCGCCTCCTTCTCGCCCTTCTCGTTGAGGTTGACGTCCACCCAGCCGGTGAACAGGTTCTTCGCGTTCCATTCGCTCTCGCCGTGGCGGAGGAGGATCAGCTTGTACGGTGCGTCGGCCATGCCCTTGAGCGTAATCGACCGTGCGAGCGCCCCGCGCCCGGGACGATTGACGCCGATCGTCAATTGGATGGCGTGGACACGCTCATATCCGTAAGGTGCGGAGTGGCTTGGTACCACTTACCTTGGGGGGCGCGGACATGTCGGTCGCGAGTATCGGGAGGGCGGCGAGGCAGAGCGTCTCGGGGCTGCCCCGGGCGTTCTGGTGGCTGTGGACGTCCACCCTGATCAACCGGATGGGCGCCTTCGTCGCCACGTTCCTGGCGCTCTACCTGACCGTCGACCGGGGCTACTCCGCCTCCTACGCCGGTCTCGTCGCCGCGCTGCACGGGCTCGGCCAGGTCGTCTCCTCCCTGGGCGCCGGGGTGATGACCGACCGGCTCGGCCGGCGTCCCACGCTGCTGATCGCCCAGCTGTCCACCGCCGCGACCGTGGCACTGCTCGGCTTCGTCCAGCAGCCCGCCGCGATCGCGGCCGTCGCCTTCCTGGTGGGCGTGGCCAGCAACGCCTCCCGCCCGGCCGTGCAGGCGATGATGGCCGACATCGTCGCCCCCGAGGACCGCGTCCGCGCCTTCGCGCTCAACTACTGGGCCATCAACCTGGGCTTCGCGTTCTCCTCGCTCGCGGCCGGTGCCATCGCCCAGTACAGCTATCTGATCGGCTTCCTCGGCGAGGCCGTCCTGACGCTCGTCTGCGCGATTCTGGTCTTCCTCAAGCTCCCCGAGACCCGCCCCGAGCCGGTTCCCGGCGGGGACGGCGCGTCCGGCGAGCCCCCGGTCGGGCTGGGGACGGTGCTGCGCGACCGTCGCTTCATGGGCGTCGTCGGGCTGTCGTTCCTGATGGCCCTGATCTTCATGCAGCACTCGGTGGCCCTGCCGGTGGCCATGGGCGAGGCCGGCTTCTCCAGCGCCGACTACGGCATGGTCATCGCCGTCAACGGCGTCCTGATCGTCGCCCTCCAGATCCCCGTGACCCGCTTCATCGAGCACCGCGACCCCCAGCGGCTGCTCGTGATCTCCGCCCTGCTGGCCGGCTACGGCTTCGGGCTCACCGCCTTCGCGGGCTCGCTGGGCGTGTACGCGCTGACCATCTGCGTCTGGACGCTGGCGGAGATCGTGAACTCGCCGACGCAGATGGGGCTCGTCGTGCGGCTCTCCCCCGTCCAGGGACGGGGGCGCTACCAGGGCGTCTACACCCTGTCGTGGTCCCTCGCCGCGCTGATCGCCCCGCTGGCGGGCGGCTTCGTGATCGACGAGTTCGGGGCGGCCGTGCTGTGGACGGGGTGCGCGGTCGTCGGCTCGGTGGCGGCCGCGGGGTACTGGCTGCTGATGCGCGGCCTCCCCGCGGAGAGCGCCGTCGGCGCGGCGGAGCCGGCCGCCGAGGCCGAGACCGAGACCGAGACCGAGGCGGCGTCGGCCTGACGCCCGGTGGGGCGGCGCGCTACGGCGTCGGCTCGTCGCGCGTCAGGCGGGCGAACGCGTCGAGGTTGCGCGTCGACTCGCCGCGCGCCGTGCGCCACGCGTACTCCTTGCGGATCGCGCTGGCGAAACCCATCTCCAGCAGCGTGTTGAAGCTGCCGTCCGCGTGTTCCAGGACCTGCCCCAGGATGCGGTCGACCTCCTCGGGCGTCACCGCCGCGAGCGGCAGCCGCCCGACGAGATAGACGTCCCCGAGCCGGTCGACGGCGTACGCGAGCCCGTAGAGGCGCGTGTTGCGCTCCAGCAGCCAGCGGTGCACGGCGGCGTGGTTCTCGTCGGGGCACCGGACGACGAAGGCGTTGACGGACAGCGAGTGGTTGCCGACGACCAGGGAGACGGTCGTCGACAGCTTGCGCGTGCCGGGGAGCTTGACGACGTACGTGCCGTCGGAGCCGGCCGGGCTCTCCCATTCGAGGCCCGCGTCGCGGAGCGCGTGCTCGATGGTGGTCTTCGCGTCGGTGGTCTTCGCATCGGACATGAGCCGAGCGTAGGCGACGCCCCGGGGCCCGGCGCGGGGCGGGCGTACCGACCCCGCCGGGAACCGGCGGAAACCCGGCCCCGGCCACCGGCACCTGTTGCGGTTTCGGCAAAAAAGTTAGGGGTATGTTGCCACCCGCTCCGACTATGTCGCCCATGACCACGACATCCCCGGCCCCCTCGGCCACCCCACCCGTACTGAGCGCGCGCAGGCGCTGGACCGTGCTCGTCGTCTGCGCGCTGAGCATGTTCCTCGTCGGCCTGGACACCACGATCGTGAACGTGGGCCTGCCCGGGATCGGACGCGGGCTGGGCGTGGGAACGCGCGCCCTGGAGTGGGTCGTCGACGCCTACACCGTCGTCCTGGCCGCCCTCCTCATCGCGTCCGGCGCGCTCGCGGACCGGTTCGGGCGGAAGCGCGTGTTCCAGGCCGGGCTGGGCGTCTTCGGGGTGGCGTCGCTCGCGTGCGCGGTGGCGCCGTCGCTCGGGTTCCTCGTGGCGGCACGGGCCGTTCAGGGGGTGGGGGCCTCGATGCTGAGTCCCGTGGCGCTGGCGATCGTCGTGAACGCGATGCCGGACCCCCGGGAGCGGGCCCGGGCGATCGGTGTGTGGGCGGCGGTGTTCGGGCTGAGCATGGCGGCGGGGCCGGTCGCGGGCGGGGGGCTCATCGCGGCGTTCGGCTGGCGGTCGGTGTTCTGGGTCAACGGGCCGGTCGTCGTCGCCGCGCTCGTCCTGGTCGCGGTGTTCGTACCGGAGTCCCGGGGCGAGCGGGCCCGGCGACTCGATCTGCCCGGTCAGGCGCTGCTCACGGCCGCCCTGGGCCTGTCGGTCGGCGTGCTCATCGAAGGTCCCCGCATCGGCTGGACGTCGCCCCTGGCGCTGGCCGGCTACGCCCTGATCGTCGTCACGGCGGCCGGGTTCGTACGCGTCGAACTGCGGCGGCCCGAGCCCCTGATGGAGCTCGGACTCTTCCGGCGGCCGCCCTTCGCCATGGCGGCGCTCGGCGCCGTGGCGGTGTTCGTCGCGCTGAACGTGACCCTGCTGCTCACCACGTTCCACCTCCAGCACGCCCGCGGCTGGACGCCGCTCGCGGCCGGCACGGCGGCCCTGCCCCTGGCGCTCGGGGCCACCGTGTGCGCGCCGTGGTCCGGCGCCCTGGTGGGGCGGGCCGGGCCGCGACGGCCGCTCGTCCTCGCGGGCGGCTTCCTCACCGCCGGCGGGCTGTGCATGGTGGGGCTCGGCGGGGGCGCGAGCGCCCTGCCGGTCCTGCTCGCGTATCTGCTCATCGGCATCGGGTTCGGCTTCGCCAACGCGCCGATCACCAACACCGCGGTCGGCGGGCTGCCGCCGTCCCGTGCCGGGGTGGCCGGGGCGATCACCTCCACCGCGCGGCAGGTCGGTTCGGCGGTCGGCATCGCGATCGCGGGCGGCCTGGTCTCGGGCGTCGGACCCGCCGGTCTCGCCGGGGCGTCCCGGCCGGGGTGGCTGCTCGTGACGGCCTGCGGGCTGTTCCTCTTCGCCGTGGCGCGGGCCTCCCGGCCGACGTCACGGGCCTGAGGCCACGGGGCCGTAGGAACGCTCAGACGTGGGCCGACCGCGAGCGTCGGCGGCGCTCCGCGATCGCGGCCGTGTAGACGTCCGCGGTCGCGGTCGCGGCCGCGCCCCAGCCGAAGGAGCGGGCGTGGTCGGCGGCGGCCGCGCCCATCCGGTCGGCCAGGCCCCGGTCGTCGGCGAAGCGGGCGAGCGCGGTGGCGTAGTCGGCCGGGTCGTGGCCGTCGACGAGGAAGCCGCTGACCCCGTCCCGCACCGCCACGGGCAGGCCGCCGACCGCCGCCGCGACGACGGGCGTGGCGCACGCCTGTGCCTCGACGGCGACGAGGCCGAAGGACTCGCTGTACGAGGGCATGACCAGCACGGACGCGGCCCGGTACCAGTCGGCGAGGCGGTCCTGGCCGACGGGCGGGCGGAAGCGGACGACGTCGGCGATGCCCAGCCGGGCCGCCAGCTTCTGGAGGCCCTCGGGCTTGGCGAGGCCGCTGCCGCTGGGACCGCCGACCACGGGGACGACGATGCGCGAGCGCAGCTCCGGGCGCCGGTCCAGCAGCACCGCGACAGCGCGCAGCAGCACGTCCGGGGCCTTGAGGGGCTGGATGCGTCCGGCGAAGAGCGGTATCAGGGCGTCGGCGGGCAGATCCAGCCGCTCACGGGCGGCGGCCCGGCCGCCCGCCGGGCGGAAGCGGTCGAGGTTGACGCCGGGGTGGACGACGGCGACCCGCTCCGGGTCCGCGTCGTAGTGGTGGACGAGCTCGTCGGCCTCGCCCCGGGTGTTGGCGATGAGCCGGTCGGCGGCGCGGACGATCTGGGTCTCGCCGATGACGCGGGCCGCGGGCTCGGGGGTGTCGCCGGCGGCGAGCGCGGCGTTCTTCACCTTGGCCATGGTGTGCATGGCGTGGACGAGCGGGACGCCCCAGCGCTCGGCGGCGAGCCAGCCGACGTGGCCGGAGAGCCAGTAGTGGGAGTGGACGAGGTCGTAGTAGCCGGGGCGGTGGCCCGCCCAGGCGCGCATGACGCCGTGGGTGAAGGCGCACAGCTGGGCGGGGAGCTCCTCCTTGGCCAGGCCCTCGTACGGGCCGGCGTCGATGTGCCGCACCAGGACGCCGGGGGCCAGCTCCACGGTGGGCGGGAGGGCGGCGGTGGTGGCCCGGGTGAAGATCTCCACCTCGATGTCGATCTCCGCGAGGCGCTTGGCGAGCTCGACGATGTAGACGTTCATCCCGCCCGCGTCGCCCGTGCCGGGCTGGTGGAGCGGGGAGGTGTGCACGCTGAGCATGGCCACGCGGCGCGGGCGCCGGGGGGCGCCGAGGCGCCGGAGCTGGGGCTTGGGGAAGTGGCCGAGCGTACGGCCACGGCGGGCGCCGAGCCGGGATGCGTACTGGCTCACCGTGTGTCCTCCGTCCGCCCGCTGAGGGACCGTCCCTGGGGCGTCCATCGCCTGTCCGACGGTGCAACGCCGGACGGACCGGCTCCCATTTCCCCTTTACCAAACAGTGACGCAAAGCCCTGGTCAAATCGCTACGCCCGTCCTCGTGCGAGGGCCGTCCCGACCGCCAGCTGGGCCGCCGCCGTACCCAGTAGCAGGGCCATGGGGGCGGTCCAGCCGCCGGTGGCGGAGTGCAGCAGGCCCACGGCGAGCGGGCCGAGCGCGGCCAGCAGATAGCCGAGGGACTGGGAGAGCGTGGACAGCGCCGTGGTCTGCGCCGGCCCGCTGCCGCTCCGCGCGATCACGGCGAGGACCAGCGGGAACGAGCACAGCCCCAGCCCCACCAGCACCGCCCACACCAGGGGCAGCGCCATGGGCGCCACCAGCAGCCCGGCGAAGCCCACGAGCATCGCCGCCGAGACGCCCGCGAACGCCCCGCGCAGCCCCGCCGGGCCCTTGGCCAGGGCCAGCACCGCGAAGGACACCGGTATGCCCACGGCCTGGGCGACCGCCAGCACGACGCCCGCCGCGCCCTCGGACATGCCGTGGCCGGAGAGCAACGAGGGCAGCCAGCCGGTGATGGCGTAGGCGTTGAGCGCCTGAAGGCCGAAATAGGCGGTGACCAGCGCGCCGAGGCGGGTGCGGGCCATGGCCCAGGGCGAGATCCGGTCCGTCGGCTCTGTCGCCGGGGCAGCACCCGGCGTCCGTATGCCCGTCCGGGCGGCCCACACGACCGTCGCCGCCAGCGCGGGCAGCGCCCACACGGCGAGGCCCAGCGACGGCGAGCCCACGGCCCCGGCCACGGGGACGGCCACGGCGGAGGCGAGCGTCGCGCCCAGGGCGAGGGTGGTGGTGTAGAGGCCGGTGATCAGGCCGACGCGCTCGGGGAAGTGGGTGCGCACGAGCGTCGGCAGCAGGACGTTGCACAGCGCGAGCCCGGACATCCCCAGCACGGTGCCGGCGAGCAGCGCCCACGTGGCAGGCACGGCCCGCACCGCCAGCCCGGCGGTCAGCGCGACGACGGCCGCGAGGACCGTGCGCTCGGCGCCGAGCCGACGGGCCAGGGCGCCCGTACCGGCGCCGGCGGCGGCGAAGCAGAGCGACGGCAGCGTGGGCAGCAGCGCCGCGACGAGCGGCGAGAAGCCGAGGTCGGCGCGGAGGGCGTCCAGGAGGGCGGCGGCGCTGCTGATGCCGAGGCGGAGGTTGAGGGCGATGAGGAGGACGGCGGCGATGGAGGTGAGGAGGCCGGTGCGGGTGGAAGGGAGGGCAGTGGACACGGCAGCAAACGTAAGACGTCCGACGTTTGATGTCCAACGTGAGACGTGCGATGTGCTCTCCCGGCCAGCCGGTACCGTGGCCGCATGACCGCCGAACCCGCCGACCCCGCCCTCGAACCGGTGCGCCGCCCGGCGCTCTCCGACGAGGTCATCGAACGGATCCGGGCCCGGATCGCCTCCGGCGACTGGCCCGTCGGCAGCCGCATCCCGCCGGAGCCCGAGCTGATGCGCCGGCTCCAGGTCGCGCGCGGCACCGTCCGCGAGGCCGTGCGCGCGCTCGCCCACACCGGGCTGCTGGAGGTGCGGCGCGGCGACGGCACGTACGTCAAGGCCAAGAGCGAGCTCTCCGGCGCGGTGACCCGCCTCTACGGCGGCAGCGACCTCGGCCAGCTCCTGGAGGTGCGCGAGGGGCTGGACGCGCAGGCCGCCCGCCTCGCCGCCGCCCGCGCCGACGACACCGCGCTCGACGCCCTCGCCGACGCGCTGCGGCGGCGCGCCGCCGCGTGGGAGGCCGGGGACTTCGACGCGTGGGTCACCGCCGACTGGGACTTCCACGCGGGCGTCGCCGACGCCTCCGGCAACGCGCTCCTCGCCGAGCTCTACCACAACCTCGCCGGGCCGCTGCGGACGGCCATGGCCGAGGCATGGTCCACGTCCGGCTTCCAGGGCGCGGACCCCGTCGGGCACGAGACCCTGCTGGCCGCGCTGCGCGAGCGCGACCCCGCCGAGGCGGGGCGGCAGGCCGCCGCGAACGTCTCCGACACGCGGGCGTGGGACGAGGGCGAGGGCTCCCGGCGTGGCTAGGCCCTCCCGCCCCATCGGCTCGGCCACCCGCGGCACCACCAACCCCAACCGGCTCCGCCGCATGGACCGCTGGATCGCCGCCACCCACGCCCCCGCCCTGCGGCGCTCCGCCGACCCCGTCGCCGTCGACCTCGGCTACGGCGCCGCGCCGTGGACGGCCGTCGAGTTGCTCGGACGGCTGCGCACGGTGCGGGCGGACGCGGAGGTCGTGGGCATCGAGATCGACCCGGCGCGGGTCGCGGCGGCCAAGCCGTACGAACGCGACGGGCTGAGCTTCGCCCACGGGGGCTTCGAGGTCCCCCTGCCCGGGGGCACCGGGCGGCGGGCGCTGCTGATCCGCGCGGCGAACGTGCTGCGGCAGTACGACGAGGGCGAGGTCGCGGCCGTCTGGGCACGGCTGTGCGGGCGGCTGGCGCCGGACGGGCTGCTCGTCGAGGGCACGTGCGACGAGATCGGGCGCCGGCACGTGTGGGTGGCGCTGGGGCCGGAGGGGCCGCGCACCCTTACGTTCGCCGCTCGGCTCGGCTCCTTGGGCACCCCGTCGGACCTCGCCGAACGGCTGCCGAAGGCGTTGATCCACCGGAACGTTCCGGGGGAGGCGGTGCACGCGTTCCTGCGGGACTTCGACCGGGCGTGGGCGGGGTTCGCCCCGTACGGGGCGCTGAGTGCGCGGCAGCGGTGGATGCGGTGTGCGGATGCGTTGCGGGGGGACTGGCCGGTGGTGGACGGGCCGGGCCGTTGGCGACAGGGGGAGCTGACCGTCCGCTGGGACGCGCTGGCGCCGGGTGGGTGACCCGGGGGGGGGAGGGTGCCCCAGTCCCGCCCTTTCTCCCCCAGCTACCGCTGGGAGGTGCCCCCAGTTTCCTGGGGCTCCGCCCCAGACCCCGCGCCTCAAACGCCGGCGGGGCTGAATTTGTCGCCCGGGCGGGCTGAATTCAGCCGAGGCCCAGCGCAGCGCACAGCGCGTCCACCAGCGGACGGTCCCGCTCGTTCGTCAGGCGGGCCCGCGCGGCATCCGGGGCGAGCCACGCCAGCTGGTCCACCTCCCGGTTCGGCTCGAAGAAGCCCCCCGTCATCTCCGCCGACCAGTAGCGGACCTCCTTGGGCCGCCCCGCCACCTCATAGCGGGACGTGGGCAGCCGCGCCCCCACCACGCAGTGCATGCCCGTCTCCTCCAGTACCTCCCGGATCGCACCCAGCAGCGGGTCCTCACCCCGCTTGAGCTTGCCTTTCGGCAGGGACCAATCGCCATATTTCGGTCGGTGGACGAGCGCCAGCTCGATACCCCCGGGCACCCGGCGCCACAGCACGCACCCGGCCGCCCGGATCACGGAAGAGGCCCCGGCCATCAGATCCGCTGCCAGATCCGGCCGAACATGAAGCGCGCCGCCTCCACCTCGTGCCGCTGGTCGGCGTGGAGGACGCCCAGGGCGTACGCCGTCGCCGGGGCGATGCGCGGGGTGCGGGCGGCCGAGGCCGCCGCGGCGGCGGCCTCGGCGGCGTCGCGATGGCGGTCCAGGGCCTGACCGGCGCTGAGCAGCCGCACCGACAGGGACGGTTCCGCTTCCGTCTGCCGCTGCTCGTCCAGGACCTCCTGGGCGTAGCGCCGCAGCCGGACCAGGCGGCGCACCTGGTGCCAGGGCGCGTCCTGGCGGGTCTCGGCGGGCGGGGCGTCGGCGGTGGGCGTGGCGGCCAGGCCCCAGGTGAGGGCCTCGGCGTTGTACGGGAGGCCGGACACCGACAGGGGCAGCTCGTCGACCGCCTCGGTGAGCCGCCGCTGGATCTGCTCCGCCAGACGGGTCAGGGCCTCGCCGGCGAGCACCTCGTGCGCGGCGGGGGCGAGCGGCACCTCGGAGGCGAGGACGGCGACCGAGTCCGCCACGGCGTGGAAGCGCGCCGAGCCCAGGGCCTGGAGGGCCGCCGAGTGGGCGCGGGTGCGGGCCAGGGTCAGCTGGCGGTCCAGCAGGGCCCCGGCGCGCGCGGCGCCCACGGTCGGGGTGCCGTCCGTGCCGGACAGGCGGTGGAGCGCGCCGCGCAGCCGGGCCAGCCGGGCGGTGTGGGCGTGTTCGCGGCCCAGGACGTCCGAGAGCCACACCAGTTCGGTGCGGAGCTGGTCCGTCCAGGTGACGTCCGTGAGCGGCCGGTAGACGTGGAGCGCGCCGGCGACGCGGCGCGCGGAGCGCCGCAGCATCCGGACGGCCTCGCCCGCGTCCTCCGCGTCGGAGCGGCTCTCGCCGTGCAGCCGCAGGCTGCGGAGGAAGTCGGTGGCCTGGGCGTGGAGGTAGCCGGAGAGGACGTCCCCGGCGGTCGCCGCCTCCGGGCCGTGGGGGGCGGGGGCGCCGCCGTGGAGCGCGGCCTGCCCTCCGGAAACGGACCGTTCCGTCGTCGTCACTTCGTACTCCCCGGGCGCGGGCGTCGGCGCCGGCGCGGTGACCGTAACCGGCGGGTCATGAGGTCGGTGAGCCACGCCGGCGCCTCCGGGCGTCGATGAGCATCTCCTGCACATTGCGCAGCGGCCGGCCGTCGGCGTCGGTGGCGTGCCGTGTCCAGTTGCCGTCGGGGCCCAGGTGCCAGGAGGCCGTGTGGTCGGAGACGCCGAGTTCCAGCAGGCGGCTGAGGGAGGCCCGGTGTCCGGGGTCGGTGACCCGGACGAGGGTCTCGATGCGGCGGTCGAGGTTGCGGTGCATCATGTCGGCGCTGCCGAGCCACACTTCGGGCTCGCCGCCGTTCCCGAAGGCGAAGACCCGGGAGTGTTCCAGGAACCGGCCGAGGATGCTGCGGACCCGGATGTGCTCCGAGAGGCCCACCACGCCCGGCCGCAGCGCGCAGATGCCGCGCACCCAGACGTCCACGGGCACCCCGGCGCGGGAGGCGCGGTACAGGGCGTCGATGACGGCCTCGTCCACCATCGAGTTGACCTTGATACGGATGTACGCGGGCCGTCCGGCGCGGTGGTGGGCGATCTCCTTGTTGATCCGGGAGATCAGTCCGTCGCGCAGGGATCTGGGGGCGACGAGCAGCCGCCGGTAGGTCTCGCGCCGGGAGTAGCCGGAGAGGCGGTTGAAGAGGTCGGAGAGGTCGGCGCCGACCTGCGGGTCGGCGGTGAGCAGGCCGAAGTCCTCGTAGAGCCGGGCCGTCTTGGGGTGGTAGTTGCCGGTGCCCACGTGCGCGTAGCGGCGCAGGGTGTCGCCTTCCTGACGGACCACCAGCGACAGCTTGCAGTGGGTCTTCAGCCCGACGAGCCCGTAGACGACGTGGCAGCCGGCCTCCTCCAGTTTCCGGGCCCACTTGATGTTGGCCTGTTCGTCGAAGCGGGCCTTGATCTCGACGAGGACGAGGACCTGTTTGCCGGACTCGGCCGCGTCTATGAGCGCGTCGACGATCGGCGAGTCGCCGGAGGTGCGGTAGAGGGTCTGCTTGATGGCCAGGACGTCCGGGTCGGCGGCGGCCTGCTCCAGGAACGCCTGGACGGAGGTGGAGAAGGAGTCGTAGGGGTGGTGCAGCAGGACGTCGCGTTCCCGCAGCGCCGCGAAGATGTCGGGCGCGGAGGCGGACTCCACCTCGGCGAGGTCGCGGTGGGTGCCCGCGACGAACTTCGGGTACTTGTGCTCGGGCCGGTCCAGGGAGCCGATGGCGAAGAGCGCGGTGAGGTCGAGCGGGCCGGGCAGCGGATAGACCTCGGCGTCGCTGATCTTCAGCTCGCGGACGAGCAGGTCGAGGACGTACGGGTCGATGGTCTCCTCGACCTCCAGCCGCACGGGCGGGCCGAAGCGGCGCCGCATGAGCTCCTTCTCCAGGGCCTGGAGGAGGTTCTCCGCGTCGTCCTCCTCGACCTCCAGGTCCTCGTTGCGCGTCACCCGGAACATGTGGTGCGCGAGCACGTCCATGCCGGGGAAGAGCTCCTCCAGGTGGGCCGCGATGACGTCCTCCAGGGGGACGTACCGCTGCGGGGAGACCTCCAGGAAGCGCGGCAGCAGCGGGGGGACCTTCACGCGTGCGAAGTGGTCGTGGCCGCTCACGGGGTTGCGGACGACCACGGCGAGGTTGAGCGAGAGTCCCGAGATGTACGGGAAGGGGTGCGCGGGGTCGACGGCGAGCGGGGTGAGCACGGGGAAGATCTGCTGCCGGAAGAGGGTGAAGAGCCTGCCCTGCTCCTTCTCGGTCAGCTCGTTCCAGCGGATCAGGTGGATGCCCTGCTCGGCCAGCTCGGGGGCGACGTCCTGCTGGTAGCAGGCGGCGTGCCGGGCCATGAGCTCCCGGGAGCGGGTCCAGATCAGCTCCAGGACCTCGCGCGGCTGGAGCCCGGAGGCGGAGCGGGTGGCGACGCCGGTGGCGATGCGGCGCTTGAGGCCGGCGACGCGGACCATGAAGAACTCGTCGAGATTGTTGGCGAAGATCGCCAGGAAATTGGCGCGTTCCAGCAGGGGCGTGGCCGGATCCTCCGCCAGTTCCAGCACCCGTTCGTTGAAGGCGAGCCAGCTGCGCTCCCGGTCCAGGAAGCGGCCGTCGGGCAGCGGCTCGGCGTCCACGCGGCCGTCGCCCTCGTCGAGCTCGTCGAGATCCTTGATCTCGTACGCGTCGAGACCGGGCCCGAGCCGGGGCACGCCCGCGACCACGGCGGCCTTCGGACGGTGGGCGGCGATGAAACCCACCGACTCGGGGGACTCGGCGTTGTCATGTGCCTGTGCGCCGGACGACTGGCTCATGTCTTCATTGTTCCGCGCCGGGGGCCGCCCGGGCGCGCCGGAGGGCGACGCGGGGGCGGCGCGGAGCCGTCGTTCGGGGGCGCTGGGCGCGGCGGGCTGCATTCGCCAAGGCTCGCAACCGAGGTTTAATCACGGGTAACGTGCACATGGCGTGAAGGTGTGCCGTGAAGGTGCGGCTCAGCTCTCGGTGCGGTACATCAGATCCGTCTCGTGGGTGAGGAAGCCCAGCCGCTCGTAGACCCGTACGGCCGGGGCGTTGTCGGCGTCCACGTAGAGCATCGCCGTCGGCAGCCCCTTGGCCGCCAGGTGCCGCAGGCCGATCGTGGTGAGCGCCTTGCCGAGGCCGCCGCCCTGGGTGCCGGGGCGGACGCCCAGCACGTAGACCTCGCCGAGCTCCTCGGCGGCGTGGATCTTCGTCCAGTGGAAGCCGACGAGCTCCCCGCCGCGCTCGGCGAGGAAGAAGCCCTCCGGGTCGAACCAGTCCGCCGCCTTGCGGTCGTCGAGGTCGCGCTGGGTGAGCGAGCCCTGCTCGGGGTGATGGGCGAACGCCTCGGCGTTCACCGCGAGCCACGCCGCGTCGTCCTCGCCGGGCCGGAAGGCCCGTACGGTCACGCCCTCGGGCAGCACGGGGTCGGGGAGGTCGAGGCCGGCCAGCGGCCGGCGCATCTGCCGCAGCTCGCGGAAGAGGCTCAGCCCGAGCACCTGCGCGAGGTGCCGGGCGGCCGGGTGGCCGCCGTGCGCCCAGACCCGCAGCCGCTTGCCGGACTCGTGCAGCAGGGCGCTGCCGAGCGCCCGCCCGTGGCCGCGCCCCCGGGCGTCGGGGTGGACCACGAGCTCGCCCGCCGGGGCCTCCACGGGGTCGCTGTCCTCCAGCTGCCCGTAGCCGATGAGTTTCCTGTCCAAGTCGCGCAGCAGGACGTGCCGTACGCCCTCGCGCCGCCCCTTGAGCTGAAGGCGCCCCTGCTCGGAGACGGCCGGCTGCCCGTCCGCGGCGGCGGCCTCGCCGATCAGCCGCAGCACGTCGTCCACCACGTCGGGTGCCAGTTCCGCCAGCACCTCGATCCGGCGCTGCCCGCTCACGTCCACGTCATTCACCACGTCGCTCATGGGGCGAGCCTACGACGCCGACGCTCCGGTTCAGCGACGGCTGTTGAGGAAGCCGATGACGGTCGCGCCCCACCAGCCGAGCTGGGAGACGAGCACGGTGGAGGCGCAACGGGCGACGAGGGCGCGCCGGGCACGCCGGGAGACCGTGGCCGGCTCCGGGCCCCCGGCCGGCAGCGCGGCCAGGCGCGGCTGGAGGGTCCAGGCGTGGAGGCCGTTGAGGGCGACGACGAGGACGAGGCCGAGCTTGACCCGGGTGAGGAGGGCACCGGGGTCGGGGTGGAGCAGCATCCCGCTGCCGACAAGTCCGGCCAGCCCCAGCCAGATCGGCGGGTGGACGGCGTCGGCCGCGCGGAGGACCTCCGTCAGGGGGCGCTTGCCCAGCAGCCAGAGCAGGCCGAGCCAGTCGACGGTCAGGACGGCGCCGAAGCCGACGATCAGGCAGGCCAGGTGGACGAAGAGCGCGACGTCGTGGAGGAGCGGATCGGCCCGGAGGTGGACGGCGGCCCAGACAGTGGCCGCCCAGACGGCGCAGACACCGGCCGCGGCAGCGGAGATCAGCACGGATCTGGCGACCAGAGGGGTGGGAACGGGGGCGGAGCCGACCGGGGCGGTCACGAGCGGGTTCCTTCGCGCGAGGGGGGACGGACGGGTCGGCCGGCCCCCCACAGGCCGAACGCACCGCGGTCGGCCTTCGCTCGGGTCAGTTAGGAAAGGCTTCCCTTGGTTGGTTCGCCCTTACTAGGCCATAAAAGCCATGTCCTGGTCAAGCGGCGTGACCGCTTCGTCACCGCGCCGACGACAGCGGGGCCGCACCGAAGCGCTACCGATTCGTCACCTCGCCCCACCTGCCGCACTACGCGCGTTGACCGTAGGCTGCCGCCGACCGCATGTGCCGCGATCTTCACGCGCGCCCATGCACGCTTCACGCACGCCTTCTCGTCCATTGCACAAAGGGGAACAAATGCACGCGACGCCGCCACGGAAGCGCCTCGCGAGACGGCTGACCGCGACGGCGGCCGTTCTGGCCGCCACCGCCGGTGTCCTCTCCACCGCCGCCCCCGCCGGGGCGGCGCCCGCGTCGTACGGCCACGGTCACGGGCACGGCAACGCCCACGGCCGGACCGTGGACGTCCAGCTGCTGTCCTTCAACGACCTCCACGGCAACCTCGAGCCCCCGCAGGGCTCCTCCGGCACGGTGACGGAGAACCAGGCCGACGGGACGAAGAAGGTCATACCCGCGGGCGGCGTGGAGTACCTCGCCAACTCGCTGCGCACGGCGCGCAAGGGCCACGACTACTCGATCACCGCCGCCGCGGGCGACATGATCGGCGCCAGCCCGCTGATGTCCGGCCTCTTCCACGACGAGCCCACCATCGAGGCGCTCAACAAGCTCAAGCTCGACGTCACCTCCGTGGGCAACCACGAGTTCGACGAGGGCCGCGCCGAGCTGACGCGCATGCAGAAGGGCGGCTGCCACCCGAAGGACGGCTGCTTCGAGAAGGGCAAGAAGTTCCAGGGCGCCGACTTCCCCTACCTCGCCGCGAACGTCGTCGACGAGAAGACCGGCAAGCCCATCCTCAAGCCGTACACGGTCTGGCAGCGCAAGGGCGTGAAGGTCGGCTTCATCGGCGTGACGACCAAGCACACGCCGGACGTCGTCACGGCCGAGGGCGTCAAGGGCCTGAAGTTCCTCGACGAGGTCGAGACGATCGACAAGTACGCCAAGGAGCTCGACCGCCAGGGCGTGAAGTCGATCGTCGCGCTGATCCACGAGGGCGGCATGCCCGCCAACGGCTCGTACAACTTCGACTGCGACACCCCGGGCGCGGGCGCGGGCATCTCCGGCCCGATCGTCGACATCGCCAAGAAGGTCACGCCGAAGGTCGACGCCCTCGTCACCGGCCACACCCACCAGTCCTACGCCTGCACCATCCCCGACCCGTCCGGCGCCCCGCGCACGGTCACCTCGGCGGCCTCCTTCGGCCGGCTGTACACGGACACGACGCTGACGTACGACCGCCGGACCAAGGACATCGTCCGGACGACCGTCAAGAGCCCGCGCACCGGCAACCACGTGGTCAACCGCGACCAGCCCAAGGCCGCGGACATGACCGCGCTCATCGACCGCTGGAAGACCCTGGCGGCCCCGATCGCCAACAAGCCCGTCGGCTACATCTCCGCCGACATCAACGGCCGCGGCGCGGAGTCCCTGGAGCAGCCCCTCGGCGACGTCATCACCGACGCCCAGGTGGAGGCCCTGGCCCCGGCCGGCAAGGGCGGCGCGCAGATCGCCTTCATGAACCCCGGCGGCATCCGCTCCGACCTGGCCTACAAGGCCTCGGGCGGCGAGGGCGACGGCGTCGTGACGTACGGCGAGGCGTTCACGGTCCAGCCGTTCACCAACATGATGCAGACCAAGGACCTCACCGGCGCCCAGGTGCTCGCGGTCCTGCGGCAGCAGGTCAGCGGCGCCAACGAGGAGCAGCCGAAGATCCTCCAGGTGAGCAGCGCGCTGACCTACACGCTGGACCTGACGAAGAAGGGCGCGGACCGGATCGTCGCGTCGTCGGTGAAGGTGGGCGGCGCCCCGCTGGACGAGAAGAAGACCTACCGCGTCGCCGCGAACGAGTTCCTGATGGGCGGCGGTGACGGCTTCCCCGCCTTCAAGGACGGCACGAACAAGCTCGTCGGCCCGTCCGACCTGGACGTCTTCGTCACCTACCTGACGGCCCACTCGTCGAAGGCGTCGCCGCTGGCGCCGCCGAAGACGGACCGCATCACGATCGTGAAGTAATTCGCGATCCTGTACGTGTGCCCCTGTACGCCCTCGCGCCCCTTGGCGCGGGGGCGTACGCCGTGTCGGGGGCGGCGCGCGGTGGTAGGTCGTCCCGACGACCCACCCACCTGCCCGCCTCACGACTCGGGAGACCCGTATGAAGCACACCCTCCGCCGCGCCCTCACGACGGCCGCCGCCACGGTCCTGCTGGGCCTGGGCGGCGCTGCCCTGGCGACCCCGGCCCACGCGGAGGTGGACGCGAACGTGCTGGGCGGTACGGCCACGGCCCTGGCGGACGGCGTGGTGGCGGCGGGGCTGCTGGGCAATCCGCTCCTCCAGCTGCCCAACCCGGTCGAAGGCGTGATCTGACCCTCGGGTAGCCGATGGCCGGATCGGACGGTCCGGCCTTGCCGGGGGCGCGGGACGGACACATGATCACTGCTCGTATCGAGTCGCTCACCCACAGGACTGGAGACGAGACGTGTCATCCCGTATCGCGTTCCGCGCCCTCACCGCGCTCGTGGCGACGGCTGCCTTGAGCGTGCCCTTCACGCAGGGGGCGTCAGCGGCGACGCCGCCGACGCGCCCGGCGGCGAACGCCGTCGCGGACGACAACCCCTTCCGCTGGATGGACCTGGACGGCCTGCGCGCCGAGTACCGGTTCATGTGCCCGGCGGGGCACTGCGTCGGCTACTGGTCGCTGGTCCTGACGGACGAGGTCGCGAAGCGCCCGTACCGGGGCGGCGAGTTCTTCGTCTACGCCCCGGCGACGGGCGAGTTCGGCTTCTTCCTGGACACGGACATCGCGACGCGCACGGTGCGGCACGCACGTCAAGTCCGCCTCGTTGACAGCGACTTCACCCGTTCACATCCGCGCTTCGAGGTGCGCTACGGGGATCCGGCCCAGCCGAAGAAGGCCCGGGTCGTGGCGACGGCCACGATCTGGATGTAGCCGCCGCCGGTCCGGCTCCGGCGGTGTCGTCCGCCGGAGCCCTGTCGGCTATCCGGGCTAGGGCCGGCCGCCGTTCACCAGTTCCAGCGCTCGCCGCGGCCCTTGCAGGGGTCGCACACGCCGTCACCGCCGCACGCGTCGCACTTGGGCCTGGAGAAGAAACCGTCCAGTTCCCCGGTCCCGTCGCACTTACGGCACTCTCCGCTGCCCTCGCACGACTTGCACCGGGGCATCAGCCGACCACCTTCAGGGTCCTCGGCTTTCCGTTCTTCTCGAACCACTTGAACATCCCCTTGATGTCATCCGGGCTGAGCTTGATGCAGCCGTTGGAGTCGTAGTCCTTCACGCCGTCCCAGCGCTGGTGCTCATCCCGGCCCCGACCGCCGTCGCGGGTCATCTCGCTGTGGATGAACAGGCCGTCGCGCGGGGTGTTCTTGGCCTTGCAGGACGCACCGCTCAGGCTGATGGCATAGCCCTTGATGTCGCTGTTGCGCCTCCTCTCATAACCCTTGATCGAATAGTCCCCGTTGGGCAGCCAGCCCTGGTTGACCGCGCAATCGTCCGTGGCCCTCTCACCCCAGCCGGAGCCGGCCCGGTAACTCTTGACCGGGGATCCGTCGCGCATCACATAGAGCCTGGAATCCCTGTGGTCCCGGTGATTCTTGACGAACTTGAGGTAGAGAAAGTTGATGTGGTGCCGGCCTGCGTGGGTGCCCTTGCCGCCCTTGTGCGCATCCTTTCCGTCAGCCTGCGCGGTGGCCGCCGGCCCGGCCAGTGCGACGAGCGAGGCGGCCGCCAGCGCCGCCGCGACGGCACGCGCCGGGCGGCGCGTCGTGGTGTTCTTCGGCATGCTGTTGCTGCTCCTTGGATGAGTGGGAGATCCGCGAGACCGGATCTCTGTGGTCCCTGCGGCATCCAGAGTTCCGGGCCACCGACAGGGGCACCAGGGCTTCGGCCCGGCGCTCCGTCCCGCCCGCATCCCGCTCCCGTCCCGCTCGTTCTTCAGGGCGTCCACCTGCAAAAACGTTTGGGTTCGGGATGACGGAGGGACCGTGACGGGAGAACGGGACGCCACCGGCGACGCGGTGGCCGGACCTCGCACCGCGCCGGAGGCGGCGAGGGCGGAGCTCGCCCGGAGGCTGCACGCTCGCTGGAGCGCCACAGGGCTGGCGTTGGACCGGGTCGAGGACAAGCTCAGGAAGGCCCTGCACGGCCAGAAGGTCAAGGGGGTCAGCAAGTCAGCGCTGCAGCGCTATATGGCCGCGGACCACACGTCCGTCCCCGACAAGGCCCTGCTCACCGCGTTAGCGCAGATCTTCGAAGTCCCGGACCGGGAACTCGAGGAGTGGTACGAGCTCCAGAGACAGGCACTGATCATCCAGCGGCAGCGGCGCTACCGGCGGCCTGCGGCACCGACCGCCGTCCCGGCGCCCCGCGCCACCGAGGAGCCCGGGGAAACCGTGCCGCCCGTGCCGCCCGTGCCACCGGAGCGGCTCGGGCGGAGGTGGCGACGGCCGCCCACGCCCAAGGCCCTCCTGGCCGGCGGCGCCGTGGCAGCCGTCCTCGCGGTCGCGGCCGCTGTGCTCGGCCCGTGGGAACGGGCCGAGGCGCCCGCGGAGACCGCCACCGGAGCCACCCGCCCGGCGCCGTCGGCCCTCGCCGGACCCGCCACCCCGGAACGGCCCGATCTGGAACGCGGAACACTGGGCGAGGACAGCCGGTGCAGCGCGCCTTTCCCCGGGCCGGGCTCCGTCACTTGGCGCGTGTGCGCACGCGTCGAAGCGGAACGGATCACGTTCGCCCTGAAGATCACAAACCAGGGCTCCGGCGACGCGCGGATCAGGGCCCGCCTCCAGTACGTACAGGACAGGGTGTTCCACCCCTGCACCGGAGCCCCGGAAACCCGCGCCATGCTCATTCCGGCAGGCAAATCCCTCCTCACGGACCCCGCGGAATGCGGGGTGGCGCGGGCGAAGACGCCCCTCGGCTACCAAGGGGTGGGCTGGGTGCTGGCCGAGCACGCCGCGTCGGGCACGTACAAGCTCTCCCCGACGGCCCACGTCTACCCCGACCGCACCATCTGGCAGCCCGATCTCGTCTGAACGCACGTCGGCGGCGTGGACCCTGGGCACGTACCGGCCCGCGAGGCGGTCTACCGCAACTGGTGCCGGTGCCGGTGGCTGCGGATGGCTGCCAGCAGCGCGCGCAGTGACGCGGGGGCGACGACCAGGACGGTGTCCGGGTCATCGCTCTCGCGTAACCGGACGGTGCCGTCTTCGACGGCCGCTATGTTCAGGCAGGTGGCGCCCTCACCGCTGTACGACGACTTCTGCCAGGCGATCGCGGCGGCCGTCACCGGCACCCGCCGGCCGCCAGCCATCTCGCCTTGATCGCATGGAGAAGTCCGCGCAGGCTTCCGGAGGCCATTGCGATGACTACGCCCGGGTCGTCGCTCTCGCGTAAGCGGACGGTGCCGTCTTCGACGGCCGCTATGTTCAGGCAGTTCGAGGCGTCTCCGCTGTAGGAAGACTTTTGCCAGTGGTACGTGGACACGCGTCGTACCCTTCAGATGGTGCGTACGAGGCCATGGATGAAATCCCGCGACTCAGCCGGATTGAGCGCCGTTGCTTCCATGACGTCAAGGATTGCGCGGTATTTCGCCAGTTGAGCTTCGGCGTCGAGGAATTGACAGCCATGCGCAACGTCTAGCTGCACTGTATCGAGCTCCGGCACAGCCCCATAGACGTAGTCCGAAGACGTACCTGCTCCCGTGAAGGCCCCCACGGTGAAGGGGATCACGCGGATGGTGACGTTCTCCAGCTCGCTCATCTCAACGAGGTGGCGTAGCTGAGCGCGCACGGTCTCCGTGCCCCCGAACCTCATCCGCAGCGCCGCCTCGTGAATGACGGCGGAATAGCGAACCGGATTGTCGCGATGAAGGATCCCTTGTCGCTTCATCCTGTGAGACAGCCGGTGTTCCACCTCATATGCCCGCATGGGAGGTACCGCCGCCTGGATCACCGATCGCGCATGGTCGACGGTCTGCAGTAGCCCCGGGATGTGGATCACCAGCGCCACGCGCAGTCCGTGGGCATGGTGTTCCAGCTCGGCCAAGTCCGCCAGACCTGCCGGGAGATGCTCGCGGTACTCGTCCCACCAACCGCGCGTGCGCCCGCCCGTCATGTCGGCCAGAGCGTCAGTGAGCTTGTCGTCGCCGCACGAGTAGGCGCGTGCCATCGCCCGCACGCGGTCGGCGCTCACCGCGTGGCGGCCGGCCTCGATCATGCTCATGCGCGCCTGCTGGAAGCCGAAGCGCGCAGCGGCGGCTGTTGACGAAAGGCCCGCGCGCTCGCGGAGCTTGCGCAGCTCGGCACCCAGGCGTCGTTGCCTGAGTGTAGGTGGATGGCTCGATGACATGGCGCCCACTGTAGAGCCGACGCCGGGGGCGCCCTTGTCACCCACACGAGGGGGATTTCGTAGCTCTAAGAACGAACCGGTGTTAGCCCTACGGGCGGAGGCCCTACCGTCTCACCCAAGCCACTCCCCACGCGGCCCGCCGCGAACGCGGAAGCGCACCGCCCTGCCCAAGGGCGGCATTGACACCGCGCGGCAGCGAAAACCTCCCCGCAAGGAGCCACCATGGCAACCGTATCGCCGGAGAACCGCTGGTCCTACTCGCTCACCCTCCCCCACGACCCCCACTCCGCGCGGATCGCGCGGATCACGGCGCGCGGCGCGGTGGAAAGTCACGGCATGGGCGAACTCGCGGACGTCACCGAGCTGGTGGTGAGCGAACTCGTCACCAACTCCTACCTCTACTCCGACGGTCCGATCGAGGTACGGCTGAAGTACGTGGCCGACGACCGGCTGCGGATCCGCGTCTGGGACCGGAACCCGGAGGTCCCGTCGGCGTTCGAACGGCCCGTTCGGTGCGGCAAGGGTCTCATCCCGGAGATCGATCCGGAGGCGAGCCGGGGCAGGGGCCTACGGATCGTCCGGCTCTGCGCCGACAACTGGGGCAGTTGGTCGGGCAGCGCGACATACCCGGGGCTGCAGGGGAAGCTCCTGTGGTGCGAGGTGAGCCCGGCATCCGTGCCGTTCGCCCTCGCCGTGACGGCAGCGGTATAGGCCGAAAAGGCGCCGAAAAGACAGCGCGTCACTGCGCGTTGATGACGCTCCGGCACGTTCCGAAGGCGTCGCCGCTCTTCACCGTCCCCTCCCCGAACGCCGTGTTCAGCGCTGCCGCGAACTGCGGGGTGACGCTCAACGCGATGGTGAAGGGGATGGTGACCTTGGGCGTCGGCATCAGCTCCAGCTGCGGTGGCAGCGAGCCCGACGGGACGTAGGTGAAGGCCGGGGTGCGCGAGCCGGCCGGGTCGGCGGGGGTTCTGACGAGGAACGTCAGCACGCCCTGGAGGAGGTTCTCCGCGCTGCTGGGGATCTCGGGCTCCGATGCCTCGATCACGTTCCCGGCGCGGTCCCGCAGCGAGAATCCGCCCTTCGCGGCGTTGGTGACCGTGATCGCGCGTGTCAGAGCGGCCGGATCGGCGGCCAGCGACGGGAGGTCCCCCTCGCCCGCGATCTCGATCCTCGCCGTGCCGTCCGTGGTGGCGAAGGACCCCGAGGCGGCGCCCGGTGTCAGCGGGGCGAAGACGACGCCCGGCTTCCGCCAGGAGACAGCGCACTCACCCCTCGTGCCCTCGGCCGTGAGGGAGATGGGGTCGGGCACGAAGGCCGCCCATCCCGTGACCGCCGCGCCGGTGAGCGCGGCGGCCGCCAGGGCGACCACAGCCTTCCGGTTCACGGGGCGACGCCTCCTCCGACTCGGGCTCGGACCACGCTCGCATCCTCGCCCCAGCGGGAATCCCCCGCATCCGGCAGCCGCCGTTGGGATGACCGCTGTCCGAGTCATCCGGTGTCGCACATGTCGCGTGATCGTCGCGACTCCCCCGAGCGCGTGCCATGAGGATCACGCTAGAGGGCTTTGTCGGCCACGGGGAAAAACCCCGGCACAACGGCCGGAAACCGCCCCGATTCCTGCGCGTATTCATGCTAAGACTCGCGTTCGAAAATCCCGCCAAGAATGCGCCAGTACCGGCGGTAGCCCTTGCGATCACCGACCTCGGCCGTGGTGGGATGTGGCGATGCGAACCCCCACACGCATGCCCCTCCGTCCCCCCAACCCCTACGAGGAACTGGCGCAACTCGCCGGTCCGGAGCCGCCGTACGACGAACCCGACGAGCCGCCCCTCATACCCGCCATACCCTCCGATCCGATTGCCGCTCCTTCCGCCCGCCCTTCCGCCGGTCCCGGTGACAACCGGCCGCCGGCCCCGCCCGGCCATCGCCGCGCCGGGCGCCGTGGGAGCCGGCGCGGCCGCGCGAAGCGCCGCGCCCGTCGGCGGACCCGGCAGCGGTGGACGCCCAGCCCCTTCCGTCTCCTCCGCCGCGTCGTCAAGCTCCTCCTCGTCGTCACCGCCGGCGCCGCCCTCCTCTTCCTCGCCGACCGCTGCGCCGCGATGTACGCGGAGAAGAAGGCCCAACAGCAGCTCCAGCACGCGCTGCGGCTGACGGCCGAACCGCAGGTCGACATCAAGGGGTTCCCGTTCCTCACCCAGGTGGCCGCCAAGCGCCTCGACCGCGTCGACGTCACCGTCCCCCACGTCGCCGCCGACCGCGTGACGCTGGCGCGGGTGCGGGCGAGCGCCCGCGACATCCGGCTCACCGGCAGCCTGCCCACCGCCATTCGGGGCGCCGTCATCGGCGACCTCAGCGGCGAGGTCCTGCTGGCCTTCGCCGACATGGACCGGGAACTCGGCGCCTCGCAGGTCAGATTCCGCGACCTCGGCGGCGATTCGATCGGCGCCCTGGGCCGGCTGAACGTCGCCGGGCAGGAACTGGTCGTCCGGGCCCAGGCGCATCTGCGCCGGGACGGCGGGCACGCGATCACCACCGAGATCGACGGGATGAGCCTCGACCTCCCCCACGTCGCCACCTACCGCCCCGGAGGCCAGGGCCCGGACGACCGCAGAAGCCTCGTCCTGCACCGCGAGGCCGCCGAACGCATCGCCAAGGACGCCGCCCGGGTGAAGGCCCTCTTCTCCGTCCCGGCGATCGCCGAACGACTCGGCGTGCCGGAGGAGGCGGTGGGGACGCCCCGGTTCCTCGACGGGCTCACCCGGCTCAATCTCGTCGACGTGCTCGTCGAGCATCCGTGGCTGCTGGAGAAGCTGGGCATCGACCCCGGGCTGCTCACCGCGCTGACGCGGCTCCAGCCGCCCGAGCTGGCGGATCGATTCTCGTTCTCGTTCCGGATGCCGCGGGAGGCGGAGGGGTTGCGGTTGCGGGCCCTTTCCGTTGGGGCGGATGGGATTCGGGCCGAGTTGTCGGCGACCGGGCTCGCCGTGGGCGGATAGCCCATGTTGCACCTGCGGGCCGGTGGGGGCTGGTCGCGCCCGCGCGGCGGCAGCCGCAAATCGAAACTGCCCCGCGCCCCTTACGGGGCGCCCCCATTCGGGGCGCCCCCCTACAGCGCGTGTGGCGGTTCCGTCGCCGCGCCCGGGAGGCGGACGCTCGCCACCGTGCCGCCGTCCTCGGCCGGGCGGAGGGTCACCTCGCCGCCCGCCTGCCGGACCGTCCGGGCGACGATCGACAGGCCCAGGCCGCTGCCCGGCATGCCGCGTGCCGAGGGGGAGCGCCAGAACCGGTCGAAGACGTGCGGGAGTTCCTCGGCCGGAATGCCGGGTCCGTGGTCGCGAACGGTCAGTTCGCCCTTCACCAGACGGACCTCGATCACACCACCCGCAGGGCTGAACTTCACCGCGTTGTCGAGGAGGTTGACGACCGCCCGCTCCAGCGCGGCCGGCTCGGCGCGGACGAACCACGGGTCGAGCTCGGCGTCGACGGTGAGCCCGGCGCCACCGGCCCGCAGCCGGGCCCGCTCGACGGCTCGTCCGGCGGCCTCGTGGAGGGCGACCACCTGGAGCGGGCCGCTGTTCTCCGGGCCGTCCGGGCGGGACAGCTCCTGGAGGTCGCCGATGAGCTCCGCCAGCTCCGTCATCTGCGCCTTGACGCTCGCCAGCAGCGCCTTCCGGTCCTCCGGGGGGATCGCCCGGCCGGTCTCCTCGCTCCGGGCGAGCAGGTCGATGTTGGTGCGCAGCGAGGTCAGCGGCGTCCGCAGCTCGTGCCCGGCGTCGGCGATGAGCTGCTGCTGCCGGTCCCGGGAGGAGGCGAGCGCCTCGGTCATGGAGTTGAACGAGCGCGACAGGCGGGCGATCTCGTCCTCGCCCTCGACGGGGATGCGGACCGCGAGGTCGTCCGTGCGGGCGATGTGCTCGACGGCGTCCGTGAGCCGGTCCACGGGGCGCAGCGCGGCCCGGGCGATCCACAGTCCGGCCGTCGCGGCCAGGACCACGCCCACGCCGGCCGTGAACACCAGTACGAGGGCGAGGGAGTTGAGGGGCTTGTCGGTCTCGCTCAGCGGCTGGGCGATGGAGACGGCCGTGTTCGGCAGCTGTTCGCTGCGGTACGTCGAGACGCGCATCTCGCTGCCGTCGGTGGCGACGCTGTCGTGGAGCGTCTCCTCCAGCCGGCCGTCGGCGACGGCGAGGTCGGCGGCGGTGATCCTGATGGGGGACTTGCCGGGCAGCGTGCAGACCAGCCCGCCGGCCGTGACGACCTGCACGGTGTACGAGCCGGGGGCCGGGGGCAGGCCGGGCGGGTTGGCGCCGCAGCCGCGCACCAGGGCCTGTACCGAGCGCTCGTCGAGGCGCTTGCTGGTCAGGGTGGTGTCGCGCTCGCTGCCGAGCTGCTCCTTGGTGACGAACCAGCAGGCCCACGCCGCCAGCGCCACCGCCACCGCGCAGGCGGCGGCCGTCAGCAGGGCCAGCCGGGAGCGCAGCGGGAGCCGGCGGAATCTGGTCGCGATCATTCCGTGCCGCCGTCGGCCCGCAGGACGTACCCGACCCCGCGGACGGTGTGGACGAGCCTGGGTTCTCCCCCGGCCTCGGTCTTGCGGCGCAGGTACATCACGTACACGTCGAGGGAGTTGGACGACGGCTCGAATTCAAACCCCCAGACGGACTTGAGGATCTGCTCGCGGGTGAGCACCTGACGGGGGTGGGTCAGGAACAGCTCCAGCAGGGTGAACTCGGTCCGGGTCAGCTCCACGCGCCGTGCGCCCCGGGTCACCTCGCGCGTGGCGAGGTCCATGCGCAGATCGCCGAAGGACAGCGTCGGCGAGTCGGTGTCGGCGGGCGCGGCGGAGGCCGCGTAGGAGCTGCGGCGCAGGAGCGCGCGGATGCGGGCCAGCAGCTCGTCCAGTTCGAAGGGCTTGACGAGATAGTCGTCGGCGCCGGCGTCGAGGCCGGTGACGCGGTCGCCGACCGTGTCGCGGGCGGTCAGCATCAGGATGGGGACGGTCACTCCGGAGGCGCGCATCCGGCGGGCGGCCGTCAGGCCGTCCATCCGGGGCATCAGCACGTCGAGCACGATCAGGTCGGGGCGCCGGTCGGCGACCTTCTCGACCGCGTCCAGCCCGTCGACGGCCAGCTCGGTCGCGTAGCCCTCGAAGGCGAGGCTGCGGCGCAGTGCCTCGCGCACGGCGGGCTCGTCGTCCACGATCAGGATGCGGGCGGGCGTCTCGCCGTGCTCGGCGGGGCTCATCGGCGGTACCTCACGGTTCTCACTGGGTGGCAAGGGTGCGTCTCTCGCCTCAGCCTCGCACGCCCAGGGGTTTCTCAGGCGCCACTGCCGCCCGCTCGCAGCTTGGCCAGGTCGGCCTTGACCGTGTTGACGGGGATGGCGAAGCCGAGGCCCACGCTGCCCGCGGTGTCACTGGCGCCCGCGTTGTACATGGCGGAGTTGATGCCGATGATCTCGCCGTTCATGTTGATGAGGGCGCCGCCGGAGTTGCCGGGGTTGAGGGAGGCGTCGGTCTGGATGGCCTTGTAGGTGGTCTTGGAGGAGCCGGTGTCGCCGTTGTACTGGTTGCCGCCGAACTCGAAGGGCCACTGCGAGAAGCCGCGCTGCCGCTGACCCTGCTGGTCCTGGCCGCCGCCGCCCTGTCCCTGTTCCTTGGCGACGGTCACGTCGCGGTTGAGGGCGGAGACGATGCCGCTGGTCACGGTCCCGGTGAGGCCCTCGGGGGAGCCGATGGCGACGACCTGGTCGCCGACCCTGAGCTTGCCGGAGTCGCCGAGCTTGGCGGCCTTGAGGCCCTTGGCGTCCTGGATCTTGATGAGGGCGAGGTCCTTGCCGGGGTCGGTGCCGACGACCTTGGCGGTCTTGGACGTGCCGTCGCTGAGGGTGACCTTGACCTCGTCGGCGCCGGCGACGACGTGGTTGTTGGTGATCACTTCACCGTCGCCGGTGATGATCACGCCGGAGCCGGTGGACTGGCCGGAGGCCGTCGCCGCCTTGATCTCCACGATGCTGGGGCTGACGGCGTTGGCGACGGCCGAGACGCCACTGCCCTTGGCGGAGACGTTCTGGACGGGCGTGGACTGGCCGGTGTCCGCGCGCCCGCTCGTCAGCTCTCCCACGAGCGCCGCCGACCCGCCGCCGACCACGGCCGCGACGATCGCCGCGGCGGCGAGCAGCGCGACGGGACGGCGGGCGCGGGCTCGGTGGGACGCGGGGTACGGCTGCGGCTGCGCCGGCTCGGGCGCCGGGGCGCCGAACTGGGCGTGCGGGGGGTAGGCCGGGGGCGCGGGGTACTCGTTGTCCGTCATGACTATGACTGTGCGCCGTCATCATGAGAGGAGTCTGAGGACGGGCTGAGAACGGGGGCAGAACCCTGTTCACCCGGCATAAGGACCGCCACCCCGCGCCGGGGGCCCGGGGGCGGGGCCTCGTCAGCCACAGCCGCAGGAGCGGCGGATCACCAGGCGGGACGGGAACTGCTTGAGGCGTTCGCGGCGGGAGCCGGCGAAGCGGAGGCCGTCGTCGAGGACGAGATCGACCGCCGAGCGCGCCATCGCCTGGCGGTCGGAGGCGACGGTGGTGAGGGGCGGGTCCGTGAGGGCCGCCTCCTTGACGTCGTCGAACGCGGCCACCGCGAGCTCACCCGGCACGTCGATGCGCAGCTCGCGCGCGGCCCGCAGCACACCGATGGCCTGGTCGTCCGTGGCGCACATCAGGGCCGGCGGCCGGTTCGGGCCGGAGAGCAGCTCCAGGGCGACCTTGTACGCGTCGTAGCGGTTGTAGGGGGCCGGGAAGAGCCGGCCCTCCAGGGACTTCCCGGCCTCGCGCATGGCGCGCCGCCAGCCCTCGACGTGGTCGGTGACCGGGTCGCCCACGGTCGGTGTGACCTCCGTGCCGCCGAGGCAGGCGACGTACGGGTGGCCGTGCTCCAGGAGGTGGCGCGTGGCGAGCTGGGCGCCGCCGACGTCGTCGGTGACGACGGCCACGTCGTCTATGGCGTCGGGCCTGCGGTGCATCAGGACGACCCGGGCGTCCCAGGCGTCGATCTCCATGGCGGCGGTCTCGCTGGGGCCCTGGCTGATCAGGATCAGGCCGGAGACGCGCATGCCCAAGAAGGCGCGCAGATAGTGCACTTCGCGCTCGTCGAGGTAGTCGGAGTTCCCGACGAGGACCATCTTCCCGCGCTCGGCCGCCGCCTGCTCGACCGCGTGCGCCATCTCCGCGAAGAAGGGCTGGCGCGCGTCCGGGACGATCAGGCCTATGAGGTCCGTCCGTCGGGAGGCCATCGCCTGGGCGACCCGGTCGGGCCGGTACCCCAGCTCCTTGATCGCGGCCAGCACTCGCTCCCGCGTCGCCGGTGCCACCGGGCGCGGTCCATTGTTGATGACGTAGCTGACGACCGCGGTCGACGTCCCCGCAAGCCTCGCCACATCGTCCCGCGTCACCTTGGCCACGCGCGGCAGTCTACGCGGGTCCACCTACCGTTTCACCGGGCGAACGGCCTCGGTTCGGTCACTTCGCCGCCCGGCGGAAGCAGGGGCGGAGGAGGGGGTGGCGGAAGGGGCGGAGTCGGCCTTCTCCTTCTCGGCCTTCTCCGCCTTCACCTGTTTCTCCGCCTTTTCCGGCTTCTCCGGCAGCACGAACCGATAGCCCACGTTCCGGACGGTGCCGATCAAGGACTCGTGCTCGGGGCCCAGCTTGGCGCGCAGCCGCCGGACGTGGACGTCCACCGTGCGGGTACCGCCGAAATAGTCGTAGCCCCAGACCTCTTGGAGCAGCTGGGCGCGGGTGAAGACCCGGCCGGGGTGCTGGGCGAGATATTTGAGCAGCTCGAATTCCTTGAAGGTCAGGTCCAGGACCCGGCCCTTGAGCTTGGCGCTGTAGGTGGCCTCGTCCACGGAGAGGTCGCCGGTGCGGATCTCCATCGGGCTGTCGTCCATGGAGATCTGCTGACGGCCCATGGCCAGGCGCAGCCGGGCCTCGACCTCGGCGGGGCCCGCCGTGTCGAGGAGGACGTCGTCGACGCCCCAGTCGGCGGTGACGGCGGCGAGGCCGCCCTCGGTGACGACGAGGAGCAGCGGACAGCCCGGCCCGGTGGAGCGCAGCAGCTGGCAGAGGCTGCGGACGTGGGGCAGGTCGCGGCGGCCGTCGATCAGTATGACGTCGGCCCCGGGGGTGTCCACGAGGGCCGGGCCCTCGGCGGGGGCCACGCGCACGCTGTGCAGCAGCAGGCCGAGCGCGGGCAGCACCTCGGTCGACGGCTGGAGGGCATTGGTCAGGAGAAGCAGGGAGCTCATCGGCCACCACCTGCCCGGTTCCTCGTAAGGCACGTACGACCCGCGGGGGTCGCGCCCTCTTCTGGTGCGCTCTCTTGTCGTGCGCTTCGCTCGCCCATTACGTCGGTTCCTCCTCGGTCCCTGCGAGGACGGTTGGGGCACTGCTCGTCGTCCGAATGCACAAAAGGACCCGGGGGCCACTCTGCCCGGATCCTCTCTGCGCAGCAGAATAACCCACCCGACTTTCGACGGCGCGGACGATTTTGCATGAGCTTGTGTTTCGTCGGTCACTTCGAGTGGTCATCGCATCGCACTCTTGACGGTCGCCGGTCGGTACGTCCTGCAGGAACCAGTCTCGCGCACCCACCGGCTCCGGGGCGGCCGAATGGGGGTGCGCCGCGGCACGGGGGGCGCACGGGGGCACGCGCCGGGGCACGCGCCGCCGCGACGGCGCGTGCCCCCAGGCCGTACGAAGAGCCCGACGGTCGTACGAAGAGCCCTACGCCTCCGCGACCGGCTCCGCGAACTGCGCCTCGTACAACCGGGCGTACGCCCCGCCCGTCGCCAGCAGCGAGTCGTGGGTGCCCTGCTCCACGATGCGGCCGGATTCCATCACCAGGATGACGTCCGCGTCACGGATGGTGGAGAGGCGGTGGGCGATCACGAAGCTGGTGCGCCCGGTCCGCAGCCGGCCCATGGCCTGCTGGATCAGCACCTCGGTGCGGGTGTCGACGGAGCTGGTGGCCTCGTCGAGGACGAGGATCTCCGGCTCGGCGAGGAAGGCCCGCGCGATGGTTATCAGCTGCTTCTCGCCGACGCTGACGTTGGAGCCCTCCTCGTCTATCACCGTTTCGTAGCCGTCGGGCAGCGTACGGACGAAGCGGTCGACGTGGGTGGCCTTCGCCGCCTCCACGATCTTGTCCATGGAGACGCCCTCGGGGGCGCCGTAGGCGATGTTCTCCGCGATCGTGCCGCCGAAGAGCCAGGTGTCCTGGAGGACCATGCCGATGTGGGAGCGCAGCTCCTCGCGGGACATCTCGGCGACGTCGACGCCGTCGAGCGTGATGCGGCCCCCGTTGACCTCGTAGAACCGCATCAGCAGATTGACCATGGTGGTCTTGCCGGCGCCGGTCGGGCCGACGATGGCGACGGTCTGGCCGGGCCGGACCGTCAGCGACAGGTCCTCGATGAGCGGGCGGTCGGGCTCGTAGCGGAAGGAGACCTTCTCGAAGGAGACCTCGCCGCGCACCCGGTCGGGGCGGCGCGCGTCCGCCGGCTCGGCGGACTGCTCCTCCGCGTCCAGCAGCTCGAAGACGCGCTCGGCCGAGGCGACGCCGGACTGGACCAGGTTGGCCATGGAGGCCACCTGGGTCAGCGGCTGGCTGAACTGGCGCGAGTACTGCACGAACGCCTGGACGTCACCGATCGACAGCGAACCGGTCGCCACGCGCAGACCGCCGACCACGGCGACGAGCACGTAGTTGAGGTTGCCGATGAACATCATCGCGGGCTGGATCAGGCCCGAGATGAACTGGGCCTTGAACCCGGCCTCGTAGAGCTCCTCGTTCTCCTTGCGGAACGTCTCGGCGGACTCCTTCTGCCGGCCGAAGACCTTCACCAGCGAGTGGCCGGTGTACATCTCCTCGATGTGGGCGTTCAGCTTGCCCGTGGACTTCCACTGGGCGACGAACTGCGGCTGCGCCCGCTTGCCGATCCGGGTGGCGACGACGATCGACACCGGCACGGTCACCAGGGCGACCAGGGCCAGCAGCCAGGAGATCCAGAACATCATCGCCAGCACGCCGACGATCGTCAGCAGGGAGGCCATGATCTGGCTGAGGGTCTGCTGGAGGGTCTGCGCGATGTTGTCGATGTCGTTGGTGGCCCGGGAGAGGACCTCGCCGCGCTGCTGCTTGTCGAAGTAGCTCAGCGGCAGCCGACCGAGCTTCTCCTCGACCTCCTCGCGCAGCCGGAACACGGCCTTCTGGACGACGTTCGTGGCGATGCGGGCCTGGACGAGCTGGAAGAGGGACGAGCCCACGTAGATCAGCGTCGCCCACAGCAGTACGTTGCCGACGGCGCCGTAGTCGATGCCGTGGCCCGGGACGAAGTCGACGCCGGAGAGGACGTCGGCGATCTTGCCGTTGCCCTGCTGCCGCATCCGCTCCAGGACCTGGGCCTTGGTGGCGCCGGCCGGCATCTGGGAGCCGACGACACCGGCGAAGATCAGGTCGGTGGCGTGGCCGAGGACCTTGGGGCCGATGACGGCCAGCCCCACGCTGGCCACGCCGAGCGCCAGGGCGAGGGAGACGACGGCCCGCTCGGGGCGCAGCCGGGCGAGGAGCCGGCGGCCGGAGCCGGCGAAGTCCATGGACTTCTCGGTGGGCTGGCCGCCCATGAAGCGGGCCATGCCGACGGCGGGCGCGGGCCCTCTGCGCTGCGGGGCACCCGGTTTACCGCCCGATCCGCCCGGTTTTCCGTCCGGGCCGCCCGGTCCGCCCGGTTTCCCGTCCGGGCCGCCGGCGGCGGGCTCGGCGGGCTTCGCGGCGGGCTTCTCGAGGGACGTCACGCCGCCTCCTCCTCGGTGAGCTGGGAGAGCACGATCTCCCGGTAGGTCTCGTTCGTCCCCATCAGTTCGGTGTGGGTGCCCGTGCCGACGACCCGGCCCTCGTCGAGGACCACGATGCGGTCGGCGTCGCGGATGGTCGACACCCGCTGCGCGACGATCACCACCGTCGCGTCCCCGGTCTCCCGCGACAGCGCGGCCCTCAGCCGGGCGTCCGTCGCGTAGTCGAGGGCGGAGAAGGAGTCGTCGAAGAGGTAGATCTCCGGCTTGCGGACCAGGGCCCGGGCGATCGCCAGGCGCTGCCGCTGGCCACCGGAGACATTGGTGCCGCCCTGGGAGATCGGCGCCTCCAGCATCCCGTCCATCGACTCGACGAACGCACGGGCCTGCGCGGTCTCCAGCGCCTGCCACAGCTCGTCGTCGGTCGCGTCGGGGCGTCCGTAGCGCAGGTTGGAGGCGACGGTGCCGGAGAAGAGGTACGGCTTCTGCGGGACGAGCCCCACGGCCGCCGACATCGCGGCCGGGTCCAGCTCCCGCACGTCCACGCCGTCGACGAGGACGGTGCCCCCGGTGGCGTCGAACAGCCGTGGGATCAGGCCCAGCAGGGTCGACTTGCCGCTGCCGGTGGAGCCGATGACGGCCGTGACCTCGCCGGGCCGGGCCACCAGGGAGACGTCGCGGAGCACCGGCTCCTCGGCACCCGGGTAGCCGAACTCCACCGCGCGCAGCTCCAGGTGACCGCGCCCCCGCAGCTCGGTCACCGGGACGGCGGGCGGCGCCACGCTCGACTCCGTGGTCAGGACCTCCTGGATGCGCTCGGCGCAGACCTCGGCGCGCGGCACCATCATGAACATGAAGGTGGCCATCATGATCGACATCAGGATCTGCATCAGATAGCTGATGAACGCCGTGAGCGCGCCGATCTCCATGCCGCCGTCACCGATCCGGTGCCCGCCGAACCACACGACGGCGATCGAGGACAGGTTCACCACCAGCATCACGGACGGGAACATCAGCGACATCAGCCGTCCCGCGCGCAGCGAGACGTCCATCAGCTCGGTGTTGGCGCTCCTGAATCGTTTCCGCTCGTGATCGTCGCGGACGAACGCGCGGATGACGCGGATGCCCGAGATCTGCTCGCGCAGCACCCGGTTGACGGTGTCGATGCGGGACTGCACCCCGCGGAACACCGGCCGCATCCGCCAGATGATCACGCTCACGATGGCCGCCAGGACCGGCACGATCACCAGCAGCAGCGAGGAGAGCGGCACGTCCTGCTGGACGGCCAGGACGATGCCGCCCGCGCACATGATCGGCGCCGACACCATCAGCGTGAACGCCATCAGGGTCAGCATCTGGACCTGCTGGACGTCATTGGTGGTGCGGGTGATCAGCGATGGCGCCCCGAACTGCCCCATCTCACGCGCGGAGAAGGACTGGACGCGGTCGAAGACCGCGGCGCGCAGGTCCCGGCCGACCGCCATGGCCGTCCGGGCGCCGTAGTACACGGCGCCGATCGCGCAGACGATCTGCGCGAGGGTCACGGCGAGCATCAGCCCGCCGGTGCTCAGGATGTATCCGGTATCGCCCTTGACGACACCCTTGTCGATGATGTCCGCGTTGAGATTGGGGAGGTAGAGAGTGGCGAGGGTCTGAACGAGCTGCAAGAGCACGATCAGCGCGATCGCTCCGGTATAGGGCCGCAAAGACGACCGTAGAAGTCGCACCAACACACAAGAAGCCTATGCGAGCTGCTCTCGATGGGGCCTCTCCTTTACCGGGCGGGGACATGGCGGCCCCGGCACCCGTCATCATGGAGGCGGCAAGAAACCGAAAGGGGTCGCCGTGGCGACGACACACACGGCTCGTCCGGCACCGCTGCCGGCACAGCCGGGACCGACCGAGCCGGAGCCTCCGGCCGGCACGATCCGGTACTGGGCCGCGGCCAAGGCCGCCGCGGGCACGGCCGAGGAGCCGTACGCCGCGCGCACGCTCGCGGACGCGCTGGTCACGGCCCGGCGGACGCACGAGGCGGCGCCGGAGTTCGCGCGGGTGCTCGCGCGCTGCTCGTTCCTCGTGAACGGTGACCCCGTCGGCACGCGCGACCACTCGACGGTCCGACTCACCGAGGGCGGCACGGTCGAGGTGCTCCCGCCCTTCGCAGGAGGGTGACCCCGGCAGCATGAGCGAACAGCACCACCGCAATCCCTACGACCCGTACGACCAGCACGGGCAGTACCCGCAGTACGAGCCGCCGCCGCAGGGCTACGGGTCGTACGACTACGACTACGACGGGCAGCAGCAGACGCCGCACCAGCCGCAGCACCAGCCACAGCACCAGGCGCCGCAGCACCACCAGCCCGCCGCGTGGCCGCAGCCCCAGCAGGAGTACCAGCAGCACGACGAACCGCACACCCAGACCTGGCAGACCCAGAGCTGGGACACCCACAGCTGGCAGCGGCAGGATCCCGCGCCCGCCTACGACGCGTCGTGGGACCGGGAGCCGTCCGGCCACGAGCCCACCGGCGCCGGGAGCGGAGCCCTGCCGGTGCCCCGCCCGGAGGGCGCGGTCGTGGCCGCGCCGGTCGCCGGCGAGGTGGCCGAGCGGCCGGTGGCCGCGGTGGCCCCGATGACCGCCGCCGAGAAGGCGAAGGCGGAGGGCCGCCCGCAGATCGTGTCGCCCGGCCTCCAGCCGGCGCTGATCACCGCCGTCCTCGCCGGGCTGCTGGCCGCCGCGGCGCCGCTGGCGCGGCCCGCGCTGGCCGTGCCCGTGGTGCTGCTCCAGGCGGTGACGGCGGCGGGCTGGTTCCGGCTGAACGGCATGTGGCCCGCCCGGCAGGGCATCGCGCTGGCCTTCCTCGGCGGCGTCGCCGCCGACGTCGGGCTGCTGGCCACCGACACGGCCAAGGCGCCGACGGTCCTCCTCGGCACCCTCGGCGTATGGATCCTGCTGGTCGTCGTCCTCCAGCTGCGCAGCCACGCCGGGGCGGACGAGCGGCTCTACGGGCTGACGGCGGCCACCGCCTCCTCCGCCCTGGCCGTCATGGCGGGCGGCCACCTGGCGGCCGACCCGGACGCCGTGGTGATCGGCGCGCTCGGCGTGGCCGCGGCCGTACTGGCCCGCGCCCTGCCGCTGCCGTCGGTCGCCGCGCCCGTCGTCGCGCTGATCGCCGCGACGGGCGCGGGGATCGCGGGCGGCCAGCTGACCGGCTTCGGCCCCACGGCCGCGCTGCTCGGCCTGGCGGCCGGCGTCTGCGCCCTCGCCGGCCTGCGCGTCGCCAGCTACGACTACCCCTCGCGGTTCGTCCACATGACGGCGGGCGTGGCGCTTCCGCTGACGCTGGCCGCACCGGTCGTCTATGTCCTGGGGCGGGCCCTGGGGTAGGGGTTGACGCCCCGGTCCCGCCCTTTCACCGTTTCCTGGGGCTCCGCCCCAGACCCCGGTCCTCAAACGCCGGACGGGCTGAAATCAGCCCGTCCGGGGGGGCGCGAGGGGGCGGAGCCCCCGGAAGAAACGGTGAAAGGGCGGGACCGGGGCAAGATCCCCCAACCGGTTACAAACCGGTGACACCCGGCGCGGTCACCCACCGACCCACCCCGGTTAGGCTCACGGGAAAGCCTGACACCGAGTGGGGGACCGACGAACCGATGCGCGCGATACGAGCACTGCTCATCACCGCCATAGTCCTGGCGGCCCTCTTCGTGGCCGCCGACCGCGCCGCGGTCTACTTCGCCGAGAACCAGGTCGCCGACAAGATCCGCAGCAGCCAGAACCTCTCCGGCACCCCGGACGTCTCCATCAAGGGCTTCCCCTTCCTCACCCAGGTCGCGAGCTCCCGGCTCGACGAGGTCGAGATCAAGCTCGACGGCGGCGTCACCGCCGGCGCGGGCGACCGCTCCATCAAGGTGAGCGGCTTCGACGCCACCCTCCACGACGTCCGCGTCGACAGCAGCTACACCTCCGCCACCGCCGGCCGCGCGAGCGGCACCGCGCACCTCACCTACGAGGAGCTGACCAAGGCCACCGGCGACCCCGACGTCGGCGTCGGATACGGCGGCAAGGACGCCACCGGCGGCAACCAGGTGAAGGTCTCCGGCAAGGTCACCGTCATGGGCCAGACGTCGCAGCAGAACGTGATCTCCACCGTGACGGTCGTGAACGGCGACACCGTCCGGGTCCGGGCCAACGAGGTCCCCTCGCAGGGCATCCCCGGCCTGGAGCGGAAGATCCGCGAGAAGACCGACTTCGACCGGAAGATCACGGGCCTGCCCCGGGGCATCAAGCTCGACACGGTCGTCGCGACGCCCAACGGCGTCGACATCACCCTCACCGGCACCGACGTCAACCTGGCGGGCTGAACCCCCGCGTCCACGCTACGAGACGCCTCCGTCCGCACGTCAGTCCAATTGGGCCGACGAAAGGGCCGGACGGGGGCCGACGAGCCCCCCGGGAAGCTCAGTATCCCGCCATGCGAGATTTTTCGTCTCATTATCCGGCACCCCGGTGACAGGGCTCCCGCCCCTCCCTACGATCGCCCTTATGAAGCGACAGGCGGATCTCACCAAGCGGCGGGCAGTGGACCTGTGCCGCGTGGCCGCCATGCTGTGTCGCCGTGTCTGACGGGGCCCGCTTACCGGACCCCTTTCCGGCCCCTCGGCCGCCTCCCCGCACCACCGCTCCACCCGCCGCGCGGTGCCGCACGCGTACGCACCGCGTCCCGCACCGCCCGCCGGCACACCGCAACTGCCCCGGAGGAGATCAGCATGAGCCGCAGTGACGTCCTGGTGGACGCCGACTGGGTCCAGGCCCGCATCGACGAAGGCCACCCCAAGACCGTCATCGTCGAGGTGGACGAGGACACGTCCGCGTACGACAAGAACCACATCAAGACCGCCATCCGGATCGACTGGAAGACCGACCTTCAGGACCCGGTCCGCCGCGACTTCGTCGACCAGGCCGGATTCGAGAAGCTGCTGTCCGAGAAGGGCATCGCCAACGACGACACCGTCGTCCTCTACGGCGGCAACAACAACTGGTTCGCGGCCTACGCCTACTGGTACTTCAAGCTCTACGGCCACCGGGACGTGAAGCTCCTCGACGGCGGCCGCAAGAAGTGGGAGCTCGACTCCCGCGACCTGGTCGCCGAGGTGCCCAAGCGCCCCCACACCGCCTACCGGGCCCAGCCGCAGGACCTGTCCATCCGCGCCTTCCGCGACGACGTCGTGGCCGCGATCGGCGAGCTGAACCTCGTCGACGTCCGCTCCCCCGACGAGTTCAGCGGCAAGCTGCTCGCCCCGGCGCACCTCCCGCAGGAGCAGTCGCAGCGCCCGGGTCACGTCCCGACCGCGCGCAACATCCCGTGGTCGAAGTCGGCCAACGACGACGGCACGTTCAAGTCCGACGACGAGCTCACGGAGCTCTACCGGGGCGCGGGCGTGGACTTCGGCAAGGACACCATCGCCTACTGCCGCATCGGCGAGCGCTCGGCGCACACCTGGTTCGTCCTCCACGAGCTGCTGGGCCAGGCCAACGTCCGCAACTACGACGGCTCCTGGACCGAGTACGGCTCCCTGGTCGGCGTGCCGATCGCGCTCGGCGCCGACAACTGAGCCTCCCGCGCCAACGGAAAGGAACGCACATGTGTGGAGCGAAGGCAGGCGGCCCCGACGCCTCGACCGCCAAGGCCGGTGAGACCACCATCCAGGGCTCGGTGACCCGCGACGGCGAGCCCGTCACCGGCTATGTCCGGCTGCTGGACTCGACCGGCGAGTTCACGGCGGAGGTGCCCACGTCCGCGACCGGGCAGTTCCGCTTCTACGCGGCCGAGGGCACGTGGACGGTCCGCGCGCTCGTCCCGGGCGCCACGGCCGACCGCAAGGTCGTGCTCACGGAGAAGGGCGCCCTGGTGGAGGTCGCCATCGCCGTCTGAGCGAGCCGCGGGTCCGTAGGACCCGCCGGGACTCGAAGGGCCGCACCCCGGGGTTGGACGCCTTGCGGGGGTGCGGCCCTTCGCGCGCGCCCGCCCGGAGTCGTACCGTGAAGGTGTGCTCGCGAGGCGTAAGCACCTCTACTTCGCCATGATGGGGACCTGCGTCTTCCTCTTCGTCATGGCGTGGGCCGTCGTGCGCCTGTGGTCGGTGCCGGCCGCCGTGGGGCTGTGCCTGTTCGCCATGGTCATCCCGCCCGTCGCGGCCGTCGTCGCGAACCGCCGGGGGCCCGACGACCGCTGGTGGGACGATCCGTCGGGCGACCCGAAGTCGGACGAGTGGTGGGACGAGCTGGACGGCAAGCGCCGCGAGGGCCCACGCGACCCGTGGGGACGGGACTGAGGACCAGGGGACTAGTAGACGAGTGCCTGCGTGCCGTCCGCCATCGCCTCGCTGACGAACACCTGCGCGCCCGCGATCCGGGCGCCCTCGATCAGGTCCTTCTCCTCGATCCCGCGCCGCGCCGCGCACTGCGTGCACAGCGTGATCAGCCCGCCCCCGGCGAGGATCCCGTCGATGAGGTCCGGCAGCGGCGCCGCGTGCGGCAGCTCGAACTCCGCGGCGCGCCCGGGCAGCGCGAACCACGACGACTCCCCCGTCAGCCACAGCGACACCTCGACGCCGCTGGCCACGGCCACGGCCGCCACCGTGAACGCCTGCGAGCACCGCTCGGGCGCGTCCGCGCCCGCCGTCACCTTGATCACGAGCTTCTTCGCGTTCGCCATGCCGGTCACTCTAGGCCGACGGGACGGGCAACCTCACAGCGCCGCCCCCGGGGCGGCCGACTAGACTCCTGTCCGGTCCGTACCGACATAGATCTCCACTCCGACCGAGGAGCGCGCTCGTGCTTGAAGGCTTCTTCACCACCCTGCTGGTACTGGTCGCCGTCGGCGTCATGGCCTTCGCGGGCCTGACCTGGAAGAAGCTGTACCAGGGCCAGCGCTGACACAGTTGCCCGCATCGCCTACAGATCGCCTGAGCTCATGATCGAGATTCCGTCCGACCTTCACCCCGACCTCGTCCCCCTGGCGTTCCTCCTCGGCACGTGGGAGGGCGCGGGCGTCCACGACTTCCCCGGCGCCGAGAAGTGCAACTTCGGCCAGGAGGTCGTCTTCAGCCACGACGGCCGGGACTTCCTCGAGTACGTCTCGCGCTCCTGGGTGCTGGACGAGGCCGGCAAGCCGGCCAAGCCGCTGGAGACCGAGACCGGCTACTGGCGCATCGACAAGGACCGCAAGGTCGAGATCGTCATGATCCGCGACTCCGGTGTCGTCGAGGTCTGGTACGGCGAGCTGGCCGACCAGAAGCCGCAGATCGACGTCGCCACCGACGCCGTCGCGCGGACCGCCGCCTCCGGCCCGTACTCGGGCGGCAAGCGCCTGTACGGCTACGTCAAGGGCGACCTGATGTGGGTCGGCGAGAAGGCCACCCCCGAGGTGCCGCTGCGCCCGTACATGTCGGCGCAGCTGAAGAAGGTCCCGGACGACCTGCAGGAGTGGGCGCGCAACCTGCCCGATGACCTGCCGGACGGCGTCTCCTTCTTCAACCCCGACGGCACGCCGTACAAGCCCGAGGAAAAGTAAGCCCGAGGGAAAGCAACCTCTCCGAGGAAAGCGATCTCTTTCGCGCCCCGCGGGGGAAGTCCGGTCGAAGTCCGGCGCTGACCCGCAACGGTAGGTGCGAGGCCCCCGAGGGGCCTCGCACGAGCCCGATCACCCGCGGCGGCGTGGATCCCAGCACACTCGCCGTGGACTGCGAGGGGACACCCGTACGCGCGGAAGCACGCATGCGCTCCGCGCGCGGAGCCACGGCCCGAGGCGAAGGCGGACCCGCCCGTGGCGACAGATCTCCGTACCGGCGTGCGGCCGGCCCGCGCGCCGCTCCCCCTGCCACCGCTCCTGGCCGCCCTCGCCGCCACCCTCCTCGTCTCGCTGCTGTGCTGCGTGGCCCTCGGCGCGTCCGGCGTCGGCTGGGGCGACACGGCCCGCCATCTGTGGGCGGGGCTGAGCGGCGGGACCATCGCGCCGGACGAGGTCCCCGCGTACACGATCGTCTGGGAGCTGCGCTTCCCGCGCGCCCTGCTGGCCGCCGTCGTCGGCGCGGGGCTGTCCGCCATCGGGGTGGGCGTGCAGGCGATGGTGCGCAACGCCCTCGCCGACCCGTTCGTCCTCGGCATCTCCTCCGGCGCCGCCGTCGGCGCCAACGCCGTGCTGCTCTTCGGCGCGCTGGGCTCGCTCGGCGTGTGGGCGCTGTCGGGTGCCGCGTTCACCTCCGCGCTGGCCGCGATGGCGCTCGTCTACGCGGCGGCGCGCACCCGGCACGGGCTCACCCCGCTGCGGCTGGTGCTGACCGGCAGCGCGATGTACTACGGCTTCTCCGCGATCACCACGCTCATGGTGTTCAGCGCCGACCGGGGCGAGGCGGCGCGCTCGGCGATGATGTGGCTGCTGGGCAGCCTGGGCGGGGCCACCTGGTCGTCCGTGCCCATCGCCGCGGCCGTGGTGCTGGCCGGGACCGGGTACCTGCTGTGGTCGGCGCCGCGGCTGAACGCGCTGGCCATGGGCGACGAGACCGCCGCCGCGCTGGGCGTGGACGCCGAGCGGCTGCGGCGGGTGCTGTTCGTGGTGACGGCCGCGGTCACCGGGGCCGTCGTGGCCGTCAGCGGAGCGATCGGCTTCGTGGGGCTGATGGTCCCGCACGTCACCCGCATGCTCGTCGGCGCCGACCACCGCCGGGTGCTGGCCGTGGCGCCGCTCATGGGCGCGGTGCTGCTGCTGTGGGTGGACGTCGTCTCCCGGCTGCTGCTGGCGCCGGTGGAGCTGCCCGTCGGGGTGATCACCGCACTGATCGGGGTGCCCTGCTTCGTGGTGCTGATGCGACGGCGCGGCTATGTCTTCGGGGGTTCGTGATGCGGGTCGACATCGAGGGGCTCGCGGTCGACGTCGCGGGCGCGCGGCTGGTGGAGGACATCGCGCTACGCGCGGACAGCGGGCAGTTCGTGGGGCTGGTGGGGCCGAACGGCAGCGGCAAGTCCACGCTGCTGCGCTGCGTCTACCGGGCGCTGCGGCCGGCCGCCGGCCGGGTGCTGCTGGACGGCGACGACCTCCACGCGCTCACCGCCCGCGAGGGGGCACGGCGGCTGGCGGCGCTGCCGCAGGAGTCGGGCGGCGAGTTCGACTTCACGGCCGCCGAGGTCGTGGCCATGGGCCGGCTGCCGCACCAGGGGCCGGGCGGCCGGGCCACGGCGGCGGACGCCGAGGTGTGCGCGGCGGCGCTGGCCCGCGCGGGCGCCGCGCACCTGGCCGGGCGGGGCTTCCTGACGCTGTCCGGGGGCGAGAAGCAGCGGGTGCTGATCGCGCGGGCGCTGGCCCAGGAACCGAAGGTGCTCGTCCTGGACGAGCCGACGAACCACCTGGACATCGCCCAGCAGCTGGAGGTCCTGTCGCTGGTGCGCGAGTCGGGGGTGACGGTCCTGGCAGCGCTGCACGACCTCAATCTCGCCGCCGGGTACTGCGACGCGCTGTATGTCGTCGCGGGCGGGCGGATCGTCGCGTCCGGGCCCCCGCACTCCGTGCTGACCGCCGAGTTGCTGGCCGAGGTCTTCGGCGTGCGGGCGCACCGCGTGCCGCACCCGGTCTCCGGCGCCCCGCAGCTGCTCTTCGACCGCCTCCCGCTCGCGTAAGGACACCATGCGCACTGCCCGCGTCACCCTCGCCGTCCTCCTCACCGCCATCACCCTCACGAGCTGTGGCGCCAAGGTTTCGGACGCTCCCGACGACAAACAGCCGAAGGCCGCGTCCGGTGGATCCGGCGGCCACTACCCGGTGACGATCAGCAACTGCGGGGTGAAGACGACGTACGACAAGGCGCCGCAGCGCGTGGTGACCAACGACGTCGGGATAGCCGAGATCATGTTCGCGCTGGGCCTGGAGGACCACATGGCGGGCTATGTGGCACCCGATTACCGCACCAGCAGGGACGACAAGGGTGCGGCACCTTGGAAGAGCGGCTACGACAAGGTGAAGTGGCTGTCGAAGAAGGAGATCAACAAGGAGCTCGTCCTCGACGCCAAGGCCGACCTGGTCTTCGCGGGCTGGAACTACGGCTTCGGCGAGGGCAACGGCTTCACCCCGGAGGCGCTGAAGAAGCTCGGCGTGGGCTCGTACGTCCTCACCGAGTCCTGCCACAACGGCGGCACGGGCACGTCGCGCGGGGTGATGCCGCCGCTTGAGGCGCTCTACACCGACCTGGAGACGCTGGGGAGGATCTTCGACGTGGAGGACCGGGCGCGGAAGCTCGTCGACGGCTTCAAGAAGCAGGTCGCCGACGCCCGGGCGGCCGTGCCGAAGGACGGCCGGGCACCCCGGGTGTTCCTCTACGACGACGGCAAGGACAAGCCGCTGACCGCCGGGGCCTTCGCCGGGCCGCACGACATCATCACCAAGGCGGGCGGCGACCACGTGATGAAGGACCTCGACGACTCCTGGGTGACGGTCGGCTGGGAGACGGTCGTCGAGCGGGACCCCGAGGTCATCGTGATCAACAACTACGGGAACGTCAGCGCGGCGGAGAAGAAGCAGTTCCTGATGTCCTACCCGCCGCTCGCGGGCGTCTCGGCCGTCAGGAACGACCGGGTCTTCGTCCTCGACTACGTCGATCTCGTCGAGAGCCCCCGCAACCCGTCGGCCGTCGCCGCGCTCGCCGGATACCTGAAAGGGGTACGGGGTGCCTGACGCTGCCTAGACTGGGAGCGTGGTGGACACCGACTGGCAGAGCGACCTCCGTAAGCGCGGCTACCGGCTGACCCCGCAGCGCCAGCTCGTCCTGGAGGCCGTGGACCGGCTCGAGCACGCGACGCCGGACGACATCCTCACCGAGGTCCGCAGGACCGCGGGCGGGGTGAACATCTCGACGGTGTACCGGACGCTGGAGCTGCTGGAGGAGCTGGGGCTGGTCAGCCATGCCCATCTCGGGCACGGGGCGCCGACCTACCACCTCGCCGACCGGCACGACCACATACACCTGGTCTGCCGGGACTGCACGGACGTCATCGAGGCCGACCTGTCGGTCGCCGCGGACTTCACGGCCAGGCTCCGCGACACCTTCGGCTTCGAGACGGACATGAAGCACTTCGCGATCTTCGGCCGGTGCGCCGACTGCTCCTCGAAGGCGCCGGACCCCGAGCCGTAGGCTTGGTCCCATGCTGCGTCAATCGAAGAGCCCGCTGCTGTCGCTGCCCGGCGCCGTCCCCGCCGAGGGGCCCGACGAAGGCGTCGCCGCGCACTACGGCGACCTGTTCCGCGAACAGCGCGCGCTCGCCGGCGGTACCGGTTTCGTGGACCTCTCGCACCGGGAGGTCGTCACCGTCACCGGCCCCGACCGGCTGAGCTGGCTGCACCTGCTCGTCACCCAGCACGTGACCGACCTCCCGGCGGGGCAGGCCACGGAGGCCCTGATCCTCTCCCCGCACGGCCACATCGAGCACGCGCTGTACCTGGTCGACGACGGGGAGACGACCTGGATCCACGTCGAGCCCGGTACGCGGGAGGCGCTCCTCGCCTACCTGGAGAGCATGAAGTTCTTCTACAAGGTCGAGGTGGCGGACCGCACGGACGACTTCGCGGTGGTCCACCTGCCGGCCGGCTCGATCGCGGAGACGCCCGAGGGCGTCGTGGCCCGCGAGACGCCCCACGGCCGGGACCTGTTCCTGCCGCGGGCCTCGCTGACGGACTTCGCCGCCGCGTACGGCCCGGCGGCGGGCGTCCTCGCCTACGAGGCCCTGCGCGTCGAGGCCCACCGCCCGCGGCTCGGTCTGGAGACCGACCACCGGACGATCCCCCACGAGCTGGGCCTCATCGGCGTGGCCGTCCACCTCCAGAAGGGCTGCTACCGGGGCCAGGAGACGGTCGCCCGCGTCCACAACCTGGGGAAGCCGCCGCGTCGGCTGGTCTTCCTCCACCTCGACGGCAGCGAGGTGCACCTGCCGCCCCACGGCGCCCCCGTACGCCTCGCCGCCGACGGCCCCGACGGCCGCCAGCTCGGCTTCGTCACGACCTCGGCCCGCCACTACGAGCAGGGCCCCATCGCCCTGGCCCTGGTGAAGCGGAACGTTCCGCTGGACGCGGCCTTGATCGTCGGCGAGGGCGCGGGGACGGCGGCGGCGCAGGAGGTCGTGGTCGAACCCTGACGCCGTGCGGCCGGCTTGGCGGGGTGGGTAGTGCCCCGTAGGGGCGCGGGGCCGTGACACCGTGCGGCTCCGCCGCGTGGGCGCGACAAGCCACGACGTGGCCGCAGATTGCCCGGACCCCGGGGTGGCCTGTCAGCTGCGGGCCGTCGCGGGCCGATCGCGCAGTTCCCCGCGCCCCTATGGGGCGCCGTCCCGCGTCGCCACCGCCATCCCACCCCCCGCCGCCAACACACCGAGCACCACCGCGAACGTCGTCGCCCCGCCCGTCAGGCCGATGCCGTCGCTCAGGTAGCCCGCCGCGACGGGCAGGGCGCCGGCCGGGACGTAACCGCCGACGTTCAGCGCGGCGTTGGCCTCGGCGAGGCGGGCGCCGGGGACGGCGGAGTTCAGGAGGGAGAGCCCGCCGAGCTGGCCCATGCCCTGCCCCGCGCCGGCGAGGATCGCGGCGACCGCCAGGAGGACGACGGACGAGGTCCACACGGCGGCCATCAGAGCGACCATCCCCGCCACGACACTCCCCGCACCACCCATCAGAATCACCCGCACCCGCAGCCCCCTCACCGCGAACTGCACCCCCGTGGCGGCGAGGAACATCACGAACGCCATCGCCCCCGCGACCACCCGGCTGGTGGTGCCCAGCAGCCCGGACAGCAGCGACGGCCCGAGCGAGAGCACGAAGGACGTCGACGTGATGCCGGGCGCGAACACCGCGATCCCGAGGAACAGCTGACGCCCGCTGCCCCGCGGCACCTTGGGCAGCCGGATCCAGGCGCCCGCGCCCCCACCCGACGGCTGGGACAGCGGCATGCGCAGCACCGTCACGAACGCCAGGGCGAGCAGCCCGATCTCGACCAGGAAGACGGTCGCGGTCGGGCCGGGCAGCGTCTCGGAGAGCACGCCGGCCAGCAGCGGCCCCAGGCCCGCGCCGAGCACCATCGCGCAGGACGCCAGCAGCGCGCCGAGGCGCTTGCGGTCGGGGCCGGCCACGTCCGTCACCGCCGCCATGCCCGCGGAGACCACCGCCCCGACCGCGACCCCCGTGAACAGCCGGGCCGCCATCAGCGCCACCACCGACGTGGCCGTGGCGAAGATCCCGCAGGCCAGCACCGCCAGCCCCAGCGCCGGGAGCAGCACCGGCTTGCGGCCGACCCGGTCGGAGACCACGCCCGACACCAGCAACGAGCCGATGAGGCCCACGATGTAGCAGGCGAAGACGACGGTCATCGTGCCCTTGGAGAAGCCGATGTCGCGTTGCCACAGCGCGTACAGCGGTGTCGCCGCGTTGGAGAGGACGAAAACCGCTGTGACAGGCCAGGCCGCCAGCCAGACCCACCGGGTCGGGGCGGTCGCCGGAACAGCGGCCGCCGGAACGCCGACGACTTCCGGCGCGGGTCGAGTGATGGTCACAGGGGTCCCCCTTGGCACGCTCCAGTACGAGTCGAGTCGAACTTAGCATGCAGTACGATCGAACTCGTACAAGAAGCTCGCACAGAGAACGGCGCTGCCAGGGAGCGGTCATGACAGTCCAGCCCACCCCCGACGACCTGCCCGAGCCCCTCCCGGAGCCCGCGGTCGACGACATCCGCCTGGAGACGGTCATGGGCGCGCTCAGCGACCCCCTGCGCATGGGGATCGTCCGTAAACTCCTCCTGGAGTCAGAGCAGTTCGACCACCCGTGCGGCTGGTTCGGCCTGGACCGCCCCAAGTCCTCGCTCACCCACCACTTCAAGGCCCTGCGCGAGGCGGGCGTCACCCGTCAGCGGCAGTACGGGCTGGAGCGCCGCAGCCACGTCCGCGTCGACGACCTCAACACCCGCTTCCCCGGCCTCCTCGACCTGGTCGCCGCCTGGACGCCCGCGTCGTCCTGAGCACCACCTGCGACAAAAGCCGGGGCCTCCGCCCCCAGCACCGCCAGCCCCAGCCGCGTGCCCCGGGCGAAGGACACCGTGAAGACCTCCTCCCCCAGGGCCGCCCGGGCGCCCGCCGTGACGCGGTCGACGTCGCCGCGTTCGGCGGGCGGCAGGGGCGCGCCCGCCGAGGCGCGGGCGCCGGCGGCGGCGCCCAGGAGGAGCGCGGCCAGCCCGGGTTCGCCGCCGAGCGCGGCGGCGCCGGCGAGGCCCTCCAGGGGCAGGGCCATCGCGCGCGGGTCGCCGATCAGCCGGGCGATCTCGAGCGCCTCGCGGTGCAGCAGCCACGCCGCCACCGCGTCGCCGCGCAGCTCGGCGACGAAGCCCAGTTCGTCGAGGACCAGCGGATTGCCCGGCTCCGCCGACACCGCGTCGTACCAGTCGCGGATCTTCAGAAGAATCGTTTCCGCAGTGGCGAGGTCCCCGTCCCGCCGGGCCGAGAGCGCCTGGCCCAGCTCGGCGTGGATCTCGCCGAACTTGAAGCCCTGGGCCACGGCCGTCCGCCGGGCCCGTTCGTGGAGCTCCCGGGCCGCGCCCCGGTCGCCGGTCAGCAGGGCGATCCGGCCGAGGTGGGAGAGGAGGAAGGACACCTCGGTGGCCAGGTCCAGGTCCTCGGCGATGATCAGGGCGTCGTTCAGCAGCCGTTCGGCCCGCGCGTAGTCCCCGCCGATCTCGGCCAGGGTCGCGAGCGGGGCCACGCTCTGGAGCTGGCCCCACCGGTCGCCCAGCTCCCGGAAGAGGGCCGCGCTGGCCTCGCCGTCACGCCGGACGGCGGCCAGCTCGCCGCGGATCATCGCGTGGGTGGCGCGCAGGGCGAGGGCGGCGGCGACGCCCCAGCGGTCGCCGTGCTCCCGGAAGCCCGCGAGCGCCAGCTCCGTCTGCTTCTCGCTGGCGGCCAGGTCACCGGTGTTGAACAGGGCGTACGCCAGGAACCAGCGGGCCCTCGACCGGACGCCCGGCCCGTCCAGCCCCTCGTACGCCGGCGGTTCGGCCCGGTGGCCCGAGAGCAGCGCGAAGCCGCTGTGCACGGCCCGGATCTCGCCCGACTCGCCGGTCGACAGGGCCGCCTCCGCCCAGCGGCGCGCCTCGCCCAGCCGGCCGCGCAGCAGCCAGTACCAGGCCAGGGAGCCCACCAGCCGGCGGGCGTCGTCCGCCGCGCCCTCGCGCACGGCCGTGTCGAGGGCGGCGCGCATGTTGCCGCTCTCGGCGTCCAGCCGGTGCAGCCACTCGCGCTGTTCGGCGCCGTGGAGGTACGGGCGGGCGCGCTCGGCGAGGTCGGCGTAGTAGCGCAGGTGCCGCCGGCGCACGCACGTCTCGTCCGCCACCTCGCGCAGCCGCTCGGTGGCGTAGGCGGCGACGGATTCCAGCAGCCGGTAGCGGGGGCCCCGCTCGCAGTCGGTCACCAGGACCAGGGAGCGGTCGACGAGCCGGGCCAGCAGGCCCAGTACGTCCTCGCGCGCGACGCCCTCGCCCGCGCAGACGGCCTCCGCCGCCGCCAGTGTGCAGCCGTCGGTGTGCGCGGCGAGCCGGCGCAGCACGGTCCGTTCGGGGACGGTCAGCAGCCCCCAGCTCCAGTCGATGACGGCCCGCAGCGTCTGCTGCCGGCGCGGCGCGCCGCGCCTGCGGCCCGTCAGGAGGCGGAAGCGGTCGTCCAGCCGGGAGGCGAGTTCGCGGACGCCCAGCGCCCGGACGCGGGTGGCGGCGAGTTCGAGGGCGAGCGGGAGCCCGTCCAGGCGGCGGCAGATGACGTCGACGGCGCCCCTGCTGCGGTCGTCCAGGACGAAGCCGGGCGCGGCGGCGGCCGCGCGGACGGTGAACAGCCGTACCGCGTCGGCCTGCGGCAGCGGTTCGACGGAACGCACGGTCTCGGCGGGCAGGCCCAGCGGCTCCTGGCTGGTGGCCAGGACGCGCAGGCCGGGCGCGGCCCGCAGCAGCCGGTCGGTGAGCTCGGCGGCGGCCTCGACGACCTGCTCGCAGTTGTCGAGGATCAGCAGGGCCCGCCGGTCGCGCAGCCGCTGGCCGAGGCGTTCGACGGCCGACAGCGGCGCGGGCGCGCCGTGCGGCGCCCCGTCGTCGCGTACGCCCATGGCTCCGGCGATCACCTCGGCCAGGGAGTCGGCGTCGCCGTGCTGACCGGCCAGCTCCGCCAGCCACACCTCGTCGAAGCGGCCGCCGACGAGCCGGCCCGCGGCCTCGACCGCGAGGACGGTCTTGCCGACGCCGCCCGGCCCGGTGAGCGTCACCAGCCGTCCGGTGCGCAGCAGGGCGGTCACCTCGGCCGTGGCGTCCTCGCGGCCGATGAGTTCGGTGAGGGGGGCGGGCAGGTTGGTGCGTACGGCCGCCGGGCCGGACGGCAGGGCGGGGGCCCGGCCGGCGAGTTCCGGGGCCTGGGTGAGGATCGCCTGGTGGAGGGCGGTGAGTTCCGGTCCCGGGTCCAGGCCCAGCTCGCGGGCGAGGCGTTCGCGCAGTTCGGCGTAGGAGGCGAGGGCCTCGCTCTGCCGCCCGGCCCGGTACAGGGCGCGCATCTGGACCGCGCGCAGCCGTTCGCGCAGCGGGTGCCGGGCGACGAGCGCGGTGAGTTCGCCGGCGAGGCGGCCGTGTTCGTCCAGTTCGAGCCGGGCCTCGGCCTGTTCCTCCAGCGCGGTCAGCCGGAGTTCCTCCAGGCGCAGGGCGGCGGCGCGGACGTACGCGGCGTCGGCGAAGTCGGCGTAGGCCGGGCCGCGCCACAGGCCCAGCGCCTCGGTGAGCAGCGCGGCGCGCTCGCGGGGCCCGGCGACGGACCGGGCGCGGGCGACGAGGGCCTGGAAGCGGTCGGCGTCGGTGTCGCCGGCCTCCAGGCGGAGCCGGTAGCCGGGCGGGGTGTGGAGGACGCGGTCGCGGCCGACGGTCCGGCGCAGCTGGGAGACCTTGGCCTGGAGGGCGTTGGCGGGGTTGCCGGGGGGCGCGCCGCCCCACAGGTCGTCGACGAGCCGGTCGGTGGGAACCGGCCGGCCTTCGTGCACCAGAAGGTCCGTCAGGAGCGCGCGGACCTTCGCCTCGCGCACCCTGACCGCATCCCCCGCGTCGTCCCACACCGTCAGTGGACCGAGCACCCCGAACCGCATGCCGTCGACCGTAGCTCAGCGGACCGCTCCCGGCCGGGCTGACATGACCGTGGACCGTCAGCTCTTCCGCAGCGGGGCGTCAGTGGGACGCGAAAGAGTACGGTCATGGCGATTTCCATCGAAACCACGGGCATGTTCACCGACGAGCCTCGTCACGGCGGTAAGAAGGCCGTCATCACCGGCGGAACCATGGGCACGGGGCTGGCCATCGCCAGACGCCTCGTCGCGGGCGGGGCGGAGGTGTTATTGACCGGCCTGAGAGACGCGCACCTGCTGCGGGCCCAGGAGGAGCTCGGCGCCCGGGCCCATGTCGTCCGCTCCGACGCCACCAGCCTCGACGACATCGCCGCGCTGGGCGCGACGGCCGAGGAGGTCCTCGGCCATGTCGACTACCTCTTCGTCAACGCCGGGGTCGCGGAGCTCGGCCCGGTCGCGGAGGTCACCGAGGAGTCCTACGACCGGCAGTTCGGGGTCAACGCCAAGGGGGCGTTCTTCACGGCGCAGCGGATGATCCCGCTGCTGCGCGAGGGCGGGGCGATCGTGTTCACCACGAGCGTCGCGGACTCCATGGGGGCGCCCGGCATGGGCGTCTACGCGGGCTCGAAGGCCGCCGTGTGGGCGTTCGCCCAGGTGCTGGCCGCCGAGCTGGCCGGGCAGGGCATCCGGGTCAACGCCGTGAGCCCCGGCTTCATCGACACCCCCACCATGGGCGTGGCCGCCCTGTCCGACGAGGAGCGGCTGCACTTCAGGGAGCTGGGCGACGCCAGCACGCCGATGCGGCGGCACGGTTCGGCCGACGAGGTGGCGCGGGCCGCGCTGTTCCTGGCCGCCGAGGCGACGTTCACCACCGGCGTGAAGCTGCCGGTGGACGGCGGGCTGGCGCAGAGCGTCGTCGCCGTGCTCCCGGCCGGGTAGCGAGAGCCGGCCAGCGACGGCCGGGGCGCGGGGAATCACCCGCCGTACGGGCGGGTCGCGCGGGCCTCGCGCAGGGAGACGGCCCACCAGGAGAGCTGGTCCAGCATCACCTTCGCGGCACCGGCGGCCAACTGGCCCGCCTCCTCGTCCAGGTGGCGGCCCGAGGCGTCCAGCTTCCCCCAGGGGCTGTGGAAGCTGACGGTCTCGCGGATGGTGACGGCGTGCAGTTCGGCGAAGACGGGGCGCAGGTGCTCGACCGCGCGCAGGCCGCCGGAGAGACCGCCGTAGGAGACGAAGGCGACCGGCTTTGCCTGCCACTGGGTGTAGTGCCAGTCGATGAGGTTCTTCAGGGACGCCGGGTAGCTGTGGTTGTACTCGGGCGTGATGACGACGAAGGCGTCGGCCGCCGCCAGCCGGGGGGTCACTGCGGCGAGCACGGCGGCGACCTCGGGGCCCGGGTCCTTGGACAGGCTGACGGGGAGCGGGTGTTCGGCGAGATCGATGACGTCGACGTCGATGTCGTCGCGCCGTGCGGTCTGGTCGGCGAGCCACTCGGCGACCGTGGGACCGAACCGGCCCTCACGGGTGGAGGCGACGACGACGGCGAGGCGGTAGGGGGTCTCGGACATGACGGGTCCTCTTCTCTGCGGTTCGGCTGATTGCCCGGTGGGGGCAGGGCCCTTCGGGCCGCTGGGAAGAAGCCTCTTACCTCAAGCATGCTTGAGGTCAAGCGCGGATTTCCGGGCAACCGCACCGCGCGAACGGACGGCTCAGAAGACGTCCGGGCACCACGGCCGCCGGGCCGTGCGCAGCATCAGCTCGGCGCGCGCCACCGCGCCCGGCCGCTCCTCGGCGACCCGGCCCAGCGCGGCCAGCCGTACGACGGACTCGTCGCCCAGGTACAGGGTGCCCAGGTCGCGCGCGGCGAGGGCGAGATCGGCCGGGCGCCTCGTGGCCGCGCAGCGGGCGCCGTCCGGCCCGGCCTCCAGCAGGAAGCGCCCGCCCGCGTAGCCGTCCGGGTCGGCGACCTCGACGACCAGCGTGCCGGGGTGGGCGTACGTCCGGGCCTCCAGCAGGGCCGGCACGTCCAGCGGGCGCAGCCACAGGAGGTCGGCGTGCGTGGTGACCTTGGCGGCGCGCGGGTCGGGCAGCAGCAGGGGGAGCAGGTCGTCGGGGGCGCGGAAGCCGGAGCGGACGGTGGTGATCCAGTCGACCGACAGCAGGAAGTGCCACAGGGCCCGTTCGGCCTCGGTGCTCACCGCGATCAGGTCGAGCACGGAGGCGGTGCCGTGCGGGCGCTTGGCCTCCCAGGTGTCCTGGGCGGTGTAGGCGAGGAGGCCGTCGACAGCGCCGTCGGGGGCGCGGTAGAGGACGTAGAACGGCTCGGTCCACGGCCGGCCGGCCGGGCGGAGATCGCCCGTGGCCCGTCGCCACCAGCGCTCGTCGCGGTCGACGAAGCCGGGCCGCGTGGCGCGCAGCCGCTCGTGGAGGGCGGGGCCGAGCTCGCGCGCCGTGCCGGGGTCCACGAAGTCGACGCGCCCGCCGTCCGTGGGCCCCGCGTAGCGGCGGTCCAGGCCGGCACGGGCCACGTCCACCTCCCACTCGGTGGTCCAGGAGGCGGGACCGAAGCCGTACCGGCCGTAGATGAGCCACTCGGCGGCGATCAGCGTCGCCGCCGCGTCGCCGCGCTCCTTGGCGAGCCGCAGGTCGTTCGCCATCATCCGGCCGAGCAGCCCGCGCCGGCGGTGGGTGGGCGAGACGGACACGTTGGAGACGGCGTCGGCCGCCACGGACGCCCCGCCCGGCACGGTGAGCCGCTGCGCGAAGCTGCGGAAGGCCGCCACACAGCGCCCACCATCGAAGGCCCCCTGCGTGCGGTCGAGATCCATGCCGGCACGACGTATCTCGACCTCCTCCTTGGAGGCCACGGGGGGCCGGAGGAAACCGGTGTGCATGGCGCGCGTCCAGGCCGGGACGTCGTCGTCGCCGATGGTACGGATCTCGATGCCGGTGCTCGCGGTCATGCGAGCACGCTAGGGGCGGGCCGGGGCGCGGCGCACGCGGTTTCCTACGACCGTCAACGATCCGGAACAGGACCTGCCCAGACGGAAGGACCCGCTCAGGGGAAGGACCCTCAGCGGGCGGTACCGGCGTCCGCGCCCCGCGCGCGTCAGAAGGCCGCGCGGATCTCCCCGACCCGCTGCCCGCCGCCCAGCAGCGGCGCCTCGGCGATCCGGGCCAGGACGGGCGACTCGACGCCCAGCAGCGCCAGAGCACGGGCCAGCACGGGCCCCATGGCACGCGCCGCGCCATCGTCGATCTTGAAGGCCAGCGCCCGGCCGTCCGGCAGGGCCAGGGCCTGCACGGCCTCGGCACCCATCTTCGACAGCGCGCCCGGCACCTCGCGCATGATCCAGGTGTCGGGACGGCGGGTGCCCGCGACGTACTCGGGGTGGGCGCGCATCGCGTCGGCCACCGCGCGCTCCGGCGTGCCCGGCGCGGCCAGCACGAAGGAGCGGAACGCCCGGGCCAGCCCGGTCAGCGAGAGCGCCATCAGGGGCGCGCCGCAGCCGTCCGTGCCGACGTGGTGCACGGGCTCGCCGGTCACCGTCTCGACGACGTCGAGGACCAGCCGCTGGAGGGGGTGGGCGGGGTCGAGGTAGGTCTCGGTGGGCCAGCCGTTGGCCGCGCAGGCGGCGATCATGGCCGCGTGCTTGCCGGAGCAGTTCATGGTGACCTTGTGGCGGGCCAGGCCCGAGGCCAGGTACGCCTCCGCCTCGACCGGGTCCAGCGGCAGGTCGGGCGGGGTCTGGAGGTCCTCCTCGGAGAGGCCGAACTCACCGAGCATGGTCCGCGCCAGCTCCAGATGGAACGTTTCTCCGGAGTGGCTCGCCGCCGCCAGCGCCAGCCGCTCCCCGGAGAGCTCCAGCCCGGCGCGGAGCACGGCGGCCGCCTGCATCGGCTTGTTGGCGGAGCGCGGGTAGACAGGGGCCGCGGGGTCGCCGAGCGCGAGCTCGACGCTGCCGTCGGCGGCCAGCAGCACCAGCGAGCCGCGGTGCACGCCCTCGACGAAGCCGGAGCGGACGACCTCGGCGAGGACCGGGGACAGCCGGGATATGCCGATCCGCGCGGCGGTGGCGTCAAGGGTCGAGGAGGTCATCGTCGGCCTTCCGGGGGGTGGGGGGTGGTGGTCACAGGCCCGCCCCGGTGGTCCGTGGATGTCACACGGTGGTCCGCTGGTCTCACCCGGCGGTCCGTGGGTGTCACACGATCACGAGAGCAGGTCGTCCACTTGTGCTTCCCCTTCACGGTACCTGCGTGCGATCTCGGCGCTGCAATCGTCCGTGGTGCGCTGCAGTCCCTGACGGCGCAGGGACACCTGCCGCTCGTACGCCACCAGCCGGCCCATACCGGCCCGTAGCTCCCCGTCCGTCCGGGCGCCCAGGTCGGACAGCTCGACCTCCGACAGCATGTCCTCCGCCAGCCGCCGGTACTCCTCCCCGCGCGGGGTGCCCAGCGTCACGTGGCGGGCCGAGGAACGGTGGGTGGACGGGCCGTCCGCGAGGATCTCCGAGAGCCGCTCCACCAGCAGCCGCTCCACCAGCGGGGAACCCGGCGTCGCCCGGCGCGCCAGCTCCGCCCGAAGGATGTCGATGCGGCCCTGGAGGAGCCGCCGCACATAGCTGAGGTCCGCCTCGTCGCGCCGGGCGTCCCGGCGCATCGCGCGCAGCTCGTTCAGCCGCAGCTCGTTCAGCCGCCGCCCGGGGACGTCCGCCTGCCGCCCGGAGCGCTGGCTCGGCGGTCTGGCCTGCAAGCTGTCCACTGCCGTCAGGTCCTTCAAGTCCTTGAGCCGCTTGAGCTCTTCGAGGTCCGTGAGGTCCTTGGTGAGGCCCTCCGTGAGGTCCTTCGTCATGCGGTTCCGTCCCCTCGGGCGGCGGTGCGCGGCACGGATCGCCTTGCCGATGGCCGCGAAGAGCACCGCCTTGCACGCATCGTGCCACCCGGTGCGCCCGGTGCGCAGGGCCTCTCCGCCCGAACGGACCTGAATGGGCGCAGGGCATCATGGTCCGTATGCGTGCTGTGGTGCAGAGGGTGGACGGGGCGAGCGTCGCCGTGGACGGCCGGGTGGTCGGCGAGATCGTCGGCGAGGGCCTGTGCGTGCTGGTCGGGGTGACGCACGAGGACACGCCGGAGCGCTGCGCGCAGCTGGCACGGAAGCTGTGGAGCCTGCGGATCCTGGCGGACGAGAAGTCCTGTTCGGACGTGGGGGCGCCGCTCCTGGTGATCTCGCAGTTCACCCTCTACGGTGACGCCCGCAAGGGGCGCCGCCCCACGTGGAACGCGGCGGCCCCGGGCCCGGTCGCGGAGCCCCTCGTCGACGAGGTGGTGGCCCAGCTGCGGGCGCTGGGGGCGCGGGTGGAGACGGGGGTGTTCGGGGCGGACATGAAGGTGTCGCTGACGAACAACGGGCCGTTCACGGTGCTGGTGGAGGTCTGAGGACCACCCGGCACGGGGCTACGCGCGGAGCGCGAAGAACATCAGCCCGCCCACCTCGCGCCACCGCTCCACGATGTCGGCCCGGTGCTCCAGCACGTCCGAGATGTGCTGCATGCCGAAGAAGCCCGCGACGAGCGAGCGCGCGGCGGCCGCCGGATCGACGCCCTCGCGCAGCCGGCCCTCGTCGCGCGCGGCCGTCAGCAGCCCGGTGAGCAGCTCGGTCCAGTCGACGTAGGGCGTGGGGAGCGTGGCGTCGATCTCCGGGCGTTCGAGCTGGAGCCGGGCGCCCGCCTGGACGACGACGTCGTCGCGGAAGGCGACGGCCGCCCGGTTCAGCATCTCGGCGGCGGTGTCCAGCGGGGCCAGGCCCTCCTCCCGGATCTCCTCCAGCAGTTCGGGCCAGCGGGCGTAGTGGTGCTCGACGACGGCGACGGCGAGCGACTCCTTGGACGGGTAGTGGAAGTACACCGCGCCCTTGGTCATCTCCACCCGGTCCGCCACGTCCTTGACGGAGGTGTGCCGGAAGCCGCGCGCGGCGAAGAGCTCGGCGGCCGCGCGCAGGACGAGGGCCTTGGTGCGGATCGACCGGTCCTGCTTGGGGGCGGGCCCCCGGGCACAGTCGATCGTCCGGGCCGGGAACGCGGTCGCCGAGGTGCACGCCGCCGGATCGTTCGCCTCGTTCACCATGAGCGGCAATATACCTTCGAGTAGGTATATTTCCGCCTCCGGGGCGGGACAGGACCCGGAGGGCCCGAAAGCCCTCACGGCACCCTCACGGCACGAGAACATACGGCGTGGTCGTCCCCAGCGCCACGAACCCCAGCCGCTCCAGGATCGGCCGGCTCATCGCCGACGCGTCGACGTGCAGATGGCGGTAGCCGTGCTCGGCCGCCAGCCGCGCCCGGTGGTGGACGAGCGCGCGGTAGATCCCCCGCCCCCGCCACTCCGGCGCGGTACCGCCGCCCCACAGGCTCACGAAGGACGTCCCGGGGTGGAGTTCCATCCGCGCCGCGCTCACCGGAACGTCCCCGTCCATGGCGACGACCGCGAGCGGAACGTCCGAGTCCAGCTGGTCGAGGAGCAGCTTCCGGTGCTGCTCCCGGGACTCGCCGAACGCCCGCTCCTGGGCGGCCACCGCCAGGTCGACGCCGGCCGCGTCGGTGACGGGGAGCAGCCGGATCCCCTCCGGGGGCCCGGAGCCGGCCGGGAGGTCCGCGACGGCGGCGACCATCAGCGTCTCCGTGGGCTCGGCCGTGAAACCGGCCGCCCGCAGCCTGCGCGGCAGGTCGGCCGGCAGGTCGTGGCCGTACAGCTTCCACTCGAACTCGCGGCCGAGCGCGGCGAAGTACGCCACCTGTTCGGCGATGGCGGCGTCCGCCGTGTCCTCGTCGAGGTCCGACCAGACGACGCCGTTCCAGCCGTCGGCGTCCGCGCCGACGTGCCGGACGACCTTGCCGGTGCGCTCGACCCGGGCGCCGGGTCCGTCGGCCCGGACGCCCTCCCGCATCTCACGGTCGTAGAGCGGCAGGAGCGCCGCCACCGTGTCCTTGTCCATCCGCACACCCCAGCACCGGCCGGGGCGGGCGGCAACGGAATTACCGCCGGAGCGCGGCCCGTCAGACCTTCGGCTGCGTGAAGCGGATGCGGTTGCCGAACGGGTCGCGCAGCCCGCAGTCGATCCCGTAGGGGCGCTCGGTCGGCGGCTCGGTGAACTCGACGCCCTTGGCCAGCAGCGTCTCGTAGGTCTTGTGGCAGTCCGGCGTGGTGAGGATGAGCCAGCCGGCCATCGCGCCCTTGGTGACCAGGTCGCGCACCTGCGCGGCCGTCTCGTCGGACATCATCGGCCCGCCCGGCTGCTCCAGCAGGATCTGGCGGCCGGCGTCACCGGGGACGCCGACGGTCAGCCAGCGCATGAAGCCCAGGGGGATGTCGGCGGTGATCTCCAGGCCCAGCTTGCCGACGTAGAAGTCGAGGGCCTCGTCCTGGTCGAGGACGTAAATCTGCGAGTGCGTGATGGCGTTGAACATGAGGGAAACGTTATTCGGCCAGGCGCCCGAAAACTTATCCAAAACTGCTCTCTACGAGCCCTTACGAGCCGGGCCGGATCCACGCCATGGCGAAGCAGGTGGGCACGTGCTGCGCGACCGCCTGCTTGCGGTAATCACGGGGTGACATGCCGACGATGTCCCGGAACGTCCGGCTGAACGTCCCGGGACTGCCGAAACCGACCTCGAAGCAGATGTCCGTGACCGCGCGCCCGGTCTCGCGCAGCAGGAACATCGCCCGCTCGACGCGGCGCCGCTGGAGGTAGCGGTGCGGGGTCTCCCCGAACGTCGCGCGGAAGGTACGGCTGAAATGCGCCTCGGACACATGGGCGATACGGGCGAGGGCGGGGACGTCCAGGGGCTCCGCGTAGGCGCGGTCCATGGCGTCCCGCGCCCGCAGCATCCGGCGGTTGGTGTCCTCGACGGCGGCACGGTTCACACCGCTCATCCCACCATATGGCGGGCGTGGAAACGCAGGTCAGCGCTGTGGGAGCGTCCCTATGACCACGGTGGCGCCCAGGTCCTCGCAGTGGACGACCGCCGTCTCCAGCCCGCCGCGCGCGAACGTCCGGGCCGTGCGGGGCGCCTGCCGCTCGCTCGTCTCCATCAGCAGGTGCCCGCCGGGCGCCAGCCAGCGCGCGGCCCCGGCGGCCACGCGCCGCTGGACATCGAGCCCGTCCGGGCCGCCGTCCAGCGCCACCCGCGCCTCGTGGACCCGCGCCTCGGCGGGCAGCAGCCCGATGGCGTCGGTGGGAACGTAGGGGGCGTTGGCGAGCAGGACGTCGACACGGCCGCGGAGCGCGGCGGGCAGCGGCGCGTACAGATCGCCCTCCAGGACCCGCCCGCCGGACGCGGCGACGTTGCGGCGCGCGCACCGCACGGCGGCGGGGTCGATGTCGGCGGCGTACAGCTCGACGCCCGTCCCCGCCCCAGCCTCCCCCACCCCGGCCACCAGCGCCGCGCCCAGCGCACCGGACCCGCAGCACAGGTCCACGGCGACCACGTCCGGCCCACGGCGCAGGGCACGGCTGACGGCCTGCTGGACGAGGAATTCGGTACGCCGGCGCGGTACGAAGACACCGGGGTCGACCGCGATCCGCAGGCCGCGGAACTCGGCCCAGCCGACGACGTGTTCGAGCGGATGCCCGGCCGCCCGCCGGTCCACCATGGCGTGGAGCTCGTCCGGCGAGCCCGCCGCGGAGAGGATCAGTTCCGCCTCGTCCTCGGCGAAGACGCAACCGGCGGCGCGCAGCGTGGAGATGACGGCATTACGGAAGGAAAAAAGTCGCAGAGCCGCGGAAGCGGCGAAAGAAACCGACACGGGAGCCTTTCGGGGTACGAAGGGCGCCCTCCCGGTCCACCTAGACCGGCACGACCACGACGTCGCGGGACGAGAGCACCCGACCTGACACAGCGTTGATCGGTCTCACCTCCTTCTGTCCGGGCCCACTTCACGGGGCCCCTGTTTCTTGCAGGAGTGATGGTAACCCCTCCCGGTGCGCCGCTTCCGGGCCGCCCTCCGCTCAGGCCGGGGTGTAGGCGCGGGTCGCGACGTGGTCCTGGACGAGGCGGGTGAAGGCGCGGGTGGCGGCGGACCGGTAGGCGCCCTCGCGGGTGAGGAGGGCGACGGTGCGGGTGGGCAGGGGCGGGTCGAGGGGGACGGGGGTGAGGTGGGGGTGGTCGTGGGTGATGGCGTCGGGGAGGACGGTGGCCAGGGGGGCGCGCCGGACGATCTCGGTGAGGGCCTGGATGGAGTTGGCCTCCACGGCGATGCGCGGTTGGACCCGGTGGCGGGCGAAGTAGGCGTCGATGTGGCCCCGGGTGGCGAAGTCGGCGCTGAGCAGGGCGAGCTGCTGCCGTTCGAGGGCCTGGACGGGCAGGGGCTCATAGCCGGTGGCGGTGGGGGCGTGCTGTGCCGCGGTGACGAGACCGAGGGTCTCGGTGAACAGCGGGGTGGCGGTGATGCCGGGCGGGTGGGGCCCGGCGAAGGCGATGCCGAGGTCGATCTCGTCACCGGCCAGACCGGCCTCGATACGGTCCTGGGTCGCTTCGGTGACGGTCAGGGTGATGCCCGGATGGCGGGCGTGGAGCTCGGCGACGACCGGGCCGACGAGGTAGGCGGTGAACGTCGGCGTGACCGCGAGGCGGAGGTGGCCGCGGGAGAGGTCCTGCATGTCGTGGACGGCGCGTTCGGCGGCGGCGAGGTCGCGCAGCGCCCGGCGGGCGTGTTCGACGTAGACCGTGCCCGCGTCGGTGGGCCGTACGGTCCGGCCGGTGCGGTCCAGCAGTTGCACGCCCACCGTGCGCTCCAGCTGTTTGATCTGCTGGGAGAGGGTGGGCTGGGAGATGTGGAGCTCTTCGGCGGCGCGGGTGAAGTTCCCGTGCTCCGCGACGGCGAGCAGATAGCGCAGGTGACGCAGTTCCAGGGCGGCCATGGGGCTCACTATAGACAGCGCTATAGACAGCACCAATAGCTCCCATGGAGAGCAACTCTTGGACTCTATAGGTGCAGCTCATGCATGGTGGATCTCGCCGGGCCCCACGGGCTCGACGGCTACCGAAGGGAGTGACCCATGCAGGACCTCACCGAGGGCGTCGCGCGGTTCCAGCGCGAGGTCTTCCCGGCCAAGGCGGACCTCTTCACCCACCTGGCCACGCATCACACGCCGCACACGCTGTTCATCGGCTGCTCGGACGCCCGCGTCGTCCCCGAGCTGATCACCCAGGGCGAGCCCGGCGAGCTGTTTGTCATCCGCACCGCCGGAAACCTCGTTCCCGCCTACACGCCCGGCGCGAACGGGGTCACGGCCAGCATCGAGTACGCCGTCGCCGTGCTGGGCGTCACCGACATCGTGGTGTGCGGGCACTCCGCCTGCGGCGCGATGACCGCCCTGGCCGAAGGCCACGACCTGTCCGGCGCGCCGGTGGTCGCCGACTGGCTGCGGCACGCGGACGCCGCCGTGGCCCGCACCGCCGGCATGGCGACCGGCCCGGAGAAGACCGGCGCCCTGGTCCACCAGAACGTGTACGCGCAGCTGACGAACCTGACCACCCACCCCTCCGTCGCCCGGGCGCTGGCGGAGAAGAAGGTGGCGCTGCACGGCTGGGTCTTCGACATCGCCACCGGGCGCGTCGAAGCCCTCGACGTCACCGGCGCGGGCACCGCCCTCGCGTCCTGACGCGGGACCCGTCCCGAATCCCACTCCGGACCATCCCGGACCACCCCACCCCAAAAAAGGAGCCCCTCTCATGGTGCACGCCCAGTTCGACCCGACCGCCCGCGAAGCCCTGGCCAACGCCGCTGTCGAGGCCAAGACCCGCAAGAACCTGACCTGGCAGCAGATCGCCGACGCCTCCGGCCTGTCGGTCGCCTTCACCACCGCCGCCGTCCTCGGCCAGCACCCCCTGCCGGAGCAGTCCGCCAAGGCCGTCGCCGAGCTGCTCGGCCTGGACGAGGACGCGGCGCTGCTCCTGCAGACCATCCCGACCCGCGGCTCGATCCCCGGCGGCATCCCCACCGACCCGACGATCTACCGCTTCTACGAGATGCTCCAGGTCTACGGCACCACCCTCAAGGCCCTGGTCCACGAGGAGTTCGGTGACGGGATCATCTCCGCGATCAACTTCAAGCTGGACGTGAAGAAGGTCGCCGACCCCGAGGGCGGCGAGCGCGCCGTCATCACCCTGGACGGCAAGTACCTGCCGACCAAGCCGTTCTGACCGCCAGGGGCGGGGCCCACCGGCCCCGCCCCTCCCCTCCTCACCCCTCCCGCTCACCGGAAAGGCCCGTTCATGGACTTCATCCAGCGCACCATCGACCTCGCCCGGCAGAACGTCGCCGAAGGCGGCCGCCCGTTCGCGACGGTCATCGTCAAGGACGGGGAGATCCTCGCCGAGAGCGCGAACAAGGTCGCCCAGACCGACGACCCCACCGCCCACGCCGAGATCCTCGCCATCCGCGAGGCGTGCGTGAAGCTCGGCACCGAGCACCTGACCGGCACCACCATCTACGTCCTCGCCCACCCCTGCCCGATGTGCCTGGGCTCCCTCTACTACTGCTCCCCGGACGAGGTCGTCTTCCTCACCACCCGCGACGCCTACGAACCGCACTACGTCGACGACCGCAAGTACTTCGAGCTGAACACCTTCTACGAGGAGTTCGGCAAGAACTGGGACCAGCGCCGGCTGCCCATGCGCCACGAGCCCCGCGAGGACGCCGTCGAGGTCTACCGCTTCTGGCAGGAGCGCAACGGCGGCGAACGCCACGTGGCCGGCGCCTAGCGCCACTCCCCGACTGGCGGAAAACTATTGCAAGCATCCGCTTGCAATAGTTAGCAAGCTGCGGCACCATCGGCACCATGGCATCACTCAACGTCGGCAATCTCGGCGAGTACCTCCGCGAGCAGCGGCGCACCGCGCAGCTGACGCTGCGGCAGCTCGCGGAAGCCGCCGGAGTGTCCAATCCGTACCTCAGTCAGATCGAGCGCGGCCTGCGCAAGCCGAGCGCCGAGATCCTGCAGCAGCTGGCCAAGGCGCTGCGGATCTCCGCGGAGACGCTGTACGTGCAGGCCGGGATGCTCGACCAGCGGGACCGGGAAGAGGCGGAGGTCCGCAGCGTGATCCTCGCCGACCCCTCGATCAACGAGCGGCAGAAGCAGGTGCTGCTCCAGATCTACGAGTCCTTCCGCAAGGAGAACGCCCTCGCCACACCCGGAACCGCTCCCGAACAGAGCGGTCCGGGCGGGACGAGCGGCGGCACGGGCAAGACGGACGACGACCAGAGCAACCCTTCGAGCTGATCGGGAGACCCTTCGCCATGGCCCTCACTCAGGACATCCGCAAGACGGCCACCGACACCCTCTACGCCACCGCCGGCGCCGCGGACCTCGCGGCGGAGAAGGTGGGGCAGCTCGTCGCCGAGGCCCCCGGCCGTTTCGAGCAGCTGCGCAACACCGACCCCAAGGAGCTGGGCGGGCGGGTGAAGCAGCAGGCCAAGGAGGTGCAGACGCAGGTGACCGCCAAGGTCACCGAGTTCGTCGGTACCGTCGACACCGACGCCAAGAAGCTCGGCCAGAAGGCCCAGGACCTGGCGCTCCAGGGCGTGGGGCAGGTCGTCGCGGTGGCGGCCCAGGCCGGTGAGCAGTTCGAGAAGCTGGCCGAGCGCGGGCGCACGGCCGTGAAGACCTGGCGCGGCGAGGCCGCCGAGGGGTTCTCCGAGATCGCCGTCGCCGTGGAGCCGGGCAGCAGCGAGGGGAACAGCGGCGCCGCCGCCAAGGACGACCAGCCTGCCGCCGCCGCGGAAGGATCGGACGGCTCGGACGACGCGTCCAAGCCCGCCGCCCGCCGGACCGCCGCCCGCAAGCCCGCCGCCGCGAAGAAGGCGGACACCAAGGCCGGTGAAGACGCCTAGGCCGCCCGCGCCGCAGCACGCAGCGCGCGGAACGATCCGGGCACGGACCACCTGCCCGGATCGTTCTCCGGGTACGGTGGGCAACGGACGCACTGAGAGGTGGGCGGCATGCTGGTGGAAGGCTTCGGCGAGGTCCTGTCCTGGGTGTCGATCGGGCTGCTGGTCTTCACGGTCGTCGCCTTCGTCGACGCGGCCGTCCGCCGGGAGGACGCCTACCGCGCGGCGGACAAGCAGTCCAAGGGCTTCTGGCTGATCATCCTCGGTATCGCGATCGCCGTGAACCTCTTCTTCGGCATCCTGAACTTCCTGCCGATCCTCGGCCTGATCGCCACGATCGTCTACATGGTCGACGTGCGCCCCGCCCTGCGGCAGGTCTCCGGCCGGGGCGGCCCGCGCCGCCGGGGCTCCAGCTCGGACGGCCCGTACGGCCCGTACAACGGCGGCCGCTGACCCCGGAGGCGCCCGGAAGTACTCGGGAAAGCCCGGCCGCGCCTATCCCCTGGCGAGCAGCATCACCGCGAGGTCGTCCGTCAGGTCACCGCCGTTGAGCGCCCGTACCTCCGCCACGAGAGCCTCCAGCAGGTCCTCCCCGGTCAGCCCCTCCTTCAGCCGGCGGGCGACCAGTTCGATCATCCCCTCCTGGCCCAGCCGCCGGGTGCCCGCGCCCACCCGGCCCTCGACCAGGCCGTCCGTGTACATCATCAGGCTCCACTCCGCCCCCAGCCGGATCTCGCGGTACGGCCAGCGCGCGGCGGACAGCAGCCCCAGCGCCGGGCCGCCGCCCTCCTGCGGCAGCAGGGCCGGGGCGTGCCCGGGGCGTACGAGCAGGGGTGCCGGGTGCCCGGCGAGGCAGAGCGCGGCCGAGCGCCCGCCCGGGGCGATGTCCACCATGCACAGGGTCGCGAAGACCTCCTCGTCCGCCCGCTCGTACTCGAGCACCCGCTGGAGGGTGACCAGCAGCTCGTCGCCGCACAGCCCGGCGAGCGTCAGCGCCCGCCACGCCATGCGCAGCTCGACGCCGAGCGCCGCCTCGTCGGGGCCGTGCCCGCAGACGTCGCCGATCACCGCGTGGACCGTGCCGTCGGCGGTGCGGACCGTGTCGTAGAAGTCCCCGCCGAGCAGGGCGCGGCTGCGGCCGGGCCGGTAGCGGGCGGCGAAGCGCAGCTCGGAGCCGGCCAGCAGCGGATGGGGCAGCAGGCCTCGCTCCAGCCGGGCGTTCTCCTGCGCCCGCAGCCGGGTCTCGGTGAGCTGCCGCCGGTCGAAGTCGGCGCGCTTGCGCTCGACGGCGTAGCGGATGGCCCGGGTGAGCACCCGGCCGTCCAGCTCGTCGCGGAAGAGGTAGTCCTGCGCGCCGACCCGGACCGCCTCCGCCGCCCGCGCGGCGTCGGTCTCGGCGGTCAGCGCCAGGACGGCCCGATGGGGTGCCAGGCGCAGCACCTGGCGCAGGGTGTCGAGCTCGTGGCCGCCCCCGGGGGCGTAGGCCCGGGAGGGGAGGGCGAGGTCGAGGAGGATGCACTGCACGTCGTCGGTGAGCAGCCGCTCCGCCTCGGTGAGGTTGCGGGCGGTCCGGATGCGCACGGGCCCCTCGGCCGTGCCGGTCATCTCCGCCATGCGGGGGCCGGACAGCGCCCCGCCGGGGGCGTCCTCGATCACCAGCAGCGTCAGCCCGCCGTCGGGCGGCACGGCGGGCGGCTCCGCCGGCCAGGGCGCGGATACGGGCATCGCTTCGGTCCTTCCTCCCCCGGCCACCACGAGGGGGTGCCCCCGCCCGGGGGCGCGGCACCTCGCCGACAGACGAGTACAGAACGTGACCCTAGCGCCAGAGCCCGCCCGAGCGGAATGGTACGCAGCCACCCGCCTCCGTCATATGCCTTACGGGTGACGGGAGTTGACGCCCGCGCGAGGACAAGCGGACCGTCCTACGAGCTGATGGTCGAGCCACCGCCGGGCGCCCGGACGGGCCCGTCGACACCCCGGCGTACGGCCCGGCTCCCTTCACCACCCCGCCGTCGCTACCCCGGCCGTACGACCCCCAGCACCGGCATCGAGCCCGCGCCCGTGATGGTCACCTGCCGGCCCGGCCGCGGCGCGTGGACGATCCGGCCGTCGCCGATGTACATGCCCACGTGGCTGGCGTCCGCGTAGTAGATGACCAGGTCGCCGGGGCGCATGTCCTTGACGTCGACCTTGGGCAGCTGCCGCCACTGCTCCTGAGAGGTGCGGGGGATGGCCCGGCCCGCCGCCGCCCAGGCCTTGAGGGTGAGGCCGGAGCAGTCGTAGGTGTCCGGTCCCTCCGCGCCCCAGACGTAGTCCTTGCCGATCTGTGCGGTCGCGAAGTCGATCGCGCGGGCGGCGTCGCCGGACGCCGCGACGGAGCCCCGGCCGGTGAGCCACTTGGCGGCGTCCGAGGCGAGCCAGCGGTCCTGGGCCTGCCGGGCCCGCTCCTCCTCCAGCAGCCGAAGTCTCTCCTTCTCCTGGTCCGCGAGTCGTGATTCCAGCTGCTTGGCGGTATCGAGCCGCTCCTGGATCTCCTTCTTCGCGGCTTCGCGCTTCTTCTTCTCCGCGTCCAGCGTCTTCCGGCGCTCGTCCGCGGCCTGGGTGTAGCGCTCCAGGTCCGCCTTCGCGGCCGTGACCTCCGTCAGCATCCGGCGGGTGGCCTGCTCGCCCTTGCGGGCGAGGGAGACGTTGCCGAGGAAGGAGTCGGGGGAACCGCTGAGGAAGAGCTGCGTCCGGTTGAAGCCACCGCTGCGGTACTGGGCGCGGGCCAGGGCGCCCGCCTGGGCCCGCAGCGTGTCCATGCGCTTCCGGGCCGCCTCCAGCCGCTGGGTGAGCTCCGCGACCGACTTCTCCTGGAGGCGCAGCTGCTCACCGGCGGCGTTGTAGGCGTCGGTGGCGGTCTCGGCCTTGCGGTAGAGCTCCTCGACCTCCTTGTGGATGGCCTCCAGGCGCCGGGTGGCGTCGTCCGCCGCGGCACCCCCACCGGTGGCCGAGGACGTCGGGCCCGGGGTCGGCCCGGGCGCCGCGTACGTCACGCCGGGCGCGCCCAGCACCGCCAGCCCGGCCGCGCACACGAGCGCCGTCGCCACCGCCAAGCGCCGCCCACCGCTCGTACGGTCATCGTTTCGCCTGTCCGGACGCCCCACCGGCCACCTCCGCACCTTCACCCCCATGCCTGACATACCGTCACGCGAGGTTCGGATGCTGCCATGCCTGGCGTCAAATCGACAGAGATCTGCGTCACACTGCACAAGGAACCGGACCCTCGTGCGGGCAACCGCCCTGACGGGTGAGGTTCACCCTCCGTTCACTCTCACCCATCGACCGCTTCACCTGATCTGCCTAATTTCGCCGAGTAGAGGGTGCGGGCAGGACCGCTCGTACCGACACCTCTCGCACGCCGCCCCAGCGGCGGCTCCCGGAAGGAACTCCCGAAAGTGAAGCTTCAGCGCAAGAACCGGCTTCGCACCGTCGCTCTCGGCGCCATCGCCGTCTCGAGCGCCCTGGTGCTCACGGCGTGCGGCTCGGACGACAACAGCGGCGGCGGCTCCACGGGCGGCGGCGACTCCACCAAGGCGGCGGGCAACATCAAGTGCGAGGGCAAGGGCCAGCTGCTGGCCTCCGGCTCCTCCGCGCAGAAGAACGCCATGGACCTGTGGGTCAAGAACTACTCGGCGGCCTGCAAGGACACCCAGATCAACTACAAGGCCACGGGTTCCGGCGCCGGCGTCCAGGAGTTCCTCCAGGGCAAGACGGCCTTCGCGGGCTCCGACTCGGCGCTGAAGCCGGAGGAGGTCACCAAGTCCAAGGAGGTCGTCAAGGGCGGCCAGGGCATCAACCTCCCCATGGTCGGCGGCCCCATCGCCATCGGCTACAACGTCCCGGGCGTGGACAGCCTGGTCCTCGACGCCGACACCCTCGCCAAGATCTTCGACGGCAAGATCGAGAAGTGGAACGACGAGGCGATCGCCAAGCTCAACAAGGACGCCAAGCTCCCCGACCTGAAGATCCAGGCGTTCCACCGCTCCGACGAGTCCGGCACCACGGACAACTTCACCAAGTACCTCAAGGCCGCCGCGCCCTCCTCCTGGTCGTACGAGCCCGCCAAGGCGTGGAAGGCCAAGGGCGGCCAGTCGGCCGACGGCTCCGCGGGTGTCTCCTCGCAGGTCAAGCAGACCTCCGGCGCCATCTCCTACTTCGAGCTGTCCTACGCCACCGCCAACAGCATCAAGACGGTGAAGCTCAACACCGGCGCCGCCGCCCCGGTCGAGGCCACCTCGGACAACGCCTCCAAGGCGATCGCCGAGGCCAAGATCGTCGGCTCCGGCTCGGACCTGGCCCTGAAGCTCAACTACGCCACCAAGGCCGAGGGCGCCTACCCGATCACCCTGGTCACGTACGAGATCGTCGGTGACAAGGGCAACAAGGCCGAGACCCTCCCGGCCACCAAGTCCTTCCTGACCTACATCGCGAGCGAGGACGGCCAGTCGGTCCTCAAGGGCCTCGGCTACGCCCCGCTGCCCACCGAGATCGCCAAGAAGGTCCGCGAGGCCGTCGCCTCCCTCTCCTGACCTGACCTGGTTTGTGGGCAGGCGTTCCGCAGGGCGGAACGGGTGGGCACAAACCGCCCACCGGGGCGCACCCGCCCCCGAGCCCCGCCCGCCCCATCCGGTGCACCGCCGCACCAGGGCGCGCTGGCGCCGACCCGGCCCGACCGGGCCGAGCAACCCGGGAAGGCCCGGCGCCAGCCGCCCCGCAGACCGGAGAAACCCATGGAAATAACCTCAGCCACACCCCCCGGCCCACCGCCCCCGCGGAAAACCTCCCGCGCCGGTGACCGGATCTTCCTCGGCCTCTCCCGGGGATCCGGGATCCTGCTCCTGGTGATCATGGCCGCCATCGCGGTCTTCCTCACCGTGCGGGCGACCAGCGCCCTCTCCAAGAACGAGGGCGACTTCTTCACCACCTTCGAGTGGGCCGCCAACTCCACGCCGCCGAAGTTCGGCATCGCGGTCCTGGCGTTCGGCACGGTCGTCAGCTCGCTCATCGCGATGCTCATCGCCGTGCCCGTGGCCATCGGCATCGCGCTGTTCATCTCGCACTACGCGCCGCGCAAGCTCGCCGCGCCGCTGAGCTACGTCATCGACCTGCTCGCGGCCGTCCCCTCGATCGTCTACGGCCTGTGGGGCGCCCTCTTCCTGGTGCCGCACCTCGGCGGGCTCTACACCTGGCTGAACGACTACTTCGGCTGGACCGGGATCTTCGCCTACCAGGGCGGCGCCGCCCGCTCGCTCTTCACCATCGGCATCCTGCTGGCGATCATGATCCTGCCGATCGTCACCAGCGTCAGCCGCGAGGTCTTCCTCCAGGCCCCGAAGATGCACGAGGAGGCCGCGCTCGCACTCGGCGCGACCCGCTGGGAAGTCATCCGGATGTCCGTCCTCCCCTTCGGCCGCTCCGGTGTCATCAGCGCCTCGATGCTGGGCCTGGGCCGCGCCCTCGGCGAGACGATGGCCGTCGCCACCGTCCTCTCCCCCAGCTTCACCATCGGCAAGAGCCTGCTCGACCCGGGCGGCGGAACGTTCGCCCAGAACATCGCGAGCAGCTTCAAGGAGTCCGGTGAGATCGGCAAGGACGCCCTGATCGCCTCCGGTCTCGTCCTCTTCGTCCTGACCCTGCTGGTCAACGGCGCAGCCCGGCTGATCATCGCCCGCCGCAAGGAGTACACGGCATGAGCGACGTGACCATGGACAGCACGGTCGTCGCCGACAGCACGCCCCTCCCCTCGTACACGCTGCGCCAGCCCCGCCTGCCGCGCTGGGCACCCGCCGCCCTCGCGGCCGCCGCGGTCGCCATCGGCGTCGGCATCGGCCTGGGCGCGGGCCTCGGCAGCCGCATCCAGTGGGGCCTGATCGCGGCGGTGGTCTTCGTCGCCGGGATGTTCGCCCTGGCGGCCCGCGTCGAGGGCCTCCGGCAGGCCAAGGACCGTCTCGCCACCAGCATGGTGTGGGTCTGCTTCCTGCTCGCGGTCGTCCCGCTGGTCTCGCTGATCTGGGAGACGGTCTCGCGCGGCGCGAAGGTCCTCGACGGGAACTTCCTCTCCCACTCCATGGCCGGCGTCCTGACCATCCAGCCCGGCGGCGGCGTCTACCACGCCGTCATCGGCACCCTGGAGCAGGTCGGCATCGCCACCGCCATCGCGGCCCCCATCGGCCTGCTGACGGCGATCTACCTGGTCGAGTACGGCCGCGGCAAGCTCGCGAAGGCCGTCACGTTCTTCGTGGACGTCATGACGGGCATCCCGTCGATCGTCGCGGGCCTGTTCGTCCTCAGCTTCTGGATCCTGATGATGGACAACGGCTACTCCGGCTTCGCCGGGTCGATGGCCCTGGCCATCCTGATGATGCCGGTCGTCGTCCGCTCCACGGAGGAGATGCTCAAGCTCGTCCCCAACGAGCTGCGCGAGGCCTCCTACGCCCTGGGCGTGCCCAAGTGGCGCACGATCCTCAAGGTGGTCCTGCCCACCGCGATCGGCGGCATCGCCACCGGTGTGATGCTCTCGGTCGCCCGGATCGCCGGTGAGTCCGCCCCGATCGTCCTCCTGGTCTTCGGCTCCCAGGTGATCAACAACAACCCCTTCGAAGGCGCCCAGTCCTCGCTGCCGTACTACATCTACGAGCAGTGGGCGGCCGGCAACGAGGCCAGCTACGACCGCGCCTGGGCCGCGGCCCTGGTCCTCATCGCCTTCGTCATGATCCTCAACCTGGTGGCCCGCGGCATCGCCCGCTGGAAGGCCCCCAAGGCCGGCCGCTGACGCGGACGCGTTTTTACGAAAGAAGTAGTGATCCCATGGCCAAGCGAATCGACGTCAGCGGCCTGAACGCCTACTACGGCACCCACAAGGCCATCGAGGACATCTCGATGACCGTGGAGCCCCGCTCCGTGACGGCCTTCATCGGCCCCTCCGGCTGCGGCAAGTCCACCTTCCTGCGCACCCTCAACCGGATGCACGAGGTCACCCCCGGCGGCCGGGTCGAGGGCAAGGTGATGCTGGACGACGAGAACCTGTACGGCTCCGGGGTCGACCCGGTGGCCGTGCGCCGCACGGTCGGCATGGTCTTCCAGCGCCCGAACCCCTTCCCGACCATGTCCATCTACGAGAACGTGGTCGCCGGCGTCCGCCTCAACGGCGGCCGGTACCGCAAGTCCGAGCTGGACGGGATCGTCGAGAAGTCCCTCAAGGGCGCCAACCTCTGGAACGAGGTCAAGGACCGCCTCAACAAGCCGGGCGCCGGCCTCTCCGGCGGTCAGCAGCAGCGCCTGTGCATCGCCCGGGCCATCGCGGTCGAGCCGCAGGTCCTGCTGATGGACGAGCCCTGCTCGGCGCTCGACCCGATCTCCACGCTCGCCATCGAGGACCTCATCGGCGAGCTGAAGGAACGGTTCACGATCGTCATCGTGACCCACAACATGCAGCAGGCGGCCCGGGTCTCCGACCGCACCGCCTTCTTCAACCTGGCGGGCGTCGGCCAGCCGGGCAAGCTGATCGAGATCGACGACACGGAGCGCATCTTCTCCAACCCGTCGGTCCAGGCCACGGAGGACTACATCTCGGGCCGCTTCGGGTAAGGGAGCGCCCCGAAGGGGCGCGGGGCTGTGTTCTCCGGGGGACACCCCCGGACCCCCGGGCGCGACCAGCCACAGACGACCCGCACCCGCATACAAGCCGCCTCGCGGTGCTGCATGGCGGTGCCACCGCAAGGCAAAGGGCCCGCCCCCTGTTCGTACCAGGGGGCGGGCCCTTACTCGTCCGGCGAAAGGGTCACCCGAACGCGAGATTGACCACCCAGTAAGCCAGCGCAGCGACAAGCGCCGCGGCCGGCATCGTGATGAACCACCCAAGAATGATGTTCTTGGCGACACCCCACCGCACCGCGTTGACCCGCTTCGTCGCACCCACACCCATGATGGCCGAGGTGATGACGTGCGTCGTCGAGATCGGCGCGTGGAACATGAACGCGGTCGTGAACATCACGGACGCGCCGGTCGTCTCCGCCGCGAAACCCTGCGGCGGGTCCAGCTCGATGATCTTCCGGCCCAGCGTCCGCATGATGCGCCAGCCACCCGCGTACGTACCCAGCGAGAGCATGATCGCGCAGGCGAGCTTGACCCACACCGGGATCGCGTCGCCCTTGCTCTGCACATCACCGATGACCAGGGCCATCATCACGATGCCCATGGTCTTCTGGGCGTCCTGCAGACCGTGGCCGAGCGCCATGCCGGCGGCCGAGACGGTCTGCGCGATGCGGAAGCCGCGCTTGGCCTTGTGCGGGTTGGCCCGCCGGAACATCCACATGATCGCGACCATCACCAGATAGCCGAGGATCAGGCCGACGAACGGCGAGAGGAACATCGGGACGACGATCTTATCGATGACGCCCGTCCAGATGACGGTCGTGCCGCCCGCGAGCGCCGCGCCCACCATGCCGCCGAAGAGGGCGTGCGAGGAGGACGAGGGCAGACCGAAGTACCAGGTGATCAGGTTCCAGGCGATCGCGCCGATGAGGGCCGCGAAGAGGATGCCCATCCCCTTGTCGCCCGTCGGCGTCTCGATCAGGCCCTCGCTGACCGTCTTGGCCACGCCGCTGCCCAGGAAGGCACCGGCGAGGTTCATCACGGCCGCCATCGCGAGGGCCGCGCGCGGGGTCAGCGCCCGCGTGGAGACCGAGGTGGCGATGGCGTTCGCGGAGTCGTGGAAGCCGTTCGTATAGGTGAATCCGAGCGCGACCGCGATGGTCACGACAAGTGCAAACGTATCCACCGGAGGTCAGGACTCCTTGACCGCGATGGTCTCGACGGTATTCGCCACGTGCTCGAAAGCGTCGGCGGCCTCCTCGAGCACATCCACGATCTGCTTGAGCTTGAGCACCTCGATGGCGTCGTACTTGCCGTTGAAGAGGTGCGCGAGCAGCTTGCGGTGGATCTGGTCGGCCTGGTTCTCGAGACGGTTGACCTCGATCCAGTACTCGGTCAGGTTGGTCATCGTCCGCAGGTTCGGCATCGCCTCGGCGGTCAGCTCCGCCGCCCGCGCGAGGACCTCGATCTGCTGCTCGACGCCCTTCGGCAGCTCCTCGACCTGGTAGAGGACGACCAGATCGACGGCCTCCTCCATGAAGTCCATGATGTCGTCGAGCGAACCGGCGAGAGCGTAGATGTCCTCGCGGTCGAACGGCGTGATGAAGGAGGAGTTCAGCTGGTGGAAGATCGCGTGGGTCGCGTCATCCCCGGCGTGCTCCGCTGCCCGCATCCGTTCGGCGATCTCGGCCCGGGCGGAGGCATCCGCTCCGAGCAGTTCCATCAGGAGCTTGGAGCCCGTGACGATGTTGTCCGCGGAGGCGGCGAACATGTCGTAGAAGCTCGTCTCCCTGGGGGTCAGACGAAAGCGCACGTGGGATCCTCGGGGTGCAGCGGATTCGGTCTCGTTGATGCTAGGCGCATCATCCGGCCACAGCTAACTGGCATTCCCTCAGTGTCGCCCATCGGGCAGAGTGCTCATGAAGGCGGTACGGGCCTCCGGCGGTGAATTTGGGTACGATATACCCGCTGGGGGTATACAAACGGGTGAGGAACGGCAGGACGCCGACAAGCGTGACATCAACCCGCCCCCCGCTGATGACCAGCGCGGACGCGTCGGCGGAACGCCGGAGGACGCCATGACGGCCAGGGAGGCCACAGTGACCAGTGCCACTGAACCGGTCGGGGCTGAACCGGTAGGGGCGCCCTGCCACGGCGACGAGGCCCCTGCGGGCCCGCACGGCTACAGCAAGCAGAAGGACCAGCACCTCAAGCGGCTGCGCCGGATCGAGGGCCAGATCCGCGGCCTCCAGCGCATGGTCGAGGAGGACGTCTACTGCATCGACATACTCACGCAGGTGTCGGCGAGCACCAAGGCCCTCCAGTCCTTCGCCCTCCAGCTCCTCCAGGAGCACCTCCGCCACTGCGTGGCCGACGCGGCCCTCAAGGGCGGCTCGGAGATCGACGCGAAGGTGGAGGAGGCCAGCGCCGCCATCGCGCGGCTACTGCGCACCTGACGCCTGGCCGGGGCCGGCGGAGCCGGCGGGATTCCCCGACTCCGTCCGCCGTACGGGCCGGACGACGCGGAGAACCTCATCGATCCGGTCGACGCTGAGCCGCTCCTCGTCCGCCATGGACGCCGCGATCATCAATTCACCGTAGAGATCGATCTCGATGAGGGCCACGGGGTCCGGCCCGCCGCACAAACCGCGTCGCGGAACCACGCGATTCACCTCCTCGGGTCCTCGGGGGCTTCGGGACTCACCGGCCTAGGCCGTCAGGTCACCGCTTTCCAGCGTAGTGATCGGTACACACGCCGCGCATGGCACAGATGGACCATTTCCAGGGCCAACCATGTCCTCCCGCGTTATTTCTGTGGCGAAGCGACCGTGCCCGCATAGATTTCGGCGGGCGCGGGAAGCCAGATGTCCGGGCGGAATCCAAAGGAGCCGAGCTCGACGGTCGACACCACCGTCATCGGGGCGGCCGGCGCCGCGCTCTGCCGCTGGTAGGCGGGTGGCCCGGCAAGGCCCGCGCCGGGTGAACCGCCCGGGGAGCCTCCGTCCGACGAGCCGCCGGCCAACGGGCCCCCGACCGATGAGCCGCCGGGAGAGAACGTCGCGGGGGCCGTGGCGATCCCCGTCCCGCTCACCGGGCCACCCGTCTCACCCAGCGGGCCACGCGTCTCGCCCACCGGCGCACGTCCGCCGGCCCGTGCGTCCCGCGCCCCGACCCCGAAGCGGTACCGCAGCACCCGCGGCCGCCCCGCCTCGTCCAGATAGGCGTCGAACGCGACCGTCCCACTGGAGAACCCTTTCGCCGCGGCTGCCAGCGCGGCCCGGTCCCGTTCGGGCGCGGCGCGCGCGGCCCGGTCGAGATCGATCGTCCCCCAGTAGTGCCCCACGCGCGTGTCGCCGATCCACTCGTCCCGTACGTACGCCACCTCGCGCGCCCCGCCGAGCAGCTCGGCCGCCGCGAGGGGGTCGGTGGCACCGCTCGTGAGCAGATCGCCGTCCGGGAGGGCACCCGTGTCGAGCCGGACCCATTTGCCGGCGGGAACACCCGCGCCCCGGTTCTTCATATACAGCGCGCCCGGCGTGAAGACCTCCGTGATCGCCCGGCGGCCGACGCTCCCGTCGGCGCCCTCGGGCAGCGTCACGGTGAGCCGCCCCACCGGGCGGGTGAAGTCGTAGCCGCCCTTGCCCCGGATCGTCAGCCGCGTCCCACCACTGACGGTCTCCATGGACGTCCGCACCCTGGCGCCACCGGCCCGGACCAGGGCCTCGGGGGCGTGCCGCACGACGGCGAGCGCCCGCGCGGGATCCACTCCCACCGGGCCCTCCAGCTGCGCCTGCCGGACCTGACCGCTCGCCGCGTGCCACAGGCCCTTGCCGTCCTGGCCCCGCTCGGCGGGCCCGCCCTGCTCGGCGCAGCCGGAGACGGCGAACACCCCGAGGGCGATGCCGCCCGCCAGCGCGGCGGCCACGATCGCGCCTCCGCGTCTGCGTCCCTGCACCGCCATGGCCGTAAGCCCCCTGCCGCACGCTAGTGGAACCCGCTTCTTCCAACGACCGCCCCGGGGAGGTCGTCACGGCCGGGTACCGTGGTCACGTGTCCGATCCCGCTGACCACATCATCAGTACGAGCGAACGGGGCTCGTTCTGCACGGCTCGCTGCACCTGCGGCTGGTACGGCCCGGCCCGCCGAGCCCGCTCCCTGGCGAGAGAGGACGCGGAGAAGCACGTAACGGCCACGTCCGACGCGGCTCAGTAGCGCCCCGAAGGGGCGCGGGACAGTGTCGCTATACGGCTACCGCCGCGTGGGCGCGACCAGCCACGACGCACCCGCAGATGGCGTACGGCTTCCGGCGAAGCGCTACGCGGCCAGGTCGCGGTCCTGGACCCGCAGCTCATGCCCGGCCCCACCGGCATCGCCGACGGTCGCGGCCGGCACGATGGGCGCGGGCGCGTCACCCGCCCGCACGAGCCACCCGGCTCGCCGCGTCCCCGCAACCCACCGCGTCAACGGCGTGAGCAGCATCATCGCCAACGGGGCGAGAAGCAGCGTGACGGCCGTCCCGAGCGCCAGCCCGCCGACGACGTCCGTTGGGTAATGCACGCCCATGTAAACCCGGCAGAATCCCTCAAGCAGGGCGAGCCCGATGCCGATGAGCCCGTACTTCCGGTTGGCCACGAACAGTCCGACGCCGAGCGCCATCGTGAGCGTGGCGTGGTCGCTGACGAAGGAGAAGTCCGTCTTCCCCTTGACCAGCACCTCCAGGCCCTGGTGGTCGAGGAAGGGCCGGGGCCGGCGGACGAATCCCCGGATGGGCACGTTGATCAGCAGGGCGATCCCGGCCGCCAGCGGCGACCACAGCAGCGCGGCCGTCCCGGCCGGGGCGTCCTTGCTCTTGCGAACGCTCCACCAGGCGCACAGCATCAGCACGGCGAGGCCGAAGAGGATGCCGTATTCGCCCAGGAATTCCATGGTGCGGTCGGCCCAGTTGGGTGCGTCCTTGGCGATGCCGTTGATGTCGTAGAGCAGGCTGACGTCGGGGTTGGTCTCGCCCCCGGCCAGCACGGCCACCGGCATGGAGTCTCCCGTCACGAGTCCAGCCATCGCCGCCGCCCCTATCTGTCGCTCGACACCACGCCCAGCCACCGACCCCCGTGGTCCGTGCGCCGCAGCTCGCGGCGCTGCTTTCCCACTCCAATGGAACGCCTGGCTCCGGCCCGCCGTTCCACTCTCCACCCAATGATCACCTGGACGTTATCGAAGGGTGACCCATCACCCCAGCTCAGGGGTGAGGTTCACGGGGAGTTCAAGCCATTCGCACCTGATGCGGCATCACACACCACCGCGTCGATCTGAGGAGGGCTCAGGACTTCCTCCCCGCCGCCCCCTGTGCGGCGGGCAGCGCCTTCGCCCCGTCCGCGGTGACCCGAGTGGCACCGATGTAGTCCGGCTGCGAGTCGATCTTCTCGAACCGGATCACGGCGCCCGTCCGCGGCGCGTGGATCATGTACCCGCCGCCGACGTAGAGACCCACGTGGTGGATGCTGCGCGGGTCGTTCAGGTCGTTCGCGTAGAAGACGAGGTCCCCCGGGAGGAGCTCGTCCCGCTTGGGGTGCGGACCGGCGTTCCACTGGTCGTTCGCGACGCGCGGCAGCTCGATCCCGACCGAGGCGTACGCGGCCTTGGTCAGCCCGGAGCAGTCGAAGCGGCCGTTGTCCTCGGGCCCGCCGTCACCACCCCAGAGGTACGGGGTGCCGAGCTTCTCCTGGGCGTAGTAGATGGCCCCGGCCGCCTGCTGCGAGGGCGCCACCCGGCCGACCGGCCGGGCGAAGCTCTTCTCCAGGCTGCGGATGGACTTCACATAGCCCTGCGTCTCGCTGATGGCGGGGACGCCGCCGGCCTTGATGACGCGGTACGGGCCGGCGTTGTAGGCGGCCAGCATGTTGTCCGTGATGTCACCGGCCACACCCTTTACGTCCTTGGACAGCTGGCAGTCGTAGGAGGCGGCCGACGGAATGGCGTCCGCCGGATCCCAGATGTCCTTCTTGCCGTCGCCGTTGCCGTCGATGCCCTCGGTGTCCCACGTCTCCTGGATGAACTGGGCGATCCCCATGGCGGCGGCGGGGCTCTTGGCCGTCGGGTCCCAGTTGCTCTCGGTGTAGAGCTGGGCGGCCAGCACGGCGGGGTTGAGGGCGGGACAGAGATTGCCCCACTTCGCCACGAGCGCCTGGTACTGCTCGGGCACGGCGCCCTTGGCCAGCCCGACCGTGCCACCCTTCCCCAGGCCGGTGATGTTCCCGGCGGCCACGTACACCCCGACAACGAGCAGCCCGATGAAACTCAGGCACATCGCGATGCCGACACCCACGCCCACCCAGAGCTTCCGCACCCGTCAACCTTCCCCCATGGCAGGCCCCTTGCACTGCCGTTTCCGAAATATCGTGCGGATCCCCCGCCCTGGGTGCTATTTGGCGGTGAAGCCGTAGCAGCCGATGCTCGCGTACTCCTTCTCGCTCCTGACGTGTTCGAAGAGCACCGTCCAGTCCCCGGGGTCGTTGCTGACGGGGATGGCCTGCGCGTACGGCTTCCCGCGCACGTACTGCTGGAAGTCGTCGGGGTAGGTCAGTTCCTTGAAGTCGGCTCCCCAACCCCCGGGCCCCTTGGGGGCGATGTCGACGGGCTTGCTGGTGTAGCCCAGGCCGAGGTTGTTCTGGCGCAGGCCGTCCAGGGGCTTGCCGGTCGACGAATCGATCTCGTGCGGAGGTTTGACGGCCACCGAGACGTAGAACGGCGACTTGATCCGGTCGGGGTCGGCGTACTTGAAACGGAAGCCAATCTTCACCTTGCCGGACATCACTCGGACCTCCGGCCTGACCGCGTCGGCCACCGAGGTCTGGAACTGCCCGTCGGTCCGCTCCTCGGAGGGCATGTTGCACGTCCCCTCGCCGTAGAGGGAGCCCTCCTTCGCCGTCCAGTAGTCGCGGTTGGGGTTGGTCGCCTCGACGTACGCGGGCTCCTTCCCGCTCCCGCCGCCGCTGCCCGCGTCGGAGGCGGGAGGTCCTGACGGGCCCGAGGGCGAACCGGACGCGGCCGGGGAGGAGACAGGGGAGGCGGCCGGCTTGGCCGCCCCCTTGCCCAGCGCCTTGTCCGTGCCGCCCTTCGCGTCGTCGCCGCTCAGCGACTGGACGGCGAGCGCCGCGACCACGCCGAGCGCGACGGAGGCGGCGCCGACGGTCAGCCACAGCTTCGTCCGCGGACGCGACGAGGGCGTCTCCGGCACCGCTCCCGGTGCCACTCCCGGCGCCACTCCCGGCGCCGCTCCCGGCACCGCTCCCGGGACCAACGTGGGCACGTACGCGGCGGAAGGCGCGGGCGTCCCGCCGCCCACCGCCGTCAACTCCCGGTAGACCGGATCGTCGACGAGCGCCGAACGCACCCCGCACCGCGCGATGATCCGTGCGAGATCCGGCCGCTTGCCCGGATCGCCCGCGACGCAGTCCCGGATCAGCTCCGCGAGCGCCGGCTCCACACCGGCCACGTCCACTTCGCCGTGGACGACCCGGTACGTCACGGACTCCAGCGAACCCTCGCCGTAGGGCGGCCGTCCGGTCGCCACGACGGCCATGGTCGCGCCGAGCGCGAAGACGTCGGCGGCGGGGCTGACGTCGTTCCGTGTGATGATCTCGGGCGCGGTGTACCCGGGAGTGCCCGGCGCGGCACCGGCCTGGGTGAGCGCGGTCTGCTCGGCGCCGCGTGCGATGCCGAAGTCGATGAGCTTGGGCCCGACGGCCGAGAGGATGACGTTGTGCGGCTTCAGATCGCGGTGGAGCACCCCGTGCTCGTGCACATGGGAGAGCGCCTCCGCGAGCGCCGCGAACAGCCGCAGACAGGTGTCGGCGGGCAGCGGCCCGCGCGCCCGTACCGCCTCCACGAGGGTCGGCCCGGGCACGTATTCGGTGGCGAGCCAGTACGGGGTCGCCTCGAGCGAGGCGTCGATCAGGTTGGCGGTGTACGCGCTGCGCACGGCGCGCACGGTCTCCACTTCCCGGCGGAACCGCGCCAGCGCCTCGGGCGACTCGGCGAAGTCCTCCCGGATCACCTTGATCGCCACCTGCCGCCCACCGGGCGACCGCCCCAGATACACCTGCCCCATCCCGCCGGCACCGAGCCGGGCGAGAACGGTGTGCACACCGATGCTTGCGGGGTCCTGATCTCGTAGCGCTTCCACGAGGTGAGACTGTGCCACATCTCGCCATGTCCCTGATCATTGAGCAACCTGCGCTGGTGTTGCCGCCGCGACGCGGAACCAGACGGCCTTCCCCGGACCGCTCCCGTGCCGGCACACCCCCCAATGCGTGGCACAGACCCGGACGAGCGCCGGCCCACGACCACTCTCGGCGTCCCCGACCGGCACCGGCCGCTCGGGCGCCCCGGGCGCGTAGTCCCGCACGAGCACGAGCAGGGCGCCGCCGTACATCCACTTCGCGTAGACGGTGACGAGGGCCGTGCAGGAGCTACCACAGCAGGCGTTGACGGCGTTGGGGACGACTTCGGAGGTGAGCAGAAGCGTGTCGTCGACGAGGTCGTCGCGGTAGCGGCGACAAGGAGGCCGCGTACGGCAGCACGAACCTCACGGACGAGGCTCGGAACAGGGAGGAAACCGAGGGAGAAGTCGGGGCGGATGGGGACGACGGTGGTGATGGGACACATGGCGTGACTCCTGGGCTTCACCGAATGCCGGATGCCCTCTTGGACGGCGGATCGCGGTGGCGTTGCCGGGCACGCATACGGGGCGCGGATGGGCGCGCATGCGGACGCGGTGCACTTCCGGCTTACGTGCCGGGGAGGGCGGGTCGGGTTCGACGGTAGGGAGTCCGGTTGCTGATCGGCAACCGATTCCAGTCGATTGACCCCAAAGAGTGCCTCCAAGGCGTCGAAAACCGGCAGACTGCTCACGATCACAAGGAGGACGCCATGGGCCTACGCACGAACCCCACGCAGCGACAGCGGCGTTTGGGCATCGAGCTGCGCAGGCTACGAACCTCGTCGGGCCTCTCCGTCGGGCGCGCGGCAGCCTTCGCCGACCTCGGGCCGGCCCATCTGGGCCATATCGAAGCAGCTCGAACAGCCATTCCCGAGGTGAAGCTGCGGGCGCTCACCGAAGCTTACGGTTGCCGTTCGGAGCCCTTGGTCGATGCGCTGGTGGCGATGAGCCGCTCCACGGGCAAGGGATGGTGGACGGAGTACAAGGACATCCAGGGGCCGCACGCACTCGACCTGGCCGAGCTCGAAGCCACCGCCGTCGGATGCCGCTCGTTCCAGTGGCTTTACATGCCAGGGCTCCTCCAGAGCGCCGAGTACATGCAGGCCCTCTTCGAGTCGGCCGAACCTCACACCGAACCAGCGCTGATCGAGAAGTACGTCCAGTTCCGGCTAAGCCGCCAACGGGCCCTGAAGGACGGATCGCTGCGCTTTCACGCCGTGATCCACGAAGCGGCACTGCGCATGCAGTTCGTACCCGAGGACACCATGCGTCGCCAGATCCTCCATCTGGTCGGGATGGCACGACTGCCCCACGTGCAGGTGCAGATCCTCCCTTTCACAGCGAGCATCAACCCGCCGACGTCCAGCACGCCGTTCGTCCTCTTCGAGGGCCCGGTTCCCGAACTGAACACCGCCTATGTGGAACAACCCGTCGCCTCCCCCTTCATCAGCGACCCGGAGCACCTGAACCAGTTCTCCCGTTTCTTTCAGTCCCTCAGCACCTCCGCCTTGCCGCCGATTGACGCCCAAGTCGAACCTGAGTTCCATGCGAGGAAGGATTCCCTTGGCCTCATCCAGCACCTGATGTACACGATGTGAAGGAAGTCATGTCAGAGCCCCGATGGCAGAAGTCGACCTTCAGCGGACCGAGCGGCAACAACGGCGAGTGCATAGAGCTGGCCGCAGGCGACGACACGACCACCGTCCACCTCCGCGAGAGCGACACCCCAACCGTCACCCTCTCCCTCTCTCCCCACACCCTGCGGGCTCTGCTCCGCTACTCACGGGCGACCGCCTGACAGCCAAGGCCCCGGCAGGGCCGCACGCGGTACGCGACCGCACGCAGATGGGGAGGGGCGGCGCCTCAAATGGCCCGGCCAGAAATTCTTCGCGCCCGTGCGTCACACTCCCCCGCCGCCATCCGTCAGTGCGGTGATGACGGAAATCGACCGGCCGGTGCTTGTGCGGCAGACGCGCCGGTCACCTGGCTTGCGGAGGGGAACGCAACATGAACGCGCGCATGAAGAACCCGGCACTCGTCCTGCCCGACGCCATGAAGGGAATCCAGAGCATCCTCTCGGCCGTGCACCAGGGCGACGCGCCGCGGCAGATTCTGGAGCTGGTGCACCTGCGGGCCAGCCAGATCAACGGGTGCAGTGCCTGTGTGTACGGCGGGATCGCCAGTGCCAAGAAGGCCGGTGAGAGCGATGAGCGGCTGCACCAGGTCGCCGCCTGGCGCGAGGCGCCGTTCTTCAGCGACGCCGAGCGGGCCGCCCTGGCGCTGGCGGAGGCCGCGACGCGGATCGCAGACCGTTCGGGCAAGGCCGTGCCGGACGAGATCTGGGACGAGGCGGCGGATCACTTCGACGAGAAGCAGCTCTCCGCCATCATCCTGATGGTCGCCATGACCAACTTCTTCAACCGCATCAACACGACGATCGAGGAGCCGGCCGGTACGACCTGGGGCTGAGGCGGGGCCACCGCTCGGCCTCGTCTGTCCCCGGCGACCAGCGCGTCCATCCTTTGTTCATCGGGCAGCGATCCCCCACGGGAAGGCTTTCCTTAGCAACACCTGGAATCCTTCCGTCGAGTAAGAAGAGGTGCCCCATGAACCTCATAGCCCGGGCCGGTCTCGTCGCCGCGATCACAGTCGGCGCCGTCGCCGCGGTCGTCGCTCCCGCTTCCGCCGCGATCGGCGCCGATCACGCCCGTGCGGTCTCCGGTACGCACGCGGTGTCGGCGAACCCGAAGACGGTGAAGGCAGCCGATTACAACGAGGCGCGATCCACACTCATCCAGGCGGGCAGCCGTACGGCCGCCTCGTCGCATCCTGTGCACGGGAAAGCCGATGTGCCGGTCAGCTACGGGACGAAGCTGCTGGCCGAGGCGCGCGACGAGTTCCGGCAGGCCGACAAGAATCTGCCGCCGAACAGCAAGAAGTCCGACATGTCGATCGATCACTACAACGCGATCCACAAGGCGGCAAAGAAGATGGGCATCGACCAGTGGTGACGACGACGCTCTGACAGGCAGCGCCGATCTCGACTTCCCACCCCGGGAAGTCGAGAAAAGCGCAGGTAGGACGAAGCGGCCCCTCGTCCGGCCCTCGGGTTATCCACAGGCCTCGCGGGATTCCACTCCATGCGGTGTCCTGGGGACATGAAACGGGGGGATCAGCGAAATCTTCACGAGGTCGCCGCCGCGCAAGGCGGCGTCCTGCTCACGACGCAGGCCGTCGAGTGCGGGCTGCGGCCAAGCGGTGCGGCGGGGGCGCTACGGCGGGCCGGCTGGTCGCGGCTGTACTGCGGGGCGTGGGGGCAGCCGGGTCTGCGGATCGATACGCGGCTGCGTCTGCGCGCGGTGCAATTGAGACATCCGGAGTGGGTGGGAAGCCATGGCTCGGCGGCGGCTCTGTACGGCATTCCCGCCCTTCCGCACGGCCGGACCGTCCGGCGCGGCCGCGTCTTCCGGGTCGTCGGCGACGACGTCATCGAGCTCACGGACCCGCGTCGGCGGGGGCAGACGCGGGTGCCCGGTGTCGTCGTGCACGCCATACGGTTGGCGGCGCGCGAGACCACGGTGGTCGCCGGTGTACGGGTCACCACGGCGCTCCGCACCATCTGCGACCTGCTGATGGCCCTGCCCGCCCACGAGGCCGTGATCGCCGCCGACTTCGTGCTTGCCCAGGGGCTGGCCGACCGGGAGCAGATCCGCGAGGCGCTGGGCCCTGACAGACATCCGCACGGACGCATCGACGAACGCGTCGACGGACGCCCTGGCAGACACCTTGACGGACGCTGCGGCCGCCGCCGGCGGAACGTGCGGTCGGCGCGGGAGGCACTCGCGCTGGCCGACCCGGTTTCCGGGTCCCCGGCGGAGAGCATGGCGCGGCTGTGGATGCACGGCGTCGGGCTGCATCCGGAATCGCAAGCCGAGGTGACGACGCCGAACGGCCGACTGCTGCGGCTCGACTTCCTCTTCAGGGCGGAAGGGCTGGGCGTGGAGATCGAGGGATACACCTGGCACGGCAGCCGGTCCGCGCACCAGAACGACATCCTTCGCTTCAACGAGCTATCCGGCTGCGAGGGCATCCGCCAGGTGCTCCGGTTCAGCGGCGACGACGTCTTCCGTCGGCCGAGGCTGATGATTCACACCATCCAGGAGGCGCTGAGCAGGCTTCGGGAGTCAGCGGGCTCCTCTATCGTGGTCGCCGACGTTCATCCGAACATCCCATCGCGTGAAGGGGCGTTGCCGTGCCCGAGCTCAACTGGATCCCGGCCACCGACGACGAGACGATGACCGAATACCTGGAGGTGGCCTTCGGCGGGGACGGGAACGTCTACATCCGGGAGAACATCAACCCCGAGACGGTCGTCGTGACCACCGAGAAGAAGTGGGAGGCCTTCTGCCTGGGCGTCAGGGCAGGCGAGTTCGACCACTTCGTCGAGGGCCTCGACGACTAGGGTCGGCAGCTCCCCGAAGGGCGCGGGGAACTGCGCGCTCGGCCACGACGCACCCGCAGATGACGCACCGGACTTCCGGCGACGCGCTTGGAGCCGGTCGGAGCCGAGCTCAGAACAGCGCGGCACCGATCAGCGCGGCCACGACGAAGACCATCACTCCGGCGACGGCCGCGAGCAGCACCTTCGGCCGCTGCCGCCCGGCAGCGCCGGCCGCAGCGGCGGCCCTGGTCCGCGCGGAGGGCAGCGCGTACGTGGTCGTCGTCTCCCGCTGAAGCGCCGGCGGCAACGGCGGGACGTGCGAGGCGAAGCCCAGGGACTCCGGCGGAGCCCAGGCCGGCCCCGACACCGGTTCTGACGCCGGCCCCGACACCGGCCCTGCCGCCATGGGCGGCGCCGGATGCGGCGCTGCGGCCGGTACGGGTGTCACGGGCGGGACGGACGGCATGGGTGGCACTCCCGTGCCCACGGGGGGCGCGGGGAGCCCGTGGGGCATGGGGGCCGCTTGCGGATGCGGGGGTGCGGCCGACGAGCCCGTCCGGGGTCCGACGCCGCCCTGGGACGGTACGGCCGAAGGCGCGACCGGGGCCGAAGGCGCGGCCAGGGGCATGGCCGCAGGCATGCCCAATGACGCGGCCGAGGGCGTGGCCGATGGTGCAGCCGCGGGCGCGACAGCGGGTACGGACGGGCGCACGGGCGGCGGCCCCGTCACCACGGCCGACGCCTCAGCCAGCCCTGCTACCGACTGGGCGGCCTGGGGCACGTCCGTCGCGAACGGCGAGGCCATGGGCGGCGACGACGGCTGGGGCGAGCCCCGCCACGCCGTGCCCGAGAAGAAGTCCGCGACCTCCTGTGCCGACGGCCGCTCCTCCGGCTGCTTCGCCAGCATCCTCAGCAGGTAATCCTCGAAGGCGGGCGGGACGTCGGGGCGGTAATCGCGCGGGGGTTCGGGCGGGCTGTCCACGTGGAGGTACAGCAGGGCGGTCGGGTTTTCGTCCCAGAACGGGGGCCGACCGATCAGCATCTGGTACAGCACGCAGCCCAGCGCGTACACGTCCGACTCGGGACCCGCGGTCCGGCCCAGGGCGCGTTCGGGGGCGAGGTAGGTGCTCGTACCGACGATCTGGCCCGCCCGGGTCAGCCCGGCGGAGGTCTCGTCGACGAAGCGGGCGATGCCGAAGTCGCCGATCTTCAGCGTGCCGGTCGCGGCGTCGATCATGAGGTTGCCGGGCTTCACATCCCGGTGGACCACTCCCTGCCGGTGCGCGGCCGCCAGGCCCGAGGCGGCCTGGGCCACCAGGCCGGCCGCGCGGGCCGGCGCGAGGACGCGCTGCTCGGCGAGCTCCCCCGCCAGGCTCGGCCCCTGGACGAGCTCCATGACCAGGTAGAAGCGGCCCTCCCACTCGCCGAAGTCGTACACGGCGATGACCTGGGGGTGGTTCAGGCGGGCGGCCGTCTGGGCTTCCATCCGGAAACGCATGGCGGCCGACTCGTCGCCGTCGTCGCCCAGGAGGAGCTTGACGGCGACCTGACGGCCCAGCACCTCGTCCTGGCCCTGCCAGACTTCGCCCATGCCGCCGCGGCCGAGCGGCTCCCCCAACCGGTACCGACCGGCTACCAGCACCCGTACCACCTTTGATCTTGAACCATGCGCAGACCAGGAAGAGTACCCACCGAACACACTGCCGTTCGAACATCCCCGTCCCCCCTGCGATACCCCTCACATGGCCGGACATTGCCCGCCGTCCATACGCGTGATACACAGAGTCACCATAGGACCCGCCACTGACAACGGGCCTTGTCGCAGGTCAGGGCCATGCAACCGCCGGTCATACGGGTTCCGACAAGAAATGCCGCCAAATCGACATGCGAACGGCGGTATGTCAGCGAAGATAGGTTCCGGCCTTTGCCGTGCGGCAGGGTGGACACAACTACCCATATGGGGCGGTGAGTTAGAGATGTTCTTGGCGGCCGGTAAAGGCGACATCAACACCATTATTGGCGGAATCGCCCCTAACTGGGGTCCCTTCGGCCAACTGGGCCGGGAGGCCCGGGTGATGATCGAGGTCATCATGGCCGTCGCGATCCTGCTCTGTCTCGCGATCGCGATCTGGGGTGCGGCGAAGCAGCGGATCGGTGCCACGGCCCTCCGCGACACCTTCAGCGCCGAGCAGGGCAAGGGGCTGATCGTCGCCGGTCTGACCGGCGTCTTCATCATCGGCTCGCTCGGCACGCTGTTCACCATCGTCTACGGCATGGCGGTCTGAGCCCCTCCACGCGCCCCTTCCGCCCCCACCCGAGCCCGTGTGCACCGCCGGTGCTTCGTCTCAGCGCAGACCCTCTCGTCCCCCAGCCCACCTCCATCGAGGCTGCCAACTGATGCCCCCTCACTCCTCCACGCCCTCCCCCGGGATTCCGTTCACACCGCTACCGTCATATACGGGCGGCAAGCCGGCCACGACGTATGAGGGAGCAGGCGAGCGATGAGTCTCGGCGACGACGGCTACGGTGGCGGCCAGGGCGGCTACGGCGACGACCGTCATATGACGCGCACGCGGCTTCCGGAGGGCGAGGTCGACCCCTACGCGCCGACGCGGCGCGGAGGCGGGCGTTCCGGCCGCGGGGGCCGACCATCCAACCGGAACCTGGTGGCGGTCGTCGGCGTCGTGGTGCTGCTCATCGCGGCGATCGCCTTCGCCAACCGGGGCGGTGACTCCGGCGACGACGCCTCTTCTGGTGCCGACGCGCGCCGCCCCGGCGGCAGCGCGACCGCTCCCACGGGGGTCAAGCCGGTCGACGGCAAGACCGGTGGCATCGCTTCCGGATTCGCCCATTCGGAGCAGGGGGCGCAGTCGGCGGCGGCGAACTTCGCGGTGGCGTTGGGGGGCGACGGGATGTTCCGGAAGGACAGCCGTCGTGTCATCGTCGACGCCACCCACACTCCGGACGCCGCGCCCGCTCTCCAAGGACAGCTCGACCAGGCGTACTCCGGCGCCTTCCTCAAGAACGTGGGATTGCTACCCGACGGCTCGGCGCCCAAGGGGCTGACGTTCGTGTCCCGCACCGTCCCCGTCGGGTCGAAGACCACCTCGTACGGGGCCAACGACGCGACCGTCGAGGTCTGGTGCACCGGCCTGGTCGGCCTCGCCGGCGAGGGATCGACCAAGCCCGTGACCCAGACGTGGTTCACCCTGACGCAGAAGCTTCACTGGACGAACGATGACTGGAAGATCACGTCTTCCAGTCAACAGCAGGGCCCGGCACCGGTGAACGGTGACGACCGGGCCGCATCAGCCACTGAGATCTCGAACGCGGTCAGCGGTTACGGAGGGTTCACGTATGCCAGGTAGCCACCGCCCGCGCGCCTACTCCGTCACGGCGGCCGCGGTGGGCGTGCAGGTCGCGCTCATGGCCCTGGCTTCTCGGGCGACCGCCGATCCGGCACCGCCGCCGGCCGGTACGCCGACGCCCGGGACCACACCACCTGTGTCGACTCCCACGCCCGGGCCCACGGGATCGGCCGTCCCCACCCCGACACCGTCGGCGTCCAAGGGGAACGACCCTTGCGACCTCATCGTGGGGCTGGCCAAGGACTACTGCAAGGGCGGCAAAAACCCCGGCACGTCCGTCTCCCCCAACGACCCCCAGACCGTCACCGACCCCCTCGCCTCCCTCGCCAAGGGATGCGCCGACGCCGCGTCGTGGATCATCCACAAGCTCTCCACCGCGGTCCACTCCACCGGCAACGTCGACTTCACCAACACGCCCTTCCTCCGCCAGTACGCCGTCGTCTTCGCCGCCTCCACCATCCTCACCCTCGTCCTGTGGCTGCTGGCCGTGGCCAAGCGGGCGGTGCGGGGGGTGCCGTTCACCGAGGCGATCACGGAGGCCGTGGGGTTCCTGTGGCTGACGGTGCTGGCGTCCGCGTTCACGCCGCTGATCCTCTACACCGTCGTGAACGCCACCGACGCCGTCACGGACGTCATCGCCACCGGCTCGTCCACCAACAACGACCAGTTCTTCGGCGGCTTCGCCGAGGCGCTGCAGAAGGGCAACGGCATCGGCGGCGGGCCGATCATGCTGATCGTCGTGTCGCTCGTGTCCGTGCTGGCCGCCGGTGTGCTCTGGCTGGAGCTGGTGATCCGGGCCGCGCTGCTCTACGTGGGCGCGCTCCTCGGCACCGCCGTGTACGCGGGGCTGGTGGACAAGAACATGTGGGGGCACGTCCGTCGCTGGGCGGGCATCATGATCGCGGTGATCCTGGTCAAGCCGATCATCATGATCGTGCTCGGTCTCGCCGGAGCCCTGTCCTCCGGGAAGGGGCCGAACTCCTTCTCCGCCGTGGTCTCCGGCCTCGCGATCATCCTCCTCGCCATCTTCGCCAGTGCGATGATCTACCGCTTCGTGCCGGGCTTCGGCGACGAGATCGTCAGCAGCCGCAACGCCAGCAAGGACGCGGCCTCCCGCCAGGCCGCCGCCGTGATCTCCTCGCCCGCCGCCCTGGTCAAGCAGGGCATCACCACCCACAGCGCCCGCGGCGACGGCGGCGGGTCCCAGGCGGCCCGCCCCTCGGGCGCCGTCAGCGGCGGTGTCACCGCCCACAGCGCCCGCCCCGCGACCGCCCCGTCCGGCGGCAACGGAAGCGCTCCCTCCGCAGCCTCGGTGCCGGGCACGGCCGCCGTGCCCGCGCCCCGCGCGCAGAACAACACCGCGCAGAACAACAGCAAGCGCAATACATCCGGAGGTGAGCGGAGTTGACGATCCCGGCCCAGTCCCAGCCGATCGCGCCCCGCCGTACGTATCTGATCGGCCGCGCACGTCCCAACGCGGTCGTCGGCAAGAACCGGGAGACCGGCGAGATCGCGCTGATCGTCGTGGGCGCGTTCCTGGGCATGATGTGCGGGCTGCTGGTGCCGATCCTCCCCCTGCGGATCATGACCCTCACCGGCTTCCCCGCGCTGTCGCTGGCCGCCGTCTACGTCCCGTACAAGAACCGCACGTTCTACAAGTGGTTTGAAATCAACCGCTCGTACAAACGGACGCTGCGTCGCGGTGCGACGTACCGCTCCGGTGCGATCGAGGCGGGCACCCGGCTGGACGGGCGGGAGATCGAGGTCGGCCCGCCGCCCGGGATCGGGCGGATCAACTGGCTGTCCGCACCCTTCGGCCCGGACGAGATCGCCGTGCTGCTGCACGCCGACCGCCGGACCGTCACCGCCGCGATCGAGATCGAGGGCCCGGGCGTCGGCCTCCGCGACTCGGAGGACCAGGAAGCACTGGTCGAACGATTCGGCACGCTCCTGAAGCACGTCGCCAACGGCGACGGCTACGTCACCCGCATCCAGATGCTCGCCCGCACGCTCCCCGCCGACCCGGACGCCCACGCCAAGGACGTCGAACGGCGGGGCGACGAACGGGCGCCGGAGTGGCTCAGGGACTCCTACGACCAGCTGCAGTCCATGGTCTCCACCTCCTCCGAGCAGCACCGCGCCTACCTCGTCGCCTGTATGCACTACGGCCGTGAACTGGCCGCCGAGGCCCAGGCCATCGCCCGCGCCTCCCGGCACGAGGCGGGCAGGCGGCGGCTGGACAAGGACGCGGGCCTCGCCGTCGTCATGGCGCGCGAGCTCACGGACATCTGCGCCCGTCTCGCCGAGGCGGACATCCGCGTCCGCCAGCCGCTCGGCCAGGCGCGCCTCGCCTCGCTCGTCCACTCGATGTACGACCCGGACCACCCCATCGACCACATCCAGGCGATGACGAAGCGGAACGCCTGGCCGGCCGAGCTGGACGCGATGGAACCCACGTTCCTCCAGGCGAAGACGCGCGAGTCGTCCACCCGGGCACCCTGGTGTCACTCCACGGCGTGGGTCAAGGAGTGGCCGATGACACCCGTTGGGGTCAATTTCCTCGCTCCCCTTCTCGTCCACACCCCCGATGTGATTCGTACAGTCGCGGTCTGCATGGACCTGGAGCCGACCGACGTCGCCATCGAACGGATGCTGACCGAGAAGACGAACGACGACGCGGACGCCTCCCGCGCCGCCAAGATGAACCGTGTCGTCGACCCGCGCGACGTCGCCCACCACTCCCGCGTCGACCAGCGCGGCGAGGACCTCGCCAGCGGCGCGGCCGGCGTCAACCTCGTCGGCTACATCACCGTGTCCTCCCGCTCCCCGGAGGCCCTGGCGCGCGACAAGCGGACCATAAGAGCCTCGGCCGGCAAGAGCTACCTCAAGCTCGAGTGGTGCGACCGCGAGCACCACCGGGCGTTCGTCAACACGCTGCCGTTCGCGACCGGCATCCGACGATAGGGGCAATGCCGTGCTCGACCCGCTCGCCACCGTCACCGACGCCTTCACCAGTTTCCTGTTCGGAAAGGTCGAAACCACCCGGCTGCCCGTACGCACCTCCACCGGGCAGGCGCAGGCCGTCTACCTCCCCACCGCGGCCCCCGGCCTCGGCGACTCCGGCGTGATCATCGGGCGTGAGGTGTACTCCGGCAAGGGCTACATCTACGACCCCTTCCAGCTCTACGGACAGCAACTGCCCGCCCCCCACTGGCTCGTCCTCGGCGAGTCCGGAAACGGCAAGTCCGCGCTGGAGAAGACCTACGTCCTACGGCAGCTGCGCTTCCGCGACCGCCAGGTCGTCGTGCTGGACGCCCAGGGCGAGGACGGCGTCGGCGAGTGGAACCTGATCGCGCAACAGCTGGGAATAACCCCCATCCGCCTCGACCCCGTCGCCGCCGCCGACGGCGGCATCCGGCTCAACCCCCTCGACCCGGCCATCACCACGACCGGCCAGCTCGCCCTCCTCCGCACCATCATCGAGGTGGCCACCGGCCGGGGGCTCGACGAACGCGCCGGCTTCGCCCTCAAGGTCGCCCACGCCTACGTGAACGAGACGATCAACGACCGGCAGCCCGTCCTCACCGACATCGTCGAGCAACTGCGCCACCCCGAGGCCGAGTCCGCGGAGTCGATGAACGTCGACATAGACGACGTACGGGCCTGGGGCCTGGACGTCGCCCTGGTGCTGGACCGGCTCGTCGACGGCGACCTGCGCGGCATGTTCGACGGCCCCACGACGGCCGGCATCGATCTCGACGCGCCTCTGATCGTCTTCGACCTCTCCCACATCGACCGCAACTCCATCGCCATGCCGATCCTCATGGCGATCGTCGGTGTCTGGCTGGAGCACACCTGGATCAGGCCGGACCGGAAGAAGCGAATCTTCTTGGTCGAGGAAGCCTGGCACATCATCAACTCGCCCTTCGTCGCCCAGCTCTTCCAGCGCCTGCTGAAGTTCGGCCGACGGCTCGGCCTGTCGTTCGTCGCCGTGGTCCACCACCTCTCCGACGTCGTCGACGGCGCGGCGGCGAAGGAAGCGGCGGCCATCCTCAAGATGGCCTCCACCAGGACCATCTACGCCCAGAAGGCCGACGAGGCCCGGGCCACGGGCCGGGTCCTGGGCCTGCCCCGCTGGGCGGTCGAGATCATCCCGACCCTCACCCCCGGCATCGCGGTCTGGGACGTCAACGGCAACGTCCAGGTCGTCAAGCACCTCATCACGGACGCCGAGCGCCCCCTGGTCTACACCGACCGGGCCATGACCGAGGACGGCGACCGCACCCACGAACTCGCGGCGGAGGCAGCGGCGGCGGAACGAGCCGCCGCGGCACGGGAATCGCCCTTCGCCGACGAGCCTTACGGCACCGCCGCCACCTACGGATCCTCGGAATCGACGGTGGCGTGAGATGGGGTCCTCGGGGGGCAGGGACCGGGCGCGGCACCGGGACCCGGGTATGGAGCGTGGCATTCCGGATGGTCTGCTGCTCAGCGTCATAGCCTTTCTGCTGGGCCTGACCCTGCTGGTCTGGACGGCCACCGGCCTGGCCGCCCTCGCCGAACACGGCGGCTGGCCGGAGGGGGTGACCCTGACCCGCACCCCCCAGGCCCTGCGCCATCTGATGACCCAGCCCCGCGACCTCCCCTCCGCCTGGCCGGGCACCCCGCAGGAAGCCCTTTCGGGGTACGGCTTGTTCTGGGGCATCCTCATCGGCGAGCTGCTGGTGGCCGTGGTGCTGATGACGTTCGTGATCGGGACGCTCGCCCGCTGGCGGGCGGTACGGGCCCGCCGGATGCTGGGAGCGGCGGGGACGACGGGGACGACGGGGGCGACAGGGGTGGTCGAGCCGACAGCTGTCGTCGCGCCGGCGGCCACACCGGTGGCGGAGGCCGCGCCGGCGGTGGAGGCCGCGCCGGCGGTGGAGGCCGCGCCGGCGGTGGAGGCCGCGCCGGCGGTGGAGGCCGCGCCGGCGGTGGAATCGGCTGCCACGACCATCCCCGAGCCGCGGGCAGCCGACACAGGGACAGGGACGTCGGCAGCGGCTCCGGCGACGACCCCAGCCCCGGCGGCGGCCCCGGCCACCACACCGACCGCACCTGCCACCCCCGCCGTCCCACCACCGTCGGCCTCCCAACGCCTCCTCTACACCACCGACCGCCGTGCCCCCGCCGCACGCGCGGTTCTCGAGGCCGCCGGGCCGGCGCTGGTCGTCACCAGCGATCCGGGGCTCTGGGCCGAGACCAAGACCGCCCGTGCCAAGCTCGGGCCGGTCCACGTCTTCGACCCGAGCCACCTCCTCGACACCCCCGACCGGCTCCGCTGGAGCCCCACCACGGGCTGCGAGTCGCGCGAGACCGCCACCACCCGCGCTGCCGCGCTCCTCGCGCCCGTACGGCCCCTCAGTACCCTCGACTCGGCCACCGCCGACACCGCCGAGACCCTGCTGCGCTGCTGGCTGCACGCCGCCGCCGTGGACGGCCGGCCCTTCCGCCAGGTGCACCGCTGGGCCCAGGGAACGTCGGCCCACGAACCGGTCCGCATCCTCCGGACCAGCCCCAAGGCCACCGGCGGCACCGCGGGCGAGCTGGAATCCGCCCTCACCGGCCACCCCGAACGCCGCGACATGGCCCAGGAGCTGGCCGCCCGGGCGCTCAGCGCCCTGACGTCCGTCCACATCCGGGACGCCTGTAACCCCAATCGAGTCAATTCGCCGGCGCCGGAATCATTCATCGCCGAAGGGGGAACGCTGTACGTGGTGGGTGAGGCGATTGAGGATCCCCGCACCCGCCCGGGTGCGATGCCCTTGCTGACCGCACTCGCCTCAAGCGTGGTCGAGCACGGCCGCCGCATGGCCGCACGGTCATCCTCCGGCCGGCTCGACCCACCACTCACCCTCGTTCTCGACGATGTGGCGGCCGTGGCCCCGCTGCCCGCCCTGCCCGACCTCCTGGAGCACGGCGAGGCACAGGGCCTCCCCACGTTCGCGCTGATGCGCTCCGAGGAGCAGGGACGGGCACGCTGGCCCCGCCGCACCCTTCCGACCGGCTAGCACGGAAGCCCGACCGGACCGGCTAGCACGGAAGCCACCGAAGCCACGGCGACAGGGGGTAACGCCATGCACGACACCCTGCTCCTCACCCACACCACGCTCATCGCCGCCCCGGGAACACGCAGCCCCGAGCAGGACATGACCGTCGTCGTCCGCGACGGCCGCGTCGCGACGGTCGGCCGCACGGCCGAGGTACCCGTCCCGCACGGGGCCCGCGTCATGGACCTCTCCGGGAAGTACGTCATCCCGGGTCTCATCGACATGCACACCCACAGCCACGGCCCGGTGGAGCTCATCGCCCCGCTCTACGCCCTCACCGGCGTGACCACCGTCCGGGAGATGTGGGGCACACCGGCCGTCCGCGCCGGCCGCGACCGCGTCGAGCGGGGTGAATTCCCCGGCCCTCGGTGGGTGATCGGCAGCACCCTCGTCGACGGACGGCCCAGCCTCTGGACCGACGACATCTCACCCGTCCCGGTCGTCGAGGCGGGTACGGAGGCCGAGGCGCGAGAGGCCGTCCGCGGCATCAAGCAGGAGGGCGCGGACTTCATCAAGGTGTACTCACGGCTGACGCGCGACGTCTACCTCGCCCTCGCGGACGAAGCCCGACGGCAGGGGATCCCGTACGCCGGTCACTGCCCCGACGCCGTATCCGTCACGGAGGCGTCCGACGCCGGTCAACGCACCATCGAACACCTTCACCCCCTGCTCACCGCGACCAGTTCGGACCAGCCGATGCTGCGCCGCGAGTTGGAGAACGGTCTGCGGGTCGATCCGACGGAAGCCGGATCGGTCGCCCGCTTCCGCCGCTGGTACCGCCGGATCCACCAACTGGAGTCGCTCGCCGCTCGTTCCCACGACCTCGAACGGGCCGCCCGCGTCTTCGACCGTCTGGCCGCGAACGGCACCTTCGTCACTCCGACACTCAGCATGCACCACGTCATGGAGCGCCCGGGCACCCTCCCGAACCGGGCCCCCGAATGGGCCCATCTGCCCGAATGGCTGACCGGCGCGTGGCCGGGCCAGTTGGAGGAGCTGCTGGGCGGCCGAACGGAGCAGGAGTATGCCGACGTCCGCGATGTAAACGTCCATCACGCACGAATCGTCGGCGAACTCCACCGCCACGGTGTCCCCCTCCTCGCCGGTACGGACTCCGGGGCCCCCTATCTCGTCCCCGGCTTCGCCCTCCACCAGGAGCTGGAACATCTCACCCTGGCCGGCCTCGGGGCGGCCCACGCCCTACGGGCCGCCACCACCACGCCGGCCCGCGCCCTCGGCCTGGAGGCCGTCCTCGGCACGATCGAGCCCGGCAAGGCCGCCGACCTCGTCGTCCTCGAAGCCGACCCGTTGGACGACATCCGCAATACGCAGCGCATCGACTCGGTGGTGACGCGCGGCCTTTTGATCGACCGGGCGGAACGACGCCGGATGCTCGCCCGGATCGCCCAGGCGGCGGCCGAGCTGAAGCCGCCTGCGGGCATGGGCTCGTGAGCATGGACTTGTCGAGGGCGGCCGCGTGAGGGTGGACGCGTGGGCATGAGCAAGCCGAGGATCGCGATCACCATGGGCCGGCAGGAAGCGGACGCGATCCTGCCCGCTGACCTACGGGCGAGGCTCGCGGAGTGCGGGGAGGTCGTGGCGGGCTCGGCGGAACAGGCCGACGTTCTCATCACGGGCTGGGGAAGCCCCCCGCTCACGGAGGCGTTCCTCGCCCGGACGCCGCGCGTGCGAGCGGTCCTCCACGCTGCCGGGTCCGTCAAATGGCTGGTCACGGAGGCGGTGTGGGAGCGGGGCATCGCGGTCTCCTCCGGCGCCGAGGCCAATGCCGGCCCGGTCGCCGACTACACCCTCGCCACGATCACCTTCGCGGCCAAGAAGGCGGTGGCAGCGGCGTCGGCATACGCATCGGGTGGCGCTGCCGCCTGGCCCGGTTTCGGGGAACGGGAGGGCGGCGACGGCCGGACGATCGGTGTCGTCGGGGCATCACGCATCGGACGGCTGGTCCTGGAGCGGCTGGTCGCGGCGGATACGGGCTGCCGGGTTCTTCTGTACGACCCTTATGTGCCCGCTGCCGAGGCGGCCAGGCTGGGCGTCCTGGGCGTCAAGGCCGTGGGTCTCGAGGAACTGTGCGGCAGTAGCAGCGTCATCACTCTTCACGCTCCGGCCGTGCCGGAAACCCGGCACATGCTGGACGCCCGCAGGCTGGCACTCATTCCGGACGGCGGCACGGTCGTCAACACGGCACGCGGCTCGCTCATCGACACGGAGGCCCTGGTGCGGGAATGCGTGTCGGGGCGGCTCAACGCCTTCCTGGACGTGACGGAGCCGGAGCCGCTCCCGGCGGGGCATCCGCTGTTCTCCCTGCCGAATGTGCTGGTCACTCCGCACATCGCGGGGGCACAGGGGACCGAGGTCCGCAGGCTGGGGGTGTGGGTGGTGGAGGAAACGGAACGGTGGGCGCGGGGAGAGCCGTTGTCGGGGCGGGTGAGGAGGGAAGACCTTTCCCGGCTGGCTTAGTTCTCGCCTCTGGCCGTAAATGGCCGTAAACGCAAGAAAGCCCTGGTGGGTAACCCCACCAGGGCTTTCTCTAAAAGGAGTTCGGCG
>NZ_BMRT01000006.1 GCF_014648775.1 Streptomyces abikoensis
AGTTCCAGTACACGGATCCGGACCGGATGCCCGAGCATCCGGAAGAACTCGGCCTTCGCCTGGTACAGCGGAACCGGCGCCCTCATGACCGCTCGTCCTCCGTGTCCACGCTGTGCGCCTCGGCGATACGCAGCGCGTCCTCCAGCTCCTCCTCCGCCACGGCCGCCGCGTACACGTCCCCGGCCTCCCTCGCGGCATCGAGAGCCGACCGCGCCTCGCGCACCCGAATCCGCGCCGCCTCGACGAACCCGCCCACTCAGACCTCCACGCCCGACACGTCTTGACCTTTACGGCAACTGGTGAATTGAAGAACTCTTCAAGTCTACCCCGCAGGGGCTCCGGGCCGTCCGTGCTCGGCGCAGGCCGTGGCTACACGTCCTCGGGCCGCTTGCCCACATGGTCCGGTGCTTGATGGGGTGGCCGGATGCGTATACGTATCACCACGCCTTGCGTCGTATCCGCCGTTTTCGCGAGCGCCGTGCTCATGACGGCGTGCGGATCGGAGAGCGCCCGTCCGGAAGGCGCCCGTCCGGACGGCGGCGGCGAGGGACGGACCGCCACGCCCAGCGGCACCGAGAAGGACGGCGTCAGGATCACCGGCAGCATCGGCAGTAGTGGACAGTCGGCCTCGGCCGACTTCGAGGTCACCAACCGCGACACCGAACCGTTCACGTACACCATCACCTTCGAGGTCCTCTCCGACTCCGGCGGGGTGATGGCGAACGAGCGACAGACGGTGTTCTCGGTCGGCCCCGGCCGGACCGTGAAGGACACCGTCCGCACGAACACCCCGGGGCGGGTACGGGTCGGCAAGGTCCGGCGCGTCCCCTCGGCCGAAGCGCCGGACGGGACCGGCGCGTGCCCTCCTGCCGGGGTCCGCGTCACGGCCGACGAGGGCGACGCCGCCATGGGCCTCCGCGTCGTGGGACTTCACCTGGAGAACTGCGGGACCCGCCCTTACACCGTCGAGGGTTACCCGCTCCTCGGGCTGCTGGACGAGGACAGGAAACCGGTCTCCGGCATCGGGATCCTGCACGGCAGCGGTGATATCGCCACCATGAAGGCTTTCGACGAGCCGCCTCGGCCGGTGGTCCTGAAGCCGGGCGAGACCGCGTCCGCCGGCCTGATGTGGCGCAACACCACCGGCGCCGGCGACGCTGTGAACGTCCCTTACGTGAGGGTCGAGGCCAAGCCCGGGGCTCAGCCGATGACGGTGGTGCCGGAACTCGACCTCGGCACCACGGGAAAGCTCGGCGTCGGCCCGTGGAAGAAGGACACACCCCAGCGGGAGGGCGCCAGGCCCCTCGCCCTGGTCGTGGACGCGGCCAACGGAGGCGGTGCCTCGTCCCAGAGCAGGGCCGCGTAGTCGCTGAAGCGGCGCACCCCGCAGTTGCCGCACGTCGTGACGCCGCGCGTCTCGCTCCGGCTCTCCGCCGGGTGGCGCGCAGAAGCGCAGGCTCACGCCTGGGCGGCGTTCACCAGGGCCCTCCGGTAATTCACTGGCGCCCAGCCGGCGGCCCGGGAGACGCTGCGATCATGAACACAACCGTTTCCCTCCTCAAGACAGGCCGCATCAAGGTGCGTTATCCGGCGGAGGTCGTGGCCGACGACGGCACGCACGTCGTCGTAAAGGCGGCCTGGGCCGGAACGTCCGCCCGGGACTTCGGGTTCGTCCGCTTCGAAGAGGGTGACGTCTTCACCGAGCACTACTGGCGCGACCGCTGGTACGCCGTCAAGGAGGTGCGGGACGGCGGCGGGACGCTCAAGGGGTGGTACTGCGACGTCACCCGCCCGGCCGTCGTCGGGCCGGACGGGATCGTCGTCGAGGACCTGGACCTCGACCTGTGGGTCTCGGCCGACGAGGCCACCGTCCTCCGCCTCGACGAGGACGAGTTCGCCGCCAGTGGGCTGGCGGAGCGGGATCCCGGTGCGGCCGAAGCCGCCCTCCGGGCGCTGGACGAGCTGGAGGGCCTGGCCAAGGCGGGTTTGCTCACAGACCTGCCCGGGGGCGCCGTGGCAGGGTGAGGCCATGACCGAGCACAGCAGACCCGCCCCCGTCCCCGCCCTCGACCTCATCCTGGCCGTCGTCGACCCCGGCAGCTGGCGCAGTTGGGACCGGCCCGTCCCGCTGGCCACGCGGGACGCCGACTACCGCGCCGATCTGCTCGCCGCGCGGGAGCGGACCGGGCTCGACGAGTCCGTCGTCACCGGCGAGGGGACGATAAAGGGTCGCCGGGTGGCGCTGGTGGCCTGTGAGTTCCGCTTCCTGGGCGGGTCGATCGGGGTGGACGCGGGGGAGCGGCTGGTCCGGGCCGTGGAGCGGGCGACGGAGGAGGGGCTGCCGCTGCTGGCGGCGCCGGCCTCGGGCGGCACCCGGATGCAGGAGGGCACGATCGCCTTCCTCCAGATGGTGAAGGTCGCCGCCGCGATCACCGACCACAAGGCCGCCGGGCTGCCCTACCTCGTCCATCTGCGGCACCCCACGACCGGCGGCGTGCTGGCCTCCTGGGGCTCGCTCGGCCATCTCACCGCCGCCGAACCGGGCGCCCTCATCGGCTTCCTGGGCCCGCGCGTCCACGAGGCGCTGTACGGCGAGGAGTTCCCGCCGGGCGTCCAGGTCGCCGAGAACCTGCTGGCGAACGGGCTGGTGGACGCGGTGCTCCCGGCCGGGAGCCTGGCGGAGGTCGCCGCGCGGGCGCTGTCCGTGCTGTGCGCGGACGGGACCGCGGACGCCACGACGGAAGCCGATGTCCCGGAGGCGCCCGCCCCGGCCGTCGCGCCCTCCGCCGAGGAGTCCATCCGCGCCTCACGCCGCCCCGGGCGGCCCGGCGTACGGGAGTTCCTGAAGGCGGCCGCCACCGACGTCACCCTGCTCAGCGGCACGGGCGCGGGGGAGCGCGACCCGGGGCTGCTGCTGGCGCTGGCCCGCGTCGGCGGCACCCCGTGCGTCGTGCTCGGGCACGACCGGGGCAGCCGCCCCGACCACCACGCCGGCCAGGCGCTCGGGCCCGCCGGGCTGCGGGCCGCCCGGCGCGGGATGCGGATCGCGGCGGAACTGGACCTTCCGTTGCTCACGGTGGTGGACACCGCCGGGGCCGCGCTCTCCCGCGAGGCGGAGGAGGGCGGGCTCGCCGGGGAGATCGCCCGCTGTCTCGCCGACCTGGTGAACCTGCCCGCGCCGACGCTGTGCCTGCTGCTGGGCCAGGGGGCCGGCGGCGCGGCCCTCGCCCTGCTGCCGGCGGACCGGGTGGTGGCGGCCCGGCACGCCTGGCTCTCCCCGCTGCCGCCCGAGGGCGCCTCGGCGATCCTCTACCGCACCACGGACCGGGCGTACGAGATCGCCGGACGGCAGGGCGTGCGCTCCGCCGACCTCCTCGCGAACGAAATCGTGGACCGTATCGTCGAAGAGGCCGCCGAGGACGGGGACTTCCTGGTGACTCTCGGCCGGGTGATCGGAGGGGAGCTGGCCGCTCTCGCGGCGCGTGGCCAGGAGGAGCGGCGCGCCGCGCGACGTGCGCGCTACCGGCGCCTCGGCGCGCCGGGCGGCGCCGCCTCGTAAGGGCGCCCTGCCGCGCCGCGCGTGTACGGGGTTTGACCGTCATAGTTGCCGGATACAACTACCCTCGCATCCAGCGAAAGGGGTACCCGTACATGTGCGGCATCACCGGATGGATCTCCTACGACCAGGACCTCACCACTCCCCGAGCCTCCGCCACCCTCGACGCCATGACCCGGACGATGGCCTGCCGAGGTCCGGACGCCGGCGGCGTCTGGCTGGACACCCACGCCGCCCTGGGCCACCGCCGCCTCGCGGTCATCGACATCGAGGGCGGCAAACAGCCCATGCTCGTCCGGGAAGGCGGCCGGGAGGGTGGTGGTCGCACCCTGCTCGCCCTCACCTACAGCGGCGAGGTCTACAACTACCGCGAATTACGCGCACAGTTGGAGAGCCACGGCCACACATTCCGCACCAGCAGCGACACCGAGGTCGTGCTCCACGCCTACCTCGAATGGGGCGAGGCCTTCACCGAACGCCTCAACGGCATGTACGCCTTCGCCCTGTGGGACCCGCGCGTCGAGGAACTCCTCCTGGTCCGCGACCGCATGGGCATCAAGCCGCTCTACTACCACCCCACCCCCGACGGGGTGCTCTTCGGCTCCGAGCCCAAGGCCATCCTCGCCCACCCCGCCGTCCGGCCCGTCGTCGACGCCGACGGCCTCGCCGAGATGCTGGCCTTCACCAAGACCCCCGGTCACGCCGGTTACCACGGCATGTACGAACTGCGCCCCGGCCACACCGCGCGCGTCCGCCGCCAGGGCCTGACCGTCCGTCCCTACTGGCAGCTGGAGGCCAGGGAGCACACCGACGACACGGACACCACCGTCCGCCACGTCCGCGAGCTGCTCGACGACATCGTCACCCGCCAGCTCATCGCCGACGTGCCGCTGTGCACCCTGCTCTCCGGCGGACTCGACTCCTCCGCCATCACCGCCCTCGCCGCCAAGGGCCTCGCGGAGGGCGGCCACGGACCGGTGCGCTCCTTCTCCGTGGACTTCACCGGCCACACCGAGAACTTCAAGGCCGACCTGCTGCGCCCCACCCCCGACGGCCCCTACGCCCACGCCCTCGCCGAGCACGTCCGCTCCCACCACAGCGACATCGTCCTCGACACGGCCGCCCTGATGGACCGCGCCAACCGCGACGCCATCGTGCGGGCCCGCGACCTGCCCACGGCCGGCTTCGGCGACGGGGACGTCTCGCTCTACCTCCTCTTCAAGGCCATCCGCGAACAGTCCACGGTCGCGCTGTCGGGCGAGTCGGCGGACGAGGTCTTCGGCGGCTACCGCTGGTTCCACGACCCCGAGTGCGTCCAGGCCGACACCTTCCCCTGGCTCACCGCGGGCGTCGCCGACACCTTCTCCGGACCGGCCAGCGGCGGCCGGACCGCGCTCCTCGACAAGAGCCTCCTCGCCAAGCTCGACCTGCCCGGCCACGAGCGGCAGCGCTACCAGGAGGCCCTCGCCGAGGTGCCCCGGCTGCCCGGCGAGAGCGGCCTCCAGCGCCGGATGCGCGAGATCAGCTACCTCCACCTCACGCGCTTCGTCCAGCTCCTGCTCGACCGCAAGGACCGCGCCAGCATGGCCGTCGGCCTCGAAGTACGCGTCCCCTTCTGCGACCACCGGCTCGTCGAGTACGTCTTCAACACCCCCTGGGCCATGAAGACCTTCGACGGCCGCGAGAAGTCCCTGCTGCGCGCCGCCACCCGCGACCTCCTCCCGGACGTCGTCGCCGACCGCGTCAAGAGCCCCTACCCCAGCACCCAGGACCCCCGCTACGCCGATGCCCTGCGCACCGCGCTCGGCGGCCTCCTGGCCGACGAGGACGCGCCCGTACGCCCGTTGCTCGACACCCCGGCCGTCGCCGAGGCGCTGGACGAGCGTGCGGGTGAATCGTTCCGGACGGCCACCGAAGTGGTCCTCAACCTCAACACGTGGCTGACCGAGTACGGCACGGAACTGCGCCTCTGACGGGCCTGCGGCCACGGCGGGCCCGCCTGGCGCACAATGGACCCACCGTAGTTCTCACCAGGAGACCCACCGTGGCCTTGCAGATGACCGTCGACCAGGACGCCGCCGAGCCCCCGTACGAGCAGATCCGGGCCGGCATCGCCGAGCGCGCCCGCGCGGGGGAGCTTCCGGTCGGCTACAAGCTGCCGACCGTCCGCGGCTTCGCCGAGGAGCTGGGCCTGGCGGCGAACACGGTCGCCAAGGCGTACCGGGCGCTGGAGGCGGACGGGGTCATCGAGACCCGGGGGCGGAACGGCACGTTCATCGCCGCCCCCGGTGACACGGCCGCCCGCGAGGCCGCCGCGGCGGCGGTCGCCTTCGCCCAGCGCGCCCACCGGCTGGGGCTGGACCACGACGCGGCACTGGCGGCGGCGGGCGACGCGCTCCGCGCGGTGTACGGGGACTGAGCGGGGGCGGCCGGGCCCGCCCCGGCGGGCCGTGGGCCGTGGGCGGCTGTGGGCCATCCGGCTGAATATGGCCCGTCAGCCCCCGGCATTCTGTGGTTCGCCGGGACGCCGGAGGCCAACCGCAGCACGATACGTCCGGGACCAACGGGCGGACCGGGCAAGGAGCGTCGTGAGAGGAATCGTGCGGGCGGCTACCGTCGCCGGAGCGTGCGGGCTGGTGCTGTCCGGCACCGGGGCCGGCAGTGCGGAGGCGCAGACACAGACCAATCCGGGCTCGCTGCTGTCCGCCGTGGCGGGCGCCGACCTCGGCACCGTCGCCGAGACGGTCTCCGGCGTGGTCTGCAACAACCGGCTGGCCGACTTCCACTACCAGTCGCCGGTGTCCCGGTCGCCGCACCCTTGCATCAACGGTCCCGTCCAGAGCGGGAACAGCGAGAACAGCAACAACTTCATCAATCACGGCAACCCCGTGGACAGCGGGAACATCGAGACCGCCGCCGGCTCCACCAACAGCCTCAACGAGGTCAAGGGTGCGCAGAGCAACAGCGGCAACGACATCTCGCGGGCCCAGCAGGTATTCCCCTAGGGACAGGCCCTCAGTGGGGGTGGCGGCGGCTGCCCCCGACGAGTTGCTGCTGGTGGTTGGAGCTGCCCGCCGCCGCGCCCGTGCCGGAGGAGCCGGAGGTCACGGAGCCGCTGTTGCTCGAGGGGCTGCCGCTGTCGCTGGGATTCCCGTTGATCCGGACGTTCTGCGAGTTGCTGCTGTTGCCGCTGTTGACGGGCCCATTGACACAGGCCCGGGCGCGGCCCTCGCAGGTGAATCCGGCGTGGAAGCGGACGATCGTGTCGCCGTCGGCGCTGAACGGCCCGTCGCCCCAGGCCATGGCGGGCGAGGCCGCGCCCCCGGCCAGGAACAGGCCGGTCAGACCGGCGGTCGCCATTCTCAGAGGACTGATGCTCTTCATTCCGCCTTGCTACCGGCGGCGCCGGTGCGGACCAAGCCCGCACAGCGGGCGGTCACCCTCTCCGACCACCGTATTCACCATGACTGCCTAGTCCGCCGTCGAACTAGTCCACCATCGAGAGCCAGGAGCCGATCAGGGCCACCACGATGATCACGGTGACCGCCTGGAGCTGGGCGCCCTTGGACAGGGCGTTGTCCGGGTCGCTGCCGTGCTCCGCCGCGTACCGGGCCTTCTCCCGGAGCTCCCCGCGGCGCCCGAGGAAACCGAGCGGGAAGCCGACGACGGCCGCCGTGTACAGCGGCAGGGAGACCTCCGCGCTGTGGTGCTTCACCAGCGCGCTCACCGCCACGAGCAGCACCGCGGCGAACGGGGCGACGGCGATCCGGATCCGGTAGCGCCGGTTCGGCATGAGCGGGACGAAGAAGGCCAGGAACGCGAACGTCGCCGCGACGGCGATGGCCCACCAGGCGGTCAGGGGTATGACGGGAGGCTGGGGCATGACTCTTCCTTGACTCTGTGGGGCCCGGCTCGCGCCGGGCCCCACAGTGGTTCTCTTCGGACGGATCGTTCCGCCGGGAGGCCGGTCAGGCTACCAAGTGAACCAGCCGACGACCGGGGAGATCGCCTGCTGTACGGCGTTCACCGCGCGCTCCACCTTGGTGAACTGGGTGATGCCCTTGATGACCGGGACGCCCAGCTTGAGACCGGCGCTGGCGAGGTTGCCCACCCCGCCCAGCGCCATACCGGTCACCGCGCTGATCATGTTCGAGTTGCCGAAGCCGTCCGCGTACCAGGACAGCCCGGCGCTGATGCCACCGGCGATCATCGACGCCGCCCCGAGCACGGGCGTGACGACGACGTCGGCACCCGGGATGAAGGCCGAGATCGCGGCCGCCGTCCCCAGGACCGTGCTCGCGCGGTTCAGCCACTTCGCCCCGCTGCGCGCCCAGCCCTTGCCGTCGTCGCCCTTGTCGCCGGCGTTCTTGCCGTCGCTGGTCGGCGCGGGGGAGGAGCCGTGCTGGTCGTACTTGGGGTCGTTGGAGGGGTCGGTGCCCTTCTTGGCGTTCTCCCGGGCCTGCTCCGCCGCACGGGCGGCCTCGGCGGCCTGCTCCTGACGGCGCTTCTCGATGGCGATGCTGTTCGCCTCGGTCGCGGCCTTGGAGGCGGCGGCGGCGTCCTGGCCGGCCTGGGTGGCCGACTGGCCGGCGCTCGCGGCCGAGGCCTTGGCGCTGGCCGCGGAGTCGACCGCGGCGGCGGCCGAGTTCTCCGCCTGGGTGGCCGAGTAGTTGGCCTGGCGGCTGGCCTGGCGGGCCGTCGCGGCGGCGTTCTTGGCCTTCTCGGCGGACGCGGCAGCGGCGGCTGCCGAGTTGTCGGCCTCCTTGGCCTTGTCACGCGCCTGCTGGGCGTAGTCGTTGGCCTCGGCGGCCGACTTCTTCGCCTTGTCGGCCCACTCGGCGGCCTCCGTGGCCTTGTTCCGGGCGTTGGCGGCCACCTTGGACGCCGTGTAGGCGTTGTCGTTGGCGTCCGCCGCCGCGCTCGCGGCCTTGGCTATCAGCGCCTGGACGGACGCGACGTGGGTGGCCGTGTCCTGGTCCTTCTGCGCGGCCCGGTACTGGACGCGGGCCACGAAGTCGTGCTGCATCCAGGCGGGACCGGCCATCGCGACCTGCGCGGCCGACTGCACGTTGGCGCCGCCGCCACCCATGACGCGGAGCGTCTCGACCCGGTCGTCCTCCATCTGCGCCTGGCGGTAGCCGGTGCTCAGGAAGGTGTACAGGGCCTTGACGCCGCCGTCGCTCAGCGCGGCGCTGCCGGCGTCCTTGACGGCCTTGCCGGCGCCGTTCATCAGCTTGAGGGTCTGGACCCGGTAGTCCTCGATCTGGACGTCGTACGCGCCCTTGGCGAGGAAGTTCTCCGCCGCGTCCGGGTCGGTGCTCTGCAGCGACTTGGCGGCCGCGTCGGCGAGGGCCGGGCCGCCGACCTCGGCGAGGGCGAGCACCTTCTCCCGGTCGTCCTGCCGCTGCGCCTGCTTGAAGTCCGTCCTCGCCCAGGCGACGACGGCCTCGTCGGGGCCGGACAGCGCCGTCTCGGCGGCCGCGCGGGTCCACGACCCGGTGTTGTCCAGCAGGTTGACGGCGGCCTTGCGGCCGAGCTCGGCGGCCGACTTGGTGTCGATGCCGGAGGCGGCGGCCTTCGTCACGAGCTGCTTGGTGTCGTCGTCCATCTGGGCCGACTGGGTCTGCAGCTTCGTGATGAAGTCACGGCCGTCCTGGTCGGCCTTCGCGGCCGCCTTGGCCTCTTCGATGCCGGTCTGGGTGGCCGAGTCGAGCTCCGCCTTCTCGCTCTCGCGGGCGAGCTTCTCGGTCTTCTGCGCCTGCGCGACCGCGTCGGACGCGTCCTTGGCGGCGTCGATGGCGTTGTTGGCGTGCTCGGTCGCCTTGTTGGCCCAGTCCTGGGCCTTGCCCGCCTCGTCCGCCGCCTTGTCGGCAGCGGCGGCGGCCTTCTCCGCGTGGTCGGCGGCACGGTTGGCCGCGTCGTGCGCGTCGTGGGCGGCGGAAGCGGCCTGGGAGGCGAGCGACTGGGCGCGGCCGGCGGCGGCGGTCGCGGTGTTGGCCGCGCTACGGGCCACGTTGGCGGCCTCACGGGCCCGGGCGGCCTGCGCCTGGGCCACACCGGCGGAGGCGCTGGCGTCGGCGGACGCGGCGGCCGCGTCGGCGGCGTTCTGCGCGGCACGGGCGGCGGCGGCGCCGGAGGCCCCGGCCTGGGCGCTGGCGTTGGCCGCGTACTCGGCGGCCGACGCGGCGGTACGGGCGCCCTTGGCCGCGTCGCGGGCGGCCTCGGCGGCCCGGCGCGCGTTACCGGCCTCGGCGGCGTTGCCGGCGGCAGCGGCGGCGGCGTTGTAGGCGCGCGAGGCGGCCTGGCCGGCGGCGGCCGCGGCGGAGGCGGCGGCCTGGGCGGCGCTGGCCGCCGTGCGGGCGGCGGAAACGGCGGTGTTGGACGCCTGGATGGCGGTCCGTGCCGCGGCGGCGGCGCCCTCGGCGGCCTGGGCGGCGCGGTTGGCGGCGTTCCCGGCGTCCTCGAGGCTGTCCTTGGCGGCGGCGGCCTCCTTGGCGGCCTTGAGTGCGGCCTCCTTGGCCTTCGCCGCGGCCTCCTCGGCGCGGGCACCGGCCTCCTTGGCCGCGTCCGTCTCGGCCTTGGCCCGCTTGCCGGCCTGCTCGGCGACCTGCGCCAGCGCGCCGACCGTCGCGCTCTCCTGGTCCCGGCTGCGGGCCAGGTACTGCCCGCGCTCCAGGAACTCCCGGCGGTCGTCGGCCGTGCCCTGCATGGCCCGGTCGCCGAGCTTCTTCACCTCGGGCCCGCCGGCCTGCATGATCTTCAGGACCTGGACCCGGTCGTCCTCCTCCTGGGCCGTGAAACGGCCCTTGGTGAGGAACGCGTCCAGCGCGTCGGAGGAACCGTTGTCGAGGGCCTTCTGGCCCGCGTCGCGGACGGCCTTCTCGCCGTTGTTCATCGCCGTCAGCACGGCGACGCGGCGGTCGTCGTCCAGCGGGTTCTTGTAACCGTTCTTGACGAACGCGTGGATGTCCGCGTCGCTTCCGCTCAGCGCCTTGGACGCGGCATCGCGCACGCCCTTGCCGGACGCGCTGAGCATCTTCAGGACGGCGAACCGCTCGTCCTCGGCCGTCGCCCGGTCCAGCCCCTTCTGGAGGAAGGAGCGAAGGTCCGTCTCCGTGCCGAGCAGCGCCTTGGCCGCCGCGTCCTTGGTGGCCAGTCCGCCCAGCCGATAGGCGTCGACCGCCTGCGCCCGCGCGTCGGCCGGCAGCGGGGGGCCGTCCGGCTCCGCCGGGACGGCCTGGGCCACGGTGGTGCCGAACACCGTCGCGGCCAGCGTCAGGGAGGTGAGGGCGAGAAGTCTCATCGGTCTCTTGCTGGTCATATCCCCTCAAATTCCGCCGGGTTTGGATGACAACCCGTCATGAAGCGACAGATGCCGCCACATCGGCGAGATCGTAGGGGCGGAATGCAGATTCCGGATCTTGTGGGGAAGGGGGTCTCCGGGGTGCCCCAGGGGGCGTCTGGCCAGTCGTGCGCAGGGCGCGCGGCCCTGTTTTTCCGGGCCGCGCGCCCTGCGCACGTGTGCGATCTTTTATGGTTTGTTTACGGGAGTTCGGGGATTTCGATAGACGGTTCCGGAAGAGGAATATCCGGTTCTTGTCCGCCCTACAGATACAGCCCCGCGTCCGCGTCCTGTTGTTGTCCCGGGACCGACGCCGGAACCGTCCCGCGCCGCAGGGCGAAGAGTTCCGCGAGCGTGGCGCCGTTCCGGCCCACGCCCTCCTCGCGGCCCAGCCAGCGGACGGACTCCGTCCGGGTCAGTGGGCCCACCTCGATCCGGGCCAGGCAGCGGCCCGGTCGTACCACCGCCGGGTGGAGCCGCTCCAGGTCCTCGTTGGTGGTGACGCCCACGAGGACGTTGCGGCCCTGGCCCAGCAGACCGTCCGTCAGGTTCAGCAGCCGTGACAGCGCCTGGCCCGCCGCGTGGCGGGCCTCGCCGCGGATCAGCTCGTCGCAGTCCTCCAGGAGCAGCAGCCGCCAGCGGCCGCCGCCCTCCGTGCCGTCGTCCTCGCCGATGGCGATGTCCATCAGGTAGCCCACGTCGTTGAGGAGGCGCTCGGGGTCCAGGACGCAGTCCACCTGGCACCAGTCCCGCCAGGAACGGGCCAGTGTGCGCAGCGCGGACGTCTTGCCCGTGCCGGGCGGGCCGTGGAGCAGGAGGAGGCGGCCCGCGATGTCGTCCGGGGTCACCTTCATGAGGCGGTCCATCGCATCGGCCACCGGGGCGGTGTAGTTGGCGCGGACCTCCTCCCACGTGCCGGCCGAGATGGCGCGGGTCGTGCGGTGCGGGCCACGGCGGGGGGAGAGGTACCAGAAGCCCATGGAGACGTGGTCGGGCGTGGGCTCGGGCTCGTCCTCGGCGTCCGCGACCGCCTGCTTCAGCACCTCCTGGGCCAGCTCGTCGCTGACGGCCGTGACCGTCACGTCGGCGCTGCGCTGCCAGCGCGAGGCCAGCAGCGACCAGCCGTCGCCCTCGGCGAGGACCGCGCCGCGGTCGGCGTCCCGCGCGGAGCGCACCACCCGGGCCCCGGGCGGCAGCAGCGTCGCCCCGGACCGGACCCGCTCCACCGAGTGGCCCCGCGCGTAAGGCTGTTCACCCCGGCCGAACGGGCCGAGGAAGAGGGCGTCCATGACGTCGGCCGGGGAGTCGCTGTCCACCTGGATACCGATGGGCGGTGAATCGGCGGCCGGGGAAAGGGGGCGCTCGGCACTGCGGTCGGCACACATGCGCCCCATGATCCGGCACGGATCACCCCGGCGCACCCGGGTTTTCGCCGGTTCCGCCCCCGCCTGCGCCGAACGCGCCGCAGACCGATTCCGCCCCCGTTACCCTTTCCGTGATGGGACGTCATGGTGGAGGTCGGGCGTTGCAGCGGGCGAGGGGGTGGCGGCCCGGCGGGCCGTCGCGGCGGCGGCGGATCGCCGCGCTGCTCGCGGGCGCGCTCCTCGCCCTGGCCGCCCTGGTCACCGCGAGCGTGGAGGCCTGGCGGTCCGGGGACGGGCCACCGGCCGCGCCCGCCGGCTCGGCGGCCTGGCTGGGCTGGGGCTTCACCCACACCCAGTACAGCGCCGACCTCGGGCAGGACGACGCGAAGGCGACGGCCGAGAAGACCATCGCCCGCGTCCCCCTGCCGCAGAACCAGCACATCATGGGCTGGGGCGTCGACAACCCCGAACCCAGACCCGGCACATACAACTTCGGCGACCTCGACCGGCGCGTGGCGCTGATGCGGAAGACGGGCACCGCGCCCGTGCTCACCCTGTGCTGCGCCCCCGACTGGATGAAGGGCGGCGGGAACCGCACCGACTGGTCGCAGAAGTCCCTGGAGAAGGCCCCCGACCGCGCCCACTACAAGGACTTCGCCGCGCTCGCCGGGAAGATCGCCAAACGGTACCCGGACGTACGGCACTTCATCGTCTGGAACGAGTTCAAGGGCTTCTACGACGATTCCAGGAACCGCTGGGACTACGAGGGGTACACCGAGCTCTACAACCTCGTCTACAAGGCGGTGAAGAAACAGAACAGCAAGGCCCTCGTGGGCGGTCCGTACGTGGTGATGGACAGTGAGGCCCCCGGCACCGGTTCCTACGACTCGAGAGTGAGCGGCGAGTGGGGGTCGGTGGACCAGCGGGCCGTCGACGCCCTGGAGTACTGGACCGAGCACAAGGAGGGGGCGGACTTCGTCGTCGTCGACGGCGCCAGCTACACCCGCACGGGCAGCAGGCCGGTACCCGACGAGTTCCGGGCCACGCGGAAGTTCACCGACGTCACGGAGTGGGTGCGGAAGATCACCGGGCTGCCGGTGTGGTGGGCCGAGTGGTACGTCGAACCCGCCGACGAGAGCGACGCCCGCAAGACCTGGACCGAGCCCCGCCGCGTCGCCGTCCAGGCCACCGCGATGATGCGGATCGCCGAGGCGAACGCCGCCGCGGCGTTCTACTGGAACCCCGAGGAGGAGGGCGCCGACTGCCCCGGCTGCCTCTGGCGCGGCACCCAACTCGCCGACGGCGGCGGGCCGATGCCCATGCTGGACCTGCTGACCCGCTTCGCCGAGGAGTTCCCGCCCGGCACGGGACTGCGCCGCATAGACGTCGGCGGGGCGGACGCGGCCGCGGTGCAGGTGATCGGCGCGGGCAGGACCGTACTCGCCGTCAATAGCCTCGACCGGAAGATCACGGCCCGGGTCGACGGCCAGAACGTCGACTTCGGCCCCTACGAAGTCCGCTGGCTCTGACCCGTTGCCCGGCACCACCCCCAACGGCAACACTGAAGCGGCGTCAACCGAACGAAAGGGAGACCTCATGCCTGAAAACCCGGCTCAGGCGCTGGTCATCGTCGACGCGGAGAACAACTACTACGTCCTGCCCCGGGAGGTCGTCGAGACCGCCAGGGCCGCCCCCGAGGCCACGGAGACCATCCGCGAGCACCTGCGCGACACCGCTCACGTCCCCCTCGCCGACGGGTACTCCTTCGCCGGGGTGCTTCGCCTGCCCCCCGAGCACGAGATGGCCCACTACACCCCCGAGGCCTCCTGGCCGGTGGCCACCACCACCTCGTGATGGCCACCGCCCCCCGGAGCGACGACATCTGTGTCGCCGCCCGATTACCGGGCCCCGCCGACCGGCGGGCCTTCACCACGCGCGGCTGCCTGGCCGTCGAAGGACTCTGGGACGACCGGTGCGCCGCCGCGCTGGCACACGAGGCAGGGCGGCTGCTGCCCCGCGGCCGCCGTGCGGGCCCCGACGGGCCGGAGCGGCCCAGCCGGCAGGCGGTCGCCGCCGACGCCCCCCTGCTGGCCCGGCTCCACCGCGCCCTCGCCCCCCTGGCGCGGGCCCTCGCCGGGCGCCTCCTCGTGCCCACGTGCGCCTGGTACAACTACTACGAACAGCACGACGGCATCTGGCTCCACATCGACATCGACGCCTCCGAACTCGCCCTGCTCACCACGGTGCTGGGCGAAGTCGGCCCGCTGCACCTCCACCCCGCGCTGCGCGGACGCACCCAGGACCAGCTCGACGCCCTCCAACGCGACCCGGACTGGGACCGCCACAGCGGTACCGCCGTCCGCTACCCCCGCCGAGGGGTACTGGCCCAGCTGGGCCGGGCCGTGCCGCACCACCGGCCCGGGCGGCCCCTGGCCCGGCCGGGAGCGGTCGCCGCCCTCCACTACCGCTCACCGTTCTAGCCCCGACCGGTTCTGGTTTTTCCGCACGGAAGAGGCACACGTGACGCACGCCCCGGCCCCCGTCCTCCCGCACCCCGCCCCCGTCACCCCCGCCGCGCGACGGTCCTACGCCGACCACGGCTTCGTCCGCCTCCCCGGACTGTGGGACCGCGCGCTGGCCGACGGGATCGCCCGGGAGGGCCGGGAGCGGTGGCCGCACGCCGAGATCCCCCGGCACGGCCCCCGCACCCCCGTCACCGCGCGCCGGATCACCCGCCGGGGCACCCCCGCCGCGAGCGGCCCGCTGCTGGCCCGGACGCACCTCGCGCTGACGGGCACGGCCCGGGCGCTCACCGGCCGGCTCCTCGTCCCGACCTTCGCCGCCTACGGCTACTACGAGGACGACGACGAGGTGTTCCTCCACATCGACACGGAACAGTGCGACCTGACCCTGCTGACCACGGCCTTCGGGGACGTCGGCCCCCTCCACGTCCACCCCGGCCTGATCGGCAGCACCATGGAGCGGCTCGGCGAGCTGGAGAGCGACCCCGCCTGGGACCGCGCCGGCGGCATCCGCGTCGGCTACCCCGACACGGGCGTGACCGCGCTGAACGGCCACGTCCTGCCCCACCACCGCCCGGGCCGCCCCCGCCCGGGCCTCCACGCGGTGGCAGCCCTGTGCTACCGGTCCCTGTTCTGATCCCGGTTCGATTCCGACGGGGAGGCCGTTACGACAACGTCGCCATCCGCCACACCAGAGACCCCAGTACCACCAGCAGCAGGGGCAGCGCGAACCAGAAGGAGCCCTGAAGCCACCGCAGCTGCCGCACCCCAGGCCCCGCCGCCACCCGCACCAGCTCGCGGACCGTCAGCAACACCAGCAGCCCCGCCGCCGCGAGCGCCCCGGCCACGGTGACGGGCGTCCACGTCACCCGGGGCCCCACCGGGCCGGGCGCCGGCTCGGGGACCTCGCCCGCCGGGCGGTCCTTGAGCTCGTAGAGCACCGCGTCGTCGTTGCCGAACACCCGGCGCAGCTCCGGCCGCCCGTCCAGGGCCCGGCGCAGCCGGGGGTCCCAGTCGGAGGCGTAGCCCGCGCTGAGCTCGAGGTAGTCGGACTGGCCCTTGTTCACCACGAGCAGGGAGCCCGGCCCGGCCTTGCGCAGCGCCTCCACCAGGCCGGAGACGCGGCCGGGGTCGCGCGGGGCGAGCGTGGGCTCGTACCGGACGCGCTCCATGTCGCGCGTCCCCCACGGCAGGGCGGGGGTGACGTTGTCGACCGGGTCGCTGCTGGTCCACAGCAGCCGTACGGTCGGCCGGTCGTGGGCGTGGACGTAGTCCATGGCGGCGACCTCGCCGGGCCGCACCCGCTCGAAGGACTCGTTGCCCCAGCGGGCCACCAGGAACCCCAGGACGAGCACCAGCCCCGCGAGCAGCGCGGCCAGCGCTCCCCGGTGCGCCCGGCGGGGTCCGGCGGCCGGGCGCGGGAAGAGCGCGAGCGCGGCCAGGGCGCAGGCGCCGGGCAGCGCGAACAGGAAGACGCGCAGGGCGACTTCGCCGCCATAGGACTGCATGCCGAAGGCGAGGAACGGCACGCAGGTCAGGAGGAGCAGCGACAGATCGCCGATGCCCGCCCGGCGCCGCCGCCACCAGCCGAGCGCGGCGAGCCCCAGCACCGCGGCCGCCAGCGCGACCCGTACGTAGAGCACCATCTTGTGGGTGGCGCTGCCGCCCTCGATCCGGCCGGAGACGGACGAGGAGAGGTTGCCGCCCAGGGAGCCGAGCCCGCCGAAGAGCTCGTCGAAGTGGCCGGACCAGTACGGCTCCGCCAGGAACCCCACCCACACCGCCAGCATCACCCCGCACAGCAGGGGCAGCCCGGTGGTGGTGAGCCGGCGGGCCAGTACGAGCGCGGTGAGGACGCCGAGCATCACGAACGGCGTGAGCTGGTGGCTGGCGACCGACGCGGCGAACAGGGCGACGACCAGGCCCAGCAGCACCGCGGCCGGGCCCCGGTCGAGGGGCAGGACCTCGCGCTCGCCGGGCAGCAGGCGGCCCCGTAGCTGGCCGGGCCAGCGGAACCACAGCAGCAGCACGGCCACGAACAGCAGATAGAAGAGGTAGTTGAGGGACTGGGGGGAGAAGTAGTCCTGCCCCACCCAGCCGCTCAGGGCGAACAGCCACAGCGCCGCCCACTTCGCCCGCCAGCCCGCCCGTACCACCCGCATCAGCAGCAGCATCGGCGCCAGGCTCACCAGTTGCACCGCCAGGGGCCACCAGCGCAGCACCTCGGTCAGATCGCCCACCCCGCACGCGCGGGCGGCGAACGCGGCCAGGGCGAAGAAGCCCGGCCAGCTCCAGCGGGCGTCCAGGTCGGGCGCGGCCGTGCCGGTGCGGTCGATGTAGTCGAGGAAGCCCAGGTGCTGCCAGGCCGTGGCGAAGCGCGGAGGGCCCTCCAGCAGGGCGGGCACCGCGTGGAGGGACACCACCGTCGCCAGCAGCACCGCCAGCAGCAGCCACCGGCGGCGCTCCGGCAGCCACAGCGCGGCCGCGAAGGCCACCACCAGCAGCCCGGCCCCCAGCAGCGTGGCCACCGGCAGCACGGACACCAGCCCGAAGCCGCCCATGTCGTCGAGGTCGACCCGGCCCACGGCCGTCAGCGGCACCCAGTACAGCGCCAGCGCACAGGCGAGCAGCAGCCCGATCCCGGCCTCCGGCGTACGCAGGCGGGCGCTCAGCCACTCGGCGCCGAAGCCCAGGGGCGGCAGCGGGGCGCTCCCGGGCCTCTCCATGACCGGGAGGCCCTCCGCCGGGCGGACGTCGGGCCGGCGCTCCAGATGGTCTATGTCGAGCCGGACGCCCAGCGGCAGCGTGTCGGGGTCGAGCGCGGACCGCAGCGCCCAGCCGGTGCCGAACCGCCCCTTGACCGGCGCGGCCTCCTCGCCGTGCCGGTCGCCGGGCCCGTCGCCCTGCCGGTCGTCGCGCCGCTCGCCGCGCGGTGCCAGGTCGGCCAGGTCCCCGTCGGGCGCCGGGGGCTCGGCCGCCGTCCGCTCCGCCGCCGGCGCGGCCTTGAGAACGGCGCGCAGCTTCACCGCCGCGATGGAGACGATCACCGTGAGGCTGCAGATCTCCGCCACACCCGCACCCGTCAGCCCCATCCGGGGAAGCAGCAGCAACGTCAGCCCCAGGACCAGCACGCACAACAGGCCCTGGAGATAGGCGAGCCCGGCCGTCCGGCTCTGGGCCCGCAGCACCGCGAAGTACACCTCCATCACCACGCGCAGCGCGGCCCCCACCGCGAACCAGCGCAACAGCGGAGTGGCCGCGTCCGCGTACCCCCGGCCGAAGACGTGGAGGATGTACGGCGCCAGGAGGAACAGCAGCACGCACACCGGCACCATGATCTTGGTCATCCGGCGCAGCGCCGCCCGGCAGTTCTCCGCCAGCCGGGCCGGGTCGTGCGAGCCCTCCACGGTCAGCGAGGCGCCCATGTTGATGGCCAGGAGATTGACCGTGCCGCCGATGGTGGAGGTGACGTAGAAGTACGCGTTGTCGGCGGAGTCGATCTGCGCGGCGACGATCACCGGCACCAGGTAGACCACGGCCAGCGAGAACAGCGAGCCCGTGTAGTCCCCGGCGAGGAAACGGCCGATCTCCCGGGCGGAGACCGGCCGGGCGCTCTCCGCGGTCGCCCTGATGTGGGCGGGCACCAGCCGCCGGAACACCAGCCAGCCCAGCGGCACCACCGACACCGCGATGGAGACCACCCAGGAGACGAACACCCCGGCGACCGGCAGCGCCACCGCCAGCGCCACCAGCAGCGCCAGCTTCACCGCCGAGAAGACCGTGTTGCCCACCGGCACCCAGAACGCGCTGCGCAGCCCGGTCAGCACCCCGTCCTGGAGGGTGAGGAGCGACCACGCCACCACCGCGGCGACGAACCCCAGGCCGGGCAGCCAGCCGTGGAGGAACCGGTAGGACGGCCCCCACAGACCGAGCGAGAGCAGGAAGACGCCCGCCGCCACCGCGACGAACACGGAACTGCCGGCGTAGGTGGCGAGGACGAGCCGTCCCGTGCGCCGCCCGGCGACGGGGATGAACCGGGCCAGGGCCCCGGTCAGGGTGACGGCCGTCAGACCGGCGATGAGCTTCATCGCGGCGATGGCCGCCGAGCCCTGGCCGACCGACTCCTCGGTGTAGTAGTGGGCGGCGACCAGCCAGAAGCCCACGCCGAGGACGGCGCTGATGCCCGTGTTGAGCATCAGCGCGAAGGCGTTGCGGAACAGCGGACTGCTGACGCCCCGCCCGGGCAGCCGCAGTCGCCGGGCTGTCGGCTCCACGGCTCTTTCCTCGGTTCGATCCTCGATCCGGGCGGACGTGTCAGACACGGGCTTCGGTCGCTTTCCTGTTCCTGACGGTGTTCCTGATGGCGCGTTCCGCGGTGAGGTGGTGGCGGCCGGCCCCGACGAGGCCGCGGCCCCTGCGGAGCACGGCGTAGCCCTTGGTCAGTGCCCGGTCCCGGGCGAACAGCCGGCCGATCCCCCGGCCCTCGACGAGCCGTTCGAACTCCTCGATGCCGGTGGAGCGGCGCACGGTCACCCGCTCCAGGGCGTACGGGCCCTGGGCGCGCCGGGCCAGGGCGTTCCCCACGGCGAGCGAGATCCCGAACCCGGCCGCGCGCACGGTATCGCGCACCCGTCGGCTGGAGTAGCCGTAGGGATAGGCGAACGACTCGGGTGGGTGACCCAGTTCGGCCGTGAGTACGTCCCGGCAGTGCCGGATCTCGTACCACAGGGGCTCGTCGCGCAGCTGGTCGAGCTGGGGGTGGGTGTGGCTGTGCCCGCCGATCTCCATGCCCGCCGCGGCCAGTTCGCGGACCTGGTCCCAGCTCAGCATCAGGTCCAGGGCGCCCCCGGTCTCGTGGGCGCCCCGCAGCCAGCCCGTCGAGGCGAACAGGGTGGCGGGGAAGCCGTGTTCGGACAGGACGGGGAGGGCGTAGCGGTGGACGCCCTCGTAGCCGTCGTCGAAGGTGATCAGCAGGGGTCTGGGGGGCAGCGGGCCGCCGCCGCGCCAGGCGGCGGCCAGCCGTGCGGTGGTCACGGGGGTGAAGCCGTGGTCGGCCAGCACCCGCATCTGCTCGGCGAACGCCTCGGGCGACACGGAGAGCCCGTACGCGGCCCGGGCCGGCGCGTGGGCCACCGCGTGATACATCAGAATCGGCACCGGCCCACCACTCATCCGCCGGCCCCCTCGCCCGCGGATCCGCCGTCCGGCGCGGATCCGCCCACCTTCGCCGCCCGGCCGTCCGGTGCTCTGCCGTCCGGCGCCCACCTTCCGCCCGGCGGTGCCTCCAGCTTCGCCACGGCGAAGCTCCCGCCGCCCCCGCGCGCCCTCAGCGTGCCCAGGGCGTAGCCGCCGGCCGCCGCGGCGACGCCGGCGACGATGGCGCCGGCCCGGCCGGCGCCGCCCGGGCGGCCCAGCAGCGCGTCGCGCAGCCCGCGCGCGACGCCGGCCGGCAGGACGCGCGTGGTGTAGCGGCGCTCGCTGGCGAGGCCCTCGCGGGTGCCCACGCTGCGGGCCACCAGGGCCTTGGAGAGGCCCTCGGCGTACGCCCGGGTGCGGAAGTAGCGGAAGCGCTCGCGGGCCGGCGGCACCCGGTGGTGGATCACCGAGCGGTCGTCGATGAGCAGCACCGCGTCCGGCAGCGCCCGGGTGAGCCGGATGCACAGCTCCGTCTCCTCCCCGCCCAGCGGCAGCCGCTGCCCGTCCCGCCCGATACCGCTGGCGAAGCCGCCGACGGCCTCCAGACCGGACCTCCGGAACGAGGCGTTCCCGCCGAGGACGTTGCGGACGGCCACCCGGCCCGGCGGCAGCCCCCGGTAGCTGCAGCCGACCACCCAGTCGAACTCCTCCGGAAACCAGGCGGGGCGGCGGCGGGAGGCCCAGACGGGCTGGGTCCGGCCGCCCACCGCCATCACCCGGGGATCGGCGTAGCCCTCGGCGAAGTGCAGCAGCCAGTCCCGCTCGGCCACCGCGTCGTCGTCGAGGAAGGCGATCACCTCGCCGGCGGCGGCCGCGACCCCGGTGTTGCGGCCCGCCGACAGCCCGCGCGGCCCGGCGTTGGCGAGCACGCGCACCCGCTGGGCGCCCTGCTCCGCCCCCGCGCCGTCGTCGCCGTAGGTCTTGGCCAGCCGGCGCAGCAGCGTGGGGTTGTGGTCGACCACGAGCAGGGTCTCCAGCGCGGGATAGGACTGGTCGCGCACCGAGGCCACCGCGGCGAGGATGTCGCCCCAGCGGTCCTCGGTGTAGACACAGATGACCACCGACACCTCGGGCGCGCCGGTCCGTCCGTCGGGACTTACGCTCAAGACACTTCCCCGCGGTTGGCCGCGGGCGCCAGCGCCAGCGGGCGGCGCCGCCGGGACCGCCGGCCGGTGCCGCGCTCATGGAGGATGACCTTCAGCACGCGGATGCCGTCGCGCACGGCGCGCAGATTGCTCGTGCCGTGTATACGGACGAACTCATGGCTGGGAATCTCCTGGACCCGCAGGCCGGCCTTGACCACTCTGATGTTCATCAGGGTCTCCACCTCGAACCCGGCGCAGTCCAGGGCGATCTCGTCCAGGCAGCGCTTCCAGAACGCGTTGTACCCGTAGCACAGGTCGGTGTACCGGGCACCGAACTTGTAGTTGACCATGGACGTCAGCACCCGGTTGCCCAGCTTGCGGATCAGCGTCATGTCGTCGGTGCCCCCGCCGTTGGCGAAACGGGAGCCCTTGGCGAAATCGGCCCCGCCCACCAGCGCGGAGACATAGCTGACGATCTCCCCGCCGTCGGCCGAGCCGTCGGCGTCGACCATGACGATGATCTCGCCCGTGCAGGCGGCGAAGCCGGTGATCAAGGCGTCGCCCTTGCCCTTGCCCAGCTGCTCGACGACCTTGACGCCCGGATGGAGATCGCGGGCGACGCGGACGGTGTCATCGGTGGAATTGCCGTCGACCAGGACCACTTCGTGAATCCAGTCGGGAAGCGTCTTGAAGACGTAAGGAAGGTTCTCCGCCTCGTTCATGGCGGGAATGACGACGCTCACCGGTGGCGCTATCGCGAAGTGCGAGGTCACCGGCCGGTAGCGGCCGGATGTCTCCGGATCCTCTTCACTGGCCGCCGGCCGAAGGAACGCACTCATGTGTCTTCTTTCCCTCTCGTCCGGTGGACCGCCTGCCCCAGCGGTCCGATCGTGTGTCCGGTTCGAAAAGGGGGTACTCGACCTGGCCCCGAACGGCAGGAAACACCGAACGGAGAGGGCGAGTTGGCAAATACGCCGTGCCGCGCGGCACGCGACTCGGCACAGCGGAACGGCCGAGCGCGGCACCCCCTGCCGCGCCCCGCGCCGGTCACCATCGCGACGCTGTGAAGCCCTCCCCGGAGCCGCTTAGAGAAGATGGGCCGATGCGGGTAGATGTACGACGGTATTGAAGCTTGAGTCCGTATGGCAAGAGGTGGGGCGGAGGCTCCTCCTTTGGTGTTATTTGCGCCTATGCAACCATTCGCAGGGACTTAACTATTGACGCCGTGTCCATGGCGGGCGGTTCCCTGTCCGCCCGCCCGGATCCGTCCCATGCGCCGCAGCAGCCGGTCGGCCTGCTCGAAGAGCTCCGGCCGCGCCAGCACCGAGTTGCGCAGCGCCCGCAGCGGCGCCCGCCGGGCCCGGTAACCCAGCGCCACCGGGTGCCGTCGGGTCACCCAGCCCTCGGAGACGCTGAGCTCGCGGGTCTTGAGCGAGTCCTTGTAGGCCTTGCCGCCCCGCCCCAGGTCCAGATAGGCCAGCCCCTGCGCCGCGGCCCCCTCGGCCATCCGCATGTGGAGTATCAGGCCGGGGGAGTAGCGGGAGAACTCCGGGTCGTAGGCCGGGAACCAGCACGCCAGCACCGTGGACGAGCGCAGCCCGAAGTGGGCCGCGACCGGCCGTCCGGCCGCGTAGAGCACCGACAGCAGCCCGGCGAAGGACTCCGTGCGAGTGTGGAACAGCTGCTCGACGAGATGGGCTATCCACGGGCGCGCGAACCGGTCCGCACGCCCTGTTCTTCGGTACTGCGCCGACTTCCAGCCGGTCAGCACGCGCAGCATCGCCGGGTCGCGCTCGTCGTGGACGTAGCGCACCTCGCCCATGTCCCGGCCGAGCCGGCGTTCCTTGGCGAGCGTGGTGCGCGTGAACTTGGGCGACTGCTTGCGCAGCGCCGCCAGATACCGCTCGTACCCCTGGTCGACGTCGATGACCGGTGAGGCGAAGGAGCCGGACGCCGCCACCTCGAAGGGCTTCTGGCCCTCGATCAGGTGGTCGAACTCCCACAGGGAGAGGCCGCAGGCGAGCAGCAGCTCCCGGGTGTCCCACTGGAAGCCGGGGCGGTGCACCAGCCCCTGGGCGTCCGAGACCCCCAGCCCGATGGCCCGTCCCACCCCCATCGAGGTGCGCTGGAAGGGGAAGAACGCCACCGGTTCGCCCTCCTCCCGTACCACCGCGATCCGGATGCCCCGCCGGCAGCGCCCCACCGCGAGGGCGAACTCCGGAGCGAGGAAAGGATTCGCGAGCTGGGGTGAGCCGTCCTCGACGGCCCGCGCCTGCATCGCCGACCACGCCGCCCGGTCGGCCGCCGTGAGCTCGCCGGGCCGGTACACGCTGATGTCCACGTCACGAAGCCCGACTTCTCGTGGCGCGGCCCCGATGGCGCCGCGCGTGTGCCAGCAGGAACGCGAGGAGCAGGAGGACCCCGCTGACGGCCGCCACCGCGACCACGCCGCCCCGGACCGTCCAGGCGTGCAGCGCGAGCATGGTCTGGGCCACCAGCAGATCGACCGCGACCGCCCCGCCGATGGCCACCACGGCCCGGCTGAGGGGGTCGAGCCCCCGCAGCGGGGCGGCCACGGCGCAGGCGGGCGCCACGATGAGGAAGAACAGGGCGAACGGGGCGCGCAGCGGGGAGGTGACGTCGGCGAGCGCCAGCGCGCCGCCCACCCCCGCGATGGCCGCCGCCACACCCGCCGTTACCGGCAGCCAGTCCCTGGCGGCCGGACCCCCGTCGCGGCCGCTTCCCCCGTCCGTGCCCCCCTTGCCGTCACGTTCCGCCGGGTCGTCCAGTCCGGTGAGATCAGTGAAGCTCTGCATTGGCGACTTTGCCCCCCGAAGCGCCGGATGCCGGGCTTCAATGTCGCGCAATCGGCAAAGGCCCGTCAAGATGTGAAGGCCATGCGAAACAGCCCCCGACGGTCCTGACCGCCACAACCGGAGGCTGTCCGTCAGATGAACAGTGGGCGACGTGGCCCGCCCGCTGGACCGGGCGTCAACTGACCGCCGTCAAGCATGGGTTGACAGTTTCACCGCGATTCCACTTTTGGCATGGACACTTCCAGCGACATGGGGTCGCTGCTACCACGGAGGTGGCAGAAACCCCTGCTAGGGAGGTTCCATGAAACTGTCCCGGTTCGCGGGTGTCCTATCCGCGCTGGCCCTCACCGCCGCCCTCGCCCTCAGCGGGGCCGGCGCCGCGCATTCTGCCGAACGCGCGTCAACCCCCGCCTACACAGCCCTCGGTGACTCGTACTCGTCCGGTCTCGGCGCCGGCGGCTACGACTCCGCCAGCGGTGACTGCAAGCGCAGCACCAGGTCCTACCCGGCCCTCTGGGCCGCCGCCCACAAGCCCTCCAGATTCGACTTCAAGGCCTGTTCCGGCGCCCGTACGGGTGATGTTCTCAGCGGTCAGCTCGGCTCGCTGAGCGGCTCCACCGGGCTCGTCAGCATCACCGTCGGCGGCAACGACGCGGGCTTCTCGGACACCATGAGCACCTGCGTCCTGGGCTCCGACTCCTCCTGTCTGAGCCGCATCGACCAGGCCCGCGCCTACATCCGCGACGAGCTGCCCGACAAGCTCGACGACGTCTACTCCGCCATCAGCGACCGCGCGCCCCACGCCCAGGTCGTCGTCCTCGGCTACCCGCGCTTCTACCACCTCGGCGGCACGTGCCTCGGCCTCAGCGACACCAAGCGCAAGGCCATCAACGGGGCGGCGGACCTCATCAACTCCGTCACCGCCAAACGCGCGGCCGACCACGGCTTCGCCTTCGGCGACGTCACGACCACGTTCACCGGGCACGAGCTGTGCTCGGGCAGCGCGTGGCTGAACAGCGTGACGTTCCCCGTGAACGAGTCGTACCACCCGACGGCGTCGGGCCAGTCACGCGGTTACCTGCCGGTGTTCACGGCGGGGGCGTAAGGGTTTGCCGGAGGGGCTGCCATGCAGCCCCTCCGGGGCCTCAACCGCTCGTACCGCCGTACCCACCGCCCGGATAGCCGGACGGGCTCGCTGACGCCGACCCCGACGGGGACGAGCTCCCTGACGACGACGCCTTCTGACACGTCACCGTGAACGGAACGTGCCGGGACACCCCCACCCCCTTCACCTCCAGCGCGATCCAGTCCTTCTCCGCATCCCCCGCCCGGTGCGCGGTGTCCGTGTGCGACAGGACCTTGCTCCGCTCCCCGGCGCCGATGCGCGCCGTCCGCCAGCCGCCGTCCGTGACGTTCCCGCTGCCCGTCACCCAGCGGTAGGTGACGTCGGTGGGGGAGCGGTCCACCGCGATGGCGGCCTGGAAAGCGGGGGCGGCGTCGCCCGGCGGCGGGCAGGGCCCGGAATAGCGGTCCCGCAGGGCGACGAGGGTGACGGTGATGGTCACGGCGGACGAGCCGCCGGACGAGCCCGAGGACCCGGACGCGGCAGGCGGCGACGCGGCGGCCGACGACGCCGTACGCCCGCTGTCCCGCGGCGAGGGCGCCGCCCCCGCGTTCTTGTCGCTCCCCGAGGACGTGCTCCCGCCCCCGCCGTCCGACCCGCCGCCGCTGCCGCTGTTCGAGGTGAGGGCCCACACCAGCCCGCCCACGGCGAGCAGCGCGACCAGCGCGCCCCCGGCGAGCGCCACCCGCTTCCCCGTCCGCCGCTCGGGCGCACCGGACGCACCGGACGGCGGCACCGGCACCGGCTGGGTCGGCGCCCCGGACGAACCGGCCGCCCCCGCCGCCACGGTAGGCGCGTACGCCGCACCCGCACCCATACCCGCGCCCGGCTCGACGCGCTGCTCCACACGCGGCACGTTCCCCGCCGCCACCGTCCGCAGCAGCCCCTCCGCCTCCGCCGCGCCGAGCCGCAGCGCCGGGTCCTTGCGCAGCAGCCCGTCCAGGACGGGCGCGAGCGGCCCGGCCCGGCGCGGCGGCGGGAGCTCGGCGTCGACGACGGCGCGCAGCGTGCTGAGCGGGGTGTCCTGGCGGAAGGGCGAGTAGCCCTCCACGGCCGCGTAGAGCATCACCCCGAGCGACCAGAGGTCGGACTCGGGCCCGGGCGGGTGCCCCAGGGCGCGTTCCGGGGCGAGGTACTCGGGGGAGCCGACCAGCTGGCCCGTCGCCGTCAGCGCCGAGCTCCCCTCGATCATCGCGATGCCGAAGTCGGAGAGGACGACACGCCCGTCGTTGGCGATGAGTACGTTTCCCGGTTTCACGTCGCGGTGGAGTACGCCCACGGCGTGCGCCCCCCGGAGCGCGGCGAGCACCTGCACTCCGATCTGCGCCGCCCGTACCGGGGCGATGGGCCCCTCGGCCACGAGGACCTCCGCGAAGGAGAGGCCGCGCACCAGCTCCATGACGATCCAGGGCCGGCCTTCCTCGGTGACCACGTCGTGGACGGTGACGACGTTGCGGTGGGAGATCCGGGCCGCCGCGCGGCCCTCGCGTTCCAGCCGGGCGTAGAGCTGCCGTACGTCGGGAGCGGGCAGTCCGGCGGGCGCCCGGACCTCCTTGACCGCCACTTCCCGGCCCAGTACCTCGTCCCGGGCGCGCCATACCACGCCCATGCCACCCTGCCCGAGCTCGTCCAGCAGCCGGTAACGGCCCGCCAGCACCCGTCCGGCGCCGGAACCCGTGTCCATGCGTCCGTCCCTCCCCCGAGAGCAATTCGGGGTGAATGTACCGCAACGGAGCGTGATTGCCCCCTGTTCGGTACCGTATTGTCCTGTTCAACTCGCTGTCGGTAACGGCAGGTTCACGTCAGGTCTGTCAACGCCCTTGACGGGGTGGTGAATCGGCCCCGCCGATGCGCGGGTGACGCGATGGGGCGATAGGGTTACCCTGCCTGGGCCGGGTGCCTCGTACGGGTGGGGAGTGTCGAATGGATCAGATAGCGATGCGGAGCAGGCCGCGTGTGCCTGCCATCAGCTACGGAAGCGGTGCGTCGAGCGCGCGCCTGGATCGTCACCTCGCGGTGCTCGGCGGGCCCGCCCTGCCGCAGCGCGAGGTCGAGGGCGCGACGGTGCTGATGCGCGAGATCACCTCGCGTGACCACGTCCGCGCCGGTCGCAGCAAGAGCCAGAGCCGTACCGCCCGGGTCTCCCTGTTCGCCCCGCTGCGGCGGCTGCGCCGTTCGCTCTTCGGCAGCCGTGGCACCACCTCTCACGCCTGACCCCCGGCCCCGGCCCGTCCCCGCAAGGCCCGCCCTGTAAGGCCTGCCCTTTCCCCGGGGCCGGCCGGTCGGAAAGCAGCACCCCTCGGCATCCCCCGACGCCTTTCGGCCCGCCGCCCTCCCCGGACGTTCGCACAATCTCCTCAGTGCGCGTCGAGGGTGACGGTGAAGGAGAAACGGTCCCCCCGGTAGTGGATGCGGGCGACGTCGACGGCCCGCCCGTCCTCGTCGTAGGTGATCCCCGTGTAGTGGAGGATCGGGCTGAGCAGCGGCACCTGGAGCAGCCGGGCCGTCTCCGGGTCGGCCAGCCGTGCCTCGACGGTGTCCGTGATCCGGCTGATGCGCACCCCCACCATGTCGCGCAGCACCTTGGTCATGGGCCAGCGGGCGAGGTCCGCGACGTCGATGCGCTCGGCCACCTCCGGGCGGACCAGGTTCTCCGCCCAGTTCGTCGGCTCGCCCGACGTCTCGTCATGGCGCAGCCGCCGGTAGACGACCGCCTCGTCCAGGCCGGGGAAGTGCTCGGCCAGCTCGGCCGGGACCGGCGCCGGGCCGTGGCCGAGAACGGCCGTGTGCTCTCCGGACTGCTGGGCGACGATCGTGTCCACCGAGCCCAGCAGCCGTACGGGCGAGGCGCGCCGGGCACTCGGCTCGATGAACGTGCCCCGCCGGCGGTGCCGGGTGATGAGACCCTCCGCCTCCAGCTCCTTGAGCGCCTGCCGCATGGTCAGCACGCTGACGCCGTAGTGGGCCGCGAGGGCGTCCTCGGTGGGCAGGCGCAGCGGGTCGTCCGGGCGCCGGCCCAGTATCGAGGCGCGCAACGACTGCGACACCTGGTACCAGAGCGGCAGCTTGCGGTTGAGCGCGAGGGAGTCGGGGGCGAAGGTCACGGGGGCTCCGGGTCTGACAACGGGGGTGTCACTGACGGAAGTGGCGTTCCAGACCCTGCCACACCCGGTCGTATCCCGTCTGCAGGTGGTCGGCCCCGGCGGCCTGCGCCGAGAGCGTGATCGGCCAGCGGGTCTCGAACATGAAGGCCAGACCGTCGTCGATCTTCTGGGGGGCCAGCTCGGCCGCGCTGGCCCGCTCGAAGGTCTCCCGGTCCGGTCCGTGCGCGGACATCATGTTGTGCAGCGAGCCGCCGCCGGGGACGAAACCCCCTTCACCGGCCGTCTTGGCGTCGTAGGCACCCTCGATGAGGCCCATGTACTCGCTCATCACGTTCCGGTGGAAGTAGGGCGGCCGGAAGGTGTCCTCGCCCACGAGCCAGCGCGGCGCGAAGACGACGAAGTCCACGCCGGCCAGCCCCGGGGTGTCGGAGGGCGAGGTGAGCACGGTGAAGATGGACGGGTCCGGGTGGTCGTAGCTTATGGAGCCCAGCACATTGAACCGGCGCAGGTCGTAGACGTACGGCACGTGGTTGCCGTGCCAGGCGACGACGTCCAGCGGGGAGTGGCCGTACGTCGCCGACCAGAGGTTGCCGCAGAACTTGTTGATCACCTCCACGGGGCCCTCGACGTCCTCGTAGGCGGCGACCGGGGCCAGGAAGTCACGGGCGTTCGCCAGCCCGTTGGCGCCGATCGGGCCGAGGTCGGGGAGGACGAAGGGCTGCCCGTAGTTCTCGCAGACGTAGCCGCGTGCGTCGGCGTCCAGGAGCTCCACCCGGAAGCGGACGCCGCGCGGGATCAGCGCCATGTGGCCGGGCTCGGCGCGCAGCAGCCCGAGCTCGGTGCGCAGCAGCAGGCCGCCCCGCTCGGGCACGATCAGCAGCTCCCCGTCGGAGTCGCTGAAGACGCGGTCCGTCATGGAGGCGTTCGCCGCGTACAGGTGGACGGCCATGCCGGCGCGCTGGGTGACGTCCCCGTTGCCGCCCAGCGTCCACAGGCCGGCGAGGAAGTCCGTGCCCTCCGGCGGCTCGGGCAGCGGGTTCCAGCGCAGCCGGTTGGGGTCGGGGACCGTCTCGGTGAAGGGGGCCGTGCGCAGGGCGCCGTTGTCGACGCGGGTGAAGCGCGGGTGCGCGGCGGAGGGCCGGATCCGGTACAGCCAGGACCGGCGGTTGTGGGCGCGGGGCTCGGTGAAGGCGCTGCCGCTGAGCTGCTCCGCGTAGAGGCCGAGGGGGGCCCGCTGCGGTGCGTTGCGGCCCAGGGGCAGGGCGCCGGGGAGGGCCTCGCTGCTGTGCTCGTTGCCGAAGCCGGGGGAGTAGACCAGCGCCTCCGCGGTCTTCCGCGCCCGCTCATTGCCCGTACCGCTCATCGCGTGCTCCCACTGCCGATGGATTCCTATGGGAGACCGTAGGATTCCCGGGCCGGGCGCGTCAATGGACCGGTCGCGGGCATGCGGAAGAACCGGCCGCCGGACGGGCCGAGACGGGCCCCAAAGGGACGGGCCGGTGCCCGGGCCCCGCCGGAGCCCGGGACGATCACGCGGCGCGGGAACGATCGGGCGGTGCTGGGAACGATCAAGCGGTGCGGGCCGTGATCAGCCGGCCCGCTCGGCCCGCCACTGCGGCGACGGCAGGTGGATCAGCAGCAGGACGATCCCGGCCAGCGAGAAGATCCGCGTCGCGGCCTGCAGCCCGTTCCACTTCGTGGACTGCCACATCGCGAACCACTCCCCGCCGATGGCGATGAAACCCAGCCCGAAGAGCAGCATGAGCATCAGGAGCCCCAGCGTGGTGGCCCGCCGGGCGGGCGCGAAGCCCTGGGCGGCCACCCCGCCGCGCCGCAGCCCCCGCACCCACAGGCCCGTGGCCCCGAGCAGCACGAGCGCCGCCAGCGTCTCCCAGACGATGATGGCCACATAGGCGATGTTCTGGAGCGTGGCGTCGGTGACGGCCCGCCACATCAGATCCCGGTCCTGGAACGTCGTGTCCATGGCCAGGACGTGGCGGACGAATTCCTGGTTGGTACCGAAGTCGGTGACATTGCCGAAGGCGACGAGCGTGATGTAGACCGCGATCGTGGCGGTCAGCGCCGTGGCCGCCACCGGCAGGGTGCGCTCGGCGGTCATGGGGTCATGCATGCCCGTCCGGCCGGGCCGCTACGCGCCGACGGCCCGGGCCGTCCGCCCTAAGCGCTCGCTCAGGCCCGGGGTATGGTGTTCGTCCTTCCGGCACGGTACGACACGGCATGGCAGGGCACGGCACAGCCAGTCGAGGCGAGGGGCCCCCGCGTGGGCCCGGAGAGCGGGGCAGCGAGATGGGCGCGCAGACGTCACGGACCGACGAGTGGGCCGACGTCACGCCCGACGCGGCGCGCCGGCTGCTGGCCGCAGGCGTGGCGGCCTTCGCCGAACGCGGCTACCACGCCACCACCACCCGCGACATCGCGGGCCGCGCGGGGATGAGCCCCGCCGCGCTCTACATCCACTACCGGACCAAGGAAGAGCTCCTCTACCGCATCAGCGGGGTCGGGCACCGGCTCGCCCTCGACATCCTGTGCCGGGCCCGCGACGGCGCCGGCACCCCGGCCGAGCGCCTCGCCGAGGCCGTCCGCCGCTTCGTCCGCTGGCACGCCGAGCACCACACCACCGCGCGCGTCGTCCAGTACGAGCTCGGCGCGCTCGGCGAGGAGCACCGCGCCGAGATCGTCGCGCTGCGCCGGGAGACCGACGCCGCCGTCCGCTCGATCATCGAGGACGGCGTCGCCTCGGGCGACTTCGACGTCCCCGACGTCCGCGGCACCGCCCTCGCCGTGCTCTCCCTGTGCGTCGACGTCGCCCGCTGGTTCAACGCGGCGGGCGAGCGCACGCCCGCCGAGGTCGGCGACCTCTACGCGGACCTGGTGCTGCGCATGGCCGGCCACCCCGGGCCTTCGCCACGACCGGCCTGACAGTGCCGTCACGTACAGTCTGAGCCGTGCCGCAGATTACGAAGAAGATTTGCGAGCTGACTGTCGGTCAGCTCTCGGCGCGCAGTGGCGCCGCCGTCTCCGCGCTCCACTTCTACGAGACCAAGGGCCTGATCAGCAGCAGGCGCACCTCGGGCAACCAGCGCCGCTACGACCGGGACGCGCTGCGCCGCGTCGCCTTCATCCGCGCGGCCCAGCGCGTCGGCATCCCGCTCGCCACGATCCGCGAGGCGCTGGCCGGGCTGCCCGACGGGCGCACGCCCAACCGGGCCGACTGGGCCCGGCTGTCCGAGGCGTGGCGGGTCGAACTGGACGCGCGGATAGCGCAGCTGGGCAAGTTGCGCGACAGCCTGGAGGACTGCATCGGCTGCGGCTGTCTCTCCCTCGACCGGTGCGCGCTGTCCAACCCCGACGACCGTTTCGGCAGCGTGGGCACCGGATCGATGCTCTACGGCCAGCGCGACGCGGGCTGACGGTGACGCGGGCTGACGGTGCCGAGCGCGCGCCCGAGGGCGGTCCACGCTCCCCGGAGCGGTCCGGGGAGCGCGCTCACACCCCCGCGTACCGCCCGGCGAAGGTCCTCCGGCGCGCGGCGGCCAGCGCCGCCGGCGTGAGCACCGAGACGGGCACCACGATGCCGCAGTCGGTGCAGACGGGGCCCTCCAGCGGGTAGCGCTCCAGGTCCGTCCGCCATTCGACGCGCTCCTGCGCGCACACCGGGCAGGCGTCGCCGGGCGCGGACTCCATCGCCGCGATCACGCGGCGCAGCACGTCCGCGAGCCGGGCGTCGGGGGTGAGGTCGGGGGACGCGCAGGGCACGATGTCACAGCCGCCCCAGGTGTTGCGGTACCAGTCGTCGATGGCGCTGGGCTGGCGGATGCCGTGGTGCTTCTCCCGGCGGCGCCGGCCCGCGAAGCGGGCCTCGTACGCCAGCCAGACCTCGCGGGCCTCCTCCAGTTCGACGAGCGCGGCGATCAGCAGTGCGGGGTCGGGTGCCCGGTCGTCGGGGGCGAGGCCGGCGCGGGCGCACAGATGGCGCCAGGTCGCCCGGTGCCCGTAGGGGGCGAAGCGTTCGAGGCATTTGCGCAGGGATGTCCTGCGCAGCGCGATGGTGTTCCGTGGATTGCGCACTTCTCGGGCTAGTGCTCTGAAACCTGCCACTGCATCCCACCTCCGGCGGCGCGGACTCGGATCGACATGGAAGGGACGTAACGCACGGCCGATCGGATCCATCGGATTTTCGGATCCCGGCCCGCGTCACGGCGCCGACTCCGCTCTGCTACCCCCATCGGGCGGACAGATGTGGGCCATCACGAAGGTGGCGGATCCCGGTGCCGTGCTCAGCGCACCAGGCGCCCGGCCAGCAGGACGAGCCGGGCCAGCTCCCGGTGGCAGATGTCGCTGTGGGCGCCGGACGGCGGGCCGCCGCGCCGCACGACCGCCGAGGCGTCGACGTTCACACAGCCGTCGGCCGGCAACGGGCCGGTCAGGGCCTGGTCGAGGACGAGGGCCGCGGTGCCGGGCACGGCCTGGACGCCGTCGTGGCCCATGGCGCCCCAGCGGGGGTCGTTGAGGCCCAGCGGGTCCAGGCCGAGGAGGGAGTCCATGTCCCCGGAGACCCGGGAGGCCAGCGGGTAGAGCAGGCCCAGCGCCTGGTCGTGGCGCGAATGGCAGCAGACCACCGGGCCGTCGACCCGGCGCTGGAGCTCCTTGAGCGCCCCGGCGTGAGCGGGCGCGAAGGGCAGCCCGGGCGCGAAGGCGTAGTGCGAGAAGGCGCCTTGGAGCAGGGTGACGGAGCACACGCACCGCGCGCGCTCCGGCAGGCCGCGCAGCGCGAACGCGACGAGCCGTCCCCCGAAGCTGTGCCCCACCAGATGTATGCGCAGGCCGGCGCAGGTGCCGGCGACCTCCCCGAGGAGCCGTCCGAGCCCCGCCTCTCCCACCGTTCCCGCGCGTCGTTTTATCTCCCAGTAGGCCGCCTGGCGCAGCAGCTCCAGCGCGCCGCCCCACAGCCGCTCCAGCGCGCCCGACAGTTCGGAGCGCGCGAGCCCGGCGAGGGCCAGGACGTCGGCGAAGCGCGCGCACACCCGCTCGGGGCTGCCGGTGAACATCGCGGGCTCGTCCGGCTCGCCCGCGCCCGGGTCCAGGTCGTGGACGTACGGATCGGCGGCGGGGCCCGTCCCCCGGTCGCCCCGGCCCCGGGCGACCAGGCCGCGCGTGAGCGTCGCGAACTCCGCGAGCCGCGCCGGGTCCGCCGGCCGTCGCTCCAGCAGTTCGGCCAGCCGGTCCAGCACGGCCTCGCTGCCGGGGAAGACGACGGCCAGCCCGGCCAGCGTGCCGGGGTCCAGCAGGGGGCCGGCCGCCGCTGCCGGGGGCCGGTCGGAGGGGAAGTCGGGTATGGGCTCGTCCGTGAAGCGCATGGAAGGCCAGATCACGCCCCCGTAGCCGAGGCGCACGGGGCCACCGGTGGCGGAGGGGGCGGGGGAGTCGGCGAGCACGGCGGGGAACGGGGCGAAGAAGCGCTCGTAGAGGGCGGTGGCCGTGGAGCGGGTGTTGTTCCAGCCGTGGGCGAAGACCACCAGATCCGTGATCCCCTGCTCCGCCACCCCCCTCACCAGGGCCTCCCGTTCGCCGGGGGCCATGTCCCCCTCGGCGTCGAACATCAACTCCCAGTACGGCTGCACACTTATGACGGCCACGGCGTGTCCCCCTGCCAGGTCAGTTCGCGCGCATCGTCCTGCCGTCAAGGGGGTGTGTCCAGCCTTCCTTTGGCCTCTTCACCCGTTCGTGAGCAGCGCTTCGAGCCCTTGTCCCGCGTGCAGGTGAACGAACCCGGGCAACTCCCCCCGCACCCCCGCTCCCGGGTGGCAAGATCCTCGACAGGGGGCCGCGCACGCGGCGCGGCACCGCACGCGGCGGAAGGCGGTGGTGGCCGATGCACAGCAGGACGGCGACGGCGGGAGCGACGGAGAGCGGCATCAGACCCGTGCCGCAGCGCCTGCTGGCCGCCGCCACCCGGCTCTTCGCCGAGCGGGGCTACGACCGCACGTCCGTCCAGGAGATCGTCGTGGCCGCGGGTGTCACCAAGGGCGCCCTGTACCACTACTTCGGCTCGAAGGACGACCTGCTGCACGAGGTGTACGGACGGGTCCTGCGGCTCCAGCAGGAGCGGCTGGACGCCCTCGCCGACGCCGACGCGCCCGTCGAGCGCCGGCTGCGGAACGCGGCGGCCGACGTGGTGGTGACGACCCTGGAGAACCTCGACGACACCACGATCTTCTTCCGCTCGATGCACCACCTCTCGCCCGACAAGCTCAAGCAGGTGCGCGCCGAACGGCGCCGCTACCACGAGCGGTTCCGGGCCCTGGTGGAGGAGGGACAGCGCACGGGCGTCTTCAGCCGGGCCACACCCGCCGACCTCGTGGTGGACTACCACTTCGGCTCCGTCCACCACCTGGGCAGCTGGTACCGGCCGGACGGCGCGCTCAGCGCGCGGGCGGTCGCCGACCACCTCGCCGACCTGCTGCTGAGGGCCCTGCGCCCGTAGCCGCCCGGCGTCGCGCACCGGCTCGTTCCGCTCGCAGGGCATCCGGGCGGAACGAGCCGGCGAGGCTTACGCGTAGCGCTTGAGCTCGCGCCGGGCCAGCGACCGCCGGTGCACCTCGTCCGGCCCGTCGGCCAGCCGCAGCGTCCGCGCCGCGGCCCACAGCTCCGCCAGCGGGAAGTCCTGGCTCACCCCGCCCGCGCCGTGGAGCTGGACCGCCTTGTCGATGATCTCCGTCACCGTCCGCGGCGTCGCGATCTTGATGGCCTGGATCTCGGTGTGGGCACCCCGGTTGCCCACCGTGTCCATCAGCCAGGCCGTCTTGAGCACCAGCAGCCGCAACTGCTCCACCGCCACCCGCGAGTCCGCGATCCACTCCTGGACCACGCCCTGCGCCGCGAGCGGCTTGCCGAAGGCCGTACGGGACACCGCCCGCCGGCACATCAGCTCGATCGCCCGCTCCGCCATGCCGATCAGCCGCATGCAGTGGTGGATGCGCCCCGGGCCCAGCCGGGCCTGGGCGATGGCGAAACCGCCGCCCTCCTCGCCGACCAGATGGTCCGCCGGGACCCGCACCCCGTCGAGGACGACCTCCGCGTGGCCGCCGTGGTAGTGGTCCTCGTAGCCGTAGACCCGCATGGCACGCCGGACCTCGACGCCCGGGGTGTCACGGGGGACCAGGACCATCGACTGCTGCCGGCGGATGTCGGCGCCCTCGGGGTCGGTCTTGCCCATGACGATGAACACCCGGCAATCGGGGTGCAGCGCCCCGGAGATGTACCACTTGCGGCCGGTGATGACGTACGCGTCGCCGTCCCGCTCGATGCGCGTCTCGATGTTGGTGGCGTCGGACGAGGCCACGTCCGGCTCGGTCATCGCGAACGCCGAGCGGATCTCCCCGGCGAGCAGTGGCTCCAGCCAGCGCTTCTTCTGCTCCTCGGTGCCGAACTGCGCCAGCACCTCCATGTTCCCGGTGTCGGGGGCCGCGCAGTTCAGGGCGGTGGGGGCCAACTGCGGGCTGCGGCCGGTGATCTCGGCGAGCGGCGCGTACTGGAGATTCGTCAGCCCGGCGCCGTACCGCTCATCCGGCAAGAACAGGTTCCACAGCCCCCGCCGCTTGGCCTCCGCCTTCAGCTCCTCGACGACCGGCGGCACCTCCCACGGCGAGGCGAGCCCGGCCCGCTGCTCCTCCGCGACGGCCTCGGCCGGGTACACGTGCTCGTCCATGAAGGCGAGCAGCCGGGCCCGCAGTTCCTCGGTGCGGGCGTCGAATGCGAAGTCCATGCCGCTCAGCCCTTCCGGAGGGTGGTGAGGCCGTTGTCGATGAACAGCGGGACGAGCTCGCCGATGCGGTCGAAGCCCGTGCCGACCGTCCGCCCGAGGGTGTGACGGTAGTGGATGCCCTCCAGGATCACGGCGAGCTTGAAGTACGCGAAGGCCGTGTACCAGGGCAGGGCGGAGACGTCGCGGCCGGAGCGGGCGGCGTAGCGCTCCACGAGCTCGGCCGGGTCCGGGTGCCCGGGGGCGCTGCCCGTGGCGGCGACGGGCGAACCGGGCACGGGCCGCTGCTCGCCGTACATCACCAGCAGCCCGAGGTCGGTGAGGGGATCGCCGAGCGTGGACATCTCCCAGTCCAGGACGGCCCGTACGGTGTCGTCGGCGCCGACCAGGACGTTGTCGAGCCGGTAGTCCCCGTGCGTCACGGTGGGCGCGGGGGAGTCCGGCAGGGCCTTCGTCAGCGTGGCGCGCAGCTCGTCGATGCCCGGCAGCTCTCGGCTGCGGGACGCCTCCAGCTGGGTGCCCCACCGGCGCAACTGCCGCTCCAGGAAGCCCTCCGGGCGCCCGAAGTCCCCCAGCCCCACCGCCGCCGGGTCCACGGCGTGGAGTTCCACGAGCGTGTCGACGAGCGCCAGCGCCACCTGCCGCGTCCGGGCCGGGCCGATCGCGGCGAGCTGCTCCACGGTGCGGTAGGGCGTGCCGGGGACGAGCTCCATCACGTAGAACGGCGCCCCGAGCACCTCCTCGTCCTCGCACAGCAGCAGCGCCTCCGGCACCGGCACGGGCGTGTCGCGCAGCGCGCTGATCACCCGGTGCTCGCGGGCCATGTCGTGGGCGGTGGCGAGGACATGGCCGAGCGGCGGCCTGCGCACCACCCAGGCGCCGCCGGAGCCGTCCCGCACCGCGTACGTGAGGTTGGACCGCCCCCCTTCGATCAGCTCGGCCTCCAGCGGCCCGGCCGTCAGCCCCGGCCGTTCCCGCTCCAGATACCCGCGCAACCGCTGTGGATCGAGCCCCGGCGGGGGACTGGCCTTGCTCATCGCGTGCTCCTTCGGGGAGTTCCCTGCTGACGCCGATCATGATGCCGACCGGTCGGTATGCCGTCCAGGGTGCGCCCAGCCACGACGCACCCGCAGACGACTCGGAATCCCAGCGAAGCGCCTACGCGTGGCAAGCGATGGGCCGCCCGCCGTTCATCGTCGCCATGTCGCCCAGCACCGTCAGAAGGTCCAGCGGCGTCCCCAGCGGCAGCCCCTCCAGCTCGGCGTAGGCGCGATGGAGGTTGGCGACGAGGCGCTCGCTCTCGCGCAGGGTCGCGAACTCGCCGAGGTCGGCCTCGCGGGCGGCCTCCAGAGGGGTGCGGCCGGCGGCGTGGGAGGTGCGGGCGAGGTCCTCGACGTAGCGGAGGTAGCGCTCGACGGTGTCGTAGACGCCGACGTCGGTGACCCGGCCGTGGCCCGGCACGACGACGCTCGCGTCCAGCCCGCGCAGGATCTCCAGTGCGCGCAGGGAGCCGCTGAGCGAGCCCATCATGATGAAGGGCGTCCCGCCGTTGAAGACCAGGTCGCCGGTGAACACGATCCCCTGGCCGGGGAGGTGGACGATGGTGTCGCCGACGGTGTGGGCCGGGCCCGGGTGGAGGAGGCGCACCTCGGTGTCGCCGACGTGGACGGTCAGCTCGTCGGTGTAGGTGAGCGTGGGCGGGGTGACCTCGACGTGCCCGTAGTCGACCTCGGGCCAGGCGAGGTGGAGCTGGAGGCCCGCCGCGAGGGTCTCGCGGCGGCATTCGGCGTGGCCGACGACCGTCGCCTGCGGGGTGAAGACGCAGTTGCCGTAGGTGTGGTCGCCGTGGTGGTGGGTGTTCACGACGGTGGCCGGCAGCGGCGCGCCGCTCGCGACGACGGCCTCGCGCAGCAGCTTCGCCCGCCGCTCGGTGGCGGCCGTGTCGATGAGCAGGGTCCGCTCGCCGTCGGTCACGAACCCGGCGTTGTTCAGGCACCAGCCGCCGTCGGGCTGGACGTAGGCGGTCACGCCCGGGGCGAGCGGGACGGTGTACGGCTCGGTGCCTTCCGCCTCGGTGGTGGTCGGTGTCGTGTTCACGCTGGTCATGCGCTGGCCTCCCTCGCCGTCCGCCGCGGGGGTGGGCGGATCGGACCGCCCGTCAGAATACGGGCGGGCGGAGGCCGGCGGTCCGGTGAACGCCGGTCAGACGCGGTGCTCGAGCCCGGGCCGCAGCCGGTCCAGGAGCCCGTAGAGCGTGGTGCGCTCCGCCTCGTCCAGCGCGTCGAGCGCGCTGTGGGTGGCCTGCATCTCGGCCCGTACCCGGCGGATGGTCTCGTGGCCCTCGTCGGTGGCCACCACGTTCTTCACCCGGCGGTCGGACGGGTCGGGCTCGCGGCGGACGAGGCCGCGTGCCTCCAGCCGGTCGACGATGCCGGTGACGTTGGAGGCGTCGCAGACCAGCAGGGTGGCCAGCCCGCGCATCGGGACCGGGCCCTTGAGCTGGGCGAGCAGCTTGGCCTGGACGGAGGTGAGGCCGTGGCGGGCGGCGGCCGCCGCGAAGTCCTGCCACTGCGCGGTGCCGAGCGCCGCCACCAGCTCCAGGAGCTGGGCCTTGGACGGGGGCTGGGGGGTCGTGCCGGTCATGGCTCAAGTGTACTCAAAGAGCTTGAAGGCTTAAATCATTAACTTGACTACCTGAAGTATCGGGTCTAGCGTGCTCTGGTTGCTTGACGATCTCAAGCATCAACATCGTGAAGTAACAGGCAGCACGTCCGTAAGGAACCCCTCCCGCCCATGACCTCCCCAGCGTCCACCGCCCCCGCCCCGCAGCGGAACGAGACGGTGATCGTCTTCGCCCTGAGCCTGGCCGCCATGGTCGTCTCGATGATGCAGACCCTGGTGGTGCCGATCCTCGGCCTCATCCAGAAGGACCTCCACACCTCGTCCGCGAACGTCAGCTGGGTCACCACCGCGACCCTGCTCTCCGCCGCCGTCTTCACCCCGCTGCTCGGCCGCTTCGGCGACCAGCACGGCAAGAAGAAGACCCTGGTGGCCGTCCTGGTCGTCATGGTCGCGGGCTCCGTCCTCGCGGCCGTCACCCACTCCCTGCTCTGGCTCATCGTCGGCCGCGTCCTCCAGGGCGCCGCCACCGCGATCTTCCCGCTGGCGCTCTCCGTGCTCCGCGAGGAGGTCCGCCCGGCCCGGCTGCCCGGCGCGATGGCCATGGTCAGCGGCACCCTCGCCTTCGGCAGCGGCCTGGCGCTCGTCGCCACCGGCCTGCTGACCTCCGGCGACGACCCCGACTACCGCAGCGCCTTCTGGCTGGCCACCGGCCTCGCCGCGCTCGCGCTCATCGCCGTCGCCACCCTCGTCCCCGCCACCCGGCAGACCACCGGCGGCCGCACCGACGTCCTCGGCGCGCTGACCCTGGCCGCCACCCTCGTCCTGCTCCTGCTGCCCATCACCCAGGGCCACGAGTGGGGCTGGGCCTCCGCCCGGACGATCGGCTGCTTCGTCGGCGCCGCGGCGATGGCCGCGATATGGACGCTCGTCGAGCGCAAGGTGCGCGAGCCGCTCGTCGACATGCGGATGTTCGCCCACCCGCCGGTGCTCTTCGCCAACATCGCCGGCCTGCTCGTCGGCTTCGGCTCCTTCGCCCTCTTCATCGGCGTCTCCTACCTGGTGCAGATGCCCTCGAAGATCGCCGGATACGGCTTCGACGCGACCGTCCTGCGCGCCTCCGTCGAGTTCCTGCTGCCCAGCACCGTTGTCTCGCTGCTCGCCGCGCCCGTCGGCGGCCAGCTCGTCCGCCACAAGGGCCCCCGTCTGGTCCTGCTGCTGGCCTCGGTCATCGGCACCGCCGGATTCGTATGGATCGCGCTCGACCACGAGCACGCCTACGCCGTGATCGCCGCCGGCATGTGCGTCGGCGCGGCCATCAGCTTCGGCTATGCGGCCATGCCCGCCGTGATCGTCGCCAGCGTCCCCCACCACCAGACCGGCATCGCCAACGGCATCAACTCCATCTCCCGCTCCACCGGCAGCGCCATCGGCAGCGCGATGATCACCACGGTCCTCGCCTCCAAGAGCGTCGAGCACCTGCCGCCGGGCGCCCCCAAGCTGCCCGCCGAGAGCCAGTTCACCCTCACCTTCGTGATCGCGGGCACCGCGTTCCTCCTGGTCGCGGCCGTGGCCGCGCTGGGCCTGCGGAGGATCCGCGCCCTGGGCGAGGCCGCGGTGGCGGACCCCGCCCCGGCGGCCGAGGCTGGGACCACCGCACCCGTCACCCGCTGACCCCTACGACACCCCGAGAAGGAGCGAGCGCCATGAAGGCTGTCAGCTACCGGGCCTACGGCGGACCCGAGGTCCTCGAGTACGGCGACGACCTGCCCCGCCCGAAGGTCGGCCCGGACTCCGTCCTGGTCCAGGTCAAGGCGGCGGCCGTCAACCCCGTCGACTGGAAGGCCCGCGAGGGCTACCTCGACGGCATGATCCAGCCCGTCTTCCCGGTCGTGCCCGGCTGGGACGTCTCGGGCGTCGTCGTCGGCCTCGGCGCCGACACCCCGGAGTTCCAGGAGGGCGACGAGGTCATCGGCTACGTCCGCGAGGACTTCCTCTCCCGGGGTACCTTCGCCGAGTACGTCGCCGCCCCCGTGCGCACCCTGGCCCCCAAGCCCGCCGGCCTCACCTTCGAGGAGGCCGCCGCCCTGCCCCTGGCGGGGCTGACCGCCCTCCAGTCGCTGCGCGCCGTCCGGGCCGGCGAGGGCGACACCGTACTGATCCACGGCGCCTCCGGGGGCGTGGGCTCCATGGCCGTCCAGCTCGCCCGCCGGCTCGGCGCGCGCGTCATCGGCACGGCGAGCGAGCGCAACCACGACTACCTGCGCGGCCTGGGCGCCGAGCCCGTCACCTACGGCGACGGCCTCGCCGAGCGCGTCCGGGCCCTGGCGCCCGGGGGCGTGGACGCCGTGCTCGACCTCGTCGGCGGCGGTGCCGTCGCGACCTCGCCCGCCGTCACCGCCCCCGGCGCCCGCCTGGTCTCCATCGCGGACCCGGCCGTCACCGAGTTCGGCGGCCGGGTGCTGTGGGTCCGCCCCGACCCGGCCGACCTGACGGAACTGAGCCGGCTGGCGGAGGAGGGCGCCCTCAAGGTCGAGGTGGCCGAGGTCTTCCCGTTGGAGCGGACGGCGGACGCGCACCGGCGCAGCGCCGAGGGACACACGAGGGGAAAGATCGTGGTGACGGTCTAGCGGCGGGTCAATCCAGCCCGTCCGGCGTTCGAGGACCGGGGTCCGGGGCGGAGCCCCGGTCCGCACGCCGCTCCCGCAGGCGCACATACGCCTCCAGCCCGTCCGGCACCCACTCCCACTCGTCCAGCCGAGCCGCCACCTCCTCCTCGGAGAGGAAGTCCCACCAGGCGACCTCCTCCTCCTGCGGCGAGACCGGAAGGTCGCAGCGGACCTCGTACACCGCCGACCACCACCCGCCCCCCGGCCCCCGGTAGAGGAAGCGGAACAGCGGGGTGGGCGCCGGGAGGCCGCTGACGCCCAGCTCCTCCTCCGCCTCCCGCAGCGCGGCCTCGTCGTACGACTCGCCCGCCCCGACCACCCCGCCGACGAACATGTCGTACCGCGAGGGGAAGACCAGCTTCCGGTCGGTCCGGCGGTGGACGAACAGCCGCCCCCGCGCGTCGCGCGCCTGGACGAACACGCACCGGTGGAGCAGCCCCTCGGCGTACACCGCGCCGCGCGGCGCCTGCCCCACGACCCGGTCGTGTTCGTCGACGATGTCCAGCACCTCATCCGCCCCGAGCGGCGGTCGCTGATCGGTCATGGCCCCATCCAACCAGCAGCGGCCGCCGCCCCCGGGCGGGGCGTCGGGGGCCGTCAGTGCGGCTGCAGGTCCCGTACCCGGCCCGCCTCCGCCATACCGGACGGCATCGCCGGATGCCGGCCGATCAGCACGATGCCGCACACGATCGCCACCAGCCCCGCCGCCTGCACGGCCAGCGCCGCCGGCGTCGTCCGCAACTGGTCGCCCATGAAGCCCACCCCGCACGCGATCCCCGCCAGCGGCTGCGCCGCCGTCAGCGCGGGCAGCGACATCCGCAGCGGGGCCGTCTCGAAGGCGCTCTGCACCAGCACCAGCGCCGTCACCCCGAGCGCCAGCACCGCGTAGGGCTGCCAGCCGGTGACGAGCTCCCGCCAGCCCCCGTGGGTGAACCGGGTGCCGCTCACCCGCGTCAGCGCGTCCTGCACGCCGTACAGCAGCCCGGCCGCGACCGCCAGCAGGGCCGCCTCCGTGCTCATCCGCACCCGTTTGGAGACCGCCGCCAGCAGCAGCGCGGTGCCCACCATGATCCCGACGATCAGCCAGTGCCGCAGGGGGTCGGTGACCGTCCGCCCGCCGTGCGGGCGTCCGGCGATCACGAAGGCCGCCACGCCGCCCGCCAGCAGCCACAGCCCGCCCCAGCCGCTGCGGCCGAGCGGCTGCTTGGTCTGCCAGCGGGAGAGGGCCATGGCGAACAGCAGGTTCGTCGCCATCAGCGGGTCGACCAGCGACACCTCGCCCCGGCTCAGCGCGATGGCGCCCAGGGCCATCCCGCACACCATCAGCGCGATGCCCGCCAGCCAGCGCGGCATCCGGGCGAGGTCCAGCAGCAGCCGGAGGGAGAGGAAGTCGCTCATGGGCGCCCGCTGCGCGGCGTTCTGCTGGAGGACGAACCCCACGCCCAGACAGCACGCCGCACTCAGGGCGACTGCGAAGACCATCACGTCGCGCACCTCAAGACCTCGCGGTCGTAGGAGACTTGACAGCAGAACGATAGCCGCCCTACGGGCGGTCCGACGGTCGAGTACCCCCCTTTCGGCCGTTCATCCGGGCCGGTGACCGAGGGCATTGAACTACCGTTCCTCGCACTGGTGTGCGACAAGAGGGCGGCGGGAGAGGGCTGCGGGCAACTGGAGGCGGCAGCACATTATTTGACGTGATGTCAGCATCGGTGACCGCCCTTGACGCGGAGCAGTGACTACCGGTTTGCTGTGCGTGATCGGAACGAAGGAAGAGGGGACGTACGCCGTGGAGGAAGCCCGCTGATGACGCCCCCACCCCCCTTGGGCCGCCACCGGAACAAGGACGGGCTGACCTTCGACCCCGCCCTCGACGACACCGAGCTCGCCACCGTCCGCGACGCCCTGGCCCGCGGCCGCTGGGCCGACGCCCGGCAGCTCCTCGCCCGCACCGGCGACGACTGGGACCGCCGGGGCCACCGCCTCGTCGTCCTCGCCGAGGCCCCCACCAGCGCCACCTGGGCCCGCGACTGGCTGCTCGCCGAGCCCGACAGCCCCGACGCCACCACCCTCCTCGCCTGCGCCGGCGTCCTGCGCTGCCTCGCCGGCAAGGAGAACCCGGAGACCGCCCACGCGCTGTGCCTGGCCGCCGCCCGGCTGGCCCCCCGCGACCCCACCCCCTGGCTGGCCGTCCTCATCCTCGCCCGCCGCACCGGCACCGCCGACGAACGCGTCCGCGCCTTCGACCAGGTCCGCGCCCGCCACCGCGACCACCACCACGCCCACCACCTCATGGCCGCCTGCCTGGCCGAGCACCAGGAGGGCGACCGCGACGACCCCCTCCACGAGGTCTACGACTTCGCCGCCTGGGCCGCCGAACAAGCACCCGCCGACTCGCCCCTGGCGGTCCTGCCCGTCGTCGCCCACGCCGAGCGCTACCGTGCCCTCGCCCGCGCCGGGCTGGAGCCCGGCGACCCCGCCCGGTCCGCGCACTGGACCACGCGCCGGGCCCGCCAGGTGATGAAGGCCGCCTTCGACTGGTGGCTGGAATGGGACATCGACGAGGACAGCGCGGACGGCACGGCCACCACGACCGCCGCCACCGCCCACCCCCGGCGCAAGGTCGACCTGAACTACCTCGCCCACGCCAAGCTCCACGAGGGCCGCCTCGCCGAGGCCGCCGCCCTCCTCACCCGCATCGGCCCGCACGCCACCCGGGTCCCCTGGACCTACCCGGACCGGGACCCCGGCGCGGCCTTCCGGGCCGCCCGCCGCACCGCGCTCGGCGCGACATGAGCCCCGGTGCCGCACCCCCGGCACCCCCGCATCCCCCGTACTCCTCGCCCCCGCCCCCCCCCCCGCGCCCCCCACCGGAAGGACCCTCCCGCATGTCGACCGGCACCACGCGCGAGATCAGCACCTTCAAGGGCCCGGAGAGACGCCTGCGCGCCGGCCGCATCGGAGTCGCGGGCCTGCTGCTGTCGGTCGTCGCCGCCAGCGCCCCCCTGGTGGTCACCGCGGGCGTCATGCCCACCACCTACGGCACGATGGGCATCGTCGGACAACCCCTGCTCTTCGTCCTCGTCGGCGTCGTCCTGGCCCTCTTCAGCGTCGGCTACGCCGAGCTGAGCCGCCACGTCCACAACGCCGGCGCCTTCTACGCCTACATCGCCCGGGGCCTCGGCGGCACGGTCGGCGCCGCCGCCTCCGTCGTCGCCCTCGTCGCCTACAGCGCCATGCAGTTCGCCATCTACGGCATCTTCGGCCACGAGTTCTCCGGCCTCCTCCGCCGGCACCTCGGCCTCGACCTCGACTGGTGGGTCCCCGCCCTCGCCGCCGTGGCCGTCGTCGGCGTCCTCGGCTGGCTCAAGCTGGACCTCAACGTCAAGGTCCTCGGCACCCTGCTGCTCGTCGAGTGCGCCATGGTCGTCGTCTTCGACGTCACCTGCCTCGGCCGCCCGGGCCCCGAAGGCGTCTCCTTCCGCGCCTTCGACCCCGCCACCCTCGACGGCGCCGGGCTCGGCACCGCGCTCTGCTTCACCATCGCCGCCTTCGTCGGCTTCGAACAGGCCGCCGTCTACGCCGAGGAGGCCAACCGCCCCCAGATCGTCGTCGCCCGCGTGACCTTCCTCGCCGCCGCCTTCGTCGCCCTCTTCTACGCCCTCGGCTCCTGGGCCCTGACCGTCGCCACCGGCCCCTCGCACATCGTCGCCGCCTCCCGCGAGAAGGGGACCGGCCTCCTCTTCGCCCTCACCGAGGACCGCCTCGGCACCGCCTTCACCGACCTGACGCACCTCTTCTACGTCACCGGCATGTTCGCCGCGATGCTGAGCTTCCACAACGTCGTCGCCCGCTACGCCTTCGCCATGGGCCGCGACGGGCTCCTCCCCGCCGCCCTCGGCCGCACCTCGGGCGGCAGCGGCGCGCCCGCCTACGGATCGCTGCTCCAGAGCGTCGTCTCGCTGCTGGCCGTGGCCGTCTTCGCCGTCACCGACGACCGCCCGCAGGGCGACCCCACCGCGCCCGTCATCCGGCTCTTCACCTGGATGGGCAACGTCGGGGCGCTCGGCGTCATGCTCCTCATGGCCACCGCCAGCGCCGCCGTCATCGTCTTCTTCGTCCGGCGCGGCGCCGGCCGGGCCCAGGCCCCCCGGCTGGCCGCCTCCGCCGCCGCCTGCGCGGCCCTGCTCGGCATCGTCGGCTACGCGGTCAAGGACTTCCACGTCCTCGTCGGCGCCGGCGCGGGCTCGGCCCTCGGCTGGATCCTGCCGGGCATCATCGGCGCGGCCGTCGTCCTCGGCGTGATCCACGGACTGGTGCTCCGGGCGGTACGGCCCGACGTCCACGCCCGGATAGGGCTCGGCAACGAGGCGTTCCAGCTGGAGAAGGCGGCAGCGTCGGCCAGGAGTTCCTCATGACCGGGAGCCCGCCCGTCAGCCCTCGAGTGCCTTGCCCACCCGCCGGGAGACCGTGAACTCGTACAGGTCGAGCACCCCCGGCGGCTCCGCCAGCCCCGGCCCGCCGGCGCGCACCCATGCGGCGATGTCCGCCAGCGCCTCGTCGTCGTTGACCAGCCCCAGCCACACGGGCCGTCCCCCGGCCGCCCGGCCCGCCGCCGACGGCTGCACCACGACCACGTTCGCCTGATCGCACACGTCCAGACATTCCGACGCCCGCACCTGCGCCGCCCCGTCCAGGGCGTCCCGCAGCCGGCGTATCTGCCCGGCGTGATCGACTCCCGGGACCTTCGCCGGATCGCCGCAGCAGCAGCCACGACAGACCGTGATCCGGCAGGGGGCGGCGGAGGCGGGCCGAGCGGCCTTCTTGTTGATCATCGGGCGATGATACGCACGCGCTTACCCACATGCCCGGACAGCGAAAAACCCCGGCCATCCGGCCGGGGTCTCCCGTGTTCCTGCTGGTGTCCGAGGGGGGACTTGAACCCCCACGCCCGATAAAGGGCACTAGCACCTCAAGCTAGCGCGTCTGCCATTCCGCCACCCGGACCGGGTGTTTGTCCCTGCGGGGTGTTCCCCGCGGCGACATGGAAAACAATACCAAACATTCGAGGTGCTCGATCACCGCCTCCTGTGCCCCTCGCGCGGTGATCGTTGCGGCCGTATGTCGGCGGTATTGCGGCCTTGGGCTGGGGGAACGGGAGGAGGAGGATGGCCGTCGACCCAGAACCACGAGGAGGCAGCGTGAGCGAGTCGAAGCCGGCCGGGGCCGGCAACGCCAGGAGCGGCGAGGAGGAGGTCGTCGACCTCTGCCGCGATCTGATCCGGATCGACACCAGCAACTACGGCGACCACTCCGGGCCCGGTGAGCGGCTCGCCGCCGAGTACGTGGCCGAGAAGCTGGCCGAGGTGGGGCTGGAGCCGCGGATCATCGAGTCGCACAAGGGCCGGGCCTCGACGGTGGCGCGGATCGAGGGCGAGGACCCGTCCCGGCCGGCGCTCCTCATCCACGGTCACACCGACGTCGTGCCCGCCAACGCGGCGGACTGGACCTACGACCCCTTCGCGGGCGAGATCGCGGACGGCTGCCTGTGGGGGCGCGGCGCGGTCGACATGAAGGACATGGACGCGATGACGCTGGCGGTCGTCCGCGACCGGCTGCGGTCGGGCCGCAAGCCGCCCCGCGACGTCGTGCTGGCCTTCCTCTCCGACGAGGAGGCGGGCGGCACCTACGGCGCCCGGTACCTCGTCGACAAGCACCCCGAGCTCTTCGAGGGCGTGACCGAGGCGATCGGCGAGGTCGGCGGCTTCTCCTTCACGGTCAACGAGAACCTGCGGCTCTATCTGGTCGAGACCGCCCAGAAGGGCATGCACTGGATGCGGCTCACCGTGGACGGCACGGCGGGCCACGGCTCCATGACCAACAAGGACAACGCGATCACCGAGCTCTGCGAGGCGGTCGCCCGGCTGGGGCGGCACGAGTTCCCGGTGCGGGTCACCAAGACCGTCCGGTCCTTCCTCGACGAGCTGTCGGACGCCCTGGGCACCCCGCTGGACCCGGAGGACATGGAGGCGACGCTCACCAAGCTCGGCGGCATCGCCAAGATGATCGGCACCACCCTGCGCAACACCGCCGCCCCGACGATGCTCGGCGCCGGCTACAAGGTCAACGTCATCCCCGGTCAGGCCGTCGCGCACGTGGACGGAAGGTTCCTGCCGGGCCACGAGCAGGAGTTCCTCGCGGACCTCGACCGGATCCTCGGGCCGCGGGTGAAGCGGGAGGACGTCCACGCGGACAAGGCGCTGGAGACCAGCTTCGACGGCCGGCTCGTCGACGCGATGCAGTCGGCGCTGAAGGCCGAGGACCCCATCGCGCGCGCCGTGCCCTACATGCTCTCCGGCGGCACCGACGCCAAGTCCTTCGACGACCTCGGCATCCGCTGCTTCGGCTTCGCGCCGCTCAAGCTGCCGCCGGAGCTGGACTTCGCCGGGATGTTCCACGGCGTGGACGAGCGGGTGCCCGTCGACGGCCTGAAATTCGGGGTGCGCGTGCTCGACCGCTTCCTGGACCAGTGCTGAGCCGGTCGGTTGCCGAATCCACGTCAAACCGCGCGTATTCGGCGCACCCGTCGCCGAAAAGAGTGAACGCAGGGACGGTTACGTAGCCCCATTCCCTCCTCGTCGTTACAGGTGTGCGGTCCGCGGCTGGGACCGCATTGCCAACTAGGAGGAATCAATGCTCAAGAAGGTCGTCGCCGCCGCGGCTGCCACTGGTGGTCTCGTCCTCGCGGGTGCCGGTATGGCCGCCGCCAGCGGCGGAGCTCAGGGTGCGGCTGTGAACAGCCCCGGCGTCGTCTCGGGCAACGTCGTCCAGGTGCCCGTCGAGGTGCCGGTCAACGTGTGCGGTAACACGATCAACGTCGTCGGGCTGCTCAACTCTGCCACGGGCAACGTCTGCGTCAACAAGTGACGTTCTGTCCGGTCCCGTAAGGGATTGAACCAGGGTGGCTCCGGGGTACGTGGCACGTACTCCGGAGCCGTTGGGCTTTCGACTGGGTCATTCCGGGCGCGGGAAGACGAACGTTCCGCGCATTCGGCATGGCAAAAGCAGAGGGGCAAGACGAAAAATGCGACAGGTCACCAAGAAGGGCCTGCTCTCCGTAGCGGCGGCGAGCGGAGTGCTCGCCGTGACCGGCGGCTACGCGATGGCGGACTCGGGTGCCAACGGCGCTTCGGCGCACTCCCCGGGCGTCGCGTCCGGGAACACCGTCCAGGTTCCGGTCCATGTGCCGGTGAACGCCTGCGGTAACACCGTGAACGTGATCGGGCTGCTCAACCCGGCCACGGGCAACCGGTGTTTCAACGGCGGCGGCGGGCACGCCCACAAGGGCAACGGGCACGGCGGCAGCGGTCACGGCAGTGGTCACGGCGGCAGCGGTCACGGCGGCGCGCTCGCGCAGGGCGTGAGCGAGGACTCGCCCGGCGTGGCGTCCGGCAACACCGTGCAGGCACCGGTCAGCATCCCGGTCAACGCCTGCGGCAACAGCGTCGACGTCGTGGGCATCGGCAACCCGGCCACGGGCAACACCTGCGTCAACGACGGCCACGGCGCCTCCGGCCACGACTGGACGCCGCCGCGCGGCGACCACCCGGGCCACCCCGGGCACCCCGGCAAGCCGGGCCACCCCGGTGAGCACAACCCCGGTGGGCACCACAACCCGCCCACCGAGCACAAGCCGGGCCACCAGCCGCCGGCCGGTGAGCACCACAACGGCCCGGGCACCCACGCCCAGCCCCCGGCCGGGCACCACACCCAGCCGGCCATGGAGGTGAAGGACGCGCACCGCGCTCCCGCCGTCCTCGCCGAGCACCGTCCGGCCACGGTCGCCCAGAAGGCCGCCGAGCTCGCGCACACCGGCGCGGGCCAGCTCGGCGCGGCCGGCGCGGCCAGCGCCGGCCTGCTGGTCGGCGGCGCGATGCTCTACCGCCGCTCGCGCGGCGCCCAGGGCTGACCCCGTCCCACCGACGGAAACGCAAGGGAGCGGGTCCCGCGATCGCGGGACCCGCTCCCTTCGCCTTCCCTCCCCGCCGTCACCACGTGGCGCGGAGCTGACGGATGATCCTGCGCCGCAACCGCACCTTGCGGCTGCCGTCCGGATAGAGACGTAGTCGGTCCAACTCCCAGTGTCCGTACTCGGCATGGTCGGTCAGCAAGCGTGTGGCCGCCTTCCGGGAGACCCCCCGGGGCACATACACATCGCAGAATTCGTATTCCGGCATCGCATCTATTGTGCGGGAACGGGCCCGGTGCGGATAGCGTCTGCACTATGTCTGATGCTGCGCAGCCAACCGCTGCCGAGGTACGGGCCGCCGCCGAGGCGGTCAAAGCCGCTCTGGACCGCCACCTCGAGGCCGTCGAACGCCGATCGGGGGAGGACGACCCGGCCGTCTACGCCGCGTTCAACGAGCTGGCCGCGACAGCCGAGGCCTATGACGAGCTCCTCTACGACGCCTACGACGAGGTCACTCCCTTCGAGATCCCCGGCGACGACGCGCTGCCCGCCTACGCCGGGCCGGAGGAGCCCAGCGCGCTGAGCGTGCTGATCCGCAGGGACTACGCGGTGGTCGAGCCCCAGCGGCTGCTCGCCCAGGCACAGCGCGTCGCCGACCTCGACCCGGACGTGGACGCGGACCTGCGCGCGGGAACGTCCGGCGGAGGCAAGGGATCCGCCGGAAGCAGCGTGCACACGGCGCTCGGGGTGATCTTCGAGGAGTACGAGGCCGATGAGATCGCCTCCCGGCACAAGGAGTTCGGTCTGGTCGAGGGCGACTCCACGCTGTGGGTGGCCGCGGCGGAGGAGCTCCCCGACCCGGGGGAGTGGCTGTCGGCCCCCTTCGACCAGCCGGACCCGCAGACGGTCGTCTGCCGCTTCGACGTGAGTGCCGTCTTCGACGAGGACGGCGACGACGACGGTGACGGCGATGACGACGGCGATGACGGTGACGAGGACGGGGGCCTCGACGAGGACGACATCGACGACGACCTGGAGGTGGAGGGCGCGGACGCCGGGACGCCGGAGGAGGGCGAGGGCGCGGGCGCCGGGCGGGCGCCGGGACGCTGACGCGCCGCGGGCCCCGGGAGAACCGGGGCCCGCGGTCATCCATTCGTCCGTCCGTCCGGTCAGCCGTCGGACGGACGGGCAGTCGTCGGTCAGCCGTCGGCCGGCCGGGTCTGCGCCTCCAGCAGCGGCCTGAGCCGGGTGGTCCGCTCCTTCGCCGGTACCTCGGCGACCGCGCGGGGCAGGGCCTGCTCCACGCCCTGCACGACCGAGAGATGCCGCTCGCCGCGGCTGAACGCCGTGTAGACCCAGGACCGGGTGAGCGCCGGCGCGGCGTCGCCGGGCAGGACGACGACGGCCGCCGGCCAGCGCGTACCGGCCGCCTGATGGGCGGTCACGGCCCAGCCGTGGCGCACCTCGTCGCCGACGCGCTCGCGCGGTACGACGACGGGTGCGCCCCCGCAGTCCAGCCGCAGGCCCTCGGCGTCCGCCGACACCACCGTGCCGGGGACCATCCGGCCGGGGGCGGGCACGTAGGCGACGCGGTCGCCCGGGTCGAAGCCGCCGAAGCGGCCGGGGCCCGGGTTGAGCCGCTCCTTGAGGGCCGCGTTGAGCGCGCGGGTCCCGGCGGGGCCGCCGTGGCCCGGGGTGATCACCTGGGCGGCGCCCGGCTCGATGCCGAACGCGCGGGGCACGGAGTCGGCGACGAGCTGCACCGTGCGGTGCACGGCCTCGGCCGGCTCCCGCACCGGGACGATCACGACCTCCTTGCCGGGGGCGGCCACCTGGTTGAGCTCGCCGACGCCGATGCCGGAGACGAGCTCGCCGATCGGGCCCGGGTCCGGGGTGCGCGAGACGACCGCCGGGCAGGCGCGGGCGGCCAGCACGTCCGCGAAGACGCGGCCCGGCCCGGCCGACCACAGCACGCCCGGATCGCCGCTGAGCACCAGCCGGGTGCCGTCCGCGAGCGACTCGACCAGCAGCGCGGCGGTCTCCACGTCCAGTTGGGGGGCGTCCAGGACGGCCAGCACGTCGAGCGCCAGGGCGCCGTCCGCGTCCCGCCCCGGGCCCTCCTGGCCCGACAACAGGCCGGCCACGGTGACGGCGTCGGCCACGCCGAGCTCCGTCAGCCGGCGTCTGCCGTCCTCGGTGTGGGCGGCGGCCCACGCCCGCAGGCCCATTCCGGCGGCGGCCGTGACCAGGGCGGCGGGCTCGGCGCGGGCGGCCTCGCCGCCGCTGTGCGTCACGAGGCCGGCGGCCGCGACCGCACGGATCAGCTCGGCGGCCGAGGGGGAGGGGGCGGCCTCCGCCGCGGCGGCCCAGTCGGGGCCGGGCTCGGGGGCGGCGTTGACCAGCCGTGCGAGGCCGTCGGCGAGGCTCTCCTCGGCCATGGCGTACCGGTCGAGCCCGAGCAGCAGCCGCACCGGCTCCCCGGCGTCCTCCTCGTCCTCCCGCTCGTCCTCCGGACCTTCCCGGAACACCAGCACCGTGCCCTCGGCGAGGACGTCGCGCAGCGCGGCCTCCGGGTCGGGGACGGAGCGCCGGGAGAGTTCGGCGAGCACGGCCGGGGACTCGAGCACGGTGTGCCCGGCGAGGGCGGCGCGCTCCAGGAACCGGGCCACCAGGGCCCGTGCCCGGCGCTCGTCGCCCGGCCCGCACGCGTCGCCCAGCAGGGCCCGGGCGAACCCGTCGGCCTGCTCCGGTTGAACGGCCGGTACGGCCAGCAGCCGCCACGGGTCCTCGCGGAGCTCCTCGGCGGCGTGCTCGCCGAGTGCCTCGGCGACCTGGCCGGCGAGCGCCTCGGGCGCCCCTCCGGCGGCGAGCACCTCGGTGAGCCCGGCGCTGGGCGCCACGGGCGCCGCCGCCCGCACGGGCCGCGCCACGGCGGCGGGCCCGGCCACGGCCGGCCCGGCGGCGGCCGGAGCCGGCGCGGGGCGCCGGGCGGCGGGCTTCGCCTTCGGCTCGTTGAAGAACGACGCCGCGTCCCGCTCCCCGCTCTCCACGGCCCGCACCGCCGCGGCCAACGCCTCGGCGACAGCGGACCGCGCCTTCCCGGCGGGAGCGCCATCCCCACGCGGGGCGTCGGCCGACCCGTCGCCCCCGGAATCCCGCGCGGTCCGCTCCCCACCGGGGTGCTCGGCAGGACCGCGCGAGGGGGTACTCGGCTCCCCGCCCGCCGCGTCGTCGGCCGTGCCCGCAGCCGAGCCCTGCGGCTCGCTGCCGGCGCCCGCGACGGCCGTCGGGCCCCCGTCCGGGCCCGCCTCGGCGGAGCCGGGCGTACCCGTCGGCTCCCCGCCGGGGGACTCCGCGTCGTCGCCCGAGACGCCCGCCGGTGCGGGCTCCGCGCCCGCCGGTGCGGTGGCCGAAGCGGCGCCCGGCACGGTGCCCTCCCCGTTCGAGCGCTCCCCCCGAAGGGGCTCCGGCTCGGCCTCGCCGGTGGGGCGATCGGTACTCACAGCGTGCTCCAGTCCTGGTCCGGGTAGCGGTGCACGGGCGCCGACACGTCGTCGAGCGCACGGCAGATCTCGTCCGGAAGCGTAAGGGTCTCCACTGACAACGCCGCTCCGAGCTGCTGCGCCGTGCGCGCGCCGAGGAGCGGGGCGACGACGCCGGGGCGGTCGCGGACCCACGCCAGGGCCACGTGGAGGGGTGTCGTGGCGAGCCCGTCCGCCGCCGTGCGCACCGCGTCGACGATCCGCCGCGCCGCGTCGTCCAGGTACGGGGCGACGAAGGCGGCGAGGTACTCGGAGGCGCCGCGCGAGTCGGCGGGGGTGGCGTGGCGGTACTTGCCCGTCAGCACGCCCCGGCCGAGCGGGGAGGACGGCAGGATGCCGACGCCCAGGTCGAGCGCGGCGGGCAGCACCTCCCGTTCGATGCCGCGCTGCAGGAGCGAGTACTCCATCTGCGCGCACGCCAGCCGCGTCCGCGCCCCCGGCGCGGCGAGCTGCCAGGTCGCGGCCCGCGCGAGCTGCCAGCCGCTGAAGCCGACGACCCCCGCGTAGCGGGCCCGTCCGCTGCTGACCGCGAGGTCGACGGCCTGGAGCGTCTCCTCGATCGGGGTCGTCGTGTCGAAGGCGTGGATCTGCCAGATGTCGACGTAGTCCGTGCCGAGCCGGTCCAGCGAGGCGTCGAGCGCCGCGAGGAGGTGGCCGCGCGAGCAGTCGACGCGCCGCGCCGGGTCCAGGACGCTGCCCGCCTTGGTCGCGATGACCAGGTCGCGGCGCGGCACGAGGTCGTCCATGAGCCGCCCGAGCAGATACTCCGCGCCCCCGTCCGCGTAGACGTCGGCGGTGTCGACGAGCGTGCCGCCCGCGCCCCAGAAGGTCTTGAGCTGCTCGGCCGCGTCGCGCTCCCCCGTGTCCCGGCCCCAGGTGAGGGTGCCCAGCCCGAGGCGGGACACCCGTAGGCCCGTACGGCCGAGATGCCTTTGTTCCATGGTCGCTGAGAGTACTGGCCGGGCACCGGGCCGACGTCATCCCGCCACGGCCTCCGCCCGGGCGACCGGTGACGCGGCCCGGTTCCGCGCGCTAGAGTCCCGGCAACGACGACGTTACTGATGAGTAAGGGGCGTGGACATGGGCCGGATGAAGCTCGGGATCAACCTCGGCTACTGGGGGGCCGGGATGGACACCGACAACCTCGCGGTCGCCCGCGAGGCCGACCGGCTCGGCTACGCGGTCTGCTGGGCCGCTGAGGCCTACGGCTCGGACGCTCCCACCGTGCTGTCCTGGGTCGCGGCGCAGACCGAGCGCATCGACGTCGGCTCGGCGATCTTCCAGATCCCGGCCCGTACGCCCACCATGACGGCGATGACCGCCGCCACCCTCGACTCCCTCTCCGGCGGCCGCTTCCGCCTCGGCCTCGGCGTCTCCGGCCCGCAGGTCTCCGAGGGCTGGTACGGCGTGAAGTTCGACAAGCCGCTGGCCCGCACCCGCGAGTACGTCGAGATCATCCGCAAGGCCATGGCCCGCGAGCGCGTCTCCCACGAGGGCGAGCACTGGACGCTGCCGCTGCCCGGCGGCCCGGGCAAGCCCATCAAGCTCACCGTCCACCCCGTGCGCGAGCACATCCCGCTGTACATCGCCGCGATCGGCCCGAAGAACCTGGAGCAGACCGGCGAGATCGCCGACGGCGCCCTGGTGATCTTCTTCGCCCCCGAGCACGCCGAGGAGACCACCCTCGGCGCCCTGCGCGCGGGCCGCGAGAAGGCGGGCAAGACCCTCGAAGGCTTCGACCTCGTCCCGACCGTGCCCATGGCCGTCGGCGAGGACGTCGACGCCCTCGCCGACGTCTTCCGCCCCTACACCGCCCTCTACGTGGGCGGCATGGGCAGCGCCAAGCAGAACTTCTACAACAAGCTGGCGCGCCGCATGGGCTACGAGAAGGAGGCCGCCGAGATCCAGGAGAAGTACCTCTCCGGCGACAAGGCGGGCGCCGCCGCGGCCGTCCCCCGGCAGCTGATCGACTCCACCACCCTGCTGGGCCCCGTGGAGCGCATCGCCGACCGGATGCAGGCCTACGCGGACGCCGGCGTCACCACCCTGTCGCTCGCCCCGGCCGGCTTCACCCTCGACGAGCGGATCACCGCCCTGCGCACCGGCGTCGAGGCCCTGGAGCGGGCCGGGCTCGCCTGACGGCCGGAAGGAAGTCCGCGGCCGTGGTGGGGGCTCGGGGGTCGTCTTCCCCGCCACGGCCGACACCGAACACAACGCCCGGGCGCCCGCAGGGTTACGCGCCGGGGCGATCCGGAATCTTTAACCGCCGTCCTTCGTTCGGCCGAGCCGTCGGGGTCCCCTGATTGCCGCCCCCCGGGCACCGCACTTGACTGGGGTGCCTACGGAGGTGAAGCCGATGCTCACGGCCCGGAGTCTGTTCCAGGAGATCCTCGACAACGACGACGCGTACCGGCTCTTCTGCTCGATCGCCGCCGGCGGCGAGGCACAGGGCGGCTGGGAGAACGGCCGCATCGCCGCCCTGGTGCCCGAGAGCCTGCGCCACCTCGCACCGAAGATCGCCCGGCACGGCGCGGACGAGGACAAGCACGGCCGGATCTTCAACGGCCTGCTGCGCCGCCGCGGCCTGGAACCCTGCACCGTGCCCGCCGAGACCGACTACACGATGCTCCTCGAACGCCGTGGCATCGGCCTCCCGCACACCAAGCTCCGCGCCGACGAGCCGCTGAGCGAGCGGGACGTCATCGTCTACCTCGCCCACAGCCGGGTCACCGAGCAGCGCGCGGCCGACCAGATGGACATGCTCGCCCGCCACTTCGCCGGCCACCCCGAGATCGGCGCCGCCGTCCGCGTCATCCGCGCCGACGAGACCAACCACCTCGCCTACTGCCACGAGGAACTGCTGCGCCTGGCCGCCGACGGCCACGGCCGCCTCATCCAGGACCTCCTCCGGCGCAGCGCCCTCGCCGAGATCGCCGTCCACCGCGACGTGAGCCTCGCCGTCATGACGCGCATGGGCCGCATCCTGCGCTGGCCGGCGGCCAAGGCGACGGCGCTCGCGGCGGGCATCCACGCCCTGTACGCGTACGAGCGCCTGGGCGGCCTGCGCCGGATGGTCACCCTGCGGATGCCGGAGCGCCGCGACGCCCTGGGCGGCCCGGCCACGACGGCCCCGGAGTTGGTCTGAGCCACCCGCGCACGGCCGGGGCGAGCCCGTCCGGGCTTCCCGCACCGCTCGGGGCCCTCCGTGCCGACCAGGGCCGCTCGTGCCGACGGCAGCGGGTCACAGCCACCCGCGCCGTTTGAACAGCCGGTACAGCCAGGTGACCAGCCCCGCCATCACGGCCACCACCACCGGATAACCCCACGGCTGCCGCAGCTCCGGCATATGGGTGAAGTTCATCCCGTAGACCCCGGCGATCATCGTCGGTACGGCCGCCATCGCCGCCCACGCCGAGATCTTGCGCATGTCGTCGTTCTGCTGGACGCCCATCTGCGCGAGATGCGCGGAAAGAATGTCCGAAAGCAGCCGGTCCAGGCCCTCCACCGACTCGTTCGCCCGCGCCAGATGGTCGCTCACGTCACGGAAGAACGGCCAGGACTTCTCGTCCACGAACGGCAGTTCCGTCGCCGACAGCCGCGCCATCGGCTCGACGAGCGGCAGCATCGCCCGGCGGAACTCCACGACCTGGCGCTTGAAGGAGTAGATCCGCGACGCCGTGTGCCGCACGTCCTCGCCCAGCGGCGCGAACACCTCGGCCTCCAGCTCGTCCAGATCCGCGTGGAGGAGGATCGCCACGTCCGTGTAGTGGTCCACGACCGCGTCGCACACCGCGTACAGCACCGCCGTCGGCCCGTGGCGCAGCATCCCCGGATCCCGCTCCAGCCGTCTGCGCACGTCCCCCAGCGGGCTGCCCTCGCCGTGCCGGACGGTCACCACGAAGCAGTTCCCGATGAAGACCATCACCTCGTCCGTGGTCACCGTGTCCCGCACGTCGTCGTAGACCACGGGCTTGAGGACCAGGAACAGCGAGTCGTCGTAGACCTCCAGCTTCGGCCGCTGGTGGGCGTTGAGCGCGTCCTCCACGGCCAGCGGATGCAGCCCGAACTCGCTCGTGACCAGGCCGAACTCCTTCTCGGTGGGCTCGTACAGCCCGATCCAGACGAACGACTCGCCCTCCGCCCGGGCCGCCGCCAGGGCGTCCGCCAGCTCGGCCGGGCGCTCGGCGCGCTCCCCGTGCCGGTAGATGGCGCAATCCACGATCACGCAAGCCATTCTGCCGCTCATCCGTCCGCCGTACACCCGTCGCGGCCCGGACGGTGGTCGTAGGCTGACGGTCATGCCCACGCTGATCCTCGTCCGGCACGGCCGGTCGACCGCCAACACCGGGGGAGTGCTCGCCGGGCGGACCCCCGGAGTGGCCCTGGACGAACGCGGCACGGTCCAGGCCGCCGCCCTCCCGGCCCGGCTCGCGGACGTCCCGCTCGCCGCCGCCGTCACCAGCCCGCTGCTGCGCTGCCGCGAGACGCTCGCGCCCCTGCTCGCCAGCCGCCCCGGGCTGCCGCTCCACACCGACGAGCGGATCACCGAGTGCCACTACGGCGACTGGTCCGGCCGCAAACTCACCGAGCTGACCGGCGAACCGCTGTGGGAGGTCGTCCAGCGCCACCCCTCCGCCGCCGCCTTCCCCGGCGGCGAGTCCCTGCGCGCCGTGCAGACCCGCGCGGTGGACGCCGTCCAGGGGTGGAACGAGCGCGTCGAGCGCGAGCACGGCGACGACGCCGCCTATCTGATGTGCACCCACGGCGATGTGATCAAGGCCATCGTCGCCGACGCCCTGGGCCTCCACCTCGACCAGTTCCAGCGGATCACCGCCGACCCCTGCTCCGTCACCGCCATCCGCTACACCCGGCTGCGCCCCTATCTGCTGCGCCTGGGCGACACCGGAGACCTCGCGGCCCTCGCCCCACGGCCGGCCGCCCCGGGCGGCGAGGGCGCGGACGCGGCGGTCGGGGGTGGTGCGGGAGCACCGTGATCGTCGCGAGCAGTAGGGTGGTGACGCGGGAACCCCGGGGCCGCCGCCCCGCGCCCGCGACCGGAACGCAAACCCTCAAGTGACCTCCGAACCCCATGGAGCAGGACGTTGTCCCGTCAGGTGTTCCTCTATGACCCACCGGACCGCTTCGTCGCCGGTACGGTCGGGCTGCCGGGCCGCCGCACCTTCTTCCTCCAGGCCAGCGCGGCCGGCCGCGTCACCAGCGTGGCGCTGGAGAAGGCCCAGGTGGAAGCCCTCGCCGAGCGCATCGACGAGCTGCTGGACGAGGTCGTCCGGCGCACCGGAGGCAACGCCCCGGTGCCCGCGGTGGCCCCCGTCGAGCTCGCCGACACCGCCCCGCTGGACACCCCCGTCGAGGAGGAGTTCCGCGTCGGCACCATGGCCCTGGCCTGGGACGGCGACGGCGAGCGCATGGTGGTGGAGGCCCAGGCCCTCGTCGAGCTGGAGGCCGGTACCGACGAGGACCTCGCCGAGGCCGAGGAGCGGCTGCTGCAGGACGAGCTGAACGGCCCGCCCATGCTCCGCGTCCGGCTGACCGGCACCATGGCCCGCGCCTTCGCCAAGCGCGCGCTCGAAGTCGTCAACGCGGGCCGGCCGCCCTGCCCGCTGTGCAGCCTGCCGCTCGACCCGGAGGGACACGTATGCCCGCGCCAGAACGGATACCGCCGGGGAGCGTGACCCCGCACGAGCTCCTGGCCAAGGGCGAGCTGACGGTCCGGGGCCGGGTCCGCGAGGCGTCCAACGCGGTCCTGTACTGCACGGTCGAGTACGAGGGCGTCAGCGCCGCCTGCGTCTACAAGCCCGTCGCGGGGGAGCGGCCCCTGTGGGACTTCCCCGACGGCACCCTCGCCCAGCGCGAGGTCGCCGCGTACGAGCTCTCCGAGGCCATGGGCTGGGGCCTGGTCCCGCCCACCGTGCTGCGCGACGGCCCCTACGGCGAGGGCATGTGCCAGCTGTGGATAGAGGCGTCGGCCGACGAGGAGGCCCTCCTCGCCCTCGTGGAGGGCGAGGAACCCGGCCCCGGCTGGAAGGCCGTGGGCTTCGCGGAGGTGGGCGAGGACCGCACCGCGCTGCTCGTCCACGCCGACGACGAACGGCTGCGGCGGCTGGCCGTCCTCGACGCGGTGATCAACAACGGTGACCGCAAGGGCGGCCACCTGCTGCCCGCCCCCGACGGCCGGCTCTACGCCATCGACCACGGTGTGACGTTCAACGCGGACGACAAACTCCGCACCCTGCTGTGGGGATGGGCGGGAGAACCGCTGCCGGAGGAGGCGCTGGAGGCGCTGCGCCGGCTGTCGGCCGACCTGGAGGAGGGCCGGCCGCTGGCCGGGCGGCTGGCGGAACTGATCACTCCGGCGGAGATCGAGGCGCTGCGGGGCCGGGTGGCGGACCTGCTGCGGACGAAGCGCCACCGCGAGCCGAGCGGGCAGTGGCCGGCGATTCCCTGGCCGCCGGTGTGATCTCCGGTGTGATCTTTACGGGCCGGAGCACGGGAATACACATGTGGGAAGCGGCGCGCAAGAACGGGACTTCGGCCAACTGCGGGATCCGGGTTCGTATCCGGAACCGTCGTCCGGTTACGCTCAGGACATGTATGCCTGGCCCGCTTCTGAGGTTCCCGCCCTGCCTGGCAGTGGCCGCGACCTCCGGATCCACGACACCGCGACCGGTGAGCGGCTGACTCTCGCCCCCGGTCCCGTCGCCCGTATCTACGTGTGCGGCATCACGCCGTACGACGCCACCCACATGGGGCACGCGGCGACCTACAACGCGTTCGACCTCGTGCAGCGCGTGTGGCTCGACACCAAGCGGCAGGTGCACTACGTCCAGAACGTCACCGACGTGGACGACCCGCTGCTGGAGCGGGCCGTGCGCGACGGCGAGGACTGGACCGCGCTCGCCGAGCGCGAGACCGCCCTCTTCCGCGAGGACATGACCGCCCTGCGGATGCTCCCGCCGCGCCATTACGTGGGCGCCGTCGAGTCGATACCCAAGATCGTCCCGCTGGTGGAGCGGCTGCGCGACGCCGGTGCCGCCTACGAGCTCGAGGGCGACATCTACTTCTCCGTCGCCTCCGACCCCGCCTTCGGCGGCGTCTCCCACCTCGACGCCGAGGCGATGCGCCTGCTGTCCGCCGAGCGCGGCGGCGACCCGGACCGCCCGGGCAAGAAGAACCCGCTCGACCCGATGCTGTGGATGGCCGCCCGCCCGGGCGAGCCCAGCTGGGACGGCGCCTCGCTCGGCCCCGGACGGCCCGGCTGGCACATCGAGTGCGTCGCCATCGCCCTGGAGCACCTGGGCATGGGCTTCGACGTCCAGGGCGGCGGCTCCGACCTGATCTTCCCGCACCACGAGATGGGCGCCTCGCACGCCCAGGCCCTCACCGGCGAGCACCCCTTCGCCAAGGCGTACGTCCACGCCGGCATGGTGGCCCTCGACGGCGAGAAGATGTCGAAGTCCAAGGGCAACCTGGTCTTCGTCTCCGCGCTCCGCCGCGAGGGCGTCGACCCGGCCGCCATCCGCCTCACGCTGCTCGCCCACCACTACCGCGCCGACTGGGAGTGGACGGACGACGTCCTGACCGAGGCCCTGGAGCGCCTGGACCGCTGGCGCGCCGCCGTCTCGCGCCCGGACGGCCCGTCCGCCGACGCGCTGCTGGCCGAGATCCGCGAGGCCCTCGCGGACGACCTCGACTCCCCGGCCGCCCTGGCCGCCGTCGACCGCTGGGCCGCCGCCCAGGCCGCCGACGGCGGTACGGACGAGGGGGCGCCGGGCCTGGTGTCCCGCGCGGTCGACGCGCTGCTGGGCGTGGCGCTCTGACCGGCTGAGTCCGACCGTCCTTGAGGGGCGCTCCGCGGTGACGCGGGGCGCCCCTTCGTCGTCTCGTCGTCCATAAGTCCATGTGCGCGATGCGCGAGTCCATGGTGACGCCCGTGACGGGTGCGTTAAGCACGCGGGCATGAGGCATCGATTACGTCTGAATCGAACACGTCTGAGAACGGCGGTGGCGGGCGCGCTCCTGGGCCTGGCGGCGGCGATGGCAGGCCCGGTGGAGTCCGTACACGCCGCGTCCTCCGCCGCGGCCGAACGGACCGTCGGCGACATCACGGGCTTCTCCACCGCCGGCCCGATCTTCCACTTCCGCGCGGGCGAGGCGGCGGCACGGGTGAGCTTCGTGGCGGCCGACACCTTCCGCATCGAGCTGGCGCCCGACGGCGCCTTCACCGACCCGGCGGGCAAGGACATCGTCCAGCGGCAGGGGCCGCCCCCGGCGACCCACTGGCGGGACCGGGGCGACCGCTACGAGCTGAGCACGTCGGCGGTCACCCTGCGCGCGTACAAGAAGCCCCTGCGCTTCGCCCTCCACCGCGCCGACGGCAGCCGCCTGTGGTCCGAGACCAAGGGCATCTCCTGGACGGACGACACCACCACCCAGAGCCTCGCGCGCGGCGCCGACGAGCAGTTCTACGGCGCCGGAATGCAGAACGGGCGCGGCAGCACCTCGCACCGGGGAAAGACCGTCGAGGTGGGTGTCGACTACAACTGGAACGACGGGGGACACCCGAACTCCGTCCCGTTCTACCTCTCCTCGGCGGGCTACGGCGTCTACCGCAACACCTACGCCCCCGGGACGTACTCCTTCACCGACCCGGTGACCACGAGCGAGAAGGAACGCCGCTTCGACGCGTACTACTTCGCGGGGAATTCACCGAAGGCCGTCATCGGCGGATACACCAGGCTCACCGGCCGCCCCTTCCTGCCGCCGCTGTACGGGCTGGAGATCGGCGACTCGGACTGCTACCTGCACAACAAGAACCGGGGCGAGCGGCGCACGCTGGACGCCCTGAAAGTCGCCGACGGATACGTCGACCACGACATGCCGCTCGGCTGGATGCTCGTCAACGACGGCTACGGCTGCGGCTACGAGAAGCTGCCCGAGGTCGACAAGGGGCTCGGCGACCGCCGGATGAAAATGGGCCTGTGGACCGAGGACGGCCTCGGAAAACTCGCCGACCAGGTGAAGGCCGGCCAGCGCGTCGCCAAACTCGACGTCGCCTGGGTCGGCGACGGCTACAAATTCGCCCTCGACGGCTGCAAGGACGCCTACAAGGGCATCGAGGACAACAGCGACGCCCGCGGCTTCACCTGGGCCCCCGAGAGCTGGTCCGGCGCCCAGCGCTGCGGAGTGCAGTGGTCCGGCGACCAGAAGGGCTCCTGGGACTACATTCGCTGGCAGATCCCGACCTACGCGGGCGCCACGATGTCGGGACTCGCCTATACGACGGGCGACGTGGACGGCATCTTCGGCGGCAGCCCCAAGACGTACGTCCGCGACCTCCAGTGGAAGGCGTTCCTGCCCGCCGTGATGACGATGGACGGCTGGGCGCCGAGCGACAAACAGCCCTGGCGGTACGGCGATCCGTACACCACCATCAACCGCAAATACCTGAAACTGAAGGAATCCCTGCTTCCGTACATGTACTCCTACGCGGCGGAGGCGACCCGCACGGGCGTCGGCCCGGTGCGCCCGCTGGCGCTGGAATACCCGGACGACCCGAAGGCGGCGTCCGACGCGGCGAAATACGAATTCCTGACGGGGGAGTACTTCCTGGTGGCTCCCGTCCATGAGGACGCGGACGTCCGGAACGGCATCTACCTCCCCAAGGGAAAGTGGACCGACTACTGGACGGGCCGCGTCTACGAGGGCCCGACGACCATCGACGGCTACCGCGCCCCACTGGACACCCTCCCCCTTTTCGTGAAGGCGGGCGCGAACATCCCGATGTGGCCCGGCATTCGTTCGCACGAGGACCGGGCAGCGGATTCCCCCGTGGCCTGGGACGTCTACCCGCAGGGCACGTCCTCCTTCACGCTCTACGAGGACGACGGCGTGACCCGGGCCCACCGCGAGGGCGCGTACGCGGAACAGAAACTGACGGTCCGGGAGGAGGGTGACATCACCCTGTCCCTGGACGCGTCGCGGGGGGATTTCCGCGGCAAACAGACGTCCCGCCCGTACGACTTCACGATCCACACGGGCACGGCGCCGCGTGCCGCTTCGCTGGACGGCCGCGAGCTGCCGCGCCTGGAGTCGCAGGCGGCCTTCGAGGCGGCGGAGACGGGCTGGTGGTACGACGCCGGCGACCGGGGCGGCGTGGCACGGGTGAAGACGGGGACACGACCGACGGATCGTTCCTTGACGGTGACGCTTCAGACGGAGTCGCCCGGCGCCAGGCGATAGCGCCGCCGCGCGATGGCGCGAGTCCTCCTGGTCTTCCGCCATCGATTCCCGCCCTGCCGCGCGGCGGTCGATCGAGATTCCGCGTGGCTCGGCGGGCCGACTGAAGAATGTGCGAGCCAACTCTTGCTCGGCTGAGCAAGCGCGCGCTACGTTTTGCTCATGCGAGCAAGAAGTGGTGCGGGCAAGCAGGACGGTGAGGGCTCGGCCCGGACGTTCACCGAGGCGGCCCGGCGGGCCCAGATCGTGGGGGCCGCCATCGAGGTCATCGCCGAAGTGGGGTACGCCAAGACGACGTTCACCCGGATCGCCAAGCAGGCGGGGCTGAGCAGCACGGGGATGATCTCGTACCACTTCGCCGGCAAGGACGACCTCATGCGGGAGGTCGTGGCCGAGGTGTTCCGGGTGGCGGACGGGTACATGGTCCCGAGGATCGAGGCGCAGACGACGGCCTCCGGGCGGCTCCGCGCCTTCATCGAGTCGAACATCGAGCTCCTCGGCGAGTTCCCGAGGCATCTGCCCGCCGTGGTCGAGGTGCTGGGGAACATCCGCAGCGACGACTCCTCGATGCGGGAGTTCTGCGCCGCGATGGACTCGCTCGTGGACACGCACACGCACTTGATCCGCGAGGCCCAGGAGGCCGGCGAATTCGGGGAGTTCGACCCGCGCGTGATGGCCCTCGCGATTCGCGGGGCCATCGACGGTGTGGTGACGCGCGCCGCCAAGGTCCCGGACTTCGACCCCGTCGCCTGCGGACGGGAGCTCGCCGATCTGTTCGATCGCGCCACCAGGAAAGACGCCGGGAAAGACAACAGGTAAGGAAAAACGGGGGGAATGATGGGAACAGAAGCAGCAGCACAGACAGACCAGGAGACGGCCCCGGCGCGGACACAGGCGCAGAAGACCGCCGCCCTCCGCAAACTCCTCGTCCTCCAAATCGTCTTCGAGCTCGCCCTGCCGCTCGGCGGCTACTACGGGCTGCGCGCCGCCGGCGTGAGCCAGTGGGCGGCGCTGACGATCGGCAGCCTCCTGGCCCTGCCGTGGCTCGTCCACGGGATGGTCAAGCGCCGCCGGGTCGAGGTCATGGCCGTCTTCACGCTGACGCTGATGGTCGTCGGGGCGCTGATGTCCATGGTGACCGGCGATCCGCGCACGCTCCTCGTCCGGGACAGCTGGCTCGCCGCCCTCGCCGGGTTCTGGGTGCTCGGAACGCTCCTGACCCGGCGCCCGTTCATGATGACGATGGCCCAGGCGATCGTCGTGGCGAAGATCGGCGAGACCGGCTGGCGCGAGTGGGAGGCACGCTGGGAGACGGAGGCCCCGTTCCGCCGGGCCATCCGGGTGATCACCGCCGTGTGGGGCACCGTGCTCACCCTGGACGCGGGCGTCCGCGTCGTCCTCGCCTGCACCGCGCCCGTCGATCTGGTGCCGACCCTGAGCACCGTCCAGTGGCTGGTGGTCCTCGCCGGGCTGCTCGTCTTCCACAACCGGTACATCACCCGCCACGGGCTGAAGGTCTAGGGGGAACACATGGATACGGACGTCATCGTCGTCGGGGCCGGGCCCACCGGTCTTACCGTCGCCAACGAACTGGGCCTCGCCGGCGTCCGCGCCGTCGTCCTGGAACGGCTGCCCGAGCGCACCGGCCAGTCCAAGGCACTCAACCTCCAGCCCCGCACCGCCGAGATGCTGGACATGCGCGGCTGGCTCGACCCCGTCCTCGACCGGGCCGTCACCACCCTCCCCGGCGGCCACTTCGCCGGCATGCCGCTGGACTACACGGCGCTCGACACCGCCTACCCGTACCAGGTCGGCATTCCGCAGGCCCGGGTCGAGGAGTTCCTGGAGGCGCACCTCGCCACGTACGGCATCCCCGTGCTGCGCGGCCACGAGCTCACCGGGCTCGTCCAGGACGCCGACGGCGTCACCGCGACCGTCACCGGGCCGGACGGGACCCGGCGGCGGCTGCGCGCCGCCTACCTCGTCGGCGCGGACGGCGGCCGCAGCCGGGTCCGCAAGGAGCTCGGCGTGGGCTTCCCCGGCCGGGACGGCCGCTACTCCCTCGTCGTCGCCGACATCGTGCTCGCCGACGACAGCGCCCTGCCCACCGACTGGCGGCTGCCGAACCCCGACGAGGACGACGGCGACGTGTTCCTGATCCCGCTCGGCGACGGCGTCCACCGCTTCCTCTTCGCGGGCCCCGAGCAGCAGAAGCACGACAAGGACGACCCCGTCACCGACGACGAGGTCCGGGCGGCGCTGGCGACCGCCAAGCGCTTCCGGCCGCGACTCCTGGAGGTCCGCTGGGCGTCACGGTTCACCGACGCGGCCCGGCAGGCCGAGCACTACGTCACCGGCCGGGTCGCGCTCGCCGGCGACGCCGCGCACGTCCACCTCCCGGCGGGCGGCCAGGGCATGAACCTGGGTGTGCAGGACGCCTTCAACCTCGGCTGGAAGCTCGCCGCCGCCGTCCGGGGGCGGGGCCGGACGCCCGAAGGGCTCCTGGACACCTACCACTCCGAACGGCACCCCGTCGGCGCGGACGTCCTGGCCAACACCCGCGCCCAGGGCGTCATGATGTGGCCGGACGACGACGTGCGCGCCCTGCGCGGCATCCTCGGCGGCGTCCTGGCGATGCCCGAGGCGAACCGGCGGATCGCCGGCATGATCTCCGGCATCGACATCCGCTACGACATGCCGGGCGCCCCCGGCCACCCGCTGCTGGGCGCACGGCTGCCCGTCCGCCTCACAGCGGGACGAGGCGCCCTGCTCGGTCCCGGCGGCGGGGCGGCGCGGGAGTGGGCCGGGCGCGTCGAGGTGGGGCCCGCGCCCGAGGGCGTCGCCGGGACGGTGCTGGTCCGGCCCGACGGGTACGTGTGCTGGGCCGGGCCGGCGGGCGACGACGCGTCGCTCCGCGCGGCGCTGGAGCGGTGGTTCGGGCCGGGGGACTGAGCCCCTACTTCAGCCGGATCTAGCGAGGAAGCCCGGGCGTTTACGCCCGGGAGGAATCGTTTCTCTGGATTGCTCTGACCTGCACGGTTGCATGGATCTGCACTGTTGACCTCAGTCGGTTGTTTCTGGTTCTCGATGTACTCCTTCACAGCGGCGGGCGGTGCGCCGTCGCCGGACGCGGCGAAGTAGGAGGGGGACCAGAAGTGTTCGCCCCACACGTACTTACGTCGGGGAACTCCTGGCGGAGGCGGCGGGCTGAGACGTCTTCGAGTGAGCCGACCAGCCGGGACAGGGCGACCTTCGGCGGGTAGTGCACCAGCAGGTGCACGTGATCGCGTTATCGCGTTCGCCGTTGAACTCGACCAGCTCAGCCTCGAAGTCGGCACAGACGGCGCGCATGACCTCTTCGCAGCGCCGCAGGATCTCATCCGTGAACGGGCCGCGCCGGTACTTCGGCGTGAAGACCAAGTGCGCGTGCAGGGTGCGGACGACCGTCCTTCCCCTGCGGATATCGGGGTTTGGCTCCCATCGTGGTGACATAGATCCTACGATCGTGGGTGTGAAGGTCGTGACGCAGGTGAAGCTGCTGCCGGAGGCCGACCAGGCCGCCGCGCTGCGCTCCACTCTGCGCACGGTCAACGAGGCCGCGTGCTGGGTGTCCGGTGTGGCGTTCGAGCGCGGTGTCCCGCGAGAGTACGAGCTGCGCAAGCACACCTACGACGAGCTGAAAGCCCGTGGTCTGGGGGCGCAGGCCGCCCAGCATGTCATCAAGAAGACGCGTGACGCCTACACCACGTTGAAGGCGAACATCCGTGCCGGGAACCTCGGTAAACCCGGTTCCAGGCGGCGTGTCAAGGCGGAGTCCAAGCCGCTCGCGTTCCGGTCCGAGGCGGCGCAGCCGTATGACGACCGGTGCCTGTCGTGGCAGATGGATCAACAGACCGTTTCGATCTGGACCGTGGCCGGACGGATCAAGGGCGTGCGGTTCGCGTGCTCGCCAGACGCGCTGAAGATGCTCCGCGAGCACCGCAAGGGCGAGTCCGACCTGATCGAGCGGGACGGCGCGTTCTACCTGATCGCCACCTGCGACGTGCCGGAGAAGCCTCTCAACGACGACCCGGTCGGGTTCGTCGGAGTGGACCTCGGCATCGTCAACATCGCCACCACCTCGACCGGCTACCGGGCCGCCGGACGTGGCCTGAACCGGCACCGCAAGCGTCAGATCAACCTGCGGCGCAAGTTGCAGGCCAAGGGCACCAAGGCAGCCAAGCGCCTCCTCAAGAAGCGCTCCCGTAAGGAAGCGCGGCACGTCAAGAACGTCAACCACATCGTCGCCAAGACCATCGTCACCACCGCTGAACGCACCGACGCGGGCATAGCCCTGGAAGACCTCACGGGCATCCGCCACCGGGTACGGCTCCGTAAGGACCAGCGGACCTCTCTGCACTCGTGGAGCTTCCACCAGCTCGCCGCCTTCGTGGAATACAAGGCGAAGCGGGCCGGGGTGCCGCTGGTATACGTCGATCCGGCGTACACCAGCCGGCAATGCTCCCAGTGCGGTCACATCGACCGGAAAAATCGAGTCGATCAAGCAACGTTCGCCTGCCGGTCCTGCGGGACCCTCATGCACGCGGACGACAACGCGTCCCACAACCTCGCCCGCAAGGGCGAGACTGTGTGGACTGCGGGGCGTGAGTCACGCGTCCCTGCCACCCCATAAGGGGTGTCTGGACGGAGGAGGCCACGCGGCAGCCAGCTGCGCCCTACCTCCAAGCCCGGTCCTTTAGGGCCGGGTCAAGTTGACGAACGCCACCTCCGGGTACGCCGCCGACGGCCGGTCCAGCAGGCGGCTCGGCACGCCGCGCAGGTGCCGGTCGAAGAACGCGCTCACGTACGCCCGCGTGAGCGCCGTCGCCCGGTCGGCCTTCAGCGTGCCGAAGGCCCCGGGCACGTTCTTCGGATCGACGGTCGACGGCAGGCCGAAGCGCTCCACCAGCCACGGGCCGTCGGTGAAGGTGAGGTGGCCGCCCTCGGCGACGTCGAGCCAGCGCTTCCAGCCGGTCAGGTGCCGCCAGGTCTTCTCCCAGTCGGGCCGGTTCACCTTGTCGCCGACCCGTTGGGCGCCCAGGAGCAGGACCGGGCGGTTCAGGTCCGTGGACGGCTCGGTGAAGAAGTTGCCGTCCATGTTCACCGCGGCCTTCACCCGCCGGTCGGTGCGTGCGGCCTCCACGGCGCTCGCCCCGCCGATCGAGTGCCCGGCCACGCCGATGCGGTCGCGGTCGACGCGCAGACCGCTGCCGGGGGCCGTCAGCCGGTCGAGGACGAAGGAGATGTCCTTGGCGCGGTTGGGGATGATGGAGCCCGCGTCGGGCTTCGCGCACAGCAGGCAGTCCTCCATGCGGCCGCCGGGGAACTCCACCGGGGCCTCATAGGTGTGGTCGACCGCGGCCACGGCGTACCCGCGCGAGGCCAGGTCCTCGCCCAGTGCGGTGAGCGTGAGGCGGCTCATCCCGAAGCCGGGGGAGAGGACGACGAGCGGTCGCGCCTTCGGGGCGACCGGCGCGTTGAGGGTCGCGTGGGTCCGCACGCCGGCGGCGTCCTCGCTCCCGAGGAACTTCTTCGCCAACTCCTTCGACGCATAGGGAGCCTTGGGCCCGGCGGAGGGGAGCGCCGGGTACCACAGCGTCACCATGAGCTCGCGGTGGCCCGCGCTCGGCTTCCACGGGTCGGGGCGCGAGGTGTCGACCAGGTGCAGCGACTTCGTGCCGATCGGCGCCCGCGTCGCCGGCGCGGGCACCTCAGCGGGGGAGGCGGTGGCGGGGCGGGGCGCCGCGACGGCGGCGGACGGTATCTGAGGGGCGGCGAAGGCGGTCAGCAGCGCGGCCGCCAGGAGCGACCTGCGTGTAGTGATCATCGACATGATCGTCACGCTAGGCCGCGCGGTCGCTCCCGGCGTCCTCCTCAGGGGCGAGAGGCTCCCCTGTAAGGGGGGTAACGCGCTACCGCGCGTTGAAGTACTTCGCCTCCGGGTGGTGGATCACGATCGCGTCCGTCGACTGCTCCGGGTGCAGCTGGAACTCCTCCGACAGGTGCACCCCGATCCGCTCCGGCTCCAGCAGGGCCGCGATCTTCGCGCGGTCCTCCAGGTCGGGGCAGGCGCCGTAGCCCAGGGAGAAGCGGGCACCCCGGTACTTGAGGGCGAACATGTCCTCCACGTCGTCCGGGTCCTCGCCCCCGAAGCCCAGCTCAGCGCGCACGCGCGCGTGCCAGTACTCGGCCAGGGCCTCCGCCAGCTGCACCGACAGGCCGTGGAGCTCCAGGTAGTCGCGGTAGGAGTCCGAGGCGAAGAGCTTCGCCGTCGCCTCGCCGATCCGCGAGCCGACCGTGACGACCTGGAGGCCGACCACGTCCCGCTCGCCGCTCTCCTCCGGGCGGAAGAAGTCCGCCAGGCACAGCCGCCGGCCGCGGCGCTGGCGCGGGAAGGTGAAGCGGGTGCGCTCGGTGCCGTCCTCGTGGAGGAGGATGAGGTCGTCGCCCTTGCTCACGCACGGGAAGTAGCCGTGGACGACGGCCGCCTCCAGCAGGTTCTCCGTGTGGAGCTTGTCCAGCCAGCCGCGCAGCCGGGGGCGGCCCTCCGTCTCGACGAGCTCCTCGTACGTCGGGCCGCCCGTGCGGGCCTGCTTCAGGCCCCACTGGCCCTTGAAGAGCGCGCCCTCGTCCAGCCAGGACGCGTAGTCCTTCAGCGGGATGCCCTTGACGACGCGCGTGCCCCAGAACGGCGGCTCGGGGACGCGGTTGTCCACGGCCACGTCCGAGCGGACGGCGCCCTGGGGCTCGTCGACCTCCAGCACGGCCACGTCCCGCCTGGCCACGCGCCGCTGCTTGAGCTCCGGCAGCGTCGCGCCCGGCACTCCGCGCTTGACGGCGATGAGCGCGTCCATCAGCCGCAGGCCCTCGAAGGCGTCCCGGGCGTAGCGGACCTCGCCCTCGTAGATCTCGTGGAGGTCCTGTTCGACGTAGGCACGCGTCAGGGCCGCGCCGCCGAGGATCACCGGGTAGGTGGCCGCCAGCTTGCGCTGGTTCAGCTCCTCCAGGTTCTCCTTCATGATCACGGTGGACTTCACCAGCAGGCCGGACATGCCGATGACGTCGGCGCGGTGCTCCTCGGCGGCCTCGACTATGGCCGAGACCGGCTGCTTGATGCCGAGGTTGACGACGTTGTAGCCGTTGTTGGACAGGATGATGTCGACGAGGTTCTTGCCGATGTCGTGGACGTCGCCGCGGACCGTGGCCAGGACGATCGTGCCCTTGCCTTCGGCGTCGGACTTCTCCATGTGGGGTTCGAGGTAGGCGACGGCGTTCTTCATCACCTCGGCCGACTGGAGCACGAACGGCAGCTGCATCTGGCCGGAGCCGAAGAGCTCGCCGACGACCTTCATGCCGGCCAGCAGCGTCTCGTTGACGATGTCGAGGGCGGGGCGGGTCTCCAGGGCCTCGTCGAGGTCGGCCTCCAGGCCGTTCTTCTCGCCGTCGATGATGCGGCGCTGGAGCCGCTCCTCCAGCGGGAGGGCCGCCAGCTCCTCGGCCTTGCCGGCCTTGAGGGACTTGGCGGTGGCGCCCTCGAACAGCGCCATCAGCTTCTGCAGCGGGTCGTAGCCCTCGGCGCGGCGGTCGTAGATCAGGTCGAGGGCGGTGGTGACCTGCTCCTCGTCGAAGCGGGCGATCGGCAGGATCTTGCTCGCGTGGACGATCGCCGAGTCCAGGCCCGCCTTCACGCACTCGTCCAGGAAGACGGAGTTGAGCAGGATGCGGGCGGCCGGGTTGAGGCCGAAGGAGATGTTCGACAGGCCCAGGGTGGTCTGGACGGCCGGGTGGCGGCGCTTGAGCTCGCGGATCGCCTCGATGGTGGCGATGCCGTCCTTGCGGGACTCCTCCTGGCCGGTGCAGATGGTGAAGGTCAGGCAGTCGATGAGGATGTCGTCCTCGAGGATGCCCCAGGTGCCGGTCAGGTCGGCGATGAGCCGCTCGGCGATCTCCACCTTCTTCTCCGGGGTACGGGCCTGGCCCTCCTCGTCGATGGTGAGCGCGATGAGGGCTGCTCCGTGTTCCCGGGCGAGCCGCGTGACCTGGGCGAAGCGGGACTCGGGGCCGTCGCCGTCCTCGTAGTTGACGGAGTTGATCACCGCACGGCCGCCGAGCTTCTCCAGGCCCGCCCGGATGACGGCGACCTCGGTGGAGTCCAGCACGACCGGCAGGGTGGAGGCGGTGGCGAAGCGGCCGGCCAGCTCCTCCATGTCGGCGACGCCGTCGCGGCCGACGTAGTCCACGCACAGGTCGAGCATGTGGGCGCCCTCGCGGATCTGCTCGCGGGCCATCTCCACGCAGTCGTCCCAGCGGCCGTCCAGCATGGCCTCGCGGAACTTCTTCGAGCCGTTGGCGTTGGTGCGCTCGCCGATGGCCAGGTACGAGGTGTCCTGGCGGAACGGGACCGTCTGGTAGAGGGACGCGGCGCCGGGCTCGGGGCGCGGGGCCCGCTCGGGCGGGGTGAGGCCGCGGACCCGGTCGACGACCTGGCGCAGGTGCTCGGGGGTCGTCCCGCAGCAGCCGCCGACCAGGGACAGGCCGTAGTCGCGGACGAAGTTCTCCTGGGCGTCGGCCAGGCCCTCGGGGCCGAGCGGGAAGTGGGCGCCGTCCTTGGTGAGGACCGGCAGGCCCGCGTTCGGCATGCACAGCAGGGGAATGCGGGAGTGGCGGGTGAGGTAGCGGAGGTGCTCGCTCATCTCGGCGGGGCCGGTCGAGCAGTTCAGGCCGATCATGTCGATGCCGAGCGGCTCCAGGGCGGTCAGCGCGGCGCCGATCTCGGAGCCGAGCAGCATGGTGCCGGTCGTCTCGAAGGCCATCGAGCACAGCAGCGGCACCTCGACGCCGGTGGCCTCCATGGCGCGCCGGGCACCCAGGATGGACGACTTGGTCTGCAGGAGGTCCTGGGTGGTCTCGACGATCAGCGCGTCGGCGCCCCCGGCGAGCAGGCCCTCCGCGTTGGCCTGGAAGCCGTCGCGGAGCGTGGTGTAGCCGATGTGGCCGAGGGTGGGCAGCTTGGTGCCGGGGCCGATGGAGCCGAGGACCCAGCGCTGCCGGCCGTCCTCGGCCGTGAACCCGTCCGCCACCTCGCGGGCGATGCGGGCGCCCGCCTCGGACAGCTCGTACACGCGGTCCGCGACGTCGTACTCGGCCATGGCCGTGTGGTTGGCGCCGAACGTGTTCGTCTCGACGCAGTCGACGCCCACGGAGAAATACGCCTCGTGGACGGAGCGGACGATGTCCGGACGGGTGATGTTCAGGATCTCGTTGCAGCCTTCGAGCTGCTGGAAGTCCTCGAGGGTGGGGTCCTGCGCCTGGAGCATCGTGCCCATCGCCCCGTCGGCCACCACCACTCGGGTGGCGAGGGCCTCGCGCAGTTGCGCGATTCGGGCGGAACGGACGGTCGATGGCGTAAGCGAGGCCATGGATGTGCTCCCGGGTGTGCGACGGCTGTCGGCTTTGCGCCCCCGCTGAAGGGGGCGCACGCCGCAAGCGTAGCTGTCAGGAGGCCCGTAGGCCGAGGGGCGTCCACGGTCTGGACCATTCCCCGGATGGCCCGCCCGATCCGGGCCCGCGGCCGGATTCGGTCGTACGTACGCTCTCGGCGATCATGGTCTGGCCTGCTGTCGGGTATCCCCTGGTCGGCATCGGCCGATAGTGTTCAGCATTGCCGAACGGATACAAACGGATACAGCCGGGCGGCGCGGGTGTGTGAGGAGGGTGCTCGATGGCACGGACCATCCAGTCACTGGAACGGGCGGCGGCGATGCTGCGGCTGCTCGCGGGTGGTGAGCGGCGGCTCGGCCTGTCCGACGTCGCTTCCGCGCTGGGTCTGGCGAAGGGCACCGCCCACGGCATCCTGCGCACCCTCCAGCAGGAGGGGTTCGTCGAGCAGGACCCCGCCTCGGGGCGCTACCAGCTCGGCGCCGAGCTGCTGCGGCTGGGCAACAGCTACCTGGACGTCCACGAACTGCGGGCGCGCGCCCTGGTCTGGGGGGACGACCTGGCCCGCTCCAGCGGCGAGAGCGTCTACCTCGGCGTCCTCCACCAGCAGGGCGTCCTGATCATCCACCACGTCTTCCGGCCCGACGACAGCCGCCAGGTGCTGGAGGTCGGCGCGATGCAGCCGCTGCACAGCACGGCGCTGGGCAAGGTGCTGTGCGCCTACGACCCGGTGGCGCACGCCGAGGTCGCCGACGCCGAGCGCGAGGCGTTCACGCCGCGGACGGTGACGGCCATGCCCGACCTGGAGGGCGTGCTGGACCTGACCCGGGCCCGCGGCTGGGCGTCGGACGTCGAGGAGACCTGGGCGGGCGTGGCCTCGCTCGCGGCCCCCATCCACGACCGGCGCCGGATGCCGGTCGGCGCGGTGGGCATCACGGGCGCCGTCGAGCGCGTCTGCGAGGGGGGCGAGCTCCAGGCCCGGCTGGTCGCGGCGGTGCGCGACTGCGCCCGCGCCGTCTCGCGCGACCTGGGCGCCGGCCGCTTCTGAAGATCGCTTTCCCGGCAGGGGTCGCACCCGTGTTCGCGGCCCTCGGGAAAACGGTCCGTCCGGTTCGCGAAAACGCTTCGGAAGGGCTTCTTCGGGGCCACCGAGACCGGGTCGTTACCGGTCGGTATCCGAACGTAAATTTACGGCCAGTTGGCCGAGAGTTTCCGGTCACAGAGGCCTTGACGTGCCCTTAACCGTGCAGAAAACTGCCGTGCATCGGTCGGCATTGTCGAACACCTACCGACAATATTCGCTATGGTGTGCAGTGCCACGGGACCGATCGCCGCCCTCACGGAGGGCTCGGACCGCCGGAAACCCGCGGTTCGTCTTCCCCTGGACGAAGGACAAAGGAGTCGCGGGTGTCCAGCTCCGACATCTTCACCGGTGAGTTCATCGGTACCGCAGTTCTGATTCTGCTCGGCGGCGGCGTGTGCGCCGCCGTCACCCTGAAGCGTTCCAAGGCCCGGAACGCCGGCTGGCTGGCCATCACGTTCGGCTGGGGCTTCGCCGTCCTGGCCGGCGCGTACATCGGCTCGAAGTCCGGCGCGCACCTCAACCCGGCCGTCACCCTCGGCCTCGCCTTCGACGGCGCGGTCTCGTGGAGCGACGTGCCGCTCTACATCGGCTCCCAGCTGCTGGGCGCGATGACCGGCGCGACGCTGGTGTGGCTGGCCTACTACGGTCAGTTCCAGGCCCACCTCACCGACCCGGAGATCGTCGCCTCCCTCAACCCCCGTGAGGGCATGGTCGACCAGACCGCCGAGCCGGAGGCCGGCCCGGTCCTGGGCATCTTCTCCACCGGCCCCGAGGTCCGCAACGCGGTGCAGAACCTGGTCACCGAGATCATCGCCACGACGGTGCTGGTGCTCTTCATCCTCACCATGGGCCTGACCAAGGGCCTGGCCGTCAGCGGCACGGGCACCCTGATGGTGGCCCTGCTCGTCGTCGGCATCGGTCTCTCGCTCGGCGGCCCGACCGGCTACGCCATCAACCCCGCCCGCGACCTCGGCCCGCGCATCGTGCACGCGCTGCTCCCGCTGCCCAACAAGGGCGGTTCAGACTGGGGCTACGCGTGGGTCCCGGTGGTCGGCCCGATCATCGGCGCCGCCCTCGCCGCAGGCATCCACAAGATCGCGTTCTGAGCAGCACCCGCCGAGACCCTTCCGACTTCAGGAGCACACCCCCAATGACCGAGACCACCGGCACCCACGCCCAGGGCCCGTTCATCGCCGCGATCGACCAGGGCACCACCTCGTCCCGCTGCATCGTCTTCGACCGCGACGGACGCATCGTCTCCGTCGACCAGAAGGAGCACGAGCAGATCTTCCCCAAGCCGGGCTGGGTCGAGCACGACGCCAAGGAGATCTGGACCAACGTCCAGGAAGTCGTCGCCGGCGCCGTCGAGAAGGCGGGCATCACCGCCGCCGACGTCAAGGCCATCGGCATCACCAACCAGCGTGAGACCACGCTGCTGTGGGACAAGAACACCGGCGAGCCGGTCTACAACGCCATCGTCTGGCAGGACACCCGCACCGACGCCCTCTGCAAGGAGCTCGGCCGCAACGTCGGCCAGGACCGCTTCCGCCGCGAGACGGGCCTCCCGCTGGCCTCCTACTTCTCCGGCCCCAAGGTCCGCTGGCTGCTGGACAACGTCGAGGGCCTGCGCGAGCGCGCGGAGCGCGGCGACATCCTCTTCGGCACCATGGACTCCTGGGTCATCTGGAACCTCACCGGTGGTGTCGAGGGCGGTGTCCACGTCACGGACGTCACCAACGCCTCCCGCACCATGCTGATGAACCTCCGCTCCCTGGAGTGGGACGAGCGCATCCTCTCCTCCATGGAGATCCCGGCCGCCGTGCTGCCGGAGATCCGCTCCTCCGCCGAGGTCTACGGCATCGCCAAGGGCGGCGCCCTCGCCGGCGTCCCCGTCGCCTCCGCGCTCGGCGACCAGCAGGCGGCCCTCTTCGGCCAGACCTGCTTCGACCAGGGCGAGGCCAAGTCCACCTACGGCACCGGCACCTTCATGCTGATGAACACCGGTGACGAGCCCGTCCAGTCCTACAACGGCCTGCTGACCACCGTCGGCTACCGCATCGGCGACCAGAAGCCCGTCTACGCCCTCGAGGGCTCCATCGCCGTCACCGGCTCCCTCGTGCAGTGGATGCGCGACCAGATGGGCCTCATCAAGAGCGCCGCCGAGATCGAGACGCTCGCCAGCTCCGTCGAGGACAACGGCGGCGCCTACTTCGTGCCGGCCTTCTCCGGCCTGTTCGCCCCCTACTGGCGCTCCGACGCGCGCGGTGTCATCGCGGGCCTGACCCGCTACGTCACCAAGGCGCACATCGCCCGCGCCGTACTCGAGGCCACCGCCTGGCAGACCCGCGAGATCACCGACGCCATGACCAAGGACTCCGGCGTCGAGCTCACCGCGCTCAAGGTCGACGGCGGCATGACCTCCAACAACTTGCTGATGCAGACCCTCTCGGACTTCCTGGACGCCCCCGTGGTGCGCCCGATGGTCGCCGAGACCACCTGCCTCGGCGCGGCCTACGCCGCCGGCCTCGCCGTCGGCTTCTGGCCGGACACCGACGCACTGCGCGCCAACTGGCGCCGGGCCGCCGAGTGGACCCCCCGCATGGACGCGGACACGCGTGACCGCGAGTACAAGAGCTGGCTCAAGGCCGTCGAGCGGACCATGGGCTGGATCGAGGACGAGGAGTAATCATGACAACCCCGCAGAGCGTTCCGACCCTGGGAACGCACCCGGCTGCCGGTGCCAACCCGGGCCGCGCCGAGACCCGGGAGAGACTGTCCAAGGCGACGTACGACCTCCTGGTGATCGGTGGCGGCATCCTGGGCACCTCGGTGGCCTGGCACGCCGCGCAGTCGGGACTGCGGGTCGCGATGGTGGACGCCGGCGACTTCGCCGGCGCCACCTCCTCCGCGTCCTCCAAGCTCGTCCACGGCGGCCTGCGCTACCTGCAGACCGGCGCGGTCAAGCTGGTCGCGGAGAACCACCACGAGCGCCGGGTGCTGGCCAAGGACGTGGCCCCGCACCTGGTCAACCCGCTCACCTTCTACCTGCCCGTCTACAAGGGCGGCCCGGTGGGCGCGGCCAAGCTCGGCGCCGGTGTGTTCGCCTACTCGGCGCTGTCCGCCTTCGGCGACGGCGTCGGCAAGGTCATCACCCCGGCCAAGGCCAAGGCCGACAACCCCGGTCTGCGCACGGACAACCTCAAGGCCGTGGCGGTCTACTACGACCACCAGATGAACGACTCCCGCGTCGCCGTGATGACGGTCCGCGCGGCCGTCGAGTCCGGCGCGGTCGTCCTCAACCACGCCGAGGTCACCGGCCTGCGCTTCACCCACGGCAAGGTGACCGGCGCGGAGCTCAAGGACCGTGTCGACGGCACGGAGTTCGGCATCGACGCGCGCGTCGTCCTCAACGCCACCGGCCCGTGGGTGGACCACCTGCGGAAGCTGGAAGACAAGGGCGCCGCGCCGTCGATCCGCCTCTCCAAGGGCGCGCACATCGTGATGAAGCGCAAGTCGCCGTGGAAGGCCGCCATGGCCACCCCGATCGACAAGTACCGCATCACCTTCGCCCTGCCGTGGGAGGACCAGCTGCTGCTGGGCACCACCGACACCCAGTACGAGGGCGACCCGGCGGACGTGCGCGCCACCGAGGAGGACATCCAGCAGATCCTCGACGAGGCCGCGTTCTCCATCCAGGACGCCGACCTCGACCGCGACCTGATGACGTACGCCTTCGCCGGCCTGCGCGTGCTGCCCGGCGGCCCGGGCGACGTCGCCCAGGCCAAGCGCGAGACGGTCGTCTCCGAGGGCAAGGGCGGCATGCTCTCCGTCGCCGGCGGCAAGTGGACGACCTACCGCCACATCGGCCGTACGGTCATGAAGAAGCTCGCCCAGGTGCCCGGCAGCCCGCTGACCGAGGACATGGAGCCCATCTCCAGCCTGGTCCGCCGCACCCCGCTGCCCGGTGTCGCCAACCCCAACGCGGTCGCCCACCGCCTGCTCGTGGACCGCGAGCCCGGCAGCCGCATGGACCCGCTGACCGCCCGTCACCTCGCCACCCACTACGGCTCGCTGTCCTTCGACATCGCCCGCCTGGTCAACGAGAACCCCGAGCTCGGCGAGCGGATCCACGAGGACGGCCCGGAGATCTGGGCCCAGGTCGTCTACGCCCGCGACCACGAGTGGGCCGAGACGGTCGACGACGTGCTGCGCCGCCGCACCACCCTGACCATCCGCGGCCTCGACAACGAGGACGTCCGCGCCAAGGTCAAGGACATACTGGGCGACAAGCGCTGACGCGAACGCCGGAGGAACGGGGAGCGGTGCCCGGCACCGCTCCCCGTTCCCGTGCGTCCGCACATATGCGCGGAAACGGGCAACCACGGCCCGCCCGGGTACGTCCCCTGAAGGGAAGAGGGGGACGAACACCATGAACGCGACAGCACCGGAACGGGCCGCGCCGGCCGCCGAGAAGACCACCGCGCGCCGCGGCCCACGCTGGCGCCGCGTCATCCTGCGGGTGGCGCTGGGGCTGGTCCTGCTCGTCCTCGTACCGGTCGTCACGGCCGGCAGCGCGCTGCGCGCCTCCTACGCCGGGGCGCCCGCCGACGACGCCGTCACCCGGGGCAAGGACGCCCTCTGGCTCGGCCACGCCTGGCTCGACGGCCGCAAGAACGACGCCGACCTCGCCCGGCTGCGCCGCAAGGTCGCCGGAACCGGCATCCACGACCTCTACGTCCACGCCGGACCGCTGGAGCACGACGGCACCCTGCCCGCCTCGGCGTACCGCAACGCCGGCTGGCTGCTCGCCGCCGTCCACCGGGAACTGCCCGGCGTCCGGGTCCAGGCGTGGCTGGGGGACAAGCTGGTCCGTCAGGGCGAGGGCGGCGGCCTGTGGCTGGGCTCGCCGGCCGCCCGCGACGCCGTCGTCGCCAGCGCCCGGCAGGTGATGAAGGCCGGATTCCAGGGCGTCCACCTGGACGTCGAACCCGTGCGCACCGGCGACCGCGACTTTCTCACCCTGCTGGACTCCCTGCGCCCGGCGGTGCGTTCGGAAGGCGGACCGCTGTCCGTCGCCGCCCAGCAGATCGACCCGCTGCCCTCCCTGCACTCCGCGTCGGGCGCGCTGGGCAGCCCCAAGTGGTGGACCCAGAGCTACTTCGGCGACGTCGCCCGCCGCGTCGACCAGATAGCCGTCATGTCCTACGACACCGCGCTGCCCTGGGAGAACCTCTACGGCGGCTACGTCGCCCAGCAGACCAGGCTCGCCCTCCAGGCCACCCCGGCCGGCACGGACCTGCTGATGGGCGTGCCCTTCTACCACACGGACAACCTGGGCCATCAGAGCCGGGCCGAGACCGCCGCGGCCGCCGTGCGCGGCACCCGGCTGGGGCTCGGCCGCGAGGACCGCCACCGGCGGAACTTCGGGCTGGCCCTGTACGTGGACTTCGCGGCCACCGACGCCGACTGGCACGCCTACCGGGCCGGATGGGGAGCACGTGGCTGAAAGTCCCTCCCCCTCGGGGGCTGCGAAGGGGGGCCGCCGAAGTCGTAGGCTTGGGGCACACGCAAGACGAACGCAACTGCACGGAACGGCAACCGGCGGTGGCACGGGCGGTGCCCGTGGACCCCGGTCGGAAGGAGGCGCTGGGTGATCGAGCTTGAGGGGGTTCCCGAGCTGATCGACCCGGTCATGATCTGTGCCTTCGAGGGCTGGAACGACGCCGGGGACGCCGCCTCCAGTGCCGTGGCGCACCTCGACCGGGAGTGGAAGGGCGAGGTCTTCGCCGCCCTCGACGCCGAGGACTACTACGACTTCCAGGTCAACCGGCCCACGATCTGGCTGGACGGGGGCATCCGTAAGATCACCTGGCCGACCACCCGGCTGTCCGTGGTGCGCGCCTCCGGTGGCGCCCCGCGCGACCTCGTGCTGGTGCGCGGCATCGAACCCAGCATGCGCTGGCGGTCCTTCTGCAACGAGATCCTGGGCTTCGCCCACGAGCTGGGCGTGGAGATGGTGGTGATCCTGGGCTCGCTGCTCGGCGACACCCCCCACACCCGGCCGGTGCCGGTCAGCGGCGTCACCTCCGACCCGGACCTGGCCCGCACCCTCGATCTGGAGGAGTCCCGCTACGAGGGCCCGACGGGGATCGTCGGCGTCCTCCAGGAGGCGTGCACCCACGCGGGCGTCCCGGCGGTCAGCCTCTGGGCGGCCGTGCCGCACTACGTCTCCCAGCCGCCCAACCCCAAGGCCACCCTGGCGCTCCTCAACCGCCTGGAGGACCTGATCGACCTGCGCGTCCCGCAGGGCGAGCTGCCGGAGGACGCCCGCGCCTGGCAGCTGGGCGTCGACCAGCTGGCGGCCGAGGACAGCGAGGTCGCCGAGTACGTCCAGTCCCTGGAGGAGGCGCGGGACACCGCCGATCTGCCGGAGGCCTCCGGAGAGGCCATCGCCCGGGAGTTCGAGCGCTATCTGCGCCGCCGCGACGGCCAGCCGGGGCCCGGCCAGCCGGGCGGGGTCGCGGCCGAGCCGGGCCTCACCGAGGGCGGCCGGGACGCCTCCTACCTCCGGGACACGGCCAGCGGCCGGACCCGGCCGCCGCGCCCGCCCGCCAAGGACGAGGAGGGCGATACCGCCGGGGCCCCCGAGGAGGGCGCCGACGGTACGGAGGGCGACGGCTGAGACGCCCGTCCCCGGCGGGGCGCGCCACCGGCTCCCGGGCCCGTGGGGCGCGGCCGACGGAGGAATTCGCGGGTTATCGACGCGACGCGCCGCAATGATCCGCCGTACACTTGTCTGCCCGGTGAAGGCCGGTTCGCCACCCGAGGAAGGGTGGGGGGCCGGCCTTCTCGTCCCCCCAGGAGGTGTGCGGATGACCAGCAGTCTTCCCGCGGTCGACACGCGCTCGGCATCGGCCCTGCAGGCGGTCCTGCTCGACATGGACGGCACGCTGGTCGACACCGAGGGCTTCTGGTGGGAGGTGGAGACGGCGGTCTTCGCCGAGCTCGGCCACCAGCTGCTCGAGGAGTGGCGCGAGGTGGTCGTCGGCGGCCCGATGGCGCGCAGCGCCGCCTTCCTGATCAAGGCGACGGGCGCGCGGATCGCCCTCGCCGAGCTCAGCGCGCTGCTGAACACGCGCTTCGCCCAGATGATCGGCCAGGGCGTGCCGCTGATGCCGGGCGCCCGGCGGCTGCTCGCCGAGCTGGCCGCCCACGGGGTGCCGACGGCCCTGGTCTCGGCCTCCCACCGGGAGATCATCGACCGGGTGCTCCACAGTCTGGGCCCGCAGCACTTCACCCTGACCGTCGCCGGCGACGAGCTGGCGCGCACCAAGCCCCACCCGGACCCGTATCTGCTGGCCGCCACGCGGCTGGGCGCGGACCCGGCGCGCTGCGCGGTCGTGGAGGACACCATGACGGGCGTGACCGCCGCCGAGGCGGCGGGCTGCCGGGTGGTGGCGGTGCCCTCGGTGGCGCCGATCCCGGCCGCCGCGGGCCGTACGGTCGTGGGCTCCCTGGAAGAAGTCGATCTCTCTTTTCTGCGCGGATTGATCAAGCTCTGAAACTCTGGGCGCTTGAACGATTGTTTTCCGTGACGAATGCGCTGGCTGAATTCCCCCGGCCGTCGAAGTCATCGCGGAAGTGACGTTGGTCACCGGATCGGGAGCCTCCGGGGGCTTCCCCGCGCCCCCGGAAGCGCTTTCGGACGGGCTGAAGCGCACCCTTGTGTCCGGATAGATCATCCCGTGCCGGAATCGTTCCGGCGTCCGGATATCGGACATCCGTCTTTCGTTATCGCGGTGTGATATCGCCTCGAGTTCACCCTGTTCCGGCGGCACCGGCCATGCGCACTAATCTCTTCGCGAGAACTTCACGGCTGCCCGTATGACCGCCCTTCCGGTATCGGTAGGGTCCGGGCAACCGAACGCACCACAGGGAGAACCCCAGACAATGAACCGCAAGACGTTGGTCCTGCCGACCGTGGCAGGCCTGCTGGCGCCCGTGCTCGTCGCCTGTGGCGGAAGCGCGGGATCCGGCGGCGGCAAGGCCATCGTCATCGGCACCACCGACCGGTTCGAGCAGACCACCGACGCGCCCGCGCCCTTCGACCCGGCCGCCGCGTACGACGTCGGGGTGTGGAACGTCCTCCACAGCGGTTTCCAGACGCTGCTGCGCCTGCCGCGCTCGGGCACCGGGCCGGTCGCCGACGCGGCCGAGCGGTGCTCCTTCGGCGACCGCAACAGCGAGCAGTTCCGCTGCACGCTGCGCAAGGGCCTGAAGTTCACCAACGGGCACGCGCTCACCGCCGAGGACGTCAAGTTCTCCATCGACCGCGCCCGGCGGATCAACTTCGAGAACGGCCCGGTCTCCCTGCTGAGCAACATCGACAAGGTCGAGACCCCCAGCGAGCTCGAGGTGGTCTTCCACCTCAAGACGCCGGACGCCACCTTCCCGCAGAAGATCGCCACCCCGGCCGCCGCCATCGTCGACAGCGAGTCCTACGCCAAGGACAAGCTGGACGACGGCTTCAAGGTGGTCGGCTCCGGCCCGTACGCCATCGACACCGAGGTCAAGGACGACCGCGTCATCAAGGTCACCTTCACCCGGAACAACGACTACCAGGGCCCGCTGAAGCTGCAGAACGACAAGGTCGAGATGCGCTTCTTCGACGACTCCGCGTCGATGGAGAAGGCCCTGAAGGCCGGCGACATCGACGTGATCAACCGCGCCCTGCTGCCCGAGCAGATCGACCGCCTGCGCACCGCCGCCGGCCAGGGCGTCCAGCTGCACGAGTCGCCCGGTGCCGAGACCAGCTTCCTCGCCTTCAACACCGAGGACTCCACGGTCAAGAACAAGGCCGTCCGCCAGGCCGTGGCCCAGCTCGTCGACCGTCAGGCGCTGACCCGCGACGACTACCACCGGACGAACGAGCCGCTGTACTCGATCGTGCCCACCGGCGTCGCCGGCCACCAGAACTCCTTCTCCAACAAGTACGGCGAGCCCAGCGTGGAGAAGGCCAAGGCCATCCTGCGCGGCGCCAACGTCACCTCGTCGGTGCCGCTCGTCCTCACCTACGCCACGGACCACTACGGCGAGGCCACCGAGAAGTCCTTCAAGTCGCTCCAGAAGCAGCTCAACGACAGCGGTCTGTTCGACGTCAAGCTCCAGGGCGTGAAGTGGGCGGACTTCCGCCCCGAGGCCGCCAAGGGCAAGTACGCCGTCTACGGCATCGGCTGGTTCCCCGACTTCCCGGACCCGGACAACTTCGTCGACCCGTTCGTCGGCAAGGACAACTTCCTCGGGTCGCCCTACAAGAACTCGAAGATCATCAACGAGCTGATCCCGCAGTCCCGGCTGTCCTCGCAGCGCGACGCGGCGGCCCGGTTCTTCCAGCAGGCCCAGGACATCGTCGCCGACGACGTCCCGGTGCTCCCGCTGTGGCAGGGCAAGCAGTACGTCGCGGCCCGGGACAAGATCACCGGCGCGGAGTGGGCCCTCAACGCGGCGGCCGAACTCCAGCCGTGGGAGCTCGGGCGCGGCGTGTAACGCCCCGCACCGGCCGGCCACCCCGGATCACCGACAGCTCCATCGCACCACCTGTTTCACCAGCTCCACCTGCTTCATCTGCTCCACAGAACGCGTTACAGCTCAAGACATCCCGTCAGCGAACCAAGAACTGTGAGGAATGTGCACGTGAGAAACGTGACCAGTGGCTCGCCGCCCCGCTTGGCGCGGGGCTTGCCGCCGCCCTGCTGAGCGGGTGCGGTTCGGACGACGGCAAGGCGGCCGGCACCGGTGAGTCGGTGGTCATGGGGATGTCGGACGAGGTGCAAGCCACCGACCCGGCCTCCGGTTACGACCCCGGTTCCTGGCTGCTCTTCAACAACGTCTTCCAGTCGCTGATGAGCTTCCCCAAGGGCGGCACCACGCCCGTGCCGGACGCCGCCAAGAGCTGCAAGTTCAAGGACGAGAACAGCACCGTCTACCAGTGCGAGCTCCAGGACGGCCTGAAGTTCAGCAACGGTGACGACCTCACCTCCGAGGACGTCGCCTTCTCCTTCCGCCGCACCCTGAAGATCAACGACAAGGACGGTCCGGCGTCCACGATGCTCTCCACCATCGGGAGCATCAAGACGCCGGACAAGTCCACCGTCGTCTTCCAGCTCAAGCGCCCGGACGCCACCTTCCCGCTGAAGATAGCCTCCGGCGCCGGGTCGATCGTCGACCACAAGGAGTACCCGGCGGACAAGCTCCGCACCGACGGCAAGGCCATGGGCTCCGGCGTCTACAAGCTGGACTCCTACGACAAGTCCAAGGCCGTCTTCAAGGTCAACAGCTCCTACAAGGGCCCCGCCGTCGTCCAGAACAGCGGCATGACCCTCAAGCTCTTCCACGGCGACCAGGAAGCCCTGAAGTCCGCCGTCCAGAAGGGCGACGTCGACCTCGCCTACCGAGGCCTCGCCATCAAGGACATCGCCGACCTTGAGGCCACGTCCAACGAGAAGGGCGCGGTCAAGGTCGTCGAGGGCAACAGCGCCGAGGTCCAGCACCTGGTCTTCAACACCAAGGACCCGGTGGTCGGCAAGGTCGGCGTGCGCAAGGCCATCGCCTACCTCATCGACCGCAGCACCCTCGTCCGCGACGTCTACAAGCGCACCGCCGAGCCGCTGTACTCGGTCGTGCCCAGCGGCATCACCGCCCACAAGACGCCGTTCTTCGACGTCTACGGCGACCGCCCGCAGCCCGACAAGGCCAAGGCCGCCCTCGCCTCCGCGAACGTCAGCGGCAAGGTGAAGCTCACCCTGTGGGCCACCCCCGTCCGTTACGGCCCGGGCACCGTGGCCGAGTTCAAGGCGATCGCCGACCAGCTGAACGCCAGCGGCCTGTTCGAGGCCGACGTCCAGAGCGTGCCGATCGAGCAGTACGAGAAGGACATCGCGGCCGGCAAGTACGCCGTCTACGTCAAGGGCTGGGTCCCCGACTACCCGGACCCCGACAACTTCACCGCGCCGTTCTTCGGCGAGCAGAACGTCCTCGCCAACAACTACCAGTCGAAGGACATCGCGGGCATCCTGCCCGCCACCGCCGCCCAGGGCAGCCGCGCGGCGACCGTCAGCGACTTCGTCAAGCTCCAGAACGCCGTGGCCCAGGACGTGCCCGTCCTCCCGCTGTGGCAGGGCAAGCAGTACGCCGTCGCCAACGAGCGGATCTCGGGCCTCCAGTGGACCCTCGACGCCTCGACCGTCTTCCGTTTCTGGGAGATCAGCAAGGGCGGCAAGGGCTGACCCGTCCTCACGTCAAAGGGAAGCGCCCCGGCGCACGATCCGATCGTGCGCCGGGGCGCTCCCGTTGTACCGGCCGTACCGGACGGCGCTACTGGGCGCCGGGACGCACCAGACCGCTCTCGTACGCGTAGACCGCGGCCTGCACCCGGTCACGCAGGCCCAGCTTCGTCAGCACATGACCCACGTGCGTCTTGACCGTCGTCTCGCTGACGAACAGGTCCGCGGCGATCTCCGCGTTGGACAGCCCCCGGGCCACCAGCTTCAGCACCTCGACCTCACGGTCCGTCAGCGTGTGGAGGGTGTCCGGCAGCGGCTCCTCGCCCGACGGCAGGTGCCCCGCGTACTTGTCCAGCAGCCGGCGCGTGATGCTCGGGGCCAGCATGGCCTCGCCCCCCGCCACCACCCGGATCGCCTGGACCAGCTCATGGGCCGGCGCGTCCTTCAGCAGGAAGCCGCTCGCCCCCGCGCGCAGCGCCTCCACCACGTACTCGTCCAGATCGAACGTGGTCAGCACCAGCACCTTCGCCGGGCCGTTCCGCTCAGGGCCGGTGATCTGCCGGGTGGCCTCCACCCCGTCCATGCGGGGCATCCGGATGTCCATCAGCACCACATCGGGCTGCAGCGCCCGCACCTGCTCGAGCGCCTGCAGACCGTCCCCGGCCTCCCCGACGACCGCCAGGTCCTGCTCGGCCTCCAGGATCATGCGGAAGCCGGTGCGCAGCAGCGGCTGGTCGTCGACCAATAGGACGCGGATCGCCACAGGAACTCTCCTTCGTTAGACCTCGTCCATTCTGCCCTGCGAGCCCTCCCCGGAGGCAGCCGGACCGTCGCCCGCCGCGCGCGGGGCCGGGACGACCGGCAGCGGGTACGGCGGGGGAGTGCCGCCGAACTCCGGGCACACCGCCTGGTGGTCGCACCAGCCGCACAGCTTGGTGGGCCGCGGCCGCCAGTCGCCCGTCTCCGTGGCCAGCGAGATCGCCTCCCACAGGGCGCGCAGCTTCCGCTCCACCGCCAGCAGCTCCGCCTCGACCGGGTCGTACGTCAGCACGTCCCCGCTGCCCAGGTAGACCAGCTGGAGCCGGCGCGGGATCCGCCCGCGCAACCGCCAGATCACCAGCGCGTAGAACATCATCTGGAACAGCGGCGTCTCCCGGAACCGCGGCGCCGGGGCCTTGCCCGTCTTGTAGTCCACGATCCGCACGTCACCGGCCGGCGTCACGTCCACCCGGTCCACGATGCCGCGCAGCGTCAGGCCCGACGGGCCCGCGTCCGCCAGCACCGTCTCCACGAACAGCTCGCGCTCGGCCGGCTCCAGCCGCGTCGGGTCCTCCAGCGTGAACCAGCGCTCGACCAGCCGCTCCGCGTCCGCCAGCCACGTGCCCAGCCGTTCCTCGTCGTGCGAGCCGTCCTCCCGGACGAACAGCTCCGCCAGCTCCGGCTTCGCCGCCAGCAGCCGCTCCCACTCGCCCGGCACCAGCCCCCGGGCCCGGGGAACCGTGCGCTCGGCCGCCGGGGCGTCGAAGAGCCGCTCCAGCACCGCGTGCACCACCGTGCCCCGCGTGGCCGCGGCGCTGGGCTTCTCCGGCAGCCGGTCGATCACCCGGAAGCGGTAGAGCAGCGGGCACTGCATGAAATCGGCCGCACGGGACGGCGACAGCGAGGCCGGCCGGGCGGCGCCGGCCCGCCCGGCGGAGTTCTCGGAGGCGGTATCCATGACACAGACCCTACGGCCCGTAACCGACAGTCGGCCGCATACCATCGACGGTAGGGCCCGTCACCCTGCATGATCGGGAGAACACACCGGCCCCGGACCAGGGCCGGACAGGACGAGGGGACACCGTGGACGACAGCGGGCAGGGCCGATCCGGCGCGGGGGGCGCCGGCCACCAGGCCGGGCCCGAGGACGGCGGGCCGCGCCGACCGCCGGAGACGGGCGGCGGGATCCTCATGGGCCGGCCCTTCGGCGTGCCCGTCTACGTCGCCCCCAGCTGGTTCCTCGTCGCCGGCCTGATCACCTGGGTCTTCGGCGGCCAGCTCGACCGGGTCCTCCCCGAGCTCGGCGGCGTCCGCTACCTCGTCGCCCTCTTCTTCGCCGTCGCCTTCTACGCCTCCGTGCTCGTCCACGAGCTGGCCCACACGGTCGCCGCCCTGCGCTTCAAGCTCCCCGTGCGCCGCATCCAGCTCCAGTTCTTCGGCGGCGTCTCCGAGATCGAGAAGGAGAGCGAGACCCCCGGCCGGGAATTCGTCCTCGCCTTCGTCGGCCCCCTGCTCTCCCTGATCCTCGCCGGCGTCTTCTACCTCGCCATGCTCGCCGTCGAACCCGGCACCGTCCCCGGCGTCCTGCTCGCCGGACTGATGATCTCCAACCTCCTGGTCGCGGCCTTCAACCTCCTCCCCGGCCTGCCCCTCGACGGCGGCCGGATGCTCCGCGCCGTCGTCTGGAAGATCAGCGGCAAACCCATGACCGGCACCGTCGCCGCCGCCTGGGTCGGCCGTGCCCTCGCCGTCGCCGTCCTCGTCGGCCTGCCCCTGCTCACCCACGGCGGCGACACCGAGGACCTCGGCGGCGTCGACACCCTCACCGACGCCCTGCTCGCCGCCATCCTCGCCGCGATCATCTGGACCGGCGCCGGCAACAGCCTGCGCATGGCCCGCCTGCGCGAGCACCTCCCCGAGCTGCGCGCCCGCGCCCTCACCCGGCGCGCCGTGCCCGTCGAGGCCGCCACCCCGCTCTCCGAGGCCCTGCGCCGCGCCAACGAGGCGGGAGCCCGCGCCCTCGTCGTCGTCGACGGGCAGGGCACTCCCAGGGCGCTCGTCCGCGAGGCCGCCATCGGCGGCGTCCCCGAACACCGCCGCCCCTGGGTCGCCACCGGCTCGCTCGCCCAGGACCTCACCGATGGCATGCGGGTCTCCGCCGAGCTCTCCGGCGAGGAGCTGCTGGAAGTGCTGCGTGCCACACCGGCGTCCGAGTACCTGGTGACCGAGGAGACCGGCGAGGTCTACGGTGTGCTCTCGGCCGCCGACGTCGAGCGCGCCTTCGTCGCGGCCATGGCCCGCCCGTCGAACTGACCGCCGCCGGGGCGGAGCCCGGACCGTGGTGCCGGGCCCCTTCCGGGCCCGGTACGCTGGTCACATGTCCGAACCGACCGGTGCCGCCCGCCGTCGCGGGCCCTTCCAGGTCGGGGACCAGGTCCAGCTCACCGACCCCAAGGGTCGCCACTACACGTTCACGCTCGAAGCCGGGAAGAATTTCCACACCCACAAGGGTTCCTTCCCGCACGACGAGCTGATCGGCGCTCCCGAGGGCAGTGTTGTCCGCACCACGGGGAACGTCGCGTACCTCGCGCTGCGTCCCCTGCTCCCCGACTACGTCCTGTCCATGCCCCGCGGCGCCGCCGTGGTCTACCCCAAGGACGCGGGGCAGATCCTGGCCTTCGCCGACATCTTCGCCGGCGCGCGCGTCGTCGAGGCGGGAGTGGGCTCCGGCTCGCTCAGCGCCTTCCTGCTGCGCGCCATCGGCGACCAGGGCATGCTGCACTCCTACGAGCGCCGTGAGGACTTCGCGGAGATCGCGAAGGCGAACGTCGAGCGCTACTTCGGCGGCCCGCACCCCGCCTGGCAGCTGACCGTCGGCGACCTCCAGGACAACCTGTCCGACACGGACGTCGACCGCGTGATCCTCGACATGCTCGCCCCCTGGGAGTGCCTGGAGGCCGTCTCCAAGGCGCTCGTCCCCGGCGGCATCCTCTGCTGCTACGTGGCGACCACCACCCAGCTGGCGCGGACCGTGGAGTCCATCCGCGAGATCGGCTGCTTCGCCGAGCCCCAGCCCTGGGAGTCGATGATCCGCAACTGGCACGTGGAGGGCCTCGCGGTCCGCCCCGACCACCGGATGATCGGCCACACCGGCTTCCTCGTCACCGCCCGCCGCCTCGCCGACGGCGTGGAGCCCCCGATGCGCCGCCGCCGCCCCGCCAAGGGCGCCTACGGCGAGGACTACGAGGGCCCCAACAAGGGCTGACCCGCCCGAACGAACCACCAGTGCGCCGCCGCCGTGCTCCGCTTCCCCGCGGAACTCGGCGGTGGCGCACGTGCGTTGGGTGACGCTCAGGGCCCCGCCCGCCGTTCACCGGCCCATGGCCGTGTGGCACGATGCGGACGATCCCGGTCCCCGCAGCCCTCGCAGGAGTCAGCGCGTGCAGCCCCCGGCAGGTCCCGACCGTCCCGACGCCTCCGCTCCCCTTCCGCACACCCGGTCCCGCCCGGCGCACTGGCTGGCCACCGCCGCCGCCCTGGCCGCGGTGATCCTGGGCGCCGCCCTGACCGGCCCGGGCGACGCCACGGCCGGCGCCACCGCGCCCGCGAAGGCCCCGGCGGGCCCGCCGGCCGCCGCCCCGGACCCGGGCGCCGCGCGCTATCCCGTCGACTGCGGCCCCACCCGCCCCGAGGTGGTCCGGCGCGCCACCGCCGACCTGGACGGGGACGGGCGGCCCGAGACGGCCGTCGAGGTGCGCTGCGGTTCCGGCGGGGGCACCCGGCCCAGCGGCGTGTACGTCCTCGCGGCCCCGGCCGCCCCGGGCGCGGCGCCCCGGGTCGTGGCGACCCTGGTGGACCCCAAGGAGGGCATGAGCATCACCGGCCTGGACGCGACCGGCCGGACGGTTTCGGCCACTCTCCTCGGCTATTCAGGCAGCGGTGTGCCCCGCTGCTGCCCGGACCTGCGCAGGGCGGTCAAGTGGCACTGGAGGGACGGCCAGTTCGTCCTGACGGCACAGCCCATTGCGGAGAGTGCCTGAACCGTCACATGAGGTGACGATGCGTTATTCGGCGTCCGGGCCGTAGACCTCGACCTTGTCGGAGACGCGGCGCACGTGGATGCAGTCGCCGGGGCACTCGTTCGCCGAGTCCCGGACGTCGTTCAGCAGCGTCAGCGGCACGGGGGTGGTGGCACCCTTGTCCTGGAGAAGCTCGTCGTCGGCGCTCTTCACATAGGCGAGACCGTCGATGTCGAGCTCGAAGACCTCGGGGGCGTACTGGGCGCAGATGCCGTCGCCGGTGCAGAGGTCCTGGTCGATCCAGACTTCGAGCTCTTCTTCCTGCGCGGTCATCTCGCCTGCCGTTTCCTGCGTTCGTGAATCAATTGGAGCCAGCCCTGACGGGTGTTGACCGAGTCGACGATACAACCGCCCGCTTTCCGATGTTGATGGGTGGGTATCCCCCTCACGTGAGGACGTGCGCAAGGGTGAAGATCGGACACACTCCGACCGGGTTTGTGATCTAGGGGTTTCAACCTGCACCGGCCCAGGTAGGGTCAGGAAGCGTCCAGCTCCCCTTGGAGGAGGTGAGGACCGTGGCAGCCCACGACGACGACATGAACCGCGGCATCCGGCCGGGACGAGGGTCTGACGACCCCGCGGGCCAGGTTGCCTATCTCGAGCAGGAGATCGCCGTCCTGCGACGCAAGCTCGCCGACTCTCCGCGTCACACGAGGATTCTCGAGGAGCGGATCGTCGAGCTCCAGACGAACCTGGCCGGCGTCTCCGCGCAGAACGAACGGCTCGCGAACACCCTCCGTGAGGCCCGCGACCAGATCGTGGCCCTCAAGGAGGAGGTCGACCGCCTGGCACAGCCCCCCGCCGGCTTCGGCGTCTTCCTCGCGGCCAACGAGGACGGCACGGCCGACATCTTCACCGGAGGCCGCAAACTCCGGGTGAACGCGTCCCCGAGCGTCGACGTCGAGGACCTCCGGCCCGGCCAGGAGGTCATGCTCAACGAGGCGCTCAACATCGTCGAAGCCATGGCCTTCGAGCGCCACGGCGACATCGTCACCCTCAAGGAGATCCTCGAGGACGGCGAACGCGCCCTGGTCATCGGGCACACCGACGAGGAGCGGGTGGTGCGGCTCGCCGAGCCCCTGCTGGACACCACCATCCGCCCCGGCGACGCCCTCCTGCTGGAGACCCGCTCCGGCTACGTCTACGAGGTCATCCCCAAGAGCGAGGTCGAGGAACTCGTCCTCGAAGAGGTCCCGGACATCGACTACACGAAGATCGGCGGCCTGGGCAACCAGATCGAGCTGATCCGCGACGCCGTCGAGCTCCCCTACCTCTACCCCGACCTCTTCAAGGAGCACGAACTGCGCCCGCCCAAGGGCGTCCTGCTCTACGGCCCCCCCGGCTGCGGCAAGACCCTCATCGCCAAGGCCGTCGCCAACTCCCTTGCCAAGAAGGTCGCCGAGGTCACCGGAAAGCCCGCCGGGAAGAGCTTCTTCCTCAACATCAAGGGCCCCGAGCTGCTCAACAAGTACGTCGGCGAGACCGAGCGGCACATCCGGCTGATCTTCCAGCGCGCCCGGGAGAAGGCCGGCGAGGGCACCCCCGTGATCGTCTTCTTCGACGAGATGGACTCCCTCTTCCGCACCCGCGGCTCCGGCGTCAGCTCGGACGTGGAGAACACCATCGTCCCCCAGCTGCTCTCCGAGATCGACGGCGTGGAGGGCCTGGAGAACGTCATCGTCATCGGCGCCTCCAACCGCGAGGACATGATCGACCCCGCGATCCTGCGCCCCGGCCGCCTCGATGTGAAGATCAAGATCGAGCGCCCGGACGCGGAGGCCGCCAAGGACATCTTCTCGAAGTACCTGACCGAGACCCTCCCGCTGCACGCCGACGACCTCGCCGAGCACGGCGGGGACGCCAGGGTCACCGTCGAGGGCATGATCCAGTCGGTCGTCGAGCAGATGTACGCCGAATCCGAGGAGAACCGCTTCCTGGAGGTCACCTACGCCAACGGTGACAAGGAAGTCCTCTACTTCAAGGACTTCAATTCCGGAGCGATGATCCAGAACATCGTGGACCGGGCCAAGAAGATGGCCATCAAGGCCTTCCTGGACCACAACCAGAAGGGCCTGCGCGTCTCCCACCTGCTCGCCGCCTGCGTCGACGAGTTCAAGGAGAACGAGGACCTGCCCAACACCACCAACCCGGACGACTGGGCCCGGATCTCCGGAAAGAAGGGCGAGCGGATCGTCTTCATCCGCACCCTCGTCACCGGAAAGCAGGGCGCGGACACCGGCCGCTCCATCGACACCGTGGCCAATACCGGCCAGTATCTGTAACACCGCCGTCCGGCTGCGGATGTCCCTGTTGCTGTGCCTTCCCCGCCCCCTCGAGGGCGGGGAAGGAGCAGGGCGTCCGCAGCCGGACGCGTTTTGCACCATGCGTTGCACCACTCGTGGGACGCGGACCATGCCGCCGTCCGCGCGGGGCACCAACCCCAGCAATGACTGTAATGATCTCCCCAGCGCCGCAAAGCCGTTCTAGGCTCTTCGGTGGTACCACCGCGAAGCGCAGTGGGGGATCGGGGACCGTGCACGGATCGGAAGCGCAGCGGTACTTGAGCGCCGACCCCACCCGGGGGCGCCGCCGGGCAAGGAGGGCCGCATGACCGTACGGCGAGTAATGGGCATCGAGACGGAGTACGGGATCTCCGTCCCCGGTCACCCGAACGCCAATGCCATGCTCACCTCGTCCCAGATCGTCAACGCCTACGCGGCCGCGATGCACCGGGCACGCCGTGCCCGCTGGGACTTCGAGGAGGAGAACCCGCTGAGGGACGCCCGTGGCTTCGACCTCGCCCGCGAGGCCGCGGACGCCAGCCAGCTCACGGACGAGGACATCGGCCTGGCCAATGTCATCCTCACCAATGGCGCTCGGCTCTACGTCGACCACGCCCACCCGGAATACAGCTCACCGGAGATCACCAATCCCCGGGACGCCGTCCTGTGGGACAAGGCGGGCGAGCGGATCATGGCGGAGGCGGCCGAACGCGCCGCCCAGCTGCCCGGCGCCCAGCCCATCCACCTCTACAAGAACAACACCGACAACAAGGGCGCCTCCTACGGCACCCATGAGAACTACCTGATGAAGCGGGAGACCCCCTTCTCGGACATCGTCCGCCACCTGACGCCGTTCTTCGTCTCCCGCCAGGTCGTCACCGGCGCAGGCCGCGTCGGCATCGGCCAGGACGGCCACGAGCACGGCTTCCAGATCAGCCAGCGCGCGGACTATTTCGAGGTCGAGGTCGGCCTGGAGACCACCCTCAAACGGCCCATCATCAACACCCGCGACGAGCCCCACGCCGACGCCGAGAAGTACCGCCGGCTCCATGTGATCATCGGCGACGCCAATCTCTCCGAGATCTCCACCTACCTCAAGCTCGGCACCACCGCCCTGGTGCTCTCGATGATCGAGGACGGCTTCATCGCCGCCGACCTCGCCGTCGACCAGCCCGTCCGCACCCTCCACCAGATCAGCCACGACCCCTCGCTGCGCCGGCTCGTCACGCTCCGCAGCGGTCGCACACTCACGGCCGTCCAGCTCCAGATGGAGTACTTCGAGCTGGCCCGCAAATACGTCGAGGACCGCTTCGGCGTGGACGCCGACGAGCAGACCAAGGACGTCCTCTCCCGCTGGGAGGACGTCCTGGGCCGGCTGGAGCGGGATCCGATGAGCCTGGCCGGGGAGCTGGACTGGGTGGCCAAGCTGGAGCTGCTGGAGGGCTACCGCCGCCGCGACGGCCTCGACTGGTCCGCGGCCCGGCTGCAGCTCGTGGACCTGCAGTACGCGGACGTCCGCGCCGACAAGGGCCTCTACAACCGCCTCGTGGCCCGCGGCAAGGTGCGCAGGCTCCTGGACGAGACCGACGTCGCCCGCGCCCGCACCGCCCCGCCCGAGGACACCCGGGCCTACTTCCGGGGCCGCTGCCTGGAGCAGTACGCCGACGACGTCGCCGCCGCCTCCTGGGACTCCGTGATCTTCGACCTGCCGGGCCGCGACTCCCTCCAGCGCGTCCCCACCCTGGAGCCGCTGCGGGGCACCCGCAACCACGTCAAGGAGCTCCTGGACCGCTGTCGCACGGCCGAGGACCTGGTCCGGGTGCTGTCGGGCGGCTGAGCGGGGCTCCTGCGGGGTCTTAAGGGCCGGGTGAAACGGGAATCATCCCGGTGGCTCCGGGACGTTGTAGCAAGTGCAGGGCCGATTCCCGACCCTGCTTGTAGGGTCGGATCTTGAACGTCTCGTGTACGTGTACGTCGAAACCGAGCGGGGTGAGGGGTATGGCGACCAAGGACACCGGCGGCGGACAGCAGAAGGCCACGCGTGCGACGGAGGAGGTCGAGGAGCAGGCGCAGGACGCGCAGGTCTCCGAGGACCTCAAGGAGCGCCAGGAGAAGCTGTCGGACGACGTGGACTCCGTGCTGGACGAAATCGATGATGTGCTCGAAGAGAACGCCGAAGATTTCGTACGTTCGTTCGTGCAAAAGGGCGGGCAGTAGGGCCGGTGATCCGTCCCGTGCCCGCCGGGGCACGGGACGGAGGGCTGAGAGGCCCGGGGGTATGGTCCGTGCAGTATTTCAAGATCTCTTCGAAGGATTCGTGTGGAAGCCAACTTTTCTGGCACAGGGCGTCTGCCGGCTCCCTTCCTGACGCCGGGCTCGTCGTCCTTCATGGACTTCCTGGCGCAGCACCAGCCCGAGATGCTGCCGCGCAACCGGCAGCTGCCGACGCAGGGCGTCATCGAGGCGCCGCACGGCACGACGATCGTCGCCGCGTCGTTCCCCGGGGGAGTGGTGCTGGCCGGTGACCGGCGGGCCACGATGGGCAATGTCATCGCGCAGCGGGACATCGAGAAGGTCTTCCCGGCCGACGAGTACTCGGCCGTGGGCATCGCCGGCACGGCCGGGCTGGCGGTGGAGATGGTCAAGCTGTTCCAGCTGGAGCTGGAGCACTTCGAGAAGGTCGAAGGCGTCTCGCTCTCCCTGGAGGGCAAGGCGAACCGCCTGTCGACGATGATCCGCAGCAACCTCGGCATGGCCATGCAGGGCCTGGCCGTGGTGCCGCTCTTCGCCGGCTGGGACGTGGACCGGCAGAAGGGCCGCATCTTCTCCTACGACGTCACCGGCGGGCGCTCCGAGGAGCACGGCTACGCGGCCACGGGTTCCGGTTCGCTGTTCGCGCGTGGTGCGCTGAAGAAGCTGTTCCGTGACGACCTCACGGAGGGGCAGGCCACCACGCTCGTCGTCCAGGCGCTCTACGACGCCGCCGACGACGACTCGGCGACCGGCGGTCCCGACCTCGCGCGCCGTATCTACCCGATCGTCATCGTCATCACCGACGAGGGCTTCCGCAGGCTCACCGAGGCGGAGAGCTCGGAGATCGTCCGCGCCGTCCACGAGCGCCGGCTCGAGGAGCCGGACGGCCCGCGCGCCGCGCTGCTGTGACGCTCCGAGCGATCCTCTGAGCTCCTGATGTCCTCGTCACCCACAGAAAGGGACGGATAGCGGTGTCGACGCCGTTCTATGTCTCACCCCAGCAGGCCATGGCCGACCGCGCCGAGTACGCCCGCAAGGGCATCGCGCGCGGCCGCAGCGTCGTGGTCCTCCAGTACAACGATGGCGTTGTCTTCGTCGCCGAGAACCCGTCCCGCGCGCTGCACAAGGTCAGCGAGATCTACGACCGGATCGCGTTCGCGGCGGTCGGCAAGTACAACGAGTTCGAGAACCTGCGCATCGGCGGTGTCCGCTACGCCGACCTGCGTGGTTACACATACGACCGTGACGACGTCACCGCTCGCGGCCTGGCGAACGTCTACGCGCAGACGCTGGGCACGATCTTCTCGAGCGCGGGCGAGAAGCCCTACGAGGTGGAGCTGATCGTCGCCGAGGTGGGGGCCGCCCCCGAGGACGACCAGATCTACCGGCTGCCGCACGACGGCTCGATCGTCGACGAGCACGGCTCGGTGGCGGTCGGCGGCAACGCGGACCAGATCAGCAGCTATCTCGACCAGCGGCACCGGGACGGGATGACGCTGTCCGAGGCGCTCAAGCTCGCCGTCGAGTCGCTCGCGCGCGACACGAACGGGAGCGAGCGGACGCTGACGGCCGAGCAGCTGGAGGTCGCGGTGCTGGACCGGAAGCGGCCGCAGCAGCGGAAGTTCAAGCGGTTGCTGGGGCGGCAGCTCCAGCGGCTGCTGGACGAGGGGTCGGGCTCGGCCGAGCCCTCCGAGGGCTCGGAGGGCTCGGAGGAGGAGTAGACCCCGGTTGTCCTCGAACGCCGGACGGGCTGCATCGCAGCCCGTCCGGCGTTTTGAGGACCGGGGCCCGGGGCGGAGCCCCGGTTACGGGAAGGGGCGGGTCAGGGGGCCACGCCGGACGACGCGCGCGGCACCAGCTCCACCGGCAGCGCCGCCGACGCCGGTGCCCCGCCGTCCAGGACGGCCACGAGCGCCCGCATGCCCGCTTCCCCCACCGCCTCCGCCGGCAGCCGCACCGTCGTGAGCTCCGGCTCCAGGGCGCTCGCGAGCGGCAGGTCGTCGAAGCCGGTCACCGAGACGTCGTCCGGCACCCGGAGCCCCAGCCGTCGCGCCGCCTTGCAGGCGCCCGCCGCGAGGACGTCCCCGTCGCAGATCAGGGCGGTCGGCCGGGCGTCCGGCCCGCCCGGTGCGGTCAGGGCGCGTGCGGCGGCCAGGCGGCCGGAGGCCACGTCGAGGGCGGCGGGCTCGGTCCGCAGCACCGTCCCGGCCGTGCCCCGGAGGGCCTCGGCGAGGGCCCGGGCCCGGACGCGGAAGGTCCAGGAGTCGATGTCGGCCGCGATGTGCGCGAAGCGCCGGTGGCCGAGGGCCAGCAGATGCTCCGTCACCTGCCGCATGCCGTCGGCGATGTCGAGGTTGACGGTGGCCGGGGCGTCGGTCCGGCCGGGTTCGCTGTCGAGCATCACCAGCGGCAGGCCGCCCTCGCGGAGGTCGGTCAGGGCCTCGGCCGCGATCGAGGAGGCGATCACGCCGTCCAGCGTCGCGCGCGCGGAGGCGAAGGGGTCGCGGGCGGGCCCGGTGCCCTCCGGGGAGGGGTAGAGGACCACGCCCATGTCGTACTCGGCGGCGGCGCGGGCCGCGCCGGTGTAGACGCGGGCGAAGAATTCGTTGGTGAGGGCCGGGACGACCAGCAGCGCCGTCCGCGCGCGGCCGAGCCGCAGGCTGCGCGCGGTGAGGTTGGGCCGGTAGCCCAGCTCGCGGGCGGCGGTGCGCACCGCCCCGGCGGTCCGCTCGGAGACCCTCCCGCGCCATTTCTCGCCCATGACCAGCGAGACCGTCGCCTGCGAGACCCCCGCCGCCCGGGCCACGTCCCGGCTGGTGGCCCGGGCGGCCGCCGCGTGCCGTCCCCGGACGGTCGGCCACCGTTCGCCCCCGCCGCCCCCGCGCTCCTCGCGCTCCCCGCTCTGGACCTCCGTCACCGCTGCCGCGCCCCTCTCCGCTGCCGCTGTCACCACACGGGTTGGACCCGCGAGCTCCGATCATGGTACGTATGACTCTTCTAGTTATACGTAAAACCGGGATCGCTCGGTCAAAAACGATCGGTCAAGGACGAGAGGCGGACAATGGCGGCGGCGGGCGGCGGTTACGTCGACATGCTCAAGACACGGCACGCGGCGCGACTGCTGACCGGCACCCTGGTGGGCCGGCTGCCCAACGCCACGGCCGCGCTGGCGATCGTCCTCTTCGTCCGCGCCGAGGGCGGCAGCTACACCCTCGCCGGCGCGCTCTCCGCCGTCTACGGCGTGGCCAACGCCGTCGGCCAGCCGCTGCTCGGCCGGGCCGTCGACCTCTACGGCCAGCCCCGTGTCATCCTGCCCGCGGCCCTGATGACCGCGCTGGGCATGGCGGCCTTCACCGTCGTCGGCCTGGACCCGGTGCCCCTGTCCTACGCGGCCATGATCGTGGCTGGCTTCTTCGCGCCGCCGCTCGAGGGCGGGCTGCGGGCCCTGTGGCCGTCGGTCCTGAAGAACGAGGACGACCTCCACGCCGCGTACTCCCTGGACGCGATAGCGCAGGAGCTGATCTACGTGGTCGGCCCGCTGATCGTCACCCGGATCGTCGCGATCTGGTCCGAGGCCGCCGCGCTGAACGCCCTCCACCTGATGGGCGTCATCGGCGCCCTCGCGGTCGTGACCTCGCCGCCCTCCCGCACGTGGCGCAGCGAGCCCCGTGAGGCGCACTGGCTGGGGGCGCTCCGCTCCCGGGGGCTGCTGGTGCTGCTGGGCACCTTCTTCTGCATAGGTTCCGCGCTCGGCTCCATAGCCGTCGCCGCGGTCTCCTACGGCGACGCGCACGGTGGCGGCAACGTGGCCGGCTGGCTGCTGTCGGCCCTGGGCGTCGGCGCCCTGATCGGTGGTTCCATCCACGGCGCCCGGCAGTGGCCCGGCACTCCGGAGCAGCGCCTGCGGGTGCTCGTCGGCGGCCTGGCGCTGTTCTACGTGCCGCTGCTGCTGGTGCCGGGTGCGGTGGCGATGACGGTTCTCGCCGGGGTGGCGGGCCTGTTCCTCGCGCCCTGTCTGGCCACCGCCTTCGTGGTCGTGGACCGGCACGCGCCGCGGGGCACGGTGACCGAGGCGTTCTCCTGGCTGGTGACGTCCTTCGGCGTCGGCGCGGCGATCGGTACGGCCTTCGTGGGGCCGGCGGTCCAGTCCGGTGGCGCCCGTGCGGGTTTCCTCGTCGCGGTGGGCAGCGGTGTCGCGGCCCTGCTGGTGATCGTCGCCTTCCGGGCGTCCCTGCGGGCGCCCGAGAAGGCGTCCACCGTCGTGGCCCGGTCGGAAAATGATCGGAACGGTGCGGTCGAACCCGGTTTCAGCGCAGGGCATCAGGCGTAATGTTCAGGCATGGACCGCCGCATTTTCGGGCTGGAGAACGAGTACGGCGTCACGTGCACCTTCAGAGGACAGCGCCGGCTGTCCCCTGACGAAGTGGCGCGGTACCTCTTCCGCCGTGTCGTTTCCTGGGGCCGCAGCAGCAACGTCTTCCTGCGCAATGGCGCCCGTCTCTACCTGGATGTGGGATCGCACCCGGAGTACGCCACTCCGGAGTGCGACAGCGTGACCGAGCTGGTCACCCACGACAAGGCGGGCGAGCGCATCCTCGAGGGTCTGCTGGTCGACGCCGAGCGCCGCCTGCACGAGGAGGGGATCGCGGGCGACGTCTATCTCTTCAAGAACAACACCGACTCCGCCGGGAACTCCTACGGCTGCCACGAGAACTATCTCGTCGCGCGGCACGGGGAGTTCTCGCGTCTCGCGGACATCCTCATTCCCTTCCTCGTGACGCGGCAGCTGATCTGCGGCGCGGGAAAGGTGCTCCAGACCCCGCGTGGCGCGGTGTACTGCGTCAGCCAGCGGGCCGAGCACATCTGGGAGGGCGTCAGCTCCGCCACCACGCGCTCGCGCCCGATCATCAACACGCGCGACGAGCCGCACGCCGACGCCGAGCGCTACCGCAGGCTCCACGTCATCGTCGGCGACTCCAACATGTCCGAGACGACCATGCTGCTGAAGGTCGGTGCCACCGACCTCGTCCTGCGCATGATCGAGGCCGGTACGGTCATGCGCGACCTCACCCTGGAGAATCCCATCCGGGCCATCCGCGAGGTCAGCCACGACATCACCGGCAGACGCAAGGTGCGCCTGGCCAGCGGCCGGGAGGCCTCCGCCCTGGAGGTCCAGCAGGAGTACTACGAGAAGGCCGTGGACTTCTGCGAGCGCCGCGGCATCCGGACGGGCACGGTCGAGCGGGTCCTGGAGCTGTGGGGCCGTTCGCTGGAAGCCATCCGGGACGAGAATCTGGACCTGATCTCCACGGAGATCGACTGGGTGATGAAGTACCAGCTCATCGAGCGGTACCGGGCCAAGAACAACATCACCATGTCCCACCCGAGGATCGCGCAGATAGATCTGGCCTATCACGACATCCACCGCCGCCGGGGGCTGTACTACCTGTTGGAGAAGCGCGGTCAGGCGGCCCGGGTGTGCAATGACATCAAGATTTTCGAGGGGAAGTCGGTGCCCCCGCAGACGACCCGGGCCCGGCTGCGCGGTGATTTCATCCGCCGCGCCCAGGAACAGCGCCGGGATTTCACCGTCGACTGGGTCCACCTGAAGCTCAACGACCAGGCGCAGCGGACGGTGTTGTGCAAGGACCCCTTCAGGTCGGTGGACGACCGGGTGGAGAAGCTGATCGCGGGAATGTGAGCGCGATTCCGGGGTGTGAGGGGCACGGATGTGCGCCGGGTCCGCCGGACCCGGCGCACATCCGTGTCGGACGGGGTTGATCGGCGGGAGACAGGCCGTAGAGTGGCGCACACTGCCCAGCGACCCCTACAGCCCGAGTTGGACTTCATGAACCACACGAAGAACGCGCGTCGCCTCGCCGCGGCGTTGGCCGTGCCCGTCCTGCTGCTGACCGCCGCGGCGTGCGGGTCCGAGGACGGCAAGTCTTCCGACGCCAAGGTGACGGTGAAGGGGAAGTTCGGGGAGAAGCCCGAGATCTCCGTGCCGAAGGACGCCAAGCCGGCGGACAAGCTGGTCGTCAAGACCCTGACCGAGGGCTCGGGTGACAAGGCGGAGAAGGGTTCGTTCGTCCGTCTGGACTTCGCCGGGCAGACGATGAAGGACAACAAGCCGCTCGGCGGCACCTGGACGCCGCAGGAGGGTGCCACGCCGGGTGCCCCGCGCCGGCAGCTGGTGCAGCAGCTGGGGCAGCCCAGCCAGGAGATGCCCGCGAAGGTCCTCGACGCGGTGATCGGTCAGAAGGCCGGTTCGCGGATCGAGGTCGAGGGCACCGCCAAGGCGCTCATCGGCGACCAGCTGAACCCGCAGGCGGGCGTCAAGCCGGAGGACGGCCTGGTGTGGGTGATCGACGTGGTCGGTGCCCAGAAGGTCGACGCCAAGAGCGAGGCCAAGGGCGAGCAGGCCAAGCCCGAGGAGGGCATGCCGGAGGTCAAGTACGTCTCCCAGAAGGCCGCCGAGATCACCATTCCCAAGGACACCAAGGCGCCCACCGATCTCAAGGAGCAGGTGCTGATCAAGGGCACCGGTCCGGAGATCAAGGCCGGGGACGGCCTGATCGCCCAGTACACGGGCGTGAAGTGGGAGGACGGCAAGAAGTTCGACTCCTCCTGGGACCACGCCGGTGCCACCGCCTTCCAGATCGGTACCGGGTCGGTCGTCCAGGGCTGGGACAAGGGCCTGGTCGGCAAGCACGTCGGGGACAGGGTCGAGCTGGTGATCCCGCCGAAGCTGGGCTACGAGGGCCAGGCGCAGAGCGGCCTGGACAAGAACACCCTGGTCTTCGTGGTCGACATCGTGGGCAAGGTCTGACCCCGGCGGGGGGTCTGCCAGAATTGCACGGTTGTCCACAGCATCTTTCGTAGGAGAACTTTCGTGAACATCGAGAAGCCCGAGATCGACTTCCCCGAGGGTCAGCCGCCGGCCGACCTGGAGATCGTCGACCTCTGGGAGGGCGACGGCGCCGTGGCCAAGGCCGGCGACTTCGTGAAGGTCCACTACGTGGGCGTGGCCTTCTCCACGGGCGAGGAGTTCGACGCCAGCTGGAACCGCGGCAGCGCCCTGGAGTTCAAGCTCGGTGCCGGCCAGGTCATCCAGGGCTGGGACAAGGGCATCCAGGGCATGAAGGTCGGCGGTCGTCGCCGGCTGACCATCCCGGCGCACCTCGCCTACGGCGAGCGCGGTGCCGGTGGCGGTGTGATCGCCCCGGGTGAGACGCTGATCTTCGTTTGCGACCTGATGGGCGTCTGAGACTCAAGCGAACGAAGGCCGAGGGCCCGTGCCGCCTGGCACGGGCCCTCGGCTTTTGTCGTTCGACCGCTGAGCGGTACGGTCAACGGTTGAGAGCACAAGTAGAGAGGGCGTCGATGGCGATTGCCAAGGCCGAGCGGCTGATGAGTCTGGCGCTGTGCCTGCTGGGCACACGCCGGCCGCTGACCAAGGGGGAGTTGCGGGGTTCGATCGAGGCGTACATCGAGGCTTCGGCTTCGAGCGGTGCCTCCGATGGCGGCGAATCCCCGAAGGACGACGCCTTCAACCGGATGTTCGAGCGGGACAAGGAAGACCTCCGCGAGCTCGGCCTGATCATCGAGACCGTCGAGGGCGTCGACGGCGAGACCGGCTATCTCGCCCGCCGCGACAGCAACCGCCTCCCTCCGATCACCCTCGACGTCGAGGAGGCCGCTGCCCTGGGTCTGGCGGCCAAGGTCTGGCAGCAGGCCCGGCTCGCCGGTGCCGCGAGCGGCGCCCTGCAGAAGCTGCGCGCCGCCGGGATGCCGCTGGCGGAGGACCCGTACGAGGGGCAGAGCGCCCTGGAGACGCGGATCCCCGTGCACGAGGCGGCCTTCGAGCCGCTGATGCTCGCCGCGCGCGACCGCCGCGTCGTCGTCTTCGACTACCGCAAGGCGAACGCCGCCCACCCCGAGCAGCGCAAGGTCGAGCCCTGGGCGCTGGAGTGCTGGCGCGGCCACTGGTACCTGGCGGGCTGGGACCGCGAGCGGGACGCCGAGCGGGTCTTCCGGCTTTCCCGGATCACCGGGAAGGTCCGCTCCCGGGCGCTGGCGTTCACCGCGCCCGTGCCCGACCACGTCACGGTGCGCACGACGGTGGAGAGCTGGGCGGGCGAGACGGCCACCGGTACGGCCCGGATCAAGGTGCGCGCCGGCCACGGCTATCCGCTGCGTTCCCGGGCGGTGGCCTCCCATGACCTGGGCGACGGCTGGGACGAGCTGGAGATCCCCTACGGTCATGGCCTGGACGCCTGGCTGGTGGAGTTCGGCGCCGACGTCCTGGTGCTGGAGCCCGCCGAGCTGCGGGCCGATGTGATCGAGCGGCTGCGTGCCGTGGCCAAGGGCTGAGAGGAACGGGACCGACTTCTGATGGCCGGAAACGCCATTGACCAGACCCGGCGGATGCTGTCGCTGGTCACCTATCTGCGGGAGCGCCCGGGCGCCCGGGTCGCCGATGTGGCCCGTGCCTTCGGCATCACCGAGGACGAGCTGATCGGCGACCTGGACGTGCTGCCCATGTGCGGCACCAGCTTCCGGGGCGGTGACCTGCTGGACATCGACACCGACGGCGACCGCATCTGGTGGCACAACCCCGACGCCTCGGGCACGTCCGCCGGCGAGCCGCTGCGGCTGGCCGCCGACGAGGCCACCGCCCTGCTGGTCGCCGCGCGCGCCGTGGCGACCCTGCCGGGGCTGCGCGAGAGCGACCGGCAGGCGCTGGTCCGCGCCACCGCGAAGATCGAGGGCGCGGCCGGCGAGGCGGCGGGCGCCAGCTCCCGGCTCTCGGTGACCTTCGAGTCCGAGGGCGGGGTCTTCGCCGAGATCGACCGGGCCATCTCCGAGCGCCGCCGGGTCTGGCTGCGCTACTACTCGCCCGCGCGCGACGAGCTGACCGAGCGCGAGGTCGACCCCATCCGGCTGTTCGCGGTGGGCCACACCTATATGGAGGCGTGGTGCCGGCTCTCCGAGGCCCGGCGCACCTTCCGGCTCGACCGGGTGGCCGAGATCCGGCTGCTGGACGAGGCCTCGGACCCGCCGCCGGTGGAGCTGCGGGACCTGTCCGAGGGGCTGGTCCAGCCCGCCGCCGAGGACCCCGAGGTCGTCGTCGAGGTGGGCCCGGGCGGCCGCTGGGTCGCCGAGTACTACCCCCACGACAGCGCCGAGGAGCTGCCCGAGGGCGGCCTGCGGATCACCCTGCGCACCCCCGACCCCGCCTCGCTGCGGAGGCTGGCCCTGCGGCTGGGCCGGGACGGGCGGATCGTCTCGCCCGAGGCGCTGGCCGACAGCGCCCGGGAGGCAGCCCGCGAGACGCTCGCGGCGTACGGAGAGTGAGGGAGGGGCCGACGGTGGCAGGAGAACCACGACCGGGAGTGGCCGGGGCGGTGACCGGGGCGGGGGTCGCGGTCGCCGCCGTCTTCAAGGCCGCGTGCCCCGACTGCCGGGCCAGCTTCGAGCTGGCCGCCGGGGCGCTGCGGCTGGCGATCGGTGCCAGTGACCGCACCACCTTCTACTCCTTCACCTGCCCCGACTGCGGCTCCGCGGTCCGCAAGCCGGCGGGGGAGCGGATCGTGGAGCTGCTCACCGGTGGCGGGGTCCGCACCCTGCGGCTGCACATCACGGCGTAGGGCGTCATCGCCCGGGGCGTCAAGCAGTCCTTTCCGGCCATTTCCCGTTCTTTCGCACTTCCCTCGTTAGGCTTCGCCCCATGTTCTGGCCCATGCTCGCCATCGCCCTCGGCTTCTGCGGTCTCGCCGTGCTCACGGTCCTCGCCGCGCGGGTGTTCGTGGAGACCAGGAGGCTGGCCCGGCAGGTGGCGGAGGCGTCGCGGCGCGTCACCCGGGCGGCCGAGGACCTGGAACAAGCCGCCGCGCCGCTCGCCGCGCAGAGCGCGCGGACGCTGCGGAAGGACTGAGACGCGGCCCTCCTCCCGGTTACGGGGCGGGCGGTAGTCTGGTCCGGGCGGCCCTGCGGACGAGGCGGAGGGCCGCGAGGGACCGGACGTATGCCCGGGGATTGCCGCGCGTTTACCCGTGCGCGTTACGATCGCTGCCGTACGGCTGATGGACATATGTCCGATCGGTCGGCCGGTCCCACCAATATCCCGCTTCGGTGAGAAGGTAAACGCATATGTTCGGTCGGCTCGGAGCGCCTGAGCTCATTCTTCTGCTTGTCGTCATCGTCCTGCTGTTCGGTGCGAAGAAGCTTCCGGACATGGCCCGTTCCCTCGGCAAGTCCGCCCGCATCCTCAAGAGCGAGGCCAAGGCGATGAAGGCGGAGAGCACCGACACCGCCGCCGCCCCCGCCGACCCGCCCGCCGCCGAGCAGGCGCCCCGCACCATCAAGGCCGCCCCCGGCGATGTGACCTCCCGCCCGGTCGCCGAGCCGACCGACCGCAGCACCCAGCAGCGCTGACCCAGGACAGACTGAGACGGCCGCCGTCGGCGACCGTCTGCCACACGAGATAGGGACGTGGGTTGCTCAAGTCTGCCCGCAAGAAGGAGAAGGACCCCGAGGGGCGGATGCCGCTCGCGGAGCACCTGCGCGAGCTGCGCAACCGGCTGGCGAAGGCCGTGCTGGCCATCGTCGTGGTAGCGATCATCGCCGCGTTCTACAACAAGCAGATCATGGAGTTCCTCTCCACTCCCGTCCCCAAGTGCGAGGGACGCGATCTGGCCCAGAGCCACGGCGGCAACTGCGCGGTCCTGACGTTCAACACCCTGTCCTCGCCGTTCACGACCGTCGTCAAGGTGTGCCTCCTCGCGGGCGTCACCGTCTCCTCGCCGGTCTGGCTCTACCAGCTGTGGGCGTTCCTCGCCCCCGGCCTCCACCGGCACGAGAAGAAGTACACGGTCGCCTTCGTCGCGACGGCCGCCCCGCTCTTCCTCGCGGGTGCCTACCTGGCCTACCTGATCATGCCCACCAGCATGCGGGTCCTGCTCAGCGTCACCCCGGAGACCGCGGCCAACACCCTCGGCCTCAACGACATCCTCGACTTCACCGTCCGGATGATCCTCGTCTTCGGCCTCGCCTTCGAGCTGCCGCTGATCCTGGTGATGGCGAACCTGGTCGGCCTCGTCTCCGGCCGGACCATGGCCGGCTGGTGGCGCGGCGTCGTCATGGGCACCTTCGTCTTCGGCGCGGTGGCCACCCCGAGCACCGACCCGTTCGGCATGTGCGTCCTCGCCGTGCCGATCAGCATCCTGTACTTCGCCGCCGTCGGCTTCGCGATCCTCAACGACAAGCGCCGCGACCGCCGCAACCCCGACCGGCAGCTCGACGACGACGAGGCGTCCCCGCTCGACCTCGAACCGCAGCCCATCGGCGACTCCAGGCCCATGTCGAGCCTGCCCGAGCAGGACCGGCACCAGCGCGGCTACGACGACGTGACGTGATCCCGCACGGATGACCCGGGACCGGGGCGGCCGCTCACCGAGCGGCCGCCCCGCCGCGTTCCCGCCCTCCGGCCCCCGGGCTCGATAAAGATCAGGTGACTGTCGTGGCTCCCCGGTAGGCTCGTAGACAAGATGACCGAGGACATGTCCCCTGCTGAGCGCTACGCCCTGGCACGGCAGCGCGCCGCCGAGCAGGCCACCGCGCTCGCCCCCTTCCGCGAGATGTACGAATTCGAGCTGGACCCCTTCCAGATAGCCGCCTGCAAGGCCCTGGAGGCCGGCAAGGGGGTGCTGGTCGCGGCGCCGACCGGCTCCGGCAAGACCATCGTGGGCGAATTCGCCGTCCACCTGGCCCTCACCCAGGGCCGCAAGTGCTTCTACACCACGCCCATCAAGGCGCTCTCCAACCAGAAGTACACCGACCTCGTCAGGCGCTACGGCGCCGACAAGGTGGGCCTGCTCACCGGCGACAACAGCGTCAACGCCGAGGCACCCGTGGTCGTGATGACCACCGAGGTCCTGCGCAACATGCTCTACGCCGGCTCGCAGGAACTGATCGGCCTCGGCTACGTGGTCATGGACGAGGTCCACTACCTCTCCGACCGCTTCCGCGGCGCCGTCTGGGAAGAGGTGATCATCCACCTCCCCGAATCGGTGACCCTGGTCTCCCTGTCGGCCACCGTCTCCAACGCCGAGGAGTTCGGCGACTGGCTCGACACCGTCCGCGGCGACACCCAGGTGATCGTCTCCGAGGAGCGCCCCGTCCCGCTCTGGCAGCACGTGCTCGCCGGCCGCCGGATGTACGACCTCTTCGAGGAGGAGACGGACCACGGCGGCCGCGGCGCCGCCCGCCGCGAGGTCAACCCCGACCTGCTGCGCATGGCCCGCATGGAGAACAGCCGCGTCTACAACCCGCGCGAGCGCCGCCGCGGCAAGATGATCCGCGAGGCCGACCGCGAGCGCGAGCGCCGCCAGCGCAGCCGCATCTGGACCCCCGGCCGCCCCGAGGTCATCGAGCGGCTCGACGCCGAGGGCCTGCTGCCCGCCATCACCTTCATCTTCAGCCGCGCCGGCTGCGAGGCCGCCGTCCAGCAGTGCCTCTACGCCGGCCTGCGGCTCAACGACGACGAGGCACGCGCCCGGGTCCGCGCCATCGTCGAGGAGCGCACCGCCGCCATCCCCGACGAGGACCTCCACGTCCTCGGCTACTTCGACTGGCTCGAGGGCCTCGAACGCGGCATCGCCGCCCACCACGCGGGCATGCTGCCGACCTTCAAGGAGGTCGTCGAGGAGCTCTTCGTCAAGGGCCTCGTCAAGGCCGTCTTCGCCACCGAGACCCTGGCCCTCGGCATCAACATGCCCGCTCGCTCGGTCGTGCTCGAGAAGCTCGTCAAGTGGAACGGTGAGCAGCACGCCGACATCACCCCCGGCGAGTACACCCAGCTCACCGGCCGCGCCGGCCGCCGCGGCATCGACGTCGAGGGCCACGCCGTCGTCCTGTGGCAGCGCGGCATGGACCCCGCCGCCCTCGCCGGCCTGGCCGGCACCCGCACCTACCCGCTGCGCTCCAGCTTCAAGCCGTCGTACAACATGGCGGTCAACCTGGTCTCGCAGTTCGGCCGGCACCGCTCCCGCGAGCTGCTGGAGACCTCCTTCGCCCAGTTCCAGGCGGACAAGTCCGTCGTCGGCATCTCCCGCCAGGTCCAGAAGAACGAGGAGGGCCTCGCCGGCTACCGCGAGGCCATCGACTGCCACCTCGGCGACTTCGAGGAGTACGCGCGGCTGCGCCGCGAGCTGAAGGACCGCGAGACCGAGCTGGCCAAGCAGGGCGCGAACCAGCGCCGGGCCGCCGCCGCGGCCGCCCTGGAGCGGCTCAAGCCCGGCGACGTCATCCACGTCCCCACCGGCAAGTTCGCCGGCCTGGCCCTGGTCCTCGACCCGGGCCTGCCGCCCGGCCGCTCCGACCGCCACCGCGGCTTCGACCACCAGGACGGCCCGCGCCCGCTCGTCCTCACCGCCGAGCGGCAGGTCAAGCGGCTCGCCCCGATCGACTTCCCCGTGCCGGTCGAGCCCATGGAGCGGATGCGCATCCCCCGCTCCTTCAACCCGCGCAGCCCCCAGTCCCGCCGCGACCTCGCCTCCGCGCTGCGCACCAAGGCCGGGCACATGGTCCCCGACCGCCACCGCAAGGACCGCGCCCCCGCCGCCGACGACCGCGAGATCGCCCGCCTGCGCGCCGCCATCCGCTCCCACCCCTGCCACGGCTGCTCCGACCGCGAGGACCACGCCCGCTGGGCCGAGCGCTACCACCGCCTGCTGCGCGACACCCGCCAGCTGGAACGGCGCATCGAGGGCCGGACGAACACCATCGCCCGCACCTTCGACCGCATCTGCGCCCTCCTGACCGACCTCGACTACCTCCACGGCGACGAGGTCACCGAGGACGGCCGCCGCCTCGCCCGCCTCTACGGCGAGCTCGACCTGCTCGCCTCCGAGTGCCTCCGCGAAGGCGTCTGGGACGGCCTCAAGCCCGCCGAGCTGGCCGCCTGCGCCTCCGCCCTGGTCTACGAGGCCCGTGTCGCGGACGACGCGGCCCCGCCGAAGCTGCCCGCCGGCCCCGCGAAGGACGCCCTCGGCGAGATGATCCGCATCTGGGGCCGCCTCGACGCCCTGGAGGAACAGCACAAGATCAATCAGGCGGAGGGCGTCGGCCAGCGCGAGCCCGACCTCGGCTTCGCCTGGCCCGCCTACCGCTGGGCCTCCGGCCACGGGCTGGACGAGGTGCTGCGCGAGATCGAGATGCCCGCGGGCGACTTCGTCCGCTGGACGAAGCAGCTCATCGACGTCCTCGGCCAGATCGCGGCAGCGGCCCCGGCCGGCAGCCCGGTCACCCGCAACGCCCGCAAGGCGGTCGAGGGGCTGCTGCGGGGAGTCGTGGCGTACTCGTCGGTGGGGTGAGACCACCCGCCGGGGTCAGCGAGGGCTGATCCCGGCGGTGAACGTCGTCACCGTGCGTGGCTCAGCGGCACAGGGCCGTGTCCACGAGACCCTCCAAGCGCTTCGTGACCGCCTCGTCGGTCGGGATGGCGGTCACCGCGATGTTGGCGGCGCGGCCGTCGTCGGTGACTCCGCCCCGGGTCTCGTAGCCGTTGATGTCACCGCCGTGGCCCCAGTAGACGCCGCCGCACGACAGCGGCCTGCTCATGAGGCCCAGTCCGTAGCCGGCGCCGGTGTTGCCGATGGGCACGGTGGTGCGCATCTCGGCGAGCTGGGCCGCCGGGAGGAGACGGCCGGCCAGGAGCGCGGTGAAGAAGCGGTTGATGTCGGAGTTGGTAGAGATCATGGCGCCCGCCGCCCAGGCCACGGAGGGGTCGATCTCCGTGGAGTCGCGCAGCGGCGCGTCCGCCGAAGCGCGGTGGTAGCCCTTGGGGTGGGGTTCCCGGATGGTCCTGTCGCCGGGGGCGGGGAAGTAGGTGTGGCGCAGTCCGAGGCGCTGGACGACGCGCTGGTCGATCTCCGCGGCGAGGGTGCGGCCGGTGACCTTCTGGACGATCAGGCCGGCCACCACATAGTTCGTGCTGCTGTAGTTCCAGCCCTCCCCGGGGGCGAAGTCGGCCTTGTGGCGGAAGGCGACGTCCAGCAGCTCGCGGGGCTCGAAGTACCGGTGCCGGATGGTGTCGTCGTCGATGTCCCCCTCGTATTCCGGGAGCCCGCTGGTGTGCTGGAGGAGCTGGCGGACGGTGATGCGGCGACCGTCGATGCCCTTTCCCCGGACGAGGCCCGGAAGGTAGGTGTCGACCTTGGCGTCGAGGCCGATCTTCCCCTCGGCGACCAGTTGCAGCACGACCACCGCCGTGAACGTCTTGGTGTTGCTGCCGATCCGCACCTGACCGTCGGCCGGCACCTTCGCGCCGGTGGCCAGATCGCCGACGCCTGCCGTATGGGTACGGGTGCGGCCGTCACGGCCCTTGACGCTCGCCAGGGCGGCGGGCGGGCCGTCGCCGCGCACCAGCGCGTTCAGGCCCTGCTGGACGGTGTCCGGCCGGGTGGTGGCGGATGCCGTGGGCGGTGCCACGACGATCGTCGTCATGACACCGGCCGCCACCGCGATCGCGGCCGCCACCACTCCGCGCCGGCCGCTCCGCCGCCCGGAAGAACGGAAACCTCGCCATGCCTGCTCGCGCACGGGTCAACTCCTGGGAATCGTTGGGAAACCAGCGGTACGTGCTGGGCTCGCCCAACCATTCCGGAACCGGCCGTCCCGGACGATCCCGCTACCCGCCCGGCTCCGGTGGGGCTAACCCCCGGTCCCCTGGCCCCTTAACGCGCAGCGTCCTCCGGCCCCGGCCCCGGTTCCTGCCCGCCCCCGTCGCGGCGGTCGTGCTTCCGCTTCCGGGTCAGGAGGTAGGTCGCGGTCGACGCCAGGACCGCGGCCAGGGTCGCCGTGCCGGCGATGACGGCGGCCAGTTCGCCGAGGGAGACGCCCTCGCTGCCCTCGTCGTCCTCGTCCGGTGCCGTCTCGCTCGTCCTGTCGACGATCTCGTCGTAGCCCCTCGGGCCGTCGCAGAACTCGCGGTTGCCCGGGGCCATTTCGGGGACGACGGTCAGTTCGACGGACTCCGCCGGTTCCTCCTCGCCGCCGTCCTTGAGGTCGACGGGGTAGGTGCCGGGGGCGATGTCACAAGGAACCATGCCCGCGACCCTGGTGTACAACTGACCGTCCTTGCCCTCCCGGAAGCGTTTCTCCTTGAGGGTCAGCTTCTTGAGGAACGCGGGCGACTCGACGGTGAGGTGGCCGTCGTGGGCGTCCAGCGTCGACCGGCCGGTGGTGACCGTGAAGACCACCTCGCGGCCGCGCTGGGTGGGCCCGGCGGTGGATATGGACGACTCGGAGTCCGAGGAATCCGAGGTGTCCAGGGGTTGCGCGGAACCCGGCGCGGCGGCCGTCAGGACGAGGGCCGCCGCGGCGAGGGGCGCCAGCGACGCCAGGGCTGTCCGGGCACGTTTCATGCGGGGAGGATATCCGTGATGTCCCGTCAGAGGAGGGCTCAGGCGGCGGCCCCGGTCGCCGGGCCGCCCTCCTGCTCGGCCTCGACCTGCTGGTTCCACTCGCGCTTCGAGGCCTGCCAGCCGTCCTCGTCGTGGCCCCGGCGCCAGTAGCCGGAGATCGACAGCCGCTCGCGCGGCACCTCGCGCTCGACGCGCAGATGGCGGCGCAGCTCCTTGACGAAGCCCGCCTCGCCGTGGACGAAGGCCTGGGCGTCCCCCGCCGGGAAGGCGAGCGAGCGCACGGCCTCGACCAGGGCCGCGCCGACCGGGGCGCCGTCGCGCGTCAGCCAGGTGACCTCGACGCCGTCCGGCAGCTCCAGCTTCTGCTTGTCGTCCTCGCCCGGGACCTCGACGAACGCGTGGACCACGGCGCCTTCCGGCATCCGCTCCAGCGAGGCGGCGATGGCGGGCAGCGCGCTCTCGTCGCCGACCAGCAGGTGCCAGTCGGCGGCCGGGTCCGGGGCGTAGGCGCCGCCGGGGCCGAGCATCCGGATCTCCGCGCCCGGCTGCGCCGTCGCGGCCCAGGGGCCGGCCAGGCCCTCGTCCCCGTGCACCACGAAGTCGATCGCCAGCTCCCGGGCGGCCCGGTCGAAGGAGCGCACGGTGTACGTACGGGTCCGGGGCCACGCCTCGCGCGGCAGGTCCCGGCGGATGACCTCCATGTCGAAGGGCTCGGGGTAGGTCACGCCCTCGACGGGGAAGAGCAGCTTCACATAGTGGTCCGTGCACTCTCCGGCGCCGAACTCCGCGAGGTCCTCGCCGCCCAGGACCACGCGCACCATGTGCGGCGTCAGCCGCTCCGTGCGCAGCACGTGCGCGCGGGTGAGCCGGGGCGCTTTGCGTACGGGACGGTCTGCCATGGCTGTCTCCCCTGATCACCGGATCCTGTCACCGGATCCTGAAACTGGATCCTGACACCGGATCGTAAAGTTAGGTCTGCCTAACCTAACAGCTCATCGGGCCAGAGCGCTCAGCAGCCGCTGCAGCGAGCCGCCCAGCCCCCAGCGCTCCGCCAGCGCCTCCAGCACCTCAGGGTCCCGGGGCTCGCTGGGCAGCGCTGTCTCGAAGGGGGCCAGCGGCACGTCCGTGGCCACCCGGACCACCTTCGGCGCCACCGCCAGATACGCCCCCGCCTCGGCCAGCCGCTTCCGCTGCGCCGGGCTGATCTTCGCCGCCGGATCCTCCACCGCCGCCAGGATCCCCGCCAGGTCGCCGAAGGAGGCCAGCAGCTTCGCCGCCGTCTTCTCACCGATGCCCGGCACGCCCGGCAGCCCGTCGCTGGGGTCGCCGCGCAGCAGCGCCAGATCCGCGTACCCCGGACCGTCCACCCCGTACTTCTCGCGCAGCACGGCCTCGTCCACGGCCTGGAGCGAGCCCATGCCCTTGACCGGGTACAGCACGCGCACGCCGCGCGCGTCGTCGACGAGCTGGAAGAGGTCGCGGTCGCCGGTGACGATGTCCACCGGGCCCGGCGCGCGGCCCGTCAGCGTGCCGATCACGTCGTCGGCCTCGTAGCCGACGGCGCCGACGCGGGCGATGCCGATCGCGTCCAGCACGCTCTCGATCACAGGGACCTGCGGGGAGAGGGTGTCGGGCGTCTCCTCCTCGTCGGGCCCGCCCTCGACCTCCTCCGCCACCCGGTGCGCCTTGTAGCTCGGGATGAGCTCGACGCGCCACTGCGGGCGCCAGTCGAAGTCCATGCAGGCGACCAGATCGTCGGGCTCGTGGTCCTGGACCAGGCGGGCGATGAAGTCCAGCAGGCCGCGCACCGCGTTCACGGGCGTGCCGTCCGGGGCCTTCACCGACTCCGGCACCCCGAAATAGGCGCGGAAGTAGAGGGAGGCGGTGTCGAGGAGCATCAGGCGTCGCGTCACGGCTCGATCATGCCGCACGTCACTGACAGCCACCCCCACCCACCCGGCTCGCGTGTGAACCGGATCACTGTTCCGTTTGCGCCGAATGACCCAGGGCAGGCGCGACGCCGGAGTGGCTCCGCCCGGAGTAGGGGGACGGGTGGGCCTGAGTACGACCCGAGAGGTTTATGTGTCCAGGCTGAAGGCCGAGCATCTGTACAAGGTGTTCGGCAGACGACCCGAAGCCGCCGTCCGACGACTCGAGGACGGCGCAGGCCGCGACGAGCTGCGCGCGGACGGCACCACCGCGGCGGTCATCGACGCGTCGTTCGAGGTCGAGGCCGGCCAGATCTTCGTGGTGATGGGCCTCTCGGGGTCCGGCAAGTCCACCTTGCTGCGCATGCTCAACGGGCTCCTGGAGCCGACGTCCGGGCGCGTCCTCTACGACGGACGGGATCTGACCGGGCTCTCCCCGGCCGAGCTGCGCGAGGTGCGCTCGCGGAACATCAGCATGGTCTTCCAGCACTTCGCGCTCTTCCCGCACCGCAGCGTGCTGGAGAACGCCGCCTACGGCCTGGAGGTGCGCGGCGTGCCGCGCGCCGAGCGGCTGGAGCACGCCGCCGAGGCGTTGGAGCTGGCCGGGCTCAAGGGCTGGGAGTCGTCCTGGCCCGACGAGCTGTCCGGCGGTATGCAGCAGCGCGTCGGCCTCGCCCGCGCGCTCGCCACCGACGCGGACCTGCTGCTGATGGACGAGTCCTTCAGCGCGCTGGACCCGCTGATCCGCCGCGACATGCAGGACCAGCTGCTGGACCTGCAGAAGCGGCTGAAGAAGACGATCGTCTTCATCACCCACGACCTCAACGAGGCCATGCGCCTGGGCGACCGCATCGCCGTCATGCGCGACGGCCGGATCGTGCAGAACGGCACCGCCGAGGACATCCTCGTCCGGCCCGCCAACGACTACGTGGCCTCCTTCATCCAGGACGTGGACCGCTCCCGGGTGCTCACCGCCGGCTCGATCATGGCCGCCCCGGCGGCGGACGCGGCGGCGGTGGCCGCCGTGCCGGACGGCGCCCCGACCGTGAGCGAGGAGACGCCCGTGGCCGAGCTGTTCTCGCCGTTCTCCCGCAGCGGTTCCCCCGTCGCCGTCACCGACGACAGCGGTGAGGTGACCGGTGTCGTCACCCGCGACAGCCTGCTGGCGGCCCTGGCCGACCAGCCGAACGAACGCCCCCGCGAGGAAGAGCCGGAAGCCCCGACCCCCCTTGCGCCGGCGTCCGAGCCGGAGGTGATCACCCATGCCTGAGATCAACCTCGGTGGCTGGGCGGAATCCGCCGTCGGCTGGCTCCAGTCCCACCTCTCCTGGCTCTTCGACGCCGTCAGCACCGTTCTGACCGGCATGTACGACGGCGTCCACGCCGCCCTCGGCGCGCCCGAGGCGCTGCTGATGGCCGGCATCCTCGCCATCGTCGCCTGGTGGCTGCGCGGCCTGCCCGCCGCCGTCCTCGCCTTCGCGGGGCTCGCGGTGATCGATTCGTTCGGGCTGTGGGACAGGGCGATGGCGACGCTGTCGCTCGTCCTGGTCGCCAGCCTCATCACGCTGCTGTTCGCCGTGCCGCTGGGCATCTGGGCGGCCCGGGACCGCCGGGTCAGCGGGGCGCTGCGGCCGGTCCTCGACCTGATGCAGACGATGCCCGCCTTCGTCTACCTGATCCCCGGCGTGATGTTCTTCTCCATCGGGCCGATCCCCGGCCTGATCGCCACCATCGTCTTCTCGATGCCGCCCGGTGTGCGGATGACCGAGCTCGGCATCCGTCAGGTCGACGGCGAGCTCGTCGAGGCCGCCCGGGCCTTCGGCACGACGCCGCGCGACACCCTCGTCCGGGTCCAGCTTCCGCTGGCGCTGCCCACCATCATGGCGGGCGTCAACCAGGTGATCATGCTGGCGCTGTCCATGGTCGTCATCGCCGGCATGGCGGGCGCGGGCGGCCTGGGCGAGTCGGTCTACGCGGCCGTCACGCAGGTCGACATCGGCGGCGGTGTGGAGAGCGGCCTCGCGGTCGTCGTCCTCGCCATGTACCTGGACCGGATGACCGGCGCGCTCGGCAAGCGGGTCTCCCCGCTGGGCCGCCGTGCGGCCGCCAAGGCCGACGCCGCGGCGGGTGCCGCCGTCGCGTCCAAGGTGCTGCGGTACCGGCCGGGCACGGCCGTCGCCGCCGTGGGCGTCGTCGTCCTCGCGCTCGTCGCGGGCGGCATGCGGCTGGCCGACGGCGACGGGCGGCAGACCGCCGCCGCGGGCGGGGGCGTCGGCCAGGGCCGCGCGGTGAAGCTCGGCTACTTCCCCTGGGACGAGGCCGTCGCCTCCACCTACCTCTGGCAGAACATCCTGGAGGAGCGCGGCTACAAGCCCGAGGTCAAGCAGCTCGACCCCGGCCCGCTGTACACGGCGCTGGCCCAGGGCCAGATGGACGTCCAGTTCGACTCCTGGCTGCCCACCACCCACCAGCAGTACATGGACCGCTACCGCGACAGGCTCACCGACCTCGGCTCCTGGTACGGGCCGACGTCCCTGGAGCTGACCGTGCCCTCCTACGTCAAGGGCGTCGACTCGCTCGCCGACCTCAAGGGCAAGTCCGCGATGTTCGGCGGGAAGATCGTCGGCATCGAGTCCAGCGCGGGCATGATGGGCAAGCTCAACGACAAGGTGCTCAAGGAGTACGGGCTGGACGGCGAGTACAAGGTCGTCTCGTCCTCCACCTCCACGATGCTCGCCGAGCTCGACCGGGCCCTGAAGAAGAAGGAGCCCATCGTCACCACGCTCTGGTCGCCGCACTGGGCGTACGGGAAGTACGACCTGAAGAAGCTCAAGGACCCCAAGGGCGCCTGGGGCCAGGGCGAGCAGATCCACGCCGTCGGCAAGAAGGACTTCGCCAAGGACTTCCCGAAGATCGCGGAGTGGGTGAAGAACTTCAAGATGTCCGAGGAGGACCTCTCCTCCCTGGAGGCGGAGATCCAGAACGGCGGCAAGGGCAAGGAGAAGGAGTCCGCGCGGCGTTGGCTCGACGCCCACCCGGGCCTCGTCGACAAGCTGGCGCCCGTCGGCGCCTGACGAACCGGCGTCTGTCGACGTCTGACGAACCGGCGTCTTTCGGCGCCTGACGAACCCGGGTACGGCGGGCGTACGGTGGGGCGGTGAGCAGCTCACCGATCGGCCGCTCCGCCGTGCGCCGGGTCGTCTCCCTGGTCCCCTCGCTCACCGAGGCCGTGGCCGGGACCGGGCCCGGCCTGCTGGTGGGCGCCACCGACTGGTGCGACCACCCGGCCGGGCTCGACGTCGTCCGGGTCGGCGGCACCAAGAACCCCGACGTGGCGCGGATCGCCGCCCTCGCGCCCGACCTCGTACTCGCCAACGAGGAGGAGAACCGCGCCCCGGACCTGGGCGCGCTGCGCGCCGCCGGGCTGGACGTGCTCGTCACCGAAGTGCGCACGCTGGAGCAGGCGTTCACAGAGCTGGAACGGGTCCTGGTGCGCGGCTGCCGGCTGCCCCGGCCCGGCTGGCTGGACGACGCCCGCGACGCCTGGCGGGACGTCCGGCCCACCGGGCGGCCGGTTCCGGCCGTCGTCCCCGTGTGGCGCAGACCCTGGATGGTGCTGGGCCGGGACACCTTCGCGGGGGACGTCCTCGCCCGGCTCGGGGTCGCGAACGTCCACGCCCGGCACCCCGAGCGCTATCCGCGCGTTCCCCTCGACCAGCTCAACGCCTGCGGCGCCGAGCTGGTCGTCCTGCCCGACGAGCCGTACCACTTCGGCGCCGACGACGGCCCGGAGTGCTTCCCCGGGCTGCCGTCGGCGCTCGTCAGCGGCCGTCACCTCACGTGGTACGGGCCATCTCTCGCATCGGCGCCACGGGTGCTGGGCGCGGCGCTGCGAGCAGCCGGCCGCTGACCAGCCCGGCGGCGGTACGGGCCCCGGCGACCGCCCAGGCGGTCACCAGCAGCGCGTACAGTGCCACCGCCAGCCAGGTCAGGGCGGTCAGCCCGGTGCGGTGGGCCAGCGCGGCGGTGCCGGTGACGCAGGTGCCGATGGGGAAGGTGAAGGCCCACCACGTCATCGCGAAGCCCATGCCCCGGCGGGCGGCGCGGATCACCATGGCGGTGGCGAGCACCAGCCAGAGCAGGGCGAAGCCGATGACGGGCATGCCGTAGAGGAGGGCGAAGCCGGCCATGGCCCGCGCGTACGGCTCCGTGACGACGCTCGGTGCGGCGCCCGCGACGGCGTTGACGGCCGTCGTGGACTGGCCCAGCGGGCCGAGGACCAGGAACAGGGTCGGTGTGAGCACGAGCGGCAGCGGTCCGTGGTGGACGAGCCGGGAGAAGACCACCGGCAGGATCAGCAGCGTGGCCAGCAGGCTCATCCCGAACAGTCCGTAGCAGCCCAGCAGCAGCGCCTGCCGCCACTGGCCGGCGGGCAGGTGCGGCACGAGCGCGGGGCCGAGCGCGGCGGAGACCATGGGCGCCACGATCGGCAGCAGCCACACGGGCGAGGCGTCGCCCGGCGCGATCCGGTGCCGGGTGACCATCAGGTAGGGGATGGCGGCCGCCGCGGCCAGCCCGACGACCGTGCCGGCCGTCCACAGGACGGCGTCGACAGCGACGGCCGCGTTCTCGCCGATGACGCCCGTGCCGACGGAGAGCGTGCTGCCGCCGACGGCGAGCAGGGCCATCGCCAGACAGCCGTAGAAGGGGGCGACGGCGGGGTCGCCCAGGTGCCGCCGGGCCTGGTCGGGGTGGTGGGCCCAGTGGAGGGCGCGGGCGGTGACGAGGGTGAGCAGCATCAGCGCCGCCAGCGCCCACACCGCCTCGCAGGCTCCGCGCAGCCCCGGCACGGCCACCGGCAGGGCCGCTCCGGCGGAGGCGACGATCGCGGTGCCCATGACGGTGGCGTACCAGTTGGGGCCGAGGTGGCGGAGGGGATCGCGGGTGTTCATGAGTCCACGGTCTCCTGGCCGTACCCCGCCCACCAGGGGCTTTATGACTATGGGGACATAAGCTGGGGTTATGAGCGGTGATTCCTCCGGGCCCCTCCCGGCCCCCCTGGCCCACCGGGTCCCCGACCTGGGCGCACTGGAGCTGCTGCTCGCCGTGGCCCGGCTGGGCAGCCTCGGCCGGGCGGCCCGCGAGCTGGGCATCACCCAGCCCGCCGCGAGCGGACGCGTCCGGGCCATGGAGCGCCTCCTCGGCGTCGCCCTCGTCGAGCGCTCCCCGCGCGGCTCGCGCCTCACGGACGCCGGGGTGCTCGTCACCGACTGGGCACGCAAGGTCGTCGAGGCCGCCGAGGCCCTCGACGCGGGCGCGCAGGCCCTGCGCGGGCGGCGCGACTCGCGGCTGCGGGTCGCCGCCAGCATGACCATCGCGGAGTACCTGCTGCCGGGCTGGCTGATCGCGCTGCGCACGGAGCGGCCGGGCACGGCGGTGTCGCTGAGCACGGGGAACTCGGCGGCCGTGGCGGAACGCCTGCTCGCGGGGCAGGCGGACCTCGGCTTCGTCGAGGGCCTGGACGTACCGGCCGGCCTGGACGGCGCGGTCGTCGGCCGCGACCGCCTCGTCGTCGTCACCGCCCCCGGCCACCCCTGGGCCCGCCGCCGCGCCCCCCTGGACCCGGCCGAGCTGGCGGCCACCCCCCTGATCCTCCGCGAACGCGGCTCGGGCACCCGCCAGGTCCTCGACGCCGCCCTGGCCGCGCACGGCGGCCTGGCCGAGCCGCTGCTCGAACTCGCCTCCACGACCGCCGCGAAGGCGGCCGCGGTCAGCGGCGCGGGCCCGTCCGTTCTGAGCGAGCTCGCGATCGGCGAGGAGCTGGCGGCCCGGCGACTGGTCGAGATCCCGGTCCGGGACCTCTCCCTGAGCCGCGCCCTCCGCGCCGTCTGGCCCACCGGCCAGCGCCCGACGGGCCCGGCCCGGGAGCTGCTGGGGCTGACACGGTCCCGGGGGTAGGCGACGGGTTCCCGGGGCCCTGTCTCTCCGCCATCGTTTTCCCTCGCCCCGGCGGGCCGGAACGGGGAGATTCACGCTGTCTCGCCGTCATGGGGACAGGGGCTGCGGCGCTACAGCCTGACGGACCAGTTCCCACGGGCGAGATAGGTGGCCCCCGACGGCTTGACGAGCACGCGGGCCCCGCGCAGAGGCAGCTCACCCGTCGCGAGCCAGAGGTCGCGCCGCGGCGAGCCGCGGTACGCCCCGCAGGCGTCAGGAGCCACCCCTCCTGTCCGCCGCCCGGACCAGGGCCTCCGTCACCCGCAAGTCGTCCCGGGCCTCCGGGTGCCACTGGACGCCCAGGGCGAACGAGGGGTGGTCCTGGTATTCCAGGGCCTCCACCGTGCCGTCCTCCGCGTGGGCGGAGGCGGTGAGGCCGGTGCCCAGGCGGGCGACCGACTGGTGGTGGTGGGTGGCCACGTCCAGTGGCCGACCGGCCAGGAGGGTGGCCGTCAGGGTGCCGGGGACCGGCTTCACCGGGTGGTCGGCGAAGGTGCCCGGTGCCGGGTTGTGGGCGTCGTGGCCCACCTCGTCCGGGAGGTGCTGGCAGAGCGTGCCGCCCGCGTGGACGTTCATCAGCTGCATCCCCCGGCAGATGCCGAGGACCGGGGTGCCGCTCGTCAGCGCGGCGTCCAGGAGGGCCAGCTCCCACGCGTCGCGCTCCGGGACGGGGGTCCCGGAGCGGGGGTGGGGGCGGGCGGCGTAGAGGGCGGGGTCGAGGTCTTCGCCGCCCGCGAGGACCAGGGCGTCCAGGCGGGAGACGACGGCGGGGGCGGTGGAGGGGGCGTCCGGGGGGAGCATGACCGCCAGGCCGCCCGCGCGTTGGACGTGCGCCGGGTACGCGGCGGGGAGGAGGGCGGCCGGGAGGTCCCAGGCCACCCCCCAGCGGGCCCGGGTGAGGTACGTGGTGACGCCGATGAGTGGCATGCCGTTCGCTTTCTTTCCTCGTGCGGTCATTCTCGGCTCAGCTCCGCCTCCGCCGCCGCCAGCGCCGCGAACTCCTCCTCGGGCGCGTTCGCCACCAGCCGGTGGCGGCTGTAGAGGGCGAAGTAGCCGGCGGCGACCGCGTAGACGGCCAGGGCGATGAGGGCGGCCGTCACGTCGACCAGGAAGGTCGCCACCAGCGCCGCGCAGGCCAGGACGAAGGCCGTCGTCGAGGTGGCCACGCCGCCCGGGGTGCGGTAGGGCCGGGGCAGAGCCGGTTCGCGGCGGCGCAGGACGATGTGGGAGAGGGACATCAGCGCGTAGGAGATGGTGGCGCCGAAGACGGCCACGTTGAGCATCCGCGCCCCGTCGCCCGTGGCCGCGGCCAGGGTGAAGCCGATCGTGCCCGGGACGAGCAGCCCCAGCCACGGCGCCTTGCGGCGGCTGGTGAGCGAGAGGACGCGGGGGAGGTAGCCGGCGCGGGAGAGGGCGAAGAGCTGGCGGGAGCCCGCGTAGATGAGCGAGAAGAAGGAGGCGACCAGGCCCGCGAGGCCCGCGTAATTGACGACCCTGGCCAGGACGCGGCCCTCGCCGTCGGGGTCCAGGGCGGTGACCAGGGGGTTGCCGGCCTCCGTCAGGGCGTTCGCGCCGCCCGCGCCCGTGGCGGCCAGGAAGGTCAGCAGGGCCAGGAGCAGCAGGATGCCCATGGACGTGGCCATGGCCCTCGGCAGCGTACGGGCCGGGTCGCGGGTCTCCTCGGCGGCCAGCGGCACGCCCTCGACGCCGAGGAAGAACCACATCCCGAACGGGAACGCCGCCCAGATGCCCAGCAGGCCGAACGGCAGCCAGGAGGACGAGCCGAAGGCGTTCGGGTCGGCCGGGATGTCGTCCAGGCGGCCGGTGTGGAAGTCCGTGAAGGCGCCCACCGCGAAGACGAGCAGGGCCGCCACCGCCACGCCCGTCACCAGGAAGCTGAAGCGCAGGGCCTCGCCCACGCCCCACAGGTGGATTCCTATGAAGACGACGAAACAGGCCAGGTACACCGGCCAGGACGACGTGAGGCCGAACAGGTGCAGGGATTCCACGTAGTCGCCGATGAAGATGGAGATGGCGGCGGGGGCCAGGACGTACTCGATGAGGATGGCCGTTCCCGTGAGGAACCCGCCCCAGGGGCCCAGGGCGCGACGGGCGAAGCCGTAGCCGCCGCCCGCCGTGGGCAGGATCGCGGCGAGTTCGGCGAGGGCGAAGACCATGCACGTGTACATCAGGCCCATCAGCGCGGCGGCGACGGCGAGTCCGCCGAAACCGCCGTGCGCGAGCCCGAAGTTCCAGCCCGAGTAGTCGCCGGAGACGACATAGGCCACGCCCAGACCGGTGAGGAGCAGCGGGCCCGCGCTGCCCCGGCGCAGGGAGCGTTTCTCCAGATAGCCGGGGGATTCCGTGCGTTCGGCCATGACCACTCCTGGCGGGGATGCCGGCAAAGGTTTCGCGCCATACCTTTGTGGTGCCGACCGCCCCCACGCAACCCCCTTGCGTTAAACCGGGGTTACCGAACCCCCTGTGCGGCGCTCCTCACGCCAGGAAGCCGCGCAGCAGCGCCGCCGTGCCGTGGCAGTGCTCCCGCATGACCTCGCGGGCCCCCTCCGCGTCCCCGTCCAGCACCGCCTCCACCAGCGCGGTGTGCTGTCGCTGCGAGTGCTCCAGGTTGCGCACCAGCAGCGGGATGCAGTCCAGCAGGTCGTTGACCGTGGCGCGGACGGCGGCGTACTGGGCGGCGAGCGTGGGGGACCCGGACAGTTCGGCCAGCGTCAGGTGGAACAGGGTGTCCTGGCGGCGGTAGTCGGCCAGCGGCGCGTCGTGCGTCGCGGCCAGTGCCGCGCGCAGCCGGACGGCCGCCTCGTCGGCCGTCCCGTGCGCGGCGCACAGCCCCGCCGCCCCCGCCTCCAGCACCTCCCGGAAGCGCAGGACGTCCTCCAGGTCCACGTCCGCGACGCGGCGGCGCAGCTCGTCCTCACCGGCCGTCGCCGGGCGGGGCAGCACGAACGTGCCGCCGTAGCGGCCGCGCCGGCTCTCCACCAGGCCCTGGTCCGTCAGGACCTTCAGCACCTCGCGCAGCGTCACGCGGCTGACCCGCAGCCGTTCGGCCAACTCGCGTTCCGCCGGAAGCCGTTCGCCCTCGGCCACCAGGCCCAGCCGGATGACCTGGAGTATCTGCTCCAGCGCCTCCTCGAAACCGCTGCCCGCCCGCACCGGGCGCAGCACCGGCGACAGCCGGTCCGTCAGGCCGCTGTCCGCGGTTCCGTTCACGGTTCCGCTCATGGTCCCCCTTCCCAATCAATGGTCTACGGCCCTACCTTAAGACGCCCGGACGCACCGACAGGAGGCACACCGTGGCTGACCGCACGCCCCCGCTCACGGTCGACGAGCTGCGCCGGCTCGTGGATTCCGGGGAGGTCGACACCGTCGTCCTCGCCTTCACGGACATGCAGGGACGGCTCCAGGGAAAGCGGTTCGCCGCCCGGTTCTTCCTCGACGAGGTCCTCGAACACGGCACGGAGGGCTGCAACTACCTCCTCGCCGTGGACGTCGACCTCAACACCGTCGGCGGCTACGCCATGTCGTCCTGGGAGCGCGGCTACGGCGACTTCGCGATGCGCCCGGACCTCACCACCCTGCGCCGCACGCCCTGGAACCCGGGCACCGCCCTCGTCACCGCCGACCTCGCCTGGCACGACGGCTCACCCGTCCTCGCCTCCCCGCGCCAGATACTGCGCCGCCAGCTGGACCGGCTGGCCGAGCACGGCTGGAGCGCGCACGTGGGCACGGAGCTGGAGTTCATCGTCTTCAAGGACAGCTACGAGGGCGCCTGGAACCGCGGCTACCGCGACATGACCCCCGCCAACCAGTACAACGGCGACTACTCCGTCCTCGGCACCGGCCGCGTCGAGCCCCTGCTGCGCCGGATCCGCAACGAGATGGGCGCGGCCGGCATGACCGTCGAGTCCGCCAAGGGGGAGTGCAACCTCGGCCAGCACGAGATCGCCTTCCGCTATGACGAGGCCCTCACCACCTGCGACCAGCACGCCGTCTACAAGACCGGCGCCAAGGAGATCGCCGCCCAGGAGGGCATGGCGCTCACCTTCATGGCCAAGTACGACGAGCGCGAGGGCAACTCCTGCCACATCCACCTCTCGCTGCGCGACGAGGCCGGGCGCCCCGTCTTCGCGGCAGCCCAGGGCGACGACGGCCCGTACGGCATGTCGCGCGTCATGCGGCACTTCCTCGCCGGACAGCTCGCCGCCCTGCGGGAGTTCACCCTCCTCTACGCGCCGAACATCAACTCCTACAAGCGCTTCCGGCCCGGCTCCTTCGCCCCCACCGCCGTCGCCTGGGGCCCCGACAACCGCACCTGCGCCCTGCGCGTCGTCGGCCACGGCCACTCGCTGCGCTTCGAGAACCGGCTGCCCGGCGGCGACGTCAACCCCTATCTTGCGGTCGCCGGGATGGTCGCCGCCGGGCTCCACGGCGTCGAGGAGGAGCTGGAGCCGCCGGAGGTCTGCACCGGCAACGCCTACCGGGGCGACGCCGCGCACGTGCCCGCGACCCTGCGGGAGGCCGCCGCCCTGTGGGAGGCGAGCCCCCTGGCCCGGGCCGCGTTCGGCGACGAGGTCGTGGCGCACTACCTGAACATGGCGCGTGTCGAACAGGACGCCTACGACACCGCCGTCACGGACTGGGAGCGGTACCGCTCCTTCGAGCGGATGTGACCCACCGCGTTGTGGGCAGGCGTTCCGCATTGGCGGAACGGGTGGGCACAACGCGACCACCGGCGTGCAGCCGCGTACGAATCGGAACCCCGGCCGCGAGCGGCGGGGCGAACCGCAGGAGAGGACTTGCACGAGCTCCACGTACTCAATCCGGCGACCGAGGAACGCGTCGCCACCGTCCCTGCCGCGACACGGCAGGATGTGCATACGGCCGTGACCCGCGCCGCCGACGCCCAGCGCCGCTGGGCCGGCCTCGCCCCCGGCGACCGGGCCCGGCAACTGCGCCGCTTCGCCGACGCGGTCGACGGGCAGTTGGAGGAGCTCGCGCTGCTGGAGGTCCGCGAGGCGGGCCACCCCATCGCGAGCGCCCGCTGGGAGGCCGGAAACGTCCGCGACCTGCTGGAGTACGCCGCCGGGGGAGTGGAGCGGCTCAACGGCGCCCAGATCCCCGTGCCCGGCGGGCTCGACGTCACCTTCCACGAACCGCTCGGCGTCGTCGCCGTCATCGCCCCGTGGAACTTCCCGATGCCCATCGCCGCCTGGGGCCTGGCCCCCGCGCTGGCCGCCGGGAACGCCGTCGTCCTCAAGCCCGCCGAGACCACGCCGCTCACCGCGCTCCGCCTCGCCGCCCTCGCCCTGGAAGCGGGGCTTCCGGAAGGGCTGTTCCAGGTGCTCCCGGGCGCGGGCCCGGTGGCCGGGGACGCGCTCGTCCGGCACCCAGGCGTCGCCAAGGTCGTCTTCACCGGTTCCACCACCGTCGGCCGGAGCGTCATGGCCACCTGCGCGGAGCAGGTGAAGCGGGTGACGCTCGAACTCGGCGGCAAGAGCCCCAACATCGTCTTCGCCGACGCCGACATCGAGCGCGCCGCGGCCGCCGCCCCGGACTCCTTCCTCGACAACACCGGCCAGGACTGCTGCGCCCGCAGCCGCATCCTCGTCCAGCGGTCCGTCCACGACCGCTTCCTGGAGCTGCTGGAACCGGCCGTGAAGTCCTTCACCGTCGGCGACCCCACCGACCCGGCGACGCGGATGGGCCCGCTGATCTCCGCCGCGCACCGCGAGCGCGTACGGTCCTACGTCCCCGAGAGCGCCCCGGCCCTCATCCGCGGTGAGGTGCCCTCCGGCAAGGGCTACTGGTACCCCGCGACCGTGCTGGCGGCGGCCCCGGACGACCGGGTGGCCGTCGAGGAGGTCTTCGGGCCCGTCGCCGTCGTCATCCCCTTCGAGGACGAGGCCGAGGCGGTGCGGCTCGCCAACGCCACCGACTACGGGCTGTCCGGCTCGGTGTGGACCCGGGACGTCTCCCGCGCCCTGCGGGTCTCCCGGGCCGTCGCCGCCGGCAACCTCTCCGTCAACTCCCACAGCAGCGTCCGCTACTGGACGCCCTTCGGCGGCTTCAAGCGGTCCGGCCTCGGCCGGGAGCTGGGGCCGGGCGCGCTCGCCGCCTTCACCGAGACCAAGAACGTGTTCGTCGCCATCGACCCTCTCGTCGACCCTCTGGAGGAGAGCCAGTGACCGACCCGCAAGTTGTCTGCCGCCGCCTCGTCGGGCGCACCGCCGTCGTCACCGGAGCCGGCAGCGGCATCGGCCTGGCCAGCGCCCGGCGGCTCGCCTCCGAAGGCGCCCACGTCGTCTGCGCCGACATCGACGAGAACGCCGGCAAGGCCGCGGCCGATGCGGTCGGCGGGCTCTTCGTCCGTACTGATGTGACTGATTCCGTCCAGGTCGAGGCGCTGTTCCAGGCGGCGTACGAGACCTACGGGTCCGTCGACATCGCCTTCAACAACGCCGGGATCTCCCCGCCCGAGGACGACTCCATCCTCACCACCGGCCTGGAGGCCTGGAAGCGCGTCCAGGAGGTCAACCTCACCTCCGTCTACCTCTGCTGCAAGGCCGCGCTGCCGTACATGCGGCGGCAAGGGCGGGGGTCCGTCATCAACACCGCCTCCTTCGTCGCCGTGATGGGCGCCGCCACCTCGCAGATCAGCTACACCGCCTCCAAGGGCGGCGTGCTGGCGATGTCCCGCGAGCTCGGGGTGCAGTTCGCCCGCGAGGGCATCCGGGTCAACGCGCTGTGCCCGGGGCCGGTGAACACCCCGCTGCTCAAGGAGCTGTTCGCCAAGGACCCGGAGCGCGCGGCCCGCCGGCTGGTGCACGTGCCGGTGGGGCGGTTCGCCGAACCGGAGGAGATCGCGGCCGCCGTCGCCTTCCTGGCCAGCGACGACTCGTCCTTCGTGAACGCCGCCGAGTTCCTCGTGGACGGAGGCATCGCGGGGGCCTATGTGACACCGCTGTAGGTGTGACCCCGCTGTAAGTGTGACCCCGCTGTAGGGTCCATGATCAAAAGCCGGGGCCGGTCGGCGGTGTCTTCGTCGGCCGGTCCTGGTTTCTGTCCCCGTCCGTCACACGCACCAAAGAGAGCACATGCGCACCACGTCCGCCATTGTCGTCGGTCTTGCCACCGTCGCCGCCCTCGCCGCCGCCCCGCTCCCCGCCGGCGCGGCCACCGCCCACGACCGCACGCCCCGCGCGAACTGTCCTCAGCTCGACACCAAGCTGCCCTGGTACGGCGACAACCGCGCCAAGCTCCAGAAGATGATCGACGAGCGCGGCACCTGCTCCGGCAAGCGCGGCCCCCGCCCGGTCGCCGCCTTCGACTGGGACAACACCGTCGTCAAGAACGACATCACGGACGCGACCCTCGCCTGGGCCCTGAAGCACGACAAGATCCTGCGGCCCGCGCACTGGACGGACACCAACGCCTTCCTGACGCCCGCCGCGGACAAGGCCCTCACCAAGGCCTGCGGCACGGCCGTCCGCGTCGGCCGCCCGCTGCCCACCTCGAAGAACACCGCCTGCGCCGACGAGATCTTCGAGATCCGCGAGAAGTCGAAGACCATGGCGGGCGAGGACGCCTTCGCCGGCGACTGGAACCACCGCCGCACCGTCCCCGGCTACGCCTGGATACCGCAGCTCTTCGCCGGCCACACCCCGGCCGCGCTCACCTCCTTCGCCCGGCAGGCCCGCGCCGAGCAGCTCGCCGCGCCCGTCGGCGCCACGCAGAAGGTCGGCACCCACACCCTCGCCGGGTACGTGCGCTACTACGACCAGCAGAAGGACCTGATCCGCACGCTCAAGGCGGCCGGATTCGACGTGTACATCGTCTCCGCCTCCTCCGAGCCGATCGCCGAGGCGTGGTCGAGTGGGGTGGGCCTTGACGCGAAGCACACCATCGGCATTCGCAACGTCACCGAGCACGGTCGGCTCACCCCCGTCATCAAGGGCTGTGGCGGCGTCGAGACCGGGCGCGGGGACGCTCTGCCGTACATGGACGGCAAGCGCTGCATGATCAACCAGGAGATCTTCAAGATCAAGGGCGCCGCCGCCTGGAAGCAGCAGGACCCGGCCCACCGCATCGCGCTCGGCGCGGGCGACGCCGACACGGACGTGACGTTCGTGAACGACGCGACCGGCGCGCACGTCGCCATCAACCGCAACAAGTCCGAGCTGATGTGCCGCGCGTTCGACGACGCCGACGGCCGCTGGGTGGCCAACCCGATGTTCATCGACCCGATGCCGCGCAAGTCCGGTACGTACCCGTGCTCGACGACCGGTGCGACGGCCGCCGACGGGTCCAAGGTGCCGGTGCGGCGTGCGGACGGCAGCGTGATTCCGGACCAGGTGGACATGGCGTTCTGACCGGTCTTCTGGCCGGTCTTCTGGCCGGTCTTCCGACCGGGTCTTCCGCCTGGCTCGGGTGGGCTCGGGTGGGTTGAAGGAACGTTTCCTCGGGCAGGTTCTGTCGCCAGGTGAACCCTGTCGCGATCACGGAGGTATCCGGACATGCCCGAGACGATGCTCGCCGGACGGCTCGACCTGCGGTCGGGCCGTTTCGCCGTCGAGGAGGTACCCGTCCCCGAGCCCGGCCCCGGGCAGGTCCGGGTCAGGGTGCGGGCCGCGGGTATCTGCCTGTCCGACGTTCATCTTGTGGACGGTGAACTCAAGCCCGCCTTCGCCCGTGCCGGGAAGGTCACCCTGGGGCATGAGACCGCCGGGGTCGTCGATGCGCTCGGGCCGGACGTCCCGGCTCCTTGGGCCGTCGGGCAGCGTGTCCTGCTCCAGGCGGGGGAGCGCTGCGGGGAGTGCGGCGGGTGTGTGCGCCACGAGTCGTGCCGGGCCGTCCGGACGCGCGGCGTCGACTACGACGGCGGGTGGGCCGAGTACGCCCTCGCCAACCACCACACGCTCGTCCCGGTCCCCGACGGGCTCCCCTTCGAGCAGGCCGCCATCATTCCCGATGCCGTCTCCACGCCCTGGGCCGCCATCACGACTACCGGTCGGGTGCGGCCCGCCCGCCCCGCCGGGGTCTGGGGGGTCGGTGGGCTCGGTGCGCACGCGGTGCAGTTGCTGCGGTTGGCCGGGGCGGCGCCCATTGTTGCTGTTGACCCGCTGGAGGGTGCCCGTCGGCGGGCCCTGGAGTTCGGGGCCGATGTCGCTTTGGACGCCGGTGCGGGGGATGTCCGCGAGCGGGTCCTGGAGGCGACCGGGGGGCTGGGGCTCGACCTCGCCCTCGACACGGCGGGGGTGCCGGCCGTCCGGGACCAGGCCGTGCGCTGTCTGGGGCGGGGTGGGCGGCTGGTGCTCGTCGGGATCGCTCCTGGGGCGCTGACGTTGGCCGACGGTGCGGCGTTCATTTTTCGCGAGCAGCAGGTTCTGGGGCACTACGGGTCGGCGCCTGCGCACGTGGACGAGCTGGTGGCGCTCGCCCGTCTGGGGCGGCTGGACCTCGGACGGTCGGTCAGCGGCACGCTGCCGCTGGCGGAGGCGGCGGTTGGTGTCGAACGGTTGCGGAAGAAGGACGGGGATCCGGTGCGGCTGATCCTGTTGCCGTGAGGGCCGGTTGGTGGGTCGGGGGCGGGGTGGGGTGGACGGGCCCTTACGGGGCTGAGCTCTTCGCGGTCCCTGCCACTTTGGTAAGAGTTGCCCCGTACTTGGCTCCAGCGGCGAAGAGCTCTTTACGCCCCTACCAGGGCCCATCCACCCCACCCCGCCCCCTTCCGTCACTACCCCGGGGGCGCGCTTCCGGGTAATCGGGCGGGTGGGTGGGGTAGAACCCGCGCCGAAGGCGCGGGAAACCCCCACCGGGGGCACCCGGAAAGTCCACCGAACCCCGCGCGGGAGGCGCCCGTCAGAGGAACGTGCGGCCCTCCCCCCGGTACGTGGGGACCGTCCCCACCACCCGGTCGCCCTCCACAAGGTGGAGCTCCGCGAACCGCTCGCACAATTCGCCCGCCTTGGCGTGCCGGAACCACACCCGGTCGCCGATCAGCAGATCGTCGGCGGGATGTCCCAGCAGCGGGGTCTGCACCTCGCCCGCACCCTCCCGCCCCGCCAGCCGCAGGCCCGCCGGGAGGTACGGGACCGGCAGGCGGTCCCGTCCGGCCGCGCCCGACGCGGGGTAGCCGCCGCCCAGGACCGTCACCACGCCCACCCCGGGCCGCCGCACCACGGGCAGCGCGAACAGCGCGGCGGGGCGGGCGGTGAAGGACGAGTAGCCGTCGAACAGGCGCGGCGCGTACAGCCCCGAACCGGCGGCGATCTCCGTCACCGCGTCCTCGGCCGCCGTGTGCTGCACACTGCCCGTGCCGCCGCCGTTGACGAACTCCAGTTCCGTCACCTCCCGTACGGCCCGCACCGCCTCCGCGCGCACGGCCGCCACCCGGTCTCGGGCGACTGACTGCATCAGTCGGATCGCCCGGGAGCGGACGGGGTGGCCGGGGATCCTGTCGCCCACGCCCGCCACGTGCGCCTCGTAGGCCATCAGGCCCACCAGGCGGAACCCCGGGCGGCGGGCCACTGACCGGGCCAGCTCCGCCAGTTCGCCCGGGTCGTTCAGTGGTGACCGCAACGCCCCGATCCGTACCCTGCCTCCCAGTAGTCGCAGTGAGACGTCCAACTCCAGGCAGATCCGGATCTCCTCACGGCCCGTTCGGGCGGCTTCCACGACCGTCAGTTGCGTCGGGTCGTCCACCATCAGCGTCACCGCGGCGGCCAGCTTGGGGTCCGAGGTCAGTTCCGCCAGGCTCGTGCGGTCCGTCGACGGATAGGCGACCAGGACGTCCGGAATCCCCGAACGCGCCAGCCACAGCGCCTCGGCGAGGGTGTAGGCCAGCACGCCCGCGAAGCCGTCGCGCGCCAGCACCCGCTCCAGCAGTGCCCGGCACCGCACGGACTTGCTCGCCACTCGCACCGGTTTGCCCCCCGCCCGCCGCACCAGATCGGCGGCATTGGCGTCGAACGCCCCGGTATCGACCACCGCGAGGGGAGCGTCCAGATGGGCGGTGGCCCGGTCGTAACGCGCTCTGTCGGACGACATGGCGGGCAGCCTGCCAGAGCCGGAATCCGCTGACCAGGGGTCGGGCCCGGGCGAATGGCACCCGTCGTGTCGCGCACCGTAAAGTGGCGCGCACGCCACGGCCTTCGGGTCGGCGGCGATGTGGCGGATATCCGACATACGGCGGTACGACCGGCCGGCTCGCAAGGGGGAGCGCAGGTTGAGCACCGAAGCGGAAGCCCTGCCGCCGCCCCCCGCCCCCCACTGGGCACCCCCGCCGCCCCCGCTCCCCGTCCCCGTTCCCGGCCCGCCCTCGCGGGGCTCCGGGCGCGCCGTCGCCGCCGCCGTCAGCCTGGTCCTCGGGCTCGGCCTCATAGCCGGGGCCGTGACCGGGAGTTGCCTGGCCGCCGGCCCGGGCGACGGCTCCGCCGCCGAGGCCGCCTACACGCGCGGCGCCACCCTCTGGCGCGGCCTTCCCGTCGACCGGATCTTCCCGGCCGCCGTCCACCGGGACGCGGCCGGGCCCGGCGGCGCCCCGCGCGACTGGACCCGGCTGGGCGTCGCCCCCGACAGCGGCTGCGCCGACGCCTTCGACCCCCTCCTCGCCACCGCCCTGGCCCCCGTCGGCTGCGCCCGGCTGCTGCGCGCCACCTACGCCGACGCCACGTCGTCGCACGTGACCACCGTCGGCCTGCTCGTCACCGACGCCGACGCCGCCGGCATGCGCGCCCTGCGCCGCCGGTTCGCCGACGAACACCTCGACGAGCGCGCCGACCTGATGCCCCGCCCCCTCGCGCTCCGGGACACCCCCGCCGCGCGCTTCGGCGACGCGCAGCGCGCCAGCTGGTACATCACCGTCATGACGGACGTGCCCGCCGTCGTCTACGCCGTCACCGGCTTCGCCGACGGCCGTACGGGCACCCCGCCGCTGCCCGCCGCCCGGGCGGTCGTCCCCGGCGCCACCGAGGCCCCGGCGCAGGCGGGTCTCGGCCATGACGCGACGGCCCTCGTGGAGGAGGTGGCGCGCGCCTACCGCGACGCCGCGCACCGGCCGGCGGGCCGGGAGGACGGCCGATGAGGCGTCCGCGCCGGTCCCTGGCCGCGCTGGCCACCGGGACCGCCCTCGCCGTGCTCGCCGCCGCCCCGGCCCGGGCGGACGCCATAAGGGCGCAGGAGTGGGCGCTCGACGCCCTCCACGTCCAGGACGTCTGGCGGACCACCAAGGGCGCCGGGATCACCGTCGCCGTACTCGATACCGGTGTCGACGACGGGCACCCCGATCTGCGGGGACGGGTGCTCCCCGGCAAGGATCTGATCGGCTTCGGCGCCGGGCCCGGCGACCGCTCCTGGGCCCGGCACGGCACCGCCATGGCCGGGATCATCGCCGGGCGCGGGCACGGCGACGACGACGCCGACGGGATCACCGGCGTCGCCCCCGAGGCGAGGATCCTCCCGGTGCGGGTGATCCTCGAGGACAGCGACCCCGCCCGCGCCAAGGCCCGGGGAGCGCGCGGCAGCGCGCTGGCGGACGGCATCCGCTGGGCCGCCGACCACGGCGCCGACGTGATCAACCTGTCCCTGGGCGACGACAGCGACACCGCGCATCCGGAGCCGCGCGAGGACGCGGCCGTGCAGTACGCGCTGGCCAAGGGGGCCGTCGTCGTCGCCTCCGCCGGCAACGGCGGCGAGCACGGCGACCACGTCTCCTACCCGGCGGCCTATCCCGGCGTGATCGCCGTGACGGCCGTCGACCGCTACGGGGGCCGCGCCTCCTTCTCCACCCGCCGCTGGTACGCCACCGTCAGCGCGCCCGGCGTCGACGTCGTCATCGCCGACCCGGACCGGCGCTACTACGAGGGCTGGGGGACGAGCGCCGCCTCCGCCTTCGTCTCCGGGGCCGTGGCGCTCCTGCGCGCCGCCCGGCCGGGGCTGAGCCCGGCGCGGGTCCGCGAGCTGCTGACCGACACCGCGCGGGACCGGCCGACGGGCGGCCGCGACGACGAGGTCGGCGCGGGGATGGTGGACCCGGCGGCCGCCATCGAGAAGGCCGGCCGGGAGGGCGCGCAGGTGCGCCGCGCGCCCGCGGTGCCGCGGTACTTCGGCGGGGGGCCGGGGGCCGCGCCCGGGGACGCCTCCGGGGGCGGTCCGGGCGTCCCGGCGCTCGTCGCGGGCGGGGCGGGGGTGCTGCTGCTCATCACGGCGGCGGTGCTGCGGCGTCGGCCGAGGGTGTCTGCTCCCCGATCCCGCCCCTTCCCGTAACCGGGGGGCGAGCCCCCGGCCCCCCGGCGACCGGGCTTCGGGGCGGCAGCCCCGGGCACCCGGCGGGGAAAGCCCACCCGATACGCTCGGGCCGTGGCGCTCAAGAACATCCCGGACTCCCCGTTCTCCGACGACGACGGCTCCGCCGACCCCGCTCTCGCCGAGGCGCTCGCCGCCTGGGCGGCGGACCGGTCGGCCGGGGCCGAGAAGCGGGTGCTGGCCGCCCTGCCGGGCGTCCGGCTCCTCGTGCCCGTGGTGGCCGTGCTCGGCGAGGTGGAGACCGGGCCCGACGGGCTCAAGCGCGAGAAGACCAGCGACATGGCCGTACCGACGCTCCAGGCGCCGGACGGGCGCCGCGCGCTGCCCGCGTTCACCTCGATGGAGACGATGAAGCGGTGGCGCGCCGACGCCCGGCCCGTGGCCGTGCCGCTGCACCAGGCCCTGCAGGCCGCCGTGCACGAGAAGGCGGACACCATCGTGCTCGACCTGGCCGGTCCCGTGACCTATCCGCTGACCGGCCCCGCGCTGCTGGCGCTGGCCGAGGGCCGCGACAGCGCGGACCCGCTGGCCGACCCCGCCGTCACCGGCGCCCTGCGGGACGTCCTCGCGGCCGAGCCCGGGGTGCTGCGGGCCCACCTCACCCCGTCCGGCGAGGCCGACGGCACGCTGGCGCTGGTCCTGGCCGGGGACGCGGCGCCCGGAGACGTGGTGCGCCGGGTCGCCGAGGGGCTGGCCGCCGCCGAGGTGCTGCGGGAGCGGCTGGTGCGGGGCCTGGACCTCGCGCTGCTGCCCGCGACGGCGCACGTCCCGGGAGAGGCGCTCTTCAGCCGCTAGCCGGGCCGCCGGCCGCGGCGGTCCCGACAGGCGCTCCCGGGGAGACCGTCCGACAATTTCACGAGGACGGTCCACGAGATCCTCAGGAGGTCGCCATGGACGCCCTGAAGAACGTGAAGCCGGCCCTGGCCAATCTGGACCCGGTGAAGACCAGGACCGCCGCTTCCGAGTTCCTCGGAACCCTGCTGCTGGTGCTGTTCGCCGTGGGCTCCGTCGTCCTCGCGGCCGACTACATCGGCGTGGTCGGCATCGCCCTGACGTTCGGCTTCACTCTTCTGGCCCTGGTGTACGCCCTGGGGCCGGTGTCGGGCTGCCACCTGAACCCGGCGGTGACGCTCGGCCTGCTGCTGGAGCGCCGCATCACGATCCACACGGCCATCGAGTACTGGATCGCGCAGCTGGTGGGCGGCATCGTCGGCGCGGCGATCCTCTTCCTGATCGCCAAACAGGTGCCCGGGATCAAGACCGACGGGACGTTCGGCAGCAACGGCTACGCGGACCGCTCGGCCGTGCACATCAACACCGGCGGCGCGTTCCTCGCCGAGGTCGTCCTGACCTTCCTGCTGGTGTTCGTGGTGCTCGCGGTGACCCACCGGGTCGCCGTCGTGGGCTTCGGCGGGCTGGCCATCGGCCTGGCGCTGGCGGTGGACCACCTGGTGGGCGTGCCGCTGACCGGCACCTCCGTCAACCCGGCGCGCAGCATCGGCCCGGCGCTCTTCGCGGGCGGCGCGGCCCTGTCCCAGCTGTGGCTGTTCATCGTCGCCCCGCTGGTCGGCGGCGCCCTCGCCTCGTTCGCCCACCGGGTCACCCACCCGCCGCACGGGGTCGCCATGCTCGCGGACGAGCTCGCGGCGCCCGAGCCGCTGGCGGGTACGGGCGAGGGCCGGCCCGACCGGCCGCACTACGGCGGCCCGGCCTGACCGGCCCTCGACGGAGAACCCGTTACGCGTACACGGGTCCGGTGAACTTCTCACCGGGCCCCTGGCCCGGCTCGTCCGGGACGACGGACGCCTCGCGGAAGGCCAGCTGGAGCGACTTCAGGCCGTCGCGCAGCGGGGCCGCGTGGAAGTTGCTGACCTCGGTGGCGCTCGCGGTGACCAGCCCGGCGAGCGCGGTGATCAGCTTGCGGGCCTCGTCGAGGTCCTTGTGCCGCTCGCCGTCCTCGGCGAGGCCGAGGTTGACCGCCGCCGCGCTCATCAGGTGCACCGCGACCGTGGTGATCACCTCGACGGCGGGGACGTCCGCGATGTCGCGGGTCATGGTGTCGAAGTCGGGGGTGGGGTTCTCCCCGCTGGTGGGGGTCGCGTCGCTCATGGCGCACACGATACGTCCCGGTGCCGGATCGGTTCGCCACCGGCCGGTACGCCCGGTTAGCACGCCTGCTCCCCACCTGCTATCGTCGGTAAACGACCGGCTGAGCGCATCCGTGTGCCCGGCCCACAAGTGGAGCTCCGTTCTCCCACCTGGTCGACCATCGGTCGGCAGGTCTCCGGTCAGGCGGTAGCCATCGTTCCGTACGGACGATGGAGCTGCCCGATAGCGCCCCGCGGCTCGCCGTGGCGGTGTTCCGGTATGGAGCCCCGCCTGTGCCCGTCGGGGCATTTTTCATGTACCGGCGCGGTTGGTCTTTACGAAAAGACGTTGCGCGGCCCCATGAGGGTGCCGCGTGGTGCTACCGAGGAGGCCCCATCAGCGCCGAGCCCCGCATCAACGACCGGATCCGCGTCCCCGAGGTGCGACTTGTCGGTCCCAGCGGCGAGCAGGTAGGCATTGTGCCGCTTGCCAAGGCCCTGGAGCTTGCGCAGGAGTACGACCTCGACCTGGTCGAGGTGGCGGCGAACGCACGCCCGCCGGTCTGCAAGCTCATGGACTACGGGAAGTTCAAGTACGAGTCGGCCATGAAGGCCCGTGAGGCGCGCAAGAACCAGGCGCACACGGTCATCAAGGAGATGAAGCTCCGGCCGAAGATCGACCCGCACGACTACGACACCAAGAAGGGTCACGTCGTCCGGTTCCTCAAGCAGGGCGACAAGGTCAAGATCACGATCATGTTCCGTGGTCGCGAGCAGTCCCGGCCGGAGCTCGGCTACCGACTGCTGCAGCGCCTCGCGGAAGACGTCCAGGAGCTGGGTTTCGTCGAGTCGAACCCCAAGCAGGACGGCCGCAACATGATCATGGTTCTCGGTCCGCACAAGAAGAAGACCGAGGCGATGGCCGAAGCCCGCGAGGCGCAGGCCGCCCGCAAGGCGGAGCGCCAGGGTGGATCCCCCGCGGACGCCGCCGCCGAGGAGACCGCAGAGGCGTGATCCCGGGGCCCTCGTGGTCCCGGCGCTCACTCCGGGGCGTCCCCCGTCCCGGACAGCAATCAACAGTTGACGCTTCACCGCGCCCCGAAGGGGCCGTGGAGTGCCACCGACGAGGAGAGAACGGCGCTATGCCGAAGAACAAGTCGCACAGCGGTGCCAAGAAGCGCTTCAAGGTCACCGGCTCCGGCAAGGTGCTGCGTGAGCGCGCTGGCAAGCGCCACCTGCTCGAGCACAAGTCGTCCCGCCTGACGCGTCGCCTCACCGGCAACGCCGAGATGGCCCCGGCCGACGCCAAGAAGATCAAGAAGCTTCTCGGCATGTGACATTCGGCCCCGCGCCGAATGTCCGCACCGGGACCCAATCGTTTTCGGGTCGTGTGAGAAACCACCACGGCCCCGCTACAAGGAGTTAACAAGTGGCACGCGTCAAGCGCGCAGTCAATGCGCACAAGAAGCGCCGGGCGATCCTCGAGCAGGCCAGCGGCTACCGCGGTCAGCGGTCGCGTCTGTACCGCAAGGCCAAGGAGCAGGTCACCCACTCCCTGGTCTACAACTACAACGACCGCAAGAAGCGCAAGGGCGACTTCCGTCAGCTGTGGATCCAGCGCATCAACGCCGCTGCCCGCCAGAACGGCATGACGTACAACCGCCTCATCCAGGGTCTGAAGGCCGCCAACATCGAGGTGGACCGCAAGATGCTGGCCGAGCTGGCCGTCAACGACATGAACGCGTTCGCCGCGCTCGTCGAGGCCGCGCAGAAGGCCCTGCCGGCCGACGTCAACGCGCCGAAGGCCGCCGCCTGATCCAGGCGCCGCAAGGCACCGCTCGGACCCGCAGGCCCCCGGCCTGCGGGTCCGCTCGCGTCCGGCCCCCGGCACCCACCGTGCCGGGAAGCTCACCGGGCGCCCAGCAGCACCCGCACCTCCGCTACCGAAAGTGAGCCCATGGCGGCCCCCGAGCTGACCTCCCTGCGATCGCCCCGTGTCATCGCGGCCCGCCGTCTCGCCAAGCGGAGCTTCCGCAGCAAGGAACGCCGCTTCATCGCGGAGGGCCCGCAGTCCGTGCGCGAGGCCGTCGACCACCTCATCGAGGTGTACGTGACGCCGGACGCCGCCGAGCGCCACGCCGACATCGTCGCCGCCGCCCACGCCGCCGGGGTGCCCGTGCTCACCGCGACGGACGAGGTCATCGCGGAGATGTCCGACACCGTCACCCCGCAGGGCATCGTCGGCCTGTGCCGCTTCCTGGACTCGCCCTTCGAGGAGATCCTCGCCGGCCGCCCCCGGCTGGTGGCCGTCCTCGCGCACGTCCGCGACCCCGGCAACGCCGGTACGGTCCTGCGCTGCGCGGACGCCGCGGGTGCCGACGCCGTCGTGCTGACCGACGCCTCCGTGGACCTCTACAACCCCAAGTCGGTGCGGGCCTCCGTGGGCTCCCTCTTCCACCTGCCGGTGGCCGTGGGCGTCCCCGTCGAGCAGGCCGTCGCGGGCCTGAAGGCCGCCGGGGCGCGGATCCTGGCCGCCGACGGCGCCGGCGACAAGGACCTGGACGAGGAGCTGGACCAGGGCAGCATGGGCGGTCCCAGCGCCTGGATCTTCGGCAACGAGGCCTGGGGCCTGCCGGAGGAGACCCGGGCGCTCGCCGACGCCGTGGTGCGCGTCCCGATCCACGGAAAGGCCGAGAGCCTCAACCTCGCCACCGCCGCCGCGGTGTGCCTCTACGCCTCCGCCCGTGCGCAGCGCGCGTCCGGAGGGTGCCGCTCCGTGACCTCCAGCTAGTAGGGTTGGGGCTCCGGGGGTCGGGAGGGGGTGCGGGTCGATGAACGTCAGAACGTCCGGGAGCACGGTGGCCGGCACGTGCCCGGCCGCCTCCACGGGCTCCCCGGGGCCGGCCGCCGGCCTCCACGCCGACGACCTGCCCGACGGGCTGGTCGTCGCCGACGCCACCGGCCGGATCACCTGCTTCAACGCCGCCGCGGCCCGGATCACCGCCGTGCGCCCGGGCGACGCGCTGGGCCGGCAGCTGGAGAGCGCCCTGCCGCTGGAGGATCTGGACGGCCGCCGCTGGTGGGCCGTGACCGACCCCTATGGCGGCCTCGCCACCCGCACCGGCCAGCCCGAGCGCAATCTGCTGCTGCCCGGCGGCCGCCAGGTGCTCGTCTCCGCCCGCTACGTCCGCGAGCGGCCCGGCGGGCCGGTGGTGCGCGTGGTGGTCCAGCTGCGCGGCACCGAGGCGCGCCGGCGCACCGAGCGCAGCCACGCCGAGCTGATCGCCACCGTCGCCCATGAGCTGCGCTCCCCCCTGACCTCCGTCAAGGGCTTCACGGCCACGCTGCTGGCCAAGTGGGAGCGGTTCACCGACGACCAGAAGCGGCTGATGCTGGAGACGGTCGACGCCGACGCCGACCGGGTCACCCGGCTGATCGCCGAGCTGCTGGACATCTCCCGGATCGACTCCGGCCGGCTGGAGGTGCGCCGGCAGCCGGTCGACATGGCCGCCGCCGTCCGCCGGCACGTGGCGAGCTACACCCGGGCCGGGATGCGGCCCGAGCGGTTCGAGGTCAAGGTCGCCGACGCGCTGCCCCCGCTCTGGGCGGATCCGGACAAGGTCGACCAGGTGCTGGGCAACCTCCTGGAAAACGCCGTGCGCCACGGCGAGGGAGTCGTCACCATAGAAGTGACACCAGCACTGACGAAGGCCCACGCGGAGGGGACGGCGGTCACCGTGAGCGATGAGGGCCCCGGCATCCCGGAGGAGTCGATGGCCCGCGTCTTCACCCGCTTCTGGCGCGGGAGCAAGCGCGGCGGCACCGGCCTGGGGCTGTACATCGTCAAGGGCATCGTCGACGCCCACGGCGGGACGATCACGGTGGGGCGGGCCGCCCGCGGCGGCGCCCAGTTCCGATTTACCCTGCCCGTGGGTGCCCCGGCCTTCCTCACCCAGGCCTGAGCGCGGCCCACGGGCTCGTCCCACCACACGCGCCCCTTAGACTCGACCTTTGGCACCTTTGGCACCACCTTTGGCCAACGTCGTCGGGCGAAGTCGCGCAGCGAAGCGAAGCCACCCCAATCGGAAGCACGGGAAGAGATGTCGGCACCCAATAAGTCGTACGACCCTGTCGAGGTCGAGGCACTGAAACCGGAAGAGATCGAGCGGATGCGGGACGAGGCGCTCGCCGCCCTCGCCGCGGCCGCCGACCTCGAAGCCCTCCGCGAGGCGAAGGCCGCCCACATGGGCGACCGCTCCCCGCTGGCCCTGGCCAACCGCGAGATCGGCGCCCTGCCGCCGCAGGCCAAGGCCGAGGCGGGCAAGCGCGTGGGCATGGCCCGCGGCGCCGTGAACAAGGCCCTCGCCGCCCGTCAGGCGGAGCTGGAGGCCGAGCGCGACGCCCGCGTCCTGGTCGAGGAGGCGGTGGACGTCACCCTGCCGTACGACCGTGTGCCGGCCGGCGCCCGCCACCCGCTGACCACGATCGGCGAGCGCATCGAGGACGTCTTCGTGGCCATGGGCTACGAGGTCGCCGAGGGCCCCGAGGTCGAGGCCGAGTGGTTCAACTTCGACGCCCTCAACCTGGCGCCGGACCACCCGGCCCGCACCATGCAGGACACCTTCTTCGTGCGGGGCACCGCTCGTGCCGATAGCGGCTCCGCCGCGGGGGCCGCCGACTCCGGCGTCGTGCTGCGCACCCACACCTCCCCGGTGCAGATCCGCTCGATGCTCGACCGCGAGCCCCCGGTCTACGTGATCTGCCCGGGCCGCGTGTACCGCACCGACGAGCTGGACGCCACCCACACCCCCGTCTTCCACCAGGTCGAGCTCCTCGCCATCGACGAGGGCCTGACCATGGCGGACCTCAAGGGCACCCTCGACCACATGGTGCGGGTGCTGTTCGGCGAGGACATGCGGACCCGGCTGCGCCCGTCGTACTTCCCGTTCACCGAGCCGTCCGCCGAGATGGACATGGTGTGCTTCGCCTGCCGCGGCGAGTCGGTGGGCAACCCCGACAAGGCGTGCCGCACCTGCTCCAGCGAGGGCTGGATCGAGCTGGGCGGCTGCGGCATGGTCAACCCCCGGGTGCTGACCGCCGCGGGCATCGACCCGGAGAAGTACAGCGGCTTCGCCTTCGGGTTCGGCATCGAGCGGATGCTGATGTTCCGCCACAACGTCGAGGACATGCGAGACATGGTCGAGGGTGACGTGCGCTTCACCCGGCCGTTCGGGATGGAGATCTGATGCGCGCCCCGCTTTCCTGGCTGCGGGAATACGTCGACCTGCCGGCCGGCGAGACCGGCCGCGACGTGCAGGCCAAGCTGATCGACGCCGGCCTCGAGGTCGAGCGCGTCGAGCAGCTCGGTGCCGACCTGACCGGCCCCCTCGTCGTCGGCAAGGTCCTCACCATCGAGGAGCTCGAGGGCTTCCGCAAGCCGATCCGTTTCTGCACCGTCGACGTCGGCACGGCCAACGGCACCGGTGAGCCGCAGGAGATCGTCTGCGGCGCCCGCAACTTCACCGTCGGCGACAAGGTCGTCGTCGCGCTGCCCGGCGCCGTGCTCCCCGGCGACTTCGCCATCGCCGAGCGCAAGACGTACGGCAAGGTCTCGCGCGGCATGATCTGCTCCGGCGACGAGCTGGGCATGGGCGACGACGGCACCCACGGCATCATCGTGCTCTCCAACGAGCACGAGGTCGGCACCGACGCGATCGAGCTGCTCCAGCTCGTCGACGAGGTCCTCGACATCGCCGTCACGCCCGACCGCGGCTACTGCCTGTCGATGCGCGGCATCGCCCGTGAGGCGGCCACCGCCTACGGTCTGCCGCTGCGCGATCCGGCCCTGCTGGACGTGCCCGCGCCCAACGGCTACGGCTACCCGGTCGCCGTCGCCGACCCCAGCGGCTGCGACCGCTTCACCGCCCGTACGGTCACCGGCATCGACCCCGAGGCCCAGTCGCCGATCTGGCTGCGCCGCCGCCTCCAGAAGGCCGGCATGCGCCCGATCTCGCTGACCGTCGACGTCACCAACTACGTGATGCTCGAGCTGGGCCAGCCGCTGCACGCCTACGACCGCGCCACCCTGGACGGCACGATCGGCGTGCGCCGCGCCCAGCCCGGCGAGAAGCTCACCACCCTCGACGGCACCAAGCGCGTCCTGGACGCCGAGGACCTTGTCATCGCCGACAACCGGGGCCCCATCGGCCTCGCCGGTGTGATGGGCGGCGCCGAGACGGAGATCGCCGACCACGCCGCGGGCCAGGGCTCGACCGACGTGGTCATCGAGGCCGCCCACTTCGACGCGGTCGCCATCGCCCGCGCCGCCCGCCGCCACCGGCTGACCACCGAGGCGTCCAAGCGCTTCGAGCGCGGTGTCGACCCGCAGGCCGCCTCCGCCGCCGCCCAGCGCACGGTCGACCTGCTGGTGCTGCTCGCGGGCGGCACCGCCGAGGCCGGCGTCACCGAGGTCGTCGCCCCCAGCGGGCCGCGCACCATCTCCATCCGCGCGGACCACCCGGACCGCGTCGCCGGTCTCGAGTACGGCCGCGAGACCGTCGTCCGCCGCCTCCAGGAGGTCGGCTGCGACGTCTACGGCCAGGACGAGCTGATCGTCACCGTCCCCAGCTGGCGGCCCGACCTCACCGACCCCAACGACCTCGCCGAGGAGGTCATCCGGCTGGAGGGCTACGCCAACGTGCCCTCGGCGCTGCCCGCGCCGCCCGCCGGGCGTGGCCTGACCCACCGCCAGCGGCTCCACCGCCGCGTCGGCCGGGCCCTGGCCGGGGCCGGCTACGTCGAGGTGCTCAACTACCCCTTCATCGGGGACTGGGCCCTGGACCACCTGGGTCTGCCGGCCGACGACCAGCGCCGCACCACCGTGCGCCTGGCCAACCCGCTCTCCGAGGCCGAGCCGGCGCTGCGCACCACCATGCTGCCGGGGCTCTTCGCCGCCCTGCGCCGCAACGACAGCCGCGGCGAGCACGACCTGGCGCTCTTCGAGACCGGCCTGGTCTTCCAGCCGACCGGCGACGAGGGCGTCCCGGCCCGGCTGCCCGTCGACCGCCGTCCCACCGACGAGGAGATCGCCGGCCTGAACGCCGCGCTGCCCCGGCAGCCGCGCCGTGCCGCCGTCGTCCTCGCCGGCGCCCGCGAGCGGGCCGGCTGGTGGGGCCAGGGCCGTCCGGCCGGCTGGGCCGACGCCGTCGAGGCGGGCCGCGTCGTCGCCCGTGAGGCCGGCGCCGAGCTGATCATCCGTCAGGACCAGCAGGCGCCCTACCACCCGGGCCGCTGCGCGGCGCTGTCCGTCCTGATCGACGGGCAGGAGGTGGCCGTCGGCAACGCCGGTGAGCTCCACCCGCGCGTCGTCAAGGCGTTCGGCCTGCCGGAGCGGACCTCCGCCATGGAGATCGACCTCGATCTGCTGGAGCGGGCCGGCGACGGCGCCGTCCAGGGCCCGCGCGTCTCCACCTTCCCGGTCGCCACCCAGGACGTCGCGCTCGTCGTCGACTCCTCGGTCCCGGCGGCCGACGTCGAGGCCGCCCTGCGGGACGGCGCCGGCGAGCTGCTGGAGTCGCTGCGCCTGTTCGACGTCTTCACCGGCGCGCAGCTCGGCGAGGGCAAGAAGTCGCTGGCCTACGCGCTGCGTTTCCGGGCCGCCGACCGCACGCTGACGGCCGACGAGGCGTCGGCCGCGCGCGACACGGCGGTCCAGGCCGCCGTCGAGCGCACGGGCGCGGTGCTGCGCGGCGCGTAGCGCGTAGCGCCTGACGGCGGGTTGAGTGACGACGGGGTCCGGGTTTGCCACCCGGGCCCCGTCGTGCGTTCGCCTCGCGCGAGCGGCGGGGTGGGACCGTTGTCTCGCGGCTGCGGGCGGTTCTGGGCTGGTCGCGCAGTTCCCCGCGCCCCTTACGGGGCGCGTTTCGGCCCCGGCATCCCTCGTTCGGGTGGAAAACGGGGGGCAACCCTCCGCACAGGGGCGCGCTGTCGCGAGAATTCAGCGCGTCTTTGCTGCTAGGGGGCCGACGGAATGATCCGTACACGAGAGGCTCGCTTCCGGCGGGGAATCGTGTTCGTACTGCCCGGGCTGTGGGTCCTCGCGGTCGTCCTCTGGGAAATCCTCAGCCCCCTCGGCACCCAGTTCATCGAACTCCTCGCCGCGACACCCGCGATCGCCTGCGCCGGTACCGGGCGCCGCCAGTGCGTCCTGCTCGGCGGCGCCTGCGCGCTGCTCGCGCTCGTGCCGCCCGGGCCGTCCGGGCGCGCGGCGGTGAGCGGCAGGATCGGCACGTGCGGCGCCGTCCTCGCCGTCGTCGCGGCCAGCTATCTGATCTCCGGCCGTACCCGTCGGCTCACCGGCGAACTGGAGCGCGCCCGCGAGGTCGCGATCACCGCGCAGACCGTGCTGCTGCGCCCCCTGCCGCCCCGGCTCGACGGGATCGCCCTCGCCGGCCGCCATGTGTCCGCCGGCGAGGGCGCGCTCGTCGGCGGCGACCTCTACGACGCCCTCGGCACCCGGCACGGGGTGCGCGTCCTCATGGGCGACGTACGCGGCCACGGCCTCCCCGCGCTCGGCACCGCCGCCGCCCTCCTCGGCAGCTTCCGCGACGCCGCGCACGACGAGGCCCGGCTGCCGGACGTGCTGCGCCGCCTGGAGCGCTCCCTCCACCGCCACCTGCGCGAGCGGGACCAGCGGCAGCCGGCCGGCTTCGACGGGGACCGTTGGGACGCCGAGGAGTTCGCGACCGTCCTCCTGCTGGAGGTCCGCGCGGAGGGCGAGGTCGTGGCCCTCAACTGCGGCCACCCCTGGCCGCACCGGCTGTCCGGCGACCCGGCCCACGGGCCCGGGCCGGCCGTCCTCGTGCCCGGCGACCCGCTGCCCCCGCTCGGGGTGTTCCCCCTGCCCACCGAGCTGTCGCCGCTCCCGCTCACCCGGCTGCTCCTCGGCGACGTCCTGGTGCTCCACACCGACGGCGTCGAGGACGCCCGCGACGCGACGGGCGCGTTCTTCCCCCTCGCGGGCGCCCTCGCCGAGGCCGCCCGGGGCGCCCCGCCCGCCCTCGCGACCCTCGTCGCCCGGGTACAGGCGGCGCTGCTGCGCCACACCGGCGGACCGGTCACGGACGACTTCGCCCTCCTCGCCCTGCGGAACGACCGCGGCCCCGGTCCACCGGCCGCCTCCCGCCCGCCCCGGGCGCTCCTCGCGGGCCCCTGACGTGCGCCCGCGCCCGTGGCCCGTTCACACCCCGTGCGAAGGGATCTCCACTACGCTGATCCCACCGAGCGCACCGGAGGGCAGGATGGAGCCCAACACACTGCTCGACGCCGTCCTCGACGAAGCGGGAATCTCCCATGCGAGTCTCGCCGCGCACATCAACGCGGCAGGCCGGGCCCGGGGACTGGCGTTGCGTTACGAACACACCGCCGTCGCCCGCTGGCTGAAGGGCCAGCGGCCCCGCGGCCAGGTGCCGGACCTGATCTGCGAGGTCCTCGGCGAGCGGCTGCGCCGCGCGCTGACCCTCGACGACATCGGCCTGGCCACCCCCGGTGGCCCCCGGGCCCCCGGCACCCCGCTGTCCGGCTTCGTCGACCGCGCCACCGCCCTGTGGCGCTCCGACGAGCAGCAGCGCGAGCACGTCGTCCGGGCCCCCGCCGTCACCGGCACCCCCGCCGTCATCCCCGTGTGGGAGTGGGAGAACCCGCCCGAGGACGCCGACGTCTCCCGGCGCGGGCTCACCCGCGTCTCGATGGCCGACATCGAGATGCTCCGCGCGGCCCGCGCCCACTACGAGCAGATGTACCGAAAGGCGGGCGGCGTGGCGACCCGCGCCCGGGTCGTCGGCTTCCTCAACGCCGAGGCCGCGCCCCTGCTGCGCGGCGGCTACTCCGACGCGATGGGCCGTCAGCTCCACCGGGCCACCGGGGGGCTGGTGGCCGTTGCGGGGATCTGCGCCTACGACTCGGACGCCCACGGCCTGGCCCAGCGCTACTTCCACCAGGCCCTGCGGCTCGCGAAGGCCAGCAACGACCGTGGCCTGGGCGCCTATGTGATCGCCCTCCTCGTCAACCAGTCGCTCTTCATGGGGGAGTACCGGCAGGCCGTCGCCTTCGCGGAGTCCGCGGTGCGGGCCGCCGGCCGGGACCTCACCCCGGCGCTCGCCGCCGACCTCTACGCCATGCAGGCCAAGGCCTACGCCCGGCTCGGGGACGGCCAGGGGGCGCTGGGCTGCATACGGCGCGCCGAGGCGGCCGCCGAGCGCATCCACCGGGGCCTGGAGCCCGCCGAGACCGGCTATGTCCAGCCCGGACTGGTGAACGTACAGGTGGCGGAGGCCCTGCTGAGCCTCGGCGACCTCGGGCCCGCCCGTGAGCACGCGGACCGGGCCGTCGACACCCCCGCCCACGACCGGGGCCGTGTCCACCGGCTCGCCATGCTCACGCACATCGAGCTGCGTCAGGGAGACGCGGACAAGGCGGTGGCCACCGCGCGGGAGATGACCGAGCAGGCGAGAGGCATGGAATCGCAGCGCTTACGGGACCGGCTCCGTGCGGTGCGCGAGCACCTGATCGAAAGTGGGTGCGCGGCCACGGCCGAGGCCGCCGAGATGATCGACGGGGCGCTGCGCGTGCCGTTGTGAGAGAGGTCGCCAGGACGGCGCCCGGGAGGTGGCCACCTCGGCGGAAGGTGGCAGAACGTGCGTTGGAAGAATCTCAGGGAGCTGACCGTCTACGAGAACCGCTGGTTCCAGGTCAATCTCGCGGACGTCGAACTCCCCGACGGACGTCATCTCGACCATTTCCTCATCCGGTTGCGGCCCGTCGCCGTGGCCACCGTGGTCAACGCGGCCAATGAGGTCCTGCTGCTGTGGCGGCACCGTTTCATCACCGACAACTGGGGCTGGGAGCTGGCGGCCGGGGTCGTCGAGGACGGCGAGGACATCGCCGTCGCCGCGGCCCGGGAGATGGAGGAGGAGACCGGCTGGCGGCCGGGCCCGCTCAGGCACCTGATGTCGGTCGAGCCGTCCAACGGGCTCACCGACGCCCGGCACCACATCTACTGGACGGACGAGGCCGAGTACATCGGCGACCCGGAGGACGGCTTCGAGTCGGACCGCCGTGAGTGGGTGCCGCTCAAGGTGGTGCCGGACCTGATCGCACGGGGCGAGGTCCCGGCCGCCAACATGGCCGCCGCGCTGCTTCTGCTGCACCACATGCGGCTGGGCTGAGGGCTTTCCCCGCGCCCGAAGGGGCGCGGGGCTGTTCTCGATATGCGGCTCCGCCGCGTGAGCGCGACCAGCCCGGGGCAGCCCGCAGTCGCGGGACCGCGGTTCCGCCCCGGCGCTGGCGCGTCACCGCCCGGCCACGGTCTGCCACACCGCGAGAGCCAGCGCAGCGACCCCCGTGAGGGCGGCGAGCGAGGGCAGCGGCCAGCGGCCGTGCTCCAGGGCCCGCACCCGCTCGGCGACTTCGGCGAGATCCCGCTCCGCCTGTTCGCTGCGCTGGCAGAGCAGGGCGAGACGGCCGTCGATGCGGACGACGCCGACGTCGAGGCTGCGGCGGAGCTCCGCGAGCTCCGCCGGAGTGGTGGCGGTGCGCTCGGGATGGATGGTCACGGTCCGTACCCCATTTCGAGAAGACACTGTCGGTGCGACGATCCGAGTCAATCGCGCGGACAGGCGGGGCGGGAGCGTGTGCGGAGGGTGTTCGCGGGTCACCGGCGCACACCCCGTGTGAAGGCGGGGCGGGCGCCGGTGGTCACGGTCAGTAGGTGTAGAAGCCGGAGCCCGTCTTGCGGCCCAGCCGGCCCGCGTCGACCATCCGCTGGAGCAGCGGGGGAGCGGCGTACAGGGGCTCCTTGTACTCCGCGTACATGCTGTCGGCCACGGAGGCGACGGTGTCCAGGCCGATGAGGTCGGAGAGCTTGAGGGGGCCCATGGGGTGGGCGCAGCCCAGCTCCATGCCGTTGTCGATGTCCTCGCGGCTGGCCATGCCGGACTCGAACATCCGGATGGCGGAGAGGAGATAGGGGATGAGGAGGGCGTTGACCACGAACCCGGAGCGGTCCTGGGCGCGGATGGCGTGCTTGCCCAGCACCTTGCCCACCAGGGCCTCGGCGCGCCGGATGGTCTCGTCGCTCGTGGTGAGCGCGGGGATCAGCTCGACGAGCTGCTGCACCGGGGCCGGGTTGAAGAAGTGGATGCCGATGACCCGGTCGGGGCGGGAGGTGGCGACGGCCAGCTTCACCAGCGGGATGGAGGAGGTGTTGGAGGCCAGGATGGCGTCCGGGCGGGTCACGACCTGGTCGAGGACCTGGAAGATCTCCGTCTTGACCTGCTCCTTCTCCACGACGGCCTCGATCACCAGATCGCGGTCGGCGAATTCGCCGAGGTCGGTGGTGAAGCTCAGCCGGGCCAGGGTGGCGTCGCGCTCCGCTTCGGTGATCTTGCCGCGTTCGGCGGCCTTGCCGAGGGAGTTGGTCAGCCGGGTGCGGCCCAGCTCCAGTGCCTCGCCGGTGGTCTCCGCGACCTTGACGTCCAGTCCGGCCCTGGCGCACACCTCCGCGATGCCCGCGCCCATCTGGCCGCAGCCCACCACTCCGACGCGTTCGATGTCGGTCACCACATCGTGCCTTTCGCTGATCTTCGGTCGACCGGCGGAGGGCCGAAGGTCATCCGGCTGCCGCCCTGGGAAAGACGTTACTCCGCGCGGGGCGGTGGCGAGCGGGCCGGGGCGGGCATGCTCTGCGTGAAGGGTGTGACTCACGCGACAGCACCGGAAGAAGGAGCATCCGCATATGGGGCGTTTGACGCGAAGAGGGTTCACCGTGACCGCCGCGAGCGCCATGGCGGCGCTGCTGACCACGACGGGCGAGGCGGGAGCGGTGGACGCCGCGCGGGGCGGTGGCGAGCGGGCCGGCCGGACCCAGGGGCGGGAGCTCCGGGGGATGTGGGTCGCGACCGTCGTCAACATCGACTGGCCCTCGCGCCCCGGGCTGCCCCCGGAGCGGCAACGGGCCGAGCTGCTGGCCCTGTTCGACGCGGCGGTGGCCCGGCGGCTGAACACCGTGATCCTGCAGATCCGCCCGACGGCCGATGCCTTCTGGCCCTCGCGCTTCGAACCGTGGTCGGAATATCTGACCGGTGTTCAGGGCCGGTCGCCGGGCTGGGATCCGCTGGCCTTCGCCGTGCGCGAGGCCCACAAGCGCCGTCTGGAGCTGCACGGTTGGTTCAATCCGTACCGCGTCGCCAACCACACCGACCCCGGGCGGCTCGTGCCCACCCATCCCGCGCGGATCCACCCCGAGTGGGCGGTGCCCTACGGCGGGAAGCTCTACTACAACCCCGGGCTGCCCGAGGTCCGCCGGTTCGTCCAGGACGCCCTGCTCGACGCCGTCTGGCGCTACGACCTCGACGGCGTGCACTTCGACGACTACTTCTACCCCTACCCCGTGGCCGGCCAGACCTTCGACGACACGGCCGCCTACGAGCGGTACGGCGCCGGGTTCCCCGACCGGGCCGCCTGGCGGCGCGACAACATCGACCGCCTGGTGCGGGAGACGGGCGAGCGGATCAAGCGCCGCAAACCCCACGTGCGCTTCGGGATCAGCCCCTTCGCCGTCTGGCGCAACCGGACCACCGACCCCCGGGGCTCGGACACCAAGGCCGGGGTGCAGACCTACGACGACCTCCACGCCGACACCCTCGGCTGGGTCCGCCGGCAGTGGATCGACTACATCGTCCCGCAGTGCTACTGGCACATCGGCTTCGCGGCCGCCGACTACGCCACGCTGGTGCCCTGGTGGGCGGAGGCCGTGCGCGGCACGAACGTCCAGCTCTACATCGGCGAGGCCCTCTACCGGGCGGGCGACCCCACGCAGCCCGCGCCCTGGCAGGACCCGGCCGAGCTCTCCCGGCACGTCGCCCTCGGCCGCCGCCATCCGGAGGTGCGCGGCAACGTCTACTTCTCGGCGAAGAACGTGGTGGCCGACCGTATCGGCGCGATGGCGCGCGTGGTGAAGGACCACTACCCCCACCGCGCGCGCCCGCCGCGCTGAAGCGGCCTAGAACTGCTCGCCGGCCTTGCGGTGGTCCACGACGGAGTCGGGCCCGGGGGACATGATCGTCTCGTGCCCCTTGTCGTCCCTCACCCGGTAGGGCGGGTTGCCGTTGGGGCCGAGGACCTCCACGATCTCCACGGTGTGGTCGTGCTTGCCGACCGTCCGGCCGTGCACCACCAACCGGTCGCCCTTGCTCGCATGCATCGCCATGACCCTTTCGCCGGAGTACGGGGACAGGTGCACTCGGATACTCCCAGCCTAAGGTGGACGGCGGTATAGGGCGCGTTCAAGAATGGCCGTCGGAACGGCCGGTGCCGCCCGCCGCGTCGGCCACGGCCTGCCGCAGCCACCGGTGGGCCGGATCGGTGTCCACGCGCACGTGCCAGGCCATGCCCAGGGCGACCGGGGGCAGGGGCAGCGGGATCTCCCGGACCACCAGCGGCACGGTCTCGGCGACATGGGCGGCGACCGCCGCGCCCACCAGCGCCAGCGCGTCGGAGCGCAGCGCCAGGAAGCAGGCCGTGACGTGCGACGGCACCGTCGTGAGGATCCGGCGGGCCAGCCCGAGCTCGGCGAGCCGCTCGTCGACGACGCTGTGGAAGAGCCCCCGCCGGGTGACCGTGATGTGGGGGAGCGCCGCGAACCGCTCGGCGGTCAGCTCCTCGGCCGCGTGGGGGGCGTCGGCCCGGCAGACCGCGACGTGGTCCTGCGACGGCAGCGGACGGCTGCGCACGTCGTGCGGGAGCTCGGGTAGCTGCCCGATGTCCAGGTCGACGCGGTCGCGCAGGTCGGCGGGGTCCTCGTCGCCCTCGGGGAGGATCCGCAGCTGGACGCCGGGCGCCTCCCGGGCCACTCGGGCGGTGAGCGGCGGGCCGAGGACGACGGCGGCGGCGTCGCTGGTGCGCAGGGTGAACCGCCGCTCCACGGTCGCGATGTCGATCTCCGGCGAGGGCCGCAGCGCGGCCAGCGCCCCGGCGAGGGCCGCCTCGACCGACGGCCGCAGCTCCCGCGCCCGGGGCGTGAGGGTCAGGCCGCGCCCGGCCGGGACCAGCAGCGGATCGCCCAGCACCCGCCGCAGCCGGCCCAGGGTGCGGCTCATCGCCGACGCCGAGACGTTCATCCGGGCGGCGGCGCCCGTCACGCTCCCTTCCCGCAGCAGCGCGTCCAGGGCGGGGAGGAGATTCATGTCGGGCAACTGCATGAGCGCCATCGTCGCAGGCCCTGCGCCCCGAAGGGGCGCGGGACGGTGTCGATACGCGGCTACCGCCGCGTGGGCGCGGCCAGGGGAGTGCTCAGGACGCCGTGAAGACCAGCGACGCGTTGTGCCCGCCGAAGCCGAACGAGTTCGTGAGCGCGGCCGTCAGCGCACCCCGGCGAGGGGCGCCCGCGACGACGTCGAGCCGCACCTCCGGGTCGAGGGCGTCGAGGTTCGCGGTGGCGGGGACGACGCCGTCGCGAACGGCGAGGATCGCGGCGAGCGCGCCGACCGCCCCGGCGGCGCCGAAGAGGTGCCCCGTCATCGACTTGGTCGCCGTGACGGACGGGTGGAGCCCGATGGCCTCGGTGACCGACCGCGCCTCGACCAGGTCGCCCAGGGGAGTGGACGTCGCGTGGGCGTGGACGTGCTCGACGTCCAGCGGGGACAGCCCCGCCGAGTCCAGTGCCAGCCGCATCGCGCGGACCTGGCCCTCGGGGTGGGCGGCCGTGATGTGGTGGGCGTCCGAGGTCACCCCGGCCCCGGCGAGCCGCGCGTGGGCACGCGCCGCGCGGGCGGCGGCGAACTCCGCGCGCTCCAGGACGACCACGGCGGCGCCCTCGCCGATGACGAACCCGTCGCGGTCGGCGTCGAAGGGGCGGGACGCCAGGGCGGGCGCCTCGTTGCGGGTCGAGTGGGCCCGGGCCTGGGCGAACCCGGCGATGGGCAGCGGGGCGATGCAGGCCTCCGTGCCACCGGTGACCACCACGTCGGCCCGGCCGAGCCGGATGAGGTCCAGGCCCATGGCGATGGCCTCGGCGCCGGACGCGCAGGCGCTGACCGGCGTGTGGGCCCCGCCCTTGGCGCCCAGCTCGATGCTGACCCAGGCGGCGGGCCCGTTGGCCATCAGCATGGGGACGGTGTGCGGGGAGACCCGCCGCACGCCGGACGCCTCCAGCACGTCGTCCTGGCCGAGCAGCGTCAGCGCGCCGCCCGTGCCCGTGCCGATCACCACGGCCAGCCGCTCCGGCTCGACCTCGGGCCGGCCCGCGTCCGCCCACGCCTCCCGGGCGGCGATGAGCGCTATCTGCTCGCAGCGGTCCATCCGCCGGGCCTGCACCCGGTCCAGGACCTCGGTCGGCTCGGACTTGAGCCGCCCGGCGATCCGCACGGGCAGCCCGGCCGCCCACTCCTCCTCGATCGCCCCGATCCCCGACTCCCCGGCCAGCATCGCGGCCCAGGTCGACGCGACGTCCCCGCCGAGCGGCGTGGTCGCTCCCAGCCCGGTGACCACCACATCCCTGACATCGCTGCTCATGGACAACCCCCTTTGTAGTGGAGACACAACTCACCGCTCCGAAAGCGAGCGGTGAATGATCAACTTGCTGGCTACTCTTCCAGGGGTTTTGCGGTCGTCCGGATGCCGTGTGCCACGGAGTCGGGTTCGGGGGATTTGTAGGTTCCGGGCATTTACTCCATGCCCGCGCGCTTGCGGTGGGCCTGCCACTCGGAGGCGAGGACCGCCCAGATCTGCTTGTCGTGGCGGGTGCCGTCGAAGGGCCAGGACTCGCGCCGCACGCCTTCGAGCGTCATGCCGAGCCGTACGGCCACCGCCGAGCTCCGGTCGTTGTCGGCCCGGCAGTGCCACTCGGCGCGGTGCAGCCCCCGGGTGGTGAAGGCCCAGTCCAGCAGGGCCCGGCACGCGTCGGTGATCAGGCCCAGCCCCTCGGCGGCCGGCTCCAGCCAGCAGCCGACCTCGCAGGAGCCCAGGGCCGCGTTGAAGTCCGTGAACATCACGCCGCCGACCAGCGTGCCGTCGAGCCAGATGCCGTAGAGACGGGCGCCGTCGGCGGCCTGCCGCTCGGCGTAGCGGCGCAGCGTGCCCCGCGCCCCCTCCAGGTCGTCGGTGACGAACGCCGCCCCCACCCACGGCCGGATGTGCTCGCGGGCCCGGTCCATGTGGGCCGCGAACTCCTCGGCGTGCCATATCTCGAGCGGGCGGAGGGAGAGGAGAGCGTCGTCCCGCAGGGCAAGGGAGAACATGGTGACCCCATTCGCACAACAAGCGTTACGGATATGTACGGTGGCAGCATGCCACGTACCAAGGGAGATCACGAAGCCCGGCGCCGCGAGGTCTCGGAGGCGGTCTGGCGGGTGCTGGCCGCGCACGGCTTCGGCGGGCTGACCCTGCGCGCCGTCGCCGCCGAGCTCGGCGCCACCACCGGTCTGCTCACCCACTACTTCCCCGCCAAGCGCGACCTGGTCGCCTACGCCCTCGACCTGCTCGCGGAGCGCACCGCCGCCCGCCCCCGGCGTGCGGCGGGCGAGGGCCTGTCCGCCGTGCGGGCCGCCCTGCTCGACATCCTTCCGCTGACGGCCGAGGCCGTCGCGAGCAACCGGATCTGGGTCTCGTCCTGGGACACCGCGCTCGCCGACCCCGCCCTGAGCGACGACTACGGCCGGAAGTACGCCCGCAGCCGCGAGAAGCTGAGCGATCTGGTCGCGGCGGCCCAGCGCCTCGGCGAGCTGCCTCCAGGGGACCCGGGGCGCGTCGCGGCCGGCGCCCAGTCCTTCGTGCTCGGCCTGGTGGTGCAGGCCCTCTTCAGCCCCGCGGCCTTCCCGCCCGAGCGGCAGGTCGAGCTCCTCGACGACTATCTGGCGGTGCTGGGCTGACCCCGCCCGCGGGTGAGCCCCGCTGCCGCGCGACCCCATTGCATAAAACTGCAGCTATCCGTATAGTCATGCCATCACCAAGGAGGCGTCGATGGCGGCGATACACGCGGCAGTGGCCGGAGCGAGCGGATACGCGGGCGGCGAAGTGCTGCGCCTGCTGCTGGGCCACCCCGAGGTCCGCATCGGCGCGCTGACCGGGAACTCCAACGCCGGAGCGCGGCTCGGCGGCCTCCAGCCGCACCTGCCGCAGCTCGCGGACCGGGTGCTGCTGCCGACGGGGACCGAGGCCCTCGCCGGGCACGACGTCGTCTTCCTGGCCCTGCCCCACGGACAGTCCGCCGCCGTCGCCGCCGAGCTCGGCGAGGACGTCCTCGTCATCGACTGCGGCGCCGACTTCCGGCTGAAGGACGCGGCCGCGTGGGAGCGCTTCTACGGCTCGTCCCACGCGGGCACCTGGCCCTACGGGCTGCCGGAACTGCCCGGCGCGCGGGACGCGCTGCGCGGCGCCAAGCGGATCGCCGTGCCGGGCTGCTACCCCACCGCCGTCTCCCTCGCGCTCTTCCCCGCGTACGCCGCCGGGCTGGCCGGGCCCGAGGCCGTGGTCGTCGCCGCGTCCGGCACCTCCGGCGCCGGCAAGGCCGCCAAGCCGCACCTGCTGGGCAGCGAGGTCATGGGCGCCATGAGCCCGTACGGCGTCGGCGGCGGCCACCGGCACACCCCGGAGATGGTCCAGAACCTCTCCGCCGTCGCCGGCGAGCCCGTCACGGTGTCCTTCACCCCGACCCTCGCCCCCATGCCGCGCGGCATCCTCGCCACGTGCAGCGCCAAGGCCCGGCCGGGCGTCACGGCGGACGCCGTGCGCGCCGCCTACGAGAAGGCCCTCGCCGGCGAGCCGTTCGCCCGGCTCCTGCCCGAGGGCCAGTGGCCCTCGACCGCGTCCGTCCTCGGCTCCAACACCGCCCTCGTGCAGGTGGCCCTCGACGAGGCGGCGGGCCGGATCGTCGCGATCAGCGCCATCGACAACCTCGCCAAGGGCACGGCCGGCGGCGCCGTGCAGAGCATGAACATCGCCCTCGGACTGCCCGAGGAGCTGGGCCTGCCCGCCACCGGAGTGGCGCCATGACCCTCCGGCGCGCGGTCGCCACCGCGCTCGCCCGGCTCGCACCCTGCGAGCGCCCCCGGTCCGGCCGCCGCCGGACCGGCACCCAGGACCAGACGACGACGGCAGCCATCACGGCCATCAAGGAGAAGCAGTGAGCGTCACAGCGGCGAAGGGATTCACGGCGGCGGGCATCGCCGCCGGGATCAAGGACAGCGGACAGCCCGACCTGGCCCTCGTGGTCAACCAGGGCCCCCGCCTGGCCGCAGCGGGCGTCTTCACCGCCAACCGCGTCAAGGCCGCCCCCGTCCTCTGGTCCCAGCAGGTCCTCAAGGGCGGTCAGGTCTCCGCCGTCGTCCTCAACTCCGGCGGCGCCAACGCCTGCACCGGGCCGGAGGGCTTCCAGGACACCCACGCCACCGCGGAGAAGGCCGCCCAGGCGCTCGGGCACAGCGCCGCCGAGATCGCCATCGCCTCCACCGGCCTGATCGGCGTCCGGCTCCCGATGGACGCGCTGCTGTCCGGCATCGACAAGGCCACCGCCGAACTCTCCGCACACGGCGGCGAGAAGGCCGCCATCGCCATCAAGACCACGGACACCGTCCACAAGACGGCCGTGGCCGAGGGCGACGGCTGGACCGTCGGCGGCATGGCCAAGGGCGCGGGCATGCTCGCCCCCGGCCTCGCCACCATGCTCGTCGTCCTCACCACCGACGCCGACGTCGACGCCGCCGGCCTCGACACCGCGCTGCGCTCCGCCACCCGGACCACCTTCGACCGCGTCGACTCCGACGGCTGCATGTCCACCAACGACACCGTGCTGCTGCTGGCCTCCGGAGCCTCGGGCGTCACGCCCGAGCAGGACGCCTTCGCCGAGGCCGTGCGGGCCGTCTGCGACGACCTCGCCCGGCAGCTCATCGGCGACGCCGAGGGCGCCAGCAAGGACATCCGCATCGAGGTGATCAACGCGGCCACGGAGGACGACGCCGTCGAGGTCGGCCGGTCCATCGCCCGCAACAACCTCCTCAAGTGCGCCCTCCACGGCGAGGACCCCAACTGGGGCCGGGTGCTCTCCGCCATCGGCACCACCTCCGCCGCCTTCGACCCCGACAAGCTCAACGTCGCCATCAACGACGTCTGGGTCTGCCGCAACGGCTCCGTCGGCGACGACCGCGACCTCGTCGACATGCGGTACCGGGAGGTCCGCATCACCGCCGACCTGTCCGCCGGCTCCGAGACCGCGATCATCTGGGCCAACGACCTCACCGCCGACTACGTCCACGAGAACAGCGCGTACTCCTCATGACCACGGACAGCGGCACCACGGCCGCCACCACGACCACCGTCACCCCGGCCGTCGTCGCCCCGGCCACCGGCGACGCGCCCGCGACGGACGCCGCCGGCGCGGGCGGCACCCGCCGGCACACCGCCCTGCCCAAGGCCCGCACCCTCGTCGAGGCCCTGCCCTGGCTGACGCGCCATCACGGCAAAACCGTCGTCGTGAAGTTCGGCGGCAACGCCATGGTCGACGACGAGCTCAAGGCCGCCTTCGCCCAGGACGTCGTCTTCCTGCGGCACGCCGGCCTCAAGCCCGTCGTCGTCCACGGCGGCGGACCGCAGATCAGCGCCCAGCTCGACCGGATGGGCATCACCTCGGAGTTCAAGGCCGGGCTGCGGGTCACCACCCCCGAGGCCATGGACGTCGTCCGGATGGTCCTCGCCGGGCAGGTGCAGCGCGAACTCGTCGGCCTGCTCAACCAGCACGGCCCGCTGGCCGTCGGCCTCACCGGCGAGGACGCCCACCTGATGACCGCCACCAAGCACTACGCCGACATCGACGGCGAGCGCGTGGACCTCGGGCGGGTCGGCGAGATCACCGCGATCGACCCGGGCGCCGTCCAGGCCCTGCTCGACGACGGCCGCATCCCCGTCGTCTCCTCGATCGCCCGCAGCGCCGACGACGGTCACGTCTACAACGTCAACGCCGACACCGCCGCCGCCGCGCTCGCCGTGGCGCTCGGTGCCGAGACGCTGATGGTCCTCACCGACGTCGAGGGCCTCTACGAGGACTGGCCGCACAGCGACGAGGTCATCAGCCGGCTCACCGCGAGCGAGCTGGAGCGGCTGCTGCCCGAGCTGGCCAGCGGCATGGTGCCCAAGATGGAGGGCTGCCTGTACGCCGTCCGCAACGGCGTCACCACCGCGCGGGTGATAGACGGCCGCGTCCAGCACTCGATCCTGCTGGAGATCTTCACGGACGAGGGCATCGGCACCATGGTCGTGCCGGACCCGGAGGGGGAGTCATGACGACCAACGCGGACCTCACCCGGCGCTGGCAGGGCGCCCTGATGGACAACTACGGCACGCCCGCGCTCCCGCTCGTGCGCGGCGAGGGCCCGTACGTCTGGGACGCCGACGGCAAGCGCTATCTGGACTTCGTCGGCGGCATCGCCGTCAACGCCCTCGGCCACGCCCACCCGGCCGTCGTCCGGGCCGTCTCGGACCAGATCGCCACCCTCGGCCACGTCTCCAACCTGTTCACCGCCGAGCCGACCGTCCAGCTCGCCGAGCGGCTGCTCGAACTCGCGGGCCGCCCCGGACGGGTCTACTTCGCCAACTCCGGCGCGGAGGCCGTCGAGGCCGCGTTCAAGATCGGGCGGCGGACGGGCCGTCCGCACATGGTGGCCGCCCGGGGCGGCTTCCACGGCCGCACCATGGGCGCCCTCGCCCTCACCGGCCAGCCCGCCAAGCAGGAACCGTTCCTTCCGCTGCCGGGCGACGTCACCCACGTTCCGTACGGGGACGTGGAGGCGCTCCGCGCGGCCGTCACCACCGACACCGCGATGGTCGTCCTGGAGCCCGTCCAGGGTGAGAACGGCGTCGTCGTGCCCCCGGCGGACTATCTGGCCGCCGCCCGGGAGATCACCAGCGCGGCCGGGGCCCTGCTGGTCCTGGACGAGATCCAGACAGGTATCGGCCGCACCGGACACTGGTTCGAGCACCAGGCGCAGGGCGTCGAGCCGGACGTCGTCACCCTCGCCAAGGGCCTCGGCGGCGGGCTGCCCATCGGGGCGACCCTGGCCTTCGGTCCCGCCGCCGAGCTGCTGACGCCTGGTCAGCACGGCTCCACCTTCGGCGGCAACCCCGTCGCCTGCGCCGCCGCGCTCGCCGTCCTGGAGACCCTGGAGAGCGACGGGATCCTCGGCCGGGTCAAGCGCGTGGGGGCCCTGCTGAGTGACGGGATCGCCGCGCTCGGCCACCCGCTCGTCGACCACGTCCGTGGGACCGGCCTGCTGCTGGGTATTGTCCTTGGCGAGCCCCTCGCACCGAAGGTGCGGCAGGCGGCCCAGGAAGCCGGCCTGCTGGTGAACGCGGTCGCACCCGACGTGGTGCGGCTGGCCCCTCCGCTGATCATCACCGAGGATGATGCGGAGACGTTCCTCCGGACGCTGCCCGGCGTCCTGGACGCCGTCGCCGACGGGGCCCACGGGGAACGACGATCCGGAGACTGACGAAGAAGATGACCGAGGCGCAGGAGACCGAGCCGGCCCACGGCGGACAGGCCGTGCCGCAGACCCGCACCGCACGCCACCGCCGCATCGTGGACATCCTCAGCCGGCAGGCCGTCCGTTCCCAGAGCCAGCTCGCCAAGCTGCTCGCCGACGACGGGCTCTCCGTCACCCAGGCGACGCTCTCCCGCGACCTCGACGAGCTCGGCGCCGTCAAGATCCGCAACACCGGCGGTGAGCTGATCTACGCGGTGCCGGGCGAGGGCGGCGACCGCACCCCGCGCGCCCCCCTCGGGGAATCCGCCTCGGAGGCCCGGATGGGCCGGCTCGCCGGCGAGCTGCTGATCTCGGCCGAGGCCTCGGCCAACCTGGTCGTCCTGCGGACGCCGCCCGGCGCCGCCCAGTTCTTCGCCTCGGCGATCGACCAGGCGGGCGTCCACGAGATCATCGGCACCATCGCCGGTGACGACACCGTCCTGCTGATCAGCCGCGACCCGAGCGGCGGCCAGGCACTGGCGGACCACCTGCTGAGGCTGGCACAGAAGGAACGCTGACGCTCCGCTGAGGGTGCGCCCCGTAAGGGGCGCGGGCAGTGCCAATATGCGGCTTCCGCCGCGTGGGCGCGCTCAGCCCCCACCGGCCCGCAGCGTGATACCACGCTCAAACTCCCCCCGTCGAGAGACGGACCCGAACTCCCGGGAAACCGCACGGCGGTAGACGCCGTGACGGCATCCTGCGCCGGAGGAACGTCCTCTCGACGAAGGGAGCGCGCCGAAGTGACCGGCGACGACCTCACCCTGTGCATCATCGGTGCCGGCCCGCGCGGCCTGTCCATACTGGAGCGGCTGTGCGCCAACGCCCGGGCGGCCGCGGCGGCCGGCGGGGCGCCGCGGGCCGTGGCCGTCCACCTCGTCGACCCCGGGCGCCCCGGCTCCGGCGGCGTCTGGCGCACCGGACAGTCGCGCCACCTGCTGATGAACACCGTGGCATCGCAGATCACCATGTTCACCGATGCCAGTGTGCGCATGGCGGGGCCGCTCGAACCGGGGCCCAGCCTCTACGCCTGGGCGCGCTCCCGCCCCCACGCGGACGCGGCGGTCCGCGCCGAGGCCCGGCGGCTGGGCCCCGACTCGTACCCCACCCGGGCCTTCTACGGCCACTACCTGGAGTGGGTCTTCCGGCGGGTGGTGCGCCGCGCCCCCACGGGCGTCTCCGTCCACGTCCACCGCGCCCGCGCCGTCGCGCTGGACGACGCCGAGGACCGCGCGCGGCAGACCGTACGGCTGGACGACGGCACCGTCCTCGCCCGCCTCGACGCCGTCGTCCTTTGCCAGGGCCACTTACCCGCGCGCCCGACGGACGCGGAGGCGGCCCTCGCCGCCCACGCGGACGCCCACGGCCTGCGCTACGTCCCGCCCGCCAACCCCGCCGACGTCGACCTCTCCGCCGTCCGGCCGGGGGAGAGCGTGCTGTTGCGCGGCCTCGGTCTGACCTTCTTCGACCACGTGGCCCTGCTCACGGAGGGCCGGGGCGGCACCTTCCGGAGAACCGGCGGCTCCCTCGTCTACCGGCCCTCGGGCCGGGAGCCCCTTCTCCACGCGGGTTCCCGGCGCGGCGTCCCGTACCACGCCCGGGGCGAGAACGAGAAGGGCGCGCACGGCCGCCACCGCCCCCGGCTGCTCACCCCGCTCGCCCTCGCCCGGCTGCGCGACCGCGTCGACGCCGGCCGGCGCCTCGACTTCCGCGCCGACCTCTGGCCCCTGATCGCCAAGGAGGCCGAGTGCGTCTACTACGAGGCGCTCCTGCGCCGCAGGGGGACGGGGGAGGGCGAGCTCGCGGAGTTCACGGACCGCTACCTCGCCGCCCCGCGCGGGGTGCCGGAGCGGGACGTCCTCGCCCGGTACGGCATCGGGCCCGCCGACCGCTGGGACTGGGACCGCGTCGCCCGGCCCTGCGCGGGCCTGCGCTTCGCCGGCCCCGACGAGTTGCGGACGTGGCTGCTGGACCGGCTGGCCCGCGATGTGGCCGAGGCCCGCGCGGGCAATGTCAGCGGCCCCCTCAAGGCGGCCCTCGACGTCCTGCGCGACCTGCGCAACGAGATCCGGCACCTGGTCGACCACGCCGGGTTGCACGGCGACTCCCACCGCGACGACCTCGACGGCTGGTACACCCCGCTCAACGCCTTCCTCTCCATCGGCCCGCCCGCCCACCGGATCGAGCAGATGGCGGCGCTGATCGAGGCGGGGATCCTGAGCGTCGTGGGGCCGGGGGCGCGGGTGCGGACGGAAGCGGGGGCGTTCGTCCTGGAGTCGGACGTGCCGGGCGCGGGGGCGCGCGGCCGGGTCCTGATCGAGGCCCGGCTGCCGGAGCCCGACCTGGCCCGCACGGCCGACCCCCTGCTGCGGCACCTGCTCACCACGGGCGGGTGCCGGGCCCACCGCGTGCCCCGCGTCGACGGCACCGACTACGTCACGGGCGGCCTCGCCGTCACCGGCCGCCCGTACCGCCTCCTCGACGCGACGGGCGTTCCCCACCCGCGCCGCTTCGCCCTCGGGGTGCCCACGGAGTCCGTCCACTGGGTCACGGCGGCGGGCATCCGCCCGGGCGCGGACTCGGTGACGCTGGGGGACTGCGACGCGGTGGCCCGGGCGGTGCTGCACATGAAAGAAGCCTCTGATCTGCGGTTTCCCGCTGATCAGAGGCTTCTCCACACCGTCGGGACGACAGGATTTGAACCTGCGACCCCTTGACCCCCAGTCAAGTGCGCTACCAAGCTGCGCCACGTCCCGGTGTCGTGTCCCTCCGGGCTTTTCTTCCCGGTGGGGCGTGCAGGAAGAAAATATCCTGTTCCGCGCCGTGATCCAAATCCGGGGTCCGGAGGGGGTTCAGCTGCGGCGCTTGAAGGTGTCGGTGGGGATGTCGATCCGGCGTCCGTCCGGCAGGTCCAGGGTGATGGAGTCGCCGTACTTGTACACCTCGCGACGGGCGTAGTCGTCGTCCCGGGGCAGGGTGAGCAACGTGCACTCTCCCAGGAACGGGTCGATGATCAGGTAGACGGGGACACCGAAGCGGGCGTACTGACGGACCTTGATCGCGTAGTCGTTCTTGTCGTTCCTCGACGACACGACCTCGATCGCGGCCAGGAGGTCCTCGTGCGTAAACCTCTCCGTGGCCCCGTCCTCGACGATCGATAGGTCCGGGCAGCGCTTGGGCTCCCCAGGGAACTCGAACTCCACGTCGGAGAACACGCGATCCTTGCGGATGCCGGCCGCTACGGCGGCGTCGCGGACGTCGAAGATGGTCAGGCTCTGGACGCTGCTCTGCGGCGTCATGATGATGCGGTCCCCCACTGCTTCGATCTTGAAGCCGTCCAGCACCGCCGCGATACGTTCGATGGCTTCCTGCAGGGAATCGCTCTGCGCGGTCATGGTCAAAACAGCCTCCCCTACTCGGGTCGATCGATAGTCGCATCGTAGAACGCGTCCGAACGCGACGAAGCCCGAACGTTCACCCCTGCGAGCTATTGACGAAACATGCGGTGCACTGCATAGTTATACCCATCAGCGCATGAATGCGCAGCGCACAGCGCACCGCACCGTAAGGAGAACCCCCGTGACCGAGCGCGTCGTACTCGCCTATTCCGGCGGCCTTGACACCTCCGTCGCCATCGGCTGGATCGCCGAGGAGACGGGCGCCGAGGTCATCGCCGTCGCCGTGGATGTCGGCCAGGGCGGCGAGGACCTGGACGTCATCCGCAAGCGCGCGCTCGCCTGCGGTGCGGTGGAGGCGGAGGTCGCCGACGCCAAGGACGAGTTCGCGGAGGAGTACTGCCTCCCCGCGATCAAGGCCAACGCCCTGTACATGGACCGGTACCCGCTGGTCTCCGCCCTCTCGCGGCCCACGATCGTCAAGCACCTGGTCGCCGCCGCGAAGAAGCACGGCGCGACCACCGTCGCCCACGGCTGCACCGGCAAGGGCAACGACCAGGTGCGGTTCGAGGCCGGCATCTCCTCCCTCGCCCCCGAGCTGAAGTGCATCGCCCCCGTCCGGGACTACGCGATGACCCGTGACAAGGCCATCGCCTTCTGCGAGGCCAAGGGCCTGCCGATCGCGACGACCAAGAAGTCGCCGTACTCCATCGACCAGAACGTCTTCGGCCGGGCCGTCGAGACCGGCTTCCTCGAGGACATCTGGAACGCCCCGATCGAGGACGTCTACGACTACACCGCCAACCCGGCCACCCCCCGGGAGGCCGACGAGGTCGTCATCACCTTCGACAAGGGCGTCCCCGTGGCCATCGACGGCAAGCCCGTCACCGTGCTGCAGGCCATCCAGCAGATGAACGAGCGGGCCGGCGCCCAGGGCGTCGGGCGGCTGGACATGGTCGAGGACCGGCTGGTCGGCATCAAGTCCCGGGAGATCTACGAGGCGCCCGGCGCGATCGCGCTGATCACCGCGCACCAGGAGCTGGAGGCCGTCACCGTCGAGCGCGAGCTCGCCCGGTACAAGCGGCAGGTCGAGCAGCGGTGGGCCGAGCTGGTCTACGACGGCCTGTGGTTCTCCCCGCTCAAGCGGGCCCTGGACGGCTTCGTCGCCGAGGCCAACGAGCACGTCTCCGGCGACATCCGGATGACCCTCCACGGCGGCCGGGCCGTCGTCACGGGCCGGCGGTCCGAGAAGTCGCTCTACGACTTCAACCTCGCCACCTACGACACGGGCGACACCTTCGACCAGTCGATGTCGAAGGGCTTCATCGAGATCTTCGGCCTCTCCTCGAAGATCGCGGCCAAGCGGGACCTGGCCTGATAGACCGGCCGCCCCCCACCACCCACGAGGAGCACGCAAGTGAGCAACGGCACCACCGATGACGTCCGGCTTTGGGGCGGCCGCTTCGCCGACGGCCCGGCCGAGGCGCTGGCCAAGCTGTCCGCCTCAGTCCACTTCGACTGGCGGCTCGCCCCTTACGACATCGCCGGTTCCCGCGCCCACGCCCGTGTGCTCCACAAGGCCGGCCTGCTGACGGCCGACGAGCTGGAGCGGATGCTCGACGGCCTCGACCGCCTCGAGGCCGACGTCGCCGCCGGCACCTTCACCGGAACCGTCGCCGACGAGGACGTCCACACCGCGCTCGAGCGCGGTCTGCTGGAGCGGCTCGGACCCGAGCTCGGCGGGAAGCTGCGGGCCGGGCGGTCCCGGAACGACCAGGTCGCCACGCTCTTCCGGATGTACCTGCGCGACCACGCGCGGATCATCGGCGGGCTCATCGCCGACCTCCAGGAAGCGCTGGTCGGGCTGGCGGAGGCGCACCCCGACGTCGCCATGCCGGGCCGCACCCACCTCCAGCACGCCCAGCCGGTGCTCTTCGCCCACCACGTGCTCGCCCACGTCCAGGCGCTGTCCCGGGACGCGGAGCGGCTGCGGCAGTGGGACGAGCGCACGGCGGTCTCGCCGTACGGCTCGGGCGCGCTGGCCGGGTCCTCCCTCGGGCTGGACCCGGAGGCGGTCGCCGCCGACCTGGGCTTCGAGCGGGGCTCCGCCGGGAACTCCATCGACGGCACGGCCTCCCGGGACTTCGTCGCCGAGTTCGCCTTCATCACGGCGATGATCGGCGTCGACCTCTCGCGGATCGCCGAGGAGGTCATCATCTGGAACACGAAGGAGTTCTCCTTCGTCACCCTCCACGACGCCTTCTCCACCGGCTCCTCGATCATGCCGCAGAAGAAGAACCCCGACATCGCCGAGCTCGCGCGCGGCAAGTCCGGGCGGCTGATCGGCAACCTCACCGGGCTGATGGCCACCCTCAAGGCCCTGCCGCTCGCCTACAACCGTGATCTCCAGGAGGACAAGGAGCCGGTCTTCGACTCCTGCGACCAGCTGGAGGTCCTCCTCCCGGCCTTCACCGGGATGATGGCGACCCTCACGGTCCACCGCGAGCGGATGGAGGAGCTGGCCCCGGCCGGTTTCTCGCTGGCCACCGACATCGCCGAATGGCTGGTCCGCCAGGGCGTGCCGTTCCGGGTGGCGCACGAGGTCGCGGGGGAGTGCGTCAAGGAGTGCGAGGCGCGCGGCATCGAGCTCGACGGGCTCACCGACGAGGACTTCGCCGCGATCTCCCCGCACCTGACGCCCGAGGTCCGTACCGTCCTGAGCGTGCCCGGCGCGCTCGCCTCCCGCAGCGGGCGGGGCGGCACGGCCCCCTCGGCCGTGGCGGTCCAGCTCCAGGAGGTCAAGGCCGATCTCGCGGTCCAGCGCACCTGGGCGGATGCGCGCCACGGGTGATCATTTTAAGACGCCGTTAGCCCGGATGAGACGTTCACGTCTCATCCGGGTTATGGTCGTCTCATGAGCCTTGACCGCCGCGAGCATGTACTCAGAGCAGCCGCAGCCTTGCTCCCACGCAAGGCGACCGCCTCCATGGACGAGATCGCCAAGGCAGCCGGCATCAGCCGCGCCACCCTCCACCGTCACTTCGCCGGCCGCGACGCGCTCGTGCGGGCCCTGGAGAAGCTCGGCATCGAGCAGTTCGAGCGGGCCCTGGACGAGGCCCGGCTCGACGAGGGCGACGCGGCCGGGGCGGTGCGCCGCCTGATCGAGAAGGCGGAGCCGGTCGCCGGCATCCTGTCGTTCCTCTACACCGAGAACCAGCTCTTCGAGGGCGAGGTGAACGAGGGCTGGAACCGCCTCGACGCCCGTGTCCACGCGCTCTTCCTGCGCGGCCAGGAGCAGGGCGCCATCCGGGTCGACCTCTCACCCGCCTGGCTCACCGACGCGCTGTACGGGCTGATCGCCTCCGGGGCGTGGGCCGTGCAGGATGGGCGGGTGGCGGCCAAGGACCTCACCCGCATGGTCTCCGAGCTCCTCCTCGGCGGGGCGCAGCGGAGGGCCGAGCGGTGAGCGCGCGGACCGCCGGCCCGGCGCCCGGTGCGCCCACGCCGGTGGAGACGCCGCGTCCGGGGCGCTGGCTGGCGCTGGGCGTGCTCGTCCTCGCCGTGCTGCTCGTCGCCGTCGACGCGACCGTGCTGGGCCTGGCGACGCCGTTCCTCAGCGAGGACCTCAAGCCGTCGGGCACCCAATTGCTGTGGATCGGTGACGTCTATTCCTTCGTCATCGCCGGACTGCTGGTCTCCATGGGCAGCCTGGGCGACCGGGTGGGCCGCAAGAAGCTGCTGCTGACGGGTGCGGTGGCGTTCGGCGCGGTGTCGGTGCTCAACGCCTACGCGTCCAGCCCGGAGATGATGATCGCGGCCCGGGCGCTGCTGGGTGTGGCGGGCGCGACGCTGATGCCCTCGACGCTGGCGCTGATCCGCAACATCTTCCACGACCCCAAGGAGCGCAGCCTGGCCATCGGCATCTGGGGTGCCATGGCCTCCGCGGGCGCGGCCGTCGGGCCGGTGGTGGGCGGCTTCCTGCTGGAGAACTTCTGGTGGGGCTCGGTCTTCCTGATCAACCTGCCGGTGATGGCCGTGCTCGTCCTCGTCGGGGCGAAGCTCCTGCCGGAGTCCAAGGACCCCGCGCCGGGGCCGTGGGACCTGCCGAGCGTGCTGCTGTCGATGGCGGGCATCGTGGGCCTGGTCTACGCGATCAAGGAAGGTGCGACGAACGGTTTCGCCTGGCCGGTCGCCCTGGCGGCGTGCGTCGGCGCGGTGGCGCTGGTGTGGTTCGTCCGGCGGCAGCTCACCCTGCCCTCGCCGCTTTTGAACATGCGGCTCTTCCACCACCGGGGCTTCTCGGGGGCGGTCCTGGCCGATCTGCTGACGGTGCTGGGGCTGTCCGGGATGGTCTTCTTCCTCTCCCAGTTCCTCCAACTGGTGCAGGACCGCAGCCCGCTGGAGGCGGGGCTGGCCGAGCTGCCCGCCGCCATCGGCGCGGTGACGGCCGGTCTGCTGGCCGGGCAGGCCGCCCGGCGCTGGTCGGTGCGCTCGGTGGTCGCCGGCGGGCTCGCGGCGATAGGGCTCGCGCTCGCGGCGCTGGTCACCCTCGACGCGGACACCTCGTACCCGGTGCTGGGCGCGGCGCTGCTCGTCGTCGGCATCGGGGCGGGCTTCTCCTTCACCGTCACCGCCGACGTGATCCTCTCCAGCGTGCCCAAGGAGCAGGCGGGCGCGGCCTCGGCGGTCTCCGAGACGGCCTACGAGCTGGGCGCCGCGCTGGGCATCGCCCTGCTCGGCACGATCGTCACCGGGATCTACCGGGGGTTCACCGTGCCGGCCGGTGTCCCGGCGGGTGCGGCGGGCGACGCGCGGGAATCCCTGGGCGGCGCGGTCGAGGCGGCCGCCACCCTGCCCGCGGACTCGGGTGCGGCGCTGCTCGGCTCGGCGCAGGACTCCTTCGTCGAGGGGCTGCGGGTCGCCTCCGGCGTCGGTGCGCTGGTGCTGCTGGTGACGGCGGTCGCGGCCTGGTTCCTGCTGCGCGGGCAGCGGCTGGAGGAAGGGTACGGCGGCTGAGCCCCCAAGAGGGCTCGGACGGGCCGAGACGGGCTCGGATGAGCAAACACCACATGGGCCGGGGTGGCAAGCCCCGGCCCATGTGACGTTTACCGGCGAGTAACACTCTTGACGCACTCCTGACACGCCCGAGAACATCTCGTCCACCGGTCGACAATGTCGAACGAGGTTCGGACGAAGGCGTCCCCAGCAGCGACGCCATGTTCAAAGGACTCCCCACATGCGTCTGCGCACCACCGCACGGTTCCTGGTCGCCGCCGCGGCCACGGCCGCCCTGAGCCTCATGGGGCTCACCGCGTCCCCGGCCTCCGCCTCGGTCCTGGACGTCCCGCCCAAGGGCGCCAACGACTGGTCCTGCAAGCCGGACTCGGCCCACCCGCAGCCCGTCGTGCTCGTCAACGGCACGTTCAAGCTGATGGCGGAGAACTGGGCCAAGCTCTCCCCGGCGCTCAAGGAGGCGGGCTACTGCGTCTTCGCCTTCAACTACGGGCACATGGAGACCGACCCGATCCCCCAGGCCGCCGCCGAGCTGCGCGACTTCGTCGAGGCGGTGCGCGGCGCGACGGGCGCGGCCAAGGTCGACATCGTCGGGCACAGCCAGGGCGGCATGATGCCGCGCTACTACGTGAAGTTCCTCGGCGGCGCGGACAAGGTCGACGACCTCGTGGGCATCGTCCCGTCCAACCACGGCACGCTGAACCCGCTGGCCATCCCGTTCGGCTACACCTTCTGCCCGTCCTGCCTGGACCAGCGCGTCGGCTCGGACCTGCTGAAGAAGCTCAACGAGGGCGACGAGACCCCGGCCGGCCCGGACTACACCGTCGTCACCACCCGGCACGACGAGGTCGTCATCCCCTACACCAGCGCCCTGCTGACCGGCCCGGCCGAGCACCTCAGCAACGTCGTGCTGCAGGACAAGTGCCCGCTCGACCCGTTCATGCACGACCAGGCCACCAAGGACCCGGTCGTCGCCCAGTGGGTGCTCAACGCCCTCGGGCGCAAGGGCCCGGCCGACCCGGCGTTCCAGCCGCGCTGCCTGGGCTAGCCCCCGCGCGGTGGGTCCGGCCGGGGTCAGGCCGCCTTGGCCTTGGTGGCGTACATGTCCACGTACTCCTGGCCGGACAGCCGCATGACCTCGCTCATCACCTCGTCGGTGACGGCGCGCAGCACATAGCGGTCGCGGTCCATCCCCTCGTAGCGGGAGAAGTCCAGCGGCTCGCCGAAGCGCACCGTCACCGGCGCGATGCGCGGCAGGCCCTTGCCGGAGGGCTGGACCTTCTCCGTGCCGATCATCGCGAACGGCACCACCGGGGCGCCCGTCATCAGCGTCAGCCGGGCGATGCCGGTGCGGCCGCGGTAGAGGCGGCCGTCGGGGGAGCGGGTGCCCTCCGGGTAGATGCCGAAGACCTTGCCCTCCTCCAGCACCCGACGGCCCGTCATCAGCGCGGCCACCCCGCCGTTGCCGCCGTCGCGGTCGACCGGGATCATCCCGGAGGCGCCGAAGAACCACGCCATCAGCCGGCCCTTGAGCCCCTTGCCGGTGACGTACTCGTCCTTGCCGATGAAGAGCACCTGGCGCTTGACGACCAGGGCGAGGAACAGCGAGTCCACGAACGTGGTGTGGTTCCCCGCGAGGATCACCGGCCCGCTCTCCGCGATGTGCTCGGCTCCCTCGATCTTCGGGCGGTACAGGACGCGCATGAGCAATCCGAGGAACGCCTTGAGCAGGATGCGGGACAACGGACCCTCCGGTCGTGATGGGCGGGACGGGCGCGCGGGGCGCGGTCGACGACGATACTCGCGGGTACGCCTCTTGTGCACGCGGGGTTGACCGAGTCGAAACAGAGTGTTGACGTGACTTTCCACTCCGTTCCCCCTTCGTTCTTCAGCCCGGTGGTCGGACGTGCATACGATCGCCCGGCCAAGAGCACCACACGGCGACAGCACCACAGAAGGAGAAACATGCAGCAGGAGCAGCGGCCGGGCAGGCGTACGGTGCTGGGGGCCGCGGCGGCCCTCGGCGCGGGGGCGGTCGCCCTCGGCGGCGGAGCGGTGCCGGCGGTGGCGGCCACCGGGCGGGAGACGGACCTCACGGCCGGGCAGCGCCACGGCGGTTCGTACAAGGACCTGCCCGTGCCCACCGTCATCGGCCACCGCGGCGCCTGCGGCTACCGCCCCGAGCACACTTTCGGCTCCTACGAGTACGCCCTCGCCAACGGCGCGGACGTCATCGAGCAGGACGTCGTGCCGACCAAGGACGGCCACCTCGTCTGCCGCCACGAGAACGACATCACCAACACCACCGATGTCGCCTCGCACCCGGAGTTCGCCTCCCGCAAGACCACCAAGACCGTCGACGGCGAGCAGCACACCGGCTGGTTCACCGAGGACTTCACCCTCGCGGAGCTGAAGACGCTGCGCGCCAAGGAGCGGATACCGGGCACCCGCCAGCACAACACCCTCTACGACGGCCGCTGGGACGTGCCGACGTTCGAGGAGGTCCTCAAGTGGGCCGAGGAGCAGGGCCGCAAGCGCGGCCGGCGGATCTGGCTCCACGTGGAGACCAAGCACCCCACGTACTTCCGCAAGATCGGCCTGGGCCTGGAGGAGCGCCTCGCCAAGCTGCTGCGCCGCTACAACCGCTCGGGCCACAACGGCTACACCTTCCTCCAGTCGTTCGAGCCCAGCAGCCTCCAGCGCCTCGGCAGGCTCGGCCTGGACTGCCCCAAGGTGCTGCTGCTGGACGACCTGCCCACCCGCCCCTGGGACTTCGTCGAGGCGAAGGACCCGCGCACCGTCGCGGACCTCATCACCCCCAAGGGCCTCAAGTGGATCTCCGGCTTCGCGCAGGGCATCGGCCCCTGGGTGAACCAGATCATCCCCCGGGACAAGAACGACCGGCTCACCAAGCCCACCACGCTGGTGCGCGACGCCCATGCCGCCGGGCTGTTCCTCCACCCGTACACCATGCGCAACGAGAACAGCTTCCTGCCCGCCGACTTCCGCCGGGGGACGGACCCGAACGCCTACGGCGACGCGTTCGGGGCGTTCAAGGCGTACTTCGCGACGGGCATCGACGGCATCTTCTCCGACAACTGCGACACGGCGGCGATGGCCCGGGACGCGTTCCGTAAGGGGTGACCCTTGCGCCTCGCCCGGAAGGGTGAATTCCGGCAGGGCCGGAAACCGGTGGGCGGGGACGCCGCGTCCCCGCCCGCGTGACCACACAGAGTGATCTCCTGACCCGGCTCGCCCCCCTGCTCAAGGCCGAGTGCGCCGCCGAGGCGCACTCCGCCGGACTGGACGCCGCGGACCTCGAACAGTCCGTCTGGGTGCGGCTGCTGAGCGAGCGCCGGGCCGGGGAGCCCGCCGCGCGCTTAGCGGCGGCGGTCAGGGCCGAGGTCCGGGCCGCCCTGCGCCGGCGGGAAGTGCTCTACGACCCCACCACCGAGGCCGCCCCGGCGCCCGGCGCACGGGTGGACTCCGGAGTGGAACAGGCCGTGCTGGCCGCCGAGTCCCGCCGCGAGCTGCTGGCCGCGATCCGCCGGCTGCCCGGCCGCTGTCCCCGGGTGATTTCCGCGCTTCTTTCGGGCCACGACCCGACCTACCGTGAAATCGCAGGGAAGTTGGGAATGTCACAAGGATCTTTGGGGCCCGTACGTTCCCGTTGCCTGGGATGCCTGCGCAGAATGCTCATGGCAGAGATTGCAGCTCCTTGACCCGGGGGAAAGGAGCATCAAGCGACCCAGCAAGGGGAGGCGTGCGCACATGGGCATGAGCGTGACCATCTCGGCCGCGGCCGAGAACGATGCCGAGCAGATCCTCAAGCTCCAGTACCTCTGCTACCAGAGCGAGGCGGAGCTCCACGGCGACTACACCATCGAACCCCTGACGCAGACGCTCGACGACCTGCGCGCCGAACTGGGCCGCGGCTGTGTGCTCGTGGCCCGGCTCGGCGAGGAGGTCGTCGGCTCGGTGCGCGCCACCGTCGACGCCGAGGGGACCGCCGTCATCACCGGGCTGATCGTCCACCCCCGGCTGCGGCGGCACGGCCTGGGCGGGCGGCTGCTCGCCGGGATCGAGGAGCGGCTGGCGGCCGAGTGGGACGCCAAGCGGTTCCGGCTGGCCACCGGCCGGCGCGGTGAGGGGAACGCGCGCCTCTACCGCAAGTGGGGCTACGCGCGCACCGGCGCGGACGCGGCCGGGCGGAACCTCACCGTGGTCACCCTGGAGAAGGAGGCCGGGCCCGCCGGGGCGCCCGCCCTGGTGACGACCGCCTGACGCCGGGGCGTGCCGGGTCTCAGCGCGGGGCCCGGCGCAGCCAGACCATCGCGGTCAGCGGCAGGACGACCGGGATGAAGAGATAGCCCATGCCGTAGTCCGACCAGACCGTGGCGTCGGGGAAGGCGGACGGCTCCAGCAGCGTCCAGGTGCCCACGGTCACCACACCCACCAGCTCGGCGGCGCAGCACACCAGCGCCGCCCTGCGGGCCCGTCCGCCGCCGCGCACCAGCGAGTACGTGATGAAGGCGTACACCACGGCGGCGGCCGCCGACAGGACGTACGCCAGCGGCGCCCGCCCGAAGTCCATGATCATCTGGACGATCGAGCGGGAGGCCGCCGCGACGGTGAAGACGCCGTAGAGCCAGACCAGCAGCCGGCCCGGCCCCTGGCCGAGGTCGAAACCGGCTCGCTCGCCCGTGTCGGTGTGCTCGGACATGCCAGTCGTGTGCCCGGACATGTCAGTCGTGTGCTCGGACATGTCAGCCTCCCCAGATGTCGTAGAGCCGCACTTCCAGCACGGCCAGGATCACGGCGCCCGCCGCCACGGTGGCCGAGCCCCAGCGGGTCCGCTCGGCCAGGGACATGAAGCCCGCCGCGGGCACGGCGGCCGCCGCGCCCAGCAGATAGGCCACGAAGATCGCCGTGCCCTGCGCCGGCTTCTCGCCACCGGACAGCCGCACCACGCCGACGACCAGCTGCACCAGCGCCAGCACCGCGACCACGGCCATGCCGATGAAGTGCCAGTCCTTGGTGGGCTCGTCCCGGGCGAAGGCGAAACCGCACCAGGCGGCCAGCGCGAGAGCGGCCAGACCGGCCGCGAGCGTCAGCGCGTCGAGCACCGGGACCCCCGGGCGACGCGGGTGGGCGAAGGGGACGAGACAGGCATGGGACGACTTTAAACGCCCGGTACGGGCCCCTCGCGCGCGCCCCCGGCGTCCAGGGGGCGAGAGATCGAGTCCGGTATTCGGACAGGCTTGGCTGATTCGCACGTGCTTCTGTTTTACTTGCCCGCATGACCACGACGAGCACCCGCATCCTTGCGACCGAGGCGATGACGACGCCCGGTGCTGCTCGTCGCATGTGTCGAATGTGTGACTGCTGAGGGCCCCCGTGCCTCGCGCCCCGAAGCGAGACCCCGTAGCGCACCCCGTCCGGCCACCCGCCGACGGGAGCCGCGCCGCCCCCGCGTCACCAGAGCCCCGGCAGACCGCGTCCCACGCGCTTCCCAGGGCCCTCCGATGCCGCGTTCCGCAATGAATTCCCGTGCCGGCGCATCGCGTCGCGCACTCGACAGTGACGGAAACCCCTGTGATCACCACTAAGGGCCTGACAAAGGTCTACCGCTCACGCGGCCGCGAGGTCACCGCCCTCGACGGCGTCGACCTCCACGTCCGTGAGGGCGAGGTGTACGGCGTCATCGGCCAGAGCGGCGCCGGCAAGTCGACCCTCATCCGCTGCGTCAACCTCCTGGAGCGCCCCAGCTCCGGCACGGTCACCGTGGCCGGCCAGGACCTCACCGCCCTCGCCGGGCGGGGCCAGCGGGCCGGCGCCGAGCTGCGCAGGGCACGCAGCCGCATCGGCATGGTCTTCCAGCACTTCAACCTGCTCTCCTCGCGGACCGTGCAGGCCAACATCGAGCTGCCCCTGGAGATCCTCGGCGTCTCCGGCAAGGAGCGCGAGCGCAAGGCCCTGGAGCTGCTGGACCTCGTCGGCCTCGCCGACAAGGCCAAGGCCTACCCCGGCCAGCTCTCCGGCGGCCAGAAGCAGCGCGTGGGCATCGCCCGCGCCCTGGCCGGCGACCCCAAGGTGCTGCTCTCCGACGAGTCGACCTCCGCGCTCGACCCGGAGACCACCCGCTCCATCCTCCAGCTGCTGCGCGACCTCAACCAGCAGCTCGGCCTGACCGTCCTGCTGATCACCCACGAGATGGACGTCGTCAAGACCATCTGCGACTCCGCGGCCCTGATGAAGGGCGGCCGCGTCGTGGAGTCCGGCACCGTCTCCGAACTGCTCGCCACCCCCGGCTCCGAGCTGGCCGCCGAGCTGTTCCCGGTCGGCGGCGAACCCTCCGGCCCGGACCGCACCGTCGTGGACGTCACCTTCCACGGCGACGCCGCGACCCAGCCCGTGATCTCCCAGCTGTCCCGTACGTACAACATCGACATCTCGATCCTGGGCGCCGCGATGGACACCGTCTGCGGCAAGCAGGTCGGCCGGATGCGCATCGAGCTGCCCGGCCGGTTCGAGGAGAACGTCGTCCCGATCGGCTTCCTGCGCGAGCAGGGCCTTCAGGTCGACGTGGCGGACGTACAGACTCCGGCGCCTGCCGCCGCTCTCCTCAAGGAAGGTGCCAAGTGACCTGGGCCGAGATGCAGCCCCTGCTGCGCGACGCGTGTCTCGACACGCTCTTCATGGTGTGGTGGTCCACCGTCTACGCCGTCCTCGGCGGCCTGCCGCTGGGCCTGCTGCTCGTCCTGACCGACCGCGGGGGCCTGCTCCAGAACGTCGCCGTCAACAAGGTCCTCGGGGCGATCCTCAACCTGGGCCGCTCGCTGCCGTTCATCATCCTCATCGTCTGGCTGATCCCCTTCAGCCGGATGGTCGTCGGCACCTCCATCGGCCCCAGCGCGGCCGTCGTGGCGCTCGCCATCGGAGCGGTCCCCTTCTTCGCCCGGCTGGTGGAGACCGCCGTCCGCGAGGTCGACCACGGGCTGGTCGAAGCCGTCCAGTCGATGGGCGGCGGCACCTGGACGCTCATCTTCAAGGTGCTCCTGCCGCAGGCCCTGCCCTCCCTGCTCGCGGGCCTGACCACCACCGTCATCACCCTCATCGGCTACTCCGCCATGGCGGGCGCGGTCGGCGGCGGTGGTCTCGGCAACCTCGCCATCACCTACGGCTACCAGCGGCGCGAGGACGCGCTGATGAACGTCACCATCCTGCTGCTGATCGCCATCGTGACCGTCGTCCAGATCGCCGGCGACCTCGCCGTACGCCGCCTCGCCTCGCGCGGCGGCCGCCAGGCGGCCCCCGTCGGCCTCCGCCGCCTCCTGCCCGCGCGGCCGAAGCCCGCCGCCGCCGGCACGGCCGCGGTGGCCGCCGAGCCCGAGCCCGCCCTCGACAAGGCGGTCTGACCAGCACCACCCCCCAAGACTCCCCGGAGCCCGGACCCTTTGCCGGGCGTCAGCACCGGGGCACCGAGAAACACCAAGCAAGGAAGGCACTCTTCGTGCGTACCACCGTCAAGCTCACCGCCGCCGTCGCGGCCGCCGCCGCCCTCACCCTCGGCCTGAGTGCCTGCAGCGCGCCCTCCGACACCTCCACCTCCAGCAGCTCGAAGAAGGGCAAGGACGCCGACTCGGCCGCCAAGCTCGTCGTCGCCGCCAGCCCCACCCCGCACGGCGACATCCTCAACTTCGTCCGCGACAACCTCGCGGCCAAGGCCGGTCTGAAGCTGGAGGTGAAGGAGTTCAACGACTACGTCCTCCCCAACACCGCCACCCAGAACGGCGAGGTCGACGCCAACTTCTTCCAGCACAAGCCCTACCTCGACGACTTCAACAAGAAGAACAAGACGGACATCGTGCCCGTCGTCAACGTCGAGATCGAGCCGCTCGGCCTCTACTCCAAGAAGGGCAAGAAGGTCGCCGACCTCGGCTCCGGCTCCACCATCGCCGTCCCCAACGACGCCACCAACGAGGGACGGGCGCTGAAGCTGCTCGCCGACAACGGCGTCATCAAGCTGAAGGACGGCGTCGGCGCCGCCGCCAAGCTCTCCGACGTCGCGGACGACAAGGGCGTGAAGTTCACCGAGCTCGAGGCCGCCCAGATCCCCTCCCGCCTCGACGACGTCGACGCCGCGGTGATCAACGGCAACTTCGCCATCAGCGCCAAGCTCAGCCCCGCCAAGGACGCCATCGCGCTGGAGAAGGCGGAGGGCAACCCCTACGCCAACTTCCTGGCCGTCAAGAAGGGCAACGAGAAGGACCCCCGGATCGAGAAGCTCGCCAAGCTCCTCAACTCCGACGAGGTGAAGAAGTTCATCACGGAGAAGTTCAGCAACGGCGCCGTGATCCCCGCCTTCGGTCCCGTCGCGAGCTGACACCTTGTAACCTCGGCCGTCCGTACGGACACAGGCCCCGCGCACACGATCGCCCGTGCGCGGGGCCTGGCGCTTGGCGCACCCGCCCGCACATGCTGCATGCTGGTGCACCCGGGCACGCCCCCGTACCACCCGAGCCCACCCGCCGCGGCGTTGGAGCAGCGCATGACTTCCACCTTTCCGGACATCTCCATCAGTACGGACCGGCTGGTGCTGCGCCCGTTCGAGGCCGGGGACATCCCCCCGCTCGCCGAGATGATGAACGACGAGCTCGTCACCGCCTGGACCTCGGCCCCCTTCCCCTACACCACCGCCGACGCCCGCGACTGGGCGCTGCGCCGGGCCCCCTCGGAACGCCTCTCCGGGCGCGGAATCGTCTTTGCGGTCGCCGAGTTCCTCACCCAGCGCCTCGTGGGCACCCTCCACCTCCGCAACACCGACTGGCGCACCCTCACCGCCGAGGTCGCCTATGTCACCGCCCCCTGGGCCCGGGGCGAGGGCTACGCCTGCGAAGCCGTCCTCGCCGCCGCCGAGTGGCTCTTCCGCGACCAGAAGTTCGAACGCCTGGAGATGCGCACCGCCGCCGACAACACCGCCGCCCAGCAGGTCGCCCAGAAGGCCGGCTGCGTCAGCGAGGGCGTCCTGCGCAGCGCCTGGATAGCGCGCAGCCGCCCCGAGGGCGGCGGCGCCGGCTGGACCGAGTCCCGGACGGACCTCATCATCTGGAGCCTGCTCCCCGAGGACCTCGACGAGGCCGAGGAGCCCCGGGCGTTCGGCGGATACGACGCCTACTCGTCCGCCGGCGACCGTTCCTCCCCCGGCGACTACACCCCCGCCGGAGGCTACGCCTCCGTCTTCCCCGACTGGCGCTGAGCCCACCGCCTTCGAAGGCCCGGACCGGTACCCGCCCGGGGTACGCTCACCCTGCCCGATCGCGGGCACCCACCCCCTCGCGACCGCCCCGCGACCCGCCCCCCCACAAGCCCCAGGAGACTGACGACGATGGCCGACCGGGTCACGGTGATCGGGTGGGACGGCTCACCGCTGCCGGTCGCCGCCCGCTCCGCGCTCGCGGCCGCCACCCTGGTCGCCGGCGCCGCGCACCACCTGGCCCTGCCCGAGGTGCCCGCAGACGCCGAGCGCGTCCGCCTCGGCAGCGTGGACCTCGCCGCCCGCCGCATCGCCCGGCACCGCGGCTCCGCCGTCGTCCTCGCCGACGGCGACCCCGGTTTCTTCGGCGTCGTCCGCACCCTGCGCGCCCCCGAGCACGGCCTGGAGGTCGAGGTGGTGCCCGCCGTCTCCTCCGTCGCCGCCGCCTTCGCCCGGGCCGGCATGCCCTGGGACGACGCCCAGGTCGTCGTCGCCCACAGCCGGGACCTGCGACGCGCCGTCAACGTCTGCCGCGCCCACCCGAAGGTGGCCGTCCTCACCTCGCCCGGCGCCGGCCCCGCCGAGCTCGCCCTCCTCCTCGGCCCCGTCCACCGCACCTTCGTCATCTGCGAGGAACTGGGCACCGAGCGCGAGCAGGTCACCGTCGTCACCTCCGACCGGGCCGCGGACCACACCTGGCGCGACCCCAACGTGGTCCTCGTCATCGGCGGCTTCGGCACGCCCACCGGCCGTGGCGGCTGGATCGCCGGCCGCGATCCCGGCTACCCGCCCGCCCTGCGGGGCTGGGCGCTGCCGGCGGACGCGTACGCCATCGGCGCCGCCGCCCCCGCCGCCGAGGCCACCGGGCTCGGCGAGGGGGAGTCCACCGAGCTCCGCGCCGCCCAACTGGCACGGCTCGGCCCGCGCGTGGGCGACCTCGTCTGGGACATCGGCTGCGGCAGCGGCGCGGCGGCCGTCGAGGCCGCCCGCTTCGGCGCCGCCGTCATCGCCGTCGACCACGACCCCGCCGCCTGCCGCCGCACCACCACCGTCGCCCGGCGCTACGGCGTCCAGCTCCAGGTCGTCCAGGGCGTCGCCCCGCAGGTCCTGGAGGACCTGCCGGAGCCCGACGTCGTCCGGGTCGGCGGCGGCGGAGCCCCCGTCGTGTCCGCCTGCGCGGACCGCCGCCCCGAGCGCATCGTCGCCCACGCCGCCACGCGTGACGACGCCGAGGCCATCGGGAGGGCGCTCGCGGAGGGCGGGTACGCCGTGGAGTGCACGCTGCTCCAAGCAGTGGAGTTGGACACAAGCGCCTGGACGGAGCGGGAGCGCGCCGTAGCCTTCCTTCTGAGTGGCCGTCGTACGCACCCTTGACAGCGGGGGAGCGGGCGGAGGGTAGGCTGGCGGATCGTTGTTCAGCCGTCCCGGTCGCCTCGGGTGCCTCTCGGGCGCCTCGGTGTCCGACACCACAGCCGTCAATGCTCCGAACGCACCCCCCGCTTGGCGCGTACAGGGCAGGGTGGCACCGGACGGTACACAACGTGCCGCGACGTACACGCGCTCGTTCTTCTCCATGGGCGTGAGCGGTTGGAAGGAGCACTACCGATGGGCGAGGGGTACGCATGACCGACACCGGCCGGTTCCCGGACGAGGGACAGCCGGAGAACGCAGGCGCACTGCCCGGCCATCCGCTTTCCGCGGATGGCGCGGCCCCTGCCGACACCGGGGATCCCTCCGCCTACTCCTACCTCGACCACGACGTCGCGGACGAGGACGACCTGCTGCTGATGCCGGGCGCCCAGGGCGCGTGGAGCGAGCAGCCCGCCGCGTCCGGCGGCACCCACGAGACGGGCGGCCGCGACACCGGCTCCCTCGACTACACGAGCGTGCGCGCCCCGGCGCAGGCTGCCGCGCCCACGCCGCCTCGCCGCCCGCTCCACCTGGGCCCGCCCGTGCCGGAGCCCAACAGCGGCGTCGTCCGCTCCCTCGCCGACCGCGGCCCCGCCGCCCCGCAGCAGCCCGTCGGCTCCCCGGTCCGCCCGCCGGCGCCGCCGGTCGGGGGCGTCGAGTACCTCGACGTCCCGCCGGCGGAGGGCGTTCCGCACGCGGACGTTCCGCCGGTGGGCGCTCCCCTGGTCGATGCTCCGCCGATGGATGTTCCGCCCGTGGCCTTCGTGCCGCCGCAGCACACGGCCGACGCGGTCCTGGCCGCCCACGACATAGCTCCCGGCGGCGGCCCCGCGACGGCTCCTGACGGCGGCTCGGCCGCCGCGTCCGGCGTCCCGGCCCCACGCGGCCCGGAGACCGCACCCGTCATGACGGTCGCCCCCGGCGCCGCCCAGGCCCTCGTCGACCGAGTGGCACCGACGCCGCCGGCGGGTACGCCGCTGGGCGGGCTCGCACAGGCGGACGGTGCCGCCGGGGTGGCGGCGGAGGCGCAGGCTGAGGCCGCGTCGGCTGAGGCCGTGCCGGTTGACGCCGTCACGGCCGGGGAGGCTTCCGTGCCTGTTGATGTGCCGTCGGCCGTGGACGGTCCGGCTGACGCCGCGGTGCCGGGTGACGTGCCGTCCGCCGAGGCGGGCACGAACGGTGAGCCGACGGGCGCGGGCACCGCGGGTACGCAGATGAGTGAGAGCGTTGAGGAGGCGGCCGCGGCCGTGGTGGATGGCGCACAGTCGGCCGAGGCCGCCGAGCCGGTCGCCGGAAGCGCGCCCGCTGACGTGTCGTCGGCTGCGGTACCGCCGCAGGAGACCGCCACGGCCGCGCCGGGTGAGGCCGTTCCGGGCCCCGCCCAGCAGGTGACGGCCCCCACGGCCGGTGTGCCCGCCGGTGTGCGGGGCATGGGGGTCATGGCGTTCCTCGACGCCCCCGTCCCGCTCGCCGTGGTCAACGCCATGTCCGCCCCCGAGGCGGTCACCGACTCCCCGGCCGCTGTCGTCGCCGACGCGCAGACGGCCGTGGACGGGACCGCCGCCGGAGTCGGACAGCCCGTCCCGGCTCCGGCTGAGGGTGTTCAGACAGCGGTTGCCGCCGTGGATGAGGGTGCGGCGGCGCAGGCTGCCGCTGTCACCGCGCAGGTGGTCGAAACCGCCGCCCTCGACGGCGGTGTGCCTGCGGCCGGAGCCGGGCAGCCCGTTCCGGCGCGGTCCGACGCCGCCGACAGCGACGCGTCCCTGCCGACGGCTGACGCCTCTGCGACGGGGGAGACCGCTGCCGACGGCGACGCCCCCGCGGTCGCCGACGCGGCATCACCGGCCGCCTCCGCCACCGGCGGTGAGCAGCCGGACGCCGCTGTCGTCGCCGACGGCACCGCGCCCGCGCAGGCGGGGAGCGACGTCGCCGGTGCTCCGCAGGGGCCCGTCGCGACGCTCGACCCCGCCACCGGCGGCGAGCCGTCCGACGCCGCCGCGCCGCAGGCCGCTCCTGATGGGACCGCGCCCGCGCAGACCGGCCCTGTCGCCGCCGCCCCGCAAGCGGCCGGGGCTGAGGCCGAGACCGCAGTCGACGCCGCCGCGTCGCAGGCCGCCGCCGTCGTCGAGGGCGAGCAGCCCGGGGCCGATGGCATCGCGCCCGCGTCGGCCGTGGCCGTCGCCGCGTCGCAGGTCGCACCGGTTGCCGAGGGCGAGCAGCCCGCGCCCGATGCCGCCGCGTCCGAGCAGGCCGTCCCGGCCGACGCCGCCGCGCCGCAGACGGCCGCCGATGTTGCCGCGTCCGCACCGACCGGGACCGCCGTGCCCGGCGCCCCGCAGGCGGCCTCCGTCGTCGAGGGCGAGCAGCCCGGGGCCGACGGCACCGCGGCCGCGTCGGCCGTGGCCGTCGCCGCGTCGCAGGTCGCGCCGGTTGCCGAGGGCGAGCAGGCCGCGCCCGATGCCGCCGCGTCCGAGCAGGCCGTGGCGGCCGACGTCGCCGCGCCGCCGCAGACGGCCGCCGAGGCCGCAGCTGTAGCCGCCGCGCCGCAGACGGCCGCCGATGTCACCGCGCCCGCGCAGGCGGGGGCCGCCGTCGCCGGCGCGTCGCAATCCGTCGAGGCCGTCGCCGCCGGGCCGCAGGCCGCTGCCTCCGTCGCCGAGGGCGAGCCGGCCGCCGATGTCGCCGCGCTCGCACCGTCCGGGACCGCCGTTGCCGAAGCGCCGCAATCGGCTGAGGCCGTCGTCGACATGACCGCGCCCGCGCAGGCCGGGACGGCCGTTGCCGGCACCCCGCAATCCGACGAGACCGTCGCCGCCGGGCCGCAGGCCGCTGCCTCCGTCGGCGAGGACGTGCCGACCGCCGACGTGGCCGCGCAGGCCGGGACCGGCGTCGCTGGCGCGCCGCAATCGGCTGAAGCCGTCGCCGCCGGGCCGCAGGCCGCCGCTCCCGTCGCCGAGGGCGAGCCGGCCGCCGAAGTAGCCGCGTCCGCGCAGGCGGGGGCCGCCGTCGCAGGCGCGCCGCAACCGGCCGAAGCCGCCGCCGACGTAGCCGCGTCCGCGCAGGCCGGGACCGCTGTCGCCGACGCCCCGCAAGGGGCCGAGGCAGTCGCCGCCGCCGCTGCGTCCGCGCAGGCCGGGTCCGTCGTCGCCGACGCCCCGCAATCGCCCGAAGGCGCCTCCGTCGCCGAAGACGAGCAGCCCGGCGCCGACGGCAGCGCGTCTGCGCAGGCGGGGGCCGCCGAGGCCGCAGCCGTCGCGCCGCATACTGCCTCTGACGACACCGCGTCCGTGCAGACCGGGAACGCCGTCGCCGGTGCGCCGCGATCGGCCGATGCCGTCGCCACCGATGCCGCCGCGCCGCAGGCCGCTTCCGGCGCCGAGGGCGAGCAGCCCGCCCCTGACGTCGCCGCGTCCGCGCAGTCCGTGTCCGGCGCTCCGCAGCCGGCCGACGCCACTGCGGCGCAGGCCGCCGCGCCCGTCGCCGAGGAGGAGCCGGCCGCCGACGTGGCCGCGTCCGCGCAGGCAGGGACCGTCGGCGCCCCGCAATCGGCCGAGGCCGCCGCCCCGCAGGCGGCCGCCGCGAACGGCGAACAGCCCGTGCCGGACGGCGCCCCCGCCATCACCGATGAGCCCGCCGCAGGCGCCCCCGTAGGGGACCCCGCCGACGGCTACGCCGACGCCGAGCGCGCCGCCGTGCATCGGGTGATGCGCGAGCGCCGCGACATCCGCAAGGGCTTCCGGAGGGACCCCGTCCCGCCCGAGGTGCTGCTGCGCGTCCTCGAGGCCGCGCACACCGCGCCCAGCGTGGGGCACTCCCAGCCCTGGGACTTCGTCGTCATCCGCTCCGCGGAGACCCGCAAGGCGATGCACGAGCTGGTCGCCCGGCAGCGCGAGGCGTACGCGAAGTCGCTGCCGAAGGCGCGGGCCAAGCAGTTCAAGGAACTGAAGATCGAGGCGATCCTCGACACGCCCGTCAACATCGTGGTCACCGCCGACCCCACCCGGGGCGGCCGCCACACCCTGGGCCGGCACACCCAGCCCCAGATGGCGCCGTACTCCTCCGCGCTCGCCGTCGAGAACCTCTGGCTCGCCGCCCGCGCCGAGGGCCTCGGCGTCGGCTGGGTCAGCTTCTTCGACGAGCGCGAGATGGTCCGCGCCCTCGGGCTGCCCGAGCACCTGGAGGTCGTCGCCTACCTGTGCGTCGGCTACGTCGACGAGTTCCCGGACGAGCCCGAGCTGATGCAGGCGGGCTGGTCGAAGCGGCGGCCGCTGTCGTGGGTCGTCCACGAGGAGGAGTACGGGCGCCGGGCGCTGCCCGGCGAGGACCCGCACGACCTCCTCGCCGAGACCCTGCGCGGCATCCGCCCGCTGGACGCCAAGGCGCTCGGCGAGGCGTGGGAGCGCCAGAAGCGGATGACCAAGCCGTCCGGCGCGCTCGGCATGCTGGAGATCATCTCCGCGCAGCTGTGCGGGCTGTCCCGCAAGTGCCCGCCGCCGATCCCGGAGCCCGCGGCCGTCGCGATCTTCGCGGGCGACCACGGGGTGCACAACCAGGGCGTCACGGCCTGGCCCCAGGAGGTCACCTCCCAGATGGTGGCCAACTTCCTGGGCGGCGGCGCCGTGTGCAACGCCTTCGCCAACCAGGTCGGCGCCGAGGTCTGCGTCGTGGACGTCGGCGTCGCGGGCGAGCTGCCCAGCACCCCCGGCCTGCTGCCGCGCAAGATCCGGCCCGGTACGAACGACTTCACCACCGGCCCCGCGATGACCCGCGAGGAGGCGATGCGCGCCCTCGAGGTGGGCATCGAGACCGCCCGCGACCTGGTCACCGCCGGGAACAAGGCGCTGCTCACCGGTGAGATGGGCATCGCCAACACCACGGTGTCGGCCGCCCTCATCGCCGTCTACACCGGCGCCGACCCGGCCGAGATCACCGGGCGGGGCACGGGCATCAACGACGAGATGCACGCCCGCAAGGTCGACGTGGTGCGCCGGGCCCTGGAGCTCCACCAGCCGGACCCCAAGGACCCGATCGGCGTCCTCGCCGCCATCGGCGGCCTGGAGCACGCCGCGATGGTCGGCCTGATCCTGGGCGGCGCCTCGCTGCGGACGCCGGTGATCCTGGACGGCGTGAGCGCGGGGGCCGCGGCCCTCGTCGCACGCGCCATCGCCCCGGAGGCGCTCGCCGCCTGCATCGCCGGTCACCGCAGCGCGGAGCCCGGCCATGTCGCCGCGCTCACCAAGCTCGGCCTGCGGCCGCTCGTCGACCTCGACCTGCGGCTCGGCGAGGGCACGGGGGCGTTGCTGGCGTTGCCGGTGGTGCAGAGCGCTGCGCGGGCGATGCATGAGGTGGCGACGTTCGATACGGCGGGGGTCAGCGAGAAGAGCTGACCGGTCGGCCCGCACCGGGGTTGTCGCTCGGGTGCGGGCCGTCGTCCGGCATGCACCCCGTAAGGTGTCCCCACCAGCGCATTCGTACGGAGGAGACCTGCTCATGGCCCGGATCGAACAAGCCGCTTACCCCGTCGGACTGCGTCTTGCCGGTCGCCGTGTGGTCGTCCTCGGCGGAGGGCAGGTCGCCCAGCGGCGGTTGCCCGCCCTGATAGCCGCGGGGGCCGACGTCCTGCTGGTCTCCCCGTCCGCCACCGCCTCCGTCGAGGCCATGGCCGACGCCGGTGAACTGCGCTGGGAGCGCCGCCGCTACCGCGACGGCGATCTCGACGGGGCCTGGTACGCCCTGATCTCCACCGACGACGCCGCGGCCAACGAGGCGGCCTCCGCCGAGGCCGAGGCCCGCCGGGTCTGGGCCGTGCGCAGCGACGACGCGGGCGCCGCCACCGCCTGGACGCCCGCCACCGGCCGGAGCGAGGGCGTCACCGTCGCCGTGCTCACCGGGCAGGACCCGCGCCGTTCCGCCGCCGTGCGGGACGCCATCGTGGAGGGCCTGCGCGACGGTTCGCTGGCCGCGCCGCACTACCGGGCCCGCGCCGCGAGCGAGGGCCGTGTCGCCCTCGTCGGCGGCGGCCCCGGCGACCCCGACCTGATCACCGTGCGCGGCCGCCGGCTGCTCGCCGAGGCCGACGTCGTCATCGCCGACCGCCTCGGCCCCCGTGACCTCCTCGCCGAACTGCCCCCGCACGTCGAGGTCATCGACGCGGCCAAGATCCCCTACGGGCGGGCCATGGCCCAGGAGGCCATCAACGCCGCCCTCGTCGAGCACGCCAAGGCCGGCAAGGCGGTCGTCCGGCTCAAGGGCGGCGATCCCTTCGTCTTCGGCCGCGGCATGGAGGAGGTCCAGGCCCTGGCGGAGCACGGCATACCCTGCACCGTCGTCCCCGGCATCTCCAGCTCCATCAGCGTGCCGGGCGTCGCCGGAATCCCCGTCACCCACCGCGCGGTCGCCCATGAGTTCACCGTGGCCAGCGGCCACGTCGCCCCTGACGACCCCCGCTCGCTGGCCGACTGGTCGGCGCTGGCGCGGCTGCGCGGCACCCTCGTCCTCCTGATGGCCGTCGAGAACATCGGTGCGATCGCCGAGACGCTCGTCCGCCACGGACGCCCGGCCGGCACGCCCGTCGCGGTCGTCCAGGAGGGCACCACGGCCGCCCAGCGCCGCCTGGACGCCACCCTGGAGACCGTCGCCGAGCGGGTGCGGGCCGAGGGCATACGCCCCCCGGCCGTCATCGTGATCGGCGACGTCGTCACCGTCGGCCCGCGCGACGGCGACTGACCGGCCCCCTTCCACGAGCACACTCCACCCGCACCACGAGCACGACAAGGCGGCACCCCATGGCCGACATCATCACCATCGACGACCCCGACGACCCGCGCTTCACGGACTACACCGGCCTGACCGACGTCGAGCTGCGCCGCCGCCGCGAGCCCGCCGAGGGGCTCTTCATCGCCGAGGGCGAGAAGGTCATCCGGCGCGCGGGCCAGGCCGGCTACGCGATGCGGTCGATGCTGCTGACGGCCAAGTGGGTCGAGGTGATGCGCGACGTCATCGACGAGAGCCCCGCCCCCGTCTACGTCGTCACCCCCGACCTGGCCGAACGGGTGACGGGCTATCACGTCCACCGCGGCGCGCTCGCCTCGATGGAGCGCAAGCCGCTGCCGGAGGCGGCGGAGCTGCTGCGTACCGCCCGCCGCGTCGTGGTGATGGAACGGATCAACGACCACACCAACATCGGGGCGATCTTCCGCAGCGCCGCCGCCCTCGGCATGGACGCCGTGCTGCTCTCGCCCGACTGCGCCGACCCGCTCTACCGGCGTTCGGTGAAGGTGTCCATGGGCGCCGTCTTCTCCGTGCCCTACGCGCGCCTCGCGTCCTGGCCCCGCGATCTGGAGACCGTCCGCGAGGCGGGCTTCCGGATCCTGGCCCTCACCCCGGCCGAGAAGGCCACCTCCATGGACGACGCGGCCCCGCACCGCCTGGAGCGGGTCGCGCTGATGCTCGGCGCGGAGGGTGACGGCCTGTCCGACCGCGCCCTGCGGGCCTCGGACGAGTGGGTGCGCATCCCCATGGCCCACGGCGTGGACTCGCTCAATGTCGGAGCGGCCGCCGCCGTGGCCTTCTACGCGGTCACGAGCGGGCGTCCCCAGGACTGACCGTCCCGGGCGCTCCCGTAACGCCGGTCACCGGAGCCGAGGGCACCCCGCCCAGCGAGCGCGCCGGGCCCTGGCAACCCTGGGCCGCCGCGATGCCCAGGGCGACCAGCAGCGTCACCACCACGAACACGATCAGCCGCTGCCGCAGCAGCTTGCGGTCCGGGCCCGGCCGCCGGGCGCCCGCGCCCGTCCGGGCCCCGGGCCGGGAACGCCGGCCGACGGCGGGCCGCTGCGGGGCGGGCCGCCGCTCCGGCGCCCGGACGCCCTCGGCCGGACGCTCGGGGGTGTGCGGCCGCTGCGGGCGGGGCGTGGGCGCGCCGGCGGGACGGCGCTCGGTGCGCTGCCGCTCGTACTGCGCGGCGCTGCGCGCCGACGGGCGGTCCGGCTCACGGCGGGGGGCCGGCGGCCGGCCCTCGCTGATGCCGTGGGCCTCGCGGGCCGCGATCTCCTTCAGGCGCAGCGACAGCTGGAGGGTGCTGGGCCGCTCCTCGGGGTCCTTGGCCAGGCAGGCGTGGATCAGCGGAGCCAGCGCGTCGGGGACGCCCATGAGCTGCGGTTCCTCGTGGACCACGCGATAGAGCATCACCTCCGAACTGCCCTGCCCGAACGGAGAGTCCGCCGTGCAGGCGTAGGCGAGGGTGGCGCCCAGCGCGAAGACGTCCGTCGCGGGGGTCACGGCCGCGCCGCGCACCTGCTCCGGCGCCAGGAAGCCGGGCGAGCCCACCGCCGTGCCCACATGGGTGAGGGTGGAGGCCCCGGTCGCCCAGGCGATGCCGAAGTCGATGATGCGGGGGCCCTTGGGGGAGAGCAGGATGTTGGAGGGCTTGAGGTCGCGGTGGACCACCCCCGCGTCGTGCACCGCGAGCAGCCCCTCGGCCAACGCGGCCCCGATGGAGGCGGTCTGAGCCGCCGACAGGGGGCCTTCCTCGTTCACCTTGTCGTGGAGCGAGGGCCCGGGCACGTACTGTGTGGCGAACCACGGACGGTCCGCCTCCAGATCGGCGGCCACCAGCCGCGCCGTACAGCCGCCGCGGATCCGCCGCGCGGCGGAGACCTCCCGGGCGAAGCGGGACCGGAACTCCTGGTCCTCCGCCAGATCCGGCCGGATCACCTTCAGCGCCACCCGCTGGCCGCGCCGGTCCGAGCCCAGGTAGACCACGCCCATGCCGCCCGCACCGAGCCGCCGGTGCAGCCGGAAGGAGCCGACGACTCGCGGGTCCTCGCGCCGGAGCCGCATCATCGTCATCTTCGTCCCCTACCTCCGGTGGGGCTGCCCCACGTAGCTGCCCGGCCTCTGACGAGCCACAGCTTACGGATTGACGGACGGTCGCGCTCAGAGGCCGCGCATGCGTCGGCCAGTGGATTGCGGCCGCCGGGGCGGGGCGGCGCGGGCCGCCCCCGGGGCGCCGGGCGCCCGGCCACGGCCCCGGGACGGCCTCTCAAGATCCCGTACGGAGAAGGGGATTGACGCGGTCCGCGGTGGCCCGGCGGGGCGGAGGCCGCCCGCCCGGGGCATGACCCGAACGTATGACGCGGTGGGGGAGGGGGCCGGGGGGAGGGCCGCACGGGCGACCCACCGGGACGGGCGGGAAGTGAGGGAAGTCACCCGGGGGGCGCCCCTTGGGGGAAGACCCTGGGTCCGGGGCCGTCGTTCTCCACCCGTGGGAGTAGCCAGGGCCGCCCGGGGTCATCCTCCCGGAGAACGCCCAAGGGGTACGAGGGCATGACGACCGGCCCGGGCGCCGCGCCTAGATTGGAGGGCAAGCGGCGGGTACGCATACTCGTCCCCCGAGGTCAGGTGCCCGCCGCTCCCAAGACGGCAGATGAGAAGGAGCGGGGCGGTGGCGGACATCGCGGGGCGCGCGGCCCACCGGACGTACGGTCACCAGGCCGCGGACGTCCTCGGCGACCGTCCCTCGCCCACCCGGCACCCGCTGGTCGCGGCGGCCATGGTGCTGCCGCTGGCGGTACTCCTCGCCGTCGTCTTCGGCGGCTGGGACGCCGTCGTCACTCAGGCGTCGTCCGTGGCCGGACTGCTGGGGCGCTGAAACGGCCCACAGCGCCCGGGAGAGCGGCCCGGGCCGGGCGGACCGGCCATAACCCCGTGGGGACGGGGGTGCGGCGGACGGCACGACGGCCGGGTACCTGGGGAGGTACCCGGCCGTCGCGTTTTCGCAGGTCAGAGCCAGGTCGGTGCCAGGTCGGTGCCAGGTCGGGGCCAACAAAACAGCCGGGGCCGGAGCTCTTTCGAGCTCCGGCCCCGGCCGGTCGTGTGCGCGATACTGGGATTGAACCAGTGACCTCTTCCGTGTCAGGGAAGCGCTCTCCCGCTGAGCTAATCGCGCGGGAAGGTCCATGGGGACCTGGTGGACGATACTGGGATTGAACCAGTGACCTCTTCCGTGTCAGGGAAGCGCTCTCCCGCTGAGCTAATCGTCCGGGATGGTGCTGCGTGCTGCGTGCGCGATACTGGGATTGAACCAGTGACCTCTTCCGTGTCAGGGAAGCGCTCTCCCGCTGAGCTAATCGCGCGGGAAGGTCCGTGCGGACCTGGTGGACGATACTGGGATTGAACCAGTGACCTCTTCCGTGTCAGGGAAGCGCTCTCCCGCTGAGCTAATCGTCCTTGGAGGTGGAGACGGGATTTGAACCCGTGTAGACGGCTTTGCAGGCCGTTGCCTCGCCTCTCGGCCACTCCACCAGGAGTGCGGGGGTTCGGGAAGATCCCCCAACTCGAGCGGACGACGAGACTCGAACTCGCGACATCCACCTTGGCAAGGTGGTGCTCTACCAACTGAGCTACGTCCGCATTTGGCCTCTCCCAGGGGTTTCACCCGGGAGCTGCTCTCCGCCGTTTCGCTTCCGCGTCCCGGCGACGTGTTGAACTTTAGCGGATTCCGGCGCCAGCTCAAATTCCGTTTGCCCAGCATGCTGCGCTGATCGTTCCCGGGGACGCCGTCCGGCCGTCGTCCGGGGGCCGCCGGAGGGCCCCGCCATAGACTCGATGACGTGCACAGCCTCCTCCCGACGCCCTCCCCGATGGCTCGCTTCGGCGGCCTCCTCGCCACCGACCTGCGCGACGTCACCACCGACCCGGCGGCCCTGGAATCCACCGGCTGGTGGGCCGTCGTCGCCGACTTCGAGGGAGCGCTGTACTGCGCCCGCTTCGGCGACGTACGCCCCGCCCCCGCGCCCGGCCCCGAGGCGGGCGCCTCCTGGCGCGGCCCCGCCCCCGACACCTGGACCAGCTCCCTGGACCGCGACGGCTACATCGCGGGCGTCCGGCGCGTCCGCGAGCACATCGCGGCCGGCGAGGTCTACCAGGCCAACCTCTGCCGCGTACTGAGCGCGCCGCTGCCCGACGCGGACCGCGCCGACGTCGACGCCCTCACCGCCCTGCTGGCCCGCGGCAACCCCGCCCCCTACGCGGGCACGGTCCGGCTGCCCGCCCACGGCATCGAGGTGGCCACCGCCTCCCCCGAGCTCTATCTGCGCCGCGAGGGCACGACGGTCACCTCCGGCCCCATCAAGGGCACCGGCCGCACCGCCGCCGACCTGCTGGAGAAGGATCACGCCGAGAACGTGATGATCGTGGACCTGGTCCGCAACGACCTCGGCCGCGTCTGCGCCACCGGATCCGTGACCGTCCCCGAGCTCTGCGCCGTCGAACCCCACCCCGGCCTCGTCCACCTCGTCTCCACCGTGCGCGGCGAGCTCGACGGGGGAGCGGGCTGGCCCGAGCTGCTCGCCGCCACCTTCCCGCCCGGCTCGGTCACCGGCGCCCCCAAGAGCAGCGCCCTGCGGATCATCGAGGCGCTGGAGACCGCGCCCCGCGGCCCCTACTGCGGAGGCATCGGCTGGGTCGACGCCGACCGGGGCACCGGCGAGCTCGCGGTGGGCATCCGCACCTTCTGGATCGACCGCACGGCCACCGGCGGCCCGGTGCTGCGCTTCGGCACCGGCGCGGGCATCACCTGGGGCTCCGATCCCGAGCGCGAGTGGGCCGAGACGGAACTCAAGGCCGCCCGCCTCCTCGCGATAGCGTCGGGCACACACCAGCCGGCAGGAGGGACGGAACGGTGATGATCTGGAGCGACGGCGCGCTCCGCGACGCGGACAGCGCGCGCGTGTCGGTGTTCGACCACGGACTCACGGTCGGCGACGGCGTCTTCGAGACCCTCAAGGCGACCGACGGCGAAGTCTTCGCCCTGACCCGCCATCTGGCCCGGCTCGCCTCCTCGGCCCGCCTCCTGGGCCTGCCCGAGCCCGACCTCGACGAGGTCCAGCGGGCCTGCGCGGCGGTCCTGGCGGCCAACCGCATGCCGCTCGGCAGGCTCCGCGTCACCTACACCGGCGGCATCGCCCCCCTCGGCTCCGACCGCGGCGAAGCCCGGCCGACCCTCGTCGTCGCCCTCGCCGAGCGCACGGCCCCCGCCCCCGTCACGGCCGCCGTCACCGTCCCCTGGACCCGCAACGAGCGCGGTGCCCTCGCCGGCGCCAAGTCCACCTCGTACGCGGAGAACGTCGTCGCCCTCGCCCACGCCCGCGCCCACGGCGCCACCGAGGCGCTGTTCGCCAACACCGTCGGCGCGCTCTGCGAGGGCACCGGCTCCAACGTCTTCGTCGTCCTCGACGGCGAGCTCCACACCCCTGCGCTCTCCTCCGGCTGCCTGCCCGGCATCACCCGGGCCCTCGTCGTCGAGTGGGCCGGCGCCAAGGAGACCGAGCTGCCCTTCGACGTCCTGGAGCGCGCCGAGGAGGTCTTCCTGACCTCCTCCCTCCGCGACGTCCAGGCCGTCCGCGCCCTCGACGGCCGTCAACTGCCCGGCGTCCCGGGCCCGGTGACGGCCAAGACGATGCGGATCTTCGAGGAGCGCTCGGCCGCGGACATCGATCCGTAGCCCCCCTCAATCGGCGAAAGGCGGGTGACGGAGCGGCCGGGGCCCGGTACAACACCACCGTGACCACCACGCTGCGCCCCACCGCACCCGAACGGCGAGACCCGGACGGCCGGAGGTCCCGCTCCTACGACATCTGCGTCAACAGCAGGCCCGTCGGCAGGATCGACCTCGCCACCGACGCCCGCTTCGGCCCGGCCTTCGGCAGGATCGCCCGGCTCGCCGTCCACGAGCGCGACCGGCACCGGGGGCGCGGCACGGTCGCCCTGCTGGCCGCCGAGGAGGTGCTGCGCGGCTGGGGCTGCGGACAGGTGGCGGTGTCCGTCCCGGCGGACGCCACGGCCGCCCTGGGCCTGGTGGGCGCGCTCGGCTACACGGAACGCTCCCGCACCATGGCCAAGCGGCTGGGCGCCGCCCCCGGCCTTCCGGCGGGCAGCGCGGCCCGGCCCATGGACGAGGACGACTTCGAGCGGTGGCAGACGGCCTCCAAGGCCGGCTACGTCCAGGACTGGGTCGACCGGGGTGTCCCCCGGGAGATGGCCGAGGCGAAGGCCGACCACGACCACGCCTCGGCGCTGCCGCTGGGGTCGGCCAGCCCCGGTGCGGTCTTCCGCGTCCTCGCCCATGACGGGCTGGACGTCGGCACGCTCTGGGTGATGCTGCGCGAGACGGGGGCCTTCGTCTTCGACGTCGAGGTCGGCGAGCCCTTCCGGGGGCGGGGCCACGGGCGCGCCCTGATGCACGTCGCCGAGCGCGAGGGCCTGGCGGCCGGGGCCCGCACGATCGGGCTCAAGGTGTTCGCGGGCAACGTCCCGGCGCTGCGGCTGTACGAGTCGCTCGGGTACCGGCCGACCGAGTACCACCTGTACAAGCCGCTGCTGTGAGAAACCCCGCGCCCCATAGGGGCGCGGGGAACTGCGCGACCAGCCGGAAACGGTCCGCGGCCGGCGGACGGCCGTCGCTACGCGGCGAGAAGCCGGTCCACGATGTCGACGATTCGCTCGCGAAGACCCTCCTGGCTCTTGCCGCCGTCCAGCCGCTCGCCGCCGATGACGTACGTGGGCGTGCCGGTCACGCCGATGGCCTTGCCCTCGGCCTGGTCGGCGTCCACGATCAGCATGTGCCGGCCGTCGATGAGCGCGGTGTCGACCTCCTCGGCGTCCAGGCCCAGCTCCTTCGCGACCGCGACCAGCACCTGCTCGCCCCGGGCGCCGAGCTCCTCGGTCCGCGCCAGCACGGCCTCCGCGTACTCCCAGCCCTTGCCCTGCTCGGCCGCCTCCTCGGCGGCCTGCGCCGCCGCGTAGGAGTGCTTGTGCTTCTCCAGCGGGAAGTGCCGCAGCCGGATCTCCAGCCGGTCGCCGTAGCGGGCGCGCAGCGCCCGGATGTCGTCGAGGGCCTGGTGGCAGTCGGGGCACTGGAGCTCGCACCAGACGTCGAGCACGGCGGGGGAGATGTCGGAATCGCTCATGGGGCCAGTCTTCCAGCCCGTGCCGGGGGGTGCCGTCTCGGCCCCGGGGAGGAGACGGGCTCGGGGTGACCCGGAGATCTCCCGGATCCCGGGCCCGTTCGTGGCCGTTCCGGGGACGTCCGGTGCACGATGGAAGGCGAAAGGACGTCACCGGCGGGAGGACCCGGATGCTGACCTCGACCGTATGCGCCGCGGTGTCCGCCGCCGGCCTGGGCATCGCCCTGGTGACGGCGTACCGCAAGCGCTTCCGCGCCGCGATCCGCCTGGCGGCGTGGTCGCTCATCCCCGTCGGGCTGGTGATGACGGGCGTCGTCGACTGGCTCACGGGGCTGGTCCTCAAGCCGACCGTGTGGGCGGGCTTCGGCGTGCTGGCGCTGTCGGCCCTGCTCTTCCTGGCCGGGCGGGCGGCCGACCGCCGGGCCGGCGGTCGTGAGGGGCGCCGGGCCGCCGCCGGTGCCCCGGGCCGTGAGGTCGTGGCGCCCGCCGCCTCCGCGCCCTCGCTCGGGCCCGCGCGCCGGAGGAAGCCCGCCTCGGGTGCCTCCGGCGCGTCGGGTGACGAGGACTTCTCCGATATCGAAGCGATACTGAAGAAACACGGAATCTGACGAACTTCCGCCGAACTCCCTCGCATGAGTGAACAGTTGGTGAGTGCGGGCAGCGGCGCTGCGCCATGATCTCCCGGAGATGAACGACGAACCGGCCGAGATCACCGATGAACCGCGCGGCTGTCTGTTCGCGCTGTCCCAACCGCCGCTGATGTTCTTCCTGGCCTTTGTCGGGACGCTGATCCTGCTGACCGCCGTGCACGACCTGTACCGCTGGTGACGCGCCGCGGCCGCCGGACGGTCAGTCCCCGGCCTCCCGGCGGCGGGCCCGGTAGGCGGCGACGTGCAGACGGTTGCCGCAGGTGCGGCCGTCGCAGTAGCGCCGTGAGCGATTGCGGGAGAGGTCGACGAAGGCGCGTCCGCAGCCCGGTGCCGCGCAGCGCCGCAGCCGCTCCAGCTCGCCCTCCACCAGCAGGAAGGCCAGCGCCATGCCGCCGTCCGCCGCGAGGTGCTCGGCGAGCGAGGCGCCGGGCGCGAAGTAGTGGACGTGCCAGGCGTGGCCGTCGTGGTCGGTCAGCCGGGGCGTCGTGCCCGCCTCGGCCACCAGGGCGTTGAGCAGCCCCGCCGCGGTCGGTGCCGCAGGGGCGTCGAACACCTGGATGAGCCGGTCGCGTATGGAGCGCACGGCCGCCAGGTCCTGTTCCCCGAGCGTCCCGATGCCGTTGATCTCGTGCCGCTCGGCGAACCCCCGCAGCGCGGGCAGACCGTCGAGGTCGGTGTTCAGCAGATCGACGACGCTGTCGAGCGTGCGCCGGGTGTCGTGATTGATCAGCACGGGTCGTTCGCTCCCCTGGCCGGACGGACGAAGGCGGCAAGTGTTCGACCGCGGGGAGGGACTTTAGCGGCTCCGGAGCGCGACAGCGCCGTCGCCCGTGGTGGTTCCACGGTGACGGCGCGGTGTCGTGCCCCGGTTGGGACGGGACATGCGGCGCGCGGCCTCCCCGAGTGGGCCGGCGCGCTCAGGTCACTCCGGTCGGTGACGTCAGCTCTCGGCCAGGATGTGCGAGAGCTCCGTGTCCAGATCGAAGTGACGGTGTTCGGTGCCCGGTGGGACGGCGGCGTCGGTCCGCTTCAGGAACGACTCCAGGGCGCGCGCCGGGGCCTCCAGGAGGGCCTCGCCCTCCGGCGAACTCAGCGCGATGCAGACGACGCCCTGTCCGTGGCTGCGGGATGGCCACACACGGACGTCGCCGGTGCCGGTGGGCCGGTGGAGGCCCTCCGCGAGCAGGTCCCGGGCGAAGACCCACTCGACGGTCTCTTCGGCTCCGGTGTGGAAGGTGGCGTGCACGGCATACGGATCGGCCGTGTCGTACCGCAGGCCTGCGGGAACAGGCAGTGAGGATTCGCTCGACACAACGAGGCGCAGGTGCAGCTCGCAGCTGACCGTGGTGTTCATAAGCGCCAGGGCCTTTCGCTCAGTGTGCGCTCGGGGATTCGCACGTCGGCGAAATCGACATGCCACCTACGGTGCCGTTGTAAACCCCTCTGACCGTTTTGAGACTGTTCGGATACCTCGGACGGCCGAGTCGTTCCGGCGCCGGTACCGCCGAACCGGTGAGTTCCGGACTTTCCGGTACGTTGGTTCGTATGAACGCGGAGAGTGACCAGCGGACCGCCGCCGGGGCCGAGGGCTCCGGCACCGACCGGGAGCGGCTCGGCTCCCGGGCCCCGCACTTCGTCCGGCGCTCCAGGGCCCTGCATCTGAGCTGGCAGGCCGGCGTCTTCGTCGTCGGGCTGGCCGTGGTCGTCGCGGGGATCGTGATGCTGCCCCTGCCCGGCCCCGGCTGGCTGGTGATCTTCGCCGGCATGGCGATCTGGGCCACCGAGTTCGTCTGGGCCCAGCTGGTGCTCCGCTGGACCAGGCGCAAGGTCACCGAGGCGGCCCGGCGCGCGCTCGACCCCCGGGTGCGCCGCCGCAACATCGCCCTCACCGTCACCGGGCTGGTGATCGTCGCCGGGCTCGTGGCCGCGTACGTCGCCCAGTACGGGCTCCAGGTGCCGTGGCGGGCCGGCGACTGATCCCGGCCGCGCCCCTGACCAGGCACGCGCGGTTCGGAGCACCGTCTGACATGCGGTAATGTTTGCGGTGCGCCCGGGCGATTAGCTCAGCGGGAGAGCGCTTCGTTCACACCGAAGAGGTCACTGGTTCGATCCCAGTATCGCCCACGTAACGGACCGAGGGTCCGCGAGGTTCACCCCTTGCGGACCCTCGGTTTTTCGTATGCCCTGGCAGGCATGCCGCCGCGTCGTCGCACGCCCTCCGTCCACCACTACCGCTTCCGTGACGCGTGGGCCCTGCCCGCGCCGCCGGACGCCGTCTACGCCGTGCTGGCGGACGCGGAGGGCTACCCCGCCTGGTGGCCCCAGGTCCGTCGCGTCGAGGGCGCCGACGACATCAGCGGCACCGTGCGCTTCCGCTCCCTGCTGCCCTACGAGCTGGTGATCGCCGCCCGGGAGAGCCGGCGCGACCCCGCCGCCGGGATCCTGGAGATCGTGATGACCGGCGATCTCGAAGGCTGGGCCCGCTGGACGATCCGCTCCGACGGCGCCGGCGGCAGCGTCGCCCGCTTCGAGCAGGACGTCGACGTCCGCAAACCCCTGATGCGCCGCCTCGCCCTCCCCGGCCGCCCCCTCTTCCTCGCCAACCACGCCTGGATGATGCGCGCCGGCCGCCGCGGCCTGCGGGCCCTGCTGGAGCGCCGGGACCCGGGGATTTGAAGGAGGGCCGCCGCGACCTGTATTGTTCAGTGCGTCGCCGGGGGAACCCGGTGCGAATCCCGGGCGATTAGCTCAGCGGGAGAGCGCTTCGTTCACACCGAAGAGGTCACTGGTTCGATCCCAGTATCGCCCACATCACCGGAAGGCCGGTCCGTCAAGTGACGGACCGGCCTTCCGCGTTGTCGCCCCGCCGTACCGGAATCCCGCTTCCGTCGATCCCGCGTCTCACGCCGCCGCCGTCAGCTCCGGCCGGAGCGGCCACGCGGGATCGCACTGCTCCTCGGAGCCGTTGCGCGCGAACCACGCCTGCAGCCCGCGCGCCTGTGCCGCGTGCCACACCGCCTGCCGGGTGTGGAGCTCCGGCGGGCTCAGCCGCTCCAGGCGCGAGGCGAACCGCCGCCCCACCGCCCGGACGACCTCCAGCGTGGCCACCGCGTCCGCCGCCGCGTCATGGGCGCCCGTCAGCTCCACCCCGTACTGCCGGCACAGGTCCGAAAGGGTGCGGCGGCCCTTGCGGTAGCGGTCCAGGTGCTTGTCCAGCACCCAGGGGTCCAGCACGCACAGCGCGGCGCCCCCCAGATAGCCGGCCAGCGACGACGCCCGGTGCCGCCGCAACTCCCGGTCCAGCATCGTCAGGTCGAACGGCGCGTTCATCACCGCCAGGGGTATCCCGCGCGCCGCGTGGCCCGCCAGGGCCCGGGCCACCTCCTCCATCACCGGCGCCGGCCACCGGCCGTGCCGTTGCAGATGTTCCTCGTCCAGCCCGTGAATCGCGGTGGCCTCCTCCGGCACGGGAACCCCCGGATTCACCAGCCACCGGGTGATGACCGGCGCCGCCCCCGCCTGCGACTGCGTCACGAAGGCCGCCGAGACGATCCGGTCCTGCTCCACGTCCACCCCGGTCGTCTCGGTGTCGAAGGCCGCGAGCGGCCCCTCGAACCAGCACGGCATGGCACAACTCCTCGCCCTTGTCCGACACATGGCGTGTTTCCCCTCCCCGCCAGGTGATACCCGGGCATCCCCGCACCCGAACCGCCCCTGTTTGCCGGTGAGTTCGTGTGGAGACAACACAGATGTACGACCCTTTACGCACCCAGCACCGGCGAGCCCGGAAGGTTTTTCGGACATGGCGCTCGCTCAGCCCGACCCGGCCGCCCCCGTGACGTGCCCGCCCACCGGGCCGCTCACGGCCCGGCGCGGCACCCTCGCCACGACCGCGTGCATGGAGACCCTCCAGATCGGCTACCTCCACGCCGTCGCGGCGGCCGCGGGCTGCTCCCTCGCCCAGCCCTTCCCCGACAACGGCATCGACTGGCACGTCAGCCACAGCGCCCCCGGCCACGAGGCCGACGACGAGGTCACCATCAAGGTGCAGCTCAAGAGCACCTACCAGCTGGCCCCCCGGCTCCCCGGCCCGCCGGGCCGGGCGGCGCCCGGGACGTTCGGCTTCACCCTCGACAACGCCCACCTGGTCAAGCTGGCCCGCACCCCCGTCTCGGTCCACAAGATCCTCGTCGTGATGATCGTGCCCCGGGCCCCGGAGGACTGGCTGCGGGCCGGCCACGACCACCTCGCGCTGCGCCACTGCTGCTACTGGACCAACCTCGCCGGCCACCCCGTGACCGGCAGGAGCCGGACCACCGTGCGGATCCCGACCTCGCGGGTCTTCGACGACCGAGCGCTCTGCGAGATCATGGCCCGGGTCGGGGCGGGAGGGAGACCCTGATGCACCGGCCGACCGAAGATGCGCCGCACCACCCCGACCCCGCCGTCCTCGGCGCCCTGCTCGCCCGCCACGGCTGGCGGCGGCGCGGGGGAGAGCCCGGCCGCTACGGCCGCTGGACGCCCCCCGACGGGCCCGGCACCAGCCTCCTCGTGCCCGAGAGCCGCGCCTATCCCGACAGCGCCGATCTGCTCGCCGAGGCCCTCACCGCGCTGGAGCGCTGCGCCGTGCCGTCCGCCCGCGACATCCTCGTCGCCCTGCGGCTGCCCAGCGACGAGATCCGCTGGTCGCGGGAGGTCGCCGAGCCCCGGGCCCCGGCCGCCGCGTGGGGCGCCCAGGAGCGGCTGCGCACCGGGGCGCGCGCCATGCTGCTGGCCGCCGCCCAGACCGCCGGGGGCCGGGCCGCCTTCCACGGCGCCCGGCGCCGCCGGCAGGCCGAAGCGGCTCTGGCCGCCGTGCTCGCCGGGCCCGCCGCCGGCGGCCGGGAGCTCGCCGCGTTCGTGCCCGTCGACGGGCCCCCCGAGGGCGGCCGCGCGCTGGTCGGCGCGCTGCTCAGGGCGCTCCAGGCGGCCCGGGACGCCACCGACTACCGGCGCGCCACCGGCAGGATGGACGCCTTCGACGCCGCCGTGGAGGCCGGGGTCTGCCAGGAGCTCACCCAGGCCCTGGCCACCCTGGTCGGCGGCTCCGAGGGGATCCGGATCGCCGTGGAGTGGGCGCCCGCGGCGGGGACGCCGGAGGGCTTCGCCGCCCGGCCCGAGCCGGTGGAGTTCTCGCCCGGCGATCTGCCCGCCCTGCGGGAGGCCGGGGCCCGCTACGTCCGCGACGAGCCCTCGGTGCCGGTCCGCCTCACCGGGACGGTGGTGCGGATGCGGCGCGAGACGCCCGGCGGCGCGGGTGTGGTGCGGCTGAGGGTGCTGACCGGGGCCGATGTCGCCCAGGTGCGGATCGCCCTCGACGAGGAGGACTACCGGGTCGCGGGCCACGCCCACCTGGCCGGGGTGCCCGTCACCGTCGACGGGCGGCTGGAGAGCCGGGGCGGCTTCCGGCGGCTGGCCGAGGCCCGGGGCGTCCTGCCCGTCCAGGTGGACGAGGCGGAGCGGGACCGGCTGCTGAAGCACCTCCAGGAGAACCTCGACCTCTTCGGGGAGCGGCGCGACGCCGATTAGCCCGCCTGGCGAGCGATAACCGTTTAGCGACCACCAGGCCGGGCTCGGTACGATTCAGGCGCGCAGCGTCCGCTGCGGCGCCCCAGATGTCAGGAGAGACCGGTGTCAGACGTCCGTGTGATCATCCAACGCGATTCCGAGCGGGAAGAGCGCGTGGTGACGACGGGCACCACGGCCGCCGACCTCTTCTCCGGTGAGCGCACCGTCGTCGCCGCGCGGGTCGCGGGCGAGCTGAAGGACCTGGCGTACGTCGTCGCCGACGGCGAGGAGATCGAGCCGGTCGAGGTCTCCTCCGAGGACGGCCTGAACATCCTGCGCCACTCGACCGCGCACGTCATGGCCCAGGCCGTGCAGGAGCTCTTCCCCGAGGCCAAGCTGGGCATCGGCCCGCCGGTCAAGGATGGCTTCTACTACGACTTCGACGTCGAGAAGCCCTTCCACCCCGATGACCTCAAGCTCATCGAGAAGAAGATGCAGGAGATCATCAAGCGCGGGCAGAAGTTCTCCCGCCGGGTGGTCACCGACGAGGCCGCCCGCGAGGAGCTGGCCGACGAGCCGTACAAGCTGGAGCTGATCGGACTCAAGGGCTCCGCCTCGCACGACGACGGCGCGGACGTCGAGGTGGGCGCCGGCGAGCTGACCATCTACGACAACCTGGACGCCAAGACCGGCGAGCTGTGCTGGAAGGACCTCTGCCGGGGTCCCCACCTGCCCACCACCCGGTTCGTCCCGGCCTTCAAGCTGATGCGCCAGGCCGCCGCGTACTGGCGGGGCAGCGAGAAGAACCCGCAGCTCCAGCGCATCTACGGCACCGCGTGGCCGACGAAGGACGAGCTGAAGGCGTACCTGGAGTTCCTCGCCGAGGCCGAGAAGCGCGACCACCGCAAGCTCGGCACCGAGCTGGACCTGTTCTCCTTCCCGGACGAGCTGGGCCCCGGCCTCGCGGTCTTCCACCCCAAGGGCGGCGTGATCCGCAAGGTGATGGAGGACTACTCCCGCCAGCGGCACGTGGACGCGGGCTACGAGTTCGTGAACACCCCGCACCTCTCGAAGGAGCAGCTCTTCGAGACCTCCGGGCACCTGCCGCACTACTCGGAGGGCATGTTCCCGCCCATCGAGTTCGACGGGCAGAACTACCGCCTGAAGGCCATGAACTGCCCGATGCACAACTTGATCTTCAAGTCGCGCGGGCGTTCCTACCGTGAGCTGCCGCTGCGTCTCTTCGAGTTCGGCACGGTCTACCGCTACGAGAAGTCCGGCGTGGTCCACGGCCTGACCCGCTCCCGCGGCTTCACCCAGGACGACTCCCACATCTACTGCACCAAGGAGCAGATGCCGGAGGAGCTGGACACGCTCCTGACCTTCGTCCTGGACCTGCTGCGCGACTACGGCCTGAACGAGTTCGAGCTGGAGCTGTCCACCCGCGACCCCGAGTCGGACAAGTTCATCGGCTCGGACGAGGACTGGGAGGAGGCCACCGAGGCGCTCCGCCAGGCCGCCGAGAAGCAGGGCCTCCCGCTCGTCCCCGACCCGGGCGGCGCCGCCTACTACGGCCCGAAGATCTCCGTCCAGGCGAAGGACGCCATCGGCCGCTCCTGGCAGATGTCGACCCTCCAGGTGGACTTCAACCAGCCCAAGCGCTTCGGCCTGGAGTACACCGCGGCGGACGGCTCCCGCCAGCAGCCCGTCATGCTCCACCGCGCGCTGTTCGGCTCCATCGAGCGGTTCTTCGGCGTGCTGCTGGAGCACTACGCGGGCGCCTTCCCGGCGTGGCTGGCCCCCGTGCAGGCGGTCGGCATCCCGGTCGGCGACACGCACGTGGAGTACCTGCGGGAGTTCGCCGCCGACGCGGCGAAGGCGGGCCTGCGGGTCGAGGTCGACGCCTCGTCCGACCGCATGCAGAAGAAGATCCGCAACCACCAGAAGCTGAAGGTGCCCTTCATGATCATCGTCGGTGACGACGACATGAACGCGGGCACGGTCTCCTTCCGCTACCGGGACGGTTCCCAGGAGAACGGCATCCCGCGCGACGAGGCGATCGCGAAGATCGTGAAGGCCGTCGAGGACCGCGTCCAGGTCTGAGTCCCGGCCTGACCGGATCGCAGGGGCCCCGGAGCGTCGTCGACGCTCCGGGGCCCATATGCTTCAGAGCATGACGAGTGAGCCGGAGCAGCAGTTCGGAGTGGGGGCGCCGGACGCCTTTCAGCGCCTGTGGACACCCCACCGGATGGCGTACATCCAGGGGGAGAACAAGCCGACCGGCCCGGGGGCCGCCGACGGCTGCCCGTTCTGCTCGATCCCGGCCAAGAGCGACGAGGACGGACTGATCGTCGCCCGGGGCGAGCTCGTCTACGCCGTGCTCAACCTCTACCCGTACAACGGCGGGCACCTCATGGTCGTCCCCTTCCGGCACGTCGCCGACTACACGGAGCTGGACGAGGCGGAGACCGCCGAGCTCGCGGCGTTCACCAAGCGCGCGATGCGCGCGCTGCGCACGGCCTCGGGCGCCCACGGCTTCAACATCGGCATGAACCAGGGCTCGACCGCCGGCGCCGGCATCGCCGCCCATCTGCACCAGCACCTCGTGCCGCGCTGGGGCGGGGACACCAACTTCATGCCGGTCGTGGGCCACACCAAGGTGCTGCCGCAACTGCTGGCCGACACCCGCAAGATGCTGGCCGACGTCTGGCCGACGGTCTGAGACGTTCCGTTCGGGCCGGCCGTTTGCTCCGGCAATAACGGACTTATTTATTCCGAACTTACCTGTCAGTATTCGCACCGCGCCTGTACATGGCGTATGCAACTGACAGGAAAGGTCGGCGTGTGAGAACAGGTGCCTCTTTCGCGCGAGCGAAGAGACAACGACCTCGGGGCGCGGGATTACTGTGCCTCGGAGTGCTTCCCGGAGCGCTCGTCGCGGGTCTTCTCGGGACGAGCCCCGCCACTGCGGCGGAGAGCTCGCCGGCAGCGAATGACCGCGCTCGCGTGGTCGAATTATGGAAATCAGGTGGCCCGGGCGTCACCGCGGCGGCCGAAGCCGCTCTCACGGGCAGCGACGACGACGTGCGTCGCTTCCTGAGCAGTGAGAAGGACATCGCCGCCACGCACGACGACCGCTTGCAGACGGTCCAGCTGCTGAGCGTCGGTGGCCGGATGGTGCGGGAAGCGGCGCAGAAGGCGCTCGCCGGGTCCCGGGAGGACCTGAACACGTTCCTGACGGACGGGTGGCGGGAGCCGCTCGAAAAGGACCAGCGAATACGCGTCACGCAGATCGCGGACGGCGCCGGAAGCAAGGTCCAGGAGGCGGCGAAGGCCGCGCTCGCCGGCGGGGCCGGGGACGTGCGTGACTTCCTCGACGAGAACCAGTTCACGGCCCGCGAGCAGGACGACCGCGTCCGGCTCATGCAGATCCTCACGGCCGGCGGCCCGGCGACCAAGGAAGCCGCCAAGGTCGCGCTGAGCGGCGACTCGGAGGACGTGCGCGAGTTCCTCGACCGCGGCCAGTACGTGGCGCGCGCCCGGGACGAGGAACGGGCCTCCGTCGCCGAGCTGGCGCAGCAGGCCGCCGAGGCGGGAAAGACGGCCAAGCGCGAGACCGAGGCGGCCAAGGACGCCTCGGAGCGGGCGGTGGCCGCGTCGCAGCTCGCGAAGGAGGCGGCCAAGGAGGCGTCGGACCAGACTGCGGCCGCGAAGAAGGACTCCCAGCGGGCGGCGAACGCCGCGGGCCGTGCCGCCACTGCGGCGAGCAGAGCGGCCGAGGCCGCGCAGGAGGCCATCAGCGCGGCCCGCGCGGCGAACAACTCCGCCCGTGTCGCGGCGAGCGCCGCGTCCCAGGCCGCGTCCGCCGCGGCGGGTGCCGCCGAGGCGGCGTCGCGGGCCCGGGGCGCGGCGTCGGCCGCGGCCACGGACGCCGGTCAGGCGGCCGCGGCGCGCAGGGCGGCGGAGGACGCCCGTACGGCGGCGAAGGGTGCCCGGCTGGCGGCCCAGGCTGCCGTGCAGGCGGGTGCCGCGGCGACGGCGGCCGGTGAGGCGGCGTCGGCGGCGGCCAGTGCCGGTGCCAACGCCGAGGCGGCGGCCGGCGCCGCGGACCAGGCCAACGGCCTGGCCGAGGCGGCCGGTGCGCAGTCGGCGCGGGCCCGACAGGCCGCCGCGTCGGCCCACCGGCACGCGCGGGAGGCCACGCGTGCCGCGGGTGCCGCCGAGTCCTTGGCACGGGAAGCCGCGAGCGCGGCCTATGCGGCGCGGGACGCGGCGAACTCGGCTGCCGAGCACGCCGAGAAGGCGGCGGACGAGGCCGAACGGGCCGCGAAGTACGCCGGTGACGCGATGAAGGCGGCGAGTGAGTCCACCGCTCACGCCGAGGCGGCCAAGAAGGCGGCCGATGCCGCGTCCGCCGCGGTCGAGAAGGCCCGCGACGTGCACAAGCTGGCGGGCAATATCGAGGCCGAGGAGCTGAAGGCCCGCACCGCTGCCGCGATCGAGGAGGCCAGGGACCTCAAGGCCGACGACGAGGACCGCAAGGCCGTCTCCGCCCGCGCCGTCAAGGACGCCAAGGACCTCGACGACCAGGCCTCGGGCCTCGCCGCCGAGGCCGCGAAGCCGGGCGCGGACACCAAGGACGTCGCCGCCAAGGGCCGCAAGGTGGCTCTCGCCGCCATGAAGGTCCGCGGCCCGTGGAGCCGTGCCGCGGCCGAGGCCGCTCTGGCCGGGACGGACGACGAGGTCCAGGCGTATGTGCGGTCGGGCTGGAACGAGGCCGCTCAGCAGGACGAGCGCGCCCGCGTCGAGACCCTGGCCGGCGAGGCCGACTCGGAGCCGGTGCGCAAGGCCGCGGAGGAGGCCCTCAAGGGCGACGCCGCCCGGATCAGCGAATTCCTGCGCACGGGTCAGCACCAGGCCGCGGCGAACGACTACCGCATCCGCGTGGTCCAGATCGCCAACGGCAGTGACCGCCAGATTCAGCAGGCGGCCCAGGCCGCGCTGAAGGACGGCTCGACCGACAAGCTCCGCGCGTTCCTCAACGAGGGGCAGTACACCGCCCGGGAGTCCGACGAGCGCGTACGGGCCGTGCAGCTGTTCACCAGCGGCGGCGCCGAGACCAAGGCCGCGGCCCAGGTGGCCCTGGAGGGGCCGGCCGCACTGCTGCACGGCTTCATCCAGGCCGGGCAGTACAAGGCGGCCCGCAAGGACCAGCTGACGGCCACGCACGTCGCCGAGGTGCAGCGCATCATCGCCGAGGCCGCCGGCGTCGCGGCGACCGCACAGCAGGACGCGGCCGAGGCGGCCCGGGTCGCGGCCGTCGCCCGCAAGGCGGCGAGCGAGGCGGACGCCTACGCCAAGCAGGCCAAGGAGTCCGCCGACAAGGCCAAGGACTACGCGAGCCAGGCCAGGACGTCGGCCCAGCAAGCCGAGGCGTCGGCGGCCGAGGCCGCCAAGTCGGCGAAGACCGCACGCGAGGCCGCCGCGTCGGCCCGCCGGGACGCCCGGGACGCCGACGACTCCGCAGGCCGCGCCCGTGCCTCGGCGAACTGGGCGCGCTCGTCCGCCGACGACGCGTACGCCGCCTCCAGCGCGGCGCGTGCCTCGGCCGTCGCGGCAGGCAAGGACGCCACTGCCGCCGGCACGGCGGCGAAGGAGGCCTTCGCCGTCGCGGTCGCCAAGCAGCGCGCCGAGGACGAGCAGCGCCGCCGCGACGAGGAGGCCCGTAAGCAGCGGATCGAGCAGGCCAAGAAGGAGCAGGCCCGCCGGGAGGCTGAGGAGAAGAAGAAGGCCGGCCGGTGGGGCTGGCTCCGCGAGGGCGGCCATTTCCTGCTCGACGTCGCGGGTGCCGTGCCCGGCCTGGGCACCGTGACCAACGGCATCAATTGCGCCTGGTACGGGGCGGAAGGCGATTACGTCAACGCCGGTATGTCCTGCCTCGCCGCCATCCCCCTCGCGGGTGAGGGGGCGACCGCGGCCAAGCTCGCCAAGTGGGGCGAGAAGGGCGTCAGTTACGTCAAGGGCAGCAAGCTCGGCAAGGCGTGCAAGAGGACGGGGCTGAAGCGCGGCGTCGCTCGCCGGACGTCGTTCGCGATGTTCGGCTGGGACGACGACGTCTGCAACGTCCCGCTGACCCTGATCCACGATGAGAAGAGCTTCAGTAAGGCATCGTTGGACTACTGGGGTAAGAAGGACACGGACGAGATCGTGTACTCGTTGCGGCCGGGCGCCGATGAAGCGCTGCGGGTGCATCCGGATGGGCGTGTGGCGAACGGGAACACGCGGCTCAAGGTGCTGCAGGGCCGTGGCTACGATATCCATTCCCTGCCGCGTGAACGTCACGGCGGGAAGGTCATGAGCGACGAGGATTTCTGGGACATACCTCAATGAGCGTTCAGGATGAAGTCCGATCGGCCCTCGGCTCGCCTTTGCGTGAGACGTTCTTGCAGGCCCTCGGGCGTGAGCTCGGGTTCTCCGCCCGGCTGATCTTCACGCAAGGCAGCCCGGAGGGTCTGGAGCAGGCGCGGGCCTGCAACGAGATGATGATCGTCATCTGGGCCCAGTTCTCGGGTTCCGGCCAGGTGCCGGGGGAGGGGTACCCCGACGAGGTGTTCCTCCCGGTCCTCCGCGAAAAGGCCGACGCCGGCGGCGCCCGGCACCACCTCCGCGAGGCCGTCGAGGGAGCCCTGCGCTTCCTCGGCCACCGGCAGGCCCGCGACGTATAGCCGGACACCTCGTAGCCGGACACCTCGCGATGCGAAGCCCCACAGGGAAGGATCCCGGTGGGGCTTCGTACGTCGCGGGGGACACGATCCCGTCAAAGACGGGCAAATCACACCAGTTCTTATTGAAGAAGCTCTAATAGGACGGTGACCTTCCTTCACCGTCGCACCGTGCTGCGCGCGGCCGCGGGCAGCGCTCTGGCCGGGGCCGCCGGGACCGCCGCCGCGGGCTGCGGCGGGGACCGGACGGCCGCCGGGCCGCCCTCCACCGCGCCGCGGGGCACGGGCCGGGGCGCGGGGGCCCGGGCCCCCGCGCTGCCGGGCCCCCCGCTGATCCTGCCCGCCCTGCCGGCCGGGCTGCCCGCGCAGATCGAGCACGGCTCCCGGCGGGGCCAGGCGGTCGCGCTCACCTTCCACGGCAGGGGCGACGCGAAGTCGGCGACCGCCCTGCTCATGGAGGCCGAGCGGGCCGGCGCCCGGGTGACGGTGCTCGCCGTCGGCGACTGGCTGGACGCCGAGCCCCGGATGGCCCGCAGGGTGCTCGACGGCGGGCACGAGCTGGGCAACCACACCATGCGGCACCTGAGCGTCTGCTCGATGCCCGCGAAGGCCGCCTACGCCGAGATCACCGAGTGCGCCGACCGGCTGCGCAGACTGACGGGCGGCATCGGCCGCTGGTTCCGGCCGTCCCGGGCCCGACGGGCCACGGACCAGGTCGTACGGCTGGCGAAACAGGCCGGATACCCCCACATCCTGTCGTACGACGTGGACTCCCTCGACTTCACCGACCCCGGCGCCGAGGCGGTCCGGCGTACCGTATTGGGCGCGGTACGGCCAGGGTCGGTCGTCAGTCTGCACTTCGGGCACGCCGGCACGGTGGCCGCGCTGCCCGCGATCCTCGACGGCCTGCACCGCCGCGGTCTGCGCGCGGTGACGACTACGGAGCTGCTGACACGATGAACCGCACCCCGCATCACCGTCCTCGACGCCTCCGGTCCGGCTCTCTCCTCCGGCGCCTCCGCCCGCCCGCCCGCTCCGCGCGATCCCGCTCGGGAAGGCCGCGCGTCTCCCGTCCGGGAAGGCCGCGCGCGGCCGTTCTGCTCACCGCCTGCTGCGCCCTGCTGGCCGCCGGCTGCGGGGGAGGCGATGAGGGCGCCCCCGCCGAGCACCCCGCGCCGGGCGCGCACCGCCAGGGCGCCGCCCGGGGCGTGCCCGAGGGGCTGCCGGGCATGCCCCCGCTGCTGGATCCCGACGACCTCTACGCGGCGGACCGGCCGAACGCCCTGTCCCCGGTGGTCAAGGACTTCCCGTCGCGGGTGTACGTACCGAACACGGAGTCCGACACGGTCAGCGTCATCGACCCCAAGACGTACAAGGTCATCGAGACCATCCCGGTGGGCAACCAGCCGCAGCACGTCGTGCCCTCCTGGGACCTCAAGACGCTCTGGGTCAACAACGACCGGGGGCACACGCTCACCCCCATCGACCCGGCCACCGGCAAGGCGGGCAAAACGGTCGACGTCCACGACCCCTACAACCTCTACTTCACGCCCGACGGGAAGTACGCCGTGGTGATGGCGTCCATGGACCGCGAGCTGGTCTTCCGGGACGCCCACACCATGAAGCGGATGAAGACGGAACACGTGGACTGCCTCGGGGTCAACCACGCCGACTTCTCCCCGGACGGCCGGTACTTCATCGTCTCCTGCGAGTTCTCGGGCGAGCTGCTGAAGGTCGACACGGCCAGGATGAAGGTGATCGACAAGCAGAAGCTGCCCTTCGACGGGGCCATGCCCCAGGACGTGAAGATCTCCTCGGACGGGAAGACCTGGTACATCGCCGACATGATCGCCGACGGTGTGTGGGTGCTGGACGGGGACAAGTTCACCGAACCCTGGCTGATGCCCACCGGCAAGGGCGCCCACGGCCTCTATGTGAGCCGGGACTCCAAGTCCCTGTACATCTCCAACCGGGGCGAGGGTTCGATCTCGGTGCTGGACCTGCCCAGCCGCAAACTGGTCAAGAAGTGGGAGCTGCCCGACGGCGGCAGCCCGGACATGGGCGGGGTGTCGGCCGACGGCAAGGTGTTGTGGCTCTCGGGGCGCTACAACAGCGAGGTGTACGCGATCGACACCACCGACGGGCACCAGATCGCCCGGATCAAGGTGGGCGACGGGCCGCACGGCCTGGCCGTCTACCCCCAGCCCGGCCGCTACTCGCTGGGGCACACCGGGATCTTCCGCTAGTCACGTGACCACGGCCGGTGCGCCCCGGCGAGGGCCTTGAGGGGACTTGAGGGGACTTGAGGGACGTCCCGTCAGGCGTTGTAGACGTCGGCCTGACGGGGCGTCGGGTCCTGGATCGCGCCGCTGAGGTTGCCCGCGCGGCTGGCGAAGCGGGTGGTGTCGACGCCGTTGTCGGCGAGGACGCGGAGCGTCGCCTCATGGACGACGCGCAGCACCGGGGTGGCCGCGCGCAGGGCATCGTCGGCCATGAAGCGGTGCCGCCAGGGCTTGTCGGCCCAGGCGTGGCGCAGCCCGAAGGGCTCGGGCAGCACCAGCTTGCCGCCCCAGTACTCCAGCAGCGGCGGGTACCAGGTCAACGGCGCCCGGGCGGCGAGCCGGACGACCTCCCGGGGCTCGACGACGGGGAGGGTGCGGGTGTAGGTGTCCCAGAACTTCAGGCCCTTCTTGAAGGTCTGGGTGCGGTTCTTGGGGCGGCTGTTGAAGAGGGAGTGGGTGGGGCCGAGGGCGTGGCCGGTGACCTCGATGCGCAGCGTCTTGTGGAGAACGGTGACATTGACGAGCAGGGTGATGACCAGCTGGCCGTCCCAGAGGACGAACTGGACGCCGAGGTAGTGGCGGTCACCGCTGCCGAAGTGCTGCTTGTCGCAGATCTCCTGGAGCTGGGAGCCCCTTATCTGGAAGGACGCGTCGGTGCCGCCGGGGCGGGACACGGCGCCCGCGCCCTCGCCGATGGGGGAGACCACCCAGTGCTCGACCTGGGGCGGGGTGAGGCCGCCGGTGTTGATGGGGGTGCGCTCCAGCAGCTTGAGCTGGTCGTGCACCGCGCGGACGATGTCCCAGCTGCGGAAGGGGTTGATGTCCTTCCCCGGCTCGGCGGGGACGAGATCCTCGGCCAGCTGCCAGCTGCCCCAGCGGGTGCCCATCCCGAGGATGCCCTTGGGGCCGGCGTAGAAGGCGATGTTGCTGCGCTGCTCGGCGGAGAGCTTCGCGAGGTTCAGCCGGAGCTGCTCGGCGGCGCTCTCGCCGGGCGTCGAGGGCACGGCCTCGGGGATCTTGGCGGCGACGGTGCCGCCGTCCAGGAGGCCGGTCCAGCGCTCGCGGAGGTCCTTGGCCGTGCGCTCGCAGATGATCTTCGCCCAGAAGCCGCCGATGAGGGGGGCTATGACCATCGCGCGGACATACAGATTGAGGAAGCCGCTGAACGGCAGCTTGACCAGGAGGATCGCGACGATCACCGCGATGCCCACCAGCAGCGCGGTGCCGAGCGCCCCGGCGCGCCTGTCCTGGGAGCCGGCGAGGGTGCGGCGCAGCTGGAACGCGCCGAGCCAGAGCAGCACACCGGGCAGGAACAGCAGCCCGAAGACGACCATGATGAAGGTGAGCCGGGCGTCGCGCTGCTTGCGGATGCGGGACGCGGCGAGGCAGTGTTCGACGATGACCTGCGGCTCCAGGCCGAAGGACTGGATGATGGGCTTGCGCCCGCCGCCGAGCATGCGGCCCTGTACGGCGCGTGCGAAGGCCTCGCCGAGGTTGGGCTCGAACAGGGAGATCCGGGCCTTCTTCACCTCCGAGGTGGCCCAGTCGGAATTGGCCTTGAGCAGTTCGTCGACCGGGCCGTCCCGGTAGGCGGCCGAGGCCAGGGCCTGGGTCGCCGCTGTCGCCCCGGCGCCGCCGGAGACCGGGACCTGCGCTCCCGGGCTGAAGTCGTACGGATCCCCTGCTGCCACTGCCGCCCCCAATACCGTGCGCGTCCGGTGCGCCGGTGTGCTCCCGACTGCCGCCCACCGCTTGTGTCATGAGCCGCGTGCTCAGCGTAACGGGACGGGGTGCCGGCTGTCGTGGGAGATCGGAAAGCCGTCCGGATCGGAAAGCCGCCCGTACCCGGCGAGTTGATACGGGCGGCTCGCGAACTATGCTCCGTTCTCCGCCTGTTCGCGGATCCGCTCGGCGGCCTGCGGGGGCATCGGCTCGTGCCGGGCGTAGGAGCGGCTGAACCGCCCGGTGCCGTGGGAGAGCGAGCGCAGGTCCACCGCGTACCGGCCGATCTCGATCTCCGGGACCTCGGCACGGACGAGGGTGCGGCCCGAGCCGGACTGCTCGGTGCCGACCACGCGGCCGCGCCGCCCGGACAGATCGCTCATCACGGGGCCCACGTACTCGTCGGAGACGAGCACCTGGACGTCCGCGACCGGCTCCAGGAGGTGGATGCGGGCCTCGGCGGCGGCCTCGCGCAGGGCCAGGGCGCCGGCGGTCTGGAAGGCGGCGTCCGAGGAGTCCACCGAGTGGGCCTTGCCGTCGACGAGGGTCACCCGCACGTCGACCAGCGGATACCCGGCGGCGACCCCCTTGGCGGCCTGGGCGCGGATGCCCTTCTCCACCGAGGGGATGAACTGGCGCGGCACCGCGCCGCCCACGACCTTGTCGACGAACTCGATGCCGGAGCCGCCCGGCAGCGGCTCGACCTCGATCTCGCAGATGGCGTACTGGCCGTGGCCGCCGGACTGTTTGACGTGCCGGCCGCGGCCGGCGGCCCGGGTGCCGAAGGTCTCCCGCAGCGAGACCTTGTGGGGCACCACGTCGACCTGGACGCCGTACCGGGTGCGCAGCCGCTCCAGGGCCACGTCGCGATGGGCCTCGCCCAGACACCACAGGACGACCTGGCGGGTGTGCTGGTTGTGCTCCAGCCGCATCGTGGGGTCCTCGGCGACCAGCCGGGCCAGGCCCTGGGAGAGCTTGTCCTCGTCCGCCTTGCTGTGCGCCTGGATGGCGACGGGCAGCAGCGGGTCGGGCATCAGCCAGGGCTCCATCAGCAGCGGGTCGGCCCGGCCGGAGAGGGTGTCGCCGGTCTCGGCGCTGGCGAGCTTGGCCACGCAGGCGATGTCGCCGGCGATGGCCTGGGCGAGCTGGCGCTGCTGCTTGCCGAACGGCGAGGAGATTGCGCCGAGCCGCTCGTCCACGTCATGGGCCTCGTGCCCCCGGTCCTCCAGCCCGTGACCCGAGACGTGCACGGTCTCGTCGGGGCGCAGGGTGCCGGAGAAGACCCGCACCAGGGAGATCCTGCCGACGTACGGGTCCGAAGCGGTCTTGATCACTTCCGCGGCGAGCGGGCCGTCGGGATCGCAGGCCAGCGCCGGGCGCGCCGCGCCGGTGGGCGTGGTGACGGCGGGGACCGCGCGCTCGGTGGGCGTGGGGAAGCCGCCGGTGACCAGCTCCAGCAGCTCCACGGTGCCCAGGCCCTGCCGGGCGCCGTCGGCGGCGGGGGCCGCGGCCAGCACGGGATGGAAGCTGCCGCGCGCCACGGCCCGCTCCAGATCCTCGATCAGCGTCTTGACGTCGATCTCCTCACCGCCGAGATAGCGGTCCATGAGGGTCTCGTCCTCGCTCTCGGCGATGATCCCCTCGATGAGGCGGTTACGGGCCTCCTCGATACCGGGCAGCGCCTCGGCGCCGGGATCGGACTCGGTCCGGGCGCCGGAGGAGTAGTCGAACACCCGCCGGGTGAGCAGCCCGGTCAGCCCCGTCACCGGGCGGTGCCCGTCCCCGCCCTCCGGGCCGTAGTGCGGGAGGTAGAGGGGGAGGACGCTGTCGGAGGAGTCGCCGCCGAAGGCGGCACGGCAGGCCTCCGTCATCACCTCGAAGTCCGCCCGCGCCGCCTCCAGGTGCGTCACCACGATCGCGCGCGGCATGCCCACCGCCGCGCACTCCTCCCCGAGCATCCGGGTCGGCCCGGTGATGCCCTCGACACCCTCCGCCGCCGAGACGACGAAGAGGGCCGCGTCCGCCGCGCGCAGACCGGCCCTCAGCTCGCCGACGAAATCGGCGTAACCGGGTGTGTCCAGCAGATTGATCTTGATCCCGGCCCATTCGACCGGCACCAGCGACAACTGGACCGAGCGCTGCTGGCGGTGCTCGATCTCGTCGTAGTCGGAGACGGCGGCGCCGTCCTCGACCCGGCCCGCGCGATTGAGCGCGCCGGTGGCCAGGGCCAGCGCCTCCACCAGCGTCGTCTTGCCGGAGCCACTGTGGCCGACCAGCACCACGTTCCGGATGTTGCCGGGCCGGTCGGCCGTCACGGCCCTGCCGGCGGCCCCTGGATGCGTACTCGTCTTCTCGCCCATGTGTCTCGCCTCCCGGTCGACACCTGCGGTCCTTCGAGCTTTCCACCGTGGTCACGCTGCGTCCATACGTCGCACACGCGAACGCAACCCGCCGGCCGGCGCCGCCCCGGCCGGGGACCGGCGTGACCTGCGCCATGGTCCAGGTGCACGACGCGTGCGCGGCGGCCACCGGCCGCCTGGCTACGATGGGCCAGCCGGTGTCCTTCCGACCATCCGGCCCGCACACGACCCTCCGGGAAGGCCATGCTGAACAAGTACGCGCGTGCGTTCTTCACGCGTGTTCTCACGCCGTTCGCCGCCCTGCTCATCCGCCTCGGCGTCAGCCCCGACGCGGTGACCCTCATCGGTACCGGTGGTGTGGTGGCGGGGGCGCTGGTCTTCTACCCCCAGGGCGAGTTCTTCTGGGGCACGGTCGTCATCACCCTGTTCGTCTTCTCCGACCTCGTCGACGGCAACATGGCCCGTCAGCTCGGCCGGTCCAGCCGCTGGGGCGCCTTCCTCGACTCGACGCTCGACCGGGTCGCCGACTCGGCCATCTTCGGCGGCCTCGCCCTCTGGTACGCGGGGCGCGGCGACGACACCCTGCTGTGCGCGGTGGCGATCTTCTGCCTCGCCAGCGGCCAGGTGGTCTCCTACACCAAGGCGCGCGGCGAGAGCATCGGCCTGCCCGTCAACGTCAACGGCCTCGTCGAACGCGCCGAACGCCTGGTGATCTCCCTGGTGGCCTGCGGCTTCTCCGGCCTTCACAAGTTCGGCGTGCCGCACATCGACATCCTGCTGCCCATCGCCCTGTGGATCGTGGCCGTCGGCAGCCTGATCACCCTGATCCAGCGCGTGGTGACCGTACGCCGCGAGGCCGCCGAGGCGGACGCCGCCGTGGCCCCCGGCGGGGGCGAGGGCGCGTGAGGGAACGGCTGACCGACTCCCTCTACGGACTCGGCTGGGGCACCGTCAAGAAGCTCCCCGAACCCGTCGCCGCCGAGCTGGGGCGCCGGATCGCCGACCTGGCCTGGAAGCGACGCGGCAAGGGCGTGCTGCGCCTGGAGGCCAACCTCGCCCGGGTCGTCCCCGACGCGGACCCCCGCCGGCTCGCCGAACTCTCCCGGGCGGGCATGCGCTCCTACATGCGCTACTGGATGGAGTCCTTCCGGCTGCCCTCCTGGAGCGCGGAGCGCATCCGCACCGGCTTCGCCCCCCAGGACCGCCACAACCTGGAAGAGGCCCTGGCCTCCGGCCGGGGCGTCGTCCTGGCCCTGCCCCACATGGGCAACTACGACCTCGCCGGGGCCTGGCTCACCACCGCGATGAACCAGCCCTTCACCACCGTCGCCGAGCGCCTCAAGCCCGAGACCCTCTACGACCGCTTCGTGGCCTACCGCGAGGGGCTGGGTATGGAGGTGCTGCCCCACGCGGGCGGCAGCGCCTTCGGCACCCTCGCCCGGCGGCTGCGCGCCGGCGGGGTGGTCTGCCTGGTGGCCGACCGCGATCTGTCCTCCTCCGGCATAGAGGTCGACTTCTTCGGCGAACCGGCGAAGATGCCCGCCGGGCCCGCCGTGCTGGCCGTGCAGACGGGCGCCGTGCTGCTGCCCGCCACCCTCTGGTACGACCGCTCCCCGGTGATGCGCGGCCGGATCCACCCACCCATCGAGGTGCCCACGACGGGCACCCGGGCCGAGAAGGCCGCCGCCATGACCCAGCGACTGGCCGACGCCTTCGCCTCCGGCATCGCCGAGCACCCCCAGGACTGGCACATGCTCCAGCGGCTGTGGCTCGCCGATCTCGACCGGCGGCCCCGGCCCCCCGCCGAGAGCTCCGGAACGGAGAAACCGTGAGGATCGGGATCGTCTGCCCGTACTCCTGGGACGTCCCCGGTGGCGTCCAGTTCCACATCCGGGACCTGGCCGAGCACCTCATCCGGCTGGGCCACGAGGTGTCGGTCCTGGCACCCGCCGACGACGACACCCCCCTGCCCCCGTTCGTCGTCTCCGCCGGCCGGGCTGTCCCCGTGCCCTACAACGGCTCCGTGGCCCGGCTGAACTTCGGCTTCCTCTCCGCCGCGCGGGTACGCCGCTGGCTCCACGACGGCGACTTCGACGTCATCCACATCCACGAGCCCACCTCCCCCTCCCTGGGACTGCTGACCTGCTGGGCCGCACAGGGCCCCATCGTGGCGACCTTCCACACCTCCAACCCCCGCTCCCGCGCCATGATCGCGGCCTATCCGATCCTCCAGCCCGCCCTGGAGAAGATCAGCGCCCGGATCGCCGTGAGCGAATACGCCCGCCGCACCCTGGTCGAACACCTGGGGGGCGACGCCGTCGTCATCCCCAACGGCGTCGACGTGGACTTCTTCGCCTCCGCCGAGCCCCGGCCCGAGTGGCAGGGCGGGACCATCGGCTTCATCGGCCGCATCGACGAGCCCCGCAAGGGCCTGCCCGTGGTGATGCGCGCCCTGCCGAGGATCCTCGCCGAGCGCCCGGACACCCGGCTGCTGGTCGCCGGCCGAGGCGACGAGGAGGAGGCCGTCGCCACACTGCCCCCCGAGATGCGCGGCAACGTCGAATTCCTCGGCATGGTCAGCGACGAGGAAAAAGCCCGTCTGCTGCGCAGCGTCGACCTCTACGTGGCCCCCAACACCGGCGGCGAGTCCTTCGGCATCATCCTCGTCGAGGCGCTGTCCGCCGGGGCGCCCGTCCTTGCCAGCGACCTGGACGCGTTCACGCAGGTCCTGGACCAGGGAGCGGCCGGCGAGCTCTTCGCCAACGAGGACGCGGACGCCCTCGCCGACGCGGCCCTGCGGCTGCTGGCGGACCCCGCCCGCCGGGCGGAGCTGAGCGAGCGGGGGAGCCGGCACGTCCGCCGGTTCGACTGGTCGACCGTCGGTGCGGACATTCTGGCCGTCTACGAGACGGTGGCCGCCGGCGCGGCCTCGGTCGCCGCGGACGAACGCACCAGCCTTCGCGCCCGCTTCGGGCTCGCCCGGGACTGAGTGCCCCTCGCGCGGGCCCGGCGTGCCGGGCGGCCCTGGCGTGCCGGGCTCCCCGTGGGGGGGCGGCCCTGGCGTGCCGGGCGGTCCCGGTATGCCTGGGCGGTCCCGCCATGCGGGGCGGTCCTGTCGGGCGCCTGCGGGCCGTCCGTGGCTGGTCGCGCAGTTCCCCGCGCCCCTTACGGGGCCCGGTACCCGGTCGGACCGCCACCCCCGTAGGCGGTCCGGCCGGGCCCGTTCCCCCCCGTAGGCGGTCCGGCCGGGCCCGTTCCCCCCCCGTCAGGCCCCGACCCGGCCCGGTATCTCCTCGCCGGTCGGGGACGCCGCGGGACGGACGCCGAAGAGGCCCAGGCCGTGGCGGGCCCGGAACGCCCGGCTGCGTCGGATCGTGACGACCACGAGCAGGGCGATCAGGCCCATCGACTGGAACCTGCCGAGCACCGGCACCACATCGACCGGCAGCGACAGCGCCTCCAGCGTGCTCAACGCCGCGTCGAGCAGCTCGACCCCGCCCCACAGCACCGTCAGCCCCCGCAGCGCCGCCCGGAACTCCGGCATCCCGTCCCAGACGCGCTCGGCCTCCTCCTCCGCCACCGGATCCCTCAGCCGTCGCCCGAACTGGAAGGCGAAGGGCCGGGCCGCGAACAAGGTGCCCAGGATCCATACGCCCAGCACCGCCGGGAGCCCCGCGTCCTTCAGCAGGAGCACCCGGGGGCTGCCGCTGATCAGGGACGTCACCGCCGAGACCGCGAGCAGGGCCACGATCAGCAGGTCGAAGACCTCGGCCCGCCGCCGCACCACGGCCGTGACCAGCGCGTGCGCCGCCGGTATGGCGCTGCTCAGCAGCAGGGCCTGCCACTGGGCGATGCCCTGCGCGCGCAGCGCGTAATACACCGCCAGGGGCAGCGCGACGCTGATGGCGAGGGGCGCGAGCAGCGCCCGCGCGGGGCGCGCACCACGCGATTCCATCCGTTCCATGAGGTGCCTCCAGCGGTTCGGCCCGGCGATCCGGCGATCTGCTTCGACGTTAGAAGCCGGACGGGTGGAGACGGATCGGAGCCAGGGCCGGTTTCCCGATCGCCGCCTCCACCCCGTCCTCCACCCCCGGGTGGAGACCTCCGACGGCTGCCGGGCCTCCGCACGGGAGCCGGACGGTAACGTGACCCGGCGTGACCACACTGATCTGGATCGCGGCCGCCCTGGTCGTCATCGGCGTCTACCTCAGCTGGACCGCCGGCCGGCTGGACCGGCTGCACAGCCGTATCGACGCCGCCCGCGCGGCCCTGGACGCCCAGCTGCTCCGGCGGGCCTCGGTCGCCCAGGAGCTCGCCACCGCCGGGATCCTCGATCCGGCCGCCTCGATGGTGATGTACCAGGCCGCCCACGCGGCCCGGCAGGCCGAGGAGGAGCACCGCGAGGTCGCCGAGAGCGAGCTCAGCCAGGCGCTGCGGGCCGTCTTCGCCGAGGCCCCGCAGGTGGAGGCCGTCCGGCAGGCGCCCGGCGGCGAGGAGTCGCTGGCCGAGCTGACCCAGGCGGTCCGCAGGGTGCCCATGGCCCGCCGGTTCCACAACGACGCCGTACGGGCGGCCCGGGCGCTGCGCCGGCACCGCAAGGTGCGCTGGTTCCGGCTGGCCGGTCACGCCCCCTTCCCGATGGCCTTCGAGATGGACGACGAGCCTCCGGCCGTCCTGGCCGACCGGGCAGGCCACTGACCCCGGATTGGCCCTTTTTCCCGCACCTCGAACGCCGGTTTGATGACGATGCAGCAATACCGGCCCTTGATAGCGAGGTCACATCGTGTCCACCCCCAGCACGCCCCAGACTCCGGAGACCGGCACCGCGCGCGTCAAGCGCGGCATGGCCGAGCAGCTCAAGGGCGGCGTGATCATGGACGTCGTCACCCCGGAGCAGGCGAAGATCGCCGAGGACGCCGGCGCGGTCGCGGTCATGGCTCTGGAGCGGGTGCCCGCCGACATCCGCAAGGACGGCGGCGTGGCCCGGATGTCCGACCCGGACATGATCGAGGGCATCATCAACGCCGTCTCCATCCCGGTCATGGCCAAGTCCCGCATCGGCCACTTCGTCGAGGCCCAGGTCCTCCAGTCCCTCGGCGTCGACTACATCGACGAGTCCGAGGTCCTCACCCCGGCCGACGAGGTCAACCACTCCGACAAGTGGGCCTTCACCACCCCCTTCGTCTGCGGTGCCACCAACCTGGGCGAGGCCCTGCGCCGCATCGCCGAGGGCGCGGCCATGATCCGCTCCAAGGGCGAGGCCGGCACCGGCAACGTCGTGGAGGCCGTGCGCCACCTGCGCCAGATCAAGAACGAGATCGCCAAGCTGCGCGGCTTCGACAACCACGAGCTCTTCGCCGCCGCCAAGGAGCTGCGCGCCCCCTACGAGCTGGTCAAGGAGGTCGCCGAGCTCGGCAAGCTGCCGGTCGTGCTGTTCTCCGCCGGTGGCGTGGCCACCCCGGCCGACGCCGCGCTGATGCGCCAGCTGGGCGCCGAGGGCGTCTTCGTCGGCTCCGGCATCTTCAAGTCCGGCGACCCCGCCAAGCGCGCCGCCGCCATCGTGAAGGCCACCACCTTCTACGACGACCCGAAGATCATCGCGGACGCCTCCCGCAACCTGGGCGAGGCCATGGTCGGCATCAACTGCGACACCCTGCCCGAGGCCGAGCGCTACGCCAACCGCGGCTGGTAACAGCACACGTTCATCCCGGGTGGGCGGTCCGCGGCTACACGGCGGGCCGCCCACCCGGCGTACCACCGGCGGCCGGTGGGTGCGGTCCACCGGCCGGCCCGACCGCCCCGCCGCAACCGACCCGAGAGGCAGTGCCCACCGTGTCCACCCCCACCATCGGCGTCCTCGCCCTCCAGGGCGACGTCCGCGAACACCTCGTGGCCCTGGCCTCGGCCGACGCCCTCGCCCGGCCCGTGCGCCGGCCCGAGGAGCTCGCCGAGGTCGACGGCCTGGTCATACCCGGTGGCGAGTCCACCACCATGTCCAAGCTCGCGGTGATCTTCGGTCTGCTGGAGCCGCTGCGCGAGCGCGTCCGGGCCGGGATGCCCGTCTACGGCACCTGCGCCGGCATGATCATGCTCGCCGACAAGATCCTGGACGGTCGTGAGGACCAGGAGACCCTCGGCGGCATCGACATGATCGTGCGCCGCAACGCCTTCGGCCGGCAGAACGAGTCCTTCGAGGCGAAGGTCGAGGTGGCCGGCGTCGAGGGCGGGCCCGTCGAGGGCGTCTTCATCCGCGCCCCCTGGGTCGAGTCCGTGGGCGCGGCGGCCGAGGTCCTCGCCGTTCACGACGGCCACACCGTCGCCGTCCGGCAGGGAAACGTGCTGGCCACGTCCTTCCATCCGGAGCTCACGGGCGATCACCGGGTCCACGAGCTGTTCGTGGAGATGGTCCGCTCCACCCGCTCGTGAGATCCCGGTAGGATCTCTGTCGTTCGTTCTGAATTTGGTTACGCGAAGGAGACAGGCGAGATGTCCGGCCACTCTAAATGGGCTACGACGAAGCACAAGAAGGCCGTGATCGACGCCAAGCGCGGCAAGCTCTTCGCGAAGCTGATCAAGAACATCGAGGTCGCGGCCCGCATGGGCGGCGTCGACATCGAGGGCAACCCGACGCTCTACGACGCCATCCAGAAGGCGAAGAAGCAGTCGGTCCCGAACAAGAACATCGACTCCGCGGTCAAGCGCGGCGGCGGCCTCGAGGCCGGCGGCGCCGACTACGAGACGATCATGTACGAGGGCTACGGCCCCAACGGTGTCGCGGTGCTCATCGAGTGCCTCACCGACAACCGCAACCGCGCCGCCTCCGACGTGCGCGTCGCCATGACCCGCAACGGCGGCTCCATGGCCGACCCGGGCTCGGTGTCCTACCTGTTCAACCGCAAGGGCGTCATCATCGTCCCCAAGGGCGAGCTCACCGAGGACGACGTCCTCGGCGCGGTCCTGGACGCGGGCGCCGAGGAGGTCAACGACCTCGGCGAGAGCTTCGAGGTCCTCAGCGAGGCCACCGACCTGGTCGCGGTCCGCACCGCCCTCCAGGAGGCCGGCATCGACTACGACTCGGCCGAGGCCAACTTCGTGCCCACCATGCAGGTGGAGCTCGAGGAGGAGGCCGCCCGCAAGATCTTCAAGCTGATCGACGCGCTCGAGGACAGCGACGACGTCCAGAACGTCTTCGCCAACTTCGACGTCTCCGACGAGGTCATGGCCAAGGTCGACGCGTAGGCGTCGCGTTCCGGCTGCGGTCGGCGGACGGGCCAGTGGGACACGTGTCCCACTGGCCCGTCGGCGTGAGCGGCCGTTGTCAGTGGCAGCCGATAGCCTGCCCGAGCAGGTGAGCGGAGGGAGGGGCGCGATGCGGGTGCTCGGTGTGGACCCGGGGCTGACGCGATGCGGTGTCGGAGTGGTGGAGGGCGTCGCGGGCCGTCCGCTGCGCATGGTCGGAGTGGGCGTCGTCCGCACCCCGGCCGACGCCGACGTGGCCGACCGGCTCGTCCTCATAGAGCGCGGCATCGAGCAGTGGCTCGACGAACACCGCCCCGAGTACGTGGCGGTCGAGCGGGTCTTCAGCCAGCACAACGTCCGTACGGTCATGGGCACCGCCCAGGCCAGCGCGGTCGCCATGCTGTGCGCCGCCCGGCGCGGGCTCCCCGTCGCCCTCCACACGCCCAGCGAGGTCAAGGCCGCCGTCACCGGCTCCGGCCGGGCCGACAAGGCCCAGGTCGGCGCCATGGTCACCAGGCTGCTGAGGCTCGACGCGCCGCCCAAGCCGGCCGACGCCGCCGACGCCCTGGCCCTGGCCATCTGCCACATCTGGCGCGCGCCCGCGACCAACCGGTTGCAGGAGCTCGCCGCCGCCCACCGCCGCACCCCCACCCCCGTACGCATCCCGAAGGGCACCCGATGATCGCCTTCGTCTCCGGGCCGGTCGCGGCCCTCGCCCCGGACACCGCCGTCGTCGAGGTCGGCGGCGTCGGCATGGCCGTCCAGTGCACCCCCGGCACGCTCGCCCGGCTGAAGGTCGGACAGCCCGCCAGACTGGCGACGTCCCTCGTCGTCCGCGAGGACTCCCTGACGCTCTACGGCTTCGCCGACGACGACGAGCGGCAGACCTTCGAGCTCCTCCAGACCGCCAGCGGGGTCGGCCCCCGCCTCGCCCAGGCCATGCTCGCCGTCCACTCGCCGGACGCACTGCGGCGGGCGTTCGCCGCCGGGGACGAGAAGGCGCTCACGGCTGTGCCGGGCATCGGGAAGAAGGGGGCGCAGAAGCTGCTCCTCGAGCTCAAGGACCGGCTGGGGGCGCCGGTCGGCTCTGCCGGTCCGCTGAGCACGGGGGCTTCGGCCGGTGTCGCGGGGTGGCGGGATCAGCTGCATGCCGCGCTCGTCGGGCTCGGGTACGCGAGCCGTGAGGCCGACGAGGCCGTCGAGGCCGTCGCGCCGCAGGCTGAAGCCAGTGGTACGCCGCAGGTCGGGCAGTTGTTGCGGGCGGCGTTGCAGACGCTCAACCGGGCTCGGTGAGCGGGGTGCGGTGCGGGCCGGTGGTGGGTTTGTGCCCACCCTCCCCCAGCTACCGCTGGGAGGTGCCCCCAGCCCTGCGGAACGCCCGCCCACAAACTTCTCCAACCGTGAGGTTTTACTCGTGAACTGGGACGACGAGTCCACCTACGCACCCCCCGCGGCCGACCGCCTCGTCGGTACCGCCGCCGACGGGGAGGATCAGGCTGTCGAGGCCGCCCTGCGGCCCAAGGATCTCGACGAGTTCATCGGGCAGGAGCGCGTCCGCGAACAGCTCGACCTCGTCCTGAAGGCCGCCCGCGCCCGGGGCGCCACCGCCGACCACGTCCTGCTCTCCGGCGCCCCCGGCCTCGGCAAGACCACCCTGTCGATGATCATCGCGGCCGAGATGGGCGCCCCCATCCGCATCACCTCCGGCCCCGCCATCCAGCACGCCGGCGACCTGGCCGCGATCCTCTCCTCCCTCACCGAGGGGGAGGTGCTCTTCCTCGACGAGATCCACCGCATGTCCCGGCCCGCCGAGGAGATGCTCTACATGGCCATGGAGGACTTCCGGGTCGACGTCATCGTCGGCAAGGGGCCCGGTGCCACCGCCATCCCCCTGGAGCTGCCGCCCTTCACCCTCGTCGGCGCCACTACCCGCGCCGGGCTGCTGCCGCCCCCGCTGCGCGACCGCTTCGGCTTCACCGGCCACATGGAGTTCTACTCGCCCGCCGAGCTCCAGCGCGTCGTCCGCCGCTCCGCCCGCCTCCTCGACGTGGAGATGGCGGACCAGGGCGCCGCCGAGATCGCCGGCCGCTCCCGTGGCACGCCCCGCATCGCCAACCGGCTGCTGCGCCGCGTCCGCGACTATGCGCAGGTCAAGGCCGATGGTGTGATCACCCAGGAGATCGCCGCCCAGGCCCTGGCGGTGTACGAGGTGGACGGCCGCGGGCTGGACCGGCTGGACCGGGCCGTGCTCACCGCGCTGCTCAAGCTCTTCGGCGGCGGTCCCGTCGGGCTGTCCACGCTGGCCGTGGCCGTGGGGGAGGAGCGCGAGACGGTCGAGGAGGTCGCCGAGCCGTTCCTGGTGCGCGAGGGCCTGCTGGCCCGTACGCCCCGGGGCCGGGTCGCCACCCCGGCGGCCTGGGCGCACCTCGGGCTGGTGCCGCCGCAGCAGGGCGGGGCACCCGGACAGCGGGGTCTCTTCGGGGAGTGACGGCGCGGGGGCTGGTCCGGTCAGGAACCACGGTGCCATGCTGGGCGTTGTTCCATCGGTGCGGAACCGCTTAGACTCCGCCGATGCCGTCCGTATCGCACGGCATACCACCCCCGTAGACCAGGCCGTTTCCCCAGCGGTCGTGTGAAGGAATCCCCGTCCCGTGAATATCGCGACTCTCCTGCCGTTCATCGTGCTCATCGGGGCCATGTTCCTGATGACGCGCTCGGCGAAGAACAAGCAGCGCCAGGCCGTGCAGATGCGCGACCAGATGCAGCCAGGTACCGGTGTCCGGACGATCGGCGGCATGTACGCGACCGTCAAGGAGATCCACGACGACACGGTTCTCCTGGAGGTCGCCCCCGGCGTCCACGCCATCTACGCGAAGAACGCCATCGGCGCCGTCCTGGAGGACGCCGAGTACAACCGCATCGTCCACGGCCTCGAGCCGGAGGAGACGCCGGTCGTGCCCGACGACGCCTCCTCGCTCACCGAGGCCGTCGAGACCGGCGAGCCCCCGGTCGACAAGAAGATCGACCTGGGCAAGGGCGCCGCTCCGGCCGAGGGCGGGACCAAGGACACCGAGGCGGGGGCCGAGAAGTCCGGCGAGGCGACCGAGCCGAAGGACAAGGACGCGAAGCGGGACGGCGACACCGACGCCAAGTAGTCCTTCTCCGGAACCGCGGAGCACCCACTGAGCGGTGCGCCGCGGTTCCGTTACGGTCTAGGCTCCGGCGGGGGCAGGTCCCCACATCATTTCGTGGCCGCCCGGCGAACACCCGACGCCCGGCGGTTGGACAGGGAGAAACGACAAGGTGGCAGCACCGAAGAAGGGCCGCAGGTCCCCGGGCGGCCAGGGCAGGCCGGGACGAGTCCTGGCCCTGATCCTGATCGCCATGGTGGCGCTCACCGGGGGGATGTTCGCCTCCGGGCACACCACACCGCGGTTGGGCATCGACCTCGCGGGCGGCACCAGCTTCACGCTGGAGGCCAAGAACCAGCCGGGCAAGCCCAACGCGATCAACAAGACCAATATGGACACCGCCGTCGGCATCATCGAGCGGCGTGTCAACGGTCTTGGTGTGACCGAGGCCGAGGTCCAGACGCAGGGCAGCAAGCACATCATCGTGAACATCCCCCGGGGGACGAACGCGAAGCAGGCTCGCCAGCAGGTAGGCACCACCGCTCAGCTCGGTTTCCGGCCCGTCCTCACCGCGACCGCCGGTGTCAAGACGCCCGAGCCGACGCCCTCCTCCTCGGCCGACAAGGGCAAGGGGAGCCAGTCCGGCGACAAGTCCGCTGATAAGTCGGCTGACAAGTCCGGCGACAAGAACAAGCCCTCCGGCTCGTCCTCCGCCTCCACCGGTCCCCAGGGCCGTCCCGTGACCGACGCCCTCAAGGCCGACGGCACCCCGACCCCGCAGGCCACCGCGTCCGTGTCCGACGGCAAGAACGCCGACGGCAAGAAGGACGACGCCAAGAAGGACGACAAGAAGGCGCCCACCCCGCCGCCCACCCCGGGCACCGGTGGCATGGCCGCCCTCCAGAAGCAGCTCGACGCCCTCGACTGCTCCACCAAGGAGAGCCGCTCCAAGGCCAACGAGGCCGCCTCCGCGGCCAAGCCCACCGACCCCATCGTCGCGTGCCGCAAGGACGGCTCCGTCAAGGAGATCCTCGGCCCGGTGGCCGTGGAGGGCGCGACCATCAAGGACGCCAACGCCGTCTTCGACTCCCAGGGCGGCAAGGGCTGGCTCGTCCAGCTGAAGTTCAACTCCTCCGGCGCCAAGAAGTTCGCCGACGTCACCGGCCAGCTGGCCGGCAAGCCGTCGCCGCAGAACCAGTTCGCGATCGTCCTCGACGGCGAGGTCGTCTCCGACCCGTCCGTGAGCACGTCCATCGTCGGCGGCCAGGCGGAGATCTCCGGTGGCTTCACCCAGCAGAGCGCTCAGGACCTCGCCAACGTGCTGTCCTACGGCGCCCTGCCGCTGTCCTTCGACGTCGTCACCGAGCAGACGGTGACCGCCGCGCTCGGCGGTGAGCAGCTGCGGGCCGGCCTGATCGCCGGTGCCATCGGCCTCGCCCTCGTCGTGCTCTACCTGGTGATCTACTACCGCGGTCTGGCGCTCGTCGCCCTCGCGAGCCTCGCGTGCTCCGCCGTGCTCACCTACACGATCATGGTCCTGCTCGGCCCGGCCATCGGCTTCGCGCTGAACCTGCCGGCCGTCTGCGGCGCCATCGTCGCCATCGGTATCACCGCCGACTCGTTCATCGTCTACTTCGAGCGCATCCGCGACGAGATCCGCGAGGGCCGCACCCTGCGTCCCGCCGTGGAGCGCGGCTGGCCGCGCGCCCGCCGCACGATCCTCGTCTCGGACTTCGTCTCCTTCCTCGCCGCCGCGGTGCTCTTCATCGTCACCGTCGGCAAGGTGCAGGGCTTCGCGTTCACCCTCGGCCTCACCACGCTCCTCGACGTCGTCGTGGTCTTCCTCTTCACCAAGCCCCTCATGACGATCCTCGCCCGCCGCAAGTTCTTCGCCAGCGGCCACCCGTGGTCCGGTCTGGACCCCCAGCGGCTCGGCGCCAAGCCGCCGCTGCGGGCCTCCCGCCGCCGTCCCTCCGCCACCGTCGACCCGAAGGAGGCGTGAGATGTCGCGACTCGGTACTCTCGGCGCCCGGCTCTACCGCGGCGAGGTCGGCTACGACTTCGTGGCCAAGCGGAAGATCTGGTACGGCATCTCGATCCTGATCACCATCACGGCCATCGTCGGCCTGGCGGTGCGTGGTCTGAACTTCGGCATCGAGTTCTCCGGCGGCGCGGTCTTCACCACCCCCAAGACCTCGGTCTCGGCCGAGGCCGCCCGCAAGACGGCCCAGGACGTCTCGGGTCACCCCGCGATCGTCCAGAAGCTCGGTGACAAGACGCTGCGCGTCCAGGTCAGCGACCTCACCCCCGACCAGTCCCGCAAGACGCAGGAAGCGCTGGCCAAGAAGCTGGACGTCGACCTGAACAAGGTCAACACCGACATCGTCGGCCCCAGCTGGGGTGATGAGATCGCCAACAAGGCCTGGACGGGCCTCGGCGTCTTCATGATCCTCGTGGTCGTCTACCTGGCCATCGCCTTCGAATGGCGGATGGCGCTGGCCGCGCTGATCGCCCTGATCCACGACCTCACCATCACCGTCGGCGTCTACGCGCTCGTCGGCTTCGAGGTCACCCCGGGCACCGTGATCGGTCTGCTGACGATCCTCGGTTACTCCCTCTACGACACCGTCGTCGTCTTCGACGGTCTGAAGGAGAGCGCGAAGGACCTCACCAAGCAGACCCGCTTCACCTACAGCGAGATCGCCAACCGCAGCCTCAACGGCACGCTGGTGCGCTCCATCAACACCACGGTCGTCGCGCTGCTGCCGGTCGCCGGCCTGCTGTTCATCGGCGGCGGCTTCCTCGGCGCGGGCATGCTCAACGACATCTCGCTCGCCCTGTTCGTCGGCCTCGCGGCCGGTGCCTACTCCTCGATCTTCATCGCCACCCCGCTGGTCGCCGACCTCAAGGAGCGCGACCCGCAGATGAAGGCCCTGACCAAGCGGGTGCGTGCCCGCCGTGCCGCCGACGCCGCCAAGGCCGAGGCGGGCGGGGCCGTCCAGGACCGCGAGCCGTCCGACGCTGACGGCGCGGACGACGAGGAGCCGGAGGACGCCGCCGCCGGGGTCGTCTCCCAGCGCCGCCAGAGCCGCGGTCGCGGCGGCCGTCCCTCGGGGAAGCGCCGATGAGCGCCCCGCAGGAGCTGCGCGAGCTGCTGCTCAGCCGCATCCACGACGTGCCGGACTACCCGAAGCCGGGCGTGATGTTCAAGGACATCACCCCGCTGCTCGCCGACGCTGAGGCGTTCGCCGCGCTCACCGACGCCCTCGCCGGGCTCTGCGAGCGCCACGGCGCCACCAAGGTCGTCGGCCTGGAGGCCCGCGGGTTCATCCTGGCCGCCCCGGTCGCCGTCCGTGCCGGGCTGGGCTTCGTGCCCGTCCGCAAGGCGGGCAAGCTTCCCGGCGCCACGCTGGCCCAGTCGTACGAGCTGGAGTACGGCACCGCCGAGATCGAGATGCACGCCGACGCCCTCGTCGAGGGCGACCGCGTCCTCGTCATCGACGACGTGCTGGCCACCGGTGGCACGGCCGAGGCGTCCCTGAAGCTGATCCGCCGCGCCGGCGCCGAGGTCGCCGGTGTCGCGGTGCTGATGGAGCTGGGCTTCCTGCCCGGCCGCGCCCGGCTGGAGCCCGCCCTCGACGGCGCGCCCCTGGAGGCGCTGATCACCGTCTGAGCCGCCCGTTCGAGGGTGGGCCCACACACGCGGCGGGCACCGGGGAAGTCCCCGGTGCCCGCCGCTGTTGTTCCTGATGGCGCCCCGTGCGCGGCGGTCCGGTGGCCGGGATCGATACCATGGCAGTCCGGACCTGAACGGGGGGCCGGTACGCATGAGGAGTGCTCTTGCCAGACGAGGTCCAGCCGCTCACCGCCGCTCAACAGGACAAGAAGCCGTCTCCCGAGGCCGCGGCGGTCACGGGCACGCCCTCCGGCCGCCCGCGGGGCGACGCCCCGGGCCCGGCCGCGGACGGGGAGCGGAACCGGCCGCAGGCCGCCGCGAGCACCCCGCAGCACAAGGCCGACCGGCAGCCCACCGCGGCCCGCCCCCAGCCGGCGGGCGGCCAGGCCCCGGCCCGCCCCACGTCCCCACAGGGCCCCGCGCCCCGGCCCGGCTCCTCCAGCCGCGTCCGCGCCCGCCTCGCCCGCCTCGGCGTCCAGCGCTCCAGCCCGTACAACCCCGTGCTCGAGCCGCTGCTGCGCATCGTGCGCGGCAACGACCCGAAGGCCGACGCCGCAACGCTGCGCCAGATCGAGCGGGCCTACCAGGTCGCCGAGCGCTGGCACCGGGGCCAGAAGCGCAAGAGCGGCGACCCGTACATCACCCACCCCCTCGCCGTCACCACGATCCTCGCCGAGCTGGGCATGGATCCGGCCACCCTGATGGCGGGCCTGCTGCACGACACCGTCGAGGACACCGAGTACGGCCTGGAGGACCTCCGCCGCGACTTCGGCGACCAGGTCGCCCTGCTCGTCGACGGCGTCACCAAGCTCGACCGGGTGCAGTTCGGCGAGGCCGCGCAGGCCGAGACCGTGCGCAAGATGGTCGTCGCCATGGCCAAGGACCCGCGCGTCCTGGTCATCAAGCTCGCCGACCGCCTCCACAACATGCGCACCATGCGCTACCTCAAGCGGGAGAAGCAGGAGAAGAAGGCCCGCGAGACCCTGGAGATCTACGCCCCGCTGGCCCACCGGCTGGGCATGAACACCATCAAGTGGGAGCTGGAGGACCTCGCCTTCGCGATCCTCTACCCCAAGATGTACGACGAGATCGTCCGGCTCGTCGCCGAGCGGGCCCCCAAGCGCGACGAGTACCTGGCCGTCGTCACCGACGAGGTCCAGGCCGACCTGCGCGCCGCCCGCATCAAGGCGACCGTCACCGGCCGCCCGAAGCACTACTACAGCGTCTACCAGAAGATGATCGTGCGGGGCCGGGACTTCGCCGAGATCTACGACCTGGTGGGCATCCGCGTCCTCGTCGACACCGTCCGCGACTGCTACGCGGCGCTCGGCACCGTCCACGCCCGGTGGAACCCGGTGCCGGGGCGGTTCAAGGACTACATCGCGATGCCCAAGTTCAACATGTACCAGTCGCTGCACACGACGGTCATAGGGCCCAGCGGCAAGCCCGTCGAACTCCAGATCCGCACGTTCGACATGCACCGCCGCGCCGAGTACGGCATCGCCGCGCACTGGAAGTACAAGCAGGAGGCCGTCGCCGGCGCCTCCAAGATCCGTACCGACGTGCCCAAGAACGCCGGCAAGAACCAGGACACCGTCAATGACATGGCCTGGCTGCGGCAGCTCCTCGACTGGCAGAAGGAGACCGAGGACCCGGGCGAGTTCCTGGAGTCCCTGCGCTTCGACCTCTCGCGCAACGAGGTCTTCGTCTTCACGCCCAAGGGCGACGTCATAGCGCTCCCGGCGGGTGCCACGCCCGTCGACTTCGCCTACGCCGTCCACACCGAGGTCGGCCACCGCACGATAGGCGCCCGGGTCAACGGCCGGCTCGTCCCGCTGGAGTCCACCCTCGACAACGGCGACCTGGTGGAGGTCTTCACCTCCAAGGCGACCGGCGCCGGCCCCTCCCGCGACTGGCTGGGCTTCGTCAAGTCCCCGCGCGCCCGCAACAAGATCCGCGCCTGGTTCTCCAAGGAGCGCCGCGACGAGGCCATCGAGCAGGGCAAGGACGCCATCGCGCGCGCCATGCGCAAGCAGAACCTGCCGATCCAGCGGATCCTCACCGGCGACTCGCTGGTCACCCTCGCGCACGAGATGCGCTACCCCGACATCTCCTCCCTCTACGCCGCCATCGGCGAGGGCCATGTCGCGGCGCAGGGCGTGGTGCAGAAGCTCGTCCAGGCCCTCGGCGGCGAGGACGCGGCCACGGAGGACATCGAGGAGGCGGCACCGCCCATCCGCGGCCGCTCCAAGCGCCGTTCGAGCGCCGACCCGGGCGTGGTCGTCAAGGGCGTGGACGACGTGTGGGTGAAGCTGGCCCGCTGTTGTACGCCCGTCCCCGGCGACCCGATCATCGGCTTCGTCACCCGGGGCAACGGCATCTCCGTGCACCGCGCGGACTGCGTCAACGTCGACTCGCTCTCGCAGCAGCCCGAGCGGATCCTCGACGTGGAGTGGGCGCCGACGCAGTCGTCGGTCTTCCTCGTCGCCATCCAGGTGGAGGCGCTGGACCGCTCCCGGCTGCTCTCGGACGTCACCCGCGTACTGTCCGACCAGCACGTCAACATCCTGTCGGCCGCCGTGCAGACCTCCCGCGACCGGGTGGCCACCTCGCGCTTCACCTTCGAGATGGGCGACCCCAAGCACCTGGGGCACGTCCTGAAGGCGGTGCGCGGCGTGGAGGGCGTCTACGACGTCTACCGCGTGACGTCGGCCCGCAGGCCGTAAGCGGTCCATAGCGGTCCATGAGTAAGGGGCTCCGGCAATAGCCGGAGCCCCTTACCGCGTCAACGGCTCGATCAGCCGCCGAACTCCTCAAGGCCCTTCAGGGCCTGGTCGAGCAGCGCCTTGCGGCCCTCGAGCTCCTGCGAGAGCTTGTTGGCCTTGGCGTCGTTGCCCGCGGCGCGCGCCTTGTCGACCTGCTCCTGGAGCTTGTCGACGGCGGCCTGGAGCTGACCCGTCAGCCCGGCCGCACGGGCCCGCGCCTCCGGGTTCGTGCGCCGCCACTCGGCCTCCTCGGCCTCCTGGATGGCCCGCTCGACCGCGTGCATCCGGCCCTCGATCTTCGGGCGGGCGTCGCGCGGCACATGGCCGATGGCCTCCCAGCGCTCGTTGATCGAACGGAACGCGGCCCGGGCCGCCTTCAGATCGGTCACCGGGAGCAGCTTCTCGGCCTCGACGACCAGCTCCTCCTTCAGCGTGAGGTTGCCGGACTGCTCGGCGTCGCGCTCGGCGAAGACCTGGCCGCGGGCCTGGAAGAAGACGTCCTGCGCGCCCCGGAAACGGGCCCACAGCTCGTCCTCCGCCTCGCGCTGGGCGCGCCCGGCGGCCTTCCAGTCGGCCATCAGGTCGCGGTAGCGCGCGGCCGTCGGCCCCCAGTCCGTCGAGCCCGAGAGCGACTCGGCCTCGGCGACCAGCTTCTCCTTGACCTTGCGGGCCTCCTCGCGCTGCGCGTCCAGCGAGGCGAAGTGCGCCTTGCGCCGCTTGGAGAACGCCGACCGGGCGTGCGAGAAGCGGTGCCACAGCTCGTCGTCGGTCTTGCGGTCCAGCCGGGGCAGCCCCTTCCAGGTGTCCACCAGGGCGCGCAGCCGCTCGCCGGCCGAGCGCCACTGCTCGCTCGCCGCCAGCTCCTCGGCCTCGGCGACCAGCGCCTCCTTGGCCGTACGGGCCTCCTCGGACTGCTTGGCCTTCGCCGCCTTGCGCTCCTCGCGGCGCGTGTCGACGGTGGCGACGAGCTTGTCCAGCCGCTCCCGCAGCGCGTCCAGGTCGCCCACCACGTGATGCTCGTCGACCTGGGTGCGGATGTGATCGATCGCGGCCATCGCGTCCTTGGCCGAGAGATCGGTGGTCCTCACCCGTCGCTCGAGGAGGCCGATCTCGACGACCAGGCCCTCGTACTTGCGCTCGAAGTAAGCCAGGGCCTCCTCAGGGGACCCCGCCTGCCACGAGCCGACGACCTGCTCGCCGTCGGCAGTACGCACGTACACGGTGCCCGTCTCATCGACGCGGCCCCACGGGTCGCTGCTCACAGCGCCTCCTCCACATGATGGCGGGGCCGTCGTCGCGGCCCGCGCGCATCGTCCACAGTTGTTGCCGGGCAGGGCCGCGCCCTGACCGGGTCCGACGGCTTGATCATCCGGGTGCGCGGAACCGTCGGAGCAGGCACCCTACACAACGCCAACATAGGCGAACGGCGGCCCGGCTGTCCGTATCCCGCGCGACCGAAATTTCGCCGTACGGGCGTCAGCTTCTGGTCACCGCCGCCTTGTCGATGACGACGGTGGCGTTCGGCGCGCCGTCGCCGGCCCCGGAGCTCTCGCCCGCGTCGGCGATCTTCTTCAGCGTCTTCATGCCCTCGGCGCCGATGGTGCCGAACGGCGTGTACTGCGGCGGCAGCTGGCTGTCCTGGTAGACGAGGAAGAACTGGCTGCCGCCGGTGTGCGGCTGGCCGGTGTTGGCCATCGCCACCGTGCCCGCGGGGTAGACGTTCCCCTTGAGCTTCGGGTCCTTGAGGTTCTCGTCCTCGATCGTGTAGCCGGGGCCGCCCTGGCCGGTGCCCTTGGGGTCGCCGCACTGGAGGACGTAGATCCCCGCGGTGGTCAGCCGGTGGCACTTGGAGTGGTCGAAGAAGCCTTCCTTCGCCAGGAAGTCGAAGGAGTTGACGGTGTGCGGGGCGTTCGCGGCGTCGAGCTTGAGGTCGATGGCGCCGCACGTGGTCGTGAGGTTCATCGCGTACGACGCCGACTTGTCGACCGTCATCTCCGGCTCGGACTTCCACGTCTTCGCGGACGGCGTGCCCGGAGCGGGCTTCGCGCAGGGGTCCTTCTTGGGCGTGGGAGCGGCGTCGGCGGCGACGTCCTTCTTCCCGCCGTCGTCGACCAGGGCACCGGTGGCGTACGCGGTCGCGCCCGCGGCCAGCACCACGGCCACTCCGGCGGCGATCACCGCGTTCCGGCGGCGGGCCTTGCGGCGGGCCGCCTCGCGGCGCTGCTGCTGGCGTTCGAACTTCTCCCGGGCGAGCTGGCGCCGCCGCTGCTCGTTACTGACCACCGGGTCCTCTCCTCGTGCCGTCGCTGTGCATGTCATAAGCCACGAATCGCAACTGTCGCCCGTACCGTATACGGGTTCGCCGTGGTGGGAGTGCCGCCGGTAGGCTCTGAGGCGGTCGGGTGTCCCCGCCTCGGGGGCGTCCGCCGGAAAGACCGCCTGCAAGAACTCGCCGATCATTAAGGACGAACGTGCTCATTGCCGGGTTCCCCGCCGGGGCCTGGGGGACCAACTGCTACCTGGTCGCCCCCGCCGCCGGCGAGGAGTGCGTGATCATCGACCCGGGCCACCAGGCGGCCCAGGGCGTCGAGGACGCGCTCAAGAAGCATCGGCTCAAGCCCGTCGCCGTCGTCCTCACCCACGGCCACCTCGACCACGTCGCCTCGGTCGTCCCGGTGTGCGGCGCCCATGACGTCCCCGCCTGGATCCACCCCGCCGACCGCTACATGATGAGCGACCCGGAGAAGGCCCTCGGCCGCTCCATCGGGCAGCACCTCATGGGCGAGCTCACGGTGGGCGAGCCGGACGACGTCAAGGAGCTCTCCGACGGCAGCCGGCTGGAACTCGCGGGGCTGGAGTTCTCCGTCGCGCACGCGCCCGGCCATACCAAGGGGTCGGTGACCTTCAGGATGCCCGAGACCGCTGAGATCCCCTCGGTGTTCTTCTCGGGCGACCTGCTGTTCGCCGGCTCCGTCGGACGCACCGACCTGCCCGGCGGTGACCACGCCGAGATGCTCCAGTCGCTGGCCCGTGTGTGCCTGCCCCTGGACGACTCGACCGTGGTGCTGTCCGGCCACGGCCCCCAGACGACCATCGGCCAGGAGCGCGCCACCAACCCGTACCTTCGGGAAGTGGCCGCCGGCCTCGGAGCCCCCTCGGCTCCGCGACGAGGAATGTGACGAGAGTTTCCGTGAGCACCTTCAAGGCCCCCAAGGGCACCTACGACCTCCTTCCGCCCGACTCGGCCACCTACCTCGCCGTGCGCGAGGCGATCTCCGCGCCGCTCAAGCGGTCCGGCTACGGCTATGTGGAGACCCCCGGCTTCGAGCAGGTCGAGCTGTTCTCCCGTGGCGTCGGCGAGTCCACCGACATCGTGACCAAGGAGATGTACACCCTCACCACGCGCGGCGGCGACCAGCTCGCCCTGCGCCCCGAGGGCACCGCCTCCGTGCTGCGCGCCGCCCTGGAGGCCAACCTCCACAAGGCCGGCAACCTGCCCGTCAAGCTCTGGTACTCGGGCTCGTACTACCGCTACGAGCGCCCGCAGGCCGGCCGCTACCGCCACTTCTCGCAGGTCGGCGCGGAGGCCATCGGCGCCGAGGACCCGGCGCTGGACGCCGAGCTGATCATCCTGGCCGTCGACGCCTACAAGTCGCTGGGCCTTCAGAACTTCCGCCTGCTGCTCAACTCCCTCGGCGACAAGGAGTGCCGCCCCGCCTACCGGGCCGCCCTGCAGGACTTCCTGCGCGGCCTGGAGCTGGACGAGGACACCCGCCGCCGCATCGAGATCAACCCGCTGCGCGTCCTCGACGACAAGCGCGAGGCCGTCCAGAAGCAGCTCGTCGGCGCCCCCATGCTCCGCGACCACCTGTGCGAGGCGTGCAAGGAGTACCACGAGGAGGTCCGCGCGCTGCTGACCGCCGCCGGCGTCGCCTTCGAGGACGACGAGAAGCTGGTCCGGGGCCTGGACTACTACACCCGCACCACCTTCGAGTTCGTCCACGACGGCCTCGGCTCGCAGTCCGCCGTCGGCGGCGGCGGCCGCTACGACGGCCTCTCCGAGATGATCGGCGGCCCCGCCCTGCCGTCCGTCGGCTGGGCACTCGGCGTCGACCGTACGGTGCTGGCCCTCAAGGCCGAGGGGATCGACCTCGAACTCCCCGCCGCCACTCAGGTCTTCGCGGTGCCGCTGGGCGAGGAGGCCCGCCGGGTGCTCTTCGGCGTGGTGACCGAGCTGCGCCGGGCCGGCGTCGCCACCGACTTCGCCTTCGGCGGCAAGGGCCTGAAGAACGCCATGAAGTCGGCCAACCGCTCCGGCGCGCGCTTCGCGCTCGTCGCCGGCGAGCGGGATCTCGCCGAGGGCGTGGTGCAGCTCAAGGACCTGGAGAGCGGCGAGCAGAAGGCCGTGTCCCTCGACACCGTCGTGAGTGAAGTCCGTTCGGCCCAGAGCTGATTCACAGACTGCTGGTGCAGAATGAGGCGGCAACGGCCTACTGATGGGATCGACAGCGCTATGACGACTTCGGCACTCGACCGTTCGGACCTCGACGGCACCGAGCGGGACGGCCCCGGCCGTGGCGCCGTGGGCGCGAGCCGCGCGTTCGCGCTGCTGCTGGTGATCACCGGCGCCATGGGTCTGCTGGCCTCCTGGGTCATCACGCTGGACAAGATCGAGCTCCTCAAGGACCCGAACTTCAAGCCCGGCTGCAGCCTCAACCCCATCGTCTCCTGCGGCAACATCATGCAGAGCGAGCAGGCCGAGGCCTTCGGGTTCCCCAATCCGATGCTGGGCCTGGTCTGCTACGGCGTGATCATCGCGATCGGGCTGGCGCTGCTCTCCGGCGCCCGCTTGCCGCGCTGGTACTGGCTGGGCATGGAGGCCGGCTGCCTCTTCGGCGTCGGCTTCGTCACCTGGCTCCAGTACCAGTCGCTGTACGTCATCGGCTCGCTGTGCCTGTGGTGCTGCCTGGCCTGGGTCGCCACGATCCTGATGTTCTGGTACGTCACCGTGCAGAACGTCCGGCACGGCTTCATCCCCGCGCCGGACGGGCTCAAGCGGGGGCTGCTGGAGTTCCACTGGGTGCTGCCGGTGCTGCACATCGGCGTCATCGGGATGCTGATCCTCACCAAGTGGTGGTGGTTCTGGACGGGCGGCACGGCCTGACGCGCCCCTTCGCATCGGCTTGATCAATGCCGCCGGACCCTCGGGTCCGGCGGCATTGTCAGTGGGGTGGCATAGGGTTTCGAGCGTGGAGCCCGACCTGTTCACCGCCGCCGCGGAAGACCGCCAGGAGAAGGATCCGGCGAGCAGCCCGCTGGCCGTCCGGATGCGCCCCCGCACGCTCGACGAGGTGGTCGGGCAGGGGCACCTGCTCAAGCCCGGCTCCCCGCTGCGCCGCCTGGTGGGAGAGGGCAGCGGCGGCCCCGCCGGGCCCTCCTCGGTGATCCTCTGGGGCCCGCCCGGCATCGGCAAGACCACGCTCGCCTATGTGGTCAGCCAGGCCACCAACAAGCGCTTCGTGGAGCTCTCCGCGATCACCGCCGGGGTCAAGGAGGTACGGGCCGTCATCGACGGCGCGCGCCGCGCCTCCGGGGGCTACGGCAAGGAGACCGTCCTCTTCCTGGACGAGATCCACCGTTTCAGCAAGGCCCAGCAGGACTCACTGCTGCCCGCCGTGGAGAACCGCTGGGTCACGCTCATCGCGGCCACGACGGAGAACCCGTACTTCTCGATCATCTCCCCGCTGCTCTCCCGCTCCCTGCTGCTGACCCTCCAGGCGCTGACGGACGACGATCTGCGCGGCCTGATCCGTCGCGCCCTCACCGACGAACGGGGGCTGGGCGGGGCGGTGGCCCTCTCGGAGGACGCCGAGGCCCATCTGCTGCGCATCGCGGGCGGTGACGCCCGGCGCGCGCTCACGGCGCTGGAGGCGGGCGCGGGCTCGGCCATCGCCAAGGGCGAGGACGAGATCACCCTGGAGACGCTGGAGGGCGCGGTCGACCGGGCGGCCGTGAAGTACGACCGCGACGGCGATCAGCACTACGACGTGGCCAGCGCCCTGATCAAGTCCATCCGCGGCTCGGACGTGGACGCGACGCTGCACTATCTGGCGCGGATGATCGAGGCGGGGGAGGACCCGCGCTTCATCGCGCGCCGGCTGATGATCTCGGCGAGCGAGGACATCGGCCTGGCCGACCCCACGGCCCTCCAGACGGCGGTGGCCGGAGCGCAGGCCGTCGCCATGATCGGTTTCCCCGAGGCGAGGATCACGCTGGGTCACGTGGCGGTGGCGCTGGCACTGGCCCCGAAGTCCAACGCGGCGTATCTGGCGATCGACGCCGCGCTGGCGGACGTACGGGCGGGGCTGGCGGGGCCGGTGCCGGCGCATCTGCGGGACAGTCACTACAAGGGGGCGGGGAAGCTGGGGCATGGGGAGGGGTATGTCTACCCCCATGACGTGCCGGGGGGCATCGCGGCGCAGCAGTACGCGCCGGATTCCGTGCACGGGAAGGTGTACTACGAGCCGACTCGGCACGGAGCCGAAGCGCGGTACGCGGACGTTGTCGAACGCGTCCGTGCCCGGCTCAAGGGTGAGTGATCTCGCCCCAGCCCCGCCCTTTCTCCGTTTCCCGGGGCTCCGCCCCGGACCCCGGTCCTCAAACGCCGGACGGGCTGCATCGCAGCCCGTCCCATGCTCAGCAGCCCGCGGCCTCGAAGAGCTGGTGCATCGCGCGCCGCAAGGCGACGACGTCGTCGACCGGCTCCGGGAATTCGAAGCGGGCGTCGAAGGAGCGGTCGGCCGGGGTGCCGGGGCCGTGGCGGCGGGTGAAGCGGACGCGGAGGCCGTAGCGGTCCAGAGCCACCGGCACCGCCGACGCGTACGCGTCCCACGCGTCGCTCTCGCGGTCGCCGAGCAGCGCGCACAGGCTGCGCACCTGGTCGCCGTGGCCGGAGTGGAGGTGCTGGAGCAGCTCCGCCTCGTGCTCGACCAGCGGGTCGGGGCAGGCGCGGGCGAAGGCGTCGGGCTCGACGGTCTCGGCGCCCCACAGGTCGTCCACGCTCGCCTCGCCCAGCTCCAGCCGCAGGAGCATCCGGCCCGGCTCGGCGACGCCGGGCACGCAGGTCAGCCAGCCGGACAGCCAGGCGCGGCCGCGGATCCGGTTGGGGACGGAGACGGGGGCCACGTCCGTGAGCTCCAGGACGACGGCCAGCTCGTCGTCCTGGGCGTGGGTGGCGGCCCGGACGGCCGGGGAGTCGGCGGGCAGGACGAGGAAGACCTCGCCGTCCGGGCCCACGGTCCGCACGTCCGGCAGCAGCTGGTCGGGGCAGGAGCCGGCGGCCCCGGGAATGAGCAGCACCGCGGAGCATGTACTCTGTACGAGAGTTCGTGTGCGCTCGGCTGCTGACGGCATCCGGGCGATCTCAAGTCCGCCAGGACGCGGCTGACCACGATCTGATCGGACCTCCGTCACGTCGACGCCCTCGTGAGCGTCGGATCCCTTTTGGGATCCCTTCGTGCTGTCCGTGATGTGACTGGTGTTCCCCGGACGAGACATGCGATCTCCTTGAGTAAGGTAAGCCTAACCTAACTTATCAACGGAGGTCTGGAGAACGTGCCTAACCAGTCGCGTCCCAAGGTCAAGAAGTCCCGTGCGCTCGGCATCGCGCTGACGCCGAAGGCCGTCAAGTACTTCGAGGCCCGCCCCTACCCGCCGGGCGAGCACGGCCGTGGCCGCAAGCAGAACTCGGACTACAAGGTCCGTCTGCTCGAGAAGCAGCGTCTGCGCGCCCAGTACGACATCAGCGAGCGCCAGATGGCGCGTGCCTACGACCGCGCCAAGAAGGCCGAGGGCAAGACGGGCGAGGCGCTGGTCGTCGAGCTCGAGCGTCGCCTCGACGCCCTGGTCCTGCGTTCGGGCATCGCCCGCACCGTGTACCAGTCCCGCCAGATGGTCGTCCACGGCCACATCGAGGTCAACGGCAAGAAGGTCGACAAGCCGTCCTTCCGCGTCCGTCCGAACGACGTCGTGACCGTTCGCGAGCGCAGCCGTGCCAAGCACCCGTTCCAGGTCGCCATGGCCGGTGGCTACGCCGGTGAGGGCGAGACCCCGCGTTACCTGCAGGTCAACCTGCAGGCGCTGGCGTTCCGCCTGGACCGCGAGCCGAACCGCAAGGAGATCCCGGTGATCTGCGACGAGCAGCTCGTCGTCGAGTACTACGCCCGCTAATCCGGACGTTTTACCTCTCCTTTCGCCCAGCCCGTCGTTCCGCCGGCCCTCGTGGCCGCGGGCCGGCGGGCTGGCGCGTTTCCGGGGCCGACGGGCCCCGCGCGTCCCTCGTACATCCGTGCCGTACGGACCGGTAATGCGGTACGGCCGCCGAGGCCCGGCGCGATAAGGTCGGTATCCGACAAGCGTTGAAAGACAACAGCTAGGGAGCGGTGCAGCGTGTCCGGTGGAGAGGTGGCCGGGATCCTCGTGGCCGTCTTCTGGGCGATCCTCGTGTCGTTCATCGCCCTGGTGCTGGTGCGGCTCGCGCAGACGCTGAGAGCGGCCACGAAACTGGTCGCCGACATCTCCGAGCAGGCCGTCCCGCTGCTGGCCGACGCGTCCGCGACCGTCCGCTCCGCCAACACCCAGCTCGCCCGCGTCGACTCGATCACCGCGGACGTCCAGGAGGTCACGGCGAACGCCTCGGCGCTCTCCTCGACCGTCTCCTCCGCCTTCGGCGGCCCCCTGGTCAAGGTCGCCGCGTTCGGTTACGGCGTCCGCCGCGCGATGGGCCGCAAGGCGGAGCCCGAGCCGAGGAGCACCGTCTTCGTCGGCAGGGCCGTCGACAAGAAACTGCCGTCCGCCCGGTTCGGCGGCCGCCGTCTCCGTGGGAAGGGCTGAGTCCCGGAAATGTTCCGCCGCACGTTCTGGTTCACCACCGGTGTAGCAGCCGGTGTCTGGGCCACCACCAAGGTCAACCGCAAGCTCGCCAAGCTCACCCCGGAGAGCCTGGCGCTCCAGGCGGCCGACCGGGCCGTGATCGCCGGCCGCAAGGTCAAGCTCTTCGCCCTCGACGTGCGCGACGGCATGGCCCACCGGGAGGCGGCCCTCAAGGACGCCCTGGGCCTCGCCGCCGTCCCGCCGGAGCCGGACCGCCGCGCCCTTCCCGAGCAGCGCCGCCTCGTCGCTCTCGAGCAGCACCACCCCTACAACTCGTTCACCCGGAAAGAGGACCACTGATGGAGTCGGCTGAAATCCGCCGTCGCTGGCTGCGCTTCTTCGAGGAGCGCGGGCACACCGTCGTCCCCTCGGCGTCGCTCATCGCGGACGACCCGACGCTGCTGCTGGTCCCCGCGGGCATGGTCCCCTTCAAGCCCTACTTCCTCGGTGAGGTCAAGCCGCCCTTCCCGCGCGCCACGAGCGTGCAGAAGTGCGTCCGCACCCCGGACATCGAAGAGGTCGGCAAGACCACCCGCCACGGCACGTTCTTCCAGATGTGCGGCAACTTCTCCTTCGGCGACTACTTCAAGGAAGGCGCCATCAAGTACGCCTGGGAGTTGCTGACGACTCCCGTGGCGGACGGCGGCTACGGCCTGGAGCCCGAGAAGCTCTGGATCACCGTCTACCTCGACGACGACGAGGCCGAGCGCATCTGGCGCGACGTCGTCGGCGTGCCGGCCCAGCGCATCCAGCGCCTGGGCAAGAAGGAGAACTACTGGTCCATGGGTGTCCCGGGCCCCTGCGGCCCGTGCTCCGAGATCAACTACGACCGGGGCCCGGAGTTCGGCGTCGAGGGCGGCCCGGCCGTCAACGACGAGCGCTACGTGGAGATCTGGAACCTGGTCTTCATGCAGTACGAGCGCGGTGCCGGCGAGGGCAAGGAGGACTTCCCGATCCTCGGCGAGCTGCCCAGCAAGAACATCGACACCGGCCTCGGCCTCGAGCGCCTGGCGATGATCCTCCAGGGCGTGCAGAACATGTACGAGACCGACACCCTGCGTGTCGTGATCGACAAGGCCACCGAGCTCACCGGCGTCCGGTACGGCGCCGCGAAGGACACGGACGTCTCCCTGCGCGTGGTCGCCGACCACATGCGCACGTCCACCATGCTCATCGGTGACGGCGTCACCCCCGGCAACGAGGGCCGCGGCTACGTCCTGCGCCGCATCATGCGCCGCGCCATCCGCAACATGCGCCTGATGGGCGCCACCGGCCCCGTCGTCGCCGACCTCCTCGACGTCGTCATCCGCACGATGGGCCAGCAGTACCCCGAGCTGCTCGCCGACCGCACGCGCATCGAGACCGTCGCGCTCGCCGAAGAGGCCGCCTTCCTCAAGGCCCTCAAGGGCGGCACCAACATCCTCGACACCGCCGTGACCGAGACCAAGGCCGCCGGTGGCACGGTCCTCTCCGGCGACAAGGCGTTCCTGCTCCACGACACCTGGGGCTTCCCCATCGACCTCACCCTGGAGATGGCCGCCGAACAGGGCCTCTCCGTGGACGAGGACGGCTTCCGCCGCCTGATGAAGGAGCAGCGGGAGCGCGCCAAGGCCGACGCCAAGGCCAAGAAGACCGGCCACGCCGACCTGTCCGCCTACCGCGAGGTCGCCGACACCTCCGGCGAGACCGACTTCACCGGCTACACCACCACCGAGGGCGAGTCGACCATCGTCGGCCTGCTCGTCGACGGCGTCTCCTCGCCCGCCGCCACCGAGGGCGACGAGGTCGAGGTCGTCCTCGACCGCACCCCCTTCTACGCCGAGGGCGGCGGCCAGCTCGCCGACCAGGGCCGGATCAAGCTCCACTCCGGTGCCGTGATCGAGGTCCGCGACGTCCAGAAGCCGGTCCCCGGCGTGCACGTCCACAAGGGCGTCGTCCAGGTCGGCGAGGTCACCGTGGGCGCCCCCGCCTACGCCGTCATCGACGTCAAGCGCCGCCGCGCCATCGCCCGCGCCCACAGCGCCACCCACCTCACCCACCAGGCGCTGCGCGACGCCCTGGGCCCGACGGCCGCCCAGGCCGGCTCGGAGAACTCCCCGGGCCGCTTCCGCTTCGACTTCGGCTCGCCGACCGCCGTGCCCGGCTCGGTCCTCACCGACGTCGAGCAGCGCATCAACGAGGTCCTCTCCACCGAGCTCGACGTCCACGCGGAGGTCATGAGCCTGGAGGAGGCCAAGAAGGCCGGTGCCATCGCCGAGTTCGGCGAGAAGTACGGCGAGCGCGTGCGCGTCGTGACCATCGGCGACTTCTCCAAGGAGCTGTGCGGCGGTACGCACGTCGCCAACACCGCCCAGCTGGGTCTGGTGAAGCTCCTCGGCGAGTCCTCGATCGGCTCCGGCGTGCGCCGTGTCGAGGCCCTCGTGGGCGCCGACGCCTACAACTTCCTGGCCAAGGAGCACACGGTCGTCGCCCAGCTCACCGAGCTGGTCAAGGGCCGTCCGGAGGAGCTCCCGGAGAAGATCTCCGGCATGCTCGCCAAGCTCAAGGACGCCGAGAAGGAGATCGAGCGCTTCCGCGCCGAGAAGGTCCTGGCGGCCGCCGCCGGCCTGGCCGAGGGCGCCAAGGACGTCCACGGCATCGCCCTCGTCACCGGCCGGGTGCCGGACGGCACCGGCGCCGACGACCTGCGCAAGCTGGTCCTCGACGTCCGTGGCCGCATCCAGGGCGGCCGGGCCGCCGTGGTGGCCCTGTTCACCGTCGCCAACGGCCGCCCGCTGACCGTGATCGCCACCAACGAGGCCGCCCGTGAGCGCGGTCTGAAGGCCGGCGACCTGGTCCGTACGGCCGCGAAGACCCTCGGCGGCGGTGGCGGCGGCAAGCCGGACGTCGCCCAGGGCGGCGGCCAGAACCCCGAGGCCCTCGACGAGGCCATGGCCGCCGTCGAGCGCCTCGTGGCCGAGGCGGCCTGACGTGCGACGCGGCAGGCGCATCGCCGTGGACGTCGGGGACGCCCGGATCGGGGTCGCCTCGTGCGACCCCGACGGGATCCTCGCCACTCCGGTGGAGACCGTCCCCGGCCGGGACATCCCCCAGGCGCACAAGCGGCTGGTGGCGATCGTCGCGGAGTACGAGCCCATCGAGGTCGTCGTCGGCCTGCCCCGCTCCCTCAAGGGGGGCGAGGGCCCGGCCGCGGCCAAGGTGCGCACGTTCGCCAAGGAGATGGCCCGGCGGGTCGCCCCGGTGCCGGTGCGGCTGGTCGACGAGCGGATGACGACCGTCACGGCCGCCCAGGGCCTGCGCGCCTCCGGCGTCAACGCCAAGAAGGGCCGCTCCGTGGTGGACCAGGCGGCCGCGGTGGTCATCCTGCAGAACGCCCTGGAGATCGAGAAGACCTCCGGGCGGCCGCCGGGCGAGGCCGTCGACGTGGTCATCTGATCGCAATACGGTAACGTTCCGCGCGACATGGCAGCTGTTCGAATGTCTTCCGGGCAGGACCAGACGTCGGACTTCCGCGCTTCACCGAGCGCACTGGCTGCCGCTGTGCGGCTCTAGGGGATAGATGACTGAGTACGGCCGGGGTTCCGGCTCCCAACCGTGGCATCCCGAGGACCCTCTGTACGGGGACCGGGGTTACACCGGGCAGCAGTACACGCAGCCCCACCAGGCCCAGCAGTCGCAGCCCCCCTACGCCGGCCGGCAGGACTACGGCTGGGACCCCTCGCAGAACGCGGGGGGCCCCGGCCCGTACGACACCAACGGCCAGGGCCAGCAGTACGTCGAGCAGCAGACCGGCACGTACCCGACGAACGGTGGCCAGCAGGGCTACTACGAGTACGACACGGGCGCCCACGGCTACCCCGACCAGCACACGGGCACGCATCAGGTGCCGATGGACCAGCACACGGGCGCCCACCAGGTGCCGATGGACCAGCACACCGGGCAGCACCAGGTGCCCATGGACCAGCACACGGGCGCCCACCAGATGCCCGTGAACCAGCACACGGGCCAGCACCGGGTGCCGCAGCCCCCCGGGGAGCAGCACACCGGCACGCATCAGATGCCCCAGGCGCAGACCGCGACCGCCGACCCGGTCGAGGAGAAGATCTCCCTCTTCGACGACATCGACGACCGGGCCTCCGCCCCCGCCCCCCTCGACGACGACTCCGACGACGGCGACGAGCCCGCCCGGGGCCGCGACCGGCGCGGCAAGGGCAGGGGCGGCAAGGGCAAGGGCCGGGAGAAGAAGCCCAAGCGCCGCAGTGGCACCGCCTGCCTGCTGGTCGCCGTGGTGCTCGTCGGCGGCCTGGGCGGCGCCGGCTACTTCGCCTACGACTACTGGGAGACCCACTACGGCACCGCGCCCGACTACGAGGGCGAGGGCACCGGCCAGGTGCAGGTCGAGATCCCCAAGGGCGCCAGCCTCACCGAGATGGGCCAGGTCCTGGAGAAGGCCGGGGTCGTCAAGAGCGTCGGCGCCTTCACCTCGGCCGCCGCGAAGAAGTCCATCCAGCCCGGCACGTACACCCTCCACAAGGAGATGTCCGGCGCCTCGGCCGTGGCGATGATGACGAACTCCGCGAACTTCCTGACCTTCGCCGAGGGCATGCGGGCCGCCGAGATCTACTCCACGATCGACAAGAAGCTCGGGCTCGCCGCGGGCACTACCAAGGGCGTCGCCAAGAGCCAGGCCAAGAACCTGGGCCTGCCCGACTGGGCGAACAGCGGCCCCGACGTCAAGGACCCGCTGGAGGGCTTCCTCTTCCCGTCGCAGTACAGCGCGGGCAAGGGCACCAAGCCGGAGGACCTCCTGCGCCAGATGGTCGCCCGCGCCAAGCAGAACTACGAGGCGCAGGACGTGACGGGCAAGGCCGCCGCGCTGGGGCTGAAGTCCCCGATGGAGGCCGTCACCGTCGCGAGCCTCGTCCAGGTCGAGGGCAAGTACAAGCACGACTTCGACAAGATCTCCCGCGTGGTCTACAACCGGCTCAAGCCGGACAACAAGGAGACCTACGGCCTCCTCGACTTCGACTCCACGGTGAACTACGCCAAGAGCCAGAGCACCCTCGACGTCGGCGCGGTCAGCGACCTGCGGAAGTTCAAGGACCCGTACAACACGTACAACATCAAGGGCCTGCCGCCCGGGCCGATCAGCAACCCCGGCCTGGAGGCCCTGAAGTCCGCGCTCCAGCCGGCGGACGGCCCCTGGTACTACTTCGTCTCCATCAACGAGAACGAGACCCTGTTCGCGGTGACGAACGCGGAGCACAACAAGAACCGCCAGAGGTACGAGCAGGAGAACAAGGCGAAGAAGGCGGCCGCGCAGTGACCGGTCCCGCCGCTACCGGGCGCCGGCGGGCCGCCGTGCTCGGCTCGCCGATCGCCCACTCGCTCTCGCCCGTCCTCCACCGGGCCGCCTACGCGGAACTGGGCCTGGGGGAGTGGACGTACGACCGCTTCGAGGTGGACGAGGCCGCGCTGCCCGCCTTCCTCGCGGAGCTGGGCCCCGGCTGGGCCGGGCTCTCCCTCACCATGCCCCTCAAGCGGGCGGTGATCCCGCTGCTGGACGACGTCAGTGCCACCGCCCGGTCCGTGGAGGCGGTCAACACCGTCGTCCTCACCGACGACGGCCGCCGCCTCGGCGACAACACCGACATCCCCGGCATCGCCGCCGCCCTGCGCGAGCGGGGCGTGGAGACGGTCGGTTCCGCCGCGATCCTCGGCGCCGGCGCCACCGCCTCCTCGGCGCTCGCCGCCCTCGCCCGGATCTGCACCGGCGAGGTCACCGCCTACGTCCGCAGCGCCGAGCGCGCCGCGGAGATGCGCGAGTGGGGCGAGCGGCTGGGCGTGACCGTGCGCACCGCCGACTGGTCGCGCGCGGCCGAGGCCCTCGCCGCGCCGCTGGTCGTCGCCACCACCCCCGCCGGGGCCACCGACGCCCTCGCCGGGGCCGTGCCCGAGCGCCCCGGCACGCTCTTCGACGTCCTCTACGAGCCCTGGCCGACCCCGCTGGCCGCCGCCTGGGCCCGGCGGGGCGGCACCGTACTCGGCGGCCTGGACCTGCTGGTCCACCAGGCCGTCCTCCAGGTCGAGCTGATGACGGGCCGCGCCCCGGCCCCCCTGGCGGCCATGCGCGCGGCCGGCGAGGCGGCCCTGGCCGCCCGTACGCGCTGACGGACCCGCCGACCCGGCCGTCCACCACGTGACGCCGCCGGTCCACACCCTGGACCGGCGGCCGGGAATGTCCGCCCGGCATGGGAGGATCGGGGGTGGCGGGCCAGGGTCGCGCTCCCCGGGCCGCCGCCGCGCCCCCGCGCGGCATGAGATTCGAGCGCGCGAGCAGAGGAGCACCGTTGAGCAGGTTGCGCTGGCTGACGGCGGGGGAGTCGCACGGCCCCGCACTCGTGGCGACGCTGGAGGGTCTTCCCGCCGGCGTGCCGGTCACCACGGAGATGGTGGCGGACCACCTGGCGCGACGGCGGCTCGGCTATGGACGCGGCGCGCGGATGAAGTTCGAGCGCGACGAGATCACCTTCCTCGGCGGCGTCCGGCACGGACTGTCCATGGGCTCCCCGGTCGCGGTCATGGTGGGCAACACCGAGTGGCCCAAGTGGGAGCAGGTCATGGCGGCCGACCCCGTCGACCCCGCCGAGCTGGCCGAGCTCGCCCGCAACGCGCCGCTCACCCGCCCCCGCCCCGGCCACGCGGACCTCGCCGGGATGCAGAAGTACGGCTTCGACGAGGCCCGGCCGGTCCTGGAGCGGGCCTCCGCCCGGGAGACCGCCGCCCGTGTGGCCCTCGGCGCCGTCGCCCGCTCCTTCCTCAAGGAGGCGGCCGGCATCGAGATCGTCTCCCACGTCGTGGAGCTGGCCGCGGCCAAGGCCCCGTACGGCGTGTACCCCACCCCCGGCGACGTCGAGAAGCTCGACGCCGACCCGGTGCGCTGCCTCGACGAGGAGGCGAGCAAGGCGATGGTCGCCGAGATCGACCAGGCCCACAAGGACGGCGACACCCTCGGCGGCGTCGTCGAGGTCCTGGCCTACGGCGTTCCGGTCGGCCTCGGCTCGCACGTCCACTGGGACCGCCGGCTGGACGCCCGCCTCGCGGCCGCCCTGATGGGCATTCAGGCGATCAAGGGCGTCGAGGTCGGCGACGGCTTCGAGCTGGCGCGCGTGCCCGGCTCCAAGGCGCACGACGAGATCGTCGCCACCGAGGACGGCATCCGCCGCGTCACCGGCCGCTCGGGCGGCACCGAGGGCGGCCTGACCACCGGCGAGCTGCTGCGCGTCCGCGCCGCCATGAAGCCCATCGCCACCGTCCCGCGCGCCCTGCGCACCATCGACGTGACCACCGGCGAGGCCGCCCAGGCCCACCACCAGCGCTCGGACGTGTGCGCCGTCCCGGCGGCCGGCATCGTCGCCGAGGCGATGGTCGCGCTCGTCCTCGCCGACGCGGTGGTGGAGAAGTTCGGCGGCGACAGCGTCGCCGAGACCCGTCGCAACGTCCAGGGCTACCTCGAGAACCTGGCCATCAAGTGACCACCCCCGTCATCGTCCTGGTGGGCCCGCCCGGCGCGGGCAAGTCCACCATCGGTGCCCTGCTCGCCGAGCGGCTGGGCACCGGCTACCGGGACACCGACGCCGACATCGAGAAGACCGCCGGGAAGCCCATCCCGGAGATCTTCGTCGACGAGGGCGAGCCGCACTTCCGCGAGCTGGAGCGGCAGGCCGTCCGCACCGCCGTGGCCGAGCACCCCGGGGTGCTCGCCCTCGGCGGCGGCGCCGTCATGGACCCGGGCACCCGGGCCCTCCTCAAGGGCCTGCCCGTGGTCTTCCTCGACGTCGAACTCGCCGACGCCGTGCGGCGCGTGGGCCTCGACGCGCCGCGCCCGCTGCTCGCCGTCAACCCCCGCAAGCGGTGGCGCGAGCTGATGGACGCGCGCCGCCCGCTCTACACCGAGGTCGCCCGCGCCGTGGTCGCCACCGGCGGCCGCACCCCGGCCGAGGTCGCCGACGCCGTGCTCGAGGCACTGCGGCCGCCCCTGGCCCCCACACCGGACACCACGCAGTGAGGAACGCATGACCGACGCCCCCACCCGCATCCAGGTCGCCGGCAGCGCGGGCACCGCGCCGTACGAGGTCCTGGTCGGCCGTCAGCTGCTGGGCGAGCTGCCCGGCCTCATCGGCACCCGGGCCAAGCGGGTCGCCGTGCTCCACCCCGAGGCGCTCGCCTCGACCGGCGAGGCGATCCGCGAGGACCTGGCGGCCCAGGGCTACGAGGCCATAGCGATCCAGCTGCCCAACGCCGAGGAGTCCAAGACCGTCGAGGTCGCGGCCTACTGCTGGAAGGCGCTCGGCCAGACCAACTTCACCCGCACCGACGTCATCGTCGGCGTGGGCGGCGGGGCCACCACCGACCTGGCGGGCTTCGTCGCCGCCACCTGGCTGCGCGGCGTGCGCTGGATCGCGGTGCCCACCACCGTCCTGGGCATGGTCGACGCGGCCGTCGGCGGCAAGACCGGCATCAACACCGCCGAGGGCAAGAACCTCGTCGGCGCCTTCCACCCCCCGGCCGGTGTGCTGTGCGACCTGGCCGCGCTGGAGTCGCTGCCGGTCCACGACTACGTCAGCGGCCTCGCCGAGATCATCAAGGCCGGCTTCATCGCCGACCCGGCGATCCTCGACCTCATCGAGGCCGACCCCGAGGGCGCCCGCACGCCTGCGGGCCCGCACACCTCGGAGCTGATCGAGCGGGCCATCAAGGTCAAGGCCGAGGTGGTCTCCTCCGACCTCAAGGAGTCGGGCCTGCGCGAGATCCTGAACTACGGTCACACGCTCGCCCACGCCATCGAGAAGAACGAGCGCTACAACTGGCGGCACGGCGCGGCCGTCGCCGTCGGCATGGTCTTCGCCGCCGAGCTCGGCCGGATCGCCGGCCGCCTGGACGACGCCACCGCCGACCGTCACCGCGCGATCCTCACGGCCGTGGGCCTGCCCGTCACCTACCGCGGCGACCAGTGGCCCAAGCTGCTGGAGACCATGAAGGTCGACAAGAAGACGCGCGGCGACCGGCTGCGGTTCATCGTCCTCGACGGCCTGGCCAAGCCGACGGTCCTGGAGGGCCCGGACCCGGCGATGCTGCTGGCCGCACACGCCGAGATCGCGGCGTGAGCGGCGTGAGCGCGCGCCGTGTCCTGGTGCTGAACGGGCCCAACCTCGGTCGGCTGGGCTCCCGCGAGCCCGACGTCTACGGCTCGACGTCCTACAAGGGGCTGGTCGAGGCGTGCACGACGCTGGGGGAGGAGCTGGGCTTCGCCGTCGAGGTCCGGGAGACCAACGACGAGGGCGAGCTGGTGCGCTGGCTGCACGAGGCGGCCGACGGCCGGCTGCCCGTCGTCATCAACCCCGGCGCGTTCACCCACTACTCGTACGCGATGCGCGACGCCGCGGCCCAGCGGACGGCGCCGCTCATCGAGGTGCACATCTCCAACCCGTACGCGCGGGAGGAGTTCCGTCACACGTCGGTGATCGCGGCGGTGGCGAGCGGTACGGTTGCGGGGTTCGGGATCGGCTCCTACCGGCTGGCGCTGCGGGCGCTGGCGGAGGAACTCGGGTCCTGACCCGGGGCGTTGGCCCTGCGGGCGGCCGGCCCCGGTCCCGCCCTTTCACCGTTTCCGAAGGGGCTCCGCCCCTTCGAGACCCCGGGCCCCCGGAAGCGGGGGTGTGAGGGGGCGCAGCCCCCTGGGAAACGGCGAAAGGGCGGGACCGGGGCACGGCCCGCCGCAGGCGCACCCCACCCCGCCATACGCCACACCGCACGAAATCGGAGCGTGCCACAGGATGCAGCACCCCGTGGGACCACCGCTGCCCCCCGCTCATCCGCCGATACCGGCCCTGCCGCCGGCGGACGCCACCACCGCCGCCGTCGCCGTCCTCCTCATCGGCCCGGCCGGCGCCGGCAAGACCACCGTCGCCCGGTACTGGGCCGACACCCGGCGGGTGCCCACCGCGCACATCAGCCTCGACGACGTCCGCGAGTGGGTGCGCTCCGGGTTCGCGGACCCGCAGTCCGGGTGGAACGACCACTCCGAGGCGCAGTACCGGCTCGCCCGCCGCACCTGCGGGTTCGCCGCCCGCAACTTCCTCGCCAACGGCATCTCCTGCATCCTCGACGACGCCGTCTTCCCCGACCGGCCCGTCGTCGGCCTCGGCGGCTGGAAGCGGCACGTGGGGCCGGGGCTGCTGCCCGTGGTGCTGCTGCCGGGCCTCGACGTCGTCCTCGAACGCAACGCCGAACGCACCGGCAACCGCAGGCTCAGCGACGAGGAGGTCGCCCGGATCCACGGCCGGATGGCCGGCTGGTACGGCTCGGGCCTGCCCATCATCGACAACTCGCAGCAGGACGTCGCCACGACGGCCCGGCTGATCGACGAGGCCGTCGCCCGCACCCTGGCCGGCTGGTAGGGCGCGGGGCTGCCCCGGTCGGAGGCGCTGGAAAGGCCGGAAGCGGCCGCCGAACGTACGCTCGGAGGCATGTCCGAGGTGTACGCGGCGCGCCGGGCCCGGCTGCGCGAGCGGTGCGCGGCGGCCGGTGGTGAGGCCGCCCTGGTCTGCGGCGACGCCAATGTGCGGTATCTGGCGGGCGGCGCGCCGCCCGGGGCGGTGCTGCTCCTCGGTCCCGGTCAGGACGGCGACGACGCGCTGGTGTGCGTGAGCGATCCCTTCGTGGACGCCACGGGCGCCAGCCGCCCCGGGGACGAGCTGGCCGTCCTGGTGCTGCCGACGCCCGAGGGCGATCCGGCCGTGGCGGCGGCCGAGCGGGCCGCGGAGCGCGGGGTGCGGTCGCTGGCCGTCGAGGAGCACCATCTGACCGTGGCCCGGCACCGCGCGGTGCGCTCGGTCGCCCCCCGGCTGCGGCTGGGCGATCTGGGGACGGCCGTGGAGCAACAGCGGGTGGTCAAGGACGACGAGGAGATCTCGACCCTGCGGATCGCCGCCGAGATCGCCGACCAGGCCCTGGGCGAGCTGCTGGAGTCGATACTCGTCGGCCGCACCGAGCGCCATCTGGCGCTGGAGCTGGAGCGCCGGCTGATCGATCACGGCGCGGACGGCGCGGCCTTTCCCACCTCGGTGGGCGCGGGTCCCCACTCGGGGCGGGCCGGGCACGTACCGACGGACCGCCGGGTGGAGGAGGGCGATTTCCTCAGCGTCTGCCTGGGGGCGGACTATCGTGGGTACCGGAGCGAGATCGCCCGTACGTTCGTCATCGGGGCCTCTCCGGCGGAGTGGCAGATCGAGCTGTACGAGCAGGTCTTCGCCGCCCAGCGGGCGGGCCGGGAGGCCCTCGCGCCGGGTACGGCGTACCGTGACGTGGACCGCGCGGCACGGGTCGTGCTGGAGGCCGCGGGCCATGGCGAGCGGGTCGGACCCCGCATCGGCCACGGCGTGGGGCTCGAAAACGACGAGGACCCTCGGCTGGCACCGTCGGCAATGGGTAAACTGGACGCTTGCGTGCCGGTCACCGTAGATCCGGGAGTCCACCTCCCGGGGCGGGGCGGCGTCCGGATCGATGACACGCTCGTCGTCCGCCCCGAGGCGGACGGCGGACCCGAGCTACTCACCATTACGACCAAAGAGCTGCTCGCGCTCTAGCCGGCGCATCGCACTTTCTTGGTTCCACCAGCCCAGGAGATACCGCAACCGTGGCATCCACGAACGACCTCAAGAACGGCATGGTGCTCAAGCTCGAAGGCGGCCAGCTCTGGTCCGTCGTCGAGTTCCAGCACGTCAAGCCCGGCAAGGGCCCCGCCTTCGTCCGTACGAAGCTGAAGAACGTGCTCTCCGGCAAGGTCGTCGACAAGACCTTCAACGCGGGCGTGAAGGTCGACACGGCCACCGTCGACCGCCGCGACATGCAGTTCTCGTACATGGACGGCGACTACTTCGTCTTCATGGACATGAAGGACTACGACCAGCTGATGATCGACCGGAAGGCCGTCGGCGACGCCGCGAACTTCCTCATCGAGGGCTTCGAGGCCACGGTCGCCACCCACGAGGGTGAGGTGCTCTACGTCGAGCTCCCGGCCGCCGTCGAGCTGACCATCGAGCACACCGACCCGGGCGTCCAGGGTGACCGCTCCACCGGTGGCACCAAGCCGGCGAAGCTCGAGACGGGCTACGAGATCCAGGTCCCGCTGTTCGTCTCCACCGGTGAGAAGATCAAGGTCGACACGCGCACCGGCGATTACCTCGGCCGGGTGAACAGCTAACCGTGTCCGCCCGCAGCAAGGCCCGTAAGCGCGCCTTCCAGATCCTCTTCGAGGCGGACCAGCGCGGCTCGTCCGTGGAGTCGGTCCTCGCGGACTGGATCCGGCATGCCCGGACCGACGACAGGCAGCCGCCGGTCAACCCGTACACGATCCAGCTGGTCGAGGGCTACGCCGAGCGCGCGGCCCGGATCGACGAACTGATCGCCACCTACGCGATCGACTGGGACCTGGACCGCATGCCGGCCGCGGACCGCGGCATCGTGCGGCTCGGCGCGTACGAGCTGATCTGGGAGGACGAGACCCCGGACGCCGTGGCGATCGACGAGGCGGTGCAGCTCGCCAAGGAGTTCTCCACCGACGACTCGCCCGCGTTCGTCAATGGTCTCCTCGGTCGTTTCAAGGAGCTCAAGCCGAGTCTCCGTCGAGACGCCCACTGAGACAGAAAACCGCCGTGGGGCGGGAAACCGGATGGTTTCCCGCCCCACGGCGGTTTTGTCGTCAAGAACGGTGGACGTTACGCGTCCTCGTGCTGAACGGCGCGGCGGGCGTCCGCGTCGAGCACGCCCCAGCTGATCAGCTGCTCGGTGAGCACCGAGGGCGACTGGTCGTAGATCACGGCAAGGGTGCGCAGATCGTCCTGGCGGATGGAGAGGACCTTGCCGTTGTAGTCACCACGCTGGCTCTGGATGGTGGCCGCGTAACGCTGGAGCGGGCCCGCCTTCTCGGCCGGGACGTGGGCGAGGCGCTCCAGGTCCAGGACCAGCTTCGGCGGGGGCTCGGCCGCGCCGCCGGGCGTCGTGCCGGGCAGCAGCTCCTGCACGGGCACGCCGTAGAAGTCGGCCAGCTCGGCCAGGCGCTGTACGGTCACGGCACGGTCGCCGCGCTCGTAAGAACCCACGACAACGGCCTTCCAGCGGCCCTGGGACTTCTCCTCGACACCATGGAGGGAGAGGCCCTGCTGGGTGCGGATGGCGCGGAGCTTGGCCCCGAGCTGTTTGGCGTATTCGCTGGACATAAAGCTCCCCGGACACTGTATCGATCGCGCGGCCGCACCGCGCGACTGGTAACTCACTGTGAGGTTACGCAGCGTAATCTCGGTTCGTCAAGCCGAATGGGCACCCCCCTGGGCCGTCAGTGGCTGTGGCTGGAGTTCGTCGTGGGTCCTGGTACGGTGAATCCTGTAAATCCGACGTCCTTTAATGTCCGTCCCGTGAGGCGGAGAAGGAGGTCCGTTTCGTATGGACGCAATTCCCAGCGCGCGTCCCGTGCTCGAAGCACCGGACATCGCACGGGTCCTCACCCGTATCGCGCACGAGATCGTCGAACGCGCCAAGGGCGCCGACGACGTCGTACTCCTCGGCATTCCCACCCGCGGTGTCTTCCTCGCCCGCCGGCTGGCCGCCAAGCTCGAGAGCATCACCGGCTGCAAGACCCCGGTCGGCTCCCTCGACATCACCATGTACCGCGACGATCTGCGGCTCCGCCCGGCCCGTGCGCTCGCCCGTACCGAGATCCCCGGTGAGGGCATCGACGGCAGGCTCGTCATCCTCGTCGACGACGTGCTCTTCTCCGGCCGCACCATCCGCGCCGCCCTCGACGCGATGAACGACCTGGGGCGCCCCCGCGCCGTCCAGCTCGCCGTCCTCGTCGACCGCGGCCACCGCGAGCTGCCGATCCGTGCCGACTACGTCGGCAAGAACCTCCCCACGTCGCTGCGGGAGACGGTCAAGGTCCACCTGACCGAGGAGGACGGGCGCGACAGCGTGCTCCTCGGCGCGGGCACGACCACTCCGGCCGACGCGCAGTAGCGAGCCCCCACGGACCCGCGGGGCGGGTCCGTGCGCCGCCGCATGCCCGGCTACCGCCCTCCCACACCTCCCGAACACGGAGAAAACCGGATGAAGCGCCACCTCATCTCGGCCGCCGACCTCACCCGCGACGACGCCGTCCTGATCCTCGACACCGCCGAGGAGATGGCCCGGGTCGCGGACCGGCCGATCAAGAAGCTGCCCACCCTGCGCGGCCGCACCGTCGTCAACCTCTTCTTCGAGGACTCGACGCGCACCCGCATCTCCTTCGAGGCCGCCGCCAAGCGGCTCTCCGCGGACGTCATCAACTTCTCCGCCAAGGGCTCCTCGGTCTCCAAGGGCGAGTCCCTCAAGGACACCGCGCTGACCCTGGAGGCCATGGGCGCCGACGCCGTCGTCATCCGCCACCACGCCTCCGGCGCCCCCTACCGGCTGGCCAACTCCGGCTGGATCGACGGGGCCGTCGTCAACGCCGGCGACGGCACCCACGAGCACCCCACCCAGGCCCTGCTGGACGCCTTCACCATGCGCCGCCGCCTGGTCGGCCGGGACGCCGGCCTCGGCAAGGACCTGTCCGGCCGCCGGATCACGATCGTCGGCGACGTGCTCCACAGCCGGGTGGCCCGCTCCAACGTCCAGCTGCTGCACACGCTCGGCGCCGAGGTCACCCTGGTCGCCCCGCCCACGCTGGTGCCCGTCGGCGTCGGCAGCTGGCCCTGCGAGGTCTCCTACGACCTCGACGCGGTGCTGCCCAAGTCCGACGCCGTGATGATGCTGCGGGTGCAGCGCGAGCGCATGAACGCCGCGTTCTTCCCGACCGAGCGCGAGTACTCGCGCCGCTACGGCCTGGACGGCGACCGTATGGCGAAGATGCCCGAGCACGCCATCGTGATGCACCCCGGCCCGATGAACCGCGGCATGGAGATCACCGCCGAGGTCGCCGACTCCGACCGCTGCACCGCCGTCGAGCAGGTCGCCAACGGCGTCAGCACCCGGATGGCCGTCCTCTACCTGCTCCTGGGCGGCTCCGAGCCCGCCGTCACCACGAACAACGCCCGCACCGAGGAGAACAAGTAATCATGTCGAAGATCCTTATCCGCGGTGCGAAGGTCCTGGGCGGCGAGCCGCAGGACGTCCTGATCGACGGCGAGACCATCGCCGAGGTCGGTTCCGGGCTGAGCGCCGAGGGCGCCACGGTGATCGAGGCCGACGGCAAGGTCCTGCTGCCCGGCCTGGTCGACCTCCACACCCACCTGCGCGAGCCCGGCCGCGAGGACTCCGAGACCGTCCTGACCGGCACCCGCGCCGCCGCGAGCGGCGGCTACACCGCCGTCTTCGCCATGGCGAACACCTTCCCGGTCGCCGACACCGCCGGCGTCGTCGAGCAGGTCTGGCGCCTCGGCAAGGAGTCCGGCTACTGCGACGTCCAGCCCATCGGCGCCGTCACCGTCGGCCTCGAAGGCAAGCAGCTCTCCGAGCTCGGCGCCATGCACGACTCCGCCGCCGGCGTCACCGTCTTCTCCGACGACGGCAAGTGCGTCGACGACGCCGTGATCATGCGCCGCGCGCTGGAGTACGTGAAGGCCTTCGGCGGCGTCATCGCCCAGCACGCCCAGGAGCCCCGCCTCACCGAGGGCGCCCAGATGAACGAGGGCGTCGTCTCCGCCGAGCTGGGCCTGGGCGGCTGGCCGGCCGTCGCCGAGGAGTCGGTCATCGCCCGCGACGTCCTCCTCGCCGAGCACGTCGGCTCCCGGGTGCACATCTGCCACCTGTCCACGGCCGGCTCCGTGGAGATCGTCCGCTGGGCCAAGTCGCGCGGCATCGACGTCACCGCCGAGGTCACCCCCCACCACCTGCTCCTGACCGACGAGCTCGTCCGCTCGTACGACCCGGTCTACAAGGTCAACCCGCCGCTGCGCACCGAGCGCGACGTGATGGCGCTGCGCGAGGCCCTGGCCGACGGGACGATCGACATCGTCGCCACCGACCACGCGCCGCACCCCCACGAGGACAAGGACTGCGAGTGGGCCGCGGCCGCCATGGGCATGGTGGGCCTGGAGACCGCCCTGTCGGTCGTCCAGCACACCATGGTGGAGACCGGGCTGCTGGACTGGGCCGGGGTCGCCGAGCGGATGTCCTTCAAGCCCGCGCGGATCGGCAGCCTCGCCGGTCACGGCCGCCCCATCGCCCCGGGTGAGCCCGCCAACCTCACGCTGGTGGATTCCGCTTACCGTGGTGTCGTGGACCCCGCGGGCTTCGCCTCCCGCAGCCGCAACACCCCCTACGAGGGCCGTGAGCTGCCGGGTCGCGTCACCCACACCTTCCTGCGGGGCCGGGCGACGGTCGTGGACGGGAAACTCGCGTGACACCTGTACGAATCATCACTCTGGCGGCGGAGCAGAAGTCGGCCGACGTCACTCACTGGGCCGCGCGCGCGGGCTGGGTCGTGGGGCTGCTGCTCTTCGTCGCCCTGCTCTACTGGCTGATGCGCGAGGGCTGGAAGTGGCGCGGCACCCTCCAGGGCGACCTGCCCGAGCTGCCCACCGCCCCCGGCGAGCCCGGTGAGCCCACGCTCACGATGGCCGGCCGCTACCACGGCTCCACCACCTCCGGGCAGTGGCTCGACCGGATCGTGGCCCACGGGCTGGGCACGCGCAGCAAGGCCGAGCTCACCCTGACGGAGCAGGGCGTCGACGTCGTACGGCCCGGCGCCCGGGACTTCTTCATCCCCGCCGCCGCCCTGCGCGGCGCCCGCCTGGAGTCGGGCATCGCGGGCAAGGTCCTCCCCGAGGGCCTGCTCGTGATCACCTGGCAGCACGGCGACAAGACCATCGACTCGGGTTTTCGCGCGGACCGGGCGGCGGAGCACACCGCCTGGGTCGAGGCGATCAGCACCATGAACAGCACTACGGAAGGCGCACGATGACGACCTCCAGCAGGGGAAGCAAGGTCCCCGCCGTACTCGTCCTGGAGGACGGTCGTACGTTCCGCGGCCGCGCCTACGGGGCGGTCGGGACGACCTTCGGCGAGGCCGTGTTCTCCACCGGCATGACCGGCTACCAGGAGACCCTGACCGACCCCTCGTACCACCGCCAGGTCGTCGTGATGACGGCCCCGCACGTCGGCAACACCGGCGTGAACGACGAGGACCCCGAGTCCCGCCGGATCTGGGTCGCCGGCTACGTCGTCCGCGACCCCGCCCGGATCCCCTCCAACTGGCGCTCCCGCCGCTCCCTGGACGAGGAGCTGGCCGCACAGGGCGTCGTCGGCATCAGCGGCATCGACACCCGCGCGCTCACCCGCCACCTGCGCGAGCGCGGCGCGATGCGCGTCGGCATCTTCTCCGGCGGCGCGCTGCCCGACGAGGGCACGATGCTCGCCGAGGTGCGCCGGGCCCCCGAGATGAAGGGCGCCGACCTCTCCGCCGAGGTCGCCACCAAGGAGACCTACGTCGTCCCCGCGATCGGCGAGAAGAAGTTCACCGTCGCCGCGATCGACCTGGGCATCAAGGGCATGACCCCGCACCGGATGGCCGAGCGGGGCATCGAGGTGCACGTCCTGCCCGCCACCGCCACCGCCGAGGACGTCTTCGCGGTCAACCCGGACGGCGTGTTCTTCTCCAACGGCCCGGGCGACCCGTCCACCGCCGACCACCCCGTCTCCGTGATGCGCGAGGTCCTCTCCCGGAAGACCCCGCTGTTCGGCATCTGCTTCGGCAACCAGATCCTCGGCCGCGCGCTCGGCTTCGGCACCTACAAGCTGAAGTACGGCCACCGGGGCATCAACCAGCCCGTCCAGGACCGCACGACCGGCAAGGTCGAGGTCACCGCCCACAACCACGGCTTCGCCGTCGACGCCCCGCTCGAGGGCGCGACCGACACGCCGTACGGCCGCGTCGAGGTCTCCCACGTCTGTCTCAACGACAACGTGGTCGAGGGTCTCCAGCTCCTCGACCAGCCGGCATTCAGCGTCCAGTACCACCCCGAAGCAGCAGCGGGCCCGCACGACGCCGCGTACCTGTTCGACCGCTTCGTGACCCTGATGGAGGGCCAGCGTGCCTAAGCGCACCGACATCCAGTCCGTTCTGGTCATCGGCTCCGGCCCGATCGTCATCGGCCAGGCCGCGGAGTTCGACTACTCCGGCACCCAGGCCTGCCGCGTCCTGAAGTCCGAGGGCCTGCGGGTCATCCTCGTCAACTCCAACCCGGCCACGATCATGACCGACCCGGAGATCGCCGACGCCACCTACGTCGAGCCGATCACCCCGGAGTTCGTCGAGAAGATCATCGCCAAGGAGCGCCCCGACGCCCTCCTGCCCACCCTCGGCGGCCAGACCGCGCTGAACACCGCCATCTCCATGCACGAGAACGGTGTGCTGGAGAAGTACGGCGTCGAGCTGATCGGCGCCAACGTCGAGGCCATCCACAAGGGCGAGGACCGCGACCTGTTCAAGGGCGTCGTCGAGGCCGTCAACGCCAAGATCGGTCACGGCGAGTCCGCCCGCTCGGTCATCTGCCACACCATGGACGAGGTCATCGCGGGCGTCGACACGCTCGGCGGCTACCCGGTCGTCGTCCGCCCCTCCTTCACCATGGGCGGCGCCGGCTCCGGCTTCGCCCACGACGAGGAGGAGCTGCGCCGCATCGCCGGCCAGGGCCTCACGCTCTCCCCGACCACCGAGGTGCTCCTGGAGGAGTCCATCCTCGGCTGGAAGGAGTACGAGCTGGAGCTGATGCGCGACAAGCACGACAACGTCGTGGTCGTCTGCTCCATCGAGAACTTCGACCCCATGGGCGTCCACACCGGTGACTCCATCACCGTCGCCCCGGCGATGACGCTCACCGACCGCGAGTACCAGATCCTGCGGGACATCGGCATCGCGATCATCCGCGAGGTCGGCGTCGACACCGGCGGCTGCAACATCCAGTTCGCGGTCAACCCCGAGGACGGCCGGGTCATCGTCATCGAGATGAACCCCCGCGTCTCGCGCTCCTCCGCGCTCGCCTCCAAGGCCACCGGCTTCCCGATCGCGAAGATCGCCGCCCGGCTCGCCGTGGGCTACACGCTGGACGAGATCCCCAACGACATCACCGAGAAGACCCCGGCGTCCTTCGAGCCCACGCTCGACTATGTCGTGGTCAAGGCTCCCCGCTTCGCGTTCGAGAAGTTCCCGGCCGCCGACGCCACCCTCACCACGACCATGAAGTCGGTCGGCGAGGCCATGGCCATCGGCCGCAACTTCACCGAGGCGCTCCAGAAGGCCCTGCGCTCGCTGGAGAAGAAGGGCTCGCAGTTCGACTTCGTCACCGCCCCCGGCGACAAGGCGGAGCTGCTGGAGAAGGCGGTCCGCCCGACCGACGGCCGGATCAACACCGTCATGGCCGCCATCCGCGCCGGCGCCACGCCGGAGGAGGTCTTCGACGCGACGAAGATCGACCCCTGGTTCGTCGACCAGCTCTTCCTGATCAAGGAGGTCGCCGACGAGCTGGCCGCCGCCGACAAGCTGGAGCCGGAGCTGCTCGCCGAGGCCAAGCGCCACGGCTTCTCCGACGCCCAGATCGGCGCGATCCGGGGCCTGCGCGAGGACGTCGTCCGTGAGGTCCGGCACGCGCTGGGCGTCCGCCCGGTCTACAAGACCGTCGACACCTGCGCCGCCGAGTTCGCCGCGAAGACCCCGTACTTCTACTCGTCCTACGACGAGGAGACCGAGGTCGCGCCGCGCGAGAAGCCCGCGGTGATCATCCTGGGCTCCGGCCCGAACCGCATCGGCCAGGGCATCGAGTTCGACTACTCCTGCGTCCACGCCTCCTTCGCGCTCAGCGACGCGGGCTACGAGACCGTGATGGTCAACTGCAACCCCGAGACCGTCTCCACCGACTACGACACCTCCGACCGGCTCTACTTCGAGCCGCTCACCCTGGAGGACGTCCTGGAGATCGTCCACGCCGAGCAGCAGGCCGGCCCCGTCGCGGGCGTCGTCGTCCAGCTCGGCGGCCAGACCCCGCTGGGCCTCGCCCAGGCGCTCAAGGACAACGGCGTGCCGATCGTCGGCACCTCCCCGGAGGCCATCGACCTCGCCGAGGAGCGCGGCGCCTTCGGCCGCGTCCTCACCGAGGCCGGGCTGCCCGCGCCCAAGTACGGCACCGCCTACTCCTTCGAGGAGGCCAAGGGCATCGCCGCCGGCATCGGCTACCCGGTCATGGTCCGCCCGTCCTACGTCCTCGGCGGCCGCGGCATGGAGATCGTCTACGACGAGCCCTCGCTGGCCGGCTACCTGGAGCGGCACGCGGGCCTGATCTCCGAGCACCCGGTGCTCATCGACCGCTTCCTCGACGACGCCATCGAGATCGACGTCGACGCGCTCTACGACGGCGAGGAGCTCTACCTCGGCGGCGTCATGGAGCACATCGAGGAGGCCGGCATCCACTCCGGCGACTCCGCCTGCGCGCTGCCCCCGATCACCCTCGGCGGCTACGACATCAAGCGGCTGCGGGCCTCCACCGAGGCCATCGCCAAGGGCGTCGGCGTCCGCGGCCTGATCAACATCCAGTTCGCCATGGCCGGGGACATCCTCTACGTCCTGGAGGCCAACCCGCGCGCCTCCCGCACCGTCCCCTTCACCTCGAAGGCGACCGCCGTACCGCTGGCCAAGGCCGCCGCCCGGATCTCCCTGGGCGCGACCGTCGCCGAGCTGCGCGCCGAGGGCATGCTGCCGAAGACCGGCGACGGCGGCACCCTGCCGATGGACGCGCCGATCTCCGTCAAGGAGGCCGTGATGCCGTGGTCGCGCTTCCGCGACATCCACGGCCGCGGCGTCGACACCGTCCTCGGCCCGGAGATGCGCTCCACCGGCGAGGTCATGGGCATCGACAACCTCTTCGGCACCGCCTACGCCAAGTCGCAGGCCGGCGCCTACGGCGCGCTGCCCACCAAGGGCCGCGCGTTCGTCTCCGTCGCCAACCGCGACAAGCGCTCGATGATCTTCCCGGCCCGCGAGCTGGTCGCCCACGGCTTCGAGCTGCTGGCCACCTCCGGCACCGCCGAGGTCCTCAAGCGCAACGGCATCAACGCCACCGTCGTGCGCAAGCAGAGCGAGGGCGAGGGCCCGAACGGCGAGAAGACGATCGTCCAGCTGATCCACGACGGGGAGGTCGACCTCATCGTCAACACCCCCTACGGCACGGGCGGCCGCCTCGACGGCTACGAGATCCGCACCGCCGCCGTCGCCCGCGCGGTGCCGTGCCTGACGACGGTCCAGGCGCTCGCCGCCGCCGTCCAGGGCATCGAGGCGCTCAGCCGCGGCGACGTGGGCGTGCGCTCCCTCCAGGAGCACGCCGAGCACCTGACCGCGGCCCGGTCCTGATCCCTCCCGCCCATCCGCCCCCGGCCCCGCGCCGGGGGCGGGTGGGCGGCCCCATGGAACCTCCCCTTCGGCTGTGGAAGGCCCGGCACCACATGTACTCCCTGTTCTTCCGACTGTTCTTCCAGCGGATGGATCCCGAGCGAGCCCACCACCTGGCGTTCTCGTGGATCCGCCGGGTGGCCGGCGTCCCGGTGCTGCGCACCTTCGTCGCCGCCGTCCTCGCCCCCCGCCACAAGGCGCTGCGCACCGAGGCCCTCGGCCTGCGGATGCACGGCCCCTTCGGCCTCGCCGCCGGCTTCGACAAGAACGCCGCCGCGATCGACGGCATGGCCATGCTCGGCTTCGACCACGTCGAGATCGGCACCGTCACCGCCCAGCCGCAGCCGGGCAACCCCAAGAAGCGGCTCTTCCGCCTCGTCGCCGACCGCGCCCTGATCAACCGCATGGGCTTCAACAACGACGGCTCGGCGGCCGTGGCGGAGCGCCTGGCGGCCCGCAAGGAGGTCTTCAAGACCACCGTCGGCGTCAACATCGGCAAGACCAAGATCGTGCCGGAGGAGGAGGCCGTCGCCGACTACGTCACCTCCACCGAGCGCCTGGCCGCCCACGCCGACTACCTCGTCGTCAACGTCTCGTCGCCCAACACGCCCGGCCTGCGCAACCTCCAGGCCACCGAGTCGCTGCGCCCGCTGCTCACGGCCGTCCGCGAGGCCGCCGACCGCACGGTCACCTCGCGTCACGTGCCGCTGCTGGTGAAGATCGCCCCCGATCTCGCCGACGAGGACATCGACGCCGTCGCCGACCTCGCCGTCGAGCTGGGCCTGGACGGCATCATCGCCAACAACACCACCATCGCCCGCGACGGCCTGGGCCTCCGCACCCCGAAGCGCACCGTCGAGGCCATCGGCGCCGGCGGCCTCTCCGGCGCCCCCGTGAAGGCCCGCTCGCTGGCGGTCCTGAGCCGCCTGTACGCCCGTGTGGGCGACCGGATCACCCTGGTGGGGGTCGGGGGCATCGAGACCGCCGACGACGTCTGGGAGCGCATCCTGGCGGGCGCCACGCTGGTCCAGGGCTACAGCGCCTTCATCTACGAGGGCCCCTTCTGGTGCCGGAAGATCCACAAGGGCCTGGCCGAGCGCCTCGAAGCCAGCCCGTACGACACGCTCGCCGAGGCCGTCGGCGCAGCCACCCGCTGACCGCGACCGGTTGTGGGCACCCGTTCCGCAGGGCGGAACGGGTGGGCACAACCGGCCACCGGCCCGCACCCGACCCGGAAAGGGAAACCCATGACCACCGAGCCGTTCGGCGCAAGGCTGCGCCGTGCCATGGACGAGCGCGGCCCGCTCTGTGTGGGCATCGACCCGCACGCGTCGTTGCTCACCGACTGGGGCCTGACCGACGACATCGCCGGCCTGGAGCGCTTCACCCACACCGTCGTGGAGGCGCTGGCCGACCGCGTCGCCGTCCTCAAGCCGCAGTCCGCCTTCTTCGAGCGCTTCGGCTCGCGCGGCATCGCCGTCCTGGAGCGGGCGGTCGCCGACGCCCGTGAGGCCGGCGCGCTGGTGCTGATGGACGCCAAGCGCGGCGACATCGGCTCCACCATGGCCGCCTACGCCGCCACCTACCTCGACCCGGCCTCGCCGCTGTTCTCCGACGCGGTGACCGTCAGCCCCTACCTCGGCTACGAGTCGCTGCGCCCCGCGCTGGACCTGGCCCGGGAGAGCGGCACGGGCGTGTTCGTCCTCGCCCTGACCTCCAACCCGGAGGGCGCGGAGGTGCAGCACGCGGCGCGTGTCGACGGCCGGAGCGTGGCGGCGACCGTCCTGGACCACCTGCGGGCGGAGAACGCCGGCGCGGCCCCCATGGGCTCGTACGGCGCGGTCGTCGGTGCCACGCTGGGCCGGTCGATCGACGCCACGGGTGCGAATCTGGCCATCAACGGTCCGCTCCTGGCCCCCGGCATCGGCGCGCAGGGCGCCACCGCCGCCGACCTGCCGAAGGTCTTCGGCGCGGCCGTGCGGGACGTCGTCCCGAACGTCAGCCGCGGGGTGCTCCGGCACGGCCCCGACGTGGCCGCGCTGCGGGAGAGCGCGGACCGTTTCGCGAGTGAGATCCGCGACGCGGTGGCGGGCTGAGCGACGCCGGTCCCGGCGGGGCGATACGTCCCAGGTCGGCCACAACGGCGAGTTAACGCCAACCGCCAAAGAAATTTGTCGGTCATTATGTCCGGAAAAGTCCTGGTCGAGCGAGTCTGACCAGGACTTTTCGCTTGTTCTCGCTGACTGGAGCGGGATCGGCCGCTAGTCTCCGACGAGAGCGAACGCGCAAGCGCGTTGCTCGTTGCCCCCCAGGTGTGGGCCGACTAGGTTCCTCACCGGTCCGTATCCAGTTCGACTTCCGAGGTGACGTAGGCGTGGCTCTTCCGCCCCTTACCCCTGAACAGCGCGCAGCCGCGCTCGAAAAGGCCGCCGCGGCTCGCCGGGAGCGCGCCGAGGTCAAGAATCGGCTCAAGCACTCCGGCGCCTCTCTGCACGACGTGATCGAGCAGGGCCAGAAGAACGAAGTCATCGGCAAGATGAAGGTCAGTGCCCTCCTGGAGAGTCTCCCCGGGGTGGGCAAGGTCCGTGCCAAGCAGATCATGGAGCGGCTCGGGATCTCCGAGAGCCGTCGTGTGCGCGGCCTCGGCTCCAACCAGATCGCCGCTCTGGAGCGCGAGTTCGGCAGCAAGGCCGCCTGAACCGGCGGCCCCGTCGCGGCGGCCCGGTGGCCGTGACCGCCCCCTCCGGGCGGTCCGGCGTTACCGGGCACTCCCGAGAACCGGGATAATCGCTGCATGAGTACCTCAGTCTCCCGGGGCGCGTCCCCCGTTGCCCCGGCCAGACAACCGCGGCTGACCGTGCTCTCCGGCCCCTCCGGGGTCGGCAAGAGCACGGTCGTCGCCCATATGCGCAAGGCCCACCCCGAGGTGTGGCTCTCGGTGTCCTGCACCACCCGCAAGCCGCGCCCCGGCGAGCAGGAGGGTGTCCAGTACTTCTTCGTCGACGACGAGCAGTTCGACAAGCTCATCGCCAACGGCGAGCTGCTGGAGTGGGCCGAGTTCGCGGGCAACCGCTACGGCACGCCCCGCAAGGCCGTGCTGGACCGCCTGGAGGCGGGCGAGCCCGTGCTGCTGGAGATCGACCTCCAGGGCGCCCGGCAGGTCCGCGAGACCATGCCGGAGGCCCGGCTGGTCTTCCTCGCGCCGCCGAGCTGGGACGAGCTGGTCCGCCGGCTCACCGGCCGGGGGACCGAGTCGCCCGAGGTGATCGAGCGACGGCTGGCGGCCGCGAAGGTGGAGCTGGCGGCGGAGTCGGAGTTCGACACCACGCTGGTCAACACCTCCGTCGAGGACGTCGCACGCGAGCTGCTAGCCTTGCTGCGCTGAACATCTTTCTTCACCCCCCTTCGGAAGGCAGAGAGTGTCCTCTTCCATCACCGCGCCCGAGGGCATCATCAACCCGCCGATTGATGAGCTGCTCGAGGCGACCGACTCGAAGTACAGCCTGGTGATCTACGCCGCCAAGCGCGCGCGCCAGATCAACGCGTACTACTCGCAGCTCGGCGAGGGCCTGCTGGAGTACGTCGGCCCGCTGGTGGACACCCACGTCCACGAGAAGCCGCTCTCCATCGCGCTCCGCGAGATCAACGCGGGCCTGCTGACCTCCGAGGCCGTCGAGGCCCCGGCGGCGTAAGCACCGTCGTATTCGTTCGTCATCGAGGGCCCGGCAGCGCGTCTGCCGGGCCCTTGGTGTGTCATTGGACAGTGCGCACACGTGTACGTGCGTACGGGGATCGTGGGGAGAAGCGAGAGCGATGGACAAGCCCAACGTCGTCCTGGGGGTCAGCGGCGGGATCGCCGCCTACAAGGCGTGCGAGCTGCTGCGCCGCCTCACCGAGTCCGGCCATGACGTCCGGGTGGTGCCCACCGCGTCCGCCCTGAACTTCGTGGGCGAGGCGACCTGGTCCGCGCTGTCCGGCCACCCCGCCGGCACCGAGGTGTGGGAGGACGTCCACGAGGTGCCCCACGTGCGGATCGGCCAGCGGGCCGACCTCGTCGTCGTCGCCCCCGCGACCGCCGACATGCTGGCCAAGGCCGCCCACGGCCTCGCCGACGACCTGCTGACCAATACGCTCCTCACCGCCCGCTGCCCGGTCGTCTTCGCCCCGGCGATGCACACCGAGATGTGGGAGAACCCGGCCACCCAGGAGAACGTGGCGACGCTGCGCCGCCGCGGCGCGATCGTCATCGAGCCCGCCGTGGGCCGGCTGACCGGTGTCGACACCGGCAAGGGCCGGCTGCCCGACCCCGGCGAGATCTTCGAGGTCTGCCGCCGGGTCCTGGCACGCGGCGCGGAGGGCGTGGCCGCCGACCTCGCGGGCCGCCACGTCGTGGTGAGCGCGGGCGGCACCCGGGAGCCCCTGGACCCCGTGCGCTACCTGGGGAACCGTTCCTCCGGCAAGCAGGGCTACGCCCTCGCCCGGACCGCCGTCGCCCGGGGCGCCCGGGTCACCCTGGTCGCCGCCAACAGCGAGCTGCCCGACCCCGCCGGCGCCGACGTGGTGCGCGTGGGGACGGCGGTGCAGTTGCGGGAGGCCGTGCTCAAGGCCGCGGCGGATGCCGACGTCGTGGTGATGGCCGCGGCGGTCGCGGACTTCCGGCCCGCCAGCTACGCCGAGGGAAAGATCAAGAAGCGGGACGGGCAGGAGCCGGAGCCGGTCGCGCTGGTGCGCAACCCGGACGTCCTCGCCGAGCTCTCGGCGGACCGCCCCCGCCCCGGCCAGGTCGTCGTCGGCTTCGCCGCCGAGACCGACCACGTGCTGGAGAACGGCCGCGCCAAGCTCGCCCGCAAGGGCTGTGACCTGCTGGTCGTCAATGAGGTGGGGGAGCGGAAGACATTCGGCTCCGAGCGGAACGAGGCCGTCGTGCTCGCCCCCGACGGCACCGAGACCCCGGTCCCGTACGGCCCCAAGGAAGCCCTCGCGGACACGGTCTGGGACCTCGTCGTCCCCCGTCTCGGCTGACGCCCGACGGGCACGGTCCATACAGCTTCTGTGACGGGAGTCACAGACCGTGCCCAATCTCATCCGGGGCGGGATGTCCTGTCGGTGACGATGCCAGATAAACTGGCTACGGATCCGAGTCGAGCGCAGCTCTCGGCCGGATCTGTCAATGCTCAGACAGCAGCCGCTGCAACCCCAGGGAGCGATGTGTCCCGCCGCCTGTTCACCTCGGAGTCCGTGACCGAGGGTCACCCCGACAAGATCGCTGATCAGATCAGCGACTCCATTCTCGACGCCCTCCTCAAGGAGGACCCGACGTCCCGCGTCGCCGTCGAGACGCTCATCACCACCGGCCTGGTGCACGTCGCCGGCGAGGTGACCACGAAGGCCTACGCGCCGATCGCCACGCTCGTGCGCAACAAGATCCTCGAGATCGGCTACGACTCGTCCAAGAAGGGCTTCGACGGCGCCTCCTGCGGCGTCTCGGTCTCCATCGGCGCGCAGTCCCCCGACATCGCCCAGGGCGTCGACACCGCCTACGAGACCCGCGTCGAGGGCGACGAGGACGAGCTCGACAAGCAGGGCGCCGGCGACCAGGGCCTGATGTTCGGCTTCGCCTGCGACGAGACGCCGAACCTGATGCCGCTCCCGATCGAGCTCGCGCACCGGCTCTCGCGCCGCCTGTCCGAGGTCCGCAAGAACGGCACCATCCCGTACCTGCGCCCGGACGGCAAGACCCAGGTCACCATCGAGTACGACGGCAACAAGGCTGTGCGCCTGGACACCGTTGTCGTCTCCTCGCAGCACGCCTCCGACATCGACCTGGACTCGTTGCTCGCGCCCGACATCCGCGAGTTCGTCGTCGAGCACGTGCTCAAGCAGCTCGTCGAGGACGGCATCAAGCTCGACACTGACGGCTACCGCCTCCTGGTTAACCCCACCGGCCGCTTCGAGATCGGCGGCCCCATGGGCGACGCCGGCCTCACCGGCCGCAAGATCATCATCGACACCTACGGCGGCATGGCCCGCCACGGTGGCGGCGCCTTCTCCGGCAAGGACCCGTCCAAGGTCGACCGCTCCGCCGCGTACGCGATGCGCTGGGTCGCCAAGAACGTCGTCGCCGCCGGTCTGGCCGCGCGCTGCGAGGTCCAGGTCGCCTACGCGATCGGCAAGGCCGAGCCCGTCGGTCTCTTCGTCGAGACCTTCGGCACCAACACGGTCGACACCGACAAGATCGAGAACGCCATCGCCGAGGTCTTCGACCTCCGCCCGGCCGCGATCATCCGCGATCTCGACCTGCTCCGCCCGATCTACGCCCAGACCGCCGCGTACGGCCACTTCGGCCGCGAGCTCCCCGACTTCACCTGGGAGCGCACCGACCGCGTGGACGCGCTGCGCAAGGCGGCGGGGCTGTAGGTCCCGCGCAGGTCGCATGTACCGAGCCGATGGCCGGTGCCCTCCTCGGAGGGCACCGGCCATCGGTGCGTGCGGGCGCTAAAGGATGGGCGGCTCGTCCGGTGGGCCGAACGACGGGCCGGCGCCGTCGTCCGGGGTTCGCGGCGCGTCGAAGCGCTGCCGTATCTCCTCGGCGGTTCCATGCTGGTCGGCCGCGTCCGCGGCTCTCGCGACCCGCTGGGCGAAGAGCGACCGACGAGGGTCGTCCTCGTCGAATCCCATCGCGTTCAGCATCTCGTCGAAGCGGTCGGCGGCCGACGGGTCACCGGGCGTATCGCCGGACGTCCCGTCGGGGAATTCCATGTAGTCCTCCCCGGCCGCCTCGTATTCCTCGCTCTGCCCGGTTACTGGCTCGCCCCATTCGGGGACCGGGTGAGGTACCAGATGCCGAAATCGCTCGGGAACGTCCTGATTGTTGGCGGCCGACGAGAGCTGGGCCAGCAGGCCGAGATCCGCCACCGTTTTGTCGACCTTGTCGTCGTTCTTCGCGAGCCACCACACCACGGCGCTGCCGGTGTTCCTCAATACGTCCCCGCCCAGGTAGGCGCGCCTGCTCTGCTCGTACTTCCGCTCGTGCTCCCAGACCGCTTCGTCCTTGCGCACGGCGGAAAGCTTCGCCAGCCGCTCCTGGTCCTGGTCGGAGAGGGTGAGCAGGACGTTTTCCGCCATGGCGAACACCCGGCCCGTCGGGTCGGGCAGCATGGTGCCCAGTTCGCCGTTCAGCTGGTACTGGGCCAGGGTGCTTCGGCCGGGTGACTTCCGCGCCGTGATCTCGCGGGCCCGGTTGAGAACGGCGTCGATGGCGAGTGAGCCGGCATTGACGAGGGGGGCGTCCGCCGGGGCGTCCTCGGCGGGCCACCAGCGCACTGTCGCCGAAAAGATGAAGTCGTAGTCGTCGGTGTCGCTCGGCAGGGCCACGTCCGTGATGCGCTGCTCCCGGCGTTCCAACGGCGGGATCGGCAGATCGGGCTCCAGCATCAGCTCTTGAGAAAAGGGGCTCCGTCGGCGGTCTGCCGCCTTCACCGCCACGACCGCGATCGCGGCAAGGACGGCAGCCGACGTGGGCCATGCCCAGAGCGGCCATTCCACGCACAGACCGACGATGACGATGAGTAATGCGCCGATGACGGTGAGGAAGGCCGTCAGGGTTTTGTGACCGGAGGTCATCGTGTGTTGTCTCCCGTTGGGTATGACAGATGAGTGCGTCGCCCTACAGCCCTTGAGCGGCATCGACCATCTGGAGGAAACGGTCCGCCACGTCGGTCCGTGAGCCGCGGCCCGACGGGCTCTCGGCCGAGCGGGCCCAGTCACGCGTGGCCACATAGAGGAGGCTCAGAAGATCGCTCCTATCTCCACCGGAATCGACCAGCACGGACAGCAGCCCGTCGCGGTACCGGCTGTCCTCCGATGCCACGACCAGCCAGCGCTCCATGGGCGCGCTCCAGGCGCTGCGCGGACGGAGCAGTAGGGCGGCCCTCCAGCAGGCGGCCCATTGCCGTCGCATGCCGGATCCGGTGACAAGGGACGGGCGGGCGGGCGCGGAGTCCGCCAGAGCGAGGAAGAGATCGACGTCGGCCGGCCACTCCGCTGGGGCGATGCCACGGTCGAGCCGGTCGAGAAGCCTGTGGTGGAGGCGGCGATCGTCGCGCACGAGCCGGAGCAGGGCGTCCCGCGCCAGCGTGGTGCCGCGCTCCCGTCTGGCCAGATGGTGCAGCCGGACCATGGCCTGGTCCGGGTGGCGCACCGCCATGACCTCACCGCAGACTCCGACGAGCACCTCGGCGAGCCCCGGCGCCAAACGGCGTTCACAGGACCAGTCGTAGATCTTCCTCCGGAAGTAGTGCCCCCATGCCTCGTGGGTGAGGCCGTGCTCAAGAGTGTGCGCGGCCGCCCGCTGCCGGATCGTCCGGAGTGAAGCGTCGGCGTGTGCCGATCCGCCCCACTGCTCCACGAGCGTCACCAGGTCACCCGGCCGCTCCGTCCGCAAGCACTGTTCCGTGAACCGGGCGATCAGACGGTCGCGATCGTCCTGTGTCAGCGTGCGCAGTTCGACGGTGCTTCCCACCCACCCCCGGAAGTGGCGGCGGAGCTCCGGCATCGTCGCCCAGAAATGCGTCCGGACAGCCGGGGCATAGCCGAGACCGGCGAACCGGACCTTGCCGTCCGTGTCCCGCTCGGCGTTGATCGACTTGAATCGCTCGGCGAGATCCGCCCGCTCCAGCGGGGGCGCCGGGTCGTCCGGATGGCCCACGGCGCGCAGCAGGTCGCGGGTGGCGCGGTGTACGGCGTCGGCGTGTGCGCCGTGCAGCATGGCTGTGGAGAGCAGCAGGGCGCGCTGGGGCCCTTCCCGCAGGGACACGACGTCATCCGCGGCCTGCTTGGCCCGGTCCGTCACCGCACCGAGAGCCTCTTGGCACCACTTGGGGAATCCGCCCGGCCCGGGCGACGCGGCACGGGCGCGTGCCAGGTAGTGGGCGAGGGCGGCGATGTCCCGCAGGGGCGGGTTCCTGTCCAGGTAGGAGACCAGGTCCGCGGGTAACACCGCGGTCTCGTCGGGCTCGATTCCCGACAGGCGCGCATAGCGCCGCAGCACTTCTCTTCCCGAGGGGCGGTCGATATCGGCTCGAAACTGCTGGAACGGCGGATCCAGCTGGTGCGCGAGGCGGTCCGGGAGGACCACCACCAGGTGCGCCCGGCGCTCCACCACTGTCTGCCGGAACGAGGAGAGTTCGTCCTGGACGTCGCTCCACAGACCTTCGTCGCGCGTGGACATGTTCAGCAGGAGCCGGTCGTTCTCGCCGATGTGGTCCGCGATCAGGTACGGCTTTTTCTTCTCGCCTTCCGGCGTCAGCTCGTGGAAGGTTCCCTCGTCCTCGGCGAGTTCATGCAGCAGCATTTGCGCCGCGGAGTGCCTGCCACTTCCCGGGTCTCCGTTCAGCAGCACGGTCCCGCTTTGTCCCAGCAGTTTCCGCGCCTCATCGAGGCCGAAAGGGGGGACGAAACGCTGTCGGAGCCAGCGCAGCTGGTCCTCGGCGATCGTGCGGGGCGTCTGCCCATGCGCGTTCCTCAGCAGTTCGCTGGGGTCGTTGATGATGATCTGGTCGCCGTCGCCCGTGTGGACGGGCCCTTGGCCCCCCGAGAGGAAGGAACCGATCCGTTCGCTCACTGCTCGTCGTCCGCAGTGCCGTTCGTCCGGTCGAGACGGTGCCGGATGCCTCCTTGGAGGTCGCCTGCCACGTAGGTGGCGCCGGCCCCCGATCCGGTTCCGGAAAAGTGCTGCGACCCGACGTACTGGTCACCTCTGCCCGTGTGCACGGGCCCCCGCGTCCCATGGAGGGACGTGCCCACGGTGCCGGTGAAGTCCCGTGTCTGGACGACCGTGCCTTGGGTGCCGCCGCTCACGGAGTTCCGCACGGGAGCGGCCTGGTCCGTCCGGGCGGTGCTGGTGTCGGCGGCGGCGAGCTGCGGGACGAGCTCCGCCAGCGCGTCGCCGATGCGGGTGAGATCGGCCTGGGCGTTCTGGTGGTCGAATCGCAGCGAATTGAGGTCGGCGATTCGCTGCAGCTTCTTCGGAAGTGCGGCCTTGGAGAGCCTGTCGGTCGTGCGTCCGTCGAGCACGGGGAGAACCTCGATCCCGTATTCGAAGGCTTCGAGGATCTCCTGACGAACCCAGTCCTCGGCGTTACGCAGCCCGGGGTGGCGCGCCCAGTCCTGCCCGATGACCGCGATCAGGACGCTGCTGCTCCGGACCGCTTTTCGGAGCGCTGCGGGGAATAACGTGCCGGGCCGAATGGACTTCGAGGCACGGAAGACCCTCTCGTCCCCGAAGCGGGCGGAGAGCGCCGTGTCGAGAACTGTGGCGGTCTTCTCGCCGTCACCGGTCCGGTAGTTGATGAAGACGTCGGGCATGGCGTTTTCCTCTCAGCTTGACGGATGTTGCACGGAGACGAAATGCAGTGCGGCTGTGAGCTCGGGTGCCAGCGAGCGAACAGCGGAGTTGCGCGGATGGCGGGCCAGCGTGCGCTCCAGTCGACGCAGGTCCGCCGTGATGGTGGCGGAACCCACGGCGATGGTGGTGGGGAGCAGGGGCGCCACCACGTCGCAGGCATGGTCGATGTCACCGGCGGAGGCATGGGCGAGGGCACGGCGTACGCCGTAGCGGGCCTGGGACCGCAGGGCGTGGCCCGGTAATCGCCGCACCTGCGCGTCCATGACCGTCGCGGCCTGCCGGGGCCGGCCCAGGTCGTGGAGGCACCAACCGGTCACCATGGCGACCGGGTCGGAAAGGCTGGTGGGACCGATGACGGGGGAGTCCGAGGCGGCCCCGGGGACGGCGAGCAGGGCTCGGGCACGGTCCAGACAGCGCATGCAGGAGTCGTAGTCTCCCGCGAGCGCGTGACCCTGCGCCTCGCGCTGTGCGGCCAGGCCCCGGATGCGCGGCGGCAAGTGACCACCCTGCGCCTGACGGGCCAGGTCGATGGTTTCGGCGGCGTCCTGCCGGTACATGGCGATCAGTGCCCTCCGCACGAGGGCGTAAGCCGCGAGGTGGTCGTCGCCGCCGGCGGCCGCCATGCGCACGGCGCGTTCCGTCCACCACAGAGCGGACAGGTCGTTCCCCGTCTCCTGCACGAGCCAGCCGATGTACTCGGCGTAGCGGGAAGCCAGCCCGAGCAGGCCCGCGCGGGTGCGCGGACCGGCGCGCAGGGCGAGGCTCCGCAAGGTGTGCGTCTGCGCGATCAAGGCGGGCAGCACGGCCTCGGGAGCGGCCGCTTGGCCGAGCTGCCGGTACTGGCCGAACAAAGAACGGGACATCTCCAGCAGCGAATCCCCCTCGGGGCCGGCCGGCGGGCGGGGGAGGCCCATACGGAGTCCGACCGCCGAAGCGGCCGCTCTTGCCACGACCTGCCTGCGGCCCAGGGGCTCGAACCGGCTCGGCCCGTCCGGGGACAACTCCATCGACCACATCTCCTCGTCACCGGTGCTCGCTTGTGAGGGTTCCGCTTCCGTCCGTCGGCGTTCGTCCGGGACCAGAGCGATCAGTGCGCCCCCCGCCTCGAATACGGCATCGCACAGGCGCGCCAGGTCCGGACTGGCCGGCTTGTCACCACGCTCCACCTTGCTCAGGTGGCCCTTGCTGAAGTGGACGCGTGAGGCCAGGTCGTCCAGCGTCATCCGCGCGGCGCGGCGCAGTGTGCGGAGCTCGTGTCCGAAGTGACGTGACTGCTCGAGCACGTGAATCCCCCTCGTTTTCCTCTCGCCGACAGCCCCTCCGGACGCCGCGAGTCAGATTGCGGGGCGGCGCCACGCGGAGCAAGGTCAACAGGAAAGTTTCCTGTTTCCTCTTCGCGTACGCCCTGCTGCCCCGGTCCGTCGGACTCGGCCGCCGCTGTCAGTGGGGTCTGGTAGGACTGGGGCTGTGAGCAGCGAGAACGGGCGGTCGGAGCGGGAGGCTCCCGAGGTGGAGCAGCTCGCGCTGATCCGGGAGAGCGTGCGCAAGGCCAAGGTGCCGCGGGCCAAGCCGCGGACGTGGCGGGGGGCCGTGCTGGCCAAGGAGCTGCCCGTCGCCCGGGTGCTGGTCGACAAGGGGCCGGTCCATCTCGACCGGCTGTGGGATTACGCCGTCCCCGCCGAGCTGGACGCCGAGGCCCGGCCCGGGGTGCGGGTGCGGGTGCGCTTCGGCGCGGGCACGCGGAACGTGCGGGGCGGGCGCCGGGAGGGGGGCGGGCTGCTCGACGGGTTCATCGTGGAGCGGGTCGCCGAGTCCGAGTACCAGGGCCCGCTGGCCGCGCTCGCGCAGGTGCTGTCGCCCGAGCCGGTGCTGAGCCCCGCGCTGCTGGGGCTCTGCCGGTCCGTCGCCGACCGGTACGCGGGCTCTCTCGCTGATGTGCTGCAACTGGCCGTGCCGCCCCGGCACGCCCGGATCGAGGCCGAGCCGTCGCCCGGCCCGGCGCCGCGCCCCGCCGCGCCCGAGCCCGGCGGCTGGGCGCGGTATCCGACCGGCCCCGCCTACCTCCAGGCCGTCGCCCGGGGCGACGCCCCCCGCGCGGTGTGGACGGCGCTGCCCGGGCCCCACTGGCCGGGAGAGCTGGCCCGGGCCGCCGCCGCCGCGCTCTCGGCGGGGCGCGGGGCGCTGATCGTCGTGCCCGACGGCCGGACGGCCGCCCGGGTGGACGCCGCGCTCGGCGAGCTGCTGGGCGCCGGGCGCCATGTGCTGCTCACCGCCGACACGGGCCCCGAGGAGCGCTACCGCCGCTGGCTGGCCGTCAGCCGCGGCGCGGTACGGGCCGTGGTCGGCACCCGCGCCGCCATGTTCGCGCCCGTACGGGACCTCGGCCTCGTGGCCATCTGGGACGACGGCGACTCCAGCCACAGCGAGCCGCACGCGCCCCAGCCGCACGCCCGTGAGGTGCTGCTGCTGCGGGCCGCCCACGAGAAGGCGGCGTTCCTGCTGGGCGGTTTCGGCTGCACGGTGGAGGCCGCCCAACTGGTGGAGACCGGCTGGGCCCTGCCCCTGGCCGCCGCCCGCGAGCGGATCCGCGTCACCGCCCCCCGGATCCGCACGGTCGGCGAGGCCGACGAGGCGCGGGACGCCGCCGCGCGGGCCGCCCGGCTGCCCACGGTGGCCTGGGAGGTCGCCCGGGAGGGCCTCAAGCACGGGCCCGTGCTGGTGCAGGTGCCGCGCCGGGGCTATGTGCCCCGGCTGGCCTGCGAGCGCTGCCGCGAGCCCGCCCGCTGCGCGCACTGCGCCGGGCCACTGGAGGCCCGTTCCGGGGACGACGGCCTGCTGCATTGCGGCTGGTGCGGGCAGGAGGCCCGCGACTGGCACTGCGGCGAGTGCGGCGGCTTCCGGCTGCGCGCCCAGGTCGTGGGCGCCCGGCGGACCGCCGAGGAGCTGGGCCGCGCGTTTCCGGCCGTGCCCGTCCGTACGTCCGGGCGCGACCACATCCTGGACTCCGTCCCGGACCGGCCCGCGCTCGTCGTCTCCACGCCGGGCGCCGAGCCCGTCGCCGAGGGCGCCGGCTACGCGGCGGCCCTGCTGCTCGACGGCTGGGCCCTCCTCGGCCGCCCCGACCTGCGGGCGGGGGAGGAGGCGCTGCGCCGCTGGCTGGGCGCGGCCGCGCTGGTGCGGGGGCAGGAGGCCGGCGGCACGGTCGTCGTCGTGGCCGAGCCGACGCTGCGGCCCGTGCAGGCCCTCGTCCGCTGGGATCCGGCCGGGCACGCGGTGCGCGAGCTGGCCGACCGGGCGGAGCTGGGCTTTCCGCCGGTCTCGCGGATGGCGGCGGTCTCGGGGCCGCCGGCCGCCGTCGCGGAGCTGATCGCCATGGCGGAGCTGCCGGAGGGGGCGGAGGTGCTCGGGCCCGTCCCGCTGCCGCCGCCCCCTCCGGGGCGGCCGCGGCGGGCGGGCGACCCTCCGCCGGGTGAGCACTGGGAGCGCGCCCTGCTCCGGGTGCGGCCCGGGCAGGGCGCGGCGCTGGCGGCCGCGCTCAAGACGGCGCAGGCGATACGGCTGGCTCGGCGGGAGGGGGAGCCGGTGCGGTTGCGGGTGGACCCGCCGGACATCGGGTGACCGGCCCCGTGCCGGGTGCCCCCGCTTGCGGGCGGTTCGGCACCGCCGGGCTCGCCGGTGGGGGTGCATCACCGTCGCGGCGGGGAGAAGGCCCCAGCCCCGCCCTTTCACCGTTTCCCGGGGCTGTGCCCCAGCCCCCCGTGCTCGGGCACCCTCGTCCCGCCGCAGCGCTGATCAGCCACGATGGCGGATTTCGGCGGTGCCGAGCGGTGCGCAACCCCCCGGGGAGGTCAGCCGTTCCGGGGGCCCGGGAACGCCGAGGCGCGCGGCTCCTCGCGGTGGGCGCCCGGCTGGCCAGGGACCGTGCGGGCCGCCGGGACGATGGGGACGGGCGCGGGCTCCGCGGTGCGGACGGAGGACTCGGACGGCTCGGCCGTGGCCTGCGCGCCCGCGCGGCGCGCCCCGTAACGGCGGTGGACCGCCTGCTTGGTGACGCCGAGCGCCGAACCCACCGCGTCCCACGAGAAGCCCAGCGAACGGTCGAAGTCCACCGCCGCCGTGACCAGCGTCTCGACGCTGTCCCGCAGCTCCTGCGCCAGCCGGACGGTGGGCGCGGGGGCGCGGCCGTAGACGACGAAGCCGGCCGACGGGCCGGTGCGGCGCGGCCGGTAGACGTTGCCCAGCTGGGCGGTGAGGGTGCGCAGCGCGTCCACCTGGCGGCGGACCCTCTCGATGTCCCGGACCAGAAGATGCAGGCTGGCCCGTGCCTGGGCGTCGTGGGTTGCGTGGTCGGGCATGAACAAGCCTCTCGGACCGGCGGTTAACGGGACGTTGGGGTAGGAGAACGGAAGCGGGCCGCGGTTGCGGCCCGTTTCGGTCAATCTCTCTTGACCCAACGCGCCACGGGCCGCTGGGTCACGGTATGGGGGCGTACATCCGCCGGAATGGGGCGCGTGTCAGCCCGCACGCCCCCCGGGGCCGGGCCGCCTCTAGACTGAGACGCCGCTCACCAGAGAGGTAGTCCGCCACCCATGAGGCTCGTCTTCGCCGGTACCCCCGAGGTCGCCGTACCCGCCCTCGACGCCCTGATCGCCTCGGACCGGCACGAGGTCGTCGCCGTCGTCACCCGGCCCGACGCGCCCGCCGGGCGCGGCCGCCGGCTGGTCGCCAGCCCCGTCGCCGAGCGCGCCGAGGAGGCCGGCATCGAGGTGCTCAAGCCCGTCCGGCCGCGTGACGAGGACTTCCTCGCCCGGCTGCGGGAGATCGCCCCCGACTGCTGCCCCGTCGTCGCCTACGGCGCCCTGCTGCCCAAGGCCGCCCTGGAGATCCCGACCCACGGGTGGGTGAATCTCCACTTCTCGCTGCTGCCCGCGTGGCGCGGCGCCGCCCCCGTGCAGCACGCGATCCTGGCCGGTGACGACATGACCGGCGCCTCCACGTTCCGGATCGAGGAGGGTCTGGACTCCGGCCCCGTCTACGGCGTGCTGACCGAGCACATCCGCCCCACCGACACCAGTGGCGATCTGCTGACGCGCCTCGCCTTCGCCGGCTCCGGGCTGCTCGCCGCGACCATGGACGGCATCGAGGACGGCACGCTCAAGGCCGTGCCGCAGCCCGCGGACGGCATCACGCTCGCCCCGAAGATCAGCGTCGAGGACGCCCGGATCGACTGGACCGCGCCCGCCCTGCGCGCCGACCGCGTCGTACGCGGCTGCGCCCCGGCGCCCGGCGCCTGGACGACCTTCCGCGGCGAGCGCCTGAAGGTCATGTCCGTGGCCCTCGACCCCGCGCGTACGGAGCTCGCGCCCGGCGAGATCGCCGCCGCCAAGAACTCCGTCCACGTGGGCACCGGCTCCCACGCCGTCCGGCTCCAGTGGGTCCAGCCGCAGGGCAAGAAGCCGATGCAGGCGGCCGACTGGGCGCGCGGCGTGCGCATCGCCCCGGGGGAGAAGCTCGGCGGCGAGTGAGCCCCGAAGTGATCCGGCGTAGGCTGGAGCTCCTCATCACCCCAGCTCCGGAGCACCTTTCGTGAACGACCAGGCCCCTCGTAAGCGCCCCGCAAAGCCCTATCGCCGGCCCAAGAAGGACCCGGTGCGGATACTCGCCTTCGAGGCGCTGCGGGCCGTCGACGAGCGGGACGCGTACGCGAACCTGGTGCTCCCGCCGCTGCTCCGCAAGGCCAGGGAGAAGGAGGGCTTCGAGGCGCGCGACGCGGCCCTCGCCACCGAGCTCGTCTACGGGACGCTGCGCCGCCAGGGCACCTACGACGCGATCATCGCCGCCTGCGTGGACCGCCCGCTGCGCGAGGTCGACCCGCCGGTGCTGGACGTCCTGAGCCTCGGCGCCCACCAGCTGCTCGGCACCCGCATCCCCACGCACGCGGCGGTCTCGGCCACCGTCGAGCTGGCCCGGGTGGTGCTCGGCGACGGGCGGGCCAAGTTCGTCAACGCCGTCCTGCGCAAGATCTCCGCCCATGAGCTGGACGGCTGGCTGGAGAAGGTCGCCCCGCCCTACGAGGACGACCCCGAGGAGCACCTCGCCGTCGTCCACTCCCACCCGCGCTGGATCGTCTCCGCGCTGTGGGACGCGCTCGGCGGCGGCCGGGCCGGCATCGAGGACCTGCTGGAGGCGGACAACGAGCGCCCCGAGGTCACCCTCGTCGCCCGCCCCGGCCGGGCCACGACCGACGAGCTGATCGCCGCCGCAGGTGAGGACTCCGCCCTGCCCGGCCGCTGGTCGCCCTGCGCGGTCCGGCTCGCCGAGGGCGGCGAGCCCGGCGCGCTGGAGGCCGTCCGCGAGGGGCGCGCGGGCGTCCAGGACGAGGGCAGCCAGCTGATCGCCCTCGCCCTCGCCGACGTCCCCGTCGACGGGCCGGACGAGCGCTGGCTGGACGGCTGCGCGGGCCCCGGCGGCAAGGCCGCCCTGCTCGGCGCGCTCGCGGCGCAGCGCGGGGCGGCGCTGCTGGCCTCCGAGAAGCAGCCGCACCGGGCCCGCCTCGTGGCCCGGGCCCTGGCCGGCAACCCCGGCCCGTACGAGGTCATCGCCGCGGACGGCACGCGCCCGCCGTGGCGCGAGGGGTCCTTCGACCGGGCCCTGGTCGACGTGCCCTGCTCGGGTCTGGGCGCCCTGCGCCGTCGCCCCGAGGCCCGCTGGCGGCGCCGCCCCGAGGACCTGGCCGGCTTCGCGCCGCTCCAGCGCGGGCTGCTGCGCGAGGCGCTGCGTTCCGTGCGCGTCGGCGGTGTCGTCGGCTACGCCACCTGCTCGCCGCACCTGGCGGAGACGCGGGCCGTCGTCGAGGACGTGCTGCGCGGCCGCGGCGGCGAGGCCCCGCCCGCCGAGTGGATCGACGCCCGTCCCTTCATGCGGGGCGTGCCGATGATCGGCGACGGCCCGGACGTCCAGCTGTGGCCGCACCTCCACGGCACGGACGCGATGTACCTGGCGCTGCTGCGGCGTACGGGGTGACCTCCCGGCCGGGAGGTGGTTCGGCACCGCCGGGCACGTAGCGGGTGGCTGACCGCCGTTGCGGCGGGGAACAGGCCCCGGTCCCGCCCTCTCACCGTTTCCCGGGGGCAAGCCCCCGGCCCCCGGTGTGGGGCGGGGACTCGCCCCCGGTCAAAGGCAGTGCCCGCGACATGGCAGGCTTGGGGCATGGCAGTACAGATCAACCCCAGCATCCTTTCCGCGGATTTCGCCCGCCTCGCCGACGAGGCGCAGGCCGTGCGGGGCGCCGACTGGCTCCACGTCGATGTGATGGACAATCACTTCGTCCCCAACCTGACGCTCGGCGTGCCGATCGTCGAGTCGCTGCTCAAGGCGACCGACACGCCGCTGGACTGCCATCTGATGATCGAGGACCCGGACCGCTGGGCGCCGCAGTACGCGGAGGTGGGCGCCGGGTCGGTGACCTTCCACGCGGAGGCGGCCCACGCGCCCGTGCGGCTGGCGCGGGAGATCCGGCGGCTGGGGGCCCGGGCGTCGATGGCGCTCAAGCCCGCCACGCCCATCGAGCCCTTCGAGGACCTGCTCCCCGAGCTCGACATGCTGCTGATCATGACCGTCGAGCCGGGCTTCGGCGGCCAGTCGTTCCTCGACATCATGCTGCCCAAGATCCGCCGCACCCGTGAGCTGATCTCGCGCCACAACCTCCCCATCTGGCTCCAGGTGGACGGCGGCGTCTCGGCCGCCACCATCGAGCGGTGCGCGGAGGCGGGCGCGGACGTATTCGTGGCCGGCTCCGCCGTCTACGGTATGGACGACCCGGCGGAGGCCGTACGCGCCCTGCGCACGCAGGCGGAGCGGGCCACCCTCGGCGCGCCCTGGGCCTGCGCACACTGAGCGGCCCGCGCCGCTCGCCCGAATTGCTGAGGGCCGAGGTCAAGGTCTGATCGCGGACCGTCGAATCTGACAGGATGACATCGGGTCCACGCGTCACAGCGGGACACCTTCGGCAGAAACAGCTACACCCACCCCAGTAGCTACCCACGCGGTAGCAGCAAGCTTGACCACAGTAGTGAGGAGACCGCGGTGTCGACGGGCGGCCGTTCAGCCACGCCTATGGGGCCCGCCGAGCTGGTGCAGGCGGCGGCGATGGCCCGCCGTTTCTACCTCGAGGGCAAGTCGAAGATCCAGATCGCCGAGGAGTTCGGCGTGAGCCGCTTCAAGGTGGCCCGGGTGCTGGAGACGGCGCTCGAGCGCGACCTGGTGCGGATCGAGATCCGGGTGCCGGCCGAGCTGGACGCGGAGCGCTCCGACGCGCTGCGCGCCCGCTACGGCCTGCGCCACGCGGTCGTGGTGGAGTCCCCGGCCGACGCCGCCGACGACGCCGCCGACCCGGAGAACCTCGGCGAGGTCGCGGCCGGCCTGCTCGGCGAGCTGGTCCACGAGGGCGATGTGCTCGGCCTCGCCTGGGGCCGCTCCACCATCCACATGGCCGCCGCCCTCCACCGGCTGCCCCCCTGCACGGTGGTCCAGCTCACCGGCGTCTACGACGCGGGCACCGCCGAGCGCGGCTCGGTGGAGGCCGTCCGCCGGGCCGCCCAGGTCTCCGGCGGCGAGGCCCACCCGATCTACGCCCCGATGCTGCTGCCGGACACGGCCACCGCCGCCGCCCTGCGCGGCCAGACGGGCATCGCCCGGGCCTTCGAGTACTTCGACCGGGTCACCGTCGCGGCCGTGTCCATCGGCTCCTGGGAGTCGGGCGTCTCCACGGTCTACGACATGCTCACCGAGGAGGAGCGCGAGCACTACGCCTCGCTCGGCGCGACCGCGGAGATGTCCGCGCACCTCTTCGACGCCGAGGGCCGCCGCATCGGGCGGGACCTGGGCGAGCGCTGCATCACCGTCGAGGCCGACCGGCTGCGCCGCATACCGGAGGTCGTCGCGATCGCCGGCGGGCTGCGCAAGGCGGCGGCGATCGGCGCGGTGCTCCGTTCCGGCCTGGTCACCAGCCTGGTCACGGACACCGCCGCCGCCGACTACCTCCTCCACGAGACGGGCCCGGGCCCCCGCCCGGCCCTGGACCGCACCGATCCGGACGGCGCGTAGCGGCCGCGCGACCGGCGGTCCCACGGCCCGCGCGAACCCGGTTTCACGGGGGTCCGCGCAGGTCGGCGGCGGGGCTTGGAGGATCGGCCAAGGCCCTCCCGGACAGCCCTGGAGGTTCGGGACTGGCCAGGTGCCCCGGTCGGCATGTGAGAATGAAGTACGTGCTTTTCCCTCGGCATGCCTTGTCGGGGGTCACCTCGAACGACTGGGATGTATCAGCACGTGCGTTTCCTCAATGACCAGAAGCCGCCGTACGACCTGACGTACGACGATGTGTTCATGGTGCCGAGCCGCTCCGCGGTCGGCTCCCGCCAGGGTGTGGACCTCTCCGCCCCGGACGGGACGGGCACCACCATTCCGCTCGTGGTCGCGAACATGACCGCGATCGCCGGCCGCCGCATGGCGGAGACGGTCGCCCGCCGCGGTGGCCTCGTCGTCATCCCGCAGGACATTCCGATCGAGGTCGTCACCGAGGTCATCTCCTGGGTCAAGGGCCGTCACCACGTGCTCGACACCCCGATCGTGCTGGCCCCCACCCAGACCGTCGCCGACGCGCTGTCCCTGCTGCCGAAGCGGGCCCACGGCGCCGGTGTCGTCGTCGACGAGGACCACCGCCCCGTCGGTGTCGTCACCGAGCACGACCTGTCCGGTGTGGACCGCTTCACCCAGCTGTCCGAGGTCATGTCCAAGGAGCTGCTGCTCCTCGACGCCGACATCGACCCGCGCGAGGCCTTCAACCAGCTCGACGCCGCGCACCGCAAGCTGGCCCCGGCCGTGGACAAGGACGGCAAGCTCGCCGGCATCCTGACCCGCAAGGGCGCCCTGCGCGCGACGCTGTACACCCCGGCCGTCGACAAGGACGGCAAGCTGCGCATCGCCGCCGCCGTCGGCATCAACGGCGACGTGGCCGGCAAGGCCAAGGCCCTGCTGGACGCCGGCGCCGACACCATCGTCGTGGACACCGCCCACGGCCACCAGGAGTCGATGATCTCCGCGATCAAGGCCGTCCGGGCGCTCGACCCGAACGTCCCGATCGTCGCGGGCAACATCGTCGCCGCCGAGGGCGTGCGCGACCTCATCGAGGCCGGCGCGGACATCATCAAGGTCGGTGTGGGCCCGGGCGCCATGTGCACCACCCGCATGATGACCGGCGTGGGCCGCCCGCAGTTCTCCGCGGTGCTGGAGTGCGCCGCCGAGGCCAAGAAGTACGGCAAGCACGTCTGGGCCGACGGTGGCGTCCGTCACCCGCGCGACGTGGCCATGGCGCTGGCCGCCGGTGCCTCCAACGTCATGATCGGCTCCTGGTTCGCCGGGACGTACGAGTCCCCGGGCGACCTCCAGCAGACGGCCGACGGCCGCCTCTACAAGGAGTCCTTCGGCATGGCCTCGGCCCGTGCCGTGCGCAACCGCACCTCCGAGGAGTCCGCCTACGACCGGGCCCGCAAGGGTCTGTTCGAGGAGGGCATCTCCACCTCCCGCATGTTCCTCGACCCGGCCCGCCCGGGCGTCGAGGACCTGATCGACTCGATCATCGCGGGTGTCCGTTCCTCCTGCACCTACGCGGGCGCGGGCTCCCTGGAGGAGTTCGCCGAGCGTGCCGTCGTCGGCGTCCAGAGCGCCGCCGGCTACGCCGAGGGCAAGCCGCTGCACGCCAGCTGGCAGTAGTCACGCACCGCCCGTGAAAGGGGCGCGATCCGGTTCGCCGGGTCGCGCCCCTTTTTTGCTGCTCCTGTACCGATTCATAACACCGTGCGCAATGATTCACTGATAAGGGCCCCCCGACGCAATGATCGTTCGGGTATACGCAAGAATGGTGCATTACGAGCGCGGGCCCTCACCTCGTAAGGTCTGCGCAGAACGTGGAGTGGCGGATACCGCTTGCTCGGCGGTACCCCCTCGCTACGGGTTTGCTCTGCCATGCCGGCGCGCCCTGGGACCGCCGCGCCGTCGCTCCCGACCGGCCACCCCCGACCGGGAATCATGAAACGGAGCGACCCCTGTGGGATCGACCCCAGTGTTGGACAAAGGCGCATCGCCGGCCCTGACCGGTGACGCCAGGCGCGCCCCGCTGCCGACCGCCGGCTTCGGCACCCGCCTGATGCGCCGCAAGCCCGTCGAGCGCCTGGTCGCCGAGGGCGGCCAGGGCGAGGGCGGCTCGCTGCGCCGCTCGCTCGGCATGTGGCAGCTGACGATGATCAGCATCGGCGCCACCCTGGGCACCGGCATCTTCGTGGTGCTGGGCGAGGCCGTGCCCAAGGCCGGCCCCGCCGTGGTGATCTCCTTTGTGATCGCCGGTCTCACCGCGCTCTTCTCGGCCCTGTCCTACGCCGAGCTCGCCGGCACCATCCCGGTCTCCGGCTCCTCGTACTCGTACGCCTACGCCACCATGGGCGAGGTCGTCGCCTGGGTCTGCGGCTGGTGCCTGATCCTGGAGTACGGCGTCTCCGTCGCGGCCGTCGCCGTCGGCTGGGGCCAGTACCTCAACGAGCTCCTCCAGGGCACCCTCGGCGTCACCATCCCGGCGTGGATGGCCAACCCGCCCGGTGTGGACGGCGGTGTCTTCAACCTGCCGGCCCTGCTCGTCGTGCTGCTGTGCATGGCGTTCCTGCTGGGCGGCGCCAAGGAGAGCGCCCGCGCCAACGCCATCATGGTCGGCGTGAAGATCGTGGCCCTGCTGCTCTTCTGCGCCGTGGCCTTCACCGGCATCCGCGCCGGCAACTACGCCCCCTTCATGCCGCTCGGTCTCGGCGGCGTCAGCGCCGCGGGCGCCAGCCTGTTCTTCTCCTACATCGGCTTCGACGCCGCTTCGACGGCCGGTGAGGAGGCGAAGGACCCCAAGAAGGACCTGCCCAAGGCGATCATGCTCTCCCTGCTGATCGTCACGGCCCTCTACGTCCTGGTCGCGGCCGTCGCCGTCGGCGCCCTGCCGTGGAAGAAGTTCGAGGGTTCCGAGGCCGCGCTGGCCGGGATCATGAAGGACGTCACGGGCCAGAGCTTCTGGGCCGTCCTCCTGGCCGCCGGTGCCGTCATCGCCATCGCCAGCGTCGTGCTGACCGTCCTCTACGGCCAGACCCGCATCCTCTTCGCGATGTCCCGCGACGGACTGGTCCCCAAGTCCTTCGCCAAGGTCAACAAGAAGGGCGTCCCGGTCGCCAACACCGTGATCGTCTCGCTCTTCTGCGGCGTCCTCGCCGCCGCCGTGCCGCTCGGCCAGCTCGCGGACGCCACCAGCATCGGCACGCTCTTCGCCTTCGCGCTGGTCAACGTCGCCGTCATCGTGCTGCGGTTCACCCGTCCCACCATGAAGCGCAGCTTCCGGGTACCGCTTTCGGGTGTGCGGGTGCCCTTCGGCGACACCACGGTGCCGCTGGCGCCGGTCTTCCCCGCCATCGGCTGCGCCCTGTGCGTCTACATGATGACCAGCCTGGACGTCGTGACCTGGGAGGTCTTCGGCGGCTGGATGCTCATCGGCCTGGTGCTCTACTTCGCCTACGGCATGCGCAGCTCGCGGCTGGCCCGGGAAGCCCGTGGTGAGCTGGGGGCCGCTGTGACGGAGGTGACCCAGGAGGCGCCCGAGGCGGAGCCGAAGGCGGCGGTGAAGGCCGCCCAGGCCCCCGCGAAGGCCGCGAAGCCGGCGGCGAAGCGTTCCGCCAAGTCCCGGAAGCCTGCCAACAGGAAGTGATCTTCTTCCGCGCCGCCCTATGATCCCTGGCTGCCGGGTCCGCTCCGCGCGGGCCCGGCAGCCGTTTTCGGGTATGTCGACGGCCCCGGCCCGGCCGTCCGGGGCACCGAAGGGATCACATCCGATGAGCAGCCCCCACCTCCTGCTGACCGGCGACCGCCTCGCCTTGGGCATGCCCCGCGACGAGATGCTGACCGAGTACCACCGATGGGAGACCGACCCCGGCAGCGTCCTGGGCCGCGGCAGCGGCTTCCCGCAGACATGGGAGGCCCGTGCCGAGGAGTGGGACCGCGCTCTCGACGACCGCGACCATCCGTGCTTCGAGATCGTCCGGCTCAAGGACAAGCAGCCCATCGGCCTCACCTCGCTCCGGGTCGACGCCCGTGAGCGACGGGCCGAGTTCTCGATCCTGATCGCCCCGGCCCACCGGGGCCGGCGCCTCGCCGAGGAGGCCACCCGGCTGACCCTCGACTGGTCCTTCCACCTGGGCGGCCTCCACGCCGTGTGGCTACGGGTCCTGGAGCCCAACCGGGCCGGCCTCACCGCCTTCGAGAAGGCCGGATTCCGGCCGACCGGCCGCTTCCGCAAATCCGGCCACTGGCTGGGCCAGCGCGTCGACGAAGTCCTGATGGACGCCCTGATCGAGGACTTCCCCGGGCCCTCCGCCATGGTCACCACCCTCGGCAGATGAGCCGTCCCCACCGCGCACGAGTCGGGAGCGGGGCCGGGCACGTGATCTACTGCAGGTAGCAGTAGCCATGACCCGGAGAAAAGTGATCCACCCGCCGTGCGATTGAACGAGCTCGACGAACGCATCGTGCATGCCCTGGCCGAGGACGCCAGGCGCTCCTACGCCGACATCGGAGCGGAGATCGGCCTGTCCGCGCCCGCCGTCAAACGGCGGGTGGACCGGCTGCGCGCCGAGGGCGCCATCACCGGTTTCACCGTGCGGGTGGACCCGGCGGCGCTCGGCTGGGAGACCGAGGGGTTCATCGAGCTCTACTGCCGTCGCAACACCTCGCCCGAGGCGATCCACCGCGGCCTCTCCCGCTACCCGGAGGTGGCGTCGGCCTCCACCGTCACGGGTGAGGCCGACGCCATCGTGCAGATCTTCGCCTCGGACATGCGCCACTTCGAGCGGGTCCTGGAGCGCATCGCGGGCGAGCCCTTCGTGGAGCGCACCAAGTCCGTGTTGGTCCTCTCCCCGCTGCTGCGCCGCTTCAGCTCCGGCGCGCCGTCCTGACAGCGGGCCGCGCCGTCCTGCCGGGTGGCCCTGTCCTGACAGCGGGCCGCCCCCTCCTGGCCGTGGACGGCGGCTGATGTCCGCTGTCTCCGGGCCGAAGGGTCACGGTCTCCGGCCCGAAGGGTCACCTACGTCCCGGCCGGCGGGTCACCGGCGGCCGGCGGTGCCGATCGCGCCACCGGCGTCCAGCCGGTCGACCCGTCCCTGGGCGGCGAAGGCCGCGGCGAGATAGCGCGGGTCGGGCCGCAGGGCGTGCTCGCGCAGGCACGCCTCGGTGAACTTGATCACGTGCTCGTCCCCGTGCTCCGCCGCCCGCGCGGCCAGCTCCGGGGCCGGGGGCGCCGCCTGCGCCCCCGCCCGCCAGGCGTCGGCGCCCTCGTCCCGCCGGTCGGTGGTGAAGGCCAGCAGGAAGGTGATGTGCACCTGCCAGAGGGCGGCCAGCGTCGGCTCGTGGAGCTCCGGCGGCAGGTGGGGGAGGACCAGCCGGGCGGCCGCGGGCGCGGTCACCCCGTGGATCAGCGGCACGGGGAAGACCTCGGGATGCGCGAGGTAGACGTCGGCGAAGCGGAGGGTCATCTCGCTCAGCAGCCGGTCCGCGCGGTCCGGCGCCAGTGACGTCAACGCCTCGCCGTAGCCGGGGAGTTCGGCGAGCCGCGCCAGGCGCTGCCGGGGGACCTCCGGACGCAGGGGCCCCTCGTGCGGGACGCGGGGGAGCGCGGCGATCGCGCCGGCCAGGTCGTACGTCCCGGTCAGGCGCGGGCGGCCGGGGAGCTCGGTGAAGCGGGCGGCCCAGTAGGCCAGCCCCCGGGCGAGCTCGTCCAGCTGGAGCGGGGTGGGCCGCTCGGCGGCGTACAGGCCGCGCACGGCGTGCGCGACGCGGATGAGGCCGTGGGTCAGCCCGGCGAAGAGGCCGGGGAGCAGTCGCGGCCACCAGCGGACGAGCACCTCGCACCAGTGCGCCTCGGCGAGCTCGCGGGTAAAGAGGGCCTCCCAGTCTCCGGCCCGGTGGAACGCGCCGAGCGCGGGGCGCCAGGAGGACTCGTCGGCGGGGTCCAGGGCGAAGCGCGGGGCGGGCGGCTCGTGGTGCTCCATGGCGCGCCGGTAGCGCTCCACCCACCGGGACACCTCGTCCCCGTACCCGAGGAGGGTCAGCGCCTCGGCCCCCATCGGGCCGTGATTGGCCAGGTCGACGCCCTGGCCGCGTTCGTACCCCAGATCCTTCATGCGCTCCAGGGCGTCATTGAGGGCATCGCTGTAACTGATCGACGGCATGATCCGGCCACCCACACCTTTCGGTAGTCCAAATGGTTCGGAAGTCCAAAGCATCTACAATCGAAGTATGCCGCACGCGATCAGAACCGGGACACCGCCCCGCACCCCGACCGCCGAAGAGGTCGAAGTCATCGCCCTCGTCCCCCTGTTGGAGCCCTTCTTCCGCAAGGTGAGGGTCCGTGAGCAGATGCCGTCGGCGCTGCGCGAGGCCATGGAGAAGCACGGGCTGACGGCCCGGCACGGCGCCGTGCTGCCGCATCTGCTGGCGGGGGTGCCGCTCACTGTCGGCCAGATCGCCGGGCGGCTGCACGTCTCCCTGCCGACCGCCAGCGAACTGGTGGGGGCGCTGAGCCGGGCGGGGATCGTGGAGCGGGCGGAGGACCCGGGGAACCGCCGCCGGGTGCTCGTCTCGCTGGCCGCGGCTTACCGGCCGCTGCTGGAGACGTTCGTCGCGCTCCGGGGGGAGCCGCTGCTGAGGGCCCTGGACGGGCTGACGCCCGAGGAGCGCGCGGGCTTCGTGGCGGGGCTGACCGCCTGGGTGCGGGAGGTCCAGGGGTAGGCCCCGCCCACCCACGCAACGTTTCGCCGTTGCTGCCGCGAAACACGCAACGAATCCACCGTCCTCGCGCAACGTCCGCGCCTTGTCCGGTCGAGAGCGCAAACCTTACCGTCGAGTCGTTTAAACGTATGAGTGTTTGAACTGCCCTGCCGAACGGCTCCGCTCGACTGCTGAAGAGGACGCATGACGCCGCTGCGTATCGCGCTGTGCCAAGGCCCCAGCGGCGTTCCCGCCTCGACCGCCGACAGCATCGCCGCCCTGGACGACGCCGCGCGCCGGGCCGCCGCCGCCGGAGCCCGGCTGCTGCTCACCGACGAGCTGTTCCTGACCGGGTACGCCCTCGGCGAGGCCGTCGCCGGGCTCGCCGAGCCCGCCGACGGCCCCGGCGCCCGGGCCGTCGCGCGCGTCGCCGCCGAGCACGGCCTGGCCATCGGCTACGGCTACCCCGAGCGCGACGGCGAGGCCGTCTTCAACTCCCTCCAGTTGATCGGCCCCGACGGGGCCCGGCTCGCGAACTACCGCAAGACCCATCTCTTCGGCGAGTACGAGACCACCAGCTTCACGCCCGGCTCGGACCTCGTCGTCCAGGCCGAGCTCGACGGCGTCCGCATCGGGCTCCTGATCTGCTACGACGTCGAGTTCCCCGAGGCCGTCCGGGCGCACGCCCTGGCCGGCACCGAGCTGCTGCTCGTCCCCACCGCGCTGATGCGGCCGTACGAGATCGTCCCGCAGACGATCGTCCCGGCCCGCGCGTGGGAGAGCCAGCTCTACATCGCCTACGCCAACCGCTGTGGCGTGGAAGGCGACTTCACCTTCGCGGGGCTGTCCTGTCTGGCCGCCCCGGACGGGACCGTACGGGCCCGGGCCGGCGCCGGCGAGGACCTGGTCGTCGCCGACGTCGACCCGGAGCTGCTCCGGGCGTCGCGCGCCGAGAACACCTATCTCGGCGACCGCCGCCCGGCGCTCTACACCTCGCTCACCTGACCCGCGGCCCCGCCCCGCGCACCCCCTCAACACCCCTGCCAGTAGGAGAGTCCAGCCGATGACGTCCACGGTGCCCCCCGCCGCCCACGACGAGCACGAGCAGGCCCAGCCCGTCGAGCCGCCGATCACCATGTTCGGCCCGGACTTCCCCTTCGCGTACGACGACTTCCTCGCCCACCCGGCGGGCCTCGGCCAGATCCCGGCCACCGAGCACGGCACCGAGGTCGCCGTCATCGGTGGCGGCCTGTCGGGCATCATCGCCGCGTACGAGCTGATGAAGATGGGCCTCAAGCCCGTCGTCTACGAGGCCGACCAGATCGGTGGCCGCCTGCGCACCGTCGGCTTCGAGGGCTGCGATGACGAGCTGACCGCCGAGATGGGCGCGATGCGCTTCCCCCCGTCCTCCACCGCCTTCCAGCACTACATCGACCTGGTGGGCCTGGAGACCAAGCCGTTCCCCAACCCGCTCGCGCCCGACACCCCCTCGACCGTCGTCGACCTCAAGGGCGAGTCGCACTACGCCGAGACGATCGACGACCTGCCGCAGGTCTACCGTGACGTCGCCACCGCGTGGAACGCCTGCCTGGAGGAGGGCGCCGACTTCTCCGACATGAACCGCGCCATGCGCGAGCGCGACGTGCCGCGCATCCGTGAGATCTGGGCGAAGCTCGTCGAGAAGCTCGACAACCAGACCTTCTACGGCTTCCTCTGTGAGTCGGAGGCCTTCAAGTCCTTCCGGCACCGCGAGATCTTCGGCCAGGTCGGCTTCGGCACCGGCGGCTGGGACACCGACTTCCCCAACTCCATCCTGGAGATCCTCCGCGTCGTGTACACCGAGGCGGACGACCACCACCGCGGCATCGTCGGCGGCAGCCAGCAGCTTCCGCTGCGCCTGTGGGAGCGCGAGCCGGAGAAGATCATCCACTGGGCGCCGGGCACCTCGCTGTCCTCGCTGCACGGCGGTGCCCCCCGCCCGGCCGTCACCCGGCTGCACCGTACGGCGGGCAACCGCATCACGGTGACCGACGCGACCGGCGACATCCGCACCTTCCGGGCGGCGATCTTCACCGCGCAGTCCTGGATGCTGCTGTCCAAGATCGAGTGCGATGACTCGCTCTTCCCGATCGACCACTGGACGGCGATCGAGCGCACCCACTACATGGAGTCCTCCAAGCTCTTCGTGCCCGTGGACCGGCCGTTCTGGCTGGACAAGGACGAGGAGACCGGTCGGGACGTGATGTCGATGACGCTCACCGACCGGATGACCCGCGGCACCTATCTGCTGGACAACGGCCCGGACAAGCCGGCCGTGATCTGCCTGTCGTACACCTGGTGCGACGACAGCCTCAAGTGGCTGCCGCTGTCGGCGAACGAGCGCCTGGAGGTCATGCTCAAGTCGCTCGGCGAGATCTACCCCAAGGTCGACATCCGGAAGCACATCATCGGCAACCCGGTGACGGTCTCCTGGGAGAACGAGCCCTACTTCATGGGCGCGTTCAAGGCCAACCTGCCGGGCCACTACCGCTACCAGCGGCGGCTGTACACCCACTTCATGCAGGACCGCCTGCCCGAGGACATGCGCGGCATCTTCCTCGCGGGAGACGACATCTCCTGGACGGCCGGCTGGGCCGAGGGCGCCGTGCAGACCGCGCTGAACGCGGTGTGGGGCGTCATGCACCAGTTCGGCGGCAGCACGGACGCCACCAACCCCGGCCCGGGCGACGTCTTCGACGAGATCGCGCCCGTCGAGCTGCCGGAGGACTGAGCCGCTCCACCACCGCGGCCGCTGACGCGCGCCCGCCCGTTCGTACGGGGCGGACGGGTGCGCGTCAGCCCAGCGGGGTGAGGAGGCAGCGGCCGACCATGCCGACGCCGGCGTCGACCCGGTCGGTGAACTCCTCGGTCAGCTCGGGCAGTTCGCGTATCGCCCACAGTGCGCGGAACGAGGCCCAGGCCGCGTTCCGCGCGGCCTCCAGCGTCCAGGAGCCGACGAGATGGGTCAGGGGATCGGCGACGTCGAGCACGTCCGGCCCCGGCATCAGCTCCTCGCGGATCCGCTCCTCCAGGGCGACGAGCGTCTCGCCGATCCGGTGGAAGTCCCCCTGGAGGGCGCACGGCTCGACCTCCAGCGCCCGGCAGGTGTCGACGAGCGCCAGCGCCAGGTCATGACCGATGTGGGCGTTGATACCCGCCAGCGCGAACTGCAGCGGCCGGACGGCCGGATGGCCGCGCAACTGGAACAGCGGCCGCCAGCAGGCGGGCTGCCGACGCCCCCGCGCGGCCTGGTCCACGGCGCGCAGATAGCGCTCGGCGAAGCGCACGTCCAGCTCGGCCGTGGCCGTACGGTCCCGGAAGCCCCCGGCCGCCGCCCGCCGGCCGACCTCCTCCGTGACCGCCAGATACACCCGGTTGAAGACGGCCACCCCGTCCTTCGGCGGCAGCGCGGCTTCCAGTGCCCGCATCCGCGCCAGAACCCCCTCGATGCCGGCGGCCGCCGCCGGCTGTACCCGCGTCATCGTCATACGCACAGAGTGACAGACGAACACGGAGAGTAGGCGGTCTGGTCTGATGGTTAACCAGAACGGGTGAACGAGCGGGCCATCAAGCCTCACCGCGCGCGGGAGCCCCGCCCTCGGCGGCCCCTCCCTCGACCGGGTCGTAGCTGCTCGTCCCCTCGTCCAGCAGCGGCTCCTGCGCCTTGAGGTGTGCCGGGGCCAGGGCGCGCAGGACGTGGTAGCCGGAGAGGACCACGATCGTGCCGAGCGCGATCCCGCCCAGCTCGAAGTTCTTCCCGAACTTCAGGGAGACGCCGCCGATGCCGATGATGACGCCCGCGGCCACCGGCACCAGGTTCAGCGGATTGCGCAGGTCGACCTTGTTGTGGACCCAGATCTGCGCGCCCAGCAGGCCGATCATGCCGTACAGGATGACGGTGATGCCGCCGAGCACCCCGCCCGGGATCGCCGCGACGACGGCCCCGAACTTCGGGCAGACGCCGAAGAGCAGCGCGAAGCAGGCCGCGGCCCAGTAGGCGGCCGTGGAGTAGACGCGGGTGGCGGCCATCACGCCGATGTTCTCGGAGTACGTGGTGTTGGCCGGTCCGCCGACCGCCGTGGAGAGCACCGTCGCCACGCCGTCCGCCGCGATCGCCGGGCCCAGCTGGTCGTCCAGCCGGTCACCCGTCATCTCGCCGACGGCCTTGACGTGCCCGGCGTTCTCCGCGATCAGCGCGATGACCACCGGCAGCGCCACCAGCGCCGCCGACCAGCCGAAGCTCGGCCCGTGCAGCGAGGGCAGGCCGACCCAGTCCGCCTTGGCCACCCCCGACAGGTCCAGCCGCCAGTGGTCGACGGCCTCGACGCCGCCGTTCACCGAGTGGATCTTGCCGAAGAACCGGTCGGACACCCAGGACAGGGCGTAGCCGAAGAGCAGGCCGAGGAAGATCGCCACCCGGGACCAGAAGCCCCGCAGGCACACCACCGCCAGCCCCGTGAACAGCATCGTCAGCAGCGCCGTCCACTGGTCCTGCGGCCAGTACGTCCGTGCCGTGACCGGCGCCAGGTTGAAGCCGATCAGCATGACCACCGCACCGGTGACCACCGGCGGCATCGCCGCGTGGATGATCCGCGCGCCGAACCGCCGCACCAGCAGGCCGGCGAGGAACAGCACCACGCCGACCACCAGGATCGCCCCGGTGACCGCCGCGCTGTCGCCGCCCTGGGCCCGGATGATCGCCGCGACTCCGACGAAGGAGAGGCTGCACCCCAGATAGCTGGGCACCCGGCCCCGGGTCGCCAGCAGGAACAGCATCGTGGCGACGCCCGACATCATGATCGCGAGGTTCGGGTCGAGGCCCATCAGGACGGGCGCCACGAAGGACGCCCCGAACATCGCCACCACGTGCTGGGCGCCCAGCCCCGCCGTCCTCGGCCACGAGAGCCGTTCATCCGGTCTGACGACGGCGCCGGGGGCGGGGGTGCGCCCGTCCCCGTGCAGGGTCCAGCGGACGCCCAGGCCCATGACTGCTCCCAAAATGTTCGCGTTGTGATGATCCGGACCATGCTAAGCGCGGCCGACGGGTGCTCCCGCGCGCCCGGAGTCCGGCCGGGGGCTGTGTGCCGGGTCCGCTCGCGGTGTTGCTGCGATCGGCGCAATTAACACCTCGTAGGGCTGTATGGCCACGCTTGCCAGATGTTTATCGGTTCATGCGAGGTATGCGTCCGGTGTCCGATTTCCTGCAATTCAGGAGACACACATGCGCAAGCACGTCGGCCGCACCGCGGCCGCCGCGATCATCGCCGCCGCAACCGTCGTTCCGGTCGCCGGGGTCGCTCAGGCCGCGCCGCAGATCGCGTCCGGCAACCAGGTCCAGGGCTGGGACGACGACCATGACTGCGACCGCGGCCGGGACCACGGCCGCGACCGCGACCGCGACAAGGGCCGTGACCACGACAAGGGTCGCGACCGCGACAAGGGCCGTGGCGACCGGGACAAGGGCCGCGACCGAGACCGGGACTGCGACCGGGGTCGTGACCGCGACCGGGGCCGTGACCGGGACTGCGACCGCGACCGCGGACGCCACCACGAGGACTGCGACCACCACTCCCACCACATCTACCGGCACGTCTGGACCCACCACAACAACTGGTGGAACTGGGGCGGCAACTGGTTCGGTGGCTGGGGTGGCCACAACAAGTGGGGCGGCCACCACAACCGCTGGGGCGGCGGCGGCTGGGGCGAGGAGGACTGCGGCGGCGGTGGCCGCTGGGGTGGCCACCACAACCGCGGCTGGGATGACGACGACTGCGGTGGCGGCCACCGGGGCGGCCACCACGAGCGCTGGGGCGGCCACCACGGTGGCTGGGAAGACGACTGCGGTGGCGGCAAGTGGGGCGGCCACCACGAGCGCTGGGGCGGCGGCGACTGCAACCGCGGTGGCGGCCACTGGGGTGGCGGCATCTTCGGCGGCATCGTGATCTGACCCCTCGCGCCTGAACAGTCCCCCTCCACCGCGGGCCGTCGTCGCACCCTCCGGGGTACGGCGCACGGCCCGCGGCGGCGTGCGCGGCGGCCCGCCGCCTCAGCGGCGCTCGACGGCCGGCGCGGCCCGGTCCGCCGACGCGGCGCGGGCCGGGGCGCGCAGCACGCCCGCGCCCGCCACCAGCCCCGCGGCCCCCGCCGTCACCACGGCGAAGGACATCGTGAGCGAACCGGCGTTCGCGATCTGCCCGATGACGGCCGGCGCCACCAGCCCCGAGGTGTAGGTGATGGTGGCCACGCCCGCTATCGCCCGGCTGGGCTCGGGCCCGCTGCGCCCCGCCGCCGCGAAGGCCAGCGGCACGACGACCGCGATGCCCAGCCCCATCAGGCCGAACCCGGCGATGACCGGCACCGCCGAACCACCGGCGACCACCAGCACCCCGCCGGCCGTCGCCAGGACGCCCCCGGCCCGTACGGCGCGCACCGGCCCGAAGCGCCGCACCGCCGCGTCACCCGCCAGCCGGGCCGCCGCCATCGTGCAGGCGAAGGCCGTGGTGCAGCCCGCCGCGACGCCGGCGCCGGAGCCCACGACGTCCCGCAGGTAGACCGCCGACCAGTCCAGGCTCGCGCCCTCCGCGAAGACGGCGCAGAACCCCACCGCCCCGATCGCCAGCGCCGAGCGCGGCGGCAGGGCGAAGCGCGGCGGGGGATGCTCCTCCGGCTCCGCCCGCAGGTCCAGCACCCAGTGACAGACGACCGCGCCCAGCAGGACGAGGACGCCGGCCGCCACCCCGAGATGGACCCGCGCGTCCGTACCGGCGTGCGCGGCGACGGTGCCCGCCGCCGAACCGGCGAGGGCGCCGACGCTCCACATCCCGTGCAGCCCGGACATGATCGACCGCCCAAGCCGCTCCTCGGTGCGCACTCCCAGCGCGTTCATCGCGACGTCCGCCAGCCCGGACGTGGCCCCGTACACCGCCAGTGCCGCGCAGAACGCGATCATGCCGGGGGCGAGGGCGACCGGGACCAGCGAGGCGCACCACAGGGCGAGCAGGGCGCGCAGCGCGGTCCGTGAGCCGTAGCGGTGACTTATCCGCCCCGCGAGCGGCATCGCGAGCGACGCGCCGATCGCGGGCAGGGCGAGCGCCAGGCCGAGCCGGCCGGAACCGATGCCGAGGTGGTCCTGGAACCAGGGGACGCGGGTGGCGAAACTGCCGGTGACCGCGCCGTGGACGGCGAAGATCGCCGCCATCGCGACCCTGGCCCGGCGGACCGCCGGGGGAGTGCCCCGCTCTCCGCGTCCCGTGCTGCCGTCCATACGACCCCTCCTCGGCATCGGCCCGTCGTCCGGACCTCAGTCCATCAGCAGGCGCCGAGGTCCTGCCATACGCCCCATTCGCCGGTGGTCCCGGGCTCCTCGCCCTTGGTCCACCACTTGGCCTTCCAGTTGTGGGACTTCCAGGAGACGGTGGCGCCGCCGTTGTAGGCGGTCGCCGCGTCCCAGGCGGGGGCCGCGCAGGCGCCGCCCGTCGGGGTGGCGGTGGGCGTGCCGGTCGGGGTCGCCGTCGGGGTGGACGTCGGGGTGGGCGTCGGGGTGGCGCCGCCGGGGTCGACCACGGTCGTGCCCCGGGCCAGGTCGCCGGCCAGCGCGTACGTCGTCCCGCCGACGGTCACCGTCCAGTTGGACGGGGTGGCGGCCGGGAGGTAGTAGACGAAGTCGACGACGGCCGTGGCGCCGGGGGCGAGCGACTGGTAGGAGGGGAGCTTCAGGGAGACGCGGTTGTAGTCGCCCTTGAGGCCGCCGATGTTGTTCGCCGCCGTGTGGTCGCTACGGACGACCTTCAGGCCCCAGCCGGACTGGTCCTTGGCGTTGCCCGGTGCCGAGTTGCCGTAGTCGAACTGGAACTCGGATCCGCCGGGGATGGTGGTCTTGCTGTTGTTGGTGATGCGCAGCTTGGGGCTGATGGGGTAGTTGGAGTCGCCGAGGGGGAAGTCGGTGAGGCTGACGTCGATGTCGAGGGCCTGGGTGGGCAGGTCGGTGGTCGCGCGCCGGGCGCCATAGGCGGGGGCGGACTTGAAGGCGTCGTACATCGCCGAGGTGAGGGTGCTGCCGGGCTCGTACTGGCCCTTGGCGGCGTTCCAGCCGTAGTCGCCGGCGAGTTCCCAGATCATGGTGCCGCCGAGGCCCTTGTCCACGACGTACTGGGCCTTGGCCTTGACCGACTGCTCGTCCTCGGTGGAGAGGAAGACCTTCTTCTCGGCGTTCCACAGCCAGGGCGCGGTGAGCGTGGCGTCGTAGCGGCGGGCGTAGCTGCCGGTGAGCTTGGTGCCGGCGGGGAAGCCGTAGCGGGTGAGGTAGTCGCCCGCGACGCCCTTCTCCAGGTTCTTGGCGTGCCACATGGGGTTGGAGCCGGCGGGGGACTCCTTGCCGGCGTCGTCGAGGTCGTGCCAGAGGTTGTCGATGCCGACGGCGCCGTCACCGCAGGTCGTCAGCCCCGAACCGGCCGGGCAGGCGGTCGTCTTCGCCTGGCCCCACAGGCCGTCGGTGCCGCCGGTGACGTTCTTCCAGCCGCGGGTGTAGTACGGCAGGCCCAGGTTGACCCGGCCGGGCGGCAGGGCGCCGCGGAAGTAGTGGTAGGCCCAGTCGCCGTTGAGGTAGCCGATGCCGCCGTACTGAGCGGTGGTGTAGACGCCCCACTTGGCGAGTTCGGCGTCCTTTCCGTCGTCGTAGAGCGCGGCGTTCGGGCCGACGAATTCGTTCCAGGCGCCGTGCAGGTCGTACGACATGACGTTGACGTAGTCCAGGTACTTCGTGGCCTGGTACGTCTCCATGCCGCGCAGGAGGTATCCGGAGGAGGGCGCGGCGACGGAGAGCAGATAGTGCTTGCCGTCGGCGGCGCCGGCCCGGTCGAGCTTTTCGCGGAGGGTCTTCAGCAGTGCCGTGTAGCCCTTGTTGAGCCCGCCGCGCCGGGCGTTGGCGAGCGCCCAGTCCTTGGGGTTCCCGGCGTCCTTCATGGAGGTCGGGTACTCGTAGTCGATGTCGACGCCGTTGAACCCGTACTTCTTGACGAACGCGACGGCGGAGTCGGCGAAGGTGTCGATGCCCGCCTGGTTGACCGATCCGTCGGCGTTCGTCGCCGTCTTGTAGAAGCCGCCGGAATCGACGCGCCTGCCGTTCTCGTCGATGTATCCGCCGGTTTCCGCCCAGCCGCCCACGGAGATGAGAGTCTTCACGTCCGGGTGCTGTTTCTTGAATTTGTTGAGCAGGTTGAAGTGGCCCTTGTAGGGGAGGGCCGGGTCCATTTCCGTGCCCGCCGTTCCGGGCCAGGTCATTCCGGTCGCGGGATTGTCGGGGCCGTCCGCGCCGACGGATATCTTGTCGTCCTGCCCGACGTGCGCGAAGGCGTAATTGAGGTGGGTGACCTTGTCCCAGGGGATGTCGGGGGCCAGATAGGCGGGGGTGCCGTCCTTGCCGGTGCGCCAGCCGGTGAAGTAGCCGATGACGCGGCGCTGGTGGTCGGCGCCCATCTTCTCGCGGCCGGCGGTGTCGTAGACCGAACAGTAGGGGACGTCGACGCCCGGGGTGGTGTAGAGGCCGTCGGGGCGACAGGCGGACTGGTCCTGGGCGTGCGAGGCGGTGGCCGAGAGGGTGCCGACGAGCAGTCCGGCCAGCGCGGTGCCCGCCGAGGCGAGCGCGAGGCCGCGGCGGGCGCGGCGGGGGTGTCCGGTGGGTCTCTTCAGGGACAACACGAGCGTGTTCCTCACAGTGGGGGCTCTTGCGAGCGCGGTGCGTGGGGGGCTTGCGACGTGCTGTGGCCCGTGGTGTGCGCCGACCGGCGGGCCCTTACTCCTCGGAGGTGTGGCAGAGGTTAAGAGGACTAGACCAGTGCGTCAATAGGTCCGGACCAACGTCCCTTATTCCTCCGTCGCCCTCGGTGTGAGCCTCGGCGCACTGTGTCAAGTCCCCATGGACATCGCGCCGCCGCCCGGCGTACGCTCGGAACGTCCGGCCTACGGATCAAGAAACCGCAGGTCAGGCGCCTTGTACTATTGAGCGAACAGTTTTTACGCAGCGCACTCCGGGGTCGGTGAAAATCCGAACCGGCGGTTACAGTCCGCGACCCGACCGCAGCCGGCGGCCGGTTGACCAGGTGAAATTCCTGGACCGACGGTTAAAGTCCGGATGGGAGGCAGTGCGCGGCGGGCACGCATCGGCACCACCGCCACAGGTGACGCGGATGGGTGGCGGTTCCACCGGTTTCACCACTGGCACCGCCGTACCCTCTCCCGTCCCCCGTCGGACGGTTCCCGCTGCTGTGGTCCCGCTCATCGTCGTTCCTTACGACGCCCCGGAGTCCGTTGCCCGATGAGGCAGGAGGACCCCGGTGGCCACCGCGACCGAAGCAGACGCGATGCGACGCGCCATCGCGCTCGCCGCCCGCGCCCTCGGCTCGACCAGCCCCAACCCCGTCGTCGGCTGTGTCGTCCTCGACCCCCACGGCCGGGTCCTCGGCGAGGGCTGGCACCGGCGGGCCGGCGGCCCGCACGCCGAGGTCGACGCCCTGCGCGCCGCCACCGACGCCGGCCACGACCTCCGGGGCGCCACCGCCGTCGTCACCCTCGAACCCTGCAACCACACCGGCCGCACCGGCCCCTGTGCCCAGGCCCTCATCGAGGCCGGCGTCGCCCGGGTCGTCTACGCGGTCGCCGATCCGAACCCCACCGCCACCGGCGGCGCGGCCACCCTCGCCGCTGCCGGCGTCGACGTCGAGGGCGGCCTGCTGGCCGCCCAGGCGGCCGAGGGCAACGCCGCGTGGCTCACCTCCGTGCGCCGGGCGCGCCCCTTCGTGGTGTGGAAGTACGCCGCCACCCTCGACGGCCGCAGCGCCGCCGCCGACGGCACCAGCCGCTGGATCACCTCCACCGAGTCCCGCGAGGACGTCCACCGGCTGCGCGCCGAGGCCGACGCCGTCGTCGTCGGCTCCGGCACCCTCCGGGCCGACGACCCCCACCTGGCCGTACGCGGCGGACCGCTCCGCCGGGGCACCGTCACCCAGCCGCTGCGCGTCGTCGTCGACACCCACGCCACCGTCAAGCCCGGCGCCCGTGTCCTGGACGACGCCGCGCCCACGCTCGTGGCCGTGGCCGAGGACGCCGACACCCGCCACCTCACCGGCGTCGAGACCGTACGGCTGCCGCGCGCCGAGGACGGCACCGGCCTCGACATCCCCGCGCTGCTCGACGTCCTCCACCGCCGCGAGATCCGCTCCCTCCTGCTGGAGGGCGGACCCACCCTCGCCGGCGCCTTCCTGGCCGCCGGCGCCGTCGACCGCGTCATCGGCTACCTGGCCCCCGCCCTGCTGGGCGCCGGACCGGCCGCCCTCGGCGACGCCGGCATCACAACCATCGCCCGGGCGCTGCGCCTCGACGTCACCGACGTCTCCCGCCTCGGCCCCGACCTGCGCGTCACCGCCACCCCCCTCGCTCCCGCCACCGCTCCCGCCACCGAGGAGAACTGACAGTGTTCACCGGAATCGTCGAAGAACTGGGCGAGGTCGTCGCCGTCGAGGAGCTCGGCGACAGCTCCCGCTTCCGGCTGCGCGGCCCCCTGGTCACCGAAGGCGCCAAGCACGGCGACTCCATCGCCGTCAACGGCGTCTGCCTCACCGTCGTGGACACCGAGGACGGCGAGTTCACGGCCGACGTGATGGCCGAGACCCTCAAGCGCTCCAGCCTCGGCGCCCTCTCCGCCGGCTCCCGCGTCAACCTCGAACGCCCCATGGCGCTCGGCGGTCGCCTCGGCGGCCACCTGGTCCAGGGCCACGTCGACGGCACCGGCACCATCGTCGAGCGCGTGCCCGGCGAGCACTGGGAGATCGTCAAGATCGCCCTCCCGGCCCCGCTCGCCCGCTACGTGGTGGACAAGGGCTCCATCACCGTCGACGGGGTGAGCCTGACGGTGGTCGAGGCCGGTGACGACTGGTTCACCATCAGCCTCATCCCCACCACGCTCGCCCTGACCACCCTCGGCGTCAAGCGGGCCGGCGACCCGGTCAACCTCGAGGTGGACGTCCTCGCCAAGTACGTCGAGCGACTGCTCGGCAAGCCCGGCGCCGGAGCGAACGCCGCTGAGGAGGTCGTCGCGTGAGCGCCCTCGACTGGCTCAGCCAGGAGGCCTTCTCGGCCTTCGGCCAGAAGGTGATCTGGTCCGACATGATCGGCAACACCATCGGCCTCGCCGCCCTCGCCCTCGGCTGGCGCCGCTCCATATGGACCTGGCCCGCCCAGCTGCTGTCCGGCCTCATCCTCGTCACCGCCTACGCCTCCGCCCACCTCAGCGGTGGCGTCGGCAAGCAGCTCCTGGTCATCGGGGTCGCGGCGTGGGGCTGGCGGCAGTGGACCCGGGGCAGGCGGCAGGCCCAGGACGGCTCCCTCGCCATTCGCTTCGCCACCTGGCGCGAGCGCGCCGTGCTCCTCGCCGGCACCGCCGTCGGCACCGTCGCCGTCGGCGCCCTCTTCACGGCCGTCCCCGAACTGTCCTGGAACCCCTGGCCGGACGCGTACATCTTCGTCGGCACCCTCGCCGCGATGGTCGCCCAGGCCCGGGGGCTGGTGGAGTTCTGGTTCGCCTGGCTGCTCGTCGACGTCGTCGGCGTCCCGCTCGCCTTCGACAGCGGGCTCGCCTTCTCCGGCCTCGTCTACGTCGTCTACTTCGCCCTCGTCCTGTGGGGCATGCGCGACTGGTGGCTGCGCTCGCGGATGAGCGGCGCGGCCACGGCAACTGTTACGGAAGGAGTGGCGGCATGACCGCCCTGCAGAGCTGGTACGCGAGCGACGAGATCGTCCTGGACCCCGTCGAGCGCGCCATCGCCGACGTCGCCGCCGGCCGGCCCGTCGTGGTCGTGGACGACGCCGACCGCGAGAACGAGGGCGACCTCATCGTCGCCGCCGAGAAGGTCACCACCGAGATCGTGGCCTTCATGATGAGCGAGTGCCGCGGCCTGATCTGCGTGCCCATGGAGGAGCCGGACATCGACCGGCTCGACCTGCCGCAGATGGTCACGCGCAACACCGAGTCCATGCGCACCGCCTTCACCGTCTCCGTCGACGCCACCCGCGCCCACGGCACCGACACCGGCATCTCCGCCGCCGACCGCGCCGTCACCATCCGGCTGCTGGCCGACCCCGCCGCCATCCCCGGCGACTTCGTCCGCCCCGGCCACGTCTTCCCGCTGCGCGCCAAGCCCGGCGGCGTCCTGGCCCGCAACGGCCACACCGAGGCCGGCGTCGACCTCGCCCGCCTCGCCGGGCTCCGCCCGGCCGCCGCCATCGTGGAGATCGCCGGCGAGGACGGCGCCATGCTGCGCCTGCCCGAGCTGGTCCCCTTCGCCCGCAAGCACGGCCTGTCGATCATCTCCATCGAGGACCTGATCGCCTACCGCCGCGCCTCCGAGCCCACCGTCCGGCGCGAGGCCGAGACCCGGCTGCCCACGGCCTTCGGCGACTTCACCGCCTACGGCTACCGCTCCACCGTCGACGGCGTCGAGCACATCGCGCTGGTCGCCGGCGAGCTCGGCGACGGCGAGGACGTCCTGGTGCGCGTCCACTCCGAGTGCCTCACCGGCGACGTCTTCGGCTCGCTGCGCTGCGACTGCGGACCGCAGCTCCACGCCTCCCTGGAGCGCATCGCCGACGAGGGCCGGGGCGTCGTCCTCTACCTGCGCGGCCACGAGGGCCGAGGCATCGGCCTGCTGCCCAAGCTGCGCGCCTACCAGCTGCAGGAGGACGGCCACGACACACTCGACGCCAACCTGGAGCTGGGCCTGCCGGCCGACGCCCGGGACTACGCCGCCGGCGCGCGGATCCTCACCGATCTCGGGGTGCGCTCGCTGCGGCTGATGACCAACAACCCCGACAAGACCGCCGCCCTCGTCCGGCACGGCCTCAAGGTCAACGGCCGCGAGCCCATGCCCGTACAGGCCGGCGAGCACAACCTGCGCTACCTGCGGACCAAGCGGGACCGCATGGGACACGACCTGCCCTGGCTGGACGGCGAGCACGTGTCCGCCTGCGGCAACCAGTGATCGACAGACAACGAAAGAGGAGACGGTACGTGAGCGGCAAGGGCGCCCCCCAGCTGAGTGTGAAGAACTGCCAGGACCTCCGGGTGGCGGTCATCGCGGCACAGTGGCACGAGAAGGTGATGGACGGTCTCGTCGACGGCTCCCTGCGGGCCCTCCACGAGCTCGGCATCGACGAGCCGACGCTGCTGCGCGTCCCCGGCAGCTGGGAGCTGCCCGTCGTGGCCAAGGTGCTGGCCGGCCGGGGCTACGACGCCATCGTCGCCCTCGGCGTCGTCATCCGCGGCGGCACCCCGCACTTCGACTTTGTGTGCCAGGGCGTCACCCAGGGCTTGACCCAGGTCTCCGTCGACACCGGCGTCCCGGTCGGCTTCGGCGTGCTGACCTGCGACACCGAGGAGCAGGCCCTGGACCGTGCCGGGCTGGACGGCTCCGCCGAGGACAAGGGCCACGAGGCGGTCACCGCGGCCGTCGCCACGGCGGTCACCCTGCGCTCGGTCTCCGAGCCCTGGCACTGACCCGGGGCGGGAGCGGCGTAGGGTAGGGGGACCATGTCCAAGAAGACGTTCGAGGAGCTCTTCGTCGAGCTCCAGCAGAAGGCCTCCGGCGACCCCGCCACCTCCCGCACCGCCGAGCTGGTGGGCAAGGGCGTTCATGCCATCGGCAAGAAGGTCGTCGAGGAGGCCGCCGAGGTCTGGATGGCCGCCGAGTACGAGGGCGCCGAGGCCACGGCCGAGGAGATCTCCCAGCTGCTGTACCACCTTCAGGTGATGATGGTGGCCCGGGGCATCTCCCTCGACGACGTATACGCTCACCTGTAGATCCACCGGATCCACGGACCACACCCCACCCGTTCTTCTCTCCGTACAAAAGGAAAACGACCTCATGCTGCGCATCGCCGTTCCCAACAAGGGTTCTCTCTCCGAGCCTGCGTCGGCGATGCTCCATGAGGCCGGCTACCGCCAGCGCAAGGACCGCAGGGAGCTCGTCCTCGTCGACGCCGAGAACGACGTCGAGTTCTTCTTCCTGCGGCCCCGCGACATCGCGGTCTACGTCGGCTCCGGCCGTCTCGACATCGGCATCACCGGCCGTGACCTGCTGCTCGACTCCGGCTCCCAGGCCGAGGAGATCATGCAGCTCGGCTTCGCCGGCTCGACCTTCCGCTACGCCACCCGCCCCGGCACGGCCAAGGACGTCAGCGAGTTCGGCGGCATGACGATCGCCACGTCCTTCTCCGGCCTGGTCACCAAGCACCTCGCCGACAACGGCGTCGACGCCTCCGTCGTCCACCTCGACGGCGCCGTCGAGACCGCCATCCAGCTCGGCGTCGCCGAGATCATCGCGGACGTCGTCGAGACCGGCACCACCCTGCGCAACGCCGGACTGGAGATCATCGGCGAGCCGATCCTCAAGTCCGAGGCCGTCGTCATCCGCCGCCACGGCGCCCCCGCCGACGACCCCAAGGTCCGGCAGTTCCTCCGCCGGATGCAGGGCGTCCTCGTCGCCCGCCGCTACGTGATGATGGACTACGACATCCGTGTCGAGCACGTCGAGCGCGCCGTCTCCCTCACCCCCGGCCTGGAGTCGCCCACCGTCTCCCCGCTGCACCACGAGGGCTGGGTCGCCGTCCGCTCGATGGTCCCCGCGCAGGACGCCCAGCGCATCATGGACGAGCTCTACGACCTGGGCGCCCGCGCCATCCTGACCACCGGCATCCACGCCTGCCGCATCTGACGGCCCCCCAGGACCCCGAGCGCTCAGGACCCCCTCACGACCCGAGGAAGAACACCGACGTGACCTCCCCCGTGCCGCCCGCCGCACCCCACCGGCTGCCCGTCACCTTCCGCCCGACCCGCACCCGCGCCGTGCTCCTCGGCATCGGCGTGGTCCTGGTCGTCGTGCTCACGGTGATGTCGCTGCTGCTGGAGTCGTTCACCACGGGGGACCGGGTCACGTTCATCACCACCGGGCTGCTCGGGCTCGGGGTCCTGGCGCTGCTCAGCCGGCCCAAGGTCGTCGCCACCGAGGACGGCGTCACCGTCACCAATCTGACGACCGTCCGCCGGCTCGCCTGGGCGCAGATCGTGCGGGTCAACCTGCGCTCCGGCGACTCCTGGGTCCACCTCGACCTCTCCGACGGAACGAGCCTGCCCGCCATGGGCATCCAGACCGGCATCGACAGGCAGCGGGCCATCGCCGACGCCCGAGCCCTGCGCGCGCTCGTCGACGCCCACGGAACCGTCCACTCCGCGGACTGACGCGCGACCCCCACCGTTTCCCCGCATGAACGATCCCGTTCATGACGTGAGCGATCCGGTTCACGACCTGACGATGCCGTCGACGGTTCCTTGATTACTCTGGTGCCACGGGCACACACGTGCCCGCCCCGCACCGGGGACACCCGCGAACCGAGGAGTGACGTACTCCGGCAATGGACGGATCGTCCTGTAGTACCTGCGCCGCCCCCCTCAGCGAGGCGGCGTCATGAGTATCACCGTGTCTCTACTGCTGCTCGTGGCAGCGCTCCTGCTGATCCTGGCGAACGGCTTCTTCGTCGCCGCCGAGTTCGGGCTCGTGACCGTCGAGAGGCCGGAGGCCGAGCGGGCCGCCGCCGACGGTGACCCCCGGGCCCGGACCGTGGTCGCGTCGCTGCGCGAGCTCTCCTTCCAGCTCTCCGGCACCCAACTGGGCATCACCATCACCTCCTTGGTGGTCGGCATGCTCGCCGAGCCCGCGCTCGGCAGGCTGCTCACCGGCCCCCTCGCCGCCACCGGGCTGCCGGCCTCCGCCGCGCCCGGTGCCGCCGTCGTCACCGGCATGCTGCTGGCCTCGGCCGTGCAGATGGTCGTGGGCGAGCTGGTGCCCAAGAACTGGGCCGTCTCCCGGCCGCTCCAGGTCGCCCGCTTCGTGGCCGGCCCCCAGAGCGTCTTCGCCCATCTCTTCCGGCCCGTGATCACCGGGCTGAACACGGTCGCGAACCGGCTCGTCAAGGCCCTGGGCGTGGAGCCCGCCGAGGAGCTGGCCTCCGCCCGCACCCCCGGCGAACTCGTCTCGCTCGCCCGGCACTCCGCCCGGGCCGGTGCCCTGGAGCAGGACACCGCCGACCTGTTCGTACGGACCCTCTCCCTCGGCGGGCTGACCGCCCAGCACGTCATGACCCCCCGGGTGAAGGTCAGCGCCCTCCAGTCCGGCGCGACCGCCGAGGACGTCCTCAACCTCACCCGCGCCACCGGCCTCTCCCGCTTCCCCGTCTACCGGGAGCGCCTCGACGAGGTCGTCGGCATGGTCCACCTCAAGGACGCGCTGGCCGTACCCGGCCACGAGCGGCTGCGCACCCCCGTGACGCGCATCGCCGTCGCCCCGATGCTCGTCCCCGGCACCCTGCCGGTGCAGCCGCTGCTGGAGCGGCTGCGCAGCGAACAGCCGATAGCCGTGGTCGTCGACGAGTACGGCGGCACGGCCGGGGTGGTCACCCTGGAGGACATCGTCGAGGAGCTCGTCGGCGAGGTGCGCGACGAGCACGACGCGCTCGACGCGGGCCGTCCGGCACTGGTACAGGTGCCGCGCGGCGACGGGCACGTCGTCTGGGACGCCGACGGCGACTGCCGCGTCGACGCGCTGCGGCGCATCGGCCTGGAGGCGCCCGACGGCCCCTACGAGACCGTCGCCGGTCTCGTCGCCGGCCTGCTGGGGCGCATCCCCGCCCCGGGCGACGGCGCCGAGCTGCCCGGCTGGCGGCTGAAGGTCCGCCGCGTCGGGCACCACCGCGCCGAGCGGGTGCGGTTCGTCCGTACGGACATCCCGGCGACCTCGGCGACCTCGGCGGGGGAGCGGCGATGAACGTGCTGCAACTCCTCTTCGCCGTGCTGCTGGTGCTGGCGAACGGCTTCTTCGTGGGCGCCGAGTTCGCGCTCGTGTCCGTACGGCGCAGCCAGATCGAGCCGAAGGCCGCCGAGGGCTCGGGCCGCGCCCGTACCGTCCTGACCGGGCTGGAGAGCCTGCCCGAGATGATGGCGGCGGCCCAGTTCGGCATCACCATCTGCTCCCTGACGCTGGGCGCGGTCGCCGAGCCGACCGTGGCCCGGCTGCTGGAGCCCGCCTTCCACGCGATGGGTCTCCCCGAGGGGCTGATCCACCCGCTGGGCTATGTGATCGCCCTGGCCCTGGTGGTCTTCCTCCACCTGGTCATCGGCGAGATGGTGCCGAAGAACCTGGCCATGTCCGCCCCCGACCGGGCGGCGCTGTGGCTCGGCCCGGGCCTGGTGACCTTCGCCCGGCTGTGCCGGCCGGTCACCCGGCTGCTCGGCGCCTGCGCCCACGGGGTGCTGCGGCTCTTCCGCGTCGAGCCCAAGGACGAGGTGGAGGCGGTCTTCACCAGCGAGCAGCTCAACCGGCTGGTCGACGACTCCCGGCAGGCCGGCCTGCTGGAGCCCGAGCAGCAGGAGCGGCTGGAGGACGCGCTGGGCCTGGGCAGCCGCCCGGTCACGGACGTCCTGCTGGACCCGGCGACGCTGGTGACGGTCGACCCGTCGGTCACCCCCCGCCAGGTCGAGGAGCTGACGGTCCGGACCGGCTACTCCCGCTTCCCGATATGCGCCTCCCCGGGCGGGGCCTTCATGGGCTACCTGCACGTGAAGGACGTCCTCGACCTGGAGGACCGCGAGCGGGCGGTGCCGCAGCACGTCTGGCGCCGCGTCCAGACGATCCGCGCCGAGCTGCCGCTCGACGACGCCCTGACCGTGATGCGGCGGGCCGCCGCGCACCTGGCCGCTGTCGCGGACTCGTCGGGGCGGGTGCTGGGGCTCGTCGCCCTGGAGGACGTTCTGGAGATGCTCGTGGGCGAGGTGCGGGATCCGGCGCACCGGGTGGTGCCGGTGGCGGTTCCCGAGCAGCGGGCCGCTGTCATGACGGGCTGACGGCGGTCCGGCACCGCCGGGCCGGTAGCCGGTGGCTGATCGCCGTCGCGGCGGAGGGCATGCCCCGGTCCCGCCCTTTCACCGTTTCCCGGGGCTGCGCCCCGGACCCCGGGGGTCTGGGGGCTTGCCCCCAGGAAACGGGAAGGGGCGGGACCGGGCCCGTCACGGCGCCGGATCCTGTGGCGCGTCGCCCTGCCGGCGGCGGGGTGACCCCCACCCCGGCCCCGAGAGAACCTCCCCGTACGCCTGCATCAGATCCGGCAACCGCAGCGTCGCCAGATCGTCCCGCGTGGGCGTCCCCGCGTACCCCGAGAGCCGCAGATCCCGGTACGCGCAGCTCTTCTCGTACAGGGTGCGCAGGAAGCGACCGTTGCCGAGCTCGTCGATCCAGCCCTGCTCCACCACGTGGGCGCTGATGCTGCGCAGTTCCTCCAGTGCCTCCTCGTCCCAGGCGTCGCCGTTCTCCGCGGCCAGGACCTCGCCGATGCTGGTGAGTTCGGCGGGGCGGTAGCTGGGGAAGTCCACTCGGGTGGTGAAACGGGAGTGGAGGCCGGGGTTGGCCGCCAGCAGGCGGTCCATGCCCTCGGGGTAGCCGGCCAGGATGACGACGAGGCGGTCGCGGTTGTCCTCGGCGCGCTTGAGCAGGACCTGGAGGGCCTCGTCGCCGTAGGCGTCGCCCTTGCTGTAGCCGGAGTTGGAGAGGCTGTACGCCTCGTCGACGAACAGCACCCCGCCGAGCGCGGAGTCGATCAGGTCGTTGGCCTTGACGGCCGTCTGGCCCAGGAACTCGCCGACGAGATCGGCCCGCTGGGCCTCGACGAGGTGGTCGCCGCCGAGCAGCCCCAGGGCGTAGAAGACCCGCCCGAGGATCCGGGCGACGGTGGTCTTGCCGGTGCCGGAGGGGCCGGAGAAGACGAAGTGGCGCTTGGGGGGCTGGACGGGCAGCCCCTGGCCGGCCCGCAGCCGGGCCATGTGCAGCTGCGCGGACAGCGCCCGCACCTGGCGCTTGACGGGTTCGAGGCCGACCATCCGCTCCAGTTCGGCGAGGGCCTTGGCCAGCAGCACCGGGTCCGAGCGGCCGGGCGCGGGCGGCGGGCCGCCCTGGGCCGGGACGCGGAACTTCTCCCGTACGCCGTCGGCCTCGACGGGGGCGTTGCCCGGCGTGCCGCCGGGGGCGGGATCCGGATCGGTGCCGGTCAGCAGGTCGAGGGGGTCGGTGAACGGCTGGGGCTCCGGTTCCACGCCGGGCTCCTGCGGCTCGGGGGCGACGGGCCCGCCGAGCGGTACGGGCGCCAGGTCCACTGGGACGTCGTCCAGGCCGTCCCCGTCGGCGATGGCGGTCAGCCGGGCGGCGGTGTCCATGAAGGTCGGGTCCACCCGGTGGACGGCCCGATAGAGGGGGAGGGCGGCGGCGCTGCGGCCCGTGCCCTCGTGGGCGCGGGCGAGCCAGTAGCGCAGCTCCTTGCGCTGGGGCTGCTCGCTGCGGCAGCGCATCAGCGCGGCGGCCAGCAGCGGCTCGGCCTGCCCGTACATCTCCAGGCGCACCCGGGCCATGCCGCCGAACAGGCCCGCCTCGATGCCGAGCAGCGCGTCGTCGAGGAGGGGCTCGGTGTGGCGGACGAGGTGCTCCCAGTCCTTGACGAGATAGGCGCGGCAGGCGTGGAGGAAGCGCACCTGGGCGTCGGTCTCCACGGGCGGGCAGCCGGCGAGGGCGCGGTCGAGCTCGGGGACGTGCCGGCTGTCGAGCCAGTGCGAGGCATGGGCGAGCAGCAGATCGCGATGGCTCTCCAGCACCGGCTGTACCCACCAGCCCAGCCAGTACCAGGAGTTAAGGGGCCGCCGGTGGCGGGCGCGCTGCTCTCCGAAGCGGTCGCGGTGCCGGTACATCCGCAGCAGCGCGGTGGTGGTCTCCGCGCGCAGCGCGTGGAGGCCGAGCCAGGCGTCCGCCATCCCCGGATCGGCGCGGACCGCCGCCCGGAACTCCTTCTCGGCCTCGGTGTACGCGCCCATGGTGTAGGCGTCGACGGCGCGCAGCCAGGCGAGATCGGCCGGGGCGGGCGGGCCCTGCATGCCGAGATCCATCACGTCCCCCACAAACCTGCCCCCGTAGCGTGCCGTGCCGACGGGCGAGTGCCTTGGCCGCGCCTTTCCGAACCGCTGTGCTGTGGACGGGAGTTGACCATCAATGCCGACGCGTCCCGCGCGGCCGGCCCGGGGCCGCCCGCCGTCGGGTGCGCCGTCTCGCATCGTACCTGCGCGATCGGTGTCGGCCGAAGGGTGTGGAGGAGCGGTTCGCGGCACGGGAGTGAGCCGGGGGCGGCCGGGAAAGCGATCCGGAGAGCGATCACCCAGGGTGACTCCGTACGGCGGTGCGAGGGAACAAACGGCGCGAATCGCCGGGCGGGGGCAGTACGAAGCCCCCGATCACGGGGGAACAACCGGGGGCTTCGCGTCTGCAAGCGGCCTTGGGGGGCCGCACATTGAGAACGTAAGTCCTGTAAGCCCCCTGGGTCAAGCCGAGTTGGGGCAGTAGGCGGGGAACCTACGCACCCTTGGCGCGGTTCGGGCGTGGGTGTGCACGGAGAGTGAAGGGAAGCGCTGGTCAGTCGGTTTTCGGATGCCTCTCCAGCACCTCGTATCCCTCGTTGCGCTGGAGTACCAGTAGTCCTGCGTAGGGCCGGGACGGGTCGGCGGCGAAATGCGCGCGCTCCGCTCGCTTCCAGCCGTCCCAGAATTCGGTCAGTTCGGGGCCGTCGCGGAGTTGACCCCTTTCCCAGGAGCCCTCATGCGTCAACTCCATCCACAGCAGGCACGCCAGAAACGGCCTCAGTTCCGCGCGTCCCGCGCCCACGCCCTCCAGCAGGACCACGGGCGCGGCGGGCAACTCCCGTTCCTCCGGCGTAAATCGGCGTGCCACCCAGTCGTAGGCGCGGTACCGCGCTGTCTCGCCGCGCGCGAAGGGCTCCAGTACCCACGACCTCAGCCGCCCGGTCCACTCGAACAGCTCCTCGTGCGTGGCGAGGTCGTCGAGGTGGAGGACAGGGGCGCCGCCCAGGGCCGCCGCCAGCCGTTCGCTGAAGGTGGTCTTCCCGGAGCCCGCGTGCCCGTCCACCGCCACCAGCCGCACGGGGCCGACGGACGGGGGCAGCGCGCTCAGCCGGCGGGCGAGGCCGCCCAGCGTGGTTCGTTCGTTCACCGCACCACCCTAGGTCCGCACCCCGCCCCCAGGTCCGCACCCCGCCCCCCTACGACCGCCATCGGCGGTATGGGGGACGCGCCGTGCGGGAATCACTGGCCTGGGCCGTCCGGTGGCGCGATAGTGGTCCGGCCCGCCGGGCCGGTCCGGCAGCCCGCGGCACCGACCACACACGACTGGGGGCCACATGTCCAGCAGACCCACACCGCGCCGCACCGTGCTCACCGCCGCCCTCGCCCTCACGGCCGTGACCGGGCCGCTCGCCTCGGTCTCCGCCGCGAGCGCGCCGGCCGGCGGCTCCGCCCGCCCGGAGGGCTCCGTCGACTACGGGGCCTGGTCCACCTTCCCCCAGTGGTCCGGCGGAAAGGGCGCGGGCACCGAGGTCGTCCGCGGCGACCGCCCCGGGCTCGTCATCGACCGTCCCCTCGGCCACGTCGACTACACCGACCCGCACACCGGCACCACGGCCCGCTGGGAGTACGCCACCTGGCTCTCCCCGCTCCGCCGCCTGGACACGCCCGCCACGGAGATCGTCGTCTCCTGGAACGCCCGCACCCCCGCCGGCACCTGGCTCCAGGCCGAGCTGCGCGCCTCCTACACCGACGGCACCCGCACCCCCTGGTACGTGATGGGCCGCTGGACCTCCGGCGACGCGCCCGGCGACATCCGGCGGACCTCGGTCGACGGCCAGGGCGACAAGCGCAGCAGCGTCTCCACCGACACCCTCGCCGTCGACGACCGCGCGAGCGGCACGCGCCTGGCCGCGTACGAGCTGCGGCTCACCCTCTACCGCCGGCCCGGCACCCGGCTGAGCCCCACCGTCTGGCGGCTGGGCGCCATGGCCTCCGACATCCCCGACCGCTTCACGGTGCCCGCCTCCCGGCCGGGGGAGGGGACGGGCCACCGGCTGCGGGTCCCGCGCTACTCGCAGGAGATCCACAAGGGCCAGTACCCGGAGTACGACAACGGCGGCGAGGCGTGGTGCAGTCCCACCTCCTCGCAGATGGTGATCGAGTACTGGGGCCGGCGGCCCTCGGAGCGCGACCTGGCCTGGGTCGACCCCTCCTACGCCGACCCCCAGGTCTGCCACGCGGCCCGGTACACCTACGACAACCAGTACAAGGGCTGCGGCAACTGGCCCTTCAACGCCGCCTACGCCGCCACGTACCACGACCTGCAGGGCGTGGTCACCCGGCTCCGCTCGCTGAACGACGCGGAGCGGCTGATCCGCGCGGGGATCCCGGTCATCACCTCGCAGTCCTTCCTCGCCACCGAGCTCGACGGCGCCGGATACGGCACGGCGGGCCATCTGATGTGCGTGACCGGTTTCACCGAGAGCGGCGACGTCATCGCCAACGACCCGGCCAGCCCCTCCGACGCGGCGGTCGAACGCGTCTACAAGCGGCGGCAGTTCGAGAACATCTGGCTGCGGACCAAGCGCCACAACGCCCAGGGGCAGGTCAGGAGCGGCTCGGGCGGGGTCTGCTACCTCTACTTCCCGGTGCGCCCGACGACCCGCCAGACCCGTGCGCTGGCCTCGGTCGGGGTGCGCTGACCGGCCGGTCCCACCGGGGCCGCCGTCCGGCCCCGGTGACGATCCCTCTCATCACGGACCCCCCACGTGTACCGCACATACACCCTCCATGTGATCATTTGCAGCGGTGGCCGGTAAGCGGCCGATAGCGATCGATTTCGTGATCATCGACACGTCCCGCCACCACCGCAGTCGCGGTGAACCCCTGGGGCGGAAGAGATGCATGTCACGCGATCGGGTGGTTTCGAACCGCTGTGGAGAACAACCCGCAGGAGGCGAAGGTGGCCGGTGGCCGAATGCGGATGAGCCATTTCCGCTTGACGCTTCCATTCGAACGAACGATCAGTAGCCTCTGCTCATCACCCCCCGACACCCTTGTGATGAGCTGGAGACACAGTCTGATGGAGCGTCCCACCAGGGCCCCCCGGGGCAGCGGCCCGTTCTCGTCCCACGCGTCGGGTCTGCCGAGGGTCACGTCGGAGAAGAAGCGGTACGGCATCGACCGTGCGGTTTGTTCTTCGTCGCTGACGCGCCCTCAACAGGACGTCATGACGGTGACCGCGGCCCGCATCCGGAAGCGGAATCCCATACGGACGCGGCACGCCGGGGCGGGGTGGCAGCCGTGACCGGACGGTTCAGTGGCAGAATGCTGCCCGTGAAGCAAACCGCCTCCCCGGTTTCGTACGCCGCGAGGGAACCGGCCATCGGGACCGCCCGCTGCGATCTGCGTGACGACCGGCTGCGGCGGTTCGCCGCCATATGGAGCCGGGCGGTCCACCCGACGCTGTCCGCCCCCGTCTCCCGGGCCGAGTTCGAGCGCCATCTCGTGCCGCTGGCCGCCGTGCTCCGCGACGCCCTCCACGCCCGGCCGTTCGACCCCCGCCCCGCCCATGACGTCGGTGCCGCGCTCGTCGCCGCGCACTGCACCGAGGCCGCGGCGCTGCCCCAGATCCTCGGCGTCATCGACGCCTATCTGGTGCTCTACCTGCCGCCCGGTCACCCCATGCCCGCCGAGGAGAGCCGCGCCCGCTGCTCCCGCCTCCAGCACGCCGTGGCCGCGGGCTTCGCCCAGGCCCTCGCCGAGCACGCCCGCGCCGAGGAGGAGGCCGCCACCAAGGCGGCCCGCGCCGCCCTCGCCGAGGCCGAACGGGCCCTCCACACCAGCGAGGCCCGGTTCCGCGCCGTCTTCGAGGACACCTCCGTGGGAGTGGGCATCGCCGACGTCGACGGCCGCATCATCGACGTCAACGGCGCGCTCCAGGGCATGTTCGGCAGCCCCGGCCGCAAGGTGACCGGCCGCAACGTCGGCGAGCTCGTCCACCCCGACGACGCCCCCGAGTTCTGGAGCCTCTACCGCGAGCTCGTGCGCGGCGACCGCGACCACTACCGCGTCGAGAAGCCGTACTACCGCAGCGACGGCAGCGTGGTGTGGACCGACATGTCGGTCACCCTCCTGCGCGACGCCGCCGGCGAACCCCAGTACCAGCTGGCGCTGATGGAGGACATCACCGAGCGCCGCCAGCTCCACGCGCGCCTGCGCTACGAGGCCACCCACGACCCCCTCACCGGCCTGCCCAACCGCACCCTTTTCTTCGAACGCCTCGACCAGGCGCTGGAGACCGGGGCCGGCACCGGGTCCGGCACCAAGTCCGGCACCGATTCCGCCGAGGAGGGAGCCGGCCGCTTCGGCCTCTGCTACCTCGACCTCGACGGCTTCAAGGCCGTCAACGACAGCCTCGGCCACGCGGTGGGGGACCGGCTGCTCGTCGCCGTCGCCGAACGGCTGCGCGCCTGCGCCACCGGGCCCCGGGAACTCGTCGCCCGCCTCGGCGGCGACGAGTTCGTCGCCCTGATCACCGGCCCCTCCGCCCCCGGCGAGGCGACCGCGCTGGCCCGGCGGATGCTGGCCGCCCTCGCCGAGCCCGTCCACCTCGACGGCCGCGACCTGTCCGTACGGGCCAGCATCGGCATCGTCGACGGCGCCGCCGGCGAGCTCGGCGCCGCCGAGGTGCTGCGCAGCGCCGACATCACCATGTACCGCGCCAAGGCCGCCGGCGGGAACCGCTACGAGCTCGCCGACGCCGACTCCGACGCCCGCGCCATCGCCCGCCACGGCCTCACCAACCGGCTGCCCGCCGCCCTCGACAACGGCGAGTTCTTCATCGAGTACCAGCCGCTGGTACGGCTGGAGGACGGCACCGTACGGGGCGCGGAAGCGCTCGTCCGCTGGCTCCACCCGGTGCACGGGGTGCTCGGCCCCGACCGCTTCATACCCCTCGCCGAGAGCACCGGCCTCATCGTGCCGCTGGGCCGCTGGGTCCTGGCCGAGGCCGCCCGCCAGGCCCGCTCCTGGCACACCGACGGCCCCGACGGCACCCCCTTCCGCGTCAACGTCAACCTCTCGCCCTCCCAGCTCCGCTACCCCGGCCTCGTCGCCGACACCGTCGCCGTGCTGGAGGACGCCGGCCTCGACCCCTCCGCCCTGTGCCTGGAGGTCACCGAGAACGCCCTCATCGGCGCCGACGAGGAGGAGCTGCGCCCGCTGCGCCAGCTCGCGGACCTCGGCGTCGACATCGCCCTCGACGACTTCGGCACCGGCTACTCCAACCTCTCGTACCTGCGCCGGCTGCCCGTCAGCACCCTCAAGTTCGACCGCTCCTTCACCCGCGGCATGCAGTGCGCCCCCGCCGACCCCGTGGACGTGAAGATCGTCGAGGGCATCGTCTCGCTCGCCCACACCCTCGACCTGTCGGTCACGGTCGAGGGCGTGGAGACCGGCACCCAGGCGGACCACCTGCGGCTGCTGGGCTGCGACACGGCCCAGGGCTGGTACTACGCCCGCCCCGGCCCGCCGGACCGGCTCCACACCCTCTCCCTGGCGGACGCGGCCTCCGTCTGATGGACGGAGGCCGGTGGACGGAAGCCGACGGCGGTGGCTCAGCCGGGCGGGGGCGTGGCGGCGGCCCCGTCGAGGGCGCGTGCCTCCCGGTCCGTCAGCAGCCGGGAGCGGATCAGGAAGCGCACCCCCTCCGGAGCCTCCAGCGAGAAGCCGCTGCCCCGCCCCGGCACCACGTCCACCGTCAGATGGGTGTGGCGCCACCGCTCGAACTGCTCGGCCGACATCCAGAAGCGGACCGGCTCCGCCACCCCGTCGACGACCAGCTCGGCCAGGAGCACGTCCGAGCCGCCCGTGCGGAACTCACCGCGCGGGTAGCACATCGGCGAACTGCCGTCGCAGCAGCCGCCCGACTGGTGGAACATCAGCGGCCCGTGCCGCTCGCTCAGCCGCCGGACGAGCTCGGCGGCGGCGGGGGTGAGGGCGATCCGCGAGACGCCCTCCCCGTTCCGGTGCCCGTACCCGCTCATGGGTGGCGCCCGTGCTGCCGGCATAAGTGCGGATTCATGGAATATCCCTCCTCCATGTGCGCCCACGTGCTGAGGGACGACAGCCTGCCCCGAGCCGGGAGCTGATCGCCAGAGGAACGCACGCCGCCGCCCGCCGGCGGCCTCACCCCGGGGCCGAGTACCAGTCGAACTCGTGCCCCATGAGCCGGTAGGTCCCCGCCGGCCGGATGAGTGCCCAGTCGTAGTCGGGCATCACGTCCAGGGACCGCTGGAAGTCCGCCAGCGCCTCCTCGGTGCGCCGCTGGGCGCAGTACACCGCGCCGCGCCGGGCCAGCGCCCAGTCGTTGTCCGGCTGGATGCGCAGGGCGTGGTCGAGATCGCGCAGCGCCTCCTCGAACCGGCCCTCGCGCCGGTGCACCTCCCCGCGCCCGGCCAGGCACCAGTCGTAGTCGGGGCGCAGCTCGATGGCCCGGGTGAGGTCGGCGAGCGCCTCGTCGTTGCGCTCCATCAGCCGGTACGTCGCACCGCGCACCGCGTGCGCCCACCACGAGTCCGGCTTGAGGCGCAGGGCGTGGCCGCAGTCGGCGAGCGCCAGCTCGTAGTGGCCGGTGAACCGGTGGGCGCAGGCCCGCCCGATGAACAGCCGGGAGTCGTCGGGCCGGTGGCCGAGCGCGCGGGTGAAGGCCGTGAACGCCGCCTCGGGCTGCCGGGTGGCGAGGTAGGACCAGCCGCGTTCGGCGTGGGCCCAGTGGAGTTCGGGGTTGATCTCGATGGCCCGCTGGAGGTCGGTCAGCGCGTCGCCGTAGCGCCCCATGAGCCGGTGGGTGGCGCCCCGGCCGGCCAGGGCCGCGGGGTCGCCGGGGGTGAGCTCCAGGGCGCGGGTGAAGTCCGCGCGCGACGCGGCGAGACGGGACATGGCCCGGTAGAGGATGCCGCGGCCCGTGAAGACGCGCGGGCAGGACGGATCCAGTTGCAGGGCGTCCCGGTAGTCCGCGAGCGCGTCCTCGGCGCGCCCGGCCCTGCGGTGCCGCTCCGCCCGGGCCACGAGCGCCGTGACCCGCTCGTCGGTGTCCAGGCCGGGCTCGCCCAGCAGGACGTCCAGGGCGGGGGTGACGTCGGCGTGCTCGTCCGGCAGGGCCGCGAGGAGCCGCTGCCCGAGACCGCGGGCCCACTCCAGGTCCGCCGTCTCCCCGGCCTGGGCCAGCATGTCGGCGCACCGCCGGATCCGGGGCGGCTCGGCGGCACAGGCGTCGACCAGGAAGCGCGTGACCGTACGCGGGGAGATCCGGGGGAAGGCGCACAGGTGGTGGTACCGCTCCTCCAGGGCGTACTCCACCCAGCGGTCGTCGGCCCACCGGTCCTCCGGGGCCAGGGCCTCCTCCAGCCGAAGCCGCCACTCCTCGAACGTGCCGGCCAGTGCCCGGTGCCGGTCGTACCAGCGCCGGGGCGAGTGGTGGCGCTGGCGGCGCAGGAAGGCCGCCCGGATGGGCTCGGTGTACTGGTAGGTGCCGCCCTGGTCGGTGACGAAGGGGCGGGTGCGGAGCCAGTCGAAGTGACCGGCGGCCTCGGGCTCGACGGCGGCCCGGTACACCTCCTCGTCGAACCGGCGGGGCAGGGCGCACGCCGCCGCGGCGGCGTGCCGGACCGGGTCGGTCTCGTCCTTGAGGGCGCGTTCGACCGTGGCGTCGCTGACGTCGGCGATGTGCGGGTCGTCGGGGCCGTTGCGGGCCATCAGGACCAGCTGCCGGGGCAGCCGGCCGGACTCGCGCAGGATCAGCCGGACGCTGTGCTCGTCGCCGATGCCCTTCGCGGCCAGCAGCTGCCGGGCCTCCGCCTCGGTGAAGACGTCGAGCGGCATGTGCTGGACGACGCCGAGCTGGTCGCCCCAGCCGGCGTGGCCGAGCGGCTGCTGACCGGCGAGGGCGAGCACGGCGTTGCCGGGGAGCGCCCCGTGGACGTCGCTCAGGAGTAGCTCGCGCAGCCAGTCGTCGAGCACCGGCGCCGTGCGCTCGTAGTCGTCGAGGAACAGCGCCACCCAGCTCCGGCGGGCCGCGACGTCGCGGAGGTCCTTGGTGAAGGCGGGCGTGAGCGTGCGCACCGGGGACATCACCAGGTCGACGTCCTCGCGGTTGTGGAAATGGCCGCCGAGCCACTCCCGCAGCCGGTCCGCCGCCTGGGCGACCTCGGTGGCGTCGGCCGCCTCGGCGACGAACCCGAGACCGGGCACCAGCCCCAGCGACGCCAGCCCGATCCGCGCCGCCACCCGGCTGGAGGCGGAGGGGGAGCCCTCCCGCTCCCGGCCGGGCGCCGGCCGTTCCGCGTGGGCGAGGGCGTCCGCCTCGCGCAGCTTGCGGTGGTAGGTGGCGAGGAGACCGTCGAACTTCCGCAGGGGGCAGCCCTGTCGCGCGAGCTCCGCGCCGATGGCCGCCATGGTGTCGACGACGGTGCGGGCCGCGTCGGTGACGTACGCGGTCAGGGCCTGCTGCGCCCGCGCGCCGCTGATCATCTGCTGGAGCAGAAAGGTCTTGCCGACGCCGCTGACGCCGTGGAGGTGGAAGACGAAACGGTGGGAGGGGTCGTCGGCGGGCTGCCGCAAGTTCTCCTGGAAACAGGCGAGCTCGGCCTGGCGGCCGACGAGTCCCGAACGGTGTTGACGGGCTATCAGTTCCTGTAGTGACGTGCCTTGCTCCGGCATCGAACCCCCCGTGCCGAGTCGGTACGGGCCAGTATGCGCGCCGGGGCGAACGGTGGCGGACGCAGCGAAGCGCTCCGGACCGGAATCCGGGGCGCGCGGTGAATGTGCGAGTGGAGTGGTGTGGCCTAGGTGTCGGAGGTGCCCTGGCCCTGGCTTTGGCCCTGGCCGTCGGAGGAGCCCTGGGTGTCGGGGGTGACACGGGGCTCGGGCAGGGTCCGGCCGGTCCCGGTGAGATAGGCCGAGACCACCAGGTTGGCGGTGTACTCGTGCTGGGCGCGGTCGTACTCGCCGCCGCAGGTGATCAGGCGGAGCTCGGCGCGGTTGGTGTCGCGGGAGCCGTAGACCTTGTCGTCGTCCCAGTGGTCCTTGTCGACGACGGTGATGTCGTCGACGGTGAACTCGGCCGTGGAGCCGTCCACCCGGGTGACGTTGATCTTCGCGCCGCGCTTGAGGGAGCTCAGCTCGTAGAAGACCGCCGGTGAGGTCTGGGTGTCGACGTGCCCGACGAGCACGGCGGTTCCCGTGCTTCCGGGCGCGGGGCCGTCCTGGTACCAGGAGACGGCGTTGGGCCGCTCGTACGGGGGCGGTTCGACGCCGCCGCGCGGGTCGAGCCCGTGCCCCTCGATCGGGGCCTTCAGCCCCACCGCCTTGATGGCGAGCACGAGGGGGCCCGCCCCCGGCAACGGTTCGTGTGCCGGGGGCAGGCCGCGCGCAGGGGGGCGGCCCTCGGTGGCCACGGCACCGGGCCTGGGGGCCGAGGCTATCGGCTCCTCCACGGTGTCGTGACCCCAGAGCCACAGGGCCAGCAGCAGAGCCACCCAGGCCACCCCGGTCAGCAGGCGGCGGTTCGAACCGCCTGTGCGCGCTTCTGACATGACGCCGGTTCGCTCCCTGTCACCGCTTGGCCGCGTTGACGCGGCGCCGGTACCAGATCAGCCCACCGGCCATACCCACCGTGGCGCCCGCGAGGGCGAGCGCGGGGGCGTCGACGGACGTGGACTCGGACGCGGCCACCGGCGCCGTGGCGCCACCGCCCGTGTGGTTGCGGCCGTGCGGGCGCTCGTGCTCCCGGCCGTGGTCCTCACGCCCGTGGTCACGACCGTGCTCGTGGTCGCGCCCGTGGTCCTCGCGCCCGTGGTCACGGCCGTGGTCCTCACGTCCGTGGTCACGGCCGTGGTCCTCACGCCCGTGGTCGTGGTCCCGGCCGTGTTCGCGGCCGTGGTCCTCGTGGTCCCGGCCGTGGTCACGCCCGTGGTCGTCCCGACCATGGTCGTCGTGGTCGTCCCAGTCGTGGTCGCGCCCGTGGTCCCGGCCGTGTTCGCGGCCGTGGTCCTCGTGGTCGCGGCCGTGGTCGCGCCCGTGGTCGTCGTCGCAGTCGTCACGGTCGCGATCGCGGTCGTGACGGCCGTGGCCGTGGTCGTGGTCACCACGGCCGTGGTCGTCGTCGCAGTCCTCGTCATGACCGGTGTGCTGCACGACGCTGCTTTGGGGCGGCTTGACCGGGGTGTTGGAGGAGCCGAGGGCATACGCGGCGGGCGCCGCGCAGACGGCGACTGCCGTCAGGGTGCCGCAGAGAGCGGTACGGATTGACTTCATTGGGTGTACCTCCTTCGTTTCCGAGGTTCACCCCGCACTCCGGACGGAGCATCCGCAGGGTAGTCGTATTGCTCCATTCGGTAAGCAACATGGGCCGGTCGGGGGAGAGGGCCGGGCTCCGCGGCTGAATCCGGGGCCCGCACGGCGTGGCGGAGGCGCGGGAAGCGCGGGCGGAGGTATGCCGTCGCGGCCCGACAACCGCCACCCCGCGCGCCACCCGGGAGCGGGGCGTTCGGGCCCTCGGCGGCGTTCCGGCTGCTGGGGAGGGGTGGCGAAGGCATGGCGAGGCATGGCGGACGGTGGGCGTTTGACGTGGCCCGTTGTGGCCGGATTGCCTTCGTCGCAGGTCAAAGGGGTAGCAGGCGCTTGACCAATTGCTACAGTGACGTGCGCGGTCAGCCGGCGCCGCCGGGCGGCCGCGGGCGACCGAACTCCGCGGAACGATCGGCGGAGGCCAGTCTCTCGTACGGAACGCGAAGGGCCCGGCTCCGGATGTCGCCGAGAGCCAGGCCCGTCCCGTGCGAGGCATCGTGTGGACCCGGCCGACCTAGCACCGGCCGGGTCCACACCTCCAGGTGGGACCGACCCGTCGTCCGGAACCGCCCCAGCCGGTACGCGTCAGCGCAGCAGCTGGTCACAACACCGCGCGATGGCGGCAACCGCGTTCACAAGCACGGCCGAGAGCGTCACCCAGTCCCGCGGACCCTGACGATCCGGACCGGGAGGCCGTCCCCGACGCCTCCTCCTGCTCCTCGGCTTCCCCATCAGCCGGCTCCTCACCTCTTGACGATCCCGGGTACGCGCCGGGGCCCCGCCCGGCCGGGCGAGGCACTCAGGGGAGGCAGAGCCGTTGCTCCCAGTAGCCTAGCGGGCGCGGTGAGTTGAACGATCCGCGTGGGGGATTTCGCCGCCGGGTGGGCCGGGTTGCGGCATGATGGAAGATTTTCGCGGGCGCGGCGGGTCCCGGCGGGGCGCGTCCGCGTGACGACCGTGCCGTGTCCACGTGACGGCGGCGGCGCGTACCCCACAGGGTGAACCGGCCCAACTCCTCCCGCACAGCAGCACCTTGTTTCCGCTGCATTACGCCATGCTGAGCTGAGCGTTCGCGTGGGCGACACGCTGCGCGGCCACACTGCGGCGACAGCCCGCGCCACGACATGGAGAGGGCAGGGAGGAAAGTGGTGAAGATCAGACGCACGCGCCGGTCGGTGCTCACCGCCGGCCTGGCCACACTGGCACTCGTTCTGCCCGCCACGGGCCTGCAGGCCGGGGCCCAGGCGGTCGTTCAACCCGCCGTTCAATCCTCTGTTCAACCCGCCGTACAGCGACTCCCCTTGGGGGACGCGAACCTTCCCGAGACCCGCACCACCACCCAGGTGGCCCCGGGTGTGACCTGGACCCGGATCAAACGTGGCCGCCCCGACGCCCGTGACCACTGGACCGTCGAGGTCGCGCTGCTGAAGGACGAGAGCGCGGCGCGCTCCCTGGCCGACCGGCTGGACGACGCCGGCTTCGACCCCTCCGTCAGCCGCGTGGACGAGCGCCCCCAGGACCTGCCCTCGAACCAGCCGTGGGGCTGGCGCGTACGGGTCGGCGAGCTCGCCGACCAGGGGGCCGCCGCCCGGCTGGTGAAGGACCTGCGCGCGGCGGGCTTCAACCCCACGCACACCTACTTCACGGGGGAGGACGGCACCGGCCGCACCGGCCCCTGGGTCGTCGACGTGCTGCGGGTCTCCGCCGCGCAGCGGCAGCGGGTCCAGGTCCGGCAGGCCCAGGACCGGGTGCCGGGCGGCGAGACGCTGGCCGACATGGTCAAGCACATGGGCGGCATCGCCGGGATCAACGGCAGTTACGGTTCGGACGAGGAGGACGGCACCTTCGGCGACGTCGCCGGCCTGTCGGTCGTCGGCGGCAAGCTCGTGAGCGAGGCGGTCCAGGGGACCAGCGCCCTCGTCCTGCCCTCCGACCGGCGCGCACGCCCCTCCGTCCAGCGGCTGAGCACCAACCTGCGCCTGCGCTCCGCCGACGGCGCCCAGCGCGAACTCGACGGGCTGAACCGCTCCCCGGGCAAGATCCGCAACTGCGGTGGCACCGGGGGCGACGTCCCCACCGAGCGGCCGCGCCACGACGTCCTGTGCACCGACGACTCCGAGGTCATCCAGTACACCGACTTCTTCTACGGGCCCACGCACGCCGGTGACGGCGTCGCGGTCGTCATCGACAAGAACGGCAAGGTGCTGGAGGTGCGCGACCGGCGCGGCGGCACGTTCCCGTCCGGCACGACGCTGCTCGCCGGCACGGGCGACGGCGCCGACTGGCTGCGCGCCCACGCCCGCAAGGGCCAGGTGGTGAACGTGACGGCCACCGTCCTCGACCGCGACGGCCGGCCCCTGACGGACACCGCCGGACGCGCCATGGACGTCGCCTCGGGCGGCCCGCAACTGCTCCGGAACGGCCGTATCGACATCCCCGCGGACGCCGAGGGCTTCAACTACCCCGACGACCCCGGCTTCTTCGACTACTTCGGCATCCACCGGCACCCGCGCAGCCTCGCCGGCGTCACGGACGACGGCTCCCTGCTGTTCGTCGCCGTCGACGGCCGCCGCCCGGGGTACAGTTCGGGACTGACCTTCCGGGAGAGCGCGGCCGTCATGCGCTCCCTCGGCGCGGTGAACGCCCTCAACCTCGACGGGGGCGGATCCACCACGATGGTGGTCGGCGGCCGGCTCATCAACAGGCCCTCCGACAGCACGGGTCCCCGGCTGATGGAGAACGCGCTGATCATTCGCTGACGGCGCCCGGGTGGTGACCGTGGTCCTGACGGGCGCGCTCCCGTCAGGACCACGTGTGCCGGTGATGGTCAGCGGGCGACCGCTTGTCCGCCGGATCGGTCGGCGGAATCCATGAAGCGGAGCATCCGGCGGTTGATCTCGTCGGCGTGGTCGATCTGGGGGCCGTGGCCGGTGTTCGAGACGATCTCGGCGCGGGCCCCCGGTATCAGCCGCGGAACGCGCTCCACCTGCCGCTTCGGGTGCACGAGGAGGCTCCGCTTGCCGAGCACCAGATACATGGCGGTGCGGATGGTGCTCAACTCCTCCTCGGACAGGGGCAGCGGAGCCGGGCGGCGGATGCGGTAGGCGCGGATGCCCGCCCTGACCATCGCGCGGAGTTCCGGCTCGATGAGCACGGGCTGCTCCAGCCAGCGCGCGAGCCGGGGGCGCAGCGCCTTGGGCGCGAAGGTCGCGAAGAGACTGATGAAGATCCAGACGAAGAAGCGCAGCCCCACCTTCTCCAGCCCACCGGGATCGAGCAGGGTGACGGAGGCGAGCCGGCCGGGCCCGCGGTGCGCCTGGTTCAGGGCGAGCCATCCGCCGTACGAGGCGCCGACGAGGTGGACGCGGTCGAGGCCGAGCCCGGCGAGCGTCTCGTCCAGCCAGCGCGCGGCGTCCTCGGGTCGGTGGATGGGCTCGCGCTGCACGCTGCGGCCGGGGTCGCCCGGCGTGTCGATGGCATAGACGGGCCGTTCGGCGCTGAGCGCGGACGTGTTCGGGTACCACATCGCGGAGCAACTGCCGGCGCCGTGCACGAGGACGACCGGGGTGCGGGAGGCGCCGGCCGGGTCGTCGGGCCCGTAGCGGTAGACGTGCGTCGTCCCGAAGGAGGTCTCCACGTCCGTCTCCGCGACGGCCGTCGCCCCGAGGGCGAAGACGGCGTCGCACGTCGCGAAGTAGCGCTCCCGCAGGGCGTCGTTGACGTAGCGGCCGACGTCGGGGCGGTTGCGGGCGGGGATTCGGTCGCGGGCCGTGGTCTGGGGCACGGGTGGCCTCCTCGGTAACGATCACCTGGTTCGTGATACGACCGTACCATCAACTTGATACGGCGGTACCATAAAGAGGTAGTGGTCACTGAGGACCCTTGTCATCGAAGAGCGGAGTCGAACGATGCCGAAGCGCGTGGACCACGCGGAACGGCGCACCGAGATCGCCGAGGCACTCCTCCGCGTGGCCGGCCACCGCGGGCTGCACGCCGTGCGGATGCGGGACGTGGCGGCGGAGGCGGGAGTGTCGCTGAGGCTGGTGCAGTACTACTTCGAGACGAAGGAGAAGCTGCTCCTCTACGGTCTGGAGCACCTGACCGAACGATTCGGCGAACGGGTGGCCGCCCGCCTCCGGGCGGCCGGCGACGCCCCGGGCCCGCGCGCGGTGATCGAGGCCATCCTGCTGGCGTCCCTCCCCACCGACGAGGCGAGCCGCACCTTCCACCTCGTCCACACCTCGTACGCCGTCCTCGCCGTGACCGACGAGGCCCTGGCCGCCCAGCCCTTCATCCGCAGTCCCGAAGCGGCCGAGAACCACCTGACGGAACTCCTCCGCCAGGCCCAGGAAGCGGACCTCACCCACCCCGGGGTGGACCCTCGCCAGGACGCGATCGCCCTCCTGGCCCTGTCGGCGGGGCTGGGCACGAGCATCCTCGTGGGCCACCGCACCCCGGAGTCGGCGGTGGCGGTGCTGGAACGGCAACTGGACGGGATCTTCGCGGCGTGAGAAATCCGTGGCGCGGTTACTGCTTCTTCGGCGAATAGCTCACCAGAAGGTCCTTCGGCAACGGTCCGGATCTCGGCGTGTGCGGTGCTCGGGCGGACAGGCGCGCCCTGTGAGGAGGCCGACACGCGACTGGCCGAGGGGATCCCGCTCGGTTGGCCGCCGACCGGCGCGCCACTACGGCCGTGCCGGCGCCCGCTCCGCACACACCCGCCGTCCGCGAACCCCGGGAGACGGCGGTGCAGGGCGTCGAAGGGGAGGGGCGGCCAGGGCCACTAGGCGTTGCTCCACCCGGCTGTGCTGGAATACGAGTCGAGCAGGTCCACGACGAAGACCAGGGTCGAGCCCGGCGGGATCAACGGCGAGGGCGACTGCTTGCCGTAGCCGAGACGCGGGGGAACGATGATCTCGCGCCGACCGCCGACCTTCATCCCCCTCACCCCCCGGTCCCAGCCCTTGATGACCCTGCCGCTGCCCAGAGCGAACTTGAACGGCTCGCCCCGGTCCCAGGAGGCATCGAACTCCTTCCCGGACTCGAAGGTCACCCCGACATAGTGGACCCTGACCACCATGCCCGGCTCCACCTCGGGCCCGTCCCCGACGACCAGGTCCCGGATGGTCAGCTCGGTAGGAGCGTCACCCTCCGGAACGTGGACTTCGGGCTTCGTCAGTTCACTCATTGCAGCCTCATCACTCTTCATCGAAAGCTCCGCCCGGAGACCAGCCGGACACGCGGGCCCCTCGTGCAGCAGATGGCCACGCTACCGAGAATGCCGATTGCCGGAGCACGGTAAATCCAGCGGCCGCATGTGGTGATCTTTCGCGTAGCCGATGCACGCGACCCCGCACGCACGGGTCGCGCAGCAATCGCCGGCTCTGGCGAATATCAGTGGCCTGGCCCACGACTGGGAGTGGGCGGCAGGCCGTCATGAGCCAGGGGGAGACCCGCCTGGACCTGACAGTGCTCGGCTACGAGCGGGTGAGGCTCTCGTGGTCCCACTGTTCGAGCAGCACTTCCGCGGGTAGGGCGCTGCCTTGGGGAGCCAGGAGCTGGACCGGCATGTCGTCGGAGGCGCATGTGAGTAGTTGCTCGGCGATGAGGTGGGGAACAAGCAGGGCCGTGGTGCCGGCCTTCCGGTTGAAAGCCACTTGGTAGGTGGCGATGACCGATGCTTCCCATATGGTGAGGGGGTCGCGTTCCGGCTCGCTGTGATGGGTTCGGGGGAGGGCGGGTGCCTTGACGGCTACCAGCTGCCATGGCGTGCTGGCGGGGCTGCCGGCTTGTTCGCGTGCCTGGCGGATCCAGTCGGCGGTGAGCTGGCGGAAGGCGGAGTGGGCTTCGGGCTTCCCCTTACGGCGACGCCCGAATGCGTCGCTGACGACGGTGTACACCGAGAAGTGCTGATCTTCCAGGCGCCGCCAGGACCAGGCAGCTCGGCGACTCCACTCGTACCACGCTCGCCGGAAGGTCTTCTCCGCCTCCGCTCCCAGCCCGGCGAAGCCGGGATCGCCGGAGAACCGTGGCGCGGGCAGGACGCGTACGGCAGCCGCCTCCAGCAGATGGGCCGGCTGGACGAGGGCCACGAAGGCCCGACGCTCTGCGTCGAGGACGCCAGTGAGGCGACTCTGCAGGCCGTCGGCCCACGGGGCGAGGAAGGGGTACTCGGCTACCGCCTCGTTGCTCCGGGCTAGGTAGGAATGCAGTCGGCGCCAGTGCTCATGGCGTCCGGAGCGCAGGTCGCGGGCGCGGTCGTAGCGCTCCCATTCCTCGTCGCGCCCAGCCTCGTCGTCTTCCTCTTCCTCTTCCTCGTCGCTGGCGTCATCTGCGTGGGGCGGGTAATCGCCGGTGGCGAGGGCCATGGCGGCATCGCGCTCGGCCTCGACGTCCTCCTCGTCCTCGGGCTCCCGGTCCAGCCAGATGGTGAGCGAGTCCACCTCGTTGACCGCTGCACCGAGCGGCAGGATGGGGCTGTCCGTGGGTAGAGGCCACCGGCAGTTCGCGCAAAGCCGCTCGACGGCTTCGCCGAACGGGATGTCGATCTGGTTTACGGAGGCGGCCGACCGCAGAGTGCGGCACTCTGGGCTCCCGTGGAGCTTGCCCTTGCCTGTTGCCGAGGCGTGGCAGGTGATGAGGATGTCCCGGGTCGGTCCCAGGGGAACCTCGGGCTTGAAGATCGAACCGAGCATGACGTGCCGGAGCTCACCGAGAGTCGAGGACATGTCGGTAGGTTATGTGCAGGCGCTGACAGTCCGCCGGGTGATCGGTTCCCTCCGCTCTGCGGTGAGTAGACAAGGTGGTGGGTACGCCGCATCGCGGGCTGCGCGGCGGGCAACGATCGGCTTCATGCGGAAAGGGCCTCCGGCCGCGCTTTGCGCAGGTCGGAGGCCCTTTCCGGCGCCTCTAGAAGAAGCCGAGCTTCTTCGGCGAGTACGACACCAGAAGATTCTTCGTCTGCTGGTAGTGGTCCAGCATCATCCGGTGTCCCTCCCGCCCTATGCCCGACTGTTTGTAGCCGCCGAAGGCGGCGTGGGCTGGGTAGGTGTGGTAGCAGTTGGTCCAGACGCGGCCGGCTTGGATGGTGCGGCCGGCGCGGTAGGCGGTGGTGCCGTTGCGGGTCCAGACGCCGGCGCCGAGGCCGTAGAGGGTGTCGTTGGCCAGGGACATGGCGTCGTCGAAGTCGGTGAAGGACGTGACGGCGACGACCGGGCCGAAGATCTCTTCCTGGAAGACGCGCATGCGGTTGTGGCCCTCGAGGATGGTGGGCTGGACGTAGTAGCCGCCCGCGAGTTCGCCGCCCAGGTCGGCTCGGGTGCCGCCGGTGAGGATGCGGGCGCCTTCCTGCTTGCCGATGTCGAGGTAGGAGAGGATCTTCTCGAGCTGGTCGTTGGAGGCCTGGGCGCCGATCATGGTGTCGGTGTCCAGGGGGTGACCCGGGATGATGGCCTCGGTGCGGGCCTTGGCCGCTTCCAGGAACGTGGCGTAGTGGCCGCGTTGGATGAGGGCGCGGGAGGGGCAGGTGCAGACCTCGCCCTGGTTGAGGGCGAACATCGTGAAGCCTTCGAGGGCCTTGTCGAGGAAGTCGTCGTCCGCGGCGGAGACGTCGTCGAAGAAGATGTTCGGGCTCTTGCCGCCCAGTTCGAGGGTGACCGGCTTCAGGTTCTCCGAGGCGTACTGCATGATCAGGCGGCCTGTCGTGGTTTCGCCGGTGAAGGCGATCTTGGCCACGCGGGGGCTGGAGGCCAACGGCTTGCCCGCTTCCACGCCGAAGCCGTTGACGATGTTGACCACTCCCGGCGGGAGCAGGTCCGCCACCAGGTCCAGCCAGACGTGGATCGAGGCGGGGGTCTGTTCCGCCGGCTTGAGGACGACCGCGTTGCCCGCCGCCAGCGCCGGGGCCAGCTTCCAGGCCGCCATCAGGAGGGGGAAGTTCCACGGGATGATCTGGGCGACCACGCCCAGCGGCTCGTGGAAGTGGTAGGCGACGGAGTCCTCGTCGAGTTCGGAGAGGCTGCCCTCCTGGGCCCGTATCGCACCCGCGAAGTAGCGGAAGTGGTCGATCGCGAGGGGGATGTCGGCGGCCAGGGCTTCCCGGACCGGTTTGCCGTTGTCCCAGGTCTCCGCGACGGCCAGGAGTTCGAGGTTCCGCTCCATGCGGTCCGCTATGCGGTTGAGGACGAGGGCGCGTTCCGCGGGGGAGGTGCGGCCCCACGCCGGGGCCGCCGCGTGGGCGGCGTCCAGGGCGCGTTCGACGTCCTCGGCCGTGCCCCGCGCGATCTCCGTGAACGGGCGGCCGTCGACCGGGGACGGGTTCTCGAAGTACCCGCCCTGCTTGGGCGGTACGTACTCGCCCCCGATCCAGTGGTCGTACCGCGGGCGGTACGTGACGATCGCGTCCGGGGAGCCGGGGTTGGCGTAGCGGGTCATGGCGGCCCTTCGGGTGGGTGGGGTTCGTCGCGCGTTCAGGGGTCGTTCGGTGCGCGCGTCACGCGACGCTAGTCCTCGCCACGTTGCGCGAACGTTGCCCGCAGCCGTCCCGTCCGCGCCGCCACCCGGCCCCGGTGCCTCGCGTCCTCGGGGAGCGCGGCGAGCAGGCGCTCCCACACCTCCAGGTCCTCCTCGCCCCACGGGCTGTCCGCCCACAGCTGGAGCGCCCCCGCGTCGTCGCCTCCCAGCACCGCCCTGCGCAGCCGGTCCTCCAGGAGCCGGCGCATCCGGCGTATCCCCGGCGCTTCGGACTGGGGGAGCAGCGGGCCGGCGTAGGTCCGCAGCGCGCCGCTCAGGTCACCCGCCGCGAGTTCGCGTTCGACGTCCGCCGCGTCCGTCTCCACGGGGACGCTCAGCCGGTACGGGCGCGAGTGCAGCAGCCCGCCCACCAGCCGCCGCAGCCGGGAGAGTTCCGCCCGGAGGGTCACCGGTGGCACCGGGCGTTCCCCGTAGAGGGCGAGGGAGAGCTGGTCGCCCGTCAGGCCCGCCGGGTTGGCCGCCAGCAACGCCAGGATCTCGCTGTGGCGTCTGCTCAGGCGTAATCGGCGCCCGTCCGCCGTCGTCAGGAGCGCCTCGTCCCTGCCCAGGGCGGACAGCGTGGGTTGGCCCCCGGTGGGGCCGGTCGTCAGGTGTGCCTCGGCCGCGCGGGCCGTCGCCTGGACCAGGGCCAGGCTGTGCGGGCCGGCCAGGTGGTCGCCGCCGGTGATGTCCACCGCGCCCAGCAGCCGTCCGGTGACCGGGTCGTGGATGGGTGCCGCGGCACACGTCCACGGCTGGACCAGGCGGTTGTAGTGCTCGGTGGCGAAGATCTGCACGGCGTGGTCCAGAGCGAGGGCCGTGCCCGGGGCGTTGGTGCCGGCGTGCCGCTCGTCCCAGCGGGCGCCCGGGACGAAGTTCATCCGCTCGGCGCCCCTCCGCACCCCCGCGTGCCCCTCCACCCACAGCATCCGGCCCGCCGCGTCACAGACCGCGAGCAGATGGGCGCCGTCGTCCGCGATGGTGCCGAGCAGTTCGCGCAGGAGCGGCATCACCCGCGCCAGCGGGTGCGCGCGCCGGTAGCGGTCCAGTTCGTCGTCGGTCAGCTCCACCGGAGCCATGAACTCCGGACCGGGCAGCACGGCCGCCGAGCGCCGCCACGAATCCGCGACGACCGCGCGGACCCGGGGGCTCACTACCCCGTCCGAGACGAACGCCGAGTGCGCGCCGCCCATCGTCCGGCTCCGCTCGGCGGGGTCGGCGCCGGACGCCATCGCCAGCCAGGGGTTGACCACGTGGACCCTCCCGGAGGTCGGCCGCCTCCGTGACCATACCGCCGGGCGGTGGCTTGTCGAACGCCGGACGAACCGGAGGAAGCGGTGGGGAGGGCTGCCGTCGGCGGTCGGTGGGTAGGACACGGACAGCGGAGAGTTGCGGTGGACACGTCACAGCGGTGACGCTGCTGCCACCCGTCACGACCTCCGCACGCACATCAGAGACTCCCGAAACGGAAACACAGTGAACCGTAAGGTACTTCTCGACATAGCCGAGCGAACCCTCGCCGCCTACGTGACCACCTTCCTCGGCATCATCATCGCCGACGGGTTCGACCTCACCAGCATCTCCGCGCTCAAGGCCGCGGCCGTCGCCGCGCTCCCCGCCGCGCTCTCCGTGATCAAGGGCGCGATCGGCAGCCGTTTCGGGGACAAGAACAGCGCCGCCTGGCTGCCCGAGCGCGACAAGGCGGGCGGCGGGGCGGCCGCCGGTCCTGCCGGCGGCCGGTAGCGGCTCCTCGCCGCGCCCCTGCGGAAGCCGGCATTTCACACGGGGTGTGCGCGGCGCACCCGCGCCCACCCCCTCGCACACGCTCCCGCCCGGGCCGCCCGCGCGGTTGACTCGAGAACGCGAGTCCCACTGGCGCGACGGGACCGGTGCCGCCGGTCATTCCCCCCGAGCCTGGCGGCCCGCCGCCCCGTACCGCCGGGCGGACGGTACGGGGCGGAGCCGTGCGCCCGGGCGGGGGGTCGTACGGGCGTCAGCGCGCCCCCCGCTATCGGCCCGCGCCGGGCGGGTGCAACGATGTCTCCGTCATGAGAGCAGGGCACCAGCAGACCGGACAGGTCCCGCGCGCGCTGCGAGCCGGTGTGTTCGCAGCGGTCTGTGTGCTGCTCGCGGCCCTGGGCCACGCCGTGATGTCCGGCACCACCGTCCCGTGGTGGGCGATAGCCGTCGCCTTCACGACGACGGGCGGCTGCGCCTGGTTCCTGGCCGGTCGCGAACGCGGCCCCCTGCTGATCACGCTCGCCACGGTGGGCGCGCAGACCGGGCTGCACTCCTTCTTCACCGTCGCCCAGAGCGTTGCCGCTCGCGCGGTGGACGCGGGGATGTCCGCGTCCTCGGCCGTGTCGTCGGGCGCGTCCTCGGGCGCGTCCGTGTCCGCGTCCGACGCCGTCTGCGGTGGGTTCGCGGGCTCCGCGTCCATGCCCATGCCCATGGACCACGGGGGCATGCCGCCCATGAGCCACGGCATGGGCGGTATGAGTGGCATGGGTGGCATGGGTGGCATGCACGCCGGCCACGGTGCCCTCGGCATGTGGTCCGCCCACGTGCTCGTCGCCCTCATCTGCGGCATCTGGCTCGCCGGCGGTGAACAGGCCGCCTTCCGGCTCGGCCGGACCATCGCCGCGCGGCTGCGCGGCCCGCTCGTCCTCCTCTTCCACGACGTACCGGCGCGGCCCCGGCCGCCCCGCGTGCGGGCCGGTTTCGGCCGCGCCGCGCAGCGGCTGCGCCAGCTGCTCTACGCCCACGTCCTCGCCACGCGCGGTCCGCCCGGACCCGTCGTCGCCGTCGCCTGAGCCCCTTCCGGGCCCGCGACCGCGACCTACCGGGCCGAATCACCTCACCGGGCCCCGCCGCCGTCCGCGGGCCACGCCTCGCCGTACGGCCGGGCGCCCGGATTCCAGGAAGGACCCAGGGCGATGACCCCTGCCCTCACACCGGCGGTCCGCTCGTGCGGGACGCTGCCGTCCGGGACACACCCGGCCGAGACGCATCCGTTCGGGACGCTCCCGTCACACGAGCCCCAGACGCGCCGTGAGCACCTTGAGCCGGTGCACCCGTTCCTCCCAGTCGCGGCATTCGGCACAGCCCCGAAGGTGCGCGTCGAGCGCCGCGCCGGACACCTCCGGCGGCAGGTCCTCGCCGTCGGCGCGGGCGGATATGGCGGTACGGACGTCAACGCAGTGCACCCCGCCATCGTCCCCGGCACCGGGCCGGCCGCGACCACCGGGGGCCGCCGTGCGTGACGACGAGACCGTGACCGCCTGGGCGCTGGCGGCGCGCGGCGGCGACGCCGACGCGGTGGAACGATTCATCCGCGCCACCCAGACCGACGTCCGCCGGTACGTGGCACGGCTCAGCAACGACCCGCAGGGCGCCGACGACCTCGTACAGGAGACGTTCCTGCGCGCCCTGCGCTCGCTGCCGCGCTTCGAGGGCCGCTCGTCGGCCCGCACCTGGCTGCTGTCCATCGCCCGCCGCACCGTCGTGGACCGGCTCCGCTTCCAGGCGGCGCGGCCCCGGCTGTCGGACACGGACGACTGGCAGTCGGCGGCCGAGCGCACCCAGTCCCCGGCGCTGCCCGGCTTCGACGAGGGCGTCGCCCTCTCGCAGCTCCTCGACCGGCTGCCGTACGAGCGCCGCGAGGCGTTCGTCCTGACGCAGCTGCTCGGCCTGCCGTACGCGGAGGCCGCGGTCGTCGCGGGCTGCCCGGTCGGTACGGTCCGCTCGCGGGTGGCGCGGGCGCGCGAGGCGCTCATCGTGCAGTTGGACGCGGCCGAGCGGGGGGCGTCGGCGGTACGGGCGACGGCGGTACGGGTGCCGGCGCTCGCCGGGTGATTGCCCGCCGGGTGACCGGCTGACGAAGTGAGGGGCTGTGGTGCCGGCAGGCACCACAGCCCCTCACTCGTTCCGGTTCGGGTCAGTGCTGTGTGAGCGGCCTGTTGCCGGGGCGGACCACCACCGCGTCCACCCGTACGACGCCGCTCTTCCGGAACCGGAACACGAACGGGAGCCGCTCGCCGACGCGCACCAGGGGCGGCCGGTAGACCATGACGTCCAGCTCGTGCGGGGACATCTCCACCGTGCCGCGGGCGGGGACGGTCGTGGACGCGATCATCTTCATCTTGCCGGCGCCGTTCTTTACGACCGTACGGCTCAGCATCGCGCCGCCCGCTGTGGGAACGTCGACGCCGATGAGCTCGTCGTCCGCGTCGCCGGTGTTGCGCAGGCGGAACATCGCCGCCGTGCTCTCGATGCCGAAGGGCTGGAAGACCCGGCCGTCGTCCACCGTCACGGACGCGGGGCGGCCCGCCGCGCCGGACGCCGTCCAGGCGGTCAGCCCGCCCAGGGCCACGGCGCAGGCCGCGACCGGGACGAGGGCCGCTCGGGCGGTGCGGAGGAGGGAGTTCTTCGTGTCGTTCATCGCAGCGTCCTCCGCTTGTTCGCAGTGGTGCGCGCGGTGCGCGGCTGCCAGCCGCGCAGCCGCAGGCTGTTGCCCACGACCAGCAGCGAGCTGGCGGACATCGCCGCCGCCGCGACCATCGGGCTGAGCAGTCCGACCGCGGCGAGCGGCACGGTGACCATGTTGTAGCCGAAGGCCCAGAGGAGGTTGGACCGTACGGTCACGGAGGTGCGGCGGGCCAGCCGGACGGCGTCGGCCAGCGCGCCCATGTCCTCGCGGACGAGCGTCACGTCGGCCGCCCCGATGGCGGCGTCCGTGCCGCCGCCCATGGCGATGCCGAGGTCGGCGCCGGCCAGGGCGGCGGTGTCGTTGACCCCGTCGCCGATGACCGCGACCCGGTGGCCGCGCTCGCGGAGCGTGCGGACGAGCTCCGCCTTGTCCTCGGGGGTGGCCCGGGCGTGGACCTCGGTGATGCCCAGCTCGTCGGCCACGGCGTGGGCCGCCGCCGCGCCGTCGCCGGTGGCCAGCACGGGGCGCAGGCCGAGGCGCTTGAGGTGGTCGACGGCGCGGTAGCTGCCGGCGCGGACGGTGTCGCCGAGGGCGATCACGGCTCGGGGCTCGCCGTCGACGCGGGCCAGGACGGCGGTCCGGCCGGTTCGCTCGGCGCGGGACAGGGCGTCGGCCAGGGGGGCGGGGAGTTCCGGTCGGTCGGGTCGGTCCTTCCCGTCCGGACGCGTCACCTCCACCACGTGGCCCTCCACCAGCGCCCGTACGCCCACGCCCGCCGTCGCCGTGAAGTCCGTCGCCGGCGGCAGGGGCGCGTCCTGCGTCGTCGCCTCGCGCCCGTGGGCGTGGATCGCGCGTCCCACCGGGTGCTCCGAACCCGACTCCGCCGCCGCCACCAGGCGCAGCGCCTCCGCGTCGCCCGTGACCTCCGTGACCGTCATCGAACCGGTCGTCAGCGTGCCCGTCTTGTCGAGAACCACCGTGTCCACCCGGCGCAGGCCCTCCAGGGCCTGTGGGCCGCTCACCAGGATGCCCAGGCCCGCACCCCGGCCCGTGGCGGCCAGCAGGGCGGTGGGGGTGGCGAGGCCCAGGGCGCAGGGGCAGGCCACCACGAGCACCGCGACCGCCGCCGTGACCGCCGCCTGGGGGGCGGCGCCCGCACCCAGCCAGAAGCCGAGGACCGTGACGGCCACGGCCAGCACCGCCGGGACGAAGACGCCCGCGACCGCGTCCGCGACGCGCTGCACCCGGGCCTTGCCCGCCTGCGCCTCCTCCACCAGCCGGGCGATCCGGGCCAGCTGGGTGTCCGCGCCGACGGCCTCGGCCCGTACCTCCAGCAGCCCGCCGGAGTTGACCGCGCCGCCCACGACGGCCGTGCCGGGAGCGGCCTCGACGGGCGCGCTCTCGCCCGTGACCAGCGACAGGTCCAGCGCCGAGCTGCCCGCCACCACCACACCGTCGGTGGCGACGCGCTCCCCGGGACGTACGACGAACACGTCGCCCACCCGCAAGCGGGCGATGGGAACGCGCCGTTCCGTGCCGTCCGCGTCCCGGACGACCGCGTCCTTCGCCGCGAGCGACGCCAGCGCACGCAGCGCCGAGCCCGTGCCGCGCCGGGCCCGGGCCTCCAGCAGCCGGCCCGTCAGCACGAACAGCGGTACGCCGACCACCGCTTCCAGGTAGACGTCCGCCGTACCCCCCGTCATCGAGGGCACCAGCGTGAACGGCATCCGCATCCCGGGCCGCCCGGCACCGCCGAGGAAGAGCGCGTACGCGGACCAGCCGTAGGAGGCCAGGACGCCGAGCGAGACCAGGGTGTCCATGGTGGCGGCCGCGTGCCGCAGCCCGCGCAGCGCCCGCTCGTGGAACGGCCAGGAGCCCCATACCGCGACCGGCGAGGCCAGGACGAAGCACAGCCACTGCCAGTTGTCGAACTGGAGGGCGGGGACCATGGAGAGCACCAGGACCGGCACCGACAACAGGGCGGTGACGATGAGGCGGGTGACGGCGGGTCCGTCCGGCTGACCGATCTCCTCCGTGGCCTCGGCGTCCGTCGCCGTCGCCGGCTTCTCCGGTTCCGGCAGCGCGGCCGTGAATCCCGCGCCCTCCACCACCGCGATCAGGTCCGCCACCGGCACCGCGGCGGGGTGGCTGACGCGCGCCCGGCACGTCGCCAGGTTGACGGTGGCGCTCACACCCTCCAGCCGGCCGAGCTTCTTCTCGATGCGCGCCACGCACGCGGCGCAGGTCATCCCGCCGATGATCAGCTCGGTGACGACAGTGGCGACAGCGGCAACGGTGGCATCCGTGGCGTCCGTGCCGCCGGTGGCGTCCGTGCTCGTCGACGTACTCATCAGTGGCCCATTCCGGGCATGCCGCCCATGTTCCCGTCGTTGCCGCCGCTTCCGCCATCCGAACCCGTGGTCGCACCGCCGACGCGGTGGAGGCCCGGCGCGACGGGACCGGCGGCCGAACCGGCCGCGTAGGAGACGCCGAAGAGAACGGCCAGCAGCAGGACGAAGCCTGCCAAAGTGGCATAGGGGAGGGGACGTGCCAGACGTGCGGTCATCGCCGCATCGTGGCACGGCGCGAGCCCGTGTCCCGGCGCTTCGGCCACTTCCCGGCGCGTGAGGATTGTCCCTTTCCCGGCCGGGAACCAGAGCGCCTCCGCGCCCGACTACCCGGAGATCGAGGCCCCCTCCCCGAACCCGGCGAGCCCCTCGCCGAAATGGCCGGGAACTCACCCCCGGAGGCGTACGACTCCTCAAGGGTCCATCACTTCGCGAGGAGACTCCCACCGTGCCGCTGCCCGACCCCGTGCCCCTCTACGGCCCCGAGTACAAGCGCGATCCGTACCCGCTGTACGCACGGATGCGCGAGGCCGGCCCCATCCACCGGGTGCTCTTCCCCAGCGGGGTCACCGCCTGGCTGGTCACCGGGCACGCCGCCGCGCAGCGGACCCTCGCCGATCCCCGGCTGGGCAAGAACCACGAGCTCGGCAACGACCGCTGGCGCGCCCGAGCCTCGATCATGCCCGAGCCCCAGCACTCCCAGCTCCAGGTCCACCTCCTCCACCAGGACGCGCCGAAGCACACCGCCATGCGCCGCCTGATCACCGATGCTTTCGCGCCACGGCGCGTGGAGGCGCTGCGGCCGCGGTTCCAGGAGATGGCCGACGCTCTCGTCGACGCCATGCCCATCGACGCGATGCCCACCGAAGGGCCGGACGGCATCGACCTCGTGCGGTGCTTCGCCGCCCGCTTCCCCTTCCAGGTCCTCGCCGAGGTCATCGGCCTGCCCCCGCACCTCGCCGCCCGCTTCCGCCGCGAGTGGGGCAAGGTCGTCGCGCCGGTCGGCCCCGCGGACCCCGGCCGCCCGGCCTACGAGGCGCTACTGCGCGGCCTCCAGGAGTACATCGCCGAGGTCGTCGCCGACCGGCGCGAGCACCCCGGGGACGGCCTGCTCTCCCGGCTCGTCACCGCCCGGGACGAGGGCGAGCTCAGCCCGGAGGAGCTCGACTCCATGATCTTCCAGCTGCTCGTGGCCGGTCAGGAACCGGTCACCAACCAGATCACCACCGCGCTCGTGGCCCTGACGCGCCACCCCGGGGCCCTGGAGCGGCTGCGCGCCGAACCCGCGCTCATGCCCCGCGCCGTCGAGGAACTCCTCCGCCTCGACAGCGCCTTCGAGCTCACCACCTGGCGCTTCCTCGCCGAGGACGCCGAGCTGCACGGCACGCGCGTCCCCGCCGGCGACTCCGTGATCGTCTCCCTCTGCGCGGCCAACCGCGACCCCGAGCGCTTCCCCGACCCCGACGTCCTCGACCTCGACCGGGCCCAGGGTCCGCACCTGGCCTTCGGCCACGGCACCCACTTCTGCCCGGGCGCCGCCCTGGCCCGCATCGAACTCCAGGTCGCCCTCGGCACGCTGATCGCCCGGCTGCCCGGGCTGCGGCTCGCCGTGCCCGACGACGAGCTCGAGTGGATCCCCGCCGTCCTCGGCCGGGGCACGGCCGCGCTGCCCGTCGCCTTCGACACGTCCGGCACGTCCACCCCCGCGCCTGTGCCCGCGCCCACCCCCGCATGCCCCCGCGACCTGAAGTGGCCCCGCACGTGATACCCGCCATGACCGCCACGGCCCGCGCGGCCGCCACCTCCCCCGAAGCCCGGATCCTCCGGCTGCTCCTGCCCTTCCACCGCACCACCGGGGCGTCCTCCCCGGACCCCGCCGACCATCCCGAACAGCTCGCCCAGATACGCGAGTTCACCGACGCGAACGAGCCGGTCGTCCTCACGCTCCCCGGCTTCCCCTGCAAGTCGCCCAATCCGGCCAAGGTCCTCGGCCATCTGCCCGACGAGGGCGAGCGGCTCTCCCTGGCCTTCCTCGACCGGCTCTGCGACCGCGTCGGCGAGGTGTACGCCCCTGGCGCTCGCCTGGTCATCTGCTCGGACGGGCACATCTTCGGCGACCTCATCCACGTGCCCGACGAGCACATCGACGCCTACGGCGACGAACTGCGCGCCCTCATCGAGCGGGAGGGCCTCACCCATCTCGACACCTTCGACCTGCGGCAGGTCCACGGCGATCTGCCGCACGACGAGAAGCGCCGCCTCGTCGTCGACGCGTACGCGCCCTCCCTCGACTCCCTGCGTGCCCTGACCCGTGCCGATTTGGAGACGGCCCGGCTCTACCGGGGCATCACCCGGTTCCTGGTGGAGGACACGGCGGACTTCGAGGGCAGCCGGTCGGCGCTGCAGCGGGAGTGCCGCGCACGGGCGTACGGGGTGATCGCCCGCAGCCGGGCGTGGGGCGATCTCATCGCCGATCACTTCCCCCGGTCCGTGCGGCTGTCCATTCATCCGCAGCGGCCCGGCTCCGCCAAGTTCGGGATCCGGCTGCTGGACGCGGACGACGCGTGGGCCACGCCCTGGCACACGGCGGTGCTGCGGACGCCCGACGGCGCGGCGCGGCTGGTGCGGCGGGAGGAGGCCGAGCGGGCGGGACGGCTCGTCCTGCGGGACGGGCGGCCCAGCCACTACGTGGCCGGTTCTCTGCCGTGTGGGTGAAGGGGCGAGCAACCCCTCGGGGGTGTGGAGAGTCTCAACCGGCACCATGCCACTCGCGACTTCCACGGAGGACACAGTGAAGCGTGCTGTACGTACCCGCGTCGCGGCGGCCGCGCTGCTCGCCGCCGCCACGAGCGTCACCGCGGTGGTGGCGGGCACCGGGACGGCCGTCGCCGCCCCCGCCGCCGCGTACAACCAGGAGTGCGGCGCCGGATACAAGCAGGTCAACCAGCTCCCGATCCCGGACCGGGGGACGGTGTTCCTGGCCTACAACGCCGCCACCGGCAAGAACTGCGTGGTCACCAAGCGGAACGCCTCGACCGGCTCGCCGCTGTGGGTGGGCTCCTGGATCCAGCGCAACACGGAACTGAAGTCGAAGCAGGAGCAGTACGGCTTCTTCACGTCGTACTCGGGGCCGGTCTACCTGGACGCCAAGGGCAAGTGCGTCGACTGGGGCGGCGAGATCGACGGCTATGTCGTGGCCCGCTACAAGACGAACTGCGGCACCCTGGCCCCCACCGGGCAGCAGAACCGCTGACGCGACGAAAAGGCCGTCGGCCGGGTTTCCCGGCCGACGGCCTGGAGTCGCCTCGTGGGGGTGTCCCTTACCTGAACAGGCGGTCCGCGCTCGTGGCCATGCGGTGGGTGCCGCTGTGGCGGTTGACCCAGTCACGGATGAGGCTGACGGCGTTGGCGCACTTCCAGTTGTCGTCGTACTCGCGCACACCAGTGAAGGCGCCGTAGCCCGCGATGATGCCGTCCACCCGCGCGTCGCCCAGGAGTTTGTCGACGTACCAGGGGTCGTTGTAGGTGGTCGTCCAGGACAGCGTGGCCGCGATCCGGCCGGCGGCGCGGTCGCCGGCGCCCTTCTTCAGCTCGGCGCACGTGTTGTACGTGGCTTCCGTGCAGTTGCCGAAGCCCTTGGTGATGTCGCTGTCGCCGTAGTCCATCGCCCGGTGACCGGCCGGGAACCCCGGACCGGACCGGTTGAAGGCACCCTGGGCCTGGTCGCGGGTCCCCGTCGTCGTGATGCCCTCCAGGCGGCCGAGCCTGCCCTCCAGGCTCTTCCAGCCCCTGCCGCCGACGTCCGGGGTGCTGCCGCCGTGGTACTCGTAGAAACCGTAGAGGACCTGGATCCCGGCAGCCGTCAGCCGCTGCGCCTTGTCCCGCAGGCCGGCCACACTGCACCCGCGGTTCTGCGCCTCCCCGCAGTAGTTCGGGTCCTTGATGTCCAGCCACACCAGCGCCAGCCTGCGTCCCGCGTTCGCGTGGGAGATGATGCGGTCCATCATGCTGTCGAAGCTGGGGCCCCGCCGGTTGTCACCGGCCGAGGAACAGTCGTGATAGGCGCGCCATTCGTTCGGGTTCCACCAGGCGCACACGTCGATCTCGATGGCGTTGGCGCCGTGCTTGAGCGCGGCGTCCACGCCGTCCAGGGTGTCGACCCGGTGCGCGATGGCGTAGATCGCGTGCCGCTGATCGGCCGCTGCCGCCGGGGCCGTGCCGAGCCCCGTCGCGCCGACGACGATCCCGCACAGCGCCGCCAGCAGCGCCAGTAACTTCCTCGGGCCGGCACGGTGTCGAAGGTGAGTGGTCAAGAAACGTACCCCTTCAGGTCGGTCATGACGGTGTCATGTCGGTGTCCCGACGGACGCCCCCGAGCCTGCCGGTGTCCCGGCCGCGTCCGCCAGGGCATTCCAGCCGTTTCGGGACGCCGGAACGCGGAAACGGACGGTGACCCGGGGGATGCGAGCCGCCTGGAACGCGGGAACGGGACGCGGGAACAGGAGGGGTCCTCGTCATCACCCTGCCCTCGTCAGACGGCCGTCGTCAGATCCGCCCCCGCCGGCGCCCTGTGGTCGAACGCGATCAGCGGGTCACCCGTCAGCGGGTGTTCCACCACCGCCGCCCGCACCCCGAACACCTCCGCCAGCAGCTCCGCCGTGAGCACCTCGCGGGGCGGGCCCGAGGCGACCACCGCGCCGTCGTGGAGGACGTGGAGCCGGTCGCAGACGGAGGCGGCCGCGTTGAGGTCGTGGAGGGCGAGGAGGGTGGTGCGGCGCTGGGCGCGCAGCAGGGTCAGCAGCTCCACCTGGTGGCGGACGTCCAGGTGGTTGGTCGGCTCGTCCAGCACCAGCACCTCGGGGGACTGGGCCAGCGCGCGGGCCAGCAGGACCCGCTGGCGTTCGCCGCCGGAGAGCGCGGAGAAGCGGCGCCGCGCCGCGTGGGCCATGCCCACGTGGGTCAGGGCCTCGCTCACCACGTCGCGGTCGGCGGCGTCCTCGCCCGCGAAGGCCCGCTTGTAGGGGGTGCGGCCCATGGCGACGACCTCGCGCACCGACAGCTCGAAGTCCGTGCCCCGCTCCTGCGGCAGCGCCGCCACCCGCCTGGCGCTCTCGACGGCCGACAGCTCCCGGATGTCCGCGTCCCCGACCAGCACCCGGCCCGCGTGCGGGCGCAGATGCCGGTAGACGGTGCGCAGCACGGTCGACTTGCCGCTGCCGTTGGGGCCCACGAGGCCCGCGATCTCGCCCTCGGCGGCGAGCAGGTCGACCCCGGAGACCACCGTCCGGCCGGACAGCCGGACCTCCAGGCCCTCGACGGAGATCCTCATGGCCGCTCCAGACGTCGGTCCAGCAGGTACAGCAGGGTCGGCGCGCCGATCAGGGAGGTGACCACGCCCACCGGCAGCTCCTGGTCGGGCAGGGCGGTACGGGCCACCAGGTCGACGACGGTGAGCAGGACGGCGCCGAACAGCGCGGCCACCGGCAGCAGCCGGCGGTGGTCGCCGCCCACCAGCATCCGGCAGGCGTGCGGGACCATCAGGCCCACGAAGCCGATCGCCCCGGACACCGACACCAGCACGCCCGTCAGCAGGCTCGTGGCCACGAACAGCTCGCGCCGCAGCCGGGTGACGTCGACGCCCAGGCTCGCGGCCGTCTCGTCGCCCATCAGCATCGCGTTGAGGGCACGGGCCCGGGCCAGCAGCACTGCCGTGGTCGCCACGACGGCGGCGGCGGGCAGCGCGAGGGTCGCCCATTGGGCGCCGCCGAGGGAGCCCATCAGCCAGAACAGCGCGCCGTGGGTGCGCTGTTCGTCGCCCGCCTGGAGCACCAGGTAGTGGGTGAAGCCGGACAGGAACTGCCCGATGCCCACCCCCGCCAGCACCAGGCGCAGCGGCCGGAAGCCGCCGCCGCGCCGGGCGAACGCCCACACCAGCGCGAACGAGGCGAGCGCCCCGGCGAACGCCGCCGAGGACAGCCCGATGCCCAGCGCCCCGCCCGCGCCCGCCCCCAGCACGATCGCCGAGACCGCGCCCAGCGAGGCGCCGCTGGAGATGCCCAGCAGGTACGGGTCCGCCAGCGGGTTGCGGACCAGGGCCTGGACGGCCGTGCCGACCAGCCCCAGGCCCGCGCCCACCACGGCCGCCAGCAGCGCGCGCGGCACCCGCAGCCGCCAGACGATCAGGTCCTGGGTGCCGGGTGCGGGCTCCTGCCCGCTCACTCCGCGCACCACCGCCGACCACACCTCGCCGAGCGGCACCCGCGTCGAGCCGAGGCACACGGACGCGGCGAGCGCCGCCACCAGCAGGACGCCCAGGGCCGCGCAGGCCCACCCGGCGCCCACGGTACGGACGCCCGGCTCCCCCTCCTCCGCCGTCCCGGCGGTGGCGAGCGCCGTCATCTACTTGACCCGGTCCGGGTGGAGGGTGTGGGCGATCTCCCGCACGGTGTCCGCGCTGCGCACCCCGCCGATGGTGGTGCGCTCGGAGTTGATCCGCACGAAGTGCCCCTCCTGGACGGCCTTGAGGCCGGCGGTCGCGGGGAAGGTCCTCAGGAACTCGGCGGCCTCGTCGAAGGCCTTGTTGTTGGCCTCCTCGCTGCCCCGGTTGCGGACGGCCAGCTGGATCCAGTCCGGGTCCTTGGCCACGACGTCCTCCCAGCCGACGGGCTTGAAGTCGCCGTCGCAGTCGGCGAAGACGTTCCGCCCGCCCGCCATGCCGATCACGGCGTTGGCCACCTGGCGGTTGCACACGGCCATCGGCTGCTTGGTGCCCGCGTCGTAGTCGAAGAGGAAGTAGGTGGGCCGCTTGTCGGCCGGCACGTCCTTGAGCGCGTCGCGGACCCCGTCCGTCTTCTTGCGCATCCCCGTGACCAGCTCGGTCGCACGGGCCGAGGTGCCCGTCACCTTGCCGAGCTCCTCGATGTCGGCCTCGACGCCGGAGAGGTCCGTGCGGGGGGCCTTGGCCATGGAGGCGCAGGCCGTGGACTTCAGGAAGACGTGCTTGATGCCCGCCGCCTTGAACTCCTCGGCAGTGGGGGCGTCGCCCATCTTGCCCATGTTCTTCATGGAGGAGAACGCGTCCACGTACAGGTCGGCGCCCGAGCCGAGCAGCTTCTCCTTGGGGATCACGCTCTTGCCGAGCACCGGCACCTTCGCCCCCGCCTCGGTGTACTCCCGCGGCAGCGCGCCCTTGCCGGGCGGGAAGCCCGTACCGGCGACCTTGTCGCCCGCGCCCAGCCACATCAGCAGCTCCAGGCCGGCGGCGTTGCTGGTGACGATCTTCTTGGGCGCCGCGTCGAACGTCGTCTTCATCCCCATGCAGTCGGTGACGGTCACCGGGAAGCCGGCCCGCGCCGAGGCGGCCGCCCCGGCGCCGTCGGTCTTCTCCGCCTCACCGCCACCGCCACCACAGGCCGTCGCCGACAGGGCCACAGCGGCCAGCACACCGCACCACGCACGAGGGCGCATCAGTAACTCTCCACAAGCTCGACGTTCCGGGGCCATTGCAGCGGACCCGGACCAGATAGTCGGACCGCGCGTCCACCTGGTTCCCGCGTGTCGCGAGGAAGAGTGAAGAGGAACGGCGCCACCGGCCTACGCTGCCGTCATGAGCGTCCCCAGCGCCCCCCTCGCCGAGATGCCCACCGACTGGACCCGTGCCCTGGCGATCGTCGCCCACCCCGACGACCTGGAGTACGGCGCCTCGGCCGCCGTCGCCGCCTGGACCGATGCCGGCCGCTCGTGCGCCTACCTGCTCGCCTCCTTCGGGGAGGCGGGCATCGACGCCCTCTCGCCGAACGAGGCCGCGCCCCTGCGCGAGGCGGAACAGCGGGCGAGCGCGGCGGCCGTGGGCGTGACGAGCGTGGAGTTCCTCGGCCACATCGACGGCGTCATCGAATACGGGCTGCCGCTGCGCCGCGAGTTCGCCGCCGCGATCCGCCGCCACCGCCCCGAGCTGGTGCTGACCCTCAACCACCACGACACCTGGCCGGGCGGTGGCTACTGGAACACCCCCGACCACCGGGCCGTCGGCAGGGCCGCGCTGGACGCCGTCGCCGACGCGGGCAACCGCTGGATCTTCCCCGACCTGGTCGAGGACGACCTGCCGCCGTGGAACGGCGTGCGGTACGTGGCCGTCGCCGGCTCCCCGCACCCCACCCACGCCGTCGACGCGGGCGCCGGCTTCGAACGGGCCGTGCGGTCCCTGCTCTGTCACCGCACCTACATCGCGGCGCTCACCGAGGAGGAGCCGGAGACGTACTGCCGGACGTTCCTGACGGGCACCATGGAGGCGGTCGCCGAGCGGTTCGGCGGCCGGCCGGGCGTCGCGTTCGAGCTCCTCCGCCGCTGAGCTCCCTCTCACCGCCGTCCGCCGGAGCCCGTGCCGGACCCCGGCGCCCGCTCCACCACCAGCACCGCCACGTCGTCCTGGAGCCTGCCGCCCGTGTGCGCGGCGAGGTCCGCGCGCAGCCGCTCCAGCAGCTCGGGGGTGGGCAGGGCGGCCCACGCGTCCAGCCGCTCGGCCAGCGGGTAGAAGCCGCCGTCCCGGTCGCGCGCCTCGGTCACCCCGTCGGTGCAGGCCAGCACCCGGCAGTCCGGGGGCAGCGTGACCTGCTGCCGGGACCGGGGCGCGTCCACCAGCTCGCCGAGGCCCAGCGGCAGCCCGGGCTCCGCCGCGCGCAGCTCGCGCACCCCGCCGTCGGCGCCGATCAGGAAGGGCGACGGGTGCCCGCAGTCGACGAACACCACCGGCACCTCGCCGGGCGCCCCGTCCCGCGCGGCCGGGTCCTCCTCGGTGCCCATGACCAGCGCCGTGACGAACTCCTCGGCCGCGTGGGCGTCCGCCGTGCGCGCCTGGTACTCCGCCGAGCGGTGGTAGCGGGTCAGGCCCTGTTCCATCGCCGCGACCCCGCTGTCCAGGTCCCGCCGGTGGTAGGCCGCCTCCCGGAACGCGGTCAGCACCGCCGCCCCGGCCCCCAGCGTGCCGAGCCCCTTGCCCCGCACGTCCCCGATGAGGACCCGGGTGCCGTACGGGGTGTCGACGACCTCGTAGATGTCGCCGCCGACCAGCGCGTCCCGCTGCGAGGAGACGTAGAAGCCGTCGACGACCACGCTGTGGGTGCGCAGCGGCAGCGGTCGCAGCAGGGCCCGCTGGGCGGCCTCGCCGGTGGCCCGGACCCGTTCCAGCAGGGCGTCGCCGTCGCGCCGCAGCCGGGCGACCGCGATGGCGGCGCCCACGATGAGGATGTTGCCCAGCACCGACCCGACGCGGTTGACGGGCGAGGACTCGGCGGTCAGCACCCCGTGGTGCGCCACCATCAGGAAGAAGTCGACGAGCCCGACGAACACCGTCTGCCGGTAGGTGCAGACGGCGGCGGCCGTCACCGGGGCCAGCGCCGCGTAGACGTCGAGCCGCAGATAGGCCGGCGTCCTGAGGTCGACGACCACGACGGCCACGAGATAGGCCAGGACCAGTGCGAACGGCAGCAGTCGGCGCGACACCGCGGCTCGTACCTCCGCGCGGGTGGGGGAGCGGGACACATAGACATTTCCAGACTTTCGCCGTGAATGCCCGTCGCCCGCCGCCGTGTCGTGACGGCCCGCCGTCGAAGAGCCCCCCAGAGCTCCCGTCAGAGCTTGCGGTACGTCCGCGCGTCGTCCGTCGCGGCCAGGACCGCCGCGAGGTCGCCGCCCGCCGAGGCCGTCACCACGGCGGCCACCGCCCCCTCGACGAACGGGGCGTCCGCGATGCGCGTGTCCCCGAGCTCCCCGGCGTCCAGGAGCTCCTTGACGGTGAGGACCGCGCTGCCCATGTCGCACAGCACGACCGCGCCCGCGCCCTCGTCCACCCGCGCGACCGCCCGGCGCACCAGCTCCGCGCTGGTGCCCACCCCGCCGTCGGGCAGCCCGCCCGCCGGGGCCACCGGCGCCGGGTCGCCCGCGCCGAACAGGGCCTTGGCCAGCGCGGCCGTCGACTCGGCCACGGCCTTGCTGTGCGAGACCAGCACCACGCCGACCCGCCCGGCGGGCCGCTCGCTCACGGGGGCATTCTCCTGAGCCGCTTCCCCCTCCGGGGCCACGGCGCACAGCTCCGGGTCGGTGGCCTCGAACAGCGCGGTGACCAGCAGCGCGGAGGACGTGGCGCCCGGGTCCTGGTGGCCGACGCTGCGCTCGCCCAGATAGCTGGCCCGCCCGCGCCGGGCGCGCATCGGCACCGTCGCCTCCGCCCCCGCGCGGGCGGCCCGCGCGGCCGCCTCCAGCGCCGTCGTCACCTCGCCGCCCTCCAGAGCCTCGGCGTAGGCGTCGGCGGCGGGCTGGAGCGCGTCGACCATCGTCTTGTCGCCGGGCGCGGAGTCGCCGAGCCGCCGTACGCTCGCCACCGCCGCCGCCAGCGCCCGGCCCAGCGTCTCGGGCGCGACGACCGCGTCCTCGCCCAGCACCTTGCCCATCCGGCGCAGCACCGTCCCGTACAGCGGCCCGGCCGCGCCGCCGACGGTGTTCGTCAGGTGCGCGCCGACGGCGGTCAGCAGGGCGCCCGGCGTGGCGGGCGGCTCGGCGGCGACGGCCTCGGCCGCCGAGGTGAAGCCGCGCTTGAGGTTCGCCCCGTGGTCGGCGTCGCCGATGGCGGCGTCGAGGTCGGTCAGGTGCCGGGCCTCGGCGACGACGACCCGGGTGGCGCGGTCGAGGAAGCGGCGGAAGAAGTCCAGGTCGAGCGGGACGGTCATGACGGCGGCTCCTCGGCGCTGGGGCGGGCTGAACGATGATCGACGCGGCCCAGGGTAGCCCCGGCGGCCGACGACGGGTCAGCGCTCCTCGTCGCGCACCCGCAGCGCCAGGAACAGATCCGCCAGGTCCTCCGCGCACCCCACGTCCCGGCCCGTGAGGGACTCCAGCTTCGCCAGCCGGTTGCGCAGCGTGTTGACGTGGATGTGCAACGAGTCCGCCGCCCGCCCCCACTTCATGCCCGATGCCAGGAACGCGTCCAGGCTGCGCAGCAGTTCGCTGTTGTGCGTCGCGTCGTACGCGATCGCCGGCCCCAGCACCGCGTCCGCGAAGTCCCGGCGGGTCTGCGGGTCCACCAGGGCCAGGACGAGCCGGTAGGAGCCCACGTCCGCGAACGACACCACGCGCGGGCCCCGCCGCCGCGACCGGGCCACCCGGGAGGCCTCCCGCGCCTGGAGCAGCCCGCGCCGCAGCTCCTGGTGCCCGGCGGCGACCCGGCCCACGCCGATGCGCGGCCCGGGCGTGGTGGACCCGGGCCCCAGCGCCGCCGCCAGCCCCTCCGCCAGCCGGGCCGGGTCGGTGTCGGCGGCGGGCAGGCTGACGATCGCCACGACGTCCTGCCCGCTGCTCGCCGCCACGGACGCCAGGCCCCGGGCCACGAAGTGGTCCGTGACGGCCGCCGTGTCGGGCAGCGGCCACGCGGCGCGGCCGGGGGAGTCGGGGACGATGACGGAGAACACGGCCAGCGCGCTGTCCGGATTGACGCCGAACGACCGCAGCCGCGCCACCAGTTCACCGGAGCGGTGCGGCCCGCTCTGCACCATGTCGAGGATCTCCCCGGCGAAGCGCATCTCGATCGCGCGCAGCGCCTGCCGGTGCGCCAGCTCCACCGTCAGGAAGCGGACCCCTTGCTCCAGCACCAGGCGCTCGGCCGCGCCCAGCTCCGCCACCGGGAGGCCGTAGACGACGGCGAGGTCGAAACCGGCGACGCCGCGCACCGGGATCACCGTGGCGTCGGCGCCCGAGGCCAGCCGCAGCGGGTACTCCGCGTACTCCTCGCCGTCCGCCCCCAGCCGGTCCGCGACCGCCCGCACGTCCTGCTCCGCCGGCGGCCGGCCCACGGAGTCCAGGACGGTGCCGAGCCCGTCCACCAGCGCGACCGGCGTCCGGGCGGGCCCGGCGAGCACCGCCAGCACCCCCCGCAGGCCGTCGCCCGCGGAGACCGCGCGGGTCAGCGCGTTGCTGTGCCGCAGGGCGTCCAGCAGGTGCCGCTGCCGCTGCTCGGCCTGGGCGCTCGCCACGGCCCGGGTGACGGCGGTGAACGGCACCTCGACGGGCAGCCGCAGCAGCGGCAGCCCGGCCTCCCGGCAGGCCGCGACGAGCTCGTCCGGCACGGCGGGCATGTCCGTCCGCAGCCCGAAGACCAGCCCGGCGGCGCCCGATCCGGCCAGGCGGCGCACGTACGCGGCGCAGTCCTGCCGGTCCAGCCAGAGCCCGTTGGTGAGCACCAGCTCGTCCGGCCCGGCGTAGGGGCCGGGATCGGGCAGCTCGGTCACATGGGCCCAGCGGACCGCGCGGCCGGTGTCCCCGGTGCCCGGCACGGCCTCCAGGCCGAGCCCGGGGACGCCGAGCAGGTCACGGACGCGCAGCGTCGTCGCGTGCGGGTCCTGCCCCGCCGGGGGCGGCTGTCGGTGCGGGGGGTTCGAGGGAGCGGTCACCCGCCGGACACAACACAGGAGGCCGGGGCCCTGTCCACCGCCCCCGGCGGGCGGCGGCCGGAATCAGGCCACCGGCCCGCACCGCCCCGGCCGCGCCCCGCCGCGCCAACTGGACGATCCCACAGTCGAATGCCGCATCCGTGGAGATCCCTCCACTGTTCGCGGGGCCTTCGGGCAGCTGAGATCTTTGTCGTGAAACAACCCCCCGCCCTCCTCGCCCGTGACACGCCGTCACAGCTGTTCAGCCGGTCCATGACGGCGGTGCTGCTGTGCACCTTCAGCGGCTTCACGGGCTTCTACCTGCTGCTGGCGACCGTGCCCGAGTTCGCCGCCGACACCAGCGGCCGGCGGGCCGCCGGCGGAATGGTCACCGCGCTGCTGATGGGAGCCACCGTCGCCGTGCAGCCCGCGATGCCCCGCGTCATCGCAGCCGTCGGCCACCGGACCGTGTTGCTGGCCGCCATGGCCCTCCTCGGCGCCCCGGCCGCCGTGCCGCTCGCCACCGACGGCCTCCCGGTGACCCTGGTCTGCGCCGTGCTGCGCGGCGCCGGCTTCGGCATGTTCGTGGTGGCCGGCAGCGCCGCCGTCGCCGAGCTGGCGCCGCCCGGCCGCCGCGGGACGGCCACCGGCTGGTACGGGTTGGCCACCGGGCTCGGCGGGGCCGTCGGCACGCCGCTGGGGGTACTGCTGGCCCACCGGTACGGCTACGGGCCGCTGTTCACCGTCGCGGCCCTGGCACCCGCCTGCGGCCTGGCCGCCGCCCTGGCCGTCACCGCGCCCCGCCCGGCGCCGCCCGGCCGCGCCCGGGTCGTCGCGGGCCTCGCCCGCCCGGCGATCCTGCGCCCGCTCGTGCTGCTGACGGCGGGCACCATGGCGTCCGGCACCGTCGTGACCTTCCTGCCGCCCGCCGCGCCGCGCGACCCCGTCTGGCTCACCCCGCTGGCGCTGCTCTGCCTCCAACTGTCCGCCGCCGCCAGCCGCTGGGCGTCGGGTCGCCTCGGCGACCGCCACGGCCACCGCGTCCTGCTGCCGCCCGCGACGCTGCTCGCCGCCCTCGGCGTGCTCGGCGGCGTCGCCACCCGGCACACCGGCGCGCTGCTGGTGCTCATGGTGGTCTTCGGCACCGGATTCGGCGCCCTGCAGAACGCGACGCTGGTCCTGGCCCTCCAGCGCGCCGGCGACTCCAGCGTCGGCAGCGCGCAGTGGAACCTCGCCTTCGACGCGGGCCTCGGCCTCGGCGGCTTCTGCGTCGGCCTCGTCGCCCAGTACGCGGGCTACGACACCGGATTCGTGCTGGTCGCCGTCGTGCTCGCGGCGCTGGCGGCGGTCGCCGTCGCCGACGTCCGGGACCGGGAACTCCCGCCGCCCGCCGCCGGCGCCGGGTAACGGCGCCGGGTCCTGAAACCTGCCGGAAAGCGATCGGCTTGATATCGAGCCCGTCCCGGCCGGGGAGATCGTCCTCCGAGCAAACTGATTGCACACTGAATCGTCGCGGTGCCGGCATCGGCGTATCGGAACGGCGACGGCCGTCTTGACGCGTGCGTGACCGGCGCGGGCGGAAGGAGGGAATCAGATGCTGGGAGCCGTGCCCGATGCTCCGCTGCGCGGACGGGAAGCCGAAGTCGATCGGCTGACCTCGCTCATCGGGCATGTCATGGCCGGGCGCTGCACATTGATCACCATCGAAGGACCGCCGGGCTGCGGGAAATCCCGGCTGCTGCGCGAGTCCATGCGCATTGCCGAGGATTTCGGGCTGTCGGTTTGCGCCAAATACACCGACGGCGCGTGCTCGGTCGGCGGACCGTCGCGGCGGGACCCCGAAGACCCCCACCGCCCCTATGCCGTGGCGGTCGACAACGCCCACCACCTCGACCACGAGGACGTACGGGCCCTCATCGCCCGCGAGGGCGGGCCGGACGGCCCGGCGCGGGTGTGGATCCTCGCCCGGCGCGCGTCCGCCGGGGCCCCGCCCCTGGAAGGGGTGCTGCTCAGCCCCACCGCCGGCACCGAACGGGTCAAGCTGGGCACCCTGCCCCCCGGCCCGGCGATGGCCCTGGCCGCCGACGCCCTCGGCGCACCGCCCGACGCCGGGCTGGCCCGCGTCCTGGGCCGGGCCGGCGGGCATCCGCGCCGGCTGCTGGAACTCGCCCAGGGAATGCTGGAGGAGGGCAGCATCGCCGTGGACGGATACCGGGCCCGGCTGGTGACCGACCGGTTGCCGCGGCGCCTGGTGGAACGCGTCGAGAGTTCCCTCATGGGATATTCACCGGAATTCCGCCAGATGGTCAGGGTCGCGGCCGCGCTGGGAAATGAGGTCTCCTTCGAAAAGGTCGCCCGAGTTCTGAACGAGGCGCCGACGGCGTTGTTGCCGACCCTGGACGAAGTGGTCGCGGCCGGGGTTCTGGAGAACAGCGCCGGACGGCTCACGTTCCGCGACGAGTTGTTGCACCGGCTCATTACCGGCTGGATGCCCGAAACCGTTCGCGACGCCTTGCGCGGCCAGGCCTCCGGGCCACCGCGATCCACGGCTCCCGCCCTTCCGGCGGAGCCGGAGGCCGCGCCCTACGGGGAGCACCTGAGCGACCAGGAGGCCGTCATCGCGGGCCTGGTGCACGAAGGGCTCACCAACCGGCAGATCGCCCGCCGGCTCGGGCTCTCCCCGCACACCGTCAACTACCACCTGCGGAAGGTCTTCCGGAAACTGGGCGTCGCCTCCCGCGTCGACCTGACCCGCGTCGTGCGCGGCGGCACCGGCAAGGCCCCCGGCCCCGCTCCCGCCCTGGCCCCACCGGCCTAGAGGAAGAGGCCTGGACGGGGAAGACGGCCTGGACGCCGACGGCCGCACCGCCCCCTGCCAGGGGGCGGTGCGGCCGCTCAGCCGGTCACCACGCCGGCCCGTGCGCCCTCCCGGCGGGCGGGCCCGGGCCCGTACCAGCGCCGGGCCTCGGTGAGTTCGAGGCCGAACTGGTCCAGCGTCCTGGCCACGATGTGCGTCACGATGTCGGACACGCTCCGCGGCCGGTTGTAGAAGGCCGGCACCGGAGGGGCGATCACCGCGCCCATGCGCGTGAGCGCCAGCATGTTCTCCAAGTGGATCTCGGACAGCGGCAGCTCGCGCGGCACCAGCACCAGCCGCCGCCGCTCCTTGAGCGTGACGTCGGCGGCCCGGTGCACCAGCCCGTCGCCGAACCCCGCCCGCACCGCGGCCAGGGTCTTCATGCTGCACGGCGCGATGACCATCCCGTCCGTGGGATAGGAGCCGCTGGAGATGACCGCCGCCTGGTCGCCCGGCCCGTGGACGTGGTCGGCCAGCGCCGCCACCTCCGCCGCCTTCCAGTCGGTCTCCATCTCCAGCGTCGCCCGCCCCCACTTGGTGAACACCAGATGGGTCTCGACGTCCAGCGACCGCAGGGCCTCCAGCAGCCGGATCCCGATCACCGAACCGGTTGCCCCCGTGATCCCCACGACCAGTCGGCGTGCTCTCGGCTCAGCCATGCGCGGCACCGGGGAAGCTGCGGGCGTGCCGCTCCCGCAGGGCGAAGGGCACGGTGGCGTCGACGACCGTACGGCTCCCGGTCGCCTCCCGGCCGCGCGCGGCGGCCCACGCCTCCCCCTGCGAGGGGTCGAGCCCGACCCGGGGGAAGCCCGTGAAGTGCAGGGCGTCGGCGGACAGGTCCGCGCGCGTGGTGACGGCCCACAGCACGTCCTCGGCCGAGTCCGGCGCCACGTCCTCGTCGACCAGGACGACCACCTTGGCGAACCGGTGCCGGTCCAGGACGTCCTTCGCCATCGCCCGCACCCGCTCGTCGTCCGCCGGGCCCGACTTGCGCACCTGGAGCACCAGCAGGAACATCCCGCCGCCGGCGGGGGAGTAGTGGGCGTCGCGCAGCAGCTCGCCGCCCGCCCCCGACAGCCCCAGCGCCACCGCGCCCGCCAGCCCCAGGATCAGCGACTGCTCCCGGCCCGGCCCGATCACCGCCGGGAACACCGGCGCCTCACGGGACGTCACCGCCGTGACCGTGATCGCCGGAAGGGACTCCGCCGCGTTGCCGTCGTAGCCCAGCACCTCCGGCAGCGAGTGCCCAGGGGCCCGGCCCGGCAGCGCCTCCGGCGCGGTCGTCCCGTCGAAGTACCCCTCCAGGACGACCTCCGACTCGGCGAACACCGGCACCGGCTGGCTCACCGCCGGGGCCAGCGTCACCGGCCCGCCGGCCAGCGCGCCCGCCAGGGCCGTCTTGCTCGTGCCGGCGGGCAGGAAGTCGCTGCCCACCGCCGACGCCACCACCACGGCGGGCGGCGCGCCGAGGTTCACCGACACCGGCAGGCGCTCGCCCCGCTCCACCGCCTCGTGGTACATGGCCAGCAGCCGGCGGCTGGGCAGCATCCAGATCACCAGCTGGTTCCGGTCCCGGACGAGCATCCGGTGGACGGCCGTGGCCTCGCGGCCGGTGCGCGGATCGTGGGCGTACAGCAGCCCGGTGGTCAGGTACGGGCCGGCGTCGCGCTCGGTGGCCCACAGCGCGGGCAGCGCCCCGAGGTCGACGTCCTCGCCGCGCCGCACATGGGGGAAGGGCGAGCCCTCCAGGCGCTTGGGCTCCTCGCAGGCGGCGAGCAGCCGGGCGACGGTGTCCTCGTTGACGCGCCGGGGCAGGCCGGGCAGCCAGCGCCGCAGGCGCTCCGCGTCGCCGAACGCCCCGAGCACCACGGGCATTCCGGCGGCCGCGTCGGTGACGCGGGTGTACAGCGCGATGTCCTCGGCGCGCGAGGAGGACGTGGCGGGGATGCCCGCGTGCCGCGCGGCGTAGTGCGCGGCGATCTCGTGCCGGGTGAGCGGCAGGTCGTAGGTGTGGTGGGCGTGCGGGTCCTCCTTCCGGGCCGCCGCGAGGGCGGCCCGGAAGGACAGGCCGGGAAGGCCGGGAAGCGCCGTCATGATGTCTCTCCCCGCCCCGTCACCGGACGGCCGGTTCCGGGAGGATCTCCCGGCGGGCCGCCTCGGGCTCGTGCCACCAGGGGTCCAGACCCGGCGGGTTGTTGAAGCCCTCCGCGATCCGGCTCGCCAGCCCGGGCTGCCGCTGGGCGGCGTCGAGCAGGTCCACCACATGGGCGGGCGCCGGGGGCAGCAGACCGTTGGTCCAGCGCGTGACGTGCCGCGCGTACTCCCAGAACCGCTCGAACGTGGCCGTCATCCACTCGGCGTCGAAGGGCTCGTCCCCGTGCGCGAGGATCTCCCGCAGGTAGACGTCGGCGCACTTGGCGGCGCTGTTGGAGCCCTGGCCGGTCAGCGGGTCGTTGACGACGAGGACGTCGGCGACGCCCAGGACCCGCCGGCCCGAGGGCAGGGTGGCGACCGGCTTGCGCACGGTCGGCGTCAGCCGCCCGGCGAGCACGCCGCCCGGGTCGGTGAGCACCGCGGCGGCGGCCCGCTCGGCCTCCCAGGGCAGGAACTCGGCGAGCAGCTTCTTGGTGACGTCCAGGTGCTCCTCGGGGGAGCGGACGTCCGCGAAGGCGTCCAGGGGGCCGCCGGGCACGCCGTTGAGGAACAGGCAGTCGCAGGGGCCGCTCTTCGTCAGCGCCGGGACGATGAAGTACTCGCCGACGCCCGGTATGAGGCTGGCCGAGCAGGCGACGAAGGAGTCGCGGGGGCGCAGGCCGTGGACGTAGGAGACGGCCGCGACGCGCTGCGGGGCGGTGAACGGCGAGCGTTCCGCGTCGCGTTCGAAGATCCCGGCGATCTCGCCCTTGCCGGCGGCGACGAGGACGAGGTCGTGGCTCGCGGCCAGCTCCTCCAGCTCGGCCACGCCCGCCTCGGCGATCCGCAGCTCGCCTCCGGCGGCCGTGAACTCCTCCAGCCAGGCGGCGACCTTGACGCGCTGGTCGACCGACTGGCCCGGAGCCGCGAGCCGGGCCTCGAAGTCGATGGCCTTGACGGCGCCGGGGGCCACGGTGAAGGACAGGCCCTCGATGGCGGGCGCCTCGCCCCGCCAGTGGTCCAGGCCCAGGCGGCGCTCGGTCTCCAGGGCGTCGGCGAACATGATCTGCGTGGACATCACCCGGCCGTCGAGGACCTGCCGCGCGGTCCTGTTGGAGACGAGGGTGACGTGATGGCCGGAGCGGCGCAGGCCGAGGGCGAGCTGCAGGCCCGCCTGGCCCGCCCCCACGACGGCGATCGACCGCGTGCTGTGCTTCATTGCTTGGCTGTCCTTTCCGGTTCCACGGATTCCGGCCGGCCGGCCGTGTCGTCCGCCGCCTGGTCCGCCTCGGGGGTGCTCTCCGTCGTCATGTGGAGGCCCAGTACGCCGCCGATGATCGCCACGAGGCACACGACCTTGCCGACGGTGATGCTCTCGCCGAACAGCAGGGCCCCGAAGACCACCGCGCCCACCGAGCCGATGCCGGTCCAGACGGTGTAGCCGATGCCGACGTCGAGCGTCCTGAGCGCGAGGCTCAGCAGGTACACCCCGCCGCCGCCCGCCACCGCGGTGATCAGCGACGGCACGAGGCGGGTGAAGCCCTCGTTGGCGGCGGAGCTCAGGGCGAAGACGATCTCGAAGGCGGCCGCGATCAGCAGGAGCGTCCACGCCTTCGCGCTCTCGGTGCGTCGTTCGCCCATCAGGCCGCCCCCATCGACTTGAGGCCGACCACGCCGCCGATGATGGCGGCGAAGCACAGCAGCTTGGCGGGCGTGATCTTCTCCTTGAAGATCACGGCACCGAGGACGACCGTGCCCAGGGCGCCCACGCTCGTCCAGATCGTGTAGCCGACGCTCACGTCCAGCGTGCGCAGGGCGAGGCTGATGAAGTAGATGCCGCCGACGATGCCGACCAGGGTGATCAGCGAGATCCACAGGCGGGTGAAGCCCTTGGAGGCGTTCGCGCCGAGAGCGAAGACGATCTCGAAGGCGATGGCGATGAGAAGGTAGATCCAGGCCATGGAGTGGTGACTTCCGGGTGGTTTCCGGGTGTTTCCGGGTGGTTTTTCGGGGCGGTCTACGGTGCGGGGACGGGCGCCTCGTCGGCGAGCGAACCGCTGCCGGAGATCGCGGCCCCGGCGGCCCCGTCGGCGAACATGCAGGGGTGCTTGGCGCGCATGCGCGCCATCAGCCGCTCGTACGGCACGTCGGCGTGGTCGCCGTAGTCCGTGAGGAACTCCATCTGCCCCCCGCCCTGGGCGTCGTAGGGGTGGTACACGCTGTCGGCGGTGCCGTCGAACTCCAGCGGCGTCATCCCGTACAGGCGGCACAGCAGGCCGTTGAAGACCGGGGTGACGCGCAGCCAGCGGCCGTCGAGGCGGACGGAGACCAGGCCGTGGTGGAAGACCTCGCCGCCCACCATGCGCCGCAGCCGCTCCGAGGCCAGGTGGTTGCGCACGTCCGCGTAGACCAGCCGGCTGGGGACGCCGACCGAGCGGACCGCCGCCGCGTAGAGCACGGACTTGTGGAGGCAGAAGCCCTTTCCGGCGCGGGCCACCGAGCTCGCCCGCAGCGCGGCGCGCTCCAGGCTGGTGCCGTAGACCTCGTAGTCGACGCCGTCGCGCACGGCGTAGTAGAGCCGGACGGCCTTCCCGGCGGCGGTGGTCTCCTCGAGGGCCCCGGACCGCGCGACGAAGTCGCGGACCTCCGGGGAGTCGTGGTCGAGGAATTCGGTGGGACGCAGAAGTTCCGCGAAGTCTGGTGTGCTCATCGTCCTCAAAGACCCATCGTGGTGGCGATGCGGGAGTACTGGATGTCGGTGGTGCCCGAGTAGATCGTTCCGGCGACGGCGTTGCGCAGGTCCTGCTCCAGGCCGTACTCGGCCATGTAGCCGTAGCCGCCGAAGGTCTGCACGGCCGCGACGGCGGAGGCCAGATTGCCCTCGCTGGCCAGGAGCTTGGCGGTGGCGACCTCCACCGTGGCGTCCTCGCCCGCCTCGACCTTCCGCGCCGCCTCGTACAGGGCGGTCCGGGCGGTGTCGGTGGCGACGCGCATCCGCGCGATCCGGTGGGCCACGGCCTGGTGGGAGCCGATCGGCCTGCCGAACTGCTCACGGGTGCGGGCGTATTCGACCACGCGCTCCAGGCGGGCCCGCATCTCGCCGACGTTCACGACGAAGGAGCACAGGACCTCCCACTTCATCACGTGGTCGAAGACGACGAAGCCCGTGCCGACGCGGCCGATGACGTTCTCCAGGGGCACCCGGCAGTCGTCGAAGAACAGCTCGGAGAGCGGGGAGGTGCGCAGGCCCATCTTCGCCATCGGACCGCCCACCGTCAGGCCGGGCCGGTCGCGTTCGACGACGACGGCCGTGATCCCGAAGGGGCTGCCGCGCTCGCCCGTCGAGACGTACACGACGAACACATCGGCTATGGGGCCGTTGGTGACGAACGCCTTGTTGCCGTTGAGGACGAGGTGGCCGTCCTCGACCCGGCCCGTGGTGCGCAGGGAGAGCATGTCCGAGCCGGCCTCCGGCTCGGAGATCGCGTGGGCGCCGATCACCTCGCCCGCGCACACCGCCGGCAGGAACCGCTCCTTGAGCGCGGGCGAGCCGAAGCGCTGGATCGGCACACCGGTGCTCACCATGTGCGTGGTCGCCGAGAAGCTCAGGCCCGCGTCGCGGCATGCCTGACCGAGGCCCTCCAGGACGTACAGGGTGGTGGTGAGGGACTGGCCCAGGCCGCCCCAGCGCTCCTCGAAGGGCAGCCGGAACAGGTCCGACTCGCGCAGCAGCTTCCAGTTGTCGTGCGAGAACTCGCCCGTGCGGTCGCGCTCCAGGTGCCCCTCGCCGAGCCGTTCGCCCAAGGCCGCGATCGCGGCCCGCAGTTCTCGCTGATCTTCCGACCAGTGCATCAGGTATCGACCTTCTCGGTGTGGTCCGGACGGGGAGGCCGGAGGGGAGAAGTGCCCGGCCTCCCGTCCACGGGCGCTCTAGTAGTGGGAGAAGCCGCTCTCGTCGAGGCTGTGCACCTCGTCGCCCCGCAGCGGCGGGTTGAAGACGCTGATCAGGTGGAGATCGGTGTCGGGATCGGCGATGAGGAAGTGGGCGTCGTGCTCGTCGAGGGCGTAGAGCACGCCGGGCTCGATGGTGAGGCTCTTCGAGCCGTCGGCGCTGACGACCTCGCCCCGGCCGCTGATGCAGTAGCAGGCCTCCAGGTGGCGGCGGTACTGCAGCCGGGACTTGGTGCCGGCCCGGACGAGCGTGTCGGCCACGGTGAATCCCATGCCGTCGGACTCGGTCAGCAGCCTGCTGCTGCGCCCGTTCCCCCACTCGACGGTCTGGACCTTGTCCTTCTCACGCGTGAACATGGTGGCTCCTCGTCTCTTCGAAAGCGGTGACGAACGCGTCGATGGCGTTCACGGAACGGAAGTCGCCGGGGGTGATCTCGACCTGGTCGAGCGGGACGCCGTAACGGGTGGTGACCCAGTTGACGACCCGGACCACCTGAAGGCTGTCGATCACGCCCGTCGCCAGCAGGTCGTAGTCGGGATCGAGCTGATCGGCGCTCAGGTCCGGCAGGAACTCCGAGATCAGGAAGCGCTTGATTTCCGCGGGGCGGTTCATGCCCTGTTATCCCTTCAGCCGCCGTACGTCGCCGACGGCGGCGCGGTCGTTCTTTCCGGTGGGGCCCTTCGGCAGGGCCGCGTCGGTGACGCGGATGTCGCTGGGTATCGCGGTTCTGGCCAGCCGCCGGGCGCAGTGCTCGCGCAGGGCGAGGACGTGGAGGGCGGAGCCGGGGACGCGGCGCACGAGGGCCTGGAGCCGTTTGCCGGCCGCCTCGTCGGGCACGGTGACGACCACGGCGTCGGCCACCTCGGGGTGGGCCAGCAGCGTCTGCTCGACCTCCTCCAGCGAGATCCGCAACCCGCGCACCTTGACCTGGAAGTCGGTGCGCCCGACCAGGTGGAGGGTGCCGTCGGCGGTCCGCCGGACGAGGTCGCCGCTGCGGAACCAGACCCGGGGCCCGTCCGCGTCGGCGCGGCGGACGAACCGGTCGGCGCCGCGCGCGGGATCCAGGTAGCCGTGCGCCTGGAAGGGGGTGTGCACCAGCAGTTCGCCGGTGCCGGGCCCTTCCAGCGGCCGCCCGTCCTCCCCGAGGACCAGGGCGCGGACGCCCGGCAGCGGTCTGCCGAGCGGCAGCGGGCCCGCCGTCTCCGGGTCGGCGGGCAGCAGCGGCCCGGCGTCGAGGATCAGGCTGTCGTTGGTCTCGGTGCAGCCGTAGACATTGGCGAAGGAGGCGTCCGGGAAGAGCCCCGGCAGCCGGGCGAGCAGCCGCGGCGGCACCGCGTCACCGGTGAGGACGACATGCCGCACGGACTTCAGCGGCTCCGCGGGGTCCGCGCCCTCGGCGAGCAGCCGGTAGAGCAGCGGCACGCCCTGCACGAGGTGGACGTCATGGGCGGAGATCAGCTCGCGGAGGTGCGCGCCATCGGTGGCCCGGTCCGGGTCGACGAGCACCACGCGGCCGCCGGCGGCCAGGGTCGACCAGACCTCCAGGAGGCACAGGTCGAAGTTGAGGGGCGCGTAGTTGAGCACCGCCGTGTCCGGCCCGAGGCCGAAGTGCTCCGCCGCCCAGGCGGTGAAGCGGCCGACGGCGTCGAGCGGCAGGGGCACCACCTTGGGCGTCCCGGTGGAGCCGGACGTGGTGAGCAGCAGGCCCGTTCCCTCGGGGACGGCCGGGGCGTCCGCCCGGGGCACGACCGTCTCGACGCCGAGCCCGCCGGGCCCGTCGTAGGAGGGTTCGGCGGTCAGCACACGGTCGATGCCCGCGCCGGCGGTCAGCTCGCGCAGGGTGTCGGCGCCGAGCTCGGCGGAGGGCAGCAGCACGGGGCGGCCGTCGCGCAGCGCGGCCACGAGCAGGGCCAGGGTCTCCGGGGTTCTGCGGGCGGGTACGCACACGGGTGCCGCGCGGTCACCGCCCAGGTGGCGCAGCCGCTCCTGGAAGACGCCCGCGAGCGCGCCCAGTTCGCCGTACGGGACGGCCGTGCCGCGCCAGATCAGGGCGGGGGCCTCGGGGGTGCGCCGGGCACGGTCGTCGAAGGCGGCGGTGAGCGGGCTCATGCGGGCACGCCCGTCGTGGCGCCGGTCGCGTCGATCTCCCGGTAGCCGCCGTCGAAGTAGACCAGCGGGCGGCCGGGGACGCTGCCGGTGGCGACCACCCGGCCGATGAGCAGGGCATGGTCGCCACCGCCCACCACGCTCTCCAGCCGGCAGTCGAAATAGCTGAGGGATCCGCTGACGACCGGGGCGCCGGTGACGAACGATTCGGTGGCCACGGACGGGAAGGAGCCGATGGCCCTGCCGTTGCCTCGGGTGGCGAAGTGGCGGGAGACGCGCTGCTGGTCGTCGCGGAGCACGCTGACCGCGAAGACCTCGGTGGCGAGGACCGCCGTCACCAGCGGGCTCATCCGCCCGATGGACACGGACACCATCTGCGGCTCCAGGGAGAGCGACCCGAATGCCGAGACGGTCTTGGCGAACACTTCGCCGCCATTTCTTGTCGCGACCACCGTGACACCGGACGCGAATTTACCGGCCGCCGCGCGGAATTCCCGCTCCGGGCATTCTTCGGGCTGTGCCCGCACCCGGGATGTCGGGGGTAATGCCATCACTGTCACTGCCATTCCGTGAGGGCTTTTCTCGGGGACGTCCATGACTGTACGAGGTGCGGTGAAGCCGCTTCCACTACCTCTTCGGGTAGTGCCGCCCGGCTACCCGTCCGAGTGGTGAGGGGCTCCGTGGGGACCGTATCGGCGCAGGTCGAGGCCGTTAATCAGGGTACCGGCGGGGGCGGTTGTACAGATCTACACGGAAGGGGCCGTGATCATGTGCGAGTGTCCATTGTGAAGGGCCCCCGCCCTGTTTAGGGTCCCTTTCATGACTGCATCCTGGCTTGGCCCCGGAAAGGCCGCGGCGGTGGCGCTCACATTCGATGTGGACGCCGAGACCGGTGTGCTCTCCATGGGCGAGAAGTACGCACGGCACGCGATGACGATGACCCATCAGGCATTCGGCCCCGATGTCGGCGTGCCGCGCATCCTGGGAATTCTCCGCGAACTCGGCGTGCCCGCCACGTTCTTCTTCCCGGGCTGGGTGGCCGAGCGCCGCCCGAATCTGGTGGCACAGGTGGTGGAGGCGGGCCACGAGGTGGCGCACCACTCCTACAGCCACGTACCGGCGACGTCGATGACGTTCGCCGAGGAACGGAACGACTTCGAGCGCGCCCTGGAGGTCTTCCAGAAGCAGGACGTGCCCGTGTACGGCCACCGGGCCGGGCTGTGGGAGGCGAGCTGGCAGACGGCCTCGCTGGTCGCGGAGTACGGGCTGGCCTACGACTCGTCGATGATGAACGACGACCGCCCCTATCACGTGCCCACCGAGCGGGGCGACGTGGTGGAACTGCCCCCGCACTGGTCGCTGGACGACTGGGAGCAGTACGCGTTCCTGCCGGCGCCGCAGATCGGGTCCATCATCGAGGACCCGCAGAAGGTGCTGTCGATGTGGAAGTACGAGCTGGACGCGATGCGGCGCTACAACTCGCTGTTCATGCTCACCAACCACCCCTTCCTCACCGGCCGTCCGGGCCGCGCGGAGGCGCTGCGCTCCCTGATCGAGTACGGCATGTCGCACGGTGACGTGGAGTTCCTGACGTGCCGGGAGATAGCCGAGCGCGCCAAGGCCGACACCTCCCTGGCCACCCGGCCGCTGGCGCCGCCGGAGATCGAGCCGGGGCTCTTCCCGGCGGAGTGAGGAACGACGAGCGCCTCCCGTCCGGGACTGCCGGACGGGAGGCGCTTTTTCGGCGGGATCGGTTCGGGATCAGTTGATGGACTTGATCAGCTCACCGTCGGCCGTGTCGCCGCTGAGCTCCCAGAAGAACGTGCCGCCCAGGTTCTGCCGGTTCTTGTACGCCATCTTCCCGGCGATGGTCGACGGGGTGTCGTAGCTCCACCAGTTGTCGCCGCACTTGGCGTAGGCGGTGCCGCCGACCGTGCCGGTGGCCGGGCAGGTGTTCTTGAGCACCCGGTAGTCCTCGAAGCCGGCCTCGTAGGTGCCCTTCGCGGGCCCGGTGGCCGTGCCGCCGGGGGCGGACTGGGTGACGCCGGTCCAGCCGCGCCCGTAGAAGCCGATGCCCAGCAGCAGCTTGGACGACGGGATGCCCAGCGACCGCAGCTTGGTGAGGGTGGCGTCGGTGTCGAACCCGGTCTTCGGTATGCCGTTGTACGACGTCAGGGGCGAGTGGGGGGCGGTGGGGCCCTTGGCCTCCCAGGCGCCGAAGTAGTCGTAGGTCATGGGGTTGTACCAGTCGACGTAACGGGCGGCGCCCGCGTAGTCGACAGCGTCGATCTTGCCGCCGGCGGAGGCGTCGGCGGTGATGGCCGCCGTCACCAGGCTCTTGCCCCCGAACCTGGCGCGCAGCGCCGCCATGACGTCGCGGAAGGCGGTGCGGCCGCTGGTGTCGCAGGTCAGCCCGCAGGCGTTGGGGTACTCCCAGTCGATGTCGATGCCGTCGAAGACATCGGCCCAGCGCGGGTCCTTGACCAGCCCGTAACAGGACTCGGCGAACGCGGCGGGGTTCTTCGCCGCCTCGCCGAAGCCGCCGGACCAGGTCCAGCCGCCGAAGGACCAGACCACCTTGAGGTTCGGGTGGAGCTTCTTGAGCTTGCGCAACTGGTTGAAGTTGCCGCGCAGGGCGCCGTCGTCCCAGGTGTCGGCCTTGCCGTCGACGCTGCCGGCGGCGTCGTAGAACCTGTCGTAGTCGGCGTAGGCGTCGCCGATGGCGCACTTGCCGCCGGTGACGTTGCCGAAGGCGTAGTTGATGTGGGTGAGCTTCGCGGCGGAGCCGGATGTCTCGATGTTCTTCACATGGTAATTGCGCTCGTAGACGCCCCAGTCGGTGAAGTAGCCGACCACGCGTCGGCCGGCCGAGGTGTCCGTGGTGTCGTCGGCCGTGGCCGGGCTCGCGGTGAGGCCGCCCGCGAGCAGGGCGGCCCCGGCGGCCACCGTCGTGAGCCAGGTGCGGGCGCGCTTGCGGAGCGGTCCGGGCATTCCGTGCGGTCTGTGCATGAGGTCTCCTCGGTGGGGGAGGGACGTGCTCTTGGCATGGACGCGTTGAACAGTGGGGAAACCGTAGGAGGACTAGACCAATACGGTCAATGGTTCGTACCAAAGCTCCCGGCAAGTTGTGCAAGATTTGCCGACCGGTGACGTCGCGCCCGCGAACGGGCATACTCCAACCGCCACAGCCGCAGGTCACGCGAGCTCGGGACCCGGCGCCGGACCATCGGCTGGGCATCCACGGCAGCGTCGCCCCCACCCTCGGGCGGCCGTCGCCGCAGCGCCCGACAGGGAGGAGCCGCCGCCATGACCGATCACGGACCGCAACCGGTGGAGCGTCAGCTGCCCACCGAGGAGTCCCGCGACCTGATCTCGCTCGTGCGGGACCTGACACAGCGGGAGATCGCGCCCACCGCCGCCGAGGAGGAGGACGCCGGGCACTTCCCGCGCGGGGTCTTCGGGCTGCTCTCCGCCTCGGGCCTGCTCGCCCTGCCGTACGCCGAGGAGTTCGGCGGCGGCGACCAGCCCTACGAGGTCTACCTCCAGGTGCTGGAGGAGCTCGCCGCCGCCCGCCTCACCGTGGGCCTCGGTGTGAGCGTCCACACCCTCGCCTGCCACGCCCTCGCCGGATACGGCACCAAGGAGCAGCGGCAGACATACCTGCCCGCCATGCTCGGCGGGGGACTCCTGGGCGCCTACTGCCTCTCCGAACCGGCCGCCGGCTCCGACGCCGCCGCTTTGCGCACCCGTGCCACCCGCGTCGGCGACACCTGGACCATCGAGGGCACCAAGGCCTGGACCACCCACGGCGGCATCGCCGACTTCTACACCGTCCTGGCCCGCACGGGCGGCGAGGGCCCCCACGGCATCACCGCGTTCCTGGTACCCGGCGACGCCCCGGGCCTGACGGCCGCGCCCCCCGAGCGCAAGATGGGCATGAAGGGCTCACCCACCGCCCAGCTGCACTTCGACGGGGTCGAGGTCGCCGACGCCCGTCGCCTCGGCGACGAGGGCCAGGGCTTCGCCATCGCCCTGTCCGCCCTCGACTCCGGGCGGCTCGGCATCGCCGCCTGCGCCGTCGGCGTCGCCCAGGCCGCCCTCGACCAGGCGCTGTCCTTCACCCAGGAGCGACGGCAGTTCGGCCACCCGGTCGCCGACTTCCAGGGCCTGCGGTTCATGCTCGCCGACATGGCCACCCAGATCGAGGCGGGCCGCGCGCTCTACCTCGCCGCCGCCCGCCTCCGCGACACGGGCCGGCCCTTCGCCAAGCAGGCCGCCATGGCCAAGCTCTTCTGCTCGGACACGGCGATGCGGGTCACCACCGACGCCGTGCAGCTCATGGGCGGCTACGGCTACACGGCGGACTTCCCCGCGGAGCGGTACATGCGCGAGGCGAAGGCTCTGCAGATCGTGGAGGGCACGAACCAGATCCAGCGGATGGTGGTGGCGAGGCACCTCGCGGGGCCGGAGTCGCACTGACGGGCGAGCCCCGAAGGGGCGCGGGGAACTGCGCGACCGACCAAGGACGGCCCGCAGCCGCCCGCGGGGCGCTCAGCGGCTCAGCCGAGCAGCTCCGCAAGCTCCGGCACACGCTCCTCGGCCGTCGGCCCGCCGACACCAGCCGTGTCCTTGAGCCCGGTCGCCGTACCGATCACGACCACCGGCCCGCCGCCAGCAGGGGCGTGCCGCAGCACGCGGCGGGCCGCCGCGACGCCCACCGCCGACGACGGCTCCAGGAACAGCCCGCGCGCCGCCAGCGCCCGGTGCTCGGCCATGAACTCCTCCGTGGGCACGGCGAGCGCCGTCCCGTCCGCGCCCCACAGCGCGTCCAGCCCCTGCCACACCGGACGGCTCTCGCCGAGCGAGAACGCGGGGGAGGGCAAGGGGTCCAGCGACACCCGCTCCTGCTCCGCCCGTCCGGCGAGCGCCAGGGCCGCGGTGTAGGGGGCGGCGCCCGCCGGTTCGGCCGCGACCAGCCGGGGCACGCCGGCCACCAGCCCGGCGGCCCGCAGCTCCCGGAAGCCGCGGGCGATCCCGGACAGCAGATCGGCCCGGCAGGTGGGCACCACCACGGCCCCCGCGCCCTCGCGGAGACCGGGGACGTCCCGGGCGAGCTCGTACGCGACGGACTTGTAGCCCTCGTTGGCATAGGCGTTGCCGCCCGGGGCGGGAGTGGCGTAACTGGTCAGCGGATACCAACCGAACCGCTCGACGGCCTCGCGCATCGCGGCGTTCCGCGCGGCCGTGCCGTCCCGGACGACCCGCACCGCGCCCAGCGCGTCGATCTGCGCCCGCAGCGGCCCGGGGACCTCGCCCGTGGTGAACACCACGCAGCGCAGGCCCGCCCGGGCGGCGTACGCGGCGACGGCCGCGCCCGCGTTGCCCGAGGAGGCCGCCGCGACCGTGTCCGCGCCGGCGGCCAGCGCCGCCGCGACGCCCACGGCCATCGCCCGGTCCTTGTGCGAACCGGTCGGGTTGGCGCCCTCGTACTTCACCCACAGCCCGTCCGGCCCGCCCTCCGGCAGGGACACCAGCGGCGTGCCGCCCTCGCCGAGCGTGACCGGGTCGCCGACGGGCGCGGACAGCGCCGAGGGCCAGCCCCACGGCCCGCCCGGGTACCTCTCCAGGGACAGCCCGGACAGATCCGCGAGCGGTGGCACCGGGTTGGCGCCGATCCCTTCCTCCCGGCACGCCGCGCAGCCCGAGAAGTCCTGGGCGGCGGCACCGCAGCGCGGGCAGTGGAGGGGTATCGGCAGCGGCACGCGGACTCCTGAAGGGTCGTAGGGCCTCGCGCGCGTGGCGCGCGAGGCTCCGACCGTAGCAGCCCGCCCCGGCGCCGATCCGCCGTCAGGAGCGGCGGCCGCCCTGCTCCGGCACCCGCAGCGGGCGCGAGCCCGGCCCCCCGATGTGCGAGAACGGCTGCGTCCGCCAGTCCAGGCTCTCCGGCAGCGTCAACAGCAGCGCCGCGTCCAGGTCCTGGGCGCCCTGGGACTCGTCGGCCGGATGGGCCTCCTCCGCGCCGCGCCCCGAGCCCGGGCAGACCGTCAGCCCGAACGGATCCCACGGGGACGGGCACAGCGCGTGCTCCGGGAGCACGTCCTCGTCGGCGAGGAGCGCGATGGGCCGCGCGCAGTCCGGGCACATCACCCGGAACATCTCGTAGGTCTCCTCGTACGGACCGCCGTCGCCGTCGGTTTCCAGGCGTTCCAGGCTGGGCATGGTGTGTTTTCCCCCTCGGATGGACCGGCCGGGCACCTCGGCCGCGGCCACAGCAAGCACTTCCCGTACGACAAGGCGGGTAATCGCCGCGCGTGGGAGGACACGGGTGCGTGTCTGTGGCATTGGTCACACGCTCCGTGCGCCTGTGGCGCCGTCGACTGTGCCCGGCGCGCCATGAACCAGTAGGTTGACCCGCGTGGAGGAGTTGGACAAAGAGATCGTGGAGCTGCTCGTCAAGGACGGGCGGATGAGCTACACCGACCTGGGCAAGGCCACCGGCCTGTCCACCTCGGCGGTGCACCAGCGTGTGCGCCGGCTCGAACAACGGGGCGTCATCCGCGGCTACGCGGCGGTCGTCGACCCCGAGGCCGTCGGGCTGCCCCTGACCGCCTTCATCTCGGTGAAGCCCTTCGATCCCAGCGCGCCCGACGACATCGCGGACCGGCTCGCCGAGATCCCCGAGATCGAGGCGTGCCACAGCGTGGCGGGCGACGAGAACTACATCCTCAAGGTGCGGGTCGCCACACCGCTGGAGCTCGAGCACCTGCTGGCGCGGATCCGCTCGCTGGCGGGGGTCTCGACGCGGACGACGATCGTGCTGTCCACGCCGTACGAGGCGCGGCCGCCGCGGGTGGGGTGACCGGGGCGGAGCCCCGGTTTCGGGAAGGGGCGGGTCAGGGGAGAGACTCATCCTCATGACCGAGCGACCGGACAAGACCGTGCTGTTGCGCGGCGGAGACGTCTACAGCCCCGCCGATCCCTTCGCCACCGCGATGATCGTGGAACAAGGCCGCGTGGCCTGGGTCGGCTCCGAGGGCGCCGCCGACTCCTTCGCCGACGGCGTCGACGAGGTCGTCGACCTGCGCGGCGCGCTCGTCACCCCCGCGTTCACCGACGCCCACGTCCACACCACCGCCACCGGTCTCGCGCTCACCGGCCTCGACCTCACCGGCGTGCCCACGCTCGCCGCCGCCCTGGACCGGGTGCGGGCGTACGCCGCCGCGCGCCCCGCCGACCGGGTGCTGCTCGGGCACGGCTGGGACGCCAGCGCCTGGCCCGGGCGTCGGCCCCCGTCCCGCCGCGAGCTGGACGAGGCCACCGGCGACCGGCCGCTGTACCTCACGCGCGCCGACGTCCACTCCGCCGTCGTCACCACCGCCCTCCTCGACCTCGTCCCCGGCGTCCGCGAGCTGTCCGGCTTCGCGCCCGACGCCCCGCTGACGGGCGACGCCCACCACGCCGTGCGCGCCGCCGCGCACGCCACCGTCGGCCCCGCCCAGCGCGCCGAGGCGCAGCGCGCCGCGCTCGCCCGCGCGGCCGCGCTGGGCATCGGCTCGGTCCACGAGTGCGCCGGGCCGCTGATCTCCTCCGAGGACGACTTCACCGGGCTGCTGCGGCTGGCCGCCGAGGAGCCCGGCCCCCGGGTCACCGGCTACTGGGCCGAGCGGATCACCACCCCCGAGGCGGCCGGCCGGATCCGCGCGCTGGGCGCGCTCGGCGCCGCCGGCGACCTGTTCGTGGACGGCTCGCTCGGCTCGCACACCGCCTGCCTCCACGAGCCCTACGCCGACGCCCCGGGAAGCACGGGCTCCGAGAACCTGGACGCCGCCGCCGTCGCCGCCCACGTGGCGGCCTGCACCGAGGCCGGGATCCAGGCCGGTTTCCACGCCATCGGCGACGCCGCGCTCACCGCCGTCGTCGAGGGCGTGCGCGCGGCCGCCGAGAAGGTGGGCCTGGAGCGCGTCCGTGCCGCCCGGCACCGGGTCGAGCACGCCGAGATGCTCACCCCCGAGCTGATCGCGGGCTTCGCCGAGCTCGCCCTCACCGCCTCCGTCCAGCCCGCCTTCGACGCGGCCTGGGGCGGGGAGGAGGGCATGTACGCCGAGCGCCTGGGCCCCGAGCGGGCCCGGACGCTCAACCCGTACGCGGCCATGCTGCGCGCCGGGATCCCGCTCGCGCTGGGCTCCGACAGCCCCGTGACCCCCCTCGACCCCTGGGGCACGGTCCGGGCCGCCGCCTTCCACCGCACGCCGTCCCACCGGGTCTCGGTGCGGGCCGCCTTCACCGCGCACACGCGCGGCGGCTGGCGGGCGATCGGCCGGGACGACGCGGGCGTCCTGGTGCCGGGCGCGCCCGCGGACTACGCGGTCTGGGAGACCGGCGACCTCGTGGTCCAGGTGCCCGACAGCCGGGTGGCGAACTGGTCCACGGATCCCCGCTCCGGCACCCCCGGCCTGCCCGACCTCACCCCGGGCGCCCCGCTGCCGGTGTGCCTGCGGACGGTCGTGGGCGGGCGGACGGTCCACGCGCGCCCGAACGGGTGACGCGCCAAGATCCACGTACCGCCGAACGACGTCCCCGGGGCCGCACCCGCAGGGCGCCATCTACCGTACTGACCTGCTGATTTGGGCGACACACGCAGGTCGCGAGGGTGTTGACACAGTGCGGGCGGCGGCCGGTAGGTTCTCCGCTGTCCACCAAGGACGTCCGACCGGGGAACCTCCACGCAGTCGTCGAACGCCGCTGGGCCATGGGGCGGTGCGCCGGGAAGGCGCCCCGCCACTGGGAGCCAGGCTCAGCGCACGGGGGCGAGGGACGGTTCGGCCGGGCCGGCAGGTGCGACCCGGGTGGGGCCCGGACGTTCAGTAGACAACGGCTCTCGGCCGACCGCAGCCGGCGGTTCCGAAAGTCGGCCCGAAGGACACCGGGCCCCCATTCCGACCCGTGCGCGGGGGCGGTGCCGTCGCCCCTCGGGGCCGCGAGGGCCCCCGACCGAGGTACGGTCGTCAGCTGACACCCCTGCCAGCTCCAGGAAGAAGCGACCGTGCCCTCGGGTCCCGAAACCACACCGGAAGCCACCCTGGCCCCGCCGCCCCCGGCCCCCGTGCCGCGCCCCGGCCGGGCCGTCCGCCTGGCCCGGCTCGTCCGCCGCGAGGCGCGGCGCACGGCTCTCGCGGCCGTCGCGGGCGTCGCTCTCACCGCCGCCTTCCCCCCGTACGGCCTGTGGCCGCTGTCGGTGGTGGCGGTGGCCGCGCTCGCCGTGCTGACCCGGGGGCGCACCGCCCGCCAGGGCGCCTGGACGGGCTTCGCGTTCGGGCTGCCGTTCTTCTTCTTCCTGCTGCGCTGGCTGCACGTGGTCGGCTACGACGCCGTGCTGGGCCTGTCGGTCCTCCAGGCGGCCTTCCTGGCCGTGCTCGGGGCCGGGCTCGCGCTGACCTCCCGGCTGCCCGTGTGGCCGTTGTGGGGGGCGTGCCTGTGGATCGCCGAGGAGTGGGCGCGGGACCGGGTGCCGTTCGGCGGCTTCCCCTGGGGCCGGCTGGCCTTCGCCAACACCGGCTCCCCCTTCACCCCGCTCGCCGCGCTGGGCGGGGCGCCGCTGGTGAGCTTCGCGGTGGCCCTGGCCGGCGGGCTGCTGGCGTACGCGCTGCTCGCCGCGTGGCGGCTGCGGGGCGGCCTGCCGGGCGTCCGGGCCGTGCTGCCCGCCGCCGGGGCGCTGGGGACGGCCGTGGTGCTCGCGCTCGCGGGGTACGCGGTGCCCGTGCCCACGAAGGCGGACGACACCGTGAACATCGCGATCGTCCAGGGCAACGTCGAGAAGCCCGGCATGGACTTCCTCGGCCGCCCGCTGATGGTGCTCAACAACCACGTCGACGCCACGCTCCAGCTGGCCCGGGACATCAAGGCCGGCAAGGCGCCCAAGCCCGACCTGGTGATCTGGCCGGAGAACTCCTCCGACCTCGACCCCTTCCAGTACGCCGAGGCCTACGACCGCATCCAGGAGGCCGTGCGGGCCGTGGGCGTGCCCGTCCTGGTGGGCGCCCTCGTCGATCACCCCGGCAAGAGCGGCTACATCGACAACAAGGGCATCGTCTGGGACCCGGTGACCGGCCCCGGCGCCTCCTACGCCAAGCAGCACCCGGTGCCCTTCGGCGAGTACGTGCCCTTCCGGGACCAGCTGAGCAAGGTCATCACCCGGCTCCAGCGCGTCCCCCGCGACTTCTACCCGGGCGACCACACCGGGGTGCTGCAGGTCGGCCCGGCCCGGCTCGGCGACGTCATCTGCTTCGAGGTCGCCTACGACGAGATCGTCCACGACACGGTGGCCGCCGGCGCCCGCGCCCTGGTCGTCCAGACCAACAACGCCACCTACGGCCGCACCGGCCAGCCCGAGCAGCAGCTGGCCATGAGCCGGCTGCGCGCCGTCGAGCACGGCCGGGCCGTGGTGACGGCCGCCACGAGCGGCATCAGCGCGGTCGTCGCCCCCGACGGGCGGGTGCTCCGGCGGAGCGAGGAGTTCACCCGGGACGTGATCTCCGCGAGCATCCCCCTGCGTGACGGCACGACCGTCGCGGACCGCGTCGGTGCGGGCCCGGAATGGGCGCTCGCTATGGTGGGTCTTCTGTCCTGCGCGGCGGCGGTCCTGACCTCCCGTCGGGCACGGGCGGACGAGACCTCGAACCGGAAGGGCCAGTAGTGCCAGAAGTGAACGACGGTGGTCAGCGGAGATTCGGTCCGCTCGGCACGACCTTGGTGATCATCCCGACCTACAACGAGGCGGAGAACATCAAGCCCATCGTCGCCCGGGTGCGCCAGGCCGTGCCGGAGGCGCACGTCCTCGTCGCGGACGACAACAGCCCCGACGGGACCGGCAAGCTCGCCGACGAGCTGGCCGCCGAGGACGAGCACGTCAAGGTGCTCCACCGGCAGGGCAAGGAGGGGCTCGGCGCCGCCTACCTGGCGGGCTTCCGCTGGGGTCTGGAGAACGGCTACGGCGTGCTCGTGGAGATGGACGCCGACGGCTCCCACCAGCCCGAGGAGCTCCCCCGGCTGCTCACCGCGCTCAAGGGCGCCGACCTGGTGCTGGGCTCGCGCTGGGTGCCCGGCGGCCGGGTCGTGAACTGGCCCAAGTCCCGCGAGTTCCTCTCCCGGGGCGGCTCCACCTACTCCCGGCTCATGCTCGACGTGCCGATCCGCGACGTCACCGGCGGCTACCGGGCCTTCCGCCGGGAGACCCTGGAGGGGCTGGGCATGGAGGAGGTGGCCTCCCAGGGCTACTGCTTCCAGGTCGACCTCGCCTGGCGCGCGGTCAAGGCGGGCTTCCACGTGGTGGAGGTCCCCATCACCTTCGTCGAGCGCGAGCTGGGCGACAGCAAGATGAGCCGCGACATCGTCGCGGAGGCGCTGTGGCGGGTCACGTCCTGGGGCGTGGGCTCCCGGGTCGCCAAGGCCACCTCCAAGGCCCTCGGCAAGGAGCGCTGACGGCTCGTCCCGCCGGGCCCGGTAAGGGATCCATAAGCGCGCTCCGGCCGTTCGTCCGCCGTCCGGGCACACTTGAGGCATGACGTTCGGAGCGCAGCAGGAGCAGCAGCAGACGTTGAACAGCCGGCCGCCGGGGCGCGGCCGGGCCCGCAGGCTCGTTCCCCTCGGGGTGGCCGTGTGGGCGGTGCTGGAGATCTGGCTGCTGGTGCTGGTGGCGGGCGCGGCGGGCGGGCTCACCGTGTTCGCCCTGCTGGCCGGAGGAGTGATCGCCGGCGCGTATGTGATCAAGCGGGCCGGGCGGCGGGCCTGGCAGCGGCTCAGCGGCTCGTTCCAGCAGGGCGCGGCCCCTCAGCCCCCACAGGGCGGCGAGGGCGGCGGGAACGGCCTGACGATGCTGGGCGGCCTGCTGCTCATGGTGCCGGGGCTGATCTCCGACGTGGCCGGGCTGCTCTGTCTCTTCCCGCCGACGAGGGCGCTGATCCGCAGGACCGCCGAGCGGAAGCTCACCGGCTACGCGGCGCAGGCGGCGCCCGGCACGCTCGGGGACGCCTTCCAGCAGGCGCAGCGGGCCAGGATGCGGCAGCCCGACGGCAAGGTCGTCCAGGGCGAGGTCGTCCGCGAGGACCGGCCGCCGGCCCCCCGCCCGGACGACCCCCAGCTCCCGCGCTGAGCGCTCCGCGCCGGTAGCGGGGGCGTACGTCTGCGGGCCGTCCGTGGCTGGTCGCGCAGTTCCCCGCGCCCCTTCGGGGCACGAAAGGGCCCGGGCCACTGCTTTCGCAGTGGCCCGGGCCCTTGGTCGTGCAATCGGTCGTGCGATGGAAACGCGCGGAGACCGCCGTCAGGCGGACTTGCGCGTGTCCCGAGGATGCACGGCGATGTTCATGGCGCCGGAGCGCAGGACGGCCAGCCTCTCGGCCAGCACCTCCTCCAGCTCCTCGCGGGTGCGCCGCTCCATGAGCATGTCCCAGTGCGTGCGCGCGGGCTTGCCCTTCTTCTCCTCGGGACCGTCGCCGTCCACCAGGAGTGCCACGGCGCCGCACGCCTTGCACTCCCACTCCGGCGGAATCTCCGCCTCTACCGAGAACGGCATCTCAAATCGATGGCCGTTCGGGCATGCGTACTCCACCGCCTGGCGCGGGGCCAGATCGATGCCGCGGTCGGTCTCGTAGCTGGTCACCACAAGTCGCGTGCCGCGGAGAGCTCGCTCACTCATGAATTCGTGCCTCCCGGGCTTGTCGCCCACAGGACAGGTGTCGCTGTCGTCGTCATCCGGTCAACGTCCGGTCGGCGGTGAAGATTCCCCGTTGAGGGACATGCGTCGCCCGTCGTGCCGCCCCTTGTTGTACCCACCAGCGCCCGTTTTGTCACATCTGGCAATAGATGTCACCCTGTGCTGTTGCTACTTGAGCGCGCAGTAACGGTCCGTCCGGCGGGTCGAAGGCGTACACTACCGGCCCGCCGGTTTCGCGCCTAAACCGGGTCCGGTGCGTCCTGGGTGGACCTGGCCGGATCCGGGGTCTCCGGTACCGCCGCCGAGCGCGCCACGGGCACCGTCGGCCGCCGTTCCGCGGGGGCGAAGAAGCGCAGGAAGAACTGGGCCAGGGGCCCGATCCCCACCGCGAAGAGCACCGTGCCGACGCCCACCGAACCGCCCAGCGCGAAGCCGGTCGCGAGCACGGCCACTTCGATCAGGGTCCGCACCAGCCGCACCGACCGGCCCGTCCTGCGGTGCAATCCCGTCATCAGCCCGTCGCGCGGGCCCGGGCCGAAGCGCGGCGTGATGTACAGGCCCGTGGCCACCGCGCACAGCGCCACCGAGAACAGCAGCAGCGGAATCCGTATCCACAGCGAATGGGGGGTGGGCGTCACGCTCAGCGTGGCGTCCATCACCAGGCCGATCATCAGTACGTTGGAGACCGTGCCCAGCCCCGGGCGCTGCCGCAGCGGGATCCACAGCAGCAGCACCAGTGCGCCGATGGCGATCACCACCGTGCCGATCGACAGGCCCGTGTGCCGCGCCACGCCCTGATTGAGCACGTCCCAGGGGGCCAGCCCCAGCCCGGCGCGCAGCTGCAGCGCGCAGCTCACCCCGTACAGCACGAGCCCGCAGTACAACTGGACGAGACGGCGGCCCAGCCCCGGACTCCGGGACGGCGCGGAAACGGGCGCGGACAAGAGGTACCCCCCTGTGGTGGTGCGAGTGGCCTTGACGTGACAGTCTGTGGACTGGATCGAACATTGATCCATAGCCAATCCCGGAAAGGTGGACTGCACGAGATGACCCAGTGGACCTCTTCGGTGGGGGCACCGCAGCTGGCCCGCCTCCTCGGCTCCCCCCACGCCCGTGACACCGTGACACCGCTCGGCGGCCGGCGCACCCCCGCCTACCGGTCCCTGGCCGACCGCGTCCGGCTCCTCGTCCTGGAGGGCCACGTCCCCGTGGCCGCGCGGCTGCCCGCCGAGCGCGAACTGGCCACCGCCCTGTCCGTCAGCCGCACCACCGTCGCCGCCGCCTACGAGGCCCTGCGCGCCGAGGGCTTCCTGGAGTCCCGGCGCGGCGCCGGCAGCTGGACCGCCGTGCCCGCCGGGAACCCGCTGCCCACCAGGGGCCTGGACCCGCTGCCGCCCGAGGCCGCCGGCTCCGTCATCGACCTCGGCTGCGCCGCCCTCACCGCCCCCGAGCCCTGGCTCACCCGCGCCGTCCAGGGCGCCCTGGAGGAGCTGCCGCCCTACGCCCACACCCACGGCGACTACCCGGCCGGCCTGCCGGCCCTCCGCCAGGCCCTCGCCGACCGCTACACGGCCCGCGGCATCCCCACCATGCCCGAGCAGATCATGGTCACCACCGGTGCGATGGGCGCCGTCGCCGCGATCTGCCGGCTGATGGCGGGTCGCGGCGAGCGGGTCGCCGTCGAGTCCCCCTCGTACGCCAACGTCCTCCAGCTCATGCGCGAGGCCGGCGTCCGGCTCGTCCCCGTGGCGATGGCCGGCGGCCTCGCCGGCTGGGACCTGGCCGCCTGGCGCCAGGTCCTGCGCGACGCCGCGCCCCGCATGGCCTACGTCATCGCCGACTTCCAGAACCCCACCGGCGCCCTCGCCCCCGAGGAGCAGCGCCGGGAGCTGGTCGAGGCGTGCCGGGCCGCCGGCACCCTGCTGGTCGCCGACGAGACCATGTCCGAGCTCGCGCTCGACCCGGACCTCGAACTGCCGCGTCCCGTCTGCGCCTTCGATCCCGCGGGCAACGCCGTCATCACCGTCGGCTCGGCCAGCAAGTCCTTCTGGGGCGGCCTGCGCATCGGCTGGGTGCGGGCCGCGCCCGAGGTGATCCGCACCCTGGTCGCCGCGCGGGCCTACGCCGACCTCTGCACGCCCGTCCTCGACCAGCTCGCCGTCACCTGGCTGCTCAACACCGGGGGCTGGGGCGAGTCCCTCGACATAAAGCGCGTCCAGACGCGGGAGAACCGCGACGCGCTCGTCGCGGCGGTCCGACGCCACCTCCCCGACTGGGAGTTCACCGTCCCCCGCGGCGGCCTCACCCTGTGGGTCCGCACCGGCGGCCTCTCCGGCTCCCGCATCGCCGAGGCGGGCGAGCGCCTGGGCGTCCGGGTGCCCTCCGGCCCCCGCTTCGGCGTCGACGGAGCGTTCGAGGGCTACGTCCGGCTGCCCTTCACCGTGAACGGCGCCGTCGCCGAAGAGGCCGCCACCCGCCTCGCCGAAGCCGCCCGCCTGGTGGCGAGCGGCGCGACGGCGGCGGTGGAGATGCCGCGCACGTTCGTGGCGTGACGGACGCCCCCGGTCCCGCTCACCCCGTGGGTGAGGGCGCGGCCGGTTGCGGCAGCAGCGCGAGCACCGCGCGCCGCTGCGCCTCGGCCGTCTCCTCGTCGTAGGGGTCCGGCGTGGCCGGCACCTGGAGCCGGTGCACCGGGCCCGTGCCGATCCGCGCGTAGCCGCGCCCCGGCGGCACGTGGTCGGCCGGTGTGGTGTGCGAGGGCGCGCCGAGGACGGCCGTCACCTGTTCGGGGGCGACCGCGCCCAGGACCGCCCGGGCCCGGGTGTGGGCGAGGACCGCCTCGGCGAGCCGCCCCACGCCCTCCAGCTGTTCCCCCACCGCGACGGTGACCTGCGCCGTCCGCCCGTGCCGCAGCGGCACGGCCAGCAGGTCCTGCGGATCGGGCCGCCCGTCGCGCGCGGCGAGATGGCTCAGCGCCCCGGGCCGGTCCACGACGATCCACAGCGGGCGCCGCACATCGGCGGGCAGGGCCCGCCCCTCCCGCCGGGCGCGCCCCGCGGCGAGGAGCCGCCGCTCCGTCTCGTGGGAGGCCCACTCCAGGACGGCGAGCGCGCCCGGCAGCGAGGACTCGACGGCCAGCACCCCCGCCCGACCCTCCAGGCAGGCGTACTCGCCCGCGCCCCCGCCGTCCACGACCACCACGTCGCCGTGGAGCAGCGCCTGCAGGACGACCGAGCGCAGCAGCGTCGTGACCCCCGCCGAGGGCTGGCCGAGGGCCAGCAGGTGCGGCTCGGTGGAGCGCGGGCCGGTGCGCCAGACGACGGGCGGCGCGTCGTACGTCTCCTCGCCGGCCGTCACGGGCACGGTCCGCAGCACGGCGGACGGGTCGGTGAAGCCCAGCACGGTCTCGCCGGGCGCGGTCACGAAGCGCTGGGCCCAGACGTCGGTGGGCAGCACGGGCAGGACGCCCAGGACGAGGCGGTTGGCGGCCTCGTCCCAGTCGAAGCGGTACTCCGGGCCCCGGCCCGCCTTGACGTGCAGCAACTGCTCGATCCTGGCCCGGGCGCCCTCCTCGCCGTCGGTGAAGTAGCCGGGGTAGCGCAGCCGGAGGCTGGTCAGCCGGCCCAGGCCGTCGAACGCGTACTCCTCGAACGCCTGCCGCCAGTCGCCGCCGGGCGCGTAGAGCGGCCTGGGGTCCTGCGGGGCGGAGAAGTAGGGCACGAGCGCCTCGTAGAGCGCCTGGAGCCGGTCGCTCTCCGCCTCGCCCGGCTCCGCCGCCTTCCGCGCCCCGCCCCGGTCGCGCCCCGCCCAGGCGCCCGCCGCCAGCAGGGCCGCCGTGCCCAGGGTCGGCCCGTAGGGGACGAGCGCCACGATGGCCAGGCACGAGGCCACGAGCAGCAGGGTGGGACCGCGGCGCTCACGTGGCATCCGCCCCCAGCCGTGGCGCCCCGTGGTGGCCAGCGACCGCAGCCCGCGGGCGACGACGAGCAGCGGGTAGAGCGTGTCCCGGGCGTTGTCGGCGAGGCCGCGCGCCAGCTCCCGGCCCGGGGAGGGCGCGGCGGGCCCGGTCGGGATGCGGGGGAGTGCACGCCGGCCCACGTCGTTCTCCTAGGACTCCTAGAACTTGATGCCGCCCAGCAGGCTGGCGAGGCTCGCGCCGCCCGCCTTGATGCTCGGTGCGATGCCCGTTCCCGCGAGGTAGAAGCCGAACAGCGCGCAGACGAGTCCGTGCGAGGGCTTGAGGTTGTCCTTGCGGAAGAACAGGAATACGACGACACCGAGCAGTACGACGCCCGAGATGGAGAGGATCATGGGAATCTCCTGGGAACTGGGGGCGGTCACCACAAGTTCCTCCAGCTTCACAGAAAGTATTTTTTAAGCAACTGGGGATACACCCGTACGGAGGATGACAAAACATGACCGAGCCGACACCCGCATCCGAAGAGCCCGCGCACGACCCGGAGGTGCTCCAGCTGGCGGCCAAGGTCTTCGACCTGGCGCGGCACGGCGACACCGATACCCTGGCCGCATATGTGGATGCTGGAGTTCCGGTGAATCTCACCAATGACCGGGGCGACTCGCTGGTGATGCTCGCCGCCTATCACGGCCACCCCGAGACGGTCACCGCCCTCCTGGAGCGCGGCGCCGACGTGGACCGCCCCAACGACCGGGGCCAGACCCCGCTGGCGGGCGCGGTCTTCAAGGGCGAGACGGAGGTCGTCCGCCTCCTCGTCGCCCACGGCGCGGACCCGGCCGCGGGCATGCCCTCGGCCGTCGACACGGCGGCCATGTTCGCCCGCCAGGACATGCTGGACCTCCTCCAGGGCAACTGACCGGACGCGCCGGCCGAGGGTGCGGGGACGGGGTGACGGGCCCTCAGCACCGCCGGCCGGCGCGGACGTCGGCTCGCGGGTCGCCGTTGGGCCGCGGGTCAGGGGAGGAACCCCAGCACCGTCTCCACCGTGTCCGCCTCCTCCGCCCCCTTGTCCTCCCGGTACCGCACCACCCGCGCGAATCTCAACGCCACGCCCTCCGGATATCGCGGAGACCGCTGCAACCCGTCGAACGCGATCTCCACCACCAACTCCGGCCGCACCCACACCGCGAACCCGTCGTCGCTCACCGCCAGGGACCTCAGCCGGTCCGTCTGCCAGGCCAGCATCTCGTCCGTCAGCCCCTTGAACGTCTTGCCGAGCATGGCGAACGAGCCGTCCGGGCGGCGGGCGCCGAGGTGGAGGTTGGACAGGAAGCCCCGGCGCCGCCCGTGTCCCCACTCGGCCGCGAGGACCACCAGGTCCAGCGTGTGCACCGGCTTCACCTTCAGCCAGGCCGCGCCCCGGCGGCCCGCCACGTACCCGGCGTCCAGGGACTTGAGCATCACGCCCTCGTGGCCGCGCCGCAGGGTCTCCTCCGCGAAGTCCCGGGCCGCGGCCCGGGCGGCCGCCTCCGAGGGGTCCGCCACCACCAGCCGCCGCACCCGCAAGGGCTCGGGCACCGCCTGCGCCAGCACGGCGTGACGTTCGGCCGTCGGCAGTGACAGCAGTTCCCTGCCCTCGACGGCCAGCACGTCGAAGAAGACCGCTGACAACGGAAGCGCCGACCCCGCACCGACCGTCCGCGTCCCGATCCGGCCCGCGACGTCCTGGAACGCGTGGGGGCGGCCCGTCGCGTCCAGGGCGACGGCCTCGCCGTCCAGGACCACCGACGACACCGGCAATTCCAGCGCGGCCCCCACCAGTTCCGGCAGCCGTCCGGTGATCTCGTCCAGCGTGCGGGTGAAGACGCGTACGTCCTCGCCGGCGCGGTGCACCTGCACCCGGACCCCGTCGAGCTTCTCCTCCACCGCGCACGGCCCCAGCCGGTCCAGTGCCTCGTCGACGTCCTTCGCGCTCTGCGCCAGCATCGGCAGCACCGGCCGCCCCACCTCCAGGCGGAACTCCGCCAGCGCCGCCGGGCCCCCGGCCAGCAGCGCCCGGGCCACCGCGCCCAGCGAGCCGCCGAGCATCACCGCCCGCCGCACCTCCTCGGGCGCCGCCCCCGACGCGGCCGCGAGCCCCTCCACGGCCAGCGCGTCCAGCGCGCCCTGCCGCAGCTCGCCGCCGATCAGCCGCAGCAGGAAGTGCTGCTCCCGTTCCGTCGCCGCCCCCAGCAGCCCGTCCAGCAGCCGCTTGCGCTCGGTCCGCGCGCCCTTGCCCGCGACGGCGGCGATCGCCGTCAGCGCCCGGTCCACGTCCCCCACGGTCAGCGAGGGCACGGCGGCCGGGGCGGGCAGGTCGCGCAGCGTGCTCCAGCCGACCCCCGTCCTGCGCTGCGGCAGCCGCCCCGCCAGATACGGGATCACCACCGGCGCCTCGTCCGGGCCGGCGGCCCGGAACACCCCGGCCAGCACGGCGGTCTTCGCCGACCGGGAACGGGTCGCCGCGATCTCCTCCGACGCCCGCGCCACGTCGATCAGCAGCATGTCTTCATCGTGCGCCGCGGGCGTTCACGGCGCAGGTCAAGAATCGGGCCCGGCTTCCCCCGCCGCCTGGTTCCCGCCCACCCGCGCCGCCTGGTTCCCGCCCACCCTCCCGGCGTTGTCGCTGATCCTGATCAGCAGCGCCACCATCAGCCAGTTCGCCACCAGCGACGAACCGCTCTTCGCCAGGAACGGCAGTGCCTTGCCGGTCAGCGGGATCAGCCCCATCACCCCGCCCGCCACCACGAACACCTGCAGCGCCAGCGCCGCCGCCAGGCCCACCGACAGCAGCTTGCCGAACGGGTCGGCCGAGCGCAGCGCCGTGCTCAGGCCCCGCTGCGCCAGCAGCGCGTAGAGGACGAGGACGAACATCGTGCCGGCCAGCCCCAGGTCCTCCCCGACCGTCGTGAGGATGAAGTCGCTGCGGCCCGCGAAGCCGATCAGCTCCGGGTGGCCCCGGCCCAGGCCCGCGCCCGTGACGCCGCCGCTGCCGAAGCCGAACAGCGCCTGCGCGGCCTGCGGGGAGAACGTACTGCCCGGCTCGAACGCCCCGAAGGGATGGAGCCAGGCGTCGACCCGTCCCTTGACGTGGGGCTCCAGCGAACCGACCACCCCCGCGCCCACGACGGCCATCAGCACGCCGCACACCACCCAGCTGGTCCGCTCGGTGGCCGCGTAGAGCATCACCACGAACAGCCCGAAGAAGATCAGCGAGGTGCCGAGGTCCCGCTCCAGGACCAGTACCAGCAGGCTCAGCACCCACACCGTCAGGATCGGCCCCAGCTGCCGGCCCGGCGGCAGCCGTACGCCCAGCACCCGGCGGCCGGTCAGGGCCAGGGCGTCGCGGTGGATGACCAGATGGCCCGCGAAGAACACCGCGATCATGGTCTTGACGAACTCGCCGGGCTGGAAGGACAGCGGCCCGATGAAGATCCACCGCTTGGCGCCGTAGGTGTCCCCGGGGAAGAACGCGGGCGCCATCAGCAGCACCAGCGCCACGGCCATCGTCAGGTGGATGTAGCGCTGGAGCCGGCGGTGGTCGCGCAGCAGCGCCACCACCAGCACGCACAGCCCCACCCCGATCACCGTCCACATCAGCTGCCCCGAGGCGGTGGACTCGGCGTGGTAGCGCGCGCGGTAGGCCGGGTCCAGCCGGTACAGCAGCACCAGCCCGAACGCGGAGAGCAGCACCGCCAGCGGCAGGATCAGGGGATCGGCGTACGGGGCCCAGCGGCGCACCGCCAGATGCGGCACGATCGCCAGGCACACCATGCTCCCCGCGAACCCCGGCAGCCCGCCGGGCACGCTCCCCGTGGTCGCCAGCCCGGTGTACACATAGCCGAAACAGCTGATGAGCACGGTGAGGCCCAGCAGCAGCGCCTCGGCGCGCCGACGCCGGTACGCGGTGGCTCGTACGGTTTCCACGGTCACACCGGCCATGGTGATCGGCGGGTGCTGAAAGAAACCTGAGATTCCTGAAGGCTCGTTCAGAACTCCCGCGAGCGGCGCTTCCCGGCCGGTTCGTCCGCCTCCGGCAGCGGGAAGCGCGCCACCAGGAGGGCGCCGCCGTCCGTCCGCGAGTCCGCCCGGAGGTCCCCGCCGTGCGCCCGCGCGATCTCCCGGGCGATGGCCAGCCCCAGCCCGCTGCCGCCGCTCTCCCGGTCGCGCGCCGCGTCCAGCCGCACGAACCGCTCGAAGACCCGCTCCCGCTGCCCGGGCGGGATCCCCGGCCCGTCGTCGGCCACCTCCAGCACCGCGCACCGGCCCGTCTCCCCCTCCGTGACGTACGCCCGCACGGTGACTTCCGAGGCGGCGTGCCGCAGGGCGTTGTCCACCAGGTTGGCCAGCAGCCGCTCCAACTGGGCCGCCCGGCCGCGCAGCGGTACGGGCGCGGGGGCGTCCACCGCGACCAGCACCCGGGGCGCGGGGCGGCGGGCGGCCTCCTCGGCGGCCAGCAGCGCCAGGTCGACGGGTTCCGTCGCGCCCGAGGGCACGCGCGCGTCGAACCGGGCGAGCAGCAACAGGTCCGCCGCGACGCGCTGGAGCCGCACGGTGTCGGCCAGGGCCGCGCGGACCGACTCCGGTGTCGGCCCGCCGGGCGCGCCCAGCGCGACCTCCAGCTGGGAGCGCACGGCGGCCACGGGGTTGCGCAGCTCGTGGGAGGCGTCGGCGACGAACTGCCGCTGTCTGCCGACCGCCTGCTCCAGCCGGTCCAGGGTGGCGTTGACGGTCCGCGCCAGCCGGGCCACCTCGTCGTCCGCCGGCGGCTCCGGCACCCGCCGGTCCAGCTCGCTGGCGGTCACCGCCGCCAGCTCGGTACGGATCCGGGTCACCGGCCGCAGCGCCAGCCCGGTGACCGCCCAGCCGAGGCCGGCGGCCGGCGCGATCAGCAGGGGCGCGGCGGCGAGCAGCCCCATGGCGATGGTGTGGGTGGCGTCGTCGACGTCGCTGAGGACGGTCAGCGCGTAGACATAGCGCTCCTCCGCCCCCGGCGACGTGGCACGGACGACCACCAGGTCGCCGCGCTGGCCGCCCATGGCCCGGGTCACGGTGGAGGCGGTGTCGGCACCCGGCGCGGGCCGCAGCGCGGCGAACCGGCGGGCCAGGGGCTCGGCCGACGGCCGGGTCGTGGCGATCACCGTGCCGCGCGGGTCGAGGACGAGCACGACGTCGACGCCGTCCCGGGGCGCGGGCAGCAGCGCGGGCAGCGGCCCGGCGTCCGCCCGGGCCGCCACCTCGCGGGCGGCCAGCTCGGTGCGGCCGCTCACGTTGTCCAGCAGGTTGGCGCGCAGGACCGTGTAGAGCCAGGCCCCGCCCGCCGCGAGCAGCAGCGCCATCGCCAGCGCGGCCGCCGCCGCGCAGCGGCCGCGCACGGTACGGGGGGACCTCGGCGGGCGGGGCTCAGCCACCGTCGGGCGCCATGCGGTAGCCGGTGCCGTGCACGGTCAGGATGGACCGGCGGCCGAACGGCGCGTCGATCTTCCTGCGGAGCGACGAGACGTAGACCTCGACGATGTTGGGGTCCGTCCCGCCGGGGGAGTCCCACACCTCGTCGAGGACGTCCCGCTTGGCCACCGCCTGTCCCTCGGCGGCCATCAGACAGCGCAGCACGGCCAGCTCGCGCGCGGTCAGCTCGATCTCCCGCCCGCCCCGGCGGCAGCGCCGCCCGGCCGTGTCCAGCTCCAGGTCCCCGGCCCGCAGCACGGGGCTGCCGGCCGCGCCCCGGCGGCGGCCCAGCGCCCGCAGCCGGGCGAGCAGCACCACGAAGGAGAACGGCTTGGTCAGGTAGTCGTCGGCGCCCGCGTCGAGCCCCTCCGCCTCGTCGTACTCGCCGTCCCTCGCCGTCAGCATCAGCACCGGCGTCCACACGCCCAGCCGGCGCAGCCGCCCGCAGACCTCGTAGCCGTCGAGACCCGGCAGCATCACATCCAGGATGATCACGTCGTACGGGCCGGCCAGGGCGGCCTCCAGGCCCCGGTGCCCGTCGTGGACGACGTCCGCCCAGTGCCCCTCGGCGGCCAGCCCCCGTCGCAGGGTGTCCGCGAGACCCGTCTCGTCCTCGACTATCAAGATGCGCACGCCCCAAGCCTCACATAACCGACGGAACGCAACTCCTGCACCGCCATCCGGGGTCACGGTGCGTGATGTCGCGCACACTTAGTGGAAGGGACGTAACCGGGTGGTGTCGCGGCGGGTTGACGCACCGGCACCGCAGGATCGACGACGCAGGACGGAGCAGTGGTTCAGCCATGAGCAAGCGCCAGAAGGGCCGCCGACACCGCAGGGTCAACCGCACGCCGCGCCCGGTGGGCCTCGGCCGCCCCGCCGCCCGGCCCGGACCGAGGCCGGAGCACCGGGCGGAGACACGCCCCGAGCCACGCACGGAAGTACGCGCGGAGGCGCGGCCGAGGGCGGTCCCCGAGCTCGGCCGCCACGAGGCACGCACCTGGGACGGGCTGCTGGCCCGTGGCGCCGAGGGCGCCTCCGTCGACGAACTGTGCGTCGCCGTGGGCTATCAGGCGCGCACCATCCTCAAGCACGTCACCGGCCTCGCCGGCCACGGCCTGGCGGAGCTGCGCGAGGAGCGCTGGTACGCCACGGCCGAGGCCCTGGAGAGCGGCGGCCACGGCACCGGCCGGCAGCCCGTGGCCGCCGGCCGCTGACACGCTCCGGGCCGGGGGGATCCCGCACTCCCCCGGCCCGGGGTCCTCTCTACCGCCCCGCCGCCGAACGCGCGGCCGCGCGGCCCGCGTTCGGCGCGCACGCCCACCGTCGTGTCGGCGCCGGGTCGGTGGCCACGGTCGTCACGACCCCTCCGGCATCCGGTAGGGGCGGTAGCCGACGCGCAGCCGCGTCGCGTCGAAGGCGTACGGCAGCGGCCGCTTGGGCCCCAGCCGCACCCCGGCCACGGCCAGCTCGCCGCCGCGCAGGAACTCGGCGACGAACCCCGTGGCCAGCAGCAGCGCCAGCTCCATGCCGCTGCACCGCGCCTCGCCCCGGCCGAACGGGCTGACCGCCCAGTCCCGCTCGGCCGTGCCGTCCAGCCACTTCTCGGGCGCGAACCGGTGCGCGTGGTCGACGCGCTCCGCGTCCCGCGCGTGGAACGCGGCGGGCACCAGCACGTTGACGCCGCCCGGGGCCACCGCCGACCGCCAGCGGGTCTCGGCGGTGGTGCGCCGCGTCAGGTTCGGCACCGGCGGCCACAACCGCGTCGCCTCCCGCACACAGGCCCGCAGATAGGGCATGGCCAGGTACCCGGGCACCGTGTGGGCGCCGTGCGCCCGGTCCGCGTCCCGCACCTCCTCGGCGGCCCGCCGGTAGTGCGCGGGGTGGGTCGCGAGCAGGGCCAGCGTCTGCGCCACCGCCGCCCGCAACGGGGCCAGCGCCATGAACCAGTGCGCGACCTGCCCCTCGGGAGCCGTCTCCGGGCCCCGGGGCGCGGTCCGGAACAGCCCGCCGAGGCTGCGCGGATCGGCGTCGCACAGGTAGCGGGCCTGTCGCTGCATCATCCGGCGCCGCAGCCGGCGGGTGCGCGCCGCCCGCCAGCGGCGGGCGCCCATCCAGTTGGCCTCGGCCAGCAGTTCGTCCAGCAGCCGGGAGAACTCCAGGTCGTCGGCGGCCGCGTCGCCCAGGAAGCAGCGCCGCCCCACCCGGTCGAGGCCCTCGCGCAGCCGGTCGGCCGGTAGCCCGGCCTCCGCCTCCGGGCCCAGCAGCGCCCGCGCCTCCTCGCCCACCACCCGCAGGAAGTGTCCCGCGAGCCGGTGCGCCGGGCAGCCCGCGTCCAGCACCGCGTCGTTGAAGGCGCGCCGTGCCGTGCGCTGCCGGCCGTGCGAGGCGATCAGCGCCTCGGGCTGCACGGCGGCGAAGCCGCTCACCTTCTCCCAGGTGTCCACCGCGTAGATCTCCACCGGCCCGGCCAGCACCTGCCGGGCGTCCTCGGCGTCCAGCACCAGCAGCGTGGGGCCCGAGGTGCCGCGCACCACGACCGGTCCCTTCCCGTGCCGCCGGCGCAGGGCACGCATCAGCTCCGCGCCGCGCCGGCCGTGGTCCAGCCGGGCCACGAGCCGGGCGACGCGCGGCCGGGGCCGGAAGACGCCCCGGAGGTAGTCGGGCAGGAAGTAGCCCAGCGTCAGCCGCAGGTTCTCGCCCCGGGAGGCGACCGGCAGGGCGGTGCCCGCCGCGTCCTCGACGGCCGTGGTGCCGGAGGTCTCGCTCGTCCGGGTCACGCCGGCACCTCCCCCGGCTCGGCGAGGGCGGTGGGCGGCGAGGTGCTCTCCGGGGGACTTGTCACGGAAACGGGCATGATGCAGCTCCATGCGGTGGGGGGCCGGTGGAAGACGTGGTGGAGCGGCCGCGCGCGAACGGACGCCGCCGCGCGCGGCACCAGGAAGCGGGACGTGTCAGAGGACGGGCGGCACGGTGGTCACCGGGGCCTCGATGAGGACGGGGCCGTCCGGGCGGGCCGTGGCGGCGCCGACCAGCTCCGCGAGGTGGGCGGGGTCCGTCGCCCGGTGCGCGGGCACCCCGTAGCCGCGCGCCAGCGCGCACAGGTCGAGCCCGGGGACGTCCGGGGCGTTCGCGAAGCGGCCGAACGACTTCAGGACCGCGTACTCGCGGTTGGCGGGAACCACGAACGTGACGGGCACCCGGTAGGCGGCGGCCGTCCACAGCGCGGTGATGGCGTACTGCGCGGAGCCGTCGCCCACCAGCGCCACCACCGGCCGCTCCGGGCGGCCGAGCCGCGCCCCGACGGCGGCCGCCAGGCCGAAGCCCCGTCCGCCGCCCGTCGCCGCCAGGAAGGAGCCGGGCCGGTCGACGCGGACGTGGTCGCGGAACGCCTGGACGGTGGAGGGCGACTCGTGGACCCACACGGTGTCGGCGGGGGCCGCGCCGGCGATGGCGGCGAGCGCGATGGACGCCGACATCGGCTCCCCGTCGGCCTCCGGGATCTCGACGGGGGTGTCGTCGGCGCGGTGCGCGGCCTCGTCGTCCCCGCGTTTGTCCACCAGCTCGCACAGCAGCTCAAGGGTGGGCCGCAGCCCCGCCACCAGCGCGTCGCCGACGGGCGCCCGGGCGGCCTCGCCGGGGTCGCTGGTGAGCAGCGTCAGCGCGGTGCCCTCGGGGAGCAACGGGCCGGGGACGTAAGGGTGGTAGCGGAAGACGGGCGCGCCGGCCACCAGGACCAGGTCGTGCCCGGCGAGGGTCTGCGCCAGCGGCCCGATGGCCGGGGGCAGGACGCCCTGGTAGAGCGGGTGGGTCTCCGGGAAGCCCACGCGCCCCTCGACCGGCGAGGCCCACACCGGCAGCCCGCGCCGCTCGGCGAGCGCCACGACGGCGTCCCAGGCCCCCTCCGCGTCCACCGCGCCGCCCGTCACCAGCACGGGATCGACCGCCGTCATCAGCTTGCGGGCGAGCGCCTCGACCTCGGCGCGGTCCGCCCGGGCGGCCCCGCCGACCCGGCGGGCGGCGGCGTGCCGGGCGGCCCGGGCCCCGGCCGCGTCGAGCTCCACGTCGAAGTCGTCCATCGGGAGGGAGAGGAACACCGGGCCGCGCGGCGCGCTCTCGGCGATGTGGAACGCCCGGGCGAGCGCGGCCGGCACGTCCTGGGGGCGCGGCGGCTCGTAGGCCCACTTCACGGCGGGGCGCGGCAGGAGGGTGGCGTCGACGTTGGTCAGCAGCGCCTCCATGGTCATCATGGCCCGCACCTGCTGCCCCGCCGTCACCACCATCGGCGTGCGGTTGGCGGCCGCCGTGACGATCGCCCCCATGGCGTTGCCCACCCCGCACGCGGAGTGGAGATGGACCAGGGCCGTGCGCCCGGTGGCCTGGGCGTGGCCGTCGGCCATCCCCACGACCACGGCCTCCTGCAGGCCGAGGACGTACCGGAAGTCCTCGGGGAAGTCCTGGAGGAAGGGGAGCTCCGTGGAGCCCGGGTTGCCGAACACCGTCGTCGCTCCGCGGGACCGCAACAGCTCACGAGTGGCTGCGCGTACGGTCGTCATCGCCTGGCACCTCTTGGGATCCGTGGGCCGATCGGGGGAGGGGAGCATTGCCCGTTCCCGCCCGCCGTAGCCACGACCCCGGAAGATCACCTGAGTATTCATCCGAGCGGGTGAATACGCCCTGGCCTGCGGGATGTTGCCGCCGGGCGGGTTCTAGCGTCCCCCGTATGCCAGATATGGATCAGATCATCCGACGGATTCGCAGAGACATGAACACCGAGCTGCGCAAGCGGGCGAGGCGGGCCCTCGACGGGCCGTCGGGGTGGGCCGTCTCGGGCGAGGCCGTCACGGGTGGGGGCGTCACGGGCGAGGCGGGGGAGCGCGGCGAGGGCGCGCGCCCCGGCGGAGAGGCGGCCGCGCCCGCCGCCGCGCCCGCCGTCAGCGGGCCCGACCGGCAGGGCGAATGACGACGGCCCCGCCGTCCGGGGCAGCGGGCGGCGGGGCGTCGAGGACGAGGGGAAGGGCGGGGGTCAGCGGCGGCCTCCCGCGGTGCTCCTGCCGAGGGTGTCCTTGCCGGGAGTGCCCCTGACGAGGCCCATGCGGGCGCAGGCGAGGGCGACCAGGCAGCACACGACGCCGATGACGACATTGCTGACGATGGCGCGGGTGATGAAGGCGGTGACGAGGGTGTGGCCTGCGACGACCCAGGGGGAGACGATCGTCCAGACGGCCAGACCGACGGCGGCCCAGCTCATGGCATGGGTGCGTTCATAGGCGGAGCCAAAACCTCCGACCAGGCATGCGAAGGCTATGCCCACGATCAGATTGTTGATGGCCAGGTTGGTGGCGAAGCTGAAGCCCACGATCCATGGCGAGGCGGCCAGATAAACGCCGCTGAGGAGCGCGAGGGCCTCGACGGCCTGGGCGGCGGGAGTCGCCGTCGTCTCCTCGGAGTGGGCGCGCAGCGCCAGGATGTCGGGGTGGGTTTCGATCCGGGGCGACGTAGGGGCGGTCACGTCAGCCACCTTCTTTCCCTAGGGGCCCTATGGGTTCGGACTGGTGCCATTTTACCCCAATTACCCTTTAATTCACCTAAATGGGCGGTGTATCGAGCGAGGGAAGGGGGAAGGCTTACGGGTCAGAACCGAACGGCAGGGGGAGGCGACCCACCGTGGAAGAGTCCGCAGGAACCGAGGAGCGCACGCGCGCCCGCACGGTCCCCGACGCCCCGGACAAGGCGGCACCCCCGCCCGCCGAGGACGATCCGGAGGGCGCGGAGGCCGCCGAGTCCCACATCGTCCGCGGCATGGACTGAGGGACCGACCTGACGCTCACGGGACGTTTCCCGGGCGGAAAGATCCACGTGGCCCGTCGGGCGTGCGGAACGCCGACAACAGCCGTATGCGTGTCGTCATCGTCACCGAATCGTTTCCGCCCGACGTCAACGGCGTCGCGCACTGCGCCTGGCAGACCGCCCGGCACCTCGTGCTGCGCGGCCACGAACCGCTGGTCGTGGCCCCCGCCGCGCCCCGGGGCGCCGAGCCCGGGGCCGGCGCGTCCGCCCCCTGCCCGGTCGTCCGCGTACGGTCCGTCGCGCTGCCCGGCTACGCGGAGGTCCGCGTCGCGCTGCCGGGCCGGCGGCTGGCCGCCGCGATCGGCGCCCACCGGCCCGACGTCGTCCACCTCGCGAGCCCCTTCGTCCTCGGCGCCCGCGCCCTGCGCGCCGCCGGGCGCCTGGGGATCCCGGCCGTCGCCGTCTACCAGACCGACCTCGCCGGCTACGCCCGGACCTACGTCGGCGCGGGCGAGACCTACGCCTGGCACCGGCTGCGCGCCATCCACGGCGCGGCCGACCGCACCCTCGCGCCCTCCGCCGCGGCCGTCCGCGACCTGGTGGCGCACGGAGTGCCCCGGATCCGGCTGTGGCGGCGCGGCGTGGACTCCGAGCTCTTCCACCCCGCCCGGCGCGACCTGGAACTGCGGCGCGCGCTCGCGCCCGGCGGCGAGCTGATCGTCGGCTACGTGGGGCGGCTCGCGCCCGAGAAGCGCGTGGAGTTGCTGGCCCCCGTCTGTGCCCTGCCCGGCGTCCGTGTCGTCATCGCGGGCGACGGGCCGCACGCGGCCCGGCTGCGCTCCCTGCTGCCCGGGGCGCGCTTCCTCGGCACCCGCACCGGCGACGAACTCGCCCGGGTCTTCGCCTCGCTGGACGTCTTCGTCCACACCGGCCCCCAGGAGACGTTCTGCCAGACCATCCAGGAGGCCCAGGCCAGCGGCGTCCCGGTCATCGCGCCGGCGGTGGGCGGGCCCCTCGACCTCATCGACCACGCCCGCACGGGCCTGCTGGTCCGCCCCCGCGACCCCGAGGCCCTCCTCGACGCGGTCCTCACGCTCGAGGCCGCGCGCGGCACCCGCGACGCCTACGGGCGCGCCGGGCGCGCCACGGTTCTGACCCGCACCTGGACCGCGATCGGCGACCAGCTCCTCGACCACTACCGCGAGGTCCTCGCGGAACGGTCGGGAGGACGGGCGGGGGCGCCCGATGTCCGCCGCGACGGTGCCCGGCCGGGATGGCGGGGCCCGGCGGTGCCGGGCCGGCGGTGACCGGCCGGTTCGGCACCGCCGGCCACCGCCGCGCGGGCCGATCGCCGTCGCGGCGGGGAGGGTGCCCCGGTCAGCCCCGCCGCGCGACGAAGCGGATCGGCGTCCCCGGACGGGACTGGGCGGCGCCCGGGAGGAACGGCCCGGGGACGACGCCGATGACGGGGTAGCCCCCCGTCGTGGGGTGGTCGGCGAGGAAGACGACCGGCCGCCCGTCCGGCGGCACCTGCACAGCCCCCCGCACCAGCCCCTCACTCGGCAGCTCACCGCCCCGGGCCCGCGGCAGCCCCGGCCCGTCCACCCGCAGCCCGATGCGGTTGCTCGCGGACGACACCCGGAAACCGCCCCCCGCCAGCACCCCCACCGCCTCCGGCGCGAACCAGTCCGCCCGCGGCCCGGGAACGACCGGCAGGACGAGCTCGCCGAGCGGCAGCGCCCCGCACGGCACGGCGTCGACGCCCGCCGAGGCCCCGGACGGCGCCCCCAGCGGCAGCCGGGCGCCGTCGGAGAGCGGCTCCGGGCCCAGCCCCGAGAGCAGGTCCCGCGACCGGCTGCCCAGCACCGGCGGCACCGCGACCCCGCCCGCGAAGGCCACGTACGAGCGCAGCCCCGCCGTGGCGGCGCCCACCTCCAGGACCGCCCCCGCCGGCACCCGCACCGGCGCGCCCCACGCCACCGGCCGCCCACCCGCGCGTACCGCGCAGGGCGCGCCCGTCACGGCGACGGTCACGGCCGCGTCGGCCCGTACGGCGCAGCCGCTGAGGGTCGTCTCCAGCGTGGCGTGCTCGACGGGGTTGCCGACCAGGCGGTTGGCGAGCCGGTGGGCGGGCTCGTCGAGGGCGCCGGAACGCGGGACGCCGAGGTGGGCGTGGCCGGGCCGGCCCAGGTCCTGGACGGTGGTGAGCGCCCCGGCCCGTACGACGGTGAGAGCGTTCACGCCCGTCGCCCCCGTTCCTCGAAGCGGACCCGCGTCCCCGGCGCGAGCAGCGCCGCGGGCTCCCGTTCCGGGTCCCACAGCGCCGCGTCCGTCCGGCCGACGATCTGCCAGCCGCCGGGGGAGGAGCGCGGGTAGACGCCGGTGTACGGGCCGGCCAGCCCGACCGCGCCGGCGGGCACGGAGGTGCGCGGCGTGGCCCGGCGCGGTACGTGCAGACGCTCCGGAAGGCCGGTGAGGTAGCCGAACCCCGGCGCGAAGCCACAGAAGGCGACGCGGAATTCGATGCCGGAATGAACGCGCGCCACCTCGTCCTCGCTCACACCCCACAGCGTGGCGACCTCCGCGAGGTCGGCCCCGTCGTAGCGGACGGGCAGTACGACGAGGGGCGCGTCGGCGGCGGCGACGGGGGGTATGTCCCAGCGGGGCAGCGCGGCGGCGAGGCCGCGCGGGTCGGCGAGCCCGTCCAGCAGGACGGTCCGGGCCGCCGGCACGATCTCGCGCACGGGGGGCAGGGCGCCCGCGTCGCGGCGGCGCAGCAGTTCGGCGTGGAGGGCCTGGGCCTCCTCGGTGGTGGCGACCTCCACGAGCAGGGCGTGCCGCCCGACGGGCAGGACGCGCTGTATGCCGTTGCCGCAGGCGGCGCTCACGCGAACGCCTCCACCGCTATGCCCGCCGTCTCGAGCGCCGCGCGCACCCGCCGGGCCAGCAGCGCCGCCCCCGGGGTGTCGCCGTGGACGCACAGTGAACGCGCCCGGACGGCGATGTCCTCACCGGTGAGCGCGGTGACGTCCGCGTCCCGGGCGATGCGCACGGACCGGGCGACGACCGCGTCCGCGTCGTGGACCACGGCCCGCGGGTCCTGGCGCGGCACGAGCGTGCCGAGCGCGGTGTAGGCGCGGTCGGCGAACGCCTCGGCGACGACGGGCAGTCCGGCGCGCCCGGCCGCCTCGTGCAGCCGCGACCCGGGCAGGCCCAGGACGGGCAGCGCCCCGCCCGCGCGCAGCACCCCGCGCACGACGGCCTCGGCCTGCTCGGCGTCGGTGACCACGCGGTTGTAGAGCGCGCCGTGCGGCTTCACGTACGTCACGTCCGTCCCGGCGGCCCGGGCGAAGACGCGCAGCGCGCCGATCTGATAGGTGATCTCGTCGGCGAGTTCGTCCGGGGGCACGTCCATGGCACGGCGGCCGAAGCCCGCGAGGTCGCGGTAGGAGACCTGGGCCCCCACGCGCACCCCGAGTTCGGCGGCGCGCTCGCACACCCACCGCATGGTGGAGGGGTCGCCCGCGTGGAAGCCGCAGGCCACGTTGGCGCTGGTGACGACCGACAACAGGGCGTCGTCGTCGGTCAGTCGCCAGCGGCCGAAGCCCTCGCCGAGGTCGGCGTTGAGGTCCATCGGCGTCATCGGTCGGTCTCCCGCATCGCGTCGAGGACGATCGCCAGCGCGTCGTCCAGATAGGTGGTCAGCTCCGCCTCGGCGCGCTCGTGGGCGCCTTCCGCCAGCAGCCGGGCGATCGAGCGGTTGCGGGCGACGAACGGTTCGTGGAAGCGCCGCGGCGAGGGCATCTCGTGGAAGGCGAGCCGCAGTTCGGCCAGCAGGCGGTCCATCGCCTCCTCGACGCGGACGCTGCCGGTGAGGGCGGCGAGCGCCCGGTGGAAGCGCAGGTCCGCCGAGCCGACCCGCCGCCAGTCGCCGTCGGCGGCGGCCCGCTCGGCCTCGGCCACGGCGGCCGTGACGGCCCTCCGCGCGGCGCTCGGCGCACCGGCGGCGGCCCGGACGCCGGCGGTCTCCAAAGCCGCCCGCATCCGGTAGATGTCCCCGACGTCGACGGGCTCCAGGACCCGGACGAACACCCCGCGATGGAGGAGGTGGACGACGAGGTTGTCGTGGACGAGCAGCCGGAACGCCTCGCGCAGCGTGTTGCGGGACACCCCGAGCTCCCGCCCCAGGGCCTCCTCCGACAGCTGGGTGCCGGGCGGCAGTTGGCCGTCCGCGATCCGGTCGCGCAGCGCCGCGGCGGCGCGCTGGGCGCCGGAAGCGGTGGTCCGTGCCATGGACTCTCCCACGGGCTCGACGGATATCCGGTTCGGCGGCGCCGGTTCGCCGACCGATCCGGCTGATTCGGCGTCACCTATTGAGGATTGTTGAACAATATCTTAGCGTCCTCCGCAGTCGCCTCACCTCGTCGAGTGAGGTCCGAGAATGCGGAAGGCCCCCACGCATGCTCGTACTCCTGGGCGTCCTCGTGGTCGTGGCGGGCTTCGCCACGAGGCGCAACCCCCTGCTGGTGGTCGGCGCGGCCGGCATCGCCACCGGCCTGCTGGGCGGGTTGTCGCCGCAGCGGATCCTCGCCGACTTCGGCACCGGCTTCGCCTCCAGCCGCGCGGTGACCGTCTTCGTCATCACCCTCCCCGTCATCGGCCTGCTGGAGCGCCACGGCCTCCAGGAGCGGGCCCGGCACCTGATGGGCCGCTTCACCGGGCTCACCGCGGGCCGTTTCCTCGCCCTCTACCTCCTGCTGCGGCAGCTCACCGCGGCCCTCGGGCTCAACGGCGTGTTCGGGCAGGCCCAGACCGTCCGCCCGCTCGCCGCGCCCATGGCGGAGGGCGCGGCCGAGCGCCGCCACGGGCCGCTGTCCGCCGGCGCGCGGGAGAAGGTGCGCTCGTACGCCGCGAGCGCGGACAACGTCGGCCTCTTCTTCGGCGAGGACGTCTTCCTCGCGGTCGGCTCGATCCTGCTGATCACCGGATTCGTCAACACCACCTACCACACCCGGCTGGAGCCGCTGGACCTCGCGCTGTGGGCCGTGCCCACCGCGCTGTGCGCCCTCGCCGTCCACGGCTGGCGGCTGCTGCGCCTGGACCGGACCCTCGCGCATCCGCCGATATCCCCCAGGGAACCGGAGGGCGCGGCCAAATGATCAAGGCGGAGTGGTTCTACTGGCTCGTCGGCGGCGTCCTCCTGGCGATGTCCGCCCAGATGCTCGCCGACCGCACCAACCCCCGGCGCCTGGGCACCGCCGCCTTCTGGGGCCTGCTCGGCGCGGGCTTCTGCTACGGCACCTGGGTGGCCGACGGCAGCGCCCCGCCCGAACCGCTGGGCGCCGCCGTCCTCGTCATGGCCTGCCTGGCGGGCTTCGGCCTCACCGGCCGCAGTACGCCCCGCACCGCCGGCCCCGAGCGGCGGGCGGCCGGTGCGCGGCGGCACGGCAACGCGCTCTTCGTGCCCGCCCTCGCCGTTCCCGCCGTCGCCCTGGTGTGCGCGGTCGGGCTGAAGCGGCTGTCCGTCGGCGGGCAGCCGGTCCTCCAGAAGGGCAGCGAGACCGTCCTGGGGCTGGGCGTCGGCGCCGTCGTCGCGCTCGTCCTCGGCATGGTGATGCTGCGTGAGCGGCGGCTGTCCGTACCGCTGCACGCGGGACGCTCGATGCTGGAGTCCGCGGGCTGGGCCATGCTGCTGCCGCAGATGCTCGCCACGCTCGGCGCCATCTTCGCCGACGCGGGCGTCGGCAAGCAGGTGGGCCGCCTCACCGCGGCCGTCCTGCCGGAGGGCTCGGTGTTCCTCGCGGTCGTCGTCTACTGCTGCGGCATGTTCCTCTTCACCGCCGTCATGGGCAACGGCTTCGCGGCCTTCCCCGTGATGACGGCCGCCGTCGGCTGGCCGGTCCTCGTGGAGCAGGCGCACGGGAACGCCGCCGCCGTCCTCGCCGTCGGCATGCTCGCGGGCTTCTGCGGCTCCCTGGTCACGCCCATGGCGGCGAACTACAACCTGATCCCGGCCGCCCTCCTGGAGCTGACGGACCAGTACGGGCCCATCAAGGCCCAGCTGCCCACGGCGTTCGTCCTGCTCGGCTGCAATATAGGCATCATGTCCGTTTTCGCGGTCTGACGGGCGGTACGCGGCTTGACGGACGCAGCCGGAGGGCCGCCGTCCGCCCCGGCCGGGCCCCGCCCTAGACTTAGGGGGCCGCGGCCGGGCGACCCCCGTGCCGTTTCGTCCGTTGTCGGTGCGACCGCCTACTCTGTGCGACGTGACTTCTGCAGCCCCGGCGGCCGTTCCGCCCCAGCTCAACGGGCCTTCCCGGCCGGCCCCGGGCCCGGCCGCCGACGAGGGCCTGGCCCGTCGGCTGCGCGCGCTCGCCTGCACCGCGCCGCTGCACGACCTCGACGTGCGCAAGGCCAACCTCGCGGGGGAGTTCGGCGTCTACGCCATGGCGGAGGTGGCGCTGGCCGCCATCGACCTCGTCACGCTCAACATGGACTTCGACACCGGGGCCGACCACGAGCAGATAGTGGCCAGGCTCCAGCCGCGCGTCGCCGCGCAGGCCCCCGAGCGGCCGGCCGCCGAGCACGAGCGCGTCGCCCGCTGGGTCCTGGAGAACCTCATCAACGTCGGCAGCGTCGACCGGGGCTTCCGCGCCGTCTACGGCACGTTCGGCGCCGACGGCGCGTACGTCAGGCGGGACTACGACTTCAAGCTCATCGAGGAGGTCCCCGGCCCCGGCGGCACGGTCTTCCTGCGCACCACCGACGAGGCCGTCAACGTCCTGGTCGGCGCCCTCGACACGGACGTCACCAGCGCGCAGATCGCCGCCGAGGTCAAGCTGGAGGTCCTCATCAGCCGGGGCCGGCTCGCCGACGCCCAGCTCGCCGCCGAGCAGGCCCGCTACCGCACCGTGCAGTACGCGGAGACCCTCCGCAAGACCCTCGACGCCACCCGGCGGAACGTCCGCGCCGTCGACTGGCTCCAGGCCGTCCCCGACATGATCGCCGAGGCGCTCGACCACGTCGCCGACCGCTACCGCCACGAGAACGCGATCCTCACCAACATCCGCAAGGCGCGCGACGAGGCCGAGGCCGCCGTCGACCCGAAGACGGCCGAGCACAAGCGGCGCGCCGCCGAGCTCGTCGACATCGTCAAGGACTGCATCCGCCGGCACACCCAGCTCCAGTCCCGCCTCCTGGAGGCCGGCCCGCTCTTCCGCGCCGAGCAGGACCGGCAGGCCTTCGCCACCCCCGCCGCCCACGCCGGCCTCGACCTCTACGGCCAGCTCCTGGCCCCCGTGCTGCCGCTGCCCCTGGAGCGGGCGGGCCGGGTCACCGACGCCTTCTTCGCCCGGGGCACGGGCCTGCGCGTCCCGGCCTCGGTACGGGTCGGCGACCTCGTCGAGATGCTGCTGACGCCGCCCGTCGAGCGCGAGCACCTGGGCGCGGAGATGCCCGAGCCGGACCTGGTGGAGACGCCCGACGACAGCCGCTTCAGCGAGGAGCAGCTGGCGAGCGCCCTGGAACTGCTCGACCTGCCCGCCGACGCGCCCCGCCGCCTCTCCGGCCTGCTCGCCGAGGCCCGCCGCCGCGACCCCGAACTGCCCTACCTCGTCGCCCTGCTGGCCGTCCACGCCGCCAGCCCCTCCGTCGGCACGGCCTACCGCCAGGGCGAGCAGTCCCTGCTCTTCGCCGTCGATGACGGCACGCCGCTCGACGACCCCGAGTTCGGCGGCGCCGACCTCATCGTCGGCAAGGCCCTCCTGGACGCGGCGGGCATGGCGGCGGACCGCGCGGAGGCGTCGTGACCGCCGTGCGGCGGGCTCAGGGGACCGCCCGGCTCGGCACCGCCGGCCCGCGCCGTGCGGCGTCCCGCCGTTGCGGCGGGGCGGGGTTCCCCAGTCCCGCCCCTTCCCGTAACGGGGGGCAAGCCCCCCGCCCCCCGGGGGTCGGGGGCGGAGCCCCGGGAAACGGTGAAAGGGCGGGGCTGGGGCTCCTTCCCTCCCCGCCGCGACGGCGCTCGGCCCCCGCTACGTGTCCGGCGGTGCCGAACCGACCACACCCCACGCAAACCCTCAGCAGGAGCAAGCGAACGTGACTGAGTACGACGCCAACGACGTGGCGCAGCCGGAAACGCCGGAGCCCCCCGTCGCGAGCGGCGCCGCGCAGGTGACCCCCGCCGACGCCGCCGACGCCGCCCGCCTCATCGCCTTCGGCCTGCAGCCCAAGCTCCAGCCCGCCCGCGACGCCGAGTACGCCGACCTGCTGCGCCGGCACCGCGACGACCCCGCGTTCGCGCGCCTCGCCGACGCCGTCGCCGCCGGGCTCGGGCTCGTCGTGCTGGAGGTCTCCACCCGCGCCGGCATGGCCGTCACCGCCGCCGAGGACTCCGTCTTCGCCGTCCGCATGGGCGACTACGCCCGCCGGGCCACCGTCGACTCCGGTGACCGCTTCCTCCACGGCCTCGCCCACCTCGCCGTCGCGGCCATGGCCTTCCCGCGCCCCGAGGACCTCGCCGACGACGGCTACATCGGCCGTGTCACCGTCAACGGCATCGACGCGTTCGTCCGCCAGGCCTGCCGCCGGCTGGAGGAGCGGGCCGCCGAGCAGGGCGAGAACACCGACCCCACCAGCGACGCCCCCGGCCTGGAGGCCGCCTGGCGGGTCTACGCGCGCCGCAGCGCCACCGGCGCCACCAAGGACGCCCGCCGCCTCGCCGGCTCCACCACGGGCATCATCGCCAAGGCCGTCGCCTTCCTCGTCGACTCCGGCTTCCTCCAGCGCACCGGCGACGACGCGGGCGGCGCCTTCCGCACCACCGCCCGCTACCAGCTCCAGGTCCGCGACATGGCCGGCACCGCCGCCATGGCCGAGCTGCTGGAGCTGGGCGTCGTCCCCGTCGGGGACGGCACCCCCACCCTGCTCCCGCCGGACGACACCGACGACCTCGAACTGGTCGCCGACGCGGGCCTGCCCTTCCACGCGTAGCCGCCGAACCGCCCCAACCGTCAACCAGAGACAAGCAAACGAGAGTCCGCCGCCATGTACGAGCTGTCCCGGGTCCGCCTCTACTCCATCGGGCCCGCCGGCGCGCGCTACGCCGACACCGTGCTGGACCTGCGCGGGGTCGGCGCGCCGGTGCCGAACCCCGCGCCCACGCAGGCGGAGTTCTTCGAGGACGAGCCCGTCGGCCCGCCGCGCCGCCCCGCGCCCGCCGGCGTGCTCTTCCTGGAGAACGGCGGCGGCAAGTCCGTCCTCCTCAAGCTGATCTTCTCGGTGATGCTGCCGGGCCACCGCAACACCCTGGGCGGCGCCAGCTCCGGCGTGCTCCGCAAGTTCCTCCTCGCCGACGACTGCGGCCACGTCGCCCTGGAGTGGCAGCACGTCCTCACCGGCGAGAGCGTCGTCGTCGGCAAGGTCAGCGAGTGGCGCGGCCGCCAGGTCTCCAACGACCCCCGCAAGTTCGCCGAGGCCTGGTACTCCTTCCGGCCCGGCCCCGGCCTCAGCCTGGACTCGCTGCCCGTCGCCGAGTCCACCGCGATGCGCCCCAAGGCGGACGGCGCCTCCGGCGCCCGGGGACGCCGCCGCACCATGAAGGGCTTCCGCGACGCCCTCACCGAGGCCGGCAAGGCCTACCCCAACCTGGACGTGGTGTGGGAGGAGATCCACGAGCGCTGGAACGAGCACCTCGGCGAGCTGGGCCTGGACCCCGAGCTCTTCCGCTACCAGCGCGAGATGAACGCCGACGAGGGCGAGGCCGCCGGCCTCTTCGCCGTCAAGAACGACTCCGACTTCACCGACCTGCTGCTGCGCGCGGTCACCGACACCCGGGACACCGACGGCCTCGCCGACCTGGTGCACGGCTTCGCCCACAAGCTGGGCCGCCGCGCCGAGCTGACCGCCGAACGGGACTTCACCGCCGGCTCCCTCGACCTCCTCTCCCGGATCGCGGAGGCCGCCGAGCAGCGCGACCGGGCCCGGGGCGTCCACACCGGCGCCGAGCGCCGCACCCGCCTCCTCGCCCGCCGGCTGTCCGCGCGCGGCGCCGAGGAGCGCGGCCGCGCCGTCGAGCTCGCCGAGCGGGTCGCCGCCGCCGCGCAGGCCGTCACCGACGCCGAGACCGGGCGCGGCCGCGCCTCCCTGGTCGCCGCCGAACTCGCCTACCGCCACGCCTCCCTGGCGCTGGCCGCCGCCGAGAAGTCCGCCGCCGCCCAGCGCCGCGAGCTCAACGACGCCCGTACGCTGCACTCCGCCTGGCAGGCCGCCGAGACCGTGCTGCGCCACCGCGCCGCCGCCGACCGCTCCGCGCGCGTCGCCGCCGCCATCCACGAGGCCGAGCGGGACGCCGCCCCGGCGCTGGCCGCCCGCACGCTGGCCGCCGCCGAGCTCGTCCGGGCCCTGAACGCCGCCGCCGAGCAGGGCGAGCGGCTCGCCGACGAGCAGGAGGAACGGTCCGCCGCCCTCCAGGAGGCCGGCGAGGCCGCCCACCGGGACGCCACGTCCGCCGCCACCGAGGCCCAGCGCGCCCGCAGCGAAGCGGGCCACCTGCGCCAGCGCCTCGCCGAGGTCGAGCAGGAGACCGCCGAGGCGGTCCGCGCCGGCTGGATCGACGGCAGCGGCCCCGACGCCGACCCGGCCCGTGCCGCGCTGGCCGCCAGCGACGCCGAGAAGCCGGCCGTCGCCGCCTACGAGACCGCCCGCGAGAGCGCCCGGCAGGCCGCCGAGCGGGCGAAGGAGGCCGCCGCGGCCGAGGGCCGCGCCGAGCTCGCCGCCGCGCGGGCCGCCGACGCCGCCACGGCGGCGGAGGCCGCGTACGACGCCGAGCGCCGGGCGGCGGAGTCCATCGGCGCCGACCGCCGCCTCGTCGAACTCCTCGGCCTGCCCGAGACGACGGCCTCCGCCCAGCTCCCGGGCCAGCGCGGCACGGGCACCGCCGGCGCGCCCGGCGAGGGCGGGACGGCCGGCGAGTCGGGCACCCCGCACGGCAGCGCCCCCGGCGGTGCGCTCACCGCCGAGGAGCTCGACCGCAGCGCCGACGCCCTGCGCGAGCTGCTCGACGAGAACGTCGCCGCCGCCGAACGGCAGCTGTTCGACCTGCGCACCGCCGCCGCCGACGACTCCCGCATCCTCGGCGCCCTCGGCGACGGCGGCCTGCTGCCGCCCAGCCCCGACGTGCTGGCCGCCGTCGAGTACCTCGGCGAGCACGGCATCCCCGCCCTGCCCGGCTGGCGCTACCTCGCCCAGTCCGTCGACCCGGCCCGGCACGCGGCCGTCCTGGCCGCCCGCCCCGAGCTCGTCGACGGCGTCGTCATCACCGACACCGACTCCCACGCCCGGGCCCGCGAGGTGCTCGGCGCGGCCTCCCTGCTGCCGCGCTCGGCCGTGGCCGTCGGCACCGCCGCCGCGCTGCTCGCACCCGCCCCCCGGGGCGAGGGCGACGCGGGGGACGGCGTGTTCCTCGTCCCGCCGAACCCGGCCATGCACGACGAGCGCGCCGCCGACGAGGAGCGGCACGCCCTGCGCGAGCGGGCCCTGGCCCGCGACGAGGAGATCCGCGCCGTCGCGGCCCGCCTCGCCGGCGACCGCACCCTCGCCGCCCGCCTCTCGGCCTGGCGCGCCGGCTGCCCCGCCGGGCGGCTCGCCGAGCTGGCCGCCGAGGCCGGGCGCTGCCGCGCCGCCGCCGACACCGCCCAGGAGACCCTGGCCGAGGCCCGCACGGCCCGCGCCGAGGCCGACCAGGCCGCCGCCGAGGCGGCCCGGGAGCGCGACGAGCGCCAGGAGACCGCCCAGCGCGCCCGCCGCGTCGCCGACGCCCTCGCCGGCCTCGCCTACCGGCTGCGCGAGCGCGCCACCTGGCAGAGCAGGCTGCGCGAACTGGCCGAGGAGGCGGCCGAGGCCGAGGAGCGCGCCGAGATCTGCGTCGACCGCGCCCGCGCCGCCGACGAGGACCGCCGCGCCGCCCAGCGCGCGGCCGACGACGCCCACCGCACCGCCCGCGCCCTGCGCGCCGAGCGCGCGGAGATCGCCGGCGCCCCCGACGACGTCGCCGGGACCGCCGACGCCCCCACCGCCTCCCTGCCCGCCCTCCGCGAGGCCTACCGCGCCGCCTCCCAGGTCTACGAGAAGGTCGGCGTCGGCGCCGACCTGCGCGCCGAACAGGCCCGCGCCGAGAGCGACGAGAGCGCCGCCCGCGCCGAACTCGACCGCCTCACCAACAAGGTGCGCACCCGCGCCGCCCAGCTCCTGGAGGGCACCGACGGCGCCGACGGCCCGTCCCGCCAGGCCGCCGCCGCCCGCGCCGAATCGCTCGTGACGATGCTGGAGTCCCGCGCGTCCGCCGCCAGCGAGCAGCTCGGCCGGCTGCGCGGCGAGGCCGAGCGCCTCGCCCCCGCCGACGGCGAGGCCCACACCGAGCTCCCCGAGGAGCTCGTGCCCGACGGCGCCGAGCGGGCCAAGGAACTGCTGCGCACCGCCACCGGCGAACTCGCCGCCCGCACCGAGGCCCTGGAGGCCGCCCGCACCGCCCACGGCGACCTGCTGCGCGCCCACCGCGCCGCCGAGGACGCCGCGACCGGCTTCGACGACACGGCCGCGCTCCTGCGCGACCTGCTGCGCGACAACACCCCCGAGGACGACGCCGAGCAGCCCGAGCCGTACACCGGGACGCTGGAGGAGGCCCGGCAGGCCGCCGCCGAGAGCCGGCGCTCCCTGCGCGGCTGCGCGGGCGACCTGTCGGCCGCCGAGGCCGCCGTCCGCGAGGCGAGCGACGTGCTCATCCGGCACGCCAACTCCACCCGCTACGAGCACGTGCGCACCCCCGCCCGGCAGCAGATCCGCGAACTGCCCGCCGCCGCCCTGCCCGAGCACGCCACCGCCTGGGCCGAGGCCTTCGCGCCCCGCCTGCGCGTCCTGACCGACGAGCTGGAGCAGCTGGAGCGCAACCGCGACAGCATCGTCGACCGGCTGCGCGGGCTGGTGGAGTCCTCGCTGACCACCCTGCGCTCCGCGCAGCGCCTCTCCCGGCTGCCCGAGGGCCTGGGGGAGTGGTCCGGACAGGAGTTCCTGCGCATCCGCTTCGACGACCCCGACCAGGCCACGCTCACCGAGCGGCTCGGCGAGGTCATCGACGAGGCGACCCGCTCCGCCGTCAAGAAGAACTCCGACCTGCGCCGCGACGGCATGTCGCTGCTGCTGCGCGGCGTCCGGGCGGCGCTGCTGCCGCGCGGCGTGGCCGTGGAGATCCTCAAGCCGGACGCCGTGCTGCGCGCCGAGCGCGTCCCCGTCGGCCAGATGGGCGACGTCTTCTCCGGCGGCCAGCTGCTGACCGCCGCCATCGCGCTGTACTGCACCATGGCGGCGCTGCGCAGCAACGACCGGGGCCGCGACAAGCAGGCGCACGCGGGCACGCTGTTCCTCGACAACCCCATCGGCCGCGCCAACGCCACGTACCTGCTGGAGCTCCAGCGGGCCGTCGCCGACGCGCTGGGCGTCCAGCTCCTCTACACCACCGGCCTGTTCGACACGACGGCCCTCGCCGAGTTCCCGCTGGTCATCCGGCTGCGCAACGACGCGGACCTGCGGGCGGGCCTGAAGTACATCAGCGTCGAGGAGCACCTGCGCCCGGGCCTGCCCCAGCCCCAGGATCCGGACGCGGAGAAGGTGCACGGCGAGATCACGGCCACGCGCATGTACGTCCGCCCCTCCGAGGAGGCGGCACACGCCTGAGCAGGGTCGTGGGCCGACGCCCTGTGGTCGTCGGCCTACGGCCCCTCCGGGCTGACCGCCCCCGGAAACCGCGCCCGCCGGGCGCGGCGCACGGCACGTGCCGAACTGCTCGGCACCGACACCACGCCGTGCCGCTGGAGCCACACCTGCCGCGTCACCCACACATCGAGCACCGCCCACGTCGCGGCCACCGTCCCCGCCACCGCGCACAGCACGGCCGGCAGGACCAGCCACGTACCGGCGAGGCCGAACAGCACCGTCACCGTGGTCACCTCCAGCGTCCCCGCGATGACGAGGACCGCCCGCACGGCGGACGACCGCACCGGATCGGGCATGCGCGGCCTGCGCGCCGGCTCCTCGACCCACAAGGGCCTGCGTGCGCCCGATGCATGGGACGAGACGTCACGTTCCAGGTCCATGGCGGCTCACCTCCCCCTGTGGCTGCCCCGCACGGGTTCTCCCGAAGCGCCCGGAACAGCCCCGCCTCCCCTGTGAGGGAAGAGCGAACGGGACACCCCGAAGGTTCCCGCGGAACGGGGAGAAATCCGGCCGGACCGATGTGCCCCGGACGTACTGGTCTTCGAGCCGAGTACTTCGCAGTAGTAGGCTCACGGCGCATCACTGTCGCCACGATCTGTCGCCACGATCCGTCGGAACACCATCCCCGTGCGCCGGGGTTGACGTAGGGGAGGCCATGCGCTTTCGCGGGAAGTCGATCCGCCGGAAGATCGTGGCGCTGCTCCTGGTGCCCCTGGTGTCCCTGACCGGTCTGTGGGTCTTCGCCACCGTCATCACCGGCAACGAGGCGGTCCAGTTGATGGAGGCCGCCGATGTCATGCGGACCGTCGGCTACCCCGCCGGGGACATGGTCCGCACCCTCCAGAAGGAGCGCCGGCAGACCCTGGTCCACCTCGCCGACCCTGCCCGCGCCGACGTCCTCGACGAACTGCGCGCCGAACAGCGCGCCACCGACAAGGCGGTCGCCGCCTTCCGCGCCGGCATCCACGGCGACGTGCGCGAGGACATGAGCGCCACCGCCGCCCGGCGCTTCGGCATCCTGGAGAAGTCCCTCGACGGCCTCCCCGGCCTGCGCCGCAAGGCGGAGGACGCCGACCTCACCCGCTACGCCGCCTTCCAGGCGTACAACGACGTCATCGAGCCCTACTACGACTTCCTCGGCAGCCTCGCCGCCCTCCAGGACGCCGAGACGGACCGGCAGAGCCGCGCCATGGTGGGCCTGGGCCGCGCCCGCGAGGCCGTCGCCCGCGAGGACGCCCTGCTGGCCGCCGCCCTCGCCGCGGGCAGCATGAGCCGCCAGGATCTACGCGCGTTCTCCGACCACGTCGCCGAACGCCGGACCCTCTACAACACCCACCTCGCCGTGCTGCCCCCGGCCGAGCAGAAGACCTACGAGGACTACTGGCGCGGCACCAACGCCGAGGCGCTGCGCACCGCCGAGGACACCGTCGTCCTCGCCGGCTCCGCCCGGGCCCCCCACACCATCGACGCCCGGCGCTGGCAGAGCACCGTCACGCCCGTCCTCGACGACCTGGGCCGGATGAGCACCGAGGCCATCGACCGCTTCAGCGCCCGGGTGCGGCCCGTCGCCCTCGGCGTCATCACCAAGGCCGTCGTCGCCGGGATCCTCGGCCTGGTCGCCTTCGTCTGCACCGTCGTCATCTCCTTCCGCGTCGGACGGGGTCTCGTCAAGGACCTCCACCGGCTGCGCAAGGAGGCCCACGAGGCGTCGGGCGTCCGGCTGCCGGCCGTGATGCGCCGCCTCGCGGCGGGCGAGCGCGTCGACGTCGAGGCCGAGGTGCCCCGGATCGCCCGGGGGAGCGACGAGCTCGGCCAGGTCGGCCAGGCCCTGGACACCCTCCAGCGGGCCGCCGTCGAGGCGGCCGTCAAACAGGCCGACCTGCGACGCGGCGTCTCCGACGTCTTCGTCAACCTCGCCCGCCGCAACCAGATCCTGCTGCACCGTCAGCTGACCCTGCTCGACTCCATGGAGCGCCGCACCGAGGACACCGACCACCTCGCCGACCTCTTCCGCCTCGACCACCTCACCACCCGGATGCGCCGCCACGCCGAGGGCCTGGTCATCCTCTCCGGCGCCGCCCCCTCCCGGCAGTGGCGCCGGCCCGTCCCGCTCATGGACGTCGTCCGGGCGGCCGTCGGCGAGGTCGAGGCGTACGAGCGGATCGAGGTGCGCCGGCTGCCGCGGCTGGCCCTCGACGGCCCCGCCGTCGCCGACCTCACCCACCTCCTCGCCGAGCTCCTCGAGAACGCCACCGTCTTCGCACCGCCCCACACCGCCGTCCACGTCCTCGGCGAGCGCGTCCCCAACGGCTTCGCCCTGGAGATCCACGACCGGGGCCTCGGCATGGGCGCCGACGCGCTGCTGGAGGCCAACCTCCGCCTCGCCGATCCTGTCGAGTTCGAGCTGTCCGACACCGACCGCCTCGGCCTGTTCGTCGTCGGCCGGCTCGCCCGCCGCCAGGGCGTCCGCGTCTCCCTCCAGCCCTCCCCGTACGGCGGCACCACGGCCGTCGTGCTCATCCCGTCGGCGCTGCTCAGCGAGAGCGCCCCGGGCGGCACGCGGGCCGACCGGGAGGACACCGGCGGCCGGCCCGTCGTCCGGCCCCCGGCCCGCCGGGCGGTGTTCCCCGAGGAGACCCACCAGCAGGCCGCCGACGGCCCCCACGACGAGCGCACCCCCACCGGGGGCCTGCCCCGGCGCGTCCGGCAGGCCAGCCTCGCCCCACAGCTGCGGGAGCCCGTCCCGGCGGAAGCCCCCCGCACCCCTCCCGTCCCGGAGCCCGACCGCGACGCCGAGGAGGTGCGGGCCAGGATGGCCGCCCTCCAGCGCGGCTGGCAACGGGCACGGGAGGACAATGAGATGACGACGAGCACCACAGCACCAGGAACGACAACTGAGGGGGACGGTCGATGACCGCACACCAGGCCGCGATACGCAACACCCCGTCCGCGACGGGCGAGGCCCGCCCGGGCGCCGGATCCGGCGAGCTCAACTGGCTCCTCGACGACCTCGTCGAGCGCGTCGGCAGCGTCGGCAAGGCGCTGGTGCTCTCCAGCGACGGTCTGGCCAAGGGCAGCTCCAAGGGCCTGAGCCAGGAGGACGGCGAGCACCTGGCCGCCGTCGCCTCCGGCTTCCACAGCCTCGCCAAGGGCGTGGGCCGCCACTTCTCGGCGGGCGAGGTCCGCCAGACCATGGTCGAGCTGGACCGGGCGTTCCTGTTCGTCACCGCCGCCGGCGACGGCAGCTGCCTGGCCGTCATCGCCGACGCCGACTCCGACATCGGCCAGGTCGCCTATGAGATGACGCTGCTCGTCAAGCGGGTCGGCGCGCACCTGGCGACCGCTCCGCGCACCGGCGTCGCCGGCGAGTGACCGGCGGTATGACCGAGGACCCCACCGCGTTCCCGCGGCAGACACCCTCCGGGCCCACGGCCGGGACCACCGGCCGGTGGGGTCCGGCCACCCGCCCGGGCGGAGCCCGCGCGGGCGAGCACACCGCCCGGCGGGCCGAGGAGCACACCGCCCAGTGGTACGACGACGCGGCGGGCCCCGTGGTCCGTCCGTACACGATGACCCGGGGCCGCACCAAGGCCCCGGCCGAGGAGCGGCTCGACCTGATCGCGCTGGTCATCGCCGAGGATTTCCTGCTGGCCCACCCCGGCGGCGCCTACGCGATCGCCGACCGGACCCTCTCGCCGGAACACCTCGACATCGCCGACCTGGCCCGCCGCGAACCCCACTCCATCGCGGAGCTGGCGGCCACCCTGGACCTGCCGGTGGGCGTGGTCCGGGTCCTGGTCGGCGATCTCATCGACGCCGGGTACGTCCGGGTCTCCCGCCCGGTCCCGCCCGCGGAGCTGCCCGACGCGGGCATCCTCCGCGAGGTGATCGACGGCCTGCGCGCCCTATGAGGCCGACCGGCCCACGGCCGGGGCCGGAAGGGGGTTGAACAGACCACCGTCCATACGGAACGATCTCTACCGAGGGGGAGCACGGGGGGCACGACCACGGGGGAGCGCCATGCCGCACCGACCCTTGATTCGGAGGAAATCCCATGGTTTTCGGGCGCCCTGACCGCGGAATACGGAACCGGACCGCGCCGCTGACCCTCAAGCTCCTGGTCGCCGGCGGCTTCGGCGTCGGCAAGACCACGCTGGTCGGCTCCGTCAGCGAGATCAGGCCCCTGCGCACCGAGGAGCTGCTGACCGAGGCGGGCCGCCCGGTCGACGACCTCTCGGGCGTCGAGGCCAAGCGCACCACCACCGTCGCCATGGACTTCGGCCGCATCACCCTCCGCGAGGACCTCGTCCTCTACCTCTTCGGCACCCCCGGTCAGGACCGCTTCTGGTTCCTGTGGGACGAACTGGCCCAGGGCGCCCTCGGCGCCGTCGTCCTCGCCGACACCCGGCGGCTGGCCGACTGCTTCGCCGCCGTCGACTACTTCGAACGCCGCGGCATCGCCTTCACCCTCGCCGTCAACTGCTTCGACGGCGCCCCCCGCCACTCGGCCGAAGCCGTCCGCGACGCCCTCGACCTCGACCCCGAGGTCCCCGTGGTGATGTGCGACGCCCGCGAACGCGACTCCGTGAAGCGGGTCCTGGTCTCCGTCGTCGAACACGCCCTGGCCACCGGCATCACCGCCCGCCGCCCGGCGACGGTCTGAACCGTCCTCAGCGGACGGGGAAGTCGAAGTACGTGTCCGGGTACGGCTCACCGCGCAGCGTGTAGTGCCACCACTCCTCCGGGAGGTTGACGAACCCCGCCCCTTCCATCACCGACTTCAGCCGCAGCCGGTTGGCGCGCTGCCGCCCCTCGACCCGGGGATCGAGGGTGTGGGCGAGGGTGTCGAAGCAGTCGAAACCCGTCCCCATGTCCACGGAATTGTCGGGAAAACGCTGCCACCGCGGAGCGAAGCACGGCACGAGCGGCTCACCGGGCACATATGGGCGCGTGGGCCACGCCGGCCGCCGCACGATCGTCAGATCCATCGTGCTGCCCCTGCTGTGACCGGACTTCGCCGCGATGTAGCCGTCCTCGAACAGCCGCGACTTGGCCACCCGCGGGTAGAACTCCGCCTTCATCCGCTCGTCGCCCAGATCCTTCGCCCACGCCACGAAGTCGTTCACCGCCCGCTGCGGCCGGTAGCAGTCGTACACCTTGAGCGAGAGCCCCTGCCGCAGCAACACCCGCTGCGCCCGCCGCAGGGCCTCGGCGGCAGGGCGGGTGAGCAGGCACTTCGGGCGTTCGTAGCCGTCGATCCGGTGCCCGGTGAAGTTGTGCGGGGTGACGTACCGCATCTCCTGAACGATCGTCGGATCGACGTCGGAGAGGGCGACGAACCCCGGCGGCGGCTCGGCCCCGGCCGGGGCCGCCCGGGCGACGGGCGCGGAAGCGAGCGCCGCGAGCGCGGCGAAGGGAAGGACGAGCGCGCGGCAGAGCGCGGAGAATCTCGGCATGGGCACGGGCATACCAGCCGCGAGGGCGACGCGAAAGGGGGCCGGGGGCTTGCCCCCGGGAAACGGTGAAGGGCGGGACCGGGGCACCCCACCCGCAGGGGTCACCCCCGCACCCGCACCCGATACCCCACCTCCTCCGCCCCCTCCCGCTCCACCGTCACGACCCCACCCCGCGCCCGCGAGGTGAACCGCACCACCTCCGCGCCGGCACCGGCACCCGCCCCCGCATCGCGGATGAGCACCCCACCCCCCGTACGTCCCGGAGCCGGCGCCCACACCTCCAGCTCCACCTCCCCGTCCGCACCCGCCACCGGAATCACCGACCCCGCCCGCGCCAGCACCGGAACGCGCGACAACGGCGCCTCCAGAAGCACCTGCCCCGGCCCCTCGTGCGCCCGGCCCGTCGCCGTGTCGTACCAGCGGCCGCGCGGCAGCCGCACCGCCCGCTGATCCGCCCCCAGCTCCAGCACCGGCGCCACCAGCAGCGAATCCCCCAGCAGGAACGCGTCCTCGCAGTCCCGCAGCGCCCGGTCCTCCGGCGACCGCCACCACACCGGCCGCACATACGGCGCCCCCGTGCGGTGCGCCAGATGCGCCAGCGTCACGAAATACGGCAGCAGCCGCGCCCGCTCCCGCAACGCCGCCCCCGCGTGCTCCAGCACCTCCGCCCCGAACTCCCACGGCTCCCGCCGCCCCGCCGAGATCGCCGCGTGCGTCCGGAACAGCGGCAGATACGCGCCCAGCTGGAACCACCGCAGATACAGCTCCGGCGACGGGAACCCCGTGAACCCGCCGACGTCCGGCCCCGAATACGGCACCCCGCACAACCCCAGGCCCAGCACCAGCGCCAGCGACGCCCGCAACCCCGGCCAGCCCGTCGCCACATCCCCCGACCACGTCCCGCCGTACCGTTGCATCCCCGCCCAGCCCGAGCGCGAGAAGAGGAACGGCCGCTCGTCCGGGCGCAGCTCCCGCAGCCCCTCGTAACCGGCCCGGGCCATCGCCAGCCCGTACACGTTGTGGGCCTCCCGGTGGTCGCCGCCCCGGCCCTCCAGCGCGTGCCGCGCCGAGCGCGGCAGCGTCGGATCCCCGAACGCCGCGAACGACACCGGCTCGTTCATGTCGTGCCACACCCCGGAGAACCCCTGCGCCAGCCGCTCCGCGTACAGCCCGCCCCACCACGCCCGCGCCTTCGGGTCCGTGAAGTCCGGGAAGACGCACTCGCCCGGCCACACCTCGCCGCGCACCTCACGCCCCCGGGCGTCCGTCACGAACGCCCCCGCCGCCACCCCCGTGTCGTACTCCGCCAGCCCCGGCTCCGCCTTCACCGCCGGGTCGACGATCGACACCAGCCGCACCCCCTCCTCCTTCAGCTCCGCCGCCAGCCCCGGCAGATCCGGGAAGCGCTCCCGGTCCACCGTGAACACCCGGTGCCCCCGGTAGTGGTCGATGTCCAGGTGCACCGCCGACAGCGGCAGCCCCCGCTCCCGGTAGCCGGCCACCACCCGCCGCACCTCCCGCTCGCTGCCGAAGCCCCAGCGCGCGTGCTGATACCCCAGCGCCCACGCCGGCGGCAGCGCCGCACCCCCCGTCAGCGCCGCCCAGCCGTGCAGCACCCGCGCCGGGGTGCCCACCATCACCCAGTAGCGCAGCGGACCGCCGTCCATCCGCGTCTCGCAGCGCCCCGGCCGGTCGTGCCCCGAACCCGCCCCCTCCTCGCCCTCCCACAGCGTGACCCGGCCGTCCCAGGTGTTGTCGTGGAACACCAGATGCGTCCCCGCGTCCGCCACCACCAGCTGCACCGGCATCGTGATGTACAGCGGATCGTCCCCCGGCCCGAACGCCCCGCCCGGATCGGTGTTCCACAGCCGGTACACGCCGTCCCGCAGCCGCGGCCCCGACGCCCGCCCGCCCAGCCCGAAGAACCGCGCGTCCGCCGCCACCTCCGAGCGCTGGACCCACCGCCCGCCCCCCGCCGCGCCCGCCGGCTCCCACCAACGCGGCGCCAGGTCGCGCCGCAGCACCACCCCGCCCGGCGTGCGCACCTCCACCGTGCCGTGCCGGGACACCGCCACCAGCACCCGCTCCGAGACCACCCGCCAGCCGCCGTCCGTGTCCGGCTCCAGCACCGCCCGCTCGTCCGCCTCCGGGCAGGCGCCCGCCAGCGCGTACGACGGCTCCGGCACCGCCCCGTCCCAGCCGCAGAACACCGCGCCGCCCGCCGCCACCCGCACCCGCAACGAGGACCGGGCGAACCGCACCACCCCGCCCCCCGGCTCCGGCTCCGCGCCCTCGGCCACCCCCGGCACCCGCGCCCGCGCCGCCCCCTGCCGGGGCAGCCCCACCGCGTCCACCCGGTGCCGCCGCCAGGCCGACCGCACGGACCGCAGCCCCTGGGCGCTCCCCACCGCGCGCAACGAGGTCATCCACTTCACCGATCGCACAAGGTCACCCGCGTTCATGTCGCTCACCCTGCCACCCGCCCCGGCACCCCCGCGCACCGTTCGCCCCCCGTTCACCCCCGCAAGGACCTGTGCCCTCCCGCGACGGTGTGACACCGGCCCTGGTGCATCGAGTCGATCACATGGCATCGTCCTCACAGCCACCGCACGCGCGCACCCCGTACGTGCGCACGGCTCCGCCCACGACGCGCAGAAGCCCGGGAGCAGCCACATGACCACCGCACCGCAGCCCGTCGACCAGCCCGAGCCCCTGTGGCGGCCCGGCCCGGACCGCGTCGCCACCGCGCAGGTCACCCGCTTCCACGCCCGGGCCGCCGCACACCACGGCGCGCCCGCCCCCGTCCCCGGCGACCCCGTCGCGAGCTACGCGGCCCTCCACCGCTGGTCCGTGGCCGAACCCGAGACCTTCTGGCAGGCCGTCACCGAGTGGTGCGACGTCCGCTTCACCACCCCCTACGAGCGCGTCCTCGCCGATGCGGCCATGCCCGGCGCCCGCTGGTTCCCCGGCGCCACCCTCAACTACGCCGAGCACGCCCTGCGCACCGCCGAGGACCCCGCGCGAGCCGACGAGCCCGCCCTGCTGCACGTCGACGAGACCCACGACCCCCGCCCCGTCACCTGGGCGGAACTCCGCCGCCAGGTCGGCTCGCTCGCCGCGGAGCTGCGCCGCCTCGGCGTCCGCCCCGGCGACCGCGTCAGCGGCTACCTGCCCAACGTCCCGCAGGCCGTCGTCGCCCTCCTCGCCACCGCCGCCGTCGGCGGCGTCTGGACCTCCTGCGCCCCCGACTTCGGCGCCCGCAGCGTCCTCGACCGCTTCCAGCAGGTCGAGCCCGTCGTCCTCTTCACCGTCGACGGCTACCACTACGGCGGCAAGCGCCACGAGCGCGCCGACGTCGTCGCCGCCCTCCGCGCCGAGCTCCCCACCCTGCGCGCCGTCGTCCACATCCCGCTGCTCGGCACCCCGGCCCCCGAGGGCACCCTCGAATGGGACGCCCTGACCGGCGCCGACACCGAACCGGTCTTCGAGCAGCTCCCCTTCGACCACCCGCTGTGGGTCCTCTACTCCTCCGGCACCACCGGGCTGCCCAAGGCCATCGTCCAGTCCCAGGGCGGCATCCTCGTCGAACACCTCAAGCAGCTCTCCCTCCACTGCGACCTCGGCCCCGGCGACCGCTTCTTCTGGTACACCTCCACCGGCTGGATGATGTGGAACTTCCTCGTCTCCGGCCTCCTGGTGGGCGCGACCGTCGTCCTCTACGACGGCAGCCCCGGCCACCCCACCACGGACGCCCAGTGGCGCGTCGCCGAACGCACCGGCACCACGCTCTTCGGCACCTCCGCCGCCTACGTCATGGCCTGCCGCAAGGCCGGCGTCCACCCCGGCCGCGACCTCGACCTCTCCCGCGTCCGCTGCGTCGCCACCACCGGCTCCCCGCTGCCGCCCGACGGCTTCCGCTGGATCCACGACGAGGTATCCGAGGACATGTGGATCGCCTCGGTCAGCGGTGGCACGGACGTCTGCAGCTGCTTCGCCGGCGCCGTCCCCACCCTCCCCGTGTACATCGGCGAACTCCAGGCCCCCTGCCTGGGCACGGACCTCCAGGCCTGGGACGCCCACGGCAAGCCCGTCGTCGACGAGGTCGGCGAGCTCGTCGTCACCAACCCCATGCCCTCCATGCCCATCCACTTCTGGAACGACCCCGACGGCCACCGCTACCGCGAGAGCTACTTCGAGATGTTCCCGGGCGTCTGGCGGCACGGCGACTGGATCACCCTCACCTCCCGCGGCACCGTCGTCATCCACGGCCGCTCCGACTCCACCCTCAACCGCCAGGGCGTACGGATGGGCTCCGCCGACATCTACGAGGCCGTCGAACGCCTCCCCGAGATCCGCGAATCCCTCGTCATCGGCGTCGAACGACCCGACGGCGGCTACTGGATGCCCCTCTTCGTCCACCTCGCGCCGGGCGCCCGGCTGGACGACGAACTGCTCGACCGCATCAAGAGCACCATCCGCCGGCAGCTCTCCCCGCGCCACGTCCCCGACGAGGTCATCGAGGTCCCCGCCATCCCCCACACGCTGACCGGCAAGCGCATCGAGGTCCCGGTCAAGCGGCTCCTCCAGGGCACCCCCCTGGAGGAGGCGGTCAACCCCGGGTCCGTGGACGACGCCGAACTGCTGGGCTTCTACGAGCGCCTGGCCCGCGAACGCGGCTGACCTGGGCGAACGGGCCGTTGTCAGTACCCTCGATTACGCTGCGTGAGCATTTGTTCACGTAGCGTCGAGGGGGAGTTCATGCCGCACACGGACAACGGCCGCAGGACCGGCAACGGCCGGAAACGACTGACCGCACGACGCAGGCTGCGCCACGAGACACCCAGCACCGTGGCCGTCCTCGCCGACGAGACGGACTTCGCCGCCATGCGGCGATACCGCAGCTTCGGTTTCGACGACCACGCCGGCTACCTCCGCCAGGTCGACGGCCTGCTCAGAGCACTCGCCTCCCAGGGCACCCACATCAGCCTCACCCTCTTCGACCCCACCGCCTACGAGGAGTACTGCGCCGACACCCGCCTCGACCCCGACACCCCCACCAGCCGCACCCGTTACACCGCCGACATCGCGGCGACCGGCGCCCGCCTCACCTACGACGGCCGCCCCCTCACCCGCCTGCTGCCCGACCTCGTCCGCGCGGCCGAACAACAGGCGACCTGGGAATACGCCTCCGCCCTCCTCGAACCCGGGGCGGACGCGGGCCGGACGGCCTTCGCCCGGGCGTCGAGGCTCCTGCGCCGCCTCCTCGAAACGGCGGGCGACGGCAGACACCACCTCGTGTGCAGCGTCTCCACGCTCGACGACGCCAACACCCCGCTGGTCGCCGTCGTCGAAGCCGAGTGCGCCGGGGGAGTGCCGCGCCTCGGGGAATCGGCGGCACTGCTGTTCTGCACGGTCCTCGCGGCGGGCCTCACCCTGGGCAGCCACGGCGGCGTCGTCCTGCGCACCATCCGCCCCGGCGAGCCCGAGACGGTCCGCGGCTGGTGCCTGGACGGCGACGGACTGCGCCCCCTGACGGCGGGCGAGGTCTTCGCCGCCTACTGCACGGACGCCACCACCGGCGAACCCGTCCCCCCGGAGCACGGCGTCGAGTACCTGGAGGGACTGCCGCTCGCATAGCGAACAGAAAGAGAGGAGGGGTGCCCCACCGACAAGGCGGGGCACCCCTCACTCACCGAACGACATCGGGCTCACTCGCCCGACAGCACCGCCTGCGCGGCCAGACGCGCCTCCTCGGCGGAATCCGTCGCACGAGCGGCAGCGGCGGCACGCTCGCACTGCGCCAGCGTGTGCTTGGCCAGCGTCGCCCGCACATACGGGATCGACGCCGCGCCCATGGACAGGCTGGTCACACCCAGACCCGTCAGCACACAGGCCAGCAGCGGGTCGGACGCCGCCTCACCGCAGACGCCACAGCTCTTGCCCTCGGCCTTGGCGGCCTCCGCCGAAAGGGCCACCAGGTCGAGCAGCGCCGGCTGCCACGGGTCCTGCAGACGCGAGACCGCGCCCACCTGACGGTCGGCGGCGAACGTGTACTGCGCCAGGTCGTTCGTGCCCAGCGACAGGAACTCGACCTCCTGAAGGATCGAGCGCGCCCGCAGCGCGGCGGAGGGGATCTCCACCATCGCGCCGAACTTCGCCTGCAGCCCGGCCTCACGGCACGCGTCCGCGAACGCCTTGGCGTCCGTACGGTCCGCCACCATCGGGGCCATGACCTCCAGATAGACCGGCAGGCCCTCGGCCGCCTTGGCCAGCGCGGTGAGCTGCGTGCGCAGCACCTCCGGGTGGTCCAGCAGCGTCCGCAGACCGCGCACGCCGAGCGCCGGGTTGGGCTCGTCGGCCGGGGTCAGGAAGTCGAGCGGCTTGTCCGCGCCCGCGTCCAGCACGCGCACGACGACACGGCCCTCGGGGAACGCCTCCAGCACCTTGCGGTACGCCTCGACCTGCTTAGCCTCGGACGGCGCCTTCGCACTGTCGTCCAGGAAGAGGAACTCGGTACGGAACAGGCCCACGCCCTCCGCGCCCGCCTCCACCGCGGCCGGCACGTCCGCCGGACCGCCGATGTTCGCCAGCAGCGGCACCTTGTGCCCGTCGGACGTCGCACCCGGACCGGACGACGCGGCGAGCGCCGCCTTCCGTGCCTCGGCCGCCTCGGTCAGCTCGGCGCGCTTCTCCTCGCTCGGGTCGACGAAGACGTCACCCGTGCTGCCGTCCACGGCCACCACCGTGCCCTCGGCGAGCTCACCGGCGCCCGGCAGCGCCACCACGGCCGGCACCCCGAGCGCCCGCGCCAGGATGGCGGAGTGACTGGTCGGCCCGCCCTCCTCGGTCACGAAGCCCAGCACCAGCGTGGGGTCCAGCAGCGCGGTGTCGGCCGGCGCCAGGTCCCGCGCGATCAGCACATACGGCTCGTCGCTGTCCGGCACACCGGGCATCGGCACGCCCAGCAGCCGCGCCACGATGCGGTTGCGCACGTCGTCGAGGTCGGCCACCCGGCCGGCCAGGTACTCACCGGCGTTGGCGAGCAGCGCCCGGTAGGCGGCGAACGCGTCGTACACCGCGCGCTCGGCGGTGCTGCCGACGGTGATGCGGCGGTCGACGTCGGCCATCAGCTCGGGGTCCTGGGCCATCATGGCCTGGGCCTCCAGCACGTGCTGGGCCTCGCCGCCCGCCAGGTTGCCGCGCGCGATGAGATCGGCGGCGACGGCCTCGACGGCCTGCCGCGCGCGCCCCTGCTCACGCGGCGCCTCGTCCGCCGGGATCTGCTTGGCCGGCGGCTCCAGGACCGCCGTGCCCATGTGCCGGACCTCGCCGATCGCCACACCGTGGCTCACGCCGACGCCTCGCAGCGTTGTCTCCATTTCACGTCTCCGGTTGATTGCGGTGGCGATGGAACACGCCCGCCGCGATGGATGTCGTACGCGCCGTCCCGTCCGGGACGGCTCAAGATCACCGAAGGTGAAAGGTCACTGCCAGGAGAAGAGCGCGTCGCCGGCCTTCACGTCGCCGTCCTCGACGACCTCGCCGAGCGAGTCGGCCGTCGCCTCGAGCGCGACGACGGGACAGACCGGGGACTTGCCGGCGGCCTCGACGGCGACCGGGTTCCAGCGCACGACCTCCTGGCCGCGCGTGACGGTGTCGCCCTTGTTGACGAGCAGCTCGAAGCCCTCGCCGTTGAGCTGAACGGTGTCGATGCCGAGGTGCGTCAGCACTCCATGGCCCTCGCCGTCGACGACGACGAAGGCGTGGGGGTGGAGCGAGACGATGACGCCGTCGACCGGGGAGACCGCGGCGTGCGGCTCACGGACCGGGTCGATAGCGGTACCGGGTCCCACCATCGCGCCGGAGAAGACCGGATCGGGCACTGCCGCGAGTCCGATGGCGCGTCCGGCGATCGGGGACGACACGGTGGTCATGGGAAGCCTCCCAGAGGTGGAGAATCATCACGCGCCGTCACTACCTGTCCTGGACGGCGCACTGGTCGGAAGCCTAAGTCATAGGAACTGAGGGTTCCGCACGAGCGTGCGCGCTGCGCGCACGCGAGAGCCGTGTGCGGTGCGTAATCGATTTGCCTGTGCCTGGCAGGCGCTGTACTGTCGGGTTCCTGCCCACGACCGAGGCCCGCAGCGAGAGCTGCTGGCGAGGTGGGGGCGGCACTCCACTGGATGAGATCCTTCCCGGATCCGCTGCTGTGTGCCCGCATGCCTTTGTGTATGCACGGTGAACAAGGCGGAAACGGGGCCGGAAAAGTCCTGATAGAGTGTGAAACACCGAAGGGAAGCCCGGAGGAAAGCCCCAGTAAACACTGTGGGTGAGTACAAAGGAAGCGTCCGTTCCTTGAGAACTCAACAGCGTGCCAAAAGTCAACGCCAGATATGTTGACACCCCGTCCATCTCGATGGATGAGGTTCCTTTAAAAGTCCTTCCGCCGCCATTTGGCTGGTGGGAGGCAACACACAGCGAGGACGCTGTGAACGACCGGG
>NZ_BMRT01000007.1 GCF_014648775.1 Streptomyces abikoensis
GCTTCCCTTCGGTGTTTCCAACCTTACCAGATCCGTTTTCCGTTCCGTTTCCGGTCGGATTTCTTTTCCGGCGCCCTGTTGGAGCGGGCTTCCCGAGTTTATCAGAATCTTTCCGGCCGATTTACATCGGCTTTTCGGTTCCCGATAAGGATTCGGAGGCGCTTCGTGTGAATCCGATCTTTCCGATCCACTCACCGAAGCTCGGTAGATACTAGCCGTTGCGCTGGATCCAGTCCAGTTCGTCGCAACCGTTCGAATCTACCTCCCCACTCCTCCCGTGTCAACGGTCCTCGTGGGGCGAAGAGAACACTACCAGGCTCAGGGCCCTGCCCATGACGACGGCGGGCCGTCCAGCTCCTCCAGCTCGATGCCGGGTGCCGAGAGGACCACGTCCCCGGCGAGGTGGACGGAGTGCTGCTCCCCCGTGTCCAGGTGGCTGACCTGGTACTCGTCCACTTCGAGCGGGCCGTTGTCAGTGGCGTGTGCTGTCCTGTCGACCAGGGCCCAGGACTGGTCGAGCGTGAGGGGGGCGAGCACGGGGGGTGTGAAGGCCACGAGGCGGACGCGCTTTTTTTCTCCGCCGGGGGAAAGGCGGAGCAGGCGGGAGATGGCCACGTAGAAGGCAGGGGACGCGCCGCTGAAGGCATGGGCGCGGACATTGCCCTCCGTCGCGTGCTCGCCGGTGGGGTCGGTGCGGACCCAGGTGACTCCGTCGAGGGCGGCGCCGCGCACCTGCCAGTCGGAGCTCTGGAGCTGGAGGCGGATGGGGCGGCCGAGGTCGTCGATGGCGAGGTCGACCGAGCCGGTGGGGGTGCCGGACGGGGCGGTGAGCTGGGAGACGTAGCGCCAGCCCGAGGGGCCGGGGGCGCAGTGGAAACGTTCTTCACCGAGGGGGGAATGGTCGTGGGGGTCGTGGAGGGAGTAACGGCCGCGGGGCATGGTGAGGTCCTTGACGCGAATGGGACAGGCCCCCGCCGAGGGGGCGGGGGCCTGTTCTACCAGCTGCCGGGGTCGCGGCGGCCGGTCGGATCAGTAGCGGTAGTGGTCGGGCTTGTACGGGCCCTCCACCTTCACTCCGATGTACGCCGCCTGCTCGGGGCGCAGCGTCGTGAGCTTGACGCCGAGGGCGGCGAGGTGGAGCCGGGCGACCTTCTCGTCCAGGTGCTTGGGCAGGACGTAGACGTCGGTCGGGTAGGACTCGGGCTTGGTGAAGAGCTCGATCTGGGCCAGGGTCTGGTCCGCGAAGGAGTTCGACATCACGAAGGAGGGGTGGCCGGTCGCGTTGCCGAGGTTGAGGAGGCGGCCCTCGGACAGCACGATGATGACCTTGCCGTCGGGGAAGGTCCAGGTGTGGACCTGGGGCTTGACCTCGTCCTTGACGATGCCGGGGACCTTGGCGAGGCCGGCCATGTCGATCTCGTTGTCGAAGTGGCCGATGTTGCCGACGATGGCCTGGTGCTTCATCTTGGCCATGTCCGAGGCCATGATGATGTCCTTGTTGCCCGTCGTGGTGATGAAGATGTCGGCGGTCTCGACGACCTCGTCCAGGGTGGTGACCTGGAAGCCGTCCATGGCGGCCTGGAGGGCGCAGATCGGGTCGATCTCGGTGATGACGACCCGGGCGCCCTGGCCGCGGAGGGACTCGGCGCAGCCCTTGCCCACGTCGCCGTAGCCGCAGACGACCGCGACCTTGCCGCCGATGAGGACGTCGGTGGCGCGGTTGATGCCGTCGACGAGGGAGTGGCGGCAGCCGTACTTGTTGTCGAACTTCGACTTGGTCACCGCGTCGTTCACGTTGATCGCGGGGAAGAGCAGCGTGCCGGCCTGCTGCATCTCGTAGAGGCGGTGAACGCCCGTCGTGGTCTCCTCGGTGACGCCGCGGATCTCGGACGCCAGCTGGGTCCACTTCCGCGGGTTCTCCGCGAGGGTGCGGTTGAGGAGGGTGAGGATCTGGGCGTACTCCTCGCTGTCGGCCGTGGCCGGGTCGGGGGCCGCGCCCGCCTTCTCGAACTCCACGCCCTTGTGGACGAGGAGGGTGGCGTCACCGCCGTCGTCCAGGATCATGTTGGGGCCGCCGGTGGGGGTGCCCGGCCAGGTCAGCGCCTGCTCCGTGCACCACCAGTACTCCTCGAGCGTCTCGCCCTTCCAGGCGAAGACGGGGATGCCCTGGGGGTTCTCCGGGGTGCCCTCGGGGCCGACGGCGATGGCGGCGGCCGCGTGGTCCTGGGTGGAGAAGATGTTGCAGGACGCCCAGCGGACCTGTGCGCCCAGCGCCACCAGGGTCTCGATGAGGACCGCGGTCTGCACGGTCATGTGCAGGGAGCCGGTGATGCGGGCGCCCGCCAGCGGCTGCGCCTCCGCGTACTCCTTGCGGATCGCCATCAGGCCGGGCATCTCGTGCTCGGCGAGGGTGATCTCCTTACGGCCGAAAGCCGCCAGCGACAGGTCCGCGACCTTGAAGTCCTGACCGGTGGTGGTAGTCATACGGCTGCTCCTCCTACAGGGGCGAGCGGGAGTGGGTACGGCTGTGCATGCGGACGGACACAGCGTCGTCCGGTCGTCGCGCGGACGCGGCTCAGCGCGGTCCACGGCGCGATCGGTCGCACACTGCTCCCCCGGCCGCAGCCCAGTCCGTCGGAGGCCCTCTCTCCCTCGGCCGGCCCGTCGCGCGGGCCGCCCGACCTGCCATCAGCAGCGACGTCTGGCTCTTGGCACGAATCTACACCGGGGCCCCCGCCGAGCCCCAGCCCCGAGCGCCGGGTTCCGGACTCGCCCCGGACGACCTGTCCGTCGGGCCGTCAGTTGTTGCAGGATGCGGGCACGATGAGTTTGTGAGGGAGTTCGTGAGGAGATCCACGTGACGCCATCAGCGGATCCGTCCGCCCCCGCGACAGGGCACGGGCGGCGGCTCAAACTGCTTGCCGTGACCGCCTGTCCGACCGGAATCGCGCACACGTACATGGCGGCGGAGAAGCTGACGCAGGCGGCGGAAGCGCTGGGGCACGACATCAAGGTGGAGACGCAGGGCTCCATCGGCGACGAGAACGTGCTGACCGACAACGATGTCAAGCGGGCGGACGGGGTCATCATCGCGGCCGACAAGGACGTCGACCCCAGCCGGTTCGTGGGCAAGCGGCTGCTGGTCGTCGGGGTCGCCGAGGGCATCCACCATCCGGAGCGGCTGATCGAGCGGGTGATGGCGGCCCCGGTCCACGAGGGGGGCGGGGGCCCTGGAAGGGGCGCGGGCGGCGGGGGCGGCGTGGGGAGTCAGGGGGCGCTGGGCGTCCTCGGGCCCGGGTGGGGGGCCGGGCGCGGGACCGTTTACAAGGCGCTGATGAACGGCGTCTCGTACATGATCCCGTTCGTCGTGGTCGGCGGGCTGCTGATCGCGGTGTCGCTGGCGCTGGGCGGGCATCCCCGGCCGGACGGCGGGCTGGTGATCCCGGACGGCACGTTCTGGAAGCACGTCAACGACATCGGTGTCATCGGTTTCACGCTGATGGTGCCGATTCTGTCCGGTTATATCGCCTACGCCATCGGCGACCGGCCCGCGCTGGTGCCGGGCATGATCGGCGGCTGGATCGCCAACACGGGCGCGCTGTACGACTCCAAGTCCGGCGCGGGCTTCATCGGGGCGATCGTGACGGGCTTCCTGGCGGGCTACCTGGTTCTGTGGATCAAGAGGATCCGGGTCCCGAGGTTCGTCCGGCCGATCATGCCGATCATCGTGATCCCGGTGGTGGCGACGTCGGTCCTCGGCCTGTTCTTCATCTACGTCCTCGGCAGGCCCATCGCCTGGGTCTTCGAGCACCTCACCGGCTGGCTGGACGGTCTGACGGGGACGAGCGCGGCGCTGCTCGGCGTGCTCCTGGGGCTCATGATCGCCTTCGACATGGGCGGACCGGTCAACAAGACGGCCTTCCTCTTCGGCGCCGGTCTCGTCTCCAAGAACCCGGAGATCATGGGCATGTGCGCCGCCGCCATCCCCGTGCCGCCGCTCGGGCAGGGGCTGGCGACGCTGTTGCGGCGCGGGATGTTCAGCGAGCAGGAGCGGGAGACGGGGCTGGCCGCCCTCTTCATGGGCTTCTTCGGCATCACCGAGGGAGCGATTCCCTTCGCCGCGGCCCGGCCCGCGCGGGTGATTCCCGCGAACATGATGGGCGGCGCGGTGGCGGGCGCCATCGCGGGGCTCGCGTCGGTGGGGGACAGCGTGCCGCACGGCGGGCCCATCGTGGCCGTGCTGGGGGCGGTGAGCGGGGTGGCGATGTTCTTCGTCGCGATCGGGGTGGGGATGGTGGTTACGGCGCTTACGACGGTGACGTTGATGGCGTGGGGGCGGGGTGACGGTGCCGGCGCTCTGGCGGAGCCTGCCGTTCGGGCACGGCGTGTGGCCGATGCGGCCGGTGTGGGCATCGGTGCGGCCGGTGTGGGCATCGGTGCGGCCGGTGCGGGCGTCGGTGCGGCGCCGGTCGCGGTCGGTGCCGGTGTCGCCGCGCCTGAGGTGCTGTCCGGCTACCTCACCGCGCGGACCGTGCGGCTCGACCTCGCGGCCGTCCGGAAGGACGCGGCGATCCGGGAGCTGGCCGAGGTGCTGGCCGGCGCTGGGCAGGTGCGGGACGTCGACGCGCTCGTCACGGCCGTGCTCGCCCGGGAGGAGCTGGGCACCACCGGGCTGGGCGAGGAGATCGCCGTTCCGCACGCGAAGACGGACGCGGTGACGGCTCCCGTCGTCGGCTTCGCCCGGTCCGCCGAGGGGATCGACTGGGGGGCGCTGGACGGCTCGAAGGCCCGGCTGATCTTCATGATCGCCGTGCCGGAGGCGCTGGCCGAGGACGAGCACCTGCGGATTCTCGCGCTGCTGGCGCGGAAGCTGCTGGATCCGGGGTTCCGGGAGCGGTTGCTTGAGGCGGAGGGGGAGGGGGCGGTGCTTGGGGTGTTGGCCGAGGTTCGGTAAGCGGCCGGGCCCAGGGCGGGGCCGGGCCGGGCCGGGTGCGGGTGGGTGCCGCCGGGGGCTTTGAGGGTCCCCGATCCCGCCCCTTCCCGTTTCTTTCAGGGGCTCCGCCCCCGAACCCCCGGTCCTCAAACGCCGGACGGGCTGGGTGGGTGGGCGGGGGCGCCCGGGCCTCACACGCCCGACGGGCTGGGTGGGTGGGGTGCCCAGGCCCCAAACGCCCGACGGGCTCGGTGGGCTGGGTGGGTCCCCGGGGCTCAGGCCCCCGGCGGGCTGGGGTAGTGGGGTGGGGCGGGCTGGTAGATGTCCGGTTCCAGGTAGATCACTCGGGCGATCGGGACCGCCTCGCGGATGCGGGATTCCGCCGCGTCGATCGCGCGGGCGATCTGGGCCGCCGTGTCCTCGCCCCGTACCGCGATCTTCGCGGCCACCAGCAGTTCCTCCGGGCCCAGGTGGAGGGTGCGCATGTGGATGACGCGGGTGACGGACTCGCCGTCGACCGCCGCCGCGCGGATCCGTGCCACCTGCTCCGGGCCCGCGGCCTCGCCCAGCAGCAGCGACTTCGTCTCGGCCGCCAGCACCAGAGCGATCACGACGAGCAGGGTGCCGATGCACAGCGTTCCGATGCCGTCCCACACGCTGTCGCCGGTGGCGATCGTCAGGCCCACGCCGCCGAGGGCGAGGACGAGACCGACGAGCGCGCCGAAGTCCTCCAGCAGGACCACGGGCAGTTCGGGTGCCTTGGCCGTGCGGATGAAGGAGCTCCAGGACTGCTCGCCGCGCAGGGCGTTGGACTCCTTGATGGCGGTGCGGAAGGAGAACGCCTCGGCGACGACGGCGAAGACGAGCACGCCGACGGGCCAGTACCAGTGCTCCAGCGGGTGCGGCTCCTTGATCTTCTCGTAGCCCTCGTAGAGCGCGAAGACGCCGCCGATGCTGAAGAGCACGACCGAGACGAGGAAGCCGTAGATGTAGCGCTCCCGGCCGTACCCGAAGGGGTGCTCCTCGCTGGCCTGTTTCTGGGCCTTCTTGCCGCCGAGGAGCAGCAGCGCCTGGTTGCCGGAGTCGGCGACCGAGTGGACGCCCTCCGCGAGCATCGACGACGAGCCGCTGAAGGCGAACGCCACGAACTTGGCCGCCGCGATGGCCAGGTTGGCGCCCAGCGCGGCGACGATGGCCTTGGTACCGCCGGATGCACTCATATGCGCGGGTTTTCCCTTCCGCCCCTGCGGCTGCTTTGCGTTTGTGGGTACGGCCTTTACGGGTTACGGCCGGTCATTGTCGCAGTCGCGCGGCCGAGCGGGCGTCAGGCGACGCTCGTGGCACCCACCGTGGCGCGGAAGACGGTGCCCTCGCCGCCGAGCTCGACCCGCTCCCCCGCCCGTACGAAGGCGGACTCGCCGCCCCCGAGGGTCAGCTCCGTCCCGTCCTCGCCGCGCAGCAGGGCCCGGCCCGTCGCGCACAGCAGGATCTGGGGGGTGCGGGCGTCGAGGCGGTGGGGCGCCGAGCCGGGGGCGAGCGCGTACCGGGAGAGGCGGAACTCCTCCACCGGCGTCTCGTACTCCTCCACGCCGTCGACGTCGGCCTCGGGGCGCAGGACGCCCGGCGGCATGGCCTCGAAGCGGACCACGCGCAGCAGCTCGGGGACGTCGACGTGCTTGGGGGTGAGGCCGCAGCGGAGCACGTTGTCGGAGTTGGCCATGATCTCGACGCCCAGGCCGGAGAGGTAGGCGTGCGGGACGCCGGCGCCGAGGTAGAGGGCCTCGCCGGGCTGGAGGAGGACGTGGTTGAGGAGCATCGCGGCGAGGACCCCGGGGTCGCCCGGGTAGTGCCGGGCGAGGGTGGCGTAGGCGGCGTACGCCGCGCGGTGGGGGCCGTCCTCCGCGGCGAGGCGCCCGGCGGCTGCCGCCGCCTCGGTCACGGTCCCTGCGACGGCGGTGCGCTCGGCGCTGAGCACGGCGGTGAGGACCTCGCGCAGGGCCGCGCTCTCCGGGTGGGCGCGCAGCAGATCCACGTACGGCTTGAGGCCGTCGACGTCCAGGGCCGCGAGCAGCTCGGCGGTGGCCTCGGGGGCGCGGAATCCGCAGAGCCCCTCGAAGGGGGTGAGGGCGCAGATGAGCTCGGGCTTGTGGTTGGCGTCCTTGTAGTTGCGGTGCGGGGCGTCCGCGGGGACGCCGCGCGCCTCCTCGTCGGCGTGGCCGGCCTTGGCCTGGTCGAGGTCGGGGTGGACCTGGAGGGAGAGCGGGTCGGCGGCGGCGAGGATCTTGAACAGGAAGGGCAGGCCGGGGCCGAAGCGGGCCACGGTGTCGTCGCCGAGCTCGCGGCGGGGGTCGGCGGCGATCACCTCGTTCAGGGCGACGGGGCCGGTGCCGCGGTCGACGCGGGAGGGGGCGCCGGGGTGGGCGCCCATCCACAGTTCGGCCTGGGGCTCTCCGGTGGGCTCGATGCCCAGGAGGTCGGGGATCGCGGTGGTGGAGCCCCAGGCGTAGGGGCGCACGGTGTTGAGAAGGCGGTCCATGGGGACGGTTCCTGACTTGTCGGACGGGACCGGGCTTGCGGACTCTCGTGCGGACTTGCTGACTTGCGGTTCTACGGGTTCTGCCTTGCGGTTCTACCGGTTCTACGGCGTCGCCGGTTTGGCCGCGAGCGCGAGGTAGACGGCGGCGAAGTCCGTGATGGAGAGGAGGTCGGCCGCGGTCTCCAGCGGGCCGCTGTCCTCGGTGGCCTCCAGCTCGCTGACGGGCGTGTCGCGGTGCAGGGCGAGCTCGCGCGCCGCCCCGGCCGGCGAGGTGACGTCCGGTCCGCGCTCGCGGAGGAGGACCACCCGGGCGTGCAGCGCCTCGGGCTCGTCGACCCGGTCGCGGAAGAAGTCCTCGGGGTCGGCGCCCGCGGCGAAGTCCCCGGCGAGCAGCGTGCCGTGCGCGGTGAGCGCCTCGGGCAGCTCGGCGGCGAGCGCGGGGCGCCCGGCGAGCGCGGCGAGGACGGTCGCGAAGCGGCGGCCGGCCGCGGCGGCGAGCTCGCCCTCGGTCCAGATCAGCGGCAGGGTGTCGGCCAGCTCGGCCGCCAGCGTCTTGGCGGGGTTGCCGTACGTGGCGATGGCGGGGCCGCAGCGCTCGGCGATGTGGTCGAGCCGGTCGGCGAGCGCCTCCAGGGCCGCGTGGGGCGCCTCGGCCAGGCCGATGCGGTCGGCCAGCACGAGGAGCGGGGTGAGCAGCGACCAGAGCGTGCCGGGGCCGGTGGGCAGGACGGCCAGGGAGTCGCTGTCCCGGGGGGTGTCGCCGGCCATCGTCGCCTCGTAGGGCGTGGCGGTCAGCGGGATCGCGAGGCCGCGCACCTGGGCGGTGGCGTCGGCGAGCGGGGAGCCGGTCGGGGAGACGGTCACGACGGTGCAGCCGCGCCGGTAGGCCTGCTCCAGCAGGAGCGCGAGGCCCGGTTCCGTGCCGTCCGGGCTGGCGACGATCAGCAGGTCGAGCGGGCCCGTCCAGCCGGGAAGGGTCCAGCGCAGGGCGCCCGGGGCGGGGGCGACGCCCGCCGGGCGGATCAGCGTGACGGGGCAGCTGTCCCCGGCGAGCGCGGCGAGCAGGTCGGCGGTGGAGCCGCCCGCGGGCCCCGGGCCGGCGACCAGGACGGCGCGCGGGCGGCCGTCCGGCCGGAGCGCGTCGACACCGGCCTCGGCGGCGTCGCGCATGGCCGTACGGACCCGGGCGCCGGATTCCGCGGCGCCCCGGAGCAGGCCGTGGAGGTCGGCTCGGGAGAGGCCGTCGGGGTCATCGAGGAGGGACTCGTCGAACACCGTTGTTCAGCCTCCGTGTGCCGTGGGTTTCGCCGTGGGGTACGGGGTTGTGGGGTCGCCGCCCGCGTTCGGACGCCTGCGCCCGTCGGGCGCCTGCGCGGCCGTCACGCGGGGCGGCGGGCCTCGTCCACGAGGAGGACGGGGATGCCGTCGCGGACGGGGTAGGCCAGGCCGCAGCCCTGGCCCTCGCACACCAGCTCGTGGGTGTCCTCGGAGGGGGTCTCCTCGCGGAGGGAGGCGTGGCACTCCGGGCAGGCGAGGATCTCCAGGAGACCGGCTTCGAGCGGCATGGGTTTTCCCTTCGGGGGTTGTTGCGCTGTGGTGTCAGCGTAGTCGCGTGGGCGGTGGTTTTTCCCCTGACCCGCCCCTTCCCGAAACCGGGGCTTCGCCCCGGGCCCCCTTCGGGCACGGAGCGCTACGCCCGGACGATCGCCAGGACCTCGTCCCGGATCCGGGTCACCGTCTCCGGGTCCCGGGCTTCCACGTTCAGGCGGAGGAGGGGCTCGGTGTTGGAGGCGCGGAGGTTGAACCACCAGTCGGCGGTGGCGACGGTGAGGCCGTCGAGCTCGTCCAGTGTGACGCCGTCGGCGCCCTCGTAGGCGGCCCGGACGGCGGCGGCGCGGCCGGCCTGGTCGGCGACGGTGCTGTTGATCTCGCCGGAGGCGGCGTAGCGGTCGTACTGCCGGACGAGGCCGGACAGCGGGCCGTCCTGGCCGCCGAGGGCCGCCAGGACGTGGAGCGCGGCCAGCATGCCGGTGTCGGCGTTCCAGAAGTCGCGGAAGTAGTAGTGCGCGGAGTGCTCGCCGCCGAAGATCGCGCCGGAGCGGGCCATCTCCTGCTTGATGAAGGAGTGGCCCACGCGGGTGCGGACGGCCTTGCCGCCGTTCTCGGCGACGACCTCGGGCACGGACCAGGAGGTGATCAGGTTGTGGATGATCGTGCCGCCGGGGTGCTTGGCCAGCTCGCGGGCGGCGACCAGGGCGGTGATCGCGGAGGGGGAGACGGGCTCGCCGCGCTCGTCGACGACGAAGCAGCGGTCGGCGTCGCCGTCGAAGGCGAGGCCGATGTCGGCGCCCGTCTCGCGGACCTTCGCCTGGAGGTCGACGAGGTTCTTGGGGTCGAGCGGGTTGGCCTCGTGGTTGGGGAAGGTGCCGTCCAGCTCGAAGTACATCGGGACGAGGTCGACGGGCAGCCCGGCGAGGACGGTCGGGACGGTGTGGCCGCCCATGCCGTTGCCCGCGTCGACGGCGACCTTCAGCGGGCGGATGTCCGTGAGGTCGACCAGCGAGCGCAGGTGCGCCGCGTAGTCGGCGAGGACGTCGCGCGAGGTGATCGTGCCGGCGGTGGCGGCGGGCTCGGGGGCGCCGGTCTCCAGCCAGCCCTCGACGAGGGCGCGGATCTCGGCGAGGCCGGTGTCCTGCCCGACGGGGGCGGCGCCCGCGCGGCACAGCTTGATGCCGTTGTACTGGGCGGGGTTGTGGCTGGCGGTGAACATCGCGCCGGGCAGGTCCAGTTGCCCGCTGGCGAAGTAGAGCTCGTCGGTCGAGCAGAGGCCGATCTCGGTGACGTCCACGCCGAGCGCGGCGGCGCCGCGGGCGAAGGCCCGGGACAGGCCCGGGGAGGAGGGCCGCATGTCGTGGCCGACGACGATGGCGCTCGCGCCGGTCACCTGGGCGAAGGCGGCGCCGAAGAGTTCGGCCATGGACTCGTCCCACTGGTCGGGGACCACGCCGCGCACGTCGTACGCCTTCACGATCTGCGACAGATCAGCCACAGCCAACCCCTCCTGGACTCCGGTACGGGACCACAAACCTACCTGCCGTCACCGTCCGGCCGGACCAGCGCGGGGGCCGGGGGCCCGTACGGGCCGTCAGGAGTCCGGCGAGCGCAGGACCCTGAGGTGGCCTCGGCGGGCGACCTCCATCGGATCGGCGCCCCGGCCCGTCGGCGCGACCGCGCTCGGTGCGGCGCCCGGACCCGCCGTGCGCTCCTGGGGGCGCGCGGCCTCGCGCACGGCGTTGGCGAGTGCTTCGAGGTCGTCACCGCTGGGGCGGGCCGGGCCGCTGTCGACGGCGAGACGGACGACGTCCCAGCCGCGCGGCGCGGTCAGCCGCTCGGAGTGCTCGGCGCACAGGTCGTAGCAGTGGGGCTCGGCGTAGGTGGCGAGCGGGCCGAGGACGGCGGTCGAATCGGCGTAGACGTACGTCAGCGTCGCGACGGCCGGGCGGCCGCACGCGGTGCGCGAACAGCGACGTACAGGGCTCACGAGGTTGGACGGTACCGCACTCTTGAGCGGGCCGCGACGACTCACCCCCGGCTCACTCCTCCGTGTCGTCCCGGTTCGCACCGTGGACAGCGTTGTCGAACGGCCTGGTCGACCCCGTCGGGACCGGGGGAACAGGCGTCCGGTGACAAAGAAAACTGTCACCAGCGGGTACACATAGTGTCATTCGGCATGGGAACGCCGATCCGGCGGGTGGCTGCAATTGATCGCAGACATGGCCGGAACGCTCATCGGGCGACATGCCGGGAGATGGGCGGCTACCCCGCGCGTACGGCCGGTCGGCGGATACCCTCGGGTGTGATGGAAAGCCCCGTACCTCACCCGGCCGCCGCCGGGGACGCCCCCGGTCCCGCCGGGCCCAGGCCACGCCGCCGCGACCGCCACGGACGCGGCATGCGCGGCCCCATCGCGCCCCCGCAGGTGCCGCTGTCGGTCACCAGGGCCGACGCGTTCGTCGACCTGGTCCAGGACTCGGCGGAGCGGCTGGAGCGGCGCTGGCCGCAGCTGGCGGCCGTCGAGTTCCAGGTCCGCGAGGTGCCGGCCGAGCCCGGCAGCGGACCCGGCGACGATCCGCTGGAGGCGCTGCTGGACGGCGAGACCGTGCCGCTCGGGCGGTACGTCGCCGCGCGGGGCGAGGACCCGGACCGGATCGTCGTCTACCGCCGTCCGGTGGAGATCCGCGCCAAATCGCGTGACGAGCGGGCGCTGCTCGTCCACGAGGTCGTGGTGGAACAGGTGGCGGAGCTGCTCGGGCTCGCGCCCGAGTCGGTCGACCCGCGCTACGGGCAGGACTAGCGCGGGCCGGCGGATCAGCCGTTCAGCATCGACAGGTCCTGCTCGGCCTTGGGGACGGCCACGCTGGACCGGTCGTCCGGAATCGGCTGGATCGTGAACATCGGGACGCCGTCCTTGGGCAGCGCCAGCATCCGTGAGGCGTGGACGGGGCCGCCCGAGACCTTCTCCACGGTCACGGCGAACACGCCCTTGCCGTCGGCGGGCTGGGGCGGTTCGACGGTGAGGGTGGTCCCGGCCTTGACCGTGTAGGTCTTGCTGACGGGGGTGCCGCCCTCGCCGCCCGCCGACGCGGTCACCTTCACCTGGGCCTCCTTCCCGGGGGCCACGAGGGACAGCGTGCTCGCCTTGGGGCGGTTGTCGGCGACGGTGCCGCGGCCCTCGATCGCCGGGGTGGCGGGGATGAAGGCGGTCTCCTGCTTGTCGTCCTTGCCACGCGTCACGCGGAGCGCGGCGACGACCGCGCCGCTGCCGCGCGCGCCGGTCAGCAGCAGGGAGCCCGCCTCGCCCCTGGTGAGGTCCCCCAGGTCGACGACCGTGGTCATGCCGCTCTTGACGTGCAGCGACTCGTGCCCGGCCGGGCTGATGGAGCCGCTCGGGCCCGCGAGCCGCACCGAGACGTCGGCGTCGTCCGCGCCCGGCGCGAAGGCGACGAGGCGGACGGAGGTGGCGTCGGCCGGGATGCCCGGCAGCACGGCGCCCGCCGCCGCGTCGGCGGACGGGGCCAGCCAGTCGCCGCCGGTCTTGTCGTCGGACGCCTGCACCGCCGCGCCCACCCGGCCGGACCGGGCGGCCACGTGGAGGGTGAGGTTCTCGGTGGGCGCGTCCGTGAGCGACGACAGCAGCACGGGGACGGTGGAGCGGGGCGGGACGGTGACGCCCTCGCCGGAGGGGGCCTTGATCCGGCCGTCGGGCCCGTACAGCTCCAGGTCGACGACGGCCGCCGAGTTGTCGGGGTTGGACACATGGACGTAGTCCTGACGCCCCTTGGCGGTACTGGCGCCCGGGAACCAGAAGGACGTGTCGGGCGGCGCGCAGGTCAGGCCGTGCAGCCCGCGCCCGCCGCCCGCCGCGACGGTGGTCGTCTGCTGGGCGGTCCAGCCGGGGGCCAGGGGCCCGGCGGCGGAGCCGACGAGGGCGGGGGCGTCGGAGCGTTCCGTGGTGGCCGTGACGGGCTTGCCGGGCTCCTTCAGCGACAAGACGGGTTTACCCGGATCGGTTTCGGCCTTTTTCCCGTCCTTCTTCTTGTCGTCCTTCGCGGAGTCCTTCGAAGCGTCCGTCTTGGACGCGTCCGTCTTGGACGCGTCCGTCTTGGACGCGTCCTTCTTGCCGTCCGTGCGTGCCGGGCCGGCCACGGGCAGCAGGTCCGCCGTGGACCCGGCCGCCGCGCCGCCCTTCCCGGGTGGCGTGAAAGCGGTGTACGTCGTGCTCGCCACGTCCGACGAGGTGGGCGCCGGGCAGAGCAGCGTCGAGCGCTGGACGGGCATCCGGCCCGCGCGCGGCGGCGCGCCCGCGTGGTCGCCCGACGGCGGGTTGAGCGCGGCGACACCCGTGACGACGGCGAGCACGGCCGTCGTGGCGAACAGGGACAGGGTGGTGCGGTTCACTGCTGCTGGCTCCCGTCGCGGTGGGGCCCCTCGCCCCCGCCGTACGTCGTGTCGTAGGGCCGGTGCCCGTAACCGTACGGGTCGTGCGCGCCACCCGCGTAGGGGTCCGCGTAGCCCGTTCCGTAGCCGGGGGCGTGGCCGCTCTCCTGGTACGGCTGCTGCTGTCCGTAGGCGCCCTGGTCCTGGGCCTGGTCCCACTCGGCGTACTGCTGCTGGTGCGGGACGGCGGCGTACGGATCGGCGGCGTACGGGTCGGCGTCGGCCACGGCCGGCTGCTGCTCGTACGGGTTGTAGGGATCGTATGAAACGGGCTCGGGCGCCGGGGCGGGCTCGGGGGCCTCGGGCGGGGTGGCCCCGTCCGTCGTGGCCGTCGCCGCGCGCAGCCTGCGGGCGCGGCGCCCCTCCCCCGGGCCGGCCTGTGCCGGTACGGGCGCGGGCGCCGCGGCGGCGTCCTCGGGCAGGTCGTCGTCGACCTCGCGGCGGCGGCCCGGCAGGGCGAGCACGACCAGGACGGCAGCGAGGAGCCCCTGGGCCCAGAGCCAGGCGGTCCGCGCGACGGGGGTCTCGTAGGTGACGGTCAGCTTCCCGCCCCGGGCCGGCAGGGTGAAGCCCTGGGCCCAGCCGTCGACGGTGACGGCCTTGAGCGACCGTCCGTCGAGCGTGGCCCGCCAGCCCGGCGCGGCCTTGTCGGCCAGCCGCAGGACCCGGTCGCCCGACCCGGCCGGGACGGTGGCGCTGGCCGTCACGGGACCGGCGGCGACGGGCACGGGGGCGGTGGCGCGGGTGCCGTCGGGCTGTCGCGGTCCGGTGACGATGGTGACGCGGGCGACCTGGTTGTCGACGCGCCAGAGGGAGCTGTGGTCCTCCTTGCCGAGGCGGGTGAGCCCGGGGGTCGCGTCGAGGACGCGGGCCATGTCGCGGGGGGCGCTGTCGCGGACGAGGACGTAGCCGACGGCGTAGTCGCCGAGGCGGCCCGCCTGGTCGGCGCCGGAGCCGGCGACGAGCGCGGCCACCATGGCGTCCAGCTCGCGCTGCCGGCCGGCGGCCGCCAGGGGCTCGGCGTCGCCCAGCCGGGCGCCCGCGCCGCGGACCAGCGTGTACGTCACCCGGCCTGTGTCCCCGCCGAGGACGAGGGTGCGGGCCTGGTCCCGGGTGCCCGCCTCCTCGGCCACGAACGCGGGCACCTGCACCGGGTCGCGCCGCTCCAGCGGCCCGGCGGCACCGTGCACGGCCCAGACGGCGGCGGCCGCGGCGGGGGCGGCCCCGGCGGCCAGCGCGACGAGGGCGGCGACCGGCTGGCGCCAGCCGAAGCCGTGCGCCGCCACGCGCTCCTTGGCGCCCTCGGCGCCCACGGCGGCCGCCGCGATCAGGGCGAGCCCGTAGAGGAGGGTGCCCGGCCCGGCCCAGACGGAGCGGTTGACCAGGGCGGCGCAGAGCATTCCGGCGAGCGCGACGGTCCAGGCGGTCAGGATCGCCGGGCGGCGGTCGGCGCGGAGGAGGGCGGCGAGCGCCGCCAGGACGACCCCGGCGAACAGCAGGGCGCCCGGGGTGCCGGGCCCGCCGGGGTCGGCGGTGAGCAGGCGCAGCGGGCCGGCCGTGCCGTGGCCGTAGGCCAGCCCGGCCTCGGCGAGGAAGCGGCCGGGGTGAGTGAGGAGCCCCAGCGACCAGGGGGCGAGCGCGAGCAGGGGGGTGGCGGCCGCGGCGAGGAACCGGGGGCCGTGGACGGCGGCCCGGGCGGCACCGCCCCGGACGCAGTTCACCGCGAGCGCCACGATGCCCAGGACTACCGCCACCGGCCACACCACGGGCGTGAAGGCGGTGGTGACGGTGAGCAGGAGGGCGTACGCCCAGCAGGCGCGCCACGCGGGGGCCGTGCCCGGCGCGCGGAGCCCGGTGGCGGCGACGGCCGCGCGGGCCAGGAGCGGCAGCAGGACCGCGAGTACGGCGGTGCCCAGCCGGCCGGTGGCGAGGGCGCCGGTGGTGGCGGGCAGGAAGGCGTAGGCGACGGCCGCCCAGGCGCGCAGCGGGCGGGAGGCGATGAGGGGGCGGGCGGCGAAGTAGGCGGTGAGCCCGGCCAGCGGGACCGAGCAGACGAGCAGGAGGGTGAGGGTGGTGCCGGTGGAGCCGAGGAGGAGCGTCGCCAGGGTCGCGAGGACGGCGAGGTAGGGGGGCGCGTTCTCGGTGCTGCCCACGCCGACCGGGTGCCAGCCGTCGGTGTAGGCGGACCACAGGTCGCTCAGGTGCGCGGGGACGGGCAGGAGGGCGCCGCCGGAGAGGGAGCCGCCGCCGAAGAGGTCGCGGCAGGCGAGGGCGGAGACGAGGAGCAGGAGGGTGAAGAGGACGGGCGCGGGCTTGCGGGCGAGGCGTCTGAGCCGGGCGAACTGCTCGATCTCCAGGTAGTCGGCGTCGTCGCCGCCGGGGCCGGACTCGACGGCGCCGCCGTGGCGTCCGGCGGAGGGGGCCGCGTCCTCGGTGCGGGCGCCGATGTCGCTCGCGAGCTGTTCGAGGGTGGCGCGGACGGTCGCGCCGGGGGGCGGGAAGAGCGGCCGGAGTTCCGCGGGGGCGACGCGGGGCTCGCCGCGTCGTTTGCGCGCCGCGCGGACGCGCCCGGGGCGCAGGAGGACGCCGGCGAATCCGGCGAGTTCGTCGAGGGCCTGTCCGGGCGCCTTGCCGACGATGTAGCCGAGGACGCGCAGCAGGGTGCCGATGACGAGCCGGAGCATGACGTACGGCAGGAGCGCGCCACGGGTGTTGGCGAGGAGGGTGTAGACGGCGCCGGCCTTGTCGACGCGGTGGGGGTTGGCCGGTTTGCGGCCGGCGCAGTCGACGGGGCGGCGTTCGCGGGAGGCGGCCTCGGCGTGGCGCAGGACGGCGTCGGGGGCGACGAGGACGCGGTGGCCGGCGGCGTGGGCGCGCCAGCACAGGTCGACGTCGTCGCGCATGAGGGGCAGGCGGGGGTCGAAGCCGCCGAGTTCCTGCCAGACGTCGCGGCGGACGAGCATGCCGGCGGTGGAGACGGAGAGCACGGACCGGATCTGGTCGTGCTGTCCCTGGTCCTGTTCGCGGCGTTCGAGGCCGGTCCAGCGGCGGCCGCTGCGGGCGATGGAGACGCCGGTCTCGAGGAGCTGGCGGCGGTCGTACCAGCTGCGGAGTTTGGGGCCGATGACGGCCGCGTCCGGTTCGGCCTCGGCGACGCGCAGCAGTTCGTGGAGGGCGGCGGGCTCGGGCGCGCAGTCGTCGTGGAGCAGCCACAGCCACTGGACGGGCCGGCGCTCGGCGCGGTCGGCGCCGGGGGCGTCCTCGGTCCAGGTGCGGCCGGCGGGGTCCCAGCCGCTGGAGCGTCGGAGGTAGGGGAGGTCGTCGGCGGTCAGGACCGGGGCCGTGCGGACGGCCTCCTCGACGGCGGTGCCGAAGCCGGCGCGCCGGGCCAGGTGGAGGACGTGGTCGGCGCCGAGGGCGTCCGCGAGGAGCCGTCGGGAGTCGTCGGCGCTGCCGGTGTCGGCGGCGACGACGTGCTGGACGGGCCGTTCCTGGCCGAGCAGCCCGGCGAGGGCGTCGGGCAGCCAGCGGGCGCCGTCGTGGGCGACGAGGACGGCGGTGACGACGTGGTGGGGAAACGCGGGCGGGAGGGCCGGGTCGAGCAACGCGGGGATGGTGGGGTCGAACATGGCAGGTGCGGGCCCCGGTTCAGTGGAGACTGCGATGGACGTGTGAGCGCGGCTCTCGTGGGCGCGGGCCCACCAGGGCGTCGGTACGTCTCGGACGGGCCCCCACCCTAGTGGCTGTGAACGCGACGGTCCGCCTCTCGCGTGCGGGGCGCGAGAGGCGGACCGTGCGGTATGGAGCATGGTGCGGGAGTGGGTGGAGCGGACGGCTCCGCGGTCCCCTCGCCCGGCCGTGGCACGGCCGGCCTTGAACGAGACATCCCGTCAGGTCATGACGCCGGTCTGTCAGACCGCGGCCTTCTTGAGGCGGCGGCGCTCGCGCTCGGACAAACCGCCCCAGATGCCAAAGCGTTCGTCATTGGCCAGCGCGTATTCAAGGCACTCGGAACGGACTTCACAGGCAAGACAGACCTTCTTCGCCTCGCGTGTGGATCCGCCCTTTTCGGGAAAGAAGGACTCGGGGTCGGTCTGAGCGCACAACGCGCGCTCCTGCCAGCCGAGCTCCTCGTCCGCCTCCTCGACCAGCAGTTGCTGGAACAGCTCGGTCATGTGCGCCCCTCGTCTGTCAATGCGTCCCCGTGTGCTGCCGCGTGTCAGGTGGTCAGGTGCGGCAGAACGACACGAGTGAAATTACAAGTGCGCCGATCCGGGGCAGTCAAGCCGGGATCTGCTATTGAGCCCCTTATTCACTCTGCGGAACCAAGGGCGCGCGGAAAGTTGCCAAACCGCCTCAAGGGTGGACACATCCACCACTCGCCACAAAAGCCACTTCCGACCCGGTCCGGGACAGGGGCCTTCCCGCCTCTAAGAGAAGGACGCGACCTGCGGTGAACCCGTTGCACCCGATATTGACGACCCCGGTCGCCCGACCGGTGTCCATACACACCGGCACGCAAACCCTTCACTCCAATCAGTAACCGCACGGGTGAAAGATCCCCCCAAAACGGACACCCGGTTGACAGGGGAGCTCCGGAGCCGGTCTCCTTGGTGACATGCCAGCGACCTCCCTCCCCCTGGCCTCCGCCCCGGGGAACCTCAGCCTGACCCGTGCCTACGGGTCCCGCTGTGCTGTGCAGGCGCGCTGTCGCTGTTCCAGCTGTTGACGCGACCGAAGCCGGTCTCCGGCTCCTCCAGCTCCAGCTGATCTCCGCTCCATCCGATCCCCACTGCTGTCCTCAGCACCGCTTGGGATCACCCTTTCCCGCTTCCTGTCTCTGATCGCTCCTGCCGTGCGTACGCGCGCTCCGCGCCGCCGTACCGGCACCCGCGCCGAGGAACCACACCCCCATGAACAGCGACGTCCAGATCGCCGGCGACCCGCTCGCCCTCCCCCACCTGATGCCGCCGCCCGCCGCCCACCCCACGACCGTCGCCGAATTCGCCGGCCTGGCCCGCGCCATCGCCGCCGACACCGCCTCCTGGGCCCCGCTGGTGCGCTACGACGCCGCCACCCGCTGGTACCACCGGCTGCGCACCGGCCCCGGCTACGAGGTCTGGCTGCTGAGCTGGGTGCCCGGCCAGGGCAGCGGGCTCCACGACCACGGCCCGTCGTCCGGAGTGCTCACCGTCCTCCAGGGCGAACTGGCGGAGCTCTCGGCGCACGGCACCCGCCACGCGCTGCGAGCGGGCGCCCAGCGCGTCTTCGCGCCCGGGTACGCCCACGAGGTCGTCAACGACTCCCTCGAACCCGCCGTGAGCCTCCACGTCTACTACCCGGGCCTCACCGAGATGCCGATGCACCGGCCGCCGCTGTGCGCCTCCGCCGTACGGCCGTCCGCCGTCGTGACGAGCTAGGAGGGGGTGCCCGGGCCCGCCCTTCAATATGGCGGCGCGCTCCTGAAAGACTGCGGCCATGCAGCGCATTGTGGTTCTGGCCGGCGGGATCGGGGGCGCCCGCTTCCTTCGTGGCCTCATGTCAGCAGTCCCCGACGCGGACATCACCGTCATCGGCAACACCGGCGATGACATCCACCTGTTCGGGCTCAAGGTCTGTCCCGACCTCGACACCGTGATGTACACGCTCGGCGGCGGCATCCACGAGGAGCAGGGCTGGGGCCGGGCCGGCGAGTCCTTCGCCGTGAAGGAGGAGCTCGCCGCCTACGGAGTGGGACCGGAGTGGTTCGGCCTGGGCGACCGCGACTTCGCCACGCACATCGTCCGCACCCAGATGCTCGCCGCCGGATACCCGCTGAGCGCCGTCACCGAGGCGCTGTGCGCCCGGTGGAAGCCGGGCGTCCGCCTGCTGCCGATGAGTGACGACCGGATCGAGACCCACGTCCTGATCGACGACTCCGAGAGCGGCGACGGCGCCCGCAAGGCCGTCCACTTCCAGGAGTACTGGGTGCGGATGCGGGCCTCGGTGGACGCCCACGCGATCATCCCGGTGGGGGCGGAGCAGGCCAAGCCGGCGCCCGGGGTGCTGGAGGCGATCGCGGCGGCGGACGTCGTCCTCTTCCCGCCGTCCAACCCCGTGGTGAGCGTCGGCACGATCCTGGGCGTCCCCGGCGTCCGGGAGGCCGTCGCCGACGCCGCCGCGCCGGTGATCGGCCTCTCCCCCATCGTCGGCGGCGCGCCCGTGCGCGGCATGGCCGACAAGGTGCTCGCCGCCGTCGGCGTCGAGTCCACCGCCGCCGCCGTGGCCCGCCACTACGGCTCCGGGCTGCTCGACGGCTGGCTGGTCGACTCCGTCGACGCGGCCGCCGTGGCCGAGGTCGAGGAGGCCGGGATCCGCTGCCGGGCCGTGCCGCTGATGATGACCGACGTCGAGGCGACCGCCGCCATGGCCCGCGCGGCACTGGCCCTGGCCGAGGAGGTACGGGCGTGAGCGCGGCCCCCGAGTACCGCGTCTGGGCCCTGCCCGGCATCCCCGAGGTCCGCCCCGGGGACGATCTGGCGAAGCTCATCGCGGGCGCCGCCCTGGGCGAGGGGCTGCCCGGGCTCGCCGACGGCGACGTCCTCGTCGTCACCTCGAAGATCGTCAGCAAGGCCGAGGGCCGGATCCTCGCCGCCGAGGACCGCGAGGCCGCGATCGACGCCGAGACCGTGCGGCTCGTGGCCCGGCGCGGCACGCTGCGCGTGGTGGAGAACCGGCTGGGGCTCGTGATGGCCGCCGCCGGCGTGGACGCGTCCAACACCCGCGCCGGGACGATTCTGCTGCTGCCCGAGGACCCGGACGCCTCGGCCCGGCGGATCCGCGAGGGCCTGCGCGAGGCGCTCGGCGTGGACGTCGGCGTCGTCGTCACCGACACAGCCGGGCGGCCCTGGCGCAAGGGCGTCACGGACTTCGCGATCGGCGCGGCGGGCGTGCGGGTCGCCGACGACCTGCGCGGCGGCGTGGACGCGTACGGCAACCCGCTGGTCGCGACGGTGGTGGCGACGGTCGACGAGCTCGCCGCCGCCGGCGACCTGGTCAAGGGCAAGGCCGGGGGCCTGCCGGTGGCCGTGGTGCGGGGGCTGCCGCATGTGGTCACCGAGGACGGTGAGCAGGATGCTCAGTGGCTGGTACGGCCCGCCGTCGACGACATGTTCCGGCTGGGGACCTCGGAGGCCGTGAAGGAGGCGGTGTCGCTGCGGCGGACCGTCCGGGAGTTCACCGACGATCCCGTGGACCCGGGCGCGGTCCGGCGGGCCGTCGCCGCCGCCGTCACCGCGCCGGCGCCGCACCACACGACGCCCTGGCGGTTCGTGCTGCTGGAGTCCGAGGAGTCGCGGACGCGGCTGCTGGACGCCATGCGGGACGCGTGGATCGCGGACCTGCGCGCCGACGGCCTCTCCGAGGACCGGATCGCCCGCCGCGTACGGCGGGGCGACCTGCTGCGGAAGGCGCCGTACCTGGCGGTGCCGTGCCTGGTGACGGACGGCGCCCACGACTACCCGGACGCCCGGCGCTCGGCCGCCGAGCGGGAGATGTTCGTGGTCGCGGCCGGGGCGGCCGTGCAGAACTTCCTGGTCACGCTGGCGAGTGAGCGGCTGGGGTCGGCGTGGGTGTCGTCGACGATGTTCTGCCGCGAGGTGGTGCGGGATGTTCTCGCCCTCCCGGAGGGCTGGGACCCGATGGGCGCGGTCGCGATCGGGCGCCCCGCCGCGTCCCCGCCCGCGCGCCCCGCACGCGACGCGGACCCGTTCGTGACGGTCCGCTAGGTTTGCGGGCAATCGTCCCGCTGGGCGGGACGGGTGGGCGCAAACCCGCCCACCGGGCCGCACCCGAACCGGGGGTGCCCACCGGGGGTGCGGGCCGCCGTTCCGGTTGTGCCCACCCGTTCCGCCCTGCGGAACGCCTGCCCACAACCACCGTCAGATGCGGGAAAAGTCCGGCACGGTAAAGCGCGGGCCCCGCCGTTCCGGGGTGACGCCGCTCAGCAGGATGAGGCGGCACGCCCGGTGGCGGTGGCCCGCGTAGGGGGCCAGCAGGTCGAGCATCGCCGCGTCGTCCGCCCCCCGGAACCCGGTGAGCGCGTAGCCCACGACCCCCGGCAGGTGAAGGTCGCCCGTCGTGACCGCGTCCGGCGAGCCGTTGGCGCGCTGGAGCGTCTCCGCCGCCGTCCAGGGGCCGATGCCGGGGACGGCCTGGAGGCGGGCCGCCGCGCGGGCGTCGTCCATGGCAGCCGCCTCCTCCAGGCGGGCCGCCACCCGTGCCGCGCGGACGATCGTCGCCGAGCGCTTGGCGTCCACGTGGGCCCGGTGCCACTCCCAGGACGGGACGCGGGCCCAGCCCGCCGGGTCGGGCATCACGCGCATGCCGGCGGGGGCCGGGCCGGGCGCCGGTTCGCCGTGGCGGGTCAGCAGCAGCCGCCACGCCCGGTACGCCTCGTCGCTGGTCACCTTCTGCTCGAGGATCGAGGGGATCAGCGACTCCAGGATCAGCCCGGTGCGGGCGAGCCGGAGGCCGGGGTGCCGGCGGTGGGCTTCGTGGACCAGCCGGTGGCGGGGCGTGAACCCCGCCGGGTCGTCCGTCGCGCCGAGGAGGGTGGGGAGGCGGTCCAGGAGCCAGTCGGCTCCCGGGCCCCACGCCTCGGCGCGGACCGGGCCGTCATGGGTCAGCCGGAGCGTGCCGGGCCCTTCCGGGGTGCGGCTCGCCCGCCAGACCGCCCCGGCCGCGTCCACGCGATAGGCCGGGTCGCCCGGGCCGCGCGCGAGGACGCCCAGGGTGCGCTGCAGGTCGTACGGGCCGCCAGTGGGCGGGGCCCACGTGCGGGTGGCCATTCGGCCAGGGTACGTCGCGGAGCCGGCCTACCGGTCCGGCTACTGGTCCGACGAGAAGCGGATCGCCCCCTGGGGGATCCGCGCCCCGCACCAGATCCGGGCCCCGGCGCGCAGCTCGTTGTCGGGGCCGATCTCGGCGCGGTCGCCGATGACGGCGCCGTCCAGGACCGTACGCGCCCCGATGCGCGCTCCGGCGCCGACGAGGGAGTCGCGGACGACGGCGCCCGCCTCGATCACCGCGCCGTCCAGGACGGCACTGCCGTCCACCCGCGCGCCGGGCGCCACGCGCGCGTCCGCGCCGATGACCGTGCCGCCGGTGAGCTTGGCGTCCGGGGCCACCTCGGCGCCGTCGAGGACGAGGCGGTCGCCGCAGCGGCCGGGGACCGCCGGGGACGGGGCGCGGCCCATGACCAGGTCGGCCGAGCCGCGCACGAAGGCCTGCGGAGTGCCGAGGTCGAGCCAGTACGTGGAGTCGACCATGCCCTGGAGGTGGGCGCCGGCGGCCAGCAGCCCGGGGAAGGTCTCGCGCTCCACGGAGACCGGGCGGCCCGTGGGGATCTCGTCGATGACCGAGCGGTTGAAGACGTACGCGCCCGCGTTGATCTGGTCGGTGACGATCTCCTCGGGCGTCTGCGGCTTCTCCAGGAACGCCTGGACGCGGCCGGTCTCGTCCGTGGGGACCAGGCCGAAGGCCCGGGGGTCCGCGACGCGCGTGAGGTGGAGGGAGACGTCCGCGCCGGTCGTGCGGTGGGTGTCCACCAGGGCCTCGATGTCGAGGCCGGTGAGGATGTCCCCGTTGAAGATCAGCACCGGCTCGTCCGGCGCCGAGTGCAGCCGGTGGGCGACGTTGCGGATGGCGCCGCCCGTGCCCAGGGGCTCGACCTCGGTGACGTACTCCAGGTGGAGACCCAGCGCGGAGCCGTCGCCGAAGTACGGCTCGAAGACCTCGGCCAGGTAGGAGGTGGCGAGCACGATGTGCTCGACTCCCGCCGCCCGCGCCCGGGCCAGCTGGTGGGTGAGGAACGGGACGCCCGCCGCGGGGACCATGGGCTTGGGCGTGTGCACCGTCAGCGGGCGCAGCCGGGTGCCCTTGCCACCGACCAGGAGGATCGCTTCTGTCACCTTGTCGTCTCTGCTTTCCTGCCGGGGCCGGGCCGTGATCGGCGGCCAGTGTACGCAGAACGTGTGGTTCCGGCCGCGCCCGGTCAGCGTCCCTGGAGGCGGGAGGCCGTGGAGCGGGCCGTGCCGAGCCGGTTGTAGAGCTGGTCGCCGGGGCATTCGGTGGCGTAGCCGTCGCGGTGTCCGGAGATGGCCCTGAGCCTTACGGAGCTGCCCTTCTTGAAGAGGTTGCCGCCGCCCGAGACCAGGGTCGCGGTGCCGGCGGGGTTGACGCCGTAGAGGCCGAGCTTCCACGCGGAGAGGGTCGCCACGGCGGTCAGCGCGGCGCTGGACGGATCGCTCCTCCCGAAGGTCCCGAGCACGGCGATGCCCATGCTGTTGGTATTGAAACCGAGAGTATGGGCGCCTCTGACGGGTTTCGCCACACCGCCTGCCCGGCCCTCGTAGACCGTGCCGCACTTGTCGACGAGGAAGTTGTAGCCGATGTCCCGCCAGCCGCTGCTCACCACGTGATAGCGGTAGATACCCCGGATGACGGAGGGGGACTGCCCGCAGCCGTAGCCGTTGCCGGAGGCGGTGTGGTGGACGAAGGCGGCGTGGACCGTCTTGTTGTAGACGAAGCCCTTCTCCCGGATCGACTCGTCGGCGCCCCAGCCGGCCCGGGTGACGATGCGGGGGCGGGGGCCGACGTAGCGGCCGGCGTCGAGGTCGGAGTCGGCGTCGGAGTCGTCGACGTCGGCTGACCCGTCGCCGTTGTCGGCGCCGCTGTCGGGGGCGCCCTGCTGGGGCCTGTCCGTGGGTTCCGCCTCCGGGTCGGCGGCGCCGTGGCCGTCGGAGATCGGGTGGCCCTCGGCCACGTTCGTGCCGTCGACGTGGGTGGCCTCGACGTCCTTGGCCGACTCGGGCCTGCCGACGGCGGGGATCTCGGTGGCGCCCAGCGGGGCCAGCGGGAAGTTGGCGGCCGAGCTGGCGGCCTCCTCGTCGGAAGGGCCCGGCGCGGGGGGCGGGGCGCTCAGGCCCCGGGCGGCGCGGGGGCGGGCGGGCGCGGGGTCGTGGCCGGGGTCGACGAGCTCGACGCGCATCCCGGAGGGCAGGGCGGTGCCCTCGGCGAGCCGACCCCCGGCCGCGGGCTCGGGGTTGACCCGGACCTGGACGGCGTCGGAGGCGCCCACCCACAGCGGGGCGGTGGAGCCGCGCAGGGTGCCGGCGCGGGACTCGGGCGAGTCGAGGTCGGGGCGGTCGTCGTCGTGCGTCTGGACGTCCCGCCACTCGGACCAGCTCCGGCCGCCGAGGGGGCGGGTGCGCACCTGGGCCCGGCCGCGCAGCTCGGTGGTGGCGTCGTCCCAGACGATGCCGACCAGCGAGAACGGCGGGACCTCCCGGGCGGGCAGCCCCTGGGGCCCGCGTACCCGGCCGTGCGCCGGGGCGGCCCGGTGGCCGGGGCCGAGCGGGACGAGCCGCAGCGAGTGCGTGGCGCCCGGCACCCTGGGCGGCGCGGCCGCCCGGGGGAGGGCGGGGTGCGGCGGGATCGCCACGGAGGGCGTGGCGGCGGCGGGGGCGGCGAGGAAGGACAGGGTCAGGGCGGCGGCGCAGAGGCTGGCGGCCGGGGGGACGAGATTTCCACGCATGCCAGAAATCCTGGACATATGCATACTAATCTGTCCATTGATCCGCTGACGGCGAGTCGGCTCCCCGGGCGTCCCGACGGCCCCGGGGACGCCTCCGTCCGACTGACCGTCACCCGGTGCGGCGCGTACGCTGGCGCCGATGAACGCCACCGATCGCACCCCCGCCGACCTGCTGCGTTCCGCGCTCGCCGCGGACCCGGCCCGCCCGCTCGTGACCTTCTACGACGACGCCACCGGCGAGCGCGTGGAACTGTCCGTGGCCACCTTCGCCAATTGGGTGGCGAAGACCGCCAATCTGCTCCAGGGCGAACTCGCCGCCGAGCCCGGCGACCGGCTCGCGCTCCTGCTGCCCGCCCACTGGCAGACGGCCGTCTGGCTGCTCGCCTGCTCCTCGGCCGGTGTGGTCGCCGAGGTGGGCGGCGATCCGGCCGCCGCCGACCTGGTCGTCAGCGGCCCGGACACGCTGGAGGCGGCGCGCGCCTGCTCCGGGGAGCGCGTCGCGCTCGCCCTGCGCCCGCTGGGAGGCCGCTTCCCCGAGGCCCCGGCGGGCTTCGCCGACTACGCCGTCGAGGTGCCGAGCCAGGGCGACCGCTTCGCCCCCTACGCCCCCGTGGACCCCGGCGCCCCGGCGCTCGCCGTGGCGGGGGTGGAGCTGACGGGCGCGCAGGTCGTCGAACGGGCGGCCGCCGACGCCGCCCGGCTCGGCCTCGGCCCCGGCTCGCGCCTGCTGTCCGGGCTGGCGTACGACACCTGGGAGGGCCTCTCGGCGGGCCTGCTCGCGCCGCTCGCGGCGGGCGGCTCCGTCGTGCTGTGCCGCAACGCCGATCAGCTGTCCGCCGACGCGCTGGACCAGCGGCTCACCAGCGAGCGCGTCACCGTGACGGCCCTGTAGACGCTGCCGGAGCGTCGCGTCCGGGCGATGATCGGGGTACGTGCCCACGGGCACCGGCGCCCCGGGCCGCGCCCGGACGCCGGGCCCCGCCGGGCGCGTACGCCACCGACCCGAGCGGCGGAGGGACGCAGCGCAGCCGTGAACCGCCCAGGCATGTCCGGCCCGCCGGACGGCCCCTTCACCGGGGAGCCGTACGGCCGCCCGGTGACGCCCCGCCCGCCGGGCCGCCGGCGGCGCTGGCTGCGGCGGCTGGCGGCGGTGGCCGCGGCGCTGGTGCTCGTCGTCGCGGGGCTGGGCTGGGTGCTCTACGAGCAGCTCAACAGCAACATCACCACCGACGACGAGACCGCCGAGGAGCTGCGCCGCTGGGAGAAGCAGCGCCCCAGCGCGCTGGTGCGCGGCGCCCAGAACATCCTCATCATCGGGTCCGACACCCGCAGCGGCTCCGGCAACGGCAAGTACGGCGAGGACAGCGGCAGCCAGCGCTCGGACACCACGATCCTGCTGCACCTCGCCGCCAACAGGAAGAGCGCGACCGCCGTCAGCCTCCCCCGCGACCTGATGGCGACGATCCCCAGCTGCCGCAAGCGCGACGGCACGTACACCAACGAGCGCTTCGCGCAGTTCAACTGGGCGTACGAGCTCGCGGGCACCGCCTGCACGATCCGCACGGTCGAGAACATCACACAGATCCGGATCGACCATCACATCGTCCTGGACTTCCAAGGTTTCAAGAACCTCGTGGACGCCATGGACGGCGTGGAGCTCTGCCTGGACAAGCCCATGGACGACCGCGAGGCCAAGCTCCACCTGCCCGCCGGGAACCAGACGCTCAACGGCGAGCAGGCCCTCGGCTACGTACGGGCCCGCTACAGCCTGGGCGACGGCAGCGACACCGAACGGATGGGACGCCAGCAGAAGTTCCTCGGCGCCCTGGTGCACGACATGCACAGCGAGGGGGTGCTGCTCAACCCCACCCGGCTCTACCCGGTGCTCGACGCGGCCACCAAGTCGGTGACCACGGACTCCGGGCTGGACTCGCTCAAGAAGCTCTACGACCTGGTGCGCACCGTACGGGACATCCCGACCGAACGGGTGCAGTTCCTGACGGTCCCCCGGCGGCCGTACGCGTTCAACAACGCGCGCGACGAACTCGTCCAGCCCGACGCGGACCAGTTGTTCCGTCAGTTGCGGCTGGACCAACCGGTGTCGGTGAACGCGCAGGTGCGCCCGGCCGACGACAAACCGCGGGACGACCGGCACGGCCGGGGCAGGTCCGGGCGGGATCCGGGGCCGGAGGGGAGCGACGGCTACGGGACGGAGAGCGGCGAGGCGCCGCCCGTGCCCCCCGCCACCGCCGCGCCGCCCGCCGCACCGCCGGCGCCGCCTTCGCAGGCGCCCGTCGCGCCACGGACCGCGCCCGTCCCGTCCTCGGCGCCGGCCGCGCCCCCGGCGGCCCCGGCATCCCAGGCACCCCCCGCGACCACGGCGCCCTCGCCGCCCTCCACCGTCCCGCCGACCTATCAGGGCACCACGGCGGCACGCGGGATGTGCGGCTGAGCGCCACTCAGCGCCACAAACGCGATAAAACCGTCAAACGACCCGACCGGTTTTTCGTCTCCGTGTTCTCTCGGCAGCACTCTCCACAGCCCTCTCCGCGAAGGGATTGGGCAGATTGCCCAGTTGTAGGGGAGTGCAATTTGTCACGGGCGTCGCTTGACGCTGAACTGGGCGGATAGTGTGAGCGACCCGGTGCGCACCGCCGGGTTGACCGCGCACTGCACAGACGACGCTCCGAGCGCCTCAGGGGGGTAGGCGCCGCGTGGCACCGACGGAGGATTCAAGCGACCGTGGACGCGCAAGGCCGTGGGCGGGCGGGCGGTATCGACCCCGCCGACCAATGGGTGTTCGACCCCGAGACGGGCAGCTACGAGCTGCGTCTCGATCAAGCCGGGGAGCCCGCGACGGCTCCCCGTGAAGCTTCCGCCGCGGCCTCCGGCCCCGCCCCCCGCACCTCGCCCAGACAGGCCCCCGCCCGGCCGAAGCCCGGCGGCGGCCGTACCGTGCCGGGCCAGCGCGGCACGGCGGCCGGCGGCCGCCGGGGCGCCGGGGCCAAGGCGACGGCCGCCGGGCGGCGGCGCCCCAAGCCGAAGAAGAAGGCCGCCCGGAAGAAGAAGGTCCTGATGTGGACCGGCGGCACGATCGGCCTGGTGCTGGTGGTCTGCACGGTCGGCGGCTATCTGATCTACCAGCACCTCAACGACAACATCGACAAGATCGACGTCGGCATCAACAACAGCGTGTTCGACAAGGGCCCGCTGAACATCCTGGTCATCGGCACGGACAAACGCTCCGGCAAGGGCAACACCGGCTACGGCGACGACGGCAGCGTCGGCCACGCCGACACCACCGTGCTCTTCCACGTCTCCGAGGACCGGACGAACGCCACCGCGCTGTCCATCCCGCGCGACATGATCACGGACATCCCGGACTGCCCCACCAAGCAGAAGAACGGCTCCACGAAGACCATCCCCGGCTCCAAGGGCGTGCGCTTCAACGAGAGCCTGGGCCAGGAGGACCGCGACCCGGGCTGCACCTGGCGGACCGTCGAGCAGCTGACGGGCCTGAAGGTCAGCCACTTCATGATGGCCGACTTCAACGCCGTCAAGGAGCTCTCCTCGGCGGTCGGCGGCGTCGAGGTGTGCGTGGCCAAGGACATCAACGACCGCGACTCGCACCTCAAGATGACCAAGGGCAGGCACACCGTCGAGGGCGAGCAGGCCCTGGCCTTCGTCCGGACCCGGCACTCGGTGGGCTTCGGCGGCGACCTCAGCCGGATCGAGCTCCAGCAGCAGTTCCTGAGCTCGATGCTCCGGAAGATGAAGTCCGGCGACACCCTGACCAACCCCAAGAAGCTCTACGACCTCAGCGACGCCGCGACCAACTCGCTCACCGTCGACACCGGCATAGGCTCCATCAGCAAGCTGACGAGCCTGGCCAAGGAGCTCAGGAAGGTCAATCTGAAGAACGTGACCTTCGCGACCGTCCCCGTCCTCGACAACCCCGCCGACGGCAAGACCCACAAGACGGTCATCCTGGACAAGCCCAAGGCCGAGCCGCTGTTCGCCATGGTCCGCCAGGACGTCTCCCTCACCGAGGAGAAGGAGAAGGAGAAGAAGGCGCAGGAGCAGGCCGACGCCAAGCAGGCGGCGCTGCTCCAGGGCCCGAAGGCGGAGCCCGCGAAGGTCCGGGTGAAGATCCTCAACGGCAGTGGGCGGGTCGGCGCCGCCCAGGAGACCGTCGCCTGGATGCAGAACAGCAAGGGCGTGGCGCACTCCAGCAACGGCGGCAACGCCGCGGGGGGCAAGAAGGACAAGACCCTGCTGGAGTTCGCCCCCAACCAGGCCGACCAGGCGCGCCGCCTCGCCGAGGACATGGGCCTCCCCGTCGACGCCCTGAAGCAGGCGACGGCCGACGCGCCCCCCACCGCCGAGATGACGCTCACCCTCGGCGCGGACTTCAAGGGCGCGGGCGTCCCGGTGTCCGCGCCGAAGAAGGCGCCGGAGGGGATTCAGAAAGTCGAAGCCGACGATGAGAACATCTGCGCCAAGTGAACCCTGACTATGGGCTTTCGCATCTCATAACGCAGTAATACTCATTAGGTACGACACGCCTGCCCATCGGGCCGGACACCATCCAGGGGAGGGCCCGATGCGGCAGAGCAGCGGCGTGCGGGGAGAGAAGTCCCGCGACGCCCGGGAGAGCGCGCCGGAGCAGAAGGGCGTCCCGGAGCAGAGCACGCCGAAGACCGCCGGCGCCAAGGGCTCCGGGGGCGCCGCGAAGGGCACCGGGACGGACGCCGGTACGGAAGCGGGCGACGCGAAAGGCGGCGCCCGCCGGCGCCGCATCGGCCGAATAGCCCGCTGGACCGCGCTCGGCGTCGCGGTCACCGTCCTCGGCGTCTCCGGGGCGGGGTACTTCTACTACCAGCACCTCAACGACAACATCCGCAAGAACAAGCTCAACCTCGGCGACAAGCAGCTCGACCGCAGCGCCGCCAACGCGGCCGGCCAGCGCCCGCTGAACATCCTCCTGCTGGGCTCCGACAGCCGGGGCAGCAAGGAGAACCAGGAGCTCGGCGGCGCCCGTGACGACGCCGACCGCCCGCCGCTCGCCGACGTCCAGATGCTCGTCCACGTCTCGGCGGACCGCAGCAACATGTCGGTGATCAGCGTCCCCCGCGACACCCGGGTGACGATCCCCAAGTGCACCGACCCCGACAGCGGCAAGGTCTACAAGTCGACCGACCGCCAGATCATCAACACCAGCCTGGGCAACGGCGGCCCGGGCTGCACGGTCGCCACCTGGGAGGAGCTCACGGGCATCCCCGTCGACCACTTCATGATGATCGACTTCTCCGGTGTGGTGAACATGGCCGACGCCGTCGGCGGCGTCCCCGTGTGCGTGGACGCCAACGTGCGCGACGACAAGTCCGGCCTGCGGCTGACCAAGGGCACCCACACCATCAAGGGCAAGCAGGCCCTCCAGTGGCTGCGCACCCGGCACGGCTTCGAGGACGGCAGCGACATCGGCCGCACCCACGCGCAGCACATGTACATGAACGCGATGGTCCGGCAGCTGAAGTCCGGCACCAAGCTCAGCGACCCGGGCCAGCTGACCGACCTGGCCGAGGCCGCCACCAAGGCCCTCACCGTCGACAAGGACCTCGGCTCCGTCAAGGAGCTCTACGACCTCGCCGACGACATCAAGCGGGTGCCGTCCGGCCGGATCACCATGACCACGATGCCGTGGACCACCGATCCGCAGAACCCGGACGCCCACGTGATACCCAAGCCGGGCGACGCCGACAAGCTCTTCGCGCTCGTGCGCAACGACATCGCCCTGGACGGCAAGGACAAGAAGAAGGACGACAAGAGCCCGGCGCCCACCGCGCCGCCCGCCCGCAAGAACGACATCGCGATCACCGTGTTCAACGGCACCGGCACGGCGGTGGAGCCGCCGGCCACCGGGCGGGGCTCGGACATCGCCGCGTTCCTCGTCAAGCAGGGCTTCGCCAAGGCGACCGCCGACTCCACGCCCCGGGCGCAGGCGGACACCACGATCACCTATCCGAGGGCCGGGCAGCGCGCCGACGCCCTCGCCGTGGCCAAGGCGCTCGGGCTGCCGGACACGGCGGTGCGGCACTCCCCCGAGGTCCGGCAGATCACGCTGGTCGTGGGCGGGGACTGGCGGACGGGCACGGCGTACCCGGCGGAAGCGGCGGCGGGGGCGGTCGGGGGCGACCCCGGCACGCCGGACCCGTCGGGCTCGCCCTCGGCCACCCCGTCGGGAAAGCCGACGGGCGAGAACAAGGCCCCCGAGAGCTCGGACCCGCTCAACGGCGCGGACGCCTCGGCGTGCATGAAGGTGAACACGGCGAACCGGTTCTGAGCGCGGGGCGGGGTCCGGGGGCCAAGCCCCCGGCCCGTCAGGCGGTGCGGCGGCTGGCGATGACCTTCTTCGCCAGGGAGCGCGGGCTGGTGAGGAAGCCGTAGCCCCACGACATGTGCATCGTCGCCAGCGCCACCGGGATCCTCAGCCGCGCGCCGACCGGCAGGCCCTTGCCCGCCGGGACGGAGCCGGCCGTGATCGCCGCGAGGTAGCCGGCCGGGACGACCAGGCCCCAGGGGCTGACGGTCGCGCCCACGACGACGCCCGCCGCGATGGCGCACACGGCGGCCGGGGCCGCCAGATAGCGCAGGTTGATCGAGCCCTGGTGGTAGCGGGCCACGACGTGGCGCCAGCGGCCGTAGTTCTTGTACTGCTTGGCCAGCGCCCGCACGTTCGGGCGGGGGCGGTAGGAGACCTTGAGCTCCGGGGAGAACCAGATCAGCCCGCCCGCCTCACGGATCCGGAAGTTCAGCTCCCAGTCCTGGGCGCGGATGAACTCCTCGTTGTAGCCGCCCTGCCGCTCCAGCACCTCACGGCGGAAGACGCCCAGGTAGACGGTCTCGGCGGGGCCGGCCTGGCCACCGGTGTGGAAGGCCGCGTTGCCCACGCCGATCCGCGAGGTCATGGCGGCGGCCACGGCCCTCTCCCAGTCGTTCTCGCCCTCGGCGTGCATGATGCCGCCGACGTTCTGTGCGCCGGTCTCGTCCAGGAGCCGCACGGCGGTGGCGATGTAGTCCGGCGAGAGCATGCCGTGCCCGTCGACGCGTACCACGATCGGGTGACGTGATGCCTTGATCGCGGCGTTGAGCGCGGCGGGGGTGCGTCCCGTGGGATTCGGCACCGTGTGGACCCGGGAGTCCTCCGCGACGAGCTCCGCGGCGATCTCGTCCGTACGGTCCGTGGACGGGCCGAGGGCGATGACCACCTCCAGCTCACCGGCATACTCCTGCTCCAGGATGTGCCGCACGGAGGTGCGCAGATGCCGCTCTTCATTGAGCACCGGCATGATCACGGAAACGGCTGGCAGCTGCTGATCGGGCATGGTTCCTCGGGGGTACGGGGGTCGGGATCACCACCCGGCGGACGACGGAAACGTCGGCCACGTTACCGCCAATGGGGGACCGGGTTCCGCCCCGCCCGGGTGGCGGAGTGGGCGCGGACGGCGTGGGGCCGCAGACAGATCATCGTATGGGCCTACGTTGTGTCCGCATGGCGAGGGAAGCGTCACACCCGTCCCTGCCCGTCCCCGGCTCGCCGCCCGATCCCCGCGGAGGTCCCGCAGTGACCGCACCGGCCCGCTCCCCCGCACCCCGCCCGGCCAACGCCCGCCACCGCACCCCACCGCGCCCCCCGCGCTGGGGGATGCGGCTGGCCACGGTCGCCGCGGTGGCGGTGCTGGGCACGAGCGGCATCGGGCACGCGGTGGTCTCCGGGCTCTCCGGCGGGATCGGCCGCGTCGACGCCTTCGAGGGCCTGTCCAACCGGCCCGACGGCGGCCGGGGCATGAACGTCCTGCTCGTCGGCACCGACGGCCGCGACCGGATCACCGAGGACGAGCGCAGGCGCTACCGTCTGGGCGGCACCGCCTGTCACTGCACCGACACGATCCTGCTGGTGCACCTCTCCGCCGACCGCGAGCGCGCCACCGTGGTGGGCCTGCCGCGCGACACCTACACCGAGATCCCCGAGCGGGCGGACGAGTTCGGCCGGGTGCGCCCGGCCCATCCGCAGAAGCTGAACGCCGCCTACGCCGAGGGCGGCCCCGGGCTGACCGTGCGCTCCGTGGAGCGGCTGACCGGGCTGCACGTCGATCACTACATGGAGGTCGACTTCACCAGCTTCATGCGGACCGTCGACGCGGTGGGCGGGGTGCGGGTGTGCACGGTACGGCCGCTCAAGGACGCCTACTCCGGGCTCGACCTGCCCGCCGGCACCAGCAACCTCGACGGCGGCCAGGCCCTCCAGTACGTGCGCTCCCGCCATCTGGACGGAGCCGCCGACCTGGGCCGGATGCAGCGGCAGCAGCGGTTCCTCGCCTCACTGATGCACAAGGCGGCCGACGGCGGGGTGCTGCTGAACCCGGTGAAGTTCCAGGAGGTCGCCTCGTCCGTGGTCGGCTCGGTCCGCGCGGACCGGGGCTTCGGCACCGACGAGCTCGTGGACCTCGGCAGGGCGATGCGGAACCTGACCCCCGCCTCCACCGAGTTCATGTCCGTGCCGATCGCCGTGGCGGACTACCCCGTGCCGAACGTCGGCTCGACCGTGCGCTGGGACGACGCGGCCGCCGGCAAGCTCTTCCAGTCCCTGCGCGAGGACCGGCCCGTGGGCGCCGCCCCCGGCTCCCCGCACCACACCCAGGACGCCAAGCCGCCCGCAGAGGGCAATCAGCCCCCCGCCGCGGCCGTCGACGTCGCCCCCGAGCGGATCCGCGTCCAGGTCCTCAACGGCAGCGGCCGCCCGGGGCTGGCCCGGGGCGCCGACCAGGCGCTGCGGGCCACCGGCTTCCTCACCACCGGCCTGCCGGCCGACGCGCCACCGCCCGCGATCAAGCACACGACGATCACCTACGACCCGCGCTGGGACCGCTCGGCCCGCTCGCTCGCCACCGCCCTGCCCGGCGCCGAGCTCCGGCCGGCGCCCGGCCAGGGGCCGCTGATGAAGGTGGTCCTCGGCGAGGACTTCACCGACGTCCGGCCCGTCCGGGCCAAGGAGCCCGACCGGCCGGACCGGATCCCGGTGGTCACCGGCGACCAGGCGGTCTGCCCGGAGCAGACCTGAACCCGGCCTCTGCTTCAGTCCTCGATGCCCTCGGCGGCCCGGTTCTGCCGCAGCTCCATGATCGCGCGGCGCCGGGCGAGCCGGTGCGTCCGCCGGATCTGCGCCTCCTGGTAGCGCCGCCGGTCCCGCTCGGTCTCGGGGACCACCGGCGGCACCTGCCGCGGCTTGCCGTCGGCGTCGACGGCCGCGAAGACGAGATAGGCGCTGCCGACCTGGACGGCCGGCGTGGACTCGTTCCACCGCTCGGCCAGCACCCGCACGCCGACCTCCATGGAGGACCGGCCGGTCCAGTTCACCTGCGCTTTCACATGAACCAGATCGCCGACGCGGACCGGCTCCAGGAAGGCCATCTCGTCCATGGAGGCGGTGACCGCGGGCCCGCCGGAGTGCCGCCCGGCGACCGCGCCGGCCACGTCGTCCACCAGCTTCATGATCACACCGCCGTGGACGGTGCCCAGCAGATTGGTGTCGTTGCCGGTCATGATGTGGGAGAGCGTCGTGCGGGAAGCCGATGTCGGCTTGCCGGGTATCTCCGGATCCGTGCCGCGGTCCTGATTGGTCATGTCCCCCAGTATGCGGGGACCGCCGGACACCCGGCCGGGCGCCCGGGTGTCCGGAGAAGTGTGCATCAGCTCTGCAACAGGAACGCTCCGGTTTCCCACGCGCCCTGTGGACCGGCCCGCCGGGCGGGCACACTCGGTTGCATGAATGACTGGCCCGATCGGCGGAACGACGCGCCCGAGGAGCGGTACGGGCGCGGCAGCACTGGTACCGAGCCCGAGGGCGCCCGCGCGATGCCGCACGTCCGGCGTCCCGCGCCGCCCCGGCAGGTCCCGCCCCAGCAGTACCGCCCGCCGCAGGACTACGACGCCCCGGGCCCCTCCGACGGCCGCGGCCCTTCCGACGGCTACAACACCGGACAGGTCTACGGGCACGGCAGCGGCGGCGGCCGCGGCGGCGCCGGCCGGGGGAACCCCGGCGGCGCGGGCGGACGGGGCGCGCGGGCCGGCGCCCCGGACTGGCGCAAGCGGATCAAGATCGGGGCGATCGCGCTGGTCGCCACGGCCCTGGTCGTCTCCGTGAGCACGTATTTCTGGGCCGACAGCAAGATGCGCCGCGAGGTGGATCTCAACAAGGTCGCCGACCGCCCGGCGGCGGGATCGGGCACGAACTACCTGATCGTCGGCTCCGACAGCCGTGAGGGCCTGTCCGAGGCGGACAAGAAGGACCTCCACACCGGGTCGGCGGACGGCAAGCGCACCGACTCGATGATGATCCTCCACACGGGCGACAACGGCACCACGATGCTGAGCCTGCCGCGCGACTCCTACGTCACGATCCCCGCCTTCACCGGCGCGACGTCCGGCAAGCAGTACGCCCAGTCGACCCACAAGCTCAACCGGGCGTACTCCGACGGCGGCGCCGAGCTGCTGGTCCGGACGATCGAGTACAACACCGGGCTGCGCATCGACCACTACGCGGAGATCGGCTTCGGCGGCTTCCGCAATCTCGTGGACGCGCTGGGCGGCGTGGACATGTGCCTGGACAAGCCGATCAAGGACCGGGACTCGGGCGCGGACTTCAAGGCGGGCTGCCAGACGCTGAACGGCGCGCAGTCGCTGGCCTTCGTCCGCCAGCGGCACCAGGAGGCCGACCAGGACCTGGGCCGGATGCGCAACCAGCAGAAGTTCCTCAACACGCTCGCGAAGCAGGCCGCCTCGCCCTCGACGGTCCTCAACCCCTTCCGGCTCTACCCCGTGATCGGCTCCGGCCTGGACACCCTCGTCGTCGACAAGGACATGGGGCTGTGGGACCTGGCGTCGATGTTCTGGGCGATGAAGGGCGTCACGGGCGGCGACGGGCAGCAGCTGACCGTCCCCATCGGCAACCCGAACCTGCCCACGCGCAGCGACGGCGAGGCCGTGGCGTGGGACAAGGTCAAGGCCAAGCAGCTCTTCGACCAGCTGAAGAAGGACGAGAAGGTCACGGCCGTCGCCCCGAAGTGACGACGACGGCGGCTGTCAGGCGTCGTCGGGCGACGGCCCGGTCGCGTTGATGACGGCGAAGACCGCGCCCTGCGGGTCCTGGAGGACGGCCATCCGGCCGGCCACCATGTCGAACGGCGGCGCGAGCACATTGCCGCCGGCCTTGGTCAGCGCGTCGACCGTGCTGTCGGTGTCGTCGACGGAGAAGTACGTCAGCCAGTGGGAGGGCGATCCGGGCGGGGAGTTCTCCAGGCCCTGCATCCCGCCGATCACCCGGCCCTTCGCCTTGAGGGAGAAGTAGCCGGGCGGCTCCTCGAAGGGCTCGGCCGCGAGGCCCAGGGCATCGGCGTAGAAGGCACCGGCCGCGTCGGTGTCGGCGGTGTTGAGCTCGTTCCACACCACCGCGCCCGGCTCGTTGACGACCCCGGAGCCGTGGAAGTCCTTGGCCTGCCAGATCCCGAAGACCGCGCCCGTGGCGTCGGCGACGACGGCCATCCGCCCGAGCGTCAGCACGTCCATCGGACCCATCAGCGGGGTGCCACCGGCGTCCTTGATCTTTCCCATGGTGGCATCGGCGTCCGTGACGGCCAGGTACGTCGTCCACGCGGGCGGCGGCTTGGAGCCGCCCTCCTGCGCCATCGACGTCATGATCCCCACCACCGGCTTGCCGCGCAGCGTGCAGACCGCGTACCCGCCCGTCTCCGGCGGCCCGGGCTCCCCCTGCCAGCCGAAGAGGTCGCGGTAGAAGTCGAGGGCCTCCCGCTGGTCGGGGACCACGAGATCGGCCCAGCAGGGCGTCCCGGGCACGTACGGCTTGGTTACCTCGGGCATGACGCGCGCCTCCCTGGCAGTACGGACACCCCCGCGACCACCTTCACCCGGCGCACGACGCTCCGCCACCGGAACAACGACGAACGGCCCCGGCGGACCGTCGCCGGGGGCCGTTCGCGCGCTGCCGACGCGCGGCGCGTTACGGGAGGTTGCGGGCCATGACGATCCGCTGCACCTGGTTGGTGCCCTCGTAGATCTGCGTGATCTTGGCGTCGCGCATCATGCGCTCGACCGGGTAGTCACGGGTGTAGCCGTAGCCGCCGAGGAGCTGGACGGCGTCCGTGGTGATCTCCATGGCGGCGTCGGAGGCGTAGCACTTGGCGGCGGCGCCGAAGAAGGTGAGGTCGACGTCGACGCGCTCGGACTTGGCGGCGGCCGCGTAGGTCAGCTGACGGGCGGCCTCCAGCTTCATGGCCATGTCGGCCAGCATGAACTGGACGCCCTGGAAGTCGGCGATCGGCTTGCCGAACTGCTTGCGCTCGCGGACGTAGCCCTTGGCGTAGTCGAGGGCGCCCTGGGCGATGCCCAGCGCCTGGGCGGCGATGGTGACGCGGGTGTGGTCGAGGGTCTTCATCGCCGTGGCGAAGCCGGTGCCCTCGGCGCCGATCATGCGGTCGGCGGGGATGCGGACGTTGTCCAGGTAGACCTCGCGGGTCGGGGAGCCCTTGATGCCGAGCTTCTTCTCCGGGGCGCCGAAGGAGACGCCCTCGTCGCCCTTCTCCACGACGAAGGCGCTGATGCCCTTCGAGCGCTTCTCGGGGTCGGTGACGGCCATGACCGTGTAGTACTCGGAGACGCCGGCGTTGGTGATCCAGCGCTTGACGCCGTTGAGCACCCAGTAATCGCCGTCGCGCACGGCGCGGGTCTTCATGCCGGCCGCGTCCGAGCCGGCGTCGGGCTCGCTCAGGCAGTACGAGAACATCGCCTCGCCCTTGGCGAGCGGGCTCAGGTACCGCTTCTTCAGGTCCTCCGAGCCGGAGAGGGCCACCGGGAGGGAACCCAGCTTGTTGACCGCGGGGATGAGCGAGGACGACGCGCAGACGCGGGCGACCTCCTCGATCACGATCACGGTGGCGAGGGCGTCCGCGCCCGCGCCGCCGAACTCCTCCGGCACGTGCACGGCGTGGAGGTCGGCGGCGACGAGGGCGTCGAGCGCCTCCTGCGGGAAGCGGCCCTCCTCGTCCACCTCGGCGGCGAACGGCGCGATCTTCGCCTCGGCGAGCGAGCGCACGACCTTGCGGAGCTCCTCGTGCTCCTCGGCCGGCCGGTACAGGTCGAAGTCCTTGTTTCCCGCCAAGGCGTACTCCCCAGAGAGTTAGCTACTGATTAGTAACCCCGATTCTAGGGGCGCACTTCGGGCCGATACCACGTGAGCTTGCCGACAACCCGCGATCTCCCGCGATCGCCCCGGGATCCTTCCCGGGCAGCCCCCGACTATGCTCGGGCAACGCAATCCGGCCGTCGGGCCCGCACGCGGGCCGGGCGTTCAGCACCGCACAGCAATGGAGCACCGCATGGCCCTCAGGATCACCGTGATCGGCACCGGCTACCTCGGCGCCACCCACGCCGCGGCCATGGCCGAGCTGGGCTTCGAGGTGCTGGGGCTCGACGTGGTCCCCGAGAAGATCGAGACGCTCGCGCGCGGCGAGGTCCCGATGTACGAGCCGGGGCTGGAGGAGCTGCTGCGCAAGCACGTCGCCGGCATCGAGGGCTCGACCGGACGGCTGCGCTTCACGACCTCCTGGGAGGAGGTCGGCGAGTTCGGCGACGTCCACTTCGTCTGCGTGAACACCCCGCAGAAGCACGGCGAGTACGCCTGCGACATGTCCTACGTCGACAGCGCCTTCGCCTCGCTCGCCCCGCACCTGCGCCGCCCGGCGCTGGTCGTCGGCAAGTCGACCGTGCCGGTCGGCAGCGCGGCCCGGCTCGCGAAGGTGCTCACGGAGCTGGCCCCGGCGGGCAAGGACGTGGAGCTCGCCTGGAACCCGGAGTTCCTGCGCGAGGGCTTCGCCGTCCAGGACACCCTCCACCCCGACCGCATCGTCGTCGGCGTCGCGGGCGAGCGCGGCGAGAAGCTGCTCCGCGAGGTCTACGCGACGCCGGTCGGCGAGGGCTCGCCCTTCGTGGTCGCCGACTACCCGACCGCCGAGCTGGTCAAGACCGCCGCCAACTCCTTCCTCGCCACGAAGATCTCCTTCATCAACGCCATGGCCGAGGTCTGCGAGGCCGCCGACGGCGACGTGGTGAAGCTCGCGGAGGCCATCGGGCACGACGACCGCATCGGCAAGAAGTTCCTGCGCGCGGGCGTCGGTTTCGGCGGCGGCTGTCTGCCGAAGGACATCCGCGCCTTCATGGCCCGCGCGGGCGAGCTGGGCGCCGACGAGGCCCTGACCTTCCTCCGCGAGGTCGACTCCATCAACATGCGCCGCCGCACCCACATGGTCGAGCTCGCGCGGGAGGCCGTGGGCGGCGGCTTCCTGGGCCGCCGCGTCGCGGTGCTGGGCGCCACGTTCAAGCCGGACTCGGACGACGTCCGGGACTCCCCCGCGCTCAACGTCGCCGGCCAGATCCACCTGCAGGGCGGCCAGGTGACGGTCCACGATCCCAAGGGCATCGCGAACGCCCGCCGCCTCTTCCCGACGCTCGCCTACGCGGACACCGCCCTGGAGGCCTGCCGGGGAGCCCACGTGGTGCTCCACCTCACGGAGTGGGGCGAGTACCGGCAGCTCGACCCGGCGGTGGTCGGCGCGGTGGTCGCGGACCGGCACGTGATCGACGGCCGCAACGCGCTGGACGCTGCCGCTTGGCGTGCGGCGGGCTGGACGTTCCGGGCGCTGGGGCGGCCGAAGGCGTGACGAACGCCGGACGGGCTGACTTTGTCAGCCCGTCCGGCGTTTGAGGACGGCTAACCGTCCAACTGGTCGATCGTCGCGATCGACGGCCCCCGCTTCGCGGAGAGGTCGCGCGCGACCGCCTCCGCGTCCCGCAGGGCCCGCGTCGCGTTCTGCCACGTCAGCTTCGCCAGATCCGTCTCCGACCAGCCGCGGCGCAGGAGTTCCGCGATCAGGTTCGGGTAGCCGGAGACGTCGGCCAGGTCGGCCGGGGTGAAGGCCGTGCCGTCGAAGTCGCCGCCGATGCCGATGTGGTCGACGCCCGCGACCTCGCGCATGTGGTCGAGGTGGTCGGCGACCGTCGCGGCCGTGGCCACCGGGCGCGGGCGCTCCGCCTCGAAGGCGCGGTGGACGGCCATGGCCTCGGCGGTGGTGTCGAGGTGGTGGAAGCCGTGGGCGCGCATGTTCTCGTCGGCCGCCTGCGTCCAGGCCACGGCCTCCGGCAGGATGAACTTGGGGACGAACGTGGCCATGGCCACGCCCCCGTTCGCGGCGAGCGCGCCGAGCACGTCGTCCGGCACGTTCCGCGGGTGGTCGCACACCGCGCGCGCCGACGAGTGCGAGAAGATCACCGGCGCCTCGCTGACCCGCAGCGCGTCCCGCATCGTGCCGGGCGCGACGTGCGAGAGGTCGACGAGCATGCCGAGGCGGTTCATCTCGCGGACGACCTCCTCGCCGAAGCGCGTCAGCCCGCCCGCCGCCGGCTCGTCGGTCGCCGAGTCCGCCCACGGGATGTTGTCGTTGTGGGTGAGCGTCATATAGCGGACGCCCAGACGGTGGAGGGCGCGCAGCGTGGCCAGCGAGCAGTTGATGCTGTGCCCGCCCTCGGCGCCCATCAGCGAGGCGATGCGCCCCTCGGCGCGAGCCGCCTCCATGTCGTCGGCGGTCAGGGCGAGCCGCAGCTCGCCGGGGTAGCGGTCGACGAGCTGCCGTACGACGTCGATCTGCTCCAGCGTGGCGCTGACCGCCTCGTCGCCGGCCATGTCGGTGCGCACGTACACCGACCAGAACTGCGCGCCGACGCCGCCCGCGCGCATCCGGGGCAGGTCGGTGTGGAGCCCGGCGGCGCTCTGGTCGGTGGCGATGTCGCGCCGGTCGAGGTCGTAGCGGACCTGCTGGCGCAGGGCCCAGGGAAGGTCGTTGTGCCCGTCGACGACGGGGTGCGCGGCGAGCAGCTCGCGGGCGCGGATCAGTTCGTCCACGTGGTCACTTCCCGAATCCGAAGCCGGAGGCGCCTTCCACCTTGGCACGCAGGCGCTTGCCCTTCTCGGTGGCCTCGTCGTTGAGCGAGTCCTGGAAGCGGCGCATCCGCTCCAGCAGCTTCTCGTCGTGGGCGGCGAGCATCCGGACGGCCAGCAGGCCGGCGTTGCGGGCGCCCGCGACGGAGACGGTGGCGACGGGGACGCCGGCGGGCATCTGGACGATGGACAGGAGCGAGTCCATGCCGTCGAGGTACTTCAGCGGCACGGGCACGCCGATCACCGGCAGCGGGGTGACCGAGGCGAGCATCCCGGGCAGGTGGGCCGCGCCGCCCGCGCCCGCGATGATCGCCTTGAGGCCGCGGCCGGCGGCCAGCTCCCCGTACTCGACCATCTCGCGCGGCATCCGGTGCGCGGAGACGACGTCGACCTCGTAGGGGATCTCGAACTCGTCCAGGGCCTTGGCGGCGGCTTCCATGACGGGCCAGTCGGAGTCCGAGCCCATGACGATGCCGATGAGGGGGGAGCCGGGAGAACTCATTCCGTGATCGTTCCTCGCAGGTATCCGGCGGCGTGCGCGGCGCGCTCGCGCACGTCCGCCAGGTCGTCGCCGTAGGTGTTGACGTGTCCGACCTTGCGGCCGGGCTTCACGTCCTTGCCGTACATATGGATCTTCAGTGCCGGGTCGCGCGCCATGCAGTGCAGGTACGCGTAATACATGTCCGGATAGTCGCCGCCGAGAACATTGGCCATCACGGTCCACTTGGCGCGTGGGCGGGGGTCGCCCAGCGGCAGGTCGAGCACGGCCCGGACGTGGTTGGCGAACTGCGAGGTGATCGCGCCGTCCTGGGTCCAGTGGCCGGAGTTGTGGGGGCGCATGGCGAGCTCGTTGACGAGCACGCGGCCGTCGCGGGTCTCGAAGAGCTCCACGGCGAGGTGGCCGACGACGCCCAGCTCCTTGGCGATGCGCAGGGCGAGCTCCTGGGCGTGCGCGGAGAGCTCGTCGGAGAGGCCGGGCGCGGGGGCGATCACGGTGTCGCAGACGCCGTCGACCTGGATCGACTCCACGACGGGGTACGAGACGGCCTGGCCGTGCGGGGAGCGGACCACGTTGGCGGCGAGCTCGCGGACGAAGTCGACCTTCTCCTCGGCGAGCACGGGCACGCCGGCCCGGAAGGGCTCCTCCGCCCCCTTGGCGTCGCGGACGACCCACACGCCCTTGCCGTCGTAGCCGCCGCGCACGGTCTTGAGGACGACGGGGAAGCCGTCGCCCTCGGCGGCGAAGCGCTCGACGTCGGCGGGATCCGCCACGATGCGGTGCCGTGGGCAGGGCACTCCGATCGCGTCGAGCTTCGCGCGCATCACGCCCTTGTCCTGGGCGTGCACCAACGCGTCGGGCCCCGGGCGGACGGGGATGCCGTCCGCTTCCAGGGCCCGGAGGTGCTCGGTGGGCACGTGCTCGTGATCGAAGGTGATCACATCGCAGCCTTGTGCGAACGCACGAAGGGTGTCCAGGTCGCGGTAGTCGCCGATGACGACATCGCTCACCACCTGGGCCGCCGAGTCCTGGGGAGTATCGCTGAGCAGCTTGAACCTGATGCCGAGGGGGATGCCCGCCTCGTGGGTCATACGGGCGAGCTGACCGCCACCGACCATGCCGACTACCGGGAACGTCACTCCCCCAGAGTATCCGTACGTACGAACCACCCTGACCTCCCCTGGAGGATCATCCAAGTCGGGAGCCTTTCCTTCCGGCGGCGACGAGGTGTCACCAAAGCGGCAATTCCGGGCGTTCGCCGTTCGTTCATCGGCTCTCCGGACGGGCGCCGCGGCGGGCTCGTTAGCATGAAGGACATGACTCAACGGCGCACAGTGCGTTCCCGGCTGGAGCGGCTGGCCCGCGAAATCGCGAAATTCGGTGCCGTGGGCGCCATCGGGTTCGTGGTCAACTTCATCGTCTTCAACATCTGCGTCCACGGCCTGGGTCTGGCCGTGGTGCGCTCGGGCGTCATCGCCACGGCCGTGGCCATCGCCGCGAACTACGTCGGCAACCGCTACTGGACCTACCGCGACACGGACAAGAACCGGCGCAGCCGTGAGCTCACCCTGTTCCTGCTCTTCAGCGGCGTGGGCCTGGTGATCGAGAACGGGATACTCGCCCTCTCCCACTACGGCATGGGCTGGACGAGCCCGCTCGCCGACAACATCGCCAAGAACGTCGTCGGCCTCGGCATCGGCACGGTCTTCCGCTTCTGGTCGTACCGCACGTGGGTGTTCCGCGCGATGCCCGCCCGCGACGCCGTCCAGGCCGCCGAATCGTTCCTGACCGAGGCGGGGGTGCCCGCGCAGGAGCGGGTCAGGGCGGGGAAGTAGAACACGGCCGGGAAGTGACCCGCCGCTAGTCCGCTTGATCCGCTTCGCGGCTCAAGAAGAGCGCGAACACCGGCGGCTGCTGCTGGAGGAGCTCCAGCCGGCCGCCGTCCGCCTCCGCGAGATCGCGGGCGACGGCCAGGCCCAGGCCCGTGGAGTTGCGGCCGCTCACCGTCCGTTCGAACACCCGGGAGCCCAGGTCGACCGGGACGCCCGGCCCCTCGTCGGAGACCTCCACCACCGCCTGGTTGCCGGTGACCCGGGTGCGCAGGGCGACGGTCCCGTCCCCGTGCATCAGGGAGTTCTCGATCAGCGTCGCCAGCACCTGGGAGACCGCGCCCGGCGTGCCCACCGCGCGCAGCCCCTGCTTGCCCGAGCGGACCACGGCCCGGCCCGTGGCACGGGCGGCCGGGCGCCACTCCTCGATCTGCTGCTTGATGACCTCGTCGAGGTCGAAGGTGACCGCGGACCCGGTCTGCGGGTCGCGGGAGTTCGTCAGCAGCCGCTGGACGACGTCGGTGAGCCGCTCCACCTGGGTGAGGGCGATCATCGCCTCCTCCTTGACCGTCTCCGGGTCGTCGGTGAGCGTGATCTCCTCCAGCCGCATCGACAGCGCGGTCAGCGGGGTGCGGAGCTGGTGCGAGGCGTCGGCGGCCAGCCGCCGTTCCGCCGTGAGCATCCGCGCGATCCGCTCGGCGCTCGCGTCGAGGACGTCGGCGACCCGGTCGAGCTCGGGGACGCCGTAGCGGCGGTGCCGGGGGCGGGGGTCGCCGGAGCCCAGCCGCTCGGCGGTCTCGGCGAGGTCGGTGAGCGGGGCGGTGAGCCGGTTGGCCTGACGGACGGCCAGGAACACGGCGGCGATCACGGCGAGGAGGGCCACCGCGAGGATCACCAGCAGGGTGCGGCCGATCTCCCGGCTGACGGTGGCGCGGGACTCCTCGACCCGTACCGTCTCGCCCTGCTCGCCCTTCTGCGTCGCGGTGATGACGCCGCCCTCGGGCCGGGTGCCGATCTCGATCGTCGGCCGCCCGGGGATGTCGACCCGCGCGTACCGGTCGGGGGTGATCTGATCGCTCAGCACCCCCGACTCCACGCGCTCGTGCCCGGCGAGCCGGCTGTCGACGATGCTCACCAGCCGGACGACCTCGGACTGCACGCTCTCCTGCGCGCTGTTCTCGATCGTCCGGGTCTCGACGATGACCAGCGAGATCCCGAAGACCGCGATCACGACGAGCACGACGGCGAGCGTGGAGTTGATCAGTCGGCGGCGCACGGTTCCCGGGTCAGCTCTTCTCGAAGCGGAAACCCACGCCGCGCACGGTGGCGATGTAGCGCGGGTTGGCGGCGTCGTCGCCGAGCTTCTTGCGCAGCCAGGAGATGTGCATGTCCAGGGTCTTGGTGGACGACCACCAGGTGGTGTCCCAGACCTCGCGCATCAGCTGGTCGCGGGTGACGACCCGGCCGGCGTCCCGCACCAGGACCCGCAGCAGGTCGAACTCCTTCGCGGTGAGCTGGAGTTCCTCGTCGCCCATCCAGGCGCGGTGCGACTCGACGTCGATCCGCACGCCGTGGGTGGCCGGCGGCTGCTGGTGGGCCTCGACGGTGCCGCGGCGCAGCAGCGCCCGGACGCGCGCGAGGAGCTCGGCGAGCCGGAAGGGCTTGGTGACGTAGTCGTCGGCGCCGGCGTCCAGGCCGACCACGGTGTCCACCTCGTCGGCGCGGGCGGTGAGCACCAGCACGGGGAATCCGTGCCCTTCGTTGCGCAGTCTGCGGCAGACCTCGAGGCCGTCCATGCCGGGCAGCCCGAGGTCGAGGACGAGGAGGTCCACCCCTCCTTGCAGGCCGGCGTCCAGGGCGGTGGGACCGTCTTCGCGCACCTCCACCTCGTACCCTTCGCGGCGCAGGGCGCGCGCGAGCGGCTCCGAGATGGAGGCGTCATCCTCGGCGAGCAGTACTCGGGTCATGAGGGTGATGGTAGTCCGCGCGGGCGCACGTCAGAGGCGGTCCGAGTGCTACCTACGGCAACACTTCACCGAAAGTGCTACCACCTTCGAATGGAAGCGATCGGTTCCGGAATCGGCTGTGATCCATGTCTCAACACCTTCCGTACCTGGGCGGGGTGTGACGTAAGGTGACCCGACATCTGTAGCACCACGTGGGACTTTCGGGACATCCGACGAGCCGAAGGTCTCTGTTGTGCGCAGGGCTGGTGCCCCAGCCTTGTTCCACAGTGTTTGACCTGTCGGCCGGGTCCGCCGCGCGAAGGTGCGCGGAGGGCGTGGATCCCGGCATACGGCCTTCCTGCGGCTCCTCCCACCGAGGAGCCGCACCCCAGGGGAGTGGGGCGGACGGCGTCAGTAGCCGGTGCCGGCCAACCCCCACCCGGGCGCGCACCTCCGGACCACCGCGCGTCCCGAGCACCCTAGGAATGACCATGGCGTCCAGCCTGACGAAGGACGCGGCCGAGCGGGAGAAGACCTCTCCGGCCTCCGGCGGCATGACCTTCTTCGGCCACCCCTTCGGCCTGGCCCCGCTCTTCTTGACCGAGATGTGGGAGCGATTCTCCTACTACGGCATGCGGGCCCTGCTCGTCGTCTACCTGATCTCCGGCGGCCCCGATGCCAAGCCCGGCAGCCAGGGCGGCGGTCTGGCGATGCCCGAGGCCAGCTCGGTGGCGATCTACTCCATCTACGTGGCCATGGTGTACCTGCTCGCCATGCCCGGTGGCTGGTTCGGCGACCGCGTCTGGGGCCCCCGCAAGACGGTCACCATCGCGGCCAGCACCATCATGGCGGGCCACCTGCTCCTGGCCGTGCCCGGCAAGCCGACCTTCTTCGCCGGCCTCGCGCTGGTGGCGATCGGCTCCGGCCTGCTGAAGTCCAACATCTCCACGATGGTGGGCCACCTCTACGACGGCCCCACGGACCCGCGCCGGGACGGCGGCTTCACGCTGTTCTACATCGGCATCAACCTCGGCGCCTTCTTCGCGCCGCTGGTGATCGGCACCATCGGCCAGGAAGTCAACTGGCACCTGGGCTTCGGCATCGCCGCCGCCGGTATGGCGCTCGGCCTGCTGATCTTCCTGTGGGGCACCCGTCACCTCGACCCGAAGAGCAGCGTCGTCCCGACGCCGCTGTCGGCCGAGGAGCGCAAGGCGACCCTCACCAAGGCCCTGATCTGGCTGGGCGTCGCGGCCGTCTTCTACGGCATCGTGGGTGGCGCCGGTCTCTTCACCCTCAACTGGGCCCTGATCCCGATCACCCTGCTGGGCCTGATCATCCCGATCACCGTCCTGCTGCGCATCAAGCGCGACAAGGACCTGTCGGACACCGAGCAGACCAAGGTCAGCGGCTACATCTGGTTCTTCGTCGCCGCCGCCGCCTTCTGGATGATCTTCGACCAGGCCGGTTCGACGATGTCGACCTTCGCCGAGAAGAAGACCGCCGACAACGTCTTCGGCATCGGCTTCCCGTCGACCTGGTTCCAGTCGGTCAACCCGCTGTGGGTCATGGCGCTGGCTCCGGTCTTCGCCTGGCTGTGGGTGTTCCTGGCCCGCCGCAACAGCGAGCCCAGCACCACGGTGAAGTTCGCCATGGCGATGGTGCTCATCGGCGCCTCGTTCTTCGTCTTCGCCGTCCCGATGGGCATGGCGGGCGACGGCTCCAAGGTCAGCCCGGCCTGGCTGCTGATGATCTACATGATCCAGACCATGGGTGAGCTGTGCCTCTCCCCGGTCGGTCTGTCGCTCACCACGAAGATGGCGCCGAAGAAGTACGCGAGCCAGATGCTGGGCGTGTGGTTCCTCGCCGTCACCGCCGGTGACTGCACCACGGGTCTGCTCTCCATCGCGGGTGTGGACATGAACGGCACCGGCACGATCGTGTTCCAGGCCGCGCTCTGCACCCTGGCGGGTGTCGCGGTGTGGATGTACCGCAAGCGGATCATCGCCCTGATGGGTGACGTCCACTGATGTCGGTTCGCTGACGCACACGGGGAGCCCCCGGCACGGGAACGTGCCGGGGGCTTTCGCGTACCCGGTTCCCGGTCAGCCGGTCAGCCGGGGGGCGGGCTCCTGGTGCCCCTGGGGTCGGTGCCGGGGGTGAACCACGGGAGCGGGGCCGCATCGCCGGGGGCGGGCGTGGGGGTCTTCGCGGGCGTACGGGGCGCCCTCGGCCGGACGCGGTCCACGACCGCCATGCCCGCGCGGAAGACCGCCAGCGGGACGACCACGCCCAGCAGGATCCAGAACAGCGTCACCCCCCAGGGCCGGCTCACGTCCCACGGCTGCTCGACGAGCACCTTGCCGCCGTACTCGAGCGAGACGAGGTAGTCCCCGTACGCGCCCGCCGCCAGCTCCACGTCCAGCGTCACCCGCTCCTTCCGCCCGGGGGCCACCGTGCCGTGCCAGGGGCGGTCCTCCCAGACCGGGGCGAGCACCCCGCGCGAGGTGCCCAGCCGGAAGGTGGGGTTCCGGGCGGGGGTCGAGCCGAGGTTGGCGACGGTGACGACGAGCCGGCGGGTGGGCGGGGCCCCGAACCACGTCAGCAGCCCGTCGGCGCCCTCCAGCCGAGCGTCGAGCACCCCGAGCCGCTCCCCGCCGCTCCGCTCCGGCAGGGGCGCGACGGGGTGCCCGGTGACGACCAGCGGGACGTCCGCCGTGGCGGAGTCGCCGGTGACGGTCGCCACATGGACGACACAGGGGCAGGGCTTGGGCGGCGCGGGGACGGGCACGTCCTTGCGGAAGGCGCCGTCGGCGCCGGTGGTGACGGCGCGGCCCTCGGCGTTGGCGCAGTCGTTGGTGCCGCCGGCCATGTTCTGCCCGCAGACGAGCAGGGTGAGCAGCGCGCCGGCCGGCCAGCCCCGGCCGGTCACGGTGACCTGGCCGCCCGGAGGGGCCTCGGAGCGGTCCACGGCGGCCTGGGGGGTGCCGTCGGCGAGGGCGGCGAGGGCCGGGGCCGGGGCCGGGGGCGCGGGAAAGGCTGCGAGGAGCGCGAGCAGGGCGAGGAGCGCTGCGGCGCGCTTCCAGGCGCTCCGGGGTCCTCTCTGCGGGCGGCTCATGAACCCTCCGGGTGGGCGGTCTGTGAGCCTTCCGGGGCGGCGGCGCGTGAGCGGGCCGTCCGGCGCCGTCGTACGCCCCGTACGACCCCCGTCGCCGCCACGAGCCCCGCCGCTCCGGCGAAGGCCGGGCGGAGCCAGGGCAGGGGCGTGTACGAGCCGTACCCGGCGGCCCCGGTGCCGTCCGGCGTGGTGGCGGTGACCCGTACCCTCACCCGGTCCAGGCGCGGGGCCTCCGGCCACCGTTCCGCCAGCCGTACGCTCTCGCCGGGAGCCAGGGTGGTGGGGGCTCCCGCTGCCTCGCGGCGCAGGACCTGCCCGAAGAGGCCCTCCGCGCGGATGGCCAGCCGGGGGGCGAGGATGGTGTTGCCCCGGTTGACGAGGGCGTAGTGGATCACCGCGTCCCGGCCCGTGCCGCTGACCCGGACGTGCTCCACCGAGAGCGCGGCGAGGGCCGTCCCCGCGACCCGTACGGCCATGGGCACCGGGACCTGTCGGCCGTCCCCCGAGACGGTCACCGCGGCGGAGCGGTCGCCCGGTGCCGTGCCGGCCGGGACGGTCACGGTGAGGGGGACGTCCGCGCGGGTGCGGGGCGGCACGGTCACGCGCCGGGCGGCGAGGGAGATCCAGGGGGTGCTGCCGCTCAGCTCGACCGTCAGGCGCCGGTCGCCGCGGTTGACGACCGTCAGCTTGTCCTCCAGGACCGAGCCGGGGGCGCCTTCGAGGTAGAAGGACGACCGGTCCTCCGCCGTCGGCACCTTCCCGCCGCCGGGGGCGGGCGCCGCCGTCCAGGACGGCGGGCTGCCTGCCGGGCCCCGGGGGGCCGGGTCCGGAGCCGGGGCGGTGGGCGTGGGCACGGCGAGCACCGAGGCGGCGCAGAGCAGCGCGGCGGCCCGGGCGCGGGAGGTCTTCGGGACGGTCGGTGGCGACGGCCTCCGGGGCATCGACGGCATCAGTGGCATCGGCGGCATCGGCGGCTCCCTGGGCGTGGGGGTGAGGGCGTTCAGCCGGCGCTGCGGCGCCTCCGGGTGAGCCAGAGGGTGCCCGCGACGCCGGTGAGGAGCACGGTGCCGCCGAGGGTGGCGAGGGCGATGGCGGAATCGGAGGGCCCGGTCTGCGGGAGCCGTCCGCCGCCGGTGGTGCCCGTACTGCCGGTGGTACCACCGGTCGTACCGCCGCTCGTGCCGCCGGTGGTCGAGCCGCCGGTCGTCGAGCCGGTGGACCCGCCGGTGTCACCGGCCGTGGAGCCGCTGCTCGACCCACCGGTCGACCCGGCCGTCGAACCGCCGGTGGACCCACTCGTGGACCCTCCCGTCGAACCGCTCGTCGTGGAGCCGCCGGTCGAACCGCCCGTCGTCGACCCGCCCGTCGTGGTCCCTCCCGTCCCGCCCGGGGACTTGACCTCAAGGGTGAGCGAGGGCTTGGGGTTGTTGGTGGGGGTGCAGGTGGTCGTGGTGCCCAGGGCGGAGATGGTGAGGGTGGAGGCCGTGAAGGTGACCTGGCCGCCCTTCTTCGGCGTGTACGTCCCCGACAAGTCGCTGATCTTGATGGGGGTGTTGGGGGGTATCGGCTGGTCGTTGGCGGGCCCGGAGACCTCGACCGAGCCGCTGTCCGCGCCGCCCACCTTGATCACGGCACTTGGCTTCATCGCGCCCTTGCCGAGCTCGATGGGGCTGGAGGAGACGCCCTTCTGGAAGGTCATGGTGAGCTTGTAGGCGTCGCCGCTCGGCGTGGCCTTGATGTCGATGGGCGAGACCGCGCTCCGGTCCCCGATCGGGGTCTTGCACTGGTAGTCGACGTCGACGACCTCGGCCCGCGCGTCCGGCGCGACCAGCAGGAACGCGCCGCCGGCCAGGGCCGCCGAGACGGCGAGCGCGCCGGCGCGGCGCAGGGGGTGGCGTGGTGTGCGGTACACCTGGGGTTCCCCTCTCGTCCGGTGCCGCAGCCGAGAATTGCTGACGGCACATCAGATCGGACGCCGAAGGTACGCCCGGGGCCGTGGAGAGGGAAGACAAGGAACAGCCCGTAAGGGCTCTCCTACGACGGTCCGGCCAGTTCCGCCCAGACCGTCTTGCCGACGCCCCCGGAGCGCCGGACGACCCCCCAGTCGAGGCAGAGCCGCTGGACGATGAACATGCCATGGCCGCCGGGACGGCCCGCGCGGTGCGGGGTCCGGGGGGCGGGGGTGCCGGCGCCGAGGTCGCTGACCTCCAGTCGGAGGGTCTTGCCGGAGCGGCTGACGCAGAGCTCCTCGGGACCGTCGGCGTGGAGGCAGGCGTTGGTGACCAGCTCGGAGACGACCAGCAGGACGTCCTCGGCGGCCGCCCGGTGGTCGGCGGAACGGGCGGGGAGCCAGCCCCAGTCGTAGAGCGCCTGGCGGGTGAAGTCGCGGGAGAGCGGCACGGCGCCCCCCACCCCGACGAGGCGCAGGCTACGGGCCGCTTCCGCCGGGGCCGGTGAGCCGGCCGAGGCGGCGTCCCCCGCCTCCGGGCCGGGACCGTCCGGCGGTGGGCACGCCCGGGTGGTGCTCATCAGCGCTTCACCTCACCGATTCACCGATACGAACATGAACATCTTCAATGGATTCAGCTGTCTCCTGCCCGACGAAATCGTGAGAACACCCACGGATTCCACACGGCGCCTGTGACGCGGGCAACGGAGGATCCGGCTCAGTCCGCGAGTGCCGAATCGAGCGTGTCGTGCACGGTGAAGACGGCCCCGGCTCCCGTGATCTCGAACACCCGGGCGACGACGGGCGTCATCGCGGCGAGGTGGACGGCGCCGCCGGCGGCCTCGGCCTTGAGCCGGACGCCGAGAAGCACGTTCAGACCGGTGGAGTCACAGAAGTCGAGCCGCGAGCAGTCGACGACGACGCGGGCGTCGCCCTCGCGCACACAGCCCTCCAGGGTTTCGCGCAGCAATTCCGCCGTGTAGTGATCGAGCTCACCCGCGGGCGAGACGATCGAGCTCCCGCCCACACGCCGGACCTCCACTTGCAGTCGGCCCCTGCTCGGATTGCCGACCATCCCGCGATCCATGCGCTCCCGCTCCCCTTCATGCGCTCGTGGCGTGCTCACGTTCCGCTGCGGGAACCCTACGCCTTCCATACGGACGTCCGGAAGCCGAACTTCCGCCAAATACTGACAGAATTGGACAAACCACACTTGCCAGGAGGTGGTGAAGACCGGTAGGGCTAGTAGGGACACACATTCCACGGACGGCTTTGGAGGCGCCGCAAACCGCAGCAAAAGGGTCACGGCATCGGCAGCCATATGCCGAGAATGATGGAGGAGACCATGTCACCCCGGCTCGACGAACAGCGTCCCGCCACTTCGTGCACCGCGCACGAGGACCTCGCGACCGCCTCGTCGGCAATCACGCCCGAGCACGACGCCCACGGCGCCCCCGACGGCCCCGGCCACGACGAAGGCCACGGCCTCGCCGGGCTACCGGAGATCCCCCCGTACGACGAGGTGGACGCGGTGGACGCGCGGGCCCTGTCCAAGACGCTCTTCGCCCGCCTCGCGTCGCTCGAAGAGGGCACCCACGACTACGCGTACGTCCGCAACACCCTGGTCGAGCTGAACCTCGCCCTGGTGAAGTTCGCCGCCTCCCGGTTCCGCACCCGCAGCGAACCGATGGAGGACATCATCCAGGTCGGCACCATCGGTCTGATCAAGGCGATCGACCGGTTCGAGCTGACGCGGGGTGTGGAGTTCCCCACCTTCGCGATGCCGACGATCATCGGTGAGATCAAGCGCTTCTTCCGCGACACCAGCTGGTCCGTCCGGGTCCCCCGGCGGCTCCAGGAGCTCCGCCTCGACCTGGCCAAGGCCGGCGACGAGCTCGCCCAGCAGCTGGACCGCGCCCCGACCGTCGCCGAACTGGCCGAGCGGCTGGGCCTGACGGAGGACGAGGTCGTCGAGGGCATGGCCGCGAGCAACGCGTACACCGCGAGCTCACTGGACGCCCAGGCCGACGAGGACGAGCCGGAGGGCTCGCTCTCGGACCGCATCGGCTACGAGGACCACAGCCTGGAGGGCATCGAGTACATCGCGTCGCTCAAGCCCCTCATCGCCGAACTGCCGTACCGCGACCGCCACATCCTCTCCCTGCGGTTCGTGTCGAACATGACGCAGTCGGAGATCGGCGAGGAGCTGGGCATCTCCCAGATGCACGTCTCCCGGCTGCTGTCACGCACGCTGGTACGGCTGCGGCGGGGGCTGCTGGCCGAGGAGTGACGCCAAGGAGTGACGCAGGGCGCGACCCTCACGACCGCTGTGCCGCACGGGACGACCGATCCCCTGCGGCACAGCGGTTTTCGCGGCTTTCCCAAAGCCCTGCCTTGAGGAAACCTTGAGAAGGACTTTCACGACCTCTCATGGCCGAAAACATTCTCCTCAAGCGCTTCACCCAGGCCATTGAATGCGCTGGCCAACACTGATCCCTCATCAGTGCACTCTTCATGCTTGGGAGACACCCCATGAGACGACTCCGCACCGCGGGTCTGGCCCTTCTCGGCGCGACGCTCCTCGCCTCCGTCGCGGCGAGCCCCGCCCAGGCCTCGCCGGGCGAGACCCTCACGGTCTGCGCCGACACGATGACGCCGGACGGCTGGGTCGACGTCAACTGGGGCACCAGCGCCTCGTGCCGCGCGATGGGCGGCTCGAACATCAAGATGATCAAGCAGCTCGACGGCCTCCCCGTCGGCACCCAGGTCAACGCCTGCGCCACGGCCCAGCCGCCGACCGGCTGGATCAAGGTCCAGACCTACTACAGCGGCGGCTGCGTCGCCTTCGGCAACCCGTCCTTCACCCCGAACGCCTGGCTGCTCCGCCGGGCGTCCTGACGGGGGCGGTCCGGGGACCGTGAAGCGCTCCGGTCAGCGATCGGTGGCCCGAGGTCACGCGATCGCCTCGGGGCTGGGCACCGGACCGTAGTCCGCCTCGTGGTCCACGGGGCCACCGGTTCGCGGTGGGCCGCGAACCGGTCCGGCTCGACAGCCCGCTCCGCGCGAGGAGCCGACCCCCTTACCGCCCGTCGACCAGCCCGCCGCCGGCCTGTTCGGCTACCGGTTGAGGAACTGGCTGCCACCCGCCCTGCCCGTACGGCAGCCGCCCGAGGCACCACCACCGGGCCAGGGACGCCCCACGGTGCCCTTGCCGTTCCGGACCTGCGGCGGCTGCGAACGCGCGTTCCGTGCCGCCGATCCGGGCCGTTGCCGGGACTGCCGTGAGGCGGCGAGCCACGCGGTCGCCTGAGCCGTCGAGGCCGTCGAGGCCGCCCCTACGCGGTGGACCCCGCCCTCGCGGAGAGGACCGGCCGAGTGGCGGTGTTCCGGCCCAGCGGGGCCAGGGCGAGGAGGAAGAGGAGGCCGCCCACGGGTATCAGGTCCAGGCTGATCGCCGAGACCGCCACGCCCGCCACGATCGCGAGCGGCCGCCAGAAGGCGATCGCGCGCAGGGCCGCCAACTGGCCCACGAGCAGGAGCAGTCCGACGTAGAAGAGCAGCGGGCCGATCGTGTAGACGGCCGGTGTCACGCCGGGCAGGTCGCGTATGCGGTCGAAGAGCTCGTTCATCGTCTCGCGGTCCACCGACGCGTATCCGACGAGCAGGTCGATGGACGCCTGTGCCGTCACGGCCGCCACGCCCAGCAGGCCCAGGGTCGCGCCGGCGCCCGCGAACGTCCGGCTCCCCCGGCCTCGGCCCGTCGCCACCGCCGTCCGGCGCAGGCCCAGCATCACCGGTGCGAACAGCAGGACGCCCGACAGCAGCGCCAGGTGGCCCAGGGACCAGGCCGGCCCCGGGCCGTGGCCGGGGTCCGTCAGCCGGATGAGGCCATAGGCCGTCATGCACAGCGGGCCCGTCGCGAAGGCCGCCTGTCGCCATGTCGTGTTCGTCATGACGTCGATACTTCCGGCCGGGGCCCTCCCCTCGCTTCCGGGGAGACCCTGGCCTCGCCCTGACCTGCCCCTGAGCCCTCCCTGACCCCCGCCCTCAGAGCTCGCGCACCCCGCGCCGCCAGACCGCCGAGACGAGCGGTACGCCGGGCCGGTAGGCGAGGTGGACGTGCGAGGGGGCGTCCAGGAGGGCCAGGTCGGCGCGGGCGCCCGGGGTGAGGCGGCCGATGTCCGTGCGGCGCAGGGCCGCCGCGCCGCCCGCCGTGGCGGACCAGACGGCCTCGTCGGGGGTCATGCCCATGTCGCGCACGGCCAGGGCCACGCAGAACGGCATGGAACTGGTGAAGGACGAGCCGGGGTTGCAGTCCGTGGACAGGGCGACCGTGACGCCCACGTCGAGGAGACGGCGCGCGTCCGGCCACTGCGCGCGGGTGGAGAACTCGGCGCCGGGAAGGAGGGTGGCCACGGTGGTGCCCTGCGCGAGGGCGTCCACGTCCGCGTCCGTCAGGTGGGTGCAGTGGTCGGCGGAGGCGGCGCCGACCTCGACGGCCAGCTGGACGCCGGGGCCGTGCCCGAGCTGGTTGGCGTGGACGCGCGGCACCAGGCCGTGGCGCTTGCCGGCTTCGAGGATCGCGCGGGCCTGGTCGCCGTCGAAGGCGCCCTTCTCGCAGAACACGTCGACCCAGCGGGCGTGCGGGGCGCACGCGTCGAGCATCTCGCCGGTGACGAGGGAGACGTAGCCGTCGGGGTCGTCGGCGAACTCCGGCGCCACGATGTGCGCGCCGAGGTACGTGACCTCGTCGGTGTGGGCGGCGGCGATCCGCAGGGCCCGGGCCTCGTCGTGGGTGGTGAGGCCGTAGCCGGACTTCGTCTCGAAGGTGGTCGTGCCCTGGCGGAGGGCTTCGGAGAGGTAGCGGGTGAGGTTGGCCTCCAGCTCCTCGTCCGTCGCCGCTCGGGTGGCCGCCACCGTCGTGCGGATGCCGCCCGCGCTGTAGCTCCGCCCGGACATCCGCGCGTTGAACTCGGCGGTGCGGTCGCCCGCGAACACCAGGTGGGAGTGGGAGTCCACGAAGCCGGGAATCACGGCCCGGCCACCGGCGTCGACCGCGTTGTCAGTGGCGGGTGCTTTGCTGGACTCACCGATCCACGCGACGCGGTCGCCGTCGATGACGACTGCCGCGTCCTGGACCAGACCGAGGGGGCCTTCGCCGAGGGAGGGGTCGTTGGTGACCAGACTGCTGATGTTGATGATTGCCGTGCTCATGCTTGCTCCGGTCCTCGGCGTCAGCCGCTCAGGGCGGCGATGGAGTCGGCCAGTGCCCGCGGCACGTCCGGTACGAGCTGGTGGACCCCGTCGCGTACGACGTGCCGGCCGCCCACGACCGTATGGCGGATGTCCGCCCCCGTCGCGGCGAATACGGCCGTCTCGGCCCCGTGGCGCGGAGCCGGCCCCGCGGTACGGACGGAGTCCAGCGCGACGGTCGTGAGGTCGGCGAGGGCGCCCGGCTCGATGCGGCCCGCGTCGACCCAGCCCAGCGAGGCGTGCCCGTCCTCGGTGGCGGCGCGCAGCAGCGCGGCGGCGGTCCAGTGGCCTCGCGTGCGGCTGCGCAGCCGTTCGTCGAGCTCCATGGCGCGGGCCTCTTCGAGGAGGTCGATGACGGCGTGGCTGTCGCTGCCCAGGGACAGCGGGCTGCCGGCCCGCTGGAGGGCGACGGCCGGGCCGATGCCGTCGGCGAGGTCCCGCTCGGTCGTCGGGCACATGCAGATCGTGGACGCCGCGCCACCGAGGAGGGCGATGTCCTCGTCGGTGAGGTGCGTGGCGTGCACGGCGGAGGTGCGCGGGCCGAGCACGCCGTGGTCGGCGAGCAGCCGGGTGGGGGTGCGGCCGTGCGCGGCGAGGCAGGCGTCGTTCTCGGCGGTCTGCTCGGACAGGTGGACGTGGAGGGGGGCCTCGCGCTCCTTCGCCCAGTCGGCGACGGTCGTCAGCTGGTCGGCGGGCACGGCGCGCACCGAGTGGACGGCCGCGCCGATCCGGGCGTGACCGGCGGGCTTGAGGGCGGCGGCGCGCTCCGCCCAGGCGTCGGCCGTGCCGTCGGAGAAGCGCGTCTGGTGGTGGTTGGGGGGCTCCCCGAAGCCCGAAGACAGATAGGCGGTGTCGAGGAGGGTGATGCGGATGCCGGCTTCGGCGGCGGCCGCGATCAGGGCTTCGCCCATGGCGTTGGGGTCGGCGTAGGGGGTGCCGCCGGGGCCGTGGTGGAGGTAGTGGAACTCGCCGACGCAGGTGATGCCGGCGAGGGCCATCTCCGCGTACGTGGCGCGGGCGAGGGCGAAGTACGAGTCCGGGGTGAGCCGGTCGGCGACGCCGTACATCACGTCGCGCCACGTCCAGAAGGTGCCGCTGCCCACCTGGGTGCGGCCGCGCAGGGCGCGGTGGAAGGCGTGGGAGTGGGCGTTGGCCAGCCCGGGGAGGGTCAGGCCGCGCAGGGTCGTCGCGCCCGGGGGCGGGGCCGGGACGTCCGTGCGGACGGCCGTGATCCGGCCGTCCGTCACCTCGATGGCCACGCCGGGCTCGACGTGGGTGCCGAGCCACGCGTGCTCGGCCCAGTAGGTCACCTGCACGCCAGGCCCTCCAGTACGTCGGCGAGTGCGGTCACTCCGGCCACGCAGTCGTCCTCGGTCGCCGTCTCGGCGGGCGAGTGGGAGACGCCGGTGGGGTTCCGTACGAACAGCATGGCCGTGGGGATGACGCCGGACAAAATACCGGCGTCGTGCCCGGCGCCCGTGGGCAGTACGGGCGCGCCGCCCAGGAGCTTGGCGAGTTCGTCACGCAGGTCGTGGGCGAACTCGACGACCGGGGTGAAGGATTCCCGGGTCACCCGGACGTCCACGCCGTCGCGGCCGCCGCGCTCGACGGCCGCCTGCTCGATCTCGGCGACGACGGCGGCCAGCGTCTCCTCGTCGGCGGCGCGGGAGTCCAGCCAGCCGCGGACGAGGGAGGCGATGGCGTTCACGCCGTTCGGTTCGACGGCGACCTTCCCGAAGGTCGCCAGGGCGCCGGCGAGACGCGCCTTCTTCCGGGCGGCGAGCACGGTGTTGGCGTACGTCAGCATCGGGTCGCGGCGGTCGTCGAGGCGGGTGGTGCCGGCGTGGTTGGCCTCGCCGTGGAAGTCGAACCGCCAGCGGCCGTGCGGCCAGATGGCGGAGGCGACGCCCACGGGGTGCGGGGTGTCGGCGAGGGCCCGTCCCTGCTCGACGTGGAGCTCGACGAAGGCGCCGACGCGGGCGAGGCGTTCGGGGTCGGGGCCGATGGCCTCGGGGTCGTATCCGGCGCGCTCCATGGCCTGGGCCAGGGAGACGCCGTCGCCGTCCCGGAGGGCGTGGGCCTTGTCGCGGGTGAGCTGCCCGGCGGTCAGGCGCGAGCCGACGCAGGCGAGGCCGAAGCGGGCGCCCTCCTCGTCGCCGAAGTTGACGATGGCGAGGGGGCGGCCGGGCTTCGCGCCGCGGGCGCGGAGCTCGTCGAGCGCGGCGAAGGACGACACGACGCCGAGGGGGCCGTCGAAGGCGCCGCCGTCGGGGACGGAGTCCAGGTGGGAGCCGGTGACGACGGCGTCGCCGGCGGTGGGGTCGCCGAGCCAGGCCCACTGGTTGCCGTTGCGGTCGGTCTCGTAGGTCAGCCCGCGCGATTCCGCTTGGGCGCGGAACCACGATCTGCAGTCGGCGTCGGCGCCGGTCCAGGCGTAGCGGCGGTAGCCGCCGCTTTCCGGGTTCCGGCCGATGGGCGCGAGGTCGCGCCACATCTCGTGGAACGACGGGGTCGTGGGCAGTCGTTCCGCCGGGGCGGAACGGGTGGGCACGACCCCGCCCGCACCCGGCGACGGCGCGTTCCCCGCACCGGGCGTACCCGCTTCGGGTGCGGGTCCGTGGTCGGGCTGCGCCCACCCGTCCCGCCCTGCGGGACGATTGCCCGCAGCGGCGGTCACGACTCTTCTCGCATCGGGATGCGGACCCCACGCGTCTCGGCGACGGCGTCAGCCGCCTCGTAGCCCGCGTCGACGTGGCGGATGACGCCCATGCCCGGGTCGTTGGTCAGGACGCGGCGGATCTTCTCGCCCGCCAGGGGCGTGCCGTCGGCGACCGTGACCTGGCCCGCGTGGATGGAGCGGCCCATGCCGACGCCGCCGCCGTGGTGGAGGGAGACCCACGAGGCGCCCGAGGCGACGTTCACCATGGCGTTGAGCAGCGGCCAGTCCGCGATCGCGTCGGAGCCGTCGAGCATGGCCTCCGTCTCGCGGTAGGGCGAGGCGACGGAGCCGCAGTCGAGGTGGTCGCGGCCGATGACGATCGGCGCGGACAGCTCGCCGCTCGCGACCATGTCGTTGAAGCGCTCGCCCGCGCGGTCGCGCTCGCCGTAGCCGAGCCAGCAGATGCGGGCCGGGAGGCCCTGGAAGTGGACGCGCTCGCCGGCCATCTTGATCCAGCGGGCCAGGGACTCGTTCTCGGGGAAGAGGTCGAGGATCGCGCGGTCGGTGGCCGCGATGTCCTTGGGGTCGCCCGACAGCGCCGCCCAGCGGAAGGGGCCCTTGCCCTCGCAGAAGAGCGGGCGGATGTAGGCGGGGACGAAGCCGGGGAAGTCGAAGGCGCGGGTGTAGCCCGCGAGCTGGGCCTCGCCGCGGATGGAGTTGCCGTAGTCGAAGACCTCGGCGCCCGCGTCCTGGAAGCCGACCATCGCCTCCACGTGACGCGCCATCGACTCGCGCGCCCGGGTCGTGAAGTCGGCGGGCTTCTCGGCCGCGTAGGTGGCCATCTCGTCGAAGGAGACGCCGACGGGCAGGTAGGCGAGCGGGTCGTGGGCGCTCGTCTGGTCCGTGACGATGTCGATGGGCGCGTTCATCGCGAGCAGCTGCGGGACGAGCTCGGCGGCGTTGCCGAGGACGCCGATGGACAGCGGGCGGCGGGCGTCGCGCGCCTCGACGGCCAGCTGGAGGGCGTGGTCGAGGGAGTCGGCCTTGACGTCCAGGTAGCGGTGCTCGATGCGGCGCTCGATGGCGCGCGGGTCGCAATCGATACAGATCGCGACGCCGTCGTTCATGGTGACGGCGAGCGGCTGGGCGCCGCCCATGCCGCCGAGGCCGGCGGTCAGGGTGATCGTCCCGGCGAGCGTGCTGTTGAACTTCTTCGCGGCGACGGCGGCGAACGTCTCGTACGTGCCCTGGAGGATGCCCTGGGTGCCGATGTAGATCCACGAACCGGCGGTCATCTGCCCGTACATGGTCAGGCCGAGGGCCTCCAGGCGGCGGAACTCCTCCCAGTTGGCCCAGTCGCCGACGAGGTTGGAGTTGGCGATGAGGACGCGCGGCGCCCACTCGTGCGTCTGCATCACGCCGACGGGGCGGCCGGACTGGACGAGCATGGTCTCGTCCTGCTTGAGCGTCTGCAGGGTGCGGACCATCGCGTCGAAGGAGCGCCAGTCGCGGGCCGCCTTGCCCGTGCCGCCGTAGACGACGAGCTTGTCGGGGTGCTCGGCGACCTCGGGGTCGAGGTTGTTCTGGAGCATCCGCAGCGCGGCTTCCTGCTGCCAGCCCCGGGTGCTCAGCTCGGTGCCTCGCGGTGCTCGCACGGGTCGCGGTCCTGACATGGGCGCTGCCTCCCTGGCTCTCTCCATCATGTTCTGAATAGAACACTGCACAGTTTGAGTGCCTGAATACCTCTAGTCAACACTTTCTGGTCGACAGGCCGCCTGGTCGACAGGCCGCCGGTCGGCCTAGGCGGCACGCGCACCGTGGCCGTCGCTCCCGCGCGGTGGTGGAGTGGACGTATGGGTCACGTGGACAGCGGGAACGATGGCGCCGCGCGGCGGCGGGACGCGGCCGTGCGGGCGGCCGTCCGGCAAGGGATCGTCACGGCGGACCGGCCCGTCGTGGGTCTGCTGGACGTCCCGGGGATCAGAGCGGCCGCCGCCGCGCTCCACCGAGCGTTCGCGCAGGTCAGCGCCCCCGGTACGGACGTGCTGCACGCCTTCGCGGTCAAGGCCGCGCCCCTGGTGCCCGTGCTGCGGCTGCTCGCCGAGGAGGGGCTGGGCGCCGAGGTGGCGAGCCCCGGGGAGCTCGCGCTGGCCCGCGCGGCGGGCGTGCCGCCCGCGCGGACCGTGCTGGACTCCCCCGCCAAGACCCCCGCCGAGCTGCGCGAGGCACTGGCGCTCGGCGTCGCCGTCAACGCCGACAGCCGGGAGGAGCTGGTCCGGCTGGACGGACTTCTGGACGATGGTCCGCTCGCGTCCGTCCCGCCCCTCGGTCTGCGCGTGAATCCCCAGGTCGGCGGCGGCAGCATCAGCGCCCTCAGCACCGCGACGCCGACGTCGAAGTTCGGGGTCCCGCTGCGCGACGAGGGGGCGCGCGAGTGGCTGGTCCGCGCCTACGCCGAGCGGCCGTGGCTCACCCGGATCCACGCGCACGTCGGCTCGCAGGGCTGCCCCCTGGAGCTGATGGCCGCCGGCGTCCGGGCGGTGTACGAGCTGGCCGAGGAGGTCAACGAGCACGTCGGCGCCCGGCGCGTCCGGTCCCTGGACATCGGCGGCGGCCTGCCCGTCAACTTCGCCTCCGACGACGTCACCCCCACCCACGCCGCGTACGCGCGGCTGCTCGCCGAGGCCGTCCCCGGCCTGTTCGACGGGCGCTACGGCCTGGTGACCGAGTTCGGGCGGTCGCTGCTGGCCAAGAGCGGGATGGTGCTGGCCCGGGTGGAGTACGCCAAGTCGGCAGGCGGCCGCCGGATCGCGGTGACGCACGCGGGCGCGCAGGTGGCCGTGCGCACGGTGTTCGCGCCGGAGGCGTGGCCGCTGCGCGTGGCGGTGTACGACGCGTGGGGGCGGCCGAAGGACGGGGCGCCCGAGAGCCAGGACGTGGCCGGGCCCTGCTGCTTCGCCGGGGACCTGATCGCGACCGGGCGGTCGCTGCCCCGGCTGGAGGCGGGCGACCATGTCGCGCTCCTCGACACCGGCGCGTACTACTTCTCGAACCACTTCGCGTACAACACGCTCCCCCGGCCGGGGGTTTACGGCTATGCGGAGCACCAACGGATGGAAGGGGCCACCGGGACCCCCTCCGTCGACGTGCGCTTCGTGCCCGTACGGCCGCCGCAGTCCCTCGACGAGCTCGTCGCCGAGAGCGGCGGCGCCCACGCGGTGGGTCTCACCGCGCTGCGCTGACCACCGCCCCGCCCGGGACCGGACGGCCCCGCCGCCGGGCCCCGCCGGGCAGCGCGTCCCCGGCGGCGAGGCCGGTGGTGAACCAGCCGCGTACGGGCGCCGCGACGGGGCTGCCCTGCGCCCGCTCCGTACGCACCCACAGCAGCGACTCGCTCCGGCGCTCCAGGCCGCCCAGCCACAGGGCCTTCGCCCACAGCCCGGCGCCCGCGCCCGCCATCGCCAGCCCGGCCGCCACCGGCACCGCCAGCGAGCAGGCCGTGGCGGCGACGAACGCGCCGGCCAGCCACCAGCTCCGGGCCCGCCGCCAGTTCCGCGCCGTCACGGCCCGGTCCTGGAGGAACACGGCCCGGCCCGCGCGCTCCGCGCCGCCCGCCAGCTCCGTGTACCGGCCGCGCCGCGCCAGGAAGGCCAGGGCCCCGGCGGCGACGAACAGGACGCCGCCCGCCGCCAGCCCGAGCCGGCGTCCGGTGAGCACCGGCACCAGCTCCGGCAGCACGGCACCGGCGCCCGCGCTCAGCAGCCCGAGCCACCACAACCAGCGCGCCGGCGCCCTCACGATCACGGCCACACGAGCCAGCGCATACGCTCCGCGCCCCACGTCGGACCTCCTCGTCGGTCTTGTCGTCGTCACTGCGGGCCGCACGCTAGCCGACGATTCTGAGTGCGAGCTGAGAACCGCGCGCGCCCGTAGCCCACTGGAGTCATACCCGGGTATCACAGGCGAGTTGACCCCCACGTATGTCGTGTCGACGCATCGTCGGTCCTTATGGTCGTCCTACCGATGGAGCGGCGGACGAAGCGGCGGACGAAGCGGTGGGAGGAGACGGGACATGCCGGTGAACGAGCGGGCCCAGCAGGCACTGCGGCGACGGGCGCTGGTGGCGGCGGGGGCGCTGGCTTTGACCGGTCTGCTCGGGGTCTTCGCCCCGCACGCCCGCGCGGCGGCCGACGGCACCCCTACAGCCGAGGCTCCGGCCCCGGCCGGCTCCCGTGCCCACGTCCGGCTGCCCGAGCCGACCGGCCCGTTCCCCGTCGGCACCACCACCCGCCACCTGGTCGACACCTCCCGCGAGGACCCCTGGCACCCGGGGCACGGCCACCGCGAGGTCATGGTCGGCTTCTGGTACCCGGCGGCCCACGCGGGCTGGCGGACCGCCGCGCGCACCGCGCCCCACATGGAGCGGCGCGCCGCCGCCCACTTCGGCTCGCCGGGCGGCTCCGGCCACCTCGGCTACCGCGTGCCGGCCGGGGCCGTGGACTGGGCGGCCACCACGACGCACGCGCGCGTGGACGCTCCCGTCGCGCGCGGGGCGGGCGTCCGGCCGGTCGTGCTGTACTCGGCGGGCCTGGGCGATCCCCGGACCTGGAACACGTCGCTCGTCGAGGACCTGGCCTCGCGCGGCTACGTGGTCGTCACGGTCGACCACACCTACGACTCCTCCGAGGTCGCCCTCCCCGGCGGCCGCCTCGCGCGCTCCGTGCTCCCCGGCCTCGCCGCGAAGCGCGGCACGGACCCGGGTCGGGTGCTGCGCAAGGCGATGAAGGCGCGCGTCGACGACACCCGTTTCATCCTGGACCGGCTCGGTGACCGCAAACACCGGCTGTCCCTGCCGCACGGTCTGGCCGCCGCCATGGATCTGCGGCACGTGGGGATGGTGGGCCACTCGGCGGGCGGCTTCACGGCCCTCCAGGCCATGCACGACGACCGGCGCATCCGCGCGGCCGTCAACATGGACGGGACGATGGAGTTCCCCGGGCCGGGAGGGATGAGCTCGGTGTCACGGGAGGGGGTCGACCGGCCGTTCCTGCTGATGGGGACGGACGCGGCGGATTCCGGCGAGTACGGGCGCCAGCCGTCGTGGAAGGCGCTGTGGCAGCATTCGCGCGGTCGCGGCGGCTGGCGGGGTGATGTGACGCTCACGGGGTCGGAGCACGGGGCGTACACGGACGCGGCGGCGTTGCTGCCGCAGCTCGCGCGGCAACGGGCGGTTTCGTGGGGGACGGTGCGGGGGGATGTGGGGACGGTGCGGGGGGAACGGGCCGTCGCCGTGACGAGGGCGTACGTGGCGTCGTTCCTCGACCGCTTCCTGCGGGGGCGGGACGACCACTTGCTCGACGGGCCGTCAGGGCGGTTCCCGGAGGTGCGGGTCGCGCGCTGAAGCGGTGGAGAGTCCCCGGTCCCGCCCCTTCCCGTTTCTTTCAGGGGCTCCGCCCCCGAACCCCCGGTCCTCAAACGCCGGACGGGCTGGAATCAGCCCGTCCGGCGGGGGCGCCAGGGGGCGGCAGCCCCCTGGGAAACGGTGAAAGGGCGGGACTGGGGCGTCCTCACTCCACGAACAAGCCCCGCGCCGCCGCCTTCGCGTCGAACTCCTCCAGGCGCGCCTGCGCGTCCGGCAGCGCGTCGCACATCGCCTCCAGGAGCACCCGGCCCAGCAGCATCGGCGCGCAGGCCGTGTCGAAGGCGAGGCCCGTGCCGACGGCGGCCGGCAGCAGGACGTCGCTGTGGCGTGCGACGGGGGCGAACGTGGAGTCCGCGACGGTGACGACCGTCAGACCCGCCCCCCGCGCGTACTCCAGCGCGTCCACCACCTCGCGCGGGTGGCGCGGCAGCGCGAAGCACAGCAGGGCGCTCGCCCCGGCGCGGACGGCCGCGTCGATGCGGTCGACGAGCAGCGTGCCGCCCTCGTCGAGGAGCCGTACGTCGGGGTGGACCTTGCGCGCGAAGTAGGCGAAGCCCGCCGCCTGGGCGGTCGCGGCCCGCAGGCCGAGGACGGGCAGCGGGCGCGACGCGGCCAGCAGGCGGCCGGCCCGGGCGACGGGGGCGGGGTCGGCGAGCAGCGAGGCGAGGTGGCGGAGGTTGTCGATCTCGGCCTGTACGGCCTGCTGGTACTCGTTGTACGAGTCCTCGGCGGGCGCCTCGGCGGCGGGGACGACGTCGCGCAGGTGGCGGCGGAGCGCGGGGTAGCCGTCGAAGCCGAGGGCGACCGCGAAACGGGTCACCGACGGCTGGCTGACCCCGGCGAGCTCGGCCAGTTCGACGCTGGAGAGGAACGGCGCGTCCGCCGAGCGGCGCACCATGCAGTGGGCGATGCGGCGCTGCGTGGGCGTCAGCCGGTGCCCTTCGAAGAGCTTCTGCAGCCGCGCGGTGGCTTCCGGCTCGCCCCCGGTCTCGCTCATGAGCCCTCCTCGGTCAGTCATTCATCCGGTCCGTACCCTGCATGGAATTATGCAGGGTACGGCTCCCGGACCGCGCCTCACAGCGGAGGCAGCAGCTTCTTCTGCGGCTTGCCCATGGCGTTGCGCGGCAGCGCGTCCATGAAGCGGATCCGGCGCGGTCGCTTGTGGACGGAGAGGTGGCCCGCCACGAAGTCGATCAGCTCGCGCTCGGCGATCCCGTCGGCCACCACATAGGCGACGATCTCCTGCCCCAGGTCGTCGTGGGGCACCCCGACGACCGCCGCCTCGCGGACGGCCGGGTGGTCCAGGAGGGCGTTCTCGACCTCGCCGGCGCCGACGCGGTAGCCGCCGGACTTGATCAGGTCGGTGGAGGCCCGGCCCACGATGCGGTGGGTGCCGTCCGGCTCGATCGCGGCGATGTCGCCCGTGCGGAACCAGCCGTCGGCCGTGTACGCGGCCGCCGTCGCCTCCGGGCGGCCCAGGTAGCCGGCGAAGAGCGTCGGGCCGGAGACCTCCAGCTCCCCGATGCCGCCCTCCTCCCCCGTCCCCACGACCCGGGTGCGTACGCCCGGCAGCGGCAGGCCCACCGCGCCCGGGCGGCGCTCGCCGTCCGCGCGGGTGGCGACGGTGATCAGGGTCTCCGTCATGCCGTAGCGCTCGACGGGGCGTTGCCCGGTGAGCGCCTCCAGGTCGCGGAAGACGGGCGCGGGCAGGGCGGCGCTGCCCGACACCAGCAGCCGGGCCCCGGCGAGCGCCCGGGCGGCGGCGTGGTCGCGCGCCACCCGTGACCAGACCGTCGGCACGCCGAAGTAGAGGCTGCCGCCCGCCGCCGCGTACGCCTCCGGCGTGGGGCGGCCGGTGTGGACCAGCCGGCAGCCGGTGCGCAGGGCGCCCAGCACGCCCAGGACGAGGCCGTGGACGTGGAAGAGCGGCAGGCCGTGGACGAGGGTGTCCTCGGCCGTCCACTTCCAGGCCTCGGCGAGCCCGTCCAGGCCCGCCGCGACCGCGCCGCGCGGGATGAGCGCGCCCTTGGGCGCGCCGGTGGTGCCGGAGGTGTAGAGCACGAGGGCGGTCGACTCCGGGTCCGGCTCGGGCGCGGACCAGGTGCCGCGTTCCCGTATGTCCACGGGGACGTCCTCGCCGAGGACCAGTTCGGCGCCGGAGTCGCGCAGGATGTGGCCGCGCTCGGCGGGCCCGGCGTCCGGCGGCAGCGGTACGACGGGCACCCCGGCGAGCAGCCCGCCGACGACGGCCACCACGGTCTCGGGCTCCGCCACGGCCCGTACGGCCACGGACGGGGCCCCGGCGATCCGGGCCGCCACCGCCCCTGCCGCGCCCAGGAGTTCCTCCCGCGACAGGGACCGTCCCGCGATGGTGAGGGCGTCCGGACGGTCGGCGGCGTCCGGCGCGACGAGGGACGACAGCAGGGGTTCGGGCACGGAATCGCTCCTTCCACGGGGCCCCGGCGGACCGGGGGGCATCCCCTCTGCGGATACGGGTGCTGGCCCCACTGACGCGGGGTCCTCGCCGACCGTACCGTCGTGGCCATGATGGCCCGTGACACCGATGCCCCCAAGGACCCCGGTCGCGCCCAGGACCCCGTCCCCGGCCCGACCGGCTTGCAGAAGGACCCCGAGCTGCGCCGCGAACTGGACGCGACCGCGCACACGCTCAAGGAGCTCGGGCCCGAGTACGAGGCGGAGCTCATCGACTCCTTCCTGGAGAAGGTCGGCGAGCGCATCGACCGGCGGATGGACGCCACGGCGGACCGCCAGGTGCGGCGGCATCTCGCCGAGCGGCAGATGAGTGCGGCGCGGGGTGCGGCCGGGGGCGCGGCCGGGCGGTTCCCGGGTGACGGGCCGGCGCCCGGGAGCTTCGGGGAGCGGTTCGGGTTCGCGGCGGTGTCGCTGGTGCTGGCGATCCCGCTGTCGGCGATCGCCGCGTACAACGCGCATCTGGCGGGGTTGCTCGTGACGTGGGCGGGGATCGTGGGGGTGAACGTCGCCCAGGCGGCGCGGGTGCCGCGGCGGCGGTCAGCCGAAGACCGGGAGCGGGCTTCCGACGGCTGGGGCGCGTAAGCGGTCCGGTTGCCCGCGGGCCGGTGGGGGCTTGTCGCGCCCACGCGGCGGTAGCCGCATATCGAACACTGCCCCGCGCCCCTTACGGGGCCCCGACGAGCGCGGGGGCCGCCGCACCCCGGTTGTGGCCGGGGTCGGGACGACGGCGGTCCCCGCGGAGGGCGCGGGCCGGATCCCGGGTGCCGGGATCCGTGCCGCGTCCGGACGGCTCTGGAGTCCGGGAGCCGCTCCGGAGTTCCTGCCGCCTCGTCACCCCTCACTATGCCGGGCCCGTGTTAAGTCCATGCTGCGCGCACGTGACGCATACGCACCTTTTACGGGCCGGTAGTTGCCGGTAGTTGGCCGCGGTGTGACTACTTCGTACCGCCGTTGCCGCCCTCGGCGAGGAACGCGAGCAGGTCCTGGCGGCTGACGACGCCCTTGGGCTTGCCCTCGACGAGCACGATGGCCGCGTCCGCCGTGCCGAGGACGTTCATCAGGTCGCCGACCGCCTCGCCGGAGCCGACCTGCGGCAGCGGCGCGCTCATGTGCTTCTCCAGCGGGTCGGAGAGCGAGGCCCGCTGGGCGAACAGCGCGTCCAGCAGGTCGCGTTCGACGACCGAGCCGATGACCTCGGCGGCCATGACGTCGGGGTGGCCGGCGCCGGGCTTGACGATCGGCATCTGCGAGACGCCGTACTCGCGGAGCACCTCGATGGCCTGACCGACCGTCTCCTCGGGGTGCATGTGGACGAGCGAGGGGATGCCGCCGTCCTTGCGGCGCAGCACGTCGCCGACGCGGGCGGCGTCGCCGGGCTCCTCCAGGAAGCCGTAGTCGGCCATCCACTCATCGTTGAAGATCTTGCTCAGGTAGCCGCGGCCGCTGTCCGGCAGGAGCACCACCACGACGTCGTCCTCGCCGAGGTCCTTCGCGATCTCCAGGGCGCTGACGACCGCCATGCCGCAGGAGCCGCCGACCAGCAGGCCCTCCTCCTTGGCGAGGCGGCGCGTCATCTGGAAGGCGTCCTTGTCGGAGACCGCGACGATCCGGTCCGTCACCGTGCCGTCGTAGGCGGAGGGCCAGAAGTCCTCGCCGACGCCCTCGATCAGGTACGGGCGGCCCGAACCGCCGCTGTACACCGAGCCCTCGGGGTCGGAGCCGATGACCTGGACCTTGCCGCCGCTGATCTCCTTGAGGTACCGGCCGGTGCCGCTGATCGTGCCGCCCGTGCCCACGCCCGCGACGAAGTGGGTGATCTTCCCCTCGGTCTGCTCCCAGAGCTCCGGACCGGTGGAGTGGTAGTGCGAGAGCGGGTTGTTGGGGTTGCTGTACTGGTCGGGCTTCCAGGCGTTGGGCGTCTCGCGCACGAGGCGGTCGGAGACGTTGTAGTACGAGTCCGGGTGCTCGGGGTCGACGGCGGTCGGGCAGACGACGACCTCGGCCCCGTAAGCCCGCAGTACGTTGATCTTGTCCTGGGAAACCTTGTCAGGGCAGACGAAGATGCACTTGTAGCCCTTCTGCTGCGCCACGATCGCGAGACCCACGCCCGTGTTGCCCGAGGTGGGCTCCACGATCGTGCCGCCCGGCTTGAGCTCACCGGACTTCTCGGCGGCCTCGATCATCCGCACGGCGATGCGGTCCTTCACCGATCCACCGGGGTTGAAGTACTCCACCTTGGCGAGGACGGTCGCCTTGATGCCTTCGGTCACATGGTTGAGCTTCACGAGCGGGGTGTTGCCAACGAGCTCAATCATCGAGTCGTGATACTGCACGGTGATCTCCGCGGTCGGGGGCACTAGCGGTCGTCGCGTGCCCATACCGCCAGCCTAGAGCGCCTGCCACCGCTCCAACGGCGCGTTGCGGAGGCGAGCGCGCGGGGCAACCTGCTCATAGCGCGCACTGGCAAGGGCGCGCCGGGTTCATGAAGCTTTTGTGAAGCGTTTGTAAACCGGCTTTCGTAAGCGCTGAGGAGGCTGTCCGGTGTCCATGCTGAGGGCGAGGGCCGCGCGACGGATCGCGGCCGCTGCGGCGTACGGAGGCGGCGGGGTCGGCCTGCTCGGCGGGGCGATGCTCGGGGTGCTGATCACGGAGGTGGCGCTGGCCCGGCGGGTCGTCGGCGGGGCCGGCGGCACCCCGCCGCACGCGGACGGCCGCTACGGCTCCGCGTTCGTCCACGGGCTGGGGCGGGAGCCGCTGCTGCTGGGCGTGCTGGGCGATTCCACGGCGGCGGGCCAGGGGGTGCACCGGCCCCGGCAGACCCCGGGCGCCCTGCTGGCCTCGGGGCTCGCGGCGGTCGCCGAGCGGCCCGTGGAGCTGCGCAACGTGGCGCTGTCCGGGGCGCAGACCTACGACCTGGAGCGGCAGGTCACCCAGATCCTCTGCGATCCGGAGCGGGTCCCCGACGTCTGCGTGATCATGATCGGGGCGAACGACGTCACCCACCGGGTGCCCGCCACCCGCTCCGTCCGGCTGCTCACGGAGGCCGTGCGCAGACTGCGGGAGGCCGGCTGCGAGGTGGTCGTCGGCACCTGCCCCGACCTGGGCACGATCGAGCCCGTCTACCAGCCGCTGCGCTGGCTGGCCCGGCGGCTGAGCCGGCAGCTCGCGGCGGCGCAGACGATCGGGGTGCTGTCGGCGGGCGGCCGGACGGTCTCGCTGGGCGATCTGCTGGGGCCGGAGTTCGAGGCCAATCCCCGGGAGCTGTTCGGGCCCGACAACTACCACCCCTCGGCCGAGGGTTACGCCACCGCCGCCATGGCCGTGCTGCCCACGCTCTGCGCGACGCTGGGCCTGTGGCCCGAGGACGAGGAACGGCCGGACGCGGCGCGCCGCGAGGGCATCCTGCCGCTGGCCAGGGCGGCCGCCGAGGCGGCCGCGGAGGGCGGCACGGAGGTCACGGCCCGGGGCCGCTGGGCGCTGCTCAAGCACCGCAAGCGGCGGCGGCTGCCGACGGCCCCGGAGGCCGCTCCGGACGGGGAACGGCCCGCCCATACTGGAAAGAGTCCGGCGTCACAGCCCGGAGACCGTGACCCGGGCCGTACTTGCGGGTAACTTCCGGGGAGTCTTCGTTCCCGCGCAACTGGAGCCGTGATGCCCGAAGCCGTGATCGTCTCAACCGCCCGCTCCCCGATCGGTCGCGCCTTCAAGGGCTCCCTGAAGGAGCTGCGGCCCGACGACCTCACCGCCACGATCATCCAGGCCGCGCTCGCCAAGATCCCCGGGCTCGACCCGCGCGAGATCGACGACCTGATGCTCGGCTGCGGTCTGCCCGGCGGCGAGCAGGGCCACAACCTCGGTCGCATCGTGGCCGTGCAGATGGGCATGGACCACCTGCCCGCCACCACGATCACCCGCTACTGCGCCTCGTCCCTGCAGACCTCCCGGATGGCGCTGCACGCCATCAAGGCCGGCGAGGGCGACGTCTTCATCTCGGCGGGCGTCGAGATGGTCTCCCGGTCCGTCAACGGCTCCTCCGACGGCATGCCCGGCACCCACAACCCGCTCTTCGCCGACGCCGAGGCCCGCACGGCCGCCCGCGCCGAGCGGGGCGGCGAGGGCTGGCACGACCCGCGCGAGGACGGCCTGGTCCCGGACGCCTACATCGCGATGGGCCAGACCGCCGAGAACCTGGCCCGCCTCAAGGGCGTCACCCGCGAGGACATGGACGAGTTCGGCGTCCGCTCGCAGAACCTCGCCGAGGAAGCCATCAAGAAGGGCTTCTGGGAGCGCGAGATCACCCCCGTGACGCTGCCCGACGGCACGGTCGTCTCCAAGGACGACGGCCCGCGCGCGGGCGTCACCCTGGAGGGCGTGGCGGGCCTCAAGCCCGTCTTCCGCCCCGACGGCCTGGTCACGGCGGGCAACTGCTGCCCGCTCAACGACGGCGCCGCCGCCCTGGTGATCATGTCCGACACCAAGGCGCGCGAGCTGGGCCTCACCCCGCTGGCCCGGATCGTCTCGACAGGCGTCTCCGCGCTCTCCCCCGAGATCATGGGCTACGGCCCGGTGGAGGCCAGCGAGCAGGCGCTGCGACGGGCGGGGCTGACCATCGGCGACATCGACCTGGTCGAGATCAACGAGGCCTTCGCCGCGCAGGTCATCCCCTCCTACCGCGACCTGGGCATCGACATCGACAAGCTGAACGTCAACGGCGGTGCCATCGCCGTCGGCCACCCCTTCGGCATGACGGGCGCCCGCATCACGGGCACGCTCATCAACTCGCTCCAGTTCCACGACAAGCAGTTCGGCCTGGAGACGATGTGCGTGGGCGGCGGCCAGGGCATGGCCATGGTGATCGAGCGGCTGAGCTGAGCCGCAGCGGAGGGTAGGGGTCGCCCGAGGTACGAGGGCGGCACCTGCCCGCAGCGGAGGCGAAGCTCAGCGCGACCAAAAGCACGAGCGGCTGAGCTAAAACACCGGGCGGCAACTGCCGGGAGCATCTATCGGCCACCTTGCCGAAACGTGACCCAATCTCCCCCAGGATGTGACCAACGTCCCGGGGGAGATTCGTTTCCCCAGGTCAGGGTGGTTGAAGGAACAACGTCCGGGCCCTTGGTCCCGTCCGTTTACTGACGTTTTGCACTGTGGGCCTCCGGAGGCATGCGCGAAGCTGAGGTAGGAATTCGGGGGATCCAAGCAACCGGGAGTACGTCAGTGAGCGCCATGTCCCTTGCCCTGCTGATGGGCGCTGCCGCCGCCACGGCCGCGGGCGCCGCCGCCCTGCACAGCTCTCGTGGTCTGCGCCGGCAGATCACCGCCCTGCGCGAGGAACTCGCCGCCGCCACGGCCGGCGCCGCGGAGCGCGGCGCCGTGCCCGCCGCCCGTACCGCGCCCGTCGCGGAGCTCGCCGAGATACGCGCGGCCGTCGCCGACGCGCTCGCGGAGGAGCGGGAGCGCGAGCTGGCCGAGGCCCGGGCGTTCTGGGCCGCCCAGGAGGCCCGCGACCTGGCCGGGGCCACCGACACGCCCTCGCTCCCGGTCGTCCTGCCCGGCCTCGACGACGCCCTGTTCCTGCCCCGCCAGGCCGATCTCGCCGGCCTGGACTTCACCGGCCTGGACCCGCTGGCCGACCTCGAGTCGGAGGCCGCGGACTCCCCGGAGCTGGCGGCGGCCCGCCGCCGCCACCCCTCGCACCCCGACTTCACCCCCGCGGCCCCGTCCGTCACCGACCACGAGCGCACGGTCGAGCGCCTCACCGAGCTCGCCGACGACGGCGTGCCGCTCACGGACGTCCGTCCCGGCCCGCTGGGCACCCTCGACGTCTACGTCTTCGCCGACGGCACCACGGTCTGCATGACCCCCGGGCACCGCGAGACCGCCGAGCGCCTCGCCGAGGCCCTGCGGGCCGGTGACGCGCCCGTGCTGCTGGGCGGCTCCGGGGTCTCCGGCGCCTACGCCCTGACCTTCGAGTGCGAGTCGGGCACGGTCTACGTCCTGGCCGACCGCGTCATCGCCTCGCTCTAGCGGCCCGCTGGACGTCCGGTCAGCCGTCTGCGGGTGCGTCGTGGCTGGTCGCGCCCGCGCGGCGGAGCCGCATGGTGTCGCGGCCCCGCGCCCCTTCGGGGCACCACCCCACCGCGTAAGGTCACAGCCCGCAGCGCCCCGCGGCCTCCTCGACCAGCCCCACGGCCCGGGCCACGCCTTCCGTGACCCCGCCGGAGGCGAGCAGCGCTTCGGCCAAATCGTGGCCGGCCACCGCCACTTGGTCGGCCACGGCGAACATCCCCGCGTCCGGCATCTCCCGTACCGCCGGGGCGTCCGGCTCCTCGATCCGCTGGGTCCACGCGGCGAGCTCCCTGGCCAGGGCCAGCGCTTCCGCCGCCGCTCCCCGGCTGAGCCGGGACTGCGGCAGGGTCCGCAGCCGGTCGGCGAAGGTGTCCACGGCGGCCAGAAGAGGTGTCACATCATCCACGCCACGAGACTATGCGCCGCCCACCGACTGTTGCCAACGCTTGAACACTCGGGCACGGTGACATGAAGGACCATCATTCGACGCGTCCGGAGGCGCCGATGTCCCACGTCTTCTCCGACAAGACCCACCGGAACCTGCTCTCCCGAATCCCCCAGTGCACCGGCCGCGAAGTCGCGGACTGGCTGCGCACGGTCGAAGAAGGCCCCTCCCTGTTCCGTTTCGAGGAGAAGGTCAGCTGGCTGCGCGGCGAGCACAATCTCGCTTACGGCCACGCGAAGGCCATCGTCCACGAGTACGACCTCCGACGAGCGGCGCGAAAGCTGGGCTGAGCCACGCGCCCCGCGAACGGAACAGGCCCGGGAAGGCGATGCCTTCCCGGGCCCTGTCACACGGCGCGGATATATCCACGCGATGGTTTTAGTCGTTGTTCAGGATCGCGATGATCCGGAGGATCTCCGTGTAGATCCAGACGAGCGACAGCGTCAGACCGAAGGCCGCCAGCCAGGACTCCTCGCGGGGAGCGCCATAGGCCACGCCGTCCTCGATCTGCTTGAAGTCGAGCGCCAGGTAGGCGGCGCCCAGCAGCACACCCACGACACCGACCGCGATACCGAGACCACCGCTGCGGAAGCCCAGACCGTCACCGCCACCGAAGACCGCGAACAGGGAGTTCGCGACCATCAGCAGGAGGAAACCGATCGAGGCGCCGATCACGAAGCGCGTGAAACGGCGGTCGACCCGGATGATCCGGGTGCGGTAGGCGATCAGGACACCCGCGAAGACGGCCATCGTGCCCAGCACGGCCTGCATCGGGGCGCCATAGGCGATCGCGTTGTAGTACTTGCTGATCACGCCGAGGAACAGGCCCTCGAAGGCCGCGTAGGCCAGGATCAGCGCCGGGGAGGGCTTGGCCTTGAACGACTGGATCAGGCCCAGCACCATGGCGACGATCGCGGCGCCGAAGCCCACGCCGACGGGCAGCGAGAGCGCCCAGGCGGCACCGGCGGCGACGATCACCGTGCCCAGCGTGATGCCGGTCTTCGTGACGACGTCGTCGATCGTCATCCGGCCGGCGGCCCGCGCCGGGGCCTGCGGGTAGCCCTGCTGGAGATCCGGCCCGCCCTGCGCGTACGGGTTCGCCGCGTAGGGGTTGCTGGGCTGGGCGTACGGGTTCCCGGCGTACTGGTCGCTCGCGTACGGGTTCCCCTGGGACGCGGCCCCGGCCTGCGCTCCCGCGCCGAAGCCCGCGTAACCGCTGTTGTCGCGGCTGAACCCCCGTCGCGAGAAGACCGGGTTGCTGCTCCTCATCTCACTCCTCCGTGGCCACCCTGCGCGGCCTTGGCGTCAAGGGTAATAGGGGAGCAAAGAAAAGGCCCTCCTGCTACGGGACGATCTTTTCTTCGCCGGACCCCGTACCGGACAACGCGGACCGGCGGCGGCCGGTTCCGGGAGAGCCTCGAATTGCGGCACTCTTAACGCGATGGCCACACCAATACGGGGCTCGCCGAGCGAACGCGAAGTGATGAGGTGCCCGGAGCCGGACTTGAACCGGCACGGCCCGAGGGCCAGCGAGGTTTAAGCTCGCCGTGTCTGCATTCCACCATCCGGGCGGGGGGCTCTCGGGCAGCCCGGCGGTGAGGCGCGCGAGCCTCCCCATCAAGGAGAGCAGCACGAGCCTAGCCGGGGCACGCCCCCCAAACAGCGGAACATCGACCCGAGGTTGTCTTATTTTATGGGCAACTGAGCCCCCGTCAGTACTGGGATGACGCCATTGGCACATGCCAGGGGCCGATCTCCGCCGTTCACCACCCCGCCCTCACGGTGAACCGGAATTGTCGCAATCTCGTCGCCCTCGGTAAGGGTCTGTCTCCTACCCAGGGATGACAGGGCCCTCCCGGCATACCTCCGGAGACTGTCCCGGGAACGGGAGCTACGGCTGATCCCGGCGGCCGAAGCGCGTCGGACCATGGTGTACGTGCCCTGAATCCGAGGACGACGAGTCCCGGAGCCCGCCGTCCCGACAGGAGAGGCCCCACCGTGACCACCATGCCCTTCGGCGCCCCGACCGCCGTCCGCAGCAGCACCGCTGTGGCCGCCCGCGCCACGGACCTGACCAAGGTCTACGGCCAGGGCGAGACCCAGGTGGTCGCCCTGGACGCCGTCTCCGTGGACTTCCGGCAGGCCGAGTTCACCGCGATCATGGGCCCCTCCGGCTCCGGCAAGTCCACGCTCATGCACTGCATGGCCGGACTCGACACCGTCTCCGGCGGCTCGGCCCGCATCGGCGACGTCGAGCTGACCGGGCTGAACGACAAGAAGCTCACGCGGCTGCGCCGCGACAAGATCGGCTTCATCTTCCAGGCCTTCAACCTGCTGCCGACGCTGACGGCCCTGGAGAACATCACACTCCCCATGGACATCGCCGGCCGCAAGCCCGACCAGCAGTGGCTGAACATGGTCGTCGACACCGTCGGTCTGTCCGGGCGCCTCAAGCACCGCCCGAACCAGCTCTCCGGCGGCCAGCAGCAGCGCGTCGCCGTGGCCCGCGCCCTGGCGGGCCGGCCCGAGATCATGTTCGCCGACGAGCCCACCGGAAACCTGGACTCCCGCTCCGGCGCCGAGGTCCTCGGCTTCCTGCGCAACTCCGTGCGCGAGCTCGGCCAGACGGTCGTCATGGTCACCCACGACCCCGTCGCCGCCTCCTACGCGGACCGCGTCGTCTTCCTCGCCGACGGCCGGATCGTCGACGACATGCGCGAGCCCACCGCCGACGCCGTGCTCGACCGCATGAAGCGCTTCGACGCCAAGGGCCGCACGAGCTGATCCCCGCCGGACTCGAACCTCAGGACTGACTTCCCCATGTTCCGCACCGCCTTGCGCAATGTGCTCGCGCACAAGGCCCGGCTGCTGATGACCGTCCTCGCCGTCATGCTCGGCGTGGCCTTCGTCTCCGGCACCCTGGTCTTCACCTCGACCATCTCCGACGCCTTCCAGAAGAGCTCCGAGAAGGGCTTCACGAACGTCGACGTCGCCGTCCAGCCCCACCGGGGCAGCGGCGACGAGAACGCCCCGGGCGCCACGCCCAGGCTCTCGCAGAGCCTGCTCGACCAGGCCGCCAAGGTCCCCGGCGCCGCCTCCGCCACCGGCACCGTCAGCGGCTTCGCGGCGATCGCCGACAAGAAGGGCAAGCTGATAGGCGAGGGCTTCTCCTCGTCCGGCGCCAACTACTACGCGGACCGGGGCGGCAAGGACCCCCGCTACCCGCTGAAGTCCGGCCGCGCGCCCCAGGGCCCCGGTGAGATCGCGCTCGACGCCAAGACCGCCGACCGGGCCGGCTACAAGGTCGGCGACACCGTCCGCATCTCCGTCGACGGCCCCGTGCTCCAGCAGAAGCTCAGCGGCGTCTTCACCACCGACGACGGCAACGTCTCCGCCGGCGGCAGCCTCGCCCTGTTCGACACCGCCACCGCGCAGAAGCTCTACGGCAAGCCCGGCGCCTTCGACGAGATCCACCTGAAGGCCGCCGCGGGCACCTCGCAGACCGCCCTCAAGGCCGCCGTCGAGAAGGTCCTCCCCAAGGACGCCGAGGCCACCACCGGCAAGCAGCTCGCGGACGAGCAGAGCAAGGTGATCTCCCAGTCCATGGACGGCATGCGGACCAGCCTGCTGGTCTTCGCGGGCATCGCCCTCTTCGTCGGCATCTTCATCATCGCCAACACCTTCACCATGCTGGTCGCCCAGCGCACCAAGGAGCTGGCCCTGCTGCGCGCCGTCGGCGCGAGCCGCCGCCAGGTCACCCGCTCGGTGCTCATCGAGGCGTTCGTCGTGGGCACGGTCGCCGGTGTGACCGGTCTGGTCGCGGGCATCGGCATCGGCGCGGGCCTGCGGACGCTGATCGGCCGCACGGGCGCCACCATCCCGGACGGCCCGCTGGTCATCTCCCCCAGCACGGTCCTGGTCTCGATGGTCGCCGGCATCGTCGTCACCATGCTCGCCGCCTGGCTGCCCGGCCGCCGCGCCGCGAAGATCCCGCCGGTCGCCGCGATGAACAGCGTCCACGCCGTGGCCACCACCAAGTCCCTGGTCGTCCGCAACTCCATCGGCGGCGTCATCACCGCCATCGGTGCCGCGATCGTCCTGACCGCCACCAGCTCGACCATGATGGGCCTGGGCGCGGGCCTGGTCCTCATCGGCGTCTTCGTGCTGACGCCGCTGCTGTCCCGCCCGGTGATCGCCGCCGCGGCCCCGCTGCTGCGCCCCTTCGGGATGACTGGCAAGCTCGCCCGGCAGAACGCGGTCCGCAACCCGCGCCGCACCGCCGCCACCGCCTCCGCGCTGATGATCGGCCTGACCCTGATCACCGGTCTGACCGTCATCGCCGGCAGCATGCAGCAGGCCATCGACAAGATGGCCACGGGCTCCCTCAAGGCCGACTACGTCGTCTCCATGGCCAGCATGACCCCGCTGTCCACCGATGTGGAGAAGAAGCTCGCCGGCCACCCGGACGTCGTCGCCTCCAGCCCGCTGCGCTCCTCCCCGGCCCGGATCAACGGCGAGCACCAGAGCCTCACGGGCGTCAACGGCAAGGACATGGACAAGCTGACGAACCTGGACTTCACGTCGGGCTCGTTCGCCGCCCTCTCCGGTGACAAGGTCCTCGTGGACGACGCCACGGCCCGTGGCAACCACTGGAAGCTCGGCTCCTCCCTCGACGTCACCTTCGAGGACGGCAAGAAGGGCAAGCTGACGGTCGGCGGCGTCTACAAGGGCAACGACCTGATGCGCGGCGTCTGGATCGACGCCCCGACCCTGGCCCCGCACCAGAGCCAGGTCGACGACCGCCAGGTGATGGTCAAGGTCAAGGGCGGCGCCGACGAGAAGGTCAAGGACTCCCTCGCCAAGGCCCTCGGCGACAACCCCGCCATCCAGATCCAGACCAAGCAGGACATCTCCGACGGCATCTCCAAGGCCATCGGCCTGCTGCTGAACATGCTCTACGGGCTGCTGGCCATGGCCGTGGTGGTCGCCGTCCTCGGCGTCATCAACACCCTGGCGATGTCCGTCTTCGAGCGTCAGCAGGAGATCGGCATGCTCCGCGCCATCGGCCTGGACCGCAAGGGCATCAAGCGGATGGTGCGCCTGGAATCCCTGATCATCTCGCTCTTCGGCGGTGTGATGGGCATCGGCCTGGGCGTCTTCTTCGGCTGGGCCGCGGGCGACCTCATCAAGAAGGCCGTGAGCACCTACGAGCTGGTGCTCCCCTGGGAGCGGATGGGCCTGTTCCTGCTGCTGGCCGCGGTGGTCGGCGTGCTGGCCGCGCTGTGGCCCGCCCGCCGGGCGGCCAAGCTCAACATGCTGGCGGCCATCAAGGCCGAGTAGCCCCACCGGAACGCGAAGGGGTCGGGCCCCGCGGCTGATGCCGCGGGGCCCGACCCGTTCTCCAGGACCGCGTTTTCTAGGACCGCCAGTCGCGGGTGCGCAGCGGCAGCCCCGGCTCCCCGGACTCGGGGGTGCGGATCGCCAGCACCTGGTTGACGCCGATGCGGTTGCGCTCGAAGGACAGCGCGGAGGCGGCCATGTAGAGCCGCCAGACGCGGGCGCGGCCCGGGGAGGTCAGCCGCACGGCCTCGTCCCAGTGCGCCTCCAGGTTGGCCACCCAGCTCCGCAGGGTGAGCGCGTAGTGCTCGCGCAGCGCCTCGACGTCCCGGACCTCGAAGCCGGCCTCCTCCAGCTGGGCCACGGTCCGGCCGACGGGCGCGAGCTCGCCGTCGGGGAAGACGTAGCGGTCGATGAACTCGTCGACGCGGTAGCCGTCCTCGTCCTTCAGCGGGCGGCGGGCGATCTGGTGGTTGAGCAGCCGGCCGCCGGGCCGCAGCAGGGCGTACAGGCCGGCGGCGTACTCGGCGTAGCGCGCGGAGCCGACGTGTTCGGCCATGCCGATGGAGGAGACGGCGTCGAAGGGGCCGTCGGAGACCTCGCGGTAGTCCTGGACGCGGACCTCTATCCGGTCCGCCAGGCCGGCCTCGGCGGCCCGCTTGCGGGCGTAGGCGGCCTGCTCCTCGGAGAGGGTGACGGCGACGACGTCCGCGCCGTACTCGCGGGCGGCGTGGAGGGCCATCGAGCCCCAGCCGCAGCCGACGTCGAGCAGCCGCGTTCCGGGTTTGAGCCCCAGCTTGCGGCAAACAAGGTCGAGCTTGGCCCGCTGGGCCTCTTCGAGGGTCGAGGTGGGGCTCTCCCAGTACGCGCACGAGTACACCATGGAGGGGCCCAGGACGTGCTCGTAGAAGGTGTTGCCGACGTCGTAGTGGTGGCTGATGGCCTGCTTGTCGCGACGCAGGGTGTGGAGGGGGCCGCCGGCCCTGCGGGCCTCCTCGGCGGGCGGGGCGGGCGGTGTCCAGGGCCCGGTGAGCTTCAGCAGCTCGCGGCCCACGGCGCGGATCTCCGGGTCGCGCAGGGCCTTGAGGAGGGCCGTGGGGCCGGTGGGGCGGGTCGCGTCCTCGCCGCGCTCCCAGAAGAACCCGGCGAGCAGCCCGAGGGCCTCGTAGAGATCGCCCTCGACGTCGAGGTCCCCGGCGACCCAGGCGCGGGCCAGGCCGAGCTCACCGGGCTGCCACAGCAGCCGGCGCAGGGCGCGCCGGCGCCGGACGATCAGTACGGGGGTGCCGGGCGGGCCCGACTCGCTGCGGTCCCAGGCCCGTACCCGGACCGGGAGCGGGGCGCCCAGGGCGCGCTCCGCGAGCGCGGTGAGCCGTCGAGCGGCCTCGGCCATGTCGCACACCTCCATGATGAAGGGTCAGCAGATCGTTTTTGCCTGACACCTGAAACACCGGCAGGTCGTGCTCTAGTCCTTCCCCGTGCGAGGGATTCGCCCTCTTCCGGGTACGCCGAAGGGCGTCCACCCCACGGATTGGCGGACGCCCTTCGACTGCTGTTCAGTTATTGACCGGGGGTCAGGAGGCCTTGGCCTTCTCGGTCTTGGCGGGAGCCTGCGGGGCCGGCTTGGCGGCCTCGTAGAACTCCTCGCGCGGGTTCTCCATGGCACGCAGGGAGACGACCTCGCGCTTGAGGAACATGCCCAGGGTCCAGTCCGCGAAGATGCGGATCTTACGGTTCCAGGTCGGCATGGCCATGCCGTGGTAGCCACGGTGCATGTACCAGGCGAGACGGCCCTTGAGCTTGATCTTGGTCTTGCCCATGACGATCATCGCGACGCCCTTGTGGAGGCCGAGGCCGGCCACCGCGCCCTTGTTGGCGTGCGAGTACGTCTTCTGCGGGAAGCCGCGCATGCCGGACAGGACATTGTCGCCGAGGACCTTGGCCTGGCGCAGCGCGTGCTGGGCGTTGGGCGGGCACCAGGCGTTCTCGTTGCCGGCCTTGCGGCCGACGACGTCCGGGACCTGGGCGTTGTCGCCGGCGGCCCAGATGTAGTCGGTGCCCTGGACCTGGAGGGTCTCGGAGGTGTCGACGTGGCCGCGCGGGCCCAGCGGCAGGCCGAAGCGGGCCAGGGCCGGGTTGGGCTTGACGCCCGCGGTCCACACGATCGTGTTGGAGTCGACCTCGAGGCCGTTCTTCAGCACGACGTGGCCGTCGACACAGGAGTCCATGGAGGTCGAGAGGTAGATCTCGACGCCGCGGCTCTCCAGGTGCTTCTTGCCGTACTCGCCGAGCTTGGGACCGACCTCGGGGAGGATCTTGTCGGCGGCGTCGACGAGGATGAAGCGCATGTCCTCGCGCTTCACGTTGGGGTAGTACTTGGCGGCGTCGCGCGCCATGTCCTCGACCTCGCCGATCGTCTCGGCGCCGGCGAAGCCACCACCGATGAAGACGAAGGTCAGCGCCTTGCGGCGGATCTCCTCGTCCTTCGTCGAGTCGGCCTTGTCGAGCTGCTCGAGGACGTGGTTGCGCAGGCCGATGGACTCCTCGATGCCCTTCATGCCGATGCCGTTCTCGGCGAGGCCGGGGATCGGGAAGGTGCGCGAGACGGCGCCCATCGCGATGACCAGGTAGTCGAAGGGCAGCTCGTACGCCTCGCCCACGAGGGGGGCGATCGTGGCTACCTTGCGGTCCTGGTCGATGGTGGTGACGCGGCCCGTGAGGACCTCCGCCTTGGGGAGCACACGTCGCAGCGGCACCACGACGTGGCGAGGGGAAATGCTGCCGGCGGCTGCTTCGGGAAGGAAGGGCTGGTACGTCATGTACGAGCGCGGGTCGACGACCGTGACGGTCGCCTCGCCATACCGCATCTTCTTGAGGATGCGGCGCGCCGCGTACAGGCCGACGTACCCACCGCCTACTACGAGGATCCGTGGACGCTCCGTGGTGCTCATGATTCGAGTATCCAGCACTCTCCCACGGGGTGCTCGTGAGCCCCTTCACAAGGCACGAAAGGGGGTCTGCTACACTCCGCCGCCCCCGTGATGGACGCCATACCCGCGCAAGGGAACCGCAACAGTCCGGCGGGCGTTGAGCACCCCCGCTGAACTGGCCTTGGGGCGCTCGGGACGACTGAACCACTGCCCGGCCGGCCCCTACATAAGGCTCTCTTTAACACGGCCGAAACCGGCTGGTTTCCCACTGCCAACCCCCCGGAGGGCCCGAAAGAGGGGCCGAAGGCCCCCTTCCGAGGCTCCGCGGCCGCTTTTTCATGTGAAGGATTTCACGAACATTTCCCGAGGGGCTGTCCAGGGGGCGCCCGGTACGTCCGTTAAGGGCCGGTAGCGTCAGCACCGGCCATGCCCCAACGGGCATGACAGCACCCGAGGAACCGGGAGGGAGCGGCACCGTGCGAGAGACCTGGGACACCGTCGAGCGGCTCGTCGAATGGCTCGACGCCGAGAGCGCCGCCATGCCACCGGACATGGTCCGGCTGCTGCGCGTGCTGAAGATCAGCGAGGAAGCCGGCGAGGTCGCCGAGGCGATCCACGGCGTCACCGGCTCGAACCCGCGCAAGGGCGACAGCCACACATGGGACGACGTGCAGTCGGAACTGTGCGACGTGATCCTCACGAGCATGGTCGCGCTCCGGACGATCACCCCGGACGCCGCGAAGGTGTTCGCGAAACGCCTCGCGCACGTCGCCGAACGCTCCCTCGACCGCTAACGAAGGCCACCGGCGCCACCGGCCGCCCCCCTCAGCCTCTTCCGGCCCCGTCGGGCCGGAAGAGGCTGAGGGCCCGCTCCGGGCGCTCCCCGGACCTACCCGAGCCTGCCGACGCGAACCGCCTCGACGAAGCCGCGGATCTGCCGGTGGCCGAACAGGAGCGCGGGCCCTGTGGGGCGCTTGCTGTCCCGCACCGCGATCACTTCCTCTCCCCCGCCCACGATGCCGATCTCCACACAGTCGGACACCGCCCCGGACGCTCTCGCCTTCCACCACCGCGCGGGAAGTATCGAGGCGTCGTCAACGTGGGTCATGCCGTCTTCCTTATCTCTGCGATGCGCTCGGCGGATGCCTCCGGTGCAAGCGCCGCAGCGCTCAGCCGTTCGAAGGCGCTCTGATACACCGCTACCTCTTGGCCGTCCTCGACGTAAAGGCCGGACGTCAGACTCTCGATGTGCACGACGTCAAGGTCGCTGTGATCGGCGAACCCCAGCAGGGAAAACGACCCCATCTGCCCCACATGCGGTGGGACACCGGCAGGCAGTACCTGGATGGTGATGTTCGGGCGACGGCTCACCGTGAGGAGACGCGTGAGCTGGTCGCGCATCACGTCGTCTTCGCAGCACTTCGTGTGGAGCGCGCTCTCGCCGATGACGACGCGCAGGTCGAGCGGGCGCTCGCGTGAGGTGAGGATCGACTGACGAGCGAGGCGCACCTCGACGAGCGCGTCGACCTTGTCCTCGACGGCCGCCGACGTGGCAGTACTGCTGATGATCTCGCGGGCGTACTCGGCGGTCTGGAGCAGGCCCGGAATCGCGCCCATCTGCCACGACCGCACCGAGGCCGCCTCGGCCTCCAAGGAGATCAAGTCTTCGTACACCGGGGACAGCACGCCCCGGTACGAGTGCCACCAGCCGCGGGCAGAGCCTTCGTTGGCGAGGGCGAGCAGCGCCACGCAAAGCTCATCGTCGTCAACTCCGTAGAGAGCGAGCAACATCTTGACGTCGACAGGTTTCGCCGGCGTGCGCGCTGTCTCGAGGCGACTCAGTTTCGCGACGGTGATCCTGCCGTCGGCCCTCGCGGCGACGTCTTCGAGCGTCAGCCCCAGACCATCGCGGAGTGCTCGCAGCTTCGTCCCCAGCCTGCGGCGACGCACGGTCGGTGCGCTCAACTTGCCCTCCATCATCGCGTTCTGTCGGCCAGTCTGCCGCCTGTTCGTCGGCCATGTCACCTGCGTTGATCATTTGACCTTCGTCACTCACACACACATATGCAAATTCTCATTTCTGAGTGAGACGGCTTGCAGCGAGCCGGAGTTGGGAGCGCTCTGTTGTGCACGAAACGTCGCCGCACGATCACCCCGTGACGACTATCGGCGTGATCAGTGCTGCCCAGAGGGGATTTTGCATGGCGATCAGGCATTCGCAGGCACTCCCGCAGGCTCCCGAGAACCGCAAGCCCGACGATCCTGGCCACATCGGACACCACTTGGTCGGCAGGGTGGTGCACGACGCCGACACGGGGCGCATCGGCAAGGTCATGGACAAGGTCGGGCCGCGCTATCAACTGCGCCGACTCGATGGCGGGCGTGAATGGGAGGCGAAGGGCGACTCCCTCGAAGTCGTCGCCCCACTGCGGTGCAAATACATCGCCAGACTCAAGGACGAGCGCAGGAAAGCGCTGGAAGCCGGCCACTCCGACGCCGCCCACCTGCTCACCGTGGCCATGTGTCGCCACCTCCGGGTGATGCACCCATGAGCCGGCTTCGGCGCCTCCTTCGCCAGATCTGGCATATCGCGCGGCCGACACCACCGCCTTCGGAGATTCCCGAGGCGCCGCTGCCACCGCCCGCGCCACCGGCGGGACGCCTCACATGGGCCGAGGCGGTCGGGCCGTTCTTCTCCCCGCCTGCCATGCCGGACCCGGACCTTCCGGCCGCCGTCCGTCGCCACTACGCGCCCGTGGTGTGCCCGGCCTGCCAGCAGCAGGCCGGGCAATAGCGGCGATCCGCCACCCCGGCCCCGGCCGCGCCCCTACGATCCGGGACCACACACCCGCACTCCACCCCTGGACCCCTGTCCGGTCGCCACCTCACAGCAGTGAGTGCGATCAGCGGCCGAGCAGGCGCACGTGCCCATCCGAACGATCGAAAGGGTACAAAGTGAATATTCAGTTCGTAACCGCCGTTGACGGCGGGCGCGGCAAGGACGAAGGCGAGGGGGACGGGCACCGCGGGCAGCCGTGGACGCCGCCGGCCGAGCCCCCGTCCCCCGACGGCAGTAGACCCGAGGGAGACGGGACCCACCGCAAGTGACGTTCAGCCCGCAGTCGGAGCGCCCCAGCCGAAAGGAGCTGGGGCGCGTCCTCTTCGAGATGAAAGCGATGTCGTCGGACTGGGCGCCGACTTTCGCCGCCGTGGACCGGGCCGCCTTCCTGCCCGATCTGATCTGGCCGTGGGACATGGAGACCGGTACGAGCGTCGCCGTCGACCGGACCGCCGACCCCCACGGCTGGTACGCGGCCGTGGACAGCGACCAGCCCATCGTGACCCAGTGGGACGACGGCGAGCACTCCGGCACCGCGCCGGGGCGCGTGTCGACAAGCTCGTCGTCCGCGCCGTCCGTGAACTACGGACTGTTCCAGGACCTGGGCGTGGACGAGGGCATGAACGTGCTGGACGTGGCCACCGGGACGGGTGAGACCGCCGGGGCCCTGTACCACCGCTGCGTGGGCTCACGCGGACGCGGACGCGGACGCGTCACCACGATCGAGATCGACCGCACGGTGTCCATGCGGGCCCGCGAGTGCCTGCACGCGGCCGGGCTGTACCCGGACGTGGTCGTCGGCGATGGCTTCGAGGGCTACGCGGGCCACGGGCCGTACGACCGCATCCTCGCCACCGTGGGACTCCGGGAGTCCCCGGGGGCGTGGCTGTCTCAGATCCGCAAGGGCGGGATCATCGTCGCCCCATGGGGCACGCACTACAGCAACGCGGACGCCGTGGTCCGCCTGAGGGCAAACGGCGGAATCGCGCTCGGCCACTTCACCCGCCCCGTGGAGTTCATGAAGATCCGGGCCCAGCGTTCGCCCCGCCGACCGCACGCGGAATACGTTCCGGCGGGCACGTTCGGCAGCGCGGACACCTCCGCCACAGCGGTTACCGAGTCCGAGTTCCTCACCGGCCGGTACACCGCCCTCCCGTTCGCCCTCGGGCTCCGGGTGCCGCACTGCGTCCAGGCCGTGGCCGACGCCCGTGACGGCGCGCGTCCCGTGTGGTTCTACGGGCTGGGCGACCGCTCCTGGGCCTGCGTGATGTTCCGGGAAGGGGAAGAGACCCGCGTCTGGCAGTCGGGCCCGCGCCGGCTGTGGGACGACGTGGAAGCCGCCTTCCGGTGGTGGCGGAAGCAGGGCAGACCCACGCACGACCGCTTCGGGCTCACCGTGACACCGGACGGGCAAGAGGCGTGGCTCGACACGCCGGGCGGCTCCTGGCCGGTGGGAAGCGCCTCGCGCAGGTCGGCGGGCGCTCCCCCGGCCGCCAGGCGTCCTACTTCCGGCACAGGGCCGTGGACAGCACCTTCAGCGCCGCGGCGTCGGCCTTCGGGCCCTTGAAGGTGTCCATGTTGAGGGCGAGCGTGATCTGGCGACGGCCGTCGGCCGTCGTGAAGCTGAAGGTGTTGTAGCCGGGGACGCTGCCGGTGTGGCCCCACACCGGCTTCTCCCCGGGGCAGTAGCCCGAGTTGCTCTCCATGCCCAGGCCGTACTTCCGGCTCTCGCCGCGGTCCGTGTCGTGGAGGGTGTTCATCTCGCGCCACAGGCGGGACGGGAGCAGCTTGCCGCCGGACAGGGCACGGTAGAAGCGGTTGAGGTCGGCGGTGGTGGAGACGATGTTGCCGGGGCCCCAGAAAGCCGTGGGGCTGAAGTCGGTGAAGTCGGTCGTGGCCGTCTCGCCGGGGAGCCGCTCGTATCCGTTCAGATGGCGGCCGGGCACGTGCGACGACGAGGGGACGGAGGTCCCGGTGAGGTGGAGCGGGCGCACGATGCGCCGGTCGATCTCCTGGGGCAGGGTGTGGCCCGTCGACTTCTCGATCAGCATGGCGAGGACGACGTAGTTGGTGTTGGAGTACGCCCACTTGCCGGGCTCGCCGGGGTTGAAGGCGCGGGGCTCCTTCACCGCCATGTCCACCAGCTCGCGCGGGGTGTGGTGGGAGTGCTGGGCGGCCCGTATCGGGTCCGGCTTCCGCAGGAGGACGTCGGTGTAGTTGGGCAGACCGCTGGTGTGATCGAGCAGCTGCCGCACGGTGACGGGCGCGCCGTTCGAGCCGTCGGGCACGAGGCCGGGCAGGTGGCGCCCGATCGGGTCGTCCAGACCGACCTCGCCCTCGGCCACGAGCTGGAGTACGACCGTGGCGACGAAGCTCTTGGTCACGCTGCCCGCCCGGAACCGGTCCCCGGCCTGCGCCCGCCGCCCGGCCGCCAGATCGGCGACACCGCTGCTCCCGCGCCAGACCCCGCCCTCGTCCCGTACCTCGGCGATCGCTCCGGGCACGCCCTCGGCCACGACGCCGTCCAGCGCGCGCTGGAGACCGGCGCGGTCGGCGCCCCGGGCGGCGGGCGTGGCGGCGACGGCCGGGACGGCCGCGGGGGCGAGGGCCGCTGCGGCGAGCAGGGCGGAGACGGCGACGGTACGGCGGCGCATGGTCGAGACCTCTCGGTAAGGGGTGACGCACCGTCAACCTATGCCGCCGCCCCCTCCCTTTCGATCATGATCAGGGATGATCGTCGGGCTTCCGTCCCCTAGGGCCTACGCCACGCTCCACGCGATGCCGTCGAGGATGTCGTGCTCGCTCACGACGACCTCCTCGGCGCCCACGCGCTCCATCACGCACTGGAGGATCAGCGCGCCCGCGGCGATCACGTCGACGCGGCCGGGGTGGAGGACCGGGATCGCGGTGCGCTCCTCGTGGGTGGAGGTGAGGAGGCGGGCGGTGATCTCCTGGACGCGGGCCAGGGGGATGCGCGCGTGGTGGATGGCGGTGGAGTCGTACTCGGCCAGGTCGAGGGCGATGCCCGCGACCGTGGTGACGGAGCCGGCCAGGCCCACGAGCGTGCGGGCCTCGGTGAGCGGGACGCTCTGCCCGGCGAGGTCGAGGGCGGCCTCGACGTCGGCCCGTATGGCGGCGATCCGGTCGGCGGCCGGCGGGTCGGAGACCACGCCGTCCGTCACGAGGTGACGCTCCGTCATCCGCACGCAGCCCACGTCCACGCTGCGCGCGGCCCGGACGTGCTCCTCGCCGACGACGAACTCGGTCGAGCCGCCGCCGATGTCCACGACGAGGAACGGCTTCGCCAGGTCCGCGCGGCCCACGAGCTCCTTGGTGGCGCCGGTGAAGGAGAACTCGGCCTCCTGGTCACCGCTGATCACCTCGGGCTCCACGCCCAGGATGTCCTTGACGCCGCGCACGAACTCCTCGCGGTTGGAGACGTCCCGGGAGGCGGACGTCGCCACGAAGCGCACCCGCTCCGCCCCGAAGTCCTTGACGACCTCCGCGTACTCCCGGCAGGCGGCGAACGTGCGCTCCAGCGCCTCCGGCGCGAAGCGGCCCGTGCGGTCCACGCCCTGGCCGAGGCGGACGATCGTCATCCGGCGGTCGAGCTCCACGAGTTCGCCCGTGGCCGGGTCGCAGTCGGCCACCAGCAGCCGGATGGAGTTCGTGCCGCAGTCGACGGCGGCGACGCGGGTCACGCGCAGCCCTCCTCACCGGCGCACGGGTTCACGCACGGGCCCTTGCTCCACCACTCCGGCAGCAGCGCGATGGCCTCGTCGCCGAACGGGTTCACGCCCGGGCCGGCCGCCAGCGAGTGGCCGACGAGCACGTGGAGGCACTTCACCCGGTCCGGCATGCCGCCGGCGCTGGGGAAGCCCTGCAGGACCTCGATGGCGTCGCGGCGCGCGATGTAGTCCTCGTGAGCGGCCCGGTAGGCGGCGGCCAGCTCCGGGTCCGTCGCCAGCCGGTCCTGCATCTCCTTCATCAGGCCCGAACCCTCGAGGGTGCCGATCGCGGACGCGGCCCGGGGGCAGGTCAGGTAGTAGAGGGTCGGGAACGGCGTGCCGTCCTCCAGGCGCGGCGCCGTCTCGACCACGTCGGGATTGCCGCAGGGGCAGCGGTGCGCGATGGAGCGCAGTCCGCGCGGCGGGCGGCCCAGCTGCTCCTTGAACGCGGCGATGTCCGCGTCCGTCGGCTCGGTGGGCTCGGTCTTCGGAGGAGGCGTGTCCATGTGCTCGCTCGTGCTCGATCGGTCTAGTGCGTATGGGATGTGTGGTTCAGCGGTGGGCGTCGGAGGTGTCCACGTCGTCGAAGAGGTTGCTGTACCAGGGGCGGTCGGCGGCGCCCTGGTCCTTGTGGCGCCCACCGTCGGCGGTGCCGTCCACCACGGTGTACCCGGTCTCGCCGGGGCGTACGAAGTGGAGGTGCTCGCGCGCCAGCTGCTCCACGTACGCCGGGTCCTCCAGCCGGGCCTTCTCCTCGTGCAGCCGCTTGACCTCCTCGCGCGCCTGCTCCGTCCGGTGCCGCTGGTCGGCGATGTCCGAGCGCTGGGTGACCCACTGGCGCATGGGGTAGGCGAGGGCGACGACGAGCGAGCAGACGACGAGCGCGAGGAGCGCCGCGCGACCGGTGAGCCGGGAGCGGCGCTGCGGGCGGGCGCGGTAGACCCGGGCCGCGGTCGGCCCCTGGACCAGCGCCGTGCCCAGCGCCTTGAGCCTGGTCGCGGTGGAGAACCGGTCCGCGCCCACGTCGCCTCCCCTGGAGAGTCCGTTACGAACGTACGTCCCCGGACACGGTACGGGACCGCGGCCGGGGACGTACGGAGACTGGCGAGAAGGTCAGCCCTTGAGGCTCAGCTCTTGAGGCTCAGCCCTCGCTGTGCCTTTCGGGCTCAGCCCTTGAAGCGCGGGAAGGCGCTGCGGCCGGCGTAGACCGCGGCGTCGTCGAGGATCTCCTCGATGCGCAGGAGCTGGTTGTACTTGGCGACGCGCTCGGAGCGGGCCGGGGCGCCGGTCTTGATCTGGCCGCAGTTGGTGGCGACGGCCAGGTCGGCGATGGTGACGTCCTCGGTCTCGCCGGAGCGGTGGGACATCATGCACTTGAAGCCGTTGCGCTGGGCCAGCTCGACGGCGTCGAGGGTCTCGGTCAGCGAGCCGATCTGGTTGACCTTGACCAGGAGGGCGTTGGCGCTGCCCTCCTCGATGCCGCGGGCGAGGCGCTCGGGGTTGGTGACGAACAGGTCGTCACCGACGAGCTGGACCTTGGTGCCGAGCTGGTCGGTGATGGTCTTCCAGCCGGCCCAGTCGTCCTCGAACAGCGGGTCCTCGATGGAGACGAGCGGGTACGCCTCGACGAGCTCGGCGTAGTACTCGGTCATCTCGGCCGCGGTGCGGTCCTTGCCCTCGAACTTGTAGACGCCGTCCTTGTAGAACTCGGAGGCGGCCACGTCGAGCGCGAGCGCGATGTCCTGGCCGGGGGTGTAGCCGGCCTCCTTGATGGCCTCGAGGATGAGGTCGAGGGCCTCGCGGTTGGAGCCCAGGTTCGGGGCGAAGCCGCCCTCGTCGCCGAGGCCGGTGGACAGGCCGCGGCCCTTCAGGACCTTCTTGAGGGTGTGGTAGACCTCGGTGCCCCAGCGCAGGGCCTCGGAGAAGGACTCCGCGCCGATCGGCGCGATCATGAACTCCTGGATGTCCACGTTGGAGTCGGCGTGCGAGCCGCCGTTCAGGATGTTCATCATCGGAACGGGCAGCAGGTGCGCGTTCGGGCCGCCGAGGTAGCGGAAGAGCGGCAGGTCGGACGCCTCGGAGGCGGCGTGCGCGACGGCCAGGGAGACGCCGAGGATGGCGTTGGCGCCCAGGGAGCCCTTGTTCTCGGTGGCGTCCAGGTCGAACATGGCCTGGTCGATCAGGCGCTGCTCGGTGGCGTCGTAGCCGACGAGCTCCGGGCCGATCTGCTCGATGACGGCGAGGACGGCCTTCTCGACGCCCTTGCCGAGGTAGCGCTTGGGGTCGCCGTCACGAAGCTCGATGGCCTCGAAGGCGCCGGTGGAGGCGCCGGACGGTACGGCGGCACGGCCCGTGGAGCCGTCGTCGAGGCCGACCTCGACCTCGACCGTGGGGTTGCCTCGCGAGTCGAGGATCTCGCGAGCTACGACGACGTCGATGGACGGCACGAGGGTCTCCTTCGTGTGTGTCTGGAGTTCTGCACCACGAGCCTAACGGGCCCCGGAGCGTGCGCCCGCCCTTGCCCTGTCGCCCGGGCCGAAAATTGGCACAAACGCCGAGATCCCCGGACGAATCGTCGGTGTGTTCGCTCAACGAGGACGGGAAATCCGCCGGCAGAACGAGCGGAGCCCCGCTCCGATGCGGCTCGGGGGGAAGTCGCATCGGAGCGGGGCGGTCGCTCGGCCGGCCGGGGTCGTCACCGGCCCCGGCCGGCCTTCGCTCAGCGCAGGTGGAGCTGCTGGCCCGGGAAGATCACGTCCGCGTCGGGCACGATCTTCTTGTTGAGCTCGTGCAGCTTCTGCCAGCCGCCCTGGACCTTCTGGGACACGGCGATGGTCGCGAGGGTGTCGCCCGCCTTCACCTGGTACTCGCCGTCGCCCTTCTGGATGGTCCGCGGGGCGGCCTGCTTCGGCGCCGGGGCCTCGTCGTCGGAGTCGTCCGACTGCTGGACCGCCTTGCTGCTGTGCTGCTGCGGCGCGGCCTGGCGCTTGCTGCGGTCGGCGTGGGACTGGGCCTTGCCGTAGGCGCCGGAGGCGGACTTCGTGGACTTCTTCGCGACGTAGCCGCCGTCGGAGTCGTCCGTGTCGACGTTGGCCTTGGCGCCACCGCTGGTCAGGCCGCCGTAGCCGGCGCAGCCCCAGGCACCGGGGCCCTGCATGGCGAGCAGGCGCTCGGCGGTGGCGATCTGCTGGGACTTGGTGGCCAGGTCGGCGCGCGGGGCGTACTGCCCGCCGCCGGCGGCCTTCCAGGAGGACTGCGAGAACTGCAGGCCACCGTAGTAGCCGTTGCCGGTGTTGATGTGCCAGTTACCGCTGGACTCGCATTCGGCGACCTTGTCCCACGTGGAGACGGAGGCGGCGTTGGCGGAGGTCGCGACCATCAGAGGGGCTGCGACAGCCGCGCCGGTGACACCGGCGAGCGTGACGATGCGGACGGCCTTGGACGGACGACGGTGCTTGCCCTTGGACATGAGTCGGTTTCCTCACCGACGCCTACGAGGTGAGCTGTCGGGTTCGGGCTGTGAGTTCGCCCGGCCCGGCCGCGCTTTCGCGCTCCGGGCTTCACCCCTAGCCGTTCCGCTCCTTCGGCCATGTGGCCTTGGGACCGTTCCGGCGACCTACCTTGGTTCCCCCGCTCCTGCCTACGGCGCTTGCGCGACGACTCCCCCGGCCGCCGGCAGGATTCGGCGTGCGGCCGTGGTGCTCGCGGTGGCGAGCGGTGACGACGGTAATCACAGGCGGCCGACGGGTTCAAACCCCACTTTTCAGCCACCGATGGCCTGAGTTGCCCCCAGAAACCTGACGTTTCCGCAGGTGAGAGGCCATTCGAGCAAAACGGATTTGAGGCATCCGACACTCCGTCAACGAGACCCATGTCTCACTTTCGACTGGAACGGACATTCGCCTCGAACCGGAGCGCTACTTACGGATGTCAAGCCTCTGACCAGGGCGGATAAGGTCCGGATCAGAACCGACCAGTTTCTCGTTCTTCTGATACAGCGTCTGCCAGCCTCCGGTGACCGAGTGTTGCTCGGCGATCTCTGACAGGTTGTCACCGGGCCGCACCGTGTAGTCGTTGGCGGACGGCAGCTCCGCCCGGCTCTCGCCGCCCCGGGAGGGCCGCTGAGCATCGCCGGAAGGTGACGGGTCGGCACGGTGGCGGCCCGTTCCGGGAGTCGCCCCGGTGTCGCCGGGAAGGGGTGAACCGGAAGGCGAGGTTCCTGTTCCAGGGGTGTCCGAGGGCGTGTTCGCCGGGGTGTTCGAAGGAGTGCCGACCGGGGCGGTGGGGATGGCGGTCGGATCGGCCGACGCGCCGGGGCTCGTACCCGTCGTCGGCTGTCCCGACGGGTCCTTGCGGTGCTTGCCGCCGGCCGTGTCCGGGGACGGGCTCGTGGAAGCGGAGGGGGTGCCGGAGGAGCCCGTCGTGGGCGAACCGGACGAGGAGGGCGCGGGCTTGGGCGACCCGGAGGCGGCGTCGGACGGCGCGGGCGACGTGCGCTCGGGAGCGGGCTGGTTGCCGCGCCCGGGCGTACGGGGGCGGCTCGGCTCCGGCGCGGCGGAGGACGACCCGTCGCCCGGGTCCACCTCGGGCGCCTTGTCGTCGCCCTGGGCCGCCTCGCCGGCCAGGCCCGAACTCACCGCGCAGGTCCGCCAGGTGTCGGCGCCCTCCGCCTTGAGGATCCGCTCGGCCACGGCTATCTGCTGGGACCGGCTGGCCAGGTCGGGGCGCGGCGCGTACGCGACGCCGCCGTTCTGCTCCCACATCTGCTGGGTGAGCTGGAGACCGCCGAGGAAGCCGTTGCCGGTGTTGGCGCTCCACATCCCTCCGCTCTCGCACTGGGCGACCTTGTCCCAGGTGCCCGCGTCCGCGGCGACGGCGGAGCCGGTCGCCAGCAGCGGCAGGGCCGCGCTGGAGGCCGTCACCCCCGCCGCGACCACGATGGCGGGTACCTGACGGGGACGGCGATGTCTACCGGATCCTGAGAGCATGGGCGGGCCTCTCGCGTAGGCGGCTTTCGATTGGTCGCAGACCATAGCGAGGGCTTCCGCGAGTCACAAGCCGGTGTAGCGGAGGTCACGCGCCGATAACCACCGTTTTGACCGGGCGTCACACCGCGCGGCTTTTGGGCGTGAACTCCACGGGCAAAGTACGCAATCCACGCATGATCAGACCGCCGCGCCAGCGCAGGTCCTCGGGTTCGGCGGCGAGGGACAGATCGGGCAGCCGGCGCAGCAGCGTGGCGATCGCGGCCTGTCCTTCGAGGCGGGCGAGGGGCGCGCCGAGACAGTAGTGGATGCCGTGCCCGTAGCCCAGGTGCTGGTTGTCGCGCCGGGACAGATCCAGGGTGTCGGGGTCGGCGAAACGCTCCGGATCCCGGTCGGCGGCGGCCAGGACGACCAGCACGGGATCGCCCTCGGCGATGCGCTGCCCGCCCAGGACCAGGTCCTGGGTGGCGAACCGCCAGGTGGCGAGCTCCACCGGGCCGTCGTAGCGCAGCAGCTCCTCGACGCCCGTGGCGAGGAGGCTCTCGTCGCCCTCGGCGAGGGCCCGCTGGAGCCGGGCGCGCTGCTCCGGGTGGCGCAGCAGCGCGTAGGTTCCGTTACCGATCAGGTTCACAGTTGTTTCAAAACCGGCGAACAAGAGGATGAAGGCCATGGCCGCGGCCTCGTTCTCGGTGAGGTGCTCGCCGTGGTCGCTCGCCCGGATCAGACCGGAGATGAGGTCCTCGCCGAGGTCCTCGCGCTTGCGGTGGATGAGCTCCGCGAGGTACGTCCGCATCTTCTTCACCGAGCGGGCCACTCCGCCGCGCGGCCCGCCGCCGTGGCGGATCATCATGCCCGCCCAGTCCCGGAAGTCGTCCTGGTCCTCTCGCGGGACGCCGAGCATGTCGCAGATGGCGTAGATGGGGAGGGGAAAGGCGAACTCGTGGATGAGGTCGGCCTTCCCCTTCTCGGCGCCGGGTTTGTCGAGAATGGCGTCGATGAGCTGGTCGGTGAGCTCCTGGACGCGGGGGGCGAACTCGGCGACCCGGCGCGGGGTGAACGCCTTGGACACCAGCCGGCGCAGCCGGGTGTGGTCCGGCGGGTCGATGTTGAGCAGGTGCGTCATCAGATTGGCGCTGCGCTCGCCGGGGATGCCGACCTTGCCCTTGCCGTGGGCGGTCTCGGAGTGGTGCACGGGGTTCTTCGACAGCCGCTGGTCGGCGAGCGCCTGCCGGGCGTCGGCGTAGCGGGTGACCAGCCATGCCTCGACGCCGCTGGGCAGCTCCGTGCGGTGCACGGGGGCGTGCTCGCGCAGCCAGGCGTACGCCGGGTAGGGGTCGGAGGCGAACTCCCAGGTGAAGAGCGGTGGGGCGGGGGGCGTGTGATTCTCGTGCACGCCCCGACGCTACCTACCCGGCGCCACCCGGGCGCCACCTGGCCGCCGGGCACCGTCCAGCCGGGCACCGTCCAGCCGGGCGCCGTCCAGCCCGGCGCCGTCTAGTGGTGGCCACTGCCGCCGCTGCCGAAGGCGCCGCTGCTGCCGGGGTCCCATTTCTTCCGCTCCTCGGAGAGCTCCTCGGGGTGGGCGGGCGGGTTCTTCATCTCATGCGGAAGGACACGCTCCCCGTCGGCCTCCGGGTGCAGCTCGTCCGGCTCGTGGTGCTCCGTGATGTACCCGACCGCCTCCTCGTCGTGGGCGTGCCCGGGGCCGTGGTTCGGCGAGGTGGGCCCCCGTTCGTACTCCTCCCGGGTCTGCCAGGCGCCCTGGCGGCGCTGCGGCTGGCTCGGCGGCGGGGGCTCCCGGTCGCGGACCCTCCGGCCGACGACGATGGCGCCGATCAGGATGGCGACGACGAAGAGCCCCACGATGAAGGGGGCGATCCCGCCGAGCTGAGGGGGAGCGGCGAAGTCCATGGGAACGGTACGCATGGGACTCGGGTACCCGTCGGCCGCCCCCTCAAGACCGCCACTGAGCCGAACGGGTGAGCGAGCGCCCCGTCCGCGCTACTCCGGGGCCCCGCCCCGGGCCTCCTCGGCGGCCCGGATCGCGTCACGGTACGTCCGCGCGGCGGCCCGCAGGGCGGTCTCCGGCTCGACGCCCGCCGCCTCCGCCCGTACCGCCAGGGCCAGCAGCTCGTAGCCGACGCCCTCCCCCTCCGGCAGGGCCACCGCCAGCCCCTCGTGGCGGGCCCGGGAGGCCAGCTTCGCGGCCAGCGCCAGGGCCGGCTGGCCCAGCGGCACGCCCTCGGTGACCGACTCCCGGCGCTTCTCGTCGGCCTTCGTCCGCATCCAGTGCGCCTTGACCTCCTCCGGCGTCTCGGCGGACTCCTCCCCGAAGACGTGCGGGTGGCGGTGGATGAGCTTGTCGACGATCCCGGCGGCGACGTCGTCGACGGAGAACGGCTCGTCCGGGTCGTCCTGGGCGATCCGGGCGTGGAAGACGACCTGGAGCAGGACGTCGCCCAGCTCCTCCCGGAGCGCCTCCCTGTCACCGGTCTCGATGGCCTCCAGGAGCTCGTACATCTCCTCCAGCCCGTACTTCGCCAGGTCCTCGTGGGTGCGGATCCCCGTCCACGGGCAGGACACCCGGATCCGGTCCATCACCTGCACCAGGTCGAGCAGCCGGGCGCCGGGCAGGTCGTACGAGCCGGGGAGCAGCTCCAGCGCCGGCATCGACTCCCGGCCGGAGCCGGCCAGCCGGGCCAGGCCGTCGGTGAGGGCCGACTCGCCCTCGGCGGAGGTGAGCACCACGACGGTGCGCCCGCCCGCCGCGCAGTAGTCGACGAGCTCCCGCGCCGTCGGCGCCGCGTGCTCGACCACGACGCCGGCCTCCCCCAGATACGGCAGCTGGGGGTGGCCGGCGTCGGCGCACAGCACCCGGTCGGCGGCGCGCAGCGTCTGCCACGCCGGCCAGGACAGCAGACCGGGGGCGACCCGATGGCTGGTGGTCAGCAGGACGATACGGCCGAGGGGGTCGCCCCCGGGGGCGTCGGCGGGGGCGTCGGCGGGGGCGTTCGCGGGATCATTCGCACGGCGGTCAGTCACACGGCCGAGCCTAGGCGCTCCGCTGGAAGCCCGGTACGTCAGTCAGCTGCGGGTGCGTCGTGGCTGGTCGCGCAGTTCCCCGCGCCCCTTACGGGGCCTCAGGCCGGCTGTTCAGCTGCGCGCAGCCAGGGCTCCTGGACGGGCCGGGCCGTGCCGCGCTTGGCGTCCCACGTGCCGTAGCGCGGATTGACGTCGACGCGCAGGGCCTCGGACGTCTTCATCAGCGTGTCGACGGTGCGGGCCTGGCCGAGCTTCTTCTCCAGCTTGGCCCGGACGAGCCCGGCCGACAGCTCCTGGTCGACCTGGTCGGGGGCGATCCCCGCCGCGAGGAACCGGCTGTCGACCGCCGCCGCGCCACCGAGCAGCTTCTCGACCTCCTCCCGGCGCTCCTGGAGCTCCCGCCGGGTGACGTCGACGCCGTTGTCCCGGCCGGCGGCCTCGATGACCCGGTACTGGATCAGCCGCACCAGGGTGTCCTGGCTGAGCCGGGCGCTGCTCGCCAGCAGCTGCCGCCCCTGCGGCGCGGACCGTTGCGCCTCCCGCACGTCCTCCACCTGGCTCTGGAGCTGGGCGACCGTGATCCGGTCCTTGCCCACCACGGCGGCGGCACCGGGGTGCGGAGTGGATCCGCAGCCGGTGAGCAGGGGCGCGGCGGCGAGCAGCCCGGCGGCGGAGACGGAGAGCGCTGTCCTGCGGCGGATCATGAAGCCTCCCGGCGACGAAAGATCGTGCGGCATACGTGGGCAGGGGCGTTGAGCAGGGGCGGGGCGGACCCCGCGACGTGCGGTCCATCGGCCTGGCGTTGATCGATGGTAGGCAGTCCGCGTGGCCCGAGCCACTGATTCGGCCAACGATTCGCGGTCCGCCGGGATGCGCGAACGATCCCGGCGCGCGACGGCATCGTGACGCCCGCCGCCGAGGACGCATACTTCAAGACCAGCGGAGCGCACGGACCGCAAGAAACCCGGCTGAAGCCGGCCAAGGGGCCCGAAGGCCCCGTTGACGAGCAGGAAGAGAGAGGACCGCCCATGGACTCGGCCACCGCCGACGTGTCGGCAGCAGGCCACAGCCCGGCCGAGGCCGCACCAGCCGGCCGCCGCCCCCTGTCCGCCCGGCTGCGCGCACCGGGACTGGACCCCTACTGGCTGGGCGCCGTCCTGTTCGTCCTCTACACCATCCTGTCGGTCAGCCGTCATCTGCGGATGCTCACCATGTCCTGGGACCTGGGCATCTTCGAGCAGGCGATACGCGCCTACGCCCACTTCCGGGCGCCGATAGCCGACCTCAAGGGCCCCGGCACCAACATCCTCGGCGACCACTTCAGCCCCGTCACCGCGCTGATCGCCCCGCTCTACCGCGTCTTCCCCACGCCCATCACCCTGCTCGTGGTCCAGGCCGCGCTGTTCGCGCTGTCGGCCGTGCCCGTCACCCGGCTCGCCGCCCACCTCCTCGGCCGCGGCCGGGGCCTCGCCATCGGCATCGCCTACGGCCTGTCCTGGGGAGTCCAGCGCGCCGTCGACTTCGACTTCCACGAGATCGCCTTCGCCATGCCGCTGCTGGCCTTCTCCCTGGAGGCGCTGGTCCGCCGGCGGTGGACGGCCGCGGTGCTCTGGGCCGCGCCCCTGGTCCTGGTCAAGGAGGACCTCGGCGTCACGATCGCGACCATCGGCGCGGTGATCATCGTCCGGCTGCGCGGCACGGGCCGCGACCCCCGGGCCACGGCCCTGGCCACCGGACTGGTCACCTTCGGGCTCGCGGCCACCGCCCTCGCCCTCGGCGTGATCATCCCCGGCTTCAACAGCAGCGGTTCCTACGACTACTGGAACAAGCTCAGCGGCGACGCCGGGCCCGCCCCCACCATCCCCTTCGACACCGCCGTGCGCACCCTGGCGTGGACCCTGCTGCCCACCACCGGGCTGCTGGCCCTGCGCTCACCGGTGCTGCTCGTCGCCCTGCCCACCCTCGGCTGGCGGTTCGTCTCCCACGACGACCACTTCTGGGGCACCGACTGGCACTACAGCGCCGTCCTGATGCCCATCGTCTTCATCGCCCTCACCGACGCGCTCGCCAAGGCGCGCGCCACCGGCCGGCCGTGGCTGCGCCGCTACGCCCACCAGCTGCCCGCGGCCGTCCTCGCCGCCGCCCTCGCGCTCACCGCGTCCCTGCCGCTGTACTCCCTGACCATGCCGGACACCTACCGGATACCCGAGAGCGTCAAGGCCACGGAACGCCTCTTCGACCGGATCCCCGACAACGCCACCGTCGAGGCCGACATCACCCCCATAAGCCGGCTCGTCCACCGCTGCCGGGTCTTCTGGATAGGCGGCACCCAGGGCATCGTCCCCGACTACATCGCGCTGCGCGTCGGCGACGGCAGGACCGCGAACGACTTGGTCCAGGACGCGCGGACCCGGCATCCGGGGGCCGCGTTCGCCGTGCTCGGCACGGAGAGCGGCTTCGCCGTTCTGCGGCACGTCGGGTAGACCGGTACGTCACCTGCGGGTGCGTCGTGGCTGGGCGCGCAGTTCCCCGCGCCCCTTACGGGGCGCCCCCTTTGGGGCGCCCCTTTTGGGGCCTCAGCCCAGGATCGTCGTGAGGAACTCGCCCGTCCACGCGAGGAGCTCGCGGCCGACGAGCGGCTTGCCGCCGATGGGGCGGGTCGCCGGGCGCGGCACCAGGATCTGCTGGGTGGCCGGCTTCATCACCGTGCGCGGGTGGAGCCGCTTGAGCCTCAGCTCCTGCGACTCGCGCAGCTCCACCGGGCCGAAGCGCACGTTGGAGCCCTGGAGGGTGATGTCGGAGACCCCGCAGGCACGGGCGAGCATCCGCAGCCCGGCGACCAGCAGCAGGTTCTCCACGGGCTCCGGCAGCTTGCCGTAGCGGTCGGTGAGCTCCTCGCGGACCGCCTTGATGTCCTCCTCGGAGTTGGCCGAGGCGATGGCCCGGTACGCCTGGAGGCGCAGCCGCTCGCCCGGCGCGTAGTCGTGCGGGACGTGCGCGTCGACCGGCAGCTCGATCTTCACCTCGAGCGGCGCCTCCGCCTCCTCCCCGCCGCCCTCGACCGACGCCCGGTAGTCGGCCACGGCCTCGCCGACCATCCGGATGTACAGGTCGAAGCCGACGCCCGCGATGTGGCCGGACTGCTCGCCGCCCAGGAGATTGCCCGCGCCGCGGATCTCCAGGTCCTTCATGGCGACGTACATGCCCGCGCCCATCTCCGTGTGCTGGGCGATGGTGGCCAGCCGCTCGTGCGCCGTCTCGGTGAGCGGCTTCTCCGGCGGGTAGAGGAAGTAGGCGTAGCCGCGCTCGCGGCTGCGGCCCACCCGGCCGCGCAGCTGGTGCAGCTGCGACAGGCCGAAGTTGTCGCCGCGCTCGACGATGAGGGTGTTGGCGTTGGAGATGTCGATGCCCGACTCGACGATCGTCGTCGAGACCAGCACGTCGAACTTCTTCTCCCAGAAGTCGACGACGACCTGCTCCAGCTGGCTCTCGCCCATCTGGCCGTGCGCCGTGGCGATCCGCGCCTCCGGCACGATCTCGCGCAGCCGCGCGGCGGCCCGGTCGATGGACTCCACCCGGTTGTGGATGTAGAAGACCTGGCCCTCGCGGAGCAGCTCGCGCCGGATCGCGGCGCCGATCTGCTTCTGGTCGTACGGCCCCACGAACGTCAGCACCGGGTGGCGCTCCTCCGGCGGGGTGGTGATCGTGGACATCTCGCGGATGCCTGTGACCGCCATCTCCAGGGTGCGCGGGATGGGCGTGGCGGACATCGTCAGCACGTCGACGTTGGCGCGCAGCTTCTTCAGCTGCTCCTTGTGCTCGACGCCGAAGCGCTGCTCCTCGTCGACGATGACCAGGCCCAGGTCCTTGAACTTCGTCTCGGACGAGAACAGGCGGTGGGTGCCGATGACGACGTCGACCGAGCCCTCGCGCAGGCCCTCCAGCACGGCCTTGGCCTCGGTGTCCGTCTGGAAGCGGGACAGCGCCTTCACGGACACCGGGAACTGGGAGTAGCGCTCGGAGAACGTCCCGAAGTGCTGCTGGACGAGGAGGGTGGTGGGCACGAGCACGGCCACCTGTTTGCCGTCCTGCACGGCCTTGAAGGCCGCGCGGACCGCGATCTCGGTCTTGCCGTAGCCGACGTCGCCGCAGACCAGGCGGTCCATGGGGACGGACTTCTCCATGTCCTCCTTGACCTCGGCGATGGTGGTGAGCTGGTCGGGCGTCTCCGCGTAGGGGAAGGCGTCCTCCAGCTCGCGCTGCCAGGGGGTGTCCGGCGCGAAGGAGTGGCCGGGGGCGGCCATCCGGGCCGAGTAGAGCTTGATGAGGTCGGCGGCGATCTCCTTGACGGCCTTCTTGGCGCGCGCCTTGGTCTTCGTCCAGTCGGCGCCGCCCAGCCGGTGGAGGGTGGGGGCCTCGCCGCCCACGTACTTGGTGACCTGCTCCAGCTGGTCGGTGGGGATGTAGAGGCGGTCGCCGGGCTGGCCGCGCTTGGCGGGGGCGTACTCGACGAGCAGGTACTCGCGGGTGGCGCCCTGGACGGTGCGCTGGACCATCTCCAGGTAGCGGCCGACGCCGTGCTGCTCGTGGACGATGTAGTCGCCGGCCTGGAGGGTCAGCGGGTCGATGGTCTTGCGGCGGCGGACCGGCATCCGGCCCAGGTCCTTGCTGGCGGACTTCTGGCCGGTGAGGTCGGCCTCGGTGAGCACCGCGACCTTCAGGGCGGGGTCGACGAAGCCGCTGTCGAGGCTCGCGCAGGAGACGTGGACGACGGAGGGCGTCAGCTCCGGCAGGTCCGCGTCGAGGCGGGCGGGGATGCCCTCGCCCGCCAGCACCTCTGCGGTGCGGGAGGCGGGGCCGTGGCCCTCGGTGAGGAAGACCGTCCGCCAGCCGTCGGCGACCCAGCCCTTGGTGTCGGCCAGGGCGCGGGCGGTGTCGCCGCGGTAGGTCTCGGGGGCGTGCATGCCGAGCGTGAGGGTGTCGCCGTCCAGGTCCTCGCCGGCGGCGAAGGGGCTGACCGACCACCACATCATGCCGAGCTCCCGGGCCCGGTCGCGGACGTCGGCGATGCTCCACAGGGACGCGGCGTTCACGTCGATGGGGGCCTCGCCGCCGCCGGCGGTGGCGGCCCACGACGCCTGGAGGAACTCCTGGGAGGTGGCCACCAGGTCGGCGGCCCTGGTGCGGACCCGCTCGGGGTCGCAGACCACGGCCATCGCGCCGGCCGGCAGCACGTCCAGGAGGAGTTCCATGTCGTCGACGAGGACGGGCGCGAGGGACTCCATGCCCTCGACCGCGATCCCCTCGGCGATCTTCCCGAGGAGCTCGCCGAGCTCGGGGTGTTCCTCGGCGAGGGCGGCGGCCCGCTCGCGGACGTCGTCGGTCAGCAGCAGCTCACGGCAGGGCGGGGCCCACAGGCCGTGCTCGGAGACCTCCAGGGAGCGCTGGTCGGCCACCTTGAAGTAGCGGATCTCCTCGACGTCGTCGCCCCAGAACTCGACGCGCAGGGGGTGTTCCTCGGTCGGCGGGAACACGTCGAGGATGCCGCCGCGCACGGCGAACTCGCCGCGCTTCTCGACCAGTTCGACGCGGGCGTACGCGGCGGCGGCGAGGGCGTCCACGACCTCTTCGAGGTCGGCGCCCTGGCCGCTGCGCAGGCTGACGGGCTCCAGATCGCCCAGCCCCTTGACCTGCGGCTGCAGCACGGAGCGGATGGGCGCGACGACGACGCTGACGGGCCCGGCGGCCGGGTCGTCCCCGCTCGGGTGCGCGAGGCGGCGCAGCACGGCGAGGCGGCGGCCGACGGTGTCCGAGCGGGGGGACAGCCGCTCGTGCGGCAGCGTCTCCCACGCGGGGTACTCGACGACGGCGTCCGCCGGGAGGAGCGAGCGCAGCGCCGCCGCGAGGTCCTCGGCCTCCCGGCCGGTGGCGGTCACGGCGAGCACGGGTCGTCCCGCGTTCCGGGCGAGCGCGGCGATCGTGAAGGGACGCGCGGCGGGCGGGCCGACCAGGTCGACGTGCGGCCGGTTGCCGTCGCCCGCGGCCTTCACCGCCTCGGCGAGCGCCGGATCGTTGACGACGGCGTCGAGCAGACCGTGCAGGCTCATGAAGTGCATCCCGTCCCGGGGGTGGACAACGCGACTAGCCCGACGCGGGCTGTGCGGGCCTGTGCCGGGGGCTTCCAGCCTACGACGGGGCACCGACAGGCGCCGGGCGTCCCGGGCGGGGGCGGTTCCGGCACCGCCGGGCCCCCCGGCGGGGGCGGTTCCGGCACCGCCGGGCCCCCCGGCGGGGGGCTGCTCGCCGTCGCGGCGGGGGGATGCCCCGGTCCCGCCCTTTCACCGTTTCCGGGGGCTGCGCCCCCGACCCCAGGGAGGGTGGCGGGTTTCCGGGGGCGGGGTGCCCCCGAGCCCGCCCCGGTTCGGGGGGCTGGGGGCTGGGGGCTTGCCCCCAGGAAACGGGAAGGGGCGGGACCGGGGCACCCCACCCCGCCGCGACGGCGAACGGCGAACGGCCCGGACTCGCACCCCCGTGGCGCGTCCGGGCCGTCGTTCCCCTGCGGGTGGCAGCCTGGCTAATCCGTCGCGATCGCCCGCAGGACGTTCATCCGCCCCGCCCGGAACGCCGGGATGAGCGCGGAGAGCAGGCCCACGACCGCCGAGCCGAGGAAGACCGTGGTGATCGTCGGCCAGGGGATGTCCAGCACGCCCAGGCCCTGCGTGGCCAGGAGTCGCTGGGAGGTGGTGCCCCAGGCCATGCCCAGGCCCAGGCCGAGGAGGGCACCGAAGAGGGCGATGACCACCGACTCCAGGCGGATCATGCGGCGCAGCTGGCGGCGGGAGAAGCCGATGGCGCGCAGCAGGCCGATCTCGCGGGTGCGTTCGACGACCGACAGGGCGAGGGTGTTCACGACGCCCAGGACGGCGACGATGATCGCGAGGGCCAGCAGGCCGTAGATCATGTTGAGGAGCTGGCCGACCTGGTCCTGGATGAGCTTCTTGTAGTCGGCCTGGTCGCGGACCTTGATCTGCGGGTAGTCGGCGACGGCGGCCTTGAGGGAGGCGGCCGCGTCCTTCGCGTGGCCGTCGGTGGCCTTGGCGAGGATCAGCATGTCCAGCGGCATCCTGTCCGCCGGCAGGTACTGCCGGGCGGTGTCGAGGCCGATGAACATGCCGCCCTTGTTGATGCTGGTGTCGTCGGAGGTGATGGCCTTGACCTGGAGGCGGGCCTCGCGGGCGCCGGTCATGGTGACGGTCAGCCGGTCGCCGAGCTTGATCCCGTGGTCCTTGGCGAAGCCCTCGGGGACGGTCATGGCGTCCTTGCCCCAGGCGTCCGCGAAGGTGCCCTGGACGGTCTCCGTGCGGAGGTCGTCGCCGTAGGTGGGCTCGGAGGCGTTCAGACCTTCGGTGACGGACGTGCCGTCGGGGAGGGCGAGCTTGGCCTTGACCGTGGTGATGGTCGTGAAGTGGGCGATCCCGGAGGCCCGGCGGACGGCCTTGCTCTGGGCCGGGGTCAGCGGCCCGTTGTCGCTCTGGACGATGAAGTCCGCGCCGACGGACTTGTCGAGCTGGTCCGTGGCCGAGGCGACCATGGAGGAGCCGACCACCGACAGGGCGGCGACCAGCGCGAGCCCGATCATCAGGGCGGAGGCGGTGGCGCCGGTGCGGCGCGGGTTGCGCAGGGCGTTGCGTTCGGCGAGCCGGCCGACGGGCCCGAAGACCCGCAGGACGACGGCGCTCAGCACGCGGACCACGAAGCCGGCCAGCAGCGGCCCGACGACCACGAGGCCGACGAGGGTGAGGAGGACGCCCAGCCCCAGCAGGCCCGAGCCGGCCGAGGGGGTGTCCGCGTTCGCGGCGGCCAGCAGCGCGGCGCCGCCGGCGGCCGAGACGACGAGTCCCACGACGGCCCGGACCGTGCCGGCCTTGCCGTCGGCGGGGGTGCCCGCGTCGCGCAGGGCGGCGATCGGGGAGATCTTCCCGGCCCGCCGGGCGGGCAGGAACGCGGCCAGCACGGTGACGACGACGCCGAGGGCCAGGCCCACGACGGGCGTGGTGGCCTTGACGGTGAGTTCGGAGGTGTCGAGGTTCATGCCCGTGGAGCCCATGAGCTCCATCAGCCCCACGGCCAGGGCGATGCCGCCGCCGATGCCGAGGACCGAGCCGACGACGCCGAGGAGGACCGCTTCCACCAGCACGGACCGCAGGACCTGCGAGCGGCCGGCGCCGATGGCCCGCATCAGGCCGATCTCGCGGGTGCGCTGGGCGACGAGCATGGAGAAGGTGTTGACGATGAGGAAGACGCCCACGAGGACGGCGATGCCGGCGAAGCCCAGCAGCGCGTACTTCATGACGTCGAGGACGGAGCCGATGTCCTTCTTGTTCTCCGCCTTGCTCTCGGCGGCGGTCCGGATCGCGTAGCCCGCGGCGTCCTTGCCGAGGGCGGCGGTGACGTTCCGCTTGAGCTGCTCGTCGCTGACGCCGGGGGCGGCGGTCAGCCCGTAGCCGCTGAAGGCGCTGTCGCCGCCGAGCAGCCGGGCCTGGGCGGTGGGGGTGTCGAAGTAGAGGACGGCCGCGCCCGGGTTGGTCGTCTTGTACGTGGCGATGCCGACGATCGTCACGGAGAAGTCGCCCGGCGCCGCCATCACGCGGATCCTGTCGCCCGGCTTCAGGCCGTGCTTGGCGGCCGTGTCGGCGTCCAGGACGGTCTCGCCGGGGCCGTGCGGCTCGTGGCCGCTGGTGATGTCGACGGACTTCTTCTGGCTCTCGTCCCAGTTGGTGCCGACGGTGGGGGCGCCGGACTCGGGGCTGATGCTCTTGTTCTTCGCGTCGGCCGCGGTGATCTGCCGGCTGGTGGCCTGCGGCTCGACCTTGGCGACACCGGTCACCTCGGTGAGGCGGGACGCCAGGGACGCGGGGACGGTCTCCGGCCGGCCGGTCTCCTGCGCGTCGTCGTCCTTCTTGGGGGAGACGCTGACGTCGGAGGCGGTGGAGGCGAAGAGCTTGTCGAACGTGGCGTTCATGGTGTCGGTGAAGACGAGCGTGCCGCACACGAACGCCACCGACAGCAGGACGGCGACGGCGGAGAGCGCCATGCGTCCCTTGTGCGCGAGAACGTTGCGCAGGGAGGTCTTGAGGACGGTCACGACACCCGCCCACGGGCGTCGAAACGCTTCATGCGCTCGAAGACGGCTTCGGCGGTCGGGCTGTGCATCTCGTCGACGATGCGGCCGTCGGCCAAGTAGAGGACGCGGTCCGCGTAGGAGGCGGCGACGGCGTCGTGGGTCACCATGACGATGGTCTGCCCCAGTTCGTCCACCGAGCGGCGGAGGAAGCCGAGGACCTCGGCGCCGGAGCGGGAGTCGAGGTTGCCGGTGGGCTCGTCACCGAAGATGATCTCCGGCCGGGCGGCGAGGGCACGGGCCACGGCGACGCGCTGCTGCTGACCGCCGGAGAGCTGGTTCGGGCGGTGCTTGAGCCGCCCGGACAGACCGACGGTGTCGACGACCCTCTCCAGCCACTGCTGGTCGGGCTTGCGGCCGGCGATGTCCATGGGGAGCGTGATGTTCTCCAGGGCGTTGAGCGTCGGCAGGAGATTGAACGCCTGGAAGATGAAGCCGATCCGGTCCCGGCGCAGCCGCGTCAGGTGCTTGTCCTTGAGCCCCGTGATCTCGGAGTCGTCGATGAATATCTGTCCCGACGTCACCGTGTCGAGGCCGGCCAGGCAGTGCATCAGCGTGGACTTGCCGGAGCCCGACGGGCCCATGATGGCCGTGAACCGGCCACGGTCGATGTCCACGTCCACGTGGTCGAGGGCGACGACCCGGGTCTCCCCGGACCCGTACGCCTTGACGACCTGCCGGGCCCTCGCCGCGACGGCCGCTCGACCTCCGGTGCCCCCGGCCTTGGGAATGGATACAGCGGTTGTCACGGTGCGGTTCTCCTATGAGCTCATGCGGGGGCCCCGGCGCGGGGCGTTGTAACGGGTTCAAGGGTGCTGGCCGACGCGGGCCGCGGCGATGGTGCCAATCCGTCTCTCGGTGGTGGGGACAACCCCACCCCGGCACTGTGGCCGCCCCTAGAAATCTAGGCACTGGCCGGGCCCCGCTCCTCCTCCTGCGGTACGAACCGGAGGGAGGAGAACGTACGGCGGACCCCCTAGGGGTTGGCGGGGCCGACCCTGACGGAAGCCGGAGATCCGCTACGTTCCGAGGCGGAACTGTCCACTCCGGAAGGTCACTTGCGGAGGAAGGGCGGGCGAAGAATCTGTGAAGCCAGTCCCCGGACAAGACAACTGCGGCCACTGGGAATTAGTGTTCGGGTCTATGGCCGAGGGGGGAGACGGGCGACCCCCTTCACACGGCCGCCGGTCTCCCGAGGAAGCAGCCTCCGTGAAGATACTTCGTACCCGCGCTGCGAGCGTCTCCCGCCAGGGACTGTGCACTGCTCTGCTCGTCGCCAGCCTCACGACCGCCGCGGTGGGCGCCAGCCCCGCCAGCGGCGCGTTCGGCGGCGACCCGTCCCCCGGGCCCGACAATCCGCAGCGGAAGCCGCACGGCGTCCCCAACCTCACCCTCCCCGACCTCGTCCCGCGCCCCGGCGCCTCCGGCAAGCCCGGCTCCCCCGCCGGCCGCGGCGACACCCCCGACGGCAGCACGGGCATCCCCGTGACCGCCCTCGCCGCCTACAAGAACGCCGAGAAGCTCGCCGCCGAGCGCTACCCGAGCTGCCACATCCCCTGGCAGCTCGTCGCCGGCATCGGAAAGGTGGAGTCCGAGCACGCCGCCACCTACGGGCTGCGCTCGGACGGCACGACGGACAACCAGATCCTGGGGCCCCGGCTGATGGGCGGCCAGTTCGCGGAGATCAAGGACACCGACGGCGGCCGCTGGGACGGCGACGCCCAGTACGACCGCGCCGTGGGGCCGACCCAGTTCATCCCCTCCACCTGGGAGAGCTACGGCGTCGACGGCAACGGCGACGGCAAGGCCGACCCCAACAACATCTTCGACGCGGCCGCGGGCACCGCCCGCTACCTCTGCGCCGGGAACAAGGACCTGCGCGACCCCGCCGACCTCGACCGGGCCATCCTCAGCTACAACAACTCCCGCGAGTACGTGAACGCCGTGCTCGCCTGGATGCGGACGTACCAGAGCGGCCAGGTCGGCACCACGCCCGACACCGGCACCGGCACCGGGACGTCCCCCAGGCCGACCCCGCCGTGGAGCGGCCCGAAGCCCACACCGCTGCCCTCGACCGGCAACAACGGCGGCAGTGGCGGCAACGGCGGCACGAACGGCACCAAGCCCAGCCGGCCCGGCACGCCGTCGACGCCCTCGACCCCGGACAAGCCCAAGCCCAAGCCCGACACCCCGAGCAAGCCCGACAACCCGGACAAGCCCAATGGCGGCGGCGACAAGCCCACCCCGCCCAAGCCGCCCGCCGTCTCCCGCCTCGACCGCGTCGGCGACGAGCAGCTGACCGCCACCGCGGGCGAGACCTTCACCGACCAGCCCACCGTCCGCGCCCTGACCGCCGACGGAAAGGCCGCCCCGGCGGGCACCCGCGTCACGTTCGAGATCGTCGGACTGAGGACCGAAGCCCGCTTCGAGGACAAGAGCCGCACCGCCACCGTCACCGTCGACAAGGACGGCAAGGCCATCGCCCCGAAGCTCACCGCGGGCAGGATCGCCGGCGACTTCACCGTGCGCGCCACCGTCGACGGCAAGGGCGGCGCGAAGATCACCACCGACTTCGCCGGCACCGTCAAGGCCGCACCCGCCCCGCGCGCCACCTCCCTGGAGCGCGACGGCAAGGACGACCTGACGGCCGCTCCGAAGAGCTCCTTCAAGGAGCAGGTGACGCTCAAGGCCGTCGACAAGGACAAGGGCAAGGCCGCCGCCGGCGCGATGGTCACCGCCACCATCCTGCAGAGCGACAAGAAGACCCCCGCCACCACCGGCCCGTACTTCCTGGACGGCGGCGACACACCGCAGCGCCGGGTCACCCTCGTCAAGACGGACGAGAACGGCTACGTCACCCTGCCGAAGCTGTTCACGGACGAACACGCCGGAACGTACGTCCTGCACCTGACCACGACCGACGGCGCCATCCTCGACCTGGAACTGACCGTCACGGCCCCCGCGACCGCGACACAGACGCCGGCCCCGGCCACGCCCTCGGCGACCCCCGCCAAGAAGCCGTAGCGCGAACACACACGACGGCCCCGCCCCCCGGTCAACGGGAGGCGGGGCCGTTCGCCGTTCGCTACTCGTTCGCCCCCACGTCCTCGGCCACCGGCTTGCCCGTCAGGGCCGCCAGACTGTGCCGGACGTGCGCCATGTGCGACTTGAGCTCCTCACGCCGCTCCTCGTGCTCCCGCAGCACCCGCTCGGTGTCCCGCGCGATGCGCTCCTCACGCACCCGCGCCTGCGCGATCACCGCCGCCGCCTGCGCCTCCGCGTCCTCCTGGCCGTGCCGCGCGGCCTCCTCCGTGTCCGCGTACCGGCGCCGCGCGTCACCCAGCGCCGTCCGCGCGTACTCCTCCAGCGCCGCCACCCGGGCGTCCATCGCCGCCTCCCGCTCGGCGATCTCCCGCCCCGCCGCGTCCCACCGCTCGGCGTGCTCCTTCTCCTGCTCCGCCAGGATGTGAGCGCAGCGCTGCCGCATCTCCTTCAGCGCCGCCAGCGACTCCTCACGCCGCTGCGTCGTCTCCTGACGCACCGTGGACCGCAGATCGTCCGCCACCGTCTGCGCGGCGAGCTGCGCCTGCCGCGCCCACTCCTCCGCCTCCGCGCGCACCGCCACCGCGTACTCGTGCGCCGAATCCCGCACCGAACGCGCGTGGGACTCCGCCGCCTCCTGCAGACCCAGCGCCTCCGCCTCGGAACGCTCCCGCAGCCCCGCCGCCTCCAGCTCGGCCGTCGTCACCAGACCCTGCGCACGCGGACCGAGCGTCTCGTACGTCTGCGGCGGAAGCTTCGCGACGACCTGGGCGAGGCGCCGCACCTCGTCCTCCATCTCCCGCGCCAGGACCGTCAGCCGAGCCGCCCGCTCCCAGGCGGAATCCCGCTGGCGAGCGCACTCCGCCACCGCGCGGTCGACCTGCTCGGGCCGGTAACCACGGCCTCGTACGACAGCGAAACCGTCAGGAGACACCGGTGAACTCATCCTTGTAGCCCCTTATATCCGGAAATCCGGTATGCGACAGGTCGGCGTCCATCATTCCCGGACAACCGGAGCGCCCATCACGCGACACTCCGCGACGCCCGGCGCCCGGCCCCGAACCGGGCCGGGCGCACCACGCCGTCCGGGCACGCCTCACCGACCGCTGGACCGGCCGCTAGAAGAGACCGTCCCACATCTGCTCCAGCAGCACGGCCCACCAGTTCTCCGGCGTGGCAAGAGCGGCCGGGTCCAACACGGCCAGCTGCTCCTGAAAGTCCACGGTCCAGCGCCCGGCCTGCTCCGGCGTCAACCCGTAACGCCACCGCCACATCTTCCCGAGCAGCGCCAAAGAGCGAACGAACTGGGGAAGGCTCGTGTTGACGAACTGCGGCAGTGCGGGCTGCCCGTCCGGCCCCGCCTCAAGGGGCACCGCCACGATGTGCGCCGTACCGTACTGCACACACAGCTGACGGCCGTAGTCCCCGCCCATCACCAGGTACGAACCCGCGTCCGCCGCCGCCCGCACCCCGCGCTCGGCGGCGAGCTCCGCCAGCGTCGGCACGGGCCGGCCCGGCTGCGCCTGCGCCCAGAAGAACGGCCCGAAGTCCACCGGCAGCCCCGCCCAGACCAGCGTCTGCGCCACGACCTCCGGCACGCCCTGCCGCGACACGGCCCGCTGGTCGAACCGGAACACACCCTGCGGACCGAACGCCTCCGCCAGCTCCCGCCCGATCACGTCCGGCCCCACCGGCGGCGCCGGCTGGACCCGGCCCGGATGCGGCGCCGGCACCGGATTCGGCGCGGGCCGCGCCGGACCGTCCGCCACCTGGTGCAGCTCACCCTGGTGCGCCACCAGATGACGCATGCCCTGCTGACGAGTGGCGTGGTCACGCCCGTACGGCGCGGTGTGACTGATCCGCACCTGCGGCCACGTCTCCCGGACCATCCGCGCGCAGTACCCGCCCGGCAGATCACAGGACTCCAGCTCCGTGTGCAGCTCCAGCACCTGCTGCGGGGGCACGTTCATCGCCCGCAGCTCGTGCAGGATCTGCCACTCCGGGTGCGGCGTGCCCGGCGCGCTGCGCCGGATGATCTGCTGCTCGGACCCGTCCTGCGCACGGTAGCGGAGCACGGCCATGTAGCCGGGCCCGACCGTGGGCAGCCCGGTGGGGGCGGCGGCCTGCGGGTAGCCGTAGGCGGGGGCGGGCGCCTGGGGCGCGCCGGGCGCCTGGGGCGGCGTGCCGGGGAGGCCGGGGGTGCCGGGGCCGGCGAGCATCGTCGCCGCCGCGTGCACACCGCCACCGGGCGGCTGCGGCGGCGCGACAGGGGCGCCGAGGGCACCCGGCATCCCGGGCGTGCCCGGGCTCGCCAGCATCGTCGCCGCGTGGGCGACCCCACCGGGACCCTGCGGGGCCCCGGGCGGCGCGGGAGCGCCGGGCGGCGCGGGGGGCACGGGCCCGCCGGGGCTCGCCAGCATCGTGGCGGCGGCGTGGGCGTCCCGGCCGGGGGCCGGGGGCGCGCCAGGCGCGCCGGGGCCCTGCGGGGCACCGGCGGGACCGGAGGCGGGGGCGGCAGGGGCCGGCGTGCCGGGGGCCTGGGGAGCAGCGGCGGGAGCAGCCGCCGGAGCGCCAGGGACCGGCGGCACACCGGGCTGCCCCGGGACGCCCGGAACCGGCGCACCCGGGGCACCCGGCGCGGGGACGGGCGGGACACCCTGCTGGCCAGGCTGGCCCGGAAGACCCGGGGCCTGCGGGGCACCGGACTGACCGGCAGCGGAAGCCAACGGCATCCCCGGCTGAGCCGGGGCACCCGGAACCGGCGGCACGGCAGGCTGACCGGGCATGCCCGGAACCGGCGGCACGCCGGGCTGACCGGGGGCGCCGGACGCCTGCGCGCCCGGGGCCTGACCCGGCGCACCCGGCGCCGGGACGGGCGGGACACCCGGCACGGCGGGCGCACCCGGAACACCAGGTGCCTGCGCGCCCGGAACCGGCGGCACGCCGGGCTGACCCGGCGCACCCGGCGCGTCCAGGCCGTCGATCGCCGGGGCGATCGCCGTGCGCGGCAGGGCGCTGCCCTGCGGCAGGAGCTCGGTCTTGGCCTCCGGGCGCGTGCTCGGCGGCGGGGCGTCGTCGAGGTCCGAGCCCGAGAGGGCCGGAGCCAGCACCGTCGCGGGCAGGCCGACGGACAGGTCGTCGTCATCGTCGTCCGGACGGACGTCCGCCCCCGCCCACGGCTCGGCCTCCGCCGAAGCCGGCGCCTTGACCAGCCCGGCCCCGGGCGCGGGCGCAGGCGCGGACACAGGTTCAGGCGCGGGCTCAGGCTCAGGCACAGACTCCGGCTCCGGCTCGCGCTCCGGCTCGGCCTCCGCCCGCGAAGGCGCCGGCACCGGCACCGGCGCCGACACCTGCGACGACGATCCCGACTCCGACCCTGACCCCGACCCCGACCTCCGGTCCGGAATCCCCATCGCGTCCGCCGCGTCCTGAAGCCACTGCGGCGGACTCAGCAGGAACGACGTCGCCTCCAGGTCGAGCCGCCGCGGCGCGGCGTCACCCGGCCCCGCCGCGGGCGGCTCCTCCACCGTCCCGTACTCCTCCTCGTACCGCCGGATCACCTCGCCCACCGGCAGCGCGGGCCACAACGTCGTCTCACCGCTGTCCCGCGCGATGACCAGCCGCACCCGGCCGCCGTCGCCCCGAGGACCGTCCTCACGGTCCTCGGCCCAGCAGACGAAGCCCAGATCGAACTCCCGGACCTGCACCTCCCGCTGGAGATAAGCCGGCACATCACCGTTGACCCAGCGCTCCGCGCGCTCCTGCGCCTGCGCGAACGTCACCATTGCGCCGATCGTCCCTCCACCGGGACGGCGTGCGCGAAGCCACCGTCCACCATCAGGTTCGCCACCGTCTCCAGCTCCGGCGGACCACCCGCCAGCCGCGACAGGAACACGTCGAAGTCCTCACCACAGGGCAGCAGCAACCGCTCCACCCTGTCCCGCACCGTCCAGCCGTCACGGTCGCGCGCGTCGTCGTACGGGCAGAACCACACCGAACCGGTCGCCTCGCCCCGGACCTTCACCGCCAGCACACCGCCCTGCACGAAGGCGACGCCCAGATAGTCCTTGGTGAAGTGGTCGCGCAGACACTTGTTGACGTACACGAGGTCGTTGACCGCCGCCTCGTCACGAACCGTGAAGAACGGCTGGTCCAGCAACAGCCCCAGCTCCGCGTCGAGCGCCGCGCCCACCGGCGCGCAGCCACCCGCCGCCTTCAGGAACGCACGGTACGCACCGGGCAGCCGGTAGCCGAGATCCTCCTCGACACCCTGGACCTGCTCCTCCGTCACCGCCAGATCCCGCTGCGGCAGCGCGAAATGCACCGGACGCGTCTCCTGCAGCGGACGCGTCCCCCGCTTCTCCTGGTCGACGGCGGCCGTCGCCAGCCCACCGTGGTGCCGCAGCAACGCCTTGACCTCCACGGGAACCAGCTCCAGCCGGCGCGTCCCCGCGACGTGGTGCCACGTCCAGCCGTGCGGCGTCACCACCGGCGACAGACTCGCCCACAGCTCATGGCCCTCGGCGTGCTGCGCGGCGTTGGCCGACACATAGTCGGTCAGCCGCAGCTCGTCGACGCCGAAACCCTCCGGCGGCTCGGCGATCTCCGCGGCCGCCCGCGCGTACGGCGAGAAGTCCGGGAAACCGTCGTCGTCGACGCGCACCCCCTTGGGGTGACGGCTGCGACGCACCGGATCCGGGAAGTGCACGACCTGCCCGGCATAGGCCGCGTTCGGTGGCGCGGCCTGCTGCCCGAGCCGACCTGTCGTCATGGCGGAAGCCCCCTGCTGAACTGTCTCCCCCACCGGACCCCGAAGAGCCCCGCGGGACTGCTGAACACCCCGGCCATGCGGCGAACGCCGGGAACACTCGTGCCCGACAGCCTATGCGCTGCCGCAAGAACCACCCCGCCCGCCGATCCGCACCCGTATGCGAATGCGTACGAACCCCGCGCACCGACGACCGGGACGCGACGACTCGTGACCTCACGGTGACCATTCGACACACCAGACCCGTACAACCCCGACCTGCCTTCCACACCCGCCGCCCCGTTTGGCAGGCTGATCCCCGCAACAGGGGGATTGCACGGGAGGGAAGAACCGCCATGCACACGACTCAGGAACGGCACACCGACGCGAGCGCCCCGGGCGACCCCCGGCTCACCTGGAGCTCCACCGAGGACGCAGAGCGCCCGCCCGCCCTGCTCCACCGCCGCGACGGCTTCCTGCCCGCCGTGGCCGCCGCCCTGTCCGTCCGCGGCGAAACACTCACCTGCACCGCGGCCAAATCCGACCAACCGCCCAGACTCCACCCCCTCGTCCAGGACTTCCTCGACACCCTCACCCACGAACGCCGCGAACGCTTCACCGGCCGCTGCCCCGAAGCCGTCCTCCTCACCCGCTACCTCACCGCCCACGAAGCCGGCCGCAGCAAACGCGCCGCCCGCAAACCCCTCACCCACGGCGAAGCACGCCGCGCCCTCAAACAGGCCAAGGTGACCGCCCGCCACATCCGCGAGGACGGCGACCCCCGCCACGGCTGCTACGCCCCGCCCTGCCGCTCCTGCACCGAACTCCTGGCCCACTTCGGCGTACGGGCCGTCGACCCCGCCGCCCCCACCAACGGCAGGAGCTGACCCCCCGCCATGCGCGCATTCGACCGCACCGCCACCGACCGCTTCCCCGTCGCCGTCGACGCCGCCCTCCGCGAATCGGGCTGGCAACCGGGCCGCTGGGACATCAAGGCCGCCGAGAACTGGGCCGACGCACTGCGCGCCCACGTCTCCCCCGCCGGACACCGGCACACCGTCTTCCCCGCCGCCGTCGAGGCCTGGGCGGAATTCGGCGGACTGCACATCACCGGCTCCGGACCGGGCCGCCACATCGCCCCCACCCCCTTCCACATCGACCCCCTCCACGGCCTCCACCTCGCCCGCACCGTCGCCGACCTCGGCCGCGCACTCGGCACCGAGGTCTGCCCCCTCGGCCAGGAACTCGACGGCCAGGCCCTCCTCGCCATCGACGCCCACGGCCGCGTCTACAGCCTCGACCACACCGGGGACTGGTACCTCGGTTCCGACATCGACCACGCGATCGGAACACTCGTGACGGGCGTCAGACCCTCACGACTGTCGGCGGCCGGACCGCTGTAACCGCTGTAACGGGACCCACCGGCCCGGGCGGGGCAAGCCCCCGCCCCCCCGGAACCCCCTACGCCGCCGCCGTGTCCGGAATGACCGCCGACACCCGGAATCCCCCCGCGTCCGTCGGCCCCGACACGAACACCCCGCCCAGCGCCGTCACCCGCTCCCGCATGCCCACCAGGCCATTGCCACCACTCGGCAGCCCCGCGTCCGTACCCGCACCGTCCGACGGCCCGTTCTCCACCTGCAGCGCCACCTCCGCGTCCCGGTGCGCCAGCCGCACGACCGCCTTCGCACCCGGAGCGTGCTTGTGGACGTTCGTCAGCGCCTCCTGCACCACCCGGTAAGCGGTCCGCTCCACACCGGGCGCGTACGAACGCTCCGCGCCCACCACCGACAGCTCCACGGCCATCCCCGCCTCCCGGGACTGACCCACCAGGTCCTCCAGCCCCTCCAGCGTCGGCCCACCGTCCACCACGGCCACTGCGGGGGCGCCCGGGCCACCCGGGCCGCCCGACGACGCCGCCGCACCCGACGCCGCCCGCACCCGCGCCGACGCGGCCACCGCCACCTCCGCCAGCCGCTGCGACTCCGCCGCCCCCGGCCGCTCGGCAGCCGGCGCACCGTCCTGCGACGTCCGCAGCACGCCCAGCATCTCCCGCAGCTCCGTCAGCGCCTGCCGCCCCATGTCACCCACCAGCCCCGCGTTCCGCGAGGCCTTCTCCGGATCCTTCAGGGCCACGGCCTGCAACGCGGCAGCGTGCACCACCATCAACGAGACCCGGTGCGCCACCACGTCGTGCATCTCCCGGGCGATCCGCGTCCGCTCCTCGTTACGGGCCCACACGGCCCGCTCCTCCGCCCGCTCGGCCAGCAGCGACAGCTCCCGCTCCAGACCGTCCGCCCGCTCCCGCAGACTCTCCACCAGCCGGCGTCTCGCCCCCACGTACAACCCCAGCAGCACCGGAGGCGCGGTCAGCCCCAGCGCCAGCAGCACGGAGATCGCGAGCATCGACCACCAGCCGGGGTGGTAACCGTCCTGAGCCATGTCCTGATGGAACCGGGCCACCGCCACGACCAGCGTCCCCAGCAACGACGCCGCCGACAGCACCACGATGATCCGCCGCGGCACCTCGGAGGCCGCCAGCGAGTACAGACCGACGATGCCGAGCAGGAAACCCAGCTCCGCCGGAGTCGTCGCTATGGAGAGCAGCACCACGGCGACCGGCCAGCGCCGCCGCACCACCAGAGCGGCCCCCACGGGCACGCCTATGAGCCCCCCGAGCACGGCGGGCATCCCCACCTCGTGCGCGAAGGAGACGCCCTCCAGCAGACACTCCAGAGCCGACACCAGAGCCAGCGCCACATCGAGCACCATGCTCCGCCGCCGAGCCCACCACCACGGCCCGGAGGGCGCGCCCCGCGCGCCCTCTTCCACGATTGCCCCCGTTGCGGTCATACCACCCAGACTACGGGCGGGCGCCATCGGTTTTCCCGTGCGTGCGGGAGCGACGTGGGTGCACGGAGCGGATCCGAACGGGGGCGAAAGCTGCACGTTTCGCCCGAACTGTTGAATCGATCGCGGATTCGATGCTTCCGGTGGGGCCGGGCGCGGAGGCTGGCGTCATGGTTCCACCGAAGACGGACATGCAGGCCCGCGCCCGCGAGCTACGGCTGGCCGGGAAGACGTACGACGAGATCGTCGCCGAGCTGGGTGTGGCTAAGAGCTCGGTGTCGCTGTGGGTGCGGGATCTTCCCAAGCCGCAGAAGACGGCGAAGCAGATGCACGAGATGCAGGAGGCCCGCTGGGCCCCGCACAGACGAGCTCAGGCGATCAAGCGGATCGAGACGAAGCTGGAGGCTGCGCACGAGATCGGCCGGATGACGGACCGCGAGCTCTTCCTGGTCGGAGTCGGGCTCTACTGGTCCGAGGGCGCCAAGAGCAAGCCCCATCGACTGAGTGAACGCGTCGCATTCATCAACAGCGACCCAGAGATGATCAGGCTCTACCTGGCATGGCTACGGCTACTGGGAGTCGAACAGGACCGACTGCGGTTCCACGTGATGATCCACGAATCCGCTGACGTCACAGGGGCGGAAGCGTTCTGGGAAGACGTCGTGGGTATCGGCGTCGGAATCTTCGGCAAAACGACGCTGAAGAAGCACAACCCGAAAACCATCCGCAAGAACGTCGGCGAGGGCTACCGGGGCTGCCTGGTCGTCCGCGTGACCGGAAGTGCCGACTTGTACCGTCGCATCGAAGGCTGGTGGTACGGCATAGTGTTCTCTGCGCACGCGGCCGATCAAGTGAATCGGACATAACGCGCGAACCATCCCGGGTCGTCTAAAGGCAGGACAAACGGTTTTGGTCCGTTGAATGAGGGTTCGATTCCTTCCCCGGGAGCCCTAAGTTCGGGTCCTGACCTCCCAGGTCAGGACCCGCGCGCGTTTCGACCTTCATACGCCCCGGTATCCTGCGGATGTCCACCCCCCTCGAAGCCGAAGGGCACACCCGTGAGCGCCAACCGCCCGGCAGCCGTCGTCGTCCTCGCAGCGGGTGAGGGCACCCGCATGAAGTCCGCGACCCCCAAGGTCCTCCACGCGATCTGCGGCCGCTCCCTCGTCGGGCACGTCGTCGCCGCCTCCCGTGAGCTCGACCCCGAGCACCTCGTCGTCATCGTCGGCCACGCCCGTGAGCAGGTCTCCGCGCACCTGGCCGAGATCGACCCCGAGGTCCGTACCGCCGTCCAGCACGAGCAGAACGGCACCGGCCACGCCGTGCGCATGGGCCTGGAGGAGCTGTCGAACAGCGGTATCGCCCTCGACGGCACCGTGGTCGTCGTCTGCGGCGACACCCCGCTGCTGACCGGCGAGACCCTGAAGCGCCTGGCGGACACCCACGCCGCCGACGGCAACGCCGTGACCGTGCTCAGCGCCGAGGTGCCGGACTCGACCGGCTACGGCCGCATCGTGCGGGACGAGGCGACCGGCGCCGTGACCGCGATCGTCGAGCACAAGGACGCCACCGACGCGCAGCGCGCCATCCGTGAGATCAACTCCGGGGTGTTCGCGTTCGACGCCCAGCTGCTGACGGACGCGCTCGGCAAGGTGCGGACGGACAACAGCCAGGGCGAGGAGTACCTGACCGACGTCCTGGGGATCCTGCGCGAGGCCGGGCACCGGGTCGGTGCCGCCGTCGCGGGTGATCACCGGGAGATCCTGGGCATCAACAACCGCGTCCAGCTCGCGGAGGCCCGCAAGCTGCTCAACGAGCGGCTGCTGCACGACGCGATGATGAGCGGTGTGACGGTCGTGGACCCGGCGACGACCTGGGTCGACGTGACGGTGACGTTCGAGCCGGACTCGCTGGTGCAGCCGGGCACCCAGCTGCTGGGTGCCACGCATGTGGCCTCCGGTGCCGAGGTCGGCCCGAACACGCGGCTGACGGACACCACGGTGGGCGCGGGCGCCCGGGTGGACAACACCGTGGCGGACTCGGCCGTCATCGGCGAGGGCGCGCTCGTGGGCCCGTACGCCTACCTGCGGCCGGGGACGAAGCTGGGCCGGAAGTCCAAGGCCGGCGCCTACGTCGAGATGAAGAACGCCGAGATCGGCGAGGGGACGAAGGTCCCGCACCTGTCGTACGTGGGCGACGCGACGATCGGCGAGTACACCAACATCGGCGCGGCGAGCGTCTTTGTGAACTACGACGGCGTGGCGAAGCACCACACCACGATCGGCTCGCACTGCCGTACCGGATCGGACAACATGTTTGTGGCTCCGGTCACGATCGGGGACGGCGCGTACACCGCCGCCGGCTCGGTCATCACCAAGGATGTGCCCCCGGGCTCGCTGGCCGTCGCCCGTGGCCAGCAGCGGAATATCGAGGGCTGGGTGGCCCGCAAGCGTCCCGGGAGCGCGGCCGCGCAGGCCGCTTCCGTGGCCCTGTCGGACACCGGCGACGAGCAGTGACCGTGACACCGGCACGCCTCGCGGGGCGTACCGTGATAAGCGCACACAAAGCGACATCCAAGGAGACTGTGCTGTGACCGGGATCAAGACGACCGGCGAGAAGAAGCTGATGCTCTTCTCCGGCCGCGCCCACCCCGAGCTTGCCGAGGAGGTCGCGCACCAGCTGGGCGTCGGCCTGGTCCCGACCAAGGCCTTCGACTTCGCCAATGGCGAGATCTATGTCCGCTTCCAGGAGTCGGCGCGTGGCGCCGACTGCTTCCTGATGCAGAGCCACACGGCTCCCATCAACAAGTGGGTCATGGAGCAGCTGATCATGATCGACGCGCTGAAGCGCGCGTCGGCCCGTTCCATCACGGTGATCCTGCCGTTCTACGGCTATGCCCGTCAGGACAAGAAGCACCGTGGTCGTGAGCCGATCTCGGCCCGTCTGATCGCGGACCTGATGAAGACGGCCGGTGCGGACCGCCTGCTGACGGTGGACCTCCACACCGACCAGATCCAGGGCTTCTTCGACGGTCCGGTGGACCACCTGTTCGCGCTGCCGATCCTGGCGGACTACGTGGGCGCCAAGGTGGACCGCGACAAGCTGACGGTCGTCTCCCCGGACGCCGGTCGCGTGCGGGTCGCCGACCGCTGGTGCGACCGTCTGGGCGCGCCGCTGGCGATCGTCCACAAGCGTCGTGACAAGGACGTCGCGAACCAGGTGACGGTTCACGAGGTCGTGGGTGACGTCAAGGGCCGTGTCTGTGTGCTCGTCGACGACATGATCGACACGGGTGGCACGATCTGCGCCGCCGCCGACGCGCTGTTCGCGCACGGTGCCGCGGATGTGATCGTGACGGCGACGCACGGTGTGCTGTCGGGTCCGGCGGCGGATCGTCTGAAGAACTCGAAGGTGAGCGAGTTCGTGTTCACGAACACGCTGCCCACGCCGAACGAGCTGGAGCTCGACAAGATCACGGTGCTGTCGATCGCGCCGACGATCGCCCGTGCCGTGCGCGAGGTCTTCGAGGACGGTTCGGTGACGAGCCTCTTCGACGAGCTGGGCTGAGTCGGGCCGAGTGCTGTAACGATCATGCAGTCGCGTCGGTGACGCGGTGATCGATTTCTGAGCGGCCTCCCCCGCCGGGTAGACTCCTGGAGTTGCTCGGCGAGGGAGGCCGCACTGCTGTTCGCAGTGTGCGGCGGTCCGTTATCGACGCGCTCTTCGTAGCAGGCCTGTCGTGGGCCGGGTGACCGTCCACAACAGCTGTTACTCGAGGAGTGCACCATGGCTGAGATCAAGCTCGCCGCCACCGTCCGCACCGACTTCGGCAAGGGCGCCGCCCGCCGTATCCGTCGCGCCGACCAGGTTCCCGCCGTCGTCTACGGCCACGGTGCCGAGCCGGTTCACGTGTCCCTGCCGGGCCACGACCTGATGATGGCCCTGAAGAACCCGGGCGTCGTCCTCTCCCTGGACATCGAGGGCCGCAACGAGGTCGTCGTTCCCAAGCAGGTTCAGCGCGACCCGCTGAAGGGCTTCCTGGAGCACGTCGACCTGCTGGTCGTCAAGGCCTGAATCCCGGCCTGAGTCACGCCCCTCGCGGGTTTTCTTTCCGACCGCCGTCCCGTTCCCTCGCCGGAGCTGGGCGGCGGTTGGCGTATGAAGGAGGTATGCGCATGACGGACGACTCCAGCCCCTGGCTGATCGTGGGCCTCGGCAATCCCGGCCCGGAGTACGCGGGCAACCGCCACAACGTGGGGTTCATGGTCGCGGATCTGCTGGCGGAGCGGATGGGCGGCAAGTTCAAGGCGCACAAGGCGCGGGCGCAGGTCGTCGAGGGCCGGGTCGGTCCGCCGGGGCCGGGGAGCCGCCGGGTGGTGGTCGCCAAGCCGATGTCGTTCATGAATCTGTCGGGTGGTCCGACGACGGCGCTGCGCGACTTCTACAAGGTGCCGGTGGAGCGGATCGTCGCGGTGCATGACGAGCTGGACATCGATTTCGGGCAGCTGCGGCTGAAGCTCGGTGGGGGTGACAACGGCCACAACGGTCTGAAGTCCATCACCAAGGCGATGGGTCCGGACTACTGCCGGGTGCGGTTCGGGATCGGCCGGCCGCCGGGGCGGATGCAGGTGGCGGATTTCGTGCTGAAGGACTTCTCGTCCACGGAGCGCAAGGAGCTGGCCTTCGAGGTCGACCGTGCGGCGGACGCGGTGGAGACGCTGATCGTGGACGGTCTGGAGCGGGCGCAGAGCACGTACAACTCGTGACCGGGTGCGCCGGACGGGCCGGGATCGCGACGATCCCGGCCCGTCCGGCGTTTCCGTAGGGGGTCAGCCGGTGTTGCGGAGGCCCGCGGCGACGCCGTTGACGGTCAGGAGCAGGGCTCGTGCCAGGAGCGGGTCCGCGTCCTGGCCCTGTTCGGCGGCGCGTCGCTGGCGGTCCAGCAGCGTCACCTGGAGGTAGGAGATCGGGTCGAGGTAGGCGTCGCGGATGTGGAAGGTCTGCCGCAGCACCGGGCTCGCCGCCAGCAGCTCGTCCTCGCCCGTGATGCGCAGGACTTCCCGCACGGTCAGCTCGTGCTCCGCCCGGATGGTGTCGAAGACGTGCTTGAGCTCGTCGGGGACGAGGGTGTCGACGTAGTGCTGGGCGATGCGCAGGTCGGTCTTGGCGAGGGTCATCTCGACGTTGGACAGGAAGTTCTGGAAGAAGTGCCAGTGGGTGTGCATTTCGTCCAGGACGGTGTCCAGGCCGGCTTCGCGGGCGGCCTTGAGGCCGGAGCCGACGCCGAACCAGCCGGGGACGATCTGGCGGGACTGGGTCCAGCCGAAGACCCAGGGGATGGCGCGGAGGCCGTCGAGTCCGGCGCCGGAGTCGGGGCGGCGGGAGGGCCGTGAGCCGAGGTGGAGCTCCGCGAGCTGGTCCACCGGCGTGGAGGCGAAGAAGTACGCCGGCAGGTCCTTGTCCTCGACCAGGCGCCGGTAGGCGGCGTGGGCGGCGTCGGAGACGGTGTCCATGGCCGCGTCCCAGCGGGCGAGGGCTTCGTCGGACTGGCGGGGGGCGGTGTGGAGGGCGGAGGCCTGGAGGGTGGCGGCGACGGTCAGTTCCAGGTTCTCGCGGGCGAGTGCTGGGATCAGGTACTTGTCGGAGATGACCTCGCCCTGTTCGGTGACCTTGATCTCGCCTTCGAGGGTGCCCCAGGGCTGGGCGAGGATCGCGTCGTGGGTGGGGCCGCCGCCGCGGCCGACGGTGCCGCCGCGGCCGTGGAAGAGGCGGAGGCGGACGCCGTAGCGGTGGGCGACGTCGCGCAGGCGGCGCTGGGCGCGGTGGATCTCCCACTGGCTGGTGGTGATGCCGCCGAACTTGGAGGAGTCGGAGTAGCCGAGCATGACTTCCTGGACGTCGCCGCGCAGCGAGACCAGGCGTCGGTAGGAGGGGTCGGCGAGCATTTCGTCGAGGAGGCGGTCGGCTTCCTTGAGCTCGTCGGTGGTCTCCAGCAGCGGCACGATGCCGATCTTCGCCCAGCCGGCGTGGAGGTCGACGAGGCCGGCTTCGCGGGCGAGGACGGCGGCGGCGAAGACGTCGTCGGCGCCCTGGCACATGGAGATGATGTAGGACTCGACGACCTCGGGGCCGAACTTCTCCAGGGCTTCGCGGATGGTGCCGAAGACGCCGAGGGTCTTGGCGCCCGCCGCGTCCAGGGGTGCCGGGCTGGGGGCCAGGGGGCGGCGTGAGCGGAGTTCCTTGGCGAGGAGCTTGCGGCGGTAGTCGCGGGGCATGTCGGCGTAGCGCCAGGATTCCTCGCCGAGGCGGTCGAAGAGCTGGCCGAGGGCGTGGTGGTGGGCGTCGGCGTGTTCGCGGACGTCCATGGTGGCGAGGTGGAGGCCGAATGCCGCGAGGGTGCGGATGGCTCGTTCCAGGCGGCCGTCGGCGATGAGGCCGCCGCGGTGGACGCGGAGGGAGTCCTGGATGAGCTGGAGGTCGGTGAGGAGGTCGGCGGCGCCGAGGTAGTCGCGGCCTTCCTGGTGGGGGGTGCCCTTGGCGAGGCGCTCTCGGGTGTTGACGAGCTTCTGGCGGACGCAGGTGGCCTTGAGGCGGTAGGGCTCCTCGGCGTTCAGCCGCTTGTAGCGGGGGCTGATCTCGGGGAGTGCTTCGAGGTCGCGCTGGAGGGAGGTGAGGAGTTCCTCGGTGGCGCCGCTGTTGCGGATGGAGTTGGAGAGGGCGCCGCGGAGGTCGTCGACGAGTTCGAGGGCGTCGGTGATGCCGTGTTCGTGCTGCAGTATCAGCACGTCCCAGGTGACCTGGGGGGTGACGTTGGGGTTGCCGTCGCGGTCGCCGCCGATCCAGGTGCCGAAGGTCAGCGGGCGGGTGCCGGCGGGGAGGCCGACGCCGACGCGGTCGAGTTCGGCGGCGAGGTCCTCGAGGACGTCGCCGACGGCGTCGGCGTGGAGTTCGTCGAGGTAGTAGATGGCGTTGCGGGCCTCGTCGGTGGGCTCGGGGCGGGCGACGCGCAGTTCGTCGGTCTGCCAGAGCAGGTCGATGTTCTCGGCGAGGCGGAGGTCGGTGCGGCGCTTGTCGCCGGTGCCGGTGGCGGCGGGGGTGTCGAGGAGTTCGGCGATGCGGCGGAGCTTGTTGAGGACGCTGCGGCGGGCGGCTTCGGTGGGGTGGGCGGTGAAGACGGGGCGCACGCCGAGGTTCTCGACGGTCTGGCGGAGGTGCTCGGGGTCGGCTTCCTTGAGCTGGTCGGCGGTGCGGGCGAGGATCGAGCCCTCGGCGTCGCGCCGGGCGCGCAGTTCGCGGCCGCGGTGGACCTGCTCGGTGACGTTGGCCAGGTGGAAGTAGGTGGAGAAGGCGCGGACGAGCTTGGCGGCGGTCTCCGGGTCGGTGCGGGCCAGGAGTGCGGCGGCGGCTTCGCCGTCCGTGCGGGTCAGTGCCCGGACGCGTTCGACGAGGTCGAGGAGCTCTTCACCCTCCTGGCGGACCAGGGTCTCGCCGAGGAGATCACCGAGACGGCGGATGTCGGCGCGCAGGGCGGCATTGGTCTGGTCGGCACTGCTCACAGGTGCTGCTCCTTGCAGAGTTTCCGGCACTTCTGGAGGGGTGGCGGACCGCGCTGTCCGACGGCAACAGCATAGGTCGCCGCCCGACGCGCGGTCGCCCGTGGCCCTCTTGCTCACGCGCCCGGCCCTGCCATACTTACGAAGCCGTAGGTTACGGAACCGTAGGAACCGTGACCAAGATCCGACCCCCATGAGGGAACCCATGACTGCAAGCCCCGACGTGCTCGAAGACGCGCCGAAGGCCCAGGAGACCCCGCTCCCCTCCGCCACGCTGGGCGGGGAGCAACGCCGGTCGATCGAGCAGATCACCCTGCTGCTGTTCATCGTCGTTCCGTTCGTCGCCCTGCTCGCCGCCGTCCCGCTGGCCTGGGGCTGGGGGGTGAGCTGGCTGGACCTGGGCCTGCTCGTGGCCATGTACTACATCGGCTGCCACGGCATCACGATCGGCTACCACCGGTACTTCACCCATGGTGCGTTCAAGGCCAAGCGGCCGCTGCGGATCGCGCTGGCGGTCATGGGCTCGCTGGCGGTCGAGGGCCCGGTGGTCCGCTGGGTCGCGGACCACCGCAAGCACCACAAGTTCTCCGACGCGGAGGGTGACCCGCATTCGCCCTGGCGTTACGGCGAGTCCGTCCCGGCCCTGCTGAAGGGGCTGTGGTGGGCGCATGTGGGCTGGATGTTCGACCAGGAGCAGACGCCGCAGCAGAAGTACGCGCCGGATCTGATCAAGGACCCCGCCGTTCGTGCGGTCTCGCGGCAGTTCGTGCTGTGGACGATGGTCTCGCTGCTGGTGCCCCCGCTGGTGGGCGGGCTGGTGACCTGGTCGTGGTCCGGCGCGGCGACGGCGTTCTTCTGGGGTTCGCTGGTGCGGGTGGCGCTGCTGCACCATGTGACGTGGTCGATCAATTCGATCTGCCACGCGGTCGGCAAGCGTCCGTTCAAGTCGCGGGACCGTTCGGGGAACGTGTGGTGGCTGGCCGTGCTGTCGTGCGGTGAGTCCTGGCACAACCTCCACCACGCCGATCCGACGTCGGCGCGGCACGGTGTGCTGAGGGGGCAGCTGGACTCCAGCGCCCGTATCATCCGCTGGTTCGAGCGGGCGGGCTGGGCGTACGACGTGCGCTGGCCGAACGCCGCCCGGATCGAGTCCCGGCGGGCGGGCGGGGAGAAACGGGATAAGGAGGATGCCGCGCACGCGGCATGATTGACGGCGTGGCGATCGACAGCAACACCAGTGACAAGGACCTGCCCGCTGCCTCCGGGAGCCGGCGCGGCCGGCCCCGCCGTGTGCGGATGACCGGCGCGGAGCGCCGTGAGCAGCTGCTGGACATCGGTCGCACGCTCTTCGCCGAGCGGGGCTTCGAGGGGACGTCGGTGGAGGAGATCGCGGCGAAGGCCGGGGTCTCCAAGCCGGTGGTCTACGAGCACTTCGGCGGCAAGGAGGGGCTGTACGCGGTGGTCGTGGACCGTGAGATGCGGCGGCTCCTCGACATGGTCACGGGCGCGCTGACGGCGGGCCATCCGAGGGAGCTGCTGGAGCAGGCGGCGTTCGCCCTCCTGGACTACATCGAGAAGTCCACGGACGGCTTCCGGATCCTGGTGCGGGATTCGCCGGTGGCGCAGTCGACGGGTACGTTCGCCTCGCTGATCAGCGATATCGCCACGCAGGTCGAGGACATCCTGGGCCTGGAGTTCAAGGCGCGCGGCTTCGATCCGAAGCTGGCGCCGCTGTACGCGCAGGCGCTGGTGGGCATGGTGGCCCTCACGGGCCAGTGGTGGCTGGACGTCCGCAAGCCGCGGAAGGCGGAGGTGGCGGCGCACCTCGTGAACCTGGCCTGGCACGGGTTGGACGGGCTGGAGCCGAAGCCGCGCCTGGTCGGCCACCGCAAGTCCTGACCCGCCCGGGCCGGGTGGCCCCCGGGGGGGGACGGCGGGGGTGGTTCGGCACCGCCGGGCTCCCCGGTGGGGGTTGCGCGCCGTCGCGGCGGGGTGGGGTGCCCCTGTCCCGCCCTTTCACCGTTCCCCGGGTGGGGGTCTGGGGGCTTGCCCCCAGGAAACGGGAAGGGGGCGGGACCGGGGCTCAGGCCTGCGCCCCCGGCCGCGCCACCACGAAGATCCGCCGGAAGGGGAACACTGTTCCCGCCGGGCCCGCCGGGTAGGCGTCCCGCAGGAGCGCCCCGTACTCCGCGAGGAACGCCTCCGTCGCGGCCGGATCATCGGCGAGGCCGGTCAGGACCGGCCGAAGCCCCGTGCCGCGGATCCAGTCGAGGACGGGGTCCTCGCCCTGGAGGACGTGGAGGTACGTCGTCTCCCACGCGTCCACCTCGCAGCCGAGCGCCGTCAGCTCCTCCAGGTACGCGGCGGGCGGGTGTACGTCGAGGGTGCGGCGGCCCGCCGCGCCCAGGCGGTCGCGCCAGCGCGGGGACGCGCACAGCTCGCGCAGCAGCGCGTGGCTGGGGGCGTCGCTGTTCCCCGGCACCTGGAAGGCGAACGTGCCGCCGGGTGCGAGGCCGGCCAGCCAGGCCGGGAAGGCCCGTACGTGTTCCGGCACCCACTGGAGCGCGGCGTTGGAGACGATCAGGTCGTAGTGGCCGTGCGGCGGCGTCCAGTCCGTCAGGTCGGCGGGGGCGAAGTCGAGGCGGCCGCCGCCGGGTGTCGGGCCGGCGTGGGCGGCGGCTTCGGCGAGCATGGGGGCGGAGTTGTCGTAGCCGGTGATGTGCGCGTCCGGCCAGCGGTCGGCGAGCAGGGCCGTGACGTTGCCGGCGCCGCAGCCGAGGTCGGCGATGCGGGCGGGGTGGCCCGGCGGGTCGGGCACTCGGGCGAGCAGTTCGCGGAAGGGCCGGGTCCGGTGCCCGGCGTGGCGGAGGTACTGGCCGGGGTCCCAGTCGGGGGTGTGGCGCACCATGCGACCTATCTTGACATCAAGAGACTTCATGTCGACAGACCTACTACAATGATCCCATGGAGGACGAGGTCGATCGGCTGGTCGCGGCGTGGCGTCGAGAGCGCCCCGATCTCGACGTGGAACCACTCGAAGTGCTCAGTCGCGTCTCCAGACTCGCCCGGCACCTGGACCGGGCGCGCAGGATCGCCTTCGCCGAGCACGAGCTCGAGCCCTGGGAGTTCGACGTCCTGACCGCCCTGCGCCGCGCCGGGGACCCGTATCAGCTCTCCCCCGGGCAGCTGCTGACCCAGACCCTGGTCACCTCGGGCACCATGACCAACCGCATCGACCGGCTCGCGAAGAAGGGCCTGGTCCAGCGGGAGCCGGACCCCAACGACCGGCGCGGGGTGCTCGTCCGGCTCACCGCCGAGGGGCGGGACCGCGCGGATCAGGCGCTCGCCGGGCTGCTCGCCCAGGAGCGCGCGATCCTCGGCGAGCTGTCCACCGCTCAGCGCGCGGAACTGGCGGGGCTGCTACGCCAGTTGACCGCCCCGTTCGACAACGTCCCCGGCTAGGTCCACCGGGCCCACCCCGGCCCGCCGGGCCAGCGCGACGGCGGCCAGGGTGGAGTGCACCCCGAGCTTGCCGAGCACGTTCTGCATATGGGTGCGGACGGTGTGCGGGGAGAGGTAGAGCCGCTCGGCGACGGCCTTGCGGCCCAGCCCGGCCACCATGCAGCGCAGCACCTCGCGTTCGCGCGGGGTCAGCGACTCCACCAGCCGCTCGCTCTCGGTGCGGTGCTTGCGCGCGGCCGTCAGCTCGCGCAGTACGCCCGTCAGCAGAGCGGGCGGCAGATGCGTCTCGTCCCGCAGCACGCCTCGTATCACCGACAGCAGGCGTGAGAGCGAGCAGTCCTTGGCCACCCAGCCGCCGGCCCCCGCCTGGAGCGCCGCGGCCGCGCGCCGCGGGTCGTCGCGCTCGGCCAGGACGACCGTCCGCACCCCCGGATGGCCCGAGCGGACCCTCGCCACCAGCGAGATGCCGTCCACCGCGCCCTCGCCCGGCCCCGAGCCGTCCTGGCCGGGGCCCCGCGACTGCGCGGGTACGTGCGCGACGTCCGGGCCCACCGTGCCGAGGTCGGCATCGATCAGCAGCACGTCGAACCGCCGCCCTTCGCCCGCCGCGCGCTCCAGCGCGCGCAGCGCCGCCGGCCCGCTGCCGGCCGCCGAGACGTCCACGTCCTGCTCCGCCGCGAGGGCGGCGGCGAGCGACTCGGCGAAGATGCGGTGGTCGTCGACCACCAATACCCGAATACGTGCCACAACCACCCCCATGTCCCGGTAGGCGGAGGCAGTGCGGGTACGGCGCCCGAACCCGGGGCCGCCACGCGCGCACGGCCGCCGCCGTGCCCTGACAACCACCCCGCCCCGGGCGTCGTACCTGCCTGTCTCGCCCCCTGATCAGCGCCGGCCCCCACCGGCACTGTGCATCAGCGTACGGCCGGGGTCGGGCGACGGAAGCCGATTGGCAAAACTGCTTGACCCGGGTGTTTATCGTGAGCTTTATGTTCAGTATTGAGGCGGTGAACGACTCGGAACGACGTGATGTGGTCCTCGCGCGACTCCGCGCGACCAATACCGAACGTTCGTCCGTCATGCGGGCGTTGCGGGGAACATCCGTCGAGCGCGACGTCCCCGTGGGCTCGCGGTTGCCTCTCCCCTGACCCGCCCCTTCCCGCAACCGGGGCTTCCCCCGCCCGCCCCCGGGACCTAGAGCTCGCGACGGGCGCCCTCGTCCGCCGTCGTCGGGAAGACGCGCGGCGCGGCGTGCCCGGCGGTCGCGAAGGCGGTCGTCACGGCGCGTTCGACCGCTTCGGCCGCCGGCTCGTCCGTGAGGACGAGGGCCGAGCCGCCGAAGCCGCCGCCCGTCATCCGCGCGCCCAGCGCGCCCGCCCCGGTCGCCGCGGCGACCACCAGGTCCAACTCGGGGCAGGAGACGGCGAAGTCGTCCCGCAGGGAGGCGTGCCCGGCCGTCAGGAGGGGGCCTGCGGCGCGGGGGTCGCCCGCGTCGAGCAGCGCGGCCACGGCCCGTACGCGCTCGTTCTCGGAGACGACGTGCCGCACCAGCGCGCCCGCCCCGGGCACGGCCCGCACCTCCCGCACCGCCGCGTCGAGTTCCCCGTACGGGACGTCACGCAGGGCGCGCACCCCCAGTGCGCGCGCCGCCGCCTCGCACCCCGCGCGCCGCCGTGCGTATTCGCCCTCCCCCAGGTCGTGTTTGACACGCGTGTCGACGACCAACAGGCGCAGGCCGTGCGCCGCCAGGTCGAAGGGGAGGTGCCGGTGGGTGAGGTCGCGGGTGTCCAGATGGAGCGCGTGGCCGGCCTCGCAGCATGCCGAGGCGGTCTGGTCCATGATCCCGCAGGGGACGCCGGCGAAGGCGTTCTCGGCCCGGCGCGCCAGCCGGGCCAGCTCCGGGCGGGCGAGCCCGAGCCCGTACAGCCCGTCGAGGGCGAGCGCGGTGGCGATCTCCAGGGCGGCGGAGGACGAGAGGCCCGCCCCCACCGGCACCTCGCTCTCCACGTGCAGGTCCGCGCCCGCCACCGCGTGCCCCGCCTCGCGCAGCGCCCACAGGACGCCCGCCGGGTACGCGGCCCAGCCCCGCACCGTCCCCGGCCGCAGCTCGTCCGGTGTCACGGTCACGACGCCGCCCGGCATGTCCGCCGAGTGCAGCCGCAGCCGTCCGTCGGCGCGGGCGCGGGCCGCCACCCGGGTGCGCAGGGGCAGGGCGAGCGGCATCACGAAGCCGTCGTTGACGTCCGTGTACTCGCCGATGAGGTTCACCCGGCCGGGCGCCGCCCAGACGCCCTCGCAGCCGGTGCCGTACACGGCCCGGAAGGCGGCGGCAGCGGCGGCGGTCACGGGCGGTTCCGGGCCGCGCCGTGCCGTGCGAAGTCCCAGGCGTCCTCGACGATCGCGGCCAGGTCGGGGCGGCGCGGCCGCCAGCCGAGCAGCCGGTGCGCCCGTTCGGCGGAGGCGACGAGCACCGCGGGGTCGCCCGGCCGGCGGGGGCCGGCGGTCTCCGGGACGGGGTGCCCGGTGACCTTGCGGACGGTCTCGACGACCTCGCGGACGGAGAAGCCGCGCCCGTTGCCGAGGTTGCAGATCAGGTGCTCGCCGGGGCGGGCGGCGCCGAGGGCCAGGAGGTGGGCGTCGGCGAGGTCGGCGACGTGGATGTAGTCGCGGACGCACGTGCCGTCGGGGGTCGGGTAGTCCTCGCCGTGGACGGAGACCGCCTCGCGCTCCCCCAGGGCGACCTGGAGGACGAGCGGGATGAGGTGGGACTCGGGCGCGTGCCGCTCGCCGTGCCGCCCGTAGGCGCCCGCCACGTTGAAGTAGCGCAGGGAGACGGCGGCCAGGCCGTGGGCCGCGCACTCGCCGGCGATCATGTGGTCGACGGCGAGTTTGGTGGCGCCGTAGGGGCTGGTGGGGGCGGTGGGGGCGTCCTCGGTGACCGGGACGGCGGCGGGTTCGCCGTAGGTGGCGGCGGTGGAGGAGAAGACGAGGGTGCGCACGTCCGCGTCCCGCATGGCGGTGAGCAGTGCGAGCGTGCCGCCGACGTTGTTGCGCCAGTACCGGTCGGGGTGGGTCACCGACTCCCCCACCTGTGAGAACGCGGCGAAGTGGAGGACGGCGTCATGGCCGGCGACGAGCTCGGGGGCCGTCTCCTGCACCCGGCCCTCGATGAAGCGGGCCCCTTCGGGCACGGCGTCGCGGTGACCGGTGGAGAGGTCGTCGAGGACGGTCACCCGGTGGCCGGCGGCCAGCAGATGCGCGGCCACGACGCTGCCGACATAGCCGGCACCGCCCGTGACCAGGTACGTTCCATCGCCTTCGGGGCTCATGCGCTCGCCACCTCGCGTAGTCGGTCGGCCGCGGCCTCCGGCCGCACGTCGTTGATGAACACGTTCATGCCTGCCTCCGAACCCGCGACGAACTTCAGCTTTCCGGGGGCCCGGCGGCTGGTGAAGAGCTCGAGGTGGAGCGCGAATTCACTCCTGTGGGGGTGCCGGAAGGGCGCCTGGTGCCAGCCGGAGACATAGGGCGTCGGCGGCTGCGCGGGGCCGAAGATCCGGTCGAAGCGCCGCAGGAGCTCCAGGTAGACCCGGGGGAACTCCGCGCGGGCCGCGTCGTCGAGGGACGGCAGGTCGGGCACCCGGCGGCGGGGGTGGAGCCGGATCTCGTACGGCCAGCGGGCGGCGTACGGCACGAAGGCCAGCCAGTGGTCGCCGTCGAGGACGATCCGGCGGCCGTCGGCGAGCTCGTCGGCCACGACGTCGTCGAAGAGGTTCCGGCCGCCCGTGCGCTCGCGGTGGGCGGCGGCGGAGTCGAGCATCCGCCCGGTGCGCGGGGTGACGAAGGGGTAGCCGTAGATCTGGCCGTGGGGGTGGCCGAGGGTGACGCCGATCTCGTGGCCGCGGTTCTCGAAGCAGTAGACCTGTTCGACGGCGGGGAGCAGGGCGAGTTCGGCGGTGCGGTCGGTCCAGGCGGCGAGGACGAGCGCGGCGCGGTCCTCGTCGAGGGCGGCGAAGGAGGCGTCGTGGTCGTCGGTGAAGCAGACGACCTCGCAGCGGCCGCTGTCGCCGGAGAGGGCGGGGAAGCGGTTCTCGAAGACGGCCACCTCGTAGGCGGGGGCGGGGATTTCGGTGGGGCGGCCGTCGCGCGAGGGGCACAGCGGGCAGGAGTCGGCGGCGGGGTGGAGGGGGCGGTCCTGGCGCTGGGCGGCGATGGCGACGCCGTCGCCGACGAGCGGGTCGCGGCGGATCTCGCTTGCCGCGTCCGGGGGTTGGAGGGGGCGGCGGTCGGTGGTGTCGCGCACGGCGTCGTCGCGGGAGTCGAAGTAGAGCAGTTCGCGGCCGTCGGCGAGCCGGGTCGCCGTTTTCTTCATCCGACGTCTCCTCACACACCTTCACACATAACCGCACACAAGGAATCATGACCCGACAGCACGGTCAACAGCGCCCCGGCGACCGAGAGGTGAAGCATGCGCTATTCGGCCGAGAGTCTGCGGCTCCCCGTCAACTGGCTCGACTACGTCATCCTCGCGAGCTACTTCGCCGTGGTCCTGGGCATCGGCGTCGCGGCGCGCCGTTCGGTCCGCACCAGCCTGGACTTCTTCCTCTCCGGCCGGTCCCTGCCCGCCTGGATCACCGGGCTCGCGTTCGTCGCCGCCAACCTCGGTGCCACCGAGATCCTGGGCATGGCCGCCAACGGCGCGCAGTACGGCGTGTACACCGTGCACTGGTACTGGATCGGGGCGATACCGGCCATGGTCTTCCTGGGTCTGGTGATGATGCCGTTCTACTACGGGTCGAGGGTCGGCTCGGTGCCCGAGTTCCTGTTGCGGCGCTTCGGGCCCGCCTCGCACCTGCTCTCCTCGGTGATCTTCGCGGTGTCGTCGGTGCTGATCGCGGGCGTCAACCTCTACGCGCTGGCGCTCGTGCTGCGGGCGCTGCTGGGCTGGCCGCAGGGCGTGGCGATCGTCGTCGCGGGGCTCTTCGTCCTGGCGTACATCACGCTCGGCGGGCTGTCCTCCGCGATCTACAACGAGGTCCTGCAGTTCTTCGTCATCCTGGCGGCGCTGGTGCCGCTGACGGCCGTGGGCCTCGCGCGCGTCGGCGGGCCGGGCGGGCTGTGGGACGCGCTCTCCGCCGAGCGGGGCGAGGACTTCCTGAGCGCCTGGGGCGGTACGGGCATCGGCCACGCCAATCCGCTGGGCGCCAACTGGCTGACCATCGTGCTGGGGCTGGGCTTCGTGATGAGCTTCGGGTACTGGACGACGAACTTCGCCGAGGTGCAGCGGGCGCTGTCCGCGAAGGACCTGGGCGCGGCGCGGCGGACGCCGCTGATCGCCGCCTTCCCCAAGCTGCTGGTCCCGCTGGTGGTGGTCGTGCCGGGGCTGATCGCCCTGGTGCTGGAGCCGTCCCTGGGCCGGGCCGGCGGCGGGCTGAGCTACAACGACGCCATCCCCGTGCTGATGCGCGACCTGCTGCCCAACGGCATGCTGGGCGTCGCGGTGACGGGCCTGCTCGCGGCGTTCATGGCGGGCATGGCCGCCAACGTGTCGTCCTTCAACACCGTTTTCACCAGCGACATCTGGCGGGCGTACGTACGGCCGGGCCGCCCCGACGCGTACTACCTGGCGACCGGCCGCGTGGTGACGGCGCTCGGCGTGTTCGCGGGGATGGGCACGGCGTTCATCGCCTCGTCCTTCTCCAACATCATGAATTATCTGCAGACGCTGTTCTCGTTCTTCAACGTGCCGCTCTTCGCGGTCTTCGTCATCGGGATGTTCTGGAGGCGGGCCACGACCGCGGCGGGCTTCTGGGGGCTGCTGTCGGGCACGGCGGCCGCGATGGTCAACTACTTCTGGCTGTACCGGCGGGGCGTCATCGGCATCCCCACGGACCAGGGCGCCAACTTCGTCTCGTCCATCGTGGCGTTCGCCGTCGCGGCCGTCGTGATGCTCGTGGTCTCGCTCGTCACCGAGCCGAGGCCCGCCGGGGCGCTGACGGGGCTGGTGTACGGGACGGCCGCCGCGCCCGTCGAGGGCGGGACCGCCTGGTACCGGAGGCCCGCGCCGCTCGGCTGGGGCGCCGTGCTCCTGGCCGCCCTCTGCTACGTCCCCTTCTCGCTGTAGGACTCCTCTGTCTGTAGAACCCCTCTGTGCAGAACCCTCTCGATCGAGGAGAACGCTGTGAAGAGCGCCTTCGACATACGGCGGGTCATCGGCGGCCTGTTCACCGGCTACGGGCTGCTGCTCACCGCCGCCGGTCTGGCCGCCTCCGACGCGGACCTGCGCAAGGCCCAGGGGGTGAACGTCAACCTCTGGGCCGGTCTCGGCATGCTCGCGTTCGGCGGGCTCTTCCTCTGGCTCAGCCGCCGCCCTGCTGACCCGGCACCCCCCGGGGAGGGCCCGGGGGACGGGGAGGGCTGACCGGCGCGGGGGCGCTCGCGGCGCCGCCCGTGGCGCGGTCCAGCAGGCCCGTACGGGCGGCCAGGGCGGCCGCCTCCAGCCGCGAGCCCACCCCGAGCTTCATCAGGACGCGCTGGACGTGGGTGCGGGCCGTGCTGGGCGCTATCCCCATGCCCGCGGCGATCAGCCGGGTGTCCTCGCCCTCGGCGACCCGCACCAGGACCTCGACCTCGCGCGGGGTGAGCAGCTGGAGCAGCCGGGCGCCCTCGTCGTCGGGCTGGGTGGCGGGGTTGAGGAGCTCGGTGAAGGCGCCCTGGAGCAGCTGGGGCTCCACGGCGGCCTCGCCGGCGCGGGCCTTCATCATGGCCCGTTCGACGCCTTCGATGCGTTCGTTGTGGCGGACGTAGCCGGAGGCGCCGGCGGCGAAGGCGGCCGCGATGCCCAGGGGGCTCGGCACGGGGCCGAGCACGACGACGGCGACCTGGGGGCGCTCCCGTTTGATCCGGACGACCGGGTCGAAGGCGCCCGGCTCGGCCGGGGACGCCGTGCCCAGCAGGCACACCTCGGGGGCGCGGCTGATCACCAGGTCGGCCGCGCCGGCGCTGGGCGCGGCCGCGGCCAGTACGCGGTGCCCGCGCAACTTCAGTGCCGAGGCGAGGGCCTCGGCCAGCAGACGATGGTCGTCGACGACCATGAGCCGCACGCCCATTGAGCTTCCCCCCTGTCGCCCGCTGCCGCCCACTGCCGCTCGCGCACGTCTCCCCGGCACCCTCTTGCCCGGGAAGCTACACGCTTGTTCGACGTTCCGCGCCCCTTACCGGTGAGAAGTCCCCCGGAATGCCGAAATCCCTGCCAATCACGTGTACTTCGCGACTGAAACGGATCGTTCAGGCATGCACACGCGGTGGGCAGGGATACGGCTGGAGTGCTCGTCAAGCGATCAGTATCAACTACCGCCGAAAATCATCACCAGATACTGCTTCCCGAAACTCACGGAGCTGGGCTTGTTGGCGAAACTGCCGCCCAAGTAGAGGCGGCCCTGGGACCAGAGGGTCGGCTGGATGGTCGGCGAGAGCATGCGCTCGCTCTGCGCCGACGCGGCCGGATTCTTCAGCAGGACATCGGTCTTGAACGACTTCGGATCGATCCGGACCACCTGGCCGCCGGCCTTGTAGGTCGGGTCCTGGTAGCCGATGGGGTAGCCGTCCTTGTCGACGCCCAGCGGGGTCAGCGTGGACCCCGGAAGGCCCTCGGCCTTGCCCCGGGACTGGCCGGTGGCCAGGTCGAACCCGACGATCTCGTTGACGCGGCCGACCTGCTGGGCGTTGCCGCTGGAGTGCTCCTCGGAGGGCAGGAAGAGGGTGTCCTTGGTGACGGCGAGCTTGGTGCAGCCCTCGACGTTCGTCGAGGGGCACTTCGGCGTGAATCCGCCGTTGCCCGTGGAGATCTTGGAGCGCAGCTTGCCGTCGGTGGCGCTGTCGTCGATCGCCAGGAAGTCGGAGGCGCCGCTGCCCTTGTCCCCTCCGGCGTCGACCGCGATGACCAGCGGGTCGGTGGACGCGATGTGCACCCACTGGAGGCCGGCGGGGGCCTTGTAGACGGACTTGGGCGCGCCCGACGCCGGGTCGAGCGTCTGCACCTGCATCTGGGGGCGCGCGTAGTCGCCGCAGCGGCGGACCGCGACGAGCTTGGAGCCGCCGCCGTAGCCGTCGTCCCGGCAGTCGTCGCCCGGCTTGGGCTTCCACAGCTCCTTGCCGCCGTCCAGCGACCAGGCGGCGCCGCCCGCCGTGCCGCCCGCGGCGACGGTGCCGCCGCCGATGGTGACCTCGCCGAAGCGGAGGTCCTGGTCGCCGCTCTTGGCGGACTTCTGCCAGAGCTTCTTCCCGTTGTTCAGGTCGAGGGCGACGACCTGGGTGCACTGGGCGTTGTTGGCCTTGCTGTCCTTGACGACCAGCGCGGTCTTGCCGTCGGCCGTGGTCTGCTGGGACGGCCAGCAGACCTCGCCGTCGAGCGGGACCTCCCACTGCTTGCCGCCGGAGAGGCCATAGCCGACGATCTTGTAGATGTCGGCCTTGGCGAAGACCTTGTCCGTCGCCCACATGCCCTTGACGCTGATGAGGTCGTCGGCCTTGGGCTGGTCGACGGTGAAGAGCAGCTTGCCGTCGACGGTCTTGGGGGCCTTGCCGCCGCCGCCCTGGGCCTGGCCGCCCTGGGTGCCGGCGCCGGAGTTGGCCTCGGTCTTCTTGCCGTCGTCACCGCCGCCGCCCTTGGTGGCGAACCAGATGCCGCCGCCGGCGACGACCAGTACCGCGGCGACCGCGCCGGCGATGAGCGCCATCCGCTTCTTGGGGCCGTTGCCGCCCGGGGCTCCGGTGGGCGCGCCGGCGGGGAACTGGGCGGTGGGCCCGTACCCGCCGTACTGCGGCTGCGGCTGGCCGGGAACGCCGGGCGCACCGGGGGCGCCGGGGTAGCCGTAACCGCCGGGGGCGCCGGCCGGGCCGGGGTAGCCGTAGCCGGGAGCGGCGGGGGCGGCCGGGTAGCCGTAGCCGCCGGGGGCGGCGGACGGCGGGGCCTGCGGGGCCGCGCCCGGGGCGGGCGGGACCGCGGGGGCACCCGGCGGGGGGTTCTGCGGGGCGCCCGGCGGCGGGACCGCGGGCGTGCTCAGCATGGTGGGCGGCGGGGCCTGGGGCGGGGTCTGCGGGGCCGCACCCGCCTGCGGCGGCTGCGGGGGCTGCTGGGGCGCGCCGGCGGGCGGGGGCACGGGCGGGCTGACCATGGTGGGCGGCGGGGCCTGCGGGGCGGCGCCCGGGGGCGGGCCCTGCGGCGGCTGCGGGGCGCCGAAGCCGCCCCGGGGGTCCTGGGGTGCGCCGAAGCCGCCGCCCGGCGGTCCCTGCGGTGGCTGGGGGGGCTGCGGCGGCTGTGACATCAGCTTTCCTCTTTACGCGCGACCGGGGCTTCCTGCACCGCATGAATCCCGCCAGTGTGCGGCAGGCGAGCGGGTGTTCTTTGTACCACCCGGCGCGGACACCCCAAGGGCCGATCTCGGATGTATCCACCACCTGAGACCGGCCCGTGACGAGACTGTTGCGCCTGACGGCGCCTTACGGTCTCAGGCGTCCTCGGCGAGTTCGAGCCAGCGCATCTCCAGCTCGTCGCGCTCGTCGGCCAGTTCCCGCAGCTCGGCGTCGAGCTTGGCCACGGCCTCGAAGTCCGTCGCCTGCTCGGCGATCCTCGCGTGGAGCTTGGCCTCCTGCTCGCTGATGCGGTCCAGGCGGCGCTCGATCTTCTGGAGTTCCTTCTTCGCCGCGCGGGCGTCGGCGGCGGGCTTGGCCTTGACGGCGGCGGGCGCGGCCGGGGCGGCCGGCGCGGCGGCCTCGATGACGCGCTGACGGCGCTCCAGGTACTCGTCGAGGCCGCGCGGCAGCATCCGCAGCGCCCGGTCGCCGAGCAGCGCGTAGACGCGGTCCGTGGTGCGCTCGACGAAGTACCGGTCGTGGCTGATGACGACCATCGAGCCGGGCCAGCCGTCGAGGAGGTCCTCGAGCTGGGTGAGGGTCTCGATGTCGAGGTCGTTGGTGGGCTCGTCGAGGAAGAGGACGTTGGGCTCGTCCATCAGCAGCCGCAGGATCTGCAGGCGGCGGCGCTCACCGCCGGAGAGGTCGCCGACGGGCGTCCACTGCTTCTCCTTGGTGAAGCCGAACTTCTCGCAGAGCTGTCCGGCGGTCATCTCCCGGCCCTTGCCGAGGTCGACGCGGTCGCGGATCTGCTGGACGGCCTCCAGGACGCGCTTCGTCGGGTCGAGTTCGGCGACCTCCTGGGAGAGGTAGGCGAGCTTCACGGTCTTGCCGACGACGACCTTGCCGGCCGCAGGCTGCTTCTCGCCCTGGGTGCGGGCGGCCTCGGCGAGGGTGCGCAGCAGCGAGGTCTTGCCGGCGCCGTTGACGCCGACGAGGCCGACGCGGTCGCCGGGGCCCAGCTGCCAGGTGAGGTGCTCGATGAGCGACTTGGGGCCGGCCTGGACGGTGACGTCCTCCAGGTCGAAGACGGTCCTGCCCAGCCGGGAGCTGGCGAACTTCATCAGCTCGGAGGTGTCGCGCGGCGGCGGCACGTCCGCGATGAGCTCGTTGGCGGCCTCGATGCGGAAGCGGGGCTTGCTGGTGCGGGCGGGGGCGCCGCGGCGCAGCCAGGCGAGCTCCTTGCGCATCAGGTTCTGCCGCTTGGCCTCCTCGGTGGCGGCGATCCGCTCCCGCTCGGCGCGGGCGAAGACGTAGTCGCTGTAGCCGCCCTCGTACTCGTGGACGGTGCCGCGCTGGACGTCCCACATGCGGGTGCAGACCTGGTCGAGGAACCAGCGGTCGTGGGTGACGCACACCAGGGCCGAGCGGCGGGCCTGGAGGTGGCCGGCCAGCCAGGAGATGCCCTCGACGTCGAGGTGGTTGGTGGGCTCGTCCAGGACGATGAGGTCCTGCTCGGAGATGAGCAGCTTGGCCAGCGCGATGCGGCGGCGCTCGCCGCCGGAGAGCGGGCCGATGACGGTGTCGAGGCCCTGCGGGAAGGCCGGCAGGTCGAGGCCGCCGAACAGGCCGGTGAGCACGTCGCGGATCTTGGCGTCGCCGGCCCACTCGTGGTCGGCCATGTCCCCGAGGACCTCGTGCCGCACGGTCGCGGCCGGGTCGAGGGAGTCGTGCTGGGTGAGGACGCCCATGCGCACGTGACCGGCGTGGGTGACGCGACCCTTGTCGGCGTCCTCCAGCTTGGCGAGGATGCGGATGAGCGTGGTCTTGCCGTCACCGTTGCGGCCGACGACGCCGATCCGGTCGCCCTCGTTCACCCCGAGGGAGATGCCGTCGAGCAGCGCACGCGTGCCGTACACCTTGTCGACGGCTTCCAGATTGACCAGGTTGGCTGCCATGCCGCTGCCGCTCCTTGATTCGTGGGACTCCTCCCAGGATCCCACGCCGGGAGCGGGGCCCCGGACCCAGGCCCGGGGCCCCGGGGTCAGATGCGGATACGTCCGCTGCTGCCGTTGCCGAAGCCCCCGGCGATCCGTCCGTAGGCGGGCCAGCCGCCGTGGCCGTCGCCGCCGGCGTTGCGCCAGGCTCGGAGGCCGTTGTCGTCGTCGACGACGACGTAGTCGGCCTTGCCGTCCCCGTCGACGTCGGAGAAGCGGACCTGGTCGGAGCGGGCGCCGGGAACGCCGGTGGCGATCGTGCCGAGGGCGGTCCAGCCGCCGCGGCCGTCGTTGTTGTGCCAGGCGCGGACGGAGCCGTCGGCCTGGAGGGCGATGTAGTCGGCCTTGCGGTCGCCGTCGAGGTCGGCGAGGCGGACGTCGGGGCCGGGCACGCCGGTGCCGTCGGCGATCACGCCGAGGGAGGTCCACGCGTCGCGGCCGCCGTCGTTCCGCCAGGCGCGCAGGGAGCCGTCGGCGCCGACGAGTACGTAGTCGGCCTTGCCGTCACCGTCGATGTCGGCGAAGCGGACCTGGTCGCCGGTGGCGCCGGGAACGCCGGTGGCGATCAGCCCGTAGGGCGACCAGTCGTCGCGGCCGCCGCCGGCGTTCCGCCAGGCCCGGACGGAGCCGTCGGCGCCGACGACGAGGTAGTCGGCCTTGCCGTCGCCGTCGATGTCCGCGAACCGGACGTCACGGCCGGAGGCTCCGGGGACGCCGGTGGCGATCCGTCCGAGGTCGTCCCATTCGTCGCGGCCGCCGCCCCTGTTGCGCCAGGCGCGGACCGTACCGTCGCGTTCGACGACCACGTAGTCGGCCTTGCCGTCGCCGTCGATGTCGACGCGGTGGTCGCCGCGCGGCACGGGCCGGGGCGGGGCGGGCAGCACGTCGACGGACTCACGGATCCAGCCGTCGGCGGCGGCCTTGGCGACGCCCTGGTAGAAGGCGTCGGCCATCTTCGCGAAGCCGCCGTCGCCGGGGTGCAGCCGGTCGTTCAGGTCGTCGGGAGCGGTGACGGCGCCCATGGACACGTAGCCGACGCTCGCGCCCTTCGCCCGGCGCTCGGCGACCAGGCCGGGGAGGGCGGCGTTGTACGCGTCGACACGCTGCTGGGCGCCGTGGTCCTTGTGCGGGACCAGGGAGGAGACGAGGACGGTGACGCCGGGGGCGGCGGTGGTGATCTGGTCGACCAGGTGGCCGAGGCGGGCGGGCGCGCGCTGCGCGTCCGTGTCCCGGTCGATGTCGTTGGTACCGATGTTCAGCAGGACGACATTGGGGTGGGCGGCGGCGAGCCACTGCTCGACGTTCTCGGAGAGGTCGTCGATCTGCCAGCCGGGGTGGCCCTCGTTGTTCTGGCCGTTCCGCTGTACGGAGCCCACGAACCGCAGGTCGCCGGCGTGGGGGGCCAGCCGGTCGCGCAGGGCGACGCGGTAGCCGTCGCCCTGGGAGCTGCCGACGCCCCAGGTGATGGAGTCGCCCAGCGGCATGACCGAGAGCCGGGGCACCTTCCAGTCCTGGGCGGCGGGCGCGGCCGTAGCGGGGGCGGCGGCGAGCAGGGCGGGTATCAGTGCCGCGCCCAGCAGGGGCGCGGCGAGTCTCGCCGCGCGGCCGCGGCGGGGATGGGATCTGATCTTCACATCGCCGACATGTATCAGGTCCGCCGCCGACGTCCCGCTACGCCCCGCGCGCCACCACCGTCGCTCCCGGCACCGGGCCGGAGGTGACGCGGACCGCCCGGCAGGTGCCGGAGGAGCGCAGCGCGTCGGCCACCTTCTCGGCCTCCGCCTCACCGGCGGTCAGGAACGCCGTCGTCGGGCCGGAGCCGGAGACCATGGCGGCCAGGGCGCCGGCCTCCTCGCCCGCCGCCAGCGTCGCGGCGAGCGACGGGCGCAGGGAGACGGCGGCCGGCTGGAGGTCGTTGCTCACGGCGGCCGCCAGCGCCGTCGCGTCGCCGGTGCGCAGGGCGTCCCGCAGGGCGGCCGACGGCTCCGGGTCGGGGACGGGCGTGGTGCCGCGCAGCCGGTCGCACTCGGCGTAGACGGCCGGGGTGGACAGGCCGCCGTCGGCGACGGCGAACACCCAGGAGAAGGTGCCGCCCGCCTCCAGCGGGGTCAGCAGCTCGCCCCGGCCGCGGCCGAGGGCCACGCCGCCGACGAGGCTGAAGGGCACGTCGCTGCCGAGCTCCGCGCAGATCTCCAGGAGCTCCTCGCGGGAGGCGCCGGTGCCCCACAGGGCGTCGCAGGCGAGGAGGGCGCCCGCGCCGTCCGCGCTGCCGCCGGCCATGCCGCCCGCGACGGGGATGTCCTTGTCGATATGGATGTGGACGTTCGCCTCGCGCCCGTGGCGGGCCGCGAGGGCGAGGGCCGCGCGGGCGGCCAGGTTGGTGCGGTCCAGGGGGACCTTGTCGGCGTCCGGGCCGGAGCAGGTGACGCGCAGCTCGTCGGCGGGGCGGACGGTGACCTCGTCGTACAGGCCGACGGCCAGGAAGACGTTGGCCAGGTCGTGGAAGCCGTCGGGGCGCAGCGGGCCGACGGCGAGCTGGACGTTGACCTTCGCGGGGACGCGGACCGTCACGGACGCGGTGGTCACTGCGCGGCGCCCTTCTTCTCGGCGATGGCGGCGAACTCGTGGACGGTCAGCGCCTCGCCGCGGGCCTGCGGGGAGATCCCGGCGGCGACCAGCGCGGCCTCGGCCGCGGCGGCCGAGCCGGCCCAGCCGGCCAGCGCGGCGCGCAGCGTCTTGCGGCGCTGGGCGAAGGCGGCGTCGACGACGGCGAAGACCTCGGCCTTGGTGGCCGTCGTGTCGATGGGCTTGTCGCGGCGGACCAGCGAGACGAGGCCGGAGTCGACGTTCGGCGCGGGCCAGAAGACGTTGCGGCCGATGGCGCCGGCCCGCTTGACCTCGGCGTACCAGTTGGCCTTGACCGAGGGGACGCCGTAGACCTTGTTGCCGGGCTTGGCGGCGAGACGGTCGGCGACCTCGGCCTGGACCATGACGAGGGTGCGCTCGATGCTGGGGAACCGGTCCAGCATGTGCAGCAGCACGGGCACGGCGACGTTGTAGGGCAGGTTGGCCACGAGGGCGGTGGGCGCCGGGCCGGGCAGCTCCTGCACGTGCATGGCGTCGCTGTGGACGAGCGCGAAGCGGTCGGCGCGCTCGGGCAGCCGCTCGGCGATCGTCCCCGGCAGCGCGGCGGCCAGCACGTCGTCGATCTCGACCGCCGTGACGCGGTCGGCCGCCTCCAGCAGGGCGAGGGTCAGCGACCCGAGGCCGGGCCCGACCTCGACGACGACGTCGTCGGGCCGCACCTCGGCGGTCCGCACGATGCGCCGGACCGTATTGGCGTCGATCACGAAGTTCTGGCCGCGCTGCTTGGTGGGGCGCACCCCGAGGGCGGCGGCCAGTTCGCGGATGTCGGCCGGGCCGAGCAGGGCGCCGGACTCGCCGGACTCGTCTGTGCTGGGGCTGGAGCTCACCCGTGAAGTTTACGGCCGCACACGGGCCAGGGACTCGCCCCCCGGCTGACGTACAGCTTCTTGGCCCGCATGGTCTGCTCCTCGGCCGGGGCGTCCTGGGGGCGGCCGGCGCCGCCGAGGGACTGCCAGGTGTGGGTGTCGAACTGGTACAGGCCGCCGTAGGTGCCGGACGGGTCGACGGCGTCGGGCCGCCCGCCCGCCTCGCACTGCGCGAGCCCGCTCCAGTTGAGCCCCTCCGCGCCCTGCACGGTGGTGGGCCGGGCCTTGGTGCCGACCTTGACGATCTCGGTGCGGGGCTGGCGGACGACCTCGGAGCGGATCTTCTTGGGCTTCTGCTTGACGCCGTTGACGGTCCGCAGGGAGTACGTGACGCGCTCGACGCCCTTCTCGCCGCGCTGGGCGACGACCTCGGTGCCCTTGTAGAGCGAGGGGTCCTCGCGGCGCTCGGTGGCGAAGTCGATGGGCTCCTCCTTGACCTCCTCGTCGGCGGAGATCCGCATGACGGAGATCGTCTGGCCCTCGCGGGGGAAGCTCTCGGGGTCGACGGAGGTGGTGTCCTCGCCGCGCAGGCCGATGCCGGCCTGTTCGATGGCCTCGCGGACGGTCGCGGCGTTGGTGCGGACGGTGCGTTCGCGGCCGTCGGCCATGAAGGTGACGGTGCGCTCGGTGCGGACGTCCAGGTCCAGGCCCTTGCGCCCGATGGGCGCGGAGCGGGACGCGGACAGATAGGCGCCCTCGGCCCGGACGCCGAGCTGGCGCAGGGCGCCGTCGACGGTGCGGGCGGTGGTCCACACCTGGCGGCGCTCCCCGTCGAGGGTGAGGGAGACGGGCCGTCCGTAGCGGACGATGACGCGGTCGCCGGAGGCCAGGTCGTGGTGGCGGCCGGGGGCGACGATGTCGTGCTCGCCGACGGCCATGCCCTCGTCGGCCAGGAGCTCCTCGACGTCGCCGGCGAAGGTGTGGAGGGTGCGGGGCCTGCCGTCGACGCTGAGCTGGACGGCCTTGTCCCCGGCGATGAAGGCCGACGTGCCGCCGGCCAGGAACGCCACGACGAGCGCCTGCGGCAGCAGCCGTCGCAGCGGCTCGGCGCCCCGCTCGCGGGGCGCCGAACGGCTCCCGGACCGCTCGCCCGCCCCGGCCCCGGGCCGGGGGGCGGCGCTCCGCCCCGAGCGCTTGCGACCGCCGGCCGCGGCCGCCGCCGCCCGCCGCGAGGCGGCCCGGCCCCCGGGAGCGGGCACGACGGCGCCGCCGGGGCCGGCGCCGTGGTCCGGCCCGGGGTCGGCGTCGGCCCCGAGGCCGATCACGGGCGGGCCCGTCACGGGAAGGCTGTCGGCCACGGCGACCCCGGCGGGGGCGGGGGGGCCATAGACCCCGTGGGCGTCATGGGCGCCGTGGGGCCCGGGGGTGCCGTGGGGCCCGGAGCCACCGTGATCCCCGGGTGCCCCGTGGGGCCCGGAGCCACCGTGAGGCCCGGGGACGCCGGGGGCCTCAAAGACTCCGGCGCCCTGGGAGCCGCTGTAGGGCCCCGGGCCTCCGGCCCCCGCGTAGCTCCCCGGAGTGGCGATCGCCTGCCGGGGCAGCTGTGCCTGCCCGAAGGGCTCGTACACGTCGTACGGCTCGTACGGGGTGTGGCCCTCGTGGGCACCGTGGCCGTGGGCACCGGCGCCGTGGCCCCCGTACGCCGTCCCGAAGCGCTCGGGCGGGCCCGGCGGGCCGGGGGTGTCCTGCGGCCCGTACGGCCGGTACGGCTCGTACGCCTCGAACGGTTCGAGGGCCGCGAGCGGCTCGGGCGGCGGCCCGTACGGCTCGCGGGGCGCGTACGGGTCGTACGACGGGGTACCCGTCGCGGCGCGGGGTGCAGCGTGGGGGCTGCCCGGTGCATGACTCACGACACTCCACAGGTCCGGCTAGGCCCGGGACTGTAGCGGAGCCACCATCACCCACCAAAGTCGTATCGTCACACGGTGTCGCGAATATCGGTGTCAGTATCCGAAGACGCGTGCGGTATTGGCCGCTACGGCCGTGGCCAGGGCGTCCTCGGCGATGTCCTTCACTTCGGCCATCGCGCGCAATGTGACCGGAATGAGGTAGGGCGCGTTGGGCCGTCCGCGATACGGGGCCGGGGTCAGGAAGGGCGCGTCGGTCTCGACGAGGATCAGGTCGAGGGGCGCGACGGCCAGGGCGTCGCGCAGGTGCTGGGCGTTCTTGAAGGTGACGTTGCCCGCGAAGGACATGTAGTAGCCCGCCTCGGCGCAGACCTTCGCCATGGCGGCGTCGCCGGAGTAGCAGTGGAAGACCACCCGCTCGGGAGCGCCCTCCTCGGCGAGGACGCGCAGCACGTCCTCGTGGGCCTCGCGGTCGTGGATGACCAGCGCCTTGCCCTGCCGCTTGGCGATGTCGATGTGGCGACGGAAGGAGTACTCCTGGGCGGCCATGCCCTCGGGTCCGGTACGGAAGTAGTCCAGGCCCGTCTCCCCCACGCCGCGTACCTGGGGCAGGGCGGCGAGCCGGTCGATCTCCTCCAGCGCGGCGTCCAGGGCGGGCATGCCGCCGGGTTCGCGGGTGCCCTGGCGGGACCAGCCGTCGGGGTCGCCGAGGACGATGCGGGGCGCCTCGTTGGGGTGGAGGGCCACCGTGGCCCAGACGGCCTCGTGGGCGGCGGCGGTCTCCGCGGCCCAGCGCGACCCGGCCAGGTCGCAGCCCACCTGGATCACCGTGGTGACCCCGACGGAAGCCGCCTTGGCCAGCGCGTCTTCGACCGTGCCCCCTTGCATGTCGAGGTGGGTGTGGGAGTCGGCGACGGGCACGGCCAACGGTGCCGGGAGCGGCGGGGGGACGTCCTTGGTGTCGTTCTTCCGCTCGCCGCTGACCGGGCCGTTGTTCGATGCCATGGCGTGATTCTAGAGATCGCGTGACTCCAGGAACCGCGCGCGGCCGGGGTCACTTCCGGTGGAAGGGCCGCAGCAGGTCGGAGAGGTGCCAGTGGTGCCCCTCGCGGGGCTCGTGGGTGCCGCCGTCGTGCAGCGGTCCGGCGGCCGCCTGGAGGGTCGCCGGGACGGACGTGCGCTCGTGGAGGTGCAGGGCGTCGGCGACCACGGACACCTGCCCGGACCGCATGATGCGCACCGTGTGCGCTCCGCAGTTGACGCAGGTCGGCCGGGTGAGCGGCGACGGCACGCGCCGGTCGTCCGCGTAGTAGGTGACGAAGGGCAGGCCCTTCGCGTCCACGTGGTGCCTTATCTCGTACGACTGCTCCCAGCCGCTCCCGCATCGCATGCATACGAAGGAGTACGACTCGTGGGCCGGCTCGAACGCGGCGGCGGTCTGTTCCGTCGCCGTGCGGGTCGCGCGCTGGGCTCCGTTCGAAGCTCCTGCGGTCTCGCTCATGGCAGCTCCTCTTGTCCGCTGGACAAGTCTCTCCGGGACCGGACGTCCCACCACCAGGGAACGCCCATACCGGCGACGGCGCAGCAGCCTGACCCACGAATTGGGACAAACTTGGCGGCTCCATGCCCGAAAGCGTTGGCTGCCATGCCAGGGCTTTGCTTTTCAGGTTAGCCCTTTACCTTACTGTCAATCCCGCTGTGCGGCATTTTTTGCTGCTACGACCGCATCGAACACGTCCCGCTTGGGTAGGCCTGTCTCCGCCGCCACGGCCGCGATCGCCTCCTTGCGGCGTTCGCCCGCCTCCTCCCGGGCGCGTACGCGCCGGACGAGCTCGGCGGCGTCCACTTCCTCGGGCCTGTCGGGGGCCCCTTCGACGACGATCGTGATCTCGCCCCGGACGCCCTCGGCCGCCCAGGCCGCCAGCTCGGCCAGGGGGCCGCGCCGGACCTCCTCGTAGGTCTTCGTCAGCTCCCGGCACACGGCGGCGCGGCGGTCCGCGCCGAAGACCTCGGCCATCGCGGCGAGCGTGTCGTCGAGGCGGTGCGGGGCCTCGAAGTAGACGAGCGTGCGGCGCTCGCCGGCCACCTCGCGCAGCCGGCTCAGCCGCTCGCCCGCCTTGCGGGGCGGGAAGCCCTCGAAGCAGAAGCGGTCCACGGGCAGGCCCGAGACCGCCAGCGCGGTGAGCACCGCGGAGGGGCCCGGCACGGCCGTGACCTTGACGCCCTTCTCCACGGCGGCCGCGACGAGCCGGTAGCCGGGGTCGGAGACGGACGGCATCCCCGCGTCGGTGACCAGCAGCACCCGGGCCCCGCCCACGAGGGCCTCGACCAGATCGGGGGTCCGGGCGGACTCGTTGACCTCGTTGTAGGAGACCACCCGGCCGGTGGTCCGCACCCCCAGCGCCTGGGTCAGCCGGCGCAGCCGGCGGGTGTCCTCGGCGGCGATCACCTCGGCGGCGCCGAGCTCGGCGGCCAGCCGCGGGGGCGCGTCGGCGACGTCGCCGATGGGGGTTCCTGCGAGTACGAGAGTTCCAGTCACGCTCCCATCCTCGCAGCTCGCCGGGGCCCGGGCCTCAGCCCCGGACGGCCCGCACGATCTTGATCTCCCGCTCCGGGAGCACCGTCAGGAAGCGCGGCAGCGGAATCCCGCCCCGGTCGCGGCTGATCTGCAGCAGCGTGCCGTCCGCCCGTGCCGGGCCCGGCCGGAGCGACGCCCCGTTCGGCCGGGCGGAGTTGCGCCACCGGTGCCGGGCGCCGTCGCAGACGGCCTTGCTGCCGCCGATGCCCTCGGTGTGGGCGTGCTGCAGGACGTTGCTGGCGACGTAGACGGTGCCGGTGTGCTCGACGACCTTGCAGCGGTAGGTGCCCGTCATGGTGAGGGTGCCGTCGGGGGCGAGGGTGGCGGTGGGGTCGATGGTCATGGCGCCCGTGGACCGGGGGGCGGGCGCGGCGGCCACGGGGGCGGCCGCGGCCAGGCCGGCGAGGATTCCCGCCGCGATGCTGTGGTGGACGATGCGGATGCGCATGGGCCAGGGATACCGGAACCATCCGCTCCGGCGTCCGCACCTCACCCGCGCGGCGGCGCGTCACGACGAGCCGTACGGGTTCGTACGAGCCGTCAGCCCGCGTGCAGCATCAGCCCGATGCCGACGACCATCAGCCCCGCCGCGGCGATCCTCGGCGCCCCGAACCGCTCCTTCATCACGACCGCGCCGATCGCCGCGCCCACGATGATCGACGACTCGCGCAGCGCCGCGACCGGGGCGAGGGGCGCCCGGGTCTGCGCCCAGAGCACCAGCCCGTAGGCGAAGACGGACAGCAGTCCGCCGAGCAGCCCGCGTACGGCGAAGGGGCGGATCTGGGCGAGCAGGGCGCCGCGCCGGGCGGCCACCGCCCAGGCGGGGATCACCAGCCCCTCCAGGACCATCAGCCAGGAGATGTATCCGAGCGAGGAGCCCGCGGCCCGTACGCCCAGGCCGTCGACGACCGTGTACGAGGCGATGGCGAGCCCGGTGGCGACGGCCGCCCCGATCGCCGCCCACCGGGGCCGGGCGCCCGAGCCCCGGATGCCCCACAGGGCGAGGCCGGTCAGCCCGGCCGAGGCGACGGCGACGCCGGCGAGCTGACGGCCGCCCGCGACCTCGTGGGCGAAGAGCGCCGCGAGGCCGGTGACCGCCAGCGGGGCGGTACCCCGGGCGATCGGGTACATCTGGCCGAAGTCGCCGAGGGCGAACGACCGCATGAGCAGGGCCTGGTAGACGGTGTGGAGGACGGCCGAGGCGAGCAGGTACGGCCAGGCCCCGGCGGCGGGCGTCGGTACGAACGGCAGCAGCGCCGCCCCGCACAGCGCCCCGCCGCCGCCCACGAGGGTGAAGGCGAGGAGCTGGTCCCTGATGCCGTGGGCGATCGCGTTCCAACTGGCGTGGGTGACGGCGGCGATGAGGACGGCGACGGCGACGAGCGGCGTCACGTGCCACCACCCCCGGCCCGGCGGTCGGGTATGCGGGACGGAATGCTCATGACGCCCGACGCTAGCGGCGCCACCGGGGGCGGGCGATGTCGTTTCCGTCACCCGAACCGTGTGACGTCCGCCCTGGCACGTCGGGCCGTCGCGTCAGCCCGTGACCTCGGGTCCGGGCCTGGCCTCGGCGCGCAGCACGGCCGCGACGACCGGGCCGGCCGAGTCGCCGCCGTGGCCGCCCTGCGGGACGACGGCGGCCGCCGCCACGTCGTTGCGGTACGCGGCGAACCAGCCGTTGGGCGCGGTCTGCCCGTCGACCTCCGCCGAGCCCGTCTTGGCGCCGATCTCGCCGCCGAGGCCGGCCATCGCCTTGGCACCCGTGCCGGAGACGGCGGTGAGCCGCATCATCGAGCGCAGGTCGCGGGCGGCGCCGGGGGCCAGCGGGCGGGCGGCGCGGGCGAGTTGCCGGCCGTCCAGGGACGGGTCGACGAAGTACGGCTGGTGGAACGATCCCTCGCGGACGGTCGCCGCTATGGACGCCATGTTGAGGGGGCTCATCTGCACCCGGCCCTGGCCGATGAGGGCCGCGGCCCGGCCCGCGCCGCCGTCGGTGGGCACCCGGCCGTCGAACGTCGGGACGCCGGTCTTCCAGTCCAGGCCGATCCCGAAGACGTCGCGGGCCTCGTCGGCGAGGGCGCTGTCGGAGAGCTGTCCGGCGAAGGAGATGAAGGCGGTGTTGCAGGAGGCGGCGAAGTCCTGGGCGAAGGTGGCCCGGGGGTTCTCGCTGTTCTCGACGTTGTGGAAGGTCATGCCGTAGGTGGCGTTCTTCGGACACGGCAGGGACTTGGAGGGTGCGGCCTTGCCCTGTTCCAGCAGCAGCGCGGACGTCACGATCTTCATCGTGGAGCCGGGTGCCGTCGTACCGCCCAGGGCGGCGTTGAAGCCGCCCTTCTTGGAGTTGGCGACGGCGAGGATCTCGCCGGTGCTCGCCTTCACGGCCACGACGGAGGCGTCGTTGTACCTGTTCACCGCGGCCTCGGCGGCGCGCTGGACGCCCGCGTCGATGGTGGTGCGCAGCTTGCCGGGCTTGCCCTCGGAGACGACGTGGAGGTTCTTGGACGCCGTGCCCGCGGGCCCTTCGAGCCGGACGGCGACGGCGGGCTCGCCGCCCGCCTTCTCGCCGTACTTCTTGCGGAGGTCGGGCAGGACGGACGCCAGCGACGGGTGGTCCTTGGGGTCGAGCTCGGCGCCGCCGCGGTCGACGGCGACGACCTTCGGCTCCTCGGTGGCGCCGGTGCGCAGCGTCCGGCCGGCGGTGAGCTCGGGGTGGACGACGGCGGGCCGCCAGCCGACCTTGGCCCGGCCGCCGTCGGCGGTGGCGCGGACGACGTCGAGCGAGGAGTCGTAGGTCCAGGTGGTGCGCTGCTTGCCGTGGACGACCTCGGCGCTGACGGAGAAGGGCACCTTCGTGCCGACGGCCGTCCCCTGCTTGAACGACACCTTCTCGACGTGTGCGGAGTCGCGGTAGGCGGTCAGGGCGGTGGCCGCCGCCTGGGCGTCGTCGGTGAGGCCGGCGGCCTTGGCGGTGTTCCCGGCCGCCCACGCGGCGAGGAAGTCGCGCGCGGTCTTCTCGGTCTCGCCGGATGTCGGCGGCCCGGTCCGCGCCGGCGCGGCTTCGGCCCGCAGGCCGCCCGCGCCGTCTCCCGTGACGGCGTCGACGAGGTTGTAGGCCCCCAGCCCGGCCGCGCCCACCACCGTCACGGTGGCGACACCTATCGCGATCTTCGCGCCAGTGCGCATGTTCCCCTGCCCCCTCCTGGTTTTAATCACCTGATTAAAACCTCGGACGGCACTCTACGGGATGGGGGTGACGCACGGTGCGAAACGACCGGAAACAGCCGCTTGAACCAGACGGCCCGTCAAACGGCGCTCGCGGGAAGGGGACCGGCTCCCGGTCAGATCCAGGTGTCGAACCACATCCGGTTGCGCCAGGCGTCCATGGGGATGGCCTGGCCGGTGTAGATCGGGAAGAAGTAGACGAAGTTCCAGACGATGAGCAGGACGAGCACGCCCGCCCCGACGGCGCCCAGCGCGCGGCGCCGTTCGGGGGCTCCGGGCGGGCCGAGGATCGCCCCGACCATCATGGCCACCGCGAGGCAGAGGAAGGGCACGAAGACGACCGCGTAGAAGACGAAGATCGTTCGCTCCTGCCACATGAACCAGGGGAGATATCCGGCCATGACGCCGCACAGCACCGCGCCCGCCCGCCAGTCGCGGCGCAGCGCCCACCGGTAGAGCAGATAGACGACCGCGAAGCAGCCCGCCCACCACAGCAGCGGGGTGCCCAGCGCGAGGACCTCGCGGGCGCACTTGTCGGTCGTGTCGATGGGGCAGCCGCTGTTACCGGGCCTGGGGGACTCGTAGAAGTACGAGACCGGGCGGGACTGGACCAGCCAGCTCCAGGGGTTGGACTGGTAGGTGTGCGGCGAGGAGAGGGTGGTGTTGAAGTCCCACACCTGCCGCTCGTAGTGCCACAGGCTGCGCAGCGGGTTGAGGACGCCGGCGAGGAAGCCGTCCGGGCTCTGGCCGCCCTCGGTCTCGGCCCAGTGCCGGGCGTAGCCGCTGTGCTGCCAGCCGGCGGTCCTGCTGTACGTGCCGCTGTGGGTGAACCAGCCCGTCCAGGAGGCGACGTACACGCCGACCGCGACCGGCACGGTCGAGACGAACGCCCAGGGCACGTCGCGCCGCAGCGTGGACAGCCAGGGCCGCCGGGCGCCGGCGAGGCGGCGGGAGCCGACGTCCCACAGCACGATCATCAGGCCGAACGCGGCGAGGTAGATGCCGCCGTTCCATTTGGTGGCGAAGGCCAGCCCGAGGAACACCCCGGCGGCCAGCCGCCAGGGCCGCCACCCCAGCCGCAGCCGGTCGCCGACCTCGGCGTCGGGCAGGGGGGTGCCGTCCTCCCGCTCCGGGAGGACGGCGGCGAGCCGGGCCCGCGCCTTGTCGCGGTCGACGAGCACACAGCCGAAGGCGGCCAGCACGAAGAACATCAGCACGGTGTCGAGCAGCGCCGTGCGGCTCATGACGAAGTGCAGCCCGTCGACGGCGAGCAGTGCCCCGGCGAGGCACCCCAGGAACGTCGACCGGAACAGCCGTCGCCCGATCCGGCACAGCATCAGCACCGACAGGGTGCCGAGCACGGCGACCATGAACCGCCAGCCGAAGGGGTTCAGCCCGAACATCCACTCGCCGAGCGCGATGACCCACTTGCCGACCGGCGGGTGGACGACGTACCCGGCGGCGTCGGGAACGGCGACGTGCCCGGCGACGATCTGGTCGTTGACGTCCTTGACGCTGTTCCAGTCGACCTCGTAGCCCCGCTTCAGCAGCGCCCAGGCGTCCTTGGCGTAGTACGTCTCGTCGAATATGACGGCGTTCGGGGAGCCCAGATTCCAGAACCGGAGCAGCCCCGCGAACAGCGCCACGACCAGCGGCCCGGCCCACCCCATGGACCGCGCGAGCACCCGCGCCGCCCCCGGCCCGGCCCCCATCGCCTCCCACACCCGCGTCCCGGGCTCGGGAAACGCGGGCACGAGCCGCTCCCGCACATCCGGCCGCGCCACACCCCCCCGATACCCGAACCGGCGGAGTCTGCGCTGCCAAGGAAGCGGCTGCTCGTCCGTCGTCCGGCCCTGCCCGGGATGCGTCGCGGTGTCACTGGTCACCGCGCCATCGTAGGGAACGGACCTGTGAGGACGCGGAGGGCGCGGCAGCGGAACCCCACACCGGGTCGGCTTACGGGTCGAGGTTCGCGCTGGTTCCGCCCGCCCCTCACGGGCGGAAGCCCACCTGGGCGGCCGGGAGGGTGGAGTGGCGGGGCAGGGTGGGCGGGAGGGGGGTCGTGGACGCGCGGTGGTAGAGGGTCATGCGGTAGATGCCCGACAGGGTGGACGAGGCGATGCCCACCAGGAGCCACAGGACGATCACTCCGCCCGCCACCGCGAGCATGACCGCGACGTCGTCCGTCTCGACCGCGAGGATCAGCGCCGCCACGCCCACGAAGGCCACGAGAACCGTGGTCAGGAGCACCCGGGTGAATCCGGCGAGCTGGGCGCCCAGTTCCCGGCGGCCGAGGGCCAGGGAGCGGCGCAGGGTCGTGAGCAGGCCGGTGCCCTCGGCGACGAGGACGGGGAGCGCGAAGTAGGTCAGGAGCGACCAGGACAGCCCGGCCATGTCGAAGAGCCAGGAGACCCCGACCGTCGACTCGGCGATCCGCAGCAGCACCCCGATCGAGTTGCCGAGCACGCTCCAGCAGGCGAGTACCGGCATGCGGCGCAGCATCGCGCCCAGGGAGGCGCGGATCGTGGGACGGCGGTCCTCCAGCAGGGCGTGCACGGAGTGGAGCAGTGCGGCGGTGAAGTAGGTGCCCACGCAGGACAGCAGGGCCAGCAGGGCGAGCACCACGGCCGTCTGAGGTGTCGTCGGCGCCTCGTCGTTCAGCGCCCGGTCGCGGACGCCGCTCAGGGGCAGCAGCCAGGCGGCCGTCACGACCGCCGCCAGGGCGGCGACGTTCATCGCCGGGAAGCACAGCAGCGCGGGCCTGCGCTTCAGCACCCCGAAGGCCGTTCTGACGATTCCGCGTTTCATGCCACCTCTTTTCAGCCAAACAAGAGCCGCATCCTTCCACGACGGGCAGCAGGGATTACAAGCTGAGCTTGTTCTATTACTATGCAAACAACTAGAGGTGCCATGTCCACCGCACGCCGCGTCCTCGTCGCCGTCCTCCCCTATCCCCTCGCCTGCGCCGCCGTCACCGTCTCCTACCGCTCGCTCCGCGACCGGCTGCCGGATCCCATGGCCACGCACATCGGCCCCGGCGACAAAGCCGACGGGTTCGACGATCCGGGGGCGTTCCTCGGTGTTTCCCTCGGCGTGTTCCTCGCCATCGGCGCGGTGTTCGCCTTCCTGACGTGGCTGACGCGGTCGGCGCCCGGGCAGCAGCGCGGGGTCGCCGCGGCCGGGGGCGGCATGGCCGTGGCCCTCGGGTGGATCGTCGTCGCCATCGTCCGCGCCAACGCCGAGGTCGGCGCGGACGGTGACGCCGCCTCGGTCACGCTCCCCGGCCGGCTGGCGGCCGCCGGCTTCGCCGCCGCGCTCGTGTACGGCGTGCTCGGCTGGCTGGCCGCCGGCCGGGGCGAGACCCCTGCCCCCGCCACCGGACCCGTGCCCGCCGATGCCGCGCGGCTGCCCCTCGCCGAGAGCGAGAGCGCCGGCTGGACCCGGGTCGTCGGCTCGCGCGCACAGGTCGGCGTCGGGGCGATCACGCTGGCCGGCGCGGCGCTCATCGGGTTCGTCGCGGGCTGGCCCGCCGCGTTGATCTGCGCCGCCTTCGGCGTGCCGCTGGTCCTCCTGTGCCGGGTGCGCGTCAGCGCCGACCGGCGCGGCATCACCGTCACGCCCGCCGCGCTGCCCTGGCCGCGCCTGAACGTCCCGCTGGAGCGGATCGAGGAGGCCACGCACCGCTCCGTCGACGCCCTGCGCGACCTCGGCGGCTGGGGCTACCGGGCCCATCCCGGCATCAGCGGTATCGTGCTGCGCTCCGGCGACGCGATCAGCGCCCGCCTCACCAACGGCAGCGAGTTCGTCGTCACCGTCGACGACGCGGCCACCGCCGCCGCCCTGCTCAATACCCTGGCCGACAGGGAGCGTTCCATCGGAGGACGGGCCTGACATGTTGTTCCGCGTCGATCCCTCCTCCCCCGTCCCCCTCGGCGAGCAGATCGCCGGCGGGCTGCGCGGCGCCATCGCCGACGGCTCCGTGCGCCCCGGCGAGCGGCTGCCGTCCGCGCGGGAGGTCGCCGCGTCCCTCGGCGTCAACATGCACACCGTGCTGCGCGGCTACCAGCAGCTCCGCGACGAAGGACTCATCGAACTGCGCCGGGGGCGCGGGGCCGTGGTGACGGGCGGCCCGGCCCCCGGGCGGGCCCGGCTCACCGCGCGGGCGCGGGAGCTCGTCGCCGAGTCACGGGCGCTCGGGCTCTCCGACGACGACATCCTGAACCTGGTCAGGACGTCCCTCGGCTGAGTCCGCTGAGTCCTCGGCCGAGTCGCGTCTCAGCGCCCGCCTCAGCCCCACGTTCCCGATCAGGATGCCGCCGTCCACCGGCAGCGTCACCCCCGTGATCCACGACGCGTCCGGCGAGGCCAGGAAGGCCACCGCCGCCGCGATGTCCTCCGGCCGCCCGACCCGCCCCAGCGGGTAGTGCGCGGCCGCCCGGTCCAGCGACGCCTCCCGGCCCGCCCAGCCGGGCGTGCGGATCGTACCCGGCGCCACGAGGTTGACCCGGACGCCCCGGGCCGCGCAGTGGCCGGCCAGCGTCCGGGTCAGGCCGGCCAGGCCCGCCTTGGCGGCGCTGTAGGCGTGGTTGCCGAAGTCCTGCTCGCCGTTGACCGAACCGACGCTGATGACGGAGGCGCGCCCGCCCGCCGCCGACAGCAGCGGCATCGCCGCCCGCACGCACCGGAAGGCCCCGGTGAGGGTGATGTCGAGGTCGCGGGCCCACGCCTCGTCCTCGAAGTCCTCGACCAGCGGCGGGTCCGGGTGGAAGGAGTAGGCGTTGTTGACCAGCACGTCCAGGCGCCCGTAGCGGTCGGCGGCGAAGGCCACCGCTGCCTCGACGGCCGTCCTGTCGCCGATGTCGCAGGCGAGCGCGTCGGCGGTGAGCCCGTCACCGCGCAGGCCCGCCGCGGCCCGCGCCGCGCGCTCGCCGTCCAGGTCGGTGACGAGCACGCGCGCGCCCTCCGAGGCGAAGCGGCGCGCCGTGGCCTCGCCGATGCCCCGGCCCGCGCCCGTGATCAGTACCGCGTAGCCCTCGAACCTTCCGGTCATGCGGCCAGCTTTACCCCGCCAGCGACCGCGCAACCGCCCGGACCAGCGCCTGGGCGCGCGGGTCCGCCGTGACGTTCTTCTGCATGCCGTTGGTGACGTACCCGAAGGCGACGCCCGACTCGGGGTCGGCGAAGGCCAGGGAGCCGCCGCGGCCGGGGTGGCCGAAGGAGCCGGGGGCCAGCAGCGGGGACGCCGGGCCGTGGAGCATGTAGCCCAGGCCGAAGCGGGTGTTGACGACGAGGACGCGGTCCGGGCCCGCCGACTCCTCGGTGCGCGCCAGGGTCAGCGTCGCCGGGGCGAAGAGCCGGCGGCCACCGTCGACCGGGCCGATCAGCGAGGCGTAGAAGCGGGCCAGCGCGTCGGCCGTGGCGATGCCGCCGGAGGCGGGCAGCTCGGCGGCGCGGTAGGCCGGGTCGTTCTCGTCGGCGGCGGGGGTGATCGCGCCGAAGGCGCGGCGGGTCAGCGAGTCCGGGTCGCGGTAGGCGTCGGCGACGGTCGCCTTGGGGCGGACGCGCAGCCCGGCGGCGGCGGGCGCGGCGGGCGCCTCGATGTCGGCGATCCGGCCGACGCGGTGCCGCTCCGCGTCCGGCAGGCCGATCCACAGATCCAGGCCCAGCGGCCCGGATATCTCCTCGGCCACCCACGCCCCCAGGGACCGCCCGGTCACGCGCGGCACCAGCTCGCCGAGCAGCCAGCTGTAGGTCTGGGCGTGGTAGCCGTGGTCCGTGCCGGGCTCCCAGGCGGGGGCCTGCGCGGCGAGGGCGCGCGGGCCGCTGACACCGTCGATGGCCTCGGCGGGCGTGAGCGGGGTGTCCAGCACGGGCAGCCCCGCGCGGTGCGCGAGCAGGTGGCGGACGAGGACCCGTTCCTTGCCGGCCGCCTTGAACTCGGGCCAGTACGTGCCCACGGGCGCGTCCAGGTCCACCTGGCCGCGCTGGTGCAGCAGGAGGAGGACGGCGGCGGCGACGCCCTTGGTGGCGGAGCGGACGATCTGGGCGGTGCCGTGCCGCCAGGGCTCCTCGCCGCCGTCGGCGTCGCGCGTGCCGGCCCACAGGTCGGCGACCTTCCGGCCGTCCCGGTAGACCGTCACGGCCGCGCCGCGCTCACCGCGCCGGGCGAAGTTCTCCGCGAAGGCGTCCCGGACCGGCTCGAAGCCGTCCGCCACCGCGCCCTGGACGTCCACCACTGTCTTCCGCTCCCACTGTGCCGATCACTACAAATCCATCCACCATGGTGCAACGTGCCCGGAAGTGGTCGTGGACGGGGGTCACCCTCCCATGGGTCACCTCCCCATGACCACCGAGCGCGGGTCGAAGCCGAACGGCAGCTCCAGGCGGTGGGCCCGCATGGTGTCCTCGTCGCACAGCAGCTCCCCGGTGGGCCCGTCGGCGGCGATGACGCCGCCGCTGAGGATCACCGAGCGCTCGCACAGCTCCAGCGCGTACGGCAGATCGTGGGTGACCATGAGCACGGTCACGTCCAGCGAGCGCAGGATGTCGGCGAGCTCGCGCCGGGAGGCCGGGTCGAGGTTGGAGGAGGGCTCGTCGAGGACGAGGATCTCCGGCTCCATGGCCAGGACCGTGGCCACCGCCACCCGGCGCCGCTGCCCGAAGGACAGGTGGTGCGGGGGCCGGTCGGCGAAGTCCGCCATGCCGACCCGCTCCAGGGCGGCGTGGACGCGTTCCTCCAGCGCCGCCCCGCGCAGCCCGGCGGCGGCCGGGCCGAAGGCGACGTCCTCGCGGACGGTCGGCATGAACAGCTGGTCGTCCGGGTCCTGGAAGACGATGCCGACCCGGCGCCGCACCTCGGCCAGGTTCGGCTTCGTCACCGGCAGCCCGGCCACCCGCACCGAGCCCACGCCGCTGCCGTCGCCGCCGCCGAGGATGCCGTTGAGGTGGAGGACGAGGGTGGTCTTCCCGGCGCCGTTGGGGCCGAGGAGGGCCACCCGCTCCCCGCGCCGGACGGTCAGGTCGACGCCGAAGAGGGCCTGGTGGCCGTCGGGGTAGGCGAAGGCCAGTCCGGAGACCTCGAGGGAAGGGGTCTCGAGGGAAAGGGTCATGTCAGGGTCCATCCCGTCAGGCAGACCGCCAGCGCGGCCAGCGGCAGCGCGGCCGCGTGCGTCCACTGCGCACGGGTCGCGGTCACGTCGTCGATCACGGGCATCACGCCCGTGTACCCCCGGCTGACCATCGCCAGGTGGACGCGCTCACCGCGCTCGTACGAGCGGATGAACAGCGCCCCCGCGGACTTGGCCAGCACCCCCCAGTGGCGCACCCCGCGCGCGGTGAAGCCGCGCGACTCCCGGGCGATGCGCATGCGCCGCATCTCGTCCGTGACCACATCGCCGTAGCGGATCATGAAGGACGCGATCTGGACGAGCAGCGGCGGCATCCGCAGCCGCTCCAGCCCCAGCAGCAGCGCCCGCAGCTCGGTCGTCGCGGCGAGGAGCACGGAGGCGGCGACGCCCAGGGTGCCCTTGGCGAGGATGTTCCAGGCGCCCCACAGCCCCGGCTCGCTGAGCGACAGCCCCAGCACGCCGACCTTCTCGCCGGGGACGACGAACGGCATCAGCAGCGCGAACGCGACGAACGGCACCTCGATCAGCAGCCGCCGCAGCAGGAAGCCGTACGGCACCCGGGCCGCGCCCGCGACGGCCGCGAGCAGCAGCGCGTACAGCCCGAAGGCCCACACCGCCTCGCGCGGTGTGGCGACGACGACGAGGACGAAGCAGAAGACGGCGGCGAGCTTGCAGTGCGGCGGCAGCTCGTGGACCGGCGAGCGGGCGTGCCGGTAGAGCTTGTGGGCGTGTCCGGCACCCATGTCAGACGGTCTCGGAGACGGGAGCAGCGGATTCCGCCCGGTTCCGGCGGCGGCGGACGACCACGAAGACGCCCGTGCCGACCGCGAGGGTGGCCCCGACGCCGATCACACCGGCCAGCCCGCCGGAGAGCCGGGCGTCGCCGACGTCCTTGACCTGGTAGTCCGCGAGCGGGGAGTCCTTGGCCGCGTGCTGCTCGGTCCTGGTGTCGATGCCCTTGTCGTGGGCGACCTTCTCCAGTCCGTCCGGGCTGGTGGAGGCGTAGTAGCTGACGAACCCGGCGAGCGCCAGGGCCAGCACGAGACCCACGCCGGCGATCTTGCGGACCGGGCGGGGGGCGGCCTTCGACACCTCGACGGGGACGACCGTCCCGTCCGCCCTGCGGATCTCCAGCGGCTTGGCCAGCCCCCGCGCCCCGTAGACCAGGTCGGGGCGGACGGCCACGACCGCGCCCACGGTCAGCGCCGTGATGACGGCCTCGCCGACGCCGATGAGGACGTGCACGCCGACCATCGCCGTGGCGACCTTGCCGATGGGCACGTCGGTGGTGCCGCCCAGCGCGTAGATCAGGGTGAACGCGCCGGCCGCCGCCGGGACGGACACCAGCGCGGCCACGAAGGCGGCGGCCGTCACGGAGGACCGGCGCCGGGGCAGTGCCTTCGCCAGCAGCCGGAAGAGGGCGTAGGCGACGACCGTCGTGACCACCGCCATGTCGGTGATGTTGACGCCCAGAGCCGTGAGCCCGCCGTCGGCGAACAGCACGCCCTGCATCAACAGCACCACGGATATACAGAGGACCCCTGTGTAGGGGCCGACGAGTATCGCCGCGAGCGCTCCGCCCAGCAGATGGCCGCTGGTGCCCGCCGCGACGGGGAAGTTCAGCATCTGCACGGCGAAGATGAACGCCGCCACCAGCCCCGCGAGCGGCGCGGCGCGCTCGTCCAGCTCGCGCCGCGCGCCGCGCAGGCAGACCGCGACGGCGGACGCGGCGACGGCCCCGGTCGCCAGGGACACCGGGGCGTTGATGAACCCGTCGGGTACGTGCATGACGGTTCTCCGTCTCTCCGTCTCTCCGGCCACCCGGGGCGGCCGTGATGTCCGGCCGTCGGTCCGGCCGTGAACCGCTCGATGATAGGGGCGTCCTGCGAATCAGTGGCAAGAGCGTGTGCGGCGCGACTGCGCGCCCCTCGCCGGGGCCCGCGCCCCACCGACGGAACGGACGGCTCATTTCCGGGGCCAGTCGAGTGATTCGCCCACCTGCACGGCATATGTCCCGTTCATCTGTTCACTCGTCATGACGGCCATGTCAGCTCCGCGGCCATGTCGGCTCCGCGGCGCCACCGAAGGAGGTCCCATGCGATCGCAGGAGATATCCGTGCGCGGTTTCCGGAGGCCGTTGCTCGCGTCCACCGTCGCCGTCGGCGCCCTGCTCCTGGCGGCGGTCCCGGGCGCCACCGCCCGCGGCGCGCCGACGCCCGGGCCGGGCCACGCGCGGCCCGCGACGGGCCACGTGCCCGCGGACTACGACGAGACCGACTGCGAGGGCCCGGCGTCGTGGGAGGGCGACGTCTACAGCGATCCCCCCAGGACCGAGCCGCCCAAGCCCCCGCCGCCGAAGACGCCCCCGGCGGGCGGCGGCGACACCCGCGCGGCGGGGAAGTCGGGAGCGAAGCCGGCCGCGAAGACCAGGGCGAAGACCAGGGCGGCGGCGAGGGCAGCGGCCAGGACGGCCGCGGAAGGGGCCGCGGTCCCGGTGAAGTGGCCCAAGAACATCCCGGACGCCGACGAGGCCGCGCACCTGCTGGACAACCTCGACGTCCGCCCGTACGAGGACAAGGGCTACGCCCGGACGAAGTTCGGCGGCCAGGCGTGCTGGGCCCTCCACGGCGTCCACCGGTGCACCACCCGTGACGTCGCCCTCAAGCAGCAGTCGCTGGTCCCGGTCGTGCTCGACGGCGCCTGCCGGGTCACCGGCGGCCAGTGGCACAGCGAGTACGACAACCGGAACATGGCCGACCCCCTCCACGTCGACGTCGACCACATCGTGCCGCTGCGCAACGCGTGGGGATCCGGCGCGAGCAACTGGTCGCCGGAGAAGCGGCTGGAGTTCGCCAACGACATCACCGCCTCGCCCGAGCTGGTCGTGGTGTCCACATGGAGCAACCGCCGCAAGGGCGACAAGGGGCCGGAGAAGTGGCTGCCGCCGGGCGCCGCCGAGTGCCCCTACGTCCAGGCGTGGATCGGGGTGAAGGACTACTACGGGCTGAGCGTCACCAAGTCGGAGAAGGAGAAACTGCGGCAGGTGGTGGAGGGCTGCGTGGCGAAGGCCCGGCCGGACCGGCCCGACCGCCAGAACGGCCAGGACCGCCAGGACCGGCCCGATCGTCAGAACGGTCAGGACCGCCAGGACCAGCCCGCCCGTCACGACCGCGACGACCGGCCCGACCGCCACGACCAGCCCGCCCGCCAGGACCGCGAGGACCGCGAGGAAAGAGCGGACCGCTAAAGAGCCGCCCGGCTGCCGGTGCTGACCGGCGCGGTCGCCTGCGCCGCCCGCCGGGCGGCGTCGGCGACCTGGTCGGCGGTCAGCACATAGCCCGTCTCCGCGTCCGTCGTGGAGCGGGCGAAGACCACCCCGTACACCTTCCCGGTGGGGGTCAGCAGCGGTCCGCCCGAGTTGCCGGGGCGGATCGTGGAGCGGACGGAGAAGACCTCGCGCGTGGTGATGCCGTCGCCGTAGATGTCCTGGCCCTTGGCCCGGACCTCGTTGGCGACGATCGCCGCGCGCAGGTCGAGCCCGCCGTTCTCGGGGAAGCCCGCGACGACGGCCGCGTCGCCGCGCTTGGCGGTCTTGTCGAAGGGCAGCACGGGCGCGTCCAGGCCGGGGACGTCCAGGACGGCGACGTCCGTGTCCGGGTCGAAGAGGACGACCTTCGCGTTGTACGCCCGCCCGACGCCGCCGACCTTCACGGTCGGGTCGCTGACGCCGGCGACCACGTGGGCGTTGGTCATCACGTGCTCGTGGGAGAAGACGAAACCGCTGCCCTCCTGGCCGCGCCGCCCGTCGCCGCCGACGTTCGCCACGCCCTCGACCTTGACGACGCTGCGCCGGGCGGCCCGGCTCGCGTCCGCGGTCACCATGTCCCCGGTGGGCTTGGGGACGCTGGTGGCGGGCTCGCTCTCGAAGGGGTTGAACACCTGGGGAAACCCGGCCCCGGCCAGCGCGTCCGTCGTCCGGCTGAACCAGGTGGGCGCCTGCTCGGGCATCGCCCGGTGCACCGCGCCCAGCAGCTTCGACTCCTTGATCTCCCGGGTGAGGGAGGCGGAGTTCGCCGAGACGAGCACGCTCGCGGCCACCCAGCCGACCAGCAGCACGGCCAGTGAGGCGGCGGCCGCGCCGGCTATGCCGTCGAGGCCGCGCACCGGCGCCCACGTCAGCCGGGACCGCAGCCGCCAGGCGAACCGGCCGGCGACGGCGTGGCCGATCACGGCCGGGATCAGCACGACCAGGACGGCGGCGACGGCCGCCAGGGACGTACCGGGCTCGAAGGGCTCCAGGGCGTAGGGCAGCGCCCACACGCCCAGCACCGCGCCGCCGAGGAACCCGGCGAACAGCACGACGCTCGCCACCAGGCCCCTGCGGTAGCCGGACACGGCGTAGCAGAGGACGAGCAGCAACAGCAGCACATCGATCAGGTTCAACGCGAAGCCCTTTCCTTCACACGCGTCCCCCGACCGCGCCCACCTGCGTGGACTTAGGAAAACGCAGGCACAGCGGGTGGCGGTTCCCATTCCGCCCGAATTCATGGCGTACCCCACGCAGCCCCCCACCGGGGGCCGCCCAGGGGGGTCCGGGGGCGAAGCCCCGGGAAACGGTGGAAGGGCGGGACCGGGGTCCCTTTCTCCGCCGCGACGGCGCCCGGCCCGAAAACAAGCGGCCCGGCGGTGCCGGACCCCGCCGAAGCGGGACGGTACCACCGGGCCGCGAGGCACCGGGAATGCCGCGTCAGACGCGGACCGGCTCACGCTCCTCGTCGGCGGAAGGCGCGAGCGTCTTCTGGAGGGCCTCACCCTCCACGTCCACGTTCGGCAGCACCTTCGCCAGCCACCCCGGCAGCCACCAGGCCGTCTTGCCCAGCAGGGCGAGGACCGCCGGCACGATCGCCATCCGGACCACGAACGCGTCGAAGAACACCGCGATCGCCAGGCCGAAGCCGATCATCTTGATCATCTGCTCGGACGAGCCGATGAAGCCCGCGAAGACGCTGATCATGATGATGGCCGCCGCCGTGACGACCCGCGCGCCGTGGCGGAAGCCGGTCACGATGGCCTCGCCCGGGCGCTCGCCGTGGACGAAGGCCTCGCGCATCCGGGTCACGAGGAAGACCTCGTAGTCCATGGCCAGACCGAAGACGACACCCACCATGAAGATCGGCATCATGCTCATGATCGGGCCGGTCTCCTCGACCCCGAAGAGCGAGCCGAGCCAGCCCCACTGGAAGACCGCGACGACGGCGCCGAGCGCGGCGACCACCGACAGCAGGAAGCCCAGCGCGGCCTTCAGCGGCACCAGGACGGACCGGAAGACGACCATCAGCAGCAGGAAGGCCAGACCGACGACGAGCCCCAGGTAGGGCAGCAGCGCGTCGTTGAGCTTCTGCGAGACGTCGATGTTCATCGCCGTACCGCCGGTGACGAGGACCTTCGCGCCGGTGTCCGAGGCCAGCGCGTCGCGCTCGCCGCGGATCGCGTGGACCAGGTCCTCGGTCTGCTTGCTGGTGGGCTTGGACTTGGGGATGACCAGCAGGGTGGCCGTGTCACCGGCCTTGTTGAACTGCGCGGGGGTCACCATGGCGACGTCGTCGAGCTTCGCCAGGGTGTCGTGCGCCTTCTGCGCCGCGGCCTTGGGGTCCTTGGCGTCCTTCAGGTCCACGACGTTCAGCAGCGGGCCGTTGAAGCCGGGGCCGAAGCCCTCGCTCAGCAGGTCGTAGGCCTTGCGCTGGGTGGTGCTCTTGGAGGCGGCGCCGTCGTCGGGCAGGCCGAGCTCCAGGGAGGCGGCGGGCACGGCGATCGCGCCGAGGCCGATCACACCGGCCGCGAGCACCAGCAGCGGGCGGCGCAGCACGACGCGGGCCCAGCGGGTGCCCATGTTGGGCTTGTCGCCGGCGGCCGCGGCGGGGCCGCCCTTGCGGATCTTGCGGGGCAGCACCTGCTTGCCCGCGAAGCCCAGCAGCGCGGGGATGAGCGACAGGGCGATGAGGACGGCGATGGTGACCGTGCCGGCCGCCGCCATGCCCATCTTCGTCAGCATCGGGATGTTGACGACCGCGAGGCCGGCCAGCGCGATGACGACGGTGAGGCCCGCGAAGACCACCGCGGAACCGGCGGTGCCGACGGCGCGGCCCGCCGCCTCCTCGCGCTCCCGGCCCTCGGCGAGCTCCGCGCGGTAGCGGGAGACGATGAAGAGGGCGTAGTCGATGCCGACCGCGAGGCCGATCATCATGGCGAGCGTCGAGGTGTTGGCGGAGAGGTCCAGCACGGGCGCCAGGGCGGCGATCGAGGAGACGCCGATGCCCACGCCGATGATGGCGGTGAGCAGCGGGAGCCCGGCCGCGACCAGCGAGCCGAAGGTGATCACGAGGACGACCGCCGACACGGCGATGCCGATGATCTCCGAGCCGCCCTCGGGCATCTGCTGGAGGACGCTGCCGCCGACCTCGACGGTCAGCCCGGCGTCGCGGCCGTGCTGGGCGGCGTCCTTGAGCTCGGTGCGGGTGTCCTCGGTGAGGTCCGTGGACTTGACCTTGTACGCGGCGGAGGCGTACCCGATGGCCTGGTCCTTGTTGACGGCCTGGCCCTGGAACGGGTCGACCGCCATGGCCACCTGGGGGCCGCGCTTGATCTCGGCGACGACCTTCTCGACGGCCGCCTTGTTCTTGGGGTCGGTGAGCTTCTGGCCCGCCGGGGCCTTGAAGACGACGCGGGCGGAGGCGTTCTGCTCGGTATTACCGGGGAATCGTTTCTCCAGGAGGTCGAAGGCCTGCTGGGCCTCCGTGCCCGGTATGGAGAAGTCGTTGTTGGTGGACTTGGACGCCGTGGCGGCGCCCGCCCCGGCCAGTACCAGCAGCAGCACCCATATGAGGGCGAAGTACCAGCGCCGTCGGAAGGACAGCCTTCCGAGTCTGTAGAGGAACGTGGCCACGAGTGTGGTGCTCCCGTCGGATCGGTGGTGCAGGGAACTGGAAGTGGGAACCAGCCCGACGGGAGCGGTACGTCAGGTGGGGCCTCAGTGTGGGTGTACGTGGGGGGTGGTCATACGCCGAGAGCGGGGATGATCACGGCGTCGACGTAGCGGGTGAGGAACTCGGCGTCGGGCGCCTGGTCCTCGATGAGCGGACGGGCCAGGAAGCCGCCGATCATCATGTGCGCGACGAACGGGATGGCGGGGTTGTCCGCCGCCAGCTCACCGCGCCGGACCGCGCGCCGGAGCATCTCGTCCAGCCACCCCATCTCGGGCTCGATCAGCACCTCGCGCAGCGCCCGGTGGAGTTCCGGGTTGGTGTGCACGGCGTGCCCGAGCCCGCGGAGCAGGGCGGTGTCCTTCTCCATCTGCTCGGTGTCGGCCTGGCACACCATGGCGTGGAGGTCGCCGCGCACCGTGCCGGTGTCGATGCCCTCCAGGCTGCCAGGCTTGTTGTGCCGCAGGGCCTTGGCGACCAGCTCCGGCTTGCCCCGCCACTGGCGGTAGAGGGTCGCCTTGCTGGAGTGCGTCCGGGCGGCGACGGCGTCCATGGTCAGGGCGTCGTAGCCGACCTCGCGCAGGATCGCGAGCACCGCCTCGTAGAGCTCGGCCTCGCGTTCGGGGGTCAGCCGCGTGCGGCGGACCGCCGGCTTGGGTGGTTCCGTGGCCATACCGCATCTTCCTTCCCCCCGTCGTCGTACGAAACGGTTTCGTACCGTACGAGCGTAAGCCCGGGCGCCATCGAAACGACATCGTTTCGATGGTGTTCTCCGTCACGAACCGAGTTGCCGGGGGATCCCCGGGCCGAAACGATTGACGGGTGAGCGATGCCTACATCCGCTTCCCGCACGTCCACGGCGACCTTCTCTGCTTCGTGGCGGAGGACGACCTCTGGCTGGCCCCGCTCGGGCCGCCCGGGGCCGCCGCCGGGCGGGCCTGGCGGCTGACCGTGGACCGCACCCGGGCCGGACACCCCCGCTTCTCCCCCGACGGGCGCCACATCGCCTTCACCAACTGGCGCAGTCTGGATCCGGAGATCCACCTCGTGGACATCGAGGGCGGGCCCGCCCGCCGGCTGAGCTACTGGGGCAGCACCGACACCCGGGTCTGCGGCTGGGCGCCCTCGGACCGCAACGGCGGCCACGACATCCTCGCCGTCTCCTCGCACGGCCAGCCGTTCTCGTACTTCTCCTGGGCCTACCGGCTGCCCACCGCCGGCGGCCCCGGGCTGCGGCTGCCCTGGGGTCCGGTGTCCGACATCGCGATGGGCGAGGTCGACGGCGAGCACCGCACCCTGCTGCTGGCCGGCAAGCCGCCGCACGAGCCGGCGTCCTGGAAGCGCTACCGGGGCGGGGCGACGGGCCGGCTGTGGCTCCACGGCACCCGGCTGGTGCCGGACCTGGGCGGCCACCTGGACTCGGTGATGTTCGTCGACGGCCGGATCGCCTTCCTCTCCGACCACGAAGGCATCGGAAACCTCTACTCCTGCCGGCCCGACGGTTCGGATCTGCGCAGACACACCGACCACGCCGACTTCTACGCCCGGCACGCCGCCACCGACGGCTCCCGCGTCGTCTACCAGTGCGCGGGCGAGGTGTGGCTGGTGGAGGACTTCTCCCCGGGCGCCGTCCCGCGCCGGCTGGACCTGCGCCTGGGCGGGCCGCGCGCCGGGCGGCGCCCGTACCAGGTGCACGCGGCCCAGAACGTCGGCTCGCTGGCCGTGGACACCACCGGCCGGGCCAGTGCCGTCGGGGTGCGCGGCAGCCTGTACTGGCTCACCCACCGCGACGGCCCGGCCCGCGCCATCGCCGACACCCCGGGCGTACGCACGCGGCTGCCCGAGATGCTCGGCTCCACCGGCCGGATCGCCTATGTGACGGACGCCGAGGGCGAGGACGCCATCGAGATCGCCCAACTGCCGCGCGCCTCCGGCCCCTCCGAGCCGCGCCGGCTGGCCGGCGGGCGGCTGGGCCGGGTGCAGGAGCTGCTGTCCTCGCCCGACGGCGAGCGACTGGCCGTCGCCGCGCACGACGGGCGGCTGCTGCTCGTGGACGCCTCGGCCGAGGGGACGGGCGAGGTCACGGAGCTGATCAAGTCGGCCAACGGGCCCGTGCGCGACCTGGCCTTCTCCCCCGACTCCGGCTGGCTGACCTGGTCCCACCCGGGAGTCGGGCGCTCCCTGCGGCAGATCAAGATCTCCCGGCTGGCCGACCGGCTGATCGTCGACGTCACCAACGGCCGCTTCGAGGACGAGCAGCCCGTCTTCACCCGCGACGGCCGCTATCTGGCCTTCCTCTCCTGGCGCGGCTTCGACCCGGTGTACGACGTCCACACCGGCGACCTCTCCTTCCCCCTGGGCTGCCGCCCCTACCTCGTCCCGCTGTCCTCGGCCACGCCCTCGCCGTTCGCGCTGTCCACGGAGGGCCGGCCGGCGGGTGGCGGGCTCGACCTGGACGACACCGGGGACCACGAGGGCGCGCTGGTCGTGGAGGTGGAGGGGCTGGAGAGCCGGGTGACGCCGTTCCCGGTGGCCGCCTCGAAGTACTCCTCGCTCCACCCCGTCGCCGGCGGCGGCCTGGTGTGGCTGCGCTGGCCCATCTCCGGCGCCCTCGGCGAGACCTTCGCCAGCCCCACCGACGTCTCCGGCAAGCCCACGCTGGAACACTTCGACCTGGTCAAGGCCAAGCGCACCGAACTCACCTCGTCCCTCGACTGGTACGCGGTCAGCGGCGACGGCACCCGGCTCGTCGTCAACGACGACGGCGACCTGCGCGTCGTCCCCGCCACCGACACCCCCGACCCCGACTCGACCGTCTACATCGACATGCGGCGCATCCTCCACGAGGCCGACCCCGCCGCCGAGTGGCGGCAGGCCTACGCCGAGGCGGGCCGGATCGTCCGCGCCTACTTCTGGGAACCGGGCATGTGCGGCATCGACTGGGACGCCGTGCTGGAGCAGTACCGGCCGCTGCTCGAACGCGTCGCCTCCCCCGACGAGTTCGCCGACCTGCTCCGCGAGGTCCTCGGCGAGCTGGGCACCTCCCACGCCTATGTCACCCCCGCCCGCCGCAACGAGGGGCCGCCCCACTACCAGCGCGCCATCGGCCTGCTCGGCACCAACCTCACCCACCAGAAGGACGGCTCCTGGACCGTGCGCCGCGTCCTGCCCGGCGACTCCTCCGACTCCAAGGCCCGCTCCCCGCTGGCCGGTTCGGGCATCCGCGAGGGCTGGGCGCTCACCCACGTCGACGGCCGCCCCGTCGACCCGGTCACCGGCCCGTACCCGCTGCTCGCGGCGGCGGGCGGCACGACCGTCGAGCTCACCTTCCGCCCGCCCGAACCGGACGGCCACCCGCGCCGCGTCGCGATCGTCCCCCTCATCGACGAACGGCCGCTGCGCTACCAGGACTGGGTGACCAAGCGCCGCGCGGTCGTCCACGAGCTCAGCGACGGCAAGTGCGGCTACCTCCACATCCCCGACATGGGCGGCTCCGGCTGGGCCCAGTTCAACCGCGACGTGCGGATGGAGATGTCACGGCCCGCCCTGATCGTGGACGTGCGCGGCAACGCGGGCGGCAACATCAGCGAGCTGGTGGTGGAGAAGCTCACCCGCACCATCATCGGCTGGGACCTCACCCGCGACGCCCAGCCCGTCTCGTACGCCTCCAACGCGCCGCGCGGACCGGTCGTGGCCATCGCCGACGAGATGACCTCCTCCGACGGCGACATGATCACCGCCGCGTTCAAGCTCCAGGGCATCGGCCCGGTCGTCGGCCTGCGCACCTGGGGCGGCGTCGTCGGCATGACCGGCCGCCACCGGCTCGGCGAGGGCACGTCCATCACCGTCCCGATGAACGCCGCCTGGTTCGACGCCTACGGCTGGGGGGTGGAGAACCACGGCGTCGAGCCCGACATCGAGGTCGACCGGACCCCGCTCGACTGGGCGGAGGGCCGCCACAAGCAACTGGACGACGCGGTACGGGTGGCGCTGGACCTGCTGGAACAGCACGGTGCGACGAACCCGCCCGACTACTCCGACGTCCCCGACCTGCGCCGCCCGAAGCTCCCGCCGCGCGGGTGAGCACGCACGAGTGAAGGGCGCGCCCTGCTGCTGGGCGCGCCCTTCACTACGGTGTCGTCAGATGTCGTCCTGGATGTCGTCCAGGGACTCCTGCCGGCCCTGCTGCTGCTGGCGCTGCTGCTGTTGCTGCTGGCCCTTGACCTTGTCCTGCGTCTGCTGGCCGCGCTGCTGGGCCTTCTCCTTGGCCTGCTGGGCCTTCTGCTTGGCCTGCTGGGCCTTGCCCTGCATCTCGTCCTTGATGCCCATGCGTACTCACTCCTAAGGGGTGATCGGGGAAGTGGGCCGCGACCAGCCTCACACGGCCCCGCGCCCCCCGCATGTCGATCAGTGACGCTGCGTGCCCGCCTCCGCGTCGGCCTCCGTACGCGCCTCCGTGCGCGCCTTGGTGTCCGCCTCCCCGCCCGCGCCGACCAGCCCGAACCGTGCCCCGGCCAAGCGGGGTTCGGCGCGCCGCATCTCGCGCGGGCCGCCCAGGGCGACCAGCGTCGGGAGCGCGCCGCGCAGCGGCTGCAGCGCGCGCAGCCAGCTCTGCCCGTAGACGTGCGCGGAGCGCCGCTCTATGCCCGTCACCAGCCGGTCGACCGCCGGGCCCAGCGGGTACGTGCGATTGGCCGGCCACGGCAGCCGCTGCCGCAGCTCCCGCATCACCTCGAACTCGTCGGCCCCGCGCACCATGTCGGTGTCGGTCCAGCTCAGATAGGCCACGCCGACGCGCACGCCCTTGTGGGCGACCTCGGCGCGCAGGCCGTGCGCGTACGCCTCGACGCCCGCCTTGGACGCGCAGTACGCGGTCATCATGGGCGCCGGGGTGATCGCGGCGAGGGAGGCTATCTGCAGCAGATAGCCGCGGCTCTCGGTGAGGACGGGCAGGAAGGCGCGGCCGGTGACGGCGCTGCCGATGAGGTTGACCTCGATCACCCGCCGCCAGTCGGCCGGGTCGGAGCCGGCCAGCGGGCCGCCGGCGGCGACACCGGCGTTGGCGACGACGACGTCCACCTTGCCGAAGCGCGCCTTGACCTCCGCGGCCACGCCCGCCATCGCCTCGTGGTCGGTGACGTCGGCGTGCCAGTGGGCGGCGTCGCCGCGCAGCGTCCGGGCGACCCGGCGCAGCTCGTCGGGCTCCAGCCCCACCAGCGCCACGCTCGCGCCCCGCGCGGACAGCTTCCGTGCCAGCGACTCCCCCACGCCGCGCGCGGCGCCGGTGACGACGGCGACCTGTCCGTCGAGGCTCGTCCGGGGCCTCATCGCGCGGCTCCCACGACCGCGGTCCTGGGCGCTCTCAGCAGCTGGTACTCGGCGAGGTCCACCCGCCGGGTGACCTTGCGGAACTCCGCCGTGGTGCCCGGCCAGACCGTGGTGTTGCGGCCCTGCGCGTCGAGGTACCAGCTGTCGCAGCCGGTGTTCCAGACCGTGCGCTCCATGCGGCGCTGGACGCCGCGGTTCCAGGCGCGGACGGCGGAGGGGCGGGCGTCCAGGGCGGCCCGGCCGCCGATGGTGTCGAGCTGGCGCAGGAAGTCGGCCAGGTAGTTCAGCTGGGCCTCGATGATGAGGATCATCGAGTTGTTGCCCAGGCCGGTGTTGGGGCCTATGACGAAGAGGAAGTTGGGGAACCCGGCGGCGCTGGCGCCGCGCAGGGCCGCCATGCCGTCCTTCGCCCACTCCTCCGCGAGCGTCGTGCCGTTGGCGCCGGTGACGCGGTCGGCTATCGGCATGTCGGTGGTGTGGAAGCCGGTGCCGAAGACGACGACGTCGGCCTCCGTCTCCGTGCCGTCGGCGGCCACGAGCGTCGCGCCGCGCACCTCGGCGAGGCCGGAGGCGACGACGTCGACGTTGGGGCGGGCGAGCGCGGGGTAGTAGTCGTCGGACAGCAGGATGCGTTTGCAGCCGATGCGGTAGTCGGGCAGCAGCTTGGCGCGCAGGGCGGGGTCCTTGACGGCCCTGCGCAGATGGGCGGCGGTGACGCGCTCCATCAGCCCGAGCCGGTCGGGCCACTTGGTGAACAGGCCGACCTGCATCTCCCGTACGCCCCACAGCGAACCGCGCCGCAGCAGGCCCGTGGCCGGGACCTTCGCGTGCAGCCAGCGCTCGGCGGCGGTGATCCGGCGGTCGAAGCGCGGCAGCACCCAGGGCGGGGTGCGCTGGAAGAGGGTGAGCCGGGCGACCTCGGGCTGGATCGCGGGCACGATCTGCGCGGCCGAGGCCCCGGTGCCGATCACGGCCACGCGCTTGCCGCGCAGCTCGGCGTCGTGGTCCCAGCGGGCGGAGTGGAAGACGGGCCCGGGGAAGTCCGCCAGCCCGGGGACGTCCGGGATGCGGGGGTCGGAGAGCGGGCCGGTGGCGGAGACGACGACGTCGGCGGTCCAGTCGTCCTTGGTGGTGCGGATCTCCCAGAGCAGCCGCTCGGCGTCCCAGCGCATCGCCAGCACCTCGGAGCCGAAGCGCAGGTGCGGGCGGAGCCCGAAGGTGTCCGTCATCCGCTCCAGATAGGCCCTTATGTGCGGCTGGCCCGAGAAGCTGCGCGGCCAGTCGGGGTTGGGGGCGAAGGAGAAGGAGTAGAGGTGCGAGGGGACGTCGCAGGCGCAACCGGGATAGGTGTTGTCCCGCCAGGTGCCGCCGACGGAGTCGGCGCGCTCCAGGACGACGAAGTCCGTGACGCCCTCGCGGCGCAGCCGCACGGCCGCGCCCAGCCCGCCGAACCCCGACCCGATCACCGCCACGCGCACGTGCCGTCCGCGCTGTCCGACCTCTTCGTGCTCGACCATGCCGTCGCCTCCCGGTCCCGGTTCCACAGAAGCACCCGCCGCCCGACCGTGCCAGCGCTCACTGGCACGGTCGGAGCGTAGGGCAGGGACGGGGCACGGCGATAGGGGCCGGGGGCAAGGAAGTTACCGGCGGTCGCGCGTACGCTTCCCGCGTGGCGAACGACGGGAAGCGCGAGTACCGGACGGCGGAGCTGGCCGCGGAGGCCGGCATCACGGTGCGCACCCTGCGCTTCTACCGCGAACGCGGCCTCCTGCCGGCGCCGCGCCGCGAGGGCCGCATCGCCTGGTACGGCGAACACCACCTGGCCCGGCTGCGCACGGTGGCCGCGCTGCTGGACCGGGGGCACACGCTCGGCGGCATCGCCGAGCTGATCGCCGCCTTCGAGGGCGGCCGCGACGTGGGCGAACTCCTGGGCACCCCCTGGTCGGAGGAGACCACGGTCCGGCTGACCCCGGAGGAGCTCGCCGACCACTTCGCGGGCGAGGCCACCCCCAAGAACCTGGCCGCCGCCCTCGACATCGGCTATCTCGCCGTGGACGGCGAGGAGATCGTCCACATCAGCAGCCGCCTCCTGGACGCCGCCACGGCCCTCGTCCGCGCGGGCATCCCCCTCTCCACCGTCCTCACGACGGCCCGCGAGGTCCGCGCCCACGCGGACGCGCTGGCGGGGATGTTCACCCGCCTGGCGCGGGAGCACGGTGTCGCGGACGAGGCCGAGTTGACGCGCCTGCGCCCGCTGGCGCGGACGGTGGTGGACGCGGAGTTCTCACTGGCGATGGACCGGCGGTTGCGCGAGCCGGGCGCGCACGGCGCTCCGGGCTCCGGGGATGCGCCCGCGTGCGCCCCACCCAAACCCTGCTAATCGGCGAACAGTTGGGGATGGCGGCACTAAAGTCCCTGTTGTGACGGGCCGAGTCATACCGGCTCAACGCGGGCCTTTCCCAGGGTCGGCTCGCTGCGTTCGAGGCCCCAGCCAGGGGCCTCGGACGCGGGCGATACCGTGCCGTGTCCGGGGTTCCTTCATGGGGCCTCGCCGTCGGCGAGCCTCCCTCTCGAAGGAAAGGCGCCGGGTATGTCCCGTCATAGGAAGCCGAAGCCGTCGATCGACTGGGGGCAGGGGAAGCGGTGGGTGAAAGCAGTTACACCGTGGGTGGAACTGCTTGTCACCGTCACAACGCTGATCTTGCTCATGATCGGCAAGGGGTGACCGGCGAGGCCTAACCCCATTAGGCCTCGAACGACCACTCTTTCGGCTCGCCCGTCACGGCGCCAGTTCCGTGGCGGGCGTCCCTATTCCCTGTGAGAGGAACAGGAGCCAGCACTCTGACCGGCGAGGCCTAAGCCCATTAGGCCCCGAACGGACACCGTGCTTCGCCTCCTGTATACCAGCCCCAGCCCCCGCGCGCACGGCACTCCAGCCCGGACTACCCCTTCGGGACCAGCGGGAGCTCCGCGTGCCGGACGGTGTAGCCGCCCTTGGTGACCGGGGCGTACGGCGCCGGGGCCATGCAGGTGCCGACGTCCGAGGCGACCGGCTCCTTCGCGCCCTTGTCGCCGTCGCGCAGGACGTTCACCACCGCCCAGGAGAAGCCCACCCGGTCCTTGGACTTCTGCCCGGCCTTCTCCTTGCCGCCGTCCAGGACGCTGAAGCCGAGGCGCTTGCCCAGCCAGTCCTGCGGGCCGTCCGGGCTGACCTTGGTCATCACCGCCGTGAGGGACGCGACGCCCGGCCCGGTGACGAGGCAGTCGACCCTGCCCTCGGCCGTCATCGTCTTCCCCAGCGCGGCGACGTAGTGCGAGACCTTGACCGTCCCCTCCGCGTCCGTCGGCAGGCCGCTGGGCAGCCCGGCCAGCGGCCGGCTGTAGGGCTTGGCGTGGGCGTCGAAGGTGAAGGAGCGGACGTCCTTGTCCGGCCAGTACGGAAGCCCGAAGGTCGCCGACCCGGTCACGCTCGCGCGCGGCGGCGCGGCGTCGGGCGCCGCCACCGCGTTCCCGGCGGCGGCGCCGCCGAGGGTGACCGTGGCGGCCAACGCGACGCCCAGCGCGGCGACTTTGCGCGAGCGAGCGGAAAGGCGGACGGACGGTGCGAGTGCCATGGCGTTTCTCCCGAGGAGGACGGTGAAGCTGCGGTTGCTGCCGCACTCATCGTTCAGCAGCGCCCGCCGCGGCCCATCCGTCCCCGGGCGGAACCCGCCCGCGCCCCCTCCGCCACGGGGTGATCCGCCCGTCCGCCCGGAGGACTACCGCGCCTCGTAGACGGCCGTCACCGGCGCGTGGTCCGACCAGCGCAGATCGTGGCTCGCGGCCCGCTCGACGACCGCCTTCACCGCCCGCCCGGCCAGGCCCGGCGTCGCGACCTGGTAGTCGATGCGCCAGCCGGAGTCGTTGTCGAAGGCGCGGCCGCGGTACGACCACCACGAGTACGGGCCCTCCACGCCGGGGTGGAGGGCGCGGACGACGTCCACGTACTCCTCGAAGACCTTGCCGAGCCACTCGCGCTCCTCCGGGAGGAAGCCGGCGCTCTTGCGGTTGGCCTTCCAGTTCTTGAGGTCGGCCTCGGTGTGGGCGATGTTCCAGTCGCCGCAGACCAGCACCTCGCGGCCGTCCGCCGCCGCGCGGGCCTTGAGGCCCACGAGGTAGGGCAGGAACTCCGCCATGAAGCGTTCCTTCTCGTCCTGCCGCTCCGTGCCCACCTCGCCCGAGGGCAGGTAGAGGCTGGCCACGGTCACACCGGGAAGATCGATCTCCACGTACCGGCCGCTGCCGTCGAACTCCGCCGAGCCGAAGCCGACGCGCGTCGCGTCCGGCTCGCGCCGCGAGTAGAGGGAGACGCCCGCGCGGCCCTTGGCCGCGGCCGGGGCGTGGACGACGTGCCAGCCCTCGGGGTCGCGGACCTCGTCCGGGAGCTGGTGGGGCTCGGCGCGGACCTCCTGGAGGCACACGACGTCGGCTTCGGTCTGCGCGAGCCACTCGACGAAGCCCTTCTTGGCGGCGGCGCGCAGTCCGTTCACATTTGCGGTGGTAACGGTGAGCATCCGGGCACGATACCGACTCCCGAAACCCGGTGCCGCCGGGCGGCGGCGCGCACGTACCATCGCCGCATGGAGATCGTGCCGGTCGCCTACGACCACCCGGACGCCGTAAAGCTCAATGACCAGGTGCAATTGGAGTACGTCGAGCGGTACGGGGGCGGGGACGACACCCCGCTGGACCCGGCGCACTTCGCCCCGCCGCGTGGCCTGTATCTCATCGCGTACGACACGGACGGCGAGCCGGTCGCCACGGGCGGCTGGCGCGCGATGGAGCGCGACTCCGAGGGCGGCGTGGGGTACGCGGACGGGGACGCCGAGCTGAAGCGGATGTTCGTCATACCCCGGGCCCGGGGTCTGGGCCTGGCCCGGCGCATCCTCGCCCTCCTGGAGACCGACGCCCGCGAGGCGGGCCGCGCCCGCATGGTCCTGGAAACGGGCGACAAGCAGCCGGAGGCCATGTCCCTCTACGTCTCCAGCGGCTACGAGCCGGTACCGGCGGGGCGGAAGTTCGGCTACTACCGCGAGTACGACAGCAGCCGCTGCTTCACCAAACCGTTGCGCTGCCGCTAGGGCTTCGGGGGGACGCGGGGCGCGACCGCGCGGGCCCGGCCCGGCAGTCGGCCAGGGCCCGGCTGCCCGCCGGGGCGACGCCTGGTCCCGACCCCGCCGGGGCTCACACGCGAGCGGGCACGAGGCCCAGGGGCGGAGCCCAGGCCGCCGGGGGGGCAAGGCCGGGGTCAGCCGCCGTGCCCGGTGGAGATCGCCGCTTCCACTTCCGCGCGGACGCGTTCCGCCGGGTAGCGGCGGACCTCGCCGAAGGGGGTGAGGGCCCGGTCGACCGGGCCCGGGTCGTCCTCGCGGACCTCGGCCATCAGGACCGTGCTGCCCGGCGGCACCTCCGCCGCCAGCATCTCCAGGGCCGCGTTCGACGCCGTGGCCTCGCGGGCGTCGTGGACGCCGCCGATCAGGCCGCCCGCGCCGAAGCCGACCAGGACGCCGAGCGGGCCGCCGAGGATGCCCAGCAGTCCGCCGAGCAGCCCGCCCATGGCGAAGGCGGTGGCCGTGCCGGTGTTGTCGACGGCGTCGGGGAAGTCGAGGGCGCCCTCCGCGTCCCGGGCGATCACGGCGCCCTCGCGCAGGGTGATCTCCCCGTCGGAGTGGACGCGGCGCAGGGCGTCCAGCGCCTTGTGCCCCTTGGCGGGGCCGGTGACGTTCAGGAAGAGGACGTTGTCGTTCACGGCATCCACTCTTCAGCCTGCCGCCGCACCCCGCACGTCAGTCGCCGTCGTCCGGCGGAGCGGACGCGGAGGTGGACGCGGCCGCGTCCACCTCCGCGTCCACGTCCCGTATCGCGTCGCTCAGGTCGAGCACCGCCTCCGCTCCCCCGCCCGGCGGGTTGGTGAAGGAGAGCCGGGCGCCGAGCACCCGCGCCTGGCCGACCGCGATCGTCAGCCCCAGGCCGAGGCCGGCCCGCGAGCCCGTGCGGAAGCGCTGCGGGCCGTGGGAGAGGAGCTGCTCGGGAAAGCCGGGGCCCCGGTCGCATATGCGTATGACGCCGTCGTCGACCTCGGCGACGACCTGCCCCGAGCCGTGCCGGAAGGCGTTCGTGACGAGGTTCGCCAGGATCCGCTCGACGCGGCGCGCGTCGGTCTCGACCAGCCGGTCGCGGACCACCCGCACCTCGACCTTCTCCCCCGAGGCCGCCGCCCGCACCGCCCGCCGGGTGAGCTCGCCCAGCGCCCGTACGTCCGTCTCGGCGTGCTCGGCGTCCGCGTCGAGGCGGGCGACCTCCAGGACGTCCTCCATCAGGGTGCGCACCCGGTGCGAGCGTTCCCGGACGAGCTCGGCGGGCCGGCCCGGCGGCAGCAGCTCCGCCGCGGCGACCAGGCCCGCGACGGGCGTGCGCAGTTCGTGGGCGATGTTGGCGGTGACCTCGCGCTCGGCCTGGAGGCGGGCGGCGAGCGCGTCGGCCATGGTGTTGACGGCGTGGATCAGCCGGGCGAGCTCGTCCTTGCCGCCCCGGGGCCGCAGCCGGGCGGTGAGGTCGCCGTCGGCGATCCGCTCGGCCGTCCGCGCGGAGGCGTTGAGCCGGCGCCCCGCGACCGTCGCCAGGGCCACCCCGACGACCCCGGCGAGGGCGGTGCCGATGCCGCCCGCCAGCCACAGGACCTCGTCGAGCTCCTCCAGATTGCGGATCTGCCGGGTGTAGGGGTGTTTGAGGACGACGACGTCGTCGCCCACGCGCGTCGCGGCCCACAGCGTCGGCTCGGGCCCGGAGCGGTCCAGGTAGGTGGCGCGGCGGCCCCGGTCGACGGCGCGCCGCAGCGGCTCGGGCAGCCGGTGGGGGTTGAGGATCACCCGGGGGCGGTCGAAGCCCGCCGCGTGGTCCTCGGCGGCGGACACGACCCGCTGGTCGAGGGACTCGCGCGCGGTCTCCAGCTGGCCCCGGGCGGTGCGGTGGTGCACGACGAGGCCGATGAGGACGGAGACGACCGCGGCCGTGGCCGTGATGGCCACACCGATCTTCGTACGCAGACCCATCGACTGAAGTCTCCTCGGCTGGGGGCAGGCTCCGCGCGCTCAGCGCGGCGCCTGCTGGGGGACGAAGAGCCGCAGGTCGCGCAGCTCGTTGTGCTGCCCGGGCGGGAGCCCGTCGACGACGACCACGGCCCGCCCGTAGTAGGCGGAACGATCCTTCCGCACCAGGCCGGTGAAGGTGACCTTCGCCGGGTAGCTCCTGGCCCGGCAGGCCGGCAGGCACCAGCCCCCCGACGCCTCCCCGGTCGCCTCGGCGGCCGGGCCGCCCCAGGACTGCCACCGCAGCCCGGTGAGCCGTACGGACTCCCCGGCCTCGAAGGACGCCGGACGGCGCAGCGAGGGTTTACCGGGGCCCTCGACCACGTAGACCGGGCCGGTTAGGGGGCTGGTGGAGGGCCGGGCGGGGCCCGCGTCCCGAAGCCCGCCGGGTTCGGAGCAGGCGCAGAGCAGGACGCCCAGCAGCCCGGCGGCGAGAGCGGTGGCGCCGGGCGTCGTACGAAGGGGGCACACAGGTCGTCGTCGCACAGGTCGTCGTCGCACAGGTCGCACTGACTTCCTCACGCCGTCGGGACAGGACCGGACTGGACGAGCGGGACGCGCAGGACGGACCGGACGGCCACCACACCCCCGGGCGCCCCCGCCGTTAGCAGGTCGCCCGAGGCCCGCGGGGCCATTCGTGCCAAATGTAACCGGTGTGGCTGGTTCGACGCCCGTGCCCTTGACCGATTCCCGACGGGGACTCATAGGATCTCCGCGCTCAAGTGGTCCAGTCCAGCCAGTCGTCAGCCGACGGCCGGGAGCCGGCCCGTAGCCGGTCGCCGGCCGGCAGGCCGCGGCGCCACGGTGGAGGTCACTCATGCCCATCGCCCGTCGTACGATCCTCGGCGCGCTCGCCGGGACCGCCGCACTCGGCACGGTGGGGGTGCCCTCCGCCGGGGCGGCCCCGGCCGGGGCCGCCGCCTCCGCGCTGGCCCGGCTGCTGCCGCGCCACCACGACCAGGTCACCTTCCGCACCGTGCCCCGCCGGAACGGCCACGACGTCTTCCGGGTATCCGGCACGGCGGGCCGGATCACCGTCGAGGGCACCACGCCGGCCGTCCAGCTGACCGGTTTCCACCACTACCTCCGGCGCGTCGCGAACGCCCACGTCTCCTGGCGCGGCGAGCAGACCGCCCTCCTCCCGGCCCGGCTCCCCGCCGTCGGCGAACCGGTCGCCGCCACGGCCAACGTCGCCCACCGGTTCGTGTTCAACGACACCAACGACGGCTACACCGGCCCGTACCACGACTGGGACTACTGGGAGCGCGAGCTCGACGTCCTGGCCCTGCACGGCTTCAACGAGGTCCTCGTCTACGCCGGCGCCGACGCCGTGTACCACCGAACGTTCATCGAACACGGTTACAGCGACGCGGAAGTCCGCGCGTGGGTTCCCGGCCCCGCCCACCAGCCGTGGTGGCTGATGCAGAACATGGCCTCCTTCGGCGGGCCCGTCTCCCCGGAGCTCCTCGACCGCCGCGCCGCCCTGGCGCGGAAGATCGTGCGCCGGCTGCGCGAGCTGGGCATGACCCCGGTGCTGCCCGGCTACTTCGGCACCGTCCCGCCCGGCTACGCGGAGCGCAACAAGGGCGCCCGGACCATTCCGCAGGGCGGCTGGTGCGGCTTCGACCGCCCCGACTGGCTCGACCCCCGCACCCCCCACTTCGCCGCCGTCGCCCGCACCTTCTACCGGGTGCAGCAGGAGATGTACGGGGCGACGACCATGTACAAGATGGACCTGCTGCACGAGGGCGGCTCCCCCGGCGACGTCCCCGTCGGCGCGGCCGCCAAGGCGGTGGAGAAGGCCCTGCGCACGGCCCACCCGGACGCCGTCTGGGCCATCCTCGGCTGGCAGCACAATCCCCGGCGGGAGATCGTCGACGCCGTCGACCGCTCCAGGATGCTCGTCCTCGACGGCATCCCCGACCGCTTCCCGAAGATCACCGACCGGGAGCGGGACTGGGGCGGCACGCCCTACGCCTTCGGCACCATCTGGAACTTCGGCGGCCACACGGCGCTGGGCGCCAACGCCCCCGAGTGGGTCTCGCTCTACGAGCGGTGGCGCACCAAGCCGGGCAGCGCCCTGCGCGGCATCGCCGTGATGCCGGAGGCCGCCGACAACGACCCGGCCGCCGTCGCCCTCTTCTCCGACCTGGCCTGGACCTCCGGGCCGGTCGATCTCCGGACGTGGTTCGGGCAGTGGGCCGTCACCCGCTACGGAGCCGCCGACGCGGGCGCCGCCCGCGCCTGGGACGCCCTGCGCCGCACCGCCTACGGCACCACCCGCGCCGACAGCTGGAGCGAGCAGGCCGACGGTCTCTTCGGCGCCCGCCCCGACCTGGCGATCGACCACGCCGCGAGCTGGTCGCCGCGGCAGCTGCGCTACGACGCCGCCGAGTTCGAGGCGGCCCTGCCGGCCCTGCTGTCCGTGGCCCCGCCCCTGCGCGCGAGCTCCGCGTACCGGGCCGACCTCGTGGACGTCGCCCGCCAGTGCGTCGCCAACCGCGGCAGGCTGCTGCTGCCGCGCGTCAAGGCCGCCTACGACGAGGGCGACCGCGACCGCTTCGGCGACCTCACCCGGCAGTGGCTGGACTGGATGGACCTGCTGGAGCGGATCGTCGCCACGGACGACCGCCACCTGCTGGGCCGCTGGCTGTCCGCCGCCCGCGCCTGGGGCTCCTCCGACGCCGAGCGCGACCGCCTCCAGGCCGACGCCCTCACCCTGCTCACCGTCTGGGGCCCCCGCCACGCGGCGGACACCGGCAAGCTCCACGACTACGCCAACCGCGAGTGGGCCGGCCTGGTCGGCGGCCTCTACCGGCTGCGCTGGCAGACGTACTTCACGGAACTGGAAACGGCCCTCGACGAGGACCGCGCCCCGAACCCCGTGGACTGGTTCGCCCTGGAGGACCGCTGGACCCACAACCCGACGGAGACCCGCACCCGCCCGACGGGCGACATCGTCCGCATCGCGAGGACGGTGGCGTCACGGCTGTGATTCCAGCCCCGCCGGCGTTTGAGGCGCGGGGTCTGGGGCGGAGCCCCAGGAAACGGCGAAAGGGCGGGACCGGGGCCCCAAACACAAGGGAACCCCCACCGGCAGCAAGCCGACAGGGGTCCCCGGAACCGGAAAACGCGCTCCGCGCGCTACCGCTTCTTCGGCGTGCTGACGGTCCCCTCCCCGCCCGCGAGCTTCCACTCCCGGTGCAGGATGTCGACCGGAATCCGCCGCTCGAACAGCGGCGTACCGAAGATCTTCAGCTGCGCCTGCAGCGCACCCGTCAGATCAACGCCGCCGTACGCGGCCCACTTGCCGCTGGCGGAGGCCGACCCGTTGGACGAGGCGGTGGCAGTGCCCTCCGCCTCGGCCCGCAGGTAGGGCGCGAGGTTGGCGCTGACGCCGACCGCGCCGTAGAGGCCGACGGACGCCTCGGTGCCGAGCGTGGCCTTGACCTTGCCCGCCGCGCTGGCCGTGGCCGTGACCGGCGTGGCGTTCATCTGCGAGCTGCTGATGGGCGTCCAGCCCTTGCCCCAGGAGTAGGAGCCGCCGACCTTGAAGTCGCCCTTCAGCTCCTGCTTGACGTCGACGGAGATCTTTCCTTCGGCGTCGACCTGGAGGTAGCAGGTGAGGTCGAGGTTGACGACGACCGGCACCGGGCCGACCTGGATCACCGGGTCGGCGTGGAGCTTCGCGAAGGGCAGCTTGACGGGCTTGTCGGCGGTGGTGGCCACCGCCTGGCCCTTGAGCTCCCACGCGGAGGACCAGTCGCCGGACAGGGCCAGCGACGCGGTGCCCGGGCCGCCGGTGGAGCCGACGCCCTTGCCGTTGTAGGAGAAGTCGACCTCGGGGGCGAGCTGGACGTAGCCCGCGGCGGACGCCTCGGCCTTGACCGGGGAGCCCGGAGGCGTGGGGATGGACGCGCCGACGTCCAGCCGCAGGTTGCCCAGCGGCACCTTGGCGCCCTGCGGGCCCACGTGGATGCCGTCCGGCTTCGTCCAGGACGCCTTCACGCCCGGCAGGAGCGGTACGACCTTCACGGACGACGGGTCGACGGGCACCGAGCCCTTGGCCTCGGAGTCGCCGAGCAGCGCGTCGAGGGTGGCCGGGGCCGTGTTGACCTCGGTGCCCTTGTCGGTCGTGCCCAGCACCTTGGTCACCTTGGCCAGCAGGCCGGAGGGCGCGCCCGGCGCGGGGGCGCTGGCGATGACGTCGCCGACGGCCACGCTGTTCGCCTCGGCCCCGCCCGGCTGGGCGCCCTGGGCACCCGGGGCCGACTGCGGCGGCTGCCCGGACTTCGAGGGCTGCGGCGCGATGCCCTTCGGCTTCTTCGCCGCGCCACTGCCCGTGGGTCCCGCGATCACGGCCCGGCCGCTGCGCTGGTCGAACGAGGCGACCTTCAGCGCCGACTTGGCCGCCTTGGGCGCCGGGGCGCCGTCCGACCCGCCACCGGGGTGGGCCACCGCGCTCGGCGCGCCCGCCCCGGCGGGGGCGGCGGCGACCGCGAGCTGCGGCGCGAGGGCGTTCGACGTCGCGGCGACCGGCTCGGCGTCCGAGCCCTTGGCCGCCGAGGAGGAGCTACCCGCCGAACAACCCGTGGAAAATAGGGACACAGCGGTCAGAGAAGTTAAAACGGCGGCGTATCTAACAGACTTACGCAAATTCAAGTCCTCGGGAGCGTGAGGTGGGGGCGACCCGGCGGGATACGCGGCCGGGCCGCATCACACGGCATCAGGAAGGGCTGCGATCGCCACCCGCGCCGGGATTACCGGCAAGTAGCGATCCGCAAGATCGTGCCATGCGCCACACACCCAGAAGAACCGTTTCCCTACCGCTGGAAACATGATCTGGGTCACACTTTTCTCAACAAGGTTTAATAAGTCGTCCGTTCAATCATCGACGGACCAACTTGACCCGCCCATCCACCCTTTGACCAGGGCGATGTACCCGTCCGGCCACAGCCCGGCCCCCAGCGCGCACTCCGTCAGGAATCCCTCCTCCCCCAGCGCCTCGCGCACCGCCGCCGAGATCCGGTCGACGTCACCGCGCTCGGCGGGCGGCAGCGGCGCCCCCACCTGCGCCCGGGCCTCGGCGGCCGCGCCCAACAGCCGGGCGGCCTCGTCGTGCCGGCCCGCCAGGGCCCGCGCCCCGGCGAGCCCCTCCAGCGCGAGGGCCACCGCGCGGGGATCGCCCGTCGCACGGGCCACCTCGAAGCCCTCCAGCTGCAGCGCGAGCGCCTCGCGCGCCTCGCCCCGCTGCTCGGCGACGAAGCCGAGCTCGGCCAGGATCAGGGCGTTCGCACCCTCCAGGCCCACCCTGCGGTGCCACTGCAGGACGTTGCGCATGTGCGCCTCGGCGATGTCGAGCTCCCCCTCCCGGCGCGCCCCCAGGCCGAGCCCCACCTCCGCGTTGACCTCGCCGATCCGGAAGCCCTGCTCGGCGGCGAGCCGCCCGGACCGCTCGTGGAAGTCCCGCGCCCGGTCGTGGTCGCCGGTCAGCAACGCGATCCTGCCGAGCCCCGACAGCAGGTCCGCCGCCTCCGTCCACATGCCCAGCCGCTCGGCCATCCGCAGCCCGTCGCACAGCAGCCGGGTGGCCCGCTCGTAATCGCCGAAGACCTCGGCCCGGGTGGTGAGGGCGGGGACGGCCCTCAGCTGGCCCCAGCGGTCGCCGAGCTCCCGGAACAGCGTCGCGCTGCGCTCCCCGTCGCGCTCGACGCCCGCGAGGTCGCCGCGCAGCAGCCGCAGCACGGCCCGGTCGCTGAGCGCCGCCGCCATGCCCCAGCGGTCGCCCAGGGCGCGGAAGCCGCGCAGGGCGCGGTTGACGAGCTCCTCGCTGGCGGCCAGGTCCCCGATGCCGCACAGCGCGTGGCCCAGGAACCACTCGGCCTCGGCCCGGCCCCGGGGGTCCGCCAGCCCGTCGTAGCCGGCGAGGGCCTCGCGCACCCGCGCGTCCCGGCCGGTGCCCCCGCCGTCGAGGACGGTGAGGCCCGTGTGCCAGGCACGGGCCCGCACGGAGGCGGGCGAGGGCTCCCGCCCGGCGACGGCCGTGAGCGCCCGCTCCAGGGAGCGCCGGGCCTCGGCGTGCCGGCCGCGCAGGATCCAGTACCAGGTCAGGGCGTTGGCCAGGCGGAGGGCGAGCTCGCCGTCGCCGCCCGTCTCCAGGGCGGTGCGCAGATTGGCGGTCTCCGCGTCGAGGCGCTCCAGCCAGCGCTGCTGGCCGTCGCCGCGCAGCCGGGGCTCGGCGCGCTCGGCCAGCTCGGTGTAGTGGCGCTGGTGGCGGCGGCGGACGGCGTCGTACTCGCCGGCCTCGTGCAGCCGCTCCACGCAGTAGGCGGCCACCGACTCCAGCAGCCGGTAGCGGGGGCCGTCCGGCCCGGCCACCACGATGACCAGGGACCGGTCGACCAGGCGGGCCAGGACCTCCAGGACCTCCTCGGAGGTCACGCACCCGCCCGCGCACACCGCCTCGGCGGCTTCGAGGCCGCACCCCTCGGCGTGCGCGCCGAGGCGGCGCAGCACGGCCCGCTCCGGTCCCGTGAGCAGCTCCCAACTCCAGTCGATCATGGCGCGGAGGGTCTGCTGGCGGGGCGGGGCGCCGCGGTGGCCCGCGGTCAGCAGCCGGAAGCGGTCGTCGAGGCGGGTGAGGAGGGTGTGGACGCCGAGGCTGCGGACGCGGATGGCGGCGAGTTCGAGGGCGAGCGGGATGCCGTCGAGCCGGCGGCAGATCGCCGCGACGGCCGCGGCGTTGTCCTCGTCGAGGACGAAGCCCGGGACGGCCGCGGCGGTCCGCGTCACGAACAGCCGTACCGCGCCGCACCGTTCCAGCCGTTCGGGAGCGGTGCCGGCGCCGGGGTGGGGCAGCGGGAGCGGCGGGACCGCCCACACGGCCTCCCCGGCCAGGGCGAGGGGCTCCTGGCTGGTGGCCAGGACGTGGAGGCCCGGGGCGCCGCGCAGCAGCGTCTCGACGAGGTGGGCGGCCTGTTCGACGACGTGCTCGCAGTTGTCCAGGACGAGCAGGAGCTGCTTGGTGCGCAGCGCGTCGGTCAGCCGGTCGAGGGGGGTGACGGCGTTGCCCCCGGTGAGGATGCCGGGGGCGCCGTCCTCCCGGATGCCCAGCACGGTCAGGACGGCGTCGGTGAGGGCGTCGGCGGTGAGGGGGTCGGCGGCGGCCGGGCGGCCGTGGTGGGCCTCCAGGGCGGCGAGTTCGACGAGCCAGACCCCGTCGGGGTAGGCGGGGGCGAGCCGGTCGGCGGTCTCCAGGGCGAGCCGGGTCTTGCCGACCCCGCCGGAGCCGGTGAGGGTCACCAGCCGGGAGGCGGCCAGCCGGGACCGTATCTCCTCGGTGGCCCCCTCGCGGCCGATCAGCTCGGTGATGGGGGCGGGCAGGTTGGTGCGGGGGCGGGCGGCGGGGGCGGCCGCCGGGTCGAGGGCCGGGTCCTGGGCGAGGATGGCCCGGTGGAGGGCGGCCAGTTCCGGGGAGGGGTCGAGTCCGAGGTCCTCCGCCAGCCGGGTGCGCAGCTCGCCGTAGCCGGCCAGGGCCTCGCTCTGCCGTCCCGACTGGTAGAGGGCCCGTAACTGGACGGCGCGCAGGCCCTCGCGCAGCGGGTGGGCGGCGACCAGGTCGGCCAGTTCGCCGGCCAGCGCGTGGTGTTCGCCCAGGGCGAGCCGGGCCCGGGCCTGCTCCTCCAGGGCCAGCAGGCGTTCCTCCTCCAGGCGGGCGACGGCGGCCCGGGCGAACTCCTCGTCGGCGAAGTCCGCGTAGGCGTCGCCCCGCCACAGGGTCAGGGCCTCGCCCAGCAGGGCGGCCCGTTCGCGCGGCCCGGTGGCGGCGCGGGCGCGCTCGGTGAGCTCGGTGAACCGGCGGGCGTCCACCGCCTCGGTGTCCAGCGCGTACCCCGGGGGCCGGGAGGCGATCAGGGCGCGCGCGCCCGGCTCGGCGTCCTCCAGCGCCCTGCGCAGCTGCGAGACCTTCGCCTGCAGCGCTCCGGTGGGGTTGCGGGGCAGGGCGTCGCCCCACAGGTCCTCGATCAGGCGGTCGGCGGACACCGCCCGGCCCTCGTGGCTGATCAGGTCGGCCAGCAGCGCGCGCACCTTCAGCTCGGGGACCCGGACCGGCCGGCCGTCGGCGGTCCACACTTCCAGCGACCCCAGCACTCCAAAACGCATTCCTTCACGATAGGTGAGGTCACCTGCGGGTTTTAAAGGGATTTGACTGCGGGTCACCTCACTCTCGGGCAGACTCCGTCCCTCCAGCGACCGGCTCTCGATCCCGTCTCGAGCGGCCGCCGAGCGGACTGCGGTGCTCCGCGTCGCGCCCGCCCCGAAGTCCCTTCCAGCGCCTCCGGCGGGACCGGAAGCGGACCGGAAGCCGGCCCGAAGGACCGGGCCGCACGGTGGCCCCATGTCCTCGAACGCCGCATCCGCATCCACCCTGCGGGCCGGACCACGGCAGTGGTTCGGCCTGGCCATCCTTCTGCTGCCCACCGCGCTGATGACCGTGGACCTGGGCGTGCTGTGGCTGGCGACGCCCTATCTGACCGCCGACATCCAGCCGTCCAGCAGCGAACTGCTGTGGATCACCGACATCTACGGGTTCCTCACGGCCGGAACCATGGTGATCATGGGCAACCTGGGGGACCGGATCGGTCGCCGCAGACTGCTGATGATCGGCGCGGTCGGCTTCGTCGTCGCCTCCCTGGTCGCCGCCTACGCCACCACTCCCGCGATGATGATCGTGGCCCGCGCGGTGCTGGGCGTCGCCGGCGCCGCGGTGCTGCCCTCCACCCTGTCGCTGATCAACCACATGTTCGCCGACCCGCGTCAGCGGGCCACGGCCATCGCCATGTGGGTCACCGCCCTGTCCGTGGGCCTGGCCATCGGCCCGGTGATCGGCGGCGTGCTGCTGGCCGCCTGGTGGTGGGGCTCGGTCTTCCTCATCGGCGTGCCGGTCATGCTGCTGGCGCTGGTGACGGCACCGGTGCTGCTGCCCGAGTACCGCGCCCCCGAGCCGGGCCGGCTGGACCTGGCCAGCGTGGTGCTGTTCCTGCTGGGCATCCTGCCGCTCGTCTACGCGGTCAAGAAGTTCGCCGAGTACGGCCTGGGCGCCCAGGTCGGGGTGTCCCTGCTGATCGGCGTGGTCTTCACCGTGCTGTTCGTCCGCCGGCAGCGCGGCCTGGAGACCCCCCTGCTGGACCTGCGGCTGTTCTCCGGCCGGGCCTTCACCGGCGCCCTGCTGACGCTGCTGCTGGGCATGACGGCCCTGAACGGCGTCGAGGTGCTCGTCCCCCAGTACCTGCAGTTCATCGCGGGCAGGTCGCCGCTGGAGGCGGGCCTGTGGCTGCTGCCCGGCGCCGCCGGGCTGGTCCTCGGCTCCCAGCTGACCCCCGTCCTGGCCCGCCGGGTGCGGCCCGCCTACGTGCTGATCGTGGGCACGCTGATCGCCGCCGTCGGCTGCTGGATGACCGCCCAGGTCGCCGGCGACGACTCCGGGGTCGTCCTCGCGTCGGTGTCGCTGTCCGTCGTCATGTTCGGCGTCGCGCCGATCAGCGTGCTGGGCACGGCGCTCGCAGTCGGCTCGGCCCCGCCCGAGAAGGCCGGCTCGGCCGCCGCGACCGGTCAGACCGCCTATGAGATCGGCCTCGCCATGGGCATCGCCGTCACCGGCAGCATCGCGGTGGCCGTCTACCGCGGCGACGTGGCGGACCGGGCCCCGGCGGGCGTGCCCGACGCGGCGGCCGACGCCGCCCGCGACACCATCGGCGGTGCCGCGGCGGCTGCCGAGGGCCTGCCGGACACCCTGGCGAGCGGCCTGCTGAAGGCGGCCCACTCCGCCTTCACCCACGGCTTCCACACCGCTGCCCTGGTCAGCGGCGGCTTCGCCCTGCTGACCGCCGTCATCGTCTTCGCCCTGCTGCGTCACATCCCCCCGATCTCCGCCGCCGAACCCGAGGCGGAGAGCGCGCCGGCCGACGCCGGCTCGCCGACCGCGGCCGCCCCCACGCACTGAGGCCGCCCCGCACTAGCGCTCCCCCCACGTACCGAGCCCGGCCGGACGCGTTCCGGCCACCGGGCCCTGCGTCGAACCGAGAGAGGTGCACGCCATGAACGCACAACCGGGAACCACCCAAGGACGGGCCGTCGTGCTCGGCGGGAGCATCGCGGGCCTCTTCGCCGCCCGTGTCCTGTCCGAGTCGTACGGAGAGGTGCTGGTCGTCGACCGCGACCGGCTGACCGGTGTGAAGGAGCCCCGGCGCGGGGTGCCCCAGGGCCGCCACGTCCACGGGCTGCTCTCCCGCGGCCAGCAGATCCTGGAGGGCCTCTTCCCGGGGCTGACCGACGAGCTGGCCGAGGACGGCGCGGCCCGGGGCGATGTCGGCCACGACGTGCGCTGGTACATGAACGGCGAGCGGCTGCGGCCCAACCGGTCCGGGCTCGTCGCCCTCACCTCCCGCAGGCCGTTCCTGGAGCGGCACGTCCGCGAGCGGGTACGGGCCCTGCCCGCCGTCACCTTCCTGGAGGAGTGCGACATCCTGCGCCTGCAGGCGTCGCCCGATCGCGGCCGCGTCACCGGCGTGTGGGTGCTCCGGCAGGCGCCCGGCAGCACGGAGGAGCTGCTGGAGGCCGACCTGATCGTCGACACCACCGGCCGCGGCTCGCGCACCCCGGCCTGGCTGGAGGAGCTGGGCTACCCCCGCGTCGAGGAGGCCAAGCACCGCATCGGCCTCGGCTACACCACCCGCCACTACCGGATCGGCCCCGACTTCTACGGGGACGACATGGCCGTCAACTCCGTCGCGTCGCCCTCGCTGCCGCGCGGACTGATCGTCAGCAAGGTCGACGGCGACCGCAGCGTCGTCACCGCCTACGGCATCCTCGGCGACCAGCCGCCCACCGACCCCGAGGGCTTCCTCGCCTTCGTCGAGTCCCTGGACGTGCCCGGCGTCCACGCCGCGCTCCTGGCCGCCGAGCCGCTCGACGAGCTGGTCGCCTACCGCTTCCCGGCCAACCTCCGCCGCCACTACGAGCGTCTGCCGCGCTTCCCCGAGGGCCTGCTGGTCATGGGCGACGCCGTGTGCAGCTTCAACCCCTCCTACGCCCAGGGCATGACCGTCTCGGCCCTGTCGGCCCTGGCGCTGCGCGACCACCTGGCGGAATCCGGCGGGCTGCCCGACCCCCTCGGCTACTTCAAGCGCCTGGCCGCCGACGCCATCGACGGCCCCTGGGCCATGTCCATCGGCGGGGACCTCGCCTTCCCCGGCGTGGAGGGCGAGCGCACCCCGGAGGTCCTTGCGGGCCACGCCCACCTGGCCCGCGTCCAGGCCGCCGCCGTCCACGACGAGGAGGTCTCCGAGGCGCTCACCCGCGTCATCGGCCTCGTCGACGGGCCGGACGCCCTGCTGGCACCCGCCCTCATGGCGGCGCTCGACCGCCACGACGGGCAAGCCGGCAGCTAGCCGCGTCCTCCCCCTTGTCACACCGTCCTTCCCACCAGACAGGCAGAACCATGCGGATCACCGTGAACGACCTGGTATTCGACGCCGATGTGAGCGGCCCCGAGGACGGCCGGCCGGTCCTGCTCCTCCACGGCTTCCCACAGAGCCGGAAGTCCTGGCTGGACGTCGTACCGCTGCTCAACGCCGCCGGACTGCGCACCATCGCCTTCGACCAGCGCGGCTACTCGGCCGGCGCCCGCCCCGCCGACGTGGCCGACTACACCCTGCCGAAGATCGCCGGGGACGCCCTCGGCGTCCTCGACGCGCTGGGCCTGGAGTCGGCCCACGTCGTCGGCCACGACTGGGGCGCCATCGTCGCCTGGCACCTGGCCGCCCGCCACCCCGGCCGCGTCCGCACCCTGACCGCCGTGGCCTTCCCCCACCTCGACGCCTACCAGCACGCCTTCCGCAACGACCCGGAGCAGAAGAAGAGTTCGGAGTACGTGGACTTCCTCACCGCGCCGGGCCGCGCGGAGGCGATGCTGGCGGACGGCGCGGTGGAACTGCGCAAGTGGTACCACGTGGTCGACACGGTGCTCACCGACGAGCAGATCGACCGGTACATGGCCCTCCACACCCGGCCCGGCACCCTCGACGCGGCCCTCAACTGGTACCGCGTGGGCACCCTCTTCGACGACAGCACCCCCATGGGCGACGTCCCCGTGCCCACCACGTTCATCTGGAGCGAGGCCGACCCGTCCGTCAGCACCCTCGCCGCCGAGCGGACCGCCGACCACGTCACCGGCCCCTACCGGCTGGTGACACTGCGGGACGCCTCGCACTGGCAGCCCGAGGAAGTACCGGAGACGGTCGCCGACGAGATCGTCCGCCTGGTGCAGGAGCACGACGTCGCCTGACCCGGCCCCCGCACGCACCACACCCCCCCCGTACCGAACGAACGACGGAAGAGAGAAACAAACATGAGTGGGCTCAGCGGCAAGACGGCACTGGTGACCGGAGCCAGCCGGGGCATCGGGCGCGCCGTCGCCGAACGCCTGGCGGCGGACGGAGCGCTCGTCGCCGTCCACTACGGCTCGAACGAGGCCGCCGCCAAGGAGACCGTGGCCGCCATCGAGGAGGCCGGCGGCCGGGCGTTCCCGCTCGGCGCGGTCCTCGGCGAGCCCGGCGACGCCGAGGCCCTGTGGGCGGCCTTCGACGAGCGCGTCGGGGAGTTCTCCGACCGGCCGGGCCTGGACATCCTGGTCAACAACGCGGGGATCCTCGTCGAGGGCGGCATCGCCGACGTCGACGAGGAGGGCTACGACCGGGTCTTCGCGGTGAACGCCAAGGCGCCGTTCTTCATCACCAAGCTCGGCCTGGAGCGGCTGCGGGACGGTGGCCGGATCGTCAACATCTCCTCCGGCGTCACCCGCGTCGCCTACCCGCCCATGACGGCCTACGCGGCGGCCAAGGGCGCCCTGAACACCCTCACGCTCACCCTGGCCCAGGCCCTCGGCTCCCGGAACATCACCGTCAACGCGGTGACCCCGGGCATCATCGAGACCGACCTCGCCCCCTACCTGGCCGACCCGGAGACCCGGAAGGTCATCGCCGGCTTCTCGGTCTTCGACCGCATCGGCCAGACGGGCGACGTCTCCGGGATCGTCGCCTTCCTCTCCTCCGCCGAGGCGGGCTGGATCACCGGCCAGATCATCGACGCCACCGGCGGCTGCGGGATCGGCATGTGAGCCGTCCCTCGCCGGATCCCACCCCCGTAGGGGCGCCCGTGTTCACGGGCGCCCCTACGGGCCGTGCGTCAGGGCTTGCGGATCGCCATGGAGTGGGTGAAGAGATTCTTCGGGTCCCACTTGGCCTTGACCGCCTGCAGCCGGCTGTAGTTGTCCTTGAAGTACAGCTGGTGCCACGGCACGCCCGAGTCGTTGATCGCCGGGTCGGCCATGTCGGCGTCCACGTAGTTGATGAACGCGCCGTCGTCCACCCCGCCCGGCCGCGGCACACCGCCCGTCGCCGCGTAAACGTCCCGGTAGAACTCGCGGATCCAGGCGAGGTGCTTGGCGTCCTCCGACGCCTCGTTCCACAGGCTCACGTAGAGCAGCTTGACGATCGAGTCCCGCTGCGCGACGGCGGTGTCGCCCGCGGCCACCTGGTTGATGCGGCCGCCGTAGCTGGACAGGACGACCAGGCCGCCCGGGTTGTCGTAGTCGGTGCGCGTCAGGTGCTTGTAGAACGCCTTGACCTGCGCGTCGGGGAACGTCTTGCGCAGGTACGCCGACTTGGCCTTCCAGCGGGCCGTGGTCCCGCCCACCCAGCCGGCCCACTGCGTCACGGCGTACAGCCACGGCACCCGCTTGCGGTCGCCGACCCGGTACGTCAGCCCGGTGCCCTCGTTGACCGCGGCCAGGAAGCCGTCGAGCAGCTTGTCCGCGTCCGGGACGGAGGCGTCGATCTGGGTGTTCATCGCGAACGACCCGGCCGAGCGGTGCTGCGGCGTCAGATGGCTGAACAGCGCCGCGTACGGGGTGCCCGGCGCCGAGTTCTTCTCGTGCCACTGGCTGAAGTTCTTCAGCAGGCGGGTGAACGCCGCCTCCGTCATCCCCTCCCACGACCAGGAGACCTCGGAGACCAGCAGCTCGGCGGGCGGCTTGGGCAGCAGGGCCGAGGGCTCGGTGCCGGTCGCGCCGGGCGAGCGGAACCAGTAGCAGGTGATGACACCGAAGTTGCCGCCACCGGCCCCCGTATGGGCCCACCACAGATCGCGGTTGGGATCGTCCGGCTCCCGGGTGGCCACCACCTTCCTCGCCTTGCCGGCCGCGTCCACCACGACGACCTCGACCGCGTAGAGATGGTCGACGATCAGCCCGTGCAGCCGCCCCAGCGGACCGTAGCCGCCACCCGCCACGTGCCCGCCCGCGCCCACCGTGGGGCAGGTGCCACCGGGCAGGGTCACGCCCCACCCCTTGAACAGCGCCCGGTACACGGTGCCCAGCGTCGCCCCCGGCTCCACGGCGAACGCCCGCCGGTCCCGGTCGAACGTCACCCCCGACATGCCCGACATGTCGATGACCACGCGTACTTCGGGCCGGGTCACGAAGTCCTCGTAGCAGTGCCCGCCGCTGCGCACGGCGACCGGCTGGCCCTTGTCCACCGCCTCCTGCACCACCTGGACCACCTGGTCGGCGGACCCCACCACCCGCACGGCGTCGGGGGTCCCCACCCAGCGCAGATTGACCCCCGAGACCAGGCTCGGATAGCGCGGATCCGCCTTCGTCACACTCAGCGCCGCGCTCTCCGCGACACCGCCGCCGGGTATGCGCACGGCCTCGGCGACCGTCTGGCCCCACACGGGCCCCACCGCCGCCGCCCCACCCGTCACGGCCGCGCCCTGGACGAATCGCCTACGGGACACACCTGTCATGGCCGTATACCTCCATCAGTTCCCTGAGAAAGTGGAAAACACATGATCTGCAGGGAATGTAGGGGATGCACCGGCATCAGGTGATCTATGCCGAGTCACCGGAAGGTCCGCCTTCGGTTACTTTGACCAGGATGCACGAAGACGCCGAAGTCAGGGCATGTGCTCGGGGATTGAGGGGCGACGAATGTGACCCGCGTCTCCCGCGAGGTCCTCGCCACGGGGATGCGACGGCATCCGCCGGACAACGCAGAAAACCCCGCCCGATCTGACGATCGAACGGGGTTTCCCGTCGGCCCCCATTCCGGTTCGGGAACCTTCTGTTGTGGACCTGAGGGGATTTGAACCCCTGACCCCCTCGATGCGAACGAGGTGCGCTACCGGACTGCGCCACAGGCCCTTGCAACGAGTGAAACTCTAGCACCCCCACCGCGCTGTTCGGAAATCCGCTCCCCTCGCCTCCGCTGGTCAGCGAGGGGGCGGCCCGCCGGCGTCACTCGTTGGCGGCGCGGGGGCGGTCGTCGTCGGCGTACTGGTCGAACAGCGGGGTGTGCCCGCGCTCGCGCCGGGGGCGGCGGGGACGGGCCGGGCGGCGGTCCTCGGCGGGCGGCCGGCGGTCCTCGGCCGGCTCGGCGGTGCTGGAGCGCGCCGAGCTCCAGGTGTCCGCCGGGCCGGCGCCGGTCGCCCGGGGGGCCACCGGCGCGGAGACGTACGTGGGCAGCGGGACGGGCACGGGCTCCCAGCCCTCGCCCGGGTCCCGGTCGCGCTGCTGGTCGACCCACTCGGCGTGGTCGGTCTGCTCCACCAGGGCGCGCCGGCCCGCGCTGCGCGCGGCGGCCGCGCCGCCCGCCGCCGGGGGCGCCGCGTGGTGGACAACGGTGTCAGTGTCGGCGGAGCCGTCCTCGGGGGGCGCGGCGTGGGAGCGCGCGCGGCCCTCGCGGAGGCGCTGGGCGGCCAGTTCGGCGCGACGCTGGTCCATGGTGAAGGCGAAGCGACGGCGCTCGTGGACGCGCAGGTAGCAGATGTACGCGCTCAGCAGCACGGCCGGGACGCCCGGCACCCACAGCAGCTCCAGACCGCCGACGCCCGCGACGACCGCGCCCAGGGTGAAGGCGAGGAAGAGCAGCACCGTGGTCCGGCGACGGCGGGCCAGCACCTTGGAGCGCCGGGCCCGCTCGGCCGCCGTCAGCGCGCCGGCCGGGGCGGCCCCGGCCGAAGGCGACGGGGACGGCGAGGAAGGGGCCGACGGTGCCGCGGGCGCCGCCGGGGGCGCCTGCGCGGCGTCCGGCCGCCCGGACGCGGGCGCGCCGAAGGACCGGACGTCGACCATTTCGGTCGCCGCGTCCGGTTCGGACGCCCGGGGCTCCGGCTCCCCGGCTTCCCCGGGGGCCGCCGCCTCGGCGGGGGCACGCCCCTCCAGGTCCTTGGCGTAACGGCGCTCCATGCCCGCCCGTCCGGACAGCAACCGGATGGCCGTGCTGAAGCGTTCCGTCGGACGGGCTTCATTGAGCTCGTCCTGCCTACGGAGCCACATCGGCACCAAGTAGGCGGCCCAGGCCCCGACGATGACTGCGTAGATCAGGCCGCTGCTGCTCACCCTTCACACGGTAGAGGGGTGTGCGCAGATGATTCCGCCAATTGGCGCGGTGTGTCGCACGATCCGGCTGATATCTCGAACTTTTTTTGTGATTGTTGAGATCGGAACCCTACGAATACCGTCAATTGACCGGTCAATTCGAACGTTTATTTTATTTCCGGGGAGAGTCCGGTCCCCGCGCCCGTCCCGCCCCTCGGCCGGGAGCGGTGCCAGCGGGTGAGCAGCCCCTCGGGGACCTCCTCGGCGGTCAGCGCGTAGACCAGGTGGTCGCGCCAGGCGCCGTCGATGTGGAGATAGCGGGGGCGCAGGCCCTCCTCGCGGAATCCCAGTTTCTCCACCACCCGGCGGCTGGGCAGATTCTCCGGCCGGATGCACACCTCCACGCGGTGCAGCCCGACCGCGCCGAAGCAGTGGTCGACCACCAGCGCCACGGCCGTGGGCATCACGCCCCGGCCGGCGACGGCCTCGTCCACCCAGTAGCCGATGTGGGCCGAGCACATCGAGCCCCAGGTGATCCCGGCCACGGTCAGCTGGCCGACGAGCTGGCCCCGGTACTCGATCACGAACGGCAGCATCCGCCCGGCGTGCGCCTCGGCCTTCAGATGGCGGACCATCTGCCGGTAGGTGGGGCGCTGGGCGACGGGCCCGCCGGGCGGCGGCGGGGGCACGGTGGCCTCCCAGGGGCGCAGCCAGTCGCGGTTGCGCCGGTTGACCTCGCGCCAGGCGCGCTGGTCGCGCAGCTTTATGGGGCGCAGGGCGACATCGCCGTCCGCCAGCTCGACCGGCCAGATGTTCATAGGGCGGCCGCGGGGTCTCTCGGGTGGTCACCACCGGGGTGGTCGCCGCCGGTCCCGTCACCACCGGGGTGGTCGCCGCCGTGGAGCTGGTCCACCGCGTGCCGGAGGAGCCGCTCCAGGACGGCCAGCCCGTCGCGTACGCCGCCCGTCGACCCGGGGAGGTTGACGATCAGCGTCCGTCCGGCCACCCCGGCCAGGCCCCGGGAGAGCGCGGCCGTGGGCACCTTGGCCAGGCCCTCGGCCCGGATGGCCTCGGGGATGCCGGGGACCTCGTAGTCCAGGACGCGGCGGGTGGCCTCGGGGGTGCGGTCGGTGGGGGAGATCCCGGTGCCGCCGGTGGTGACGACGGCGTCGTACCCGGCGGCGACGCCCGCGCGCAGGGCCCGCTCGACGGGCTCGCCGTCGGGTACGACCGAGGGCCCGTCGACGGCGAAGCCCATGGCTTCCAGCCCGGCCACGAGGAGGGGCCCGCCCCGGTCCTCGTACACGCCCGCCGAGGCCCGGTTGGAGGCGGTGACCACGAGGGCCCGGTACCGCTGCTTCGCGGGCGCCGTCACGCGCCGGCCTCCTGACGGACGTACGGGCCGGACTTGCCGCCCGTCTTCTCCTCCACCCGGATGTCGGTGATCACCGCGGCCTTGTCGACGGCCTTGACCATGTCGACGACCGTCAGGGCGGCCGTGGTCACGGCGGTGAGCGCCTCCATCTCCACCCCCGTCCGGTCCGTGGTCCGCACGGTGGCGAGGATCTCGACGGCCTCGTCGGTGACCGTCAGGTCGACCGTGACCCCGGAGAGGGCGAGCGGGTGGCAGAGGGGGATCAGCTCGGGCGTCCGCTTGGCGCCCATGATCCCGGCGATCCTGGCGGTGGCGAGGGCGTCGCCCTTGGGCAGCCCCTCGCCGCGCAGCAGTGCCACGACGCGCGGCGAGACCAGCACCCGGCCACTGGCCCGGGCGGCGCGCGCCGTGACCTCCTTGGCCGAGACGTCGACCATGCGGGCCGCGCCCGTGGCGTCGAGATGGGTGAGGTGCTCCTGGCCGCTGCTCATCGTTCTCCCGGTCCGGTCCCTGTGGGCAGCCACCGTACCCGGCGAGGCCGCCGATCAGTCGAGAAGGACGACCTCCACCTCGGCGCCCGGGTCCACGGACGTGGTGTCCTCGGGGACGACGATCAGGGCGTTGGCGTCGGCGAGGGCCTTGACCAGGTGGGAGCCGGCCCCGCCGACCGGTGTGACCTCGCCGTCCGCGTACCGGCCGCGCAGGAACTGCCGCTTCCCCGCCGGGGAGGATTTCACCCCGTCCGCGCACACCGCCCGTACCGTCTCGCGGTCGGCGGGCGGGAGCCCCATCAGGGCGCGCAGCGCGGGCCGGACGAAGAGCTCGAAGGAGACGTACGAGCTGACGGGGTTGCCCGGCAGCGCGAAGAGGGGGACGCGGTCGGGGCCGACGCGGCCGAAGCCCTGGGGCTTGCCGGGCTGCATGGCCAGCCGCCGGAAGGAGACCTTCCCCTCCGTGCCGGTCAGCCCGGTCAGGGCCTCCTTGACCACGTCGTACGCGCCGACGCTGACGCCGCCGCTGGTGACGACGGCGTCGGCGCGCACGAGCTGGTCCTCCAGGGTGGCGCGGAAGACCACGGGGTCGTCGTCGACGGCGCCGACGCGGTAGGCGAGGGCGCCGGCGTCCCGGGCGCAGGCGGTGAGCATGAAGCTGTTGGAGTCGTGGATGCGGCCCTCGCCCAGGGGCTCGCCGGGCGGCACGAGCTCGCTGCCGGTGGAGAGCACGACGACGCGGGGGCGGGGCCGGACGGTCACGGTGGCGCGGCCGATGGCCGCCAGCAGCCCGAGCTGGGCGGGTCCGAGGACGGTACCGGCCCGGGCGGCGATCTCCCCGGCGGCGACGTCGCTGCCGCGGTCGCGGATGTGGGCGCGGGCGGCGACGGGGCGGTGGACGCGGACCTCGCCGAAGCCGTCGCCGTCCTCGGGGGCGTCCTGCCCGGCGGGGGCCATCGTCGTGGCCGGGCCCTCGCCGCTCTCGCCGTCGGTCCACTCGACGGGGACGACGGCCTCGGCGCCGGGCGGCAGCGGGGCGCCCGTCATGATCCGCACGGCCTCGCCGGGACCCACGGGGGGCAGCTCGGCGCTGCCCGCCGCGATGTCGCCGACGACGGTGAGCACGGCGGGGAACTCCTCGCTCGCGCCCGCCACGTCGGCGGTCCGGACGGCGTAGCCGTCCATGGAACTGTTGTCGAAGGGGGGCAGGGCGGCGGGCACGACGACGTCCTCCACCAGCACACAGCCCTGCGCGTCCAGGAGTTGCAGCTCGATGGGCTCCAACGGGCGGATCTTCCCGAGGATGTCGTCGAGGTGCTCGTCCACGGACCAGATGCGGTCCCCTCCGGCGGCCGACCCGTCCGTCTCGCTGCTCAAGTCGCTACATCTCCTCGGTGACATAACTCCGGAGCCAGGCCCGGAAGTCCGGTCCCAGATCCTCGCGTTCGCATGCCAGTCTGACAATGGCACGCAGATAGTCACCTCGGTCGCCGGTGTCGTAGCGGCGGCCCTTGAAGACGACGCCGTGCACGGGCCCGCCGAGGCCGGGCTCGGCGGCCAGGGCCTGGAGGGCGTCGGTGAGCTGGATCTCGCCGCCGCGGCCGGGCTCGGTCTCGCGCAGCACGTCGAAGACGGCGGGGTCGAGGACGTAGCGGCCGATCACCGCGTAGTTGCTGGGCGCCTCGGCGAGGGCGGGCTTCTCGATCAGGCCGGTGACCTCGACGACGTCCTCGACGTCGGTGGGCTTGACGGCCGCGCAGCCGTACATCCCGATCTGCGCGGGGTCGACCTCCATCAGCGCGATCACACTGCCGCCGTGCCGGCGCTGGATGTCGACCATGCGCGAGAGCAGCGGGTCGCGCGCGTCGATCAGGTCGTCGCCGAGCAGTACGGCGAAGGGCTCGTCGCCCACGTGCGGGGCGGCGCACAGCACGGCGTGGCCCAGGCCCCGGGGGTCGCCCTGGCGCACGTAGTGCATGGTGGCGAGATCGCTGGACTCCTGGACCTTCGCGAGGCGGGAGGCGTCGCCCTTGCGCCGCAGGGCCTCCTCGAGCTCGTAATTGCGGTCGAAGTGGTCCTCGAGGGGCCGCTTGTTACGGCCTGTGATCATCAGGACGTCCGACAAACCCGCGTGAACCGCTTCCTCCACCACGTACTGGATCGCCGGCTTGTCGACGACCGGCAGCATCTCCTTGGGGGTGGCCTTGGTGGCCGGGAGAAAACGGGTTCCGAGCCCGGCGGCAGGGATGACAGCCTTGCTGATCCGAGGGCGCGATTGAGTCATGGGCCGAACACTAACCGTTGGGACTGAGCGGAAGATGTGACTCCGCCGAGTATGACCCCAGACAGGAGAATGCCGAAACCATGTGTGCGTCAGCAGAGGTCCCCCAGCCCGACAAGGCGGCGTTGCGGCGCGCCCTCCTGGCGGCGAGAGCCGGGCTGACCAGGGACGACGTCCGCGCGCACGAGGCCGGGCTGGGCCGGCGCGCCCTGGAGCTGCCGGAGCTGGCGCGGGCGCGGACGGTGGCGGCGTACGTGTCCGTCGGCACGGAGCCGGGCACCCGCGCGCTGCTGGACACGCTGCGTGACCGCGGGACGCGGGTGCTGCTGCCGGTGCTGCTGCCGGACAACGATCTCGACTGGGGGCTCTACCGGGGCCCGGAGCACCTCGTCCGGGCGGGGCGGGGCCTGCTGGAGCCCGACGGGGAGCGGCTCGGCCCCGAGGCCGTCACCGGCGCCGACGCCGTGCTGCTGCCCGGGCTCGCCGTGGACGGGCGCGGGCTGCGGCTGGGGCGGGGCGGCGGCTCGTACGACCGGGTGCTGGCCCGGCTGGACCGCGCGGGGGCCGATCCCGCGCGGATCGTGCTCCTCTACGACAACGAGGTGGTCGCGCGGGTCCCGGAGGAACCGCACGACCACCCCGTGCACGCGGTGATCACCCCTGCCGGGGTCCGCCGCTTCGGCTAGCGCCGAGCGCTACGGCTTGAGCGTCAGCACCGCGTCCTTGCTCTTCTCGACGGCTTCCTTGCCGAAAGCCCACGGCAGGAGCTCGCCCTTGGCCCACTTGTCCGTCTGGTCGTAGTAGTGGGCGTTGTAGGCGTGGCCGGAGGCGCCGGTGAGGTTGATCCAGCGGGACTTGTCGAGGTCGGCGAGGTTGACGACCATCCGCATGGACGGTACCCAGACGACCCCGTAGCCGCCCGCCGCGTTCCAGCCGGCGGCGTTGACCGCCGCCTCGCCGCCCGCGAGGTTCCAGGGGCCCCGGTTGAGCATCCACCGGACGATGCCGGGGCCCTCCTTGCCGAGGGTCTGGTTCTTCAGGTTCAGCTGGTGCAGCCGGCCCCAGCTCCACTGGGTGACGTCCTTGCCGAGCTTGGACGTCAGCTCCCAGCGGGCGTCGATCATGGCCTTGGCCAGCAGCTGGTCACGGTTGGCGGCACCCGGGTTCGCCCGCGTGCCGTTGGTCTTCCACCAGGCGTTGTCGGGCTTGTCGAGGATGTTGCGGACGACCTCGAACCAGCGGTCGCCACCGTCGGGCTGCGCGTTGTCGGGGTCGCGCTCGCCGCACTCGAGGACGAGGCGGGTGTTGCCGTCCAGGTCCTCCTGCGGGCCGGAGTCGTTCGCCGGGCGCACCCGCAGGCACTGGCCCTTGACCCGCAGCTCCTTGGGGAGCTTGTTGCCGAAGGCGAGCTTGAGGGTGTTGCGCCACACCGCGTTGAAGTAGGCGGCGGCCGCCGAGTCGGGCTCCTGGGTGTAGTCCCAGTCCTTCAGCAGCTTCTGCGCCTCGCGGACGTACTTCGTCTCGCGCTCGTTGGCGCCCTTGACGTCGATCTTGAGCAGGTAGGGCGTCAGCAGCTTGCCGATCTCGCTGCTGTTGTCCATCTGCATCTTCTGCATGTCCTCCGTCGAGATCTTCCCGCCGTCCTTGATCTTCGACTGGATCATGTCGTTTATCCGCTGGCTGCGGGCGCCGTAGCCCCAGTCCTGCGTCAGGAGGTACGGGTAGCTCTTGTCGGCGACGGCCTGGTTGGCGGTGACGATGTAGCCGCGCTTGGGGTTGTAGTCGTACGGCAGCGCGGACTGCGGCACGTAGTCGGTCCACTGGTAGGCCGGGTCCCAGCCGGGGGCGGGCAGCCGGCCGTCGGGCGTGGCGGGCTGCGCGCCGGGCTTGGCGCCGTCCTTGGCGTCGACCTTGCCGTCGCCGTTGACGTCGGTCTTCGGCTCACCGGTGGCGCCGCCCTGCGCGGGGGTGCCGTTGGCGCCGCCCGTGCCGTTCCGGCCGGTGGTGCCGGTCTGGCCCGTCTCGCCGCCCTTGGCCGCGTCGACGCCCGCCTTGCCGCGGACCGGGATGCGGCCCGGGGCCTGGTAGCCGATGTTGCCCTTGGTGTCGGCGTAGATCAGGTTCTGCGAGGGGACGTCGAAGTCGGCCGCGGCCTTGCGGAAGGCGGCCCAGTCGCCCGCCTGGTCCAGCGCGAACAGGGCGTCCATCGTCTTGCCCGGGTCCAGCGCGGTCCAGCGCAGCGCGACGGCGTAGCCCTCGGCGCGGTCCGGCGCCGGGTCCTGCACGGGCGCCTTCTCGCCGACCTTGACGAGCTCGTCGTTGCGGTCGGAGACGATCGGTCCGTTGTTGGTCTCGCGGACGGTGATCTCACGGCTCTTCTCGCCCGCGACCTTGATGGTCTCCTTGCGGGTGACGAAGGGCTTCTGCTTGCCGTCGTAGAGGTAGCTGTCGGCGGTGACCTTCTCCAGGTAGAGGTCGGAGACGTCGGCGCCGAGGTTGGTCATGCCCCAGGCGATGTCCTTGTTGTGGCCGATGACCACGCCGGGCATGCCCGCGAAGGTGTAGCCGGCCACGTCGAACGGGCACTGCTCGCCGGTGGTGTTGCAGTGGAGGCCCATCTGGTACCAGAGGGAGGGCATCTGCGGCGCGAGGTGCGGGTCGTTGGCCAGCAGCGGCTTTCCGGTCGTCGTGTACAGGCCGGAGACCACCCACGAGTTGGAGCCGATGCCGTTGCCGCTGGGGCCGAGCAGGGCCGGGATCTTCTCCAGGGAGCTCGACAGCGAGGCCAGACTGCCGCGCAGGCCGTTCGCCGCGCCCGCGCCCCCGGCGGTCGCCGGGTTCTGCGCGCCGGCGGCCTGGGTGCCACCGGTGGCGGCGCCCTTGGGGTCGAAGGTCTTGGTGCCGTCGACCGCGCCGCCCTCGACGATCGGCTTGTTCCGGTCGTACGGGTACGCCGGGTACAGCTCGTCGATCTGCTGGGGGGTCAGCCTCGAGGACGCCAGGGAGCGGTCGATCTCGTCCTTCATGTTGCCGCGCAGGTCCCAGGCCATCGCCTTGAGCCAGGCGACGGAGTCGACCGGGGTCCAGGGCTCGGGCTTGTAGTCGTGTCGGAACTCGAGGGCGGCGTACTCGACGGACAGCGACTTGCCCTTGTGGTCCTTCAGATAGGCGTTGACTCCGTCGGAGTAGGCCTGGAGCCACTTCTTGGTGGTCGCCGACAGCTTGGTGTCGTACTCCTGCTGCGCGACCTTGCGCCAGCCCATGGTGCGCAGGAAGGCGTCGGTCTCCACCTGGCCGGATCCGAACATCTCGGAGAGCCGTCCGGCCGTCAGATGACGGCGGACGTCCATCTCCCAGAAGCGGTCCTGCGCCTGGACGAAGCCCTGGGCGCGGAAGAGGTCCTCGGCCGTATCGGCGTAGACCTGGGGAATGCCGTGGTCGTCGCGGACGACCTTCACCTGACCGGACAGGCCCTTGAGCTGAAGGGTTCCGTCGGTCTCGGGGAAGGAGGCGCGAACGGTGCTGACGCTCCAGTACGCGCCGAAGGCGACGCCCGCCACGAGCAGCAGCACGGTGGTGATCACGAGCAGGCGGGCGCGTCGCCCCTTCTTCTTTTTGCCGGGGCCGTTCTTGTTGGCGGGCATCGCTGTCCTTAGAGGGGCAGATGGTCCTGGGAATGCTGGAAGCAACCATAGGCGCAGGGCGCGGGAGACCCGGACGCGGTGCCGTGCCGACGGCATCCGGCCAGGCGCGGCCGTGCCGAAGAGGCGTTAAGAACCCGTAAAATATTAGATGAGGAAATTAACTTCCTCTGGACGCATCCCCCATTGCCCCCGCCCTCGCGGCTCCCAGGACAGGAGGAACGTTTCGGCTCGCATCGTGAACATCCCGACGCCGTATGACGACGCCCGTGGAACACCTCGTGAAGGGACCGGCCCCTGACTGTCCACCACCTCAACGAACTCCTGCTGATCTGCTCGCTCGTGCTGCTCGTCGCGGTGGCGGCGGTCCGGATCTCCTCGCGCAGCGGGCTGCCCAGCCTGCTCCTCTACCTCGGCATGGGCGTCGCCATCGGCCAGGACGGCATCGGCGTCTCCTTCAACGACGTCGGCCTCACCCAGGTCATCGGCTACGCCGCGCTGGTCGTGATCCTCGCCGAGGGCGGTCTCGGCACGAAGTGGCACGAGATCAAGCCGGCGCTGCCCGCCGCGGCCGTGCTCTCCACCTTCGGTGTCGCGGTGAGCGTCGGTGTGACGGCCGCCGCCGCCCACTACCTGGCCGGCGTCGAATGGCGCCAGGCACTGATCATCGGCGCCGTGGTGTCCTCCACGGACGCGGCCGCCGTCTTCTCCGTCCTGCGGAACGTTCCGCTGCCCGGCCGGCTCACGGGTGTCCTGGAGGCCGAGTCCGGCTTCAACGACGCCCCCGTCGTCATCCTCGTCGTGGCCTTCTCGGCCGCCGGACCGGTCGACCACTGGTACCTGCTGCTGGGCAAGATCGCCCTGGAGCTGGTCATCGGCGCCGCCGCCGGCCTGCTGATAGGCATGGCGGGCGCCTACGGCCTGCGACACGTGGCCCTACCCGCCTCCGGCCTCTACCCGATCGCCGTCATGGCCATCGCCGTCACCGCCTACGCGGCCGGCGCGCTCGCCCACGGCTCGGGCTTCCTGGCCGTCTATCTCGCCGCCCTGATCCTCGGCAACGCCAAGCTGCCGCACTCGCCGGCCACCCGCGGCTTCGCCGAGGGGCTGGGCTGGATCGCCCAGATCGGCATGTTCGTCCTGCTGGGCCTGCTGGTCACCCCCCACGAGCTGGGCGACGACATCGTGCCCGCGCTGGTGGTGGGCCTGGTGCTCACGATGGTGGCCCGCCCGCTGTCCGTGTTCCTGAGCACGGCGCCCTTCGGGACGCCCTGGCAGGAGAAGGCGCTGCTGTCCTGGGCGGGGCTGCGCGGCGCGGTGCCCATCGTGCTGGCGACCATCCCCATGGTCGCCGGGGTCCCCGACAGCCGCCGGATCTTCAACATCGTCTTCGTGCTGGTGATCGTCTACACGCTGGTACAGGGCCCGACCCTGCCCTGGCTGGCCCGGCACCTGAAGCTGGGCGACGGCGACGAGGCCCGGGACCTGGGCATCGAGTCGGCGCCCCTGGAGCGGCTGCGCGGGCATCTGCTGTCGGTCTCCGTCCCCGACGGTTCGCGGATGCATGGCGTGGAGGTGAGCGAGCTGCGGCTGCCCGCCGGGGCCGCCGTCACCCTGGTCGTCCGCGACGGCGCGAGCTTCGTGCCGGGCCCCGCGACCGTCCTGCGCCACGGCGACGAGCTGCTGGTGGTGGCCACCGACCCGGTGCGCGACGCGACCGAGCGACGACTGCGCGCGGTCGGCGAGGGCGGCAAGCTGGCCGGCTGGCTGGGCGCGGCCCCCGAACCCCCGGAAAGTGCGGGGGCAAAGCGGCGAGCAAAGAAGGGTCTGGTGAAGAAGAGGTTGGTTAAGTAAGATATTCGACTATTCGCGTGCGTACCGGGAGTCCCCGGGAGTCCCTGAGGGGCCTCACACGTCACGCGTGCAGACCCGAAAACATCGAACCAACTCTGCCTGACGCAGAGCTGGCGCGACCGCACGGCGGCCGTGGCCGCATGAGGCGGCCGGATCGGTATCTACCACGGTCCTGCGCGAGAGGACAGCTCTCGGCGCGCTCCGTGCGACGTTTTTCCCGTTCGTCCGGAGCGTGCTACCAGGCGGCGGAAAGGCCGGACCGTGGCAGCCACGGTCAATGACACCGACGGGGCCCGCGCCGGGTACGGCAGCCTGCTGCGCACGCGCGGCGCGCTGTCGTTCCTGCTCCCCGGGTTCCTGGCGCGCCAGCCGTTCGCGATGCTGACGATCGGCATCCTGCTGCTGGTCAACGACACCACCGGCTCCTACGGCACCGCGGGCACCGTCTCGGCGACGGCGGGCGTGGCCATGGCCCTGTTCGCCCCGCTGAGCGGCAAGCTCGCGGACCGCTTCGGACAGGCCGCCGTGCTCATTCCCGGCGTCGTCGTCCACGCCGCCGCGATCTCCCTGCTGACGGCGCTCGCGCTCTCGCACGCGCCCCTGTGGGCGCTGCTCGCGGCGGCCGTGCCGGCGGGCGCGTCGACCCCGCAGATCGGCCCGATGGTCCGGGCCCGCTGGGCGGCCAAGCTGGACGGCTCGCCGCTGATGCCGACGGCCGCGGCCTTCGAGTCGGTCACCGACGAGTTCACGTTCGTGATCGGCCCGGTGCTGGCCACCGCGCTGTGCACCGGCGTCCACCCGGCGGCCGGCCTGATCGCCGAGGCGGCCCTGACGCTGATCGGCGGCCTGGTCTTCGCCTCCCAGCGGCGTACGCAGCCCGTCCCGGCGGGCCGCGCGGCCGCCGACGGCGGCACCAAGAGCGTCTCCGCGCTCTCCGTACCGGGTGTCCGGGTGCTGGCGATCACCATGCTCGGGATCGGCACGGTCTTCGGCGGCATGCAGGTCTCGATGACCGCCTTCACCAAGGAGCTCGGCGAGCCCGGCCTCAACGGTCTGATGTACGGCACGTTCGCGGCCGGAAACATGATCGCGGGCATCGTCTGCGGCGCCATCGCCTGGAAGTCCAGCGCCCAGCGCCGGCTGCTGACCGCTTACCCGCTGCTGGTCCTGGCCACCACCCCGCTGTGGGCCGCGCACGCGCTGCCGCTGCTGGGCGCCGCGGGCCTGCTCGTGGGCCTGTGCATCGCGCCCTCGCTGATCACCGGCTACACGCTGGTCGAGAAGCTCGTCCCGGCGAGCGCCCGGACGGAGGCCTTCACCTGGCTGACCGGCGCGGTCGGCCTGGGCCAGGCGGCCGGCGCCACCGTGGGCGGCCGGCTGATCGACGCCCACGGCGCGAGCACCGGCTTCCTGGTGCCGCTGGGCGGCACGGCGCTGGCGCTGGTGGTCCTGCTGGGGCTGCGCAAGGCGCTGACGCCGAAGGGCGAGTCGGTCGTCGCGGCACGTGGGGTCGGTCACCGTGAGCCCGTTTCGGTGGACTGACGGGCCGGAATACTGCACTATTGAGCGTCGTTAGCACTCATTGAGTGAGAGTGCCAGGAGGAACAAGTGCCGACTTACCAGTACCAGTGCACCGAGTGCGGCGAGGGCCTCGAGGCGGTGCAGAAGTTCACGGATGACGCCCTGACCGTGTGCCCCCAGTGCGACGGACGCCTCAAGAAGGTGTTCTCGGCGGTCGGCATCGTCTTCAAGGGCTCGGGCTTCTACCGGAACGACAGCCGTGGCGCGTCGTCCAGCAGCACCCCGGCGTCGAAGTCGACGTCTTCTTCCTCTTCCTCGTCCTCTTCGTCCTCGTCGTCCTCCACGACGGCGAGCTCGTCGACCACGACCAGCAGCAGCTCGGCCGCCTGACGCGCGCGCCTGCCTGTACCCAGCTTCTCCACGGAGCCCGTCGCCCCCTCTCCCGGGGACGGCGGGCTCCGTGGCGTGCGGGGACGGGGCGGTTAGGGTGAGCGCATGGCCGAGACCAGCAGCGCAGCGACGACCGCGAACACTGCGGGAACGACGAACACGGCGACGAGTGCGGCGCCGAACACGGCGGAGATAGGGGTCATCGGGGGCTCGGGGTTCTACTCCTTCCTCGACGACGTGACCGAGATCACGGTGGAGACGCCCTACGGGGCGCCGAGCGACTCGCTGTTCCTGGGCGAGCTCGCGGGCCGGAAGGTGGCCTTCCTGCCCCGTCACGGCCGCGAACACCGCACTCCCCCGCACCGCATCAACTACCGGGCCAACCTCTGGGCCCTGCGCTCGGTGGGCGTCCGGCAGGTCCTGGGCCCGTGCGCGACGGGCGGCCTGCGGCCGGACTACGGACCGGGCACCCTGCTCGTGCCGGACCAGCTCGTGGACCGTACGAAGTCCCGCGCCCAGACGTTCTTCGACGGGGAGCCGCTGTCCGACGGCTCGGTGCCCAACGTGGTCCACATGACCTTCGCCGACCCCTACTGCCCCGCCGGGCGCTCGGTGGCCCTCGGGGCGGCGCGCGGGCGCGGCTGGGAGCCGGTGGACGGCGGGACGATGGTCGTGATCGAGGGGCCGCGCTTCTCCACCCGGGCCGAATCGCGCTGGCACGCGGCGCAGGGCTGGTCGGTGGTCGGCATGACCGGTCACCCGGAGGCGGTCCTCGCCCGTGAGCTGGGGCTCTGCTACACGTCGATGGCGCTGGTCACGGACCTGGACGCGGGCGCGGAGGCCGGTGAGGGCGTCTCCCACGAGGAGGTGCTGCGGGTCTTCGGCGAGAACGTGGACCGGCTGCGCGAGGTGCTGTTCGACGCGGTGGGCGCGCTGCCGAAGACGGCGGACCGGGACTGCCTGTGCACGCGGGCGCACGACGGATGGGATCTGGGGATCGAGCTGCCGTAAGGGGACGGGGGCGCGGGCGGGGGCGGGGGCTCCCGAGGGTGACGAAGTTGTCCACAACCGGCGAGTAGTCCACAGCCCTCAGCGGGACCGGCGCGGAACGGGGATCGTAGGGAACGTCAGCAGACGCTCCCTCTCCTCCTCCCCCCGGCCCGTCAGGTGGTGTTCCATGTCCACAGCGCCCGCAGCACCCGCTCCCCGCTCCTTGGCCTCCGTTTCCCGCTCGTTCCCCGCGCCCTGGACCCCTCCGGGGCGCCGGGTGCCGATGTTCGCGCCGGTGCGCGTGGGGCGGCGCGGGCGGCGCCGACGCGCCCGGGCGCGGGTTTGCGGATTGGACAGACCAGCCAGACTCTCTCGTATGTTATGGAATCGGCCATTCCGGCATAGGTACGTACAGAGAGAGGTTGTTCGGTGAGCTCCGGGAGCGATAAGAAAACAGGAGTCCTCGGGGGTTTCAAGGCCTTCCTGATGCGGGGCAACGTGATCGACCTCGCGGTCGCCGTCGTCATCGGAGCGGCGTTCACCAACATCGTGAACTCTGTGGTGAAGGGCGTCATCAACCCCGTCGTGGGTGCCTTCGGCACCAAGGACCTCGAACGCTACGCGTCCTGCATCAAGGGCCCCTGCACCCGTAACGCCGCGGGCGAGGTCACCAAGGGCGTCTACATCCAGTGGGGCTCGGTACTCAGCGCCACGCTGACGTTCCTGATCACGGCGGCGGTGGTCTACTTCCTGATGCTGCTGCCCATGAAGCGCTGGCAGGACCGCCAGGCCGCCAGAACACCGGCGGAGACCAAGCCGGACGAGCCCACCGAGATCGAGCTGCTGGCCCAGATCCGCGACACCTTGATCGAACAGCGCCGAGGCCCGGGCACGGACTCGGTCCCGGCCCAACGCTAGAAGCACAAAGGGGGAGGGGAGGGTGGGGGGGAGGGAGGGCCCCCTCCCCCCCACCAGCTGCCGAACAACAGCCCGGCAGGCAGCCTCAGCAGTGGTGGGGCGGCTTCTCGTCCAGGAAGCGGGCCAGGTCGGCGGCGCTGCCGCCGGTGGCCGGGCGGTCGCCCCAGCCGCGGTCGGTGTCGTCGGAGGACTGCCGGTCCAGCGGGTCGTCGAAGATCAGCGCGGCGGCCGGGGACGCGGGGTCCCGGCGGGGCGCGGGCTCAGGGGCGGTGCTCATGCGTCCAGGGTACGGGCGCCCCCGGCCGGAAGGCCGCGAGCCGGCGAGACCGCCGGCTACCCCGGCACCCGGCAGCTCGGCACTCGGCACCCCGGCACTCGGCAGCTCGGCACTCGGCACATGACGTTCGGCGCGCGGCAGGCCCGTACGGCGGTGACAATCGCCCCATGAGCGACGAGGAGCCGCACGGGGAGCCGCCGCCTCCCGCCCGCCACTCCGGCGTCCTGCGCCGGATGACCGCGCGCGGGCGGGACGAGGAGCACCGGGCCGCGACGCCCCTCGAGCTCTTCTTCGACCTGTGCTTCGTCGTCGCGGTCGCCCAGGCCGGCAGACAGCTGGTCCACGCGCTCGCCGAAGGGCATCCCGGACACGGCATTCCGGGTTATTTGATGCTTTTCTTCGCAGTGTGGTGGGCCTGGGTCAACTTCAGTTGGTTCTCCTCCGCGTACGACACGGACGACGTCGTGTACCGCGTCGTCACGCTCGTCCAGATCGCGGGCGTGCTGATCCTGGCGGCGGGCATCCCGCGCGCCTTCGACGAGGCGAACTACACGGCCGTCTGGCTCGGCTACGCCGTGATGCGGCTCGCGCTCGTCTCGCAGTGGCTGCGGGCCGCACACGGCGCCACCGGGGCCGAGCGGCGCACGGCGCTGAAGTACGCCGTCGGCGTCTGCCTGTGCCAGGTCGGCTGGCTCGGCCTGCTCCTGCTGCCGGACCGGGCCAAGCCCTGGGTGTTCCTGGTGATGGCGATCGTCGAGATGGCCGTTCCGGCCGTCGCCGAGGCGTCCTACCAGACCGCCTGGCACCCGCACCACATCGCCGAACGCTACGGCCTGTTCACGATCATCGTGCTGGGCGAGACCGTGTCGGCCGCCACGGTCGCCGTCCAGTCCGCGCTGGACGAGCACGAGGCGGTGGGGGAACTGCTGCCGATCGCGAGCGGCGGCCTGCTACTGATCTTCGCGGCCTACTGGATCTACTTCGCCGTGCCCATCCACCTCCACCTGGCGTCCAACCGTCAGGCGTTCCTCTGGGGCTACGGCCACTATCTGGTCCTCGGCTCGGCTGCGGCCATCGGCGCGGGCATCGAGGTGGCGGTGGAGGAGTCGGTGGGCAAGGCGCACATCTCCACGTTCGCGGCGTCGGCCTGTGTCACCGTTCCCGCCGCCCTGTTCATGTTCTGCGTCTGGCTCATCCACTCCCGCCACTACAAGCGCGGCACGGCTCAGCAGCTGGTCCTGCCGGTGTCGGCGCTGGGCGTTCTCGCCTGCACGTTCGCGGGCGGGGCGGCGGTGCTGCTGGCGGGCCTGGTCGGGGTGGCGACGGTGGCCGCAGGGGTGACGCTCTTCACGCGCAACCCGCCGGAACCCGAGCCGTCACCTCAACACAGCTGACTCCTCCATATTCTGACGGCCCGTGATACGGATGCCGTATGACTGACGCTCGCCGCACGTCCACGCCCGGCCCCCAGGACGCCCTCACCGATGTCCACGGCCTCCACGTGGGTCACGCCCATCGCAAGGGTGACGGCGCCCTCACCGGCACCACGGTCGTCCTCACCGCGCCCGGCCTCGGTGGCGCCGTCGCCGCCGTGGACGTCCGCGGCGGCGGGCCGGGCACCCGGGAGACCGACGCCCTGGACCCCCGCAATCTCGTCCAGCGCGTCGAGGCCGTCGTCCTGACCGGCGGCAGCGCCTTCGGCCTGGACGCGGCGTCCGGTGTCATGGCGTATCTGGAGGACGCGGGCCGGGGCTTCCGGGTGGGGCCGGATCCGGCGCAGGTCGTCCCGGTGGTCCCGGCGGCCGCCCTGTTCGACCTCGGCCGGGGCGGCGACTGGCGGGCCCGTCCGGACGCCGCGCTGGGCCGGGAGGCAGCCGAGGCGGCGGCCCGTACGGCACCGGGGGCGCCCGTCGCCCTGGGCACGGTCGGCGCGGGCACGGGCGCGGTGGCGGGCGGGCTCAAGGGCGGCATCGGCACCGCCAGCGCGGTCCTCCCCTCCGGGGTGACGGTCGCCGCGATCGCCGCTGTCAACGCGGCGGGTTCCGTGGCCGACCCGGCGACGGGCGTGCTCTACGGGCGGCTGTACGAGGGCCGACCCGTCACCTACCCCTCCCCCGAGCGCCACCGGGCGGCCCAGGAGGCCCTCGCGGCGGCGCGGGAGGAGTCGGCCCGGCGCTGGGCGGGTTCCGTGCGTCCCCCGCTCAACACCACCATCGCCGTCGTCGCCACCGACGCCGTCCTGACCCGCGCCCAGGCCCAGAAGCTCGCGGGCACCGCCCACGACGGCCTGGCCCGCGCGGTCCGGCCGGTCCATCTGCTGACCGACGGCGACACGGTCTTCGCCCTGGCCACGGGCGCCCGCCCGCTGCCGGTGGAGGAGCACCTGCCCGGCAGCGCGGACTTCTCGGCGGGGGCGCTCAACGAGATCCTCGCCGCCGGTGCGGACGTTCTGACCCGCGCCGTGGTCAAGGGCGTCCTCGCGGCGGAGGGCGTCGACGGGCCGGGCGGCGTCTTCCCCGCCTACCGCGACCTGTACGGCCCGGGCTCCACGGACGCCTGACCGCCGTGAGGGGGCCACGGGCGGTGGGGTGGGTGCCCCCCGCCTACACCGCGACCGGCGCCTCGGTGGTCTGAGCCGGCAGCGCCACCCCCGCGGCGTCCCCGACGCCCTCCGCAGGAGCCACGGCCTTGCGCGGCAGCGCGAACATCAGGGCAAGCACCACGCCCAGCACCGCCGCGACCCACCACATGCCGTGCCGGAACGCCGCCCCGAACGCCTCACCCGCGCGCCCGCGAGCCACCTCGCCCTCGTCGAGGGCGTTGAAGAAGACGACCGACACCAGGCCCAGCCCCACCGCGTTGCCCAGCTGCTGCGTGGTGTTTATCAGGCCGGACGCCGAGCCCGAGTGCTCACGCGGCACCCCGGCGATGACGGTCTCGGTCAGCGGGGCGACGATCAGGCCCATGCCGAGACCCATGACGGTCAGCGGAAGGGCCATCTGCCAGGGGTGGATGCCCGTCCCGAAGTGCTCGGCCTCCCAGATGTAGAGCAGGACGCCGGCCATCATCGACAGCGCACCGGCCTGCAGCACCTTCCGCCCGAAGCGGGGGACGAGCTTCTGCACGGAGAGGCCCGCCGCCACCGACACGGCGATGGAGAAGGGGATGCCGGTCAGGCCCGCCCGCAGCGGGCTCCAGCCGAGCCCGATCTGCATGTAGAGGGTCCAGATCAGGAAGAAGACACCGCAGGCGACGCCGAAGGCGACCTCGACGCCGATGCCCGCCGCGAAGCTCTTGACCTTGAACAGCGACAGCTCGACCAGCGGCGAGCCGTCCTTCCGCGACTTGTGGCGCTCGTAGAGGACGAAGAGGACGAAGACGACGACGCTCCCGGCCATGCAGAGGAAGCCCCACAGCGGCCAGCCCAGCTCGCGGCCCTGCGTCAGCGGGTAGAGCAGCATCAGCAGCCCGCCGGTGGCGAGGGCGACGCCCACCAGGTCCAGCTTGAGGGCCTGGGGCGCGCGGGACTCGGAGATGTAGCGGCGGCCCATGATCAGGCCGGCGATGCCCACGGGCAGGTTGACCAGGAAGATCGGCCGCCACTCCAGGCCGAAGAGGTTCCACTGGGTGAGCAGCGCGCCGAGGATGGGGCCGGAGACCGCGCCCAGGCCGACGACGGCGCCGAACATGCCGAAGACCTTGCCGCGCTCGTGGGCGGGGAAGGTGGCGTGGACGATCGCCAGCACCTGCGGCACCATCAGCGCGGCCGTGGCGCCCTGGAGGACGCGCGCGGCGACGAGGAGGTGCGGGTCGCCCGCGACGCCGCAGAGCATCGAGGCGAGGGTGAAGCCGCCCATGCCGAGGAGGAACACACGACGGCGCCCGTATATGTCGCCGAGGCGGCCACCGGTGATCAGTCCGGCGGCGAAGGCGAGGGCGTAGCCCTCGGTGATCCACTGGAGGATGCTGAAGGAGGCGCCGATGTCCTTCTGGATGCTCGGCATGGCGATGTTGACGATGGTGACGTCCACCAGGTCCATGAAGGAGGCGGTCATCACCACGGCGAGCGCCAGCCAGCGGCGGCGGTCTGCGGTGGCGTCGGGGGAGGCCCCGGCGGCGGGCGGGTCGGTGGTGGCGGTGCTGGTCACAGGGGTCTTGCCTTTCCTCTTTCCTGCGCGCCGGATCGTTTCCCTCACCCGGTGCGCCCACCACGCTAGGGGGCGTATAGGTCAGGTCATGTCCTAGATGCCTGCCACCCTGGTGAGATGACGGACACCCCGGCACGGCTGCTGAATCTGCTCTCTCTCCTCCAGACACCTCGCGAATGGCCCGGCAGCGAGCTCGCCGAGCGGCTCGGCGTCAGCTCCCGCACCATCCGGCGGGACATCGAGCGGCTCCGCGACCTCGGCTACCCCGTACAGGCAACGATGGGGGCCGAGGGTGGGTACCGGCTGGCGGCCGGAGCCGCCCTGCCGCCGCTGGTCCTGGACGACGAGGAGGCGGTCGCCATCGCGGTGGGGCTGCGAGCGGGCGCGGGCCATGCCGTGGAGGGCATCGAGGAGGCGTCGGTGCGGGCCCTGGCCAAGCTGGAGCAGGTGCTGCCCGCCCGGCTGCGGCACCGGGTCTCGGCCCTGCAGGCCGCGACCGTGCCGCTCACGGGTGGCGACGGCGCGACCGTGGACCCCCGCACGCTGACCGTGATCGCCTCCGCCGCCACCGGTCACGAGCGGCTCCGTTTCGCGTACCGCAAGGGTGACGGCACGGAGACGAAGCGCCTGGTGGAGCCGCACCGGCTGATCAGCACGGGCCGCCGCTGGTATCTGGTGGCGCATGACGTGGAGCGCGACGACTGGCGGACGTTCCGGGTGGACCGGGTGAGCGAGCCCTTCGCGACGGGGGCCCGCTTCGTCCCGCGCGAGCTGCCGGTGCCGGACGCGGCGGAGTACCTGAAGCGGTCGATGGCGGGGCTCCAGCCGACGTACCGGCTCGTGGTCACGTTCCGCGCCCCGGCCGAGTCGGTGGCCGCCCGGCTGCCGAACTGGCTCGGGGTGCCGGAGCCCGTCGACGCGACGACGTGCCGGCTGGACGTCACCGCGTCGGACTCCGTGGAGTGGGTGGCGCTACGGCTGGCGATCGTGGACTGCGAGTTCGAGGCGCACGAGCCGCGCGAGCTCGTGGACCACCTGCGCGAGCTGGGCGCCCGCATCGGCAGGGCGGCGACGGCCGGGTCCTGAGCCCCCGCGCACACGGCGAACGCGTAGGCGAACATAAAAGGGCCCCGGCGCAAGGGGGGGGAGATGCGCCGGGACCCGGCCTGCTGGCTTATAACCAGATTAGACCCGTTTAGGCCGCCGCGTCGAACCCTGTGGCGTGTGCCATTTTCTTCAGCTCCAGCAGCGCGTGCTTCTCGATCTGCCGGATGCGCTCGCGCGTCAGCCCGTGCTGCTTGCCGACCTCCGTCAGGGTGCGCTCGCGCCCGTCCTCGATGCCGTACCGCGCCTTGATGATCGACGCGGTGCGCTGGTCGAGGCGGCCGATGAGATCCTCCAGCTCCTCGCTGCGCAGCAGCGCGATGACCGACTGTTCCGGCGAGACGGCGGAGGTGTCCTCCAGCAGATCGCCGAACTGGGTCTCGCCCTCGTCATCCACGGACATGTTCAGGCTCACCGGGTCACGGGCCCAGTCGAGCACGTCGCCGACGCGCTCGGGCGTGGTGCCCAGCTCCTCGGCGATCTCCGCGTGCTCCGGATCGCGCCCGTGCTCGCGGTTGAACTCGCGCTGCACCCGGCGGATGCGGCCCAGCTCCTCCACGAGGTGGACGGGGAGCCGGATCGTACGGGACTGGTCGGCGATCGACCGGGTGATGGCCTGGCGGATCCACCACGTCGCGTACGTGGAGAACTTGAATCCCTTGGTGTAGTCGAACTTCTCCACCGCGCGCACCAGGCCGGCGTTGCCCTCCTGGATCAGGTCGAGAAGGGGGAGGCCACTGCGCGGGTAGCGCCGGGCGACGGCGACGACGAGGCGCAGGTTGGACTTGATGAAGACGTCCTTCGCGCGGGCGCCCGCGGCGGCTATCGCCGCCAGCTCCTCGCGCGACGCCTCGCCCGCACGGTCCCCGCCGGCCTCCAGGCCGTCCAGGATCTGCTGGGCGTAGACGCCCGCCTCGATGGTCTGCGACAGCTCGACTTCCTCTGCGGCGTCGAGCAGGGGTGTACGCGCGATCTCGTCGAGGTACATGCCGACCAGGTCGCGATCGGCGATCTCCCCGCCTGTGGCGCGAACACTGCTTGCCTCGCCAGTCCGCTGTGCGGTGGTCTGACGACGGGCGACGGCACGGGTTGCCATGCGTACTCCCTTGCGATGAGACGTGTCGCGGGATGGGCCAGGTGCCCCGGGGGCACCCCGTCCGAAGTAAAGAACGGCCGGAATCCGGACAGAATTCCCCAGAGACGGCTTCTTTTTATGGATCATGCAGTACCCTGTCCGGCCGCACGGCGGGCACGCGTGGTGATGCGGCTCGGGGAAGCGCAGGTCAGCCCCGGTGGGGCGGCCCGTCCCACGGACCTCGTGCGCCCCCGCGGCCACGACGTCCATGAGACGGCCGTCACATCGCGGCCACCCCGCTCCTACCCCGCTTCCTCATCCCCAAGGACGCCGGTCATAGGTCACCGGTTGCCCGGGAAGGCCCGGAAGGCCGGTTTCCTGGCGGCTTCGGCCGGGCCCGCGACGGGGTGATCGAGTTGCCCCGGCGATGGGGCGGGTGTGCCCTGGTGGACAGAGCGAGAGGAGCCCGCCATGACGCACTCGATCCTGCCCGGCCGGCACCACGCCCACGAGGGGCCCGGCCCCGTCCCCCGCACCGGCCACGTCCGCCACGAGCGCACGGCCCCCACCGCCACCTGGGCGGTGCCCGTCATCGGCGGCTTCGTCCTCGGCCTCTACACGGTCTTCCTCGCCCACGACAACGGCTTCGGTGAGCTCCAGGGCTGGATGCTGGGGCTGGTCGCGGCCGTGGTCTCGGCGGGCCTGGGCTATCTGGTGATCCGCAACCGCGGCAAGATGATCACCGAGGTGCGGGCCGCCGCGTTCGGGGCGCTCTTCGGCGTCTCCATGGGTTTCCTGCGCAGTCTCACCCGGGTCTCGGTGCTGGAGGCCTCCTGGATCGGCCTGATCTTCGGCGTGTGCATGGGCCTCGCCTCGTACTACGTCTTCTACTGGCACGAGCGCTGACCGAGGCGGGAATCGAGCGGACGGAGTACGGACGGAGTACCGGCGACCTACGCCGGGGAGCCATGGGGCGTAGGTCCGGCGACCGTTCCGCCGGGCCCGCCCCCGCTCCTACGGTGAGGCCATGACCGCCATAACTGAGGACGGCACACTCGACGAAGCCCTGCAACGCGTCCATTCCACCGGCCCCGAGTTGTCCCAGGGCTGGCTCTCCAACCACGCCCCCATGGCCGTGGAGTCCTTGGCCCGCCACGGCCAGGCCCGCACGGTGCACCGCTGGCTGGACGCCTACCGGCACCGGACGGACGAACTGCCGTCCGCCGCCCTGACGATCACCGACGACAACTGGCGCGAGGCGCTCGGCGACCCCCGCCACCTCGGCTCCTGGATCGCCCACTTCACCCGGCAGACGGCCGAACTCCCCTGGACGGACGTGCTCACCGTATGGTGGCCGCGGCTGCTCCCCGGCATCATCGCCGGCGCCACCCACCCCGTGATCCGCGTCGGCCACGCCGTCCGCACGCTCCTCACGGACGGCGAGACCGCGCCCCGCACGGCCGAACTCGCCCACGCCCTGGGCTACTGGGCCGCCCGCCACCAGCCGCTGCCCGTCACCATCACCCCCTCCGGCGGCGCGGGCCCCCACCGCGCGCTGGACGCCGTACCGTCGCTGGCCGTCCAGGAGGGCGGCGTCCTCGACCGCCTCGCGCGGCTCCCCGCCGCCGAGGGCTGGCCCGCCGCCGCGAGCGGCCTGCGGCGGCCCACCGGCCCGGACGACGCGCACGACTTGCTGACGGAGCTCGTCCGCGCCACGGTCGCCCGCTACCCGCGCTACGCCCACGGCGACGCGGTCATGCTCGTCCACGCGGCGACCGCGCCCAACGCCGTCCTCCGCGTCCTGCCGGCGCTCCCCCGCTCCTTGTGGGTGCCCAGCCTGACGGCGGCGTGGGAGGCGAGCGCGGTCATCACGGCCGCTTACGCACCGGCGCGGCCGGTGTTCCCGGCGGCGCCGGGGCCCACCACGATGGAGGAGTCCTTCGCGCTGGCGGCGGCGCACGGGGACGCGCACGTCATCAAACTCGCCGACACGGCGTGGGACGTGGGCGGCCCGGCCGCCCTGGCGGCGACGGCCCGCGCGTGCGAGCTGATCGAACCGGGGGCCGGCTGAGCGACCGGAACTCCGGGGGAGGGTGCCCCCTGGGCACCCTCCCCCGGGGGCTCCCCCTAGTCCTCAGCCCAGTACGGCGGCTCCTCGTCCGGCCAGGGCACCTCGTCCTCGCCCACCGCCTGCGCGGGCACCCGCACCGGCTCCGGAGCAGAAACCGGCACAGGCTCCGGGGCAGGCGCAGCCGCCTCCGGAACCCCGCCGTGCTCCCCCAGCACCCCCAGAATCCCCTCCCCGTACTTCGTCAGCTTGCTCTCGCCCACGCCGCTCACCCCGGACAGCGCGTCCAGCGACCCGGGCCGCGCCGTCGCGATCTCCCGCAACGTCGCGTCGTGGAAGATCACATACGCCGGAACGCCCTGCTCCCGGGCCGTCGCCGCGCGCCACGCCCGCAGCGCCTCGAAGAGCGGCACGGCCTCCGCCGGCAGGTCGACGGGAGCGGCGCGCTTGCCGGACTTGGCGGCGCCCGTCGACGAACGCACCGGCTTCGGTTCGCGCCGCAGCGACACCGTGCGGCGCGAGCCCAGCACGTCACCGCTGGCCTCGGTCAGGACGAGCGTGCCGTAGTCGCCCTCGACCGCGAGCAGCCCTTGCGCCAGCAACTGCCGCACCACGCCCCGCCATTCGGCGACGGAGAGCTCCGTGCCGATGCCGAAGACGGACAGCGTGTCGTGGTCGAACTGAATGACCTTCGCGCTCTTCTTCCCGAGCAGGATGTCGATGATGTGGCCCGCGCCGAACTTCTGCCGCCGCTCCCGGGCCAGCCGGAGGATCGCCGAGAGGAACTTCTGGGCGGCGATCGTGCCGTCCCAGGTCTCCGGCGGGGTCAGGCACGTGTCGCAGTTGCCGCACGCGGTGCTCGGCTGGCCGAAGTAGTCGAGCAGCCGCACGCGGCGGCACTCGACGGTCTCGCACAGGGCGAGCATCGCGTCGAGGTGGGCGGCCAGCCGGCGGCGGTGCGCCTCGTCGCCCTCGGAGCCGTCTATCAGCTTGCGCTGCTGGACGACGTCCTGGAGGCCGTAGGCCAGCCAGGCCGTGGACGGCTGGCCGTCGCGCCCGGCGCGGCCGGTCTCCTGGTAGTAGCCCTCGACGGACTTCGGCAGGTCGAGGTGGGCGACGAAGCGCACGTCCGGCTTGTCGATGCCCATGCCGAACGCGATCGTGGCGACCATGACGATGCCGTCCTCGCGCAGGAAGCGCGCCTGGTTGGCCGCGCGCGTCCGCGCGTCGAGGCCCGCGTGGTACGGCAGGGCCTCGACGCCGTGCTGCGCGAGGAACGCGGCGGTGTCCTCGACGCCCTTGCGGGAGAGGCAGTAGACGACGCCCGCGTCGCCCGGGTGCTCGGTGCGCAGCAGCTCCAGGAGCTGCTTCTTCGGGTCGTTCTTGGGCGCGATGCGGTACTGGATGTTGGGCCGGTCGAAGCTGGCGACGAAGTGCCGGGCGTCCTGGAGCTTGAGCCGGGTGGCGATCTCCGCGCGCGTCGCCTCCGTGGCCGTCGCGGTGAGGGCGACGCGCGGCACGTCCGGCCAGCGCTCGTGCAGCTGCGACAGGGCCAGGTAGTCGGGGCGGAAGTCGTGGCCCCACTGGGCGACGCAGTGCGCCTCGTCGATGGCGAAGAGGGAGATCTTGCCCCGGTCAAGCAGCCGCAGCGTGGACTCCACGCGCAGCCGCTCGGGCGCCAGATAGAGCAGGTCCAGCTCGCCCGCGGCGAACTCGGCCTCCACCAGGCGGCGTTCGTCCAGGCCCTGGGTGGAGTTGAGGAAGCCGGCCCGCACCCCGAGCGCGCGCAGCGCGTCGACCTGGTCCTGCATGAGGGCGATCAGGGGGGAGATCACCACGCCGACCCCGGGTCTGACGAGCGCGGGGATCTGGTAGCAGAGCGACTTGCCGCCGCCCGTGGGCATCAGCACGAGCGCGTCGCCGCCGCCGACCAGATGATCGATGATCTCTTCCTGGTCGCCGCGGAACGCGTCGTAACCGAAGACGCGCCGCAGGCAGCTCAGGGCCTCGCCGTCGAGGCTTCCGAGCTCTGCTGTGGTCTGTGTGGGGTCGGCCATTGCAGAAGTCTACGAGGCCCCGCCGACAGAACCCGGTGGATCAAGGAACTCCACCCGAACGGGTGATCGAGCGATCGAGCGGATGATCAGGCGGACGATCGGACGGCCGCCATGACGATCACGCGACCTCTATCCCGTACTCCTGCACCAGCGCCTCCAGCCCGCCCGGGTAACCCTTCCCCCCGAGCACGAAGTCCCAGTCGCCGTTCGTGCGCCGCCGGAACGAGCCCAGCACCAGCGCGGTCTCGCCGGGCCGGCCGTCCGAGACCTCCAGCTGCCCCAGCTCGGCCCCCGACGCGTCGGCGAGGCGGATGCGGGCATCGGTGAACTGCGAGAGGTCCGCCTCCGGGTTGACCTCCGGGTCTATGGCCGCGACCAGCACCAGCCGGTCGGCGGCGGCCGGCAGCTCCTCGAAGGCGACGCGCAGCGCGGCCTTGTCGGCGAGGGTGGGCTCCAGCGCCCGGACGGAGCCGTCGGGGGTGCGGGGGTTGTTGTAGAAGACGAAGTGATCGTCGCTGAGCACCCGCCCGCCGTCGCAGACCAGCGCGCACACGTCGAGGGCGACCCGTCCCGACCAGGACATGCCCAGCACGTTGTGGGTCTCCGGCCGGTCCTCGGGTCGGTCCTCGCCGGAGGAAGCCGCCCCGCCGCTCCCCCGGGCCGCCGCCGGGCGCGGCGACCCGCCCCCGAGCCGGCCGCGCAGCCCGTGCTGGGCCAGCAGGTCCACGAGCTCCTCGCCGGAGACGAGCGTGAGCGGCTTGCCGTTGGCGAAGGCGTACGAGCCCGGGCCGAAACCGGAGGTCGTCACCAGGACGCCCTTGTTGGCGCCCGCGCCCTGCACCGTGCCGTACAGATCGCGCACGGCGGTCGGCGGGACGGTCTTCCGGTACCGCTTGACCTGCACGATGATCCGGCCGCCGCTGATCGGGTCGGGGTCCAGGGCCTCGACGTCCACGCCGCCGTCGTTGGAGCGGGTGGTCATCACCGCCCGCATGCCGCGCGCCCGGAACAGCTCGGCGACGAGCTCCTCGAACTCGATGGGGTCCATCTCGAAGAGGTCCGGGTCGTCTCCGCCGCCGTGGGAGACCACGCCGCGCCCGACGTCGCCCGGCACCCGTCCCGGGCGGACGGCGGCGAGCTGGTCGGGCCGGGCGGACAGCTGCCCGCCGAGGCCGTCGACGAGGCAGTCGACCGCGCTGACCTGCTCCAGGCGCAGGCCCGAGAAGACCGACCGGCTCACCGTCAGCGAGGCCAGGACGATCTGCGTGCGGTGCCCGGTGGCCGGGTCGTGCTCGTCGACGAAGCCGTTGAGGGCGACGGACTCCAGGATCCCGAACTCGTCGGCCGCGAACAGCTCGCGCACCGCCAGCAGCACGCACTGCGCCAGCACGTCCCGGTAGGCGTTCCGGCGCTGGGTGACGGGCCGGGCCGTCTCCTTCTCCTCGTCCGCCGTCGGCATGTACCGCACCGACTTGATCTCGGGGACGATCCCGAAGCCGGGCAGCTCCCAGTCGAGGACGAGCTGCCGGGCGCCCGGGTCGTAGGCGGCGGCTATCTGGTGCGGGAACTCGTCCGGCCAGGCGGTGGAGGCGTAGAGCGCGGCGGAGAAGTACTCCACCACGGCGTCCGGGTCGCCCTCGCGCAGCGCGGTGATCGTCTCGCCGATGCCGGCGTTGTGCCGGCGGATGTCCGCGAGCGTGGCCGCGGCCCACTGGTCGTACTGCTGCCGGTAGGCCGCGAGCTGCTGCAGGCGCTGCGCCTCGGCGGCCTGGGCGGCGTGCCAGTCGTGCTCGTACTGCGCGCGGTTGCCGAAGCCGCGGTAGGCGTTCGGGTCGGGCATGGGCACCGGCTGCCCCAGGTGGCCGGGGTTGAACGGCTCCAGCCGCTCGGGCCGCTCCAGCGCGCTCGTCCGGAAGCCCGGCGCCCCGCACCCGGCGCTCAGCAGGCTTTCGAGCGCCGCCATCCGCGCGTCGAGCTCCTCCGTGCGCCGCCGCGCCTCGGCCTCGCGCGCCTGCCGGTACGCCTGGCGCCGTTCACGGTCCTGGCGCGCCAGGTCCCGCTCGTGCGCGCGCTGCTGCCGCTCCTGCTCGCGCTGCTGCTGCGTCAACGCCCGCTGCCGGGCCTCCTGCTGACGCTGCTGCTGGCGCTGCGCCTCGGCCCATATGCTCATCAGCCCACTGGAGCGGCGACTCATCGGTTACGTTCCCTCCCCCGGCGGACTGCGCTTGCGTGTCGACTTTAGTCGGCTTGCGCGTGAATTGATCACCGCCTGGCGAAAGATCATCCCGTGGGCCGCCCCGGACGGCGGGATCGCAGCACGAACCAGCCACCGACCAGCGCGATCGTGCTGATGACCGCTGTGAGAACGATGGCGGTGAGGTGGGAGTCGCCGCCGGAGCGCGCGGACGCCTCCGGCGCGGTCTCGGCCGCCGCGCGCGCCGTCGCGCTCACCGTCGCGCGCGGCGCCGTGTCGGCGGCGGGGCGCGCCGGGGCGGCGGCCGGCACGGTGACGGTGGCCTCGCCGTGGCCGAGGTCGGGGAAGCCGCAGTGGAGGGTGACGGTCCAGTCTCCGGGCGGCAGCGACTCGTGGGTGGTGTAGGCGCCCTTGGCGCCGGGGACGGGCACGAGCACCCAGGGCCCCTGGGCGTGCCCGGCGGCGTCCCGGGCCGTAAGGGTGCCGGCGACCCGCTCGTCCACGGGGTCGCCGTCGTTCTCCCAGGTCGCGAGGGCCCGGATGTGGCCGTCCGAGGGCGGGCCGGGGACGGTGAGGCGGATCGTGTCGCCGTGCGCGGCGGCCGGGCCGGCGGTGCCCAGGGCGAGCAGGGCGCCGAGACAGGCGGCGGCCGTGCGGGGGCGGAAGGTCATCGTGCGCTCCGTAGGGGGAAGGGCCGACGGCCACCCGTGGGGTGTGGCCGTCGGCCCGGTTCAGGAGGGCCGGGCCCTCGGAAGGGTCAGGCCGTCAGGAGGTTCAGGCCGTCAGGAGGCCTTGGCCAGCGTCCAGTTCTGGTAGCCCTGGCTGTTGCGCTGCTGGAGTTCCAGCAGCTGGCCGCCGTAGTACCAGCGGTTGCTGATGCCCAGGACGAGCTGCGAGCCCTGCGGCTGGAGGACGTACGAGCCGTCGCCCGCGGCGGTCAGCCGCCACTTCTGGGCGGACGTGTCGTCGCAGGACCGCTGCGCGACGTACTGGCCGGCCACCGCCCGCCCGTCGGTGCCCGGCTGGAGGCACTTGCCGGACTGGACGGACTTCAGGCGCACCGCGCCGCCGCCCGCGTTCTCGAACGTCCACTGCTGGTTGGCGTAGCCGTGGCGCTGGTAGGCGATGGCGACGGTGCCGTCGGCGGAGGAGCTGCCCCACAGGTCGGCGGCCTGGCCGGTCAGGCCGTTGACCAGCACGTACTTGCCGCCGGGCCGGGTGGAGCCGGTGGTCGCCGCGAGGGTGCGGAAGGACGCGGCGCGGCCGGGCGCGGAGACCTTGCCCTGCCCGTCGCGCACGGCGACGGCGACCCGGTGGGCGCTGTCGGGCGCGAGCCGGGTGATCCGCAGGGCGGTGCCCGTGACGTCGGCCAGCTTCTTGCCGTCGAGGAGCAGCTCGTAGCCCGCCGCCCCGGTGACCGGCTTCCAGCCGACGAGCGCGGAGTCCGGGCCGATCTGGGTCACCTGGACGTCGGGGCCGGTGGACGGGCGCGTCGGTCCGGACGTGGGGCCGGTGGTGGGGGTGGGAGTGGGCGAGGGGTTCGTGCCGGGGCCCTTGCCGGCACCCGCGATGAGGAAGCGGTTGTTGGCGATGTTCCAGTGGGTGGCCAGATAGCTGCCCGGGCTGGGGTTGGTGTGGAAGTAGTCGTCGTGGTGGCAGTCCAGGCGCTGGTCGCCGCCGCGGTCGGGGCAGAGGATCTGCATCTGCGGGTAGTTGGGCGCGTCCGAGTAGCACATGATGTCCCACTCGTCGACGCAGTGCCCGGCGCGGCTGGTGTGGGGGGCGCTGTTGTTGACGGCGCCGAGGTTGTGGCCCAGCTCGTGGGCGGGGGTGCTGCCACCCCAGCAGCCGGAGTCGGTACGGCCGTAGGAGGGGCCGAAGTTGCTCATGTTGTCCTGGCCGGGGCGCTCGTCACCGTTGAAGGTGCCTATGCCGCAGTAGACCTGGGTGTCCGCGAAGAGCATGTACTTGCGGTCGCGGCGGTTGAAGCCCTTGGCGGCCAGCGCGTCGTTCGTCGCGCCGAACTCCTGGAGGGCGCCCGCGGGCAGCTCGACGTTCAGGACGGACGCGGTGCAGTCGGACTCGGTGACGTAGCGGACGTGCCGTTCGCCGCCGGTCTCCTGGGCGCTGGCGTTGTAGATGAGGTCGGTCTCCGACGCCCACTGCTTGAACGAGGCGGCGTACTGGGCGAAGCGGTCGCGGCCGGGCGCGTGGACGTACAGCACCTGGACGCGGTTGCCGCTCGCGCCGTCGCCCTCGCACACCACGCGGGAGCCGGACGGGGCCTGGGGCGTGGTCGTGCCGCCGCCGGGGGCGGCCGGGGCGGCCACGCCGCCGGTGCGGGCGTCGAGGACGGGCTGGGCGCCGCGCAGCGCCTCGGCGGCCGAGGGGCCCCGGCCGCCGTCGCCGGCCGGGTCGGTGGACCCGGAGGCGGTGGCGCGGGCCACGGGCGGGGTGTCCTTGGCGATGTCGACGCCCTTGGGCGGCGCGTCCGGGCCGTGGGTGCACAGGCGCGCGGAGGAGACGCGGTAGACGCCGGCGCAGGGGTCGCCCTTGGGCGCGGGGTCGAGGCCGTCGTAGACCATGCCGCGCGACGCGTCGGACTTGGGCGCGGCGGTGAGGGGGGTGGGCGGTTCCTGGTGCCGGGGCGCGGCGGCGGGGACGATCGCGGCGTCGGCCGGGGCGCCCGCCTCGACGTCGGGCGCGGGGCCGGTTCCGGTCCCGGTCCCGGTGCCGAGGGTGAGGACCCCGGCGGCGACGGCGGCGGCCGCGACGGTCGCGGCCGCCGTGAGTATCAGTGGTCGTCGTCCGTTCTTCTTCCGACGGTGGGTGGTACTGCGTCTGTCGCGTACGTGCTTGGAGCGCATGGGTGATCCCAACGGTCGTGGAGGGTGTGACGAGGCCGGGGCGGAAGGCCCCGGCGGAACCGCGCGGCGGGCGCGCGGAAGTTCAGGAGGATCCGCGGGCCGGTGGTGGCCGGTCAGCGGGCGGCGACGACGGGCGTCCCGTGCTGGGGCGAACCGGCGGCGAAGGTGAACGCGACGCCGAGTTCGGTCAGCGAGCAGTCGCGGACGACGTCGTGGCGGGTCGCGCCGCGCGACCACACGGTGACGGCCCCGGCGAAGCCGGCCCGTCCGGCCGAGGCCATGCCCGCGAGGCTCCAGCGGTGCCCGGGCTCCGCCTTCTCCGGCCCCTGCTCGCCGTCCCGCGCCTGCTCCTGCCCCCGGGAGGCGTCGAGGCGGGCGCCCAGCGCCAGTTCGCCCGCGCCGCGCCGGGCGACGACGACCAGCTCGGCGCTGGCCCGCAGCGGCCCGCAACCGGCCTTGGCCCGCTCCTTGTTGACCTGACGCTCGACCTCCCGCGCGGTCTCGTCCCGCTGATCGGCACCCGAAGTGACGGGAGTGACCGCCGGCGCCGGGGTACGGACGGGGCCGGTGGAGCGGTCGGACGTGGGCGCGGAGGGGGTACGGGCGGGCTCGCGCCCGACGGGCCGGTGGGCGGACGCGGGCGCGGACGTGGCGGTACGGGCCGCCGGGGAGGACGCGGAGGGGGAGGGTGCGGGCGGCGAGGGGAGCTCGGTGCGCAGGGAAGTGAGCGGGAGCACCACGTTCTCCGCACCCCTGCCCTGGTTTCCGTCGCGCGTTCCGCTGCCGTCCGGTGCGGGGGCGAGGTAGCGGTACCCGCCCAGGACGCCGATCGCGACGGTGACGGCCAGGGCGACGGCGGTGACGACCGCGCGAACGCCGGGACGGCGGCGCACGGCCGGGGCGGGCGCCCCCGAGGACGTACCGGGCGCCACCCCTCCCGCCCCACCGGACGAGGCGCCCGGGGCACCGGCCGTGGCGCAGGCGACGGGCTGAGCACCCAACGCGCCCGCGGCGAGACGATCCATCAGGGCGGCGCTCACCGGGACCAGTCCGAGGCCCGCGAGCAGCCCCTCGGCGGGTATGAGGGCGGTCCAGTGGCCGCCGCACTCGGCGCAGCCGCGCGTGTGCCGGGCGATGCGCTTGCGCCACAGCGGGGACGGCGTGCCGTCCCAGATGCCGACGATGCCCGCGAGTTCCGGGCAGCGCGGGGTGGTGGCCAGGGCCCGGACGACGGCCCGGGCGGTCTCCAGCTGGAGCTTGGTGCGCTGGATGCGCACGGCGGTGTGCTGCGGCGTGAGCTCCAGCGCCGCGGCGACCTCGGCCCGGGTCAGCTCGCCCGTCGCCTCCAGCCACCACAGGGACAGCGCGGCCCGCTCGTCGTCGTCGAGCCAGCGGGTGGCCTCGGCGACCTGCCGGCGCTGTCCCTCCAGCCCGAGCCGGAGGATCGTCAGCTCGACGAAGTCGGCGCCGGGATCGGAGAGGTGGCACGCCTCCTGGAGCCCGCCCACGGGGGCGTCCTGCTGTCTGCGCCAGTGGCCGCGGATCCGGTTCACGGCGATCGCGACGAGCCAGGACCGGAAGCGGGAGGCGTCACGCAGCCCGGAGAGACCGCCCACCATCCGGATCATCGTCTCCTGGACCACGTCGTCGACGTCCGCGTGGCCCTTCAGCGCCCTGCCGACGATGTTGTAGACCAGCGGCAGGCAGGCGGCCACGAGTTCGCCCTGCGCACCCGCGTCCCCGGCTCGCGCCGCCTCGACCACTCCGGTCACCCCGGTCACACTCTTCACAGTCACGCCTCGCCACCTCGTTTCCGTCCGCCATTTCTGGCGTTCCGATGCATGGGAGACCTGGGGTAACCGGGGCCATAACGAAAACTGGTCCAACTTTTCGGCCACCACTTCGGCACCGCCCGATCACGGCCCGATCGCGGCGAGAAGGCGTGAAGCGGTCAGGAGAGCCAGTCGGTGTAGCGGGTGGGGGCGAGGTGGGCGTCCTTGTCGGTGAGGACGTCACCCTTGACGACGGCGAACATCCCGGCCGTGGGATCGGTGACGACGGTGCGGTCGTCGCCCTTGCGGGCAAGGGTGATCCGGCCCAGCTCGTCCAGGGTGAAGATCTCGGGCCCGGCGATGTCGCGAATGCCGTTCAGCGGGGTGCCCGCGGCGACTTCCGCGACCGCGGCGGCCACGTCCTTGGCGGCGATCGGCTGGACCGGCGTGGCGGGCAGCCGGACGGTGCCGGCGTCGGCCGTCCAGGACATGACGGCGTCCATGAACTCCATGAACTGCGTCGCCCGGACGATCGAGTAGGGGATCGGCCCGGCCGCGAGGATCTCCTCCTGGAGCGCCTTGGCCCGGTAGTAGTCCAGCTCCGGGACCCGGTCCGTGCCGACGATCGAGAGGATGACGAAGTGGCCGACGCCGCCCTTCCGGGCCTCGGCCAGAAGGTTCTCCATCGAGGTCCGGAAGAAGGCCGGGGAGGCTTCGTCGAAGGTCGGGGAGTTCGTCAGGTTGACGACGACGTCGGCTCCCGCCACCGCCTCGCCCAGTCCCCGGCCGCTGATGACGTCGACTCCACTGGCCTTCGAGTGCGGTACGGCCTCGTGCCCGGCGGAGTTCAGGATCTCGACGACCTGCGATCCGATGAGCCCGGTACCGCCGATGACTGCGAACTTCATGCCATGCCCTTCATCGAGAACGGGTGCGAAACATGGCATATCACCCGTCATGTGGGCATACGAAGAAGCGCACCCCCCTGGGGGGAATCCCCAGGAGGGCGCGTTATCGCACAGTGCCCCCGGGCAGATTCGAACTGCCGACACCCGCTTTAGGAGAGCGGTGCTCTATCCCCTGAGCTACGGAGGCGGGGCGTGAGCGCGTCCGCCGGCGCCCGCGGACACCCCTGGGGGCCGCGCGGCCTGCGAGGACGCTCGACGGACAGGTTAGCGGATCGGCGTGCGGCGGGTCAGTGGGCCATCAGGCGTAGTCGTCCACATCCTCCGCCGGTGGGCGGCGGGTGACCAGGACGCGCCAGTTCCCGGCGCGGTCCTGGCCGAGGACGTCGACGGTGACGCCGGCCGCCGCGCAGCGCTGGCCGGCGCGGTAGGGGGCGTCGGTCAGGGCCGGGCTCACGTTGGGGTCGGTGGTCAGGCAGCCGCGGCTGCCCGGGGTGGCGTCGGAGGCGCGCACGGGGGCGGCGCCCGAGGGCACGTCGGAGGCGACGGTCGTGACGAGGACGCCGGGGCGGCAGACGGCGTGGTCGAGGCGGCCCGGGGCGCGGGCCTCCAGGGTGATCGCGCGGGTCGTGGAGAGGGGGATCACGGCGAGCTTCGGGCCGCCCGGCACCGAGGTGGGGCTCAGGGTCAGCAGCCGACGGCCGGGCCGGGACACGCAGTGGACCTGCGAGGGGGCCAGCCAGCCCAGCTTCCACTTGTGCCAGGCGAGGAAGTCGTTCGAGGGCCCCCAGTCCTCGTCCATGGGGTCCCAGTGACCCACGGGGGTGCGCGGCATCCGGTTCTGGTCGCCCCGGTAGAGGTCGGGGAGGCCGAAGCTGTGAGCGTTCTCGTGGTTGAGGACGCGGTAGGGGCTGTCGCCGGTCTGCCGGCTCCAGATGAAGGACACGTTCCGGATGGGGGCGCCGTTGCGGGAGGTCAGCCCCGTGGCGGCGCCCGCGAAGGTCACCGAGCGGACGTCCTGGACGGCGGGCGGGCCGGCGTTGGGCGCGGCCAGCACGTTGATCAGGTCGTAGCGCCGGAAGTCGACCCGGCCGCCGACGGCGGCAACGATCTCCTTGGTGATCGCGTAGTAGCCGTCGTCCCGGTTGGGGTCGAAGGTCGCGCCGCGCGTGATGCCGTACGAGCGGTACGGGCGGGACATGCGGATCCAGCGCGGCCAGGGCGTGGAGCGGTAGTCGAGCCGGCCGTAGGAGCTGACGCGGTAGTAGTCGGCGACGGCCGGGAAGAACTCGGCGTACCGCTTGCGCGGGGTGATCCTCGCGGGGGCGTCCGGGAAGTCGATGAGGAAGGTGACGGCCCGTACGACGCCGCTGGAGCGGGCGTACCCGCGCGGGGTACGGGCCCCCTCGGAGACGTGCGGGGAGACGGTGCGCAGCGCGCACGGGCCGCCGGGCGGCCGGCCCCCGCCCCGGAGGCCGCCAGCCGGGCGGGCGACGGACGGGCGGGTGACGGACGGGCGGGTGACGGCTGACGGGCGGGCGGCGTCGCCCGCCCGCGCGGGCAGGGGGGCGGTGAGGGCGCCCACCGTGGCCGCCGCGACCAGGATGACCAGGGGTCTCATGCCACCTCGCCTTCAGCCCACGCCTTCGTCCCACGTCTTCATCTCGGCGTCGTCATCTCGTCGTACTCATCACTCACCCTGTGCCCGGTGAGCGGGCCCGCGCGTCCCGGACTGCGGCAGACGGGGAGCGGAATCCCGCCATCCGGGGGTGTGATTCACGCCATACGGCACCCCGAAATATCCGGGGAAGGTCTCCCCGTTTAAGTGAGCGTTCCTGTCAAACGGGGAGTGACTCCCCGCATAGCACTTCTCACGGAAGGAGGGCGCGGCCTTGGCCACAGCCCCGCAGCCCCGCCTGCGCGCCGACGCCCTGCGCAACCGCGAGCGGATCGTCGCGGCAGCCCGCGAAGCCCTCGTCGAGCACGGGGCCGATTCCTCACTCGATGAAATCGCTCGACGTGCCGGGGTCGGCAATGCCACGCTGTACCGGCACTTCGCGGACCGCCGCGAGCTGATTCACCACGTCACCCTCTCCGTCATGGCCCGTATCGCCGACCGGGCGGAGGCGGCGCTAGCGGAGGAGCCCGATGCTTTCCACGCGCTGAGGCGCTTCGTCCACGCCGCGGCGGACGAGCGGATCGGGGCCCTGTGCCCCCTGCTCGCCGAGGGTGTCGACAAGAGCCACCCCGACCACGTCGAGGCCCGCGACCGGCTGGAGAGCCTCATCGAGGCGCTGATGGCCGCCGCCCGCGCGTCCGGTCAGCTCCGCGCCGACATCGGCATCGGCGACCTGATGGTGGCCATCACCCAGCTCACCAGACCGCTGCCCGACACCGGCTGCCACGACTTCGGCCAGTTCGTCCACCGCCACCTCCAGCTGTTCCTGGACGGCCTGATGAACCCGGCCCGGTCGGAACTCCCCGGCGCGCCCGCCACCTTGGCGGACCTGCGCAAGGGGTTCTCCCCGGCAGCGGACCCGTCAACCGGGCCGGCCACAGGCCCGACCACCGGCCCCACCACCGGGAACGCACCCCGCCCGTAGCCCGCGCGGCCCGCGCACCGGACAGGCCCACGAACCACCGCACACCTCACCACCACCGCTAGGTAGGCCCCACCCATGTCAGATCTCCGCACCGAAGCCGATCCGAGGCGCTGGAAAGCGCTGATATTCATCGCCCTGGCCCAGCTGATGGTCGTCCTCGACGCGACCATCGTGAACATCGCGCTGCCCTCCGCCCAGTCCGACCTGGGCATCTCGGACGGCAACCGGCAGTGGGTCATCACCGCCTACGCCCTCGCCTTCGGTGGACTGCTGCTCTTCGGCGGCCGGATCTCCGATCTGTGGGGCCGCAAGCGGGCGTTCGTCGTCGGCCTGATCGGCTTCGCGGCCGCTTCCGCGCTCGGCGGCGCCGCCGTCAACACCGCCATGCTGCTGGGCGCCCGCGCCCTCCAGGGCGTCTTCGGCGCGCTGCTCGCCCCGGCGGCCCTGTCGCTGCTCGCCGTGCTCTTCACCGAGGCGAAGGAGCGCGCCAAGGCGTTCGGCGTCTTCGGTGCCATCGCCGGTGCCGGTGGTGGTGTCGGCCTGATCCTCGGCGGTCTCTTCACCGAATACCTCAACTGGCGCTGGACGTTCTTCGTGAACATCCCCTTCGCCGTCGTCGCCGCCGCCGGCGCGATCTCCGTGATCCGCGAGCCCGCCGAGGGCCGCAACCCCTCGAAGCTGGACATCCCCGGTGTCATCCTGGCCACCCTCGGCCTGGTCTCCCTGGTCTACGGCTTCACGCGCGCCGAGTCCGACGGCTGGTCGGCCGGCGTCACCATCGGCCTGTTCGTCGCCGCCGCCGTGCTGCTGGGCGCGTTCCTGCTCGTCGAGCGCTCGGTGAAGGCCCCGCTGATGCCGCTGCGCGTGCTCACCGACCGCAACCGCGGCGGTGTCTACATCTCCCTGGGCCTGGCCGCCATCGCGATGTTCGGCCTGTTCCTCTTCCTGACGTACTACCTGCAGGTCGTCCGCGGCTACTCGCCGGTCAAGACCGGTCTGTCGTTCCTGCCGATGATCGCCATGATGATCACCGGTTCCACGCAGATCGGCACCCGCCTGATGACCCGCGTCCCGGCGCGCTGGCTGATGGCCCCCGGCTTCCTGCTCGCGGCGGCCGGCATGGTGCTGCTCACCCAGATCGACCTGGACACCTCCTACGCGGCGGTGATCCTGCCCGGCCTGATGATGATGGGCCTCGGCATGGGCACGGCCTTCATGCCCGCCATGAGCCTGGCCACCCACGGCGTGCAGCCGCGTGACGCGGGTGTCGCCTCGGCGATGGTCAACACCTCGCAGCAGGTCGGCGGCGCCATCGGCACCGCGCTGCTCAACACCATCGCGGCCAGCGCCACCACGGACTACTTCAAGTCCCACATGGCCGGTGCCGCGAACCCGAAGATCCTCACCTTCCAGTCGATGGTGCACGGCTACTCCACCGCCGTGTGGTGGGCGGTCGGCATCCTGTCGCTGTCCGCGCTGGTCGCCCTCGTCTTCGTCAACGCCAACCCGGGCGGCGGCCGCGCCGCCTCCTCCACGGACGGCGAGACGGCCGAGGACGCGATCCCGGTGATGGCCCACTGAGGCCGTAGCGGTACGTACGCGAAGGGCCCCCGCCGAATCGGTCGGCAGGGGCCCTTCGCGCTTTTCGACGGGCTTCAGGTCACCGCACGCACAACGGCTTCAGGTCACCGCAGCCAGGGCAGGTCCGCGCCCTCCGGCTGGAGCCCGGCGGCGATGATCCCGCACACCTCGCCGAACTTGGCCACCTGCTCGGGCGTCAGCCGGTCGAAGACCGCGCCCCGGACCGCCTCCACGTGCCCCGGCGCGGACCGCCGCAACATCTCGAAGCCGGCGTCGGTCAGCACGGCCAGTTGCCCGCGCTTGTCCGACGGGCACTCCTCGCGCCGCACCCAGCCGCTCTTCTCCAGCCGGGCGATCGCGTGCGAGAGCCGGGACCGGGTGATCTTCGCGCTCTGCGCCAGCTCGGTCATCCGCATCCGGCGCCGGGGCGACTCCGAGAGCTTGACGAGCAGGCCGTAGTAGACGTGCGGCATGCCCGCGTCGCGCTGCAGCTGCCGGTCGAGGTAGTCCTCCAGCAGCGTGGAGGCGTGCTGGTAGGCCCGCCAGGCCTCCTGCTCGGCGGAGGTGAGCCAGCGGGGCTCGGCGACGGCGGCGTCGTCCGGGCCCTCCGGGGGTCGGTTCGTCATGACATCCACTGTTTCACTCGCGGGTTCCCTCCGGTACGACGACCAGCCATTGCTTGAAGCTTAAATAATAAAGTTGTAAGGTCGGGGATGGTAGGTGTTTTAGAGTTCAAGCAAATCGGAGGCTGTCATGTCGGCACCGGCACCCGGGCGCATGCCCGCCCTCTACCTCTCCCACGGCGCGCCGCCCCTCGCGGACGACCCCATATGGCCCGGCCAGCTCGCCGCCTGGGCCAGGGACCTGCCCCGGCCCACGGCGATCCTGATGGTCTCCGCCCACTGGGAGGAGGCCCCCCTCGCGCTGGCCGCCACCGAGACCGTGCCGCTCGTCTACGACTTCTGGGGCTTCCCCGAGCACTACTACCGCGTCCGCTACGCGGCACCGGGCGCCCCGGCCCTCGCGGACCGGGTCCGCCGCACCCTGCGGGGCGCCGGTACGCCCGTGGCGGACCTGCCCGACCGGGGGCTGGACCACGGCGCGTACGTCCCGCTCGTCGAGATGTACCCCGACGCGGACGTCCCCGTCCTCCAGATGTCCCTGCCCACCCTGAACCCCACGCGGCTGCTGGAGATCGGCCGACGGCTCGCGCCGCTGCGCGACGAGGGCGTCCTGATCGTCGGCAGCGGCTTCTTCACCCACAACCTCGCCGCCCTCCGCCACGCCGGCTCCGGCCCGCCCGGCTGGTCGGCGGAGTTCGACGCGTGGGGCCGCGAGGCCCTGGCGGCCGAGGACGTCGACGCGCTCCTCGACTTCGAGCACCAGGCCCCGGCCGGCCGGCTCGCCCACCCCCGCACCGAGCACTTCGCGCCGCTGTTCGTGGCGATGGGCGCGGCGGGCGACGACTTCGGTGCCCAACGCCATGTCATCGACGGCTTCTGGGGCGGGCTGGCGAAGCGATCGGTGCAGTTCGGCTGAGGCGACGGGGCGCGATCGACCCGACCGGACCGGGCACAGGATGTCGGGTCCGGCAGGGTGGTCCCTTCCTAACGTGAGTGATCGAAAGGGAAGGAGTCCGGGATGGTGCTGGAACGGCTGAACCAGGCGCTGGAGCACATCGAGTCGCACCTCGACCAGCCGATCGACGTGGCCGACCTCGCGCGCATCGCGGTGACATCGGAGTACCACCTCCGCCGACTGTTCTCCGCGCTGGCGGGCGTCCCGCTGTCGGAGTACATCCGCCGCAGGCGCCTGACCGTCGCGGGCGCCGAGGTGCTCGCCGGCGAACGGACGCTGCTGGACGTCGCGACGCGCTACGGCTACGGCTCGGGGGAAGCCTTCGCCCGCGCGTTCCGCGCCCTCCACGGCGTGGGTCCGGGCGAGGCCCGGCGAACCGGCGCGGCGCTGAGCGCCCAGCCCCGGATGTCCTTCCGCCTCGTCGTCGAAGGGAACAGCAGTATGCGATACCGGATTGTGGAGAAGGACGAGTTCCGCGTGGCCGGAAAGAAGGCCCGCGTCCCGCTCGTGTACGAAGGGGTCAACCCGGCGATAGCCGAGTTCGTCCGGGGCATCGGGAAGGACGAGCTGGGCCGCATCGCCACGCTCTCCGACCAGGACCCGTCGGGGATCGTCGCGGTGAGCGTCCTGGACGACCCGAGCCGCGCGGAGGGCAGCGAACTCGACTACTACCACGGCGTGGTGACGGGCGCGGAGGACGTTCCCGTCGACCTGGACGTCCTCGCCGTCCCGGCCGGCACGTGGGCCGTCTTCGAGAACTCCGGCCCGTTCCCGCAGGCGCTCCAGCACCTGTGGCGCGACGTGTTCACGCAGTGGTTCCCCTCGAACCCGTACGAGAGCCGTCCCGGCCCGGAGATCCTCCGGGTGCGCCCGTCGGAGGACGGGACGCACGCGGACGCGGAGCTGTGGATCCCGGTGGGGCGGGCCTAGTACCTAGTACAGGGACTCGCCCATCGGCGAACCGTCCCCGATGACGAAGGCGCGGATCGACGCCAGATACGCGTCACGGCCGACCCGGCCGTCGCCGTCGGTGTCGAGTGCGTCGAACGCGGCGGCGGCGTTCCCCGGCGGGTTGTTGAGCGCGGTGCGCAGCGCCGTGAACTCGGCCTTGTCCAGGGCGCCGTCGCCGTCGGTGTCGGCGAGGTCGAACAGCGAGCCGAGCACGGGCCGGCAGACGTTGTCGAACGTTCCGGCACCCGCCCACGCGTCGTATTCGTCGAACGTCAGCTTCCCGTCGCCGTCCGCGTCCATCTCCGCCCAGACCTTCCGGCCCTCGGCACGGGCGACGACGACGAGCGGATCGTCCTCCGTGCGGCCGGCGGCCCGGACTGTCCGGTCGACCCGGGAGAGGTATTCCCGCGCCGAGACGACCCCGTCGCCGTCCGCGTCCATCATGGCGAAGACGCGCCTGCGCGCGGCGGTGGCGGCGGTGGCGGTCGTACGGCTCACAGGGATCCCCTTCTGCTCGACGAGGGTTCGTCCGTCGCTTCCTACCCGGCGCGCTGCTGGGGCCATGCGCCGGGCGGGGGCAGCAGCGCGCGCGACGGCGCGCCCAGCGGGGCACGCGCGGGTGGTGCGCTTCGGGACGCCTGGGCAGCGGATGCACCTCCGGGTAGCCAAGGTCCGATATTTCCGCACAGGACGTCCTGGAGGGCATGTGTTCGGTAAGCGCGGCATGGCGGTGGCGCTGGGTTCCCTGCTGCTCGTGGGCTCGACGGTGGTGTGGGCGCCGGCCGGCCAGGCAGGAACGGGCGAGGGAGAGGGCCGGGGCGTCACCTGCACGGGCAGCGGCGAGAGCCGCTACGCCCCGCCGCTCACACTCGTTCCCCAACCCACCCATGTCCACGGGGACATCACCTACACCTGCACCGTCGCCCCCGGCCACACCGTCCCGGCCACCGGCTCCTCCGACTCGGACCTGCCGGAAGCGGTCTGCGTCGCGGTGTCCGGTGGGAGCGGCGTGGAAACCGTCCGCTACGCCGACGGCCGCCGGTCCCTGATCGTCTACGACAACGCCACGACCGTCCGTACGGCGGGCGTCCTGCTCCTCGAACAGTCGGGCCACGTCGTGGAAGGCCGCGGCAAGGGACACCCCGTCCGGCGAACCGTCGCGGGGCCACCCCGCGAACTCCCCACGGACTGCCTCACGTCCGGCCTCCGGGGCTGGAGCAACGGGGTTCAGCTGGAGATCCAGCCGTAGGCGGCCGGGGCCGCCCGCCGGGGGCGGGTCGCCTCAGCCGGCGGCCCCGAACCCCCCGGCCCGGAGGCCGGCGAGGAACGCCGACCAGGCGCCCACCGCGAAAATCAGCGACGAGCCGGTTAAGTTCTTGCTGTCGCGGGTTGCCACCGCCCCCTGCCAGACTGCGATCTCGAAACACTGGCCGTTCCCGCTGCTGTAGGAACTCTTGCGCCATATGCCGTCGGGAGTCATCGCTCGGCCCACTACCGCCACCTCTTCTCTCACTGCGTTTCCTTGGCCAGTGCGGCGATCAAATTCGATGTTTCGTCAGGGCTAAGCGCCACCGCACGCAGGTTGTCGAAGATCGCGCCGTACCGCCGAATGTCCGCCTCGGCTTCGAGGAAGAGGTCTCCAGCCATGCTGTCGATGTAGACGATCTCAGGGTCTTCGGCCTCGGGAAAGCTCATGAGCACGAAGGAGCCAGGCATCCCGGCATGCGCGCCAGCGCCGAACGGGATGACCTGGAGCGTCATGTGCGGCTCCCTGGTCGCTGCCGTCAAGTGCTGCAACTGCTTGTGCATGACATCGCGGCCACCCACCATGCGCCGCAGGGCCGCCTCATCCATGATTGCCCAGAGGTGCAGCGGGTCGTTTTTGACAAGCACCGCCTGCCGCTCCACCCGAGCCTGAACTCGCTGCTCGATTTCCCTGGCACTCGCCATCGGCAATACGCCCTTGATCACGGCACGCGCATAGTCCTCGGTCTGCAACAGACCTGGGACGAATAGGGATTCGTAGTTTCGCACTGCACGCGCCTCAGCCTCGAAGCTGATGTAAGCAGTGTATTCCTCGGGGAGTTCGCTGTGATACGGGCGCAGCCAACCCTGCGCACTCGCGCCTTGCGACAGAGCCAGAACCTCATCTCGCTGCGGCTCGCGCACGCCGTACAGGTCGAGAAGCGCGACCAAGGTCCGCCGCTGCGGCCGGACACGTGCGGTCTCGATCCGGTAGAGCGTCGCCGTGTTGATGCCCGTCTGTTCGGTGACGTCCTCCCTGGTCAAGTCGGCACCAGCGCGCAGCCGTCGGAGTTCGGCGGCCAGACGCCGGAGGCGGACCGTCGGCATCTGCCGCTTCGTAGGCATGCCCTCCACCTTTCATCTGCACAGGAGGCACGGCGATTCTGTCCGCCAACACCCCCCACCTGCAAGGCAAGTTCGCACATGCACTCTATGCATTCTCACGCCTTGCACACGCATAGTCGGCGGGTGCATTCTAATCCCGCGATCGCTCGGCGCGACGACACCGTCACGCAGAGGTGATCTTGGTGTGTGGCGTACCCAAAAGGGAGAACCCCCGCGACCGTGCGACCGGTCCGGGGGCGTGGCCAACGCTAGAGAGGAGCGTCAGCAATGCATGACCTTATCCGCCGGTGGCTCGCGTGGGCGAGGGCGGTTTTCCGTACGAACAACTCCCGCGCAGGCGGCGACCGTACGTGCCCCGCCTGCGCGGGGCTCGTGGCGCCGAAGTCCGAGACCCCGCCCGTCGGCGACGCGTCGTACTGGGTGTGGATCACCGCGCACGGCATCGACCTCCGCCCCCGCGTGCCGCACCACGACACGGAGGCGGTCCGATGACCGCCGCCGACGGCGACGCGCTGCGCGCGAAGGTGGCCGATACCAATCACCAGAGTCGGCAGCGGCTCTCCGCCAGCGGAAATCCCCCCGAACCGCCGACCCCTCGTTGCGAAACGTGCCGGGACATCAAGCGCCGCCGCGCCGCCGCCCTGCGCGTCGACGACCGTCAGGAAGCCGCGCGGATGACGGCCGCGATGGGGGTCCACCAGCGCCGGGCCCACTGACAAGCGCGCCCGGCACGGGCACCGGCATCCTCCCTCAGCTCAGCAGCCCCGGAGGGTGCCGGACCCCGGTGAGGTGGGCGTAGACCACCACGTTGCCCAGGTACTCGTCCGCCTCCGCCGAGAAGCCGCCGCCGCAGGTGATCACGCGGAGCTCCGCCCGCCCGTGGCCCGGAGGGCCGACCGTCCCGTAGACCTTCTCGGAGGGGAAGTCCGCCCGGTCGTAGACCTCGATCGCGTCGATGGTGAAGACGGCTGTGAGGGCGTCGGAGCGGGCCACCTCCACCGTGTCGCCCTTCTTCAGCGCGCCGAGGTTGTAGAAGACGGCCGGGCCGTTGGCCAGGTCGACGTGACCGGCGACGACGGCGGTGCCGGCGGCGCCGGGCGGTGTGCCGTCCGCGTACCAGCCGGCGAGGTTGCCGTCGTCCTCGGGCGGGCTCGCGAGCGTGCCGTCGGGGCCGAGGCCGAGGGGGGTCATGGGCGCGTCGACCTGGATACCGGGGATGCGGACGCGCGTGGGCTGGGCCCGCGGCAGGGGCGGTACGGCGTGGTCGTCGCGGCGCGGGCCGAGCAGCGGCTCCCCGGGGGTGGGGAACGCCTGGGCCCGGGACGGCTGCGGGGGCGGCCGCTGGTCCTTCGCCCCGTGTTCGATCAGCCAGCTGCCCACCAGCAGCGCCACCGCCAGGACGACGGCGAGCACGGTCTTGTGGCGCGAGCGATGCGAGTGATGTGGATGACGTGAGCGACGCGAGTCGCGTGACCCGTACGAAGGCGCGCTCCGCAGGTACGCGTTCGCCCACCGCACCACGCCGCCGCCCGTGCCGGGGGCCGGGTCCCCGGCCCCCGGGCGCAGCGCGCGCGTCCGGGGGCCCAGGGGCGGTCCGGCCGGCACCGGGAGCGGTCCTCGGTCCGGTCAGGCCTGGTCGGGCCGGTCGCCGCCGCCGCGGCGCCGCAGGAACCAGACGCCGACGACGGCCGACGTGCCCAGGACGGCCGCGCCGGCGATGACCTCGGCGGTGCCGGAGTCGTCGCTGGTGCCGCCCACGCCGGTCTTCATGCCGCCCTTCGGGGTCATGGGCGACATGCTCGGCGCGGCGGTGGGCGAGCTCTTCATGCCCGCGCCCGCCTTGACGACCACGTCGCCGGTGGCCTCCTTGCCGTTGGCGCACTTGGCGCCGATCCCGTAGGTGCCGGGTTTCGCCGACTTCGGGACCATGAACTGGCCGACCACGGTCTCCTTGGTCGTGCCCGGCTTGAGCTCGAACGACGCCGGGCCGCCCACGGCGCTGGCGTCACCCGTGCCCTTGCCGTCGGGACCGCAGGCGGTGGTGTTCACCGTGACCGTGGCGCCCGGCTGGACGGTGCCCGGGGTGACCTCCAGCTTCCCGAAGTGATCGGCGGCGAGCGCGGGGGCGGCGGCCGTCCCCAGCGCGGCTATGGTCAGCGCGGCCCCGGCGAGCACTCGTGCGTTACGCATGCTTCCTCCGTGAGCGCGGGCGCGGCACGCCGATGTGCCGCAGCGGGAGTCGGATTTCCGCGCTCCTCTCTGCCGAGGGAAACCGGGCCGGCGGGGGCCCGCACCCGGCGGGACGGGCCGCCGGAGGCCCGGGGCGGCCCGGGATACGGCCGTATGGGCAGGTCACCCCGGGGGCGCGAGATCATCCGGACGGCCTCCCCGCCGAGACTGCGAACGGGTGACCGAGAGAACACTCCCGGTCACCCGTTCGAGGTCACAGCCGGCGCGGTGCCGGGGCTAGCGCGCCAGGTCGTCCGGGCAGCCCGTGCCGCGCGGCAGCTTGTACTTGGCCACGATCCGGTACGTGCCGGCGTGCGGGGCACGCAGCAGGGTCCAGTCGTCCTCCGGCTGGCCCGCGCGGGCGTCCTGGACCTGCTTGGCCAGACAGCCGTTGACGTTGACCGGCGGCTCGCCGCCCGGCCCGGCCTTGGGCGGCTGGATGTCCTTGCCCTGCGCGTCCACCAGGCCCAGCCACGGCGAGTACGGGACGCGGATCAGCACCGGGCCCGGCTTGCCCACCGTGACCGTCAGCCCCTCGGCGTCCGAGCGGTCCACCACGGCGGGCGGGTCGGCGAGCGGCGTGGGGTCCTTCACGGCGAAGACGCGCCAGTTCTCGTCGGACCACACCTCGCGCAGATACGGCTGGCCGCGCTGGACGAGCTTGGCCTCCTCGACGGCCGCGTTGTCCGGCTCGTCCTTGGGCAGCACCACGTAGGCCACGGCCCAGCGGCTGAGCCAGGCGCGGTAGCTGTCCGGGGTGAGCATGCCCTCCTCATAGAAGAGCGGGTTCCGCTTGAGGTCCGCCTGCCGGTTCCAGCCGCGCGCGAGATTGACGTACGGGGCCAGGGCCGATGCCTCGCGGTGGCTGCGGGCCGGGACGACCTCGACGCGACCGCCCGCCGCGTCCAGCTTCTGGAGCTGGTCGACGAGGGGGGCGAGCTCACGGGCCCAGGAGGCGGCGGGGGTGGTGTGCACTATGTCGCTGATGGAGTTGGCGAGCTGCCAGCCGGTGAGGGTCAGCACGCCGCACACGGTCGCGAGCCAGACCTTGCCGCGCCGCAGCAGCTCGGCTCTCGGCGGCACCTCCATCCCGGTCAGCGCGGCGACCAGCACCACACCACCGAAGATCATCCCGAGCCGCGAGATGTTCGTGCCGATCTGCGAGGGGATCAGCCAGACCAGCAGCACACCCAGCACGTAGAGCGACGAGACGGCCCGCACCGTGCGCCAGGACGAGGGGGTCATGAAGACGCCGAAGAGCCCGGCGAGCAGCGGCAGGATCGCCGAGGCGAAGGCCATCGGCTGCTGCCCGGAGAACGGGAACAGCCACGCCGACAGCGCCACCACCACCACCGGGGTCACCCCCAGCGCGTACGCCGCCGGCCGGCGCCGGCTCAGCCACAGCGCCGCCGCCACGATGCCGACGAACAGACCGGCCACCGGGCTCGACGCCGTCGCCAGCCCCGCCATCGTCCCGGCCAGCGCGGCCCGGCCCCAGCGGTAGCGGCCCGTGGCGCGCCAGCGCGCCGGCCAGGCGAAGATCGCGGCCACCGCCGCCAGCCCGAACATCGCACCGAGCCCGAAGGTCACCCGGCCCGATATGGCGTTGCACATCAGCGCGAACGTGCCGTAGAGCGCCGGCCACAGCGGCCGGCGCACGACCCGGCTGCGGACCAGCAGCAGCGCGATCAGGCCGGAGGCGACCGTGCCCGCGATCATCATCGTGGTGCGGACACCGATCGCGGCCATGATGTAGGGCGAGATCACGCTGTACGACACCGGGTGCATCCCGCCGTACCAGGCGAGGTTGTACGCCGAGGCCGGATGCTGCAGCGCGAACTCCGCCCACGCGTCCTGCGCGGCGAGGTCGCCGCCGCTGTTGGCGAAAATGCAGATCCAGAGGATGTGCAGCGCCGCGGCCACGAAGAGGGTGATCCCGACCGTCCCGGTGAGGGCCGCGTACCGCCCGCCCTTGCGGTGGTGCGGGACGACGGCCCACGACGGGCGCCGCCAGCCGGCCCCACGGGTCACGGCGGTACGTCCCGTCACGGGTGTGCCGGTGTCACCGGTCTCGTCCGGTGCTCCCGGGCGCTCCGGACGTGCGAGCCGTTCCGGTCGTTCCGGCTGCTCCGGGTCTCTGGGCCGCGCCGGCCCCACGGTGGTCACTGCGGCTCTCCCCGTCTTCCCCCTGCGGTCTTCTCCCCCATCTTCACGCATGCTCCGGCTGTGACGAGCAAACCCTGGCGACGCTAGCACGCGTCGTCGGGCCGCCCCGCCCATCGCGGCGACCGCGAAAGCGGCCCCCGGTCCGCACCCACTCGTACGGACCAGGAGCCGCCACGGCCGGGCCGGCCGGCCTCAGCCCAGGCGGGTCAGCTTGGCGCCGAAGGAGGGCTCGGCCAGGGCCGTCTTCAGCACGACCGGGACCTTCACCGCGTCGGGGCCGCTGCCCACGACCAGCTCGCCGACCTCCGTACCGGCCTTCGCCGAGTGCGGGATCTTCCGGCCGACGTCGGACAGCGCGAACTTCGTGTCGAAACCGGCCCAGCCGACGGCCACGACGTCCTTGGTGGCGACGATGGGCGTCTGCCCGCCGAGACCGTCGTCGACGTGGCCGACGACGTCGCCCTTCTTCACCACGGTGACCGTCTTCAGAGCGTTCTGGATCGACGTGAGCTGCTCGTAGCTCTTGTTCTTGACCTTGGTGAGGCTGTTGGCGGCGTCGGGGTCCAGACCCTTGAAGTGCTGGTCCATGGTGGCGCCGACGATCAGGTACTCCTTGCCGTCGAGCACCCGCCGCGCCGCCCACATCAGCGCACCGCCGGCCGCGGTGCTGGAACCCGTCTTGATGCCGAGCACACCGGTGCCCTTCACCAGCAGGGAGTCGTTGTTGTTGTTGATGTGCGGGCCGCCGGGGATGTCGGCGTTGGGCTGCTGGGTGATCTCCCGGACGACCGGGTTCTTGATCATCACCTCGGCGAGCTTCACCTGGTCCACGGCCGTGCTCTTGGTCGTCGCCGTCAGACCGCTGGGGTCGGTGTAGGTGGTGTTGGTCATGCCGAGTTCCTTGGCGGCGTCGTTCATCTTCTTGACGAACGCCTCCTCGGAACCATTGGTGTCCCACCGGGCGAGCAGGCGGGCGATGTTGTTGCCCGACGGGATGAGCAGCATGCGGAGCATGTCGTACTCGGAGAACTCCTGCCCCGCCTTGACCTTCGCCGTCGACTCGCCCTCGGCGTTGGACTCCTTCTCCGCCGCCTCGTCGGCCATGATCTTGTTGCTGGTCTTGTCCCCCTTCTGCAGGGGGTGGTCCTTCAGGATCACGTAGGCGGTCATGACCTTGGCGACGCTGGCCGTCGGCACGGGCTTCTGCGGGCCGAACGTGCCCACGTCACCGGCGCCCACGACCTTGGCCGCGGACTGACCCTCGTCCGGCCAGACGAAGGGCGCCTTGCCGCCCTCGAAGGTGAACGACTTCTGCGCGCCGAGGGAGAGCTTCGGGTCGGGCAGCGGCCGGAAGGACTGCACGACCACGAAGATGATCCCGAGCAGCACGACGAGCGGCGTCCAGATCTTGACGCGCCGGACGGCCATCCGCACGGGCGTCTCCGGCGGCGGCGGGGTGTTCGTCAGCTGGGCGAGCAGGTCGAGCGGCGCGGCCGGCTCCGCGGGCGCGGCCGGGGCGGCGGGACGGCCCGGGGGCGGCGGGACCTTGGACTTCCCGGGCTCGGGCTTGGCCGACTCGGGCTGCGGCTTCGCGGGCTGCGGCTTCGCCGGGGCCGGGGCGGCCTTGGCGGCCTGCTTGGCGGGCGCGGCCTCGTCGTCCTTCTTCAGCGGGACGAACTGGCTCTTGCGCTCGCCACCGGGCGTCGGCTGCGGGGTGGGGGCCTTCATCAGCTCGGTCGGCTGGTCGCCGTTGTCGAGCTTGGGGGCACCGGCGTCGGCCTTCGGCGCGTCCGCCTTGGGGCGCACGGTACGGAAGACGGCGGTCGCCTGGTCGGCGGCGGGCTCGTCCTTGCCGCCCTTGCCGTCCTTCTCGCCGTCGGCGGCGGGCTTCTTCGCCCCGGGGGCGGCGGTGTCGGCCTTCGGGCGCACGGCGCCGAAGACGGCCGTGGCCTGGTCGACGCCGTCCTTGCCGTCCTTGCCGTCCTTGCCGTTCTTTTCCTCGTCGGCATCGGTGGCGGAGGGCTTCGGGCGCACGGTGCGGAAGACGGCCGTCGCCTGGTCGGCGGCGGGCTCGCCGTCCTTCTCGTCCTTGGCAGCGGGCTTCTTCGCCTCGGGGGCCGCGTCGCCGCTGTTTTCGTCCGCCTTCGGGCGCACCGTGTGGAAAACGGCCGTCGCCTGGTCGGCGCCGGACTCGTCCTTCGCCGTGCGCGCCGCTTCTGCCGGGGCGTCAGCGGCCGTACCGGCAGGGGCGTCCGCGGTGGCGTCGGCTCGGTCGGCCGACGGCTTCTCACCTGCGGCGTCGTCCTCGGCACCGGCCTCCGGAGCGTCCTCTTCCGCGCTCGCCACCCAGGCGGCGACGGCGGCCTTCAGCCGGGCGTCACGCTTGACACCGCCGTTCCCGGCGGGCTCAGCCGGCTCAACGGGCTTCGCGGAATCGGCCGTGTCGGCCTCGCGGCCCTGACGGTCCTTATCCGAATCCGAACCCGATGAATCCGATGAATCCGACCCGCCGGACTTGCCGTCCGTACGGTCCTCGGTCGTATCCGTGCCGGCCCGGAAGACTCCGAGCCGGGGGTCGCGTTCGCTGCCGGTCGTACCAGTGGTGCCAGTCGTCTCCCCCGACGACTTCCGCTGCTCCGACTTGCCGGGGGACTCGCCCGCCACCGATGCCTCCTCGAATTCCGCGCCGTACACCGAGGCGGGACGACAAGTGTCCCGCTGCCCGGATCCTCTCAACGTCTATCAGTGTCCTCTGCCGCCGTCGCGTCAGGGCACAGCTAGCGGGTCAGAGAGCGGTGTCCGCCTTCACCCACGTGCAAGACGAGACGACATACCTACCGGTTCCCACCCGAAGTCACCACGCGCTCTCGACAGACCAATGTGAGAGGGGTCACCCTGTCACTCATCCACGCGGGGAGGCATGGATGGGCAGGAGCCGCAGAACAATTCCGGAGGAGCTTCTGCTGCTCGCCCTGGACCCGGCCACGGGTACCACGGCGCAGCCGCAGTCGCTCGACCTCGGTCTCGCCGGAGCGCAGCTCGTGGAGCTGGCTCTGGCCGGACGGATAGCCCCAGACGGGGATCGTATCGCCGTGGTGCACCCACGGCCGACTGGTGATCCGACCCTGGACACCGCGCTCGAGCTGTTGCGCCGCCGCGGCAGCCCGGTGCGCGCCGTCCACTGGATCGGCGGGCCCCGGCTGGGGCTGCGTCAGACGTATCTCACGCATCTGGAACGGTGCGGCATGGTGCATGCCGTGGCGGGCCAGATGTGCGGGGTGCTGCCGACCACGCGCTATCAGGCGACGGACACGGCGATCAACCGGGAGATCAGGGCCCGGTTGGACAGCGCGATCCGCACCGGCGTCCCGCCGGACCCGCGGACCGCCGCGCTCGCCGCCCTGGCCCACGCGGTCGGCCTGGGCAAGCACCTCTACCCGGGCAACGAGGGCCGTTCCTCACGGTCCCGGTTGCGCGATCTCATCCGGCACGACCCGATGGGCGGGCTCGTCGCGCACGCCGTGATGGACGTGCAGAACGGGGTCGGTGCGCAGCCGCGCCGGGCGCCGGCCGCGGCCGGCGCGACGGGTGGCGGCGGTTCGGGCCGGCGTGCCGCCGTGCGGGCGCCGGTCGAGCCGGCGGCGGTCGGCACGGGCCGGACGACCGCGCATCGAGGTGGGGTCATGGCCCGCGCGGGCGCCTCGTGAAACGGTTCCGCAGCCGCTGACCGCGGTCGTACGACCGCGAGCACGACCCTACGCACCAACCCACGCATCACCCTTGGCACGACCCCACGCATCACCTTTGGCACCACCTCACGCACCAACCCACGCACCACTTCCGCTCCACCGACCGCACCGGGGTCCATCTGACCCGGTCCGGGAGCCGCAGCAGCGCGGGGCGGCGGGCCGTACCGCCCGAGCACGGTGGTACGGCCCGCCGCCCCGCGTGCGCGTACGCGCGCCCGGGCGCGCGCGGTCGTAGGGGGTCGCGCGGTCATGCGTAGTAACGACTACGTCACGCGCATCCGCATCAGGGTCACCACAAGCGGACACGGTGTAAGCATTTCCCAGCGCCGCCCCGGCCGGTGGTGGCAGGCTGCCGGAGCAGGAGACAGCAGCATGACGGAGCCGGAGGTGCGTCCCGTGGCGTCCAGTGTCAACCCCACCGTAAGGCGGCGCCGATTGGGGCAGGAGCTACGCAAGCTCCGTGAGCTCAAGGGCATGACCGCCGAGGAGGTGGCCGAGCGGCTCCTGGTCTCGCAGTCGAAGATCAGCCGACTGGAGAACGGCCGCCGCAGCATCAGTCAGCGCGATGTCCGCGATCTGTGCGGCGTGTACGGAGTCGAGGACCACCGCATCGTCGATTCGCTGATGCAGATGGCGAAGGAGTCACGACAGCAAGGCTGGTGGCATGCCTTCGGCGACATCCCGTACAGCGTCTACATCGGACTCGAGACCGACGCGGCGTCGCTGCGCGTCTACGAGGCGTCGCTCGTCCCCGGGTTGCTCCAGACGCCCAACTACGCCAACGCCGTGACCGAGGGCTCGTGGCCGGAGGCCACCGCCGCGGACGTCGAGCGGCGCGTACAGGTGCGGATGCGCCGTCAGGAACGGATCACCGACCCGGAGAACCCGCTGCGCCTGTGGGCGGTCATCGACGAGTCCGCGCTGCGCAGGATCGTCGGCAGCGGCGCCATCATGCGCGAACAGATGGAACACCTCGTGGAGTTCAGCCTCCAGCCGCACATCACCGTGCAGGTGCTGCCCTACGCGGTGGGCGCGCACCCGGGCATGTACGGGAAGTTCTCCATCCTCGAGTTCCACGATCCGCAGGACGCGAGCACGGTCTACCTCGAGGGCATCACCAGCGATCTGTACCTGGAGAAGCCCAACGACGTCCAGGCGTACAGCGTGATGTACGAGCATTTGCGGATGCAGGCGCTCAACGCCGAGGACTCACGGCGGTTCATCCTCCAGGTCGCGGAGGACTGGGCGGTCGAGGGGCAAAAAGAGGAGCCCGGCCAGTAGCCGTGGGATGCGAGGGGCGGGACCGTACACCCCTTCCCGCCATGGAGGAAGGGGTGATGGATATATGCCATCCGGTCGAGTGAACGGGCCGTTCATCAGGTGATGTTGGCGCGTAACGTCGATCGCGTCGGGACACCGGCCCCACCGGTCCGGCCAGTGGGTTCCCGGCCGTCTTCCGGCCGGCACCCGGGCGATTCCCGGCCGAACCAGGCAGCACTCATAGGCATCGGAGCAATTCATGGCGATTCAGCAGGGAAAGACCACGTGGCGGAAGTCCTCCTACTCGCTGGCCCACGGCGACTGCGTCGAGGTCGCCTCCCCGCTCGTGCGGTCCATCGCGGTCCGTGACTCGAAGGACCCGCAGGGCCCCGCCCTCGCCTTCTCCTCGGAGTCCTGGTCCGCGTTCGTGACGGTCGTCGGCGACAGCGCGCAGTCCCTCTGACCGACCGCGTTGAACGCGGATCACCCGGCACAGCGACGTAAAACCGCCGTATCGATATTTCCGCAGAGAGCCCTCTTGGCGCCTGGCATCCCGTCCCGGCCGAGAGGGCTCCGCCACGTCCGGATCCACCTCCTACGCGGCCATCTCCTACGCGCGGGGGTACCGCGCCAGCCAGGCCGCCGACGAGACGGTGCCGGGCGGGCCGTGCAGCGCGGGCCCCTGGGTGAGCTCCATGGCGAAGTCGTCGGCGAGTTCGAGGATCGTGCCCCGGCCCTCCAGCTCCGCCACCCACCCGGCCGGCAGCGCGGTCTCCCCGTGTACGGCACCCAGCAGATTGCCGCAGATCGACCCCGTGGAGTCCGAGTCCCCGCCGTGGTTGACCGCCAGCAGCAGGCCGTGGCGGACGTCCTCGGCGACCAGCGCGCAGTACAGCCCCATCGCCAGGGCCTCCTCGGCCACCCACCCCTCGCCCAGCGACTGGAGCCGCTCGGCCGACGGCGGCCCCTGCCGCACGGCGGCCAGGGCGCCCCGCAGCGCCGCGGTGGTCTCCTCGTGGCCCGGCCGGGCGGCCAGCAGCTCCAGGGCCCGCAGGGCGGCGGCCTCCAGCGGCTCGCCCCGCACCGCGCCATGGACGATGACGGCGAAGGCGGCCGCCGAGAGCCGGCCGGTGGGGTGGCCGTGGGTCTGCGCCGCGCACTCGTCGGCCAGCTGGAGGACGAGGCCGGGCGCCCAGTCCGCCAGCAGCCCGAACGGCGCGGAGCGCATCACCGCGCCACAGCCCTTGGAGCCCGGGTTCTTGGGCGCCGCCAGGGTGCCCATCCGGTGGTCGGCGAGGCCGGAGAGGCACGCCCCGCCGGGGGCCCGGCGGGCGTAGAGCCACTCCTGCCCGGCGAGCCAGCCCGCGTCCCGCACCCGCTCGTCGGGGCCCCAGCCCTCCTGCGTGGCGGCCCAGCGCAGGTGCGCGCGGTGGACGTCGGCCGGCGGGTGCCAGGCCCCGGTGTCCCGGCGGACGTGGGCCCTGATCAGCCCCTCCACCGTGAAGAGCGTCATCTGGGTGTCGTCGGTGACTGCGCCGCGCCGGCCGTAGGCCGGGACGTAGTCGGTCACGCCCGCGGGGCCGTGCGCGGCGCGGATCGCCTCCAGGGAGTCGAACTCGATGCCCGCGCCCAGCGCGTCCCCGATCGCCCCGCCGAGCAGGCAGCCGCGCACCCGGGAGCGGAAGTCCTGCTGTTCGGCCCGGCCCCGGGGCAGCGGCCCGGGGGCTCCGGCGGTGCCCGTCGCGGCGGTCGTGGTCACGTGTCCGGCCTCCTGGACGGGAGAGGTGCGAGCGGGCCGCGGGCCCGTTCGCCGGGCCCGCGTCGATCGGTACAGCGCCGTGTCGCCACAGGGCTGTGTCGGCAAAGCGCTGTGTCGGCACAGCACTGTAGTGCGCCGAGGCCGGCCCGGCGTCCGGGACACCGGGCCGGCGGCGATTACGCGCCAGGCCCCTTGGCCGGGCGCACCGTGTTCATGATCTTGTCGATCTGGGCCTCGGTGAGCGCGTCCGGAACGCCCTGGTCTGCGTAGATGACCCAGCCGTGGAAGGTGCCGTCGGGCATCTTCTGGGCGATGGACTTCACGATCGCGGTGGGCGGCACGCACGGGCTCGGGCGGTTGGTGACGGTGACCTTGGCGGTCGCCGTCCAGCCGTCGATGCCGTTGTGCTTCCACTCCTTCTCGTCGGTGAACTCCAGCTTGGGCTTGTGGTCCTTGCCGCCGTAGGCCATGAAGCCCCAGTTGCCCGCCCAGTTCTTGGCGTTCGTCTTGAGGTCGCCGTCCTTGCCGCCGCCGGTGGTGCCGACGGTGGCGAGCTGGCCCTGGCCGGCCTCGCCGACGGCGTCGGGGTTGGGCTGCGAGGAGCAGCCGCCCTCCTTGTAGTTGGACGTACCGGTCATCACGACGACCGGCTTGCCGTCCTCGGTGTACGAGATGGCCGTGTCCGTCGGGAAGACCTTCCACTTGTCGGCCTTGCCCGGCACGTCGTACTGGAAGTAGTGGTCCGCGCGGGTCTGCGTCTGCCAGCCGGGGACGGTGGGCTGCTGGGCGGACGGGTCGGCGGAGGCGGCGCCGTCCGCCGGCTTGTCCGACTGCTGGCCGGGCGCGGCCGGGGCCTGCGACTGGGCCTGGCCGGCCTGGGCCTTGCCGTTCTTCTTGTCGTCGTCACCGCCGCTGCCGGCGCTGAGGGCGAACGCGCCGCCGCCGATGACGGCGAGGGCCACGACGCCGCCGATGACGGCCATCAGCGTCTTGTTGCTCTTGCCCGACTGCGCGCCCTGCCCGGCCTGGCCCTGGGGGGCGTGCGGCTGCGGCGGCCACGGCTGCTGCTGACCCATCGGCTGCGGGGCCATCGGCTGGTGGCCCATCGGCGCCGGGGGCATACCGGGCGGCGGAGCCATGCCGGGGCCGGGCACCGGGCCGGGAGCGCCGGGGCCCTGGGCACCGGGGACGGGCCCCGGGGCGGGCGGCGGGGGCGGCGGGACCGCGCCCGGGGCGCCGCCCTGCGCCGGGCCGGGCGGCGGCGGCACGGCGGGCTGGGAGATCATCGTGGGCTGGGCGTGCCCGTCGCCGTCCGGACCCCACGTGGGCGGCGGGCCGAAGCCGCCCTGCGGCGACGTCGAGGGGTTCTGCGGCTGCTCAGGCTGCTGCGGCTGCTGGGGGTTCTGGGGCCAAGACATGCGGGACACCCTATGCGGGGACTGTCGTCGGCCGGTCGGCGGTCGGCGACAGATCCGCAACACTTGTACGAACGAAGATCAAACGACCATCACTCCTCGCCGGGGCCGGACGCCGGAAGAACGTCCAGTACCGGGAGCAGTGTGGGCAGATGACCGTCCGAGGAGAGGGCGGCCTCCTGCCGCTCCTTGGGCACCTCGCCGTAGAGCGTCGTGCGGGGCCGCGCGGGGCGCCCGGCGGCGTCGGCTATCGCGACGAGGTCCTGGATGGAGCGGTACGAGCCGTACGAGGAGCCGGCCATCCGGGAGATGGTCTCCTCCATCAGGGTGCCGCCGAGGTCGTTGGCGCCCGAGCGGAGCATCTCCGCCGCACCGTCCGCGCCCAGCTTGACCCAGCTCGTCTGGATGTTGGGGATATGGGGGTGGAGCAGCAGCCGGGCCATCGCGGTGACCGCGCGGTTGTCCCGCATGGTCGGGCCGGGCCGGGCGATGCCCGCGAGATAGACGGGGGCGTTGGTGTGGATGAAGGGGAGGGTGACGAATTCGGTGAAACCGTCGACGCCCTTGTCGAGCGCGGACCGCTGGATCTCGGCGAGCAGCCGGAAGTGGCCCAGCCAGTGCCGGGGCTGGTCCACGTGCCCGTACATCATCGTGGAGGACGAGCGGATGCCCAGCTCGTGTGCCGTCTTGATGACCTCGACCCAGGTGGCGGTGGGGAGCTTGCCCTTGGTGAGGACCCAGCGGACCTCGTCGTCCAGGATCTCGGCGGCGGTGCCGGGGATGGAGTCGAGCCCGGCCTCCTTGGCGGCGGTCAGCCATTCCCGGATGGACATGCCCGTGCGCGTCGCGCCGTTGACGACCTCCATCGGCGAGAAGGCGTGGACGTGCATCCCGGGCACCCGCTCCTTCACCGCGCGGGCGATGTCGAAGTAGGCCGTGCCGGGCAGGTCGGGGTGGATGCCGCCCTGCATGCACACCTCGACCGCGCCCACGTCCCACGCCTGCGCGGCGCGGTCGGCGACCTGGGTGAGCGAGAGGGTGTAGGCGTCGGCGTCGGTGCGCCGCTGGGCGAAGGCGCAGAAACGGCAGCCGGTGTAGCAGACGTTGGTGAAGTTGATGTTCCGCGTGACGATGTAGGTGACCTCGTCCCCCACGACGTCGCGACGGAGGTCGTCGGCGACGCGGCAGAGGGCGTCCAGGGCGGGGCCGTCGGCGTGGAGCAGGGCGAGCGCCTGGTCGTCCGTCAGCCCGGTCGGGTCGGCGGCGGCCTGGCGCAGTGCTTCGCGGACGTCGCCGTCGATGCGCTCGGGCGCCATGCCGGGGGCGGCGGCCTCGCGGAGGGCGTCCCAGTCGCCGTAGACGTCGTCGAAGTCCTCGCGGCGGTCGGAGGTGCGGCCCTCGGTGTCGATGGCGCGGTGGAGGTCCGTACGGCCGGAGGCGGTGAAGACCTCTTCGGGTTCCTGCCAGGGGATGCCCTTGACCTCGGCGTTCTCGTCGGCCAGGCCGGTCTCGGGGTCGGCCAGGGCGCGGACGTGGGGCAGGATGCGGGGGTCCAGCCAGGGCTCGCCGCGCTGGACGAACTCCGGGTAGACGGCGAGGCGTTCCCTGAGGCGGAAGCCGGCGGCGGCCGAGCGCTCGGCGAGCTCCTCGATGGCGGGCCAGGGGCGCTCGGGGTTGACGTGGTCGGGGGTGACCGGGGAGACGCCGCCCCAGTCGTCGATGCCGGCGCCGATGAGACGGGCGTACTCGTCGTCCACCAGGTTGGGCGGGGCCTGGAGGCAGCCGGAGGGGCCCATGATGAGCCGGGCGACGGCGACGGTGGCGACGAGGTCGTCGAGGGTGGCGTCCGGCATGCGGCGCATGGCCGTGTCCGACTTGGCGCGGAAGTTCTGGATGATGAGTTCCTGGATGCCGTGGTAGGCGCGGGAGATCCGGCGCAGGGCGAACAGGGACTCGGCGCGCTCCTCGGGCGTCTCCCCGATGCCGATCAGCAGGCCGCTGGTGAGGGGGACGGAGCTGCGGCCCGCGTCCTCCAGGTGGCGCAGCCGGACGGCGGGTTCCTTGTCGGGCGAGCCGTGGTGCGGCATGCCCGGCTCGCTCCACAGCCGCTGGGCGGTGGTCTCCAGCATCAGGCCCATGGAGGGGGACACCGGCTTGAGGCGCTGGAAGTCCGTCCAGGTCATGACGCCCGGGTTGAGGTGGGGCAGCAGGCCCGTCTCCTCCAGGATGCGGATGGAGACGGCGCGGACGTAGGCGATGGTGTCGTCGTAGCCGTGGGCGTCGAGCCACTCGCGGGCCTCGGGCCAGCGGTCCTCCGGCTTGTCGCCGAGGGTGATCAGCGCTTCCTTGCACCCGAGTTCGGCGCCGCGCCGGGCGATTGCCAGCACCTCGTCCGGCGACATGAACATGCCCTCACCCGCGCGGCGGAGCTTGCCGGGGACGGTGGCGAAGGTGCAGTAGTGGCAGCGGTCGCGGCAGAGCCGGGTGAGCGGGATGAAGACGCTCTTGGAGTAGGTGATGACACCGGGCCGGCCGGCGGCCTCCAGGCCCGCGTCCCGCACCCGGGCGGCGGAGGCGCACAGGTCTTCCAGATCGGCGCCGCGCGCCCGGAGCAGCACGGCGGCCTCGGTGACGTCCAGCGCGACACCGTCGCGGGCGCGTTTGAGCGCGCGCCGCATGGCGTTGGCGGTCGGGGCGACCGGGGTGTTCGGCTGTTCGGGACGCGGTGCGCTCGAAGTCATTGTCCGAGCATACGAGCGGACACTGACACCGCCATGTACTGGAAGCGGACGTTCCATGTGCCTCTCGTCACGTCAGACGGAGGCATCCTCCGGAATGCCCCGGAGGCGTCGCCTCCGCCGCGCCTACAGGAACTCCGCGTGGGCGTCCAACGCCCTCAGAACCTCCGCCTCCGGGGCCGACGGCAGCCCGACCGCGACCTCCTCGACGCCCAGGTCGGCGTAGTGCGCGAGCTTGCCCGCGGAGGGGTGGACGGCGTACGGCATGACCTCCGGCTCGCCCGGCCGCCCCGCCTCCGTCCAGACCCGGCGCAGCTCCGGCAGCGTCTCGCGGAGTCCGCTGCCGCCCACCGGCATCCAGCCGTCCGCGTACTCGGCGATGTGGGCGAAGAGCTTCGGGCCGGCCGCGCCGCCGATCAGGGTGCGCGGCCCCACCAGTGAGTCCGTGCCCCGGAGCCGGCGCGGGCGGCGGACGGGCTTGGGGTGCGCCCAGCTCGCCTGCACCGAGCCGAATTCGCCGTCGTATGCCGTCGGTTCGGGCGACCACAGCGCGCGCATCAGCGCCATCCGGTCGCGCACCAGCTCCCGGCGGGTGTGCCAGTCGACGCCGTGGTCCTCGGCCTCCTCCACGTTCCAGCCGTAGCCGATGCCGAGGGTGAACCGGCCGCCGCTGAGGAAGTCCAGGGTGGCCGCCTGCTTGGCCAGAACGATCGGGTCCTGCTGGGCCACGAGCGCGACGCCGGTCCCCAGCTCGATCCGGTGGGTGACGGCGGCCGCCTGGGCGAGCGCCAGGAAGGGGTCGACGGCGCGGCCGTACTCGCGCGGCAGCGGGTCGCCGGCCGGCGCCGGGGTCTTGCGGCTCACCGGGATGTGGGTGTGCTGGGGCAGATAGAGCCCGGCGAAGCCCCGTTGCTCCAGCTCACGGGCCAGCCGGACCGGGCTGATCGTCTCATCGGTGAGAAAGATCGTCGTGGCGATCCGCATCCCGGGCACCTCCGTCGTCGCGGCGGTCTCGCGTGTGACCCACGGTATGCCTTGGGAGGCGGCCGTGGGGGCGCCACGCGCGGTCGGGTGTCGACGCGTGTTCGTATACCGGCCGCCACACGCGTCGGCGGGTGTTCCACCGCCCGCCACCCGGGCGTACAACAGTGGGTCACGACAGTCACAGCGCATCGCCACAGGCGTCGACACACGCATCGGCGCAGGCATTCGGCACAGTCGGACACGGCCCACGCGAGGAGGCGGGGATGCACCGGCGCGACGTACTCAGGCGCGACATACTCAAGGGAGCGGCAGCCGCGGGAGCGGCGAGCATTCTGACGCTCGAAGGAGTGAGCTTCGCGCACGCCGCGGGCGGGGGACCCGCCTCCGGCGAGGAGACCCGCAGGGTCACCGGACGGCTCCCCGCCGGCGCCCCGGACTTCGTCCACCTCCCCGTGGAAGTACCGCGCGGCGTCCGCGAGATCGCCGTCTCGTACAGCTACGACAGACCCTCCGTGCCCACCGGCACCCAGGGCAACGCCTGCGACATCGGCATCTTCGACGAACGCGGCACCGCGCTGGGCGGAGCCGGCTTCCGGGGCTGGTCGGGCGGCGCCCGCTCGGAGTTCTTCGTGGGCGCCGAACGGGCCACGCCCGGCTACCTGGCCGGGCCCGTCCGTCCCGGCACCTGGCACGTCGTCCTCGGCCCGTACACGGTCGCACCGCAGGGGCTCGCCTACGAGGTCGCGGTCACCCTACGGTACGGGACGCCGGGGGCCACGCCGAAGCCGGTGTACCCGCCGCGACGGGCCCGGGGCCGGGGCCGCGCCTGGTACCGGGGCGACAACCACCTCCACAGCGTCCACTCCGACGGACTGCGCACCCCCGCGCAGATCGCCGCCGCCGCCCGCGCCGCCGGGCTCGACTGGATCACGACGACGGAGCACAACACGACCGCCGCGCACGGGGCGTGGGAGGGCCTGTGGGGCGAGGACCTCCTGATCCTCACGGGCGAGGAGGTCACCACGCGCAACGGCCACGTCCTCGCCCTCGGTACCGATCCCGGTGCCTTCATCGACTGGCGCTACCGCGCGAGAGACAACGCCTTCGGACGTTTCGCGCGGAGAATCCGGCAAACGGGCGGACTGGTCGTCCCGGCCCACCCGTACGCGACGTGCGTCGGCTGCGGCTGGAAGTTCGGCTTCGACGAGGCGGACGTGGTGGAGGTGTGGAACGGCCCGTACACCCCGGACGACGAGATGGCCGTCGCCGCGTGGGACAACACGCTGGTCGCCGCCGCCCGCTCCGGCGGCCGCTGGCTGCCCGCCATGGGCAACAGCGACGCCCACCGCGAACCGCAGGTCGTGGGGCTGCCCCAGACGGTCGTCCTGGCCGACGCGCTCTCCCGCGAGGCCCTGCTGGCGGGCATCCGCGCGGGGCGCAGCTGGATCGCGGAGTCGTCGGCCGTCGATCTGTCGTTCACCGTCCTCGGCGGGCGCGGCGCGCACGCGGGCATCGGCGAGCGGCTGCGGGCCGCGCCGGGCGAGCAGATCACCGTACGGCTGAAAGTCACCGGCACGACGGGCTGCTCGGCGTCCTTCGTCACGGACCAGGGACGGATGTTCACCGCGCCCGTGCCGGCGGACGGCGCGCTGGAGTGGCGCACGACGCCCTCCCAGGCGGCGTACGTACGGGCCGAGGTGCGGCACCCCGCGAGCGACGGCGGGGCGTCGGGGCTGCCGGGGGCGATGGCGGCGATGACGAACCCGGTGTTCCTGAGCGCGGCCGGCTGACGGCCGGAACAGCACCACGAACAGCACCACAGCCCTGGCCTTCCACCGCTAGAGTTCTGGCGCTTCGTCACTTCCGGCATCGCTTCTGGCATCACTTTCTCTGGCATCACCTCCTGTCGAATCCTGTCGATCTCGTCGAAGGGAACAGCCGTCACCATGCCGAAGTCCTCCCCCCGCGTCCGGCTCGCCGCCGTCGCCCTCACCGCCGCCCTGTTCGGCGCGAGCGCCCCCGTCGCCTACGCCGCCTTCGACGATCCGGACCCCAAGGCCGCTGCGAGCGCGCCGGTGCGGGCGGTCGGCAAGCCGTACGTGAAGACCGAGCTGCTCTTCGGCACGGCCAAGCCCAACGGTGGTTCCCCGGTCACCGACAAGGAGTTCCGCGCCTTCGTCGACGAGATCGTCACCCCGCGCTTCCCGGCGGGCCTGACGGTCGAGAACGCCTACGGCCAGTACCGCGACGCCCACGGGAAGATCGAGCACGAGCGCTCGTACAAGCTCACCCTCCTCTACCCGAAGGGCGAGGCCCGGACCGCCGGTGCCAAGATCGAGCAGATCCGCGCCACGTACAACAAGCGCTTCGCCCAGGAGTCCGTGGCCCGCGTCGACGACAACGAGCTCGTCGACTTCTGACCGTCTTCTGATCGCCGGCCGGCATCAGTCCTCGATCACCGGGGTGGAGCGCGTCAGCACTTCACCCCGGAAGAACGCCGGGCTGCGCCGCCGCATCAGCTCCATCAGCACCACGCCCAGGAGCAGCAGCCCCACTCCGATGACGAAGACCGAGCCGACGCCGAGCACCGCGCTGCCGCTGCCGTAGTCCGGGTTCCACATGTCGTGGAGCGTCTTGCAGAAGACCGACGCCAGCAACAGCCCGCCCGTTAGCGGGAAGACGCCTTTGAAACACGCGTCCCGCACCGAATTCCGCAGTTCGCTCCGGAAGAACCAGACACAGGCGAACGCCGTGATCGAGTAGTAGAAGCAGATCATCAGCCCCAGCGCATAGATGGTGTCGACCAGCACGTTGCGGCTGAGGAAGCTCATCCCGGCGTAGAAGACCCCGGTGGCGACGCCCGCCGCCACCGTGGCCCGGCCGGGCGAGCGGAAGCGCGGGTGGACGCGGGCGAAGGACGGCGGGAGCGCCTGGTAGGCGCTCATCGCGAGGACCGTCCGCGCCACCGGCAGGAAGGTCGTCTGGAGGCTCGCCGCGGCGGACGCCAGCACGGCCACGAAGAGCAGGACGCCGAGAGCGGGGCCCAGGACGGGATCGGCGAGCGCGGCGAAGACGTTGTCGGCGGTCGCGGGATCTCCCAGCCCGGGGCCCTCGCCGCCGACGCCGGCGAACATCTGGGCGGCGACGGCGGTCAGCAGGTACGAGCCGACCAGCACGACCATCGCCAGCAGCGCCGCCCGGCCCGGCGTCCTGGCGCTGCCCTCCGTCTCCTCGTTGACGGTCAGGCATGCGTCCCAGCCCCAGTACATGAAGATGGACAAGGACAACCCCGCCGTGAAGGCGCCGAAAGAGGCGACCTCGAAGGGGTTCAGCCACGTCCACGAGAAGCCGAGGGAGCCGGAGCCGGGCAGGCCGCCGGACCGCGCCTTCGTGAACGCCATGGCCACGAACAGGGCGAGCACGGCCAGCTGCAGCCCGACCAGCGCGTACTGCACCCCTTTGGTGGCGGTCATGCCGCGATAGCTGACGGCCGTCGCGGCGGCGATGAACACCAGGCACGTCACGACGTGGACGAGCCGGTCGCCGTCGAGGGCCGCGATGGAGTCGCTGCCGGTGAGCCGGCCGAGCAGCAGGTAGAAGAAGGACGTCGCGACGCCCGCGAGGTTCGACAGCACGATGATGGTCGCGATGACCAGGCCCCAGCCGCACATCCAGCCGACCCGGGGCCCGAAGGCCCGTACGGTCCAGGTGAAGGACGTGCCGCAGTCCGGGAGGGCCTTGTTGAGCTCGCGGTAGGCGAAGGCGACCAGCAGCATCGGGAGGAAGCCCGCGAGGAAGACGGCGGGCATCTGGACCCCCGCCTTGCCCACGGTCGGGCCCAGCGTGGAGGTCAGGCAGTAGACGGGCGCGACGGTCGAGATCCCGATGACGGAGCTGCCCAGCAGGCCGACGGAACCGCCGCTCAGGCCCTTGGCCCGGGGCCGTTGCCCGGCACCGCGGCCCGCGACGCCCCCTACCGCCTCTTCAGCCTCTGCCACCTCTGCCGTTTCTCCGGCCCCCGGCCGCGGCTGCACGTGAACCATGGCGAGGACGTTAAGCGCTGCTGTATCCGCATCCGGAGAACGAACCTCCGGGCGACCAACCTTCAACCACCGTCGACAAAACGTGAGTTGATCTTCTTAATAAAGGTCGCCGCAGCCTTACGCCAGGTAACACCAAGGGGTAACCGCGACCCTCGCCGGATGCGAGAACCGCACCTCCGCCCTTTTTGTCCCGATTCAAAATTTTCCCGTCGCCGCCGTCGCCACCGTCTCCGTGTCCCGCCCCGACCGCAGCACCCGACCCGGCACCGCTCCCGTCACCACGTCGTGCCGGACGGTCTCCACGCCGTTGACGCGTACGCTCACCACCCCCACGGCCCGCGAGTCCAGCCGGCCGCCGTCGCCCGGCAGGTCCCGGACCAGCGTCGCCGGGCCCGCGTCGACGCGCTCGGGGTCGAAGAGGACGAGGTCGGCGCACCACCCCTCGGCGATCCGGCCGCGCTCGCGCAGGCCGAAGAGGCGCGCGGGGTCGTCGGTGAGCATCCGCACCGCCCGTTCCAGCGGCACGAGCTTCCGTCCGCGCAGACAGTCGCCCAGGAAGCGCGTCGGGTAGGGGGCGCCGCACATCCGGTCCAGGTGGGCCCCGGCGTCCGAGCCGCCGAGGAGGACGTCCTCGTGGTCCCAGGCGCGGCGGCGCAGCTCCCAGCTGGCGGGGTCGTCGTCGGTGGGCATCGGCCACAGGACGGTGCGCAGGTCGTCCGCGACGCAGACGGCGACCAGCGTGGCGAAGGGGTCGGTGCCGCGTTCGGCGGCGATGTCCTCGACGACGCGGCCCGTGAGGCCGTCGTTCTCGGGGGCGTAGGTGTCGCCGATGACGTACCGGCCGAAGTCGGTGAGCCGGCGGAAGGGGCCGGCGGCCGGGCTCGCCGCGCCGTGCAGCAGCCGGTCGCGGACGGCCGGGTCGCGCAGTCGGTCGATCCGTTCCGGCAGCGGAAGCCCCAGGATTTCGCCCCAGCCGGGGAGGAGGTGGAGGGCGCAGAAGGTGCCCAGCGACATGTTCATGGGGGTGAGGATCGGCATGGTCAGAGCGACGATCCGGCCGCCCGCCGCGCGGGCGCGCTCGCTGGTGGCCAGCTGGTGCGGCACCCGGCCGGGGACGGTGGACTCGATGGTGAGGACGTTCCAGTTCAGCGGGCGTCCGGCGGCGGCCGTCAGCTCCACCAGGAGTGCGCTCTCCTCCGCCGAGAAGTGGTCCAGGCAGCCGGGGACGATGGCTTCCAGTTGGGTGCCCTCGTGCTCGCCGACAGCGCGGGCGAGGGCGAGGAGCTCGTCGGGGCGGGCGTGCCGGGAGGCGACGGGCCGGCCGTCGCCGTCGGTGTGGGTGGTCGAGCGGGTGGTGGACAGGCCCCAGGCGCCGGCGTCCATGGCGTCGTGGAGCAGCGCGGTCATCTGCCGTAACTCCTGTGCGCCCGGCGTGCCGCCGATGGCGGACGGGCCCATCGCGTATCGCCGCAGCGCGCAGTGGCCCACCATGAAACCCGCGTTGACCGCGATCCGGCCGTCCAGCGCGTCGAGATAATCGCCGAAAGAAGACCAGTCCCAGGGCGCGCCCTGTTCCAGGGCGGCGAGCGACATGCCCTCGACCTTGCTCATCATCCGCCGGGTGTAGTCGGCGTCGGCCGGGCGGCCGGGGTGGAGCGGGGCGAGGCTGAAGCCGCAGTTGCCGCCGACGACGGTGGTGACGCCGTGGCTGAGGGAGGGCGCGGCGTAGGGGTCCCAGAAGAGCTGGGCGTCGTAGTGGGTGTGCGGGTCGACGAAGCCGGGGGCGAGGACGAGGCCGGTGGCGTTCTCCTCGGTGCGGGCCCGGTGCCCGACCCGGCCGCCCGCTTTCACCCCGCCCGTGTCCCGGTCGATCAGCGCGATCCGGCCGTCGCGGACGCCGACGTCGGCGACGTACGCGGGACCTCCGGTGCCGTCGACGACGGTGGCGCGGCGGATGAGGTGGTCCAGCACGGTCGGCTCCTCTCGCGACGAGCGGGACCGGGGCGGCGGCCCGGGAGGCGCCGCCCCGGGGCGTGGGCGGCCGCTCAGGCGTGCCCGGCGGCCTGGCGGTAGCGCGTGGTGCGGTGGACCGGATCGGTGTCTATCTTCGGGATGACGTGCTCACCGATGAGCCGGATGGTCGTCATCGTGTCCCCGGGGGAGATGCCGATCGGCAGCCCGAAGGACAGCTGGTCGGCGCCGGCCTGCTCCCAGCGCTTGCACTGCCGGAAGACCTCGTCGGGGTCGCCGCAGATCATCAGCTCCTCGGCGATGAGCAGCTCGATGATCTCCTCGGTGTACTCCGGCAGCAGTTCGGGCCACCGGGGGATGCCCTCGGGGCGGGGGAACGTGTCGTGGTAGCGGAAGAGCAGCGACTGAAGGTAGTTGAGTCCGCCGCCGACCGCGATCTCGACGGCCTTGGCGTGGGTCTCCGCGCAGATGGCGGTCGAGGTGACCATGACGTTGTCGTTGACGTAGTCGCCGACGGGCCGGGCCTTGCCGATCGCGGTCTTGTACGAGTCGACGACCCACTCCATGTCGGAGACCTTCTGGACGCTGAAGCCGAGGACGCCCAGCCCCTTGCCGGCCGCCATCGCGTACGAGGAGGGCGACCCGGCGGCGTACCACATGGCGGGGTGGGAGGGTCCGTACGGCTTGGGCAGGACCGTGCGCGGCGGAAGGGACCAGTGTTTGCCGGTGAATCCCTCGTAAACCCCCTCCCGCCACATCTTCGGGAACTCGGCGATGGTCTCCTCCCACATCGCCTTGGTGGCGTCCATGTCGGTCACGTCCGGCAGGAAGCCGAGGATCTCGTGACTGCCCGCGCCCCGCCCGGTGCCGAACTCGAAGCGTCCGCCGGAGAGGTGGTCCAGCATCGCGGCCTTCTCGGCCAGCTTCACCGGGTGGTTGACCTTGGGCAGGGGGTTGAAGATGCCGGAGCCGAGGTGGATGCGCTCGGTGGCGTGGGCGAGGTAGCCGAGGTAGACGTCGCTGGCGGAGAGATGGGAGTACTCCTCCAGGAAGTGGTGCTCGGTGGCCCAGGCGTACTTGAAGCCCGACTTGTCCGCCTGGACGACGTAGGCGGCCTCCTCCATCAGCGCGTGGTGCTCGGCCCGGGGGTCGGTGCGCGACCGGCTCGCCGGCACATAGCCCTGCACGAAGATCCCGAATTCCACGGAGGTCACCGCCCGACTTCGCTGTTTCCGGTATCTGACGCCTCATCAGATCGACTGACGCGATGCGACTGTGGCACCGGCCACACCCACCGTCAAGGCCACCGCGTACCGCCGGTCACACCGGACGGCATTGGGGCGGCACCGGGGCAGCACTGGGGCGGCCCCGGGATGGTCCCCGCCTCACGCCGGTACGGCGCCCGCCCAGAGTCCCTCCGGCGTGAGGCCGAGCAGCTCGATGGCATTGCCCCGGACGACGCGCTCCACGACCTCCGGCGCCAGGTGCGCCATCTGCTCCTCGGCGACCTGCCGCGAGCGGGGCCAGGTGGAGTCGGAGTGCGGGTAGTCGGTCTCGTACAGCACGTTCCCCACCCCGACGGCGTCAAGGTTGCGCAGCCCGAAGGCGTCGTCGAAGAAGCAGCCGTACACCTGGCGGGCGAAGAGCTCGGAGGGCGGGGTGAACACCTTGTCCGCGACGCCGCCCCAGCCGCGGTTCTCCTCCCACACCGTGTCCGCGCGCTCCAGGACGTACGGGATCCAGCCGATCTGCCCCTCCGCGTACATCAGGCGCAGGCCGGGGAAACGGTCGAGCTTGCCGGACATCAGCCAGTCGGCCAGCGAGAAGCAGCAGTTGCCGAAGGTGAGGACGGAGCTCACGGCGGGCGGAGCGTCGGCCGACGTGGAGGGCATCCGGGAGGAGGAGCCGATGTGCATGGCGAGGACGGTGCCGGTCTCCTCGCAGGCGCGCAGGAACGGGTCCCAGGCGTCGCTGTGGACGGACGGCAGGCCCAGATGTGGCGGGATCTCGGAGAAGCAGACGGCGCGCACGCCGCGCGCGGCGTTGCGCCGCACCTCGGCGGCGGCGAGCTCCGCGTCCCACAGCGGCACGATCGCCAGCGGGATCAGGCGCCCGTGCGCCTCGGGGCCGCACCATTCGTCGACCATCCAGTCGTTGTAGGCCCGTACGCACAGCAGGGCCAGCTCCCGGTCGGCGGCCTCGGCGAAGGTCTGGCCGCAGAAGCGGGGGAAGGTGGGGAAGCAGAGCGCGGACTGGACGTGATTGAGGTCCATGTCGGCCAGCCGGTCGGGCACGCTGTAGGAGCCCGGCCGCATCCGTCCGTAGGTGATCCCTTCCAGCCTGACCTCGTCCCTGGAGCATCCGACGGCGGTATCAAGCCGCGTGAGAGGACGGCACAAATCCTCATAGACCCACCAGTCCGCTTCCGGGCCGTCGTCACCCGGGGTGCCCATGACGGGCGCGAAGCGCCCTCCCTCGAAGGTCATGCCCTTCACCGGGGCCCTCACGATGCGTGGCCCGACGCCGTGGAATTTCGCCGGTAACCGGTTCCGCCAGACGTCGGAGGGTTCCACTGTGTGGTCGTCCACCGAGATTATCTTGGGGAAGCTCACCATGGCCGACACCGTAGCGCCGAACTGACGGTTCGTCAGGACAGGGCGGATCCGGCCCGTGCCCGGGCGCTCGCGGACCGTGCAGAGAGGGCCGGACCCCTGCTGACGTAGCAGCCCTGAACAAGGCAGACTGGCCGGTGCGACCGAGCAGGACAGGCAGGGGGTCACCATGGCCGGGGATACAGGGCACGGGCAGGCGCTGCGCTTCACCGTGCTCGGGCCCGTCCGCGCCTGGCGCGGCGACGAAGCGCTGAACACCGGTTCACCCCAGCAGCGGGCGCTGCTGGCCGCCCTGCTGCTGCGCGGCGGGCGCACGGCCACCGCGCCCGAGCTCGTCGACGCCCTGTGGGGCGAGGAGCCCCCGCACGCCGCCCTGGCGGCCCTGCGCACCTACGCCTCCCGGCTGCGGAAGGCCTTCGGTCCGGACGCGGACGCCCTGGTCAGCGAGGCGGGCGGCTACGCGATACGGGTCACCGACGGCGGCCTGGACGCGGACGAGGCCGAACGCCTTGCCGCCGACGCGGAGAAGGCCCGGGCGAGCGGCGACCGCTTCCGCGCCCGCGACCTGATGAACCAGGCCCTGGCCCTGTGGGACGGCGAGCCGCTGGCCGGGCTGTCCGGCCCGTACGCCGACACCCAGCGCGCCCGGCTGGAGGAGTGGCACCTCACGCTCCTGGAGACCCGCCTCGACGTGGACCTGGAGGTCGGCGGGCACGCCGAGGCCGTCTCCGAGCTCACCGCGCTGACCGCCGCCTACCCGCTGCGCGAGCGGCTGCGCGAGCTCCTGATGCTTGCCCTCTACCGCAGCGGCCGCCAGGCCGAGGCCCTCGCCGTCTACGCCGACACCCGCCGGCTGCTCGCCGACGAGCTGGGCGTCGACCCCTGCTCCGAGCTCTCCGAGCTCCAGCAGCGCATCCTCAACGCCGACACCGAGCTCAACGTCCACCCCGCGGGCGACCGTCCCAGCCTCGGCCCCACCTTCATCCGGCCCGCGCAGCTGCCCGCGACCGTCCCGGACTTCACCGGGCGCGCCTCCTTCGTCCAGGAGCTGGGCGACCAGCTGGCCACGGCGGAGGGCAGCGTGATGGCGGTCTCCGCCGTCGCGGGCATCGGCGGCGTCGGCAAGACGACGCTCGCCGTGCACGTCGCGCACGCCGCCCGGCACCACTTCCCCGACGGCCAGCTCTATGTCGACCTCCAGGGCGCGGGGCCCGTGGTCGCCGAGCCGGAGGCCGTGCTGGGGTCCTTCCTCCGCGCCCTCGGAATCCCGGATTCCGCTATTCCGGACGGGATGGAGGAGCGCGCCGCCCTGTTCCGCTCCACGCTCGACGGGCGCCGCGTACTGACCCTGCTGGACAACGCGCGCGACGCCGCCCAGGTCCGCCCGCTGCTGCCCGGCAACGAGGGCTGCGCCGCGCTCGTCACCAGCCGCGTCCGCATGGTCGACCTCGCCGGCGCCCACCTCGTCGACCTGGACGTGATGAGCCCCGAGGAAGCGCTCGTCCTGTTCACCCGGATCGTCGGCTCCGAGCGCGTCAGCGCCGAGCGGGACGCCGCCATGGACGTCGTGGCCGCCTGCGGCTTCCTGCCGCTCGCCATCCGCATCGCCGCCTCCCGCCTCGCCGCCCGCCGCACCTGGACCGTCTCCGTCCTCGCCCGCAAGCTCGCCGACGAACGCCGCCGCCTGGACGAGCTCCGCGCCGGCGACCTCGCCGTCAAGGCCACCTTCGAGCTCGGCTACGGCCAGCTCGAGCCCGGCCAGGCCCGCGCCTTCCGCCTCCTCGGCCTCGCCGACGGGCCCGACATCTCCCTGGCCGCCGCGGCGGCCGTCCTCGACCTGGGCCCCGACGCCACCGAGGAGCTGCTGGAGTCCCTCGTCGACACCTCGCTCCTGGAATCCGCCGCGCCGGGCCGCTACCGCTTCCACGACCTCGTCCGCCTCTACGCCCGCGCCTGCGCCGAGCGCGACGAGCAGCCGCCCGCCGAACGCGACGCCGCCATGTCCCGCCTGCTGGACTTCTACCTGGCGACGGCCGCCGGGGTGTACGTCCTGGAGCGCCCCGGCGACCAGCTGCTCGCCCACCTGACGCCCACCACCCACCCGGGCCTGACCTTCACCGACCGCACGGCCGCCGGCGACTGGCTGTTCGCCGAGGCCGGCTGCCTGCTCGCCTGCGTGCGCCAGCACGCGAGCGCCACCGGCGACACCCTGCGGCGCGCGGTCGACCTGCTGCTGGCCGCGAAGGACCTCGCCGAGTCCGGAGCCGACTCCCGCCAGTACGAGCAGGCGGCGTCCGCCCTGCTGGCCGCCGCCCAGGAAGCCGGCGACCTCCGGGCCGAGGGCCGCGCGCGGACCGTGCTGACGCACGCCCACAGCATCGCGGGCCGGTTCGGGCACGCCGAGGAGCAGGCGCGGCACGCCGTGCTGCTGGGGCGCTCCTGCGCGGACCCCATCCCCTGCTGCTACGCCTCCAACAACCGCGGCATCATCGCCATCTACGAGCACCGCTACGAGGACGCCGAGGCCCACATCGGCCAGGCGCTCAGCGCCTTCCGCGCCGACGGCAACCGCCCGGGCGAGGCCAGCGCGCTGAGCAACCTCTCCCGGGTCCACCAGGAGACCGGCCGCACCCAGTCGGCCGTCCGCCTCGCCGAGCAGGCCCTGGCGCTCTACCGCGAGGTCAACGTCTCCTGGCGGCTCGCCAACGGCCTCTACGCCTACGGGCTCGCGCTCAGCCGCGCCGGGCGCTACGAGGAGGCCCTGGGCCGGCTCGCCGAGGCCCTGCCGGTCTTCCACGACAACCGGCAGCGGCTGTGGGAGGGCATGACCCTCTACCGGATGGCCGAGCTCTACCTCGCCACCCGCCGGCACGCCCAGGCGGCCTCCTACGCCGAGCAGGCGCTGGTCCAGGTACGGGGCATCGGCGGCGAGTGGCGGCGCGGCAACATCCTCACCGTGCTGGGCCGCTCCCTGGACGCGCTCGGGCAGCAGGGACGCGCGCACGCCTGCTGGACGGAGGCACTGGCCATCTACGAGGCGCTGGGCTCGGCGGAGGCCGCCGACGTACGGGACCTGCTGACGCCTGCCGCGGCGGCGTAGATTTCCCCAGCGGGGTGCGGGAGTCCATGGGGGCCCGAAGGCGTACCCACGGGCGTGGAGCGCCTGCGCGGCGGCGGGTGACAGGCTGCCGGAGTGAGGCATTCCGGCGTATCCGGAGGGGCCGTTCCGTGCGGGCTTACCGCCTTACCGGACGTCACAAACAAGCGGAACTAGGCCGCTTACGTGCCCGTTCATCGATCGTTTATCGTGACCCGTCAATCTAAGGGATGTCGATCCGTCGCGTCGGGGGGCAGGCGGGTCGTAGGTGAGACCTTCACCTCAGGGCGAGCAGCCCTCACAACCCGTCCGGCGGCCCTCGGGGGAGTCGCCGGGCGGGTTCTGCGATCCCTGACCGTCCCAACGACTCGCAGTGCCAACGGGAGACAGCATCATGAGCGACGACAGCAATCTCAACTCGCCCATAGCGGCAACGCCGCAGGACGACCACGCCACGGGGGCGCCGCTCACCGCACGGAAGCTGGCCGGCGTGCCGGCCACGCCGCAGGACGACCACGCGACGGACACTCCGGCGGTGGTCGCGATGGACGACCACGCGACCAACCCGCCGAAGTTCGTGACGATGGACGACCACGCCACGAACCCGCCGAAGTTCATGGCCATGGACGACCACGCCACGATCGAGAAGCCGTTCTGAGAACGCGGTACTGAATGCGGTACTGAACGCGGTACTGAGGGAACAGCGCCGTACCGAGAAGCACCACCTCGAACAGCACCACCTCGAACAGCACCACCTCGAACAGCACCACTCTGAGCACATCGCGCATGGGGAGCTTCCGCCAGACATCGGCCGGAAGCTCCCGGAGCCCAGGGTCCTCCGGGGGAACCGAGGGGGCGGGCTGTCCGGCGGCGGGAACCCACGGGGGGCGTGGGCGACCGACGGGGGAACCGGCGAACGCGCCGACGAGGCGGACACGGGGGAACGACACCGCCTCGCGGAGCACTTGACGGGGGACAGTCCGGTGGGGGACCCGGGTGGGAGAGGCAGGGGCCGGAGCCGACGGCACGGAGGGGGAGCCGTCGGCCCCGGTCCCTGCCTTTCGTCTGCCTTTCGTCCTGCCACGGGTGCGGGCGTCCAGAGGCGGATACGTCCTTCGGCGGGGGATTCCCCGATTCCATGAGTTTTCCGCCCGAACACCCGTACTTCACGGCAACCCGCCGGTACGTTCTCCGGCACAGCACCACCGACCCACGCACGGCAACCCCCGATCAGAGGAGCCACCATGATCCGCATCCGCACCAAGACCACCCCGACGGCGCGCGGGAATTACGGGAAGCGCGGGAAGCAGACGTTCGCCATACTCGGCCTCGCCGCCGCGGCGGCGGTCCTCGGCTCGGTACCGGCGGCCGCCGACGACCACGCCTCCGGCCCCGCGGCGCTGCGCGCCCGGCCGGCGCACGTCCTGCGGGTCCACGACGACCACGCGTCGACCGCTCCCCGGTTCCTCGACGACCACGCCTCCGGCACCACGCTGATCGGGGACGACCACGCGTCCGGCGCCCCCCTGGTCGGGGACGACCACGCCTCGGTCAGCCCCCGGTTCCTCGACGACCACGCGTCCGACAGCCCCCTGATCCTGGACGACCACGCCTCGGACAACCCGCTGATCCTGGACGACCACGCGTCGGGCGGCACGCTGGTCGGGGACGACCACGCCTCCGGCCCGGAGCCGAGCCGCCGCTGAGCCCCGGCGCTCGGACCGCCCGGGTCGCCCGGGGCGGAGCCCGGCGCGCGGGCCAGGGGGTGCGGCCGACGGCAGGCAACGGCAGGCGATGGCGGCCGAGCGCGGCCGGAGACCTCCGGTGGACGGCCACGGCCGCACCCCGGGCCGCGCCGCGCCCCATGCCCACCGCCCGCGTCACTCCCGGCCGCGCCGCGCCGCGCCCGCCGCATCGCTCCCGCTGTTCCGCTCAGTCCGCCCGGTTATTCCGCCCGGCGCCGCAGCAACCCCTTGAGCACCTTCCCGGAGGCGTTGCGCGGCAGCTCCCGGACGAACTCCACCTCGCGTGGCACCTTGTAGTTCGCCATCTCGCGGCGCGCCCAGGCGATCAGACCGTCCGCCGTGACCGCGTCCCCGGTACCCGCCCGGCGGACCGCGAACGCCTTGCCGACCTCGCCGAGCCGGCCGTCCGGCACACCGACCACCGCGACCTCGGCTATCCCCGGGTGCCGCGCCAGGACCCGCTCGATCTCCGCCGGGTAGGCGTTGAAGCCGCCGACGACAAACATGTCCTTCAGCCGGTCGGTGACCCGCAGATTGCCCCGCGCGTCCAGCACGCCCACGTCACCGGTGTGCAGCCAGCCCTCGGCGTCGAGGGCCCGTGCCGTGGCGGCCGGGTCCTCGAAGTAGCCGGACATCACCTGGGGGCCACGGACCATGATCTCCCCGGGCACACCGGCCGCCCGCGCCCGCCCGTCGGGACCCGCCACCTTGACCTCGGTGCCCGGGATGGCCCGGCCCGAGGTGCCCGCGACGACCTCCGGAGGGTCGCCGCGCCGGCACATCGTGACGACGCCCGTCGCCTCGCTCATCCCGTAGGCGGTGAGCACGGTGGCTATGCCCAGCTCGCCGCGGAGCCGGTCGATCAGCCGCCGGGGCACCATGGCCGCGCCCGTCACCACCACCCGCAGCGACGACAGGTCGTACGCCGCCCGGTCGGGGTGGTCCAGGAGCGACTGGTGGAGCGTCGGCGGCCCGGGCAGGACCGTGATCCGCTCGGCGGCGATCCGGGCCAGCACCGTCTCCGCCGCGAAGACGGGCTGCGGCACCATCGTGGCGCCCCGCATCAGACAGGCGATGACGCCCGCCTTGTAGCCGAAGGTGTGGAAGAACGGGTTGACGATCAGATAGCGGTCTCCTTCCCGCAGCCCGGCCAGCTCGCTCCAGACGGCGAACGTGCGCAGCGTCTGCCCATGGGTGATGACGGCCCCTTTGGGCTCGCCCGTGGTGCCCGAGGTGAAGAGGATGTCCGAGGGCGCCGCGGAGGGTATGGCGTCGGCCCGGGCCCGTACCGTCCGGGCGGGCACACCGTCCCCGGCGGCGAGGAACTCCTTCCACGTCCGGAAGTCGGCCGGGGCGTCGTCGGCCAGGACGACGACGTCCCGCAACAGCGGCAACCCGGGCAACGGCCCCCGCCCGGCCCCCGGCGCGCCGGACCGCGCGGCGGTGGCAGCGGACCGTTCGCCGGTGACGGCAGGCCGACTGGCGGTGGCGTCAGGCAGCTCGCTGCTGACGGCAGGCCGCTCGGCGGTGGCGTCAGGCCACTCGCCGGTGACGGCAGGCCGTCCGCCGGTGGCGTCTGGCCACTGGCCGGTGGCGGCGGCCCGCGCCGCTGCCACGCCGCCGGTCCCGGGGCGAGGACCGGAACCAGGGCCGGGACCAGGGCCGGGACCAGGGCCGGGACCGGGACCGGGCGCGGTGCCGTCCGTCCCGTGCCGCTCCCCCCGCGCGGCACCGCGCAGTGCCGCCACATAGGACGTGCCGAGGAAGGTGCCCGTGACGAAGAGCAGCCGGGCCCGGGTGCGCTCCAGCACCTGTACCGTCTCGGCGCCCTTGAAGCGGGTGTTGACCGGCACCAGCACCGCGCCGGCGCCGACCGCGCCGAGGGCGGCGACGATCCAGTCCAGACTGTTCGGCGCCCAGATCGCGACCCGGTCGCCCGCCTCCACCCCGGCGGCCACGCACGCGGCCGTGGCCCGCCCGACACGCTCGCCGAGCTGCCGGTAGGTAATCCGGGTGCGGCCCTCGACGACGGCCTCACGGGCGGCGTACCGCTCGGCGGCCATCCGGACGAGCCGGGGTATCGAGACGAATTCCAGGTCACCACGCATCGCACGCCCTCCCCCTGCCGTCCCCGGCTTCGCGCCGGCCATCCCGGCGCACCACCAGCGGGCTGACGCTTCGTCAGATTAGCGATAGCCTTCCGCGCTGTCAGCATCGACAGCACGGAGGCGGCGATGACGGCAACGCTCAAGGACACCACCGCGATCGTCGGCATCGGCCAGACCCCCTTCGCCCGACAACTCCCCGAATCCGAGAAAACCTTGGCGTGCCGCGCCGTCCTCGCCGCGCTGGACGACGCCGGCCTCTCCCCCTCCCAGGTCGACGCCTTCGCCTCGTACACCATGGAGACCACCGACGAGGTCGAGGTCGCCAAGGCCATCGGCGCCGGGGACGTCACCTTCTTCTCCCGCGTCGGCTACGGCGGGGGCGGCTCCTGCGCGACCGTCGCCCACCTCGCCGCCGCGATCGCCACGGGACAGGCGACCGTCGGCGTCGCCTGGCGCTCCCGCAAGCGCGGCTCCGGCCCGCGCCCCTGGCGGGACACCCGGACGCAGCTCCCCACCCCGGCGCAGTGGACCCGCCCGTACGGCCTACTCCGCCCCGTGGACGAGATCGCGATGCTCGCCCGCCGCTATATGCACGAGTACGGCGCCACCCGCGACCATTTCTTCAACGTCGCCCTGGCCTGCCGCAACCGCGCCAACCAGAACCCCGCCGCCGTGATGTACGAACGGCCGCTGACACGCGAGATGTATATGACCTCCCGCTGGGTCAGCGATCCCCTCTGTCTCTTCGACAACTGCCTGGAGACGGACGGTGCGTTGGCCTGCGTCGTCGTGGCCGCGGAACGCGCCCGCGACTGCCGCGCCACCCCGGTCTATGTGCACTCCGCCGCCCAGGGGCTGCCCGCCCAGCACCACGGCATGGTCAACTACTGGACGGACGACCCCCTGTCCGGCCCGTCCTGGACCGCCGCCCGGCAGCTGTGGAAGACGGCGGACTTCGGCCCCCAGGACATCCATGTCGCCCAGATCTACGACGCGTTCACCCCGCTGATCCCCCTGTCCCTGGAGGGCTATGGCTTCTGCGGACGCGGAGAGGGCGCGGCCTTCTCGGAGGGCGGCGCGCTCGAACTCGGTGGCCGGCTCCCCCTCAACACCGGCGGCGGCGGTCTCAGCGAGGCCTACGTCCATGGCTTCAACCTCATCAACGAAGGGGTCAGACAGCTCCGCGGCACCTCCACGGCACAGGTGCCGGGCGCGGCGACCTGCCTGGTCACGGCAGGCGAGGGCGTCCCCACTTCGGCACTTCTGCTGAGGAGTTGAGTGCTCATGTCCTCCATCATGCAGGGCACCACTGACAACGGCCTCCTGCTGCCCGTCCAGGACGAGGACGGGCGCCCGTTCTGGGAGTTCGCCGCCCGTGGCGAGCTGCGCGTCCAGGCCTGCGCGGACTGCCACCGGCTCCGCTTCCCGCCCCGGCCCTGCTGCCCGCGCTGCCAGTCCTTCGTCGGCGAATGGCACCGCGTCTCCGGGCGCGGCCGGATCTGGTCGTACGTCCTGCCCCACCCGCCGCTGCTGCCCGCCTACGCCGATCAGGCCCCGTACAACGTCGTCGTCGTGGAGCTCGCCGACGCCCCCGGCATCCGTCTCGTCGGCAACCTCGTCGCCGCGCCGGACGCCGCGCTCGACTCCGTCGACCCGTCCCGGCTGCGCGTCGGGGCGCCGGTCAGGGTGGCCTTCGCCGAACTCGCGCCCGGGGTCACCGTGCCGCGCTGGCTGCTGGAGCGCCCATGACCGTCCGCACCGAACGCCGCCCGAACGGCGTAGCGCTCGTCACCCTCGACCGGCCCGAGCGGCACAACGCCATCGACCTCGCCACAGCCACGCGCCTCAAGGGCCTCTGGGCGGAGTTCCGCCGCGACGACGACGTCCGCGCCATCGTGCTGACCGGCGCCGGTGACCGGGCCTTCTGCACGGGCATCGACCGCTCCGCCGACGTCCCCCAGCCGGGCTCCCCGTACTCCCTGGACGACCCGCTGCGCGCCGTCGGCCCCAAGGCCGCCGACCTGTGGAAGCCCGTCATCGCGGCGGTGGGCGGCATGGCGTGCGGGGGCGCCTTCTACCTGCTGGGGGAGGCGGAGTTCATCATCGCCGCCGAGAACGCGACATTCTTCGACCCGCACACGTCGTACGGGATGGTCAGCGCCTACGAGGCCGCGTACATGGCGCAGCTCATGCCTTTCGGCGAGGCCGCGCGGACGGCGCTGATGGGCACGGCCGAACGCCTCTCGGCACGCCGCGCCCATGAGATCGGCCTGGTCTCGGAGCTGACCCCGCCAGGAGAGGCCACGGCGGCGGCCCTGCGCGCGGCGGCTGTCATCGCTTCCTACCCACCCGACCCGGTCCAGGGCACGGTCCGCGCCTTGTGGTCGACGAGGGAGCCGACGAGATCCCATACGGAGTCGCTGGCCCAGCACCTGATAGCACTGGGGAACCTCGCCCCCGCAGAACAGGCCGAGCACTTCACCAGCCGCACCCGGAACCATCGGGTGCGGTAGGTTGCGGGCAATCGTCCCGTAGGGCGGGACGGGTGGGCGCAACCGGACCACCGGACCCGCACCCGAACAGGGTGCCTAGGGGGCACAACGGCGCGTCAGCGCCGAACGTGCCCCGTACCCTTCCCCGCGTCCAACGCGTAAACGCACCGGTCCTTGCTGCACGCGTAGACGACCCCGCCCGCCGCCACCGGCGACCCCGTGATCTCCCCGCCCGTGGCGAGCTTCCAGCGCAGCTGGCCGCCCGCCGCGTCCACCGTGTACAGACAGTGGTCGGCGGAGCCGAAGTGCACCCGCCCGTCGGCGACGACGGGCGTGCCGATGATGTCGCCGCCCGCCGCGAAGCGCCACTTCGGCGTGCCCGTGACCGCGTCCAGCGTGTAGAGCGCGCCACCGCTGCCCAGGTGGACCGACCCCGCGGAGACCAGCACCGGCTCCGTGGTCTGCCGGGCCTCCGTGGCGATGCGCCAGCGGTCGCGGCCGGTGGCCGCGTCCAGGGCGTAGACGGTGCCCAGGTAGTCGGCGATGTAGACGCCACCACCGGTCACGGCGGGGCCGGGGGCGAAGGCGGGCGGGCTCAGGAAGACCGCGGGCGCCTCGAAGCGCCAGCGCACGTCCCCCCGCGCCACGTCGATGGCGAGCACGCGCGTGCCGGCCGCGACATAGACGACGCCGTCCGGCGCGGGCAGCAGCCGTACGGGCACACCGCCGCACGAGGCCGCGTCGCCCACCGGGTACGACCAGCGCTCCGCGCCCGTACGGGCCTCGAGCGCGCGCAGCCGCGCGTCGGACCAGACGTACACCGTGCCGTCGTGGACGAAGGGCCCGCAGTCGGGGGTCTCGAAGTCGGCCTGGGCGCCGTTCATCTCCCACAGGAGCTCGCCGTTGGCGGCCTCCCACGCCTGGACTCCCCCGCCGCGCGTACCGGTGACGACGGTGCCCCGGTCGGCCTTGAGGGAGTAGACCCAGCCGTCCGTGGACAGCCGCCACCGCTCGGTGCCGTCGGAGGCGTCGAGCGCGTACAGCGTGGGACCGTCGGAGGCGTGTATGCGGCCATCGGCGACGGCCATCGCCCAGGCCACGTCCCGGGTCTTGAACTGCCGTCGTCCGCTGGCCACATCGAGGGCGTGTACCTCGAACGACGTGACGTACAGCAGGTCGCCGGAGACGACGGGGGTGCCCCAGACGTCGTTGGACATCCGGAACCGCCACGGCCGCCAGCGGCCCTGATCCGCCTGCACGGTGGCCCCGCCGTCGGGGGCGGGGGCGGCCACCGGAGGCTGGCTGGGGACGGCCGCGGCCGACGCGCCGGCCGGGGGGCGGACCCACCCCGTGGTGGCGCCCGCGCCGGTGCCCGCGTGCGGGTCCCGGGCGTCGGCGACCCTCGGGCCCGGGCCGATCGGCACCTGCGACCCGGCCAGCCGGATGGCCCCTTCGGAAGCGGACGGCGCGCCGGCGTGGCGCCCGTGCGCGACGGCTCCGGCACCGGCCACCGCCCTGACGCTGTGCGGTCCGCTCAGCCCGCCGCGCGGGTCGGGCGTGCCGGTACCCGCGCGCCCGTCGCTCCAGCCGGGGCCGCTGTGACCGCCGGGACCGCTGTGGCCGCCGTGCGGCTCGTAGGCGGCCACGGGCTCCGGCGCCGGAGGCTCGGCGGGCCGGGGCGGGACGGCCTGACGGGCGCGGCCGGCCGCGCCGGTGCCCTTCGCGGTGGGGCGGTGCCCCGCGCGGCGCTGCTCGATCAGGGTGACGGCGTTGTCGGGCAGCCAGGCCGACGCCGTGCCGCTGTCGTCGCCCCCGCCGGAGGCGAACAGATGGGGGGCGAGCTGCGACTGGAGGTCGGCGGGGCTCGGCCGGTTCTCGGCGGCCATCTGCATGCAGGAGTCGATCAGGGGCCGGAGCTCGTCCGGCAGCCCGCTCAGGTCGGGCCCCTCCCTGAGCAGCATGAACACGGTCTCGACCGGGTTGACGCCGTGGAAGGGGGCGTGCCCGGTCGCCGCGAAGACCAGGGTGGAGCCGAGGGAGAAGATGTCGCTGGCCCCGGTGACGCTCCGGGAGTCGCGCGCCTGCTCGGGCGACATATAGGCGGGCGTGCCGACGGCGACGTTGGTCATGGTCAGCCGGGTGTTGGAGACGCCCGAGGCGATGCCGAAGTCGATGACCCTCGGCCCGTCCTCCACCACGAGCACGTTCGACGGCTTGAGGTCCCGGTGGACGAGCCCGGCGCCGTGGATGGACTGGAGCGCCTCCGCGACGCCCGCGGCCAGCCAGCGCACCGCCTGGGCCGGCAGCGGCCCGCACTCGGTGATGATCTCCTCGAGCGAGGGGGCGGGCACATAGGCGGTGGCCAGCCAGGGCACGGCCGCCCTGGGGTCGGCGTCGACGACGGCGGCGGTGTAGAAGCCGCTGACCGCACGGGCCGCTTCCACCTCACGGGTGAAGCGGACGCGGAAGAGCTGGTCCTCCGCGAGCTCCGTGCGCACCGTCTTGATCGCCACCCGTCGGCCGGACGCCGAGCGGGCGAGATAGACCAGCCCCATGCCGCCGGCACCGAGTCGGCCGAGCACCTCGAACGGGCCGATCCGTCTCGGGTCGTGCTGCGTAAGCTGCTCCACCACTGACCTGCCACCTCCCCGTGGGGGCTTGAAGGGTTCCAGCCCCGTGCAGCGTCTCTCCGCGAAATTATCCCGGGGTACGCACCCCAGATTCTTCCTGGCGAAGCCCTCGGTTGCGAACCCGGGGCGCGCTTCGCCGTGTCTCCGCCATATGGGGCCATATCCCCCGCCATGCGGAACGACCCCTCTCACCTGCTGCTCCGCAGCGCTCCCGGGCCCGTCGGCTATCCCGGCGCCGGGTGCGCGACGTCGATCACGGCGAAGTCGGCACCCTGGTCGTCGGCGAGAACGGCGAACCGTCCGTACGGCGTGTCCTGCGGCTCCCTGCGCACCCGCCCGTGCAGCCGGAGCGCCTCGCGCACCACCGCGTCGCAGTCCTCGACGACGAAGTAGGCGAGGAAGTGCGCGGGCATCTCCCGGGGGAACCGCTCGTCCATGACGGCTCTGCCCGCGACCGCGTTCTCCGGGGTGCCCGGGGTTCCGGCGGGCGTCCAGACGGCGAATTCGATGCCCGCCTCCTCGCTCACGTCGTGCGTGGTGAAACCGAAGACCGCCTCGTAGAAGGGATCGACCGCCGGGGCGTCCCACGTGTACACCTCGGCCCAGCCGTACGAGCCCGGCTCACCGCGCTTCTCGAAGCCCCGGTGGCTGCCGGCCTCCCAGACGCCGAAGGCGGCCCCGCCGGGGTCGGCGGCCATCAGCATCGTGCCGAACGGACCGATAGGCATCGGGCCCATGAAGATCTGCCCGCCGGCCGCCCTGATCCGGTCCGCGGTGGCCACCGCGTCATGGGAGGCGAAATAGATCGACCAGGCCGTCGGGAACCGGCCGTCCGGCTTGGGTGCCAGCGCGGCGACGTTCTTCCCGTCGTGGAATGCGTGGGTGTAGTGCCCGTACTCGCCCCCGCTGTCCTCGAATGTCCAGCCGAGAAGTCCGCCGTAGAAGCGCTTGCCGGCTTCCACATCTGCGAGCATGACGTCCGCCCAGCACGGCGCGCCTTCGCGGAATGCTTCCGTGGCTGCGCTCATGGTGCGGCTCCTTCCGCGCGGTCGGGTTCCGCGCGTGCGGGCGGGACGTCTGCTACGCGGAGTGTTCTGGCAGCCACGGTAGAGGCAGATCGCCGATCTCGCTCGGCCTGTGGATAACCGGAAATCGGAGCCGTCGGCTTCTCCGTCCACAGCTTGTTGATAGGACAATTCACCGGTACGGGCCAATCCGGTCCGGCTCTCCCGTCCCCCCTTCCAACACCGTCTGACCTGCGATGACATACCTTCGCGCACCCCTGCCCCCATTTGCATGCGGCCGAATCGCGCTCCGATCACCCCTCGGTAAGCTGACGGCATGACAGGACAAGTACGCACCGTCGACGGCCGCGTGGCCGGTCGGCGCGGTCAGGCGACGCGGCAGAAGCTGCTCGACTGCCTCAGCGAAATGCTCAGCTCCTCGCCCTACCGCGATGTCAAGGTCATCGATGTCGCCCGCCGGGCCGGCACTTCTCCGGCGACCTTCTACCAGTACTTCCCCGACGTCGAGGGCGCCGTCCTCGAAATCGCCGAGGAAATGGCGAAGGAAGGCGCGACGCTCACCGATCTCGTCGCGGGCCGTTCCTGGGTCGGCAAGTCCGGCTGGCAGGCGGCCGAAGAACTGGTCGACGGCTTCCTCGGCTTCTGGCGCAAACACGACGCGATCCTTCGTGTCGTGGACCTGGGCGCGGCCGAGGGCGACAAGCGGTTCTACAAGATCCGCATGAAGATCCTCAACGCCGTCACCAACTCCCTTACGGACTCCGTCAAGGAGCTCCAGTCCAAGGGGAAGGTGGACAAGGACCTCAACCCGGCGGCCGTCGCGGGCTCGCTCGTCGCCATGCTCGCCGCGGTGGCCTCCCACCAGAAGGGCTTCCAGAGCTGGGGAGTCAAGCAGGCCGAGCTCAAGCCGAACCTCGCCCTCATCGTCCACCTGGGCATCACCGGCAAGAAGCCGACCAAGTAGCGACCGCGCGCCCGCCGCGGCCACCCGGCCCGTCCGCGTGCCGCGCTCCTCGCCGCGTTCCCGCAGCGTGCGGGCACTTCGAACGTGCCGGCACGTCAAGGTCGCCCGCCCTTCGCATGTCCTGTCATCGTGGCGGCTGGGGCCGCCCGGGCCATCGAGCCCGGGCGGCCCCAGCCGTGCCGCATTCCCGCGAAGGGTCCCGGCGTCGTCGCCGCCGCTACCGCCGTTCCAGCCGGAAGAGCCGGATCTCCCGCTCCACGCGCGCCTGGTAGCGGGCGTACGGCGGCCAGAACCTCACCACCGCCGACCACATGGCCCCCCGTTCCGCGCCCTTCAGCAGCCGCGCGCGCACCGGGATCTCCTGACCCTTCCAGCTGATCACGACGTCCGGGTGCTTCAGCAGGTTGGCCGACCAGGCGGGATGCCCGGGGCGGCCGAAATTGCTGCCGACGAGGATCCAGGCACCGACCGTTCCGTCCTCGTCCTTCAGGGGCATGCACGCGAGCGGCGTCCTGCGGGAGAGGCCGCTCTTCGCGCCTGTGGAGGTCAGCAGACAGCTCGGCAGCAGGCGGGTGCTCAGCAGCACCTTGCCGCCCGTCAGCCGGTGCACCGCGCGGTCGAGCGACGGAACGACATGCGGAGCGAATCGCGCGAACGACCGGGTCGAGGAGATTCTCTGTACGAGGCGTTCGACCGTCGCCATCACAACACCACCGCTTCCCTCTCTCCCGGAACGCCAAACGGCCCTGTCGTGTCGAACAGCCCGGCCGTCTCGGCCGCCCGGGCCCGCAGCCGGTCCACCGGGCCGAACAGAAGCTCGTCCGAAGCCGCTCGTTTGAAGTACAGCTGTGCCTCGTGCTCCCAGGTCACCCCGATGCCGCCGTGCAGCTGCACGGCCTCACCGGAGACCCTCCTGGCGGTCTCCAGCGCCTGCGTGAGCGCGAGACCCGCCACGGCGGGCCGCCCGGACCACGCCGCGTAGTAGGCCGCGGAACGGGCGGCCTCCACGGCGACGTACAGGTCCGCCAGCCGGTGCTTGACCGCCTGGAAAGAGCCGATCGGCCTGCCGAACTGTTCACGCACGCGCGCGTACCCGACCGTTCGCTCCAGCGCCCGGTCCGCCGCCCCCACCGCCTCGGCCGCGAGGACGGCCGCCACCCCGGCGCCCACCTCGGCCGGCGCCCCCCGCATACGGGAACCGGGCGGCCCGAGCGGCTCCGCCTCGGTGTCCCGGAGCTCGACACGGGCCTGGGGACGTGTCTCGTCCAGCGAGGTCAGCCTGGTCCGCGTCACCCCGGAGGCCGTCGCGGGCCGTACGACGAAGAGCAGGGTGCGGGCGTCGGCGTAGCCTCCGGTGCGCGCGGCGACCAGCAGCAGACCCGCGCTGTGCCCGTCGAGCACCTGGGGGGCCTCCCCGTAGAGCCGCCAGCCGTCACCGGAACGCCGGGCCTGCACCCCGCCCGCCCGACCACCGCCCGCCCAGTCGCCGTCCCAAGGCCCGTCGTCGATACGCGACCGACCGCCCTCCCGCGAACGGTCTACGGGGCCCGGCCCGGTCAGCCCGAGCGCGGCCGACAGCGTGCCGCGGGGGACGACGAGCGTCCCGGTCAGCTCGCCGGAGGCCAAGCGCGGCAGCAGATCGTCCCGCTGCTCTCGCGTGCCCAGGGCGGCGATCAGGGGGACGGTCATGGCGGACGTGGCCAGCAGGGGCGAAGGCATGAGCACCCGTCCGGCCTCCTCGCAGGCCAGGGCCAGCTCCAGCAGGCCGCAACCGGCCCCTCCGTACCGCCGCTCGACGGCCAGGCCGGGCAGCCCCGGCCGCTCGGCGAGCCGCCGCCACAGGTCCGTGTCATGACCGGCCGGGGTCAGCACCGCCGCCCTGACCTCGGCCATGCCCGCGTGCTTGGCCAGCACCTCGCGCAACGTGCGGCGGATCTCTTCCTGTTCGTCACTGAACGCGGCGTCCATCGACAGAGCCACCTCCTGACTGACGAGGCGTCATATTAAAGAGGGCCGCCACGCTTTCCCAGACCGCGCGGACCCTTATCTGATGTACCGTCAGGTTTATGACCCCAGGCACGCGCAAGGCCGCTGTCGTCGGCGTCGCCCTCTCGGACTGCGGTCGTCTCGACGCGGTCACGCCCTACGCACTGCACGCCCAGGCCGCCCGCCGCGCCCTCGCCGACTCCGGACTCGACAGATCGCTGATCGACGGCTTCGCCTCCGCCGGACTCGGCACGCTCGCGCCCGTGGAGGTCGCGGAATACCTGGGGCTGCGGCCCTCCTGGGTGGACTCGACCTCGGTCGGCGGGGCGACCTGGGAGGTCATGGCCGCACACGCCGCCGACGCCATCGCCCAGGGGCACGCCGAGGTCGTGCTCCTCGTCTACGGCTCCACCGCCCGCGCCGACATCAAGGCCGGCCGGCGCACCGCCGCCCTGTCCTTCGGCACGCGCGGCCCCGCCCAGTTCGAGGCACCGTACGGGCACACCCTCATCGCCAAGTACGCGATGGCCGCACGCCGCCATATGTACGAGTACGGCACCACGCTGGAACAGTTGGCGGACATCGCCGTTCAAACCCGCGCCAACGCCTTTCACAACCCGTACGCCCTGTACCGCTCCCCCCTCACGGTCGACGACGTCCTCGGCGGACCGATGGTCGCCGATCCCTTCACCACGCTGCACTGCTGCGTACGCTCCGACGGAGGGTGCGCCGTCCTGCTGGCCGCGGAGGAGTACGTGCCGGACACGGCGAAGCCTCCCGTGTGGGTACTGGGCGCCGGAACCGCCGTCTCGCACGCGACGATGTCCGCCTGGGAGGACTTCACCGTCACCCCGGCCGCGCTCTCCGGCCGGAAGGCCTTCGCGCGCGCGGGCGTGACACCCCAGGAGATCGAGGTGGCGGAGCTCTACGACGCCTTCACCTATATGACCCTCGTGACGCTGGAGGACCTGGGCTTCTGCGCCAAGGGCGAGGGCGGCGCGTTCGCGGCGAAGGGCAGGCTGACCATCGGCGGCGAGCTGCCCGTCAACACGGACGGCGGTGGCCTCTCCGCCTGCCACCCGGGCATGCGCGGCCTGTTCCTCCTGGTCGAGGCCGTACGGCAGTTGCGCGGCGAGGCGGAGGAGGCCCGCCAGGTGCGCAGGGCCCACGGCCGCCCTCCCCGGCTCGCCGTCGCCTCGGGGACGGGAGGCTGGTTCTGCTCATCGGGGACGGTCGTCCTCGCCCGCGAATAACCTGCCAGACCGACGGACTACCCGCCCACCCCCTCCGGCCCAGCCGTCCTATCCGGCCCAGCCACCCCCTCCGGGCGGAAGACCGGCACCACCACCCCGGCGTCGGGCAGCCGCCGGTAGGCCACCCGCAGCCGCATGCCGATCCTCAGCTCCCCCTCGGGGCAGTCGACCACCTCGGTCGTCATGCGCGGCCCCTCGTCCAGGTCGACCACGGCGGCCGCGTACGGCAGGCGCGAGCCGAAGGGCGGCAGGTCGTTCCGGTGGACGACGGACCAGGTGTAGAGCGTCGCGCCCCCGCCCGCCTCCTCCCAGCCCGCGTCCGCGCTCCAGCAGTGCGGACAGAACTCCCGTGGGTAGTGGTGCGCCCGCCCGCACCCGGCCGCGCGGCAGCGGCGTATCAACAGCCGTCCCTCTGCCGCGGCGTCCCAGTAGGGGCGCGTGAAGTCGTCGATCTCCGGCACATCCGCTCTCGCCGGTCGCGTCAAGGGGTACTCCTTCCCTCCACGTTCCGATCGTTCCGGTGCACACCCTGTTCCTGATGGACCATCAGCTCAGTAATCTGACTTACCGTCAGCTTATCGGCCATTGAGCAGGAGTGGGCGAGAACGATGCTCGGATCTACTCACGGCACACTCACCACCACCTCCCGTCCCGCCCGGGTGACGGCCTGCGGCCGCCACCCCGGCCCTGCTGTCCATGGCACGACCACCACCGGCGAGGACACCGACGTCAGCGGGCGCCCCCTCTCCTCGGACGTCCCCGACCTCGACCGGCTCTTCCGCCCCCGGACCATGGCCGTCATCGGCGCCTCCGAGACCGAGGGCAGGCCCAACACCGCCATCACCCGCCAACTCATCGACTGGGCCGGGCGTGTCGGCGCCCGCGTCCACCCCGTGCACCCCACCCGCACGACCGTGTTCGGCCTCCCCTGCCACGCCTCCGTCCGCGATCTCCCCGAGCGGATCGACCTCGCCGTCCTGCTCGTCGGCGACCCGGCCCCCGTGCTCGAGGAACTCAAGGAGACCCGGCCCCGGTTCGCCGTCGTCTTCGCCTCCGGCTTCGCCGAGACGGGCACCGAGGGCGCCACCGCCCAGGCCCGGCTCACCGCCGCGCTCCAGGGCTCCGGCACCCGGCTGCTCGGCCCGAACACCAACCTGAACGCCTTCGAGCGCTTCCGCGACGACCTCGACGGCCCCGCCATCGCCCTGATCACCCAGTCAGGCCACCAGGGCCGGCCCGTCTTCGCCCTCCAGGAGCTGGGCATCCGGCTCTCCCACTGGGCGCCGACCGGCAACGAGGCGGACCTGGAGTGCGCCGACTTCCTCTCCTACTTCGCCACCCGGCCCGAGGTCGGCGCCATCGCCGCCTATGTGGAAGGGCTCAAGGACGGCCGCGCGTTCCTGCTCGCCGCCGACCGGGCCGCCCGCCACAAGGTGCCCGTGGTCATGGTCAAGGTCGGCCGGACCGAGACGGGCGCCCGCACCGCCGCCACCCACACCGGCAAGCTCACCGGCGCGGACGACGTGGTGGACGCGGCCATGCGGCAGTACGGCGTGATCCGCGTGAACGGCCTGGACGAGCTCCAGGACACCGCGGCCCTCCTCGCCCGCGCCCGCCCGCCGCGCGCCCAGGGCGTCGCCGTGTATTCGATCTCCGGTGGCACGGGAGCCCACTTCGCCGACCTCGCCTCCGCGGCCGGCCTCGACCTGCCCCTCCTCTCCACCGCGAAGCAGAACGAACTCCACCAGTGGATCCCCGGCTATCTGAGCGTGGCCAACCCCGTCGACAACGGCGGCCATCCCGTCGGTGACTGGCGCGGCCCGAAGATCATCGACGCGATCCTCGCCGACCCGTCCGTCGGCGTCCTCGTCTGCCCGATCACCGGCCCCTTCCCGCCCCTGAGCGACCGGCTCGCACGGGACCTCGTGGACGCGGCGGAGAAGACCGACAAACTCGTGTGCGTGGTGTGGGGCTCGCCCGTCGGCACCGAGGACGCCTATCGCACCACCCTCCTCGGCTCCTCGCGCGTGGCCACCTTCCGCACGTTCGCCAACTGCGTCACCGCCGTCCGCGCCTACCTCGACCACCACCGCTTCACCGACGGCTACCGCTCCCCCTTCGACGACGCCCCGCGCACCCTGTCCCCGTCCGCCCGCAAGGCGCGGGCGCTGCTGCGCCCGGGCGAGCAACTGAGCGAGCACGCGGCGAAACAGCTCCTGCGCGCGTACGGCATACGCGTACCCCGGGAACAGCTGGTGACCAGCGCCGCCGCGGCCGTCCGGGCGGCCGGCCAGATCGGCTATCCCGTGGTCATGAAGGCCTCGGGGCCGCGACTCGGCCACAAGTCGGAGCTCGGCCTGGTGCGGATCAGGCTGACCTCGGCCAGCCAGGTCCGCGACACCTACCGGGAGCTGACCGAGATCGCCCGCTACGAGGGACTGCCACTGGACGGAGTGCTCGTCTGCCAGCTCGTCGACCAGGGCGTCGAGATGACCGTCGGCATCACCCGCGACCCCCTCTTCGGCCCCACCGTGACGGTGGGCCTGGGCGGCGTCCTGGTGGAGGTCCTGGACGACACCGCCGTACGCGTGCCACCGTTCGGCGAGGACCACGCGCGGGCCATGCTCGGCGAACTGCGCGGGCGGGCCCTGCTGGACGGCGTCCGGGGGGCTCCCCCGGCCGATGTGGACGCCCTCGTCGAGACCGTCCTGCGCGTCCAGCGCATGGCCCTGGAGCTGGGCGACGGCCTCGCCGGGCTGGACGTCAACCCGCTCGTGGTGCTGGAGCGCGGACAGGGCGCCGTGGCCCTCGACGCGCTGGCCGTCTGCCGTTGAGGCATCGGGCATCACCGCCGCACCCCGCGCGGCCGGGCCGCGCCCGGCCGCCCGTAGGACAAGGAGCTCCCCCATGACGCTCTCCCCCCGTGAGACATCCCCCGGGCCCGGTGGACGCGGCGAACCGGACGGGTCCGCCGCGTCCACCGGATCCGCTGAGTCATTGGTACTGCACACCACTGACAACGGGGTGGCGTGGCTGACCCTCAACCGGCCCCAGGCACTCAACGCCATCACCCCTGACCAGCGCGAACACTTGATTTCCCACTTCGCGCGGGCCTCGGCCGACCCGGCCGTCCGGGCCGTGGTCCTCACCGGCACCGGCCCGGGTTTCTGCGCGGGCGCCGACCTGCGGACGGTGCCGGGAACGGCCCTCACCGACCGCGCCCCCGGCGATGTGGCCCGGACGATCCGGGACGGCGCACAGCGGCTCATCGGCGCGGTGCTGGACTGCGAGAAGCCCGTGATCGCGGCCGTGAACGGCACGGCCGCCGGGCTCGGCGCGCATCTCGCGTTCGCCTGCGACCTGGTCCTGGCGGCGGAATCGGCCCGTTTCCTCGAGGTGTTCGTCCGCCGGGGTCTGGTCCCCGACGGCGGCGGCGCGTACCTGCTGGCCCGCCTCGTGGGTCCGCGCCGGGCGAAGGAGCTGATGTTCTTCGGCGACGCGCTCTCCGCCACCGAGGCGGAACGTTTCGGCCTGGTCAACCGCGTCGTCGCGGACAAGGAACTGGACGAGATGGCACGGGCGTGGGCCCGGCGGCTCGCCGACGGCCCGACCCGTGCCCTCGCCCTGACGAAACAGCTCGTCAACGCCTCGCTCGACGCCGATCGCGGCACGGCGTTCGCCGCCGAGGCGGCCGCGCAGGAGATCAACGCCACGACGGCGGACGCGGCCGAGGGCCTCGTCGCCTTCCTCGAACGCCGGAGCCCCGCGTTCCGCGGGCGGTGACCGCCATGGCCACCGGCTCCCGCGCACGGGGTACCGATCTCACACACCATCAGTTTCAATGGGGGCCATGATGGGACACGCCGGTATGGCGGACGTCGCCCTGCGCTATCTGCGATCGGCCGGCTCACCCGCCCCGGCCGCCCCGCGCCTTCAGCCGCTCCCCCGCCCGGCCTTGCGGGCCGTACGAGCGGACGAACCTCCTCCGCCGCACACGGAGGACTTCCGGACGGTGCTGGGGCATTTCGCCAGCGGAGTCACCGTGATCACGGCGCCCGGAGCGGACGGCGAGCCTCCGGCGGGCTTCGCCTGTCAGTCGTTCGCCTCGCTGTCCCTCGACCCGCCCCTGGTCGTCTTCATGGTGGGCCGTACGTCCACGACCTGGCCCCGCGTGGCCCGCGCGGGGGTCTTCTGCGTCAACATCCTGGGCTCCGGGCAAGGAACCCTCTGCCGAGGTTTCGCGGTGAGCGGCGCGCAAACGGCCGACAAGTTCGCCGGAGTTCCCCACACGCCCGCCCCGGCGACCGGTTCGCCCAGGATCGAGGGCGTGCCCGCCTGGGTCGACTGTGTGATCCACGCGGTGCACACGGCCGGGGACCACCTCATCGTCGTGGGGCGTGTGGCGGCCCTGGGGGAGGACGAGAACGCGGCGAGCGCGGGTCCCCTGCTGTTCCACCGGAGCGGCTTCGGCACCTTCGACGCGTTCGGGACGTACGACGAGCGGGCGTCCCGCCCCTGACGGGCGCGTCCGCCCTGTCGCGCCCCTGCGGTCACTTCTCCCGGTGCCTTTTCTTGTGCTTGACCACCTTCGTCAGCACGTAGCGCTTGCCGGAGCCGGGCTTGCCGATCTCGTGGAAGATCCGCGGCTCCTTCTCCGTGCCGATGACGCTCCAGTCGCGGGACAGCTCGCAGGAGCTGATCCGCATGGAGACGCCCTGTACCCGGCCGCCGTCCTTGACCGGCGTCCAGGTGCCGGAGCCGTCGCAGTCCTTGGGCCGGTCCTTGCCCGTGCCGTCCCAGATGAAGTTGTCGAGCCCCTCGGCGATCGCGTTGCCGTCCGAGTCCAGCTTGACCGTGCCGCCGCGGCCGTCCGTCCAGGTGCCGGCGAGGTCCGACCTGGTCAGGCGCGGCGGCTCGTACACGCTCACCAGGCCCGTGCCGTACGCCCCGGCGCCGAGCACGCCGACGACCAGCCAGGCCAGCAGTCCGTCACGCGTCACCCGGCGGGCCACGCTGCCGGACCGGCTTTCACGGACCTTGCGGGCGGCCGCCCGGCCGGCCAAGGCGGCGGGTACCAGTGCGACCGTGAGGGCACCCCACCAGATGGGGTAGCTGAGCGGCCGCGCGAGGGAGAGGCTGCCGAGCGCGGCCACGCCGCCGAACACGACGACGGCCGCCGCGGCGACGGCGGTCGCGGCCCCGGCGGTCCACAGCGCGCTGTCGCTCCGCTTCCGGGCGCGTGCCGTCCGCCGGGCCAGCGTCAGCGCGGGCATGACGGCGGCCGCGGTGACGAAGCCGCTGAGCAGCACGGTCAGCAGCAGGGCACCGAGGGCCACGGCGGCGATCAGGAGGGGTCCCTTGGGGAGCCCGTCGTGCTCCCGGGAGAGAAGGACGAGCACAGCGGCCGTCGCGGCGACGACGATCTCCGCGCAGAGCGTGGCCATCGAGGCGCAGAACGCGGCGCCGAACCCGTCGTCGCGCGGCGCCCGGTGCGGCGCTCCGCAGCACGGCCCGGACACGGCGTCCGTCGCCTCGTCCGGTGCCTCTTCCGCTATCGGGTGCGGCTCAGCCTGCTGTGTCATGTCAGCCCCTCTCTCCAAGAATGATTCCCCCAGAGGCCGCGAGGTTCCGTTCCGGCTTGGCCTGGATCCGGGCCTGAACGGCACGAAAGGCACGGGCCAACCCCACACTCAGGCGACGGCCCGCGCAAGACCCACGGCGGGGATCACATGGAGGACGACCGGCTCACCGGTCGAAGGAGAGGACGCCCCGGGCCACCGCATGGTTGTTCATGTCGTCCATGGCCTGCGCGAACTCCTCGACGGGATGGATCCGGCCGACGAGTTCGTCGAGCATCAGGCGACCCTCCCGGTACAGCCGGGCGTAGAGCGCGATGTCGTGCTGCGGCCGGGACGAGCCGTAGCGGCAGCCCAGGATCGACTTGTCCAGATAGAGGGACGAGACCGGGAACGACGCCTCCGCGCCAAGGGGCGGCACGCCCAGGAGGACCGCCTGGCCGTGCCGCCCGAGGAGGTCCACGGCTTGCCGGACGAGCCGGACGTCGCCGACGCATTCGAAGGCGTGGTCGGCTCCGGCGGGCAGGACCTCCCGGACGGCGGCGAGGACGTCGCGGCCGGCGGAGGCGTGGACGAAGTGCGTGGCGCCGAGGAGCCGGGCCGTCTTCTCCTTCGCGGGATGGGCGTCGACGGCGACGATCGGGGCGGCACCGGCGATCCGGGCCCCCTGCAGCACGTTGAGGCCGACCCCGCCCGCCCCGATGACGAGGACGGACTCGCCCTGGCCCACGCGGGCACGGTTGAGTACCGCGCCGACGCCGGTCAGGACTCCGCAGCCGAGGAGGGCCGCCGGGACCAGCGGGACGTCGTCGGGAATCCTGACGGCCTGGACGGCCTTGACGACCGTCCGCTCGGCGAAGACGGACGTGGCCGCGAAGTGGAACAGCCTCTCCCCGTTCCGCCGGAAGGGCCTGCCGGGCCTGCCGAAGGCGGCGCGGCACATGGCCGGCCGCCCCCGGTCGCAGTCGGCGCAGGCGCCGCAGGAGGCCAGAGTGGACAGAGCGACGTGATCGCCGGGTGAGACGTGCGCGACGCCCGGTCCGACGGCCTCGACCACGCCCGCGCCCTCGTGCCCGAGGACCACGGGGAGGGGATGCGGGATGGTGCCGTCGACGACCGCGAGATCGCTGTGGCAGAGGCCGGCCGCGGCGACGGCGACGAGCACCTCGCCGGGGCCCGGGTCCCGTACCTCCAGGTCGTCGACGAAACGCGGCCGCTCGCCGTCGAAGATGACGCCTCTCATCAGTGGTGATCCTCTCCGGGGCAGGGCTCAGGACGGCCAGACGACCGACTGGAGTTCGCTGTACGCGTCGAGGGCGAACGAGCCGCCGTCGCGGCCGATCCCGCTCTCCTTGAACCCGCCGAAGGGCGTCTCGGGATGCCGCTGGACGGTGTTCACGCCGACGTTTCCGCTGCGGAGCCGGGCGGCGAGGGCCCAGGCGCGGCCGGCGTCGGCGCTGAAGACGTAGTCGTGGAGGCCGTACGCGGTGCCGTTGGCGATACGGACCGCCTCGTCCTCGTCGTCGAAGACGAGCACGACCACGACGGGGCCGAAGATCTCCTCGCGCGCCACGGCCATGTCGGGGGTGACGTCGGTGATGAGGGTGGGGGCGACGTAGAACCCCGGGCGGACGGCGGGGCGCGTGCCGCCGACGACGATGCGGGCGCCCTGGTCACGGGCCCCGGCGATGTGGGCCTCGACGCGGTCGCGCTGCTCGGCGGAGATCAACGGGCCCACGGTCGTGGAGTTATCCACAGGGTCCCCGACGATCAGTGACCCGGCGTAGTGTCTGAGACCGGCGACGACCCGCTCGTACAGCGACCGGTGGACGAGCAGTCGGGTCGGCGCCGTGCAGATCTGCCCACTGTGGAAGGACCAGACCGAACCGACCGCCCCGACCGCCGACGTGACCACCGCTTCGTCGGCGTCCTCCAGGACGATGGCCGCGCCCTTGCCGCCCAGCTCCATCAGGGTGCGCTTCATCGACCTCCCCGCGGCCTCGGCGATCTTCTTTCCCACCGCGCTGGAACCGGTGAAGCTGATCATGTCGACGCCGGGGTGCGCCACGAGCGCCTCCCCGGCTCCCGCGCCCGAGCCGGTGACCACGTTGAACACCCCGTCGGGAAGCCCGGCCTCGCGGCACAACGGGCCCAGCTCCAGGCAGCAGAGCGGGTCCTGCGGCGCCGGCTTCGCGACGACCGCGTTGCCCATGGCCAGGGCGGGCGCGACCTTGCCCGCGAGATTGACGAGAGGGAAGTTGTAGGAGGTGATACAGCCGACGACGCCCACGGGGCGGCGCACCGCGGCGGCGCCGAGCAGGCCGCCGGGTGCGAGGGGGCTCGCCCTGACGGGGCGTGGCGCGAGCGGGACGACGTGCGGTTCCGTCGCGCCCCGCGCGTACCGGTGGAAGCGTTCGGCGGCGGTGGGGAGTTGCATGGCCGAGGTGACGCGTGTCGTCGCGCCGGTCTCGGCCTGGAGGAGGGGCGCGAGCTCCTCGCTCCGCTCGGTGATCAGATCAGCGATCCGGTCCAGTACGGCCGCGCGCTCGCGCGGTCGTGTACGGGACCAGCCGTCCTGCGCGGCCCGCGCGGCGGCCACGGCGTCGGCGACTTCGGCGGGAGTCGACTCCGGGGCCTCCCCGACGACCTTCTCGGTCGCCGGATTGACAACTGGATAGTGCCCTTTTTCCGGCGCGCGCCAGGCGCCGGCGATCCAGTGCCCGTACTCCGTCATGTCCGTGCCTCCTTGGGCAGACCGAGTACGCGCTCGGCGATGATGTTGCGCTGGATCTCGTCCGAGCCGCCGTAGATGGTGTCGGCTCGGCTGAAGAGGAACAGGCGTTGCAGGGTGTCCAGCCGGTACGGGCTGTCGGCGCTCCAGGGGTCCGGCCCCAGGGTGGCGGGGGCGCCGCGCACTCGCATCGCCAGTTCGCCGAGCCGCTGGTGCCAGCCGCCCCACAGCAGCTTGGCGACGCTGGGCGCCCCGGGGGTGTCCGCGGCCCCCAGGGTCCGCAGGGCGTTCCAGCGCATGACCTGGAGTTCGGCCCATTGCCGTACGAGCCGGTCCCGTACCGCCGGCTCCTCTGCGGCGCCGGTCTCCACGGCCAGGCGGACCACTCGCGCCAGTTCGGCCGCGAAGCCGATCTGCTGGACGAGGGTGGACACTCCGCGTTCCCTGGCGAGGAGCCCCAGGGCGATCCGCCAGCCGTCGCCCTCCCCTCCGACGAGGTGTTCGGCGCCGGCCTCGGCGCCGTCGAAGAACACCTCGTTGAAGTCGGCGGTCCCGGTCAGCTGGCGGATCGGCCGGACCTCGACGCGGCCGGGCTGGTCCATCGGCACGAGGAGGAAGGAGAGTCCGTGGTGGCGCCGTGAGCCCTTGGTGGTGCGTGCGAGGACGAAGCACCAGTCGGCCTCGTGGGCGAGGGAGGTCCAGATCTTCTGCCCGTCGATCCGGTAGACGCGTCCGCCGTCGGCGCGTGTGGCGGTGGTCCGGACACCGGCGAGGTCCGAGCCCGCGCCGGGTTCGCTGTAGCCCTGGCACCAGATCTCCTCGCCGCGGGCGATGGCGGGGAGGAAGCGGGCGCACTGGGCGTCGTCGCCGTGGGCGAGGAGGGTGGGCGCCAGGAGGTTCTCGCCCAGGTGGCCGAGGCGGGCGGGCGCTCCGGCGCGGGCGTATTCCTCGGCCCAGACGACCTGCCGGGTCAGGGAGGCCGTGCGGTTGCCGTGGGTGCCGCGGTGGGGGCTCCAGCCGAGGCCGATCCAGCCTCCGGTGCCGAGTTCGCGTTCCCACGCGCGGCCGGGCGCGGGGTGCCCGTCATCGTCCCGGTGCCGGGCCGTGTGGCCGGGCAGGTGCTCGGCCAGCCAGGTCCGGGCCTCCTGGCGGAAGGCCTCGTCCTCCGGCCCGAATGCGAAGTCCATGGCGTCGCGCCCCTCCCTTCGCGGTCCGCCGCGTCACGCGTTGGGGCGCCGGCCGGCGGCGGCCGCGTCGGCCATGTCCCGGAGCCGGTCCAGCAGGGGCATCGGGTCGACGCCGATGGTCTCCGGGAGGGCCTCGGCGATCCGTTCGGGGGTCCAGCGGCCCTCGGCGTAGGCGGCGCGCAGTTCGCGGGGCTGGGCCCAGACGGCGATCTTGGGGCCGGCGACGGTGTAGACCTGGCCGGTGACGCCCTGCTCCCGGGCGCGGTCGCCGAGCAGGTAGACGACCAGGGGAGCCACGTCCTCGGGCTCGCCGATCTCCTTGAGTTCCATGGGGACGCCGGCGGACATCCGGGTGCGGGCCACGGGCGCGACGCAGTTGGCGGTGACGCCGTACTTGTGGAGGCCCAGGGCGGCGCTGCGGACGAGGGAGATGATCCCGCCCTTGGCCGAGGCGTAGTTGGCCTGGGACACGCTTCCCTGGTGGTTGCCGCTGGTGAAGCCGATGAGGGTGCCGGAGCGCTGCCGGCGCATCACGGCGGAGGCGGCGCGGAAGACGGTGAAGGTGCCCTTCAGGTGGGTGGCGATGACCGAGTCCCATTCCTCTTCGGTCATATTGAAGATCATGCGCTCGCGGAGGATGCCCGCTCCGCAGACGACGCCGTCGAGGCGGCCGTACCGGGCGATCGCCGTGTCCACGATCCGCCCGCCTCCGGCCATGGTGGAGACGTCGTCCGCGACGGCCGTGGCCTCGCCTCCGAGGGCCTCGATCTCCTTGGCGACGGCGGTGGCGATCTCGCTCGAGGGCTCCTCGCCCGCCACGGACACCCCGTAGTCGTTGACGACGACCCGGGCACCCTCGGCGGCGCAGGCAAGGGCGACCGCCCTGCCGATCCCCCGTCCGGCGCCGGTGACGGCGATCACCTTGCCTGCCAAGAAGTTCCCCACGGCGTGGCCCCCTCCCGCGGTTTCTGACGGTCCGTTAGATTTTTGGGCAGCACGGGCGCGAGCACAAGCCCCGCGGCCGAAGCCGCGGCGGAGCCGCACAGCCGCCATCCGGGAGGACATCCATGCCGCTGCCGTCCGATTTCTACGAACTGGCCAAACGACTTAACAACTGGGGTCGTTGGGGCGAGGGTGACGAGATAGGCACGCTCAACCTCATCACCGACGAGGTGGTGCGCGAGGCCGCCGCGACCGTGACGGTCGGCAAGCGGGTACCACTCGCGCTGCCCCTGCACCAGGACGGCGTCCAGACGGGCGTGATCCCGGGCAGGATCAACCCGCTGCACACCATGGTGGCGATCAACGTGGAGCTGTTCGGGCCGGGCACCGTCGCCACCAGCGACGACATCGTGACCATGGGGCTGCAGGCCGGTACCCACTGGGACGGGCTCTCGCACGTCTCCCACAGCGGGAAGCTCTACAACGGCCGCCCGGCGGAATCGATCACCGCCCAGAGCCGCTCGGCCTTCAACGGCGTGGAGAAGGCCGGGCACATCGTCTCGCGCGGCGTACTGCTCGACGTCGCCCGCGCCAGGGGCGTGGACCGGCTCGACGGCGACCACGCCGTCACGCCCGAGGACCTGGAGGCGGCGGAGGAGATGGCCCGGGTCGCGGTCCGGCCGGGCGACATCGTGCTCGTCAGAACAGGGCAGATCCAGCGGTTCCTGGCCGGCGACAAGCACGCGTACGCCCACCCCTCCCCCGGTCTGTCGATCCGCACGCCCGAGTGGTTCCACGCCCGGGACGTGGCCGCCGTCGCCAACGACACCCTCACGTTCGAGATCTTCCCGCCGGAGATCACGGACCTCTGGATGCCCGTACACGCGCTCGATCTGGTGGAGATGGGGATGCCGCAGGGCCAGAACTGGAATCTCGAGGAACTCTCCGCCGTATGCGCGGAAGAGCGGCGCTACGCCTTCTTCCTGGCGGCCATGCCGGAGCCGTTCGTCGGCGGGACGGGAACACCCGTGGCGCCTGTGGCGATCTTCTGACGACGGCGCCCGGGCGCGGGCAGACTCCCGGGGCAACGGGTGGGCGGCGGCGCACAGATGCGCACCCCGAGCACGGCACCGTGCGCCGCCAACCAGCTCCGGCGCCTCAGCCCTGTCGTCGCGCCGGATCGCGACCCGCACTCGCCAAGGCAGCCCAGGACAGCCGGACCTCTCGACGTCCCCTCGCAACGAATCGCTGCATCCAAGGGTGATCACGTGACCACTTCACGTCAACACCTGGTCTGGACTTTGTCGACTACGCCCGATTTGTCGCGGCGTGTTGTGGCTCGAAAGCACTACTCCAGCAGGGGCCGCCGCGGTCGACCTCGCACCAGACGCGCTTGCCGGTGCCCTCGCGCTGCCAGCCCCAGCGGTCGGCGAGTCCGTCCACCAACTCCAGCCCCCTGCCTCCCGTGTCACCGCCCTCGGCCCACCGCCGCGCCGGCGGCCGGGCGCTGATGTCGGCCACCTCGACCCGGACCGTGCCGGGCCGGGCGTCCAGCGCCCGTCCGGCGGGGCTCGCGGCGCCCGGCAGGAGCATCCGCAGGACGGCCGGACAGCCGGTGTGCACCACGGCGTTGGTGACCAGCTCCGAGATCAGCAGGATCAGCGTCTCGGCCAGGGGCTCGTCGAGCCCTATCCCGCACCCGGCGAGCCGCGACCGCGCCCACCGACGGGCCCGCCCCACTTCCGAGGGGTCGGCCCCCACCTCGATCTGCACCTGAAGCACCTGCACCGCTCACACCATCCGAACCGGCGGACACAACGCCTCGCTGCCTGACGGGATCACACAGCGTGACCCCCTTCGGCGAAAGCATGGTTGACCTACAGTCACCCCGACAAGCGCTTCGGGCATATTCCGGCGCGAAGGAGCGCGCCTACTGCATACTGTGCGACGCGCGCTTGAGGGGTTCGGACACCGGGGCGTTCCCGCCTCCGGGCCGACAAGGACGAAGGGCGTTTCCTCACCCGGCACCGCTTCTTCGGCGGGACCGGATTTATTGCGCCCCTGAACCACTCGCATCTCACGGAGAGTACCCGAAACCCGGCGCGACTCCATACGGTGACGAGTCACGCGAAGAACACAACTCGATATCGACGCAGCGTGATCATTCCGGGTGGCAAGGGCGGCATTTCGACCGAGGTCGATTACCCCGCGTCATTCGAATGGTTCGCGATTTTCTCCGGGCGATTCTCCCGGCGTGGCGAGCAGGGCCCGGGCCAGCGACTCCTCGGCGTCCTCGGTCGGCCGCCACTGCGCCCGCCGCAGCCAGGCCCGCTTCAGGTGGAGATGGACATCCGCTTCCCAGGTGAAGCCCATGCCGCCATGCAATTGCAAACAGTCACGGGCATTCCGCACGGCCGCCTCGTCCGCAAGCAGCCGGGCTCCGGCGATATCGATTTCGGTGGCCGTGAGTGACGCCGCATATACGCTTACGCGTGCGAGTTCCGTACGGGCGAGCATTTGCGCGCACAGGTGCTGCACGGCTTGGAAGGCGCCGATCGGGCGGCCGAACTGTCTGCGGTTCTTCGCGTGGGAGACGGCCATGTCCAGAGTCCGGCCGGCACTCCCGAGTTGCTGCGCCGCGGTCAGCAGCGCCGCCTCCCGCAGGAGGCGAGCGGCATCGTCCCCGGCGAGCCCGCCGCCTCCGACGCCCGCGCCCGGCAAAGCCCGCGCCCCTTCGGGCGTCGACACCACGTGATGGAGGGGCGTCGTGGGGTCCACCGACCGCACCGGGCGGCCCGCCAGGACGCTCGGCCCGTGACCGTCCGTCACCTCCAGCACCCCGAGACAGCCACGGTCCCCGTCCAGGACGAGCACGACATCGGCTATGGCGAGATGCTCGACCATGCCGGGCCCCTCCAAGGCCGTCACGACCGTCTCGCCCTCGGCGACGCCGGGGATCAGTCCGGCCGCCAAGTGGGTGGCGACGAGCGGGCCGGGGAGCAGATGGCGGCCCGCCTCCTCGAAGAGGAACACCGACTCGGGCAGGCCCAGGCCGGCTCCACCGTCTTTCTCCGCGAGCCTCAGGGAGAAGAATCCGCACGTGCCCAACTCCCGCCACAGTGAACGGTCGAGAGTGGTTTCCGGCACTTCGGCATCGACGGCCTCCCGGAGTTTCTCCCGGGGGAATCGCGCCGACAGAAGTGTCCGCATTCCCGCGATCAGCGCGCGTTGGTCATGGCTCGGCCGGAAGTCCATGCCCTTGGGTCACCGCCCCTTGGGAAGGCCGAGGACACGCTCGGCGATGATGTTCCGCTGGATCTGGGAGGTACCGGCGGCGATGGTGTAGGCGAGGGACGTGAGGCGCCCGGTGGTCCACTCGTGATCGGCGTCCAGGGAGAGCGGCCCCAGGACGTCGGCGGCCGCGTCGTAGAGCTCTTGTCGTGCGTGGGAATAGCGCAGTTTGAAGACGGAGGCACCGACACCGGGCACCCCGTCGCCGCCCGCGCGCAGCGCCGCTTCCGCCTCGCTCGTATTCCACTGGACGAGCCGCCACAGCGCGCCGAATTCGGCGTTGAGGCGGCCGAGCCGGCGCCGTAGGGCGGGGTCGTCCCAGCGCCCGTTCTCCCGTGCCGCGCGGGCCAGCCGCACGAGGGTGCGGCGGCAGGCGACGACTTCCCCCGCGAAGGCGGTGCCGCGCTCGTAGGAGAGCGTGACCATGGTGACGCGCCAGCCGTCGTTCTCGGCGCCGACGCGATGGGAGAGCGGCACGCGCGCCCCGTCGAGGAACACCTCGGCGAACTCCGCCGACCCGGCGAGGGTCCGCAGCGGGCGGACCGTCACCCCGGGGGCGTCCATGCGCAGGGCGAGCCAGGTCAGGCCCCGGCGGCCGGAGTCCGGGGGGCCGGTGCGGACGAGCAGTTCGCACCAGTCGGCCACCTCGGCGTGCGAGGTCCAGATCTTGCTGCCGGTGACGACATAGGCGTCGCCGTCACGGACCGCGCGGGTGCGCAGGGAGGCCAGGTCGGAACCGGCGTCCGGCTCCGAGAAGCCCTGGCACCACACCTCCTCGCCGCGCAGGATGGGCGGGAGCCACCGGGCGCGCTGGGCGGCGGTCCCCTCGGTCGCGATGGTGGGGCCCGCGTGGAGGAGGCCGACGAAGTTGGCGCCGACATAGGGGGCGCCCGCCCGTTCGGTCTCCTCCAGGAAGATCAGGTGCTTGCCGGGGAGGGCGCCACGGCCGCCGGAGTCGGCGGGCCAGTGCAGGCCGGCGTATCCGGCGTCGTACAGCGCCCGTTGCCAGGCGCAGTCGTAGGCGCGGCGGGCGGGCCAGTCGTCCGGTGACGGCTTGGGGGGCAGCTCGGGCAGCGTCGCGTCCAGCCAGGCGCGGAGCCCCCGGCGGAACTCCTCCTCTTCGGCGGTGCGGTCGAGGTCCACCGGGCTCAGCTCCCCGGTTCGTCGAGGTCGAGACCAAGGTCGAGGTCGCGGTCGAGGTCAAGGCCGAGCATGCGGATGGCGTTGCCGCGCATCAGTTTGTGGACGGTCTCCTCGTCGAGGCCCCGCACGTGGTCGAGAGCCACTTCCTTCGTGTGGGGCCACGTCGAATCCACGTGGGGGTAGTCGGTCTCGAAGGTGGCGTTGTCGCGGCCGACCGTGTCGAGCGAGTCGATGCCGTGTTTGTCGCGGAAGAAGCAGCAGTAGATCTGCCGGTAGTAGTACGTCGACGGCGGCTCGGGGATCAGATCGCGAACGCCGCCCCAGGCGCGGTGTTCGCGCCAGACGTCGTCGGCGCGTTCCAGGGCGTAGGGGATCCAGCCCATCTGTCCTTCGCTGTAGGCGAGTCTCAGCCGGGGGAAGCGGACGAGGACGCCGCTGAAGAGGAAGTCCGACATCGAGGCCATGGCGTTGTTGAAGGACAGCGTGGCCTGGACGGCCGGGGGCGCGTCGGGGGAGGCGGCGGGCATCTGGGAGGAGGACCCGATGTGCATGCACACCACCGTCCCCGTCTCCTCGCAGGCGGCGAAGAAGGGGTCCCAGTAGCCGGAGTGGATCGACGGCAGGCCGAGGTACGTGGGGATCTCGCTGAAGGTCACGGCCCGCACGCCGCGTGCCGCGTTGCGCCGGATCTCGGCCACGGCCAGTTCCACGTCCCACAGCGGGATCAGGCACAGCGGGATCAGCCGGCCGCCGCTGTCGCCGCACCACTCCTCGACCATCCAGTCGTTGTAGGCCCGCACACAGGCCAGCGCGACCTCCTTGTCCTGGGCCTCCGCGAAGGTCTGGCCGCAGAAGCGCGGGAAGGTCGGGAAGCACAGGGACGCCTCGACGTGCCCCAGGTCCATGTCCGCCAGCCGCGCCTTCGGGTCCCAGCACCCCCGGCGCATCTCCTCCCGCGTGATGCCCTCCAGGGTCATCTCGTCCCGCGAGAAACCGACGGCCGCGATGACGCGCTTGTAGGGGAAGCGGAGGCCCTCGTAGACCCACCAGTCGGTAGGGGGCCCGTCCGGGTCCATGGTGACGCGGTAGGTGCCCCCTACGTACTCCAGCTCCCCGATCCCGGCGGTCAGGGAACGCGGGCCGCGGTCGCGGTACTTCGCCGGCAGCCAGGTCTCGAAGAGATGGGCCGGCTCGATCACATGGTCGTCGACGCTGACGATGCGCGGCAGCTCCATGGATGCCCCTTCGCCAAATCTGACACTCCGTCAGTTCACTAGGAGGCTAGCCCTCGCCCCCTGGACCAACAAGGCGCGACCGCCTACGCTCCGGCCCGGTATGACATACCGTCAGATCGAGAGGCGCTGCTCATGCGGAACGGCACCGACGCCCGGGAACTGGCGGCCTCCCGCACGCTCTGGGAGCTCCTGGAGCGCCGCGCGGAGCTCACCCCGGACGCCCTCGCGCTCGTCCAGGCCGACGAGCCCGCGCGGGAGGCGCGGGACGGAGCGCCCGGCGGCGACCGGCGGATGACCTTCGGCGGGCTGCGCTCCCGCGCCGAGCGCGTCGCCGCCTGGCTCCACACCTTCGGCGTGGGCCCCGGGAGCCGGATCGCCTGGCAGCTACCCACCCGCGTCGAAACCGTCGTCCTGGCCTTCGCGCTGGCCCGGCTGGGCGCCGTCCAGAGCCCCCTCGTCCCCGCCTGCCGCGACCACGAGGTCGGGCACGCGCTCAGGGCCGCCGGAGCCGAGTACTTCGCCGTCCCCGGGCTGTGGCGCGGCTTCGACCACACGCCGATGGCCCACCGCGTCGCCCTGACCCTGCCCACGCCGCCCCTGGTGTTCCTGGCCCACGACGCCCTCCCGGAAGCCGACCCGGCGATCCTCCCGCCCCCTCCGGCCGACGGCACGGCCGTCCGCTGGATCTTCTGGACGTCCGGCACCACGGCGGGCCCCAAGGGCGTCCTGCACACGGACCGCGCCCTCGTCGCCGCCGGCGCCTGCCTCGCCGACACGCTCCGGCTCACCCCCGACGATGTCGGCTCCATGGCCTTCCCCTACGCCCACGTGGCCGGGCCCGAATACACCGTCGCGTTGCTCCTGCGCGGCTTCCCGGCACTGCTCGTGGAGCACTTCTCGCTGCCCGGTTCGCTCGCCGCCTACCGGCGCCACGGTGTCACCGTGGCCGGCGGCTCGACCGCGTTCTACGCGATGTTCCTCGCCGAGCAGCGCAAGAACCCCGCCCGTAGGCTGCTCCCCACGCTCCGGCTCATGGCCGGCGGCGGAGCGCCCCGGCCGCCCGCGCTCCACCACGACGTGGTCCGCGAACTGGGCTGCCGGCTCGCCCACGGCTACGGGATGACCGAGGCGCCGATGATCACCATGGGGTGCCCGGACGACCCCGAGGAGAAGCTGGCCGCCACGGAGGGACGGCCGGCCGCCGGCATGGAGGTCCGGGTCGTCGGCCGGGACGGCGCCCCCGTCCCCACCGGTGCGGACGGGGAGATACGGCTGCGCGGCGAGGCCGTCTGCCGGGGCTACCTCGACCCGGCGCAGACGGCCGAGGCGTTCGACGAGGACGGCTTCCTCCGCACCGGGGACCTCGGCCGGCTCACCGAGGACGGCCACCTCGTCCTCACCGGCCGGGTGAAGGACATCATCATCCGCAAGGGCGAGAACATCTCGGCCCAGGAGGTCGAAGGGTTCCTCCACGACCACCCGGGCGTCGAGGACGCCGCCGTCATCGGTCTGCCCGACGCGCTGCGCGGGGAACGCGTCTGCGCCGTCGTCCAGCAGCCGGCGGGCGCCCGGCCGCTGACCCTCGAAGCCGTCACGGCCCATCTGCGCGCCGCCGGACTGGCCGTGCACAAACTGCCCGAGCAGTTGGAGCTCGTCGACGCGCTGCCCCGCGACGACACCCTGCACAAGGTCCTCAAGAAGACGCTGCGCGAGCGCTTCGCCGACTGAGCGACGCCGGGCCCGAGCCCAGGTCCGGGCCCGAGCCCGCGCCCGGGTCCGTCACGTGGTCAGCCGGAGGCCCGGTACGTGGCCATGGCCTGGTCGAAGAAGGTGTCCACCGACCGCTGCTCGTCCATCGGGCCGCGCACCTGGAGCAGGTGATAGCGGTCGCCCAGGATCATCGCGGCGTTGCGCACGTAGATCTGGCGGCCGCCACTGTCGTTCCAGTGGAACGTGCCCTCCGCCGTCGCCGTCCCGCCGACGTCGACGCGCCGCAGGCCGGAGGAGCCCGACCAGGACGAGGCACGGTACGGGGCCAGTTCGGGCTCCCTGTCCTGCTGGTAGGCCATGGGGTCGCCGCCGAACTCGGCCACCGTGTCCCGGCCCGGCACCACGATCAGCTCGTAGTCCCCACCGGCGTAGACGACCTGGCCGCGCGCGTTCTCGCCGCGTCGCTGCCAGTCCTCGGCGACGGCCACGGCGAAGCCCTTGGCGTCCTTGCGCAGGGCGAAGCCCTTCGCGGCACCGGAACCGGCACCCGCACCGGCGCCGTCGGTGGAGGCCCGGCCCGCCGTACCGGCGGGGGCGGAGCCGCCCGGCGCCGCGCTCAGCGCACCGGCCGCGCCCGTACGGTCCACCGGGGCGCGCCCCGTGCCCTCCTCCGCGCGCGGCATGAACAGCACCGCGTACAGCACGGCCCCGACGAGGGCGAGCAGGATCAGGCCGAGCAGCAGCCTGCCCAGCCGCAGCGGGGAGGCCGTCGCGGGCACGCGCTCCTCCCGCAGATGGCCCGTGGTGTGGAGGCCGCTCCTCTCCCGCGCGCGGGGCGGCTCCCCGCGCCGCTCGGCCGCCGTCCGCTTGTGCCGCCCGTGGGCATGCTCCGGGGCCTGGGCGGCCGTCGCGCCCCGGGCGGACGCGCGGACGCGCCGCCCCCGGACCAGCTCGCCGCGCCGGCGGACGACCGGAAGCCGACGCGGATCGCCGGGGGCGGGGGCCCCGATCGACGGCACGGTGACGGTCCGGCTGCCGAGCTCGGGCTCCGGGGCCGACCGGATCAGCGAGCGGAGCCAGCCACGGAGCTCCTCGAACTCGGGCCGCTCGGCGGGATCCTTCCGCATCAGCGACTCGACGACCGGACGCAGCGCGCCGCACTCCTCGGCGTACGCGGGCGGTTCCGCGCAGACGACCTGGACGAGCTCGGCCGTGCTCTCCTCGGGGTAGGGGGCGTGGCCCTGGACGACGCGGAAGAGCAGGGCGCCCAGGGCCCACAGGTCGGCGGCGGGGCCGACGGGGGGCGCGAGCTGCCAGTTCTCCTGCACCGGCCAGGCCTGTTCGGGCGCCCAACGCTCGGTGACGGCGCCCACCACGACCATCCGCGCCTGCCGGGCACGCTCGGCGGCGAGCGCGTCGGCCGGGCCCTTGGGGTGCCCCCAGCCGTTCGAGGACCGCCCCGGCGAGGCCGCCGCCGAACCATTGGCGGGTCCACCCTGCCCGGGCCCGCCCTGCCCCGGCGCGGCGGGCCCGCCTTGAGCGGGTACGCCGGGCTGAGCACCCCGGCCCGGCGCGCCGGGCTTGCCCTGGGCGGATACGCCGGGCCGCCCGCCCTGCCCCGGCACCCCGGGACCGCGCGCGCCACCGGTTTTCGCCCCACCGGCACCAGCCCCACCGGTACTCGCCCCACCTGCACCCGCCCCGCCGCGCACCAGGCCGTCCGGGGTCCAGGGGCGGGTGGTCTCCGGGGCGGGGGCGGTGCCGCTGGACGCGTTGCCGCCGCCCCAGGTGGAGGCGCCGGCGGCCGGGCGGGCGGCGCCTTCGGCCGCCGCGCGCGCGGCGGCGCGGGCTGCCGCGTGGTAGGCGGCGATCGCGCCGGAGCGGGCCGCGCGGGCGTTCCGGGCCTCGTCCGGCTCGTCCCCCGCGCCGTGGGGCTCGACGGCGCCCGAGGGCGCGGTGGCGCCCGTCGCGGCGCCGCCGCCCTGCCGGGGGACGCCCCCGGCGCGCGGGCCCGGGCCGCCGGGAGCTCCGCTCCCCGGCCCGTACGGCGAGGGGCGCGGCCGCTCGCCCCGGGCCGCCGCCTCCGGGACCGGGTCGTAGCCGCACAGCGCCTCCTCGGCCGCGCCCGCGGCGAGGCCGGTGAGGATGGCACGGCCGTCGTCACAGATGAGGACGGTCCGGGCGGTGATGTTGCGGTGGGTCCAGCCCTGGGCGTGGAGGGCGCGCAGGGCCGTGAGGACGTCGGCGGCCACCTCGGCCGCGCGGTGCGGGGAGAGCGTGCGCTCGGCGAGCAGGGCGGCCAGCGGGCGGGCGGAGACGAGCTCGCTGACGATCCAGAGGCTGCCCGCCTCGGCGAAGACGTGGAAGACCTGGTCGAGCCGGGGGTGGTCCGGGATCTGCGCGGCGGCGGTGGCGGCCACCAGCGCGCGGCGCACGGCCGGGTCGCCGGGCCCCGAGGAAGGACGCCGCGCTCCCGCACCTCCGGCCGTCGGCCCGGCCGGGCCCCGGGCGGCGCCGGGGCTGTGGGAGCCGTCCAGGACCTCCGCGTCCACGACCTCCGGCAGCGGGACCTGCCGGACCAGGACCTCCTGGCCGCTGTAGGTGTCGAAGGCCCGGGTCTCCACCAGCTCGAACGCCTCGGACGGGGGCAACGGCAGACGGTAGCGGTCGGCGAGCACCCGGCCCGCGTAGTCGTCCACGACGCCTCCCCACTCGTGCGATCCGCCGTCGCACGGCCCGCCCCGACACCCCTCGACACGCACCGAGGCCCCCCGAGGCACCCCGACCCGCGGCACCCCGGCGCGCCGACCGGCAGTCAGAACCGGTCGTTCAGCGGTGCCTTGCGGCGTATCGCGACTGCGTACGGTCCACGACGACTCACGATACGTGCCGAACCCGCCCCTTAGGGCGCGTACGGCTCAGTACGTCCCCACCAGTCCGGCCCGGTATGCGCGCGTGTCCCTCCCGTCCCGGGAGCTCACACGGCGTCACACCGCGTCACACGGCGACGCGCGCGCCGGCGCGCGTCAGTTCGCGCGCGAGAAGCCGTCGAGGCCGTCCCGGCCACCGTGGCCGTCCGGGGCGGTGTACACCGGTGCGGTCGAGACGATCGCGGCCTTCTTGTGCTTCGTGGACGAACCGTTCTTGCCGCTGTCGTCCTTGTCGCCGCTCACGGCGATGGCGATCACCGTGCCGATGACGGCGAGGACGACCACGACCGCGGCGACGAGCAGCACGCGGCGCGGCACGATGTCCATGAGCGAGGCGCGGCCGTAGGTCGTGCCACGGGCGTCGCGGGCGCCCCTGGCGCCGGCGGCGACGCTGCCGACCCGCAGCCTGACCGGCTGCCCGGCGCCCTCGGGCTCGGCGGTGACGGACGAGCCCGTGTCCGCGTCCCGCAGGGGCCGGAAGGCGCCCCGCGACGGCACGGACGGCGAGCCGGACGCCCCACCGGACACGCCTCCGGCCCGGGAGGACGGCGCCGACGAGGAACGCGAACCCGCTCCGGCGGAGGACGAGCGGGACGACGAGGAGGACGCGGCGGCCGAGGATCCCGTCGGCCCCGAGGAAGCCGGGCCCCGGGACGTCGGCGCGGACGACCGGGCGTCGTCGTAGCCGTACCCGCCGCGCTCCTTCTTCGGCCGCGCCGGAGCCGCCGCGCGGACCGGCTTCTCCGGTATGGACGGCACGGCGATGGCCTGGGTGGCCTCCAGGTCGGGCTGGGGCTCGGGCGGCTTGGGCAGCCGCTCGTCCGGGGCGTTGACGGCGTCCGTCAGCAACGCCCGCGCCCCCGCCTCGTCCAGGCGCTTCTGCGGGTCCTTGGCCAGCAGCCCGTACATGACCTCCGCCAGCGGGCCGGCGTTGCGCGGCGGTCCCAGGGGCTCGGTCATGACGGCCGTGAGGGTCGCGATCGCGGAGCCCTTGTCGTACGGCGGGGCGCCCTCGACGGCCGCGTACAGCAGGCCGCCGAGCGACCACAGGTCGGCGGGCGGGCCGGGCTTCTGGCCGCGGGCGCGCTCGGGGGATATGTACGAGGGGGCGCCGACGAGCATGCCCGTCGAGGTGACCGACGGGTCGCCCTCGACCTGCGCGATGCCGAAGTCGGTGAGGACGACGCGGCCGTCGTCCGCGATGAGGACGTTGGAGGGCTTCACGTCGCGGTGGAGGATGCCCTCGCGGTGCGCGGCGCGCAGCACGTCGAGGACGGCGAGCCCGACCTCGGCGGCCCGGCGCCACTTCAGCGGCCCGTCCTCGCGGATGACGTCGGCGAGCGAGCGGCCTTCGATGAGCTCCATGACGATCCACGGACGGTCGTCCTCGTGGACGACGTCGTAGACGGTGACCGCGCCGGCGCTGCGGATCCGGGCGATGGCCTTGGCCTCGCGCAGCGTGCGCGTGATCAGGCGGCGCTTCTCGTCCTCGTCGATGTTGGACGGGAAGCGCAGCTCCTTGACCGCGACCACGCGGCCCAGGGTCTCGTCCGTCGCCCGCCAGACCGTGCCCATGCCACCGCGCCCGAGGACGTCCCCGAGGCGGTATCGCCCGGCGAGGAGGCGCCCTGCCGTGCCCTGCGTCTGCTCCGCCTCCGACATGCGTCCCCTCTGGCAATCAGCTCTGCGACCAACCGACCCTGGCAGAGGGACCATTGTCTCTCATCCGCGGACCAGCGGAAGGCCAGGGTCCGAGAGCCCTGGTGAGGAGCGTGTGCCGACGCGCGCCGGGGCGGTGCCGAGGACGACGGGATGCGGTGGCGTCGTCGCCCGTTCCCCTGAACAGGACCTGTCACTCCCACAGGACACGGTTGGGCGACGGGCGGTTCCCGAAGCTGCCGGGCTGTCACACAGCGCTCATGCGCGCAGCGCGTACCTGTAAAGGACACGTATGGCCCCGGACGGCCCGTCAGACCGGCTGGATGTCCGGCGCGCCCAGCCGGGCCGCGTCCGCCGTCAGGTCGTCGGGCTGCCGCTGCGACTCGCGCTCGGCCTCCACGCGCTTCTCGTAGTGCTCGACCTCCTTGTCGACCTGGGCCGCGTCCCAGCCCAGCACGGGCGCGATCAGCTCGGCGGCCTCGCGGGCGCTGCGCGTGCCGCGGTCGAAGGTCTCGATCGAGATCCGCGTCCGCCGGGTGAGGACGTCGTCGAGGTGGCGCGCGCCCTCGTGGGAGGCGGCGTAGACGACCTCCGCCCGCAGATAGTCCTCGGCACCGCCCAGCGGCTCGCCCATCGCGGGGTCGGCGGTGACGTAGGACAGCACCTCGTCCACCAGCGAGCCGTAGCGGCTGAGCAGGTGTTCGATCCGCGCGACGTGCAGCCCGGTGCGCCGGGCGAGCTGGGCGCGCCCGTTCCACAGGGCCTTGTACCCCTCGGCGCCGACGAGCGGGACGTCCTCGGTGACGCAGTCGGCCACCCGCTGGGCGAGCCCGTGCACGGCCTCGTCGACGGCGTCCTTCGCCATCACCCGGTAGGTGGTGTACTTGCCGCCCGCCACGACCACCAGCCCCGGCACGGGGTGGGCCACCGTGTGCTCGCGCGAGAGCTTGCTGGTCGCGTCCGACTCGCCGGCCAGCAGGGGGCGCAGCCCGGCGTAGACGCCCTGGACGTCGTCGCGGCTGAGCGGCACGGCGAGCACCGAGTTCACGTGTTCCAGCAGATAGTCGATGTCGGCGCTGGAGGCGGCGGGGTGGGCCTTGTCCAGGTCCCAGTCGGTGTCCGTCGTGCCGATGATCCAGTGGCGGCCCCAGGGGATGACGAAGAGCACGCTCTTCTCGGTACGCAGGATGAGCCCGGTGGTGGAGTGGATCCGGTCCTTGGGGACGACCAGGTGGATGCCCTTGGACGCCCGCACGTGGAACTGGCCGCGTTCGGCGATGAGCTGCTGGGTGTCGTCCGTCCACACCCCGGTGGCGTTGACGATCTGCCGGGCGCGGATCTCGAACTCGCCGCCCTGTTCCAGATCCCGCACCCGGGCGCCGACCACGCGCTCGCCCTCGCGCAGGAAGCCCACGACCCGCGCCCGGTTGGCGACGTCGGCGCCGTAGGCGGCGGCGGTGCGCACGAGGGTGGTGACGTAGCGCGCGTCGTCCATCTGGGCGTCGTAGTACTGGAGGGCGCCGACCAGCGCGTCCTTGCGCAGGCAGGGCGCGACCCGCAGGGACTTCCGGCGGGTGAGGTGGCGGTGGGCGGGCAGCCCTCTGCCGTGGCCCGAGGAGAGGGACATGGTGTCGTAGAGGGCCACGCCCGCGCCGGCGTAGAAGCGCTCCCAGCCCCTGTGCTGGAGCGGGTAGAGGAAGGGCACCGGCCGCACGAGGTGGGGGGCCAGCCGCTGGAGCAGCAGCCCGCGCTCCTTGAGGGCCTCGCGCACGAGGGCGAAGTCGAGCATCTCCAGATAGCGCAGCCCGCCGTGGATGAGCTTGCTGGACCGGCTGGACGTGCCGGCCGCCCAGTCCCGCGCCTCGACGAGGCCGGTCACCAGCCCGCGGGTCACCGCGTCCAGGGCGGTGCCGGCGCCGACGACGCCCGCGCCGACGACGAGGATGTCCAGTTCCCGCTCCGCCATTCGGGCGAGAGCCTCGCCGCGCTCGGCCGGGCCGAGTGTCGCTGTCCTCACCACTGCCTCCCGCCTGGCCGCTCCCGCCGCCGCTGCCGCCACCGCTGCCGGGGGCCGCGCGGACGGAGCCGGGACCGAACGTCGTGACGCGTCCTGCTTCGATGCTGCCCCAGATCGGCCGTTCCGGCCGCGCCACGACCGCCTCCGGACCGTCCGCCGCGACGCGGCCCCGGTGGATGTGACCCACAAATACCGGATAACAGTCATATATCCCCCTAAGCTGATGTACCGGGTCGCTTTATCCGGGTTCATCCGGAACCGGAACCCACCGGACACCGCCTCCGGACGTCACCTCCGGGAAGGACCGCATCGCGCCATGCCCGCCATGCCCGCAGATCTCGCCGTCATCGGCCTCGGTCACCTCGGGCTCCCGCTCGCCCAGGCCGCCACCGCCGCCGCCATCCCCACCGTCGGCTACGACACCGACGCCCGCACCGTCGCCGAGCTCCGCGCCGGACGGCTGCCCCCGGAGGGCGCCGACGGCTTCACCGCGAGCCTGATCCGCCGCATGGTCTCCGCCGGCTTCCGCGCCACCACCGAGGACGCCGAGCTCGGCAGGGTCCGCACGGCCGTGATCTGCGCCCCCACCCGGCTGGGCGAGGACCGGGCACTCGACCTCGACGCCGTCGTCGCGGCGGCCCGCGCCCTCGCGGCCCGGCTCCGGCCGCACACCACCGTGATCCTGGAGTCCGCCGTCTACCCCGGCACCACCGAGGACCTGCTGCGCCCCATCCTGGAATCCGGCTCCGGGCTCCGCGCCGGCCAGGACTTCCACCTCGCCTACTCCCCCAGCCGCCTCGACCCCGGCAACCGCCGCCACGGCCTGGCCAACACCCCCAAGGTCATCGGCGGCCTCACCCCCGCCTGCACCGAGGCCGCCGCCGCCTTCTACGGGCGCATCTGCGAGAAGGTCGTCCGCGCGCGCGGCTGCCGCGAGGCCGAGGCGGTCAAGGTCCTGGAGACCAACTACCGGCACGTCAACATCGCGCTCGCCAACGAGATGGCCGTCTTCTGCCACGACATCGGCGTCGACCTCTGGGACGTCCTGCGCTGCGCGGAGACCAAGCCCTTCGGCTTCCAGGCGTTCCGCCCCGGCCCCGGCGTCGGCGGCCACGGCGTCCCCATCGACCCCAACTACCTCTCCTACAAGGGCCGCAGCCTCGGCTACCCGCTGCGCATGGTGGAGCTGGCACAGGAGGTCAACGGGCGGATGCCGCGCTACGTCATCCAGCGCTGCGCCACGCTCCTCAACGAGCACGGCAAATCCGCGCGCGGCGCCCGGATCCTGCTGCTGGGCGTCAGCTACAAGGCCGACATCGGCGACCAGGAGGGCTCACCGGCCCGCGAGATCGCCTCCCGGCTGATCGAGATGGGCGCCCTGCTCAGCTACCACGACCCCTACGCCGCCCAGTGGCGCGTCATGGGCCAGCCCGTGCCGCGCGCCGACTGCCTCTACGAGGCCGCGGCCGCCGCCGATCTGACGGTGCTTCTCCAGCACCACCGCACGTACGACCTCCAGGGGCTCGCGGTCAAGGCCCAGCTGCTGCTGGACACCCGGGGCGCGAGCCCCACCGGAGCGGCGCACCGGCTGTGAAACGCGCCCCGGCCGCAACACGCGCGCCGGGGCCGGGCGGGGCTACAGCCGGCCCGACAGCAGGCGTGGCTGGGCGTCCAGCACCGTGCGCATCGAGGCGAAGTTCTCCACGCAGCGGCCGGTGCCGACGGCGACGCAGTCGAGCGGCTCGTCCGCGACGAACACGGGGATGTCGAGCTCCCGGCTCAGCCGGACGTCCAGGCCGCGCAGCAGCGCGCCACCGCCGGTGAGCACGATGCCCCGTTCCATGATGTCGCCGGAGAGCTCCGGCGGGGTCTCGTCGAGCGTCTGGCGCACCGCCATCACGATGGCGTCCACCGGCTCGGCGAGCGCGTGGCGGATCTCGTCGGCCGTCAGCTCCAGCGTCTTGGGCAGACCGCTGACCTGGTCCCGGCCGCGCACCGTCAGCCGGTCGCCGGGGCGCAGCCCCTGGGTCTCCTCCGGGTCGCCGCCGCCCGCGTCCGCGTAGCCGGTCGGCGAGGCCGAACCGATGCTCAGCTTGATCTCCTCGGCGGTGCGCTCACCGATGGCGAGGGCGTACTCCTTCTTGACGTAGGAGATGATCGCCGCGTCCATGGCGTCGCCCGCCGTGCGCACCGAGCGCGCGGTGACGATCCCGCCCAGCGAGATCACCGCGACCTCGGTGGTGCCGCCGCCGATGTCGACGACCATGCAGCCGGTCGGCTCGCTGACCGGCAGCCCCGCGCCGATCGCGGCCGCCATGGGCTCCTCGACCAGGTGCACCTGCCGGGCACCGGCCTGCGACGCGGCCTCGATGACCGCCCGTCGCTCGACGCCCGTGATGCCCGAGGGCACGCACACCACGACGCGCGGGCGGGAGAAGCGGCGGTTGCCCATGACCTTCTTGATGAAGTGCCGCATCATCCGCTCGGCTATCTCGAAGTCCGCGATGACGCCGTCCCGCATCGGGCGGATGGCGACGATGTTCGAGGGGGTACGGCCGATGGTCTCCTTGGCCTCGGAGCCGACCGACAGCACGCTGCCGTCCTCGGCGTTGACCGCGACGACCGAGGGTTCGTTGAGCACCACTCCCTTCCCCCGGACATACACCAGCGTGTTCGCGGTGCCGAGGTCGATACCCATGTCCCTGCCGCTGAACGACTTGCTTTGCGCCATAAGTCGCCAGTATTCCCTACGATCGAATGCTTATACGGCGCTGACGTCGGGGGCAGGCCATGCGAAAGGCCCGGCCCGCCGGGGAGAACCCCCAGCGGGCCGGGCCTTGGAAGACGAAGCGTCAGCGCTTGTCGTGCTGCGACGGGGCGACCGTCACCTCGACGCGCTGGAACTCCTTGAGCTCGCTGTAGCCCGTGGTGGCCATCGCGCGGCGCAGCGCGCCGAAGAAGTTCATCGAGCCGTCCGGGGTGTGCGAGGGGCCGAGGAGGATCTCCTCGGTGGAACCCACGGTGCCCAGGTTCATGCGCTTGCCGCGCGGCACGTCCTCGTGGACGGCCTCCATGCCCCAGTGGAAGCCACGGCCGGGGGCGTCGGTGGCGCGGGCCAGCGGGGAGCCCATCATCACGGCGTCGGCACCGCAGGCGATGGCCTTCGGCAGGTCGCCGGACCAGCCCACGCCGCCGTCGGCGATGACGTGGACGTAGCGGCCGCCGGACTCGTCCATGTAGTCCCGGCGGGCGGCAGCCACGTCGGCCACGGCGGTGGCCATCGGGACCTGGATGCCCAGGACGTTGCGGGTGGTGTGCGCGGCGCCGCCGCCGAAGCCGACGAGGACACCGGCCGCGCCCGTGCGCATCAGGTGGAGGGCGGCGGTGTAGGTGGCGCAGCCACCGACGATCACCGGGACGTCGAGCTCGTAGATGAACTGCTTGAGGTTCAGCGGCTCGGCGGCGCCGGAGACGTGCTCGGCGGAGACGGTCGTGCCGCGGATCACGAAGATGTCCACGCCGGCGTCGACGACGGCCTTGGAGAACTGCGCGGTGCGCTGCGGGGAGAGCGCGGCGGCGGTCACGACACCGGAGTCGCGGACCTCCTTGATGCGCTGCCCGATCAGCTCCTCCTTGATCGGAGCGGCGTAGATCTCCTGGAGGCGCTTGGTCGCGGCGGTCTCGTCCAGCTCGGCGATCTCGGCGAGCAGCGGCTCCGGGTCCTCGTAGCGGGTCCACAGACCCTCGAGGTTGAGCACGCCCAGGCCGCCCAGCTCACCGATGCGGATGGCGGTCTCGGGCGAGACGACCGAGTCCATGGGGGCGGCCAGGAACGGCAGCTCGAAGCGGTAGGCGTCGATCTGCCAGGCGATCGAGACCTCCTTCGGGTCGCGGGTACGGCGACTCGGGACGACGGCGATGTCGTCGAACGCGTACGCCCGGCGGCCGCGCTTGCCGCGCCCGATCTCGATCTCAGTCACGTGTGTGGCCCTTCACTTTCCTTGGCGCTCCGTCTGCCGCATACCAGTATCCCCGACGCGGCGGAGCCCGCGGCCTGAGCGGTCGCGGGCTCCGACGGACTTCTGTGCGAAGCTCCGACTACTACCGACGGGAGTAGTTCGGCGCCTCCACCGTCATTTGAATGTCGTGCGGGTGGCTCTCCTTGAGGCCCGCGGACGTGATCCGCACGAAGCGGCCCTTGTCCTTGAGCTCCTGGATGTCGGCCGAGCCGACGTAGCCCATGGAGGCGCGCAGGCCGCCGACGAGCTGGTGGGCGACCGAGGACAGCGGGCCGCGGTAGGGCACCTGGCCCTCGATGCCCTCGGGCACCAGCTTGTCCTCGGAGAGGACGTTGTCCTGGAAGTAGCGGTCCTTGGAGAAGGAACGCGCCTGGCCGCGGGACTGCATGGCGCCCAGCGAGCCCATGCCGCGGTAGGACTTGAACTGCTTGCCGTTGATGAAGACCATCTCGCCCGGCGACTCCTCGCAGCCCGCGAGCAGCGAGCCGAGCATCACCGTGTCGGCGCCGGCGGCGATGGCCTTGGCGATGTCGCCCGAGTACTGCAGGCCGCCGTCGCCGATCAGCGGGACGCCCGCCGCGTGGCACGCCTGGGCGGCCTCGTAGATCGCGGTGACCTGCGGGACGCCGATGCCGGCGACGACGCGGGTGGTGCAGATCGAGCCCGGGCCGACACCGACCTTGACGCCGTCCACGCCCGCGTCGATCAGGGCCTGGGCGCCGTCACGGGTGGCGACGTTGCCACCGACGACATCGACGCTGATGTTGGACTTGATCTTGGCGATCATGTCGAGGATGCCCCGGCTGTGGCCGTGGGCGCTGTCGACGACCAGGAAGTCCGCGCCGGCCTCGACGAGCGCCTGGGCGCGCTCGAAGGCCTCGGCGCCGACGCCCACCGCGGCGCCGACGACCAGGCGGCCCTCGGCGTCCTTGGCGGCGTTCGGGTACTTCTCGGCCTTGACGAAGTCCTTGACCGTGATAAGGCCCTTGAGCACACCGGCGTCGTCCACCAGCGGCAGCTTCTCGATCTTGTGGCGGCGCAGCAGCTCGATGGCGTCCTCGCCGGAGATGCCCACCTTGCCGGTGACCAGCGGCATCGGGGTCATGACCTCGCGCACCGCGCGGCCGCGGTCCATCTCGAAGGCCATGTCACGGTTGGTGACGATGCCCAGGAGCTTGCCCGACGGGTCGGTGACCGGCACACCGCTGATGCGGAAGCGGGCGCACAGCGCGTCGGCCTCGGCCAGCGTGGCGTCCGGGCGGACGGTGATCGGGTCGGAGACCATGCCGGACTCCGAGCGCTTGACGAGGTCGACCTGGTTGGCCTGGTCCTCGATCGAGAGGTTGCGGTGGAGCACGCCCGCGCCGCCCTGGCGGGCCATGGCGATGGCCATGCGCGCCTCGGTCACCTTGTCCATGGCGGCGGACAGCAGCGGGATGTTCACACGTACGTTGCGCGAGACCCGGGAGGCGGTGCTCACGCCGTTCGGCAGGACCTCGGAGGCGCCCGGCAGCAGCAGGACGTCGTCATATGTCAGACCGAGCATCGCGAATTTCCCGGGCATTCCGTCGACGTTGTCAGTCATGACACCTTCCCAAATGGTCTTGCCCCAGCGAGGACTACCATGCTAACGGCCGTGGCGGGTGTCCCATTCCACGAGCTCTGAGGCTCGCGTCACTTGGATTTTCCTACGAGAACACCCGCGACACGCCTCGCTCCTACTGTTCGGCGAGCGCCCTGAGCCTGCTGAGCGCACGGTGCTGGGCGACCCGGACGGCGCCGGGTGACATTCCCAGCATCTGCCCGGTCTCCTCGGCGGTCAGTCCGACGGCGACGCGCAGCAGCACGAGCTCGCGCTGGTTCTCCGGGAGGTTGGCGAGCAGCTTCTTCGCCCACTCGGCATCGCTGCTGAGCAGTGCCCGCTCCTCGGGCCCGAGCGAGTCGTCGGGCTGTTCCGGCATCTCGTCGGAGGGCACCGCCGTGCTGCCGGGATGGCGCATGGCGGCGCGCTGGAGGTCGGCGACCTTGTGCGCGGCGATGGCCACGACGAAGGCCTCGAAGGGGCGCCCGGTGTCGCGGTAGCGCGGCAGGGCGCACAGGACGGCGAGACAGACCTCCTGGGCGAGGTCGTCCACGAAGTGCCGGGCGTCGCCCGGCAGCCGCGAGAGGCGCGTACGGCAGTAGCGCAGGGCGAGGGGGTGCACCAGGGCGAGCAGATCGTGGGTGGCCTGCCGGTCGCCCTCCACCGCACGGGCCACGAGCGCGCCAATGGCGGTGGTGTCGTCGTCGCGCATCGGTCCATGGTGCCCCGGCGCCGGATGCTCCGTGGCACCGCCCTCGTGGTTGTGCATCGAACCGTTACGCGTCGGTGTCCTCGCACTCACGTCTAGCGCCTCCCCCTTTCGGGTATGCCCGCCCCAGCACTCACGACTCCACCGATAGCTTGCACCCGTGCCGTGCGGCACGTGGCAGGGCTTGTCCGTCATGAGGTCTCTTCTGGCCGAGCGAGAAACCTCGGCCTCCGCCGGGGAGGAGTCACACCTCAAGGATGCGGCATCCCTCGAGGTTTCGGCGTCGGGCCGGTGGGGCGGCGAGGACGCGGTGCGCGCCACGGGGGTCGCGGTGGGCACCACCCGCCGGGGTGGCGCGCACCGTGACCTCGAGACGCCGCGCGCCACACCGCCTCAGCGGACCAGGCCCCAGCGGAAGCCGAGGGCCACCGCGTGCGCCCGGTCCGAGGCGCCCAGCTTCTTGAACAGCCGTCGCGCGTGGGTCTTCACCGTGTCCTCGGAGAGGAAGAGCTCGCGGCCGATCTCCGCGTTGGAGCGGCCGTGGCTCATGCCCTCCAGCACCTGGATCTCCCGCGCGGTGAGGGTGGGCGCGGCGCCCATCTCGGCCGAGCGCAGCCGCCGGGGGGCGAGCCGCCAGGTGGGGTCGGCGAGCGCCTGGGTCACGGTGGCGCGCAGCTCGGCGCGCGAGGCGTCCTTGTGCAGATAGCCGCGCGCTCCGGCGGCGACCGCCAGTGCGACCCCGTCGAGGTCCTCGGCGACCGTGAGCATGATGATGCGCGCGCCGGGATCGGCGGAGAGCAGCCGGCGCACTGTCTCCACACCGCCGAGTCCGGGCATGCGTACGTCCATGAGAATGAGGTCCGAACGATCGGCGCCCCAGCGGCGGAGGACTTCCTCGCCGTTGGCCGCCGTGGTCACGCGCTCGACGCCGGGCACGGTCGCCACCGCGCGACGGAGCGCTTCTCGGGCAAGCGGGGAGTCGTCGCAGACGAGGACGGATGTCATGGCCGCCCTCCGCAGCTGATGCGCGTCACCTTGAGCCTCCAGAGGCTGGTACTGGTCGTCACCTTGCGCGGTCGACGGCACCCGGGCCCTGCCACCCGCCCGACTGCTTCATGCGTCAACCGCCTCCGCACTCTCAACGACGGTCACCCGAAAGAGTTACGGGCTTGGTCGGCCGTGTTCGGCACTCTACGTGAGGGCGCGGACACGGAGCAGGGCGCACGGGGGGCGCCCGCTCCATCGGCCAAGCTATGCCCCATTTGCCCAGTCGGACCCGCATTTCTTCCCATTTACCGGTGTCTGTGGCTAGATTCAGCAATGAGTCATATTTTCATCTGCTCACACGACAGTCACGACAGATGTACGGGCACGGGCACTGCATCGGACAGATCGTTTCGAGGGGATAAGCAATGGCAGATTTCTCCCGCCTTCCCGGTCCCAACGCCGACCTGTGGGACTGGCAGCTCCTGGCGGCGTGTCGAGGGGTCGACAGCTCGTTGTTCTTCCACCCCGAGGGCGAACGCGGCGCGGCGCGCAGCGCCCGGGAAACCTCCGCGAAGGAGGTGTGCATGCGCTGTCCCGTACGCGCCGAGTGCGCGGCGCACGCGCTGGCGGTGCGGGAGCCCTACGGCGTCTGGGGCGGGCTGACCGAGGACGAGCGCGAGGAGCTCATGGGGCGCGCGAGGCACCGGCCCATCTCGGCGAGCGGCGCGGGCGCGGGCGCGATGACCGCGTGAGCGCCCCGGCCGCTCCACCGCCCGCCCCCGGGGCCGGCGGCCGCCCCCGCACGTACGCCCCCCGAACCCGCCGCGCCGGCACCCACGCCCGACGGCCGGACGTCCGCGCCCGGCGTCGGAGGGGTCAGCGGGCCGCGGCCGCCGTGAGGCGGTCGAGCATCGCCCCGACCGCCGGGACCCTGGCCAGGTCCGGGAGGGTGAGGGCGACGATCTCCCGGTGCACCACCGGCTCCACCGGCACCGTCCGCGCGCCCTTGGGCCGCAGCGACTCCAGCGCCAGCTCGGGCATGACCGCGACCCCGAGACCGGCCCCGACCAGTCCGAAGACCGCCGGGTAGTCGTCCGTCGCGAAGTCGATGCGCGGCGTGAAGCCCGCGCTCTCGCACACCTCCACCAGATGCCGCCGGCAGCGCGGGCAGCCCGCGATCCACGGCTCCCGCTCCAGCTCGGCGATCCCGATCCGCTCCGCCCCGGCCAGCCGGTGCCCCTCGGGCACCACGCCGATGAGGCGGTCGGTCAGCAGCGGCCGGACGACCAGGTCGTCCCACTCCGCGCCGGCCGCCGGGTCCGCGCCGCGCACGTCGGGGTAGCGGAAGGCGAGCGCGATCTCGCAGTCGCCCTCGCGGAGCATCTCCACCGAGCGCGGCGGCTCCGCCTCGACGAGGGAGATCTGGGTGCCCGGGTGGGCGGCGCGCATCTCGGCGAGCGCGGTGGGCACGAGCGTGGAGCTGCCGCTGGGGAAGGACACCAGCCGCACCCGGCCGGCCCGCAGTCCGGCGATGGCCGCGATCTCCTCCTCGGCGGCCGTCAGCCCGGCCAGGATCCCCGTGGCGTGGCGGACCAGCGCCTCGCCCGCCTCGGTCAGCCGCATCTCCCGGCCCGTCCGGACCAGCAGGGGCGTGCGCGCCGACTGCTCCAGGGCCTTCATCTGCTGGCTGACGGCGGGCTGGGTGCAGCCGAGCTCCCGGGCCGCGGCCGAGAACGAACCGGTGGCGGCCACCGCGCGCAGCACCCTCAGATGACGTGCCTCGATCATAGAACCGAGCATAAGACACCCTTGGGGCTGACGCGAAATAATCGCTCGACGCTTTGAGGGGCTCCGCCTAGGCTGATCGCATGGACCGCGCCATGACTTCCCCCATGCGACTGCTCTCCGTCAACATCGGCCGGGCCCTGACGGCGGGCGACCGCCCGGGCCACGAGGGCGCCTTCGCCGGCGGCCTCGCGAGCGGCATCGACAAGCGTCCCGTGCCCGGCCCGGTCGCCGTGGCCGCCCCCGGCCCGAAGGGCACGGCGGGCAGCGGCCTCGCGGGCGACGCGGTCGTCTCCCTCCGCCACCACGGCGGGAACGACCAGGCGGTCTACGCCTTCGCCCGGGAGGACCTCGACGGCTGGGAGCGGGCGCTGGGCCGCGCGCTGCCCCACGGCGCCTTCGGGGAGAACCTCACCACCACCGGGATCGACGTCAACGGCGCGCGCATCGGAGAGCGTTGGCGCATAGGTACGGATCTGCTGCTGGAGGTCACCTCGCCGCGCATCCCCTGCCGCACCTTCGCCGAGTGGCTGGGCGAGTCGGGCTGGATGCGCCGCTTCACCCAGGAGGCCGCGCCCGGGGCGTACCTGCGCGTCCTGGAGCCCGGGGAGATCCGCGCGGGCGACCGCGTCGACGTCGTCCACCGCCCCGCGCACGAGGTGACCGTCTCCTACGCCTTCCGCGCGCTGACGACGGATCAGTCGCTGCGGGCCGGTCTCCTCGCGGCGGGCGACGCCCTCCACCCCGAACTGCTGGAGAAGGCCCTGGCCTACCGGGACCGTCGAAATCGCGCCGGCGGGCGTCCGGCCGGGCGGCCGGAGGAGGGGGAAGGCAACCGGGAGGGTGTGCCGAGCACTAACGTTCCCGTATGACGACTGCACTGATCACGGGAGCCACCGCGGGCATCGGCGCGGCCTTCGCCCGGCGGCTGGCGGCCGACGGGCACAATCTGGTCATCGTGGCCCGCGACGAGAAGCGGCTGAGCGAGCAGGCGACGGAGCTCCACGACCGCCACCGCGTGGAGGTGGAGGTGCTCCGCGCCGACCTGTCGCAGGAGAAGGACATCGCGGCGGTCGAGGCCCGGCTCTCGGACCGCAAGAACCCGGTGGACCTGCTGGTCAACAACGCGGGCTTCGGCAACAAGGGCCGTTATCTCGAGGTCGCGATGGCCGACGAGCTGACGATGCTCAAGGTGCACTGCGAGGCGGTGCTGCGGCTGACCTCGGCCGCGGCGGCCGGGATGCGGGAGCGCAGGCGCGGTGGCGTGGTCAACGTGGCCTCGGTCGCCGCGTTCGTCCCCCGGGGAACGTACGGGGCGAGCAAGGCGTGGGTGGTGCAGTTCACCCAGGGCGCCGCGCGGGACCTGGCGGGCAGCGGGGTGCGGATGATGGCGCTCTGCCCCGGCTTCGTCCGGACGGAGTTCCACCAGCGGGCCGGCATGGGCACGGACAACGTGCCCGGCTGGATGTGGCTGGACGCCGACAAGCTGGTCGACGCGGCGCTGAAGGACCTGGCCCGGGGCAAGGCGCTGTCCATCCCCGACCCGCGCTACAAGGCGCTGACGGGTCTGCTGAAGCTGGCCCCGCGCCGCGCGGTCTCGCGCGCCAGCGCGACGACAGGCCGTCGCTACGGGCCCAACTGACGGCGCGAACCGGCGGGTGACGCGAGAACGGGCCGGGGCCCGGCCTCCCCACGAGGGAAGGCCGGGCCCCGGCCGTATCACCCGGATGGGCGAAGGTGCGTCAGTGGGCGTGGCCGTGACCGTGACCGGCCTCGGCGGGCTCCTCTTCCTTCTTCTCGACGACCAGGGTCTCGGTCGTGAGCAGCAGGGAGGCGATGGACGCGGCGTTCTCCAGGGCGGAGCGGGTGACCTTGACCGGGTCGATGACGCCGGCCTTCACCAGGTCGCCGTACTCGCCGGTCGCGGCGTTGAAGCCCTGGCCCGCCTCGAGCTCGGCCACCTTGGAGGTGATGACGTAGCCCTCGAGGCCGGCGTTCTCGGCGATCCAGCGCAGCGGCTCGACGGCGGCGCGGCGGACGACGGCGACACCGGTGGCCTCGTCGCCCTCCTTGCCGAGGTTGCCCTCGAGGACCTTGACGGCGTGGACCAGCGCGGAGCCACCACCGGAGACGATGCCCTCCTCGACCGCGGCGCGGGTCGCGGAGATGGCGTCCTCCAGACGGTGCTTGCGCTCCTTGAGCTCGACCTCGGTGGCCGCGCCCACGCGGATGACGCAGACGCCACCGGCGAGCTTGGCGAGGCGCTCCTGGAGCTTCTCGCGGTCCCAGTCCGAGTCGGTGGTCTCGATCTCGGCCTTGATCTGGGCGACGCGGCCCGCGACGTCCGCGCTGTTGCCGCCGCCGTCGACGATCGTGGTGTCGTCCTTGGTGACGGTCACGCGGCGGGCGGTGCCCAGCACGTCCAGACCGGCCTGGTCGAGCTTGAGGCCGACCTCCTCGGCGATGACGGTGGCACCGGTGAGGGTGGCCATGTCGCCGAGCATCGCCTTGCGGCGGTCGCCGAAGCCCGGGGCCTTGACGGCCACGGCGTTGAAGGTGCCACGGATCTTGTTCACGACCAGGGTCGACAGGGCCTCGCCCTCGACGTCCTCGGCGATGATCAGCAGCGGCTTGGAGCCACCGGCCTGGATGATCTTCTCCAGCAGCGGGAGGAGGTCCTGGATGGCGGAGATCTTGCCCTGGTGGATCAGGATGTACGGGTCGTCGAGGACGGCCTCCATACGCTCCTGGTCGGTGACCATGTACGGCGAGAGGTAACCCTTGTCGAAGGCCATGCCCTCGGTGAAGTCCAGCTCCAGACCGAAGGTGTTCGACTCCTCGACGGTGATGACACCGTCCTTGCCGACCTTGTCCATGGCCTCGGCGATCAGCTCGCCGACCTGCTTGTCCTGCGCGGAGAGCGCGGCGACGGCGGCGATGTCGGCCTTGTCGTCGATCGGACGGGCGGTGGCCAGGAGCTCCTCGGAGACGGCCTTGACCGCAGCGTCGATGCCCTTCTTCAGGGAGGCCGGGGAGGCGCCGGCGGCGACGTTGCGCAGACCCTCGCGGACCAGCGCCTGGGCCAGCACGGTGGCGGTGGTGGTGCCGTCACCCGCGATGTCGTTGGTCTTGGTCGCCACCTCCTTGACGAGCTGGGCGCCCAGGTTCTCGTACGCGTCGTCGAGCTCGACCTCGCGGGCGATGGTCACACCGTCGTTGGTGATGGTGGGGGCGCCGAACTTCTTGTCGATGACGACGTTGCGGCCCTTGGGACCGATCGTCACCTTCACGGTGTCGGCGAGCTTGTTGACGCCGCGCTCAAGGGCGCGACGGGCGTCCTCGTCGAACTTCAGGGTCTTGGCCATGGGTTACGTATCCTTCGCCGTGTCTCAAAACGAACCGCGCCCCCGGCGCCCGGCTGTGCAGGCGCGGGAACCAGGGGCACTGTTCACAAGCTTCGAAGGCTCGGGGAGCCTCGGGTGAACTACTTCTCGATGACCGCGAGGACGTCGCGGGCCGAGAGGACGAGGTACTCGTCGCCGTTGTACTTCACCTCGGTGCCGCCGTACTTGCTGTAGAGCACGACGTCGCCGACCTTCACGTCGAGCGGCAGGCGCTCGCCGTTCTCGAAGCGGCCCGGGCCCACGGCCAGGACAGCGCCCTCCTGGGGCTTCTCCTTGGCGGTGTCCGGAATGACCAGGCCGGAGGCCGTGGTCTGCTCGGCGTCGAGCGGCTGGACCACGATGCGGTCCTCAAGCGGCTTGATGGCAACCTTGGAGCTGGCGGTCGTCACGATCCGACCTCCCCCTTCGGAGATCTCACGGGGTTAACTGTCTGAGGTGGCGACCAGGAGTCCCGTCGTCGCGGGTGCCGGAACGTGCCCGTCGCTACGTTTGGCACTCACCGGTGGAGAGTGCCAACGGAGCCGAGACTATGACGCGGTTAGCACTCGGTCAAGCGGAGTGCCAATTCGGCGTGCGGCGAGCTTTGATCTACCCCGTCGGCGGGGCGGTACTCCTACGCCCTTCGCGGCGCGGCGCCCGCACTACAGATAGTCCTCCAGACGGGCCACCGTGAAGCCCTGCGCCTGAATGCTGCGCAGCATGTTGGTGACCATCTGGGTCATCGTGGTGCCCTTGAGCTCCTGGGGCCCGCGGAAGTGGGCCAGGACGATGTCGCCGGGCCGCAGCCCGCCGCCCTCCGCGTAGCGCATGTCGTTGATCTGCATCGTCGCCGTCCACAGCACGACCGCGCGCACCCCGCAGCCGGCGGCCGCGGTGAGCGTGGCGTCGTTGTAGTTGCCGTAGGGCGGGCGGAAGAGGGCCGGGCGGCTGCCGAACCGCTTCTGGAGGGAATCCTGCTGCCCGCAGATCTCGCGCTTCTGCGCCTCGGCCGAGAGGGTGCGCAGATTGGGGTGGGAGAGGGTGTGGTTGTCGATGCCGTTGCCGAGGGCGCGGAGCTTGTCGAAGTAGCCGTAGCCGGCGCCCGCGCGGGCGATGTCGTCCGTCAGGAACATCGTGAACGGCACCTTGAGGTCCGCCGCCATCCTCAGGAATGCCGGGTCCTTCTCGGCCCCGTCGTCGAAGGTCACGAAGACGACCTTGTCCTGCGTGGGGATACGCCGGATCACCTGCGGCTTCGCGCCCGCCTTGAACCCGTCGGTGAGCTTCTTCGCGGGCGGGGCCGGGGGCGCGGCCAGCGGCTTGTCCAGGCCCCAGCGGCGGTACGCGCCGGGGTCCGCCGGGGAGGCGGTGGCGGGCGCGGTGGGCGTCCCGGTCGCCCGGTGCGGCTTCGCGGGGCCGCCGGAGGAGGAGCCGGAGCATCCGGCCAGGACGCCGGCCAGCAGCAGGGCGGCGGAGGCGAGGGCGGCGGTACGTACGGAGGCGCCGACGCGTATTCGGCCGGAAACAGACGGGCTCACAGGGCTCACACACCCGATTGTTGTTCATCCGTTCGATGGCCGCGCGGGCCCCCTCGCCCTCCTCCGGCTCACCGCCGTACGAGGAGTGGCGCGAGAATGAGACACGTGCCCGCACCGAACGCCCCCGCCACCGACGCCTTCGCCGCCCTCCTCACCGACGAGGGCCGCGCCCTCCTCGACGAGCTGCGCGACCACGACCCCGCCCAGGAGCTCGCCACGGCGACCCGGCTGCGCCGCGACCACCCCGCCGACCTGGTGTCGGCGGCCCTGGGACAGGCCCGGCTGCGGCAGCGCGCGGTCGCCAAGTTCGGCGCCGAGGACGCGTACCGCATGTTCTTCACCCCGAACGGCGTCGAGCAGGCCACCCGGGCCGGTGTCGCCGCCTACAGGGCACAGCGTTTCTCCGCGCTCGGCGTGCGCCGACTCGCTGATCTGTGCTGTGGCATCGGCGGTGACGCGATCGCGCTGGCACGCGCCGGCATCGAGGTGCTGGCCGTCGACCGCGACCCCCTGACCTGCGAGGTCGTCCGCGCCAACGCGGCCGCCCTGGGCCTGGCCGAACTGATCGAGGTGCGCTGCGCGGACGTCACCGAGATCGACACCTCGTCCTACGACGCCGTGTTCGTCGACCCGGCGCGGCGTGGCGGCCGGGGCCGGATCTTCGACCCGGAGGCGTACTCGCCCCCGCTGTCCTGGGCGGTCGAGGCGGCCCGCAAGGCTCCGCACGCCGCGCTGAAGATCGCCCCCGGGGTGCCCCACGAGGCGATCCCCGAGGACGCGGAGGCCGAGTGGATCTCGGACGGCGGCGATGTGAAGGAGGCCGTGCTGTGGTTCGGCACGGACCCCGCCGCGCGGCGGGCGACCCTGCTGCCGGGCGGCGCGTCCCTGGTGGGCCGGGGCCTGCCGGACCCGGCCGTGCGGCCCGTGGGCCGCTACCTCTACGAACCGGACGGCGCGGTCATCCGCGCCCACCTGGTGGCGGAGGCCGCGGCGGAGCTGGGCGACGGCGGGCTGATCGACGAGACGATCGCGTATGTGACGAGCGACGAGCTGCGGGATTCCGCCTACGCGGCGGCGTACGAGATCACGGACGTGCTGCCGTTCAACCTGAAGAGGCTCAAGGCGATCGTCCGGGAGCGCGGGATCGGCGTCGCCGTCATCAAGAAGCGGGGCTCGGCGGTGGAGCCGGAGGAGCTCCGCAAGAAGCTCAAGCTCGCGGGTGCGAACTCCTGCGTGATCGTGCTGACGCGCGTGGCGGGCGCGCCGGCCATGCTGCTGGGGCAGCCGGCCCGGGCGTGACCCGGACCGGCGGGGCCGCCCGTCAGTCGTAGAGGTTCTGCTTGCTCAGCTCGTGCACGTGGTCGTGGTCGTGCGCGTGGCCGTGACCGTGCCCATGGCCGTGCTCGTCGTCATGGTCGTGGTCGTGCTCGCCCGGCACGTGCGTCTCCGTGACCGGCAGCGAGGAGTCCGCCGACAGGTCCCAGGAGGACGCCGCGCGGCCACGGGCCACCATCTCCGCCCCCAGCGCCGCCACCATCGCGCCGTTGTCGGTGCACAGCTTCGGGCGCGGCACGCGCAGGGTGATGCCCGCGTCCTCGCAGCGGCGCTGGGCCATGGCGCGCAGGCGGGTGTTGGCGGCGACGCCGCCGCCGATCATCAGGTGGTCCACGCCGTGGTCCTTGCAGGCGCGAACGGCCTTGCGGGTCAGGACGTCGACGACCGCCTCCTGGAAGGAGGCGGCGACGTCCGCGACCGGAACGTGCTCGCCGGCCGCGCGCTTGGCCTCGATCCAGCGGGCCACGGCGGTCTTCAGGCCGGAGAAGGAGAAGTCGTATATCGGGTCGCGGGGGCCGGTCAGGCCGCGCGGGAAGCGGATGGCGTCGGGGTCGCCCTCGCGCGCGTAGCGGTCGATGACCGGGCCGCCGGGGAAGCCGAGGTTCAGCACCCGGGCGATCTTGTCGAAGGCCTCGCCGGCCGCGTCGTCGATCGTCGAGCCGAGCGGCCGGACGTCCGAGGTGATGTCGGGCGCCAGCAGCAGGGACGAGTGGCCGCCGCTCACCAGCAGGGCCATCGTGGGCTCGGGCAGGGCGCCGTGCTCCAGCTGGTCCACGCAGATGTGCGAGGCGAGGTGGTTGACGCCGTAGAGGGGCTTGCCCAGCGCGTAGGCGTACGCCTTCGCCGCGGAGACGCCGACGAGCAGGGCGCCCGCGAGGCCGGGGCCGGCGGTGACCGCGATGCCGTCGAGGTCCTTCGCGCTCACCCCCGCCTCCTTCAGGGCGCGCTGGATGGTCGGGACCATGGCCTCCAGGTGGGCCCGGCTGGCGACCTCCGGGACGACGCCGCCGAAGCGGGCGTGCTCGTCGACGCTGGACGCGACCGCGTCGGCGAGCAGCGTGTGGCCGCGGACGATACCGACGCCGGTCTCGTCGCACGAGGTCTCGATGCCGAGGACGAGGGGTTCGTCAGTCTTGCGAGCCATGGGACATTCCTTGCACTGCGGACAGGGGATCGGAGAGACGCATCACGAGCGCGTCGATGTTGCCGGGCTGGTAGTAGCCGCGGCGCACGCCCACGGGCTCGAAGCCGAAGCGTTCGTAGAGGCGCTGGGCGCGGGTGTTGTCGACGCGCACCTCCAGCAGCACCTCACGGCACTCGAAGGCGTTCGCGGTGGTGAGGAGCTCGGTCAGCAGCCGGGCGCCGAGGCCCGTGCTCCAGTGCTCCTTGGCCACGGCGATGGTCTGCACGTCGCCGGTGCCGTCGACGGCGGCGAGGCCCGCGTAGCCGACGACCCTGGCCTGCTCGGACTCGCCGACGACCTCCGCGACGACGTAGCGGCGGTTGGCGTTCGCCCCGCGCGCGTGGGCGAGCTCCGACCAGAAGAGGCCCTTGGACCACGCGTCGTGGGGGAACAGGGTGCGCTCCAGCTCCAGCACGGGCGCGATGTCCCACCAGCGCATCTCGCGGACGCGGATGGCGGAGGCTGCTGCGGCGGCGGCCGCTTCGGCTGGCCCGGTCACTGCGGGGTGACCACCTTGTAGTTGGCCGGCACCTGGGCGTCGGGGCGGCGCAGGTACAGCGGCTGGTCCGGCAGGAACTCGCCGCCCGTGCGGAGCTTCTCGGCGGCCAGCGCCGCCAGCGCGGCCGCCGACTGGTGCTGCGGCAGCTCCTCGCGGACGTCCGAGAAGGCGTCCCGGTAGAGCACCGCGCCCGCGCCGACGGCGGTCAGGCCCGCCAGGCGCTCGGTGAGCTCGGCGGGGCGGTCCACGGCGGGCTCGGTGATCCGGGTCCGGGCGTCCGCGTAGCGCGCCCAGTACACCTCCTTGCGGCGGGCGTCCGTCGCCACGACGAACTCGCCCGTCAGCCCCTGCTGCCCGGCCGCGTACGCGATGCCGTCGAGGGTGCACAGGCCGTGGACGGGGACGGACAGGGTGGCGGCGAAGGTGGCGGCGGTGACGATGCCGACGCGCAGGCCGGTGTACGGGCCGGGGCCCACGCCCACGACGATCCCGGTGACGGCGTCGAGCTTCGTACCCGCCTCGCGGAGCACCCGGTCGACGGCGGGCAGCAGCAGCTCCCCGTGCCGGCGGGCGTCCACCTGGGTCGACTCGGCGACGACGGACTCGCCGTCGTGGAGGGCGACGGTGACAGCGGGGGTGGCGGTATCCAGAGCGAGCAGCAGCACGTGACAAGCCTACGGCGCACCATGGGGCGGGCGGCGCGCGCATGGGCCCCGAGCCGGGGGCGCGGCGGGGGCGCGAGCGGGTGCTACGGTCAGCCGCATGGCCGTACGCATGGCCGTACGAAGCCGCGACACTGCCGGTCCGCACGGGCCGGGTACCCACGGGCCGGGACGGCGGCGCCGGGCCGGCGGCGGGACAGTGGCGACAGCACACAGCAACACAGCAGCACGCGGGACGAAAGGTGCGCAGCGTGGCACGTAGCAGCTCGGGGATCATCGTGGCCACGCTCACCGCGGCGGCCCTGGCCGGCGTCGGTTTCCTGGCCGTCCAGGCGGAGGCCGCGCCCGATCACCCCGTCGCGCACGCCTCGGGCCGGACCGCCGGCAAGGCGAAGGACGGGGAGCAGGGCAAGGACCAGGCCGCCGGCGGAGCCGGGCAGGAGCAGGGCAAGGCGCCGAACGCGGTCCCGGAGGAGTCCGGCACCGGCCTGCGCGTCGTCTACGCGCTCGCGCAGAAGCGGGTGTGGCTGGTCGGCTCGGACGGCAAGGCCACGCGGACGTTCGAGATCGCGCCCAGCACCGTGAACCCGCCGCCGGGCAGCTACGCGGTCACCTCGCGCACGCCCACGATCACCGGCTCGGACGGGACGCCCGTCGAGCACGTGGTGGTCTTCCACCGGGACGCCGCCGGGGTCGTCTTCGGCTTCAGCGCGGCCGTGGACGGCTCGTCGCCCAAGCCGGACCCGGCGAAGAAGACGGGCGCGATCCGCGAGCAGCCGGCCGACGGGCGGGCGATGTGGGAGTTCGCGGTGAACAAGACGCCGGTCGTCGTCGTCCCGTAACTCGTTCAGGCGGCGTCGCGCGCCTCGTCGTCGTCCGCGCCGTCGGCGGCGGGCTCCGGCGCCTTCGGGGGCGTGGAGACGGCGTCGGCGGCGGCACAGGACGCCAGGAGGTCGCGCACCGACAGGGGGTGCTCCTCGACGGCGGGGGTGGGCTCGGGCTCGTGGGCCGACATGAATGCCTCCTGGGGCGGCTCGGGCCGGTCGGAGGCGCCACGGTCCACCTACTTAGGTAGACCTAACCGACCCTCCTGCCCTCCATGTGACCACGCCCGGTGTCGCGCGCGCAACATCTTGCCGACGGCTTGTCGGAACGAGCGCCGTTCAGCGCCCCAGCGGCGAGAGGTCCACGCCCGCCCAGCGGGCGCCGACACCGGTGACGGTCACGCTGCGCACGTCGTCGGCGTCGGCGTCGCCCTCGGCCGGGGCGTCCGCGCCCACCGCGCGCTCGATCACGACCCGCAGCCGGTCCTCGGACAACTCCTCGACCTTGCCGTCGCCCCACTCCACGACGATCACCGACTCGGGCAGCGAGACGTCGAGGTCCAGGTCCTCCATCTCGTCCAGCCCGCCGGACAGCCGGTAGGCGTCGACGTGGACGAGGGCCGGGCCGGCGCCCAGCGGCGGGTGCACCCGGGCGATGACGAAGGTCGGGGACGTGACGGCACCGCGCACCCCGAGCCCCTCGCCCAGCCCCCGGGTCAGCGTCGTCTTGCCGGCGCCCAGCTCCCCGGAGAGCAGCACGAGATCACCGGGGCGCAGCAGCGCGGCGAGGCGGCGGCCCAACTCCCGCATGTCTTCGGCGGACTTGACGGTGAGCGGCGTCGCCTGCGGCGCGGAGGTGTCTTGCGGGGTACTCATATCCGCCGATGGTAACGCCCGCGTTGTGGGCAATCGTTCCGCAGGGCTGGGGGCACCTCCCAGCGGTAGCTGGGGGAGGGTGGGCACAACGCCGGAACGACGGCGTCAGCCACGTCGCTATTCGGGTGCGGCCCGGTGGGCAGCTTGTGCCCACCCGTTCCGCCCTGCGGAACGCCTGCCCACCAACCGGGCCAGGTGGCCGGACACCAGATCCGGAACTTCGAGCATCACCAGGTGCCCCGCCCCCGGCACGATCACCAGCTCCGCGTCCGGCAGCGCCTCGCCGATGACCCGGCTGTGCTCACTCGGCGTGACCATGTCCTTCTCGCCCGCCAGGACGAGCACCGGCCGCCCCGCGAACTCCGCCAGCGCATCCACCTTGTCGTGCTCGGCGAAGGCCGGGTAGAACTCGGCGACCACGTCCACCGGCGTCGCCTCGATCATCCGCTCGGCGAACCGCGCCACCACGGGGTCGACGTCCCGCGACCCGAACGAGTAGCGCTTGATGATCCCGCCGATGAGCTCGGCGACGGCCCGCCGCCCCTTCTCCACCAGCTCCGTCCGGGTCAGCATCAGCCTGAACGCGCCCGGCAGGACCGTCCGTCGCAGCAGGCTCATCCCCACCGGCGGCAGCCCGTACGTCACCTCGCCCATCAGGCCGGAGGACGTGCCGATGAACGCGGCGCCGACCACCCGCTCGGCGATCAGCTCCGGGTAGTGGGCGGCCAGGGCCATCGTGGTCATGCCGCCCATCGAGTGCCCCACCAGCACCAGCGGTCCCTCGGGGGCGGCCGCGTCGACGACGGCCTTCAGATCGCGGCCGAGCAGGTCGATGCTGACCGGTTCGCCCGCCTCGCGCTGGCCCTTGCCGCGCGCGGAGCGGCCGTGGCTGCGCTGGTCCCAGAAGACGGCGCGGACGCCGGCGGCGCGCAGCGCGGCGCGCTGGAAGTGCCAGGAGTCCTGGCTCAGGCAGTAGCCGTGGCTGAAGACGACCGTGAGCGGCGGCTCCGCGCGGCGCCCGAAGAAGCCCTTCCCCTTGCCGGGGGCCTCCGGTTCGTCCACCTCGTAGTGGAGCTCGGTGCCGTCCTCGGCCAGGGCCGTGCCCACGGTGCCGCGCAGCGTCCCGTACGGGCCGGCCGAGTCGAGGGCGAGCCGCGCCTTGCGGCGCATGCCGCGTCCGACGGTGAGCCGTTCCACGGCGACCCCGACCGCGGCTCCGGCGGCGACGACCCCGACGGCCGCGCCCGCGAACCCCGCGATGCCCGCCCCCCGTCGCCGGGCGGCGCCGCCCAGGGCCTCCACGGCCCCCGCCGCCACCGTGCCCGTACTGTCGCCGCCGCCCTCGCTCATGTCAGTCCCCCGTGTCCTCGGACGTGTCATCGACGTCGTTGTCCCTGACGTCGTTGTCTCCGACATAGACGCGCGGCACACGCGCGGAGATGCGCGTGACGACTTCATAGGCGATGGTTCCGGTCGCCCGCGCCCAGTCCTCGGCGGTCGGCTCGCCCCGGTCGCCGGGGCCGAAAAGCACCGCTTCGTCGCCCGGGGCCGCGCTGTCGCCGCCCAGGTCGACCACGAACTGGTCCATCGCGACCCGCCCGGCCACCGTCCGCCACTTGCCGCCCACCAGCACCGGGCCGGTGCCGGAGCCGGACCGCGGGATGCCGTCCGCGTAGCCGACGGGGACGAGCGCGAGGGTCGTCTCACCGGGGGTCGTGTACAGGTGGCCGTACGAGACGCCGTGCCCGCCCGGCACCCGCTTCACCGAGGCGAGGGAGGCGGAGAGCGTCATCACCGGCCGGATCCCCAGCTCCTCGGGGGTGCCCAGCTCGGGGCTCGGGGATATCCCGTACATCGCGACGCCGGTGCGCACGAGGTCGAAGTGGGTCTCGGGGAGGGTGAGGGTGGCCGGGGAGTTGGCGATGTGCCGGACCTCGGGGGCCAGGCCCTGGCCCTCGGCGTAGGCGATGGCGTCCTTGAAGACGGTCAGCTGGGCCCGGATGGAGGGGTGGCCCGGCTCGTCGGCGCAGGCGAAGTGCGACCAGATGCCGGTGACCTTGATCAGCCCGGCCGTCTCGGCGTCGCGCGCGGCGGCGACGAGCTTCTCCCAGTCGCCGGGCTGGCAGCCGTTGCGGCCGAGACCCGTGTCGATCTTCAGCTGCACGCGGGCGACGCGGCCGGCCGCGCGGGCCGCGGCGGTGACCTCCTCCAGCGCCCACAGGCCGCTGACGGAGACGTCGATGTCGGCCTCCAGGGCCTCCCGCCACGGGTCGCCCGGCGTCCACAGCCAGCACATCAGCCGGCCCGTGTCACCGGCGGCGCGCAGGGCGAGCGCCTCGTGCGGGGTGGCCGTGCCGATCCACTCGGCTCCGGCCTGACGGGCGGCTCTGGCGCAGGGCACCGCGCCGTGGCCGTAGGCGTTCGCCTTGACGACGGCCATCAGCTGCGCCCGGGGGGCGCGGGCGCGCAGAGCGCGTACGTTGGCCCGCAGGGCGGCCAGGTCGACCACGGCTCGGGCGCGCATCGGTGTCTCAGTCATCGCAGCCAGTCTCTCAGGCCGGGGCCGGAGGAGGCCCCTGCCCCGCCCTTTCACCGTTTCCCGGGGGCTCCGCCCCGGGCCCCGGGGGCTGGGGGCGGAGCCCCCGGTTCCGGGAAGGGGCGGGATCGGGGAAAGAACTCCCGCCGCGGCGGCGACCAGCCACTGCCGACGTGACCGGCGGTGCCGAACCGCCGCCGCCCGGTGTCGCACACGGCCGCAGTGCGGCAGGCTGACCCCTATGAGGACTGCCCACAGCGTGGACACCGTACGGGCCGCCGAGCGCGCCCTCATGACAACGCTCCCGGAAGGCGCGCTCATGCAGCGCGCGGCGGCGGGCCTGGCGGCGGCCTGCGCCGACCTCCTGGGCCGCCGCGTCTACGGCGCCCGCGTCGCCCTCCTCGTCGGCAGCGGCGACAACGGCGGCGACGCCCTCTACGCCGGCGCCCGCCTGGCCCGCCGCGGCGCGGGCGTGACGGCCGTACTGCTCACCCCGGACCGCGCCCACCCCGGTGGCCTGCTCGCGCTCCGGAACGCGGGCGGCCGCGCGGTCACGGCCCGCGAAGGCGTGGGGGCCGTCCGCCGCGCCGACCTCGTCGTCGACGGCATCGTCGGCATCGGCGGCAAGGGCCCCCTGCGCGAGCCCGCCCAGGAGCTCGTCGCGGCGGCCGAGGGCGCCCTGATCGTCGCCGTGGACCTGCCCAGCGGCGTCGACGCCGACACCGGCGAGGCCCCGGGCGCGGCGGTGCGCGCCGACGCCACCGTCACCTTCGGCACGTACAAGCCGGGCCTGCTCGTCGACCCCGCCCGCGAGCACGCGGGCGCGCTGCGCCTGGTCGACATCGGCCTCGGCCCGTGGCTGCCGTCCGAACCGGACGTCGAGGCCCTCCAGCACGCGGACGTGGCCGATCTGCTCCCCCACCCGCAAGCGGAGAGCGACAAATACCGACGCGGTGTAGTCGGCATCGTGGCCGGATCGGCTCGCTATCCGGGCGCGGCCGTCCTCGCCGTGGCGGGCGCGCTCAGCGGCGGCGCGGGCGCCGTGCGCTACGCGGGCCCGGCCACCGACGCCGTGATCGCCCGCTTCCCGGAGACGCTGGTGACGGCGGGCCCCCCGGCGAAGGCCGGCCGCGTGCAGGCCTGGGTGATCGGCCCCGGCCTCGGGGACGGCCCCGAGGCGCGCCAGGCCCTGGTGGACGTCCTGTCCTCCGACGTCCCCGTACTCGTCGACGCCGACGGCCTGCGCCTGCTGGACCCCCAGGCCGTACGGGCGCGCCGGGCCGAGACCCTCCTGACCCCGCACGCGGGAGAGGCGGCCGCGCTGCTCGGCCTCTCCCGCGAGGAGGTCGAGGCGTCCCGCCTGTCGGCCGTACGGGCGCTGGCGGACCGCTTCGGGGCGACGGCCCTGCTCAAGGGCTCGACCACCCTCGTCGCCGACGGCATTGGAGCGATCCGCGTCAACCCGACGGGCACCCCGTGGCTGGCCACCGCGGGCAGCGGCGACGTCCTGGCCGGCCTGACCGGCTCCCTGCTCGCCGCGGGCCTGGACGCCCGCGACGCGGCCTCGGTGGGGGCGTACCTCCACGGCCTGGCGGCGCGCGCGCTCGGAAGCGCGCCGATCACGTCGCTGGGGGTGGCGGAGGAGCTGCGGCGGGTGTGGCTGGACGTCGTGACGGGGTGACGAGGTGACGCGCGGGCGCCGGAGGTCAGCGCAGGGCATCGCGCAGGCGCTGGACCCCCTCGCCGCTCATCCCCTCCTCGACGATCTGCACCCTGGGCCGGCCGCCCAGCCGCAGGAACGCGTCGACCTGGGCGTCCGATTTCACCACGAACCGGAGCTCCCCCTCCCCCGCGTCCTCGTACGTCAGCCGGCCGATCACCGCGTCCGCGTAGTGGTCCGTGTCGAACCGGTCCCACGCCCACGCCAGCTGGGCCCGCACCCGCAGCGACGGATGCGTCGCGTACCGCGCCAGCAAGGGGATGGCCCGGTCGTCGCCGAGCATCGTGGCCGTCACGACCACCGCGTACGCCACCTCGTCCGGCAGGCCCTCCGGGCCCGGCAGCAGGTCCAGTACGGCGCTGCCCGCCCCGGCGAGCGCCCGTGCGGCCTCCACGTCGCGCGGCGGGACGAGTTCCGCCGCCGCCCGCTCGACGCGCGTCCGCACGTCCGGGGCGACCTCCGGCGCCTGCTCCAGGCAGGCCGCGGCCAGCAGATGCAGCCGGTGCCGGTGGGTGTCCTCCTTGTCGCCCCGCTCCAGCAGCATCCCCAGCAGCTCCGCGCGGGCGCGCGGCGGGGCGTGGCCGACGGCCATGCGCAGGACGTCCTCCCACTGGTCGTCGTGGGCGTGGTTGACGAGCAGGTCGAAGTCCCAGTCGTCGACGGCGGCCCGGGCGCCGAGGTAGTCCTGGAACGTACGGTGGATGAAGTCCAGCGTCCCGCTGGTGGGTTGCCGCAGCACACCGCTGCGGACGACCAGGTGGCGCAGGATCTCCTCCGCGCTGCCGCGCGCCGCGACGGCGGGCATCGCGGGCAGGGCGCGTTCGAGGATCTCCACCGCCTTGTGCCACTCGATCTCCGAACGGCCGTTCCTCGTCAGCCAGTAGGCGATCTTCTGGAGGAGTGCGGTCTGCGCCTGCTCCAGCTCCGGGCCCTCCAGGCCGACCGCGATCTCGCGCTCGCGGTCCCGCCGGACCAGCAGCAGGTCCAGCGCCGCGCGGTAGAGCTCCATGCGGCCGTGCGGCAGATAGCCGCGCCGGGAGCGGTTGAGGGCGCAGATCATCGCGCACATCAGCGGATTGGTGGCCAGCCGGCCGAGGTCCCGCTTGGCGACCACGGCGGCGCTCAGCGCGTCGCCGAACGCCCGTAACCGCTCGTCCTCGCGCTGCCCGGCCGCGTCGTGCCACCGCTCGATGAAGGCCAGGACGTCGGCGCGGCTCATCGGGAGGAGTTCGAGCTCCGCGAAGCCCGCGTCCGCGAGCCAGCCCTCCCGGACCGCCGAGGGACGGGTGGTGATCACGTAGCGCGCCTCGGGGTAGGCGGCCAGCAGGTCCTTCACCCACGCCAGGGTGCGGCGCCGGTCCGCCTCGGGGACCTCGTCCACACCGTCGATCAGCAGCAGCGCCGTGCCCTCGTCCAGCCGCCCGGTCGCCCAGCCCCGCGCGGCGGGCAGCCCCGCGAGCGGCGCGGCCACGGCGTCCAGGAAGTCCTCCGGGCGGGGCAGTTCACCCTTTCGTATGAGGGTGCGCAGGGGCAGCGTCAGCGGTACGCAGCCGCTCAGGTGGCCCAGGCCGGGCGGCAGGTCGCCACGTGCGGTGACCGTGGCCAGCCACTGCAGCAGCGTCGTCTTCCCGGATCCGGCGGCGCCCCGCAGCAGCACCCGTTTGTGCCCGGCGAGCGCTTCCTCGGCCCGTCGCGGGGAGGGCAGGGGCCCGCCCCCGGTGTCCCCGGAGGCGCCCGTCAGCTCCAGGCTGAGGTACGTCGCGTCGAGCGGCCACGTCTCCGCCTCGCCGTCGCTCAGCGTCAGCCCGATGACGGTCAGCTCCCCGGACCTGCCGACGATGTACTCCCGGAGCCGGCGCTCGAACGCCTCGACCTCCAGCTGCCGGGGCGAGGCGAGCGAGCGCGAGGTGGGCCTGTGCCCGGCGACCAGGCACTCCCGCAGGAAACGGAAGTCCTGCCAGAGCGTCTCGGACGGCGTCACCGTCAGCCGTCCGTGCCGCCAGCCGGCGGGGTCGGCGCAGACGATCCCGGCGAGCGCGCCGCCCACGAAGACGGCGGCCCCCGACATCCCGGCCCAGGGCGAGCCGCCGTCGCCCGGCGGCGCCGGCGCGCCGTGGTCGCTGTCGAGGACGTACCGCCCGCTGAGGAGATTGCTGCCGGGCTTCAGCGTGCCCACGATCTGCTCGGTGTCGAGCGCGTCCGCCCCGTCCCGCTGGACCTGCGGATAGCCGATGGCCGTCGCGCCGGGCCAGGCCCGCAGGTCGTACGAGCGCCCCCAGACCAGCGGCTCGAAGTCCGGGAGCGCCTGTTCCGTCACCACGTCGCGCTCGGCGGCCAGCAGCGCCACGTCGCAGCGCCGCCGGTCGTCGCGCGCCCACACCACCCGGCAGCGCACCTTGCCGACGCCGCCGGGCACGACGACCACGGGGGCGTCGCAGTCCGCGACCACGTGCGCGGCGGTCAGGATCAGGTCCGGCGTCAGGAGGTAACCGCTGCCCTGACTCCGCCCGAACACCGCCGCGATGCGCTCCCTCGCCGGGTGCACGACCGAACCGCCCCCTCCGCCTCCGCCCCTGGTCTGACGAGCACCTGACGATACGCCAGTGGTTGGGGCGGAGTCGGGGGAACGGCTGGTTTACGCGGTGCGGGACGTCCTACTGTGCGTCGTACGCCCGCAGGGCAGCGATCAGCCACTTCACGGCGGGGCCCATGGCCGGCTCGGGCCAGCCGTTGATCACGGAGACGAGCCGCCAGTACCGCTCGTAGCCCGACTCGTCACCGATCTCCAGCCGCTCCAGCAGCCAGGCCCGGAACGCGGGCCCGTCCGCCCGGCCGGCCAGTTCGGCGTAGGCACGCGTCAGCTCGTCGACGACCGGCCGCGCGGCGGGCGACTCCGGCTCGGTCCCGGCCTCCCGGGCCGCGGCCGTGCGCACCCGGACCAGCTCGGCGAGCTGCCAGCCCGCGTGGGGGTCGAGCGCCCCGGCCTCGTCACGGGCCCGGACCTGGTCGGCCGCGGCCCTGCGCAGCGCGGCGCGGAAACCGTCGTCCTGGACGAGCCCGGCCAGCTCGATCCAGGCGTCGACCTGCTCGGGCGTGGGGTCGTCCGGCAGCATCGGCATCGCGTCGCGCAGCATGGCCAGGAAGTCCGGGCCGACGTCGACGCCTTCGAAGGCGTTGTCGATGAAGTCGTCGATCAGACGGCGGCGTTCGAGCTCCGACAGTTGTGCGAGTTTGTGCATGGTCTCCATCTCCTCCGGTGTCGACCCGCGGACGGCCACGGCCCGCAGCACGGCCCGGTGCATCCGCAGGGTGCGGATCTGCCGGTCCAGGGCGTCGGCGTGCACGGCCGCGATCTGGGCCACGGAGACCTCCCGCCCCAGCACGCGCTGGACGGCGGAGAGCCCGACGCCGAGTTCGCGCAGCGTGCGGACGAGGCCGAGCCGGGCCAGGGCGTCCGGTCCGTAGAGCCGGTAGCCCGCGGGTGTGCGGTCGGTCGGCGGCACGACCCCCGTGTCGGACCAGAACCGGATGGTCTTGACCGTCAGGCCGGTCAGCCGGGCCAGTTCCCCGATGGAGTAGAGGGTGGTGTCGTCGTCCATGTCCGCCACCGTGGTGTCTCCCGTCGCTGGAGAGTCAACTCGGACATCCTGGAACCCGGGGCGGGGGTCCCGGCGTCCACGCCGAAAACAGTCGATCACGGACGTCGTCCACGGACGTCGTCGCTAAGGAGGCCTCATGGCCGCCATGGCCGCGCGCTACCTCTACCTCGTCCGGCACGGCGAGGCGCTACCGGACGAGAGCGCCCTGACCGAGGCGGGCCGCCGCCAGGCTGAACACCTCGGCCGACGCCTCGCCTCCGCCCCGCTCTCCGCGATCCACCACAGCCCGCTGCCCCGCGCCCGGCAGACGACCGAACTGATCGCCGGGCAACTCGACGGCGTCCCGACGCGGAGCACGGAGACGGCGGGCGACTACGTCCCCTACGTACCGCGACGGGAGGAACTGCCGCCGCGGTTCGCCGACACCTTGCTGGCCCGTCTCGCCGGCTTCCCGGACGAGGAGCTGCACCGGGGCCCGGCCCTGGCCCGCGAGGCCCTGGCGGAGTTCACGGGCCCGGTGGAGGGCACCGAGCCGCGCCACGAACTCGTGGTCACCCACAACTTCCTCGTGGCCTGGCTGGTGCGCGCCGCGCACGACGCCCCGGCCTGGCGCTGGATGGGCATGAACCAGGGCAACGCGTCCCTGACGGTCATCCGCTACGCCCCGGACCGCCCGGCGACGGTAATGATCCACAACGACATGAGCCACCTGCCGGAGGACCTGCGCTGGACGGGCTTCCCGCCGGAACTACGGGTGTGAGGGCGGACACCCTTGACCTCAAGCCGACTTGAGGTACCAAGATCGCAGCACGAGCACGGGGGGGGGAGCCCGGCCCGGACGCGCCACGGGGGTGCGAGTCCGGGCCGGGCTTCACAAGCCGGCGCACGGACATCCTGCCGCGCAGCCCCCCTCACTGCTCCGCGATCACCACCGCCGAGGCCACCCCCGCGTCGTGGCTCAGCGAGATGTGCCAGCTGCGGACCCCGAGCGCCTCCGCGCGGGCCGCGACCGTGCCCGTGACGACGAGAGACGGCCGGCCGCTCGACTCCGTGACAATCTCGGCGTCCGTCCAGAGGAGCCCCGGTGGCGCCCCCAGGGCCTTGGCCAGGGCTTCCTTCGCGGCGAAGCGGGCGGCGAGCGAGGCGATGCCTCGGCGTTCGCCGCCCGGCAGGTACAGCTCGCGTTCCACGAAGAGGCGGTCCGCCATTCCCGGCGTCCGCTGGAGCGCGGCGTCGAAGCGGTCGATCTCCGCGACGTCGATCCCGACTCCCACGATCATTCGACGGTCACCGACTTCGCGAGGTTGCGCGGCTGGTCGACCTCGTTGCCGCGGGCCGTGGCGAGCTCGCAGGCGAAGACCTGGAGGGGGACGGTCGCGACGAGCGGCTGGAGCAGCACCGGCGTGGCCGGGATCTCGATGAGGTGGTCAGCGTAGGGGCGTACGGCCGTGTCGCCGCGCTCGGCGATGACGATCGTGCGGGCGCCCCGGGCGCGGATCTCCTGGATATTGGAGACGATCTTGTCGTGGAGGACGGACCGGCCGCGCGGCGAGGGGACGACCACGACGACCGGGACGTCCCGCTCGATCAGCGCGATCGGACCGTGCTTGAGCTCGCCCGCCGCGAAGCCCTCGGCGTGCATGTACGCGAGCTCCTTGAGCTTCAGCGCCCCTTCCAGCGCGACGGGGTACCCGACGTGCCGGCCCAGGAAGAGGACCGTGTTCTTGTCGGCGAGGGAGCGGGCCAGCTCACGGACCGGCTCCATCGTCTCCAGGACCTCCTCCACCTCCCCCGCGATCTCCGACAGGTCGCGGATCACGGAGAGGATCTCGTCGCCCCACTTGGTGCCCCGCACCTGGCCGAGGTACAGCGCCACCAGGTAGCAGGCGACGAGCTGCGTCAGGAAGGCCTTCGTCGAGGCGACGGCCACCTCCGGGCCGGCGTGGGTGTACAGGACCGCGTCCGACTCCCTCGGGATCGTCGAGCCGTTGGTGTTGCAGATGGCGAGCACCTTCGCGCCCTGCTCGCGCGCGTGCCGCAGGGCCATCAGCGTGTCCATGGTCTCGCCGGACTGGCTGATGGCGATCACCAGCGTGCGCGGGTCGAGGATCGGGTCGCGGTAGCGGAACTCGCTGGCCAGCTCCGTCTCGCAGGGGATGCGGGTCCAGTGCTCGATGGCGTACTTGGCGATGAGCCCCGCGTGGTACGCCGTGCCGCACGCGACGATGACGACCTTGTCGACCTCCCGCAGCACGGAGGCGGGGATGCGGACCTCGTCCAGCGTCAGCGAGCCCGACGCGTCGATGCGGCCCAGCAGCGTGTCGGCGACGGCCTTCGGCTGCTCGGCGATCTCCTTGAGCATGAAGTAGTCGTAGCCGCCCTTCTCGGCGGCCGAGGCGTCCCAGTCGACGTGGTAGGCGCGGGTGTGCTCGTCGGCGGGGGCGCCGTCGAAGTCGGTGACGACGACGCCGTCTCGGCGCAGCTCGACGACCTGGTCCTGGCCGAGCTCGATGGCGTCCCGGGTGTGGGCGATGAAGGCGGAGACGTCGGAGGCGAGGAAGTTCTCGCCGTCGCCGACGCCCACCACGAGCGGGGAGTTGCGCCGGGCGCCCACGACCAGGTCCGGGTCGTCGGCGTGGACGGCGACGAGCGTGAAGGCGCCCTCCAGCCGGCGGCAGACCTGGCGCATGGACTCGGCCAGGTCGCCGCAGGAGGAGAAGGACTCCGCCAGCAGGTGGGCGACGACCTCGGTGTCCGTCTCGGAGGCGAGGTCGTGGCCGCGCTCGGCCAGCTCGGCCCGCAGCTCCGCGAAGTTCTCGATGATGCCGTTGTGGACGACCGCGACGCGGCCCGCGTTGTCCAGGTGCGGGTGGGCGTTGACGTCGGTGGGGCCGCCGTGGGTGGCCCAGCGCGTGTGGCCGATCCCGGTCGAGCCGGAGGGGAGGGGGCGGTCGGCCAGCTCCTTCTCCAGGTTCGCGAGCTTGCCGGCCTTCTTCGCCGAGGCCAGCCCGCCGTCGGCCAGGACCGCCACCCCGGCCGAGTCATAGCCGCGGTACTCCAGCCGCCGCAGCCCCGCCAATACGACATCGAGGGCGCACTGCCCTCCCACATAGCCAACGATTCCGCACATGGACGGAAGCGTACGGCCCCGGTGTCAGCCCCCGTGGGTCAACGCCCGCGCTCGATCCGGTCGATGGCGTCCTGGACCAGCTCCAGGTACTCGACCTCCTCGCAGCGCGGTTTGCTGCCGAGAACGTACCGGTCGAGGCAGTCGCCGAGGTCCTGGCCGAGGTCCTCGTCCGGCAGCTGGGCGGTGAGATCGCCGCGCACCCGGTCGGCGAAGGCGTCGCGCGGGGCCACGGCCCCGGCGGCGGGCGCGCCGACGGGCGTGTGAACGTCACGGCGGGGGCGTACGACACGTCGTACGCCCCTCCTGGCACGGCGGAGCACGAGCTGGAGAACGAACAACGGAACCCCCCGCGTGGGGAGAGGGACAGGAGGCTGGACGCTATTCCTGACTCGCGAGTAAGTACAGACCCCAGCGCGAACTTCACCCACTGGCACCACACCGTCCCCGTCCGCCACGAGGGCCACACCACTTGGAGCACACTCGGAGCACGCTCGGAACGCCCTCGTCACACGCCCGGCCCACCGCCACGCTCCGCCGTGGAACCGCCACCCGGAGGTGATCACCGCGCCGACGGCGCGCACAATGGGCCCGTGCCCACCACGACCGACCAGCCGCGGCACCGACGCCGCGCGGACTCCTCCCCCTTCGTCGACCTCACCCGGACGGAGTGGAGCGCGCTGCGCGAGAACACCCCGCTGCCGCTGACCGCCGAGGAGGTCGAGCGGTTGCGCGGCCTGGGCGACGTCATCGACCTGGACGAGGTCCGGGACATCTACCTGCCGCTCTCCCGCCTGCTCAACCTCTACGTGGGCGCCACGGGCAGCCTGCGCGGCGCCCTCAACACCTTCCTGGGGGAGAAAGGGGCACAGCGCGGCACGCCGTTCGTCATAGGCGTGGCGGGCAGCGTGGCGGTGGGCAAGTCGACCACGGCCCGGCTGCTGCGGGAGCTGCTGGCCCGCTGGCCCGAGCACCCGCGCGTGGAGCTGGTCACGACGGACGGCTTCCTGCTGCCCAACGCCGAGCTCCAGCGGCTGGGCCTGATGTCGCGGAAAGGTTTCCCCGAGTCCTACGACCGCCGGGCGCTGACCCGCTTCGTCGCGGATGTGAAGGCCGGGAAGGACGAGGTGTCGGCGCCCGTCTACTCCCATCTGATCTACGACATCGTGCCGGACGAGCGGCTGACCGTGCACCGCCCGGACATCCTGATCATCGAGGGCCTCAACGTCCTCCAGCCGGCGCGCCCCGGCGAGGACGGCCGTACGAGGGTGAGCCTGGCCGACTTCTTCGACTTCAGCGTCTATGTGGACGCGCGCGCGGAGGACATCGAGCGCTGGTACTACGACCGCTTCAAGAAGCTGCGCGCCACGGCCTTCCACGACCCCGACTCCTACTTCCGCCGGTACACCCAGGTGTCGGAGGAGGAGGCGCTGGACTACGCGCGGCGCAACTGGCGGACGATCAACAAGCCGAACCTGCTGGAGAACGTGGCGCCCACGCGGGGACGGGCGAACCTGATCCTGCGGAAGGGCGTGGACCACAAGGTGCAGCGGCTGTCGCTGCGGAAGCTCTGACGAAAACGCCGGAGGGGGCCGACGCCAAGTCGGCCCCCTCCGGCGTTTGCGAGGAGCTGATCAGCCCAGCGTCGTCTTCACGACGTCGGCCAGGTGCTCGGCCACCTTCCGCGCCTGCTCGTGGTCCGCGGCCTCGACCATGACGCGCACCAGCGGCTCCGTGCCGGACGAGCGCAGCAGCACCCGGCCCGTCGTGCCCAGCTCGCGCTCGGCGGCGTTGACGGCGGCCGCCAGCTCCTGCGAGGTGCCCACGCGGGACTTGTCGACGTTCCGGACGTTGATGAGGACCTGCGGCAGGCGCTCCATGACGCCGGCGAGGTCGGCCAGCGAGCGGCCGGTGGCGGCCACGCGCGCGGCCAGCATCAGGCCGGTGAGCGTGCCGTCGCCCGTCGTGGCGTGGTCCAGGACGATCACGTGGCCGGACTGCTCGCCGCCGAGGGCGAAGCCGTTCGCCTTCATCTCCTCCAGGACGTAGCGGTCGCCGACGGCGGTCTGGACGAGCTGGACGCCCTCGCGCTCCATGGCGAGCTTGAAGCCCAGGTTGGACATGACGGTGGCGACGACGGTGTTCTTGCGCAGCGAGTCCGCCTCGCGCATCGCCAGGGCCAGGACGGCGAGGATCTGGTCGCCGTCGACCTCGTTGCCCTTGTGGTCCACGGCCAGGCAGCGGTCGGCGTCGCCGTCGTGGGCGACGCCCAGGGCGGCGCCGTGCTCGACGACGGCGGCGCGCAGCTTGTCCAGGTGGGTGGAGCCGCACTCGTGGTTGATGTTGAGGCCGTCGGGCTCGGTGCCGATGGTGACGACCTCGGCGCCGGCGCGCGAGAACGCCTCGGGGGAGACCCGGGAGGCCGCGCCGTGGGCGCCGTCGATGACGACCTTGAGGCCGTCGAGGCGGTTGGGGAGGACGCCGATGAGGTGGGCGACGTAGTTGTCGAAGCCCTGGTCGTAGTCCTTGACGCGGCCGACGCCGGCACCGGTGGGCCGGTCCCAGGGCTCGCCGGAGGCGTGGGCCCGGTAGGTCTGCTCGATACGGTCCTCGAGCTCGTCGGCGAGCTTGTGGCCACCGCGGGCGAAGAACTTGATGCCGTTGTCGGGCATCGCGTTGTGGCTCGCGGAGAGCATCACGCCGAGGTCGGCGCCGAGGGCGCCGGTCAGGTAGGCGACGGCCGGCGTGGGCAGCACGCCCACCCGCAGCACGTCGACGCCCGCGCTGGCGAGACCGGCCACCACGGCGGCCTCCAGGAACTCCCCGGACGCCCGCGGATCACGGCCGACCACCGCCACCGGGCGATGCCCCTCGAACGTGCCCGCCTCGGCGAGCACGTGCGCCGCCGCCACCGACAGACCGAGCGCGAGCTCGGCCGTCAGATCCGCGTTGGCGACGCCGCGCACACCGTCCGTACCGAAGAGTCGTCCCACTGGTGTCCTCCGAAAAACGCGGGAGTGCGGGGCCCGGTACGAGCCCCCTTGCTTGAGGTGTCGAGTCCTGGACCGGGGCGGCGCCTCCAGTCATCAGATATACGCCGCATCCGGCGTATTTACGCCTACGGCGCCCGCATGGCGCCAACGCCGTATTTCGCCCCGGCCCGACAATGGCCGAACGCCCCGGCGGCACGGAACCGTGTCGCCGGGGCGTTCGAGCAATGCAGCGAAGCCGCTGTTTAGCGCTTGCTGTACTGCGGAGCCTTGCGGGCCTTCTTGAGACCGGCCTTCTTGCGCTCGACCGCACGGTCGTCGCGCTTGAGGAAGCCGGCCTTCTTCAGCGGGCCGCGGTTGTTGTCAACGTCGGCCTCGTTCAGCGCGCGGGCCACGCCGAGGCGCAGGGCACCGGCCTGACCGGAGACACCGCCACCCGCGATGCGGGCGATGACGTCGTAGCGGCCGTCGAGCTCGAGCACCTTGAAGGGCTCGTTGACTTCCTGCTGGTGCACCTTGTTGGGGAAGTAGTCCTCAAGGGTGCGACCGTTGATCTTCCACTTGCCGGTGCCCGGAACGATCCGGACGCGGGCGATGGCGTTCTTGCGACGGCCCAGGCCGGCGGCCGGCTGCGGGTCGCCGAAGCGGGACGCGAGGGACTCGGAGGTGTACTCCGACTCAACGACCTCGGTCTCGGTGGTGTACTCCTCGACGCCCTCGACCGGCATCTCGGCGGTGGTCTCAGCCACTGGTTCTCCTCAGACTTTCTGGTTCGGCGGTGGCCGGGACTTAGCCCTGCTTGACCTGGGTGATCTCGAACGGAACCGGCTGCTGGGCAGCGTGGGGGTGCTCGGAGCCCGAGTACACCTTCAGCTTCGAGAGCATCTGACGGCCGAGGGAGTTCTTGGGCAGCATGCCCTTGATCGCCTTCTCGACGGCCTTCTCGGGGTTCTTGTCGAGCAGCTCGTCGTAACGGACGGAGCGCAGACCACCCGGGAAGCCAGAGTGGCGGTACGCCATCTTCTGGGTCTTCTTGTTGCCGGACAGGTGCACCTTGTCGGCGTTGATGATGACGACGAAGTCACCCATGTCCATGTGCGGGGCGTACACAGGCTTGTGCTTGCCGCGCAGCAGGGAGGCAGCCTGAGAGGCCAGACGGCCCAGGACGACGTCCTGCGCGTCGATGATGTGCCACTGGCGCTGGACATCGCCGGGCTTGGGGCTGAACGTACGCACGGTCGTAGCCTTCGCTTCTTCAGTGAGTGGGTCCTGACACAATCCGCCAGAGGAGATCACACAGCAGGGGCCGCACAACGGGGACGCAACCCGCGTGCAGGCCGCTGGCGATCAGACCGGCAGACCAGCGTAAGGGCCCCTCGCGTGAGAACGACCAAGCCAATACGCATAACGAACTCGTAGAGTACCGGGACCCGACCGTTGGGGTCAAAACACATGGTCCCACCGGCGCCCGGACCCGGCCATCGGACTAGCGCGCCCGGGCCACCCGGGCCTCGTCCCACACCGGCTCCGGCACCTCCCGCAGCCGCCCGTCCGCCCCGAAGACCACGAAGCGGTCGAACGCGCGAGCGAACCAGCGGTCGTGGGTGACGGCCAGGACCGTCCCCTCATAGGCCTCCAGCCCCGCCTGGAGGGCCTCCGCGCTCTCCAGGTCCAGGTTGTCCGTCGGCTCGTCCAGCAGCAGCGCCGTGGTGCCGGAGAGCTCCAGGAGCAGGATCTGGAAGCGGGCCTGCTGGCCGCCGGAGAGCCTCTCGAAGGCCTGGTCGCCCTGCTTCTCCAGCTCGTACCGGCGCAGCACCGACATCGCACCGCCCCGGTCCTTGGCGTGCTCCGTCCACAGGATGTCCACCAGCGTGCGGCCCATGAGCTCGGGGTGGGCGTGGGTCTGGGCGAAGTGCCCGGGCACGACGCGGGCGCCCAGCTTCCAGGTGCCCGTGTGCGCCACGTCCTCCCCGGCCAGGAGGCGGAGGAAGTGGGACTTGCCCGAGCCGTTGCTGCCCAGCACCGCGACCCGCTCGCCGTAGAAGACCTCCAGGTCGAACGGGTTCATCAGACCGGTCAGCTCCAGCCCGGCGCAGGTCACGGCCCGGACGCCGGTGCGCCCGCCGCGCAGCCGCATCCGGATGTCCTGCTCGCGCGGGGGCTCCGGCGGCGGGCCCGCCTCCTCGAACTTCCGCAGCCGGGTCTGGGCGGCGGCGTAGCGGGAGGCCATCTCATGGCTGACCGCCGCCGCCTGCCGCAGCGTGATCACCAGCTTCTTCAGCTGGGCGTGCTTCTCGTCCCAGCGGCGGCGCAGCTCCTCGAAGCGGGCGAAGCGCTCCTTGCGGGCCGCGTGGTACGTGGCGAAGCCTCCGCCGTGCACCCAGACGTCGCTGCCGGCCGGGCCCGGCTCGACGCTGATGATCTTCTCGGCGGCGCGGGCCAGCAGCTCGCGGTCGTGGGAGACGAAGAGGACGGTCTTCTTGGTCTCGCGCAGCCGCTCCTCCAGCCAGCGCTTGCCGGGGACGTCCAGATAGTTGTCCGGCTCGTCCAGCAGCAGGACCTCGTCCGTGCCGCGCAGCAGGGCCTCCAGGACGAGCCGCTTCTGCTCACCGCCGGAGAGGGTGCGTACCTGGCGCCACTGGGCCTTCTCGTAGGGGACGCCGAGGGCGGCCATGGTGCACATGTCCCACGTGGTCTCGGCCTCGTAGCCCCGGGCCTCGGCCCAGTCGCTGAGCGCCTGGGCGTAGGCCATCTGCGCGGCCTCGTCGTCGCGCTCCATGATCGCGGCCTCGGCCTCGTCGACCGCCCGCGCGGCCTGCCGGATGCCGGGCTGGGCGACGGAGACCAGCAGGTCACGGACCGTACGGTCGTCCCGGACGGAGCCCACGAACTGCGGCATCACGCCCAGGCCGCCGGAGACGGTGACCGAGCCGCCGTGCGGCTTGAGCTCGCCGGAGATCATCCGCAGCAGGGTGGTCTTGCCGGCGCCGTTGGCCCCCACGAGGGCCACGGCGGCCCCTTCCCCCACCCGGAAGGACACGTCGTCGAGCAACCGCCTCCCGTCGGGGAGGTCGTACTCGAGGTGTGCCGCTTCCACATGTCCCATGAGGGCGATTCTCGCCGCTCCCGGGGCGGCGACCAACCGGTTTACGATGCACGCCATGAGCTTTGGGCAGGGTGGGCCGTACGGGGCCCAGGGGGATTCCGGGCCGCACACCACGCCGTGGGGGGCGCCGCCGCCCCAGCAGCCCGGGCAGCCCCAGCCCGGGCAGTTCGGGCCGCCCCCCGGGCAGCCGGCTCCGGCGCTGCCGCCGCAGCAGCCGGCGCAACCCCAGCCGCAGCAGCCGGTGCAACCCCAGCCGCCGCAGCCGGGGCACCCCGCCCCAGCAGCCCCGCAGGCCGCCCCGCTGCCGCCCCAGCAGCCGTATGCGCCCGCCCAGCAGCCGACCCGAGCACAGCCGCAGGCGCCATCGCCCTGGGCTCAGCCGCAGGGCGGCGGCACGCCCGACTGGGCCGCGCTGGCCGACACCGCCGACCGGGACCGCCGCCGCAAGTGGCTGCTGATCGGCGGCGGCGCGCTGGCCACCGCCGCTGTCGCCGCGATCGTCGCCACGGCCGTGGTGCTGTCCGACAAGGGCGACAAGAACCTCCCCGCCGCCGAGAAGCTGCCCAGCGCCTCCGCCGGCACCCCCGAGCCGACGTTCTCCAAGGCCGTGACCCCGCCGCCCAACCCGCGCGAGTTCATATCCAGCCAGGAGAAGGACACCGCCCCGCTCACCGTCAAGACGCTCTTCCCGCACTCCAAGCCGTCGCTGGACAAGCGCGTCTACAAGCGCGCGGCCCAGGACACCGCCACCGACTGCGCCTCCGTCGCCCAGGGCGGCCTGGGCCAGGTCCTCGCCGACAACGGCTGCCGCCAGGTGCTGCGCTCCACCTACGTACGGGACGGGGTCGCCGTCACCGTCGGCGTCGCCGTCTTCGACACCAAGGCCGCCGCCGACAAGGCCAAGGAGCAGTCCACCGGCAACATCGCCCCCCTCACCGGGGACGACGCGGCGTCCTTCTGCCAGGGCACCGCCTGCAGGCTGAGCGCCAACGCCGAGGGCCGCTACGCGTACTTCACCATCGCCGGGTTCACCAACGGCTCCGCCGTCACACCCGACGACACCAAGGCCCTCCAGGCCGGGCGGGACGTCGCGGGCTACACCTTCCGCCGCATCATGGCCCGCGCCAACGCCCAGGCGGCCGCGGCGGCCTCGCCCAAGCCGTCCGGGAACCCCACGGCCAAGCCGTCGGACTCGCCCAAGAACAAGGCCTGACGAGCCAGGCCCGACCGCCGCTCCTCACTCCTGGACCTCGCCGTCCCCCTCCTCGGCGCCCTCGCCGCCCTCCGCCGGGTCGCCGCCCGCGGGCGGCACGGTGGGCGGGCGCTCCGCCCGCAGCAGCCGCTCGACCTTCGCGACCTGCGCCGCGACCAGCGCCGGCGGGATCTCCACCGCCCCGGGGTCGGAAAGGTGGGTGGCGAAGAACATCGACAGCGTGGATCCGCTGCGCACCACCGTCACCAGGGTCGGCGCCCCCTCCGCCGCGTTGACCATGCGGTACGCCAGCGCCTCCTCCCCGAGCCGGGGCGCGGGCAGCTCCTTCACCGCCTCGAACCGCTGGGGCTGCCCCTCCCCCGTGCGCATCGCGAAGCCCCCCGCGCAGTCGGACACGGCCCGGCGCAGCTCCCGGAGCGTGACGCGCGCCCCGTCGTCCGCGTAGGTGGACACCCGGACCGTCCCCAGCAGACCCTGGAAGCCGTGCTCCCGCGAGGACTTGGAGAACGTCCGTACGAGGGAGGCCATGGGCGCGGGCTCCTGCCGGGGCCCCAGGGCCAGCACCAGCGGCCGGCAGGCGGGCCGGTCCGTGCCGGGCAACCCGTGCCCGGCGCTGCCTTCGGAGGCCCGTTCGAGGACGAAACCGGGCACCTCACGGGCGTCCAGCGCCACGTGCTTGAGCTGATCGGCGCTGAACACCCGGACGACCGACGGCGCTTCGGCGCTCCGGGCCTCGTCCTTGCCCTCACCGGGCCTGCCTCCGCCGACGCCGGCGCAGCCGGTCAGCAACAGGAGGGCCGTCAACACCCCTACGGGGGAAGCCGTCAGTCTCCGTTTACCCTTCACCCTCACCAGGTCCACCCTCATGACGTCCGCCCTGCCCTCCAGTTCGCGGCGCTCGCCGAGCGGCGCCCCTCATGGCTCCTTGCGACGTGACCCAGGCCACAATGTAGGCTGCGCAGCCAACGGAAGCCCCTCCCTACGGTCCCACCGGCGGTTCGAGCCGCACGGAGCCCCGTCCGGTCGGGCCGAACACCCAAGGGCGCCATGAAGATCTCTTTCCTTTTGCAGAACGCCTACGGCATCGGCGGAACCATCCGCTCCACTTTCAATGTGGCGGGCGCCCTCGCCGCCCGCCACGACGTCGAGATCGTGTCCGTCATCCGCAGCGGCGAGAAGCCCCGGCTGAACCTCCACCCCGGAGTACGGCTGCGGTGCCTCATCGACCAGCGCCCCGACAAGGGCGCCGACCTCGACGACCCCCTCCTCGGCCAGGACAGCCGGTACATCCCGCCCGTCGAGGCCAAGGGCGCGCACTTCAGCGCGCTCACCGACCAGCGGGTCGCCGCGCACCTCGCCGCCACCGACGCGGACGTCGTCATCGCCACCCGCCCCGGACTCGTGATGTACCTCGCCGAGTTCGGCCAGGACCGCTATCTGCGGATCGGCCAGGAGCACCGGATCTACGGCACCCACGAGGCCGCCATCCGCGCCTACCAGGACGCGTCCATCCCCCACCTCGACGCCCACACCACCGTCTCCGAGGCGGACGCCGTCACCCACCGGGAGCAACTCCCGGGCATCAAAACGAAGATCGTATGCATCCCGAACGGCTGCCCGCCGTCCGAGGTCGAACCAGCCGACCCGGACAGCAAGTTGGTGGTCGCGGCCGGACGGCTCATCCCCGTCAAGCGCTACGACCTGCTGATCAACGCCTGGGCCTCCGTCGCCGCCGCCCACCCCGACTGGAAGCTCCGTCTCTACGGCCGCGGCCCCGAACAGGCCAAACTCCGCGCCCAGATCGACAGACTCGGCCTCAACGAGTCACTGACGCTCATGGGCGCCCACTCCCCCATCGAAACCGAATGGGCCAAGGGCTCCATCGCCGCCGTGACCTCCCGCGAGGAGTCCTTCGGCATGACGATCGTCGAGGCCATGGGCTGCGGCGTCCCCGTCGTCGCCACCGACTGCCCCCACGGCCCCGGCGAGATCATCAGCGACGGCGAGGACGGCCTGCTCGTCCCCGTCGGCGACAGCGACGCCATCGCCAAGGGCCTGCTCAAACTGATCGAGGACGACGAACTCCGCCGCGCCATGGGCGCCGCCGCGCTCGTCTCCGCCCGGCGCTACGCGCCCGAACGCATCGCCGACGCCTACCTGGAGCTCATCGACGACCTCGGCGGCCCCCGCCGCACCGGCGACGAACAGGCCACCGCCACCACGAGACCGGCCCGGCCCCCGCTCAGCCGGCGCCTGCGCCGGACCGTCGGCAGGATCGTCCGGCCACTGCGCCGCCAGGCCGCGCCCCCGCGCGAGAAGAAGGTCCTCAAGGACATCGTCGTCCGCAAGCCGCTGCGCCCGGTCGCCTCCTGCCGCGTCAACTCCGAGGGAGACATCGTCGTTTCGGTGGACCCGAAGGGCGTCAGCGGGGAAAACCTCTCCCTGACCGTCACACGACGCAAGGAGAACAAGCCGGCCGCAGTACCCCTGAAGCCACCATCCGAAGCAGACGCCCCCTGGACCGCCGTCCTGAAGCGGACCGAACTCCGCCTGGGCGAAGGCCGCTGGGACCTCCACGTCGTACGCGCCGACGACCGCGCCCGCCGTCGTGTCGTCGCCCATCTCCCCGAAGGCCGCCGCCTGTTGACCCTGGAACCGCTCCCGGGCTCACCGTTCACCTGGTGGATTCCCTACTCCACCGTCGACGGCTACCTCGCCCTGCGCGCCTGGCACCGCGACGGCCACGCGGAGGCGCGCGCGCTGAGGACGACGGAGGAGGCGCTGACGGTCGAAGGCACGCTGTACGGCGCGGAGTTCACCGACGGGAAGCCCGCGCCCGCGCTGGTCGGCACCCCACGTGGCGAGGCGGCCTCGGAGGTGACAGCGGAAATCGAGATCCTGAACGGCGCGGCCTTCAGGGCGACGCTGCCGTACGACCGCCTTCGCGCGGCCCGCACCGGGGAGGAGAGCGCGACGTGGGACCTCGCGCTACGGCTCGCCCCCGACGCGGCGCCGATCAGGATCGGCCGCCTCGTGGGGGACATCGTCGACCGCAACAAGACGGACATTCATCCGACGGTCGCGGGCATGCGGCCGTACTTCACGGTGACCAGCGATCTGGCCGTGACGGCGACCGGCGCCGAGGGGTAGAGAGCCCCGGTCCCGCCCTTTCACCGTTTCCCGAGGCTCCGGCCCCGGCCCCCTGACCTCTGCGGGGGTGTCAGGGGGCGGCAGCCCCCTGAGAAACGGGGAAAGGGCGGGACCGGGGCCGGCCGCCCGCAGGGCTCAACAGCAACCCGCCCCGGGCAGCGACCTCTTGTTCCGCGCCGCGAGGTTCCGCGCGGCGAGCTCCGAGTCCGCCGGGTACCCGACCTCCTCCAGCGTCAGCCCGTGCGGCCGCACCACGTGCACCGCCGAATCCCGCACCCCGGCCGCGAGCACCTGGCCCGGCCAGTCCACGCCCCGGTGCCCGTCGCCGACGAACAGCAGCGCGCCCACCAGCGACCGCACCATGTTGTGGCAGAAGGCGTCCGCCCGCACGGTCGCCGTCACCACACCCGACGCGTCCCGCACCCAGCTCAGCTCCTGGAGCGTACGGATGGTCGTCGCACCCTCGCGCTTCTTGCAGTAGGCGGCGAAGTCGTGCTCGCCCAGCAGCGCCTGCGACGCCGCGTTCATCTTCTCCACGTCCAACGGCCAGTCGTGCCACAGCACATGACCCCGCAGCAGCGGGTCCACCCCGCCCGGGTGGTCGACGACCCGGTAGGCGTACCGCCGCCAGATCGCGGAGAACCGCGCGTTGAACCCGGCCGGGGCCTCCGCCGCACGCCAGACCCGGACGTCGTGCGACAGCCGTCCGGCCAGCCGGCGCAACAGTTTGTCCTCGTGCTCGGCCCAAACCTCCGCCGGAAGATCGACGTGCGCGACCTGGCCCCGGGCGTGGACGCCCGCGTCCGTACGGCCGGCGACCGTCAGCTCGTACGTCTCCTTGGACCGGGTCACGGTCCGGATCGCGTCCTCGAGCTCACCCTGCACGGTGCGCTGGCCCTCGCGCTGCTTGGCCCAGCCGGAGAAGTCCTTGCCGTCGTACGACAGGTCCAGCCGCACCCGTACGAAACCGGGCTCAACCTCGTCACTCACCGAGTGTTTCCTCTCAGAATGCGGGACGGGCCCGCCCCCTAAGGGACGGGCCCGTCACTGACACGTCAGACGCGTCAGGCGTCCTTCGACTCCTCGGCCGGAGCCTCGGCGGCGGCCTCGGTCTCCTTGACCGCACGCTTGGTGGCGGCCTCGGCCTCGGCGACGGTCGCCTTCTTGGCGATCTCACCCTCGACCAGCTCGATCACAGCCATCGGGGCGTTGTCGCCACGACGGTTGCCGATCTTGGTGATACGGGTGTAGCCACCCGGACGCTCGGCGAAGCGCGGAGCGATCTCGGTGAAGAGCACGTGCACGATGCCCTTGTCCGTGATCGTCTGCAGCACCTGGCGACGGTTGTGGATGTCGCCCTTCTTCGCCTTGGTGATCAGGCGCTCGGCGACCGGACGCAGGCGGCGGGCCTTGGCCTCGGTCGTCGTGATGCGGCCGTGCTCGAAGAGCGACTTGGCGAGGTTCGCCAGCATCAGCTTCTCGTGCGCGGCACCGCCGCCCAGACGGGCACCCTTGGTGGGACGCGGCATGGTATTTCTCCTAGAGGTCTGCCCCGGCCGTATCAGGTACCGGAGTCAGTATCCGAGCGGGCGGTCGCCCGTCGGAGACCCCGCGCCCCAAGGGGCGCGGGGAACGGCGCGACCAGCCACAGCGGGCCGGTCGCCGAAAACCGATCAGTACTGCTCGGTCTCCACGAAACCCGCGTCCGCGTCGTCGTCCGCGCCAAAGGCGTCGGCGGCGGCGGTCGGGTCGAATCCGGGCGGGCTGTCCTTGAGGGCCAGGCCCATGCCGGCCAGCTTCGCCTTGACCTCGTCGATCGACTTCGCACCGAAGTTGCGGATGTCGAGCAGGTCGGCCTCGGAGCGGGCGACGAGCTCACCCACGGAGTGGATGCCCTCGCGCTTGAGGCAGTTGTAGGAGCGAACGGTGAGCTCGAGCTCCTCGATCGGCAGCGCCAGGTCGGCGGCCAGGGCGGCGTCCGTCGGGGACGGGCCCATGTCGATGCCCTCGGCGTCGATGTTGAGCTCGCGGGCCAGACCGAACAGCTCGACCAGGGTCTTGCCGGCGGACGCCATGGCGTCGCGCGGGCGCATGGCCTGCTTGGTCTCGACGTCGACGATCAGCTTGTCGAAGTCGGTGCGCTGCTCGACACGGGTCGCCTCGACCTTGTAGGTGACCTTGAGAACCGGCGAGTAGATGGAGTCGACCGGGATACGGCCGATCTCCTGGCCCACCTGCTTGTTCTGGACGGCGGAGACGTAGCCGCGACCGCGCTCGACGGTCAGCTCCATCTCCAGCTTGCCCTTGGCGTTCAGGGTCGCCAGGACCAGGTCGGGGTTGTGCACCTCGACGCCGGCCGGCGGGGCGATGTCCGCGGCGGTGACCAGACCCGGGCCCTGCTTGCGCAGGTACATCACGACCGGCTCGTCGTGCTCCGAGGAGACGACCAGCTGCTTGATGTTCAGGATGAGGTCGGTGACGTCCTCCTTGACGCCCGGCACGGTGGTGAACTCGTGCAGGACACCGTCGATGCGGATGGACGTGACAGCCGCACCCGGGATCGAGGAGAGGAGCGTACGACGCAGGGAGTTGCCGAGGGTGTAGCCGAAGCCCGGCTCCAGCGGCTCGATCACGAACCGGGAACGGAACTCGTCCACGACCTCTTCGGTCAGCGAGGGACGCTGAGCGATCAGCATGTTGCGAATCCTTCAGTCATGGGCGCCCGCTATTTGACGCCCTCTGCCACCGGACGGTAGTCCGATGTTGTCACTGTGCAAGGGTACGGGCGGCACGGCCCCCGTGAAGGGGAGCCGTACCGCCCGGCACCTTACGAACAACCGTGCGAAACGGCGCAGCGTCAGACGCGGCGGCGCTTCGGGGGACGGCAGCCGTTGTGCGGGGTCGGGGTGACGTCCTGGATGGAGCCGACCTCGAGACCGGTCGCCTGGAGCGAACGGATGGCGGTCTCACGACCGGAGCCCGGGCCCTTGACGAAGACGTCAACCTTGCGCATGCCGTGCTCCTGCGCGCGACGGGCAGCCGACTCGGCGGCCATCTGCGCGGCGAACGGGGTGGACTTGCGCGAGCCCTTGAAGCCGACGTGGCCGGCGGAGGCCCAGGAGATCACGTTGCCCGAAGGGTCGGTGATCGAAACGATGGTGTTGTTGAACGTGCTCTTGATGTGCGCGTGGCCGTGAGCGACGTTCTTCTTTTCCTTGCGGCGCACCTTCTTGGCAGCGCCCTGACGACCCTTGGGGGGCATGTCTTACTCCTGAATGGAGAGGGAGGTGGTCGGTCCTACAGCGAAGACCGCTGATGAGCGTCCGCTGTGGACTACTTCTTGCCCGGCTTCTTCTTGCCGGCGATGGCGCGACGCGGGCCCTTACGGGTACGAGCGTTCGTGCTGGTGCGCTGACCGTGGACCGGCAGACCGCGACGGTGACGCAGACCCTGGTAGCAGCCGATCTCAACCTTGCGGCGGATGTCGGCCTGAACCTCACGGCGGAGGTCACCCTCGGTCTTGATGTTGGCGTCCACGTACTCGCGGATCTTGACCAGGTCCTCCTCGGACAGGTCACGAACGCGGGTGTTCGGGTTCACACCGGTGGAGGCGAGGGTCTCCTTCGCCAGGGTGCGGCCGATGCCGAAGACGTAGGTGAGTGCGACCTCCACGCGCTTTTCGCGCGGGATGTCAACACCGGAAACGCGTGCCATTGAATGGCTCCTGTTGGTGTTCGGGGGTCTTCCGCAATGCCATTCCGTGGCCGCCGTACCAGGTACGGACCAGGTCCCCGGCCCCCGCCGGAGGTGTCACCGACCCCGAGTCGGGGCTAGGTGGGCGCTGCGTATGTACATGTATTGCTCGCGTCGCGCGAAGAAACTGCGGAGTGCAGGTTCTGCGATCAGCCCTGGCGCTGCTTGTGGCGCAGGTTGTCGCAGATGACCATGACCCGGCCGTGACGGCGGATCACCTTGCACTTGTCGCAGATCTTCTTGACGCTCGGCTTGACCTTCATGGGATGTGAGGTTCTCCGGGTCAGTGCCGTCGCCCCGCCGGAAGCGGGACGTCGACAAGATCTACTTGTAGCGGTAGACGATCCGGCCACGCGTCAGGTCGTACGGAGACAGCTCCACGACGACCCGGTCATCCGGGAGGATTCGGATGTAGTGCATCCGCATCTTGCCGCTGATGTGCGCGAGGACCTTGTGACCGTTCTGGAGCTCTACCTTGAACATGGCGTTCGGCAGAGACTCGATCACGGTGCCCTCGATCTCGATGGCACCTTGCTTCTTGGCCACGCTTCGCCTTTCGAATCGGCTACCTTGATCGACTCCCCCGTATGCACGCGGGCATGCGGATACACGAGAGCCGACGCATCAGTCTACGTCAGGGCAAACGAAAAGCCTAATCCAGGGTGCTTGCCCGACCACGGAGATCCTTACTCCACGGTTCACGTCGGCGAGGCCGACCACCCGGACAGGGCTTACGCCAGGGGATCCGGCGCCGCCGTGACGCCGTACTCCGCGAGCTTCGCGCGGCCGCCGTCGACCGCCGTGAGGACCAGCGGGCCCTGCTCCGTCAGGGCGACGGAGTGCTCCCAGTGGGAGGACCAGCTCTTGTCGTCCGTGAGGACCGTCCAGTCGTCCGCCAGGACGTGCGTCTTCGCCGTGCCCAGGCTCACCATGGGCTCGATCGCGATGCAGAAGCCCGGGACCAGCTTGGGGCCCTTGCCGCGCTTGCGGGAGACGTAGTTCAGCAGGTGGGGGTCCATGTGCATCTCGGAGCCGATGCCGTGCCCGCCGTAGTCCTCGATGATCCCGTACTTCCCGGAGGCCGGGCGGGGCTGGCGGCGGATGTAGCCCTCGATGGCCTTGGAGATGTCCACGAGCCGGTTACCGGTCCGTACGGCCGCGATGCCGGCCCACATGGACTCCTCGGTCACCCGGGAGAGCTCGATCAGCTCCGGAGCGTGACCGGTGCCCACGAAGGCCGTGAAGGCCGCGTCGCCGTGCCAGCCTTCCACGATGGCGCCGGCGTCGATGGAGATGATGTCGCCGTCCTTGAGGACGGTCTTCTCGTCCGGGATGCCGTGGACGACGACCTCGTTCACCGAGGTGCAGATCGTGGCGGGGAAGCCGCCGTAGCCGAGGAAGTTCGACTTGGCGCCGTGCTCGGCGATCACCTTCCGGGCGACCTCGTCCAGGTCCTTGGTGGTGGCACCGGGCACCGCGGCCTCCCGGGTGGCCGCGTGGACGGCGGCGACGACCAGCCCCGCCTCACGCATCTTCGCGATCTGCTCCGGGGTCTTGATCTCGACCATGACGATGCCTTCCTGGCTGTTCCATCGAATACTGCGTCGAAATACCGCATCGAAATATTGCTCGGACAAACACTACGGCCGCGACACCCCGAGGGGCATCGCGGCCGTGGCGAGAGGACTCACGCCTCCCGGGGCGGGAGGGCGTCCATCGCGCGCTGGGTGACCTCGGCGACCTTGCCGAGGGCCGAGATCGTGACCACCAGGCCCTGGGCCTTGTAGTAGTCGATGATCGGCTCGGTCTCGCTGTGGTAGACCTCGAGGCGCTTGCGGACCGTGTCCTCGGAGTCGTCCTCACGCTGGTACAGCTCGCCGCCGCAGACGTCGCAGACGCCCTCCGCGGCCGGCGGGTTGTAGATCACGTGGAAGATGTGGCTGCTGTCCTTGCGGCACATCCGGCGGCCGGCGATGCGCTTGACCACCTCGTCCTCCGGGACCTCCAGGTCCAGGACGGCGTCGAGCTTCAGCCCGTCCGCCTTGAGGATGGTGTCCAGCGCCTCCGCCTGGGCGAGGTTGCGCGGGAAGCCGTCGAGCAGGAAGCCCTCGGCGGCGTCCTCCTGCTCCATGCGGTCCTTGGCCATCCCGATGGTGACCTCGTCCGGCACGAGCTGGCCGGCGCGCATGTACTCCTGGGCCTTCTGGCCGAGCGGCGTGCCCTGGCTGATGTTCGCCCGGAAGAGGTCGCCCGTCGAGATGTGCGGGATGGCGAGATTCTTGGCGAGGTACGCGGCCTGCGTACCCTTGCCGGCGCCGGGCGGCCCGACGAGGACGATTCGCATCAGCGGAGGAACCCTTCGTAGTTGCGCTGCTGAAGCTGGCTCTCGATCTGCTTCACAGTCTCCAGACCGACACCCACGATGATCAGGATGCTGGTTCCGCCGAACGGGAAGTTCTGATTCGCGTTGAGTGTGACCAGTGCCACGGTCGGCACGAGCGCGATCAGACCCAGGTACAGCGACCCCGGCCACGTGATGCGGTTCAGCACATAGCTCAGGTACTCCGCGGTGGGACGGCCAGCCCGGATCCCCGGGATGAAACCACCATACTTCTTCATATTGTCGGCAACTTCTTCGGGGTTGAAGGAGATGGCGACGTAGAAGAAGGCGAAGAACACGATCAGCAGGAAGTACGTGACCATGTAAACAGGGTGGTCACCCTTGACCAGGTTGGCCTGGACCCACTGTGCCCAGTCCGCCTTGGAGCCGGTGAACTGCACCAGCAGCGCCGGGATGTAGAGCAGCGACGAGGCGAAGATGACGGGAATCACACCCGCCTGGTTCACCTTCAGCGGGATGTAGGTGGACGTACCGCCGTAGGAACGGCGGCCGATCATGCGCTTCGCGTACTGGACCGGAATGCGGCGCTGAGCCTGCTCGACGAAGACCACGAGCGCGACCATCGCGAGACCGCACAGGATCACCAGGCTGAACTCCAGCCAGCCACCGAGCAGCTTGCCCTGCATCTTGATGGCCCACAGCGCGCCCGGGAAGCCGGCGGCGATGGACGTGAACATCAGGATGGACATGCCGTTGCCGATGCCGCGGTCGGTGATCAGCTCACCGAGCCACATGATCAGCGAGGTGCCGGCGGTCATGGTGATGACCATGACGACCGTGGTGAAGATGGACTGGTTGGGGACGATCTGGTTCCCCACGGTGCAGTTGCCGAAGAGCGCGCCGCTGCGGGCCGTGGCCACCAGGCCGGTGCCCTGGAGCACGGCGAGCGCGACGGTCAGATAACGCGTGTACTGCGTGATCTTGGTCTGGCCGGACTGGCCCTCCTTCTTGAGGGCTTCGAGTCGCGGAATGACCACGGTGAGCAGTTGGAGGATGATACTGGCCGTGATGTACGGCATGATCCCGAGCGCGAAGATCGTGATCTGCAGCAGCGCACCACCGCTGAACATGTTCACGAGGCCGAAAAGGCCCTGCCCACTCTTGGCCTGGTCCATACACGTCTGGACATTGCGGTAGTCGACCCCCGGGACGGGGATGTGGGCCCCCAGCCGGAAGAGGACCATGATGCCCAGCGTGAAGAGCAGCTTCTTGCGCAGGTCGGGCGTCTTGAACGCCCGGGCGAACGCGGTGAGCACGGTGCCTCCTGCGCCCCTCACGTGGCTGCGTGAGAGGTGACGGTCTTGAGGTTCGACGAATACGTAGAGTCAGCCAAAATCCGCGCGGGCAGAGTCCGCGCGGAAGTTAACAGTGCACGCCACCTTACCGGCGACCATGCCCCCCTTGGAACGACCAACCGGGGATGCCCCTATTGGGACATCCCCGGTTGTCAGATCAACGAACTCAGATGAGCTCGGTGACGGTGCCGCCGGCGGCGGCGATCTTCTCCTGGGCGGAGGCGGAGACGGCGTCGACCGTCACCTGCAGCGCCACGGAGATCTCGCCCTGGCCAAGGACCTTGACGAGCTCGTTCTTGCGAACAGCGCCCTTGGCGACCAGGTCGGCCACCGTGACCTCGCCACCCTGCGGGTAGAGCGCGGCCAGCTTGTCCAGGTTCACGACCTGGAACTGCTTGTGGGCGGGGTTCTTGAAGCCCTTCAGCTTCGGGAGACGCATGTGGAGGGGCATCTGCCCACCCTCGAAGCGCTCCGGAACCTGGTAACGGGCCTTCGTACCCTTGGTACCGCGACCAGCCGTCTTACCCTTCGACGCCTCACCACGACCGACACGGGTCTTGGCGGTCTTGGCGCCCGGGGCGGGACGGAGGTTGTGGACCTTCAGCGGGTTCTGCTCCGCCATGTCAGTCGACCTCCTCGACCGTCACGAGGTGGCGGACGGTGTGCACCATGCCGCGGATCTCGGGGCGGTCCTCCTTGACAACCACGTCGTTCAGGCGCTTGAGCCCGAGCGAACGCAGGGTGTCGCGGTGGTTCTGCTTGCTGCCGATGTAGGACTTGACCTGCGTGACCTTGAGGCGAGCCATTACGCACCCGCCCCTGCACGCGCCCGCAGCAGAGCGGCGGGAGCGACGTCCTCGAGCGGCAGACCACGACGGGCGGCGATCTCCTCGGGACGGGACAGTCCCTTGAGGGCCTCCACCGTGGCGTGCACGATGTTGATCGGGTTCGAAGAACCGAGCGACTTCGACAGGATGTCGTGGATGCCGGCGCACTCGAGCACCGCACGCACCGGACCACCGGCGATAACACCGGTACCCGGGGTGGCGGGCTTGAGCAGGACGACACCGGCCGCCTTCTCGCCCTGGATCGGGTGAGGGATGGTGCCCGCGATACGGGGGACCCGGAAGAAGTTCTTCTTGGCCTCTTCCACGCCCTTGGCGATGGCAGCCGGAACTTCCTTGGCCTTGCCGTAACCGACACCGACGGTGCCCTCGCCGTCGCCCACCACGACCAGCGCGGTGAAGCTGAAGCGGCGACCACCCTTGACAACCTTGGCGACGCGGTTGATCGCGACTACGCGCTCAACGTACGCGGTCTTCTCGGCGGCAGCGCCACCGTCACGGCCCTTCCGGTCCCGCCGCTCGCCGCCACCGGCACCGCTTCCGCGGCGCTGGGGTCCAGCCATTGGAATTACCTCTCTCTGTTACGTCCGCTAGCTCCGGAACCGGGGCTTAGAACTTCAGCCCGGCTTCGCGGGCGGCGTCCGCCAGAGCGGCGATGCGCCCGGCGTACTGGTTGCCACCGCGGTCGAACACGACGGCCTCGACACCGGCGGCCTTGGCACGCTCGGCAACCAGGGCGCCGACCTTCTTGGCCTGGGCGCTCTTGTCGCCCTCGCCACCGCGGATCGACGCGTCCAGGTGCGACGCCGACGCCAGGGTGTGACCCTTGATGTCGTCGATGACCTGGGCGGTGATGCCACGGTTGGAACGCGTCACGACCAGGCGCGGGCGCTCCGCCGTACCCGACAGGGTCTTGCGGATGCGGATGTGGCGGCGCAGCTTCGCAGCGCGCTTGTAGGCGTCGCCCTTGGCGATCTTCACACCGTATGCCATGGCTTACTTACCCGCCTTTCCGACCTTGCGGCGGATGACTTCGCCCTCGTACTTGACGCCCTTGGCCTTGTACGGGTCGGGCTTCCGCAGCTTGCGGATCTTCGCGGCGACCTCGCCGACCTTCTGCTTGTCGATGCCCTCGACCGAGAACTTGGTCGGGGACTCCACCTTGAAGGTGATGCCCTCGGGGGCCTCGATCAGCACCGGGTGGCTGTAGCCAAGGGAGAACTCCAGGTTGGAGCCCTTGGCGACGACGCGGTAACCGACACCGCTGATCTCGAGCTTCTTCACGTAGCCCTGGGTCACGCCGGTGATCATGTTCGCCACCAGCGTGCGGGACAGGCCGTGAAGGGCCTTGTTCTGACGCTCGTCGTTGGGACGGTTCACCGAGAGGGTGCCGTCCTCGCCCTTGACGATCTCGATGGGCGCGGACAGAGCGATGTTCAGGGTGCCCTTGGGACCCTTCACCTGCACGTCACGGCCATCGATGGTGACGTCCACACCAGCGGGAACCTGGATGGGCAGCTTGCCAATACGCGACATTAGCTATTCCTCCGTTCCCGATTACCAGACGTAGGCGAGGACTTCCCCACCCACGCCCTTCTTGCTGGCCTGCTGGCCGGTCAGGAGACCGTGGGACGTGGAGATGATCGCCACGCCCAGGCCGCCGAGGACCTTCGGCAGGTTGGTGGACTTTGCGTAGACCCGGAGGCCCGGCTTCGAGATCCGCTTGATGCCCGCGATGGAGCGCTCACGGTTCGGACCGAACTTCAGGTCGATGACGAGGGACTTGCCGACCTCGGCGTCCTCGACCTTCCAGCCGGAGATGTAGCCCTCCTGCTGCAGGATCTCGGCGATGTGCGCCTTGATCTTGCTGTGGGGCATGGCCACGGTGTCGTGGTAAGCCGAGTTCGCGTTCCGCAGACGGGTCAGCATGTCTGCGATCGGATCGGTCATGGTCATGTTTGGCCTTCGGCCTCTCTCGCCGGGGTTTCCTATCTGCGCCATCCCTCTCCCCGAACTGGTGTCGGGACGGGTGCGGCGCGGGGACCTACGGCGTAGTAAGACGGTCATGGGCGGCGGGCGCCCAACCCTTCAACTCTACGGGAGTGAAGGGCTGGGCCCCACCGTCCTTGATGCTTACCGAGAGCCCTGGTCAACCCAAGTGGGTTGTTACCAGGAGCTCTTGGTCACGCCCGGCAGCTCGCCACGGTGAGCCATCTCACGAAGGCACACGCGGCAGAGGCCGAACTTGCGGTACACGGAGTGCGGGCGGCCGCAGCGGTTGCAGCGCGTGTACGCGCGAACCGCGAACTTGGGCTTGCGCGCGGCCTTCGCGATCAGAGACTTCTTCGCCATCTCGGTCACGCCTCCTTGAAGGGGAAGCCGAGGTGACGAAGGAGGGCGCGGCCCTCGTCGTCGTTGGTCGCCGTGGTCACCACGGTGATGTCCATACCCCGGACGCGGTCGATCTTGTCCTGGTCGATCTCGTGGAACATGACCTGCTCCGTGAGACCGAAGGTGTAGTTGCCCCGACCGTCGAACTGCTTCGGGGACAGACCACGGAAGTCGCGGATGCGCGGGAGCGCGAGCGACAGGGTGCGGTCCAGGAACTCCCACATGCGGTCGCCACGGAGGGTGACGTGGGCACCGATCGGCTGGCCCTCGCGCAGCTTGAACTGCGCGATGGACTTGCGAGCCTTGGTGACGGCCGGCTTCTGGCCGGTGATCGTGGTGAGGTCGCGGATGGCGCCCTCGATCAGCTTGGAGTCGCGGGCGGCGTCGCCCACACCCATGTTGACCACGATCTTGGTGAGGCCGGGAACCTGCATGACGTTCTCGTACGAGAACTCCTCACGCAGCTTGCCCGAGATCTCCTCACGGTACTTCGTCTTGAGACGCGGAGTGGTAGCCATCAGATGTCCTCACCCGTCCGCTTGGCAACGCGGATCTTGTTGCCGTTCTCATCGAAGCGGTAGCCGACGCGCGTGACGACCTTCTTGCCGTCCTTCTCCACGACGAGCTGAACGTTGCTCACGTGGATCGGGGCCTCGGTGATCACGATGCCACCGGCCTGGTTCTGCGCGGCCTTGGTGTGCTTCTTGACCCGGTTGACACCCTCGACGAGGACGCGGTTCTCGCGGGGCATGGCCACGATGACCTTGCCCTGCTTGCCCTTGTCCTTACCGGTGATGACCTGGACCAGGTCGCCCTTCTTGATCTTCATCGGTTACAGCACCTCCGGCGCGAGCGAGACGATCTTCATGAACTTCTTCTCGCGCAGCTCTCGGCCCACGGGGCCGAAGATACGGGTGCCGCGGGGGTCACCGTCGTTCTTGAGAACGACAGCGGCGTTCTCGTCGAAACGGATGTACGAGCCATCCGGACGGCGGCGCTCCTTGACGGTGCGAACGATGACGGCCTTGACGACGTCACCCTTCTTCACGTTGCCACCGGGGATCGCGTCCTTGACGGTGGCGACGATGACGTCACCGATGCCCGCGTAGCGGCGACCCGAGCCACCGAGAACACGGATGCAAAGGATCTCCTTGGCACCAGTGTTGTCGGCGACCCGAAGTCGCGACTCCTGCTGGATCACGTCTATCTCCTGATCGTCTGCCGGTTCCCGGCGGGGGCCTCACCGAGGTGGGGCCCCACGCCGAGCCTGGCGGAACTTATCTGAGGGGAAACCCCCTCAGAAATTACTTGGCCTTCTCGAGGATCTCGACGACGCGCCAGCGCTTGGTCGCCGACAGCGGACGCGTCTCCATCAGGAGGACGCGGTCGCCGACGCCGGCAGCGTTCTGCTCGTCGTGCGCCTTGAGCTTGTTCGTACGGCGGATGACCTTGCCGTACAGCGCGTGCTTGACACGGTCCTCGACGGCGACGACGACGGTCTTGTCCATCTTGTCGCTGACGACGAGACCCTCACGGGTCTTGCGGAAACCGCGCTCGTTCGTCTCAGTCACATTCTTCTCGCTCATCAGGCGCTCTCCACCGTCTCGATGCCCAGCTCACGCTCGCGCATCAGGGTGTAGATCCGGGCGATGTCCTTACGGACGGACTTGAGCCGACCGTGGTTCTCGAGCTGCCCCGTGGCCGCCTGGAAGCGGAGGTTGAACAGCTCTTCCTTGGCCTCACGGAGCTTCGCGACGAGGTCCTCGTCGTTGAGCTCGCGCAGCTCGGTCGCCTTGATACCAGCGGCCATCACGACTCACCTGCCTCGCGCCGAACAATGCGGCACTTCATCGGAAGCTTGTGGGCGGCGCGGGTCAGCGCCTCACGAGCGACCTTTTCGTTCGGGAAGGACAGCTCGAACATCACCCGACCGGGCTTGACGTTCGCGATCCACCACTCCGGAGAACCCTTACCGGAACCCATGCGGGTCTCGGCCGGCTTCTTCGTCAGCGGACGGTCCGGGTAGATGTTGATCCAGACCTTGCCGCCACGCTTGATGTGACGGGTCATGGCGATACGAGCGGACTCGATCTGCCGGTTCGTCACGTAGGCCGGGGTCAGGGCCTGAATGCCGTACTCACCGAAGGCGAGCTCGGTGCCACCCTTGGCCATGCCGTTCCGCTTGGGGTGGTGCTGCTTGCGGTGCTTGACCCTGCGAGGGATCAGCATGTCGGTCAGGCCTCCGTTCCGGTGGACTCAGCCGGAGCAGCGGCGACCTCGGCCTTGGGGGCCTCGGTGCTCTGCTGCGGCTTGCGGCCGCGGCCGCCACGCTCGCCACCACGGCCACCACGGGCCGGGCGGTCGCCGGCGCCACGGGACGGGCGGTTGCCCGCACGCGCGGCGGCGTTCTCGGCGCGGACCTCGGCGATGTTCTTGACGTCGCCCTTGTAGATCCAGACCTTCACGCCGATGCGGCCGAAGGTGGTCTTGGCCTCGAAGAAGCCGTAGTCGACGTTCGCGCGGAGCGTGTGCAGGGGCACACGGCCCTCGCGGTAGAACTCCGAGCGGGACATCTCGGCGCCGCCGAGACGGCCACCGCACTGGATCTTGATGCCCTTGGCGCCGGCCTTCATCGTCGACTGCATGCTCTTGCGCATGGCGCGACGGAAGGAGACGCGGGAGGACAGCTGCTCGGCGACGGCCTGGGCCACCAGCTGAGCGTCGACCTCGGGGTTCTTGACCTCGAGGATGTTCAGCTGGACCTGCTTGCCGGTCAGCTTCTCCAGCTCGCCACGGATGCGGTCGGCCTCGGCGCCGCGGCGGCCGATGACGATGCCCGGGCGGGCGGTGTGGATGTCAACGCGGACGCGGTCGCGGGTGCGCTCGATCTCAACCTTCGAGATACCGGCGCGCTCCATGCCCTTCGTCATCATGCGACGAATGGCGACGTCTTCCTTGACGTAGTCCTTGTACAGCTTGTCGGCGTACCAGCGGGACTTGAAGTCCGTGGTGATGCCGAGCCGGAACCCGTGCGGGTTAACCTTCTGGCCCATTACCGGGTTCCTTCCTTGCTGCTGACGACCACGGTGATGTGGCTGGTCCGCTTGCGGATCCGGTAGGCACGGCCCTGGGCGCGCGGACGGAACCGCTTCAGGGTCGGGCCCTCGTCCACGAACGCCTCGCTGATGTACAGCGACGAAGCGTCCGTGTGGTCGTAGTTGTGCGCGGCGTTGGCAATGGCGCTGTCCAGCACCTTGCCCACCGGCACGCTCGCGGCCTGCGGGGCGAAACGCAGGACCGCCTGAGCCTCCGTGGCGTCCATGCCACGGATGAGGTCCACCACGCGGCGGGCCTTCATGGGCGTGACGCGGATGTACCGCGCCTGGGCCCTGGCTTCCATGGTTGTCCCTTCGGTGTCAGTCATAGTCGTTCACACCCCGCCTTTAGCGGCGCTTCGACTTGCGGTCGTCCTTGACGTGGCCGCGGAAGGTGCGGGTCGGCGAGAACTCGCCGAGCTTGTGGCCGACCATCGACTCGGTGACGAACACCGGGACGTGCGTCTTGCCGTTGTGCACCGCGAGCGTGTGGCCGAGCATGGCCGGCACGATCATGGAGCGACGGGACCAGGTCTTGATGACGTTCTTGGTACCGGCTTCGTTCTGTACGTCCACCTTCTTCATGAGGTGGCCGTCGACGAAGGGTCCCTTCTTGAGACTACGCGGCATCTAAACCCGCTCCTAGCGCTTCTTGTTCGTCTTGCGGCGGCGGACGATGTACTTGTTGCTCGCCTTCTTGGGAGAACGAGTACGACCCTCCTTCTGACCCCACGGGGAGACCGGGTGGCGACCACCGGAGGTCTTGCCCTCACCACCACCGTGCGGGTGGTCGACCGGGTTCATCGCGACACCGCGGACGGTCGGGCGAACGCCCTTCCAGCGCATGCGGCCGGCCTTGCCCCAGTTGATGTTCGACTGCTCGGCGTTGCCGACCTCGCCGACAGTGGCGCGGCAGCGGACGTCGACCAGGCGGATCTCACCGGACGGCATACGAAGGTGGGCCATGGTGCCCTCCTTCGCCAGCAGCTGCACGGAGGAACCGGCGGAGCGGGCGATCTTCGCACCGCCACCGGGACGCAGCTCGATGGCGTGGATGGTCGTACCGACCGGGATGTTGCGCAGCGGCAGGTTGTTGCCCGGCTTGATGTCGGCCCCGGGGCCGTTCTCGATCCGGTCACCCTGGCCGAGGCCGCGGGGAGCGATGATGTAGCGCTTCTCGCCGTCCACGTAGTGGAGCAGCGCGATGCGCGCGGTGCGGTTCGGGTCGTACTCGATGTGAGCGACCTTGGCCGGCACGCCGTCCTTGTCGTGACGACGGAAGTCGATCACACGGTAGGCGCGCTTGTGGCCACCGCCCTGGTGGCGAACGGTCACACGACCGGCGTTGTTACGGCCGCCCTTGCTGTGCAGCGGGCGGACCAGCGACTTCTCCGGCGTGGACCGCGTGATCTCGACAAAGTCGGCGACGCTGGAGCCACGACGGCCCGGGGTCGTCGGCTTGTACTTGCGGATACCCATTTCTCAGTCCTCGTCCGATTCCGGACGACTCGGACTCCGTTAGGAGACCGGGCCGCCGAAGATGTCGATACGGTCGCCCTCGGCGAGGGTCACGATGGCGCGCTTGGTGTTGGCGCGCTTGCCGAAACCGGTCTTGGTGCGCTTGCGCTTACCCTGACGGTTGATCGTGTTGACCCCGGTGACCTTGACCGAGAAGACCGCCTCGACGGCCTGCTTGATCTGGGTCTTGTTGGCGCGCGGGTCGACGATGAACGTGTACTTGTTCTCGTCCAGCAGCGCGTAGCTCTTCTCGGAGACAACCGGCTTGACCAGGAGGTCGCGCGGGTCCGAGAACGTCTTGCTGGTGACGACGGCCTCAGTCATCAGGCCTCGCTCCCTTCGGTCTCAACGGCCTTGGGGCCAGACACGAAGGACTCGAAGGCGGCCTGGGTGAAGACCACGTCGTCGGAGACGAGCACGTCGTACGTGTTCAGCTGGCCCGGCTCCAGGATGTGAACCTGGGGCAGGTTGCGGGCGGACAGCCACGCGGCCTCGTCGGAGCGCTCGGCGACCAGGAGCAGGTTCTTGCGCTCCGAGACCTTGCCGAACAGGACCTTGGCGGCCTTGGTGGAGGCAGTGCCCTCGACCACGCCGGAGACGACGTGGATGCGGGAGTGGCGCGCCCGGTCGGAGAGGGCGCCACGCAGGGCGGCGGCCTTCATCTTCTTGGGGGTGCGCTGCGAGTAGTCGCGCGGCACGGGACCGTGCACGACGCCACCACCGGCGAACTGCGGCGCGCGGGTCGAACCCTGACGGGCGCGACCGGTGCCCTTCTGGCGGTAAGGCTTCTTGCCACCACCACGGACCTCGCCGCGAGTCTTGGTCTTGTGCGTGCCCTGACGGGCAGCGGCCAGCTGCGCGACGACGACCTGGTGGATCAGCGGAACGCTGACCTTGGCGTCGAAGATCTCCGCGGGGAGCTCGACGGTCCCGGCCTTGTCGCCCGCCGGCGAAAGGATGTCAATGGTGCTCATCGGTTACCTCAGGCCCCCTTGGCCGCGGTACGGACCAGGACGAGGCCGCCGTTCGGACCAGGAACCGCGCCCTTGATGAGGAGCAGGCCCTTCTCCGCGTCAACGGCGTGGACGGTCAGGTTCTGGGTGGTGACCCGCTCGTTGCCCATGCGGCCCGCCATACGGAGGCCCTTGAACACGCGGCCCGGGGTGGCGCAGCCACCGATCGAACCGGGGGAGCGGTGCTTGCGCTGGGTGCCGTGACCGGCGCCGAGGCCCTTGAAGTTGTGACGCTTCATGACACCGGCGAAGCCCTTGCCCTTGCTCTTGCCCGTGACGTCAACCTTGACGCCGGACTCGAACACGGCAGCGGTGATCTCCTGGCCGAGCGTGTACTCGCTGGCGTCAGCGGTACGCAGCTCCACCAGGTGGCGGCGCGGGGTGACGTCGGCCTTGGCGAAGTGACCCTTGAGGGGCTTGTTCACCTTGCGCGGGTCGATCTCGCCGAAGGCGATCTGGACCGACTCGTAGCCGTCGATGTCGTTGGTGCGGACCTGGGTAACGACGCAGGGCCCGGCCTTGACGACGGTCACCGGGACGACACGGTTGTTCTCGTCCCAGACCTGGGTCATGCCGAGCTTCTCGCCCAGGACGCCCTTAATGTTCTTAGCCATCTCGCGCGTCACCTCAGAGCTTGATCTCGATGTCGACGCCCGCCGGCAGGTCGAGACGCATCAGCGAGTCAACCGTCTTCGGCGTGGGGTCGAGGATGTCGATGAGGCGCTTGTGCGTGCGCATCTCGAAGTGCTCGCGCGAGTCCTTGTACTTGTGCGGCGACTTGATGACGCAGTACACGTTCTTCTCAGTGGGCAGCGGCACCGGGCCCGCGACCGACGCACCAGTGCGGGTCACCGTCTCGACGATCTTCTTCGCCGAGGAGTCGATGACCTCGTGGTCGTAGGCCTTGAGCCGGATGCGGATCTTCTGTCCCGCCATGGCTACTTCGTAGTCCTGTCTCTCGTAACGCTCTGGGACTCGGTCGGCTGCCTCCGGAGGCCTTCCGGACGCTGCCCTTCCTCACTCCACCTCCGACCCACGCGGTCGGGCGTGTCGCGCCCCTTCCAGCAAAATCCCCAAAGGGGATTCCCTGCTCAAGGGGTTTGTGGGGGAAGAACACCCACCGAGCGCCTGGTCGGTACCCCGCTGACACTTCCCGGAAGATTCCCGTACTTCCGCCCCTCATAAGGGACGACGAGTACTGCGGGACTCGCTTCCAGTCCTCCCGGCGGGAGGCGCGCAGCATCGGCACTCAACCGAGCAACCTGAACAGTGTGCCATACGGTCGCGAAGAGGCGCCAATCGAAGCTGAAGACGGTACCCCGAGCGGCGCACTTGTCAAACCACCCCGCCGACATACGGGACACTATGGTCGCGAAACGCCCGGGCCGTCCGCCGAGCGGGCCCGGTGTCGCCCGGCGGGGTGCTTTGTCGGGCCCCGGGCAACCTCCCGGGAGCCCCGGCCGTCCCCTATCACGTATCACGCCGGGGTACGGCCGGGACGGCGCGCTGGACGACGGGACGGAGTCATCTAGTTGAACATCTCACAGCGCAAGGGGCTCACACGGCGATCCGTACTCACCGGTATCGCCGTGGCCACCGCGGCCGCGGCCACCGGGTGCGGCGACGGCGGCGCCGGATCCAGCCGGGTCGCCCCCTCCCCCGACGCCCTCCAGTCCACGGGCTCCGGCGGCGCGGGATCGTTCGTCGGCGGCGGGGACGCGCTGCTCCTCCAGGTCATGGCCCACCCCGACGACGACCTGTACTTCATGAACCCCGACGCCCGGCACATGGTCGAGGCGGGCGCCCCCGTGGTCTCGGTCTACGTGACCGCCGGCGAGTCCGTGGGGCAGAACTGGATCGAGGGCATGCCCAAGCGCAGGCCCGACAAGGCGGCCTACTCCTCGGCCCGCCACCAGGGCCTGCGCCAGGCCTACGCCGAGCTCCTGGGCCGGGACAAATTCACTCCTTGGAAGAAGTCCGTCATGGACCTTCCGGGTGGTTGCCGCGCCGAGGTCAACGAGCTCGGAGAGGGCCGCCGCACGGTCCGGCTGATCTTCCTCAACATCGCCATGTTCTCCGCCGGCGAGACCCGGCTCCCCCTGCTGTGGGACCGGCCGTACGCGGTGATGCAGACCCTGGTGGCCACCGGCTCCCCCTGCGGCTCCGTCTCCACCTACCACCACCAGACCCTGGTGGACGCGCTGGTCGCGATCATGGAGAAGTACCGGCCCACCGTCGTCCACACCATGGACCCCGACCCCGACTACCAGGTCCACGACGCCACCCACCCCAAGGACAACGACTACGGGGCGTGCTCGGACCACCGCGACCACACCCCCACCGCGCTCTTCACCTGGAAGGCGCTGAGCCAGTGGGTCTCCCGGCACACCCGGCGCGAGGGCCACCCGCCGCGCTTCACCACCCTCGCCTTCCGCGGCTACTACAACCAGCGCTGGCCCTACAACCTCCCGTCCGAGATCGTGGACGAGAAGTACCGCCTCGTCGCCGCCTACGGCGGCGACCCCGGCTGGGCCTGCCGGAACCCGGGCGGCTGCGGCGACTACGGCCAGGGCGGCGAGCGCCCCCTGCAGAACCGCAAGGGCTGGATCCGCTCCACCCACTACCGCTACCCGGGCCCCGCCGCCGTCGCCGACAGCGACCGCTCGGGCCGCCTGGAGGCGTACGGCGTCCTCGGCCTCCAGGCCGTGCGCTGGCAGGAGACCTCCCCCGGCAGCGGCCGCTGGGGCGCCCCCGTCGGCCTCGGCGGCGGCCCGCTGGCGCCCGCCGTCGCCTCGGTCAAGGACGCCAGGGGACACCGGCTGCTGTTCGCCCTGCGCTTCTCCTCCCTGGAGGGCCAGGGCCGGGGCAACAGCCGCGAGATCACCGTCCTGGAGCAGCACAGTCCCGGCGGCGCCTTCAAGGCCTGGAAGAGCCTCGGCAACCCCGAGCACAAGGCCGAGCGCGGCCGCCGCGTCGGTGTGCCCGCCGCCGTCGCCACCCCGGACGGCCGGGTCCACCTCTTCGTCCGCAACGCCGGCAAGGGCCTCTCCAGCCGGGTGCGCGAGCCCGACGGCAGCTGGGGCAAGTGGCAGAGCCTCCACGGCCAGGAGATCCAGGAGGGCCTCTCCGCCGCCCTGGACGGGCAGGGCCGCGTCCACGTCTTCGGCATCGGCCGGGACACCGTCCACCACTGGAGCCAGGACGCCCCCGGCAAGCCCGTCCACGTCATGCCGCTGCACGGCCTGCCCGGCCCCGGCGGCAACCAGATGGGCGCCGCCATCGGCGCGGACGGCGGACTGACCGTCGTCTACCGCACCCCGACCGCCGCCGAGCCCGTCGGCTACAGCCTGGGCCGGGACGGCAACGGCGCCGACCGGACCGGCGGCTCCGGGCTGCGCTCCTTCACCGGCTACGGCCCGCTCGCCGCCTGCACCCTCCCCCGCCGGGGCGGCCGGGACTCCCTGATGGTGCTGGGCCGCTCCCTGAGCGGCGAGATACAGCTCGCGGACGCCGAGGCCGGTGACGGACCCGTCCGCGCGCCCCGGGGCATCACCGCCGTGGGTGCCTCCGGGCTCCTCACCGACTCCGGCCACCGGGTGTGCGCCGTGGGCCTCGGCCCCGACGCCACCCCCTGGGTCTGGCGCCCGGCCCCCGGCTCGGGCGTCTGACCCCTCCCGTACGCGTGGCCGAGGAGACCGCCCTCACGGGTCTCCCGGGCCCCGCTCACGTTCAACCGGCGCGAGAAGGGGCAGAGGCAAGGGGTGCGCATTCACTTCACCGGGGTCGACCTGGGCCGCGTACGCCTGGACGCCGAGCCCGACCTGCTGTGGGAGACGCTGCTGGCCGCCCACATGGTCCAGACGGGACAGGGCCCGCTGATCTTCGACGGCTGGCGCGAGCAGGTCCGGGGCCGGCTCAGCGATCCGATGCGGCGCGTCCTCGCCCTGGCCCCGCCCCGCGGCTACTCCCCCGACTTCCTCACCCCGCCCGAGGCCACCGAGGGCCTCGCCACCGGCCTCGACGCCATGCTCTCCCTGCCCCGGACGACACTCCGCCGCGATCTGGAGCTGCTCGCCCCCGACCGCCGCGACCTCCCCTTCGTCCGCCACCTCGCCGAGGGCCGGACCGAGGCCCTCAAGGCCCTGGGCCAGGGCCTCACGGCCTTCCACGACACGGCCGTGCGACCGTATCTGGCCAAGATGCGGGAGCACATCGCCGCCGACCGGGCCACCCGCTCCCAGGCCCTCCTGCGCAGCGGAGTCGAACAACTGCTCTCCAGCATCCATCCACAGGTGCGCTGGAGCCCACCGGTACTGGAGGTACTCGTACCGGGCACGGGCGAGGACGTCCATCTCGAAGGGCGCGGGCTTCGGCTCGTGCCCTCCTTCTTTTGCTGGCGCGCCCCCACCGTGCTCCGCGATCCGGAGCTGCCGCCCGTGCTCGTCTACCCGATCGTCCACGACCCCGCCTGGCTCGCCGACCTCCGGGGCGGGCGGCGCGAGGGCGCCGAGCCACCGCTGGCCGCCCTGCTGGGCCACACCCGGGCCGAGGTGCTGGAGGCCACCGCGCGCGGCTGCACCACCAGCGAGCTGGCCCGCCGGGTGGGGATCGCCATGGCCACCGCCAGCCACCACGCCACCGTGCTGCGCGAATCCGGGCTGATCACCACCCACCGCACGGGCGGCAGGGCCTATCACACCCTCAGCGTCCTGGGCCGGGACCTGCTCAACGGCAACCGCCTCGTCCTCCCCGGTGCCGGGAGGTAGCCGCCTACCGTAGATCCATGCAGCAGCCAATAACGCCCCCCGCGGGTCGCCGGCTCCTCGCCGTCAGCGACCTGCACACCGGCATGGCCGACAACGTGGCCATCGCCGAGTCACTGCGCCCCACCACCGACGAGGACTGGCTGATCGTGGCCGGTGACGTCGCCGAACGCTTCGACGACGTCGAACGCACCCTCAAGCTCCTGGCCCGCAACTTCCCCAAGGTCATCTGGTCCCCCGGCAACCACGAGCTGTGGACGCCGACGGGCGACCCGGTCGAGCTGCGCGGCGAGGCCCGCTACGCGCACCTGGTCGAGCTCTGCCGGAGCCTGGGCATCACCACGCCCGAGGACCCCTGGCCCGTCTGGGAGGGCGAGGGCGGCCCGGTGGCGGTGGCCCCGTTGTTCACGCTCTACGACTACAGCTTCCGCACGCCCACGGCCGCCACCAAGGCGGAGTCCCTGGCCCAGGCCCACGAGGCGGGCATCGTGTGCACGGACGAGTACCTGCTGCACCCCGAGCCCCACCGGGGCATCGACGACTGGTGCCGGGCCCGGGTCGCGGCCACCGAGGCCCGGCTGGCCGCCCACGACCCGGAGCTGCCGCTGGTGCTGGTCAACCACTGGCCGCTGGACCGCCGGCCCACGGACGTCCTCACCTATCCGGAGTTCGCCCAGTGGTGCGGCACGGAGCTCACGGCGGGCTGGCACACCCGCTTCAACGTCGCCGCGGTGGTCTACGGCCACCTCCACATCCCCCGGACCACCTGGTACGAGGGGGTGCGCTTCGAGGAGGTCTCCATCGGCTACCCCCGCGAATGGCGGCGCCGGGGCCACCCCAAGGGCCTGCTGCGGCAGATCCTGCCGTACTCGGCCGCTTGAGAACGGCCCTTGAGCATGCAAGAGGGCCCGCACACCTCGCGGTGTGCGGGCCCTCTTGTCGACCGTCAGGTCAGACCGTCAAGCAAGCGAACTTACTTGTTGATCTTGGTGACCTGGCCGGCGCCGACGGTGCGGCCGCCCTCACGGATGGTGAAGCGCAGGCCCTCCTCCATGGCGACGGGCTGGATCAGGGACACGGTCATCTCGGCGTTGTCGCCGGGCATGACCATCTCCGTGCCCTCCTTGAGGGTCACAACACCGGTCACGTCAGTCGTACGGAAGTAGAACTGCGGACGGTAGTTGTTGAAGAACGGGGTGTGACGGCCACCCTCGTCCTTCGACAGGATGTAGGCCGTGGCCTCGAACTCGGTGTGCGGGGTGACCGAACCCGGCTTGATGATGCACTGGCCGCGCTCGACGTCCTCGCGCTTGATGCCGCGGAGCAGCAGACCGACGTTCTCACCGGCCTGGCCCTCGTCGAGCAGCTTGCGGAACATCTCGATACCGGTGACCGTGGTGGTGGTCTTCTCGGTCTTGATGCCGATGATGTCGACGGTCTCGTTGACCTTGAGGACACCACGCTCGATACGACCGGTGACGACGGTGCCACGACCGGTGATCGTGAAGACGTCCTCGATCGGCATCAGGAACGGCTTGTCGACGTCACGCTCGGGCTGCGGGATGTTCTCGTCGACAGCCTTCATCAGGCCGAGGAGCTTCTCGCCCCACTCCTTGTCGCCCTCCAGCGCCTTCAGCGCGGAGACGCGGACGACCGGAGCGTCGTCGCCGTTGAACTCGTACTCGTTGAGGAGCTCACGGACCTCGAGCTCGACGAGCTCCAGGATCTCCTCGTCGTCCACCATGTCGGCCTTGTTCAGGGCGACGACGAT
>NZ_BMRT01000008.1 GCF_014648775.1 Streptomyces abikoensis
GATTCCTTTTCCGGCCCCCTGTTGGAGCGGGGTTTCGCTTTCGGCCTTTCGGCCTCCGGCGTTGACCACTACGTTAGCGGATTTCCCTTCCGGCTCCTAATCGAGCCACCGGAAGAATATTTCGGCACGCCGAAATAGACCCGATCCGGGAAAGTTTCTCGCTGTGGTGGTGGTCGCCGCTCGTCTCGGACGCGCCCAAAGCGCTGCCCGTCTCAAGCGGCTTGCCTACGTTAGGCCCTCTCCGCGCGAGAGTCAAGCACCGGCCTGCCCCTGTCCGCGCTTGCTCCTGTCGCGCGGCACATGGGCCCGGTACGGGCTGACCGTCGGGTCGCCGTCCGCCCAGAAGCGCCAGGGGTGGGTGGCCCCCGCACCGCCCACGCCCGTGCGGGGGCCGTTGCGCACCCGGTCGGTGGGGACGGGGGTGCCCCGAAGGACGGAGAGGGGCGCGTCCGGGCCGGCGCAGATGTCCGTGCCGTTGAGTGAACGGTCCACGTCGAGGGCGGTCGCGAGGCGGGCCGGGCCCTGGGCCAGCTCGCGGTCGTGGCGGGCCTTCGGGCGACGGGAGCGGGCCAGGTCGGCGCCCTTGATCACTTCGCCGCCGCGCAGCAGGACACCGCTGGCGGTGCCCTCGGGGCCGCAGACCAGGTTGAGGCTGAACCACATGCCGTAGATGAAGTAGACGTACGCGTGTCCGGGCGGACCGAACATCGATGCGTTCCGCTCCGTGCGGCCACGGAAGGCGTGCGAACCGGGGTCCTTCTCCCCCGCGTATGCCTCGACCTCGGTGATGCGCAGTTCGATCGGGCCTTCGGGGGTCGTCCGGACGAGGATGCGGCCCAGGAGCTCGGGTGCGACCTCCAGTACGGGACGGTCGAAGAATTCCCGGTCGAGTGGCATACGGTCAGGCGCGGCAGTCATGCCGGTCGAGCGTAGTGGAAGGGCCCGGCGGCCGGGTCCGGGGAGGATGAGCGCGATGGTGTTCAAGAAGCTGATGGCGAGCCTGGGCGCGGGCGGGGCCTCGGTGGAGACGGTGCTGTTCGAGGAGAACGTCGTGCCCGGCGGTGTGGTGCAGGGCGAGGTGCGCATCCAGGGCGGTTCGGTGCCGCAGCGGATCGAGGGGCTGTCCGTGGGGCTCCAGGCGCGGGTCGAGGTCGAGGGGAACGACGGCGAGTACAAGCAGGACGTGGAGTTCACCCGGGTACGGCTGGGCGGGGCCTTCGAGGTGCAGGCGGGGGCGGCGCACGTGGTGCCGTTCGGGCTGGAGATCCCCTGGGAGACGCCGATCACCATGTTCCTGGGCCGGCACCTCACCGGAATGAACGTGGGGGTGACCACTCACCTCGCCATCGCCCGCGCCGTGGACTCGAGCGACCTCGATCCGGTAAACGTCCACCCGCTCCCGGCCCAGCAGGCGATCCTCGACGCCTTCGGCCGACTCGGCTTCTCCTTCAAGTCCGCCGATCTCGAGCGCGGCCGCATCAGTGGCACGCGGCAGCGGCTGCCCTTCTACCAGGAGATCGAGTTCCACGCGCCCGCCGAGTACCGGGGGCTGAACGAGGTGGAGCTGTCGTTCGTCGCGGACGACCGCGAGATGGACGTCGTGCTGGAGATGGACAAGAAGCCGGGGCTGTTCAGCTCGGGCAGCGACACCTACCGCTCGTTCACGGTCGACCTGCAGGCGTACGAGCGGACCGACTGGGCGGCCTACCTCCACCAGTGGCTCGCCGAGGTGGGCGGCAAGCGGAACTGGCTCTGAGCCGGGGCCTGCCGGGAGCCTGCCGGGGTCGGCCCGGCAAGGCCCCCGGCAGGCGGTCGTCGGTCAGCCCAGCAGGACGACCAGCGGCGAGTCCGTACCCGCCCAGTGGCCGACGGCGTCGTCGAGCACCGTCTCCGCGGTCCGGGCGTCGCCCGGTGCCGCCTTGCGGAAGGTCTCCCAGTCCTCGGCGAGCAGCAGATAGCCGCGGAACTTGCCGGAGCCCCACCACGACAGGTCCGTGAGGCAGTCGGCGAGGGCGTCCCAGTTGCGGCCGAAGTACTCGGGGAACTCCAGGTCCGTCGCGCAGCGGTCGAGGAAGGCGGCCTTGTCGTGGACCCCGGAGAGCTGGAGTCTGGCGCCCCGCCAGTCGGCCTCGGCGGCGCGGGCCATGACGTCCGTCGGGGCTTCGGTGGAGGGCAGGTGGTAGATGCCCGGGGGGATCGTTCCGTTGAGGATGCCGGGGAGCCCTGGGGCGGGCAGCGGACGGGTCATGGGTGCACCACCGCTTCGAAGGTCTGGTAGTGGTCGCCGGTGTAGTAGCGCTCGGAGTGCTCGCCGGTGATGACGCGTCTGGCGCCGCGGTTGCGGGCGCCGGGGGTGGGGACGGTGTACTCGTGGTAGTAGCCGCGGGTCTGCTTGGGCAGCCGGTTCTCGTAGTTGCCGAAGACGGTGCCGTCCTTGTCGTACGGGAAGGGGCCGCCCTTGGCGATGAGTTCGAGGGTACGGCGTGCCTCGGGCGGCAGCTGGTCCTCGGTGACGGTCTTCATGCCCTTCGCCCAGGCGGGCACGGAGCCCGGTGGTGGCGTCGTGGCGGCCGGGGTCCGGGGCTTCGCCGCCTTCTGGCTCCCCGACGAGGAGCAGGCGGGGAGCAACAGCAGTGGCAGGGCTGCCAGCAGGAGGGTCAGGGCGCGCATGAGGCGGCTCTGCCGTCGTCCGATGTGTCGAAGTACATGAAGCACACTCCATATGGTCGCAGTGCCGGTGGTCCGGGCGTCGCTAGGCTGGCGCTTTCAGCTGTCCGCGCGTACTGGAGGTGTCCTGGTGTCCGAGCAGAAGCGTCGGCCGCTCCCCCACGATTTTCATCCGCCGGTGCCCTCGTTCCCCGTGGTGAGCGATGACGTGACGTCCGGGGCGAGGCTGAAGGAGGATCAGGTCCTCGCCGGTGGCAATGTGTCGCCGCACCTGCGCTGGGAGGGCGCCCCCGAGGGGACGAAGAGCTTCGCGGTGACGTGCTACGACCCGGACGCGCCGACCGGCAGCGGTTTCTGGCACTGGGTCGTCTTCGACATCCCGGCCGACGTCACCGAGCTGCCGGCGGGTGCGGGCAGCGGGGGGATGAAGGGACTGCCGGAGGGCGCCGTGCACGTGCGCAACGACTACGGCACCCGTGACTTCGGCGGCGCCGCGCCGCCGGCCGGGGACGGTCCGCACCGGTACGTCTTCACGGTGTACGCGGTGGACCGGGAGAAGCTGGGCCCGGACGAGGACGCCTCGCCGGCCGTGGTCGGCTTCCACCTGCGCTTCCACGCGCTGGGGCGGGCGCAGCTGATCGGTGAGTACGAGGTTCCGGCGGCCGGCTGACGTTCCCGCGCCCCGTCGCACGGGGGCGGCGACCGGAAATTCCGTTGCGCCTGGCGGGCGGGGATCGCAGAGTGGTGGTGCCTGACTGACGGCTTCGCATGCGGCCGTCGGGCAGCGGGTACCGCAGTCGCGGGGGCGGTGGGGCGCTGGTGCGCCGGCCGCCTGCCGGAGTCCGGCTCGTCAGCCGGGTGGCCGCGCCTGCTGCTGGAACGCTCCGGGCCCGGTGTTTTTCACGGGGGAAGGGCCCGGAGCGTTCTCTTTCACCCGAGCTCTTTTGCCCGAGCTCTTTCACCCGAGCTGCGTCTGCTTTACCTGAGCAGCATCTGCACGATCGCGACGACGCCCACGACGACGATGACGCCCCGCAGGACCGTGGGCGAGAGCCTGCGGCCGACCTTCGCGCCTATCAGGCCGCCGATGGTGGAGCCCGCGGCGATCAGGAGGACGGCCGTCCAGTCGACGTCGGCGACGAAGACGAAGAAGAGCGCGGCGACGCCGTTGACGACGACACCGATGGTGTTCTTGAGGGCGTTGACGCGCTGGAGGTCGTCGTGGAGGAGCAGGCCCATGAGGGAGAGGTACATGACGCCCTGGGCCGCGCCGAAGTAGCCGCCGTAGGCGCTGGCCAGGAGAAGTCCGGCCAGGAGGGCGGGGCCGCCGTCGGTGGGGGCCTCGGTGCCGTTGCGCTCGCGGCGGCGGGCGAGGGCCCGGGCGAGCCGGGGCTGGAGGACGACGAGCACCAGGGCGAGGGCGATGAGCGCGGGGACGATCGCGTCGAAGGCCTTCGACGGGAGGGCGAGCAGCAGCACGGCTCCGGTGAGGCCGCCGATCAGTGCGGTGATGCCGAAGCGGATGACGCGGGCGCGCTGGCCGCGGAGCTCGCGGCGGTAGCCGACGGCGCCGCTGATGTTGCCGGTGACGAGGCCGATGGTGTTCGAGACGTTGGCGGTGACGGGTGGCAGGCCGGTGGCGAGGAGCACCGGAAAGGTGAAGAGGGTGCCGCTGCCGACGATCGCGTTGATGGTGCCCGCGCCGACGCCGGCGGCGAGGACCGCGAGTGCTTCCCAGATGGACAAGGCCATCTCCTTCGCTTCAGTGTGTCGCCTCCCCGCCCTGAGGGGGTCGGGGGGCCGCACTGATCATGCATGAACGGATCATGCATGGGGAGGGAGAGTCCTGATGTTGATCGTTCAGTCGATCGGGGGCTGCTCGCGGCGCGGGCTCTCCTTGGTGACCTTGGGGGCGCCGCCGCCTCCGCCGCCCGGGGCGCCGAAGCTGCCGACGGCGCCGCTGAGGCCCTTGAGCGCGTCGCCGATCTCGCTGGGGACGATCCAGAGCTTGTTGGCGTCGCCCTCGGCGATCTTCGGGAGCATCTGGAGGTACTGGTAGGCGAGCAGCTTCTCGTCGGCGTCACCGGCGTGGATGGATTCGAAGACCGTGCGGATCGCCTGGGCCTCGCCCTCGGCGCGGAGGGCGGCGGCCCGGGCCTCGCCCTCGGCGCGGAGGATCGCGGACTGCTTCTCGCCCTCCGCCGTGAGGATCTGCGACTGCCGGATGCCCTCGGCGGTGAGGATCGCGGCGCGCTTGTCCCGGTCGGCGCGCATCTGCTTCTCCATCGAGTCCTGGATGGAGGTGGGGGGCTCGATGGCCTTGAGCTCGACGCGGTTGACGCGGATGCCCCACTTGCCGGTGGCCTCGTCGAGGACGCCGCGCAGGGCCGCGTTGATCTCCTCGCGGGAGGTGAGCGTCCGCTCCAGGTCCATGCCGCCGATGATGTTGCGCAGGGTGGTGACGGTGAGCTGTTCGATCGCCTGGATGAAGCTGGAGACCTCGTAGGTCGCGGCGCGGGCGTCGGTCACCTGGTAGTAGATGACTGTGTCGATGTTGACGACGAGGTTGTCCTGGGTGATCACCGGCTGCGGCGGGAACGGGACGACCTGTTCGCGGAGGTCGATGCGGTTGCGGATGGAGTCGATGAACGGGACGACGATGTTCAGGCCCGCGTTGAGGGTCCGGGTGTAGCGGCCGAAGCGCTCCACGATGGCGGCGCTGGCCTGCGGGATGACCTGCACCGTCTTCATGAGGGCGATGAAGACGAGCACCACCAGGATGATCAGGACGATGATGATCGGTTCCATCGTGGCTCAGCTCCCCGTGCCGCTGTCGTAGGTCTCGTGGGTCGTGACCAGTGCGTGGCCGCAATGGTCTTGATCAGTCTTCCAGAACCGGGTGCCCGCGTGCAGGCGTTGGGCCCAGCTCGTCGGATGCGGCCGGTTCCGGCCTACGGTCAGATGACGACGGCCGTGGCGCCGTCGATCTCGACGACGTCGACCTGCTGGCCCACCTCGTAGGAGCGGTCGGCGTGGAGGGAGCGGGCGGACCAGATCTCGCCCGCGAGCTTGATGCGGCCGCCGGCGCCGTCGACCCGTTCGAGGACGACGGCCTGCCGGCCCCTGAGCGCGTCGATGCCCATCGCCGTCTCGCCGCGGCGGGCGCGCTGGCGGTTGGCGATCGGGCGGACGACGGCGATGAGAGCGACGGAGACTACGGCGAAGACCACGAATTGGGCCACCACGCCGGCATGGAATCCGGCCGCGGTGACCGCGGCCGCGACGGCCCCGACCGCGAGCATGCCGAACTCCGGCATGGCGGTCACGACCAGCGGAATTCCCAGTCCGACGGCGGCCACGAGCCACCACACCCATGTGTCCACATGGTCATGGTAGGGGGGTGGCCGCCCGGCGGACAGGGCGTGCGGAGGGAGCTCGGGCTCCCTTAGGCCATCGGGAGGCCCTGGGCCGTCCAGCGGTCGCCGCGCTGCTCGACCACCAGCGGCAGGCCGAAGCAGTGGGAGAGGTTGCGGGAGGTCAGCTCCAGCTCGATGGGGCCGGCGGCGAGCACCTTGCCCTGGCGGATCATCAGGACGTGGGTGAAGCCGGGGGCGATCTCCTCGACGTGGTGGGTGACCATGACCATGGAGGGGGCGAGCGGGTCGCGGGCGAGCCGGCCCAGGCGGCGGACGAGGTCCTCGCGGCCGCCGAGGTCCAGGCCGGCGGCGGGCTCGTCGAGCATCAGCAGCTCGGGGTCGGTCATCATCGCGCGGGCGATGAGGGTGCGCTTGCGCTCGCCCTCGGAGAGGGTGCCGAACTTGCGGTCGAGGAACTCGGTCATGCCGAGGACGTCGAGGAAGGCGCGGGCGCGCTGCTCGTCGACCTCCTCGTAGTTCTCGTGCCAGCCGGCGGTCATGCCGTAGGCGGCGGTGAGGACCGTCTGGAGGACGGTCTGGCTGCGCGGCAGCTTGTCGGCCAGGGCGATGCCGGCCATGCCGATGCGCGGGCGGAGCTCGAAGACGTCGACCGAGCCGAGCTTCTCACCGAGGATCCGGGCGGTGCCCTTGGTGGGGAAGAGATAGCTGGAGGCGACATTGAGAAGGGTGGTCTTGCCGGCGCCGTTGGGGCCGAGGATCACCCAGCGCTCGCCTTCCTTGACCGACCAGGAGACCTGGTCCACCAGAGCCCGGCCCTCGCGGACCACGGATACGTCCACCAGTTCCAGCACATCGCTCATGAGCGCGTTGTCTCCCATTGCAGTCGCTTCGTCGCTTGCGCCTGTCGGCGCAGTCCCCTGGGAAAAACCTACGCCACCGGTTACCGATGGCAGTCCCTAGGCTGGGGGCCATGCTCGATGAGAATCGCTCAGGACGGCTCACGGCGTGGGGAAATGCCCTCCTTGCCGGATTTGCCGCCCCGGATGACGCCGCACACCACATCACCGGAAGTGACGCGGTCCACCGTGTCGTCGGTTTGCCCGGGGAGTCCGGGCCGGTGGGACTCACCCTCGCGCTGGGCCGGCTGAGGGCGCTGGGGGCGACGGGACTGCGGCTGGCGCTGCCGGTGCCGGGGCATCCGCTGGGGCTCAGCGGCCCGCCGGAGTTCAACGCCCGCGCCATGGAGGCCGAGGAGGCGGTCGTCGTCCCGGGGACGGCGCTGGGGCTGGTGCCGGAGGTGTACGAGGCGGGGCCCGAGGGCGATGTCCACGTCGAGGTGGTGTGGCACTGCCTGGCCGTGCGGGACGCGCCGCCCGCCGACGTGCCGTCGCTGTCGGAGGCCGAGCGGGAGCTGGCCGAGGCGCTGCGCGAGGCGACCGAGGTGCTGACCCGGCTGGACGTGGCCGGCTCGGGCCCGGTGGCCCGGGCGGCGCTGGAGGCGTACCGGGCGCGGGCGGAGCGGAGCCGGGAGGTGCTGGCGCCGGGGTATCCGCCGCGGGCGGCGCGGGTGCTGGAGCTGGCGCAGCGGGTCGGGGCGCTGATCGGGATCGCCTACGAGCCGGGGGACGTCCAGGGGCGTGAGCACGGGGGCGCGGTGAGCGCGTCGGAGATCGCGGCGCGGGCGGCGGCGCTGCGGCCGGTGGAGCGTACGGCCCGGCGGGCGCGGGTGGCCGCGTACAACGCGATGGTGGAGGAGCGGGATCGCGGGCGGCACTGATCCGCGCCCGCGCCGGCCGGGCGACGGCGAGGCCCCGCGGGCCGAGGGGTCCGCGGGGCCTCGCCGGGTGCCGTGGGTCAGTCGCGGTCGTGGTGGCCGCCGTGGTGGTGGCTGCTGTTGTGCTCGCTGAAGTGGTGCTCTTCGGTCATGTGGTGGTCTTCGCCGACGGGGCCGTTGATGCAGGTGTTGCCGAACGTCGGGTTCAGGAGGCCGACGATGTCGATGGTGTTGCCGCAGAGGTTGATCGGGATCTGGATCGGAACCTGGATGACGTTGCCGGAGACGACACCCGGCGAGCCCTTGGCGACACCGGAGGCCAGCGCTCCGTCGAACCCGTCGTCGGTGGCGGCGGCGGGGACGACGGAGGCGCCGAGGGCGACGCCGGCCGCAGCCAGTGCGAGGGCGGCCTTCTTGGCACTGTTCATAGGTGCTCTTCCTTCTGATGACTGACCTGATCGACCCCTGCCACGGGGCCCTGCACCTATGAACGCCAATGCACCGCCGACGGCACGGCCATCGACGGTGTTTGCCCTCTTTCGGACGATTGACCACCACCCGGATGTCGGCTCCGCCGGATGCGGAGCCGACCTGCCTACGAGGTGGCGAGGGCTAAAGCGACGAGCTGATTACTCGTTGACGCAGAGGTTGCCCGCGGCCGGGTTCAGGACGCCGACGACGTCGATGGTGTTGCCGCAGAAGTTGACCGGGACCTCGACCGGGACCTGGACGACGTTGCCGGAGGCGACGCCGGGCGACTTCTCCGCCACGCCGTGCGCGCCGTGGGCCCCGTGGGCGGAGGCGGCACCGGCGCCGGCGAGGGCGAGACCGCCGACGGCGAGCGTGACAGCAGCGGCCTTCTTGATGTTGTTCACTCTTCCTATGACCTTCCTGAGTGTTTTGCCAGAGCGTCGCCACGGCTCCCGCCGCGGTTACGCCATGGAAAACGGGCCAGGGCCATTCGGGTTGCTGGGGCGGGTGGGTTATCACACGACCGCATGAATCTCTGATCAGAACGCGACGTTCCGCAACCGGCCGGGGCCGGTCGCGCGTCAGGCTCCGATCCCATGTCGGACGGCCCACAGCGCCGCCTGCGTCCGGTCGGCGAGGTCCAGCTTCATCAGGATGTTCGACACGTGGGTCTTGACGGTCTTCTCGGACAGGACCAGCGCCCGGGCGATCTCCCGGTTGGACCGCCCGTCCGCGATCAGGGCCAGCACCTCGCGCTCCCGCTCGGTGAGCCCGTTGCCTCTCCCCTGGCCCCCGCCGCCGCCCTCGTCCTGCGCCAGCAGGGCGTCCGCCACCTCCGGCTGGAGCAGGACGTGCCCGGCGTGCACGGACCGGATGGCGCCGGCGAGGGCGTCCGGGTCCACGTCCTTGTAGACGTAGCCCGCCGCGCCCGCCCGCAGGGCGGGGATGACGGTGCGCTGCTCGGTGAAGCTGGTGACGACCAGCACCCGGGCGGGGTTGTCGAGCTCCCGGAGCCTGCGCAGCGCCTCGATCCCGTCCATGCCGGGCATCTTCACGTCCATGAGGACGACATCCGGCCGCAGCTCCTCGGCCCGCTCGACGCCCTCGACGCCGTCAGCGGCCTCCCCGACGACCTCGATGTCGTCCTGTACCTCCAGAAAGGTGCGCAGCCCCCTGCGGACCACCTGGTGGTCGTCCACCAGCAGCACCCGGATCGCGCGGCTCTCAGCCACCGGGCACCTCCATTTCGATCGTCGTGCCCTTGCCGGGCGCGGAATCCACGGTCAGGCCGCCGCCGACGCCGTTCGCCCGGTCCCGCATGGAGACCAGGCCCAGGTGCCGGCCGGCCCTGCGCACGGCGGAGGGGTCGAAGCCCTGCCCGTCGTCGGTCACGCGCAGGGCGGCGCCGTGGCCCCGGCGCGTGAGGCTGACGTCCACGGTGCGCGCCCCGGAGTGGCGCAGGGCGTTGTGGAGGGCCTCCTGGGCCACCCGCAGCAGCGCCTCCTCCTGGGCGGCCGGCAGGGCCTTCACGCCCTGGGCGGCGAAGGTGACCCTGGCGGCCGACTGGGCCCGGTCGAGGACCTTGACCTGGGTGCGCAGGGTGGCGACGAGGCCGTCCTCGTCGAGCCCCGCCGGGCGCAGTTCCACGACGGCGGCGCGCAGCTCGTCGGCCGCCTCGGCGGCGAGCCGGGCGACCTGGTGGAGCTCGCCCTTGGCGCGGGCCGGGTCGCGGTCGACGAGGGCGGCCGCGGCCTGGGCGGTCAGCCGTAGGGAGAAGAGCTTCTGGGAGACGGCGTCGTGGAGCTCGTGGGCGAGGCGGGCCCGCTCCCCGGCGATGGTCAGCTCGCGGCTGCGCTCGTAGAGGCGGGCGTTGGTGAGGGCTATGGCGGCGTGCTGGGCGAGGACGCTCAGCAGTTCCTCGTCCTCGGCGGTGAAGCCGCAGCCGCCGGCGGGCTTGGGGCACCTCTTGTTCGCGAGAAATAGGGCGCCCAGGATCTCGTCGCCGTCGGCGACGGGCATCCCGATGAAGTCGCTCATGTCGGGGTGGGCGTCGGGCCAGCCCTCGAAGCGGTGGTCCAGGCGGACGTCGGCGAGGCGCTGCGGGGTGGCCTCCTTGAGCATGGCGGCGAGGATGCCGTGCTGGCGGGGCAGCGGGCCGATGGCCTTCCACTGGTCGTCGCTGACGCCGTCGACGACGAACTGGGCGAAGCCGCCGTGGTCGTCGGGGACGCCGAGGGCGGCGTACTCGGCGTCGAGGAGCTCCCGGGCGGAGACGACGATCGTCTTGAGGACGTCGCGCACCTCCAGATGGCGGCTCATGGCGAGCAGGGCGGTGCTTACGGCCGTGAGGCCGGAGCGGGGGCCATGGGTCATGGGATCACCGTATACAGGGCGCCCGCGCGGGGGATCGGCCTCGGGGCGGCCGGGTCTCGGTCGTCCGGCTTAGGCCGGTGGGCCCGGGGGCACGCTCTCCTCATGTCTATACCAATAGGACGGTGGACCCCCATCCACGGCGAGCCGTACCGGGCCGTGCCGTACCGGCCCGTGCGGATGGGGGCCGAGGAGTCGGTCGGGCGGGCGGCGGAGTTACGGGAGCGGATGGCGGAGCGGCGGACCGTGCGGCGGTTCTCGGCCGATCCCGTGCCGGATCAGGTGGTCAGGGACGCGATCGCGTGCGCGGCGACCGCGCCCTCCGGGGCGCATCAGCAGCCGTGGACGTTCGTCCTGGTGAAGGACCCGGAGGTGCGGCGGCGCATCCGGGAGGCGGCGGAGGAAGAGGAGCGCGTCTCCTACGCGGGGCGGCTGGGCGAGGAGTGGCTGGCGGCGCTGCGTCCGCTGGGCACGGACGAGGTGAAGCCGCATCTGACGGACGCGCCCGCGCTGATCGTGGTCTTCCAGCAGCGCTACTGGCTGGGCGAGGACGGCAGCCGGCGCAAGCACTACTACGTGGACGAGTCGGTCGGCATCGCGGTCGGGATGCTGCTGTCCGCGCTGCATCTGTCCGGGCTGGCGGCGCTGGTGCACACGCCGAGCCCGATGCGGTTCCTGTCGGAGGTGCTGGGGCGGCCGGTGAACGAGAAGGCGTTCGCGGTGATCCCCGTGGGCTATCCGGCGGCGGACTGCGAGGTACCGGACCTGGTGCGCAAGAGCCTGGACCAGGTGCTGGTGGAGGTCTGACCCCGGGCCGGGTCGAGGGCACCTCAAAGCAACGTTTCTGATCGCAAACGCTCCGCAGGGAAGCGGCCACACCGGGTGAGGAACGAGCACGCCCGGTGTGAGCCCGCTCATGGGACGCACATCACGTACGAAGCGGCCTAGTGGACGGATAAGACGCCCATAAGGAGCGGTTCGAGCAGGTGGCGCGCCCTCTGGGCCCGGCCCCGCGAAGGGCGCCGCAACGAAGCGGCTTAGTACGTCACACCTTTGCCAGGGCATTTTGCTGCCGCTAAGAATTTGCTCCGTCGCACGGCGCCGCGAACCGAGGAACGGCGCTCTCAGCGCGCCAGGACGGGCCGGTGCGACTCACGCGATCGGAAGAGGTTCAGCTCAGCATGCGTTCCCCCATCTCTGGCTATACCCGCCTGACCAAGGTCCACACGTTCTCCGCGGCCGGGATCGCCGCGGCCGGTGTCGCCGCCCTGGCGTTCGCGGTCGTGCCGAACGGTTCCGCCGACGCCGAGCAGTCCCAGGCGGTGAAGCCGGTGGCGTGGAACGCCTCCGCCTTCGGCGAGACCCAGCAGGCCGAGCTGAACAAGCAGGCGGACCGCGCGGCCGAGCAGGCCAAGAAGGACGCCGAGAACAAGAAGAAGGCCGAGGCGGAGGCCCAGGCCAAGGCGAAGGCCGACAAGGAGCGCGCCGAGAAGGAGGCCGCCAGCCGGTCCGAGGAGCGCAAGCCGGTCGCTGCCGCCGCCGCTCCCGCCGCGCCCGCCCCCAAGGTCTACGCCAACAACCTTGACGGCTGGATCAAGGAATCCCTGGACATCATGAAGGCCAAGGGCATCCCGGGCACCTACAACGGCATCTACCGCAACATCATGCGGGAGTCCACGGGCAACCCCAACGCCATCAACAACTGGGACTCCAACGCCGCCGCCGGCATCCCCTCCAAGGGCCTGCTCCAGGTGATCGACCCGACCTTCAAGGCGTACCACGTCGAGGGCACCTCCTGGAACATCTACGACCCGGTCGCCAACATCACCGCCGCCTGCAACTACGCGGCCAAGGTGTACGGCTCGATGGACAACGTGAACTCCGCCTACTGACGGCCGGAGGACACAGCTACGCCGAAGGGCGGCACCCCCGTGCGGGGTGCCGCCCTTCGGCGTGTTCATGGACAGGCCGTCACTTGCGCATGACCTCCGGCTCGTGGCGGCGCAGCAGGCGGGCGACCGCGATGCCGCAGACCACGCCGATGGCGATGAGCGCGATCATGTCCAGGCCCCAGATCCCCGCCGAGTGCTCCCACAGCGGGTCGAGGTTCTTGGGGTCGTTCTTGTCCATGGGCGCCATGATGTGCGACAGGTCCAGCGTGGCGCCGGCGGCGCCGATGGCCCAGCGGGAGGGCATCAGCCAGGCGACCTGCTCGATGCCGGGCGAGTCGTAGATCTTGAACATGATGCCGGTGAAGACGACCTGGACGATCGCGAACATCACCAGCAGCGGCATGGTCTTCTCGGAGGTCTTCACCAGCGAGGAGATCACGAGGCCGATCATCATCGAGGTGAAGCCCAGAGCGATGATCACCAGGCAGAGCTCGGCGGCGGGCAGGGCCTTGATGATGACGCCGTGCTCGGGGAGCTTGCGGACCGAGAAGCCGATCGCGCAGATCAGGACGCCCTGCACCGCGGTGATCACACCGAGGACGACGACCTTGGACATCAGGTACGCCGAGCGGGACAGGCCGACGGCCCGCTCCCGTTCGTAGATGACCCGTTCCTTGATCAGCTCACGGACGGAGTTGGCCGCTCCGGAGAAGCACGCGCCGACCGCGAGGATCAGCATGATCGTGCCGGCGTCCTGGTTGAAGTGGCGCGGCGCGGGGGCGCCCAGTCCGTAGTCGGACGGGATGACGGTGCTCACACCGCCGAGGACGGCGGGGAGGAGCAGCATCAGGGCCAGGAAGCCGCGGTCGGAGGCGATGACCGAGCAGTAGCGGCGCATCAGCGTCCACAGCTGGGAGCCCCAGCTCTGCGGCACCGGCGGGCGGACCACCTGCGGCTGGACGTGGACGGACTGCGGGGCGACGGCGTCGATGTCGGCCGCGTACATCTGGTAGTGCTGCGAGCCCTTCCAGCGGCCCGCCCAGTCGTAGTCGCGGTAGTTCTCGAACGCCGAGAAGACGTCGGCCCAGGTCTCGTAGCCGAAGAAGTTGAGCGCCTCCTCCGGCGGGCCGAAGTAGGCCACCGAGCCGCCCGGGGCCATCACCAGCAGCTTGTCGCAGAGCGCCAGCTCGGCCACGGAGTGGGTGACCACCAGGACCGTGCGGCCGTCGTCCGCGAGGCCGCGCAGCAGCTGCATGACGTCGCGGTCCATGCCCGGGTCGAGGCCGGACGTGGGCTCGTCGAGGAAGATCAGCGACGGCTTGGTCAGCAGCTCCAGGGCGACCGAGACGCGCTTGCGCTGGCCGCCGGAGAGGGCGGTGACCTTCTTGTCCTTGTGGATGTCGAGCTTGAGCTCGCGCAGCACCTCGTCGATGCGGGCCTCGCGCTCGGAGGCCGCGGTGTCGCCGGGGAAGCGGAGCTTGGCCGCGTAGCGCAGGGCCTTACGGACCGTGAGCTCCTTGTGGAGGATGTCGTCCTGCGGGACCAGGCCGATGCGCTGGCGGAGCTCGGCGAACTGCTTGTACAGGTTCCGGTTGTCGTAGAGGACGTCACCCTGGTTGGCGGGCCGGTAGCCGGTGAGCGCCTTGAGGAGGGTGGACTTTCCGGAGCCGGAGGGGCCGATGACGGCGATCAGCGACTTCTCGGGGACGCCGAAGGAGACGTCCTTGAGGATCTGCTTGCCGCCGTCGACCGTCACCGTCAGATGGCGGGCCGAGAAGGAGACGTCACCGGTGTCGACGAACTCCTCGAGGCGGTCGCCGACCAGCCGGAAGGTCGAGTGACCGACACCGACGGTGTCCTGGGGGCCGATCAGCTGCTGCCGGACCGGCTGACCGTTGACGTACGTGCCGTTGTGGGAGCCGAGGTCGACGATCTCGAAGCCGCCGGGGGTGGCCCGGAACTCGGCGTGGTGACGGGAGACCTGGAGGTCGGAGACGACCAGGTCGTTGTCGAGGGCACGACCGATGCGCATCACCCGGCCGACGGCCATCTGGTGGAAGCGGGTCGGGCTGTCGCCGCCGCCCGTGCCGGGCGCCTGGCCCTGCGGCTGGGCGGCCTGCTGCTGCGGCGCGTACGGCTGCTGCCAGCCGCCCTGCTGCGGCACCTGCTGGTACTGCTGCGGAGGCTGGTGCCCCCAGCCCTGGGCGCCCGGCTGCTGGTACTGCTGCGGGGCCGGCTGGCCGGGCTGAACCGCCGGGGCCATCGCCGTCTGGGCGCTGTAGATGTCGGCGGCCGGCGCGGCGGGGGCGGCCGGGGCGGCGGCGGAGAGGTTCAGCCGCGGGCCGTCCGTCGCGTTGCCCAGGTGGACGGCCGCACCGGGGCCGATTTCCATCTGGTGGACACGCTGGCCCTGCACATAGGTGCCGTTGGTGCTGCCGTGGTCCTCGATGAGCCAGCCGTGGCCGCCCCACCGGACGGTGGCGTGTCGCCAGGAGACGCGGGCGTCCTCCAGGACCATGTCACCCTGCGGGTCGCGCCCGAGGGTGTACGACCGGGACGGGTCCAACGTCCAGGTCTGTCCATTCAATTCCAGTACGAGTTCCGGCACTCCATGCCCCACTATTTGTCCCCCGATGAGCCCCCTGCACGGGGGAGTCTAGGGATGGCGAACATCGGGAGGAACTATTTCAGGCGCAGTCCCCCAACCAAAAGTCGGGAGCCTCACGACCGTGTACCGGCCCTGTAACAGGCGCCGTTGACCGATGCGAAACGCGCCCTGACAGTAGTAACCGCCCGGGGATGCGCGGGATCGTCGCGGATCGTCCGCTTCCGGGGTGACTGGTAGGGACCGGGGGGCCGTGATGACGTTGACCAGCGGCAGCCGCGCGGCGCGCGGCGCCGATCTCGTACTCACCGCGATAGCCGCGGTGAGCTGGGCCTTTCTCGCCATGGCGGGAGTCGCGGCGCTGGGGCTGCATCTGCTGGGCGCGGACGCGGCGGGGTCGCTGGGCCCGCTGACGGCGGCGGTGGTCGTCCTCGCGGTCGGCGGCTCCATCACTCCCTCGGGCTCGGTCGAAGCATTCGGGCTCACGGGCGCCGGGGCGCACACCACCATCGACATCGCGCCACTGGGCGTCAGCCTGGTGGGGGCGTTGTCGCTGGGGATGGTGTTCGCCCGGTCGCTGCGGCCGCTGGGGCCCGCGGTGCGGGGGTCCGAGCTCCTCGCGCGGGCGGCCGCGGTCGCCCTGCTGTTCCTGCTGGTCCTGGGCGGGCTCGTGTGGGCGGCCTCCTCCACCGTCACCTTCGACGGCGGCGATCTGGGCCTCGGCGGAGCGGGCGGCACCACGCGGATCCCGGGGCTGGGCGACATCGGGGACATCGGGGGCGGTCTGCCCGGCCGGCTCGGGGATCTGGCGCAGGCCAAGGCGTCGGTGGGCTTCTCGGTGCGGCCCGGGGCGTCGCTGCTCGGCGGCCTGGTGTGGGTGCTGGGCGTCCTGCTGGTGACGCTGCTGTCCGCCCGCCGGGCCCCGCTCCCCCGCCGCTGGCAGGCGGCCCACCGCGCGGTCCGCCCGGCGGCCTCGGCGCTGCGCTCGGTGCTGGTGCTGGCGGTCGTCGCGGGCCTGGCGGCCGCCGGGGTCGCGGCGGCGGGCGACGCCCACCCCCGGCGGGTGCTGGGCGCGGCCGTGCTCGGGGCGCCGAACGGGGTGTGGCTGGGGGTGCCGCTGGGACTGTTCGTCCCCCTGCGGGGCACGGCGAGCGGGTCGCTGCTCCAGGTGCTGCCGCATCCGCTGGACGAACTGCTGCGCGCCGGGACGGACCAGTCGGTGACGGTGGGCCGGATCGCCGACCTGGAGCCGCTGGTGTGGCTGCTGCCGGTGGGGTGTGTGCTGCTGATGCTGACGGCCGGGGTGCTGACCGGGGCCCGTACGCCCCGGGACGGGGCCGGGCCGGGGGCGTACGCGTGGCGGTGCGGGCTGGCGCTGGGCGTGGCCACGGCGGTGGCGCTGCCCCTGCTGGTGCTGGCGACGCGGGTCAAGGCGGACGCCGGCCTGTCGGTGCTGGGCGTCGACGCCCTGGGGGCCGGGCTGGAGCTGTCCGGCAGCGTGCCCCTCGCCCTGGCCCTGGGGGCCGTGTGGGGACTGGGCGCGGGGGCGTTCGGCGGGCTGCTGGCGTACGCGACGGGGGCGGCGGGGCGGCGGGCCTCGGCCCACGCGCGCGCCCGGCGCCCCGAGGAGGGCCGCCCGGGAGAGGGCCGCAGCTACCCGGACCTGGCGTACGTTCCGGGGCCGTACGCCCCCTCGCCGGGGTACCGGCCCTCACGCCCGGACACCAACCCGTATCTGCGACCGCCCGGGGAGGGCCGGCCCGGGGAGGCCCCTCCCGGCGGGGGGCCTGCAGGCGGGGGGCCTCCCGGTGGGGAGCGCGGTGCGCGCGGGCCTTCGGGGGCGCCCGGTGCGTCCGGCCCCTCCGGGGATTCCGGCGGGCAGGACCCCTTCACCGCGCCGACGCAGACCGGCCGTCCGCCGGTGCCGCCCCCGCCCCGGCGGCGGCCGGGGTCGCCGTACCGGTACGGGTCGTCGCCGGTGCCGCCGCCGGACGAGCCGCCGCCCGCGCCGTGGCGGCGTCCGTAGGACCCGCCGGGGAGCCGTCATGGGGGCGTCGTGGGGGCGCCATGGGCGGGCTGAGTTGTCAGCCGGGACAGGTGTGCGGATACCGTAGGACCACCATGAGCGCATCGCAGATCCCCGCTGCCGCCGTCGCCACCGGCGATGATGTCCCCACTCTCCTTGTGAAGATCTTCGGGAAGGACCGGCCGGGCATCACGGCCGGCCTCTTCGACACCCTCGCCGCCTACGCCGTCGACGTCATAGACATCGAGCAGATCGTCACCCGGGGACGGATCACGCTGTGCGCCCTGGTCACCGCCCCCGTCGGCGGCGGAGCCACCGAGGGCGGGCTGCGGGCCACCGTGCACAGCTGGGCGGAGTCGATGCACCTTCAGACGGAGATCATCTCCGGCCGGGGCGACAACAGACCGCGCGGTGTCGGCCGTTCCCACGTCACCGTGCTCGGGCACCCGCTGACCGCCGAGTCGACCGCCGCCATCGCGGCCCGCATCACCGACACCGGCGGCAACATCGACCGCATCTTCCGGCTCGCCAAGTACCCCGTGACGGCCGTGGAGTTCGCGGTCTCGGGCACGGACACGGAGAAGCTGCGCACCACACTGGCCACCGAGTCGGCGGCGCTGGGCGTGGACGTGGCCGTGGTGGCCGCCGGGCTTCAGCGCCGGGCGCAGCGGCTGGTGGTGATGGACGTGGACTCCACTCTCATCCAGGACGAGGTCATCGAGCTGTTCGCGGCGCACGCGGGCTGTGAGGCCGAGGTGGCCGAGGTGACCGCGCGGGCGATGCGGGGCGAGCTGGACTTCGAGGAGTCCCTCCACGAACGGGTGGCGTTGCTGGCGGGGCTGGACGCGTCGGTGGTGGAGAAGGTGCGGGCGGAGGTCCGGCTGACGCCGGGCGCCCGCACGCTGATCAGGACGCTGAAGCGGCTGGGCTTCCAGGTGGGTGTGGTCTCGGGCGGGTTCACGCAGGTCACGGACGATCTGCGGGAGCGGCTGGGGCTGGACTTCGCCTCCGCCAACACGCTGGAGATCGTCGACGGCAAGCTGACCGGCCGGGTCACCGGGGAGATCGTGGACCGGGAGGGCAAGGCCCGGCTGCTGCGCCGGTTCGCGGCGGAGGCGGGAGTCCCGCTGGCGCAGACGGTGGCGATCGGCGACGGCGCCAACGACCTGGACATGCTCAACGCGGCCGGGCTCGGGGTGGCGTTCAACGCCAAGCCCCTGGTGCGGGAGGCGGCGCACACGGCCGTGAACGTGCCGTTCCTGGACACGGTGCTGTACCTGCTGGGTGTCACCCGCGAAGAGGTCGAGGCGGCCAACACCCACGAGTGACGACCGCCCCGTCCGCCGGCCGTCAGGCGTGCGGCGTCCAGAAGGCGACGAGCCGCCCCACGCCGTGCTCGACGGACTTCCAGGACCCGCTGAAGGTCAGCACCGCGACCGCGGCGGTGGGGAAGCCGGAACGGTTCATCCGGGCGAGGAGATCGCCGTCGGCCTCGCCCGCGAGGGCGTCGGCCAGGGCGTGCATCCCGGGGTTGTGCCCGATGAGCACCAGGTCGGCCACCTCGTCGGAGACCTCGTTGAGCAGGGCGATCAGCTCGCCGAGGGACGCCTCGTACATCCGGTCCTCGTAGACCGTACGGGGGCGCTCGGGCAGCTCGGAGACGGCGAGCTTCCAGGTCTCGCGGGTGCGCGCGGCGGTCGAGCAGAGGGCCAGTTCGGGGGTGACACCGGAGCCGGCGAGCCAGCGGCCGGCGACCGGGGCGTCCTTGCGGCCGCGGTCCGCGAGGGGACGTTCGTGGTCGTCGCCGTCGGACCACTCGGCCTTGGCATGCCGGAGAATGACGATCCTGCGGGTCGGGTCGGAGCTCATGCCGTCCAGCTTCGCATGAAACGCGCGGCGAGGCGCGGGGTGTTGGCGGGCTCGCCCCCTCCGGGCGGCGGCCTTCGACGCGCGGGCGCTCACGGCGCCAGACGCTCCGCGGCGTACCGCGCGAAGCGCACCACTTGCGCGACCGCGCCGCCCCCTGAGGCGCCGGCGTCGGAGGGGCCGTCGGCCGAGGCGGGCGAGGCGGTCAGCAGGAACGTCAGCAGCAGGAGGAAGACCGCGAGCGCGGCGGTGGGCAGGGCCACGGCCCACCAGGTCAGCCGGGTCCGGTTCCGCCGGGGGACGGCGGCGGGGGGCTGCGGGCCGGCGGTCATGGGGGTCTCCTGGGAGGTCGGGTGCGCCGCGCCGTCGCGGCGTACTACGAACCTACGGAGACCCGCCACCTTCCCCCATCCGGCCTTCCACCCAATCGACCCTGACCTCCGCCCCCTAGGGGACGGTGGGGCCAGCCCCACCCCGGCCGGGCGGACGGGCCGGCGGCGTCGGGCCGGTGGCGTCAGGGGGAGGCGAGGGTCGCGATCACGCTGATGACGACGGTGATGCCGAGCATCACGCCGAGGATCGTCAGCAGGGCCTTCTGGCCGTTCTTGGGATTGGGGTTCTCTTCGAGGACCGGCATGCGGACAAGTCTCCCACCCGCGCCGAACCGCCGGTCACCCGGGTGCGTGGGTGACCCAGGCCCGGCGGATGCCCAGCCAGCAGCGCTGGGCGAGGACGACGTGCCGGGCGGGCCCGACGGTGACGGGGGCGGTGTCCATCGCCGGGTCCCACCAGTGGACGCACTCGACGTGCAGCTGGACGCGGTCGGGGGTGGCGTTGCCGTTGAAGCAGTGGGTGACGGCGTGGGAGCCGTGGAGACGGGTGTGGCACTCGGCCTCGCGGGGCGTCGGCGGCGCGGGGGCGATCGCGGTGGTGCCCAGCAGGGCGAGGGTGGCGAACAGCAGCACCGCCGCACGCCGTATCGGGGGGCTCATGCCCGTCCACCTCCCTCCTCCCCCAGTGTGCGGGCGCGCGTCGCGCCGCACGACCCGGGAGACGCGCGATGCCCGCCCCGGCGGGTGGGCCGGAACGGGCATCGCGGAGGTGTGTGCTCCTGCACGGGCTTGTCGAAGTCCGGTACGCGCCCCGTCAGGGGCGCGGGGAACTGCGCGACCAGCCATGGACGGCCCGCAGCCGCAGGACCGCACTTCCAGCGGAGCGCTTAGGCACCCATCATGTGCACGCCGCCGTCGACGTGGACGATCTCGCCCGTCGTGCGCGGGAAGAAGTCCGACAGCATGCCGACGACGCCGCGGCCGGCCGGCTCCGGGTCGGCCAGGTCCCAGCCGATGGGGGCGCGGTGGTTCCACACGTCCGCGAGCTCCTCGAAGCCCGGGATGGACTTGGCGGCCATCGACTTGATCGGGCCGGCCGAGACCAGGTTGCAGCGGATGCCCTTGGGGCCGAGGTCGCGGGCCAGGTAGCGGTTGGTGCCCTCGAGGGCGGCCTTGGCCACGCCCATCCAGTCGTACTTCGGCCACGCGATCTGCGCGTCGAAGGTCAGGCCCACGATGGAGGAGCCCTCGCGCATCAGCGGCAGCAGGGCCATCGCCAGCGACTTGTAGGAGTACGCCGAGACCTGGACGGCCGTGGAGACGTCCTCCCAGCTCGCCTCCAGGAAGTTGAAGGCGCCCTGCGGGCCGAAGGCGATGGAGTGGACGATGCCGTCGATGCCGTCGACGTGCTCGCGCACCTTGTCGGCCAGGCCGTCGAGGTGCTCCTGGTTGGTGACGTCCAGCTCGATGACCGGCGCGGGCTTCGGCAGGCGCTTGGCGATGCGCTCGACGAGCGAGAGCCGGCCGAAGCCGGTGAGGATGACCTCGGCGCCCTCGTTCTGGGCGACCTTCGCGGCCTGGAAGGCGATCGACGACTCGGTGAGGACACCCGTGACGAGGATGCGCTTGCCTGCGAGGATTCCACTCATGGCGATCAGTGACCCATGCCCAATCCGCCGTCGACAGGAATGACGGCTCCAGTGATGTATGCGGCGTCCTCGGAGGCGAGGAAGCGGACCGAGGCGGCGATCTCCTCGGGCTGCGCGTAGCGGCCCAGCGGGACGTTGCCGACGATGCCGGCGCGCTGCTCGTCGGTGAGCACGCGGGTCATGTCGGTGTCCACGAAGCCGGGCGCGACGACGTTGACGGTGATGTTGCGGGAGCCCAGCTCACGGGCGAGCGAGCGGGCGAAGCCGACGAGGCCGGCCTTGGAGGCGGCGTAGTTCGCCTGGCCCGGCGAGCCCATCAGGCCCACGACCGACGAGATCAGGACGACGCGGCCCTTGCGGGCGCGCAGCATGGCCTTCGAGGCGCGCTTGACGACGCGGAAGGTGCCGGTGAGGTTGGTCTCCACCACCGAGGTGAAGTCCTCCTCCGACATCCGCAGCAGCAGCTGGTCGCGGGTGACGCCGGCGTTGGCCACCAGCACCTCGACCGCGCCCTGCTTCTCCTCGATCTCCTTGTACGCCTGCTCGACCTGCTCGGGGTCGGTGATGTCGCACTTCACGGCCAGGAAGCCGGTGGGCGGCTCGCCCGAGCGGTAGGTGATGGCGACCTTGTCGCCCGCTTCGGCGAAGGCGCGCGCGATGGCGAGGCCGATGCCCCGGTTACCTCCGGTGACGAGAACCGAGCGGCTCAAAGGATCACCCTTCCGATGTCGTATCCATGGATCTGCGGGACTACACCGAACGTAGCGGTAGAGGTCATGGAAGTGAGAAGCGACCTGCGACAGCGGCGGCCGGTGGTCACTGTTGGATCTCTACAGTCCCCGGACGGGCTACGCCGACCAGTGGCCCGGTCGGGTGAGCCCGGCGGGCAGCCTGGTGGCGGCGTCGCCGCGGGCCGCGTTGAGCTGCGGCTGGGTGAGGAAGAAGGCGCCGGTGAGGTCGGCGCCGGACAGGTCCGCGTCGCGGAGGTCCGCGCCGATCATGTCGGCGTCCCGCAGGTCGGCGCCGGAGAGATCGGCGGCGATCAGATAGGCCCCGCGCAGATTGGCGCAGCGCAGGTCCGCGCGGCGCAGCCGGCGGCCCATGAGGTCCGCGCCCCGGTGGTTCCTCGCCTTGCGGCCGCCCTTGGCCCGGACGAGTTCGCTGGTGCGCAGCAGCAGCACGTTCACCTTCTGGCGGTGCTCCCCCACGTCCAGGGCGGCCAGCGAGGCGGCGTCGCCCTCGGTGAGGCGCTCGGTCTCCGCCAGCAGGCGCCGCAGGTCGGCGTGGACGGGGCGGGCGTCCTTCAGGGTGAGGGCCTCGGTGAGGTACCACAGCAGCTCGTGGAGGTGCCGCATCGCCGGGAAGACCTCGAACATCGTCCGTGAGGTCTCGGGGGCGGCGCGCCAGTCGCGGCCGCCGAAGGTGACCTGGGAGACCTTCTGGCCCGCGCCGAAGCAGTCGTAGACGGTGCAGCCCTGGTAGCCCTTGTCGCGCAGCCGGGCGTGGATGCCGCAGCTGAAGTCCCGCTGGAGGTTGCCACAGGGCGTGCCGGCGTCCTTGTCGCGGGCGAAGTCCGCCGAGCGCGCGAAGGGCAGGGCCACGCAGCACAGCCCGAAGCAGTTCCCGCAGTCGCCCTTGAGCGCGGTGCGGTCCGCGCCGGGGGCGGCGTCTTCACGTATGGCGGACACTGCGCGTGGGGTTCCTCTCGCATGGCGGGTGCTGCCGGTGGGTTACGCGGTGGCAGGCCATAACACCCTAACGGCAGGTTTCACCAGATGACCGACCGGAGAACGCCCACCCCTCAAGCCGGGGAGGAATCCGGGTTCCCGCGCAGCGGGACAGAGACAGTCGAATCGCCATCGGACGATTCTGTGTCCACCCCGGCGGCGCGGAGGCCGACCTCAAGCATGTACACCAGCTCGGAGTTGAGGGACCGCCGCTCGGACTTTGCGTGGTCGCGCAGCCGGTCACGAAGGTCTTCAGGAAGACGCAAGGTCATGCGGACTTCATCACTCATGGTGCTATTATGACTCCATGGTGACACCAAAGGTAGCCGAGGCCGCCGGGCACGCCCGGTGGACATTCCGGCTTCGCGTGTCACCCACCGCCCACAGAGCCCTGATGGCCGAGTGGGGCCGGTGCCGGTGGGTGTGGAACGAGTGCGTGGCCAAGTCCAAGGCCGTGCACCTGCGCAACAATGCCACCGGAGGCAAACGGACGTGTGGTCCGGCGCAGCTCGACAAGATGCTGACTGAGGCCCGGCGTACAGCCCCGTGGCTGGCCGAGGGCTCCAGCGTTCCCCAGCAGCAGATCATCCGCGACTTCGGCAGGTCCCGCGCCAAGGCGCAGAAGGACATCAAGGAACGCGTCCCGGTGCACCGCCGGGCCGCCGAGGTGCAGCCGCTCTCCGTCACGGGCCGTGTGATCGGGGTGGACTGGGGTGTGAAGGAGACCGCGACCACCACCAGCGACGCCCACGACCTCCCGCACGTCGAGCACGGCAGGAAGGCCAGGGAGAAGCTGGCCCGGTACGACCGGATGATGGCCCGCCGCAAGCCGAAGGAGGGGCGAGCCGGATCGAAGGGCTACCGCGAGGCGAAACGGCTGCGGGCCAAGCTGTACAAGAAAGTCGCACGCCAGCGACAGGACACCGGCCGCAAGTGGGCGAAGTCCGTGGCCCGCGACCACGACCACATAGCGGTTGAGGATTTCAAACCGAAGTTCCTGGCCAAGACCACCATGGCCAAGAAGGCCGCCGACGCCGCCATCGGCGCCACCAAGACGGCCCTGATCGAGCAGGCCCGCAAGCACGGGCGCACCGTGCACCTGGTGCACCCCGCGCACACCACGATGGACTGCGCGCACTGCGGAGCGAGAGCCAAGCACGCACTGCCGCTGGGAGAGCGCACCTACACCTGCACCACATGCGGAACCGTCTCCCCACGGGACAAGAACTCCGCACGCGTGATGCTCGTCCGGGCAGGTCTGAACCCGGCTGGCGCTGAGGGCATAGGACCTCCTGGGGCGCCGCCCCAGGAGGCAGCCTGAGCCACGAATCCCCACGCATGCCAGAGGTGCCCATAAGGGTGCACGTCCATAAGGACGGGCGGGAATCCCCGCCTTCCGGCGCGGGAGCAGTCAATGCGACACACATCGACAAAGAAACCGATAAGGAGCGTGGACCGTGGCGCATGAGATCGATCCGTCATTCCTCGCGCTGCCGCTGCGCCCCCTCGCCGACGCGGCCCTCGCGCGGGCGCGGGCCCTGGGAGCCGAGCACGCGGACTTCCGCTTCGAGCGGGTGCGCAGCGCCTCGTGGCGGCTGCGGGACGCCCGGCCCGCGGGTTCCTCGGACGCCACCGATCTGGGGTACGCGGTACGGGTGGTGCACGGCGGGACGTGGGGTTTCGCCTCCGGTGTGGAGCTGACGATGGACGCCGCGGCGCGGGTGGCCTCGCAGGCGGTGGCGATGGCGAAGCTGTCCGCGAAGGTGATCGCGGCGGCGGGGTCGGACGAGAGGGTCGAGCTCGCCGACGAGCCGGTGCACGCGGAGCGGACGTGGGTGTCGTCCTATGAGATCGACCCCTTCGACGTGCCGGACGCCGAGAAGACCGGGCTGCTCGCCGAGTGGAGCGAGCGGCTGCTGGCGGCGGAGGGCGTGGCCCACGCGGACGCGTCGCTGGTGACCGTCCACGAGAACAAGTTCTACGCGGACACCGCCGGCACCACGACCACCCAGCAGCGGGTGCGGCTCCACCCCCAGCTGACCGCGGTGGCCGTGGACCCCGGGACCGGCGGCTTCGACTCCATGCGCACCCTGGCCCCGCCCGCCGGGCGCGGCTGGGAGTACCTGACGGGCGCCGGCGGCTGGGACTGGGACGCCGAGCTCGAGGAGATCCCCGCGCTGCTGGCCGAGAAGATGCGCGCGCCGAGCGTCACGGCGGGGACGTACGACCTGGTGGTCGACCCGAGCAACCTGTGGCTGACCATCCACGAGTCCATCGGCCACGCCACCGAGCTGGACCGCGCGCTGGGCTACGAGGCCGCGTACGCGGGCACGTCCTTCGCCACGCCCGATCTGCTGGGCACCCTGAAGTACGGTTCCGAGATCATGAACGTGACCGGGGACCGGACCGCCGAGCACGGCCTGGCCACCATCGGCTACGACGACGAGGGCGTGGCCGCCCAGTCCTGGGACCTGGTCAAGGACGGCGTCCTCACCGGCTACCAGACCGACCGCCGTATCGCCCGCCTCACCGGCCTCGCCCGCTCCAACGGCTGCGCGTACGCGGACTCGCCCTCGCACGTGCCCGTGCAGCGGATGGCGAACGTCTCGCTGCGCCCGGCGGCGGACGGGCCGTCGACGGAGGAGCTCATCTCCGGGGTGGAGCGCGGCATCTATGTGGTGGGCGACCGGTCGTGGTCCATCGATATGCAGAGGTACAACTTCCAATTCACGGGTCAGCGCTTCTTCAGGATCGAGAACGGCCGACTGGCCGGCCAGCTGAAGGACGTCGCCTATCAGGCGACCACCACCGACTTCTGGGGATCCATGGAGGCGGTCGGCGGCCCGGACACGTATGTCCTGGGCGGGGCGTTCAACTGCGGCAAGGCGCAGCCGGGGCAGGTCGCCGCGGTCTCGCACGGCTGCCCGTCGGCCCTGTTCCGGGGCGTGAACATTCTGAACACGACGCAGGAGGCCGGTCGATGAGTCCTCGCCAGCACAAGCCCCACGAGCTCGTCGAGCGCGCGCTGGAGCTCTCGCGCGCCGACGGGTGCGTCGTCATCGCCGAGGAGCGGTCGACCGCCAATCTGCGCTGGGCCGGGAACGCCCTGACGACCAACGGGGTCACCCGTGGCCGGGACGTCACGGTCATCGCGACCGTCGACGGTGCCCGGGGCACCGCGTCGGGGGTCGTCTCGCGGTCGGCGGTCACCGCCGCCGAGCTGGAGCCGCTGGTGCGGGCGGCGGAGGCGGCGGCGCGGGAGGCCGGGCCGGCCGAGGACGCGCAGCCGCTGGTGACGGGCGTGCCGGAGGCGCCGGAGTTCACCGGGGCCCCCGCGGAGACCTCGTCCGCCGTCTTCGACGGCTTCGCGCCCGCCCTCGGGGAGGCCTTCGCGCGGGCCCGGGCGGAGGGGCGGCAGCTGTACGGGTTCGCCCACCACGAGGTCGTCTCCAGCTATCTGGGCACGTCCACCGGGCTGCGGCTGCGCCACGACCAGCCCACCGGCACGCTGGAGCTCAACGCCAAGTCCCCGGACCGGATCCGTTCGGCGTGGGCGGGGCGGGCCACGCGTGACTTCACGGACGTCGATCCGCGTGCGCTGGACGCCGAACTGGCCGAGCGGCTGGCGTGGGCGGGCCGGAAGGTCGAGCTGCCCGCCGGGCGGTACGAGACGCTGCTGCCGCCCTCCGCGGTGGCCGATCTGCTGGTCTACCAGCAGTGGTCGGCGGCGGCCCGGGACGCGGCCGAGGGCCGCACGGTCTTCTCCAGGGCCGGTGGCGGCACCCGGATCGGCGAGAAGCTGTCGGGGCTGCCGCTGACGCTGCGCAGCGACCCGTACGCGCCGGGGCTGGAGTGCGCCCCGTTCGTGCTGACGGGCAGCTCCGGCGACGACGCGTCGGTCTTCGACAACGGCCTGCCGATCGCCGCGACCGACTGGATCCGCGACGGCGTGCTGGAGCACCTGCTCACCACGCGGCACAGCGCGGAGCTGACGGGCCTGCCCGTCACCCCGTACACCGACAACCTGATCCTGGACGCGGGCGGCACCCGGTCGCTGGCGGAGATGGTCGCCGCGAGCGGCCACGACGGTCCCGCCCTGCTGCTGACGTGCCTGTGGTACATCCGCGAGGTGGACCCGGCGTCGCTGCTGCTCACGGGCCTGACCCGGGACGGGGTGTATCTGGTGGAGAAGGGCGAGGTCGTCGGGGAGGTCAACAACTTCCGGTTCAACGAGTCCCCGGTGGGGCTGCTGTCCCGGGCGACCGAGGCGGGGCGCACCGAGCCGACGCTGCCGCGCGAGTGGGGCGACTACTTCACCCGGGCGGCGATGCCGGCGCTGCGGATTCCGGACTTCAACATGAGTTCGGTCAGCCGGGGCGTCTGACCGGCGGCCGTAGCAAATAGACTCGTCCTGTCCTTTGTCCGACAACCCACTACAGGAACGCCACGATGACACGCCTCGGCGACTCCGTCGCGCGCGCCAGCGCTCTGCTGGCGCAGGACCTCTCCACCGACTCGGCCGTGGAGCAGCTGCTCACGGAGACGAAGGCGCGGCGCTATCTGGACCTGTCGGACCTCTCGCCCAAGGACCAGGCGGAGCTGATCGCCTCGCGTACGGTCGAGGTGCTGCCGGGCGTGGCCAAGCTGGCCGAGCGCATCGAGGCGCGGCGGGCCGAGGGCAAGGGCCTCCACATCAAGCTGGGCATCGACCCGACGGCCACGGACGTCCACCTGGGCCACGCCGTGCCGCTGATCATCCTCAGCCGGTTCCAGCGGCTGGGCCACGACGTCACGCTGATCATCGGTGACTTCACGGCCAAGATCGGCGACCCGACGGGCCGTACGGCCGAGCGCCCGCCGCTGACCGACGAGGACATCGCGCACAACCTGGCGAGCTACCGGGAGCAGGTCCGCCCGTTCTTCGACTTCGACCGGGTCAGCTTCCGGCAGAACAGCGAGTGGCTGGCGCCGTACACCTTCCCGGAGCTGCTGGGCCTGCTGGCGCAGGTGCCGGTCTCGCAGCTGCTCCAGCGCGAGGACTTCCGCAACCGGCTCGCGGCGGGCTCCGGCCTGACCATGACGGAGATGCTGTACCCGATCGCGCAGGGCCTGGACTCGGTGGCGCTGAACTGCGACGTCGAGCTCGGCGGCGCCGACCAGCTGCTCAACCTCCAGATGGGCCGGAAGCTGATGGAGGTGCACGGCCAGAAGCCGCAGCTGGTCGTCACCATGCCGCTGATCGAGGGCACGGACGGCACCGGCGCGAAGATGTCCAAGTCCAAGGGCAACTACGTGGGGCTGTCGGCGTCCGCCGACGACGTCTTCGGCAAGATCATGTCGGTGCCGGACCGGCTGATGGAGCCGTACCTCAAGGCGTGGACGGAGTGGACGGACGCGGAGATCGCGCAGGTCCTCTCCCGCGTCGAGGAGAAGTCGCTGCACCCGATGGACCTGAAGAAGATCCTCGCGGGTGAGGTCGTGGCCGCGCTGTACGGCATGGAGGCGGCGATGGCGGCCCGCGCGGGCTTCGTCGCGCAGTTCTCCAAGAAGAACTTCACCGACGTGGAGACGCCGGTGGTGGAGCTGGCCGAGCACGGCGAGGAGCCGGCCACGGCCGTGCTCAGCAAGGTGCTGGGCTTCCAGCCGAGCGCCTCGGCCGCCCGCCGGGTGGCCAAGCAGAACGGTCTGCGGCTGGTCTTCGAGACCGCCGAGGGCCAGGAGGCCGTGGTGCTGCCCGAGGCCGAGGCCATCCGGCCGCTGGGCGAGGTGGCCCGTGAGCTGCTGGCCGGCCGGGAGGCGACCGTCTACCTGAAGGCCGGCCGGAAGATCGCCGAGCTGCGCGGTCTGTAAGCGGCCCTGTCGGTAGGCGGCCCTGAGCGAGACGGGTGGCCGGTGCGCGGTTCCGCGCACCGGCCACTCTCGTTCTCCCGGCTTCCGGGTCCGTTCAGCTGACCCTGCCGCGCCTGTCCCCCCGGACGCCGACCCACAGCCGGTCGCCGATCGCGACGAAGATCACCGCTCCCAGCAGCTGGAGCAGGTGCCGGATCCAGTCGATGCCGCTGGTGTGGCGGACGCCCAGCACGCCCGCCAGCCAGTTGCCCAGGAGGGCCCCGGCCAGGCCGAGAAGGATCGTGAGCCAGAGGGGGATCTGCTGTTTTCCGGGGATGATCGCCTTGGCGATCAGGCCCAGGACGAGTCCGACGACGATTGCCCACAACCAGTTCATCTCGCCTCCTCGTGCGGAGCGACATGGGTGCTCCGCCATTCTGGGGCCGTCCCTCCTACGGCGCACGTCGGATCCGCCCGTACGCCGTATGCGCACTTCGGGCGCCCATCGGTGAGCCGTCCTGCGACCGACCCGGTCTCGTCCGCCGGAAGGCCGCGGCGTAACGTTGTGTACGTACGGGACCGAGCGAGTCGGTGCGGCAGTCGGGTGGTGGAACGTGATGCGGAAGCTGGGCGGGTCGGAGGTCTTCCGGATCACCGGGGCCCGCCAGGGCCTCGCGGAGGACGTGCGCGGGCGGCAGCGCCGGTACGTGGTCTCGATGGGCATCCGGACGCTCTCGGTGGTGCTCACCGTGATCCTGTGGAACATCGAGCGTTACGTGGCGATGGGCACGCTGGTCCTGGGCGCGCTGCTGCCGTATGTGGCCGTCGTCATCGCCAACGCGGGCCGGGAGAACGCCCCTTCGCTGCCCGGTACGTTCATACCGGCGCCGACGCGCCCGATGCTGGGCGGGGCCCCGGAGCGGCCCTCGGGCGCGCCCGCGGAACCCGTCGCGGAAGCGGGCGGGCCGGGCCAGCCCGATCAGGGGCGCGACAACGGCTGACCCTCCGGTTCCGGGCGACGGCCGGCCGGGCGGTGCGACAAGCTCAAGAAAACCTCAGATCAATCATGTGGATCGGTGCCCCGTTCCGGGCCCCCCGTGACATACTTCGTAGGCGCTCCGCATCCCCCGTCGGAGCGACAGACCGACGCCGGGCGGCTCCCCCCGTGGCTGCCCGGCGTCGCCGTGTCCGGCCACGTAGAGTCGAGGGGTGAACTCCCCGAATTCCTCCCCGAACTCCCCCGAGAGCGCCGTGATCTGCTCCGCCAAGGGCTGTCGCGCCGACGCCGTCTGGGTACTGGCGTGGAACAACCCCAAGCTCCACACCCCCGAGCGCCGCAAGACCTGGCTGGCCTGTGACGAACACCGCGAGCACCTGTCCAACTTCCTCTCCCTGCGCGGGTTCCTGAAGGACGTGGTGACGCTGGCGGAGTGGGAGGCGTCGGCCGCCGAGCGCTGACCTCAGCCGCTTGCCTCAGCCGCCGATCGCCGACATCGGGCGCACGGGCTGGAGGAACGACGGGTCGTCGATGCCCGAGCCCGCCTTCTTGCCCCACATGGCCGTCCGCCACAGCCCGGCGAGCTCCTCGTCCGTGGCGCCCGAGCGCAGCGCCCCGCGCAGGTCCGACTCCTCGGTGGCGAACAGGCAGGTGCGCACCTGTCCGTCGGCGGTCAGCCGGGTGCGGTCGCAGGCGGCGCAGAACGGCCGGGTCACCGAGGCGATGACGCCGACGCGGGCGGGGCCGCCGTCGACGGTCCAGCGCTCGGCGGGGGCGGAGCCCCGGGCGTCCTCCCCTTCGGGGGTGAGGGTGAAGCGGGTGCGCAGGCTCGCCAGGATCTCCCCGGCGGTGATCATGCCGTCGCGCTTCCAGCCGTGCTGGGCGTCGAGCGGCATCTGCTCGATGAAGCGCAGTTCGTAGCCGTGCTCGATGGCCCAGGCCAGCAGGTCGGGGGCCTCGTCGTCGTTGTGGCCGGGCATCAGCACGGCGTTGACCTTGACGGGGGCCAGGCCGGCGGCGTGGGCGGCGGCCAGGCCGTCGAGGACGTCCTGGTGGCGCTTGCGGCGGGTCAGGGCGGTGAAGACCTCGGGGCGCAGGGTGTCGAGGGAGACGTTGACCCGGTCCAGCCCGGCGGCCGCCAGGGCCGACGCGGTACGGGCCAGGCCGATGCCGTTGGTGGTCAGCGACAGCCGGGGGCGGGGCGCGAGGGCGGCGCAGCGTTCGACGATGGAGACGAGGCCGGGGCGCAGCAGGGGCTCGCCGCCGGTGAAGCGGACCTCGGTGACGCCGAGGGCGGTGACGGCCACGGAGACCAGGCGGACGATCTCGTCGTCGGTGAGCAGACCGGGCTTGGCGAGCCACTGCAGGCCCTCTTCGGGCATGCAGTAGACGCAGCGGAGGTTGCACCGGTCGGTCAGGGAGACCCGCAGGTCGGTGGCGGTACGGCCGTAGGTGTCTATGAGCACGGTGCGGCCCCTCCCGCCGGACTTGAACGTTCGTTCGCTGGTCGCAGGGTACGCGATCGCGCGCGGGAGGGGCCGGGTCGTTGCCGCCCGAAGGGGCTGTCGCCTTCCGAAGGGGCCGGGGTCAGTGCGCCCCGTAGCCCGTCAGGGAGCGGACCTCGAGTTCGGCGTACTTCTTCTCCTGGTCGGGAGCCGGCTTGGAGAGCAGGGAGCCCAGCCAGCCGAGGGCGAAGCCCAGGGGGATGGAGACCAGGCCGGGGTTGCCGAGCGGGAAGTAGTCGAAGCTCATGCCCGGGAAGAGCGCCTTGGGGTTGCCCGAGACGACCGGGGAGAGGATCACCAGGGTGACGGAGGAGATCAGTCCGCCGTAGATCGACCAGAGGGCGCCCTGGGTGGTGAAGCGCTTCCAGAACAGGCTGTAGAGGATCGTCGGCAGGTTCGCGGAGGCGGCGACGGCGAAGGCCAGGGCGACCAGGGCGGCGGCGTTGAGCCGGTGGGCGAAGATGCCCAGGGCGATGGAGACGGCGCCGATGACGACCGCGGCGAGCTTGGCGGTGAGGATCTCCTCCTTCTCGCTCGTGCGTCCCTTGCGGATGACGTTGGCCCACAGGTCGTGGGCGAAGGAGGCCGAGGAGGCCAGGGTCAGCCCGGCGACGACGGCGAGGATCGTCGCGAAGGCGACCGCGGAGATCACGGCCAGCAGGATCGCCCCGCCGGTGGAGCCCGCTCCCCCGCCGACCTCCTGGGCGAGCAGCGGCGCCGCGGTGTTGCCGGACTCGTTCGAGGCGGTGATCGCCTTGGGGCCGACCAGGGCCGCGGCCCCGAAGCCCAGGGCGATGGTCATCAGGTAGAACGCGCCGATGATGCCGATGGCCCAGTTCACCGACTTACGGGCGGCCCGGGCGGTGGGCACGGTGTAGAAGCGGATGAGGATGTGCGGCAGTCCGGCGGTGCCGAGGACGAGCGCGAGGCCGAGCGAGACGAAGTTGAGCTTGGAGGTGCCGTCCTTGCCGTACTGGAGGCCGGGTTCGAGGAAGGCCCGGCCCTTGCCGCTGGCGTCGGCGGCGCGGCCGAGGAGCGTGGAGAGGTTCCAGTGGAACTTGTTGAGCACCAGGAGGGTGATCAGCAGGGTGCCCGCGATCAGCATGACCGCCTTGACGATCTGCACCCAGGTGGTGCCCTTCATCCCGCCGATGGTCACGTAGAGGACCATCACCAGGCCGACGAGGACGATGATCCAGCGCCGGGCCCCCTCGCCGGTGGCGCCCAGGAGCAGGGCCACCAGCGCGCCCGCGCCGACCATCTGGGCGAGCAGGTAGAAGATCGACACGACGATGGTGGACGTCCCGGCGGCGGTGCGCACGGGCCGCTGCTTGAGCCGGTGGGCGAGAACGTCGGCCATGGTGAAGCGGCCGGAGTTGCGCAGCGGCTCGGCGACGAGCAGCAGGGCGACCAGCCAGGCGACGAGGAAGCCGATGGAGTAGAGGAACCCGTCGTAGCCGTAGAGCGAGATGGCCCCGGCGATGCCCAGGAAGGAGGCGGCGGACATGTAGTCGCCGGAGATGGCCAGGCCGTTCTGGAAGCCGGTGAAGGAGCGGCCGCCGGCGTAGAAGTCGGTGGCGTCCCTGGTCTGCCGGCCCGCCCACACGGTGATGCCGAGGGTGGCGGCGACGAAGACCGAGAAGAGCGTGATGATCAGTGTGCGGTGCTCGCTCGCGCCGCCGGCCGCCAGCGGGTGGGCGGCGGCGGTCAGGACGGTGGTGCGCGGCGTCATTCGCCCGCCTCCAGACGGGCCTTGAGGGCCTCGACCTTGGGATCGATCTTCGCTTCCGCGTGGCGGGCGTACCACCAGGCGATCAGGAAGGTGGTCAGGAACTGCGCCAGCCCGAACACGAGGGCGATGTTGATATTGCCGACGACGACGGTGTCCATGAACCCGCCGGCGTAGTTGGACAGCAGGACGTAGAGCAGGTACCAGCTGACGAAGGCGACGGTGAGCGGGAAGGCGAACGAGCGGTGCGCACTGCGCAGTTCGCCGAACTCGGCGCTCGACTGCACATCGAGGAAGTTGTCCGGCTGGGCGGGGATGGTGGGGCGAGCCGGCTCGACCGGCCCGTCGGGTGCGGTCGGTGGGATACCCACGGCCTCTTCTGAGTCCACGGCCTCTCCTGAACGAGTGGGTGCGGGGGCGCGAGCCGAGCCTGTGACTGGGATCACGCATCGTAGAGCGACACCGCAGTATGCGACAGTCCCTGCCCTTCATACGGCCGACTGCCGTGGAAAGGCTTCGCGTTGACGCTCCCGGAGTCCTCGGCTCCACCGGCATTCTTGAGGAATTCATTGCCCGGGCCCGCTGATCGGCGCTAGCTTCACTCGTCACACCCCGCCCCCGCACACCCGTGCGCACGGGCGGTTTTCCGGATGATGTGGAGAACTCCATGGCTCATCTGCGACTCAGACGACGCCGCGCCCTGCTGGCGGCCCCGCTCGGTCTGGCACTCACCGCCTCCCTCGGCTTCCTGCCGGGCGCGGCATCGGCCGCCCCCTCGGCCGGCGTTCCCGCGAAGGCCGCCGTCACCACGGACGGCCCGCTGCTCTCGTACGTCGTCAACATCAAGCCCGGCGCGCCCACGACGGGTCTGGTGAAGCGGTCGATCGAACGAGCCGGGGGCACCATCGTCGTCTCGTACGACAGGATCGGCGTGATCGTCGCCCACTCGAAGAACCCGCACTTCGCGGAGACGCTGCGCCTGGTGCCGGGGGTGGCCTCGGCGGGCGCCACGCGCACCGCGCCGCTGCGGTCGGCCGCCACGACCGACTACGGCAAGCCGGAGAAGCTCGAGCTCACCAAGGAGGGCGCGCTGGCGGCGGCCCGCGACGCGGCGGCCGGCAAGGAGCCGCTGGAGGGCCTCCAATGGGACCTCGGCGCGATCGGCGCGGACAAGGCCGCGAAGATCAACCCGGGCAGCCGGAAGGTGACCGTCGCGGTCATCGACACCGGCGTGGACGACACCCACCCCGACCTCGCCCCGAACTTCGCCGCCGACAAGTCGGCCAGCTGCGTCTCCGGCAAGGCCGACACCAGCCCCGGCGCGTGGCGCCCCCACAACCCGGCCAAGGACTACCACGGCACCCACGTCGCCGGCACGATCGCCGCGGCCCGCAACGGCGTGGGCGTCGCGGGCGTCGCTCCCGGCGCGAAGGTCTCCGCCATCAAGGTGAGCACCCCGGACGACAACGCCTTCTTCTACGCCGAGAGCGTCGTCTGCGCCTTCGTCTTCGCCGCCGACCACGGCGCCGGGGTGACCAACAACAGCTACTACGTGGACCCGTGGATGTTCAACTGCCCGGACCACGCCGACCAGAAGGCGATAGCCGACGCGGTCGGCCGGGCCGCGCAGTACGCCCAGGACAAGGGCGTGGTCAACGTCGCCGCGGCGGGCAACTCCAACTTCGACCTGGCGTCCAAGGAGATAGCCGACGCCTCCAGCCCGAACGACTCCAAGCCGCTGCCCCGGAAGATAGACCCCAAGGTCTGCCTCGACGTCCCCTCGCAGCTGCCGGGTGTCATCACCGTCTCCGCGACCGGTGTGCGCGGGGCGAAGTCGTTCTACTCCAGCTACGGGCTGAACTCCGTCGACGTCGCCGCCCCCGGCGGTGACATCCTCCAGGTTCCCGAGCTGCCGGCCAAGGACGGCCGCATCCTCTCCACGATGCCGGGCGGCGACTGGGCGTACCTCCAGGGCACCTCGATGGCCAGCCCCCACGTGGCCGGTGTGGCGGCGCTGCTGAAGAGCGCCCACCCCAAGTCCAGCCCGCAGGAGATCCAGTGGCTGATGAAGGCCCAGGCGAACAACCCGGGCTGCCCCACGGCCGCGTACGACCCTGACGGCACCGGCAAGTGGAAGGCCACCTGCGCCGGTACCAAGCACGTGAACGGCTTCTACGGCTTCGGCATCGTCGACGCCCTGGCGGCGGTCCGGAGCTGATCCGACCCGCGCCGGGTGGAGGGGCCGGCCGGCGACCGGCCGGCCTCTTCTTCCGTACGCACGCGGTGTCCGCCGTGGCACAGCAGCACTCCCTGGGCCAGCAGCCACTGCGCGGCGATATACGTGAGCATGACCCAGAACTGGGGTGCGGGCGCCTGCGGCCACTTTGCCAGCCCGCTCGCGAGGAGCGTGTCCGACAGCAGGAACAGCGCCCCGCCCGCCCCTGACAGGAGCCGGGCGCGGGTGGCGCCGAGCGCCATCGCCGTCAGCAGCAGGCTGTAGCACGCGACCGGGACCCGCAGCTCCCCGTCCAGACCGGGCCACAGCAGGACGACCACGGTGAGCCACGCGGCGGCGTAGAGGGCCGCCAGCCGGTACGTCCGGGCGCCGCCGGGGCGGCCGTGCCGGGCGAAGAGCAGCAAGTAGCAGACGTGCCCGGCGGCGAAGGACCCCATGCCCAGCAGGAAGACGGTGTCCCCGCCCACCTGGAGCAGGGTGTCGCCCCCGCAGCCGAGGAGCAGCGCGCCCACGAGCAGGGGCGGCCCGCCGCGCAGCAGCGCGTGGGCGGCCAGCAGCGGCATCAGCGCGGGCTTGGTGACGTGGGCGAGGAGCGTGGCGCCCGCGAGCAGGGCGCTCAGGTGGACCACCGCGGTGGCGCCGAAGGCCGCCAGCGCCGCCGCGGCGGCGCGCTCCCGGTTCCCGCTCACGCGACCCGCTCGGGGACCGCCGCCGGTGTCGTCCGCTCCTCGGCCGGCCGGCCCGGCTGCCAGCCGGGGCCCCGGAAGACGCGCCCGAACCGCTCCCGCCAGCTCCGCGCCGCCTTCACGTCGCGCCCGATGGCCACGTACTCGTGGGTGGCCACGCGCAGCGGGTTGTACGTGTGGATGTTCTTGGTCAGGCCGTAGACCGGACGCTCGCCCTCCGGCACGAAGGACCCGAACATCCGGTCCCAGACGATGAGGATGCCGCCGAAGTTGCGGTCCAGGTAGCCGCCTTGCGAGGCGTGGTGGACCCGGTGGTGCGAGGGCGTGTTCAGCACGTACTCGAACGGCCGGGGCAGCCTGCCGACCCGCTCGGTGTGCACCCAGAACTGGTAGACGAGGTTGGCCGACGAGCAGAACGCCACCGCCGCCGGGTGCACCCCGGCGAGCACCATCGGCACGTAGAACGGCCACACCGTCAGCGTCGTCCACGGCTGGCGCAGCGCGGTGGTGAGGTTGAACTTGCGGCTGGAGTGGTGCACCACGTGGCACGCCCACAGGATCCGTACGACGTGGTGGCCCCGGTGGGACCAGTAGTAGAAGAAGTCCTGCGCGAGCAGCATCAGTGGCAGCGTCCACCACAGCACGGGCACGCGCAGGGGGGTGAGTTCGTAGAGGGCCGTGTAGATCGCGACGATCGGGATCTTCCACAGCGCGTCGAAGAGGAGGCTGCCCAGTCCCATGCCGATACTGGTCGCCGCGTCCTTGGCCTCGTAGCCCTCGGAGCGGTCGTCGGGATGCAGCCGGTAGCTCACCAACTCCAGTGCGGTGAGCAGGACGAAGGCGGGTATGGACCACAGGACCACGTCGGGTAGGTGCGGCATGGCCGCACCATAAGCGCGCCGGAGGGCGTGCCGCTAGGGGTTGTTACCCTCGGGTACCGCAGTTGGGGAAAGGGTCGGAAAAGGGTTGGCCGCGTTGATCGGCCCCTGCCTAGAATCGTGGCGCGGGGGCGGCTCCGCGGTGTGCTTCCTTCTCACTCGTTCTGATAAACGGATTCCGAGCGCGCCCACTCTCCGCCCCCGCTCGCGCTTTTCCAGGGGGAACCTCTTCGTGTCCACACTCCACGCCGTGCTGCTCCGCCGTGCCCGGACCGTCTACGTCGACCACGAGCCGTCGCCGCCCGCCGCGGTGAGCGACCCCGCCGTCGCGGCCGGGCTGACCGCGCTGGAGGGCGAGTTGCTGGACCGCGGGCACGCGCTGACCGAGCCGCTGCGCACGGCGCTGGCGGGGGCCGGGGCGCGGGCCCTCGCCGACACCGGGCGGAGCCTGCTGCACGCGATCGACGCGCAGCTCGGCGCCGACCGCACCCACATGCCGCTCTTCCGCGGCTTCCCGGCGTCGGTGCCGAAGGACACGGACGCCCTCTTCGTCGACCGCGTCTTCAGCCTGCTGCTCCAGCGGCCGGAGCAGCCGTGCGTGCTGTGCGGGACGGTCGGGGCCGTGCTGCCCGTCTCGCCGTGCGCGCACCTGGTGTGCCGCTCCTGCTGGGACGGCGCGGACTACACGGGCTGCCCGCTGTGCCACCGGCGCGTGGACCGTACGGATCCCTTTCTGCGGCTCGCCGAGTCCGCCGGGACCGGCGGCGGGCGGTCGTTCCCCGAGGGGCCGCTGCGGCTGCTCGTGCTGGGCACCTCGCGGACGGCGGACGCGGCCGCCGAGCTGGCCGGGCTGCTGGCCCGCGCCACGCCGCTCTCCCCGCAGGAGCGCGACGACGTCAAGGTCCTCCTGGCGCACGCCGAGCCGGGCGGCCTGGGCTGGCTGCCCGACGGCGTTCCCGTGCGCGAGACCAGGGCGCTGGTGTTCGGCACGCTGCTGCGCGACGGCGGCCCCGCGACGGTGACGGCCGTCCGGGAACGGCTTCCGGAGCTGCTGACGACCGCCACGGACGTGCTGCGCCTGCTGTGGGTGTGGTCCGGCGGCGAGGCGGACCTGCTGTCGGCCCCCCGGCTGCGCGGGGTGCCGCGCGGGCTGCGGCGCGAACTGCTCGCCGTCCTCGACGGGTTGGCGACGCCCTCGCTCGTCGAGGACCTGCTCCGGCACCCGCGGGCGTGGAGGCGCGCGGCGGAGCTCCTCCATCCGTTCGAGGGCCACGCGCGGCACCCGCGAGCGGCCCTGGCCTTCGCGGCGCTGCGGGGTACGGACGTGTCGGGCGCGGGGGCGCTGGGCGAGGCGCTGCTGCGGACGGCGGCGGAGCACCCGGAGGCGGTGGCCGTCCGGGGTGTCCGGATCGTCGCGCGCACCTGGGCCGGACGGGTCGAGGAGGCGCTGCGTCGCGGGGACCCCGCCGGAGCCGTGGCGCTGCTGGCGCGGCGGCCCGGCGAGCTGGTGCGGCGGCTGGATCAGTTGCTGCGTCTGTACGGGGGCGAGGAGCTCGCGCCCGAGCTGGGCGCGGCGCTGGAGCGCGGGCTGCCTTCGGTGGGTCCCGGTCCGCTGCTCGGGGCGCTGGGCGCGCTGCGGGGGCGGCATCTGCCGTCGTCGCGGCGGGTGTTCTTCCCCCGGGGCCGGGTGGGCCGCGCCCAGGGCGTGGACGACGTGCGGCCGCCGCTGCCCGCGCCGCTGGTGGCCCGGGTCGCCGGGCTGCTGGAGGCCGAGGTGGTGCGGCGCCTCGGTGCCGCGTCCCGCTACGAGCTCGCCGTGCTGGACCCGGGGCTGGCGGCCCTGGCGGCGCCGTTCGCCGAGCGGTCCTCGGCGGCGTCGCTCGTCGCGGTGCCGCGCGGCAGCGAGCTGCGGGTGCCCGGGGGCGGGGTGCTGCGGCTGTTCCTCCACTGGAGGGAGCCCGAGGGCACCCGGGTGGACCTCGACCTGGCGGTGGCGTTCTTCGACGAGCGGTGGCGGGCGGTCGGGCTGTGCGACTACACACGGCTGCGGTACCGGGGCGACGCCGCCGTGCACTCCGGCGACCTGACCTCGGCGCCACCGCCGGACGGCGCGACCGAGTACGTCGACCTGGACCTGCCGGCGCTCGCCGAGGCCGGGGCGCGCTATGCCGTGCCGGTGGTCTTCAGCTACAACGACGTGCCCTTCGACGAGCTGCCGGACGCCTTCGCGGGGTTCATGACCGTCTCCGGCGCGGGGGCGCTGGACGCGGCGTACGACCCCCGGGCGGTGCGGCAGCGCTTCGACCTGGCCGGGGAGTCGCGGATCTGCGCGCCGATGATCGTGGACCTGGCGGACGGACGCGCGCTGTGGACCGATGTCCACCTTCCGGGTGACAGCGGCGTCCACGACCTGGGCCGCCACGGAAACGCGACGGGCGCTCTCGCGCGGGACCTGTGGACCCACTTCACGGGCGGGGCCCGGGTGACGTTGTGGGACGTCGCCTGCTGGCACGCGGCGGCACGATGCGACGAGACACTCGTCGTCCGCCACATCGTCCGCCCCACGGCCGGGCCCGCCTCCGGCGCGGACCGCCCGGGCGTGGACGGCTCGTGTGGCGGCAGCGCGGGCGCGCCCGCCCCGGGTCCGTCCGGGCCCGCCGCCGACGGTGGCGGCGGTGGCGTCCGTGCCGAGATGTGGCGCTACCGCCGCCGGGACGGCGAGGGCGTCGCCGCCTTCGCCGCGCGGCTGCGCGCGCTGGGGGCGCCGGAGTCGCGGGAGCCGGCCGGCGGGGCGGACGCGGACGCGGACGGCCGGCGCGTCTTCCTCGCGTTCGTCGAGGGGGACGGGATGTCCCCGGTCGGCGCGACCGGCACGGTCTACCGGCTCTTCCCCGGTGCCGTCGACGCGTGCGCGGGGACGGAGCGGGTGACGGCCGCCGGGCTGCTGGCGGAGCTGGCCTGATCCCGGCGCCGGGACCGGCCGGATCCCGCGTTGTCAGCGGTGGCCCGTAAGCTCTTGGACCATGCTCGAAGACCGCACCGCCGCCGCATCGCCCACCCCGTGGCCTGCCGCGTATCCCGACGGGTACGCGGTCGTCGACGTGGAGACCACCGGGCTCGCCCGGGACGACCGGATAGTGTCGGCCGCGGTCTACCAGCTGGACGCCCGAGGGCAGGTGGAGGACCAGTGGTACACGCTGGTCAACCCGCTGCGCGACCCCGGTCCGGTGTGGATCCACGGGCTGACGTCCGAAGTGCTCGCGGACGCGCCGCTGTTCCAGGACATCGCGGGCGAGTTCGCGAAGCGGCTCGACGGCCGGGTCCTCGTCGCGCACAACGCGGCCTTCGACTGGTCGATGATCGCCCGCGAGTACGCCCGGGCGGGCACCACCGCCCCGGTGCGGCAGCGGCTGTGCACCATCGCGCTGTCGAAGGAGCTGAAGCTCCCCCTGCCGAACCACAAGCTGGAGTCGCTCGCCGCCCACTACGGCGTCGTACAGCAGCGCGCCCACCACGCGCTGGACGACGCCCGGGTGCTGGCCGAGGCGTTCCGGCCGAGCCTCCACCTGGCGGCGGGGGCGGGGCTGCGGCTGCCGCTGCTGGCCTGCCAGCCGCTGACCGAGTGGTCCGACGGCCCGACGGCCGCGCCCGCGTACTCGGCGAGGGTCGGTTATCAGCCGTCCTACCGGAACGGCGCCGGCACCTGGCGGGCGAGCCGGAAGCGCCCGGCGTGCCCCTATCCCAACCCCGGCCGGTACGCGCCGGGCGGGCAGCTCAAGCAGGGGATGCGGGTGGCGTTCTCCGGGGACACCTCCATCGACCGGGAGCTGCTGGAGGACCGGGCCGTCGAGGCGGGTCTCCATGTGGCCACGAGCATCTCGCGGCTCACGAGCGTGCTGGTGACCAACGACCCGGGCTCCCCCACCTCCAAGGTCGTCAAGGCCCGCTCGTTCGGCACGCCCGTGATCGACGAGGCCGCGTTCGTCCAGCTCCTGTCGCACGTCACCCCGGCGGAGGGCGGCGCCTGAGCCGGGGGCCGGGCCCCCGTCGCAAGGGGGGCGAACCCCACCAGGTACCGTCAAACGCGTGTACCGCTTCCTGCTGACCCGGCAGTGGGTGATCCTCACGCTCGTGGGGCTCGCCCTCATTCCGGCGATGATCAAACTGGGCTTCTGGCAGCTCCACCGCCATGAGCAGCGGGTCGCGCGCAACGACCTGGTCGCCCACAGCCTGGCGTACGCCCCCGTGCCCGTCGGCACGCTGAGCGCCCCCGGCCGCGAGGTACCGCAGGAGAACGTCTGGCGCAGGGTCACCGCGACCGGCACCTACGACACCAAGGGCGAGGTCGTCGTCCGTTACCGCACGGACGAGTCGGGCAAGTCCGGCTTCATGGTGATCACGCCGCTGGTGCTGGACAACGGCACGGCACTTCTCGTCAACCGTGGCTGGATCCCCGCCGACGGCGGCCAGCTGACGTTCCCGGCCGTCCCCGCCGCGCCCTCCGGCAAGGTCACCGTCATGGGCCGGCTGCGCGCCGACGAGACACCGGGCAGCGGCATCAAGGACACCAAGGGCCTGCCGCCCCGCATGATCATGCTCATCAACAGCGAGCGCCAGGCCAAGGAGCTGCACCGCCCGGTCATCGGCGGCTATGTCGAGCTCGTCTCCCCCGCCGGAGACAGCGGACAGCCCCAGCCCGTGCCCGCCCCGGACCACAGCAGCATCGGCAACCACATGGCGTATGCCGTCCAGTGGTGGCTGTTCAGCGCGTGCGTGCCCGTCGGCTGGTTCATCCTGGTCCGGCGCGAGCGCCGCGACCGCGCCGCCGACGCCGCCGCGGCGGCCGCCGCGGCCACCGAAGCCCCCGCCGAGGGCGGCGAGGTCGCCCGGACAGCCGCGTCTGCGGAGTAGCCCGCGCGGGGCCGGGGAAGGACGCCCCGCGTGTCAGCACTCATCGAGGACTACGCGCTCATCGGCGATCTCCAGACCGCCGCCCTCGTCGGCCGGAACGGCTCCGTCGACTGGCTCTGCCTGCCCCGCTTCGACTCGGCCGCCTGCTTCGCCGCGCTGCTCGGCGACGAGGACCACGGCCACTGGCGGCTGGCGCCCGTGGGCGCGGACGAGTGCGCCCACCGCTCCTACGCCGGCGACTCCCTCGTCCTGGAATCCGTCTGGGAGACCGACGCCGGCACCGTCAAGGTCACCGACTTCATGCCGCAGCGCGACCGCGCCCCCGACCTCGTCCGGATCGTCGAGGGCGTCAGCGGGTCCGTCGAGATGCTGGGCGTGCTGCGGCTGCGGTTCGGTCACGGCGCGGTCGTCCCCTGGATGCGCCGCGACGACGACCACCACGTCGCCGTCGCCGGCCCCGACTCCGTCTGGCTGCGCAGCGAGCCCCCCGTGTCCACGTTCGGCCGGGACTTCAGCACCCGCTCCGAGTTCACGGTCGAGGCCGGGCAGAAGGTCGCCTTCGTCCTGACCTGGCACCCCTCCCACGAGCCGCGCCCCGCGCTCGTCGACCCCCACGACGCCCTGCGCAGCAGCGTCGCCGACTGGCGCGCGTGGGCCGAGCGCTGCCCGCTGCGGGGCCCCTACCGCGAGGCCGTGCTGCGCTCCCTGCTCACCCTCAAGGCCCTCACCTACGGGCCCACCGGCGGGATCGTCGCCGCCCCCACCACCTCGCTGCCCGAGGAGATCGGCGGCGTGCGCAACTGGGACTACCGCTACTGCTGGCTGCGCGACTCCACCCTCACCCTGGAGACGCTGCTCGCGCTCGGCTACGAGGACGAGGCCCGGGCGTGGCGCGACTGGCTGCTGCGCGCGGTCGCCGGCGACCCCGCCGACCTGCAGACCATGTACGGCCTGGCGGGCGAGCGCCGGCTGCCCGAGTCGGAGCTGGACTGGCTGCCGGGCTACGAGCGGTCCTACCCGGTCCGGGTCGGCAATCTGGCGGCGGGCCAGCTGCAGCTCGACGTCTACGGCGAGGTCATCGACTCCTTCCACGCGGCGCGGCGCGGCGGCCTGGGCGACCGGCCGCACGCGTGGAGCGTCCAGCGCTGCTTCCTGGAGTTCCTCCGTGATCACTGGCGCGAGCCCGACTCGGGGCTGTGGGAGGTCCGCGGCCCGCGCCGGCACTTCACCCACTCCAAGGTGATGGCCTGGGTCGCCGCCGACCGCGCGGTGCGCACCCTGGAGGAGGACCCGTCGCTCCGCGGCGACCTCAACGGCTGGCGGGTCCTGCGCGAGGAGATCCACCGGGAGGTCTGCGAGCGGGGCTACGACACCGAGCGCGGCACGTTCACGCAGTACTACGGCTCGCGCGAGCTCGACGCGGCCACGCTCCTCATCCCCCGCGTCGGCTTCCTGCCGCCCGACGACCCCCGCGTCGTCTCGACGGTCGACACGGTCCGGCGCGAGCTGCTGCACCACGGCTTCGTCCGCCGCTACAGCGTCGAGGGCGAGCCGGTGGACGGCGTGCCCGGCGGCGAGGGCGCCTTTCTGGCCTGCTCGTTCTGGCTGGCCGACGCGCTGTTCCTGACCGGCCGGACGAAGGAGGCCCGCGAGCTCTTCGAGCGGCTCCTCGCCGTGCGCAACGACGTCGGCCTGCTCGCCGAGGAGTACGACCCCGAGGCCGGCCGGCAGCTCGGCAACTTCCCGCAGGCCTTCAGCCACATCGGTCTGGTGGGCACGGCCCTTCTGCTGACAGGGCACGGCACGGCAGACTGACGTCATGGATCTTGGACTTGAGGGCCGGGTGTACGTACTGACCGGCGCGAGCCGCGGCCTGGGCTTCGCCACCGCCCGCGCGCTGGTCGCCGACGGGGCCCGCGTGGTGATCTCCGGGCGGGACGCGAAGACGGCCGAGGCGGCGGCCGGGGAACTCGGCGCGGGCGCCGTCGGCGTGGCCGCCGACAACGCCGACCCCGCCTCGGCCGAGCGGCTCCTGGCCACCGCCCGGGAGCGCTTCGGCCGCCTGGACGGCGTGCTCATCAGCGTCGGCGGCCCACCGCCCGGCTCGGCCGCCGACAACGACGACGCCCAGTGGCGGGCCGCCTTCGAATCCGTCTTCCTCGGCGCGGTCCGGCTGGCCCGCGCGGCGGCCGCCGCGCTCGGCGAGGGCGGCGTGATCGGCTTCGTCCTCTCGGCGTCGGTCCACGAGCCGATCCCCGGCCTGACGATCTCCAACGGCCTCCGCCCGGGCCTCGCGGGCTTCGCCAAGTCCCTCTCGGCCGAGGTCGCCCCGCGCGGCATCCGCGTCGTCGGCCTCCTGCCGGGCCGCATCGCCACGGACCGCATGCGCGAGCTCGACGCCCTCTCCGGCGACCCCGAAACCGCCCGCGCCCGCCGCTCGGCGACGATCCCGCTGGGACGGTACGGCGAGCCGGACGAATTCGGCCGCACGGCCGCGTTCCTGCTGTCGCCGGCGGCGTCGTACGTGACGGGCGTGATGCTCCCGGTGGACGGCGGCGCCCGGCACGGGTTCTGAGGAAACGAAGAAGCGCCGGTCCGGCGGGGCCGGACCGGCGCTTCGTGCGTTCGTAACGCGATGTGGCGTCAGGCGACGATCAGATAGATCCCGTAGCCCACCGCCGCCGCGCACAGGGCGAAGCACGCGTACGCGCCCGTGCGGGCCAGGGCGGTGGTGCCGGCCGTGTCGGCCGGGGCCGACGTGGTGGTCGCCGGCTTGCGGGACGTGCCGAGGATGCCGAGCGTGAAGACGCCCACGAGGCCGACGGTGACCACGAGGCTGACGCCGAAGACCTGGCCGAGAGCTGCCCAGTCGATGTGCATGGTGGTTCTTCCTCCGTTGCCCGGCGTCAGCCGGTCGTCGCGGCGGCGGGAGCGGCCGGAGCGGCCGCGGTGGTGACCGGGGCCGAGGGGGCGGCCGGCGGCGGGGCGACGGCCTGCAGGGCGGCCGTGACCACGCCGACGGGCTCCTCGGGGAGGCCCTGCGGCGTGTTGAGGTCGTTGACGTTGTCGTGGGTGACCGGCTTGCGGCGCGAGGCCGCCCAGATGGCGCCGGAGACCCCGAGGCCGAGGACGGCGACCGCGGCGATGCCCCAGTCGCCCTGGTCGGCCAGGAGCGCGGCGCCGGCGGCGACCAGGCCCGCGGCCGGGAGGGTCAGGCCCCACGCGGCGACCATGCGGCCGGCCGTCGACCAGCGCACCACGCCGCCCTTGCGGCCCAGGCCGGAGCCCATGATCGAGCCGGAGCAGACCTGGGTGGTGGAGAGCGCGAAGCCGATGTGCGAGGAGGCGAGGATGACGGTCGCCGCACCGGTCTGGGCGGCGAAGCCCTGCGCCGGCTTGATGTCGGCGAGGCCCTTGCCGAGCGTCTGGATGATGCGCCAGCCGCCCAGGTACGTACCGAGCGCGATGGCCAGGCCCGCGGAGACGACGACCCACAGCGGCGGGTCGGAGTGCGGGGCGACGACGCCGCCGGTGACCAGGGCCAGGGTGATGACACCCATGGTCTTCTGGGCGTCGTTGGTGCCGTGGGCGAGGGAGACCAGGGCGGCCGAGGCGATCTGGCCCGCGCGGTAGCCCTTCGCGGTGTCCGCCTCGTCGCGGCCCTTGGCCAGGCGGAACGTCAGGCGGGTGGCGGCCCAGGCGGCGATGCCCGCCACGATCGGGGCGGCGACCGCGGGGATGAGGACCTTCATGACGACCTTGTCGGCGTTGACCGCGTCGAAGCCCACCGACGCGACGGTGGCGCCGATCAGACCGCCGAAGAGGGCGTGCGAGGAGCTGGAGGGCAGGCCCGCCAGCCACGTCAGAAGGTTCCAGACGATCGCGCCGACCAGTCCGGCGAAAATCACCTCTGGTCTGATGCCGGCGCTCTCGTCGATGATGCCTCCGGAGATCGTCTTCGCGACCTCGACGGACAGGAACGCCCCGACCAGGTTGAGGACGGCCGACATGGCCACGGCGGTCTTGGGCTTGAGCGCTCCGGTCGAGATGGTGGTGGCCATGGCGTTGGCCGTGTCGTGGAAGCCGTTCGTAAAGTCGAACACCAAGGCCGTGACGATCACGATCCCGATGAGAAGCGTGATGTTTTCCATTCACCCAGGCAATCAGATTCGAAGGTCAGTACGCGGCGACCGTAGGGACTCCGGGTGAACGGAAGGTGAACGGGCTCGGGCACACGGACGACACCACCCGGAGGCGAAGATCATGAAGACCGGCGAACGGACCCCCGCCGCACCCGACGACATCGGCCGGACCTGGGCCGATGTCGTGGCCACGGCCCGCCGGAGCACCGCCGACCACCTGGTCGTCGGCACCTCCGGCAACGTCTCCGCAAGGGTCGGTGACGTGGTCCTTGTCACGCCCAGCGGGGTCCCCTACGACCGGCTCGGACCCGGCGACGCCGTCGGCGTCGACCTGGACGGCCGCCAGGTGCTCGGCGAGCTCGCCCCCACCAGCGAACTGCCCATGCACCTCGCCGTCTACCGCGCCACCGACGCCGCCGCGATCGTCCACACCCACGCCCCGCACGCCACCGCCGTCTCCACGCTCGTCGACGAGGTGCCGCTGATCCACTACATGGCCGCCGCCCTCGGCGGGCCCGTCCGCGTCGCCCCCTACGCCCTCTACGGCACCGACGAGCTCGCCGCCCACACGCTGCGGGCCCTCGACGGCCGCACCGGCTGCCTGCTGCGCAACCACGGCACCCTCACCCACGGCGCCACCCTGGAGGCGGCCTACGACCGCACCGCCCAACTGGAGTGGATGTGCCGGGTCTGGCTCGCCGCCTCCGCCGTCCCCGGGCGCGCCCCCACCCTCCTCACGCCCGCCCAGCTGGACGAAGTCACCGCCAAGTACCGGGGCTACGGACAGCCCGGCTGAGCCGAGTCGCCCGGCGGCCCGCACGGGACCAGACTGGAGGGGATGGGTCTGAAGAGAGCGGCGGCCGTCGCCGCCACCACGCTGATCGGAGCCGGGGCCGCCGCCGTGGCGGCCGGGCGGTACGCCGGCGACGCCGCCCTGCGGACCGTGCCCGGCCACCCGCCGCCGGGCGAGCACCGGCTCACCGTCCACGACGTCATCCCCGGCACCGGCGCCGCCCCCGGCGCGATCACGCTCACCCGCGCCCCGGCCACGCTGCGCCCCGGCACCTACGGCCTGGCCGGCCGGGGGCTGCACGCCGTCGTCGGGGACGTCGTCGCCGACGTCTCGCACCCCCACGACTGCGTGGTCCGGCGCCTCGCGCGCGTCACCCACGGCGCCCCCGCCCCCGGCGACCGGGTCTGGCTCACCCCGCAGACGCACCGCGGCAACCCGCGCGACGCCCTCGGCCTCGACCACGCCGACGTGGACGTGCCCGGCGAGCTGGGCCCGCTGCCCGCCTGGTTCGTGCCCGGCGCCCGTGACACCTGGGTGCTCGCCGTCCACGGCCTGGGCACCACCCGGGAGCACACCCTGACCGTGCTGCCCTTCCTCCACCGGCAGCGCCTCCCCGTCCTCGCCCTCGCCTACCGGGGCGACCCCGGCGCACCCCGCCCATCGCACGGAATCAGCCACTTCGGCGCCCGGGAGTGGCGGGATCTCGATGCCGCCATCCGCTACGCCCTCCGCAACGGCGCCCGCCGCGTCGTCCTGTACGGCTGGTCCACGGGCGCGACGATGGCGCTGCTCGCCGCCCTGCGGGACACGGGCTCCGCGCTGAGCGACCGCGTCGCGGGCGTCGTCCTGGACGCGCCGCTCCTCGACTGGCCCGCCGCCCTGGGCGCCCTGGCCGCCCACCGGCTCCCGGCCTCGCTCATTCCGCTTGCGGTCCGGGCGACCGAGGGACGCACCGGTCTGGCCCCCGAGGGCCTGCTCACCGCGGCCGACCCCACCCTGCTGGACGTCCCCGCCCTCGTCGTCCACGGCACCGACGACCCCGTCGCGCCCCTCCTCCATTCCCGTGAACTCGCCGCCCGGCGGCCGGAACTGATAACGCTGCGCACCGTTCGCGGAGCGGGTCACGCGGCCTCCTGGAACGTCGATCCCACGGGCTACGAGGAGGCCCTGCGGCGCTTCCTGATCCCCCTGATGTAGGGCGTGAACAGGGCGCTCGCCCTGTTCACGCACCCCCCGCATGACGCCCCACCACGGGTCGCCGACGGCTGGATAGTTGATTCCGATTGGGTTTTCGGAGCGTGAACGGCAAGACTGCTCCTGTGACGTCCCGTACTCCGCGCGACTCCCGGCTCAGACTCGTTCCCCGACAGCCGATCACCGCCGCCCGCCGGGCCGTGGCGAACCGGGGCGCCCGTCCGGCGCCCCGCCCGCCCGCCGGCACCCCGGCCCGGCCGGAACTCGCCCGTCAGGCGAGAGCCTGGCTGGCCGGCGCGGTCCGCCTGGCCCGCTGGGCGGCCGACGAGTGCTCCCGGGGCACGACCCTGCGACCGGGCACCGGCGGCGGCCTCGCCGACGGCGCGGCCGAGCGCGCCGCGGCCGCCCTGGACCTGCCCCCCGCCTCGGTGCGCACCGAATGGGACCGGGCCCGGCTCGCCGGGCTGCTGGAGCTGCACGGCGGCACCGCCCGCCCCGGCTGGCGGCTGACCGCCTGGGAACGGGACGACAGCGCCGTGCTGCGCGGCTGGGTCGCGCTCTTCGACGCCTGGTCCCTGGCCCACCCCGAGCCCCCCGGCACCGACTCCACCGTCGCGGCCGAGGTCGTCGAGGCCGCGCCCCAGCTGCTGTCCGTCATGCACCTGTCGGCCGGGCCCGTCTCCGTGGCGATGCTCCTCGACCTCCTCCAGCAGCGGGTGGCCGAGATCCGCGCCGAGCGCTGCGAGATCCCCTACGACGCGCCCGTCCCGGCGGGTGCCTGCCCCGCCGTCCCGCCCGGCCCCGCCGCCGGCGACCCCCTGCCGGGGCTGCTGGACTGGGCCCTCGAAGGGCTCGCCTCCGTCGGCGCGCTCGTCATGCGCGGCGGCACCGGCCCCCGTGCCGAGGCCCTGCTCACGCCGCTCGGGAACTGGGCGGTGTGGGTCAAGCTCGAGCAGATCTGCGTGGCCGCCCAGAGCCCCGCCGGGAACATCGAGCTCTCAGCCGAGGCCATGCTGCGCGGCTGCGCCGACCTCACCCCCGGCCCCGCCCGCGCCGAGTACCGCGCCTGGCTCGCCGCCCGGCCCGTGCGCAGCGCCGTCACGGAGCTGCTGGACGCCGCCCGGGGCGACGACGCGATGGTGCGCGGCCAGGCCTTCGAGGCCCTGCGCGCGGTGGGCGCGCCCGCCGAGCCGGCGGTCCGCACGGCGGCCGAGGAGCCGGTGCTGCGCCCGTACGCCCTGCTGTGGCTCGCCGAGCACGAGGGGCACGACCCGGAGGAGGCCTCCGAGGTGCTCAGCCGGGAGGAGGCGACCTGGCTGTGGGTGGACACGGCGGCCGCGGTCGCGGACCACGGGGAGGGGCGGCTGCTGGTGCGGCATCTGGATTCGGCGGTGCAGGGGACCGTGCCGGGGTTGCTGGAGGAGGTGCGGGCCGTGGGGCATCCCCGGACGGTGCAGGTGCTGGTCGCCTTGGCGGCGGCGCATCCGGATCCGGCGCTGGCGAAGGCGGTGCGGCGGGCCGCGTTCCAGGTGCACACCGGGGGGGCGTAGGGGGCCCCGGTCCCGCCCTTTCACCGTTTCCCGGGGGCTCCGCCCCCGGACCCCCGCTCCTCAAACGCCGGAGGGGCTGGGTTGGCTGAACGCCGGGGCTGGGTTGGCTAAACGCCGGACGGGCTGATTCGAGCCCCCTTCGGGGCGTAGGTGCCGAAGCTCCAGACGTTGCCCTCGGCGTCCCGGGCCATGTAGTCCCGGGAGCCGTACTCCTGGTCCGTCGGGGGCATGACGATCTCCGCGCCGTGTTCGACGGCCCGGCGGTGGTGGGCGTCGGTGTCCTCGACGACGACGTAGACGCCGGAGGGGCCGCCGCCCGCCATGGCCTCGTCGAAGACACCGCCCCGGCCCTTGGAGCCGATCATCACGATGCCGTTGCCGTAGACGAGCTCGGCGTGGAGGACGGTGCCGTCCTCGCTCTCGTAGAGCGCGCTCTGTTCGAAGCCGAAGGCCTCCGTGAGCAGGCGGATCGCCGCCTTCGCGTCGTGGTAGAGCAGCGCCGGGCTGATGGCCGGCGCCACGGTGCGCGGTTCTGCCATGGCGTTCCCTCCTCCGGGGGGATCAGCGGAAGGTGTCGCAGCGGGCCATGTCGCCCGTGGTGTAGCCGGTGGTGAACCACTGCCGGCGCTGGGCGGCCGAGCCGTGGGTCCAGCTCTCGGGGGTGACCCGCCCCTGGAACTTCTCCTGGATGCGGTCGTCCCCCACCGCGGCCGCCGCGGAGAGCCCGTCGTCGATGTCGGCCGTGGTCAGCTGCTTGATCAGCGGCCGGCCGGTGGACTTCTCCGGGGTGCTCGTCGCGTGCTTGGCCCAGACCCCGGCGTAGCAGTCGGCCTGGAGCTCGACCTTGACCGAGTTGCTGCCCGCGCCGGTGAGCCGGTCCTGGGCGCGGGAGAGGGTGCCCTGGAGGTTCTGGATGTGGTGCCCGTACTCGTGGGCGACGACGTACGCCTGGGCGAAGGGGCCGCCGCTCGCGCCGAACTTCGTCTTCAGCTCGTCGAAGAAGCCCAGGTCCAGGTAGACCTTGCGGTCGCCGGGGCAGTAGAACGGGCCGACCGCCGAGGTGGCGGCCCCGCAGGCGGTGTTCACCCGGCCGGTGAAGAGGACCGTGGAGGCGGGCGTGTAGGTCAGGGAGTGGCGGGGGAGCTCCTGGCTCCAGAAGGACTGGGCGCTGTTGACGATCGCGACGACGCGGCAGTCCTGGCGGGTGTTGGCGTCCTTGCCGGTGCGGCAGGTCCGGGAGACCTGCTGGTCGGTGCTGGGCGAGGGCGTCGTGCCCGGCCCCTGGGAGCTCAGCCCCAGCTCGTTCGGGCCGATGCCGAAGAAGAGGCCCAGGGCCAGCGCGATCAGCCCCACGATGCCCCCGCCGATGGTCAGCCCACCGCCCGGGATCCCACCGCCCCGCTGGTCCTGCACCTGCGAGGTGTCGAGGTCCGCGTCGTCGTCGAACTGCACGTGCCCACCGCCTCTCGGCTCCACCGCTCACCGGTAAGGGCTGTCCACCCCGAGTATCGGCGAATCGCCCCCGCACCGCGCTCTCCGGCTCGTCCGGCGTGGCGGGCGACCCCGCGAATCGGCTTGCGCGCCCCCGTTAGACTGGTCCGCATGGCATTCCTCCTCGTGCATTAGACGGCGTCATCGCGACCCAGTCCGTCCTTCCGCCGTCCATCACTGCCCAGGAGTAGAACCCCCGTGATCACCGCTTCCGGCATCGAGCTGCGCGCCGGCGCACGCGTCCTCATCGAGTCCGCCTCGTTCCGCATCGCCAAGGGCGACCGCGTCGGCCTGGTCGGCCGCAACGGCGCGGGCAAGACGACCCTCACCAAGTGCCTCGCCGGTGAGGGCATCCCCGCCGCGGGCACCATCGCCCGCTCCGGCGAGGTCGGCTACCTCCCGCAGGACCCCCGCACCGGCGATCTGGACGTGCTCGCCCGCGACCGCATCCTCTCCGCGCGCGGCCTCGACGTCGTCCTGCGCAAGATGCGGGAGAACGAGGACCGGATGGCGAACGGCAAGGGCGCCACCCGCGAGAAGGCCATGAAGAAGTACGAGCGCCTGGAGACGGAGTTCCTGACCAAGGGCGGTTACGCCGCCGAGGCGGAGGCCGCGACGATCGCCGCCAGCCTCGGGCTGCCGGACCGCATCCTCACCCAGCCGCTGCACACCCTCTCCGGTGGTCAGCGCCGCCGCGTCGAGCTGGCCCGGATCCTCTTCTCGGACGCCGACACCCTGCTGCTCGACGAGCCCACCAACCACCTCGACGCCGACTCGATCGCCTGGCTGCGGGACTACCTCAAGTCCTACCGCGGCGGCTTCATCGTGATCTCCCACGACGTCGACCTCGTCGAGACGGTCGTCAACAAGGTCTTCTACCTGGACGCCAACCGCTCGGTCATCGACGTCTACAACATGGGCTGGAAGCTCTACCAGCAGCAGCGTGAGGCCGACGAGAAGCGCCGCAAGCGCGAGCGGCAGAACGCCGAGAAGAAGGCCGCCGCGCTCAATTCGCAGGCCGACAAGATGCGCGCGAAGGCCACCAAGACCGTGGCCGCGCAGAACATGGCCAAGCGCGCCGAGCGGCTGCTGTCGGGCCTGGACGCGGTGCGCGTCTCCGACAAGGTCGCCAAGCTCCGCTTCCCCGAGCCGGCGCCCTGCGGGAAGACCCCGCTCACCGCCGAGGGCCTGTCCAAGTCCTACGGCTCGCTGGAGATCTTCACCGACGTCGACCTGGCCATCGACAAGGGCTCCCGGGTCGTCATCCTCGGCCTCAACGGCGCCGGCAAGACCACCCTGCTGCGGCTGCTCGCGGGCGCCGAGAAGCCCGACACGGGCGCGGTCACCCCCGGTCACGGCCTCAAGCTGGGCTACTACGCCCAGGAGCACGAGACGCTGGACCCGGACCGCACGGTCCTGGAGAACATGCGCTCCTCCGCGCCCGACCTCGACCTGGTCGAGGTCCGCAAGGTGCTGGGCTCCTTCCTGTTCTCCGGCGACGACGTCGACAAGCCCGCGGGCGTGCTCTCCGGCGGTGAGAAGACGCGACTGGCGCTGGCCACGCTCGTCGTCTCCTCCGCCAACGTCCTCCTCCTCGACGAGCCCACCAACAACCTCGACCCGGCCAGCCGCGAGGAGATCCTCGGCGCGCTGCGCACCTACAAGGGCGCCGTGGTGCTGGTGACGCACGACGAGGGCGCCGTGGACGCGCTGGAGCCGGAGCGGATCATCCTGCTCCCGGACGGCGTCGAGGACCTGTGGGGCCCGGACTACGCGGACCTGGTGGCGCTCGCCTGACCGGCGCCGGGGCCGCTCTTGATCAGTGCGGTCCCGATCATTCGGCCGAGGCGTGATCCACCATCTGTGTGAGGGCGGCTCGTACCCCGTCACGGTCCGTCGCTCCGGCGCACGCGCTGTGCGGGATGCCGGGCGCCGTTCGCGCCGCGCGTGGCGGGGCCCTGTCTGACCTGCCGATTCGTCCCGCCACCCGTACGGCCGTACGAGCCGGATCATGTGGAATTGCCTGCTCCAGGGCCTGTCGCGGCCGGAAAACACGGACGTCCGTTCCCTTGGACTTCTTATGGACCTTGCCGAATGGGTGGCCAGGAGGCCGCCTAGGGGTGATCATGAGAGACAAGAGGCGCATCTCCCATGAGGAGGCACGGGTGGCCGAGACTCTGAAGAAGGGCAGCCGGGTGACCGGCGCCGCGCGCGAAAAGCTCGCGGCAGACCTGAAGAAGAAGTACGACTCCGGTGCGAGCATCAGGGCGCTGGCCGAAGAGACCGGTCGCTCCTATGGCTTCGTCCACCGGATGCTCAGCGAATCCGGCGTGGTCCTGCGGGGCCGCGGTGGAGCGACGCGCGGCAAGAAGGCCGCCTCGGCCTGACGCCGCGCACCTTGTGAGAACAGCGGTCAGGACAGTCCCACCCGGTCGGCCGACCGGCCGTCCGGGTGGTTACTGTGCAGTCAACCAAGATGACTGCGGGCAATACGGAGGCCCCCATGACTGCCAGCGACACCTTGCTCGACCAGGACGGCGTACGGCTCACCGTCGATGACGCGGTGGCCACCGTCACCCTCACCAACCCCGCCAAGCGCAACGCTCAGTCGCCCGCGCTCTGGCGGGCGCTGACCGAGGCGGGACGGCGACTGCCGGGCACCGTGCGGGTCGTGGTGCTCCAGGGCGAGGGCAAGTCCTTCTCCGCCGGCCTCGACCGGCAGGCGTTCACGCCCGAGGGCTTCGACGGCGAGCCGTCCTTCCTGGATCTGGCACGCGGCAGCGACAAGGCGCTGGACGCCGAGATCGCCGCGTACCAGGAGGCGTTCACCTGGTGGCGGCGCGCCGACGTCGTCTCCATAGCCGCCGTGCAGGGCCATGCCATCGGCGCGGGCTTCCAGCTCGCCCTCGCCTGCGACCTGCGCGTCTGTGCCGAGGACGCGCAGTTCGCCATGCGCGAGACCAGCCTGGGCCTGGTGCCCGACCTGACGGGCACTCACCCGCTGGTGTCGCTGGTGGGTTACGCCCGGGCGCTGGAGATCTGCGCCACGGGCCGCTTCGTCCACGCCGCCGAGGCCGAGCGCATCGGCCTGGCCAATGTGGTCGTCCCCCTCGCGGAGCTCCCCGCCGCCACCGCCGACCTCACCGCCGCCCTGCTGGCGGCCCCGCGCGACGCGGTCGTCGAGACCAAGGCCCTGCTGCGCGGCGCACTCGACCGTACGTACGAGGAGCAGCGCGTCGCGGAGCGCGCGGCGCAGGCGCGCCGGCTGCGCGACCTCGCGGGCCTCGGGGAGTGACGACGCGCGCCTCGCGCGCCCCGTCCCGCTGACCGGCGGCGGCCCGGACTCGCCCACCATCGACCGAGCGGGGCGCGGCGACCCCGCCTATGGTGGCTAGTGACGGGAAGAGAGGCGAGCGCCGATGACGGACACATCGAGTCAGCCCCACCAGACCGGTCAGAAGTCCGGACCCGCCCCGGGCCGGCACCCCGGCTCGGGCAGGGAGCTGCCCGCTCCCGCCGAGCGGGGCCGCACCACCATCGCCGACGGCGTCGTGGAGAAGATCGCCGGGCTCGCGGCCCGCGACGTGGTCGGCGTCCACGCCCTGGGCAGCGGGCTGTCCCGCACCTTCGGGGCCGTCCGCGACCGGGTGCCCGGCGGACGGTCCGTCGCCCGGGGGGTGAAGGCGGAGGTCGGCGAGGTCCAGACGGCCCTCGATCTGGAGATCGTCGTGGTGTACGGCGTCGCCATCGCGGATGTCGCCCGCGCGGTGCGGGAAAACGTCATCTCGGCGGTGGAACGGATGGCGGGCCTGGAGGTCGTCGAGGTCAACATCGCCGTGACCGACGTCAAGCTGCCGGACGAGGAAGAGGAAGAGCCGGAGCCCAGGCTCCAGTGAGGAGCGCGTGATGAGCATGGCCGTGGCCGGCATGATCGCCGGCATGGCTCTCGGATTCGCCGGCTACTTCGGGGGGTTCGGCGCCTTTCTGCTGGTCGCGGCGCTGGGCATCGTGGGCTTCGTGGGCGGGCGGCTCCTGGACGGCGATGTGGAGCCGGGCGAGTTCTCCCGGCTGCTGCGCCCGCGCGACCGCGACCGGCACGGGAGGTAGGGCGTGGGGGGAGGACGCGCGGTGGTGCCCGCCGAGCGCGGCGCCACCCGGATCGCCGACCGTGTCGTCGCGAAGATCGCCTCCCGGGCGGCCCTGGAGGCGCTGGGCGCCACGGCCCCCGCCGAGGTCCACGCGCCCCCGCGCGCCAGCGTCATCGTCCATGACGGCTCCGCCCGGGTGCGGGTCCTCGTGGAGCTGGACTACCCCGCCGACATCGGCGCCCGCTGCCGCGCCGTGCGCGAGCGGATCGCCCAGCGCGTCGGGGAACTGACGGGCATGGAGGTGCCCGAGGTGCTGATCACGGTCGAGCGGCTGCACTCCGCGCACACCGGCCGGCTGTCGGGGGTGCGGGTGCGATGAGCGGTCCCGTGTCACTGGAGAAGACGGCCGAGGAGGAGGCGCCCCGGGCCGTCGGGGGCGGCCGCGTCCCCCGCTTCCGGTCCGCGCGCAGGCTGCCAGCCGCGCTGGTCGCGGCGGTGACCCTGACCGTCGCCGGGCTCTTCCTCTACGACGTCGCCGCCGTTCGCGCCGGCCGCCCCGCCATGGCCTGGCGCCGGCACCTGGCCCATGAGCTGGCGACCCGTCACCTCGGTGACGGACTGGTGGTCGCCGGCGCGGTGGTGGCCGTCCTCGCCGGCTGCTGGCTGCTCGTCCTCGCCCTCACCCCGGGCCTGCGCGGAGTGCTGCCGATGCGCCGCGCGGAGGGCGCGGGCGACGACGGGGTCCACGCCGGGCTGGAGCGCGGGGCGGCGGCCCTGGTGCTGCGCGACCGGGTGATGGAGGTCCCCGGCGTCCAGGCCGTCCGCGTCGACGTGGGCCGGCGCGTGGTCCGCGCCCGGGCCCGCTCCCACTTCCGGGACCTGGACGAGGTGCGGACGGACGTGAACACCGTACTGGCCGAGGGCGTCCGGGAGTTGGGGCTCGCCCGGGAGCCGTCCCTGTCCGTGCACGTACGACGCCCGGCGAAGAGGTGACCGGGGTGGGGTGGTCCGAGCGTGGCCCGGGGCGGTCCTCACGATGTCCAGGGGGGTTCTCGCGATGCTGAGGACCGTCAACCGGCTGCTGACCGGGCTCGCCGGGGCGCTGCTGGTGGCGCTCGGCGCCGCCGTGCTGATCGGCGCGCTGGACCTGCCGCGCCGCTGGGGCTTCGAGCTGCCGTCGGCCTGGCCGTTCACCGGCCCGGACGACGTGCTGCTGCCCGGCGCGGACCTGCGGAGGTGGCGCGGCAGGGGATGGTGGTGGCCGGTGGTCATCGCCGTCCTGGCCGTCGTCGTCCTGCTGTCCGCGTGGTGGCTCTCGGCCCAGGCCCGCCGGGGCCGGCTGCGCGAGGTGGTGGTCCACAGCGGCGGTGGAGAGGTGGCGTCGGTGCGGGGGCGGGCGCTGGAGGAAGTGATGGAGGCGGAGGCCGAGGACGTACCGGGGGTGGAACGGGCGGCCGTCGTGCTGTCGGGACGCCGGACGGCGCCCCGGGCACGGATCGTCCTGACGCTGGGGGCGCGCGGGGCACCGGGGGTGGCGTTGGCGCGGTTGCGCGAGGAAGTGCTGCGCCACGCGCGGGTGTCGGCCGGGCTGACGCGCCTCCCGGCGGAGGTGCGGTTGCGGGCCGTGCGGCACCGGGCGGAACGGGTGGGGTGACGGGGCTCCGCCCCGCTCGCCGCCGTCGGCGCCCCTCCCCCGTGGCGACGGCGGGGGCGCAGGTCAGGGCGAGTTGACGCCCCTTCCCACCGCGTGGTGGACTTCCGGAGCCAAACGGCGACAGCAGAGGAAGCCGGTGCGAATCCGGCGCGGTCCCGCCACTGTCACCGGGGAGTGTCCCCCCAACCGATGGCCACGGCGCGAGCCGGAAGGCCGGGGGCGGCGCGGATCCGGGAGCCAGGAGACTCTGGTCGCCGTCACGTCGAGCCAGGGCGCGGACCCTGAGTGAGGACACCGCTTCGCCATGCCCGGCCGCGATCGCTTCTCCTTCGCGTACGGCGCCGCCCTCGGGTTCGCCTGCGACCTGCTCCTCGGCGACCCCCGCCGCGGCCATCCCGTCGCCGCGTTCGGCCGGGCCGCGCAGGCCGTCGAACGCCGGCTGTGGCGCGACCACCGGGGGTACGGCACGCTCCACACCCTTCTCTGCGCCGGTGGCGCGGTCGCCGGGGCCGGGCTGCTGACCCGCGCCGCGCGCCGCCACCGCGCGGCCGAGATCGCGCTGACCGCCGCCGCCACGTGGTCCGTCCTGGGCGGCACGTCCCTGGGCCGGGAGGCCCGGGCCATCGGCGGCGCGCTGGCCGCCGGGGACGTGGAGGTCGCCCGGGAGCGGCTGCCGCACCTGTGCGGCCGCGACCCGCAGGCGCTGGACGCCCAGCAGATCGCGCGGGCCGTGGTGGAGTCCGTCGCCGAGAACACCTCCGACGCCGTCGTGGGCGCCCTCGTCTGGGGCGCCCTGGGGGGCGTGCCCGGGCTCGTGGGCTTCCGGGCGGTCAACACGCTCGACGCCATGGTGGGTCACAAGTCGCCCCGGCTGCGGCGGTTCGGCTGGGCGTCGGCCCGGCTCGACGACGTCGTCGGCTGGCCGGGCGCCCGGCTGACCGCCGCGCTCACGGTCCTCGCCGGGCCCGACCCGCGCGGCGCGCTGCGCGTGGCCCGGCGCGACGCCTCCCGCCACCCCAGCCCCAACGCCGGGCCGGTCGAGGCCGCCTTCGCCGGGGCCCTGGGCGTACGGCTGGGCGGCACCCTCGCCTACGCGGGGCGCGTCGAGCACCGCCCGGTGCTGGGCGAGGAGAACCGTCCGGTGCGGACGGCCGACATCGAGCGCGCGGTCCGGCTCTCGCGCCGGGTGTCGCTGCTGGCCCTGGGGACGGCGGTCACGGCCCGTACGGTGGGCAGCCTGTTCAGGAACACGGGGAGGAATCGGTGACAGTCTCGGTGACAGCCGACAGGAGCGGGCGCACGGGCCCGCCGGGCGGGGGCCTGCTGGTGGCCGGGACCACCTCGGACGCGGGCAAGAGCGTGGTCACGGCCGGCATCTGCCGCTGGCTGGTCCGCAAGGGCGTCAAGGTCGCGCCGTTCAAGGCGCAGAACATGTCCCTCAACTCCTTCGTGACGCGCGACGGCGCGGAGATAGGGCGCGCGCAGGCCATGCAGGCCGCCGCCGCCCGCGTCGAGCCCAGCGCCCTGATGAACCCGGTGCTGCTCAAGCCCGGGAGCGACCGCAGCAGCCAGGTCGTCCTCATGGGCAAGCCGGTGGGCGAACTCAGCGCCCGCGGCTACCACGCGGGACGCCAGGAGCAGTTGTTCGGCACGGTGACGGAGTGCCTGGCCGAGCTGCGGCGCACCCACGACGCCGTGATCTGCGAGGGCGCCGGCAGCCCCGCCGAGATCAACCTGCGCCGCTCCGACATCGTCAACATGGGCATCGCCCGCGCCGCGCGCCTGCCCGTGGTCGTCGTCGGCGACATCGACCGGGGTGGCGTCTTCGCCTCCTTCTTCGGTACGACAGCGCTGCTCTCCCCCGAGGACCAGGAGCTGATAGCGGGTTACGTGGTCAACAAGTTCCGGGGCGACGTGAGCCTGCTGGAGCCGGGGCTGGACATGCTGCGCGACCTGACGGGCCGGCGGACGTTCGGCGTGCTGCCGTTCGCCCACGGCCTGGGCATCGACGAGGAGGACGGCCTGCGGGTGTCCCTGCGCGGCGCGGTCCGCGAGTCCGTGGTCGCCCCGCCGCACGGCGCGGACGTCCTGCGGGTCGCCGTGTGCGCGGTGCCGCTGATGTCGAACTTCACGGACGTCGACGCGCTGGCCGCCGAACCCGGCGTCGTCGTGCGGTTCGTGGACCGCCCCGAGGAGCTCGCCGACGCCGACCTGGTCGTCGTACCGGGCACGCGCGGCACGGTACGGGCGCTCGCGTGGCTGCGCGAACGCGGGCTCGCCGACGCGCTCGCGCGGCGGGCGGCGGAGGGCCGCCCGGTGCTGGGCATCTGCGGCGGCTTCCAGCTGCTGGGCGAGCGGATCGACGACGACGTCGAATCGAAGGCGGGCACGGTCGAGGGCCTGGGCCTGCTGCCGGTGCGCGTGCGGTTCGCGGTGGAGAAGACCCTGGCCCGGCCGGTCGGCGAGGCCCTGGGCGAGCGCGTGGAGGGCTACGAGATCCATCACGGCGTGGCCGAGGTGCCGGGCGGGGACGAGCCGTTCCTGGACGGCTGCCGGGTGGGCGCGGTGTGGGGCACGCACTGGCACGGCTCGCTGGAGAGCGACGGCTTCCGCCGGGCGTTCCTGCGCGAGGTCGCGAAGGCGGCCGGACGGGCGTTCGTCCCCGCGCCCGACACGTCGTTCGGGGCGCTGCGGGAGGAGCAGCTCGACCGGCTGGGCGACCTGATCGAGGAGCACGCGGACACGGACGCGCTGCTGCGCCTGATCGAGGACGGGGTGCCGGGCGGGCTGCCGTTCATACCGCCCGGGGCGCCGCCACTGACCCGTTCCCTCCAGGGAGGCAACCGCTGATGTCCTCGTCCACCTATCCGTCCGCCTACCCGTTCACCGCGATCGTCGGTATGGACGACATGCGGCTGGGCCTCCTGCTCAACGCGATCTCGCCGTCGATCGGCGGCGTCCTCGTGCGCGGCGAGAAGGGCACCGCGAAGACCACCACGGTCCGGGCCCTGGCGGCGCTGCTGCCCGAGGTCGTGACCGTCACGGGCTGCCGGTTCTCCTGCGACCCGGCGGCCCCGGACCCCCACTGCCCGGACGGGCCGCACGGTGGCGGTGAACAGGCCGTCCGCCCCGCCCGGATGGTCGAGCTGCCCGTCGGCGCGTCCGAGGACCGCCTCGTCGGCTCGCTCGACATCGAGCGGGCGCTGGGCGAGGGCGTCAAGGCGTTCGAGCCCGGTCTGCTGGCCGCCGCGCACCGGGGCGTGCTCTACGTCGACGAGGTCAACCTGCTGGGCGACCACCTGGTCGACTCGCTGCTGGACGCGGCGGCGACCGGTGTCTCCTCCGTCGAGCGCGAGGGCGTCTCCGTCCGCCACGCCTCCCGCTTCCTCCTCGTGGGCACCATGAACCCCGAGGAGGGCGAGCTGCGCCCGCAGCTCCTCGACCGCTTCGGACTGACCGTCGAGGTCGCGGCCTCGCGCGAGACCGAGGAGCGCGTCGAGGTCGTGCGCCGGCGTCTCGCCTTCGACGAGGACCCGGCGGCCTTCGCCGCCAAGTGGGCGCCGGAGGAGGACGCGCTGCGCGAGCGCATCGCGGCCGCGCGGGCGCTGCTGCCGGGCGTACGGCTCGGGGACGGCGCGCTGCGCCGGATCGCGGCGGTGTGCGCCGGGTTCGAGGTGGACGGGATGCGCGCGGACATCGTGACAGCGCGCACCTCCGCCGCGCTGGCCGCGTGGGCGGGGCGAACCGATGTGACGACGGCGGACGTACGGCAGGCGGCACTGCTGTCGCTGCCCCACCGGCGCCGCCGGAACCCCTTCGACGCGCCCGGTCTGGACGAGGACAGGCTGGACGAGATCCTCGCCGGGTTCGAGGACGAGGAGCCCGAGCCGGAACCGGAGCCGGAGCCGGACGGTCCTGAGCCGGACGGTGACGGCCCCGAGGGCCCGGAGGGCCCGGACGACGGACCGGACGACGGACCGGGTGGCGGCCCGGACGGCGGTGGCCGGCCTCCGCGGGACGCGGGCGACGGACCGGCCGCCACCACCACGGACGACGTACCGCCGCAGCGTCAGGAGCCCGGACACGAGCCCGCCCGGCAGGAGGCGTCGGCCTCCGGGAGCGACGACGGCGGGGAGGCCCCCGCTGTCGCAGCCTCCGAGCCGTTCCGGACCCGGCGGTTCACCGTCCCCGGCCTCGGCGAGGGCGCCGACGGGCGCCGCTCGCGCGCGCTCACGGCGCACGGCCGGACGACGGGGGCGCGCCGCCCGCGCGGGGGCGCGCTGTCGAAGCTGCACCTCGCCGCGACCGTCCAGGCCGCCGCCCCGCACCAGCGGGCGCGGGGCCGGGGCGGTCCCGGGCTGGTCGTCCGGCGCGACGACCTGCGCGAGGCCGTGCGCGAGGGACGCGAGGGGAACCTGGTGCTGTTCGTCGTGGACGCCTCCGGCTCCATGGCGGCCCGCAAGCGGATGAGCGCGGTCAAGGGCGCGGTGCTCTCCCTGCTGATGGACGCCTACCAGCGCCGCGACAAGATCGGGATGGTGACGTTCCGGGGCACCGGCGCGACGGTGGCGCTGCCGCCGACGTCGTCCGTCGAGGCGGGCGCGGCCCGGCTGGAGAAGCTGCCGACGGGCGGCCGGACGCCGCTGGCGGCGGGCCTGCTCCAGGCCCACGAGGTACTGCGCGTGGAGCGCATGCGCGACCCGTCGCGCCGTCCGCTGCTGGTCGTCGTGACCGACGGACGGGCGACGGGCGGCGTGGAACCGCTGGCGCGCGCCGCGCGCGCGGCCGGGCTGCTCGCGGGCTCCGGCATCGCGTCGGTGGTCGTGGACTGCGAGGCCGGCCCGGTGCGGCTCGGCCTGGCGGGCGAGCTGGGCCGGGCGCTCGGCGGGCCGGTCGTGACCCTCGACGACCTGCGCGCGGAGAATGTCTCCGCGCTGGTACGCACCGTACGGAACACCGACTCACGGAGGGCCGCGTAATGCCCCAGGGACAGCCGACCGTCGTACCCGACGACGGGCTCACCACACGTCAGCGCCGCAACCGGCCGCTGGTCCTCGTCCACACCGGCATCGGCAAGGGCAAGTCGACGGCGGCCTTCGGGCTGGCGCTGCGCGCCTGGAACCAGGGCTGGCCGATCGGGGTGTTCCAGTTCGTGAAGTCCGCGAAGTGGAAGGTCGGCGAGGAGAACGCGCTGCGGGTGCTGGGCGCCTCCGGCGAGGGCGGCACGGTCGACTGGCACAAGATGGGCGAGGGCTGGTCCTGGATCCAGCGCGACAGCGAGCTGTCGAACGAGGAGAAGGCCCGCGAGGGCTGGGAGCAGGTCAAGCGCGACCTGGCGGCGGAGACGTACCGGCTCTACGTGCTGGACGAGTTCGCGTACCCGATGCACTGGGGCTGGATCGACACGGACGAGGTGATCGAGGTGCTGCGGGACCGCCCCGGCACCCAGCACGTCGTCATCACCGGCCGCAACGCCCCGGAGAAGCTGCTGGACTTCGCGGATCTGGTGACGGACATGTCCAAGGTCAAGCACCCGATGGACGCCGGCCAGAAGGGCCAGCGGGGCATCGAGTGGTGAGTACGCACGTCCCCCGCCTGGTCATCGCCGCGCCGGCCTCCGGCAGCGGCAAGACCACGGTGGCCACCGGCCTGATGCGGGCCTTCGCGGACGCGGGGCTCGCGGTCTCCCCCCACAAGGTGGGCCCCGACTACATCGACCCGGGCTACCACGCCCTCGCGACCGGCCGTCCGGGCCGCAACCTCGACGCCTACATGTGCGGCCCGGAGCGCGTGGCCCCGCTGTTCCTCCACGGGGCGGCGGGCTGCGACGTGGCGGTCGTCGAGGGCGTCATGGGCCTGTACGACGGCGCGGCCGGGCAGGGCGAGCTGGCCTCGACGGCCCATGTGGCGAAGCTCCTGCGGGCGCCGGTGGTGCTCGTCGTCGACGCGTCGTCGCAGTCGCGGTCGGTGGCGGCGCTGGTGCACGGCTTCGCCTCCTGGGACCCGGAGGTCCGGGTCGCGGGCGTCATCCTCAACAAGGTCGGCTCGGACCGCCACGAGACGCTGCTGCGGGAGGCGCTGGAGGAGTCGGGGGTGGCGGTGCTGGGCGCCGTGCGGCGGGCTCGTACGGTCGCCACGCCGAGCCGCCACCTCGGGCTGATCCCGGTGGCGGAACGGCGCGCGGAGGCGCTGGAATCCGTGGCGGCCCAGGCGGACCGCATCCGCGAAGGCTGCGACCTGAAGGCCCTCCTCGCCCTGGCCCACAGCGCCCCGCCGCTGGCGGAGGAGCCGTGGGCCCCGTCCCCGGACCCCCGCTCCTCAAACGCCGGAGGGGCTGGATATGCCCCCGTGATCGCCGTGGCCGGCGGTCCTGCGTTCACGTTCTCGTACGCCGAGCACACGGAGCTGCTCCGAGCCGCCGGCGCGGAGGTGGTCACCTTCGACCCCCTCCACGACGAGGCCCTCCCCGACCGCACCAGCGGCATCGTCATCGGCGGCGGCTTCCCCGAGATGTACGCCGCGGAGCTGTCCGCCAACGAACCCCTGCGCACGGCCGTGGCGGAGCTGGCCCGCTCGGGGGCCCCGATCGCCGCCGAGTGCGCGGGCCTGCTCTACCTGGCCCGCACGCTCGACGGCAAGCCGATGTGCGGCGTCCTCGACGCCGACGCCCGGATGTCGGAGCGGCTCACGCTCGGCTACCGCGACGCCGTCGCGATCGCCGACAACCCGCTCGCCGCCGCGGGCACCCGCGTCCGGGGCCACGAGTTCCACCGCACGGTGATCGAGCCGGCGGCGGGCGCCACTCCCGCGTGGGGGTTCACCCACCCCCGCCGTCAGGTGGAGGGCTTCGTCCAGGACGGTGTGCACGCCTCCTACCTCCACACCCACTGGGCGGGCGTCCCCGGCACGGCGTCCCGCCTCGTCGCGCGCGCCCGGCGATGAGGGGCGCGCTCCACATCGGCGTCGGCGGCTGCCGGGACGTGTCCCGCGACGAAGTGGTGTCACTCGTCGAACGGACCATCGAGGAGGCGGGCGCCGTCGGCGCCGCGATCGCCGCCCTCGCGACCATCGACGTCAAGGCGGACGAGCCCGGGCTGCGCGCGGCGGCCCGCCGCCTGGGGGTGCCCCTGACCGCGTACGGCCCCGGCGCCCTCGCCGCCCAGCCCGTGCCCCACCCCTCCGACGCCGCCCGCGCGGCGGTGGGAGTGGCGAGCGTCGCGGAGGCGGCCGCGCTCCTGTCGGCCGGGCCGGGGGCCGTCCTTCTCGTGGGGAAGCGGAAGTCCGCGCGAGCGACGTGCGCGATCGCCTGTACCGTCTGATTTCATGCACATATCCCAATCCGCGCGCACCGCTCACGCGCCGACTCCCGAGCCCGACCTCCGGCACCACGGGGACGTGGAAGTACGCGGCATGGGCGCCGAGTTGACCGACCTCGCCGTCAACGTGCGGACCGGGACGCCCCCGGAGTGGCTGCGGGAGCGGATAGCGGAGTCGCTGGGCACGCTCGCGGCGTACCCCGACGGGCGTGCCGCCCGGCGGGCCGTCGCCGCGCGGCACGGGCTGCCGGAGGAGCGGGTGCTGCTGACGGCGGGGGCGGCGGAGGCGTTCGTCCTGCTGGCGCGGGCCCTGCCGGTGCGCCGGGCCGTGGTGGTGCACCCGCAGTTCACCGAGCCGGAGGCGGCCCTGCGGGACGCCGGGCACGCGGTGGAGCGCGTCGTGCTGACCCCGGAGGAGGGGTTCCGGCTCGACCCGCGCGCGGTGCCCGGGGACGCGGATCTGGTGGTCGTCGGCAACCCCACCAACCCCACCTCCGTGCTCCACCCGGCCGGCGTCCTGGCCCGGCTGGCGCGGCCGGGCCGGATCCTGGTGGTGGACGAGGCGTTCATGGACGCGGTGCCGGTCGAACGGGAGTCGCTGGCCTCCCGCACCGACCTGCCGGGGCTCGTCGTGCTGCGCAGCCTCACCAAGACCTGGGGGCTGGCGGGGCTGCGCGTCGGCTACGTGCTCGCCGCGCCCGACACCGTGGCCCTGCTGGAACGGGCCCAGCCGCTGTGGCCGGTCTCGTCACCGGCGCTGGTGGCGGCGGAGGCGTGCAGCGCGCCGCGCGCGATGGCCGAGGCCGCGCTCGCGGCACACGTGACCGCCGCCGACCGGGCCCATCTGCTGGCCCGGCTGGCGGAGTTCCCGGAGCTGACCGTGCAGGGCCCGGCGGCGGGGCCGTTCGTCCTGGTCCGGCTGCCGGGGGCGGCGGCGGTGCGGTCGCGGCTGCGCGGCCTCGGCTTCGCGGTGCGCCGGGGCGACACGTTCCCGGGGCTGGGCCCGGACTACCTCCGCCTCGCGGTCCGGGACCGCGCGACGTCGGACCGCTTCGCCACGGCCCTGCGGACCGCTCTGGACGACCTGAGCGGCCGGTCCGCCGCGACGGACGGCCCGGACACCCCGCGCGCGGCCCGCGGCACGTCCGGGCCGGCGGCCGGATCGGGCAACGACCTGACCGAGGCGCAGGAGACGCGCTGAGCGCCCCCGGGCGCGCGGCCGTCCGGCGGCCGCCCCGCTGCCGTCCGCTCAGCCCTGGCTCTCCTCCCGTCGGCTCTCCTTGCGGCGCCGTGCGGCGATGAGGGCGCCTCCTCCCCCGACGACCAGCAGCCCGGCCGCGGCGGCGACGTAGGGGGTGGCGGAGCCACCGCCGGTCTCGGCGAGGTCGTGGCCGGCCGGTTCGGCGGTCCGTTCGGCGGACGCCTGCTTCGCCTCCGTGCCGACGCCGGTGCCGGTCCTCGCCGGCGCGCCCGGGCCGTCGTCCCCGGGCTTCACCGGGTCGGAGGGCCGGTCCGCCGGGGACTCGCAGGAGGCCCGTACCAGCGTCACCTTGCCCACCACCTTGGCCACGCCCAGCGCCAGCGGGTCTACGGAGACGTCCAGGTCGAGCGCGGTGGCGGCGGCGGTGCGGGAGGTGGTGACGGTCTTCGACAGGTCCAGCCGCACGTCGCCCACCCCCGGCACGGTCACCTTGGTCGGGCCGTTCGGCGTGAGGGTGACCTTCTTGCCGAGCACGGAGACCGAGCCCAGCAGGTTGGCGGTGGCCTTCGGCTTCGCGCCCGCCTCGCAGACGGCCTCGGAGGTGACCTGCTGGAGCTCGATGAGCGAGCGCAGGGGCAGGCCGGGCAGGTGCACCTTGGCGTGGACGAGGTTGGCGTAGCCCTTGGCGGCCCGGCGGTCGGCCGTGGCGCGGGAGGTGGCGGCCTCGGCGCGCAGGATGTCGACGGCCTTGCCGCCCTCGATGCCGTCGAGGGTGACGGTGAGCGCGGTCTTCGAGGCGTCGGCGGGCGCGTGGACGTCGTCGATGGCGGCCTCGACGGGGACGTGCGCGGCCTTGCCGAGCAGGGAGACGTCAAGCCCGGTCCGCAGGACGGTCGCGTCGGCCCGGCCGGTCCCGGAGCCGGATCCGGTGTCGGTGGCGCTCGCGGGCACGGACGTGGCGCCCAGGGCGAGCGCGGTCGCGGTGACCGTCGCGGCCAGGGCGGCGAACCGGTGCGCGGGCATGCCGAAGGAAGAGCTGGTGGTGCTGAACACGTGTGTGGAACCCCCACGGGAGAAAGGAGCCGCCGGCGCGCCAATGGGGGACATCGCGCGCTGACGGCTTGACTCCGCAATGTTCGGGGCCGGGAGGGTGAACGGGCGGCCCTCTACCGCCAGTTCACTCCAAAGGGTGGGTTTCGTGCTCGTATTCGAGCCAACGGCCGCAGGAGTGTCCGCACGGCACAGTGAGCCCACCGCTCAGGCCACCACGCGCCCCCGCAGCACCACCCTGCTCGGCGCGCCGAGCACCCGTACGTCCGCGCGCGGGTCGGCGTCGTAGACGACGAGGTCCGCCGGGGCGCCCTCCTCCAGGCCCGGCCGCCCCAGCCACGCCCGTGCTCCCCACGTGGCCGCCGACAGCGCGGCCGCCGTCGGGACGCCCGCCTTGACCAGCTCCTCGACCTCCTGGCCGACCAGGCCGTGCGGCAGCGAACCTCCCGCGTCGGTGCCGACGTAGACGGGGATTCCCGCGTCGTAAGCGGCGCCCACGGTCGCGTAGCGGCGCGCGTGCAGCCGGCGCATGTGGTCCGCCCAGCGCGGGAACTTGCCCTCGCCGCCGTCCGCGAGCCGGGGGAAGGTGGCGATGTTGACCAGCGTCGGGACGATGGCCACGCCCCGCTCGGCGAAGAGCGGGATCGTCTCCTCGGTCAGTCCCGTGGCGTGCTCGATACAGTCGATCCCCGCCTCCACGAGCGGGGCGAGGGTCTCCTCGGCGAAGCAGTGGGCCGTGACCCGGGCGCCCAGCCGGTGGGCCTCGGCGATGGCGGCCTCGACCGCGCCGCGCGGCCAGCAGGCCCCCAGGTCGCCCGTCTCCCGGTCGATCCAGTCGCCCACCAGCTTCACCCAGCCGTCCCCGCGCCGCGCCTCGCGCGCCACATAGGCCACCAGGTCCTCGGGCTCGATCTCATGCGCGTAGTTGCGGATGTAACGGCGGGTGCGGGCGATGTGCCGGCCCGCGCGGATGATGCGCGGCAGGTCCTCGCGCTCGTCGATCCAGCGGGTGTCGGAGGGCGACCCGGCGTCGCGCAGCAGCAGCGCGCCCGCGTGACGCTCGGTCAGCGCCTGTTTCTCGGTCGTCGCCTCGTCGACCGCGCCGTGCGCGTCGAGCCCCACGTGGCAGTGGGCGTCCACCAGGCCGGGGAGCACCCACCCCGCGACGGTGGTGACGTCCCGCGCCCCGGCCGGCCGGTCGAAGGTGATCCGCCCGCCCACCACCCACAGCTCGTCGCGCACCCCGTCCAGCGGGTCCGGTCCGACGAGTATCCGTCCCTTGATGTGCAACACCGCGCCGTCGTCCATGCAGGCACTGTACGAGGTCCCCCTCACCGGAGCCGCCGGACGCAAGTGATCTACCCTGTGCGCGTGATGGTGACGGCCGCGCTCCGGCGCCCGATGAGCGCGGTGCTGGGCCGACGCGCCCGGTTACGGTGGGTGCACCTGCTGCTGGGCGGCGCCCTGTCGATGCCGTTCTACCTGCTGACGAACACGCTGGTGTCGCTGTTCCGGCCGGACGGCAACATCCTCTTCTCCTCCTCCCTCGTCCGGCAGTTCGGCGTGCTCTTCCTCGCGCTCGGCCCGGTGGCCGTCACGGCGCTGCACCCGCTCGTCCGGCCCTTCGAGGGCGAGGCGGCCCGGGTGCTGTGCGGGGTGCCCCGGGAGGAGCTGGCCCTGGAGCCGGGCCGGTCGTGGGCCGCCCGGGGCCGGACGGCGGCGTGGTGCGCGCTGCACCTGGCGGCGGGAGCCGTCGTGAGCGGGATGTCGCTGGCCACGCCGCCGGCGGCGCTGTACCTGATCGTCCTGCCCTTCCTGGACGGGCCGGGCAAGCTCGCCGAGGTCGCCTGGCTGCGCGTCTTCACCGGGCCCGGCGTGCTGCTCGCGCCCGTGGCCGGGTGCGCGCTGCTGGCGCTGGTCGTCGGCACGTCCTGGGCAGCGGGCTCGCTGCTGGCGCGCTGGGCGCCCGTCCTGCTGGGCCCCACGGCGGCGGACCGGCTCGCGGCGGCCGAGGAGCACGCCCACAGGCTCGCCCTGCGCAACCGGCTGGCGCGCGAACTCCACGACTCGGTCGGGCACGCGCTGAGCGCGGTGAGCCTCCAGGCGAGCGCCGCGCGCCGGGTCCTGGACCACGACCCGGAGTTCGCCCGGCAGGCCCTGGCCGCGATCGAGGAGGCCGCGCGCGAGGCGGTCGGCGAACTCGACGCGGTGCTGGGCCTGCTGCGCGAGGACGGCTCCTCCCCCACCGCCCCGGCGCCCACCCTGGCCGACGTCGGCGGGCTGCTGGAACGTACCCGCGCGGCGGGCGGCACGGTCGAGTGCGCCCTGCCGCCCGGCGGCCTGGAGAAGATCCCCCCGGTGCCCTCCCGCGAGGCGTACCGGATCGTTCAGGAAGGTCTCGGCAACGCCCTGCGGCACGCGGGCGGCGTGCCCGTGCGGCTGAGCGTCGCCGTGCACGACGACACCTTGGAGATTGTGTTGGAGAACCCCGTGAAACCCGGCGCCCGGGCCGGCGTCCCCCGCCCCGGGGGCGGCCGCGGCCTCACCGGCATCGCCGAGCGCGCCCGGCTGCTGCGCGGCACCAGCGAGGCCGGCGAGCACGACGGCGTATGGCGCCTTTCGGCCCGGCTGCCGCTGCGGGGTGAGGCGCGATGACCACGACCGAGCCGATACGCGTGGTCCTCGCGGACGACGAACACCTCGTCCGCACCGCCCTGCGGGCGATCCTGGGCGCCGAGCCGGGCGTGGAGGTCGTCGGCGAGGCGGCCACGGGCGCCGAAGCGGTGTCGGTGGTGCGCGCGCTCCGGCCCGACGTCGTGCTGATGGACGTCCGGATGCCCGAGGTCGACGGCATCCGCGCCACCGAGCGGATCCTGGCCGGGACGGACGACCCGCCGCGCGTCATCGTCGTCACCACCTTCGAGAACGACGCCTACGTCTACGACGCGCTGCGCGCCGGGGCGTCCGGCTTCCTCCTCAAGCGCGCGGGCGCCGACGAACTCGTCCAGGCCGTGAAGCTGGTGGCCCACAGCGACTCGCTGCTCTTCCCCGCCGCCGTACGCGCCCTGGCCGCCGCCCACGCGGCGCCCCGGAGCGACGACAGGGCGGCGGCGCTGCGGGAAGCGCTGTCCGAACGGGAGGCGGAGGTGCTGCGGCTGCTGGCGACCGGCCTGTCGAACGCGGAGATCGCCGCGCGGATGGTGCTCGGGGCCGCCACGGTCAAGACGCACGTGGCGGGGATCCTCGCCAAGCTCGGGGTACGGGACCGTACGCAGGCGGTCATCGCCGCCTACGAATGCGGCTTCGTCAGCCCCGGCTGACGGTCCGGTCGGCTTTCCGGCTGCCCCGCCGTGGGGTGCCCGCGCCTTCGGCGCGGGTTCCACCCCACCCGCCCGCCCGATTGCCCGGCACGGATTGCCCGGGTAGGGGGCGGGTGGGTGGGGGGCTTCGTCAGCCGCGGACGACGCAGTCGCGAACGACCTTCGCCAGCACCCCCGCCTCCGGCGCCGCACCCCCCGGGTACGCGAAGCGACGGCGGTTGTAGCCGAAGGCCAGGCCGACGCTCGGGTCCGCGAAGGCCTGCGAGCCCGCCGCACCGCCGTGCCCGAAGGAACGCGCCCCCAGGAAGGGATAGTCCACGCTCGTCGCGGCGAAGCCCAGACCGAACGCGTGGGTCATGCCGCCCAGGGCCACGTCGGGCCCGAAGGAGTGGATCTCCGCGAAACGGGCCGCCGTCTCCGCCGTCAGCAGCGGCGCCTTCCCGTCCACCTCGCTGATCGCCGCCGCGTACATCCCGGCCAGCCCCCGCGCGGAGGCCACACCACCGGCGGAGGCCTGCCCCCCGGCCCGCACCTCACGGAAGTTGGGCAGGGACTGGATGCCGTTCGCGAACTGCGGGTCACCGGCGTTGAAGGCTATGCCCTGGAGGCTGTCGGGCCCGACGGCGCCCTGCGCCAACTCCCGCTTCTGCTCGGGGGTGGGATCCATCGGCTGCGTGGAGAGCCAGCGGTGCTCCTGCTCCTCGGGCAGGCCCAGGTAGAAGTCCAGGCCGTACGGGGCGCGGATCCGGTCCTCGTACACCTCCTGGAGCGTCCGCCCCGTGGCCCGGCGGACGACCTCACCGGTCAGGGCGCCGATCACCAGCGCGTGGTAGCCGAAGGCCGTGCCCGGACGCCAGAACGGGCGCCGGTCCGCCAGCCGCTCGGCGATGAGCCGGTCGTCGGCCAGCTCCTTGAGAGGGAACCCGCCCTCGACGCCCACGACACCCGCACGGTGGGCCAGCAGGTCGCGCAGGGTGACGTGCTCCTTGCCCGCCGAGCCGAACTCGGGCCAGTAGTGGCGCACTTCCTCGTCCAGGTCCAGCGTGCCGTCCTGGACCAGCAGGGCCACGACGAGGTGCGCCGCACCCTTGCTGGACGAGAAGACGCCGGTGAGCGACTCCCCCGTGATCTCCGGACCGCCCCACAGGTCCACGACCCGCCTGCCGTCCACATACGCCGCCAGCTGCGCCGAGTGCCCGGCGCGCTCCTGCGTCAGCGTGGCCTCGAACGCCTCGCGCACGGGCTCGAAGCCCTCGGCGACAGTCCCCTGTGCGATGTGCGCGTTGCCGTTGTCCGACATGTGCTCCCCCATGATCAAAGTCGATTGACGGGTTGCACAGCCTCCGACCGCGTTCGAATATTCCCGGCCCGATTCGACCCCCGGGTCATGGAACCGCAAAGGGTCATGGCTCGTTACCTCGTACATGACCGCTATGACACCCGGCTCGAACATCCCGCTCTCCGTCACCCGTGTGACGGTGGACGTCACCGCCCCCGTGCGGCTCGACGTTTCGGGCCTGCTGCTCACCGCCGACGGCAAGGTGCGCTCCGACGACGACTTCGTCTTCTACAACCAGCCCAGCGCCCCCGGTGTGACGCACCGTGCCGCCTCCGGCGCCACGCCCGACGCGATCATCGTCGACACGGCGGCCGTCCCCGCCGGCATCGACAAGATCGTGGTCACCGCGAGCCCGGACGCCCAGGGCGCCACCTTCGCGGGCACCGAGCCGACGGCGACCGTGCGCGGCGCGGACGACAGCGCGGTGATCGCCACGTTCACCCCGCCCCGGCTGGACACGGAGACGGCACTGGTGGTCGTGGAGATCTACCGGCGCAACGGCGCGTGGAAGCTCCGCGCTGTGGGTCAGGGGTATGCCAACGGTCTGGCGGGCATCGCCACGGACTTCGGCGTGAGCGTGGACGAGCCGGCGGCGCCGGCGGCCGCCCCGGTGGCCGCCGCCCCGGCTCCGGTCGCCCCCGTCGCGGCGGCCCCCGTCGTGCCGCCGGTTCCGGCCGCCCCACCCGCCGTCCCCGGGAAGATCAACCTGGACAAGGGCCGGGTGAGCCTCCGGAAGAACGAGACGGTCTCCCTGGTCAAGGGCGGTCAGCCACTGACCCGTTCGGTCAAGATGGGCCTCGGCTGGGAGCCCGCCTGGAACGGCCGGGCCATCGACCTCGACGCCTCGGTCATCGCCTACGGCCCCGACCGCAACATGATCGACGCCTGCTACTTCGGCCGGCTCCAGATCCTCAACGGCGTCATCCAGCACTCCGGCGACAACCTCACCGGTGAGGGCTCCGGCGACGACGAGACCATCACCGTGCACATGGGCGGCCTGCCGCCCGAGGTGACGGGCCTCGTCTTCACCGTCAGCTCCTTCAACGGCCAGAAGTTCACCGAGGTCGCCAAGGCGTACTGCCGCCTGATGGACGCCCAGACCGGCGAGGAACTGGTCCGCTTCGACCTGACCGGCGCCGAGGCCCAGACGGGCGTCCTGATGTGCAAGTTCATCCGCCAGTACTCGGGCGAGTGGGAGATGACGGCCCTGGGCGACTTCGTCAAGGCCAAGACGGTGCGGGATCTGGTGAAGCCGGCGGCGCAGGCGCTGTAGCCCCTGTCGCCGCGGCCGCCGCCGTGGCCCCTGTCGCCGCGGCCAGCCGCCGGTAGGAGTCCAGGAGCGCGGCCCTGTCGTACGTGCTGGTCGTGACCAGCACCTCGTCGGCCCCGGTGCGGGCCACGAGGGCGTCGAGGGCGGCCGTCACGTCGCCCTCGGTGCCGTGGATGTGGCCGCGCAGCGCGGCTTCGTAGAAGCCGCGCTCCCGCTGTGACATCGAGGGGATCAGTTTCCCCTCGATCTCCTCGGCTGGGCGGAGGGGCGGGAACACGCCGTGCGTCCGTGAGTGGGCCAGTGCCCACGCCTCGGGGACGAGCAGCCGGTGGGCCGCGTCCCTCGTTTCCGCGACGGCCACGTTCCCCGCGACCATCACATAGGGCTTCTCCCGCCACGCGGAGGGGACGAAGCCCGCGCGGTAGCGCTCGATGGCGGCCGCCATCGCCCCTTCGCCCTTGAGGCCGCCGATGACCAGTGCCGCGCCGGCGCGGGCGGCCACGTCGGCTCCCGCTTCGTTGGCGAGGACGAACAGCGGGGGCCGGAGGCCCTCGGCGGGCAGGGCGTGCACCCCGGGGTAGGGGGCGGGCTCCCCCGTGAACCAGCCCGCCAGTTCCGCCAGCCGGTCCTCGAAGTCGCCCATCGCGTCCTTCTCCACGCCCAGGGCCCGCCGGATGCCGTCCGTGAAGCCGACCGAGCGGCCGAGGCCCATGTCGATCCGGCCGGGGAAGAGGGAGGCGAGGACGCCGAACTGCTCGGCGACCACGAGGGGGCGGTGGTTGGGCAGCATCACGCCGCCGGTGCCGACGCGGATGCGGGAGGTCGCGGCGGCGACGGCGGCCGCGAGGACGGTGGGGGCGGAGCCGGCGACGCCGGGGACGCTGTGGTGTTCCGACACCCAGAAGCGGTGGTAGCCGAGGTCCTCGACCTGCTGGGCGAACGCCACGGTGTCGCGCAGCGCCGCGCTTGGCTCGTCGCCCTGGCGGGTGCGGGAACGGTCGAGTACGGAGAGCTTGTACGTCACGTACAGGTCAACGCTGGGGGCTGCCCGGGATTCCCCGCACCCACCCCACCCCACCCCGCGCGGGAGGCGCCCGTCAGCCGCGCGAGCGGGCCTTGAAGGCCGCCTTGCGGGCGGCCTTCGCCGTCGCCTTGTCCGGGTGAAGGCGGCCCATCGCCTCCAGGACGTCCGCCGTCGCCGGGTGCTCCACCCGCCAGACCGCGTCGAAGAAGCCGCTGTGCCCGCTCACCAGGCTCTCGACGAGCTCGCGGAGCTCCTCCGGGTCGTCGGCCTCCGTGTCGAGCCGGGCGGCGATCGTGTCGACGGTGAGCCAGAAGATCATGTCCTCGCCGGGCGGCGGGACGTCCGTCGCGCCGTGCTCGGCGAGCCAGACGCGGGCGAGGCCGCCGAGCTGGAGGTCGTCGAGGACCTCGCGGAGGGCGGGCTCGGCCTCGGCGCCGACGAGGGAGAGCGTCTGCTGGCAGACGAGGCGGCGCGCCGGCGCCTCGTCGTCCGCGCCGCGCGCGGCGGCGAGCAGCTCGCGGGCCGCGTCGAGGGGCGTGCGGCGGGCGAGCCACAGCTCGGCCTCGGCGCGCACGGCGAAGCCGGGGTGACCGGGGAGCGCCGCGAGGAGGTCCTCGGCGGGGGAGTCGGCGAGGTCGCCGACGGCCGGGGCGTCGATGCCGGCGTCGAGCATGCGGGACCGTACGGCGAAGAGGCCGAGGGGGGTGAGGGCCACCATGCCGTAGCGGCTGACGTCCTCCTCCTCGGGCAGGTCGGAGGTCACGCCGTCGACGGACTCGCGGATGTGGCCCTCGCCGTCGACGACCTCGATCAGGGACTCGTCCACCGGCTGGTAGCGCACCAGGCCGGTCGGCGCGAGGATCCGGAACTGGTCGTCCAGGCGCATCATCGCGTCGGAGACCTCTTCGAGGACGTCGTCCGTGGGCTCGTCCATGTCATCCGGGACGATCATGGAGGCGGCGAGCGCGGGCAGCGGGACGGGGCGGTCGGGCGAGCCCTCGTCGAGCGCGGTCAGCAGGTAGAGGTTGCCGAGGACGCCGTCGAGGAAGTCGGCCTCCTCCTCGGGGTTCCAGTCGATCGCGTCGAGGTCGAGGTCGCCGTCGCCGCCCTCGGAGAGCTGCTCGACGAGGTCGCCCAGGTCGGGCGCGGCGGCGTCGGCCAGGACGGTCTCCAGGCCGCCGAGCCACAGGTCGAGGATGTCCTGGGGGCTGCCGGAGGTGAGCGTGGCCAGCTCCTCGCCGGCGACGGCCGTGCCCTGGGGCTCGTCCGGGGAGGCGTCGGCGGACTCGTCGGGGGACTCGGTGAATTCGACCAGGCCCGTGTCGAGGGCCAGCTGCCAGGCCTCGGCCGCGTAGGCGGGGCCGTCCTCGTCGTCCTCCAGGCCGAGCAGCCCGGTCGCCGTCTTCAGCTGCCCGGCGAGGAGCTCGCCGCCCGCGCCGACCGGGGTGCCCTCGCCGGCCCAGCGGGCGAGCTTCGCGGCGCGGGCGAACAGCGGCGCGGACAGCGCGTCGCGTGCGAGCTCCGCGTCGGAGGGGAGCCGCACCGGCGGCATGGTCGGGCGGTCTCCTGACATCAGGGGGGCATCTCCTCGTCGTGACGGCCGCGCCGCGGTCCCGGGCGCGCAGTGCCCCACCTTAGACGGGTTTTCCGCGCCGGCTCGCGCGTCGCGGGGACCGTTACCGGCGGTTCGTCCACGGGTTGCCCGCGAACCCTTGACAACTGGCTGGAAATCAGCGGACATTGACGCGCGTAGATCACTCGTCGCTCGGATGACGGTATGTGATCTCATCCGATCGGCAAGCAGGTCGCCCCCTCATCGCTCCCACCGGAGGACTTTGTGCTGTCCCACCGCCGCCGTGCCGCGACCGTCGGCTCCCTCATAGCCGGCGCGCTCGCGGCCGGGCTGATCGCCCCGGCCCAGTCCGCGAGCGCCGCCGACGCCGGTGTCCGCATCCATGACATCCAGGGCACCACGCGTATCTCGCCGTTCGCCGGCAAGCAGGTCACGGACGTGCCGGGTGTCGTCACGGCTGTGAAGAACTTCGGCTCCGCCCGCGGCTTCTGGGTCCAGGACCCGAACCCGGACCGCGACGAGGCCACCAGCGAGGCGGTCTTCGTCTTCACCGGGGCGACCGCCCCGGCCGTCGCCGTCGGCGACTCCGTGCTCGTCTCGGGCACCGTCACCGAGTACTACCCCGGCGGCGAGGCGGCGGGCGGCCAGTCGGTCACCCAGCTGACCAAGCCCACCGTGACCGTGAAGTCCTCCGGCAACGCCCTGCCCGCCGCCGTCCGGCTGAACGCGGCCGCCATCCCCGCGCGCTACGCGCCCGACGCCCACGGCGGCTCCATCGAGAAGCTGCCGCTGAAGCCCCGCCGCTACGCGCTGGACCGCCTGGAGTCCCTGGAGGGCATGCGGGTCGAGGTCGTCGACGCCCCCGTCGTCGGCGCCACCAGCGAGTACAAGGACCTGTGGGTCACCGCGGCGCCCCGGCACGACCGCACCGCGCGCGGCGGCACCCTCTACGGCTCCTACGCCGACCCCAACGCCGGCCGGGTGAAGATCGCCTCCCTGCTCCCCTACGCCCAGCACCCCTTCCCGGTCGCGAACGTCGGTGACGAGCTCTCCGGGACCACGGCGGGCCCGCTCGACTACGACAACCACGGCGGCTACACCATCCAGGCCACCGAACTGGGCGCCCTCGTCGACCACAAGCTCCAGCGCGAGACCACGCGCAAGCAGCGGAACGACGAGCTGGCCGTCGCCACCTACAACGTGGAGAACCTCTCCCCCAAGACCCCGCAGGCGAAGTTCGACCGCCTCGCCGGGGCCCTGGTGACCAACCTCGCCTCGCCCGACATCGTCGCCCTGGAGGAGGTGCAGGACAACGACGGCACGACCAACGGCGGCGTCGTGGACGCCACGCAGACGCTGACGAAGCTCACCGACGCCATCGCCGCCGCGGGCGGCCCCAAGTACGTGTGGCGGCAGATCGACCCCGTCGACGGCAAGGACGGCGGCCAGCCGGGCGGCAACATCCGCACCGCCTTCCTCTTCAACCCCGCCCGGGTGTCGTTCAAGGACGTCCCCGGCGGTGACTCCACCACGGCCGTGCGGGTGGTCCGGGAGGGCGGCAAGGCCGGCCTCTCCGCCTCCCCCGGCCGGATCGCGCCGGAGGACGCCGCCTGGACCAACAGCCGCAAGCCGCTGGCCGGCCAGTTCTCCTTCCGGGGCAAGGACGTCTTCGTCGTCGCCAACCACTTCAACTCCAAGGGCGGCGACCAGGGCCTCGACAGCCGCTTCCAGCCCCCGGCCCGGACGTCCGAGACCCAGCGGCTGGCCCAGGCGAAGCTCGTCAACGGCTTCGTCAAGCAGCTCCTCGCCGCCGACCGCAACGCCAACGTGATCGTCGCGGGCGACCTCAACGACTACCAGTTCTCCCCCGCCCTCAAGGCCCTCACCGCCGGCGGCGCCCTGACCGACCAGGTCACCAAGCTGCCCGCGAAGGAACGGTACGGCTATGTCTTCCAGGGCAACTCCCAGGTGCTGGACCACATCCTCACCAGCCGCCATGTGAGCCGCGTGGACTACGACATCGTCCACATCAACGCCGAGTTCGCCGACCAGGCGAGCGACCACGACCCGCAGGTGCTGCGCTGGAAGCCGTAGCATCGCTTGAGCGATTTGCTCAGAATATTTAAATAGACCTGTACGGTCGAAGGGCCCAGAATCCGGGGAGGCACCTGAAACCCGGAGCGTTTACGTCATGTCAACCACCACCGAGCCCTTCGGCCGTACGGTCTGTGCGATGGTGACCCCGTTCACCGCCGACGGCGCACTCGACCTCGACGGCGCGCAGCGGCTCGCCGACCACCTCGTCACGGAGGGCGGCTGCGACGGCCTCGTCCTCAGCGGCACCACCGGCGAGTCGCCGACCACCACCGACGCGGAGAAGACCGCTCTCGTCACGGCCGTCGCCGAGGCCGTGGGCGACCGCGCCCGGATCACGGCCGGGGTGGGGTCGGCCGACACCCGGCACACCGTCGAACTGGCCCGGGCCGCCGAACGGGCCGGCGCCCACGGCGTCCTGGTGGTCACCCCGTACTACAGCAGGCCGCCGCAGGAGGACATCGCGGAGCACTTCCGCACGGTGGCCGACGCGGTGGGCGTCCCGGTGATGCTCTACGACATCCCGGGCCGCACGGGCACCCGCATCGAGCCCGACACCATGCTGCGACTGGCCGAGCACCCGCGCGTCGCCGGGGTCAAGGACTGCGCGTACGACCTGCTCGGCAGCTCGAAGGTGATCGCGGCGACGGGCCTCGCCTACTACTCCGGCTGCGAGGAGCTCAACCTTCCGCTGCGGGCGGTGGGAGGAACGGGCTATGTCAGCACCGTGGCCAATGTCGCGGGCCCGGCGCTGGCCGCCGTGCTGGACGCGTTCGACCGGGGCGAGAACGCCGAGGCGACCCGGCTCCACCAGCGCGTCCTGCCCCTGGCGGAACGGATGATGGGCGCGGGCCTGCCCGGCACGGTCACGGCGAAGGCCCTGCTGCGGGCGCTGGGCCTGCCGGGCGGGCCGGTGCGGGCGCCGCTGCGCGACGCGACGAAGGAGCGCACCGAGGCGCTGCTGACGGCCTACGAGAGCGTGGGCGCGCGGTAGTCCGGGCGCCCGGAGAGGGGCGGGGTGGTGAACCCCGCCCCCGCTCACGTCAGTCGTTGCTGTGCAGGATCTCGTTGAGCCCGCCCCACGTGCTCTTGTACGGGCGGGCCTCGACGGCGCCCGTGGTGGAGTTGCGGCGGAAGAGGATGTTGTCGGCGCCCGACAGGGTCAGGGCCTTGACGATCTCGCCGTCCGGCATCGTGACCCGGGTGCCGGCGGTGACGTAGAGGCCCGCCTCGACGACGCACTCGTCGCCCAGCGCGATGCCGATGCCCGACTCGGCGCCCAGCAGGCAGCGCTCGCCGATGGAGATGATCTGCTTGCCGCCGCCGGACAGGGTGCCCATGGTGGAGGCGCCGCCGCCGATGTCGGTGCCGTCGCCGACGACGACGCCCGCGCTGATCCGGCCCTCGACCATGGACGTGCCGAGCGTGCCGGCGTTGAAGTTGACGAAGCCCTCGTGCATGACGGTGGTGCCGGAGCCCAGGTGGGCGCCCAGGCGGACCCGGTCGGCGTCGGCGATGCGGACGCCGGAGGGGACGACGTAGTCGGTCATGCGCGGGAACTTGTCGACGCTCGTCACCTGGAGGTGGAGGCCCTCGGCGCGGGCGGCAAGGCGCGCGGCCTCGACCCGGTCGAGGGGGACCGGGCCCAGCGAGGTCCAGGCGACGTTCGCGAGCAGGCCGAAGACGCCGTCGAGGTTCTGGCCGTGCGGCTTGACCAGACGGTGGGAGAGCAAGTGCAGCCGCAGGTAGGCGTCGTGCGCGTCGGCCGGCTTGTCGTCGAGCGAGGCGATGACCGTGCGGACGGCGACGACCTCGACCCCGCGGCGCGGGTCCGGGCCCACCGCCTTGAGGACGACCTCGCCGAGCAGCTCCGCGGCCCGCTCGGCGGTCAGCCGCTCGGTGCCGGCCGGGCCGGGGGCGTCGGTCAGCTCGGGGGCCGGGAACCAGGTGTCGAGGACGGTACCGTCCGCGGCGATGGTGGCGAGGCCGGCGGCGACGGCGCCGGTGGTACGGGAAACAACAGCATCGGTCATGTCCGGAAACCTAACCGGACGGGCCCGCCCAAGGCGAACCGGCCGCCCCACCCGCACCCCTTACCGGCCCCGCCACACACCGGTCACGCGGATGGCGCAGCCCTGCCAGCCGGTCGGCCGCGCTCGCGTCGCCCGCCCGGATGAACCGGCATATCCAGTGGAGTGGGCGGTCCCGCCCACTCCAACTGTCCACTGTCCCGTCGTGAACGGATGCCGCATGAGACAGCTCCGGCGCTGCCTGACCACGGCCCTGGTCCTGGCCCTCCCGCTCACCGCCGCCGCCCCGGTCGCGGCGGCCGACCACCGCCCCGGCCCCGGGCGCTCGGCGCACCGGGCGCACCCGGCGCACCTGGCGCCGCTGCGCAGGACGGCCGGCGAGCCGGTGCCCGGGCACTACATCGTCACCCTGCGCAAGGGCGCCAGCCCGCGCACGCTGACGAGCGTGCTGGGCGTCGTCCCGGACCGCATCTACACCCACACCCTGACCGGCTTCGCCGCCCGGCTCACCCCGCAGCAACTGGAGGCCGTGCGCAGCTCCCCGGAGGTCGAGGCCGTGGAGGAGGACGCGGTCTACGCCCAGGCGGCCGAGGGTCCCCCGTCCATACGCCCCCGGGCGGCGACGGACTCCTGGGGCCTGGACCGCGTGGACCAGCGCACCCTGCCCCTGGACGGCCGGTTCACCGTCAACGGCACCGGCGAGGGCGTCACGGCCTACATCATGGACACCGGCATCGACTACTCCCACCCCGACTTCGGCGGCCGGGCCCGCAAGGGCGTCGACGAGGTGACGGCGGGCGGCGACGCCCGGGACTGCGCCACCGGCAGCGGCCACGGCACCCACGTGGCGGGGGTGGTGGGCAGCGCGACGTACGGGGTGGCACGCCGGGCGTCGCTGGTCAGCGTGCGGGTGCTGGACTGCGCCGGGCGGGGCACGACCTCGGCCATCGTGTCCGGCTTCGAGTACGTGTCCACGAGCGCGCCGCCCGCCTCGGTGCTCAACGCCTCGCTCGTCGGCCCGGTGTCGCAGGCCATGGACAACGCCGCCAACAGCGTGGCGGCCAAGGGGACGCCGCCGCTGGTCGCGGCCGGCAACTCCAACGACAGCGCCTGCAACCACTCCCCGGCCGCCGCCCTCCAGGCCCTGGCCGTGGGCGCGACGAACCGCATGGACCAGATGACGGACTTCACCAGCTACGGGCCGTGCGCGCGGATCCTCGCCCCGGGCGACGAGATCCTCTCGCTGCGGGTGGGCGGCGGCACCACCACCAAGAGCGGCACCTCGCAGGCCACCCCGTTCGTCACGGGCGTCGCGGCCCTGTACAAGGCGCAGAACCCCGCCGCGAGCTCGGCGACGGTCGTCAACTGGCTCGTCGCGCAGTCGACGAAGGACGTGGTGACGGACATCAAGCCGGGCACGCCCAACCGGCTGCTGTACACGGGCGGCCTCTGACGGACAATCGCGGGATGGACGATCACGGGCATCCGGCGACGAATCACCTGCCCTCCGAGACACGGCCGCACGCCGCGACCTTCATGGGCTGGCCTCCGGCCGGCCCGGTCCGGGGCGAGTGGACGGCCGCCGTGCGGGAGGACGTCGTCGCCATCGCCCGGACGATCGCCGACCACGAGCCGGTCGTGCTGCTCGCCTCGCCCAAGGACGCGGCGGGCGCCCGGCGGGCGTGCGGCGGCGCGGCGGAGGTCGTGGAACTGCCCGTGGACGACCTCTGGCTGCGCGACTCCGGGCCTGTGTTCGTCACCGGCGAGGACGGCACGCTCTCCGGGATCGACTTCGGCTTCAACGGCTGGGGCGGCAAACAGGAACACTCCCGGGACGGCCTGGTGGCCCGCCGGCTGCTGGAGTGGGCCGGCGTCCCCCGGATCGAGGCTCCCCTGGTGGCCGAGGGCGGCTCCCTGGAGACCGACGGCGACGGCACCCTGCTCGTCACGGAGAGCTCGCTGGTCAACGACAACCGCAACCCGGGCCGCTCCCGCGACGACATTGAGCGGACCCTCACCGGGCTGCTCGGCGTCCGGAAGGTGATCTGGCTTCCGGGTGTGCGCGGCGAGGACATCACCGACTGCCACGTCGACGCCCTCGCCCGCTTCGCCGGGCCCGCCACCGTGCTCCTCAGCCGCCCGCCCGTGGACACTCCCGCGGTCTGGACCCGGGTGTACGAAGAGGCCCGCGCGGCCCTGGAGTCGGCCACCGACGCCCACGGCCGCACCCTGGAGATCATCGAGCTCCCGGAGCCCGAGCCCGCCGCCCTGGGCAGGCGCGGCCCGGACTTCCTGGGCTCCTACGTCAACTACTACGTGGCGAACGGCGCCGTGGTCGTCCCGCGCTTCGGCGACCGCGGCGCCGACGAGGAGGCGGCCTCGATCATCGGCTCCCTCCACCCGGGCCTCGAGGTGCGCACCGTGGACATCTCCGCGCTCGCCGAGGGCGGAGGCGGGATCCACTGCGCCACACAGCAGCGGCCCGCCTCCTGACGCTTCAGGAGGCGGGCCGCTGCTGTCGAAGGCGTGTCGCTCAGACGTTGAAGCCCAGCGCGCGGAGCTGCTCGCGGCCCTCGTCGGTGATCTTGTCGGGGCCCCACGGCGGCATCCAGACCCAGTTGATCCGGAGCTCGTTGACGATGCCGTCGGTCGCGGACTTCGCCTGGTCCTCGATGACGTCGGTCAGCGGGCAGGCCGCGGACGTCAGCGTCATGTCGAGGGTGGCGATGTTGGCGTCGTCGATGTGGATGCCGTAGATCAGACCGAGGTTGACGACGTCGATGCCCAGCTCCGGGTCGACCACGTCGTAGAGGGCCTCGCGGACCTCCTCCTCGGTGGCCGGCTTGGTGGTCACCTCGCCGGCCGCTTCCTCGGTCGTCGCGTCTGCGTTGTCGCTCATGCGGTCTTCCTCGCCGTGTTCTCGGGTCCTTCGCCCAGCGCCTGGGCGGTCGCGTCCTTCCACGCCATCCAGCTCAGCAGAGCGCACTTGACGCGTGCGGGGTACTTGGAGACGCCGGCGAACGCGACCGCGTCCTCCAGCACCTCCTCCATGGCGTCGTCCGGCTCGAGCCGGCCCTTGGACTGCATCAGCTCCAGGAAGGTCTCCTGGATCCGGCGGGCCTCGTCGAGGTCCTTGCCGACCAGCAGCTCGTTGAGCACCGAGGCGCTCGCCTGGCTGATGGAGCAGCCCTGGCCCTCGTAGGAGACGTCCTCGATCGTCTCACCGGACAGCCGCACGCGCAGCGTGATCTCGTCGCCGCAGGTGGGGTTGACGTGGTGGACCTCGGCGTCGCCGTCCCGCAGGCCGCGCCCGTGGGGATTCTTGTAGTGGTCCAGGATCACGTCCTGGTACATCGAATCAAGCTTCACAGTCAGCCCTTGTCACCCGAAGAAGTTCCGTACGTGCTCCAGGCCCTCGACCAGCGCGTCGACCTCGCCGGGGGTGGAGTACAGGTAGAACGACGCTCGCGTGGTCGCCGGAATTCCGTAGCGCAGGCAGACGGGACGGGCGCAGTGGTGGCCGACCCGGACCGCGATGCCCTGCTCGTCGAGGACCTGGCCCACGTCGTGCGGGTGGATGTCGCCGAGCGTGAAGGAGACGGCCGCGCCGCGGTCCTCGGCCGTGGTGGGGCCGATGATGCGGAGGTCGGGGACCTCCTGGAGCCGGCGGATCGCGTATTCCGTGATCACGTGCTCGTGGCGGGCGATGTTCTCCATGCCGATCGAGGTGAGGTAGTCCACCGCGGCGCCGAGGCCGACGGCCTGGGCGATCGGGGGCGTACCGGCCTCGAACTTGTGGGGCGCGGGGGCGTAGGTGGAGGAGTGCATCGAGACGGTCTCGATCATCTCGCCGCCGCCGAGGAACGGCGGGAGGTCCTCCAGCAGCTCCTGGCGGCCCCACAGGACGCCGATGCCGTCCGGGCCGCACATCTTGTGGCCGGTGAAGGCCACGAAGTCGGCCTGGAGCGCCTGGACGTCCAGGGGCATGTGGGGGGCGGCCTGGGAGGCGTCGATGACGACGAGCGCGCCGACCTCCTGGGCGCGGCGGACGATCGCCTCGACCGGGTTGACGGTGCCCAGGATGTTGGAGACCAGGACGAAGGAGACGACCTTGGTCTTCTCCGTGATGACCTGGTCGATGTTCGACAGGTCGAGGCGGCCGTCGTCGGTGAGGCCGAACCACTTCAGCTTCGCGCCCGAGCGCTGCGAGAGCAGCTGCCACGGCACGATGTTGGAGTGGTGCTCCATCTCCGTGATGACGATCTCGGTGTCGTGGTCGACCCGGTAGGGCTCGTCGGCCCAGGCGAGCATGTTCGCCACGAGGTTGAGCGACTCGGAGGCGTTCTTGGTGAAGATCACCTCATCGCGGCTCGGGGCGTTGACGAAAGCGGCGATCTTGTCGCGGGCGCCTTCGTACAGCGCCGTGGCCTCCTCGGCGAGCACGTGCACGCCGCGGTGGACATTGGCGTTGTGCCGCTCGTAGTGGGCGTTGAGCACGTCCAGGACCTGACGCGGCTTCTGGGAGGTGGCCGCGTTGTCCAGGTAGACCAGCTTCTTCCCGTCGTGGACCACGCGGTCCAGGATCGGGAAGTCCTTGCGGATCGCGTCGGTGTCGAGGAGGCCCGGCAGCAGTATCGTCACGCCGTTACGCCACCCTTCACGTACGCCTCGTAGCCCTCGTTCTCCAGCTTGTCGGCGAGCTCGGCGCCGCCGGACTCGACGACGCGGCCGTTGGCGAAGACGTGGACGAAGTCGGGCTTGATGTAGCGCAGGATGCGCGTGTAGTGGGTGATCAGCAGGGTGCCGACCTCACCGGTCTCGCGGACGCGGTTGACGCCCTCGGAGACGATGCGCAGGGCGTCGACGTCCAGGCCGGAGTCGGTCTCGTCGAGGATCGCGATCTTCGGCTTGAGGAGCTCCAGCTGGAGGATCTCGTGGCGCTTCTTCTCACCGCCGGAGAAGCCCTCGTTGACGTTGCGCTCGGCGAAGGCGGGGTCCATCTGGAGACGCGCCATGGCCTCCTTGACCTCCTTCACCCAGGTGCGCAGCTTGGGGGCCTCGCCGCGCACGGCGGTGGCGGAGGTGCGCAGGAAGTTGGAGACCGAGACGCCGGGGACCTCGACCGGGTACTGCATGGCGAGGAAGACGCCGGCGCGGGCGCGCTCGTCGACGGACATCTCCAGGACGTCCTCGCCGTCGAGGGTGACGGTGCCGCCGGTGATCGTGTACTTGGGGTGGCCGGCCAGCGAGTAGGCCAGGGTGGACTTGCCGGAGCCGTTGGGGCCCATGATGGCGTGGGTCTCGCCCTGCTTCACGGTCAGGTCGACGCCCTTGAGGATCTCCCGGGGGCCGTTCTCGGCTTCGACGGAGACGTGGAGGTCGTGGATCTCAAGCGTTGCCATGGGGAACTCAGGACTCCTGGGTGACGGAGACGAGCACGTCGTCCCCTTCGATCTTGACGGGGTAAACGGGGACGGGCTGCGTCGCGGGGAGGCAGTCGGGCTTGCCGGTGCGCAGGTCGAAGCTGGAGCCGTGGAGCCAGCACTCGATGTGGCAGTTCTCCACCTCGCCCTCGGAGAGGGAGACGTTCGCGTGCGAGCAGATGTCGTTGATCGCGAACACCTCGCCCTCGGTGCGGACGATCGACACCGGGGTGCCGTCGACCTCGACGCGCTTGGGCGTGTCCTCCTCGAGCTCGCCGAGGGAGGCCACCTTCACGAACTCGCTCATGCGACCGCCGCCTCCAGCTCTGCCTCGATCTTGGCGATGAGGCGCTCCTCCAGCTCGGGGATGCCGATCTGCTGGACGAGCTCGGCGAAGAAGCCGCGCACGACCAGGCGGCGGGCCTCCTGCTCCGGGATGCCGCGGGCCATCAGGTAGAAGAGCTGCTCGTCGTCGAAGCGGCCGGTCGCCGAGGCGTGGCCGGCGCCGACGATCTCACCGGTCTCGATCTCCAGGTTGGGGACGGAGTCGACGCGGGCGCCGTCGGTGAGGACGAGGTTGCGGTTGAGCTCGTAGGTGTCGGTGCCCTCGGCCGCCGCGCGGATGAGGACGTCGCCGATCCAGACCGCGTGGGCGTCCTTGCCCTGCAGCGCGCCCTTGTAGACGACGTTGCTGCGGCAGTGCGGGGTGTCGTGGTCGACGAAGAGGCGGTGCTCCTGGTGCTGGCCGTTGTCCGTGAAGTACAGGCCGTAGAGCTCGGCCTCGCCGCCGGGGGCGCCGTAGACGACCCGGGGGTGGAGGCGGACCAGGTCGCCGCCGAAGGTGACGATCACGGACTTGAAGGAGGCGTCGCGGCCGACCAGCGCGGTGTGCTGGGCGGCGTGGACGGCGGTGTCGTCCCAGTCCTGGACGGAGACGACGGTGAGCTTGGCGCCGTCGCCGACGAGGTACTCGACGTTGGCGGCGAGGGTGGCGTCACCGGTGTGGTCGATGACGACGACGGCCTCGGCGAAGGCGCCGATCTCGACGACCTGGTGGCCGAAGGCCACCCCGCCCTCGCCGCGCACGGAGATCCGCACGGGCTCGGAGAGCACGGTGTCCTTGGGGATCGAGACGACCGAGGCCTTCTCGAAGGAGCTGTACGCCTGGGCGGCGACCCGGTCGACCGGCTTGCCGGAGCGGCCCAGCCGGGCGTCGTCCCGGCCGACGGTCTCCACGGTCACGCCCTCGGGGGCCTCGACCTCGACCTTGACGCCGGCGCCGTCCGCCACCGCCGTGCCGTCGTGCAGACCGCGCAGGCGGGCCAGCGGGGTGAAGCGCCACTCCTCCTCGCGGCCGTGGGGCACGGGGAAGTCCGCGACGTCGAAGGAGGCGGGCGCGCTCACCCGGGCGTCGATGGGCTGCCGGGGGCCGCCCACCTGGATGGCGCCGTCGGTCGTGCTGCCGGCGGGAGTGTTGTCAGCCATGGCTGTCGTCGTGCTCTCTTCCTGTCACAAAGGGTTCGCTGCGGGGGGCGGTGGCGGGGCTAGCCGACCGCGCCTTCCATCTGCAGCTCGATCAGCCGGTTGAGCTCCAGCGCGTACTCCATGGGCAGCTCGCGGGCGATCGGCTCGACGAAGCCGCGCACGATCATGGCCATGGCCTCGTCCTCGGACAGGCCGCGGCTCATCAGGTAGAAGAGCTGGTCGTCGCTGACCTTGGAGACGGTCGCCTCGTGGCCCATGGAGACGTCGTCCTCGCGGACGTCGACGTAGGGGTAGGTGTCCGACCGGGAGATGGTGTCCACCAGCAGGGCGTCGCAGAGCACGTTCGACTTGGAGCCGTGGGCGCCCTCGCCGATCTCGATCAGACCGCGGTAGGAGGTGCGGCCGCCACCTCGCGCCACCGACTTGGAGACGATGTTGGAGGAGGTGTTCGGCGCCATGTGGACCATCTTGGCGCCGGCGTCCTGGTGCTGGCCCTCGCCGGAGAAGGCGATGGACAGGGTCTCGCCCTTGGCGTGCTCGCCCATCAGGTAGACGGCCGGGTACTTCATCGTCACCTTGGAGCCGATGTTGCCGTCGACCCACTCCATGGTCGCGCCCTCGTAGGCCACGGCGCGCTTGGTGACCAGGTTGTAGACGTTGTTCGACCAGTTCTGGATCGTCGTGTAGCGGCAGCGGCCGCCCTTCTTGACGATGATCTCCACCACGGCGCTGTGCAGCGAGTCGGAGGAGTAGATCGGGGCGGTGCAGCCCTCGACGTAGTGGACGTAGGCGTCCTCGTCGACGATGATCAGCGTCCGCTCGAACTGGCCCATGTTCTCCGTGTTGATACGGAAGTAGGCCTGCAGCGGGATGTCGACGTGGACACCCTTCGGGACGTAGATGAAGGAGCCGCCGGACCACACGGCGGTGTTCAGCGAGGCGAACTTGTTGTCGCCGACCGGGATCACCGTGCCGAAGTACTCCTGGAAGAGCTCGGGGTGCTCCTTCAGGGCGGTGTCGGTGTCCAGGAAGATGACGCCCTGCTCCTCCAGGTCCTCGCGGATCTGGTGGTAGACGACCTCGGACTCGTACTGGGCGGCGACACCGGCGACCAGGCGCTGCTTCTCGGCCTCGGGGATGCCCAGCTTGTCGTAGGTGTTCTTGATGTCCTCCGGCAGGTCCTCCCAGGAGGCCGCGGCCTTCTCGGTGGAGCGCACGAAGTACTTGATGTTGTCGAAGTCGATGCCGGAGAGGTCGGAGCCCCAGGTCGGCATGGGCTTCTTGTCGAAGAGCCGCAGGCCCTTCAGGCGGAGCTTGAGCATCCACTCGGGCTCGGACTTCTTGGCCGAGATGTCGCGGACGACCTCCTCGGAGAGGCCGCGCTTGGCCGCGGCACCGGCCTCGTCGGAGTCGGCCCAGCCGTATTCGTACGTGCCCAGGCCCTCGAGCTCAGGGTGGGCAGTCTCCGTGGGGAGAGTCATGCGGGGTTCCTCCCGGCCGTGCTGGTGGATGCGGTGGTGGTCTTTTTGGGGATGAACGTCGTGCACACCCCGTCGCCGTGGGCGATGGTGGCAAGACGCTGCACATGTGTCCCGAGCAGGCGGGAGAAGACCTCGGTCTCCGCCTCGCACAGCTGCGGGAACTGCTCGGCGACATGGGCGACCGGGCAGTGGTGCTGGCAAAGCTGTTCGCCGACCGGTGCGCTACGCGCCGTAGCAGCGTACCCGTCCGCGGTCAATGCCCGGGCGAGCACCTCCGCGCGGTCCTCGGGGGCGGCGGCCTCCAGGGCCTCGCGATACCCCTCGGCCTGGGCGGCCATCCGGGCCCGGGCGAACGCGGCGACGGCGGCCTCGCCCATCTCGCCGCCTCCGGCGGACTGGGCGATCCAGCGCAGGGCGTCCTGGGCGAGCTTGTCGTAGGCCTGGTCGAAGGCGTCCCGGCCGCAGTCGGTGAGGGCGAAGACCTTGGCGGGCCGGCCGCGGGTGCGCGCCCCGTAGACGCGCTTCTCACGGGCCTCGACGACACCGTCGGCGACGAGGGTGTCGAGGTGGCGGCGGACGGCGGCGGAGGTCAGCTCCAGCCGCACGGCCAGCTCGGCGGCGGTGGAGGGCCCGTGATCGAGGATGGACCGGGCGACGCGATTGCGGGTGCCGTGCTGCTCGTCATGAGCGCGCTGCTCGGGAGCCGGCGCCCCCCGCGACGGCGCGGGCAGCACCGGGCGCGACCCGGCGGCCACCTCGGCCACGGGGCCCTGCGAAGCCTCGCCCGCGTATTTCACAACACCATTGTTGCGTAATTGCCCGAAGGGCGACAAGCTCCACCGGGTCACGGAACGGTGGCTTTGATCACTTAGGGTCACCTAACCGCGACCCCCGCCGGGGTCCGTTCCGCCCCGCCCTCCGTACACTTCCCCGCATGCATGAAGAGCCCGCGGTCGAGGTCCACGGCCTGGTCAAGCGGTACGGGACGAAGACCGCGGTGAACGGTCTCGACCTGACCGTCGCGCGCGGCGGCGTGACCGCCGTCCTCGGCCCCAACGGCGCCGGCAAGACCACCACCATCGAGACCTGCGAGGGCTACCGGCGGCCCGACGCCGGCACCGTCCGCGTCCTCGGCCTGGACCCCCTCGCCGACGCCGCGGACCTGCGCCCCCGCGTCGGCGTGATGCTCCAGAGCGGCGGCGTCTACGCGGGCGCCCGCGCCGAGGAGATGCTGCGCCACACCGCGTCCCTCCACGCCCATCCGCTGGACGTGGGCATGCTGATCGAGCGCCTCGGGCTGGGCGACTGCGGCCGAACGACGTACCGCAGGCTCTCCGGCGGCCAGCAGCAGCGCCTCTCGCTCGCCATGGCCGTCGTCGGCCGCCCCGAGCTGGTCTTCCTCGACGAGCCGACGGCCGGCCTGGACCCGCAGGCCCGCCGCGCCACCTGGGACCTGGTGCGCGAGCTGCGCGCCGACGGCGTCACGGTCGTCCTGACCACCCACTACATGGACGAGGCGGAACAGCTCGCCGACGACGTCGCCATCATCGACGGCGGCAAGGTCATCGCCCAGGGCAGCCCGGAGCAGCTCTGCAAGGGCGGCGCCGAGAACACCCTGCGCTTCAGCGGCCGGCCCGGCCTGGACCTCGCCTCGCTCCTCAAGGCGCTGCCCGCCGACTCCGCCGCCGCCGAGCCGGCCCCCGGCTCCTACCGCGTCAACGGCACGGTCGACCCGCAGCTCCTCGCGACGGTGACGACCTGGTGCGCCCAGCACGGGGTCATGCCGGACCGCATAACGGTCGAGCGGCACACACTTGAGGACGTCTTCCTCGAACTGACTGGTAGGGAGCTGCGCGCATGACCGCCACCGGCACCTTCGCCCCCCGGCCCGGGGCGGCGCCGCTGTCGCGGATGATCCGCGCGCAGGCCGCGCTGGAGACCCGGATGCTGCTGCGCAACGGCGAGCAGCTGCTGCTGACCGTGGTCATCCCCACGCTCCTGCTGGTGCTCTTCAGCGCCGTCGACATCATCACTGTGCCGACTTCAAAGACGGGCGGAGAGGGGAAGTCCGTCGACTTCCTGGCCCCGGGTGTGCTCGCTCTGGCCGTGATGTCCACGGCCTTCACCGGGCAGGCCATCGCGACGGGCTTCGAGCGCCGCTACGGCGTGCTCAAGCGGCTCGGCGCGTCCCCCCTGCCGCGCTGGGGGCTGATGACCGCGAAGACGGCCGCCGTGCTGGTCACCGAGGTCCTGCAGATCGTGCTGCTGACGGCCGTCGCGTTCTCGCTCGGCTGGTCGCCGCACGGCAACCCGCTCGCCGTCGTCCTGCTGCTCGTCCTGGGGACGGCCGCGTTCTCGGGGCTCGGCCTGCTGATGGCCGGGACGCTCAAGGCCGAGGCGACGCTCGCGGCGGCCAACCTGGTCTTCCTGCTGCTGCTGGTCGGCGGCGGGGTGATCGTCCCGCTGGAGAAGTTCCCGGGCGCGGTCCGCGCGGCACTGGAGGCGCTGCCGATCTCGGCCCTCTCCGGCGGCCTGCGCGACGTGCTGCGCGACGGCGCGGGCGTGCCCTGGGCCGACCTCGGGATCCTCGGTGTGTGGGCCGTCCTGGGCCTGGGCGCGGCGGCGCGCTTCTTCCGCTGGGAGTAGGACGCGGCCGGGGCACGCGGGACCCTCGTGAATCCGTGCACAAGCACCCCCTTACGATGACTTCGTGCCGAAAACGCTGAACCCCCTCCAGCTCGTCGCCGACCGCTGGCAGCCCTCCGCCCGCTTCGTCGAGCGGGCCGCGCTCGCCTGCGTGGTCATGTCCGTGATCATCGTCGTGACGGGCGGCGCGGTGCGGCTCACCCAGTCCGGGCTGGGCTGCCCGACGTGGCCGACCTGTACCGAGGACAGCCTGACGCCCACGCCCGCGATGGGCATCAACGGCGTCATCGAGTTCACCAACCGCATGCTGACGTACGTGCTGTGCGCGGTGGTCGGTGTGGCGATCGTGGCGGCACGCGCGCGTGCCCCGCGCCGCCGCAGCCTGACGAAGCTGGGCTGGGCGCAGTTCTGGATCGTCGCGAGCAACGGCATCATCGGTGGCATCACCGTGCTGACGGGCCTCAACCCGTACATCGTGGCCGCGCACTTCCTGGCGGCGACCTCGCTGCTGACGGTGGCCACGATCATGTGGCTGCGGACCCGTGAGGGCGACGACGAGCCGCGCGACGTGGTGGCCCGGCCGGTGCGGCAGCTCGGCTGGGTGCTGGTGGTCGCGAGCGCGCTGCTGATCGTGGCGGGCACGGTGGTCACGGGTTCGGGCAGGCACGCGGGCGACGCCTCCAAGGACGTCCACCGCATCCCCCTGGACTGGCACGAGGTCACCCAGCTGCACGTCGACTTCGTCTACGTCGTCGTCGGCCTCACCGTGGCGCTGTGGTTCGCGCTGCGGGCCGTGAAGTCCCCCGAGGGGCCGCGCCGCAAGGTCGTCGAGCTGTTCGTCGTGATCATGCTGCAGGGCGTGATCGGCTATGTGCAGTACTTCAACGACTCGCCCGAGGTCGTCGTCGGCGCCCACATGCTCGGCTCCTGCCTGATGTGGATCGCCGTGCTGCGGGTCTTCCTGTCGCTGCGCGAGCGCGGCGAGGCGCCGGTGCTGCCCGCTCCCGCCGGTGAGCACGAGGCGCTTCAGACGGCCGCCGCGTCCAGCCGGTAGACCCTGCGCGCGGTGCCGGCCGCGACGAGGGAGGCGATCCGTGCCGCCTCCGCCGCCCGGCACCAGCCGTCGGCCACCCAGTCGCGCATCAGCTTGTCCATGGCGCGTGTGAACAGCCGGGCGGCCACCACATAGAGCTCCGCCAGGGCCCGCGCCCCGGTCGAGAACAGCAGCTTGCCGAACGGCGCCTCGCGCAGCGTCTCCTCCGGCCGGGCCCCGACGTCCGCGTAGACGTGCGGGAAGGCGGCGGCCAGCTGGGCCGCCTGCCGCCGGTGCCAGGGGTCCGGGAGCAGCACCAGGTCCACGCCCCGGCTCGCGGTGGCCCGCAGGAAGCCGGCCAGCCGCTGCGGCCGCGCGCAGTGCAGCTGGACGGGCAGTCCCGTGGCGACCGCGCTCCACAGCAGATGCCGGACAAGCACGGGGTCGTCCGGCGTGTCGCCCGTGCGGCGCGTGCGCAGCCAGCGTCCGGCGGCCTCGCGTACCTCGGTGGCGTCCGGGGGGCTGTCGTCGCAGAAGGTGACGCCGGTGGCGAAGGCGGTGGCACTTCCGGAGGCCGCGTAGAGCGCTTCGGCCGTATACGCGAGGAAGGCGTCCAAACCTCCGGTCGTGTCGGCGATCCGGGCGGCCAGCGGTTCTAGCCGGACGACCTCGTGGGCGCGGCCCTCGGCGGCGTGGGCCAGTTCGTCCGGCGAGGTGAGGGCGGCCGTGGCGCCCGCCTCCAGCAGGAACGTCCCGATGCCCGCGCCGCGCAGCAGGAGACGGCCGGCGCGGTAGGCGCCCAGTTCGCGGCGGCGGGCCAGATAGCTCACGGGCGCGCAGTGCGGCTCCAGCCCCAGCAGGGGCGGGCACCAGCGGCGCACGGCCAGGCCGGCGCGGCTGTCGAAGAAGGTGGTGCCGGGCGGTGCGGGCCCGGTGGCCCCGGCGGCCTCGGCCAGGTGGGTCTCGAACTCCCCGAGCCCGAGGTCCGCGTGGACGGCGCCGTGGCTGTACTGGTCGACGAGCGGCGGTATGCCGCCGTCCATCCTGCCGTCCATCGCGCCCCCTCCTCGCCGGTCCCCACCGCGCGGCGCCGGGGCGCCGCTCCCGGTGGGTCTAACGGACGAGGGGGCCGTCAGTTATCGCCGGGGTTCCTCGGCCCGCCGATCTGGATGCCGGCCATGCGGGACCACTCGTAGGGGCCCGTGCGGACCTTGGCGGCCAGTTCCCCGTCGAAGTCGTCGTGGAGGGTGATCCCGGCGAGCCTGGCCGCTTCCTTCGCGGTCTCCATGTCGCGGGCGACGAGGTTGCCCCATTCGCCGTTGGCGCCGACGAGGGCGATCCGGGTGGTGCCGCGGGCGATGTGCGCGAGCTGGCCCTCCGCGCCACCGCCGTGGCTCTTGGCGAAGGCCGTGATCTGCTTGGCCAGCTTGGCCGCCCGCTTGTTGTCGGCCTGCGGGGCGTCGGCCGCTGCCTGCTTGGTGTCGTCTGCCATGGCCAGGATGCTACCGACGGGTAGCACAAACGGCGATGGGCGGCGCGGGTGGCTTTGGCCACCACGCGCCGCCCATCGGACGGTCCGCGGTCCTACCGGAGGAACGGGTCGATCGCGACCGCCGTGAACAGCAGCGACACGTAGGTGATCGACCAGTGGAAGAGCCGCATCTCCTTGAGCTTCGCGCCCGTGATGCCGGCCTTGGCGCGGGCCTGGAGGGCGTGGGCCTCCTTCAGCCAGAAGGCGCCGCACAGCACGGCGACGGCCGTGTAGAACCAGCCGGTGTACCCCAGCGGCTGGAGCAGCAGCGACACGCCGACCATCACCCAGCTGTAGAGGACGATCTGCTTGGCCACGGCCTTGTTGCCCGCGATGACCGGCAGCATCGGCACGCCGACGCGCTCGTAGTCGTCCTTCACCTTCATCGACAGCGGCCAGTAGTGCGGCGGCGTCCAGAAGAAGATGACGAGGAAGAGGATCAGGGAGGCCCAGGAGACCTCGTTCTTCACCGCGGACCAGCCGATGATGACCGGCAGGCAGCCCGCGATGCCGCCCCAGACGATGTTCTGCGCGGTACGCCGCTTGAGGATCATCGTGTAGACGACGACGTAGAACGCGTTGGCGCCGAGCGAGAGCATCGCCGACAGGGGGTTGACCAGGAACCAGAACCAGATCGTCGAGCCGACGGTCAGCGCGCTGGCGAACACCAGGCACTCGCGGGGGGACACCATGCCCGTGACCAGCGGACGCTGGGACGTACGGTCCATCATCGCGTCGATGTCACGGTCGTAGTACATGTTGAACGCACCCGCGCCACCGGCGGACAGGTAACCGCCGACGCAGGTGGCCAGCACCAGCCACAGGTCCGGGACGCCCTCGGCCGCGAGGAACATCACCGGCACCGTCGTCATCAGCAGCAGCTCGATGACGCGCGGCTTCGTCAGTGCCACGAAACCCTTGACCCGGGCCCCGAACGGCCGGTGACCAGGGCTCTCGACGAGCACCCCCGCAGGACGGGATTCGACGGCCGTCACGCACACCCCTGAGAGAGATAAGGCCAGCAAGCTCGTCCGGGCGTGAATCCCGGGTAAAGGCTTGCGCGTACTACGCCACTCTAGACGCAGGGGACAGCGGGGCCTCCGCCGGGGTGGGGTCGTGTTGAGACGCCGGGTCCGGCGGGCCGAACGGGGCCGAACCCGGCAGAACGGTCCCCTCCGGGAGGCGGGCGGGCGCCGGGCCCGGCAGGCTGGAGTGGAGGCCCCCGCAGCGGGGCGGGAATGAATCCCGCCCGGGTGCGGTTGCCCGGGTCGGCGATCAGATGATCGAGGATCACTCGACCGGAACTCGACGATCAAATGAGAGCCGCGCAGCACGACTGTGAGTCGAAAAAACGCCCGTCCAGGCGGGGGTAGGCTCGTCAGCGCCGCGTCGTGGCGGAACATACCGCCCCCGGCAGATCGCATATGTGGAGAGGAGCCCTGATCCGAGGGTGAGCACCAAGCCGACCACCACAGACCTCGAATGGACCGAACTGGACCAGAGGGCAGTCGATACCGCCCGTGTCCTGGCCATGGACTCCGTGCAGAAGGTCGGCAACGGCCATCCCGGCACGGCCATGAGCCTGGCTCCCGCGGCCTACCTGCTCTTCCAGAAGCTGATGCGGCACGACCCCAGTGACGCCGACTGGGTCGGCCGGGACCGGTTCGTCCTCTCCCCGGGCCACACCAGCCTGACCCTGTACACCCAGCTCTTCCTGGCGGGTTACGGACTGGAGCTCGCGGACCTCAAGGCCTTCCGCACCTGGGACAGCAAGACCCCGGGCCACCCGGAGCACGGCCACACCGTCGGTGTGGAGACCACCACCGGCCCGCTGGGCCAGGGCATCGCCAACGCCGTGGGCATGGCCATGGCCGCCCGCTACGAGCGCGGCCTGTTCGACCCGGAGGCCCCGAAGGGCGAGTCCCCCTTCGACCACACCGTCTGGGCGATCGTCTCCGACGGCGACCTGGAGGAGGGCATCTCCGCCGAGGCGTCCTCGCTGGCCGGTCACCAGAAGCTGGGCAACCTCGTCGCCCTGTACGACGACAACCACATCTCGATCGAGGGCGACACCGAGACCGCCTTCTCCGAGGACGTCCTCAAGCGCTACGAGGCCTACGGCTGGCACGTCCAGCGCATCGAGCAGGGTGCCAACGGCGACTTCGACATCCAGGCGCTGTACGCGGCCTTCCAGGCCGCCAAGGCCGAGACCGAGCGCCCGTCGATCATCGCGGCCCGCACGATCATCGCCTGGCCGGCCCCGAACGCCCAGAACACCGAGGCCTCGCACGGCTCGGCGCTCGGCGAGGCCGAGGTCGCCGCGACCAAGAAGGTCATGGGCTTCGACCCCGAGCAGCACTTCCAGGTCGAGGACGAGGTCCTGGCGCACGCCCGTCAGGTCGTCGACCGCGGCCGCGCGGCCCGGGCCGCCTGGGACAAGCAGGTCCAGGTGTGGCGCGAGGCCAACCCGGAGCGCGCCGCCGAGTTCGACCGCATCGTCGCGGGCGAGCTGCCCGACGGCTGGGAGAAGGCCCTCCCGGTCTTCCCGGCCGGCAAGGACGTCGCGACCCGCAAGGCGTCCGGCGAGGTCCTCAAGGCGCTGGGCGGCGTGATCCCCGAGCTGTGGGGCGGCTCCGCCGACCTCGCCGGCTCGAACAACACCACGATCGACGCGTCGTCGTCCTTCCTCCCCGAGGGCAACCCCCTCCCGGAGGCGAACCCGTACGGCCGCACGATCCACTTCGGCATCCGCGAGCACGCCATGGGCTCGACCATGAACGGCATCGCGCTGCACGGCAACACCCGCGTGTACGGCGGCACCTTCCTGGTGTTCTCCGACTACATGCGCCCGGCCGTGCGCCTGGCCGCGCTGATGAAGCTGCCGGTCACCTACGTGTGGACGCACGACTCCATCGGTCTCGGCGAGGACGGCCCGACCCACCAGCCGGTCGAGCACATGGCCGCGCTGCGCGCCATCCCGGGCCTGAACATGGTCCGCCCGGCCGACGCCAACGAGACGGCCATCGCCTGGCGCGAGATCGTCAAGCGGCACACCACCAAGCCCGCGCCGCACGGTCTGGCCCTCACCCGCCAGAACGTCCCGACGTACGAGGCCAACGAGGGCGCGGCCAAGGGCGGCTACGTCCTGCTCGACGCCGAGGGCGGCCGTCCGCAGGTGATCCTGATCGCCACCGGTTCCGAGGTCCAGCTGGCCGTCGAGGCCCGCGAGGCGCTGCAGGCCGACGGCGTCCCGACCCGCGTGGTCTCGATGCCGTCCGTCGAGTGGTTCGAGGAGCAGGACCAGGCGTACCGCGACGGCGTGCTGCTGCCGGACGTCAAGGCCCGGGTGGCCGTCGAGGCGGGCATCGGCCTGACCTGGTACCGCTACGTCGGCGAGGCCGGCCGGATCGTCTCGCTGGAGCACTTCGGCGCCTCCGCCGACTACAAGGTGCTCTACCGCGAGTTCGGCCTGACCGCGGACGCCGTGGTCGAGGCCGCCCGCGAGTCGATCGCCGACGCCGCCCGTCGCTGACGGCGCCCGTATACAACCTGTAGGAGATGCAGAACCCATGACAGACGCACTCAAGCGCCTCTCCGACGAAGGCGTCGCGATCTGGCTGGACGACCTGTCCCGCAAGCGCATCACGTCCGGCAACCTGGCCGAGCTCATCGACCAGAGCCACGTGGTGGGTGTCACGACCAACCCGTCGATCTTCCAGAAGGCGATCTCCAGCGGTGAGGGCTACGAGCAGCAGCTCGCCGACCTCGCCGCCCGCAAGGTCACCGTCGAAGAGGCCATCCGCATGATCACGACGGCGGACGTCCGCGACGCCGCCGACATCCTGCGCCCGGTCTTCGACGCCACCGGCGGTCAGGACGGCCGGGTCTCCATCGAGGTCGACCCGCGCCTGGCGCACAACACGGTCGCCACGGTCGCCGAGGCCAAGCAGCTGGCCTGGCTGGTGGACCGCCCCAACACCCTGATCAAGATCCCGGCCACCAAGGCGGGCCTGCCGGCCATCGCCGAGGTGATCGGCAAGGGCATCAGCGTCAACGTCACGCTGATCTTCTCCCTCGAGCGCTACCGCGCGGTGATGGACGCCTACCTGACCGGTCTGGAGAAGGCCAAGGCCGCGGGCCAGGACCTCTCCCTGATCCACTCGGTCGCGTCCTTCTTCGTGTCCCGCGTGGACACCGAGATCGACAAGCGGCTGGACGCCATGGGCACCGCCGAGGCCAAGGAGCTGCGCGGCAAGGCCGCCCTGGCCAACGCCCGCCTGGCCTACCAGGCGTACGAGGAGGTCTTCTCCTCGGACCGCTGGCTGGCCCTGGAGAAGGCCGGCGCCAACAAGCAGCGCGCCCTGTGGGCCTCGACCGGCGTCAAGGACCCGGCCTACAAGGACACGCTGTACGTGGACGACCTGGTGGCGCCGAACACGGTGAACACCATGCCGGAGGCCACCCTGGAGGCCACCGCCGACCACGGTCGGATCACCGGTGACACGGTGCGCGGCACGTACGAGCAGGCCAAGGCCGAGCTCGACGCGCTCGCGAAGCTGGGCGTCTCGTACGACGAGGTCGTCCAGCTGCTGGAGGACGAGGGCGTCGAGAAGTTCGAGGCCTCGTGGAACGACCTGCTGAAGTCCACTGAGGCGGAGCTCAAGCGCCTCGCTCCGGAGGCATGAATTGAGCAGCAGCAATCCGCTGCGTGACGCTCTGGACCGACGGCTCCCGCGTATCGCGGGGCCGTCGGGCCTGGTCATCTTTGGCGTCACGGGCGATTTGTCCCGTAAAAAGCTGATGCCCGCGGTCTACGACCTGGCCAACCGCGGCCTGCTGCCGCCGGGCTTCTCCCTGATCGGTTTCGCCCGCCGGCAGTGGGCGGACGAGGACTTCGCCCAGGTGGTGCACGACGCCGTCAAGGAGCACGCGCGCACCCCCTTCCGCGAGGAGGTCTGGCAGCAGCTGGTCCAGGGCTGCCGGTTCGTCTCGGGCGACTTCGACGACGACGACGCCTTCGACACGCTCCGCACCACCATCGAGGAGCTCGACAAGGCGCAGGGCACGGGCGGCAACTTCGCCTTCTACCTGTCCGTCCCGCCGAAGTTCTTCCCCAAGGTCGTCCAGCAGCTGAAGAAGCACGGCCTGGCCGACCAGAAGCAGGGCTCGTGGCGGCGCGCCGTCATCGAGAAGCCCTTCGGTCACGACCTGAAGAGCGCCCAGGAGCTCAACCGGATCGTCCACGAGGTGTTCCCGGCCGAGGCGGTCTTCCGCATCGACCACTACCTCGGCAAGGAGACGGTCCAGAACATCCTGGCGCTGCGGTTCGCCAACACCCTCTTCGAGCCGATCTGGAACCGGTCGTTCGTCGACCACGTGCAGATCACCATGGCCGAGGACATCGGCATCGGCGGCCGCGCCGGCTACTACGACGGCATCGGCGCCGCCCGTGACGTCATCCAGAACCACCTCCTGCAGCTGCTGGCGCTGACCGCGATGGAGGAGCCCGCCTCCTTCGACGCCGACGCGGTGGCCGCGGAGAAGACCAAGGTGCTGGGCGCGGTCTCGCTGCCCAAGGACCTCGGCAAGGAGACGGTGCGCGGCCAGTACACCCACGGCTGGCAGGGTGGCGAGGAGGTCGTCGGCTACCTGGAAGAGGACGGCACCGACCCCAAGTCGAAGACCGACACCTACGCCGCGATCAAGCTGGAGATCGACAACCGCCGCTGGGCGGGCGTCCCCTTCTACCTGCGCACCGGCAAGCGGCTGGGCCGCCGCGTCACCGAGATCGCGGTCGTCTTCCAGCGCGCGCCCTACTCCCCCTTCGACCAGACCGCCACCGAGGAGCTGGGGCAGAACGCCCTGGTCATCCGGGTGCAGCCGGACGAGGGCGTGACCGTGCGCTTCGGCTCGAAGGTGCCGGGCACCTCGATGGAGGTCCGGGACGTCTCGATGGACTTCGCCTACGGCGAGTCCTTCACCGAGTCCAGCCCCGAGGCGTACGAGCGGCTCATCCTCGACGTCCTGCTCGGCGAGTCGAACCTCTTCCCGCGCCTGAAGGAGGTCGAGCTCTCCTGGGAGATCCTCGACCCGATCGAGGAGTACTGGGACAAGAACGGCAAGCCCGCGCAGTACCCGGCCGGCACCTGGGGGCCGGTCGAGGCGGACGAGATGCTCGCACGAGACGGACGGAGCTGGCGTCGGCCATGAAGATCGACCTTACGGACACCACGGCCAGCAAGATCAACAACGCGCTGGTCCAGGGCCGCCGGGCCATCGGCACCCCCGCCATCGGCATGGTGCTGACCCTGGTCATCGTCACCGACGAGGAGCACGCCTACGACGCGCTCAAGGCGGCCAACAACGCCTCCCGCGAGCACCCCTCGCGCAAGCTCGTCGTCATCAAGCGCGTCAGCCGCTCGCCGCGCGAGCGCGCCCAGGCCCGCCTCGACGCCGAGGTGCGGGTGGGCGTGGACGCCGGCGCCGGCGAGACGGTGGTGCTGCGGCTGTACGGCGAGGTCATAGACCACGCCCAGTCGGTCGTGCTGCCGCTGCTGCTGCCGGACGCCCCCGTGGTGGTCTGGTGGCCCGTCGGCTCCCCGGCCAACCCGGCCAAGGACCCCCTCGGCGCGCTCGGCCAGCGCCGGGTCACCGACGCCTACACCGCCGAGGACCCCGTCGCCGAGCTGTCGGCCCGCGCCGCGCACTACGCGCCCGGCGACACCGACCTGGCCTGGACCCGGATCACGCCGTGGCGCTCCATGCTCGCGGCCGCCCTGGACCAGCAGCCCGGCATCGAGATCACCTCCGCCGAGGTCGAGGGCGAGCCCTACAACCCCAGCGGCGAGCTGCTGGCCATGTGGCTGGCCGACCGCCTCGGGGCGCCGGTGACGCGCTCGGTCTCGAACGGCCCCGGCCTCACGGCCGTCCGTCTGGAGACCAAGACGGGCGTCGTCACGCTGGACCGTCCCGACGGCTCCCTGGCCACGCTCTCCATGCGCGGCCAGCCCGACCGGGCCGTGGCGCTCAAGCGCCGCGACACGGCCGAGCTCCTCGCGGAGGAGCTGCGCCGGCTGGACCCGGACGACATCTACGCGTCCTCGGTCAAGTACGGCGTGGACCGGCTGAACCAGGCGCCGGCGGCGCCGAAGACGGACGAGTCCTCCGCCGCGCCCAAGCCCTCCGCGCCCTCCCAGGGCCAGACCCAGGGTCAGGGCCAGGCCCAGGGGCAGTCCCAGGGCAAGAAAGCGGCGAAGAAGTGAGCACGCCCCAGATCGTCGTGCACCGGGACAAGGAGCTGATGGCCCAGGCCGCGGCGGCCCGGCTGATCACGAAGATCGTGGACGCCCAGGCCGCCCGCGGCTCCGCGTCCGTCGTCCTCACCGGTGGGCGCAACGGCAACGGGCTGCTCGCGGCCCTCGCCGCGGCGCCCGCCCGGGACGCGGTCGACTGGTCCCGGCTGGACCTGTGGTGGGGCGACGAGCGCTTCCTCCCGGAGGGCGACCCCGAGCGCAACGCCACGCAGGCCCGCGAGGCCCTGCTGGACGCGGTGCCGCTGGACCCGAAGCGGGTGCACTTCATGCCCGCGGCGGACGGCACGTACGACGACGCGGACGCGGCGGCGGAGGCCTACGCGGCCGAGCTCGCCGCCGCGGCCCGCCCGGAGGACCATGGCCCCGTGCCGGCCTTCGACGTCCTGCTGCTGGGCGTCGGTCCCGACACCCACGTCGCCTCCCTCTTCCCGGAGCTTCCGGGCGTACGGGAGACGGAGCGGACGGTCGTCGGCGTCCACGGCGCGCCGAAGCCCCCGCCGACGCGGGTCTCCCTGACCCTCCCGGCGATCCGGGCGGCCCGGGAGGTCTGGCTGCTGGCCGCGGGCGAGGACAAGGCCGGGGCGGTGGCCCTGGCCCTGAGCGGTGCGGGTGAGGTGCAGGCGCCGGCCGCCGGCGCGTACGGCTCGCGCCGTACGCTCTGGCTCCTGGACCAGGCCGCGGCGGCCCGCCTCCCCCGCGACCTGTACCCCCCGGCGTCGCCCTGACGGCGTTTCACCTGATACGGCGATGGCCCGCTCCCCTTGCCGAAGGGGAGCGGGCCATCGCCGTATGTGGTTGCGGCGGGTGGGGTGCCCCGGTCCCGCCCTTTCACCGTTTCCCGGGGCTACGCCCCGGACCCCCGGGGGGCTGGGGGGCTTGCCCCCCAGGAAACGGGAAGGGGCGGGTCCGGGGCGCCCATCCCCGCCACGACGGCGGCCAGCCACGACGTACCGGCCCGGCGGTGCCGAACCGGCCTCGGCCGGGGGCCGTCAGCGCCCGCGAAGCTCGCGGTACCGCGAAACCAGCGACGCCGTCGACGCGTCGAGACCGGGCACGTCCGTGCCCTCCGTCAGCGCCGGCTCCACCCGCTTCGCGAGGACCTTGCCGAGCTCGACGCCCCACTGGTCGAAGGAGTCGATGTTCCAGATCGCGCCCTGGACGAAGACCTTGTGCTCGTACAGCGCGATGAGCTGACCGAGCACCGACGGCGTCAGCTCGCTCGCGAGGATCGTCGTCGTCGGGTGGTTGCCCTTGAACGTCTTGTGGGGGACGAGCTCCGCCGGGACGCCCTCCGCCGCGACCTCCTCGGGGGTCTTGCCGAAGGCGAGGGCCTGGCCCTGGGCGAAGAGGTTGGCCATCAGCAGGTCGTGCTGGGCGACCAGACCGGGCTGGAGGTCGTCCACCGGCCGGGCGAAGCCGATCAGGTCCGCCGGGATGAGCTTCGTGCCCTGGTGGATCAACTGGTAATACGCGTGCTGGCCGTTGGTGCCCGGGGTGCCCCAGACGACCGGGCCGGTCTCCCAGCTGACGGGCTGTCCGTCACGGTCCACCGACTTGCCGTTGGACTCCATGTCCAGCTGCTGGAGGTAGGCCGCGAACTTCGACAGGTAGTGGCTGTAGGGCAGCACCGCGTGCGACTGCGCGCCGTGGAAGTTGCCGTACCAGACGCCCAGCAGGCCGAGCAGCAGCGGTGCGTTCTCCTCCGGCGGCGCGCACCGGAAGTGCTCGTCGACCAGGTGGAAGCCGGCCAGCATCTCGCGGAAGCGGTCGCCGCCGATGGCGAGCATCAGGGAGAGGCCGATGGCGGAGTCGTACGAGTAACGACCGCCGACCCAGTCCCAGAACTCGAACATGTTGGCGGTGTCGATGCCGAAGTCGGCGACCTTCTCCGCGTTCGTGGACAGCGCGACGAAGTGCTTGGCGACCGCGTCCTCGCCGGCGCGCAGCTCGGTGAGGAGCCAGTTCCGCGCGGAGGTGGCGTTGGTGATGGTCTCGATCGTGGTGAAGGTCTTGGAGGCCACGATGAAGAGCGTCTCGGCGGCGTCGAGGTCGCGGACAGCCTCGTGGAGGTCGGCGCCGTCCACGTTGGAGACGAAACGGAACGTCATGTCGCGGGCGGTGTAGGCGCGCAGCGCCTCGAAAGCCATCGCCGGTCCGAGGTCGGATCCGCCGATGCCGATGTTGACGACGTTCTTGATGCGCTTTCCGGTGTGGCCCTTCCACTCACCCGAACGGACCCGGTCGGTGAAGATCTGCATCTTCCGCAGGACCGCGTGCACGGCGGGCACGACGTTCTCGCCGTCGACCTCGATGACGGCCGACTCCGGTGCGCGCAGGGCGGTGTGGAGCACCGCGCGGTCCTCGGTGGTGTTGATCCGCTCGCCGCGGAACATCGCGTCCCGCAGGCCGGCGACGTCGGCCGACGCCGCCAGTTCGCGCAGCAGCCGCAGGGTCTCGTCGGTGACCAGGTGCTTCGAGTAGTCGAGGTGGAGGTCGCCGACGGAGACGGTGTACTTGTCGGCCCGGCCCGGGTCGTCGGCGAACAGCTCGCGCAGGTGCACCTCCCCCAGCTCGTCACGGTGCTTGGCGAGCGCGTTCCACTCGGGAGTGCGGTCCAGCCTGGTGCGGCTCTCTGCGTTCATCTCGGACATCGGTCCACTTCTCCTCGTAATTTCCCCGCTGTCTCCAACCTAATTGATCAGCCGTCGATTCCCGGCGCAAACGACGAGCGGCCCGGCCGGACACCTTCCACAGGTGTCCGGCCGGGCCGCTTTCGTCGCTCTAGATCTCCCCACGGAGCTTGGCGAGCGCCTCGGCGAGGATGGCCTCGCCGTCGGCGTCGCTGCGCCGTTCGCGCACATAGGCGAGGTGGGTCTTGTACGGCTCCGTGCGCGGCGGGTCCGGTGGATTGTCCCGGTCCTGGCCGGCCGGGAAGCCACAGCGGGGGCAGTCCCAGGTGTCGGGCACCTGGGCGTCGCTGGCGAAGCTCGGCTGCGTCTCGTGCCCGTTGGAGCACCAGAAGGAGATCCGCAGTCGGGGTGCCGATTCGCCCCGCTCCGCCTCTCCCATGGGCCCCGCCCCGACCCGGCTTCCTCGGATCGCGTTGCCACTTGCCACGGTCGTAACTCCCTGCGTGATGGTGCTGCACTGTGCCGAACAGCGGCTGCGCCGCGGGGTCGACAGTCCGCTCCGCTGCGGGCGCCTCAGTCTACGTAAGGCCCAACGCGCGTCCAGTGGCAGGAGTTACAGCCCGGCCGCGAGGACGCGCCCTCAATCATAGGCCGCGTCCGCGACGGAGCGTCAGCTGCCGACCTTCATCAGCACGCCCAGCGTGACGATGCACGCGAACCAGAGCAGACCGATCACGATGGTGATCCGGTCGAGGTTGCGCTCGGCGACCGAGGAACCGCCGACGGAGGACTGCATGCCGCCGCCGAACATGTCGGACAGGCCGCCGCCCTTCCCCTTGTGCATGAGCACCAGCATCATCAGCAGCAAGCTGAAGACGATGAGGGCGATCGAGAACCCGATGACCACGGCTGGACCAACTCTCTCGGACTGACTGGATGGAAAACGCGTGTGGGGCCGGGCAGCGGCGCGTTCACGCCGGTCCCGGCCCCGACAGGGTACGACGGCGGGGGGCCGCCGTCATAGCCGCTACTGGTCGGCGAAGCGGACGATCTTGACGAACTCGTCCGCGTCGAGCGAGGCCCCGCCGATCAGGGCGCCGTCGACATCCGGCTGCGCCATGATCGCGGCGATGTTGCCGGACTTCACGGAGCCGCCGTACTGGATGCGGACCTTGTCGGCCAGCTCCTGGTCGTACAGCTCGGCCAGACGGCCGCGAATGGCACCGCAGACCTCCTGGGCGTCCTCGGGCGTGGCGACCTCGCCGGTGCCGATGGCCCAGACGGGCTCGTAGGCGATCACGATCGTCGCGGCCTGCTCGGCCGGGATGTCCGCGAGGCCGCCCTCGACCTGCGCCAGGGTGTAGGCGACCTGGTTGCCCGCCTTGCGGACGTCCAGGCCCTCGCCGACGCAGAGGATCGGGGTGATGCCGTGCTTGAAGGCGGCCTTCACCTTGGCGTTGCAGAGCTCGTCCGACTCGCCGTGGTACTGGCGGCGCTCGGAGTGGCCCACCGCGACGAAGGAGCACTTGAGCTTGGCGAGCATGCCACCGGAGATCTCACCGGTGTACGCGCCGGAGTCGTACGCCGAGATGTCCTGGGCGCCGTACATGATCTTCAGCTTGTCGCCGTCGACCAGGGTCTGCACCGAGCGGAGGTCGGTGAAGGGCGGCAGGACGGCCACGTCAACGGCCTCGTAGTCCTTGTCCGCGAGGGTGAAGGCGAGCTTCTGGACGTGGGCGATGGCCTCGAGGTGGTTGAGGTTCATCTTCCAGTTGCCCGCCATCAGCGGGGTGCGTGCACTCACGGTGGTTCAGTCCTCCAGTGCGGCGAGGCCGGGGAGCGTCTTGCCCTCGAGGTACTCGAGGCTGGCGCCGCCACCGGTCGAAATGTGGCCGAAAGCGTTCTCGTCGAAGCCCAGGATGCGCACGGCCGCGGCCGAGTCGCCACCACCGACGACGGTGAAGCCGTCCGAGTCCAGCAGGGCCTGGGCGACGGCCTTGGTGCCGTTGGCGTAGTCGGGGTGCTCGAAGACGCCCATCGGGCCGTTCCAGAAGACGGTGCCCGCGTCGGCCAGCTTGGCCGCGTAGAGCTCACGCGTCTTCGGGCCGATGTCCAGGCCCTCCTTGTCGGCGGGCATGGCGTCCGTGGCGACGACCTCGGGGTTGGCCGGGGCCTTCGTCTTCAGGTCGGGGAAGTCGGCCGAGACCAGCACGTCGACCGGCAGGACGAATTCCACGCCCCGCTTCTCGGCCTCCGCCAGGTACTCCAGGCACGTGCCCTTCTGGTCCTCCTGGAGCAGCGAGATGCCGACCTCGTGGCCCTTGGCGGCCAGGAAGGTGTACGACATGCCGCCGCCGATGAGGATGCGGTCGGCCTTCTTCAGCAGGTTGTCGATGACACCCAGCTTGTCGGAGACCTTGGCGCCGCCCAGCACGACCACGTAGGGCCGCTGAACCTCGTCGGTGAGCTTCTTCAGGACGCCGACCTCGGTGGCGATCAGGTCGCCGGCGGCGTGCGGGAGCCGCTTGGGGAGGTCGAAGACCGAGGCGTGCTTGCGGTGCACGGCACCGAAGCCGTCGCCGACGTAGAGGTCGGCGAGCGACGCGAGCTCGTCGGCGAAGGCGCCGCGCTCGGCGTCGTCCTTGCTGGTCTCGCCCGCGTTGAAACGGAGGTTCTCCAGCAGCGTGACCTCGCCGTTCGCCAGTGCGGCGACGGTGGCCTTCGCGCTGTCACCGACCGTGTCGGTGGCGAACGAGACACTCTTGCCCAGGATCTCGCCGAGCCGCTTCGCGGCCGGGGCGAGGGAGAAGCGGTCCTCCGGGGCGCCCTTGGGACGGCCCAGGTGGGAGGCGACGATCACCTTGGCGCCCGCGGCGGCGAGCTTGGCGATCGTCGGCGCGACGGCGCGGATGCGGCCGTCATCGGTGATGGTGCTGCCCTCGAGCGGCACGTTCAGGTCGGCGCGGACGAAGACCCGCTTCCCCTCGATGCCGCCTTCGATCAGTTCATCGATCGTCTTCATGCAGTGACTCCGTGACTTCGTTAGTCATAAGACGGGGCCCGTACGACGCGTCGTCGCGTCGTGCGAGCCCCATCCCCACACTCGGTGCCTGGTGACAGTAGTGCGGACTGCCGGTCAGGCGAAGGTCAGAGCTGGCCGCCGACGAAGACCGTCAGGTCCACCAGGCGGTTGGAGTAGCCCCACTCGTTGTCGTACCAGCCGACGACCTTGACCTGCTTGCCCTGGACCATGGTCAGGGAGGAGTCGAAGGTGCAGGAGGCCGGCCAGTTCACGATGTCGGAGGAGACGATCGCGTCCTCGGTGTAGTCGAGGATGCCCTTGAGCTGACCCTCGGCGGCCTTCTGGAAGGCGGCGTTGATCTCTTCCTTGCTGGTCTCGCGGTCGAGCTCGAGGACCAGGTCGGTGACCGAGCCGGTCGGGACCGGGACGCGCATGGCGATGCCGTCCAGCTTGCCCTTGAGCTGCGGGAGGACCAGGGCGGTGGCCTTGGCGGCACCCGTCGAGGTCGGGATGATGTTCTCCGCGGCGGCGCGGGCGCGGCGCAGGTCGGAGTGCGGGAAGTCCAGGATGCGCTGGTCGTTGGTGTACGCGTGGACCGTCGTCATCATGCCCTTGACGATGCCGAAGTTCTCGTCGAGAACCTTGGCCATCGGCGCCACGCAGTTGGTGGTGCAGGAGGCGTTGGAGATGACGTGGTGGTTGGCCGCGTCGTACTTGTCCTGGTTGACGCCCATCACGATGGTGATGTCCTCGTTCTTGGCCGGAGCCGAGATGAGGACCTTCTTCGCGCCGGCGGCCAGGTGCTTGGCCGCGTCCTCACGCTTGGTGAAGATGCCGGTGGACTCGATGACGATGTCGGCGCCCAGCTCGCCCCACGGCAGCGCTGCCGGGTCGCGCTCGGCCATCGTCTTGAAGGTCATGTCGCCGACGGTGATCGTGTCGTCGGTGTGGCTGACCTCCTGCTTGAGGCGACCCAGGATCGAGTCGTACTTCAGCAGGTGCACCAGGGTGGCGTTGTCGGTCAGGTCGTTGACACCGACGATCTCGATGTCCGCACCCTGCTCCAGGAGCGCGCGGAAGTAGTTACGACCGATACGGCCAAAGCCGTTGATGCCTACGCGGATCGTCACGAACCGATCTCCTCGTTGGTGTGCCGGGACTGCCCGGCGGCTGTATTGGGATGTCCCCGACCATCACCGACCCTACCTCTAACAGGGGAGGTACGTGACATTGGCGGCGGGGGCCGTCAGGCGCGCTCAGTCGTGCCCAATCGCGCTCAGCTGCAGGTCAACCGCCGATGGCGCGCAGTGCGGCACCGATCAGCCCGGCCCGCTCGCGCGGGTCGGACACGTGTTCAAGACCGAAGCCCAGCAGGACGGTGTCCCGGGTGGTGAGGGCCGCGGCACCGCCGACCCGCACCTCCGATCCGTCACCCTGCGTCACCGGTGAGCGGTACTCACCGGCCGCGGCGGTGCGGAACTGCGGGAAGGTGTCGGGCGGCAACTCGTCGGAGATCGGGCGGTAGGCCCCGGCGAGCGCCAGCGGGCTCCCGCCGGTACCGAGGGCGGCCGTGGTGCCCGTGAGCTCTCCGGCGCCGGTGAAGCGCGTGGCCCGGTCGAACGAGGTGCGGGCGCCGGCGCCCAGGTAGTACTGGGCGAAGTCGTCGGTGTCGGCGTCGCCGACCCGGGACTCGCCGCCCGCCTTGGTGCCCGCGGCGATCAGTTTGCCGCCCTCGTTGACGAAGTCGCGCACGGCGAGGAGGGTCGCGCCGTCGGGGCGGGCGTCCCCGGAGTTCCACAGGACGGTGTCGTAGTGGCTGAGCACGCCCAGCGCGGGCGGCGCGCCCTGGGTGGCGACGTCCCAGACGGTGGCCTTGCGGCCGTTGTCGGTGAGGGCCTTGACGTAGTCCGGGGCGTGCCGGGAGGCGCCGCCGGGGCCTTCGTCCGTGACGACGAGGGTGTCGGCGCGCGGGGTGTCGGCCACGGTGAAGGTGAACGACTCGCTGGTGGTCCCGTGCCCGTCGCGGGTCTGTCCGCTGAACCGGACGCGGACGGTGGAGCCCGCGTGGGCGCCCTGGAGGGTGGCGCGGTACTGGTCGAAGCGGAGGTTGTCCTCGCCGCCGTAGCGGTCGCCGCCGTCCCATGCCTTGACGGGCACGGTGGTCTCGGGCTCGCCGTCGACGCTGTAGTGGGCGCGGATGCCGGTGAGGCTCTTGCGGGCGGTGACGGCGACGGTCTGCTCGCCGTCACGGGCGTGGGACGCGGTGAAGGCGTGCGGGGTGAGGTCGGGGGCGTCGAGGCCGACCGAGGAGGAGGGGCGGTCGGCGTGGTGCGCGGACTCGGCGACGGAGAGGGCGAAGGGGATGTTCTTGCTGAACTCCTGCTGGATCAGCTTCTCGTCGTCGGGGAAGTTGAAGGAGGAGCGGCAGTCGGCCGGGTCCCAGCGGTCGTTGGGGTCGACCGCCGAGGCGGTCTCGCAGGTCGACATCTCCGGGGTGAACATCATGGTGCCGTTGACGTTGGCCGCGTGGCCGTCCGCCTCGCCGTTGGTGGTGTAGAGCTCCGAGGAGACCTGGGGCCGGTAGCCGGGTATCGCGGACTTCTCGGGGGTGCCGGCGAGCGCCCTGTAGAGGACGTCGTCGGGAGTGGGCGTGGCCACTTGCCAACCGACGCCGTAGAGCAGGAGTTCGGCGGCGGAGTGGTAGTTGATGGCGTAGGTGAAGCGGTGTTCCTTCTCGAAGGAGTCCAGCGCCTTGGTCTCCGGTTCGGAGGCGGCGGCGGGCCCGCGGTACGTCCCGGAGGCCGGGCGCGGGGACGAACCCTCGTTGTCGTAGCCCCACTTGTAGGGGAAGTTGCGGTTGAGGTCGACGCCGTCCGCCGGAGTGATCTTTCCGTCGCCGTCGTTGTCGCGGAGGTTCTTGCGCCACAGCCGGGTGGCCGGGCTCTGGAAGGTGTAGTCGTAGCCGTCGGGGTTGGCGGAGAGGACGAACCACAGTTCGGTGGAGTCCACGAGCTTCGTGATCCGGTCGTCCTTGCCGTAGCGGTCGAGGTAGTGGTGCATCAGCCGCCGGGTCATCTCCGGGGTGATCCACTCGCGGGCGTGCTGGTTGGACAGGTAGAGCACGGCGGGCCGGTCGCCGTCGTGGCGCGCGGTGGCGTCCTTGGCGACCTTGAGGGCGAGGATGTCCTGGCCGCGTACGGTCTTGCCGATGCTGACGACCTTGGTGAGGCCGGGGTGGGTGCGGGCGGTGTCGGTGATCTCCTGCTGGAGGCCGTTCTTCCCGCTGTACGGGCGGAAGACCCCGTCGCCCGTGGCGCCCAGGCCCTGCCGGCCGCGCACGCGCTTCTCGGTGATGTCGACGCCCTGGCGGCGCAGCTCCCCGGCCTGTGCGGCGGTGAGGACGACCTCGACGGGCGCCTTCTCGCCGCCGGCCACGCGCCGGCCCAGTTCATGGCCGTCGACGCCGGCCCGGAGGAGGAGCGGGACCTGCGCGCCGGTGACCCGGGCGGTCCACGCGGTCAGGGTGTCGGCGGCCGGTTGTGCGTACGCCGAGGGTGCCGCCGCGAGGCCGCCCAGCAACAGCGAAGCCACCGCGACGATCGGTCTCGTTTTGCGTCTCATGAGCCCCCCTTGCCGTTGTCTGCCACGTCAGTGCGGACGCCAGGGTTCTAGGGACCTCATGGCCATGTCAACGGCGCGTTTTGCGCCGCCCATACGCCGGAGGGGCCGCTCACGCGGCCCCTCCGGCGGTTCATCGGCTCAGCCGACCATGCCCTCGGCCATCTCCTCCGACAGGTCCGACAGGTCGGAGAGGTTCGACTCGGTGCCGGGGATGCCCAGGTCCTGGGCGCGCTTGTCGGCCATGGCCAGCAGCCGGCGGATCCGGCCGGCGACGGCGTCCTTGGTCAGCGGCGGGTCGGCGAGCGCGCCGAGCTCCTCCAGGGAGGCCTGCTTGTGCTCCATCCGCAGCCGGCCGGCGGCCGCGAGGTGCTCGGGGACCTCCTCGCCGAGGATCTCCAGCGCCCGCTGCACCCGGGCGCCCGCGGCGACGGCGGCCCGCGCCGAGCGGCGCAGGTTGGCGTCGTCGAAATTGGCCAGCCGGTTGGCGGTGGCCCGCACCTCGCGGCGCATCCGCCGCTCCTCCCAGGCCAGCACGGACTCATGGGCGCCGAGCCGGGTCAGCAGCGCGCCGATCGCGTCGCCGTCGCGGACGACGACCCGGTCCACACCGCGCACCTCGCGGGCCTTGGCCGCGATCTGGAGCCGGCGGGCCGCGCCCACCAGCGCCAGCGCCGCCTCCGGGCCGGGGCAGGTCACCTCCAGGGAGGAGGACCGGCCGGGCTCGGTGAGGGAGCCATGGGCCAGGAAGGCGCCGCGCCAGGCGGCCTCGGCGTCACAGGTGGCCCCGGAGACGACCTGCGGGGGCAGCCCGCGGATCGGCCGGCCGCGGCCGTCGACCAGGCCGGTCTGGCGCGCCAGCTGGTCACCGCCCGCCACCACCCGCACCACGTACCGGCTGCCTCTGCGGAGCCCGCCCGGGGCCATGACCACCAGGTCGGAGGCGTGCCCGAAGATCTCCAGGATGTCCTTGCGGAGCCGCCGGGCCGCGATCCCGGTGTCCAGCTCCGCCTCGATCACGATGCGCCCGCTGACCAGGTGCAGCCCGCCGGCGAAACGCAGGACCGCCGAGACCTCTGCTTTCCGGCAGCAGGTCCGGGTGACGGGGAGCCGGGAGATTTCGTCCTTCACCGCTGCCGTCATCGCCATGGGCCGATCCTTCCATGCATCCGAAAAATACGGTCGTACGCGGCGGCCAACAGCTCCGGGTCGTGCGTCGGGGAGCCGTCGGGCGAGGCGACCGGCGCCAGCTCGACCGTGGCCCCGAGCCGCTTGGCGGCGTCCTCGAGGCTGTCCCGGTCGGGCACGGCGGCCTCGTCGGCCAGCACCACGTCCAGGGCGAGTTTAGGGGCGTGTCGGGCCAAAACCTCCAAATGACGCTGCGGGGAGAAGCCATCGGTTTCCCCGGGTTGCGGGGCGAGGTTCAGCGAGAGCACCCGGCGGGCCTTGGTCTCCTGGAGCGCCTCCAGCAGCTCGGGCACCAGCAGGTGGGGGATGACGGAGGAGAACCAGGAGCCCGGGCCGAGCACCACCCAGTCCGCGTCCAGCACGGCCGCCACGGCCTCGGGCACCGCCGGCGGGTCCTCCGGGACGACGTGCACGGACTGCACCTCGCCCGGGGTGAGCGCCACGGTGGCCTGGCCGCACACGGTGGTGATGTCGTCGGGGGCGGCCGGATCGTGGCCCTTGACCAGCGCCTGGAGCTCCAGCGGGACCGCCGACATCGGCAGCACCCGGCCGTGGGCGCCCAGCAGCTTGCCGACCAGGTCCAGCGCCTGGACGTGGTCGCCCAGCTGCTCCCAGAGGGCGACGATCAGCAGATTGCCCACGGCGTGGCCGTGGAGCTCGCCCCGGCTCTCGAAGCGGTGCTTGACCACCCGGGCCCAGGTCTGCCCCCAGTCGTCGTCGCCGCAGAGCGCCGCGAGGGCCTTGCGGAGATCGCCGGGGGGCAGCACGCCCAGCTCGTCACGGAGCCGGCCGCTGGAGCCGCCGTCGTCGGCGACGGTGACGACGGCGGTCAGATCGCCGGTGATCCGGCGCAGCGCGGCGAGGGAGGCCGACAGGCCGTGGCCGCCGCCGAGGGCGACGACCTTGGGCTGGGCGCCCCGGTAGGCACGGCGCTCGGCCCGGCCGCTCGCGCGGCCGGGCACCAGCTTGCGGACGCGACGCATCCGGAAGGTCCGGCCGGTCACTCGCGCCCCATGTCCCGGTGGACGACGACGGTCTCGACACCCTCCGAGACGAGACGATGGGCGAGCTTCTCGGACATGGCGACGGAGCGGTGCTTGCCGCCGGTGCAGCCGACCGCGATCGTCACATAGCGCTTGCCCTCGCGGCGGTAGCCGGCGGCGATGAGCTGGAGGAGCTCGGTGTAGCGGTCGAGGAACTCCTTGGCGCCGGGCTGGTTGAAGACGTAGCCGGACACCTCCTCGTTGAGGCCGGTGAAGGGGCGCAGCTCGGGCACCCAGTGGGGGTTGGGGAGGAAGCGGCAGTCGACGACGAGGTCGGCGTCGACGGGCAGGCCGTACTTGTAGCCGAAGGACATGACGGTGGCCCGCAGCTCCGGCTCCTCCTCGCCGGCGAACTGGGCGTCCAGCTTGGCGCGCAGCTCGTGGACGTTGAGGCTGGAGGTGTCGATGACGAGGTCGGCGTCGCCGCGCAGCTCGCGCAGCAGGTCGCGCTCGGCGGCGATGCCGTCGACGATGCGGCCCGAGCCCTGGAGGGGGTGCGGGCGGCGCACGGACTCGAAGCGGCGCACCAGGGCGTCGTCGGACGCCTCCAGGAAGATCACCCGGCGCTTGACCTTCTTGGCCTCCAGGTCGGCGAGCGATTCGCGGAGGTTGTCGAAGAAGCGCCGGCCGCGGACGTCCACGACGACGGCGATGCGGGCCACATTGCCCTGGGAGCGGGCGCCGAGGTCCACCATGGTGGGGATCAGGGCGGGCGGCAGGTTGTCCACGACGAACCAGCCGAGGTCCTCCAGACACTTGGCGGCGGTGCTGCGGCCCGCCCCCGACATGCCGGAAATGATGACCAGCTCGGGGATGCCCGCCGTCTCGCCGGTCGCGTCCACCGTCGTGCCCGTACTCACCTGTGCTCCGTCCCGGTCGGTCACGTTCATTCTGTCTTCCCCCGTTCTGCCGACGGCGCCACCGGCGTCGTCTTCCCTTCCATACTGAGGCCTTCCCGGGCGTGCGGCCCGGACGACGGACCGCGCCGGTCCGGGCGCGCTCCGCCGGGTCCGTCCTGTGCGGTCAGGTCCATCATTCCTCCGCGTCGTCCATGATCTCGCCCGTGGCCGTGTTGACGGCCGGGGCGGGTGGTGCCGTCGCGGCCAGCGCCGCGGCGACGGTCTCGGCCGTCTTGCGGCCGATGCCGGGCGCCGCGCAGATCTCCTCGACCGTCGCGGCGCGCAGCCGCTTGACCGAGCCGAAGTGCTTGAGCAGCGCCTGTTTGCGGGTCTCGCCCAGGCCGGGGACCGTATCCAGCGGTCCGGCCTTCATGCTTCTGGAGCGCTTGCCGCGCTGGTAGGCGATCGCGAAGCGGTGGGCCTCGTCGCGCACGCGCTGCAGGAGGTAGAGGCCCTCGCTGGTGCGGGGCAGGACGACCGGGTCGTCCTCGCCGGGCAGCCAGACCTCCTCCAGCCGCTTGGCGAGACCGCACACGGCCACGTCGGTGACCCCGAGCTCGTCCAGCGCCCGCTGGGCGGCGGCCACCTGCGGCTGCCCGCCGTCGACCACGACGAGCTGCGGCGGGTAGGCGAAGCGCTTGGGCCGGTCGCCGTTCTCGGCGGGGACCTCGCCGCCGGGCTCGTCGCCCGGGGCCTCCTCGGCCCACTCCCCCGTCTTCAGGCTCTCCCGCAGATAGCGGCGGAAGCGGCGGCTCACGACCTCGTGCATCGAGCGGACGTCGTCCTGGCCCTCGAAGCCCTTGATCTGGAAGCGGCGGTACTCGCTCTTGCGGGCCAGGCCGTCCTCGAAGACGACCATGGACGCCACGACGTCCTGTCCCTGGAGGTGGGAGATGTCGAAGCACTCGATGCGCAGCGGCGCCGAGTCCAGACCGAGGGCCTCGGTGATCTCCTCCAGGGCCCGGGAGCGGGTGGTGAGGTCGGAGGCGCGCTTGGTCTTGTGCAGCGCGAGCGCCTGCTGGGCGTTGCGCTGGACGGTGGCCATCAGGTCCTTCTTGTCGCCGCGCTGGGGGATGCGCAGGTCCACGCGGGAGCCGCGGCGGCCGGTCAGCCACTGGGCGACGGGCTCCACCGGATCCGGCAGGGCGGGGACGAGGACCTCCTTGGGGACGGCGTCGCCGCTCTCCTCGCCGTAGAGCTGCTGGAGGGCGTGCTCGACGAGGCCCGCCGTGTCGACGGCCTCGACCTTGTCGGTGACCCAGCCGCGCTGGCCGCGCACCCGGCCGCCGCGCACATGGAAGATCTGCACGGCCGCTTCGAGCTCGTCCTCGGCGACCGCGATCAGGTCGGCGTCGGTGGCGTCGGCCAGGACGACGGCGTTCTTCTCCAGGGCGCGGCGGAGCGCCTCTATGTCGTCCCGCAGCCGGGCGGCCTTCTCGTACTCCATCTCCTCGGCGGCATCATGCATCCGCTGTTCCAAACGGCGGATGTACGCGCCGGTACGCCCGGCCATGAAGTCGCAGAATTCTTCGGCCAGTTCGCGGTGCTCCTCGGGGGTGACGCGGCCGACGCAGGGGGCGGAGCACTTGCCGATGTAGCCGAGGAGGCAGGGGCGGCCGATCTGGTGGGAGCGCTTGAACACCCCGGCGGAGCACGTGCGCACGGGGAAGACGCGCAGCATCAGGTCGACGGTCTCCCGGATGGCCCAGGCGTGGGCGTAGGGGCCGAAGTAGCGCACGCCCTTCTTCTTGGGGCCGCGCATGACCTGGACGCGGGGGAACTCCTCGTTGAGCGTGACCGCGAGGGAGGGGTAGCTCTTGTCGTCCCGGTACTTCACGTTGAAGCGGGGGTCGTACTCCTTGATCCAGGAGTACTCCAGCTGGAGCGCCTCGACCTCGGTGGAGACCACCGTCCACTCCACGGAGGCGGCCGTGGTGACCATGGTGCGGGTGCGCGGGTGGAGTCCGGCGAGGTCCTGGAAGTACGACGAGAGCCGCTGGCGGAGGCTCTTCGCCTTCCCGACGTAGATCACCCGGCCGTGCTCGTCGCGGAACTTGTACACCCCCGGCGAGTCGGGGATCTGTCCCGGCTTGGGTCGGTAGCTGCTGGGGTCGGCCATGTCACACACCCTACTTGCGGGCACTGACAACTCCACCGTCCGGCGGCGGCCCGGGAACGGGCACGACTCCGGCCCCGGCGGTGGTGGCCGCCGGGGCCGGAGCGGAAGCGGGGGACGGACCCCGTGGGGGGTGCCGTCAGCGGCGCCGCAGCCTGTGCCTGCGCACCGCCACGGCTCCCAGCCCGAGGGCCAGGGCCGCCGCCCCGCCGGCCGTCGCGGCGGGGGCCGCGATCGGGAAGCCGCCGTCACCTTCCGGTGCCGCGGTCACCGACCGGTCCGCATCGGTCCCCGGTGCGACGGACGCCGCGTCGCCGTTCGCGTCGTAACCGCCGGCCACGCCCTTCCTGTCGTAGGCCGAGCCCGGCAGCTTGGCGCCGTAGGCCTTGCGCACCCGGTCCCGGTAGGCGCCGACCGTGGTGCCCTGCTCGCCGACCGCCCGCACGGCGTCCTCGTCGAGCGGCAGGACGCGGTCGCCGCGCTGGACGTACCAGGCGTTGATCTGCGGCTCGCGGAAGACCGTGCCGCCGCTGAGCTTGCGGGCGCCGGCGGCCGCGTAGCGGGTCTCGTCGTCGCCGGTGGCGATGTTGACGACGCTCCAGGTGTTCCCGGTGCGCGCGGTCCACACCGACGCCTTCTGCCCGTCGGCCGAGACGGCGGTGCTGGCGAGGAAGTCCAGCCGCGCGATCGGGGCGCCTTCCTTGCCCGCCACGAACTCCGGGTCGAGCGTGTAGACGGGGACGGTCGCCCCGTCGATCCTCGGACGCGCGTCCGTCTTCGCGAGCCGGCCGGTCTTCGCGGGCGCGCCGTCCCGGTTCGCGCCGTCCCGGGCGAAGAAGCGGGAGAGCGTGGCCAGGGTGCCGGGCGCGGCGGCCGCGTCGTGGGCCTCGGCGACCCCGGCGGCCGACGGCGGCGCGGGGACGGCCGGGGGCGGCGCGGCGTGGGCGAGCGGGGCGAGGCCCAGCAGCGCGGCGGTCAGGGCGCCGGCGGCGGCCACGCGGGCGGCGTTCCTCGATGTGTACCGGTCGGTCATGGCCCTCACGCCCCGATCCCGTAGAGCGAATGGGTCCAGGAGAACTGGTTGTTGTTCACGTACCAGTTGTGCGACGCCCAGTTGTAGCGGTTGCTGGAGGGCCAGGGGTCGCCCCAGTAGACCATGCTGTTCGCGTCGTCGTACCCGTAGATGACGTGCATGTGGCCGCCGCCGGACTGCCACTGGATGCGGGTCTCGACCGGACGGCCCGCGTCGATCTCGGACTTGACGGTCGGGTAGCGCAGCCAGCCGTTGACGTACCGGCCCTCGTTGATGCCCGCCCAGTCGAGGGCGTTCTGCACATTGCCCAGCGTGGCCTGGTTGTTGGGGCACGTGGAGCCCTGGGCGCGGTTGAAGGCGGCGTTGCAGAACTGGTTCTGGCTGTAGTTGCGGCCGAACCAGGTGGCGATGGTGTTGCCGGAGGCGGCCCAGCACCAGTTGGTCTTCTGCTGGGCCTGCATGCCGATGTTCAGTCTGTTCGTCGCCCGCAGCGCGTGCTGTTCACCGGTCGCCGCGCTCGCCGTGGTGGGGACGGCGAACAGGACGGCGGCGAACAAGGCCGTCAGGGACAGCCGTCTGCCGCGTATGCGGGGCTTTTCTATGGTTGCCGATGCCGAAGCACGGGACATTTCGCGTTCCTCCCGTGGGGTGGGGGGTGCTGATGGAGGAGCGCGTCCGGACGCGTGTGAGGAGCATCGGGTGTTGTCGGGGGCTGGTCAACCGGCTTCAATACGGCCTGAGGCCCGGATGTGAACGAATCCCGCCGGATGTGAACGGCCCGTGGCCGTCCAGTAGGAAAGCCGCACGCCGAGGCACGTCCGAGGCACCTGCCGATCGTGAATATTCACAGGCGCACGGGGGCTTCACAGCGGACTTCACAGCGGGAGAGCGCGGACAGAGGAGCAAACGGAATGACGCGCACCAGCACAGCGCGCACCAGCGCGGGCGTCGCCGAGAGCGAGCTGGCCCGGGCGCTGCGATCGGGCCCCTTCCACCTGGCGCTGCGCACGGCGCTGTCGGTGCGCGGGCTGGCACTGCACCGGGTGCAGCACCGGCTGGCGCAGCGCGGGGTCAAGGTGGGGGTGACGACCCTGAGTTACTGGCAGCAGGGCCTCCGCAGACCCCGGCGACCGGAGTCCCTGCGGGCCGTACGGCTGCTGGAGGACGTGCTCGACCTGCCGGAACGGGCCCTGACCGGGTTACTCGCCGCCCCGGCGCCGTCGGGCACCGCGCCGGACCGGCCGGCCGCGCGTTCGTACCGCTCGCTGGTGGAGGAGTCCCGGGCCCTGGAGCGGCTGCTGGCGGAGCTGGAGTCGCCGGAGGACGGCGGCCTCCACACCGTCTGCCATCTGGAGCGGGTGTCCATCGGCGCGGGCCGCGAGATGCGCGCCCGCGACTCGCACCACGTGGTGCGGGCGCACCGCGACGGCGTGGACCGCTATGTGGCCATCCACCACGGCGACGAGGGCTGCGACCCCGGCCGGATGACCGTAAGGGCCGGGGAGAACTGCCGGGTGGGCCGGGTCCGGTGGCACGCGACGGCGGGCGTCCTCGTCGCGGAGCTGCTCTTCGACGCCCGGCTGCGCGCCGGGGACACCCACGTCTTCGGCTACGGCTTCGACGACGGCACGGGCGGCCCGAGCGGCGAGTACGTGCGGGGGTTCAGCTTCGCGGGCGGGCAGTACGTGCTGCGGGTCCGCTTCGACGAGGCCGCGCTGCCGGTGCGGTGCCGCCGCTTCAGCCAGAGCGCGGCGGGGGCGCCGCGCTCCGGTCAGCAGGAACTGACCCTGGCGGGACGGCACCGGGAGGTGCACCTGGTGGAGCAGGGGGTCCGGCCGGGGATAGTGGGGATCGCCTGGGACTGGTCGTAACGGCCCGGGGCTCGGGCGGAGGGGCTCGCTCAGGCGGAGGGACCGGCGATCAGCTTGCCGCCGTCGGCCTTGACGGGGACGGCGGGCAGGGGCGCGCCGGCCGGGCCCTGGAGGACCTTGCCGGTGGCGGCGTCGAACGTGCTGCCGTGGCAGGGGCAGCTGATCTTCCCGTTCTCGACCTTGGTGACGACGCAGCCCGCGTGGGTGCACACCGCGCTGAACGCCTTGTACTCCCCCTCGGCGGACCGCGAGACGACGAGCTTCTGCTCCCGGTAGAGCCGCGCGCCACCGGCGGGGATCTCACCGGCCGCCCCCAGGTCGACGGGCGCGGTGGGGGTGGCCGGCCCCTTGGCACCCGTACCCCCGGAGCAGGCGGCGGCGCCGACCCCGGCGGCCCCCACCAGAGCGGCTCCGCGCAGCACGGTACGACGGGACGCGGAGGAGGCGGAGGAAGCCGAGGGGGATGTCATGGGGAGCTCCAGCGGTGGTACGGGGGCGGTGCGACGTAGCGACGATACCGGCGGGGGTGGGATGCCCCGGTCCCGCCCTTTCACCGTTTCCTGGGGGCAAGCCCCAGCCCCCGGGGTCCGGGGCGGAGCCCCGGGAAACGGGAAGGGGCGGGACTGGGGCACCCCACCCCGCCGCGACGGCGATCGGCCACCGCCGGGGAGCCCGGCGGTGCCGAACCGCCTCAGCCCTTCTTACGGGCCGCGGTCTTCTTCGCGGTAGCGGCCGTCGTCCTCGCCGAGACCGTCTTCTTCGCGGCAGCGGCCTTCGCCGCCACCGTCTTCTTCGCAGGCGCCCGCTTCGCGGTCTTCCGCGCCGGCACCGACGCGTCACTCACGCGATCCCCCAGCATGTCGCGCAGGAACTTGCCCGTGTGGCTGGCCGGTACCGCCGCCACCTCCTCGGGCGTGCCCTCCGCGACGACGAGGCCACCGCCGGAGCCGCCCTCGGGGCCCATGTCGACAACCCAGTCGGCGGTCTTGATCACGTCGAGGTTGTGCTCGATGACGATGACCGTGTTGCCCTTGTCGACCAGCCCGGACAGCACGCTGATCAGCTTGCTGATGTCCTCGAAGTGCAGACCGGTCGTCGGCTCGTCCAGGACGTACACCGTCCGTCCCGTCGACCGCTTCTGCAGCTCGCTGGCGAGCTTGACGCGCTGGGCCTCGCCGCCGGAGAGCGTCGGCGCCGACTGCCCCAGGCGGACGTAGCCGAGCCCCACCTCGTGGAGCGTGCGCAGGTGGCGGGCGATCGTCGGGACGGCCTCGAAGAACTCGAGGGCCTCCTCGATGGGCATGTCCAGCACCTCGGCGATGGACTTGCCCTTGTAGTGGACCTCCAGGGTCTCCCGGTTGTAGCGCGCGCCGTGGCAGACCTCGCACGGCACGTACACGTCCGGCAGGAAGTTCATCTCGATCTTGATGGTGCCGTCGCCCGCGCAGTTCTCGCAGCGGCCGCCCTTGACGTTGAAGGAGAAGCGGCCGGGCAGGTAGCCGCGGACCTTGGCCTCCATCGTCTCCGCGAAGAGCTTGCGGACGTGATCGAAGACGCCGGTGTACGTGGCGGGGTTCGAGCGCGGCGTACGGCCGATGGGCGACTGGTCGACGTGGACGACCTTGTCGACGAGGTCGTCGCCCTCCACGCGGGTGTGCCGGCCCGGAACCGCCCGGGCGGCGTTCAGTTCGCGTGCCAGGTGGGTGTAGAGGATGTCGTTGACGAGCGTCGACTTGCCGGAGCCGGAGACACCGGTGACGGCCGTGAGCACGCCCAGGGGGAACGACACGTCGATGTCGCGCAGGTTGTTCTCCCGGGCGCCGCGCACGGTGAGCTTGCGGCCGGGGTCCACGGGGCGGCGGACGTCGGGGAGGGCGATGGACCTCTTGCCGGACAGGTACTGGCCGGTCATCGACGCCTCGGTGGCCAGCAGCTCCTTGAGGGGTCCGCTGTGGACGACCTTGCCGCCGTGCTCACCGGCGCCGGGGCCGATGTCGACGACCCAGTCGGCGACCTTGATGGTGTCCTCGTCGTGCTCGACGACGATCAGGGTGTTGCCCATGTCGCGCAGGCGGACGAGGGTCTCGATCAGCCGGTGGTTGTCGCGCTGGTGGAGGCCGATGGAGGGCTCGTCCAGGACGTAGAGCACGCCGACGAGGCCGGAGCCGATCTGCGTGGCCAGCCGGATGCGCTGGGCCTCGCCGCCGGAGAGGGTGCCTGCGGCGCGGTTGAGCGAGAGGTAGTCCAGGCCGACGTCGACGAGGAACTTCAGGCGCTCGTTGACCTCCTTGAGCACCCGCTCGGCGATCTTCTTCTCACGGCCGGTGAGCTTCATGTCGCGCAGGAAGTCCGCGCACTCGCTGATCGACATCGCGGAGACCTCCGCGATGGACCGGCCCTGCACGGTGACCGCGAGGACGATGGGCTTGAGCCGCGTGCCCTCACACGTGGGGCAGTGCACCTCGCGCATGTAGCCCTCGAAGCGCTCACGGCTGGTGTCGCTCTCCGCCTCGGAGTGGCGCCGCTTGACGAACGGCACCGCGCCCTCGAAGGCGGTGGTGTAGGCGCGCTCGCGGCCGTAGCGGTTGCGGTAGCGCACCTCGATCTGGGTCTTGTGGCCGTGGAGCAGGGCCTTCTTGGCCCGCTGGGGCAGCCCGGCCCAGGGGATGTCGGTGCGGAAGCCCAGCGCGTCGGCGAGCGCGCCGACCAGTCGGCCGAAGTAGTCCTTGGTGTGGCCGTGCGACCAGGGGCTGATGGCGCCCTCGTCGAGGGACTTGTCCTCGTCGGGGACGATCAGCTCGGGGTCGACCTCCATGCGCGTGCCGATGCCGGTGCACTCGGGGCAGGCGCCGAAGGGCGAGTTGAAGGAGAAGGAGCGCGGCTCCAGCTCCTCGAAGGACAGATCGTCGTACGGGCAGTAGAGGTGCTCGGAGAACATCCGCTCACGCTCGGGATCGTCCTCGGCGAGGTCGACGAAGTCGAGGACGACCATGCCGCCGGAGAGGCCCAGCGCGGTCTCGACGGAGTCGGTCAGCCGGCGCTTGGCGCTGTCCTTGACGGTGAGGCGGTCGACGACCACCTCGATGGTGTGCTTCTCCTGCTTCTTCAGCTTCGGCGGGTCGGTGAGCTGGATCGTCTGCCCGTCGACCCGGGCCCGGCTGTAGCCCTTGGTCTGCAGGTCGGAGAAGAGATCGACGAACTCGCCCTTGCGCTCGCGCACCAGCGGCGAGAGCACCTGGAAGCGGCTGCCCTCGGGCAGCTCCAGCACCCGGTCCACGATCGCCTGGGGCGACTGCCGGGAGATGGGGCGCGCGCACTCCGGGCAGTGGGGCTTGCCGATCCGGGCGAAGAGCAGCCGGAGGTAGTCGTAGACCTCGGTGATGGTGCCGACCGTCGAGCGCGGGTTGCGCGAGGTCGACTTCTGGTCGATGGAGACCGCCGGGGAGAGGCCCTCGATGAAGTCCACATCGGGCTTGTCCATCTGCCCGAGGAACTGCCGGGCGTAGGAGGAGAGCGACTCCACGTAGCGGCGCTGCCCCTCGGCGAAGATCGTGTCGAACGCGAGGGAGGACTTGCCCGACCCCGAGAGTCCGGTGAAGACGATCAGGGAGTCGCGCGGAAGGTCGAGCGAGACGTTCTTGAGGTTGTGCTCGCGAGCGCCACGGACGATGAGACGGTCTGCCACGCCAGTCGGCACCTTTCTTGAGAGTCGGCTCTGGAGAGCTGAAGGGGGCTGATCCTCGCCCCCGATCCAGAGTACGGGGGAGGTCTGACAACCAGGGGCCGCACGAAAGTCGTCAGCGATGCCACCCACGAGCCTATAGCACGCACATTCGATTTACGGGCCGGATCGACCTCCTTCACCCGAAGGAATGGCGGGGCTATCGTCGGCGCCATGACTGATCATGTGCACGACCTGAACGCTGTACGTGAGGCGACCGACCGGCTGCTCACCGCCGCCGGCACGCTGGACAACGCCGCCGTGGCCCAGGCGTCACGGCTGCCCGGCTGGACCCGGGGCCACGTCCTGGCCCATCTCGCGCGCAACGCGGACGCTCTGGTGAACGTGCTGGAGGGCCGTCCCATGTACGCGAGCGCCGAGGCCCGTGACGCCGACATCGACGACGGCGCGCCCCGCGAGCTGACCGTCCAGCTCGACGACCTGCGGTCGGCGGCCGCCCGCTTCCTGGACACGGCGAACGCCCCCGCCGACTGGAACCGCACCGTCACCCTGCGCAACGGCGTGACCGACACCGCCGCCAACGTCCCCTTCCGCCGGCTGATCGAGGTCGAGCTCCACCACATCGACCTCGGCATCGGCTACGAGCTGGAGGACCTGCCCGCCGGCTTCACCACCCGCGAGATCGGCTTCCTCGCGGACCGCTTCTCCGGCAACCCCGACGTCCCGGCGCTCCGGCTGGTCTCCACCGACGGCGGCACCTGGACCTCCGGCCGCGCGGAGGGCGAACCCCTCACCGTGACCGGCACGGCCCCCGCACTGCTGGGCTGGCTGGCGGGCCGCCGGGACGGCGCGGAACTCGAAACAGGTGGCGCTCCGCTGCCCGTTCTGCCCGCGCTATAGGCTGTCGACCATGATGTACAGCGGAGCGGTAGAGGTCGGCGGACCTGCGGACGTACACGAGTTGGCCGATCTGATGATCTCCAAGGTCGCGGTCGGACCCATGAACAACAACGCTTATCTGCTGCGCTGCCGCGCGACGGACGAGCAGTTGCTGATCGACGCCGCCGCCGAGCCCCACACCCTGCTCACCCTGATCGGCGACAGCGGTATCGCCTCCGTGGTGACCACCCATCAGCACGCCGACCACTGGGGCGCGCTGCGCGAGGTCGTGGACGCCACCGGCGCCCGTACCTACGCCGGCCGTGAGGACGCCGAGGGCATTCCGGTGCCGACCGACGTGCTCGTCGACGACGGGGACGTCATCCGCGTCGGACGGGTGGAGCTGACGGCCCGCCACCTGGTCGGTCACACCCCGGGCAGCATCGCGCTGGTCTACGACGACCCGCACGGCCACGCCCACGTGTTCACCGGCGACTGCCTCTTCCCCGGCGGCGTGGGCAACACCCACGACGACCCCAAGGCGTTCGCCAGCCTCCTCCACGACGTCGAGACCAAGATCTTCGGCGAGCTCTCGGACGAGACCTGGGTCTACCCGGGCCACGGCAACGACACCACCCTCGGCGCCGAGCGCCCGCACCTCGCGGAGTGGCGCGAGCGCGGCTGGTGACGCCCGGCGGCCGGGCCCGCCGCCGATGACGGACCGCCGGTAGCGCGCCGTCCGCACACCAGGCGGACGGCGCCCTTCCGGTGCGCCCCCGGCAACGCCCCCGCACGCCCCGTTTCCCCCGCCCCCGGGGGAAGTTGGGCAGTACATGAATCGCGACCGCCCCCCGGCCCTGCTCCGCCTCGCGGCGGCGTCCATGGTCGGAACCACCATCGAGTTCTACGACTTCTTCGCCTACGGCACCGCGGCCGCCCTCGTCCTGGGCCCGCTGTTCTTCCCCACCGTCTCCCCCCTCGTCGGCACCCTCGCCGCCTTCGGCACCTTCGGCGTCGGCTTCATCGCCCGCCCGCTGGGCTCGGTGCTCTTCGGCCACATCGGCGACCGGCTGGGCCGCCGCCCCGTACTCGTCTTCTCCCTGCTGCTGACGGGCCTCGCGACCGTCGCCGTCGGCTTCGTCCCCACCTACCAGCGGATCGGCATGGCCGCCCCGCTGCTCCTGCTCGTGCTGCGCTTCCTCCAGGGCCTGGGAGTCGGCGGCGAATGGGGCGGCGCCGTACTGCTCGCCGTCGAACACGCCCCCGCCCACCGCCGCGCGCTGTGGTCGAGCTTCCCCCAGACCGGCCCGTCCGTGGGATTCCTGCTGGCCAACGGCATCACCCTGGCACTTTCGGCCACCCTCCCCGACGACCTCTTCCTGTCCTGGGGCTGGCGCGTGCCGTTCTGGGCGGCGGGCGTCCTGGCCGCGGCCGGCCTACTGCTGCGCACCCAACTGGCGGAAACCCCCGACTTCCAGGCCCTCGCCCAGAACGAGAGCCGCGCGGCCCTCCCCTTCGCCGAGGTCGTCCGCGGCCACTGGCGGCTCGTCCTGCTCACCGCCGGCGGCCTGTCCATCGGCTATTCCGTCTTCTACACGGTCACCACCTGGTCCCTGTCGTACGGCACCGAGCGCCTCGGCGTCGACCGCACGCTCATGCTCGGCTGCGTCATGGCGTCGGTCGCCGTCTCCGGCGCGGCCACCCCCGTCGTCGCCCTCCTCGGCGACCGCTTCGGCCGCCGCACCCTGTGCCTGACCGGCTGCACCGCCGTGGCCCTGTGGATGTTCCCCCTCATGGCCCTGCTGCGCACCGGCCGCCCCGCGCTGATGCTGCTGGGCTTCGTCGTCGCGATGCTGGCCTTCATCACCGCCTTCGGCGTGGTCGGCGCCTATGTGCCCGAGCTCTACGACGCCAGAGTGCGCTGCACCGGCGCCTCCGTCGGCTACAACCTCGCCGGAGTGCTCGGCGGGGCCATCACCCCGCTGGTGGCGACGGCGACCGCCGGCTCGGGCGGGCCGCCCTGGGGCGTCGCCGCCTATCTCACCGGCATCGCCCTGCTGAGCCTGGGCTGCTTCGTGCTGCTGCCCGAGACCCGACCCGCCACGATCGCCTCCCGCCCGGCCACCGACCCCGCCCCGGCCTGACCCGTTTCGGCCCGGTCCCGTCCCGGCCGTCAGGCGCGGGCGCTCTCCTTGTCCCGCTCCCCCTCCGGGGAGCGGGCCTCCGGTATCTCCGCCGACTCCTTGGCCGAGGCGCGCAGGCTGGTGATCGTGGTGACGACCAGCACCGCGCAGATGACGCCGAGCGAGACAGGGATGCTGATCTCGGGGACCGCGACGCCGCTCTCGTGCAGGGCGTGCAGCACCAGCTTGACGCCGATGAAGCCGAGGATCACGGACAGGCCGTAGGAGAGGTGGACCAGCTTCCTCAGCAGCCCGCCTATCAGGAAGTACAGCTGCCGCAGGCCCATGAGCGCGAAGGCGTTGGCGGTGAAGACGATGTACGGGTCCTGGGTGAGGCCGAAGATCGCCGGTATGGAGTCGAGGGCGAAGAGCACGTCCGTCGTACCGATCGCCAGCATCACGATCAGCATCGGGGTCATCAGCCGCTTGCCGTTCTCCACGATGAACAGCTTGGTGCCGTGGTAGCGGTCGGTGGAGGGGAAGCGGCGCTCGACCAGCTTCAGGAAGCGGTTCTCCTCGAACTCTTCCTCCTCCTCGCCGCCCCGCGCCTCCTGGATCAGCTTCCAGGCCGTCCAGATCAGGAAGGCGCCGAAGAGATAGAAGATCCAGGAGAAGTTGGCGATGATCGCGGCGCCGGCGCCGATGAAGACGGCCCGCAGCACCAGGGCGATGAGCACGCCGACCATGAGCACTCGCTGCTGATAGATCGACGGCACCGAGAACTTCGCCATGATCAGGACGAAGACGAAGAGGTTGTCGACGCTCAGGGACTTCTCGGTGATGAAGCCCGCGAAGAACTCGCCGGCGGGCTGCCCGCCCCCGAAGACCAGGAGCCCCAGCCCGAAGAGCCCGGCCAGGACCATCCAGACCGCCGTCCAGACCCCGGCCTCCTTGAGGGAGACCTCATGGGGCTTGCGGCCCCCGATGAAGAAGTCGGCGGCGACGAGGGCGCACAGACCGAGGACGGTCAGCACCCACAGGGTCAAGGAGACGTCCACTGTTCCTCCGGCACGTCGTACGGGCGTACGGCAGTCCTCAGAACAGTACAGGAAGAGCCAAGGAATAGTAAAGAGACAACCAAATCTGCAGGTCAGAGCCCGGTTAGAGAGGGTCAGATGCCGTACGCGCGCCGCGACTGGCCGACCTGGCGGAGCACCTGCCGGACGACATCGCTCCCCGCGGGCACCCGCGACGGCTCGTACGTCCAGGCGTGCCCCACCCACGGGTCGGCGAGGTGGTCGTCCGGCACCGGCGTGACCCTCAGCAGCGAGCGCCACAGCGGGTCGAGGACGGGCCCGTAGGCCCGCGCGTCGTCCCGGTCGGCCACCATCAGCAGGTGGACGCCCACGGACGGCCCCTCGTCCGCCAGGTAGCGCAGCTGGGTGACGGCGCGGTCGTCGAAGCCGTGCGGGAAGTCGTTGACGATCAGGAGCTGCTCGCCCGTGTCGAGGTCCGGGGGCAGCGAGTCCAGGGCGCGGTTGCGCACCGCCATCTGCACCAGGTCGACCCGGCGTGTCAGACGCGCCAGCACGTCCGACACGCCGTGCGCCCCGGTGGGCGGCGGCTCCTTCAGCGCCCCGCTCTCCAGGAGCGGCGCCAGGGCCGGGCCCGCCGCGCCGGCCGGGTCGATGACGTGGAGGGTGTAGTCGCCCACGGGGTGGACGGCCAGCAGCCGCACGGCGTGCGCGACCGCGCAGTCCACGGCCAGCCTGCGCAGTTCGGCCGAGTCGGGCATGCCCGCGTCCGGGCCGCCGGCCCGGCCGGCGTCGATCCACAGGCCGCGCTCCAGCGGCAGCCGCACCAGCATGGGGATGCGCAGGCCGGGGCGCTCCGGCAGGTGCAGATCGCCCAGTCGCAGCGCCATCGGGGCCGACAGCGGCACCTGGTAGCCCTGCCAGACGGGGCTGTCCCAGCGGGCGTAGGCGGGCGGCAGGGCGTGCTCGACGACCTCGGCCTCCGCGACGAGCTGGGCGAGGTCCCGGTCGAGCACGGCCCGCGCCTGGTCGACCAGCTCGGCGTGGCGGGCGCGGGCCTCCTCACGGGCCGTGTCCGCCGCGGGGCCGACGCGGGTGGCGGGGTCGGAGAGGACCTGGTCCAGCTCGCGCTCCAGGCGGGACTCCGCGAAGTCGACCGCGCTGCGGTAGGCGGCGACCGTCCGGGTCAGGTCCTCGAACATGCCCCAGACCTGGTTGTAGAGCCGCTCGTCCATGGACCAGCCGGTCGCGTCGCCCGCGACGGGCCCGGACGCTCCCGGCCCGTCGGCCGGAGCGGCTGGTGTCGATGCCGGTGCCGGTGTCGATGCCGGTGCCGGTGCCGGTGCCGGTTCGCGCGGCGCCGAGGACGGCTGTTCCGGGTCCGCCGCCGGGGCCTGCGGGCCGCTCCGGCGGCGTGGATGCCGGTAGTCGATGGGCCCGGAGGAGGCCGGGGCCGCCTGGGCCCCTACCGCTGCCCGGTCCTGCGTGGCGGCGGACTCGGGTACGGCACCCGCCCCGGCCGCGTCGTCCCGCCCCGGCTCGTCGGCCGCCCCGGCCCCGCCGTCGCCGGGCGCGGGCTCGACCTGAGCGGGCTCGACGCGAGCGGGTTCGGCCTGACCGGATTCGACGCGAGCGTGCTCGGCGTGCGCGAACTCCGCGCGGGCGGCCTCGGCGCGAGCGGTCCCGCCACGAGCGGCCTCGTCCTGACCGGACTCCGCGCGGACCGACTCCGCACGCGCGCCCTCCCCCCGGGCCGAGGTCGCCTGGACAAGCGGTGCCTGGACCGCACGGGCCATGCCCCGGGCGACCGCCTCCTCGATGCCGGCGGCCAACTCCGCCGCGTCCGGCAGACCCTGGTCGTGGAGCATCGCGGCCAGTCCTCCCGCGTACCCCTGGCCGACCGCGCGCACCTTCCACGCGCCCTGCCGGCGGTAGAGCTCGAGGGCGACGACCGCCGACTCGGCGTCCAGTCCGGTGACCGTGTAGCTGGCGATCTCCGTGCCGTCCGTGTCCGTCACGGCGAGGAAGGGGGACGCGATCGCGCCGAAGCGCGCCGGGGCCGAGGCCACGGACGGGAGGGCGAGCACCACGGCGAGCCGGTGGGCGGCCTCCGGGACGGCGTCCAGGTCGACCGCCAGCCGGTGCTCGGCGGCGGCCTGCCCGGACACCTCCAGCCCGGGAAGACGCGGCGAGGCGGGGTGCGCGACCCACTGGGCGTCGGTCACCCTGCCGTCCGCGTCACCGAGCGTCGCGCCCGCCACCACCGGGTGGCCCGCCGAGACCCGGATCTCCAGTCGCGTACCGGGCAGCGGGTGGTTCTGCCCCCGCACCAGCTCGGCCGTCATCGCCGTTTCCCCCCGTGTCGTGCTCGTCCTATGCCGTGCTCATCGTGTCGTGCCGCCCGCGTCCGCCGGGGGCGGTCACAGGACGGCCTGGATCTCCGCCAGCAGGTCCTGGAACGTCCGGCCGTTGGCCGGGGTGCCGATGGCCGTCATCTGCCAGCCGTTGCCCGCGCGGTGGACCTTGGCCATGATCTGCGCGGTGTACGGGCCGCCGCCGTCCAGGGTGTAGCGGGCCAGCTCCTGGCCGGTGGTCTCGTCGACCAGGCGGCAGAAGGCGTTGCGGACCTCGGCGAAGGTCTGGCCGGTGAACGAGTTCACCGTGAACACGATCTGGTTGACGTGCACCGGGACGCGCTGGAGGTCGACGAGGATCGACTCGTCGTCACCGCCCTGGCCCGCGCCGCCGACAAGGTTGTCGCCGGTGTGGCGCACCGAGCCGTCCTTGCTGACGAGCTGCTGGAAGAAGGCCACGTCGACCGGCTGCTTGTCGGCGAAGAGCACCGCCGAGGCGTCGAGGTCGATCTCCTTCGTCCGCGTCCCGAACAGCCCGCGGCGGGGGGCCGCCTGCCAGCCCAGCCCCATCCGCACCGCGGTCAGGGTGCCCCCGTCGGCCTTCTGAAGGCTGATGCCCTGGCCCTTGGACAAGTTGACCGTCACGCGCAGTCCCTCTCTCGTTGGCTGTGCCCCCGTGGCCGCACGTGTTCCGTACGGCCGTCTTCACATACGACCCTATGCACACGCGCCGGTCGCGTACGCCTCCGGGAAGGGTTTGTGGCGGTCTTGCAACATGCTCCGTACCAGGTCGGACAGGCTGGGCTATGCTGTCGCACCCCTCGCCGGGCCGGTCGGCTCGTCAGGCCAGCCCCGCCTCGCGCATCTGTCGCAGCTCCTTCTTCAGCTCGCCCACCTCGTCGCGCAGCCGCGCCGCGACCTCGAACTGGAGCTCCGCCGCGGCGGCGCGCATACGGTCGGTCATGTCCTCGATGAGCTGGGCCAGTTCCGTGGCGGGGCGGTCCGTGAGCACCGCCGCCTCGGCCTTGCCCGCCTTGCCGGCCTTGCCCTTGGCCTTGCTCTTCCCCTTGCCGGCCGGAGCCGTCGGGACGGGGGCCTTCGCCTGGTCCTTGCCGGCCTTGCGGTAGCCCGTGCCCAGCAGCTCCTCGGTGTCGAGCTCCTCGCGGGCGAGGGAGGCGACGATGTCACCGATCTTCTTGCGGAGCGGCTGCGGGTCGATGCCCCGCTCCTTGTTGTAGGCGATCTGCTTCTCGCGGCGGCGGTTGGTCTCGTCGATGGCCTTCTCCATCGCGGGAGTGATCTTGTCGGCGTACATATGGACCTGTCCGGAGACATTGCGCGCCGCGCGGCCGATCGTCTGGATCAGGGACGTCCCGGAGCGCAGGAAGCCCTCCTTGTCGGCGTCGAGGATGGCCACCAGCGACACCTCGGGCAGGTCGAGGCCCTCGCGCAGCAGGTTGATGCCGACCAGGACGTCGAACTCGCCGGCGCGCAGCTCGCGCAGCAGCTCGACGCGGCGCAGCGTGTCGACGTCGCTGTGGAGGTAGCGCACCTGGATGCCGAGCTCCAGGAAGTAGTCGGTGAGGTCCTCGGCCATCTTCTTGGTGAGGGTGGTCACGAGGACGCGCTCGTCGCGCTCGGTGCGGGTGCGGATCTCGTGGACCAGGTCGTCGATCTGGCCCTCGGTCGGCTTGACGACGACCTCGGGGTCGACGAGACCGGTGGGACGGATGATCTGCTCGACGAAGCCGTCGCCGCGCGAGAGCTCGTAGGGGCCGGGCGTCGCGGAGAGGTAGACGGTCTGGCCGATGCGCTCGGTGAACTCCTCCCACTTCAGCGGGCGGTTGTCCATGGCGGAGGGCAGGCGGAAGCCGTGCTCGACGAGCGTGCGCTTGCGGGACGCGTCGCCCTCGTACATCGCGCCGATCTGCGGGACGGTGACGTGCGACTCGTCGATGACGAGGAGGAAGTCCTCGGGGAAGTAGTCGAGGAGGGTGTTGGGCGGGGAGCCGGGCTCGCGGTCGTCCATGTGGAGCGAGTAGTTCTCGATGCCCGAGCAGGAGCCGACCTGGCGCATCATCTCGATGTCGTAGGTGGTGCGCATCCGCAGCCGCTGGGCCTCCAGGAGCTTGCCCTGCTTCTCCAGCTGGGCCAGGCGCTCCTCCAGCTCGCGCTCGATGCCCGCGATGGCCTTCTCCATCCGCTCCGCGCCGGCGATGTAGTGGCTGGCGGGGAAGACGTAGAGCTCCTGGTCGTCGGAGATGACCTCGCCGGTGAGCGGGTGGAGCGTGGAGAGCGCCTCGATCTCGTCGCCGAACATCTCGATGCGGACGGCCAGTTCCTCGTAGACCGGGAAGATCTCGATGGTGTCGCCGCGCACGCGGAAGGTGCCCCGGGTGAAGGCCAGGTCGTTGCGCGTGTACTGGATCTCGACGAAGCGGCGCAGCAGCGTGTCGCGATCGATCTCCTGGCCGACCTTCAGCGGCACCATGCGGTCCACGTACTCCTGCGGCGTGCCCAGGCCGTAGATGCAGGAGACCGATGCCACGACGATGACGTCGCGCCGGGTGAGCAGCGAGTTGGTCGCGGAGTGGCGCAGCCGCTCGACCTCCTCGTTGATCGAGGAGTCCTTCTCGATGTAGGTGTCCGACTGCGGGACGTACGCCTCGGGCTGGTAGTAGTCGTAGTACGACACGAAGTATTCGACGGCGTTGTTGGGCAGGAGCTCGCGGAACTCGTTGGCGAGCTGCGCCGCGAGGGTCTTGTTGGGCGCCATGACGAGCGTGGGCCGCTGCAGCTTCTCGATCATCCACGCGGTGGTGGCCGACTTGCCGGTGCCGGTCGCGCCGAGGAGGACGACGTCCTTCTCACCCGCGCGGATGCGCCGCTCCAGCTCCGCGATGGCCGTCGGCTGGTCACCGCTGGGCTGGAAGGGGCTGACGACCTCGAAGGGCGCCACCTTGCGTTCGATCTTGGATACGGGCCGCATGAGACCACCGTACGGCCCACCACTGACAACGGCCTCGCCCCCGGCCCGCCGCCCCCGTTTTCCCGCCGGTCACGGGGCGAACGCCGGGCGAAATGTGGGCAAAGGCTCTCCGGCTCCGGCTGCCCCCGCGCTCGCGATCACGTAGACGTTTGCTGTACCACTTTCCGTGCACCAGGTACGACGTTCCGTACGCGAGGGCCGGTGGCGCGACGGGCGTCCCGGCCCCGGACGCCGCGAGGAGCCCCCATGCGCATCCGCATCGCCTCCGCCGTGACCGGTGTGCTCGCCGGTCTGTCCCTCTCGACGCTCGCCTGCGTGCCCGCCCCCGGGGTCGCCGCGGCACCCGCGCCCACCGCCGCCGAGGGCCCGGCCGCGCCCGTCGTCATCGGTCACCGCGGGGTGCCCGTCGAGGCGCCGGAGAACACCCTGGCCTCGATCGACAGAGCGGCCCGGCTGGGCACCGTCTGGGTGGAGAACGACGTCCAGCGCACCAAGGACGGCGCCCTGATCGTCATGCACGACACCACCCTGGACCGCACCACGGACGCCAAGCGGCGCTTCCCCGGACGCGCTCCCTGGAAGGTCGCGGACTTCACGCTCGACGAGATCGAGAAGCTGGACGCCGGCAGCTGGTACGACAGCCGTTTCACCGGCGAGCGGGTGCCCACGCTCGACCGCTATCTGCGCCGGGTCGACGACAACCACCAGAAGCTGCTGCTGGAGGTGAAGGCCCCGGAGCTCTACCCGGGGATCGAGCGGCAGATAGTGGCCGAGCTGCGCCGCTCCGGCTGGCTGGACCGGCGGCACATCGACGAGGCACTGGTCGTCCAGAGCTTCAGCGCGCCGTCCCTGAAGACGCTGCACAAGCTCCGCCCCGACCTCAAGAAGGGCTTCCTGGGCGCCCCGAAGGCCGCCGACCTCCCCTCGTACGCCGCGTTCGCCGACCAGATCAACCCGGACCACACCCGGATCACCGCCGAGTGGCTCGACGCGGCCCACGCCCTCAAGGGCCCGCACGGGCGGCGGCTCGAGGTCTGCGCGTGGACCGTCGACGACGAGGACAAGGCGGTCGGCCTGGCCCGGATGGGCGTGGACGGCGTCATCACCAACGCCCCCCACGTCATCGCGGCCGCCCTGGACGACGACGCGGACGACCCGTCCTTCCTGAACGACGACGACCGGCCCGGCCCGGACCCGGCCGACGCCTCCGCCGACGAGGACGCGCCCCTGGACGACGCCGTCTGAGACGCCGCCGTCCGAGGGCCGGGGCCCCGGCAGGGGGCGCCCCGCCACGCTCTAGGCTGGAGGGCGTGACGGACTCCGAGCGCCCCCTGCCGCCCGGCCCCCGGGCCTGGGCCTGGTCGACGACCGACTCGCCCGTGGGTCCCCTGGGCCTCGCCGCGACCCCGGACGGCCTGCTGACCGTCGTCTTCCACGCCGACGCCGGCAGGACCGAGCGGACCCTGTCCGAGCTGGAACGGCACCTGGGCGCCGCCCCCGCGACTCCGCCCTCCGCCTGCCACGACGTCCTCGCCGAGGCCGCGGACCAGCTCCGGGACTACTTCGCGGGCCGCCTCCGCGCCTTCTCCGTGCCCCTGGACTGGTCCCTCACCTCCGGCTTCAACCGCCGCACCCTGCGCGAGCTCCTCGCCCACGTCCCCTACGGCACCGTCGTCGCCTACCAGGACCTCGCCATCCGCCTGGGCGACCCCGGCGCGGCCCGCGCGGTGGGCACGGCCATGGGAAGCAATCCGCTGCCCATCGTCGTCCCCTGCCACCGCGTCATCGGGAGCGACGGCGGCCTGGGCGGCTTCGGCCCCGGCCTGGAGGCCAAGCGGGTCCTGCTGTCGCTGGAGGGCGTCCTTCCGGAGCCGCTGTTCTGAGGCCCGCCCCCGAGGGATCCTGGAAGCGGGAGATGGTGCGCCATGCGTACGGGCAACGAACCGATGACGGCGCGCAGCCCGCTGCGGCTGCGGTTCGGGCTGGCGTCCTTCGGGCTGGTGTGGACGGCCGCCGGGACGGCGTTCTTCGCGCTGGCGGGGCGGCCGGGGTGGGCGATCGCGTGCGGGGTGGTGATGCTCGTGACCGTGATCGACCTGGTCGTGATCATCCGGCACATCCGGCAGGGGCCGCACTACCAGCCCGGCCGGGACGTCCCGCCGTATGAGGCCGTCAGGAACACAAACCACCCCGGAGAGGGAAAACGGCAGCCCTAGCCCTCCGCAGCTCCCTAGCCCTCCGCGGCCGCGCGAGCCTCACGACGGGCCCGGCGGCTCGGCGCGGGCCGCCAGGAAGCGGCGGGCCTCGGCCGTCCCCCGCTCCCGCTCCTCCGGCGAGAGGCGTTCCCAGGCCGCCCGGGCGGTCTCCACGCTCTCGGTGAGCGCTTCCGAGTACGCGCCCACCCGTACCGCCTCGTGGAGGCGCATCCGGCCGGAGAGCACCTCCTGGGCCATCTCCCGCAGGACCTCACCACCGCTGCCGTCGGCGAGGTGCCGGAGCGCCTCGTGGACGACGCGGGCCCGGGCCCGATCACGCCCTGGGGTCACGAACTCCTCGAATCCGACGTGCTGTTCCGGCATCGCCCGGCCCCTCTTTTTGTTCCGGCGTCAGACGGCCGGGTGGTCGTAACCCGTACGCGGCAGCGGAAAGGCACCGAGCGAGGCCGCGATCTCGCCACCGGTCCGCCCGATCGCCGCACAGCTGACGTTCATGGCCACCTGCGCCGCGTTGAGGAGATTGGTCATCGCGGCCCATTCCGCGAGGATGGTCTTCGCCTCGGCGGCGCCGAGCGCGTACCCCATCGCGGCGCCCCATCCGGTCCATCCGGAGGCGGCGGAGGCCGCGACGGCGATGGAGACGGTGATGAGCGCGTCGAGGATCGCGCTGACGCACGCGGCGACGGCCTCGCCGGTGTACGCCACCGAGCGGGCGATCTCCCGGTATTCGTCGTCGATCGCGTACAGGGCGTCCCGCGCGTCCTCCAGGTTCTTGCGCAGGGCGTCGAAGTAGCCGTGCGCGGCGTCGGCCGCGTTCCCCTGCCAGGTCGCGCGGACGGCGCCGGTGCCGGAGCCGAGGTTCCGGGCGAGGTCGTCGCAGGAACGGCCCAGGTTCCGCCAGACGTCGGCGCAGCGCGCGTACGACTCCCAGTCCCCGGCGAGGGCGTGCTTCGCGTATTCCACCGGGTCGCCCGGCACCATCAGCTCGGCCAGTTTCAGGAACCATCCGGCCGGGCTGAGGAAATCCCCGACGTCGTTGACGGGTTTCAGTGGATGGACGAACTCCGCGGGCTTTTGGGGCGGGGTGAGGTGGCGGGTCGGCTCGGCCACGTCGGCGAAGACCATGTCGGCGGAGTCCATGTCCGGGTCAGCGCCTCGCCCGGCCGTAGGCCGCGTCCGTCTCGGCGGCGACTCCGAGGTCGGTGCGCCGGTAGTACGAGGCGGCGGCGTCCAGTTCCCGCGCCGATTCCCGGAGCACGGCGGTCAGCCGGTCGAGCGTGCGCAGGACGGTGTCCCGTACGTCGGTGTGCTGCCCCGCGAGTAATCCCAGCAGCCCGTGTTCCATGAAGTCGAACGAGGTGAATCCCCTGGTGTAGGCGGTCATTTCCGAGGCGTCCTCCGCGCCCCGGCCCACCTGCCGGGAGAATTCCGCCAACCGTTCCGTCTCCACCCGAAGTCGTCCGGACACGGCAGCCCTTTCCCTTTCGCAATGAACTCGGAGGTCGGAATGACCTCGTAGGTCTAAAAGAACTCGGAGGCCCGAACGGGCGTCACGGCGATACGCACGCGAGCAGGAAGCAGGCCAGCATGCCCACGCCTCCCACCCGGCGCAGCCACCGGACGTGTTCGGCCACCATGGCCCTGCGCAGCATTTCCCGGACCGCCTTGAACTGGCCGGCGGTCCTGGGGTGGAATCCGGCGACGGTGATCAGGACCCCGTGGGCCATGACGGGAAGCGCCGTGAAGAGCAGGATCAGCCACCCCCAGAACGCACGCGCGCTGACGAGCGAGTAGGAGCCCCATTCCCGGTACACCTTCACCCGCTCACCGGGAACGTACGAGCCGTCGATCTCCGCGTCCGTGCGCACGGCGCCACCGTCCAGGGGGCGGAACACGCCGTCGCAGCTGGTGCCTTCGTGGCCGCTGCCCTGCCGGGTGACCCGGCAGTGGCCGATGGTCATGGTCCCCTGGTGGTCCGCGTAGCCGGCGGCCTTCACCGCGGACGTGGCGGTGAACTCCATGAGCAGCAGTCCGGCCGCGACGAGGCAGACCCCGCCGAGGCGGGTCTTGAGCCTCGGCCGGGGAGTGGGCGCGAAGGGGCTCGCGCCGAGCAGTTCCGGCATGGCCATGGTCGTCGTTCCCCCTCGGAGCAGCCGCGCGGTGACGCCGTTCGAGGCGACACGCTAGCGACGCGGAGAGGACGCGCAGAGGGGTGCCGACGCGGTACGCGCGGCCACCGGCCGCGGGGTACGGGCCCGGAAGGCCCGTACCAAGGGCTCACCGGGCGCCGTCGCCTACCGGCGGGGCGCGCACGGTCTCACCCGATCTGGTGAACGACTCAGTCGGAGTGCGTCGCCGCCCGCTCGCGCAGTTGCTCCCAGACGGCCCTGACCTGGGGCTCCAGCGCCTCCAGCGGGCCGTCGTTGTCGATGACCAGGTCCGCGACGGCCAGTCGCTCCTCGCGGGTGGCCTGGGCCGCCATCCGGGCGCGGGCCTCGTCGGGGGTCATGCCGCGCAGCCGGACGAGCCGGTCCAGCCGGGTCTCGGTGCCGGCGTCGATGACGACCACCAGGTCGTAGAGGGGGGCGAGCCCGTTCTCGGCGAGGAGGGGCACGTCGTGGACGACGACGGCGTCCGGGCCGGCGGCGGCCTCCAGCTCGGCCGAGCGGGCGCGCACGAGGGGGTGCACGATGGCGTTGAGGGCGGCGAGCCTGCCCTTGTCGGCGAAGACGATCGCGCCCAGCGCGGGCCGGTCGAGAGCGCCTTCCGGGGTGAGGACGCCGGGGCCGAACTCGGCGACGACCGCCGCCAGTCCGGGCGTGCCCGGCTCCACCACTTCCCGCGCGATGCGGTCCGAGTCGACGACGACCGCTCCGTACGACGCGAGGAGCCGAGACACCTCGCTCTTGCCCGCGCCGATCCCGCCCGTGAGGCCCACCTTCAGCATGGGCCCACGCTATCGGGCGAGGTGTCAGCGGCCGCCGTCGCCCTCCCTGTCGGCGAGGAAACGCTCGAATTCGGCGCCCAGTTCATCGGCGGAGGGCAGTTCGACCGGCTCGGCGACGAGGTTGCCCCGGGTCTCGGCCCCGGCCACCGCGTCGTACTGGTGCTCAAGGCCCCGGACGAGCGTGATCAGCTCTTCGTCGCCCTCGCCGAGCTGGCGCTCGATCTCCTCCTGGGTGCGGTGCGCCGCGGTGCGCAGGGCGTGCGCGGCGTCGGGCAGGACGAGCCCCGTGGCGGCGGTGACCGCCTCCAGGGCCGTCAGCGCCGCGTCGGGGTAGGACGAGCGGGCGACGTAGTGCGGGACGTGGGCGGCGACGCCCAGGACGTCGTGGCCGGCCTCCGCGAGGCGGTACTCGACGAACGACTCGGCGCTGCCGGGCACCTGGGCCTCGTCGAAGTAGCTGCGGTGTCCGGGCATCAGGTCGGTGCGGTTGCCGTGCGGGGTGATGCCGACGGGCCGGGTGTGGGGGACGCCCATGGGGATGCCGTGGAAGTTGACGGACAGCCGTACGCCGAGCCGCTCCACGAGCAGGCGTACGGCGGCGGCGAAGCGCTCCCACTCCACGTCCGGCTCGGGGCCGGTGAGCAGGAGGAACGGGGCGCCCGTGGCGTCCTGCACCAGGTACAGCTCCAGCTTCGGCGTCTCGTAGGCGGTCCAGCGGTCGCGCTGGAACGTCAGCAGGGGGCGCCGCGCGCGGTAGTCGATGAGCCGGTCGTGGTCGAAGCGGGCCACGACCTGGTGCGGCAGGTCGCCCAGCAGCCGCTTGACGATCAGCTCGCCCGTCTCACCGGCGTCGATGTAGCCCTCGAAGTGGTAGAGCATGACCAGTCCGGCCGTGTCCTGGGCAAGAGCCAGGTCGGCGACGGCGAGCCCCTTGGGCTCCCATTCGTACAAACCCTGCGGATCCAACACGGTGACCGTTCCTCCTCATGTTCCTTGAGGGAGAACGTTCTTGGGGACCGCGACCATTCCCGTCCGGGCCGGAGCACGGGGGTGAAAAAGGGGCGGCAGACGCGCGTAAGGCCCGCTCTCCAAGGAGAGCGGGCCTTACATCGGTCAGCTATTCAGCTGAGCGCGGTCGGTCAGAGCCTCAGCTCTGGCCGCCGGCGAGCTTCTCGCGCAGGGCGGCGAGAGCCTCGTCCGACGCCAGGGCGCCGGAGGTGTCGGCCGACTCCGAGGAGTACGAGCCACCGGCCGGAGCGGCCTGGGCAGCGGCCTGGTCGCCGGCGGCGGCAGCCTCGGCGTCCGCCTCGCGGGACTTGATGACCTGCGCCTGGTGCTGCTCGAAGCGCTGCTGCGCCTCGGCGTACTGGCGCTCCCACTCCTCGCGCTGCTTCTCGTAACCCGGCAGCCAGTCGTTGGCCTCGGGGTCGAAGCCCTCGGGGTAGATGTAGTTGCCCTGGTCGTCGTAGGACGCGGCCATGCCGTACAGGGTCGGGTCGAACTCGACCACGGACGGGTCGGCACCGAAGGACTCGTTGGCCTGCTTCAGCGAGAGGCTGATGCGACGACGCTCGAGGTCGATGTCGATGACCTTGACGAAGATCTCGTCGTTGACCTGGACGACCTGCTCCGGGATCTCCACGTGGCGCTCGGCCAGCTCGGAGATGTGGACCAGGCCCTCGATGCCCTCGTCGACGCGGACGAACGCACCGAACGGAACGAGCTTGGTGACCTTACCCGGGACGACCTGACCGATCTGGTGGGTCCGGGCGAACTGCTGCCACGGGTCTTCCTGGGTGGCCTTGAGCGACAGGGAGACGCGCTCGCGGTCCATGTCGACGTCCAGGACCTCGACCGTGACCTCCTGGCCGACCTCGACGACCTCGGACGGGTGGTCGATGTGCTTCCAGGACAGCTCGGAGACGTGGACGAGACCGTCGACGCCGCCCAGGTCCACGAAGGCACCGAAGTTGACGATGGAGGAGACGACGCCGGAGCGCACCTGACCCTTCTGGAGGGTGGTGAGGAAGGTCTGGCGGACCTCGCTCTGGGTCTGCTCCAGCCAGGCGCGGCGGGACAGGACCACGTTGTTGCGGTTCTTGTCCAGCTCGATGATCTTGGCCTCGAGCTCCTTGCCCACGTAGGGCTGGAGGTCGCGGACACGACGCATCTCGACCAGGGAGGCCGGCAGGAAGCCACGGAGGCCGATGTCGAGGATGAGACCACCCTTGACGACCTCGATGACGGTACCGGTGACGATGCCGTCCTCTTCCTTGATCTTCTCGATGGTGCCCCAGGCGCGCTCGTACTGGGCGCGCTTCTTCGAGAGGATCAGGCGACCTTCCTTGTCCTCCTTCTGGAGAACCAGGGCCTCGATCTCGTCGCCGACCTTGACGACCTCGTTCGGGTCGACGTCGTGCTTGATCGAGAGCTCGCGGGAGGGGATGACACCCTCGGTCTTGTAACCGATGTCGAGCAGGACCTCGTCCCGGTCGACCTTCACGATGACGCCGTCGACGATGTCGCCGTCGTTGAAGTACTTGATCGTCTCGTCGATCGCGGCGAGGAAGGCTTCCTCGTTACCGATGTCGTTGACCGCAACCTGCGGGGTGGTGGCGGTGGTCTCGGTGCTGCTCGTCATGTGGGAAAGGGCTCCGGTACGGACATTGAAGTCGTAGGTACTGCTACGCCGAGAGCCCGTATCACACTGCCGAAGCCGGACAGCCTTGGAGGCGCACTCTCCGTGAAGAGCTTTTGACCCGGCGGAACCGGGAGCGCCTCGACAACCGAGGGGACATACAACAAGTGCGAGCGCGACCTGCTCCGTCTGAGGCGCGCAGGCTCGCAGCGCAACTTGTAGCATACGGGGGCAGCCGGACACGGTCAATGCGCGAAGGCGCACACCCGGGACGAATCGCGGCAAATCCGGCACAACTCGGGTTGTGCGAGGCCACGGGGGTCCCGAAGCGCCCCGGCGCGCCACCCCCGGGCGGCCCCGCCGACCCCTTGGCGTCACGCTCCGGAAGGGAACCTGCGAAGATCGGGTCCCCGTGCCGCGTCGACCCGCCTCCGAGCCCGCCGCGCACCACCGACCGACCACCCCACCGCCGGCCGGCACACGGCCCAGGCGCGACCGCCGGGATGATCAGATGATCCAAGAATACGAGCCCGAGGCCACCCGCCGTGAGACCGGCGAGGCCGAGAGCAGCCGGGCCAGTCGCGGCTGGTGGGACCGGAACGCCGACGAGTACCAGAACGAGCACGGCGGCTTCCTCGGCGACGACCGCTTCGTCTGGGGGCCGGAGGGCCTCGACGAGGCGGAGGCCGCCCTGCTGGGCCCGGCGCAATCGCTCAGGGGCCGCGACGTCCTGGAGATCGGCGCCGGCGCCGCCCAGTGCTCGCGCTGGCTGGCCGCGCGGGGCGCCCGCCCGGTCGCCCTCGACCTCTCCCACCGGCAGCTCCAGCACGCCCTGCGGATCGGCGCGGACTTCCCCCTCGTGGAGGCCGACGCCTGCGCCCTGCCCTTCGCGGACGGCTCCTTCGACCTGGCCTGCTCCGCGTACGGCGCGGTGCCGTTCGTCGCCGACCCGGTGCGGCTGATGCGCGAGGTGCGGCGGGTGCTGCGGCCGGGGGGCCGCTGGGTGTTCTCGGTGACCCACCCCATCCGCTGGGCGTTCCCGGACGAGCCCGGGCCCGAGGGGCTGTCCGTCGCCGCGTCCTACTTCGACCGCACGCCGTACGTGGAGCAGGACGAGACGGGCCGGGCGGTGTACGTGGAGCACCACCGGACGGTCGGGGACCGGGTGCGGGATGTCGTGGCCGCGGGCTTCCGGCTGGTCGACCTGGTCGAGCCGGAGTGGCCCGCGTGGAACCAGCAGGAGTGGGGTGGCTGGTCCCCGCTGCGGGGGCATGTGATCCCGGGGACGGCGATCTTCGTGTGTGAGCGGGACGACTGACCCTGCGGGCGGCTTCCGGGGACGGCGGGTTGTCGGCTGCCGGCCGTCTGTGGCTTGTCGCGCAGTTCCTCGCGCCCCTTACAGGGCGTCTCGGTAGGTGGGTGAGACTTGGGGCGTGATCCGTGATGACGCTCTTGCTCAGCTGCCCGTGCGGTCCGTGCTCCCCGCGCTCGGGGAGGCGCTGGACGGGCACGGTGCGGCCGTGCTGTGCGCGCCGCCCGGGACCGGGAAGACGACGCTCGTACCGCTCGCGCTGGCGGGGCTGACCGGCTCCGGGCCCGTGCGCCGCGTCCTGGTCGCCGAGCCCCGCCGGATCGCCGCGCGCGCCGCCGCGCGGCGGATGGCGTGGCTGCTGGGCGAGGAGGTCGGCGGGAAGGTCGGCTTCACCGTGCGCGGCGAGCGCCGGGCCGGGCCCTCGACCGTGGTGGAGGTCGTCACCACCGGTGTCCTGCTCCAGCGCCTCCAGCGCGACCCCGAGCTCGCCGGTGTCGACGTCGTCGTGCTCGACGAGTGCCACGAACGCCATCTGGACGCCGACACCGCCGCCGCCTTCCTCCTGGACGTCCGGGCCGCGCTGCGCCCGGAGCTGCGGCTGGTGGCGGCGTCGGCGACGACGGACGCCGAGGGCTGGGCGCGGCTGCTGGGCGGCGCGCCGGTGGTGGAGGCGGCGGGCGTGTCGCACCCCGTGGAGGTGGTGTGGGCGCCGCCGGAGCGCGCGATACGGCCGCCGCACGGCATGCGCGTGGATCCGGTGCTGCTGGAGCACGTGGCCGCCGTGGTGCGGCGGGCGCTGCGCGAGCGGGAGGGCGACGTGCTCTGCTTCCTCCCGGGCGTGGGCGAGATCGGCCGGGTGGCGGGGCTGCTGGGCGGGGCGCCCGGCGGGGCCGAGGTGCTCCAGGTGCACGGGCGGGCCCCGGCCGCCGTGCAGGACGCGGTGCTGGCCGGTGGCACCGGGACGCGGCGCGTGGTGCTGGCGACCTCGGTGGCCGAGTCGAGCCTGACCGTGCCGGGCGTACGGGTCGTCGTGGACGCCGGGCTGGCCCGGGAGCCGCGCACGGACCACGCCCGGGGGCTGAGCGCGCTGACGACCGTACGGGCGTCCCGCGCGTCCGGCCGCCAGCGGGCGGGCCGCGCGGGGCGCGAGGCCCCGGGGGCGGTGTACCGCTGCTGGACGGAGGCGGACGAGACGCGGCTGCCCGCGTTCCCGGCGGCGGAGATCACGGTGGCGGACCTGACGGCGTTCGCCCTGCAGGCCGCCTGCTGGGGCGATCCCGACGCGAGCGGCCTCGCGCTGCTCGACGCCCCGCCGGCCGGCGCCCTGGCGGCCGCGCGGTCGGTGCTGGCGGCCACGGGCGCGGTGGACGCCGACGGGCGGCCCACCGACCGGGGCCGGCGCATGGCGCGCCTGGGTGTGCACCCCCGGCTCGCACGCGCCCTGCTGGACGGCGCGCGCGAGGTCGGCGCACGCCGGGCGGCGGAGGTCGTGGCACTGCTGAGCGAGGAACCGCCGAGGGAGTACGGGGACGATCTGGCGTCGGCGTGGCGCTCCGCCCGGCGCGGGAACGACGCCTACGGCGCCCGCTGGCGCGTGGAGGCGCGCAGGCTGGAGAGCGCGCTGCGGGGCGTCTCCGGGGAGCCCGCCGCGGCCGCGTCCCGTGTGGACAGCGACGACGCCGTCGCCGGCCTGATCGCCGCGCTCGCGTTCCCCGAGCGGGTGGCGCGGCTGCGCGGCGGGGCCTCGTACCTGATGGTGTCCGGCACCGGCGCCGAGCTGGGTGAGGGGTCCCGGCTGCGCACCGCGCCCTGGCTCGCGGTGGCCGTCGCGGACCGGCCCGTCGCCGCCGCGTCGGCGCGGGTGCGGCTGGGCGCGGTGATCGACGAGGAGACGGCGCGGGCCGCCGCCGGGTCGCTGCTCGACGAGGGCGAGGAGGTGCGCTGGTCGGAGGAGCGGCGCGACGTCGTGGCGCGCCGCGTGGCCCGGCTGGGCGCGGTGGAGCTGACCGCGAGCGTGCTGGGCGCGCCGGACCGGGGGCTGGTGCGGGCGGCGCTGCTGGAGGGGCTGCGCCGCGAGGGCCTGGGGCTGCTGCGGTGGGGCGCGGAGGCGGCGGCGCTGCGGCAGCGGCTGGCGTTCCTCCGCCGTGAGCTGGGCGAGCCGTGGCCGGACGTGTCCGACGAGGCGCTGCTGGCGCGGGCGGACGAATGGCTGGGCGTGGAGCTGGACCGGGCCCGCAGGCGCGCGGACCTGGAGCGGCTGGACGCGGGGTCGGCGCTGGAGCGGCTGCTGCCGTGGGCGAGCGGTGACGCCGTGCGGCTGGCCGAGCTGGCGCCGGAGCGCATCGAGGTGCCGAGCGGCTCACGGATCCGGGTGGACTACGGCGGTGAGCAGCCCGTGCTGGCGGTCAAGCTCCAGGAGCTCTTCGGGCTGCACGAGACGCCCCGGGTCGCGGGAGGGCGGGTGCCCGTGCTCGTCCATCTGCTGTCCCCGGCGGGGCGTCCGGCGGCGGTCACCGCGGATCTGGCGTCGTTCTGGCGGGACGGCTACCGGTCCGTACGGGCCGAGCTGCGCGGCCGGTATCCGCGGCACCCCTGGCCGGAGGACCCGGCCACGGCCACCGCGACGCGGCGCGCCAACGCCAGGCGCTAGGCGCCAGCGCGTCGCCTCGCGGGTGGCCGTGCGTGGTGCGTCCCGTCCGCTTCGTGGTGCGTCCCGTCCGCCGGCTCCGTCGTCAGGGGAGGTACCGCTCCAGGGCGGCGGCTCCCTTTTCCTCTATGTGGCGCCTGGCCGCCTCGACGCGTTCGGGGGTCACGTCGTGGCCGGAGGCCATGACGAGGTCCTCGGGATCGAAGGGCCGCTCGCCGCCGGTGTAGAGCCGGCTGGGGCGGGACGGGGTGGACGCGTCCTCCGGGGAATCCTTCACGGCGGGCCTCCTCTGCTCAGGCGACCCCTTCCGGGGTCACCCGTTCGGGTTTCCCTCCATCGTGTGCCCGGTCCGCCGCGACCGCACGCCGATCTCGGGCCTCCAGGGCGAGGGAGAGCGCGAGCAGGACGCCGCCGAGGGCGAGGAGACCCCAGGGGAGGTAGCTGGTGAGCAGGAGGACCAGCTGCCGTTGGGAGGCCACGAGGGCGACGGTCGAGTCGACGTAGTCGGGGCGCATCTTCACATGGCCGGAGAAGGCGGGGATCGGTTCCTTGCCGGGGTCGCCGGTCCAGCGCATCTCCTCGCTGTGGATCTCCTCGCCGTTGACGGGGGCGCCGGTGACGGGGTCGATCCAGAACATGCGCCGGGTGGTGTACCAGCGTTCCAGGCCGAGCCGGCGGACGGTGTCGGGGCTGATGCCGAGCGGCAGCTTCCTGGGCAGGGGCACCTTCGTCCAGGGGATCGTCTGCTCGAAGTAGTAGACGTCCAGGCCGTGGAAGACGCGGGTGCCCTTGTAGTGGATGGGCGCGGAGGTGCGGGTCATCAGGTCGAAGTAGCGGTAGTCGCGTTTCTCGACGAGGAACGGCCATTTGAACTCGATGCCGTCGCGGCGCACCGGGGTGCCGTCGACGTGTTCGCCGCCCGCGTGGACGGGTTCCTGGCTGTGGGCGTCGAAGACGTACCGCTCGGGGATCATGGAGACCATGGCGCCGTCGGGGCCGGCGGCGTAGGAGAGGGTGTCCCAGACGACGACGTCGCGGCCGGTCTCGGCGCCGACCTCCCGGGCCTTCTCGACGTTGCCCTTGAGGGTCTGGACCACGGTGAGGCGGGGGACGGTGCGGGGCTTGAGGGTGCCGTAGTCGATGAGGGTGGCGTTCTCGGCCTCCATGACGACGGTCCGGTACTGGCCGGCCGGGACCTTGGCGAGGCGGGGGAAGGCGTACCAGCGCAGCAGGGGTGACAGCGCGGCGCAGAAGACCGCGAAGGCCAGCAGTACGAGGCTCGCCCGTCGGCGCATGGCGGCCGCTCCGCTAGGGGCGGGCGGGGGCGGAGGTGAGCAGGGGCTCGGGGGAGGTCTCGCCCCGGGGCGGGCCGACGGCCGTGACGGCGAGGACGAGGGCGAGGGCCGCGGCCAGTCCGATGGCCGCGGCGGCCAGTGCGCGCATGCGGAGCCTCCCGGCGGATTCCCCTCACCTGACGAGACGTCAGGTGAGGGGGCACGGTAGCAACGCCCGGCGCGGAAGAGAACAACGCCGTACGCGCGGGCGTCAGTGCGCGGCGGACTCCCAGTCCCCGCCGACGCCCACCGACACGTCCAGCGGGGCGCGCAGCTCGACGGCGCCGGCCATCTCACGACGGACCAGCTCCTCGACCTTCTCCCGCTCCCCCGGCGCGATCTCCAGCACGATTTCGTCGTGCACCTGGAGCAGCATCCGGGAGGTGAGCTTCTCCGCCGCCAGGGCCTCGGCCACCCGCAGCATCGCGATCTTGACGATATCGGCGGCCGTGCCCTGGATCGGGGCGTTCAGCGCCATCCGCTCGGCCATCTCGCGCCGCTGCCGGTTGTCGCTGTTGAGATCCGGCAGGTACCGGCGCCGGCCCAGCATCGTCTCGGTGTAGCCCGTGGCACGGGCCTCCTCCACGACGCGCTGGAGGTAGTCGCGCACACCGCCGAACCGCTCGAAGAACGTGTCCATCAGACGACGCGCCTCGTCCGGCATGATGTTCAGCTGCTGCGAGAGCCCGAACGCCGACAGCCCGTACGCCAGGCCGTACGACATCGCCTTGATCTTCCGGCGCATCTCGGGATCGACCTCGCTCTTGGCGACGCCGAACACCTGGGAGGCGACCGTCGTGTGGAGGTCCTCACCGGAGGTGAACGCCTCGATCAGGCCCTCGTCCTCCGAGAGGTGGGCCATCACCCGCAGCTCGATCTGGCTGTAGTCGGCGGTCATCAGCGACTCGAAGCCCTCGCCGACCACGAAGCCCCGGCGGATGGCCCGGCCCTCGTCCGTCCGCACCGGGATGTTCTGGAGGTTGGGGTCGGTGGAGGACAGCCGGCCCGTGGCCGCCACGGTCTGGTTGAACGTGGTGTGGATCCGGCCGTCGGCGGCGATCGCCTTGATCAGGCCCTCGACCGTGGACCGCAGCTTGGACTGCTCACGGTGCCGCAGCATGATCACCGGCAGCTCGTTGTCCGTCTGCGCGGCGAGCCAGGCCAGCGCGTCCGCGTCCGTGGTGAAGCCCGTCTTGGTCTTCTTCGTCTTCGGCAGGCCCAGCTCACCGAAGAGGACCTCCTGCAGCTGCTTGGGCGAGCCCAGGTTGAACTCGCGGCCCGCCGCCAGATGCGCCGACTCCACCGCCTGCTGCACGGCCGCGGCGAACTGCTGCTCCATGCGCTCCAGCCAGCCCCGGTCTGCGGCGATGCCCGCCCGCTCACAGGCGGACAGCACGGCACTCGTCGGCAGCTCCACATCGGCCAGCAGCCGCGCCGCGCCCACCTCCTCGACCCGCCCGGCGAACGCGCCGCCCAGATCCAGAACGGTACGGGCCCGGCCCATCAGCGCGTCCGCCTCGGCCTGCTCGTCGGCCCCGAAGGCCAGCTGGCCGTCACCGGCCGCGGCCGTCGCCAGCTCGCGCCCCAGGTACTCCACCGACAGCGCGTCCAGCGCGAACGACCGGCGCCCCGGCTTGACCAGGTACGCGGCCAGCGCCGTGTCCATCGTCACGCCCTCGACCGACCAGCCGTGATCGGCGAAGACCCGCATCACGGCCTTCGCGTCGTGCATCACCTTCGGACGCGCCGGATCCGCGCACCACTCGGCGAACGCCCGCTCGTCGGCCTCGTCCAGCTCCGCCGGGTCGAACCACGCGGCCGGGCCCTCGCCCGTCGCCAGCGCGATCTCCGCGACCCGGCCACTGCCCTTCGCCCACGAATCCGTGATCGCCACACCCAGCGGGCCCGCACCGTGCTCGGCCAGCCACGGGGCCAGGGCACCCGTGCCCAGCACCACGCCGTCGACCTCGGCGCCCGCCTCCGGAGCCGGCTCCTCGGCCGCGTCGGCGCCCGGGTCGGCCGCCAGCAGCCGGTCCCGCAGACCCTGGTTACGGATCTCCAGGCCCTCCAGGAACGCCACCAGAGCGTTCCGGTCGTAGGCCCGGCGCTCCAGATCGTCCGGATGCGTGGACAGCGCCACGTCCCGCACCATCTCGGTCAGCCGGCGGTTGAGCTTGACCGCCTCCAGATGGTCGCGCAGATTCTGCCCGGCCTTGCCCTTGACCTCGTCCACCCGCTCGACGAGCTCCGCGAACGAACCGAACTGGTTGATCCACTTCGCGGCCGTCTTCTCACCGACACCCGGGATGCCCGGCAGATTGTCCGACGGGTCGCCGCGCAGCGCCGCGAAGTCCGGATACTGCGACGGGGACAGCCCGTACTTCTCCTGGACCTTCTCCGGAGTGAAGCGCGTCAGCTCCGAGACGCCCTTCGTCGGGTACAGCACCGTGACCGCGTCGGTGATCAGCTGGAAGGAATCGCGGTCGCCCGTGACGATCGAGACCTCGAAGCCCTCGGCCTCCGCCTCCGTCGCCAGCGTGGCGATGACGTCGTCGGCCTCGAAGCCGTCCACGGCGAAACGCCGCACGTTCATCGCGTCCAGCAGCTCACCGATCAGCTTCACCTGACCCTTGAACTCGTCCGGCGTCGCCGAACGCGTCGCCTTGTACTCGGGGAACTCCTCCGAGCGCCACGTCTTCCGCGACACGTCGAACGCCACCGCGAAATGCGTGGGCCGCTCATCACGCAGCGTATTGGCCAGCATCGACGCGAAGCCGTACACCGCGTTCGTCGTCTGACCGGCAGACGTCGTGAAGTTCTCGGCGGGCAGCGCGAAGAACGCCCGGTACGCCATGGAGTGCCCGTCCATCAACAGCAGACGGGGACGGCCTCCCCCGGCGTCGCCGGTCGGGTCGTTCGCTTCGGTCGGGGTATTCGATGCCTTGGATGCCACGCCCCCGATCCTGCCACGCCCCACTGACAATCCCGACCGCCCCGCACACCGGTCACCCTCACCACCGCCACCGTCCCGGCCCCGTGACAGGATCGGCCCGTACGCACGTCCCAAGATCCACCGACCGCTCAAGGGAGAGCGAGATGGCAGGCAAGCCGCCCACCGGCGACCCCGTACAGGACGCACCCAGCGTCACCGCCCCGCAGCACGCCGCCGCCGGGCTTCCCGCCATCGCCCACTCGCTGCGCATGGCCCACGAGCAGATGGGCGTCCGCCGCACCGCCCTGACCCTCCTCAAGGTCAACCAGAAGAACGGCTTCGACTGCCCCGGCTGCGCCTGGCCCGAGCCCGACAAGCGCCACGCCGCCGAATTCTGCGAGAACGGCGCCAAGGCCGTCGCCGAGGAAGCCACCCTCCGCCGCGTCACCCCGGCCTTCTTCGCCGCCCACCCCGTCGCCGACCTCGCCGAGCGCAGCGGCTACTGGCTCGGCCAGCAGGGCCGCCTCACCCACCCCATGTACCTCGCCGAGGGCGCCACCACCTACGAACCCGTCACCTGGGAACGCGCCTTCGACATCGTCGCCGAGGAACTCCAGGCCCTCGCCACCCCCGACGAAGCCGTCTTCTACACCTCCGGCCGCACCAGCAACGAAGCCGCCTTCCTCTACCAGCTCTTCGCCCGCGAGTTCGGCACCAACAACCTGCCGGACTGCTCCAACATGTGCCACGAGTCCTCCGGCTCCGCCCTCACCGAGACCATCGGCATCGGCAAGGGCAGCGTCCTGCTGGACGACCTTTACAAGGCCGACCTGATCATCGTCGCCGGCCAGAACCCCGGCACCAACCACCCCCGCATGCTCAGCGCCCTGGAGAAGGCCAAGCGCGGCGGCACCCGGATCATCACCGTCAACCCGCTCCCCGAAGCGGGCCTGGAACGCTTCAAGAACCCCCAGAACGCCCGCGGCCTCGCCGCCGGCGGCACCGCCCTCACCGACCTCTTCCTCCAGATCCGCCTCGGCGGCGACCAGGCCCTCTTCCGCCTCCTCAACCGCCTGATCCTGGAGACCGAAGGCGCCGTCGACACCGCCTTCGTCGACGAGCACACCCACGGCTTCGAGGAATTCGCCCACGCCGCCCGCACCGCCGACTGGGACGAGACCCTCCGCGCCACCGGTCTGCGCCGCGAGGAGATCGAAACCGCCCTGCGCATGGTCCTGGACTCCCGGCGCGTCATCGTCTGCTGGGCCATGGGCCTCACCCAGCACAAGCACGCCGTCCCCACCATCAAGGAAGTCGTCAACTTCCTCCTCCTGCGCGGCAACATCGGCCGCCCCGGCGCCGGCGTCTGCCCCGTCCGCGGCCACAGCAACGTCCAGGGCGACCGCACCATGGGCATCTTCGAACGCCCCGCCCCCGCCTTCCTCGACGCCCTCGAGAAGGAATTCGGCTTCACCCCGCCGCGCGAACACGGCCTCGACGTCGTCCGCGCCATCCGCGCCCTGCGCGACGGACAGGCCAAGGTCTTCTTCGCCATGGGCGGCAACTTCGTCGCCGCCACACCCGACACCGACGTCACGGAAGCCGCCGTCCGGCGCGCCCGGCTCACCGTGCACGTCTCCACCAAGCTCAACCGCTCCCACGTGATCACCGGCGCCCGCGCCCTGATCCTCCCCACCCTCGGCCGCACCGAACGCGACCGCCAGCACACCGGCGACCAGTTCGTCACCGTCGAGGACTCCATGGGCATGGTCCACGCCTCCCGCGGCCGCCTCGAACCCGCGAGCCCCCAGCTCCTCTCCGAGCCCGCCATCGTCTGCCGCCTGGCCCGCCGCACCCTCGGCGAGGCCAGCCCCACGCCCTGGGAAGACTTCGAACGCGACTACGCGACGATCCGCGACCGCATCGCCCGCGTCATCCCCGGCTTCGAGGACTTCAACGCCCGCGTCGCCCGCCCCGGCGGCTTCACCCTCCCCCACGCCCCCCGCGACGCCCGCCGCTTCCCCACCGCGACCGGCAAGGCCAACTTCAGCGCCACCCCCGTCGAGTACCCGCGGGTGCCCGAAGGACGGCTGCTGCTGCAGACCCTGCGCTCGCACGACCAGTACAACACCACCATCTACGGCCTCGACGACCGCTACCGCGGCATCAAGAACGGCCGCCGCGTCGTCCTCCTCCACCCCGACGACGCCCGCGAGCACGGCCTCGACGACGGGGCGTACGCCGACCTCGTCAGCGAGTGGACCGACGGCACCGAACGCCGCGCGCCCGGCTTCCGCGTCGTCCACTACCCCACCACGCGCGGCTGCGCGGCCGCCTACTACCCCGAGACGAACGTGCTCGTCCCGCTCGACCACACCGCCGACACCAGCAACACGCCCGCCAGCAAGTCCGTCGTCATCCGGCTCGAACCGGCGGCCGCGTCCACGGGCGTTAACGGCAGTTGACGACAGGACGGTCCGGCTGAAAAAACGTTCACAACACAATGACCACGGGCGATCGGAGCCGCAGCACATGGGCGAGCACAGCAAGACCACGTTCCCGCAGGACATCCTCGACCAGTGGGCCGACAGCGGGCTCGACCTCAACGCCCTGTTCTCCGCCGGCCACCTGGGCGAGCGGATGAGCGTCACCGTCGTCGAGGCCTCCCCCGAACGCGTCGTCGGCACCATGCCCGTCGAGGGCAACACCCAGCCCTACGGCCTGCTGCACGGCGGCGCCTCCGCCGTCCTCGCCGAGACCCTGGGTTCGGTGGGCGCCATGCTCCACGGCGGACCCGCCCGGATCGCCGTCGGCGTCGACCTCAACTGCACCCACCACCGCGGCGTCCGCTCCGGCCTCGTCACCGGCGTCGCCACCCCCGTCCACCGCGGCCGCACCTCCGCCACCTACGAGATCGCCATCACCGACGAGCAGGACCGCCGCGTCTGCTCCGCCCGCCTCACCTGCGTCATCCGCGAGCAGACGGCCGGCTGACCGCCCGCCGAGAGACGCACCCCACCCTTGACGACGGCCGGCCGCGGAACCCCGCGGCCGGCCGTCGCGCACCCGGACACCCGACGACGACCGAAAAGCGGAGTGTGATCTCCGTCATAACAAGAAAGTCACAGCCTCGTCGTCACCTCTGCCCGATCCCCGCGCCCACCCCCTACAGTCGCGGCACATCGTGACCGCCGGGCCGTTCGTCCAGCACACCGCAGCCATCCCGCACAGCACCTTCCCACCCCGCGCCCCAAGCCGCCCGGCGAGTGACACGGCACCTCTCCAGAGGCCACCGCGCCAGGGAAAGGACCCAGCGTGCGCCACCGCTCCCTCACCATCCTCACCGCCGCGCTCACCACCGGAGCCCTCGCCCTCACCGCCTGCGGATCACGCGACGCCGGCGACGGCAAGGACAACGGCTCCGGCGACGGCGGCGCGAAGACCACCGTGACCATCGGCGTCGACGCCCCGCTGACCGGCTCGCTCTCCCCCTTCGGGCAGGGCATCAAGAACTCCGTCGACCTCGCCGTACGCACCGCCAACAAGAACAACGAGGTCAAGGGCGTCACCTTCCGGACCACCGCCCTCGACGACCAGGCCGTCCCCGGCACCGGACAGCAGAACGCCGCCAAACTCGCCGCCGACAAGGACGTCCTCGGCGTCGTCGGCCCCATGAACTCCGGCGTCGCCCAGTCCATGCAGGGCGTCTTCGAGAAAGCCGGCCTCACCCTGGTCTCCCCCGCCAACACCAACCCCGCCCTCACCCAGGGCGACAACTGGGCCAAGGGCGAGAAGAACCGTCCCTTCAAGACCTACTTCCGCACCGCCACCACCGACATCATCCAGGGCCGCTTCGCCGCCCAGCACCTCTACAAGGAAGCCAAGAAGAAAAAGGCCTTCGTCGTCGACGACAAACAGACCTACGGAGTCGGCCTCGCCACCATCTTCGCCGAGGAATTCAAACGCCTCGGCGGCGAGATCGCCGGCACCGACCACCTCACCGTCAAGGAGACCGACTTCTCCGGCATCGCCAACAAGATCAAGAACTCCGGAGCCGACGCCGTCTACTTCGGCGGCCAGTTCCCCGAAGCCGGCCTCCTCTCCGACCAGGTCAAGAAGGCCGGCGCCCGCATCCCCCTCATGGGCGGCGACGGCATCTACAACCCCGGCTTCATCACCGCCTCCGGCGAACCCAACGACGGCGACCTCGCCACCTCCGTCGGCTACCCCGTCGAAGAACTCGACTCCGCCAAGAAATTCGTCCAGGGCTACAAGGACGCCGGCTACAAGGACGCCTACGCCACCTACGGCGGATACTCCTACGACGCCGCCTGGGCCATCGTCCAGGCCGTCAAGAAAACCGTCGAGGACAACAACGGCAAACTCCCCGCCGACGCCCGCGACAAAGTCCGGGACGCCATGGCCAAGGTCTCCTTCGACGGCGTCACCGGAAAGGTCTCCTTCGACCAGTACGGCGACACCACCAACAAACAGCTCACCGTCTACCAGGTCGTAGGCGAGACCTGGAAATCCCTCAAGAGCGCCACCTTCCAGGACTGACCGGGCCACCCGCGCGAAGGCACCCGCACCCGCGCACCCCTCGCGCGGCACCGCCCACACACCCCACGGGGAGGCACGCGGTGCACGAACTGCCGCAGACACTGGTCAGCGGACTCGCCCTCGGAACGCTCTACGGCCTCATCGCCATCGGCTACACGATGGTCTACGGCATCGTCCAGCTCATCAACTTCGCCCACGGCGAGATCGTCATGATCGGAGGCTTCGGCGCCCTCACCGTCCGGCTCTGGCTCCCCGACACCGTCCCCCTCACCGCCGCCCTCCCCCTCATGCTCCTCGGCGGCGCCCTCACCTCCGTCGCCGTCGCCACCGCCGCCGAACGCTTCGCCTACCGCCCCCTCCGCGACGCCCCCCGCCTCGCCCCCCTCATCACCGCGATCGGCCTGTCCATCGCCCTCCAGCAACTCGTCTGGGCCTTCTACCCCGACGCCAAGAAATCCCGCAGCTTCCCGCAGTTCCACGGCGACGCCTTCGAACTCACCGGCAATGTCCACCTCCAGCGCGACGACGTCTTCGTCCTCGTCGCCGCACCCCTGTGCATGCTCGCCCTCGGCCTCTTCGTCGCCAAGAGCCGCACCGGACGCGCCATGCAGGCCACCGCCCAGGACCCCGACACCGCCCGGCTCATGGGCATCGACACCGACCGGATCATCGTCCTCGCCTTCGCCATCGGCGGCGCCTTCGCGGCCGTCGCCGCCGTCGCCCAAGGACTCCGCGCCGGACAGATCAACTTCGAGATGGGCTTCATCCTCGGCCTCAAGGCCTTCACCGCCGCCGTCCTCGGCGGCATCGGCAACATCTACGGCGCCATGCTCGGCGGCGTCGTCCTCGGCATCGCCGAGACCGCCTCCACCACCTACATCCAGCACATCCCCGGAATGCAGCAACTCGGCGGCGGAGGCTGGAAGGACGTCTGGGCCTTCGTCCTGCTCATCGTCGTCCTCCTCGTGCGGCCACAAGGACTGCTCGGCGAACGCGTCGCGGATCGGGCGTGAGAACCATGACCCCACAACACCACCGGATCGACGCCGGCACCGGCACCGGCCACCGCGCCGTCCCCCGGCTCGGTCTTCCCCTCATCCCGCTGCCCGCCACCACCGCCCAGATCCTCACGGCCTGCGGGGCCCTCCTCACCCTCCTCTCCACCTTCCTCCCCTGGACCTGGACCCGCGCCTTCCCCGGCAACCTCACCGTCACCGGCTACCCCGGCGGCCTCCAGATCCTCACCCTCACCGGCGCGGCGCTCACCCTGACCCAAGTCCTCGCCACTGCCGCCCCAACCGGCCTCCCCGGCCTCCGCTGGCTCAACCCCTCCGGCCGCCACACCGCCACCCTCCTCCTGGCCGCCGGCACCCTGGCCACCACCTGGTACACCCTCATCGCCATCGCCGCCCGCCTCGGCGGACTCGTCAACCTCGAACCCGGCGGCTACCTCGCCGGAGCAGCCGCCCTCACCACCCTCACCGGCGCCCTCGCCCTCCCCCACACCCCCGCACGCCCCCTACCGCCGGCCCGCGCCCTCCCCGCATGGGCCGAAATCGCCGTCATCGCCGCCGTGTTCGGACTCGCCCTCCGCGTCCTCACCTACGGCATCGGCACCGCCTACGGCGAACTCTTCACCGGCTTCCTCCTGCTCACCGGCTTCACCACCGCCGCCCTCTTCGCCGGCGGACTGGGCGCCCGGCTCACCACCCTCACCCACCGGCACCGCCGCGTCACCCTCACCGCGGCCCTCGTCACCGCCGTCCTCTTCCCCCTCACCCAGGACACCGACGAATACACCCTCATCATCGTCAACATCCTCATCTTCGCCACCGTCGCCCTCGGCCTGAACGTCGTCGTCGGCCTCGCCGGCCTCCTCGACCTCGGCTACGTGGCATTCCTCGGCGTCGGCGCCTACACCGCCGCCCTCGTCTCCGGCTCCACCGCCTCCACCCTCCACATCCACTTCCCCTTCTGGGCCGCCGTCCTCACCGGCGCCGCCGCCTCACTCGTCTTCGGCGTCGTCATCGGCGCCCCCACCCTCCGGCTCCGCGGCGACTACCTCGCCATCGTCACCCTCGGCTTCGGCGAGATCTTCCGCATCACCGTCGGCAACCTCAACGGAGAATCCGGCCCCTCACTCACCAACGGCCCCAACGGCATCCCCAACATCCCCGACCTCGTCATCCTCGGCTACGACTTCGGCACCAAACACTCCCTCGGCAGCCTCACCCTCACCCCCTTCGCCAACTACTACCTCCTGATGCTCTTCTTCACCGCCCTCGTCGTCCTCGTCTTCAGCCGCGCCGGAAACTCCCGCATCGGCCGCGCCTGGGTCGCCATCCGCGAGGACGAAACCGCCGCCACCGCCATGGGCATCAACGGCTTCCGCCTCAAACTCATCGCCTTCGCCCTCGGCGCCACCCTCGCCGGACTCGCCGGCACCGTGCAGGCCCACGTCGCCTACACGGTCGTCCCCGAGCAATACGTCTTCGCCGGACCCGTACCGCCCAACTCCGCGTTCCTGCTGGCCGCCGTCATCCTCGGCGGCATGGGCACCATCACCGGCCCCCTCCTCGGCGCCGCGCTGCTCTACCTCATCCCCGCCAAACTCCAGTTCCTCCAGGACTACCAACTCCTCGCCTTCGGCCTCGCCCTCATCCTCCTCATGCGCTTCCGGCCCGAAGGAATCATCCCCAACCGCCGCCGGCAGCTGGAGTTCCACGAAGCCTCGACCGACCCGGGCCCGGGCGCCGACGGCAACGGCATACGGCTCACCAAGGCGGAGGCATAACCACCATGACGACCACGACCGCCACCACGGCCCCCGTGCTCACCGCCACCGGCGTCACCATGCGCTTCGGCGGACTCACCGCCGTACGAGCCGTCGACCTCACCGTCCGAGAAGGTCAGATCGTCGGGCTCATCGGCCCCAACGGCGCCGGAAAAACCACCTTCTTCAACTGCCTCACCGGCCTCTACACCCCCACCGAAGGCACCGTCACCTTCCGCGACACCGTCCTCCCGCCCAAACCCCACCTCGTCACCCAGGCCGGCATCGCCCGCACCTTCCAGAACATCCGCCTCTTCGCCAATATGACCGTCCTCGAAAACGTCCTCGTCGGCCGCCACACCCGCACCAAAGAAGGCCTCCTCTCCGCCCTCCTCCGCGGCCCCGCCTTCCGCCGCGCCGAAAAGGCCTCCGAGGACCGCGCCACGGAACTCCTCGCATTCACCGGACTCGCCGCCAAACGCGACCACCTCGCCCGCAACCTCCCCTACGGCGAACAACGCAGACTCGAAATAGCCCGCGCCCTCGCCAGCGACCCCGGCCTGCTCCTCCTCGACGAACCCACCGCCGGAATGAACCCCCAGGAGACCCGCGACACCGAAGGACTCGTCCTCGCCATCCGCGACCAGGGCACCGCCGTCCTCGTCATCGAGCACGACATGCGCTTCATCTTCAACCTCTGCGACCACGTGGCCGTGCTGGTACAAGGCGAGAAACTCGTCGAAGGCACACCGGAAACCGTCCAACGCGACGAACGCGTCATCGCCGCCTACCTCGGCACCCCCTTCGACGGCGCACCGGGCGAGGCCGAAGCCGCGGAAGTACAGGCGGCCGAAGCCCACGCCGCAGAGGAGACCGACCGATGACCGCCCTCCTCGAAGTCGAGGACCTCCACGTCGCCTACGGCAAGATCGAAGCCGTCAAAGGCATCTCGTTCACCGTCGACACCGGCCAGATCGTCACCCTCATCGGCACCAACGGAGCCGGCAAGACCACCACCCTCCGCACCCTCTCCGGCCTCCTCACCCCCCGCTCCGGCACCATCCGCTTCGACGGCCGCCCCCTCCACGGCATCCCCGCCCACCGCGTCGTCGCCCTCGGCCTCGCCCACTCCCCCGAAGGCCGCCACATCTTCCCCCGCCTCACCATCGCCGAGAACCTCCAGCTCGGAGCGTTCCTCCGCAAGGACGGCGACGGCATCGCCCACGACATCCGGCATGTCTACGAGCTCTTCCCGATCCTCGGCGAACGCGCCCGCCAAGCGGCCGGCACCCTCTCCGGCGGCGAACAACAGATGCTGGCGATGGGACGCGCCCTGATGTCCCGCCCCAAGCTCCTCATGCTCGACGAGCCCTCCATGGGCCTCTCCCCGATCGTGATGCAGAAGATCATGGACACCATCGCCGAGCTCAAGGCGAGCGGTACGACGATCCTCCTCGTCGAACAGAACGCCCAGGCCGCGCTGGGTCTCGCCGACCGGGGGCACGTCATGGAAACCGGCCGCATCGTCCTCTCCGGGACGGGGGCCGAGCTGCTCCACGACGAGTCGGTGCGCAAGGCGTACCTGGGCGAGGACTGATCGCGCGCAGGCATGCGGAAGGGCCCGCGTCCGGTCTACCGGACACGGGCCCTTCCGCATGGGCATTGAGGCCTACTGCTCCTTGGCCGCCTTCTTCTCCCGGGCGTCCTCGATGACCGCCTCGGCCACCTGCTGCATGGACAGCCGGCGGTCCATCGACGTCTTCTGGATCCACCGGAACGCGGCGGGCTCGGTCAGCCCGTACTGCGTCTGCAGAATGCTCTTCGCCCGGTCCACCAGCTTCCGCGTCTCCAGCCGCTGCGCGAGGTCGGCGACCTCCTGCTCCAGCGCCTTCATCTCGGTGAAGCGGGAGACCGCCATCTCGATGGCGGGCACGACGTCGCTCTTGCTGAACGGCTTCACGAGGTAGGCCATGGCCCCGGCGTCCCGGGCCCGCTCCACGAGGTCGCGCTGCGAGAAGGCGGTGAGCATCAGCACGGGGGCGATCGACTCGGACGCGATCCGCTCGGCGGCGGAGATCCCGTCGAGGACGGGCATCTTCACATCGAGGATCACCAGATCCGGCTTGTGCTCGCGGGCCAGCGCCACGGCGGTCTCACCGTCGCCCGCCTCACCGACGACGGAGTAGCCCTCTTCCTCGAGCATCTCCTTGAGGTCGAGACGGATCAGGGCCTCGTCCTCGGCGATCACGACACGGGTGACGTGCGGAGGGGTGTGCTGCGGCTCGTCGTCGACGGGCGGCGTGGGCTCGGCGGCGGTCACGGGTCTCCTTGGTACGGGCAGGTGCTGCTCTACGAGCCTACCTAGCAGCGGCTTCCCCCGCGCACGCGGTATTGTGTCCGAGCAACCCGCCCGGTTGGTGGAACTGGTCAGACACGCGAGTCTCAAACACTCGTGCCCTTTGGGCATGTGGGTTCGAATCCCACACCGGGCACCATAGGTCCGCAAAGCGGACTTTCACCATCGCGTGAACCTTCACAGAATCGCCACACAGCGAAGCTCCTGTCACGCACAGTGAGGGCATGAAGTTTCACGGCGCCGCGACGCGCCAGAGAGCACTCGATCTCATCGCCTCCGGCGTCACCAATGCGGAAGTCGCAAGACGACTCGGCGTCCCGCCGGGCACGGTCAGCTACTGGCTCCACGTGGACCGATCCAGACGCGGGGACTGCCCAGGCCCCCACAGATCCAGTTGCCCACGATGCGACGGCCGCGATCTCGACGAAGCCGCCTACTCATACCTTCTGGGGCTGTATCTGGGCGACGGGCACATCGTCCAGTACTCGCAGCACCGAGTACCCAGCTTGATGATCACCTGCGGTGACACGTGGCCGGGGCTGATGGACGCGTGCCATACGGCGATGGAAGCCGTCTTCCCCGACAACTCGGTGTGCCGAGTCCGAAGGATCGGCTGCCACAACGTGAAGGTCTACTCGAAACACCTGTGGTGCATGTTCCCCCAGCACGGCCCCGGCAAGAAGCATGAACGACGGATCGAGCTGGAGGCCTGGCAGCAGAGCATCGTGGACACTCACCCGTGGGAGTTCCTGCGCGGGCTCATCCACTCCGACGGCTGCCGCATCACCAACTGGACCACACGCATCGTGGGCGGGGTGCCCAAACGCTACGAGTACCCGAGGTACGTGTTCGCCAACAAGTCCGACGACATCCGTCAGTTGTACTGCGACACTCTCACGCAGGTCGGCGTCGAGTGGACCGTGCTGGCGCGTGGCAGCGACCCCTTCAACGTCTCCGTCGCCCGCAAAGACTCCGTCGCCCTCATGGACGCCCACATAGGCCCGAAATACTGACCCCTACTCCTTCGGCGCGTCGTCCTCCCCGATGTGGTGCACCCGCACCAGGTTCGTGGTCCCCGCCATGCCCGGCGGGGAGCCCGCCGTGATGATGACCATGTCGCCCTGGCGGCAGCGCCCGATCCTCAGCAGGTACTCGTCCACCTGGTCGACCATCTCGTCCGTCGTCTCGACCACCGGGCCGAGGAACGTCTCCACGCCCCACGTCAGGTTGAGCATCGCCCGAGTCGCCGGTTCCGGCGTGAACGCCAGGAGCGGAATCGGCGAGCGGTAGCGCGAAAGCCGGCGAGCCGTATCACCGGATTGAGTGAAGGCCACAAGGAACGTCGCGCCGAGGAAGTCGCCCATTTCGGCCGCCGCGCGGGCGACGGCGCCGCCTTGCGTCCGGGGCTTGCTGCGCTCGGTCAGTGGTGGGAGGCCCTTCGCCAGGATGTCCTCCTCCGCCGCGATGACGATGCGCCCCATCGTGCGGACCGTCTCGACGGGGTACTTCCCGACGCTCGTCTCGCCGCTGAGCATCACCGCGTCCGTGCCGTCGATGACGGCGTTGGCGACGTCGGAGGCCTCGGCGCGCGTGGGGCGGGAGGCCTCGATCATCGAGTCGAGCATCTGCGTGGCGACGATGACCGGCTTGGCGTTGCGCTTGGCGAGTTTGATGGCGCGCTTCTGGACGATGGGGACGGATTCCAGGGGCATTTCGACGCCGAGGTCGCCGCGGGCGACCATGATGCCGTCGAAGGCGGCGACGATGCCGTCGAGGTTGTCGACGGCCTGGGGCTTTTCGATCTTGGCGATGACGGGGAGGTGGCGGCCTTCCTCGGCCATGACGCGGTGGGCGTCCTCGATGTCGCTCGCGCTGCGGACGAAGGAGAGGGCGATGATGTCGGCGCCGGTCCTGATGGCCCAGCGGAGGTCGTCGACGTCCTTTTCGGAGAGGGCGGGGACGGAGACGGCGACGCCGGGGAGGTTGAGGCCCTTGTGGTCGGAGACCATGCCGCCTTCGAGGACGAGGGTCTTGACGCGGGGGCCGGTGACCTGGACGACTTCGAGGGTGACGCGTCCGTCGTCGACGAGGATGCGTTCGCCCTTGGCGACGTCGGAGGCGAGGCCGCTGTAGGTGGTGCCGCACTGGTGGCGGTCGCCTTCGACGTCTTCGACGGTGATGGTGAATTCGTCGCCGCGTTCAAGGAGTACGGGGCCTTCGCGGAATCGGCCCAGGCGGATCTTCGGGCCTTGAAGGTCGGCGAGTACGGCGACGTTGCGGCCGGTTTCCTCCGCTGCCTTGCGTACCCGCTGGTAGCGCGCTTCGTGGTCGGCGTACGTGCCGTGGCTCAGGTTGAAGCGGGCTACGTCCATGCCGGCTTCCACGAGTGCCTTGATCTGCTCGTACGAGTCGGTGGCGGGCCCAAGGGTGCAGACGATTTTCGCTCGGCGCATGGCACGACCTTATGACCTACCGGTGGGTAGAGAATTGGCCCTCCGCAACTGGCCAACGACCTTTCGGTAAAAGCTTGTTGACACCTTGTGAAACGTGCATGGGGGTGCTCTGATGAGCACCCCCATGCACCGCCATGCACCGCCGGCACACCCCTCAGAGCGTCGGGCGGGTCATCGTAAAGCGGGCGTTGACGCTGGCGTAGACGGTCTGGCGCTGGGGTTGGAGGTCGAGCGCGGGCGGCGGGGTGGGTGCTCCGCCGTAGCCGGCCGAGCGCATCATGCCGCCGGGGGCGACGGGCATGGCCGGGACGGTGTTCTCGGCGCCGATGTCGGCGATCTCGACGACGGCGGCGAGTTCGGCGCCGAGGGCGGCGGCGTATTCGCGGGCGCGCTGGACGGCTTCGCGGACGGCTTGCCGGCGGGCTTCGCCGTGGGCGGGCGAGTCGGGGCGGAGGCTCCACCAGGGGCCGTCGACGCTGGTGAGGTCGAGTTCGGCGAGGCGGGTGGCGAGTTCGCCGAGGGCGGTGAAGTCGGCGAGGGTGGCGGTGATGCGGACGTGGCCGTGGTAGGCGCGGACGCGTTCGTGGCGGCCCTTGTCGGTGAGCTGGGGGGTGATGCTGAAGGTTCCGGTCTCGGTCTTCTCGACGCCGTCGCCGTAGGACTTGAGGAGGTCGAGGACCTGGTTGTTGCGGCGGGTGAGGTCCTGGAGGGCGTTGCGGCGGTCGGTGCCGCGGGCGTTGACGGTGATGCCGATGCCGGCGATCTCGGGGTCGACTTCGAGGCGGGCTTCGCCTCGGACGGCGACGCGGGGGGCGTCGGGGGTTCCGTAGGGGAGGTCGGTCATGGGGTCAGCGTCTCAGGCGGGGGTGGGGGTGGGGAGGGATGGCGCGTGGTGATGGGGATCGCAGGGGGTTGAGGGTGTTGGTGGGCGTGGGGGGTGGGTCAGAATCTACGCGCGTTGGTTCTGGATATGAATGGGGAGAACAGAACATATGCCGCTCAACCGTAGGAATTTCCTGGAGCGTACGGCCGTGACGGGCGCCGGTGTGGCGTTGGCGGGGGCCGTGGGGGCCGTGCCGGCCGCGGCGGAGGGGCTCGCCGGGGACGGGGGTGCTCGCCGGAAGAAGCGGTACGCGTTGACCGTGATGGGGACGACCGACCTGCACGGCAATGTCTTCAACTGGGATTACTTCACGGATGCCGAGTTCGACGACAAGGCGCACAATGACGTCGGTCTTGCCAAGATTTCGACGCTGGTGGGGCAGGTGCGGGCCGAGAAGGGTCGGCGGAACACTCTGCTGATCGACGCGGGTGACACGATTCAGGGCACCCAGTTGTCGTACTACTACGCCAAGGTGGATCCGATCACGGGTGCGGGTGGCCCGGTGCATCCGATGGCGCGGGCGATGAACGCGATCGGGTACGACGCGGCGGCGGTCGGCAACCATGAGTTCAATTACGGTATTCCGACGCTGCGGAAGTTCGAGGAGCAGTGTGATTTTCCGCTGCTGGCGGCGAACGCGCTGGACGCCAAGTCGCTGCGGCCGGCGTTCCGTCCGTATGTGATCAAGCGGGTGTGCACTCCGCACGGTCGTGATGTGCGGGTGGCGATTCTGGGTCTGACCAATCCGGGGATCGCGATCTGGGACAAGGCGAATGTGCAGGGGAAGATGGTGTTCCCGGGGCTGGAGGAGCAGGCGGCGAAGTGGGTGCCGAAGCTGCGGTCCATGGGTGCGGACGTGGTGATCGTGGCGGCGCATTCGGGTTCGAGTGGTACGTCGTCGTACGGTGATCAGTTGCCGTATGTGGAGAACGCCGCGGCGCTGGTGGCGGAGCGGGTGCCGGGTATCGACGCGATTCTGGTGGGGCACGCGCACACGGAGATTCCCGAGTACCGGGTGACGAACAAGGAGTCCGGTAAGCAGGTGGTGCTTTCGGAGCCGCTGAAGTGGGGGCAGCGGTTGACGTTGTTCGACTTCGGTCTGGTGTGGGAGCGGGGCCGCTGGCAGGTGGAGTCGGTTTCGGCGAAGGTGCTGAATTCCAACACCGTGGCGGAGGACCGCCGGATCACGGGTCTTCTGGTCAAGGAGCACCGGAAGGTCGTGGCGTATGTGAATCAGGTGATCGGTACGTCGTCGGCGGTGATGAGCGCGGCGGAGGCGGCGTACAAGGACACGCCGATCATCGATTTCATCAATCATGTGCAGGCGGAGACGGTGAAGGCGGCTCTGGCGGGCACTACCTATGCCTCGCTCCCCGTTCTGTCGCAGGCGTCGTGTTTCTCGCGGACGGCGTCGGTGCCGGCGGGGAAGGTGACGATTCGCGAGGTGGCGGGGCTGTATCCGTTCGAGAACACGCTGGAGGCCCGGCTGTTGACCGGTGCGCAGTTGCGGGCGTATCTGGAGTTCTCGGCGCGCTATTACGTGCGGACGGCTCCCGGTGCTCCGGTCGACCCGGCGAAGCTGACGAACGCCGAGTCGATTCCGGATTACAACTATGACGTGGTGAGTGGTCTCTCGTATGAGATCGACATCGCGAAGGAGCCGGGTTCGCGGATTGTGAATCTGTCGTTCCGGGGGAAGCCGATCGATGACGCGGCGGAGTTCGTGCTGGCGGTGAACAATTACCGGGCGAGTGGTGGTGGGAATTTCCCGCATGTCGCGCGGTCGAAGCAGCTGTGGGCGAATTCCGAGGAGATCCGTAACACGATCATCGGCTGGGTGAAGGCCAAGGGTTCCATTGATGTGGGGGCGTTCGCGTCAGTGGACTGGAAGCTGACGCGGGATGGTGTGCCGGTTTTCTGAGCCGGTACCGCCTGAACCGGTGGCGCCTGGGCCGGTGGCGCCTGAACCGGTGCCGCCGACGGCGTGCTGGGGCCGTGGCTGGGTCCGCGGCTCCAGGCCGAAGGTGGTGAAGGCGGTGCGGTGGGGCAGGGGGTATGCCGTGCGGCCGATGAGGGCGTTGAGGATGACGGCGCTGCGCCAGGCGGCGAGGCCGAGGTCGGGGGCGCCGACGCCGTGGGTGTGGGTTTCGGCGTTCTGGACGTGGATGGCGCCCTTGACGGAGGGGTCGAGGACGAGCCGGTGGTGTTCGTCGACGCGGGCGCGGCCGTTGGAGTCGCGGCGGATGTAGGGGTCGAGGGCGGCGAGGAGGGTGTCGACGCGGCGTTCGCGGTAGCCGGTGGCGAGGACGACGGCGTCGGTGGTGAGGCGGGAGCGGCTGCCCTGCTGGGTGTGTTCGAGGTGGAGTTCGACGCGGGTGGTGCCGACGCGGCCGGCGGTGCGGACGAAGACTCCGGGGGTGAGGACGGCGTCGGGCCAGCCGCCGTGGAGGCTGCGGCGGTAGAGCTCGTCCTGGATGTCGGCGATGGTGTGGCGGTCGATGCCCTGGTGGAGCTGCCATTGCTGGGGCAGGACCTGGTCGCGGACGGGTTCGGGCAGGGCGCGGAAGTAGTGGGTGTAGTCGGGGGTGAAGTGCTCCAGGCCGAGCTTGCTGTATTCCATGGGGGCGAAGGCCGGGGTGCGGGCGAGCCAGTGGAGGCGTTCGCGGCCTTCGGGGCGGCGGCGGAGGAGGTCGAGGAAGATCTCGGCGCCGGACTGGCCGGAGCCGATCACGGTGATGTGTTCGGCGTCGAGGATCTTGTCGCGGTGGTCGAGGTAGTCGGCGGAGTGGGTGACGGGGACGTTGGGGGCTTCGGCGAGGGGGCGCAGCGGTTCGGGGATGTAGGGGGCGGTGCCGACGCCGAGGACGAGGTTGCGGGTGTAGGCGCGGCCGAGGGCGTCGGCTTCGCCTTCGGGGTCGAGCTGGGTGTAGTCGATCTCGAAGAGGACGCGTTCGGGGTTCCAGCGGACGGCGTCGATGTGGTGGTTGAAGTGGAGGCCGGGGAGGTTCTGGCTGACCCAGCGGCAGTAGGCGTCGTATTCGGCGCGGTGGATGTGCTGGCGCTCGGAGAAGTAGAAGGGGTAGAGGCGCTCTCGGGTCCTGAGGTAGTTCAGGAAGGACCAGGGGCTGGTGGGGTCGGCGAGGGTGACGAGGTCGGCGAGGTAGGGGACCTGGAGGGTGGTGCCGTCGATGAGCAGGCCGGGGTGCCAGTGGAAGGCGGGGTTCTGGTCGTAGAAGGCGACGCGGAGGTCGGTGAGGGGATGGGCGAGGGCGGCGAGGGAGAGGTTGAAGGGGCCGATGCCGATGCCCACGAGGTCCAGGGGTTGGTCGGGGGCGGATGCGGGGGTCTGGGGGGTGGTCATCGGGGCGAGTGGCCTTCCACGAGTGTCAAACGGGCACGGGCAGCACCGACCGGCCAAGCTACCGGCTGTACACGTGCCGTGACCCGGGGTGCGGGAGGTTTCGCCCGATGGTGGGTATTGGGTGCCCTGGCCTTGTGGCGGGGGCGAGTTGGGGTGTGGGGGGCGGGGCCGGGCGGGGGGCCTCGGGCGGTGTTCGGCAGGGTCGGGGGCGGGGCGGGGCGGCGCCGCAAGGTAATGTGCACACCATGGCCATGACTTTCGCTCTCGACGTAGGGCCCCTGAAGCCCGACCTCGCCCCGCTCGTTCTGGGCCTGGTGCTGTTCTTCCTCGTCTTCGCCGTGATGGCGAAGGCGATCCTTCCCCGGATCAACAAGGTCCTCGTCGAGCGCGAGCAGGCCACCGACGGCCGGATGGACGAGGCGGAGGAGACGCGCGCCGAGGCGGCGCGGGTCCACGCCGAGTACCAGGAGCTGCTGGCGGAGGCCCGTCACGAGGCCGCCCGGCTGCGCCAGGAGTCCCTCGAGCAGGGCAACGCGATCATCGCGGAGCTGCGTGCCGAGGGTCAGCGTCAGCGCGAGGAGATCATCTCCGCGGGTCACGCGGTGATCGACGCCGAGCGCGCGGTGGCCGAGGCCGAGCTGCGCGAGCAGGTGGGCGCGCTGGCCACGGAGCTGGCGGGCCGGATCGTCGGCGAGCCGATGGCGGACTACGCCCGGCAGAGCGGCGTCGTCGACCGTTACCTGGACGAGCTGCGCACGGCGAAGGCGTCGGACGCGGCGGGCGAAGCGCGCGGCTGACGGCGGCGGAGCCAGCCATAGGCCTTGAGGCTCCCGTGCCCCTGGAGGGGCGCGGGAGCCTTTTGTCGTCTCCGGGGGCGGCTTTTTGTGGTCCCCGGGGGCCGGGCCGCCCCACGCGTCCGGGGGCCCGGCTGGGCCCGAGGGGGCCTTCGGGTCAGGCGCGGGCGATGGTCTCGTGGTGGCGGATGACCTCGGCGATGATGAAGTTCAGGAACTTCTCGGCGAAGGCCGGGTCGAGCTTGGCGTTCTCGGCGAGCTCGCGCAGCCGGGCGATCTGGCGGGCCTCGCGGGAGGGGTCGGCGGGCGGCATCTTGTGCTCGGCCTTGAGGTGACCGACCTGCTGGGTGCACTTGAACCGTTCGGCGAGCATGTGGATCACCGCCGCGTCGATGTTGTCGATGCTGTCGCGCAGCCGGCTCAGCTCGGCGCGTACGGACTCGTCGATGACGTTGTTGTTCTTCTCCACGGTGACGACCCTATGCGGACGGGCGTGGTCCGATGACCGGTGGGTGCTCCGGATCGGGGACGGTGCTGCTCCAGCCGCCCGGTACGGCTCGGCCCTGGCGTTCGCGGAAGCGGACGGGGGCGGTGCCCACCCTTCGGGTGAAGAGGCGGCTGAAGTAGGCGGGGTCGGTGTAGCCGACGCGGCGGGCGACGGCGGCGACGGGGAGCTCGGTGGCGGCGAGGAGTTCCTTGGCGCGGCCGAGGCGGATGCCGAGGAGGTAGTCCTTGGGGCTGCATCCGGCGCCGCGGCGGACGGCGGTGCGCAGTTCGGCGGGGGTCATGCCGTGGCGGGCGGCGTGCTGGGCGACGGTCAGGGGGAGGAAGGCGTCGCGGGCGAGGGCGTGGAGGAGGGGGTCGGTGTCGCCGGTGGTGTCGGCGCGGGAGCGGCGCAGGGCGACGAGGAGTTCGTGGACGGCGGCGGAGGTCTCGACTTCGAGGTGGGGGTTGCCTCGGCGGGCGGCGCGGGCGATGCGGGTGACGGCGGCGCGGGCGGCGGTGGTGTCGGTGAGGGGGAGGACGGGGCGGTCGGGGTCGATGTAGCCGAGTTCGGTGTAGGCGGTGACGGCGGGGCCGGTGAAGTCGACGAAGCTTTCGTCCCAGCCGGGTCCGGGGGAGGCGCCGTAGTGGTGGGGGACGCCGGGGAGGAGCTGGATGAGGGCGGGGGCGGTGATGGTGGTCAGGCGGTGGTCGGGGGTGCGGTACCAGCCGGTGCCCGCGCTGATGACGACGGCGACGTGGTGGTCGAGGGTGCGGGGGCCGACGGTGGGGAGGGCGCCGTGCTGGAGGCCGACGCCGAGGCAGACGAGGCCGAGCCGGTGGTGGACCGGTCCGGGCGTGAAGTAGCGCATCCAGGTGTGGTACACGCGTGTCCGCCCTCCGCGGCTGCCGGGTGTCCCGTCTCCGGGTGTGGGGTGTCCGGTGTCCGGGTGTCCAATCAGGGCTGATCTTTGTCCATGGCCTTCGCCGCCGCCAGAGGGCGAGGATGGTCGGCGTTCGCGCTGTCCGGGCGGTGTGTGGGGAGGCGGGGCTCGTGCCGCGGTTCGTGGTGGGGGACGGGGATTTCGAGCTCGACGGGCGGCCGGTGCGGCTGTTGTCGGGGGCGCTGCATTACTTCCGGGTGCACGAGGGGCTGTGGGCGCATCGGCTGGGGATGCTGCGGGCGATGGGGTTGACGTGCGTGGAGACGTACGTCCCCTGGAATTGGCATGCTCCGGTCGAGGGTGGGCCGGTGGACATGGGGCCGTTGGGGCGGTTCCTGGACGCGGTGGCGGCGGCGGGGATGTTCGCGATCGTGCGGCCGGGTCCGTACATCTGCGCGGAGTGGGAGAACGGTGGGCTGCCGGCGTGGGTGACCGGGGGGCTGGGGGCGCGGGTGCGGACGCGGGACGAGGGGTTCCTGCGGGCGGTGGACGGCTGGCTGGCCGGGGTGGCGGAGCAGGTGGTGGGGCGGCAGGTGGACCGGGGCGGTCCGGTGGTGCTGCTGCAGGTGGAGAACGAGTACGGGTCGTACGGCAGCGACCGGGTTTATCTGCGGTGGCTCGTCCAACGGTGGAAGGCGTCGGGGGTGACGGTTCCGCTGGTGACGTCGGACGGTCCGGAGGAGCACATGCTGTCGGGCGGTTCGGTGCCCGGCGTTCTGGCGACGGTGAATTTCGGTTCGGGGGCGCGTGAGGCGTTCGGGGTGCTGCGGCGGTTCCGGCCGGGTGGTCCGTTGATGTGCATGGAGTTCTGGTGCGGCTGGTTCACGCACTGGGGCGCGGAGGAGGCCGTGCGCGGGGCGGAGGAGGCGGCGGGGGCGCTGCGGGAGGTCCTGGAGTGCGGGGCGTCGGTGAATCTGTACATGGCGCACGGGGGGACGAGTTTCGGTGGCTGGGCGGGGGCGAACCGGGCCGGTGAGGATCATCTCGGCGCGTTGTTGCCGACGGTGACGTCGTACGACTACGACGCGCCGGTGGACGAGTACGGGCGGGCGACGGCGAAGTTCTGGGCGTTCCGTGAGGTGCTGGCCGCTTTCCGCGAGGGGGCGGCCGGGGCGGCGGGGCCGGTGCCGGAGCCGCCGCCGGCGCCGCCGGTGCTGGGCGCCGCGGTGGTGGGGCGGCTGGAGCGGTGGGTGCCGTTGGACGGGGTCGTGGACGCGCTGGGGGGCGTGGAGAGCGAGACGGCTCTGCCGCCGGTGTTCGAGGACCTGGGGGTGGACCGGGGGCTGGTGCGGTACCGCTTCGAGGTCCCGGGGCCCCGGAAGGCGTCCCCGTTGTGGGTGCTGGGGCTGCGCGATCTGGCGACGGTCCTCGTGGACGGGGCGCGGGTGGCGGTGGTCGAGGGCGCCCGGGATCCGGTGCTGATCGGTGAGGTGGCGGGGCCGGCCGTGGTGGAGCTGTGGGTGGAGTCGCTGGGCCGGGTCAATTACGGGCCGCGGCTCGGGGAGGCCAAGGGCGTCACGGGCGGGCTGCTGCACGAGCGGCAGTATGTGCACGGGGTGCGGGCGCGGGGGCTGCGGCTGGCGGCGCTGGAGGAGGCCGGGGCGTCGGCGCGGGTGCCGTGGCGGGCGGGGCCGGGTGGGGGGCCGGGGCTGTACGGGGGGACGTTGTGGGTGGTGGGGGTGGGGGACGCGGTGCTGGAGGTGCCCGGCTGGGTACGGGGGTTCGTGTGGGTCAACGGTTTCTGTCTGGGGCGTTACTGGGACCGGGGTCCGCGTCGTCCGCTGTACGTTCCGGGGCCGGTGTTGCGCGAGGGGGCGAACGAGGTGCTGGTGCTGGAGCTGGAGGGGCCGGGCGAGCCGGAGGTCCGGCTGGGCGGAGTGCCCGGCCACGACGGGGGCTGAGCGTGCGTCCCGCTGGTCACCGGCCGATGACGGTGGCCAACGGGACGGAACCCCGTGGTGGTTTATTGCCCTACTAACTGCACGATGAAGCGGTCCAGGCAGAACTCAGCAGTCCCGTTGTCCCCCACTTTCCGCAGTCCCACCCACGCCTCACCCGTCTCCGGTGCCGTGAACTCGTATGAGAACGTGGCCGGTCGCACGGCGACGGACAGGGGCGTACGGACCAGTTCGCGCGCTCCCGGTTCGTCGACGGCCGTCACCCATGCGTACTGGCCCGCCCGCTCGTTCTCGTAGCGGAAGGACACCCGGTAACGGCGCCCCGCCGCGAAGCGCACGGTGTGGGGGACGGTGCGGTAGACCACCCCGGGGTTCTCACCGCGCGACTTCAGCGACTGCGTGCCGTCTATGACGTCGTCCACGGCCTTGCCGTTCCAGCCGCGCTGGGTGTAGGGCGCGTGCCGCTGGGCGATGTGGGTGCGCGGGTCGGTGGCCCCGCCGGCGTCCCCCTTGACGAAGGGGCCCCAGCCCTGGGGCACGTTCTCGAAGTCCTCGAGGACGAGGGCGCCCTCGGTGTCGGCCCTGCGGCCGGGTACGACGCGGACGGCGTCGAACCGCACCCGCGCGCGCCCGGGGCCGGCGGTCAGGGCGAGGGTGACGGGCCCGCCGCCCTCCGGCACGGTGAACCAGGTGAACATCCGCTGGAAGCGGGTGCCGTGTTTGCGGTCGGCGGCCACGAAGTTGACGGCCGTGGAGGTGTCCGTCCAGTTCGTCGCGGTGATCCCGTCGGCCGTGCGGACGCTCAGCGCGGCCCGGCGCCGCTCCCCCGCGACCGCGCCGACCTCGACCTGGACGGACGCCGCGTAGGTACCGGGCCGCAGCCGGGCGAGCCGCTGGCCGACGGTGGCCGCCTCCCCCGCGCCGATCACCAGTTCCCAGTCGCCGAGGGCGCTGCGCTCGACGCGGGCGGGGCCGCTGGCCCGCCAGGCGTCGAGGGTGCCGGAGGTGAAGGACGGGTCGCGCAGCGGGGTGCCCTCGCCCCAGCGGGGGTCGCGGCGGCGCGGGCGTTCGTCCGGGCGGGTCAGGACGTAGGGCTGGTCGGGGGCGGCCCGGAGGGTGACGCGGCCGTCCCGTACGGGCAGCCGGAGGGTGTCGGCGCGGCCCCGGTCGGTGAGGCGGTGGAGGGCGACGGTGCGCAGCCGGGACCAGGCGCGGGGCAGGGTCCAGGTGGTGGTGCCGCCGTGCGGGTTGTAGTGGTAGAGCCTGCCGGGGTCGGTGGCGCGGCGGGGTTCCCAGGGCAGGAGGTAGGTGTCGCCGCGGAGGACGACGCGTCCGTCGGTGGTGATCGTCCTGGTGCCGTCGGTGTCCGAGACGGAGGTCCTGGCCGGGCCGGCGAAGGTGATCTCGTGGTCGGTCCAGGTGAGGATCGGGTGTGCCTGGAGGTATTTGGCGGGGAGGTTGTGGGTCCAGATCAGGCGGTGGAAGGCCGTCCAGTCGGTCTTGCCCTGCCAGCCTGCGAAGGTGCCGAGGCGGGCGGTGCCCAGGAGGGGCCATTTGTCGGCGAAGACGTCCTTCTGGTGGTGGCGGAGGAAGCGGATGAGCCGGGAGTTGACGCCGCGTGAGGTGTCGGGTCCGTAGTCGGTCTCGGTGGCCCAGTGGGACCAGAGGCTGGAGCGTTCGAGTCCGTGCCCCCATTCGGTGGTGATCCGCCAGCCCTGGGCGCGCAGTTCGCGCTGGAGGCGGTCGGAGGTCCAGCCGGATTCGCGGAAGACGTCGATGTAGAGGGTGTCGAGTGCCGGGTCGGTCTCCTCGCGCAGCCGGCGGAAGCGGCGGACGATGTCGCCGGAGAGCAGGTCGCGGCGGGGGTCGATGCGGTAGGACTGGTCGAGCCAGTCCCATTGGGGGTTGTTCCGGTCGACGAGCGTCTCGGAGAAGGCGTGGGCGACGGGGTAGGACTCGGTGGTGTTGACGTGGACGGCGAAGTCGCTGTTCCAGCGCTTTCCCGCACGCAGCAGGGTGTTGAGGTCGGTGAGACCGCCGGCGCGGGTGTTGTAGTTGCCGCCGTAGTCGGGGTGGGCGGAGTCGTGGCCCTCGGATTGGTAGCCCTTCAGGAGGGTGAACTGCCGCAGTCCGTCGGTGGCGAGGTGGATCCGTTTGACGTCGTCGAGGACGGCGAGGAACGGGTTGGTGGCCTGGCTGGCGAAGTTGAAGGGAATGTGGGGGACGACGCGCAGGTGCTGCTCGTCGGCGCCGAGCGGGTCGGTCATGATGTCGCGCGTGGCGATGGCCGCGTCCTGCCAGTCGGCGTGTCCGTCGCCGTTGCGGTCGCGGGTGACGACGACGTGGACGTACGGCAGGGGCTCGGTGTCGTGAACAGGGGCGCCGGCGGCGCGGTGGGTCCACTGGCCGCAGGTGATCTGTGCCTTGGTGTAGCCGTCGCGGGTGAGGACCTGTCGGCGGAAGCGGCCGTTCTCCCAGGCGGTGGCGGCGTCGGGCCGGTCGTGGACGGTGTTCGTCTCGATGCCGCCGCCGAGTTCGCCGGTGGCGACGACGGCGTAGGCGCAGCCGGTGGGCGTGGCGTCGGGCGGTGTGGTGGGGGTGGGGCGGATGTGGGTGTCGCCGCTCTTGGCGGCGTCCAGCTGGAGGCGGGCGGCGAGGAGTTCCGCGCCGGGCTGGGTGCTGCGGACGGAGAGGAAGGCGAGGCCGGGGATTCGCAGGGTGCCGACGGGGAGTCCGGGGGCCTCGGTGATACGGGTGACGCGCCAGTCGACGCGGGAGCCGTGGACGTGGATCTCGACGTCGATCCGGGTGCCGGCGGGGAGGGTGAGGGTGTACGCGGCGCGGTCGGCGGTGAGGGACGCGGTGACGTGCGGGGTGTGCTCGGTCTCGTCGACGAGCAGGGAGGTGACGGGGTCCTCCTGGCCGTGGAGGACGGCGCCGGTGGCGCGGTCGGTGTAGGAGACGATCCGGGGGAAGGCCGTATCGACGCGTACGTCCAGGGTCTCGGAGCGCAGGAGGGCCTCGGTGCCGCGGGCCGTGGCGCGGGCCGGGAACGCGCCGGCGCCCGCGAGGGCGGCGGCGGTGACGACGACGGCGCGACGGCTGGGGCCTGTGGCTTCTACGGTCACGCCGTCACTGTGTGACGGCAGGGGCGAAGGTGACCATGGACAAAGCCTGTTGTCGTCTTGGACTATCGAGAAGACGCTGTGGAATTCCACGGGCGGCGCGGCATCATGGCTTCATGATCGCGAAATTGCAGTGTGTCGTCGTCGACTGTCCCGATCCGCTCGCCCTGGCGCGCTTCTACTCCGCCGTGCTCGGCTGGCGGGTGGAGGCCGACGACAGCGACCCCGGCTGGGTGTGGCTGACCGATCCGGCCACGCGGCAGCGGATCGCCTTCCAGCGGGTGGAGAGCGCGTACGTCCCGCCCCGGTGGCCGGATCCGGCGCATCCGCAGCAGATGCACCTGGACTTCGACGTCGACACCCGCGCGGACGTGGAGCGCGCCCAGCGGGAGGTTCTCGCGCTCGGTGCGACGTTCCTGCACGACAGCGGTGGGCGGGAACGGGGGTTCGTCGTGTTCTCCGACCCGAACGCTCTCGACTTACCGTTCTACGGTACCGGGCGGTCGACGGCAGCAAGAAGCCCCGCCCATGCGCCTCGGGGGAGAAACGCACGAGCGGGGCGGCCAGGGGCCTAGGCTTCGGTGCCATGGCTGAGGCTTACGTCACCAGCGACGAGCACCCGGCATGCGGGATCTGCCCGTCACGCCGCTTCCCCCTCGGAGCCTTCGACGTGTTCGAACGGCCCTCGCGCGACTGCCCGTTCAGGCCCGACGACGGGCACCGGTACACCACTGGTGGTGTGCCCGTGTGCGTGCATCCGGAGAAGGTGGGCATCCCTGCGGGGAGATACAAGACCGATGGCTTGCCCGTGGCCACGAAGCTTGCGTTGCCTGGCGACGTTGCCGAACTGGATTCGTATCTGCGCGACGTGATGCACAGCGCAGCGCCGGGAGTGCTCGAATTGCTGATCGAGCAAGCCACCACCGAGATTCCCCGTACCTTCCCCGAAGTGGACGTCATCACGACGCTGCGCCGCGCTCTCAGCTAGCTCGCCGTAGCGAAGCCGGGGGCGAACCTGCGTCCACCCTCGAAGATGCCCAGCGGCTCATACTTCTTGATGGCGGCAGCGCGCCGCTTCTCGGTCTCGTCCTTGCCGATCCAGAACCGCTCGTTCACCGGCCCCCATGCGGCCCGGTAGACCTGGTGCGTGTAGTCGCCGTGGTCCCAGCCGCCGATTTCCTCGCGGTCCGTGGCGTGAACGAACTTGATCCCAGTCCGCTCCTGAACACGGCTCAGCACGGTGAACTGAGCGGCAAGGGCGTGGATCATCTCATCCACGGGGACGGAGACGGGAATCTCTGCCGCGTACTCGTCGCCATCCGTCATCTCGTAGACGGCCGACTTGATCGCCATTGCCCGGAGGGCTTCCGGGAACAGCGGAACGGTGTCCTTCTCGACGTCGAAGCCGTCGACGAGCGCATAGCCCGTGAAGCTCTGCCAGTCCTTGTCGTACTTGGCGCACCCGGTGCGCAGACGCTCGAACTCCGGGTCGGCCTCAATTGCCGAGAGAATCTCTCGTGCACGCTCGGACACCCTCTCGGGAGCCGGACGAACAAGGGTTGCGTTCACCACTGCACTCTCCTTTTCGGTTGCGTGTATTTGCCGCCTCAGCCATCGCGGCGGGCTCACCGGTGGTACGGATTGCTGATGATCGCAAGCGGGATCACCAGGGCGACGGAGACGACGACCGTCGTGGCCCAGATCGCACCGGCCCATCTGAGGACTGCGCGTCGAATCACGGCTACCTCATCCACGCGTGGAACGGGCGCTTGACGATCTGCGTGTAGGAGTGGTGCGACGGGTTGGCCCTGACGTGCTCCAAGATCCAGACCGAACCAGCCTCCTGGCCGGTGCTCCGGGGGGAGCCCTCGCCACACACCTCGCACTCCTGGGCGTAGGTGTGGGGCTTCGCGTCCGGCTCAGGGTCGGGCCGAACGGTCCAATCAGCGTGTGTGATCACGGCACGTGTGCTCATGCAGGCCAATCCCTTCGGGCGTTGCCCCCGTCAGTGCCACAGGTGTACCGCCGGTCGCATGGGCAGCGCGGCGACCGTCAAGGCGTCATACCGGCGTCATTCATCGGTCAAAACCGGTGACCAACTGTCGCCCAGCGCCCTACTGTCGAAGGCGTGGCCGAACCCAACACGATCCTTCGCGCCGTCAGGATCAGCCTGCGCATGTCGCAAGATGATCTAGCTCTCGCCATACGTCAGGCGGGGAAGGAATCAGGTGAACCGAACGACTGCGCCAAACGCAACGTTCAGCGATGGGAGTCAGGGAAGGTCCTCAATCCCCGCCCCGTCTACGCCAGGGCCCTGGAGCGCGTAACAGGTCTACCGATCGAGGCTTTAGGGTTCGCCCCACCGGGGCCGAACGCACGAGCGGCAGAGTCAGCCGTGCTGAACGGTCGTGAACCAGAACAGCGAGAGGCGGCGAAGGCGCGAGCCGCAACAGCCCCAGGAGGTATCGCCCCCATGACCAAGCACAACGATCACGGAACCCTGTCCGGCATCTGGCTGTCCCGATACGAGTACCACTCGTCGGGGCGGGAATCCGACTTCATCGGAGAGCACTATGTAGTGGTACTCCAGCACGGCAACAAGCTGACGGCGCGCTCGCTGCCGGAAGGCTCTTCGAACCCGAATTCTCCGCTGACGCTCGACCTGACCGTTGAAGGAAACGTAGTCACGGGAACGTGGCGCGAGGAAACGGCACGGGATGGCTACTACGCCGGGGCCGTCTACCACGGGGCTATTCAGCTCCTTGTCGAACCTACGGGCCGGAAGATGAGCGGTAAGTGGGTCGGCTTCGGCAAGGACTTCGACGTGAACACTGGCCCATGGGAACTGACCTTCAAGGACGCCTCAACCTCTAAGCCCACAATGGCCGAGTACAACCGGTCGCCCGGGGAATGAGGTAACGCCTGCCGTCCCTAATCGGGGATAGCCCGGGTTCGCGCCCAACGCAAAGAGCCCCCGACGGCAGCCCAGCGCGGGCAGTCGTCGGGGGCAGTGGTCAGAAGTGCTCTGGGCAACCGCAGATGACGCCCAGGGCAGTCGGGTCAGGGTCGCACCCGGCCTCAGCGCGGAACAGCTCCGAGAAGAGCGGCCACAGCGGGTGCACGCCGATCCTCCGGGTCTCTCCGCCACCCAACAGGCAAGCCAGTTCCCGCAGTTCGTCACTCAGAGGCGGCAAGTTGTCCGCCCAGCGACGTTGGCGTTCGTGCAAGGACTCCGACACGGCGAGACTCCTCTACGGCAGCGCGGGCGGCTGCCCTCATGGCGGCAAGAGGGTCGATGTCTCCGGCGTCTGTTGCTCGCTCATGGGCCGACAGGGCGGCATCGAGCTGGGCCAGGAAGCGGAGGCCCGGATGGGCGACCGGCGCCCCGGCGCTACCTGGCACAAGAACCCCGTCCCTGGCGATCTGGGCTACCAGGGCGCCCCACACGGCCCGAAGGTCCTCATAACGCTCCCTGTCGCCCTCGGGGGCCGTCTCGGGCTTTGTCGCGGCCGTTCTGTCGGCAGCCTTCCGGGCGCGTGCCGCCGCCTTCCGGTGCGCGTCGCCGCAATAACGGGTCCGCTGGTCGGCATCGGCGGGTAGTTCCACGTCGCATGGCGCGTGAGCGCATCGTCTCTTCAATTTTCTCCTGTGGTTCGGCGGACACTTTGGATTTCTCGTGTCCGGGACGGACACGAAAGGCGAGCTGGGGCCGGGATCGGGGAAGGTGCCCGCTGCGAACTTTTGGAGCGGTTACCCCTTCCCTGCGAGCCGGCCGTCAGAGCTCGATCACTTGGATGGGCAAATTGTTCGGCGTCGTCCGCTCATGGAGACGTGCGCCCGTGGGGACCGCGAGCCAGTCAGTCCGGCCTGACTCAATCCAGCAGCCCCGGCACATCACTCTCAGGTTTTCCCGGGTGCGCTTCCCGCCGCGCTGAATTGGTGTTCGCCACCCAACCCCGACCGCCTTGGACGGCCCGAACGCATCACATGGTTCGCAGCGAAGCACATCTGTTCTCAGTCGGGCGAGACGAGCACACGCCGCGATGATCTCCGGCTCGCGCTCAGGCGAACGGCCAAGCCAACGAAGGTGCCCGACGAGAACGGCACTCCACTTTTTCGGGGTGCCCCCCTCTTCAGACTCCCCCCTCACTTCTGGACCCCCGCCTGCCGTGCTTCAAGTTCGGCGGCGTGCTTGGCAGCCTCATCGGCAAGCACCGTCGGGTGATTTAGATCAAGCTCTGCCTTGTCCGCGAACACCATAAGGTCGGGGGTGTTGTCGGGCAGGGTGGCGCTCAGAATCTGAACTGACCCCGCTTCCTGCACCCATACGCCAGCGACGCGGGCAAGTGCACGGAAGAGCGCGCGGTCTTCACCGAAAGCTCCCGGCGCAACGCGAGAGGCGGCAATGGAAATGTCACTGCGCAGCCCGACAAATATTCGGGAAGCATCTGCAACAACCGCCGTGTTGGCGGGGAGGTACTGCGAAACAACCGGCGTCAGGCCATAAATTCCCTTGGGCCACTCAGTGGCGGGCACTTCGGCACGAAGAGACTTTGCCGCAATCGGATCAACCCAAAGGGTCGTGGCCTCTGCGCCGGTCGCTTCCATACGCTCAAGAGCCGCACTGATCTCAGCCACAGACGGGGCAATGTGCTTCGTATCGCCTTGAGCAAGCAGACCGATCACGCGCCGGTTGTCGTTCGGGTCGGCCGGACCGGCGCCGTTAAACAGGCCCTTGTCGATTCCGCGAGCCAGGGCGGCGGCAAGGGACTGGTTGATACCGGCTACAAGATCCGGGCGTGCGTCCTGAAGTACCTCCGAGGATGCGCGCTCAAGGGCGCCGAACTTGACTGACCGGGAAGTCCGAGACGTGATATCCGTGCCCGGATCTGGAATCGGGGTGTGGGCGTCCACGTAGCCGCCATCGCCTGTCTTGATAGCCGGAAGCATCATCGCAGCCTCACGCATGGGCAGTTTGTTGGACGATGGGATATTGGCCAGGAACCGGGACTTCGGGCCAATCATGTTGGCCCACAGCGCAGCCGGTTCTGTGGCCGTCCACTGAGACCCGTCCGGGATCTGACGCCGGTTCACCGGCAGGAAGCCGTCAGCAGTACGGATAGAGGCACTGGTCATACGGGACTCACTTTCAATTGGGTACAGGGCATCAAGCGCGCGAGCGCCCGCCGTCGTAGTCGGGTAGGCGGGATTCGTGACAGGTCCGAGTTCGTAAACGGTCATCGACGTCACGACACGAATGGGCAGGCCGGTTTCCGGGTCGTCGTCACTTGCCCGTTCCTGGCCTCCCGGATTGACGCGGAAGGTGAATGAGCTACCGACCACATCACCACGCTTGATCAATTCCGCTACGTCGTGGCCAGCCTGAGTATTCGGGATATCGATCTCATACCGCACGCCTTCCGAGTCAGCGGTAAGGCGAAGCGTTCCCGAACTGCGACGCCCGAGCACGTTGTCAACGCTGTGGTTGAACGTGGCCAGTACGTCATTACGGGCCGTCGCCGGGTTCCACGCGGACGGAGAGATTCGCTCCCGAAATCCCCCTAGGTCGTGGCTCAGCTCGTTGAATCGGATTGCGTAACCGCTGATCGTGTTCACGCCCCCGAAACTTCGGAGCGACACGGCGTGCGGAGCGGTCCGCCTCTGGATCTCTGTGTTGGGCAAAGTCATTTTCCTCTCGTCGGGTCCTGGTTGCGGAGCAGGACAGAGCATGGGAAAGGGACGCGGGGCAAGGCGTTAGCCTGCTGTTTTTGCTCCGCGTCCCTGTGTCCCGGCCGGTCCCGCCTACTGACGGAAGAGCGACCCGGTCTTCTCTTCCGGCTCTTCGCCTTCGTGCTCTTCGTCGTACTCAGCCACAAGCGGCGGCAAGGCGCGTTCCCACGCATCCGCAAGGGCCGACCAGCGGTAGCCGTACGAGCGGCCGTGTGCCGTCCGGACGCGAACCTGTTTGAGCCCGTGCTCACGCAAAAGGGCGGCAACGTCTTCGGCACGTAGCTCGTCGGGTCCGCTGAAACGCTGGAAGGTCAGCGGGTCCAAATCGATTGCGGCAGAGGCAATATCGTCCTTGCTGATGGCGACCGGCCAGACATGAGCTGGACGGGCCGCATGATGCAGCCTGAGCGCCGTAAGGAGTCGCGCGGAAGCTGAGCCATCTACTCGCTCCGCAGCGTCCTCCTTGGCTGCCTCAATCGCCGCCAGGCAGCGCTCAGGCCAGACCCCACCCGCGAGGACGGCAGTCAGAAACAGGCAGGACCAAATCTCATGGTCGCGCCCGTCCGTGACGCTGGTAATCCGCTCGTCCAGCAATACCGCAAGCATGTCTGTCGGATCGGTGATACGCACTGCTGTCTGTGCCGCCCAATCCGCAAGCGCAGTGCGGACTTTCTCCAATTGGCCGCCGTGCGCCACGGGAAGAAACGAGTCAGGCCGTTCCTCGCTACGGGCGCGCTTCGTGTGAACCACAAAAGTCCGCGTCAGCAGTGCGTCCGGGAGTCGGGCCGTGGCAAGTCCGGCGAATGCGACCGGCCCGAAGCACGGGTAACGGATCACCTCCTGTTGCTTGTCTTTATGTGCTCGCACGACCACCGCCCCGCGCTTGTAACCAGAGTTCAAGATGATGGTCAAGTCATCCTGGTTTCCAGCAGAGTTCGCGGAGTAGGTGCGGTCAAGCTCATCCGGGAACAGGGTCACCGGGTATTCGCCCGGTTCATCTGCCGACGCCGCCGCACTGATGATGCGGAGCATGGAAGCCGCAGACAGTGAGCCCACATCCTGACCGTTAGCAGCAAGACAGCTAAGGATTTCCAGAGCGCGTGTCTTCCCACTGCCAGGTGATCCGGAGAAGAAACCGAGTCGCGGGGCAATGGGGAGATCAGGGCAGCGCGTGAGGAGGTGCGTGTACGCCGTCCAGAGGGTCACCACGTCGAAATGCCGGGGCTCGGGGAACCACACGAAGCGCCGAAGTGCTGCCTCAGTCTGAGTGAGGGCTTCAGCGCCGCCGGCGGTCACCTTGGCCTGAGCCTTGAGCACGTCCGTAAGGGAGTCGGTCACGCGCGGACCACCTGCTTGAGTGCCTTGCCGAATCGGTACGCCACACCCCCGGTATGCGTTCCAGACATGCTGATCCGGCTTGCCGCGTAGACCAGCTCAGCGGGCGCCTGACGGCCGTTCTCCGCGTACTCGACCACAAGGGCCAGGACGACGCCGCGAAGGTCCATGAGCCCCGCTGTGGCGTGCTTGCCGCCCAACCCGAAGCGCGGGGGCTTCCCCGGCTTCGCCTCGACGGCCACGGGTAGCCCTGTGTCGGCAACGGCGTCCAGCAGTGCGGATACGGACCGCTCAGCACATCCGGGGACGTGCACGGCGTGTGGGTCGGCAAGGTCCTCGTAGTGGCTGCCGTAGTCGCCAGAACGTCCCTGTCGGGCAAGGTAGTTCAGCAGCACATCGCGATGGTGTGGGAAGAAGTCCGTTGACCACTTCTCCCCCTCCGGGCGCGGAGCATTCAGCCGCTCGGCAACACGCCGGAGCGCCTGATTGTGAGTAATCGTCATTGGGCCTGTGCCCTCTCTCGTTGCTTGGTGTTGGCCGGTCTATAGGCGGGACAGAAGGGGACAGGGGGACACCGGCTCACCACCTACTAACTTGAGTAGGTGGTGAGCCCTGCCCTCTCCCTGGGTCTAGGGAGCGGGTTGCCTTCCCTCAGTGAGGAGAGAGCGAGTGACACGCCCGCCATGCCACACCCCTAGAGCGAGTCGATTGCCCGCCCCTCCCGATAGAGCACGAGGGCTTCCAGGCCCCGGCTCACGGGCATGGAGAAGCCCCGCCGACATAGGGAGTCGACGGGGCCTGTTCGACGCCTCAGCGGCTATGCAGCCGCCTCAAAGTCAGCCATCTCCGCCAACCGCAGACCTGTGCCACGCGCGGTAGGTACGTCTGGCCGAGTCTCATAGGCAAGTTCCTCACGAAGCGCTATGAGGGCATCGGCGGCTTCACGGAAGAAGCCATTGCCCAGAGCGAAAGACACGCGGGACTCGTCCAGCCGTCGCCAGCCACCCCGCGTCCCCTTCTTGATCAGCAATCGCGCCCCTGCCTCAAGGAGAAGGTGCCGCCTCTGCTGATCATCTGAGTCTGCCCAGACTTCACGGATCGTGCGCCCAGTCGGTACCGATTCCCGCTTCTCCGGGCGCGCCGGGGTGCTCTCCAGCACTGCGAGCCGGTTATCCAACGCCTCCGCTCGCTCCTGCCACGCACGCTTTGCCGCTGCCGACCTCTGTCGCCCCTTCTCCTCCTGATGCGCGTTGAACTCAGCCAACGTGGCGGAGATTTCAGGGGCAGGGTCATATCCAGGCGTGACGATCGTCTTTTGCGTCTGGAGATCCCCGATCAGGGACAAGAACTCGCGCTCTACATACTCTTCGACCCAGTCAGCCCGAATGGCAACAGGCGCGGGGCACACGATCCCCGTGAGGTGTGCCGTGCACTTGTAGCTCTCGCGCTGCACACCCCCTCGCTTGTTGGACATGTGATACATGCGACTTCCACAACCCGCACAATGGATGACACGCAACAGCTTGGACTTCTGATCCACGCGATCATGCGGCCCGATCTTTCGGTCTTCAAAGAGCTTGCCGATCGCATCAAATTCTTCGCGTGTAAGGATCGGATGTTCGGTCGCCATGATCGGCGCGCCTTCACTGTCCCGAACAGGCTTGTTGTCATGCAGCTTCCATCCGAGCAATGCCGGAGAGGTGAGTACCTTACGGATCACCGAGGGCACCCAGCAGAATTTATCCCTGACAGTCGTCTCCCCCTTGGCGCCGCCAGTCTTTCCCCCGGTCTTACGCCCTGCCTTCAGAGACCAGTGATCACGCGGAGTCGGAACCTTATCCGCCCTGAGATCCTGGCAAAGCTTCGTGATCGTCATGCCTGAAAGAAGGTCCCGGATAATCCGCTCAATAACCTTTACCGCGTCAGGATCAGGAACCAGGGTCTTACCCGCTCCATGCTCCTTGGGCATGGGAACGATCATGTATCCGTACGACGGCCGCCCGCCCTTCCAGCGGTACGCCATCTTTCGCATGGCTGCCTGAGCACCCAACACGCGATCACGGATGCTCGCCGACTCCACCTGAGCCGCGAAGGCAAGCATCATCATCATGAGTTCTGCGGTCGGGTCCATGGCATTCCGAAAGTCGAAGACCAGTCGACCCCCGCCTATCCCCTCGGCGAAGACCAGCATCTTGCGGTGCTGCTTGGCCCACTTCGCCAAGTCGTGCATGTCGCTCATGGAGCGGATAGCACGGTCGAAGCGCCACCACACGATGGCGTCGAACTCGTCCGGTCGCGCGAGCCACGCGCCCAGCTCCGGTCGGTCGAACGGCCCCACCTTGGACGCGCTCACGTCCAGGTCGACAGCCTCGCGTCCGTCGAAGTCGATGCCGAGAGCGGCAGCGGCAAGGTCGTCAGCCTCGCGCTGCCGCTCCGGGGAAGTCGTCTCGTCGGTCAGCACGGACAGGCGCACGGCGCGTACGCCTCTGAGGCGGGCAAGGGTCTCCATGCCGGAGGTCTGGTGAGTCGATCGCCCGGCCGGACCGGTCTGCGTGTCGGTGTCCATGGACACCTTCGAGCGAGTCGAACGCCCGCCCGCGCTGGCCTGAGAAGGAAGCGTCATACCCTCGCTGGAGCGCAAGGGCTTCCTGTCCGCGCTGACCTGCTTCGTTACCGCCATGACCGGGGTCCTCCAGAACGGTGGTTCTGGAGCGTTCGGAGACCCTGCCGGGCATCCCTTCTGCCTCTGCTACGGGCAGCCGGGAGTGGTGCCGTCCTGAGACGTCCCGGGGCCGTCCCGAGGTCGGCCCGAGGTCGGCCCCGGGGATAAGGAATGCGCCATATCACTTGTTTCCGGTGGCTAGCCGAGCTTGATCCACTTCTGGGATCATCGTTCCGGCCGTCCGGACCGTGCCAGCTTCTCCCGCACTTCGCACCTCTAAGGACCTCGAGATGATGTCTGGCAGACGTCCGCGCGCCGCGTGGCTCACGGCTCTCCTCCCCGCCGCCCTCGCGGCCGGCCTGCTCACCTCGGCGCCGGCGCACGCCGTCGTCGGCGACCCGGTCGCCGACGGCGCCTACGCGTTCACCGCGAAGGTGGACATCGGCGACGGCAAGCGGAGCTGCTCGGGCGCGCTGGTGGACCAGCGCTGGGTGATGACCGCGGCGGGCTGCTTCGCCGACGGCGCCACCAAGCCCACCGCCGGGGCGCCGAAGCTCAAGACCACGGTGACCGTCGGCCGTACCGACCTCGGCACCGACAAGGGCCGCACGGTGGCGGTCACCGAGCTGCTCACCCGCGACGACCGCGACGTCGTCCTGGCCAAGCTCGCCGAGCCCGTCACCGACGTCGCCCCGATCGCCATCGGCGCGACCGCGCCCGCCCAGGGCGAGGCGCTGCGCGTCACCGGTTACGGCCGGACGAAGGACGAGTGGGTGCCCTCCCGGCTCCACTCGGCCGCCTTCACCGTCGCGTCGGTCCAGGGCACCACGATCGGCCTCGCCGCCAAGGCCCCGGCCGACGCGAGCGTCTGCAAGGGCGACAGCGGCGGCCCGGCGTTCCGGGAGAAGGACGGCCGCGCCGAGCTGACGGCCATCAGCACCGCCTCCTGGCAGACCGGCTGCCTCGGCTCCACCGAGACCCGCAAGGGCGTCACCGAGACCCGCGTGGACGACCTCGGCCCGTGGGTCCGGCAGGCCCGGCTGAAGACCGCGTCCCTGATGAACGACTTCAGCAAGCGCTGCCTGGTGGTGTCCTGGCGGACGCCGGACAACGGCGCCCCGGCCACGCAGTACGACTGCAACCCCGCCTACGGCGACCAGGTGTGGGAGCTGGAGTCCGTCGCGACCGGCGGCTACCAGATCCGCAACTCGCTCAGCAAGCGCTGCCTCGTCGTCTACGCCAACGGCCAGGACAACGGCTCCCCCGCCGCCCAGCACGACTGCAACTCCGCCTGGTCCGACCAGGTGTGGGACCTCGTGCCGGTCGCGAGCGGCGGTTACCAGATCCGCAACACCTACAGCAAGCGCTGCCTGGTCGTCTACGCCAACGGCCAGGACAACGGCTCCCCGGCCGCCCAGCACGACTGCAACCCGGCCTGGTCCGACCAGATCTGGAAGATCTGACCCACGAACGGGTGACGAGCGGGGGCGCCTTCGGGCGTCCCCGCTCGGCTTTGAGCCGTGCTACGCCGTCAGCTTGTCGGCCACGGCCTTCAGGGCCTCCCCCGCACCGCCCACGATCGGCGTGCCATGGCCGAAACAGGCCGTTCGAACTCCCAGCGTCGACTGACGGCGGAAGGAGGCGACGGCCCGCGGCCGGTCGACGTTGAAGACGCCCATCATCAGCTGCCCCACGTTGGCGATGGTGTCACCCGTGAACAGCACCCCGGAGCGCGTCAGGTGCAGGGCCGTGCTGCCTTCCGTGTGACCCGGCACCGGCACGACCCGGACCTCCTCGCCCCAGTCCAGGACGTCCCCCTCCCCCAGCTCCCGGTCCACCCGGCACGGCCGCGGCGCCGGCACGCCCACGAGGCCCTCCTGCACGGACTCGAACAGCGGTATCTCCCACTCCTCGAACACCGGCGGCGGCTCCGGCACCTCGCCCCGGATCACGGCCGCGTCCCCCGCGCCCGCCAGCACCCTCGCCCCCGTGGCCTCGGCCAGCTCGGCCGCCGAGCCCATGTGGTCCAGGTGGGAGTGGGTCAGCACGATGTCCCGGACGTCCTGCGGGCGGGCGCCCAGCTTCGCCAGCTCGTCCAGCACGCGCTCCGCGTGCCCCGGCAGCCCCGTGTCCACCAGCGCCCAGCCCTCCGCGCCCGGCAGGCGCACCGCGTACGCCTGGCCCACGGTGAACGTCATCATCCAGATATCGGGGGTCACTTGAGAGGTTTCGATCTTCGTCTCCGTCATACGGTCACGCTAGGCGCGCGCCACGCGAAGGCCCCAGCCTTTGCGCCGTCGGCGGATTGAGCCCCCGGCGAACGCACGAACGTCACGCCTGCCCGGCCTGCCCGGCCCGCCCCGCCCGGTCCACCGGGAACAGCGCCGTCACCTGCCAGCCGCCCTCCGGCGCCGGACCGGCCTTCAGCGAGCCGCCCATCGCCTTGGCGCGCTCGGCCAGCCCGACGAGCCCGAAGCCGCCGCCCCGGGCCTTCTCCGGCAGTTGCGCGCCCCGCCCGCCGTCGTCCGCGATGCGCAGTTCGACGCCCGAGGGGACGCCGCGCACCCCGATCCGTACGGCCGTGGCGTCGGCGGCGTGCTTGCGGATGTTGGTGAGGGACTCGCGGACGACGCGGTGGACGCCCGCCGCGACCTCGCCCGGGATCCAGTTCTCCATGCCCCGCTCGATGTACAGGGCGACGGGCGGGCCCGTCCGGGCGAAGTCCTCGGTCAGGGCGCGGACCTCCGGCAGCCCGGCGACGGGCTCGGTCTCGGCCTCCCCCTCGCGCAGCACGCCGACCAGGCGGCGCATGGCGCCCAGCGCCTCGCCCGCCGACGTCTCGATGCGCTGGAAGGCGTCGGCCGCCGCGGGGCCCTCCAGGGCGGTGAAGCGGGCGGCCTGGGCCTGCACCGCGATGCCCGTGACGTGGTGGGCGACGAGGTCGTGGAGTTCGCGGGCGAGTTCGAGCCGTTCGGCGGTGCGGACGGCGGCCAGGTCGCGGACGCGCTGGCGGGCGTGGCCGCGCAGCAGCAGCGAGTAGGTGCCGACGACCACCAGCAGCAGGGAGAAGATCGCGGTGAACCACTGGGGGTTGAGGTCGCGCATGGGCGCGGCGACGATCGCGACGGCGAGCAGCGGCCCGAGGACGCCCGCGGCACGGGCGGTGGCGCGGCTGACGACGACGGTGAGCAGCACGAGCAGGGCGACGTCCTCGCCCATGCCCCAGACGATCCGGGGGTGCCGGCCGATCATCAGGACGGCGGAGGCGGTGAGGGAGACGGTGACCGCGACGCTCGCGCGGACGGTCAGCGGGATCCAGCCGTAGGGGACGGCGCAGAGGCAGACGAGGACGCCGGAGGCGAGGACGACGGCGTGCGGGGTGCTCGGCTGGCTGGCCAGCCTGCTGCCCTCGAAGGCGACGAGGCCGAGCAGGACCGTCCCCAGGGCGGCCTTGGCGACTGTGGCCCGCCGGGGGTACCGGACGGCCCATCCGGCCCATCTGCTCATGTGCCGCCCGTGGCCAGCCCGCTCTCCCAGGCCCAGGCGGCGATCTCGACGCGGTTCCTGGCGTCGAGCTTGAGCTGCACGTTGGCCAGGTGGGTCTTGACCGTGGACAGGGAGACGAACAGTTCGGCGGCGATCTCGGCGTTGGTGGCGCCGCGGGCGAGGCAGCGCACGACGTCGGCCTCGCGGTCGGTGAGGGGTTCGGAGGGCCGCCGGGCTGTGGAGGGTGTGCCCGTGCCGCCGGGGGCCATGTCGCGCAGCAGCCGGACGGTGATCGCCGGGGAGATCAGGGAGTCGCCCACGGCGGCGGCGTGGACGGCCTCGACGAGCATGGCGGGGCTGGCGTCCTTCAGCAGGAAGCCGGAGGCGCCGTTGCGCAGCGCGGTGTGGACGTATTCGTCGAGGTCGAAGGTGGTGACGATGACGATGCGGGGGCGCTGCGCGCGGTCGGGGTGCCCGGCGGCGCGCGCGGACAGCCGGCGGGTGACCTCCAGCCCGTCCACTTTGGGCATGCGGATGTCGAGGAGGAGGACGTCGGGGTCGTGCTCCTCGACGGCCGCCAGGGCGGCCTCGCCGTCGACGACGTCGGCGACGACCTCGATGTCGGGCTGGCTCTCCAGGATCATCCGGAACCCGGTGCGGACCATCTCCTGGTCGTCCGCGATGACCACGCTGGTCGACATACTGTGCCCTCGCTCCTCGGAAGCCTCGGAAGAAGCCATGGCGCCGTCGCCACGGGTGTCGCTCGGGGAGCCGTGGCCGCGCTGCCGGGTCCCTCCATGTCACCGGGGGTGCGGGGGCGCCGCAACCGCAGCGCCTCCGGCCCGGCCGGCGGGTGTCCGTATCGACGCGGTCCGGTCAGTCGGCGCTGCGGCCGTTGCGGCGCAGCGCGACGCGGACGCCGTAGGCGCCGCCGGCGGCCAGCAGGGCGATGCCGCCGACGATCACGGGGGTGCCGACCTCGCCGGCGTCGTGGCTGGCCTTGATGACCTGGCCGGCCTCGACGACGCGCTTGACGGGGTTGCCGGAGGTGTCGTGGGGCGGCTTGGCGTGTGCCCGGCCCTTGACGTGGACGTCGCGGGAGGACTGGGAGGACTGTGAGGTCTTGGCCCGGGCGTCGCCGGGGTGGGCGGCGTGGGTGGTGTGCCCGGCGGCGGGGGCCTTGCGGTAGTCCTTGATCGTGTCGCCGGTGGCGGCGAGGCGGTCGAGGTCGGTGCCGTCGAGGGTGTGGCGCAGGGAGCCGGAGGCGAAGTCGTAGTAGTTGGGCAGCCGGCTGCCCTCCAGCTGGGCGCGCAGGGTGGGGTGGGTGGTGTCGGCGCCGATGATCCGCAGGTGGATCCGGTCGAGCTCGGCCGAGGGGCGGCTCGCGTCGATGGTGTGGCGCTGTCCGCCGTGGGTGACGGTGACGCTGGCGGGGCCGTCGCCGGAGGTCAGCCGGGCCCGGCTGCCGTCGGGGAGGAGCACCTGGCGGACGGTGGCGCCGGGGCGGCCCGGGCGGGTGTCGTGGTCGGCGCGGCCGGGCGTGCCGGCGGCGGGGGGCGCGGGTACGGGTGCCACGGCGGGGGCGGCGTCGGCGGGCTTGCCCACGACGATGACGTCGCCGTCCCGGTCCGCCGCGACGGCGGTCGCCGCCGGGTACGCCACGGCCGCGACGGCGGCGGCGAGGACGGTGGCGGCGGCGAGGCGGGACTTGACGGACACGGGGTGCCTTTCCATGGCGGGCGGCTCGGTCGGCCGCCGGTGCCCGGCGGCCGCGTCCCTACGTTACGGACGTTTATCCGCCCCACACCTCGACTGTCCGACCATTCTCGTCTCGGCCGAAAGGATGACGGGGACCCTCCCGTGTCATCCCGAAGTGCGGCTCGGCGGGGTCGGGGGCGCCCGCCGGAACCCGCGCCGGCGCTGGTCCGTCCGGGTGCGGAGGGCCGCGCGTACGGGTGAGGACCGCGCGGTACCGGCCGGGTGGGACGGTCGGGGCGCGGTTCGCGTGGTACGGGCCGGGCGCGCGGTGCGGGCACCGGTGCGCCGGGGGCCCGGCCGGTCGGCGGACCGGGCCGCCGGGCCGGGCACCCGGCCGACCGCCCGGCCCGCCCGTTCAGTCGGCCGTTCAGCCGCCGAGGCTCGCGGCGGCGGAGGCGATGTCCGGGGCGAAGGTGCTCACCTCGGTGTAGACGCCGGGGTAGCCGGGGCGGGCGCAGCCGTTGCCCCAGCTGACGATGCCGACCTGGATCCAGGCGCCGCCGTCGTCCTTGCGGAACATGGGGCCGCCGGAGTCGCCCTGGCAGGTGTCCACGCCGCCGGTGTCCATGAAGCCGGCGCAGATCTCCTCGCCGAGGGTGAGGCTGTCGCCGTAGGCGCCCTGGCAGGTGCCGTCGTCGACGTAGGGCACGTCGGCCTTGAGCAGGAAGCGCTGCTGGCTGCCGCCCTCGCGGTCGGCGCCCCAGCCGGCGACGGTGAAGGTGCCCTGGTTGTAGGCGGTGGTGCCGGCGATCTTGAGGGTGGGCAGGTCGAGGGGCTTGGCGAGTTTGATCAGTGCCCAGTCCTTGCCCTTGCCGTTGTAGCCGGGGGCCTGGAGGACCTGGGTGGACTTGACCTTGACGGCCTGGGAGGACTGCAGGTCGACGACGCCCGAGGTGGCGGTGATCGAGGTGTTGGCGCCGCTGCCGCTGACGCAGTGGGCCGCGGTGAGGACGATCTGGCGGGTGTAGAGGGCGCCGCCGCAGCCCATGGACAGCCGCACCATCCACGGGAACTCGCCCTGCGCGGCGCGGACGCCGCCGACGACGCCGGGGCCGGGATCCGCCTGGGCGGTGCCGGGCTGGAGGCTGAGCGCGGCGAGGGCGACCGCGCCGGCGGCCGTGCATCTCCTGAGCGTCTTGAGGTGGTTGCGCAACGCTCTTCCTTTCGTGGGAGGTTGTGCGCATCGCGCGGATGAGCGGGCCGGGGGGCGGTGGGGTGCCGGGCCCGTCGGGTCCGGACGACCCTCCCTGGCCTTGTTGGGCTCATGACAATGCGCGTTGCGATTATCGGGCCGGGGGACGGCTGCGACCTAGCCGCCTTTTCGGACAGTCGAGGCCCCGGTTCCGCCCCTACAGTGGAAGGGCAGTGCCAACCTCAGGGGGTGGTCACGCGTGGGCTCGGACGGCATCGCGATCCAGCACGGATTCCCGCACGCCGAGACCGTGCGCTCGGCGATCACGGCGCTCTACCGGCGGCTCTCCTACGACGGCGTCCACGCCTTCGCCGCCAGCGTCCTCCCGGTGGACGTGGCCTTCGCCGACGACGAGGACCCGTACCTCGGCGTGCAGCGGGTGGCCCGCGAGATGGTGCGGCACCTGCGGCTGCCGGACGCCCGGATGATCGTCAGCTTCCGCGACATGCGGCACGCCGGGAGCGTCGAGCTGGCGGCCGGGCCCGAGTACTTCATCGAGCTCAACTCCCGCTTCAAGGAGCACCGCAGGGACATCGGCGCCGCCCTCTCCCACGAGGTCACCCACGTCTATCTCCACCGGCTCGGCCTCGAGTTCCCCGGCACCCGGGACAACGAGATCCTCACCGACACCGTCGCCGCGTACCTGGGGGCGGGGTGGCTGCTGCTGGACGCGTACCGCGAGTCGTCGGCCGCCACGCAGAAGCTCGGCTACCTCACGCCGGAGGAGTTCGGGTACGTGCTGGCCAAACGGGCACTGGTCTTCGGCGAGGACCCCTCGCCGTGGTTCACCAGCCCGCAGGCGTACGAGGCGTACACCCGGGGGCGCGAGCGGGCCCGCCGCGACGAACGGCGGCCGCCACTGGCGGCGGCGGGGCGGCTGGGACGCCACCGGTACGCGCGGGACCGGCGCGCCCGGGCCGCCTCGGCGGAGGCGGGGTACGCCTTCGAGGGCGCGGAGCCCTCGAAGGTCGTCTTCGACTGCCCCACGTGCTGTCAGCGGATCCGGGTGCCGGTGCGGGGGCACGTGCGGGCGCGGTGCGGGTTGTGCCGTACGGAGCTGGAGTGCGACACATAGGTTTTCCGGGGGCCGCGCCCCCGGACCCCCGCTGTTATCGTCCGCCCCACCACTTCTTCAGGACCTTCTCCGCCGGCTTTCCGTGCGGCGTGTACGCCAGCCGTTTCGCGGTCTCGCCGCTGTCCGGCCAGTCGTCCCACATCCACCAGCACACACCCGCCCACCAGGGCTTGCCGTCGAAGGCGGCGAACAGGGCCTCGTAGGCGGCCGCCTGCTCGGCCTCGCCGTCGCGCTTGCTGACGGTCCAGGAGTACGGGGCCGTGGTCGTGCCGCGCTGGCTGACGTAGCCGGCCTCGGTGAAGAGGATCTTCCGGTGCTGCCGGTCCGAGAACGCGGCGAGCTCGTCCACGATGGGCCGCCAGGCGTCCCGCAGCCGGGCCGCGTCGGTGGTGGCCTTGTCGGCCAGCGGCCAGTAGGCGTCGATGCCGATGACGTCGAGGTCCTTCCAGAAGGGGATCTTCTGGTACTCGTCGTAGTTGGCGGCGTACGTCAGCGGGCCCTTGTAGTGCTCGCGGATCGCGGCGATGGTCCTCCCCCAGTGCTCGCCGTCCTGCGAGGTGCCCGCGAGCTCGGTGCCGACCGAGAGCTGCTCGACACCGTTGTCGGCGGCCAGTTGGGCGTAGTGGGTGATGAAGCGTCCGTACGCCGTGAACCAGGCGTCCCGGTCCTTGGGCTTGATCTCGGCGCGGTCGCCGCCCTTGGTCAGGTCGACATGGGGCTTGACCATGGTCTTCAGCCCGGCGTCGTGCGCGAGCCGGATGATGTGCCGCAGGCTGTCGTCGCTCGCCGTCTCGCCGGTGGTGCGCATGGCCGAGTCGGTGACGCGGTCCTGGTACCAGGTGGGGGTGAAGGTCACCCACCGGGTGCCGGTGGCGGCGATCTGCCGAAGATACGTTTCCGCCTGGGGGCGGGAGTAGTCGTCGGTGTTCCACGAGGGGAGCGTCATGCCCCGCAACCCGCTCACCTTCCTGTCGTCGGGCCGGCCGTTCCGGTCGCTCGCGGAGGGGCCGGGGCTGGGGTCCTCGCCGCCGGACGACGAGCATCCGGCGACGAGGAGGACGGCCGCCGTCGCCAGGGCGGCGGCCGTCCTCCTCATCACGTTCACTTAAGCGGTGCTCCTGTTCACTGAGCGAGGGCCGTCGGGCCGACGAAGGTGTAGCCCAGGGCCTTGATGCCCTCGACCGTCTGCTTCAGCGGGTCCACGGCGTAGTAGGGGTGGTAGAAGAAGCTGGCCACTCCGTCGCGGACCGCCAGATTGGCCTTGGCGGAGGCGATCAGGTCGGCGGGGAGCCGTGCCGGGTGGTTGTTGTAGGGCACGGGCTCGTAGTTCCCGATGTTCTCGGGGAGCACGGTCGTACCGTAGACGTCCTTGACCGAGTACGGGAAGAACTGGCCGATGTATCGAGCGGGGTTCACCGTTCCGCCGCTGAGCGTTCCGGCGAAGTACAGCGAACGCTCCAGCCGTGCCGTGTAGTTCTGCCCGAAGACCTTGTAGTCCGCGGCCGAGGCGGCGTAGTGCGGGGTCGTCCAGAGGGTGGGCTTGGGGAAGCCCGCGGCGGTGAAGGCGGCGAGGGCCGAGGTGACCCGGCTCTGGGCCCAGATCGCGTTGTCCTCGGCGGGCGGCCCGTCGTAGATGACGTTGTCGCTGGCGTCGACATGGGCGCGGAAGAACTCGAAGTCGTCGCCCGTGACGCCGGTGTAGGGGTTGTTGACGTTGCTGTACTGGTGGGTGTAGCCGTGGTTCATCAGGACGGCGCCGTGCTGGAGCATGTACTTGAGCGCGGAGACGACCTGCGGGGCCTGCGCCAGGCTGATCGTCTCGGCCTTGCCGTTGTTGTAGACGCCCTTGGGGTCGGTGTAGACGGGGATGACGTTGATCCCGTAGGGGATGTTCTGCGAGGCCAGGTAGTCGGCCATCGCCCGCAGCTCCGTCGGGTCCGACTTGGGGCTGATGTCCTCCAGCCGTATGAACGCCCGGTGGCGCTCGGCGGTGGCCGGGGCGAGCGCGTCGAAGAGGAGGTCCTCGAAGACGATCACACGGTCCGACTCGGAGACGTAGGTGAAGGGGATCTCCCCGACGTAGGTGAGGTTGCCCGTGCGGATCGCCCAGGGGCTGGTGGCCCCGGTGTTGGCGTCCGTGGCCGTGGCGAGGGTGGTGACCTGCGGGTAGCCGGCGCCGGAGAGGGCCGGGTGGAGCACACCGCCGTCGTAGCCCGTGGGGATCTTCCGGGTCAGCGTCTGGTTCTTGTACGCGACCTGGGTGATGTTGCCGACGCCGCCCCCGTTGTCGAAGTACGAGTTGGTGGGGTCCCAGCCGTACTTCTGCTTGAAGGTCTCGATGCCCACGGCGTTGGCCATGTTCCAGATGTTGTCGCCGATCCAGTCGATGGGCTTACTGGTCTTCAGCGCGTCCTGGTAGAAGGCGGCCGGGACGGCGTCCGGGATCGTCCCGCCGTAGTACGTCGAGCCGATGTACACGGTGGCGGTGTACTGCTCCACCATGCCCGCCGTGTACGCGGAGACGGGCTTGGAGGTGACGGTGCCGAAGTGGCCCGAGAGGTTGGCGATCGCCATCGCGTAGAGCTCACCGAGGTAGCCGTAGGGCCCGGTGTTGTCGTAGAGGACGAGGGCCGAGGGGCCGGCCGCGGCGGCGAGGCTCTGGACGGAGGCCGTCTTGACGGTCGTCGTCGCCGGGGCCTTGGCCGGAGTGATGGTGAGCGTGTGGGCGCGGCGCTTGCGGTCGTTCGCGAGCCGGGCGGCGACCCACGCCTTGAGGTCGTTGGTGCTGGCCCCGGAGAGCGATGCCTTGTCGACGCCCTTGAGGCCGTAGGAGGGGCGGGGCTTCCCGCCACCGCCGCCGCCTATCGCGGCCTCGGCCCCCGTCGACAGAGCGAAACCGCCCAGCAGGGCGGCGATGACGGACAGGACGAGCGGCACCCGGGAAAGCCGTGCTCTCCCCCGCTTGTTTTTCATTGTTGTTCCCCCCTGATTGACCAGCCTTTGCCGGCTATTGGCCGGTCCTTCACCCGGGGCGTCGCCGACGATGACGCGTGCGCGCGGATGTGAAGTACCGACAGTTGGCTGATTCTTGTGCCCCGTTAGAGGAGTGTCAATAGACATCGATGGTCCAGACCGTGCAATTAGTGACAGCCCAATTGGTGCAGACCTTCAATCCCACCAGTCACATGCGCCACGCGATCAGGCATAACTACCGGTTGGTCCACAGAATTCTCTGTTCCGATTCAACATCTCTCACCATGAAGGGTTAATTGCTGCTAGTCATCTGATACCTTCCCTGCGCACGCCTCGGCACGACGAACGAGGCGCAATCCGGGGGGATCTCATGTACGGAAAACCCGCTCTGGGGACAGTCCTGCCCATGGCCGGACTGACGGCAGCCCCAGAAGTTCTACCGGGCATACCCTTTGCCAGGGGACTGCAGGAAGCGGCCGGTGCCGGATTCCTGCTCTACTGCGCGATAGCCGCAGCACTTCTTTCGGCAAAATTCTGGTTCGTTCTCCGGAACTCCGGTGAACGTTCATGATCACGGAGGTTCTTCTCTGGTCCAGCATCGCCATCATCGTGATGGCCGGCTGCTACAACTCCACCCTGTTCGTCCTGTCCAGACAACGGGTGCGCCGTGACCGCGGCCCCCGGGCCGAACGCCTCTACATCTTTCTCCTCGCCTGTCTGAACGAGGAAAAGGTGCTCGCCGAGAGCCTGGCCCGGATCACCTCGCTGCCGGCCGGGAACTTCATGGCCCTCGTCATCGACGACGCCTCCGACGACCGCACCGCCGAGATCGCCCGCTCCGCCGACCCCGACCGGGTCAAACTCCTCCAGCGGCACCTGCCCAACGCCCGCAAGGGCAAGGGTGCCGCCCTCAACGCGGGCATCCGCCACCTGCGGGAATCCGGCATCCTCGCCGATCGCGACCCGTCCGACGTCATCGTCTGCGTCGTGGACGCCGACGGCCGCCTCGACCCCCACATCGTCCAGGCGGTCGACCCCTACTTCGACGACCCGCGCACCGGCGCCACCCAGGTCGGCGTGCGGATGTACAACCGTCACCAGGGCGTCCTGGCCCGGCTCCAGGACATGGAATTCGTCATCTACGGCGACATCTTCCAGACCGCCCGGCGCTACTTCGGCAGCGTCGGCATGGGTGGCAACGGCCAGTTCATGCGGCTCGCCGCCCTCGACACCCTGATGAAGGACGGCAACGGCCCCTGGAGCGACTCCCTGACCGAGGACCTCGATCTCGGAGTGCGCCTGATCGCCCGTGGCTGGACCAATCACCACTGCACCACCGCCGCGGTCAGCCAGCAGGCCGTACTCGACGTCCGCCGGCTGGTGCGCCAGCGCTCCCGCTGGTTCCAGGGGCACCTCCAGTCCGCCGGGCTGGTCCCCATGATCCTGCGCGAGGTGCCCACCAAAGCCGCCGTCGACCTGCTCTACCACCTCTCCAGCCCGGTGCTGATCCTGCTCACCTCGCTGCTGCCGCTGTCCTTCGTCGTCGCGGTCGGCGGCACGGTCGTCGGCTCGGTCGAGGCCGGACGCCCGCTGGTGTCCCCCATGTGGATCATCGGCCCGTACGTCCTGTCCTTCACCGCGGCGTACGCCTACGGCTGGGTCTACTCACGACGCGAGCGGGGGCTCGGACTCGTCCGCGCCGTCCTCCTCTCCCACCTCTTCGTCATCTACGGCTACATCTGGTTCGCGGCCGGCTGGTGGGGCCTGTGGCGCATGCTCACGGGCAAGCAGACCTGGCTCAAGACCGCGCGCACCTGACGCGCGCCGGCTCCTCCACTCATCTCCACTCATCGGTCAAGCACGCACCTTCCGAGGGAGAACCATGTCCCCGAACGTCATCACCACGCCTGTGCGCGCCATGCTCGTCCTGGGCACACGGCCTGAAGCCATCAAGCTCGCGCCCGTGGCCCGCGCCATGGCCGCCTCCCCGCTCTTCGAACCCGTCGTCGTCACCACCGGCCAGCACCGCGAGATGCTCCACCAGATGCTGGAGCTCCTCCAGGTCCCCGCGAGCGTCGAGCTCGACGTGATGCGCGACCGGCAGGAACTCTCCAAGCTCACCGCCCGGCTGGTGGACGGCCTCGGCGACGTCGTCCGCGCCCACCGGCCCGACCTCGTCGTCGTCCAGGGCGACACCACCTCCGCCCTCACCGGCGCCCTCGCCGCCTTCTACGAGCACATCCCCGTCGCCCACGTGGAGGCCGGGCTGCGCACCGGAGTGCTGGACAACCCCTTCCCCGAGGAGCTCAACCGCCGGCTCATAGGCCGCATGGCGCGCTGGCACTTCGCCCCCACGACCCGGGCGGCCGGCCACCTCACCGCGGAAGGGGTACCGGCCGCCGAGGTGTTCGTCACCGGCAACACCGTCATCGACAACCTGCTGTGGGTGCTGGACCAGGGCAACGGCCGCGACCTCTTCCACAGCGACCTGCGGCACGTCCTGGTCACCCTCCACCGCCGGGAGAACCAGGGCGACAAGATGCGCGCCATGGGCCGCACCCTGCGCCGCCTCGCCGACCGGGGCGACGTGGAGATCGTCCTGCCGCTCCACAAGAGCCCCGCCGTCCGCGAGGCCCTGCTGCCGGAGCTGTCCGACCACCCGGCCGTCCGGATCGTCGAGCCGCTGGGCTACGTGGACTTCTCCGCCACGCTCGCCGGCTGCGACCTCGTCCTGACCGACTCCGGCGGCATCCAGGAGGAGGCCCCCACCCTCGGCAAGCCCACCCTGGTGCTGCGTACGACCACCGAGCGGCCCGAGGCGGTGGAGGCGGGCGCGGCCCGGCTCGTGGGCACCGAACCGCAGGCCATCCTGGAGGCCGCGACGCGGCTGCTGGACGACGAGGAGGCGTACGCGCGGATGGCGAAGGCCGGTAACCCCTTCGGGGACGGGCTCGCCACCGAGCGCATCGTGGCCCAGCTGGCCGAGGACTTCGGCGCGGACGCCGGTGCGGCGCCCACGCCGGAGCCGCTGGTCGTCCCCCAGCCCGGCGGTCCGGGGTCATACTCGACGGCATGACGAGAGTTCACCGGCTCCTCGCCCTCGCCCTGTTCGGCGCCGCCGCGGTGGCGGCGCTCGCCTTCGCGGTGAACGCGATCTGGGGCGGCGAGGACGGCGAGCCGGCCCGGCCGTGGGCCGAGGGATCGGTCCACGGCCCGTGGCGGTCGGTCTTCGACGGCCACGGCGAGAACATCGGCCGCCACGACGGCCTGGCCCTCTCCCCCAAGCCCTCGCGGGAGCCCGGCGAGACCCACGCCGGGCTGATCGTGTCGACCGCGGAGTACGGGGAAATGAACCTCCAGGCCCGGATGCGCACGGTCGCCCAGCTGCGCACCCCCAAGCCCAATCCCTGGGAAGTGCCGTGGCTGGTGTGGGCGTACACGGACCCGGAGCACTTCTACTACATCACCCTCAAGCCCAACGGCTGGGAGCTGGGCAAGCGTGATCCGGCGTACCCCGGTGGCCAGCGATTTCTGGCCACGGGCGCGGAGGGCTTCCCAATCGGCCGGTGGACGGGGGTGAAGGTGGCCCAGCGCGGCGCGCACCTGGAGGTGAGCGTCGACGGCAAGGGCCTGGTCGCCTACGAGGACAAGGAGCGCCCCTACTTGCGGGGCAGCATCGGGGCGTACACGGAGGACGCCCGGGTGGTGTTCAGCGACATCGCGGCGGAGCCGGCGGAGTGACGGCAACAGCGGAATGACCGGACGGGCCACTGGGCTGTGTCCTCAAACGCCGGACGGGCTGACCCCTTCGTCAGCCCGTCCGGTGTGCGGTTCCGTTACACCGTCAGCGCGCGGTCGGTCGGGAGGACCGGCGCGGGCAGCGTGCTGGAACCCGTCAGGTAGCGGTCGACGCCGCGCGCGGCGGAGCGTCCTTCCGCGATCGCCCAGACGATGAGGGACTGGCCCCGGCCGGCGTCACCGGCGACGAAGACGCCCGGCACGTTGGTGGCGTAGTCCGCGTCGCGTGCGATGTTCCCCCGGTCGTCCAGTTCGAGGCCGAACTGTTCGACGAGACCGTTCTGCCGGTCCGTTCCCGTGAAACCCATCGCGAGGGTGACGAGCTGGGCCGGGATGCGACGTTCGGTGCCGGGCTTCTGCTGGAGCTTGCCGTCGGTGAACTCGACCTCCACGAGGTGGAGCCACTGGACGTTGCCGTCCTCGTCGCCCTCGAAGCGCGTGGTGGAGACGGAGTAGACGCGCTCGCCGCCCTCCTCGTGCGCCGAGGTGACCTTGTAGAGCATGGGGAAGGTCGGCCAGGGCTGGTTCGCGTTCCGCTCCTCGCCCGGCCGGGGCATGATCTCCAGCTGGGTGACGGAGGCCGCGCCCTGCCGGTGGGCGGTGCCGACGCAGTCGGCTCCGGTGTCGCCGCCGCCGATGACGACGACGTGCTTGCCCTCGGCGGTGATCGGGGAGACCGTCAGGTCGCCCTCCTGCACCTTGTTCGCCATGGGCAGGTACTCCATGGCGAAGTGGACGCCCTTGAGGTCGCGGCCGGGCACGGGCAGGTCGCGGGAGGTGGTGGCGCCGGCGGCGATGACGACGGCGTCGTAGCGCCGGCGCAGCTTGGCCGCGTCGATGTCGCGCCCGATCTCCACCTCGGTGCGGAACTTGGTGCCCTCCGCGCGCATCTGCTCGATGCGCCGGTTGATGTGCCGCTTCTCCATCTTGAACTCGGGGATGCCGTAGCGGAGCAGGCCGCCGACGCGGTCGGCGCGCTCGTAGACGGCGACGGTGTGGCCGGCGCGGGTGAGCTGCTGGGCGGCGGCGAGGCCGGCGGGGCCGGAGCCGATGACGGCGACGGTCTTGCCGGAGAGCCGCTCGGGCGGCTGGGGGGTGACGTCGCCGGATTCCCAGGCCTTGTCGATGATGGTGACTTCGACGTTCTTGATGGTGACGGGCGCCTGGTTGATGCCGAGCACGCAGGCGGACTCGCAGGGGGCGGGGCAGAGGCGGCCGGTGAACTCGGGGAAGTTGTTGGTGGCGTGGAGCCGTTCGGAGGCGGCCTGCCAGTCGTCGCGGTAGGCGTAGTCGTTCCACTCGGGGATGAGGTTCCCGAGGGGGCAGCCGTTGTGGCAGAACGGGATGCCGCAGTCCATGCAGCGGCCGGCCTGCTTGCTGATGACGGGCAGGAGGGAGCCGGGGACGTAGACCTCGTTCCAGTCGCGGACCCGTTCCGTGGTGGGGCGGGTGCGGGCGAGGACGCGGTCGGTGGTCAGAAAGCCCTTCGGGTCAGCCATGGGTCGCCGCCTCCATCATCTTCTCGTGGGTCTCGGTCTCGGTCAGACCGGCCAGCTCGGCGGCGTCCTTGGCGGCGAGCACTGCCTTGTAGGTGGTGGGCAGGACCTTGCGGAAGCGGTTCGCCGCCGTGTCCCAGTCGGCGAGGAGGCCGGCCGCGACGGTGGAGGCGGTCTCCTCGTGGTGGCGGCGCACCACGTCGTGCAGCCACCGGCGGTCGGCGTCGTCGAGGGGTTCGACGGCTCCGGCCAGTTCCTTGTTGACGTTGCGCGGGTCGAGGTCGATGACGTAGGCGACGCCGCCGGACATGCCTGCCGCGAAGTTGCGGCCGGTGGGGCCGAGGACGACGGCGCGGCCGCCGGTCATGTACTCGCAGCCGTGGTCGCCGACGCCCTCGGAGACGACGGTGGCGCCGGAGTTGCGGACGCAGAAGCGCTCGCCGACGCTGCCGCGCAGGAACATCTCGCCGCCGGTGGCGCCGTAGGCGAGGGTGTTGCCGGCGATGGTGGAGTACTCGGCGAGGTGGTCGGCGCCCCGGTCGGGGCGGACGACGACACGGCCGCCGGAGAGGCCCTTGCCGACGTAGTCGTTGGCGTCGCCCTCCAGGCGCAGGGTGACGCCGCGCGGCAGGAAGGCGCCGAAGGACTGGCCGGCGGAGCCGGTGAAGGTGATGTCGATGGTGTCGTCGGGCAGGCCCGCGCCGCCGTACTTCTTGGTGACCTCGTGACCGAGCATGGTGCCGACGGTCCGGTTGACGTTGCGGATGGCCACCTGGGCGCGGACGGGCTGGGGGGCCTCGTCGCCGACGGTGTTCAGGGCGTCGGCGGCCAGCTTGATCAGCTGGTTGTCGAGCGCCTTGGCCAGGCCGTGGTCCTGGGGAGTGGTGTGGTGGCGCACGGCGCCGGCGGGCAGGTCGGGGACGTGGAGGAGCGGGGACAGGTCCAGGCCCTGGGCCTTCCAGTGGCCGACGGCGCGGGCGGTGTCGAGGAGCTCGACCTGGCCGACGGCTTCCTGAAGGGTGCGGAAGCCCAGTTCGGCGAGGAGCTCGCGGACCTCCTCGGCGATGAACTCGAAGAAGTTGACGACGAATTCGGCCTTGCCGCTGAACCGTTCGCGCAGGACGGGATTCTGGGTGGCGATGCCGACGGGGCAGGTGTCCAGGTGGCAGACGCGCATCATGACGCAGCCGGAGACGACGAGGGGGGCGGTGGCGAAGCCGAACTCCTCGGCGCCGAGGAGGGCGGCGATCACGACGTCGCGGCCGGTCTTGAGCTGGCCGTCGGTCTGGACGACGATGCGGTCGCGCAGGCCGTTGAGGAGCAGGGTCTGCTGGGTCTCGGCGAGGCCGAGCTCCCAGGGGCCGCCCGCGTGCTTGAGGGAGGTGAGCGGGGAGGCGCCGGTGCCGCCGTCGTGGCCGGAGATCAGCACGACGTCGGCGTGGGCCTTGGAGACGCCCGCCGCGACCGTGCCGACGCCGACCTCGGAGACCAGCTTCACATGGATGCGGGCGGCGGGGTTGGCGTTCTTGAGGTCGTGGATGAGCTGGGCGAGGTCCTCGATGGAGTAGATGTCGTGGTGCGGGGGCGGCGAGATCAGTCCGACGCCGGGGGTGGAGTGGCGGGTCTTCGCGACCCAGGGGTAGACCTTGTGGCCGGGCAGCTGGCCGCCCTCGCCGGGCTTGGCGCCCTGGGCCATCTTGATCTGGATGTCGTCGGCGTGGACGAGGTATTCGCTGGTGACGCCGAAGCGGCCGGAGGCCACCTGCTTGATGCTGGAGCGGCGCGCGGGGTCGTAGAGGCGGTCGGGGTCCTCGCCGCCCTCACCGGTGTTGGACTTGGCGCCCAGCCGGTTCATGGCGATGGCGAGGGTCTCGTGGGCCTCCTGGGAGATGGAGCCGTAGGACATGGCGCCGGTGGAGAAGCGCTTGACGATCTCGCTGACGGGCTCGACCTCGTCGAGGGGGATCGAGGGGCGGTCGCTCTTGAAGGAGAACAGTCCGCGCAGGGTCATCAGCCGCTCGGACTGCTCGTCCACGCGCCGCGTGTACTGCTTGAAGATGTCGTAGCGGCGGGCGCGGGTGGAGTGCTGGAGCCGGAAGACGGTCTCGGGGTCGAAGAGGTGGGGCTCGCCCTCGCGGCGCCACTGGTACTCGCCGCCTATGTCGAGGCGGCGGTGGGTGGCGGGGATGCCGGTGGCGGGGTAGGCCTTGGCGTGGCGTGCGGCGACCTCGCGGGCGACGACGTCCAGGCCGGCGCCGCCGATCTTGGTGGCGGTGCCGTGGAAGTAGGCGTCGACGAAGGACTCCTCCAGGCCGACGGCCTCGAAGACCTGGGCGCCCCGGTAGGAGGCGACGGTGGAGATGCCCATCTTGGACATGACCTTCAGGACGCCCTTGCCCAGCGCCTTGATGAGGTTGCGGATGGCGTCCTCGGGGGCGATGTCCGGCAGGAACGTCCCGGCGCGGACGAGGTCCTCGACGGACTCCATCGCCAGGTACGGGTTCACGGCCGCCGCGCCGTAACCGATGAGCAGCGCGACGTGGTGGACCTCGCGGACGTCACCGGCCTCGACCAGCAGGCCCACCTGGGTGCGCTGCTTGGTGCGGATGAGGTGGTGGTGGATGGCCGAGGTGAGCAGCAGGGAGGGGATGGGGGCGTGCTCGGCGTCGGAGTGCCGGTCGGAGAGCACGATGAGCCGGGCGCCGTTCTCGATGGCCGCGTCGGCCTCGGCGCACATGGCCGCGAGGCGGGCGGCGAGCGCCTCGCCGCCCCCGGCGACGCGGTAGAGGCCGGAGAGCGTGGCGGCCTTGAGGCCCGGCATGTCGCCGTCTGCGTTGATGTGGATGAGCTTGGCGAGCTCGTCGTTGTCGATGACGGGGAAGGGCAGGGTGACGCTGCGGCAGGACGCGGCGGTGGGGTCCAGCAGATTGCGCTGCGGTCCGAGGGAGGAGATCAGCGAGGTGACGAGCTCCTCGCGGATGGCGTCCAGCGGGGGGTTGGTGACCTGCGCGAAGAGCTGGGTGAAGTAGTCGAAGAGCAGCCGCGGCCGCTCGGAGAGCGCGGCGATCGGCGAGTCCGTGCCCATGGAACCGATGGGCTCGGCACCGGACTTGGCCATCGGGGCGAGGATGACGCGCAGCTCCTCCTCGGTGTAGCCGAAGGTCTGCTGGCGGCGGGTGACGGAGGCGTGGGTGTGGACGATGTGCTCGCGCTCGGGGAGGTCGGCGAGGTCGATGAGGCCGGCCTCCAGCCACTCCTGGTAGGGCTGTTCGGCGGCGAGGGCGGCCTTGATCTCGTCGTCCTCGATGACGCGGTGGGCCTCGGTGTCGACGAGGAACATCTTGCCGGGCTGGAGGCGGCCCTTGCGGACGACCTTGGCGGGGTCGATGTCGAGGACGCCGACCTCGGAGGAGAACACGACGAGTCCGTCGTCGGTGACCCAGTAGCGCCCGGGGCGCAGGCCGTTGCGGTCCAGGACGGCGCCGACGACGGTGCCGTCGGTGAAGGTGACGCAGGCCGGGCCGTCCCAGGGCTCCATGAGGGTGGAGTGGTACTGGTAGAAGGCGCGCCGGGCGGGGTCCATGGAGGCGTGGTTCTCCCAGGCCTCGGGGATCATCATCAGCACGCTGTGCGGGAGCGAGCGGCCGCCGAGGTGGAGCAGCTCCAGGACCTCGTCGAAGGAGGCGGAGTCGGAGGCGCCGGGGGTGCAGACGGGGAAGGTCCGTTCCAGCGGCTTGTCCCCGAAGAGGTCGCTGGCCAGCTGGGATTCGCGGGCGCGCATCCAGTTGCGGTTGCCCTTGACGGTGTTGATCTCTCCGTTGTGGGCGACGAAGCGGTAGGGGTGGGCGAGCGGCCAGCTCGGGAAGGTGTTGGTGGAGAACCGCGAGTGGACGAGCGCGATGGCGGTGGCGCAGCGCCGGTCGGAGAGGTCCGGGAAGAACGGCTCGAGCTGCCCGGTGGTGAGCATGCCCTTGTAGACGATGGTGCGGGCGGAGAGCGAGGGGAAGTAGACGCCCGCCTCGCGCTCGGAGCGCTTGCGCAGGGCGAAGGCCTTGCGGTCGAGGGCGAGGTCCTCGTTGACGCCGTCCGTGACGAACAGTTGCCGGAAGGCGGGCATCGTGGCGCGGGCGTCGGCGCCGAGCAGCTCGGGGGTGACGGGGACGGTGCGCCAGCCGAGGACGGTCAGGCCCTCCTCGGCGGCGATCGTCTCGATGCGCGAGACGGCGGTGGCCGCTGCCGGCTCGTCGGCCGGGAGGAAGGCGATGCCGACGGCGTAGGCGCCGGCGGCGGGGAGCGTGAAGCCCTCGACGCTCTCGACGCTTTCCCGGAGGAACGCGTCGGGGATCTGCATCAGGATGCCGGCGCCGTCCCCGGTGTCGGGGTCGGATCCGGTGGCGCCGCGGTGCTCCATGTTGCGCAGGACGGTGAGCGCCTGCTCGATGAGCCCATGGCTCGCCTCGCCGGTGAGAGTCGCGACAAAGCCCACGCCACAGGCGTCGTGCTCGTTCCGCGGGTCGTACATCCCCTGGTGGGCGGGGTGGGATGCGTGGCGCATCGGCGCTCCCGTCGTCGTCTGGCAGTCATGTCGTGACGCATGTGCCGAGGGACGACGTTGGCCCTCGCGGAAGAAGGTTGTTCAGGCTTACATGATGGGTCGCTTCTCGAAGAGCGGAAGGGGTGGTCCATCATGTGGACACCGGCTGGACTCGGGCGGCGCTCCGGGCTCCCTGGGATCGCCAGGCCCGGCCGCGCCCGAGAAGTGGTGCGGCACGGGCGGCATTGCCCGCAGCGCTACCGGATTGTGCCCTGCCCCCGGGGAAATGAAACCGGGGAGAAACACGCACGTTATACGGCAGCGCGCATAAGAATTACCCGACGGCGGTCCCGAAGGCAATACCGAGGAGATACGTCACACCCGCCGCGGCACCGCCGAGGAGCAGCTGCCGGAGCCCGCTGAACCACCACGTCCGCGCCGTCACCCGGGCGACGACCGCGCCGCAGGCGAACAGCCCCACGAGCGCGAGCAGCACGGCGGGCCACAGCTCGGTGGCCCCGAGCAGGTACGGCAGCAGCGGCAGCAGGGCGCCCAGCGCGAACGAGCCGAACGACGAGACGGCGGCGACGAGGGGCGAGGGCAGGTCGGACGGGTCGATGCCGAGCTCCTCGCGGGCGTGGATCTCCAGCGCCTGCTCCGGGTCCTTCGACAGCTGCCGGGCGACCTCACGGGCCAGCGCGGGCTCGACGCCGCGCGACTCGTAGAGCGCGGCCAGCTCCTCCAGCTCGTCCGCCGGGTGCTTGCGCAGCTCGCGCCGCTCCACGTCCAGCTCGGCGAGGACCAGCTCGCGCTGCGAGGCGACGGAGGTGTACTCACCGGCGGCCATGGAGAACGCGCCGGCCGCGAGCCCGGCCATGCCGGCGATCACGATGGCGCTGGACGAGGCGGTGCCACCGGCCACGCCCGTCATCAGGGCCACGTTGGAGACCAGTCCGTCCATGGCCCCGAACACGGCGGGCCGCAGCCAGCCGCCGTTCACATCACGGTGGGTGTGATTGTCGCGGTGGGCTATGTGCGTTGCCGCGGCCGTATCGAGGACAGCCATGTCTCCAGATGCTCCCTTCCCCAGGGACGCGGACGGCCCGCCCGCGTTCCCTCTCGCGTATCGCGTACGAGTCGAAGGTACGCACGAATGGGCATGATCCGCTAGCAAGGAAGGCCGAACTTACCTCGCTGACCTGCGGCTTTACCAAAAAGCCCCCTGCGGCGAGGGCCGCAGGGGGCTGAGGTGACGCGCGTGGGTGTCAGCGCTTGGCTGTCAGCGCTTGTCGGCGCCGGAGGCGGGCTTGGTGAGGTCGGTCTTGGAGGACGCACCCGACGCACCGCCCTCGGAGGCACCCTCCTCGGACGCACCCTCGGAGGCGTCCGCAGCGGCATCCGCGACGGCATCCGCGACGGCATCCGTGGCGTCGTCCTCGGCCGCACCGGGCTCGACGACGAGCTCCCGCCCGGGGACCCGCTTCGAGGAGATCACGAAGTAGGCGACGGCGGCGAGGAAGACCAGGATGGCGGTCCAGCCGTTGAGCCGCAGGCCCAGGAAGTGGTGGGCCGTGTCGACCCGCAGGTACTCGGTCCAGAACCGGCCGACGGTGTACGCGGCGACGTAGACCGCGAACGCCCGCCCGTGCCCCAGCTTGAACTTCCGGTCGGCCCAGATCACGAGGGCCGCGACGCCGAGGCACCACAGCGACTCGTACAGGAACGTCGGGTGGTACGTGCCGCCGATCCGGCCGATCGCCGGGTCCGGGTCGATCTTCAGCGCCCAGGGCAGATCGGTCGGCCGGCCGTAGAGCTCCTGGTTGAACCAGTTGCCCCAGCGACCGATGGCCTGCGCCACGGCGATACCGGGCGCGATGGCGTCCGCGTACGCGGGCAGCGGGATCCCGCGCCGGCGGCAGCCGATCCAGGCGCCGACGGCACCGAGGGCGATGGCGCCCCAGATGCCGAGGCCGCCCTCCCAGATCTTGAACGCGCCGACCCAGTCCCGGCCGGGGCCGAAGTACAGCTCGTAGTCCGTGATCACGTGATACAGCCGCCCGCCGACGAGCCCGAAGGGCACCGCCCACACGGCGATGTCGGCGATCGTCCCGGACCGGCCGCCCCGTGCGATCCAGCGCTTGTTGCCGAGCCAGACGGCGACGAAGACGCCGATGATGATGCAGAAGGCATAGCCGCGCAGCGGGATCGGTCCGAGGTGGACGACACCGGTCGAGGGGCTGGGGATGTATGCGAGATTCATGGCACCCCCGACGCTACCTTGCCGGAACGCACAGGTGGCACCCCACCCGGGGAACGTCTGCGTAACACCGGGGCGACTCCGCGCCCGGACGCCTACGTCCGGGTGACCGTTCCGCACTCGTCGTGACGGTTTCCCAGGTCGCGGCTGCTGTCGTAGGGGTCGACGGCGGGCCCGGACCGCTCCGACCCGTCCCGCCCGTCACCATGGCGGGTGATCCGGGGGAATTCCGGGTGGATGAATCCGTCGTGGATCTCACAGGTGGTGTTGCCGATGTCCATCACGTGGCGGCGCACGACCAGCTTGCCGGGTTCCACCCGGAAGCGGGCGGGATCGGGAACCTCGACGTCCAGGACCCGGCGCACGATGGTGCGCGCGATCTGCCGGGACTTCTTGTCCTTCTTCGTCAGGGGGTAGACGAAGGTGTAGTCGGCGTGGACGGTGACGACGCCGCCCTCGCGCTCGGCGAAGGTCATCCGGCCGCGCGTCTTGACGATGTCGCCCACCAGGCGGACCTGGTTCGGGTCGAAGCGGCTGAAGAAGGCGAGCGGGTCGTTCTCCTTGCCGGGCTTGCTCAGCGAGGCGTTCATCTTGCCGATCAGATCGTCCCCCGGCTCGATCAGCCCCAGCGCGGCGGCCGGTCGCTCGCCGCGCAGCGTCGCGGGGTCGAGGTTGGCGGCGACGAGGAAGTCCTTGGTCAGCTTCAGCGCCGAGGCGACCTGCTCCTTGGACGACTCCCCCACGGCCGCCGCCTCGGGGATGACAATCCCCGCCGCCCCGTCGGCGTACTCCTCGGCCGGCGACCCGGCGAAGGGGTGGTCGAGAGTGACGGTGTCCGCCGCCACCGTCGTCGTCTCCTTCTTCCTGCCCCAGTCGCCGGGTATCCGGGACCGGACCCCACCGGGATCGACCACGACCACGGCCCCCACGGCGACGGCCAGGGCGGCGCCGGCGCCGCCGAGTATCCGTCGCCTGCGGGCGGCCCGCCCGTCCAGCTCCCGCCACGCGGGCCCGGTGCGCCAGCCTTCGGGGTACTGGGGAGGGGTGCTCTTCTCAGACGGTCTTCGGGTCACCGCACGCTCTCTGTCCAACGTTCCATCAGGTCAGAGGAGAACTGTAGAGGCGTGCGGAACGAGCGACTCCGGCGGCCGGTCGTCGCTACCCCTTCTGTGCCGCCGTCACCAGCTCCCGCAGCTTCTGGGGCGTCAGGGGGTGCGTCGGGTCGTCGTAGAGGCTCTTGCCGTTGAGGATGACCGTGGGGGTGCCGCGGTGGCCGGACTTGCTGAAGGTGTCCTGGGACTTCTGGACCCAGCTGTTGTGGGGGCCGTCCTCGACGCACTTCTGGAACGACGCGGTGTTCAGGCCCGGGACCTTGTTCGCGATCTCCAGCAGTTTGGCCTTCTTGCCGTAGGCGTCGACCGTCTCCGGTGGCTGGCTCTTGTAGAGCTCGTCGTGGTACGGGAGGAACTTCCCGGCGTCCTGAGCGCAGGCCGCCGCGTTGGCGGCGTAGAGGGAGCCGGAGCCGCCGAGGTTCTTGTCGATGAGGGTGACCAGGGTGTACTCGGCCTTCAGCTCGCCCTTGCCCTCCAGGTCGTGGAGGGTGTCGCGGAAGCCGTTCTCGAACTGGCCGCAGCCGGGGCAGCGGAAGTCCTCGAAGACGACCAGGTTCGCCTTGGCGGCCTGGTTGCCGACGGGGATGGCGAGGCTGTCCTTGCCGATGGCGCCCTGGGGGGCGAGGAGGGGGCCGGCGGTCTTGCGCTTGTTGTCCTTGCCGCCGCCGGAGCCCGCCACCAGCGCCGCGATGCCCACGCCGGCGCCCAGGACGGCGGCCACCGCGACGACCGCGATCAGGGTCCGCTTGCGCTTGGCGCGGGACTCTTCCTTCCGGCGCTGTTCCTGCAGCCGTTCGCGGGCGCTGCGCTTACCGTCGCTGTTCTTCTGGCTCACATTCCCGTACAACGAACCGGGGGCGCGGTCATACGCGCCCCCGGTCGCCGTTTCCTTCAAAAGAGTTACGCGCGCTTGCGTACGCCCTCCGCCAGTTCGCCCGCCAGGGAGCGGACCGCCGCGATGCCGGACTCCAGGTCCGGCGCGTCCAGCAGGCACTTGACGAACGCCGAGCCGACGATGACGCCGTCGGCGAACTGGGCGACCTCCTCGGCCTGTGTGGCGTTGGAGACGCCGAGGCCGACGCAGACCGGCAGTTCGGTGACGGCCCGGGTGCGGCGCACCAGGTCCTGGGCCTCGCGGCCCACCGACTCGCGGGTGCCCGTGACGCCCATCAGCGAGGCGGCGTAGACGAAGCCGCTGCCCGCCGCCGTGATCTTGGCGAGGCGTTCGTCGCGGCTGCTCGGGGCGACGACGAACACCGTGGCCAGGCCGTGCTGTTCGGCGGCCTTGCGCCAGGTCTCGGACTCCTCGACCGGCAGGTCGGGGAGGATGCAGCCCGCTCCCCCGGCGGCCGCCAGGTCGGCGGCGAAGCGCTCCACGCCGTAGGCGTCGACCGGGTTCCAGTAGGTCATGACGAGGACGGGGGCGCCCGTGATCTCGTGCGCCTCCTTGACCGTGCGGATGACGTCCTTGATCTTGATGCCGCCGCGCAGGGCGATGTCGTCGGCGGTCTGGATGACCGGCCCGTCCAGGACCGGGTCGCTGTGCGGCAGCCCGACCTCGACGATGTCGCAGCCGCCGTCGAGCATCGCCGTGACGGCTCGGACGCCGTCGGCGACGGTCGGGAAGCCGGCCGGGAGGTAGCCCACGAGCGCGGCGCGGTTCTCGGACTTGGCCGCGGCCAGGACCGAGTTCAGGAGTTCGATGTTGCCCGCCATCACTTGGCCCCCTCGGCAGCGTCCGCGGTGTCGTACAGCCCGAAGTAGCGGGCCGCGGTGTCCATGTCCTTGTCGCCCCGCCCGGAGAGGTTCACCAGGATCAGGCCGTCCTCGCCCAGCTCGCGGCCGATCTCCAGCGCGCCCGCGAGCGCGTGGGCGCTCTCGATGGCCGGGATGATGCCCTCGGTGCGTGAGAGGAGCCGCAGCGCCTCCATGGCCTGGGCGTCGGTGACGGCCCGGTACTCGGCGCGGCCGATGTCCTTGAGGTAGGAGTGCTCGGGGCCGATGCCGGGGTAGTCCAGGCCGGCGGAGATCGAGTACGGCTCGGTGATCTGGCCGTCCTCGTCCTGCAGGACGTAGGAGCGCGAGCCGTGGAGGATGCCGGGGGTGCCCTCGGTGAGGGTGGCGGCGTGCTCGCCGGTCTCGACGCCGTGGCCGCCGGGTTCGCAGCCGATCAGCCGGACGCCCTCGTCGGGCAGGAAGGCGTGGAAGAGGCCGATGGCGTTGGAGCCGCCGCCCACGCACGCGACGGCGGCGTCGGGGAGCCGGCCGGCGCGCTCGAGGATCTGGCGGCGGGCCTCGACGCCGATGACGCGGTGGAAGTCGCGGACCAGGGCCGGGAAGGGGTGGGGCCCCGCGACCGTGCCGAAGAGGTAGTGGGTGCGGTCGACGTTGGCGACCCAGTCGCGGAAGGCCTCGTTGATGGCGTCCTTCAGCGTGCGGCTGCCGGACTTCACGGAGACGACCTCGGCGCCGAGCATCCGCATCCGGGCGACGTTGAGCGCCTGCCGCTGCGTGTCGACCTCGCCCATGTAGATGGTGCACTCCAGGCCGAAGAGGGCGCAGGCGGTGGCCGTCGCCACGCCGTGCTGGCCCGCGCCGGTCTCGGCGATGACACGGCTCTTGCCCATGCGCTTGGTGAGCAGCGCCTGGCCCAGCACGTTGTTGATCTTGTGGGAGCCGGTGTGGTTGAGGTCCTCGCGCTTGACGAAGACACGGGCGCCGCCCGCGTGTTCGGCGAAGCGCGGCACCTCGGTGAGCGGGCTGGGGCGGCCCGCGTAGTTGACCATCAGGTCGTCGAGCTCGGCGGCGAAGGCCGGGTCGGCCTTGGCCTTGTCGTACTCGGCGGCGACCTGGTCGACGGCGGCGACGAGGGCCTCGGGGATGAACTTGCCGCCGAAGGCGCCGAAGTAGCCGGACGCGTTCGGCACCTGGCCCTCGGGGTCGGGTACGAAGAAGCCGGAGGACATGTGAGCACTCCTGGGATGTGCGGAAGTTCCGGGCGGGGCGCGCTTACGGGCGCGCTGCCCGGTGATGACGGAAGGTTACGGCCGGACGCCGCGACGCCATCGCATCCCGTTGATCTGACCCGGCTCACAGCCGATGTGGTACCGCACCCGGCGGCCGCGCACGCGGCGCGCGGGCGCCCGGCAGCCGCGGGGGCGGCAGCCCCGCGCGAGCCCGGCGTAGGAGTGTTGCGGGGAGTCCGGGCCCTGGCCCGGCCGCCCGGCCCCGGCCGCGGGCACGCCGAGGGGGGCCGGGCGTCGGCCCGGTCCCGTGCGGCGTGCGCGGCCGGTGGTCATCGTGCTCGTCAGCCCCGTCCGTGGCGGAGGGCGGGGTGGGCGCCGGCGGCGACCAGGTCGGCCACGGCCGTCCGGGGGTCGCGGCCGGTGACCAGGGACTCGCCCACGAGGACGGCGTCGGCGCCGTCGTTGGCGTAGGCGATCAGGTCGTGGGGGCCGCGGACGCCGGACTCGGCGATCTTGATGATGCCGTCGGGGATCTCGGGGGCCACCCGGGCGAAGGTGCCCCGGTCCACCTCGAGGGTCTTGAGGTTGCGGGCGTTGACGCCGATGATGCGGGCCCCGGCGTCGACGGCGCGCTGGACCTCCTCCTCGTCGTGCACCTCGACCAGCGGGGTGAGCCCGATGGACTCGGCCCGCTCGATGAGGGAGACGAGGGCCTCCTGCTCCAGCGCGGCGACGATCAGCAGGGCCAGGTCGGCGCCGTAGGCGCGGGCCTCCCACAGCTGGTAGGCCGTGACGATGAAGTCCTTGCGCAGGATCGGGATGTCGACCCGGGCGCGGACGGCCTCCAGGTCGGCGAGCGAGCCGCCGAAGCGGCGCTGCTCGGTGAGGACGCTGATGACGGACGCGCCGCCCGCCTCGTAGTCCGCGGCGAGGCCGGCCGGGTCGGCGATGGCGGCGAGGGCGCCCTTGGAGGGGCTGGACCGCTTGACCTCGCAGATCACGCTGACGTTCTCGCCGCCGAGGGCGGCCGCGCCGTCCTTGGCCTGGGGGGCCTTGGCCGCGCGCTCCTTGAGATCGTCGAGGCTGACGCGCGCCTGCCGCTCCGCGAGGTCCGCGCGGACTCCGTCGATGATCTCGTCGAGCACACTCACGCGAGCGGCCCCCTTCCGGAATCGGCTGGTCAGGTCTGGTGCGGCACGACTTCACCACATCAGGCAATTGCGATGGTACTTGCCGGAGGGCGAAGGTTTCGCATCCGGTTGACGCGCATCCCGCCCATCGGACGACCGGAGGGGCGCCCTCCGGTGCGCACGGTGCGTGGTGCGGGGTTCGCGCGCGGTGTTCACGTTACGTACACCGTACGCGAACGATCAGGATCGGTCCGTACCGGACCGCGTCGATCCACAGCGATCCCTACCGGTCAGCGCCGGTCCGTTGCGGTCCCTGGCGGTCGGCGCCGTCGGCGGAACCGGTCCGTCACCGAACGTACGGCTGACGGGTGGGATCTACGGCACGAGTGCCGAGCCGCACGGCAGATTGCGTACGACCGTGAACAGCAGCACGATCCCGGCCAGCGCCCAGACGTGTTCCGGCCGGAACGCGACGGGCATGCCCCCGCCCGTCCGGGCCGCCCGGACCAGCCACAGCGTCCAGAGCACGGCGAAGGCGGCGTACCCGGCGACCGCCAGGGCGTTCGCGCCGAGCGCCGTGCCGAGGTCGCCGTGGGCCAGCGCGTGGAGGCCGCGGAGCCCGCCGCAGCCCGGGCAGTACAGGCCCGTCCAGCGCAGCAGCGGGCAGGCCGGATAGGAGCCGGGACGGTTGGGGTCCACCACGGCCACCCGGGTGACGGCCGCGCCCAGCCCGGCGGCGACGCCGAGCGGCGCGGCGAGGCGGCGCGGGAGGGACTCGGGCGTCATACCGGGCAGTTTCCGCCCGGTAGCACGAAGGCGCAGCTCAGGACATCCGTACGGGGTACCCCGCACGAGCCCGGGCCGCGCCTCGGCGCCGAAGGGACGGGACGGATCAGGCCCCGGTCCCGGCGGTCTGCGGGGCCTTCTTGGGGGACTGGCCCATGCCCATCATCCGCATGACCCCACCGACGACGCCGCCGAGGACCACCACGACCATGCCGGCCCAGAAACCGACGGGCTTGGCCATGACGACGAACGCGCCCGCGATGCAGAAGCCGATGAAGGCGATGGTGACACCGGTCCAGGCGGCCGGGGTGTGTCCGTGGTCGGTACCCGACATGAGTTGACTCCTCGTTGCTGTGGCGCGCCCGGGGGCGCGGAGATCGCTGGGGCCATTGTCCCCGACGTGCCGGGCGGCCGTGCGCCGGGGTTGGCGTCCGGCCGGGCGTGTCATCGTGCGGGGCCGCCCGTGGGGTCCTCGCCCCGGTCGAGGGCCTTCCACAGCTCCTCGGGCCGCTCCGGGTCGGCGGGGGCCTTGGCACGGCGCGGGGCGGGCGCGTCGCCGCGCTCGTAGCGGCCGGACATGGCGGGCCACTGCGGCCCGAAGCGCAGGGCGAGCAGCCCCGCGAGGAGGAGCAGGACGCCGCCGGCGACGGCGACCCACGGCCAGGCGGTGTGCCCGACGTCGGCGATGGAGGCCCGGGTCAGGCCCGCGACCTTGGCGGCCTTCTCCTCCAGGGCGGTGGTGTCGCTCAGCCCGGTGACCGACGCGCCCACCACTCCGGCGCCGCTCAGCACGAGCAGCCCGGCGACGAAGCGGCGGGCCGCGCCGCGCACGGCGAAGACGGCGACGAGCGCGGCGAGGCCGACGACCGCCAGGGCGCCGGGCAGGGCGGTGACCTCCTGGCCGCTGGCCTGCTGGGCCATGCTGATGCCGCGCTCGGCGGCGGCGGTGCCCTCGGACCAGGTGCGGCCGGTGGCCAGGAGGACCAGGGCGGGGCCCAGGGCGCCCATGAGGAGGGCGGCGGCCAGGGTGCGGCGGCCCGTGCGGGGATTGGGTACTGCTGCGGTCACGGGTACCACTATCCCTTGTCGGGGGCACGGGCCGGTGGGCGGGTGCGGGCCGTGGGTGTGTGCGCCCACCCTCCCCCAGCTACCGCTGGGAGGTGCCCCCAGCCCTGCGGAACGATTGCCCGCACACACCTACAGGCGGTTCGCCGTGTGGACCGCTCGCAGGACCGCGCCGGCCTTGTGGCGGCATTCGGCGTCTTCCGCCGCCGGGTCGGAGTCGGCGACGATGCCGGCGCCGGCCTGGACGTAGGCGGTGCCGTCGCGGAGGAGGGCGGTGCGGATGGCGATGGCGGTGTCGGAGTCCCCGGCGAAGTCCAGGTAGCCGACGCAGCCCCCGTACAGGCCCCGGCGGGCCGGCTCCAGCTCCTCGATGATCTGCATGGCGCGCGGCTTGGGCGCGCCGGAGAGGGTGCCGGCCGGGAAGCAGGCCGTGAGGACGTCGAAGGCCGTGCGCCCCGGGGCGAGCCGGCCCGTGACGGTGGAGACGATGTGCATCACATGGCTGTAGCGCTCGATCGACATGAAGTCGACGACCTCGACGCTGCCGGGCTCGCAGACGCGGCCCAGGTCGTTGCGGCCGAGGTCGACGAGCATCAGGTGCTCGGCGCGCTCCTTGGGGTCGGCCAGCAGCTCCTCGGCCAGGGCCGCGTCCTCCTGCGGGGTGGCGCCGCGCGGGCGGGTGCCGGCGATGGGGTGCACCAGCGCGTGCCCGTCCCGGACCTTCACCAGCGCCTCGGGGCTGGAGCCGACCACGTCGAACGCGCCCCCGTCGCCGTCCGGGAAGCGGAACAGGTACATGTACGGGCTGGGGTTGGTGGCCCGCAGCACCCGGTAGACGTCGAGGGCGGAGGCCGTGCAGGGGGTCTCGAACCGCTGCGAGGGCACGACCTGGAAGGCCTCCCCCGCGCGGATGCGCTCCTTGATGTCCTCGACGGCCGCCATGAAGTCCGGGCCGCCCCAGCGGGCGGTGTACTCGGGCAGCTCGGAGGCCGGCAGGGCGGTGGGCCGGGTGTCCACGGAGCGGCGGAGGTCGGCGGCCATGGCGTCGAGGCGGGCGACGGCGTCGGCGTACGCCTCGTCGATGCCGGTCTCGCGGTTGTCGTGGTTGATCGCGTTGGCGATCAGCAGGACCGTGCCGTTCCAGTGGTCGAGGACGGCGAGGTCCGAGGTGAGGAGCATGGTCAGCTCGGGCAGTCCGAGGGTGTCCTCGCCGTGCTCGCCGATCTTCTCCAGGCGGCGGACGATGTCGTAGCCCAGGTAGCCGACCATGCCGCCGGTGAAGGGCGGCAGCCCCTCGCCCTCGATGAGGTCGCGGGGGGTGTGGAGCGTCGCCACGGTGGCCCGCAGGGCGGCCAGCGGGTCCCCGTCGGTCGGCACGCCCACGGGCGGGGTGCCCAGCCAGTGGGCCTCGCCGTCGCGCACGGTCAGGGTGGCCGCGCTGCGGACGCCGACGAAGGAGTAACGGGACCAGGTGCGGCCGTTCTCGGCGGACTCCAGCAGGAACGTGCCGGGCCGTTCGGCGGCGAGCTTGCGGTAGAGGCCCACGGGCGTGTCGCCGTCGGCGAGGAAACGGCGGGTGACGGGGATGACCCGGCGGTCCTTCGCGAGCGTGCGGAAGGTCCCCGCGTCGGGGGTGACATCCCCGTCGGCTCCGCCGGGGCCGTGGGAAGCGTGTGCGGACGTGGCAGCCATGGCGCGGAGCCTACTGGCTGCGCGGGGTCAGCGGTCCAGGGGCAGCAGGTCCGCGTCGAAACACGTCCGGGTGCCGGTGTGGCAGGCCGGGCCGACCTGGTCGACCTTGACCAGGATCGTGTCCGCGTCGCAGTCCAGGGCGACGGACTTGACGTGCTGCACGTGCCCCGAGGTGTCGCCCTTGACCCAGTACTCCTGGCGGCTGCGGCTCCAGTACGTGCAGCGGCCGGTGGTGAGCGTGCGGTGGAGGGCCTCGTCGTCCATCCAGCCGAGCATGAGCACCTCGCCGGTGTCGTACTGCTGGGCGATGGCGGGGATCAGGCCGTCGACGCTCCGCTTGAGCCGGGCGGCGATGGCGGGGTCGAGGTTGGACAGGGGGCGGGTGTTGCCGGTCATGGCCCCATTGTCCCCCGCGTCGTAGGCTGACGCCATGTCAACCCACGCGCAGCGCGAACGTCTGCTCCTCGCCGACCTGTTGGAGACGGTCGGCCCCGACGCCCCCACCCTCTGCGAGGGCTGGCGGGCCCGCGACCTCGCCGCCCACACCGTGGTGCGCGAGCGGCGGCCCGACGCCGCCGCCGGGGTCGTGATCAAGCCACTGGCCGGCCGGCTGGAGCGGGTGCAGGCGGAATTCGCGGCCAAGCCGTACGAGGAGCTGATCCAGCTCATCCGCACCGGTCCGCCGCGCACCTCGCCGTTCGCCCTCAAGCAGATCGACGAGGCGGCCAACACCGTGGAGTTCTTCGTCCACACCGAGGACGTGCGCCGGGCCCAGCCGGACTGGACGCCCCGCGAGCCGGACCCCGTCTTCGCGGACGCGCTGTGGAGCCGGCTGGAGCGCACCGCCCGGCTGGTCGGCCGGAAGTCGCCGGTGGGCCTGGTGCTGCGGCGCCCCGACGGCCGGACGGCGGTCGCCCAGAAGGGCGCGCCCGTCGTGACGGTCACCGGGGAGCCCGGTGAGCTGCTGCTGTTCGCCTTCGGCCGGCAGGACGCGGCGCGGGTGGAGCTGGCGGGCGAGGACACGGCGATCGCCAAGCTGAAGGCGGCGTCGCTGGGGCTGTAGCGACGCGCGGCCGTCGACTGGCGCCCGCGCTCCTCCTGACGTATGGCGGACCCCCGTGGCCCGGGGTGACACTGGTACCGAGGGTGGAAGAAGGTGCCGATCATGGCTTTTCGGAGCAGAACGACGCACGTCTTCGCCGGGCAGGGGCGTGACCAGCCGTCGTCAGCGCTGGCCGGTTACTCCTGGGGCCTTCTGCTGCTGCGCATGATGCTCGGGATCATCATGGTCACGCACGGTACGCAGAAGCTTTTCGGGTGGTTCGACGGGGCGGGCGTCGACGGCACGGCCCAGTACTTCAAGCAGGCCGGTTATCCGGCGCCGAAGGCGATGGCCGTGATCGCCGGGCTGAGCGAGTCGCTCGGCGGGGCCGGGCTGTTCCTGGGGCTGCTCACACCGCTGGCCGCGGCGGCGGTGCTGGGAACGATGGTCAACGCGCTGGGGGTGACCTGGGAGGGCGGATTCCTGCTGCCCAGCGGGGTGGAGTTCACGCTGCTGGTGGCCGTGAGCGCGGCGGCGCTGGCGCTGACCGGGCCGGGGGCGTACGCGGTGGACCACTACCTGCCGGTGCTGCGGGCGCACCGGGTGGTGTACGGGGTGGCGGCGATCGCGTTGGCGTTGGTGGTGGGGGCGATCTTCCTGCTGATCCGGGCGTAGGTCCGGGGGCGGAGCCCCCGGACCCACGCGCGGCTAGCGCACAGCGTGCCCGGCGCCCTTCAGGGCTTCCTTGACGTCGCCGATGCGCAGGTCGCCGAAGTGGAAGACCGACGCGGCCAGGACCGCGTCCGCGCCCGCCTCGACCGCCGGGGCGAAGTGCTCCAGGCGGCCCGCGCCACCGCTGGCGATGACGGGGACGGTGACGTGACGGCGCACGGCGGTGATCATCTCCGTGTCGTATCCGTCCTTGGTGCCGTCGGCGTCCATGGAGTTCAGCAGGATCTCGCCGGCGCCCAGCTCGGCGGCGCGGTGGGCCCACTCCACGGCGTCCATGCCGGTGCCACGGCGCCCGCCGTGGGTGGTGACCTCGAAGGAGCCGGAGGCCGTGCGGCGGGCGTCCACCGACAGGACGAGGACCTGGCGGCCGAAGCGCTCGGCGATCTCGCGGATGAGCTCCGGCCGTTCGATGGCGGCGGTGTTGACGCCGACCTTGTCGGCGCCGGCGCGCAGCAGCTTGTCGACGTCCTCGGCGGTGCGGACGCCGCCGCCGACCGTCAGCGGGATGAAGACCTGCTCGGCGGTGCGGCGCACCACGTCGTAGGTGGTCTCGCGGTTGCCGGAGGAGGCCGTGATGTCGAGGAAGGTCAGCTCGTCGGCGCCCTCCTGGCCGTAGATCCTGGCCATTTCGACGGGGTCGCCCGCGTCGCGCAGGTTCTGGAAATTGACGCCCTTGACGACCCGGCCGTTGTCCACGTCCAGGCAGGGGATGACTCGGACCGCGAGGGTCACGCCGTTGCTCCTCTGAAAGCTTCTACTTCTACTTCGACCAGCACGCGGGAGTCGACGAAGCCGGAGACCACGACCATGGTCGCGGCGGGCCGGACGGCGTCGAAGAGCTCCTTGTGGGCGCGGCCGACCGCGTCCACGTCCCGCGCGTGGGTGAGATACATCCGGGTGCGGACGACGGAGTCCGTGCCGAGGCCGAACTCCTTCAGCGCGGCGAGCGCGTTGCCGAAGGCCGTGCGGGCCTGGACATAGGGGTCGCCCTCGCCGTGGAGGACGCCGTTCACCAGCGGCATCGTCCCCGCGACGTGCACCCGGTCCCCGGCCGCGACGGCACGTGCGAAGCCGATCTCCGCTTCCCAAGGACTGTTCGTCTGGACGTGCCGCCGGGCCGGGGTATCGCTCATACGGACACTGCCTCCAGGGCCTCTTCCAAGGTGAACGCCTTGGCGTAGAGGGCCTTTCCGACGATCGCTCCTTCGACGCCCTCCGGTACCAGGGTGGCGATCGCGCGCAGATCGTCAAGAGAGGAGACGCCACCGGAGGCCACGACCGGACGGTCGGTGACGGCGCAGACGTTCTTCAGGAGCTCCAGGTTGGGGCCCTGGAGGGTGCCGTCCTTGGCGATGTCGGTGACGACGTAGCGGGCGCAGCCCTCGGAGTCGAGGCGGGCGAGGGTCTCGTAGAGGTCGCCGCCGTCGCGGGTCCAGCCGCGGCCGCGGAGGGTGGTGCCGCGGACGTCCAGGCCGACCGCGATGCGGTCGCCGTGCTCGGCGATGACCTTGGCGACCCACTCGGGGGTCTCCAGGGCGGCGGTGCCGAGGTTGACGCGGGTGCAGCCGGTGGCGAGGGCGGCGGCGAGCGAGGCGTCGTCGCGGATGCCGCCGGACAGCTCGACCTTGATGTCCATCGAGCGGGCGACCTCGGCCACCTGCGCACGGTTGTCGCCGGTGCCGAAGGCGGCGTCCAGGTCGACGAGGTGGAGCCACTCGGCGCCCGCGCGCTGCCAGGTCTGAGCGGCGGCAAGCGGGTCGCCGTACGACGTCTCGGAGCCGGACTCGCCATGGACGAGACGGACGGCCTGACCGCCGCGGACGTCGACGGCGGGCAGGAGTTCGAGGCGGTGGGTCATGAAGTGGACCTTACGGATGAGGGAGCCGGCCGGGTGTCACGGCCGTCGGCACGGCGACGGCGGGGTGCTGCGGTCACAGCGTGTCCAGCCAGTTGCGGAGCAGAACCGCTCCGGCGTCGCCGGACTTCTCGGGGTGGAACTGGGTGGCCCACAGGGGGCCGTTCTCCACGGCGGCGACGAACGGCTCGCCGTGGGTGGCCCAGGTGACCTTGGGGGCGCGGATGTTGGCGTTGCCGACCTCCAGCTTCCACTCGCGCACGGCGTAGGAGTGCACGAAGTAGTAGCGGGTGTCCGCGTCGAGGCCGGCGAAGAGCGCGGAGCCCTCGGCCGGGGTGACGGTGTTCCAGCCCATGTGGGGGACGACGTCGGCCTTGAGCGGCTCGACCGTGCCGGGCCACTCGTCGAGGCCCTCGGTCTCGACGCCGTGCTCGATGCCGCGCTCGAAGAGGATCTGCATGCCGACGCAGATGCCCATGACGGGACGGCCGCCGGACAGCCGGCGTCCGACGATCCAGTCGCCGCGCGCGGAGCGCAGCCCGCGCATGCAGGCGTCGAACGCGCCGACGCCGGGGACGAGGAGCCCGTCGGCGTTCATGGCCGTGTCGAAGTCGCGGGTGATCTCCACGTCGGCGCCGACGTGGGCGAGGGCCCGCTCGGCGGAGCGGACGTTGCCGAAGCCGTAGTCGAAGACGACGACCTTCTTCGGGGTGCTCATGACCAGAGTCCTTCGATACGCAGCACGCCGGCGGCCAGGGACATGGCCGCGCCTATGCCGAGCAGCACGATCACGCCCTTGGGCATGCCCTGCTTGACGAACGAGTAGATGCCGCCGACCAGGAACAGGCCGACGAGGATGAGCGCGGTGGAGGTGCCGTTCACGGTCAGAGGGCGCCCTTCGTCGACGGGAGGATCCCGGCCGCGCGCGGGTCGCGCTCGCTGGCGTAGCGCAGGGCCCGGGCGAGGGCCTTGAACTGGCACTCCACGATGTGGTGGGCGTTGCGCCCGTACGGGACGTGGACGTGGAGGGCGATCTGCGCCTGGGCGACGAAGGACTCCAGGATGTGCCGGGTCATCGTCGTGTCGTACGAGCCGATCATCGGCGCCATGTTCTCGGGCTCGGTGTGCACGAGGTAGGGGCGGCCGGAGAGGTCGACGGTGACCTGGGCGAGGGACTCGTCCAGGGGCACGGTGCAGTTGCCGAAGCGGTAGATGCCCACCTTGTCGCCGAGGGCCTGCTTGAAGGCGGCGCCCAGCGCGAGGGCGGTGTCCTCGATGGTGTGGTGGGTGTCGATGTGGAGGTCGCCGTCGGTCTTGACGGTGAGGTCGAAGAGGCCGTGGCGGCCGAGCTGGTCGAGCATGTGGTCGAAGAAGCCGACCCCGGTCGACACGTCGACCTGCCCGGTGCCGTCGAGGTCTATCTCGACCAGGACGGAGGTCTCCTTGGTGGTGCGCTCGACGCGGCCGACGCGCTTGGGGGCCCGGGGGTCCTCCCCCGGAAAGTTCAGCATGTGTTGTTCTCCTTGCGAATGGCGCGGACCGCGTCCAGGAACGCGTCGTTCTCGGCCGGGGTGCCCGCGGTCACCCGCAGCCACCCCGGGACGCCGTTGTCCCGTACGAGGACCCCGTGGTCGAGGATGGCCCGCCATGCGGCGTGGCTGTCGTCGAACCGCCCGAACTGGACGAAGTTGGCGTCGGAATCGGTCACCTCGCAGCCCATGGCGCGCAGCTCGGTGACGATGCGGTCGCGTTCGGCCTTGAGCTGTTCGACGTAGCCGAGCAGCGTGTCCGTGTGCTCCAGGGCGGCGAGCGCCGTGGCCTGGGTGACGGCCGAGAGGTGGTACGGCAGCCGGACGAGCTGGACGGCGTCGACCACGGCGGGGTGCGCGGCGAGGTAGCCGAGGCGCAGCCCGGCGGCGCCGAAGGCCTTGGACATGGTGCGGGAGACGACGAGGTGCGGGCGGCCCTCGATCAGCGGCAGCAGCGAGGGGCGGTGGCTGAACTCGCCGTACGCCTCGTCGACGACGACCAGCGACGGGCGGGCCGCCTGGGCGGCCTCGTACAGCCGCAGGACCGTCTCCTCGTCGACCGCCGTGCCCGTGGGGTTGTTCGGCGAGCAGATGAAGACGACCTCGGGCCGGTGCTCGGCGATGGCGGCCACTGCGGCGTCGACGTCGATGGTGAAATCGGCGCGCCGCGGGCCGGAGATCCAGCCGGTGCCGGTGCCCCGGGAGATCAGGGCGTGCATCGAGTACGAGGGCTCGAAGCCCATGGCCGAGCGGCCGGGTCCGCCGAAGGTCTGGAGCAGCTGCTGGAGGACCTCGTTGGAGCCGTTGGCGGCCCAGACGTGTCCCATGGTGACCTCGTGACCCGTGGTGCGGGTGAGGTACTTGGCGAGCTCGGTGCGGAGCTCGACCGCGTCCCGGTCGGGGTAGCGGTTGAGGTGCCGGGCGGCCTCGGCGACGCGCTCGGCGATCCGGGCCACGAGGGGCTCGGGGAGGGGGTAGGGGTTCTCGTTGGTGTTCAGGCGTACGGGCACGTCGAGCTGGGGGGCGCCGTACGGGGACTTGCCGCGCAGTTCGTCCCGGATGGGGAGATCGTCGATGCCGGTCACTTGCCTTCCGGAACCTTCCAGTCGAACCTCGCCTTGACCGCCGCGCCGTGGGCGGGCAGGTCCTCGGCCTCGGCGAGCGTCACCACGTGGCCCGCGACGTCGGCCAACGCCTCGCGGGAGTAGTCCACGACGTGGATGCCGCGCAGGAAGGACTGCACGGACAGCCCGGAGGAGTGGCAGGCGCAGCCGCCGGTGGGCAGGACGTGGTTGGAGCCCGCGGCGTAGTCGCCCAGGGACACCGGGGAGTACGCGCCGACGAAGATCGCGCCGGCGTTGCGGACGCGGGCGGCCACGGCGGCGGCGTCGGCGGTCTGGATCTCCAGGTGCTCGGCGGCGTAGGCGTCCACGACCTCCAGGCCCTGCTCGATGCCGTCGACCAGCACGATGCCGGACTGGCGGCCGCCGAGCGCGGGGAGGATCCGGTCCTCCACGTGCTTGGTGGCGGCTACCTGGACCGCGAGCTCCTTCTCGACCGCGTCCGCGAGCTCCTCGGAGTCGGTGACGAGGACGGAGGCGGCCAGCGGGTCGTGCTCGGCCTGGCTGATGAGGTCGGCGGCGACGTGCGCCGGGTCGGCGGTGGCGTCGGCGAGGACGGCGATCTCGGTGGGGCCGGCCTCGGCGTCGATGCCGATGCGGCCCTTGAGCAGCCGCTTGGCGGCGGCGACCCAGATGTTGCCGGGGCCGGTGACCATGTCGGCCCGGGGGCACTCGTCGGTGCCGTAGGCGAACATGGCGACAGCCTGGGCGCCGCCGGCCGCGTACACCTCGTCGACGCCCAGCAGCGCGCAGGCGGCCAGGATCGTGGGGTGCGGCAGGCCGCCGAAGTCGGCCTGGGGCGGGGAGGCGACGGCCATGGAGCCGACGCCGGCCTCCTGGGCCGGGACGACGTTCATCACGACGGACGAGGGGTAGACGGACCGGCCGCCGGGGACGTAGAGGCCGACGCGCCGGACGGGCACCCAGCGCTCGGTGACCGTGCCGCCGGGCACGACCTGGACGGTGGTGTCGGTGCGGCGCTGCTCGCGGTGGACGAGGCGGGCGCGGCGGATGGACTCCTCCAGCGCGGCGCGCACGGCCGGGTCGAGCTCCTCCAGGGCCTTGGCGATCGCCTCGGCGGGGACCCGCACCCGGTCGATCTTCACTCCGTCGAAGCGCTCCGCGTAGTCGATCAGGGCCGCGGTGCCGCGATGATGCACGTCGTCGCAGATGGGCCGCACCTTTTCCAGGGCGGCCTCGACGTCGAGCTCGGCACGGGGCAGCAGGTCGCGGTCGATGCCGTTCACGGGGAAGGCGTCGCCGCGCAGATCGATTCGGGAGATCACGCCGTCAATTGTCTCAGACCCGTCCTGTCGCACCGCTCCCCGTACCACCCAGTGATATGCCGCCAATGAGTTGATCTTTGGCTGACGGTGGACGGACAATCGCCACTCACCGCCGGTGTTCGAACGGTCACCCGGCGGGAATGGGGCGGGTACGCGGGGCGCTTACGAACGTACGCGCGTCGCCATGGAAGACGTTCGGGCCGGAAGAGGCCGCGAGAGGGGGGAGACCGTGACCGAGGGAGCCGTGGGCGCACCGCCCGCCGATCTCGAGCTGACCACCGCCGAGCGGGACATGTGGGAGGCCTTCCGCAAGGGCGCCACCCTCGACCTGCGCGGCCCGCGCCCCGAGCTCAACGACCCCAGCGGGCAGCACCCCTGGGGCCCCGAGCGCACCGTCCGCGCCCGGGTCGTGGCCCTGCTGCTGCTCAGCGGGCCGCCGCCGCACCCCGGCCGGGTCGCCGCGCTCAAGCTCAACGGCGTACAGGTCACCGGCACCCTGGACCTCTCCGGCGGCACCGTCACCCCCTACGTCGAGCTCCACAACTGCCGGTTCGAACAGCAGCTGCTGCTGCCCGAGAGCACCTTCTCCACCCTCCGCCTGGTCGGCTGCGCCATCCCCCGGGTGGAAGCCGCCCGGATCCGCACCGAGGGCGATCTCCACCTGCCGCGCTGCGTCGTCCAGCACGGCATCCGGCTGACGGACGCCCACATCGGCACGGACCTGCTGCTCAACCAGCTGGTGGTGCGCCGCGACCGGCGCGGGCTGTCCATCGCCGCCGACGGGATGACCGTGGGGCAGGACCTCCAGGCCGAGATGATGCGCTCCCACGGCGAGCTGAGCATGCGCGGCGCGACGATCGGCGCCTCGCTGAGCCTGCGCGGCTCCACCCTCAACAACCCCTTCGGCCGCCGCGCGCTCAACGCCCCGCAGCTGAAGGTCGAGCGCACCCTCTACCTGACCTCGGCGGGTCTCGGCTACGCCCGCTACACCAGCGGCGCCACTCCCCCGTTCGGCATCGCCACCTCCGTGCCCGAGCAGAACGCCCGGCAGCGGCGCTTCGAGTGCCTGGGCGGGGCGCGGTTGGACGACGGGCGGTTCGGCGACGCCGTGGACCTCAGCGAGGCCCGCTTCGTGATGGAGTCCGACCAGGAGCTGTCGCTGCGCCGGGTGCAGACGCCCGAGCTGCGCTTCCTCGGGGAGCGGCAGCAGCGCGGCCGGGTGGTGCTGTCCGGGGCGCGCGTGGTCAACCTGGTCGACCGCTTCGACAGCTGGCCCGGCCCCGGCGGGCTGGCCATGGCCGGCTTCACCTACGAGAACCTGATCCCGATGGGCTCCTTCCCCCTCGCCCGCCGCCTGGACTGGGTGGCGGCGGCCACCCCCGAGTACGCGCCGGAGCCCTACGAGCGGCTGGCGGGCGCCCTGCGCGCCAGCGGCGAGGACGCCGACGCCCGGGAGGTCCTCCTCGCCAAGCAGCGCCGCAGACGCGAGACGCTGCCCCCGGCGGGCCGGGCCTGGGGCCACCTCCAGGACTGGACGGTGGCCTACGGCTACCGGCCGGGCCGGGCCGCCGTGTGGATGGCCGTGCTGTGGGCGATCGGCGCCTGCTACTTCTCCTACCGGCCGCTGCCGCCGGTCAAGGAGGGCGAGGGCCCGGTCTGGAACCCCGAGCTGTACTCCCTGGACCTGCTGCTGCCCGTCATCGACCTCGGCCAGGGCACCGCGTGGCGGCCCGCCGGCGCCGCCCAGTGGGTCGTCGCGGCCCTCACCCTGCTCGGCTGGATCCTCGCCACCACGGTCGCGGCGGGCGCCTCCCGGCTGCTGCGCCGACAGTGAGCCGGCAGTGAGCCGACGGCCGGGGGCGCTCCGCCCCCGGTGAAATCCCCGCTCCACCGGGCCGCCCGGCCATTAGGCTTACGGCCCGTGACCACCGAGCGCCTTCCCCTGTTCCCGCTGAACTCGGTGCTGTTCCCGGGCCTCGTGCTCCCGCTGAACGTCTTCGAGCGGCGGTACCGCACGCTGATGCGTGACCTGGCGGAGCTGCCCGAGGACACACCGCGCCGCTTCGGCGTCGTCGCCATCCGCGACGGCCACGAGGTGGCCCCCAGCGCCCCGGGCCTGCCGGAGGAGGCCCGCCCCGAGCCGGGCCCCGCCTCCGGCTTCGGCCCCGACCCGATGGCGTCCTTCTTCGCCATGGGCTGCGTCGCGGACGCGGCCACCATCCGCAAGCGCCCCAACGGCTCCTACGAGGTCCTCGCCACCGGCACGACCCGTTTCCGGCTGCTGTCCGTCGACGCCTCGGGCCCGTACCTCACCGCCGAGATCGAGCACGTCGAGGAGCGGCAGGGCGAGGGCGCCGGGGCGCTCGCCTCGGGCGTCGTCCGGGCCTTCCGCGCCTACCAGAAGCGGCTGGCCGGGGCGAACGACGCCTCGCTCGCGGGCCGCGCGGAGCTGCCGGGCGAGCCCCGGGTGCTGTCCTACCTGGTCGCGGCGGCCGCCGTGCTGGACACCCCGGCCAAGCAGCGGCTGCTCCAGGCGCCCGACACCGCCTCGCGGCTCGCGGACGAGCTGCGGCTGCTGCGCGCCGAGACGGCCGTCATGGGCAAGCTCCCCTCCCTGCCCGCCGTCGAGCTCACCCGGCGGCCCACCAGCCCCAACTGATCGACAGGACGAGGTTTTGGCGAAGAAGAACGGCAAACGGCAGGGCGCGGGCTCGACGCCCGCGATCGTCGCCCTGGAGAAGGCCGGCGCCGCCTTCACCGTCCACGCCTACGAGCACGACCCGGCCACCCCCTCCTACGGCGAGGAGGCCGCGCAGGCGCTGGGGGTGGAGCCCGGGCGGGTCTTCAAGACCCTCGTCGCGGAGGTCGACGGCGCGCTGACCGTGGCGGTCGTGCCGGTGTCGGGCTCGCTCGACCTCAAGGCGCTCGCCACGGCCGTCGGCGGCAAGCGCGCCGCGATGGCCGACCCGGCCGCCGCGGAGCGCACGACCGGGTACGTCCGGGGCGGCATCTCCCCGCTCGGGCAGCGCAAGCGCCTCCCGACCGCGCTGGACGCGTCCGCGCGGGCGCACGCCACGATCTGTGTGTCGGCGGGGAGGCGGGGGCTGGAGGTCGAGCTCGCGCCGGAGGATCTGGCGGCGCTCACGGGGGCGGTGGTGGCGGCGATCGCGCGCCCTTGACGGCGGTCCGCGCCGTCGTTACGACCGAAGGGGACCGCCACGCGAGCGGTCCACTACGGGAGGGGACGCCCGATGTCGAAGCGCACGCGGAAGCGTCGTTGGCGGCTGAGGAAGGGCCGCGCCAACCACGGCCGTAGGCCGGCGTAGCAGGGGTTTTACCCCGGTCCCGCCCCTTCCCGTTTCCCGGGGGCTCCGCCCCCGGACCCCCGGTCCTCAAACGCCGGACGGGCTGATCAGCGGGGCCGGGGCTACCGCTCCGGCCAGTGGGGAACCACCGGCGGTTCCGGGTCCCTCGGGCCGAACAGGGCCGTCAGGCCCAGGTGCGTGGCCATCGCGGCCAGCGGCCACGCCAGCAGCATCCCCTTCGCCCCCAGCCGCAGCGGCGCGTCGAAGACGACGCCCTTGCCCACGGCCAGGGCGTGCGCGGCCACGTCGCCGGTGGGGCCGAGCCGGATGCCGAGCCGCCAGGCGACCAGCGAGGCCAGCAGCGAGCCGACGGCCAGGCCCACGACGATCGCGATGCCGCCGGCGCGGCGGAAGAGGAACACCACGGCCGCGCTCAGCACGCCGAAGCCCAGCCCCAGCAGGCCGAACCAGCCGTCCGCGCCGATGGCCTGCTCGCCCTCGGTGTTCTTCAGGTAGACGGCCTTGCCGTCGGAGATCAGCGGCACCCGGGGCGCCAGCCACACCCACAGCAGGCCCAGCAGCACACCGGCCAGCGTCACCGCCGCGAGGATCACCGCGCCCTGCCGCAGCTCGGCGCGCGCCTCCGCCCGGGCCTGCTCCCGCGCCGGGTCGGCCTGGCCGGCCTGGTCGTCCTGGCCGTCCTGCCGGTCGGGGGCGTGCTCGGGGCTCGGGCCCTCGGAGGAGGAGTCGTCCTGCGGAGTCAGCGGTGCGGTCACCCCGCCATCGTGCCAGGTCGGCGTGGGCACCCCGGCGCCAGGAGGGTCGGTGCGGCGCGTCACCGCACCGCCGCCCGGCGGTAGGCCCAGGTGGCCACGGCCAGCGACACGACGCCGACGGCCGCGCACACCCCGAGGTCGGCCACCACCAGCAGCCAGTCCGGGCGCGCGTCGAAGGACCGCGCGAGCGCCTCCACGCCGTAGGTCGACGGCAGCAGATCCCGCGCGAACGCGATCGGCGCCGGCATGTGCGCGGCCGGCAGCACGCCCAGCAGCAGCGCCGCCGACATGCCCAGCTGGCCGCCCAGCGTGGCGAGCTCCTGGCGCGGTGCGAGCAGCCCCAGGGCGGCGCCCAGTCCGGCGAGGGCCGCGCCCGAGACGGGGATCACGGCCGCCAGCACCCACAGGTGCGCCATCGGCAGCTTGAACAGCACGCTGCCCACCACCGCCGTGACGAGGGTGCCGGGCGCGGTGAAGGACGCGTACGCCCCGGCCGCCCCCAGCACGACCGCCGCGGGCGGCACCGGCAGCGTCGCGTAGTGGTCGAGGCCGCCGCCGGCGCGCAACTGGCCGAAGTACTGGGCGAGGAGGTTGAGCGCGACGAACGCCACGACCAGGACGCTGGAGCCGGCCACGACGGACCGCGCCTCGTCGCCGCCGTCGACGACGCCGCGCATCATCACCATGATGCCGACGGACTGGAACGTCGCCACGAACAGCAGCGGGATCCGCGCCACGCGGGCGCGCGAGAGCTGCGCCCGGTAGACGGCCGCCAGCGCGGGCAGCAGCCGCGCCCCGGGCGCGAGCGGGGCGGCGGCGCCGTCCTCGGCCCCGGCCCCGGGCCGCTCCCCGCCCCTTCCCCGGACCGTCCCGGACACCGCCTCTGCGGATACGGCACTCACGCGGCACAGCTCCTGTTCGCTACGGACCTCGTCACGCCTTCACCAGCCCCTGCGCCCGGCCGCCGCCGAGGGCGAGGTAGACGTCCTCCAGGCTCGGCGTGGCGAGCGTGAAGTCGTCCAGCGCGGCGAAGGCGGGACCGCCGGTCACCGCGGCGACGGCGGCGCGCGCCTCCGCCGGGCCGAGCCGCAGCGACCAGCGGCGGCCGGTCTCCAGGGCGGCGTCGCGCAGCGCTGCGACCTCGGGCACGTCCAGCGGCGGCTCGGTGCGCCAGACCAGGTCGACGCGCACCTCGTCGCCGACGAGCTCCTTGAGCCCCGACGGGGTGTCACAGGCGATGATCCGCCCGTGCTCCAGGACCGCGACCCGGTCCAGCACGGTCTCGGCCTCGATGACGTTGTGGGTGACGAGCAGCACGGTGGTGCCGCGCTCGGCGCGGCGCCGGTCCACGGCGGCCCACACGGCCCGGCGGGCCACGGGGTCCATGCCGGTGGTCGGCTCGTCCAGGACGAGCAGGGGGCGGTCGCCGACCAGCGCGGCGGCGAAGCAGGCGAGGCGGCGCTGGCCGCCGGAGAGCTTCTTCAGCGGGCGGTCGGCGAGGGGCGCGAGGCCCAGCTCGTCGAGGACGGCGTCCCGCTCGGCGCGGGCCGTGCGCAGGTCCAGGCCGCGCAGCCGGCCGGTGGTCTCGGCGGCCAGGGACACGGTCAGCTCGTCCAGCGCGGTCGACTCCTGGCCGAGGTAGCCGACGAGGCGCGCGGCGCGCTCGGGGTGGCGGACGAGGTCGTGGCCGAGGAGGTCGACGCTGCCGGCGTCGGGGCGGAGCAGTCCGGTGAGCTGGCGGACGAGCGTGGTCTTGCCGGCGCCGTTGGGGCCGAGCAGTCCGAAGATCTCACCGCGCCGGATGTCGAGGTCGATGCCGTCGGTGGCCCGGACCGGATCCGGGCCCGGGCGGCCGCGGCGGCCGCGCGCGGCCGGGTAGGTCTTGACGAGCCCCCGCACGGTGCACACCGTGGCGCCCGCGGCACGCTCCGCCTGTTTCCCGACCGTTCTCACGAGCTATGAGGGTACGCGCCCCGGCGCCCGCGGCTCGCTTTGGGGTGCCGGCGAAAGCCGAACGCCGCCGGCCGCCGGGTCAGTCCCCCGCCTGCGCGTGTTCCGCCGCCGTCCGGGCGTCGATCTCGCGCCAGAAGCCCGCCCGGATCGCGTAACGGTCGTGCTCGTCGATCTGATCGTCCTTGTGGGCGAGGAGCCCGAAGCGGGCGGCGTAGCGCAGGAGCTCGCCGTCGATGCGGTGGGGGATGCGCGGGTATTCGGTGGACAGGTGCTGGAGGTGGACGGAGTCGGTCAGGCGCTCGGCCCAGCGGCGGGCGAAGACCTGGCCGACCTCGAACGGGTCGCCGCCGACGGTGGTGATGTCCTCCTCGCGGTCTGCCCAGCGCTGCTCGGCGCTGGTCAGCTGGGCGAGCATGGGCAGGGAGGCCGTCTCGGGGGACTCGCCCAGGCCGTTGCCCGTGCCGCCGCGGTCGATCCAGCCCTTGTCGGAGGACCAGCGCAGGGTCGCGTTGGGCGTCACCCCGGCGCCCGACTGCCCGTTGGCCGGGGACGGGCCGGAGCCCGGCACGGCGGCGCCGGCCGGCTGGGCCGGGGTGCCCGCCGGGCCGCGCCCCAGACCGGCGAGGTCCTTCGGGGTGGGCACGCCGCGCGTGGCGGGGGAGTCGTTGCCGCCCGCCGGGGCCGTCGTCGCGGGCCGGGTGCCGTTGCGCTCGGCGGCCGGGCGGTTCTCCCCGCCGTGCCCGGAGGCGGCCGCGGCCGCGGCGGCCGCCGCGGCGGTCTCGGGCAGGGGCGCGGAGAGGATCGCCGCGATCTCGGGCCGGGGCGCGGGCGGCGGGGCGCAGGGGCCGGTGAGCTCCTTGGGCCGTACGGCGCGGGTGATCCAGGTGCGGTCCAGGACGCGGCGCTCGTCGGCCTCGGCGACGAGGTCCTCGGACTGGTTGTAGTCGCCGTCGGCGGCCTGCACGGCCCACAGGTGGACGGCGACGCCGTGTTCCTTGGCGGACATCAGGCCGGGCAGGAGGTCGCCGTCGCCGGTGACGAGCACGATGTCCGAGCAGGCGCGGTTGCGGGCGAGCTCGGTGAGCTCGGCGTGCATGGCCGCGTCCACGCCCTTCTGGGCCCAGCGGCCGTCGCTGCGGGTCAGGGCGCCCAGCCGGACCGTCACGCGGGACATGACGCGCAGCCGCCGGTGCTCGGGCTGGGGCACCCGGTCGGGGGCGCCGTCGAACCAGTAGATCCGCAGCAGCGGACGCTGGGTGTCGGCTTCGGCGCGCTCGCGCAGCCCCTGGATGAGGGTCGCGTGGTCGACGGTGATGCGCGACCTGGCGGGCTCCCCCGCCAGCAGGCTCGCGGCGGCGCCCAGCAGATAGCCGGCGTCCACCAGGACGACGCAGCGGTCCACGTTCCACCCTCTTTCCGTGAGTTCAGATGTCTGAGTTCGGAAGTGCGGTCGTCCCCCGGCACGGCCGTGCCCCGGTCTCCTCGGTTTGCCAGGAGTCTGCCCGACCGCGCGGGGGTTATCAGTCCGAACTGGATCTTCGGCGTGGCGGATACGGGCGGCGGCGGAGAAGTAACCCTGTCACCGAAGGTAATGACCCGAAATGCGTCCTTCGTGGGGGCGTGCAAGGGTGAGCCGTGGGGGGTCGTCACCCCGATCCGGAGGCACAGCAGCATGGCGAAGAACAAGAAGCAGGACCGGAGCCAGCAGAAGACCAGCGCCGCGGAGCGCGGCCAGCAGGAGGCCCAGAAGTCGTCGATGGAGGCGCAGAGCCAGCAGCGGTCGTCGCAGGTCACCCCGGGCGATCTGGCCCGCAAGAACAAGCAGAAGCGGTTCGGTCACAACTGAACCGGCGCTTGGACGCGCTTGAGGGGCGCGCCCGCCGATAGCGGGCGCGCCCCTCATCCGCGCGCAATGGCTCAGCCGGCCAGGCAGGACGGGCCGAGCAGCTGCTTCAGGTCGCCGAAGAGTGCCGGATCAGGTGTCACCCGGTGGCGGTCGAGCCGGAGGACGGTCGTCTTGCGGGCGCCCTGGAGCTTGATCCGCACCTCGGTGGAGCCCCGGTGGTGGCTGAGCACCTGGCCCAGCCGCTCCACCAGCGGCGGGGTGACCTTGACCGTGGGGATGGAGATGATCACCGGGGCGTTGGTACCGGCGTTGGAGAGGTCGGGGACCATCAGCTCCATGGCCACCAGCCGGGGGATGTCCTCGCGCTTGTCGAGGCGGCCCTTGACGAAGACGACGGCGTCCTCGACGAGCTGGGTGGAGACCAGCTGGTAGGTGGCGGGGAAGAACATGCAGTCGATGGAGCCGGCCAGGTCCTCGACGGTGGCGATGGCCCAGGCGTTGCCCTGCTTGGTCATCTTGCGCTGGAGGCCGGAGATGATGCCGCCGATGGTGACGATGGCGCCGTCGGCGTGCTCTCCGCCGGTGAGCTGGGAGATCGAGGCGTCGGCCTTGTCGTTGAGGACGTGCTCGATGCCGAAGAGCGGGTGGTCGGAGACGTAGAGGCCGAGCATCTCGCGCTCCTGCGCGAGCAGGTAGGACTTCTCCCACTCGACGTCGGAGAACTCCACGTCCAGCCCGAAGCCCGGCTCGCCGCTGTCCTCCTCGCCCATGCCGCCGAAGAGGTCGAACTGCCCCTCGGCCTCCTTGCGCTTGACCGCGACCACGTTGTCGATCATCGGTTCGTAGTGCGCGGTGAGGCCCTTGCGGGTGTGCCCCATCTCGTCGAAGGCGCCGGCCTTGATCAGCGATTCGACGGTGCGCTTGTTGCAGACGACGGCCTCGACCTTGTCGAGGAAGTCGGGGAAGGAGGTGTACTTCCCCTTGGCCTTGCGGCAGCGAATGATCGAGTCGACGACGTTGGCGCCGACGTTGCGCACGGCGGTGAGGCCGAAGAGGATCACGTCGTCGCCCTGGGCGGCGAAGTTGGACTCCGACTCGTTGACGTTCGGCGGGAGCACCTTGATGCCCATGCGGCGGCACTCGTTGAGGTAGGTCGCGGACTTGTCCTTGTCGTCCTTGACCGAGGTCAGCAGGGCGGCCATGTACTCGGCGGGGTGGTTGGCCTTGAGGTAGGCCGTCCAGTACGAGACCAGGCCGTACGCGGCGGAGTGGGCCTTGTTGAAGGCGTAGCCGGCGAAGGGGACCAGCACGTCCCACAGGGCCTGGATGGCCTCGTCGGTGTAGCCGTTCTTCCGGGCGCCGGCCTGGAAGATGGTGAAGTTCTTCGCCAGCTCCTCGGGCTTCTTCTTGCCCATGACGCGGCGGAGGATGTCGGCCTCGCCGAGCGAGTACCCGGCGATGATCTGGGCGGCCTTCTGCACCTGCTCCTGGTAGACGATCAGGCCGTAGGTGACGGCCAGGACCTCTTCCAGGGGCTTCTCCAGCTCCGGGTGGATCGGGGTGATCTCCTGCTGGCCGTTCTTTCGCAGCGCGTAGTTCGTGTGCGAGTTCATGCCCATCGGGCCCGGCCGGTACAGGGCGGACACGGCGGAGATGTCTTCGAAGTTGTCGGGCTTCATCAGCCGCAGCAGGGACCGCATGGGCCCGCCGTCGAACTGGAAGACGCCGAGGGTGTCGCCGCGCTGGAGGAGCTCGAAGGTCGTGGGGTCGTCGAGCGGCAGGGCCAGGAGGTCGATGTCGATCCCCTTGTTGGCCTTCACCATCTTGACGGCGTCGTCCATGATCGTGAGGTTGCGCAGGCCGAGGAAGTCCATCTTCAGCAGGCCGAGCGCCTCACAGCTCGGGTAGTCCCACTGGGTGATGGTCACGCCGTCGGAGTGCCGGACCCAGACGGGCACGTGGTCGGTGATCGTCTCGCTGGACATGATCACGCCGGCCGCGTGCACACCCATCTGCCGGACCAGGCCCTCGACGCCCATGGCGGTGTCGATGACCTTCTTGACGTCCGGCTCGTTCTCGTACATCGCGCGGACCTCGCCGGCCTCGCTGTAGCGCGGGTGCTTGGGGTCGGTGATGCCGGAGAGCGGGATGCCCTTGCCGAGGACGTCGGCGGGCATGGCCTTGGTGATGCGGTCGCCCATGGCGTAGGGGTAGCCCAGGACGCGCGCGGAGTCCTTGATGGCGTTCTTGGCCTTGATGGTGCCGTAGGTGCCGATCATGGCGACCTTGTCCGAGCCGTACTTCTCGGTGACGTACCGGATCACCTCGGCGCGCCGGCGCTCGTCGAAGTCGATGTCGACATCGGGCATCGAGATGCGCTCGGGGTTGAGGAACCGCTCGAAGATCAGGCCGTGCGGGATGGGGTCGAGGTCGGTGATGCCGAGGGCGTAGGCGACGATCGAGCCGGCCGCGGAGCCACGGCCGGGGCCGACCGCGATGCCCTGCTTCTTGGCCCACATGATGAAGTCGGCGACCACGAGGAAGTAGCCCGGGAAGCCCATCGAGATGATGGTGTCCATCTCGTACTCGACCTGCTTCATGCGGTCCTCGGGGATGCCGCCGGGGAAGCGGCGGTGCATGCCCCGCATGGTCTCCTCGCGGAACCAGGTGACCTCGGTGTAGCCCTCGGGGATGTCGAACTTGGGCATCAGGTTCCGGAACTGGAACATGCCCTCGGTGTCGATCTGGTCGGCGATCAGCTTGGTGTTGGCGCACCCCTCCTGCCAGGCGTCCGAGGAGTCGATGGCGTACATCTCCTCCGTGGACTTCAGGTAGTAGCCCGAGCCGTCGAAGCGGAAGCGGTCGGGGTCGGAGAGGTTCTTGCCGGTCTGGATGCACAGCAGGGCGTCGTGGGCGGCCGCCTCGTGCGCGTAGGTGTAGTGCGAGTCGTTGGTGACCAGCGGCGGGATGCCGAGCTTCTTGCCGATCTCCAGCAGTCCGTCGCGGACCCGGCGCTCGATCTCGATGCCGTGGTCCATCAGCTCCAGGAAGTACCGGTCCTTGCCGAAGATGTCCTGGTACTCGGAGGCGGACTTCAGGGCCTCGTCGAACTGGCCGAGGCGCAGCCTGGTCTGCAGCTCGCCGGAGGGGCAGCCGGTGGAGGCGATCAGCCCCTCGGACCACTGGCTGATGGTCTCCTTGTCCATCCGGGGCCACTTGGTCAGCCAGCCCTCGGCGTAGGCGTCGGAGGACAGCCGGAAGAGGTTGTGCAGACCGGTGGCGTTGGCCGCCCAGATCGTCTTGTGGGTGTAACCACCGGAACCGGAGACGTCGTCCCGCTTCTGGTGCGGCTGGCCCCACTGGATCCTGCGCTTGTTGCGCCGGGACTCGGGGGCCACGTACGCCTCGATGCCGATGATCGGGGTGATCCCGGCCTTCTGGGCGGAGTGGAAGAAGTCGTAGGCGCCGTGGAGGTTGCCGTGGTCGGACATGGCGATGTGTGTCATGCCCATCTCATTGCAGGCATTGAACATGTCCTTGAGCCGCGCGGCACCGTCCAGCAGCGAGTACTGGGTGTGGACGTGCAGGTGCGTGAACGGCGTCTTGGCCACGGTGGACGACCTCCGGGGGCGGGGCAGCGGGTCGGCGGGGACAACTTCGAAGGTTACCGGCCCCCACCGACAGCCGGGGGCACGCGCCGGTACCCTCACGCGTTGAGCACCACAGCACTGACGTTCGTTCCATGCCCCACCCCAGGAGGACCCCGCGATGGCGACCGAGCACGAGCGGGCCGCACGGCGCGGCGAGGAGATCCTCGCCGTCTTCGACACCGCCTTCGGTGAGCTGCTGGCGGCCGACCCCGCGGCCTTCCGCGTGAAGTTCCGGAAGATGGCCGCCTCCGCGTTCGCCTTCTACCGGGGCACCGCCTGCCTCTTCTACTCCGACCTGGCGCACGAGCGCGACGCCGGTCCCTACCTGGACGAGCGCACCGGCCGCGTGTGGATCCACGGCGACCTCCACGCCGAGAACTTCGGCACGTACATGGACGCCAACGGCCGCCTCGTCTTCAACGTCAACGACTTCGACGAGGCGTACGTCGGCCCCTTCACCTGGGACCTCAAGCGCTTCGCCGCCTCCGTGGCGCTGCTGGGCCACGCCAAGGCGCTCAGCGACGAGAAGATCTCCGAGCTGGTGCGGATCTACGCCGCCGCCTACCGCGAGCGGATCCACGCCCTGGCCACCGGCGCCAAGGACGACGAGATCCCGCCCTTCACCCTGGACACCGCCGACGGCCCGCTGCTCGGCGCCCTGCGCGAGGCCCGCTCGCTGACCCGCTTCGGGCTGCTCGCCACGATGACGGAGATCCGGGACTTCGACCGGCGCTTCCTCCCCGGCGGCGGCACCATCGAGCTGGACGCCGCCACCCGGTACAAGATCCTCGCGGCCTTCGACGGCTACCTGGAGACCCTCCCCGACACCAGCCTGGCCCGCCCGGACTCCTACCGCGTCAAGGACGTCGTGGGCCGCCGGGGCATCGGCATCGGCAGCGCCGGCCTGCCCTCGTACAACATCCTCCTGGAGGGCAACAGCGACGCCCTGGAGAACGATGTCGTCATCTACATGAAGCAGGCGCAGACCCCGGCGGTCTCCCGGCACATCACCGACCCCGCGGTGCGCCAGTACTTCCAGCACGAGGGCCACCGCACGGTGATCTCGCAGCGGGCGCTCCAGGCGCACGCCGACCCGTGGCTGGGCTGGACCGAGCTCCAGGAGGACGGCCGCAGCCACGGCCAGCTCGTCGCCGAGGTCTCGCCGTACGCCGTGGACCTGGACTGGTCGGACATCGACGACCCGGTGGAGATCGCCGCCGTCGTCGCCGACCTGGGCCGGGCCACCGCCGCCATGCACGCGGCCGCCGACGACCAGAGCGGTCACTCGCTGGTGCCGTTCTCCACGGAGCGCGCCATCGACGCCGTGATCGCCGCCGACGAGAAGGGCTTCGCGGAGCTCCTCGTGGACTTCGCCCACACCTATGGCGCCCGGGCCCGCGCGGACCACCAGATCTTCGTCGATCTGTTCCGCAACGGCCGCATTCCGGGGCTTTAGCCGAGGTTTATCGCGCGGCATGACAGACTCGGCCCTCATGGACATATCAGCGGCACGGTGGCGGGCACTGCGCGCGGCGCTCTTCGCGGCGCTGTGCGTACTGCTGTCCGCGGCCTCGCACGTGCTGCTGTCCGGGAAGCCGCTGCCGCTCGCGACCGTCGCCGGGGCCGGCGCCGCCGTCTTCGCGCTCGCCTACGCCCTCGCGGGCCGCGAGCGCGGCTACGGGCGCATCGCCGCGCTCCTCGTCCCGCTGGAGCTGGGCGCCGCGGCGCTCTTCACCGCCGGGCAGGACACCTGCTACGGCCGCCCCGGCCACCCCGCCCCCGCCGGGGCGCTGACCTGGCTGTGCAGCGGCGGCATGGGCGGGCCGCTGGCCCGCTGGGCCGCCCCCGGCACCGCCCCCTGGCTGCTGCTCGCCGGCCACGTCGCCGTGGGCCTGCTGGCCGCCGCCTGGCTGCGGCGCGGCGAGGCCGCGCTCGCCGGGCTGCTGCGCGCCACGGCGGCCGTCGCCTTCCGCCCGCTGCGGCTCGCCGCCGCGGTGCTGGACGCGCGCGTCGGCTCCGGGCCCGCGCTGTGCGTGCGGCCCGGCCACGAGACCCCCGCCCGGCACGCCTCCCCCCTCCTGGTGCACTCCGTCGTACGGCGCGGCCCGCCGGCCGCACTGCCCTCGCCCTGCTGACCGCCGGGCCGTCCACGGGGACGGGCCCGCGCGGGCCGGGCGGCACGCGACCGACAGCCACGACACGCACCACGGAGAAGACCACCATGAGCAAGCGCAACAACTGGGAGAACAAGCAGTCCGCCCGCGAGCGGCTGCGCGCCGAGCGCGAGAAGCAGGCGAAGCGCGACAAGACGCGCCGCCAGCTCCTCGTCGGCGGCGCGATCGTCGGCGTCCTGGCGATAGCCGCCGGCGTCGGCGTCGCGGTGACGCAGATGGGCAAGAAGAGCGACTCCGCCTGGACCGCCGCCGCGAAGAAGACCCTCGTCAAGCCCGCCAACACCGGCGGCGACAAGGGCACCGAGATCGTCGTCGGCAACAAGGACGCCAAGCACACCCTGGAGGTCTTCCAGGACATGCGCTGCCCGATCTGCTCCGTCTTCGAGCAGAACGTCGGCGACACCATCGACAAGGACGTCAAGGACGGCAAGTACAAGGTGTCGTACCACATCGGCACCTTCCTCGACCGCAACCCGCAGATCCGCGGCGACGGCTCGAAGAACGCGCTCAGCGCCCTCGGCGCCGCGCTGAACGTCGGCACCGAGGCCTTCAGCGCCTACAACAAGGCCCTCTACGCCAAGGCCAACCACCCCGAGGAGACCAAGGACGACTTCGCCAAGGACGACGTCCTGCTGAAGGTCGCCCAGCAGGTCCCCGCGCTCAAGGGCAACGCCGCCTTCGAGAAGGACGTCAAGGAGGGCACCTACGACAAGTGGGCCCTGGAGATGTCCGACTCCTTCGACAGCCACAAGGACGTCACCGGCACCCCCACGATCAAGCTCGACGGCAAGAAGCTGAGCGTGAAGTCCGCCTACGGCGAGGGCGCCCCGAACACGGCCGACAAGTTCAGCGAGCTGGTCGCCGCGCAGCTGAAGTAACGCCCCCGAGGGGCGGGCCCGGCCCGCCCCTCACCGATGCCGAATCTTGACCAGACAGGCCGGTGGCGGCCGTGGCACACTCGCCCTCATGGAGGGGACGGGCGTTCGGCTCAGGGCGATGCGCGCCGGACTGTTCACCGCGCTCTGCCTCACGCTGTCCGCGGCCGCCCATGTGCTGCTCTCGCACGCCCCGTTGCCGCTGTCCACGGTCGCCGTACTGGCGGCCGTCTTCTTCGCCGTCGCCTACGCGCTGGCCGGCCGCGAGCGCGGCTTCTGGCCGATAGCCGCCCTGCTGGTCCCGCTGGAACTGGCCGCCGACACCGTCTTCACCACCGGCCAGCACGCCTGTTACGGCCAGGCCGGCGGCCCGGTCGCGGGCCCCCTCCACTCGATGGGCGTCGATCTGGTCTGCCGGGGCGGCGAGTTCGGCTCACCGCTGGCCGGCGGACCGGCCGTCACGGATTCCGCGACGCCCTGGCTGCTGCTCGCCGCGCACGTCACGGTCGGACTGATCGCGGCCGGCTGGCTGCGGCGCGGCGAGGTGGCCGTGGCCCGGCTGCTGCGCGCGCTGGCCGCGCTCGCCTTCCACCCCCTCCTGCCGGGCACCGCGCTCCGGTCGTACGGCCCCGCCGGCGCCGCGCCCGTCCGGCCCGTCCGCGACACCCTGGCCGCCCGGACGCTCCCCCAGCTCGTCCACTCCGTCGTACGGCGGGGACCGCCGCCGCTCATGGCATCCGCCTGAGCACCGGTCCCGCACCCGTACCTTCTTCCACCACGGAGCTGAGTCATGAGCAACACCCCGCAGAACAAGGCCGCCGCCCGCGAACGCCTGCGCGCCGAGCGCGAGAAGCAGGCGAAGCGCGACAAGACCCGTCGTCAGCTCCTCATCGGCGGCGCGATCGTCGCCGTGCTCGCGGCGGCGGGCGGCATCGGCGTGGCCGTCTCCAAGGCCACCGACGGCGGCAAGAACACCAAGGTCAGCAGCGAGGACTGGGAGACCGCCGCCAAGGACCGGGGGTTCAAACAGCCCGCCAACACCACCGGCGACAAGGGCACGGTGGTCGTCATCGGCAAGCAGGACGCGAAGAACACCCTGGAGGTCTTCGAGGACATGCGCTGCCCGGTCTGCTCCGGCTTCGAGCAGGCCGTCGGCGAGACCATCCAGAAGGACATCAAGGACGGCAAGTACAAGGCCCGGTTCGAGGTGGGCACCTTCCTCGACCGCAACCCGATGATCAAGGGTTCGGGCTCGAAGAACGCGCTGAGCGCGCTGGGCGCGGCGCTCGATGTGAGCCCGGAGGCGTTCCTGGAGTACAAGAAGGCGCTCTACTCGGCCAAGAACCACCCCGACGAGCGGGACGACGCCTTCTCCGACGACGGCAAGCTGATCTCCGTCGCCCAGGAGGTGCCCGCGCTCAAGGGCAACGCCGCCTTCGAGAAGAGCGTCAAGGACGGCACCTTCGACAAGTGGGCGCTGGAGATGTCCGCCGCCTTCGACAAGCAGGTCGGCCCGAACAAGCCCATCCAGGGCACGCCGGGGCTGAAGCTCAACGGCAAGGTGCTGGGCGACCAGCGCGGCCAGGCGCCGCAGGACCCGAAGACGTTCACGTCGCTGGTCGACGGGGCGCTCGTGAAGTGACGTCGGGCTACCGGCGGTAGGCGACGGGCGGACGAACACTCGGTGATCGTCCGCCGAAGCCCCTGTCGCAGGACTTACCGCTGGTTCTACCGGGCAGTAAAGTGACGGCCCGTGACATCCCACCACATATCCCGCCGCACCGCCGTCACGGCCGTCGCCGCCACCACGACCGCCGCCCTGCTCCCGCTGGCCACGGCCCCGGCGGCCCTCGCCGACTCGGACCCGCCGGGAGCGCCCCGCCCGGCCTTCCTCCACGGCGTCGCCTCCGGCGACCCGCTGCCCGACGGCATCCTGCTCTGGACCCGCGTCACGCCCGTCCCGGACGCCGTGCCGGGCTCCGGGCGCGGCCCGGCCGTGGACGTCGCCTGGCAGGTCGCCGAGGACGCCGGCTTCACCCGCGTCGTCGCCCGGGGCACCGTCACCGCGACCGCCGCCCACGACCACACCGTCAAGGCGGACGTCCGCGGACTGCGCCCGGCCACCGGCTACTTCTACCGGTTCACCGCCGGGGACGCCGTCTCCCCCACCGCCCGCACCCGCACCGCCCCCGCCCACGACGCGGCCACGGCCGGGCTGCGCTTCGGCGTGGTGTCCTGCTCCAACTGGGAGTCCGGCCACTTCTCCACCTACCGCCACCTCGCCGGCCGCAAGGACCTGGACGCGGTCTTCCACCTCGGCGACTACATCTACGAGTACGGCACCGGCGAATACCCCACGCCCAAGTACGTGGTCCGCCCCCACGCCCCCACCCACGAGATCATCACCCTGGCCGACTACCGCACCCGCCACGGCCAGTACAAGACCGACCCCGACCTCCAGGCCGTCCACCACGCCCACCCGATGGTGGCCATCTGGGACGACCACGAGTTCGCCAACGACGCCTGGTCCGGCGGCGCCGAGAACCACACCCCCGGCGCCGAGGGCGCGTGGACGGACCGCGTCGCCGCGGCGAAGCAGGCGTACTTCGAGTGGATGCCCGTACGCCCCTCCGTCGAGGGCACCACCTACCGCCGGCTGCGCTTCGGCAAGCTCGCCGACCTCCACCTGCTGGACCTGAGATCCTTCCGCTCCCAGCAGGTCAAGCCCGGCAGCGGCAAGGTCGACGAACCCGGCCGCACCATCACCGGCCGCGCCCAGCTCGACTGGCTCAAGGAGGGCCTGGCGAGCTCCGACACCACGTGGCGCCTCGTCGGCAACCCCGTCATGATCTCCCCGGTCGCCTTCGGCGCCCTCCCCGCCCACCTCCTGGAGCCCATCGCCAAACTCCTGGGCCTCCCGGCGGGCGGCATCGCCGTCAACACCGACCAGTGGGACGGCTACACCGAGGACCGCCGCGAACTCATCGACCACCTGGAGCGACGCTCCATCCGCAACACGGTCTTCCTCACCGGCGACATCCACATGGCCTGGGCCAACGACGTCCCCAAGCGGGCCGCGACCTACCCGCTGTCGTCGTCCGTCGCCACGGAGTTCGTCGTCACGTCGGTGTCCTCCGACAACCTCGACGACCTGCTCCACGTGGCGCCCCACACGCTCTCCGTACCGGCGGCGGCCGCCATCAAGACGTCCAACCGCCACGTGAAGTGGCTCGACATGGACGGCCACGGCTACGGCGTCCTCGACGTCACGGCCGACCGCGCGCAGATGGACTACTACGTCCTGTCGGACAAGCGCGACGCGAAGGCGACGGCGTCGTGGGCCCGGTCGTACGCGACGCGCTCGGGGTCGCAGCGGATCGAGCGGGTGGACGCGCCGGTGCGCTGAGGTTCGCCGGGCGTGAGCGGCCCCCGCCCGCGCGGGGGCCGCTCGCGGGCGGCTACGCCGCCACGTCCTCCAGGAACGCCAGGGCCACGCGCCACGCCGTCTCCGCCGCCTCCGCGTCGTAGTCGTCCAGGTCCGGGTCCGTGAAGAGGTGGCCGGCGCCGGCGTAGCGGTGGACCTCCACGTCCGCGCCGGCGCGGCCCATGCGCAGGTACCAGGCGTTCAGCCAGTCGTGCGGCTCGAACGGGTCCGGGTCCGCGACGTGGAGCTGGACCGGCAGGTCGTCCACGGAAGCGTCCTCCGGGAGGTCCGACGTGCCGTGGAGGAGGAGCAGGCCACGGGCCTTCTCGTCGGCCAGGGCCAGGTTCTGGGCGATGGAGCCGCCGAGGGAGAAGCCCGCGTAGACCAGGCCCCGGTCCGACAGCGGTGCCACCGCCGTCACCGCGCGCCGCAGGAGTTCCTCGCGGCCGATCTCGTCCTTGATGGCCATGCCGTCCTCGACGGTCTCCACGGTACGTCCCTCGTACAGGTCGGGCACGTGCACCTCGTGCCCGGCGGCTCGCAGGCGGTCGGCGGCGGCGTGGACGGCCGGCCGCAGGCCGTATGCGGAATGGAATAGAACAATCGTGGTAGGGGACGTCACTGGAGGTCACTTCCTTACGGCATGAATCACGTGCCCCCATCGTGCCAGCCAGTTACGTTCGAAGGAGCGGAGGTGCTGCCCATGGAGCACATACTGCGTCCCCTCGCGGTTCTCGGCGGGGCCGTCCTGATCACCTTCATCGCGGGGTGGGCGGCCGACCAGGCGGTGCGCCGCGTGGGGGCGCTGCATCCCGAGACGCCGTTGTGGGGGCTGCTGGAGCGGTGCAGGATGCCGTTGCGGCTGGTGCTGTGCACCGCGCTGCTGCGCGCCGGCTATCCCTCGGCGGAGCTGCCGAAGGGCTCCCGGGACGCGGTCGGGCAGGTGCTGACGCTGGTGCTGATCGCGGCGTGCGCCTGGCTGGCGGTGCGGGTGGCGACCGCCGTCGTGGAGTCCGGCTACGCGCGCTACGCCGCGGGCGCGCAGGACCCCGCCCGGGTGCGCCGGGTACGGACGCAGGTGACACTGATCCAGCGGGTCGTCACGGCGGCCGTCTCCGTCGTGGCGGTGGCGTCGATGCTGCTGACGTTCCCCGCGATGCGGGCGGCGGGGGCGTCCCTGCTGGCCTCGGCCGGTGTGATCGGCATCGTCGCGGGCATAGCCGCCCAGTCGACGCTGGGCAATATCTTCGCCGGGCTCCAGATCGCCTTCGGCGACATGGTGCGCATCGGCGACGCGGTCGTGGTCGAAGGCCAGTGGGGCACCGTCGAGGAGATCACCCTCACCTATCTGGTGGTGACGACCTGGGACGAGCGGCGCATCACCATGCCGGTGTCGTACTTCACCAGCAGGCCGTTCGAGAACTGGTCGCGGAGCAATCCCCGGATGACCGGCACCGTTTTCCTCCATCTGGACCACACGGCCCCCATCGACCTGCTCCGCGAGCGGCTGCACGAGGTGCTCAAGGAGTGCCCGGAGTGGGACGGGCGCGGCTGGAGCCTGGTCGTCACCGACACCACGCCCTCCACCATCCAGGTGCGGGCGCTGGTCACGGCCAAGGACCCCGACGACATCTGGACGCTGCGCTGCGTGGTCCGCGAGGCCCTGGTCGCCTGGCTGCGCCGGGAGCACCCGTACGCGCTGCCGCGGATCAACACCGCTCCGGCACCCGGGCTGGAGGAGGCGCCGGACCGCCGGCAGGCCCCGCCCACCTCGGGGGACATCGGGCCGGGGCCGGGGACGACATGAGCCCCCTGTTCACGCCCCGCGCAGGCTGCGCATGTCCAGCTGCCGCAGCACCCGGTCCACCACCTCCGGGTCCATCCACGGCTCGCTGCGCGCGTCGAGGACCGCGTGCCGGGCGGCCGAGAGCAGCTCGGCGTGGATGGTCTGGATGGTGCGCAGCCGCTGGACGCGCTGGACGTGGGCCTCGCGCCGTTCCTCGTCGACCATCTCCGGGCTGATGCGGGCGCCGATGTCGTAGGCGCGCCGGTGGAGCATCTCGACCAGGTCCTCGGGGAGCTCCTCCTGTTCTTCGATCTCCAGCAGCCGGTGCTTGGCGGCCTTGGCGGCGCGGATGGCCAGCTGGCGCTCCAGCTCCCGGGTCCAGTCGGAGTCGGCGCGCACGCCGAGCAGCCTGACGAGCCGGGGCAGCGTCAGGCCCTGGACGACGAGGGTGGAGATGATGACGGCGAAGGCGATGAAGAGGATCTCGCCGCGGGCGGGGAAGGGCGACTTGTCGTCCGTGGTCAGCGGGATGGCCAGGGCGAGCGCCACGGAGGCCACGCCCCGCATCCCGGACCACCACATGATGATGGTCTCCCGCCAGCTGGTGAGGATCTCCTCGTCGATGTCGCGGCCCTTGTGGAGCCGCTTGGCCAGCCAGGCGGCGGGCAGCAGCCACGCCAGGCGGACGCCCACCACGACGGCGATGACGACGCCGCCGATGCCGAGCATCTCGCCCCAGCGGCCGGACGCGGTGCTGAGGGCGTTGTGCAGTTCGAGGCCGACGAGGCCGAAGGCGACACCGGTGACGAGGGTGTCGACGATCTCCCAGAAGGTGTGCCCGGCCAGCCGCCCCAGGACGTCGTCGGCGTCGCTCGCGAACTCGGCGAGGAACAGCGCGGTGGTCAGCACCGCGAGCACCCCGGAGCCCTTGAACTCCTCGGCGAGGACGTAGGAGACGAACGGCACCAGCAGGGTGAGCCCGATCTGGAGCGTGGGGTCGCCGAGGACGTCCATCAGCCGCTTGGCGATCCAGCCGAGGGCCAGGCCGACGCCCACGGCCACCACGGCGGAGAACACCAGCTCGCCGGCCGCCCTCGGCAGCGAGAAGCTGCCGCTGACGGCGGCCGCGACGGCCACGTGGTAGAGCACGATGGCGGTGACGTCGTTGAAGAGCCCCTCCCCCTCCAGGATGGAGACGAGGCGGCGGGGCAGCCCCAGGGAGCCCGCGACGGCGGTGGCGGCCACCGGGTCGGGCGGGGCGACGAGCGCGCCCAGCGCCACGGCCGCGGCCAGCGAGATCCCCGGCACGATCGCGTTGGCGACGGCCGCGACGACGGCGGTGGTCACGAAGACCAGCGCGACGGCGAGCAGGAAGATCGGCCGCCGGTTCGCGGCGAACTGCCGCCAGGAGGTGCGCTGGGCGGAGGCGTAGAGCAGGGGCGGCAGGACCAGCGGGAGGATGAACTCCGGCGCGATGTCGATGTTCGGCACGAACGGCAGCAGTGCCAGGACGATCCCGCCGAGGGTCATCAGCACCGGGGACGGCAGCCCGAGCCGGTCGCCCAGCGGCACGGTGACCAGCGCTCCCAGCAGTAGGACGAACAGCAGGGCGAGCTGGTCCACGGATTCCCTCCGGGCGGGTCGGTGCGGGTGTGACTGCCGGGGCCGTTCCCCCAGCCTGCCTCACCCGCCTCCGGCCCGCCCTCCGGGGCGTTCTCCCGCCCGCCTTCCGGGGCGTTCCCCGGGGCGTTCTCCGGGCCGGGCGGCTACGCGCTCTCGGCGCGCACCCTGTCCAGGGCGTACCGCAGGTCCTCCGGGTACTCGCTCTCGAACTCGACCCAGCGGCCGTCCGAGGGGTGCTCGAAGCCGAGGCGCACGGCGTGCAGCCACTGGCGGGTGAGCTTCAGCCGCTTGGCGAGGGTGGGGTCGGCGCCGTAGGTCATGTCACCGACGCAGGGGTGCCGGTGGGCGGACATGTGGACGCGGATCTGGTGGGTGCGGCCCGTCTCCAGCTTGATGTCGAGGAGGCTGGCGGCCCGGAACGCCTCGATGAGGTCGTAGTGGGTCACGGACGCCTTGCCGTCGGCGATGACGGCCCACTTGTAGTCGTGGTTGGGGTGCCGGCCGATGGGGGCGTCGATGGTGCCGCTCATCGGGTCCGGGTGGCCCTGGACCAGCGCGTGGTAGCGCTTGTCGGTGATCCGCTCGCGGAACTGGTGCTTGAGGTGGGAGTAGGCGCGCTCGGACTTGGCGACGACCATCAGGCCCGAGGTGCCGACGTCCAGGCGGTGGACGATGCCCTGGCGCTCGGCGGCGCCCGAGGTGGAGATGCGGTAGCCCGCCGCGGCGAGGCCGCCGATCACGGTGGGGCCCGTCCAGCCGGGGCTGGGGTGCGCGGCCACGCCCACCGGCTTGACGATCACGACGATGTCGTCGTCGTCATGGATGATCTCCATGCCCTCGACGGGCTCGGCGACGATCTGCACCGGCGCGGGCGCCGCGGGCATCTCGACCTCGAGCCAGGCGCCGCCGGTCACCCGGTCGGATTTCCCGGCCGCGGCCCCGTCGAGCTGGACCTTGCCCGCGGCAGCCAGCTCGGCGGCCTTGGTGCGGGAGAAACCGAACATGCGGGCGATCGCGGCGTCGACGCGCTCGCCCTCAAGGCCGTCGGGAACGGGGAGGGCGCGGATCTCGGGAATGGTGCTCACCCGTCGAGTATGACGGACGGACGCGGCGACCCCGCCCCGGGCCTCGGCTCAGTCCTCGTGGACGGTGCCGTCCGGGTCCAGGCCCCGGAAGGAGAGGATCACGATCAGGAAGCCGCCGCAGACGATCGCGGAGTCGGCGAGGTTGAAGACCGCGAAGTGGGCGGGCGCGATGAAGTCCACCACGCCGCCCTGGAAGCCGCCGGGCGAGCGGAACAGCCGGTCGGTGAGGTTGCCGAAGGCGCCGCCCAGCAGCAGGCCGAGCGCGATCGCCCACGGCATGCTGTGGAGCTTGCGGGCGATCCGGGCGATCGCCACGATCACGGCGGCGGCGATGACCGTGAAGACGATCGTCATCGCCTCGCCGATGCCGAAGGCCGCGCCCCGGTTGCGGATCACCTCGAACTGGAGCCAGCTGCCGAACACCTGGATGGGGTCGTGGTGCTCCAGCTGGGCGACCACGAGGAGCTTGCTGCCCAGGTCGAGGAGGTACGCGAAGGCGGCCACGGCCAGCAGCGTCCCGATGCGCCGCGGGCCCTTGGGCGCGCTCCCTTCACCGGCCGTCGCCGTCGCCCCGGTGGGCTCGGTGGGCCGTCCGGCCTGTTCCGCCTCAGTCACGTGAGTCCCTGGATGTCGTCCCTGCTGGCTGAGGACGAGGGTACGGCACGTGGTGCGGGGGCGGTCAGCGACGTTCCTGCCGCTGCTTGCACTCCACGCACAGCGTGGCCCGGGGAAATGCCTGCATACGGGCCTTGCCGATCGCTTTGCCGCAGTTGTCGCAGAGGCCGTAGGTACCGGCGTCCAGGCGCTCCAGCGCCCGCTCGGTCTGCGTCAGCATCTCCCGGGCGTTGGCGGCGAGGGCCAGTTCGTGCTCCCGGGTGATGTTCTTGGTCCCGGTGTCCGCCTGGTCGTCGCCGGCGCCGTCGCCCGAGTCGCGCATCAGGCCGCTGATCGCGGCCCGGGCGGCCTCGATCTCCGCGCTCAGCCGCATCACCTCGCCCATCAGCTCGGTACGGGCCTCGGCCACCTCCGCCGGCGACCAGGGCTCCTCCCCCGGCCGTACGGCGAGCTCGCCGGGTGCGGCGGTGCCCGTGCCCGTGCGGGCTCCCGGCACCTTCTTCGCGGCCTGCCCCATGGTCTTCTTCGCAGCCACCGTCCTGGCTCCCGTCTCCTCAGCGGACACCGCCGTCGCCGCCGGTGCGAGCTCATCGGCGGCGGCCGCGCCCTGCCGGGCCCGGCCGCCTTTCTTCGCTGGTGCGGTGGCCCCGGCGGCTCCGCCCTTCCGGGCCGCCGCGGCCGTGGCCACCGTGGCAGTCTTCCCCGCCGCGACGCTTTCTCCCGCGCGTCCCGACTTTTTGGCCGGGGCGCCCCCCTTGGCGGCACCCGCCGCCTTCCCGGCGGGTGCGCCCTTGGGGGCGGCGCCCGCCGCGCCGCCGGACGGCGCCTGGGCCCCCGGCGCGGCTTTCGCACGGGGGGTGCGTGTCTTGGCCGGGGCGGCTTTCCCGGCCTTCGCTGCCTTCGCGGCCTTCTTGGCCGGGGCCGCCTTCGCGGCGGAAGCACGCCCCTTCGCCGGGGCGGCCTCGCCGCCCGGGGCGGTCCCGTCTGCGGGAGCGGCCTCACGGGCCGAGGCACCGCTCTTGGCAGCAGCCGCCTTCACCGCGGAGGCACGCGCCTTCGCTGAGGACGCTGCCTTCTTGGCCGGGGCGACCTCACCACCAGGAGATGCCCCGGCCCCGGGTGCCGCTTTCGCGCCGGAGGCGCGCTTCTTGGCCGGGGCGGCCTTCGCCTCCCCGGTGGAGGTGGCTTTCTTGGCCGGGGTCGCCTTCTTGCCGGCCGGGGCCGCCTTCGCGGGGGGAGTCGTCTTCGGAGCCCGCGCGGTCTTTTTCGCGGGGGCGGCCTTTGCAGGCGCCGCAGTGTCCTCGGCAGGCGCGGCCTTCGCCGACTTCGCCGTCTTCTTCGCAGGCGCGGCCTTCCCCGCCTTGGCGGCCTTCCCCGCCGCGGACGCGGCGTTCGCCTTCCGGCCGGATGACGCGGCCCGCTTCGCGGGCGGCGTCGCCGCCGTCTCCCCCGCGAGCGCAGGCGCAGCCGACTTCGCCGCCGTCGACTTCTCCGCCATGGCCGCGATCCCTTCACATTTTATGATCTTGGGCGCAAATCGTGCGGGAACGATAAATCGTCCGGACCCCCTCGGCAACGGGGCTCGCCGGTCTCCCCCTCCGTGCCCCGCCTCCGGCCCCTTATTCGGTCGGCCGCCGCGCCGTCCGCCCCGTACACTGGGCGCAGCGAAAGGCGTGGAAGGGACCAGTAGCGCCGCACGCAGCCATCAGCGATCCGGGGACGGTGCGAGCCCGGGGGTGTGCGCGGGGTGAAGATCAGCCCGGAGCCGCCGGAAGAACACCCCCGGACCGACGGGGGCCAGTAGAACCGGCGTCGCGACCCTAATGAGGGGGCCGGAGACGGGGATCGTCTGCGGCCAAGGAGGGTGGTACCGCGGGAGCGCGCAGCGCGTCTCGTCCCTCCGACGGACAGTGCGACGACGTTCCGCCGGAGGAAGCCGATGACGCAGTACCGCCAGGTACCCGCACAGGTCGATCTGCCCGCCCTCGAGCACGCGGTGCTCGACTTCTGGCGCGAGCACAAGACCTTCGCCCGTACCCTCGAGCAGTCCGAGGGCCGCCCCGAGTGGGTGTTCTACGAGGGCCCGCCCACCGCCAACGGCATGCCCGGCGCCCACCACATCGAAGCCCGCGTCTTCAAGGACGTCTTCCCCCGCTTCCGCACGATGCAGGGCTACCACGTGGCCCGCAAGGCCGGCTGGGACTGCCACGGCCTGCCGGTCGAGCTCGCCGTCGAGAAGGAGCTCGGCTTCTCCGGCAAGCAGGACATCGAGGCGTACGGCATCGCCGAGTTCAACGCCAAGTGCCGCGAGTCCGTGACCCGCCACACCGACGCCTTCGCCGACCTCACCACCCGCATGGGCTACTGGGTCGACCTGGACGACGCCTACCGCACCATGGACCCGGACTACGTCCAGTCCGTCTGGTGGTCGCTGAAGGAGATCTTCAACAAGGGCCTCCTGGTCCAGGACCACCGCGTCGCCCCCTGGTGCCCCCGCTGCGGCACCGGCCTGTCCGACCACGAGCTCGCGCAGGGCTACGAGACGGTCGTCGACCCCTCCGTCTTCGTCCGCTTCCCGCTGACCTCCGGCCCGCTCGCCGGCGAGGCCGCTCTGCTGGTGTGGACGACCACCCCGTGGACGCTGGTCTCCAACACCGCGGCCGCCGCCCACCCCGACGTCACCTACGTCGTGGCCACCGACGGCACCGAGAAGCTGGTCGTCGCCGAGCCGCTGCTGGAGAAGGCCCTCGGCGAGGGCTGGACGGCCACCGGCCAAAGCTTCAGCGGTCGTGAGATGGAGCGCTGGGCGTACCGTCGCCCGTTCGACCTGGTCGAGTTCCCCGAGGACGCCCACTTCGTCGTCAACGCCGAGTACGTCACCACCGAGGACGGCACCGGTCTGGTCCACCAGGCCCCGGCCTTCGGTGAGGACGACCTCAGGACCTGCCGCGCCTACGGCCTCCCGGTCGTCAACCCGGTCCGTCCCGACGGCACCTTCGAGGAGGGCCTCGGCCTCGTCGGCGGCGAGTTCTTCAAGAAGGCCGACGAGAAGCTCGTCGCCGACCTCGCCGAGCGCGGCCTGCTCTTCAAGCACGTCGCCTACGAGCACAGCTACCCCCACTGCTGGCGCTGCCACACCGCGCTCCTCTACTACGCGCAGCCGTCCTGGTACATCCGCACCACCGCCGTCAAGGACCGGCTGCTCCAGGAGAACGAGAAGACCAACTGGTTCCCCGACTCGGTCAAGCACGGCCGATTCGGCGACTGGCTGAACAACAACATCGACTGGGCCCTGTCCCGCAACCGCTACTGGGGCACCCCGCTGCCCATCTGGCGCTGCGAGGACGACCACCTCACCTGCGTCGGCTCGCTCGCCGAGCTCTCCGAGCTGACCGGCACCGACCAGAGCGGCCTCGACCCGCACCGTCCGTACATCGACGACGTGACCTTCGGCTGTACGGCCGAAGGGTGCTCGCACACCGCCGTCCGGGTGCCGGAGGTCATCGACGCCTGGTACGACTCGGGCTCCATGCCGTTCGCCCAGTGGGGCTACCCCTACAAGAACAAGGAGCTCTTCGAGCAGCGCTACCCGGCGCAGTTCATCTCCGAGGCCATCGACCAGACGCGTGGCTGGTTCTACACGCTGATGGCGGTCGGCACGCTCGTCTTCGACAAGTCGTCGTACGAGAACGTGGTCTGCCTGGGCCACATCCTCGCCGAGGACGGCCGGAAGATGTCCAAGCACCTGGGCAACATCCTCCAGCCCATCCCGCTGATGGACCAGCACGGCGCCGACGCCGTCCGCTGGTTCATGGCGGCCGGCGGCTCCCCGTGGGCCGCGCGTCGCGTGGGCCACGGCACGATCCAGGAGGTGGTGCGGAAGACGCTGCTCACCTACTGGAACACCGTCGCCTTCCAGGCCCTGTACGCCCGGACGTCCGGCTGGGCGCCCAGCGCGGCCGACCCGGCGGCGGCCGACCGCCCGCTGATCGACCGTTGGCTGCTCGGTGAGCTCAACACGCTCGTCGACCAGGTCACCCAGGCCCTGGAGGCCTACGACACCCAGCGTGCCGGCAAGCTCCTGTCGTCCTTCGTCGACGACCTCTCCAACTGGTACGTCCGCCGCTCCCGCCGCCGCTTCTGGCAGGGCGACGCGGCCGCGCTGCGCACGCTGCACGAGGTCATCGAGACCGTCACGCGGCTGATGGCCCCCCTCACTCCGTTCATCACCGAGCGGGTGTGGCAGGACCTGGTCGTCCCGGTCGACCCGCAGGCCCCGGAGTCGGTGCACCTCTCCACGTGGCCGGTCGCGGACGCCTCCCTCATCGACCCGGCGCTGTCCCAGCAGATGCTGCTGGTCCGTCGTCTGGTCGAGCTGGGTCGTGCCACGCGCGCCGAGTCCGGCGTCAAGACGCGCCAGCCGCTGTCGCGCGCGCTCGTCGCGGCGGCCGGTTTCGAGACGCTGGGCGAGGAGCTGCGCGCCCAGATCGCCGAGGAGCTGAACGTCTCCTCGCTCGCCTCCCTCTCGGAGGTCGGCGGCTCGCTGGTCGACACCACGGCCAAGGCGAACTTCCGTGCGCTGGGCAAGCGTTTCGGCAAGGGCGTCCAGGCGGTGGCGAAGGCGGTCGCGGCGGCCGACGCGGCGGCGCTGTCGCTGGCCCTGCGCGAGGGGACGGCCTCGGTCGTCGTCGACGGTGAGACCGTCGCTCTCGCTCCGGACGAGGTCATCATCACCGAGACCCCGCGCGAGGGCTGGTCCGTGGCCTCCGACTCGGGTGCGACCGTCGCGCTCGACCTGGAGATCACGCCCGAGCTGCGGCGCGCGGGCCTTGCCCGCGACGCGATCCGGCTGATCCAGGAGGCGCGCAAGAACAGCGGGCTGGACGTGGCCGACCGGATCGCCTTGCGCTGGCAGTCCGCCGACGAGGAGACGGTGACCGCTCTGACCGAGCACGCCGGTCTCATCGCGGACGAGGTGCTCGCCACGGACTTCGCGTCCGGCGAGGCGGATGGCTCTTACGGTGAGCCGTTCGTGGACGAGGGGCTCGGACTGACGTTCCGCCTTCGTAAGGCGTAAGCAGACGAGTGAACAGCCCCCGGCGCTACCGCGCCGGGGGCTTTCGCCCACCCGCCCACCCGTTTACCCAGAAACGTCATGACGTGTGTGGGCAAACGGGCGGGCGGGTGGGCGGAAACGCGCCGAAGGCGCGCACATGCGCGCGCAAATGGGCCGGGCCCCTGGGAGATCCCAGGGGCCCGGCCCAATGTGTGCCGACGGCGCTGAAGCCGTCAGTTGTCGTCCTCATCGATGAGGAACCCACGCATCGGCGAAGGCGCCTGCATCGGCTGCTGCCCCTGCGGCCGCACCGGAGCCATCGGCTGCGTCATGGCCGGCGACATCTGCTGCTGACCGCCGTACGACGGGGCACCCGTGGAGGGAGCGCCCATCGACTGGTTGCCGCCCATGCTGTGACCGCCCATGCCCGCGCCGGCCGAGGCCATCGACCCGCTCATCGAGGGGGCCGGCGGCAGCGACGCGGCGGCCGGGGTGCGCGGCGGGGCCAGCGAGTCGTCCGCCTGGTTCTCCAGCTGACGCAGCTGGCTCTCCAGGTAGGACTTCAGTCGCGTGCGGTACTCGCGCTCGAAGCCGCGCAGGTCCTCGACCTTGCGCTCCAGCGTGGCGCGGGCGGACTCCAGGGAGCCCATCGCGACGCGGTGCTTCTCCTGCGCGTCCCGCTCCAGGGCGTCCGCCTTGGCACGGGCGTCCCGCTCCAGGCCCTCGGCGCGGCTGCGCGCCTCGCCGACGATCTTGTTGGCCTCGGAACGGGCCTCCGCGATCGCCTGGTCGGCCGTCTGCTGCGCGAGCGAGAGAACGCGGGCCGCACTGTCGCCACCCGGACCCTGGCCCGGCTGCGGCAGCTGCGGTGCGCCCATGGGGGCGTTCTGCGCCATGGGGTTCTGGCCCATCGGACCGTTCTGCCCCATGGGGTTCTGCCCCATCGGTCCGTTCTGTCCCATGGGTCCGCCCATCGGGCCACCCATCGGACCGTTCTGGCCCATCGGGCCGTTCTGACCCATGGGGCCGTTCTGCCCCATCGGTCCGTTCTGTCCCATCGGGCCGGGACCGTGCGGGCCCTGGGGACCGTGGCCGTGACCGCCCGGACCGGCCGGCAGCTGCGGGGCACCGCCCGGAAGCTGCGGCGGGCCGCCCATCTGCTGCTGGTTCGGCGGTACCGGCTGCGGGCCCGATATGGCGGCGGGCACCGGAGCGCCGGGTCGCTGGTCCTGGGGCTCGGGCTTGCGCATGTTCTGCTGCTGGTTCTGCGCGGCGGCACGCGTCGCGGCGGCCAGCTTGGCGCGCAGGTCCTCGTTCTCCCGGAGCAGGCGGGTCAGTTCCGCCTCCACCTCGTCGAGAAAGGCGTCGACCTCGTCCTCGTCATAGCCTTCTCGGAGGCGGACGGTCGTGAACTGCTTGTTCCGCACGTCCTCGGGGCTCAGCGGCATCTCTTCTTCACCTCAACGTAGTCGTCGGCAATCGGCAAGACCGTATCGTTCACAGCCGCGTTCACAGCCGGCTCACGACGGTGATCAGGATGTAGACGATGATCATCAGTACGAAGAAGGACAGGTCGAGCGCTACGCCCCCGAGACGCAGCGGCGGGATGACCCGCCGCAGAAGCTTGAGTGGCGGATCGGTGACAGTGTAGGTGGCCTCCAGGAGGACCACCATCGCCTTACCGGGTTGCCACGAGCGGGCGAACTGGAAGACGTAGTCCATCACCAGCCGGAAGATCAGCACGATCAGGAAGCAGTACAGCGCGATGTAGATCACCTGCTGTGCGATGCCCATCTCGCGCTTCCCTCTCCCCTTGCTCGTACTCGACCTGACCGGCCGTTGTCCGGATTGCCCGGTGTTGCGTCTCAGCTCTGGTTGAAGAACCCACCCTCTGCGATGCGGGCCTTGTCCTCCGCCGTGACATCGACGTTAGCAGGCGACAGCAGGAACACCTTCTGTGTCACCCGCTCGATGCTGCCGTGGAGTCCGAAGACCAGACCGGCCGCGAAGTCGACAAGTCGCTTCGCGTCGGTGTCGTCCATCTCGGTGAGATTCATGATCACCGGAGTGCCCTCGCGGAAGTGTTCCCCGATGGTACGGGCCTCGTTGTAGGTCCGGGGGTGCAATGTCGTGATGCGGTAGGGCTCCCGCTCGGACACAACCTTGGGCATGATCACCGGTGCGTTCTTCTCCAGAGAGTGGCGTTCGGGTGTGATGGACGACACGGGGGCGATTCGGGCGGGTCGTCCCGGTTCCGCTACGAGCGGAGCCGGTTCACGCTGTGCGGGCGGCTGGGCGACTCGAACCGGTTCGTCCGATTGCGTCTGTTGTGCCGTGTGCGCCTGGTGTTGCTGCTGCCGGCGCCGGTCCGGCTCCGGCTCGGGTTCGAACTCGTCATCGGGGTCGAACCCCGGGCCGTCGTACCCATCGTCCTCCACGAGGCCGAGGTAGACCGCCATCTTGCGCATCGCGCCGGCCATTCTCCGCATCCTCCGCTCTGTGGTGGATCGGCTCCGTCAACGGCGCCCGGATCCACGTGGTCCGCCCGCCTTTTGACGGGAATGACCATATTTTCTGCTGTGGTCCGACTTCCTGGCGACGTTACCCGAGCCGGGGTCGGACTCCGAGTACCGCTGAGCCGACACGTACATGTGTCGCACCGGCCGCGACGGCGTCCTCGAGATCCGCACTCATCCCTGCTGACACCATGTTCGCAGTCGGATGAGCCGCGCGCAGGTGCGTTGCGATTTCCATCAGCCGGTCGAAGGCGGCCCGCGGTCTGCCCGCGAAGGGGCCGGAGAGCGGAGCGACCGTCATCAAACCCGCCGGTCGCAGCCCTTCCGCCGCGGCGATCTCGTCGGCCAGGGCCGCCACGCCGTCGGGCGCGACACCACCCCGCGCCCCGCGCTCGCCCGACTCCGCGTCGAGCGCCACCTGGATCAGGCAATCGAGCTCGGTCTCCCGCCCGGTCCGGACGGCCGCCTGGGACAGGGAGGTGACCAGTCGGTCCCGGTCAATGGAGTGCACCAGACCGGCGTAATTCACCACCGACCGGACCTTGTTTGTCTGCAACTGTCCGACGAAGTGCCAGGTAAGGGGCAGATCCGAGCACTCCGCCGCCTTGGGGGCGGCGTCCTGGTCGCGGTTCTCCCCTACATGACGGACCCCCAGCTCCGCGAGGAGACGGACGTCGCTCGCGGGGTAGGTCTTGGTGACCACGATGAGGGTCACCTCCTCGCGCGGCCGGCCCGCCGAGGCGCAGGCGGCGGAGATACGTTCCTCCACCCGAGCGAGGTTGTGGGCCAACTGGTCCTTGCGGTCCGTCACGACTGCTCCTCCAGCCATACGTAGGAGGCCAGCCGGCCCGTGGTCCGCTCGCGCCGGTAGGAGAAGTGGTCGGCGGACTCCATCGTGCAGGTGTCCGATCTGCCCACGGATGTGACGCCCATTCGGCCGAGCTGGGCCACGACCCCGTTCGCCACGTCCACCGCCGGGGTGCCCCGCCGGGTGGTGGCCCAGGACTCCGGCGCCGCCTCGGCGACCTCGGCGCGCATCGCCTCGGGCACCTCGTAGCAGCCGCCGCAGACCGAGGGGCCGATGTGCGCGAGGATCCGGTCCGGCTCGGCGCCGAGCCGGAGCATCTCCGTCACCACCGCCGGGACCACTCCGGCGACGAGCCCGGGGCGCCCGGCGTGGGCGGCACCCGTGATCCCGGCGACCGGGTCGGCGAGGAGCACCGGGACGCAGTCGGCGGTGAGCACCGCGAGGGCCAGGCCCCGACGGGTGGTCACCACCGCGTCCACCGCCGGGGTCTCCCCCTTTTGCCACGGTCCGTCCACGACCGCGACGTCCTTGCCGTGCACCTGGTTCATCCAGACGACGCCGGTGGGGTCGAGGCCGAGGGCCTCGGCGGCCCGTGCCCGGTTGGTCCGCACGGCGGCCGGGTCGTCGCCGACCGCTCCGCCGAGGTTGAGCTCCGCATACGGAGCGGCGCTCACCCCGCCCCACCTGTCGGTGGAGGCGAAGTGCGCGCCGCTCGCGTGTGCCACGTGTTCTACGGGGGGCACTGTGTGCTGTTGCCCTATCACTCGCTGCCGTTCAGTGGTTCTTCGGTGTCACTTCGGGCTGGTTCGGCTTCAGGGCCGGTCACCGGTGGACCGGTTCGCCCGAGGCGCTGCCGCCTCGGGCGAGCTCCCGTGAAGTGCGGTCACTTCAGGAAGTCGGGGACGTCCAGTTCCTCGGCCGTCGAGTCCTGGTACGGCCGGGCCGGCGGCACCTGCGGGGAGCTGACCGGCGGCGGGGGGACCTCGGCGACCGGCGACGGCTCGGCCGGCGCGGGCTCCTCGGTGCGCGGGGTCACGCTGCCGAGGCCGCCGAAGGACGGGCGGGACGGCTCGGACGGCGCCGGGGCCGGCCGGCCGGTGGCGCCGACCGGGCTCTCCTCGCGGCCGGAGCCGTACGAGGAGGAGCCGCCGAGCACCTTGTCGCGGCTGCCCTTGGCCGGCGGCTGGCCGCCGTCGAAGCCGGCCGCGATGACGGTGACCCGGACCTCGTCGCCCAGGGCGTCGTCGATGACGGCACCGAAGATGATGTTGGCCTCGGGGTGGGCGGCCTCGCTGACCAGCTGGGCGGCCTCGTTGATCTCGAAGAGACCGAGGTCGGAACCGCCGGAGATGGAGAGCAGCACACCGCGGGCGCCGTCGATGGACGCCTCCAGCAGCGGCGAGGAGATCGCCATCTCGGCGGCGGCCACGGCGCGGTCGTCGCCGCGGGCCGAGCCGATGCCCATCAGGGCCGAGCCCGCCTCGGACATCACGGACTTGACGTCCGCGAAGTCCAGGTTGATCAGGCCGGGGGTGGTGATCAGGTCGGTGATGCCCTGGACACCGGAGAGCAGGACCTGGTCGGCCGACTTGAACGCGTCGAGCACGCTCACCTGGCGGTCCGAGATGGACAGCAGCCGGTCGTTGGGGATGACGATGAGCGTGTCCACCTCGTCGCGGAGGCTGGCGATGCCGTCCTCGGCCTGGTTCGCCCGGCGCCGGCCCTCGAAGGTGAAGGGTCGGGTGACCACACCGATCGTCAGGGCGCCCAGCGAGCGGGCGATGTTGGCCACGACGGGCGCGCCGCCGGTGCCGGTGCCGCCGCCCTCGCCGGCGGTGACGAAGACCATGTCGGCCCCCTTGAGGACCTCCTCGATCTCCTCGCGGTGGTCCTCGGCCGCCTTGCGGCCGACATCGGGGTTCGCGCCGGCACCGAGGCCACGCGTGAGTTCCCGGCCGACGTCGAGCTTGACGTCGGCGTCGCTCATCAGCAGGGCCTGTGCATCGGTGTTGATCGCGATGAACTCGACGCCCTTGAGACCGACCTCGATCATCCGGTTGATGGCGTTCACGCCACCGCCGCCGATGCCGACGACCTTGATGACTGCGAGGTAGTTCTGCGGTGCTGCCACGTCGAAGGCCTCTCGCCTCGAGTTACGTATGCCTGGGGGCGGTTCTCAATGCCGACCCGAACCCTAACGTTGAAGTTTAGGGTTACCGGTGCCACTGTTCCCTGGGTTCTCCGAAACAGGACACTAAGTCGACAAGCGGCGCGGCTTCAACGAACACGCCGAACCTCCCGTTTTTCTTTTCACCCTATGTGATCACCCATAGCCGTAGCCAACCAGGGTGCTGGCCAGCCGGGATCGACGTCAACTCCCGGACACCGCGGGCGCCGCCGGGGCGCTCACATCGAAGTGTTTCGCGCCCCCCGCCGCCTTGAGGAGCGCGACGAGCGTACGGGCCTTCGCCTCGCCCCGCTCACCACTGCCCCAGGCGATCGTCCGATCATCCGTCAGCTCCACGGTGATGGAGTCGTAGGAGCGCACCCGGATGGCGCGGGTGTCCCGGCGCACCTCGGCGGGCAGGTCGGCGGCGACGCGCGCGGCCTCGCGCTCCAGCCGGTCGACGCCGAACCGGCGGTTGCCGGGCGAGCCGGAGTCCTCCACCACGAGCCGGGGCACCCCGGCCACGGCTTGATCGACTGTGGCGAACCGCACTCCACTGCCGTCGATTTCAATAAACTTCCCGCCCTTTTCGAGCAGGACCTTGGGGCGGCGTTCGGTCACTTTCAGACCGATCGTGTGCGGCCAGGAACGTACGACGTCCACCGACTCGATCCGCTTCAGCCGGGTCAGCAGCCGTTCCTCGATGGCGCCGGTGTCCACGGAGGCCAGGGGGTCGCCCAGCGGCACCCGGGCCGCCTCGCTCACCTGTGCGGCCGTCAGCACCGTGGTGCCGCTGACCTCCACGCGGGTGACGCGCAGCCAGCCGGAGCCGTAGAGCACCCAGATGGCGGCGGCGCCGGACAGCAGGCTGACGACCGCCCAGAGAAGCGGTCCGCGCGCGCCGGAGCGGAGGCGGGCCCGGGGGCCGCCCGGGGCGCTCCGGCGGGGCGCGCGGCCCCGCCGGGGCGTGCCGGAGGACGGGGACCGGGACGGCTTGGGCCGCCCGGCCGGTCCGGCGGACCCGGAAGACCTCGCGGTCCCGGAGGACTTGGACTTGCCGTTCTTGGCCGCCCCACGCCGGGCGGTCGTCGGTCCGGCCACGCTCCCCAGCCTCCTGCTCCTACGGGCCGTCAGCCCGCTCTGTGTGCGGCGATCGCCTCGTACACCATGCCGACCAGCAGCTCGTCGGCGTCGCGCCGGCCGAACTCGGCGGCGGCCCGGGACATGTCGTACAGCCGGTGCGGATCGGACAGCACCGGAAGGACGTTGGACGTCACCCACTCGGGGGTGAGCTCGGCGTCGTCGACCAGCAGGCCGCCGCCCGCCTTGACGAGCGGCTGGGCGTTGAGCCGCTGCTCGCCGTTGCCGATGGGCAGCGGGACGTAGGCCGCCGGGAGGCCGACGGCGGACAGCTCCGCGACGGTCATCGCGCCCGCGCGGCAGAGCATCATGTCGGCCGCGGCGTACGCGAGGTCCATCCGGTCTACATACGATACCGGGACATAGGGCGGCATTCCGGGCATGTTGTCGACGCGCGGCAGTTCGTTCTTCGGACCGACCGCGTGGAGCACCTGGATGCCCGCGCGCTGGAGGAACGGCACGACGGCCTGGACGACCTCGTTCAGCCGGCGGGCGCCCTGCGAGCCGCCGGAGACCAGCAGCGTGGGCAGGTTGGGGTCGAGCCCGAAGGCGGCCCGGGCCTCGGGGCGGACGGCCGCCCGGTCCAGGGTCGCGATGGTGCGGCGCAGCGGGATGCCCACGTAGCGGGCGTTGCGCAGCTTGCTGTCCGGGGTGGACACCGCGACGCCGGCGGCGTAGCGCGAGCCGATCTTGTTGGCCAGGCCGGGGCGGGCGTTGGCCTCGTGGACGATGATCGGCACGCCGCGCCGCTTGGCGGCCAGGTAGCCGGGCAGCGCCACGTAGCCGCCGAAGCCGACCACGCAGTCGGCCTTGGTGCGCTCCAGGATCTGCTCGGCGGCCTTGATGGTGCCGCGCAGCCGCCCGGGGACGGTGATCAGCTCCGGGGTGGGCTTGCGGGGCAGCGGTACGGCGGGGATCAGCCCCAGCTCGTAGCCCCGCTCGGGCACCAGGCGGGTCTCCAGGCCCCGCTCCGTGCCGAGCGCTGTGATCCCCACGGTCGGGTCCTGCCTGCGCAGGGCGTCCGCGAGGGCGAGCGCGGGCTCGATGTGTCCGGCGGTTCCTCCGCCGGCGAGTACGACATGCACCGAAATTCACCGCTCTCCGGACGGTCGCTTCTTGACGCGCCGTCTCATCGTCTTCCATCTCACCCCAGGCTGCCGCATGGCCAGCGCCGCCCGCGCACCGGGTTCGTCGCGCGCGAAGGCGATGAGCAGTCCGATGGCGAACATGGTCGGCAGCAGGGCTGACCCTCCGTAGGAGAACAGCGGGAGCGGGACACCGGCGATCGGCAGCAGGCCGAGCACCGCACCGATGTTGACCACGGCCTGGGCCGTGATCCAGGTGGTCACGCCTCCCGCGGCGTACCTCACGAAGGGGTCCTCCGTGCGTCCGGCCACGCGGATACCCGCATAGCCTAGAGCCGCGAACAGGGCGAGTACCGACAGCGTCCCCGCCAGACCCAGCTCCTCGCCGGTGATCGCGAAGATGAAGTCGGTGTGGGGCTCGGGCAGTTCACCCCATTTTTCCACACTCGCCCCGAGTCCGGCACCGAACCAGCCGCCGTTGGCCAGCGCGTAGATGCCGTGGACGGCCTGCCAGCACTGGTCGTGGTCGCCCGGGTCCGTGGCCCCGATGCACTCCAGCCGGGACATCCGGTTCGCACTGGTCTTGATGAAGAGTACGGCGAGGGCGGCGGTGACGCCGAACACCCCGGAGAAGAGCCGGGTGGGGGCGCCCGCCACCCACAGCAGGCCGAGCAGCACGGCGGTGAGGACCACGGTGGTGCCCATGTCGCCGCCGAGCATGATCAGGCCCAGCAGCAGGAAGGTGACCGGGACCAGCGGCACCAGCAGGTGCTTCCACTGGGTGAGGAGCTTCTTGGAGTGCTTGCGGGCCAGCAGGTCGGCGCCCCACAGCACGAGCGCGAGCTTGGCGAACTCGCTGGGCTGCATCTGGAAGGGCCCGCCGAGCGAGATCCAGTTGGTGTTGCCGTTGATGGTCTCGCCGATGCCCGGCACCTGGACCAGGCAGAGCAGGAAGACCGAGACGGCCAGCAGCGGGTAGGCCAAGGCGCGCAGCAGCCGGACCGGGGTGCGGGCGGCCGCGAGCAGCAGGACGGTGCCGATGGCGGCGGCCAGCAGCTGTTTGCGGAAGAAGTAGCTGGGGGCGAGGCCGTTCTGGAGGGCCTTGATCTGGGAGGCGGAGTAGACCATCACCAGGCCGAGCACGGTGATCAGCAGGGAGCCGCCGAGCACCAGGTAGTACGCGGTCAGCGGCCGGTCCCAGGCGCGCCTGGCGCGGGCGTGGAGGCCCCGCAGGCCGCCGCCCCGGCCGCCGGGGGGCCGCCGGGGCGCGGGAGCGCGCCCGGACCCGCCACGGGCGGCGGGGCGGGGCGCCCGTACGGACCGGGAGCCCGCCGCGGGCCCGCGCAGGGCCCGCCACACGCCGGCCGGCGTCAGCATGTCGTCCGCGTGCATCCGGGTCGCCCCTTCGGTCTCCCGCGGCGTCCGGCCGTGTCGCCGGGGCCGGATCGCCGCGCTCGTCGGTTCCTGACGGGCGCGGCGCCCGGCCGCGGGGACCGGCGGGCTAAGCGTCCGTGCCGCGGCCGGCGGTCAGGGCCCGCACCGCCTCGGCGAAGGCCTCGCCGCGCTCGTTGTAGTTGGTGAACATGTCCATCGACGCACAGGCCGGGGCCATGAGGACGGTGTCCCCCGGGCCGGCGAGCCGCGCCGCCTCGCGGACCGCCTCGGCCATCGCCCCAGTGTCGGTCCGGTCGAGGTCCACCACCGGCACATCCGGGGCGTGTCGCGCCAGGGCTTCCCTGATCAGCGCCCGGTCGGCCCCGATCAGGACGGCTCCGCGCAGCCGCTTCGCGGCGGAGGCGACCAGATCGTCGAAGGTGGCACCCTTGGCCAGGCCGCCTGCGATCCACACGATCGACTCGTACGCCGCGAGGGACGCCTGGGCGGCGTGGGTGTTGGTGGCCTTGGAGTCGTCCACGTAGGCGACGCCGTCGACATCGGCGACGTGGGCGATGCGGTGGGCGTCGGGCCGGAAGGCGCGCAGGCCGTCGCGGACGGCCCGGGCGTCGACGCCGAAGGCGCGGGCCAGGGCGGCGGCCGCCAGGGCGTTGGCGATGTTGTGCGGCGCCGGCGGGTGGACGTCGGAGACCTCGGCGAGCTCCTGGGCCTGCTGGTGGCGGTTCTCCACGAAGGCGCGGTCGACGAGCAGGCCCTCGACGACGCCGAGCATGGAGGGGCCGGGGGCGCCGAGGGTGAAGCCGATGGCGCGGCAGCCCTCCTCGACGTCGGCCTGCTCCACCAGGCGCTCGGTGCGCGGGTCCTCGACGTTGTAGACGCAGGCGATCGTGTTGCCCTCGTAGATCCGGCCCTTGTCGGCGGCGTAGGCGCGCATGGAGCCGTGCCAGTCGAGGTGGTCGGGGGCGAGGTTGAGCACGGCCGCGGAGTGGGCGCGCAGCGAGGGCGCCCAGTGCAGCTGGTAGCTGGAGAGCTCGACGGCGAGCACGTCGTGGGGCTCGTCGCCGAGCACCACGTCGATGATCGGGGTGCCGATGTTGCCCACGGCGGCCGTGCGGAGACCCGCGGCCCTCAGGATGGAGGCGAGCATCTGCACGGTGGTGGTCTTGCCGTTGGTGCCGGTGACCGCCAGCCAGGGCGCGGCGTCGGGGCCGCGCAGCCGCCAGGCGATCTCGACGTCGCCGACGACGTCCACGCCCGCCTCGGCGGCGGCCGCGAAGAGCGGGCTGTCGGGCCGCCAGCCGGGCGAGGTGACGACGAGGTCGGTGCCCTCGGGCAGGGTGTCCGCGTCGCCGAGGCGGACGGCGATCCCGGCGGCCTGAAGGGAGGCGGCGCGCTCGCGCAGGGCCTCGCTGTCGCCGCCGTCGACGACGGTCACGCTCGCGCCGAGGCCGGCCAGGGCGCGGGCGGCGCTGACGCCGCTCACCCCGAGGCCGGCGACGGTGACGCGCTTGCCGCTGAACTCCGCGGTACTCACTTGATGGCCAACCATCCGGCGTAGAAGATTCCGAGTCCGACGGCCACGCACAGGCCCTGGATGATCCAGAAGCGGACCACCACAAGGACCTCGCTCCACCCCTTGAGCTCGAAGTGGTGCTGGAGCGGGGCCATCCGGAAGACGCGCTTCCCGGTGAGGCGGAACGAGCCGACCTGGATCACCACGGACATGGTGATGAGGACGAACAGACCGCCGAGGAGGGCGAGCAGCAGCTCCGTGCGGGAGCAGATCGCCAGGCCCGCGAGGGCGCCGCCGAGGGCGAGCGAGCCGGTGTCGCCCATGAAGATCTTGGCGGGCGAGGTGTTCCACCACAGGAAGCCGAAGCAGGAGCCCATCAGGGCCGAGGCGACCACGGCGAGGTCGAGCGGGTCGCGCACCTCGTAACAGGCGGCGCCGGCGGTGAGCGAGTTGCCGCACCACTGGCCGTGCTGCCAGGTGCCGATGAAGACGTAGGCGCCGAAGACCATCACGGAGGCGCCGGTGGCCAGGCCGTCGAGGCCGTCGGTGAGGTTCACGCCGTTCGACATCGCGAGGATCATGAACAGCGCCCAGATCACGAAGATCACGGGGCCGACGGACCAGCCGAAGTCCTGGGTGAAGGACAGCCGCGTGGACGCCGGGGTCTGGCCCCGGGTGTCGGCGAACTGCAGCGCGAGGACGGCGAAGGCGATGCCGACGATCAGCTGGCCGGCCATCTTCGCCTTGGCGCGCAGACCGAGGCTGCGCTGCTTGACGATCTTGATGTAGTCGTCGAGGAAGCCGACCAGGCCCATGCCGGCGGTCAGGAAGAGCACCAGCAGGCCCGAGGTCGTGGGCGCCTTGCTGGTGATCACCTTGGTGACGGCGTACGCGATCAGCGTGGCCAGGATGAAGGCGATGCCACCCATGGTGGGCGTGCCCTTCTTCCCGGCGTGGCCGCGCGGGCCGTCGTCACGGATGAACTGGCCGTAGCCCTTGCGGGCGAGGAACTTGATCAGCAGCGGGGTGCCGATGAGGGTCAGGAACAGACCGATGACACCCGCGAAGAGGATCTGGTTCATCAGCCGGCGACCTCGCCGTCGACCGCGAGCAGCGCCTCGGCCACCCGCTCCAGCCCCGCCGACCGGGACGCCTTCAACAGCACGACGTCTCCCGGGCGCAGCTCACTGCGCAACAGGTCGACGGCCGCCTGCGCGTCGGACACGTGCACCGACTCCTCACCCCACGAACCCTCGTTATAGGCGCCCATCTGCAACCAGGCCGCTTCCCTGCCCCCGACTGCCACGAGCTTGCCGACATTGAGCCGGACGACCAGCCGTCCGACCGCGTCGTGCTCGGCGAGTGACTCCTCGCCCAGCTCGGCCATCCGACCGAGTACTGCCCACGTCCGTCCACCCCTAGCCCGGGCGGCTTCGCCCATCGCGGCCAGCGCGCGCAGCGCCGCTCGCATGGATTCGGGGTTCGCGTTGTAGGCGTCGTTGACGATCGTCACGCCGTCCGCGCGCTCGGTGACCTCCATGCGCCAGCGGGAGAGCTGACCGGCCCCGGAGAGCGCGGCGGCGATCTCCGCTACGGGCATGCCCAGCTCATGGGCGACGGCGGCCGCGGCGAGCGCGTTCGACACGTGGTGCTCACCGTACAGCCGCATGGTCACGTCGGCGCACCCGGTGGGTGTGTGAAGCGTGAAGGAGGGCCGGCCGAAGTCGTCGAGCCGGACGTTCTCGGCACGGACGTCCGCGTCCGGGGACTCGCCGAAGAGGACCACCCGGGCCTTGGTGCGGGCGCTCATGGCGCGCACGAGGAGGTCGTCGGCGTTGAGCACGGCGACGCCGCCCTCGGCGGCGGCGGGCAGCACCTCGACCAGCTCGCCCTTGGCCTCGGCGATCGCCTCGCGGCCGCCGAACTCGCCGATGTGGGCGGTGCCGACGTTGAGGACGAGGCCGACGCGCGGCGGGGTGAGCCCGGCGAGGTAGCGGATGTGCCCGATGCCGCGGGCGCCCATCTCCAGGACGAGGTGACGGGTGTCCTCGTCGGCCATCAGGGCCGTGACCGGCAGGCCGATCTCGTTGTTGAAGTTGCCGGGCGTCCACACGGTGGGGCCGAGGCGCTCCAGCAGCTGGGCGATCAGGTCCTTGGTGCTGGTCTTGCCGGCCGAGCCGGTGAGCCCGACGACGGTGGTGCCGAGCCGCTCCACGACGGCGCGGGCGAGGGTGCCCAGCGCCTCGACGACGTCGGGGACGACGATCGCGGGTACGCCGACGGGACGGGCGGCCAGTACGGCGGCCGCGCCGGAGGCGATGGCGCGCTCGGCGTAGTCGTGGCCGTCGACGCGGTCGCCGGGCAGCGCGGCGAAGAGGCTGCCGGGCCGCACCTCACGGGAGTCGATCACGACCGGGCCGGTGGCGATGAGCCCCGGGTCCGGTATGTCGTGCTGCTGTCCGCCGACGATCGCGGCGACCTCGGCGAGGGAGAGTGCGATCACCGGAGGTCACCTCCTGCCGTTCGGAGGAGCTGCCGGGGGGAGGGTTGTGCGCGCATGGCGGTTGGTCATCCCTGGTCGTTCCGGTGCGTGATGGCCGCTTCACGGTGCTCGATGGCCTCGCGCAGCACCTGGCGGTCGTCGAAGGGGCGTACCACTCCGGCGATGTCCTGGCCCTGTTCGTGGCCCTTGCCCAGGACCAGGACGGTGTCGCCGGGTTCGGCGCGGGCGACGGCGGCGGCGATGGCGGCGGCGCGGTCCTCCATCAGGAGGACGGTGCCGCGCTCGGCGGCGGGCACCTCGGCGGCGCCCGCGAGCATGGTGGCGAGGATCGCGAGGGGATCCTCGGAGCGGGGGTTGTCGGAGGTCAGTACGGCCGTGTCGGCGAGGCGGGCCAGCGCGCGGCCCATGGGGGCGCGCTTGGTGGTGTCGCGGTCGCCGCCGCAGCCGAGCACGGCGTGGACCCGGCCGCTGCCGACCGCGCGCAGGGCGCGGAGAACCGATTCGACGGCGTCCGTCTTGTGGGCGTAGTCGACGACGGCCAGGTAGGGCTGGCCGGCGTCCACGCGCTCCAGCCGGCCGGGGACGCCGGGGACGGCCGCGACGCTGTCGGCGGCGACCTGCGGCTCCGCGCCCGCGGCGACGAGCGCGACGATCGCGGCCAGGGCGTTGGCGACGTTGAACGGGCCGGCGAGCGGCGCCCGGGCCGTCGCGGAGACGCCCTCGGGGCCGAGCACGGTGAACGTGGAGTCGAACGGGCCGATCTCGACGTCGGCGGCGCGCCAGTCGGCGTCCGCGCGGCCCTCGGCGGAGAAGGTGATCACCGGGACCTCGGCCTCGCCCGCGGCGAGGCGGCGGCCGTACTCGTCGTCGGCGTTGACCACGCCGAGGCGGCTGCGCTCCTTGGTGAACAGCTCCGCCTTGGCGGAGAAGTAGTCCTCCATGCCCGAGTGGAACTCCATGTGCTCGGGGCTGAGGTTGTTGAAGACGGCGACGTCGAAGACGCAGCCGTCGACGCGGCCCAGGCGCAGGGCGTGGCTGGAGACCTCCATGGCGACCGAGCGGACGCCGCGCTCGCGCATCACCGCGAACAGCGCCTGGAGGTCGGTGGCCTCGGGGGTGGTGCGCTCCGACTTGACCCGCTCGTCGCCGATCCGGGACTCCACCGTGCCGATCAGGCCGGTGGGGCCGCCCATGGCGCGCAGGCCGCCCTCGATCAGGTAGGCGGTGGTGGTCTTGCCGGAGGTGCCGGTGATGCCGACGGTCAGCAGCTCGCGGGCGGGCTCGCCGTAGATCGTGGCGGCCAGGGCGCCCATCCGCTCGCGCGGGGCGGCGACGGTCAGCACGGGCAGGCCGGTGGCGCCGGCGCGCTCGGCGCCCGCCGGGTCGGTCAGCACGGCGGCGGCACCGAGGCCCGCGGCCTGCGCGGCGAAGTCCGCGCCGTGGAAGCGGGCGCCGGGCAGGGCCGCGTAGACGTCGCCCGGGCGGACGGCGCGCGAGTCGTGGGTGATCCCGGTGACCGCGACGGCCGACGCGCCCTCGGGGGCGGCGATGCCCAGCTGAGCGGCCAGCTCCGCGAGGGGCACGGGGCGGACCCGGGTGGGGCGGGGCGCTCCCGGGGACACGGCGGGCGCGTCCTGGGAGGTCGTGTGGGACTGATCAGCGTGGGGCACGGCGGTGAGCGTACCGGGCGTACCCGCCTCGTCGCGAAGCGAGGGGCGTCGCCGGCCGCGGTTCCCCGGGTCGGGAGTGATCGTCGTCACGGCCGGCCCGGCTCGCTAGTAGCTCACCGGCAGCCGCGGCGGCCGGGTGCCCGACGGGGGCACCTGGAGGGTCTTCAGCGCGAACTCCATGACCTGCTTGAAGACCGGCCCGCAGACCTGGCCGCCGAAGTAGCTGCCCTTGGTGGGGTTCTGGATGGCGCAGTAGACGGTGATCCGGGGCTGGTCGGCGGGGGCGAAGCCGGCGAAGGAGGCGGTGTAGCCGTGGTAGCGGCCGGTGGTGGGGTCCACCCGGTTGGACGTGCCGGTCTTGCCCGCGACCCGGTAGCCGGGGATCTTGGCCTTGGTGCCGGTGCCCTCCTGGTCGTCGACGACCGACTCCAGCATCGCGGAGAGCTGCCGGGCGGTCTTCTCGCTGATCACCCGGGTGCGGGGCGGCGTCGGGGCGGGGGTGAAGCGGCCGTCGGGCCCCTTGGCGCCGCGCACCAGGGAGGGCTGTACGCGCTCGCCGCCGGCCGCGATGGTGGAGTAGACGGAGGCGGCCTGGACGGCGTTGAGGGAGAGGCCCTGGCCGAAGGGGATGGTGTAGGCCCGCGAGGACTTCCACTCCCCCGGCCGGGCCAGCAGGCCGGGCGTCTCCCCGGGGAAGCCGAGGCCCGTGGGGCGGCCGATGCCGAACTTGCGGAGGTAGGTGTAGAGGACCTCGTTGGCCTCCTCGCGGGTCTTGCCCAGTTGCTCGCTGGCGAGGATCGTGCCGATGTTGCTGGACTTGGCGAGCACCCCGTTCAGCGTCAGGTGCCAGGTGGGGTGGTCCACGTCGTCGGCGAAGGCGCGGTCGGCGCGCGGCAGCCGGTTGGGGACCTCCACATGGGTGTCGGGCGTGGCGACGCCCTCCTCCAGCACGGCGGCCATCGTCATGATCTTGCTGACGCTGCCGGGTTCGTAGGCGTCCTGGAGGGCGGCGTTGCCCAGCGCGGAGCGGTCGGCGTGCTCCAGGTCGTTGGGGTTGTAGCCGGGGGCGTTGGCCATGGCCAGGATCTGTCCGGTGCGGGTGTCCTGGACGACGACGTAGCCCCGGTCCGCGCCGGACTCGCGCACCTGCTTGGCGACGGCGTTCTGGGCGGCCCACTGGATGTCGCGGTCGATGGTCAGCTCCACGTCGGAGCCGGGCACGGCGGCCTGTTCCTTCAGATCGCCGGTGGGCACCTGCCGGCCGCCGGACTGGGCGTAGACGCGCTTGCCGTTCTTGCCGGCGAGGGTGTCGTCGAGGAGGGCCTCCAGACCGCCGCTGCCCCGGCCGTCGCCGTTGACGAAGCCGAGGAGGCCGGCGGCCAGGTCGCCGTTGGGGTAGACGCGCTTGCTGTGGGACTCGCGGTTCACCCCGGCCAGGACGTTGGCGCCCTCCTTGCGGCGGGCCTTCTCCGCCTGCGCCTTCTTCAGCTCCGAGATCTTCTTCCAGACCTGCGGGGTCTGCCGGCGGGCCAGCACCACGTACTTGGACTTGGGGTTGGCGGTGAGCTTCTGCTCCAGCGTGGCCGCGTCCTCGCCGAGGACGGGGGCCAGCAGCCTCGCGGCCCGCGCGGCCGCGCCCTCGGTCTTGATCCGGTCGGGGGCGAGGAGGTCGGGGGCGGCGGTGATGTCGTAGGCGTCGACGGTGGTGGCCAGGTCCACGCCGGTGCGGTCGGTGATGGCGCCGCGCTCGGCGGCCAGCGTCACCGGGATGTAGCGGTTGACGTTGGCGCGGGCCGCGTAGGCGCTGGCGTCGACGGCCTGCACCTGGAGCAGCCGGACCGTGAAGACCAGCAGGACGAGCGTGAGGCCCACGCCGATCGCCCGCAACCGGGGCCGGGGGTTGCCCAGCCGCAGGGAGCGGTCACCGGGGCGGGGGCGCGCCGGCCGGGCGACGGGGCGCGCGGGCCCGGGAACCGGGCGGCGGGGCTGCCTGGGCGCCGTCACGACTCACCTACCTGACCTGTTGGGGGTTCCCGCCCACCGGGGCCGGGGGGAGGGCCGGGTGGGGCTGTGGCTGCGCCGGGGCGCCGGCGGGCCGCCCGTCGGCCGGGGGCCGTGCCGCCGGGGCCTGTGCCGCAGGGGCCTGGGCGGCCGGGGACGGCGCGTCCCCGCCGCGGAGCACGACGGGCGGCTGCCCGGGCGGGGCCGGGGCGACGAGGGGGTCGGGGGCCAGCGGGGGCAGGCCCCGGGGCTCGGGGGGCGCGAAGGCCGCCGGGTCGGCGGGGTTGGCGGTGGTCGCCGGGGCGGGGGCGCCCTTGACCGTGCCGTCGGGCAGCAGGAAGGCGGGGCTGCCGCCGGGGATCATGCCCAGCTCCCGGGCGCGGCGCTCCAGCGCGTCCGGGGCGGCGAGCTGGTCGACCTCCTGCTGGAGCGCCTGCTGCTCGTCGGTCAGCTCGGTGGTGGTGCGCTGGAGCCGGCTGAGCTCGAAGGAGCCCTGGTTCAGGGAGGAGTTCAGCAGCAGCAGCGAGATGAGGCCGGAACCGAGGAGCACCACGACCAGCAGGACGAACGGCGTGCGCTTCGCCCCGGCGGGTCCGGCGGGCAGCAGCCGCACCAGGCGGCCGCCCCGGCGTCCGGCCGGGCTCACCGGATGTCCTCGCGGATGCGCTCGGCGCCGCGCAGCCGGGCGGGGGCGGCCCGCCGGTTCTCGGCGATCTCCTCCTCCGTGGGCAGTTCCGCGCCGCGCGTCAGCAGCTTCAGGCGCGGCTGGTACTGCTCGGGCACCACCGGCAGGCCGGGCGGCGCGGTGCTCGTGGCGCCGGCGGCGAAGACGCTCTTGACGATGCGGTCCTCCAGCGACTGGTAGGACAGCACCGCGATCCGGCCACCGACGGCGAGGGACGCGACGGCGGCCGGGATGGCCGCCTCCACGCTGGCCAGCTCGGCGTTGACCTCGATGCGCAGCGCCTGGAAGGTGCGCTTGGCGGGGTTGCCGCCGGTGCGCTTGGCGGCCTGCGGGAGGGCGTCGCGGATCAGCTCGACGAGGCGGGCGCTGTTGCTGAAGGGCTCCTTCGCCCGCTCCCGGACGATGGCCGAGACGATGCGTTTGGCCTGCTTCTCCTCGCCGTACTGGCGCAGGATGCGCACCAGCTCGCCCGGCGGGTAGGTGTTGAGGACCTCGGCGGCGCTGATGCCCGTCGTCTGGTCCATGCGCATGTCCAGCGGGGCGTCCTGCGCGTAGGCGAAGCCGCGGTCGGCCTCGTCGAGCTGCATGGAGGAGACGCCGAGGTCGAAGAGGACGCCCTGGACCTTGGGGATGCCCAGGCGCTCCAGCACCTCGGGCAGCTCGTGGTAGACGGCGCGCACCAGCGTGGCGCGGTCGCCGTAGGGGGCGAGCCGCTCACCGGCGAGCGCGAGCGCCGTGGGGTCGCGGTCGAGGGCGACGAGCCGGGCGTCGGGGAAGGTCTTGAGCAGCGCCTCGCTGTGCCCGCCGGCGCCGAGGGTGCAGTCGACCACGACGGCTCCGGGCGCGGTCAGCGCGGGGGCGAGCATGTCCAGGCAGCGCTGGAGCATGACGGGGACGTGTCGCGCGTTGCTGCTCATGCGCCCTTCTGAGATACGGGGAGGCGCGGCGCGGCGTACCGCCGGGTCCCCGCCCGCTCGAAGGGGAACGGACGTTCCGGCGCCGGGGAAGTGACGCCGGGCGACCGGGAGCGGGAGGAGGCCGAGGGGTACGTACGCACCGTGCCACGTGGTGGTTCTTCGGTTCCGGGGAGCGTTCCGGGGAGCGTCACGCCTCCCACTTCGCGCCACTTTAGTCCACTCGCCCCCGCGGTCAATCAACCGGCCGGTGCGTGCGCGTCCCACCGCCCGCCCGGCGGTGGCCCCCGGCGGGACGAGGGGTTCCGGCGGGGCGGCGGGCCGGGCCCGGTGAGCGGCCGGTTACCGGGCGCTGCCCTGGTCAGGGACGGTCGCGCGTGCGCCGGAGCCGGTCAGCGGCTACGTTCATCCCTATGCCCATATCCGCGTCACAGTCCCCCACGCCCGGCACCGGACAGGACCGCACGGACTCCCCGGAACCGACCGTCACCGACCGGCTGGTACAGGCCAACGCCCAGTACGCCGCCGCGTTCACCGACCCGGGCATGGACGCCCGGCCCGTGCTGAAGGTCGCCGTGGTCGCGTGCATGGACGCCCGTCTCGACCTCCACGCCGCCCTGGGCCTGGAGCTGGGCGACTGCCACACCATCCGCAACGCGGGTGGCGTCGTCACCGACGACATCATCCGTTCCCTCACCATCAGCCAGCGTGCCCTGGGCACCCGCTCGGTCGTGCTGATCCACCACACCGGCTGCGGTCTGCTGGACCTCACCGAGGACTTCCGGCACGACATCGAGGCCGAGGTCGGCCAGCGGCCGCCGTGGGCCGTGGAGGCGTTCAAGGACCTCGACCAGGACGTCCGCCAGTCCATGCAGCGGGTGCGGACCTCCCCGTTCCTGCCCCACCGCGACGATGTGCGGGGCTTCGTCTTCGACGTCACGACCGGCCTGCTGCGCGAGATCGACCCGCGCCCCTGACCGCAAGCCCTGTGGACAACTGGCGCGGCACGCGCCGCACCAGTTGTCCACAGGCGGTGACGCCACGCCGTGCGGGCGGCCAGAATGCGTAGGGACGCCCGGCCGCCACGCGGCCCCGGGCGCCGCAGCGGGGTGGGCCGGCCACGCGCCGCCGGAGTTTCCGGCGGGCCTTCCGGCCCTGTGAAGGGCCGAGGAGGGCCGGGTGACGACGTATGACGAGCGAGCCAGCCACGGGGCTCCGCCCGCTCCGGCGGAGCCGGGCGGAGCGGCGGGGCCGGCCGCCGCGCTGACCGCCACCGCGGAGCGGGTGCGCCGCTCGGTGGAGAGCGTGATCGAGGGCAAGCCGGAGGTCGTGCGGCTGGCGCTGACCGTCCTGCTCGCCGAGGGGCACCTGCTGATCGAGGACGTGCCGGGCGTCGGCAAGACGATGCTCGCCAAGGCGCTGGCCCGGTCCGTCGACTGCTCGGTGCGGCGCATCCAGTTCACCCCGGACCTGCTGCCCTCCGACATCACCGGCGTGAGCGTCTACGACCAGCAGCGCCGGGACTTCGAGTTCAAGCCCGGCGCGATCTTCGCGCAGATCGTCATCGGCGACGAGATCAACCGCGCCTCGCCCAAGACCCAGTCGGCGCTGCTGGAGTCGATGGAGGAGCGCCAGGTCACCATCGACGGGCACACCTATGAGCTGCCCAGCCCCTTCATGGTCGTGGCCACGCAGAACCCGGTCGAGATGGAGGGCACGTACCCGCTGCCCGAGGCCCAGCGCGACCGCTTCATGGCCCGGGTGTCCATCGGCTATCCGGGGCCGGAGGCCGAGCTGCGGATGCTGGCCTCGCACGGCGCCCTCTCCCCGCTGGACGATCTCCAGCCCGTCGCCCACGCACACGAGATCGGCAAGCTGATCGAGGCGGTCCGCGCGGTGCACGTCGCCGAGCCCGTCCTGCGCTACGCGGTGGACGTGGTCGGCGCCACCCGGCAGCACCCCGAGCTCAGACTCGGCGCGTCGCCGCGCGCGACGCTGCATCTGCTGCGGGCGGCCAAGGCCGCGGCGGCGCTGGCCGGGCGGGAGTTCGCCCTGCCCGACGACGTCCGGGCGCTGGCGGTGCCGGTGCTCGCCCACCGGCTGCTGCCCACGGCACAGGCCCAGCTCGGCCGGCGCACCGCCGAGCAGATCGTCGTGGACATCCTGCGGCGCACCCCGCTGCCCGACCCGTTCGGCCGGCAGCCGCCGGGCGCGCGGGGGCTGTGATGCCCGCCCCGGGCGGCCCGCCCGGCGACGGGGAGGGACGCGGCGGGCTGTGGGCCGCGTTCGGCGGGCTGACCACCCGGGGCCGCTCCTTCCTGGCGGCGGGCGTCGCCGCGACGGCCTGCGCCTATGTGCTGGGCCAGGAGGACCTGCTGCGGGTGGGGCTGCTGCTGGCCGTGCTGCCCGTGGTGTGCGTGGTGGTGCTCCACCTCACCCGGCACCGGGTCACCGGCAGCCGGCGGCTCGCGCCCGCGCGCGTGCCCGCCTCCGCCGAGGCCCGGGTGAGCCTGCGCGTCGACAACGTCTCGCGGCTCCCCACCGGCCTGCTGATGCTCCAGGACCGGGTGCCCTATGTGCTGGGCCCGCGCCCGCGCTTCGTCCTGGACCGGATGGAGCCGGGCGGGCGGCGCGAGGTCTCCTACCGGGTCCGCGCCGATCTGCGCGGCCGCTACCCCCTGGGCCCGCTCCAGCTGCGGCTGACGGACCCGTTCGGGATGTGCGAGCTGACCCGCGGTTTCAGCGCGTACGACACCCTGACCGTCGTGCCGCGCGTCGACCGGCTGCCGCCGGTGCGCCTCGGCGGCGAGGCGGCGGGCCACGGCGACGGCCGCTACCGCGTCCTCGCCCTGGCCGGGGAGGACGATGTCATTCCGCGCGGCTACCGGCACGGCGACGATCTGCGCCGGGTCCACTGGCGCTCCACCGCCCGCTACGGCGAGCTGATGGTGCGCCGCGAGGAGCGGCCCCGGCGCGCCCACTGCACGGTGCTGCTGGACACCCGGGCCGTCGCCTACGAGGGCGCCGGGCCCGGCTCGCCCTTCGAGTGGGCCGTCTCCGGGGCGGCCTCGGTGGCGTCGCACCTGATGGAGCGGGGCTTCACCGTCCGGCTGCTGACCGACACGGGCAGCGCCCTGCCGGGCCACGACGTCTCCTCCGGCGGCTACGCGAGCTCCTCGCCGGACCCGTCCGGCGCCGCCGGGCTGATGCTGGACGCCCTCGCCGTGATCGACCACTCCGAGGGCAGCGGCCTCTCCCCCGCCCATGACGCGCTGCTCGGTGCCGGCGGCGAGGGCCTGCTGGTGGCGTTCCTCGGCGACCTGGACGAGCCGCAGGCGGCCCTGGCCGCCCGGATGCGCCCCCGTGGCGGCACGGCGGTCGCCTTCGTCCTGCCCACGGCCACCTGGTCGGGCGCCCCCGAGGGCGACCCGGCCCACCCCGAGGCCGAGGAACGCCTGCGCGTCCTGCGCGACGCGGGCTGGACGGCCCTGCCCGTCGCTCCCGGCACGGCACTGCCCGACCTGTGGCGGCTGGCGGGGACACCGGGCAGCCCTGCGGGCGGCCCGTACGGCGCGGGCGCGTACGGCGTGCCGGGCGCCGCCCTGGCCGATGGGTACGGCGCGGGTGGGTACGGCACGGCGACGGCCCCGGGGGCGGCGGCCGACGGCACGGCGGCCGGCCCGGCGCGGGCGGGCGCGGCAGGCGGTGGGGCGACGGGCAACGGTGCCACCGCGAGCGGTGCCCCCGGCGGCAACGGGGCGGGGGGCCGGGCGTGAGCGGGCGGTCGCGGCTGGCGGTGTGCGGGGTGCTGGCCACCCTGGGGACGGCCTGCGCGATGCTGCCGCTGGTCGAGCGGACCGTCTGGATCCTCCAGGCCGCGCTGCTGCTGTGCGTCCAGACGGCGGTCGGCGTGGCGGCCCGCCGCGTGCCGCTGGCCCGGTGGCTGACGGTCGCGGCGCAGGCCCTCGTCGTCCTGCTGCTGCTCACGCTCGTCTTCGCCCGCGAACGGGCCGTCGGCGGGATACTGCCGGGCCCCGACGCCTTCGAGGAGTTCGGCCGACTGCTGCGGCAGGGCGTGGACGACGTCGGGCGGTACGCCATCCCGGCGCCCGCGACGACGTCCATCCGGCTGCTGCTGATCGGCGGTGTGCTGCTGGTCGGGCTGGTGGTGGACGCCCTGGCGGTCACCTTCCGCGGCGCGGCCCCGGCGGGCCTGCCCCTGCTGGCGCTCTACTCGGTCGGCGCCGGGCTGTCCAAGGGCAGCGCGGGCCGGCTGTGGTTCCTCATAGCGGCCGCCGGCTATCTGCTGCTGCTCCTGGCCGAGGGCCGGGACCGGCTCGCGCGCTGGGGCAGGGTGTTCGGCGGCGGGGCCGCCGGCGCCCCGGCCGGCGTCGCCGCCGGCCTCGCGGCGGGCGGCGGCCCGGCCCTGGCCCCGGTGCGCACCGGCCGGCGCATCGGGGCACTCGCGCTGGGGCTCGCCCTGGCGCTCCCGGTCGCGCTGCCCTCGATCGGCGGCGGGCTGCTGGCCGCGCGCGGCGCCGGCGAGGGCCCCGGCTCCGACGGCGGCACCATCTCCGCCGTCAACCCGCTGGTCTCGCTGCAGAACAGCCTCAACCAGCCGGAGAACCGGGAGCTGCTGCGCTACCGCACCTCCGCGCCGTCCGTCCAGGACCTGTACCTGCGCATCGTCGCCCTCGACCGGTTCGACGGCGCGTCATGGCGCGCCTCCGAGCGGCGCATCACCGATGTGCCCGACCCGCTGCCCACCCCCGCCGGGCTGACCACCGGGGTCCGTACGGCCCGCATCGGGGTCTCCGTCGCGGCCTCCGACGGCTACGGCCAGAACTATCTGCCCCTGCCCTATCCGGCCGAGCGGGTGCGGGTCCCGGGCCAGTGGCGGTACGAGCCGGAGGGCCGGGCGCTGGTCGGCGACCACGGCCAGACCACGCGGGGCGTGCGCTATCAGGTGGCGGGGCTGCTCGTGGAGCCGACGGCCGCTCAGCTCGCCGCCGCGCCCGCGCCCCCGGAGCAACTGCTGCGCGAATACACGCGGGTGCCGCCCGCGATGCCCAAGGTCGTGGCGGAGACGGCCCGGAAGGTGACCGCCGGCGCGGCCGACTCCTACCAGCAGGCGGTGAAGCTGCAGGACTGGTTCGCCGCGAGCGGGGGCTTCCGCTATGACACGGAGGTGCGTTCGGGCAGCGGCCCCGACGCCATAGCGCGCTTCCTGGAGGAGAAGCAGGGCTTCTGCGTCCACTTCTCCTTCGCCATGGCGGCCATGGCGAGGACGCTGGGCATCCCCGCGCGCGTGGCGGTCGGCTTCACCCCGGGCACCCCGCAGCCGGACGGCACGGTGTCGGTCGGCACCAAGGACGCCCACGCCTGGCCCGAGCTGTACTTCGAGGGCGCCGGGTGGACCCGGTTCGAGCCCACGCCCAGCCGGGGCACCCCGCCCGAGTACACGGTCGCGCAGGCTCCTTCCGCCCCCGACCCGGGCGTCCCGGCCCCGGAGCCCGGCCGGAGCAGGGCGCCGCAGCCGGCGCCCTCGGCGGACGGCGGCTGCCCGCCCGAGCTGAAGAAGGTCGACGGCTGCGGCGGCGTCGTGCGGCTGGAGGCGGGCGGGTCCTCCGGCGGTACGTCGCCGCTCACCCTGGCCGTCGTGATCGTGGCAGCGCTGGCCGCGCTGCTGCTGCCCGCGCTGCCCCACCTGTGGCGGAGGCGGGCGTGCGCCCGGCGGCTCGACGGCCGGGCCGGGCCGCGCCCGCTGGCCGCCTGGCGCGAGCTGACCGACTCCGCGTGGGACTACGGCATCCCGCCGGACGATTCCCTGACCCCCAGGATGGCGGCGGCCCGCATCGTCCGGGACGCGCGGCTGGCCGGACCGCACGCGGAGGCCGTGGGGCGGCTGGCGACGGCGGTCGAGCAGACGCTGTACGCGCCGTCGCCGCCGCCCGCCGGGGCGACGGCGAGCGCCGACGTCGAGGCCGCCCGGGCGGGCCTGCGGGCCTCGGCGGGGCGCCGGGCGCGGGTGCGGGCCGTGGTGGCGCCCCGGTCGGCGGTGCGGGTGGTGTGGGCGTGCGCCGGGTTCTGGGCGGGCGTCCGGTCGGCGGCGAGGGCGCGCCTGCGGCGGCTGATCCCCCGCTCCCGCCCCTTCCCGTGACCGGGGCTGGGCCGCGTGCCCCTGGCGACCCCCGCATACGCCCGTGGGGCCAGGACGTCCGTCCTGGCCCCACGGGTAAGGAGCACACGTGTCAAGACAAAGCGGGCTAGTGCCCCTGCTCGTCCCGTCGCCGCTGCCATCGCTGCTCGATGCGGTCCATCATGCCGCGCCGGCGGCCGACCGGCCGCCGTGCCATGCCCGGACCACCGGGCCCGCCGGGACCGCCGACGCGCCGGACGCCGGGCCTCGGCGCCTTGCGCCACCCCGTCACCGCGAGCACGGCGCAGCCCAGCATGACGAGGAAGCCCGCCACGCTGATCCAGATCCGCTGGGTGACCATTCCGGCCATGAGGAGCGCGATGCCCACCAGAAAACCCGCGACCGCCTGGTAGACCCGTCGCCGGGTGTACGTGCGCAGGCCGCTGCCCTCGAGCGCTGTGGCGAACTTGGGATCTTCGGCGTACAGCGCTCGCTCCATCTGCTCGAGCATGCGCTGCTCGTGCTCCGAGAGCGGCACGGAGTCCTCCTACTCGTCGGTCGCGGGGGGCGACCGGGTGCGACCCTTTCAGGATAGGCAGGGAATCGCCCCCGTGAAACCCGCCCCTCTGCGCCAATTCGGCCACCGGCCCCGGTGTGGCGATCGATGCCGTCGGGACGTACATTCCCTGCCTGCCGATCGGCCATGCCGGACGGTGTCCCCCGATCATACGGGGCGAACGAGCTGATCGGGTGGGGTCCGCCCGAGGCGGGGACGAGGCGGGGACGGGGGGTCGCGTCAGTCCCGCTCGGCCAGGACGTGCAGCTGCGTGGCGATGGAGTGGAAGGCCGGCAGTTCGGCCGCGGCGGCCTCCAGCCGCAGCAGCGCGTCCAGCGCGCCGGGCTCGTGGTCGACGAGCACGCCGGGCACCAAGTCGGCGAAGACGCGCACGCCGTGCACCGCGGAGACCTCAAGGCCCGCGTCGCCGACGAGGCCGGAGAGCTGCTCGGCGGAGAAGCGGCGGGTGAGCGGGTCCCCGGCGCCCCAGTGGCCGGAGGGGTCGGTGAGGGCCTGGTGGGCCTCGGTGAAGTGCCCGGCGAGGGCGCGGGCGAGCACGGCGCCGCCGAGGCCGGCGGCGAGCAGGCTGAGGGTGCCGCCGGGGCGGAGGGCCGCGACGACGTTGCGGACGCTGTCGGCGGGGTCCTCGACGTACTCCAGCACGCCGTGGCAGAGCACGACGTCGAATCCGTCGCGGTCGACGACGTCGAACAGGCCGTGGGCGTCGCCCTGGACGCCGCGCACCCGCTCGGCGACCCCGGCCTCGGCGGCCCTGCGCTCCAGCGCGAACAGCGCGTTGGGGCTGGGGTCGACGACGGTGACGTGGTGGCCGAGCCGCGCGAGGGGCACCGCGAACTTGCCGGAGCCGCCACCGGTGTCGAGGACGTCCAGGGCCTCCCGTCCGGCGGCCTTGACCCGGCGGTCGAGGGCGTCCTTGAGGACCTCCCAGACCACGGCGGTACGGAGGGACGCCCGGGGGCGCAGCGGGTCTGACACGGCGGGTGACTCCTCGGCGGGTGACTGCGGGTGACTGACGTCGGGCGGCACCAGCCTAATGGGCCGGACCGCACCGCCCGGCACCTCGCGCCACGCGCCCTCCCGCATCGGTGCGAACCGGCCACGACCTGCGCGAACTCCCGCGTTCGGGAACGGGGTTGACGGAGGAAGGGAGCGATCCGCATACTTTTGCACTGACCGGTCAGTCCAAGGTTGCTTGGAGGTCCTGTGGACGGCATCCCGCACGGAGCCGCGATCGCGGCGACGGGCCTCGGTGTCCGGGGGCCGCGCGGCTGGGCGTTCCGCGCGGTGGACGTCGACGCGCCACCCGGTTCGCTCGTGGCCGTCGAGGGCCCCTCCGGCTCGGGCCGCACCTGTCTCCTGCTCACTCTCACCGGTCGTATGCGGCCGTCCGCCGGGCACGCCGAGATCGCGGGCCTGACCCTGCCCCGGCGGATGGCGGCCGTCCGGCGCCTGAGCGCGCTCGCGCACGTCCCGGGCGTCGCCGAGCTCGACGCCTCCCTGACCGTCGGCGAGCACCTGCGGGAACGCGCGCTGCTCCAGCGGAGGTTCGGCGCCTCGCCCGGCGCGCTGTTCCGCACCGGGGCGGAGAAGGCGGCGCGGGAGGCGGCCCGTACCGAGGCCGCGCTCGCGGCCGCCGGGCTGGAGGTGTCCGCGCTGCCCAAGGGCGCCGGCACGGCCGTACGGGATCTGGGGCGGCTGGAGGCGCTGCGGCTGTCGCTGGCCCTCGCGCTCGTCGGCTCGCCCCGGCTTATCGCGGTGGACGACACCGACCTCAAGCTCACAGCGGCCGAACGCGAGCAGGCGTGGGCGCTGCTGCGCGCCCTCGCCGGGGCCGGTACGACCGTGCTCGCGGTGTGCGCGGAGGCGCCGCCACCGGGCGACGCGCTGGTCGTCCGCACCGACCGGACCATGTCACAGGCCCCGAAGGGAGCGGCGGATGCGCTCGCCGAAATTGGCCGTCCTTGAGCTGAAACGATTCGGGAGGGGCCGGCTGCCGCGCGCCGCGCTCGTCGCCCTGCTCCTGCTGCCCCTGCTCTACGGCGCGTTGTACCTGTGGTCGTTCTGGGACCCCTACGGGCGGCTCGACAAGGTGCCGGTGGCGCTGGTCAACGCCGACCGGGGCACGACGGTGGACGGCGAGCGGCTGGCGGCCGGCGACTCGATCGTCAAGGGGCTGCGCGACTCCAAGTCCTTCCAGTGGCACGAGACGAGCGCCGCCGAGGCCCGGAAGGGGGTCGAGAAGGGGACGTACTACCTGTCGTTGACCATCCCGGCCGATTTCAGCAGGCTGCTCGCCTCCAGTGCCGGCTCCGGCTCCGGCGGCTCCCCCGTGACCGGCGCGCTCCAGGTCCGGACGAACGACGCGAACAACTACATCGTCGGCCAGATCTCCCGCTCGGTCTTCTCCGAGGTCCGGGCGGCCGCGTCGCGCAGGACGTCACGGTCCTTCTACGACAAGATCTTCGTCTCCTTCTCCAGCCTCCACGGCAAGACCGAGGAGGCGGCGGGCGGCGCCGACCGGCTCGGCGAGGGCATCGGCGAGGCCCGCAAGGGCGCCGGGGACCTCAAGGACGGCCTGACCCGCGCCCGTCATGGCAGCGGCGAGCTCGAGCAGGGCGTGGACCGGCTGCACGACGGCGCCGGCACCCTGGACTCCGCCGCCCGGCGACTGGCCGGCGGCGCCGCGCGCGTGGCGGACGGCACCCGGCAGCTGGCCGACAAGGTGAACGGCGTCGCCGGCAAGGAGGGCGCGTTCGTCAAGGAGCACGCGGGCGAGATAGGGGAGGCCGCCCGTGGCGTCGCCCGCGAGGCGCGCACCGTCCGCGAGCACCTGGCCGACCTGCCCTCCCCCGCCGTCACGGGCCCGCTCGCCAGGGCCGCCAGGCGCGGCGCGGACGACCTGTCCGCCGCGTACGACAAGCTGTGCGCGACCGGCACCGGCACCGGCACCGGCACCCGGGCCGGCACCACCACCGGGACCGGCACCGCCACCGGCGCCTCCACGCCGGGCGACTACTGCCCGGCCCTGAAGAAAGCCGTGTTCGCCGCGCGGCAGTCGGCCGAGGGCGCGGAAAAGCTCGACGCCCTCGTGCGGAACGAGAACGGCGAACTCGACCGGCTCCCCGGGCAGCTGGACGCCCTGAGCGCCGCCGCCGAACGGCTCGCCGACGAGGCCCCGCACCTCGCCCGGGACATCGACGGCGCCGTACGGAAGGTCAACGCCCTCAACGACGGCGCCCAGCAGGTGGCCGAGGGCGCCGGCCGCATCGGCGAGGGCACCGGACGGCTGCGCGACGGGCTCGGCACCGCCAGGACGGGCGCCGCCGACCTCGACGACGGCATCGGCCGGCTGCGCGAGGGCGCGGACACCCTCCAGGGCGGCATGGTCAAGCTGTCCGACGGCTCCGCCAAACTCGCGGGCGGCCTCCACGACGGCGCCGCGAAGATCCCCGACTACGGCAAGAAGGAGCGCGACGCCCGCACCGAGGTGATGGCCGACCCGGTCTCCCTGGCCGCCAAGGCGCTCCACAAGGCCCCCGAATACGGCACCGGATTCGCCCCCTACTTCATCCCGCTCTCGCTCTGGGTGGGCGCGATGGTCGCCTACATGCTGATCCAGCCCCTCAACCGGCGCGCGCTGGCCGCAGGCGCCTCCGCCTGGCGGATCGCCGTGGCGGGCTGGCTGCCCGTCGTCGCCATCGGCGTCGTCCAGGCGGCCGCGCTGCTGGCCGTCCTCCACTGGGGGCTGGGCCTGCGACCGGTGCGGGCGGCGGGCACGGCGGGCTTCGTCGTCCTCGTCGTCGCGTGCTTCGCGGCCGTCGTCCAATGGCTGAACGCCCGCTTCGGGCCCGCCGGGCGCATCCTCGTCCTCGCCCTGCTGATGCTCCAGCTGACCTCGGCGGGCGGCACCTACCCGGTGCAGACCAGCCCCGGCTTCTTCAACGCGATCCATCCCTTCCTGCCGATGAGTTACGTCGTACAGGGGCTGCGCCACCTCATCACCGGCGGCGGCCTCGCCCCCGTCTGGCAGGCGTGCGGCGTCCTGGCGGCCTTCACCGCCGCCGCCCTGGCCCTGACGGCCCTCTCGGCGCGGGGCAAACAGGTCTGGTCCGTGGACCGGCTGCACCCGGAGCTGAGCCTGTGAGCGCGGACACGGCCGGTACGGGGAGAATCACCGTCATGGACAGCAGCGGTACACGGCGGCAGAACACCCGGCGCAAGCTCTTCGAAGCAGCGGTCACCCTCATCGCCGAACAGGGTTTCTCCTCCACCACCGTGGACGAGATCGCCGAGCGCGCCGGCGTCGCCAAGGGCACGGTCTACTACAACTTCGCCAGCAAGACCGTGCTCTTCGAGGAGCTGCTGCGGCACGGCATCGAGCTGCTGACCGACTCCCTCCAGGCCGCCGCCGACGAGACGGCCGAGCGCGGCGGCAGCCGGGTCGACGCCCTGGACGCGATGATCCGGGCCGGCCTGGACTTCATCACCCGCTACCCCTCGCTCACCCAGCTCTACGTGGCCGAGCTGTGGCGCACCAACCGGGCCTGGCAGTCGACGCTGATGCAGGTGCGGCAGAAGGCGATCGCCGTCATCGAGGCCGTCCTGACCGAAGCGGTCGCGACGGGCGAGCTGAGCACCGAGCTGGACATCCCGCTGACGGCGTCGGCGCTGTTCGGCATGGTGCTGGTGGCGGCGCTGGACTGGCAGTCGTTCCAGCCGGAACGGTCGATCGACGAGGTGCACTCGGCGCTGTCGCGGCTGCTGCAGGGGCGGGTGAGCGGCGCGGGCCGCTAGCGCGCGGACGTCCGCCGGCCCGGTGCGGCCCGATCCCCCTCGGTCCGCACCGGGCCGTCGTTCCCCCGCGATTCCCCCGTGTTCCCCCGTACCTCCCCCGCCCGCGTCGGGGTCCGCCGTCCGCCGTTCCGCCGCCCCGTATCGGCGGTACCGGCTCCGGCGGCCCCTTCCGCGACCACCACTCTTCCTCCCGGACGGGGTGCGCCCCATCCGCGCGCGTACTCATCTCCGCGCCTGAGTACGCGTACTCAGGGACCCCGGGACGGCGGTTACGATCTTCCGCGTGTCGGTGCTTCCCTTGGTGTTCACAAGCGGCTGGGCCAGCGGTGTCAACGCCTACGCCGTGGTCCTGCTGCTCGGTCTGCTCGGCGCGACGGGGGTGAGCGACGACGTGCCCGGGGCGCTCCAGCGCCCCGACGTCCTCATCGCGGCGGGCGTGCTCTTCCTCTGCGAGGCCGTCGCCGACAAGATCCCGTACGTGGACACGGTCTGGGACGCGGTCCACACCGTCATCAGGCCCGTCGCCGGAGGCGTGGTGGGCGCGCTGCTCGCCGGCCAGCACGGCTCCCTCCCCGAGCTCGCGGCGGGCGCGGTGGGCGGCTCGGCCGCGCTGCTGAGCCACCTGGTGAAGACGGGCACGCGCATGGCGGTCAACACGTCACCGGAGCCGGCCAGCAACATCGTGCTGAGCCTGGTGGAGGACCTCGGGGTCGCGGCGCTGATCGTGTTCGCGATCTTCCACCCGGTGGCGGCGGCGATCATCGCGGCGACGTTGCTGGCGGCGGGGATCGGGCTGGTCGTCTTCCTCTGGAAGCGGGTACGCGCGTTCCTGCGGCGCCGTCGCGAACGGCGATCCAGCCTCGCCGGCGTTTGAGGCGCGGGGGTCTGGGGCGGAGCCCCGGGAAACGGGGAAAGGGCGGGACTGGGGCACTCTCACCACCCCGATAAGGTCGGCGTCATGGCACAGATTGTGGTGATCGGCGCCGGGATGGGCGCGATGGCAGCCGCCGCCCGGCTCGCCGTCGCGGGCAACCGGGTGACGGTGTACGAGCGAACGGACACCCACGGCGGAGGCGTCGGACGCCTCACCCGCGCCGGCTTCGCGTTCGACACCGGCCCCGCCCTCCTCCACCTGCCCGCCGTCTACCGCGACCTGTTCGTCAAGACCGGCAAGGAGTCGCTGGAGCAGAGCCTCGGGCTCGTCCAGGTCGACCCGGCGAGCCGCCATCTCTTCCCCGACGGCACGGACTTCGCGCTGCCCAACGCCTCCCGGGCCGGTGTGGTCGCCGCGCTCGACGCGGCGGTGGGGGCGGGCGCGGGCGAGCGGTGGAGCGAGCTGGTCAACCGGGCGCGCGAGGTGTGGGACGCGACGCGGCGGCCGCTGCTGGAGGAGCCGCTGCGGGCGGAGCGCACCGAGGCGCTGGGCCGCGATCCGTACCCGGCGCTGCCCCACCGCAAGGGGCTGTTCCGCCGCCCGGTGCCGGTGACGCTCGCGTCCGTCGCCGAGCGGGAGCTGGCGGACCCGCGGCTGATCGCCCTGCTGGAGAGCCACGCCCTCGCCTACGGGCTCGACCCGCGCGAGGCGCCCGGGAGCGCGACGGTCCTGCCGTACCTGGAGCAGACCTTCGGCAGCTGGTACGTGACCGGCGGCATGCGCGGCCTCGCGGACGCGCTGTACGAGCGGTGCCTGGCGCGGCGCGTGGAGTTCCGCTTCGGCTCGGACGTCGTCGGCGTCGTGGAGAAGGACGGGCGCGCGGCCGGGGTGCGGCTGGCCGACGGAAGCGTGGCCGAGGCGGACGTGGTGGTGGCCGGGGTCTCCCCCGCCCGGCTGGCGGCCGTCGCCCCGGGAGCGGCGGAGACCGCGCCGGCGGCGCCCGTGCCCCCGGGCAGGTTCAGCGTGTTCCTGGCGCTCTCCGGCGCCCGCCCCGAGGGCACCGCCCACCGTACGGTCGTCCACGGCGGTGACCGCGCGGCGGAGCTGGAGGCCGTCTTCGGCACGGCGGGCGCGGCCTCGTACCGCCCGACGGTGACCGTGCTCCGGCCGGACGACCCGGCCACCGTCCCCGGCGAGGGGCACGAGGCCGTGACCCTGACGGCCACCGTCGCGCCGCACGGCGAGCGCGCCGACTGGCGTGACGAGCGGGCCGCCGCCGCCTTCGCCGATCGCGTGGTCGAGTCCGCCAAGGCGGCGGTCCCGGATCTGGCGGAGCGGCTGCTGTGGCGGGAGGTGCGTACCCCCGCCGACACGGAGGCGGCGACCGGGGCCGAGGGCGGCGGGGTGCCCGCGCCCGTACTGGCCGGGGCACGGGGGGCGTTCCTGCGGCCGGGCAATCTCACCCGGCTGCCCGGGTGCTATCTGGTGGGCGGCTTCGCCCACCCCGGCGGCGGGCTGGCGCACGCCGGGATGTCGGGGGCGATGGTCGCGGGCCTGGTCGTCTCCGGGGCCGACTGGCGGGGCTCCCAGTAGCCACCAGGGCGCCCCGAAGGGGCGCGGGGAACTGCGCGACCAGCCACGACGCACCCGCGGATGACTCGCCGGACCTCCAGCGGAGCACTCAGTAGCGGTAGCGCTGTTCGTCGTACCCCTGGCCCTGGCCGTACGGCGGGTTCTGCTCGTGCGGGGCGTGCGGCGCGGGCGGGGCCGCCGGGGTGGTGCCCGGGGCGGCGTCGGTGTCGCGCTGCTGCGGCACCCAGACCCCGCCGGGCGGGGTGTCCGTGTCGTACTGCTGGGGGGCGTACGCGCCCGCCGAGTAGGCGCCGACACCGTACTGCTGCTGGTGGGGGTAGGACTGCTGCTGACCGTAGGCGTCGTACGTCTCGTAGGACGGGGGACGGTTGCCGATGTACGGGTCGGAGTAGGACGCGTACTGGCCCTGGGCCTGCCCGTAGTCGAAGCCGCCGCCGTACTGGCCGCCCTGGGCGGGCTGGCCGCCGTACTGGCCGAAGTCGGTCGCGGCCGGGGCTTCGTGGCCCATGAGGTGGGGCTGTTCGGCGGTCGGCTGCGGGGGGACGCCGTGCGTCAGGTCGGGGGCGCCGCCGAGGCCGGCGCTCATGGCCGGGGCGCCCGCCGCCTCGCCGCCGAGCGTCGGCAGGGCGTCCGGGCCGGAGGCGGGCAGGGTCAGGTCGGAGGCCGTCGGGGAGGGGGCGGCCGGGGCCGGGGGCCGCTCGCCGCCCTTGCGGCGGCGCCCGGCGCGGCCGCCGGCGGCCCGGGAGTTCCCCGCGGCGGAACGGGTGGAACGGGTGGAACCGGTGGCACCGGCGGAACCGGCCTGTCCGCCCGGCCCCGCACCGGCGCCGCCCGGCCCGTCGCCGTCGTCGGCCGCGCCCCGGCGCAGGGCCCAGCCCCGGGAGAAGCCGCGCCGGAAGGACAGCGTCACAAAGGTCTGCCCCACTCCGAAGGCGAGGGCGCCGATGACGATGACGACCACGGACGGCACGAGCACGCCCGCGACCACGCCGAGGAAGCCGGTGAAGGCGAGCAGCCGCCAGCGCAACCGCGCCTTGTACTGCAGCAGCACCTCGGCGAGCAGCCAGAGCGCGACGACGCCGAACGCGATGTAGAGGACCGTCCAGCCCATCCAACGCCCCTCTCGTACGGCCGCCGTCGCCGGCCGGCCGTCAGGACCGCTGGTGCAGTCCCAGGTTCTGGTAGATCTCCAACGTGGCCGTGGAGTGGTTCAGGGTAATGAAATGCAACCCGGGAATCTCCTCGGCCATCAACCGAGCACACAGGTCCGTCGCGTACTCGATCCCGATTGAGCGTACAGCGGCCGTGTCGTCCTTGACCGCGAGGATCCGTTCAGCGAGCTCCGAGGGGAACGCCGCGTTGCTGAGCTGTGCGAACCGTTCGATCTGCCGCACGTTGGTGACCGGCATGATTTCGGGGATGATCGGGGTGTCGCAGCCGGCCGCCGCGACCCGGTCGCGCAGCCGCAGATAGTCCTCCGCGTGGAAGAACATCTGGGTGATGGCGAAGTCGGCGCCCGCCCGGCACTTGTCCACGAAGTGCCGGATGTCCGACTCCCATTCCGTGGAGCGCGGGTGCATCTCGGGGAAGGCGGCGACGCCCACGCAGAAGTCGCCGGACTCCTTGATGAGGCTGACAAGCTCGGCGGCGTACCGGACGCCCTCGGGGTGGCGCACCCACTCGCCCATGGGGTCGCCGGGCGGGTCTCCGCGCAGCGCGAGCATGTTGCGGATGCCCACGTCGGCGTACTGTCCGATGACATTGCGCAGTTCGGCGACCGAGTGGTTGACGGCCGTGAGGTGGGCGACGGGGGTCAGCGTGGTGTCGGTGGCGATGCGTTCGGTGGCGCGGACCGTGCCCTCGCGGGAGGAGCCGCCGGCGCCGTAGGTCACGGAGACGAACGTGGGGGCGACGGCTTCGATCCGCCGGATGGCGTCCCACAGGGTCCGTTCGCCCTTCTCCGTCCTGGGGGCGGCGAACTCGAACGAGTACGAGCGCTCTCCGGAGGCGAGCAGCTCACGGACGGTGCGCGCGTGGTCCGTCCTGGTGGAGGCAGTGCCAAGGGCCATACCGGCAAGTTAACCAGCGGCGCGCCGGGCACCCCAACCAAGAATGACGTTATGCCCGTTTGATCCGGCGGAGGTCCATGATCCGTCCCACTCCTTGGACAGCGGCGGTCACGCGTCGTAGGCGCGGACGCGCTTGGCGAGCTGGGCGGCGGCCTCGCCGGGGTCGTCCGCCTCGGTGATCGCGCGGACCACGACCACACGGCGCGCGCCCGCCTCCAGCACCTGCTCCAGGTTGCCCGCGTCGATGCCGCCGATGGCGAACCAGGGCCGGGCGGGTGCGAGGGAGGCCGCGTAGCGGACGAGGTCGAGGCCGGGGGCGTGGCGGCCGGGCTTGGTGGGGGTGGGCCAGCAGGGGCCGGTGCAGAAGTAGTCCACACCGGGCTCGGCGACGGCGGCGGCCACTTCGGCCTCGGCGTGCGTCGAGCGGCCGATCAGCACCTCGTCGCCGAGGATCGCCCGGGCGGCGGGCACGGGCAGATCGCCCTGGCCCAGGTGGAGGATGTCGGAGGCGGCGGCGTGGGCGACGTCGGCCCGGTCGTTGACCGCGAGGAGCCTGCCGTGGCGGCGGGCGGCCTCGGCGAGGACGGCGAGGTGCTCCAGCTCCTCCCCGGCCTCCATGCCCTTGTCGCGGAGCTGGACGACGTCCACTCCGGAGGAGAGGACCGCGTCGAGGAACTCCGGCAGGTCACCCTGGCGCTTGCGCGCGTCGGTGCACAGGTACAGCCGGGCCTCGGCGAGCCGCTCGCGCGCGGTGACGGACATGGGTGCTTCTCCCCCGGGTGGGCGGTGTGCGGGCGCGGGCCGGGGCCTCGCGCCCGCACACCGGACGGTGGTTCTCAGGTGGTGCTGGTGGTGCTACGTACGGCTCAGACGGCGAGCGCCTGGGCGCGGCGCTTCACCTCCGTGCCGCGATTCTCGCTCAGCGCCTGCGCGGGGGTGCCGGGCAGGGTCGGGTCGGCGGTGAACAGCCACTCCAGCATCTCCTCATCGCTGAAGCCGTCGTCGCGCAGCAGCGTCAGGGTCCCGGCCAGGCCCTTGACGACCTTGCCCTCGCTGATGAAAGCGGCGGGCACCATGAGCACACGGTTCTCGCCACGGCGCACGGCGATCAGCTGGCCCTCCTTGACCAGCTGCCGGACACGCGTCACCTCGACGCCCATCATCTCCGCGATGTCGGGGAGGTTGAGCCAGGCGGGTACGAGCGCATCGATCTTCACGTCAATCTCGGTCACGGGACAAGCCTGCCATCCGGGACTGACAGCCGGTAGCCGGGTTGACCCGAGCCGGGCCCCGGCCACCCCACCGGCCCCTTGAACCACCCCCGAACCACCCTCCGACCGCCTCGGAGCACGGCCCGTCAGACCACGGCGGCCTTCAGCGGGACGGACGCGTCCGCCGCCCTGGTCCGGTCGAGGACCGCGCCCTTCTCGATGAGCTTGCGCCCCTGGGCCAGATCGCGCGGCCGCCCCACGGCCAGCAGGGCCACCAGCACGCCCGAGCGCAGCCAGCACACCGTCCAGGCCGCACCCGCGGGGTTGCCGCGCCAGACCAGCTCGTCGGCGGAGGCGTGGTGCCCCGCGTACTGCACGAACCGGCCGAACTGCTCGGACCAGAAGTACGGCACGGGGTCGTAGACCGAGCCCTCCTCGGGGCCGTGCACGATGTTCTCGGCGACGGTCCGGGGGCCCTGGAGGGCGTTGTCCCAGTGGTGGACGAGCAGCCGCTCGCCGTAGCGGGCCGAGGGGAAGGAGGCGCAGTCGCCGACCGCGTAGACGTCCGGCAGCGAGGTGCGCAGGCGGTCGTCGGTGACGACGGAGCGGTCCGCCGCCAGCTCGACGCCCGAGCCCGCGAGCCAGCCCGTGGCGGGGCGCGCCCCGATGCCGACGACGACCGCGTCGGCGGGCAGCCGGGTGCCGTCGTCGAGGACGACCGCGCCGGGCTCGACGGCCGTGACCCGGGCACCGGTCAGCAGCCGGGCGCCGCTGTGGGCGTACCAGTCGACCATGTGGGCGGCGACCTCGGCGGGCATGGCGCCCGCGAGCGGCCGGTCGGCGGCCTCGACGACCGTCACCCGGCAGCCCGCCTCGCGGGCGGCGGTGGCGAACTCGGCGCCGATCCAGCCCGCCCCGACGGCGACGATGTCCTGCTGCCGGGTGAGGACGGGGCGCAGCCGCTCGGCGTCGTCGACGGTGCGCAGGACGTGGACGCCGGGCAGGTCCCCGGCGCCGGGCAGGCCGATGGGCTCGGCGCCGGTGGCGACGACCAGGACGTCGTAGCCGAGGGGTCCCGCGTCGGTGTCCAGGACGTGCTCGGCGGCGCGCAGGCCGGTGGCCGTGAGGCCGAGCCGCAGGTCGATGCCGAGCGAGCCGAAGTCCACGGCGAAGGCGGAGCCCTCGGCCTTGCCGAGCAGCACGGATTTGGACAGGGGCGGCCGGTCGTAGGGCTGGTGGGGCTCGGCGCCCAGGAGGGTGATCGCGCCCTGCCAGCCCTGTTCGCGCAGGGCGACGGCGGTCTGCACCCCGGCCATGCCCGCGCCGACGATCACGACGCGCCGGTCACTGCTGGTGTTCGTCTCCTCGCTCACACGATCAACTGTAGGCCCGACGCCCCGGTAGGCCGGAGCGCCGCGTGAGGAGACCTCTGACACAACGTCATGACCACGGCCTCACGCCGCGCTGGGCCGTACGGGTCGCCGACCGGGCCCGGCCGCCCTTCCGGGCGGTCCTCGGGCCGTACTAGGGTGGCAAGCTGCAAGCACTCGCGGGAGCCCGGGCGGACCGGGCTGAGAGGGAGGCTGGACGGCCTCCGACCGTACGAACCTGATCCGGGTCATGCCGGCGAAGGGAGGGGCTGGACGCCCATGCACGCGCATCGAACCCCTGGGGATCGAACACCGGCACATCGAACCAGGGCGCGCCCCGCGCGCCCGCGTCATCTCGGCCCCGGCCCGCGGACACCCGACGTCCTGGTGGTCGGCGGCGGTCTGATCGGCCTGGTCACGGCCTGGCGCGCGGCCCAGCGGGGGCTGCGCGTGGCTGTGGCCGACCCCGCGCCCGGCGGGGGCGCGGCCCGGGTGGCCGCCGGGATGCTGGCCGCCGTCACCGAGCTCCACTACGGCGAGGAGACCCTGCTCGCCCTCAACCTGGCCTCCGCCCGGCGCTACCCCGCCTTCACGGCCGAGCTGGAGGAGGCCAGCGGCCAGGACACCGGCTACCGCGCCTGCGGGACGCTCGCGGTCGCCCTGGACGCCGACGACCGGGCCCATCTGCGGGAGCTCCACGCCCTCCAGCAGCGCTGCGGTCTGGAATCCCGGTGGCTGACCGGGCGCGAGTGCCGCCGGCTCGAACCGATGCTCGCGCCGGGCGTGCGCGGCGGACTCCACGCCCTCGGCGACCACCAGACCGACCCCCGGCGGCTCGCCCGGGCGCTGCTGGTGGCCTGCGAGCGCGAGGGCGTCGCCTTCCACCGCTCGGAGGCGGTACGGCTGCTGCTGACCGGCGACCGGGCCACGGGAGCGCTGCTCGCGGACGGCACCCGGCTGGCCGCCGACCGGACCGTCCTGGCCGCCGGGAGCCTCAGCGGCCGGCTGGCGGGCCTGCCCGAGGACGTCGTACCGCCGGTGCGCCCGGTCAAGGGCCAGGTCCTGCGGCTGCGGGTGCCGGGTTCGTACACGGCCGTGAACGGGCCGTTCCTCTCCCGGACCGTCCGGGCCGTGGTGCGCGGCGGGCACGTCTACCTCGTGCCGCGCGAGAACGGCGAGCTGGTCGTCGGGGCGACGACCGAGGAACTGGGCTGGGACACGACCGTGACGGCCGGCGGCGTCTACGAGCTGCTGCGCGACGCCCACGAGCTGGTGCCCGGCATCACCGAGCTGCCGCTCGTGGAGACCCTCGCCGGGCTGCGCCCCGGCTCGCCCGACAACGCCCCGCTGCTGGGCCCGACCGCCCTGCCGGGCCTGTACGCGGCCACCGGCCACCACCGCAACGGCGTGCTCCTCACCCCCGTCACCGGGGACGTGATGGCCGAGGTGCTGACCACCGGCCGGCTGCCCGAGGAGGCCCACCCGTTCTCCCCCCGACGCTTCACCACCCCCGTACTCCAGGAGCAGCCCGCATGACCACGCACATCATCAGCGTCAACGGCGAGCGGCGCGCCGTCCCGGCGGGGACGACGCTCGACGGGCTCGTGGCGACGCTCACCACGGCGCGCGGCGGGGTCGCCGCCGCCGTCAACGAGGCCGTGGTCCCCCGGGGCCAGTGGCCGGCGACCGCCCTCGGCGAGGGCGACCGCGTCGAGGTGCTCACCGCGGTGCAGGGAGGCTGATCAGTACAGATGGCGGACGATCTGCTCACCATCGCGGACACCCCGTTCACCTCCCGGCTGATCATGGGCACGGGTGGTGCCCCCAGTCTGGACGTCCTGGAACGCGCCCTCATCGCCTCCGGCACGGAGCTGACGACGGTCGCCATGCGGCGGCTGGACGCGACGGTACGGGGGTCCGTGCTCTCCGTCCTGGAGAAGCACGGCATCCGGGTGCTGCCGAACACGGCGGGCTGCTTCACGGCGGGCGAGGCGGTCCTCACCGCCCGGCTGGCCCGGGAGGCGCTCGGCACGGACTGGGTCAAGCTGGAGGTGATCGCCGACGAGCGCACCCTGCTGCCCGACCCGATCGAGCTCCTGGACGCGGCGGAGATCCTCGTCGACGACGGCTTCACCGTGCTGCCGTACACCAACGACGACCCCGTCCTGGCCCGGAAGCTGGAGGACGTCGGCTGCGCGGCGATCATGCCGCTGGGCGCGCCCATCGGCTCGGGCCTGGGCATCCGCAACCCCCACAACTTCCAGCTGATCACCGAGCGCGCCACCGTCCCGGTGATCCTCGACGCGGGCGCGGGCACCGCGTCGGACGCGGCCCTGGCGATGGAGCTGGGGTGCGCGGCGGTGATGCTGGCGTCGGCGGTGACGCGGGCGCAGGAGCCGGTGCTCATGGCGGAGGCGATGCGGCACGCGGTCGAGGCGGGCCGGCTGGCCCACCGCGCGGGGCGCATCCCTCGGCGGCACTTCGCCGAGGCGTCGTCTCCTGCGGAGGGCTTGGCGATGCTGGACCCGGAGCGACCGGCGTTCGCGTAGCCGGGGGCGGTGCGGCCCGGTGGGTCGGTTTGTGCCCACCCGTTCCGCCTTGCGGAACGCCTGCCCACAAACCGGTGGGGGTGCGAGGGGGCGCAGCCCCTCCCGGAAACGGTGAAAGGGCGGGGCTGGGGCGAGCGCCCGCAGGGCCCGCCACCAGCGCCCCTGTCACCGTTCGGCTGCAGAACAGACGCACGAGCCGCAGGCCATACGGGCCACCCGGTATCGACTCGTAGACTCGTGTGCCGTGGATACGACCCTGCCCGACCCCCTTGTCGACCAGCTGCTCGACGGCCGCTACCGCGTCGAGGCGCGAGTCGCCGTGGGCGGCATGGCCACCGTCTACCGCGCCCTGGACACCCGGCTCGACCGGGTGCTCGCCCTGAAGGTGATGCACCCCTCCCTCGCCGCGGACGCCGCCTTCGTGGAGCGTTTCATCCGCGAGGCCAAGTCCGTCGCCCGGCTCGACCACCCCAACGTGGTGAGCGTCTTCGACCAGGGCACGGACGGCGCGTACGTCTATCTGGCGATGGAGTACGTCGCGGGCTGCACCCTCCGTGACATCCTGCGCGAGCGCGGCGCCCTGGGCCCGCGTGCCGCGCTCGACATCGCCGAGCCCGTGCTGGCCGCCCTGGGCGCCGCCCACCTCGCGGGGCTGGTGCACCGGGACATGAAGCCGGAGAACGTCCTCATCGGCGACGACGGCCGGGTCAAGGTCGCCGACTTCGGGCTCGTCCGCGCGGTGGACACCAACACCACGAGCAGCACCGGTGCCGTCCTGGGCACGGTGTCGTACCTCGCGCCCGAGCAGATCGAGCAGGGCACGGCCGATCCCCGCGCGGACGTCTACGCCTGCGGCGTCGTCCTGTACGAGATGCTGACCGGCGCCAAGCCGCACAGCGGCGGCACCCCCGCGCAGGTCCTCTACCAGCACCTCCACGAGGACGTGCCGGCCCCGTCGGCCGCCGTCCCGGGGCTCGCGCCGGAGCTGGACGCCCTGGTGGCCTCGGCCACGGCCCGGGACCCGCGGCTGCGCCCGGCCGACGCGGCCGGCCTGCTGGGGCAGCTCCGCCAGGCGCGCGCGGCACTGTCCGAGGAGCAGCTGGACCTGGTCCCGCCGAGGGCGGCGGCCCCCGCCCCGGCCGGTTCCGAGGACCGTACGAGCGTGATCCCCCGCCCGGCCGCCCCGCTGCCCGCCGAGGAGGACGCGCTCAACCGCACCACGCGGCTGGAGCTCCCGGCGACGCCGCCGCCCCCACCGCCGGGCCCCGAACACGGGCACGGGCACGCCTACGGGCACGCGCCCGCGCCCGCTCCCGGGCCGCGCCGGGGACCGCTGGCGGGGCTGTCCCGCCGCTGGGTCCTCGCGGTCGCGGCCGCGCTGCTGGCCGTGCTGGCGGGCACCGGCGTCTGGTACATCAACTCCGGCCAGTTCACCTCCGTGCCGGCGGTCCTGGACATGACGCAGGACAAGGCGACGGCCGAGCTGGACAAGGCCGGGCTCGGCGTGAAGACGCAGCAGGCGTTCAGCGACACCGTCGAGCGCGGCCACGTCATCGCCACCGACCCCAAGCCGGGCGAGCGCATCCGCAACACCGGCAAGGTCACCATCACCGTCTCGCGCGGCCCGCAGAAGTCGGAGGTGCCCAATGTCGCCGGGCTGTCCCTCGACGATGCGAAGAAGAAGATCCAGGGCCAGGGCCTGACGGTCGGGGACGTCACCCAGCAGTTCAGCGACGAGACCCCCAAGGGATCGGTCCTGTCCACCGACCCCAGGCCGGGCACCGAGCTGCGGCCCGACACGGCCGTGGCCGTCGTCGTCAGCAAGGGCAAGCAGATCCCCGTGCCGAACGTGACGGGCATGCCGCTGGCGGACGCCACCGCCACGCTGCGGGACGCCGGTTTCGACGTCAAGGTCGCGGACGCCCAGGTGTACTCCGACAAGCCCCAGGGCGCGGTGGCCCAGCAGTCCCCGGGCCAGGGCGAGAAGGCCGCCCAGGGCGACACCGTCACCCTCACGGTCTCCAAGGGCAGGGAGATGGTCACGGTCCCGGACGTCACCGGCAAGAGCGAGGCCGTCGCCAAGCAGATCCTGACCGCCGCGGGCTTCCAGGTGAAGGTCGACCGGCCGTTCTTCTTCCCGCAGGACTCCGTCGACAGCCAGTCCGTGCGGGGCGGCTCGCAGGCGGCCAAGGGCGACACCATCGTCATCAAGCTGAAGAGCGGTTTCTGAGCGTCATGAGCGATACCCACGACCTCCTGCCCGGCCCTGCGCGCAATCCCGTCGGCGGCCATGTCCCCGTCGCCGGCGGGCTCGCCAGGGTCGGCCTGGCCTACGCGCGAGAGCTGGCCGCCGAGGCCGTCCAGGTCTTCGTCGCCAACCCGCGCGGCTGGGCGACCCCGCCCGGCGACCCCCGGCAGGACGAGGAGTTCCGGGCGGCCTGCGCCGCCGAGGGCGTACCGGCCTACGTCCACGCCCCCTATCTGATCAATTTCGGCTCGCACACCGAGGCCACCGTCGAGAAGTCCGTGGACTCGCTGCGGCACTCACTGCGCCGGGGCCGGGAGATCGGCGCGCTCGGCGTCGTCGTCCACACCGGCTCGGCGACCGGCGGGCGGCCGCGCGCGGAGGCGCTGGCGCAGGTCCACGAGCGGCTGCTGCCGCTGCTGGCGGAGCTCACCCACGACGACGATCCCCGGCTGCTGCTGGAGCCCACGGCCGGGCAGGGCTCCTCGCTCTGCTCCCTGGTCGAGGACCTCGGCCCGTACTTCGAGGCGCTGGAGCACCATCCGAAGCTGGGCGTCTGCCTCGACACCTGCCACCTCTTCGCGGCCGGGCACGACCTCGCGGAGCCCGGCGGGATGAAGCGGACGCTCGACGAGCTGGTCGCCGTGACCGGCCCGGGGCGGCTGGGGCTGATTCACGCCAATGATTCGAAGGACGTCGTCGGCGCCCACAAGGACCGCCACGAGAACATCGGTTCCGGCCACATCGGCGCCGAGCCCTTCGCCGAGCTGTTCCTGCACCCGGAGACGGCGGGCGTGCCGCTGACGATCGAGACGCCCGGCGGCAAGGAGGGCCACGCCGCCGACGTGGCCCGCCTGAAGGCGCTGCGCGAGCCGGTCTGAGAGACCCGGCGGAGCCTCAGAGCTCCGGCCCCTCCCCCGGCAGCTCCTGGTAGGAGTAGCGCTGCTCGCGCCAGGGGTCGCCGACGTTGTGGTAGCCCCGCTCCTCCCAGAAGCCCCGCCGGTCGGCGGTCATGTACTCCACGCCGCGCACCCACTTGGGGCCCTTCCAGGCGTAGAGGTGCGGGACGACCAGCCGGACGGGGAAGCCGTGCTCGGCGGTGAGGAGTTCGCCGTCCTTGTGGGTGGCGAAAATGCTCTGTTCCGAGGCGAAGTCGGACAGCCGCAGATTCGAGCTGAAGCCGTACTCGGCCCACACCATCACATGCGTGACCTCGGGCGCGGGCGGCGCCAGTTCGAGGATCGTCCGGGTCGAGACCCCGCCCCACTCGGCGCCGAGCATGCTGTACTTCGTGACGCAGTGGAGGTCCCCCACCACCGTCGTGTACGGCAGCGCGGAGAACTCGTCGTGCGTCCAGCAGCGCTTGTCGCCGTCGGCGGTCGAGCCGAAGACACGGAACTCCCAGCGGTCCGGCTTGAACTTCGGTACCGGGCCGTAGTGCGTAACCGGCCATCCGCGCTGGAGCCGCTGCCCCGGAGGCAGCTGAAGATGTTCCCCTTTGCGGCTTTCGGTATTTTTCGAGAGCCCCATGGCTCAATGGTGTCAGACCCGTGGGGGTGCTGATGACCGGGGGACGCCCACAGCGGGCCCCCTCACTCCATATCCGGGCAACTCCCACTAAGTGTGCACTTACTGGACGGCTCCCCCGGGCGGTGCGAGGATGCGCGCAAACTGCTGGACACCTGCTGGGAAGGAGCCTCTGCGATGCAGGGAGACCCCGAGGTCATCGAGTTCCTCAATGAACAGCTGACGGCCGAGCTGACCGCCATCAACCAGTACTTCCTGCACGCCAAACTCCAGGAACACCACGGCTGGACCAAGATCGCCTCGCATACCCGTGCCGAGTCCTTCGACGAGATGCGGCACGCGGAGACCCTGACCGACCGGATCATCTTCCTGGAGGCGCTGCCCAACTATCAGCGGCTCTTCCACGTCCGGATCGGCCAGACGATCACCGAGATGTTCCAGGCCGACCGCCAGGTCGAGGTCGAGGCCATCGACCGGCTGCGGCGCGGGGTGGAGGTCATGCGGGCCAAGGGCGACATCACCTCGGCCAATATCTTCGAGTCGATCCTCGCGGACGAGGAGGATCACATCGATTATCTCGACACCCAGCTGGAGCTGATCGAGAAACTCGGTGAGCCGCTGTACATCGCCCAGTTCATCGAGCAGGAGAACGGCGGCAGCAACTAGGCCCGGCGGCGCCGGCTAGGCGGCGACCGGCGCCACGGCCTCGGAGGCCGGTACGAGCGCCGTGTCGGCGCCCAGCACGTCGGCGCCCCCCTGGTCGGCCAGCTCCCGGCGCGGGCACGCGCCCCGGCCGAGGAGGGCCTGGATGCGGCGCACACAGCTGCCGCAGTCGGTGCCGGCCTTGCAGGCGGAGGCTATCTTGCGGGGCGTGCACGCCCCCTTGTCCGCGTGCTCGCGCACCTGCTGCTCCGTGATGCCGAAGCACGAGCAGACGTACACGCGGTCACCGCCTTGCCGGGGAACGAGAAGGGCCCATTACCTTATTGATCAATAAGGTAACCCTTACCTTACCCGGCCGGGTGGCCGAAAGACAACGCCGTGGGGCGCGGATCACGTCGATCCGCGCCCCACGGCGTCTCGCTACAGATCTTCCTACTGGTCGCGGTACATCTCCGCGACGAGGAACGCCAGGTCCAGGGACTGGCTGCGGTTGAGGCGGGGGTCGCACGCCGTCTCGTAGCGCTGGTGGAGGTCGTCGACGAAGATCTCGTCGCCGCCGCCCACGCACTCGGTGACATCGTCACCGGTGAGCTCGACGTGGATGCCGCCCGGGTGGGTGCCGAGGGCCTTGTGGACCTCGAAGAAGCCCTTGACCTCGTCCAGCACGTCGTCGAAGCGGCGGGTCTTGTGGCCCGAGGCCGCCTCGAAGGTGTTGCCGTGCATCGGGTCGCAGATCCAGGCCACCTGGGCACCGGAGGCGGTGACCTTCTCCACCAGGGTGGGGAGCTTCTCGCGGACCTTGTCCGCGCCCATCCGGGTGATGAACGTCAGCCGGCCCGGCTCGCGCTCGGGGTCGAGCCGCTCGATGAGGGTGAGCGCCTCCTCGGGCGTCGACGTCGGCCCGAGCTTCACCCCGATCGGGTTGCGGATCTTCGAGGCGAACTCGATGTGCGCCCCGTCCAGCTGCCGGGTGCGCTCACCGATCCACACCATGTGGCCCGAGACGTCGTACAGCTGCCCGGTCCGCGAGTCCACACGGGTCAGCGCGGACTCGTAGTCCAGCACCAGCGCCTCGTGCGAGGCGTAGAACTCGACGGTCTTGAACTCCTCCGGGTCCACCCCGCAGGCGTTCATGAAGTTCAGCGCGCGGTCGATCTCCCGGGCCAGCTGCTCGTAGCGCTGGCCGGAGGGCGAGGACTTCACGAAGTCCTGGTTCCAGGCGTGGACCTGGCGCAGGTCGGCGTAGCCACCGGTGGTGAAGGCGCGCACCAGGTTCAGCGTGGAGGCCGAGGCCTGGTACATCCGCTTCAGCCGCTGCGGGTCCGGCGTACGGGCCTCGGCGGTGAAGGCGAAGCCGTTGACCGAGTCGCCGCGGTAGGTCGGCAGGGTCACGCCGTCGCGGGTCTCGGTCGGCTTCGAACGCGGCTTGCTGTACTGGCCGGCGATGCGGCCGACCTTGACGACCGGCACCGAACCGGCGTACGTCAGCACCGCGCCCATCTGCAGGAGCGTCTTGAGCTTGTTGCGGATCTGGTCGGCGCCGACGGCGTCGAAGGCCTCGGCGCAGTCGCCGCCCTGCAGCAGGAACGCCTCTCCACGGGCGACGGCTCCCAGACGCTGGCGCAGCTGGTCGCACTCGCCCGCGAAGACGAGAGGCGGATAGGACTCGAGCTCGGCGATCACATCGCGCAGAGCCTCTTGGTCCGGCCAGTCAGGCTGCTGCGCCGCGGGCAGGGAGCGCCAGGTGTTGCCACCGGCGTGGATTTCAGCGTTCACGGTCACGCCCTCAACATTACGGGGTCGCGACGGCGACCCAAGGGCCGGACCGGACTCTGAGACACGGACTGAGACGGATTCCCCGAAATCCGGCGACATCCCCGCCGATCGTCGGGTACTGTGCCGCCCATGTACGTGCTCTCCAACCAGCTGTGGTGGTGGACCGCTCCTTCGGCGGCCCACTGACGCGCGTACCCACCAGCGCTCTCGCGAAGGCCGCCCAGAGGGGCGGCCTTCGGCGTCTGAAGGCGCCGGACGAGGGCCGTTCCTCCCCCACCAGGAAGGAACCCGCCCATGTCCCGTACCGCCGCCCTCCTCGCCCGGCTCACCACCGCCGGTCACCCGCCCTTCGCCCTGCTCCACCGCCGCGCCCCCGGGCACCCCGAGGGCGTCGTCGAACTGCTCAGCGGCCCGGTCACCGAGGTGGAGCACCTGACCGGCATCCCGCTCCCGGCGGGACCGCCCGCCGGCGGCGCGCCCGTGCACGACGCGCTGGCCCTCGTCCCTTTCCGCCAGATCCGCGAGCGCGGCTTCGACGTCCGCGACGACGGCACGCCCCTGCTGGTCCTGCGGCCGGAGGAGACCCACGAGCTGCCGCTGGACGAGGTCCTCGGCGCGCTCCCCGCACACGAGGTGCGGGTGGAGGGCGGGGCCTTCGACGTGGCCGACGAGGAGTACGCGGAGATCGTCCGGCGCGTCGTCGAGGACGAGATCGGCACCGGCGAGGGCGCCAACTTCGTCATCCGCCGCACCTTCGAGGGCGAGATCCACGGCTTCCAGGCGCCCGACGCGCTGGCCCTCTTCCGCCGGCTGCTCATCCGCGAGCGCGGCGCGTACTGGACGTACGTCGTGCACACCGGCGAGCGCACGCTGGTGGGCGCCAGCCCCGAGGTGCACGTGCGGATGGCGGGCGGCACGGTCGTGATGAACCCGATCAGCGGCACCTACCGCTATCCCGCCGGGGGCCCGTCCGCCGACGACCTGCTCGGCTTCCTCCACGACCGCAAGGAGGTGGAGGAGCTCTCGATGGTCGTCGACGAGGAGCTGAAGATGATGTGCACCGTCGGCGACATGGGCGGTGTCGTCGTCGGCCCCCGGCTGCGCGAGATGGCCCACCTCGCCCACACCGAGTACGAGCTGCGCGGCCGCTCCTCGCTGGACGTGCGCGACGTGCTGCGCGAGACGATGTTCGCCGCGACCGTCACCGGCTCGCCCGTGCAGAACGCCTGCCGCGTCATCGAGCGCCACGAACCCCGCGGCCGCGGCTACTACGCGGGCGCCCTCGCCCTGATCGGCCGGGACGCGGGCGGCGCCCAGACGCTGGACTCGCCCATCCTCATCCGCACCGCCGACATCGACCGCCACGGCCGGCTCCGGGTCGGCGTCGGCGCGACGCTGGTGCGCCGCTCCGACCCGCACGGCGAGGTCGCCGAGACCCACGCCAAGGCGGCGGGCGTCCTGACGGCCCTGGGCGTGCGCCGAGGACCGGTACGCCCGGCGACGGCCCCGGACGTCCGGCTCGCCGACGACCCCCGGGTACGGAGCGCGCTGGACGCGCGCCGAGCCGACCTGGCCCCTTTCTGGCTGCGCATGCAGTCCGCCGACTCCGCCTCCGTGCTGAGCGGACACGCGCTGGTCGTCGACGGCGAGGACACCTTCACGGCGATGCTCGCCCATCTCCTGCGCACCTCGGGACTGACGGTGTCGGTGCGGCGCTACGACGAGCCCGGGCTGCGGGACGCGGCGCTGGGCCACGAGGGCCCGGTGGTGCTGGGGCCCGGCCCGGGGAACCCCTCGGACGCGGCCGACCCGAAGATGCGGACGCTGCGCGGGCTGGCGGGGGAACTGCTGCGGGGGCACCGGCACGGGCTGCTGGGCGTGTGCCTGGGACACGAGCTGATCGCGGCGGAGCTGGGGCTGGAGATCGTCCGGAAGGACGTGCCGTTCCAGGGGGCGCAGGAGCGGATCGACTTCTTCGGGCGGGAGGAGACGGTGGGGTTCTACAACACGTTCACGGCACGGGGGGACGCCGAGGGCGTGGAGGTGTGCGGGGATCCCGCGACGGGGGATGTCCACGCGCTGCGGGGGCCCGGCTTCGCGGGGGTCCAGTTCCACCCGGAGTCCGTCCTGACGCTGAACGGGTCGGCGATCGTCGCCGAGCTGCTCTCCGCGGTGCGGGTCTGAGCCGCCGCTGACGCGGCGGTTTCCCCCATCCGCCCCCCGATTACCCGGAAACGTCATGACGTTGCTGGGCGCCGGGCGGGCGGGTGGGGGAGGACCGCGCCGAAGGCGCGGAACCCCCCACGGCGGGTCAGCCGAAGAACGTCTTGGCCTCCTCGTAAAGAGACAGCGGCACGGTCTTCAACCGCGCCGTCGCGTCAGCCAACGGAACGCGGACGATGTCCGCGCCCCGAAGCGCGACCATCGTCCCGAAATCCCCGTCCCCCACAGCGGCGATCGCGTGCAGCCCGAACCGCGTGGCGAGCCACCGGTCGAACGCGCTCGGCGTCCCCCCGCGCTGCACGTGCCCCAGCACGGTCGTCCGTGCCTCCTTCCCCGTGCGGGACTCGATCTCCTTCGCCAGCCACTCCCCCACCCCGGAGAGCCGGACGTGCCCGAAGGAGTCCAGCGCGGCCGCACCCTTCAGGACCACGTCGCCGTCCCGCGGCATGGCCCCCTCCGCGACGACGACGATCGGCGCGTAGCTGGCCCGGAAGCGGGAGGTGACCCAGCCGCAGACCTCGTCGACGTCGAAGCGCACCTCGGGGACAAGGATGACGTTGGCGCCGCCCGCCAGGCCGGAGTGGAGCGCGATCCAGCCCGCGTGCCGGCCCATGACCTCGACCACGAGGACCCGCATATGGGACTCGGCGGTGGTGTGGAGGCGGTCGATGGCCTCGGTGGCGATGTTGACGGCGGTGTCGAAGCCGAAGGTGTAGTCCGTGGCGGAGAGGTCGTTGTCGATGGTCTTGGGCACGCCCACGCAGCGGACGCCGTACTCGGTACCGATCCGCGCCGCGACGCCGAGGGTGTCCTCGCCGCCGATGGCGATCAGGGCGTCCACCCCGTGCCCGGCGAGGTTCTCCGTGATGCGGCGGACGCCGTCGGGCTCCTTGAAGGGGTTGGTCCGGGACGATCCGAGGATCGTGCCGCCGCGCGGCAGGATGCCGCGGACCGCCGGGATGCCGAGCGGGACGGCGGAGCCGTGGAGGGGGCCGCGCCAGCCGTCCTTGAAGCCGATGAAGTCGTGACCGTGGTCCTGGACGCCCTTGCGGACGATCGCGCGGATGACCGCGTTGAGGCCGGGGCAGTCGCCGCCACCGGTGAGCACTCCGATCCGCATGACACACCTTCCGTTCGCCGGGGGCCTCGAAGGCCGCCCGGCCGGGAACGCGCGGTCAGGCGTCGTCGAGACCTCGCTCTATCGCGTAGCGGACGAGCTCCACGCGGTTGTGCAGCTGGAGCTTGCCCAAGGTGTTCTGCACATGGTTCTGCACCGTCCGGTGGGAAATAACCAGCCGTTCGGCGATCTGCTTGTACGACAGTCCCTTGGCGACGAGGCGGAGGACCTCCGTCTCGCGGTCGGTGAGCCGCGGCGCGCCGGGCTCGTCGGGGGCGGCGGGGGCGGGGTCGGCGGCCAGCCTGCGGTACTCGCCGAGGACCAGTCCGGCCAGGCCGGGGGTGAAGACGGGGTCGCCGACGGCCGTGCGGCGGACGGCGTCCAGCAGCTCTTCCGCGCCGGCGGACTTCAGGAGGTAGCCGGTGGCGCCGGACTTGACGGCCTCCAGGACGTCGGCGTGCTCGCCGCTCGCGGAGAGCACCAGGACGCGCAGTTCGGGCCGGTCGGCGACGAGCTGCTTGCAGACGGCCGCGCCGGGCAGGCCGGGCAGGTTGAGGTCGAGGACCAGGACGTCGGGGAGGGCGGCCTGGGCCCGGCGCACGGCCTGGGGGCCGTCGCCGGCGGTGGCCACCACGTCGTACCCGGCGGCGGCCAGGTCGCGGGCGACGGCGTCGCGCCACATGGGGTGGTCGTCGACCACCATGACCTTCACGGTCTGTTCGCCACTCATTTCCCGGCCTCGCTCCCCCGTGGGACTCTCAACTCGACTTCTGTGCCCTGACCGGGCACGGACAGCAGCTCGGCGCTGCCGCCCAGGTCCCGCAGTCTGCCGCGGATCGACAGGGCGACGCCCATGCGCCCCTCCCGTTCGGCTGCCGCCAGCCGGCCCTCGGCGATGCCGGGCCCGTCGTCCCGCACGGTGACGATCACGGCGTCCGGCTCGTCCTCCAGCAGGATCCAGGCCCGCGCGCCGTCCCCGGCGTGCTCACGGACATTGTCCAGTGCGGCGCCGACGGCGGCCGCCAGCTCCGCCGCCGCGGCCGCCTCCAGAAGGACGGGCGTGCCGGGCCCGGCGTAGGAGACGGCGGCTCCCGCGTGCGGTGCGAGCAGCGCGCCCAGGTCGCAGGGCCCCTCCGGGGGGCGTGGCGGGGTGCCTGTGGACCGTACGAGCTCGGCGTCCTCGGCGAGCTGCCGTGGTGTGCCCCGCGGGGGCACCAGACCGCCCGCGACCAGGGTGCGCAGGGCGATCTCCTGCTCGCCGGCCAGCCGGCCCAGCTCGGCCGCCTCGCCGCCGAGGGCCGCGCCCCGGCGCTGCACCATGGCGAGGACCTGGAGGACGCTGTCGTGGATGTCGCGGGCGAGGCGCTCGCGCTCCCGGGTGGCCGCCTCGATCTGGAGGGCGCGGGCGAGGGTGCGCTCACTGGCACGGGCCACCTCCACGATGTAGCCGATGGCGATGCTGGAGACCCAGACCAGGAGCACGTTGTGGACGGTGTCGCGGGCCGGGTGGCCGCGCTCGACGAGATTGGCGACGGCGACCAGCGTGGAGCCGACGGCCGCCCAGCGCCAGCCGCCCTTGATGGCCAGGCCCAGTACCGCGCCGCCCGTCCAGATGGACGGGAGGGTGGCCGCGCCTCCGTCGACGCGCTGGGCGGAGTCGACGACGGCGCTGAGCAGGACTCCGCCGAGCGCGATGCTCAGATCGGCGATCAGGAAGGACCTGGTGCAGCGTTCGGGGGCCGAGACCTTGTTCCAGGTCAGCAGCATCCACAGGGTGAGTACGCCCATGTAGAGCGCCGCACCGAGCGGGTGGGCGTACTCGTGGTAGTTGACGCAGAACAGGGCCAGCGCGTAGCCGAGCGTCAGGATGCGGTAGCCGGTGAGGGCACGCCACAGCGGCAGCTCCACCGACATCCGCACGGCACGCGGGCGCCCGGTGCCGGTGCGCTGTGTCATGTGACGTGACCCCCCGAGGCCCGGGCGGCTACGCCCCGGGCTCGTCCTCCGTCTTCTCCGCCTTCTCCGTCGAGTCGGCCTTGTCGAGGCCGGCGGCCTTGGCCGCCTTCTCCTCCTCGGCCTTCTTCTTCGCCTCCTCCGCGATCTGCCGCTTGGCGGCGGTCGCGTAGATGTCGACGTACTCCTGGCCGGAGAGCTTCATGATCTCGTACATGACCTCGTCGGTCACCGAGCGGAGGATGAAGCGGTCGCCGTCCATGCCGTGGTAACGGCTGAAGTCCAGCGGCTTTCCGATCCGGATGCCCGGCCGGATCATCTTCGGCAGGACCTTCCCGGGCGGCTGCACCTTCTCCGTGTCGATCATGGCGACCGGGATCACGGGCGCGCCGGTGGCCAGCGCCACCCGGGCGAGCCCGCCCGGCTTGCCGCGGTAGAGACGGCCGTCCGGGGAGCGGGTGCCCTCCGGGTAGATGCCGAAGAGCTCACCGCGCTCCAGCACCTCGATACCGCTCTTGATCGCGGCCTCACCGGCACCACGGGCACCGGAACGGTCGACCGGGAGCTGGCCGACGCCCTTGAAGAACGCCGCCGTCAGCTTCCCCTTGACCCCGGGGGAGGTGAAGTATTCCTGCTTGGCGATGAACGTGATCTTGCGATCCAGTACCGCGGGAAGGAAGAAGGAGTCCGAGAACGACAGGTGGTTGCTCGCGAGGATCGCGGGCCCCTCGGCCGGGATGTTCTCCAAGCCCTCCACCCACGGCCGGAAGGCAAGCTTCAGCGACCCGCCGATGGACAGCTTCATTGCGCCGTAGAACAACCGAGAACCTCCTGTGTGTGACGAGGAGACCTTAACCTGCCTACCCGCCGTGCGGCGCTCCGCGTAGGCTGAGGGCCAGACCCTCTCGTTGTCCGTTGTCTCGTTCCCTTGATCGGAGATCCCGGTGCCGCTCCTCCCCGGAGCCGAGCCGTTCCGCCATGACGGCGGAGAGGTCGGCGTCCTCGTGTGTCACGGCTTCACCGGTTCCCCGCAGTCCGTAAGGCCCTGGGCCAATTATCTCGCGGAGCGGGGCCTGACGGTCTCGCTTCCCCTGCTGCCCGGGCACGGCACCCGCTGGCAGGACATGGCGATCACCGGCTGGCAGGACTGGTACGCGGAGGTCGACCGTGAGCTGTGGCGGCTGCGGGAGCGGTGCTCCCGGGTCTTCGTCTGCGGGCTGTCCATGGGCGGCGCCCTGACGCTGCGCCTCGCGGCCCGCCACGGGGCGGCGGTCTCCGGCATCGTCCTGGTCAACCCGGCCAACAAGGTGCACGGCCTGGCCGCCCGGACCCTGCCGGTGATGCGCCACCTCGTGCCGACGACCAAGGGCATCGCCAGCGACATAGCCAAGCCGGGCATCGAGGAGACCGGCTACGACCGGGTGCCGCTCCACGCGGCGCACTCCTTCCGCGGCTTCCTGCGGAAGCTCGACACCGAACTGCCGCAGGTGACGCAGCCCTTGCTGCTGCTGCGCAGCCCCCAGGACCATGTGGTGCCGCCGGCCGACTCCGCGCGCATCCTGTCCCGGGTCTCCTCCCTGGACGTCACCGAGCGACTGCTGGAGAAGAGCTACCACGTGGCCACCCTGGACCACGACGCGGAGACGATCTTCGAGGAGACCCACGCGTTCATCAGCCGGCTCGCCGGCTCCCCCGCGGCGGCGTCCCATGGCTGAGCCCGACGCGAACCGCGACCGCGACGACAGCCGCGACCCCCTGGACGAGGACCGCGCCTGGGCCGAGCTCGTCGCCGCCTACGGCGAGCAGCCCGACCCGGAGAAGGGCCGCTGGCCCGCGACCGGCGACCTGGACGAGGCGAAGGACGCCGCGCCGGAGCCGGCCCCCGAGGAGAAGCCCCCGCCGGCCGCGCCCGAGCGGCCGGGAGGCTCCGTCGTCTTCGCCCCGGGCATCGGCCCGCGCGACTGGACCACGCCGGAGCCGGAGCCCGGTCCCACCGGCGCCGACGCCGGCGCCCCGGCGGCGGACGAGGGCCACTTCGTCCCGCCGGAGCCCCCGCCCCTGCCCACGGGTGACGTCACCTCGCGCTTCGCCTGGCTCGCGGTCCTCGGTGGCCCCCTGCTGCTGCTCGTCATGGTGCTGCTGCGCCAGGAGCTGACCTGGTGGGTGACGACGCTGGGCGTCGGCGGCTTCCTGGGCGGCTTCGCCACGCTCGTCCTGCGCATGAAGGACGGCGACGAGGACGATGACGACCCGGGCCGCGGAGCGGTGGTTTAGCCGATCAGGGAGCGGTCGGCACCCGCAGAGCCGCCAGCACCGGCAGATGATCCGTCGCGGCGCGCAGATCGCTCTCGGCGACCCCCCGCAACCCCATCGGCACCCCGCACCCCAGCACCTCGACGCCCCCGGTCGCGAAGACCGCGTCGATCCGCTGGAGCGGGTCCCCGAGCCGCGTCGTGTGCTCGCGCCCCCACGGCCTGACGGCCCATCCGTCCTGGAGTTCCCCCGCCAGCAGGCCGAACGTCCGTCCGTCGGGCCGGTCGTTGAGGTCGCCCGCCACGACGGCGTGCGGCACCCCCAGCCCCCGTACCCGCTCCAGCAGCAGCCGTCCCTGCGCGTACCGCTCGTCCGCGTCGATGCTCAAGTGGCAGCTGACGACGCCCAGCCGGGCCCGGCCGAAGCGCAGGACGGCCGTGGCCAGCCCCCGTTGGTGGAGCCCGCGGCGCCGGGGCAGCAGCACGTCCTCCGCGCGCTCCACATGGGCGCGCAGCGAGGCGAGGATCATCGGCCCCGAGGCGGTGCCGCCACCGGTGACGTACACCAGCTCCGACTCCCGGGCGAGGCGGGCGGCCGCCTTGCGCCAGCGGAAGAAGCGCGGCGCCTCCTGAACGCAGACGACGTCGGGCGCACAGGCCCGGATGATCCGGGACAGCGCCGCGACGTCGTCACGCATGGAGCGGATGTTGTAGGAGAGCACGCGGACCACGGACCCGTCCGCTTCGGTCGAGGATTCCGGCAGGTCCGCGAGCATCGCCCCTCCGCTCAAGGAACTCGTCCCAGGATTCAGCCCTGACGGGCCAGGTCGGCCGCTCCCACCAGGCCGGCCTTGCCGCCCAACTGGGCGGCGAGCACCTGCGCGTGGGGGCGCCACTGTCCGCCGACGAGCCAGCGGCGGAAGGACTTGCGGATCGGGTCAAGGACGAGGTCGCCCTCGTCGGAGACGCCGCCGCCGACGATGAACGCCGAGGGGTCGAAGAGCGAGGCCAGGTCGGCCAGGCCCGCGCCGGCCCAGCGGGCGAGCTCGCGGAAGGAGTCGATGGCGACGGGGTCGCCCTGGCGGGCGGCGTCGCTGACGTGCTTGCCCTCGATGCCCTCGACGGTGCCGTCGCCGAGGCCCAGCAGGATCTCCGCGTTCTCCGGGGTGGCCTGGGCGCGCTGCTTGGCGTAGCGGACGAGCGCGCGGCCCGACGCGTACTGCTCCCAGCAGCCCTGGCTGCCGCAGCCGCAGAGCAGCCCGTCCGGCACCACGCGGATGTGGCCGAACTCGGCGGCCACGCCGAAGCGGCCGCGGCGGAGCTTGTTGCCGATGATGATGCCGCCGCCGAGGCCGGTGCCGAGGGTGATGCAGATGACGTCGTCGTGGCCCTGGCCGGCGCCGAAGCGGTACTCGCCCCAGGCGGCGGCGTTGGCGTCGTTCTCGACGACGACGGGGAGGCCGACGCGCTGCTCGACCTTGTCCTTGAGCGCCTCGTGCCGCCAGTTGATGTTCGGGGCGAAGAGGACCGTGGCCCGCTTGTCGTCCACGTAGCCGGCGGCGCCGATGCCGACGGCCTCGACCTCGAAGCCCTCGCTGACCGTGCGGACCGCGTCGGCGATCGCGTCGATCACGCCCTCGGGGGTGTCCGGGGTCGGCACTTTGCACGTCGCGAGGATCGAGCCCTCTTCGTCGACCACGCCGGCCGCGATCTTCGTGCCGCCGATGTCGACGCCGATGGTGAGTCCCATGTGTACCTCGGTTTTTCGCTCGAACCCCGCCAGGAGTAACCGTACCGGAGGGCGGGATCAGTCGAGGTCGATGCGCTCGCTCCCCCCGTTCTTCGCCTCGCCCTCGCGCGGCTCGCTTCCCTGCGCGCGAGGCGCGGGGGGCTCGTGCGCCGGTTCGTCGCGGGTCCAGCGCGCCTCCTGTCCCGTCACGGCGGCACGGTAGGCGGCCAGCAGTTCGGAGCCGGCGGCGGCCAGGTGGTCGAAGACCTGGGGGTTGCGCTCGATGACGGGCTGCGCGGCCGCCTTGGCCGTCTCGACGATCTCGCGCACCGCTCCCTGCGCGGCCGCGCCCGCGAGCGGCAGCTGAGCGGTGACCTTGCCGGCCACGGCCTCGACGAGTCTGCGCAGTTCCTCGGCGGCGCTGCCGGGCTGCTCGCCCGGTCCGCCGGCCGCGCGGCGGGTGTTCTCGGCGGCGAGGTCCTCGGCGCAGGCCCGCTCCCAGGCGTCGGGGTCGGGCGCCTGGCCGGGGCCGGGGCGCTCGGTGGCTTCGCTCATGACGGACTCCCGCTGGCTGGATTTTCCTTCGACGTTACCCGACCGACGCCGGGCCGTTCCGGGCGTCCCGGTCAGGGTGTCCGGGGCCACAGGCCGGGGTCCGGGACGAAGCGCACGCACAGCTCGCCGTCGTGCAGCCCCGCCCCCGCGACGCCGCAGCGGCGCAGCGCGGAGGGCAGGGTGAGGACGCGGCGGAACGGACCGGCGGAGACGACGAGTTCGTCGCCCCGGCGGACGAGGCCGAGGCCCTCGCGGGTGGCGCCGGGCAGCGGGATCCGCCAGATCAGCATGCCGTCGGCGGCGAGGCGGTCCTCGACGGCCCAGGGTTCGGCGGGCGGCCGGTCCGCGGTGGGCAGGGTGGCGCGGGCGGCGAGGAGCTCCAGGTCCGCGAGGCCCTGGGGGGCGCGGCCGAGGTGGGGCAGCTCGCGCACGGTGACGCCGTCGGCGAGGAACTCGTCGCACAGCGTCTTGTGGGCGCCGCGCCGCTCGGCGGCGAGGGCGGCCAGCCAGGGGTCGGCGGAGTCCTCGGGCAGCAGCCGGTTCGCCACGAGCGAATCGATCCGGCAGCCCTGGAGGGCGAGCCCGGCGCGGGCGGTGCGGAGGGCGGCGAGGGCCTGCGGGCCGGGTTCGGCGACGAGCCGTACGGTCGTGCCGGGCGCCTCCAGGACGTCGCGGACGGCGGCCAGCTCCCGCTGGAAGCGTTCGGCGGTCTCGTAGAGCCGCTGGGCGGGCATGGGCACGCCGGCGAGCTGGGCGAGCATGGGGCGCAGCGCGCGGGCGGCCTGGCGCTCGGGGGGCAGGAGGCGGTGCAGATAGCGGCCGAGCTGCTCGGGGAGGCCCAGCAGGGCCACGGTCTGGAGCAGGGGCGGCATGTCGACGACGAGCAGGTCCCAGCGGTCCGGCTCGCCGTGGGCGGCCCGGAGGGCGGCGAGCAGGGCCAGGGGTTCGGCGCCGGGGAGTTCGGTGAGCTCCTCGGGGTCGAGGGGGGTGGCGCCCAGGAGGTCGAAGACGGCGGCGCCGCGCTCCTGGAGTTCGCCGGCCAGGGCGCGGAAGTGGGCGGCCGGGGCCACACGGGCGGCCCACAGTCCGGGGGCGGCGGCCACGGGCGGTGCCCACGGTCCGCCCCGGTCGTCGTCGGTGCCCCCGGTGGGGAGGGCGGTGCCGAGGACGGCGTCCGGGGCGGGGCCGCGGTCGCTGGTGAGCAGCAGTGTCCGGTGTCCCACGCGGGCGGCGGCCAGGGCGGTGGCCGCCGCGACGGTGGTGCGGCCCGCGCCGCCGGGACCGGTGACGAGGACCGTGCGCAAGGAGAGCCTTCCGGGCGGAGTGTGCGTGGGGGTCAGGGCGTCAGGACGCGGCGCCGCTCTCGACGCGGGTCTTCAGGCCGTCGAGGGCGCGGTCGATGATGACCTTCTCCGCCTTGCGCTTGATCATGCCGAGCATGGGGATCTTCACATCGACGGTGAGGGTGTAGGTCACCTTGGTGTGCTTGCCGCCCGCCTCGGGCTCCAGGCTGTACGAGCCGTCGAGCTGGCGCAGCATCTGGGACTTGTCCAGGGACCACTCGACGACGCCGGGCGAGGGCCAGCTGTAGTTGAGGGTGTGGTCGTCCTTGATGGCGCCGGCGTCCAGGACCAGGCGCACCTTGCTGGCGCGGCCCTGCTCGTCCGTCTCGAGCACCTCGGCCTGCTTGACCTCGCCCGTCCACTCCGAGTAGCGGCCGAAGTCGGCGATGACCGCCATGACCTCGTCCGGCGTCGCCTCGATCGTGATGCTCGAGCTGGTGTGTTCGGCCATCTGTGTGGCTCCTCCGTACCGGTGCGCGCCCTGGTGAATGGTCAGCTGAAAGGTCTGCCGGTGAAGGCTACCTCCCGCCGCGAGTCACCACTCCAGCACCCAGGGTGTCGCGGTGGAGGCGAAGTGGCCGACGTTGACGCATTCGGTCGCCCCGATGCGCATTCTGCGCGCCAGCGGCTGGTGGACGTGGCCGAAGAGCGCGTATCTGGGGCGGGTGGCGCGGATGGTCTCCAGCAGGGCCGCGCTGCCGCGTTCGAAGCGGCGGGCGACGGTGTCGTAGCAGAGCTCGGGGACGTCGGGCGGGATGTGGGAGCAGAGCACGTCGACCTCGCCGAGGGCGGCGAGCTTGGCGGCGTAGACCTCGTCGTCGATCTCGTAGGGGGTGCGCATGGGGGAGCGGAGGCCGCCGCCGACGAAGCCGAAGACGAGGCCGCCGATCTCGACGCGCTCGCCGTCGAGGACGGTGGTGCCGGGGCGGGCGAATTCCGGCCAGAGGGTGGGGATGTCCACATTGCCGTAGGTGGCGTAGGTGGGGGTGGGGAAGGCGGCGAAGAGCTCGGCGTACTGCTTGCGCACCGCTTCCTCGACGGCCCGCTCGCGGTCGATGCCCTCCCACAGCGCCCGGGAGAGGGTGCGGGCCTCCTCGAAGCGGCGTGCGGTGCGCAGCTCGACGATCCGGTCGGCGGCCTCGACGCCGAACAGTTCGGGGAAGATGCCGCGCGAGTGGTCGGCGTAGTCCAGGAAGAGGACCAGGTCGCCGAGACAGACGAGGGCGTCGGCGCCGTCTTTGGCCCGCGCCAGCCCCTCGGCGTTGCCGTGCACGTCGCTGACCACATGGACTCGCATACGGATCACCCTAGGTGTTGCGGCGGGGCCTCCGGAAGGGTCCCGACCTGCGGTTACTTCCCGGTCACCTGGCCTAGGGGCTAGGGTGCGGGGAGCGGTCCCGTGGCATGTGACGCATGGAACATCTGGGCACGACCCTCTGTTCGAAATCCGTACTGGTGGGTAACGTCCGGGCAGTCCACGCTGTCCAGCATCCCCCCTGCCTGATCAATGGACCGCAGCCGACGCAGCGCCCCTCGAAGACGCGGCGGCGCCGGCGCCCGACGAGGAGCAGCAGTCTTGCGCGAGTTCAGCCTTCCGGCCCTGTACGAGGTCCCCGCCGACGGCAACCTGACGGATCTCATCCGCCGGAACGCCGCACTCCACCCCGAGGTGGCGGTCATAGGGCGCAAGGTCGACGACCGCTGGGAGGACGTCACCGCCGAGGGCTTCCTGGCCGAGGTGCGGGCCGTCGCCAAGGGACTGATGGCCGCGGGGATCGAGCCGGGCGACCGGATCGGCCTGCTGTCGCGCACCCGCTACGAGTGGGCGCTGCTGGACTTCGCCATCTGGAGCGCGGGCGCGGTGACCGTGCCGGTCTACGAGACGAGCTCCCCCGAGCAGATCCAGTGGATCCTCGGCGACTCCGGTGCCGTGGCCTGCCTGGTGGAGACGCCGGCGCACGAGGCGGCGGTCGAGTCCGTGCGCGACCGGCTGCCGGACCTCGCCAACATCTGGCAGATCGAGCGCGGCGCCCTGGACCGGCTGCGGGCCGCGGGCGAGGCGCTGACGGACGAGGCGGTGGACGAGCGCAGCGCGCTGGCGACCGCGGACTCGCCCGCGACCATCGTCTACACCTCCGGCACCACGGGCCGCCCCAAGGGCTGTGTGCTCACCCACCGCAGCTTCTTCGCCGAGTGCGGCAACGTCGTCGAGCGGCTCAAGCCGCTGTTCAACACGGGCGAGTCGTCCGTGCTGCTGTTCCTGCCCGCCGCCCACGTCTTCGGCCGCCTGGTCGAGATCGCCTCGGTGATGGCCCCCATCCGGCTGGGTCTCGTCAGCGACATCCGCAACCTCACCGACGACCTCCAGGGCTTCCGTCCCACGCTGGTCCTCGGCGTGCCGCGGGTCTTCGAGAAGGTCTACAACGGTGCCCGGGCCAAGGCGCAGGCCGACGGCAAGGGCAAGGTCTTCGACAAGGCCGCCGAGACCGCCATCGCCTACAGCCGGGCGCTGGACACCGCGGCGGGCCCCTCCTTCGGCCTGCGGCTCAAGCACAAGATCTTCGACAAGCTGGTCTACGGCAAGCTGCGCGCGGTCCTCGGCGGCCGCGCCACCCACGCGATCTCCGGCGGCGCCCCGCTGGGCGAGCGGCTGGGCCACTTCTACCGGGGCATCGGCTTCACGGTGCTGGAGGGCTACGGCCTGACGGAGTCGTGCGCCGCCACCGCCTTCAACCCGTGGGACAAGCCGAGGATCGGCACGGTCGGCCAGCCCCTGCCGGGCTCCGTGGTGCGGATCGCCGACGACGGCGAGGTGCTGCTCCACGGCGAGCACCTGTTCACCGGCTACTGGAACAACGAGGCGGCCACGGCCGAGGCGCTCTCCGACGGCTGGTTCCACACCGGCGACCTCGGCACCCTCGACGAGGACGGCTTCCTGCGGATCACCGGCCGCAAGAAGGAGATCATCGTCACCGCCGGCGGCAAGAACGTCGCCCCCGCCGTGATCGAGGACCGGATCCGGGCGCACGCGCTGATCGCCGAGTGCATGGTCGTCGGCGACGGCCGCCCGTTCGTGGGCGCGCTGGTCACGCTGGACGAGGACTTCCTGCCGCGCTGGCTGGAGCAGCACGGCAAGCCCGCCGGGCTCACGGCCGCCGAGCTGGCCGACGACCCGGAGCTGCTCGCGGACGTGCAGAAGGCGGTGGACGACGGCAACGCGGCGGTCTCCAAGGCCGAGTCGGTGCGCAAGTTCCGCATCCTGCCCGCGCAGTTCACGGAGGCGTCCGGCCATGTGACGCCGTCGCTCAAGCTCAAGCGGAACGTCGTCGCGAAGGACTTCGCGGACGAGATCGAGGCGATCTACCACGGCTGACCCGGCCGACAATGGGTAAGGGGCTCGCGCCACGGCGCGAGCCCCTTACCCATTGTCAGAGGAGCCATTGTCAGAGGAGTTCCTTCAGGCGCTCCGCCAGCAGGTCCCAGCGCCAGCGCTCCTCCACCCACGCCCGGCCGCGTTCGCCCATACGGCGGCGCAGCTCCGGGTCGTTCAGCAGGGTGACGATCCGGTCGGCCGCCTCCTCGGCGGAGCCGCCGCGCACGACGTAGCCCGTCTCCCCCTCCAGCACCGCGTCCGGGGCGCCTCCCGAGTCGCCGCCGACCACCGGCAGGCCCGTCGCGGACGCCTCCAGGTAGACGATGCCGAGCCCCTCGACGTCCAGGCCGCCCCGGCGCGTCCGGCAGGGCATCGCGAAGACGTCTCCGGCGCCGTAGTGGGCGGGCAGCTCCTCCCAGGGGACGGGCCCGGTGAAGCGGACCGCGTGGGCGACACCGGTCCTGTCGGCGAGCTCGCGCAGGTCATCCGCGTAGGGACCGCCGCCGACTATCAGCAGCACCGCGTCGGGCACGGCCGCGAGGATCCGGGGCATGGCCTCGATCAGGGTGTCCTGGCCCTTGCGGGGGACGAGCCGGGAGACGCACACCACGACCGGCCGGTCCGCGAGCCCGAGCCGCGCCCGGGTCTCAGCGCCGCCGGATGCCGGGTGGAAGGTCTTCTCGTCCACGCCGGGCGGCAGTTGCGTCATGCGGGCCGCCGCCTCGTCCGTCAGCGCGGAGGCGATCCGGGACCGCGTGTACTCCCCCAGATAGGTGATCGTGTCGACGCCTTCGCCGATCCTGCGCAGCAGTTGCCGCGAGCCCGGCAACTGGGCCCACGCCGCCTCGTGACCGTGGGTGGTGGCCACCAGCCGGCGGGCCCCGGCCCGCCGCAGCGCGGGCGCCATCAGCCCCAGCGGCGCGGCCGCCCCGAACCACACCGACGTACAGCCGTGCTCCCGCAGCAGCTCGGCCGCGCGCCGGGTCACCCGGGGCGTGGGCAGCAGCATGGTCGTCCGGTCGCGGACCACCGGGAAGGGCTGCTCGGCGTCGAAGCGCGCGGTGGCCTCGCGGCCCTCCTCGCTCCGCTTCCAGGTGGAGGCGTAGACGACGATGCTCGCCGGGTCCAGACGCAGCGCCATGTTGTGGAGGAAGGCCTGGATGCCGCCGGGGCGGGGCGGGAAGTCGTTCGTGACGATCAGGGTCTTGTCCATCGCCGCCGACAGTACCGGGTTCGAACAGGCGTCAACCGCGCCGCGTCGCCGCGCGCGCGGGCCCCCTCGACCGGCATGATTCCTCTCAGTTACCACATGCCTACGGCGGGATGAGGTGAAGTGATGGTGGCGGGCACTGGTCTGCGGCTCTCGATCGGGGTGTGGACCGTCACCCGGGCCGTTCTGATGATGTGCGTGTTCCGGGTGTGGGACATGCCCGGCTCGGACGTGTCCGTCGACATCGAGGTGATCTACCAGGGCTGGTACGGCGTCCTGCGCAGCGGCATCTTCCCGTACGACGACGTGACCTGGCAGTACCCGCCGGCCGCCGCGCTGGCCGTCCTCGCCCCCGGACTGCTGCCGTTCCTCAACTACGCGCCGGCGTTCTTCGTCCTCTGCCTCGCGGCCGACGCGGCCGTCATGGGGATGCTGCTGTACGCGGCGCGCGACGGCCGGCGCGGCCCGCTGGGCGTCTGGGTGTGGGTGACGGGCGTCCCGCTGCTCGGGCCGATCGTCTACGCCCGCTACGACGTGATGGTCACCGCCGTCGCCGTCGCCGCGCTGCTGACGGTGGGCCGCCGCACCCGGCTGGCAGGTGCCCTGACGGGCTTCGGCGCGCTGCTCAAGATCTGGCCGGTCCTGCTGGTCATCGGCACCCCGCGCGGGCGCGCCACCCGGTCCGTCTGGAGCGCGGCGCTGGTGACGGCGGGGGTGCTGGGCATGTTCTTCACGGCCGCGATGCCGGGGGCGCTGGCGTTCCTGACCTTCCAGCGCGACCGGGGCACCGAGGTGGAGTCCCTGGGCTCGCTGGTCTTCCACCTGGCCCGGCACATCGGCTGGCACGGCAAAGCGCGCCTCAACTACGGCTCGGTGGAATTCCTCGGCCGGCACGTCCACGCGGTGAGCGCGCTGGCGCTGGGGCTGAGCGTGCTGGCGTTCGGCTGGCTGCTGCTGTGGCGGCTGCGGGCCCGCCGCTTCACGCCGACGACGCCGTACGACGCGGCGTTCGCGGCGGTGCTGCTCTTCACCACGACGAGCCGGGTGATCAGCCCCCAGTACATGATCTGGCTGATCGGCCTGGCGGCGGTCTGCGTCACGATGGGGACGCCGCGGCAGCGGCTGCCGATCCTGCTGGTGCTGATGGCCGCGCCGCTGACGCAGCTGGAGTTTCCCATCTGGTTCTCGCACGTGGTCGCGAGCGACAAGTTGGGGGTGGCGACGCTCACGTTGCGCAACGGGTTGCTGGTGGCGGCGACGGTGGTGGCGTGTTCGCGGCTGTGGCGCGAGACGGTTACCGAGGGCCACCTGCCGCAGGGGGAGCCGGATCCGCCGGCGGAGCGGGAGTCGGCGCTGGTGCCGGGGTAGTTGTTCCCGGGGCTCCGCCCCGGACCCCGGTCCTCAAACGCCGGACGGGCTGATTTCAGCCCGTCCGGCGTTTGAGGACGAAACGGTGAAAGGGCGGGACCGGGGCACCTCAAAAGGCCCCCGCCACGTACGACCGCCACCTGCGCGCGAACTCCCCCTCGCTCGCCCCCAGCAACTCCCGGAACGCCTCCGTCCGGTAGAACGCCCTGAGCGCCCCCTCCCCCCACCCCTCCGCGATCAGGCGGCAGGCCAGCCAGCCGCCCTCGTAGGCGCGTGCCAAGCGCCCCGCCCCGCCCGTGAAGGCGAAGTCGTCGTCGGCGGGAAGCCCCGACGGCAGGTCGCCCGCGTCGACGGACGCGGCGAGCTCGGGCGCGGCCTGCCGGGCCGTGCGGTCCGTGCCCCGGTACGCGGCCCAGTCGGCGAAGCCCTCGGAGAGCCACTTCGGCGTGGCCGCCGTCGTCACCGCCCGCGTCGCGACGTGCGTCGTCTCGTGCGTGAACACGATCCGCCGCCCGAAGTCGGCGAGCTCCCCGTACGCCTCGGGATTGACGACGACCCGGTCGCCCGTGGCCACCGCCGCCATGCCCCGGTAGTTCGCGGCGGGCGTCTCCAAGAGGGCACCCATCCGTTCCAGCGAAGCGGGCACCTCGACCACGACGTGGCGGGCCCAGCGCCCGCCCCACGCCGCGTCCACCGCCGGTACCGCCGCGTCCGCGAGGCCGGCCACCGCGCGCAGCAGGGACTCGTCCTGGCCCACGCCCAGGACGAGGCTGTGCCCGCCCCGCACGGCCGTGACCCGGCCCTGCTCCCACAGCTGCCCCGCCGGGTGCCGGGCCTCCTGCCCGGCGACGTACCAGCGGCCGCTCCGCCGCGTGAGCGTCAGCCGGAGCGGGACGGTGACGGGGGCCGCGTCGTGGCCGGCGAGCCGGTAGCGCAGCTCGGCCTCGGCGACGGCGCCGCGCGCGAGCCGCACCAGCCGGTACTCCCAGGAGGCCAGCGGCACGGCGGCGAGGTTGGCGAGGACCAGGCGGCGCTCGGCGCGGTAGCCGTCGGCGGCGGGGTCGATGACGGCCAGGTAGGCGGCCTCGTCCCGCTGCCGCACCGCCGCCGCCCACCGGTCGAGCAGCCGCCGCACGGACGCCTCGTCCGGCTCGGACGTCGCGGCGGGCCCGCAGCCGGAGAGCCCGAGCAGCCCGGCGACGCCCAGCGCGCACACCGCCCGCCGCCCGATCCCCGTGTTGCCGCTGCCGTCACCGTCCGTCACCCCCGCATCGTACGCACCGCGCGGGCGGCCGCCGTCAGGGACGGGTGACGGACGAGATGGGCATCATGTCGGCCCGGTCGTAGCGCACCCGCGCCCCCGGGTAGGGGGCGTGGACGACCTGGCCGTTGCCCACGTACATCCCCACGTGGCTGGCGTCGTCGCGGTAGATCACCAGGTCGCCGGGCCGGGCCTCGGAGAGCGAGACGTGCCGCCCGGCGTTGCGCTGCGCCTGCGAGGTGCGCGGCAGGCCCACCCCGGCCCGGCCGTACGCCCACTGCATCAGCCCGGAGCAGTCGAAGGCGCCCGGCCCGGTGGCGCCCCAGGCGTAGGGCGAGCCGACGGCCTGCCGGACGGCCATGGCCGCGGCGAGGCCCCGGCCGGAGCCGACGGCCGCGGAGACGTCGCCGAGGGAGGGCAGAGCGGCCGCGGCGGCCCGCAGCGGGCCGCCCGAGCGCTCCTCGGAGCGCGAGGCGCGGGCGTACTCCTCGCGGGCGGCGTCCGGCAGGGAGTTGAGCAGCCGGCGGGCGGAGGCGAGCTTGTCCTCGACCTCCCGTTTGTGCTGCTCGACCGCCCGGCGGCTGTCCTCCAGCTCGGCGAGGGTACGGGCGGCCTCCTGGCGCTCCTGGCGCAGGGTGCGCTGGGCGGCCAGCAGGGCGCGCAGCTGCCCGGCCTGACGGCCCGTGACGCGGTCGAGGGTGGCGGCCTTGTCCAGGTAGCCGTCGGGGTCCGAGGAGAGGATGAGCTCGATGGCGGGGTCGACGGCGCCGTGGCGGTACTGGGCGGTGGCGATCAGGCCGAGGGCGTCGCGCATCCGGTTGACCTTCTCCTGGCCGCGCGCCACACGGTCGGCGACCTGTTCCACGCGCTCGCGCAGGGCGTCGGCGCGCTCCCCCGCCGCGTTGAACTTCTCCGTGGCCTGCTCGGCCTGCTCGTAGAGCTGGTCGAGCCGCGCCTTCACCGTCCCCGAGGTCTTGGAGTCGTCGGCGGGGTCACCGGGCCGGGCGAGCGCGGGGGCCGCCGAGAAGGCGGCCGCGGCGGTGGCCATGGCGGCGGACAGGACGGTGACCCGGACACTCTGGGTGAGACCGGACTGCGAACGGCGATGGGACGCCACGGGGTGCCGCACTCCCTTCCACTGTGTGCGGACCCTGCCGCCCGGTCGACGGGCGGACGACGGCCGGGCACCGCGCGCCAGACAGTAGCGGCGTGCTCACCCCGGGTTCAAAGACCTCGCGGGCGGCAAAAACGGCGCCCCGCCGACAGACGCAGGTCATCGGCGGGGCGCGGTGTCACTTGCCGTAGTCGTGATTCGCCCGAAAGGGCGGCATGGCGCGGCGGAAGTGATGAACGGCAGAGGTTCAGCAGAGGTGTTAACCCGATCAGCCGACGCGCACGCCGAACTGGAAGGGCATGTTGCCCATCGCCTCGTAGCGCACGTAGGCGCCGGTGCGGGGGGCGTGGAAGACCTGGCCGTTGCCCGCGTAGAGGCCGACGTGGTGCTGGTCGCCGTAGAAGATGACCAGGTCGCCGGGCTTGAGCTGGCTCTGGTCGTAGATCCGGGTGCCGGCGTTGGCCTGGTCCTGGGAGATGCGCGGGAGGGAGACGCCAGCCTGGCCGTAGGCCCACTGGGTGAGGCCGGAGCAGTCCCAGGTGGACATTCCGGTCGCGCCGTACTCGTAGGGCTTGCCCTCCTGGCTCTGCGCGTAGGCCAGAGCGGCGGCGGCGTGGCCGGAGCCCGCGGGGATGTTGGGGCGGCTCTCGGAGCGGCTGGCGCGGCCGCTGTCGCCACCGCTCTTGCCGCTGTCGGCCTTGCTTCCGGAGGCGCCCTTCTGGTCCCCGCCGGTGATCTCCGCGCGCTCCTTCTCGGAGAACTGGTTGAGCACCTTCTGGGCGTCGGCCAGCTTGCCCTGGACCTCGTCCTTGTGCTGCTCCACGGCCTTGCGGGTGGACTCCAGGTCCGCGAGCTTGGAGGCGGCCGCCGCGCGCTCCTGCTTGAGGGTGCGCTGCTTGGCGGCCATCAGCCGGAGGGTGTCGGCCTGCTTGGCGCTCAGCTGGCTGAGCCTGGAGGCCCGGTCCAGGTAGGTGTCGGGGTCCGAGGTGAGCAGCAGCTGGAGCGTGGGGTCGATCGAGCCGGTGCGGTACTGCGAGGTGGCTATCAGGCCGAGGGCGCCGCGCATCCGGTTGAACTCGTCCTGGCCGCGCGCGACCTTGTCCTGGAGCTCACTGACCTGCTTCTCCAGCTTGTCGTGCTGCTCCTTGGCCCCGTTGTACTTCTCGGTGGCCTGTTCGGCCTCTTCGTAGAGCTTGTCGACCTGGTCCTTGGCCTCGGACTTCGACAGCTTGGTGTCGGCGTGCGCGGCCTGCGCGGAGAGGGCCACGGCCATGGCCGCGGTCGCGGTCAGCACGGTGGCCCGAGTGCGGCTCGGCTTCTTGGGACGACGGTGGGACGCCACGGAGACGAGCTCCTTCTACTCTGGGCCGCCCGCCGCGCGAAGTCCTGGGGCACGACGGGACCTTCACCGCCCACCCGAACGGGTGATTCCGCGAATGAAGGTTCGAGGCATGACCCTAGTGACCACCGTCGCCACCGTTCAAATTTTCTTGCGAAAAATCTTTGTCAGCGGTACATCCTTTACCAACCTGACACAGTCGGTAATGACCGCTTGACGGTCAGCTGCGAGGACCGTCAGGTGCGGGCAAGTCGCTTGAGCAGCAAGGCCGATGCGACGGGCCGCGCCCCCGCCTTGGCCACCCCGTCCGCCACCTCACGGTCCGTGGAGACCACGACGACCGGCCGGCCCGGCGGCTCGGCCCGCACGAGCTGACGGATCAGCTCGTCCGCCGTCACACCCGGCTTGCTGAACAGCACCCGCACCCCGCGCGGCGGCGCCAGCAGCACCGGGGCGGCCAGCTCCGCGCCGTCGAAGACGCACGTGACCTCGGCGCCGCTCTGCGCGGCCAGCATCGCCAGCCCGCCCAGCAGCCGCAGCCGCTGCTTGTCCAGCGGCATCGTCGGATAGCCGGTCTTGGTGACGTTGTAGCCGTCGACGAGCAGATGCGTCTGAGGCAGTGCCAGCAACTGGTCCAGCAGCGCCGGATCGGTCTCCGACAGCGCCCGCGTCGCGATGTCCCGGGGCGTCATCGTGCCCGGCCGCACCGCGTCCACCGTGTCGGCCGGCGGCACCGAGACCGGCGGCAGCGCCAGCTCGCGGCGCAGCCCCTGCGCCGCGTCCAGCACGGTGTCCAGCAGCAGTCGCAGCCGGACGTCCTCCACGCTGCGGCCCTCGCGCGTCGCCCGGCGGCTCGCCTCCAGGGCCGCCTCGGCCTCCGCGAGCCGGGCCTTGGCCCGGCGCGCCTCGCCCTGCGCCGCCGCCTTCTCGGCGGCGGCCTCGGCGCGCAACGCCTCCAGCTCGCCCTGGACCTTGCGCAGCGCCGCCTCGCCGCGCCGCACATCGCTCTGCGCGCTGCGCAGCTTGCGGTGCAACGACTCGGCGTCCCGCCGGACGGTCTCCAGCTCGGCACGGACCCGGTCGGCCTCGGCCTTCGCCTCCGCCCGCGCCGCCGCCAGCTCCTCGCGCAGCCGCGTCAGCTCGTGCCGGGCCTCCTCGTCGGCCCGCTCGGCGCTCGCCCGGGCCGCCTCCTCGCCCGCCGCGGTGACCAGCTTGACCCAGCCGGCCGGCCGCAGCACGAACGCCATGGCGGCCACGTCCTCCGGATCGGCGGCCGCCGGCGGCGAACCGGCCTCCAGGGCCTCCGCCAGCTCGGAACCGGTCTCCCGCAGCCGCGCGGAGATCCGCTGCCGGAAGGCCGAGTCGCTCTCCACGGCCGCGGCCATGGCGTTCCCCGCGAACTTGGCCCGGCGGGACGGGGTGAACCGGGCGTACTGCCGCAACTGGGCGGGCAGTTCCGCGACCGTCAGTCCGCCGAACGCCTCCGCGACGAGCCCGATGACCCGCCGCCGGATGCCTTCGGGCAGCGGGCGGTCGAGCACCTCGCTGACGCCGTCGTCGGCCCCGCCGGCGTCACCGGCCGCCTCCACGCCGTCCGTGTGCTCCACCACCGCTTATCGCTCCCGTTCGTCAGGCATCGGCGCCCGGCCGGGCCACCAGCTCGATCTGGTCGACGGCGTTGCACCAGCGGCAACGCACGGACTCGATCGTCTCACTGACGATCTCGCGCTCCTCCACCGCGGGCTCCCCCGCCAGGTCGAGGTGCACGAACTCCACGGCTTTGGTCGTCCGCGTGACGTCGAAACGCGTGAGGTTGCCGCACAGGGTGCAGCGCCACCGGTTCCCGGCTGTCGGCTGGGGAACAACGCCCATCGTGTCGTCCGTCCTCGTCTGTGGTCCGCGGGGTGCTCCCCGTAACCCTACGGCCTGCCGGTCGCCGGGCGCGGGGCGTGCGGCCCGCACGGACGGCCCGGCGAGGCGCTCTGCACGGGTTGCGCCCGGTACGCCATGATCTGGCCATGATCGAAACGGCAGGGCGCCCGGGCCGCCCGGACACCCCCTGGGTGACCTGGACGATCCTGGCCGTCTGCGGCGCGGTCTTCCTGATCGGCCCCGTCTCCGGCCTGAATCCGGTCTACGGCACCGGCCCCGGACTGCTGGCAGCCCAGACCGACTACTTCGAGCACTGGGGGGTCGTGCCGCAGGAGCTCCTCCACGGCTCCCCCTGGGCTCTGTGCACCCCGCTCACCGCGCTCTTCGTGCACGGGAACTGGCTGCATCTGCTGGGCAACATGCTCTTCCTCTACGTCTTCGGCGCCATGACCGAGGCCCACCTGGGCCGTGCCGCGTTCCTCTGCTGCTACCTCCTCACCGGCTATCTCGCCCTCTTCGGCTACGCCGCCGTGCACGCCCACTCCGAACGCACGCTCGTGGGCGCGTCGGGAGCCATCTCCGGGGTGCTCGGCGCGTTCCTCTATCTCTTCCCCAGGGCGCGGGTCACCAGCCTCTTCCCGTTCCTGTTCTTCCTGCCGCTGCGCTTCCCCGCCTGGGCCGTACTGCTGTTCTGGTTCGCACTCCAGTGGCTGGCGACGGGGACGGACGCCGGGCGCCCCGGGGTCGCCTATCTGGCCCACGTCGTGGGATTCGCACTCGGATTCGGCTACGCCTGGGGCCTTCGCACACCTGCGGCTAGAGTGAAGGGCGCAGCCAGGTCCACCGAAGGAGACAAACCGACGTGATCACTTCGATCGTGCTCATCAAGACCGACGTGGACCGGATTCCCGAGATCGCCGAGACCATCGCCGCCATCGAGGGCGTCAGCGAGGTCTACTCGGTCACCGGTGGGGCCGATCTGATCGCGATGGTCCGCGTGGCCCGGCACGACGACCTCGCGGACCTCATCCCGGGCCGCATCAGCAAGGTCCCGGGCGTGGCCTCGACGGAGACCCACATCGCGTTCCGCACGTACTCCCAGCACGACCTGGAAGCGGCCTTCGCGATCGGCCTCGACAACTAGCCGGGCTCCGAAGGGGCGCGGGGCAGCGTCGATATGCGGCTGCCGCCGCGTGGGCGCGCTCAGCCCACGACGGCCCGCGGCCGAACCGCAACGCACCGCCCACCCTCGGTGCGGTACTCCCACCGAGCCCCCTCGGTGACAAGCTCCCGCACGGCCCGTACGAACCGCTCCACATGCTCATCGGGCGTCCCCGCCCCGAAGCTCACCCGAATGGCATTCAGCGACCGCCCGTCGGGCGAGCCGCACTCGCCGGGCGCCCCCCGATCGCCGTCCAGCAGGACGCGGACGAGCGGATGCGCGCAGAAAAGCCCGTCCCGCACCCCGATGCCGTACTCCGCGGAGAGCGCCGCCGCGAAGTGGGAGCTGTTCCAGCCGTCCACGACGAAGGACAGGACACCCACGCGCGGGGCGTCCGCGCCGAACAGCGACAGCACCCGCACCCCCGGGACGTCCGCCAGTCCGCCCCGCACCCGCGCGATCAGCTCCCTTTCGCGCTCGACCAGCCGGTCGAAGCCGGTCTCCTGGAGCGCCTTGCAGGCGGCGGCGATGGCGTAGGCCCCGATGACGTTGGGCGAACCGGCCTCGTGCCGGGCCACGGTGTCGTGCCACTCGACCTCGACGCCCCCCTCGGCGTCCCGGGCCACCCTGCGGCTGGCGCCGCCGCCCGCCAGATACGGCTCGGCCTCCCGCAGCCAGTCGGCCCGCCCGGCGAGGACGCCGGCGCCGAACGGCGCGTACAGCTTGTGCCCGGAGAAGGCGACCCAGTCGACGTCCCACCCGGCGACGTCCACGGGGTGGTGCGGCGCCAACTGGGCGGCGTCCAGCACGATGCGCGCGCCGTGCGCGTGCGCGGCCGCCGCCAGCTCCCGTACGGGCCACAGCTCGCCGGTCACATTGGACGCGCCGGTCACGCACACCAGCGCCGGGCCGTAGGGCTCGCGGTCGGCCAGCGCCCGTTCCAGTGTCTCGACGGCCTCGTCCGGCGAACGCGGGGCGTCGAGGTAGGTGACCTCGGCGTCCCGCCAGGGCAGCAGGGCCGCGTGGTGCTCGGTCTCGAAGACGAACACCCGGCAGCCGGCGGGCAGTACGGACGCCAGCAGGTTCAGCGAGTCCGTGGTGGAGCGGGTGAAGACCACCTGGTCGCCCTCGCGGCAGCCGAGGAAGCCGGCGACGGTGGCCCGGCATCCCTCGAACAGGTCGGTCGACAGCTGTGAGAGGTACCCGGCGCCCCGGTGGACGCTGCCGTAGTACGGCGCGTAGGCGGCGACGTCGTCCCACACCCGCCGCAACGCCGGTGCGCTGGCGGCGTAGTCGAGCGCGGCGTACGTCACCTCGCCCCCGGTGACGAGCGGTACGCGGACGTCGTGACCGAGAACGGGCAGCGGCTCGGCAAGGGTGGCGGCGGCAGGGGCAACAGGGCATGCGGACATGGCGAATTCTCCCGGCAGGGGTGATGGAGGACAGCACGCGCACGCCGCACGAGGGCGTACGCGGGATTACCGGAAACGGGGCCGTAGGCCCTATCGCATTCGCTGCAACACAGAAAGGTCTCCCTCGACAACCAGGATCCCTGGCGAGGGATCCGCGCTTGCCACAGGCGTCTGCCTGCGGCCTGGTCATCACCCGGGGCACCCCGCCACGGAAGGAGGGTTGCCGGACAGCAAGCCGGGGCCGAAACGCTGTCACTCGTGACCTGCGCAGCATCATGCCACAGGATCTTGAATGCGCAAGGGCGCGGTCCGCGATGCGGACCGCGCCCTGGGCGGGGAGACTCAGCGGTTGCTGGCCTCCACCCACTTCTCCAGCACCCGCCGGGCCGCGCCCGAGTCGATGGACTCGGCCGCCCGCGCCATCCCGGCCCGGATCCGCTCCGTGAGCGGCGCGTCCGTCGGCGTCAGGGCGGCCAGCGCGGCGGCGGAGTTGAGCAGCACCGCGTCCCGGACCGGGCCGGTCTCCCCGGCGAGCAGCCGGCGGGCCACATCGGCGTTGTACGAGGCGTCGGCGCCCCGCAGCGCCTCGATGGGCACCAGGTCGATGCCGACGTCCCGGGGGTCGAACGATTCCTCCCGCACCTGGCCGTCCCCCACGATCCACACCCGCGAGGTGGCCGTGGTGGTGAGCTCGTCGAGCCCGTCGTCGCCGCGGAAGACCAGTGCGGAGGAGCCGCGTTCGGCCAGCACCCCGGCCAGGATCGGTGCCATCCGGGCGTCCGCGACGCCGGTCGCCTGGGCCTTGACCCGCGCGGGGTTGGTCAGCGGGCCCAGGACGTTGAAGGTCGTGCGGATGCCCAGCTCACGGCGGGCGGGAGCCACATAGCGCAGGGCGGGGTGGAACTTCACCGCGAAACAGAAGGTGATGCCGGCCTCCTCGGCCACCTCCACCACCCGGCGCGGGGTCAGCTCCAGATTCACCCCGAGCTTCTCCAGGACGTCCGAGGCGCCGCTCGCGGAGGACGCGGCGCGGTTGCCGTGCTTGACGACCTTCGCCCCGGCGCCCGCGACGACGATCGAGGACATGGTGGAGATGTTGACGGTCTTGGCGCCGTCGCCGCCGGTGCCCACGATGTCGACACTGGGGCCGGGCACCTCGATGAGGTTGGCGTGCCGGTACATCGCCCGGACCAGGCCGGAGATCTCGGCGACCGTCTCGCCCTTGGCCCGCAGGGCGACGGCGAAGCCCGCGATCTGGGCGTCGGTGGCCTCCCCGCGCATGATCCGGTCCATGGCCCAGGCCGTGTCGTCGGCGCCGAGGTCCACACCGCCGAGCAGGGCGTCCAGGAGGCCCGGCCAGGTGTGGGCCACCGAGCGCTCGCCGCCTGTCGGGGTCACGTTCATGGTCCACACTCCTGGTGGTCGGTCCCTGGTGGGGACCGTCCGGGGTCCCCGTTACGCGGTCCAGCCTATCCACGCCCGGGAACGGCGAAGAGCCCCGTCCAGGCACTGGACGGGGCTCTTGCCGTGGCGATCAGTGATCAGCTGTGGGGATCAGTGGTGGCCGTGGCCGCTCGTGATCTCCCGGTACTCCTCCGCGGTGGCCTTGGGGATGTGGGTCCCCTCGCCGTAGAAGCCCTTCGAGAGCTTCACGCGGAGCTTCTGGCCGGCGCCGATCTTGCGGGCCACGCCGTTCTCGTCGACCTCCGGCTCCAGCTCGAGCGGCTTGGGCTGCTCGTGGGCCGTGAGGGTGTGCATCTGCTCCTGCGAGATCGGCTCGTGGATCTCGACGAACTCACCGTGCGGCAGGCGCTTGATGATGCCCGACTCACGGCCGTGCAGCACCTTCTCCTTGTCGCGGCGCTGGAGACCCATGCAGATCCGGCGCGTGGCGATGAAGGCGAGGACCGGGCCGACGAAGAAGCCGATCCGGACGAACCAGGTGATGGCGTTGATCGACAGGTGGAAGTGGGTGGCCCACAGGTCGTTTCCACCACCGACCAGCAGCACCAGGTACCAGGTCAGCCAGGCGACACCGAACGCGGTGCGCGTCGGGGCGTTGCGCGGGCGGTCCAGCAGGTGGTGCTCACGCTTGTCGCCGGTGACCCAGGACTCGATGAACGGGTAGACGGCGATGGCGGCCAGCACCAGCGGGAAGATCATCAGCGGGATGAACACGCCCAGGACGAGCGTGTGGCCCCACAGGTTGATCTCCCAGCCCGGCATCACACGGATGAGGCCCTCGGAGAAGCCCATGTACCAGTCGGGCTGGGCGCCGGTGGACACCTGGTCCGGGCGGTACGGGCCCATGGCCCAGATCGGGTTGATCGACGCGAGGCCGGCGATGGCCGCGATCACACCGAAGACCAGGAAGAAGAAGCCTCCGGCCTTGGCCATGTAGACCGGCAGCAGCGGCATGCCGACCACGTTGTTGTTCGTCCGGCCGGGGCCGGGGAACTGGGTGTGCTTGTGGTAGAAGACCAGGATCAGGTGCGCCACCAGCAGGCCGAGCATGACGCCCGGCAGCAGCAGGACGTGGATCGAGAAGAACCGCGGCACGAAGTCCGAGCCGGGGAACTCGCCCCCGAACAGGAACATCGAGACGTAGGTGCCGACGATCGGGATGGAGAGGATCGCACCCTCCATGAACCGGACACCGGTGCCCGAGAGCAGGTCGTCCGGCAGCGAGTAACCGGTGAAACCGGTGAACATGCCGAGGACCAGCAGCAGGAAGCCGAAGACCCAGTTGACCTCACGCGGCTTGCGGAACGCGCCGGTGAAGAAGACGCGCATCATGTGCACGAGCATGGCCGCGACGAAGATGAGCGCCGCCCAGTGGTGGATCTGCCGGATGAGCAGACCACCGCGGACGTCGAAGCTGATGTCCATGGTCGACTTGAACGCCTCGGACATCCGCATGCCCTGCATGGGGACGTACGAGCCGTGGTAGACGACCTCGTTCATGCTGGGGTGGAAGAACAGCGTCAGATACACACCCGTGAGGATGATGATCATGAAGCTGTAGAGGCAGACCTCACCCAGCATGAAGGACCAGTGGTCCGGGAAGATCTTCCGCATGTTGACCTTGGCCAGGCTGTAGATGCCCAGTCGGCCGTCGGCCCAGTCGGCGACCCGCTCGCCCGCGGGTGCCTTGCGGCGGTTGTCAGTGGTGGCAGTACTCATCCGCGCTCCCAGTACGCAGGACCGACGGGCTCGGAGAAGTCGCCCATGGCCTCAAGGTAGCCCTTGTCGTTGACCTTGATCCGCAGCTGCGGAAGGGCGTGGCCGGCCGGGCCGAAGATCACTCGACCGCCGTCGGAGAGGTCGAAGGTCGACTGGTGGCACGGGCACAGCACGTGGTGCGTCTGCTGCTCGTAGAGGCTGATCGGGCAGCCGACGTGGGTGCAGATCTTGGAGTACGCGACGATGCCGTCGGCGGACCAGTCCAGGGACTTCTTGTCCTTGATGTTCTCCGGGCGGAGCCGGACGATCATCAGGGCGGCCTTGGCGATCTCCTTCTGGAAGTCGTGGTCCTCCTCGGACATGCCCTCGGGCATGGCGAAGGTGAGGGAGCCGACCTGGACGTCCTCCGGGCGCAGCGGCTGCAGCGTGTTCTGGTTGATGAGCATCTTGCCCTCGGACCAGGCGGTCTTGCGCAGCTTGGTGCCGGGCAGCGGACCGAGGTCGCGGAGCAGCATCACGCCGGAGAGCGGCACCAGGGCCAGCGCGCCGAACATGGTGTTGCGCAGCAGCTTGCGGCGGCCGAAGGTCGACTCCTCGGCGCCCGCCTTGAAGTCGGCCAGCACCTTGGCCTTGACCTCCGGGGAGGCCTCGATCGGGTGCCGCTCGTCGGCGTGCTCGACGTCGGACATCAGGGTGCGGGCCCAGTGGACCGCGCCCGCGCCGATGCAGAACAGCGCCACGCCGAGGGTCAGGCCCAGCGCGAAGTTCAGGGCGCTGATGTGACCGATCGGGAAGACGTAGATGCTCTTGTCGACCGGGAGGGACACATAGGCGGCGATGAAACCGACCGTCGCCAGCATGGACAGCGTGAACAGGAACGCGACCACGCGCTCGGAGCGCTGGGCGGCCCGCTCGTCGATGTCCTGCTTGCGGTGCTCGTGCGGCGGCAGCCCCGGGTCGGCGAACGGGTCGTCGGCGGTGGCTACGGCACCGTGCGCGTCGCCGTGCGCGGCGGGCAGGGTCTCTTCAGGAATGTCTTGGCTACTCATGACTTCTTGGCCTTAGCGGTGTGGGCCGCGACCCAGATGGCGACGGCGATCAGGGCACCGAGACCGAAGATCCACGCGAACAGACCCTCGCTGACCGGGCCGAGCCCGCCCAGCTCGAGACCGCCCGGGCTCTTGGTCTTGTCGCTGTTGACCGTGTCGAGGTACGCGATGATGTCCTTCTTGTTCTTCTCCGACATGGTGGTGTCGGGGAAGGAAGGCATGTTCTGCGGGCCCGTCTGCATGGCCTCGTAGATGTGCTTCGGGTTGACGCCCTCGAGCGACGGGGCGTACTTGCCGTTGGAGAGCGCGCCGCCCTTGCCGGTGAAGTTGTGGCACTGGGCGCAGTTCGTGCGGAAGAGCTCGCCGCCCTTCGCGATGTCGGCGCCCTCCGGGCTGTACTGGCTCTTGGTCGGCTGGGCGGGGCCCGCGCCGAGGGAGGCGATGTACGCGGCCAGCTGGTCGATCTCGGCCTGGGAGTAGATCGCCTTCTTGCGGGGCGCCTGGGCGCCCTGCTGCTGGAGCGGCATACGGCCGGTGGCGACCTGGAAGTCGACGGCGGCGGCGCCCACGCCGACCAGGCTCGGCCCGTCGGTGGTGCCCTGACCGCCGGTGCCGTGGCAGCTTGCGCAGCCCACGGAGTAGAGCTTCTTGCCCTCCTCGATGGCGAGGGACTGGGCGCTGTCATCGGCCTTGGCCGTGTCGGCCGGCGCGAACGCGGCGTACAGCCCCCCAGTTACCGCCAGCGCGAAGAGTAGGACGACGACCGCCGCCAGCGGATGGCGTCGTCGTGCGGAGAGCTTTTTCACGGATTACCCCGGTGTCAGGATCTTCTGCGTCGATCTGGACTGTTGGTCCGGTGCGGGACGGGACCGATTACTTGATCAAGTAGATCGTGGCGAAGAGGCCGATCCACACCACGTCGACGAAGTGCCAGTAGTAGGACACGACGATGGCCGCCGTCGCCTGGTGGTGGGTGAACCTCTTGGCCGCGTACGTCCTGCCCAGGACCAGCAGGAAGGCGATGAGACCGCCCGTCACGTGCAGGCCGTGGAAGCCGGTCGTCAGGTAGAAGACCGAACCGTACGGGTCCGAGGAGAGGGAGAGGCCCTCTTCCTTGACCAGGGCGGTGTACTCGTAGACCTGGCCGCCGATGAAGATGGCACCCATCACGAAGGTGATCACGAACCACAGGCGCAGCTTCTTCACGTCACCGCGCTCGGCGGCGAAGACGCCGAGCTGGCAGGTGAGGGAGGAGAGCACCAGGATCGTGGTGTTGGTGGCCGAGAACGGAAGGTTCAGCGCGGACGCCATTTCCTTCCAGTGGTCGGGGCCGGTCACCGATCGCAGGGTGAAGTACATCGCGAAGAGGGCCGCGAAGAACATCAGCTCGGAACTCAGCCAGATGATGGTTCCGACGCTGGTGAGGTTCGGTCGATTGACCGACGGGTGCGCGTGCCCGGTATCTGTTGCTGTTGCTGTCGCCACGACCGACATTATGTCGGTCGCTTATCTCGCGCTCACCCCGGGGGGTGCCGTTCGGTGTGTCAAGACCGTATGGCCAGCTCGTATGGCCCATTGGGGCGGTCCCCCAAAGGGAGGAAGCGGCACTTCGGGCGCCTCGCGGGGGCCGTCGGCCCCTCCTGCCGGGCGGTCTTCGCGGAGTAGCATCCGCGCACAACAGCCCTGCCTGCCCACGAGCATGGAGGAACGATGCGGACGACCGCCACGGTGCTGGTCTACAGCGACGACGCGAGCAAGCGGGAGCAGGTGCGGCTGGCCGCGGGCCGGCGGCCGGCCGCCGACGTGCCGGAGGTGCGCTATCTGGAGTGCGCGACCCTGCCGGCGGTCCTGCGGACCCTCAAGGAGCACCGGGTGGACGTGTGCGTCCTGGACGGCGAGACGGCGCCCGCGGGCGGCATGGGGGTGTGCAGGCAGCTGAAGGACGAGGTGTTCCGCTGCCCGCCCGTGCTGCTGCTCATCGGCCGTCCGCAGGACGCCTGGCTGGCCACCTGGAGCAGGGCCGACGCGGCTGTCACCCATCCGGTGGACCCGGTGGCCCTCGCGGGGGCGCTGGCGGGGCTGCTGAGGCAGCGGCAGTCGGTGGACGCCTGACGGGCGCGGGCGCGCGGGCTAGAGGCGGGGGCGCAGCCGGGCCGTGTCGGCCGGACCGGTGCCCTCGCGTTTCCCCGCGGTCAGGGCGCTGCCCTCGCGCCACTGCTTCCAGGGCATGTTCCAGTCGCCGAAGCCGTTGTCGAAGGGCGTCATGGTGGCCCCGGCGCTGCCCACGACCTTGACGATGTCGCCGACGCGCACGTTGTCGAAGAACCACTTGGCGTTGGCGGTGCTCATGCCCGTGCAGCCGTGGCTGACGTTGTCCGCCCCCTGCGAGCCCTCGGACCAGGGGGCGGCGTGGACGTATTCGCCGCTCCACGTGACCCGGGTGGCCCAGTAGACGGGCAGGTCGTAGGCGTCCGAACTGCCCTCGGAGATGCCGATGCTGGTGCCGCGCATCCGTACGAAGGCTTCCTGGCCCAGGACGACCTTGACCCCGTTGCGGGTGGCATAGCCGGGCTTGCCGGTGGTCACGGGGATGGAGCGGACCTCCTGGCCGTTCTTGAGGACCGACATGTAGTGGGCGCTGGCGTCGGTGACGGCCTCCACCCGGTCGCCGGTGGTGATCCGTACGCCCTTGACGGGGCCGCCGTAGAGGCCGCTGCCGACCTTGATGCCCTCCAGGGTGGCGCGCACGTCGATGGTGGCGTGGGCGGGCCAGTACTCCTGCGGGCGGTAGTGGAGGGTCTTGTTGTCCACCCAGTACCAGGAGCCCTGGACGGCGGGTTCGGACTCCACCTTGAGGGTGCGTTCGACGACGGCGCGGGCGGCCGGGTCCTGGACGGGCTCGCTGAGCTCGGCGGTGATGGGCTGTCCGACGCCGTAGGTGCCGCTCTGCGGGCCGAACGCGACCCGGAGTACCCGGTTGGCCCGGCTGGTCTCGAAATCCATCGTCCGGCGGCCCTGGGCGCCGTCCTCGTCCTCCGTGCTGACGCGCACGGTGTAGCGCACCCCGGCGGACAGGGCGCCGGTGCTGCGCCAGCGGGAGCCGTCGGCGTCCAGGTCGCCCTTGACGCGCCGGCCGGAGGCGTCCGTGACCGTCACGTCCGTGATGCGGTCGCCGCCCTCGGCGGTCACCTCGACGGGCCTGCCGGGATCCGCCTTCTGGCCGTCCCCGGCGCCGCCGGCCAGGCCGACGTCCGTGGCGTCGTAGGGCTCGTCGGCCAGCGGGTTCGACGAGCCGCCGCACGCGGTGACCACCACCAGGGCCACGGAGGACAGCAGCAGGGTCCAGAAGGGCACCGTGCCGTGTCGGGGTGACTGACTCATGGTCACACCGTAGGAAGGATCGACGCGCGCGGCTTCCGGTGCGAGTGCACACGGGTGAACGCCGCACACGGGTGAACGACGCGACGGGCCCCGCGCACCGTGAGGTGCGCGGGGCCCGTCGTGTGGTGCGCGGAACCTACTGGTTCTGGTTCTCGCCGCGGTAGAACTCGAACACCCAGCCGAAGAGGCCGATCAGGATGATCGGGGCCGAGAAGTACATGAGCCACCAGCCGAAGCAGATGCTCATGAAGGCGAGGGCGCCACCGACCGCCAGGGAGAGCGGCTGCCAGCTGTGCGGGGCGAAGAAGCCCAACTCGCCGGCGTCGTCGGCGACGTCCGCCTCCTTGTTGTCCTGGGCACCCGCGTCCACCCGGCGCGCGGTGAACGCCAGGTAGTAGCCGACCATGATGCACAGGCCGAAGGACATGAAGAGCGCGGTCGTGCCGACCGTCTCCTTCGACCACACGCCATAGACGATCGCCATGGCGAGGATGAAGACGGAGAGCCAGATGAACATCTTGCCCTGGATCTTCACTTGCCGGCCTCCTTGCCACCCGCGAGGGCCTTCTCGCCCGCGAGGTTCTCTTCGAGCTCCAGGGCCGCGATCTCCGGGTGGTGGAGGTCGAACGCCGGCGATTCGGAGCGGATGCGCGGCAGCGTGAGGAAGTTGTGCCGCGGCGGCGGGCAGGAGGTCGCCCACTCCAGCGAGCGGCCGTAGCCCCACGGGTCGTCGACCTCGACCTTCTTGCCGTACTTGGCGGTCTTCCAAACGTTGTAGAAGAACGGCAGGATCGACAGGCCCAGCAGGAAGGAGCTGATGGTCGAGATGGTGTTCAGCGTGGTGAAGCCGTCGGAGGCGAGGTAGTCCGCGTAACGACGCGGCATGCCCTCGGCACCCAGCCAGTGCTGCACCAGGAACGTGCCGTGGAAGCCCACGAACAGCGTCCAGAAGGTGATCTTGCCCAGGCGCTCGTCCAGCATCTTGCCGGTGAACTTCGGCCACCAGAAGTGGAAGCCGGAGAACATCGCGAAGACCACGGTGCCGAAGATGACGTAGTGGAAGTGCGCGACGACGAAGTACGAGTCCGAGACGTGGAAGTCCATCGGCGGCGAGGCCAGGATGACACCGGTCAGACCACCGAAGGTGAAGGTGATCAGGAAGCCGACGGCCCACAGCATCGGGGTCTCGAAGGACAGCGAGCCCTTCCACATGGTGCCGATCCAGTTGAAGAACTTCACACCGGTCGGAACCGCGATGAGGAACGTCATGAAGGAGAAGAACGGCAGAAGCACGCCACCGGTGACATACATGTGGTGCGCCCACACGGTCACGGAAAGACCGGCGATGGAAATCGTCGCCGCGATCAGGCCCCAGTAACCGAACATCGGCTTCCGGGAGAACACCGGAATGACCTCGGAAATGATGCCGAAGAACGGCAGCGCGATGATGTACACCTCGGGGTGTCCGAAGAACCAGAAGAGGTGCTGCCAGAGCAGTGCTCCACCGTTTTCCGCACTGAATACCTGGGCCCCGAATTTACGGTCCGCCTCCAGGGCGAACAGCGCGGCGGCCAGCACCGGGAAGGCGAGCAGGACCAGCACACCGGTCAGCAGCACGTTCCAGGTGAAGATCGGCATGCGGAACATCGTCATGCCGGGCGCGCGCATGCAGATGATCGTGGTGATGAAGTTGACCGAACCGAGGATCGTGCCGAAGCCCGAGAAGGCCAGACCCATGATCCACATGTCGGCGCCGACACCCGGCGAACGGACCGCGTCCGACAGCGGGGAGTAGGCGAACCAGCCGAAGTCGGCCGCACCCTGCGGGGTGAGGAAGCCGGCCACCGCGATCAGCGAGCCGAACAGGTACAGCCAGTAGGCGAACATGTTCAGCCGCGGGAACGCCACGTCGGGCGCGCCGATCTGCAGCGGCATGATCCAGTTCGCGAATCCGGCGAACAGCGGCGTCGCGAACATCAGCAGCATGATCGTGCCGTGCATCGTGAACGCCTGGTTGAACTGCTCGTTCGACATGATCTGCGTGCCCGGACGGGCCAGCTCGGCGCGCATGAGGAGCGCCATCAGGCCGCCGATGCAGAAGAACGCGAACGACGTGACCAGATACATCGTGCCGATGGTCTTGTGGTCAGTGGTGGTGAGCCACTTGATCACCTGACTGCCGGGCTGCTTCTGGCGTACGGGCGGTGCTGCCGTGGCTGTTGCGGCGGCGGCACCCTGGGGTTCGTTGAGGATGCTCACTTGTTCTTGGTCTCCGCGTTCTTCGCGTGATCCGTCTGCGCGATGCCCGCCGGCTGGTAACCGGTCTGGCCCTTGGCCGCCAGCTCCTTCAGGTGCGCCTTGTACCGCTCGGGAGAGACGACCTTGACGTTGAAGAGCATCCGGGAGTGGTCCTGGCCGCAGAGCTCGGCGCACTTGCCCAGGAAGGTGCCCTCCTTGTTGGGGGTCACCGTGAAGCTGTTGGTGTGGCCCGGAATGACGTCCTGCTTCATCAGGAACGGCACCACCCAGAAGGAGTGGATGACGTCCCGCGAAGTGAGGACGAACTCGACCGTCTCACCCTTGGGCAGCCACAGGGTCGGACCCGGGTTGCCGGTCTGCGGGTTGCGGTCGCCGGGGACGCCGACCTCGTAGACACCCTCCGCTCCCTGCGGCGCCTTCTTCAGGAACCGGTCGGGAATGGCGTTGAGCTCCTTGTTCTCACGGAGCGGCTGCGCCGGGGTGGCCGTGTTGCCGTCGACGTTCTCGATGTAGTTGAACGCCCAGCTCCACTGGAAGCCGACCACGTTGACGACGTGCTGCGGCTTGTCAGGGTTGGTCAGCAGCTTGTTCTCATCACGCGCGGTGAAGTAGAAGAGCACCGACACGATGATGATGGGGACCACGGTGTACAGCGCCTCGATGGGCATGTTGTACCGGGTCTGCGTGGGAATCTCCACCTTCGAGCGGCTGCGCCGGTGGAAGATGACGCTCCAGATAATCAGGCCCCACACCAGGACACCGACCGCGAGAGCCGCGGCCCAGGAGCCCTGCCAGAGGGAGAGGATCCGCGGTGCCTCTTCCGTGACGGGCGTTGGCATGCCGAGGCGGGGGAAGTCCTTCGATGTGCAACCGGTGGCGGTCGCCAGGACAGCGCCCGCGGCCAGCGCCTGCAGCAGCTTCCGCCGCACCGGGCGCCGCGACGAGCGGTCGGAGCCGTTGGGACTCACGTAGCGCCTTCCCGAGAGTCTCGCCCGTGCGGCCGGCTGCGGCCGTCTCGCTGGTCGGTCGCCGGCCCGCTGCGGGCAGGGGTTTGGATGTTTATGCGGACCAAACCCTACTGGACGCTATTTGGGGTCGCGCGGGGAGGGTGCCCAACGCGCCGATCCGGTCCCCGAAGGGGTGGAATCAAGGGCTCCGGAGGCCATCTGGAGGACCGTCAGGAGTGGGCGTCCGCGCAGCCCACAGCCCTGCGAGCGGCTTCGGGAACGACCTCCGCGACGGGCGGGCGGGGACGCCTCCGCGGCCTGCCCCCGCCCGGAGTTAGCGTTCATGTGTGCCCTACTTCGACGCCGCTTCCGCCGCCCCCCTCCACCCGGTCGCCCGCCAGGCGCTGCTCGCCGCCCTCGACGAGGGCTGGGCCGACCCCGCCCGCCTCTACCGCGAGGGCCGCCGCGCCCGGCTGCTGCTGGACGCCGCGCGCGAGGCCGCGGCCGAGGCCGTCGGCTGCCGGCCCGACGAGCTCGCATTCACTCCTTCGGGTACCCGCGCCCTGCACGACGGCATCGCCGGCGCGCTCGCCGGACGCCGCCGGGCCGGCCGCCATCTGGTGGTGTCGGCCGTGGAGCACTCCGCCGTCCTCCATTCGGGCGACGCGCTGGAGGCGGAGGGCGGCAGCGTCACCCGGGTCCCCGTGGACCGCGCCGGCCGCGTCGACCCCGCCGGCTACGCGGCGGCCCTGCGCCCGGACACCGCGCTCGCGGCCCTCCAGTCCGCCAACCACGAGGTGGGCACCGAACAGCCCGTCGCCGAGGTGGCCGAGGCATGCCGGGAGGCGGGGGTGCCGCTGCTGGTGGACGCGGCGCAGTCGCTCGGCTGGGGCCCGGTGGCCCCCGGCTGGTCGCTGCTGACCGCCAGCGCCCACAAGTGGGGCGGCCCGGCGGGGGTGGGTCTGCTGGCCGTGCGCAAGGGCGTGCGGTTCGCGGCGCGCGGACCGGTGGACGAACGGGAGTCCGGCCGCGCCCCGGGCTTCCCCGACCTCCCGGCGGCCGTCGCCGCCGCGGCCTCCCTGCGGGCCGTGCGCGCGGAGGCCGCGGAGGAGGCCGCACGGCTGCGGGCACTGGTCGACCGGATCCGCGCCCGGGTGCCCGAGCTCGTCCCGGACGTGGAGGTCGTCGGCGACCCGGTACGGCGGCTGCCGCACCTGGTGACGTTCTCCTGCCTCTACGTGGACGGGGAAACGTTGCTGCACGCGCTGGACCGGGAGGGTTTCTCGGTCTCGTCGGGGTCTTCGTGCACGTCCAGCACGCTGGAGCCGAGCCATGTGCTGCGGGCGATGGGGGTGCTGTCGGAGGGGAACGTGCGGGTTTCGCTGCCCCGAGGGGCGTCCTCGGAAGACGTGGAGGAGTTCCTCCGGGTGCTTCCCCGTGCCGTCCGGGAGGTACGGGAGCGGCTGGGCGCCCCGACGGGGGGCGCGCCCGCCTCCGCCGGGAGCGAGGAGGAGGTCGTCCTCGACTCGCTCGGGAAGCGGTGTCCGATTCCGGTGATCGAGCTGGCGAAGGTCATCGGGGACGTGCCGGTGGGTGGGCTCGTCACCGTCCTGTCCGACGACGAGGCCGCGCGGCTCGACATCCCCGCGTGGTGCGAGATGCGCTCGCAGGAGTATCTCGGGGAGCGGCCCGCTGAGCGCGGGGTCGCGTATCGGGTGCGGCGCCGCGCCTGAAGCCGCCGCTACCGCGGCGGGATTCGCCCACCCACCCGCCCGATTGCCCGGCATCGACGTTTCCGGGTGATCGGGTGGGCGGGTGGGCGAAACGGGGGGTGTGGGGGGCGGAGCCCCCCACCAAGGGTCAGGCCAGGTGGGCCTGGACTTCGGCCGCCGCCTCGTGGCCGTACGCCTTCGCGAACCGCTCCATGAAGTGGCCGCGCCGCAGCTCGTACTCCTGCGTGCCCAGCGTCTCGATGACGAGCGTCGCGAGCATGCAGCCCAGCTGGGCCGCGCGCTCCAGCGACAGCTCCCAGGTGACGCCCGCGAGGAAGCCCGCGCGGAAGGCGTCGCCCACGCCGGTCGGGTCGACCTTGGCCTCCTCCTGGGCGGGGCCGACCTCGATCACCGGCTCGCCGAGGCGCTCGATGCGCACGCCCTGGGCGCCCAGCGTGGTGACGCGGGTGCCGACCTTGGCCAGGATCTCCTCGCCCGTCCAGCCCGTCTTGGACTCGATGAGCGCCTTCTCGTACTCGTTGGTGAACAGGTACGCCGCGCCGTCGATCAGCACCCGGATGTCGTCGCCGTCGAGGCGGGCGAGCTGCTGGGAGGGGTCGGCCGCGAAGGGGATGGCGCGGGCGCGGCACTCCTCGGTGTGGCGCAGCATCGCCTCGGGGTCGTCCGCGCCGATCAGGACCAGGTCCAGGCCGCCGACGCGGTCGGCGACGGGCTGGAGCTCGATCTGCCGGGCCTCGCTCATCGCGCCGGTGTAGAAGGACGCGATCTGGTTGTGGTCGGTGTCCGTGGTGCACACGAAGCGGGCGGTGTGGAGGACCTCGGAGATGTGCACGGAGGCGGTGTCGACGCCGTGGCGGTCGAGCCAGGCGCGGTAGTCCGCGAAGTCGGCGCCGGCGGCGCCCACCAGGACCGGCTTGAGACCGAGCAGCCCCATGCCGAAGCAGATGTTCGGGCCCACGCCACCGCGCCGGACGTCGAGCTCGTCGACGAGGAAGGAGAGGGAGACCGTGTGCAGCTGGTCCGCCACGAGCTGATCGGCGAAGCGGCCGGGAAAGGTCATCAGGTGGTCGGTGGCGATGGAGCCGGTGACAGCGATACGCACGACGGGTCTGCTCCCTGGGGGGCGGTAACTGTGGATGACATGAACGACGGCTCTCATCAAGCAGAGCCACACCACGCTACCGGGTTCCGGCCGGATGACCAGGTCCGCTTCCCGCCACTCGGTACGTAAATCTACCTAATAGTAGGTCTTTCATCGCGGGCTCTCCCGTGCGTACGGTGCGGATATGCCGAAGACTGTGAAGGACGTCACTCCGCACGTCTCCGCACCCGACCCGGAGTCCCTGGCCGGACTGCGCGAGGACTGCGCACGGATGGCACGCGACTGGACCGTTCCCCCCGCCTCCCGGGAGACGCGGCGGGTGGGGAGGACGCCGATCTCGCTCATCCACGGGGTCTCGGTGCCCGACCGCTCGGCCCGGCTGCTGGACGGAATGTCCGAGTACGGCGACTGACCCGGCCACCGGGGCCCGCCCGGTGCCGACCGCCCGGTGGAACCGCTCGCTCCTGCGCTCCGTCCAAGCGCCGTCCCCCTCCCGGGGGAGGTGGCTGTACATCACTTTGAGCGGAGCGAAGGAGCGATGTGGTGAGCACCGAGGGCGGCGGTCCGGGCGGCGGCCCCGAGAACCGGCGGCGCAGGCACTCGCCGCTGGCGGTGGCGTCGGTGGCGGCGGCCGTGCTGCTGGCGGGCGGCGGAGGCGCGTACTGGGCGGCGACGGCGACGGGCGGTGCCGGCGGCACCCCACCCCGGGCGGCCGACACCGGAGGCACTCCCCCACCGCTCGCGCTGGACGGCTACGGCCGTACGAGCGGCTCCGGCGGCCCGTCGCAGGGCATCGCGGTCGGCGAGCCGGACCCCCACGGGGTGCGCTACCGCGCGGAGGGCGCACTGCCCGAGGGACCGCGGACCGGCGCCGTCCGGGTGGCCGACCGCGAGGTGACCGCCGAGCAGGTGGCGGCGCTCGCCAAGGCCCTCGGGGTTTCGGGCGCGCCCCGGCTGGTCCAGGACACCTGGACGGTCGGCGGCTCCCCCGACGCCGCGGGCCCCACGCTCCAGGTGGGCCGGAAGGGCCCGGGCGACTGGGCGTACTCGCGCTACGGCGTGCCGGGCGGGGCGCACTGCGAGCACCCGCCGGGCGCCGGCCCCAAGAAGGGCACGGACTCCCCGGGCTGCCCGTCCTTCCGTGACGGCGTCCCGTCCCTCCCCCCGGACCCGGCCGCCTCGCAGCCCGTGTCCGAGGACAAGGCGAAGAGCGTGGCCGCGCCCGTGCTCAAGGCCCTGGGGCTGGAGGGCGCGCGGACGGACGCCCGCAAGACGTACGGGGCCGTGCGGACCGTCACCGCCGACCCGGTGGTGGACTCCCTGCCCACCTACGGCTGGCAGACCAGCCTGCGGGTCGGGTCGGACGCGCAACTGGTCGGCGGCAGCGGACGGTTGCTGGTCCCGGCGAAGGGCGCGAGCTATCCGCTGCTGAGCGCGGACCGGGCGCTGGCCGAGCTCAACAAGGTCCCGGCGCCGGGTACTCCGGCGGTCGGCGGCTGCGCGACGCCGGTGCCGTACAAGGACGACGCGACGGCGCCCTGCGAGGGGAAGCCGGACGGGAAGCCGGACGGGCCCGCGACGGTCACCGTGCGCGGCGCGGTGCCGGGGCTGTCCGCGCAGTCCGTGGGCGGGCGGCCGGCGCTGGTGCCCTCGTGGCTGTTCACGGCGGATCTGCCGGGCGGCGGCAAGGGCGACACCGTCACGATCGCCCAGCCGGCCGTGGACCCGAAGTTCATCGCCCGGCAGAGCGCTCCCCCGCCGGGCTCGCCGGGCACGACGCCGGGCTCCGGGCCGGCGAAGTCCGGGGTGGTGCGCGTGGAGTCGTACACCGCGACGGACGGCGGCCGGAAGCTGGTGCTCCACTTCTGGGGCGGGGTGTGCAGCGACTACGCGGCGTCGAAGGAGGAGTCCGGGGCGGCGGTGACGGTGAAGGTCACGGGCACGGAGAAGGAGCCGGGCCGGTACTGCGTGATGATGCTCAAGCGCTTCGACACGACGGTGTCGCTGGACCGGCCGCTGGACGACCGCAAGGTCGTGGACCTGGGGTCCGGCGAGACCGTGCGGGAGCAGCAGCAGAAGTAGCGCGGTACGCGCGGGTACGGCGAAGGGCGGCACCCCACCGGGGGTGCCGCCCTTCGCGTCAGGCTTAGCTGAAGGAGTCGCCGCAGGCGCAGGAGCCGGTGGCGTTGGGGTTGTCGATCGTGAAGCCCTGCTTCTCGATGGTGTCGACGAAGTCGATGGAGGCGCCGCCCAGGTACGGGGCGCTCATGCGGTCGGTGACGACCTTCACGCCGTCGAAGTCCTTGACGACGTCACCGTCGAGCGAGCGCTCGTCGAAGAAGAGCTGGTAACGGAGACCGGAGCAGCCGCCCGGCTGAACGGCGACACGCAGGGCGAGGTCGTCGCGGCCCTCCTGCTCCAGCAGGGTCTTGACCTTCGCGGCAGCGGCGTCGGACAGGAGAATGCCGTCGCTCACCGTGGTCTTCTCGTCCTGAACGGACATCTGCTTCACTCCCGGGTCGTTCGGTACGGGTGCGGACTGCTTGCTCTCGCCAGCAACCGCCGAGGTCCCGGATTCATTCCGGGCGTGGACTGTGATGTCCGCCTTTCATGCTCGCACACCGGTCGGCCGAACGGGAATGCGTCACATCGACGCGATGGCCATCGTCAAAGTGACGTGAAGCGGTTATGATAGATAACGTCATATTGACGACAAGGTTCGGCGGGAAGGACCCGTGCGCACCGTCCGCAGAGCCGTCCGCAGAACAGAAAGGGTGCGTGTCGTGACCACCGCCCAGCCCTTGGATGTCCAGCCCACCCCCCTCGCCCTCCTGCTGCTCGGACGCGAGTCCGACCCGCGGAGCGAGCGCGGCGTGGAGTGCCCCGGCGATCTGCCGGCGCCGTCCGACCCGGACCTGGTGGAGCGCGCCCGCGCGGCCAAGGCGAAGCTCGGGGACAAGGTCTTCGTCCTCGGCCACCACTACCAGCGCGACGAGGTCATCGAGTTCGCGGACGTCACCGGCGACTCCTTCAAGCTCGCGCGCGACGCGGCCGCCCGGCCCGACGCCGAGTACATCGTCTTCTGCGGCGTCCACTTCATGGCCGAGTCCGCGGACATCCTGACGTCCGACGCCCAGCAGGTCGTCCTGCCGGACCTGGCCGCGGGCTGCTCGATGGCCGACATGGCCACCGCCGAGCAGGTCGCCGAGTGCTGGGACGTGCTGACGGAGGCCGGCATCGCCGAGGTGACCGTCCCGGTCTCGTACATGAACTCCTCCGCCGACATCAAGGCCTTCACCGGCGAGCACGGCGGCCTCATCTGCACCTCCTCCAACGCCCAGCGCGCCCTGACCTGGGCCTTCGAGCAGGGCGAGAAGGTCCTCTTCCTGCCCGACCAGCACCTGGGCCGCAACACCGCCGTCCGCGACATGGGCATGTCGCTGGAGGACTGCGTCGTCTACAACCCGCACCGCCCGAACGGCGGCCTGACCGCCGAGGAGCTGCGCGCCGCGAAGATGATCCTGTGGCGCGGGCACTGCTCGGTGCACGGCCGCTTCTCGCTGGACTCCGTCAACGACGTGCGCGAGCGGATCCCGGGCGTCAACGTCCTGGTGCACCCCGAGTGCAAGCACGAGGTCGTGGCCGCCGCCGACTACGTGGGCTCGACGGAGTACATCATCAACACGCTGGAGGCCGCCCCGGCGGGCTCCAAGTGGGCCATCGGCACCGAGCTGAACCTGGTCCGCCGCCTGGCGAACCGTTTCGCCAGTGAGGGCAAGGAGATCGTCTTCCTCGACAAGACGGTCTGCTTCTGCTCGACCATGAACCGGATCGACCTGCCGCACCTGGTGTGGGCCCTGGAGTCCCTCGCCGAGGGCAAGGTCGTCAACCGCATCCAGGTCGACCCCGAGGTCGCGCGCTACTCCAAGCTGGCGCTGGAGCGGATGCTCGCGCTGCCGTAACCGGCACGGACTCCGACGGCACGACGACGGCCCCGCACCCTCCCGGGATGCCGTTGGCGAATTCGGGACCTGCGTGACGTCGGTCTTCAAGACGCAGTTGTGGTCT
>NZ_BMRT01000009.1 GCF_014648775.1 Streptomyces abikoensis
CGAGGAGCCCATGAACGCCCAGCCGTCGCGGGACTTGAGCGTACGGAAGTTGGCGCGCATCAGGTCCGGGACGTCCTCGGTCAGCCACGTGCCCATCTTCGGCTGACCGGGGATGTCACTGCCGTCCCAGTAGATGCCCTTGTCGTCCGGGCCGGGGTTCAGCACCGGCATGGCCAGCAGGAAGGGCTTGACCTTGCCCTCCTTGTACCACTTGGCCATGTTCTCCTGGAAGTTGAAGCCCGCCCACCAGTAGTTGGTGCCGTAGCCGGGGCCGCCGGGCAGGGCGATCATCACGGGGAAGCCGCTCTTCGCGTACTTGGGGTCGTCCGTGTACTCCTTGGGCGCCCAGACCCAGACCTTGCCCTTGAAGCCGGACTTCTTGCCGTCGAGCGTCACGAGGCTGACGTGGGTGCCGTCGTCCAGGGTCCGCGCGTTCTTGAAGTCGGCGGCGGGCCCGGTCGGCATGAGCACCTTGGAGTCCACCGGCGCCGCGGAGGCGCCGCCCCCGCCCTTTCCGTTCCCGCTCCCCTTCCCCTGCTCCGGCTGTTCGATCTTGCCGTAGCTGACGGGGTCGCCCTTGTCCGTGAAGGGGGGTATCTCGTAGTGGACCATCACGGGCCAGGCGATCAGCCCGAGGACGACCACGCAGGCCACCACGACGGCCCACCGCTTGCCGCGCGAGGAACGGCGCCGCGGCGGTGGCGGTACGGGGCTCGGGGGCGCGTGGATACCGGAAGGTGAATGCGTCATGGCGTCGCTCCGCTAGGGTCGGCTGCCCGACGAGCAGCACAGGGCACATGGCGAATGGATGTGCCCTGTGGGATGCGGGCGGGGACCCCGGCGTTCCAGGCGCGGGCCGTGAGTTTTTGCACAGCCATTACGCGGGCATTACCGGGCGATCACGCAAACGCTCGTTTCCGCGCGAGCGTCAGCGCTGGGCGGCACCGCGTCGCCGCGAGGCGACGACCAGCCCCGCGCCCGCACCGAGGACGACGACGGTGCCGCCGACGATCCACGGGGTGGCGGAACCGGCGCCGGTGAAGGCGAGTTCGGAGCCGCCGCCGTTGGCGGAGGCCCCGGAGCCCTGGGCCGACGCGGAAGCGGAGGCGGAGGCGGACGGCTTCGCCGTGGCACCGGCAGCATCGCCCTGCTTGGGCTGCCCGGCCCTGCCGGCCGGCTTCGCCTGGCCGGCGGAGGCAGAGGCGGAGGCCGAGGGCTTGGCGCCCTTGTCGTCCTTGCCGCCGTCCTTCTTGCCGCCGTCCTTGCCCTTGTCCGCTTCCCCGGCCGCCTTGTCCTTCTTGGCGGCCTCGTACTGGCCCACCTCGAGGAAGTGGTTGAGGGCCTCGTCCGTGTCGGCGCTCAACGCGTCGTAGGCAGCCTTGTGCACGGCAGGGCCACCGGCGCCACCGACCTGCGTGACCTTGATCCGGAGGTCCGTCTTACGGGCGAAGGGCAGCTCCTCCTCAAGGAAGCGCTTGATGGCCTCGGGGGTGCCCTTCTGCAGGGCGGCCTTGCCGTATTCCTTCACCGTGGGGCCACCGGAGTTGATGATCTGGGAGACCCGCACCTCGTCGTCGGTCAGCCGCTCCTGGTACTGCCCGACCTCCAGGAACCGCGCGCGATCCTCGGGCGTACCGTCGAGCGCCTTCTGCGCGCCCTCGCGGACACCGACGCCGGAGCTCTTGTCGCCGAGGATCTTGAAGATGGCGATCCGGTTCTTCTCGTCCCGCTCGTCCGCCTCCCGCGAACCCCCGCCGGGCTTCGCGTCACCGGCCTTCTCCACCACCGCAACAGCGGCGGGCTGCCCACCACCGGCGGCCACCGCCGGCGAGGAGAACAGCACGGCCGGGGCGATAGCCACGGCCGCGACGAGGACCGACGCGCGAACCGACTTCATGTACGCACCTGCTTGTCATAAGAAACGGATAAATCTCCCGTCATGCTACGTCTGTTGATCAAGCCCGACTCAGCCACCCTGCTCACCGTCGGTGCACGCCCGCCCACAGCCTCCAAAACACGGAAGGGGCGCCCGGATTCCTCCGGGCGCCCCTTCCGTGCTGCGTCAAGGCAGCGCTGGCGGAGACTGTGGGATTTGAACCCACGGTGACATCGCTGCCACGACGGTTTTCAAGACCGTTCCCTTAGGCCGCTCGGGCAAGTCTCCACGCGTCGCCCACCGGGAGCGACGCGTGGACAGCCTACCGGGTACGCGGATTGGGAGTGGAGGCCCGGCCACCACTGGATGGTCATGGGACCGGCCGGTGGTCTAGGGGAAGAGCATGATCCCGAAGGCCAGCACCACGAGGACGGCGATGACGATGACGACGCCGATCCGCATGGGGTGGTGTGCCAGCGCGGCGTTTCCCGGTCTGCCTCCGCGCGGCCGGTCCTCCGGCAGTTGTGGGTTCTCCGGCCTGTCGTGTGTGTAGAAGTCGCCACCGGCCATGAGCGCACCTCCTGGTGGAGGTCGGCGAGCCCTCCCCGGGCAGGGGAGAGCTCTGGATGGGTGCTATGTGGCCATTATGCGACTTTTGTCCGGAAAGCGAGAGGCCGGAGGCGGGCCGGCGGGCGTCAGCCCACCTTGTCGCCGCGGCGCTCGCCCAGCGTGATCTCCGTCGTCGCCTGCTTGCCGTCGCGGACGTAGGTGACGGTGACCTTGTCACCCGGCTTGTGGGTCCAGATCTCGCTGATGAGGGTGGGGCCGCTGTCGATCGTGGTGTCGTCGAGCTTGGTGATCACATCGCCCGGCTTCAGGCCGGCCTTGTCCGCCGGGCCGCCGGGGGTGACGGACGGGCTGCTGCCGTCGCCGCCCGAGGCGATGCGGGCGCCGTTGACGTTGTCCTTCATGTTGACCGTCGCCGAGATGACCGGGTAGATCGGCGTGTGGTCCTTCATCAGCTGCTGGGCGACGTTCTTCGCCTGGTTGATCGGGATGGCGAAGCCCAGGCCGATGCTGCCGGACTGGCCCTGGCCGCCGCCGAATCCGCCGCCGCCGTTGCCCGCCGACTGGATGGCGGAGTTGATGCCGATGACCGCGCCCTGGGCGTTGAGCAGCGGGCCGCCGGAGTTGCCCGGGTTGATCGACGCGTCCGTCTGCAGGGCGCTCATGTACGAGGCCTGGCCGCCGCTGCCGCCGTCGCTGGAGGCGACCGGGCGCTTCTTGGCGCTGACGATGCCGGTCGTGACCGTGCCGGACAGCCCGAACGGCGCGCCGATGGCGACCGTCGCGTCGCCCACCGCCGCCTTGTCGGAGTCGCCGAGCGGAAGCGGGGTGAGCTTGGCGCCGGAAGGGTTCTTCAGCTTGATGACCGCTACGTCGTAGCCCTGGGCGCGGCCCAGCACCTCCGCGTCGTAGTTCTTGCCGTCGGAGAACGTCACCGAGAGCTTGCCGCTGTCGGCGGCCGAGGCGACCACGTGGTTGTTGGTGAGGATGTGGCCCTGGGTGTCGTAGACGAAGCCCGTGCCCGTACCGCCCTCACCGTTGCTGCTCTGCGCCTCGATGGTCACGACGCTGGGCAGCGCCTTGCTCGCGATGTCCGCGACCGAACCCGGCGTACGGCTCTCGATCTTCGGGTCGCCGGAGGCGGAGACCGTCGTGGAGCTGTCGTCGCTCCCCTTGGCCGCCCAGAAGCCGATGCCGCCGCCGACACCGCCCGCGACGAGGGCCGCGGCGAGCACGGCCGCCACCAGGCCGCCCGACCGGCCGCGCCGCGGCGGCGGGGTCGGGGCGCCCCAGGGCGCGGCCGCCGCGCCGTACGGCGGGGGCGCCGCCGCGCCGCCGTACCACTGGCCGGCGTCCGGAGTGCCGGGCATGGGGACGCCGGTCGCGTTGGTGGCGTTGTACGCGGGCTGCGGCGGGCCGGCCGGGAACTGCGCCGTCGGGGCCTCGGCCGGAGGTGTGGTCGGGGGCGTGGTCGAGGGCGTCTGCTGGCCGTACTCGGGCCCGGTGGCGGGATCCACTGCGGAAGCGGCAGACGCGGCGGAAGCGGCGGGCTCGGCGGGGGTGGAGGTCGTGGCGGGAGCAGAGGACGCGGCGGGCGCCGGTGCCTCCTTCTCCAACGCCACAGGAGGCAGCTGCGCCGTCCGCTCCCCCGCCGACGCCGGAGCGTCGGCCGGCGGTGAGGTCGGAGACTCCGGCCGCGGCTCCGCCGCGGACGGAACGGAGGCGCCCTCGTTCTCGGTGCTCACTGTTGTCTCCTCTGTCCAATGCTCATGCCCGGCCACGATCACCAGGGTCCGCGTCCAGCCTTTCCCATGGCGCGTCAGGCCACCGTAAGCGGAGGCTGTGACCTCGGCCGCCGGTCCTTACTACCGACAAATCGTCCCCCATGCGCGATTGTGCCAGCCGGTGGCACCATAACGCGGTGACCCAAGAGCGCCACCTCCTCGACGTCGTCGCCCACCGCGGAGCCTCCGAGGACGCTCCGGAACACACTCTGGCCGCCTACCGCAAGGCGATCGAGGACGGGGCGGACGCCCTGGAGTGCGATGTGCGGCTGACCGCCGACGGGCATCTCGTCTGCGTCCACGACCGCCGGGTCAACCGCACGTCCAACGGGCGGGGCGCGGTGTCCACCCTGGAGCTGGCCGACCTCGCGGCCCTGGACTTCGGCTCGTGGAAGGCCGCGGCGGGCGAGCCCGAGGCGCCGGACCGCGACACCGACCCCGACCCGGCGCGGGTGAGCGGCCTCGCCGCCGACCGCGAGAGCACCTCCGTGCTCACCCTGGAGCGGCTGCTGGAGCTCGTCGCCGACTCCGGGCGCAGGGTCGAGCTGGCCATCGAGACCAAGCACCCCACCCGCTGGGCGGGCCAGGTCGAGGAGCGGCTGCTGGCCCTGCTGGACCGCTTCGGCCTGGCCCGGCCGTCGCCGGACGAGCCCTCGCCCGTACGGGTGATGAGCTTCTCGGCCCGGTCCCTGCACCGGGTGCGGGCCGCGGCGCCCGCGCTGCCCACCGTCTATCTGATGCAGTTCGTCAACCCCCGCTACCGCGACGGCCGGCTGCCCCGGGGCGTGGGGATCGCCGGGCCCAGCATCCGCATCGTCCGCAACAACCCCGACTACGTGACACGGCTGCGCCGCGCGGGCAACGCCGTGCACGTCTGGACGGTGAACGAGCCGGAGGACGTCGAGCTGTGCGTCCGCCTCGGCGTGGACGCCATCATCACCAACCGGCCCAAGGCCGTCCTGGCCCAGCTCGGCCGGAAGTAGCCGTAAGCGGCCGTATGGAACCGGACGCAGCCGGAAGCAGCCGCCGTCGAACGCGGGCCTTGATCGGCCGTTCGGCTGATCCGGAGGCTCCGGCGCCATTACAAGGAGTGCACCGGCGCGTTCGGTGCGTATGCGGCCGTCGTGAGTGCCCCACCGGGCGGAGGTTGGCCGGTTTCCGGTCCAGTCCATTGGGGCATCCATCCCCTGACGTGGGGCAAAGGAGGTCTCGGGGGTGGCGTTGGTGGTGGCACAGGAGGTGCCCACGTCGTCGATCATGGCCGTACCCCATGGTCCTGCCGGTGTGGGCGAGGCGAGACACCGGATGCGCAAGGAGTTGCGCGCCGGCGGGGTACCGGATTCGGTCATCGACGACGCGGTACTGATCCTTTCCGAGCTGCTCAGCAACGCGTACCGCCACGGGCGCCCGCTGAGCCGTGACAGCCGCGACGGCCGCGGCAAGGGCGAGCGGGGCGCGGACGACCCCGGTCTCGTCAGGGCCGCCTGGCGGATGGACGGGCGCGGCAGGCTCACGGTCGAGGTGACCGACGGCGGCGGGCCCACCCGCCCCTTTCCGGCCACTCCCTCGGTCACCGCGCGCGGCGGCCGCGGACTGAACATCATCAACGCGCTCTCCCAGGACTGGGGCGTCCGCGATGCCACGGGCGAGGTGACGGTCTGGGCGGCGCTCTCCGCGCGCGCCGGTTTCGCTACGCGCGTCGATCCCGGCCCGGCCGCCACCCTGGGTTTCCCCGGCCTCACCGAGTTCGGGGATCTGACCGGTCTGTCTGATCTATCCGACCTGTCCGATCTGACGTAGCCACCCGGGCCGCCCGGCCCGCCCGCCCGCTCGCCGCCTCGACGCGCATGGACACGTACACATGTACGCACGCATGTACGTACGCCGTCGGCGCCCGCCCCGCACCGAGCGCCCGTCCGATCCCCCCGTCGGCCCGCGCGGCGCGCCCCCGTACGCGCCCGCCCGCGCGACCTCTCCCGCGTGCCCGGCCGTGCCGTCACAGCCGGGCGCTAGGCTCGCGCCCGCAGGCAAACGGCCTGCCTCGGAAATCGAGAAATCGACCAGCGCCGGGCCCGCGCCACGCACCACCGCCGGACGGACGGACGGATTGACAGGCACGGACGGGCACGGACGCATTCGATCGGGAGACACGCACACCATGGCCAAGAAGCGCCGCCCCCAGACCAAGGCCGCCCAGCCGCACGCCGGTGACGTGGTGGTCCCCGTCGTCGGCGCCCGTGAGCCCTGCCCCTGCGGCTCGGGCCGCCGCTACAAGGCCTGCCACGGCCGTGCCGCCACCCAGGCCGCCGTCGAGCTGGTGCGGCGCCCCTTCGAGGGGCTGCCCGGCGAGGCCGACTGGGTCGCGCTGCGCGAGCTGGTGCCCGCCGCGACGGTGGAGCTGAAGCTCAAGGACGGGCTGCCGGAGGGCGTGCCGTCGGTGACCCTGGCGACGGTGCTGCCGATGGCCTGGCCCGCCCTGCGCCGCGACAACGGCGCCGTGCTGCTGGGGCTGCAGAACGACACCGCGACCGGTGACCTCAGCCGCGACCTGGCCGACACCCTGCTGCGCGCCCTGAAGGCCGAGCCCGGCACCCCGGTCGCCGCCGAGCGGGGCGGCGCCGAGGGGCCGCGCCTCCAGGACCTGCTGGACCCGGCCGCCCCCTTCGAGCCCGTCGTCCACACGGGCTTCGAGTTCTGGGTGGAGAACGCGGAGGGCGCCACCGGTGAGGTCGCCGCGTCGCTGGAGCGGGCCAACGCCGCCGCGATCCCGACCGTCCGGCTCTCCGGCGTCGGCTCCGCCTACTGGTGCGAGACGCCGGAGAAGAACCACCTGCGCTGGGTGATGACCGAGCCGGAGGAGCGGCTGCTGGACGCCCTCGCGCGGCTGCACGCGGCCGGCACGAGCTCCCTCGGCGAGGGCACCCGCCTCGTCGGCTCGTTCCGCGCGCACGGGCTGACCGTGCCGGTGTGGGACCTGCCGTCCGCGATGCGCGCGGAGGACGTGCAGAAGCCGGCGGAGGCCTTCGCGGAGCGGCTGGGGACGGCGCTGACGGACGAGACCCCGCTGACCCCCGAGGAGCGCCGCGCCCGCAGCGGCCTCACGAGCCGTCAGGTCACCCTGAACTGACGCCGCCTGGGACGGTCGGCCGGGTGGAACCGTCGGCGGAACGGTCGACGGGCGGCCGGTGGAACGGCACACCGATGACGATCACGCGGACTCCCGTGATCGCCATTCGGCCACGCCCCGCCGTCCGCCCCGCCACCCACCCGGAATCAGCCGCACCGTCGAACAGGGCCGGATGGGGCACTTCCGGCGCCCCGGAACGGTAAACGACCGGTCAAGCCGCGTGACTCCTGTCACAACTCCCGCTGTCAGACCGGAAATCGGCGTCCGGAAATCCACGATCGAATTTGCGAACCGCAGATCTCTTGTTACCGTTCTAGGAGCCCGGTCGCTGGTGCATCCCCCGTCGCCAGCGACCGGGCGTTTCCATGCCCGGACGCGGAACGGGCGCCGAACCGGCGCCGAACGATCGCCGACCGGACGGCCACCGGGCCCCGTCGATGTCGAACGGACACCCATCAGGCTCCGTCCGCCGCCTCCCGGCACCTCTCCGGCGCCCGCCACCTCGGCCCGCGCCCGCTCCCGGCCCCTGAACAGCGGCCCGCCCCACCTCGGACGCCACCGCGTACGCCCTGGGCGCGGCGATGCGCGTACGGGCTCACAGCCCGCCCAGGGGGCGCCCACAGCGGACTCCCGCCACCCCGCGGGGTGAACGCCCCGTAGCCCCCGGCGCGAGCCCGGACTAACCGTCCTCCGGCGCCGCCGAGTTGCTCCCGGAGCGGAGGAGGAGCTTCCCATCCGTCGAAGCGATCTCCGAGACCGCCGCATACGAGCCATGTCCGCGCACGGTCCGTTCGTGGGGGGTCTCGCACATGTCCGGATCATCGGTTGCGGCGAGCTCGCAGTTCACCTGCACGGTCCGGCCGTCGGGGGCCATCAGGGTCAGCACGCCGACCAGGGGCGCGCCCGTCGCGTTGCGGTAGTACGTGCGGGCCCAGGTGTTCCGGTCCCGTTCGAGGACGCAGGTCTGGGCCTCCACGCCCTCCGGCGAACCGAGTTCGGGACCGCACCGGGTGGCGCCCGCGAGGCCCGTGCCCAGGGCCGGAGCGAACGGGTCCGCCGGGTCGCGGCCGTCGGCGGCGCCCGGCCCGAGGGGGCCGCGCGCGGATCCCGGCGTACCGAATCCGGCCGGTCGCGGACCGCCCGCCACGCCCCGGGCATCGGCCCGCGCGGCGTCCCCGCCGGCACGATCCCGGCCGGCGCCCCTTCCGGATTCCGCCCCGGCGCCGGAGGCCCCGGACGCTCCCGAAGCGCCCGAGCCCGCGCCGGAATCCGGCTTCGTCCGGGCCTTCTCCCGGCCCGCCACCCCCGCCGGGCCCGCCGCGGCGACGGCCAGCGGCAGCACCACCGCCAGCACCACCGCGCTCGCGAGCGCGATCATCCGGAGATTCGCCGCGCGCTGCCCGGCCGCGCCGGGAACACTGCCGGGAACACTGGACGCACGCACCATGGGACCACCTGCAACTCTCCACGGGCGCTCGAGCGCGCGACCGCGGGACACGGAACGGATTTCGCGGCGCGGTACGCCTCAAGGGCCCCGCACCGATGACCCCGGTACGGACCCGCGCGAACCCTCGCCCCGCCGGGCCGACGGCGCCCTTGCCAGGCGCCCGGCACTGCCCGGATCCCGAACATACGGGCACGACGCGGCCCTTCGGGGCCTCGCGCGGCCGTTTCCTGCGCTTCTCTCCCCGGCTTACACCCGGAAGAGTGAGTCCGAGGAAGGTGAGTCCGAGCAGAGAGCGAGGAGTGCGAGCGCGTGCGTCTCCCGTCCGTACGCGCTCCCGCAGCCGGCCAGGCCCCCGCCGAGCCCCCGGGTGTGCCCGGGGACGGGCTCAGCGCCCCAGCCCCAGTACCCCGGCGCCTCAGTGCCCCGGTGCCCCGGTGCCCCAGCGTCCCAGCGCCTCAGTGGGCGAGCCTGGTGCCGCCGCCCTGGCTGCCCGTGGCGCCGACGGTCTGCTCGACCAGGACGTCGATGACCGTGGCCACGTCGGGCAGCCAGGGCCGGGCCAGACCGTCGAGCCGCCGCTTGGAAGCGGAGCGTCCGCCTCGCCCGGCGGTGGCGCCCGCCGGCCTCGGGGCCCGCTCCCAGCGCACCCGGCCCGCGCCCGTGGGTGAGGGCGGCAGCACGGCGTAGCCGCCCTCACCGTGGAAGCGCAGCGCCCCGGGCACCCAGTCCTGGCTGTGCAGGAGTTCGCCGAGGACTTCGAGCGAGTAGGGGGCCACCAGCAGGGACCAGCGGGTGGGGGTGGCCACCACCGGGCCGAGCCGGACGCCCGCCATGTCGAACGCGGCCAGCGCGCGGGCACCGGCCACCGCCGGCAGGCTCACCGCGCACGGCGCCCGGCCGCCGGTGGCGAGGACCACGGGCGCCTCCGGGCGATTGGTCCACCACCAGCGGACCATCCTGGCGTCGGTGGTGGCCGCCAGCAGCCCCGGGTCGAAGGGGTGGGCGCCGGGGACCGCGCAGTCCGGGTCGGGGCAGCCGCACTCGCGAACGCGGCCGATGCCGGGCCGCAGGCCGACACCGGGGAGCACGGGCCACTGCCACTCCGTCGCGTAGGTCAGGGCCGCGGTGAGTACGGCCGAGCGGCCGGCCCGCCGGAGGGAGAGCTTGCGTCGCCTTCCGAGGATCTCGCGCATGAGCGCTCGTTCCTTTCCGTGAACGCCGAAGGTGGGCCCTTGCCCGTCGGCAGGGGCCGTATTGCACGTACATGACGCTGAGCGGTGCAGGGGTGCTGCTGGAACTGCGGAACTGCGGGAACTGCGGAAGCACTGCGGGAATTGCGCGTAGTCCCCGCGAACCGGGGGGACTACATGGCACTACGGGCACTGCTCGGCGCGGTGCTGGCGCGCCGTGGCTCCCGGACCGGCACACCACGTGGATCAAAGTCACTGCGCGTACGACGCAGCGCATCACGCCACGGGCCGAGCGTGAAACCTGGCGGGGGGTGGCGCGCGCATGGCGCTTCGTGCTGAGCCGGTGCGCCCCTCGCCTGCGGCATGGGTTGCCCCACGCCGCTCGGGGATGGGCGTGGCCGTTGACCGATAAGACGCTCGGGCCCGCCGCCGGGTTGCGGGGCGGCCCCAACTGCCGCTGCCCTTCTCCGAGTACGTACCCACCACGGTGGATGTGACGCGCTGCTGGAGCGAGGCCAGTCGATCGCAATTCCAGGGCCACGGCACTATTTTCCGGCCAAACTTCGGGGAACTCCGACGAGGACGGAAGCCTCACCAGACACCATGAATCCCACTGGTCCAATGCTGGACATCCCCTTGCCCGGGCGTGTACATGTGGAGCACTGATAGCGCGCAACACGACAGGGGGTTTGCGGTGCTATTGAGCGGAACACCCAGGCCAACCCACTGGTCGTGCGGGCCCGGCGGGCCACCCCGGGCCGGCTCCCGGACGGGTCCCGGGAGCGGCCGCGCACGCCCCCGCCCGGGCGGCTCGCCATGACCAGCCCCCACCCGCCGAAAGTGGCCGGAATCAATCCACCGGTCCCGGCTCCCGCGCACACTTCCGCCCCCGCGGTCCCCACTCCCCCCACCGCTCCCGAGGCGTCCTCCCCCGCCTCGGGCACCCTCTTCCAGGACCGCCTCGCCGGCTGGGTCTCCGACCTGACGACGCTCCACGAGCTGACCGAGCGGCTCAGCCGCACCGCCGACCTCGACGCCGCCCTGCGCGAGCTGCTCCGCGCCGGGGCCTCCCTGGTGGGTGCCGGACGCGGCCTCGTCACCCTCCACCCGGACTCCGGCACCGGGCACCCGGTCACCGTCGGCCTGGGCCTCGGCCACGCCGACATCGGCCACATCGAGACCATCCCCCCGGCCCCCGCCCCCCGGACCCACGGCCCCACGGCCGGCAGCCCACAGGCCCACGCCCCGCGCCCCCTCGGCCCGTACCGCGTCCCGGACGACGCGGGCCCCCACAGCAGCCCGTACGTACGCCTCCTCGACGACCTCCCGCCCGAGGGCGACCGCAGCGGCAGGATCCACCCCGACATCCTGGGCGAGGACGACCTCGACCCCCGGTACCGCGAGGTCGCCGCCCGGCTCGGCTACGCCGCCAGCTACGCCCTCCCCCTGGAGTCGGCGGCGGGGCCGCCGTCCGGCCCGGAAGCGGACGCGCCGCCCGGCGCGGGCCGCGTCGGCGCCGCCGTCTGGCTCTACGACGAGCCCGCCGAGCCCAGCGAGCGCCAGCGCCACCTGGCCGGCCTCTACTGCGGCTACGCCGCCGAGCACCTCGCCCGGCTCATCGAGCTGACCGGCGCCCGCGACGCCGTGGCCGTCCTCCGCGAGGAGCTGCTGCCCAGCAGGCTCCCCCACATCCCCGGCATCCGTCTCGCCGTCCGCCACCGCACCGGGCCCCGCGGCGGCGGGAACTGGTTCGACGCGCTGCCGCTGCCCGAGGGCGCGCTGGGGCTCGCCATTGGCGGCATCACCGATTCCGGCCCCGGAGCGGTCGCCGCGACGGGCCGGCTGCGGGCCTCCCTGCGCGCGTACGCCGTGATGGAGGGCGAGGATCCGGTGGCCGTCCTCTCCGACCTGGAGCTGCTGCTCAGACTGACCGAGCCCGCCCGCACGGCGACGGCCCTCTTCGCCTACTGCGAGCCCCCCGGGACCCTCCCGGGCGAGGGCCGGGGCAGGAAGGTCGTCGTCGCCGGGGCGGGCCACTGCTCCCCGCTGATCGTCGGCCCCGGCCGGGTCGAGTACGTGGAGACCTCCCTCTCGGCCCCGCTCGGCATGCTGGCCTGCTGGGAGGCACCCAGCGTGGAAATCGAACCGGAACCCGGAGAAACGCTCCTCTTCTACAGCGACGGCCTGCTCCACCGCACGGGCGACAGCATGGACCGGGCCTTCGCCCGGCTGCGCTCGGCGGCGGCGACCGTCCCCCGGTCCGCCCGGCGCGACCCGGAAGCCATCGCGGACCACGTGCTGCGCACGGTCCTGCCGGAGCCGGAGGGCGGCGACCCGGCGGACCCGGCGGAGGACGTCGTGCTCCTGGTGGCCCACTTCGAATGACGGTCGGCTCGAATGGCGGTCGGCTCGAATGGCGGTCGGCTCGAATGACGGTCCGCTCGAGTGACAGTCCGCCCGAGTGACGGCCCGCACAACCTTCTCCAGGGCATTCCACCGCACATACGATGGAAAGCGGCCCCGTTCGAGGAGGAAAGCCAGTGACCGAGCAGCCCGCACCCGAAAACCCTGAAGGTGACGAGCCGATCAAGCAGCGGAAGAACGGCCTCTACCCGGCCGTCTCCGCCGAGCTCGCCGACAACATGAAGTCCGGCTGGGCCGACACCGAGCTCCACGATCTGCGGCCGATACCCCAGGCCGCCGAGACCGCGCGGCGCCGCGCCGAGCTCTCCGCCCGCTTCCCGGGCGAGCGCCTGGTGATCCCGGCGGGCAACCTGAAGACCCGCTCGAACGACACCGAGTACGCCTTCCGCGCCTCGACCGAGTACGTCTACCTCACCGGCGACCAGACGCAGGACGGCGTCCTCGTCCTGGAGCCCACCGGCGAGCAGGGCCACGAGGCCACGATCCACCTCCTGCCCCGCTCGAACCGCGAGAACGGCGAGTTCTGGCTGGACGGCCAGGGCGAGCTCTGGGTCGGCCGCCGCCACAGCCTGACCGAGGCCGAGCGGCTGCTGGGCGTGCCCGCCCGCGACGTCCGCGAGCTGGCCGGCACCCTCGCCGGGGCCACCGGCCCGGTCCGCGTCGTCCGCGGCCACGACGCCGGCGTCGAGAAGGCCCTGACCGACAAGGTCACCGCCGAGCGCGACGAGGAGCTGCGCGTCTTCATCAGCGAGCAGCGCCTGGTGAAGGACGGCTTCGAGATAGCCGAGCTCCAGAAGGCCGTCGACTCCACCGTCCGCGGTTTCGAGGACGTCGTGAAGGTCCTCGACAAGGCCGAGTCCACGAGCGAGCGGTACATCGAAGGAACGTTCTTCCTGCGCGCCCGCGTCGAGGGCAACGACATCGGCTACGGCTCCATCTGCGCCGCCGGCCCGCACGCCACCACCCTCCACTGGGTGCGCAACGACGGCCCGGTCCGCTCCGGCGACCTGCTGCTGCTCGACGCCGGTGTGGAGACGAACACCCTCTACACCGCCGACGTCACCCGCACGCTGCCGATCAACGGCACGTACACCGAGCTCCAGCGCAAGATCTACGACGCGGTGTACGAGGCCCAGGAGGCCGGCATCGCGGCGGTGAAGCCGGGCGCCAAGTACCGCGACTTCCACGACGCCGCCCAGCGCGTCCTCGCCGAGAAGCTCGTCGAGTGGGGCCTCGTCGAGGGCCCGGTCGAGCGCGTCCTGGAGCTCGGCCTCCAGCGCCGCTGGACCCTCCACGGCACCGGCCACATGCTCGGCCTGGACGTCCACGACTGCGCGGTCGCCCGCACGGAGACCTATGTCGACGGCGTCCTGGAGCCCGGCATGGTGCTGACCGTGGAGCCCGGCCTGTACTTCCAGGCCGACGACCTGACCGTGCCCGAGGAGTACCGGGGCATCGGCGTCCGCATCGAGGACGACATCCTCGTCACCGAGGACGGCAACCGGAACCTCTCCGCCGCCCTGCCGCGCACGTCCGCCGACGTCGAGGCGTGGATGGCCGGCCTGAAGGGCTGAGCCGGACGCCGGACCGCCGGCACCCGGACGACCGAAGAGCCGCGGCCTCCCCCGAGGAGCCGCGGCTCTTTCGTGTGTATCGCGCTCGATCGTTACTTGTCGGCGGTCAGCACGCCGGCCTGGCCCCAGCTCTCCGCCGGGGTCTCCTGGATCCACACCTGCACGGCCTCGGCGGGGATCCGGTAGGCGTCGACGAACGCGTCGGTGATGCGCTGGACGAGGTCGCGCTTGAGCTCGATGGAGCGGGGGCCCTGCTGGACGGTCACGACGGGCACGGGATGCCTCCTGAAGTCGCGGTGTCTCCCGGCGGTTCCGGGTCGTTCACCGGTATGGCACCAGTCCACCGCGCGGCGGTCCGCCGAACCAGAAGCGATCGGAGCCCGCAGCGATCACGAATCGTGATCGTCGGCGGCGCGGACGCATGATGGTGTCAGGGGCTTTCCCACGACGAGGGAGGTGCCGGGCCATGACGAAGTTCATGGACGTCCATCACGGCATGCAGGGCATCACCGCGGATCAGCTCGCCGCCGCGCACCGCGCCGACCAGGCGATCGAGCGCGCGGAGGGCGTGCGCTTCGAGCGCGCGTGGGCGGACCCGAAGTCGGGGACCGTCTACTGCCTCTCCGAGGCGCCCTCGGCGGAGGCGGTCAAGCGCGTCCACGAGCGGGCGGGCCACCCGGCCGACGAGATCCATCAGGTGCCGCTGGAGGTCTCCTGAGCGGAGAGAAGCCTCCGCCAGGACTTACGACGCCCGCAGCAGCGCCGCTGCCGCCGGGCCGCCCTCCCGCCACTTGAGGATCTTGTCGAAGCTGACGACCGCCCCCGCCCGGCCCGGGCGGTTGCGGACCCGGACGTGGTCGGTGAGGGACGCGATAAGGAAAAGACCCCGGCCGTGCTCGTCATGGACGGCGGCCGGGGTCCTGGTGTGCGCGCGGGCCGGGTGGCGGCGCGGGGACCGGGGGCGTTCGGCGAATCCGGGGCCGGAATCGGTCACCTCGATGCGACAGGTGTCGCCGTCGATGAGGGCCGTCACGCGATAGCCGGTGGAGGCGTCACCACCGTGCTCGACGGCGTTCGCACACGCCTCGCTGAGCGCCACGGCCAGGTCGTACGAGGTCTCGGGGTCGACGCCGGCCGTCTCCATGGCACCGATCAGCAGCCGTCGGGCGAGCGGAACGCTCGCGGCCTCGCGCCGCAAGTGGAGTGACCACCAAATGCTCATGCTCAGCCTCCTGGCTGCGGCTCGACATACCGATACCTATAGCCACGGGGCGCGCCGCATAAGCCTGTCGGCTGTGTGAGACCGCTCATTCGGCCGACGCGCCACGCGGGTGGGGGCGTGTATGGACGGGCGGTGGTGACCGGGCGCGGCGGGGAGGACGAGCCGGACACCCTGCCGTAGGGACGGCGTATGGGCGGTGGGATGATGGCGCGGTCATGCCTCTCCCCGTCGCGCGCGCCGGCGCCGATCTGCGACTGATCCGGGCCGCGGTGTTCACCGCGGTCTGTGTCGTGCTGTCCGCGGGCGGGCACGTGCTGGCGTCCTGCGCGAAGGTGCCGCTGTGGGCCCTGGTCGCGGCGGGCGCGGCGGTCTTCGCCGTGGCCGCGCCGCTGGCCGGGCGGGAGCGCTCGCTGCCGGGCATCGCGGCCGCGCTGGCCGTCGGCCAGCTCGCGCTGCACACCCTCTTCGCGCTCGGGCAGCACGGGGCGCGGGGCGCGGACGCCGCGGCCGCCCATCGGGCGGGCGCCGACGGCCACTTGATCGACTTCGCCGGGCAGTTGCTCTGCGACCAGCGGCCGATGTCCGCCGACCGGGCCCGTGAAGTGATCACGGGTGCCGGACTCGACCCGGCCGCGCACGCTCCGGCTCCGGCCGCGCCGAGCGGCGGGGGCGGCGCCGGTTCGTTCGTCCACGCGCTCCTGCCCTCCCCGGCCATGGTGCTGGGGCATCTCCTCGCGGCCCTGGCCCTGGGGTGGTTGCTGCGGCGCGGTGAGGCCGCGCTGTGGCGTCTGGTGCGGCTGTCGGCCGAGTCGGCGCGCGGTGTCGCGGAGTCCGCGCTCGTCCGGGCGCTGGCGCTCGCGCTGCTGCCGTTCGTCCGGGCGCTGGGCGCGGAGCCGCTCGCGGTGCCCCGGTCGTGGACGGCCGCGCGGGAGACGCGTCCGGCGCGGGAGGCCGAGTGGCGGCACGTCGTGATCAGGCGGGGGCCGCCGCGCCTCGCCCTCGCGGCCTGACGGCACGACGCATCGCTTTCCACCACCCGGCAGGGCGGGGAAGGGTGTTTCGCGCTGTCCCCGCATGCGCGCCATCCCCTTCCATCCCCTCCTGCCAGTGGAGAGTTTTCCCATGACCTCGATCCGTCGTATCCGTGCCGCCCGTGCCTCCCTCGTCGCCGGTGCGACCGCCGGTGGCCTGCTGCTGTTCGCCGGTCCCGCCTTCGCGCACGTGAGCGTGCAGCCCGGCACCGCCGAGAAGGGCGGCTACAGCACCATCGCCCTCAAGGTGCCCAACGAGAAGGACAACGCCTCGACGGTGAAGCTGGAGCTCACCCTCGACCCCAAGCACCCGCTGGTCTCCGTGATGCCGCAGGCCGTGCCGGGGTGGGACGTGAAGGTCGAGAAGACCAAGCTCGACAAGCCTGTGCAGATGCACGGCAAGTCGATCGACGAGGCCGTCAGCAAGGTCACCTGGACCGGCGGCAAGATCGAGCCCGGTCAGTTCCAGCAGTTCCCGCTGTCCGTCGGCCAGCTGCCGACGGACGCCGACGAGCTGGTCTTCAAGGCGCTCCAGACGTACTCCGACGACGACGTCGTCCGCTGGATCGACCCGTCCAAGCCGGGCGGCGAGGAGCCCGAGCACCCGGCTCCCGTCCTCAAGCTCGTCGCGAAGGGCTCCACGGGCGCCGCGGGCGGTCACCACGACGACGCGAAGGACGCCAAGAAGGTGACCGCCACCGCCGGGGACGCCGAGGAGAAGAAGAGCGACGGCGGCAGCGACACCACCGCCCGCGTCCTCGGTGTCGTCGGCATCGTCGTCGGCGCCGCCGGCGCCGCCTTCGGCGTGCTCGCCGGGCGCCGCCGCCGCGACTCCGCCGCCTGACACCCGTACCGCGGCCGGCAGGGCACGCACGCCCTGCCGGTCGGCGACACCGACCACCTCTGGAGAAGCACTCCATGCGCACCAAGATCCTCGGCGCGGTCCTCGCCGCGACGGCCGCGCTCACCCTGACGGCCTGCGGCGGCTCGGGCGACGGCGGCGGCGACAAGCCCGCCGCCGATGTCTCCGCCGAGCCGAAGAAGGCCGGGGCGATCACCCTGGACAACGCCAAGGCCAAGCCGGACCTGGTCCTGACGGACACGTCCGAGAAGAAGTACGAGCTGGTCAAGGAGACCAAGGGCCGCCCCGTCCTGCTCTACTTCGGCTACACCTACTGCCCCGACGTCTGCTCGACGGTCGTCTCCGACATCGCCGCCGCCGAGAAGAAGCTGCCCAAGGCCGACCAGGAGAAGCTCCAGGTCGTCTTCGTCACCACCGACCCCGAGCGGGACACCCCCAAGCGGATCCGCGAGTGGCTCGACGCCCAGGGCGGTCAGGACATAGTCGGCCTGACCGGCGACTTCGCGACGATCCAGGCGGCCGCCAAGCCGCTGGGCATCCTCGTCGAGCCCGCCAAGAAGGAGAAGGACGGCTCCGTGACCGTCAGCCACGGCGCCGAGGTCGTCGGCTTCTCGCCGAAGGACGACGCCGGCCACTGGATCTACACCGCTTCCACCACGTCCGACCAGTACGCCCAGGATCTCCCGAAGATCGTCAAGGGGGAGAACCCGTGATGCGCCCGAAGAAGATGAACAAGGCCACCGTCGCCACCGCCACCGCCCTGCCGCTCGTCCTCGCGGGCGGGCTGCTGCTGATCACCGGCTGCCAGTCGGAGAAGGACCGCCTGTCCGTCTCCTCCGGCAAGCCCGAACTGGCCGTCAGCGGCGCCTATCTGCCGGAGCCCGCGATGGCCGACATGGCCGCCGCGTACCTCACCGTCGAGAACGACGGCGGCGAGGCCGACCAGCTGGTCGGGGTCACCAGCCCGCTCTCGTCCGACATCACGATGCACACCACCGAAGGCTCGCAGATGAAGCACGCGGCGAAGCTGGAGGTGCCCGCCAAGGGCAAGCTGTCGCTGTCGCGCGGCGGCACGCACCTGATGCTGGGCAAGCTCGACCACAAGCCGCGGGTGGGGGAGAAGATCGAGTTCACCCTGCGCTTCGCCACCTCGGCGCCGATCAAGGTCAAGGTGCCGGTCGAGAGCGCGACGTTCCGCCCCAAGGGCTGACGCGGCGATGAGGACCCGGACCGCCGTACGACGCGCCGTACGACGTGGAGTGCCGCTTCCCGGCGCGCTCCTCGTCGCCTTCCTCGCCGCGCTGTTGGGCACGCTGACGCTCGGCGCGGGCACCGCGTCCGCGCACGCGGCGCTCACCGCCACCGACCCGGCCGACGGGTCGGTGGTGCCCGCGGCGCCCGCGCGGGTCACGCTCACCTTCTCCGAAGGGGTGCTGCTCAGCCCCGACTCGGTGCGGGTCCTCGACCCGCGCGGCGAACGCGTCGACGCGGGCAGGCCGCAGCACGACGGCGGACGGTCCGGGACCGCGACCGTCGCGCTGCGCGCCGGGATCGCCGACGGCACGTACACGGTGGCGTGGCAGGCGGTCTCGGCGGACAGCCACCCGGTGGCCGGGGCCTTCACGTTCTCGGTCGGCGCGCCGTCGAAGACGACCGTGACCGTCGACTCGGCGGCCACGCGCACCGATCCGGCCGTCGCCGCCTTCTACGCGATCGGCCGGTACGCGGCGTACGCGGGCTTCGTCCTGCTCGTCGGCGGCTGCGTCTTCGCCGGGGTGTGCCGCTCGTCGCGGGCGGTACAGCGCGTGGCGGTGGGCGGCTGGATCGCGCTGTTCGTCTCGACGGTGGCGCTGTTGCTGCTGCGGGGCGCCTTCACGAGCGGCAAGGGGATGGGCTCCGTCCTCGATCTGTCGCTGCTGGGCGGCGTGTTGTCCACCAAGCCGGGCGCGGCGCTGCTGTCGCGTCTGCTGCTGCTGAGCGCGGCGGCGGTGTTCCTGGCGGTGCTGTTCGGCACGTACGCGCAGGAGGACGACGGGCGGGGCCGGTCCGGTGACGGTGCCGGTTCCGGTGCCGCTGCCGGTGGTCCTACGCTCGGCCGCCGCCGGGACATCGCCTGGGGGCTCGGCGTCGGGGGCACGCTCGTCGCGGGCGGCCTGGCGGCGACCTGGGCGCTGGCCGAGCACGCGTCGGCGGGCCTCCAGCCGTGGCTGGCGATGCCGGTGGACGTGGCGCACCTGCTGGGCGTCGCGGTGTGGCTGGGCGGGCTGGCGGCGCTGCTGGCCACGCTGTGGTCGGGCGAACGGATCCGGCGGACGGCGGTCGAGCGCTTCTCACGGATGGCGTTCGTCGCGGTCTGCGTGCTGGTGGCGACCGGGCTCTACCAGTCGTGGCGGCAGGTCGGTTCGTGGGACGCGCTGACGGGCACGGAGTACGGGCGCTGGCTGCTGGTGAAGGCCGGGCTGGTGGTCGCCATGGTGGGCGTCGCGTTCCTCTCCCGGCGCTGGACGGGCCGCCTCGTGGACGCGCCCGAGTCCAGGCGGCCGACGGCCCGGAAGAAGCCGGGGACCGGCGCGAAGCCGGCGCGGGGAGCGGCGAAGCCGCTGTCGAGCGCGGGCGCCGGACCGGCGACGGGCGCCGACGCCGCCGAAACCGCGTCCGGCGCGAAGGGCGCGCAGGGCTCCGCTGCCGACGCCACTCACACCGTTGACGCCGTCGACTCCGTCCGCGCCGCGCAGCTCGCGCGGCAGCGGGCGGCGCGGGAGAAGGCCGCCGGGCGGCGCGTGCGGGACGCGGACACCGGCCGCACCGGGCTGCGCCGGTCCGTCCTCGCCGAGGCGGGCGTCGCCGTCGTCGTGCTGGCCGTCACCACCGCGCTCACCGGCACCCAGCCCGGCCGGGCCGAGACCGAGCAGCGCCGGGCGGCGGCGGGCCGGACGGCCGCGCCGTCGGCGGCCCGGCCCGCCGACGTGCGGATCGCCTACGACACGGGCGGCACGGGCGGCCGGGGCACGGCGCGCGTCACCGTCGACCCCGCCCGCTCGGGGGCCAACACCCTCACCGTCACTCTGACGGACCCGTCCGGGCGCCCCGTGGACGTACCGGAGCTGACACTGTCCATGACCGAGAAGGAAAAACAGATCGGTCCCCTGCGGGCCGCGCTGGAGCGTCAGTCCGCCGGACTGTGGAAAGCCAAGGATTTCCGGCTGCCCATGGCCGGCGACTGGCAGCTGTCCCTGACCGTACGGACCTCGGACATCGACCAGGTCACCGAGATCGAGAACGTGAAGATCATCTGATGGCTGACACGACTGACACCACGGCCGGCGGAGTCGCCGGGGACGACACACGCCCGATCAGCGGCAGGACGGGCGGCAAGGCGAGCGGCAAGGCGAGCGGCGGCAAGCGCGCCGGGAAGAACGCCGCCGCGACCGCCGCACGCTCCGGCAGCACCGGACCGGGCGGCCCGTCCAAGGGCCGCACCCGGCCCGACAAGAGCACCGGCGGCCCCGCCAAGGACGCCCCCGCCACGACCGGCGGCGGCGCCGGGAGCTCCCGTACCGCCGGCGAGCCGGAAGCGGCCACCGCCACCCCCGGCGCACCGGTCGACGGCGTCTCCCGCCGGCGACTGCTGGGCACGGCGGGCGCCGCCGGCGCGGCGGCGCTCATCGTGGGCGGGGTCGCGGGGGCCACCGGGGCCGAGGCGGTGCGCGGCAAGCCCACGCCGCTGACCGACGTCGGCTCGGGCGTCGTGCCCTTCCACGGCACGCACCAGTCGGGCATCCTGCAGCCCGCGCAGGCGCACGGCCATCTGGTCGCCTTCGACCTCACCGGCGGGACCGACCGCAAGGGCGCGGCCGCGCTGATGCGGCGCTGGTCCGCGGCGGCGGCGGAGCTGATGGCCGGCCGGCCGCCGCAGGGGGACGACTCGGGTGTCGCCCTCGACGCGGGCCCGTCGTCCCTGACGGTCACCTTCGGCTTCGGCCGCACGTTCTTCGACCGCGTCGGGCTGACGGACCGGCGGCCCGACGCGCTGGAGCCGCTGCCCGCCTTCACCGCCGACGTCATCGACGGCAAGCGGAGCAACGGCGATCTGTGGGTGCAGATCGGCGCCGACGACGCGCTGGTCGCCTTCCACGCCCTGCGGCTGCTCCAGAAGGAGGCGGCGGGCGCGGCCCGGGTGCGCTGGCAGATGAACGGCTTCAACCGCACGCCGGGCGCGACCGCGCAGCCGATGACCGGCCGCAATCTGATGGGCCAGATCGACGGGACGAACAACCCGAAGCCGTCGAGCGCCGACTTCGCCCAGAAGATCTTCGTGCCGGACGGCCAGCAGGGCCCCGAGTCCTGGATGGCGGGCGGCTCGTACGCGGTCGTCCGGCGCATCCGGATGCTGCTGGACAGCTGGGACAACCTGTCGCTGGACCGCCAGGAGCGGGTGATCGGCCGCCGCAAGTCCGACGGCGCGCCGCTGTCCGGCGGTACGGAGACCACGCGCGTGGACCTGGACAAGATGGGCCCGGACGGCGCGCTGGCCATCCCGGGCGACGCCCACATCCGCGTGGCGGCCCCGGCCAACAACCGCGGCGCGGCGATGCTGCGGCGCGCGTTCTCGTACCACGACGGTTTCCTCGACGACGGCGCGCCGGACGCCGGCCTGCTGTTCATCGCCTGGCAGGCGGATCCGCTCAAGGGCTTCGTCCCGGTGCAGCGGAAGCTGGACCGCGGCGACGGCCTCTCCCGTTTCCTCCGTCACGAGGCCAGCGCTCTCTTCGCCGTCCCGGGCGGCTGCGACGAGGGCGGCTACGTGGGCCAGCACCTGCTGGAGGGGTGATGGGCGCGGGTCCCGGGGGCCACGCGGCCTCCGGGATCCCCGTTCCGCCGGATCGGTAGGGTGGACGACCGAGCCATCCGTGCCCCTTCCGGAGGAAACCATGAGGTCGGCAACCCGCTACACCTACCTCGGCCCCGAGGGCACGTTCACCGAGGCCGCCCTGCGCACCCTCCCCGAGGCGGCCACCCGCGAGCTGGTCCCCATGGTCTCCGTGCCCGCCGCGCTCGACGCCGTGCGCTCCGGCGAGGCCGCGGCCGCGCTCGTGCCGATCGAGAACTCGGTCGAGGGCGGCGTCACCGCGACCCTCGACGAACTGGCCACCGGCGAACCGCTGATGATCTACCGCGAGGTGCTGCTGGAGATCGCCTTCGCGCTCCTGGTCCGTCCGGGCACCCGCTTCGAGGACATCAAGACGGTGACCGGCCACCCGGTGGCGCAGCCGCAGGTGCGCAAGTGGCTGGCGGCCAACCTGCCGGACGCGGTGTGGGAGTCGTCCGCGTCCAACGCGGACGGCGCGCGGCTGGTCCGCGAGGGCCGCTACGACGCGGCGTTCGCCGGGGAGTTCGCGGCGGCGACGTACGGGCTGGAGCCGCTCGTCACCGGCATCCACGACGCGGAGAACGCCGAGACCCGCTTCGTCCTGGTCGGCCGCCCGGCGCGGCCGGCGGCGCGGACGGGGGCGGACCGGACGTCGCTGGTGATGTGGCAGCGGGACGACCACCCGGGCGCGCTGCTGGAGTACCTCCAGGAGTTCGCGGTGCGGGGCGTGAACCTCATGCGGATCGAGTCGCGGCCGACCGGCGAGGGTATGGGGCGCTACTGCTTCTCCGTCGACTGCGAGGGGCACATCACGGACCGCCGGGTGGCCGAGGCGCTGATGGGGCTCAAGCGGACGTGCGCCGAGGTACGGTTCCTGGGTTCGTACCCGCGTGCGGGTACGAGTACTGGGGGTGCGAGTGCCTCGGGCGCGGGTGCCGGGGGTGCGAGTGCCGGGGGTGCCGCCCGGGGTGAACAGCCGGACGGACGTCCGGGGACGACGGACGGCGACTTCGTGGCGGCGGCGGACTGGCTGGCGCGCTGCCAGGACGGCCGGGCCTGAGCGGCCGCCTTCTCCGGCTGTCCCCAGGTCCTCCGTCCCCAGGCCGTCCCGGGTTTCCCACAGGGTTACCCACAGACTTATCCACAGGCGGTTCTCGACCTGGGGATAAGTCGATAGAGCGAGAGTCCCTGGAAACCGTATAAAACGGGCAATGGTCGACAAATCTCTCCGCTGACCCGGCACGGCCGTCCACAGCCACCGATTCCCGTGACTGCTACCCGTCCGTCAGTCGAAATGCCTCGAACAACCCTTTAGGGGGAGTGAACGCCACCCCAAAGAGTGGCCGTAAGAGGTTTGCCTCATGAAACTCTGACGAATGACAGACCAAACGGAATCCCCGCTTCCGACATCCACAGATTTCCCGCACACCCTGTGGACAAAGAAGCGGAACTGCTCACTCCTGTGGACAACAGCAGTCCTCAACTGCCGCCTTCCACAAGGCGTCACGGCCCGGCGACGAGCCCGCCCACCGCTTTCCGGAATTCCCAGAGTTGGACAAATCACAACCAAAGGGAATATCGCGTCGAGCAACCGCAGCGCACAACGGTAGCCTGGAGGGGTGATTGACCTTCGCCTGCTCCGTGAGGACCCCGACCGTGTGCGCGCCTCCCAGCGCGCCCGTGGAGAGGACGTCGACATCGTCGACGCGCTGCTCTCCGCCGACGAGCGGCGCAGGTCGTCCAGCGTCCGCTTCGACGAGCTCCGCTCCGAGCAGAAGGCGCTCGGCAAGCTCATCCCCAAGGCCACCGGCGACGAGAAGGCCGAGCTGCTGAAGAAGGCCGGCGAGCTCTCCGCCGCCGTCAAGGCCGCCGACGCCGAGCAGGACGAGGCCGCCGCCGAGGCACAGCGCCTGCTGCTCCGCATCGGCAACATCGTCCACCCCGACATCCCGCGCGGCGGCGAGGACGACTTCGTCGTCCTGGAGACCGTCGGCACCCCCCGCGACTTCGCCGCCGAGGGCTTCGAGCCCAAGGACCACCTGGAGCTCGGCCAGACGCTGGGCGCCATCGACGTCGAGCGCGGCGCCAAGGTGTCCGGCTCCCGCTTCTACTACCTGACGGGTGTCGGCGCGCTGCTGGAGCTCGCCCTCGTCAACGCCGCCATCGCCCAGGCCACCGCCGCCGGCTTCACCCCGATGCTCACGCCCGCGCTGGTCAAGCCGCGCGCCATGGAGGGCACCGGCTTCCTCGGCCAGGCCGCGCAGGACGTCTACCACCTGGAGAAGGACGACTTCTACCTGGTGGGCACCTCCGAGGTCCCCCTCGCCGCGTACCACATGGACGAGATCCTCGACGCCGACCAGCTGCCGCTGCGCTACGCGGGCTTCTCCCCGTGCTTCCGCCGCGAGGCCGGTACGTACGGCAAGGACACCCGGGGCATCTTCCGCGTCCACCAGTTCGACAAGGTCGAGATGTTCTCGTACGTCCTGCCGGAGGAGGCGGAGGCCGAGCACGCCCGCCTGCTGGAGTGGGAGAAGCAGTGGCTGACCAGCCTGGAGCTGCCCTTCCAGGTGATCGACACGGCCACCGGTGACCTCGGCTCCTCGGCCTCCCGCAAGTTCGACTGCGAGGCCTGGATCCCGACGCAGGGCAAGTACCGCGAGCTGACGTCCACGTCCAACTGCGACGAGTTCCAGGCGCGCCGGCTGTCCGTCCGGGTGCGCGAGGGCAAGAACGTCCGTCCGCTGGCGACGCTCAACGGCACCCTGTGCGCCGTCCCGCGCACGATCGTGGCGCTCCTGGAGAACCACCAGCAGGCCGACGGCTCGGTGCGCGTGCCCGAGGTCCTCCGCCCCTACCTGGGCGGCCGTGAGGTCCTGGAGCCCACCGCCAAGTGACGCCCCCGGTCCCGCCGCCGTTCCGTCTGATCGCGACCGACCTCGACGGCACGCTGCTGCGCTCCGACGACACCGTCTCGGAGCGCACCCGCGCCGCCCTCGCGTCGGCCACGGCGGCGGGCGCCGCGCACATCGTCGTCACCGGGCGCACCGTCGCCTGGACCAGGCACATCCTGGACGCCCTGGACTACCGGGGCCTCGCGGTCTGCGGGCAGGGCGCGCAGGTTTACCACGCGGGCGAGCACAGACTGCTGACGTCCGTGACGCTCGACAGGCAGCTCGCCGCGCTGGCGCTCGCCAAGATCGAGGCGGAGGTCGGTCCGCTGCGGCTGGCCGCCAGCCGTGACGGCATGGACGGCGACGTCCTGGTCGGCCCCGGCTACCGCCTCCAGGAAGGGCCGCTCCCGGTCGTTCCGATCAACGAGGCGAGCGAGCTGTGGGCGGCGCCGCTCAACAAGGTCTACCTCCAGCACCCCACGCTCGACGACGACGCCCTCGCGGAGGTCGCGCGGGCGGTCGCGGGCGGTTTCGTCGGCGTGACGATGGCCGGCTCGGGCATAGTCGAGCTGCTGCCGCTGGGCCTGAGCAAGGCCACGGGCCTGTCGCTCGCCGCGCGCCGGCTGGGCGTCAAGGCCGCCGACACGATCGCGTTCGGCGACATGCCCAACGACGTCCCGATGTTCGGCTGGGCCGCCCACGGCGTCGCCATGGCCAACGCCCACCCGGAGCTCAAGGCCGTGGCGGACGAGGTCACCGCCTCGAACGAGGAGGACGGGATCGCGGTCGTCCTGGAGCGTCTCTTCGGCCCGGAGCGTCCGTAGCGTTCGGGGCCTCGGGAGCGCCCGTAGCCTCGGGAGCGTCCGGAGCCTCCGGAGCGGCCTCTCTCCGGCTGAGCGCCGCACCCCTGGCGGTCCCGGCCGCCTGCCGGGCCGCTTCTGCCGCCTGTTTGGCCGCTCCGGCCGCTTGTCGCGCTGCTTCTGCCGCCTCCAGCGCGGCCTGGCGGGCGCGTCCGGCGTCCCACCGCCAGGGCGGCCGGTCCCGGGTCAGCGACCAGCAGGCCAGGCCCAGCCCCAGCGCGATCGCGTGGCCGACGTCGGTGAACGTGCCGCCGGTCAGCAGCGGCAACGCGAAGAAGGCCACCGCCCCCACCAGGTAGGGCCAGCGCCACGGCCGCGGTATGCGATAGGTGAGGACGCCGACGGCCCCGGCGAGCCCGTAGGAGACGCCGATGTCGACGACGTGCTTCATCGAGCGCGGTGCGGAGTGGCTCTCGATCGCCCTCAGCAGGACCTCCTGGCTGATCAGCGTCGCCGCGACATGGGCGACCGCCACCACGCACAGCCACCGCAGCGTGCCGAGCCAGCGTTCGACGTTGGCGTGGACGACCTCGAAGAGCAGGGCGTAGAGGGCGAACGACGACGGGGTCTCGATCCAGAAGCCGCTGATCAGCAAGGACTCGAACGGGTGCTTGTTGAGCTCGTGGATGTTGCTGCTGTTGCGGTGGAGGAGGAAGGCCTCCAGTCCCTCACTGGCCGACGCGACGACGAGGCTGGTGATACCGATGATCAGCAGCCAGATGTGCGTACCGGGCGAGGAGCGGACCCAGCGGCGAATCCCGTCGACTACCACCCCTCGAAGGTAGCCCGGGAGACGTCGGCGCGCAGTTGTAGGATGACTGGGCAACCGGTTGAATCGGCGGTTGGCTCAAGCGTCTGCCCGGAGGACGACACACATGGCACTGCGAGCGGCGGGACGCCAGTCCCTCGTGGACACCGTCGTGGAACAACTGCGCGCCCAGGTGGCCGCCGGCGAGTGGCGGGTCGGGGAGCGCATCCCGACCGAGCACGCCCTCGCCGAGCAGCTGAAGGTCGGCCGCAACACGGTCCGCGAGGCCGTCCGCGTCCTCGTGCACGCCGGGATGCTGCGCTCCCGGCAGGGCGAGGGCACCTTCGTGCTGTCCACGGCCGACCCCGCCGAGGTCATGCGCGGGCTGCGGCGCGCCGGAGTGCGCGACGTCCTGGAGCTGCGCATCGCGCTGGAGGCCGAGGCCGCCCGGCTCGCGGCGCTCCGCCACGAGCCCGCCGACCTGGAGCGGATGCGGGCCGCGCTAGACGCCCAGACGGCCTTCGAGGACCCCGACGGCCAGCCCGACTCCGGCAGCCTGGAGCTCTACGCGGACCACGACGTGGAGTTCCACCGGGCCGTCGTGGAGGCCGCCCACAACAGCGCGCTGACGGCGACGTACGCCTGGTTCAGCAGCTCGGTGCGCGAGGCGCTGGTCACCGCGCTCGGCGACCGCGACATGCCGCGCATCGTCCACGGCGACCACCACGCCCTCATGGAGGCCATCGCCTCCGGCGACCCGGACGCCGCCTACCGCGCCGCCCGGACCCTGCTCGAGCGCCCCAAGCAGGCCGTCGACTCCCTGCTCGCCGAGAGCTGACCGCGCGCCCCCGGACCGTTCCCCCCTTCCTTCGCACCACCCCTGGAGGCACCCCCTTGTCCGAAACGAGGTCCGAACCGAGGTCCGAAGCGAGGTCTGACACGACGTCCGGCACGACGTCCGGCACGACGTCCGGCACGACGTCCGGCATGACGTCCGACACGGCCGACATACCGCCGGTCGGCACCGCGCCGGCCCGTTCCGAGCCGGTCGCCGCGCCCGCCCGGCGGGGCGTCCTCGCCCACCCCGCGTTCGCGATGCTCGGCATCGTGCTCGCCTCGCTGAACATGCGGGCGGCGCTCGCCGGGGTCTCGCCGCTCATGAGCGAGATAGGCGGCCACTTCCACCTCTCGGCGGCCACGAGCAGCCTCGTGACCACGATCCCGCTGGTCTTCATGGGCCTCGGCTCGATCGTCGCGCCCCGGCTCGCCCGGCGCTTCGGCACGGAGGCCGTGCTGTGCGGGGCGCTCCTGCTGCTGTGCGGGGGCATCCTGCTGCGCGTCGCGCCGCCCGTGGTGGCGCTGTTCGCGGGCTGCGCGCTCGTCGGCACCGCGATCGCCCTGCTGAACGTGCTGATGCCGGGCCTGGTCAAGCGGGACTTCCCGGACCGCGCCGCGAGCATGACCGCGCTCTACTCCACCACGCTGATCCTCGGCGCCACGGGCTCGGCCGCGCTGTCCGTGCCGCTGGAGAACGCCCTGGGCGGCTGGCGGGGCTCGCTCGCCTCCTGGGCGCTGCTCGCCGCCGTGGCGGCCCTCGTCTGGCTGCCGCAGGCGGTCCTCACCCGGCGCGGCGCCGCCCGGCCGGACGCGCCCGCCGGGTCCTCGGCCGGGTTCGCGGCCGGCTCCTCGGTCGGCTCCGCCGCCGCGTCCGCGAGCGCGGTGCACGCGGGCGAGGGTCCCCGGCTCACCCGCTCGCCGCTGGCCTGGCAGGTCACGCTGATGATGGGCACCCAGTCGCTGATCGCCTACGTGTGCATCGCCTGGATGCCGACGATCTTCACCGACCACGGGATGAGCAAGGGCGGGGCCGGTCTGGTCTACGCGTTCTACACGCTGGTGCAGATGGCCGGTTCGTTCTTCGTGCCGCTGCTCGCGGGCCGGATGCGCGACCAGCGCGTACCGGTGGTCGCCGTGGTGGCCCTGATGGCGGCGGGCGTCACCGGCCTGCTGATCGCCCCCGTGGCGGGCGCGTGGGTGTGGGCGACGCTCATGGGCGTGGCCCAGGGCGGTCTGCTGGGCCTGGCCCTGACGTTCATGGTGCTGCGCACCCGCGACGCGCACACGGCCTCCCGGCTGTCGGGCATGGCCCAGACGTGGGGCTATCTGCTCGCCTCCGTCGGCCCGTTCGCGATCGGCTGGGTGTACGGGGCGACGGACAGCTGGACGCTGCCGGTCTCGCTGCTGCTCGTCGCCTGCGCGGCGCTCCTCTTCCTGGGACTGGGCGCCGGGCGCGATCGGAAGATCTGAGGCGTTGGGGGAGTGAGGAGTTCACCGTTCGCTTGGTTCGCGTAGTTCGAAGTTCGTCGTTCGTAGTTCGTCGTTCGTCGTTCGTAGTCCGCAGGAGGAGTCCGCCGTCATGCGCGCAGCATCCCGGATCACCGTCCCGGCCCGCCTCGTCGAGTACCACGAGGACGCGTCCGAGGGCGAGGGCGGCCCCGAGTGGATCGCCGCGCTGCCGGACCTGGCGGCGGACTTCCTCGACCGCTGGGGGCTGCGCGTCGACGGCCCCGCGGCGCACGGCGTGGTGGCGCTCGTCCTGCCCGTACGGCGCGCGGACGGCTCCCCCGCCGCGCTGAAGCTCCAGCCGGTCACCGAGGAGAGCGTCGGTGAGGCGCCCGCGCTGCGGGCCTGGGCGGGCGCGGGTGCGGTCGAACTCCTCGACCACGACCCGGAGTCCGGCACGCTGCTGCTGGAGCGGCTGGACGCCGACCGCTCGCTCCAGGACGTCCCCGACGCGGAGGCGGCGCTGCTGTCGCTGACGACGCTGCTGGGACGACTGCTGGAGGCGCCCGCACCGGCCGGGCTTCGGACGCTGGGCGCGGTGGCGGAGGCCATGCTGGAGGACGTGCCGCGGGCGCTGCCCTCCCTGTCCGACGCGGGCGAGCGCGCCCTGCTGCTGGACTGCGCGGCCGCCGTCCGGGAGGTCGTCGGCGAGCCGGGCGACCGGCTGCTGCACTGGGACCTCCACTACGAGAACGTCCTCGCGCCCCTGCCCGGCGCGGACACCGGTGCGGACAGGGGCGCGTGGCTGGCGATCGATCCCAAGCCGCTGGTGGGCGACCCGGGGTTCGACCTGATGCCGGCCCTGGACAACCGCTGGGAGGACATCGTCGCCACCGGCGACGTGACCCGGGCGGTGCGCCGGCGCTTCGACCTCATGACGGACCTGCTGGGCCTGGACCGTGAACGGGCGGCGCGCTGGACGCTCGCCCGGGCCCTCCAGAACTCCCTGTGGGACGTCGAGGACGGCGAGACCCGCCTTCAGCCGGAGCAGATCGCCATCGCGAGGGCGCTGCGGGTGTGAATCCCGCTGCCGGAGGAGCGGCTGGGCCGCCCTTCCGCTCCTACTCCTCTCCGGCCAGCGTCAGCGTCCGCAGCTTGCGCGCCGCGAAGTACGTGCCGGCGACGGTCGCGACGGCCAGCAGCGTCAGCCCCAGGGTCAGCGACACCTGGGCGTTGATCGCCCCGTCCCCGGCGATCCGCTGGGCCAGGGCCAGCGCCCACTGCTGGACGCTGAGCGTCCGCGCCCCCGGGATGAGGCTGCCGAACAGCGACTCCCAGACGAGGGCGTAGACGAGGCCGACGATGACCGCGTGCCGGGTGACCGTCCCCAGGAAGAGGAATATCGCGCTGTAGGCCACGGAGGCGACCGCCGCGGCCACCGCGTAGGCCACGGCGATCTGCTGGCTGTTGCCGTTGAGCACGAATCCGGCGATGAGCGTGGGGACCGCCGAGAAGGCCACGGCGACGCCGATCGCGACGATCAGCTTGGTGACGACGATGACGTGCCGCTTGACGGGCTTGGACAGCAGATAGACGACCGAGCCGTCGTCGATCTCCGGGCCGATCGCGCCCGTGCCGGCGATCACGCCGATCAGCGGCACCATCGTGGCCAGCGCGAAGCCGCCCAGGACGTTGGCGGCGGTCTGGTCGTCCGCGCCGCTGAGCGCCCGGATGGCGATCGAGATGGCCAGCAGCAGGGCGGGCAGGGCGAAGAGGACGGCGGCGCGGCGGCGGCCGAGGAGGCCCCGGTAGGTCAGCCGGGCGACGGTCGGGTGGTAGAGCTGGTGGAGCGCCATCGTGAGCCTCCTTTCAGGCCGTGACGAGGTAGGAGAAGACCGATTCCAGGGACTCGTCGGAGGGCGAGACCGTCAGGAGCCGGATGCCGTGCGCGTGGGCCACGCGCGGCAGGCGTTCGGTGAAGCGGGTGAAGTCGACGGCCTGGACGCGCAGGGCGCCCTCCTGGACGTCCACCTCGATGCCCGCGGTCGACGGGTCGGCGATGAGCGCGGCGGCCAGGGCGCGGTCGTCGCTCGACCGTACGAGGTAGCGGTGGGGGCGGTCGGTCATCAGGCGGCGGATCTTGCGGAAGTCGCCCGACGCCGCGTGCCGCCCGGCGACCACGACCTCGATGTGGGCGGCGAGCTGCTCGACCTCCTCCAGGATGTGGGAGGAGAACAGGACGGTCCGGCCCTCGTCGCCCATGGCCCGCAGCAGGTCCATCAGCTGCATCCGCTGGCGCGGGTCCATGCCGTTGAAGGGCTCGTCGAGGAGGAGCACGGACGGCTCGTGGACGAGCGCGGAGGCCATCTTCACGCGCTGCCGCATGCCCTTGCTGTAGGTGGCGATCTTGCGGTCCTGCGCGTACTCCATCTCGACCGTGGCGAGGGCGCGCCGGGCCTCCTTCGCGCCCAGGCCGTGGAGCTCGGCGTTGGCGAGGACGAACTCCTCGCCGGTCAGGAAGTCGTACATCGCCTCGCGCTCGGGGACGACGCCGATGTGCCGGTAGATCCGCTCGTTGCGCCAGATCGGCTCGCCGTCGAGCGTGACCGTTCCGGTCGAGGGGGCGAGGAAGCCACCCATCATGTTGATGAGCGTGGACTTGCCCGCTCCATTGGGGCCGAGGAGCCCGGTGACACCGGGGGCGACGGACATGGACACGTCGTTGACGGCGACGACGTTCCCGAACCAGCGGGAGACGTTGTCGATGTGGATGGTCGTCACAGCCCGGCCTTTCGGTAGCGGCTCATGAGGAGGCCGTAGGAGCCGGCGATCACGCCGAGGAGGACGGCGAGGTAGACGACGCCCGCGCCCGTGCCGGGGCCGTGGGTCTCGGGGAAGGCGCTGGTGGCGCCGAGGAACGCCGTCTGGACACCGTCGACGAGGGTGATCGGGGAGAAGAGGCCGAGCCAGCTGACGAGCGAGGGGTTGTCACTGGCCAGGGCGATGCCCTGGACGGTGGTGACCGCGCCGTAGGGGATCGTCAGGACGGCGATGACGCCCGCGACGCCGAAGCCCCGGCGCGGGGTGAGCGCCGCGACGACCAGGCCGATGCCGGCGAAGAGGAGGGAGAGCAGCGTCACGGAGACCAGCCCCTGGCCGAAGCCCTTCGTCTGCTCGGCGAAGTCCAGCTTGGCGAGCAGGGCGCCCACGTAGAGGACCAGCAACGGCGTGGCCGTCAGCACGAACAGGGCCGAGGCCATCGCCGCGAACTTGGCGACGACGTAGTCGACGCGCTCGATCGGGCGGGAGAAGTACAGCGGCACGGTCTTGAACCGCAGGTCCCGCGAGACCGACTGGGGGGCCTGCGCGGCCAGGTAGAGGCCGATGACCGCCTGGAGGTAGATCGCGTAGCGGGTGTACTCCATGGGCAGCCGGTTCATCTTCGTGGTGACGGCGACGGCCACCACGATCGCGGCCGGGAGGCACATCACGCCGAAGAGCGTCATCGGCAGCACCTTGGACTTCGCCGACCGGCCGAGGCCGTAGGCGCCGCGCAGGCTCTGGGAGAACAGCGAGCGACGGGCGTAGGCGCGGCCGAGGCGGGGGCCGCTGTAATCGCGGTAGCCGATGTTGTGGATGACGTCCTGGGAGCGGTGGCCGCGCCCCGGTGCCGTCGTGGTCTCAGGCGGCATCGACGCTGCCTCCGTTCTGCTGCGCGCGCTTGTCGCTCTTCTTCTGCTTCTGCTGCCAGCCGGCGCCCCACGCGGGCGCCTGGGCCGGCGCGCCGGGGGCGCCCGGGGTTCCGGGGGCGGCGGGGTGGGGGGCGGGGGCGTCGTCGTCCCGGAAGAGCTCCGCGATCCGGTGGCGGCGCTGCTCCATGCGGACCAGGCCGATCCCGAGACCGGCGACGGCGTCCCGGACGATGTCGTACGTCCTCTCGTCGACGACGTCGACGAGCAGCACCCGGCCGGACACGGCCGAACCGTCGGCCGTCCGGCCGGCGGGCCTGGTCGTCAGCCCCGCCCCGTCGAGGGCCGCCAGCAGCGCGCCGGTGCCGTCGGGGCAGGCGTCGGTGTCGGTGACCTCCACGGCGAGGGAGCCCGTGGCCTGGGTGAACTCGTCCGTGGACGAGGAGCGCAGCAGTGTGCCGCCGTCGATGACGACGACGTGGTCGCAGGTGCGCTCCAGTTCGCCGAGGAGGTGGGAGGTGACCAGGACCGAGATGCCGAAGTCGGTGTGGACGCGGCGGATCAGGCCCAGCATCTCGTCCCGGCCGACCGGGTCGAGACCGTTGGTCGGCTCGTCCAGCAGCACCAGCTTGGGGTCGTGGACCAGCGCCTGGGCGAGCTTGACCCGCTGCTTCATACCGGTGGAGTAACCGCCCATGGGGCGGTACCGCTCCTCGTAGAGCCCGACGTGGCGCAGGGTGTCCGCGGTCCGCTCGCGGGCGGCGGTGGGCGGCAGGCCCGACATCCGCGCCATGTGGACGACGAACTCGGTGGCCGACACGTCGGGCGGCAGGCAGTCGTGCTCGGGCATGTAGCCGACCCGCTCGCGGATCTCGGCGCCCTGGGTGGCCACGTCCAGGCCGAGCACGCGGGCGCTCCCCTCGGTGGCGGGCGAGAGACCCAGCAAGATCTTGATCAGCGTGGACTTGCCGGCCCCGTTGGCACCCACCAGACCGGTGACTCCCGGATTGATGTCGACGGAGAGCCGGTCCAGAGCGGTCACCCGGGGGTACCGCTTGCTGAGGCTTTCGGTAGCGATCACAGTCACGCCTTCGACCGTAGTGGCGGAATTCGCGGCAGTCGTCAGACCAGACGGCTGGTTGTCCGTACTCCTCGGGTCTGACGTGACCGTACGGATGGAGGGGCCAGCGGAACCTTCGGGATCGGCCGGGATCGGCCGGGTCCCTTGACGCAGCCGCCGGTCATTGTCACATTCAGCACTGGCAACTTTCGTATGTGGCTTCGCACTTCGGGTACCGCAAACGGAACCGGTCGCGGGACCGGTCGGAGGGTGGCGGTCGGCATGACGAGCTCGATGAGTACCGCGGAGCTGCGCGGATTCCGGGAGGCGCAGCGGCTCGCGTACGACTGCGCGGAGGCGGTCGCCGCGCGGCTCGTCCCCGGGACGACCGAGCGCGAGGCGGCCCGGGCGCAGCGGGAATGGCTGCGCGAACGCGGCGTCCGCGACTGGTTCCACCTGCCCTTCGCCTGGTTCGGCGACCGCACGGCCTTCACGGGCTTCCGGGTGCCGCTGGACTTCTTTCCCACCGCGCGGCGGCTGGAGCCGGGGATGCCGTTCATCCTCGACCTGGCACCGGTCCACGGCGGTTTCACGGCGGACGTCGGCTACGCCGGCTGTCTGGGCGCGAACCCCCTCCACGACCGGATGCTCTCCGATCTCGCCGCCCATCGCGAGCTGATCCTCCGCGAGGTGCGCGAGCGCCGCCCGCTGCGGGAGATCTACGAGGACGTCGAGCGCCTCATGGTGCGCCAGGGCTACGTCAACCGGCATCGCGCCTATCCCTTCGGTGTGATCGCGCACAAGGTGGACCGGCTGCGGGAGCGCCGCTGGTCCCCACGGCTGTTCGGCTTCGGCACCCAGGCCCTCAAGGGCCTCGCCTCCGACGCCCTGCGCGGCCACCGGGAGGGCTGGTCACCGCTGTGGAGCCCCCACCGCCGCTCCGACCATCCGCCGCGCCCCGGCCTGTGGGCGGTCGAACCCCACCTGGGCTTCCGGGGCACGGGGGTGAAGTTCGAGGAACTCCTGGTGGTCACCGACTCGCGGGACCCCGAGGAGAGCGCGTTCTGGCTGGACGACGATCTGCCGCACGTGCGGCGCCGGCAGGAGGAGAGGACGGCCGTATGAGCCTGGAGAGCGAGGGCGCGCGCGAGCGCCGGATCACCACGGGCGGGATCGAACTGTGCGTCCTGGAACTGGGCGAGCCCGCCGATCCCACGGTCGTGCTGCTGCACGGCTATCCCGACAGCAAGGAGGTCTGGTCCGAGGTCGCCCGGCGGCTGCGCGACCGCTTCCACGTGGTGCTCTACGACGTGCGGGGCCACGGCCGCTCCACCGCGCCACGACCGCTGCGCGGCGGCTTCACCTTGGAGAAGCTCACCGACGACTTCCTGGCCGTCGTGGACACCGTGAGCCCCGACGCCCCCGTCCACCTGGTCGGGCACGACTGGGGATCGGTCCAGGGCTGGGAATTCGTCACCGTCGAACGCACCGAGGGCCGCGTCGCCTCCTTCACCTCCATCTCGGGACCGTCCCTGGACCACTTCGGGCACTGGCTCAAGGAACGGGCCGCACGGCCCACCCCGCGCCGTACGCTCCAGCTCCTCGGCCAGGGGGCCCGCTCCTGGTACGTCTACGCCCTCCACACCCCCGCCCTGCCGGAGGCCGCCTGGCGCGGACCCCTCGGCAAGCGCTGGCCCAAGATGCTGGAGCGGCTGGAGAGCCTGCCGCCGCGGACCCCGGCCGGCTACCCGACGGCCTCCCTCCCGGACGACGCCGCCCACGGCGCCTGGCTCTACCGCGACAACGTACGGGCCAGGCTGCGCCGCCCCCGCACGGACGCCCACGCGCACGTGCCCGTGCAGCTGATCACCCCGACCGGCGACCCCTATCTCTCCGAGCGCCTCTACGACGACCTGGAGCGCTGGGCCCCCCGGCTGGTGCGGCGCACCCTCACCGCCGGGCACTGGGTACCCCGCACCCGCCCCGACCAACTCGCGTCCTGGATAAGCGAATTCGTCACCGCTCAGGAAGCCGCCCGCCACGATGGCCTGCCCGCCCGGGTGCCCACGGGCAAGGGCCCCTACGCCCACCGGTTCGGCGGACGGCTGGTGTTGATCACGGGCGCAGCGAGCGGCATCGGGCGGGCCACCGCGTTCGCCTTCGCGGAGGCCGGGGCGCGCGTCGTCGCGGTCGACCGGGACGCGGAGGGCGCGGTCCGCACCGCCGAACTGGCCCGGCTGACCGGAGCCCGGGACGCGTGGGCCGAGTGCTGCGACGTCTCGGACGAGCAGGCCATGGAGAAGCTGGCCGCCAAGGTCGCCGCCGAGTACGGCGTGGTGGACGTGCTGGTCAACAATGCCGGCATCGGCTTCTCCGGCTCCTTCATGGCCACCTCCACCGAGGACTGGCGCAAGGTCCTCGACGTCAATCTGTGGGGCGTCATCCACGGCTGCCGGGCCTTCGGCCGACAGATGGCCGAGCGCGGACAGGGCGGCCACATCGTCAACACCGCCTCCGCGGCCGCCTTCCAGCCGACCAAGGCCCTCGCCGCCTACGCCACGTCCAAGGCCGGCGTGCTGATGCTCAGCGAATGCCTGCGGGCCGAGCTCGCCGGGCAGGGCATCGGGGTCAGCGCGATCTGCCCCGGCATCGTCAACACCGCCATCACGACGAGCGCGGGCTTCGCGGGCGTCCCGGAAGAGGAACAGCGACGCCTCCAGGAGAAGACCGCCCGCCTCTACGGCAAGCGCAACTACCCGCCGGAGAAGGTCGCCGAGGCGATCCTCCGGGCCGTGGCCGAGGACCGGCCCGTCGTGCCCGTGGCCCCCGAGGCACACGGCCTGCGCCTCATCTCCCGCTTCGCACCGGCACTGGGCCGCCGCATCGCCCGTATCGACCCGCGCCTGTGAGCGATCCCCCGCTCCGGGCCGATACCCGCGACGACGGATCCCCGCCCCCACCGAAAGTGATCTCCCGTTCCGGAGGAGCGCCTTCATGAGAGACAGATACCGAATAGCCCCACGGCGCGTGTCGTTCGACTGGCAGCACACGCCCCTGCACTGGATCCCGGACGAGCCCACGGCCACCCATGTCATCAACGTCCTCCACCTCCTGCTGCCCGCCGGTGAGCGGTGGTTCGTCAAGGTCTTCAAGGAAGCGTTCCCCCTGGTGCGCGACGAGGCGCTGCTCAAGGACGTGAAGGGCTTCATGGGACAGGAGTCCACCCACAGCGTCCAGCACTCCTATGTGCTCCGGCACCTCGCCGAACAGGGTCTGGACACCGGCCCGTACACCCGGCGCGTCGACTTCCTGTTCGACGTCCTGCTCGGCGACCGTCCCCCGTTCGGCCTGCGACTCTCCGAACGGGAGTGGCTGCGCTTCCGGCTCTCCGTGATCGCCGCCGTCGAGCAGTTCACCGCCGTCCTCGGCGACTGGGTGCTCCGGGCCGACTCCCTCGACGAGGCCGAACCGGACCCCGTGATGCTGGACCTGCTGCGCTGGCACGGCGCCGAAGAGGTCGAGCACCGGTCGGTGGCCTTCGACATGTACCAGCACTGCGGCGGCTCGGACCCCGCCCGCTACGCCCGCCGGCTGCTCGGCATGGCGATCACGGCGCCGGTGCTCTTCTACCTCTGGGGCTGGGGCGCGGGCTATCTGATCCGCCACGACCCCTGGCTGGCGGGCCGGCTGCGCTACTCCCTGCGCGAGCACAACCGGGCCGTCGCCAAGGGCCTGCTGCCCACCTGGCGGGAGCTGGGCTCGGCCGTCCCCCGCTACGCGCGGCGCTCGTACCACCCCTCCCAGGAGGGGTCGCTGCGCAAGGCCCTCGACTACCTGGCTACCTCGCCCGCGGCCCGCGCCGCGGCGGGCGCGGTGGGCCGGGCGGCCCTGTCCTGAGCCGTCCCCCGACGGCGGCCTTCCACAAGGAGCACCCCTGTGCCGGAACCGGAGTACCGGATCGAGGACCTGGCCCACCACAGCGGAACGACCGTCCGCACCATCCGCGCCTACCAGGACCGTGGACTGCTGCCCAAGCCGGAGCGGCGCGGCCGGGCCAACGTCTACCGGGACACCCACCTGGCCCGGCTCCGCCAGATCAGCGGACTCCTCGATCGCGGCTACACCCTCGCCAGCATCAAGGAACTGCTGGACGCCTGGGACACCGGCCGCGGCCTGGGCGGGGTGCTCGGGCTGGTCGCCGAGATCGACGGACCGTGGTCGGACGAGGAACCCGTCCGGATCACCCGCGCCGAGCTGGACGGACGATTCGGCGGGGCCCAGGACGACGAGGCCGTCGCGGACGCCGTCGACCTCGGCATCCTGCTCCCGCTGCCCTCCTCGCCCGGCGAGTTCCTGGTACCCAGCCCCCGGGAACTCGCCGTCGCCGCCGAGCTCCACGCGGCCGGCGTTCCCCTGCCCGCCATCTCGGGACATCTGCGCGAACTGCGTACTCACGTCGAACACATCGCCTCCCGTTTCCTCGACTTCACCACCGAACACGTCTTCCAGCAGTTCCTCGACCATCCCCCGACCGACGAGGAGGCCACCGAGGCCGCCTCCCTCGTCCGCCGGCTGCGCCCCCTCGCCCAGCAGACCGTCGACGCCGAACTCGCGCGCGCCATGCGGACCTTGGCCACCCGGCACCTCCAGCAGCACCTGGACGCATGGGCCCCGGACACCGGCCACGAGCCCGCCACGCGGCGAACGGCACCGCCCGCCGGGAAGCGGCAGCCCACCGGGGAGCAGCCGCCCGCCCTGGAGCAGGTGACGCTGCCCGCCGCGACCGTGCGGGCCGTCCGGGCGCTCGTCGGGGCAGAGAACGTCGCGACCTTCATCGCCGCTGCCGCCGAGCGGGAAGTACAGGCCCGCGTCATGGACGGGCTCCTGCCCCGCCCATGAGACCCGAGGAAGCCTGCCCGCCGGGGCCCGTGGACGGTCTCGGCGGTCAGCGATCGGCGGTCAGCGGTCAGCGAGCCAGTTGCCGTGGAAGCCGTAGGGCACCCGCTGGGGCAGATGTATCGCGGCGACGGGTGGCGCGGCAAGATCGTCGGCGTCGAGTATGACCAGGTCGCTCCGGTCGGTGGCGGCGTCGTACACATAGGTGAGCAGCCAGCCCGGCCCGCCCGGTCGGTCGTCCGCGGGCGCGAAGGCCGCCTCGGCCGGGACGCGCCCGGGCCCGAAGGCGTGGCGGGCGACGGATCCGGTGCGCAGGTCGTAGCGGAGCAGCTCGCCGGCGGCCCGGCCCGCCCCCGGGCTCTCGGCGACGGTCACGTGCCCGTACCGGGCGGAGTGCCCGGCCAGCCGGTCGTCGATCCTGGGGAATTCGCAGGGCTGGTCGTCGAGTTGCTCCTCGCGCACCGTGCCCCGGGTCAGGTCGACGGTCCAGCGCCACAGCGCGGGCCGAGCCGGCTCGCCGCGCTCGTCGGTGAAGAGACGCGGGTACCGGATGACATGGAGCACGATCCGCTCGCCGTCGGCGTCGCTCTCGTCGTACGCGTTGAGCGCGTGGAAGACATAGCAGGGCTCGATCGGCAGCCAGCGGACCGCACCGTACGGATCGTCCCGGCGGAGCGCACCCAGCCGGGCGCCGTGGTCCGGCCGCCATCTGTAGGGCATGCCCTGCCGGGATCCCGCCCGCTCCTCGTCGAACACCACCGGCAGGTCCATGAAGACGACATGGGCGGAGGTGAGATGGAAGTCGTGCATCATCGTGCGCGCCGGCACGTCAACGGGTCTACTGATCGCCAACTCGCCTGCGGCGTCCGCGCGGTGGTAGGTGAGATAGGGCTCCTCGCGTCCGCCGTATCCGAAGAAGTGCAGCTCCCCGGTGTCGGGGCAGGACTTGGGGTGCGCGGTCATGGGCGTGGCCAGACGGCCACCGAAGTCATGAGGCCCCACCGTGTCCAGCTCATGCCCCTTCCGCAGGTCCAGCTCGTGCGGGAAGGACGATTCGACCAGGGCGAGAGTACGGCCCGCGTGGCGGATCACGTGGGTGTTGGCTCGTCCGGCGGCGAGGTCGACGTTGCCCTCCTCGTCACGGAGGGGGGCGCCGTGCGTAAAGGTCGAGGTGCGGACCCAGCGGTTGCGGTAGGAGGTGGCCCGGCCGCCTTCCAGGCGCACCCCGTGGACCATGCCGTCACCGAGGAACCAGTGGCCGGACGCGGCGTCGTGGGGATTGGGGCCGTTGCGCAGATACCAACCGCTGAGCTCGGGCGGGATCGCCCCGGTGACCGGAAGGTCGTGGGCGGTGAGCTCCTCGGCCACCGGCGCGAAGTTGCCGGCGAGATGGGCGGGCGCGTTCGTCATCGTGCGGTCTCCTCGGATTCGTGGGGTTCTCGTCAGGCGTCGCCGCGCGGGGCCATCCGGGCGCGGGCCCGCTCGGGGTAGCGGGCGGTGAACATCGCGGGCAGCACGAACCCGGCGACCTGGAGCGGGATGGACACCCCGGAGCCGAGGTTCTCGGCGTACACGGCGGTCAGCGCGGCGGCGGTCAGCGTGAACGCCACCGCCCAGGCGGCCGTGATCACCACGTTGATCCGGCGGAAGACCGTGGTGTGCCACACCTCCGGCGGGGCCTGGCGCTTGGCGATGCCCGTGGTGAAGGGGCGCCCGACGGCCAAGGTCGCCCACGCGGTCACGGCGAGCCAGCCCAGCGCGAGGGCGCCGCCGTAGTGCCGCAGGCCGCTGTGAGGAAGGGAGAAGGCCACGGCGGTGAGGGCGACGAAGAAGGCGGCCGTACTGCTCTCGAGTATCAGCGAGTCGGCCGCGGCGCCCGACCGGCGCTCCACCACCAGCAGCGCCACCGCCACCACCAGAGCGGTGACCGCCGCCCACTGCCAGCCGAAGGAGGAGACGGCCGCGAAAGCGATCCAGGGGGTGAAGCCGCGCAGATAGTTCATGGAGATCTCCCTCAGACGATCCGGCCAGGCCCTTGGCCGGCCCACCCGTGCGTCGGCCCCGTCGACCGACATTCCAACTCCGACATGTCAAAACTAGAAGGTCCTCCCTTGACGTGTCAAGAGTGGAATGTAGGGTGGGGTCATGAGCCTGAGACACGCGCTGCTGGGACTGCTCTCCGACCGCCCCGCCAGTGGGTACGACCTGATGAGGCGCTTCGAGACCTCGCTCTCCAACGTGTGGCCGGCCACCCAGAGCCAGGTCTACGGCGAGTTGGGCAAGCTCGCGAAGGGCGGGCTGCTCGAGGTGGCGGCGGAGGGCCCGCGCGGCCGCAAGGAGTACGCCATCACCGACGAGGGCCTGGCCGAGCTGCACCGCTGGCTCACCGAGACCCAGCCGGAGCGGATGCGCCGCAGCGAGGCGATGCTGCGGGTCTTCTTCCTCGACCAGCTCACCCCGGTGGAAGCCTTCACCTACCTTTCCACCGAGGCCGAGCGGGCCGCCGGCCGGCACGAGGCCCTGGAGCGGCTGGAGAAGTCCGTCGAGTGGGACGAGGGCCCGCTGTCGGTCAACGGCCGCCTCGCCCTGGAGTACGGCCTGCGCTTCACCGCGATGTACGAGGAGTGGGCACGCTGGGCCGCGGCGCAGGTCGAGGCCCGCTCCGGGCAGGACCTGACGCGCTCAGAGCCCGGGGGCGCCCCACACCGGGAACCAGCGGCCCAGGTCCTCCTCGATCCGCAGGTCGTCGGCGAGCAGAGCCCTGACCTGTAGTTCCAGCTCGTTGTCCCGCTTGCCCGCCGCGTCGGCCCCGCCCCCGTCGGCCACCGGCGCGAAGGGGTAGAAGGTGCCCCGCTTGTAGAGGTAGACCAGGGCGAGCGGGCGACGCTCCTCGTCGCGGAATCCCATCAGCGAGCAGAGCAGCTGGGGGCCGAACCCGCCTTCCTGCAGCAGGGTGTTCACCGCGTGCAGGTCGTTGACCAGGGCGGCCGTGTCGTCCAGGGGCCGTCGGGCCAGCAGCCAGGTGTACCCGTAGGTGTCCCGGCTGAACTCCACGGGGGCGCCGCCCTGTTCGGTGTCGGCGTCCAGGAGTTCCCCGACGTCCCGCCGGATCCGGTCGAACGCTCCTCCTTCGACGCTGGCGAAGCACACCGAGCCCAGCCCGGTCGGGGTGAACCCGGCTCCGGCCCGCAGTGTCACGGCGGCGGAAGGCAGGCCGAACAGCTGGTCGAGGTCGGGGCGGACCGGTTTGCTGCGGCCGAGAATCACATCCAGGAAGCCCACGGGCGGCGTCTCCCTCCGCGTCGTCGGTCACGGGTCACGGGGCTGCAAGCCAGGAGGCAGGTCACGGGCGGCCGAGCTGGGCCGAGATCCGCCCCAGTTGATCGAGCCGCTGCTCCAGCGTCGGGTGCGAGGACAGCAGCCGGCTCAGGCTGTCCCTGCTGAGAGCGGGCGCGAAGTAGAAGGCGTTGAAGGGCTCGGCCTGCCGCAGATCACGCGTCGGAATGCGGGCGATCTGGCCGGTGACCTTGGTCAGCGCGGACGCCAGCGCCGAAGGCCGGCCCGTGAGCAGGGCACCCGCCCGGTCGGCGGAGAGCTCGCGGTAGCGCGACAGCATCCTGGTCAGGAGGAAGCTGATCGCGTAGACGACGGCGCTGACCAGCGGCACCAGCACCACGATCAGAGCCGTGTTGGCGTCCCGGCCGCCCACCCGGCGCAGGCCGCCCCACAGCCCGATCCGCGTGATGATCCCGGCCAGGACGCCAAGGAAGGACGCGATGGTCATCACGGCGACGTCGCGGTGCGCGACATGGGAGAGCTCATGCGCCAGGACGCCCTCCAGCTCCTCCGGCTCCAGCCGTCGCAGCAGCCCCGTCGTCGCGCAGATCAGGGCGTTGCGCTGATCGCGCCCGGTGGCGAAGGCGTTCGGCACATCGCTGTCCGCTATCGCCACGCGCGGCTTGGGCATGTCGGCGAGCGCGCAGAGCCGGTCGACGGCGCCGTGGAGCTCGGGCGCCTCCTGCGGGGAGACCTCCCGGGCGCCCATGCCGAAGGCGGCGATCCGGTCGCTGAACCAGAACTGGGCGACGAACAGGCCGCCCGCGACGACCAGGACGAACGGCCAGGCCCCGCGCAGCAGCGCCACCAGCACACCCACGAAGACCACGTAGAGCAGCCCGATGAGGAACATCGTGCCGACCATGCGGGTGGTCAGCCCCCGGTCGGGGGCGAATCGGGTCCCTTGCACGGCAGACCTCCAAGGCTCCGCGAGCACGCCCCCGTAGTGGAGCATGCCCCCCAGTAGGTGCCTCTGACCCGATTCTCCCTCTCCACCGCGTCAAGGGAGGGGCTCCCCGGCCAGGAGATCAGAAGAGCTGCGCGAGCCCCTCCGCCGCGATCTTCTCGAAGACGGCGACGTCCGCCGCGAAGATCGAATCGGCGATGGGCCAGTGCACCACGATCTCGTCGATGCCCAGCTCCGCGTGCGAGCCCGCGAAGTCGACAAAGGCGTCGAAGGAGTCCAGCGGCCGGTCGGGGGTGAAGCCGGTGAGCATCACCTTGGGCAGCTCGGCGACGTCCCGCCCGGCTTCGGCGCAGATCGCGCCGAGCCGCTCGATCTGCCCGGCGATGGCCGCCCGGGACTGCTCCGGAGTGCCCGTCTCGTAGATCTTCGGGTCGCCCGTGGTCACCCAGGCCTGACCGTGGCGCGCGGCGAGCCGCATCCCGCGCGGACCGGTCGCGGCGACCGCGAAGGGCAGCCGGGGGCGCTGCACACAGCCCGGGATGTTGCGGACCTCGTGCGCCGCGTAGTGCTCGCCCTCGGCGGTGACCACGTCCTCGGTGAGCAGCCGGTCCAGCAGCGGTACGAACTCGGCGAAGCGGTCGGCGCGCTCGCGCGGCGTCCACGGTGCCTGCCCGTCCCGCAGCAGCGCCGTGGCGTCGAAGCCGGAGCCGCCCGCGCCGACGCCGAGGGTGATCCGCCCGCCCGAGATGTCGTCCAGGGAGATGAGCTCCTTGGCGAGCGTGACCGGGTGCCGGAAGTTCGGGGAGGTGACGAGGGTGCCCAGGCGCATCCTGGACGTGACGCCCGCCGCCGCCGTCAGCGTCGGTATCGCGCCGAACCACGGTCCGTCGCGGAAGGTGCGCCACGACAGGTGGTCATAGGTGTACGCCGTGTGGAAGCCCAGTTCCTCGGCTCGCTGCCAGGACTCACGGCCGCCCTCGGACCAGCGGCGGTCGGGAAGGATCACGGTGCTCAGTCGCATGACACCGAGCGTAGGCGCTGGGTCCGACAACCGGGCCGCCGGGGAGACCGGCCGTCGGCGCCCGGCTCAAGAGGGCACTTCGCGCGCACGCTTGTACGCATGTCGGCGGCACGTGCCCGAGAATGAGAATGTGACTTCCGCTACCGAGCAGCCCGAGACCCCGGCCACGCGCCGGACCACCGCCACGCCCCGGCTGATCGCCACCGATCTGGACGGCACCCTGCTGCGGGACGACAAGACGGTCTCCGACCGCACGGTGGCGGCCCTGGCGGCCGCCGAGGAGGCGGGCATCGAGGTCTTCTTCGTCACCGGGCGCCCGGTCCGCTGGATGGACGTCGTCCGGGACCACGTGCACGGTCACGGGCTGGCGATCTGCGCCAACGGCGCGGTGGTCGTCGATTTCCACGACGGCGGCCGGTTCGTCAAGATCCGTCCGCTGGAGCCCGACGCCGCCCTCGCGGTCGTCCACGCGGTGCGCGCCGCCGCCCCCGGTGCCTCGTTCGCGGTCGAGCGCACCTCGGGCATCCACTACGAGCCGCACTACCCGCCCTTCCAGATCGACCCGTACGCGTCGATCGCCCCGGCGGAGGAGCTGCTGAACAGCGACGACGGCCACGGTCCCGTCGTCAAGCTGCTCGCCTTCCACCCCGAGCTGGCCCCCGACGAGTTCCTGGAGCTGGCCCGGGCCGTGGCCGGCGAACACGGCGTGTTCACCCGCTCCAGCCCGACGGCGCTGCTGGAGATCAGCGGCCCCGGCGTGAGCAAGGCCAGCACGCTGGCCCAGTGCTGCGCGGAACGCGGCATATCCCCCGACGAGGTCGTGGCGTTCGGTGACATGCCGAACGACCTGGAGATGCTCGGCTGGGCGGGCACCGCCTACGCCATGGCCAACGCCCACCCCGAGGTGCTGGCCACCGCCACGCTCCGCACGGCCGCCAATACCGAGGACGGCGTGGCGGCGGTCATCGAGCAGATCCTGCACGGTCTGCCGTAACCTCCGTCGGCACCCGGTTCCGGCCCCGGGCAGCAGATCACCCGGACGGCGGGTTTGAACCCCGGACCGCGGCCTACGGACCACGGTCACAGTTCCGGATCACGGTCACAGTTCGACGCCACGCGCCCGAAGCCACCGCACCGGGTCGACGGCCGAACCGAAGTTCGCCGTCGTACGGACCTCGAAGTGCAGATGCGGCCCGGTGGAGTTCCCGGTGGTCCCGGTCAGCCCGATCCACTCGCCCGCGCGGACCTGCCGTCCCGGGGTCATGAGGGGCGCCGACAGATGCGCGTACTGCGAGTACCAGCCGCCGTCGTGCCGGATGACCACGCTGATCCCGAACGATCCCCCGCACCCCGTGGCGACCACCGTCCCGCCGCCCACCGCCCGGACGGGAGTGCCGGTGGGGACGGCGAAGTCCTGCCCGGTGTGCCCGTTGGCCCAGTGGGCGCCGGTGCCGCCGAAACCCGCCGTGAGCTCGTAGGAGACCAGGGGACGCGTCCAGCCGCTCCGTGAGACCTCCGGGGGGCGGTTGGCGGCGTCCTGGGCGTCCTCCTGCTCGCTCTGCAGCCCGTCGAGGTCGACGGGCGTGCAGCGGCCGCTGCGGATGGCCATGTCCGCCATGGTGTTCAGCTCGGTCCGGGCCTTCGCCAGTCGCTCCTCCATGGCGGCCTTCTCCACCCGCAGCCGGGCGGCCTCCTCGTTGAGGGCCTGCAGGGAGGCCGTCGTCGACAGCCGGTCCGCCGTCAGCGCGCGGCTCCTGCCGTCGGCCTCGATGAGCATCCGCGCGAGCCTCTCGCGCCGGTCGGTCTCCTGGTACTGGAGCTCCAGCAGCTCCAGGGGCTCCTCGGCGAGCGCGGCGCTGCCCGGGGCGGTGAAGCCCCCGGTCCGGTACTGCGCCCGGGCCACGGCCCCCGCGTCCCGGCGCAGGGCGACGGTGAAGAACCGCTGGCCCGCCCACTGCCGGGTGAGCCACTCGTCCCGGGCCCGCTGGTCCTTCGCGGCGCGCACCCGGAGCTCGTAGCGCTGCCGGAGCCGCCCGGCCTCCCGTGCCAGCCGGACGACCTCCGTGCCGACGCGCACCAGCCGCTCGGGGGCGTGGACGGCGGAGGACGGCTCGGCGGCGACAAGCGGGAGGGTCAGCACGCAGAGCGCGCACAGCGCCGCACCCTTGTGCGCCCACCCGTACGAACCGCTCGAACGACTCGAACGGCGAGTGCGACATGTGCGATATGAACGCAGCAGCATGCTCGCGATCTTCACTGGCGTACCGCCCGGGCGCGCCCGCGGAAGACCGTTCGGAGGAACTCAGCCACCCACAGGGCCGCAGGCGGCGTCCTACAGGGGCGCTTCCCACACCACCCGCGTACCGCCCCCGTCCTCGCCCAGACCGGGCCCGTACGAGCTGGACCCGCCCAGCGACTCGGCGCGCTTGGCGAGGTTGCGCAGCCCGCTGCGGCGGCCGCCCTCCGGGATGCCCACCCCGTCGTCGGAGACGGTCAGCCGGACTCCTTCCCGGCCGTCCGGCAAGGTGATCGTGGCGTCGACCAGCACCTCGATGCGGGACGCCCGGGCGTGCCGGAAGGCGTTGGAGAGCGCCTCCCGCAGCGCGGCGATGAGGTTCTTGCCGGTGAGCTCGCCGACCTTCGCGTCGACCGGGCCGACGAAGTTCGCGGAGGGCTGGAAGCCGAGCGGCACGGCCGCCGTGCCCAGCTCGCGCAGTACGCGCGTCCGCAGCCCGGCGGGTGCCTCTGTGGGCTCCTGCTGCAGCGCGAAGATGGCCGTGCGGATCTCCTGGATGGTCACGTCGAGCTCGTCGACGGCCTGTCCGACCTTCTTGCGCACCTCGGTCTCGGCGGCGAGCCGCTGGGCGCCCTCCAGCAGCAGCCCGGTGGCGAACAGCCGCTGGATGACCAGATCGTGCAGATCGCGGGCGATCCGGTCGCGGTCCTCGTAGACGGCCAGCCGCTCCCGGTCCCGCTGGGCCTCGGCCAGAACGAGCGCGAGGGCGGCCTGCGCGGCGAACTGGGTGGCCAGGACGCGCTCGGTGGCCGTGTACTTGCGGGCGCCGCGCCGCCGGGGGATGGCGAGCGTGCCGAGCACCCGGTCGCCGCTCTTGAGCGGCAGCAGCATGCTCGGGCCGAACCGCGGGGCGACCTCCGTGATCATGCGCGGGTCGGTGGCCGAGTCGTCGACGAACACCGGCTCCCCGGCGAGGAGCTGGGAGACGACCGGGCTGTGCGGCGGTATCACCGTCCCCAGGAGGCCGGCGGGGTCCTCGGCGGAGACGGCGACCATCTCCAGCCCGCCCTCGCCGTCCGGCAGCAGCACGATGCCGGCGGACGAATCCGCGAGTCTGCGCGCCTGTTCGGCGACGACCGCGAGCGCGTCCTCGGCGTCACTGCCCGACAGCAGGGCCGTCGTCACCGCGACCGAACCGTCGATCCAGCGCATGCGCTGGCCGCGCTCCTCGTGCACGCGCGCGTTGCCGATCGCGATGCCCGCCTCGGTCGCCAGGATCTTCACCATGTGCAGGTCCGCGACGCCGAACTCACCGCCGTCGCGCTTCTCGGTGAGGTAGAGGTTGCCGAAGATCTCGCCCCCGACCCGGATCGGCACCCCCAGGGCGTGCCTGCCGTCGGGAAAGGCCGCGACGCGCTCGTACTCGTCCTCGGCGACCCCGTACGTGACGAAGTCCGACATCCCCTCGCCGCCGGCGTCGAGCACGCCGATGGCGGCGCACCGGGCGTCGGCGAGTTCGGCGGCGGTCCGGCAGATGCGGTCGAGCGTGGTGTGGAGCTCCATGCCGGTGCCGACCGAGCGCATGGCCTCCAGCAGTTGCGGCACGCGCCCGGTGAGCGCCGTGGACAGGCCCTGGAGGCTGCGGGTGGCCTCCGTGGCGACCTCCAGCGAGTCCATCGGCCCCCGGTCGGGCACGCCGTCCCGCGGGTTCCGGTCCCGCGGGTCCCGGTCCTGCGGGTCGGAGGGGTGCGCCGTCGCTGCCATGGGGCCGAGCCTAATAAGCACCAATTGCCGGGGAAAGCGCCGTGAGGCTGGTGTCCGCCGCCGCTTCCCGTGCCAGCGCCCGGCGGAACGGCCCGGGCGCCGACGCGAGCTCTTCGTACGCCCCTCGTTGCACCACGCGCCCCCGCTCCAGCACGACTATCTCGTCGACGGCCGCCAACCCCGCGAGCCTGTGCGTGATCAGCACGGTCGTCCGGCCTTCCGTGGCCGTCAACAGGTCGGCCGTCAGGGCGTCGGCGGTCGCCAGGTCGAGGTGCTCGGCGGGCTCGTCCAGCACCAGGACCGGGAAGTCCGCCAGCAGAGCCCGGGCGAGGGCCAGCCGCTGTCGCTGGCCTCCGGACATCCGCGCGCCGTGCTCGCCCACCGGCGTGTCCAGCCCCTGGGGAAGACCGTCCACCCACTCCAGGAGCCGCGCCGCCCGCAGCGCCTCGCGGAGCTCCCCGTCGTCCGCGCCGGGCCGCGCGAGCCGCAGGTTCTCACGGACCGAGCTGTCGAAGATGTGGGCGTCCTGCTCGCACATGCCCACGAGCCGCCGCACCGCGTCCCCGTCCGTCCCCGCCGCCTCCTGGCCGCCGAGGGTGTACGAGCCTGCCTCCGCGTCCAGGAAGCGCAGCAGCACCCGCGCGAGCGTGGTCTTGCCCGAACCGGACTCCCCGACCACGGCGACCCGGCGGCCCGCCGTGAGCTCCAGCTCGAAGCCGTCCAGGGCCGGCACGGACTGCCCCGGATGGCGTGCCGTCAGCCCCGTCACGCGCAGCGGGAACGGCGACTCCGGCGCCGCCCCCGAACCGTCCCGTACGGGCGCGGGCGCGTCCAGCACCTCGTACACCCGCTCCGCCGAGCGCCGGACGCGCTGGCGGTACTGCACCGCGAGCGGCAGCCCCGCGACCGCTTCGAACGCCGCCAGCGGCGTGAGCACCACCACGGCCAGCCACACCCCGCCGAGCCGGCCCTCGTGCACGGCGTTCACTCCCGCCCACGCCGAGGCGGCCACGGTCAGCCCACAGGCCAGGGCCGACAGGCCGGAGCCGAGGGCCGTCGCGGCGGAGGCCCGGCGGGCGATCCGGGTGAGCGCGGCGTCGGCGCTCCGCAGCCGCTCCAGCCGACCGGGCAGGGCACCGGCGACCGTCAGCTCGGCGGTGCCGTTCAGCACCTCGACCACATGGGTGGACAACTCCCCGCGCGCGGGCGCCAGCCGGCGCTCCGCGCGCCGGGCGACCGCCCCGGACAGCGCGGCCGCGACCGGCCCGGCCACCAGCAGCCCCACCGCCAGCGCCACCCCGGCCTCCGGCAGCAGCCACGCGGTGAACCCGACCGAAACGACGCCGACGAGCACGGCCGCGCCGAGCGGCAGCAGCCAGCGCAGGAAGTAGTCCTGCAACGCGTCCACGTCGGCGACCAGCCGCGAGAGCAGGTCACCGCGCCGGGTGTCCCGCAGCCCCGCCGGAGCCAGCCGCTCCAGCCGTCGGTAAACCGACACGCGCAGCTCCGCGAGGACGCGCAGGGCGGCGTCGTGGGAGACCAGCCGCTCGGCGTAGCGGAAGACGGAACGGCCGATGCCGAAGGCTCTCGTGGCCGTGACGGCCACCATCAGGTACAGGACGGGGGGTTGCTCCGAGGCGCGGGAGATCAGCCATCCGGAGACGGCCATCAGGCCGACGGCACTGCCCAGGGCGAGGGCGCCCAGCCCTAGCGCCAGGGCGAACCGGGCCGTGTACGGGCGTCCGGCCGCGCGGATGCGGGTCAGAACCCCCGCGCTTCGCGCGGGGTCATGCCCACCCGCCCGCCCATTACCCGGAACCGTGTCGACGTCTGCGGGGGCCACCGGCTCGTAGTCCCGTTCCCGCTGAACGGTCGATCGGGCCGCCACGGACTGCGGCGCCTCCAGCCGCACCACCCGGTCCGCCACCGACAGCAGGGCCGGGCGGTGGACGACGAGGACGACCGTGCGTCCGGCGGACAGCCGTCGTACCGCCTCGACCACCGCCGCCTCGGTCCCGCCGTCCAGCGCCGCCGTGGGCTCGTCGAGCAGCAGTACCGGCCGGTCGGCCAGGAACGCCCGGGCGAGCGCGAGGCGTTGCCGCTGCCCGGCGGACAGCCCGCTCCCGTCCTCGCCGAGGCGAGTGTCAGTGCCCTGCGGCAACATGGAGACGAACTCGAGCGCCCCGGCCGCGCGCAGTGCCTCCCGCACCTGTGCGTCCGTGGCGCCGGGCCGGGCCAGCCGGACGTTCTCGGCGATCGTCCCGGCGAAGAGATGGGGTCGTTGCGGGACCCAGGCCACCTGGTCCCGCCAGCTTTCGGGGGAGAGCGATGCCAGATCCGCGTTACCGACGAACACCCGCCCGCTCGTGGGTCGTTCGAGGCCGAGCAGCACGTTCAGCAGGGTGGTCTTGCCGACTCCGCTGGGCCCGGTCACCGCGACCGTCTCCCCGGGCCGCACCTCGAACGAGGTCTCGGCCAGCGAGGGCGTGCCGCGTCCCGCGTGCCGCACCACGAGCCGGTCCACCGTGAGCGCCGCGCCACGGGCGTCGGGGGCCAGGAGGGTGCCGGCGGGTGCCGGTTCGGTCTCCAGCACGGCGAAGACCTCGTCCGCGGCCGCCAGGCCCTCCGCCGCCGCGTGGTACTGCGCGCCCACCTGCCGCAGCGGCAGATAGGCCTCCGGGGCCAGGACGAGCACCATCAGCCCGGTGTAGAGGTCGAGTTCGCCGTGGACGAGCCGCATGCCGATGCCGACCGCGACGAGCGCCACGGACAGGGTGGACAGCAGTTCCAGCGCGAAGGAGGAGAGGAAGGCGAGCCGCAGGGTGCGCAGGGTGGCCCGCCGGTAGTCGGCGGTGATCGCGCGGATGGATTCGGCCTGCGCCTTGGCCCGGCCGAACACCTTGAGCGTGGGCAACCCCGCGACGACGTCCAGGAAGTGGCCGGACAGCCGGGACAGCAGCCGCCACTGCTTGTCCATCCGGCCCTGGGTGGCCCAGCCGATCAGGGCCATGAAGAGGGGGATGAGAGGGAGCGTGAGGACGATGACGAGCGCCGACACCCAGTCGGCGGAGACGATCCGGGCGAGGACGGCCACGGGCACGACGGCCGCGAGACCCAACTGGGGGAGGTAGCGGGCGAAGTAGCCGTCCAGCGCGTCGATTCCGCGCGTGGCGAGGGTGGTCAGCTCGCCGGTGTTCCGGGCGCCGGGGCCGAGCCTGGTCGCGTGTTCGAGCAGCCGGGTCCGCAGGGCGGACTTGACCGCCGCGCTCGCGCGGTGCGCGGCCAGTTCGGTGAGCCAGGCCACCGCCGCCCGGCCGAGGGAGACGGCGGCCAGCAGCGCCAGCGGCAGCCCCAGATCACGGGCCGTGAGCCCGCGCTGGAAGGCCCCGGTCACCACCTCGGCGACGAGCATCGCCTGGGCGATGACCAGGCCCGCCCCGGCCAGCCCGAGCACGACGGACGCGGCCAGGAACAAACGGGTCGCGGCGGCGTACCGCAGCAGCCGGGGGTCGACGGGCTTCATGGCGCGCCCCGCCTCAGTGCGCGGCCGGGATGTGCTGGGTGCCGATCCGCTTGCGGAACACCCAGTACGTCCACGCCTGGTAGCCCACGATCACGGGGGTCATGAAGCCCGCGACCCACGTCATGATCCGCAGCGTGTACGGGCTGGAGGAGGCGTCGCTCACGGTCAGGCTCCACGCCGGGTCGGACGAGGAGGGCATGACGTCCGGGAAGAGCGCGAGGAAGACCATCGCGAAGACGGCCACGACCGTCACCCCGGACAGGGCGAACGCCCAGCCCTCCCGGCCCGTCCGGTTGAGGGCCAGGGCCGCGAGCAGCGCCACCACCGCGACGACCGCGGCGGGCAGGCTGCGCCCGTTGCCGGACTCGGCCTGCGTCCAGGCCAGGAAGGCCGCCGCGAGCGCCGCGGCGGCCAGGCCGTAGCGGGCGGCGTGGGCCCGGGCGCGGTGCCGGATGTCGCCGACGGTCTTGAGCGCGGCGAAGACCGCACCGTGGAAGGTGAACAGCACCAGCGTGAACAGGCCGCCGAGCAGGGCGTACGGGCTCAGCAGGTCGAGCACGCCGCCGGTGAAGTTCTTGTCCGGGCCGATCGGCACCCCGCGCACCATGTTGGCGAAGGCGACGCCCCAGAGGAAGGCGGGCAGCAGCGAGCACCAGAAGATCGCGTTCTCCCAGTTGCGCTGCCAGCGCTCCTCGTTGCGCTTGTGGCGGTACTCGAAGGCGACGCCGCGCACGATCAGGCAGAGGAGCACGGCCAGCAGGGGCAGGTAGAAGCCGCTGAAGAGGGTGGCGTACCAGTCGGGGAAGGCGGCGAAGGTCGCGCCGGCCGCGGTGATCAGCCAGACCTCGTTGCCGTCCCAGACGGGGCCGATCGTGTTGATCAGCACCCGTCGTTCGGTGCGGTCCTTGGCCAGCGTCTTGGTGAGGACGCCGATGCCGAAGTCGAAGCCTTCGAGGAAGAAGTAGCCGATCCACAGGACGGCGATCAGCAGGAACCAGAAGTCGTGGAGGTGCATGGTCGGGTTCTCCGTTCCACCGCGCGCGTCGGTACGCGAAGGTCACGCGTCAGTAGGCGAAAGGCACGCGTCAGTACGCGAAGGTCATCGGCTTGTCGGCGTCCTCGGGCAGCTCCGCGCCCCGGTCACCGCCCGGCATCCGCAGCCGGGGGTCCTTCGTCGGCGGCTTCTCGTCCGTGTCGGGCCCGGCCGAGCCGTACTTGACCAGCAGCTTCACCTCGACCACCGCGAGGATCGCGTAGAGCGCGGTGAAGACGGTCATCGAGGTGATCACCTCGCCCTGGCTCACCCCGGGCGAGACGGCGTTGCCGGTCTTCATCAGCCCGTAGACGCCCCAGGGCTGGCGGCCCATCTCGGTGAAGATCCAGCCGAAGGAGTTGGCGATGAGCGGGAAGCCCATGGTCAGGATGCCGATGCGCCAGGACCACTTGGTGAAGAAGGGGCTCATCTCGCGCGTCCGCGTGAGCATCAGGCGCGGGATCTCGTCCTCCCCGACCCGGTACTCGGGCGCGAGCCAAAGCTTTCTGCGGGTCGTCCACAGCCCGATGAGCGCGGCCACGAAGGAGGTCATCCCAAAGCCGATCATGAGGCGGAAGCCCCAGAAGGTCATGAAGATGCTGGGGATGTAGTCCTTCGGCTGCCCGCCGTAGCGCGCGGCCTCCTGCGCGGCGATGTCGTTGATGCCGGGGACGGGGTCGGAGAAGTTGCTGTGGGAGAGGAAGGACAGCAGGCCGGGGATCTCTATCTCGACGCTGTTGTGCCCCTTGCTGACGTCGCCGACCGCGAAGACCGAGAAGGGCGCCGGCGCCTGGGTGTCCCACAGGGCCTCGGCGGCGGCCATCTTCATCGGCTGCTGCTCGAACATCACCTTGCCCAGCGAGTCACCGCTGAGCGCCGTGCCCAGCCCGGCGATCACCGCGATCACCAGACCGACGCGCAGCGAGGCGAGCATCGCCGGCAGCTGCTTGCGCTGCTTCTCGCCGAGTTCCTCGCCCTTGAGCTGCTTGCGCTTGGCGCGCCACAGGTGGAAGGAGGCGACGCCGACGACGAACGCGGCGCCGGTGAGGAAGGCGGCGGTGAGGGTGTGGAAGACGACGACCAGCGTGGTGTTCTGCGTGAGCACGGCCCAGATGTCCGTGAGCTGCGCCTTGCCGGTCGCCTTGTCGATGCGGTAACCGACCGGGTGCTGCATCCAGGAGTTGGCGGCCAGGATGAAGTAGGAGGAGAGGATCGTGCCGACGGCGACGATCCAGATGCACGCGCAGTGGATCTTCTTGGGCAGCTTGTCCCAGCCGAAGATCCACAGGCCGATGAAGGTGGACTCGAAGAAGAAGGCCAGCAGCGCCTCCATCGCGAGCGGCGCCCCGAAGACATCCCCGACGAAGCGCGAGTAGTCGGACCAGTTCATCCCGAACTGGAACTCCTGGACGAGGCCGGTGACCACGCCCATCGCGATGTTGATCAGGAAGAGCTTTCCCCAGAACTTCGTGGCGTGGAAGTACTTCTCCTTGTCCGTACGGACCCAGGCCGTCTGGAGGCCGGCCGTGATCGCGGCAAGGCTGATCGTGAGCGGTACGAAGAGGAAGTGGTAGACGGTCGTGATGCCGAATTGCCACCGCGCGAGCGTCTCCGGAGCCAGAGCCAGATTCACCGGGGTCTCTCCTTGCCTCTTGCGTCGTCGGCAACGCGTGCCGCCGACGTTATGCCCGTGTATGCCCCAGTTAAAGCAGGACATAAAGACAGAGCTTGTGAACGCGTTCACATTCACAAGCATTATGGCGCACCCGCTTTTCGGACAAACAAGGGGGGTACCCCCTTCGGCCCTAGCGCCGAACGGGGTACCCCGGTCCCGGATGGCGGGCGTGCGCCCGCCACCGGCTACAGCTCCTTGCGGAACTCCTCGGCCACCCGCAGGAAGATGTCGTTCGCCTCGGTCTCGCCGATCGTCACGCGCACGCCGTCGCCCTGGAACGGCCGGACGACCACGCCCGCCCGGTCGCACGCGGCGGCGAAGTCCAGGGCCCGGTCCCCCAGCGGCAGCCAGACGAAGTTGGCCTGCGAGACCGGCAGCGTCCAGCCCTGCCCGGCCAGCGCCTCGACCACCCGCGCCCGTTCGGCCACCAGCGCGTCCACGCGCTCGCGCAGCGCCTCCTCGCTCCGCAGCGAGGCGACGGCCGCGTCCTGGGCCACCTGGCTCACGCCGAACGGCACCGCCGTCTTGCGGAGCGCCGCCGCCACCGGCTCGTGCGCGATCGCGAAGCCGATGCGGAGCCCGGCGAGCCCGTAGGCCTTGGAGAAGGTCCGCAGCACACAGACGTTCGGCCGGTCACGGTAGAGGTCGATGCCGTTGGGGACGTCCTCGTCCCGGATGAACTCGATGTAGGCCTCGTCCAGGACGATCAGCACATCACCGGGGACCCGGTCCAGGAAGGACTCCAGCTCGGCGCGGCCCACGACGGTGCCAGTGGGGTTGTTGGGGTTGCAGACGAAGATCAGCCGGGTCCGCTCGGTGATCGCGGCGAGCATCGCCTCCAGGTCGTGCGCCGCGTCCTCGGTCAGCGGCACCTCGACCGGGGTGGCCCCGGCGATCCGGGTGATGATCGGGTACGCCTCGAAGGAGCGCCAGGCGTAGATGACCTCATCACCGGGGCCCGCCGTCGACTGGACCAATTGCTGAGCCACCCCGACCGAGCCGGTGCCGGTCGCCAGGTGCGAGAGCGGCACGCCGAAGCGCTCGGCGAGCTCGGCCATCAGCCCGGCACAGGCCATGTCCGGGTAGCGGTTGAGGGTGGAGGCGGCCGCGACAGCGCTTTCCAGCACTCCCGGGAGCGGCGGATAGGGATTCTCGTTGGAGGAGAGCTTGTAGGCGACGGGGCCGCCGGGGGCCGCCGGCTTGCCCGGCTTGTAGGTCGGCACGGCCTCGAGCGCGGCGCGCAGCTTCGGGGTCTTCTCGGTCACCGCGGGTCCTCCTCCACCTCTGACGGGACACCCCGGCGGGACGCCCCCGCGGGGCACCCCTGACGGGAGTCCTGTGGGAATCCTGATCGGAATACTGCACACCTTATGAGGATTGCCCCGGGCGGCGTCCATAGTTGTCGGAGCGCTCCTCTACCTGTCACGCGCCGTGGCGGGCGCCCTGGCGCGCATCCCTCGTGAAGGTGAGTTGAGACCTCACCGAGACCTGGACCATTCATGAGGCGTGGATATGCCACAGCCCGATGGCCCACCACAAAAGCGCTCAACGGCCTCTGTTTCCATGATCATTGGAGGAAATCGCCAGAGCAGAAACGTGCCTGTCAACAGTCAAATGCGGTGCCCTGCCAAAGGACCAACCGAGCCCTACTATCGGCCTGCCATGACAGCAGCAGGGAAGCACCAGGTGAGCCGGGCCGAGACATCCCGCCGGGCCAGCCGGCAAGGACGGGCGGGCATCCGGGACGTGGCCGCCGCCGCCGGCGTCTCGATCACGACCGTCTCCGACGCGCTCAACGGCAAGGGCCGGCTCCCGGACGCGACCCGCCGCCATGTCCGCGAAGTCGCCGACCGGCTGGGCTACCGCCCGTCGGCGGCGGCCCGCACCCTCCGTACCGGCAAGTCGGGGCTGATCGGCCTGACCGTGACCACCTACGGGGATGAACCTTTCACCTTCACCGAGTTCGCCTACTTCGCCGAGATGGCCAGGGCCGCCACCTCCGCCGCCCTCGCCCGCGGCTACGCCCTGGTCATCCTCCCCGCCACCTCCCGGCACGACGTGTGGTCCAACGTCGCCCTGGACGGCACGGTCGTGGTGGACCCCTCCGACCACGACCCCGTCGTCTCCGACCTGGTCCGCCAGGGCATCCCCGTGGTCTCCGACGGCCGCCCCGCGGGCTCCCTGCCGGTGACCGCCTGGGTCGACAACGACCACGAGGCGGCCGTGCTCGGCATCCTCGACCACCTGGCCGACGCCGGGGCCCGCCGGATCGGCCTGCTCACCGGCACCACCACGGACACCTACACCCGGCTCTCCACCACCGCCTACCTGCGCTGGTGCGAGCGGGTCGGCCAGGACCCGGTCTACGAGGAGTACCCCGCCCACGACCCGTGCGCGGGCGCCGTCGCCGCCGACCGGCTGCTGGCCCGGCCCGACCGGCCGGACGCCGTCTACGGGCTGTTCGACCCCAACGGCACCGACCTCCTCGCCGCCGCCCGCCGCTACGGCCTGCGCGTCCCGGACGACCTGCTGATCGTCTGCTGCAGCGAGTCCACCGTCTACGCGACCACCGAACCGCCGATCACCACGCTCTCGCTCAAGCCCCGGCGCATCGGCACCGCCGTCGTCCAACTGCTGATCGACGCGATCGAGGGGCTCGACACGGGCCGGCCGGTGGAACAGGTGATACCCACCGAACTGATCGTCCGGACCTCCTCCGAACGGCGCCCGCCGCGCACCACCATCAGCGCGCCCCGCGGCCCCGCCACCCCCTGACCCTCCGCACCCCGCCCGACGCGCGTCAACCGGAAGTGGACCCCGTGTCCGGCGCACGGGCAGTGGGTCATCCGCCCCGGGGAGCCGCCCGGGGGCCGCCTGACCGGCGCTTACGGCACATTTAACGGCTCATTTGGGGAGAAATGACCGGCGATCCCGGCCTCCCGCCCCGATTCACGGCCCCTGGTGCGTCACAAGGCGCGACGGTCATTCCTATGATGGGCGCACGACACCACGGACCGCCGTCGACCAGGCAAGGTCCACAAGGTGCACGGCGGCGCGATGGTGGAGGGGTCGATGACTCAGGGGGCCGGTCAGGGAGCGGCACGGACCACGGCGGCTATGCCGCCCTTCCTCGGGGAAGCCACACCCGCGCCCGGCTACACCCATGCCGCGCCCCCGCCCGTACAGCCCGCCCACGAGTACCCGGAGTACCCCGAGGGCTACACCCCGACCGCCCGTGACCTGCCGGTCATCGGCGGGCCCGCCGCGCCCCAGGACGTGCCCACCGTGGAGCTGACCCCGCTCTCCGCCCCGCAGCCGCAGCAGCAGCCCCTGCCGTCGGGGCCCGGCCCGCTGTACGTCGTCGGCGACGTGCACGGCTATCTCGACGAGCTCCACCACGCGCTCTTCGAGCAGGGCCTCATCGACGAGCACGGCCACTGGGCCGCGGGCAACGCCCGGCTGTGGTTCCTCGGCGACTTCACCGACCGGGGCCCGGACGGCGTCGGCGTGATCGACCTGGTCATGCGGCTGTCCGCCGAGGCGGCCGCCGCCGGCGGCTACTGCAAGGCCCTCATGGGCAACCACGAGCTGCTGCTGATCGGCGCCAAGCGGTTCGCCGACACCCCGGTGAACTCGGGCGCCGGCACCGCGTCCTTCCAGGCCGCCTGGCTGCTCAACGGCGGCCAGCGCTCCGACATGGAGCGCCTGGAGGACCACCACCTGCAGTGGATGTCGCGCCTGGACGCGATCGCCGAGGAGGACGGGCACCTGCTCGTCCACTCCGACACGACCGCCTATCTGGAGTACGGCGACTCCATCGAGGCCGTCAACGACGCGATCACCGAAGCCCTCCAGCGGAACGACCCCGACGAATGCTGGGATCTCTTCCGCAAATTCACCAAGCGCTTCGCCTTCCGCGACGAGGAAGCGGGCCCCCTGGCCGTACGCGAGCTGCTCCACGCCTACGGCGGCAGCCGTATCGTGCACGGCCACAGCCCCATCCCCTACCTCCTCGGCGAAGTCGGCACCGAGGACGCGGACGGTGACGAGGGCGCGCCCCGCGTGGACGGCCCGCACCTCTACGCCGACGGGCTCGCGCTCGCCATGGACGGCGGCGTCACCATGGCCGGAAAGCTGCTGGTCGTACAACTTCCCCTGGCGGGCTGAGGGTTCAGCGGGGCGGCGCACGGGCAGGTGAGGAGTTCCACCGACGCGGGGTAATTCGGGAAACCGACTGTCACCACGCGCCGGTGCGGCTCTACCATCGGCTTATCCGTAGCAGGCTCTCCTCCGTTTCCGCCCACCGTCGGCACCGGCCGGCAAGAGGGCCCTACGGAGCATCGGGGGATGCACATGAACAGCGCTCCGCACCTGCTGACCGAGGACCGCCCGGAATTCGAGCGAGTTCTCGACCAGGCGTTGCGTACCGCGAACCATGACCCACAGATCAGCGCCCTGGCCGCCGCGATAGGACAGCGCCTCAATACCGAACAGTTGCGCAGTATGGCCCTCAGCGCCATGACGGCCATCTCCGCCTGCGCGATGACGGAATATCAGGACTTCGTCAGGGCGCGGGAGGAACAGCGCGCCTGGTCGGCCACCGCCAGGCCGCCGGCGGGCGAGGACGACGACCCCACGGGCGCGCCGTCCCCCTCCCTCTCCCCCGCGGACGTCCCCGAGGACCCGGGAGCGGGCGCCGGCGCGGTCGTCGTCGTGCTCGCCCCCGTCCTGGCGGGGATCGCCGCCTTCCTCTTCCTGCTCATCGGCTACGTCCTGCGGACGGTCGGGTCGAACGGCGCCGTCGCCGACCCGATCATCAAGATCGGCTGGTGGTTCGGCGGTTTCACCGTCGCCGCGGTGCTCATCGCCAGCTCCGGCATGCTGGTCACGGCCGTGCGCAACGGCAGGCAGACGGAGGAGACGCCGCGGCACGACGGTCTTCCCGACGGCTACGACCAGCTCTCGCAGGAGACCGAGCGGGCCCGTGAGGCCTGGCGGCAGGCGCTGCTGGACCGGGGCATCCTGCCGTTCCTCCGGGAGTCGCTGGCCAACACCCCGGCGGCCCAACGCCGCCCGCCCTCCCCCAGAAACCGCACCAGTCCCGGCCGCACCCCCCAGCTCGGCTACTCCCGCCCCGGCTTCTCGAGCCCCGACGACGGCCGGTCCTCCCCCACCCGGACGGGCTTCACCAGCCCGGACTACACGGGCCCCGAGTTCGGCGGCCCGGCCCCCCGCCAGGCCCCCCGGAAGGACTGACGACGGTGGTGCGCGACAGGGCGTCGCGCACCACCGTGAAAGCGGCCCGGAGGGCCCTGTGCGGGCGGCTCCGTCGGCTACTCGGCGATCGGGAGATACACCCGGTTGCCGGCGGCGCGGTACGCCCGAAGGCTTACCGAGCGTGGAGACGGTCCGGGCCATGGTGGACACGGACCCCACCCTCAACTGCGTGGTCTGCTACGCCCGCATCTCGTTCGACGGCCGTGTCAGGGATGCTCACGGCGTCGAGGACCAGCACCGGCACATGACCGGCGATGCCGCGAAGTTCAATTGGCTGGTCGTTTATCAGAGCAAAGAGGAAGTCGTCCGCGACGATTTCGAACAGTGACTCGTCGACCTCGCGAAGGGCACCACAACCGAGGGATACCCGATCCACGTCGACGATTCGAACGGGATCCAGGACCTCTCTGCGGAGGGCTTCGTGGCCAAGGGGCTGGCCGACGTGGCCTGGAAAGGCCGTCGCGGCATGGCGACCATTCGGGTGGAGGACGACAGGGCCACCCTTCGTCCGAAGGAGGCCGCCGTCCGGTGTTGATGGAACAGCACCAGGTGCGGAACGGCAGCCCAGTGGGGAGGTCCATCCGGCGACCAGTAGGCTCCGCATGCTCGAATCGCTCTTGCCCGTGGAAGACACCTCGGGCGCTATGAAAGAGGCACCATGGCGACAGCCGCAGCCCACGCGGCCCCGGAGCGGATACCGGACGCGGTTGCGTCCCTCGCCGCCGCCCAGGGACTGGGGTGGCACCGGGAGACTTTCTTCCCCAAGCGCCTCGGCGCCGGCCGGACAGCCGGGATGGTCTTCTTCGCACTCCTCGGCCTGGCGTGCTTCGTCCTGCCCGGCCTGTTCTTCGTCTGGCTCCTTCTCCAGGCCCCCAACTTCTCCCGCAAGCAGGCGGCAAAGCGCATCCACCTGTTCGAGCACGGCCTGATCGTCGCCGACCATAGCGGTCCGGTCAGCGCCTTCCGCTGGGACTCGATGACGGTGCTCCAGCAGATCACCAGGCGGTACGCCAACGGCGTCTATGTCGGGACCACCTACCTGTATACGCTGTTCAAGCCGGACGGTTCCACGATCAAGCTGACCAACTTCTACGCCGATCCAGACCGCTGGGGCAGTGCTATCCAACACGAGGTCACCCGGGCCCAACTGCCCAACGTGATCGCCACGCTGGAACGGGGCGCCGCCATTCAGTTCGGCGACATCGCGATGACCATGGGCGGGATCGCCACCGTCAAGCGTGGTGCCGTGCAGTGGAGCGAGATCCAGAAGATCGAAGTCAAGAACGGCGTCGTCTTCCTGGCGAAGGCCGGCAAATTGCTGTCGTGGTCGAACACCCCGGTAGCGAAGATCCCCAATTTCTTCCTGTTCCTCACGGTCGTCGACCAACTCTGTGCCGGTCACCGGCTCAGGAGGAACTGACACGCAACCCGGGATAGCCCGACCTCTGACTCGACAGCCCCGCAGTCTGTTCGGCACTCCTCCGCAAATTTCTGCGGAGGAGCACTAGGTCCCGGGCCGTAGCGAAGCAGCGGAGCGAACGCTGTACGACGACAGCGCCCGCTCCGCGCACCCGAGACTTCCGGATGCCTACTCGGCCATCGGCAGGTAGACCCTGTTGCCCGCAGCCGCGAACTCCTTGGACTTCTGGAGCATCCCGGCCTCAACCTCCTCGGAAGAGGCCGATTCGTCCGCATCGGCACCGAATCGTTCTGTGATGCTTCTGCTGATTTTCATCGAACAGAACTTCGGACCGCACATCGAGCAGAAGTGCGCGGTCTTCGCCGGCTCCGCCGGAAGCGTCTCGTCGTGGAAGGCGCGGGCGGTGTCCGGGTCGAGGGCCAGATTGAACTGGTCCTCCCAGCGGAATTCGAAACGCGCGTCGGAGAGCGCGTCGTCCCACTCCTGGGCGCCCGGGTGGCCCTTGGCCAGATCCGCCGCATGTGCCGCAATCTTGTAGGTGATCACACCGGTCTTGACGTCGTCGCGGTCCGGCAGGCCCAGGTGCTCCTTGGGCGTGACGTAGCAGAGCATCGCCGTGCCCCACCAGGCGATCATCGCCGCGCCGATGCCCGAGGTGATGTGGTCGTACGCGGGCGCGACGTCCGTGGTCAGGGGGCCGAGCGTGTAGAACGGGGCCTCCTCGCAGATGTCCTGCTGGAGGTCGATGTTCTCCTTGATCTTGTGCATCGGGACATGGCCCGGGCCCTCGATCATGGTCTGGACGTTGTGCCGCTTGGCGATCCGGTTGAGCTCGCCGAGGGTCTTGAGCTCGGCGAACTGGGCCTCGTCGTTCGCGTCCGCGATCGAACCGGGGCGCAGGCCGTCACCGAGGGAGTAGGTGACGTCGTACGCGGCGAGGATCTCGCAGAGCTCCTCGAAGTTCTCGTAGAGGAACGACTCCTTGTGGTGCGCCAGGCACCACGCGGCCATGATCGAGCCGCCGCGCGAGACGATGCCGGTCTTGCGGCGGGCGGTCAGCGGGACGTAGCGGAGCAGGACGCCGGCGTGGACGGTCATGTAGTCGACGCCCTGTTCGGCCTGCTCGATGACCGTGTCCTTGTAGATCTCCCAGGTCAGCTCCTCGGCCTTGCCGTCGACCTTCTCCAGGGCCTGGTAGAGCGGCACGGTGCCGATGGGCACGGGGGAGTTGCGCAGCACCCACTCACGGGTGGTGTGGATGTTGCGGCCGGTGGAGAGGTCCATGACCGTGTCGGCGCCCCAGCGGGTCGCCCAGGTCATCTTCTCCACCTCCTCCTCGATGGAGGAGGTGACGGCGGAGTTGCCGATGTTGGCGTTCACCTTGACCAGGAACTTCTTGCCGATGATCATCGGCTCGATCTCCGGGTGGTTCACGTTCGCCGGGAGGACGGCCCGGCCGGCCGCGATCTCCTCGCGGACCGTCTCGGGGGAGACGTTCTCGCGGAGGGCGACGTACTCCATCTCGGAGGTGATCTCGCCCCGGCGCGCGTAGGCCAGCTGGGTCACCGCCGCGCCGCCGCGGCCTCGGCGCGGCTGGCGGGGGCGGCCGGGGAAGACCGCGTCGAGGTTCTTCAGGCCTCCTCGGGGGGACGTGTGCTTGATGCCGTCGTCCTCCGGGCGCATGGGGCGCCCCGCGTACTCCTCGGTGTCGCCGCGGGCGATGATCCAGTTCTCCCGCAGCGGGAGGAGACCGCGCCGGACGTCCGTCTCGACGGCCGGGTCGGTGTACGGGCCGGACGTGTCGTACAGCCGCACGTCCTGCCCGTTGGTGAGGTGAACCCGCCGCACCGGAACCCTGAGGTCCGGCCGCGAGCCGGTCACGTAGTCCTTGTGCCAGCCGATCTCCCGGCCGGTCGCGGACGTGCGTGCATCCTGCGTGGTCATATGACCGTAACTCCCTACGCCGGCATTACCCGGTAACAGGTTCGGCGGTCGACGCAGCGGCTTCCGTACGTGCTCCCGTACGAAGGTCAGCGCCCTCTCAGCCCGGTGCTCCGAGCTCCCGCGATTGCAAAGGTGGCACCACGCTAGCGCCTCCGTCGACCGGAGGGCCAGTGGGGCTTGCGATGATGCGGCGGTGACCCCCACCGAGCCCACACCCCACGCCCCCCACTCGCATGCGCAGGCCCAACCGCACGGACATTCCCACGGGCACTCCCCTGGACATTCCCATGGGCACTCCCACAGCCACGGGCCCGCGACGCCCGTTTCGGCACACCTCCGCAAGGTGATCGCGGCGGTACTCGTCCCCTTCACGGTGGCGGTGCTGGCCGGGCTGATAGTCCTCTGGCCGGGCGGCGCGCCGCCGCATCAGCACACCGGTGTCGGCCTCGACCAGCAGTTGCGGTCGGGGCAGGTGACGAAGATCGAGAAATTCGACTGCCCGAAGGGCGGCGGGCTGCCGGGCGCGCCGCAGCAGGGACCCTCGCCCGCCCCGGCGCCCGCGCAGGGCACCTGCGAGAAGGCCACCATCGAGGTGACCGAGGGCCCGGACAAGGGCAGGACCTTCACCGAGATCGTCCAGCCGAGCGCGTCGCGCCGCTACGACGTGGGCCAGAAGGTGGTTCTCGCCTACGCGCCGAAGGCGCCGGAGAACCTGCGCTATTCGGTCACGGACGTGGACCGCGACTTCCCGATGGCCCTGCTCGCGGGGGTGTTCGCGCTCGCGGTCGTGGTCGTGGGCCGGTTGCGCGGCGTCTTCGCGCTGGTGGCCCTGGTGATCAGTTTCGGGGTCCTGACAATGTTCATCCTCCCGGCGATCCTCCAGGGCTCGAATCCCCTGCTGGTCGCCGTGATCGGCGGCAGCGCGATCATGCTGATCGCGCTCTACATGTGCCACGGGCTCAACGCGCGCACCTCCGTGGCGGTGCTGGGCACGCTGACCTCCCTGCTGGTCATCGGGCTGCTCGGATCGGTGTTCATCGACTGGGCCCATCTGACGGGCAACACCGACGACCAGACGGGACTGGTGCACGGCCTCTACCCGCAGATCGAGATCCGGGGCCTGCTGCTCGCCGGCATCATCATCGGCTCGCTGGGTGTGCTCGACGACGTCACGGTCACCCAGACCTCGGCGGTATGGGAGCTGAAGGAAGCCAACCCGTCGGCCAATTGGCGGAAACTCTACGGTTCCGCGATGCGCATCGGGCGGGACCACATCGCCTCGGTCGTGAACACGCTGGTCATGGCGTACGCGGGCGCGTCCCTGCCGCTGCTGCTGCTGTTCTCGATCGCGGACAGCGGCGTGGGCACGGTGGCCACCAGCGAGATCGTCGCGGAGGAGATCGTCCGGACGCTGGTGGGCAGCATCGGCCTGGTGGCCTCGGTGCCGGTGACGACCCTCCTCGCCGCGCTCGTTGTCAGTGCCGACCGGCATGATGGAGGAGGCAAGGGGCGGGCCAGGGCCCGGGGCGGCAGGCGCCGCCGCGCGAAGTAACGGGAAGGCGGGGGGGCTTCCAGTGGTCGGTGAGCTGGGCAGAGTGACGGGGACGGTCGGCCCCGGGCTGGTCGGCGAGGTGATCGTGCGGGTCCGGGGCGGCGCCGAGGCCTTCCTGGCCTACGCCGCCGAGCCGGGCGAGCGCATCGAGCGGGGGACGGTCGTGATGGTCACGGAATATCAACCGCCGCGCACCGTCTATGTGACGTCCGTCTACACCTGATTTCGGAGTCGCGGGCGGGGTATCAGCGTCTTCACCCGGCTCTGCCGGGTCGCACACTTCGTGAACGTACGGCCCGCAGTGGGTCGTAAAGGGGGAGGGACGCATGGTCGTTGGCGTCGTGGCGGGGGCTGTCCTCGTCGCGGTCATCATCCTGGTCGGGCTGTTCAAGCTCATGTGGCGGGTCGCGGAGCCCAATGAGGCCCTGATCATCTCCGGTTCCAGGCACCGCACGGAGGGCCTGGGGGACGGGCTGGGATTCCGGATAGTCACGGGGCGGGGGACGTTCGTGCTGCCGGGGGTGCAGGCGGTACGCAAGTTGTCCCTCGACCTCAACGAGGCGGATCTCAACGTGGATTGCGTCACCAAACAGGGCATTCCACTGAAGGTGCACGGCGTGGTGATCTTCAAGGTGGGCGATGACTTCGTCTCGATCGCCAACGCCGCCCGCCGCTTCCTCGACCAGCAGAAACACATGCCCGAGCGGGTGCACAACGTCTTCGCCGGCCATCTGCGCTCGATCGTCGGCGGGTTGACCGTGGAGGACATGATCCGCGACCGGGAACGGCTGACGGGTGAGACCCGGGCCGCCTCGGGCACGGAGATGGAGAAGCTGGGCCTGATCATCGACTCCCTCCAGATCCATGAGATCCAGGACCCCACGGGCTACATCCAGAACCTCTCGGCGCCGCACGCCGCCGCCGTGCGCCGGGACGCCCGGATCGCCCAGGCGGAGGCGGACCGGCTGGCCACCGAGGCCGAGCAGCAGGCCGCCGCACGGATGTCGGAGGCCCAGCGCGACAGCGAGATCCTCCAGGCCGGATATCAGGCCGAGCGGGACAGCGCTGCCGCGAAGGCGCGACAGGCGGGCCCGCTGGCGGAGGCCGCCGCGCGCCAGGAGGTCGTCGTCCAGGAGACGCGGGTCGCGGAGCTGGACGCCATGCGCCGGGAGCAGCAGCTCCAGGCCGATGTGCGCAAGCCCGCGGACGCGGCGGCGTACGAGAAGCGGACGCTCGCGGAGGCCGAGCGCGACGCCCGGATCTCGGCGGCCGAGGCCCAGGCCAAGGAGACGGAGCTCGCCGCGGCGGCCGAGGCGACGCGCGTGAAGGCGGCGGCGGGGGCCGAGGCGGAGGCCACCAGGACGCGCGGTGACGCCGCCGCCGCGGCGACCCGTGCCACCGGTGAGGCCGAGGCCGCCGCCGCGCAGGCCAAGGGTCTGGCGGCGGCCGAGGCGGCCAGGGCCCAGGGGCTCGCCGACGCCGAGGCGCTCAAGGCCCGGGCGGCGGCCCTCGCGGAGAACCAGGACGCGGTGGTCGCGCAGCAACTCGCCGAGAAGTGGCCCGAGATCGTCCAGGCGGGCGCTCAGGCGTTCGGAAACGTGGACCACATGGTGCTGCTGAACGGGGCGGACGGCATGTCCGACCTGTTCGCGAAGGCGCTGACGATGGGAGGTACGGGTCTGGGGCTCGCCCGGCAGCTGCTCGCGGCCATGGGCACGAACGACGGAGCCGGCTCGGGCACGAGCGCGGGCACCGGCACGGGCATGGGCACGGTGGGGAACGGTGGCCTGGTCGGCGGCGCCGGAACGTCCGGTGGTGCGGGTGGCGCCGGTGGGGCTGTCGGTGGAGCTGTCGGGGTGACGGTCGCTGGTTCGGACGCGCACGGCGGTACGGCCGGCGTGACCGCGGACGCGGCGGCGGACGGCGGCACGGGGCCGCGGGCGCGGGTCCCGGCGTTCGCCCCGCAGGGTCGGGGGGCGGCACCGCGCGCCGAGCGGGTACCGATCGAGGAGGACGGCGGTACGCCCGGGACGGGCGGCGGCGCACCGGCTCCCGAGGCCGGCTAACCCGCGTTCTGCCCCTCGGGGTTGCCGGCGAGGATGCTGTCGAGCGCCGCGGCGAGTTCGTAGTCGAAGTCGGCGACCGTGTGCTCCTCGCCGAGCGGGGCGACGCGGTCGGTGCGGTCGAGGAAGGCCACCAGCGGCGCCGCCCCGGCCCGGAACAGGGCTCCTTCGCCGCCCACTTGCAGCCGGATGAACACGTCCGACAGGTGCTGGGAGGAGGCGGGGGCGATGTGCACATCGCCCTCGCCGGAGGGCTGGCTCAGCCCGTCGAGGAGCAGCTCCCTGGCGAAGGCCCATGTCACGGGCGCGTCGCCGGGGAGGTGGAAGGTGAACTTCACCGCGTACGGGTCGCTGCTGTCGTAGCCCAGCTCCACCGGGATCCGGAAGGACAGCTCCTCGGAGACGAGGAAGGTCATGACCACTTCTGCCTGAACTGTGTCGCGCATCGCCCAATGCCCCGTCTTCGTCGGTTTGGCAGGGATTGAAGCCTGATGGCCCCAATGACGCCATAGTCTGACAAGAACGCCCGGTGGATCACAAGGAGTGATTTTCCAGTTACTCATGGAGACCGAGGGTGAGCATACGAGCTCTCCGACTCTGGAGCGTAGCGACTCGACTACGGGGTGGAGTCGTAACAGGGGATTTGCCACCACGGACCGGCCGAGAACTGGCCAAAGTGGCCCGAGGGCGCACGGATTACCGTAGGGGCGGTGCCCCCGGCGTTCACGTTGACGGAGGAATGTTGACGGGAGAGATAACTCCTCGCCTTCCGCTTCGTTGAGTTGACCAGCGGGCACCGGACGGTGGCGTGGGCGACGTCGCCTGCCCGGTGGGCGCTGCCCGGGCGTCCCCCTCGCCCGGGACGGCCGACTCCTACCAGTCGCCCTTCGACGAGGAGGACGACGTGAACTTCTTGACGACGAAGATCAGGCCGGCGACCAGCGCGACCAGCAGCAGGGCCTTGAAGAGCAGGCTGATGACAAAGCCGAGCAGGCTCATGATCAGGCTGCCGAACACCACCAGCACGAGAACCGGCACCGCGACCCAGGTCACCCACCAGGGCAGTCCCGCGAATATCCCCTTCTCAGCCATCTCGACTCCTGATCTCCGCATCACGCGTGGATTCACACGCTCTTGTCACGTCATGGCCGCCGCGCGGACGGGAATGAATGCCCCGCCGTGATTCACCGGCCGTCCGGAGCGGAATACCCCGGCCTGTTCTCGATGCTAGGCCCGGGGAGCGGCCCGACAGGGGCCCGACAGCCCCCGTAGACCCCTGAACGGCCCCCTACGGGATTCCGGGGCGGAGGTCAGCTCTCCGGTGGAGAGAAGACGACGAGGACCCGGAGATCCTCGCTGATGTGGTGGAACTTGTGGGGCGTCCCGGCCGGTACGTACACCACGCTCCCGCGCCCGACGGTGGTGGTCTCCGTGCCCACCGTGACCGCCGCCCGGCCGCTCACCACCACATAGACCTCGTCCTGGGCGTGCGGTCCTTGGGGGTCGGAGGCGCCGGCGTCCAGCGCGTACAGCCCCACGGACATGTTCCGCTCCCGCAGGAACTGCAAATACGCGCCGTCGTTCGCGACGCGCTCCTGCTCCAGCTCGTCCAGCCGGAACGCTTTCATTCGCCGTCCACTCCTCGCCGCTCGGCCCGGCCGGGCCGGTCGTGGTCCTCGCGCGCATCCCCGTCGGCCGCGCCCGTCTGCAACGATCTCACCATGAAGAATTTCGTAGTCAAGACGATCGCCAACGCGGCGGCCCTGGCTGTGGCCATCTGGCTGCTCAAGGGCATCACGCTGTCCGGCGAGAACACCGCTCGCAAGGTGGTCACGCTCTTCCTCGTCGCGCTCGTCTTCGGCGCGGTCAACTTCATCGTCAAGCCGGTCGTGAAGCTGCTGTCGTTCCCGCTCTTCATCCTGACCCTCGGCCTGATCACCCTGGTGATCAACGCCCTGATGCTGCTGCTGACCTCCTGGCTGGCGGACAGACTGGACCTGGCCTTCCACGTGGCCGGCTTCTGGTCCGCGCTGGTCGGCGGCGTGATCATCTCGATCGTGGCCTGGGCGATGCACGTCATCCTGCCGGACGAGAACGACTGAACCGCGGGATCCGACGGCGCCGGGCCCCGCGCCGGCGCCTCGGCCGACCCGTCGGGGCCACGACAGGAGGACGGCTCGAGCCTCCCCCCTCTTGGCTCGAGCCGTCACGGCTCCACGCTCGAAGAACCGCGCGAAGAACCGCGCGACCCAGGCTAGTTGACTCTGCGTCAGTGTCCAATCACCCTAGCGGCACAGCCCTATCGACTTATTTATAGTTCCTTCACGATCGGTGGCGGCATCACAGGGAGACGACATGGATCTGGCCCTTTTGCGCACATTCGTCACGGTGCACAGGGCCGGCTCCTTCACCCGGGCGGCAGCGCTCCTCGGCCTCTCCCAGCCGGCCGTCACCAGCCAGATCCGGACACTGGAACGCCAGCTGGGCCGACCGCTCTTCCTCCGCCAGGCGCGCGGGGTCCGCCCCACCACCATCGGCGACGAGCTCGCCCACAAGATCGCCCCGCATGTCGACGCGCTGCTGGAGATCGCCGAGGCCGACCTCGACGACCAGTGGGCCAGCCGCACCCTCCACCTGGCCGGCCCTCCCGAGTTCACCGCCCTGCGCGCCCTGCCCGCGCTCGTCCCCCTGATCGCCCGGGGCCTGGCCGTACGCGCCGCCCACGGCATGGCCGAGGAACTCTTCGAGGGCCTGTCCGACGGCCACCACGACCTCGTCATCGCCACCTCCCGGCCGCGCGGCCGACTGCTGGCCGCCACACCGCTCTGCGACGAGGAGCACGTGCTCGTCGCCGCCCCGCGCTGGGCGGCCCGCCTCGGCGGCCCGGCCGTCGTCCGCGACAAGGGCCTCGCGACCCTGGAACACCTGCCCGTGGTCGAGGTCCACGAGAGCCTGCCCTTCGTCTCCCGCTACTGGTCGGCCGTCTTCGACTCCAAGCCCCTGGCCGCGGGCACCGTCATCGTCCCCGACCTGCGCGCGGTGCTCTCCTGCGTCGCCGCCGGAGCGGGCATCGGCGTGCTGCCGCGCTATCTGTGCGGAGAGGCCCTGGACGCAGGCGAGGTCGTGGCGCTCCTGGATCCGCCGGTACCACCGCTGCGCACCTATTTCCTGGTCGTCAGGGCCGGCACGCTGGCGCATCCCCACCTCGCGCGGGCGCACGAGTGGCTGCTGCGCGCTGCCGTTTCCTGGTGAGAAGGGGTTTCACCCCGGGGCGTGCGCGGCAGATGTCCCCTATGACCGAACGGCCCGTGGTCAAACGCACCGCCCGCGCCATCCTGCTCGACGGCGAACCCGGCTCCGAGACGCTCCGGCTCGTCCTGATCAAACGCACCAAGCCCGGCGAGGCGCCCTACTGGATCACCCCCGGCGGCGGGGTCGAGCCCGAGGACAGCACCGTCGTCGCCGCCCTCCACCGCGAGGTGGACGAGGAGCTCGGCGCGAAGGTCGTCGATGTGGTCCCCGCCTTCGTCGACACCGTCTCCCACTCCCTCCACCACGCCGCCCACGGCGTGAAGGTGCAGCACTTCTTCGTCTGCCGACTGGCCTCGATGGACCTCTCGCGGCGGCACGGCCCCGAGATCGACGAGCCGTGCGGGACGTACGAGGTGGTGCGCGTGCCCTTCACCCGGGCGGGCATCGACTCCGTGGAGATCGTGCCGCCGTCCCTCCGGGTCTTCCTGCGCGCGAACATCGAGGGGGTACGGGCCCTCCTCGCGCCGGACCTGGCCTGACGCTCCTCAGCCCGCCACCGAGGCCATCAGCTCGTCGATCGAGTCGTGGCGGATCCGGTGCGCCGGGATCCCTATGCCGACCAGCGTGTCCACCCCGCTGCGGACCATCCCGGGCGGCCCGGAGAGATAGGCGTCGTAGGCGTTCCACGGACCGTACTTGCGGACGACCTGCGGCAGTTGCCCGCTCAGGCCGAGCGTGGGTCCGTCGGAGATCACTGGACGCACGGAGAGCCAGCGGTGCGACTTCTGCAGTCGCAGCATGGTGTCTATGTCGTAGAGGTCGTCATCATGACGGGCACCGTAGAAGACCTCGACGGGGCGACTGCGCCCATGCCGGACGACGTCCTCGACCAGTGCCTTGATCGGAGCGATGCCGGTGCCGCCGCCCAGACACAGCAGTCCGCTGTCGCTGCCGTGGTCGACGGTCATCGAGCCGGCCGGGGGGCCGAGCCGGATGACGTCGCCCGGCCGGGCGCGATGGACCAGCGCACCCGAGACCCAGCCGGCCGGCACGGCCTTGATGTGGAAGGAGAGCAGGCCGTCCTCGCGCGGGGCGCAGGAGAAGGAGTAGTGCCGCCACACGCGTGGCCACCAGGGCGTCTCCACGCTCGCGTACTGGCCGGCGAGAAAGGGATAGGGCTGGTCGGGCCGTACGGTCACGATGGCGACGTCCGGCGTGCGCGGCTCATGGCCGACGATCTCGGCCTGCCACCAGGGCGGCGAACTCCGCTCGTCCTCGGCGGCCGCGTCGATCATGATCTGGGAGATGGCGGTGTAGACCCGCACCCACGCGGCCTGCGTGGCGTCGTTCCAGGTCCGGGAGGCGTGGCGGGCGAGCGCGTCGATCAGGCACTCCCCGACGGCGGGGTAGTGGGTGGGGGCGGTGCCGTACTTCCGGTGTCCCCGGCCGAGTTGGGAGAGGTAGGTGGTGAGGATCGCGGTGTCGTCGGCGTGGCGGGCGGCGGTGAGCAGCGCCTTGAACAGCCGGTCGCGCTGGACGTCCATGGCGGCGGGGAAGAGGGCGCGCAGCTCCGGCCGGCGGACGAAGAGCAGGGCGTAGAAGTACGAGGTGGTCTTGTCGGCGACGGGCTCGATCTCAGCCAGTGTGCGGCGGATCAACAGGGCGTCGGAGGACGGTGAGCCGCCGGGTGACGGGGCCTTCCCGCTACCGGGACACGTGGGGGGAGCGGCGGGCGCCGGGGGCGATGCGGGGGCTCGGGGCGGGGCCGGGGGGAGGGGTGGGGCCGCGGGGAGAGGCGGGACGAGGGGTGGGGCCGGGCGGCTCGCGGGGGGCTCTTCCGCCGGGCGTTCGTGTTCCCGCGCGTGCGTGCGGTACGCCAGCGGCTGCCAGCGGTCGCCCAGGGGTGAATGGTGCTCCTGGACCGGGGTCCGGGGGCGGACCGCGCCGGGCGCCTCCGCGAGCCCCTCCCCCGCGGCCGGTGACCCACCCGGCCCGTCCGGCGCCGGTAACTCCTCCGCCTCCGCCGTCCATGGCACCTCGGCCGGGGTGAACCGGTTCCTCTCGCCTCCCTGTCCGGACGCGCCGCCATGGGTCGGCGGGGTGGTCGGAGCGTTCATGGTTGCCTCGCCTTGAGCGTTTCCCGGCCGGGCCGCGCGCTTCCGCCGAAGAGGGCGGGAAGGTTTCCGCGATTCCCCGCGCTGCTGATGAGTCGCTGTTCCCGTCCACGCAGCATGGCACCCCGGGTCCCCGATTCCGGGTGTCTTCCCGGAACTCCGGGTGATGGGGAGTCGGTTGAGGCTAGGCTGACCCGATCCGGTGCGGTGCGGGCCGACCGCACCCGCTCCTCCGGCTCACGGCCCGTGGCGGCTAGAGGCCGCCGCCGGCCAGCGCGTACGCCTCCCGGAGGTCGAGGCCGTCGTACGCGTGCGAGGCGATGCCCCGCACATGGTGGTCGGCGTTGACCGCGACCGATACCGGCACCGCGGCGAAGAGCCGGGCGTCCGACATCGAGTCCCCGTAGGCCACGCAGTCGGCGCGGCCCAGCCCGTACCGCTCGCAGAGCTCGTCGGCGATCCGCACCTTCGCCGAGGCGTCGAGGATCCCCGCCGGGTCCACCGGGTCGCGGAAGGGCACGGAGGGCCAGCGCGAGCCGTGGGCCGCGTCGGCTCCCCAGTCCAGCAGGCGTTCGACGAAGAAACCCGGCGACAGGGAGATCACCGCGCAGCGCTCGCCGCCGGCCCGGATGGCGGCCCAGACCTCCCGGATCCCGGCCAGCCAGGGTGCGCCCTCGAAGGCTGCCGTGACCTGCGCTTCCGTCAGCTCGGCCCAGAGCTCCACGGCCAGTTGGGCGAACCGGGACGGCAGCAGCTCCCCCATGGCGAAGGCCCTCTCCAGCTCGCCGATCTCCTTCTCCAGGCCCAGCTGCCGGGATATCTCGACAGCCGCGGCCGAGCCGTGGATGAGCGTTCCGTCCAGGTCGAACAGGTGCAGTCTGGTCATGACCACCGAGCCTAGGCGTTCGGGATCGGGCTCGGACGTCAGCGGCCGGCCGCCACGCGCCCCGCACCCTTCGCGTCAGCCGCGTCCACCGTGCCCGCCGCGTCCGCCGTGTCGGAGAGCACCGGCTTCGGCCCCGAGGCCACGATCCGCCCGCCCCGGCCCTCGCGCCGCTCCAGCGACGCGGAGAGCAGGGCGAGGAGCAGCGCGGCGGCGGCCATCCCGGCGCCGACCCAGTTGGGCGCGGTGTAGCCGAATCCGGCGGATATCACGAGGCCACCGAGCCAGGCGGCCATGGCGTTGCCCAGGTTGAAGGCGCCGATGTTGACGGCGGAGGCGAGCGTGGGGGCGTCGGCGGTCTGGTCCAGGACCCGCTTCTGGAGGGGCGGCACGGTGGCGAAGCCGAAGGCGCCGATGAGCGGGATGACGACCGCGGTCGCGATCTTGTCGTGGGCGGCGAGGGGCAGCAGGGCGAGCAGGATCGCGAGCCCGCCGAGGGCGGTGAAGAGCATGGGCATCAGCGCGCGGTCCGCGTACTTGCCGCCTATCAGGTTGCCCACCAGCATGCCGAGGCCGAAGAGGACGAGCAGCCAGGTGACGGACGAGGGCGCGTAACCGGCGACGTCGGTGACCAGCGGGGCCAGGTAGGTGCTCATGGTGAAGACGCCGCCGAAGCCGAGGACGGTCATCGCCATGGCGAGCAGCACCTGGGGGTTGCGGAAGGCGGCCGTCTCGCCGCTGAGCCGGGTCCGCTCGGGGCGCGGCTGGTGGGGCACGAGGGCCGCGATGCCCAGGACGGCGAGCACGCCCAGCCCGGCGATGATCAGGAAGGTGACCCGCCAGCCCGCGTTCTGGCCGACGAGGGTGCCCAGGGGCACGCCCACCACGGTCGAGGTGGTGAGCCCGGTGAACATCATCGCTATCGCGCCCGCCTTCTTCTGCGGGGCGACGAGCCCGGCGGCCACGATCGCGCCGATGCCGAAGAACGCGCCGTGCGCGAGCGAGGCGACGATGCGCCCGGCGAGCATGACCCCGAAGACGGGTGCGGCGGCCGAGATCACGTTCCCCGCAACGAACAGGCCCATCAGGGCCATCAGCATCGTCTTGCGTGCGACGCGGCCGCCGACGACGGCGAGAACCGGGGCGCCGACGACGACGCCGAGGGCGTAGCCGGTGGTCAGGAGGCCGGCCGTCGGGATCGAGACCCCGAAGTCCGCGGCGATGTCGGGGAGCAGTCCCGAGGTGACGAATTCGGTGGTGCCGATTCCGAAGGCGCCGATGGCGAGCGCCAGCAGGGCGAGGGGCATGGAGGGTCCTTCGTACGGGATCGAGGCAGGGGAGACCTTCCGGCCAGGTGGTTGTGGCCGACTTCTACCGGCCTCCACAATAATTGCAGACGCATTTACTTGCAAGCGCGGGCTATTGCAGAGGGGAGATACGCTGGTAGTGACCGCACGGCCACGTGCGGACGGCGCGCTCGGACGGCACACCCGGACGTCCCCGAAGGAGGGCTCACCCATGTCCCGCACCCTGGATCCCGCCCTGGCCGGCCTGGCGCAGGGCTGGTGCGCACTCTCGGCGCTGCACAGCCGGATCGAGGCGCACATAGAGCGCGCCCTGCAGAACCGTCACGAGCTGAGCGTGCGCGAATTCTCCGTGCTCGACGTCCTCAACCGCCAGCACAACGGCGAGGGCGGCCACCTGCGGATGAACGAGGTGGCGGACGCCGTCGTCCTCAGCCAGTCCGCGACGACGCGCCTGGTGACCCGCCTCGAGGACCGCGGCCTGCTGACGCGCTACCTCTGCCTCACCGACCGGCGCGGGATCTACACCGACGTCACGGACGCGGGCCGCGCCCTCCTCGAAGAGGCTCGCCCCACCAACGACGCGGCCCTGCGCGAGGCGCTGGACGAGGCCGCGAACCGGACCGAGCTCGCCCCGCTGGTCGCCGCGGTGGAGTCCCTCGCCCCCGCCGCCCCGTAACCACCGGCCCGAGGTAACCGCCGGCCCGAGCCACGCCGCCCCCTGTCGGCCGCCGGGCCGGTCGCACTCGGCGGCCCGGCAGGTCGCACTCAGCTGCCGGGGCGGTCACATCTCGCGTGCGCGCGCCCGTTCCCGGTGCGCCTTCTGACGGCAGGCCGCGGCGCAGTACCGGGCGGGCCGGCCCGTACGAGCGGCGGCCACCGGCCCACCGCATACGGCACACCGGGTTTCGTTACGGTCCGGGGCGGGATTCGCGGGGAGTTTCGTCACATGCCGCCCCGGTCGGAGGCTGTCGCACGCCAGCGCGGTCATCCTGCCCGGCGCCGTCCCCGGCCCGCGCCGCTGCTCCATCGACAGACACCCCACGAGCAGGGCCGTCACATCACCGACGGACACGTCCTTCCGTACCGCGCCTGCCTGTTGGGCCCGTTCCAGCAGGACGGCGAGAGCGTCCCGGAAGTCCGCCTCGACCCCGGGGGAGGGCTCGAAACTGCCCTCCAGCGCGTCGCACAGGCCCTTGTTCCGCACGGACAGCCGCACCACAGCCGCCAGATAGCGGTAGAACACCCGCCCGGGGTCTTCCGCGTGCGCCAACTCCCGCGCCGTATCGGTGAAGAGCCGCACCCGGTCCACGACCGTGGCCCTGAACAGGGCTTCCTTGGACGGGAAATGGCGGTAGACGGTCCCCGCCCCCACCCCGGCCCGGCGCGCGATCTCACCCAGCGGCACCGCCAACCCCTGCTCCTCGAAGGCCGATCGGGCTGCCTGGAGGACCAGCGCGCGGTTGCGGCGGGCGTCCGAACGCAGCGGCTGAGAGACCGGTGAGGCGGTCGTCGGGGTCCTGCGCCGAGCCATGCGCCTGGGTCTCCGGAGGGCTGGGAGGGAAACGGGATCGAGGTTCCGATTCTATCCGCGCGAATGAGCGAGGACCTGCAGCGCCATACCGGGACAAAAGCCAACGTGAAGCAGAAGCCGGGAAAACAAAGAGCCGCCGCCGGCGCGTGAAGCGCCGACGGCGGCTCGATGCGGTGACGCGGCCCGGCACGGCCGCGCCGCACGGTCAGCCGGAGATCACCGCGTCCCAGGCCTTGCTCGCGGCCGCCAGGGCACCGTCCTCGTCCGCGACCGGGACGCCCAGGGCGCGCAGCCCCGCGGCGAGCGCCGTCAGCGAGTCGAGCACGACCTCCCGGTCCGCGTCGAGGCCGTAGTGGTTGACCCGGATCATCTCCGTCGCCAGCGTGCCCCCGGCCGCCTGGACGGGCACGGACGCGTCGGCCGCCAGGGCGGCCGCCACGATGTCGCGGGCGTCGACGCCGTCGGGCGCGCGCAGCGTGGTGGCGACGGGCGCGGCGTCCTCGTCGCGAATGACGTAGGGCGCGAGGGCGCCCAGCGCCCGTACGCCCGCGCGCGTGGCGGCGGAGGCGGCGCGGTGGCGGGCGATCACGCCGTCCAGGCCGTCCGCGGTGATGCGGTCGGCGGCCTGCTCCAGCGCGAGCATCTCCAGCTGGGCCGGCGCGTGCGGGAGGGCGGCGCGGCCGCCGTCGATCCAGCGCTCCTTCCAGTCCAGCAGGGAGAGGTAGGAGCGGCGCGGCGCCTGCTCGTTGGCGGCGATGCGCTCCCAGGCGCGGGCGCTCACGGAGACGACGGAGACTCCCGCCGGGCCCGCCATGGCCTTCTGGCCGCCGATGACGCACAGGTCGACGCCCCACTCGTCGGTGAGCAGCGGCTCGGCGGCGATGGAGGCGACGGCGTCCAGCATCAGCAGGGCGCCGTGCTCACGGACGACCGCGGCGATCTCGGCGACGGGGTTGGTGTTGCCGGTCGCCGCCTCGGCGTGCACCAGGCTGACGAAGTCGATCGTGGGGTTCGCGCGCAGCGCCTCGGCCACCTGCTCGGCGGTGACCGCCCCGCTGAACGGCGCGCTCACGGTCACCACTTCGGCGCCGCAGGAGCGCAGCCAGCCGCCGAAGGTCTCGCCGTACGGGCCGGTGATGATGTTCAGCGCGGTGCTGCCGGGCCGCACGGCCGAGCGGATGCACGCCTCCAGCGGGAGCAGTGCCTCGCCCTGCATGGCGACGACGGTCTCGCGCGTGCGCATCAGCGCCGCGACCTTGTCCTCGATCCGAGCGAAGTGGCCCGCGCCGAGGGGCGCGAAGTCGAGCAGGTCCGGTGCGGTGTTCGCGGTCACGGTGCCTTCCAGGGGATGTCGCGCCGCGTCGCGGCGCCCGCCAATCTCCTGCCGACTCTACGTCCGCACCCCCGGCCATGCCGACAATCCGACTATCGCCAGCCACCCGTGTCGACGCCGCCCGGCACCGCGCCCCCGGGCTCGTAGGGCTCACGGGTGAAGACGAAGGTGCCGAGGTCGAGATGGCTCACCGTGCCGTCCTCGCGGCGCACGGCCCGCAGGGTCTCCCCCGCGTAGTAGCCGTCGAGCCCCGTCCAGGTGCCGTCCTCCTCGGCGCGGAAGCGCGCGGCGCGCCCGCCGTTGCCCACGGGGCCCAGGCGCAGCGCCCGGTCGGCTTCCAGGCGCAGGACGAACGGGGTGGCGCCCCAGTACCAGGGCCCGGTCAGCTCCAGCAGGGCCGGGTCCACGCCGTCGAGCGGACGCCAGGGCTCCGGGATCCGGGGCTCGTGCTCCACGACCGTGCGCACGAGGTCCGTCACGACGGGGACCAGGCCGAAGAACGAGGTGAGGTTGCTCAGCGCCACGGCCGCGACGCCCTCGGCGGGGTCGGCCCACAGCGACGCCACGAAGCCCGGCATGCTGCCCGTGTGCCCGCACAGGACCCGGCCGTCATGGCGCGTCAGCTGGAGGCCCAGGCCGTAGGCGCCCGTCCAGTCCGGCCCTTGGGGCTCGGTCCGCGGCGTCCGCATCTCCGCCACCGTGCTCGCCCCCAGCACCCGGTCGTCGCCGTTCAGCAGGAACTCCGCGAAGCGGCACAGGTCGGCGGCCGTGGACCAGAGCTGACCGGCGGGCGCCATGCGCCCGGTGTCCACCGCGGGCTCCGGGAGCAGCACGTCCGCCCAGGGATGCACGGCCCGGCCCTCGGCGTACGGCGCCTCGGGGCCGAGGGTCGTACGCGCCATGCCCAGCGGCAGCAGCACCTCCCGGCGCAGCACCTCGTACCAGTGCTCACCGCGCAGCCGCTCCACCAGCGCGCCGAGCAGCGCGTATCCGGGGTTGGAGTAGTGGTGCAGGCGCCCTGCGGGATGGCGCTGGGGGCGCTCGCCGAAGATGTCCGCGAGCTCGGGGCGCAGAGCGCCGTCCGTGCGCTCCCACCAGGGGCCGCGCGCCTCCGCCGCCAGTCCCGAGCTGTGCGACAGCAGTTGGGCGATGGTCGCCCGGCCGCCCTCGGGCGTGTCGAGGTACGTCCCGAGCGGCTCGTCGAGGTCGATCAGCCCCTCGTCACGCAGCCGCATGACGAGGACGGCGACGAGGGACTTGGTGATCGAGCCGATCCGGTACTGCGTGTCGGCACCGGGGATCTCCCCGGCCACGTCCCCCCGCCCGGCGGACCACACCATGCGCCCGTTCCGCGTCACCGCGCCCACCAGCGAGGGCGCACGGCCCTCGGCCTGGCAGGTGGCGACCCGGTGCAGCAGCGCGCGCCGGGTGGCCGGGAGGAGCTCGTCGAGGGGGGCGGCGTCCGGGAGCTCTTGCTTGGGCACTTCGCACGAGACAGTCATGTCCCGCACCCTAGCCAGGCGTTCTCCCCGGACACCGAAGGGCATCCACCGTTCCGATCAGGTCTGCGCCATGTCGACGAAACGGGAGTAGTGGCCCTGGAAGGCCACGGTGATCGTGGCGGTGGGGCCGTTACGGTGCTTGCCGACGATGATGTCCGCCTCGCCCGCGCGGGGCGACTCCTTCTCGTAGGCGTCCTCGCGGTGGAGCAGGATGACCATGTCGGCGTCCTGCTCGATGGAGCCGGACTCTCGCAGGTCGGAGACCATCGGCTTCTTGTCCGTACGCTGCTCGGGGCCACGGTTCAGCTGGGAGAGCGCGATGACCGGGAGCTCCAGCTCCTTGGCCAGCAGCTTGAGGTTACGGGACATGTCCGAGACCTCCTGCTGGCGGCTCTCGGCGCGCTTGGAGCCACCGGACTGCATCAGCTGCAGATAGTCGATGATCACGAGCTTGAGGTCGGCGCGCTGCTTCAGCCGGCGGCACTTGGCGCGGATCTCCATCATCGACAGGTTCGGCGAGTCGTCGATGAAGAGCGGGGCGGCGGAGACGTCGGGCATCCGGCGCGCGAGCCGGGTCCAGTCGTCGTCCGTCATCGATCCGGAGCGCATGTGGTGGAGGGCGACGCGGGCCTCGGCGGACAGCAGACGCATCGCGATCTCGTTGCGGCCCATTTCGAGCGAGAAGATCACGCTCGGCATGTTGTGCTTGATCGAACAGGCGCGGGCGAAGTCCAGCGCGAGGGTCGACTTACCCATGGCGGGACGGGCCGCGATGACGATCATCTGGCCGGGGTGGAGGCCGTTGGTCAGGGCGTCGAGATCGGTGAAGCCCGTGGGAACACCGGTCATCTCGCCGCTGCGGGAGCCGATCGCCTCGATCTCGTCGAGCGCGCCCTCCATGATGTCGCCGAGCGGGAGGTAGTCCTCGCTGGTGCGCTGCTCGGTGACGGCGTAGACCTCGGCCTGGGCCTTGTTGACGATGTCGTCGACATCGCCGTCGGCCGCGTATCCCATCTGCGTGATGCGCGTGCCGGCCTCGACCAGGCGGCGCAGGACCGCGCGCTCGTGGACGATCTCGGCGTAGTACTCGGCGTTGGCCGCGGTCGGCACCGACTGCACCAGGGTGTGCAGATACGCCGCGCCGCCGACCTTGGTGATCTCACCGCGCTTGGTGAGCTCGGCGGCGACGGTGATGGGGTCGGCCGGCTCGCCCTTGGCGTACAGGTCGAGGATGGCCTGGTAGACCGTCTCGTGGGCCGGACGGTAGAAGTCGTGGCCCTTGAGGACCTCGACCACATCCGCGATGGCGTCCTTCGACAGCAGCATGCCGCCGAGGACGGACTGCTCCGCGTCGAGATCCTGCGGGGGGACGCGCTCGAAGCCGCTGCCGCCGCGCTCCCAGGAGCCCTCGTCCCCCCGGTCGTGCTGCTCGCCGCGGCCCTTGCCGTCGCCGCGCCGGGAGCGGGGGAAGGGAAGCCGGTCACCGGGGCCGCCGTCGCCCCACGGGCCGTCGTCCATGGGCTCGGGAATGCTCACCCGGGCCACCTCCTCCCGTCCGCCGAGCGGACCTCGCCGTGCCACTCCTTCTTACGGCACGGCTCTGACAAATAGGACGCCCGACTCCGGTTCTTGCGCGTCGAGTTCGCGGTGGATTCGCGAGGGGATCGCGACGGACCCGTGAGGTCCGCGAAGCGATGACGGGAGCGGTGGACAGATGGCGGGCGCCGGTCCACGGTAGGGCCCCGGGCACCGTCAGCCAATCTGGTTATCCACAGGGCATGTGGATGAGCGGCCCAAGCCTGTGGAGAAGTCCCCGTAACCTGTGCACGGGCCGGGGGAAAGCACTGTGGACAAACACACAATCACCTCCACCGCAAGCCTCTGACCTGCAGCTTTGCCATCCACCGGCTGTTGAGGAGAAAAACTTTCCCCGTTGGCCCGAGATCACGACAAACGGCGCAGAGAAGATCGCGCACCACCCGCCACAGTAAGGGTCCTAAGCTAGATGCACTGATTACCTGTGGAAGATGGGAGGGACTCCGTGCCCCAGGCCCCCGCGCCCGTCCGGCCAGACGTCCGCCGGCACGACCGTGAGATCGTCGCCCTGTCCGTCCCGGCCTTCGGCGCCCTCGTCGCGGAGCCCCTCTTCGTGATGGCCGACAGCGCCATCGTGGGACACCTCGGCACCTCTCAGCTCGCGGGCCTCGGCATCGCCGCCGCGCTGCTCACCACGGCCGTCAGCGTCTTCGTCTTCCTCGCCTACGCCACCACCGCCGCCGTGGCCCGCCGGGTCGGCGCCGGTAATCTCCCGGCCGCCATCCGGCAGGGCATGGACGGCATATGGCTGGCGCTGATACTCGGGGCGGTGGTCACCGCCGCCGTGCTGGCCACCGCCCCGCTCCTCGCCCGCGCCTTCGGCGCCTCCGCCACCGCCGCCCCGTACGCCACCACCTATCTGCGGATCAGCGCGCTGGGCATCCCCGCGATGCTCGTCGTCCTCGCCGCCACGGGCGTGCTGCGCGGCCTCCAGAACACCAGGACGCCGCTGTACGTCGCCGTCGGCGGATTCGTCGCCAACGCCGCGCTCAACGTCGCGCTCGTCTACGGCGCGGGCCTGGGGATCGCCGGTTCCGCCTGGGGGACGGTCCTCGCCCAGTGCGCCATGGCCGCCGTCTACCTCACCGTCGTCGTCCGGGGAGCCCGGCGGCACGGCGCCCCGCTCCGGCCCGACGCCGCGGGGATACGGGCCTGTGCCCGGGCCGGTGCGCCCCTGCTGGTGCGCACCCTCTCACTGCGCGCCATCCTCATGATCGCCACGGCGGTGGCGGCACGGCTCGGCGACACCGACATCGCCGCGCACCAGGTCGTGCTCTCCCTGTGGAATCTCCTGGCCTTCGCGCTGGACGCCATCGCCATCGCCGGACAGGCGATCATCGGTCGCTACCTGGGCGCCGGAAACACCGCCGGGGCACGGGCCGCCTGCCGTCGCATGGTGCAGTGGGGCATCGCCTCGGGTGTGGTGCTGGGGGCCCTGGTCGTGGCGGGCCGGCACGCGTTCGTCCCGCTGTTCACCTCGGACCCGGCGGTACGGGACGCCCTGCTGCCCGCCCTGCTCGTGGTCGCCGTGGGGCAGCCGGTCGCCGGGGTGGTCTTCGTCCTGGACGGGGTGCTGATGGGCGCCGGGGACGGGCCCTATCTGGCCCGGGCGATGCTCGTGGTCCTCGCCGTCTTCGCCCCGGCCGCCCTGCTGGTGCCCGGCCTGGGGGGCGGCCTGACGGCGCTGTGGTGGGCCATGACGCTGATGCTGACGGCCCGGCTGGTGACCCTGTGGCTGCGGGCGCGCTCGGGCCGCTGGATCGTCACCGGGGCCGTACGGGGCTGAGGGCGCCGGCACCCCGCGCGGAGCGGGCCTGTGTGCCGGCCACCGCCTGCGCATTCGGTCGGCCCGCTCGGGCGAACATTCGGTCGACCCGATCAGGCGAAACGGTTCCGTGGAACGGCGGAAGGGCCGCACCCCTCGCGGGATGCGGCCCTTCACACAGCTGCCTGGTGCGAACGTCAGGCGGCGACGACCTCGATGCCGAGCTTGGCAACGACGTCGGCGTGCAGACGCACGGACACCTGGTGGGCGCCCAGGGTCTTGATGGGCGAGCCCAGCTCGACGCGGCGCTTGTCGACCTGCGGACCACCGGAAGCCTTGATCGCGGAAGCGACGTCGGCCTGGGTCACGGAGCCGAACAGGCGGCCGGCCTCGCCGGCGCGGACGGCAAGGCGAACCTTGGCGCCCTCGAGCTGGCCCTTGATCTCGTTGGCCTGCTCGATCGTGGCGATCTCGCGGATCTTGCGAGCGCGACGGATCTGCTCGACGTCCTTCTCGCCACCCTTGGTCCAGCGGATCGCGAAACCGCGCGGGACCAGGTAGTTACGGGCGTAGCCGTCCTTGACGTCGACGACGTCACCGGCGATGCCGAGGCCGGAGACCTCGTGGGTGAGGATGATCTTCATTAGTTGGTCACCCTTCCCTTATCGCGCGGACGACGTGTAGGGCAGCAGCGCCATCTCACGGCTGTTCTTCACGGCCGTGGCGACGTCACGCTGGTGCTGAGTGCAGTTGCCGGTCACGCGACGGGCACGGATCTTGCCGCGGTCGGAAATGAACTTCCGCAGCATGTTCGTGTCCTTGTAGTCCACGTAAGCGGTCTTGTCCTTGCAGAACGCGCAGACCTTCTTCTTGGGCTTGCGCGGGGGCGGCTTCGCCATTGTCTCTCTCCTGTGAATCAAGAAGTTTTGTGCTGTCGCCCTCGGGCCCCTTGGGGCCCGGGTCCCCGGGGGGACCTAGAAGGGCGGCTCGTCGGAGTAGCCACCGCCGGAGTTGCCGGAGCCGCCGCCCCAGCCACCTCCGCCGCCGCCCTGCTGGCCGCCGGACGGAGCGCTGGACGCCCAGGGGTCGTCGGCGGGAGCCCCGCCGCCCTGCTGGCCGCCGGGACCGGAGCCCCAGCCGCCACCACCCTGCTGGCCGCCACCGCCGCCACCGCCGAAGCCACCCTGGCCGCCGCGACCCGTGGTCTTGGTGACCTTCGCCGTGGCGTTCTTCAGGCTGGGCCCGACCTCTTCGACGTCGAGCTCGAAGACCGTGCGCTTGACGCCCTCGCGGTCCTCGTAGGACCGCTGCTTCAGACGGCCCTGCACGATGACGCGCATGCCTCGCTGAAGCGACTCGGCGACGTTCTCCGCCGCCTGCCGCCACACCGAGCACGTGAGGAAGAGGCTTTCGCCGTCCTTCCACTCGTTGGTCTGGCGGTCGAAGGTGCGGGGAGTGGACGCGACACGGAACTTCGCGACCGCCGCACCGGACGGGGTGAAGCGCAGCTCGGGGTCGTCGACGAGATTGCCGACGACCGTGATGACGGTCTCGCCTGCCATGGATGAACCTCTCGGCGGGTGTGCTGCTGGCTGCTTGCTACTCGTGGAGTTGCAGCCCGATTACCTCTGAACCTTCAGGTTCAGTGGGTCTCGGGACGGAGGACCTTGGTCCGGAGGACCGACTCGTTCAGGTTCATCTGGCGGTCGAGCTCCTTGACGACCTCAGGCGTGGCCTGCAGGTCGATGACCGAGTAGATGCCCTCGGGCTTCTTCTTGATCTCGTAAGCGAGACGACGACGGCCCCAGGTGTCGACCTTCTCGACCTTTCCGTTGCCCTCACGGACGACGGAGAGGAAGTTCTCGATCAGCGGGGAGACAGCGCGCTCCTCGAGATCGGGGTCGAGGATGACCATCACCTCGTAGTGACGCATGTGGAACCCACCTCCTTTGGACTCAGCGGCCACGGTCGATCCGTGGCAGGAGGGTCGTGATGCGTGAACAACGGTATCGGCGGACACTGACAATCAGCGGAAAGTCCCTGGGTTGCCCCTGGGACCGAAGCTGGGTCCGGGCAGACACCGGTGCAGACCGTACAGAGTACCCGCACTTCGGCGCGTGGTTGAAATCGGGCGACCCGGCCCCTCAGTCTGGACCGGACGGGTGTGACCGGCGCCATAGCGCGCCGCCTGCTTTCAGGAGGTGCCCCCATGACACAGGCAGCACGACAGCCCCGCGGGCTCCGCTCGCTGCTCAGCGGTGTGCTCAACAGCGACGGAAAGCCCCATCCCGTCGAGAACACCTTCGTCGCCGTGACGGTCGTGCTCGGTGCGCTCGCCTTCATCTCCTCGGCCTTCAGCAACCTCCACCTGCTCTCGTCCTGGAGCGGGCTCGTGGGCATCCTCACGGGGGCCTGGGGACAATTCATCTCGGCCACCACCGGCGAGCGCTTCCTGCTGATCATCGGGCTCGGCGCCTCGGCCATCGGCTTCTTCCTGGGCATGGCGCACGGCGGACTCTTCGGGGGTGTGATCGGATAGCGGACCGTACGCCCAATCGGGGCGCTCCCCTGTCGCAGTAGGCTTCGGCGCGAGAGCCGGAGCCCCGACCATGGGGACACACCTGCCGAGGAGCGCCCCGCATGAGCCTGACCCTGAGGACAATCAGCCGAGAGCAGCATCTGGCATACATCCAGAGCCTGCCCGCGGCCAGTCACATGCAGGTACCGGGGTGGGCCGATGTGAAGAGCGAGTGGCGCTCCGAGAACCTGGGCTGGTTCGACAAGACCGGCCAGATGGTCGGCGCCGGCCTGGTCCTCTACCGCCAGCTGCCCAAGATCAAGCGCTACCTGGCCTACCTGCCCGAGGGCCCGGTCATCAACTGGTACGCCCCGAACCTGCGCGACTGGCTGGAGCCCATGCTGGCCCACCTCAAGCAGCAGGGCGCCTTCTCCGTGAAGATGGGCCCGCCGGTGGTCATCCGCCGCTGGGACGCCGACGCGATCAAGAAGGGCATCGCCGACCCGGACGCCAAGCGCCTGCGCGACGTCGAGGCCACCTTCATCGAGCCGCGCGCCTTCGAGGTCGCCGACCAGCTGCGCCGGATGGGCTGGCAGCAGGGCGAGGAGGAGGGCGCCGGGTTCGGCGACGTCCAGCCGCGCTACGTCTTCCAGGTGCCGCTGGAGGGCCGCTCGCTGGAGGACGTCCACAAGGGCTTCAACCAGCTGTGGCGGCGCAACATCAAGAAGGCCGAGAAGGCCGGCGTCGAGGTCGTCCAGGGCGGCTACGAGGACCTGCCCACCTGGCAGCACCTCTACGAGATCACCGCCGAGCGCGACAAGTTCCGCCCGCGCCCCCTGAGCTACTTCCAGCGCATGTGGACGGCCCTCAACAGCGAGGACCCCAACCGCATGCGGCTGTACTTCGCGGTGCACGAGGGCGAGGCCGTCGCCGCCGCGACGATGCTGATCGTCGGCGGGCACGTCTGGTACTCCTACGGCGCCTCGGCCAACCACAAGCGCGAGGTCCGTCCGTCGAACGCGATGCAGTGGCGGATGCTGCGCGACGCCTACGCCCTGGGCGCCAGCGTCTACGACCTGCGGGGCATCGGTGACTCGCTGGAGGAGACCGACCACCTCTTCGGCCTGATCCAGTTCAAGGTCGGCACGGGCGGTCAGGCGGCGGAGTACCTCGGCGAGTGGGACTTCCCGCTCAACAAGCTGCTCCACAAGGCGCTCGACATGTACATGTCGCGGCGTTGATCCAGCAGCTCCAACCACACTCAGGGAAAGGTTCCGGGACCGGCCATGGCGCTCACGCTCTACGTCGACACCGCGCGCTGGCGGGCACACCAGCAGTCCGTCATCCAGCAGTTTCCGGGGATCATCCCCGTCTGCAAGGGCAACGGCTACGGCTTCAGCAATGAGCGCCTGGCCGACGAGGTCACGCGCATGGGCGCGGACACCCTCGCCGTCGGCACCACCTACGAAGCGGCCCGGATCAAGGACTACTTCAGCGGCGACCTGCTGGTCCTGACGCCCTTCCGGCTCGGCGAGGAGCCGGTGCCGCTGCCGGACCGGGCCATCCGGTCCGTCTCCTCGGTCGAGGGCGTGCGCGGGCTGGTGGGCGCCCGCGTGGTCATCGAGGTCATGAGCAGCATGAAGCGGCACGGCATCAGCGAGGAGGACCTCCCCAAGCTGCACGCCGCCATCGAGGACGTGCGCCTGGAGGGCTTCGCGATACACCTCCCGCTCGACCACACGGACGGCGGCAACGGCGTCGACGAGGTCACCGCGTGGATGGAGCGGCTGCGCAACGCCCACCTGCCGCTGCACACGATGTTCGTGAGCCACCTCAAGTCGGAGGAGCTCCGCGAGCTCCAGCAGCGGTTCCCCCAGACCCGCTTCCGGGCCCGGATCGGCACCCGGCTGTGGCTGGGCGACCACGACGCCACCCAGTACCGGGGCGCCGTCCTGGACGTCACCCCCGTCGCCAAGGGCGACCGCTTCGGCTACCGGCAGCAGAAGGCCGCCGGTGACGGCTACCTGGTCGTGGTGGCCGGCGGCACCTCGCACGGCGTCGGGCTGGAGGCGCCGAAGGCGCTCCACGGCATGATGCCGCGCGCCAAGGGCGTGGCCCGGGCGGGCCTGGCCACCATGAACCGCAATCTGTCGCCCTTCGTCTGGGCCGGCAAGCAGCGCTGGTTCGCGGAGCCCCCGCACATGCAGGTCTCCATCCTGTTCGTGCCGAACGACGCCCCCGCCCCGCAGGTCGGCGATGAGCTGGTGGCCCATCTGCGGCACACCACCACGCAGTTCGACCGCGTTGTCGACCACTGATTCCACCCCCCGTGTGATGTGGCCGGGAGCCTGACTCAGGCGTCGTGGCTCCCGGTCCCCCAAGCGACGCGCGTACCCGCGGAGGGCTCGGCCTGCCGCTCGCGGCGCGCGGAGCCGAGGACGAATATGTCCGGCGCCCCGTCCAGGACGCCTCCGGAGGGATCGTCCGAACCGTCGCGGCGCACCACGTCCCGCTCGGGCTTGAGGATGTCCCGCACGACCAGCGCGCAGAGGTAGAGCGTGCCCAGCAGGTGGACGACGATCGCCAGTTGGTAGCCCTCCATCGGCAGCCCCTGGTGCTTGTCGCCGCTGCCGTTGTAGGCCAGGTAGAACCAGATGGCCAGGAAGTACAGGACCTCGCAGGACTGCCAGACCAGGAAGTCGCGCCACTTGGGCCGGGCCAGCGCGGCGAGCGGCACCAGCCACAGCACGTACTGCGGCGAATAGACCTTGTTGACGAGGACGAACAGCGCCACCACCAGGAAGGCCAGCTGCGCGAGGCGCGGTCGCCTGGGGGCCCTCAGCGCGAGGGTGCCCAGGCCGAGGCAGCCGAGGATCATCAGCAGCGTCGCGTAGACGTTGACGTCGTTCAGCGGGTCGCCGGTGCGCTCGGAGATGAAGAGCCAGAGGGAGCCGAAGTCGACCGGCCGTTCCTGGCTGAAGGTGTAGAACTTCGCCCATCCCTCGCGGATGTGGAAGCCCGTGGCGTCATGGGTGAACATGAGCGGCAGATTCACCGCCAGCCAGGCGGCGACCGCGCCGCCCGCGGCGGTAAGGAAGGCCCGCGACCGCCCGGCCCGCCAGCACAGCACGAGCAGCGGCCCGAGCAGCAGCACGGGATACAGCTTCGCGGCGGCCGCCAGGCCGATCAGCAGGCCCGACAGCACCGTGCGCCCACGGGACCACATCAGCATGGCGGCGGCCGTCAGAGCGACCGCGAAGAGGTCCCAGTTGATGGTGGCCGTGAGCGCGAAGGCCGGGGCGAGGGCCACCAGCAGCGCGTCCCAGGGGCGGCGACGGTGCGTACGGGCCACGCACACCACGATGACGGCCGTGCAGGCCAGCAGCATGCCGGCGTTCACGAACCAGTACAGCTGCTCGCGGTGCTGGAGGCTTCCGCCGCTCGGCGTGAACAGCGCCGCGACCTCCATGAACAGCCCCGTCAGGACCGGGTACTCCAGATAGTCCATGCCGCCGCCGACGGACTGGGGAATCCGGTCGAGGTACGGGATGAGGCCCTGGTCGAAGCCCCGGCCGTTGTAGAGGTGCGGGATGTCGGAATAACAGGCGTGGGTGTACTGGGTGGTGGCGCCGAAGAACCAGCCGTGGTCGTAGCACGGCAGCTTCTGCACCATGCCGAGCGCGAACATCCCGATCGCCACGAGCGCGATCACCCGCACGGGTGTCCACCAGTGCGCACCGATCAGCGCACGCCGCCCCACCGGCCCGCCGATGAGCTCACTGCCGGCCGCGGCCACCTCGTCCTCGACGGTGGGCCGTACAAGCTGATCGTCCCGCGCGCTCCTCATGCCCTCATCCTGCCGTACCCGCCGTCACCCCCGCGGAGCCTGTGGACAACCGCGAGGGCCGCCCCGCGCGAACGCGGGACGGCCCTCGAAAAGACGTGCTCAGACAGCCCGTGACGGATTCATACGATGATCAGCCACCCGGTCCGCCGAACAGTCCGCCACCGCCGCCGCCCGGCGGGCGCTTGTTCCCGCTCGGCGACGGCGACTCGCCCGGATCCCCGGCGCCACCGTTGCCTCCGGGACCGCCCGAAGCGCCCCCGTCCTTGCCACCGGGGCCGCCGTTGTTCCCACCGTTGCCGCCGATCCGGCACTTGAAGTCGAACGGCCCGCAGGACCCGCTCGGGGAGGGGGAGGCGGACGGGGACTTCGACGGCGTCGCCGACGGCGAGACCGGGGCCGAGGGGGTCGTGGCCGGCACGGGGGTGGGGGAGGGACTGGCCCCGTCCCCGAACACCTTCTGCCCGATCGGCTGCGGCGGGTCGAACTGGAGCACCGGCTTGCCCTTGAGCGCTTCGGTCATGTAGTCCGCCCAGATCTCCGCCGGGAACGAGGCGCCGTGAATGGTGGGCTGGCCGCCCACACCGCGCATCGACAGGAACTCCTGGTTCTTGGCGTTGGGGTCGACACGGTACATGCCGATCGCCGTCGACAGCTGCGGGGTGTAGCCCGCGAACCAGGCGGAGCGGTTGCCGTCGGTCGTACCCGTCTTGCCCGCCACCGGGCGGTCACCGAGCTTGGCCTTGGTGCCGGTGCCCGACTCCACGACGGTCTTGAGCACGTCGGTGACGTTGTTGGCGACGTTGGAGTCGAAGGCCTGGGCGCTCTTCTCCTCGTGCTCGTAGGCCGGCTTGCCGTCCTTCTCGACCTTCGTCACCGAGTAGGGGTCGACCTGCTTGCCGCTGGCCGCGAACGTCGCGTAGGCGCCGGCCAGCCGGATGGCGCTGGGCGCCGATGTGCCCAGCGAGAAGGTCGGGGTCAGCGAGGCGAGCTGGTCCTTGTCCAGGCCGGCCTTGAGCGCGGCCTCCTGCACCAGGTCGGTGCCCACGTCCATGCCGAGCTGGATGTAGGGGGTGTTCACCGAGAACTGCATGGCCGTGCGGAGGGTGACGAGACCCTTGTCCTCGTCACCGTCGTTCGGCTGGTGCCATTCCTTGCCGTCCTGGTCGTGCCAGACGGTGCCGTTGTAGGTCCGCAGGGTCACCTTGTTGTTGCCGTTGTAGACGCTCTCCGGCGAGACGAGGGTGCGCTGGCTGTCGCTCTGCTTCGGGCCGAGCGCCGGGTTGCGCTTGCCGTGCGTCATCGCCGCGGCCAGCACGAACGGCTTGAACGTCGAGCCGACCTGGACACCGGTGTAGTCGGCGTTGTTGGTGAAGTGCTCCAGCGCGTTCTCGCCGCCGTAGATGGCGACGATCTTGCCGGTCTTGGGCTCCACCGAGGCGCCGCCGAACTGGACGAACTGGTCGACGTCGCGCACCTTCGGCTTGATGTTCGCCTTGCGCACCTCCTCGACCGACTTCGACAGCGCGTCCACCTTGTCCCGGTCGAACGTCGTGTAGATCTGGTAGCCGCCCTTGTCCAGCTCCGCCTTGCTGATCTTGGAGTGGGCGACGATGTAGTTGTCGGCGAGGTCGGTGAGGTAGCCGATCTGGCCGGCGCGGTTGGTCGCGGGCTTCGGCTTCTGCACCTTGGGGAAGCCCGCCGCGACCCACTTGTCGCGGTCGGGGGCCTGCATGCGGCCGACCTGGACCTCGCGGTCGAGCGTCCACTTCCAGCGGTCGGTGGCACGCTTGAGGTTCTTCTCCGGCGTCGCCGCCGGGCCCTGGCCGCCGTACGGGTCGTAGAGGTTCGGGCCGTTCAGGGTGGCGGACAGGAACGCGCTCTCGCTGGGCGTCAGGTCCGCGCAGTCCTTGTCGAAGTACGCCCGCGCCGCGGCCTGGATGCCGTAGGCGCCGCGCCCGTAGTAGGCCGTGTTGAGGTAGCCGGCCAGGATGTCCTTCTTGTCCTGGGTGGCTCCGACCTTGACCGAGATGAGCAGCTCGGTGATCTTGCGCTTGAGCGTCTGCTCCTGGCTCAGATAGGTGTTCTTCACGAACTGCTGGGTGATGGTCGAGCCGCTCTGCGTCTCACCGCCCTGCGCCATCTTCACGACGGCTCGGGCGATACCCATGGGGTCGACGCCCATGTCCTGCTCGAAGCTGGCGTTCTCCGCGGAGATCACCGCGTTCTGCATGGCGAGGGGGATCTGGGAGATCGGCACGATCTGGCGGTTGAGACTGCCGCCGCCCGCGACGACCATCTGTTTGCCGTCGGCCCAGTAATAAACGTTCTTCTGGACCACGGCGGCCTTCTGCGCGCTCGGCACCTGCACCACCGCGAGCGCGATCCCGACGCTGCCGAGGATCAGGCCCACGAACGAGACGATCAGACCCGCGGTGAGCTTCCAGGAAGGCAGCCAGCGCCGGAACCCGGTCTTGCCCGCACGCGGGTAGTCGATGAGCCGCTTGGCGCCGGACCGGCCGCCGTCCCGGCGTCCGCGCCCCCCGGGCCCCTGCTCGGGGGGGCGTCTGCGCCCGCCCGGCCCGCCGGCGCCGCCGGGCGGGGCACCGCGACGGGCCCCCGGCCGGCTGCCGTGCGGAGGCTCACCGCGGCCGGAGCCGGGCGGGGCCGAGTGGGTGGATGGTGCTGCGCGACGGCCTGGCGTCGGCTGCTGGGCCGCGCGACGGGCCGCGGCTCGTCCGCCGCCCTGAGGCTGCGGCGGCTTGCGGCGGTGCTCGCTCATCGAACGAATACTCCTCGGGCAGGCGCTATCGCCTGACAGCGGCAGGGTGGCTTGCGTTCCCCCCGACGTGCGACCTCCATGCCCCCCTGACCGGTGGGCCGCACTGCGTACAGGTCCAGGACGTCTGTGGGCGTCACCCGGTTCCCTGTGGTCTGCATGGCGCACAGACTACGCACGGCCAAATCCAGCCCACTGCGGATGTTCACTCCAAATCAGGCCGCTTGTGTCCCACGAATCAGTGATGTGACCTCGTTCACCGTGCCCCCCCTTGTCGTTGGTGATCGTCCGTTCTATCGTCTGGATGTATCGAGTCGATACATCAGCTCGCCATAAGGGACCAATAAGGATTTAGGGATCACAAGGAACTAGGCTGTGGGCGACAAGGAGGCGACATATGAGCAGACGCTCCGGCATCCTCGAGTTCGCCGTCCTCGGCCTGCTCCGCGAAGCCCCGATGCACGGCTACGAGCTGCGCAAGAGGCTCAACACCTCGCTCGGGGTGTTCCGCGCGTTCAGCTACGGCTCCCTGTATCCCTGCCTGAAGTCCCTCGTGGCGAACGGCTGGCTGATCGAGGAACCCGGAAGCTCCCCGGAGGACGCCCGCGCGGCGTCACTGGCCGGACGACGGGCGAAGATCGTCTACCGCCTCACGGCGGAGGGCAAGGAGCACTTCGAGGAGCTCCTCGCCCACACCGGCCCGGACGCGTGGGAGGACGAGCATTTCGCCGCCCGCTTCGCGTTCTTCGGGCAGACCTCGCGGGATGTACGGATGCGGGTGCTGGAAGGCCGCCGCAGCCGGCTGGAGGAGCGTCTCGAGAAGATGCGCGCCTCCCTGGCCCGTACGCGGGAACGGCTGGACGACTACACCCTCGAGCTGCAGCGCCACGGCATGGAGTCCGTGGAGCGCGAGGTTCGCTGGCTGAACGAGCTGATCGAGAGCGAGCGGGCCGGGCGTGACAAACGCCCCGGCCCGGATCAGTGAGCTCTGCACCCGCAGAGCTACGTCGAGTACAAACAGGGAGCAACCGGAATGGGTTCGGTTCGCGTAGCGATCGTCGGTGTGGGCAACTGCGCCGCCTCGCTGGTGCAGGGCGTCGAGTACTACAAGGACGCCGACCCGAACGGCCGCGTGCCGGGTCTGATGCACGTGCAGTTCGGCGACTACCACGTGCGTGACGTCGAGTTCGTGGCCGCTTTCGACGTCGACGCGAAGAAGGTCGGGCTGGACCTCGCCGACGCCATCGGCGCCAGCGAGAACAACACCATCAAGATCTGCGACGTGCCGCCCACCGGCGTCACCGTCCAGCGCGGCCACACCCTCGACGGCCTGGGCAAGTACTACCGCCAGACCATCGAGGAGTCCGCCGAGGCCCCCGTCGACGTCGTCCAGGTCCTCAAGGACAAGCAGGTCGACGTCCTGGTCTGCTACCTGCCGGTCGGCTCCGAGGACGCCGCCAAGTTCTACGCCCAGTGCGCCATCGACGCCAAGGTCGGCTTCGTCAACGCCCTCCCGGTCTTCATCGCCGGCACCAAGGAGTGGGCGGACAAGTTCACCGAGGCGGGCGTCCCGATCGTCGGCGACGACATCAAGTCCCAGGTCGGCGCCACCATCACCCACCGCGTGATGGCCAAGCTGTTCGAGGACCGCGGCGTCATCCTCGACCGCACGATGCAGCTGAACGTCGGCGGCAACATGGACTTCAAGAACATGCTCGAGCGCGAGCGCCTGGAGTCCAAGAAGATCTCCAAGACGCAGGCCGTCACCTCCCAGATCCCCGACCGCGACCTGGGCGAGAAGAACGTCCACATCGGCCCCTCGGACTACGTGGCCTGGCTGGACGACCGCAAGTGGGCCTACGTGCGCCTCGAGGGCCGCGCGTTCGGTGACGTTCCGCTGAACCTGGAGTACAAGCTCGAGGTCTGGGACTCCCCGAACTCCGCCGGTGTCATCATCGACGCCCTGCGCGCCGCGAAGATCGCCAAGGACCGGGGCATCGGTGGCCCGATCCTCTCCGCCTCCTCGTACTTCATGAAGTCGCCGCCGGTGCAGTACTTCGACGACGAGGCCCGCGAGAACGTCGAGAAGTTCATCAAGGGCGAGGTCGAGCGCTAAAGGCGCCGACCGGGCACCGCACACGGGCCCGCTCCGCTCGACCGCAGGTCCCCGGGTAATCCGCCCGGGGACCTGTGCGTTGTGTGAGGCTGTGGACCATGCCCGTTGTGCGTGATCTTCGCGTCCTGCTCCAGTTGGGCGATTTCCGCCGGCTGTTGGCAGTACGGCTGCTCTCCCAGGCGGCCGACGGCGTCTACCAGGTCGCGCTCGCCGCGTACGTCGTCTTCTCCCCCGAGAAGCAGACCTCCCCCGCCGCCATCGCCTCGGCCATGGCCGTGCTCCTGCTCCCCTATTCGCTGCTGGGCCCCTTCGCCGGCGTCCTGCTCGACCGCTGGAGCCGCCGCCAGGTACTGCTCCACGGCAATCTCCTCCGCGCCGCGCTGGCCACGGTGACCGCCCTGCTCATCGTCGGCGGGGTGCCCGACCGGCTCTTCTACGCCTCCGCGCTCTCCGTCACCGCCGTCAACCGCTTCGTCCTCGCCGGCCTCTCGGCGTCCCTGCCACGCGTCGTCGACTCCCCCGAGCGCCTGGTCATGGCCAACGCCCTCGCCCCGACCGCCGGTACGCTCGCGGCGACCGCGGGCGGCGGCCTCGCCTTCGCCGTCCGGCTCGCCCCTCCGGAGGGCACCGCCGACGACGCGTCGGTCGTCCTCCTCGGTGCCGTCCTCTATCTCTGCGCCGCGCTCTGCTCGTTGCGCATGCCCATCGGCCTGCTGGGGCCGGACGCCTCGGCGCCCCGGGTCCGGCTGCGCACGGCGCTGGCCGTCTCCGCCCGGGGCCTGGTCGACGGGCTCCGCCATCTGAACGAGCGACGCGTGGCCGCCCGGGCCCTGGCGGCGATGGCGCTGCTGCGCTTCTGCTACGGCGCGCTGACGGTGATGCTGCTGATGCTCTGCCGGTACGCCTGGTCCGGGGGCGGTCCCGGCGGTCTGGTCCTGCTCGGCTACGCCGTGGTCGCCTCGGGGGCCGGCTTCTTCGCCGCGGCCGTCATCACCCCGTGGGCGGTCGGCCGGGTGGGGCGGCTGGGCTGGCTGGTGAGCTGCGCCGCGGCCGCGGCGGTCCTGGAACCCGCGCTCGGCCTGCCCTTCGAGCTCGCTCCCATGCTGATCGCCGCCTTCGTCCTGGGGCTCACCACCCAGAGCGCCAAGATCGTCACGGACACGGTGGTCCAGGCGTCGGTCGACGACGCCTTCCGGGGGAGGGTCTTCTCCCTCTACGACGTCCTCTTCAACGTCGCCTTCGTGGGCGCGGCGGCGGTGGCCGCGCTGGTGCTGCCACCGGACGGACGGTCGCCCGCGCTGGTGATCGGGGTGGCCCTCATCTACGCGGCGATTGCTTCTGCTTTGGCTGGATTTCGTCGCAGCTAACTATTACATCAAGGCCACAGCATGCCGCTGAACTGCGGGAATGTCATGGACACGGGATAACTTACGGGCGGCGTCCGCCGACCGAAAACCACCGTTCCCGAAGGGGTCTCCGTGACCACTCCGCCGCCCCACCAGAACCCGTACGGCCCGCAGGGCGGTGCCCCCTACGGCCAGCAGCCGCCCGCGCCCTATGGTCAGCCGGGCCCGTACGGCCAGCAGCCCGGCCAGCCGGCGCCCCCGCCGTACGGTCAGCAGCCGGGCGGTTGGGGTGGCGCGCCGACGCCTCCGCCGGCCCCCTCCAGGGGCAAGAAGATCGGCAAGAAGATCGGGAGCATCGTTCTCAGCGTCCTGGTCCTCACGGGCATCTACATCGCCAAGGACATGATCACGAGCGACGACACCACCGTGCTGGAGGTCGGCGACTGCCTTCAGAACAAGGGCACGAACTCCAAGCCGGACATCAAGAAGGTCGACTGCACCGACAGCAAGGCCAGCCACAAGGTGCTCAAGAAGGTCGACGGCTCCACGCTGTACACCCTCGCCTGCAACAACGTCGAGGGCACCACGGCGGCACTCACCTGGGAGGAGCGCGCCGACAAGTTCACGCTCTGCCTGGGCGACAACAAGAAGTAGCGGGCGGCTCGGCCCGGATATGAGCAGGGGCGGTGTTTCACGTGAAACACCGCCCCTGCTCACGTTTCACGTGAAACATCAGCCCTGGTTCTGGGTCGTCCACCACTCCTTGAGCGCGGCCACGGCGGCCTCCCGCTCCATGGGGCCGTGCTCCAGGCGCAGCTCCAGCATGTGCTTGTAGGCCTGCCCGATCTGCGGGCCGGGGCCGATGGACAGGATCTCCATGATCTCGTTGCCGTCGAGGTCCGGCCGGATCGCGTCCAGCTCCTCCTGCTCCTGGAGCCGGGCGATGCGCTCCTCAAGCCCGTCGTAGGCGCGCGAGAGGGCGTTGGCCTTTCGCTTGTTGCGGGTGGTGCAGTCGGACCGCGTCAGCTTGTGGAGGCGGTCCAGCAGCGGCCCGGCGTCACGGACATAGCGGCGGACGGCCGAGTCGGTCCACTCCCCGGTGCCGTAGCCGTGGAAGCGCAGGTGGAGCTCGACCAGCTTCGAGACGTCCTTGACCAGGTCGTTGGAGTACTTGAGCTTGGTCATCCGGGCCTTGGTCATCTTCGCGCCCACCACCTCGTGGTGGTGGAAGGAGACCCGGCCGTCCTTCTCGAAGCGACGCGTCTTCGGCTTGCCGATGTCGTGGAGCAGCGCCGCCAGGCGCAGGACCAGGTCGGGGCCGCCCCCCGGCTGGTCACGGGGCGCCTCCAGGGCCATGGCCTGCTCCAGGACGATGAGCGTGTGCTCGTAGACGTCCTTGTGGCGGTGGTGCTCGTCGCGCTCCAGGCGCAGCGCCGGGAGCTCGGGGAGGACCAGGGCGGCGAGCCCGGTCTCCGTGAGCAGGGTGAGGCCCTTGCGGGGGTGGCTGGAAAGGATCAGCTTGTTCAGCTCGTCCCGGATCCGCTCGGCCGAGACGATCTCCAGGCGGTCCGCCATCCCGGTCATGGCCGCCACCACCTCGGGCGCGACCTCGAAGTCCAGCTGGGCGGCGAAGCGGGCGGCCCGCATCATGCGCAGCGGGTCGTCGGAGAAGGACTCCTCGGGGGTCCCGGGGGTGCGCAGAACGCGCGCGGCCAGGTCCTCCAGGCCGTTGTGCGGGTCGATGAACTCCTTCTCCGGCAGCGCCACGGCCATGGCGTTGACGGTGAAGTCGCGACGGACCAGGTCCTCCTCGATGGAGTCGCCGTAGGAGACCTCGGGCTTCCGGGAGGTCCGGTCGTACGCTTCCGAGCGGTATGTGGTGACCTCGATGTCGAAGTCCGACTTGCGGCAACCCACGGTGCCGAAGGCGATGCCGACCTCCCAGACCGCGTCGGCCCACGGCCGGACGATCTTCAGCACGTCCTGGGGACGGGCGTCGGTGGTGAAGTCCAGGTCGTTGCCGAGACGGCCGAGCAACGCGTCCCGTACCGATCCGCCGACCAGGGCGAGCGTGAAGCCTGCCTCCTTGAAACGGCGGGCGAGATCGTCGGCTACGGGGGAGACCCGCAGGAGCTCGCTCACGGCACGGCGCTGCGCCTGGCTGAGCTCGGTCGTCGACGGCGGGGTGTGGCTGTCATTGTTGGCGTTCGGCACAACAGAAGAGGGTACGTGTCCGGGCGCGCCGAAGCCTCCCGGTTGTCGGACGCTCTATGACACCTCTCACAAAGCAGGCGGAGCCTGGACAACGGACCCCGTGGCGATCTTGTAGTGCGGTCCGCAGCACTTCGTCACAGCGGGCCTCGTTACCATTCGTGGACGCACCATCCGACGACCACCGACGAAGACGAGGGACGGGCGAGCGCGTGGCCGAGGCGGCAGAGGTCCAAGGGGCCTTCGAGGGGACATCGCCCGCTCCTGCCTGCCGGTGGTTCCGGCGCACCGCTCTGCTGCTGGCCGGCGTGCTGCTGGTCGTGGGGCTGGGGCAGCTGCCGCAGGCGCCGGCGGCGCGGGCCGAATCGGCGAGCTCGGCGAGCGCCCGGTCCGTCGACGTCTCTCTCGACACCGTGACGCCCGTCGCGCCCAAGCAGGACGACACGCTCACCGTCTCGGGCCGGGTCACCAACAACACGAAGTCGACGATCACCGGTGCCCATGTGGCGCTGCGGGTGGGCCCGCAGATCACCACGCGCAGCGACATCGACGACATCGGCGTCCGGGCGCCCTTCTCGCCGGGCTCCGACGGCCCGGAGGTGGGCGGCAACCACGCCCAGAAGATCGACAGCCTGCCGCCGGGTGTCAGCCGCGACTTCACCATGACCGTTCCGGTGAAGGACATGGAGCTGGGCAAGGACGGCGTCTACCAGCTCGGCGTCACCCTCTCGGGGCAGTCCGGCGGGCAGTCCGAGCAGGTACTGGGCATCCAGCGCACCCTGCTGCCCTGGCAGCCCTCGACGACCGACGCGAAGAAGACCCGGCTGACCTTCCTGTGGCCGCTGGTCTCCGCGACGCACCTCACCGCCCGGACGGTCTCCGACCAGCAGCAGACGCCGGTCTTCCCCAATGACGACCTGGCCGCCGAGCTGGCGCCGGGGGGACGGCTCCAGCAGCTCGTGGCGCTGGGCAAGAGCCTGCCGGTCACCTGGGTGATCGACCCGGATCTGCTCGCCACGGTCGAGGCGATGACGAAGAGCTACCGGATCGGCGGGCCGGGCGACCAGAACCCCGCGCCCGGCCGGGGCCAGGCGGTGGCCAAGCAGTGGCTCAACCAGCTCCAGGAGGCCGTCGCGGACCACCAGGTCGTGGCGCTGCCGTTCGGCGACCCCGACCTCGCCTCGCTCGCCCACCGGGGCAAGGACGTCCCCGGGGCGCTCAGCCACCTCCAGTCGGCCACGGAGCTCGCCTCGACGACCGTGGAGACGATCCTCGGGGTGAAGCCGCGCACCGACTTCGCCTGGCCCGTCGACGGCGCCGTGGACTCCTCCATCGTGGACGTGGCCACCTCGGCCGGCGCCCACAATGTGATCGCCCGCAGCGACAGCGTCCGCGAGACCGGCGGCTCCTCGTACGCGCCCACCGCGGCCCGGCAGATCGGCGGCGGCAACACGGCGATCGTGGCGGACGCCCGGCTCTCGACCGCCTTCGACGGCGAGATGATCAAGGCCAATGACTCCTCGCTGGCCGTCCAGCGCTTCCTCGCCCAGAGCCTCATGGTGAACAAGCAGGCTCCCGAGAACGAGCGCAGCATCGTGGTCGCGCCGCAGCGCATGCCCACGACGAGCCAGGCCCAGGCGATGGCGACGGCCCTCAAGGGCCTGACGGACGGCCGCTGGACCCAGCCGGCCGACCTCGGGGACGCGGCCAAGGCCCAGCCCGACCCGGCGGCCAACCAGCACATCCCCGGCTCGGGCTCGTATCCGGACTCGCTGCGCGCGCGGGAACTGCCCACCGAGGCGTTCGAGGCGATCCAGCGGACCCAGAGCTCCCTGGACAGCTTCAAGGTCATCCTGACCTCCCAGGACCGCGTGGTCACCCCCTTCGGCAGCGCGATCATGCGGGAGATGTCCACCTCGTGGCGGGGCGACCCCAAGGGCGGGGAGACGTTCCGGGACGCGGTGCAGTCGTATCTGGACCAGCTCATCCGGCAGGTCCATCTGATCGCGAAGTCCGACGCGACCCTCTCCGGGCGCAGCGCCACCATCCCGGTGACCGTGCAGAACGGCCTGCTCCAGGGGGTGCGGGGACTCAAGCTCGTCCTCACCTCCAGCCAGCCCAACCGCCTCAAGATCGACGCTCCCCAGCCGGTGGAGGTCGGGGGCGGGCGCCAGCAGTCCGTGAAGTTCGAGACGCGGGCCAACGCCAACGGTCCGGTGAAGGTGAAGGCCCAGCTCTACGCCGAGGACGGTCAGACGTACGGCGATCCGATCTACTTCACTGTGCATGTCACGTCCATCACCCCTATGGTTCTGCTCGTCATCGCCGGTGGGGTCCTCCTCCTGGTCCTCGCGGGACTGCGTATCTACCTCCAGCGCAAGCGGGCCGCCGCCCGTAAGGCCGCGGGGGGCGGGCCCGACGGCGCGGACGGCGGAGACCCGGGCGACAGTGGTGGCCCCGGAGACGACAAGCCGGAGCAGCCGGGTGATCCGGCGGCGGAAACCGGAGCGCGGAGCGGTGACCCGTCCGGCTCAGGTGAGAAAGTGGAACGTTGACGTTTTATGGGGCCGGCAGGCCGCGGACGATGAGGTGGGGTAGCGATGAGCGCGCCGTACGACGGTGACCGCGGTCAGGGCACCGGGGGCGAGCAGCGGGGACAGTACCCGCCGCCGCCCCCGCCTGCCCCGGCCCCTGCCGCCGCGGACCAGCCGCATCAGGGCCCGTACGCCCGGGACCCGTACCTCCGGGACGCCTACGCGTCGGACCCGTACGCCGCGCCGCAGTCCGGCGGCTACCAGCAGCCGCCGGCGCCGCCGCGCGGGCCCGACACCCGGGCCTGGGCCCCGGCCCAGGCGCAGCAGCCCCCGGCGCCGGCCGGCCCGTACGAGGAGCAGGACGCGACCCAGGTCATCGGCGTGGGCGGCTTCGGCGAGCAGCCGCAGCGGGACGCCTTCGCGCACCTCTACCGCGATCAGCAGCAGCCGTACGAGCCCCAGCGCCCGGACGGCCGCCCGATCCCGGCTCCCGGCCAGTACGGATCGGCTCCCGGGCAGTTCGGCTCGACCCCCGGCCAGTACGGCTCCCCCGTGCCACAGCCCCCGCAGCCTCCGGTGGTCCCGCCCGCGGCCGAGCCCGAGCCGGCGGACGCGGCGCCCGCGGCCAAGGGCGGCGGCAAGGCGTCCGGCCTGCTGAAGTCCAGCGCGCTGATGGCGGCGGGCACGCTCGTCTCCCGCGTCCTGGGCTTCGCCAGGAACCTCGTCATGGCGGCCGCCATCGGCGTCAGCACCCTCAGCGACGGCTACCAGGTCGCCAACACGCTGCCGACGATGATCTACATCCTGGTCGGCGGTGGCGCTCTCAACGCCGTCTTCATCCCGCAGCTGGTGCGCGCGATGAAGAACGACGAGGACGGCGGTGAGGCCTACGCCAACCGCCTGCTGACCCTCGTCGTCGTCCTGATGGCCGGTGTCACCACGGTCTGTGTGCTGGGCGCCCCGCTCTTCATCCAGATGATGTCGCCGGACATCGCGTCCGACGCGGACCGGATGGACGTGGCGGTCGCGTTCGCCCGCTACTGCCTGCCGACCATGTTCTTCATGGGCGTGCACGTCGTCCTGGGCCAGATCCTCAACGCACGGGGCCGCTTCGGAGCGATGATGTGGACCCCGGTCCTCAACAACATCATCATCATCGCCACCTTCGGCTCCTTCATCTGGGCCTTCGGTCCCTTCACCCAGAGCGGCGTGACCTCCTCCACCATCACGCCCGAGGGCATCCGCCTGCTCGGCATCGGCACCCTGCTGGGCCTCGTCGTCCAGGCGCTGGCCATGCTGCCCTACCTCCGCGACGCGGGCTTCCGCGTCCGGCCCCGGTTCGACTGGCGCGGACAGGGGCTCGGCAAGGCCGCCGGGCTCGCGAAGTGGACGTTCTTCTTCGTGCTGGCCAACCAGCTCGGCCTGGTCGTCGTCACCCAGCTCGCCACCCGGGCCGGCAGCCTGGCCACCAAGGCCGGCCACGAGGGCACCGGTATCACCGCCTACAACTACGCCCTCCAGCTCTGGCAGATGCCGCAGGCCATCATCACCGTCTCGGTGATGACCGCCGTCCTGCCCCGGATCTCCCGCGCCGCCCACGACGGGGACGTCTCGGCGGTCCGCGACGACCTCTCCCACGGCCTGCGGACGTCCGCCGTGGCGATCGTGCCGTGCGCCTTCGCCTTCCTGGCGCTGGGCGTCCCCATGTCGACCCTGATGTTCGGCAGCGGTTCCGGCGGCGCGGCCGCCACCAACATCGGCTACATCCTCATGGCCTTCGGCCTCGGCCTCATCCCGTACTCCGCCCAGTACGTCATCCTGCGCGGCTTCTACGCCTACGAGGACACCCGCACCCCCTTCTACAACACGGTGATCGTCGCCGCCGTCAACGCCGCTTTCTCCGGACTGAGCTTCCTGCTCCTGCCGTCCCGCTGGGCCGTCGCCGGCATGGCCTTCTCCTACGGCCTGGGCTACGCCGTCGGTGTCGGGGTCGCCTGGCGCCGTCTGCGCACCCGCCTCGGCGGCGACCTCGACGGCGCGCACGTCGTCCGCACCTACGCCAGGCTGATCGGCGCCTGTGTCCCGGCAGCCCTGGTCGGTGGCGCCGCCGCGTACGGAATCGGTCAGGTTCTGGGCAACGGTGTTCCCGGTTCGCTCGGCTCCCTGGTCGGCGGCGGACTGGTACTGATCGCCGTCTTCTACATCGCGGCGAAGCGGATGCGCATCGAGGAGCTGACCGCCATGGTCGGTATGGTTCGCGGCCGGCTCGGTCGCTGACCGGAGCACAACCATCGCCCGCCGCCGCGTGTCGTGCATAGCGCCGGACTGTGGGCACAATTGTCTTGGCTGTGGACAGCGTCCAACGGATGGGGAGGCAGGAGCGACGGTGGCGGAACGGAGCACGGCTGCCGTCGACGTGGCTGACAACAACGGCGACCAGCCGCTGACCGCCCAGGCGGACCAGGCCACGACCGACGGGGCGAAGACCGCGAAGAAGGTCGGCACCCACAAGGACATCCAGCGCGCGGAGAGCGAAAGCCCCGCGCGCGACGCGCAACCGCCCGAGCTGCACAGCGGCCACAAGCTCGCCAGAAGGTACCGCCTGGAGGAGTGCGTCACCCGTCTGGAGGGATTCAGCAGCTGGCGTGCCGTCGACGAGAAGCTCCGCCGCGCGGTGGGCGTCCACCTCCTGCCCGCCGACCACCCACGCGCCCGTCCCGTCCTGGCCGCCGCCCGCTCCGCGGCGCTCCTCGGCGACCCGCGCTTCGTCCAGGTCCTCGACGCCGTCGAGGAGAACGACCTCGTCTACGTGGTCCACGAGTGGCTGCCCGACGCGACCGAGCTGACCCCCGTCCTCACCTCCGGCCCGCTCGAGCCGCACGACGCGTACCAGCTCGTCAGCCAGGTCTCCCAGGCCATGGCCGCCGCCCACCGCGAGGGCCTGGCCCATCTGCGCCTCAACCCCGGCTCGGTGCTGCGCACCGAGACCGGCCAGTACCGCATCCGCGGGCTCGCCGTCATGGCGGCTCTGCGGGGGATCACCTCCGAGCACCCCCAGCGCACGGACACCGAGGCCATCGGCGCCCTGCTGTACGCGGCCCTCACCCAGCGCTGGCCGTACGAGACCAACGCCCACGGCCTCTCGGGGCTGCCCAAGGGCGTCGGCCTGATCGCCCCCGACCAGGTCCGGGCCGGGGTGCACCGTGGCCTCTCCGAGCTGGCCATGCGCGCGCTCGTCAACGACGGGGCCACCGCCTCCCGGCAGGAGCAGCCCTGCACCACCCCGGAGGAGCTGGCCAAGGCCGTCGCCGCGATGCCGCGCATCCGGCCGCCGGAGCCGGCGTACCCCACGCCGGTGGCCTACTCCCGCCCGCACACCGCGTCGCGCAACGGCGGCCCCGTCCAGCCCGTTCCGGTGCCCCCGCCGGCTCCGCTCGAGGGACGCACCGGCCGGGCCCTGAAGTGGACGGTCTCGGCACTGCTCATCGCCGCGCTGGGCCTCGGCAGCTGGCAGCTCGCGGACACCCTGCTCAAGGACGGCGAGACGGACACCCCGCGCTCCCAGTCCTCGGGGGACGACCTCCCCAAGAAGACGCCCCAGCCGATCCGGATCGCGGATGCCAAGGAGTACGCGCCGGACGGCAGCCCCCAGGCCGGCGACGTGCACAGCACCTACAACGGGGACAAGAGTTCCCCGTGGCATTCCCGCTCGTTCAAGGACGGGCCGAAGCTCCAGATCAAGCCCGGCATCGGGATCGTCTACGACCTCGGGTCCAGCCAGAAGCTCAGCACCGCCTCGGTGGACATGCGCTACGGCGGCGACCACACCACCCTGTCCTTCTACGCGACCGACTCGCTGTCGCCCTCGGTCCCGCCGAGCTCCATGAAGGCGTTGTCGACGACGAAGACCTCCGGGAAGGCGGTCCACGTCTCCTTCAAGGACGCCCCGGAGACCCGCTACATCCTGCTGTGGATCACCGCGGTGCCCTATTCCGGGTATGACTCCACGACCTTCAGCAACGCCGGCTACAAGCAGGCCATCAACGAGGTGAAGTTCACCGGCTGAGGCGGTACCGCACCGCTCAAGGGGAGGGCTCGACGGTGGACGACGTCACACATGGCGGCGCGAGCGACGCCGAGCTGCTCGCCCTCCACATCGACGGCGACCCCGACGCCTTCGGAGAGATAGTGCGGCGCCACCGTGACCGGCTCTGGGCGGTGGCGCTCCGGACGCTCGGCGACAGGGAAGAGGCCGCGGACGCCGTGCAGGACGCACTGGTCTCCGCCTACCGGGCCGCCCACACCTTCCGCGGCCAGTCGGCCGTCACCACTTGGCTCCACCGCATCACCGTGAACGCCTGTCTGGACCGGGCCCGCAAGGCCGCCTCCCGACGCACCGATCCGCTCGCGGAGACCGAGCGCCTCGAGCAGCTCCTCGAACCCCATGAGTCCGCCGCCGCGCCGGCCGAGCGCGGGGATCTCCACCGGGAGCTGATCCAGGCCCTGGCCAAACTGCCCCCGGACCAGCGGGCCGCCCTGGTCCTCGTCGACATGCAGGGCTATCCGGTCGCCGAGGCGGCCAGGGTCCTGGACGTTCCCGCCGGCACGGTGAAGAGCAGATGTGCCCGGGGACGGGCACGGCTGCTGCCGATGCTCACCCATCTGCGCCCGGACGGCAGGGGTAGCCCCGCCTCCGACCGGGAAAGGAACCGGTCGCAGGGCACGTCCGTCCCACCACCGGCGGGGCAGAGCGACACAGATCCAGTGAAGGGCGGAGGTGGGCGAGCGTGACTTCGAGGACCGGCACGGATGGGCACCCGGAGGTCGCGGAGATCTCCGCACTCACCGAAGGTGTGCTCTCTCCCGCGCGGACGACGGACATCCGGGAGCATCTCGCGAACTGCGCGCTGTGCGAGGACGTACGGAGCTCCCTGGACGAGATCCGTGGACTGCTCGGCACTCTGCCCGGCCCCACGCGCATGCCGGTGGATGTCGCCGAGCGCATCGACGCCGCGCTCGCGGCCGAGGCCCTGCTGAGCGCCACCGCCCCCGAGACGGGTACCGGCGTCTCGCGGGAGAGCGGTGTTTCACGTGAAACGGGGACCGGGACGCCGACCATGGAGTCTCCGGCACTCGCGGACGCCGCTGTTTCACGTGAAACCGGTGGCGCCGACCGTCCTGCGGGCCGTCCCCATGCCACGACGGGTCCCAAGCGGCGCGACTCCGCGTCGGGCCCGGGCACCCGGCGCGTCCGGCGCTGGCCCCGGGCACTGCTCGGCACCGCCTGTGCCGCCGCCGTCATCGGGGTGGGCAGCTTCCTCCTCCAGTCCGGTGGCAGCGGCGACACCCACGCCGACGGTCCCCGGACGGAGGGGATCTCTGCCTCGGACCGGGCGACCGGAGATCTCACGGCACGGGTCCAGGCCCTGCTGAAGTCCGCGAAGGGTCCCGAGGTCCAGGGCATGACCCCGCGGACCGCTCCCGAGAAGACGCTGAGCGACTCGGGCGTCACCGCCCCCGCCTGTGTGCGGGAGGGCATCAAGCGCCCGGAGCAGGCGCTGGCCACCCGCCAGGAGACCTTCGGTGGTGAGGACGCCTATCTGATCGTCCTGCCGCATCCCGGCGACGCCGCCCGCGTCGACGCGTATATGGTGTCCGCCACCTGTGGCTCGGCCACGTCCCCCGCCCCCGGGAAGGTGCTGAGCACCCAGACCGTGCCGCGTGGCTGAGCCGCCGCGCCCGCGCTGTCGTACCTGCCGGGAATGCTCGCCCCGTAGGATCCGTTGGGTGGGGTGAGACCCAGCAAGGTTCCAGACAGCTGTCGGCAGACAAGGAAGACACCCGTGAGCGACGTCCGCAACGTGATCATCATTGGCTCCGGGCCCGCGGGCTATACGGCCGCGCTCTACACCGCCCGTGCCTCCCTGAAGCCGCTGGTCTTCGAGGGCGCGGTGACCGCCGGTGGTGCGCTGATGAACACCACCGACGTGGAGAACTTCCCCGGCTTCCGCGAGGGGATCATGGGCCCTGATCTGATGGACAACATGCGGGCCCAGGCCGAGCGCTTCGGCGCCGAGCTCATCCCGGACGACGTCGTGGCCGTCGACCTCAGCGACGAGATCAAGACCGTCACGGACTCCGCCGGTACCGTCCACCGCGCCAAGGCCGTGATCGTCACCACCGGCTCCCAGCACCGCAAGCTCGGTCTGCCCCGCGAGGACGAGCTCTCCGGCCGCGGCGTCTCCTGGTGCGCCACCTGTGACGGCTTCTTCTTCAAGGACCAGGACATCGCCGTCATCGGCGGCGGCGACACCGCGATGGAGGAGGCCACCTTCCTCTCGCGCTTCGCCAAGTCCGTCACCGTCGTCCACCGCCGTGACGCCCTGCGCGCCAGCAAGGCGATGCAGGAGCGGGCCTTCGCCGACCCGAAGATCTCCTTCGTCTGGGACAGCGAGGTCGCCGAGATCCACGGCGAGAACAAGCTCTCCGGCCTCACCCTCCGCAACGTCCAGACCGGTGAGACCTCCGAGCTGCCGGTGACCGGCCTGTTCATCGCCATCGGTCACGACCCGCGCACCGAGCTGTTCAAGGGCCAGCTGGAGCTGGACGACGAGGGCTACCTCAAGGTCGCCGCCCCCTCCACCCGCACCAGCGCCACCGGTGTCTTCGGCGCCGGCGACGTCGTCGACCACACCTACCGCCAGGCGATCACCGCCGCCGGCACGGGCTGCTCCGCCGCCCTCGACGCCGAGCGCTACCTGGCCGCGCTCGGCGACGGCGAGAACGTCCGCGAGCCCGAGCAGTCCGCCGCCGTCTGACCTTCACCTCCTTCCCCCACGCACAGAAGACTCAAGGAGACATCTCAATGGCTCTCAAGGCCGTCACCGACGCGTCCTTCGACGAGGACGTCATCAAGAGCGACAAGCCCGTCCTGGTGGACTTCTGGGCCGAGTGGTGCGGCCCGTGCCGCCAGATCGCCCCAGCCCTGGAGGCGATCGCCGCCGAGCACGGCGAGAAGATCGAGATCGTCAAGCTGAACATCGACGAGAACCCGACCACGGCCGCCAAGTACGGTGTGATGTCCATCCCGACGCTCAACGTCTACAAGGGCGGCGAGGTCGTGCAGACGATCGTCGGCGCCAAGCCGAAGGCCGCGCTGGAGCGCGAGCTCACGGACTTCATCCACGCGTAAGCGAAGCCGAAAGAAGCGGCGCGCGGTTTCACGTTTCACGTGAAACCGCGCGCCGCTTTCTCGTTCACAGCGGCCGTAGCGCGGGCTCCTTCTGGACGGCTCCGAGGAGCCGGTCCAGGGCCAGCTCGACGTCCTCCTTCCAGGAGAGCGCCGAACGCAGCTCCAGCCGCAGCCGGGGGTAGCGGGGGTGCGGGCGTACGGTCTTGAAGCCGACGGCCAGCAGATGGTCGGCGGGCAGCACACACGCCGGCTCCTGCCACCGGGCGTCGCCGAAGGCCTCGATCGCCTTGAAGCCCCTCCGCAGGACGTCCTTGGCGACGGTCTGCACCATGACCCGGCCCAACCCCTGCCCCTGGTAGGCGGGCATCAGCCAAGCCGTCATCAGCTGGACGGCGTCCGCGGCGACCGGACTGGTGGGGAAAGCGGTCGAGCGGGGGACATAGGCGGGGGGAGCGTAGAGCACAAAGCCCACCGGGATCTCGTCGACATAGACCACCCGGCCGCAGGATCCCCACTCCAGCAGCACCGCGGAGATCCATGCCTCCTTCTCCAGCTCGGGGCGCCCGGCCCTCAGCGCGGCTTCACCACTGACGGGGTCCAGCTCCCAGAAAACACAGGCGCGGCAACGCTTGGGCAGGTCCGGGAGGTTGTCCAGCGTGAGCGGTACGAGCCGACGCCCCATGCGGTCAGTTCCTCACTTCCGTCGCGTGCCACGCTCCGGGCGGTGGCCAGGACGCTCCGCTCCCGAAGCAGGCCGCCGACGAATCCGCCGACCGCCCCCAGGCCCAAGCCCGCTGCCACCAGTCCGGTCCGGCTCACCGTTCGCATGGCCCCGCCCCTCCGTGAACCGCGTCCAACGTGGATGTGCCACACCTCAACGCATCGTATCCACAGGCCGATTGTGCCGATAGCTTGACAGGGCAAAGGGCGGGTCGTGTTCCACGCAAAAGAGTTCCACGTGAAACACGGCCCGCCCTCAAGGTGAGCGCCGGAGAAACCCGACGGGCCCGATGCCGTCCAGGGGCTACGCGTCGGCGTTCCGCTCCTCGTCGGTGGCGAGCGGCTGCTCCAGCACCCGGCCCTCACCGGGAGCGAGCGTGCCCAGGATCCGCTCAAGATCCTCCATCGAGGCGAACTCGACGACGATCTTGCCCTTCTTCTGGCCGAGGTCGACCTTCACCCTCGTCTCGAAGCGGTCCGACAGCCGCGAGGCCAGATCGGTCAGCGCCGGGGCGACACGGGCGCCGGCCCGGGGGCCCTTGCCCTTCACCGGCTTCTTCGACCGCGACTTCATCAGCGTCACGATCTCCTCGACCGAACGCACCGACAGCCCCTCGGCCACGATGCGATAGGCGAGCTTCTCCTGCTCCTCCGCGTCCTCGACGGAGAGGAGGGCCCGGGCATGGCCAGCGGAGAGCACACCGGCGGCGACCCGCTTCTGCACGGTCGGCGACAGCTTCAGCAGCCGCAGGGTATTGGAGACCTGGGGGCGCGAGCGCCCGATACGGTCCGCCAGCTCGTCATGGGTGCAGCTGAAGTCCTTGAGCAGCTGGTCATAGGCCGCCGCCTCCTCCAGCGGGTTCAGCTGAGCCCGGTGGAGGTTCTCCAGGAGCGCGTCCAGCAGCAGCTTCTCGTCATCGGTGGCCCGGACGATGGCGGGGATCCGCTCCAGCCCGGCCTCCCGGCACGCCCGCCAGCGGCGCTCGCCCATGATGAGCTCGAAGCGCTCCGGGCCCAGCTGCCGCACCACGACGGGCTGGAGCAGCCCGACCTCACGGATGGAGGTCACCAGCTCGGCGAGGGCGTCCTCGTCGAACACCTCCCTGGGCTGCCGGGGGTTGGGCGTGATGGCATCCAGCGGGAGCTCGGCGAAGTGGGCGCCGGCCACCTGGCCGTCTTCACCCTCGGCACCCGGACCGGCTACGGGCGCGGCCTCGGTTTCACGTGAAACGGAGTCCGCCGAGCCGAAGTCGCGCCGGGAGTCCCGGGGCGTCCCGATCTCCTCCAGGGGAAGGGCGGCGACCTTCGCCGCGGCGACCCCCCGCTCGGCCGTCAGCACCGGCACCGCGGTCGGGGACGTCGCGCCGGGTCCGACCGCCGGTCCGCTCTGGTCCGCTGCCTTCGGCGCCGGCGGGATCAGCGCACCGAGCCCCCGGCCCAGTCCTCTACGTCGCTCACTCACTGAAGCCCCTCCGACATGCTGTGCTGATCTTGCTGTTGCTGACGGCCCACGATATGAGCCCTGCTGCCGTCGTACCGCACCCCGATCCCCCGTAGCGCGATCTCCCGGGCCGCCTCCAGATACGACAGCGCGCCACTGGAGCCCGGGTCGTAGGTGAGGACCGTCTGCCCATAGCTGGGCGCCTCGGAGATACGCACCGAGCGCGGAATGCTGGTCCGCAGCACCTCATGCCCGAAGTGGCTGCGCACTTCCTCCGCCACCTGGGAGGCGAGCCGGGTCCGGCCGTCGTACATCGTCAGCAGGATCGTCGACACATGGAGCTTGGGGTTCAGATGCCCCCGCACCAGCTCCACATTGCGCAGCAGCTGCCCCAGACCCTCCAGCGCGTAGTACTCGCACTGGATGGGGATCAGCACCTCCGCGCCCGCGACCAGGGCGTTGACCGTCAGCAGACCGAGCGACGGCGGGCAGTCGATGAGGATGTAGTCCAGCGGCTGCTCATAGGACTTGATCGCCCGGTCCAGCCGGCTCTCCCGGGCCACCAGGGAGACCAGCTCGATCTCGGCACCGGCCAGATCGATCGTGGCGGGGGCGCAGAAGAGGCCCTCCACATCCACGACCGGCTGGACGACCTCAGAGAGCTGCTTGTTGTCCACGAGGACGTCATAGATCGACGGGACATCGGCATGGTGGTCGATGCCCAGCGCGGTCGAGGCGTTCCCCTGTGGGTCGAGGTCGATGACCAGCACCCGGTTGCCATGGAGCGCCAGCGAGGCCGCCAGGTTCACGGTGGTCGTGGTCTTACCGACCCCGCCCTTCTGGTTGGCCACCACCATCACTCGGGTCTGCTCCGGCCTCGGCATGGGAGGCGGCGGCGTTTCCCGTGAAACAAGCTCACCCATGGGCAGGGGGCCGGGAGCGGCCATCGATTCGGAGTCGGAGGGGCGGGGACCGGGGACCGGGTCGGTCATCGGCCCCGCGATATTGGCGTCGGACCGCAAGGATTCACTCTCCTCGACATCGGGCTCGCGATGGACAGAGCCTGCCATGCTTTCGGTGTCGTGAACCAGCGAGGCCCGTTCTCCTGTGGATGAATCCCATGGACCTGTGGACGAAGCCATGTCCTTGACCGCTCGGCGGTCACGCGGCGCGGAGGCCGCGCGGGCGCGGCCGATGATTCCATGCAGCAGGGAGCGATGTTTCACGTGAAACACGATGCATGGCACTCACCGTCGCCGCGCCGCGACACTCCGCTACGGGTAGTTTTGCCAGCTTGTATGGAGCATCAGCGACGGCGCGCCCGGGTGGCCCGGGCCGCCTTCGCCCGCTTGGCGGCGAAGCGCACGCCACCGGGGCTCTCCCCGACCTCGACCCGCACCAGCGTCGACAGCGGGTCGACCACTCCCTCGCCGACATGGAGCACCGACGTCTTGACGACGCCCAGCTTGCCCAGCGCGGCACGGGCGGCCTTGAGCTCTTCCTCGGCCGTGTCGCCCTTGAGCGCCAGCATCTCGCCGTAGGGACGCAGCAGCGGCACGCCCCAGCCCGCGAGCCGGTCCAGCGGGGCCACGGCCCGCGCGGTGACGACATGCACGGGGTCGATCTTCCCGAGCATCTCCTCGGCGCGCCCGCGGACCACCGTGACGTGGTCCAGGCCCAGCAGCTCCACGACCTCCTGGAGGAACGTGGTGCGGCGCAGCAGCGGCTCCAGCAGGGTGATCTGGAGGTCCGGCCGGACCAGGGCCAGAGGGATGCCGGGCAGCCCGGCACCCGAGCCGACGTCGCACACGGAGACGCCGTCCGGCACGGCCTCGGCCAGCACCGCGCAGTTCAGCAGATGGCGTTCCCACAGTCGCGGGACCTCACGGGGACCGATCAGCCCGCGCTTGACGCCCGCGTCCGCGAGCAGCTCCGCGTAGCGGACGGCCTCCGGAAAGCGGTCACCGAAAACAGCCCGCGCCGCCGCGGGCGCCGGGGGGAGCTCCGCTGCCTCTTCCACGGGGAACCGTCCTTCCGTACAAACATCGACGAACGTTGATGGTGAATATTCGGAGCCTGAATATCAGGCTGACAAGGATCGGCCCCGTCTGCGAGCAGACGGGGCCGTACACACCTGGACGTGGGACAGGTCAGGCGGGCAGAACGACCACGCGACGCTGGGGCTCCTCGCCCTCGGACTCGCTGCGGAGACCGGCGGCGGCGACGGCGTCGTGGACGACCTTGCGCTCGAAGGGGGTCATCGGGTCCAGCTTGACCGGCTGACCGGTGCTCTTGGCCTCCTGGGCGGCCTGGGCGCCCAGCCCGGCCAGCTCCTCGCGCTTACGGGCCCGGAAGCCGGCGATGTCGAGCATCAGCCGGCTGCGGTCACCGGTCTCCCGGTTGACCGCGAGACGGGTGAGCTCCTGGAGGGCCTCCAGGACCTCGCCGTCCCGGCCGACCAGCTTCTGGAGGTCACGGCTGGTGGAGTCGCTGATGATCGAAACCGAGGCGCGGTCGGCCTCGACGTCCATGTCGATGTCGCCGTCCAGGTCGGCGATGTCGAGCAGACCCTCGAGGTAGTCGGCCGCGATCTCACCCTCCTGCTCAAGGCGGGACAGGGTGTCGGTGCCCTCGGCGGTCTGGCGCTCCGTGTCCGTCACGGGGGACTCCTTCGTCACTTCTTGGTCGGGTGCTTGGGGCGCTGCGGGCCGCCCTTGCGCTGTCCGGACTTGGCACCGCGGGCGGCACCGCCGGCCTGCTTGGCCTTGGTCTCGCCGGACTCCTGGTCCTGCTTCTCCAGCGTCGTCTTGCCGGAGGAGGCGACGGAGTGGCCCGCGCCGCCGGTCTGGCGCTTGGCCTTCGTCTGGCGCTTCGGCTGCTGGCGGGCCGCACGGGCGGACTCGGCCGCCTCACGCGCCTCGACCTGCGCCGGGTCCTCCTTCAGCTTGCCCTTGGCCCGCAGGCGCTCCTGGCGCTGCTGGAAGGCGAGGCTGCCGGGGGTGGGGTTGCGCCGGATGACGAACATCTGCTGGCCCAGGGTCCACACGTTGGTGGTCAGCCAGTAGACGAGGACACCGACCGGGAAGTTGATACCGAAGACGGCGAACATGATCGGGAAGACGTACATCAGCATCTTCTGCTGCTGCATGAACGGCGTCTTCACCGTGAGGTCGACGTTCTTCGTCATCAGCTGGCGCTGCGTGTAGAACTGCGACAGCGACATCAGGACGATCATGATGACCGTGACGACCCGGACGTCGGTCAGGCTGGCACCCAAGGACTCGACCTTGGACGCGGAGTCCATGAACTTCACCGACAACGGGGCACCGAAGATGTGCGCGTGCCGGGCGCTCTCCAGCAGCGACTGGTCGATGACGCCGACGACCTTGCCCTGCGCGATGTGGTTCAGGACCTGGTACAGCGAGATGAAGAAGGGCGACTGGGCCAGGATCGGGAGACAGCTCGAGAGCGGGTTGGTGCCCGTCTCCTTGTAGAGCTTCATCATCTCTTCGGACTGGCGCTGCTTGTCGCTCTTGTAGCGCTCCTGGATCGCCTTCATCTTCGGCTGGAGCGCCTGCATGTTCCGCGTGGCCTTGATCTGCTTCACGAAGAGCGGGATCAGGCAGATGCGGATCAGCACCACCAGCGAGACGATCGACAGACCCCACGCCCAGCCGCTGTCCTTGTTGAAGATCAAGCTGTAGAACGCGTGGAACTGGACGATGATCCAGGAGACAACGTAATAGAGGGGACCGAGGATCGTGTCCACGAATCAGGCTCCTTGGGCGTTGGACTGGGTCTCGGGCTGTGCGGTGGGCCCCGTGGTGGGGTGCCCGCCCAGTCGGCTCCTCAGCCGCTGGTGCCAGACCGGACGCTTCCGGGGAGGGACGTGGTCGACGCCACCGAGCGACCACGGGTTGCAGCGCAGGATGCGCCAGGCCGTCAGCACTGTTCCTTTGACCGCACCGTGCCTGTCGATCGCGGTGTAGCCGTAGTGCGAGCAAGACGGGTAGTACTTGCAGACCGGGCCCAGCAGGGGGCTGATGGTCCACTGGTAGATCTTGATCAACCAGAGCAGCGGGTACTTCACTGTGCGCTCCCTCCCGGGTGACCGGGACTCCGGGGGTCACCCCCCGGGGGATTGCTTCGCGGCGCCCCTCCCAGGAGCCGCTCCAGCGCGGCGTCGAGATCACGGGCCAATTGATCGTGACCCGCCTCGCCCGCGCCGGGCAGGGCTCGCACCACCACCAGGCTACCGGCGGGGAGCCGATCCAGCCGGTCCCGCACCAGGTGGCGCAATCGCCGCTTGACCAGATTGCGGACGACGGCCCCGCCCACGGCCTTGCTCACGACGAAACCCGCACGTGCCGAGGGGGCAATCCCCCCGGGCACGTGCGGGTCCGTGTTACCGCTGCGTAGGTGGACGACGAGGAGCGGGCGGCCTGCCCTGCGTCCTCGGCGAACCGCGGCCGCGAAATCCTCGCGCCGCCTCAGCCGAGACTCGGAAGGCAGCACGTCAGGACCTCGACGTCAGGCTGGTCAGGCCGACAGGCGAGCGCGACCCTTGCCACGGCGGGACGCGAGGATCGCGCGGCCGGCACGGGTGCGCATGCGCAGGCGGAAGCCGTGGGTCTTCGCGCGACGGCGGTTGTTCGGCTGGAAGGTGCGCTTGCTCACTCGGGGACTCCAGAAATGAATTGATGGCGGGACATCGCCTGGCTGTCACCGTGCGCCCACGAGGAGACTCGCAATACGCCCAAGTGCACCGCTTCATAATCCCGGACCCGAAGTCCGTGATCTTTGCCCATCGGAGGCAGGCGGCAGCAGCCATCGACAACTCGACCTGGTCACGGTACGCGTGGTTACGCCATTCGGTCAAACCGGCAGCGCACCCAGGCTCCACCGTAGCCTCTCCGACGCCGGGAAGACGCCAGGCGACACCTCATGGCACATTTGTACACACCCTGTGGACAACGACTTGAACCACGTGCCTCGCCCTGACTACCGTGGCTGAACTCCGAATCCTTCCCGCCCGTCCCGAGAACCACACATTCGTGGGACTCCGGGGCACCCCCCGTGACTGAGAGAGCGTGCCCTGTGGCTGACCTGCCCGCCGATCTTGCCGCAGTGTGGCCGCGCGTGCTCGAACAGCTCCTCGGTGAGGGGCGTGGTCAGGGCGTGGAAAGCAAGGACGAGCACTGGATCAAGCGCTGCCAGCCGTTGGCGCTGGTGGCCGACACCGCCCTGCTGGCGGTGCCCAACGAGTTCGCCAAGGGCGTCCTCGAGGGCCGGCTCGCCCCGATCGTCAGCGAGACCCTGAGCCGTGAGTGCGGCCGCCCCATCCGGATCGCGATCACCGTCGACGACTCCGCCGGCGAGCCCCCGGCCCAGGCCCCCCAGCAGCCCGAGCGCCATCAGCAGCCCGAGCGTCCCCGGCCGCACGGCCCGGGCCAGGGCCGTGACACGTTCGAGGGCTATGAGGGCCACGGCGGCTACGGCGCCCGTCCGGGCGACGAGCTGCCGACCGTGCGCCCCGCCTACCCCGACTACCAGCAGCCCCGCAGCGAGCCCCCGGGCGCCTGGCCGCGCCACTCGGCGCCGTCCGGCCCCCACGGCGGCGACCGGGGCGACCGCGGCGACTACGGCTGGCAGCAGCCCCGCCTCGGCTCGTACACCGAGGGTGACCGGGACCCCTACGCCTCGCAGTACGAGCAGCAGCCCGAGTACCGCTCCCCGGAGCGGCCCGAGCGCGCGCCGTACGAGCCGCAGCGCCGTGAGCTGCCCGACACGGGCGCCGTCGGCCGTCCCGCCGACCGGCCGTCGCCGTCGGCCGTCCCGGCGCCCTCCGGGTCCGGCTCCGGGTCCTCCTCGTCGTCCTCGTCGTCCTCGGCGGGCACGGGAGCGGCCGAGCCGACGGCGCGGCTGAACCCGAAGTACCTCTTCGACACGTTCGTCATCGGCGCGTCCAACCGGTTCGCCCACGCGGCCGCCGTGGCGGTGGCCGAGGCGCCGGCCAAGGCGTACAACCCCCTGTTCATCTACGGGGAGTCCGGGCTCGGCAAGACCCACCTGCTGCACGCCATCGGGCACTACGCGCGCAGCCTCTACCCGGGCACGCGGGTGCGCTACGTGAGCTCCGAGGAGTTCACCAACGAGTTCATCAACTCCATCCGCGACGGCAAGGCGGACGCGTTCCGCAAGCGCTACCGCGACATGGACATCCTGCTGGTCGACGACATCCAGTTCCTCGCGAGCAAGGAGTCGACGCAGGAGGAGTTCTTCCACACGTTCAACACCCTCCACAACGCGAACAAGCAGATCGTGCTGTCCTCGGACCGGCCGCCCAAGCAGCTGGTGACCCTGGAGGACCGGCTGCGGAACCGCTTCGAGTGGGGCCTGATCACGGACGTCCAGCCGCCGGAACTGGAGACGCGCATCGCGATCCTCCGGAAGAAGGCGGTCCAGGAGCAGCTGAACGCCCCGCCGGAGGTGCTGGAGTTCATCGCGTCCCGGATCTCGCGGAACATCCGTGAGCTGGAGGGCGCGCTGATCCGGGTGACGGCCTTCGCCAGCCTGAACCGGCAGCCGGTGGACCTGGGCCTGACCGAGATCGTCCTCAAGGACCTGATTCCCGGGGGCGAGGACGCCTCGCCGGAGATCACCGCGACGGCCATCATGGCGGCGACCGCCGACTACTTCGGGCACACCGTGGAGGACCTGTGCGGGGCCTCGCGCAGCCGGGTGCTGGTGACGGCCCGGCAGATCGCCATGTACCTGTGCCGGGAGCTCACGGACCTCTCGCTGCCGAAGATCGGCGCGCAGTTCGGCGGCCGTGACCACACGACCGTGATGCACGCGGACCGGAAGATCCGCGCGCTGATGGCCGAGCGGCGCTCGATCTACAACCAGGTGACCGAGCTGACGAACCGCATCAAGAACGGCTGAGGCCGCCCGCGAGGGCGGTTCCAGGGCGCTTCGGGACGCTTCCCGGGGCGCCCTTCGGCGTTCCCGGGGCCGGCGAAGTTGGCGCCCACCGTCCCCAGCATGTTCGAATCCTGCCTCTGACCTGCCGGTTCTCCACAGATTCGGGCTCTGTCCACGATCCACACCCTGGGGACCGCGAAGTTATCCATACGGTGTCCACAGACCAGGCTGTTGATATGCCATCAGGCGAGGTCAGCCGGGTGTGGATTTGTGGCAAACCCCGTTCCACAGCCTGTGGACAGCCGGAGCGTCCACAGCCGCCCTCGAAGTTGTCCACCGGCAACCCACAGGCGGACCGGTGTTATACACAGCCTTTCCACACCGCTGTCCACTGTTCGGCAACGAAACGCCCGCTCTCACCGCACCGAGTGAAAGCCATCACACCCAGGTGCCGGGTTGGGCTGTGGGCAACCGGGGTAAAGCTGGGGACAGCCCTGGGGAGAAGTGCGCCCCGCCTGTGCACCGGGTGTGCAGAACTTTTCGCGTTCCACAGACCACCCCGGTTTTCCACCCCCGCCACCCACAGGCCCGGTGGACAAAAAATCGGTCCTGACCTGGGCAAAGGAAGTTTTCCACGGTTTCCACAGCCCCTACTACTACGACCACAGAGATCTAGCGGGGAACTCGTTTCGAAGTGGGTGCTGTGGATGACTCGGCCTCGCGCCGCGCCACGCCCCGGATCTCGATTTGACCGCCGGCAGCGCCGACTGTCAGCGGCGTACGTCAGACTGTTCTCCGGCGCCAGTCGCCGAGGAAGAAGCCAGCAGGGCGAGCCAGCAACAAGCAGGAGGCGGTTCCGGTGAAGATCCGGGTGGAGCGCGATGTACTCGCGGAGGCAGTGGCCTGGGCGGCCCGCAGCCTCCCGGCCCGTCCGCCGGTGCCGGTCCTCGCGGGCCTGCTGCTGAAGGCCGAGGACGGTTCGCTGAGCCTCTCCGGCTTCGACTACGAGGTCTCGGCCCGCGTCTCGGTCGAGGCGGATGTGGAGGAGGACGGCACCGTCCTCGTCTCCGGCCGGCTGCTCGCCGACATCTGCCGCGCACTTCCCAACAGGCCTGTGGAAATCTCCACCGACGGTGTGCGTGTGACCGTGGTCTGCGGCTCCTCGCGATTCACACTCCACACCCTGCCTGTGGAGGAATACCCGGCGCTGCCGCAGATGCCGACGGCCACGGGCACCGTCCCGGCGGAGGTCTTCGCCTCGGCCGCCGCCCAGGTCGCCATCGCCGCCGGTCGCGACGACACGCTGCCGGTGCTCACCGGTGTGCGCATCGAGATCGAGGGCGACACGGTCACCCTGGCCTCCACCGACCGCTACCGCTTCGCGGTCCGTGAGTTCATGTGGAAGCCGGAGACCCCGGACATCTCCGCGGTCGCCCTGGTGCCCGCCAAGACCCTGCTGGACACCGCGAAGTCCCTCAGCGGCGGCGACACGGTCTCGATCGCGCTCAGCGGCTCCGGCGCCGGTGAGGGCCTCATCGGCTTCGAGGGCGCCGGCCGCCGTACGACCACGCGGCTGCTCGAGGGCGACCTGCCGAAGTACCGCACGCTCTTCCCGACCGAGTTCAACTCGGTCGCCGTGATCGAGACGGCGCCGTTCGTCGAGGCCGTCAAGCGCGTGGCTCTCGTCGCCGAGCGGAACACCCCGGTGCGGCTGAGCTTCGAGCAGGGCGTGCTGATCCTGGAGGCCGGTTCCAGCGACGACGCACAGGCTGTGGAAAGGGTCGACGCCCAGCTGGACGGCGACGACATCTCGATCGCCTTCAACCCCGGCTTCCTGCTGGAGGGTCTCTCGGCGATCGACTCGCCGGTGGCGCAGCTGTCCTTCACCACGTCCACCAAGCCGGCGCTGCTCAGCGGCAAGCCGGCGATGGATGCCGAGGCGGACGAGGCCTACAAGTACCTGATCATGCCGGTTCGTCTTTCCGGCTGACGGTGAGCGACGGCTCGCGGCCGGTTTTTCGGCTGCGAGCCGTCTGTGGCTTGTCGCGCAGTTCCCCGCGCCCCTTACGGGGACCCGTTTGAGCGCCACGTCCCCACAGGTGTGCGTCCAATCCCAGGCGTAGGCTCGAAGCACGTACCCCTGGTACGACCCGCACGACTACGGCAAAGAGGATCACCCATGGAGCTCGGTCTCGTCGGTCTCGGCAAGATGGGCGGCAATATGCGCGAGCGTATCCGCCGCGCAGGCCACACCGTCATCGGATACGACCGCAACCCGGACCTGGCGGATGTCCACAGCCTGAAGGAGCTTGTGGATTCCCTCCAGGGCCCGCGCGTCGTATGGGTCATGGTCCCGGCCGGTGCCGCTACCCAGTCCACGATCGACGAGCTCGCCGAGCTGCTCTCCCCCGGCGACATCGTCGTCGACGGCGGCAACTCCCGTTGGACCGACGACGAGAAGCACGCCGAGGAGCTGGCGGCCAAGGGCATCGGCTTCGTCGACTGCGGTGTCTCCGGCGGCGTCTGGGGCCTGGAGAACGGCTACGCGCTGATGTACGGCGGCTCCGCCGAGGACGTCGCGAAGGTCCAGCCGGTCTTCGACGCGCTCAAGCCCGAGGGCGACTTCGGCTCCGTCCACGCGGGCAAGGTCGGCGCCGGCCACTTCGCCAAGATGGTCCACAACGGCATCGAGTACGCGATGATGCAGGCCTACGCCGAGGGCTGGGAGCTCCTGGAGAAGGTCGACTCCGTCACCGACGTGCGCGAGGTCTTCCGCAGCTGGCAGGAGGGCACGGTCATCCGCTCCTGGCTGCTGGACCTGGCCGTCAACGCCCTCGACCAGGACGAGCACCTCGAGAAGCTGCGCGGCTACGCGGCCGACTCCGGCGAGGGCCGCTGGACGGTCGAGGCCGCCATCGACAACGCCGTGCCGCTGCCCGCGATCACGGCCTCCCTCTTCGCGCGCTTCGCCTCGCGCCAGGAGGACTCCCCGCAGATGAAGATGATCGCCGCGCTGCGCAACCAGTTCGGTGGCCACGCGGTCGAGACCAAGAAGTAGAACCGAGAAGCAACACCCAGCAGCCGGGGGAGGTCGGCACGCAACCATGCACGTCTCGCATCTGTCGCTGGCCGACTTCCGCTCGTACGCCCGGGCCGAGGTCCCGCTCGAACCGGGCGTCACGGCCTTCGTGGGCCCCAACGGCCAGGGCAAGACCAATCTCGTCGAGGCCGTCGGCTATCTGGCCACCCTCGGCAGCCACCGGGTCTCCTCGGACGCGCCGCTGGTGCGGATGGGCGCCGACCGGGCGATCATCCGCGCCGCCGTCGTCCAGGGCGAGCGCCAGCAGCTCGTCGAGCTGGAGCTCAACCCGGGCAAGGCCAACCGGGCCCGGATCAATCGTTCCTCCCAGGTCAGACCGCGCGACGTGCTGGGCATCGTGCGCACCGTGCTGTTCGCCCCCGAGGACCTGGCGCTGGTCAAGGGCGACCCCGGCGAGCGCCGCCGCTTCCTCGACGAGCTGATCACCGCGCGCTCCCCCCGGATGGCGGGCGTGCGCTCCGACTACGAGCGCGTCCTCAAGCAGCGCAACACCCTCCTGAAGTCCGCCGCGATGGCCCGCCGCCACGGCGGCCGCCAGCTGGACCTCTCCACCCTCGACATCTGGGACCAGCACCTGGCCCGCGCCGGCGCGGAGCTGCTCGCCCGGCGGCTCGACCTGATAGCCACCCTGCGCCCGCTGGCCGACAAGGCCTACGAGCAGCTGGCGCCCGGCGGCGGCCCCGTCTCCTTCGACTACCGCGGCCCGGCCGGCATCGAGGGCGCCCACACCCGCGAGGAGCTCTACGAGGCGCTGCTCGCCGCCCTCGCCGAGGCCCGCAAGCAGGAGATCGAGCGCGGCGTGACGCTCGTCGGCCCCCACCGCGACGAGCTGCTGCTGCGCCTGGGCGAGCTGCCCGCCAAGGGGTACGCGAGCCACGGCGAGTCCTGGTCGTACGCGCTGGCGCTGCGCCTGGCCTCGTACGAGCTGCTGCGCGCGGAGGGCGACGAGCCGGTGCTCGTGCTCGACGACGTCTTCGCCGAACTGGACGCCAGACGGCGGGAACGGCTGGCGGAGCTGGTCGCTCCGGGCGAGCAGGTCCTGGTGACGGCGGCCGTGGACGACGATGTGCCCGGTGTCCTCACCGGTGCCCGTTTCGCGGTCGAGCGGGGCGGGGTCGAGCGCGTATGAGCACGCCGGCCGGCCACCGGGACCACGGCCCGGGGGACCGGGGGAAGACCCCGGAGCCCTCGGGTGTGGATCTGGCGCGCGTGGCGCTGCGGGCCGCCAAGGAGCAGGCCCGGGCGCGGGGCGCGGCGGCGCAGCAGAAGAAGCAGGCCCGCCGTGGTGGTGGGCTGCGCTCCGGGGCGCGCGCCGACGGGCGCGATCCGCTGCCGCTGGGCGCCGCGATCAACCGGCTGATCACCGAGCGGGGCTGGGAGACGCCCGCGGCGGTCGGCGGGGTGATGGGCCGCTGGCCGCAGATCGTGGGGGAGCAGCTGGCGCTGCACTGCGAGCCGCAGAAGTACGACGAGGACGCGCGGGTGCTCACGGTGCAGTGCGACTCGACGGCCTGGGCGACCCAGCTGCGGATGCTCGCGCCCACGCTGGTGGCCCGGCTCAACGACGACCTGGGCCAGGGCACGGTGAAGACGATCAAGGTGCTGGGGCCGGGCGGCCCCGGGCGCCGGTACGGGCCGTTGCGCGCCCCCGGGAGCACCGGCCCCGGCGACACCTACGGATGATCCCCGGGTCATGGTTGGTCAAAGGTTCTCCCAGGTCGCGAGCCCTGGTGACGGCCGCGTGGAAGCCGGGCCGGGACGGGTGACGGGCTCGCGTGACGCCCGGGACCGGTGGGCACTCGGCGCACGGTAACGGGCGGTTGACAGCGTGAAGCCGGGCCGAAGCGCTGAGTGCCCCTGTGAGCCTCTTGGAGGCCGGGGCCGCATATGGGGAGTCGGCTGATGCCGGTTCAGGGCGCCACAAGAGGACTCAGGCACCGGCAAACCCCCATTCATGTCAGCGCCACCGGTACACTGGTAGTAATCCCGCCGGATCGCGGGGATCGCCGACTCATACTGACCGACACTGAACGACGCAGCCGCTCCTGCCTTGCCCCGGGAACCCCCGCCGCGGCAGGGGATGGCTTGTGCTGTGCCAGAAAGGGCGCTTCGTGGCCGATTCCGGCAACCCCAACGAGAACACCACCCCCTCCGAGGCCGTGGGCGCCGGGTCCGGCGCCCCTGGCGGTGGCGGTGAGACGTCGTACGACGCCAGTGCGATCACCGTGCTGGAGGGCCTGGACGCGGTCCGCAAGCGGCCCGGCATGTACATCGGTTCCACCGGCGAGCGCGGTCTCCACCACCTCGTCTACGAGGTCGTCGACAACTCCGTCGACGAGGCCCTCGCCGGTCACGCGGACACCATCGACGTGACGATCCTGTCCGACGGCGGCGTCCGCGTCGTCGACAACGGCCGTGGCATCCCGGTCGGCATCGTCCCCTCCGAGGGCAAGCCCGCCGTCGAGGTCGTCCTGACCGTGCTCCACGCGGGCGGCAAGTTCGGCGGCGGCGGCTACGCCGTCTCCGGCGGTCTCCACGGCGTCGGCGTCTCCGTCGTCAACGCCCTGTCCACGCGCGTCGCGGTCGAGGTCAAGACCGACGGCTACCACTGGACGCAGGACTACAAGCTCGGCGTCCCGACCGCCCCGCTGCAGAAGAACGAGCCGACCGACGAGACCGGCACGTCCGTCACCTTCTGGGCCGACGGCGACATCTTCGAGACCACCGAGTACTCCTTCGAGACGCTCTCGCGGCGCTTCCAGGAGATGGCCTTCCTCAACAAGGGCCTGACCATCTCGCTGACCGACGAGCGCCCGGCCCACGTGGACGAGGAGGGCAAGCCCCTCTCCGTCCGCTACCACTACGAGGGCGGCATCTCCGACTTCGTCCGCTACCTCAACTCCCGCAAGGGCGAGGTCGTTCACCCCTCGGTGATCGCCTTCGAGGCCGAGGACAAGGAGCGGATGCTCTCCCTCGAGGTGTCGATGCAGTGGAACACCCAGTACAGCGAGGGTGTCTACAGCTTCGCCAACACCATCCACACCCATGAGGGCGGCACCCACGAGGAGGGCTTCCGCGCGGCGCTCACCGGTCTGATCAACCGCTACGCGCGCGACAAGAAGCTGCTCCGCGAGAAGGACGACAACCTCACGGGCGACGACATCCGCGAGGGCCTGACGGCGATCATCTCCGTCAAGCTCGGCGAGCCGCAGTTCGAGGGCCAGACGAAGACGAAGCTGGGCAACACCGAGGCCAAGACCTTCGTCCAGAAGGTCGTCCACGAGCAGCTCACGGACTGGCTGGACCGCAACCCCAACGAGGCCTCGGACATCATCCGCAAGTCCATCCAGGCGGCCACCGCCCGGGTGGCGGCCCGCAAGGCGCGCGACCTGACCCGCCGCAAGGGCCTGCTGGAGACCGCGTCGCTGCCGGGCAAGCTCTCCGACTGCCAGTCGAACGAGCCGGCCAAGTGCGAGATCTTCATCGTCGAGGGTGACTCCGCCGGCGGTTCGGCCAAGTCCGGCCGCAACCCGCAGTACCAGGCGATCCTCCCGATCCGAGGCAAGATCCTCAACGTCGAGAAGGCGCGGATCGACAAGATCCTGCAGAACACCGAGATCCAGGCGCTGATCTCCGCCTTCGGCACCGGTGTGCACGAGGACTTCGACATCTCGAAGCTCCGCTATCACAAGATCATCCTGATGGCGGACGCCGACGTCGACGGCCAGCACATCAACACCCTGCTGCTCACCTTCCTCTTCCGCTTTATGCGTCCGCTGGTCGAGGCCGGGCACGTCTACCTCTCCCGTCCCCCGCTGTACAAGATCAAGTGGAGCAGGGACGACTTCGAGTACGCGTACTCCGACCGTGAGCGCGACGCCCTGATCCAGCTGGGCCGGGAGAACGGCAAGCGGATCAAGGACGACTCGGTCCAGCGCTTCAAGGGTCTCGGCGAGATGAACGCCGAGGAGCTGCGCGTCACCACCATGGACGTCGACCACCGGGTGCTCGGCCAGGTCACGCTGGACGACGCCGCGCAGGCGGACGACCTGTTCTCGGTGCTCATGGGCGAGGACGTCGAGGCACGGCGCTCCTTCATCCAGCGCAACGCCAAGGACGTCCGCTTCCTCGACATCTGAGCCTGTCGGCCACTCGAAACAGCCGCAGCGCGAAAGGACTTTGAACAGCAATGGCCGACGAGACCCCTGAGACTCCCACCGCTCCCGTCCCCGAGGTCACGCCCGAGGGTGCCCCGGCGCCCCTGGAGGGCGTGGGCATGCGCGTCGAGCCCGTCGGGCTCGAGACGGAGATGCAGCGCTCCTACCTCGACTACGCGATGAGCGTCATCGTCTCGCGTGCGCTCCCCGACGTCCGCGACGGCCTCAAGCCGGTGCACCGCCGGGTGCTCTACGCGATGTACGACGGCGGCTACCGGCCCGAGAAGGGCTTCTACAAGTGCGCCCGTGTCGTCGGTGACGTCATGGGTACGTACCACCCGCACGGCGACGCCTCCATCTACGACGCGCTCGTCCGCCTCGCCCAGCCCTGGGCCATGCGGATGCCGCTCGTCGACTCCAACGGCAACTTCGGCTCCCCGGGCAACGACCCGGCCGCCGCCATGCGCTACACCGAGTGCAAGATGGCGCCGCTGTCGATGGAGATGGTCCGGGACATCGACGAGGAGACCGTCGACTTCCAGGACAACTACGACGGCCGCAACCAGGAGCCGACGGTCCTGCCGTCGCGCATCCCCAACCTGCTGGTGAACGGTTCCGCCGGTATCGCCGTCGGCATGGCCACCAACATCCCGCCGCACAACCTGCGCGAGGTGGCCGAGGGCGCCCAGTGGTTCCTGGCCAACCCCGAGGCCTCCGCCGAGGAGCTGCTCGACGCGCTCGTCGAGCGGATCAAGGGCCCCGACTTCCCGACCGGCGCCCTCGTGGTGGGCCGCAAGGGCATCGAGGAGGCCTACCGCACCGGCCGCGGCTCGATCACCATGCGCGCCGTCGTCGAGGTCGAGGAGATCCAGAACCGCCAGTGCCTGGTGGTCACCGAGCTGCCCTACCAGGTCAACCCGGACAACCTCGCCCAGAAGATCGCCGACCTGGTGAAGGACGGGAAGATCGGCGGCATCGCCGACGTCCGTGACGAGACCTCCTCGCGCACGGGCCAGCGCCTGGTGATCGTCCTCAAGCGGGACGCGGTCGCCAAGGTCGTCCTCAACAACCTCTACAAGCACACCGACCTCCAGACCAACTTCGGCGCGAACATGCTGGCGCTGGTCGACGGTGTGCCGCGCACCCTCTCGCTGGACGCGTTCATCCGCAACTGGGTGACGCACCAGATCGAGGTCATCGTCCGGCGCACCCGCTTCCGTCTGCGCAAGGCGGAGGAGCGCGCCCACATCCTGCGCGGCCTGCTCAAGGCCCTGGACGCCATCGACGAGGTCATCGCGCTCATCCGGCGCAGCGACACCGTCGACGTCGCCCGCACCGGCCTGATGGGCCTGCTGCGGATCGACGAGGTCCAGGCCAACGCCATCCTCGAGATGCAGCTGCGCCGACTGGCCGCCCTGGAGCGCCAGAAGATCACCGCCGAGCACGACGAACTCCAGGCGAAGATCAACGAGTACAACGCCATCCTGGCCTCGCCGGAGCGGCAGCGCGGCATCATCAGCGACGAACTGACGGCGATCGTCGAGAAGTTCGGCGAGGACCGGCGCAGCAAGCTGGTGCCCTTCGAAGGCGACATGTCCATCGAGGACCTGATCGCCGAGGAGGACATCGTCGTCACCATCACGCGTGGCGGCTACGTCAAGCGCACCAAGACCGACGACTACCGCTCGCAGAAGCGCGGCGGCAAGGGCGTGCGGGGTACGAAGCTGAAGGAAGACGACATCGTCGACCACTTCTTCGTCTCCACCACCCACCACTGGCTGCTCTTCTTCACCAACAAGGGCCGGGTCTACCGGGCCAAGGCGTACGAGCTGCCGGACGCCGGCCGGGACGCGCGCGGTCAGCACGTGGCCAATCTGCTGGCCTTCCAGCCGGACGAGAAGATCGCCCAGATCCTCGCCGTCCGCGACTACGAGGCCGCGCCCTACCTGGTGCTGGCCACCAAGTCGGGCCTGGTGAAGAAGACCTCGCTGAAGGACTACGACTCGCCGCGCTCCGGCGGTGTCATCGCCATCAACCTCCGCGAGACGGACGGTGGCGTCGAGGACGAGCTGATCGGCGCCGAGCTGGTCTCCGCCACGGACGACCTGCTGCTGATCAGCAAGAAGGCGCAGTCCATCCGCTTCACCGCTTCGGACGACACCCTCCGTCCGATGGGCCGTGCCACCTCCGGTGTCAAGGGCATGAGCTTCCGCGAGGGTGACGAGCTCCTCTCGATGAATGTGGTCCGTCCCGGTACGTTCGTCTTCACCGCCACCGACGGCGGGTACGCCAAGCGCACCAACGTCGACGAGTACCGCGTCCAGGGCCGTGGCGGCCTCGGCATCAAGGCCGCCAAGATCGTGGAGGACCGCGGTTCCCTGGTCGGCGCCCTGGTGGTCGAGGAGGGCGACGAGATTCTGGCCATCACGCTGGGCGGCGGTGTGATCCGCACCCGGGTCGCCGAAGTCCGGGAGACGGGCCGTGACACCATGGGCGTCCAACTGATCAACCTGGGCAAGCGCGATGCCGTCGTGGGCATCGCCCGGAACGCCGAGGCCGGTCGCGAGGCTGAGGGTGTCGACGAGGTGACCGACGCGGCCGAGGGCGGGTCCGAGGCGGCCGAGGGCACCACGCCTGAGCACACCGAGGAGTAATACGTGAGTCGAGCCACGGGCACCGCCAAGAGCGGTGCGGGCGCCGAGCGGCAGGAAGCCGCCCCACCCGTCCCCTCCGACACGGAGGCCCGTGGCTCGGCCGCGGACGGCACGGCCGGTGAAGACGGCGCTGCCGACAAGGCCGGCACGGCCGGCAAGGACGGCGCGGGCTCCCGGGCCGGTGGCACCAGGACCGCAGTCAAGGGGGAGACCATGACGGAGACCCGAGGTCCACAGCCGTACCACCCGCCGAAGGCGTACGAGCCTCCGGCCGAACGCTCCGATTCCGATTCCGCCTCCGAGCCCGCCGCCGAGGCCGCCAAGGCCTCCGGCGGGTCCGCCAAGGGGGCCAGGAACGGCAAGGGCGCCAAGGACGGGAAGCCCTCCCGGTCCGCCCAGGCCGGTCCGGCGGCCAAGTCCGGCCCGGCCGGTCAGGCCGCGAAGGCGGGCAAGGACGCGAAGGCCGCCAAGGTGCCCGGGCCCGCCCGGTCGCCCGAGGGTGCCGCCGGCCAGGACCCGGCCTCCGCGCAGCGCCCGGCGGCCCGTACGGCCCCCACGGGCCCGCGTACGCGCAAGGCCAGGCTGCGGGTGGCGAAGGCCGACCCGTGGTCGGTGATGAAGGTCAGCTTCCTGCTGTCGGTCGCCCTCGGCGTCTGCACGATCGTGGCCGCGGCCGTCCTGTGGTCGGTCATGGACGCGATGGGCGTCTTCCAGGCCGTCGGCGGCACGGTCAGCGACGCCACGGCCTCCGGCGAGGGCGGCGGCTTCGACCTGGAGTCGTTCCTTTCGCTGCCGCACGTGCTGCTCTTCACGACCGTCATCGCGGTGGTCGACGTTGTGCTGGCGACCGCCCTGGCCACGCTGGCCGCCTTTGTCTACAACCTCGCCGCCGGTTTCGTGGGCGGTGTTGAGCTGACGCTCGCCGAGGACGAATAGAGTCTCCCGGGGCACGGGGCCCGGGCGATTTTGGGACTGGGCCCCAAGTGCGCTAATCTTTCGGTGTCGCAAGGCGCGGGGCTATAGCTCAGACGGTTAGAGCGCTTCCCTGATAAGGAAGAGGCCACAGGTTCAAGTCCTGTTAGCCCCACAGTACGATCGGCCCGGACGGAATTCTCCGTCCGGGCCGATCGCTTTTGGGAGTTCACGCTGCCCCGTACGGCCGCCGGCGGCCCCGGGCGCCGGGCGCGCGCCGGAGCGGCCCCGGCGGGGGAGCGGGCACAGGTCACCGATCGGTATCGGCCGGTGTGTATCATCGGCCACCAGAGGCTCCCTTACGTCAAGGAAAGACGAGGTCGCGCGGTGAAGAAGCTGCTCCTGGTCGCACTGGCCGCCATCGGCGGGCTCCTCGTGTACCGGCAGATCCAGGCGGATCGCGCCGAGCAGGACCTGTGGACGGAGGCGACCGACTCCGTTCCCTCGGGTTCGGGTGTGTGAGTCGCCGGTTCCGCGACACGAACTGAACTGCAGCAGGGCCCCGGCCGCGGAAGCGGCCGGGGCCCTGTTCGTGCGTTCGGGCCCGGCCTGTTTGCGCGGCCGTTTGCACCGAGGATTTGGTTGCGTACGCAAATAAAATGATTGCGAACGTAAAGATCATCCGCCCTGTCCGGCGATCAGCGCCCACACCCCGATCGCGAGGCTGAGCAGGGCCACGAGCAGCACCGGCACGACCACCTTCGACGGTGGCCCGGAGGACCGTCGCGGGCCCCGCGAGGACGCCACGGAGGGCTCCTGTGCGGGCGGCGGGGGCAGGGGCGGCGGAACGGGCGGGGGAAGCGGCCGCGGGGCGGTGTAGGGGCGCGTGGGCGGGTAGGCGGGACGCGGCGGTTCCGGCGCCGGCCGGTGCTCCGGCCCGTCCGGGCCGAAGCCCGGCGGCAGCGGGCCCAGCTGGTCGAAGACCTCGATCCGCTCCTCGTCGGCGTCGGGCGGATCCAGCAGCTCCACGGCCGCCGCGAGGGCCTTGCGCGCCCCCGTGGCCGTGCGGAAGCGGGCGTACGGATCGGGGTGGAGCAGATTCGCGACGACCTCCCAGAGCGGCTCCGGCACCTCCTGGGGAGCGCTCGGCACCCCCTGCTCGGGGAACAGCTCGACCAGCGCCTCGGCGTCCGGCTTCCGGCCCGTGAGGAGATAGAGCGCCACCAGCCCGACGGCGAAGAGGTCGGCGGGAAAGTCCGGTTCCTCGCCCAGCATTTGCTCCGGCGCGAAGTAACCCGGCGTCCCCATGACGAAGTTGGTGTCCGTGAGCCTCGGCTCGCCCTTGCGCATGGCGATCCCGAAATCCGAGAGCCGTAAATGCGGGCGGCCCGTACCGGTCGCTTCCAAAAGGAGGTTGGCCGGTTTGATGTCCCGGTGCACGACGCCTTCCGCGTGCACCGCGCCGAGCCCGGACAGCAGCTGGTCCAGCAATACGCAGACGAAATGCGCCGGCAACGGCCCGTAGTCGCCGATGAGATGGGCGAGCGAGCCGCCGCCCACCATCTCCATGGTGAACAGCACCTTGTCGTCGTCGGCCGCCCAGCTCATCGGCGCCAGCACATGGGGATGATCGATGCGCAGCGCCTGCTCGCGGACGAACCTCAGCAGCGTGTGGGCGTCGCTCTGCTGAAGCACCTTCGCCGCCACATAGCGCTTCCGCCGCTGGTCCCAGGCCCGCCAGACGGCGCCCGCCCCGCCCCGCCCGATCGGGTCCACCAGCTCGTACCGCCCAGCGAAGAGCTCACCCATGTCGTGCGCGTCACCCCCGCCCCCGCCGTGCGCCGGCGCCCCCCGGCACGGTCAGCTCTGGTGCGCCTCGTAGTGGGCGACCGCCTCGGCGGTCCGCCCGGCGCCGTACACCCGGAGGAACTCGGCGAGTTCGGGATGGGTGGGGCCGAGGGTCTCGGCGGCGTCGATGATGTCCCCCGCGCCCGCCACCGACCGCAGCAGCGACTGGATCTCGCGCACCACCCGGCGTACGGTCGGCGCCCCGCTGCTGGCCGTGGTCTGGGTGGAGTTGAGGACGGAGCCGCCGGAGCTCTTCTTGACCTCCTCCATCCGCTCCGCGGCCTCCGCCGCGCTCACGGTGCCGTCCGCGACCTGGCTGGAGAGCTCCTGGAGCGCCTGCACCCGCTGGACCACGGCGGGGTTGCCGATCTTGGCGCGCTGACCGCTCATCAGCTGGGAGAGCATGGGGGCGGAGAGGCCCAGAACGGACGCGAGGCGGGCCTGGTTGAGGCCGAGGTCGTCGATGAGACGGCGGAAGAGCGCCCCCAACGGCTCCCCGTACCAGCTGCGCTGTAGCTCCCGTGCGCGGGCGGTGGCTTCCTGCTGTGCTGCGTCCATCACGCTCTCCCCTTCGCTTCGCTGCCGCGAATCTTGCGGTGCATCCTACGGAGAGTGGTGGGTCGCGGCGATACCCGGTCGGGAAAGAGCGCCGACACCGGGTAGTCTGGTCCCCGACGGGGCCTTAGCTCAGTTGGTAGAGCGCTGTCTTTGCATGGCAGATGTCAGGGGTTCGACTCCCCTAGGCTCCACATGGATAACCCCTCCGACCTGCGGAAACGTGGTCGGAGGGGTTTTGTCGTCCCCGGGGGCCGGGCGGTGCGGCCGGGGTGTGTGCCGAGTGTGTGCGGGCCGTGTGGAGGGCCTGTGCCGCCGCCCGTTTCGCCGCCCCTCGGGCGCGGTCGTCAGGGACGGTCGTCGGGTGCGGTCGTCAGGGACGGTCGGTGTCGTCCTCGGTGGACGACTCCGTGTCGGCCCGGTCCTGCTTGGCCTGGACCTCCGGGTCGAGGGCGGAACGGCCGCCGCTGCCGTCGACGGAGGACAGGGGCGCGCGGTCGGCGGGCTCGGTGGCCTCCGGGGGCTCGACGAGCCAGTCGGGGTTGGCCTGCCGGTCCCACCACTTCCAGGCGACGACGGCGCCGGCCGTGAGGAGGCCGAAGACGACGAGCCGCCTGGCCACGCGTCCGGTGCGGCAGCGGCGGTTCCGGCGGCGGGTCAGTTTCTCCACGTCGTCGGCGGACACCTGGCCGCGCAGCGCGGCGATGGCGGCCGTGCCCCGGGAGAGGGCCTCGTCCCGCACGGGCTCGGCGACGGCGCGGGCCTTCGTCGCGACCTGGTCGACCTTGGGCGGCAGGGCACCGCGCGCGTGCTCGATGCGCGGCTGGAGGTGGGCGTCGTACTGCGAACGGGCCTGGTGGGCGGCCTCGGCGACCTTGGGCGCGAGCCGGGTGCGGGCCTCGTGGGCGTAGTGCACGGCGGCGTCCTTGGCCGTGCCGGCGTAGGGCGCCACCACTTCCGCGGCGTGGCGCACGCTGTCCTTGGCGGTGCTGGTCGCGGCGCGCACGCTGTCCTTGCGGGTCACGGGATCCTCCTCCTCGGTGGCGTATGGTTTGTCGCCTTTCCACCCAGTGGAAAAATCATGCCTGCCGATGGGCGGTCCGGCATGTGCGATCGGGCATCCGGGTCATCAGGGGAGCTCCGGTCGACAATGCCACGGTTCGCCGTCGCGTGCCGGGCTTTGTCGGCTACTCGCCGCGAAGCCGCCGTGCGAGGATCGGTGGCTGTCAGTGAACACTATGGAAGGTAGATCGTGGCCGAGCAGCTTTACGCCACCCTGAAGACCAACCAGGGCGACATCGAGATCCGGCTTCTGCCGAACCACGCCCCCACCACGGTCAAGAACTTCGTCGAGCTGGCGAAGGGCGAGCGCGAGTGGGTGAACCCGGAGACGGGCGCCAAGACGACGGACAAGCTGTACGACGGCACGATCTTCCACCGTGTCATCAGTGGCTTCATGATCCAGGGTGGTGACCCGCTGGGCAACGGCACCGGCGGCCCGGGCTACCAGTTCAAGGACGAGTTCCACCCGGACCTCGCCTTCACCAAGCCGTACCTGCTGGCCATGGCCAACGCCGGTCCGGGCACCAACGGCTCGCAGTTCTTCATCACCGTGTCGCCCACCACCTGGCTGACCGGCAAGCACACCATCTTCGGCGAGGTCAGCAACGACGCGTCGAAGAAGGTCGTGGACGCCATCGCCGCCACCGCCACCAACCCGCGCACCGACCGTCCGGTCAACGACGTGGTCATCGAGTCGGTCGTCGTCGAGACCCGCGAGGGCTGACGACCGCTCCGCACACCCCACGAAGATCCGCCGTGGGCCCCCGGGCCCCGGCGTCTCATGGGAACCTGGCGCCCCGCCCGTCCGTATGACGGGCGGGGCCGTGCGTTGTGCGGTGGGCACACCGGCCCGGCACAGGGGCGAGGGCCCGACACAGGGGCGAGGGAGAGCATGAACGAGCAGGCCGTCCGCTGCTACCGGCATCCGGACCGGGAGACCGGCATCCGCTGCGCCCGCTGCGAGCGCCCCATCTGCCCGGAGTGCATGGTGAGCGCGTCCGTGGGATTCCAGTGCCCGGACTGCGTGAGCAGCGGTTCCGGTACGGGCCACGACCCCCGGGCGACGGCGGCGCGCACGGTCGCCGGCGCGGTGCACACGACCGATCCGCGGCTGGTCACCAAGGTCCTGCTGGGGATCAACATCGCGGTGTGGATCGCGGTGATGGCCACCGGGGACCGGCTGGTGGACGCCCTGGAGCTGTTCGGGCGGGCGACGCTGTCGGACTTCGGCCCGCTGGAGGGCGTCGCCGAGGGGCAGTGGTACCGGCTGCTGACCGCGATGTTCCTGCATCAGCAGGTCATGCACATCGCCTTCAACATGCTCTCGCTGTGGTGGCTGGGCCCGGCGCTGGAGGCGGCGCTGGGCCGTGCCCGCTATCTGGCCCTGTATCTGCTGGCCGGTCTCGGCGGCAGCGCGCTCACCTATCTCGTGGCCGCGCCCAACCAGCCGTCGCTCGGCGCCTCGGGCGCGATCTTCGGTCTGCTGGGTGCCACGGCGGTGCTGATGCGGCGTCTGAAGTACGACATGCGGCCGGTCGTCGCGCTGCTCGTGCTCAACCTGATCTTCACCTTCACCTGGAGCAACATCGCCTGGGAGGCGCACGTCGGCGGCCTGGTGGTGGGCACGGCGGTGGCCTACGGGATGGTGCACGCCCCGCGCGGCAAGCGGCTGCTGGTCCAGCGGCTGACCTGTGCGGCGGCCCTGCTGGTGATCGTCGCCGTGGTGGTCGTCCGGACGGCGCAGCTCACCTGATCCCGGCCTGCCGTTCCGCCCGGTCCGGCCGGGGGCCGTGCCGAGGGGCGCGGGTCACCCACATCGGTGGACGCACAGGTTGTCCACAACGGCGGGGGATCGTGGACCCATCCTGTGGGAACAGGTGTTCTAGGGGCCGCGTACCCCCGCCGAGCTGCGTTTTCGCTGGAAGGCACCGGTGTGACCAGGGATACACAGCGCTTGCGATCAGTCACACCGGCGTCAATGCCAGGGAAGTTATCCACAGATCTTCTGAGTTTTCCCCACTGTGGACGAGGGTGTGGATAACTCGCGCTACTTCCACTGGGTGGAGACGACGAACCCCGCCGCGATGAAGCCGAAGCCGACCACGATGTTCCAGTTCTTCAGGGACTCCACCGGCATGTCGCCGCTCGTCACGTAGAAGACGACGATCCAGGCCAGGCCGATGAGGAACAGCGCCAGCATCAGTGGCGCCACCCAGCGACGCCCCGTCGCCAGCTTGATGCTCTGCTGCTTCACCTGCGGCGGCGTGAAGTCGTCTTTCTTGCGGATCCGTGACTTCGGCACGAGGAAACTCTCCTGTCGATGCGCTGCGTGACCGCGCTGGGGTTCACATGGGGCTGGGTATCACATGGGCTGTCCGCCGGGGCGGGAGCGACGGGAGCGCTTCGTTCCCCCGGGCGTCCGTTAGCGTAGTGCTTCCGCGGCGTCGGAGAGGATAAGGGTACGGTGAGTAATTCTGCGGACTCCACCAGCGGGCCCATCCGGCGCTTCCGTCCGGTGCGGCTGCTGACCGGCGGCGTCTTCGCCCTCGCGGGCCTCATCTTCTGGATGAGCTTCAACACCGCCCAGGGCACCAACATCCGCACCGACGACTCCATGCTCCGCCTTTCGGACCTCATCCGGGAGCGCAGCCGCAAGAACGGCGACCTCGAGGACAGCGCCGCGGCGGCCCGCGCCCAGGTCGACGCCCTCGCCCGGCGCGACAACGGCGGCACGGCGGCCGAACAGCGCAAGCTCGCCGCCCTGGAGGACTCCGCCGGCACCCGCAAGCTCGCCGGCCAGGGCATGACCGTCACCCTCACCGACGCCCCGCCCAACGCCACCGCGAAGATCCCCGGGGTGCCCCAGCCCCAGCCCAACGACCTCGTCATCCACCAGCAGGACCTCCAGGCCGTCGTCAACGCCCTCTGGCAGGGCGGCGCCCGGGGCATCCAGGTGATGGACCAGCGGCTGATCTCCACCAGCGCGGTCCGCTGCGTGGGCAACACCCTCATCCTCCAGGGCCGCGTCTACTCGCCGCCGTACAAGATCACCGCGGTCGGTGACCGGGGCGCCCTCCGCAAGGCCCTGGACGCCTCCCCCGCGATCCAGAACTACCTCCAGTACGTCGCCGCCTACGGCCTCGGCTGGAAAGTCGACCAGCACGAGGCGGTGACTCTCCCCGGCTACTCGGGCACAGTGGATCTCCACTACGCCAAGCCCATGGGATGACCCCCGGGAGGTGTCCGGCCGGTGCGCTCACGCCTCGTCGTACGGACGCTCAGCGAACTGTGCCTGACCGTCGGCACGCTGATCGTGCTCTTCGTCGTCTACCTCCTCTACTGGACCGGCGTTCGCGCCGACAGCGCCATGGACGACGAGATCGGCCGCCTCCGGGAGCGCTGGGCCGCCGGCCCGCCCGCCGTCGCACCACCCTCCCCGCCGGCTCCTGACGGCCCTTCAGCGCCCGTCGACGGCCCCCGGACCGCCTCCCCGGCACCGTCGGTCCCCCCGGCGCCCCGTGCCGGTGACGCGCCCCCTGTCGCGGGCAGCGGCGCGCAGGCACCACCCGCGCGCCCCGCCGGGCAGCGCACCGGAGCGGCCTTCGCCGTGATGTACGTCCCCCGCCTGGGCGCCGGCTGGGCCAAGCCGGTCCTGGAGGGCACCGGCACCGAGCTGCTGAAACGGGGCCTCGGCCACTACGCGGGCACCGCGCCCCCCGGCGGCACCGGCAACTTCGCCGTCGCCGGCCACCGCCGCACCTACGGCGACCCCTTCAAGGACCTCGACGAGCTCCGGCCCGGCGACGCGGTGGTGATCAACGACGGGACGACCTGGTTCACCTACCGCGTCGACACCCCGCCCCACCGGACGCTGCCCACCGACGTCGCCGTGATCGACCCCGTGCCCGCCGGGTCCGGCTACCGGGAGCCCGGCCGCTATCTGACCCTGACCACCTGCGAACCGGAGTGGGGACACAGCCACCGGCTCATCGTCTGGGGCCATCTGGCCGAGACCCGTCCGGTCTCCGGCGGCAGGCCCGCGGCTTTGTCCGGCTGACCCCCGCGGGCGGGGTGCCGACCCTTAGTCTGGTGCCCAAACATCCAATCATCGGCGAGTGGGTAGAGCATGTACGTCTGGATCTGGCGTCATCTGCCGGGCAACGCGTGGGTGAAGGCGCTGATCTCCCTGCTGCTCGTGCTGGCGGCCGTCTACGTCCTCTTCCAGTACGTCTTCCCCTGGGCGGAACCGCTGCTGCCGTTCAACGACGTCACGGTCGACAACGGCATGCCGGTGAGCAACGGAACGGTGGCGGTGGTCCGGTGAGCGCACGCATCCTCGTCGTGGACAACTACGACAGCTTCGTCTTCAACCTCGTCCAGTACCTCTACCAGCTCGGCGCCGAATGCGAGGTGCGCCGCAACGACGAGGTCGAGCCCGCGCACGCCCAGGACGGCTTCGACGGCGTCCTCCTCTCGCCCGGGCCGGGCGCGCCCGAGGAGGCGGGGGTCTGCATCGACATGGTGCGCCACTGCGCCGACACGGGCGTGCCGGTCTTCGGCGTCTGCCTGGGCATGCAGTCGATGGCCGTCGCCTACGGCGGCGTCGTCGACCGGGCGCCCGAACTGCTGCACGGCAAGACCTCCCCCGTGACGCACGAGGGCAAGGGCGTCTTCCACGGCCTCCCGTCGCCCTTCACGGCCACCCGCTACCACTCGCTGGCCGCCGAGCGCGACAGCTGGCCGGACGAGCTGGAGATCACCGCCTGGACAGACACAGGGGTGATCATGGGCCTGCGCCACCGCGACCTGCCGGTCGAGGGCGTGCAGTTCCACCCGGAGTCCGTGCTCACCGAGTGGGGCCACCGCATGCTGGCCAACTGGCTGGTCGCCTGTGGCGACATGGGGGCGGTGGAACGGTCGGCAGGGCTCGCCCCGGTGGTGGGCAAGGCCGGGGCGTGACCGCGGCGTACGACTCCGGGGCCTACGCCCCCGGGGCCGTGGCCCAGCCGCTGCCGCCCGAGGACGAGGCGACGATGACGCTGCGGCGCGTCGAGCCGGAGGGGCCGGCGCGGTCCGAGCGGCCGGAGCGGCCGGTGGTGACCGGCGGGCGCGCGGAGCGCCGCCGCGCCGCCCAACGGGCCGCGCGCGCCCGCAGGGACAGCCCCGGGGTGATAGCCAGCCGGGTCGTGGGCGAGCTGTTCATCACCCTGGGCGTGGTCATGCTGCTGTTCGTCGCCTACCAGCTGTGGTGGACGAACGTCATCGCCCACCGCCAGGCGGGCGGTACGGCCGACAGCCTGCGGCACAGCTGGGACAAGGGCGGTGGCCAGGGCGCCGCCCGGGACGCGGGGGAGTTCTCCCCGGGCCAGGGCTTCGCGATCGTCTACATCCCCAAGCTGGACGTGAAGGCCCCCATCGCCGAGGGCGTCGGCAAGCACCAGGTGCTGGACCGCGGCATGGTCGGCCACTACGCCACCGGGAGCCTCAAGACCGCGATGCCCTGGGACAAGCAGGGGAACTTCGCGCTCGCGGGCCATCGCAACACCCATGGCGAACCGTTCCGCTACGTCAACAGGCTGCAGCCCGGCGACAAGGTCGTCGTCGAGACGCAGAGCACCTTCTACACCTATGAGATGACAAGCCGTCTGGATCAGACGTCCCCGGCGAACACCAAGGTCATCGACCCCGTTCCGGCCGGCTCCGGCTTCACCGGGCCCGGCCGCTACATCACGCTGACCACCTGCACCCCCGAGTTCACCAGTACGTACCGCATGGTGGTGTGGGGCAAGATGGTCGACGAGCGGCCCCGGAGCAAGGGAAAACCGGACGCGCTCGTGGAGTGACGGCACAGCGGAGAACGGGGTACGGGCGCGGTGGCACGGACCGACGGCGACGAGCCACGGCGACAGGACCTCGCACGGAGGCGGCTCGCCGCCGTCGTCGGCGTCATAGGCGAGCTGCTGATCACCGCCGGTGTGATCATGGCGCTCTTCGTGGCCTACTCGCTGTGGTGGACGAACGTCCTCGCCGACCGCGAGGCCAAGCGCCAGGGCAGCCACGTACGCGACAACTGGGCCAAGGCCCCGGCCGCGGCCACCGGCCCGGGCGCGCTGGACACCAAGGACGGCATCGGCTTCCTCCACGTACCGGCCATGCGGAACGGCGAGGTGCTGGTCAAGCCCGGCACCGGCAGCAAGGTCCTCAACGAGGGCGTCGCCGGCTTCTACCGCGAGCCCGTCAAGGCGGGCATGCCCTGGGACCGGCAGGGCAACTTCACCCTCGCCGCCCACCGCGACGGGCACGGCGCCAAGTTCCACAACATCGACAAGATCAAGACCGGTGACCCGGTCGTCTTCGAGACCCGCGACACCTGGTACGTCTACAAGGTCTACGCCGACCTCAAGGAGACCTCCCGCTTCAACGTCGACGTCCTCGACTCCGTGCCGAAGGAGTCCGGGAAGACCCGGCCGGGCCGCTACCTCACCCTGACGACCTGCACGCCGGTCTACACCTCCGACTACCGCTACATCGTCTGGGCCGAGCTGGAGCGCACGGAGAAGGTCGACGCCAAGCGCACCCCGCCCAAGGAACTCCGCTGAGGGCCTGACCGCCTGACAGCACGAAGCCCCGGCATCCGCGAAGGATGCCGGGGCTTCACGCTGTCCTACGGGCGTCAGTGGCGACGGCCGCCGATGATGCCGCCGAAGAAGCCGGTGTCCTGGTCGGTGCCGCCGGGCTGGCCGCCCTGCTGACCGCCGGGGTTGCCGCCCGGGTTCGGGGCGCCGGCGATGGTCGTCAGGTTCACCGGGGTGTCCTTGGGCACCTGGGCGCCCGCGGCCGGGTCGGACACCAGCACCAGGGCGTTGTCGTCCTGCGGGCCGGTGATGTTGCCGACCTTCAGGCCCGCGCCCGTCAGCGCGTTCCTGGCGTCCTTGAGCTTCTGGTTGACCACGGCGGGCACGCCGACCTTCTGCTGGGCCGCGCCCTTGGAGACGAACAGCGTGACCGTCGAGCCGGGCCGCGCGGAGGTGTTGCCGTCGGGGCTCTGCCGGGTGACCGTATTGGCGGGCTGAGTGGAGTCCTCGTCCTCGCGGTTCACGGTGAAGCCCAGGTCCTTGAGCTGCTTCTGGGCGTCGTCGAAGGGCCGGCCGACCACGGACGGCACCGTCTTGCTCGCCGCCTGGGTGGCCACCGTGAGGGTGATCTCCGCGCCCTTCTCGGCCTTCTCACCGGCGTCCGGGTCCTGCTTGGTGACCTGGCCGGCGGGCTGGGAGGACTCCTCCTGCTTCTGCGTCACCGTGAAGCCCAGGGACTCCAGCTGCGCCTTGGCCTTGTCGAAGGACTGCCCGATCACGGACGGGACCTCGATCTGGACCGGACCCTTGGACAGCGAGACCTTGACCTGGGTGTCGCGCTCGACCTTCGCACCCGCCTTGGGGTCCTGGTCGCAGACCTTGCCCTTGGGCTGGTCGCAGTTCTTCTGCTCGCCCTCGACGACCTTGAAGCCGCCGTTGTCGCCGGAGCGCTTCGCCTCCGCCAGGGTCTGGCCGGTGAGGCTGGGGATGGTCACATTGGAGTTGCTGCCGCCGCTGAAGAGCGACTTGCCGATGAAGATCGCACCGACGAGCACCAGCACGCCCGCGACGACCAGCAGGATCGTCGAGAGGTTGCTCTTGCGGCCGTTCCCGCCGCCGCGCCGGCCGCCGTGCGAGCCGTTGTCGTAGCCGCCGTAGCCCCCGCCGTCCGCCACCGGCGGCATCATCGACGTCTGGGCCATGTGCCCCTGCTCCTGGGACCGGAGCATGGTGGTCGGCTGGTCCGCCATGCCGTAGCCGCCCCCGCCCATGGCGCCGAGCGCGGCCGCCGCGGCCACCGGACGGCCCTCCAGGGCCGCCTCGATGTCGGCGCGCATCTCGTCGGCCGACTGGTAGCGGTAGTCCGGGTCCTTGGTCAGCGCCTTGAGGACGATGGCGTCGATCTCGGGCGCCACGTCGGGGTCGTACGTGCTCGGCGGGTTCGGCTCCTCCCGCACGTGCTGATAGGCGACGGCCACCGGCGAGTCGCCGATGAACGGGGGCCGGACCGCCAGCAGCTCGTAGAGCAGACAGCCGGTGGAGTAGAGGTCGGAGCGCGCGTCGACCTGCTCGCCCTTGGCCTGCTCGGGCGAGAGGTACTGGGCGGTGCCGATGACGGCCGCCGTCTGCGTCATGGTCATGCCGGCGTCGCCCATGGCCCGGGCGATGCCGAAGTCCATGACCTTGACCTGGCCCGTGCGGGTGAGCATGACGTTGGCGGGCTTGATGTCCCGGTGGACGATGCCGGCCCGGTGGGAGTACTCCAGCGCCTGGAGCACCCCGATGGTCATCTCCAGGGTGCGCTCGGGCAGCAGCTTCCGGCCGGAGTGCAGCAGCTCGCGCAGCGTCGACCCGTCGACGTACTCCATGACGATGTACGGGATCGAGACCCCGTCCACGTAGTCCTCGCCGGTGTCGTACACGGCGACGATCGACGGGTGGTTGAGCGAGGCGGCCGACTGGGCCTCACGACGGAACCGGGCCTGGAAGGACGGATCGCGGGCGAGGTCCACCCGCAGCGTCTTCACGGCGACGGTGCGGCCGAGCCGGGTGTCGTGCGCGAGGTAGACCTCCGCCATGCCACCGCGGCCGAGCACCGAGCCCAGCTCGTACCGGCCGCCGAGGCGACGCGGCTCTTCCATAGCTCCAGCCCTTCCGTGTTCCTGACCTCACCGGCGTGGGTCCGGCGGTGTGCTGTCCGGCATACCGTACCCGGCGCGCCGGGTGCCTTCGGGGCGCCACCGGCACCCGATATACGACCGGTACAGACGGAGGAGTGGTTCGGCCGTGGCGAGTGAGCCGGATCACTTCTCCGAGTTGATGACCGCCTCCATGACGTTCTTCGCGATGGGGGCGGCGAGCTCGCCACCGGCGATGTCGTCGCGGACGGTGTCCGAGCCCTCGATGACGACGGCGACGGCGACCGGCGAGCCCTTGTCGGTCTTCGCGTAGGAGATGAACCACGCGTACGGGTTGCCGCTGTTGTCGACGCCGTGCTGGGCGGTACCCGTCTTGCCACCGACCTTGACGCCGCTGATCTGGCCCTTCTTACCGGTGCCCTGCTCGACGACCGTCTCCATGATGCTCTGCAGCTTCTGGGCGGTCTCGGCCGACATCGGCTGGCTCATCTGCTTGGGCTGGTGGTGCTCGATGACGTTCAGGTTCGGCGCGCGCAGCTTGTCAACCATGTACGGCTCCATGAGCTTGCCGTTGTTGGCGACGGCCGCGGCCACCATGGCCATCTGCAGCGGGGTCACCCGGTTGGACGCCTGGCCGATGCCGGCCATCGCGTTCTGCGGGCGGTTGTCCTTGGGGAAGATGCTGGGCACGGCGCGGACGGGCGTGTCGACCGGCTTGTTGAAGCCGAACTTGTTCGCCTCGTCGATCATCTTCTTGTTGCCGAGGTCGGCGCTGATCTTGCCGAAGACGGTGTTGCAGGACCACTGCAGGGCGACCCGCAGCGAGGCGTCCTTGCAGGGGATGTTGCCCTCGTTCTGCAGCTCCACACGCGTGTCCGGCAGGATCCACGGCAGCGGCGAGTCCGTCTTGGTGTCGACGTCCTTGTAGAGCCCGTTCTCCAGCGCCGCGGCGGCGGTGACGACCTTGAAGGTCGAGCCCGGCGGGTAGGTCTGCTTCAGCGCCCGGTTGAGCATGGGCTGGTTCTTGTCGGCCGTGAGCGCGTTCCACGCCTTGCTGTCCTGCGCCCCCGCGATCGTCGACGGGTCGTACGACGGGGTGGAGGCCAGCGCGAGGATCTTGCCCGTGCGCGGGTCGATGGCGGCGACCGCGCCCTTCTTGTCGCCGAGGCCCTTGAAGGCGGCTTCCTGGGCCTTGGTGTTCAGGGTGGTGATCACGTCACCGCCCTTCTTGCCCTTGCCGGTGATCATGTCGACCGTGCGGTTGAAGAACAGCCGGTCGTCGTCGCCGGTGAGGACCTTGTCCTCAAGCTTCTCGATCTGGTTGGCGTCGAACACCTGTGAGCTGTAGCCCGTGACCGGAGCCCACATCTCACCGTTCTTGTAGGTGCGCTTGTACTTGAAGTCGATGCCGCCGGTCTCCTGGGAGCCGGTGATCGCCTGGCCGTCGACGATGATGTTGCCGCGCGGCTGGCTGTAGCGGGCGATCGTGACGCGACGGTTGTGCTTGTTCGTCTTGAGCTCGTCGGCCTGGACGAACTGGATCCAGTTGTCCCTGATCATCAGGGCGAGGACGAGGAGACCGCAGAAGATGGCGATCCGGCGCACGGGCTTGTTCACGGGCGGACCACCTGGGTCATCTCGGCGTCGGGGTTCGGGGCGGGCGCCGGCGCGGGGCGCCGCGCGGTGTCGCTGATCTTGATCAGCACGGCGATCAGCGCCCAGTTGGCGATGACGGAGGAACCGCCCTGAGCCATGAACGGCATCGTCATACCGGTCAGCGGGATGAGGCCCATGACACCGCCGGCGACCACGAAGACCTGGATGGCGAAGGCGCCGGACAGGCCCGTGGCGAGCAGCTTGCCGAAGGGGTCGCGGGCCGCGAGGGCGGTGCGTACGCCGCGCTCCACGATCAGGCCGTAGATCAGGAGTATCGCCATCACGCCGGCCAGGCCGAGCTCCTCGCCGACCGTGGCCAGGATGAAGTCGGAGTTGGCGGCGAAGCCGATGAGGTCGGAGTGGCCCTGGCCCCAGCCCGTGCCGAAGACCCCGCCGGAGCCGAAGGCCATCAGGGCCTGGGCGATCTGGTCGGAGCTGCCGTCCTTGAAGGCGTCGAAGGGGTGCTGCCAGGCGTCGACACGCTGCTGGACGTGGTGCTCGAAGCTGGCCACGGCGACCGCGCCGACGGCGGACATCAGCAGACCGAAGACGATCCAGCTGGTGCGCTCGGTCGCGACGTAGAGCATCACGACGAACATGCCGAAGAACAGCAGCGACGTACCGAGGTCGGTCTCGAAGACGAGGATCAGGATCGAGAACGCCCAGACCGCCAGGATCGGGCCGAGGTCACGGCCGCGCGGCAGGTACAGGCCCATGAAGCGGCGGCTGGCCAGGGCCAGCGCGTCGCGTTTCACCATCAGATAGCCCGCGAAGAAGATCGATAGGACGATCTTGGCGAACTCACCCGGCTGGATCGAGCCCAGACCGGGGATCGTGATCCAGATGCGGGCGCCGTAGACGGCGGGGAAGAACATCGGGGCGACCAGCAGGGCGAGCGCGACCGCCATCGAGATGTAGGTGTAGCGCTGGAGGATCCGGTGGTCCTTCAGGAAGATCAGGACGGCCACGAACAGGGCGATGCCCAGGGCCGAGAACAGCAGCTGGTTGGTCGCGGCGGGGGCGAACGCCTTGCGGGCCATCAGCCGCGGCGACTGGTCCAGCCGCCAGATGATGACCAGGCCGATGCCGTTGAGCAGCGTCGCCAGGGGCAGCAGCAGCGGGTCGGCGTACTTGGCGAACTTGCGGACGACCAGGTGGCCGACGCCCGCCATCAGGCCGAGGCCGATGCCGTAGCCGAGCATGCCGGAGGGCATCTCGCCGTCGAGGGCCAGACCCACGTTGGCGTAGGCGAAGCACGGCAGGAGGACGGCGAAGGCCAGCAGCGCGAGCTCGGTGTTGCGCCGGCTCGGCGCGCCCACGGTGCTGATGGTCGTCGTGTTGCTGCCCGAGTTGGGAATGGGTGAAATCGCTGACATGGCGGTGGTGGCCCCCTACGGCTTCACTGCTGAGCGCTGCTGCACTGCGGGACCAACTTCTGCTCTTCCTCGCTGAGGGTGGGGCCCGGGGTGGGGGCCGGGGTGGCCTGGGCGGCGCGGGAGCGGGCCTCGCCGGATTCCTTCGCCGTGTCCTTCGGGGCGCCGCTCGCGGTGCCGCCGGTGCGGTCGGTGTTCTGCTTCTCGCTCTCGCGCTGCTGCTGCTCGGCCTTGTGCCGCTCGGCTTCCTTCTTGCAGGCGCCGGCGAGCGTGCCGAGCTCCTTGGCCTTCTGCACGGCCTGGTCCCGGCTGCCGACGGTGATCGTGTCGACGACACGGCTGCGCTGGTCGACCGGGAGGTACTTGAGTTCGATCTCGGGGTGGTCCTTGTACAGCCTGCTCAGGCTGACCCACGCCAGGTCCTGGTTGATGCCCTGGTAGACCGCCACGTGGTCGTTGTCCTTCGCGCCCACGTAGTACTGCGTCTGCGTCCACTGGTAGCCGCCGTACAGACCGCCGCCGACCACGCCCAGCGCCAGGGCGAGGATCAGGGAGCGCTTGAGCCAGCGGCCCTTGCGCCGGGGCTTGACGAAGTCCTCGTCCGTGAACGGGCCGAAGGCGCCGTCCGGCATGCCGCCCATCCCGGCGTCGCCGCTGCCGGGCGGGCCGAAGCCGCCGGGCGCGCCCTCCTGCGGGGGCACGGGCCGGCCCAGCTCGGCGGCGCGGCCGGCCGGGGTCTGCATGGCCCGCTTGTCGATGATGTGCAGCTGGTTCTCGGCGACCGCGCCGACGATCACCGGCGTGTCGTTGAACTCGGTGGTGAGGGTGTCCCCGCCGTCGACGTCGAGGACGTCGGCCACGATGCAGGTGATGTTGTCCGGGCCGCCGCCGCGCAGGGCGAGCTGGATCAGCTCCTGGATCGTCTCGTGCGGACCCTGGTAGCTGGCGAGCGTCTCCTCCATCGTCTGGTGGCTGACGACACCGGAGAGCCCGTCGGAGCAGATCAGATAGCGGTCGCCGGCCCGCACCTCGCGGATCGACAGGTCCGGCTCGACGTGGTCGCCACTGCCCAGTGCGCGCATCAGCAGGGAGCGCTGCGGGTGGGTGGTGGCCTCCTCCTCGGTGATCCGGCCCTCGTCGACCAGCCGCTGCACCCAGGTGTGGTCCTGGGTGATCTGCGTGAGCACCCCGTCGCGCAGGAGGTACGCGCGGGAGTCGCCGACGTGGACGAGACCGAGCCGCTGACCGGTCCACAGCAGGGCCGTGAGCGTGGTGCCCATGCCCTCCAGCTGGGGGTCCTCCTCGACCATGACGCGCAGCTGGTCGTTGGCGCGCTGCACGGCGGTGCCCAGCGAGGTGAGGATGTCGGAGCCCGGGACGTCGTCGTCGAGCCCGACCAGCTGGGAGATCACCTCGGAGGAGGCGACCTCGCCGGCCGCCTGGCCGCCCATGCCGTCGGCGATGGCGAGCAGCCGGGGGCCGGCGTAACCGGAGTCCTCGTTGCCCTCCCGGATCATGCCCTTGTGCGATCCGGCGGCGAAGCGCAGTGACAGACTCATGCGCACCTCGCCCGTCGGCTCCGGGTACAGCCCCTTCCCAGCCACGCTGCCCACCCTCCGGTCGTCATGGTCCTACTACTTCCGCAGCTCGATGACGGTCTTGCCGATGCGGATCGGCGCGCCGAGCGGAATCGGGGTCGGGGTGGTCAGCCGGGTCCGGTCGAGGTAGGTGCCGTTGGTCGACCCGAGGTCCTCGACGATCCACTGGCCGTCGCGGTCGGGGTAGATCCTGGCATGCCGGCTGGAGGCGTAGTCGTCGTCCAGCACGATCGTCGAGTCGTGGGCGCGACCGAGGGAGATCGTCTGGCCCTGGAGGGCCACCGTGGTGCCGGTCAGGCTGCCTTCGGAGACCACCAGCTTGGTGGGCGCGCCACGACGGCCGCGGTCGGCGCGACGGCCGCCGGGCTGCTGCTGCTGGCGCTGCTGCGGCGGCGCGGCCGGGGCCTGCGCGCGCTGCGGGCGGGTGTCCCCGCCACGGCGGGAGCCGCGCTGGGTCACGCGGGTGCCGAACAGATCGCTGCGGATGACCTGGACGGCCACGATGACGAACAGCCACAGTACGGCGAGGAAACCCAACCGCATGACCGTGAGGGTCAGCTCTGACATTGCCCCCGCTTCACCCTTCGGCTTGCCGATAAACGATGGTGGTACTGCCCACGACGATCCGTGAGCCGTCGCGGAGCGTAGCGCGCGTGGTGTGCTGTCCGTCCACCACGATGCCGTTGGTCGACCCCAGGTCCTGGACGGTCGCGGGGGTGCCGACCCGGATTTCGCAGTGCCGGCGGGAGACGCCGGGGTCGTCGATGCGTACGTCCGCTTCGGTGCTGCGGCCCAGCACGAGCGTGGACCGCGAGATCTGATGGCGGGTGCCGTTGATCTCGATCCAGCGGCGCGTCTGTGCCCCGGGCACCGCGCCGGGCCCCGGACCGCCGGCGCGCGGCGGCAGGGGACGGACACCGGGCGGCGGCGACGCGGGCATGGGCGGGACGCCGGAGGGCTGCGGCGGATAGCCGGCGCCTTGCGTGGCGGCGGCCGGTCCGGGGCGCGCGGCCTGCTGCCGGGCGTTCGGGTCCTGCGACTCGCTGGAGGCGAGGGTGCGGCTGCGCACCCGGTACAGGCCGGTGTCGAGGTCGTCGGCCTTCTCCAGGTGGACCTTGATGGGCCCCATGAAGGTGTACCGCTGCTGCTTGGCGTAGTCGCGGACCATGCCGGACAGCTCGTCGCCGAGCTGGCCGGAGTAGGGGCTCAGGCGCTCGAAGTCCGGCGCGCTCAGCTCCACGATGAAATCGTTCGGGACGACGGTGCGGTCACGGTTCCAGATGGTGGCGTTGTTGTCGCACTCCCGCTGGAGTGCTCCCGCGATCTCGACCGGCTGCACCTCGGACTTGAACACCTTGGCGAAGGTGCCGTTCACGAGACCCTCGAGTCGCTGCTCGAAGCGCTTCAGTACTCCCACGGGGCACCTCCTTCCCTCAGTGACGTCTCTGATGCTCAGTGTCGTTCCTGATACTGCTTACTGATCGTATCCACGCGTCGGGAAAACGGCTGGTTCCCCTTCGACGCCAGGAGTGACGAGTGTCGCCTCCACGCGGATCGTAGAGGTGCCCCGAAGCCAGTGTCCCGCAACCGGAGCCCTCATCGGGCCCTCCCCCGGGGACGGGGTGGAGGCAATGGGTGTGAAGGCACCCGCGAGAGCGTGCTAATGTTCTCGATGTCGGAAGGCGAACGGACAAGAACCGGGCGGAAACGCCGGGGGAACGGTCCGGGAAGCGGAAGACACACCCAATGCGCGGGTGGCGGAATAGGCAGACGCGCTGGATTCAGGTTCCAGTGCCCGAAAGGGCGTGGGGGTTCAACTCCCCCCTCGCGCACAGACGAGACGGTCGGCATCGTGATCACGATGCCGACCGTCTTGCTATGTACCCGTCCGGTATGTGGGAGTGCTCACACATACCGGTCCGGCCGGAGCGACGTGCTCCGGCCGGACCGGATGGTCAGGCGGTCAGGCCGTCAGCTTGGCGATCGCGTCCGTCAGCGGCAGCTCCTCGCTCCCACCACCGCGGCGGTCCTTGAGCTCCACCACGCCCTCGGCGGCCCGGCGGCCGACGATCAGGATCCTCGGGACGCCGATCAGCTCCGCGTCCGTGAACTTCACCCCGGGGGAGACCCCGGCCCGGTCGTCCACCAGCACCCGCAGGCCCGCCGCGCGCAGCCGCTCGGCGGCGTCCAGGGCGAGCTCGATCTGCGCCGCCTTGCCGGCCGCGACCACGTGGACGTCGGCCGGGGCGACCTCGGCGGGCCAGCACAGGCCCTTGGCGTCGGCGGTCTGCTCCGCCAGCGCCGCCACCGCCCGCGAGACGCCGATGCCGTACGAACCCATGGTCACCCGCACCGGCTTGCCCTGCGGGCCCAGCACGTCCAGCTGGAAGGTGTCGGCGTACTTGCGGCCGAGCTGGAAGATGTGGCCGATCTCGATCGCCCGGCCGAGCCGCAGGCCCGCGCCGCAGGACGGGCAGGGGTCGCCCTCCTCGACCACGACGACGTCCAGGTAGTCGTCGACCTCGAAGTCCCGGCCGCAGACGACGTCGCGCGCGTGGGTGTCCGGCTTGTTGGCGCCCGTCACCCAGGCGGTGCCGGGGGCGACGCGCGGGTCGGCGATGTAGCGGACCTTCGCCAGGCCCTGCGGGCCCACGTAGCCGCGCACCAGGTCCGGGCGGCCGGCGAAGTCCTCGGCGGTGACGAGCTCCACGACCGCCGGGGCCAGGTGCTCGCCCAGCTTGCCGAGGTCCACCTCGCGGTCGCCGGGCACGCCCACGGCCACGATCTCCCCGTCCACCTTCACCAGGAGGTTCTTCAGGGTCGCGGAGGCCGGGACGTCCAGCTGCCGGGCGAGGGACTCGATCGTCGGGGTGTCCGGGGTGTCCAGCTCCTCCACCGGGCCCACCGAGGACGCGTCCGCCGGCTCCGCGCGGTCCGCCGGGAAGGTCACCGCCTCCGTGTTCGCCGCGTACCCGCACGCCGGGCAGTCGACGAAGGTGTCCTCGCCGGCCGCGGCGGGGGCCAGGAACTCCTCCGACGCCGAGCCGCCCATCGCCCCCGACACCGCCGAGACGATCCGGTGGTCCAGCCCCAGCCGGGTGAAGATCCGCTGGTAGGCGGCCCGGTGGAGGGCGTACGACTCGGCCAGCCCCTCATCCGTGATGTCGAAGGAGTACGAGTCCTTCATCTGGAACTCGCGCCCGCGCAGCACCCCCGAGCGCGGCCTGGCCTCGTCCCGGTACTTCGTCTGGATCTGGTAGAGCATCACCGGGAGGTCCTTGTAGGACACGCACTGGTCCTTGACCGTCTGCGTGAAGATCTCCTCGTGCGTGGGGCCCAGGAGATAGTCGGCGCCCTTGCGGTCCTTCAGCCGGAACAGCAGCTCGCCGTACTCCTCCCAGCGGCCGCTCGCCTCGTACGGCTCCTTGGGCAGCAGCGCGGGCAGCAGCACCTCCTGGGCGCCGATGGCGTCCATCTCCTCGCGGACGACGGCCGAGACGTTGTCCAGGACCTTCTTGCCCAGCGGCAGCCAGGTCCAGACGCCGGCCGCGTTGCGGCGCACGTAGCCGGCCCGGACCAGCAGCTTGTGGCTGATCGTCTCGGCGTCCGCCGGATCGTCGCGCAGCGTCTTCACCATCAGCCGGGACATGCGCTGGACCTGGGACACGATGACTCCTTGCGAGGGGGAGAACGACGCGATGTGCGATGGGTGTGCAGGGTATCCAGCGCGTCCCTTCGCGCAGAAGCGGATTTCGTGGGGGAAGGTCTGGTATGTGTGGCCGGCCAATGGTCTTGTGGACAAGGGGATTTGCCGCGTGCCGCCGCGTGGCCGCCCTGCCGGACACGGGCCCCGGCGGGGCGGTACCGTCGGGGAAGATCGACACCGATGGGCGGTTGACGCCGATGGGGGAGGTGGCGCCGCGATGACGCGACTGCCGTACGTACCGGGTTTCGCCCAGGGATTCACCTCGGGTTCCGTCTCGGGTTCCGTCTCGGGTTCGGCCTCGGGTTCGGCCCCGGGTTCCGCCGAGCGGACGGCCGGGGAACCGGCCGGGGCCGCGCGCCGGGCCGGTAGGGCGGGTAGCGCGGGTAGGGCCGCCAAGGCGGCGGGCAAGGCGCTGCGCGACGAGGTGCCGCGCGCCGAGCACGCCCGCTGGCGGCCCGCCGCCGGGCGCCCCGGCATGGTCGAGAGCCTGGAGAAGTCCAACGCCGGGCGGCTGCCCGAGCTCGTCCCGATCCGCGTGGGCCGCATGATCGCCTCCCCCTTCGCCTTCCTGCGCGGCTCGGCCGGGCTGATGGGGTACGACCTGATGGGCACGGCCGTCACGGGCGTGGGCGCGCAGTTGTGCGGCGACGCGCACGCCGCGAACTTCGGGCTCTACGGCGACGCGCGCGGCGAGATAGTGATGGACCTCAACGACTTCGACGAGACCCTCCACGGACCGTGGGAGTGGGACGTCAAGCGCCTTGCCGCCTCCCTGGTGCTGGCCGGACGCGAGGCCGGGGCCGACGAGGACACCTGCCGCACGGCGGCCCGCGACGCCGCCGGCGCCTACCGGCACACGATGCGGCTGCTGGCCCGGATGCCCGCGTCCGAGGCATGGAACGCCATCGCCGACGAGGAGCTCGTCTCCCACGCCGACGCCCATCAGCTCGTGGGCACGCTGGAGCGGGTCGGGGCGAAGGCCCGGCGGAACACCAGCGCCCGCTTCGCCGCCAAGGCGACGGAGGAGGACGGCCAGGGCGGCCGCCGGTTCGTGGACGCCCCGCCCGTGCTGCGCCGGGTGCCGGACGCGGAGGCGGCCGCCGTCGCGGCCTCGCTCGGCCCGTACCTGGGCACGCTGCCGGAGGAGCTGCTGCCGCTGCTGGCCCGGTACACGATCCAGGACGTGGCGTTCCGGATCGTGGGCACCGGCAGCGTGGGGCTGCGCTCGTACGTGGTGCTGCTCCACGACCACCGGGGCGAGCCGCTGGTGCTCCAGGTGAAGGAGGCCCGGCCGTCGACGCTGCTGCCCTACGCGGAGAAGACGGGCTTCGAGGCGGCGCCCGTCGGACACGAGGGGCGCCGCGTGGTGCTGGGGCAGAAGTCGATGCAGGTCGTCAGCGATGTGCTGCTGGGGTGGACGACGGTCGAGGGACGCCCGTACCAGGTGCGGCAGTTCCGCAACCGCAAGGGCAGCGTCGACCCGGCGGCGCTGGCCCCCGGCGAGCTCGACGACTACGGGCGGATGACGGGCGCCCTGCTGGCGCGGGCGCACGCCCACAGCGCCGACCCGCTGCTGATCGCCGGCTACTGCGGCAAGGGCGGGGAACTGGACGAGGCGATCGCCGCCTTCGCCGTCACGTACGCGGACCGCATGGAAGCCGATCACGCGGAGCTGGCGAAGGCCGTGCGTACCGGGCGGGTGGCGGCGGAGACGGGGGTGTGAGGCCGGTCGCTGATCACACCCTGTGGGTGGGCCTGTGGGTGGGCCCGTGGGTGGTCCGGGCCGGAACGCGGGGCCTGGGCCGGAGGCCACCTCGTACCCTGGGCGGGTGATGAACCCGGAAGCTGAGACGGAAGCCGAGACGCCCGACGAGCCGCGTGCGGAGGAACCCGGTACCGAGCGGCTCGCCCAGGCCGTGCGGTCGGCCGAACAGGCCTTGATCGAGTTCGAGATAGCGGTGGAGACCTTCCGGGTCGAGGTGGAGAACTTCTCCCGTCTCCACCACCAGCGCCTCGGCCCGATGTACGCCCGTCTCGACGAGCTCGACGCGCTGATCGCGGAGGCAGTCGCGGCCCGCTCGGGGGACGCGGAGGACACCCGCCGGGCCCGCGAGGCCCGGGCGCTGGTGCAGCCCATGCCGGGGGTCGACGACCTGCTGGGCGGCTGGATCGACGACTCGGGGATGTCGCCGGAGGCCACGGCCATGCTCACCGAGCAGCGGGTGCGCCCGCCGGCCCGGGTGCGGCCCAGTGACGCGGCCCGGCGCGCCTACCGGGAGCTCGTCCGCAAGGCCCACCCGGACCTGGCCCCGGACGAGGCGGACCGGCCGCGCCGCGAGGCCTTCATGGTGCGGGTGAACGCCGCCTACGCCGACGGCGACGAGGCGCTGCTCCAGGAGCTCGCCGAGGAGTGGGCGGCGGGTCCCGTGCCGGCGCAGCGGCGCGCGAGCCGGGGCGAGGAGCTGTACGCGCGGCTGGAGTGGCTGGCCGAGCGCAAGGACATGCTCTCGGCGGTGGCCGCCGAACTGGAGGCTTCCGCGATCGGCGCGATGCTCCGGATGGCGCCGGAGGACCCGGACGGGCTGTTGGTGGAGATCGCCGACGGGCTGCTGGCACAGATCGCGGAACGGGAGGCTCATCTGGCCTCGCTGACCGGTTAGCCGGTCGGGTAGCGTCGGGGCCATGGTTTTTGGTTCGCGAGTGCCCACGGTCGGCGTCGACGCCCTGTCCGCCGACGATTTCCTGCTCGACGTGCGTGAGGACGACGAGTGGCAGGCGGGGCACGCCGACGGCGCGCTGCACATCCCGATGAGCGACTTCGTGGCGCGCTTCGGTGAGCTGACGGAGAAGGCCCCCGAGGGCGGCCGGATCCATGTCATCTGCCGGTCCGGGGGCCGCTCCGCGCAGGTCACGGCCTACCTGGTGCAGCAGGGCCTCGACGCCGCGAACGTCGAGGGCGGCATGCAGGCGTGGGCGGCCGTCGGCCGTCCGGTCGTGGACGCCGCGGGCGCTCCGGGCGCCGTGATCTAGCCGCTCCCCAGCTCGTTCCTCAGGTCGTTCCTCAGCTCGTTCCTCAGGTCAGGGGGTGGGCGGCCAGCAGGTCGCCCAGGGCCTCCTCATGGGCGGCCGCCGGGCCGAGGGAGAGCTCCAGCTGCTTCGCCCAGGCGTGATAGCGGTGGAGGGCGTACTCGGTGTCCGCGCCGAAGCCGCCGTGCAGGTGCTGGGCGGTCTGGACGACGCGGCGTACGCCCTCGGAGGCCCAGACCTTGGCGACGGCGATGTCGGCGGCGACGGGCAGCGCGCCCGCTTCCTCGTGCGCCGTGGCCGTCTCGACGCGCCAGGCCGCCTGCAGGAGCGTGGCCTCCATCGCCCGAAGGTCGATATAGCGATCCGCGCACTGGACCGCCACGGCCTGGAACGTGGCGAGGGGGAAGCCGAACTGCTCCCGCTTGCTCGTGTAGTCACCGGTCATCCGGGCCGCCGCCTCGCCGACGCCCAGTGCCAGGGCGCAGGTGCCGACGGTGAGCAGCTCCCGCAGCCGCGCCCAGGCGCCGTCCGCCGTGATCACCTCGTCCTGCCCGGCGCGCACCGCGTCCAGGGTCACCCGGGCGTACCGCTCGCCGTTGGTGGAGACCTGGTCCTCCAGGGTGGCTCCGGGACGGCCGGGCGGGACCAGGGCGAGGACCGTACGGCCGTCCCCGGCGTGGGCGGGCAGCAGGATCCGGTCGGCGGTGGGCGCCCAGGGCACGGCGGTCTGCTGCCCGTCGAGGATCCAGTGGCCGTCGCTGTCCTGCCGGGCGGTGACGGCGAGTTCGGGGAGGTCATGCCCGGTGCGGCCCTGCGCGGCGGCCGTGACGACGAGCTCGCCCCGGCCGATGGCGTCCAGCAGCGGGCCCGTCGCGGCGCCGCCGTACGCGCCCAGGACGTAGGCGGCGGCGCTGGTCTCCAGCAGGGGCACGCGGGCCAGGACCCGGCCGGCCTCGCGGAGCACCAGGCACAGGGCGATCGGCCCCAGCCCCGCGCCGCCGCGCTCCACGGGCAGGAGGAGGCTCAACAGGTCCGCGTCGGCGAGACGGCCCCACAGCGGGCGGTCGAGGTCCTCGGCGACCGCGCCCGGCACCAGGGCCGGGCTGGGCACCCCGTCGACGCTCACCCCGCCGAGGACGGCCCGGGCCGCCTCGGCCGCCGCCTGCTGCTCCTCGGTGAAGGTGAAGTCCATGGCCCGGCCCTCCCTCGTACGGATATCTGACGATCCGTCAAAGTAGGGCAGGAGGCGGGAATTGGGAATCCGATTCAGCGGTCGAAGTCCAGCTCCACCTTCTCCGTGGTGGCGTGGGACTGGCAGGCCAGTACGTATCCCGCGTCCAACTCCTCCTGTTCCAACGCGAAGTTGCGGTCCATCCGTACGTCGCCCGACACCAGGAACGCGCGGCAGGTTCCGCAGACGCCTCCCTTGCAGGCGTAGGGCGCGTCGGCCCGGTTGCGCAGCACCGTCTCCAGCAGCGTCTCCCCGTCCCGCACCGGCCAACTGCCGCTGCGGCCATCCAGCTTGGCGGTCACCTCGCTGTGTGTGAGGGCCGCGCGTGTGCCCGGCGCCGGGGCCGCGGCCGTCGTACCCGCCGGGGCGTCCTCCACGTGGAAGATCTCCTCGTGGATCCGCTCGCGCGGGACGCCCAGGCCGCGCAGCGCCCGCTCCGCGCCCTGCACCAGACCATGGGGGCCGCACAGGAACCAGCCGTCGACCGTTCCGACCGGCAGCAGCGCGGGCAGCAGCCGGGTCAGCCGCTCCTCGTCCAGCCGGCCGGAGGCGGGCCCGGCCTGCTGCTCCTCGCGGGAGAGGGTCTGAACGAGCTGGAGCCGGTCGGGATAGCGGTCCTTGAGGTCGGCGACCTCGTCGAGGAACATCGTCGAGGCGGTGGTGCGGTCGCTGCGTATCAGGCAGAACCGGGCGTCCGGCTCGCTCGCCAGCAACGTCGAGACGATGCTGAGGACGGGCGTGATCCCGCTGCCGCCGACGATCGCCGCGAAGCGGCCGGGGCGGGGCCGCAGCACGAACCGTCCGGCCGGGGCCATCACCTCCACGGTGTCCCCCGCGGCCAGCTCCTTGAGGGCGTACGTCGAGAACGCCCCGCCGTCCACCAGGCGCACGCCGACCCGTAGCGTCTCGGGGCCCTCCGGGCCGGGGGCCCGGCCGCAGAGGGAGTAGGTGCGGCGTATCTCCGTGCCGTCCACGCGCCGGCGGAGGGCGAGGTGCTGGCCGGGCGCGTACCGGAAGGCGGCGCGCAGGGCGGGCGGGACCGCGAGGGTGACGGCGACCGAGTCGTCGGTGAGGGGCTCGACGGCCGTCACTCGCAGCGGGTGGAAGGCGCCATGGCGGGCCGCTGCCATCACAACTCCTTGAAGTGGTCGAACGGTTCGCGGCACGCCTCGCAGCGGCGCAGGGCCTTGCAGGCGGTGGAGGAGAAGCGGCTCAGCAGCGTGGTGTCGGTGGATCCGCAGTGGGGACACCGAATGGCCAGGCCGACCATGACAGGGCCTTTCGCCCCCGTCGGCCCCGGTGGCGCGATACCGAACTCCTCCAGCTTGCGGCGGCCTTCGGCCGTGATGTCGTCGGTGGACCAGGGCGGCGAGAGGACCGTGCGGACGGTGACTTCGGCCTGCCCCTGTTCATTGAGCACGCGTTCGATGTCGGCGGACATCGCCTCGATGGCGGGACAGCCGGTGTAGGTGGGGGTGAGCTCCACCTCCACGCGGCCGGAATCGGTGATGCGCAGGCCCCGGACCACGCCCAGCTCGGCCAGGGTGAGCACGGGCAGCTCGGGATCGGGGACCGACCCGGCCAGGGCCAGGAGCTCCTCTTCGAGGCGGGAGACGGTGGCTCCCTCGGGCGTGGTCACCATGTCGCCCCCGGGTGGCTGCGGTGCAGATGCTGCATTTCCGCGAGCATCCGCCCGAACGGCTCGGTGTGGATGCCCTGCCGGCCCGCGCCGGCGGTCCACGCGCCGATCTGGGGGCCGTCGGGCAGGGTCAGCGTGGCACGCCGGATGGCGTCGGTGACGGTGGTCAGCCAGCCGTCGCGCAGTGCGTCCCGGTCGACGGACAGGCCCTCCACGGGCTCGAAGAGCTCGCCCGTGAACCGCCACAGGGCGTCCAGGGCGCGCTGCATCCGGGAGTGGCTCTCCGGCGTGCCGTCGCCGAGGCGCAGGGTCCAGTGCTCGGCGTGGTCCCGGTGGTAGGCGACCTCCTTGACGGCCTTCGCGGCGATCGGGGCGAAGGGCGAGCCGGCGTCGGCCGCCAACTGCTCGTAGAGCAGCTGCTGGTAGACGGAGAAGTAGAGCTGGCGGGCGATGGTGTGCGCGAAGTCGCCGTTGGGCTGCTCGACGAGCTGGACGTTGCGGAAGGCGCGCTCCTCGCGGAGGTAGGCGAGCTCGTCCTCGTCGCCCACGAGGGACAGCAGGACACGGGCCTGTCCGAGCAGGTCGAGCGCGATATTGGCGAGGGCGACCTCCTCCTCCAGCACGGGCGCGTGCCCGGCCCACTCGCCCAGCCGGTGGGAGAGCACCAGAGCGTCGTCACCGAGGGAGAGGGCCGCGGTCGCGTGCGCCTGCGCGGGGACGGTCGCGGGTGTGGGCACAGATGCGGTCACAGGTGCTTCACCCCCTCCGGGATGTCGTAGAAGGTCGGGTGGCGGTAGGGCTTGTCGGCGGCGGGCTCGAAGAAGGGGTCCTTCTCGTCCGGGGAGGAGGCGGTGACGGCCGTGGACGGCACCACCCAGATGGAGACGCCTTCGGAGCGCCGGGTGTAGAGATCGCGGGCGTTGCGCAGGGCCATCTCGGCGTCCGGGGCGTGGAGGCTGCCGGCGTGGGTGTGGGACAGGCCCCGCCTGCTGCGCACGAACACTTCCCACAGGGGCCAGTCGGTGCCGGTCATGCTGTCGCCTCTCCGTGTTCGGCCGCGTGCTTGGTGGCGTACGCGGCGGCTGCCTCGCGGACCCAGGCGCCCTCCTCGTGGGCCCTGCGGCGCTGGGTTATGCGCTGTTCGTTGCACGGGCCGTTGCCGCGGAGGACCTCGTGGAACTCGTCCCAGTCGATGGCGCCGAAGTCGTGGTGGCCGCGCTCCTCGTTCCACCGGAGGTCCGGGTCGGGGAGGGTGAGGCCCAGGGATTCGGCCTGGGGGACGCAGATGTCCACGAAGCGCTGGCGCAGCTCGTCGTTGGAGTGCCGCTTGATCTTCCAGGCCATGGACTGGGAGGAGTGGGCGGACTCGTCGTCGGGCGGGCCGAACATCATCAGGGACGGCCACCACCAGCGGTTCACCGCGTCCTGCGCCATGGCGTGCTGGGCCTCGGTGCCCCGGCTGAGGGCGAGCAGCAGCTCGTAGCCCTGGCGCTGGTGGAAGGACTCCTCCTTGCAGATGCGGACCATGGCCCGGGCGTAGGGGCCGTAGGAGCAGCGGCAGAGGGGGACCTGGTTGGTGATGGCCGCGCCGTCCACGAGCCAGCCGATGGCGCCGACGTCCGCCCAGGTCAGGGTGGGGTAGTTGAAGATCGAGGAGTAGCGCTGGCGGCCGGCGTGGAGCTTGTCGAGCAGCTCGTCGCGGCCGGTGCCGAGGGTCTCGGCGGCGCTGTAGAGGTAGAGGCCGTGGCCCGCTTCGTCCTGCACCTTGGCCATGAGGATCGCCTTGCGGCGCAGCGAGGGCGCGCGAGTGATCCAGTTGGCCTCGGGCTGCATGCCGATGATCTCGGAGTGGGCGTGCTGGGCGATCTGCCGGACGAGCGTGGCGCGATAGGCGTCGGGCATCCAGTCGCGTGGCTCGATCCGCTCGTCGGCGGCCACGGCGGCTTCGAACACCGCCTCCAGCGCTCCCGTCTCCGGCGCCGTCGTGGTCATGCCGTGCCCCCTCGCCTTGACGATTCTCCCTACCGACCGATCGTTCGGTTCAATGGTGAGGGGAGCCCCAGACCCTGTCAACCCTGTGGATAACTCGTCGGCGCTGGGCCTCCCGGTGCCGCGTCGGTACGGTTCGGGTGCACACCGGGGCGCTCGGGCGCCCGGCGGCGCGCCACAGGCGCATGGATCGGCGGACAAGGAACAGGGGCGGGGCGATGGAGACGGACGAGGCGCGCGAGCGGGCCGGCGGCGCCGCCGGGCCGGAGGGCCTGTCCCTGCCGGCACGCGTCGTCGTCGCCCTCGGCGTCGCGGTGGTGACGCTGGCGGTCACGGTGCACCTGGCGATGATGTTCCTGCACGTGGCACCGCCGAACACGGTCAGCAAACGGCACGCGGCGGAGATAGACGACTACGTCTACCCGGAGTTCGAGCAGAACTGGAAGTTCTTCGCCCCCAACCCGCTGCAGCAGAACGTCGCCGTCCAGGCGCGCGCCGAGCTGACCGGCGCGGACGGCCGGACCACCGTCACCCCCTGGGCCGACCTGTCGGCCCGCGACGGCGCCGACATACTCCACAACCCCGTCCCCAGCCACACCCGGCAGAACGAGCTCCGCCGCGCCTGGGACTTCTACGCGGGCACGCACGACGCCCAGGAGCGCCCCAGCGGCCTGCGCGGCCGCCTCGCCGAGCAGTACGTCCGCCGCATCGCCCTCTCCCGGCTGGGCGCGAGCCAGGACGGCCGCCCGGTCGAACGCGTCCAGGTGCGGTCCGTGACCACGCCCATCGCGCCCCCGCCCTGGAGCGACGAGAAGGCCGACACCAAGCCGGTGTACCGGGTGCTGGGCTGGTGGCCGGTGACCACCGCCGATCTCGCGGAGGCGAGGAACCGATGACCACCTCACCGACGCGTTCGCTGTCGCGCGCTCTCGCCCGCGTCACCGGCGCCTCCCTGGGCCCGTACCAGACGGCCCTCCTGCGGATCGGGCTCTCCTTCACCTGGCTGTGCTACCTGCTGCGCGAATGGCCCAACCGCCGTGAGCTGTACGGGCCGGACGCGCCCTGGAGCTGGCGGATGGCCCACGAGCTCATCGGCGACAACCACGCCTTCACCGCGCTGATGTGGTCCGACAACCCCGCGTGGTTCGAGACCGTCTACGCGCTCGCCATCGTCTTCAGCGCCCTGCTGATGCTCGGCTGGCGCACCCGGACCATGTCGGTCCTCTCCATGCTCGGCGTGCTCTCGCTCCAGAACCGCAGCGTGTTCATCGGGGACGGCGGCGACAACGTCGTCCATCTGATGGCGCTCTACATGGTCCTGACGCGCTGCGGCCAGGTCTGGTCCCTCGACGCCCGCCGCGCGGCACGCCTGGCGCGGGAGAGCGCCGACGGCGACGCGCGGGGGCGTGCCGACCGAGACGCGTGGGACGTGCCGGGCATCGCGCTGTGGACGGTGTGCGGGCTCGGGCTCGTCCTCGCGCAGGTCCTCGGCGACGACAGCATGACCTGGACCGGCGAAGGGCCGCTGCCCGGCCTCTCCTGGCCCGTCACGCTGTGGGGGCTGTGGGCCGTCCAGGGACTGTGGTGGGCGGTGCGGCGGCACGCCCCCGGGGAGCCGCGCGCCGTGCTCGACGCGCTGGCCCATCTGACGCACAACGCCGCCCTGTTGGTGATCATGGCGGAGGTCTGTCTGATCTATGCCACGGCCGGCTGGTACAAGGTTCAGGGCTCGCGCTGGCAGGACGGCACCGCGCTGTTCTACCCCATGCACATCGACTACTTCTCGCCCTGGCCCTGGCTCTCCCACGCCCTCGCCGCGAGCAGCCTCGTCGTCCTGCTGCTCAGCTACGGCACGGTGGCTGTCCAGGTCGCGTTCCCCTTCACCCTGCTCAACCGGCGGGTGAAGAACGTGCTGCTGGTGGTGATGATGGCCGAGCACCTCGGCATCGCCGTGCTGCTGGGACTGCCGTTCTTCTCCCTCGCGATGATCGTCGCGGACGCGGTGTTCCTGCCGACGTCCTTCCTGCGCCGGCTGGAGGGCGCCCGTCGTCTGCTTCCCCCGGCGCGCGGCCGGCGGGAGCCGGTGGGGCCTTGCCCCGCTCCCCGGACCCCGGCCGAGGAGGAGGCCGACGGCCCGGCCGACGCTCCGGCCGCCGTGCCGGGGCCCGGCCGGCGGACCGTAGGCTGAGGCCCATGACCCAGGACGACCCCGGCACTGCCGCGCTGCGGCGGTGGGCCGCCGACGCGCCCGGCGCCGTGCTGCTCGACGGCTTCCACGCGCTCAAGCACGCCCTGCGCTTCGGCGCGCCCGTGGGCCCCGCCCTCACCAGCGACAAGGCCTCCGTCCTGGCGCTCTCCGCCGACCTGGCCGGCGACCTGACGGACACCCTCGACGACCTCCTGGTGGAGGTGCCCGCGGCGACGCTGCGCGAGCTCGTGCCGAGGATCCACCCCACCGGCGTGGCCGCCCTGGCCACCCGGCCGGACCGCCGCGCCAACCTCGACGCGCTGGCCCGGCGGCCCCGGCAGGCGCCCGTCGTCGTCCTGGACAACCCCCGCAACCTCGGCAACGTCGGCGCGGTGGTCCGGCTGGCGGCCGGTTTCGGCGCGACCGGCGTCGTCACCACCGGGGACATCGATCCGTGGCACCCCAACGCCGTGCGGTCGGGGGCCGGGCTGCACTACGCGACGGCCGTGGAACGGCTGCCGGCCGACGAGCTGCCCCCGGGGCCGCTGTACGTCCTGGACCCGGAAGGGGACGACATCCGGGGCGTCCCCCTGCCCGACGACGCGCTGCTCGTGTTCGGGTCGGAGCGGCACGGCGTCTCGGCGGAGCTGAGGGGCAGGGCGGACCGGTTGGTCGCCCTGCCGATGCGCCCGCAGGTCTCCAGCTACAACCTGGCCACGAGCGTGGCGATGGCCCTGTTCCACTGGGGCGGGCCCGGGACGGTGCCCCCGGCGGGCTGAGTCACGCCTGGCGGCGTACCTCCACCGTGCGGAAGCGGCTGGCGACGAAGGCGCTGTCGCACAGGACCGCGTTGGCCGCGGGGTTGCCGCCCGAGCCGTGGAAGTCCGAGAACGCGGCCGTCTGGTTGACGTACACCCCGCCGGTGAGGTTGAGGGAGAGCTGGGCGCACTCCTCCAGGCAGGCCTCCTCGATCAGCCGCTCGGCGTCGGCCGAGGTCGTGTACGCCCCGACCGTCATCGCGCCCTTCTCCCGCACCGTGCGGCGCAGCAGCTCCACCGCGTCGGCCGTGGAGTCGACCGCGACCGCGAAGGACACCGGGCCGAAGCACTCCGAGAAGTAGGCCGCCTCGGCGTCCGGCTTGGCGCCGTCGAGCTTGACGATGACCGGGGTGCGGACCGTGGCGCCGGGGAAGTCGGGGTTGGCCACGGTGCGGGAGGCCAGAGCGACCTCGCCGAGCTGCGCGGCGGCGTCGATCCGGGCCTTCACCTGGTCGTTGACGATGGCGCCGAGCAGGGCGTTGGCCCGGGCGTCGTCGCCCAGGAGCCGCTCCACGGCCGTGGCGAGGTCGGCGACGAACTCGTCGAAGGACTTGTGCCCGGCGTCCGTGGCGATGCCCTCGCGCGGGACGAGCAGGTTCTGCGGGGTGGTGCACATCTGGCCGCTGTAGAGGGACAGCGAGAAGGCCAGGTTGGACAGCATGCCCTTGTAGTCGTCGGTGGAGTCGACGACGACGGTGTTGACGCCCGCCTTCTCCGTGAAGACCTGCGCCTGGCGGGCGTTGGCCTCCAGCCAGTCGCCGAAGGCGGTGGAGCCCGTGTAGTCGATGACGCGGATCTCCGGCCGGACGGCCAGGGACTTGGCGATGCCCTCGCCGTCCCGCTCGGCGGCCAGCGCGACCAGGTCGGGGGAGAAACCGGCCTCGGCCAGCACCTCACGGGCGACGCGCACGGTCAGGGCGAGCGGCAGCACCGCGCGCGGGTGCGGCTTGACCAGGACGGCGTTGCCGGTGGCCAGCGAGGCGAACAGGCCCGGGTAGCCGTTCCACGTGGGGAAGGTGTTGCAGCCGATGAGCAGGGAGACTCCGCGCGGCACGGTGGTGAACTGCTTGTTCAGCTTCAGGGGATCGCGCTTGCCCTGCGGCTTGACCCACTCGGCGGTCTCCGGGGCGGCGTTCGTCTGCTCGGCGTAGGCGTAGGCGACGGCCTCCAGGCCGCGGTCCTGCGCGTGCGGTCCACCGGCCTGGAAGGCCATCATGAACGCCTGGCCGCTGGTGTGCATGACCGCGTGGGCGAACTCGTGCGTCCGGGCGTTGATCCGGGCCAGGATCTCCAGACAGACCGCCGCCCGGGCCCGCGGGCCGGCCTCCCGCCACGCGGGCATCGCCGCGCGCAGCGCGGGCAGGAGGACGTCGACGTCGGCGTGCGGGTACTCGATGCCCAGCTCGAAGCCGTACGGCGAGACCTCCGAGCCCGCCCAGCCGTCGGTGCCGGGCTGTTCCAGCTCGAAGCGCTTGCCGCGCTGCGCGTCGAAGGCGGCCTGGCCCTCGGCGGCGCCCAGGCTGCCGGGGGCGCCCTCGGGCCCGTAGGCCTTGGGGTGCTCCGGGTGCGGGGACCAGTAGGCGCGTGAACGGATGGCGTCCAGTGCCTGGTCAAGGGTGGGGCGGTGCTTCTCGATCAGCTGGGCGGTGGTGAGTCCGGCGGTCACGTCAGACCAACTCCTCGTCGAGCGGGGCTCCGATACGGGGGCCGGACGCGCCCCCGGTGGATACAGTAACCGAACGATCGGTCGGGGCAAGGGGGCCCGGCGAACCTGTGGACAACTCATCGGGGAGGATCACTGTCATGACCGCAATCGACCCGGCCCGAGCCGTCGCCGTCGTCGGCACCGGCACCATGGGCCAGGGCATCGCCCAGGTCGCCCTGGCCGCGGGCCACCCGGTACGGCTGTACGACGCGGTACCCGGCCGTGCGGAGGAGGCGGCCCGGGCGATCGCCGCCCGGCTCGGCCGCCTCGTGGACAAGGGCAGGCTCGACACGGCCGGCCGGGACGCGGCTCTCGCCCGTCTGCGCCCCGTCGCGCGGCTCGACGGGCTCGCCGACTCCGCGCTCGTCATCGAGGTGATCGTGGAGCGGCTGGACGCCAAGCAGAAGCTCTTCCAGGAACTGGAATCGGTCGTCGCGGACGACTGCCTGCTCGCCACCAACACCTCCTCCCTCCCGGTGACCGCCGTCGCCGGGGCCCTGCGCCTGCCCGGCCGCTTCGTCGGCCTGCACTTCTTCAACCCCGCCCCGGTGCTTCCCCTCGTCGAGGTCGTCCGCGGCCACGCCACCGACGAGCCGGCCGCCGAGCGGGCCCGGGCCACCGTCGCCGCGTGGGGCAAGACCCCCGTGGCCTGCGCCGACACCCCGGGCTTCATCGTCAACCGGCTCGCCCGGCCCTTCTACGCCGAGGCCTTCCGCGTGTACGAGGAGCGGGGCGCCGACCCCGCCACCATCGACGCGGTGCTGCGCGAGAGCGGCGGCTTCGCGATGGGCCCCTTCGAGCTGACCGACCTCATCGGCCAGGACGTGAACGACGCCGTCACCCGTTCGGTTCACGAGGCGTTCTTCCACGACCCGAGGTTCACGCCCTCGCTGGCCCAGGGCCGGCTGGTGCAGGCCGGGCTGCTGGGCCGGAAGTCCGGCGCGGGATGGTTCCCGTACACCGACGGCGCCGGGAAGCCCGAGCCGAGCACGGCCGAGCCCCGCGAGGCCCCCGCGGAGATCGGCTGGCACGGCCAGGTGCCGCCCGTCTGCGCGCCGCTGCTCGACATGATCGAGGAGGCGGGCGTCAAGGTCGTGCGGGACCGCACGCCCCGCGAGCCCGAGTGGTACATCGCGCTCCCCGGCGGCACCCGGCTCACCCTCACCCAGGGCGAGGCCGCCACCCCCCGCTCCAGCGGGACCACGATCCACCTCGACCTCGCGCTCGACTACCGGTCCTGCGCCCGGGTCGCCCTCGCCCCCTCCCTGAAGGCACCGGAGGCCGACGTGCGCGCCGCCGTCGGGCTGTTCCAGGCGCTCGGCAAGAAGGTCAGCGTCATCGACGACGTCCCCGGCCTGATCGTCGCCCGCACGGTGGCCATGCTCGTCGACTTCGCCGAGGACGCCGCCGCCCGGGGCGTCGCGACCCGCGAGGACATCGACACGGCCATGCGACTGGGCGTGAACTACCCGCGCGGGCCCCTGGAGTGGGGCCGGGAGCTCGGCCTGGGACGGGTCCGGGACATCCTGTCGGGGCTGGACCGGGAGTACCCCGGCGGCCGCTACCACCCCTCCCTGTCCCTCCGCCGCCGTGCGGCCGTCGAAGAGAGCCTGCTGTAATCATGACCATGGCCAAGCGCGACACCTACACGCCCGAATCGCTGCTCGCGGTCGCCGTCAAGGTGTTCAACGAGCGGGGCTACGACGGCACCTCCATGGAGCACCTCTCCAAGGCGGCCGGGATCTCCAAGTCCTCGATCTACCACCACGTCAAGGGCAAGGAAGAGCTGCTGCGGCTCGCCATAAGCCGGGCGCTGGACGGCCTCTTCGCGGTCCTGGACGAGCCGGGCGCCACCGGCGGACGGGCGGTCGACCGGCTGGAGTACGTCACCCGGCGGACCATCGAGGTGCTGATCACGGAGCTGCCCTACGTGACGCTGCTGCTGCGCGTCCGGGGCAACACGGACACCGAGCGCTGGGCGATGGAGCGGCGGCGCGAATTCGACCACCGCGTCGCCGGGCTGCTGAAGGAGGCCGCCGCCGACGGGGACCTCCGGCAGGACGTGGACGCCCGGCTGGCCACCCGGCTGCTCTTCGGAATGATCAATTCGGTCGTGGAGTGGTACCGGCCGGAGCGGGGCGGGGCCGCCACGAGCGACGAGGTGGCCGACGCGGTGGTCCACACGGCCTTCGCGGGCCTGCGCACCTACCGCTGACGCCCGACGCCCTCCGCCGCCCGCCGGCGGCGGCCGCGGCGCCCCACGGGCGCCCTAGCGGCCGTCGTCGAGCGGGCGGTCCTCCTTGAGGTCCGTCTCCTCGAAGACCAGCAGCGTCCGCGTGCTCAGTACCTCTTCGATCGCCTGGATACGGCTCAGGACGAGCTCGCGCAGGGCGCGGTTGTCCTTGGTGTGGACGAGCAGCAGGACGTCGAAGTCCCCGCTCACCAGGGCGATGTGGGCGGCGCCCGGCAGCTCCCGGAGCTTTTCGCGGACCGTGCGCCAGGAATTCTGGACGATCTTCATCGTGATGTAGGCCGAGGCGCCGTGCCCGGCCCGCTCCTGGTCGATCCGGGCGCCGAACCCCTTGATCACGCCGTCGTCGATGAGCCGGTTGATCCGCGCGTAGGCGTTGGCCCGCGACACGTGCACCCGCTCGGCCACGGACCGTATCGAGGCCCGGCCGTCCGTCTGGAGCATGCGCAGGATCGAGCGGTCTATGTCGTCGAGCGGGCGGGCGGGCGGTCTGCCGCCCGAAGTGGCCATCTGTTCGTCCGGCATACCGCCATGCCTCCCCTTCATGGACGTCCTGCCCATATCTCAGGTTGTGGAGAACCGTTTGTCCACAGGCTTGGGCCGCCTGTAGCCAAAAAGTGCCGACGACCGAACAATCGGTAGGGAGAGCGCAGGACGCTTTCCGGTCAAGCTCGTCCCAAGAGGAGGTGCTCGCCATGACGGTTCTGGAGCAGCCCGGCTCATACCGGCCCACCCCGCCCCCGGCCTGGCAACCCCGTACCGACCCCGCGCCGCTGCTGCCCGACGCGGAGCCGTTCCGGGTGCTCGGCACCCCGGCCGCCGGCGGGTGCGATCCGGCACTTCTGCTGCGGCTGTACGGGCAGCTCGTGCGCGGCCGCCGCTACAACACGCAGGCCACCGCGCTGACGCGGCAGGGCCGGCTCGCCGTCTACCCCTCCTCCACGGGCCAGGAGGCCTGCCAGGTCGCGGCGGCCCTTTCCCTGGAGCCGCGGGACTGGCTCTTCCCCAGCTATCGCGACACGCTCGCCGCCGTCGCCCGCGGCATGGACCCCGTGGAGGCCCTGACCCTGCTCCGGGGCGATTGGCACACCGGCTACGACCCGCACGAGCACCGCGTCGCCCCCCTGTGCACCCCGCTGGCCACCCAGCTCCCGCACGCGGTCGGGCTCGCGCACGCCGCCCGCCTCAAGGGCGACGACGTCGTGGCCCTCGCCCTGGTCGGCGACGGCGGCACCAGCGAGGGCGACTTCCACGAGGCGCTGAACTTCGCGGCCGTCTGGCGGGCCCCCGTCGTCTTCCTCGTGCAGAACAACGGCTTCGCCATCTCCGTGCCCCTCGCCAAGCAGACCGCCGCTCCTTCCTTGGCGCACAAGGCCGTCGGCTACGGCATGCCCGGCCGGCTCGTCGACGGCAACGACGCGGCCGCCGTCCACCAGGTCCTCACCGAGGCGGTCCACCGGGCCAGGTCCGGCGGCGGCCCCACCCTGGTCGAAGCCGTCACCTACCGCGTCGACGCCCACACCAACGCCGACGACGCCACCCGCTACCGCAGCGACGCCGAGGTCGAGGCGTGGCGCGCCCACGACCCCATCGCCCTGCTGGAGCGCGAGCTGCGCGACCGCGAGCTGCTGGACGACGCCGCCATACGGGCCGAACAGGACGCCGCCGAACGCATGGCGGCCGATCTCCGCGAGCGGATGCACCAGGACCCGGTGCTCGATCCGATGGAACTGTTCACGCATGTTTACGCCGAGCAGACTGCCCAACTGCGCGAGCAGGCAGCACAATTGCGTGCTGAGCTGACCGCCGCGGGAGAGCTCCCGGGCGCCCGCGCGGGCGGCCCCCAGGAAGGAAGCCAGCGATGACCACCGCGCCCGTCGAAACCGGCCGGAAGCCCGCCAGCATGGCGCAGGCGCTCGGGCGCGCGCTGCGCGACGCCATGGCCGAGGATCCCGCGGTCCACGTCCTCGGCGAGGACGTCGGCACCCTGGGCGGCGTCTTCAGGATCACCGACGGGCTGGCCAAGGAGTTCGGCGAGGACCGCTGCACGGACACGCCCCTGGCCGAGGCCGGCATCCTCGGATCGGCCGTGGGCATGGCCATGTACGGCCTGCGGCCCGTCGTGGAGATGCAGTTCGACGCCTTCGCCTACCCCGCCTTCGAGCAACTCGTCAGCCACGTCTCCAAGATGCGCAACCGCACGCGCGGAGCCGTGCCCATGCCGATCACCGTCCGCGTCCCCTACGGCGGCGGCATCGGCGGCGTCGAGCACCACAGCGACTCCTCCGAGGCCTACTACCTGGCCACTCCCGGCCTCCACGTCGTCGCCCCGGCGACCGTCGCCGACGCCTACGGGCTGCTGCGCGCCGCGATCGCCTCCGACGACCCCGTGATCTTCCTGGAGCCCAAGCGGCTCTACTGGTCCAAGGCCGACTGGGACCCGGACCACCCCGACGACGTGCCGGGCATCGGCAAGGCGGTCGTCCGCAGGCGAGGCACGTCCGCGACGCTCGTCACCTACGGGCCGTCGCTGCCCGTCTGCCTGGAGGCCGCCGAGGCGGCCGTGGCGGAAGGCTGGGACCTGGAGGTCGTCGACCTCCGCTCACTGGTCCCCTTCGACGAGGAGACCGTCTGCGCGTCCGTACGGCGGACCGGGCGCGCGGTGGTCGTCCACGAGGCGACCGGATTCGGCGGCCCGGGCGGGGAGCTGGCCGCCCGCATCACCGAGCGCTGCTTCCACCACCTGGAGGCACCGGTGCTGCGCGTCGCGGGCTTCGACATCCCGTATCCGCCGCCGATGCTGGAGAAGCACCATCTGCCGGGCGTGGACCGGGTCCTGGACGCGGTGGCACGGCTGCAATGGGAATCGGAATGGACCCCTGACGAGGATGAGAGTGGTGCGCGCTGATGGCGGTGGTGCGCGAGTTCACGCTGCCCGACCTGGGCGAAGGCCTCACGGAGGCGCAGGTCGTCCGCTGGCTGGTGAAGGTCGGTGACGTGGTCGCCGTCGACCAGCCCGTGGTCGAGGTCGAGACGGCCAAGGCGATGGTGGAGGTGCCCTGCCCCTACGGGGGCGTGGTCACCGCCCGCTTCGGTGAGGAAGGGGAGGAACTGCCCGTCGGGGCACCACTGCTGACCGTGGCGGTCGGGGAGGCGGCCCCCACGGCTCCGACGGCTCCCACGGACGGCGTGGGCAGCGCGGAGGCCGCGTCGGCGGCGACGCCGGCCGGCCAGGAGGGATCCGGGGCGTCCCCGGTGGACGGCGGCGAGGCCACCGGGGCCAGGGCCAACGGCGAGGAGGGCTCGGGCAACGTCCTGGTCGGCTACGGCACGCAGGCCCCGGCGGCACGCCGCCGCCGGGTCAGGCCGCCGGCCCGCGAGACCGGACGCCCGGCCGAGCGGGCACCCGCGCCCACGGCCGTGGCGGTGATCTCCCCGCTCGTCCGGCGGCTCGCTCGGGAACGCGGCGTGGACCTGACCCGGGTCCGGGGCACCGGCCCCGACGGGCTGATCCTGCGCGCCGACGTCGAGGAGGCGGCACTCACCGCGCTCACCGCGCAGGCCCCCCGCACCGCGCCGGTCGGCCAGACGGCGCGGCACACCGCCCGTCCCGAGACGGCCCGGCCCGCCCGCCGCGCCTCCGGCGGGCGACGGGTGCCCGACGGCCTGCGCGTACCGCTGCGCGGCGTACGCGGCGTGGTCGCCGAGAAGCTCAGCCGCAGCCGCCGCGAGATACCCGACGCCACGTGCTGGGTGGACGCGGACGCCACCGAGCTGCTGGCCGCGCGCCGGGCGATGAACGCGTCCGGCGGCGCCAAGGTGTCCCTGCTCGCCCTGCTGGCCCGGATCTGCACGGCGGCGCTCGCCAAGTACCCCGAGCTCAACGCGACCGTGGACACCGAGGCCCAGGAGATCGTCCGGCTTCCGGACGTCCATCTGGGCTTCGCCGCCCAGACCGATCGCGGCCTGGTCGTGCCCGTGGTGCGCGACGCCAACGCGCGCAACGCGGTCGAGCTGTCCGTGGAGATGGCCCGGCTCACCGAGGCCGCGCGGGCGGGCAAGATCAGCCCGGCCGAGCTGGCCGGCGGCACGTTCACCCTCAACAACTACGGGGTGTTCGGCGTCGACGGCTCCACGCCGATCATCAACCACCCCGAGGCGGCCATGCTGGGCGTCGGCCGCATAGCCCCCAAGCCCTGGGTGCACGAGGGCGAGTTGGCCGTGCGGCACGTGGTCCAGCTGTCCTTCACCTTCGACCACCGGGTGTGCGACGGCGGCACGGCGGGCGGCTTCCTGCGGTACGTGGCGGACTGCGTGGAGCAGCCGGCGGTGCTGCTGCGGACGGTCTGATCGGGGCGGGCTGAGCCGGGCCGCCGGGGCGGTGTCGCCATACTCGACGGGTGACGGTTTTCGACGCGGTAGTACTGGCCGGCGGCGCCGCCCGGCGGCTCGGAGGAGCGGACAAGCCCGCCGTGCGGGTCGGCGGCCGGGCGCTGCTCGACCGGGTGCTGGGCGCCTGCGGCGACGCCGGGCGGACGGTGGTGGTCGGCCCCCGGCGGCCGACGATCCGGCCCGTGACCTGGGCCCTTGAGGACCCGCCCGGCGGCGGGCCCCTCGCGGGCCTCCACGCCGGGCTGCGCGAGGTCCGCGCGGAGCGGGTGCTCCTGCTCTCCGCCGACCTGCCGTTCCTGGCGGCGGGAGCGGTGCGCGGGCTGGTCACGGCCCTCGACGAAGGCGCCGACGGTGTGGCGGGGGCGGAAGGCGCCGTCCTCGTGGACGGGGACGGGCGGGAACAGCCGCTGGTCGCCGCCTACCGGGCGGAGGCGCTGCGGCGGGAGCTCGGGCTGCTCGTCGCCGAGCACGGCACGCTCGTCGGCCTGCCGCTGCGGCTGCTCACGGGCGAGCTGTCGCTCGCCCGGCTGCCCCACCCCACCGCCTCCTTCGACTGCGACACCTGGGAGGACATCAGCGAGGCCCGCGCGCGCATCAGGGACGATAGGCATGTGCTGGATGAATGGATCTCCGCGGTCAAGGCCGAGCTGGGCATCGAACTCGACGTCGACACGGCCGGACTCCTCGACCTCGCGCGTGACGCCGCGCACGGCGTGGCCCGTCCCGCCGCGCCCCTGACGACCTTCCTCGTCGGATACGCCGCCGCGCTGCGGGGCGGCGGCCCGGAGGCCGTGGCCGAGGCGGCCCGGGTGGCCGGTGCGCTGGCCGAGCGGTGGGCGGCGGAAGCGGACGGGAAGCCCTCATGAGCGGGCACGCGGGTGGTGGCCGCGACGGGGATGGCGAGGACGCGCTCGAGCGCGCCACGGCGGAGGCGCTGGCGCTTCTCGCGGGGCAGTCCCGGGCGCCCCGGGGCGGACGTCCCGGACATCCGGCGGAGGCGGCTCGGGCGACCGACGCGGCTGGGGCGGCCGGGGCGGCAGAGTCCGCCGGGGCGGTGGCCCAGGGACGGGACGAGCGGTTCCGCTTCGACTTCGACGCGGATCCGTTCGCGGAGCCGTTCGTACCGCCCGCAGCGGAGCGGGGGGTGGATACCGGTCGGCTCGATGTGCCGTTCGCCGGGGTGCGGTTCTATGACACGTTGTTCGCCCCCGACCCTGCGCCCCGAGCCCCCTTTGCCGGTAGCTCCGCGCCGACCGTGCGGATCCCCGTGCCCAGCACGGAGCCGGACCCCCGGACCGTGGCCGCGCACGGGGCCGCATGCCGCTCCGACGGCGCGGCTTCGCCCGCCGGTCAGCCCGACGCCGGTCAGCCCGACGCCGCTCCGGCCGACGCTGCTTCGGACGACCCCGCTCCGGCCGATCGCGGCCGCGCGGCGGCCAAGCGGAAGAAGCGCTCTGCTTCTGCCGGGCGCCGCCGGAGTGCCGGCGCTTCCACCGACGCCGAGTCCGTCGATCCGCCCGGTTCCGCTGCCGCGGCGGTGGATGCCGCCTCCACCCGTCGCGGCGCTGCCTCCGCGTCCCCTGACGCCGGCCCCGCGACCCCTGCGGACCCCGCACCGGCGGATCCCGACCCCGCCCCCGGCGCACCCGCCCCCGAGGGACCCACCCCCCGCGCCCCGAAAAGCCGCCCCGCGCATCCGCCCGCCACCCCCTGGGACGTCGCGCGGAACGTTGCCGGGTGGGCTGCGGTGGGGCGGAAGGAAGCCGAGACCCGAGTGGTGCCGCTCGGTGAGGCCCTGGGGCAGACGCTTGCCGGAGCGCTCGTCGCGCTGACCGATCTGCCCTCGTTCGACACCTCCGCGATGGACGGCTGGGCCGTCGCCGGGCCCGGGCCCTGGCGGTTGCCCGGCAGCGGGAGCCACCCCGGCATCCTCGCCGGGCAAGGCGGTGACGTGCGGCTCGGCGACGGCGAGGCCGTCGCGATCGCCACCGGGGCACGGGTGCCCCCCGGGGCCACCGCCGTGCTGCGCAGCGAGCACGGCGTCGTGCGGGCGCACGGGGAGCTGTACGCCGACCGGCATCCGACGCAGGGCCAAGACGTGCGGCCCCGGGGGCAGGAGTGCCGGGAGGGGGACGAGTTGCTGCCGGCCGGGGTCGTCGTGACGCCCGCCGTGGTCGGGCTTGCGGCGGCCAGTGGGTACGACGAGCTGCCGGTCGTGCCACGGCCCCGGGTCGAGGTGCTCGTCCTCGGGGACGAGCTGCTCCGCGAGGGGCTGCCGCACGACGGGCGGATCCGGGACGCGCTCGGGCCCATGCTCGGCCCCTGGCTGAGCGCGCTCGGCGCCGACGTCGTGGCGACGCGCCGCCTCGGCGACGACGCCTCGGCGCTGCGCGCCGCCCTGGAGGCGTCGGACGCCGATCTCGTGCTGACGACCGGCGGCACGGCCGCGGGGCCCGTCGACCATGTGCGACCCACCCTGCGCCTGCTGGGCGCCGAGCCCCTCGTCGACGGGGTCGCGGTGCGCCCGGGGCATCCGATGCTGCTCGCGCGCCTCGCGTCCGGCCGGCATCTGGTCGGGCTGCCCGGCAACCCCCTCGCCGCCGTCGCCGGACTGCTGACGCTGGCCGAACCGCTGCTCCGCGCGCTCGCGGGCCGTCCCGCGCGGCGGCCGTGCCGCGCCCCGCTCGCCGAGGACGTGCCCGGCCACGCCACCAGCACCCGGCTGGTGCCCGTGGTCCGCACGCCCGACGGGTACGCCCGGCCGGTGCGCTTCCACGGCCCCGCCATGCTGCGCGGCCTGGCCGCCGCCGACGCGCTGGCCGTCGTGCCGCCGGGCGGGCCGGGCCCGGAGGGCGAGGCCGAACTCCTCGCCCTGCCCTGGGAGGGCGACCGGTGAAGCTCCCCGAGCACGAGCCGCAGGACGAGCGGCACACGACCGACTCCCGCGTCCGCCTGCCCCGCTACACCGTCGCCCCGATACGGCAGGTGGGCCGGCGACTGCTGGTCGCGCTGCTGGTCATGGTCGCCACCGTCGCCATCGTCTACGGCGACCGCGGCGGCTACCACGACAACGCCGACGGCAGCGTCGGCTTCCTCGACGCCGTCTACTACGCCACCGTCACCCTGTCCACCACCGGATACGGCGACATCGTCCCGTACAGCGACAGCGCCCGGCTGTCGAACATCCTGCTCGTGACGCCGCTCCGTGTCCTGTTCCTGATCATCCTGGTCGGCACCACCCTCGAGGTCCTCACCGAGCGCACCCGTGAGCAGTGGCGGCTGGCCCGCTGGAGGTCCGCCTTGCGCGAGCACACCGTCGTCGTCGGCTTCGGCACCAAGGGCCGGTCGGCCGTACAGACCCTCTGCTCGGGCGGGCAGGCCCGGGAGAAGGAACGGATCGTCGTCGTCGACCCCAACCCCAAGGTCGTCGAATCGGCCACCGCCCTCGGTTACGCGGGCGTCATCGGCGACGCCACCCGCAGCGACGTCCTGCTGCGCGCCGAGATCCAGAAGGCCCGTCAGGTCATCGTCGCCACCCAGCGCGACGACACGGCCGTCCTGGTGACCCTCACCGCCCGCCAGCTCAACCGTGGCGCCAAGATCGTGGCGGCCGTGCGCGAGGAGGAGAACGCCCCGCTGCTGCGGCAGTCCGGCGCGGACGCGGTCATCACCAGCGCGAGCGCCGCCGGGCGGCTGCTGGGCATGTCCGTGATCAGCCCCAACGCCGGGACGGTCATGGAGGACCTCATCCAGCAGGGCAGCGGCCTCGACCTCGTCGAACGCCCGGTGGTCAAGGCCGAGGTGGGGCGCAGCGCGCGCGACACCGACGACCTGGTCGTCTCCGTGCTGCGCGGCCACCGGCTGCTCGGCTACGACGACCCCGAGGCCGGCACCCTCAAGGCCACGGACCGGCTGATCACGATCGTCCGGGCCCGCCCGGCCGCGCCGGAGGAGTGACCGGTTCCGCCGCGCGCGACGGGACGAACCGTCCCGCGTACCCGGGGAGTCGGCGTCCCCCGGAGTAGCCTCGCGGTCATGCATGCGATCACCATTCCCGTACCCGGCGGACCCGAGGCCCTGGTCTGGGCCGAGGTTCCCGACCCCGCGCCCGGCGAGGGGGAGGTCCTGGTCGAGGTCGTGGCCGCCGGTGTCAACCGCGCCGATCTGCTCCAGCGGCAGGGCTTCTACGACCCGCCCCCCGGCGCCTCCCCCTACCCCGGGCTGGAGGTCTCCGGCCGGATCGCCGCGCTCGGCCCCGGCGTGAGCGGCTGGACCGTCGGCGACGAGGTGTGCGCGTTGCTGGCCGGCGGTGGTTACGCGGAGAAGGTCTGTGTCCCGGTGGGGCAGTTGCTGCCCGTGCCCACCGGCATGGACCTCGTCTCGGCGGCGGCGCTGCCCGAGGTCACGGCCACCGTCTGGTCGAACGTCTTCATGATCGCCCACCTGGGGCCCGGTGAGACCTTCCTGGTCCACGGCGGCGGCAGCGGCATCGGCACCATGGCCGTGCAGCTGGCCAAGGCGGTCGGCGCGCGCGTCGCGGTCACGGCCGGCGGGGCGGAGAAGCTGGAGCGCTGCCGGGAGCTGGGCGCGGACATCCTCATCGACTACCGCGAACAGGACTTCGTCGAGGAGCTCCGCAAACTCACCGGCGGCATCGGCGTGGACGTCATCCTCGACATCATCGGCGCCAAGTACCTGGAGCGGAACCTCGACGTCCTGGCCGTCAACGGCCGGCTCGCCATCATCGGCCTCCAGGGCGGCCGCAAGGGCGAACTGGACCTGGGCAAGCTGCTCGCCAAGCGCGCGGCGATCACGGCGACCTCGCTGCGCGGCCGCCCGCTCGCCGAGAAGGCCACGATCGTGGCGGCGGTGCGCGAACACGTGTGGCCGCTGATCGCGGGCGGCCGGGTGGGGGCGGTGGTCGACCGCACCATGCCGATGACGGACGCGGCGGCCGCCCACCGCGTCGTGGAGGACAGCGCGCACGTCGGGAAGGTCCTGCTCACCCTCTGACGTCCTGACCGTTCACCCTCGTACGCCGCCCGGCGCGCCCCGCGCGCGGTGGCGTGTGAGGGTGGAGGGGTCCGTAGGGGGGTCTCCCGTACGGAGGTCGGCGACCATGAGCACCGGACCGCGAAGGGCGTTCCTTTTCGGCCTGACGATATCGACGGCGCTGACGCTCCCCTCGCCGGCGTGGGCCGACGACCGGGAGCCGACGGCCCCGGCGCCCTCGGTCCCGGCCGTGGCCACGACGACCACGGTGTTCCCGTCCGCGCCGCCCTCACCGGTGGCCGGTCTGCTGGCCGGCACCGTCGCGGGCGAGGGGCGGGGGCACCCCGGCCGTACGGAGACAGCGCCGTCCGCACCCGCCGGAGCCTCGCCCTCCGCGTCTTCCACGTCGGGCGGGACACCGGCCACGGCCGAGGGGCACCGGGCGTCCCCGCACTCGAACGCGCCGGGCGGCGCCGCTCCCGGGCCGGGGCGGCGGGAGGCCGTCGAGACGGACCGGGAGACGGAGCGGGTGATGCGGGTGCTCCCGCTGGGCACCGGCATGACGCTCACGGGGCTGGGACTGGGCTTCATCGCCCTCCGTTTGCGGCGCAGATAATCCGAAACACCGGTCGCTTCCGTGCGCCCCCTACGGTGGATCAGGCGTGTACGAGGGCATCAAGAGGGGGAAATCACCTGTGCGAGAGAATGGCGGCATGGATATGCCGAGGAATGAACGGTCGCAGGAGAGCCCGCACGTCCTGGTCGTCGGACCGGACGGCATGGCTCTCGGCAGCGCCAGCCCCGGCGGCGGGGAGGGCGACGACGAGCCGCGCGAGGTCCCGGTGACGGAGATGGTGGAACAGCCCGCCAAGGTCATGCGCATCGGAAGCATGATCAAGCAGCTGCTGGAGGAGGTCCGGGCGGCTCCTCTCGACGAGGCGAGCCGGGTCCGCCTCAAGGAGATCCACCACAGCTCGGTCAAGGAGCTGGAGGACGGCCTCGCGCCCGAGCTGGTGGAGGAACTGGAGCGGCTGTCGCTGCCCTTCACCGACGAGACGATCCCCACCGAGGCGGAGCTGCGGATCGCGCAGGCCCAGCTCGTCGGCTGGCTGGAGGGGCTCTTCCACGGCATCCAGACCACGCTCTTCGCCCAGCAGATGGCCGCGCGCGCCCAGTTGGAGCAGATGCGGCGCGCCCTGCCGGCCGGTGTCACCCTCGACGACGACCACGAGGGCCCGCAGCACGGCGGCGCCCGCTCGGGCCCGTACCTGTAACCGCGGACCGGTAACCCGGACCTGTGACGCGGTCCTGTGGTTCGGTCCCTGACGCGCGAAGGCCGGCCGGCACATCCTCTGTGCCGGCCGGCCTTCGCGTCACGGCGTCAGGAGCCGGACTCGCCCGTCGAGACCGTCAGGACGAACTGGTCGGTCTTCGGGTCGAACGGGTCGCCCGACTGCGGCTGCTGGGTCATCACGGTGCCCTTGCCCCAGGTGCTCTCGTTCACCTTGTCGACGCGGTACTTCCAGCCCGCCGCCTGCATGCACTCCTTGACGGAGTCGATGTAGATGTACTTGAAGTCCGGGGAGCTCTTCTTCGACTTGTCCTGGAAGCTGTCGTACGCCTTGGTGCACTTGTCCGGCTCGATGGTCTTGGACTTGTCGCCTTCCTTGACCTTCGCCTGGGCGCCGCCCGCGGTGCCGTTCGCGTTCCCGTTGCCGTTCCCGTTGCCCTTGCCCGTCCCGCCCGTGTTGCCGCCGGCCGAACCGCCCGAGGTGCCCGCGCCGCCGGCCGAGCCGCCGGTGGTGCTGCCGTTGCCGCCGCCGGGGTCGGCGGGGGCCGGGGCGGCCGAGCCGCCGCCGGTGCCGCCCGCGTTGGTGTTGTCCTTCTCGTGCCCGTTGAGCACGATGGCCACGATCACGCCGATGACCGCGAGCACGGCGACGACGCCCGAGCCGATGAGCACCGACTTGTTGCTCTTGCCGCCGGAGCCCGCGCCGCCGCCGGCGCCGACGGGCGCCGAGGGAGCCGCGTAGGCGGGCGTCTCCGCGTACGCGGGCGTCGCGTAGGCCTGGGGGCCCGGAGGGGGCGTGGAAGGCCCGTAGCCGCCGTTGTAGGGGCTCGCGGGGGTCGGGTGGGGCTGGTACGGGGTCTGGACGCTCTGCGGGCCCGGAGCGGGCGTCTGGCCGTCCACGGGAGGGAAGACCGCCGAGCCGACGCCGGCACCGCTGCGGGCCGGCGGGCCGCCCGCGATGATGATCGGCGCGGGCGCCGTCTGGGCGGTGCCCGCGACGCGCGCGCACTCGTCGCGCATGGCCTCGGCGCTCGGGAAGCGCTCGTTCGGGTTCTTCTTCAGGGCGCGCATGACCAGCGCGTCCACGGCCGGCGGGATCGAGCGGTTGATCGTGGAGGGCGCGACCGGCTCCTCCTGGACGTGCGCGTAGGCGATCGCCAGCGGGGAGTCCGCGTCGAAGGGCAGCCGGCCGGTCAGCAGCTCGAAGAGCATGATGCCGACCGAGTAGAGGTCGGAACGGGCGTCGACGCCGCGGCCCAGGGCCTGCTCGGGCGAGAGGTACTGCGGGGTGCCGACGACCATGCCGGTCTGGGTCATGGAGGTGACGCCCGACTGCATGGCGCGGGCGATGCCGAAGTCCATGACCTTGACCACGTTGCGCTTGGTCATCATCACGTTGCCGGGCTTGATGTCCCGGTGGACGAGGCCCATCTCGTGGCTGACCTCGAGCGCGGCCAGCACATCCGCTGTGATCTTGAGCGCTTTCGCGACGGGCATCGCGCCGTACTGGGCGACGTCCGCGTCGAGCACGGAGCGCAGCGGCTGGCCCTCGACGTACTCCATGACGATGTAGGGCATCGTCGACCCGTCCAGGTCGTCCTCGCCCGTGTCGAACACCGAGACGATGTTGGTGTGCGTGAGCTTGGCCACGGACTGGGCCTCGCGGCGGAAACGCTCGCGGAAAGAGGACTCGCGGCCCAGCTCGGTGTGAAGGGTCTTGACCGCGACCTGCCTGTCGAGCACCGTGTCGTAGGCCAGGTGCACCGACGCCATGCCGCCCTCGCCGAGCAGGTCGCGCAGCTGGTAGCGGCCCCGGCCGACAGATCGTCCCGCGTAGCGGCCCTGAGCGCCGTCCTGGCTCATGGTGTTGCTTCCCCCTCGGCCTCGGCGCGCTGCCTGGCAGTACTGGCGTCGCTGGAGTGGTTTCGTGACGCGCCCGGGGCGCGTGGATCCAGCTGTTCTCCGACGTATCCCGGCCAAGTCTGCCCGAGGCGCCGGGCACGTCAAGCCGCGTGCCCGTTCCGTGACCGGATGCGCGACAAGGTGTCACGGGATTTGCCTTGCTCGTACCGGTACGGGTTTGATAGCCGGTCCATCCCGGACCGGGACACGTCGCAAAGCCTGTAGCGTGCCCTAGCGGAAGACAGCTTTCTCGAGTGACCCCGCGCAATCGACTTCCGGTGAGAAGCGGCGGCGGCGGACCAGAGACGACGGCGAGGACTGATGGCACAGACGCAGAGCGCCCAGGGTCCGTCCGACCCTGACGCCAACGGGGGCGGAATGCCCGATGTGCCTGAAATGTGGGGTAACGGCGGGCTGGTCGGCGACGGCCGCTACCGGCTGACCCACCGGCTGGGCCGGGGCGGCATGGCGGAGGTCTTCGCCGCCGAGGACGTACGGCTGGGCCGTACCGTCGCGGTGAAGCTGCTCCGCGCGGATCTCGCCGAGGACCCGGTCTCCAAGGCGCGTTTCACCCGCGAGGCACAGTCCGTGGCCGGCCTGAACCACCACGCCGTGGTGGCCGTCTACGACTCCGGCGAGGACACCGTCGGCCGCAACGTCGTGCCGTACATCGTCATGGAGCTGGTCGAGGGCCGCACCATCCGCGACCTCCTGCTCAACGCCGAGGCGCCGCCGCCGGAGCAGGCGCTGATCATCGTGTCCGGGGTGCTGGAGGCGCTGGCCTACAGCCACCAGCACGGCATCGTGCACCGCGACATCAAGCCCGCCAACGTGATCATCACGAACACGGGCGCGGTCAAGGTCATGGACTTCGGCATCGCCCGCGCCCTGCACGGCGCGGCGTCCACCATGACCCAGACCGGCATGGTCATGGGCACGCCCCAGTACCTCTCGCCCGAGCAGGCCCTCGGCAAGACCGTCGACGCCCGCTCGGACCTCTACGCCACCGGCTGTCTGCTCTACGAACTGCTGGCCCTGCGCCCGCCGTTCACCGGTGAGACCCCGCTGTCGGTGGTCTACCAGCACGTCCAGGACACCCCCGTGCCGCCGTCGCAGGTGCAGCCGTCGGTGCCGCCGGAGCTGGACGGGCTCGTCATGCGCTCCCTCGCCAAGGACCCGGACGACCGGTTCCAGAGCGCGGAGGAGATGCGCGGGCTGGCCCAGTACGCGCTGCAGATGCTGCACGACGCGGGCAGCCACACGGGCCAGTGGAACACCGGCCCGGTCGACGAGGCCACCGCCGCCACCCAGGTCATGGGCGGCATGGGCCTCGGCGGCGGTGTGGGCGCCACGGCGGCCATGCCGCACTCGCAGCACGGCAACACCTCGCAGCAGCCGGTGATCCCGCGCCGCCAGGGTGCCGACGACGGCGGTTTCGACGGCTACAACGGCGGTTACAACGGCGGCCGCGGTGGCTCGGGCGGCGGCAGGGGCAAGACGTGGCTGATCGCCGCGCTCGCGGTGGTCGCGGTCGTGGCGGGCATCGCGTTCGTGGTCAAGGGCATGAACACGGGCACCACCGGCAACCACAAGACGAACACCGACAAGGTGTCCACCACCCCCAGCGCGCCGTCGACGCCCAGTGGCAGCGAGAAGCCCAGCAAGAAGCCGTCCAAGGGTCACACGTCCGACACGAACACCGGCACGGGCAGCGACAGCGGCGACTGGAACGACAACACCTGGGACCGCTCGCGCGAGCCCGCGGACGACTCGACCAAGCACCCGAGCAAGAAGCCGTCCGGCAATCCGTCGGACAACCCCTCGGGCGGCACGGACCCGTCGACCAACCCGTCCAAGACCCCGGACGACGGGAAGCCGCCGACCCACACGGCGGACCCGCCGGACAAGGGCACCCCGGGCACCACGAGCCAGGGCGGTGCCAACCAGGGCCCCGTCGGCGGCTGAGCCGACGCGCACGAGGCCGGACCCCATCGCGGGGTCCGGCCTCGCGCCGTTCGTGCGCTCGGTCCGCGCAAACGTCCGGTCCGTGAAAGCGCCCGGTCCGTGAAAGCACTCGATCCGGGAAGCGCCTCAGTCCGTGAAGGCGGCGCGCACCGACTCGTACGCGCTCGTCCACCACACCGCCAGCGCCGCCGAGGACGGGAAGCCGGGGTCGGCGCGGTGGTCGCGCAACTGGTAGCGCCAGCGCAGCATCCAGAAGTCGTTCAGCCGCTCCCACCACACCCGGTGGACGGCGGCGCCGAGCTCCGCCGCGTCCGCGCCGGTGACCCGGCGGTAGGCGCGCGCGTAGGGGCGTATCTTCGCCAGGTCCAGCGTGCCGTCCGGGCGCAGGAAGAAGATCACCGCGGCCCGTACGGCCTCCTCGGCGCGCGGCTGGACGCCCAGCCGGTCCCAGTCGACGATCGCGGCGGGCTCGGCGCCCCGGTAGAGCAGGTTGAGCGGGTGGAAGTCGCCGTGCACCCAGCCCCGGGCGGGGGTGGCGGCGGCGGGCGGGCGCCGGTGGGCGTGCAGCTCCAGCAGCGCGCGGCGCTCGACGAGGCGGTGCTCGGCCAGTTCGTCGAAGGAGTCGCGGGGGCGGCTGCCCTCCCCCTGGCGGACCAGGCCCAGGAGCTCCTCGATCAGCGCGAAGGTGTCCTCGGGGTCGGCCGCCGCGTCCGGGGCCGCTCCGGCGCCCTGGAAGGCCCTCTCAGGGCCTTCCATGACCTGCTCCAAGGTTTTGTGCACCCGGCCCAGCAGCGCGCCCAGACGGCGCGACTGGGCGGCCGTGAGCTCGCCCCCGTCCCGGTGCCGGCCCTCGATCCACGGGTGCAGCGCGTAGCAGCGGCCGCCGACGACCACGACGGTCTCGCCGGCGGCGGCCGCCACGGGCGGGGCGACGGGCAGGCCGAGCGCGCCCAGCCGGCGGGTGGCCTCGTGCTGGCGGGCGATGGCGTCCCGGTCGCCGTCCAGGTGGTGCTTGAGGAAGAAGCGGCCGCGCGTGGTGGTGAGCCGGTAGCCGCGGTTGAGCAGGCCCTCGGTCAGCGTGTCGCAGGTGACGGGCTCGCCGGCCCTGTCGTAGCGGCGCAGCAGGGCGCGCAGGGTGCCGGTGTCGGGTCCGGTGTCGGCTGGGGCATCGGCATAGGTGACAAGTGAGCGCGGCACGCCCCAAATGTTAGTTCACGCTGAGTGCGCGGGCCGTCGCGCGGGTACGCCCTCGAGGTGGTGCAGCGTGATGAACTGAGGTTCTATGCACAGGTATTCGGGAACGAAGGGCGCGTCGTCGGCGGAGTGGGGGGCGCGGCCGAACAGCCGGAGCTCCTCCGGGCCGGGTACGAAGATCCGCGCCGTGCCGACGAACTGGACGGTCCAGACGGATTCGTCGCCCTCCTCGCGGTCGGCGAGGTTGTCGGCGCCGTACGCCACGACGCTGCCGTCACAGGCCTGGGCGTAGCCGAAGCCGCCGTGCAGCCGCATGAGGACCTTGCCGTCGACGACGACGTGGCGGGCGACGGTGACGAAGGGCAGGGCGCGCATGCTCACCGAGACCCTGCCGTAGGGCGTGCGGGAGAGCAGTTCGAGCGCGCGGTACTCGTCCGCTCGGTATCCGTCGTGGGGCGCGGTTGGCATGGGCACCACTCTGCCCTGCCGTCGCCCGCGTCTCGTAGGGGCCACCCGCCCCGGATGTCCGGGACCTAGGTCCCGTCGTTCGCGGCCAGCCGGGCCGCTCGCTAGCGCTTCTCCGCCTGGAGCCGGGCCACAAAGGCGGCGGCCTGGGAGCGGCGCTCCATGCCCAGCTTGGAGAGCAGGCTGGAGACGTAGTTCTTGATGGTCTTCTCGGCCAGGTGCAGCCGTTCGCCGATGGCGCGGTTGGTCAGGCCCTCGCCGATCAGGTCGAGGATGCGGCGCTCCTGGTCGGTGAGGGAGGCGAGCCGGTCGTCGCCCCGGGAGCTCCTGCCGTCGCGCAGCCGCTCCAGGACGCGCGCGGTGGCCACGGGATCGAGCAGGGATTTGCCGGCCGCCACGTCGCGCACGGCGGAGAGGAGCTCATTGCCGCGGATCGCCTTGAGGACATAGCCCGCCGCGCCCGCCATGATGGCGTCGAAGAGTGCCTCGTCGTCCGCGTACGAGGTGAGCATCAGGCATTTGATGTTTTCGTCCTGCGAACGGATCTCACGGCATACTTCTACTCCGCTGCCATCCGGAAGACGAACGTCCAGTACGGCGACGTCCGGTCTGGTGGCGGGAATGCGCGTCAGCGCGTCCGCGGCGGTTCCGGCCTCGCCCACGACTTCGATGTCCGGCTCCCCGGCGAGCATCTCGTGGACGCCGCGACGTACGACTTCATGGTCGTCAAGCAGAAATACCGTGATTTTTCCTTGTTCGCGCACGGTGCCAGTCTCGCACGTCAAGTCTTCCCCCGCCCTTGTCCGGCGGGATAACGTGCCCCCGTTCCGACGGCGGTTCGCAAGGCGCTGACCAGTGGATTGGCACTTCCATTGGCCCGGCTTTCTCGATTTACTTGGATTTCCAAGCAAAATCGCAGGTCAGGCGGGGTTTCGCAGGAATGCCTCGCACTGGGTAACGTGCTTATTGCAGGCCATTCGCCGGGGCAACCTGTCACGCCCGGTTCCGGCCTCGGCACACCCACCCCGTGTGCCGTCGGGGATCGAGCGAGCCTCTTCCCGCCTCACGGCGGGGAGACCCCCTCTGGCCGCCGGCGACCCCGGGGGCCGGACAGACGGAGGAGCACACGTGACCGTGGACAGCACTGCCGCGCGCAAGTCGCGACGCAGCGGCGGCAAGCGCGCCGTGGCCAAGAAGGCCACCGGCGAGCCCGAGCTCGTACAGCTGCTGACGCCGGAAGGCGAGCGGGTCGAGCACCCGGACTACTCCATCGACCTGTCGCCCGAGGAACTGCGGGGCCTGTACCGGGACATGGTGCTGACCCGCCGCTTCGACGGCGAGGCGACGACCCTGCAGCGGCAGGGCGAACTGGGCCTGTGGGCCTCGCTGCTGGGCCAGGAGGCCGCGCAGATCGGCTCCGGCCGGGCCACCCGCGACGACGACTACGTCTTCCCGACCTACCGCGAGCACGGCGTCGCCTGGTGCCGCGGGGTCGACCCCACGAACCTGCTGGGCATGTTCCGCGGCGTGAACCACGGTGGCTGGGACCCCAACGAGAACAACTTCCACCTCTACACGATCGTCATCGGCTCCCAGGCGCTCCACGCCACCGGCTACGCCATGGGCGTCGCCAAGGACGGTGCGGACTCCGCCGTGATCGCCTACTTCGGCGACGGCGCCTCCAGCCAGGGCGACGTGGCCGAGGCCTTCACCTTCGCCGCCGTCTACAACGCGCCGGTGGTCTTCTTCTGCCAGAACAATCAGTGGGCCATCTCCGAGCCCACCGAGAAGCAGACCCGCGTCCCGCTCTACCAGCGCGCCCAGGGCTACGGCTTCCCCGGCGTCCGGGTCGACGGCAACGACGTGCTGGCCGTCCTGGCCGTCACCAAGGCCGCCCTGGACCGCGCCCGCACCGGCGAGGGCCCGATGCTGATCGAGGCGTTCACCTACCGCATGGGCGCCCACACCACCTCCGACGACCCCACCCGCTACCGCCGCGACGAGGAGCGGGAGCTGTGGGAGGCGAAGGACCCGATCCTGCGCCTGCGCGCCCACCTGGAGCGCGAGGGCCTCGCCGACGAGGCGTTCTTCGCCGGCCTGGAGACCGAGAGCGACGCGCTCGCCAAGCGGGTCCGCGACACCGTGCGCGCCATGCCCGACCCCGACCACATGGCGATGTTCGAGCACACCTACGCCGACGGCCACGCGCTGGTCGACGAGGAGCGCGCCCAGTTCGCCGCGTACCAGGCTTCGTTCGCAGAGGAGACCAACTAGCCATGAGCGTCGAGAAGCTCACGATCGCCAAGGCGATCAACGCCTCCCTGCGGACCGCCCTGGAGACCGACCCCAAGGTCCTGATCATGGGTGAGGACGTCGGCAAGCTCGGCGGCGTCTTCCGGGTCACCGACGGCCTCCAGAAGGACTTCGGCGAGGACCGCGTCATCGACACGCCGCTGGCGGAGTCCGGCATCGTCGGCACCGCGATCGGCATGGCGCTGCGCGGCTACCGGCCGGTGGTGGAGATCCAGTTCGACGGTTTCGTCTTCCCGGCGTACGACCAGATCGTCACGCAGCTGGCGAAGATGCACGCCCGCGCGCTCGGCAAGATCAAGCTGCCCGTCGTCATCCGCATCCCCTACGGCGGTGCGATCGGCGCGGTGGAGCACCACAGCGAGTCGCCGGAGTCGCTGTTCGCGCACGTGGCCGGTCTGAAGATCGTGTCGCCGTCGAACTCCGCCGACGCCTACTGGATGATGCAGCAGGCCATCCAGAGCGACGACCCGGTCATCTACTTCGAGCCCAAGCGGCGCTACCACGACCGCTCCGAGGTCGACACGGCCGCGATCCCCGGTCCGCTGCACGCCGCGCGCACGGTCCGCGAGGGCACGGACCTGACGCTGGTGGCCTACGGCCCGATGGTCAAGACGTGTCTGGAGGCCGCCGCGGCGGCCGCGGAGGAGGGCAAGTCGCTGGAGGTCGTGGACCTCCGGTCGATCTCGCCCATCGACTTCGACGCGATCCAGCGTTCGGTGGAGAAGACCCGCCGGCTGGTCGTCGTCCACGAGGCGCCCGTCTTCTTCGGCTCGGGCGCCGAGATCGCCGCCCGGATCACCGAGCGCTGCTTCTACCACCTGGAGGCCCCCGTCCTGCGGGTCGGCGGCTACCACGCCCCCTACCCGCCGTCCCGGCTGGAGGACGAGTACCTGCCGGGCCTGGACCGTGTGCTCGACTCCGTCGACCGCGCGCTGGCGTACTAGGGACGAGGAAGAGTCGTGACGATGACCGCTAACACCCAGCGCTTCCGTGAGTTCAAGATGCCGGACGTCGGCGAGGGACTCACCGAGGCCGAGATCCTCAAGTGGTACGTGAACGTCGGCGACACGGTCGCCGACGGACAGGTGGTCTGCGAGGTCGAGACCGCCAAGGCGGCCGTGGAGCTGCCGATCCCGTTCGACGGCGTGGTGCACGAGCTGCGCTTCGGCGAGGGCACGACGGTGGACGTCGGCCAGGTGATCATCTCGGTGGACACCCAGCCCGGCGCGGGGCCCGCGGAGGAGGCCCCGGCGGCGGCCCCGGCCGCCACCGAGGAGCCCGAGCCGGAGCAGCAGGGCCGCCAGGCCGTGCTGGTCGGCTACGGCGCCGCCCCGTCCTCGACCAAGCGCCGGCCGCGCAAGGCGCCCGCCGCCGCGCCGGGCACGACCGTCGCCGCCGCGATCCAGGCCGAGCTCAACGGGCACGCGGCCGCCCCCGCCGCTCCCGTCGCCCCGGCCGCACCGGAGCCCGCTCCGGCGGCCGCCCCGGTGGCCGCCGCGCCCGCGTCGCCCGTTGGTGCCCGTCCGCTGGCCAAACCTCCGGTGCGCAAGCTCGCCAAGGACCTCGGCGTCGATCTGGCCGCGGTCGTGCCGACCGGCCCCGGCGGGGTCGTCACCCGGGAGGACGTCCACGCCGCGCTGACCGCCACGACCGAGGCCGTCGCCGAGCCGGCCGCCGCGGAGGCCGTGGCCCCCGCCGCCGTCGCCGCGCCCGCCGCGAGCGGCGCGCGGGAGACCCGGATCCCCGTCAAGGGCGTCCGCAAGGTCACCGCCCAGGCGATGGTCGCCAGCGCCTTCACCGCGCCGCACGTCACGGAGTTCGTCACCGTCGACGTCACCCGCACGATGAAGCTCGTCCAGAAGCTCAAGGCCGACCCCGACATGGCCGGTCTGCGCGTCAACCCGCTGCTGCTGGTCGCCAAGGCCCTGCTCGTGGCGGTCAAGCGCAACCCGGACGTCAACGCGGCCTGGGACGAGGCGAACCAGGAGATCGTCCTCAAGCACTACGTCAACCTGGGCATCGCGGCGGCGACGCCGCGCGGGCTGATCGTGCCGAACATCAAGGACGCGCAGGAAAAGACGCTCCCGGAGCTCTCGCGTTCGCTGTCCGACCTCGTGGCCACCGCGCGCGAGGGGAAGACGTCCCCGGCGGACATGTCCGGCGGCACCATCACCATCACCAACGTCGGCGTCTTCGGCGTCGACACCGGTACGCCCATCCTCAACCCGGGCGAGTCCGCGATCCTGGCCTTCGGCGCGGTCAAGCTCCAGCCGTGGGTCCACAAGGGCAAGGTCAAGCCGCGTCATGTCACCACGCTGGCGCTCTCCTTCGACCACCGCCTGATCGACGGCGAGCTCGGCTCCCGCTTCCTCGCGGACATCGCCGCCGTCCTGGAGGACCCCAAGCGCCTGATCACCTGGGCGTGACCGGACCGTCTCCGGAACCACACGGGCTTCCGGAGATGCATTCATAGGCCATATAAAACCGGCTCGGCGGTCCGGAAAACGGGCGGAAGGGCCGAGAGGCCACGTACAGGACAGAGGGCCCGGACGCTCTCTCCTCACCCCCCTCCAGTGAGGAGAGAGCATGGCGTCCGGGCCCTCTGTCCGTGTGCGGAGCGGCCTCGGGGCACCACCCCGGCAGAGGGTGGAATGGCCCGTGCTGGGCAATTTACTTAAGATTGACCGACACTTGCACTGTCGGATTGGGAGGCCGCTTTGAAGGCCGCGGTGGACCGCGCGGACGACGGTGAATCCATCAGCCGTCTGCTCCGGGCCTGGCGGGGCCGCGTCGACGCGCGAACGGTCCGTGAGCTGCGCGGGATTTTTCCCAGACCGGGGCGTCGGCTTTCGCAGGCGCATGTCGCGCGGATGACGGGCGTCAGCGAGGGCTGGTACCGCGCGCTGGAGGCCGGCCGTCGGCAGGACTTCTCCGAAAGGTTTCTGCTGAGGGTCGCCGAGGCCCTCCGGCTCAGCGAGGCGGAGACGCTCACCCTCTTCCTCGCCGTCTCCGGCCGCCGCCCGCCCGAGGCCGGGCGCGACCGCACGGATCTCCCCCGGGGCGTCCAGACCCTGCTCCACCAGCAGGTCACCTACCCCGCCTACCTCTCCGACGGCGCCTGGAACGTCGTCGCCGCCAACGCCCTCATGGGCGAGTGGTTCCCCTGGGTCCTGCGCCCCCGCCCCAATCTGATGCGCTGGGCGCTCCTCGAACCCGAGGCCCGCGAGCAGATGCTCGACTGGGAGGACTCCTGCGCCCGCGTCTACCTCGCCATGCTCCGCGTCGCCGCCAACAGCAACCCCGGCAACGCCGAACTGCGCGCCCTCGTCCAGGAGATCCTCGACTCCGACGCCGACTGCCGCCGTATCTGGGCCGAGGAGCACGACGTGGTCGAGCACCGCGACGGCCATGACTTCCGGCTGCGCCTGCCGTACCACGGGCACGCCGAGGTGCGCGTGACCAGCCATGTGCTGCTGCCCATACAGCGCACGGATCTGCGCTTCGTCTTCATCACTCCGGCGGACGGCTGGGCGGGCGTCGCGAGGTGACGTTTCGCCGGTGCGCCGGAGCCGGCTCCTAGACGGACGATCGTCCGCATCGCGGACAGGGTCTCATCACGCATCTGTGTTGTATCTATGCTGTGCGCATGCCGAGCGCCCCCACCGTCCAGAGCAGACGTCCCGCCGCCGCCGACCGTGTCTACGCGCATGTGAAGGACGCCGTACTGCAACGGCGTTACGAAGGCGGCACGCTCCTCACCGAAGGCGATCTGGCGCAGGCCGTCGGGGTCTCCCGGACCCCGGTGCGCGAGGCGCTGCTGCGGCTGGAGGGCGAGGGGCTGCTCAAGCTCTACCCGAAGAAGGGGGCGCTCGTGCTGGCCGTGTCCGCACAGGAGATCGCGGATGTGGTGGAGACCCGGCTGCTGGTCGAGAAGTACGCGGCGGGCAAGGCCGTACCGGCCCCGCCGGCGCTGATCGCCCGGCTGGAGGAGCTGGTGGACGAGATGCGGGAGCAGGCCGCGGCGGGCGATCTGAACGCCGTCTCCCGCAGCGACCGCGCCTTCCACGCGGAGATCGTGCGCAGCGCGGGCAACCGCATCCTCTCGGACCTCTACGAGCAGCTGCGCGACCGGCAGCTGCGGATGGGCGTGGCCGTGATGCACGCCCATCCCGACCGGATCGCCAAGAACATCGCCGAGCACACCGAGATCCTCACCGCCCTGCGCTCCGGGGACGCCGAGGCGGCGACGGACATCGTCCACCGGCACGTCAGCTGGGTGCGCAATCTCGCCCGAGGGGAGACCCGGTGAGCGCCGGCGGGGGCGCCGCACCGGGACTGCCCGGCGACCCACCCGGTGGCCGCCGGGCCGTGGTCGTCTGGGGCGTCGGCGTCACCGTCTACTTCGTCGCGATCATCTTCCGCACCAGCCTGGGGGTCGCCGGCATCGACGCCGCCGACCGCTTCCACGTCGGCGCCTCGGCGCTGTCGACGTTCTCCATACTCCAACTGCTCGTCTACGCGGGCATGCAGATACCCGTCGGCCTGATGGTCGACCGGATGGGCACCAGGAGGGTGCTCGCCCTGGGCGCGGTGCTCTTCACCACCGGCCAGCTCGGCTTCGCGTTCGCCCACTCCTACGGCGCGGCGCTCGCCTGCCGGGCCCTGCTGGGCTGCGGTGACGCCATGACCTTCATCAGCGTGCTGCGGCTGGGCGCCCGCTGGTTCCCCGCCCGCCGGGGCCCGATGATCGCGCAGGTGGCGGCGCTCATCGGGATGGGCGGCAACCTCGTCTCGACCGTCGTCCTGTCCCGGCTGCTCCACGACATCGGCTGGACGCCGGCCTTCGCGGGCAGCGCAGCCGCCGGTCTCGTCGCCCTGGCCCTGCTCCTGCTGTTCCTGAAGGACCACCCCGAGGGGTACGAGCCCGCCCCCGGCCCCCGCCCGGGCAAGGGCGCGGTGCGGAGGCAGCTCGTGGGGGCGTGGCGGGAGCCCGGCACCCGGCTGGGCCTGTGGACGCACTTCACCACCCAGTTCCCCGCGATGGTCTTCCTGCTGCTGTGGGGCATGCCGTTCCTGGTCGAGTCCCAGGGGCTGGGCAGGGACACGGCGGGCACCCTGCTGACGCTCGTGGTCCTGTCCAACATGGGCGTCGGCCTGGTCTACGGACAGGTCGTCGCCCGCCACCACGAGGCCCGGCTGCCCCTCGCGCTCGGCACGCTCGCGGCGACGGCCCTGCTGTGGGCGGCGGTCCTCTCCTGGCCCGGCGCGCACGCGCCGCTGTGGCTGCTGATCACCCTGTGCGTGGTGCTCGGCGCCTGCGGCCCGGCCTCGATGATCGGCTTCGATTTCGGCCGCCCCGCGAACCCTCCCGAGCGCCAGGGCACCGCCTCCGGCATCGTCAACATGGGCGGCTTCCTCGCCACCATCACGACCCTGCTGGCCGTGGGCGTCCTGCTGGACGCCACCGGCGGCAGCTACCGGATCGCCTTCTGCGCCGTCTTCGTCCTCCAGGCGCTCGGCTTGTCGCGGATCCTGCTGCTGCGCGGCCCGGCGCTGCGGCGCGAGCGGGAACGGATCGTGGCGTCGCGCGTGACGACCGTGCACGTACCGGTGCGGGACAACGAAGGCGGTGGACTGCGCGCCTGAGCGGCCTCACGGGCTCAGGGGGTGACCGCCGGGCTCAGGGGGTGACCGCGAACTCCCGGAGGACCGACCACGCCAGTTCCTGATCGCCCTCGGTCTTGATCCGGTCGGCCACCGCCTCCGCCCGGACGCGCCCGCACGCGAGGCGCACATACGTCTCCCAGTCCAGGATCAGTGTCGCCGTGGGCCCCAGGGAGACGCTGCCGTCGATCGTCCCCCTGCCGTGCGGGCCGACCCGCACGGTGCGCAGGAACTCCAGCGGGCCGTGCACGTCGAAGGCCACCGTCGCACCCGGCCGCGCCCCGGCGTCCTGGGCCACCACCTGGGGCAGCGCCGCCAGCAGCATGTCCCGGGCGATGACGGCGGCGGGCGAGTCGAGGTTGCCGGGGACGCCCAGGGCGCGGCGGAGGTCCTGCTCGTGGGCCCAGACGTCGAAGGCCCGCATGGCCAGCGTCCGTTCGAGCGTCCGCTCGCTGCCACCGCCCAGCGGCCAGCGGACGGTCGCCTGGGGGGAGCGGTGCTCGTTGCGCAACTGCCGGGACCGCCGGATGATCGTGTAATCCAGCTCCGAGGTCATCTCCGGCGCCGTGTGACAGCGCCGCACATCCACCTGGACCTCGATGTAGCGCGAGAACTCATCAGTGACGTGCCGCAGATCGCGCGGGAGGGTGTGGATCGGCCGTGGCTCGCCCAGCATTTCGCACTCCACGCCGATGATGTGCGAGACCACGTCCCGGACGGACCAGCCGGGACACTCGGTGGCCCGGTTCCAGTCACTCTCGGCCAGGGGGTTGACCAACTCGTGCACGGATTCGATGGATTGGGTCCAGGCGTCGATCGCGGGCTGAAGGCTGGGGTGGACTGTCACGGGCGGATCCCTCGGCGGTGCTGGGCGGCGGCTGCGGTGACGTGGCGGGCGACGGGCGACGGCGGGCCGCGGCGGGCTAGCGGCGGGCTGCGGGGCGAGCGAGGCTGTCGGGGTTCTCACTCGTTAAGTTACGCTGCGGACGGTCGCCACGGCAGAGGTTTCGTGTGACGCATGCGGAGAGTGGTGGTACTGTGCGCGCTTCCCTGGTCCAGTTCGATGTCGATCCGTTCGAACCGGTCGCCTCGCGCCGCGAGCGCGCCGCCGGGCTCGTCCGGTCGCTGGCCGACAGCGATCTCGTGGTGCTTCCGGAGCTCTGGCCCGTCGGCGCCTTCGCCTTCGAGTCCTTCTCCACCGAGGCCGAGCCCCTCGACGGCCCCACGGCCGAGGTCATGGCGGCGGCCGCCCGGGACGCGGGCGTCTGGCTGCACGCGGGCTCGATCGTCGAACGGGCCGCCGACGGAGCCCTGTTCAACACCTCGCTCGTCTTCTCGCCCGACGGCGCGCTCGTCCGCACGTACCGGAAGATCCACCGCTTCGGCTTCGACAAGGGCGAGGCGGTCCTGATGAGCGCGGGCACGGACCCCGTCACCGTGCCCCACCCGAAGGCCACGCTGGGCCTGGCGACCTGCTACGACCTGCGCTTCCCCGAGCTGTTCCGGGCCCTGGTCGACGCGGGCTCGCGGCTCTTCGTCGTCACGGCGGGCTGGCCGGAGCGCCGCCGCGAGCACTGGACCCTGCTCGCCCGCGCGCGGGCCGTGGAGAACCAGTCCTACGTCCTCGCCTGCGGCACGGCGGGCACCCACGCGGGCGTCGAGCAGGCCGGCCACAGCATCGTCGTCGGCCCGTGGGGCGAGGTCCTGGCGGAGGCGGGCGCGGACGAGGAGGTGCTGACCGTCGATCTGGACCCGGCTCGGGTCGACATGGTCCGCGAGGAATTCCCGGCGCTGAAGGACCGCGTGCTCGGGCGATAGCCCAGGATTCGCCGTTTCATCGGATATTCATATTTCGCCGGGTGATCTGTGGAAGACCGCCGGGCCCGATGTTGTTGGATGGACGCATGGCTGCTTCTCATGCTCGTGTCCGCGCCCCTGAACTGACCGGAAAAGGCGGCTGGCTGAACACCGGCGGCACCGCCCTGACCCTCGCCGACCTGCGGGGTCGCATCGTGATACTGGATTTCTGGACGTTCTGCTGTGTGAACTGCCTGCACGTCCTGGACGAGCTCCGCGAGCTCGAGGAGAAACACCGCGACACCGTGGTGATCATCGGCGTCCACTCGCCGAAGTTCGTCCACGAGGCCGACCACCAGGCCGTCGTCGACGCCGTCGAGCGCTACGGGGTCCACCACCCCGTCCTCGACGACCCCGAGCTCGCCACCTGGAAGCAGTACGCGGTCCGGGCCTGGCCCACGCTCGTCGTCATCGACCCCGAGGGCTACGTCGTCGCCCAGCACGCCGGCGAGGGCCACGCCCACGCCCTCGCCAAGCTGGTCGAGGAGCTGGAGGCGGCCCACGACGCCAAGGGCACCCTGCGGCGCGGCGACGGCCCCTACGTCGCCCCCGAGCCGGTCGCCGGCGATCTGCGCTTCCCCGGCAAGGCGCTGCCGCTGCCCGACGGCGGCTTCCTCGTCTCCGACTCCACCCGGCACCAGCTCGTCGAGTTCGCCGCCGACGGCGAGACCGTCGTCCGCCGCGTCGGCACGGGCGAGCGCGGCCTCGTCGACGGCCCGGCCGCCACCGCCGCCTTCAGCGAGCCCCAGGGCCTCGCCCTGCTGCCCGACGGCACGGTGATCGTCGCCGACACCGTCAACCACGCGCTGCGCGCCTACGACCCCGCCACCGGCGCCGTGACGACCGTCGCCGGCACCGGGAAGCAGTGGTGGCAGGGCTCGCCGACGGACGGCCCGGCCCGCGAGGTCGACCTCTCCTCCCCCTGGGACGTCGCCTGGTTCGACGGCCGCGTCTGGATCGCCATGGCGGGCGTCCACCAGCTGTGGACGTACGACCCGCAGGCCGGCACCGTCCGCGTCGCCGCCGGGACGACCAACGAGGGCCTGGTGGACGGCCCCGCCGCCGAGGCGTGGTTCGCCCAGCCGTCCGGGCTCGCGGTCTCCGCCGACGGCGAGCGGCTCTGGCTCGCCGACTCGGAGACGTCCGCGCTGCGCTGGATCGACCGCGAGGGCACGGTGCGCACCGCCGTGGGCGCCGGCCTCTTCGACTTCGGCCACCGCGACGGCGACGCCGCCCAGGCCCTCCTCCAGCACCCCCTCGGCGTCACCGCCCTGCCCGACGGCTCGGTGGCCGTCTCCGACACCTACAACCACGCGCTGCGCCGCTACGACCCGGCGACGGGCGAGGTGTCGACGCTGGCGACGGATCTGCGGGAGCCCTCGGACGCCGTCCTGGTCGGTGAGGACATCGTCGTGGTCGAGTCCGCCCGGCACCGGCTGACGCGGCTGCGGCTGCCGGAGGAGGCCGTGCGGGTGGAGTCCGTCGCCCACCGCACCCGGCGCGAGGCCACGGAGATCGCCCCGGGCGCGCTCCGGCTGGACGTGGTCTTCCAGGCGCCCGCCGGGCAGAAGCTCGACACCCGCTACGGGCCGTCGACGCGGCTGCTGGTCAGCTCCACCCCGCCGGAGCTCCTCGCGGAGGGCGCCGGGAAGGGCACGGACCTCAGCCGTGAGCTGCGGCTCGCGGACGGGGTGACAGAAGGTGTCCTCCACGTCTCGGCCATGGCGGCGTCCTGCGACGACGACCCCGAGAACGAGTACCCGGCGTGCCACGTCCACCAGCAGGACTGGGGCGTCCCCGTGCGGGTGGTCCCCGGCGGCGCGGACCGGCTGCCGCTGGTCCTGGCGGGGCTGGACGGGTAGGGGGAGCCCGGGGCCCCGGCGGTCAGCCGGGTGCCCCGGGATCACCACTTCAGGGCGGCGTCCTCCGCGTCGAGCCAGTACGTCGTGCGTGCCGAGTCGTCCACGTGCAGCGAGCCGCCCGGCGCGGGCGCCGAGGACGGGTCGCCGGCGAGGGGGTCGCCGACCGGGGTCTGGAAGGTGACCGACAGCTGCTTGGCGTCCCGGCCGGTGCCGCCCGAGCCGTCCGCGGCGGAGGCCAGCACCCCCGCGTAGGCCGACTTGCCCGGGGCGATCGTGACCTTGCCCTTCGGCTTGCTCTCCTCGACCGCGATCGCCGTGGCCTGGTCCTGGTCGAAGCGCAGGAACGGGAAGCCATAGGCGGTGCAGGGAGACTTGGAGGTGTTCGTCGCCACCAGCAGGACGTGGTTGACGGGCGACTTCACGGCCCTGGTCTCGATCTTCACGGTGCCGGGGCCGCAGGCGTCGCCCTTCTCCTGCTCCTGGCCGTTCTCGTCGTCGGAGGTGGTCTCCCCGCCCGCCTCGTCCCCGCCGGTGGCCGCGTCGGCCGCGATCTGCCCGTCCTTGGCCGCCTTGGTCTCCTCGCCGTCCGAGCCGCCACAGGCGGTGAGCGTGAGGGCGGCCGTGGCGGTGAGCGCGGAGACGGTGACGGCGAACCGCAGGGTGCGGGTGGTCATGGTGCTTCCCCCGGGGGGTGGGACGGACGTATGACGTGTGAAGGCTGTATATCAGCCCCGGGTAGCGACCAACGAGAACGATCAGTCAGGAACGATCAGTCGGCGATCATCCCTCAAGGAAAGCGGTCAGCGCGGCGGCGAGAAGATGGGGGTCCTCGGCGCCGCAGAGCTCGCGCGCGGAGTGCATCGAGAGAATCGCCACACCGATGTCGACCGTGGCGATGCCGTGCCGCGCCGCCGTGATCGGGCCGATGGTGGTGCCGCACGGCACGGCGTTGTTGGAGACGAAGTGCTGCCACGGCACCCCGGCCCGCTCGCAGGCGCCGGCGAAGACGGCCCGTCCGGCGCCGTCGGTGGCGTAGCGCTGGTTGACGTTGACCTTGAGGATGGGGCCGCCGTTGGGCATCGGGTGGTGGCCCGGCTCGTGGCGCTCGGCGTAGTTGGGGTGGACGGCGTGGCCGGTGTCGGAGGAGAGGCAGATCGTGCCGGCGAAGGCGCGGGCCCGGTCCTCGAACGTGCCGCCGCGGGAGAGGACGGAGCGCTCCAGGACGTTGCCGAGCAGCGGGCCCTCGGCGCCGGTGTCGGACTGGCTGCCGTTCTCCTCGTGGTCGAAGGCGGCCAGCACGGGGATGTACGGCAGGCTCGCGGAGGAGGAGGCGGCGATGAGGGCGGCGATACCGGCGTGCACGGAGAGCAGGTTGTCCATGCGCGGGCCGGCCAGCAGCTCGCGGTCGCGGCCGAGGTAGGCGGGTGCCTCGACGCTGTGCAGCATCAGGTCCCAGCCGCGGATCTCATCGGCCGCGACGCCGGTCTCCTCGGCGACGAAGCGGATCAGATCGCCCTGGCCCACCTCGCCGAGGCCCCAGATGGGCGTCATGTGGCGCTGCTTGTCGAGCTTCAGGCCGTCCTGGTTGACCCCTCGGTCGAGGTGGATGGCGAGCTGCGGGACGCGCATGAGCGGGCGGTCGACGTTGACGAGCCGGTGGCTGCCGTCGCTCAGGGTGATCCGGCCGGAGAGGCCGAGGTCGCGGTCGAGCCAGGTGTTGAGCAGCGTGCCGCCGTAGAGCTCGACGGCGACCTGCCGCCAGCCGTGCGAGGACGTGTCGGGCAGGGGCTTGATCCGCAGGTTGGGGGAGTCGGTGTGCGCGCCGACGACGCGGAACGGGGTGGCCGGGGTGGCCCCGTCGGGCACGTACCAGGCGATGACGGCGCCGCCCCGGCGCACGTACATCCCGCCGGTGCGGCCGTCCCAGGCGTCGGTCTCCATGACCTCGCGGAAACCGGCCTTCTCCAGCCGCTCCGCGGTGTTGGCCACCACGTGGTACGGCGAGGGGCTGGCCGCGAGGAAGGACATCAGGTCGTCGGTGTGGCCGCGGTCGAAGCGGTGCGCAGAGCTCATGGCCTCAGAATAAGGATCAGGGCAAGAGCCGGACGGGGCTTTGCGCGTCCGGCTCCTGCCCTTGGGTGCTTACGGGAACGGCTTCCTCGGAAGGCGGCCTCTCCCTTAGAAGGCGGCCTCGTCCAGCTCCATCAGGGACTGGTCGACGGACTCGGCGAGCGCGCGCTCGACGGCGAGGGCCGGCAGGACCGTGTGGGCGAAGAACTTCGCCGCCGCGATCTTGCCCGTGTAGAAGGCCTTGTCCTTGGCGGAGGCGGTCGGCAGCTTCTCGGCCGCCACGGCCGCGCCCTTGAGGAGCAGGTAGGCGACGACGACGTCACCGGAGGCCATCAGCAGGCGGGTGGTGTTCAGGCCCACCTTGTAGATGGACTTGACGTCCTTCTCGGTGGCGGCGAGGTCGGTCAGCATGGCGCCGACGATGCCCTCCAGGTCCACCGCGGCCGTCGCGAGCTTCTCGCGGGCCTCGGCGAGCTCCTCGCCGCCGGCGGCCTCGGCGAGGAACTTCTTGATCTCCTCGGAGAGGATGGTGAGCGCCTGGCCCTGGTCGCGGACGATCTTCCGGAAGAAGAAGTCCTGGCCCTGGATGGCGGTGGTGCCCTCGTAGAGGGTGTCGATCTTGGCGTCCCGGATGTACTGCTCGATCGGGTACTCCTGGAGGTACCCGGAGCCGCCGAAGGTCTGGAGCGACTGGTGGGACAGCAGCTCGTAGGACTTCTCGGAGCCGTAGCCCTTGACGATGGGCAGCAGCAGGTCGTTGAGGCCGTGGAGGGCCTTGGCGTCCTCGCCCGCGGCCTCCTTGACGGCGATCTCGTCCTGGACGGTCGCGGTGTAGAGGACGAGGGCGCGCATGCCCTCCGCGTACGCCTTCTGCGTCATCAGCGAGCGGCGGACGTCGGGGTGGTGGGTGATGGTGACCTTGGGCGCGGTCTTGTCCATGAAGTTCGCCAGGTCCGGGCCCTGCACGCGCTCCTTGGCGTACTCCAGCGCGTTGAGGTAGCCGGTGGAGAGGGTGGCGATGGCCTTCGTGCCGACCATCATCCGGGCGAACTCGATGATCATGAACATCTGGCGGATGCCGTCGTGCTTGTCACCGATGAGCCAGCCCTTGGCGGGGTGCTTGTCGCCGAAGGTCATCTCGCAGGTGTTGGAGGCCTTGAGGCCCATCTTGTGCTCGACGTTGGTGGCGTAGACGCCGTTGCGCGCGCCCAGCTCGCCGGTCTCGAAGTCGAACTCGTACTTCGGCACGAGGAAGAGGGAGAGGCCCTTGGTGCCGGGGCCGGCGCCCTCGGGGCGGGCCAGGACGTAGTGGAGGATGTTCTCCGCCATGTCGTGCTCACCCGAGGTGATGAAGCGCTTGACGCCCTCGATGTGCCAGGAGCCGTCCTCCTGCTGGACGGCCTTGGTGCGGCCGGCGCCCACGTCCGAGCCCGCGTCGGGCTCGGTGAGGACCATGGTGGAGCCCCACTGCTTCTCCACCGCGATCTTCGCGATGTGCTTCTGCTGCTCGGTGCCCTCGTCGAAGAGGATGCCCGCGAACGCGGGGCCCGAGGAGTACATCCAGATGGCGGGGTTGGAGCCGAGGATCGCCTCCGCGTACGCCCAGATCAGGGAGCGCGGCGCGGTGGTGCCGCCGATCTCCTCCGGGATGCCCAGACGCCACCACTCGGCGTCCATGAACGCCTTGTAGCTCTTCTTGAACGAGGCCGGGATCGGGGCCGTGTTGGTCTCCGGGTCGAAGACCGGCGGGTTGCGGTCGGTGTCCGCGAAGGACTCGGCCAGCTCGTTCTCCGAGAGGCGGGTGATCTCCGAGAGGACGCTCTTCGCGGTCTCGACGTCCATCTCCGCGAACGGGCCGGAGCCGTACGCCTTGTCGCGGCCGAGGACCTCGAAGAGGTTGAACTCGATGTCGCGAAGATTCGACTTGTAGTGGCCCATGACAGACGGCTCCGTAGGTGACGGGAGGGCGATCCTCTGTGCGTACCGGTCAGTAAGCAGCATGATGCTACCCACCGGTAATAAGAAGCAAGACCTGATCGGCCAACTGTGACCCGTACGACCCTCTAGGCTTTGGAGTCATGTACGGCTACGACCAGAACGCGGCACAGCAGGGCTACGCGCCCCCGCAGCAGCCCGGCGGCTACGGCGAGCAGCCGCTGTACCCCGAGCCGTCGCCCCCGTCGCTCGCCGACGCGGTCCGGGCCTTCACCACGGGTCAGATGTCCGCCGAGGACTTCCAGACGGTCTTCTCGAACTCCAAGGTCTACTGCCCGCGCGGGGAGAACCCCGGTTTCCTCGCGCTCCACAACACCCAGCAGCCGGTGATCCCGATGTTCACCTCGCTGAAGGAGCTGCGGCGGTACGCGGGCAAGGAGTCCAAGTACTTCGTCATCACCGGCGCGGAGGTCCTGGACCTGCTGCCGACCGGCTACGGCTTCGTCCTCGACATGGAGGGCGACCACCGCATGGTCTTCGACGCGAAGTCGGTGGAGCAGATGGTGGACTTCGCGATGCGGCGGATGTATGGCTAGACGCCATTGCTTCGCAGACGGCTGAGTTCTACGCACGGTTCCGCACAGGGTTCTACGCACGCGTCGCGCGCTCGTACAGCCGCTTGACGGCGGGTCCGAAGTACGACGCGTAGGACGTCTCCTCGTCGCCGCCCTCGTCCTTGCCGCCGAGGACGCCGACGAGCGTTCCCAGGCCCGTCCCCCGGTCCACGTCCGTCAGGAACGGGCTGCCGCTCGTGCCGTTGGGCAGCCCCTCGCAGTCGAAGCGGAGCTGGGTGTCGCCCTCGCCTGCCGTGGTGTTGCGGCAGGCCACGGGCCGCTCCTCGTCGTTCGGGTAGCCCAGCACCTGGGTGGGCCGCTCGCGCGGCGGGTCGAAGCGCACCCGCTCCGCCCCCGTCACCCGCTCGACGGGCGGGCCGCCCTTCGCGGGACGGACGCGCAGGAACGCCACGTCGTGGTCGGGGTCCCGGTCGGCCGCCCACTCCGGGTCGATGTCGATGGAGGTCGGCACCCACACACCGTAGGGAGCCGTCTCGTCCTGGTAGCCCGGGACGAAGGCGAGGTCGGTGCGGAAGCCGTCCATGTACACGCAGTGCGCGGCGGTGACGACGAGATCGCCCGCCGGGCTGTGCACCACGCTCGCGGTGCAGCCGTGCGCCGGGACGCCCTCGGCGGTGTAGAACAGCGGCCCCACGGCGGGGGAGGGCGCCGCCTCCGCCGCCGAGGGCGGCTGCGCGGCGGACGCCGGCGCGGCGTCGGCGGGGCCGGCCTGCGGCGGGGCGTTCAGCGGCGCGGGGGCGGCCTGCCCGGGGATCCGCAGGACGCCCTTCAGCGCCTCCGCCGCCGCGTCGGCCGCCGCCTTCTGCTGTCTGTAGTGCCCGGTCGCGTCACCGGCGGCCAGGGGCGCGTCCGCGGCCGGGCCGCGGCTCGCCACGAGGATGCCCAGGGCGGCGAGGGCCAGCACTGTGACGGAGACGAGAGCGACGTGAGTCGGGCGCATTGATCAAGTGTCCCTCTTCCGGGAACGGATCCACCGGGCACGGACCCTCCGGGAATGTACGGGCCTTGAATGTGGTTCACCATTCAACTAAATTGGAACCGCACCCCAGCCGAGGAGGCCGCCGCCGCGCCCGCCGCGGATGCCACCCGGCGCCCGGTGCTGTACGTCGGCACCGCCCCCGGCGGCCACGTACATCATCGACGGGATCTTCGACCACCAGGACTCCCACGGCGGTGGCGGCACCATCACCAACGGCGACACCCAGTGGATGACCGCCGGCTCGGGCCTGCTGCACATCGAGGCGCCGCCGGAGCACCTGGTGGTGTCGGGCGGTCTCTTCCACGGCCTGCAGCTGTGGGTGAACCTCCCGGCCAAGGACAAGATGATGGCCCCGCGCTACCAGGACATCCGCGGCGGCTCCGTACAGCTGCTCACCTCCCCCGACGGCGGCGCGCTGCTGCGGGTCATCGCCGGTGAGCTGGACGGCCACCGGGGCCCCGGCGTCACCCACTCGCCGATCACGATGGTGCACGCGACGCTGGCGCCGGGCGCCGAGGTCACGCTGCCGTGGCGGGAGGACTTCAACGGCCTGGCGTACGTCCTCTCCGGGCGTGGCTCGGTCGGCGCGGAACGGCGCCCGGTCCACACGGGGCAGACGGCCGTGTTCGGCGCGGGCTCCTCGCTGACCGTCCGCGCGGACGAGAAGCAGGACTCCCACACCCCGGACCTGGACGTCGTCCTGCTCGGCGGCCGGCCCATCCGGGAGCCGATGGAGCACTACGGCCCGTTCGTGATGAACACCCGCGCCGAGCTCGCCCAGGCCTTCGAGGACTTCCGGGCCGGCCGGCTCGGGACCGTCCCGGCGGCCTGAGCCCGGGGGCCCTGCGGCCCGGAGCCGAGTGGTGCCGTGCCCCCGCCGGGGGCACGGTGGAAGGGACGGGCATCCCCCGCGGACTCCTCCAGGAACGGAGGTCCCAGGCATGACCATCAGCCCCTACGGAGTGGTGACGGGCCGTGTGACCGGCAAGCGCCGGGAGCCCGGCACCAGTGACAAGCCGCACTTCCAGCTGTTCATGGAGGACAACGCCGGCACCCGCTACCAGGTGCCGGTGAACGTCCTGTCCGACACGGCCCCCTCCCAGCTGCTGTTCCTGGCGGACGACGACTTCCGCCATCCGGTGACGGACCTTCTGCCGCCGGCGGGCAGCGGCTGGCACCCGCTGCCCTCGCACGCGGGTACGGGCGCTCTCGACTACGTCCGGGGCAATCTGTTCGACCCCACCCGGATGCGGGTGCTGCCGCCGGACGTCCAGGGAGTGGACAACGACCTGGAGGACTTCCTGGAGCACTACACGGACCGCGCCATCGCCGACCCCACGGTGGCCGTCTACGCCTTCGGCCAGGGCTTCGGGCGGGTCTCCCTGCTGCGCAGGCTCGTCCGCTTCATGGCCCGCGGGCACAACCACCAGGGCCCCGGCGTCCACGACATCCACATGAACCAGGGCAACGGCGTCAAGCACCGCCCCGACGACGGCGTCTGGCAGGACGGCGGACTGCTCTTCCACTTCTCCGCCGAGCACCGCTGGGTGGCGATCTTCCTTGCCTTCCAGTCGCAGGCCTGGCACACCGACGACCAGACGGGCCACAGCATCGGCCCGCCGTCCCCGCCCGGGGAGCACGAGGCGGCGGTGCGCATCGTGGCGGCCCGGGTCGGTGCGTCCGCAGGGCCGGACGGCCAGTCGGTCACGCTGCTCAATGCCTCCGCGGACACCGTGGACCTGGGCGGCTGGCGGCTGGCCGACGAGCGCGGCCACGTCCGGCCGCTCCCCTCGCGCCGCCTCGCCGCCGGCGGCACGGTCACCGTCGAGGGCGGCGACGGATTGCGGCTCAGCCGGACGGGCGGGGCGCTCAGCCTGCTCGATCCGGTGGGTCTGAAGGTGCACGGCGTGGCCTACACCGACGAGCAGGTGCGGCAGGAGGGCTGGACGACCACCTTCGCGTGACGCCGGCTACGTCACGCCCTCGAACTGCGCCTCCACCCCGGAGGCGGACTCGTACAGCTCGAACCAGATGTTCTTGCCCTCGCCCCGGGGGTCGACGCCCCAGGCCCCCGCCAGCAGCTCCATCAGCACCAGGCCGCGGCCCGAGGAGGCCATCTCCCCGGGGTGCCGGCGGTGGGGCAGCTCGTCGCTCGCGTCCGCGACGTCGACGCGGACGCAGCGGGTGCCGCGCTCGCCCGATATCTCGGCGATGAGCAGCGCGTCGCCGTCCGTGTGGACGAGGACGTTCGTCACCATCTCGGAGACCATCAGCACCGCCGAGTCCGTCTGGTCCGGGTCCGGCCAGTCGTGCATGAGCTCGCGGATCTGCTGCCGGGCCTGCGCGATCCGCTCCGGCTCGGCCTGGGCGATGGCCATGACCGTGCGGCGCGGCGGATGCGGCAGCGCCCCCGGCTCCGCGCCCTCCGGCGCGCCCGCCGGGGCCGCGCGGCGGAGCAGCAGCAGGGCGATGTCGTCCTCGCGGCGGTCGATGAGCGGTCCGGTCGTGTAGTGCGAGGGCGGCCCGTGGACGGCCTGGACGAGGGCGTCGGCGAGCTTCTCCAGATCGCCGTCCGCGTCCAGGGCGTGGCCCTCGACGGTCTGCCGCAGCCGGGCCATGCCCGACTCCAGGTCGTGGCCGCCGGTCTCGACGAGCCCGTCCGTGAAGACGAGCATCGTCTCGCCGGGCTCCAGGACGATCCGGGTGGTGGGGTAGTCCGTGTCGGGGATGATCCCCAGCGGCAGCCCGCCCGCCGTGGGCCGTACCAGCAGGGTGCCGTCGCTGAGCCGGATCGCCGGGTCGGGGTGGCCGGCACGGGCGATCACCAGCAGTCCGCTGGAGGGGCAGACCTCGATGTAGAGGCAGGTGGCGAAGCGCTGCTCGTCGCCCGCGTCGCCGGAGTCGTTGATGCCGGCCAGGAAGCGGGAGGCGCGGGAGAGCACCGCGTCGGGGTGGTGGCCCTCGGAGGCGTACGCGCGCAGCGCGATCCGCAGCTGGCCCATGAGCCCGGCGGCCCGTACGTCGTGGCCCTGGACGTCGCCGATGACCAGGGCGATCTTGCCGTTGGGCAGCGGGATCATGTCGTACCAGTCGCCGCCGACCTCCAGCCCGCCACCGGTGGGCACATAGCGGGCGGCCACCGCCATGCCGGGGATGCCGGGCTGGACGGTGGGCAGCATCGAGCGCTGGAGGCCCACGCTGAGCTCGCGCTCGGACTCCGTGACGCTGGCCCGGCCCAGCGCCTGGGCGAGCATCCGGGCGACGGTGGTGAGCACCGAGCGCTCGTCGGGGGTGAAGGCGACGGGCACGCTGAAGCCCGCCATCCAGGCGCCGATGGTGCGGCCCGCGTTGATCAGCGGGAGGAAGGCCCAGGACGTGCGGCCGAAGTGGGCCACCTTGCGGTAGGCGTCGGGGAAGCGCCGCCGGTAGTCCTCGGGCGCGGGCAGGTAGACGGCGCGGCCGGTGCGGATGACCTCGGCTGCGGGGTAGGCCGCGTCCAGCGGCTGTTCGAGGAACGGTTCCGCCTCGCCCGGCGCGTAGCCGTGGTGGCCGATCACCCGCACCCGGCTTCCCTCGCCGACGAAGACCGCCAGCCCCGAGGGCTCGAACCCCGGCATCGACAGCCCGGCCGCCACCCGCAGCACCTCGGACGTCGAGTGGGCCTCGGCCAGGGCCCGGCCCGCGTCCAGCAGGAACGCCTCGCGGTTGCGGTGCCAGTCGGCGACGATGGGCATCCGGGCGGTGGAGGTGCCCTCCATGGCCTCGGCGATCTCCTCGATCGTGCCGACCATCAGCCGGTCCGTGCCGCCGTCGACCGGCTTGGCACGCAGCCGTACGGTCCGCAGCGTCTCGCCCCGCTCGTCCACCACGCGCATCCGCAGCTCGCCGAGGGTCCCCTCGGCGCCGGAGAGGGCGAGGAGGCTCCGGAACTCCAGCCAGTCGACCGCGTGGAACCGGGCGCGGATGACGCCCTCGGTCAGCGGGGCGTGCTCGGGCAGCGCCAGCAGCCGCCTGGCCTCGGCGTCGAGGGTGACGGCTCCGGCGGCGTTGTCCCAGCACCACAGACCGGTCGCCACGGTGGCCAGAACGTCCTCGGTGCGCATTGCCCCACCTTATGCAGGTATGCACAGGGGAGACCACCGACGCCGGACGGGAGCAGTACCCTTGCTTGGTGCTGTATGCACTGTGCGGCGCACCTTAGACCAACGCCCTCGACCACGACTTGGATGAACGATGCATCGGTACCGGTCCCACAACTGCGGCGAGCTCCGTGCGGCTGACGTCGACACCGACGTCCGTCTGAGTGGCTGGCTGCACAATCGGCGTGACCTGGGCGGCATCCTCTTCATCGATCTGCGCGACCACCACGGCATCACCCAGCTGGTGGCCCGCCCCGGCACGCCGGCGAACGAGGCCCTGAGCCACCTCACCAAGGAGACCGTCGTCCGCGTGGACGGCAAGGTCGCCAGCCGTGGCGCGGACAACGTCAACCCCGAGCTGCCGACCGGCGAGGTCGAGATCGAGGTCACCGCGGTCGAGGTGCTGGGCGCCGCGGAGCAGATCCCCTTCACGATCAACACCGAGGACGGGGTGAACGAGGAGCGCCGTCTGGAGTACCGCTTCCTCGACCTGCGCCGCGAGCGGATGCACAGCAACATCATGCTGCGCTCCGCCGTCATCTCCTCCATCCGCGAGAAGATGACCAACCTCGGCTTCAACGAGATGGCCACCCCGATCCTGTCCGCCACCTCCCCCGAGGGCGCGCGCGACTTCCTGGTGCCGTCCCGCCTCCACGCCGGCAAGTTCTACGCGCTGCCGCAGGCCCCCCAGCAGTTCAAGCAGCTGCTGATGATCGCGGGCTTCGACCGCTACTTCCAGATCGCGCCCTGCTTCCGCGACGAGGACGCCCGTGCCGACCGCTCGCCGGGCGAGTTCTACCAGCTCGACATGGAGATGTCCTTCGTCGAGCAGGAGGACGTCTTCCAGGTGATCGAGAAGGTCATGACCGACCTCTTCGAGGAGTTCGGCAACGGCCGCCACGTCACCTCCCCCTTCCCGCGCATCCCGTTCCGCACGGCGATGCTGAAGTACGGCTCCGACAAGCCGGACCTGCGCGCCAAGCTGGAGCTCGTCGACGTCACCGACGTCTTCGAGGGCTCGGAGTTCAAGGCGTTCGCGGGCAAGCACGTCCGCGCCCTGGCCGTGCCGGACACCGGCGACCAGCCGCGCAAGTTCTTCGACGGCCTCGGCGACTACGCGGTCGAGCAGGGCGCGAAGGGCCTGGCCTGGGTCCGCGTCGGCGAGGGCGACGTCCTCACCGGCCCGATCGCCAAGTTCCTCACCGCCGAGAACGTCAAGGCCCTCGTCGAGCGCCTCGGCCTCACCCCGGGCCACGCCGTCTTCTTCGGCGCCGGCGAGTTCGACGAGGTCTCCAAGATCATGGGCGCCGTGCGCGTCGAGGCCGCCAAGCGTGCCGGCCAGTTCGAGGAGAACGTCTTCCGGTTCTGCTGGATCGTCGACTTCCCGATGTTCGAGAAGGACGAGGAGACCGGCAAGATCGAGTTCTCCCACAACCCGTTCTCCATGCCCCAGGGCGGCCTCGAGGCCCTGGAGACGATGGACCCGCTGGACATCCTCGCCTGGCAGTACGACATCGTCTGCAACGGCACCGAGCTGTCCTCCGGCGCCATCCGTAACCACGAGCCCGAGGTCATGTACAAGGCCTTCGAGATCGCCGGTTACAGCAAGGACGAGGTCGAGAAGGAGTTCGGCGGCATGCTGCGCGCCTTCAAGTTCGGCGCCCCGCCGCACGGTGGCATCGCCCCGGGCATCGACCGCATCGTGATGCTGCTGGCCGACGAGCCGAACATCCGCGAGACCATCGCCTTCCCGCTCAACGGCAACGCCCAGGACCTCCTGATGGGCGCCCCGAGCGAGGTCGACGAGTCCCGCCTGAAGGAGCTCCACCTGTCGATCCGCAAGCCGCAGACCCAGGTGAAGTAACCCCCTTCCGCGCAGGCGAACGCCGCCGGACGGGCTCGACATCGAGCCCGCCCGGCGGCGTTTTCGTCATGACGGGGTCAGACCAGAGCGGCGGACATCGGCTCTCTCGGGCAGCAGCCCGCCGCCTGGTGGACCGCCCGCGACAGCCGCCCCGGAGTGAGCCGCTCGCCCCACAGGACGGACCGCACGCCGTACTCCGACACGGCCATCAGCTCCGTCTCGCCGAGCTCGTCGGCGATGACCACCAGGGGGGCGCGGCCGGCCCGGGCCAGTCTGCGCAGTCTCCCCGGGGCGTCGGCGTCGTGCCGCCCCATCAGCAGGATGTCGACCGCCGGCGTCTCGCTGACGACGTCGACACCGGGCAGCGACCGGAGCTGCCGGACGATCCGGTGCCGGCCGACCTCGTCGGCGGAATGAACGTTTACGGTGATGGACTTCTCGAACACATGGTGAAGCCTCCCGCGACGGGCTGAACGAACGATTGCCGAACGATCAACGTCCGCGCGACGCGCGAGGGCCCGGGGCCGTCCGCTAGCTGTTCCCCTCCTGCAGGGCGTACGCCCGGACGTTGTAGAGGGTGCCGTCGGCGGACTCGCCCTGGGACGGGTAGAGGATCTGCGCCCGTACGTCGAGCGGAGTACCGGGCTCGATGCTGTGCCCGGTCTTGGGCGACTCGATGACGACCTGCCCGTCGGCGCTGCCGTCCTTCACCACCGTGTACCAGCTCGAGTACTGCGGATTGAACCTGCCCGGAACGGCCAGGTCGAAGGTCAGCCGCCACTGCTGGATGCGGTTCGCGCTGGCCGCCAGCTCGAAGAGGAACGACCAGACGTAGCCCGAGGCCTCGGGCGGCCAGGTCTGCGCGAAGCCCGTCTTCTCCTTGATGGTGACGTCGGTCTCCGGAGGCGTGACCTTGGTGGTGACGGAGCCGGACGTGTGGGGCGAGGAGTTGGTGACCTTCTTGGTGTCGATCTTCGAGGTGACGGTGAGGTCACCGGTCCAGTTCTGCTGGATGATGCCGTTCAGCCGGATGACCGCCTTCCCGTTCTTGGGGAGCTTGAGGGGCTGGGTGAACGTGCCGCCGCTCACCGTGCCCTGCCCGGCCTCGGCCCCGCCGGAGAGCTGGGGAGCGCCGAACACCGCCCCCGTGAGCTGCGAGGCGAACGTGCCGGTGAGCTCCGCCTCGTCGACGGCGCCCGGTCCGTTGTTCTGGATGGTCATCCAGTAGGAGACGGGCTTCCCGGAGTCCGCGTTGGCCGGGCCCTGCATGCCGAGCGGCACATCCGCCGTCAGCGGCGCGGTCACCTTGGTGGTGACGGAATCGGAGAACTTCGTCGCGATGTTCGACCGCGTCTCCGACGAGATGGTGGCGTCACAGGTGATGTCGCCGACGACACCGGTGTTGACCGTGCCGTTCAGCGGGATGATGGCACCCCCGCCCTTGGGGAGGACGAGCGGCTGGGTGAACGTGCCGTTGGTGATCGTGCCGGTGCCGGCGGTCGCGCCGCCGGTGAGCTCGATCGTCCCGAAGGCCGAGCCGGACACTTCGGTGGGGATCTTGCCGGTCACCTGGGCGTCGGGCACGGCGTTGGGCCCCTTGTTCGACACGGTGATCCGGTAGCCGATCGGCGAACCGGCCGTCAGGGTCTGCGGCCCCGTCATCGCCAGCGGCATCTCGGCCGGGAGCGTGACCGCCAGATCCCGCACCTCGTAGTTGTTGGTGAGCATGCCGGTGGCCGCCGAGAGGCCCAGCTTGAGGGTGGCGGGCAGCGCCGCCTGCCCGGTCGCGTTCCTCAGGTCGTAGTCGATCAGCCGCTGCCAGGAGTTGTCCTTGCGGACGGAGACCGTCACCACCCGGTCGATGACCGTCAGCAGGACGCGCGTGGGGTTCTCGCGGCTCAGGCTGAGCGTCGGCAGCGCGGCGCCGGTGAGATAGCGGTAGCCGTCGTACTGGTCCCCCGAGCCGCGCAGCACGACGTTGTTCGGCTTCGGCCCCGGCCCGCCGTTGCCGGCCTGGGTCGGATCGGAGAACGAGCCGTACTGGTCCATGCCGACGCCGACGTACCCCTTGGTGACGCCGGGCCTCTGTTCCGCTTGGCCCTTCTGGTAGCAGGCGTAGCCCAGCGCCCCGCCCGGGCCGCCGGCCCCGGTCTCGTACGCGCCGTCGATCAGGAAGAACGACATGCCGTCGGCGACGGGCGAGGACCCGCCGTGGGCCGCGAGGTCGAACTCCACCGAGATGCCGTCGCTGCTGGGGAAGGCGGTGGCCAGCAGCGCGGTGCCCGCCTGGTAGGTCCGTGCCTGGGTGAGGCTGAGCCAGCCCTGGCCGGTCATCCTCGCCGAGCCGTACAGCTTCCAGTCCGGCGGGACGGTCGAGCCGGCGAAGGACTGCCTGTAGGGGAAGAGCGACATCAGAGGACCTCCGGTGTGCGAACCCGTCGCGTACGCGAAGAACAGACGGACCGTACGCCGGAGCACGCGCCGGTCACAGGGGCGCCGACGAGCCAGCCGACGCGATCCGGACACACGGCGGTCACCGGCCGCTCAGCCGGTTCCGGGCCGCCGCGGGGCGCCATGACCTTGGCCGGAACCGGCTCCGTAACCGTTTCTTCTGACGGACCGGCGGCGACGGCATGGCGCTAAATGCGCCACCCGCCCCGACGCACGAAGGCCCGGAACCGCCGTAGCGGTCCCGGGCCCTCACGGCCGGATGCCCGTCAGGCTCAGACGGCGGTCTCCTCGCCACCGCCGAAGCGCTCGCGGTACGCCGCCAGGTCGTCCTCGGTGATCTTCGCGAAGAGCACCGGCGGGACGGTGAACGGCGTGCCCGCCGGAACGAAGGTCAGCGAGCGGGCCTCGTCCTGCGTCACCCAGGTGGCGTTGTCGGCTTCCAGCTGGAAGGCCGAGCGCATCGCGGCCGCCGAGGCCGGGATGAAGGGCTCGGAGACGATCGCGTACAGGTGGATGAGGTTCATCGCCGTACGCAGCGTCAGCGCGGCGCCCTCGGGGTTGGTCTTGATCTCCAGCCAGGGGGCCTTGGTCTCCAGGTAGGAGTTGCCCGCGCTCCACAGGGCGCGCAGCGCCTGCGCGGCCTTGCGGAACTGGAGCTCCTCCATGTGCCGCTCGTACTCGGCGAGCAGCTCGGCGATCTGGTGGCCCAGCTGCGCCTCGGCCTCGCCCTCCTCCAGACCGGCCGGGACCTCGTCGCCGAACCGCTTGCGGGAGAAGGACAGGACGCGGTTGACGAAGTTGCCCAGGGTGTCGGCGAGGTCCTTGTTGACCGTCGCGGCGAAGTGCTCCCAGGTGAAGGACGAGTCGTCGGACTCCGGGGCGTTCGCGATGAGGAAGTAGCGCCAGTAGTCGGCCGGGAGCACCTCGAGGGCGGCGTCGGTGAAGATGCCGCGCTTCTGGGAGGTGGAGAACTTGCCGCCGTAGTACGTCAGCCAGTTGAAGGCCTTGACGTAGTCGACCGTCTTCCAGGGCTCGCGGGTGCCGAGCTCGGTGGCCGGGAACATCACCGTGTGGAACGGGACGTTGTCCTTGGCCATGAACTGCGTGTAGCGGACGTCCTCGGCCTCGTACCACCAGGACTTCCAGTCGCGGTTCGCCGGGTCCTGATCGGCCCACTCCTTGGTGGCGCCGATGTACTCGACGGGCGCGTCGAACCAGACGTAGAAGACCTTGCCCTCGGCGGCCAGCTCCGGCCAGGTGTCCGCCGGGACGGGCACGCCCCAGTCCAGGTCACGGGTGATGGCGCGGTCGTTGAGGCCCTCGGTCAGCCACTTGCGGGCGATGGAGGACGCCAGCACCGGCCAGTCCTTGCCGTGCTCGTCGATCCAGGCCTCGACCTCGCCCTGGAGCTTCGACTGCAGGAGGAAGAGGTGCTTGGTCTCGCGCACCTCCAGGTCGCTGCTGCCGCTGATGGCCGAGCGGGCGTCGATCAGGTCCGTGGGGTCGAGGACGCGGGTGCAGTTCTCGCACTGGTCGCCGCGCGCCTTGTCGTAGCCGCAGTGCGGGCAGGTGCCGACGATGTAGCGGTCGGGGAGGAAGCGGCCGTCGGCCAGGGAGTAGACCTGGCGGATCGCCCGCTCCTCGATGAACCCGTTCTTCTGCAGCTGACGCGCGAAGTGCTGGGTGATCTCCCGGTTCTCCGGCGAGGAGCTGCGGCCGAAGTAGTCGAAGGACAGCCCGAAGCCGTCGTAGATCGCCTTCTGCGCGTCGTGCTGCTGGGCGCAGAAGGTGTCGACGGGCAGCCCCGCCTCCTTGGCCGCCAGCTCGGCGGGCGTGCCGTGCTCGTCGGTGGCGCAGATGTAGAGGGCCTCGCGGCCGGTCTGACGCAGGAAACGCGCGTACACGTCGGCCGGGAGCATGGACCCCACCATGTTGCCCAGGTGCTTGATCCCGTTGATGTACGGAAGGGCGCTGGTGATGAGGTGTCGAGCCATTGCGGCTGCTCCCTGGTCGCTGTGTGGCTGAGGCTTGGATGCACCTTTAGCGTATCCGAGCGCCGGAGGGGGGCCGCGCTGCTTTTATGACGGCTGTGTCAATGTCGGAAGGCCCCGTTCCTCCTGCTCACGACTGCCTCACGACTGCATCCACGTGCGCCACGGTCTGGTGATCGTCTCCCGGAAGGTGTGGTGCGAGGGGTGCCGTCCCACGTGCTGGAACGTCCACCGCTGTCCCACCGCCGCGTCCTCGCTCGTGTCCGAGCTCGACCCGCACACCGCGCACTGCATCGCGTACGAGATCGGCTCGGCGTCCGGCTCCTGGTCCGGCGCGAGCGTCCAGGTGCCGAAGAGGAACACCGTCCGCGCCGTCACGACCGCCCCTCCTCTCCGCGTCCCTCGCCGCCGCCCCCGGGCAGACCGGCCTCGCTCTCCGTCGCCGGCCGCGCGTGTTCGGGTGGACAGTTCCACTCCAGACCCCCGCGCGGCGGACGTAGCTGTACGTGACCGGCGTGGTGGTCCATCACTTCGCCGAGCCGTCCGGTCCGGATGTCGACGGCGTAGGTGCCACAGGGAATTTCATCGTTCACGCCCTTATCCATGCCCACTCGCACGTCCCCTGATCGGTTATTGAATGGTTGCGGAGAGTGACGCGCGGTTCAAGAGGGCGGGGGTGTCGACCGCCGGTGTCGCGGGGGCGGATCCCCGGGCTCGTACGGACGGTGACGATGAGTGGTCGAACGACTCCTGACAGGTACACTGAAACGGTCGTATCGGGGGGCGTGACGACGCGGGGGTTTCGCGCGCCTCCCTCCACATACCCGTGTGTTGAGGAGTACAGAAGTGAAGCGCACCATCCTCCGGGCCGCCGTCGTCCCGGTCCTGGCCGCCGTCGCCTTCGGCACCGCCGCCCCGTCGGCCTGCGCCGCGACAGCCCCGACGAAGGCGGCCGAGGCGACCTCCGGCCCGTCCGTCACCGTCGGCAAGATCTTCCTCGGCAAGGGCATAGTCGCCTCCGTCGACGTCTCCTTCGACTACGTCTGCACGGACGCCACGGACCGCGTGGCGGTCGAGCTCGTCTCCGGGGCCACCACGCTGAAGGCCACCAAGGCCAAGAGCGCGCTGGAGTGCGACGGCGCCAAGCACACGAGCTTCGTCGAGTGGGCGGCCCGCACCATCGCCACGGACACCCCGGCGAAGGCCACGGCCGGCCTCTACGGCAAGAAGGGCGAACTCCAGGCCCCCGTCTCCGAGAAGACGATGAAGCCGGGCTACGGCCTCCCGCCGTTCGGCAACTGACCGCCCGACCCGGCGACGGAGAGGTTTCCGAAACACCCCGTCCGGTAGACCCGCATCCTGGAAGGAAGGGGGCGTACCGGACGAGAGGAACGAGGAGCCACCGTCATGCGAGTGCTCGTCGCCGAGGATGAAGAGGTACTGGCCGAACTCGTGGCCACCGGGCTGCGGAGAGCCGGGTTCGCCGTGGACACCGTCTACAGCGGCGACGCCGCGCTGGCCTACCTCGGGCTGTACGACTACGACGTCGTCGTCCTCGACCGGGACCTGCCCCGGGTGCACGGCGACGACGTCACCCGGCACCTCGTCGCCGCCGGCTCCCGCACCCGCATCCTGATGCTCACCGCCGCCGGCTCCATGGAGGACCGGGTCGCCGGGCTGGACCTGGGAGCCGACGACTATCTCCCCAAGCCGTTCGAGTTTCCCGAGCTGGTCTCCCGCGTACGGGCGCTGCGTCGCCGCAGCGCCCGTCCCGCGCCCCCGCTGCTGCGCAAGGCCGGGCTGAGCATGGACACCGTGCGGCGCACCGCCAGCCGGGAGGGACGGGAGCTCGAACTGTCGCCCAAGGAGTTCGCGCTCCTCCAGATCCTGCTGGAGGCCGACGGGGCCGTCGTCAGCGCCGAGGAACTCCTGGAGCGGGCCTGGGACGCCCACGCCGACCCCTTCACCGGAGCCGTCCGCGTCGCCATGAGCAAGCTGCGCGGCAAACTCGGGGACCCGCCGCTCATCCGCACCGTGCAGGGCGTCGGGTACGCGCTGTGAGGCGGCCCGTCCTCACGGCCCGCGCCCGCATCGCCGTCGCGTTCGGGGCGGTGTTCGCCGTGCTCGGCACCGGCCTGCTGGTCACCGTGAACGTCCTCTCCCGGGCCGGTACCCGGGAGCGGGCCGGCCGCATCGCCCGGCTGGCGGTGCCCGCCGAGAGCGGGCCCTGGCCGGTCCACGGCCAGCCGAGGGAGACGGTGGGCACCGCCACGATCTACCGGCTGTCGGGCGACGTCAGCGAGGCCGCCTCCCACGAACTCGTCCTCTGGTCGGTCTTCGCCCTCCTGCTGACCGCGCTGCTCGCCCTCGGCGTCGGCTGGTGGACGGCCGGGCTGTTCCTGCGGCCCGTCCAGGGGGCGCTCGACGGCCAGCGGCGGTTCATCGCCAACGCCTCGCACGAACTGCGCACCCCCCTGGCCACCCAGCGGGCCGCCGTCCAGGTCGGGCTGGACGGCGATCCGTCCCCGGAGGACCTCGCCCGCACCAGGGCGACGCTCCTGGAGGCCAACCGCCAGTCCGAGCGCCTCATCGACGGGCTGCTCCTCCTCGCCCGCAGCGAGCGCGGCCTGGAGAGCCGCGAGCCGCTCGACCTCGCCGAGGTCGTCCGCGAGGAAGCCGTCGCCCTCGCCGGGGAGTCGGCGCGGGCGGGCGTCCGGCTCGCCCTCCACGCCGACGGGCCCGTGCCCGTCTCCGGCAACCGCGTGCTGCTCGGCCGGCTCGCCGGCAATCTGCTGCGCAACGCCGTCGGTTACAACCACCCCGGCGGCAGCGTGGACGTCACCGTCGCCCCGGGCCGGCTGACCGTCGTCAACACCGGGCCGCCCGTGCCCGCCAAGGAGGTACCGGAGCTCTTCGAGCCGTTCCGCCGGGGCCGGGGCCGGGAGCGGCTGGGCGGCGGGTCCGGGCTCGGGCTGTCCATCGTGCGGTCGGTGGCCCGGGCGCACGGCGGTACGGCGAAGGCCGCCCCCAACGCGGGGGGCGGCCTCCGGGTGGTCGTCGACCTGCCGGCCGGGCGGCCCGGCGCGGAGCGAAGCGCTAGCGCACGAATCCGGCGGCGCGTGCTTCCGCCAGCCATTCGGGGAACTCGACCATGAGCTCCGTGTAGAGCTCGTCGTCCTTCAGCAGCCGCGGTTCGAGGCCGGCGTGGAAGAAGCCGGCGTTGTCGACCACCCGGCGCTCCGGCACGGGCAGGTCGTCGAGGCGGCGCAGGAAGTCGAAGCCCTTGCCCTCGGGGTCGCCGAAGCCCACGAACTGCCAGAAGATCGGCAGCTCGGCCGCCTCGCACAGCGCCCGCTCGGCGGCGGGCTTGCTGTAGGGCGCGCCGTCGGTCTGGAAGATGACGAACGCGGGGTCGGTGGCGCCGGACGCCTTGTAGTGGCTGATGACGGCCTCGATGGCCCAGTGGTAGTTGGTGCGGCCCATGTGGCCGTAGGACTCGTGGAGTTCCTGGATGCGGCCCCGGTAGTTTCCGAGGTCGAGCTCGGCCGTGCCGTCGACGTCCGTGGAGAAGAAGACGACGGGGACGACGCCGTCGTCGTCGAGGTGGGCCGCCAGGCCCAGCGCCTGCTCGGCGAGGTGCTGGACGGTGCCGTCCTTGTAGTAGCGGCGCATGGAGCCGGAGCGGTCCAGGACGAGGTAGACCGCCGCCCGTTGGCCGGCCAGGCCCTGCTTCCGCAGCGAGACGCCCGCCGACTTGTAGAGGCTGACGAGGCCGGGCGCGGTCTCCTGGACCTTCGTGAGGCTCACGGCCGCCGTCTCCGCGGATACGGCGGGCACGGCGGGCGCCTCCGCCGTCAGCACGGCCGTCTCCGCCGCCGGCACGGCCGTCTCCGCCGTCATCGCGGGCGCGGGCTCCGGGTCCGGGCCGGGGGGCGGCTCGGGCACGGGCTGGGGGTCCGGCCGGGGCGTCGGGTCCGGCTCGGGGACGGGCTTGGGCTTCGGCATCGGCGTCGGCGACGGCTCGGGCTCGGGGATCGGCTCCGGCCGGGCGGGCCCGGGGGTGGGGATGGGTCCGAGCGGGCCGGGGTCGGGGACGGTCGAGCCGGCGCGGTCGGCGGTCTCGGCGGTCGGCTGGGCCGGGACGGACACCGGGTTCGTGGTGTGGTCGGGGCCCGCGTTCTGCTGGGGGAGGCTCGGTTCGTCGCGTCCGGCGGCCTTGGCGCGGCCGAACGCGTTCCGCAGCAGACTCCGAATGCCCATGGGGAGATGCCCTTCGTGTGTCTCAGGTCGTGTGTCTCGGGTGCGAGTGGTGTCGGAGAGGGGAGATATATGTCCGTACTGCTCGTAAAAGTCCGCATGCTTGACGACTACGTAAGGCTAGCTGTCAAGTCCGGTCCAGTACGTTCACACCCGACACGCCGTGGTACGTGTCATGGGCAGTCCGGGATCCAGCTCCCGTGGAAGCCCAGCGGCACGCGGCCCGGGAGGTGCACCCGGGCCACGGGGCCGGCCGCGAAGTCCTGGGCCGCCAGGACCACCAGCTCGCCTGCCCCGCGTTCCGGGTCGTACGCGTACGCCAGCACCCATCCCTCGTCCTCCGCCGCCCCGGGAGCGGCCGGGACGAACACGCCCTCGCCCACGTCGCCGCCCGCCGGCACCTCGAACTCCTCGCTCGTGCCGCGCTCCAGGTCGTATTTGATGAGCGCGGTGTCCCGTCCCGCCACCCGTTCGCGCATGACGTAGCCGAAGCGGTGGCGGACGGTGAGCCGCCGGGGGTCGACACGGGGGTACTCCACCGGCCGGTCGTCCAGCGGGAGTCGGCGCACGGTGCCCGCGACGGGGTCGACGGTCCAGCGCTCCAGGTGGGCGAGGTGGTCGCCGGGCAGCGGCCGACGGCGGTCGAAGTACCGGTCGTAGACGGCGAGATGGACGGTGATCCGGCCGTCGTCGCGCTGGTACGCGTTCATGGGGTGGAAGACGAAGCACGGCTCGGTCTCCAGCCAGCGCGTCTCCGCCGCCCCGCCGTCGCGCGGCAGGAGCCCGAGCCGGGCCGGCCGGTCCGGGACCCAGCGCGGATGGGCGCCGCCGTCGCGCGGGTCCGGCGCGAAGACCACCGGGAGGTCGTACAGCAGCACGTACCGCTCGGTGAGCGAGAAGGCGTGCATCATCGGGGAGCCCTCGACGGGGATCTCGACGTGCCAGCGCACACAGCCGTTCCGCCCGGCGACGACGTACTGCACGTACGGCCAGGCCGGGCAGTACGCCACCGCGTGGAGCTCGCCGTCGCGCGGGTCGGTCACCGGGTGCGCGGAGAAGCCGCCGGGCAGGGTGCCGTGGAAGTCGAACGGGCCGATCGTATGGAGCTCGGGGTCCAGCTCGTAGGGGAGCGCCCCGCCCTCGACCAGGGCCAGGCAGTGCCCGGCGAAGGACTGGACGTGGGTGTTGGGCGCGAAGTCCAGGCCCCGGTGGCGGGGCCCGTGCAGCAGCTTCTCGCCGAGCCGCCCGGCGACGGCGTCGGAGCGCACCCAGCGGTTGCGGTACCACTCGGCGCGGCCGTCGCGCAGCCGGACGCCGTGGATCATGCCGTCGCCGCCGAACCAGTGGTAGCCGGCCGGGTCGTCGACGTGCACGGGGTTGGGGCCGTTGCGCAGATAGCGGCCGCGCAGCGACTCGGGCAGCCGGCCGGTCACGGGCAGGTCGTAGGCGGTCGTCTCGTCCGTCACGGGGGCGTAGAGCCCTCCGAGGTACGGGTTGCCCACCGCGGCGTCCGGATTCCGGTTCATGCCGTCCCACCTCCACCGGCCCGGTCCCCGCCGCCCCCGGGCGGTGCCCCCGTCGCTCGGCCGTGATTCCACCAAACAGCGGAAGGAGGCGTTCGGCCAGTCTCCATCCGACCGTCGATCCGTCTTCACCGGACGCGGGTAACCGCCCGAAGGAGGCTTTCGTTCTCGGGAACGCCCGGGGAAGCCCAGGACAAGGGCAGGGCAAGAGCAGGGCAATAAATGAGGTCAGGGCAACCCTCTCCGCCCGTTCCGGCCTCTTTATCCGTGAGTATTACCGGACCGCACATGAGTACCCACCACGGGGGCAGGGAGTTGAGAGGCGCATGGGCCTGACCAGCAGGTCACTCTTGTACACGGTGGTATTCGCCGCCGTGTTGTGCGTGGGGCTCACCGTCTGGATCTGGCCCCGGCTGGCCGGCCGCGGGATCCGGCCGGTGCTGGGACGGCTGGGGGTCATCGCGACCACCCAGCTGACGATCATGGCGTCGCTGGCGCTGGCCGTGAATTCCTGGGGCGGCTTCTACGGGACCTGGAATCAGCTCCTCGGGCGGGTCGACAAGGCCCCGGTCAATGTGAATGAGATGGGCCGGAACGGGCCGTACGCGACGGTCGGCGCGTCGAAGGACGGGCTCGTGCAGCCGGCCGGGCCGCAGGGGCTCGACAAGGTGGGCGGAATTCCGCGCGGCCCCGCCGACAAGGAGGGGAAGGTCCAGTCGGTCCGTATCGTCGGACAGCGCTCGCGGGCCATCAATCCGGCATTCGTCTATCTCCCGCCGCAGTACTTCCAGAAGCAGTACGAGCGGCACCGCTTTCCCGTCATGGTCGTGATCAGCGGTTATCCCGGCGGGATCATGAATTTGGCCCAGCACCTCCAGGTGCCGCAGACGGCGGGCCGGTTGCTGAAGGAGAACAAGATGCAGCCGACCGTCATCGTGATGCTCCGGCCGACGATCGCCCCGCCGCGCGACACCGAGTGCGTGGACGTGCCCGACGGCCCGCAGGCGGAGACGTTCTTCACCAAGGACCTGCCCGACGCGCTCAAGACCACCTACCGCGTCGGCCACGACCCGAGCGCCTGGGGCGTCCTCGGCTACTCCTCGGGCGGCACCTGCGCGCTGGAGCTCGCGATGCGGCAGCCCGGCGTCTACCCCGCGGCCGCCGCGCTCTCCGGCGACTACAAGGTCGGCAACGACCTCACCACCGGCAACCTCTTCGGCTCCGGCCCGGACGCCAAGCGCAAGCAGCAGGAGCACGACCTGATCTGGCGGCTGGGGAACATGCCCGTGCCCCGGGTGAACGTGCTGGTGACCAGCAGCAAGAAGGGCGAGAAGAACTACGCCGAGACCGAGAGGTTCCTGGGGGCAGTCAAGCAGCCGATGACCGCCTCCTCGATCATCCTCCCGGAGGGCAGCCACCACTTCACGACGTGGCGGCGGGAGATCGGTCCGGTCCTGGAGTGGATGAGCCAGCAGCTGACGTTCCCGCAGGACACGGCGGACAAGGCGAAGCCTTCCGGGAAGCCGGAGCCTTCGCCGAAGCCTTCGGAGGCCCCGAAGCCGTCCGAGGAGCCCAGCCCCTCCGAGGCGCCGGAGGCCGCCGAGTAGCCGCGGGTACGTCGGGGCTGGTCGCGCCCACGCGGCGGAGCCGCAGATCGACACTTCCCCGCGCCCCTTCGGGGGCGCTCAGCCCGGCCCGCCCCGCAACTGCCCGCTCAGCCAGGAGAAGGCCGCCGGGTAGAGGTTGATCCAGGTGCCGTAGTTGTGGCCTCCGGACGGCAGCAGCATCGTCCTCAGCCGGACCTTGCCGCCCGCCGCCTCCCGCTGGAACTCCTCGACATAGCGCGGCGGGCTGTCCCGGTCCTGCCGGGACGTCGCCACGAACAGCCCGACGTCGGCGTCGGTGTGCCGCACCAGCCACGTCGGGCTGTTGCGTTTGCGCAGCCCGGGGTCGGGGATCGCGCCGCCGTCGCCGTTGAGCGGGTCCGGGTCCAGGGCCGCGCCCGCCGTGTACGCCCGGGGGTACTGCAGCGGCAGCTTGGCCGCGCAGTAGCCGCCGGTCGAGATGCCCAGCACGCCCCAGGACTCCGGGCCACGACCGGTGCGGAAGTGGGTGCGCAGCAGCTCCGGCACGTCCTCCGACAGCCAGGTCGCCACCTTGCGGCCGGGCACGTCGGAGCAGTCGGTGTCCACGCCGCCGGGGTTGATGATCGGCACGGCCAGGATGAACGGGCGGGTCGCGCCCTCCCTCAGCAGCCGCTCGTACGCGCCGGGCATCCGGCCCAGCTCCATCCAGGACTGCGGGGAGCCGGGCACCCCGTGCAGCAGCACGACCACGGGAAAGGCGGTGCGACGATAGCGCGCCTGTCCGTACTGCGGCGGCGTCCACACCAGGACCTGGCCGGAGAGCTGGGAGCGCGAGCCGCGGAAGTACGTCTCCTGCATGCCGTAGTCGGCCTGGCCGAAGCGGGCGCGGTGGGCGGGCGGGCCGGGCATGGAGACGGGCCCGGTGCTCTTGCGGCCGAGGAGGTCGTCCCAGGAGGCGTAGAGGCCGTAGCTGGAGTTGATCGAGACGGCGACCACGCAGATCGCGGTCGCCTGGCAGAGGCCGATCAGCAGCACCCGGCCCAGCCAGCGCAGCGGCACGGGCCCCGGGACCCGCGACCAGAGCAGCAGCGTGGCGACCACGGCGAGCACCGACGCGACGACGAGCAGAGCGAGGAACGCGGTGCTGGTGAGACTCAGGCCCATCCCGCGGACGCCCCTTCGGCTCGTCGGTCCCGATGGCGGGACGACCTTAATGGAGCGGCTGGGGGAGCGCCGGAGAAAACGGCGCAGGGCTACTCGGAAGGGTTGACGGCCGTATCGCCGGGCGGAGCGGGGGCGTTCCGCGGGCGTATGGAGGTCAGCGCGCAGGTGAACAACAGCTCGTCGTCCTGATGACCCCGGACGACGGTGGTGGCCGGCCCGTTCCGCCCCCCGGCGGCGGTCTCCCGGGCGGCCTCTATCCAGATGGGGCTGTCCAGCTCCGCGTAGCGGTGGAAGCTGCTGGTGAGTTCGGTGGGGAGGATGACCGGGTCCGGCGAGAGGGCGGCGGCGGCCTGACGGGCGGCCTCCAGTAAGACCATCCCGGGGACGTGGTCGACGGGGTGGTCGAAGAGGACGGGATGGCGGCCGTCGGCGCGCAGCCGCCAGCGGGCGGCGCCGGGCGCGTCCTCCTCGGCGAGCACCACGTCGAACGGGGAGCGCCGGCCGACGCGCCGGGGACGCACCGGGGCGCCCAGCGCGGGCGGTGTGCCGGGGATCCGGTCGCCGCGCAGCCGGCGGTAGACCTCCGGAGAGGTACAGGTGTACGACGCGCTGCCGGTCGCCGCGATCGCCCCGTCCCGGCGAATGACGACGTCGTACCGCATCCCGCCGAAACTCCGGCCCTTCCTGCGGATTTCCGAGCATTCGACGTCCAGCACCAGTTCGGCGGGCGTGGACTCGAGCGCCGTGTGCCGGGGGCGCAGCGAGTAGTCCAGGTGCCACATCAGGAACTGGAATCCAAGTGGTACGTCGAATTCCGCGTGGGCGAGCAGCGAACCGATCTGCCGTACGGTCTCGGCGACCAGCATGGGATCGTGCTGCACCCCCCGGAGCGGGGAGAAGAAACTGTGGCCGCGCGGCCATTGGGCCCAGACCCGGAACCGGTTCGCCTCGACCTTGCGCCAGCCCGTGAGCAGGACCTCGGCGACCGCCGCGCGGTGGACGTACTCGCGCGGCACGGTGGTGGTCAGCCGTGGCAGGGCCGGGGCGAAGGACGCCGGCGCGGAGGTGGTCTGGGACAAGGTTCCCCCTCGGATCGGCATGCAGCGCCCAGGATCGACTGCGGGTGTGTCAACGTGCGTGCTCTCAGGGCTCCTCGAGCGGCTGACGGCCCCCCGGTCAACGCCCTTCGGGGGGTCAAGATACAAGGCGGGTGACGGCCTTTCAGCGCCGATGTGATTTACCTCTCTCACCTGGGGCAATCGCGGTGCGTCGCTTTGTAATTCGAGGGCACGTTCCCCCCGTCTGCTCTTTCGTTCGACAATGGAGGCCGATTGTGGTCGAGTCCCTGCGCCGGATACGGCTGGCCGCCGTCAATATCGACGGCGTCCTTCTCAACGACACGTTCAGCCCGGTGATCCACCGGTTCGTCACCGACCGGGGCGGCCGGTACACCGCCGACGTGGAGTACGCCGTCTTCTCCCAGCCCCAACTGGTGGCGGCCCGCGCGCTCGGCGCGGCGGCCGGGGTGGACTGGGCGCCGGAGAAGGTGCTGGAGGTCTACTTCCGGGAGCGGGCCGCGTATCTGGAGCACGAGCCGGTCCGGCTGCTCGACGGCGCCGTGGAGCTGCTGCGCCGGTTGCGCGCCCTGGGCCTCGCCACCGTCTGCTACGGCGGCCTCGACGCCACTCACTTCGACCGCCACCTCGGCGCGTACGCGGACCTCTTCGACGGCCCCCGGTACGTCTGCACCAACGATTTCCGGCCGGGCGTCAAGGAGATCACCACGGATATCTTCGGGCTCGGCCTCGACGAGGCGGTGTTCGTCGACGACGTGGCCCGGGTCGCGGAGACGGCGCGTGAGCTCGGCGTCGCGTTCATCGGGCACCCCTCCGGCTTCGCCCACGGCCACCAGGGCGAGTTGATGCGGGCGGCGGGCGTACGGCACCTGGTCGGCTCGCTCGCCGCCATCGACGAGCCGCTGCTGCGCACCGTCGACGCGGAGGCCGCCGCCGGCACGTCGTGGGCGGCCACCACCGGGCCGGGCGACGCCGAACGGACCGGCATCATGGAGCCGGTTGACGGTGCCGCCCCCGACGGTACCGCTGCCGGAGCGTGAATGAAGGGGTTCCCTTGATGAAGAGTGACCAGGGATTGCTGCGGGACCGGATCGCCTTGATCACCGGTGCCAGCAGTGGCATCGGCGCGGCGGCCGCACGGGTCTTCGCCCGAGAGGGGGCGACCGTCGTGCTGGCCGCCCGGCGCGAGGACCGGCTGCGCGAGCTGGTCGCGGAGCTGCGCGGGGCGGGGGCCGAGGCGGCGTACGTGGTCACCGACGTGACGCGGCGCGAGGACACCGCCCGTGCGGTCGCCTTCGCCGTGGAGCGTTACGGAAGGCTTGACTCCGCTTTCAACAACGCGGGTTGGGGCGCGGGACGCACTCCGCTGCACCTGATGGACGACGACCTCTACGACGCCGTGATGGACGTCAACGCCCGGGGCACCTGGAACTGCCTGCGGGACGAGATCGCCGCCATGCTGGAGTCCGGTGACGGTGGTTCCATCGTCAACAACAGCAGCGTGGGCGGGCTGTTGGCCACTCCCGTGGCCGCGCCGTACGTGGCCGCCAAGCACGCGGTCATCGGATTCACCCGGGCGGCGGCCGCCGAATACGCGGAGAGCGGCATCCGGGTGAACGCCGTGGCCCCGGGCACCACGCGCACCGAGGTGGTGGCGGAGTGGTTCGAACGGAACCCGGGAATCGAGGCGGCGTTGCACGCGGCGTCCCCGCAGCCCCGTACCGCGGAGCCGGAGGAGATAGCGGAGGCCGCGGCCTGGCTGCTGAGCGACCGTTCGTCCTTCGTCACCGGCGCCACCGTGCCCGTGGACGGCGGCTTCCACATGGTGTGACACGGGAGTTGGACGACCGGCCGCGGCGCCCCGGACGAATTGGTATCGAGTGTATTGCGCCATGTTGCCAGACGGCTCTTGATAGGATACGTACTCGCCGGTTTGATTTCCGGGGCGACCGCGGCACGTATGGCCGGCGACATGTCGCCCTCGCCGCCGGGACGCGGCGGAGCTATCTCATCGATCCGGAGGCAGACCGTGGCAAAGCAGGACCGCGCGATCAGGACTCGCCAGTCCATTCTGGAAGCGGCCGCGGTGGTGTTCGACGAGCGGGGTTACGACGCCGCCACCATTACGGAGATCCTGGCCCGGGCCGAAGTGACCAAGGGGGCGCTGTATTTCCACTTCGCCTCCAAGGAGGAACTGGCGCTCGCCGTGATCGACGCCCAGATGATGACGGACATGCCGGCCGCCGAGCCGGGCCGCGCCTCCAAGATGCAGGAATTGGTCGACATGGGGATGATCTTCGCCCATCGGCTGCTCGTGGACCCGCTGTTGCGCGGCAGCGTCCGGCTCACGCTCGAACACGGTTCGACGAACCTCAACCGCAGCGGCCCCTTCCACGGTTGGACGGAGCTCCACACGCGCGTCCTGGCCGAGGGCAAGGAGCGCGGCGAGGTGCTGCCGCACGTGGTCCCGGCCGATACGGCGGAGCTGATCGTCGGCGCGTACGCCGGCATCAACACCATGTCCCAGGCCATCAACAACCGCGCCGACCTGGAACGTCGCGCCACGATCCTCTATGAGCACGTGATGCCCAGCGTGGCCGTGCCCTCGGTGCTGGCCCGCCTCGACATGGCCCCGGGGCGCGGTGCCCGCGCCCTGGCCGAGGCGGAGCGGCAGCGCCTGCGGGCGGCCGAGGCGGAGGCCGCCCTGGAGGCCGCGCCGGCCGGGGTGGGCTGAAAGCAGTCGTCCTCGGTCTTTTCACCGGGGTGGAGTGTCTTATTCCGTAAATAGGGTGCCGCAGGGCACCCGTTTCTCTTAGGCTGGCCGGAAAGTGACGGCTGAAAGCATTCGTCAGCGGTAGAGCAAACCGACGTGACGGTATTGAACGGTGTATTGGCCAGCCACTTTTCCCAAGCGGCCGGCCCGACTTTTTCTACCCCGCCGAGCGGCGTCAGCCCGCGGTGACGGCCGGCGCGGGGGCCTCGCGGGCGGTGGAGTCGAGGATCTCCAGTGCGACCCGCAGGACGGCCTCCCGCTTGTCCTCCCGGTCCCCCGGCAGCGCGTCCATGGTGAGCGCGCCGAAGTGGACGGCCAGCAGCGCGCTGGAGAGGCGCACCCGGGTGTCCAGCGGCGCCTCGCCGTCGTGGAGCAGTCCGGAGACCGCCGTCACCCGCTTCCGCAGCGTCTCGCCGATGGCGAGGTCCCGCAGCGTCGCCTGGTTCTCCTGGAGGATGTGGTAGATCGGCGCCGCCTCGCGCAGGGCCGCGCTGTAACGGCGCAGCAGCTCACGCTTGGTGGCCAGGGTGGCGGGCTGCTCCCGGCCCCAGGCGATCAACTCGTCGACCGGGCGGCCGAGCTGGTCGGAGAGGGCGCCGAGGATGTCCTCCTTGGTCTTGAAGTGGTAGTACAGCGCGGCCTTGGTGACACCGAGCTCCTCGGCGATCTCCCGCAGCGAGGTCTTCTCGTAGCCGCGCGAGACGAAGAGGCCGAGGGCCGTCCGCTGGATGCGCTCGCGGGTGTCGCTCTTGCGTGGCTGGGGTGTGCTGCCCATGGGCTCACTCTCCTGCTGGTCCGTGGTGCGCTTTCTTTATGTCCCTAACTAGCCCGTCGGCAAGTAAGTAACGGGTGCCCCGCCTCATCGGTGCCCTTGTGGCGGCCGGGACAGGTGCGACGCAGGGAATCTAGCCGGACGGCAGGCAAGGTGAAACCATACTTGACGCCCGGCTAGGGGCCTCCTACGCTTCCGGCCTAGCTGACTAGCCTGGCGGCAGGTACGTAAATGTGACTGGACCGAGGGGATGGTGCGCGTCGACATGGCACGACATGTTGCTGCCGCGATCGACTACTACGCACACGACTACTACGCGACGGGTCTCGCCGCGGCCGGTGGTACGCGTCGTGACGCGCCCGCCGAGCCCGCGCCGGACGACCGGGCTCCGGCCGGCCGTTCCCCGGCGGAGCCCCTGCCCGCGGTATTCGAGGGGCTGAGCGTCCCGGTGCGCACGGCGGCCTCGTTGCTGGGGCTCTCCCCGTGGACCGTGGCCCATCTCATCGAGCGCGGCGAACTGCGCAGCGAACGCGGCGGGCAATACCGGTACGTGACCCTGACCAGCATTTTTTCCTATCGGCGAATGACCCGTTGAGGGCTTTTTGATTTTCGCTATGAACGCCATGTGAACGCCGATCGCGGCCGGCGCGTCCCACTGGATCGAACGAGTGAAACCCCGCAACCCAGGGAATGGGCCGGAGTTATTCAGAACGCTTTCTCTGTGGGGGCGCTACTCGATCGAAAGGCATAGACGTGCTCAAGAAGGTTCTCGCCACGGCCGCCCTGTCGGCTTCCGCGGTCGGCGCCGTCGCCTCGCCGGCGATGGCCATCGGAAACGACCAGGATGTGCTCAACGCCAACGGCGCCAGGACGGGTTACGGCAACACGGCCACCGGCGGCAAGGAAAGCCCGCAGATGAGCCTGATCCAGGGCACGCTGAACAAGCCGTGCATCGCCATCGGCAAGCTGGGCATCCAGTCCGTCCTCGCGCTCATCAACATCGGCGTCCAGGACATCCCGATCCTCACCTCGCAGCAGCAGCAGCAGTGCACCGACAACTCGACGATCAACGACGGGGACGACCCGCTGTCGCACATCCTCGACGAGATCCCGATCCTGTCGGGCAACGGCTCGGGCAACAGCGAGGGCGGCGAGGCCGAGGAGTTCGAGTCGCACGAGCACGGTCACGGTCACTGACCGGACCGTCCGGCTACGGACAAGAGTCCCTCTGCGGCGGGTGTGCGGGACCCGCCGCGGGGGGACTCCCCTTTTTTCCGGGCGAGTCGGAGCCTTCCCGGGGAATTCCTTCCGGTGTGCTGATATGCCGTTCCGCGCTGGGCCGAAGGAATGAAGGCCGATAACCTTCGCGATCGCTCCGAGTTAGGCAGTGAGTTCAGGAAGTTCGTCGACCGGAGCTGAGGGAAGAACGTGTTCAAGAAGGTTGTGGCCACGGCCGCGCTCGCGGTTTCCGCGGTCGGCGTGTCGTCGGCCCCCGCGTTCGCGCAAGGCGGGGGTGACGCCAGGGACGTCTACAACGCCAACGGCGCCATGCAGATGTACGGCAACACCTACACCAGCGGCTATATGAGCCCCCAGATGGGTCTGATCAACGGCTCGTTCAACAAGCCGTGCATCGCCATCGGGAAGCTGGGCGCCCAGTCGGTCCTCGGCCTGCTCAACGTCGGGCTCCAGGACGTCCCGATCCTGTCGTCGCAGCAGCAGCAGATGTGCACCGAGAACTCGACGATCAACGACGGGGACGACCCGCTGTCGCACATCCTCGACGACATCCCGATCCTGTCGGGCAACGGCTCCGGCAACGAGGGCGGGCTCTTCGGGGAGCTCGGCCTCCGTGGGCACGGTCATGGTCACGAGCACGGCCACTGACGGCCTCGCCTGACCCGCCCGCGCGGGAGCCGCCCTCCGGTCTCGGGGCCGAGGGCGGCTCCCGCCGTTTCAGCTCTCGTGGTAGATCGTCAGCACCGCGCCGCCCACCTCCACCCGGCGGTGCCCCAGCCGTTCCCCCCGGCGCAGCGCGCGCAGGCAGTCGCGGAACATGGCCATCTCCTCGCCGGTCAGCACCGCGGCCGCCAGGTCGAGCAGTTCGGCGACGCTCCGTTCGGTGAGCACTTCGGGCAGTTCACCGGAGAGCAGGACCACGGATTCCCCGGAGCGCCCCCGGACGACGGCGTTGGACGTCGAGGCACCACTGACAACGAGCACACATTCCCCCTGGCTTCGGGCAGACCGAGACGATAGCCCGGTGGGGACGCGCTCCTCGGGCGGATGCGAATATTCGCCGGAATCCGGTGATCCGGGAACCGGGGGCATCGCGGCCGACGTCCGTATGTGGAACTCCCGCTCGCAAACGGGCAGTTCAGCCCCCGTTCGGGTGATCCTTGGGCGCGCGTTCGAGCAGCGACTCGACCAGGGCCGCCACATGCCGGCGGTCGTCGGAGGACAGCCGCTGGACACTCGCGATGAGCAGATCGACCTCCGGGTCCGCCGGCGCGGTGGGCTCCTTGGTGTCCGGAGCCGGCTCGGAGGTCGGGTAGAGGTGGATCCCGCAGGCCTCGGCCGCCGCGCGGCGCAGGGTGTCCAGGGGGAGCTCGAGGCCGCGCGACAGTCCTTCGAGCGTGGCCGGCTGCGGCATCCGCACCAGTCGCTCGGCCGTGGCCAGGTGGTGCACGGTCGAGCGCGGAACGCCGCCCCGGCGGGCGACCTCCCCGTAGGACCACCCCTGCCGGTCCAGGCGCTCTTTGATGATCTGGCTCAGTGCGTTGGTCACTGAAGGTCGCTTCCTGCTCTCGGCTGGCTCGGGCGCGCTCGGGTGAACCGATTCTACGGAGGACGTCCAGAGAGGGATCTCCGGGAACCGCTTGCGCGGCGTCGGCGGACCCCACTACTGTCCAATCTCGTTGGACAGCTTGTCCGACCGCATCGGACGCGGGCCGGGGGGTCCTGCCCGGGTCCGGACGCGACACCTCGGTCCGTCGTCGTACGGACCACCATCCCGAGGGGGACGACCATGCTCGATGTGCACGAGCTCGACGCCGAGTCCGCTGAGCTGCTGCCCGGCCGCGAGGCCCTGGGGAAGCTGAAGTTCAGCTTCTCCCGCACCACGACCGTCACCAAGCACATCGCCAACGTCTCGGCGCACAACACGTCGACGGCGCTGAACGTCTGCTCGCCGGACGCCGTCGCCCAGTCGGCGGCCACGCAGGCCATCGCCATCCAGCAGTAGTCGGCAGCGGTAGTCCAGCAGTAGTACCGCACATCGTTCACACGTCGTGAGAGAGAAAGGCACTGCCATGAGCATGAACGCGCACGAGCTCGACGCCGAGTCCGCTGAGCTGCTGCCCGGCCGTGAGGCCCTGGGGAAGCTGAAGTTCAGCTTCTCCCGCACCACCAGCGTCACCAAGCACATCGCCAACGTCCACGCGCACAACGAGTCGCTCGCGGTGAACGACAACTCGCCGTTCGCGGTGGCGCAGTCCGAGGCGGCGCAGTCCATCTCCATCAAGCAGTAGGCCGGTCCGGCCCACGCGCTCGGCGGACCGCGTCCAGGGGAAGCGCGGTCCGCCGATCCCCAGGGGGGGGCTTGGGGGTTGGGGACAACGGTGGATCCGTCGGAATTCGTCCAGGGGGAGACAAGATGACGGTGGTCGGAGACCACGAGGCCGGCCGTAGCCGCCATCGCCGCACCACGGGCACGACCACGACGATCCACTTCGACACCGGGGGGACCGAGGTCCGGACAGGGGACAACGGAGCCCCGGTGCCGGGTCCCGGCGGCTTTCCGTACGCCCTGTCACCGGCGTACGAGGAGGGGGAGGCCACCGGGACCCCGCTGCCGCTCTTCGCGGAGCGGCCCGCACCGCCGCCGCCCGAAGCGGGAGCCGTCGTCCCGCGGCTCAGCGCCGGGCTGCGGCTGCACGGTGAGTACCAGGGCTCGGGGTTCACCGAGCCCAAATACATCGCCCGCCGCGGCGACGGCCAGGTGGTGCAGCTCTCCCGGCTGCTCCACCTGGTCGCCTCCGCCGTCGACGGGCGGCGCGACACCCGGGAGATCGCCCGGGAGGTCAGCGCCTCGTTCGGCCGCGAGGTCAGCGCCGAGAACATCGGCTATCTGGTGGAGAACAAGCTCCAGCCGCTCGGCATCACCGTGCCGCCCGGCCAGGAGACCGACGAGGTCGACGGCCCGCGCTCCGACCTGCTGCTGGCCCTCAAGGGCCACCGCGTGATCTTCAACGAGCGGCGGGTCGCCGTCATCGCCCGCTCGCTGGTCTGGCTCCACCGCCCGCCCGTGGTGGCGGTCGTACTGGTGCTGGCCCTGGCCATGGACACCTGGCTGTTCGGCTTCCACGGCGCGATGACGCCCGTGCTCAACGTCCTCGACCAGCCGCTGCTGCTGCTCGCGGTCTTCGGGCTGACCGTCGCCTCGCTCGTCTTCCACGAGTTCGGCCACGCCTCCGCCTGCAGATACGACGGCGCGACACCCGGCTGCATCGGCTGCGGCCTCTTCCTGATCTGGCCCTCGATGTACACGGACGTCACCGACGTCTACCGCATCGGCCGCGCCGGGCGGATCCGCACCGATCTGGGCGGGGTCTACTTCAACGTCGTCTTCATGCTGCTGCTGACCGGGGCGTACTTCGCCACCGGCCAGCCCTTTCTGCTCTGCGCGGTCTACCTCGGCCACTTCGAGGTGCTCGAACAGCTGATGCCGGCCGTCCGGCTCGACGGCTACTTCATCCTCGGCGACCTCGCCGGAGTGCCCGACCTCTACGGCAAGATCAAGCCGATCCTGCTGAGCGCGCTGCCCTGGCGCGGCACCGACCCCGCCGTCGCCGACCTCAAGCCGAAGACCCGGGCCGTCGTCACCACCTGGGTGCTCACCATGGTCCCGCTGCTGGCCGCCGAGGTCGCCTACGCCCTGTGGAACCTCCCGCGCCTGGTCGCCACGGGCGTCCGCTCCCTCACCCAGCAACTCATCGGCACCTACGAGGCGTTCGCGGACGGGCAGTGGGCCGCCGGGCTCGCCGGTGTGCTGGGCAGCCTGATGCTGATCGTGCCGCTGGCCGGCATGACGTACCTGTCCGTCCGGCTCTCCGGACGGCTGGGCCGCAACGCCCTGCGCGCCACCTCCGGACGCCCCCGGCTGCGCGCCGCGCTCGTCCTGGGCGTCGCCGCCGTGGCCACCACCCTCGCCTTCGCCTGGACCAGCGGGGTCACGCCCAAGCCGCTGCCGCCCAAGCCGCCGATCGCGCCGATCCTCCAGCCCAACGTCCCCACCGTGGCGCCCGTCCCGGAGCCGGGCGAGGCCGCCGCGCCCCTTCCCGTCCCCGGGCGCATCCCCGGCGGTGCCGGCCCGGACGCGGCCACCCCCGCGCTCTCCCCGCTGCCCTGGCGCACCCCGCCGGCCGCGCCGGGGCTCCCCTCGCCGCCCCCGCCGGCCTCCCCGGCCCCGGCCGCCCCGGCGGGCCGGCCCGCCCCGGCCCCCAAGCCCTCCGCGGTCCCGGGCCCGGTCGTCCTGGCGCCCACCACCGCGCCCCCACTGCCCCCCGCACTGCCGTCCTCCCCGGCACCCAAGCCGGTGCCCTCCCCGGCCGCGACCGCGTCCCCGTCGGCCGCGCCCGTGCCGCCCGCCCCGGCCCCCGCGCCGACGGGCACCCCGGCCCCGGCACCCACCACCGCGGCCCCGGCGACCCCGGCGCCCTCGCCGACGGCGACGCCGGCCGCGACCCACTGATCCACCCGTCACCGTCGCTAGGAGCACTCCATGAACGCCTACCTCTCGCGCCACTTTCTGCGGATCGGTCTGCTGGCCGCCGGTCTCGCCGCGGCCGCCACCGGCCCGGCCCAGGCCGCCGAGGCCGTCGTCGTCACCCAGGACGGCGTCCGGACGACCGCGAACCACCGGCACCACGTCGACTACCGCGACAGCTTCACCGTCCACCAGTTCGGCTCGGTCGCGGCGGCCCGCGTCGGCAACCGCGCGGACGCCAAGTCGGTGGGGTGCACCGCCGACGACGCCTGCCGCTCGGTGGCCCTGTCCTTCCAGGTCATCACCCTTTCGGGGGAGCACGTCCGGCTCACCGCGGTCAACAACGGCCACGCCGTCAACGAGCACTGCGACGGCTGCCAGACCCTCGCGGGCGCCTACCAGTTCGTCGTCTCCACCGCCACGCCCGCCCGGCTCACCGCCGACGCCCAGCACCGGCTCGCCGACATCCACCGCAGGCTGGACGCGCTGGGCGCCTCCCGGCTGCCCGCCGCGGACCTCAAGCGCCAGGCGGACTCCCTGGCCGACGAGGTGAAGGCCCTGCTGTCCCGGCCCGGCTCACTGACCGCCGCCCACCCGGCGCGCCCGTCCGTGAAGGTCCACCGGCAGCTGGACGGCTGGCCGCAGCACTGACGTACGCGGGCCACTCGCGGGGCGCGGCACGACCGCGTCCCGCGCGGGCACGTGGAGATCATTCTTTGCTCGTTCCCTGGGCGATAATCACGGTCATGGAAGCGGATGGCCGTGCGCCGATCGCCGGGTCCCTCCGGCGGCTGATCGCCGATCTCGTCACGGCGGGGGCGGCGTATCCGCTCGTCCTGACCGGCGGCCTCGCCCTGCGGGCGCTCGGCCTGGTCGACCGGCCCGTGCGCAACGCGACGCTCGCCACCGACAGCCAGGAACCGCTGCCCGACCTCGTCGTGGCCCTGCGGGCGGCCCTCGCGGAGCGCGGCTGGCGGGTGGGGCACACCGAGGCCGACCCGCTGTCGGCCCGCTTCGCGGTGACCGACCCGGAGACCGGGGAGGAGCGCGCCGTGCTGCTCCTCAAGGAGACGGTCTGGCGCCCGCTCGTCCCCACCGGGCTGGGGCCCTGCCTGGCGGCCGAGGACGTCGTCGGCACCAAGGTCCGCGCCCTGGCCGCCCGGGGCTTCGCCCGCGACTTCATCGACGTCCACGCCGCCTCCGCCCACTGGCCGCCCGCCGAACTCGAGGAGTTCGGCAGGCGGCACGCCTGGGACGACGCCTTCGACCCGGCCGACCTCCGGGCCCGGCTGGACGGCGCCGACTGGATCGACGACCGCGAGTTCGCCGCGTACGGGCTCACGGAGGACCGGATCGCCGAACTGCGCGCCTGGGCGCGGGTTTGGTCCGACGACATCGGCGAACGGTTGCTGGAAGAGGCGCCGTACGAGGACGAGGAGCGGGACGAGGAACGGGACGGGAGCTAGGCGGCGGAGGGAGTCGTTCCCCTCACGGGGACGAGTCCTTCGTCTCGTAGCTGTCGGCGTCCACGGCCGTCCACAGCTGACCGTCGCCGCCGTTGCACGGGCTGACGTAGGTCAGGACGTGCAGCCCGGCGGCGGTCAGGCACTCCTGGTTCTCCACGTTGACCAGCCGGTAGCCGGCGCCCTCGGGAAGGACGCGCCACCGCTGGTTCGCCGCGGCGCCCTGGGGCGTTCCCCAGACCTGGGCCATGCGGTTCTCGCGGTTCATGTCCAGCACCTTCCCGTCGGTGGCGACGTTGGTGAAGGTGTAGCTGTCGTCCCCGTACTTGGTCGGCCGCCACTGCTGGGCACGGCTCGCGTTGATGTCCCAGGTGCCGACGCGATTGCCGTCGATGTTCCGGCTGTTGTCGTTGTCCAGGGCCGTGAAGCCGTTGCGCCACTGCACCTTCGCCGGCAGGGCGGCGGGCCCGGGCGGGTTCGGCTTCGCGGGGTCGGGCTTCGAGGGGGCCGGCTTGGCGGGGTCCTTGTCCTTGGAGGGGGCCGGGTCCTTGGAGGGGTCCGGTGCCGGTCGGCCGGCGTCGGGCCGGGAATCCCCGCCCGTGCCGTCGCCCGTCCCCTTCCGGTGGGGCTGCGCGGTGGCCGCCGGGTCGGGGACGGTGTAGCCGACGCCCGGCGAGGAGGGTCGCGTCAGGTCGGGCGTCGCGCCGCCGGACGCGGAGGGCGTGCCTCCGGAGGGGGTCGGACTGCCCCCGGGATGGCCGGAACTCGCGCTCGGCGAGGCGGCGGGGGAGGCGGACGCGCCGGGCGCGCCGGGCGCGGCGAGCGCCCGTGGCGCGGCGGGGGAGACGCCCGGACGGACGCTCCCGGCGTCCTCGGCGGTCGCCCGCGCGCGCCGCTCGCCGCTGTCCCGCAGGACCAGGGGGACGGCGACGGCGGTGGTGCTCGCCGCGATGCCGGCCACCACGAGCGCCCACACGAGGACCCGCCACCGGGCGCCCCCGATCCTCGGGGCGGTGATGGTCCCGGCGGTGGACGGCTCCGTGGCGGAGGACTCCGCGGCGGACGACTTCGTGGCGGAGGACGGCTTCGCGGCGGGGGCCGCGGCCGAGGAACCGTACGAGGAGAACACCACCACCGCGTCCCGCACGGCGGCCAGTTCACCGGCCATCGCGGCGGCGCTCTCCCACCGCTCCTCGGGCGCTTTGGACAGCGCCCGTCGCACGACTTCCCGCACCGGGACCGGGATGTCGTCCGGCAGTTCCGGCGGGGGCTCCGTGAGGTGTTTGAGGGTGATCTCGAAGGCGGTCGCGCCGTCGAACGGCACCCGCCCGGCCAGCATCTCGTGGAGGACCACGCCGACCGAGTAGAGGTCGGCGGCGGGGGTGACCCGGCCCCGGGCGGCCTGTTCGGGCGCCTGGTACGGGGCGGTGCCCAGCCGTGTGCCGGAGGCGGTGAGGCGGGGCGAGAAGTCGGGCAGCGCGATGCCGAAGTCCGCGACCAGGATCCGGTCGTCCCGCAGCAGCAGGTTCGACGGTTTGACGTCGCGGTGGACGATCCCGGCACCGTGCGCGGCGCGCAGGGCCTCCAGGACCTGTACGGCGAGGTCCAGCGCCCGCTCCGGGGGCAGCGCGCCCTCGCGGCGGAGCAGCGCGTCCAGTGACTCGCCGGTGACCAGCTCCATCACCAGGAACGCGGTGGGCTCGCCGGTGCCCCCGGCCTCCGGGGGCTCCTGCCCGTAGTCGTACACCGAGACGATGCCGGGGTGGTTGAGCTTGGCCATGGCCGTCGCCTCGGAGCGGAACCGCTCGGCGAACGTCGTGTCGTCCTCCACCGGCGAGCGGAGCAGCTTCACGGCGACCTGCCGCTCCAGGACGGAGTCCCACCCCGTCCACACCGTCCCCATGGAACCGCTAGCGAGCCGTTCGGCCAGCGTGTACCGCCCGGCAAGGGTTCTACCCCGCACTTTTCCCCACCCTGTACGACCGCGTTCGAAAGTAGCCGAAAAAAGCCAAAGGAAACTGAAAGGAAATGATCGGTGCGGCCGGGGGTGCAGAATACCCTCCACTTAGAGGAAATCACGACAGGTATGGCTGAATTCATGGCAATCGGAACGAGCGCGCCGGAAGCGCCCGAGGGGCTGTGCTTCTCCGTTCTGGGCCCGCTGCGGGCCTGGCGGAGCGGGGCCGAACTGCCGCTCGGACCACCGCAGCAGCGCGCCATGCTGGGCATGCTGCTGCTGAGCGGGGGCCGGACGGTCTCCGCCGACCGGCTCATCGACGCCCTGTGGGGCGAGGAGCAGCCGCACTCGGCCCTCGGCACGGTGCGCACCTACGCCTACCGGCTGCGCCGGGTGCTCGGCGCGGACGTCCTGACCTCCGAGTCCGGCGGCTACCGGCTGCGCGTCGCCGCCGACCGCGTGGACGCCACCCGGTGCGAGGAGCTCGCCGCCGAGGCCGCCGCCCGTCGCGCCGACGGCGACGCGGAGGGCGCCCTGCGCCTCCTGGAGCGGGCCCTGGACCTGTGGCGCGGCGACGCGCTGCTCGCCCTCCCCGGCCCGTACGCCGAGCGGCAGCGCACCCGGTGGAACGAGCGCAAGGTCGAACTGCTGGAGAATCGGCTGGAGATCGACCTCGAACAGGGGCGCCACCGCGAGGTCGTCGAGGAGCTCGCCGGGCTCACCGCCGCGTACCCGCTGCGCGAGCGCTTCGCCGAGCTGCGGATGACCGCCCTGTGCCGGTCCGGCCGGCAGGCCGACGCGCTCAAGGCGTACGACGAGGCGCGCCGGGTGCTGGCGGAGGAGGTCGGGGTCGACCCCGGACCGGCCCTGCGCGAGCTCCACCGGCGCGTGCTCGCCGCCGACCCGGACCTGGTGCCCGCCGTCCCGGCGCCGCGCACGCCCGACACCCGGCCCCTCGACGGCCGGCGGCCGGCCCGCGCGGAGGCGGCACCCGCCCCCTGGCCGCTGGCGCCCCGGCAACTGCCCTTCACCGCGTCCGACTTCACCGGCCGCGAGGCCGAGACGGCCACCGTGTCCGAGGCGCTGCTGCGGCCCGACGGCATGCCCGTGGTGGCGATATCCGGCCTCGGCGGCGTCGGCAAGACGGAGCTCGCCGTGCGCACCGCGCACCGACTGGCCGACGCGTTCCCCGACGGCCAGCTCTACGCCGTCCTGCACGACGACGACGGACGGCCCACCCCGCCCGAGGAGATCCTGGAGGGCTTCCTGCGCGCCCTCGGGGTGCCCGCCCAGGCGGTGCCCGCCGGGCTCACCGAGCGGACGGACCTCTTCCGTTCGGCGGTGGCGGGCCGCCGGGTGCTGATCGTGCTCGACAACGCCCGCAACACCGAGCAGATACGCCCGCTGCTGCCCGGCGGCCACGGCTGCGCGGTCCTGGTCACCAGCCGCACCCGGCTCGACCCGCTTCCCGGCATGCGCTTCGTCGCCCTCGGCGTGCTCACGCCCGAGGAGTCCCTCGAACTCTTCACCCGCGTCGTCGGCGCGGACCGGGTCGACGCCGAAGCGGAAGCCGCGCGCCGCGGCGTGGCGGCCTGCGGCCACCTCCCGCTCGCCATCCGCCTCCTCGCCTCCCGGCTCGCCTGCCGGCCCGCCTGGCGGATCGGCGGCGTCGTCGAGCAGTTGGAGGACGAGCACGACCGGCGCCGCCTGGACGTCCTGCGCTCCGGCACCGTCGACGTGGAGACCGCCTTCCGCTTCAGCTACGAGCAGCTGGACGCCGCGCAGGCCCGCGCCTTCCGCCTGCTGGCCGCGCTCCGGCTCCCGAACCTCCCGCTGGACGCCGTCGCCGCCGTCCTCGAACTGCCCCGCTACGAGGCCGAGGACCTCGCCGAATCACTGGTGGACTGCTCCCTGCTGGAGACGCCCGCCCCCGAGCGCTACGGCTACCACGACCTGCTGTCCGCCTTCGCCCAGAAGCTGTGCGGCCCGGAAGGGGAGCCGGAGCACGTCCGCGCGGCGCTCGGCCGGGTGGTCCGCCGCTACCACGGCGACCCCGGTATCGACCCCTGCGACGTCGCCGCCGTGCTCCAGCGGTACGCCGAGGGGACGCCCACCGCCGGACCGGAGCTCGGGGCCGCCGCCGAGCTGCTGCTCGACAGCACCCTCCGGCACGACTGCGGCCACGCCACCCGCCGGCTCGGCCGGGCCGCCCTCGCCCTCCTCGGCGCCGCCCTCGCCGACGGCGACCCGGCCGTCGAGGCGCGCGTCCGCCTCGCCCTCGGCCGGCTGCTCCTGGAGATGGGCACCGCCACCACCCCCGCCCTCGCCGAACTGATCGCCGCCCGCGACCTGTGCGTCCGCCACGCCCTGCCGCCCGTCGTCCACGCCCACGCGCACAGCGCGCTGGGCGCCTGCTTCGCCCGGGCCGGCCGGCACGAGGACGCCGCCGACGCCTTCCGGGCCGCCGCCACCCTCCACGACGCCCTCGGCTCGACCGCCGCCGTCGTCCCCGAACTCCTGGGCCTCGCCCGGTCCCTGGCCACCGGGGGCCGCGCCGACGCCGCCGGGAACGCCGCCGCCACGGCCCGCGCCCTGTGCCGCACCCTGAACGACAGCGGCCTGGAGGCCCTCGCCCTGAGCACCCTCGGCACCCTCGCCGAGGAGCGCGGCGACCTCGACGGGGCCGCCGGCCACTTCCGCGGCGCCCTCGCCCTGCTGCGTCCCGAGGAGCTCCGCCGCACCGGCCGCACCCTGATGAGCCTCACCCGCGTCCTGCGCGCCGCCGGCCGCGCCGCCGAGGCTGCGGACGCCGCCGCCCGTGCCGTGGACGCCTTCACGGCCGACGGCGACCAGTACGGCGCGGGCCTCGCCCTCGCCGAACTCGGCCACGCCACCGCCCGCCTCCCCGACCCCGACACCGCCCGGCTGCACTGGTCGGAGGCGCACGCGGTGCTCGCCCGCATCGGCGCCCCGGAGGCCCGCACCCTGCGCGAGCTCAGCGGCGACCTCGACCGCTCGGTGCGCACGGAGCCCTGGCCGTCGTGGACCCCGGTGCGGGGGTGAGCGGAAAACGACGAACCCCCAGGCCGACGGCCTGGGGGTTCGGTACAGAGCGGGCGACGGGAATCGAACTCGCGCCCCGAGCTGGGGAATCACGGGCGCTCGCAACGCTCTCATGCGTCTGACCTGCGGCGATGGAAGGTTTGTGCGGTCGCAGGACAGCGGCGCCCGCGTCAGTGGCGTTCCTCCTCTTCCCGCTCCTCCGCCTCCTCCTCTTCCATGAAGCAGATGCCGTCATGGGTGAGCGAGACGGTGGCGGGTGTGCTGTGCGAGGTCCAGTCGACAGCGATCAGGCCCGCGTCCGCCAGGTAGGCGCAGGCGGCCGAAAGGTCCTCGTCGGGCATGGGCAGCCGGTCCCGGAGCGCTGCCCCGCTGACCTCCGGACGATTGAGTTCGACGGCCGCGTACAGAGCTTCAAGGACCGCTCTGCGATAGGCCCTGCGTTCACCCAGTGTCGTCATGACGTCGCTCTCCGGGCCGCGGTGGACGCGCTTCGCCCGCCTCGGCGCGGTCGCCGGCCGGCGACCGGCTGGCCGCCAGCCAGGACCGCGCGGGCTCCGCCGGGTGTGCGGTGTCGACGGTGAGGTGAAGCCGGGTTCCTCCGTCCTGGCCGGCGGGGTAGCTGCGCTGCTCGGTTGAGGAGAAGCAGCGACGGAGCACCTCCGCGACACGACGGCAGACCTCCGGCGTCGCGCCGACGATACGGACCTCGGCGTGGGCCACGGAGGACGGCTGCTCGTTGTTCATGGCGTACCTCCCGCGGCGCAGTGCCGCTTTCGGCATGCCCCCTTTGCATCGTATGCCCGGGCACGTGTGCTCTGCGCGGCCGACTCGGTCTCCCCACAGGAGGCTCCGGACAGGATGCCCCACGCGCGTGGCCCGCGGCGTAGCGTGGAGAGCGGCGGACTCGGTATCCGCCGCTCCGTGGACCCGCGACGGGCGGAACGATCATGGCTGACTCCGGTACACCCCCTGCCTCCGGGCTGCCGCCGGGCACGCTCAACGAGGACGTCAAGCCGGGGACCGCGCTCCTCCGGTTGGAGACGACGCGATCCCGCGAGGGCATCCTCGACGGAGCGTGGTGGCCGCGGTCGCGTGACATCGCGACCGAGCTGCCCGCTCTGGTGAGCGCTCTCACCGAGCACCTCGGCCCGATCACCCGCGTCGGGCTGGATGCCACGGCCTGGGACGAGCTTCCGACCCGGCTGGTCGTCGACGACCGAGTGGTGCACCTCGACTCCTTCCCGGTCGGTGACGACACCGTGCTGATCACCCGGGGCGAACAGGACCACTTCTCGCTGCTGGTGGTGCCACCGCACGCGACCCCGCAGGCGGCGCGCGCCGCGATGTCCCAGGCCGTCCGGGCCGGCAACGTCACGCAGGCGGCACGGATTCTCATCAACACCGGAACCGGTCGGAAATCCTCGACCTGACGTCATGCCATGCGAACCCCCGAGTCGCCGGCCGGCCCTCGGAGAAGGCTGCGATGAGCTACCAGCACTCCGACGGCGAGCGGCAGCAGGAGGTCGCCGCGGGCATCGACGCCAGGGCCCGCGCCCGCCCCCCCCGCGCGTCCGCAGCCAGTGGCCGTTCGGAGCACGGTGGTGGGTACGGTCATGCGCCGGCGTCGAGGCCGAGTTCGGTGAGGAGCTCGCGGACGCGTCGCTCGATCTCGTCGCGGATGGGGCGCACGGCCTCGACGCCCTGCCCGGCGGGGTCGTCGAGCTTCCAGTCGAGGTAGAGCTTGCCGGGGAAGACGGGGCAGGCGTCGCCGCAGCCCATGGTGATGACGACGTCGGACGCCTGGACCGCGTCGGTGGTCAGCAGCTTCGGAGTCCGGGCGGAGATGTCGATGCCGACCTCGCGCATCGCCTCGACCACGGCCGGGTTGACCGTCTCGGCGGGCGCGGAGCCTGCGGAGCGGACTTCGACGTGCCCTCGGCCGAGGTGGGTGAGGAAGGCGGCGCCCATCTGGGAGCGTCCGGCGTTGTGGACGCACACGAAGAGCACCGAGGGCTTGGCGGAGTCAGACACGGGCGGAACCTTCCGGGGCGGTGGCCGGGTGGCCGGTGGGGGACGGCGGGAAGTAGCGGCGGGCGGCGAGTGCGACGTACACCAGGCCGATCAGGACGGGTACCTCGATCAGCGGGCCGACGACCCCGGCGAGGGCCTGGCCGGAGGAGGCGCCGAAGGTGGCGATGGCGACCGCGATGGCGAGCTCGAAGTTGTTGCCCGCAGCGGTGAACGCCAGGGTCGTGGCGCGCGGGTGGTCCAGGCCGGCCGCGCGGCCCAGTGCCATCGATCCGGCCCACATGACGGCGAAGTAGACCAGCAGGGGCAGCGCGATCCGGGCGACGTCGAGAGGCCGGGAAGTGATGGCGTCGCCCTGAAGGGCGAAGAGCACGACGATGGTGAACAGCAGCCCGTGGAGAGCGAACGGCCCGATGCGGGGGATCAGCTTCGTCTCGTACCAGGTGCGGCCCTTGGTCTTCTCGCCGAGGCGGCGGGTGAGGTAGCCGGCGGCGAGCGGGATGCCGAGGAAGACCAGCACACTGCGGCCGATCTCCCCCACCGAGATGTGCAGGCCGGTGGTCTGAAGACCGACCCAGCCGGGCAGGACGGAGAGGTAGAACCAGCCCAGGGCGGAGAACGCGAGGACCTGGAAGACCGAGTTGAGGGCGACGAGGACGGCGGCGGCTTCGCGGTCGCCGCCGGCGAGGTCGTTCCAGATGATGACCATGGCGATGCAGCGGGCCAGCCCGACGATGACCAGGCCGGTGCGGTACTCGGGCAGGTCCGGCAGGAACAGCCACGCCAGCGCGAACATCACCGCAGGGCCCAGCACCCAGTTCAACAGCAGCGATGGCACGAGAAGGCGGCGGTCGCGGGTGACGGCATCGAGACGGTCGTAGCGGACCTTGGCCAGAACCGGGTACATCATCACCAGCAGGCCGAGCGCGATCGGCAGCGAGACCCCGGTGACGGTCACCTTCGCCAGCGCATCGCCCAGGCCGGGCACGAGACGGCCCAGGCCGAGGCCGACGCCCATCGCCAGGAGGATCCAGACGGCGAGGTAGCGGTCGAGGAAGGACAGCCGGGCCGCCACCGGGGCGGTGGTCGTGCGGGTCACGATGGGGCCTCTGCCGGCTCGGGCAGGGGCCGGCCGGCGGGGCGGGTGAGGATGCCGGCGAGGCGGTCGGTCATCTCCGGCAGCAGCCGGTAGTACACCCACGTCCCGCGCCGTTCGGAGGCGATGAGCCCGGCCTCGCGCAGGAGCTTGAGGTGGTGGGAGATCGTCGGCTGGGACAGGTCGAACGCGGGGGTGAGGTCGCATACGCAGACCTCCCCACCGGCCCGGGAGGCGATCATCGACAGTAGCCGTAGCCGCGCCGGGTCGCCCAGGGCCTTGAAGACCTTCGCCAGCTCCACCGCCTGATCCTCGGCGAGCGGCGCGGTCAGCAGGCCGGGGCAGCAGCCGCCGGGGCCGTCCTGCCCGGGCGTCACGGATCCTTGATTCGACATGTTTCTATGTTGACGTCTATCGATTCAAGTCGCAAGCTTGTATCGAAGTCGATCGATACAGCACAGCGAGGCTGGCCAGGACGCTCGCCTGGACCGCCTCGGCGTCTCGGAGAGGCAGGGGATGCCTGCCGCACCGGTGATCAGCCCTCCGGCGACGAGCAGGCGTCGGCTGTCGCCGGCTGTCGGTGTGGTGCCTGACCTGGAAAGGGTGGTGCCGGTGCGGCGAAGGAGCCCTGCCGTGTCGTCAACTGGGCTTGGGAAAGGCGAATTGGCGTTCGGCGAGAAGTCTGGACAACGACGAACCCCCAGGCCGACGGCCTGGGGGTTCGGTACAGAGCGGGCGACGAGAATCGAACTCGCGCTCTGAGCTTGGGAAGCTCATGTTCTACCATTAAACTACGCCCGCGCGAAGGCCCCTCAGGGCCTCGCATCGTCGCACACTCTACCCCATCGAAGGTCTCCGGCGCACTCGCCCGGGGGCCTTCCTGTCGTGTGAGGGCGCTGTGGGGGCGATGGGGACACCGGCGTGGCGGGCGGGAGTTGGGGCGTACCGTGGGGGGATCGGCAAACGGCGAGGGGTGTCGGGGTGCCGCGTTCCGGCCGGTCCGAAACATCCCCTAATGTGGCTTTTGTCGTTCACGTACCTGGGGAAAGGGAGCTCTATGGAGCGCACCGTCGTCCGTTGTGCCGAGGGGCACGTGTTCAGCACCGCTTCGTTCCCGATGCAGAATCTCGGACCCGGCCGGCTGGGCCCCGGACGGCTGCTGCGCTGCCCCCGCTGCGCGCGGCTGCGGCACTCCGTCCCCGTGGCGCCCGAGAAGAACTGACGCCCGGCGCGGTCTTCGATCATCGGCCCCTGCCCCGGCCCGTCCGGGGCCGGGGCCGCGTTGTCAGGTTGTCCGGCTTCTTTGCGTATCCTCGACACGTGCTTCTCTCAGACAAGGACATCCGGGCCGAGATCGACGCCGGCCGTGTGCGGATCGACCCGTTCGACGAATCGATGGTGCAGCCGTCGAGCATCGATGTGCGGCTTGACCGCTACTTCCGGGTGTTCGAGAACCACCGGTACCCGCACATCGACCCCGCGGTCGAGCAGGCGGACCTCACGCGTGAGGTGGTACCGGAGGGCGACGAGGCGTTCATCCTGCATCCGGGCGAGTTCGTGCTGGCCTCGACGTACGAGGTGATCACGCTTCCCAACGACGTCGCCTCGCGGCTGGAGGGCAAGTCCAGCCTCGGCCGTCTCGGTCTGCTGACGCACTCGACGGCCGGCTTCATCGACCCGGGCTTCTCCGGGCACGTGACGCTGGAGCTGTCGAACATGGCCACGCTCCCGATCAAGCTGTGGCCGGGGATGAAGATCGGCCAGCTGTGCATGTTCCGGCTGACGTCACCCGTCGAGCATCCTTACGGGTCCGCGAAGCACGGTTCCCGCTACCAGGGACAGCGCGGGCCCACGCCCTCGCGGTCCTTCCAGAATTTCCACCGCACGCAGGTCTGACCGTCCACAGCCACGACGGTCCAGGGAACAAGGCGAAGAGCAACGTGAGCGAGATCCGCGAGAACCTGACCTACCCGATCTTCGGGCAGGCCATCCGTGAGCTGGCACAGACCATCGCGGACGACGGCTACGAGCCGGACATCATCCTGTCCATCGCCCGTGGCGGCGTCTTCGTCGCCGGCGGTCTGGCCTACGCCCTGGACTGCAAGAACATCCACCTGGTGAACGTCGAGTTCTACACCGGTGTGGGCACCACCCTCGAGATGCCCGTCATGCTCTCGCCCGTCCCGAACGCGATCGACTTCTCGAACAAGAAGGTCCTCATCGCGGACGACGTCGCCGACACCGGCAAGACGCTCAAGCTCGTCCACGACTTCTGCCTGGAGCACGTCGCCGAGGTGCGCAGCGCGGTCATCTACGAGAAGAGCCACTCGCTCGTGAAGTGCGAGTACGTCTGGAAGAAGACGGACGAGTGGATCAACTTCCCGTGGTCGGTCGAGCCGCCGGTGGTGCGCCGCGAGGGCCAGGTCCTCGACGCGTAAGGCGTAGCGGTACGTACGGCAAAGGGCCCGCCGAATCGGCGGGCCCTTTCACGTACGTACGTGCCCCGTCAGGGGCGCGGGGCTGTGTCGTCGTGCGGCTGCCGCCGCGTGGGCGCGACCAGCCACTGCCGGCCCGCAGACAAAACCCGGCGGAACGCTAAAGCGTGCCGAGCTTGATCAGCGACAGCAGCGCCACCAGCTGGATCGCCGACGCGCCCAGCGCCCGCGGCCACGGGAGGTCGTGCGACTTGCTCACCATGGACGTCAGCAGCGCGCCGCCCGCCAGCCAGGTGGCCCAGCCGAGCAGCTGGACGAGGGTGCTGTCGCCGCCGAGGAACATCGCGAAGAGCAGCCGGGGCGCGTCCGTGATCGACATGATCAGCATCGACAGGCCGACGGTCGGCTGCCATATGCCGTCGCCGCCCAGCTGCCGGGCGAGGGTGTGGGTGACCGCGCCGAGGATCAGCCCGGCGACGACCATGATCACGCCGGTGATCAGCACGGCGGGCAGCACGTCGGCGAACGAGGCGTGCAGCACGTCCGCGCGGGCCTTGTCGAAGCCGAAGACGGCGAGCAGGCCGTAGACGAACGTGACGATCAGGGCCGGCGCCCACACCTGGTGGTCCCGCATCTGCCAGAAGGTGGCCGTCGGGCGCAGCACGATGCCGGTCAGCAGGTCCTTCCAGTGCAGCCGGGGACCGGGCGGCGTCGGGGGCGGGCCGGCGGGCCCGTCGCCGTAGCCTCCGCCGTAACCGTCGCCCGCGCCGTAGGCGTCCGGCGCCTCGCCGACGCTGAACTGCTGGGTGCGGCCCGCGTCCTGCCCGTAGTACGGGTCCTGGGGGTAGCCCTGCGGGGCCTGCGGCTGCTGGTACGGCTGCTGCTGCGGCTGTCCGCTCCCGCCGAAGTACTCCGGCTCCTCGTAGCCGCCCTGCCCCTGCCACTGCCGCTGGTCCCCGTAGCCGCCGCCGGGCGCGCCGGAGTGTCCGGGCGCGCCCTGGCCACCGCCGTACGGAGCCTGCTGTCCTTGCCACGCGGGCCCGGGGCCCTGCGCGTCCCGTCCGCGTCCCATCCTGAATCCAGCCACGCCTTCGAACGTACCCGCTCCGGAGAGCGACCGGAGCCGCCCATGGGTGAACGGACCGGGCTTTGCGGCCGAGCTGTGACATCCCCTAGGGGAAAACCCAGGGGAGGCCCAGGGGGAACGTCCTCTACCGCTTGGGCAGCCAGCGGTCGGGCGAGAGCAGCTCGTCGGCGCCCACGTTGCTGATCATGCGGCGAAGGACGGTGAGGGCGGCGACGTACTCCTCGTCCGTGATGCCGGCGTGGATCTCCGCGCGCACCCGGCGCACGACCTCGAAGATGCGCTCCTTGGCCTCGCGGCCGGCGTCGGTCATCACGTAGCGGTCGTCGGTGCCCTCGGTCAGCCAGCCCCGGGCGACGAGGGCGTACAGGGCCTGGTCGATCTCCTCGGGCCGGTGGTCGAGGTTGACGGTGAGCGCCACGCGCAGCTCCTGCCGCGTCAGCCCGCCCTCGACGAGGGCGGTGCGGTTGAGCACCCACCACTGCGGCTGCGTCACGTCCTGCGTGGCCAGGGCGGCCCGGATGTGGGTGATGACGGCCTTGTGGGCGGCGTACGTCCAGTAGCCGACGGGCTGTCCCGCGAGGTTGCCGTCGTCGGACTTGGGGGTGGTGAGCTGGGTGTTCTGCGGCGTCGTCGTCATGTCTTCGACAGTAGGACCTCAAGCATGGTTGAGATCAAGTGTGTTCGCTGCCACTGACGAAGGCCGGGCCCCGCGATCGCTCGCGGGGCCCGGCCTCGTACACGGTGCGGAAGCGGTTACTTCACCGGCTCCGGGTCCGGCTCCGGCGCGTCGGCCGGCTCGCCGTCGCCCTCCGGGGCGGCCGGGGTCTTCACGGACTCCAGCAGCAGCTGGGAGACGTCGACGACCTGGATGGACTCCTTGGCCTTGCCGTCGTTCTTCTTGCCGTTGACCGAGTCGGTCAGCATGACGAGGCAGAAGGGGCAGGCCGTGGAGACGATGTCCGGGTTGAGGGACAGCGCCTCGTCCACGCGCTCGTTGTTGATGCGCTTGCCGATGCGCTCCTCCATCCACATGCGCGCGCCGCCGGCGCCGCAGCAGAAGCCGCGCTCCTTGTGACGGTGCATCTCCTCGTTGCGCAGGCCCGGCACCTTGGCGATGATCTCGCGCGGCGGGGTGTAGACCTTGTTGTGGCGGCCCAGGTAGCAGGGGTCGTGATAGGTGATCAGGCCCTCGACCGGGGTGACGGGGATCAGCTTGCCCTCGTCGATGAGGTGCTGCAGCAGCTGCGTGTGGTGGATGACCTCGTACTCGCCGCCCAGCTGCGGGTACTCGTTCGCGATGGTGTTGAAGCAGTGGGGGCAGGTCGCGACGATCTTCTTCTTCGCCTTCGGCTTCTTGGTGGACTCGTCCTCGGAGTCCTCACCGAACGCCATGTTCAGCATCTCGACGTTCTGCTGGCCGAGCTGCTGGAAGAGGAACTCGTTGCCCAGACGGCGGGCCGAGTCACCGGTGCAGTTCTCCTCGCCGCCCATGATGGCGAACTTCACGCCCGCCATGTGCAGCAGCTCCGCGAAGGCCTTGGTGGTCTTCTTGGCGCGGTCCTCCAGGGCGCCGGCGCAGCCGACCCAGTAGAGGTAGTCGACCTCGGTGAGGTCCTCGATGTCCTTGCCGACGACCGGGACCTCGAAGTCGACCTCCTTGGTCCACTGCAGCCGCTGCTTCTTGGCCAGGCCCCAGGGGTTGCCCTTCTTCTCCAGGTTCTTGAGCATCGTGCCCGCCTCGGACGGGAAGGAGCTCTCGATCATCACCTGGTAGCGGCGCATGTCGACGATGTGGTCGACGTGCTCGATGTCGACGGGGCACTGCTCGACGCACGCGCCGCACGTGGTGCAGGACCACAGCACGTCCGGGTCGATGACGCCGTTCTCCGCGAGGGTGCCGATCAGCGGGCGCTCGGCCTCGGCCAGGGCGGCCGCCGGGACGTCCTTCAGCTGCTCGGCGGTGCCCTTCTCCTCGCCCTCGGCGTCCTTACCGCCACCGGCCAGCAGGTACGGCGCCTTGGCGTGCGCGTGGTCGCGCAGCGCCATGATCAGGAGCTTGGGGGAGAGGGGCTTGCCGGTGTTCCAGGCGGGGCACTGCGACTGGCAGCGGCCGCACTCGGTGCAGGTGGAGAAGTCGAGGATGCCCTTCCAGGAGAACTCCTCGACCTTCGAGACGCCGAAGACGGCGTCCTCCGCCGGGTCCTCGAAGTCGATCGGCTCGCCGCGGCTGGTCATCGGCTGGAGCGCGCCCAGCGCCACGTCACCGTCGGCCTCGCGCTTGAACCAGATGTTGGGGAAGGCCAGGAAGCGGTGCCAGGCGACACCCATGTCCGTCTTCAGCGCGACCGTGATCATCCAGATGAAGGACGTCGCGATCTTCAGCCCGGCGAAGAAGTAGGTGAGGTTCTGGAGGGTGGAGACGTCCATCCCCTCCAGCCACGAGACGACCGGGTAGGAGAGGAAGAACGACGCCTCGTAGCCGTCGACGTGGTGCTGGGCGCCCTCAAGGGCGTGCAGCATGTAGATGCAGACGCCGACGATGAGGATGACGGACTCGACGAAGTACGCCTGGCCGGTGTTGGAGCCGGCGAAGCGGGACTTGCGGCCCGCGCCGCCCGGCCGGTTCAGCTGCCGGATGACGATGAGCGCCAGGATGCCGAGCACGGTCATCGTGCCGATGAACTCGACGAAGACGTTGTAGGGCGCCCAGTCGCCGATGACCGGCAGGAGCCAGTCGGCCTTGAAGAGCTGCCCGATGGCGTTGACGATGGTCAGCAGCAGCGAGAAGAAGCCCACCGCCACGAACCAGTGCGCGACGCCGACGACGCCCCACTTGTTCATCCGGGTGTGGCCGAGGAACTCCTTGGCCACCGTGACCGTGCGCTGTACCGGTTCGTCGGTGCGGGTGCCCGCCGGTACGGGCTGGCCGAGCCGTACGAAGCGGTAGATCTGGAAGAGGGCACGGCCGAACAGCGCTACGCCGACCGCGATGAGGACCAGCGACACGATGATCGCGGCGAGTTGCATGGGAGGGCTCCTCGGACCTGCGGGATAGAGCGGGGATGGAGGATTGGAGCGGGATTACCAATCGGTAACTTATCCAGTCCGTTCGAGACTACTCACTCTCGCGCGCGCGATATACCCGCATCGCCGGTGATCTGCGTCGCGCAGGCGACCCTTCGCAGCGCCCTAGCACCCCTGGGTGACTGTAAGCCCGACATAAAAGCTGAGCGGGGTTGACTCAGGTCTGTTGACAGGTTTGCCTCCCTGTTGCACCCTTGAGTCTGTTCCACTCAAGTCAGCTGGAGGAATCGACATGGCACGTGCGGTCGGCATCGACCTGGGTACGACGAACTCCGTCGTCAGTGTTCTCGAGGGCGGTGAGCCCACCGTCATCACCAACGCCGAGGGCGCCAGGACCACGCCGTCCGTCGTCGCCTTCGCGAAGAACGGTGAGGTGCTGGTCGGCGAGGTCGCCAAGCGCCAGGCCGTCACCAACGTCGACCGGACGATCCGCTCCGTCAAGCGCCACATGGGCACTGACTGGAAGATCGAGATCGACGGCAAGACCTTCAACCCGCAGCAGATGAGCGCCTTCATCCTGCAGAAGCTGAAGCGCGACGCCGAGGCCTACCTGGGCGAGAAGGTCACCGACGCGGTCATCACTGTTCCGGCGTACTTCAACGACTCCGAGCGTCAGGCCACCAAGGAGGCCGGCGAGATCGCGGGCCTGAACGTCCTGCGCATCGTCAACGAGCCCACCGCGGCCGCCCTGGCCTACGGCCTCGACAAGGACGACCAGACCATCCTGGTCTTCGACCTCGGTGGCGGCACCTTCGACGTCTCGCTGCTGGAGATCGGCGACGGCGTCGTCGAGGTCAAGGCCACCAACGGCGACAACCACCTCGGTGGTGACGACTGGGACCAGCGCGTCGTCGACTACCTGGTCAAGCAGTTCGCCAACGGCCACGGCGTCGACCTGTCCAAGGACAAGATGGCCCTCCAGCGCCTCCGCGAGGCCGCTGAGAAGGCGAAGATCGAGCTGTCCTCGTCCACCGAGACCTCGATCAACCTGCCCTACATCACGGCCTCCGCCGAGGGCCCGCTCCACCTGGACGAGAAGCTCACCCGCGCCCAGTTCCAGCAGCTGACCGCGGACCTGCTGGAGCGCTGCAAGACCCCGTTCCACAACGTCATCAAGGACGCGGGCATCGCCCTGTCCGAGATCGACCACGTGGTCCTGGTCGGCGGTTCCACCCGTATGCCCGCCGTCGCCGAGCTCGTCAAGGAGCTGACCGGCGGCCAGGAGGCCAACAAGGGCGTCAACCCGGACGAGGTCGTCGCCATCGGCGCCGCCCTGCAGGCCGGTGTGCTCAAGGGTGAGGTCAAGGACGTCCTGCTCCTCGACGTGACCCCGCTGTCCCTCGGTATCGAGACCAAGGGCGGCATCATGACCAAGCTGATCGAGCGCAACACCACGATCCCGACCAAGCGCTCCGAGATCTTCACGACGGCCGAGGACAACCAGCCGTCCGTGCAGATCCAGGTCTACCAGGGCGAGCGCGAGATCGCGGCGTACAACAAGAAGCTCGGCATGTTCGAGCTGACGGGCCTGCCGCCGGCCCCGCGCGGCGTCCCGCAGATCGAGGTCGCCTTCGACATCGACGCCAACGGCATCATGCACGTGACCGCCAAGGACCTGGGCACGGGCAAGGAGCAGAAGATGACCGTCACCGGCGGCTCCTCGCTGCCGAAGGACGAGGTCAACCGCATGCGCGAAGAGGCCGAGAAGTACGCGGAGGAGGACCACAAGCGCCGCGAGGCCGCCGAGTCCCGTAACCAGGGCGAGCAGCTCGTCTACCAGACGGAGAAGTTCCTCAAGGACAACGAGGACAAGGTTCCCGCCGAGGTGAAGACCGAGGTCGAGACCGCCGTCGCCGAGCTGAAGGAGAAGCTCAAGGGCGAGGACACGGCCGAGATCCGCACCGCCGCCGAGAAGGTCGCCGCGGTCAGCCAGAAGCTGGGCCAGGCCATGTACGCCGACGCCCAGGGCGCGGCCGGTGCCGCGGGCGCCGCGGGTGCCGCCGGCGGTCAGCAGGCCAAGGCCGAGGACGACGTCGTCGACGCCGAGATCGTCGACGACGAGAAGCCGAAGGGCGGTGCGTCGGCGTGACGGAGGAGACCCCGGGCTTCGAGGAGAACGAGAAGCCTGAAGGCACCTCCGACGCCACGACCCCCGACGACGCGGCGAAGGCTGCCGGGTCCGCCGACAAGGCGGCCCCGGCCGGCCCGGCCGCCGGCGAGGAACTCGTCGAGGTTGGCCTCCAGGCACAGCTGGACCAGGCGCAGGCCGCGCTGGGCGAGCGGACCGCGGACCTCCAGCGGCTCCAGGCCGAGTACCAGAACTACCGTCGCCGGGTGGAGCGGGACCGGGTCGCGGTCAAGGAGGTCGCCGTGGCGAACCTCCTGTCCGAGCTCCTCCCCACCCTCGACGACATCGGTCGCGCCCGCGACCACGGTGAGCTGGTCGGCGGCTTCAAGTCCGTCGCCGAGTCGCTGGAGACGGTCGTCGCCAAGATGGGCCTCCAGCAGTTCGGCAAGGAGGGCGAGCCCTTCGACCCGCTGGTGCACGAGGCGCTGATGCACAGCTACGCGCCCGACGTCACCGAGACCACGTGCGTGCAGATCCTGCAGCCGGGGTATCGGATCGGCGAGCGGACCATCCGCCCCGCGCGCGTCGCGGTGGCCGAGCCGCAGCCGGGCGCCGGCCCCAAGGCCGAAGAGTCGTCCGACGAGGAGAGCGGTGGCCCGGAAGAGGGCTGACGCGATGAGTGACGGGAAGGAGGGGCGCCGGGGATGAGCCTCAGCAGGGACTTGCTGGAAAAGGACCTCTACAAGGTCCTCGGCGTCTCCAAGGACGCCACCGAGGCGGAGATCAAGAAGGCGTACCGGAAGCTCGCCCGCGAGTTCCATCCGGACGCCAACAAGGGCGACGCCTCGGCCGAGGAGCGCTTCAAGGAGATCTCCGAGGCGAATGACGTCCTTGCCGACCCCAAGCGTCGCAAGGAGTACGACGAGGCCCGCGCCCTGTTCGGCAACGGAGGCTTCCGTGCCGGGCCGGGTGGCGGCGGCTCGTTCAACTTCGACCTGGGCGACCTCTTCGGGGGCGCCCAGGGCGGCGCCGGAGCCGGCGGCTTCGGCGGTGGCGGGCTCGGCGACGTCTTCGGCGGCCTCTTCAACCGGGGCGGTGGCGGCAGCGCCCGCACCCAGCCCCGGCGCGGCCAGGACATCGAGTCCGAGGTCTCGCTCAACTTCACCGAGGCGGTCGAAGGCGCCACCGTCCCGCTGCGGATGTCCTCCTCGGCGGCGTGCAAGGCGTGCTCCGGCACGGGCGACAAAAACGGTACGCCCAGGGTCTGCCCGACGTGTGTCGGCACCGGCCAGGTGTCGCGCGGCTCGGGCGGCGGCTTCTCGCTGACCGACCCCTGCCCGGACTGCAAGGGCCGCGGGCTCATCCCCGAGAACCCCTGCGACGTCTGCCACGGCAGCGGCCGGGCCAAGTCCTCCCGCACCATGCAGGTCCGCATCCCCGCCGGGGTCTCCGACGGCCAGCGGATCCGCCTGCGCGGCAAGGGCGCCCCGGGCGAGCGCGGCGGCCCCAACGGCGACCTCTATGTGGTCGTCCACGTCGGCACCCACCCGGTCTTCGGGCGCAAGGGCGACAACCTCACCGTCACCGTGCCCGTCACCTTCACGGAGGCGGCCCTCGGCGGCGAGGTCCGGGTCCCCACCCTCGGCGGCCCGCCCGTCACCCTCAAGCTGCCCGCCGGCACGCCCAACGGCCGGACGATGCGCGCCCGTGGCAAGGGCGCGGTCCGCAAGGACGGCACCCGCGGCGACCTCCTGGTCACCGTCGACGTCGCCGTCCCCACCCAACTGAGCGACAAGGCCCGGGAAGCCCTGGAGACCTACCGCGAGGCCACAGCGGACGATGACCCGCGCGAGGAGCTCTTCCAGGCCGCGAAGGGAGCGTGACCCATGGAAGGAATCGGCCGCCGACGCCATCCGTACGAGCTCACTGATGAGTCGCCGGTCTATGTCATCTCCGTGGCGGCCCAGCTGTCGGGTCTCCACCCGCAGACCCTGCGGCAGTACGACCGCCTCGGCCTGGTCTCCCCCGACCGCACGGCCGGGCGCGGCCGCCGCTACTCGGCGCGCGACATCGAACTCCTGCGCCAGGTACAGCAGCTGAGCCAGGACGAGGGCATCAACCTCGCGGGCATCAAGCGCATCATCGAGCTGGAGAACCAGGTCGCTGCGCTGAGCGCCCGCGTCGCCGAGCTCCAGTCCGTCGTGGACGGCGCGGCCGCGGCGATGCAGCAGCGGGAGGCGCAGGTCCACGCGTCGTACCGCCGGGATCTGGTCCCGTACCAGGACGTCCAGCAGACGAGCGCGCTCGTCGTCTGGCGCCCGAAGCGGGAGCAGAAGAAACACTGAGCCGTGTGTTCACGGCGGGGCCGCCATCCGGAGACGGGTGGCGGCCCCGTGCCGTTTCAGGCCCACGCGGCGGGCACGCGCCGGCTGATCTCGCACCAGACGGTCTTGGACTCCTCGCCGTACAGATCGCGGTGCAGCGGGGTGTAACCCCACCGGTCGGCGAGCGTCTGAAGGACGCGGAGGCCACGCCCGTCACTGTCGAACGGCCGCGTCGTCGTGCGGATCGTCGGTGTCCGGGCACCGTTGTCCCGCACGGCCAGCCGGAGGCTCTCCCACTGCGACCAGGCGAGCGTCAGCTCGGCGGTGCCGGCGGTGTGGACGATGGAGTTCGTCAGCATCTCGCCCGCCAACAGCTCGGCGCGACCGGTCAGTTCACGGATGCCGTGCGCGGTGAGCGCGGCCCGGATGGACGCGCGGGCGACCTGTACGGCGCGGGCGTCGTGGGGGATGAGGAGCCGGTACTCGAAGGGTGCGGATTGCGGCAGCATGTCGCCTCCTGCGGTGGGGTGTTGGCGGCCGAGCCGCCGGTGTCGATGCCGCGTTTGCCCATGCGGGCATGGCGGTGCGCTTCCGGGGGCGGCCGGTTTTGCCGCTGCGTGAGCGGCGCGCGACTCAACGTAGGGGGCTAGGTATCCCCCATGCAATCGATTCGGTGAGGTTCGCCCCATCGGGGCACGGCGTGGCATCGTGGCGTCCGCACGTGCTGACCGCAGGGAGACTGGCCTCATGCCGCCCAGGAACAACCCCACCGCGCGACAGGCGCGGCTCGGTGCCGAGTTGCGCAAGATGCGCGAGCGCGCGGGTCTTACAGCTCGCGAGGCCGCTGCGCGGCTGGGCGTAACGCCGATGCGGATGAGCCATATCGAGATCGGCCGCCTAGGTGTCGGCGAGGAGCGTCTGCGTAAGCTGGCGGCTCAGTATGAGTGTGCGGATCAGGCTCTGATCGATGCCCTCGTCGGTATGACGGGGCGACAAGGTCGTGGCTGGTGGGAGAAGTTCCGGGGATCGGCTTCCCTCGTTTCCCTGGACCTCGCTGAGTTGGAGTGGCATGCGCGCAGCTTGAGGTCACTGCAAGTGGTCCATATCCCTGGGCTCTTGCAAAGCGAGGGACACGTACGGGCCCTGTACAACAACACGCTGCCCGAGCTGTCGGCCGGGCAGATCGACGCCATGGTGGAGTTCCGGACGCGCCGCAGGCGGGTCTTCGATCGTGACGATCCCCCGAAGCTGGACGCAGTAATTCACGAAGCAGCGCTGCGCATCAGGGTGGGTGACCGCAAGCTGGCGCACGAGCAGCTCCACCTGCTGCTTGAGCTGTCCGAACGGCCCGAGGTGACCGTGCGAGTGATTCCCTTCGAGCGGGACGGCTTTACGGAGGCGTCGTTTCCGATGCTGTACGCGGAAGGGCAGGTTCGGCAGCTGGATACGGCTCAGTTCGATACCGTGCACGGCAGCGTCTTCGTGCACGATGAGAAGGACCTCGTCGGCTACCGAGCCGTCCTCGACGCGGTGAAGAGAGCTTCGCTGCCCTCGGCCGAGTCGCGGGACTTCATCCTCCGCATTGCTCGTGATTTGTAAAGGTCCTGAAATGCAGCAAGTTTCCTGGCAGAAGAGCTCCTACTCGGCATCCACGACGAACAACGAATGCGTCGAGGTCGGCGCCGCCGCAAACGAAACCGTCGCCCTCCGCGAGAGCGACGCACCCGGCACGGTCATAGTGACCGCACCCGGCGCGTTCGCGGCACTCATACGCACCGTAAAAGCGGCGGCGCTCCGCGCCTAGCGCGCGTGGCGAAGAGCCGCATCGAGCGCGTGGCGGAACGCGTCCAGGCGGCTGCGGCCGGGGCTGAAGACCGGCATCTGCCGCACGATCGAGCGAACCGCATCCGGCGCGTGCTCGATCGCCCAGCGGATCTCCTCGTCACCGGCGGCGGCGCCGGCCACGCGCTCACGCGCGAGCGCGCCGTACATCGCGGACGCGAGGGCGTGTTTCGCCTGGTGGGGTGAGGCGAGGGCGTGGATGTAGGGGGCCGCCGCCGCGTAGCCCGCGGCGCGGGCCGCGGCCGTGGCGGCCGGGTCGCCGGCGTCCCGCGCTGCGGCGAGCGCGGCGGTGGCGAGGGCGCGCAGGGGCCCCTTGCGTATCTCTTCGCGCGCGTAGGCGCGGATGCCTTCGAGGGCCTCGCGGGGGCGGGTGTCGGAGGGAGCCGTCGCCTCGAACAGCGGCAGCGCCCGCTCGGCGCAGTCGGCGGCCCAGAGTCCCAGAAGCCGGCGGCCCTCGTCGCTGATGGTCACCTCGGTCACCCGCACATCCTGCCGCAGCGCGTTCCTCCATGAGAGGGGCCCACACGTGGAGGGGAACCCCTACCCCCGGCCCATCGCCCGCGTGACCGCGATCTCGATGACCACCCGGTCGGGATTCTCGCGCGGCACCCGCTCGTACCGCTCGGCATAACGCCGCACCGCGTCGGCGACGGCATCCACCTCGGTGCGCACGACCGCGCGCCCCTCCAGCGTGGCCCAGCGCTTGCCCTGGTGCTGGGCCACGGCGACGCGGGCACCCTCGGGGCCGGCCGCCTGGACGTTGGCGACCTTGCGGCTGCTCTTGTCGCAGATGACGCGGGCGATCCGCGTGTCCGGGTCGTACGTGACGCCGACGGGCACGACGTGCGGGGAGCCGTCGGGCCGCAGCGTGGTCAGCGTGCAGACGTGCCGCTCGCGCCAGAAGGCGAGGTAGGCGGGGTCGGGGTGGTGGAGGTCCTGGGCCATGGGGGGAGCGTAGTCCGAGGGCCGGCCCCGCCATGTAGCGGTGGCGGTGGGGGGTTCGGGCGGGTTCACTCGCAAGAGGGGACCCTCTCCCATTTTGGGGTTGAGTGGAATAGACTCAACTTATCGCACGTTCTCTCAGGCAAGACCCGCGAGTACAAGGAGGAGCCCGTCGCCGTGGATGCCGAGCTGACGAACAAGAGCCGGGAGGCGCTGAGCGCCGCTAGTGACCGTGCCGTGTCGGCCGGGCATGCCGACATGACGCCGGCGCACCTCCTGCTGGCGCTGCTGGCCGGCCGGGAGAACGAGAACGTGATGGATCTGCTGGCCGCCGTCGACGCGGACGCGGCCGCGCTGCGCGGCGGGGCGGAGCGGCTGCTGGCGGGGCTGCCGAGCGTCCAGGGGTCGACGGTGGCGCCGCCGCAGCCGGACCGTGAGCTGATGGCCGTCCTCGCGGACGCCACCGAGCGCGCCCGTGACCTGGGCGACGAGTACATCTCGACCGAGCACCTGCTGATGGGCCTGGCCGCGCGCGGTGGCCGTGCGGGTGAGCTGCTGGCGGACCAGGGCGCGTCGGCCAAGAAGCTGCTGGAGGCGTTCGAGGCGGCCCGGGGCGGGCGCCGGGTGACGACGCCGGATCCCGAGGGCACGTACAAGGCGCTGGAGAAGTTCGGTACGGACTTCACGGCCGCCGCCCGTGACGGCAAGCTCGACCCCGTCATCGGCCGGGATCATGAGATCCGGCGCGTGGTGCAGGTGCTGTCGCGGCGGACGAAGAACAACCCCGTGCTCATCGGTGAGCCCGGCGTCGGCAAGACGGCCGTCGTCGAGGGGCTCGCGCAGCGGATAGTGAAGGGTGACGTTCCGGAGTCGCTGAAGAACAAGCGGCTGGTCGCGCTCGACCTGGGCGCGATGGTCGCGGGCGCGAAGTACCGGGGTGAGTTCGAGGAACGGCTGAAGACCGTTCTGGCGGAGATCAAGGCCAGTGACGGCCAGATCATCACCTTCATCGACGAGCTCCACACCGTCGTGGGCGCCGGCGCGGGCGGGGATTCCGCCATGGACGCGGGCAACATGCTCAAGCCCATGCTGGCGCGCGGCGAGCTCCGCATGGTGGGTGCCACCACCCTCGACGAGTACCGGGAGCGGATCGAGAAGGATCCCGCGCTGGAGCGCCGCTTCCAGCAGGTGCTGGTGGCCGAGCCGTCCGTCGAGGACACCATCGCGATCCTGCGCGGCCTCAAGGGCCGCTACGAGGCGCACCACAAGGTGCAGATCGCCGACTCCGCGCTGGTGGCCGCCGCCACCCTCTCCGACCGGTACATCACCTCCCGCTTCCTGCCGGACAAGGCCATCGACCTCGTCGACGAGGCCGCGTCCCGGCTGCGCATGGAGATCGACTCCTCGCCGGTGGAGATCGACGAGCTCCAGCGCGCCGTCGACCGGCTGAAGATGGAGGAGCTGGCGCTGCGGAACGAGTCCGACGAGGCGAGCAAGGAGCGCCTGGCCAAGCTCCGCCGCGATCTGGCCGACAAGGAGGAGGAGCTGCGCGGCCTGACCGCCCGCTGGGAGAAGGAGAAGCAGTCCCTCAATCGCGTCGGTGAGCTCAAGGAGCGCCTGGACGACCTGCGGGTGCAGGCCGAGCGCGCCCAGCGCGACGGCGATTTCGACACCGCTTCCAAGCTGCTCTACGGGGAGATCCCCGCTGTGGAGCGGGAGCTGGAGGAGGCCGCGAAGGCGGAGGTGGAGGCCGAGCAGGAGGCCGCCGCCAAGGACCTCATGGTCAAGGAGGACGTCGGCCCGGACGACATCGCCGACGTCGTCGCCTCCTGGACCGGCATCCCCGCCGGCCGGCTGCTGGAGGGCGAGACGCAGAAGCTGCTGCGCATGGAGGAGGAGCTGGGCAAGCGGCTGATCGGCCAGGCCGAGGCCGTGCGAGCCGTCTCCGACGCCGTGCGCCGCTCGCGCGCCGGGATCGCCGACCCCGATCGCCCGACCGGCTCGTTCCTCTTCCTCGGCCCCACCGGTGTCGGCAAGACCGAGCTGGCCAAGGCGCTCGCCGACTTCCTCTTCGACGACGAGCGGGCGATGGTCCGCATCGACATGAGCGAGTACGGCGAGAAGCACTCCGTCGCCCGCCTGGTCGGCGCGCCCCCCGGCTACGTCGGCTACGAGGAGGGCGGCCAGCTCACCGAGGCCGTGCGCCGCCGCCCGTACACGGTGGTGCTGCTGGACGAGGTGGAGAAGGCCCACCACGAGGTCTTCGACATCCTCCTGCAGGTCCTCGACGACGGCCGGCTCACCGACGGCCAGGGCCGAACGGTGGATTTCCGCAACACCATCCTCATCCTCACCTCCAACCTCGGCTCGGCCTTCCTGATGGACCCGCTGCTGAAGGAGGAGCAGAAGAAGGAGAAGGTGCTGGAGACCGTCCGCGCCTCCTTCCGCCCCGAATTCCTCAACCGTCTCGACGACACCGTCGTCTTCCACCCGCTGGGCACCGAGCAGCTGGAGCGGATCGCCCGCATCCAGATCGGCCACCTCCAGCGCCGCCTCGCCGACCGCCGCCTCACCCTGGACGTCAGCGACGACGCCCTGCGCTGGCTCGCCTGGCTCGGCCACACCCCCGGCGCCGAGGGCGCGGACCGGCCCGACCTGGCCTACGGCGCCCGCCCGCTGCGCCGGCTGGTGCAGACGGCCATCGGCGACCGGCTCGCCCGGGCGATCCTCGCCGGGGACGTACGGGACGGCGACACCGTCCGCGTCGACGTGGCGGACGGGGCCGAGGAGCTCACCGTTTCGCCCGTTCGGGAAGAGGCGGTCGCGAAAACGCCGTGACATACGGCGGGGCGGGGCTACCAGGCCCCGCCCACGATGGGGGAGGATGGCGGGAGACCGTACGAAGGGAAGCAAACGGTGAGCATCGACCCGTCCTCGATTCCGAATTTCGGGGGCCAGCCCGAACCGCAGCCTGAGGCGGGCCCGACAGGCCCCGTCATCCCCGACCAGGACCTGGTCAAGCAGCTCCTGGAGCAGATGGAGCTGAAGTACGTCGTGGACGACGAGGGTGACCTCGCCGCGCCGTGGGAGCAGTTCCGCACGTACTTCATGTTCCGTGGTGAGGAGGAGCAGCAGGTCTTCTCCGTGCGCACGTTCTACGACCGTCCGCACGACATCGAGGACAAGCCCAAGCTGCTCGAGGCCATTGACGACTGGAACCGCCGCACGCTGTGGCCCAAGGTCTACACCCACACCCACGACGACGGCACCGTCCGTCTGATCGGTGAGGCGCAGATGCTGATCGGCGTCGGCGTGGCGCTGGAGCACTTCGTCTCCAGCACGGTCAGCTGGGTGCGTGCCTCGATCGAGTTCGACAAGTGGCTCGCCGAGCAGCTGGGCCTGGAGGCCGACATCGAGGACGGCGACGACAAGCCGGACGACGAGGCCTGAGCCTCCCCGCTGTCACCCGCCGCACCGCGCGGCTACATCGGGACCCTGGCCACGGTCAGGAGATAGGTCCCGTAGAGGAACGAGAGCCCGGCCAGCGCACCGGTCGTCACGACGACGGTGCGGGGCCGGGCTCTCGCCATCGCCACGGCGGCCGGCAGCAGCAGCGGAAAGGCCGGCAGCAGGAACCTCGGCTTGGACGCGTAGTAGCTGGAGCCGCCGACGGCGATGACGGCCAGCACCAGCGCGTACGCCAGCAGCGCGGCGGGCGGCCGGTCCAGCGCCAGGAAGACGAGGGCGACGAGGGCGACGGCGAGGGTCGCCAGGGTGACGTAGTACGCCATGGAGTCCCGGCCGGTGAACAGGTGCCGGGTGAAGAGGAAGGCGTCGCGCCCGAAGTCGAAGCGCGAGCCCCACAGCCGCTGCACCTTGAAGTAGCCCAGCGGCCCGCCCCCGGAGCGGAAGCCGGCCCAGACGACGTAGCCCGCCCAGCCCAGCGGCGCCATGGCCGTGCCCGCCCAGATCCGCCAGTCCCGGCGGGCGCCCGGGTCGCGCCGCAGGGCGACGACGGCGGCGACGGCGATCGCCGCGGACACGGCGATCGCGTTGGGCCGGGAGAGCCCGGCGAGCAGGGCCAGCGCCCCCGCCCACAGCCAGCGGCGGGTGTACAGGGCGTAGAGCGACCAGGCGGCCAGCGCGGTCATCAGGGACTCGGTGTACGCCATGGTCTGCACGATCGCGTGCGGCAGCAGCCCCCACAGCAGTACCAGCACGGTCCCCACGCGGCGGCCGTGCAGCCGCTCGCCGACCGCGTAGACGCCCCAGGCGGCGGCCCCGGCGGCCGCCCAGGCCACCAGCAGCCCGGCCGTGACGACGGTGACCGGCAGCACGGTCACGACGCCCCGGACCAGCCCCGGGTAGAGGGGGAAGAAGGCGAGGTCGTTGTAGAAGACGCCCTTGCTGGTGGGGGAGGGGACGACCAGGCCGTAGCCGTGGCGGGCGATGCCCGCGTACCAGATGCCGTCCCACAGGTGGCCGAGCAGGGTGCGCGGGTGCTTGCCGATCCACCAGGCCCACGCGGCCATCGCCGTCATCCCGGTCAGCCGGACGGCGGCGTAGAGCCCGAGCGCGGGCAGGGCCCGGCGCAGCGCCGCGCGGATCCGGTCGGTACGGCCGGGACGGCGGCGGCCCTGGCGGGCGCGGCGCGGTTCGGGGGCCCGGACGGGCGCTGCGTCGCGGTGGACGGCGGGGCCGGCGGACACGGGGTACCTCCGGTGCGGGACGGGACGGTCGAGGCATACCGACCATGCGGCGCGGTCCTCGCGCGCGCGACCGGGAAACGCCCGTAAGCGGTGTGCCTACCACCCGCTCGGGCGCACCCCGGAGTGTCGGCGTGCCGAGGGGCCGCCCGGTGTGCTGGGCCTGTGGCGAGTGCTGGGCCGCGTCGCGCGCCCCGCCTATCGTGATCTCGATCGTCCGGACCGGAATGACCCGATGGGACAACGGGAGTGGGGATGAACGTGAACGCCAGGGAGACGGGCTGGAGCCCGGCGGAGCGGGTGCGGGGCATGGGGGAGTCGGTCTTCACGGAGATGACCGAGCTGGCGCGGCGGACCGGCGCGGTCAACCTCGGCCAGGGCGTGCCGGAGCTGGACGGCCCCCGTCCGCTGCTGGAGGAGGTCGCGGCGGCGGTGCTGGCGGGCGCCAACCAGTACCCGCCGGCCTACGGCTTCCCCGCGCTGCGCGAGGCGGTCGCCGCGCACCAGCGGCGGCGGTACGGGCTGGAGTACGCGCCGCAGGGCGAGGTGCTGGTGACCACCGGGGCCACGGAGGCGATCGCGGCGGCGCTGATGGCGCTGTGCGACCCGGGCGACGAGGTGCTCGCCTTCGACCCCTGCTACGACGCCTATCCAGCGGTGGCCCGCTTCGCCGGGGCGCGGCTGGTGCCCGTTCCGCTGGCTGAGGAGAACGCCGGGGGGACCGGCGGGGGGACCGGCGGGGAGAGCGGCGGGGGTACGCCGGGCTTCGCGCTGGACCTGGACGCGCTGCGGGCCGCCGTCACCGGCCGTACCCGCGTGCTGATCCTCAACTCCCCGCACAACCCCACGGGGAAGGTGTTCACGGCGGCGGAGCTGGCGGCGATCGCGGAGTTCTGCCGGGAGCGCGATCTGACGGTGGTGACGGACGAGGTCTACGAGCACCTGGTCTACGACGACGCGACGCACCGGACGATCGCCGCCCTGCCGGGGATGCGGGAGCGGACCCTGACCATCTCCTCGGCCGGCAAGACCTTCAACGTCACGGGGTGGAAGGTCGGCTGGGTGTGCGGTCCGGCCCGGCTGGTGGCGGCGGTGGCGGCGGCGAAACAATTCCTCACCTATGCGTCCGGCACGCCCTACCAGGAGGCGCTCGCGCGGGCATTGGGGGGCGTGGAGGAGTGGGCGGGGGAGCTCCGGCGGACTCTGCGCCGTAACCGGGATCTGCTGAGCGAGGGGCTCACCCGGGCCGGTCTGCGCCCCTATCGTGCGGAGGCGGGCTATTTCCTCCAGGCGGACATCCGCGCGTGGGGGCACGCGGACGGCGTGCGATTCTGCCGTGAACTGCCGCTGCGCGCCGGGGTGGTGGCCATTCCCACCTCCGCCTTCCTGCTCGCTCCGGACGCCCCCTCCCATCTGGTGCGTTTCTCCTTCTGCCGCCGGGAGAAGTCCGTGGTCGAGGCGGTGGAGAAGCTGATCGCGGCCGCCTGATCGGGAGATTTGCAAGGGGCTCATGCCCAGCCGCATATGCGTCCGGCGGATTTTCCGTATCCGCCGGACGCCGGTGTATTGAACTTATGTGCGCCGGTCTGTTGAACATTTGAACTGCATGGCCCTCGGGTGGATGGAAAGTTGCAGATCATGGGTAAAACGGCTGTGGGCGCCGCTCATTCGTGATTCCCTCGATCAGAGCCACGTTGAGACAATCCCCGGAAATCCCCGGCACACCGGAATGGCCCCTGCCGGAACCGGTCCGCGGGACCTCAGATGTGGGCATGAGCCGGCGCACTCGATCAGGAATGTGGTCCTCCTCGGGGCGGGCCGGCCCACCCTCCACTGCTCGCTCGCGGAGCCGACCCATGCTCACCACCCTCAAGACCACCTACACCGATACCCGCGCCGCCGATCTCGCCTGGTGTCTGGGGAAGGACCCCCTGCCCGCGCTGGCGGTGCTCGACCTCCAACTGGACGGAGCGGACGTGCAGTTGCGCCTGCTCGGCGCCTCGCACCAGGTCATACTCGAAGAGGAGGACGGAGTCTGCTCGGAGACGGTCGCCTGCATACCCGGCAGCCAGACCCCGCTGCCCCTGGGCGTCGCCAAGCGCGTGGGCGCCTGGGAGTACGAGTTCGCGGCGCGCGTGGAGACCCTCTCGCGATGTTCCTTCGCGGGGCGCGCCCAGGAGCTCCTGGCGCTGGTCGCCGAACACCCGCAGGGGCTGGCCGGAACGTTTCCCGGCGATCCCCACGCCTTCACCGCCCTGCTCGCCCAGCGCCGCGACGGCCAGGTCAGCTGGCGCACCTGGCACGCGTATCCCCAGGAAGGGCGGCTGGTGGCCACCCGGACCCGCGTGGGCGTCCGGATGGCCGCGCCCTTGTGAGAGCCGCTGGGGAGTCGCCCAAGCGCGTGAATTTAAACCCGTGTGGGTGACAAGGGGGTCCTGGTTCGTGACGTAGCGTTACCGCATGGTCCTCCACCGCCCGGTACCGGCGCGGCTGCCCGTACCGGCCGGGCTCGGCCGTCTCGCCGTGCTGACCACGGTCTTCATCTGTGCCGCCTGCGGGCTGGTCTACGAGCTGGAGCTGGTCGCGCTCGCCTCCTACCTGCTCGGCGACTCCGTCACCCAGGCGTCCGTCGTGCTGTCCGTCATGGTCTTCGCCATGGGCGTCGGCTCGCTGCTCGCCAAGCGGCTGCGCGCCCGCGCGGCGCTCGGCTTCGCCGCCGTCGAGGCGGTGCTGGCGCTGACCGGCGGCCTCTCCGCCATGGCGCTCTACGCCTGCTTCGCCTGGTACGGGCAGGCCCGGCTCGCCATGGTGGCCTTCTCGCTCACGATCGGGGTGCTCATCGGCGCCGAGGTGCCGCTGCTGATGACGCTCATCCAGCGCATCCGCCGGCAGGACGCGGGCTGCGCGGTCGCCGATCTCTTCGCCGCCGACTATGTGGGCGCCCTGGTCGGCGGGCTCGCCTTCCCCTTCCTCCTGCTGCCCGCGCTGGGCCAGCTGACGGGGGCGCTGGTCACCGGCGCGGTCAACGCCGTGGCGGGCGGGGCGCTGGTGCTCTGGCTCTTCCGGGGCGATCTGTCGCCGAGGGCCCGCTGGGCGCTGCTCACCGCCAATGGCCTGGTGCTGGTGGTGCTGGCGGTGTGCTCGGTGCTCACGGGCCCCTTCGAGCGGGCCGCCCGGCGGGCCGTCTACGGCACGGACGTCAGGGTCGCGGTGCGCTCGGAGGTCCAGGAGGTGGTGCTGGCCGGCGGGGACGGCGGCGGGCGGCCGCTCTCCCTCTTCCTCGACGGCCGGCTGAGGGTCAGCGGGGATGTCGAGTCCCGCTATCACGAGGCGCTCGTCCACCCCGCCCTGGCCGGGGAGCACCGCCGCGTCCTCGTCCTCGGCGGCGGAGACGGCCTCGCGGTGCGCGAGGTGCTGCGCTATCCGGACGTCCGTTCCGTGACCGTCGTCGAGCTCGACCCCGAGGTGCTGCGGCTGGCCCGGACCGACCCCGGCCTGGCCGGCCTCAACCGCCGCGCGTACCGCGATCGACGGGTACGGGTGGTGACCGCCGACGCCTTCGACTGGCTGCGCGACGGCCGGGGGGCCGCCGCCGGCCCGTACGACGTGGTCATCTCCGACCTGCCCGACCCCGGGCTCACGCCCAGCACCAAGCTCTACTCCCAGGAGTTCTACGGGCTGGTGGCGCGCGTCCTCGCTCCGGGCGGCCGAATAGCCGTGCACGGGGGAGACCTCGACGCCCGGCCGCACGTCTTCTGGACGGTCGAGGCGACGCTGCGTTCCGTGGGGCTGTGCACGGCGCCCTATCGCGCGGCGGTCACCCAGGAGCGCGGGGCGCCCGAGCGGGACTGGGGGTTGGTGCTGGCCGCGCGGGAGCCCGTACGGCTGGCGCTGGCCGTGCCCCGGCCGCCCCTGCCGTCCCTCACCCCGGAGACGCTGCGCGCCGAGGGCCTGGCGGCCGAGCGCCGCAAGGAGGCGGGCGCGCTGCCGTCCACGCTGATGCACCCGCGCTACGCGGGCTGACCGCGCAGGGCCGCCCGGAAGGCGCCGGGGGTGTCCCCCGCGCGCTGCTGGAAGAACTTGGAGAAGTTGGCGGCGTCGGCGAAGCCGAGCCGTTCGGCGATCCGCGCGGCGGGCAGGTCGCTGTGCGCCAGCAGCCGTTTGGCCTCCAGCATCACCCGGCGGTCGACGAACTCCTTCGCCCCGACCCCGGCCGCCGCCAGCGTGGCCCGGGACAGGGTGCGGGGCGCGTAGCCCAGGTCCCGGGCGTAGTCGGCCACCCGATGACGGCCGGCGAAGTCGCGCTCCACGGCAGCGCGGAACCGCATGAAGGCGTCCCCGGGGGCGGGCAGGCCGCTCGCGGGAGCCGAGGCGTGCGTCAGCCGCAGCACCAGCACCGAGAACAGATGGCGCAGCACCTCCGTGCGGATGGCGGGGGCCAGCCGCTCGCCGGTGCGGTAGTCCGTCGCCAGGTGCCGCACGGCGCAGAAGACGGCCTCCCCGTCCTCGCCGCCCGGCCGCCACAGCACCGGCCCGAACGGGTCGTCCGCCGCGTCGGAGACGGCCGTGCCCGGGAGCATGAAGCCCGGCTGGACGAGGATGACGGTGCCCTCGATCGCGTCGACGTCCCCGAACTGCTGGACCTGCCCGGGACGGACCCACAGCACCGAACCCGCGTCGAGGGTGTGGGTGCGGAAGTCGACGGTGTGGGCGGCGGAGCCGGCGTCGACGGCGACGAGCTGGTGGAAGTCCAGTCGCTGCGGCGTGGACAGCAGCCCCTCGGGCGCCCGCTCGCGCAGCTCGGCCACGGTCATCACTTCCAGACCGGGCGGGGCGCCGGGCGGGGGCTCGTAGGCGAGCTCCAGGATGCCGCCGTCGCTCCCGACGGACGCGCATGGGTCAGTGTGTCGCTTTTTCACCATGGGGAGACGCGAGCCTACCTGGCCGGGTGGGGCGGCCGCTCCTAGCGTGGTCATTGCGCACCACGCGTACTTCACCACCCACCCCTACACGTCACCACACGTCCTTGAACCGTGCGACAGGAGACACCCCCATGGCGAAGATCGCCCTCTTCGGAGCCACCGGCACCATCGGCAGCCGCGTCCTGCGCGAGGCGCTGGACCGGGGCCACCAGGTCACGGCCGTCGTCCGCGACCCCGCCAAGCTCACCGAGCAGCACCCGAACCTCACCGTCACCACCGGTGACGTCCTCGACCCGGCCTCGGTCGCCGCCGTGGCCAAGGGCCAGGACGTCGTCGTCAGCGCCGTCGGCGGCGGTGACGGCCCCGGCCACCTCGCGACCATCAAGCCCGCGGCGGAGTCCCTGGTCGCCGGCCTGCGCACGCTCGGCGACGCGGCCCCCCGGCTGATCGCCGTCGGTGGCGCGGGCTCGCTGCGCACCCCGGACGGCAAGCAGGTCTGGGACGCGGAGGGGCTGCCGGAGTTCCTGCTGCAGATCATGCACGCCCACGGCGACGCGCTGGACTTCTACCGCACGGTCTCCGACGTCCGCTGGACCAATGTCTCCCCGGCCGGCCTGATCGAGCCCGGCGAGCGCACGGGCACCTACCGCACCGCGCTCGACGACCTCGTCGTGAACGCGGAGGGCAAGAGCCGGATCTCCACCGAGGACTACGCGGTGGCGCTCATCGACGAGATCGAGACGCCCAAGCACGTGGGAGAGCGTTTCACTGTCGGAGACTGACCGTCTTCTGACGGAAAGTTCGATCGGATTCGACTCGGATTCGACCGGGGCGGCCCTGGTGCGGGGCCCGGTGGGTAGGCTCGCTAGCTATGGAGCATGAGGTGTTCGTTCCGTTTCCCGTCGGTGCGGTGCGGCGGGTCCTCTCCGACCCCGCGCGCGTCGCCCGCTGCGTCCCCGGCCTCCAGCAGGACGCCTCGTCCGGTGCCGCCCTCACCGGGCGGCTCCGGCTGCGCATCGGCGGATCCACGATCACCTACCGGGGTGAGATGCGGCTGACCGAGCGGGACGGTTCGTACGAGCTCTCCGGCGAGGGCACCGAGGCCCGGGGCTCCGGCACGGTCACGCTCACGCTGAGCGCCCAGCCGGAGGAGACGCCCGGCGGCACCCGGCTGAGCTGCACGGGAACGGTCGGCGGCGCGGGCCGGCTCGCGGAGTTCGACGCGAAGACGGCGGAGTCCGTGGCGCGGCGGCTGCTCGACCGGTTCGGGGCGGCGCTGGCGGAGGAGTTGCGGGAGGAAGAGGCGGCGTCTCCGGCGCCGGACGGCGACGAGGCCGAGGTCTCGGTCGAGGCCGAGACCATGGTCGGCGTCGATCTCGACGAGGATGGGCCGCTCGGCGGGCCGGGTGGCTTCGAGGACGACGTCCTCGACGACGAGCCGCCGGCGGAGGCGGCGCACGCGCGCCGCACGATGATCGGCCGCAGTGCGGAGGAAGTCGACCACGCGCCGCCGCGCGGGCGCTACGCGCCGGTGCCGGCGCCGGAGGCGGCCACCGGCACGGCCGTACTGCGCTGGGCCGCGCCGGCGGCGGCGATCGCCCTGGCGGGTGCGGTCGTGGTGACCCGGGCGTTCCGCCGCAGGCGCTGACGCGCGGGGTACGCCCGGTGCGGGGCTGAGCGCCGTTTCCCGGTGCGGCCCGGTGGCCGGTTTGTGCCCACCCGTTCCGCCCCAGCGGAACGATTGCCCACAAACCGGCAGGTCGGCGTGGGCCGCAGGCCCTAGGGTCGGTGGCGTGAGCCAAAACGTAACGTTGGCGGCCGGGGCCGCCGAAGTGGTCGTGGATCCGGGCAATGGCTGCCGCCTCGCCGGCCTCAGGATCGGCGGAGTCGAACTGCTCCGCCAGGGACCGCGCTACGGCGCCTTCCCCATGGTCCCGTGGTGCGGCCGCATCGCACTCGGCCGCTTCCGCAACGGCGGCGAGATCCACCAGATGCCCGTCAACTCCCCTCCCCACGCCATCCACGGCACCGGCCGCGACACCGCCTGGCGCACCGCCCGCGCCGACGACCGGTCCGCCGCGTTCACCTACGACCTCGCCGACCCCTGGCCCTACAGCGGCCGGGTCACCCAGCTGGTGGAGCTGACGGAGGAATCCCTCACCCTCACCATGGGCGTCGAGACCTATGGCGACTCCTTCCCGGCGCAGGCCGGCTGGCACCCCTGGTTCCTGCGGAACCTCGGCGTCGGCAAGGACGTGGAGATCGGCTTCCAGCCGTCCTGGCAGGAGGAGCGCGGCGACGACCACCTCCCCACCGGACAGCGCATCGAGCCCCGGCCCGGCCCCTGGGACGACTGCTTCGGGATGCCCGACGGCGTCGACGTCACCCTCACCTGGCCCGGCGCCCTGGAACTGAAGGTCACCAGCCGCGCCGAGTGGGTCGTCGTCTACGACGAGCAGACCGAGGCGGTGTGCGTGGAGCCGCAGTCCGGCCCGCCCAACGGGCTGAACACCCACCCCCGCCTCGTCACGCCGATCGACCCCCTGGAGATCGCCACGACCTGGACCTGGCGTTCCCTGGGCCTGGCCTAAGCTCATGGACATGAGCGAAGCGCGCGAGGCACTGCTGGGCCAGATCAAGGACAAGGCCGTGATCCACGGCAAGGTCACCCTTTCCTCCGGCATGGAGGCCGACTACTACATCGACCTGCGCCGGGTCACCCTGGACGGCACGGCCGCGCCGCTGGTCGGGCAGGTCATGCTCGACACGACGGCCGAGTTCGACTTCGACGCCGTGGGCGGCCTGACCATGGGTGCCGACCCGGTGGCGACGGCGATGCTGCACGCCGCCGCCGCGCGCGGCAGGACGCTGGACGCCTTCGTCGTCCGGAAGGCCGCCAAGGCCCACGGCCTCCAGCGCCGCATCGAGGGCGCCGACATCAAGGGCCGCCGGGTCCTGGTGGTCGAGGACACCTCCACCACCGGTGGCTCGCCGCTGGCGGCCGTCGAGGCCGTGCGCGAGGCCGGTGCCGAGGTCGTCGCGGTCGCCACGATCGTCGACCGGGCGACCGGTGCCGCCGAGAAGATCAGCGAGACCGCGGGCGTTCCCTATGTCTACGCCTACGCGATCGACGAGCTCGGCCTGGCCTGATCTATTAGCCTGACCTGCTCTTTCTCAGGATGCGCGGCCGAAGGGCGCGGTGTTTCACGTGAAACACCGCGCCCTTCGGCCAATCACCATGTGGAGCAATTTCACGAGTCTGGGAAGATGGGTCCGACGATGACCGTCGCCCCCTAGGTCAGGGCCCGTAGAACGCCCGTACCCGCACATCACAAGGAGCGGACAGATGCCCATCGCAACCCCCGAGGTCTACAACGAGATGCTCGACCGGGCGAAGGCAGGCAAGTTCGCCTACCCGGCCATCAATGTGACCTCGACGCAGACTCTGCACGCCGCTCTGCGCGGCTTCGCCGAGGCGGAGAGCGACGGCATCATCCAGATCTCCACCGGTGGTGCGGAATTCCTGGGCGGCCAGTACAGCAAGGACATGGTCTCGGGCGCCGTCGCCCTGGCCGAGTTCGCGCACGTCGTCGCCAAGAAGTACCCGGTGAACATCGCGCTGCACACCGACCACTGCCCGAAGGACAAGCTGGACGGCTATGTCCGCCCGCTGCTCGCGATCTCCCAGGAGCGCGTCGCCGCCGGTCAGAACCCGCTCTTCCAGTCCCACATGTGGGACGGCTCCGCCGAGAAGCTCGACGAGAACCTGGCCATCGCCAAGGAGCTGCTCGCCGAGGCCGTGAAGGCGAAGATCATCCTCGAGGTCGAGATCACCCCGACCGGTGGCGAGGAGGACGGCGTCTCCCACGAGATCAACGACGACCTCTACACCACCGTCGCGGACGTGGAGCGCACCGCCGAGGCCCTGGGCCTGGGCGAGAAGGGCCGCTACCTGCTGGCCGCCTCCTTCGGCAACGTCCACGGCGTCTACAAGCCGGGCAACGTCGTCCTCCGCCCGGAGCTGCTCCGTGAGCTCCAGGACGGCATCGCCGCCAAGCACGGCAAGGCCGACCCGTTCGACTTCGTCTTCCACGGCGGCTCCGGCTCCACCGAGGAGGAGATCCGCACCGCGCTGGAGAACGGCGTCGTGAAGATGAACCTCGACACCGACACCCAGTACGCCTTCACCCGCCCGGTGGCGGCCCACATGTTCCAGAACTACGACGGCGTCCTGAAGGTCGACGGCGAGGTCGGCGACAAGAAGACCTACGACCCGCGCACCTGGGGCAAGCTCGCCGAGGCGAGCATGGCCGCGCGCGTCACCAAGGCCTGCGCCGACCTGCGCTCCACCGGCACCAAGCTGAAGTAACCCACCACGGGTGAAGTAACCCACCGCGGGTTTCGAGGGGCCCGGCACGGCCCGTACGTACGGACCGTGCCGGGCCCTTTCGCATGGCCGCTTCGCGTGGCCGTGGCGGCCAAGGCGCGAGATGATCCGGGCATGAGCGACTCCGCGCGGGACCCCCGGCGGGTGTCCCCCCAGCCGGAGGAGCCGGAGGCCGGCCCGGGCGCCGGCCCGCCCGGCACCGCCGCCGTACGCCTCGGCACCCCCACCGGACGGTGGGTCGTGCTGACGGCCGTCCTCGGCTCGGGCATGGCGCTGCTCGACAGCACCGTCGTCAACGTCGCGCTGCCCCACATCGGCCGGGACCTGGGCGCCGGCCTCGCCGCCCTCCAGTGGACCGTCAACGCCTACATGCTCACCCTCGCCGGGCTGATCCTCCTCGGCGGCTCCCTGGGCGACCGCTACGGCCGCCGCCGGGTGTTCGTGATCGGCGTGGTGTGGTTCGCCCTGGCCTCGCTGCTGTGCGGCATCGCGCCCGACGCCGGGGTGCTCATCGCCGCCCGGGCCCTCCAGGGCGTCGGCGGCGCGCTGCTCACGCCCGGCTCGCTCGCGCTGCTCCAGGCCGTCTTCCACCCCGACGACCGGGCGGCCGCCGTGGGCGCCTGGTCGGGGCTGGGCGGGGTCGCCGCGGCCGTCGGGCCGTTCGTCGGCGGCTGGCTGGTGGACGGGCCCGGCTGGCGCTGGGTGTTCCTGATCAACCTCCCGCCCGCCGCCCTGTGCGTCCTCGTCGCCCGGCGGCACGTCCCCGAGACCCGGGACCCCACGGCCCACGGCCGCTTCGACGCCGCCGGCGCCGCGCTGGGCGCCCTCACCCTGGCCGCCGTGACGTACGCGCTGATCGCCGCGCCCGACAAGGGCCTCTCGGCCTGGGTGATCGTCCCCGCGGTCGCGGGCGTCCTGCTCGGCGCGGCCTTCATCCGCACCGAGCGACGACGGCCCGATCCGATGCTGCCGCTCGGGATCTTCCGCGTCCGGCTGTTCTCGGCCGTCAACGTCGTCACGTTCTTCGTCTACGCGGCCTTCAGCGGTTTCTTCTTCCTCTCCGTCCTCCAGCTCCAGGTCGTCGTGGGCTGGTCCGCCCTGGTGGCCGGCACGGCCCTGCTGCCCACGACCGTGCTGATGCTGCTGCTGTCCTCCCGCTCCGGCCGGATCGCCCAGCGCGTCGGGCCGCGCGTCCCGCTCACGGTCGGGCCGCTGCTGTGCGCGGCGGGCATGCTGCTGATGACGCGCGTCGGGCGCGGCGCCTCCTACTGGCGGGAGGTGCTGCCCCCGCTCGTCGTCCTGGGCCTGGGCATGGTCACGCTGGTCGCGCCGCTCACCGCCACCGTCCTGGCCTCCGTCGACGTGGCCCGGGCCGGGCTGGCCAGCGGCATCAACAACGCCGCCGCCCGCGCCGCCGGTCTGATCGCCGTGGCCGCGCTGCCCCTGGCGGCGGGCATGGGGCCGGACGCCTACCGGGACCCGGCGGCGTTCTCCGGCGCGTTCGACCTGGCGATGGTCTACTGCGCCGGAGCCCTGGTCGTCGGCGCCGGACTGGCCTGGTGGACGATCCGCGAGCCGAAGCCGGCGTCCTGCCACCCGGAGTGCGCCTTCCACTGCGGGGTGTCAGCGCCGCCCCTGGACCCGGGGGACGCGGGGCAGGGCCCGTAGGCGCGTAGGCGTAAGCCCGCAGGCACGTAAGGCCGACGAGGCTCCGGCACGGCGCGCGGCTGCGGCAGACTGGGCCCCATGGCCATTCACGAGAACCTCCTCGGGGGACCGCCCCCGACCCATCTGCCCGACGACCCCGAGCCGCGCGAGCTCCTCGCCTCCGGCGCGGCCCCCGCCGAGGTCGCCGCCAAGTACCCGGCGTCCTCGCTGGCCTGGGCGCAGCTCGCCGACGACGCGTTCGAGGCCGGCCGGACCGTCGAGTCCTACGCCTACGCCCGCACCGGCTACCACCGCGGCCTCGACGCGCTGCGCCGCAGCGGCTGGAAGGGCCACGGCCCGGTGCCCTTCGAGCACGAGCCCAACCGCGGCTTCCTGCGCGCCCTCCACGCCCTCGCCCGCGCCGCGCAGGCGATCGGCGAGCAGGAGGAGTACGAGCGCTGCAGCACGTTCCTGCGCGACAGCTCCCCGCTGGCCGCCGACACCCTGGGCTGACGTCCCGGACGTCCCCGGCGCCCCGTCGCCAAGCGGACGGACACCGCCCACGACCCTTGCCGTGGGCGGTGTCCGCGACGCAAGATGCGAACAGGGGACCGGGGCTCCGATGCCGACGGGAAGGGGCGGACCGCTACCCGGGAGCACTCTGCGAGGAGAGTCCGCGATGACGCACGCCCCCATGGCCCCCACCGTCGAGTTCGAGGGCACGACCCCGTACGAGGACTACGTCCGCGCCGAGGTCCTCACGAACCTTCAGAAGCCCCTCTCCGACGACCCCGGCGAGATGGTCTTCCTCGTGACCACCCAGGTCATGGAGCTGTGGTTCACGGTCGTCGTCCACGAGTGGGAGACCGCCGCGCGCGCCCTGCGCGAGGACGAACTGCCCGTCGCGCTGGCCGCGCTCAAGCGGTCCACGTACGAACTGGCGGCGCTCAACTCCTCCTGGGAACCGCTCGCCCACCTGACGCCCGCGCAGTTCAACTCCTACCGCGCCGCCTTGGGCGAGGCGTCCGGCTTCCAGTCGGCGACCTACCGCCGCCTGGAGTTCCTGCTCGGCGAGAAGTCCCCCGCGATGCTCGTCCCCTACCGGGGCGCGCCGCGCGTCCACGCCGAGCTGGAGAAGGCCCTCCACGCGCCCGGTCTCTACGACGAGGCGCTGGCCTGGCTGGCCCGGCGTGGCCACGCGATACCCGCCGCCGTCCTCCACCGCGACCTCACCACGCGCTACGCGGGCGACCCGGCCGTCGAGGACGTCTGGCACCGCGTCTACGCGGGCGACCAGAACACCGACGAGTGCCGGCTCGGCGAGGCCCTCACGGAGGTCGCGGAGCTGGTGTGGCGCTGGCGCAACGACCATCTCGTCGCCACGAGACGCGCGATGGGCGCCAAGGTGGGCTCGGGCGGCTCGGCCGGCGTCGCCTGGCTGGAGAAGCGCGCGGGGAAGCACGTCTTCCCCGAACTGTGGACGGCGCGCAGCCGTGTCTGACCCCGGGGGCACCGGAGGATCAGGCGGAGGGCTACGCGCCGAGGCGGCCGCCCTCGACGCCGCCGACGCGCTGCGCGCCAAGCGCGCGGAGTTCGTCCTGGACGACGACACCGTCTACCTCGACGGCAACTCCCTCGGCGCCCTCCCGCGCGCCGTCCCCGCCCGCCTGGCCGACGTCGTCGGGCGCGAATGGGGGCGGCTGCGCGTCCGGTCGTGGAGCGAGTCCGGCTGGTGGACCGCGCCCGAGCGGGTCGGCGACCGGATCGGACGGCTCGTCGGGGCCGCGCCCGGCCAGACCGTCGTGGGCGACTCCACCAGCGTCAACGTCTTCAAGGCCGTCGTCGCGGCCGTCCGCATGGGTTCGGGAACGGGGGGCCGGGCCCGGGACGAGATCCTCGTCGACGCCGCGACGTTCCCCACGGACGGCTACATCGCCGCCTCCGCCGCCCGGCTGACCGGCTGCCGGATCCGGGCCGTCCCCGTCGGCGACCTCGCCGCCGCGGCCGGCCCCCGCACCGCCGTCGCCGTCGTCAACCACGTCGACTACCGCACCGGCCGCCTCCACGACCTGCCCGCCCTCACGGCCGCCGTGCACGCCACCGGGGCGCGGATCGTCTGGGACCTGTGCCACAGCGCGGGCGCGCTGCCCATCGGCCTGGACGCCCACGGCGTGGACCTCGCCGTCGGCTGCACGTACAAGTACCTCAACGGCGGCCCCGGCGCGCCCGCCTTCCTCTACGTCCGGCGCGACCTCCAGCCCCGCTTCGACTCCCCGCTGCCCGGCTGGAACTCCCACGCCGACCCCTTCGGCATGGCCCCCGACCACACCCCCGCCGGCGGCGCGCCGCGCGGCCGCGTCGGCACGCCGGACATCCTCTCCCTGCTCGCGCTGGAGGCCGCGCTGGACGTGTGGGAGGACGTCGACCTCGCCGCCGTGCGCGCCAAGAGCCTCGCCCTCACCGACTTCTTCCTCCGCTGCGCGGAGGCGTACGTACCGGCCGGCCGGGCCACGTCCGTCACGCCGGCCGCCCACGCGGAACGGGGGAGCCAGGTGGCCCTGAAGGTCGCCCGGGCCGAGACCGCCGCGCGGACGGCGGCGGAGCTCGTCCGGCGCGGTGTGGTGGGCGACCACCGCCCCCCGGACCTGCTGCGCTTCGGCTTCACCCCGCTGTACACGACGTTCGGGGAGGTGGAGCGGGCGGCGCGGGTGCTGGGGGACGTCCTCGCGTAGTACTTGAGACGGACCCCCGGAGATCCGCTGGGAAGCGGACGACGCGCCCGCTCGCGTTGCCTACGGTTGATGTGTGACCAAGACGCATGAGACGAACGGCCTGCGCGGTGAGATGCGCATCCTCGAGAGCGTGACCGAAGAGATCCGCAGGGACCTGTTCACCGACGCCTTCGCCTTCCGGCCGCTGCCGCCGCTGGGCGACGGCCACGCGCTGGTCCGCCGGGCCCCCTGGGGCCTGGGCCGCTATACGCGCTGGCTGCCGCACGCGCTGGTCACCGCCTTCACGGCGCTGGTCGCGCTGGGCACCCTCGCCGAGCGGCCGAGCATGTCCGGCCTGGTCCTCACGCTGTTCGTGGCCGTCCCGCTGGTGACCACGCTGCTGCGGCCCGTCGGCGCCTGGTGGCTGTCGATCGGCGCGGTCTTCATCACCGCCGTGATCCTCGGCGGTGGGCTGTGGACCCCCGGCGGCCTCGTCTCCCACCTCGCCGTCATGGTGCTCGTCACCCTCCGCACCCGCCCCCGGCTGGCCGCCGAGATGTGGCTGATCACCGTGGCCTTCCAGGTGTTCGTGTCCGTCGCCCACGGCACCGGCCTGCACGACGATGCCTTCGAGATATCCATGTTCTTCGGCGTGGTGCTCTTCGTGACCGCCGCCGTCCGCGCCATGCGCGAGTCCAAGCAGCGGGTCGCCGAGCAGGTCGCCGTCACGCAGGTGGAACGGTCGCGCCGGACCGTGCTGGAGGAGCGCACCACCATCGCCCGCGAGCTCCACGACGTCGTCGCCCACCACATGTCCGTGGTCGCCATCCAGGCCGAGGCCGCGCCCTACCGCGTCCAGGACACCCCGCCCGAGCTGGCCGCCGCCTTCGCCACGATCCGGGAGAACGCCGTGGCCGCCCTCACCGAGCTGCGCCGCGTCCTCGGCGTCGTACGGTCCGAGAACCCGGACGCCTTCGCCGCCCCCGAGGCCCCGCAGCCCACCCTCGCCGACCTCGACGCGCTGCTGGCCAACGTCCGCTCCGCCGGGCTCACCGCCGAGCGGATCACCACGGGCTCGGTCCGGCCGCTGCCGCAGGGCGTGGAGCTGTCCGCGTACCGCATCGTCCAGGAGGCGCTCAGCAACGTCCTGCGCCACGCGCCCGGCGCCACGGCGCGCGTCGAGCTCTCCTACGTCCTCGGCGGGCTCGGCCTGCGGATCGTCAACGGCCGCCCCGACCGTCTCGCCAAGCCCTCCCCGGGCGCCGGCCACGGCGTGCTCGGCATGCGCGAGCGCGTCGCGATGCTCGGCGGCGAGATGACGGCGGAGCCCACGGAGGACGGCGGCTACGAGGTCGTCGCCTTCCTCCCCGTCGCACCGGCCGCCGCACCGGGCGAGGTCGCCGCATGACCATTCGCGTGCTGATCGTCGACGATCAGATGATGGTCCGCGAGGGCTTCTCCGTCCTGCTGGGCGCCCAGCCCGACATCGAGGTGGTCGGTGAGGCAGTGGACGGCCTCGACGCCCTCCGCAAGGTCGCCGAGCTGCGGCCGGACGTGGTGCTCATGGACATCCGCATGCCCGGCATGAACGGCCTGGAGGCGACCCGCGAGATCGTCGCCGCCGACGCGGGCGCGAAGGTGCTCGTGCTCACCACCTTCGACCTGGACGAATACGTCTACCAGGCGCTGCGTTCCGGGGCGAGCGGCTTCCTGCTCAAGGACGCCTCCGCCCGCCAGCTCGCGGACGGCGTGCGCGTCGTCGCCGACGGCGAGGCGCTGCTGGCGCCGACGGTCACCAAGCGGCTGATCCAGGAGTTCTCCCGCCTGGGCACGGCCAGGACGCCCACGCCGGAGCGCGTCGGCGACCTCACGGAGCGGGAGACGGAGGTGCTGGTGCTGGTCGCCCAGGGGCGCTCCAACGCGGAGATCGCGGAGCATCTGGTGGTGGCGGAGTCGACGGTGAAGACCCACGTCAGCCGCATCCTGGTCAAGCTCGGCCTCCGGGACCGGACGCAGGCGGCGGTCTTCGCGTACGAGGCGGGGCTGGTCCGGCCCGGGGGGCCGGGGGCGTAGCCCCCGGGAAACGTCACTCGCGCGGCAGCGTCAGCCCCCACGCGTCCCCGACCGCCGTCCACGTCCGCGTCCGTACCGGGCCCCGGACGCGGTTGTCGGCGCGGTAGCGGAAGTCCGGGCCGGAGACGGTGACCGTGCGGGCCAGGACGCGGAGCGGGGCGTCCGCCGGGCCGCCCGTGTGGACGACGACCTCGGCCAGGCCGCCCGCCGCCGTCACCGCGACCCGCGCGACCGGCCGGTCCAGATCGGCCAGCAGCTCCCCGTCCGCCTCCACCCGCAGCCGCGTCGCCGACGGCAGCGGATGCCGCCCGGACGGCCCGGACAGCAGTGTCAGGGCCGTGCGGGCGGTCCGGGCGGCCGGCGTCCACCATGCGTGGTGACCACCGGGACCGCTGGGACCGCCGTGGCCACCGGAACCGCCCGGGCCGCCCTCCGGCCCGCCACCCGGCGCCGGCACCGCCGCCGCGGCCTGCGCCGGGCTCCCGGCCCCCCGGGGCGGCCCCGGAGCCCGCCGCACGGCCCCCGCCGGCGCCCACAGGCCGCCCAGCACCACGCCGTCGCTCTCGTCGGCCAGCAGCCCCAGCCGCCGCTCCGCGCCGTCCAGCACCGCCCTGGCGGCCGCGACGGTCCCCAGCGGGACGCCGAGCACCCGGGCCACCGACACCGCCGGGAGCGCCCCCACGGGCACCCACGCCAGCGGCGCGTCGGCCAGCTCGCGGCGGCGGTGCAGCAGGCCCACGACGCGCAGCAGGGCCCGGTCGTCGCCGATCACGACGATCCGCCGCCGTCCGCGCCGGGCGACCGCGCGCGCCACCTCCTCCGGCCCGCCCGGGAGACAGATTTTGGCCACCGCTCCGGCGCACAGCACATCCCTCGCGATCCGCGTGGACTCGCCGTCCACGCGCCTGGCGACCGGGTCGATGACGACGAGCAGCTGCGCTCCGCTCGGGTCTGGAGCCGACACCTTCGTCCTTCCTCAGGTAATCTCTCGGTGCAAGAGCCCCTGTCGCTGTTGCGCCAGGGGCTTCGTCTATCCGGGGCACCGGTTCGACGGCTCTAGCGGTGGTGAGCGCCCGTATCACTCGGGCGGCAGGCCACCTGTGCACGTTGGACATGCCCCGCCCGGAAGGGGTGTACGCCTGTGCCCGCACTTGTGCTGCTCGGTGCTCAGTGGGGTGACGAGGGCAAGGGAAAGGCCACCGACCTGCTCGGTGGATCCGTCGACTATGTGGTGCGCTACCAAGGTGGCAACAACGCCGGCCACACGGTCGTCGTGGGTGACCAGAAATACGCGCTGCACCTTCTCCCTTCCGGAATCCTCTCGCCGGGGTGCACCCCGGTCATCGGCAACGGTGTCGTCGTCGACCCGGCGGTCCTGCTCTCCGAGCTGAGCGGGCTGAACGAGCGTGGCGTCGACACGTCGAAGCTGCTGATCAGCGGTAACGCGCACCTGATCACGCCCTACAACGTCACCCTCGACAAGGTGGGCGAGCGCTTCCTCGGCAAGCGCAAGATCGGCACCACCGGCCGGGGCATCGGCCCGACCTACGCCGACAAGATCAACCGCGTGGGCATCCGGGTTCAGGACCTCTACGACGAGTCGATCCTGACCCAGAAGGTCGAGGCGGCCCTGGAGCTGAAGAACCAGCTCCTGGCGAAGCTCTACAACCGTCGCGCCATCGGCTCCGCGGAGATCGTCGACGGGCTGCTGGCCTACGCCGACCAGATCAAGCCGTTCGTCGCCGACACCACGCTGATCCTGAACAACGCCATCGACGAGGGCAAGGTCGTCCTCTTCGAGGGCGGCCAGGGCACGCTGCTCGACGTCGACCACGGCACGTACCCCTTCGTCACCTCCTCGAACCCGACCTCGGGTGGCGCCTGCACCGGCGCGGGCGTGGGCCCGACGAAGATCAACCGCGTGATCGGCATCCTGAAGGCGTACACCACGCGCGTCGGCGCCGGCCCGTTCCCGACCGAGCTGTTCGACAAGGACGGCGAGGCGCTGCGCACGATCGGCGGCGAGCGCGGTGTCACCACCGGCCGTGACCGTCGCTGCGGCTGGTTCGACGCGGTCATCGCCCGCTACGCCACGCGCGTCAACGGCCTGACGGACTTCTTCCTCACCAAGCTCGACGTGCTGACCGGCTGGGAGCAGATCCCGGTCTGCGTCGCGTACGAGATCGACGGCAAGCGCGTCGAGGAGCTGCCCTACAGCCAGACCGACTTCCACCACGCGAAGCCGATCTACGAGATGCTGCCGGGCTGGACCGAGGACATCTCCAAGGCCAAGACGTTCTCCGACCTGCCGAAGAACGCCCAGGCGTACGTCAAGGCGCTGGAGGAGATGTCGGGCGCGCCGATCTCCGCGATCGGCGTCGGCCCGGGCCGCGACGAGACGATCGAGATCAACTCGTTCCTGTCGTAAGCGGCGCGATTGCGTGACGGCGCCCCGGCGGTCATCGACCGCCGGGGCGCCGTCGTTTGTGCCACAGTGTGCGGTCCACACTGTGGTGCGAGGGGGAGCGTGATGTCGGTCAGGAAGCCCCCGACCGAGCGGCAGCGGCGGTTGGGTACCGAACTCAGCAAGATGCGCGAGCGCGCCGGGCTGTCTCTGACCGAGGCCGCCGCGCTGCACGGCACCGACCGGACCACCGTCAGCAATGTCGAGTCCGGGCGGTTCGGTGTGAGCACTGACCGTGTGCGCTTGTGGGCTGTCAACTACGCGTGCCGGGACAGCGCGTACATCGATGCGCTCGTCGAGATGGCGAAGGAACGACGCTTCGCGGGCATGGGCTGGTGGGACAGGTACCGCGGCCTGGTCCCTGTAACGCTTCTGGACCTTGCTGAGCTCGAACACCATGCGGTCGCGATCCGCTCGGCGCAGATCACGCACATGCCCGGCCTTCTCCAGCACGAGGACTATGTACGGGCCGTGTTCCAGGAAACCGTCCCGCCCCTGACTCGTGACGACTTCGAGCGCAAGCTCGACTTTCGGCTCAGGCGCAGCGGTGTGCTCGACAGGGCACAGCCGCCCTGGTGCACGTTCATCATTCACGAAGCGGCCCTGCGCATCCGGTTCGGCAGTCGCCGGGTGGCCCGGGCTCAGCTGCACCACCTGCTGGAGCAGACGGAGCGGGAGAACGTGGTGGTCCACGTCCTGCCGTTCGCCATCGGCGGGTTTCCTGCTGCGGCGAGCTCAACGCGTTATGTACACGGGCCGGTTGCGCAGCTGGACACAGTGCAGACGGACACTCCCGTGGGGTCGCGCTTTCTGCATGCGGAAACCCACCTTGCGAACTACCGTGCGGTGCTGGACCGTATGGAGCAACGCGCCCTTAGCCTGAGCCGCTCACGGGACCTCATCCATGAGGTGGCGCAGCAGCTGTAAAGGCGTGAGACCAGTGGACATACAGTGGCGCAAGTCCTCGTTCTCGGAGCAGCCTGACGGAGACTGCGTGGAACTGGCCCTGAATGGCGGGTGCGCGCTGTTGCGCGAGAGCGACGACCCGAGTGCGGTCCTCAAGGTGGCGCGCCATGAGCTGCGTGCGTTCCTGGCTTGTGTCAGAGCTGGCGGGCTGGTGAGCGAGATCGCCCTGTCTGACTGAACGGTCAATTCCTCCGACCGGCGATCGCTCGTTCGGATGGTCTGCGCCTTACGCGTTGTATGCGGGAGTGTGGCGTGGCTACCGTCGTATCACTGTGGCTCAGCGCTGAGTTGAGCAAGCTGCCAAAGTGCCCCGGCGGTGTTCGCGGCACCCCGGGGCCGGCCAACGCCGTCTAGGAGCGTCAGCATGCCCTACCGTATCGGGCTCGTTCTGCAACGAACACTCTCCCTCGTCCTGAACCTGCTGTTCCCGGCCACGGGAGCGCGCCGCCGCGCTGCCGCGGCGCCGTCACCGTACGAGCCGTACGACTCGTGCCGCAGCGGTACCGGAACCGCCAACCCCACTGCCCCGCGCCCCCGAACCGCATCCGGCCTCCGCCTCCTCATCCAGGCCCTCACACCGCCGTCGCTGCCCGGGGCGCCGGACCGGTGTGCCGCCCGCGCCGACCTCACCCCCTTCTTCCGCCCCCACCGCCTCACCCATGAGCAGCGCCGGCGCCGTACCGCCCTCGCGCTGGCCCTCGACGGCATCGACGTCGGGCCCTGGGCCATCCACGGCCACCGCATCGGCACCCCCGCCGTCGCGCTCGCTCCCCAGGCGGTGGCCGCATGATGATCACCCCGAACCCCGTCCCGCTGCCCCCACTTCCGCCGCTGCCTCCGCGCCACGGGCTGCGGGTCAGCCGGGTCCCCGGCAAGCCCGTCCGCCGTGAGGCCGACGGCGGCATCGCCGTGCCCCTGTGGCTGGAACACCACGGCCGGTTCCACGCCGATCTCGTCCTCCGGCTCTCCGCCGCCGAGGCGGAACACCTGCACGCGCAGCTCTGCCGCGCCCTCGACGGCGCCCCCGTGACGACGTCCGCCGACCGCACGCCGGACTGCCGGAAGGACGCCCCGGGCAGCGGGGGAACGCACCAGCCGTAGGCGTCCTGCCCACCCGGCCCCGCGCTCCGGCGCCGCCCATAGACTCGACTGCGGATACGAGCCCCACCTCAACGGGAGACCGCAATGCCCGAACAGCGCGTCACGTTCCACATCCTTTACACGCCGGACGAAGGCGGTTACAACGCTCTGGAGCCGGTCACCGGCACGACGAGCTGGGGCAGCGACCTCGCCGAGGCAAAGGCGATGATCAGTGAGGCTCTTGAGCTGTACTTCGCCGAGGTTTCTCGCGAGGACGCGGAAGAAATCGCCGCCCGGCAGGCCGGTTCCTGGTCCGGCGATGTCGATGTGACGGTGAGCGCCGCCTGATGCCGCCGCTCCCACAGATCTCATCCGAGCGGCTTATCAAGGCCCTGGAACAACTTGGCTTCACACGCCGGGCCGGCAAGGGCTCGCACACCGTCATGCGGCGTGGCAGCGTGGTGTGCGTCGTGCCGCATCGCAGCCCGGTCCCCAAGGGCACGCTCGCGAATGTGTTGCGACAGGCGGGCGTCACGCCGGAGCAACTCACGGAGGCCATGTGACGAGACACCTGGCTCCGCTCCGGGCGTGACTACTGGGCGCCCGTAGCGGACGGGCGCCTGCAGCCGTGGGCGGCGCGGCGCGCGGGGCCAGGCGCGCCGCCCCTCAGCCCGTCCTGCTGTAGACCAGCGAAGCGTCCTTGTTCCCGGAGTCCGTGAAGGAGCGCCGCATCCGTCCGTCCGGGAGCAGGGTCAGGTCGGACGAGGAGCCGGGCTGGCAGGCGGACGCGGGGTTGGCCTGGGTGACGGCCGACGGGCCCAGGCGCATGGAGCCTCCGCCGCCGCCGGTCCGCGTCGCGTGCCACCCGCAGGTGTAGGTCGTGCCGTCGGCGAGGGTGCCGCTGCCCTGGATGGTGACGTCGCCCGACTCCGAGACGGTGATCGTCCGGTAGTTGGGGCCCGCGCCGCTGTCGAAGGTGGTCTGCCAGGTGCCGGAGTAGCCCGTGGGCGCCGCGGCCCGGGTGGGGTCCTGGGTGGTCGGGCCGACGCTGGGCGGCGTGGGATTCGGCGGCGGGGGAGTGGTCCGCGCGGAGGGGGAGTCGGGCGTCGCGGGGCCGGGCGCCGGCTGTCCGGAGGTCGAGGTGCTGGGACCCGCGTTCGTCGTCCCGGTGTCCCGGTTGAGCAGGTAGACCATCCCGCCGCCCGCCAGCAGCCCGGCGGCCACGACCAGGGCCACGAGGTAGGGCGTCTTCGAATGCGACGGCGCCGCCGCGGGCCCGACGTGCACGGTCGGAGGATGGTGGTACGGGCCGTACGAGCCCGGCGGCGTCCCCGCCGCACCCGCCGCGTACGGCGGCAGCGGCTGGTGGTGCGCGCCGGCGGGCGCGGTGAGCGTGGTCGGGTCCGGCTGCCCCGCGCCAGGGGGCGGCCCGACCCGGGTGGGCGGCTCGGCCGCCGGGGGTATGGGGTCGGCGACCGTGGCCGGATGCCCCGTGGCGGGACGTGCCGGCTCCTCGACCTCCAGGAGGCTGATCGCGTGCCGGCCGAGCTGGGCGACGAGGCCGCCGGGCAGCCAGGGCTCGGTGGACCGCAGGTCCTCCAGCTGGTCCTGGACCCCGGTGCGGGCCAGGACCTCCGCGGGCGTCGGCCGGTCGCCGGGCGCCTTGGCGAGGCACGCCTCGATCAGCGGCCGCAGCCCGTCCGGCACCTCGGCGAGGTCCGGCTCCTCGTGGACGATCCGGAACATCACGGCGTGCACCGCGCTGTCGGCCGCCCCGAAGGGCATCCGGCCGCCGGCCGCGTACGCCAGGACCGAGCCGAGGCAGAAGACGTCGCTCGCGGGCGTGACCGCGTCGCCGCGCACCTGCTCGGGCGCCATGAAGCCGGGCGAGCCGACGGTCGCGCCGGTACGGGTGAGCCCGGCGCCGGTGACGGTCTCCAGGGCCCGGGCGATGCCGAAGTCGATGACGCGCGGCCCGTCCAGGGTGATCAGCACATTGGACGGCTTGAGGTCGCGGTGGACGATCCCGGCGGCGTGGACCGACTGGAGGGCCCGGGCGAGCCCCGCGCCCAGGATCCGGACGGACCGCTCCGGCAGCGGCCCGAAGTCCCGGTCGACGACCCGGCCCAGCGAGGGCCCGGCGATATAGCCGGTGGCCACCCAGGGCACGGCCGCCTCGGTCTCCGCGTCGAGCACCGGCGCGGTCCACTCGCCGCCGACGCGCCGTGCCGAGCGCACTTCCTGTGCGAACCGGCGACGGAACTCCTCCTGACCCGCCAGCTCCGGGCGGACCACTTTCACCGCCACCGTGCGGCCCCGGTCGGAACGGGCGAGATAGACCCGGCCCATTCCGCCCTCGCCCAGCCGGCCCAGCAGCCGGTACGAGCCGAGTGTGCGCGGATCCTCCGGCGACAGACCTTCGATGCCGTCCATGCCGGCACTCCTTCCCCCATGTTCCACGGCGGAGAATAGCGGCACGGCAATGGGCCGGGTATCCGCACGGCGAAAACACGGATACCCGGCCCGTTCCGGGGGCGTGCGACGGGGCCGGGCGCGCCGTCAGGCGGGGAGGATGTTCTCCGCCTGCGGGCCCTTCTGGCCCTGGCTGATCTCGAAGGTGACCTTCTGCCCCTGCTGGAGCTCCCGATAGCCCTGGGTCGCGATGTTGGAGTAGTGGGCGAAGACGTCGGCGCCGCCGCCGTCCTGCTGGATGAAACCGAACCCCTTTTCCGAGTTGAACCACTTCACGGTGCCGGTAGCCAAGCTGATCGATCTCCTTAATGGGGGCGCACGGCGGAATTCCGTACTCCAGGAAAACGCAAGAGCGCCCGAGGTCACGGACCTTCAGGCGCACATGACAAATGGGGTCAATACAGCGACCGCGAAAGACCGTAGCAGGAGAAATGCACCGAACGGGGATTTCCCGCACGGCGATTCGCACGGGCGTCGGTGGCCCGGCACGCCACTCGGCACTGTGTCCACGGGGACGCCCGGCGGCCGACACAGTGCCGGTACCGGGGCCCGGCCCGGCTCCCTAGGCTCGGCCCGACAGCGCCGGCCGAGCAACCGATCAGAGGTCACGCAGTTGAGCACACAGCCCGTTCCCACCGACGCCGCGGCGGTCAAGGCCGCCGACCGCGCCCACGTCTTCCACTCCTGGTCCGCCCAGGGCCTCATCGACCCGTTCGTCGTCGCGGGCGCCGAGGGCTCGTACTTCTGGGACCACGACGGCAACCGCCACCTCGACTTCTCCTCCCAGCTCGTCAACACCAACATCGGCCACCAGCACCCCAAGGTCGTCGCCGCGATCCAGGAGCAGGCGGCCCGGCTGTGCACGATCGCGCCGGGCTTCGCCGTGGACGTACGGTCCGAGGCCGCGCGGCTGATCGCCGGACGGACCCCCGGCGACCTCGACAAGATCTTCTTCACCAACGGCGGCGCGGAAGCGGTCGAGAACGCCGTCCGGATGGCCCGGCTGCACACCGGCCGCCCCAAGGTGCTCAGCGCCTACCGCTCGTACCACGGCGCCACGGCCGCCGCGATCAACCTGACCGGCGACCCGCGCCGTTGGCCCTCCGACACGGCCTCGGCCGGCGTCGTGCGCTTCTGGGGCCCGTTCCGCTACCGCTCGCCGTTCCACGCGGAGACCGATGAGCAGGAGTGCGAGCGCGCGCTGCGGCACCTGGAGGACACCATCGTCTTCGAGGGCCCGGGCACGATCGCCGCGGTCATCCTGGAGACCGTGCCCGGCACCGCCGGGATCATGGTCCCGCCGCCCGGCTACCTCCCGGGCGTCCGGGAGCTGTGCGACCGGTACGGCATCGTCCTGATCCTCGACGAGGTCATGGCCGGCTTCGGGCGGACGGGCCGCTGGTTCGCCGCCGACCACTTCGGGGTCGTCCCCGACCTGCTGACCTTCGCCAAGGGCGTCAACTCCGGCTACGTCCCGCTCGGCGGCGTCGCCATCTCGGCGGAGATCGCCGCCACGTTCGAGGAGCGGCCCTACCCGGGCGGGCTCACCTACTCCGGCCACCCGCTGGCCTGCGCCTCCGCCGTGGCGACGATCAACGCGATGGCCGAGGAGGGGATCGTCGAGAACGCGGCGCGCATCGGCGAGGACGTCCTCGGCCCCGGCCTGCGCGAGCTCGCCGGGCGCCACCCGTCCATCGGCGACGTCCGGGGCCTCGGCGTCTTCTGGGCCGTCGAGCTCGTCCGCGACCGCCGCACCCGCGAGCCGCTGGTGCCGTACGCGGCGACGGGCGGGGCGAACGCGCCGATGGCGGCCGTCACGGCGGCGATCAAGGAGGCGGGCGTCTGGCCGTTCGTGAACATGAACCGCGTACACGTGGTGCCGCCGTGCACGATCACGGAGGCGGAGGCCAAGGCGGGCCTGGCCGCCCTGGACCACGCCCTCACGGTCGCGGACCGCTACGTGGCCTGAGCCCCGGCAGCCCCCGGCGGCCCCCCGGCGGGCCCGTACCGCCGGTACCCACTCCCACAGCGCGCGCACAGCATCAGGTACCGTTCACCGTCCCGTGCGCACGGTCATACCGCCCGACGTCGGCCCTCGCCTATGGTTGCGAGGGCCGTTCGCATGCCAGGCGTGCGGCCACGGAAAGGGAGACGAAGGACCAATGCCAGGCAGCGAGGCTGTCAAGCGCACGACGCTGCGCTCACAGATCGCCGAAGCCCTGCGCGACGAGGTCATCGCGGGGCGGCTCCCGTCGGGTCGGCAGTTCACCGTCAAGGAGATCGCCGAGCAGTACGGGGTCTCGGCCACGCCCGTGCGCGAGGCGCTGCTCGACCTCTGCTCGCAAGGGCTGCTCGACGTCGAGCTCCACAAGGGCTACCGGGTGCGCGAGTTCTCGCACGCCGACTTCCGCGACATGATCGAGGCCCGCACGCTCGTCGTCGAGGGCATGTTCCGGCGCTCCGCCGAGCAGGCGCTGGCCGCGGCCAGCCCGGAGGCGCTGGCCTCCGTGCGCCGACGGGCCGACGAGGCCGCGCGGGCGGCCCTCGCGGGCGACCTCGACATCCTCATCGGCTACGACCTCCGCTTCTGGCGGGAGATGGCCGGACTCGTGGCGAACCCCTATATATCCGACTTCCTGGACCGGCTCCGGGTGCAGAGCTGGATCTTCACCGTCCCCCTGCTGCGCCGCCTCGGCGACCTCCGGGGCCGGCTGTGGCACCGCCACTCCGAGCTCGCGGAGGCCATAGCCTGCCGCGACGTCGAACGCGCCCAGCGGATCGTCGTCGCGTACAACCGGCACACGCTGGAACTGATCGACGCCCTGACGTAACCGCCATAAGGCCGGTATGTCCGATGGGTCCATTGAATCCCTTGGATCCGGTAATTCCGTTCGATGACTGATCGATGCAGTACGCATAGAGTCAAGATCCGCCAACAGTCGTCGACAAACGGAATGTGATTCGAAATGAAGATGACGCCGGTCGCGTCCACCACGGCCGACGGGGAGGACCGCGGTGCCATCGGGCTGTCGGTGATCGTCCCGGCGTACAACGAGGAGGACCGGCTCGCGCCCACCCTCAAGGCGATCCGCGCCCACCTCCAGGACGGCCCGGCCGCGTGGGAGTTGATCGTCGTCGACGACGGGTCGACCGACGGCACGGCGGTCCTCGTCGAGGCCGCCGCCGACGAGGACCCCCGCATCCGTCTGCTGCGCACCCCCGCCAACCGGGGCAAGGGCCACGCCGTACGCACCGGCGTCCTCGCCTCGCGCGGCCGACGCGTCCTGGTCACCGATGCCGACCTGGCCACACCCATCGAGGAACTGGCGCTCCTGGAGCGCCGGATGGACGAGGGCGTCCCCGCCGCCGTCGGCTCCCGCGCCCTGCCCGGCTCCCGGATAGCCGTCCGGCAGCACGCGCTGCGCGAGGTCATGGGCCGGCTCGGCGGCGGGCTGATCCGCGCCGCCGCCGTCCCCGGCATCCGCGACACCCAGTGCGGCTTCAAGCTCTTCGACGGGGACAAGGCCCGCACCGCCTTCGCCGGCTCCCGGCTGGACGGCTGGGCCTTCGACGTCGAGATACTGCGGTTCTTCCAGCAGCAGGGCTGGGAGGTCGCCGAGGTGCCCGTGCGCTGGGCCCACCAGCCCGGCTCCAAGGTCCGCCCCCTCGCCTACCCCCGCGTCCTGGCCGACCTCGTGCGCGTCCGCTGGCACACCTACCGCCGGACGGCGAGCCCGGCACGGTTCGCGATACCCGCGCTCTTCCTCCTCATCAGCGTCTTCCTCTACGACGGACTGTGGAGCGACCCGGCCGGCCGCTACCTGATCGACTCCAACCACGACCAGCAGCAGTGGGAATGGTTCTTCGCCGCCACCGCCGACAACGTCGTACACCTGCGCAATCCGCTCTCCAGCGACTTCCAGAACTTCCCGCTCGGCGTCAACCTCATGGCGAACACCGCCATGCTGGGCCTGTCCATCCCCCTCACGCCGCTCACCCTGCTGCTCGGCCCCCAGTTCACCTGGGCCGTCGTGCTCACCGGCGGGCTCGCGGCGACGGCCTGGGCCTGGTACTGGCTGCTGGCGAGACGTTTCACCCGCTCCCGCTGGGCCGCCGCGCTGGGCGGCGGCTTCTGCGCCTTCGCGCCGCCGGTGATCTCGCACGGCAACGCCCACCCCAACTTCGCGGTGCTGTTCATGTTCCCGCTGATCATCGACCGGCTGCTGCGGCTGTGCGAGGGCAGGCGGACCACGCGCGACGGCGTCGTCCTCGGTCTCTTCCTCGCCTACCAGGTCTTCCTCGGCGAGGAGGCCCTGCTGCTGGCCGTCACCGGCCTCCTCCTCTTCACCCTCGGCTACGCGGCCGCCTCCCCGCACGTGGCCGCGGCCGTCGCCCGGCCCCTGCTGACCGGCCTCGGCATCGCCGCCCTCGTCTCCGTACCGCTGGTGCTCGGCCCCGTGGCCTGGCAGTTCTACGGCCCGCAGAGCTACCGCAGCGTGCTGCACGGCCAGACCGGCAACCACCCCATGGCGTTCCTGGAGTTCGCCACCCGCTCGCTGGCCGGGGACCAGCCGATCGCCGCCTCGCTCTCCCTCAACCCCACCGAGGAGAACGCCTTCTTCGGCTGGCCGCTCGTCGCCCTCACCGTCGCCCTCGTCGTCCACATGAGGGACCGGCCGGCCGTCCGCGCCCTCGGCTTCACCGCGCTGGCCGCCGCCGTCCTCTCCCTCGGCCAGAACATCCCCCTGCTGGGCACGGACAAGACGCTGCCCGGCCCGTGGCGCCTCCTGGCGGAGGCACCCCTCTACGAATCCGTCATCGAGTCCCGGATGGCGATGGTCTGCGTCCCCGCCGTCGGCATCCTCCTCGCCCTCGCCTGCGACCGGCTCGCCGTCCGGCGCGCGCGCAGCGAACGCGAGAGCTCCCGCCGCGTCATCGGCGTCGCCGCCCTCGCCGCCGCCCTCCTCCCGCTGGTGCCCACCCCCTTCCGCACCGTCGAACGCGCCCCGACGCCCGCCTTCTTCGCGGACGGCACCTGGCGGGAGTACGTCCGCCCGGGGCACGCCCTGGTGCCCGTACCGGTGCCCAGCCCCACGGAGACCGCGGCCCTCGGCTGGCAGATCGACACCGGCCTCGGCTTCCCCTTCCCCGGCGGTTACTTCAACGGCCCCTGGGGACCCAAGCGGGACGGCTTCGCCGGCTCCCCGCCGCGCCCGACCTCCGAACTGCTGCGCAAGGTCCACGAGACCGGCGAGGTGCCCGACATCGGGGAGCAACAGCGCCGGGCGTTCCGCCAGGACCTCGACTTCTGGCACGCCGACGCGCTCGTCCTCGCCGACCAGCGGTTCACCGCCGCGCTGCGGACGGCCGTCACCCGGCTGACGGGCGACGAGCCCCGGCGGACCGGCGACACGTGGGTGTGGGACGTGCGCGCCGACCGTTGACCCCGGGGCCTGAGCCGGCCGCGAGCCGACCGCGAGTCGGCCGGAAGCCGGGCGGATTCGGCGCGTCTCCATCTGTCCGCCCGGTATGACAACCGGCTGAGCGGCACTACTCTGGCCCGACCACCCGACCATCGGACGGGAAGGCGATGACGAGAGTGAGCTCACGTGGCCTGTGACCTGTGGCTGGTGCCCCTAGTCGACGTGCTCTGCCACAGCCCCGACAACCCCTTCGCCGACGAGATCGCCGCCTACGACAAGGCACTCGGCGAGGCGGGGCTGCCCCCGGTGCCCGTCTTCGGCTATATGCCGGGTCTCTCCGGGGACGTGGCGCCCGTCGCGGGCTTCGACTACGACGCCCTGCACTTCCTGCGCCGCGCCCATCTGCTGAACCTCTGTGGCCTCGCCGTCACCCCGGTGGACGAACTCGGCGGCGACTACGAGCAGTTGCTGGAGATGTTCGAGGCCACGGCGCAGCAGTCGCACCTGGTCTGGCACTACGACCACGCGGGCGCGTACGTGCCGGTGGACTTCCCGCATCCGCTGTCCAACGACGAACTCCTCGAAGGCGGCGGGCCGCTGGGATCCAGCCACGGCCTGCTGCGCGAACTCCACTCCGTGGCACCGGTCCTGGGCATCGACCCGGACAACCCGCCGGCCCCACCGGCGGCACCCGACCACCCCACGACCCTCGAGGAACGCGCGGCCCCGGGCCCCCACGACGACAGCCCGTTCGCCCGGGAACGCCACGTATGGCTGGGACTCCACGCGGCGGCGACGCGAAGCCTGGGACAGGGGTCGATGATCGTGTTCAGCTGATTGTCCTCAAACGCCGGACGGGCTGCATTCAGCCCGTCCGGCGTTTGAGGACCGGGGGTCCGGGGGGGCGGAGCCCCTGCTACCGAGGCGACTCGGGCGGTCGCTGCCGCGGCATGTTCGGCCGAGTGTGCGGCGGCATCGGGAACCGCCCCACCGGCCCGGAATCCGTCCGAGGACCCCACGCCACCAACGACTGCGTCAGCAACGGCGCCGGCCCCGCCCGGAACTCCACCATCCAGTCCGCCGTCTCGGCCCGCACGAGCTCCGAGACGTCCTCGGAGAACCTCCGCAGCACGGTCAGACAGCGCTCGGCCGCCTCACTCGCCGTCCCCTCCGTGGGCCCGAGCACCTCCCGCACGCACTCCGACGCCCAGTCGAACTGGAGCACCTCCAGCCGCCGCTGCACCGCCTGGGCCGTGGCCACGCCCCGCATCCACCCGGACGTCAACCCGAAGTACCGGTCGCAGGCCACACAGGCCACCGCGCCCAGCAGCGCCAGGAACGCCCACGCGGAACCCGTGCGCAGCACCTTGGTCAGCTCCAGCAGCGGCAGGGCCGCGCCCACCACCGCGCAGCAGGCCGCCGCCAGGCGCAGCCCGCGCGCCCAGCGGCGTTTCCACGCCCGGTCGGTGAGGTACCAGTCGGCGAGGTTCAGCGCGCCGCCCTCGACCCATCTGTAGAGCTCGTCCAGTCGCTCGGCGGGTTCCCCCCAGTCCCCGAGCGGGAACGTCCGGCCGCGCAGGTCGCCCCGGTGCTGCCCTGCTGGGGGGTTCCCCTGCTCCCTCGGGAGCCCCTCGGGCTGCATCTCAGGCTGGCTCACCCTGCACTCCCTCTCCGCCGTGTGCCGTGATCACAGTGATGTGCAGCCTCCTTCCTACCGCCGAACGGTTGGCGTTGGGCGCAAGATCAGGCCTTTTCCGTCCGTAAGTGGGCCGGCATCAGGTATAGGAGGCCGGGGGTACTCACCCGAAAGAGTGCACGCCGGCCGAGGCGTGGACGCCGAACGGGCGGCGAAACGTGTCGACGGAAGGTTCCTGCCGGAGGGCTACCGCGAGAGGTTCCTACGAGTGCCGTGCCCACCCCGAGTCGTAGTGATCCACAATCGAGGCAATAGGGTGAGGGGGTGAAGGTCCTCGTCATCGGCGGCGGCGCCCGCGAACACGCCCTGTGCCGCTCCCTGTCCCTCGACCCCGACGTCACCGCGCTGCACTGCGCCCCCGGCAACGCCGGGATCGCCGAGGTCGCCGAGACGCACCCCGTGGACGCGCTGGACGGCGCGGCCGTCGCGGAGCTCGCCGCGTCGCTGAGCGCCGACCTCGTGGTCGTCGGCCCGGAGGCGCCGCTGGTCGCGGGCGTCGCGGACGTCCTGCGCGAGCGCGGCTTCCCCGTCTTCGGCCCCTCGGCCGAGGCCGCGCGGCTGGAGGGCTCCAAGGCCTTCGCCAAGGACGTCATGGCCTCGGCGAACGTGCCCACCGCCCGCGCCTACGTCTGCACCACCCCGGAGGAGATCGACGAGGCGCTGGACGCCTTCGGCCCCCCGTACGTGGTCAAGGACGACGGCCTGGCCGCCGGCAAGGGCGTCGTCGTCACCTCGGACCTGGCCGCGGCCCGTGAGCACGCGCTGGCCTGCGACCGCGTGGTGATCGAGGAGTACCTGGACGGCCCCGAGGTCTCCCTCTTCGCGATCACCGACGGCGAGACGGTGCTGCCGCTGACGCCCGCCCAGGACTTCAAGCGGGCGCTGGACGGCGACGAGGGCCCGAACACGGGCGGCATGGGCGCCTACTCCCCGCTGCCGTGGGCCGGCCCCGAGCTGGTCGACGAGGTCATGGAGAGCGTGCTCCAGCCCACCGTGGACGAGCTGCGCCGCCGGGGCACGCCGTTCTCCGGGCTGCTCTACGCGGGGCTGGCGATCACCTCGCGCGGGGTGCGGGTCATCGAGTTCAACGCGCGCTTCGGCGACCCGGAGACCCAGGTCGTCCTGGCCCGGCTGAAGACGCCGCTGGGCGGCGTCCTGCTGAGCGCGGCCACCGGCGACCTGGCCGCCCAGCCGCCGCTGAACTGGAGCGAGGACGCGGCCGTGACCGTCGTCATCGCCTCGCACAACTACCCCGGCACCCCGCGCACGGGTGACCCGATCGAGGGACTGGCGGAGGCCGCCGAGGTCGACAAGGCGTACGTCCTCCACGCGGGCAGCCGGCGGGACGAGGCCGGCCGCGTGGTGAGCGCGGGCGGCCGGGTGCTGTCGGTCACGGCCACGGGCGAGGACCTGGCCGACGCGCGGACCCGCGCCTACGAGGCCGTCTCCCGGATCCGGCTGGACGGCTCCCACCACCGCACGGACATCGCGGAGAAGGCCGCGTCGGCCTGACGACGGCCCGACGACCGGCGGGGAACGGCGCCGGGCCGGCGCCGGACCGGCGGCGGGGGCGGGTGGAGAAAACGGGCGGAAACGACGCGTCCGCCCGTGCCGCCACCGCCCCGACGCCATTCCATCGGGTGAGCGCTTGCCCAAGCGGCTGACGCACGCCCCACCCCCAACTAGGGTGCGGCGCAGGCCGGCTGCCGGGTGGCTGACTCGGCGGCCCGACCGGCCCACCGGCATTGCGATGTCAGAGGCCGGTGCCACAGTGGGGGAGGTAAGCAACGCACCTCGGCAGAGCACTACCGGCAACTGGGGGTGATCGGTCCCGTGGCAGGTCCCGAAGCAGGCGCGTCGACCGCGCGCACCAGAGCCCTCGCCGTGCTGCGGGTACGCGGCGCGGCGCTGGCCGTGGCCCTGTTGCCGGCGGCGGTCGCCGTGGTGCTGGCGGTCGGCTCCGCGACGGGGCACATCGCCGACGGCTCCGCGCCGGCGGCCGCCCTTCCGGCCGTCACCGCCGCCGCCGTGCTGGCGCTGGCGCTGGCCGCCCTGGTGGCCACCGTGGTGGCCCGGGCCCGTCCGGCCCTGAGCCCCACGGTCCCGATCCCCGAGGAGACGGCCCCGGACCTCTACCGCCTGGTGCGCGACCTCGCCGACCGGCTGGGCGTCCCGGTGCCCTCCGCGATAGCCCTCACGCCCGACTGCGACAGCTGGCTGGAGGACCGTACGCACCCGGCGCACGGCCCTCCGCGCGGGTTCGCCCTCGTCCGGGCGCGGGCGGTGGCCGCGCCCGTCCTGGTGATCGGCTCGCCGTTCCTGTGGTGGATGCGGGTCGCCGAGCTGCGCGCCCTGCTGGCGCCGGTCGTCGCGGGCACGGGCCCCGCCGCCCACCCCGACATAGCCGCCGCCCGCCGCTTCGTCCGGGGGCTGGACGCCGCCGTCGCCGTATCGGCGGGCCGGCCGCACCTCGCGTTCGTCGGCTGGGTGGCCCGGCTGCTGCTGCGCTCCTGCCGCGAGCACGCGGCCGAGATGGAACGCGGGGTGGCCGCCGCCGCCTCCGAGCGCGCCCAGGCGGTCGACTACGGCCTGCGCATCGTCGCCCAGGAGCAGGTCGGCCTCGCCTACGCCGGCTGGGACCGGCTGCTCAACCGCGTGGCCCTGCCCGCCTGGCGGATGGGCCGCTGGCCCTCCCGGCTGGACGCGGGCGTGGTCTCCGCGCTCACCGAGCTCTCCCGCCGCGACCGGCTGGCCGAGGGCTTCGCCTCCCGGCTGGGCGAGCGGCCCGCCTGCGACCTCCTGGAGGAGCCCGGCCTGATCGACGAGGCCGCCTCCCTGCTGGCCGCCCGGCTCTTCCACGGCGGCCCGGCGGAGCCCGGCCCCACCTGGCGGCCCGTCGCCTGGAGCCAGTACCCGGAGGAGGTCGTCGACCGCACCTGGCGCCTGGAGGCCGCCCGGCTGCACCGCGTCCTCGACGACATCGCCGCCTGCGGCGGCAGGGGCGCCCCGGAGCCGGCCGTCCGGCCCCGGCCGGACGTGCCGCCCGGCGCGCCCACGGTCGCCCGCGTGCTGGACCGGCTCGGCGGCCCGGGCGGCAGCGGGATCGGCGAGGAGCTGGAGCTGCGGCTGAGCGCCGAGGTGGAGCGGGACGCCGCCCGCGAGGAGGCCGCCGCCCGGCGCGGCGCCTTCGGCACGGTGTCCGGCTCCTGGGCCGGCGGCCTCGCCCCGCTGTTCCCCCTCCAGCCGCCGCGCAGCGGCCGCGAGCTGCTCGCCGACCACGTGACCGCCATGGTGTGCTGCGCCGCCGTGGACACCGCCGGGGCCGCCCCCGGCCTGGACTGGCTGGACGGCCCCGCCCTGCTCGTCGGCGGCACCCGCCGCGCCGGCCTGTCCCGTACGGTCCTGACCCTGCTGGAGGACGGCGACGCCGAGCCGCTGCGGGCCTGGCTCGGCGAGGTCGGGGTCCGGATGGAGAAGCCCGTCAGACTGATGTGAGGGGCGCCCAGCGGGTGGGTGACCCTCCGTGAGGACGTAACGCTGCGTAGAGGCCGAGCCATCACTTCCGGGGAATTTCCCGACGAACGGTGACGGTCCGGATGCGTCATGTGATCTGCTGGGAGTCCGCCGGGAATCCGAAAAGGTATCCGGAGGCCCAGGGGAGGGAGCGCACATGGGGATGGACCAGATCCGCCGCTGGGAGTCCGGGGCACTCGCGCACGCCGTCTCGGACCCCTTCGGGCAGGGCCCGCTGCCCTGGCTGCGCGGCGGCGAGTTCTACTTCGACGGCACCGGGAAGATCATCCCTTGGTACGTCGACCCGGTGACGACCCCGGCCGGCTCCCGGGTACCGCCGCCCCGCAGGCCCGGCCCCCGCGCGGCCGACGACGTCCACTGCCAGATCAAGGGCTTCGCCACCGCCAGCGCCGTCGCCCCCGGCGAGGCCGTCGACCTGCGGATCACCGTGGACCCGCCGCAGCAGTTCGCCGTCGACGTCTACCGCATCGGCCACTACGGGGGCGTCGGCGCCGCCAAGATCACCACCAGCCCCCGGCTGTCGGGCATCGTCCAGCCCCCGCCGCTCACCGTCGACCGCACGGTCTCCTGCCACCACTGGTGGCTCTCCTGGCGGCTGCAGATCCCGTCCTTCTGGAGCACCGGCGCGTACGTCGCCGTGCTCACCACCGCCGACGGCTACCGCAGCCACATCCCCTTCACCGTTCGCGACGGCAACCCCTCGGATCTCCTGCTGGTCCTCCCCGACATCACCTGGCAGGCCTACAACCTCTACCCCGAGGACGGCCGCACCGGCGCCAGCCTCTACCACGCCTGGGACGAGGAGGGCCGGCTCCTCGGCGAGGACGCCGCCGCCACCACGGTCTCCTTCGACCGCCCCTTCGCGGGCGCCGGCCTCCCGCTGCACGTGGGCCACGCCTACGACTTCATCCGCTGGGCCGAGCGCTACGGCTACGACCTCGCCTACGCCGAGACCCGCGATCTCCACGCGGGACGAATCGATCCGGCACGCTACCGGGGCGTCGTCTTCCCCGGCCACGACGAGTACTGGTCGGCCGAGATGCGCCGCACCGTCGAGAACGCCCGCGACTGCGGCACGTCCCTGGTCTTCCTCTCCGCCAACACCATGTACTGGCAGGTCGAGCTCGCCCCCTCGCCCGCCGGCCCCCACCAGCTGCTCACCTGCCGAAAACGCCGCGGCCCCGGCCGCTCCGCCCTCTGGCGCGACATGGCGTCCCCCGAACAGCAACTGCTCGGCATCCAGTACGCGGGCCGCGTCCCCGAGCCCGCCCCGATGGTCGTGCGCAACGCCGGCCACTGGCTCTGGGAGGCCACCGGCGCCGGCGAGGGCGACGAGCTGCCCGGCCTCGTCGCCGGCGAGGCCGACCGCTACTTCCCCCGTACGGCCCTGCCCGAGCACACCCGCCGCATCCTCCTCGCCCACTCGCCCTACCTGGACGGCGAGGGCGCCAAGCGCCACCAGGAGACCTCGGTCTACCGGGCCCCCAGCGGCGCCATCGTCTTCGCCTCCGGCACCTTCGCCTGGTCGCCCGCCCTCGACCGCCCCGGCCACACGGACCCCCGGATCCAGCGGGCCACGGCCAATCTCCTGGACCGCATCTGCAAACGAGGCTGACCCCTCCCGGCCGTCCGTCAGCGGCGTACGGCAGAATCGAGGTGTTTGGACAAACCAACAGGAGGCCGCGTGTCCGGATTCGTCGAGAAGCCCAAGCCCGTCGAGGTGCCGGGGCTGACGCACCTCCACACCGGCAAGGTCCGCGACCTGTACCGCGACGAGGCGGGCCGCCTGGTGATGGTCGCCAGCGACCGCATGTCCGCGTACGACTGGGTGCTGCCCACCGAGATCCCCGACAAGGGCCGCATCCTCACCCGGCTCTCCCTGTGGTGGTTCGACCGCCTGGCCGACCTGGTGCCCCACCACGTCCTCTCCACGGACCTCCCGGCCGGCGCCCCCGCCGACTGGGCCGGCCGCACCCTGATCTGCCGCTCCCTGGACATGCTCCCCGTCGAGTGCGTGGCCCGCGGCTACCTCACCGGCTCCGGCCTCGCCGAGTACCGCGAGAGCCGCACCGTCTGCGGCCTCGCCCTCCCCGAGGGCCTGGACGACGGCTCCGAGCTGCCCTCCCCGATCTTCACCCCCGCCACCAAGGCGGCGGTCGGCGAGCACGACGAGAACGTCTCCTACGAGGAGGTCGCCCGCCAGGTCGGCGCCGAGACCGCGGCCGTCCTGCGTCAGGCGACGCTCGCCGTCTACAGCCGCGCGCGCGACATCGCCCGCGACAGGGGCATCATCCTGGCCGACACGAAGTTCGAGTTCGGCTTCGACGACCAGGGCGCGCTCGTCATCGCCGACGAGGTCCTCACCCCGGACTCCTCCCGCTTCTGGCCCACCGAGACCTGGTCCCCGGGCCGCCCGCAGCCCTCCTTCGACAAGCAGTACGTCCGCGACTGGCTCTCCTCCCCGGCCTCCGGCTGGGACCGCACGGGCGAACTCCCCCCGCCCCCGCTCCCGGAGAACGTGGTGGAGCGGACGCGCGAGAAGTACGTGGAGGCGTACGAGCGGCTGACCGGCACGAAGTGGGCCTGACGGGGGCTCCGCCCCCACCGGGCCCCGGGGGCCGGGGCGGTAGCCCCGGGAAACGGGAAGGGGCGGGACCGGGGCCTCTTCCCCGCCGCGACGGCGGGCAACCCCCACCGGGGAGCCCGGCGGTGCCGAGCCGCCCCCGCCCCTAAGAGCCCTCTCAGACAGCGCATGCCATCGTGGGGACACGCACAAGATCCCGTACGTACCCCCCCGCCGGAGGCGCAATGCCCGAGCCGACGCCGCCGTCGCAGACATCCGTCCTCGTCGTCGACGACGACCCCGACGTCCGGGCCGCCGTGGCCGACGGCCTGGCCGTCGAGGGCTACGCGGTCCGCGTCGCCGCCGACGGCCTGGCCGCGCTCTCCGCCGTCGCCGCCACCCCGCCCGGGGCCATCGTGCTCGACCTCGCCATGCCCGTCCTCGACGGCCTCGCCGTCTGCCGCCGCCTCCGCGAGCTCGGCGACCGCACCCCCGTCCTCGTCCTGACCGCCCGCGACGCCGTCTCCGACCGCGTCGCCGGCCTGGACGCCGGGGCCGACGACTACCTCGTCAAACCCTTCGCCCTCGACGAGCTCCTGGCCCGCCTCCGGGCCCTGCTGCGCCGGGCCGGCCCGGCGCCCGGCACCGCCGACGCCCCGCCGGAGCTGGCCTTCGCCGACCTCACCGTCGACCCCCTCACCCGCACCGGCGAACGCGCCGGGACCGCCCTGGAGTTCACCCGCACCGAATTCGCGCTGCTGGAAGTGTTCCTGCGCCACCCCGGGCAGGTACTGCCGCGCGAGGTGATCCAGGAGCGGGTGTGGGGCGCCGACTTCGGCCCGGAGTCCAACTCCCTCGCCGTCTACATCGGCTACCTGCGCCGCAAGCTGGAGGCCGGCGGCGCCTCCCGCCTCGTCCACACCGTGCACGGCATCGGCTACCGGCTGGCAGAGCGGTGATCACCCCGCTCCGCGGCCGCACCCTGCGCGCCCGCCTCGCCCTCGTCACCTCCGCCGCCGTCGCGCTCGTCGCGCTCGGCGTCCTGGGCGCGGCCTACGTCGTCATCCGCTACGAACTCGTCCGCCAGCTCGACCTCCAGCTCAAGCAGCAGGCCGGCCTGATCTCCCAGCAGAGCCGCGGCGGCGCCGACAGCGGCGTCCTGTACGACCAGTGCGCCTGGCGCGCCGCCCCCGCCTGCGCCCAGATCGTCCGCGCCGACCCCGCCGCCCCCGGCCAGCGGGGCCTCGCGCTGCCCGTCACCGGGGCCACCCGCCGCGTCGCCGCCGGCACCCTCGGCGCGTACTACAGCGACATCACCCACGACGGCCGGCCCATGCGGATGCTGACCACGCCCCTGCCGGGCCGCGAGGGCCACGCCCTGCAGGTGGCCGCCCGCTCCGACGCCGTCGACCAGGGCGTACGCCAGGCCGGCTGGTACCTCGGCTGGGTCGGCGGCGCAGGGGTGCTGCTCGCCGCCGCGCTCGGCTATGTGGTCTCGCGGACCTCGCTGCGGCCCGTGACCCGGCTCACCGCCACCGCCGAACGCATCGCCGCCACCCGCGACCCGGCCCACCGCATCGAACTCCCCCCGCATCAGGCCCGCCGCGAGGACGAGATCACCCGCCTCGCCGCCAGCTTCAACACCATGCTCGGCGAACTGGAGGAGGCCGTCGCCGCCCAGCGCCGCCTCGTGGCCGACGCCTCCCACGAACTGCGCACCCCGCTCACCGCGCTGCGCACCAACGCCGAGCTCCTCGCCCGCGCCGAGCGGCTTACGCCCGCCCAGCGGGAACGGGCCGCCGAGGCCCTGGGCCGGCAGATGCGCGAGGTGACCGGCATGGTCAACGACCTCATCGAGCTCGCCCGCGACGAGGAGCCGCGCCCGCTCGTCGAACAGGTCCGCCTCGACCTCCTCGCCGAACGCTGCGCGGCCGTCGCGCGCGGCCACTGGCCGGGGGCGGTCTTCACGACGGACCTCGCCGAGGCGACGGTCCCGGGCGTACCGGCCCGGCTGGCCCGGCTGCTGTCCAACCTGCTCGACAACGCGGCCAAGTTCAGTCCGCCCGGTGCCGTGGTCGAGGTCCGTCTCGCCCGCGCCGGAGGAACGCTCGACCTCACCGTCCGCGATCACGGGCCCGGCATCTCCGACGAGGACCTGCCGCACGTCTTCGACCGCTTCTACCGCTCCCGCCAGGCCCGCGCCCTGCCCGGCTCCGGCCTCGGGCTCGCCATGGCCCGCCAGATCGCCCGCGCCCACGGAGCCGAGCTCTCCGCCGAACAGGCCCGCGGGGGCGGCGCGTGCTTCCGCCTGCGCTTCCCCGCCCCGGAGGGGTGAAACGACGAAGGCCCGGTCGGAATCGACCGGGCCTTCGTTCTCTGAGCGGACGACGAGACTCGAACTCGCGACATCCACCTTGGCAAGGTGGTGCTCTACCAACTGAGCTACGTCCGCATTCGCCCCGCGCTCTCGTGCGGTGCGGACACCACTATAGCCAACCTTGAGCACGTGCGATGCGCGCCGCCGCGTGACGGTTCTCCGCGCCCAGCTTCGCGGTGGCCGCCGAGAGGTAGTTCCGGACCGTTCCCTGGGTCAGCGAGGCCCGCGCGGCGATCTCCGCTATGGGGGCGCCGTCCTCGGCCAGTTCCAGCAGTTCCGCCTCGCGGGCGGTGAGCGGGGAGTCGCCCGCGCTGATCGCGTCGGCCGCCAACTCCGGGTCCACGTAGCGGCTTCCGCCGTGGACGGTCCGGATGATCTCGGCGAGCCGCTGGGCCGAGACGGTCTTCGGTACGAACCCGCGCACCCCCGCCTCCAGGGCCCGCTTCAGGTGCCCGGGCCGGCCGTGACCGGTGACGATCATGGTGCGGCAGTCGGGCAGTTCGACCCGCAGGGATGTGGCCACTGTCACACCGTCCGCCCCCGGCATCTGGAGATCCAGCACCGCGACGTCGGGCCGATGGGCACGGGCCATCGCCAGGGCCTCGGTCCCGGACGCGGCCTCGGCCACGACCTGGAGATCGTCCTCCAGCCCGAGGAGCGCGGCGAGCGCGCCGCGGATCAGGTGCTCGTCGTCGGCGAGCATGATGCGGATCGGTTCGATCGGCCCGGAGGCCGAGTGCGTATTCATTCACGCGTCCCATCGGCTGCGGCTGTCGCGGCGGGGGAGGAGTGCCCCACTCCCGCCCTTTCTCCCTCAGCTACCGCTGGGAGGTGCCCCCAGTTTCCCGGGGCTGCCGCCCCGGCCCCCGCCACCCGCCCGAGGGCTTCGCCCCGGGCGTTCGCCTCCCCCGGCGGGGGTGGAGCCCCGCGCCGCGCCCCCTGGGGGGCCGGGGGCTTGCCCCCGCTTTCGGGAAGGGGCGGGACTGGGGCCTCCTCCCCGCCGCCCCGGCGATCGGCCACGACGTCGCCCTCCGGCGGCGCCGAACCCGCTCCCGCCTCCGAACCGGAATCCACCCCCACCCGCGCCGTCAGCAGAAACGTTCCGTTCCCCCCGTGCTCGTACGCCAGCGTGCCCCCCAGCACCGCCAGCCGCTCCCGCAGCCCCGCCAGCCCCGAACCGCTGCCACCAGCGCCACCGGAGCCCCCCGAACCGCTGCCGTCGCCGGAACCGACCCGCACGCCGTCGTTCTCCACCGTCAGCACCGCCCGGCCCTCGCCCGACCGCAGCCGCAGCGCGCAGCGCCCCGCGTCCGAGTGGCGCAGTACGTTCGTCGTCGCCTCGCGGACGACCCAGGCGAGCGTCGACTGGACCGCCGGCGACAGGTCGTCGGCGGCCCTCGCGTCGATGCGGCACTCGATCCCGGCGGCGGTCAGGATCCCCCGCGCACCGGCCAGTTCGGTGTGGAGGTCGGCCTCGCGGTAGCCGCGGACGACCTCGCGCAGCTCGCGCTGGGACTCCTGCGCGATGCGCTGCGCCTCGGCCATCTGGTCCACGGCCGCGTCCGAGCCGCGTCGCGCCAGCTGCACGGCGAGCTCGCTCTTGAGCGCGATCGCCGCCAGGTTCCGGCCGAGCACGTCGTGCATGTCGCGGGAGAAGCGCAGCCGTTCCTCCGCCACCGCGAGCCGCGCCTGCACCTCACGGGCCGCGTCGACCTCCCACATGATGGAGAGCATCCACCCCGAGACGCGCGCGAGCAGCATGACCCACCCGGTGAGGAACAGCCCCCCGAAGACCATGCCGACCAGCGCCGGGAACGGGAAGCCCACCACGGCGAACGGCACCAGCGCGACGAGCGAGCCCGCCGCGCACAGCGCCCAGTAGACGCGCTTGCGCACGATCAGGCAGAGGGCGCCGAGAGGCGCTATCGCGAGCCCCATGAGCATGGTGGACACGTTCTGCGCGAGCTCCTTGCTGCCGCGCGTCGCGATCAGCGCCAGCAGGCAGAGCGCCACCGCCAGCAGGACGAAGGAGAACACCAGCCGCGCCCGCAGGACGGTCTCCCGGCCGAGGTAGCGGTCGAGCGCGCGGCGCAGCAGGCCCACACCGGCCGCGGCCTGCACGATCGCCACCACGAGCAGGGCCGCTCCCAGGCCCAGCCCCCGCCGGTCCGGTCCGGCGGCCAGGCCCAGCATCGCCAGGCCCTCGAGCACGACGAACAACCAGGGGCACACGTACAGCGCGCCGCGCATGTACATGTCGATCTGCTGGATCTTGCTGTGGCCGCGGAACTTCCGCACCCGGCTGATCACGCGCCCCACCCCCCTGGTCGTTCGTGGTCGTTCTCGCAGTTCAGCGCCGGGGTTCCCAGCGGAACCACCGACGTACAGCAAACACCGAGAGCGCGGTCCAGACGAGGGCGGCCCCCAGGTGACCGAGCGTCCCGGCGAGGGTCGCGCCGCCGAGCCAGCCGTCGCGCACCAGCTGGACGACCGGGGTCAGGGGCAGCAGCTCGCAGAACCGCGCGAGCCCGTCCGGCAGCCCCTCCAGCGGGAAGAACATGCCCGAGCCGAGCATCGAGACCATCGTCAGCGGCATCGCCGCGAGCTGGGCGCTCTCCGGCGTCCTGGCGAGGACCGTGGACGCGGCGGCCAGCGGCGTCAGCAGGGCCAGGCCCAGCAGCACGCCCGCCACCAGCAGTTCGGGGCGGGCCGGCAGACGCATGTGCAGCCATACCGCGCCCGCCGCCACCAGCAGGACGCACTGCGCGACGGCGATCGCCAGCGAGGGCAGCGCTGTGCCGGCGAGGATCTCCACGTCGCCGGCCTCGCCCGTCCGCAGCCGCTTGAGGACCAGTTCCTCGCGCCGGGCGGTGAAGACGCTCATGAGGTTGTAGTAGACGACGAAGAGCAGGACGTACCCGAAGGCGCCCGTCATCGTTGCCTCCTTCAGGGACATCCCGGTGCCGCTCATGTCGAGGCCCTTGGCCGCCGTGCTCATCGCGTAGACCATGAGCACGGGCATCAGCAGGACGGTGTAGAGCGCCATCCTGTTGCGGCCGAGGAGCGTGAGCTCCGCGCGGCCCAGGGCGAGGGCCCGGCCCGTCACGGTCGTCGCGCCCGCCGGGACCCCCGTACCCGGCGCGCCCGTCGTCCGCGCGTTCACTGTCGTTTCCGTCGCCATCACTCGTTCCTCCCCAACCCCGGCTCCGACGTCGTCGCGGCCCCGGCGATCGCCAGGAACGCCTCCTCCAGCGAGGCGGTCCGCGCGTCCAGTCCCTCCAGTTCGACGTCCTTCTCCCGGGCCCACAGCAGCAGCCCGGTCAGCGTGCGCTGCAGCTCGGCCGTCTGGAGCTCCACCCGGCCGTGGTGCTCGTCGTGCCGCAGCACGCCCAGCGCGGCCAGCGGCGGCAGATCACCCACGAACCAGCCCGCCGGCATCGCGAAGCGGATGCGCGCCGGGTGGGTGCCGATCACCTGGCCGGGTGTGCCGGTGGTGACGATCCGCCCGTCCCGCATGATCGCCAGCCGGTCGGCCAGCGACTCCGCCTCCTCCAGGTAGTGGGTGGTGAGCAGCACCGTCGTGCCCTCGTCGCGCAGCCGCCGCACCAACTCCCAGGTGGTGTGGCGGGCCTCGGGGTCCAGTCCGGTCGTCGGCTCGTCGAGGAAGAGCACCTCGGGCCGCCCCAGCAGGGCCAGCGCGAGATCGAGCCGCCGGCGCTCGCCGCCGGAGAGCTGTTTGACCCGTACGTCCCGGCGCGGGCCGAGCCCCACGAGGTCGAGCGCCTCCCCGACGGGCCGCGCCCCGGTCGTACAGCCCGCCCACATCCGTACCGTCTCGGCGGCGCTCAGATCGGCGGGGAAGCCGCCTTCCTGGAGCATCACCCCGATCCGGGGCCGCACCAGGCGGCGTTCCGCGTACGGGTCGTGGCCCAGCACCCGGACCGTGCCCCCGGTGGGCCGGGCCAGGCCCTCCAGCAGTTCGACCGTGGAGGTCTTGCCCGCGCCGTTCGTCCCCAGCAGCGCGAACAACTCCCCGCGCCGCACGGTGAAGGACACGTCCCGCACCGCCTCGAATCCCTTGTCCCCCTGCCCGCCGTACCTGCGGCGCAGCTCCGAGACCTCGATCACACCGTCCCCGACATCCATGCCTCCAGGCTCCCGGCCGATTCCGCCGGGGCGCAGTGCGGGCTGTCATGACTTCGGATGACGGATGTCATGGGGGAGGAATGCGCATACGACGAAGGCCCGGTCGAAATCGACCGGGCCTTCGTTCTCTGAGCGGACGACGAGACTCGAACTCGCGACATCCACCTTGGCAAGGTGGTGCTCTACCAACTGAGCTACGTCCGCATGCCTCCGACCGGCTTTCACCGGGCGGCGCGTGCACCACTCTACCTGATCCACAGCAGTGGTCGGTAAGTGATGAGAGCGGGTGACAGGAATCGCACACTGCGCCTCCCCCTTGGAAAGGGGGCGCTCTACTACTGAGCTACACCCGCGCGCCCATCCGGACAGTCCACGGAGGTGGACCGTCGAACGGTCAGAGCGGGTGACAGGAATCGCACACTGCGCCTCCCTCTTGGAAAGAGGGCGCTCTACTACTGAGCTACACCCGCGCGTCCACCCAGACAGTCCACAGAAGTGGACCACTGGCTGGTCAGAGCGGGTGACAGGAATCGCACACTGCGCCTCCCCCTTGGAAAGGGGGCGCTCTACTACTGAGCTACACCCGCATGACCCCGAAGTTCCGGCCGGTTTCCCGGCGTTGCCCCTCGGCGTGATCCAAACTCTAGCTGATCACCCGGGGCGGTTGGCAAATCCGATGATCGACGGGCCGCGCACGACGCTGGGCGCGACCCGTGGCGGGTGCCACGCGGGTGCCGCGCGGGGGCCTCAGCCCGCCGCGTTGAACGCCTCGTAGACCTTCTTGGGGATGCGGCCGCGCGGCGGCACCTCCATGCCGTGGGAGCGGGCCCAGGCGCGGACCGCAGCCGGATCGGGTGCGACGGACGTCCGGCGGTAGACGCGGCCCGACCGCGACTGCTTGCGGCCGACGGCCATGTAAGGCTCCAGGATGCCCCGCAGTTTCTTCGCATTGGCAGAGTTCAGGTCGATCTCGTACGACTTGCCGTCGATCCCGAAGATGACGGTCTCCGCGGCTTCCCCGCCGTCGATGTCATCGGAGAGTGTGACCACTACGCGCTGCGCCACGGAAATCGGTCCTTTCGACCAGTATCACCGCTCTGACCTGCGGTGACGTGGGGGTTTCGGTTGTTCTCAGACCATACTTATTCATGTGTGCGACAAAGGGCAATGCATGATGCGGCCCAGTTAATTCCGTCCCGCTGCCCCGCCGCAATCGACATCGGGTGATCCCCCGGGATTTTTCCCGGAATTTTCCCGAGTGGTCCGCGCGGCGGCCGAGCAAAATGCGAAGGATAAGCCCAGCATATCTATGCGCGTAGATTTTTCGGGACTGTACGCTGGCGGTACCGCTTCAGCTCACGCACCACACACCGGGAGTGCCAGTGGCACGCGTCGTAGTCGACGTCATGCTCAAGCCGGAGATCCTCGACCCGCAGGGCCAGGCGGTGCAGCGCGCGCTGCCACGCCTGGGTTTCGAGGGGATCGCCGACGTCCGTCAGGGCAAGCGCTTTGAACTCGAGGTGGAGGGCCCGGTCGACGAGGCCGCCCTCGCCCGCATCCACGAGATGGCGGAAACGTTTCTCGCCAATACCGTGATCGAGGACTTCACCGTGCGAGTCGACTCGTGACCGCACGGGTAGGGGTCGTCACCTTCCCCGGCACCCTGGACGACCGCGACACCCAGCGCGCCGTCCGGATCGCCGACCTGGAGGCCGTGCCCCTCTGGCACCGCGACAAGGACCTCAAGCAGGTCGACGCCGTGGTCCTGCCCGGCGGCTTCTCCTACGGCGACTACCTGCGGGCGGGCGCGATCTCCCGCTTCTCCCCGGTGATGGAATCCGTCATCGAGCAGGCGAAGGGCGGCATGCCCGTCCTCGGCATCTGCAACGGCTTCCAGGTGCTCACCGAGACCCACCTGCTGCCCGGCGCGATGCTGCGCAACAACCACCTCCACTTCATCTGCCGCGACCAGAAGCTCCGCGTGGAGAACGCGGACACCGCCTGGACGGCCGACTACGAGGCGGGCCAGGAGATCTCCGTCCCGCTGAAGAACATCGACGGCCGCTACGTGGCCGACGAGCGCGTCCTCGACGAGCTCGAGGCCGAGGGCCGCGTCGCCTTCCGCTACCTGGACGGCAACCCCAACGGCTCGCTCCGCGACATCGCGGGCATCACCAACGCCGCCGGCAACGTCGTCGGCCTGATGCCCCACCCCGAGCACGCCGTCGAGCCGGGCATCGGCACCGGCCGCACGGACGGTCTCGGATTCTTCACTTCGATTCTCAAGAAGCTGGTCAACGCGTCATGAGCCTCGACACCGTCAAGCACGCCGACGAGACCCCCGACGTCGAGCAGCCCTGGGCCGAACTCGGTCTCAAGCAGGACGAGTACGAGCGCATCCGCACCATCCTCGGCCGCCGCCCTACCGGCGCCGAGCTCGCGATGTACTCGGTGATGTGGTCCGAGCACTGCTCGTACAAGTCCAGCAAGGTCCACCTCCGCCAGTTCGGCGAGAAGGCCCCCGAGAACGACGCCCTCCTCGTCGGCATCGGCGAGAACGCCGGCGTCGTCGACGTCGGCCAGGGCTACGCGGTCACCTTCAAGGTCGAGTCGCACAACCACCCCAGCTACATCGAGCCCTACCAGGGCGCGGCCACCGGCGTCGGCGGCATCGTCCGCGACATCCTCGCGATGGGCGCCCGCCCGGTCGCCGTCATGGACCCGCTGCGCTTCGGCGCCGCCGACCACCCCGACACCAAGCGCGTCCTGCCGGGCGTCGTCGCGGGCATCGGCGGCTACGGCAACTGCCTGGGCCTGCCCAACATCGGCGGCGAGGTCGTCTTCGACTCCTGCTACCAGGGCAACCCGCTGGTCAACGCCCTGTGCGTCGGTGTGATGAAGCACGAGGACATCCACCTCGCCAAGGCGTCCGGCGCCGGCAACAAGGTCATCCTCTACGGTGCCCGCACCGGCGGCGACGGCATCGGCGGCGTGTCCGTGCTGGCCTCGGAGACCTTCGACGCTGCAGGCGATAGTGCCTCCGGCACGGGCAAGCCCACCAAGCGCCCCGCCGTCCAGGTCGGCGACCCCTTCCAGGAGAAGCTCCTCATCGAGTGCACCCTGGAGATCTTCCGCGAGGACCTCGTCGACGGCATCCAGGACCTCGGCGGCGCCGGCCTGTCCTGCGCCACCAGCGAGCTGGCCAGCGCCGGCTCCGGCGGCATGCGCGTCGAGCTGGACCGCGTACCGCTGCGCGACGCGACGCTCTCGCCCGAGGAGATCCTCATGAGCGAGTCGCAGGAGCGCATGTGCGCGATCGTCGAGCCCGGCAAGGTCGACCGCTTCCTGGAGATCTGCGAGAAGTGGGACGTCATCGCCACCGTCATCGGTGAGGTCACCGACGGCGAGCGCCTGGAGATCTTCTGGCACGGCGAGCAGATCGTGGACGTCCCGCCGCGCACCGTCGCCCACGAGGGCCCGGTCTACGAGCGCCCGTACGCCCGCCCGGAGTGGCAGGACGCCCTCCAGGCCGACGACGCGAACAAGCTGGCCCGCCCCGGGACCGCCGAGGAGCTGCGCGCGCAGGTCCTGAAGGTGATCTCCTCCCCGAACCAGGCCTCCAAGTCCTGGATCACGGACCAGTACGACCGCTTCGTCCAGGGCAACACGGTCCTCTCCCAGCCCGAGGACTCCGGCATGGTCCGCATCGACGAGGACACCAACCTCGGTGTCGCCGTCGCCACGGACGGCAACGGCCGCTACGCCAAGCTCGACCCGTACACGGGCGCCCAGCTCGCGCTCGCCGAGTCGTACCGCAACGTGGCCGCCACCGGAGCCCGCCCGCTGGCGATCTCCAACTGCCTGAACTTCGGCTCGCCGGAGGACCCGGCCGTCATGTGGCAGTTCGCCGAGGCCACCCGTGGCCTGGCGGACGGCTGCCTGGCCCTGGGCACCCCGGTGACCGGCGGCAACGTCTCGCTCTACAACCAGACGGGCGAGACCGCCATCCACCCGACCCCCGTGGTCGCGGTCCTGGGCGTCATCGACGACGTCGACCGCCGCACGCCGATGGCCTTCGCCGACGAGGGCCACCTGCTCTACCTCCTCGGTGACACCAAGGAGGAGCTGGGCGGCTCGGCCTGGTCGCAGGTGATCCACGACCACCTCGGCGGGCTGCCGCCGGCCGTGGACCTGGACCGCGAGAAGCTGCTCGCCGAGATCCTGATCGCCGCCTCCCGCGACGGCATGATCGACGCGGCGCACGACCTCTCCGACGGTGGCCTGATCCAGGCCCTGGTGGAGTCGTGCCTGCGCGGTGGCAAGGGCGCCCGGATCGTCGTACCGGACGCACTCGACCCGTTCGTCCTCCTCTTCTCCGAGTCCGCCGGCCGCGCGGTCGTCGCCGTGCCGCGCAGCGAGGAGCTGCGCTTCACCGACATGTGCGGGGCGCGCGGACTGCCGGCGACGCGGATCGGCGTTGTCGACGGCGAAGAGCTCGACATCCAGGGCGAGTTCACGATTCCGCTGACGGAGCTGCGCGCCGCGCACGAGGCCACGATTCCCTCGTTGCTCGTGTAACGCTCGACTGTAACGACGGCTCAACTCTCGTCATCAGTACGGGACGGGCCCGGCCGGTTGTTCCGGTTGGGCCCACCCGAAGCCTGGCCAAGGATTAGGCTCGCGCCATGCCTTCCGCACCGCGCAAGCCCCGTGTCCGCAGCTTCGATCCCGCCAAGTCGCGGGCCGCCCTGGAGGGGCAGGTCCGTGCGGTGCGGGACGTCGTGGCCGTGGTGTGCGCCGAACCGGACGCCGAGGCGCTGCTCGCCGCACCCTCCGGGGTGGGCAAGTGGACGGTCGGTGAGCTGATCACGCATCTCACCGGCGCGTTGGAGCTGCTGCCCCAGCGCGTCGAGGCGCAGCCGTCGGGTGAAATCCCGTCCGTACGGGCCGAGATCACCCTGCCGGAGTACGCGGCGGGCCTCGGCGCGCGAGCCGCGGACGTGGCGGAGAAGACCTCCGCCGCTGCCGCCGCGCTCGCCGGCCAGGGGCCCAACTCCCTGGTGGCCGCGATGGATCGGGTGGCCGAACGGCTCTCCGCCGCGCTCGCCGACGCGGGCTCCGTCACGGCCGTCCCCACGGGTCTCGGCGCCATGTCGCTGTCCGACTATGTGGTGACCCGACTGGTCGAGGCCGTGGTGCACGGCGACGATCTCGCGACCGCCACGGGCACCGTCGTACGCCATGACCGGCAGGCCCTGGCGACCGTCTCCCGGTTGTTCGCCGACGTGTTGGCGACCAAGGCCCCCGGCGGCTCGGTGGAAGTACGTATCCCGCCATTCGCCGTGACGCAGTGCGTCGCGGGCCCCCAACACACCCGCGGCACGCCGCCGAACGTCGTCGAGACCGACCCGATCACCTGGATCCGGCTGGCCACAGGCCGCCTGACCTGGGCCGATGCCCTCGACTCCACCGCCGTGACGGCCAGCGGCGAACGCGCGGACCTTTCCGCACAACTTCCTTTGCTCACCTGAGCGAAGCCCACCCCCGCGCTGCCCGACCGTGGAGATCCAGCCACGAAAGGGTGATGCGCTGTGCCCGCCGAGTGGCTGTGCGTGGTGTGAGATTTCCCGGCCGTCCCCGGTTCGGATGAACCTCGTCCCTGCCATAGACTCAAGGTGTGCCTCGTGGTGACGGACGACTCAACCACGACCTGCTCCCCGGCGAAAAGGGCCCCCAGGACGCTTGCGGCGTCTTCGGTGTCTGGGCTCCGGGGGAAGAGGTCGCAAAACTCACCTATTTCGGGCTGTATGCGCTGCAGCACCGTGGACAGGAGTCCGCGGGCATCGCGGTGAGCAACGGCTCCCAGATCCTCGTTTTCAAGGACATGGGACTGGTCTCCCAGGTCTTCGACGAAACCTCCCTCGGCTCCCTCCAGGGCCATATCGCGGTCGGTCACGCCCGCTACTCCACCACCGGAGCCTCGGTGTGGGAGAACGCGCAGCCGACCTTCCGGGCGACCGCCAACGGCTCCATCGCCCTGGGCCACAACGGGAACCTGGTCAACACCGCCGAGCTGGCCGAGATGGTCGCCGCGCTCCCGCGCGACAACGGCCGGGCCACCCAGGTGGCGGCGACCAATGACACCGACCTGGTCACGGCCCTGCTCGCCGGGCAGACCGACGACGACGGCAAGCCGCTGACCGTGGAGGAAGCGGCCGCCAAGGTCCTCCCCATGGTCAAGGGCGCCTTCTGCCTCGTCTTCATGGACGAGCACACGCTCTACGCCGCCCGTGACCCGCAGGGCATCCGCCCGCTGGTCCTCGGCCGGCTGGAGCGCGGCTGGGTGGTCGCCTCGGAGACGGCCGCCCTCGACATCTGCGGCGCGACCTTCATCCGCGAGGTCGAGCCCGGCGAGATGATCGCCATCGACGAGAACGGCGTGCGGACCTCCCGCTTCGCCGAGGCCAAGCCGCGCGGCTGCGTCTTCGAGTACGTGTACCTGGCCCGCCCGGACACCGAGATCGCCGGCCGCAACGTCTACCTCTCCCGCGTGGAGATGGGCCGCCGCCTCGCCGCCGAGGCTCCCGTCGACGCCGACCTGGTGATAGCGACCCCGGAGTCGGGCACGCCCGCCGCCGTCGGCTACGCCGAGGCCAGCGGGATCCCGTACGGCACGGGCCTGGTCAAGAACGCCTACGTCGGCCGGACCTTCATCCAGCCGAGCCAGACCATCCGCCAGCTCGGCATCCGGCTCAAGCTCAATCCGCTCAAGGAAGTCATCAAGGGCAAGCGCCTGGTGGTCGTCGACGACTCGATCGTCCGCGGCAACACCCAGCGGGCCCTGGTGCGGATGCTCCGCGAGGCCGGTGCCGCCGAGGTCCACGTACGGATCTCGTCCCCGCCGGTGAAGTGGCCGTGCTTCTTCGGCATCGACTTCGCCACCCGCGCCGAGCTGATCGCCAACGGGATGACCGTCGACGAGATCGGCAAGTCGCTGGGCGCGGACTCCCTCGCCTACATCTCCCTCGACGCGATGGTCGAGGCGACCACCATCGCCAAGCCCAACCTCTGCCGGGCCTGCTTCGACGGCGAGTACCCGATGGCGCTCCCCGACCCCGAGCTGCTGGGCAAGCAGCTGCTGGAGACCGAGCTGGCCGGTGGCGCGGACGCCGCCGACGCGCTCCGTCGCCCGTAACGCTCCGTAGTACGAAAACGACACGAAAGTTCTGAAGCAATGTCTCAGACCACCGGTGCCAGCTACGCCGCTGCGGGCGTCGACATCGAAGCGGGCGACCTCGCCGTCGAGCTCATGAAGGAATGGGTGCGCAAGGCCACCCGCCCCGAGGTCGTCGGCGGCCTCGGCGGCTTCGCCGGCCTCTTCGACGCCAGCGCCCTCAAGCGCTACGAGCGCCCCCTGCTGGCCTCGGCCACCGACGGCGTCGGCACCAAGGTCGACATCGCCCGCCGGATGGGCGTCTACGACACCATCGGCCACGACGTCGTCGGCATGGTCGTGGACGACCTGGTCGTCTGCGGCGCCGAGCCGCTGTTCATGACCGACTACATCTGCGTCGGCAAGGTCCACCCCGACCGCGTCGCCGCCATCGTCAAGGGCATCGCCGAGGGCTGTGTCCTCGCGGGCTGCGCCCTGGTGGGCGGCGAGACCGCCGAGCACCCCGGGCTGCTGGGCGCGGACGAGTTCGACGTGGCCGGCGCCGGTACGGGCGTCGTGGAGGCCGACCGGCTGCTGGGCGCGGATCGTATCCGTAAGGGTGACGCCGTCATCGCGATGGCCTCGTCGGGACTTCACTCGAACGGGTACTCACTCGTCCGCCATGTGCTCTTCGACCGGGCCGGCTGGGAGCTGGACCGGGAGGTGCCGGAGCTCGGCCGGACGCTCGGCGAGGAGCTCCTGGAGCCCACGAAGATCTACTCGCTGGACTGTCTCGCCCTCACCCGTACGGCGGAAGTCCACGCCTTCTCGCACATCACCGGCGGCGGCCTCGCCAACAACCTGGCCCGGGTGATCCCGGACCACCTCCACGCGACCGTCGACCGCTCCACCTGGACGCCGGACCCGATCTTCGGCCTGGTCGGCGAGCTGGGCGGGGTGGCGCGCCCCGAGCTGGAGAAGACGCTCAACATGGGCGTCGGCATGATCGCGGTCGTCCCGCAGGAGTCCGTGGACGTCGCCCTGGCGACCTTCGCCGACCGCGACGTGGACGCCTGGGTCGCAGGCGAGATCACGGCCCGCGGCGACCACACGGAGGCCGTGGCCCTGACGGGCGACTACGCGAACTGAAACCAAGCCCGCGTGTGGGCAGTCGTGCCGCCTGGGGGCACCTCCCAGCGGTAGCTGGGGGAGGCACGGGTGGGCACACGCGGGCCCGCACCCGGCGGACGGCCTTGGCCACCGCGCAGCGGGCACGCACAGAACCCGGTCCGGCGCCAAAGGCCCCGGACCGGGTCACTGAAAGCTATGACTGCCGCGTCAAGCGCGACGGCGGTACGCCGACTGGTCGGAGGAGGACTGCTCGTCCTCGTCCTCCACGTCGTCGTTGTAACGCGCCGCGTACTGAGCGTACGGGTCGTCCTCCAGCTCGTCCTCAAGCGGCTCGCTCTCCGGCGGCTGCTTGATCGACGGCTGCGTTGCGCCCAGCTCATTGGCCAGACGTGAGAGGTCGGTCCCGCCGCTGTTGTACTTCAGCTGGCGGGCGACCTTTGTCTGCTTGGCCTTGGCCCGGCCGCGCCCCATGGCTCGACCCCCTCATTGACGGGGCTCGACGGCCCCAGAGTCTTGACACGCGTTCACGTTCATGAGTCAGAGCGGACCCCTGTGGAAGGGTGTCCGGCCTGTAGAGCTTCAACGGTACCTGCTTCCGCCGTCATACGGTACGTCGCCCGCATGACGTGCCACGGAGGCGGACCCGGAGAGGGTCCAGTACTCGCTGGTCAGCCACGATTTTAACGTGTCCCGAGCGCCGACCCGCCGAGGGGTGGTGAGAGATCTCTCGTTCCGCCGCCTTCCGGTCACTCTTCTGTGGGGATCGCTGTGGGATCCGTGTGGATCCGTGTCGGGATCCGTGTCGGGATCCGTGTCGGGATCGCTCCGGATCGCCGTCCGCGGACCGGCGGCCCGCCCGGGCGGGAAGATCACCCGGGCGGGTCAACGAGGACACGAGGCGTCACCGGGTGGGGGCCGGGACGGTGCTCACCGCCTCCCGTGCCGCCCTGTCCCTGGCCTCCGCCATGCGCTGCTCGGCGAGCCGGTCCGCCGCGACGGCCGGCGGAATGCCGTCCGTTCGCGCGCGATCGAATATGGCCAAAGTGGTGTCGTAGATCTTGGTCGCCTTGGCCTTCGCCCGGTCGAAATCAAAGCCGAGCAGTTCATCGGCGACCTGGATCACTCCGCCGGCGTTCACCACGTAGTCCGGCGCGTAGAGCACGCCCCGGTCGGCGAGGTCCTTCTCGACCCCCGGGTGGGCGAGCTGGTTGTTGGCCGCGCCGCAGACCACGGAGGCGGTGAGGGCGGCGACGGTCTCGTCGTCCAGCGCGCCGCCGAGGGCGCAGGGGGCGTAGACGTCGAGCGGCGTCCGGACCAGCACCGCGGCGTCGGCCACGGCCGTGACCTGCGGATGACGGGCCAGGATCCGCTCGACCGCGGCGGCCCGGACATCCGTGATCACGACCTCCGCGCCGTCCTGGACCAGGTGCTCCACCAGGTGGTGGCCGACCTTGCCGACGCCGGCGACGCCCACGCGGCGCCCGCGCAGCGTCGGCTCGCCCCACTGGGTCCTCGCGGCGGCCCGCATGCCCTGGAAGACGCCGAAGGCGGTGAGCACGGAGGAATCGCCGGCGCCGCCCTGCTCGGGCGAGCGGCCCGTGGTCCAGCGGTTCGTCCGGGCGACGACGTCCATGTCCTGTACATACGTGCCGACGTCGCACGCGGTGACATAACGGCCACCCAAGGAGGCCACGAAGCGACCGTACGCAAGCAGCAGCTGCTCGGACTTGATCAGATCGGGATCGCCGATGATCACAGCCTTTCCGCCGCCGTGGTCGAGCCCCGCCAGGGCGTTCTTGTACGACATGCCGCGCGAGAGGTTCAGCGCGTCCCGCACCGCGTCCTCGTCGGACTCGTACGGGTGGAATCGGGTGCCGCCCAGGGCGGGGCCCAGGGCCGTGGAATGCAGGGCGATCACGGCCTTGAGGCCGCTCTCGGCGTCCTGGCAGAGCACGACCTGCTCATGGCCGCCCTGGTCGGAACGGAAAAGGGTGCGCAGTACGCCGTCGTCGGCGCCGCTGGTGGGACGTACGTCGGTCACGGTGGTGACTCCCATATGCCGCGGAGGTCGCCCTCGCTGGGGGTGGTGGAGGGCCGGTTGGCACGAGGGTAGGGCCTCGTGGCCCGGCCGGCCGGGCTCGTGCCGAGGATCACTCTCCCGGGCTCCGGTGCCATGGGACGATTTGGACGGTATGGGGAGAGGCACCCCGCAACTCCCCTGAAGTGACCTACGGCTTGAGGGAGCGAGCGTGGGCGTGGCGTCGTCGGTGACCGTGCCGTACGCGGCCTATCTGCGGGTCTACGAGCCGCTGGCCGCGTTCCCGGAACCGGAGCGGTCCCACTGGCTGCGGTACGCCCGCCGGGAGAGCCTCCCCGGGGCCCAGGACGAACTGCGCCGGTCGCTGGCGGATCTGCTGCCCACTCCGCCGGTCCCCGTCCCGGTGCACGAGAGCGGTGACGCCTTCGTGGCGGTCGTGGACGGCGTGGTGTGCGTCTGCCCCTGGCGCACCCGGCTGCGGGGCTGGCTGGCGCTGCGGGAGCTGACGGAGCGGTTTCCCCCGCCCGTGCTGGACGCGGTGCTGCCGCCCGTGGTGCGGCGCCAGGCCGTCGCGGACCACGAGCGCTGGGCGGCCCGCAACCCGGACGCCCGGCCGTGGATCAGGACGGCCACCTGGCAGGTGCCGCTGCGCTGGTTCGTGCTCTTCTCGGACGAGGAGCGCGAATACGGCAAATCCGTACCGGAGGGGCCGCGGGGCGCGGAGGGCGGCGGGGGGCTGCTGCTGCGCTACCGGACGCCGATGGTCCAGGCGCGTCGCCGGGTGGCCCGCGGATTGCGTACGCTCCGGGACGCGATGGAGGAGGGGCCGCTGATCGACGGCTTGGTGGAGGTCGGGCGGTGGCTGGAAGAGTTCCATCCGCGGTCCCTGGTGGAGCTGGACTACGGCGGACTTGTGCATATGGTTCCCGAGGCACAGCTGGCCGAGGACCACTCCGCCGCCGACACGGCGGACGGGCTGGCGGCGCTGCGGGCGGGTGACGGAGCGCGGGCCGGTGCGGCGTACGAGCGGCTGACGGAGCGTTGGAGGACGGTCCGTGACCGGCAGTTCGCCAACTGACCCTCCGGCACCGGCGGCCGGCGGTACCGCGATCAGGACCTAGGTCCCGATCCGGGCCATTGCGGCAACCGTGACCTAACGCACTTACGTTAGGTCTTGCGCCCATCGCCCATCCCCATGGCAAAATAGGACAAGGAGTCTGGGAAGGGTTCCTTCCGCCCAAGTAAGGGCGGATAGTTCGGTATTGCACTCCTTGGTGGATCTGGTGACCCCTGATCTGTTTGATCCCGCTGTGACTGATCGTCACGGCGGGGTGACTGTCCGCTATGGCATGGTCCATCGGGTTCCGTCGAGGTTGAACACCTGAGAGGGCAATTCCATCGGTTTGGCCGACGTGGCTGGACAGATGGTGTAGTTGTAGTGCCGAGGACAAGCCGTTCGTCCTATAACCGACTCGGCCCGCGTCCGCCATTTCGGGCAACGCGGGTCAAGGTGCAGAATTTAGAGGAAAGAACCGACGTGATGGTTCGGTTCTCCCGAGGAGGCCGCTCATGACCGCTCGCACCCCTGATGCCGAGCCGCTGCTGACCCCGGCTGAGGTTGCCACGATGTTCCGCGTGGACCCGAAGACGGTCACCCGCTGGGCCAAGGCTGGCAAGCTCACGTCCATCCGCACGCTCGGAGGGCACCGCCGTTACCGCGAAGCGGAGGTCCGTGCCCTGCTGGCGGGCATTCCGCAGCAGCGCAGCGAGGCCTGAACAAGCAGGGCTGAACAAGCAGAGGCTGAACAACTGAATGACGGGGTGATTTCCGGGGCCCCCAACCCGGCTCTCACCCAGCTGAAGCTCCACAGACGGTAAACAGCGGATGCCTGCCCCAACAGGCGTCCCGCCCACCGACTTGGGCCGGCCGTCGATCGCGCTGGACTCCGCCGGGTCCAGCGCGATCTTTTTATGCGCCGGTATCGCCGCCGTATCCCCGCCGGTATCCCCGCACGGACGCCTCCCGCGCGCCCGGACCCCGGTCCGTCGTCGCCATCTGCGGAAGACCGGAAGGTCGGTGCAATTGCACATATTAAATTGACCCGGCGTAGGGAGGGGGTAAGTTCCCCTACCACGGAAATACTTTCAGTGACTCCCGTCACATCGCGGCATGCTTGTCCCCCATCGCCCCGCTGGGGTAAAGGACTTGCGCCCGCGGTCACTCTCCGGAGCGGCCCCCGTCGCCGCCACCCGAGCCACCGCGCCTGGGCCGCCGTACGTCACCGGGGGAGGGGGATCTCCTCCCGTGGCGCCTCCTGGTCGCTCCCGGCCTCCTGGGCGAGCCTCAGGAGCCGGTGGCAGACCGGGCAGTGTCTCGTCAGGTGGCGATAGCCGGCCGCGGCGGAGAGGTGGGCGCGCAGCAACGCCCGGGTCTCGTGCCGGCTGCGCTCGGTCGTCGTCATAGGGCGGGGCACCTCCACTGACTGGGGTACCCCTGGCACGTGTCGCAGTCAAGGTCGAAAACACCGAGGCCCGGATCCGGGGACGCGGATCCGGGCCTTCAAGTCGACGGGCTCCCGGGGCACTTGGCACCGGCCGCAGAAAACGGCGGAGCCCGTATCCCTGGGGGATACGGGCTCCGACTCTACTGCGGTCCTGACGGGATTTGAACCCGCGGCCTCCACCTTGACAGGGTGGCGAGCACTCCAAACTGCTCCACAGGACCTTGCTTGCTTTCCCGCTCTCGCGTTCTTGCGAGACAGACTCTACAGCAGGTCAGGGGGTGCGGTCGAACCAGCGGCCCCGTGACGGCGCCCACAGTCGCGGGCGCCGTCCTGCGGTGTCCCGCTACGGGGCCAGCTTGTCGATCGTCTTCACGATCCGCTTGTCCGAGACCGGGTAGGCCGTGCCCAGCGCGTGGGCGAAGTAGCTCACCCGGAGCTCCTCGATCATCCAGCGGATCTCCCGGGCCTCCTGGGGCACGGGACGGCCCTTGGGGAACTGCTCCAGCAGCCACGCGTACTCGTCGCGCATCTCCTGGATCTTCGCCAGCCGGGCCCGGTCCCGCTCGGCGTTGGTGGGCAGCTGGGTCAGCCGGCGGTCGACGGCCACCAGATAACGCAGCAGGTCCTGCAGGCGGCGGACGCCGTGGGCCGTGACGAAGCCGGGCTTGATCAGCTCCGCCAGCTGCTGCTTGACGTCCGCCAGGGACGTCAGCAGCGCCGGGCTCGACGTCGCCTTCAGCCGGCGCTCGCACGCCTGCCAGGCGGCCAGCACCTCCTGCGTCCGGCGGATCGTGTCCAGCGTCGCGTCCACGATGTCGGCCCGCACGGCGTCGAAGAGCTTGCGGAAGGACTCCTCGTCCCACACGGGCCCGCCGTGGGCCGCGATCAGCTTGTCCGCGGCGCCCGCGACGCAGTCCTCGAAGAGCGCCTGGATCGAGCCGTGGGGATTCCGCGACAGGGCGAGCTTCTGCTGATTGCCGAGCTTGTCCTGGGCGAACTTCGCCGGGTTCGACGGCAGGTTCAGCAGGATCAGCCGGCGGACACCGGCCCACATCGCCTCGCGCTGCTCGGGCTCGGTGTCGAAGAGCCGCACCGCCACCGAGGACCCCTCGTCCACCAGCGCCGGGAACGCCTTCACCGGCTGACCCGCGCGACGCGTCTCGAAGGTGCGCGGCAGCGTCCCGACCGTCCACGACGTCAGCCCCGAGCGCTGCTCGGGACGGGCCGCGCCACCGGAGGCGCCGTCGGCCTTCTCCGCCGCCTGCTCAAAGGCCTTGGTGATCGCGGCCTGCGTCTTCGGCTTGAGCCGCAGCCGCAGGGCCTCCAGGTCCTTGTCCTCGGCGATCTTGCGCTTGCGCTCGTCGACCACCCGGAAAGTGATCTTCAGATGGTCGGGGACCTTGGTGAGGTCGAAGTCCTCCGCCTCCATCCGCACCGCCGTCATGCGGTGGAGACCGTGCGCCAGCGCCGTCGTCAGGGGCTCCTGGAGGGGCACGGCACTGTCGAGGAACCGCTGCGCGAAGTTCGGCGCGGGCACGCAGTTCCGCCGGATCGGCTTGGGCAGCGACCGGATCAGCTCCGTGACCAGGTCCTCCCGCAGCCCCGGGATCTGCCAGTCGAAGCCCTCGGCGGAGACCTGGTTGAGCACCTGCAGCGGAATGTGGACGGTCACACCGTCCGCGTCCGCACCCGGCTCGAACTGGTACGTCACCCTGAACTTCAGCCGGCCCTGCCGCCAGGAATCCGGATAGTCGTCCTTGGTGACGGCCTCCGCGTTCTCGTTGATGAGCATGGAGTGCTCGAAATTGAGCAACTCCGGCTCTTCACGCCGCTTGTGCTTCCACCAGGAATCGAAATGCGCCCCGGAGACCACGTGTTCCGGCAGCCGCTGGTCGTAGAAGTCGAACAGCGTCTCGTCGTCCACGAGAATGTCACGACGCCGGGCGCGGTGCTCCAGCTCCTCGACCTCGCCCAGCAGTTTGCGGTTGTCGTGGAAGAACTGATGGTGCGTCCGCCAGTCGCCCTCGACGAGCGCGTTGCGAATGAACAGCTCACGGCTGGTCTCCGGGTCGATCCGCCCGTAATTGACCTTCCGCTGCGCCACGATCGGCACGCCGTAGAGCGTCACCCGCTCGTACGCCATCACCGCCGCCTGCTTCTGCTCCCAGTGCGGCTCGCTGTACGTCCGCTTCACCAGGTGCTCGGCGAGCGGCTCGATCCATTCCGGCTCGATGCGCGCGTTGACGCGCGCCCACAGCCGGGAGGTCTCCACCAGCTCCGCCGACATCACCCAGCGCGGCGGCTTCTTGAAGAGCGCCGAACCCGGGAACACCGCGAATTTGGCATTCCGGGCCCCGACGAATTCATTGTTCTTCTCGGTGTCCTTGAGACCGATGTGCGACAGCAGCCCGGACAGCAGCGACTGGTGCACCCGCTCCGCCGGCGCGTCCTCCTCGGCGAGGTGGATGCCCATCGTCTTCGCGACCGTGCGCAGCTGGTAGTAGATGTCCTGCCACTCACGTATGCGCAGATAGTTCAGGTACTCCGACTTGCACATCCGCCGGAAGGCCGAGGACGACAGCGTGCTCTGCTGCTCGCGGACGTACCGCCACAGGTTCAGGAAGGCGAGGAAGTCGCTGGTCTCGTCCTTGAACCGGGCGTGCTGCTGATCGGCCTGCGCCTGCTTCTCCGACGGCCGCTCGCGCGGGTCCTGGATCGACAGCGCGGCCGCGATCACCATCACCTCGCGGGCACAGCCGTTGCGGTCGGCCTCCAGCACCATCCGGGCCAGCCGGGGGTCCACGGGCAGCTGGGAGAGCTTCCGGCCCAGCGGCGTGAGCCGCTTCTTCGGCTCCTTCTGCTTGGGGTCGATCGCCCCGAGCTCGTGGAGCAGATCGACGCCGTCCTTGATGTTCCGGCGGTCCGGCGCGTCGATGAAAGGAAACTTCTCGATGTCGCCGAGCCCCGCCGCCGTCATCTGGAGGATGACCGACGCCAGGTTCGTCCGCAGGATCTCCGCGTCCGTGAACTCCGGCCGCGCGAGGAAGTCGTCCTCGGAGTACAGCCGGATGCAGATGCCGTCGCTCGTACGGCCGCAGCGGCCCTTGCGCTGATTGGCGCTGGCCTGCGACACCGGCTCGATCGGCAGCCGCTGGACCTTGGTGCGGTGGCTGTAGCGGGAGATCCGGGCGAAGCCCGGGTCGATGACGTACTTGATGCCCGGGACGGTCAGGGACGTCTCGGCGACGTTCGTGGCGAGGACGATCCGGCGGCCGGTGTGCCGCTGGAAGACCCGGTGCTGCTCGGCGTGGGAGAGCCGCGCGTAGAGCGGCAGCACCTCGGTGAACTTGTACTTGCGCTTCTCCAGGGCGTCCGCCGTGTCGCGGATCTCCCGCTCGCCGGAGAGGAAGACGAGGATGTCGCCCTCGCCCTCCCGCTGGAGCTCGTCGACGGCGTCACAGATCGCGGTGATCTGGTCACGGTCGGCGTCGGAGGACTCCTCCTCCAGCAGCGGCCGGTAGCGGACCTCCACCGGATACGTCCGGCCCGAGACCTCGACGATCGGCGCGTCGCCGAAATGGCGGGAGAAGCGCTCGGGGTCGATGGTGGCGGAGGTGATCACGACCTTGAGGTCGGGGCGCCGGGGGAGCAGCTGGGCGAGGTAGCCGAGCAGGAAGTCGATGTTGAGGCTGCGCTCGTGCGCCTCGTCGATGATGATCGTGTCGTACTGGCGCAGCTCGCGGTCCGTCTGGATCTCGGCGAGCAGGATGCCGTCGGTCATCAGCTTGACCATGGTGGTGTCGCCCACCTGGTCGGTGAAGCGGACCTTCCAGCCGACGGCCTCGCCCAGCGGCGTCCGCAGCTCCTCGGCGACGCGCTCGGCGACCGTACGGGCGGCGAGCCGGCGGGGCTGGGTGTGCCCGATCAGGCCTTTGACGCCACGGCCGAGCTCCAGGCAGATCTTGGGGATCTGGGTGGTCTTGCCGGAGCCCGTCTCACCCGCGACGATCACGACCTGGTGGTCGCGTATCGCCTCCAGGATCGTGTCCTTCTTCTGGCTGACGGGCAGCTGCTCCGGATAGTCGACGGCCGGCACGGCGGCCCGGCGGTTCGCGACGCGCAGCTCGGCCGCCTCGACCTCCGCCGTGATCTCGGCCAGGACGGCCGCGCGGGCCTCGGGCTTGCGGACGCGGCGGGCCCCGTCGAGCCGCCGCCCCAGGCGCTGCGCGTCGCGCAGCGTCAGCTCGGGGAGGCGGGCGGCGAGGTCGGCGAATGCGGCGGGGGCGGCAGGCTGCGTAGACATACGGAGTCCAGGATCGCACCACGCGCCACGAAGCGGCGAACGCATTTAGGGGCCGCGGCGCCCCTGGCCTCCGGACCCCGGGGGGCTGGGGGCTCCGCCCCCGGGAAACGGTGAAAGGGCGGGACCGGGGCGCTTCCCCCGCCGCGACGGCGAGTGGCCACGATGTACCGGCCCGGCGGTGCCGAATCGGGCGCACCCGGAAAACACCGAGGCCCCCATCTCGCGATGGGGGCCTCACTGTGGCTGGGGCCGGGGTCGAACCGGCGACCTTCCGCTTTTCAGGCGGACGCTCGTACCAACTGAGCTACCCAGCCATGCGATCATCGAGATGATCGCAAGCGGTCCTGACGGGATTTGAACCCGCGGCCTCCACCTTGACAGGGTGGCGAGCACTCCAAACTGCTCCACAGGACCAAGCTTATGTGCGAGACAAGTCTCGCACACAGTCATGCGTGCCCCCAACGGGATTCGAACCCGTGCTACCGCCTTGAAAGGGCGGCGTCCTGGGCCACTAGACGATGAGGGCTGATGGCCCACCTGGGCGCTTTGTCGGCGCCTCGGGGACGTGAGAAGCATATGGGATGCAGGGACCGATCGCCAAAACGGTTTGCCGGAGGCGTTCCGGGACCCTCCTCCGGAGGCCCCCGTGGCGGACAATGGCGGCGTGCTGGAGATGACGCGCGAGGAGTTCGAGGAACTGGTCGCCGAGGGCCTGGACCGGATCCCGCCGGAGCTGACGCGGCTGATGGACAACGTCGCCGTGTTCGTCGAGGACGAGCCCCCGGCCGAGGCCCCGGACCTGCTGGGGCTCTACGAGGGCACGCCGCTCACCGAGCGCGGCGAGTGGTACGCGGGGGTGCTGCCGGACCGGATCACGGTCTACCGGGGGCCGACGCTGCGGATGTGCGCCACGCGGGACGAGGTCGTGGCCGAGGTCGAGGTGACGGTCGTTCACGAAGTGGCACACCACTTCGGGATCGACGACGAGCGCCTCCACGCGCTGGGCTACGGATGAGGCTACGGATGATCGAGGGCTGATCGCCGGGCGCCGCGCGTGTCCTGGGCGGGGCGGGGCCAGTTGGGCAGGGCGCTCGTCCCCTGTACCCGAAGGCGGTCCCATTCATGCGCGCAACGTCAGCGCACGCGGCAGCGTTCACCCGTTTCGCGGCCGCGGCTGCCCTGGCCCTGACCCTGGGCGGGTGCGTGAGCGGGTGCATGAGCGTGAGCGACCCGGGCCGCCCGGCGCCGGCGGGGACGGGCCGGCAGCGCGAGACCGGGGCCCAGCCGGACGGCGGGCTGCGGCCCCCGGCGGGCCGCGCCGGCCACGCGGACGGCAAGTCGGTGAAGGGCGGGGCGAGCGGCAGCCCGTCGGCCAAGGAGGCGCGTCCCTCCGCTTCGGCCTCGGCCGCCCCGGAGGCCTCCCCGTCGGCGTCCCGGCAGCCGGGCAAGCCGGGGGACCGGCCCAAGCCGCCGAGCGGGCCCACCCAGGGCAGCTCCCCGGCGCAGGGGAAGCCCCCCGCGCCCACCCAGCCCCCCACGGCGGCGCCGCCCACCCAGGCCCCGCCCACGCAGCCGGCCCCCACCACACCGCCGACCCCGGCCTCGCCCCAGCCGGGGCCTTCCTGAGCGCGCCCGGCTCGGGTACTGTGGCGCAGGCCATGCGACCGCGGCTTGCGCTGCCCTGCGGTGGGTGCGTATGGTGGTAGATCGTTTGATCCCATTTGCCCGGCGCCTCGCAGAAGCGCGCCGTGTGGCGCGTTCCTTACCTTGCCGTGGCTGACCGCATCGAGGCGGTCATTTGTGAAGCCGACACGGAGCTTGGGCGCGTGCCGAAACTCCGGAAGGTTTCGCATTTCGCATGTCCATTTCCACTGACACCACCACCATGCCCGAGGCCGACGAGATGATCGTCGAGGCCGCCCCGGCCGCCGTCGAGACGACCGAGGCCCCCGCCGAGCCGGCCGAGCCGCAGATCACCTTCGGTGACCTGGGCCTGGACGACGCGATCGTCCGCAAGCTCGCCCAGAACGGCGTCACCACGCCCTTCCCGATCCAGGCCGCGACCATCCCGGACGCCCTGGCCGGCAAGGACATCCTCGGCCGTGGCCGCACCGGCTCCGGCAAGACCCTCTCCTTCGGTCTGCCCCTGCTCTCGATCCTGGCGGGCGGCCACACCGAGAAGAAGCGCCCGCGCGGTCTGATCCTCACCCCGACCCGTGAGCTGGCGATGCAGGTCGCCGACGCCCTCCAGCCCTACGGCGACGTCCTCGGCCTGAAGATGAAGGTCGTCTGCGGCGGTACGTCCATGGGCAACCAGATCTACGCCCTGGAGCGCGGCGTCGACATCCTCGTCGCCACCCCGGGCCGCCTGCGCGACATCATCGACCGCGGCGCCGCCTCGCTCGACAAGGTCCAGGTCGCCGTCCTCGACGAGGCCGACCAGATGGCCGACATGGGCTTCCTGCCCGAGGTCACCGAGATCCTCGACCAGGTGCCGACCGGCGGCCAGCGTCTGCTGTTCTCCGCGACGCTCGAGAACGAGATCGACACGCTGGTCAAGCGCTACCTGGTCGACCCGATCACCCACGAGGTCGACCCCTCCGCCGGTGCCGTCACGACCATGACCCACCACGTCCTCGTCGTGAAGCCGAAGGACAAGGCGCCGGTCACGGCCGCCATCGCCGCCCGCAAGGGCCGCACGATCATCTTCGTCCGCACCCAGATGGGCGCCGACCGCGTCGCCGAGCAGCTGCTCGACGCCGGTGTCCGCGCGGACGCGCTGCACGGCGGCATGACCCAGGGCGCCCGTACCCGCGTCCTGGAGGACTTCAAGGCCGGCCGCGTGCACGTCCTGGTCGCCACCGACGTGGCCGCCCGAGGCATCCACGTCGACGGCATCGACCTGGTCCTCAACGTCGACCCGGCCGGTGACCACAAGGACTACCTCCACCGTTCCGGCCGTACGGCCCGCGCCGGCCAGTCCGGCACGGTCGTCTCCCTGGCCCTGCCGCACCAGCGCAAGCAGATCTTCCGCCTGATGGAGGACGCGGGCGTCGACGCCTCGCGCCACATCGTCGGCGGTGCCGGCGCCTTCGACGAGGACGTCGCCAAGATCACCGGCGCCCGTTCGCTGACCGAGGTCCAGGCCGACTCGGCCGCCAACGCCGCCAAGCAGGCCGAGCGCGAGCTCCGCGACCTCAACCGCCAGCTCGAGCGCGCCCAGCGCCGTGCGACGGAGCTCCGCGAGGAGGCCGACCGCCTGGTGGCCCGCGCCGCCCGTGAGCGCGGCGAGGACCCGGAGGCGGCCGTCGCGGCCGCCGCCGAGGAGCTCAAGGCCGAGGCCGAGGCCGCCGCCAAGGCCGAGGAGGCCGCCGCCATCCCGGCGCAGGCCCCCGAGCGCCGCGACGAGCGGGGCAACTTCGAGCGCCGTGGCGGCAACTTCCGCCGCGACGACCGTGACGAGCGCGGTGGCGACCGCGGCGGTGACCGCGGTGGCTTCCGCCGCGACGACCGTCGTGAGGAGCGTCCGTCGTTCCGTCGTGACGACCGTCGTGACGGCGACCGTGGCGGCTTCCGCCGTGACGACCGCCCGTCGGGTGGCTTCCGCCGCGAGGACCGTGAGGGCGGCTTCCGCCGCGACGACCGCCGTGACGGCGACCGTGGTGGCTTCCGCCGCGAGGAGCGTCCGTCGTTCCGTCGTGACGACCGTCGTGACGGCGAGCGCGGTGGCTTCCGCCGCGACGACCGCCCGTCCGGTGGCTTCCGCCGCGAGGACCGTGACGGTGGCTTCCGCCGCGACGACCGCCGTGACGGCGAGCGCGGCGGCGACCGTGGCGGCTTCCGCCGCGACGACCGCCCGTCCGGTGGCTTCCGCCGTGACGACCGCCCCTCCGGTGGCTACCGTTCCGCCGGCGGCGACCGTCCGTTCAACCGCGACCGTCGTGACGACCGCCCCTCCGGTGGTTTCCGCTCCGGCGGCGGCGACCGCCCCTACGGCCGTCGTGACGACCACCGTGGCGGCAGCTCCTTCGACCGCCGCGCCGACAAGCCGCGCTGGAAGCGCAACGGCTGATCCAACGGCTGTTGCAACGGCTGGTATCCGCAGCTGATCTGAGGGCCCGTACGGCATCCACGCCGTGCGGGCCCTCGGCCGTTGGGGGCGGCTTCCGGACATCCGCGCGACGTTCGGGGCCATAACGACTCGGGCATCCACGGTCGGCCGGGCTATGCTGCGGTGTGCGGGCCGTTAGCTCAATTGGCAGAGCAGTGGACTTTTAATCCATTGGTTGTGGGTTCGAGTCCCACACGGCCTACCGCCCGATGAGGTCACCGCACCGTTTGTGACCTGCATCTTCTCGCCCCGGCTGGGTTTCTCCAGCCGGGGCGGAGGCGGGGAGGTCCCCGCCGACGCCATGGATCAAAGCAGCAGCCGCGTGACGTGGGTCACGCAGGTTGATCGTGGGGCAGTCCGGCCGAGCGATCGTGGTCGCGCCGCCGTCTGACTCCTGATCGGACTCGTAGGGCGTCCAGCCGTCCTGTACGAGCTCCTTGGCCACCGTCGGACCGGCACCGACGCCGGCCGCGTGGGGGAGCTACGAGCCGTCAGCCGGCGGCGCGGTGTGCCTGTGGGGGATGGGCCGACCGGAATCCCCGCGGAACAACCCGTCCAGCCGTCAACGCTGCTCCCGAACAGCGGGTACTGGTGAACCATGACCGGCACCTTCACCACCCGCACTGTCGACGTGACAACCGGCTCCGCCGAGACCATGCACGACCTGACGAATGCGTGCACCGCGTTCCTCCGGGAGGTCGCTCACGGGCGAGATGGGCTGCTGAACGTCTTCACCCCGCACGCGACGTCCGGCCTGGCGGTCATCGAGACCGGCGCGGGTAGCGACAACGACCTGCTGGCGGCCCTCCGTGAGGTTCTTCCCGCAGACGACCGTTGGCGGGACCGTCACGGCGGTGCGGGCCCCGGCCGTGATCACATGCTCCCGGCTCTGGTGCCGCCGCACGCCACGCTGCCCGTGATGGGTGGTGAGCTGGAGTTGGGGACCTCGCAGTCCGTCGTTCTGGTGACCACCGACCGGGGCGGCCCCGACCGCCAGGTCCGGCTGTCCTTCCTCGGCTGACCCGAGCCGTCGCCCCGACGTTCAGGCCTGCGGGGTGCCGGTGTCGATGAGGATCTGTTCGGCCCGGGTGATGTTGTCGGCCCGTACGGCCCTGGCCATCGCGGCACGTGCCGCGTCGGGCGTGGCATCGGGCGGGACCACCAGCAGGGCGAAGTGATCGTTCTCGCCCCGGGTGATGAGGACCGTGTCGTCACCGACCGGGAAGGAATCGATGCGTACGACCCGGTCCTCGATGATCAGCCGGGTCGGGAGCTCTTCCCAGGCGCTCGCGTCCAGGCCGACGCGTGTGATGGGGCCGAGGTGCTCGGTCAGGGCGGTGATCAGGCCGGGAAGCTCGGCACCGATGTGGCGGGAGCGTGGCCACCACGCGCCGTCCAGGATTCCCCCGCGCTCCCGTGTCGTCTCCAGCCGCAGGAGGGCCGTCCCGGGTTTCACGGCGTGGTGGATCGCGTCCGGCAGAAGTCCGGGGAGGCGTGGGGTGTCGGAATCGGCCATGGCCTGCTCGCCTGTCTCCGAGGAATCGGCGTGTCCGTTCGTCGTCCGGGGTGCGTCGTGCGTCGCACTCACCGGGCGAGCCACCCGCCGCAATCCCACCGTACTCCGCAGGCCCGTGGTGGGCTCGCCCACTCGACCGCGCACACCCGTGCTCCCGGGAATCGCCCGGTCGCGCATGGTCTCCGAACCGCCTGCCGGAGTAGGGTGGAGAAACCGGGAAAACTTCGTACACCGGCCTCCATGCGGGTGTCGTTCCCGGTGAGTCACAACGCCGGGCAGTCGACGACGGGCCCGGGGGCAGGTTCGCATCATGGCTGTCACCACCGACCGTAGGCCCACCGACGGGCACGCCCCTTCGCCGCCCGCCCGCCTGTCCCTGACGCCAGGGACGGCGCCGGGCCTGCTGGACGGTGCCTGGTGGCCCCGCTCTCGCGACCTCTCCCGCGAGCTCCCCGCACTGGCGGAGAGGCTGGACCACTCCTGGGGGCGGGTCACCCGCGTCACGGTGAATCCGGCCTTCTGGCCCGTGATCCCGCGCAAGGTTCCCGTCGGCGGACACACCGTGCACGTGGGGTGGTTCACCAATGAGCAGGACCCGCACAAGCTCCTGCTGTTCTCCTACTCCGCGGACCGCCTGGACCTGCTGATCATCCCGCCGGAGACCGAGCCGGCCGCGGCCGCCCGGCTGATGTCCGCCGCGACCACCCCCGGAAGCCTCCTCACCGCGAGCCGGCTGATGGAGGACGAACGAGAGGCCGAGGACGCGACGCAGTCACGGGACCGCGAAGAGGAGTGGGAGACAGAGGGTGGGACCGCGCCGCCACCGGCCGGGAACCCGACCGGGCCTCCGCGCTCCGCCCAAGGGACATGAGGGCCGTGGAGACCGCTGTCACAGCCGCCACGAGCAACCGCACGGGGACCGCGGGCGACTCCGCCTCTTCTCCGGCGAGGAAGTGACCATGACGTCCGCACACACCACCCCCGTACCAGCGGAACCGGGGCCGCCGGCAGGGCGCGCCGACATCCGCATCACCGCCGCCTCCCCCGAGACCGCCCGTCGCGTCGCGGAAGTCCTCCGTCGCTGCTTCGATTCCACCGAGCAACGCAGTTATCCGGCCGGCCGCGAAGGCGGTACCCGGCTCCACCTCACTGTCGACACCACGCGTCCCGCCGAGCCCGCGCGATCCTGGCTGGCGACCAGCCGGAGCGTGGCGGCCGACCACCCGCAGGACGACGAAGCCTGACAGTTGGCGCATGCCCCTGCACATGCCCCCGGACGGTGGGTGCCGCGACCTTCTCATCCCGGAGGGCGAAGCTCGCGAAAGGACCGTACCGTTGGCCCATGAGCGTCTTCATCAAACTGGTGGAAAATCGCCCACCGAAGGAATACGCGAACGATCGTACGGCGGACATCTCCTACGACGACACCGTCGAGGGCAACACCGAGATCAGTTACCAATACGACGTACTTCCCGGCGGCATCCTGAGAATCCTGCGGGTCACAAGAGGAGAGGAAGCCGTCATCCACGCGGTCTACGCCCCGGGCCTGTGGTTCCGCGTCGAGGGCCTCTGCCGCGGCACTACGGAATAGCGGCCCCTCGGGCCCTCGGGACTTTCAATCCATTGGTTGTGGGTTCGAGTCCCACACGGCCTACCGCGGAGGCCCAGGCCGGACTGTTCTGACCTGGGCCTCAAGGCTTTTCCTCGGGTGGTTTCCCGCCGCCACACCGTCGGGGTTGCGGACGGGGCCGTGGGGCGGGCGCTAGCGTGTCGATCGGGAACGGGGCCGCCGGTCCGGCTCCAGGGTCCTCTGGCCAGCCCTTGGCGATGTCCCGTTCCCGCCCTTTTCTCCCCGTCGCCCCCTAGGCCGTGATCTTGGTGACCTGGCCGGCGCCGACGGTGCGGCCGCCCTCGCGGATGGTGAAGCGCAGGCCCTCCTCCATGGCGATGGGCTGGATCAGTTTGACGGACATCTCGGCGTTGTCGCCGGGCATGACCATTTCCGTGCCCTCCTTGAGGCTCACGACACCGGTCACGTCGGTCGTGCGGAAGTAGAACTGCGGACGGTAGTTGTTGAAGAAGGGCGTGTGACGGCCGCCCTCGTCCTTCGACAGGATGTAGGCCGTGGCCTCGAAGTCGGTGTGCGGGGTGACCGAACCCGGCTTGATGATGCACTGGCCGCGCTCGACGTCCTCGCGCTTGATGCCGCGGAGCAGCAGACCGACGTTCTCGCCCGCCTGGCCCTCGTCGAGCAGCTTGCGGAACATCTCGATGCCCGTGACCGTCGTGGTCGTCTTCTCCGGGTGGATGCCGATGATGTCGACGGTCTCGTTGACCTTGAGGATGCCGCGCTCGATGCGGCCGGTGACGACGGTGCCGCGACCGGTGATCGTGAAGACGTCCTCGATCGGCATCAGGAACGGCTTGTCGACGTCACGCTCGGGCTGCGGGATGTTCTCGTCGACGGCGTCCATCAGGTCCTCGACGGTCTTGACCCAGGTGGGGTCGCCTTCGAGGGCCTTCAGCGCGGAGAGCTTGACGACCGGGGCGTCGTCGCCCGGGAACTCGTACTCGTTGAGGAGCTCGCGGACCTCCAGTTCGACGAGCTCCAGGATCTCCTCGTCGTCCACCATGTCGGCCTTGTTCAGGGCGACGACGAT
>NZ_BMRT01000010.1 GCF_014648775.1 Streptomyces abikoensis
CGGCACGCACGAGCGACACGGACAGCGATTTCGCCACGATTGGCGATAAGCACCTTGCGCACAACAACTCCTCGGCGCGGGCGGATCGGCCGGCCCGCTGGCAGCACTGGATTCGGAGGGGATCAGAGGGGATCAGGGAAGTCAGGGGAGCAGGGGGAACGTTTCGGGGCCACCCGCTACGTGCGCGGGCGCAGCGGCAGGTGCATGTCGACCCTGGTGCCGTCGACGGGCGAGCTCTCGATCGTCAGCTTTCCGCCGATGTCCTCGACCCGCTGCGTCATCGACGCGATCCCCCGGGCCGGGCGGCCCTCGTCGTCGGTCGCGCGCTCCGGGTCGAAGCCGCGGCCGTCGTCCTCGACGGCGGCGTGGACCCACCAGCGGGTGGTGCGCACGGACACCGCGACGCGGCTCGCGCCGGCGTGCTCGAACGTATTGCGCAGGGCCTCGCGGACGGCCAGGAACAGGGCCCGGCGGTGGGCGGTGGCGACGAGGTTCTCGTTGCCGGTGATCTTCACGGTGACGTCGAGGCCGGGCGGGGCGGCCTCCGTCGCGAAGCCCTCGATGGCCTCGCCCAGCGGCGGCAGCTCCGTCGCCGTGACCAACTCGCCCAGCAGACCGCGCAGATGGTCCTCCGCCTCGTGGAGGAAGACCTGGGCGGCGGCGAGCCGGCCGGGGTCGTCCACGCCCGGGCCGCACTCGACGAGGAGGCGGCGGGCGGTGGCGAGGGCGCCGCCGATGTGGTCGTGGAGGTCACGGGCCACCCGGCGGCGCTCCTGCCAGCGGCAATCCGTGTGCTCGTCGGGTGTGGACATGGGATCGGCGCTGGTCGAGTCCACAGCGTGGGGGTCCACGCCGGCGGAGTCGTCCATTCCGGAGGGCCCGGAGGGCGTCGGCCGGGGCAGGCGGGTGCGTGGGGTGGACGAGGGGCGCCGGTTCCTCGGCGGGGCGGTCGCGCGGGCCCGGGCCAGGCCCTCGTTGAGCGCCCGGGCGAAGTCCCGTCCGATGACCGATTCCCAGGCCTCGGGTTCCGTACCCGTTCCCGGGCCCGTCCCCGTTCCCGGCCCCGCTCCGGTCCCCGTCGTCGCGCCGGCCTCCGCTCCCCCTGTGATGACAGAGGTATCCATCACAACTCCTCGTACCTCGCGGGACGTCCGAGCCCCTCGGGGAACTCCCCCCTCGGGACTCCTCCCAGGCCGAGAAGCTAACCGGAGGGGTCCTACTGTGTGTTCACCGACGGGTAATCACGCGGGTAATCACCAGAGTCGTGGCACGGAGTCAGGCGGTGACCGCCTCGTGGGCGCGGCCGTGCGGCAGCGCCGCGTGGGGCGGTCCCGTGCGGAGCCCGGCGCGGAGGTCGCGTACGACGAGGGCGTCGACGAGGAGGTCCCACATCCCCGTCAGCCGGGTGGCGAGGCGGTCGGGGCCCATCCCCCGGCAGGCGTCCGCCTCGGCGCCCGAGAGCACGGCGGTGACCAGCCCCTCCACGGAGTCGGCGGAGACGTCGGCGCGGATCACCCCCTGCGTGGCGCGGGCGTCGCGCAGCAGCCGCAGCCCGGTGCGGACGCACACCGCGTGGAAGTCGACGATCGCGGAACCGTCGCGTCCGCGCTCCCGGCCGATCCGCAGGCTGGCCCGGACGATGGGCTCCTCGCAGACCCAGCGGGCCAGGACGTGGGTGACGTCGATCAGGGCCTGCATCGGTGAACAACGGGCCAGCAGATCGTCGACCGTCTCGTCCAGCATCGCGCAGCCGGCCCGCTGGACCGCTTCCGCCAGGTCGGTCTTGGAGGAGAAGTGGAAATACAGCGCGCCCGTCGTCACTTCGGCGCACCGGCTGATGTCGCTCAGTTTGGCGTCCGCGTATCCGCATGCGTCGATCTGCGCGGCAGCGGCTTCGAGCAACCTCCTGCGGGTCCGCCCGGATCTCTCCTGCATCGCCGATCAACTCCCCTTCCGGCCGATCCCCGGCTCGGTTGCCTTCCCTACGCTCCGTGGATGCTCTGCGGGCCCACAGAATATGCCCTCATGGCCCTTGCGAAGTGTCTCGATCAGGGGTTCTCGTGCGCGTCTCGTGCCAGCCTCGAGCGGCATAACCGAAAATGCCCCGGCACGGTCCGCAACGCACGCGAGGAGAAGACGCAGTGGGCAGTGATTGGTTCCGACGCTACGGCCAGGCTCCGCAGGACGGACCGCGCCTCGTCTGCTTCCCGCACGCCGGAGGAGCGGCCAGCGCCTTCGTGCCGCTGTCGCGCACGCTGGCGCCGGCGGTCGACGTGGTGGCCGTGCAGTACCCGGGGCGGCAGGACCGCCACCAGGAGCCACCGGTGGACGACATCGCCCGGCTCGCCGACCGGCTGGCGGAGGAGATGAGCGCGCTGGACGACGACCGTCCGTTCGCCTTCCTCGGGCACAGCATGGGCGCCGTGCTCGCCTACGAGACCGCCCGCCGCCTGGAGCAGCGCTCGGCCCCCGGGCCGGAGCGGCTGTTCCTCTCCGGGCGCGGGGCGCCGACGGCGGTGCCCAGCCCCCACGACCAGGTGCGCACGGACGCGCACGTCCTCGCCGCCATCCGGCGGCTCGGCGGTACGACGGGCGGGGTCTTCCAGGACCCCGACCTGCTGGCCATGGTGATGCCGGCGCTACGCGCCGACTACCGGGCGATCGGCGCGTACGCGTGGACGCCGGGGGCGCCGCTGAACGTTCCCTTCACCGTGCTGATCGGCGACAACGACCCGGTCGTGACGGTCGAGGAGGCCTCGGACTGGCGGGGCTTCTCGGCGGCGCGGACGGACGTCCATGTGTTCTCCGGCGGCCACTTCTACCTCGACCACCACATCCGTGAGGTGGCCGATCTCGTGGCCGAGGCGCTGGGGGTCGTCACGGTCGCCCGGTAACCGGTCGGCCGGTTCTCGAACTGCCCAGTAATCGGCGGGCAGTTCGAGGACCGGATAAAGAACAAGCGATGACCGCGCCGCCGTATGGTCTGGCGCCATGAACGCTGATACCCCCGGATATCCCGGCTCCCCCGAGCTCGAACTCGCGGAGCCCTTTCTTCTTGAGTGGCTCGCCTCCGTCGGTCTCGACGTCGAGTACGTCCGCGCCGAGGGCAATACCCTCTACTACCGCGACGCGGACGGCGGGGAAGTCCCCGTGGTCGACTACGCGGGCGGTTACGGCTCCCTGATGCTGGGGCACAACAACCCCGAAATCGTCGCCCTCGCCAAATCCCTGCTGGACGGCGGGGTACCGGTGCACGCGCAGTTCTCGCGGCATCCTTACGCCAATCAGGTCGCCGGGGTGCTCAACACCATTCTCCAGCGGGAACTCGGCACCACCGACGTCTATTCGGCCATCTTCGCCAATACGGGCGCCGAGGCCGTCGAGGCCGCCATCAAGCACGCGGAGCTCGACCGCAGGATGCGGATGGACGAGCTGGCCGCCCCCATCGCCGGGCACCTGGAGGCCGCGCGGGCGGCGCTCCTCGGCGGGGAGGCGTCGCTGTCCGGCGAGGCGCTGGGCGCGCTCGGGTTCGGCGCGACCGAGCGCGTGGACCTGGCGGCCTTCGAGGACCTGGTCGCGGAGATCACCCGCCGGAACGACGCGGTCCGGCAGCGGCCGCCCGTCTTCCTGACGCTGGAGGGCTCCTTCCACGGCAAGCTGATGGGCAGCGTCCAGCTGACCCACAACGAGGGCTACCGCGCGCCCTTCTCCGCGCTGGCCGCGCAGGCGCGCTTCATCCCCCGGGACCGGCCGGAGGCGATCAAGGAGGTCGTGGAGGCGGAGCGCGCCGAGCTCTTCGACGTCGTGGTCGAGGGCGGCGCGATCGAGGTCGTGCGGCGCGAGGCCCCGGTGATCTGCGCGTTCGTCCTGGAGCCGATCCAGGGCGAGGGCGGCATCAACGTCATCACGCGGGAGTTCGCGGCCGAGGTCCAGCGGGTCACCGCCGAGATCGACTGCCCGGTCGTCCTCGACGAGGTGCAGAGCGGGATGGGGCGCAGCGGGGCGTTCCTCGCGAGCTCCCTGGTGGGGCTGCGGGGTGACTACTACGCGCTGGCCAAGAGCCTGGGCGGTGGGATCGCCAAGGCGTCGGTGATGCTGGTGCGGCGCGACCGGTACCGCAAGGAGTTCGAGCTGGTGCACAGCTCGACCTTCGCAAAGGACGCGTTCTCCTGCTTCGTGGCGCTGAAGGTGCTGGAGCTGATGGAGGCGGAGGACGGGCGCGTCTACCGGCTCGCCACGGAGCGCGGGGCGGCCCTGCGGACCATGTTCGAGTCGGTGCGGGCGGACTTCCCGGAGGTCGTCGCGGACATCCGCGGTGAGGGGCTCATGCTCGGGTTCGAGTTCAGCGACCAGTCGGAGGCGGCGTCCGCGGCGATCCGCGACAACGCGGGGTTCTTCGGGTACGTGGTGGCCGGGTATCTGCTGCGGGAGCACCGGATTCGGACGTTCCCGACGGCTAGTGCGGTGCATACGTTGCGGTTCGAGCCGTCGGTTTATCTGAGCGATGCGGAGATCGCGCAGCTGGAGGTTGGGCTGCGGGATGTTTGCGGGATTCTGCGGAGCCAGGACGGGGAGCGGTTGGTGGGGGCCGGCGCGTAGCGCTTTCCGGGGGCTCCGCCCCCGGACCCCCGGTCCTCAAACGCCGGACGGGCTGACTTTGTCAGCCCGTCCGGGTTCCGTGTCCTACACCGCCGCCGGCAGTGTCCGCTGGTGGCGGGGGCGGCCGTAGAGGTGGCGGAGGGCGCCCGTGGGGGAGCCCGAGGCCAGGAGTTTGCGCATGTAGCGGCGGCGGTCGTCCGGGGCCTCGCCGACGTGGGAGACCTGTTCCGGCGCGACCATGAACTCCAGGAGGCGGTCGATGGCCGCGTCCGAGAGGGGGTCCAGGCCGAGGGTGCTGGTGTGGCGCTTGCCGGCGCCCCAGTCGGGGCGGCGCTGGAGCAGCTCCGGGCGGGCCGCCGCCACCACGAGGAGCGGTACGGCGTCGGCGGACTCCACCAGGTCCTCGACGCAGTCCAGCAGGGCGTCGTCCGCCCGGTGGAGGTCGTCGATGATCAGGACGAGGGGGCGTTCGGCGGCGAGGGCCACGACGAAGCGCCGCCAGGCGGAGAGGGCCTCGGCCGGGGCGGCGGGTGCGTGGCCCGGGGTGACGAGCTCGGTGAGGGGGCGCAGCAGGCGGTCGGCCTCGCGGGGGTCGGCGACCACGCGGCGGACGGTCGCGGCGAGGTGGGCCCGGGCCTCACCGGGAGCCTGCCCGGGGAGGATGCCGCAGGCGGCGGTGAGGATCTCGGCCTGCACCGCGAGAGTGTCGTCCCCGGGGAAGGAGGGGGCGCGGCCCATCAGGAAGCGGGCGGGTTCGGGCTGGTCGGCGAAGGTGCGGGCGAACTCCGTCACGAAGCGGGTCTTGCCGATGCCGGGGTCGCCCAGGACGGTGACCAGGTGCGGCTGGGCGCGGTGGCGGGTGCGGCTGAGGAGGCCGCGCAGCAGGTCCAGTTCGCAGTCGCGATCGACGATGGGGACGGTGTGGTCGCCGGGGTATTCGCGGCGGATGCCGCGTACCTCCCAGCCGGTGGCCGGGTCGCCGGTCGGGGAGACGGTGATCGCCGCCTCGGCGGCCTCCAGAGTGGTGGCGCAGACCCGGACCTCGCCGGCGGGCACCCGGTCCAGCAGCGACTGGCCGGTGTGGAGGAGGGTGCCGATGAGGGTGGGCGGGGTGCCGGGGTCGTCGGGTCGGTAGCGGACGATCGCCTCGCCGGTGACGACGGCGGCGCGGACGGCCGGGCGACGGCCGTGCCGGCCGGTGGCGTACGCGGCCGAGCCGAGGGCGTCGCGGACGGCGAGGCTCGCGTGGACCGCGCGTTCGGCGGCGTCCTTGCGGTCGCCGTCGCCGGAGCAGGCCCCGAACAGGGCGAGGGTGACGGGGCCGATGCTGGCCACAACGGTCCCGCCGAAGTGCTCGGCCTTCTCCTGGACGGCGCCGGCCACGGCCTCCAGGGCGGTGTCGGCGCTCTCGCTCCAGGCGCCGCCCGGGGTCTCCTCGGCGAGCTCGGTGGCGATCAGCGCGACGCTGACCTGGGTGCGCTCGGTGACGGTCGCCCCGGTCCGGCGCTCGGCGGGCGCCGCGCCGGGCGGACGGCCCTGGGGGCCCGCGGCGGCGGGGGCCGGGTCGGGCACGGAGGCCAGGGGCACCCCGGCGGGGGCCGGGCGGCGCTGGGCCGGGATCTCGGCGGTCTGCTCGCGGGCGGCGCGGCGGCCCGCCTGGTAGGGGGCGGCGCCCAGGAGCCGGGCCGGGGGCAGGGAGAGCGCGGGGTCGTGGGTGAGGATGGCGTGCTGGAGGTCGCGCAGCGAGCGGCCGGGCTCCAGGCCGAGGTCCTCGACGAGGGTGGTGCGCACCTTGTCGTAGACGGCGAGGGCGTCGGCCTGCCGGCCGCAGCGGTAGAGGGCGAGCATCAGCTGCCCGCAGGAACGTTCCCGCAGGGACTCGGTGGCGACCATGGTCTCGAGCTCGCCGAGGACGGCCTGGTGGCGGCCGCAGGCGAGCTCGGCCTCGAAGTAGTCCTCCATGGCGTCGAGCCGGGCCTTCTCCACGGCGGCCAGCTCGGGCCAGGCGATACCGGTCTCCACCAGGTCGGCCAGGACGGGGCCCTGCCAGAGGGTGAGGGCTTCGCGCAGCAGTGTCGCGGCTTCCTCGGGGGAGCCCGCGGAGAACTTCGCGCGGCCCGCCTCGACCTGGCGCTGGAAGCGGTAGAGGTCGACGTCGTCGGGGTCGACGCGCAGCACATAGCCGGGCGCCTGGGTCAGCAGGGCCGGGGCGCTCGTACCGCCGGTCCCGTCCGCGCCGGCCGAGAGCACACCGCGCAGCCCCCAGACGGCGTTCTGGAGGATCTTCCGGGCCGAGGTGGGCGCCTCGTCCACGGGCCACAGGGCCCGCAGCAACTGGCTGGTGGCCACCACTCTGTTGGCCTGCAACAGCAGGAAGCCGAGCGTGGCGCGCTGTTTGATGCCGCCCAGTGCCACGGGGCGGTCGGCGTCAATGACTTCCAGAGGACCTAGCATTCGAAACCGCATCGCTCACCCAAGATCTTTTTGCATCGTTTTGCAAAGGTTGTCGCCGGTTGATTCAGAAGGCGGCTTGCCGTGGGCCATGCGGCGCGACGTTACGTCACGGAGAGTCAAACTCGGTTCTGTGCGCAGCTTTCTGTTCCCGCACTCGTTCACCCACTGAAGTCGACGGGAAGGCTAGTGGCGGCCTCTAGAGGTTCTCTCGAGGTCCGTTCGAAGGCGTTGTGCCAGCTTCACCCGGAGGGTGCCAGCATGCGCAGTTCGTGCAGCTCACCCCAGGCGGCGAGGGGCAGCAGGCTCTCGTGGAGGGTCAGGCCGAGCTCGGTGAGCGAGTACTGCACGGCCCGGGGCGGGATGGACAGACAGACCTCGCGGTCGACGACGCCGTCCAGCTCCATCTCGCGCAGCTGCTGGCTGAGCACCTTCTCGCTGACGCCGGGCAGGGCACGTCTGAGCTCGCCGAAGCGGCGCGGCCGCCGGTGGAGTTCGGCGATGATCAGGGGCTTCCACTTGCCGCCGATGACCCCGAGGGCGGTCACCAGACCGTCGGTGAACGACTGACCGGACATACGTCCGACCATACCGCATAATCGGTATGTTTTACGCGACGGCGGCCCCTGCCCTCGGCGGGGACCGGAGGCAGGGGCTCGCACTTTTCAGGAGCGCCGGTTCCAGGGTGTCGGTGCGGGCGCTTAGGCGACCAGGCCGCCCCGGGCCACGGGGCGGTCGATGGCCATCAGCCAGCGGCCGTCCTCGACCTTGACCAGGACGTCGGTGCAGACGCCCTCCAGGTGGAAGGGCTCGCCCGCGGCGTTGACGCCGTCGATGGCGTAGTCGACACCGATCAGGGCCACATCGCCGGCCGTGTAGGCGAAGGTCACCTTGGCCTCCAGCTTGGGCTTGGTGGCCAGGAACTCCTTGAAGAACTTCAGGCGGGCCTCGCCCGTGAGGGGCTCGCCGGAGAAGTTGGAGATGGAGTCCTCGCGGTAGAGGCTGTCGAAGAACTCGCCGTTACCGGAGTTGAAGACCTGGAGGAAGATCTCGTTCTGCGTCCAGGTGTCGTCGGTGAGGTCGGGCTTCTCGGGGTCGAAGGGCACGGTGAACGTGGTCATGGCGGGTTACGTCCTTCTCTCTTCTGTTCCGGGCACCCTTCGCGCGGGTGCCCCCGGGGGAGGGATCCGGCGGGGGAGCCGCCGGACGAGGGGTGTCACATCTCGCCGTTGGCCAGCTGGGCGGCGCGCAGACCCGACTCGATCGCGCCGTCGATGAAGCCGGTCCAGCCCTCCGCGATGTCGCCGCTGGCGAAGGTGATCCGGTTCGTGGCCTGGTTCAGGACGTCGGGGTAGAGCGAGGTCAGCTGGCCGGGCTTGCGGAAGGCCCAGCCGCCGCGGGAGAACTCGTCGGCGCCCCAGTTCTGCGCCCGCAGACCGATGATGTCCAGGTCCGCGCCGAGCTTCTTCACGGCGTCCTTGACCTGGGCGGTATTCGTCGGGTCGAGCTTGGGGTCGACGCTGAAGCCGACGTACAGCCGGCCCTCGGACGTCTTCTTGTAGGGGATGAACATCGGGATCGGCGAGCCGCCCTCGGCCGACTGGCCGTAGAACCGGCCCTGGCCCTCGCGGGCGTGGATCCAGATCTTCAGGGCGTGCTTCACCCCGATGCCCTGGGAGGCGGCGGCCGTGTGGGCGGCGGGCAGCCCCGGGGTGAACTTGATGGTGTGCCAGACGTTGACCGGCACGGCCACCACGACGCCCTTGGCGGAGTACGTCTTCCCGGCGCGGGTGGTGACGTGGACGCGATTGCCCGACTCGGCGACGGAGGCCACCGGCGCGTTGAACACGATCGTCGGCTTGGCCTCCTCGATCATCGCGCTGAGCATCCCGACGGTGCCGGGCTTCATCCGGTACCGCTGGGTGTCGCTCCAGCCCTCGTTGTTCCAGCCGGCCATGGCCCACCACTGGGCCAGCATCGTCAGGGCGCCCTCGCTGCTGGCACCGCCCGAGTAGATCGCGGTCTGGCCGTTGATCAGCATCTCGTCGGCGGGCGAGAGCTTCAGCTCGTTCAGCCGGTCGCGCAGCGACAGCTTGTCGATCTTCTGGAGCAGGTCCGCGCGGTACAGCGGCTGGAAGGGACGCTCGAAGTACTGCTTGGAACCCGCGAAGAGCTTCTCGAACAGGGGGCCCATCGCCGCGTTGCCCTCGGCGGGGGTGAACGCCTTGGGGCCGTTCGGGGTCGGCAGGAGCATGCGGTCCAGCGGGTCCTCCTCCTCCAGACCGATGCCGTAGCGCTTGAGCTCCTTGGCGATGTGCGGCTGCGTCGGCTCCACCCAGGTGCCGCCCATCTCCACCTGCTGGCCCGCGAAGGTGTCGGTCCAGGTCCGGCCGCCTATCCGGCTCCGGGCCTCCAGGATCGTCACCCGCTTGCCCCTGGCGCGCAGTTCGCGCGCCGCCGTGACACCGGCGAAGCCCGCACCGATGACGATGAAGTCCCGCGTGGCCGACTCGGAGTCCTCGGAGTCCTCCCCGGCGTACGCGGGTCCGGCCAGAGCGCTCGCGGCCGAGACGGCCAGGGCGGTCGCGCCCGCCGCCTTGAGGACCGTACGCCGCGAGGGGCGCCGGCCGGTGCGGTGGGCGGCGGCGTCGTCGGCCGCGGTGGTGGCGAAGCTGTCGGTGTGCACGGAAATCGTTCTCCCCCTGTGGCGCCGGAGCGCCGGTGACGCTGATACGAGCTGATGCGAGCTGATGCGAGCTGGTACGACAGATGCCCTGCCGCCGGAGCGACGGGCGGGCTCACGGCCGGGACGGCCGCGAGCCGCCGACGCCGGCCTTACTCGGCCTGGCCGTACGGGTCGTCGATGGCGTAGCGCCAGTTGCCGTCCTCGCCCAGGCGCAGCACGTCGACGCCGACGCCCTTGAGCTGCTCGGGCTCGCCGTCCGCGTCGACCGTGTCGATGACCCAGTCGACGATCAGCAGGGCGGTGTCGCCGGTGACGAAGGACTGGCGGACCTTGGCCGTCATCTTCGGGCCGAAGGCCAGGAACTCCTTGACGCTGTCCTTGCGGGCCTGGCCGGTCAGCGGCTTGCCCGGCTCCCAGACGGCGACGGCCTCGTCCGTGTAGAAGGCGTTGACCGCGTCGGCGTCGCCCCGGTTGAAGGCCTCGACATAGAGGTCGGTGTGCTTTTCGACTTCGTTGGTGAGCTGGCTCATGGCGTGGCTGCTCCCACTTTCTGTGAGGGACGGGGGCTTTGGGATAGCGGGGCCTTATGGGTATGGGCCGGAAATCCAAGCGGACCCTAGCCCGGCGTTCGCAACCCCCCGCTCACCGAGGGGTAATGCGTCGCTCACCCCTTTCGGCGGCGCGTCGATTACCGCGCCGTGACCGGTCGCTGAAGTACCGCAGGACGTCAACTGCCTAGGATCTGTGCAGGATTCATGTGTTGTAGCACGGGACCGCCGGGCGGAATTCGAGCAGGTGGCAGGGCCGGGTCGCGGCGTTCTCGAAATGTTTATGGGCCGTTGAGGAATTCAGCGAGGAAAGGGCTGCTGGGCGCGATGACGAAGAAGCACACCCCCGATGGGGTCACGGCGCTCCGGGACGGATCCGAGGCCATCGCGGTCGTCGGTCTGTCCTGCCGGCTCCCGATGGCGGCGGGCCCGGCGGAGTTCTGGGAACTGCTGAGCACCGGTACGAGCGCCATCACCGAGGTCCCCGAGGGGCGTTGGGAGTCGGCGCTGGCGGGTGGGGGCGACGGGACCACCCTGGGCGTCCGCCGGGCCGGGTTCCTGGACCGCGTCGACACCTTCGACGCCGCCTTCTTCGGGATCTCGCCCCGCGAGGCCGCCACCATGGACCCGCAGCAGCGCCTGGTCCTGGAGCTGGCCTGGGAGGCCCTGGAGGACGCCGGGATCGTCCCCGCCGAGCTGGAGGGCAGCCGCACGGCCGTCTTCGTCGGCACGCTGCGCGACGACTACTCGGCCCTCCTCTACCAGCACGGCGAGCAGGCCGTCACCCAGCACACCATGACGGGCGTCAACCGCGGTGTGATCGCCAACCGCGTCTCGTACTACCTGGGCCTGCGCGGCCCCAGCCTGACCGTCGACGCCGCGCAGTCCTCCTCGCTCGTGGCCGTCCACCTGGCCTGCGAGTCGCTGCGCTCCGGCGAGTCCGCCATGGCCATCGCCGCCGGTGTGAACCTCAACGTGCTCGCCGAGAACGCCGTCACCGAGGAGCGCTTCGGCGGCCTCTCCCCCGACGGCGTCACCTACACCTTCGACGCCCGCGCCAACGGGTTCGTGCGCGGCGAGGGCGGCGGCGTCGTCGTCCTCAAGCCGCTGTCCCGGGCGGTCGCGGACGGCGACCACATCTACGGTGTGATCCGCGGTAGCGCGGTCAACAACGACGGCACCACGCCGGGCCTGACCGTCCCCAGCCAGACCGCGCAGGAGCAGGTGCTGCGCGAGGCCTACCAGAAGGCGGGCGTCGACCCGCGCGCCGTGCAGTACGTCGAGCTCCACGGCACCGGCACGCCCGTCGGCGACCCCATCGAGGCGGCCGCCCTGGGCGCCGTCCTCGGCGCCGCCCGCCAGGGCAAGCCGCTGCTGGTCGGCTCGGCCAAGACCAACGTGGGCCACCTGGAGGGCGCCGCCGGCATCGTCGGCCTGCTCAAGGCCCTGCTGGCGCTCGACCACCAGCGGCTGCCCGCGAGCCTCAACTTCGAGACGCCCAACCCCCGCATCCCGCTCGCCGAGCTGGGCCTGGCCGTCCAGCGCGAGCTGACCGCCTGGCCGCAGCCGGACGGCGAACTCGTCGCTGGCGTCTCCTCGTTCGGCATGGGCGGCACCAACGCCCACGTCGTCCTCACCTCCGGCCCCGCCCCCGCCGCCCGCCCCGAGCCGGGCGACGCCCCGGTCGTCACCCCCTGGACGATCTCCGCGCGCGGCCCCGAGGCGCTCTCCGCGCAGGCCGCGCGACTGGCCGCCGCCGTGCGCGGCGACGAGTCCCTCTCCCCCGCCGACATCGGCTGGTCGCTGATCTCCTCCCGCACCGTCTTCGACCACCGCGCCGTCGTCCTCGGCGAGGACCGGGACGCGCTGCTCGCCGGCCTGGACGCGCTCGCCTCGGGCACCCCCGCCCAGGGGCTCGTCTCCGGCACCGTCCAGCCCGGCCTGCTGGGCGTGGTCTTCACCGGCCAGGGCGCCCAGCGCGCGGGCATGGGCGAGGAACTGGCCCGGGTCTTCCCGGTCTTCGCCGCCGCCTACGCCGAGGTGTGCGCCGCCCTCGACGCCCACCTGCCGCGCCCGCTGCGCGAGGTGATCGCGAGCGGCGAGGGCCTGGACGAGACCCGCTGGACGCAGCCCGCGCTGTTCGCCGTCGAGGTCGCCCTCTTCCGGCTCGTGGAGTCCTGGGGTGTGCGCCCCGACTATCTGGCGGGCCACTCCATCGGCGAGGTCGCCGCCGCGCACGTCGCGGGCGTCCTCTCGCTGACCGACGCCGCCGCGCTGATCGCCGCGCGCGGCCGGCTGATGCAGGAACTGCCCGCCGGCGGCGCGATGATCGCCGTCCAGGCCACCGAGGACGAGGTCCTGCCGCTGCTGGCCGGCCGCGAGGACGCGGTGGCCGTCGCGGCCGTCAACGGCCCGCGCTCGGTGGTGATCGCCGGTGCCGAGGACGTGGCCGAGGAGATCGCCGCGACCCTGCGCGAGCAGGGCCGCAAGACCAAGCGGCTCACCGTCAGCCACGCCTTCCACTCGCCGCTGATGGCCCCGATGCTCGCGGAGTTCCGCACGGTCGTCGAGGGGCTGACCTTCCACGAGCCGCGCATCGCGGCCGTCTCCACCGTCACCGGCGAGGTCATCGCCGACGGCCTGTGGACGTCCCCGGACTACTGGGTGGAGCACGTCTCCCGCCCGGTGCGCTTCGCCGACGCCACCCGCGCCCTGGAGGACGCGGGCGTCACCACCTTCCTGGAGCTGGGCCCCGACGGCGTCTGCTCCGCGATGGTCGCCGAATCCCTGCGGGACGCCTCCGTGGCCGCCTCCGTGCCCGCGCTCCGCAAGGGCCGCAGCGAGCCGCAGACGCTGCTGGCCGCGCTCGCCACGCTCTCCGTGCGCGGCTCCTCCGTCGACTGGGCCACCGCCTTCGAGGGCTCCGGCGCCGTGCGGGTGCCCCTGCCCACGTACGCGTTCCAGCGCGAGCGGTACTGGCTCGACGGCGTCGGCCGGTCCGTCGCCGCCCTCGCCACCACCACCGCGGAACCGGCGTCGCGCGCTCCCCGGGGCGAGCTCGGGGCCCGGCTCGCCGGGCTGTCCGAGGCCGAGCGCCGCCGCGCCGTCGCCGAGCTGGTCGGGGCGCACGTCGCCGCCGTCCTGGAGTACGGGCCGGGCCGCCGCGTCGAGTTCCGCTCGCCGTTCAAGGACCTGGGCCTCGACTCCCTGATGTCCGTGGAGCTGCGCACCGCCCTGGCCGAGGCCACCGGACTGCGGCTGCCCAGCGGCCTGCTCTTCGACCACCCCACCCCCGAGGCCCTCGCCGCCCACCTGGAGGCCGAGCTCACCGGCGCCGCCGAAGGCGAGGACGACCTGGCCGTGGCGGGCGCGGAGGGCGAGCCCATCGCCATCATCGGCATGGCCTGCCGCTACCCCGGTGGCGTCACCTCCCCCGAGGACCTGTGGAAGCTCGTCGAGGGCGGCGTGGACGCCGTCTCCGGCTTCCCCACCGACCGCGGCTGGGACGAGGACCTCCACGACCTCGACCCGGGCGCCAACGGCAAGAGCTCCGTCCGCGAGGGCGGCTTCCTCCACGACGCCGCGCTCTTCGACGCCGGCTTCTTCGGCATCTCCCCCCGCGAGGCCCTCGCCATGGACCCCCAGCAGCGGCTGCTGCTGGAGACCGCCTGGGAGGCCGTCGAGCGGGCCGGCCTGGACGCCGAGCGCCTCAAGGGCAGCCGCACCGGCGTGTTCGTCGGCGCCACCGCCCTCGACTACGGCCCGCGCATGCACGAGGCGCCCGAGAGCGTCGAGGGCCACCTGCTCACCGGCACCACCTCCAGCGTGATGTCCGGCCGCATCGCCTACCAGCTGGGCCTCGTCGGCCCCGCCGTCACCGTCGACACCGCCTGCTCCTCCTCGCTGGTGGCCCTCCACATGGCCGTGCGCTCGCTGCGCTCGGGCGAGTCGACGCTGGCCATCGCCGGTGGCGCGACCGTGATGTCCTCGCCGGGCATGTTCGTGGAGTTCTCCCGCCAGCGCGGCCTCGCCGCCAACGGCCGCTCCAAGTCCTTCGCCGAGGGCGCCGACGGCACCTCCTGGGCCGAGGGCGTGGGCCTCCTCCTCGTCGAGCGGCTCTCCGACGCCCGGAAGAACGGCCACAAGGTCCTCGCCGTCATCCGGGGCACCGCCATCAACCAGGACGGCGCCTCCAACGGCCTGACCGCCCCCAACGGGCCCTCGCAGCAGCGCGTCATCCGCCAGGCCCTGGCCGACGCCCGGCTCACCCCCGCCGACGTCGACGCCGTCGAGGCGCACGGCACCGGCACCAAGCTCGGCGACCCCATCGAGGCCGAGGCGCTGCTCGCCACCTACGGCCGCGCGGCCGACCGCGAGGCACCGCTCTACCTGGGCTCGCTGAAGTCCAACATCGGCCACGCCCAGGCGGCGGCCGGCGTCGGCGGCCTCATCAAGATGGTGGAGGCCATCCGGCACGGGCTCCTTCCGCGGACCCTCCACGTGGACGAGCCCACCAGCCACGTCGACTGGACCTCCGGCGCCGTCGAGCTGCTGACCGAGGAGCGCGCCTGGCCCGACGCGGGCCGCCCGCGCCGCGCCGCGATCTCCTCCTTCGGCATCAGCGGCACCAACGCCCACGTCGTCATCGAGCAGGCCGACGAGGCGCCCCGCGCCCTCGGCGCCGGCGATCTCGCCGTGCGCGCCCCCTGGGTGCTCACCGCCCGCGACGAGGCCGCCCTGCGCGAGCAGGCGGGACGGCTGCGCGAGCTGGTCGACGGCACCGGCGCCCACCCCGCCGACGTCGGCTTCTCGCTGGCCACCGCCCGGACCGCCTTCGAGCGGCGCGCCGTGGTGACCGGCCGGACGAGCGAGGAGTTCCTCGCCGGGCTCGGCGCGCTCGCCCAGGGCGTGGACGCCGGGAACGTGGTGACCGGCAGCGCCGCCCGCGCGGGCCGCACCGCGTTCCTCTTCACCGGGCAGGGCGCCCAGCGGGTCGGCATGGGACGTGAACTCCATGCCGAGCAGCCGGTGTTCGCGGCCGCCTTCGATGCGGTCGTCGCCGAACTGGACAAGCACCTGGAGCGGCCGTTGGCCGGGCTGGTCTTCGCCGAGGAGGGCAGTGAGGACGCCGCCCTGCTGCACGAGACCCGCTACACCCAGCCCGCGCTGTTCGCGATCGAGGTCGCGCTGTTCCGGCTGCTGGAGCACCACGGGCTCACCCCCGACCTGCTCGCCGGCCACTCCATCGGCGAGCTCGCGGCCGCCCATGTGGCCGGGGTGCTCTCGCTGGAGGACGCCGCCGCGCTCGTCGCCGCCCGGGGACGGCTGATGCAGTCCGCCCGCTCCGGCGGCGCGATGATCGCGGTCCAGGCCACCGAGGACGAGGTGCTGCCGCTGCTGGCGGGCCACGAGGACGCCGTGTCCGTCGCCGCCGTCAACGGCCCCGACGCCGTGGTGATCTCCGGTGACGAGACCGTCGCCGAGGCCGTCGCCGCGCGGCTGCGCGAGCAGGGCCGCAAGACCCACCGGCTCACCGTCAGCCACGCCTTCCACTCGCCGCACATGGACGACGTGCTGGAGGAGTTCCGGGCCGTGGCGGCCGGGCTCACCTTCCACGAGCCCGCCCTGCCGATCGTCTCCACCGTCACCGGCCGCCCGGCCGAGCCGGGCGAGCTCGCCACGCCCGACTACTGGGTGAACCAGATCCGGCGGGCCGTGCGCTTCGCCGACGCCGTCCGGGCCCTGGAGGAGCAGGGCGCCACCGTGTTCGTCGAGCTCGGCCCCGACGCCGTGCTCACGGCGCTGGCGCGCAACTCCCTGTCCGGGGACGGCGCCACGGCCGTCGCGCTGCTGCGCAAGGGCCGCCCCGAGGCGGAGACCCTCATCGCCGGGCTCGCCCAGGCGCACGCGGTCGGGGCGCCGCTCGACGCCGCGTCGTTCTTCCCCGGCGGCTCGGCCACCGACCTGCCCACGTACGCCTTCCAGCGGGCCCACTACTGGCTCGCGGCCCGGCCCGCCGCCGACGCGCGCGGCCTCGGCCTGGACATGGCCGGGCACCCGCTGCTGGCCACCGCCGTCGAACTCGCCGACCGCGAGGACCTGCTGCTCGCCGGCCGCCTCTCCCTGGCCACCCACCCGTGGCTGGCCGACCACGCCATCGACGGCACCGTGCTCGTCCCCGCCACGGCCTTCATCGAGCTGGCCGTCGCCGCGGGCGACCGGGCCGGCACGGGCCAGGTGGAGGAGCTCACCCTGCGGGCGCCGCTCGTCCTGCCCGAGCGCGGCGCGGTCCGCGTCCAGGTCGCCGTCGCGGCGGCCGAGGCGTCCGGCAGCCGGCCGTTCACCATCCACGCCCGCGCGGAGACGTCCGAGGTCTCCGGGGGCGACGAGCCGCGGCCGTGGACCCTCCACGCCGCCGGCACCCTCGCCCCGGCCCCGCTGCCGGCCGCGCCCGCCGCGTCCCCGCTCGCCGCGTGGCCGCCGGCCGGTGCGGTCGCCGAGCCGCTGACCGACGTCTACGAGCGGCTGGCCGCCCTCGGCTACGGCTACGGGCCCGTCTTCCAGGGCCTGACGGCCGTCTGGCGCGCGGGTGACGACGTCTACGCGGAGGTCCGGCTGCCCGAGGGCACCGACCTCGACGGCTTCGCCCTCCACCCGGCGCTGTTCGACGCGGTCCTCCACCCGCTGGTGCTGGACGCCGCCGACCCGTCGGCGCCGGAGCAGATCCGGCTGCCCTTCGCGTGGAACGACATCGCGCTGTACGCGGCCGGGGCGACGGCCCTGCGGGTGCGGATCTCGCCGGTGGGGACGGACACCGTCTCCATCGACCTGGCCGACGCGGCGGGCGGCGCGGTCGCCTCCGTGGGCGCGCTGACGCTGCGGCCGGTCGAGAAGGCGAAGCTCGCGCCGAAGGCTTCGGGGCCGGACGCGCTGTTCGTGGTGGAGTGGCCGAGCGTCGCCGCGGCCGACGGTTCCGCCGTCACGTGGGCCGAGACGGACGGGGAATCGCTGCCGGCGGCCGAGGTCGTCGTCGCCCGCCCGGCGGACGCTCGGGGCGCGCTGCGCCTCGTGCGGGCGTTCCTGGCGGACGAGCGGCTGGAGGAATCGCGGCTGGTGTTCGTCACGCGGGGCGCGATAGCCGTCGGCGAGGAGGACGTGACCGGTCTGGCCTCGGCCCCGGTGTGGGGTCTGGTGCGGGCGGCGCAGTCGGAGCAGCCGGGGCGGTTCGTCCTGGTGGACGCGGACGACGACGGGCTGCTCGCGTCGGCGATCGCGACGGGTGAGCCTCAGCTGGCGATTCGGGGCGGCGAACTGCGCGTGCCGCGCCTGGCACGAGCGGAGGCTGCCCCGGTCCCGCCCCTTCCCGTTTCCCGGGCCTCCGCCCCGGACCCCGCTCCTCAAACGCCGGAGGGGCTGAATTCAGGCACCGTCCTGATCACCGGCGGCACCGGTGGCCTCGGCGCCCTCTTCGCCAGACACCTGATCGAGACCCACGGCGTCCGCCACCTCCTCCTGAGCAGCCGCCGCGGAGCGGCGACCCCCGGTGCCAAGGAGCTGATCGCCGAGCTCAACTCCCTCGGCGCGGAAGTGACCGTCGCCGCCGCCGACGCCGCCGACCGCGACGCGGTCGCGAGGCTCCTCGCGCAGGTCGACGACGCGCACCCGCTGACCGCCGTCGTCCACACCGCCGGTGTCCTCGACGACGCGACCGTCGCCGCCCTCACCGAGGAGCAGCTCGAGACCGTCATGCGTCCCAAGGTGGACGCCGCCTGGCACCTCCACGAGCTGACGCGCGAAGCGCCACTGGCCGCCTTCGTCCTCTTCTCCTCCGTCTCCGGCATCACCGGCACCGCCGGCCAGGCCAACTACGCCGCCGCCAACACCTATCTGGACGCCCTCGCCGCGCACCGCAAGGCCAACGGCCTGCCCGCGACCTCCCTCGCGTGGGGGCTGTGGGACGCCACCCACGGCATGGGCGGCACGCTCGGCGAGGCCGACCTGGCGCGCTGGACGCGGGCCGGCGTCTCGCCGCTCACCCCGGAGCTCGGGCTCGCCCTGTTCGACGCGGCCCTCGCCGGCGGCGAGCCCCTGTACGTGCCCGCCGCGCTGAACCTCGCGACGTTCGCGGCGGCGGACCAGCCCCCCGCCCTGCTGCGCGGCCTGGTCCGTACCCGGGCCCCGCGCCGGACCGCCCGCGCGGCGGCAGCCGGCGCCGGGCAGAACCAGGGGGACTGGGCGCAGTCGATCAACGCGCTGCCCGAGGGCGAGCGCGCGGGCGCGGTGACCGAGCTCGTCCGGGGCGTCGTCGCGGCCGTGCTCGGCCACGCGAACGCCACCACCGTCGACCCCGAACGGGCCTTCAAGGAGCTCGGTTTCGACTCCCTCTCCGGTGTGGAGCTGCGCAACCGGCTCAACAGCATCACCGCTCTGCGGCTGCCGACCACCGCCGTCTTCGACCACCCCTCGCCGGCCGCGCTCGCCGCGTTCCTGCTCTCCAAGGTGGGCGACAGCGGTACGAAGGCCGTGACGAAGGCCGTCCGTTCCGCCGCCTCCGCCGACGAGCCGATCGCCATCGTCGGCATGGCCTGCCGCTACCCCGGTGGCGTCACCTCCCCCGAGGGCCTGTGGCGGCTGGTGGCCGACGGCGTGGACGCCGTCAGCGAGTTCCCCGTCAACCGCGGCTGGGACCTCGACACGCTCTACGACCCCGACCCGGAGAAGACCGGCAGCTCCTACGTCCGGCACGGCGGCTTCCTCCACGACGCCGACCTGTTCGACCGGGAGTTCTTCGGCATCTCGCCGCGCGAGGCCACCGCGACCGACCCGCAGCACCGGCTGCTGCTGGAGACCGCGTGGGAGACCTTCGAGAGCGCCGGCATCGACCCGGCCGCCGTGCGCGGCACCAACACCGGTGTGTTCACCGGCGCCATGTACGACGACTACGCGTCGCGCCTGGCCGGCACGCCCGAGGAGTTCGAGGGCTTCCTGCTCGCGGGCAACCTCTCCAGCGTCGTCTCGGGCCGGCTGTCCTACACGTACGGGCTGGAGGGCCCGGCCGTGACCGTGGACACCGCCTGCTCGTCCTCGCTGGTCGCCCTGCACCTGGCGGCGAACGCGCTGCGCTCGGGCGAGTGCGACATGGCGCTCGCGGGCGGTGTGACCGTGATGGCCGGACCGCACGTCTTCATCGAGTTCTCCCGGCAGCGCGGGCTCTCGCCCGACGGCCGCTGCAAGTCCTTCTCCGCCGACGCGGACGGCACCGGCTGGGCCGAGGGCGTGGGCCTCCTCCTCGTCGAGCGGCTCTCGGACGCCGAGCGCAACGGGCACCAGGTGCTCGCGGTGCTGCGCGGCTCCGCCGTCAACCAGGACGGCGCCTCCAACGGCCTGACCGCCCCCAACGGCCCCGCCCAGGAGCGCGTCATCCGCCAGGCCCTGGCCAACGCCGGGCTCCAGCCGTCCGACGTGGACGCGGTGGAGGCCCACGGCACCGGTACGACCCTGGGCGACCCCATCGAGGCCCAGGCGCTGCTCGCCACCTACGGCCAGGACCGGCCCGAGGACCGCCCGCTGTACCTGGGCTCCCTGAAGTCCAACATCGGCCACTCGCAGGCAGCGGCGGGCGTCGGCGGCATCATCAAGATGATCCAGGCGATGGAGCACGGCACGCTGCCGCGCACCCTCCACGCCGACGAGCGCTCCCCGCACGTCGACTGGGAGGCCGGTGCCATCGAGCTCCTCACCGAGGAGCGCGAGTGGCCCGAGACCGACCGGCCGCGCCGCGCCGCCGTCTCGTCCTTCGGCATCAGCGGCACCAACGCCCACGTCATCATCGAGCGGCCCGTCACCCCGGCCGAGGAGAGGACGGCGGAGGGTCCGGCCGACGGCGGCGTCCTGCCGTGGCTGGTCTCCGGCCGCAGCGAGGAGGCCGTACGGGCCCAGGCCGAGCGGCTGCGCGCCCACCTCGGCGCCCACCCCGAGCTGGAGCCGGCCGACGTCGGCTTCTCGCTGGCCACCACCCGTGCCCTCCACGAGCACCGGGCGGCCGTCGTCGGCGCCGACCGCGACGAACTCCTCGCCGGGCTGGAGGCGCTGGCCAACGGCGAGTCCTCCCCCGCCGTCGTCCGGGCCACCGGCGGCCGGCGCGGGAAGACCGCGTTCCTCTTCACCGGGCAGGGCTCCCAGCGCCTGGGCATGGGCCGTGAGCTGTACGCGTCCTCGCCGGTCTTCGCGGCCGCCCTGGACGAGGTCTGCGCCCACCTCGACACCGAGCTGCCGCGTCCGCTGAAGGACGTGCTGTTCGCCGCCGAGGGCTCCCCGGACGCGGCTCTGCTGGACATGACCGTCTTCACGCAGGCGGCGCTGTTCGCCGTGGAGACCGCCCTGTTCCGCCTCGCCGCCCACCACGGGCTGACCCCCGACTACCTCCTCGGCCACTCGATCGGCGAGGTCACCGCGGCCCACCTGGCCGGGGTCCTCGACCTCGCGGACGCCTGCCACCTCGTCGCCGAGCGCGGCCGGCTGATGCAGGCCGCCCGCGACGGCGGCGCGATGGCCGCGATCCAGGCCACCGAGGAGGACATCCTCGCGACCCTCGACGCCTACGGCGACGGGGAGCGCGTGGCGGTCGCCGGCGTCAACGGCCCCCGCTCCACGGTGATCTCCGGGGACGAGGACGCCGTCGAGGAGCTGGTGGCCCTCTGGCGCGAGCGCGGCGCCAAGACCAAGCGGCTGTCCGTCAGCCACGCCTTCCACTCCCCGCACATGGCGGACGTGCTGGACGAGTTCCGGGCCGTCGCGGCCGGGCTCACCTTCCACGCGCCGCGCATCCCGGTCGTCTCCAACGTCACCGGCACCCTCGCCACCGCCGAGGAGCTGACCTCGCCCGACTACTGGGCCCGGCACATCCGCCAGGCCGTCCGCTTCCTGGACGGCGTGCGGTACCTGGAGGAGCAGGGCGTCACCGACTGGCTGGAGCTCGGCCCGGACGGAGTGCTCACCGCCCTCGTCCAGGAGGGCCTGACCGGCGAGGCCGCCTCGCTCACCCCGGCGCTGCGCCGGGGCCGCCCCGAGGACCGTACGGCCGCGGCCGCGTTCGCCCAGCTCATCGCGCGGGGTGTGCGCACCGACTGGCCGGCCGTCTTCCCCGACGCCCGCCGGGTCGCGCTGCCCACCTACGCCTTCCGCCACCAGCGGTACTGGCTCAACGCCCCGGCCTCGGCCGGCGGCGGCGCGGCCGGGCTGGGCCTGGGCGCGGCGGACCACCCGCTGCTGGGCGCCGCCGTCCAGCTCGCCGAGCGCGACGAGTACGTCTTCACCGGCCGGGTCTCCCGCACCACCCACCCCTGGCTGGCCGACCACGCCGTCCTCGGCTCGGTGCTGCTGCCCGGCACGGGGCTGCTGGAGCTGGCGCTGCGCGCCGGCGAGCACGCGGGCTGCGACTCGCTGGAGGAGCTGACCCTGGCCGCGCCGCTGGTGCTGCCCGAGCGCGGCGCCGTCCAGCTCCAGCTGGCCGTCGGCGCGGACGGCGGGCAGGGCGTCCGGACCGTCGAGATCCACTCGCGGCCCGACGACGGCGACGCCGACCGGGCGTGGACCCTCCACGCCTCCGGCACCCTCACCACCGGCCGGGCCGCCCCGGCCGACCTGGTGGTCTGGCCGCCGGCCGATGCCACCGAGGTGCCGCTGGACGGCGTCTACGACCGGCTCGCCGACCAGGGCTACGGCTACGGCCCGGCCTTCCAGGGCCTGCGCCGGGTCTGGCGGGGCGAGAACGAGCTGTACGCCGAGGTGGCCCTGGCGGAGGAACTGCGCGCCGACGCCGCCGCGTTCGCCCTCCACCCGGCGCTCCTGGACGCCGCGCTCCACCCGCTGCTGCCGGGCGTGGCCTCGGCGGACGGCCCCTCGTGGCTGCCGTTCTCGTGGTCCGGCGCGACCGTCCACGCCACGGGCGCCACGGTCCTGCGGGTGCGCCTCTCGCTGGAGTCCCCGGAGCCCACCACGCTCCTGGCCTCCCTGACCGTCGCCGACGGCGCGGGCCAGCCGGTGGCGACGGTCGACTCCCTGACCCTCCGCCCCCTGTCGAAGGAAGCCCTCCTCGCGGCGGGCAACGCGGCCCAGGACGGCCTCCTCAAGGTGACGTGGACGCCCGCGCCCGTCGCAGGCACGCCGGACACGGCGAACTGGGCCACGGTTGTGGGCAACGCAGCCGCACAGGGCGCGGCAGGCGGTGACGCGGTTGTGGGCAATCGTCCCGCTGGGCGGGACGGGTGGGCACAACCCGACAACGGCGCCGCACCGCTCCCGACCGGCACCACGACGTACCCCGACCTCGCCGCTCTCCAGGCCGCGCTGGACGAAGGCGCGACCGCCCCGGCGGTCGTCCTCGTGCCGACCGCGCCGGCAACCGGCGCGGACACCGCCGCGCAGGCCCACGCGGCCCTCCAGGCCGCCCTGGAGCTGACCCGCGCGTGGCTGGCGGACGAGCGCCTCGTCGACTCCCGGCTCGTCGTCGTCACCCGCAACGCCGTAGCCGTCGGCGAGGAGGACGTCACCGACCTGCCCCACGCGGGCGTCTGGGGCCTCCTCCGCTCCGCGCAGACGGAGAACCCGGGCCGCATCGGCATCGTCGACGTCGACGGCACCGCGACCGAGGACCAGGTGGCCGCCGCCGTCGCCACCGGCGAGCCCCAGCTCGCCGTCCGGGGCGAGGCCCTCCTCGTCCCGCGCCTGGCCCGCGCCGAGCGGACGACGGAGACCGCACCCGCCCGGTACCGCGGCACCACGCTCGTCACCGGCGCCACCGGCGCCCTCGGCGGCATCCTCGCCCGGCACCTGGTCACCCAGCACGGCGCACGCCACCTGCTGCTGCTCAGCCGGCGCGGCGCCGACGCCCCCGGGGCGGCGGAGCTGCGCGACGAGCTGACCGAGCTGGGCGCCACCGTGACGCTCGCCGCCGTCGACGTCGTCGACCGCGCCGCGCTCGCGGACGTGATCGCGGGCATCCCGGCCGAGCACCCGCTCACGGCCGTCGTCCACACGGCGGGCGTGCTGGAGGACGGCGTCATCGCCCAGATGACGCCCGAGCAGCTCACCACGGTCCTGCGCCCCAAGATCGACGCGGCGTGGCACCTCCACGAGCTCACCAAGGACCTGCCGGACCTGTCCGCGTTCGTCCTCTACTCCTCCGTCGCCGGTCTCCTCGGCACGGCCGGTCAGTCCAACTACGCGGCGGGCAACACCTTCCTGGACGCCCTCGCCGAGCACCGCAGGGCGAACGGCCTGCCCGCCACGTCCCTGGCCTGGGGCCTGTGGGCGGACACCGGTTCCATCGCCGGGCACCTCGCGGAGGCGGACCTGCGCCGCCTGGCCCGCTCCGGGCTGCTGCCGCTGAACTCCAAGGAGGCCATGGAGCTGTTCGACGCGGCTCCGGCCACCGGCGAGGCCGTCCTGGCCGTCACCCGGCTGGACACGGCCGCGCTGCGGCGCGGCGAGCCGCCGGTCCTGCTGCGCGGCATGGTGCGGACGCCCGCCAAGCGCGCGGCGGCCGCCGCGGGCGGCGGCGCGGACGCCGGGCCGTCGCTCACCGAGCGGCTGGCGGCCCTGTCGCCGCTGGAGCGCGGCCGGGTCCTGACCGACCTGGTCCGGGCGCAGGTGGCGCAGGTGCTGGGCCACTCCGACGCGAACGGCGTGACCGCCGACCGGGCCTTCTCGGACCTGGGCTTCGACTCGCTGACCGCCGTGGAGCTGCGCAACCTCCTCAACAAGGCCACGGGGCTGCGGCTGCCGACGACGCTCGTCTTCGACCACCCGAGCCCGGCCGCGCTCGCCGCCCACCTCCAGGACCAGCTGGTCATCGAGGAGGTCTCGCCGGCCGAGCCCGTGCTGGCGGGCCTGGACGGGCTGCGGGCGGCCATCGAGTCGGCGGCGGCCACGGGCGAGGACGACCGCGCCCGGATCGCCGCCCGGCTGCGGGAGCTGCTGGAGGCCGCCGAGGCGGCCGGCGGCGCGGCCGCGGAGCCGGAGGCCGACGAGAACGCCGACCTCGACGCGGCCAGCGACGAGGAGCTCTTCGCCCTCTTCGACGGACTCGAATGACCGGCACCGTACGGCCGGCTCCCCCCGGGGAGCCGGCCGGCCCGCACCCCACCCGGCCATCACCAGTAGTCGCCGCACCAGTAGTTGCCGCACCAGTAGTTGACGAACGCACTCACCAGGAGCTGAACAGACGTGGCTGACGAGGTAAAACTCCGCGAATACCTCAAGCGGGCCATCGCCGACGCCCGGGACGCCCGCAAGCGCCTGCGCGAAGTGGAGAGCAAGGACCAGGAGCCCATCGCCATCGTGGGCATGGCCTGCCGCTACCCGGGCGGGGTCACCTCGCCCGAGGACCTGTGGAAGCTGGTCGAGGACGGCGTGGACGCCGTCTCCGAGTTCCCCGGCAACCGCGGCTGGGACGTGGACGCCCTCTACGACCCGGACCCCGAGCAGGTCGGCAAGTCCTACTCCCGCGAAGGCGGCTTCCTCCACGACGCCGACCTCTTCGACCCGGCGTTCTTCGGGATGTCGCCGCGCGAGGCCCTCGCCGCCGACCCCCAGCAGCGGCTGCTGCTGGAGACCGCGTGGGAGACCTTCGAGCGGGCCGGCATCGACCCGGCCACCCTCAAGGGCAGCCGCACCGGCGTGTTCACCGGCGTGATGTACAACGACTACGGCTCCCGGCCGAACCTGCCCCCGGAGGGCTTCGAGGGCTACCTGTTCAGCGGCAGCGCGGGCTCCATCGCCTCCGGGCGGCTCGCCTACAGCTACGGGCTGGAAGGCCCGGCCGTGACCGTGGACACCGCCTGCTCGTCCTCCCTGGTGACCCTCCACCTGGCGGCGGGCGCGCTGCGGCGCGGCGAGTGCGACCTGGCGCTCGCCGGCGGCGCGACCGTGATGTCCACGCCGGTGGCGTTCATCGAGTTCTCCCGGCTGCGCGGCCTGGCCGCCGACGGCCGCTGCAAGTCCTTCGCGGCGTCCGCCGACGGCACCGGCTGGGCCGAGGGCGTGGGCCTGCTGCTCGTCGAGCGGCTCTCCGACGCCCGGAAGAACGGCCACCACGTGCTGGCCGTGCTGCGCGGCTCGGCCGTCAACCAGGACGGCGCCTCCAACGGCCTGACCGCCCCCAACGGCCCCGCCCAGGAGCGTGTCATCCGCCAGGCCCTGGCCAGCGCGGGCCTGAAGCCGTCGGACATCGACGTCGTCGAGGCGCACGGCACCGGCACAACGCTGGGCGACCCCATCGAGGCGCAGGCGCTGCTGGCCACCTACGGCCAGGACCGGCCCGAGGACCGGCCGCTGTACCTCGGTTCGCTGAAGTCCAACATCGGCCACGCGCAGGCGGCGGCCGGTGTCGGCGGTGTCATCAAGATGGTGCAGGCCATCGGGCACGGGATGATCCCCCGCACCCTCCACCTCGGCGAGCGGTCCCCGCACGTCGACTGGGAGGCGGGCGCGATCGAGCTCCTCACCGAGGAGCGCGAGTGGCCCGAGACGGACCGGCCGCGCCGCGCCGCCGTCTCCTCGTTCGGCTTCGGCGGCACCAACGCGCACGTCATCATCGAGCAGGCGACGGCCGGGCAGGCCGCCGAGGACGGCGAGCAGGACGAGGGCGCGGCCCCGGCCGCCGCCGCTCCCGAGGCGCCCGTCGTGACGACCGAACTGCCCGCCGTGCCCTGGCCGGTGTCCGGTCACACGCCCGACGCGCTGCGCGCGCAGGCCCGCCGCCTCCTGGACCGCGTCGAGGCCAACCCCGACGCGTCGCCCACGGACATCGGCTTCTCGCTGGCCACGGGCCGCTCCGCGCTGGAGCACCGCGCGGTGGTCACCGGCACCGGCCGCGCCGAGCTCCTCGCGGGCCTGCGCTCGCTGGCCGAGGGCGAGCCCGGCGCGGGCGTCGTCTCCGGTGTGCGCGGCGGCGGCCGGACGGGCTTCCTCTTCACCGGCCAGGGCGCCCAGCGCGCCGGCATGGGCCAGGAGCTGTACGCGGCGTACCCGGTCTTCGCCGCGGCCTTCGACGCGGTGGCCGCCGAACTGGACCCGCTGCTGGGCAGGTCCGTCCGTGAGGTGATCGCCTCCGGCGCCGCCCTGGACGACACCGGCTGGACCCAGCCCGCCCTGTTCGCCGTCGAGGTCGCCCTCCACCGGCTCGTCGAGTCCTGGGGCGTACGGCCCGACTTCCTCGCGGGCCACTCCATCGGCGAGCTCACGGCCGCCCATGTGGCCGGGGTGCTGTCGCTGGCGGACGCGGCGAAGCTCGTCGCGGCACGGGCGAAGCTGATGCAGGCGCTGCCCGGCGGCGGCGCGATGATCGCCGTGCAGGCCGCCGAGGAGGAGGTGCTGCCGCTGCTCGCGGGCCACGAGGACCGGCTCGCGATCGCGGCCGTCAACGGCCCGGACGCCGTGGTGGTCTCCGGCGACGCGGACGCGGCCGAGGAGGTCGCGGCCCGGCTGAAGGAGCGGGGCCGCAAGACCAAGCGGCTCACCGTCAGCCACGCCTTCCACTCCCCCCACATGGACGGGATGCTGGAGGAGTTCCGGGCGGTCGCGGCGGGCCTGACCTACCGCGCGCCGGAGATCCTCGTCGTCTCCACCCTCACCGGCCGGGTCGCCACCGGCGACGACCTGCGCACCCCGGACTACTGGGTGCGGCAGGTGCGCGGCGCCGTCCGCTTCGTGGACGCCGTGCGCACCCTGGAGGCCGAGGGCGTCACCACGCTGCTGGAGCTGGGCCCCGACCCGGTGCTGACGGCCATGGCCGCCACCGCCGTCACCGAGGCCGTCGCCGCCGTGCCCGCGCTGCGCGCGGGCCGCCCGGAGGCGCTCACCGCCGTGGCCGCGCTCGGTCAGCTCCACGCGCGGGGCGCGGCCGTGGAGTGGGCCGCCGTGTTCGCCGGCACCGGCGCGCGCCGGGTGGACCTGCCCACGTACGCCTTCCAGCACCAGCGGTTCTGGCTGGAGCAGCTGCCCACCGCCACCGACCCGTTCGGCGTGGCCGCGGGCACCGACGGCAAGCAGCACCCGGTGCTCGGCTCGCCGATCACCGTGGCCGGCGCCAACCAGCTGCTGTTCGCCAGCCGGCTGTCGCTGAAGACCCACCCCTGGCTCGCCGACCACGTGGTGCTCGGCTCGCCGGTGCTGCCGGCCTCCGCGCTCGTCGAACTGGCCATCCACGCCGGTGACATGATCGGCTACCCGGTCATCGACGAGCTCAACCTGATGGTGCCGCTGGTGCTGCCCGAGGACGGCACCCTCCAGCTCCAGGTGCGCGCGGGCACCCACGACGACTCCGAGCGCCGCTGCCTGTGCCTGTACTCGCGGCCGGACTCCTCCGACGGGCCCTGGACCATGCACGTCGAGGGCTACTACCTGCCCGAGACCGCCGAGCCCGCCGCGCGGCCGGAGGGCGAGGGCAGGACCATCGAGTTCCAGCTCCCGGAGGAGCTCCACGAGGAGGCGGGCCGCTACGGCCTCCACCCCGTGCTGCTGAACGCGGCCGTCCCGGTCCGCGCCGCCGACCCGGTGGGCGGCACCATCCCGGTGCCCGCCGACTGGTACGGCGTCCGGCTGCACGCCACGGGCGCCACGGCCGTCAAGGCGACGGTGACCGAGCTCGACGCGAACAGCGTCGCCATGGAGCTGACCGACATGGCGGGCGAGCTCGTCGCCTCCGTCGAGTCGATCGTCTTCCGCGACGTGCCCAACGGCCAGTTCACCCCGCACGTCGACAGCACCGGCCGCGACTCCCTGCTGCGCGTCGACTGGGTCCCGGCCCAGCTCGCCCCGGCGGAGGAGGCCCCCCTGTGGGGCGCCCTCGGCGACACGTCCGAGGACCTGGACGCCCAGCGCTTCCTGGACCCGTCCCAGGTGGCCACGGCGATCACCTCCGGCACCCCGGTGGACGCGGTCCTGGCACCCGCCGCCTCCCTCTCGGCGCCCGGGGGGCGCAACGGAGCGGGTTCGGGGAATTCCCTCCCGCCGCAGCCGGCCTCGGCCGAGACGGCGCGGCCCGGCGGTGCCGAACTGCCCGCAGCGGTCCACACCGAGACGGCCCGCACCCTCGAACTCCTCCAGCGCTGGCTGGCCGACGACCGCCTGACGGCCACCCCCCTGGTCGTCCTGACCCAGGGCGGCGTCGCCGTCGCCAACGGCGACGACGTCACCGACCTCACCGCGGCCGCCCTGTGGGGCCTCGTCCGCACCGCCCAGTCCGAGGCCCCCGACCGCGTCGCGGTCGTCGACACCGACGGCAGCCACACCCCCGAGCTGCTGGCCGCGCTCGTCGCCTCCGGCGAGCCGCAGGCCGCCGTGCGCGGCGGCAAGGTGCTCCTGCCGAGGCTGCAGCGCCTCCTCGCGCCGGAGTACAAGCCGAAGCGCCCGGAGTGGAAGCCCGACGGCACCGTGCTGATCACCGGCACCGGCGCCCTGGGCGCGGTGTTCGCCCGCCACCTGGTGGCCGAGCACGGCATCTCGCGGGTGCTGCTCGCCAGCCGCGGCGGGGCGGCGACCGAGGGGCTGACCGAGGTCGTCACCGACCTCCAGTCGCTGGGCGCCGAGGTCACCGTCGCCGCCTGCGACGTCGCCGACCGCGAGGCCCTCGCGAAGCTCCTCGCGGCCATCCCGGCCGAGCACCCGCTGACCGGCGTCGTCCACACCGCGGGCGTCCTCGACAACGGTCTGCTGCCCACCCTCACCCCCGAGCGGCTCTCGGCCGTCCTCCGCCCCAAGGTGGACGCGGCCTGGCACCTCCACGAGCTCACCAAGGAGCTGGACCTGGCGGCGTTCGTGCTGTTCTCCTCGGCCGTCGGCGTCCTCGGCGGCCCGGGCCAGGCCAACTACGCGGCCGCCAACACCTTCCTCGACGCCCTCGCCGAGCACCGCCGGGCCAACGGGCTGCCCGGCACGTCGCTGGCCTGGGGCCTGTGGTCGGTGCCCGGCGGCATCAACAAGGACCTGGACGAGGCCGACCTCAACCGGTTCGCCCGCGACGGCTTCCGGCCCATCGCCCGCCCCGAGGGCCACTCGCTGTTCGACCGGGCGCTCGCCCACGACAGCGCGGCCCTCGTCGGCACCCCCGTCGGCGCCACGGCCGTACGCGCCCAGGAGCGCATCCCCGCGCTGCTGCGCGCCCTGGTGAGCCCCGCCGCGCCCCGGCGCACCGCCCAGTCGCAGAGCGAGCGGACCGAGTCGCTGGCCGAGCGGCTGGCGGAGCTCACCGCGCCGGAGCGGGAGGCGACCGTGCTGGACCTGGTGCGCACCGCCGTCGCGGCCGTGCTGGGCCACGCGGACGCCGACGGCATCGAACCCGAACGGGCCTTCTCGGACCTGGGCTTCGACTCGCTGACGGCCGTGGAGCTGCGCAACCGGCTCACCGTGGCCGCCGGCACCCGGCTGCCCGCCACGCTCGTCTTCGACCACCCCACCTCCGCCGCGCTCACCGCGTTCCTGCTCCGCCAGCTCGTGCCGGACGGCGCCGAGGCGCCCCACCCGGTGCTGGCGGGCCTGGACAAGCTGGAGGCGCTGCTGCCCGGTCTGGGCGCCGACGACCCGGCCCGCGCCTCCGTCTCCGTACGCCTCCAGACGCTGCTCGCCAAGCTCAACGAGTCCACGGCGGCGGTCGCGGAGGAGGACGTCACCGACCAGTTGGAGTCGGCCTCGGCCGAGGACATCTTCAGCTTCATCGACAACGAGCTCGGCCGCTCCTCCGGCTGAGGTGCTCACCGACTTCCGTATCTCCAGGAGAGATCCAGCATGACCAATCAACCCTCCAACGAAGAGAAGCTGGTCGAGTACCTCAAATGGGTGACGGCCGACCTGAAGAAGGCGCGGGCGCGCCTGGCCGAGCTGGAGGCGGGCACCCAGGAGCCCGTCGCCATCGTCGGCATGGCCTGCCGGTTCCCCGGCGGGGTGCGCTCGCCCGAGGACCTGTGGCGGATGGTCGAGGGCGGCGTGGACGGCATCTCGCCGTTCCCCGCCGACCGCGGCTGGGACCTGGAGCGGCTCTACGACCCGGACCCGGCCACCCCCGGCACCTCCTACACCCGTGAGGGCGGCTTCCTCGACGGCGCCGCCGAGTTCGACGCGGGCTTCTTCGGGATCTCCCCGCGCGAGGCGCAGGCGATGGACCCCCAGCAGCGGGTGCTGCTGGAGACCGCGTGGGAGACCTTCGAGCAGGCCGGCATCGACCCGGCCGGGCTGCGCGGCAGCCAGGTCGGCGTCTTCGCGGGCGTCATCGAGCAGAGCTACCTCGGGCTCGACGGGCCCGAGGAGTTCGAGGGCTACCTGCTGACCAGCAAGCTCAACTCCGTGGCCTCCGGCCGGATCGCCTACACCTTCGGCTTCGAGGGCCCGGCGCTGTCCGTGGACACGGCCTGCTCGTCCTCGCTGGTCGCCCTGCACCTGGCCGTCCAGTCGGTGCGGCAGGGCGAGTCGACGCTGGCGCTGGCCGGCGGCTCGACGATCACGGCGACCCCGGGCGGCTTCGTCGACTTCTCCCGGCAGAGCGGCCTCGCCCCCGACGGCCGCATCAAGTCCTTCTCGGCGTCCGCCGACGGCACCTCCTGGTCGGAGGGCGTGGGCCTGGTGCTGGTCGAGAAGCTGTCGGACGCGCGGAAGAACGGGCACAAGGTCCTCGCGGTGATCCGCGGTTCCGCCGTCAACCAGGACGGCGCGTCCAACGGCCTGACCGCGCCCAACGGCCCCTCCCAGGAGCGGGTGATCCGCCAGGCGCTCGCCAACGCCCGGCTGACCACGGCCGACGTCGACGTGGTCGAGGCGCACGGCACCGGCACCCGGCTCGGCGACCCCATCGAGGCACAGGCGCTGCTGGCCACCTACGGCCAGGACCGCCCCGAGGGTCGCCCGCTCTACCTGGGTTCGCTGAAGTCCAACATCGGCCACACCGTGGCCGCGGCGGGCGTCGGCGGCGTCATCAAGATGATCCAGGCGATGGAGCACGGGACGCTGCCCCGGACCCTCCACGTCGACGCTCCCACGCCCATGGTCGACTGGGAGTCCGGCGCCGTCGAGCTGCTCACCGAGGCGCGGCCGTGGCCGGAGGCCGACCGGCCGCGCCGGGCCGCCGTCTCCGCCTTCGGCGTCAGCGGCACCAACGCCCACCTGATCCTGGAGCAGGCCCCCGTCGAGGAGCCCGTCGCGCCGCCCGCCGAGCCGGTCGTCCCGCCCGTCCTGCCGTGGCTGCTGTCCGCGAAGAGCGCCGAGGCGCTGCGCGAGCAGGCCCGCCGGCTGCTGGCCGCCTCGTCCTCGAAGTCGCCGCTCGACGTGGCGTACTCGCTGGCCACCACGCGCTCCGCGCTGGAGCAGCGGGCCGTCGTCACCGGCGCCGACGCGGACGAACTGCGGGCGGGCCTCGCCGCCCTGGCGGAGGGCGAGCAGAGCCCGAACGTCGTGCTGGGCGCGCGCGGCAAGGGCAAGACCGGTGTGCTCTTCACCGGCCAGGGCGCCCAGCACCCCGGCATGGGCCAGGAGCTGTACGCGGCGTACCCGGTCTTCGCGGCGGCCTTCGACGCGGTGGCCGCCGTCCTCGACCCGCTGCTGGAGCGGCCGGTCCGCGAGGTGATCGCGAGCGGCGAGGGCCTGGACGACACCGGGTACACCCAGCCCGCCCTGTTCGCCGTCGAGGTCGCCCTCTACCGGCTCGCCGAGTCCTGGGGCCTGCGGCCCGACTACCTCGCCGGGCACTCCATCGGCGAGATCGCCGCCGCGCACGTCGCGGGCGTGCTGTCGCTGGAGGACGCCGCGAAGCTGGTCGCCGCGCGCGGCCGGCTGATGCAGGAACTGCCCGCCGGCGGCGCGATGATCGCCGTCCAGGCGACGGAGGAGGAGGTGCTGCCGCTCCTCGCGGGCCGCGAGGACGAGGTGAGCGTCGCCGCCGTCAACGGGCCCGCCGCCGTCGTCATCGCCGGTGACGCGGACGCGGCCGAGGAGATCGCGGCCCGGCTGAAGGAGCAGGGCCGCAAGACCAAGCGGCTCACCGTCAGCCACGCCTTCCACTCCCCGCACATGCAGCCCATGCTGCCGCTGTTCCGCAAGGTCGCCGAGGGCCTCACCTACCACCCGCCCACGATCCCGGTCGTCTCCGGCCTCACGGGCACCCTCGCCACCGCCGAGGAACTGACCTCGCCCGACTACTGGGTGCGCCACGTCCGCGAGGCCGTGCGGTTCGCCGACGCCGTTCGCGCCCTCGCCGCCCACGGCGTGACCACGTTCGTGGAGGCCGGTCCCGGCGGCGTGCTCACCGCGCTCGTCCAGGACACGGTCGAGCCCGGCGCGGCGGTGGCGCTGCTGCGCCGCGGCCGCCCCGAGCCCGCCGCCCTCGTCGAGGGCCTCGGCCGGCTCCACAACCACGGGGTGGCCGTGGACTGGCGGGCGTTCTTCGAGGGCACCGGCGCGCGCCGGGTGGACCTGCCCACGTACGCCTTCCAGCACCAGCGCTTCTGGGTGGAGTCGGCGGCCCGTGCCGCCGACGCCGCCGGGCTCGGCCTGTCCGTCGCCGGGCACCCGCTGCTGGGCGCGGCACTGCCCGTCGCGGGCGCCGACGAGGCCCTGTTCGCCGGCCGGATCTCGCTGCGCACCCACTGCTGGCTCGGCGAGCACCGCGTGCTGGGCACGGCCGTCGTGCCGCCGGCCGCCCTGGCCGAACTGGCGATCCGCGCCGGCGACGAGCTGGGCGCGAGCGTCCTCGCGGACCTCACGCTGGACGCCCCGCTGGCCGTGCCGGACAAGGGCGAGGTCCAGCTCCAGGCCCACGTCGGCCCCGCCGACGCGGAGGGCCGCCGGACGGTCACCGTCCACGCCCGCCCCGACGGCCTGGACGTGCCGTGGACCCGCCACGCCCACGGCACGCTGAGCGCCGCCGGATCCGTTGCCGAGCCCTTCGAGCTCACCTCCTGGCCGCCCCAGGGCGCGGAGGAGCTCGCGCCCGAGGCGGCGTACGAGCGGCTGGCCGCCGCCGGGCTGACGTACGGCCCGGCGTTCCGGGGCCTCGTCGCCGCCTGGCGCGCGGGTGACGACGTCTACGCGGAGGTCCGGCTGCCCGAGGGCACCGACCTCGACGGCTTCGCCCTCCACCCGGCGCTCCTGGACGCGGCCCTCCACGCGGCCGCCCCCGCCGGCACCCTCGCCGACCGCTGGCAGGGCGTCCGGCTTTACGCCACGGGCGCCACCGCCGTGCGCGTCCGCGTCTCCCCCGCCGCCGACGGCGCCCTGTCGCTCCGGCTCGCGGACCTGTCCGGCCGGCCCGTCGCCTCCGTCGAGGCGCTGCGCACCGGCCCGGTCACGGCCGCCGCCGTCACCGGCGCCCTGGCCCGCCCGCACGACGCGCTGTTCCGCATGGACTGGACGCCGGTCGCCCTCCCCGCGCGGGACGCCGCCCCGGCGTACGCGGTCCTGGACCCCGACGGGTTCGCCGACGTGGCAGCCGTCGCGGCGGCGGTCGCGGCCGGTACGCGCTACGACACCGTGCTGCTGCCCCTGACCGCCGAGCCCACGGACGACCTCCCGGCGAGCGTCCACGCCACGGCGCTGCGCGTGCTGGGCCTGGTCCAGGAGTGGCTGGCCGAGGAGCGGCTGGCGGAGACGCCGCTGACGGTCGTCACGTCGGGCGCGATGGCGACGACGCAGGGCGAGGACGTCACCGACCTGGCAGCCGCCACGGTCTGGGGCCTCCTCCGCTCGGCCCAGTCCGAACACGCAGGCCGCTTCGTCCTGCTGGACGCGGACGCGGTGGACACGGACCACGCGCTCCTGGCCTCCGCCGCCACGACGGGCGAGCCCCAACTGGCCCTGCGGGCCGGCGAACTGCGGGTGCCGCGCCTGGCAAGAACGCCGGTTGTGGGCAATCGTCCCGCTGGGCGGGACGGGTGGGCACAACCCGACCACCGGGCCGCAGGCGCACTCGACTCCGACGGCACCGTCCTGATCACCGGCGGTACGGGCAGCCTCGGCGCCCTGTTCGCCAAGCACCTCGTGGCGACTCACGGCGTACGCCACCTGCTGCTGAGCAGCCGCCGAGGAGCGGCGAGCCCCGGCGTCGAGGAACTCACCGCCGAACTGAAGGCACTCGGCGCCGAAGCCGTGACCGTCGCCGCCTGCGACGTCACCGACCGCGACGCGGTCGCGTCGCTCCTGGCCGGCATCCCGGCCGAACACCCGCTGACCGCCGTCATCCACACCGCCGGCGTCCTCGACGACGGCCTGATCACCTCCCTCACCCCCGAACGCCTCGCCGCCGTCCTCCGCCCCAAGGTCGACGCGGCCTGGCACCTCCACGAGCTGACGAAGGAGAAGAACCTGGCCGCCTTCGTCCTCTTCTCCTCCATCGCCGGCATCGTCGGCGGCCCCGGCCAGTCCAACTACGCGGCCGCGAACGTCTTCCTGGACGCCCTCGCCGAGCACCGCAGGGCGAACGGCCTGCCCGCCACGTCCCTGGCCTGGGGTCTGTGGGAGCAGGAGGCCGGCATGAGCGGCCACCTGGACGACACCGACCTCAAGCGGATCGCCCGCAGCGGCTTCCGTCCGGTCACCGCCGTCCAGGGCACCGCGCTGCTGGACGTGGCCCTGGAGCTCGGGGACGCGGCCCTGGTCGCCACCCCGCTCGACCTCACCCCGCTGCGCGCCCAGCCGGCCCAGGCGCCCACGGTGCTCAGCGCCCTGGTGCGCACCCCGGCGCGGCGCGTCGCCCGCAACTCCGACGCGGTGGACGGCTCGCTGGCCGAGCGGCTGGCCGGGCTGGACGCGGACGGGCGGCGGCAGGCCGTGCTGGAGCTGGTCGTCGCCGAGATCGCCGGGGTGCTCGGGCACTCCGGGGGCACCGGCATCGACACCGCGCAGCCCTTCCCCTCCCTCGGCTTCGACTCGCTGACCTCGGTCGAGCTGCGCAACCGGCTGGGCGCCGCCACCGGCGTCAAGCTGCCGGCGACGGTGGTCTTCGACCACCCCACGCCGGAGGGCCTGGCAGCCTTCCTACTGACCGAGGCACTGGCCGCGGGCGCGGACGGCGAAGGCGACACCGCGGCCGCCGGGACCGTGGACTTCGCCGCGGAGATCGTCCTCGCCGAGGACGTCCGCCCGGCGGACGAGGTCGTGCGCGTCGTGGCCGACCCGAAGGAGATCCTGCTCACCGGCGCCACCGGCTTCCTCGGGGCGTTCCTGCTGCGCGACCTGATGCGGACCACCACGGGCCGGATCCACTGCCTGGTGCGCGGCACGGACGAGGCCACCGCCCTGGCGCGGCTGCGCGCCAACATGGAGTACTACCGGGTCTGGGACGAGGTCGACCCCGCGCGGCTGGCGATCGTCCTCGGCGACCTCGCCGAGCCGGGCCTGGGCCTCGCGCCGGAGACCTTCGACGCCCTCGCCCGCGAGGTCGACGTGGTCTACCACAACGGCGCCCGCGTCCACTGGCTCCACCCGTACACCTCGCTCAAGGCGTCGAACGTCCTGGGCACGGAGGAGGTCCTGCGGCTGGCCGCGCGGCACCGCACGGTGCCCGTCCACTACGTGTCGACCGTCGGCGTCTTCGACGGCGTGCGCGAGGAGGGCGTCCCGCTGAAGGTCACCGACCCGACCGGCCCCGCCGAGGCGCTGCCGAGCGGCTACCTCCAGAGCAAGTGGGTGGCGGAGCAGCTCATCGGCGTGGCGCGCGAGCGCGGTCTGCCGGTGTCGGTCTACCGCGTCGACGTGATCTCCGGCGACCAGGAGAACGGGGCCTGCCAGACGGCGGACTTCGTCTGGCTCAGCCTCAAGGGCCTGCTCCAGGCCGGTTCGGTGCCCACGACCAGCGGCGGCCGCTTCCACCTGCTGCCGGTGGACTACGTGAGCGCCGCGATCCTGGGCATCTCCCGGCAGGAGAAGAGCGCGGGCGGCACGTTCCACCTGTTCAACCAGAGCTCGCTCTCCCTGGGCACCTGCGTCGCCTACCTGCGCGACCTGGGCTACCCGCTGGGCGAGCGCGGCTGGGACGAGTGGAGCGAGTCCGTCCGTACGGACCGGGACAACGCGCTGTACCCGCTGCTCCACGCCTTCGAGATGATGACGTCGGACACCGACGCCTTCTACCCGCCGATCGGCACGGAGGAGACGGAGGCCGCGCTGGAGGGCAGCGGCATCGTCTGCCCCGAGCTGACGCGGGAGCTCTTCGAGAAGTACGTCGGTTTCTTCGTCGAGGAGGGCCACTTCCCGCCGGTGCCGGTGGGCTGACCGGGCCCGGGCGCCGGACGGGCCGAGAGCCCGTCCGGCGCCCGGGGGCCGGGAGAAATCCCATGGGCTGGCAAACTCGCCCCTATGACCAGCCAGTCTCTCCTTCCCCACAAGGTGACCCTCGTCACCGGCGCCAGCAGTGGCATAGGCGCCGCCGCCGCCCGCGTCTTCGCCCGTGAGGGCGCCCGCGTCGTCCTCGCGGCCCGCCGCGAGGACCGTCTCGCCGCCCTCGCCGCGGAGCTCACGGCGCTGGGCGCCGAGGCCTCCTACGTCGTCACGGACGTCACCCGCCCCGACGACGCCCGCCGCGCGGTCGAGTTCGCCGTCGAGCGGTACGGCCGGCTGGACGCCGCCTTCAACAACGCCGGCATCGGCGGGGACCGCACCCCCATGCACCTGATGGGCGACGACGTCTACGACACGATCATGGACATCAACGTCCGCGGCGTCTGGAACTGCCTGCGCCACGAGATCTCCGCCATGCTGGAGACCGGCGGCGGCACGATCGTCAACAACAGCAGCGTCGCCGGGCTCGTCGCCATCCCGGCCGCCGCTCCCTACGTCGCCGCCAAGCACGCGGTGATCGGGCTCACCCGGGCCGCCGCCGACGAGTACGCCAAGCAGGGCATCCGGGTCAACGCCGTGGCCCCGGGCACCACGCGCAGCGAGATCACGGCCGACTGGTTCGACCGCAACCCGGGCCTGGAGCAGATGGTGAACGGCATGACCCCGCAGGGCCGCACCGCGGCCCCGGAGGAGATCGCCGAGGCGGCCGCCTGGCTGCTCAGCGACCGCTCGCCGTTCCTGACCGGCGTGGTGATGCCGGTGGACGGCGGCTTCGTCAATCAGTGACGGCGCCGGCCCCCGCCCCGTACCGCAGCCCTATGCGGAAGGCGGCCTCGCCCTCCTGCGCCCCGGTGACCTCGTAGGCCTCCGCCGCCACCCGCTCCGTCTCCAGGAAGCAGGGCGCGTCGAACTCGACGTACCGGCTGTAGGCCATCGTCACCTCGACCGTTCCCGTCGGGAGGTCACCGGCCGAGGCGGCCGTCCGGGCGGCGCGGGCCGCCTGGCACGCGGCGGTGAAGAGGGCCAGCCCGGGCACGTGGTCGACGGGGTGGTCGAACATCTCCTTGTTGGCGGGGTCGTTGCGCAGCCGCCAGCGGTCCGGGCCGTCGCCGGCGGCCAGGACGACCTCGCCGGGCCGGGCGCGCCCGACGGACGAGGGTGCCAGCGGCGGGGGTATCTCCCACTCGCCCCAGCGCGGCGAGAGGTGGGCGCCGCGCAGCCGGCGGTAGACGCCGGGGGAAATCCAGGTGGCGAGCGACCGGGCGCGGATGATCGTCCGGGTACCCGCGCGGACCGTGAAATCCATGGCCTCGCAACCATGGCCCCGGCCGTCGCGGCCATTCTCGGGCGAACACCGGAGATCGACGCTGAGAAGCAGCGGAGCATTTCCTTCCGCCGTTGCCACGGGGGCAATGCTGAAGTCAAGCTTCCGCAAGAGCGACTGATGGTCGAGCGGAACACCGAACTCGGCGTGCGAAATAGCCAGTCCGCACTGCCGGAGGGTATGCGCGGCCAGTTCCGGATCGGGCCTCTCACCGGTCGCCGACGCGGGCCACTCCACCGTGAGCGTGAATTCGGTGGCGCTGCGGCGCACCCAGTCCACCACGAGGACGGCCGCCGCGTCGTGGAGGTGCACCAGTTCCTTGGCGATTCTCTTGCCCGGCGGCCCGGCGGCACGTCCGGGCGCCGGTCCGCCGGGAGACCGGGGGGACGGTACGGTTGCCGCCTCCGAAGCCCCGGCCGATTTCGGAATTCCGGGCTCCAGCGTGCAGGATTGCTGCACCGTTGCGGACATGATCCCCCCTGGGTCGCCGATGCGTGGGATTGAGCCTGGGCGGGCACTCGCCGCTGAGGATACCTACCCATTGGTACAAATCAACCCTGGGGTAGCCGAACAGAAGGAGGGGGTTTCCGTGGCACAGCAGGAGCGCGCGAAGCGGACCCGTCAAGTGATTCTGGAAGCCGCCGGAATCGTCTTCGACGAGTGCGGCTATGAAGCGGCCACCATTTCCCAGATCCTGGCCCGGGCCGATGTGACCCGGGGCGCCCTCTACTTCCATTTCAGCTCCAAGGAAGACCTGGCGCGCGGTGTCCTGGACATGGCGGTCACCACGGAAGGCGTTCTTCCGCAGCAGTTCAAACTCCAGGAGCTCGCCGACACCTCGCTGCTGCTCGCCCACCGCATGCCGCGCGAGCCGCTGCTGCGGGCCGCCCTGCGGCTGTCGGTGGACCAGCGGGCGCGCCGGATGTTCGGCACCAAGTGGCCGGAGTGGATCACGGTCGGCGCCGGGCTGCTGGCCGAGGCCAAGGCCCGGGGCGAGCTGCTCGCGCACGTCGACCCGTACGAGACCTCCCGCTTCCTCGTCGGCGCCTGGACCGGCGTCCAGCTGGTGGCCGAGGCCGTGCCGCAGGACGACAGCCTCGTCCACGAGGTCTCGCTGATGTACCAGATGCTGCTGCCGAACATCGCCGTTCCGGCCGTCCTGGCACGCCTGGACGTCGCGCCGGACCGCCCGCTGCGGCTGTCCGAGGCGGCAGCGGCGACCCGTCCCGGAACGGGTGGCGACGCCGGCACCACCGGGAACTGAGCGGCGCGGCCAAGGACGGGGACCGGACCGGCTCGCCAGGGGGGCGGCCGAACGGACCCCGACCATTGGCCAAACCTTCACCCGGCGAAACCGTTCGTATGGTTTATTTACAGTAGTCAGCCCGAGGAGTGACAGGTCCCGGTCTGGGGGGATATCTGCCTGCTCGTACCAGGCCCGTTACGCATAACCAACACGCACAGCGGATCAACATGCTTCGGAGGTCGGCCGTCCGGCCATCGCAGTGGGGGGAATGATGGGTACGGACTCGAGCCGTCCAGGCAGCCTGGGTGACCGGGCACCGGAACAGGTGCTGGCGGAGCTGCGCACCACGCTCTTCGCGTCGCTGCAGCGCAGCGACCAGCGCCTCCGGGCCGAACAGTACGTCCGCGGCCTGCTGGCCGCCGAGGGGCGCAAGACGCTGCGGAACATCGCGGCGCAGATCGGCGGGGCCACCGCCCGGCAGAGCGTCCACCACTTCATCAGCGACTCGTCCTGGGAGTGGCGGCCGGTGCGCCAGGCGCTCGCGCGTCACACCGAGCGGCTCCTGAAGCCGCAGGCATGGGTCGTCCGCCCCACGGTGATCCCCAAGGCGGGGGTCCACTCGGTGGGGGTCGAGCCGCGCTTCCTGCCCGACCTGGGCCAGACGGTCAACAGCCAGCAGGCGTACGGGGCCTGGATGGTCTCCGGCACCCACGCCGTGCCCGTCGACTGGCGGCTGCTGCTGACCGAGAGCTGGCTCGCCGACGCCGAGCGGCGCCGGGGCGCGGGCATCCCCGCCACCGTGCGCACCGCCACCCCCGAGGACTGCGTCAGCCAGCTGGCGCCCCGGGCCGGCGGGGAGTCGCCGGGGCGGGTGCCCGTCGTGGTGAACGTCGACGGGCTGGACGCCGCCGAGTGCGCCCGCCGGCTGGAGTCGCTGGGCGCCCCGCTGCTGATGCGTGTCGACCCGGGCACCCGGCTGCGGGCCGACGGCTCCGCCCTCCAGGGCTACAGCGAGCGGACGACGACCGCGGGGCAGCTGCTGGAGGCCGTGAAACGGCTGCGCCGACCGACCGAGTGGACGCTCACCCGCGACGACCGTCGCGACACCGTGGCCACCACCGTCCCCGTGCTGCTCCCCCGTCCCCCGCGCGACCGCGCGGGGCGCCCGGACGGCAACCCCTGGCGGCCCATGCGCCTGATCGGCGAATGGGCGGGGGGCGAGCGCAGACAGGCCCGCTTATGGCTGACGGACGCGACCGACCTGCCCATCGGGGCGCTGCTGCGGCTGACCCGGCTGACCGCCGTCGCCGACCGCGACGCCCGGCGCGTCGCCGACCAGGTGGGCATGCGGGATTTCGTGGGCCGCTCGTTCCAGGGCTGGCACCGGCACGTGACGCTCGCGTCGGCCGCCCATCTCGCCGTGGTCATGGCGGGCACCGAGGCGTTCCCGGCCACGCGCGCGACGGCGGCCGCGCCCGAGGTCGCGGAGGGCCCGGCGGACACGGCCGGCGCCGCCTGAGCGGGGCCGGTCACGGGCCCCGGCCCGGTTCGGGGGTCAGCCGAGCGTCGCCCCGGCGGGGATCAGCTCGTGGAACCCGCGCTGGTAGTAGACGAGCGGCTCGCCGTCGCCCGCGTCGGCGTGGTGCACCTCGCCGATGAGGATCAGGTGGTCACCGCCGGGGATCCGGCGCTCGGTGCGGCACTCCAGCCGGGCCAGCGCGCCCGGCAGCAGCGGCAGCCCGCGCTCGGAGAGCCGCACGTCCGTCCCCGCGAACTTGTCGGCGCCCTTGCTGGCGAACTTGCCGGCCAGCCCCTCCTGGCCCTGGGCGAGCAGGTGGATGACGAAGCCCTCGGACTTGTCGAAGGCGTCGAAGCAGTTCGCCCGGTTGTCCAGGCACACCAGGACGAGTGCGGGGTCCAGGGAGACCGAGGAGAACGCACTGGCGGTGAAGCCGTGGTTCCGGCCATCGGCATCGGTGGTGGTCACCACGGTGACGCCGCTGGCCCAGCGGGAGAGCGCGGCGCGGAACAGGTCGGGGGAGATCGTCTCTGTGAGCACGCCCCAAGCCTGTGCGGAACCGCTAGAGCGGGGGTCGAGGGGCGCCCTGTCGCCGGGGCTCGTGGTGCTCGAGACCGGATCGAGGTCCGGTGGAGCCCGGAGGTCACGGCCCTTGAACCCCTTTGTCGCGCTTGCGGGTTCCAGGACCGTTCGAGCTGGCCTCAAGTGCCGGGCGCCACGCTGGGACCGCCGGGCGCCCCGGCCCGAGCCAGGGCGCGGCCGCGCGTTTTCCCGACCGGAGAGAGGCACCCGTGAGCATCGTCGAGGATAAGCCGCTGAACGTCAGCGACCGGCCGTCCCCGGAGGCGGCCGCCGCACCCCCCGCGGCCACCACGGCCCCCGCGTCCCCCGCGTCCCCCGCGGACATGACCGGACGCGTCGCGGAGCTGGCGGACCTCCGGACGCGGATCCTCGAAGGACCGAGCGCCAAGGCCACCGAGGCCCAGAAGGCCAAGGGCAAGCTCACCGCCCGCGAGCGTCTCGAACTCCTCTTCGACAAGGACACCTTCACCGAGACCGAGCCGTTCCGCCGGCACCGCGCCACCGGCTTCGGCCTGGAGGACAAGAAGCCCTACACCGACGGCGTCATCACCGGCTGGGGCAAGGTCGAGGGCCGCACGGTCTTCGCCTACGCCCATGACTTCCGCATCTTCGGCGGCGCCCTCGGCGAGGCCCACGCCCAGAAGATCCACAAGCTGATGGACCTGGCCGAGACGGCGGGCGCGCCCATCGTGGGCCTGTGCGACGGCGCCGGCGCGCGCATCCAGGAGGGCGTCACCGCCCTCGCGGGCTACGGCGGCATCTTCCAGCGCAACGTCCGCAACTCCGGTGTGCTGCCGCAGATCAGCGTCATCATGGGCCCCTGCGCGGGCGGCGCGGCCTACTCCCCCGCGCTCACCGACTTCGTCTTCATGGTGCGCGGCACCTCGCAGATGTTCATCACCGGCCCGGACGTCGTCCAGGCGGTCACCGGCGAGAAGATCACCCAGGACGGGCTGGGCGGCGCGGACGTCCACGCCGAGACCTCCGGCGTGGCGCACAACGCCTACGACGACGAGGAGTCCGCCCTGGAGGACGTGCGCCACCTGCTGTCGCTGCTCCCCTCCAACAACCGCGAACTTCCGCCCGCCGAGCCGGCGTACGACCCGGTGGACCGACGCAACGACGTCCTGCTGGACCTCGTCCCGGCCGACCCCAACCAGGCGTACGACATGCGGGCGGTCATCGAGGAGATCGTCGACGACCGCGACTTCTTCGAGGTGCACGAGCGCTGGGCGCCCAACATCATCTGCGCCCTGGCGCGGATGGGCGGCCAGGTCACCGGCATCGTCGCCAACCAGCCGCAGCGACTGGCGGGCGTGCTGGACATCGAGTCCTCGGAGAAGGCCGCGCGCTTCGTCCAGATGTGCGACGCCTTCAACATCCCACTGGTCTCCCTCGTGGACGTGCCCGGCTTCCTGCCCGGCGTCGACCAGGAGCACGGCGGCGTCATCCGGCACGGCGCCAAGCTGCTCTACGCCTACTGCAACGCGACCGTGCCCCGGATCTCCCTGGTGCTGCGCAAGGCCTACGGCGGCGCGTACATCGTCATGGACTCCCGCTCCATCGGCACCGACCTCGCCCTGGCCTGGCCGGTCAACGAGATCGCCGTCATGGGCGCGGAGGGCGCCGCCAACGTCGTCTTCCGCCGCGAGATCGCCGCCTCCGACGACCCGGAGGCCACCCGGCAGGCCCGGATCGCCGAGTACCGCGACGAACTGATGCACCCTTACTACGCGGCCGAGCGCGGCCTCGTCGACGACGTCATCGACCCCGCGCTCACCCGCGCCACGCTCATCGAGGCGCTCACCATGCTGCGCAACAAGCACGCCGCCCTGCCCGCGCGCAAGCACGGCAACCAGCCGCAGTAGCGGCGGGATTGACAGGTACTCACGGTACGTACCGCCCTTGAGCGGTACGTACCGTGGGTATGCGGAGGTCCGGGCGGTGACTCAGGGGGCGGGCACAACGGACGGAGGCGGCCCAAAGTAGCCCCTTATTAAAATACCTACCGTTAGGTAACATGACACTCTTGGCTCCCTTCGGTAGGAATCCGTACCTGGCATGCCTACTGTCAGAATCACCCTTTCAGGTGATCGGCGCAGGGGTTCATCGGTCGCGCCGGGAACAGGAGTGTGCGCAGTGAGGTTCAACCTCATCGGGCCGTTCGAGATCGTCGCCGACGACGGCCGGACCTACGTACCGAGCACCCCGAAGGTCTGTCAGGCACTGGCACTTCTCCTGACCCGGCCCAACGAGATCGTCACGGCGGACTCGCTGATCCAGGAACTCTGGGGCCAGAAGCCACCACGCAGTGCTCTGACGACGCTTCAGACGTACATCTACCACGCCCGGCGCATGTTCGTCGGCGAGGAACTGGCCGCCGCCGGGCGGACCCTCCTCGCGACGCGCGCGCCGGGATACGTCATCCAGGTCGACGACTCCGAGGTCGACATCAAGGTCTTCGAGCAGCTGATCGCCCGGGGACACTCCGAACTCCAGGACGGCGACCCCGAGTCGGCCGTCCACCACCTCAACCAGGCGCTGGGCCTGTGGCGCGGCCCGGTGCTCTCCAGCATCCCCTCCGGCGACCTGCTCGCGGGCTCGATCGCCCACCTCGACGAGCTGCGCATCCGGGCGCTGGAGCTGCGCATAGAGGGCCAGACCCGGCTCGGCCGGCAGCGGGAGTCGATCCCCGAGCTGCGGCTGCTGGTGCACGCCTACCCCCTCAACGAGTGGTTCCACGGCCAGCTGATCTCGGCCCTCCACGGCTCCGGCCGCCGGGCGGAAGCGCTCCAGGCGTACCAGAACCTCTACCGCATCCTCAACGACGAGCTGGGCCTCGAGCCCTCGCCCGAACTCCAGCGCCTCCAGCGCGAGGTGCTCAACCCTGAGCCCTCCGAGGTGACCTCGCTCAGCCGGGTCGCGGCCCCGCGCGACGCGCGGGCCGTGGCGCCGCTGTGGATGTCCTCCATGACGGGCTGAGGCCCCCCGGGCGGATCCACTCCGCCCGGGCACCGTGGTCGTTCGTCGTGGCCGTTCGTCAGCGGACGTCGCCGTACCAGCGCCACCCCGCCGGGCGCTCCAGGCCGGGCAGGTCGCCGCGGCCGGTGCTCCACAGCAGCGTCTCGGCGGCGCCGTGGCCCGTGGGCGCGCCCGGGAAGATGCGCTCCAGCACGGGGGCGCAGAGCTCGTCCGAGGGCTCCCAGTCCAGCCCGAAGGTGAGGGCGATGTCGCGGCTGTGGAGGAGGAGTTCGGTGACGGCCATGGCGGAGAAGCCCGCCACGTCACTGGTGCCCCACGGGTGCCAGGCGCGGACCTCGGGCGAGGTCTCGCGCACGACACCGGCCAGCATCCGGCCGGCGATGCGGATGCCTTCCGCCTTCGCGTCGGCCGGCGCCCCGGCGTCGATGTGGGTCATCAGCGTGATGTAGCGGTCCTTCGGCTGGGCTATCAGCAGACCCGCGTATCCGGTGACCGCCTGGGAAAGGTGGGAGACCGTCTGCTGACAGCTCCATTCCAGCGTTCCCGCGGGGCGGGACCAGTCGCCCTCGGCCTTCTCGAGAAGGGCGGTGGCGGAGTCGGTGGCGGCGGTGACGAGTTCGTGCCAGGAAAGAGTCATGGCAGTGATCATTACATACAGGCCGGTCGGTTTGATGTTTCCTTGACGGGCCGACTTCACGCCGCTTCGACGCCCGGGAATTCACCGCCGTCGTGGCCCTGTGAAGAGAACATGCCCGAAGGGGCCCGGACCGCGCACGCGGTTCCGGGCCCTTCACCGGGGGGACGGGGGCGGCACCCCCGGCGGCTGGGCGGGGCTTACGCCTTGGGCTGCTGGAAGACCTTGACCATGCTGGCGTAGCTGTTCTTGCCGTGACCGGCGGCGATCGTACGTGCCATCAGGCCCTGCACGAAGAGGGGCAGTTCGGGGTTGATGCCCTGCGCCTCGCTCTCGTGCACCAGGTGCTCGAGGGCGCCGGCGTGGACCTCCATGGTGGCGTCGTTGGCGGGGAACTTGCCGTCGGCCGCGTCGATCTGGCCCGCGTAGTCCGTGGCGAAGCCCTTCACCGCGTCGACCCAGGCGGTCGCCCACGGCAGGAACTCGCTCGCCTTCACACCGACGGTGTCCAGCAGCGCGACACCGTGGAGGAAGCTGTTGAGGGTGCCCCACATGACGCCGAGCAGCGACACGTCGTAGAGCGCGGCCAGCGCGTGGTCCGCGCCCAGGTGGGTGGTGTTGCCGCCGAGGACCTTGAGGGTGGCCTCGTGGGCGGCGAAGACGTCCGCCGGGCCGCTGTAGAAGAGCACGGTCTCGGCGCCGCCGATGAGGGCCGGGACGGTCATGATGGCGCCGTCCAGGTAGCTCGCGCCGTGGCCGGCCGCCCAGCCGGCCTTCTCCCGGGCCTGCTCCGAGGAGCCGGAGGTCAGGTTGACCAGGGCCTTCCCGGAGAGCGCGGAGCCCAGCGGGTCGAGGACCGAGTGCATCGCGTCGTAGTCCGAGACGCACACGACGACCAGCTCGGAGGCGGCCACGGCCTCGGCCGGGGAGGCCGCGAGCACGGCGCCCTGGCCCACGAGCTCCTGCGCCTTGTCCGCGGAGCGGTTCCACACGGTCGTCGGGTGCCCGGCCTTCAGGAAGGCCCCGGCCAGCGCCTGCCCCATCAGCCCCAGACCGATGACCGTCACCGGTGCGTGGTCGTTGCCCGCCATCACAGCTCCTATCCAAGGACGAAATGTATTGCCCACTCAGATTCACTCACCGCTCGCGACCAGGGAAGTACCTACTTGAAAGTGGGTACTTACCAGCAGGTAAGCGGCGCTCCTCACGCTACTCCGATCAACGACCGTTCATCACCGTGCAATTACCGGCGAATGGTCTTCCACTTGCCCCGGTGGACGGCAAATGCCCGGACTCCTGCAAACCTCATGAGGAGGAAACAGGATTAATTGCCGGAGGTACGTTGATGGCCACGAATTCGGAATTCACCGCCCTGCTCGCCGCGGTGGAGAAGGCACACCCCGTGATCCGGGCGAACGGCCTGGAGGCCGAGGAGAAGAGCCGGGTACCCGAGCAGAACCTCCGGCTCCTGGAAGAGGCCGGCGTATTCCGTATGGCCGTACCGGCCCGCTTCGGCGGCCTCGACCTCGGCATCGCCGACCAGGGCGCGGTCATCTCCGAGATCGCCCGGGCCTGTCCGTCCACCGGCTGGGCCATGACCGTCTGGCTCACCGGTGCCCGGATGGCCGCCTTCTACCCTGACAAGGCGCAGGAGGAGGTCTTCGCGGGAGGCTCGGTCCGCGTCTCCATCGGCTTCGCCCCCACGGGCACCCTCGTCCCCACCGAGGGCGGCTACCTCCTCAACGGACGCTGGAACTACAACACCGGCTGCCACGGCGCCGACTGGGACGGCCTCGCCGCCATGCTGGAGCACCCCGACGGCACCACCGAGGAGTTCCTCGCCCTCGTGCCGATGTCGGAGCTGTCCATCACCGACGACTGGGACGTCACCTCGGGCAGCGGCACCGGCAGCGCCACGACCACGGCCCAGGATGTCTTCATCCCCGCGCACCGCGTGGCCTCCTACGGCGAGATCATGAGCACCGGCGTCCCCGGCCGCTGGAACAGCACCGCGAAGGGCCGCGAGTACGGCGTCGTCCCGTTCATCATGTCCGCCTACGCCCTGATGGCGGTCGGCGTGGCCCGCGGCGCCTACGGTCTCTTCCTCGACCGCCTCCCGGGCCGCGGCATCACCTACACCTCCTGGACCGACCAGAAGCAGCACCCGCTCACCCAGATCCAGGTGGCCACCGCCGCCAACAAGATCGACGCGGCGGAGGCCCTCTCCTCGAAGTGGCTGGACCTCCTCCAGCGCCGCGCCGACGCGGGAGAGGACCCCACCCTGGAGGAGCGCGCCATCGTCCGCGGCCGCACCGCCTTCGCGGGCCAGCTCGCCAAGGAGGCCGTCGAACTCCTCCACTCCGCGAGCGGCGCCTCGGTCATCAAGCGCGACGTCCCCTTCCAGCGCTTCCACCGCGACATCCTGGGCTTCACGCTCCACGCCCTGGCCCAGGTCAACGTGAACATGGAAGTCCAGGGCCGAGTCCTCCTGGGCCTCGACCCGGGCACGGACATCCTCTGACGCCACCCGCGCCGAAAGAGAAAGCCCGGGCCGGGCAGACCCCCCGGCCGGGGCTTCGGCCGTGAAGCGTTCGCGTGCCAGGATGAGGCGATCATGACCACCGGCCAGAGGAGAGCCAGGTGAGACGCACCGCCATCGCCTTAACCAGCCTCGCGATCGCCGCCACCGCCACACTCACCGCGTGCGGAGGCGACAAGGGCGGCACCGACTCGAAGACGAGCGCGCCGTCGGCCGGGGCCGCAACGAGTGCCGGAGCATCCACGATTCCCCGAAGGACCGGGCGAAACAGGTCGAGCTCGCGAACCTGCGGTTCACCTCGCCGACTCACCCGCAGGGCTTCGGCCCCGCCAAGGCGGCGAAGATCCGCGACGTCGTGCACGAACACCTCTGCCCCACGTTCTGAGCCTGCGAGGCGCACGAAAAAGCCCGGCTCAGACAAGGTCCGAGCCGGGCTTTCGGCGGAGCCGCCTTCGGGATTCGAACCCGAGACCTACGCATTACGAGTGCGTTGCTCTGGCCAACTGAGCTAAGGCGGCAAGCTGCGTAACCAAGGTTGGCGTGTGCAGCGCGCCTAAGTCTACACAGTTTCCAGGGGTGCTCCGTACACAGCCGTCCGCGAGGGGATACCGCAGGTCAGGAGCAGTGGCGGGAGGCCGGTGGCGGGGTGCCCGTGAGGAGGTAGTCGTTGATCGCGCCGTCCACGCAGCGGCTGCCCCGGGTGTAGGCGGTGTGGCCGTCGCCGTCGTAGGTGAGCAAACGGCCGGAGGAGAGCTGGGAGGCGAGGGCGCGGGCCCAGGGGTAGGGCGTCGCCGGGTCTCGGGTGGTGCCGACGACGAGGATGGGGGCGGCGCCCCGGGCCGGGATGCGGTGGGGGCCGCCGGTGGCCCGCACGGGCCAGTACGCGCAGCTCAGGGCGGACCAGGCGAAGCTCGCGCCGAGGGCCGGGGAGGCCTTCTCGAAGTCGGGGACGGCGCGGCGGACGGCCGCCGGGCCGCGGAAGGCGGGCGGGAGGTCGAGGCAGTTCACCGCCGAGTTGGCGGGCATCAGATTGGTGTAGTGACCGCGCTGGTCGCGCTCGTAGTAGAGGTCCGAGAGGCGCAGCAGCAGCGCGCCGTCGCCGGTCTGGGCGTTGTGCAGGGCCTTGCGGAGGATCGGCCAGGTGGTCTCGTCGTACATGGCGGAGATCACACCCGTGGTGGCCAGGCTCTCGGTGAGCCGGCGGGGGGTGCCGGTGTCGAGCGGGTGCTGGTCGAGGCGCTGGAAGAACTGCTGGAGGCGGACGCCCGCGACGTCCGTGCGGCCGCCCTCCAGCGGGCAGTCCTCGTGCTGGGCGCAGTCCGCCGCGAAGGAGGCCAGGGCCGTCTGGAAGCCCGCCGTCTGGTCGCGGTTGATCCGCCGGGCGTCGAGGGCGGGGTCCATGGCGCCGTCGAGGACGAGCCGGCCGACGCGGGAGGGGAAGAGCCCCGCGTAGGTGGCGCCGAGGAAGGTGCCGTACGAGGCGCCGACGTAGTGGAGCTTGTCGTCGCCGAGGACCGCGCGGAGGACGTCCATGTCGCGGGCCGCCTCGACGGTCGAGACGTGGCCGAGCAGCTTGCCCGAGCGGGCGGCACAGCCCTGGGCGAACTTCTTGAACGACGCCACCAGTTCGCGGACCTCGGCGGCGTCGTCCGGGGTCGTGTCGACCTGGGCGTAGGCGTCCATCTCCTTGTCGGAGAGGCAGGTGACGGGCTGGCTCGCGGCGACGCCGCGCGGGTCCATCGCGACCATGTCGTACTGGGCGCGGACGGCGCCGGGGTAGCTGGAGGCCGCGTACTCCTGGAGGAAGCCGATCGCCGAGCCGCCCGGCCCTCCGGGGTTGACCATCAGGGCGCCGAGGCGCTTGCCGGGGCCCGTGGCCTTCTTGCGGGAGACGGCGAGTTTCACGTCGTCGTGGGACCGGGGGGCCTCGTAGTCGAGCGGGGCGCGCAGCGTGGCGCACTCGAAGTCCGCGCGCTTGCCGCCGCAGGAGTGCCAGGCGAGCCTCTGGTCGTAGTAGGGCCGGAGCGCGCGCGGCAGGGCGGCGGGCAGCGGGGCCAGCTCCGGTAGCGGCCCCTGTTCGTCGGCCGCCTCGGGTGGGAGGAGGGAGGCGAAGGAGCCGGGTTCGCCCACGCCGCGCGGTCTGGCCGCCGCCGCGCCCGGCGCCGCGGCCGCCGAGGCCGCGGCCCCCGAGACGGCGGCGGAGATCAGCAGGGCCGCGGTCGCGGCGAGCGTGCCGGAGGTGCGGAACAGGCGACTGGTGTCCATCGGCTGGCCCCTCGGGGTGGGCGACAGGTGGGCGTACGGCATCCGGCCGTCCGGACAGTCGGACATCCGCAGGGCATACAGATATGCGATATGCGGACATGCGACATGCACAGGACCACGCGGGCATACGGAGCGTATCCGGACGGATACCCGACTTGGCCAGCCTTACGGCCCACTAGTCCTCATACGAGTGAGGAATCACCCAACCTGCGGTGTGCCCGCCGTTCCTCGTACTACTCACCCTCCCCCGGTCAGCTCACCCGTTCCCCCCGTCCCCCGGACGGGACCCCGCCACCCGGACGGACGTCACCCGGACGACCACCCCGGGTGGCACCCGCGCCGTCAGCCCGCCCGCGCCGTCAGCCCGCGCGCAGCGCGACCGCCATGGCCTCGACGGCGAGCAGCGGCGCCACATTGCGGTCGAGCGCCTGCCGGCAGGCCGTGATCGCCTCGATGCGGCGCAGCGTCGCCTCCGGCCCGGAGCCGCGCGCGACGCGCTCCAGGGCGTCCCGCGCGTCGTCGTTGGCGAGCTCGACGCGCGAGCCGAGCTGTATCGCGAGCACGTCGCGGTAGAAGCCGGTCAGGTCGGTGAGGGCCAGGTCGAGGCTGTCGCGCTGGGTGCGGGTCGCGCGGCGCTTCTGGCGGTCCTGGAGCTCCTTCATGGCGCCGGCGGTGCCGCGCGGCAGCCGGCCGCCGGTGCCCGCCGCCGCGCCGAGCGCCGCCCGCAGCTCCTCGGTCTCCTTGGTGTCGACCTCCTCGGCGACCTGCTTGGCGTCCTCGGCGGCCGCGTCGATCAGCTCCTGGGCCGCCTTGAGGCAGCCGCCCATGTCGGCCACGCGCAGCGGCATCTTGAGCACGGCCGCGCGGCGGGCCCGGGCGCGCTCGTCCGTGGCCAGGCGGCGGGCCCGGCCGATGTGCCCCTGGGTGGCGCGGGCCGACCGGACCGCGAGCTCCGGCTCGATCCCGTCCCGGCGGACGAGGATGTCGGCCACCGCCGCCGTGGGAGGCGTGCGCAGCGTCAGGGAGCGGCAGCGGGAGCGGATCGTCGGCAGCACGTCCTCCAGGGAGGGCGCGCACAGCAGCCACACCGTGCGGGGGGCGGGCTCCTCCACGGCCTTGAGCAGCACATTGCCCGCGCCTTCGGTGAGCCGGTCCGCGTCCTCCAGGACGATCACCTGCCAGCGGCCGCCGGCGGGCGACAGCTGGGCCCGGCGGACCAGGTCACGGGTCTCCTTGACGCCGATGGACAGCAGGTCCGTACGGACGATCTCCACGTCCGCGTGCGTCCCGACGAGGGAGGTGTGGCAGCCGTCGCAGAAGCCGCAGCCGGGGCCGCCCGTCGCGCGGTCGGGGCTGACGCACTGGAGGGCGGCGGCGAAGGCGCGGGCGGCGGTGGCCCGCCCGGAGCCGGGCGGGCCCGTGAACAGCCACGCGTGCGTCATCCGGGAGGCGCCCGCCGCCTCCGGCGCCGCCGAGGCGTCCGGCCCGGCGGCCGTGACCAGCGCGTCCGCGTCCCGCGCGGCAGCGGCGAGCTGCTCGATCACCCGGTCCTGGCCGACCAGGTCGTCCCACACCGCCATGGCTGTTCCTCCGCGCTGTCCGTCCTGCGGCTACCCATTGTGGGCCACACCACTGACACCGGGCCCCGAAGGGGCGCGGGACAGTGCCGATGTGCGGCTGCCGCCGCGTGGGCGCGACCAGCCACGACGGCGCCGCAGCCGACCGGACCGCGCTCCTGGCCGAGAGCGGCTACCGCCGCTCGCCCTCACCGCCGCCGTCGGCATCCCGCTTGCCGAGCAGATCGTCCGCCAGCGTCGGGGCGTCGTCCGCCCACTCCGGCCGGTGGCGCCGCGCCTTCCGCAGGGGACGGCGCGGCGCGTCGCCGCCCTCGCCCTCCGCGTCGACCTGCGGCAGCTCGCGCGTGCGATCGGCTTCCGGAGCGGCGGCGTCGTCGTCCTTGCGGAAGAGCCAGTCGGGCACCCGGTCCACGGGGTTCTCGGACCGCGCCTCCGGCCGCGTCGGCGGCTTCGGCAGCACGGCCGTCTCCTCCGACTCGGAGCCCTGGCCACGGGGGGCGTCCTTCGGCTCGACGCCCCAGGTGACGCGCTGCGTCGGCGGCGTCGGCGCGACGACGGGCGGCAGCACGGCCGTCCGGTCCTCGGAGCCGGCCGGGGGCCGGGGCGTCTCGACGGTCGGCGCGTCGCCGGAGTCACGGGCGTCCCGGGGGTCCCGGGAGTCCCGGGGGTCCCGGGGGTCCTTGCGGAAGGCAGCGGTCCCCACGACGGGCGGCAGCGCGGAACCGCGATCGCCGCTGCCGGAAGGGGCGCCCGCCTCCGGCTCGCGCAGCGCGGGCTGCGGCACGGTGGGCGCCTCGTCCTCGCCGGCGCCGCCCGAGCCCCCGACCCCGCCGGAGGCCCCGGCACCCCCCGGGGCACCGGCCGCCGCACCCGACGGGAAGCCGCGGACCGCCGGGGAACCCGCCCCGGAACCGGCCTCCGAACCGGCCTCCGCACCCGCCAGGGAACCCGCCGCCGCGGCCTCCGCCGCCACGCGGGCCTGCTCGGCCCTGAGCAGGGCCTCTTCCGCCTTGCGCTGCTTCTCCAGGCGCCGTTCCTCGGCCTCGGCGCGCAGCCGGGCCTCCTCGGCGGCCTGCTCGCGCAGTCGTTCCTGTTCGGCGGCGCGGGCGCGCTCCTCCGCCTCGCGGCGCGCGCGCTCCTCCTCCGCGCGCTGACGCGCCTCCTCGGCCTCCCGGGCGCGGCGCTCCTCCTCGCGGCGCGCGGCCTCTTCGGCCTCACGCCGGGCGCGCTCCTCCTCGGCGCGCAACCGCTCCTGGCGTTCGCGCTCCAGCCGCGCCTCCTCCGCCCGGCGGCGCTCTTCCTCGGCCTTCTCCGCCTTCCGGCGCTCCTCCTCGGCGCGGCGCGCGGCTTCCTCCGCCTCACGCGCGGCGGCCTCCGCGGCGGCGCGCTCCGCCGCGAGCTCCGCCTCCCGCTCCGCCTTGCGACGGGCCTCCTCCTCGGCGGCCCGGCGCGCCGCCTCCAGGGCGGCCGCGCGCGCGGCCTCGCGGGCCTCGAGCTCGGCGGCGGACAGCGGCAGCATCTGGTCGAGCCGGTGGCGGACGACAGCGGTGATGGCGTCGGGCTCCTGCCCGGCGTCCACCACGAGGTAGCGCGCCGGGTCGGCGGCGGCCAGGGTCAGGAACCCGGTCCGGACCCGCTGGTGGAACTCCGCCGGCTCGGACTCCAGCCGGTCCGGCGCCTCCGTGAAGCGCTCGCGCGCGGTCTCGGGCGAGACGTCGAGCAGCACGGTCATGTTCGGGACGAGCCCGTCCGTGGCCCAGCGCGAGATCCGGGCGATCTCGGTCGGCGAGAGGTCGCGCCCGGCGCCCTGGTAGGCGACGGACGAGTCGATGTAGCGGTCGCTGATGACGACCGCGCCGCGCTCCAGGGCGGGCCGTACGACGGAGGCGACGTGCTCGGCGCGGTCGGCCGCGTAGAGCAGCGCCTCGGCGCGGTCGGAGAGCCCGGCCGACGCGACGTCCAGCAGGATCGCGCGCAGCCGCTTACCGATGGGCGTGGCGCCCGGCTCGCGGGTGACGACGACCTCGTGGCCCTTGGCGCGGATCCACTCGGCGATCGCCCGCACCTGGGTGGACTTCCCGGCGCCGTCGCCGCCCTCGAAGGCGATGAAGAAGCCGGCGGGTGCCGTGCCCTCGGCGGGGTCGCCGCCGCGCACCACGTCGAGCAGGTCGCGGTGGAAGGGCACCCCGTGCCGGTCGTCGGTGCGGCCCAGCACGAGCGCGCCGACGGGCAGCAGCAGCGCGCCGACGAGCATCAGCGTGAACGCCGCCCCGCCGTGCGCGAAGACGAAGGAACCGGACACGAGCCGGTGCGGCCCGATGACCGCGGCGAGGACGGGCGCCACGACCGCGCCCAGCGCGACGGTGAGGCGGACGACCCCGTGGAGGTGCTCGGTGGTGCGGGCCTGGCGGGACTCCTCCGTCTCCTGGTCGAGGAGGGCGTGCCCGGTGTTGGCGACGACACCGGCGGAGCAGCCCGCCAGCAGGACGAGCAGCAGGACGGTCGTCGCGTCGGGCACCAGCCCGGCGGCGAGCAGCGCGGCGCCCGTCAGGGCGAGCGCCAGCGCGAGCAGCCGGCGGCGGGAGAAGCCGGGCAGCACCTTCCGGGCGCCGCGGATGCCCAGGGCCGGGCCGCCGGTGAGCGCGAGGGCCAGCAGGGCGAAGCCGACGGGCCCGCCGCCGAGGTCGGCCGCCTGGAGCGCGGCGACGCCGACGGCCGCGGCGACCGCGCCCGCGATGGCCGCGCAGGACAGGACGAGCACCGGGATCGCGCCCGTGCGCCCCTTGTCGGCGGCGCCGTGGACGGTCTTGGGGCGGCGCAGGCCCTCCAGCGGGGAGCGCGCGCGGGGCGCCTTCACGCCGTCGGGCAGTGAGGGCAGCTTCATCCGGTGGAGCACCACGCCGGACGTCGCGAAGAGCCCGGCCGCGAGGTACGAGCCGAGGGCCGTCTGGTGGAGGTGGAACCAGTCGATGCCCGAGCCGAGCAGATTACCGATCAGGGTGACGGCGAGGAGCGCGGCCGCCGCGACGGGCAGGGCGAGGTAGGTCGTGCGCAGCGAGAGCCGCCGCAGCGCCTCCTGGTGGTCCGGCAGCGGGCGCACCGCGTCGCCCTCGGGCGGCGGGGCGGGCAGCAGCGCGGGCACGGCGCCGTCCTTGGCGACCGTCCAGACGCGTTCGGCGCCGCCGACGACGAAGGCCGTGACCAGCAGCCAGACGACGGCCTGGTGGCCGGTCCAGTCGGCCCACAGGGGCGCGACGGCGAGGAGCGCGAGCCGCAGCCCGTCCGCGCCGATCATCGTCCAGCGGCGGTCGAGCCGGCCGGCCGGGGCGAAGAGCGAGGACAGCGGCTCCAGCAGGACCGCGCCGAGGAGCACGGTGCCCAGCAGCCGCGCGCCGATCACGGCGGCGACGGCGAACGCGGCGCCCCGGTAGCCGCCGCCGAGGGCACCCGTCTCGACCGCGGCCTGGAGGGCCAGCAGCATGAGGACGAAAACGGCGAGGCCGTCGCCGACGGCCCCGGCGGACTGGGCGCTCCACAGCCGCCGCAGCGGACGGAAGCGCAGCAGGGCCCGGAGGGCACGCTCGCGGGAGTCCGCGGCCAGTGCTCCGGATACGGGGCTCTCCAAAGGTGGCTGCTCGGCTCGCGTCATCCTGCCAGCCTATCCGGAGTTGTCCGGATGCCGACTGTCAATACGAACGTATATACGAACTTACGTCCGGGTCCCTATACGGGGCGATACCGGACGGGGTGATACCGGATAGCGCGACAGCCGGGGGGTGGACGCGGAACGGGCCGCCCCCGAGGGGGCGGCCCGTCCGGCGTGCTCGGCGTGAGCCGTCCCGCCTACTCCGCGTCGGCCGCCGAGGCCGAGGTCGAGGCCGAGGCCGCGGTCTTCTTGGCGGCGGCCGTCGTCTTCTTCGCCGCGGCGGTCTTCTTCGTCGCCGTGGTCTTCTTCGCGGCCGTCGTCTTCTTGGCCGCGGTCTTCTTCGCCGGGGCCTTCTTGGCGGCGGCCTTCTTCGCGGGCGCCTTCTTCGCCGTCTTCTTGGCCGGGCCCTTGGCGCGCTTCTCCGCCAGCAGCTCGTAGCCGCGCTCCGGCGTGATCGTCTCGACGTCGTCGTCACGGCGCAGCGTCGCGTTCGTCTCGCCGTCGGTGACGTACGGGCCGAAGCGGCCGTCCTTGACCACGACCGGGCGCTCGCTGACCGGGTCGGTGCCCAGCTCCTTCAGCGGCGGCTTGGCCGCGGCGCGGCCGCGCTGCTTGGGCTGCGCGTAGATCGCCAGGGCCTCGTCCAGCGTGATGGTGAAGAGCTGGTCCTCGGTCTCCAGGGAGCGCGAGTCCGTGCCCTTCTTCAGGTACGGGCCGTAGCGGCCGTTCTGCGCGGTGATCTCCACGCCCTCGGCGTCCTTGCCCACGACGCGCGGGAGCGACATCAGCTTCAGCGCGTCGTCCAGCGTCACCGTGTCGAGGGACATCGACTTGAAGAGCGACGCGGTACGCGGCTTGACGGCGTTCTTCCCGGTCTTCGGGGTGCCCTCGGGGAGCACCTCGGTGACGTACGGGCCGTAGCGGCCGTCGCGGGCGACGATCTGGTGGCCGGTGCCCGGGTCGGTGCCCAGCTCGAAGTCGCCGCTCGGCTTGGCGAGCAGCTCCTCCGCGTACTCGACGGTCAGCTCGTCGGGGGCGAGGTCGGTCGGGACGTCGGCGCGCTGGTGGCCCTCGGCGTCCTTCTCGCCGCGCTCCACGTACGGGCCGTAGCGGCCCACGCGCAGCACGATGCCCTCGCCGACGGGGAAGGAGGACACCTCGCGGGCGTCGATCGCGCCCAGGTCGGTGACGAGCTCCTTCAGACCGCCGAGGTGGTCGCCGTCGCCGTTGCCCGCGTCGGCGGCGCCGCCCTCCGGGCCCTCGCCGAAGTAGAACCGGCGCAGCCACGGCACGGCCTGGGCCTCGCCGCGGGCGATGCGGTCGAGGTCCTCCTCCATGGAGGCGGTGAAGTCGTAGTCGACGAGCCGGCCGAAGTGCTTCTCCAGCAGGTTGACGACGGCGAAGCTCAGGAAGGACGGCACGAGCGCCGTGCCCTTCTTGAAGACGTAGCCGCGGTCGAGGATCGTGCCGATGATCGACGCGTACGTCGAAGGGCGGCCGATCTCCCGCTCCTCCAGCTCCTTGACCAGCGAGGCCTCGGTGTAGCGGGCCGGGGGCTTGGTGGCGTGGCCGTCGGCGGTGATCTCCTCGGCCGTCAGCGCGTCGCCCTCGCCGACCTGCGGCAGCCGGCGCTCGCGGTCGTCGAGCTCGGCGTTCGGGTCGTCGGCGCCCTCGACGTAGGCCTTCATGAAGCCGTGGAAGGTGATCGTCTTGCCGGACGCGCTGAACTCGGCGTCCCGGCCGTCGCTCGCCCGGCCGCCGATCTTCACCGTGACGGAGTTGCCGGTCGCGTCCTTCATCTGGGAGGCGACGGTCCGCTTCCAGATCAGCTCGTAGAGCCGGAACTGGTCGCCGGTCAGACCGGTCTCGGCGGGGGTGCGGAAACGATCACCCGAAGGACGGATGGCCTCGTGCGCCTCCTGGGCGTTCTTGACCTTCCCGGCGTACGTGCGCGGCTTCTCCGGCAGGTAGTCGGCGCCGTAGAGCTGGGTGACCTGCGCCCGGGCGGCGGTGATCGCCGTCTCCGAGAGCGTGGTGGAGTCCGTACGCATATAGGTGATGAAGCCGTTCTCGTACAGCTTCTGGGCCACCTGCATGGTCGCCTTGGCGCCGAAGCCCAGCTTGCGCGAGGCCTCCTGCTGGAGCGTGGTGGTGCGGAACGGCGCGTACGGGGAGCGGCGGTACGGCTTGGACTCGACCGAGCGCACCGCGAAGGCGGCGTCGGCGAGGGCGGCGGCCAGCCCGCGGGCGGTCGCCTCGTCCAGGTGGAGGACCTGCGCGGAGTCCTTGAGCCGCCCGTTCGCCCCGAAGTCACGGCCCTGGGCGACGCGGCGGCCGTCGACCGTCGCCAGCCGGGCGACCAGGGTCGAGGGGTCGCTGTTGTCACCGGCACGGCCGGTGCCGAAGGTGCCCGTGAGGTCCCAGTACTCGGCGGACCGGAAGGCGATGCGCTCCCGCTCCCGCTCGACGACCAGGCGGGTGGCCACGGACTGCACCCGGCCGGCGGACAGCCGCGGCATGACCTTCTTCCAGAGGACCGGCGAGACCTCGTAGCCGTAGAGGCGGTCGAGGATGCGGCGGGTCTCCTGGGCGTCGACGAGCTTCTTGTTCAGCTCGCGCGGGTTGGCGACGGCAGCCTGGATCGCGTCCTTGGTGATCTCGTGGAAGACCATCCGGCGGACCGGGACCTTGGGCTTGAGGACTTCCTGGAGGTGCCAGGCGATGGCCTCGCCCTCGCGGTCCTCATCGGTGGCGAGGAAGAGCTCGTCGGACTCGGCCAGCAGGCCCTTGAGCTTCTTGACCTGATCCTTCTTGTCGGCGTTGACGACGTAGATCGGCTGGAAGTCCTTGTCCACGTTGACGCCGAGCCGGGCCCAGGGCTCACCCTTGTACTTCGCCGGGACCTCGGCGGCCCCGTTCGGGAGGTCACGGATGTGCCCGACGCTCGCCTCGACGACGTATCCGGGGCCGAGGTAGCCCTTGATCGTCTTCGCCTTGGCAGGCGACTCGACGATGACGAGTCGGCGGCCGCCCTGTGCGGTCTCGCTGGTCGGGGACAACTTCGCTCTTCTTCCGGTCGACACTCGGTGTGGGCGTTTCGGTGTGGGCGTTGCGTGACGCTGCGGAGTGTGACGGTACATCCCGCCCCCGTGTCAAACGGAAAAAGCCCGCAACGCCACTCGAACGGTAACCCGACAAGCGTCCTGTCTGCCGCCCGGACCGTCACACCACTGCCGGGAAGGCCCCATCCGCCCCACGACCGCCGCCCGCCGCACCGGCCGGGCCCGGTGGCCGGGACGGGTGGCAAAAACATGACGCGAACACGACCCCTCCGTCCGGCCTTCCCATGAGTCGGACGATGGCTTCCGCCGCCCCGGGCGACGGCCTCGGCGAGGCCGTCGCCCGGGGTGCGGCGAGGAGTCGGCGGAGCCCGTCAGTCGCCCGCCGGCGAGAGAAAGCCCTGCTCGACGAGGGTGCGGATGGCCTCCGGGGTCCGGTCGCGGAGCAGTACCGGGTCCTCCCCGACGAGCTGGGCGATGGCGTCGAGGATCCGGCCCGCCGGGAGCGTGCCGTCGCACACGCCCGCGAAGCCGGCCCCGACCGTGTCCACCTTGGTGGCCCGGCGCATCCCCCGGTTCTGCCGCAGCACGACGTGCTCGGGGTCCTCCGCGCCCGGCAGCCCGACCTGTTCCTGGACGACCTCCTCGGCCAGCGTGAAGCGGGCGGCGAGCAGCGCCGCGTCGTCATGCGTCCGGAGGAAGTCCTGTCGCTCGAAATGAGCCGTTACGGCCGGGCCGAGCGGCTGCTCGACCGGGTGGGACCACTCCTCCGCGATCACCGACGGGCGGTCGCTGCCCGTTTTGCGCAACGTGATCCAGCCAAATCCGACGCCCTTGGTCTTCCGGGCCTCGAACTCCGCCAGCCACGCGTCGTAGCGAGCCGCGTACTCCTCCGGCGTGGTGCGGTGGTCACCGGCGTCCCGCAGCCACAGCTCGGCGTACTGGGCGACGTCCTGGACGTCGCGCTGGACGATCCACGCGTCGCAGCCGCGCGGCACCCAGGAGGACAGCCGCTCGCGCCAGTCCTCGCCCTCGACGTGCTGCCAGTTGGCCAGCAACTGGCAGTAACCCCCGTCGTTGAGCCGGTCGGCCGACCGCTGGACGAGCGTGCGGCACAGGTCGTCGCCGCTCATGCCGCCGTCGCGGTAGGTCAGCCGGGCGCCGGGCGAGATCACGAACGGCGGGTTGGAGACGATCAGGTCGAAGGTCTCCCGCTCGACCGGCTCGAAGAGCGAACCCCGGCGCAGATCGGCCTCCGGCGCGCCGGAGAGCGCGAGGGTGAGCCGCGTGATGTGGAGCGCGCGCGGGTTGAGGTCCGTGGCCGTGACCCTGGTCGCGTGCTGGGCGGCGTGCAGCGCCTGGATGCCGGAGCCGGTGCCGAGGTCGAGGGCGCTCTCCACGGGCGTCCGGACGGTGATCCCGGCGAGCGTGGTGGAGGCGCCGCCGACGCCGAGGACGAGCTCCGAGCGGTCCACCCCGGCCGGGCCGCCGCCTCCGGCGATCCCGCCGGCGCCGCCGACGGCGCAGCCGAGGTCGGAGACGATCCACCAGTCCTGGCCGTCGGGCCCGCCGTACGGGCGGACGTCGACGGTGGCCCGTACCTCGTCGCCGTCCCGGACGAGCCAGCCGTCGGCGAGGCAGTCGGCCACGGGCAGCGCGGCGGCGGCGCGGTCGTGGGCGACGGGGCGCTGGAGCAGGAACAGCCGGATCAGCGTCTCGAGCGGGCCGTCGCCGCGCGTGGCGCGCAGGGCGGGAACGGTCTCGCTGCGGGCGAGGGCGGCGTAGGCGGGGGCACCGAGCAGGTCGAGGAGGCCGTCGGCGGTGAAGGCGGCGGCCAGCAGGGATTCGCGCAGGCGTGCGGTGCGCGTCGGGTCGGCGTCGGGAAGGCGGGGCGTACTCACGGGACCATTGTCGGGGGCGGCACCGGGGAACGACGAAGGCCCGGCGCGCCGTACGGGCGCACCGGGGCCGACCGCGCTCCGCGGAGCCGGGTTATGCCTTCTTGGTCTGCGTGGGGGAGCCCACCGGCTTCTGGCAGCCCGGGGTCTTCGTCATCGACTTGCCGACGTCGCCGGACTGGAGCTTCTTGAGCGCGTCGTCGCTGCGGCCGCTGAGCTTGGCGATGTCCCCGGCGATGCTCTTGAGGCCGTCGCTGAACTTGGACTTGTCGCCCGTGTCCAGCCCGTCCACCCGCTTCTTCAGCTCGGCGTACGCGGTGGAGAGGTCGTTGAGCGCCTTGACGGCGTTCTTCTCGCTGCTCTCGCCGTCCTTGACGGGCGGTGCGCCCGCGTTCTGGACGGACGTCGCGAGCGCCTTGTACGCGTCCGCGTTGGCCTGGAAGGCGGCGGAGTCGATCTGCTGGATCTTCTTCGAGTCCTCCTCGTTCAGGACGGACGCGATGGAGGCGTTGGCGTCGGTGATCTTCTTCACCTGAGGCTGCATCTGGTCGCAGACCCTCTTGGCCCAGTCGTCCAGCTTCTTCTTGTTGCCGCTGTCGTCGCCACCACCGCAGCCCGTCAGCGCCAGGACGAGTGCCGCCCCACCGGACAGTGCAGCCACAAGCTTCTTGTTCACCGGAATGGTCCCTTCGATGGCTCTCGGCCCGGGAACTTACACGTCCGCGCGGAAGGGACCGGGAGCCGAGCACACCGTATGTACCCTTTTAAAGCCGTTTGCACCAAGCTTGGCGTGGCGTTCGCCGCACCTCGGCGAGGGTACGGACGGTGTGCTCCGCTCATTTCCGTCCGGAGGAACTACGTCAGGACACCACCGCCGGGTCCGCCGGCGACACCGTCCGCTCCGCGCCGTCGCCCCCGTCCACGGCGACACCCCGCCGCTTGGAGAGGTAGACCGCGCCCACGATGACGACAACGGCCAGCACCGCCACGGCGATTCTCAGCCCCCTGTTGGCGTCGGCGCCGTAACTGAACTTCACCACCGCCGGCGCGATGAGCAGCGCCACCAGATTCATCACCTTCAGCAGCGGGTTGATCGCGGGACCGGCGGTGTCCTTGAAGGGATCGCCCACCGTGTCGCCGATGACCGTCGCCGCGTGCGCCTCGCTGCCCTTGCCGCCGTGGTGCCCGTCCTCGACGAGCTTCTTGGCGTTGTCCCAGGCGCCACCGGAGTTGGCGAGGAAGACGGCCATCAGGGTCCCGGTGCCGATGGCCCCGGCCAGGTACGAGCCGAGCGCCCCGACGCCCAGCGAGAAGCCGACGGCGATGGGGGCCAGCACCGCGAGCAGACCGGGGGTGGCCAGCTCGCGCAGCGCGTCCTTGGTGCAGATGTCCACCACGCGCCCGTACTCGGGCTTCTCGCTGTAGTCCATGATCCCGGGGTGCTCGCGGAACTGCCGCCGCACCTCGTAGACCACCGCGCCCGCCGACCGCGACACCGCGTTGATCGCGAGCCCCGAGAAGAGGAAGACGACGGCCGCGCCGAGGACCAGCCCGACCAGGTTGTTGGGCTGCGAGATGTCCAGGCTCAGGCCCAGCTCACCCGCCTTGGCGTGGACGTCCGACACGGCCGTCGCGATCGCGTCGCGGTACGAGCCGAACAGCGCGGACGCGGCGAGGACGGCCGTCGCGATCGCGATGCCCTTGGTGATCGCCTTGGTGGTGTTGCCCACGGCGTCGAGGTCGGTGAGCACCCGCGCGCCCGCGCCCTCGACGTCACCGGACATCTCGGCGATGCCCTGGGCGTTGTCGGAGACCGGCCCGAAGGTGTCCATCGCCACGATGACGCCGACGGTCGTGAGCAGCCCGGTGCCCGCGAGGGCCACCGCGAACAGCGCCAGCATGATCGAGGTGCCGCCGAGCAGGAACGCCCCGTACACCCCGAGCGCGATCAGCACGGCCGAGTAGACGGCCGACTCCAGGCCGACCGAGATCCCCGCGAGGACGACGGTCGCCGGGCCGGTCAGGGACGTCTTTCCGATGTCCCGCACGGGACGCCGGCCGGTCTCGGTGAAGTAGCCCGTGAGCTGCTGGATCAGGGCCGCGAGGACGATGCCGATGGCCACGGCCACCAGGGCGAGGACGCGCGGGTCGCCGCCGTGGCCCCGGATGGCGGCGTCGCCGACGCCCTTCAAGTCCGCGTAGCTGGACGGCAGATAGGCGAACACGGCCACCGCCACCAGCACCAGCGAGATGACGGCCGAGATGAAGAACCCCCGGTTGATAGCGGTCATCCCGCTCCGGTCGCTGCGGCGCGGCGCCACCGCGAAGATGCCGATCATCGCGGTGACCACACCGATGGCGGGCACGAGCAGTGGGAAGGCCAGTCCCGAGTCGCCGAAGGCGGCCTTGCCGAGGATCAGCGCGGCGACGAGCGTCACGGCGTACGACTCGAAGAGGTCGGCCGCCATGCCCGCGCAGTCGCCGACGTTGTCGCCCACGTTGTCGGCGATGGTGGCCGCGTTGCGGGGATCGTCCTCGGGGATGCCCTGCTCGACCTTGCCGACCAGGTCGGCGCCCACGTCGGCGGCCTTGGTGAAGATGCCGCCGCCGACCCTCATGAACATGGCCAGCAGCGCCGCGCCGAAGCCGAAGCCCTCCAGCACCTTGGGCGCGTCGGCCGCGTAGACCAGCACCACACAGGACGCGCCCAGCAGGCCGAGCCCGACCGTGCACATGCCGACGACGCCGCCCGTGCGGAAAGCGATCTTCATCGCCTTGTGGGCGACGGCCGTCAGGTCCTTCTCCGGCTCGCCCTCCGCGGGGGTCGCCTCCCGCGCCGCGGCCGCCACCCGCACATTGCTGCGCACCGCGAGCCACATGCCGATGTAGCCGGTGGCCGCCGAGAACCCGGCACCGACCAGGAAGAACAGCGAACGGCCCATGCGCTGCGACCAGTTGTCGGCCGGCAGCAGCATCAGCAGGAAGAACACGATCACGGCGAAGACGCCGAGGGTGCGCAACTGCCGGGCGAGATACGCGTTCGCGCCCTCCTGCACCGCCGCGGCGATTCTCTTCATGCTGTCGGTACCCTCACCGGCCGCCAGCACCTGACGCACCAGCACCACGGCCACCACGAGCGCCGCGGCCGCCACCACCGCGATCACCGTGACGAGGTTGCGATCGCCGTCGGTGAGCTCGACCGCGAGTCGTTGAGTGAAGTCCACCTGTTCAGGGGTGAAATGCCCCGCCATTCGTCCTCCTTAGACGTTTGGCACATGGGCGCGCGGCCGGTCCGTGGCACGAGGAATGGGAACAGCCGCCACGCTCAGGCGTCCTGAGCTCAAGATGGACGGATTGTAGGGAGCATGGCGAGATCAAAACAGAGCGCGGCAAACGGAATGAGACTTCTCGCGAAAGCCGTCCGCGCGGCGGAATGGTGAAGATCGCGAATTGATCGTCCGGCCTTCGGGGGATCTCCCGGAGAATCGATCATTCACGAGGAGAAACGATCATTCATTGATCGACCGGTGACGACACGACAGCGCGCGAGGGCACCGAAAGGGCCATGGACCGGGAAACCACGAGGCCACGGGCGAGGAGCCATGGGGCCATGAGCGGAGCACCATGACGTCATGGACGGGGCTCCCGGCCCTGTCGGCGACGCACGGTTACGACAGGCGCCAGGCCCCGCACTACAGCGGAAGGCGGCCGCCCGGCTACGGCGTGACGGCCGACGGTGTCGTCGGCCAGCTCATCCGGATCAGGCCGCCCGTCTCGCTCGCCGTCACCTCGACGTCGTCGACCAGGCCGCTGATCACGGCGAGCCCCATGTCGTCCTCGCTCTCCTCCGGCGTCGCGGGGACGGAAGCGGAGGGCGCCGGGGAACCGGCGGGGGCCACATGGGCGGCGGAACCGGACGCGGCGGCGGCCGTCGCGGCCATGACACCGGGGTGAGGAGCGTCGTCGGCGACCTCGATGGAGAACTTCTTCTCGTCCTCCGTCAGCATCACCTTCACCGGGCCGGCGATCTCATGGCTGCGGTGGAGGCTCACGGCACGCGAGCACGCCTCACCGACGGCCAGCCGGACCTCGTCCAGCACGGCCTCGTCGACCCCCGCCCGGCGCGCCACCGCGGCCGCCACGAGCCTGGCCGTGCGGACGTGCTCGGGAAGGGCGCTGAAGAGCAGTTCGACGGTGGCCATGCCATCCCCCTCGGTGGTACGTGCCCTCGTCCCCACTGCCGGAACACAGGGCGAACTCGCGGAGGGGCCGGACCCGTGAGCCCGTCACCCCCGGCGCGGCTATGTGGCTGTGCGGCCGTACGCGTGCGGCGCCGCAGCCGTGCGTCGGGCGGGCGGCAGCCATCCGGCGCCGGCCGACCGCCACCCGGCCGTCGGGCGACCGTCAGTCGGTCGCCTGTACCGCGTCCTCGACCGAGGTGTGGATCGGGAACACCTTGGTCAGGCCGGTGATACGGAAAATCTTCAGGATGCGCTCCTGGTTGCAGACGAGCCGCAGCGAACCCTCATGGGCGCGCACGCGCTTCAGCCCGCCGACCAGGACGCCGAGCCCGGTGGAGTCGAGGAAGTCGACGCCCTCCATGTCGACGACGAGGTGATAGCTGCCGTCGTTGACAAGCTCGACCAGCTGCTCACGCAGCTTGGGCGCGGTGTACACATCAATCTCGCCACCGACCCGGACAACCGTACGGTCGCCTACGGTCTCGGTCGACAGGGACAGGTCCACGGATCCTCCAGCACCTTGCATCGAGCGGTCGCCCCCCATGGATCGGCAGCCGCGATGGCATTCAATCACTTACCGGCAGGCGCGCACGACGCCTTGGCGCCATTGTCCGTCAAGCCGGTGACACACTCGGTGTCGATGGCCAACGATCAACTCCCGCCGGAGGCGGGCGTGCACCCCGCTCCCCGGACAGTCCTCGACCGACTCGCCGCCGGGCCGGGCCGGGCCGCACGCATCACTCATACGGAGCACTTGCCCCCTCGTCCCGGACGTCATGCCCCCTGGCCGGAGAAGATCCGGCCGGAAGTGATCGACGCCATCCGGGCCGCCGGAATCGAACGCCCCTGGGCCCATCAGGCGCGCGTCGCCGAGCACGCGCTGCGCGGCGAGTCGGCCGTGGTGGCCACCGGCACCGCCTCGGGCAAGTCCCTCGCCTACCTCGCCCCCGTCCTCAGCGCCCTGCTGGACGGCTCCGAGGCCCCCAACGGGCGAGGCGCGACCGCCCTCTACCTCGCCCCCACCAAGGCCCTCGCCGCCGACCAGCGCCGCGCCGTACGCGCCCTCGCCGAACCCCTGGGCAAGGGCGTCCGGCCCGCCGTATACGACGGCGACACCCCCTTCGAGGAACGCGAGTGGGTGCGCCAGTACGCCAATTACGCGCTGACCAACCCGGACATGCTCCACCGCTCGATCCTGCCCGCCCACCCCCGATGGGCCTCCTTCCTGCGCGCCCTGCGCTATGTCGTCATCGACGAGTGCCACGCCTACCGGGGCGTCTTCGGCTCCCACGTCGCCCAGGTGCTCCGCCGGCTGCGCCGCCTGTGCGCCCGCTACGGCTCCGACCCCGTCTTCCTCCTCGCCTCCGCCACGGCCTCCGAGCCCGGCACCGCCGCGAGCCGACTCACCGGCCTGCCCGTCGCGGAGGTCACCGAGGACGGCTCCCCGCGCGGCGAACTGGTCTTCGCCCTCTGGGAGCCCCCGCTCACCGAGCTCCACGGCGAGCGCGGCGCCCCCGTCCGCCGCACCGCCACCGCCGAGACCGCCGACCTCCTCACCGACCTCACCGTCCAGGGCGTGCGCACCGTCGCCTTCGTCCGCTCCCGGCGCGGCGCCGAACTGGTCGCCCTCATCGCCCAGGAGCGGCTGGCCGCCGTCGACCGTTCCCTCCCTTCCCGCGTCGCCGCCTACCGCGGCGGCTACCTCCCCGAGGAGCGCCGCGCCCTCGAGCACTCCCTCCACACCGGCGAACTGCTCGGCCTCGCCGCCACCTCCGCCCTGGAACTGGGCGTCGACGTCGCCGGCCTCGACGCCGTCCTCCTCTCCGGCTACCCCGGCACCCGCGCCTCCCTCTGGCAGCAGGCCGGCCGCGCCGGCCGCACCCGGCGGGGCGCGCTCGCCGTCCTGATCGCCCGCGACGACCCGCTGGACACCTATCTCGTCCACCACCCCGAGGCCCTCTTCCAGCAGCCCGTGGAATCCACCGTCCTCGACCCGGACAACCCCTACGTCCTCGCGCCCCACCTGTGCGCGGCCGCCGAGGAGCTGCCCCTCACCGAGCCCGACCTGTCGCTCTTCGGGCCTGAGGCCATGGTCGTGATCTCCCAGCTGGAGGCCCGCAAGCTGCTCCGCCGCCGGGGCACCGCCTGGCACTGGACCCGCCGCGAGCGCGCCGCCGACCTCACCGACATCCGGGGCGGGGGCGGCCGCCCCGTCCAGATCGTCGAGGAGGGCACGGGACGGCTGCTGGGCACCGTCGACCGGTCCGCCGCCTACACCACCGTCCACGAAGGCGCCGTCCACCTCCACCAGGGCCGCAGCTACCTCGTGCGCCACCTCGACATGGAGGACTCCGTCGCCCTGGTCGAACAGGCCGACCCGCCCTACTCCACGACGGCCCGCGACACCACGACCGTCTCCATCCTGGAGACCACCACCGAGGTCCCCTGGGGGGACGCGCGGCTGTGCTTCGGCTCCGTCGAGGTCACCAACCAGGTCGTCTCCTTCCTCCGTCGCAGACTCATCACCGGCGAGGTCATGGGCGAGACCAAACTCGACCTGCCGCCCCGCACCCTGCGCACCCGCGCCGTGTGGTGGACCGTCACCGAGGACCAGCTCGACGACGCCCGGGTCTCCCCCGAGGCCCTCGGCGGCGCCCTCCACGCCGCCGAACACGCTTCCATCGGCATGCTCCCTCTCTTCGCCACGTGCGACCGCTGGGACATCGGGGGCGTCTCCGTCCCCCTCCACCCCGACACCCTCCTGCCGACCGTCTTCGTCTACGACGGCCACCCCGGCGGCGCCGGCTTCGCCGAGCGCGCCTTCCACACCGCCGCCCGCTGGCTCGGCGCCACCCGCGAGGCGATCGCCGCCTGCGAGTGCGCCACCGGCTGCCCGTCCTGCATCCAGTCCCCCAAATGCGGCAACGGCAACGACCCCCTGGACAAGAAAGCCGCCATCCGCCTCCTCACCCGCCTCCTCTCCGCCGCCCCGACCGACCCGGACGGCCAGGACGACCCGGATGGCCCAGACGGTCGGGACAGCCAGGACGGCCTGCAGGACCCGCGCGATCCGACCGGCCCGCACGGCCCGAGCGATCCGGCGGACACGGGCTGAGCCGCGGAGCGGACTGAGCGGCGGAGCGGGTCGTTCGCCGCGTCCGGGCTGCGGGCGTCACGGCCGGCGATGCCTCACGGGGCGTACGCCGCCTCCGGCGGCCCCGCGCGGGCCCGTACCCTCAGCGCGTACGGGCCGGCCCGTGCCTCCGCCGCCACCTCCGCGAACTCGCCCTCCACCCCGCAGCGCACCACCCTCGCGCCCTGGGCCGAGGCGACCTTCCGGGCGAGGCCGCACGCCACGGCCTCCCCCTGGAGGGCGTGGTCGGCGGCGGCGAGCGCCGCCAGATCCGCCGCGCCGCCCGCTCGATGACGGGCCATCACCACCTGCCCCATGGCCAGCAGCGCCGCGAAGATGACGCAGGACGCCATCGCGACGGCCGCCACCCACACCGAGGCCAGACCCGCGTCATCCCACCGTCTCCTCCGCAAGGGCCACCGCCTCCCCACTCAGCCGTACCGCCAGCGGCCCCGGCCCGGCGGCCCTGGCCTCGACCCGCACCCGGACCAGATCGCCCTCCCGTGTCAGCCCGATGCGGGCCCCGGGCGGAGCAGCGGACCGGGCCGCGGCGACGGCCGCCGGAGGCGGATCCTGCCGGGCCGCCGCCCGCGCCCCCGCCCGGGCCGCGTCCACGCACTGGATCTGCGCGGACGCGGCCATCAACCCCCAGAGCAGGGCCAGGGCGAAGAGCATGAGCACCGGCAGCGCGACCGCGGCCTCGGCCGTCACATAGCCGCCATCGGAGCGTGCTCCGGACGTCCCGTCAGAACGTCGCATGGAGCGCCTTCACGATCAGTTGCTGAAGGGCCGCGCTGACGGGCCCGCTGGTGACCACCTTGTACAGAACAGCCGCCAGCGCACACGCCGCGAGCGTGCCCACCGCGTACTCCGCCGTCGTCATCCCGGCCTCACCGGCACCCGTCACCCGGGCCCGGCGCGCCGCCCACCACGACGTGACCTTCATCGCCGCCACTGCCATGACCGATTCCCCCATCTCCTGTAATGCTGATGTGTGATGCGCGTGTGATGTGTGATGTGTGTGATGCATGCGGTGCACGGCCTCATCCGTCGCACCGTCACTTTCGTTTTCCACTCCTGCGACGGGCCTCGTTCAGCTCCCGCGCATGAGCCCCTCGGCCAGCCCGACCACGACCGGCACCACCCCGACCGTCAGGAACGCGGGCAGGAAGCAGAGCCCCAGCGGTGCCGTCGCCTGGACCCCCGCGCGTCGGGCCCTCATCGCCGCCGTGCGCCCCTGGGCCGCGCGCAGCCGTGCCGCCAGCCGTGCCATGGGCTCCACCGCCGGAACTCCGGTGGCCTGGGCCCGTTCCAGGCAGCCTGCCAGCGGGGCGGCCCCGGGCAGGCCGCCCAGCCGCCCCCAGGCGGTGCCCGGATCACCGCCGAGCCGTACTTCCGCCGCCGCTTGGGCCAGCCGGGCCCCGACCGGGCCGCCCAGCGAGCCCCCGACCGCCTCGGCGGCCTCCCTGGGCCCGGCACCGGCGGCCAGACACGCGGCCAGCAGATCGGCCGCCAAGGGCAACTGCCGTCCCACTTCCTCGGCCCGCACCTCTCCCTCGGCGCCCTCGGCCTTCCGCCGCCATCGCCAGACGCCCCAGGCCGCGGCGGCTCCCGCCACGCACCCGGTGACGCCCGCGACCAGCCAGACGAGAACAAGCCCGGCGATCCCCACCGCCACGGCCGCTCGCCCATCCAGGCCACGCACCGCGCGCCGCGCCCGTCTTGGCGGCCTTCCCTCGCTTCCTGCCGTCTCACCTCCCGCCATCTCGACTCCCGCGCGGCCATGGCTCCCGAGCAGGGAGACCAGCCGGCCGCGCGTTGAGCGTCTTCCACGCGCACCGCTCCCCAGCGCCGCCACGCACACCGTCGCGATCGCGGCCAGCGCCACCGCCCACAGGCTGTGGACAACACCCCCGTTCACCTCTCCCGCTCCCTCCCGTTCGTCCCGTTCGTCTTCCCCGGCCCTTCCGCGACCCGGACGATCCGCCGGGTCCACGCGATCCCCGCGCCCTCCAGCAGTCCGCCGAGGACCAGGCACCCGAGCCCGGTCGGGGTGTGCAGCAACACCCGCAGCGGCTCGGCCCCCAGCGCGGCCCCCATCAGCAACGCGAGGACGGGAAGCAGCGCCAGCATCACGGCGGTGGACCGGGTGCCCGCCAACTGCGCGCGCAGGTCCTCCCGCTGGTCCCGCTCGGCGCCCAGAGCCGCCGCGACCCGTTCCAGGCCCGCGGCCAGACCGGCACCGCCGTCGACCGCGACCCGCCAGCAGGCGGCCACCCCCTGGAGCCCCTCGGCGCCCGGCCGGCGCCCCGCCTTGCGCAGCGCGTCCGGTACGTCCCCGCCGAACCTGGCCGCCGCCGGCACGGCGGGCCATCCCGGGCCCAGCCCCACGTCCCTCAGCCCGGACACCGCCGCACCGGGCTGACGCCCCGCCCTGAGCTCGCCCGCGACGGTGCCGCACATGTCGATCACGGCGGACTCCCGGAGCTCCCGCTCACGCTGCCGCTCCCGTGCCGCCAGCCACCGCCGTACAAGCGGCACGGCCAGCGCGCCCGCGATCAACGGCAGCACCGACTTGCCCAGCGCCGCCACCGCGCCGCCGACCGGCAGGCAGAGCAACTCGCGTCTCCCCCGCGCCGCCCGCCGCAAGCGCCCGGCCCACTCGCCGATCCGGCCGGGCACGGCGGAGCCCTGCCCACGACCGGCCGGCCCACCTCCGGCCGTCCCGCCTCCGGCCAGCAGCAGCCGGGCCCGCCGCACACCCGGCCCAGGCCGGGCCCGCAGCGCGGCGACGGCGCAGAGCGACAGGACGAAGAGCACCAGCGCGGCGCATCCGGAGGAAACCTGCGCCCCGGACGGCCACCCGCTCATGGCGCACTCCCGGCGCGCCCGCACAGCCCGGCCAGCCGGTCCCAGCCCCGCGCCCGCTCGAAGCCGTCCTCGCCCCACACCGCCGCCGGTACGGTCGTCACCAGACCGGCGGAATCCCGTTCGAGCACATGGACTTCCGCGACCCTTCTGCGGCCGCCGTGGTCGCGGACCATATGGATCACCACCGACAGGGCGGCCGCGAGCTGGCTGTGCAGCGCCGCCCGGTCCAGCCCGGCTGTCGAGCCCAACGCCTCCAACCGGGCGGGTACATCGCTGGCGGCGTTGGCGTGGACCGTGCCACAGCCTCCTTCGTGTCCCGTATTGAGAGCGGCCAGAAGGTCGGTGACCTCGGGGCCGCGCACCTCGCCGACGACCAGCCGGTCCGGGCGCATCCGTAGCGCCTGGCGCACCAGATCCCGCAAGGTGACGAGGCCGGTGTTAGGAACAGTTCGGCTGTCTCAGTGGCTGCACTGTCTCAGCTGGACACCACCACAGAGCGCATGCACGTCTCCTGATCCAGCAGCCAACCGTCTCAGCTGGTTTGTCAGTTCTTTACGAACTGGCCGGAGAATCCTCGCCGACCTCGACCACTGAGCATCCCCGTCAAGTGACAGGCTTCCGAGCTCTCGTGGGGTCAGCTTGGAGCTCTGACTTCTGGCGGTGGAGCCCTGGGAAGACCACTCGACACTCAGTATCATTGAGTAATCACGATGCCACTGCGAGTGATCATGGCGTCGGCGCGTCACGAACAGGGGGGAAGCATGCGGGGGACCATGCTCGCGGAACGCTATCGGCTGGAGGGACCGCTGGGGTCCGGAGGCATGGGCGAGGTATGGCAAGCACACGACTGCCTGTTGAGCAGGTCCGTTGCGGTAAAACTCCTGCGTCATTCTGTTAGCAGCGATCAGTTGATGTCTCGGTTTGAACGAGAGGCGCGCCTCGCCGCACAACTATCGAGTCACGCACACATCGTTTCTGTCTATGACTACGGGTACTACCACGGCCCCGATTACAACCGTCTGCCATTCATTGTTATGGAGCTGGTCAACGGAGACCCGCTATGTCGGTACGTAATCCAAGCGCCAAGGTTGCCCATACTTGAGGTCGCAGACTGGTGCGCTCAAGTTTCGGATGCCCTCTCAGCTGCCCATGCTGCTGGAATTATCCACAGGGACATCAAGCCCGGAAATATAGTTGCGACACGTACGCATTCCGGGGAAACCGTTATCAAAGTACTCGACTTTGGAATTGCCACCTATGCCCACCCTGACCGGACCCGCATTACGGACCCTGGCCATATAATCGGCTCACCTGCTTACATGGCACCCGAGCAGGCCAAGGGAAATGGAGTCCCCGACGAAAGGACGGACTTGTATGCTCTAGGTTGCGTACTTTACGCATTGCTCACAGGACGGCCTCCCTTTGATCACCGCGATCCAACGGCACTGCTTTGGGCTCATCGCCATGAAATCCCCACCGCACCCAGCCATTACCGAGAGGACGTTCCCCCACTCTTGGAGTCATTCACGCTCCGTTTGCTCGCCAAGGATCCCGACAAACGACCACAGCAAGCGATTGAAGTCCGAGACTTCTTTCAAGGAATGCGGACGTCGCAACTCGGAGCGCTCTCTGGTAACGCTGCGGCACTGGCCAGGCGTGCGGAACAGGCGGCCGCTTGCGCCAGCGAAGGGGATCATCTCGAGGCTGCACGCTTGTACGGTGAGGTTGCCGAGAGCCGTGCCCGGGTTTTGGGGGCAGATCACCCCGACACTTTGACAAGTCGCTTCTTTCAGGCCGACTCCCTTGATGACGCCGGCCAACACGCCGAGGCAGCGCGCCTATTCGCTGCGGTAGCCAAGGATGCGGCCTGGGTTTTCGGAACTGACCACCCTGACACTCTTCGCAGTCGGCTATCCCACGCCTACTCGCTGGGTGCGACCGGGGAATACGCTGAGGCGGCGCGCTTGGCTAAACACCTTATCACCGACTACCGCCGAGTATTGGGTCCTGAGCACCCTGACACCCTGAATTGCCGAGTCGTGCACTTTGCCTGCCTTGACGACGCCGGGCATCACGCAGAGGCTGCGAGTCTAGGTGCTGAGACGGTTGCCGATTTCACCAGGACACTGGGAGAGGACCATCCCTTGACCCTGAGCTGCCGCAATGCTCATGCGTGCTGCGTGGCCCAAGCGGGTGAGCATCTTGAGGCTGCGCGCTTGTATGGTGAGATTGCTGAGAGCCGTGCGCGGGTTTTGGGGGCAGACCATCCCGATACTTTGAGCAGTCGCTTTTCTCAGGCTGACTCCCTGGATGATGCTGGTGAACACGCTGCGGCGGCAGTCCTAATTTGCGATGTAGTCGATGCCCGATCTCGGATACTTGGCGTAGACCATCCCGATACCCTTGAGGCTAAATTCCTGCACGCCTACTGCCTTGGGCAGTCAGGTGACTGGGATAAGGCTGCGAATACAACAGCCGAGGTGGCCAAAGATCGTATTCGCCTCCTGGGTGCGGACCACCCGCTCACCCTCATTACTCGAAGCCACCATGCACTGTGCCTGAACCATGCAGGTGAACACGTGAAAGCTGCGAAGATATACGCAGAGGTGGCAAAGGCTTACCGCCTGATGCAGGGGGGCGACGCCCCGGACACCTTCGAGGCGCGCATAAATCAAGTGGACTGCCTTATTGATGCCGAAAAAGGCACTGAAGCCTCCCGCTTGTGCTGCAGTCTCGAAGATGACTGCCGCCGAACTTTTGGCCCCGATCACCCCACGACATTGAAGGTGCGGTTTCTTCAAGGAATTTGCCTGGGGATCTCTCTCGAGCTCACAAAGGCGAAACGACATCTGACAGAGGTGGCTGACGACTACACCCGAGCACTTGGGCCTGACCACCCCGACAGCATAACTGCACGGGAAGCTGCCGAATATGCTAGTTCACATACCATGCTTGACGTTTCACTTGTCGCTTTTAGTAAGCTCTTCGGGCGGCCAGGAACTTAGCCAGGCGGCACAACTTTTTGGGGTGTCGCTAGCAATGTCGTCATAGTCGATGTACAGAGGGATGTCCGACCATGATTCGCAGCATTTATCTGCGTGGTCGAGTTCGCGCTGCACTCGGTCGAGGTGGCTTTGCAGGTGCTTGCGGATGTCGAGCGCGAGCTGGCCTTCCATGACCCTACGGAGGGTCTCATCAGCAAATCTGGGTGGGGCGACGGCGGCGTTTGGGTCGATGATCACCGCCGGAAGGTACACAGTGCCACTGACAGCCTGGTGTCACCCCTGCATAGTCCCCGGGATCAAAAGGTCCCCCCGCATACTTCCGCTCCGCAAGGCAAGCCGAGGTGAGGCCAAGGAAGGCGAGGCGGGTGGTTTTCCTGAAACGTACCGGGACTCTTATTAAGGGAAAACGCCCAGCCACGGCGTTTCCTTAGAGATGACGCGCAGTCAGGCAGCAGCACCCCGCTCCTTTCCGTGAGGCCGGGAACGGGGCTGATTCTGAGGATGAAGCTACAGCTCTCCGCTCACCGTTCCGGAACGGAATGCATTCCACTCTTCGGCAGTGAAGCGGAGAGGCTCGAGGCGGGTGTTCTTGGAGTCGCGGACAGCGATTCCGCCGGGGAGGTCGGTGACTTCTACACAGTTGCCTTCGCCTGCGCTGGCGGAGGACTTGCGCCAGATAGCGGCGGAGAGGTCGTGCGCGTACAGCTCCGCCTTGGGTCCGTTCACTTTGGGCTGCCTTCTTCGATGCGTTTGATCAGTGCCAACGAGTCGTCCACCGGCAGGGCGGCGGCGACGATCCGTTCGAAGGCGCCGGCGAAGACGCGGACGTCCTCGCTGCCCTCGACGTAGGAGTTGCCCCGGAGGTTCTCCACGAGGACGACGTCCGGCATGGGGCCGGGGAAGTTGACCACGGTGAAGCCTCCGGCGACGCCTGGGTGCGGGGTGGCGCCCAGGGGCATGATCTGGAGGGTGACGTTGGGCAGCTCGGCCACGTCGAGCAGGCGGCGGAGTTGTTCGCGCATGGTGGCCGGGCGGACGGCGAACCGCTGGTGCAGGACCGCTTCGGAGATCACGGCCCACACGTTCAGGGGCCCGGTGCCGTCAGGGCGGGAGAGGACGGCTTGGCGGGCCATGCGGACCTCGGCGAGGGCGGCGACTTCTTCCGGGGTGCGGGTGACGGCGGAGGCCGCGATCATCTCGCGGGCGTACGCGGCGCTTTGCAGCAGGCCGGGCACGAGGGTCGGCGACCACTCGCAGACGCGCTCGGCGTCGGACTCGAGCGAGAGGTAGTCCGCGTAGGCGGGGGCGACTACACCGCTGTAGGTCTGCCACCAGCCCTTCTTGCTGGCGTCGCGGGCCAGGTTCTCCAGCGCGGTGAACACCTCGGGGTTCGTCACACCGTACGCCTTGAGCAGGTCGGTGACCTCGGCCGGGCGGATGCCGGCGGCCGCGTTCTCGACCTTCGACATCTTCGGCGCCTTCCAGCCCACGGCCGCGGCCGCACCATCCAAGGTCAGCCCGGCGTCGTTGCGGAGCTTGCGCAGGGCTGAGCCGAGTCGGCGGCGCCGGATCGTCGGTACCACGGGGCTGTTGGGCATATTCGCAGTGTTTCACCACCGCCGGGAGAGCGGGAGCCCCTTCTTCAGATCATCCGAACGAGTTAGGTGGAAAGCTTGCGACCTGTGGGCGGTTGGGTCCATCCTCTTCGGAAAGGCCGCCCGGGTCTGTCAACTAGCTTTCACCGGCGGGCACTTGCGTCGATCTTGCGTGGGCGGAAGCCTGTGCGGATGGAGGGGCCATGGTCACCATGGCGGACGAGAGGGCACCGGCGATCCCGGGCTTTTACCTCACCGAGAGGCCCGGCGGATTCGCGGTCCACATGCACTCCTCCGCCGAGCACTTACGCCGCGTCCGGCGCATGACGGGCCAGGTGCTGTGCAAGGCCGGAGTCACCGACGAGGTCACCGAGAACGCTCAGCTGGTGACCAGCGAGCTGATCGGCAACGCCGTGGCCTGCTGCGGGCCCTTCGTGCCCCTGGTCGTCGAAGTCCTCGCGGAGGTGGTCGCGGTCTCGGTGAAGGTCCACGACCCCGACGGCGAGCACCTGCCCGACCGGGCTGCGGCCGCCCCGCTGGACGACCCGACGGCGGAGTCCGGCCGGGGGCTGCCCCTGCTCGACCTGCTCGCCCCGGGCTGGCACACCGTCATCACGCCGGTCGGCAAGCAGATCCGCTGCCGCGTGCCCTATAGAAGAGGTGGAGTCCGTGCCTGAGCAGGACGCCGACGAGCTACCGTTCGACGTGCGCTTCGACGCCGACTCGGGCGAGGTCGTAGTGATGATCACCTACGGGAACCCGCCCCGGCAGACGATGCGCCGCAAGACGTACGCCTCGCAGGAGGCCCTGGCCGTCGCGATCGCCGAGCACAACCACGAAGCGTTCCTCCAGGCCCGGCTAGCCAACGTGCTGGCCTCCGCCGCGATCAATCACCTCGGAACGGACCCCGGGCGGCTCCAGAGGGCCGTCCGCGCACTGTCCGACCCGACGAACACGGTGCCGGTCGGCTCGATCCTGCGAGGCGAGCGGCAGCCGTGACCCCAAGCTCCTGCCCCGCCGGTGACATCCCTCTGGGGGCCCGGCCGGGCAGGTCGCACCACCCTGCACCATCCGCCAGGCCAGCCGGCCGGGCGGTCACCGCGGCCGGACAACGACGTCCGGCACCGGCAGAAGGGAAGTGCCCATGAGCAAGGTGACCAGCGGCGAGACGGAGACGGGCTCGCCCGCATACGAGGCGCCGAAGGTGATGGCGGTGGGCTCGTTCGCCGCCGACACCCTCGGGGACGTCAGCGTCGGCCAGAGCGACGACTCCGACGCGGGCCAGTACTACGCGCCCCTGTTCGCCCCGACCAGCCGCTCGTGACCGAGGCGGCCGGTACGTTCAGGCCGCCGTGGTTCTGTGTTCTGCCCGATGACGACGCCGCCGGGCCTCTGGCCCGGCGGCTCGCCCGGCAGGACGCGGCCCGCACCCTCCAGCACAGCTCGGGACGCCCGTGGCTGATCGCGTTCGGGTGGGGGAAGAGGCTGCGAACGGTCGCGGCCGGTCCGCTGAAGGCGGTGCTGATCGGGTCCTGCCCAGTCAGCACCGCCCGGCTGCGGGTCCTGGCCGACAGGGCGGCCCAGACCGGCGATGAGGAGGAGCTGGCCGCGCTGCCGGGCAGCTACTACCTGGTCACCTCCCGCAGGGGCGTCCGTAGCGCACGTGGGGACGTTGCGGGCCTGAACCGGCTGTACTACGCGAGCGTGGACGGCGTGCGGATGATCTCCAGCAGCCCCCGGCATCTGGCCCACGAGGTGGGCAAGGGAGTGGACGAACGCTGGGTGGCCTTGCGGCTGTTCGCCCCGCACGCGCCCGCCCCGCTGCTGTTCAGCCGCAGCCCGTACGAGGGCGTCACGCCGGTGCCTCCGGGCCACCAAGCAACCCTGACCACGACCGGCGGACTGGCCGTCACCCGCTACTGGACTCCGCCCACGGCCGCCCTCCCGCTGGAGATGGCGACGGAACGGCTGCGGGACGTACTGGCCAAGGCCGTCGCCAGCCGGACGGCATCGCCACCGGTGGCCAGCGTGCAGTTGTCCGGCGGACTGGACTCGGCGGCGCTGGCGGCCCTGGCCGCGCGGGCCCGCCCGGCGTCCACCACGGTTCTCATCACGGTGGGCTCGCGGGCGGCGGACAACCCCGACGAGCGGTGGGCCCGCCGCACGGCAGCCCTGCTGGACGGCGTGGACCACCTGGTCCTCGACCCCGGCACCTACCCACGGATCTTCCAGGGCTTGGAAACCTCGCAGTTCGCGCTGGACGAGCCCGCCTCGTTCGCCGCCTCGGCGGCCCGCTTCCGCCACACCCTGCGGGTGCTGGCCGAGCACGGCAGCGGGGCCCACCTCAACGGCCAGGGCGGCGACGAGACCCTCCTCGCCCCCTTGTCCTACCTGCCCCAGGCCGCCGGCCGCAGCCCGTACCGCGCGTGGTGGCACCTGCGCGGCCACGCAGCCCTCAACCGCACCAGCAGCCTGAGCCTCGCGCGGGCCGCCGCCACAGCCGGTACCTACCGGCAGTGGCTTATCCGGGCCGCCGACCGGCTCACCCTCCCGGCCAGCCCGGCCGCCGCCCTGGCCGGGTGGGAGGCCCCTCCCCGCCTCCCACCCTGGACCGTGCCCGAGGTCGTCCGCGACCTGCGGCACGAGCTGCTGGCCGTCGCGGAGACGGCCGAGCCGGTCTCGGACGACATCGCGACGCACGGGACGGTGATGCGGATCCGCTCGGTCGCCCGCCGCGCGAGCCTGTACCGGGACGCGATGGAAGCGGCCGGAGTCCCCGGCCACTTCCCCTACCTGGACCGGGCGGTCATCGAGACGGCCCTGGTGACGTTGCCGGAGGAGCGGACCGACCCGTGGGCGCCCAAGCCCCTGCTGACAGCGGCCGTCGCCCCGCTGGCCCCACCGGGCCTACTCGAGAGGCGGGACAAGGGCCACTACAACCACGAGATCCACACCGGCCTCGCCGCCCACCACCGTGAGCTCACCGAGCTCTTCACCGGCTCGGCCCTGGGCAAGGCCGGGCTGATCGACGAAGGGGCCCTCCGCCAGGCCCTGGCCGAGGCCGCCACCCGCCGCATCCCGCCCGCGTTCATCACCGAGACGGTCGCCGTGGAGCTGTGGCTTCGCAGTGCCCGCCCCTGACCCGCCAGGAGGCCGATCGCCATGCCCTTCCGCCTCGCCCGTGGCGTCGAGCGAATCGACGCCGACGGCTCGCCGATGCTCTTCAACACCCGCACCGGCGGCTACTTCGCCCTCAACGACTCCGCAGCCACCGCCTTGGACGCGCTCGTCGGACACGGCGAACAGGAGGCCGCCACCGCCCTCGTCGACACCTACGGCATCACCACGGACCGGGCGGCGGCCGACATCCGCGACCTGACCGCCACCCTGACCGGCCACCGGCTGCTGGAGTCGCGATGAGCACGGTCATCGCCCTGCCCGAACGCGTCCACCTCACCCGCACAGAGCAGGCCGCCGGACACCTCGCCGTCACCGCCGCCCATCTGATCGCCGCCGCCCTCGGCTCCCGCCCAGCCCGGCTCAAGCATCTGCTGGCCGTGATCGCCCGCCGGGCCGCCCCCGCCACCGCCGAGCAGGCCGCGCGGGCGAGGGACGTGGTGACGACGGTCAGCCCCCGCTGCGGCAGCGGCTACGGCTGCCTGCCCCGCTCCATAGCCACCGCCCTGCTCTGCCGCCTCGCCGGCACCTGGCCCACCTGGAAGAGCGGCGTGCGCTTCCCGCCCCTGACCTCCCACGCCTGGGTCGAAGCCGACGGCGAGCCCGTCGGCGAAGACCCGCACTTCATCGCCACGTTCACCACGACCCTGACCGTCGAACCCGAAGGAGCCTCGTGACCGACCAAACCACCAGCCCGTCCCTGACCGCCCGCATGGCCACCTACGCCGCCGCCCTGCGCGAGCGCGGAGCGATCCGCACCAGCACGGTCGAGCGGGCCTTCGCCACCGTCCCCCGGCACCTGTTCCTGCCCGGCGGCTACTACACCAGCGGCCGCTTCGTCCCCGTCCCCGCCGACCCCGGCGACGACCTGCTCGACCGCATCTACTCCGACACTGCCCTGATGACCCACGTCCCCACGAGCGACGACGCGGCCGGACGCTACAGCTCCACCTCACAGCCCCGCGTCATCGCCGCCATGCTCGAAGCACTCCAACTGGCCCCTGGGATGAAGATCTTGGAGATCGGCGCCGGCACGGGCTACAACGCGTCCCTGATCGCCGCCATCACCGGTGCCGAGGTCGTCACCATTGACGTCTCCGAGGTCATCGTCACCGAGGTGGCCAAGGCCACCGAGCGGGCCGGGGAGAAGAACGTCACCGCCCTGACCGCTGACGGCTACCTCGGCCACCCCGCCAAGGGCCCCTACGACCGGATCGTGGTCACCTGCGGCGTCACCGGCATCTCCCCGCACTGGCTCGACCAGCTCGCCGACGACGGGCAGATCGTCGTCCCCGTCGCCCACGGCGGCTTCCACCCCACCCTCGCCGTCACCCGCGACGGCACCCGCCTGATCGGCCGTGGGGTGGTGTCGAGCGACTTCATGTCCGCTGCGGGACCCCTCTACGCGTGGCCCGACGGGCAGACCTCGGCCCTGACCGAACCGCTTCCGCCGCAGCCGCTGATCACGTGGGAGAACGTCGGCCCCGTCCTGGACGGCGACGCCTACTACGACCTGTGGTTCCACCTCGGCACCCGCACCGGCCGCACCACCCGCGCCTACATCGACGGCCTTGACCCCGCCCAGGGCATGGCCTGCCTCCACGAGCCAGGCCGCGGGACCGCCTGGATCCAGCGGACCGGCCACCTGCACCACGTCGGCGACCAGGCCGTTGCCGACGACCTGAAGGCCCTGGTGCACAGCTGGGTGGAACAGGGCCAGCCGGGCATCGCTGACCACTACGCGATCCTCGAACGCGCCAGCGACAACGAGACGGTCTTCTACCCGGTCGAGTGGCATCTGCGCGAGGACTACCAGCAGCACTAACCGACACGGCGAGAGGGGGTACCGGCCTGGGCCGGTGCCCCCTCTCGCACGCCTGGAGCCAGTCTCCCGTTACGAGGTGCCTGGCTCGCCTCAATGATCACACCCCGGCAACCGCACAGACAGCACGGCCCGTTGCCATACCCCGCCGCCATGATGAGCACAAGGACGACTGCGGCAGCGTTCGGTCACGGTCACTGACTGTCGGGCAGTACGGCCAGCCGTCGGCTGTTGCCCAGCTTCTTCTTGAGCGCGATGTTCTCGTGGTAGAGGTTCGCGGTCACGGTGGCGAGGGCGTCGAGCTTGCCCTGGACTTCAGTGACCTGGGCCTTCGCCTCCCGTAGCTGCTTGCGGAGGTCGGCGATGGTCTCGTCCCGGGTGACCTCGCCGGGGGTGCGGAGGACGGGCCGGGCGACCTTGCCGTCCCACTCGGCCAGGATGTCCTCGGCTCGGTGGACGGTCGCGTGGCTGACCTTCGCTTCGCGGGCGAGGTTCTCCTTGGTCAGGGCCCCGTCGGTGTGGAGGGGCTCGCCGGCCAGGAGCCGGGCCATGGCCTCGCGTAGTTTCGACGCGGTCGCGGCGGATACCGGCATCAGTGGTCAGCCTCCAGGGTGGCGAACTGTGCGGTGATCGACCGCACCTCGGCGAGCCGCAGCTCGAGGGACTCCCGCCGTGGCGGGGAGAGCCGTTCCCGGCTCAGGGTGTCCTGAAGGTCTCCCTCCTCGGCAATCCAGTAGGGGGCGTTCTTCAAGGTCAGGACCGAGTTGCGGCACTTGCCGGGCTGGCAGGCACCGAGCAACGGCTGCTGGCCGCGTTGCTCTGGAGGCAGCTGGTTTTGGCACTCGGCGGTGGATGCCTGCCACAGACAATGGTTGATCGTTCCGAAGTGCAGTTGGGCGAACTCGTCTCGCAGCAGGCTGACCTGCATCCGTTCGTCCGCGACCTGGGCTTGCAGGACCGGGTCGTTGTCCATCGTCGTGATGACCTTGTCCAAGCCGGCATGCAGCCGGGCGGCGCCGGGACCGACAGCGACCGGCTCGCCCTGTCGGCGAGCCTTGAGGAGCTCGACGAGCTTGCGGGCGGCGGCCAGCTCGAGCTGGTTGTCGAACTCCTTGGCCCAGTGCGCGTCCATCTTGCCGTAGCCAGCGGTGACCCGGTTGGCCAGAGCCCGGCGGGCGGCATGCTTGAGCTGGATCCCCAGCGCGATCTCCCCATCGGGCTGCTGGCCAGTGATGATCGCCATGGTCTTGCGGAACATGTGCGGCCTCACCAGCCCTGCGGGGATCGACTCCAGCCCGGTCCGGTCCACGGTGTTGTTGATGTTCTCGATGAAGAAGTCGATATCCCGGAACGCGTCGAAACCTGCCCTGCCGCGTGTCCCTTCCGGCAGGAACCCGCTGGGCGGGGCCAGGGTGGCGAAGATGTGGCTGTCGTGCCAGGAAAGCCGCTCGGCCACCGCCACGGCCTGAGCGACCGGCTCAATGATCCACCACTTCAGGCGGGGCCGGGACTCGTCGTGCTTGACCTTCCGCGAGGCGATCGCGGGGGAGCCGAAAAACTCGACCACGGAGTCCCGTTCGATCTCCTGCAGTTCACTGTCGCGCATCAGTGTCAGTGCCGCGATGAAGATGTAGCAGGCCGCTCTGACCATCCGCAGAGCCTGCTCGAGATCTCCGTCCTCGATGTAGTCGGTGCGGTCCTCGGTGATCGCCTCACGCACCCACTGCTGGCGCCGCCGGCTGCGGGCGGTGCCGCTGGTGAAGATGTTCGCCCTGGCCACCGAACCGAACATGCGGCTTTCCAGAGTCAGCCAGACCGGTTCACCGGCCGGCCCGTGGGTGCTGGTCTCCCGGCGGACCGGGATGCGGTTAGCCGGGTCGGCCAGCCATTGCTGCACCTGTTCGTCGAGGTCGTCGGGCCGCCGGTTGCGGCGGCGTGCGGGCCGGGCGATCTCGCCCAGTGCAGCCCGGCCCTCCATGGCTGTGATGGGACGCACCCGGCCGGCGTCGACCAGCCGCTGCACCATCGTTCGACGCATCTCGTGGCGGTCAGAGACCCGGCCGGCCTTGAACATGCCGCTGCTGGCCCCATCGGTCAGCCACAGGCTCAGTGTCGACCACATCACGGTGCCCGCCTGGTAGCCGCGGTAGTCCCTGGCATGGACGGGCACGAGCGAAGCGGGGTCCTGCACCCAGGCCGCGAGTTTCGCGTCCAGGTCCCGCGTGCGGTTGTTCTGGCGCCGCGACCCGGCCGCGGCCGTGACAGCTGCGGCATGCTGATCCCGGCGTTCGAGGATCTGCGGGGCCATCTCATCGATGTAGAACCAGGCAGCCCGTAGCAGCGGCCACCAGATGGCCGGGGGGATAGAAGGAGTCGACAGGTCCCTTGTGGAGGTCTTCTCGGCGACCTCCGTCGCGGATCTGCCCGGCCAGGGATCCTCGAGCAGGCCGCCGCCAGTCAGAAGCGGAGCGAAATCCAGAAGACGGCGGATGATGACGATGTCGTTGGCCAGGGTCGACGGTCCGGACGTCAGCGCGTGATAGTCGAGGTAGTCCTGCCAGTCCTCTGCTGCCCAGGCGGCCAGATCGTGCGGCATCTGGTGCCTGACCGCCCATTTAGCGATGAGGCGCATCTTGTCGCAGGTCTCCTTGACCGAGGACAGGCCCCAGTTCTCGGCCTGGAAGAACAAACCGGCGTCCCGGAGAATCTTGTGGCTGGAGTTGAGCATCCCGAAGGCGACCTCACGTGTCCGCAGGTTCCAGATCGGATCCGTGGGGAACGACGCCTGCCAGGCGCTCTTCACCCGGTTCGCCGGCCGGCGTAAGCAGTCGCCGGGCCAGTTCCGGGTCTGGCCGAAGAGCGGGATCACGACCCCGGGGATGAGGTTCCGGCGCCCGCCGAAGACGGGTGTGTTGTCGGGGATGGCCTGTGAGGCCAGGGCCTGGACGGCGGCAGCGGTCGTCATCGGTCGTACTCCGTTCGCATTCCCAGCGGCAGGTCGAGGCGGAACTTGCCTTCCTCGATCTGCCGGCGGGCTTCGGGAAGCTGTTCCGCGCACTCGGCGAATACTTCTTTCAGGGCGGCTGCCTGAACGCCCCAGGTGGCCTTCCAGACCGGCGGAGGCAGCACCTTGCGCATGTGTGCGATGTGATCGTCGAGCATCAGCAGCCGGGGCAGCTGGGAAGTGAACACCACCGCGTTGGGGCAGATCATGCACATCGCCGGCGCGACATGGCAGAGCTTGCCCTTGGGGGTGTGCGGGGAATTACGGGGATCGCGGCAGTTGACGACTCCCATGTCGAGTTCGCCCTGTTGCAGGGCCGCCCCCTGATCGACAGAGATCCCCATCTCGGCCGCCGCCTCCGGCTCCGTCAGCAGGGCCTCGGCGTCCTCGGTGACCAGCACGGGCTTGCCCGGCTTGATCTTGTTGAAGACCACGCGCTGGGCCCGGTTGACGGCCCGGCCCGCCAGAACGTGCGCGGTCGTTCCGTGCGCGTAGTGGCCCCGGAAGACCTCGATGTGGTGATCGTCGCCGGCAAGGTCGCTCAGGCTGCCGCCCAGTGCGGCGACCCGGGTGGTCTTCGAAGTCTTCCGCAGCCGCCGGATGTCGTGCGGCAGGGAAATCTTCATCGGCTCGCCCTCCAGGTCCGGATGGGTGGAGATCCAGTCGGTGAAGCGGCGCCCGGACATCCTGAACATGGCCCGCCCCGCCTGCATGCGGCGTCGGTAGTCGGTGGATTCGACTGCCGTGAACAGCCACGGTTCGGTCTCGAACGCCTCCCGGGTCATGGTGTTCACCGCGATCAGGCGCCGCAGCAGTCCCGGGACGTCCCAGTTGCCGGTGCCCGGGTAGGCGGACTCACCGGGCATCTCGCCCTCGGCCAGTGGCCGGTCACTCTCCCGCGGCCCGTCGTTGTGGTGCAGGTGCGGGCGGACCCGCTGGGCTCGCAGTTTGGTCTGCAGCACCCGCACCCCCTCGTCGCTGAACTCCAGGTCGCCCAGGGCAAGGTCGTGGACTTCTTCGGAGGTGGCGTCGCCCATGGCCAGCAGGAGCAGGACGCGAAAGGGCTGCAAGTCGAGCTCGTGGGGGAAGAGCAGTCCGCCGACCGTGGTCATCACGCCGTACTTGCCAGGGAAGCGGGCCATGTAGAGCGGATCGGACAACAGTGCCTTCAGCGGGGCGGGCCACCACTTGATGTGCGCCGGAAAATGCTCCTGCAGGGCAGGCATATCCAGGGCCCCGTGCCGGGCAGCCCAGACCAGGTTGGGCAGCGACCGCCAGCCCCCGATCCGCGGGTCCTGGCCCTCCTCCAGCAGAGCCCTGCCGACGGAGAGCCGCTTCTCCAGGGCCCGGATATCGGCTTGGGCCGCGTCCCGCAGGGCCAGACGCTCGTGATTGGCGAACTCGTCCAACGGCTCGGTCGAGCCGCCCTTGAACGTCGGCGGCCCCTCCGCTCGCCGCCGTAGCCGCTCGGGCACCTTCGCGTCCCGGACAGCCCGGTGGTGCACAAGGATCAGCAATGCCCCAGCCAGCACGTTCGGCCGGTTCGACGTCGGCTTGAAGCGGGGCAGGAGGTCTTCCTCCCACTGGTAGATGACCTCGGTGAGGTCGATGGGCCCGCCGTCGAGGCGGGCCTCGCCCGGGTCGAGGCCGACTGCTGGCAGATGCGTGTCGACAAACTGAAGAAAGCTGCGGATCGCGGACACATACGCACTGCTCGAGGTCAGGCCCGCCTTGTGGTGATAGTCCAGCCAGGCATCGGCCAGCTGTCCCGCCAGCAGCGAGCACCGGAAATCCGCCGGGTCGATCCGGTGGACCCTCCGCTGGTGCCGGTAGACGTAGACGAGTTCACGGACCGCGATCCGTCCGAGCGGGGTCGGCGGCTTGGCAGCGGCAGTGGGGCGGGGCCGGCTCTTACGTTCTCCTCGGCGCGGCATCAGGCAGCCCTCCCCGGCGCCAGGCGGGCCGCGTAGTCGGCGTAGGTGGTGTCCTGGGCATTCCAGTCGGCGATCGCCTTGGCGACCAGCAGGTTCGTCTTGCGGATGTAGCGCAGGTAACGCATGGTCGACGCCGGCTGGCGATGGCCGAGCAAACGCTGCACCGTCAGCTGCGGCGACTTGCTGATGTGGTCGGCAAGGTAGGCGGTGTGCCCGCCCAGGCGCCGAAGTTCCGCCTCTTGTTCGGCGACCAGCTCGGTCAGCAGCTGGAGCATGAAGATCGCGAACGTGTGGCGTAGATCGTGGATCTTGAATACAGGTGGCACTACGTCCTTGACCTGGCACTCCTCGCTGATCCGCAGGGCCCGCTGGTGAGCGTCCTCGAAGATTTGCTCCCAGCGCTGGTGGGAGAGCATGAGCCCGCCGCGGCCGACGAACAGGGCCATCGGCTCCAGCCCCCGGTCCCCTTCGATCACGGCGATCCGACGTGTGGCCGCATCCATGTGCTTGATCACGAAAGTCCGGCGGCGGCCGTGCAGGACCCCACTGAGCTTGCCCTGACGGGAGTTGATGTCGTCGACGACGAATAACTCGCCCCGGCGACGGTGGAGCGTGCGGGACGCAGCGTGCACGACCTTCGCCCGTTCCGTGCGGCGATAGAAGTCGATTTCCCTCAAAGTGGCGTGCTGGATCTCCACCGTGCGGGGCAGCTTGTATTTGGCGGTCTTCTCCAGGTCCACCAGTCCCGCCGAGCCGTCCCGGCGCGGCGGACCAACCTCGACGTCGAGGAGCGTGCTGAACTCCCGCAGCCGCATCCCGGTCGTCACCGCCAGCTCCGCCGCAGCGCTGTTGCGCAACGGCGCCGCACCCCGGAACGACCGATCCACTCGCTCGTCCGGCAGCAGGCCACGCAGGCCGACCTGCTTCAAGAACCGCCACTGCGAGTAGGTCAGATGCCGGACATCGAGATCGTTGACCACGGACACGGACAGCACGTCCTTGCCGTTCTTGCGCCGGTTATATGGGCGCCGGTCCAGCAGTCTCACGTCGTCGACTGCCCAGTCGTAGAAGTTGTGGATCGCGGCCCGCCGGCGCATCCACGTCGCCGCCGACACCGGCTCGTCCCTGTGCTCCATGAGCCAGTCCCGGTAGGCGACGAGCTCATCCTCCGTTGCGGACAGCAGATCCGTCGGGGGATCAAGCGCCCCGAGGAAGTCGACCAAGTCCATCAGGTCGTACGCGTAATCCTGGAGCGAACCCGCATCCAGGCGCTTAGCTAACTCGAAGAAGCAAGAGGTCAACGGCTCCAGCGGCCGCATGTCCGACCCCAGGAAGAACGGCGTGCCCTCCTTGAGCGCCCCCGGACGGGTCACGTACTCGACCCAGTCCAGATCCACACCCTCCAGAGCCACCGCGTGCCGCCGCACCTTGGCGTGCGACACGAAGAAGTACTCCACGAAGCCCCCAACCCCTGAGACAACAACGATCACTTGAACCTAACAGCGGTCTCCGGCACGTCGCTGAGACATCGAGACATCCATGAACTCTTGTCCTAACCGGTGCCCTCCTGGTTGGCGGGGCGGGTCTCCAGCCGCACCACATGCGGATGGTCCGGGCGCAGTTCGGCGGAGTCCTCGGCGAGGACGATCCGCTCGTCGGGCGCGACCAGCCCCAGCAGGGTGGACAGCAGAGTGGTCTTGCCCGAGCCCGTGCCGCCGCTGATGACGAAGGAGAGCCGGGCGTCGAGGACGGCGCGCAACAGCCGCTCCCCGCCGGGCGGCAGCGCCCGCGCCGCCACGAGCTCCGCCAGGGCGAAGGCACGCGGCCGGACGACGCGCAGCGAGAGACACGTGGAGCCGACGGCCACAGGCGGCAGGACGGCGTGCAGGCGTGTGCCGTCCGGGAGGCGGGCGTCCACCCAGGGCCGGGCGTCGTCGAGCCGGCGTCCGGCGATGGCGGCGAGGCGCTGGGCGAGGCCGCGGACCGCCGCCGCGTCGGGGAAGGTCACATCGGTGCGCTCCAGGCCCGCGCCCCGGTCGACCCAGACCCGGTCGGGGGCGGTGACCAGGACGTCGGTGACGTCGGGCGCCGCCAGCAGGGGCTCCAGAGGGCCCGTGCCCACCAGCTCGGAGCGCAATCGGGCCGCCACGCCGAGGACTTCGGCGTCGCCCAGGAGCCGTCCCTCCCGTCGCAGCGCCTCGGCGACCCGGGCGGGGGTCGGCTCCGCCCCGCTCTCCGCCAGCCGTAGCCGTACGGCGTCCAGCAACGCGAGGCTCATGCCGGCACCCCCTCGGCCTCGGGGAGCGCCCTGGCCCAGAATTCCGCGCTGAAGCGGGCCAGCGGCCCCCGCTCGACGCCGCCCGGCGGACGGCCGGCGTCGAGCGCGTCCGACAGACCGGGCTCCAGGGGAAGTTCACCCGCGAGGGGGATCCCCAGGAGGCGGGCGATCTCGTCCGCCTCCAAGCCGGAACCGAACGGACCGCGCACGACGGCCCGCAGATCCCTCAGCAGCATGCCCAGTGTCGAGGCCACCCGGTGGGCGGCGGCGACGGCCCGCAGTTCGGCGGGGACCACCAGCAGCCCCAGGTCGAGCTGTTCCAGGGCTTCGACGGCGGGCTCGTCCAGCCTGCGCGGCAGATCCACGACCACGACTCCGCCGCGCCGCCGGGCGGCGGCGAGGACGGCGCGCATCGCCTCGGGCGGGACGGCCGTGCAGTCGCCCCGGTCCCAGCTCAGGACGCGCAGGGAGTGCAGTTCGGGCAGGGCTTCCTCCAGCGCCTGTCCGGCCACTCGCCCCCGTGAGTCCGCGAAGGCGGGCCAGCGCAGCCCCTCGGCCCTCTCCCCGCCCAGCAGGACGTCGAGGCCGCCGCCCAGGGGATCGCCGTCGATGAGCATGGTGCGCCGCCCGGCGCGGGCCGCGCCCACGGCCAGGGCGCAGGCCAAGGTGCTGGCCCCCGCGCCGCCGCGGCCGCCGACGACGCCCACTGTCAGCGCCGGACGGCCCACTCCCTCGACGGCGTCGGCGATCCGGTCGACGAGCCAGCCTTCCCCTTCGGGCAGCAGGGCCACCTGTCTGGCGCCGATCGCGACGGCCCTGCGCCAGACACCGGGGTCGTCGGGATCGCGGCCGACGAGCACCACGCCCTCGCCGCGGGCGGCGGCGCCGAGTCCGGCTGCGCTGTCGTCGCCCACCAGGACCAGGGGCGCGGCGTCCCAGCCGGCTCCCCGGGCGGCCGGGCCGTGGACGACCTCGGGCACGGCGCCCGCTGCGGCGCACAGCCTCAGCAGATCGTCGAGCAGCGCCTCGTCCTCCGTGACGATCAGCGGGCGCCGCTGCTTGCCGTCCCCGGAAGCGGGCCGATCGGACGTGCTGGATCCGCTCACGGTCTCTCCCCTCTCACTCCACGCTCTCGTCTCCGCGAACGTCGCGGAACTCGCGGGGAATCACCGTGCAGCGAACCGGGAAATCGTGTGGATCTTGGTCGAAAACTGTGGACAACTCAACGGTTGTGAATATCCCGCTCACCTATACCGGTGACTTCCGGAGAGCAGCATGGCGATTACGCTGCGTAACAGGTATGAAGGGGGGAGGTCACGCGCCCGACGGGGCGGACGAGGAGGAGGGAGGCCCGATGGCGACGAGCGAAACGCATCCGGACATGCGACGACCCCCGCCGGGGGGGAGAGCGGGGGTCGTCCCCACGGCCGACTCGGGGGGGGAGGAGTCGGGCCGGGTTAGACACGGTCGCGAACGATCCGTGACTTCCATGGTGTACCCGAGAGCCTTCTCAGGCAAACCCACACGCCTCAGCTTACGCCGAATGGAGGGCCCCTATGCTCGGCGGCGTGGAAAACCACTCCTTGCCTCGGACAGCCGCGTTCTTTGATCTGGACAAGACGGTCATTGCGAAGTCGAGCACGCTCACCTTCAGCAAGTCCTTCTACCAAGGCGGCTTGATCAACAGGCGCGCCGTGTTGCGTACCGCCTATGCGCAGTTCGTCTTCCTGGCCGGCGGAGCCGACCATGACCAGATGGAGCGGATGCGTCAGTATCTCTCCGCCCTCTGCAGGGGCTGGAATGTCCAGCAGGTCCGCGAGCTCGTGGCCGAGACCCTCCACGAGCTCATCGACCCGATCATTTACGACGAGGCCGCCTCGCTCATCGAGGAACACCACACCGCCGGACGGGATGTGGTGATCGTGAGCACCTCGGGCGCCGAGGTCGTCGAGCCGATCGGCGCCCTGCTGGGCGCGGACCGGGTCGTCGCCACCCGGATGGTCGTCGAGGACGGCGCCTTCACGGGGGAAATCGAGTACTACGCCTACGGCCCCACCAAAGCCGAGGCCGTGCGCGAGCTGGCCGCCTCGGAGGGATACGACCTCAGCCGCTGCTACGCATACAGCGATTCGATCACCGACATTCCGATGCTGGAGGCGGTCGGCCACCCTCATGCCGTCAATCCCGACCGGGCGTTGCGCCGCGAAGCGGTGTCCCGCGACTGGCCGATCCTCTCCTTCAACCGGCCCGTGCGCCTGAAGCAGCGCATTTCCGCACTGTCCATGCCCTCGCGTCCGGCACTGTTCATGGCCGCAGCGATCGGCGCGGCGGCGGCCACGGCGGGGTTGATGTGGTTCGCCAATCGCCGCCGTGACCATGTCCGCCTTGCCCGCTTTTGAAGCTAAAAGCAAAAGAACAGTGGCTTACGCTTCCGCTTCTGCGGCGACAGGAGTAGAAAGGACTTAACGGCCCGCGAGACCAGGGACATCCGGGAGGACGCCCCTCACGCACCAAGGCCCCACGGACCGAGCATGAAAGCCGGGCACCCACGCGACGCCGACCCGTCGATTACGGGCCAGCCGCACCAGGTAGCGGGCGAAGTCCCCGGCCTGATGGGCGAATTTCGTGCACGCATGGTAACCCGGCGGACGTGCCAGCGGCGGTACCGGAGCAGTACGGGTACCGCCGCAACCCATGTTCGCCACAAGGGTGATGAGGCGAACCGGAGGCCGGCCACGGCCGGCCCGGAGGCCGCCGGTCAGGCGGCGCCGCGCTGAAGCGCCTCGCACACCGCCGTGCTCTCCCGCACCCCCAGCTCGACGGCACGGCCGCAGTGCGCGATCCAGGCCGCCAGGCCCTCCGGCGTCCCCGAGACATAGCCCTCGAGCGCGGCCGCATAGGCATCCCGGCCCTGCTCGGCATGGCCCACCTCGGCCGGGCAGATCGCCTTGGGGTCCAGCCCGCTGCCCACCAGCACGATGCGCTCGGCCGCCCGCGCGACCAGGCCGTTGTGCGAGCCGAACGGCCGCAGGGCGAGCAGTTCGCCATGGACCACGGCCGCCGTTACCAGCGCCGGGGCCGCACTGCCCGCGATGAGCAGGCCCGCCAGCCCCTCCAGCCGCCCCGCGACCTCGTCCGCGCCCGGCAGCGGCAGCTCGACCAGCGGCTCCACCACCGGCTCACCGGCCAGCCGGGGCCGTCCGACCGAGGCGTCGGGCCGGTCGCCACCGGCGGCCACCAGGTGCAGCCGGGCCAGGACCCGCAGCGGGGACTGGCGCCAGACGCTCAGCAGTTGGCCCGCCTCTGCGGTCAGCCGCAGCGCCGCGCCCACCGTGCGCGGCTCCCCCTCACCGCCGAAGTCGGACCGGCGGCGCACCTCTTCGAGGGCCCAGTCCGCGCCGGACAGCGCGGCCGAGCCCCGAGCGGCGCGCAGCGCCGCCTCGGCGGTGATCTCAGTGCTCCGGCGGCGCATCACCCGGTGCCCGTACACCCGGTCCACCGCCTTGCGTACGGAGTCCACGGAGTCGGCAACGCCCGGGAGCGAGCCCAGGGCGGCAAGCGGATCGGCTGTCGTACTCATGGGTAAGACACTACGCACTTCGGGTCTACACCCCCCGAAAGAGTGGTCCTCTTCACTCACGACTCTCACTTAGCGCACCCCTGCACCTACTCTTGGTGAACATGAAGATCGCTTTCGTGGGGAAGGGCGGCAGCGGCAAGACCACGCTCTCCTCCCTGTTCATCCGCCACCTCGCAGCCGACCGCGCCCCCCTCATCGCCGTGGACGCGGACATCAACCAGCACCTGGGCGCGGCGCTCGGGCTCGACGAGGTGGATACCGCCACGCTGCCCGCGATGGGGGCACGGCTTCCCTTGATCAAGGACTATCTGCGCGGCGACAACCCGCGCATCGCCTCGGCGGAGACCATGATCAAGACGACCCCGCCGGGCAACGGCTCACGGCTGCTGCGCGTCACCGAGGACAATCCGGTCTACGAGGCGTGCGCCCGTAGGGTGACGCTGGACGACGACGCGTCCGTCCGGCTGATGGTCACCGGCCCCTTCACCGATTCCGACCTGGGCGTCGCCTGCTACCACTCGAAGGTCGGCGCGGTGGAGCTGTGCCTGAACCACCTCGCGGACGGGCCGGGCGAGTACGTGGTCGTCGACATGACGGCGGGCAGCGACTCCTTCGCCTCCGGGATGTTCACCCGTTTCGACATGACCTTCCTCGTCGCCGAGCCCACTCGCAAGGGCGTGTCCGTCTACCGCCAGTACAAGGAGTACGCGCGGGACTTCGGCGTCGCGCTGAAGGTCGTGGGCAACAAGGTGCAGGGGCAGGACGACCTCGACTTCCTGCGTGCCGAGGTGGGTGAGGACCTGCTCACGACGATCGGTCACTCCGACTGGGTGCGGGCCATGGAGAAGGGCCGACCGCCCCGCTTCGAGCTGCTGGAAGAGGCCAACCGCCAGGCGCTGCGCGTCCTGCGCGAGACCGCGGACGCCTCCTACGAGCGACGCGACTGGCGGCGCTACACCCGCCAGATGGTCCACTTCCACCTCAAGAACGCGGAGAGCTGGGGCAACGCCAAGACGGGCGCCGATCTCGCCGCGCAGGTCGATCCCGCGTTCGTGCTGGACGAGGCGCTGCTGGCTACCGCGCAGCCCGTCTGACGGCGGCGCCGGGGAACCGCGCCCAGCCGTTCTTCGGCGCCTTGCCGATCTCCAGCTCGCGCAGGTCCGCGAGCAGCCGGGGGTCCTGGGCGTCCAGCCAGTCCGCCAGCTGCTTGAAGGAGACACAGCGCACGCCCTCTTTCGGGCAGACCTTTTTGATGACGCTCTCGACGGCGCGCATGTACGTGCCGCCGTTCCAGGACTCGAAGTGGTCGCCGACGAACAACGGGGCACGGTTGCCCCGGTACGCCCGCTGGAAGCCGGCCATCAGGCCGTCGCGCATCTGCCTGCCCCACACCTCCCGCCGGTCGGGGTCGCCCGCGGTCGTACCGGACTGGTTGGCGAGGAAGTTGTAGTCCATCGACAGCGTCTCGAATCCGCGGCCCGGAACGGGGATGTCCTGCAGGGGGAAGTCCCAGATGCCGCGGATCTTCCGGGGCCAGACCTGCCGTCCGCCGATGGAGCTCGCGTCGTAGCGGAAGCCCATGGCCTTGGCCGCCGGGATGAGGTTGCGCTGGCCCTCCAGGCAGGGCGCCCGCCCGCCGACCAACTCCTTGCCGTAGTCGAACGGAAGGGGTGGCTCCGACCTGAGCCCGGCGTTGGTCCGCCAGTGCCTGACGAACGACTCCGCCTGCCGGATCTCGCTCATCCACTCCTTGCTGCTCCAGGTGCCGACGCCATCGTGGGCGCCGCAGAAGTGGCCGTTGAAGTGGGTGCCGATCTCATTGCCCTCGAGCCAGGCGGCGCGCATCTGCGCCACGGTGTGCCGCACGCCTTCGACGTCGTTGAAACCGATGTCGGAGGCGCCGGCGGGGTGCCGGGGCGGATCGTAGAGCTTCCTCTTGGCGGTGGGGAGCATGTAGACGCCGCTGAGGAAGTAGGTCATGGTCGCGTGGTACTTCCTGCCGACGGCGCGGAAGTGGGAGAACAGCTTCTGCTCGTCCTCGCCCGCGCCGTCCCACGAGAAGACGACGAACTGCGGCGGCCGCTCACCGGGGTGGAGGCGGCGCGGGACGGGCTGGCCGGGCTGAGGGCCGGTCTCGGCGGTGGAGCCGTCGCCGATCAGCCGGACCGGCCGCCCGGCCGGGTGCGGGCGGGCCGGCGCCCGCCGCCCGCCGGCGGGGGCGTCGGGTGTCGCGGCCCCCGAGGCCAGCGCCAGGGCCGTCAGGCCGCCGAGCGCGATTCTCCATGCAGCAGCCATGAGCCACCTCGCCGTTCGATTCGCCTGTCCGGCGGGGCGGGCAGGCGTTCAAGCGACGCCACCATCGCATGGGGTCAAAACTGAACAAAGGAGGCAGGCATTTAAAAATACTTATTCGCTCGTTCAGGGGAAGGGTCCGGGCATTCCCTCGCCGGTCCTTTACTCTGCATTACGATCCGTTTACCGAGAGTTGATGGACGCCTGTCCGTCGCAGCCGCTCCCGCCGCTGCCCGCCGTGACCACGGCCGCGCATCCAGCGCGACCGCGCCGCCCCGACGATGAAGACGGGACCGACGATGCCCCCTCAGCAGATCCAGCAGACCCCGCCCTCCCCGGCGCTCCGCCAGGACGGTCACCGCGAGCCCAGCGGGCGGAGCCGGTCCGCCTGGTCCCGGGATCTCCCCACCTCTGCCGCCGTCACCCTGACCGCCGTTCCCCTCTCCCTGGGGATCGCCCTGGCGGCGAGCGTCCCCCTCCACGCCTGCCTGATCGCGGCGGCCGTCGCCGGAATCGCCGGAGCGGTGTTCGGCGCCGCCCCGGCCCGGGCCGGGGGCACGGCCGCCTGTCTGGTGCTGGTGACCGCCGAGCTGGTCCAGCGCCAGGGCTGGCAGGTCACCTGCGGGGTCATCGCGCTCGTCGGGCTGGCGCAACTCGCCCTCGGCGCCCCAAGAGTGGCCCGTATGGCGTCGGGGTTCAGCCCAGCGGTCGCGCGCGGGATGCTCGCCGGAGTGGGAGCGACGATCGTCCTCGGCGAGGCGCCCGTCGTCCTGGGCGCCGGTCCTCAGCCCTCCGCCCTGGCCGGGCTCCGGGCCCTGGTCGCGGAGTTGACGCGTCCACAGCCCGCCGCGCTCTGGGCCGCTGCCGTCACAGCGGTGGTGCTGGCGGCCTGGCCCCGGCTGCCCGGCGGGGCGGGGCGGCTGCTGCGGCTCGTCCCCGCTCCGTTCGCCGCGCTCGCCCTGGCCATGGGCGCGAGCCTCTCCCTGGACACCCCCCGGATCTCCTTCGCTCCCTGGGAGTCACGAGTGCTGCCCGGCCTGCCGGACGGCCCGGTGCTCGGCATCTTCGCGGCCGTCCTGACGCTCACGCTCGCCGCGAGCGCGCAGTCGCTGCGCTCCCTGCTGCCGGTGCCCGTCCAGGAGTGGCTGCGCCCTCGGGGCGCGGAGCCCTCCGGCTCCGCATGGCTCGGGTCCCACGCGGGCGCGGCGGTGTGCGCCGTCTGTGTGTTGCTGTGTGCGGGGCTGCCGACGGCGGTGCCGGAGCTGGTCCCCCTGTCCGCGGTGGCCACCCTCGCCGTCGCGGCCGGGCTGAGGGCGGCGGATCTCGCCCAGGTCAAGCAGTTGTCGCGACACAGGGAGTTCCCCATGTACGTGGCCACGCTCGGGTCGGTGCTGCTGCTGGGAGTACTTCAGGGCGCCGTGGTGGGCATGGTGATCGCCGCGCTGCTCTCCCTGCCCGGGGTCGTACGCACCCTCCGGGGCGGCAGGCCCGTCGCGGATCCCACCGGTTCCACCGCCCACCGCCCCTGGACTCCTTGGCGCCATCGCGCCCCCGCGCCCCACGCCGGCGAGGAGGCCGAGCCCTGCGAGACCGGGCGACTCCTCGGCGGGGTGAGCACCTTCCAGCGCGACACCGCCCCACTGGTCCGCGACGAGCTGGCCAGGCTCGCCCGTGAAGGACAGCGCCCCAGCCAGCTCTTCCTCACCTGCGCCGACTCCCGGCTGGTGACCAGCATGATCACCTCAAGCGGCCCCGGCGATCTGTTCACCGTGCGCAATGTCGGCAATCTGCTGCCCCCGCCCGGCGACGACGGAAGCTGCGACTCGGTCGGTGCCGCCGTGGAGTACGCCGTGGAGGTGCTCAAGGTCGGCAGCATCACCGTCTGCGGGCACTCGGGATGCGGTGCGATGCAGGCCCTGCTGGATCTGTCCGCCTCCCCCGCCGGCCTCGGCATCGTCTCCGGCCAGACGCCGCTCACCCGCTGGCTGCGGCACGGCCGGCCCAGCCTCGCCCGTATGCAGCGGATCGGCCGGCTGGGGCGCGGGGAGGTGGCGCTGGCCGACCGGCCCGTCGCGGATGACGTCGAGCGGCTGGCGCTCGTCAACATCCTGCAGCAGCTCGACCATCTGATGGCTCACGCCTGTGTCGCCCGCCGGGTGGCCGAAGGATCGCTGCAACTCCAGGGCATGTACTTCCATGTGGGCGAGGCCCAGGCCTATGTCCTGGACCGGCGTTCGCGCACCTTCACCGCCGTACGGCCCGCCGTCCTGGACGCCGTATGACCGCCCCCGCCCCTTGCGTCCACCCCGGCGCCGTCCCGCCCGGTTCAGAACCTCCGCTCAAAGCCTCGCCCGGCGCCGCCTCGCAGCGCTCCGGTCCACCGCCCCCGGCGCGCCCCGGAGGCCGCACCACCCCCTCTGACCTCGGCACATCAACTTTCCATAAGGTCTAAACCACTTTTTGTCCACACCCCTTGTCAGGGTGCGTCCCGGCCTGATGAGCTATGGCCGGGACGTAACGAGCCCCCTGGGAAAGGGAGATGTCGTGAGCAACGAAAGCCTGGCCAACCTTCTGAAGGAGGAGCGCCGCTTCGCACCGCCCGCCGGTCTGGCCGCCGAGGCCAATGTGACCGCCGAGGCGTACGAGCGGGCGAAGGCTGACCGGCTGGGCTTCTGGGCCGAGCAGGCCCGCCGCCTGAGCTGGGCGACCGAGCCGACCGAGACCCTCGACTGGTCGAATCCGCCCTTCGCCAAGTGGTTCGCCGACGGCAAGCTCAACGTGGCGTACAACTGCGTCGACCGCCATGTGGAGAACGGCCTGGGCGACCGTGTCGCGCTGCACTTCGAGGGAGAGCCCGGCGACAGCCGCTCGATCACCTACGCCGAGCTGCAGCGCGAGGTCTCCCGCGCCGCCAACGCCCTGCTGGAGCTGGGCGTCCAGGCGGGTGACCGCGTCGCCATCTACCTGCCGATGATCCCCGAAGCGGTCGTCTCGATGCTGGCCTGCGCCCGCATCGGCGCCCCGCACTCGCTGGTGTTCGGCGGCTTCTCCGCCGACGCCCTCGCCACCCGGATCAACGACGCCGACGCCCGCGTCGTCATCACCGCCGACGGCGGCTACCGGCGCGGCAAGCCCTCCGCGCTCAAGCCCGCGGTGGACGAGGCCCTCACCCGCCCCGGCACCGAGAACGTCCGCAGCGTTCTCGTCGTCCGCCGCACCGGCCAGGAGGGCATCGGCTGGACCGAGGGCCGCGACGTGTGGTGGCACGAGCTGGTCGAGCGCCAGTCCGACCAGCACACCCCCGAGGCGTTCGACGCGGAGCACCCGCTCTTCATCCTCTACACCTCCGGCACCACGGGTAAGCCCAAGGGCATCCTCCACACCACCGGTGGCTACCTCACCCAGGCGTCCTACACCCACCACGCCGTCTTCGACCTCAAGCCGGAGACCGATGTCTTCTGGTGCACCGCCGACGTCGGCTGGGTCACCGGCCACTCGTACATCGTCTACGGCCCGCTGAGCAACGGCGCCACCGAGGTGCTCTACGAGGGCACCCCCGACAGCCCGCACCAGGGCCGCTGGTGGGAGATCGTCCAGAAGTACGGCGTCACGATCCTCTACACCGCCCCCACCGCCATTCGCGCCGCCATGAAGTGGGGCGACGACATCCCCGCCAAGTTCGACCTCTCCAGCCTGCGGATCCTGGGCTCGGTCGGCGAGCCCATCAACCCCGAGGCGTGGGTCTGGTACCGCAAGCACATCGGCGCCGACACCACCCCCGTCGTCGACACCTGGTGGCAGACCGAGACCGGCACCATGATGATCAGCCCGCTGCCCGGGGTGACCGAGACCAAGCCGGGCTCGGCCCAGGTCCCGCTCCCCGGCATCTCCGCCACCGTCGTCGACGACGACGGCAACGAGGTGCCCAACGGCCACGGCGGCTACCTCGTCCTCACCGAGCCGTGGCCGTCCATGCTCCGCACCATCTGGGGCGACGACCAGCGCTACCTCGACACCTACTGGTCCCGCTTCGAGGGCCGCTACTTCGCGGGCGACGGCGCCAAGAAGGACGAGGACGGCGACATCTGGCTCCTCGGCCGCGTCGACGACGTCATGCTCGTCTCCGGCCACAACATCTCCACCACCGAGGTGGAATCCGCCCTCGTCTCCCACCCCAAGGTCGCCGAGGCCGCCGTCGTCGGCGCCACCGACCCGCAGACCACCCAGGCCATCTGCGCCTTCGTCATCCTGCGCAGCGGCGTGGACGCCGAGGCCGAGGGCCTCACCGAGGAACTGCGCGCCCACGTGGCCAAACAGCTCGGCCCGATCGCCAAGCCCAAGCGGATCCTGCCCGTGGCCGAACTGCCCAAGACCCGCTCCGGCAAGATCATGCGCCGCCTGCTCCGCGACGTGGCCGAGAACCGCACTCTCGGCGATGTGACCACCCTGACCGACTCCTCGGTCATGGACCTCATCCAGGCCAAGCTCCCCGCCACGCCCAGCGAGGACTGAGCGCGAAAAACCTCCGCGTAACCGCAGGTCAAAGCCCTGCGGGGGAAGGGCATCCGACAGCACACCGGGTGCCCTTCACTCTTTCCGGCTAAGGTAAGTACTTGTCGCGTCAATATTGCGACAAGAATCTAGGGCGCGCCGGGAAGTCTGGTCGGCAACACAGCACACGTGTATGCGGGTGTTTTCAGACCGTCAGACCGACCCCAGGAGGTCCACCACCGTGGCCGCGTCCAAGAACCAGCGTTCCGTCTTCCTCGGCAGGCTCTCGCTGCCCGAACGGAACTATCTCGCGGACGCGCTGCGCACCGAGACCGTGGGCGGCGTCCTGCTGCTCGTCGCCGCCGTCGCCGCGCTGATCTGGGCAAACACCCCGGTGCGGGAGAGCTACGAGACCGTCCGCTCCTTCCACCTCGGCCCCGGCAGCCTCGGGCTGAACCTGTCCGTCCAGCACTGGGCGGCCGACGGACTGCTCGCGGTCTTCTTCTTCGTCGCCGGCATCGAGCTCAAGCGCGAGCTCGTCGCGGGCGAACTGCGCGACCCCAAGGCGGCGATCCTGCCCGTCGTCGCGGCGCTGTGCGGCATGGCCATGCCCGCGATCGTCTACGCCCTGACCGCCTCGGCCGGGGGTGGCTCCCTGGGCGGCTGGGCCGTGCCCACCGCCACCGACATCGCCTTCGCCCTGGCCGTGCTCGCGGTCATCGGCACCGCGCTGCCGTCCGCCCTGCGCGCCTTCCTGCTCACCCTCGCCGTCGTCGACGACCTCTTCGCGATCCTCATCATCGCGGTCTTCTTCACGTCGAAGCTGAACTTCGCCGCCCTCGGCTTCGCCGTCGTGGGCCTGGCCGTCTTCTGGCTGCTGCTGCGCAAGGGCGTACGCGGCTGGTACGTCTACGTCCCGCTCGCGGTCGTCAACTGGGCGCTGATGTACAACAGCGGCGTCCACGCGACCATCGCCGGCGTCGCCATGGGCCTGATGCTCCGCTGCACCCGCCGCGACGGCGAGGAGCACTCCCCCGGCGAGCACATCGAGCACCTGGTGCGCCCGCTGTCGGCGGGGCTGGCCGTGCCGCTGTTCGCGCTGTTCTCGGCGGGCGTCGCGGTCTCCGGCGGAGCGCTGTCCGACGTCTTCTCCCGGCCCGAGACGCTGGGCGTGGTCCTCGGCCTGGTCGTCGGCAAGGCCGTCGGCGTCTTCGGCGGCACCTGGGCGGCGGCGCGTTTCACCAGGGCCGAGCTCAATCCGGACCTCAAGTGGCCCGACGTGCTGGCCGTGGCCTCCCTGGCCGGGATCGGCTTCACGGTGTCCCTGCTGATCGGCGAGCTCGCCTTCAGCGGCGACGCGGTCCTCACCGGTGAGGTCAAGGCGGCCGTGCTCGTCGGTTCGCTGATAGCCGCCGTCCTCTCCGGCACTCTCCTCAAACTGCGCGACAACAAGTACAAGAGGCTCTGCGAGGAAGAGGACCGCGACGAGGACGAGGACGGTATCCCGGACATCTACGAGCAGGACAATCCCGACTACCACCTGCGCATGGCCGCGAAGTACGAGGCCAAGGCGGCCGCGCACCGCAAGCTGGCGGAAGTGGCGGCAGGGCGCACCACCAGCGACGACGGTCCGGCATGATCTGAGAGTCTTTACATCCGCGGTGCGCTCCCCGTATGGCCCGGACCAGCCGGACCGGAGCCCCGCGGCGGACGAAGCCGATGACGATGAGGGAGCAGGCGATGAGCGCAGCCGACGACGGCGCGAACCGCAGCCTCGGACAGCTGGTGGCACAGGCCACCACCGAGCTGTCCGCGCTGGTGCACGACGAGATCGCACTGGCCAAGGCCGAACTGCGGCAGGACGCCCGGCGGCTCGGCATCGGCGGCGGCGCCATCGCCGCGGCCGGTGTCCTGGCGCTCTTCTCGCTGCCGGTCCTCAGCTTCGCGGCGGCCTACGGCATCCACAACCTCGGGCTCGGGCTCGCCTGGTCGTTCCTGATCACCGGTGGCGCGTACCTGGTGATCGCGGCGGTGCTCGGGCTGCTGGCCGTGGCCAAGTTCAAGAAGATCAAGAAGCCGGAGAAGACCATCGCCTCGGCGAAGGAGACCGCGGCCGTGCTGGGCACTGTCAAGCCGCACCCGCGTCCTCTGGCCGACACGAGCCAGACGGACGCATCTGTGACACGCTCGACCGTATGACGGTGCCCGATACCTCCGCAGCGCCCGCGTCCCCCGAACCCGGCCGGCCCGCGACGCCCGCGGCCCCGGCAGCGGCGGCCTCGCCCGCCGCGGTCGTCCGGGCGGAGGGCCCGTGGACCCACCGGGACGTCGCGGCGAACGGGGCCCGGTTCCATATCGCCGAGATGGGCGAGGGACCGCTGGTGCTGCTGTTGCACGGCTTTCCGCAGTTCTGGTGGACGTGGCGGCATCAGCTGCCGGCCCTCGCGGAGGCCGGGTTCCGTGCGGTGGCGATGGACCTGCGCGGCGTCGGCGGCAGCGACCGCACGCCCCGGGGTTACGACCCCGCGAACCTCGCCCTCGACATCACGGGGGTGGTCCGCTCCCTCGGCGAGCCGGACGCCGCCCTCGTCGGCCACGACCTGGGCGGGTATCTGGCCTGGACCGCGGCCGTGATGCGGCCCAAGCTGGTGCGCCGGCTCGTGGTCTCCTCGATGCCGCACCCGCGCCGCTGGCGGTCGGCGATGCTCGCCGATCCCCGGCAGACCGCGGCGAGCTCCCACATCTGGGGCTTCCAGCGGCCCTGGCTGCCCGAGCGGAGACTGCTCGCGGACGACGCGGCGCTGGTGGGGCGGCTGATCCGGGAGTGGTCGGGGCCCCGGCTGCCGGACGACGAGGCCGTCGAGACCTACCGCCGGGCGATGTCGATCCCCTCCACGGCGCACTGCTCGATCGAGCCGTACCGGTGGATGGTGCGGTCCATGGCCCGCCCCGACGGCATGCAGTTCAACCGCCGGATGAAGCGGCCCGTCCGGGTGCCGACGCTGCATCTGCACGGGTCCCTCGATCCGGTGATGCGGACGCGCAGCGCGGCGGGCTCCGGCGAATATGTGGAGGCCCCCTACCGCTGGCGGCTCTTCGACGGGCTGGGCCACTTCCCGCACGAGGAGGATCCGGCGGCGTTCTCGGCCGAGCTGATCGGCTGGCTGAAGGACTCCGAACCGGATCGCTGAAACACCCGTCCACCGAACGGCCACTTGCCTCCCGCATAGGCCAATTGCCGGACCCAAGGGCGATTACCGACCTTTGGGCCCGGGCAGAGCTTCCGGTATGGGCTGGACGCACGACTACCGTGACGTGACGGACGTGACCGATGTGACGCAGGAGCGCGGCGCCGACGGCGATGCCGCGCTCGTGGTCACGGAGGCACTCGAGCCGGGCAGGCACGGGCCACAGGCCGGGCCCGACCCGAGGATGGGCATTCCACGCATCATCCGCCGGCGTGCGCGCTGGATGTCGGCGAGGCTGCGGCACCCCCGCAGCCGCTAGCGGCCCCGTCACCCGAGCACCCACACGTACACAGAGAACCACCCCGGGGACCACCCGAAGCGCTGCCGGAGCGCCCCCGCGCCCTGACAACGCGCCCGACGCGCCCTCGCACGCCCCAGCACGCCCTTGCGCGCCCGTGTACCGCGCTGTGACGGCCCGGGTGGGTCAGAGGGCGCAGGACTGGGTGTTGACCCTGCCTGCCGCCGTACGGCCGTCCACGACGTCCTGGTGGACCTCGTCCGCGGTGAGCGCGTAGCCGGTGTCGGCGTCGTCGAGGGACTTGGCGAAGACCACTCCGTAGACCTCGCCGTCCGGCGTGAGCAGCGGGCCGCCGGAGTTGCCCTGCCGGACGGTGGCGTAGAGGGAGTAGACGTCGCGGCGGACGCTGCCGCGGTGGTAGATGTCGGGCCCGTTGGCCTGGACCCGGCTACGGACGCGGGCGGCGCGCACGTCGTACGAGCCGTTCTCCGGGAAGCCCGCGACGATCGCGCTCTTGCCCGTCTCCGCGTCGCCCTGGGCGAAGGACAGCTCGGGGGCCTCCAGCGAGGGCACGTCGAGGACGGCGATGTCGCGCTTCCAGTCGTAGAGGACCACGCGCGCGTCGTGGAGGCGGCCCTTGCCGCCGACCTGCACGGTGGGCTCGTCGACCCCGCCCACCACATGGGCGTTGGTCATGACCCGGTGCGGCGCGAAGACGAAGCCGGTGCCCTCCAGGACCTTGCCGCAGCTGGGCGCGTTGCCCACGACCTTGACGATGCTGCGCTGGGCCTCGGCGGCGACGGGGCCGCCCGCGAGCCCGGGGTCGGGGGCGGGCACGGAGGTGATGGGCTCGGCGGAGAACGGCGCGAAGACCTGCGGGAAGCCGTTCTGCGCGAGGACCGTGCTGAAGTCCGCGAACCAGGTGTTGGTCTGCGGGGGCACCACCCGGGCGACGCCCAGCAGCACCTTGGAGCCGCGGACCTCCCGGCCCAGCGTGGGCAGCGTCGTACCGGCGAGGGCGGAGCCGATCAGCCAGGCGACCAGCAGCATGGCGGCGACGTTGACGACGGCGCCGCCGGTGGCGTCCAGCGCGCGGGCCGGGGACCAGGTGATGTGGCGGCGCAGCTTGTTGCCGAGGTGGGTGGTGGCGGCCTGGCCCACGGAGGCGCAGAGGATGACGAGGGCGACGGCCGCGACGGCCGCGATCGTGCCCGGCTCGGCGTCGTCGGTGGCGCTGTCCCAGATCACGGGCAGCGCGTAGACGGCGGCCAGACCGCCGCCGAGGAAGCCGATCACCGAGAGCACGCCGACGACGAACCCCTGGCGGTAGCCGATGACCGCGAACCACACGGCGGCCACCAGCAGCACGATGTCCAGCACGTTCACCGAAGGATGCCTCGCATTGATGCCTCGTATGGATGTCGTCGTGGCCGACTTGATGTCGTCGTGGCCGACGGAGGGGCCACCGTCTCATGCCCGTCAGGAATGACGGTCCAGCGGGACCTCCCGATCGCGGTCCCAGGGCCGCTCCCAGCCCGCGTAGTGGAGGATCCGGTCGATCACTCCGGCCGTGAAGCCCCACACCAGGGCGGTGCCCACCTTGAAGGCGGGGCCCCGGTGACCGCTGGGGTGGACGGCCATGGCGCGGTGCGCGGGGTCGGTGAGGTGGGAGACGGGGACGGTGAAGACGTGAGCGGTCTCCAGCGGGGAGACCGGCGCGACGGGGCTGGGCTCGCGCCACCAGCCCAGGACGGGCGTGACGACGAAGCCGCTCACCGGGATGTAGAGCCGGGGCAGCACGCCGAAGACCTGCACCCCGGACGGGTCGAGCCCGGTCTCCTCCTCGGCCTCGCGCAGCGCGGCCCGCACCGGACCGTCACCGTCCGGATCGCCGTCCTCGGGGTCGAGGGCGCCGCCGGGGAACGACAGCTGCCCGGCGTGCGAGCGCAAACCACCGGCCCGCTCCAGGAGCAGCAGCTCGGGGCCCCGCGCGCCCTCGCCGAAGAGGATGAGCACGGCGGACTGCCGCCCGCCCGTCTCCGGCGGGAGGAACCGGCTGAGCTGCCGCGGCTCCACCGTGCGCGCGGCGCGCTCCACCGGCTCCAGCCACTCGGGCAGCCCCCGCGCGGTGACGGTGACCGCCGGGGCCCCCGCGATCCCGGTCTCCCCCGTGCCCGCGCCGTACGTGCTCGCCATCCGTCTCCCCCGGTGTTCGTCGGCCGCGCCCCGGTCCTGCGGGGCGCGGTCCCGTGCCATGCGGTTCTGCGGCGTGCGCTCGGTCACTCGGCTCCCAGGGGGCTCGCGGGCAGGCCCGGATAGTCCGCCGGGGGCTTGAGGCGCTGGCCCGGCCGCCCGCCCATCTCGTACTTGAGCAGCTTCTTCGCCTTCTCCGGGTCCGTCTCGCCCTCTCCGTACGACGGGCAGAGCGGGGCGATCGGACAGGCGCCGCAGGCGGGCTTGCGGGAGTGGCAGACACGGCGGCCGTGGAAGATCACGCGATGCGACAGCATCGTCCACTCGCTCTTCGGGAAGAGCGCGCAGACATCCGCCTCGACCTTCTCCGGATCCTCCGCGTCCGTCCACTTCCAGCGGCGGACGAGGCGGCCGAAGTGGGTGTCGACGGTGACGCCGGGCACTCCGAAGGCGTTGCCCAGGACGACGTTGGCGGTCTTGCGGCCGACGCCGGGCAGCGTGACCAGATCCTCCAGCCGGCCGGGCACCTCGCCGCCGAAGCGGTCGCGGAGGGCGGCGGAGAGGCCTATCAGGGACTTGGCCTTGGCCCGGAAGAAGCCGGTCGGCCGGATCAGCTGCTCCAGCGTCTCGGGGTCGGCGGCCGCCATGTCCTCCGGTGTGGGGTAGGCGGCGAAGAGCGCGGGCGTGGTCTGGTTGACCCTCAGGTCGGTGGTCTGGGCGGAGAGGACCGTGGCGACCAGGAGCTGGAACGGATTCTCGAAGTCCAGCTCGGGATGGGCGTACGAATAGACCTCGGCGAGCTCACGGTTGATCCGGCGGGCGCGGCGCACCAGCGCCGTCCGCGACTCGGCCTTCGCGGCCGCCGGTTTCTCCGCCGGCTTTCCCATCGACTTCTCCACCGACTTCTCCACCGGAGATTTGTTCGTTTTTGTGGATTTCGTCTTCTTCGCGGCGGGGCGTTCGCCCACAGCGGAATCACGGGCCGCGCTCACCCTTCCGGCCCCCCTGCCCTGTGCTCTCACCGGCGTATTGGACACCCGGCCAGACTAAAGCCCAGCACTGACATCCGCCCCGACCGCAGGAAAACCACAGCCCAATCGGACCCCTGCCGTAGGGCTCCGGGCGACGATGCGCCACACTTGTGTTTGATCACACAGTTTTACCGACGGGCATCATGGGGACCACGGTCCTCTGTGCATGTCGACAAGGAGAGAACTCGTGGACGACGTTCTGCGGCGCGCCCCGCTGTTCGCGGCGCTCGATGACGAGCAGGCCGCTGAGCTGCGCGCCTCTATGGGCGAGGTCACCCTCGCGAGGGGCGACGCCCTGTTCCACGAAGGGGACCCCGGCGACCGCCTCTACGTGGTGACCGAGGGCAAGGTGAAGCTCCACCGCACCTCGCCCGACGGCCGCGAGAACATGCTGGCGGTCCTCGGCCCCGGCGAGCTGATCGGCGAACTGTCCCTCTTCGACCCGGGCCCGCGCACCGCCACCGCGACCGCGCTCACCGAGGTCAAGCTGCTCGGTCTCGGCCACGGCGACCTCCAGCCCTGGCTCAACGCCCGGCCCGAGGTCGCCACCGCCCTGCTGCGCGCCGTCGCCCGCCGGCTGCGCCGCACCAACGACTCGATGTCGGACCTCGTCTTCTCCGACGTCCCCGGCCGTGTCGCCAAGGCCCTGCTCGACCTGTCGCGCCGCTTCGGCGTCCAGTCCGAAGAGGGCATCCACGTCGTGCACGACCTCACCCAGGAGGAGCTCGCCCAGCTGGTCGGCGCCTCCCGTGAGACCGTCAACAAGGCCCTCGCGGACTTCGCGGGCCGCGGCTGGCTCCGCCTGGAGGCCCGCGCCGTGATCCTGCTGGACGTGGAGCGCCTCGCCAAGCGCTCCCGCTGACGCGGAGCCCACGACAGACGGGCCGGGCCGTGTGGGGTGCGATGCGCACCCCACACGGCCCGGCCCAGTCGTTTCCAGGCACCTACGGGCGGGCCCCGTCAGATCAGCCCGTGCTCGTCCAGGTAGTCCAGCTGCGCCCGCACCGAGAGCTCGGCCGCCGGCCACAGCGCGCGGTCGACGTCCGCGTAGACCGCCGCGACGACCTCCTCCGCCGTGCGGTGGCCGTTCTCGACGGCCGTCTCCACCTGGGCCAGCCGCTTGGCCCGGTGCGCGAGGTAGTACTCGACCACGCCCTGGGCGTCGTCCAGGACAGGGCCGTGCCCCGGCAGCACCGTCCGCACGCCCTCGTCCACGGCGAGCGCGCGCAGCCGCCGCAGCGAGTCGAGGTAGTCGCCGAGACGGCCGTCCGGATGCGCGACGATCGTCGTGCCCCGGCCCAGCACCGTGTCGCCCGTGAGGACCGCGTCGTCCGCCGGCAGGTGGAAGCAGAGGGAGTCGGCCGTGTGGCCGGGTGCGGAGATCACGTGCAGCTCCAGCCCGCCCGTCGTGACGACGTCGCCCACACCGAGCCCCTCGCCGCCCAGCCGCAGCGCCGGGTCCAGGGCCCGCACCTTGGTGCCCGTCAGCTCCGCGAACCGGGCCGCGCCGCCGGAGTGGTCGGCGTGGCCGTGCGTCAGCAGCGTCAGCGCGACGCGCAGCCCCGCGGCCTCGGCTGTGTCGACGACCCTCCGCAGATGGGCCTCGTCCGCCGGCCCCGGGTCGACCACGACGGCCAGCTCCGAACCGGGCTCCGCGAGGATCCAGGTGTTGGTGCCGTCCAGCGTCATCGCGGACGGGTTGGGCGCGAGCACACAGGTCGCCCGGGCGGTCGCGGGGCCGCCGATGGCGCCGGGGCGCGGGTGTCCGGGCAGATCGGTCGTGTGCGTCATGCGTCGGCTCCCGAAGGTCCAGGGGCGATGTGCTCGGTGTCATGTTTGGCGGCGACGTGTTTGGTGAACTCGTCGTGGCCGGGCCAGCTCAGCACGATCTCTTCCCCGACGAGCCGCGCCCGCGCCAGTACGGGCGTGAGATCCCGGGCACCCGAGGCGGCCAGCACCTCGTCGACGGTGCCATAGGGGCTCAGCGAACGCAGCGTGGAGATGGTCGGCGGCATCATCATCAGCTCGCCCCTGTCGTAGCCGGCCGCAGCCTCGGCGGGTGCCGTCCAGACGGTGCGGTCGGCCTCCGTGGAGGCGTTGCGGGTGCGCTGCCCCTCGGGCAGCGCGGCGACGAAGAACCACGTGTCGTAGCGACGCGGTTCGAACTCCGGGGTGATCCAGTGCGCCCACGCCCCCAGCAGATCGCTGCGCAGGACCAGGCCGCGCCGTTCCAGGAGCGCGGCGAACGACAGCTCACGGGTGACCAGCGCCGCCCGGTCGGCCTCCCAGTCGTCCCCCGTGGTGTCCGCGACGACCGTGTCCGGGGTGGGGCCCGCCAGCAGCACGCCCGCTTCCTCGAAGGTCTCGCGGACGGCGGCGCAGACGATGGCCTGCGCCCCGGCGGCGTCGGTCCCCAGTCGCCGGGCCCACTCCTCGCGGGCCGGACCGGCCCACGGCACGTCGCGCTCGTCGCGCGGGTCGACGGAGCCCCCCGGATACGCGTACGCGCCTCCGGCGAATGCCATGGAGGCGCGTCGGCGCAGCATGTGAACGGCGAGGCCGCCCTCCCCGGCACGCAGCAACAGGACGGTGGCGGCACGGCGCGGCGCCACGGGCCGGAGCTCGCCCCGGGTGAGCGCTCTGATCCGGTCCGGCCACTCCGGCGGGTACCACTGGCCGTTCGAAGTCGACATGGCCGGATGCTATGCGCTCACGCCCGGATGTTCGAGAGGGACGATCAGCCCCGAACCCCGGCTCAGACCCGGACCTCGCCCCAGTCCCGGACCTCGGCTCAGTCCCGGACCTCGACGAGGAACTCGACCTCGACGGGGGCGTCCAGCGGCAGCACCGCCACGCCCACGGCCGAACGGGCGTGCACGCCCTTCTCGCCCAGGATCTCGCCCAGCAGCTCGCTGGCGCCGTTGAGGACGCCCGGCTGCCCGGTGAAGTCCGGCGCGGAGGCCACGAAGCCGACCACCTTGACCACGCGGACGATCTTGTCCAGGTCACCGATGACGGACTTCACGGCGGCCAGGCCGTTGAGCGCGCAGCGCGCCGCCAGCTCCTTGGCCTGCTCGGGGCTGACCTCGGCACCGACCTTGCCGGTCACGGGGATCGCCCCGTCGACCATCGGCAGCTGACCGGCGGTGTGGACGTACGAGCCGCTGCGCACGGCCGGCTGGTACGTGGCCAGCGGCGGCACGACGTCGGGCAGGGTCAGCCCGAGCTCGGCGATCCGGTCCTCGACCGCGGTCACGACTTCTCCCGCTTGAGGTAGGCCACGAGCTGCTCGGGGTTGTTCGGCCCCGGCACGACCTGGACCAGCTCCCAGCCGTCCTCGCCCCAGGTGTCCAGAATCTGCTTGGTCGCGTGCACGAGCAGCGGCACGGTGGCGTATTCCCACTTCTTGGTCATGGGCCCGACTGTAATGCCTGATACCGGCGACCTCTGTAACGCCTGATACCGACGGCCTCGTGCGTAGCCCGCGCGGCGACTGGTTAGGCTCCGCATCATGAGCAGGCTCCATGTCGTCAGCGGCAAGGGCGGTACCGGCAAGACCACGGTGGCCGCGGCCCTCGCACTCGCCCTCGCGGCCGAGGGGAAGCGGGCGCTGCTGGTCGAGGTCGAAGGCAGACAGGGCATCGCGCAGCTCTTCGAGGCGGAGGCGCTGCCCTACGAGGAACGGAAGATCGCCGTCGCGCCGGGCGGGGGCGAGGTGTACGCGCTCGCCATCGACGCCGAACGGGCGCTCCTCGACTACCTCCAGATGTTCTACAAGCTCGGCAGCGCCGGCCGGGCACTGAAGAAGATCGGCGCGATCGACTTCGCGACGACCATCGCGCCGGGCCTGCGGGATGTCCTGCTCACCGGCAAGGCGTGCGAGGCGGTGCGCCGCAAGGACCGCACGGGCCGCTTCGTCTACGACTACGTGGTCATGGACGCGCCGCCCACCGGGCGGGTCACGCGCTTCCTCAACGTCAACGACGAGGTCGCCGGGCTGGCCCGGATCGGGCCGATCCACAATCAGGCGCAGGCCGTGATGCGGGTCCTCAAGTCACCGGAGACAGCGGTGCACTTCGTGACGCTGCTGGAGGAGATGCCGGTCCAGGAGACCGCGGACGGCATCGCGGAACTGCGGGCCGCGGGGCTGCCGGTCGGCGGCGTGGTGATCAACATGGTGCGGCCCGAGATCCTCGACGAGACGGCCGTGGAGGCCGCCGCCAACGGCAGGCGCCCGGAGGTCGCGCGCGCCCTCGCGTACGCCTTGGAGCGCACGGGCTCCGGTGGCGCACGGCGCGCGGGGCTCGCCGAACCGCTCGTCGACCCCCTGCTGCGGCAGGCGCGCGAGCACACCGAGCGGCTGGCCCTGGAGCACCGGGGGCGTGCGGACGTGGCACGGCTGGGCCTGCCCACGTACGAACTCGAGCTGCTCGGCGACGGGGTGGACCTGGCGGGGCTGTACCGCATGGCGCGCGAGCTGAGGAAGCAGTTCGCGCGGGGAGAGGCGAGCGAGCGACAGGGAGTGAGCGGGTGAGCGTGGAACCGGCGGCGGAGCCGCTCGGCATAGACCCGATCCTGGACGACCCGCGCACCCGCATCGTGGTGTGCTGCGGCTCCGGCGGCGTCGGCAAGACCACGACCGCGGCGGCCCTGGGCCTGCGCGCGGCCGAGCGCGGCCGGAGGGTCGTCGTCCTCACCATCGACCCGGCCCGCCGGCTGGCGCAGTCGATGGGGATCGACGAGCTCGACAACGTCCCCCGCCGGGTGCCCGGGATCGACGGCTCCGCCGGCGGCGAACTGCACGCCATGATGCTCGACATGAAGCGGACCTTCGACGAGATAGTCGAGGCGCACGCCGACGAGGACCGCGCGCGGGCGATCCTGGAGAACCCCTTCTACCAGTCCCTGTCGGCCGGCTTCGCGGGCACGCAGGAGTACATGGCCATGGAGAAGCTCGGCCAGCTCCGCGCCCGGGACGAGTGGGACCTCATCGTCGTCGACACCCCGCCGAGCCGTTCGGCGCTGGACTTCCTGGACGCTCCGGGCCGGCTGGGCTCGTTCCTGGACGGCAAGTTCATCAAGGTGCTGATGGCGCCCGCGAAGATCGGCGGCCGGGCCGGGATGAAGTTCCTGGGCGTGGGCATGTCGGTGATGAGCGGCCCCCTGAACAAACTGATGGGCGCCCAACTCCTGCGGGACGTACAGACCTTCGTCGCCGCGATGGACACCATGTTCGGCGGATTCCGTACCCGTGCCGATGCCACGTACCGGCTGCTGCAAGCGCCGGGTACGGCCTTCCTGGTCGTCGCCGCGCCGGAGCGGGACGCGCTGCGGGAAGCCGCCTACTTCGTCGAGCGGCTGGCGGCGGAGCGGATGCCGCTGGCCGGGCTGGTGCTCAACCGCGTGCACGGCAGCGGGGCGGCGGGGCTCTCCGCGGAGCGCGCCCTCGCCGCGGCGGAGGCGCTCGCGGACGGATCGGCGGACGGATCGGCGGACGGCTCGACGGACGGCTCGACGGACGTCGGCGGCGGCCCGGCGGGAGGGCCCTCGGGAGGGGCTCCGGAATACGCAGAAAATCTTGACGGCGACGGCATTGTGGATCGTGGCAGCGGGCAGGCTGGCTCACGTACCGCCGGCGACCCTGGCACCCTCACTCCCACGGACACGTCCTCTCCCGAGAGCGGCTTCCCCCAGCCCGCCGCGTCCGCAGGAACGAGCGCCTCGGTGGCCTCCGCGCCGGTGACCTCCGCATCGGCGGCCTCGGCATCGGTGCCGCGACCCGCAGGGGAAACCGACCCCGTCGCGGATTCGGGTTCCCCTACGGATTCCGCCATGTCCGCGGCGTCGTCGTCCGCGGCGTCGTCCTCGGCGTCCCCGGCACGGATCGCCGCCGGGCTGCTGCGGCTGCACGCCGAGCGCATGCAGGTGCTCGCCCGCGAGCGGCGCACGCGCGACCGCTTCACCGCGCTGCATCCCGAGGTCCCGGTTGCCGAGGTCGCCGCGCTGCCCGGCGACGTCCACGACCTGGCGGGGCTGCGGGCGATCGGCGACCGCCTCGCGGACCAGACGGGCGGGCAGACAGACGGCCAGGCGGACGATCAGACGAGCAGTCAGGCGGATGGCCGGCCGGACGGCCAGGTGGACAGCGGCGCGGAAAGTACCGATGAGGGTACCGACGCAGGTACCGGCGATGCCGCCGTGGAGGGTGCCGGGGGCGCCGACGAGGGCACGTCCGCATCGCGCTGAGGGGGCGCGGCGCCGGAGCCGTGCAGCGCCGCGTCGAAGGCCGTCCGCACGCGGGCGGTCGTACCGTCACCGTCGGGCCGTCACCGTCGTACGGCCACCACCGCTCCGCGGCGGACCGCTCCGCGTGTGGGGGGGCGTAGGGGCACCCCGCCGGACGTCCAGGCCGACCTCTGGGCTGCCGGCCCCGTCGGCCTACGGCGGTGCGTGCGCCCGCTAGCCGACGGCCGCGTACTCGTCGTACTCGGGCTCGCCCAGCGGCAGGATGCCGGCGCCGCGCTCGTACTCCGTTCGAGCGGTCTCCAGGAGCCTGCGCCACGACGTGACCGTGGGGCGGCGCCGCAGCAGGGCGCGCCGCTCGCGCTCGGTCATGCCTCCCCAGACACCGAACTCGACGCGGTTGTCCAGCGCGTCGGCCAGGCACTCGGTGCGCACCGGACAGCCGGTGCAGACCGCCTTCGCCCTGTTCTGCGCTGCGCCCTGAACGAATAGTTCATCCGGATCGGTCGTGCGGCAGGCGGCCTGCGCACTCCAGTCGGTTACCCAGCCCATGCTGGCGCCGTCCTCTCCCGAATCGAGGCTCCCCCACGGCGGCAGCGGCATATTCACCGTTGCCAGTTGAGGACGTTACGGAAGGCGGACAGGGGGCAACACCCCCTTCGGGCCCAATCTTGAATGGCCCGAACGGACTATGCGTATGCGGCAGATCACCCAACGGAGTGAGCCGACGACATCACGGACCATTCCCTCCATAGAGGGGTGATCCACCCACCCCTCGACGGACAACGAGGGACGTAAGAGGCAATACGGACACCTCTCATCACTCACAAGAGTGAGAGTGCAGGTGATGCGGGGGAGCATCGCCGTGACTGGCGTGAAACAGCGTAGGCGAACACACCTGCGTCTGTCCGCCGAATGAGAACGTAGGCTTCCCCCCATGGCTATGAAGCGCTCGGACGAGGGCCCCTCCAGGGCCCGACAGGCCGCGAAGTTCCTCAGTGTCAGCGTGCTTTCGGGCGTGGTGCTGGCAGGTCTGGCCCTACCGGGCATCGGCGCTTTCGGCCTGGTGGCCAAGGGCACGGTCGAGGGGTTCGACGAGATCCCCGCCAACCTCAAGACGCCGCCGCTGAGCCAGCGCACCACCATCCTCGACGCCGAGGGCGGCGAGATAGCGAAGGTCTACTCCCGCGACCGCACCGTGGTGCCGCTGAACGACATCTCGCCCTACATGCGTCAGGCGATCGTCGACATCGAGGACGCGCGCTACTACCAGCACGGCGCGATCGACCTCAAGGGCGTGCTCCGCGCGGCCAACAAGAACGCCCAGTCCGGCGGCGTCTCCGAGGGTGCCTCGACCCTCACCCAGCAGTACGTCAAGAACGTCTTCGTCGAGGAGGCGGGCGACGACCCCGAGAAGGTCGCCGTGGCCACCCAGCAGACGATCGGCCGCAAGGTCAAGGAGCTGAAGTTCGCCATCCAGGTCGAGAAGGAGCTCGGCAAGGACCGCATCCTCAACAACTATCTGAACATCACCTTCTTCGGGCAGCAGGCCTACGGGGTCGAGGCCGCCTCCCAGCGCTACTTCAGCAAGCACGCCAAGGACCTCACCCTGGGCGAGTCCGCGCTGCTGGCCGGCACCGTCCAGTCGCCCAGCCGCTACGACCCGGTCTACGCGCCCAAGGAGGCGACCAAGCGGCGGAACACCGTCCTCCAGCGCATGGCCGAGCTGAAGCACATCACCCCGGCGCAGGCGGCCGCCGAGCAGGCCAAGCCGTTGGAGCTGAAGGTCAGCCGCCCCAAGAGCGGCTGCATCACCGCCGTCAACGGCGCGGGCTTCTTCTGCGACTACGTCCGTGAGACGTTCCTCAACGACCCGGTCTTCGGCAAGACGAAGGAGGCCCGGGCCAAGCGCTGGAACGAGGGCGGCCTGGTCATCCGCACCACGCTCGACCCGCAGACGCAGAAGTCCGTGCAGAAGTCGATCACCGATCACGTCTACCAGAGCGACTCGGTGGCCACCGCCGTCTCGATCGTCCAGCCCGGCACGGGCAAGATCCTCGGCATGGGCCAGTCGCGCCCGTACGGCTTCGGCGACCACATGACGCAGATCAACCTCTCCGCCGACAAGGCCATGGGCGGCTCGAACTACGGCTTCCAGGTGGGCTCGACCTTCAAGCCGATCCTCGCGGCCGCCGCGCTCGAGCAGGGCATCTCGCCGTACAAGACGTACTCCTCGCCGTTCCGGATGCCGTATCCGGACGAGGTCGAGACGTGCGGCAAGGCGTGGAAGAACAGCGGCGGCGAGATGGTCCAGAACGAGAACCGCAGCGAGGTCGGCCCGTACGGGATGAAGGAGGCGACCGCCAAGTCGGTCAACACCTACTTCATCCAGATGATCGAGGACACCGGTGTCTGCCCGGTGATCAAGATGGCGGACAAGATGGGCATCAAGCCCGCCGCCGGCGGCAAGTTCGAGCAGGTCCCGTCGATCGCGCTCGGCACCGAGGGCCTCTCCCCCCTCACCATGGCCTCCGCCTACGCGACCTTCGCCAACCACGGCACGTACTGCACCCCCGTCATCGTCGAGTCGGCCACCGGCCCCGACGGCAAGAACCTGCGGGTGCCCAAGACGAAGTGCTCGCGCGCGATGTCCGAGCAGACCGCCGACACCGTCAACACCCTCCTTCAGGGAGTGGTCGAGGACGGCACCGGTAAGGAAGCCGGCCTCAGCGGCCGGGACAGCGCGGGCAAGACGGGTACGACGGACGAGCGCCGGGCCGCCTGGTTCGTCGGCTACACCCCGAACATGGCCGGCGCCGTCTGGGTCGGCGGCCCCGGCGCCAAGGGCGTCGAGATGGAGAACATCACCATCGGTGGCGTCTACCACGACAAGGTCTACGGTGCCGACACTCCCGGCCCCATCTGGCGTGACGCCATGACCGGCGCGCTCGAGGGCAAGGACGCGCCGACCTTCGGCACCGTCCCGATGCCGGGCACCGACAAGGGCTCCGGTGGTGGCTCCACTGCCGGCACCGGTGGCTCCGGCGGTGACGACAAGCGCGGCAACGGCCGCGGCGGCCGCAAGCCGGGCAAGCCCGGCGGCGGCAAGCCCGGTGCGGGGGGCAAGCCCGGCACCGAGCCGGGTGCCCAGACGGGCGGGCAGCCGGGCGGCCAGCCCGGTGACACCACCGGCGACGGCAAGCCGGACACGCCGACGACGCCCGGCGGGGCGGCCCAGGGCGTGATCGCCGGCCCGGCCGGCGGGCAGCAGCAGTAGCCGGCGGTAAGCAGCGAAAAGGGGGCGCCCCGACCGAGACGGTCGGGGCGCCCCCTTTTACGTACGCGTTTACGTAAGCGGGCTATGCGCGCACGCAGGCTGGATCAGCCGACGAGCAGGCTCTTCACCGCGGCGGCGACGCGGCCGCCCTCGGCGCGGTCCCCCACCTTCGGCTTCACGATCTTCATCACGGCGCCCATGGCCTTCGGCCCCTCGGCGCCGGCCGCCTTCACCTCGGCCACGGCGTCCGCGACGATCGCGGTGAGCTCCTCGTCCGACAGCTGCTGCGGCAGGTAGCGGGCGAGCACCTCGCCCTCGGCGCGCTCACGCTCGGCGGAGTCGGCGCGGCCACCCTTGTCGAAGGCCTCGGCGGCCTCACGGCGCTTCTTCGCCTCGCGCACGATGACCTTCAGCACCTCGTCGTCGGAGAGCTCACGGGCCGTCTTGCCGGCGGTCTCCTCGTAGGCGACGGCGGACAGGGTGAGACGGAGGGTGGAGGAGGTCAGCTCGTCGCGCGCCTTGATGGCGGCCGTGAGGTCGTCGTGGAGCTTGGACTTCAGCGTGGTCATGCCGCAATCTTCGCATCCCGCCCGCTCACGCGCCCCGTATTAACCGCCGGGCGCGGACGGGGGCGGCCACCAGGCGCGACGGGGGCCCGCCACAGGGCCGACCGGCCGACACCAGCCGCCCCCCCGTCCGCGCGCCCGACCGACCGCCCGTCGACCCGACCGACCGCCCGACCGCCCGCGCGGCGTTAACTCCCTTTTGACCTCTTGGCGTCTTGACGTCTCCCATGAACTCCCATGAACTCCCATGAACTCCCTTGGCCGCCCGGGACCATGGCCGACGCACCCCCGGCCGTCTGCGACGATGGACGACATGCGTGCGCGATACGGAGTACCCCTGGGAATCACGGCGGTCGGCGCGGCGGGCCTCGCCTACGCCGCCGGCTTCGAAGTCCGTTCCTTCCGGCTGCGACGGGTCACCGTGCCCGTCCTCCCACAGGGCATGCGACCGCTGCGGGTGCTCCAGGTGTCCGACATCCACATGGTCGGCGGCCAGCGCAAGAAGCAGCGCTGGCTCCAGTCGCTCGCCGGGCTGCGCCCCGACTTCGTGATCAACACCGGGGACAACCTCTCCGACCCGCAGGGCGTGCCCGAGACCCTCGACGCGCTCGGCCCGCTGATGAACTTCCCCGGCGCGTACGTCTTCGGCTCCAACGACTACTACGGCCCGAAGCTGCGCAACCCCGCCCGCTACCTCTTCGAGCGGGCCAGCGGGCGGCACGGCCTCAACGGCAACGCCCCGATCGTCGGCGCGATCCACAACCCGTGGGAGGAGCTGCGCGACGCCTTCGACACGGCGGGCTGGGTCAACCTCACCAACACCCGGGGCTCCCTCAAGATCGACGGGATGGAGATCGCCCTCACGGGCCTCGACGACCCGCACATCAAGCGGGACCGCTACGACCGGGTGGCCGGTGGCCCGCAGGAGGACGCCGACTTCTCCATGGGCGTCGTCCACGCCCCCTACCTGCGCGTCCTGGACGCCTTCACGGCCGACCGCTACCCGCTGATCCTCGCCGGGCACACCCACGGCGGCCAGCTGTGCATCCCCTTCTACGGCGCGCTGGTCACCAACTGCGACATCGACCCCGGCCGGGTGAAGGGCCTGTCCACCCACCGCGCGGGCGGCCACCAGTCGTACCTCCACGTCTCCGCCGGCTGCGGCACCAACCGCTACACCCCGGTCCGCTTCGCCTGCCCGCCCGAGGCCACGCTGCTCACCCTCGTCCCCCGCGACTGACCGGGGGCCTTCCGGAGGCCGCACGTACGGTGGGGGGATGACCGACCCGATTTCCCCCACCACCGCGCGGACCGGCCTGCCCGACACGGAGGCCGATACGGGGCCCGGCACGGAGGCCGTCCCGGCGTCCGCGGCGGCCCCGGCGGGCCGCCGCCCCGTCGCGGCGGCCTTCCGCGCGCTCATCGCCCTGGCGGCACTCACCGGCGTCGCCCTGGACACGATCGACTCCGGCGACCTGGGCCGGCTCTTCAGCTACTTCACGATCCAGTCCAACATCCTGCTGGCGATCGCCTGCGCCTGGTCCGCCCACCGCGCCTGGACGGGCCGCCCGGCCCTCTCCCCGCGGATCACGGGCGGCGCGCTGCTCTACATCTCCATCACGGGTCTGGTCTTCCACTTCGTGCTGTCGAACGACGCCAGCGGCTTCGCCATGACCAGCCAGCGCACGCCCCTGGAATCGATCGCCAACCAGCTCCTCCACACCGCGACCCCCCTCGCGGCCGCCCTCGACTGGCTCGTCCTCACGGCGCCCGGCGGCTTCCTCCTCCGCCACGCCGGCCAGTGGCTGGCCTACCCCTTCCTCTACCTCCCCTTCGCCCTGATCCGCGGCGCCCTCCTCGACCCGGGCACCGAGGGCCGCTACCCGTACCCCTTCCTGGACGTCGATCTCCACGGCTACATCGGCATCCTCGGCAACGCCGTCGTCTTCGGTCTCGCCTTCTACGGCCTGGCCCTCGCCCTCGTCCTCCTCGACCGCGTACGCCCCCACCAGCGCGGCCTCGGGAACCGGATTTCACCTACGGGCTCCAGTCGGCTAAAGTAGTCCTCGTTGCTCCGGAGCCCGCAAAAAACGGGAGCCGGTCGCACATCGGGGTGTAGCGCAGCTTGGCAGCGCGCTTCGTTCGGGACGAAGAGGTCGTGGGTTCAAATCCCGCCACCCCGACAGGTGAAACACCAGGTCAGGGCCCTGATCCTTTCGAGGATCGGGGCCCTGACTCGTTCTCCGGTGATCGTTTGGGAGAAACCTGGGAGAAGATCTTGGACCTTCTCCCACGCCGCGCGACCGACGTCCGCGAAGCCTCATCACCTCGGCCGCCTCATCCTGCCGGACACGAACGTGATCTGTGTCGCAGAGACGCAACGGGGAAGCCGACCAAGGGACAAAGACGAAGGGCCCGATCCTCTCCAGGACCGGGCCCTTCGTCACCTAGCGGCCGTTACCGGCCCTCCCGGAGCAACCGGTCCAGGACGGCGACCGGAGACCGGGGCACATCGCCCTCCGGGCCTCCAGGGCCGCTTCCCACAGTTCCGTGAGCCCGGCGAGCAGCCGCCTGCGCATGCTGCTGGTCACATGGGAGTACCTCGCCGACACTGATCCGTCGCGGTGCCCCATGCGTTCGTCCATAAGCACTTTCTCCGTCCCGAGTTCCTCCATGAGCGTCTTATCGGTGTGGCGAAGCCCGTGCGGGCTCATTCCCTTCGCGATCGGTACCCAGCAGGCCTCCGCTCTTCCCTGCGAGTTCCGTCCGCGGGCCGGCACCCCGGGCCAGGGATCAGCGAGCAGAGGCACAGGCCGGGCTTCCTGCGGAGCTTTCGGCGGGTACCAACCGGAGACGGCCGGCGTGAAGAGCCAGGTCGCGAATCCATTCCGGCGCCAGTGCGCCGCCGGTTCGCCACCCTGTCCTCCCCTCATGTAGCCGAGCTCGCTCATGGCCAGCTCGACCCGTATCCGGGTGTCCTCGGCGACCCGTTCCGGATGGTTGAGGACGTTGGAGGCTGTGCCGAGAGAGACGTCCGCCCGACGAGCCACGTCGGTGAGCTTCACCCCGGGATTACCGGAGCGGGCAGCGCCTTGGCCGCGGAAGACGTACGTCCTCCCATGGCACGGGCATGGCCGAGGGCGGTTCTGGGCGACAAGGCCAAGCACGAGGTTCGACAGCCAGCCGGGGACGTCGACGTCTCGGTAGCTGTCGTCCTTCGGAGGGCAGCGGACCAGCTCGCCAGTGTCGAGCTCGTACAACTGCCATTCGACTCGGATGACCTCCGGGCGAACGAACTCGGTTTCTAGACCGACCATCTCCCCCCAGCGCACCCCCGTGTACGTCTTCGTGATGCAGCCGACGAACTCGTCGTCACGCCCCGACAGCAGCGACGCCCGCTCGGCGATGAGCAGAGCACCCAGCGCATCGGTGATGACCTTCTCCGGACCCCGGCTGCGGGACCGCCCCGCACGCTTGCCACGTCCTCGCCTCTTGGTCGCTGGGTTCGAAGCGATGAGTCCCTCGTCCACCGCGTCTTCGAGGATGAGATGCAACGTCGCCCGCCACGTCCTGACGCTTTCGAACGTGTAGGCGGCGTTCTCCTTCTTCTCCCACGCTTCTACGTCCTGGCGTCGGACGCTCGCGAGCGTCTTCTCCTCGAACTCGGGAAGGAGATGCTCCTCGATGTGGTGCCGGTAGTTCTGCATGGTCGACACGGCGAGATCCTGCTCCGAGTACCACCGTCTCGCGTACTCGCCGAAGGTGACCTGCCCCAGAGCGGGGTCTCGCCACTCGCCACGCTCCACCTTGCGCTCTTCTGCGTCAGCAGCCTTTTTCGCTTCTCGTTTGGTGGCGAACTTGACCACGGCGCCGTTGGCATCTTGGAGCGTCGGATATTTGCCGGGCGCGCTTTTGTACCTGGCGCGCCAGTAGTTTCCACGCTTCTCCGCGTAACCCATCTGTCCCCCGCCTCAGCGGCTCAAGGCCGACTGCTCTGCCTTGAGGGCCCGGCGCGGCGGCCGGGCCCTCAAGGAGCTGCTGGGTTCAGCGCTACGTCGTTCCCTGCGCGAGCGCACCGGGACAGGTGCGACGCCGCGGCACACCGGCTGAAGAGGCGGCTCCTCGAAGGATCGGATGATCTCTCCGAAGTGCTCGGCGGTGAAACGGTAGGCCCCGCCCACGCGCGTGAACGGGATGCGGCGACGCCGGGCCTGCTCCTTGACCCACCACTCCGAGCAGCCGAGGGCTTCGGCGACCTCCGAGGGGCGGTAGAGGTGGGGCAACGCCACAGCCTCAGTGCTCCGAGCGCCTTCAACCGCGCTCAGGGCACCCCGGGGCAGCGGGCGTTGGGGGTTGTGGTGCATCCTGGTGGGACCTCCTGCTTCCTGGAAGGGATGGGGAGGCCGGGGCAGCGGGCATCTTTGACCGGAGGACCGCTGCCCCGGACACTTCAAACGCGCTGGGAGCGCCGCCATTTGCGGTACTCCTGGCGGACGTACTCGCGGCAGTCGTCGCCGGTGATGAGCTCCGATCCCCGGAGGCTCAGGCCGTTGTATTCCACGTCGAAGGACACGAGCTGCCGCGCGGTGACGACGGCGACCTCGACCACGTCAGCGGCGACCTCGGGCACGTACATCGCTGCCTCCTTGATCGCGATGCGGTCGAAGAGGGCGGCCTTACGGATCCAGAAGGCACGGCTTCGCATGACCTTGGCGCGACATTCAGCGCCCTGCTTCGCCACCCAGCAGATCTCCTGGATGATGCTCGGGGCGTCGACGTACGCGGTCGCGGCGGCGCTGCGGGCGTGGTTCGTCATTGCTTCTCCTCGGTGCTTTGGCGGTGGCGGGGCTCGAACGGAGAGAGGGAAGCGTCAGTCGACGAAAGCGGCCTGCCGGTCGCACTCGCTGGCCGTCTTCAGGAGCAGCGAGCGGAGGTCGCTGCCCACGAGGACGGCGAGGCGCTCCTCGATCGCCTGCCACGAGACGGGGTCGATGGCCATCAGCGCGGCGACGGCCGCAGGGCCCTTGCCTTCTTCGATGGCGGTGAGCGCGTCCCTGAGCTCACCGGAGGCCATCAGGGAGATGCGCCGACGCGTGGACGTGGTCTGCCCGAACATGGACGGGTCCTTTCGAGGGGCGGGAGTCGGAGAAGACGTGCGCTGGTGCTCGTGATCCGGAGTAGGAAGCCGGATCACTTGTTGAGGCTGGGAATGGCCCCACCGATCGCGGACATCACCGCGTCGATGGGCTGGGACGCTCCGGTCTTGCTGAGGTAGTAGCCGAAGAGCACGGCGACGAGCGCGGCCCCGATGCCGACCGACTTCGAGCGGATCAGCATGGCCAGCAGGAGCCCGAAGAGGACCAGCGCGGAGATCGAGAAGGACATGGGGAGCTCTCCTTCGGAGGGGTCAGCGGTTGCCGTCGCGGTGGAGGTGGACGACCGCGTTGTAGAGGCGGCGGCCGAGGCGCAGACGCATCCCGTGTCCCTCGCAGCGGCGGCACTCACGGCCGCGAACGATCCGGCCCTTGCGGCCCTGCCAGACCGCGAAGCCCCAGCCGTCGCACTTGCGGCAGGCCCCGAACGGGCTGACGGCGCAGAGAACGGCGTAGCAGAGGGTGACGACTATGAGTCCGGGCATAGCGGTGAGCAGGGAATGCACAAGAACCCCTCTCAGGGCAGTGTCAGGGAGATGCCGACAGAGCGGCGCTAGGCGCTAGCGGCCAGGTCAGATGGGCTTTGAACTGCTAGCAGGGGTGCTAGGTCTAGCGGGGCGTCCCGCTAGACCTAGCCGCGGTGAGAGCTACGCGGCGGCGGGAGGTTCGTCACGTTCCGCCATCGCTCTGAGGACGTCGTCGCGTTTGATGCCGCGCCGGTTGGCGCCCTTGCCGTCTTCGGTGGTGCCCCACATCTGGGTGGTGCGGATGCCGTACGGCTTTAGTGCGGACGTCAGTTGTTCAGGTGCCCAGCCGGCGTACGCGTCCGGCCGGAGCTCCGCCAGCCGGGCGACAACGGTCTCGCTCCAGGCTTTCGGCTCGGCGGCCGGGATGACGGAGGCGACGTCCCGCAGAAGGTCGAACGACGGCGTCTCGGTCTCCGGCTCCTCCCCCAGGGCGTGTCCCGAGAGGGTGCCGACCGCCTTCCGCACCTTGTAGGCGCGGAGCGAGATCACGTCGGCCGTGGGGGCGTCGATGTACGTGGCGACGACGATACGGGCGTCGGCGCCTTCGCCGACGAAGTAGTGGATGCCCTTGTCGCCCCAGGCGAACATGGTCGCCCGCACCCCACGTTTGTACGCGGACGTGCCCAGGACCATGTCGTTCTCCGTCTGTCCCATCACCTTGAGGCACCACCGGTTGGACGCGTTCGCGCTGATACCGGTCGGCAGGGACTTCGCGTCCGGACGCTGTGTGGCGAGCAGCAGCGTGATTCCGAGGGCAGGGCCGCGCTTCGTCAGGTCGGTGCAGATCTCTTCGAACTCCTTGCCGTGCTCGGGGTGCTCGAACCAGACCTGGCACTCGTCCGCGCCGACGACGATCGGATGCAGGCCGAGGCTCTTCTTGTCGGCGAGTTCGCTGGTGACCTTGGACTCCGGGCAGATGTCCCGGGGCAGGTTGCGGACGACCTTGGCCCGGCGGCGCAGCTCTGCCCGCAGGGCTCGGAGGTCGCGCAGGGCGTACTGGATGTCCTCCTCGTCGTCGCCGGCCCGGTAGCTGTGTGCCACCCGTTCGAGCGGGCCGAGGTCGCCGGTGCCCTTGAGGTCGTAGACGTGCAGTTCTGCGCGCGCGTCCAGGGCCGCGGTCAGCAGGAGCAGGCGGAGTAGGAACGTCTTGCCCATGCGCGGAATGGCGCCGATGATCCCCGAGATGTACATCAGGGTCACGGGCACCCAGCGGCCGCGCTGATCGGTGCCGTACGGTGCCGGCTTGAACAGGTCGACGGACCCGTCCTTGAGCAGCGGCCAAGCAGGCTTCTTGGACTTCGACATGTCGTGATCCCCGACCCACAGCACCAACCGTCCGGTGTGCTCGTCCGGCACCGCCTCCGGCCAGACGCACCCCAGCGGCCGCCGAAGTCCGGAGGCGAGCTTGTCCCGCTTGTCGATCACATCCGTGACGGTCACGCCGTACGGAAGGTCCCCTTCGGCCCGCCAGCCAGCACCATCTCGCGTGATGGGCGCCGTGAACGTGAAACCCGGCCCACCTTTGCTCTGCGCCTGGCTGATGGCGGCGATGCCCAGTGCACCGAGGGCGCGCAGGACGATGTCACTGGTGAGCCGCTGCGCCTTCGGGATCTCGACAGCCCGGTGAATGATCGGAGCGTCGGTCGGCTGGCCCAGCCATCCCAGGCCCAGGGCGACCGTGAACCCGGCCAACGTGAGGAACCACGTCGACGCGAGGACGTACAAGCTCAGAGCCGAAGCAAGCCCTCCGACCAGAGCCACGACACCGACAGCCGAACGCCACCGGACACGACGATCTCTCTGACGGGACAGCTTCAGGTACTCGCCCACGTCCTCATGCGCCGCGGCGACCCGCCGGAAAGGCTCGCCTTCGGCATCGACAGCCCACCGCAGTGTTCCGCCGACGACGCGCGCGGCGCCCTGCGGCGCTTGGAGTGTGAGGCGGAGGGCGTACCAGGGTGTTCGAACAGCGTGATACGCGGCAACATGCCACGCGTAGACAGCAACGCCCTTGCCGGCAGCCTGCAGTTCCTGACGGGACTTCGCCCACGCCGGGAGTACCGGTCGGCGCTTCGCTCTCTGCGCCCGGTCTCTCAGACCGGGTTCCGGCGGTCCGCCGTGTTGGTCAACCAAGGTGATTTCGTCCGCGGGTTCCGCCGGACTCAACGACACCTCCTTCGGATTAGCGGGTGTTCGAGGCCGTCCCGCCGCACGCGGCGGCGTCAGGCCCGCGAGAGCCGTCTTCTGCTGACCGAAGGCCGGCTCAGACGCGGAAGCGTCGCGGCCCGGTGAGGCGGAACCACCACTGGTACGCGGTCATCACCGCTCCGTACCCGCCGAACCCGGCCAGAAAGCTGAGCAGCCAACTGGCCCCGAGGTCACGGGCCGAGCGGCAACCGATGTACGCGGCGAGCAGGGCGAGCCCGAGGGCGATGAGGGCCACGGCCTGGCGCCCCGTCGTCATCGGCGCGGTGTGCCGAGCGACGAGCTCAAGCCCGCCGGGCTCGGTGAAGCGGCGCATGCCGCCGTATCCGTGAATCATGACGAGCTTCTCGCGGCCGCGGCCGACGACCCCGGCCACGGTTCCAAGGGCCTTGTCGTCACAGGCTCGGACGACGTCGCCGATGGCGAGTTTCATGTTCCCCCCTCTGGGATCGAGGCATGAGCGGCAGCGGGCACCCGCTGCCGAGTGAGGTTCGGCAAGACCTCTCGTTCGTGGACGAGTGGTCGTCACCTCCGGCGTCGCCCGCCCGGTGGGCAGCGACGTCGGAGATCAAAAGCACTCGTTCTCAAGGCGCTCTCTGCAGTTCTCAAGGAACCGACGCTTCCTTCGTGCTCCTCGCGGAGCCCCTCCGGGCGTCAGAACTCCTAAAGAGGTCTTGTCTTCAAGTCCTCTTTAGGAGTTGCGAAGACTATGGCGGGCGCCACACCAACTCGTCAAGTCCTCTTTAGGAGTCGTATGCTGAGGGCCGTCGGGCAACAGGACGGTGAGCACCATGGCTAAGGCGTACGAGCGGATCGCCGACGACATCCGGGAACAGATCCGCGCAGGTCAGCTTCCCCCTGGCGAACGGCTCCCCGCAGAGACGTCCCTCGCCGACCAGTACGGCCGCAGCGTCCCGACCATTCGAGAAGCCCTACGCCTCCTGCGGGATGAGGGGCTCATCGAGAAGCAGCACGGCCGCGGGACGTTCGTCCGCCAGGCCCGTACCGCGGTACTGCGCACGAACCTGCGGCACCAGTGGGAGAAGGACCGCGCGCGCGAGACGGAGCAGCGGCGCGCCGAGACCGGGGCCACCGAGCACGACACCGGTCTGACGGTGAACGACCTCGTCTTCCACGCCGCGTACCACGAGGTCAAAGCGCCCAAGGACATCGCGGAAGCCTTCGGGGTGCCGGAAGGCACCGTGCTGGTCGAGCGCACCTACCGGACGCGATATGCCGCCGAGCGTGCCCCGTTCGCCCTGGTGACCTCCTACCTCGTCCGCGACATGGTCGCGGAGAACCCGGCGCTCCTGGACGCTGCCAATGAGCCGTGGCCAGGAGGCACGCAGAACCAGCTCTTCACCCTCGGGATCGAGCTGGACCGGATCGAGGAGCGGGTCACGGCCCGCCCGCCGACGCCGGAGGAAGCGGAGGAGCTGGAGTTGCCGCACGGCACTGCGTTGATCCTCTTGCGGAAGACCTCGTACGACACCAATGGCCGCGTTGTGGAGCTCTCCGACATCGCCCTGCCCGGCGATCGCACGGAAATGACCTTCACCACTTCCCTGGAAAGGTGGTGAGTGCCGTGCAGCGGCGCATCATCATCGTCACCGCAGTGCACGGACCGTCCGCTCACCACCTGCCCGACGCCTATCGGTCGCTCTGCGCGCAGAAGCTCCCGGATGGCTGGGAGTGGCACTGGGTGATCCAGGAGGACGGGAAGACCGAGCACGTGGCGCCGCACGTTCCCGACGACGAGCGGGTGACGTTCCTGCAGGGTCGGCCCGGCGGACCCGGCGTCGCCAGGACCATGGCGCTCGCCCACGCGGACGGCCAGTACGTGAAGATCCTGGACGCCGACGACCAGCTCCCCGAAGGCGCGCTGGCCCGCGACCTCGCGGTTCTGGAGCAGGACAGCAGCCTCGGATGGACCACGTCCCGGGTGCTCGACCTGATGCCGGACGGCTCGCTCGTCGGCTTCGACCAGGACCCGGAGGACGGCCCCATCGAGCGCGGCGCCGTCCTCGACCACTGGCGGGCGCACAGCTACCGCGCTCAGGTCCACCCGGCGACCCTGTTCGTCCGCCGCGATCTGCTGCTCGCCCTGGGCGGCTGGATGGCGCTCCCCGCGTCGGAGGACACCGGTCTCCTGCTCGCCCTCGACGCGGTCAGCCGCGGCTACTTCACCCGCGAGGTGGGTCTCCTCTACCGCAAGTGGCCCGGCCAGGCGACCGGGCAGGCGGCGCACACGGACTCGGCCGAGCGCGACGCGCGCATGGCCGTCGTCGAAGCACGGGCCCAGGCCCTGGCCGGCTCCGGCTGGCGGTACCCGGCCCCGGCTACGAGCTGACGGGCACCTCGTAGACGATCGCGCAGCGAGCGGCGGACACGACGATGTCCGCCGTCTCGACCGGACGCCCGTCGTCGCTGTAGTACGTCCGTTCAATGCGCGTGACCAGCGCACCCCGCTGTACGCCGAGGAGGTTCGCCTCCTCGGCGTTCGCATGTCCGGGCTCCGGCTGTTCCACCGCGTGAGTCACCGTGATGCCGATCTCGGCCATGCGGCCCACGACGCCCTTGCCGGCGTGGGGGCCGCCTTCAGGGAGTACCACCAGCGTGCCGCTGGTGAGGGCGTAGGGCTCCCAACTGGTCGAGATCTGGACTGGCTTGCCATCGGCCAGGAACTCATAAGCGGTCCGTACGCAGAGATCCCCTTCTGAGATGCCGAGACGCGCGGCGATCGGGCCCGGCGCGGGGACCTTCGCCTCGGTGCTGCTCTCCCACGTCCCACGCTTGCCGAGCGCGGACATGTCCGCGCGGAACGGCGGCTCTCCTTGGTCCTCGCGCGCCTGGGAGCGGACCACGCGCAGTCGTTCGCGCGGCTCCGCCACGTACGTCCCGGAGCCGGCGCGGCCCTCCAAGATGCCCTGGGAGATCAAGAGTTCCTGCGCCCGGCGAATCACGTTCTCGCCCACGCCACCACTCTCCCGAGCGAGTTGCGTACGCGATGGCAGCCGATCACCCGGCTTCCATTCCTGGCTGGCGATGCGCTGTCGCAGCAGGTCAGCGACGCGGAGGTAGGGCGGCTGCTCAGGCATATGGAAAATCTAGTCCACTAGCCCCTATGCTAGTTAACTAGCTTTACGCGCTGTGATCCCGTGGCGACGGAGGACGCCTTGTGCCCGCACGCAACGCCCGAACCGAGCACATGGCGGCTCGCCTCTCAGCCGCAGGCTTCACCCCGCGCGTGACGTACCGGAACGACCACGCCCACATCGAGACAGAGGTCCCGAGCCCGGTCTCCGCCGAGTCGTGGCGGGAGCTCCTCGCGGTGATGGAGACAGCTGACTGGTTCGGGCTGGTCGTGAAGGAGAGCGGCAGCACCGCTTGGGCCGCGATCAACAGAGAAACCCCCGCGACAGAGCACTGTCCGGGGGCATGGCCATCAGCTTTAGGGAGCTGACAAGCATGGTCGAGACTATCCGCCGCATCGCGGCTTGGGCCAGACGGCAATTCGTTCCCCCGCTTGGGCGCCATCGGAGGATCGCGCCGGCGCAGTCCCCCACCGAGAAGCCGCCGACGCCCAGGGCGGCCGCCTCCGCAGCATCTACTTTGCGTCTGCCCCGCCAGGCGCCCCACAACCCCGACGTGCTCCGCGCCGAGGAGAACGCCCTCGTCCGTCCGTACGTATTGACGAACGAGGAGCGGGTCGTGCAGTGGCAGCAGCTCACCAAGCGGCGAGAGGCCTCCTGCCCGCACCTGACCGTGATGGAGGCCTACTGATGGCCAACGCGTATACGTACGAGATCGTCGCTGATGCTCTGCGACACCAGATCGAGACAGGAAAACTCAAGGAGGGCGCCCGGCTGCCATCGGAGGCGGCTCTGGCCGACGAGCACAGCGTCAGCGTGCCCACGCTGCGGGAAGCGCTCCGCCTGCTTGAGGCTGACGGGCTGGTGGAGAAGCAACAGGGTAAGGGTAACTACGTCAGCCAAACACGGCCTCGGATCACATACGTCCGAGGCCGGCAGAGCCGTTCGCCATCAACCGAGAAAGCTCTCAAAGTCCACGTCCGAGCGGGGGAAGTGGACGCAACCCGCCCCATTGCGGAACTTCTGGGAGTAAGCGAAGGCACAGCCCTTGCCCAGTACGTCTACCTGAGCTTTCAGGACGCAAAGCCCCAGGTGCTGACCCGCGTCTATGTCCCCCAAGCTGTGGCACGGCACATGTCCCCTGAGACCGACCCATCGCCGTGGGGCGACCACATCCAGGCCGGGCTTTCTGCGGCCGGAGTCCAAGTCGCGGCCACCGCTGAGCGCTTGGTGGCCCGACTACCGCGCTCAGAGGAAGCAGAGCTCCTTCGGATCGCGCGAAAGGCGCCCGTCACCGCTATCGAGCGGACCCTACTCGACGGGATGAACCGCGTCGTCGCAGTGGCTCTGCTGACTCTGCGAGGTGACAGCACCGAAGCCGTCTTCATCGACGAATCACCGGTAGAAGTCCCCTCCGACTCCCCGCTCCGCCGCCTGCCCTGGAACACACCCGACGGGAGTCCGTGCTTCCTCAGCCCGGCTGATGCCGTCAACGGTCCGGTGGCCCGAATCGCCGACGCCCTCGAAGCGAACCAGGTCAAAACGGCAATCGAGGTGCTGGCAGGCATTCGGGCGATACTGGACAACCCGCGCTCGGACTTCCCCACGTTCACGTTCGCGCTGAGGCGCGCGGCCGAATCGCTCGAAGAGATGCTGAGAATCGCCGAGGGGCGGGGAGCCCCGATGCCTCCGACGGACAGCGACGAGCCGAGCGGCGGAACCGACAGGGCCGATGGCGAGGAAACCGACAAGGCCCACCAATGACTGCCCCGGCCAAGAATCGGATACCGCCCTCGGTGAAGCCCACCTGGTACTGCGGATACTGCGCAGGACACACCACGATCTGGTGCCCGGACTGCTGCGGATTCGAGGGGTGCAAGACGTGCCGCAAGACGTACAAAGTCCCGTGCCCCGTGTGTTCTGGCGGGAAGCTGGAGAAGATCCGCTGGTGACGACGCTCTGAAGGAGGAGAACCTCCTCGCGCGCTTCGGCCGGCTCCCCATGAGGGAGCCGGCCGAAGCGCGTTCACGGAAGGGTCTCAGCGTCGACCCTGGAGAAGATCAGGTCGGACTCTGCTTCAACGCGGCCGCGCAAACGGACTGGGATACCGACCGGCCCGCGCCGTCTCGCAACGTAGCTCTCCGGCGCGTAATCGTTGGCAAGCCGGTAGGCGTGGAATCCATGCTTGGCCATGATGGCGAGCAACTCCTCTGAGGAATCACCCAGCTTCGCCATACGGTCGGGAGTGACCTCGACGGTGATCTCCACATCGTCCCGGAGCCTATCGAGCATGGGCTCCATGCCCCGAACGACCTTCCCCTCGGCACCTTCGACATCGACTTTGATCACGCGAGCGTTGGTGATCTCCGAAGGGAGCAACACCTCCGGAAGTGGCCGCGCCTCGATAGCGAACGTCGACGCAACCGGCCCGTCGTACGGCACGATGCTGTTCGCCCCCATGTTGCGATCACTGGCCAGAGCGAAGACGAGCTCCTCCCGCCGATCGGAGATGGCGGCGTTGACCACGCGCACCGCGTTGGCACGGTTGAGCCGCACCTGGCCCAGGAGGACCTCACTGAACGCCCGGGATGCCTCAATGGCCACCACACGGCCCTGATCCCCGACCAACCCCGCAGCCACGAGGGCGAAGTATCCGACGTTGGCGCCAACATCGACGAACGTGTCCCCAGACCGAAGCCGGCGCTGAAGCCAGCACGTCATGTGGGGCTCCCACACACCGAACATGTAGACGTATCGCTGGATGAGGTCCTGAGTATCGACCGCGAATCTAGCGCCAACTCGCGAGCGTGTGACGAGCTGACGAGGCTGGTCACGCAGCCGCTTATTCAGCCAACGCGTCGAGAGCGCTGAGGCACCTGGCGCCCCGGCAACGTAACGGGTGTACCAGCGACAGAGGCTGACTAAGTGCTCCACGGCATCCATCCCCATGGGGCCACACTTCCCACCGGGAGGCAGATGTCACCGTCCTGGTCGCCATCCGCGCGTGCCCCGTGTCACGCGAGGCCATCAGGCCTGGGTGGCCAACCTGACCCTCGACGTGGGGACAAGGGCCAGTCTGGTAGCGCGCCCCCACGAGACCGCTGATGGCTGACGCAGCACGACGGCGAGGTGCCTGGTCAGGCATGAGACTGGTCTGGCGGGTCATGGCTATCCTCCTCGCCTCTCGATGGTTCGCCGTAACGGCGTTACCTACTCACCATTCACATGGCTTCACCACTTCAAACGGCTTGCTCCCTGCCGAGAAGACGAGCCAACGAAGCCCTCCTCCCTTTTCGCCCGCCGCTCCCTCTCTGAGAAAGATCGGCCGGTCATGTTCGGTACCGCATGCCGCCTGCCCGACGGAAGTACACCCAGCCCTGCGGCAGGTCACTGCGGGCAATTCGAACAGTGCCATCCCAGGAAATAGGCGCCTTTCGAAGTTAAGCGACAGCCCGTAAATACCATAAGTCAGCCCTACCCTGTAAGGCCGATTGAGCTAATATTCGCACTCCTGAATCCGCATATCCGATGCGGACATTTGCGCTTCGTCATGCGGATTGTGTAGAAGAGACTCGCCAGCCAACCGGGCCTCCAGGGCGTCATGAAGGAAAATAACAAGGTGAAAAATGCGAAGATCGAATTGAGTGACATCCGACTACCCGGTTGCGCTCCTCGGGAGGCGGGAGATACCAGGCCGCTGGAACGGGCGATCGAGCTTCGCGGACTTTGCCAACCGATCATTATGCGAGAGGATGGAGTGACGCTTCTTAGCGGCCACAGACGCCTCACCGCTTGCCGTAATCTAGGCATGCAATTTGCCGCCGCTCTGGTTCCCTCTGATGTAATCGAAGCAGCTACTGCGCTCCAAAAAGAGTCAAGGGAATCCGACCCAGCCACTACCCTCTCGATGTCGGCCAGGGAGCGAATGAACTTGGCTCATCAGCTTCATGCGATGCCCACCCCGTCCGCCAGAGTAGCGCATCACGTATATGCGGCTGAAGTTGCAGGCATCCCCGCACGTTCCTATTGGAGGATTCGGGCGGTAATAAACAGAGCCAGGTACGACGACACGCAGCCTCCCTTCAGCGCAGTCAGAGCTCGAAGGCTGGCGGATTTGATGCTTGAAGCCGTGGACTTCCCGCCCGAAGGATGGGCTCCGACTCGCATCATTGAGTACCTTCATAGCCTGCGCGCCGTAGGCGATATCCCGGAATCTCTAGATTCCATCGAATCGCCGAGTAGGTTCTCCAGAACACTGGCGAGCGAGGATGCGCCCAGCGAGGTAAGGGATCAGCCTGCGGCGTGTGATCCTCCGTCAAGAAATCCTGCTCCTGCAGCCATACTCGCGCCGCTTCTACGGCCGGCTCCGGAGATCGCCCGCGCCGTAGCCTCCCTCGCGGGAGTGTGCGTAGGGATTTCCGCTATCACGGAAGTTTCCTGCTCGTCTGCGGCAGATCTCGCTCACTGGAGTAGTGAAGTCCGGAACTGCCGAAGGATCATCAACAGTTTCCACGCCCTACTGAAAGAGGCTGCAAGTGCTTAGGACGTCACACACGACAACAATTGAAGAGCTCGCGCCATCAGCGATCACCACAGACCCAGTAGTGAACACACGCCCTGTGGACAGGTCCTGGGTGTCCCGTAAGCTTCGAGAGGGGTTCGATGTAAAGCGTCTCGGAGTTCCGACCGTATCTGCCAGAGTGGACGGATCCCATATTTGGGTGGACGGCCAGAACCGAGGCGCCCTATGCCTAGCAGCCGATCGAGCCGACATCAAAATCAGCATGAAAGTGTTCCACGGGCTAACCGTAGAAGAGGAGGCGGAACTATTCCTAGGACTGAACGACAATCGTAGGGTACAGCCGATTTACAAGTTCATGGCAGAGGTGACGGCTGGGCGCCCGGAAGCTCTCGCGATTACGAAAATCGCGACATCAAATGGCTGGGCAGTGTCCGACAGTAGCGCCAGCAACGCAATCCATGCCGTAGCCGCTCTCACTCATTTGTATAAGTCAAGCCCAGAATCTCCCGGCAAGACGCTCAAGGATACGTTGGCGATCGTGGCCACCGCTTGGGGTATCGTCCCCGAGGCGGTCAGCGCCGGCGTCATTCTCGGCCTCGGGGCTTTCCTCGCTGACTGCCCAGAAATCGACCATCAAATTTTGACGAAAAAGCTCTCTAGCTACCCTGGCGGGCCCGCTAGTCTCCTTGGAAAAGGGAGAGGCCTTCGAGAGGCAACGGCGTGCACCGTTTCTCAGGGTGTCGATCAGGTGATCCGTACCGTTTATAATTCAGGGCGCCGTAATGGGCGGGTGTCCACGTGGGCCGTTCCAGTCAGCCAGCCCGGACCAGTCCAAGAGGCCATCCTGGCCTAAGCCTCACCTTATGCGGCGATGGGACCAACCCATTAACCGTCGCAAGCGGTGCGTCGCGCCACCTCTAACCCCGAGACCAAGCAACCGGGGAACAGTACGTCGTCGCTCTCATTGGGAGAAATTGGGGAGACGATCTTCTCCCGCACCCCGTGCAGAACCGACTTAGACCTGCGCAGGCCGCCCGCGTGACCTGCACGGGGGCGAGACGGGCAGGTCACGATCGCCCGCCGAACTTCGTTCGGGACGAAGAGGTCGTGGGTTCAAATCCCGCCACCCCGACAGGTGAATAACCAGCTCAGGCCCGGTCTTCTCTGCGAGAAGACCGGGCCTGAGTCGTTTGCTGGAGCGCCGCGAGGGCTGCGGGGAGCAAACGAGGAGTGGATCTTGGAAAGCGGAATCTCCGGGATCCCGCTACCGGTCCCGCCGCAGCAGCACACCCAGGACTCGGACCGGTGATGTAGGTCACATCACCGGTCGCATCTCCGGCGCCGCTTCCCAGACGTCCTTCGCTCACCGGCGACCCATGCGGGTCGCGCAGGTGAAGGGCTCTCGTCGCGCTCGCGTCAGTCGTGGCAGCGGTGCTCGTGTTGGATCCGGGCGTGGCGTGCCCAATTGCGCTGTGACCAGGGGCCGCAGAGCGGGCGTCAGCAGCGCGGCGGTCAAGTTATCCACAGGCTCGGGCGCTCGCCGACGCGTTGTCGGCTCGGCGGCGCAGAATGGGGGGCATGACTGAGAGCAACGGGTCCCTGCGAGGCGGCGCGGACGAGATGCCCATCGCCTCCATCGCCACCATGCCGGACTGGGAGAAGCGCTTCCGTGCGCCGCGCACCGGGCTGCCCCGGTGGGCCGAGGACGCCCCGGAGCGGTCGCTGTTCACCTCCAGCGCCACGGGGACCTTCGAGCTGTACGCCTGGGACCGGGCCACGGGCACGCAGCGCCAGGTCACGGACCGGCCCAATGGGACGACGGGCGGGGTGCTGTCCCCGGACGGGGAGTGGATCTGGTGGTTCTCCGACACCGACGGGGACGAGTTCGGCGTCTGGGTCCGCCAGCCGTTCCACGGCGGGCCCGACGAGCCCGCCGCGCCCGGCCTGGAGCCGTCGTACCCGGACGGGCTGGCGCTCGGCCGGGACGGGACGGCCGTCATCGGCCGTTCCACGGACAAGACGGGCTCGTCCGTCCACGTCATAAGGCCAGGCCACGACGCCGTGGAGATCTACCGGCACCAGCAGTCCGCGAGCGTCGGTGATCTGTCCCACGACGGCACGCTCATCGCCATAGAACACACCGAGCACGGTGACGCCATGCACTCCGCCGTCCGCGTCGTGCGCGTCGACGGCACGGCCGTCGGCGAGCTCGACGACACCCATGGCGGCACCGAGGAACTGGGCCTGTCCGTGATGGGCTTCGCGCCCGTCGACGGGGATTCGCGGCTGCTCGTCGGCCACCAGCGGCGCGGCCGCTGGGAGCCCATGCTGTGGGACGCGGTCACGGGTGAGGAGACCCCGCTCGACATCGACCTGCCCGGCGACCTCGAGGCCGGCTGGTACCCCGACGGGTCCGCGCTGCTCATCGTCCACGGCTACCAGGCGCGCAGCGAGCTGTGGCGGTACGAGCTGGGCAGTGGCGAGCTGACCCGGCTCGACACCCCGCCGGGCACTGTGTCCGGGGCGCTGCCGCGCCCGGACGGGACGGTCGAGTTCCTGTGGTCCTCGGCCGCCAAGCCGCCGGTCGTCCGGTCCACGGCCGGGCATGTGGTGCTGGAGCCGCCGGCGGCGACGCACGGCGTCACCCACGCCCCGGACTCGGTGCCGGTCACCGACGCCTGGGTCGAGGGGCCCGGCGGCATGGTCCACGCGCTGGTGCAGCAGCCTGCGGGCGAGGGGCCGTTCCCGACGGTCTTCGACATCCACGGCGGCCCCACCTGGCACGACAGCGACGCCTTCGCGGCCGCGACCGCCGCCTGGGTGGACCACGGGTTCGCGGTCGTCCGGGTCAACTACCGGGGTTCCACCGGCTACGGGCGGGCCTGGACGGACGCCCTCAAGCACCGCGTCGGGCTGATCGAGCTGGAGGACATCGCCGCCGTCCGCGAGTGGGCCGTGGCCTCGGGGCTCGCCGACCCCGAGCGGCTGGTGCTGGCCGGCGGGTCCTGGGGCGGCTATCTGACGCTGCTGGGCCTGGGCACCCAGCCCGATTCCTGGGCGCTGGGCCTGGCCGCCGTGCCGGTCGCGGATTACGTGACGGCCTACCACGACGAGATGGAGGCCCTGAAGGCCCTGGACCGTACCCTGCTCGGCGGCACGCCCGAGGAGGTGCCGGAGCGCTACGCCGCGTCGTCACCGCTGACGTACGTCGACGACGTGCGCGCCCCTGTCTACATCTCCGCCGGGGTGAACGATCCCCGCTGCCCGATACGTCAGGTGGAGAACTACGTCGAGCGGCTGAAGCTGCGCGGCCACCCGCACGAGGTCTACCGCTATGACGCGGGGCACGGCTCGCTGGTGACGGAGGAGCGGATCAAGCAGCTTCGGCTGGAGATCGCTTTTGCCGAGCGTCATCTGGGCCGTCCGGGTTCGGAGCGTCTGCCTTCGGACCGTTCGGCTTCGGACCGTTCGGCTTCGGACCAGCCGGGTTCGGACCGTTCGGGTTCGGGCCGTCCTGGTCCTCGGGGGTGATGCCCAGCGCCAGGTCCCGGGCGGCCTCGGCCTCGCGGCGGAAGAGCCGGAACCACATGAAGGCGACGAAGCCGGCGAAGACGAACCACTCACCGGTGTAGCCGAGGTTCTGGAAGGCCTTGAGGTCCAGGCCGCTGTTCGGGGGGGCGGCCGGGGGCACGGCGGTCAGCGGGGCGGGCGCCTCGCGCAGGGTGATCCACGCGTCGTACACCTCGTACGGCACCAGGTTCACCAGCGAGGCGGCGCTGATCACGCCGACCTGGCCCTGGGGCAGCCCTCCGGAGGAGTGGACGCCCTTGGACGTCGGGCTCTCCGAGGACTGGAGCGCGCCGGTCACGGTGACCTCGCCGGACGGCGGGGCGGGCACCTTGGCGGCATCGGCGGACACGTCGGCCGCGCCGGGCAGCCAGCCCCGGACGACCGGCAGGGCCTTCCCGCCGTCGGTGCGCAGCAGGGTCAGGACGTAGAAGCCCTTGCGCTCGTCGAGGTCCCGGTCGGGTACGAGCAGCTGGTGCCCGGTGTCGTAGCGGCCGGTGGCGGTGGCTTGTCGTCCGGAGGTCTCGGTGCTCACGGGCAGCAGTTCGCGCAGGGGCGCGGAGGCGGCCGCCCGGGCGTCGTCGGCCTGGGTCTGCTGCTCGCGGTGCGAGTCGACACGCGTCTCGAAGCGGCTGAGCTGCCAGCTCCCCATGAACAGGCAGAAGGGGATGGCCAGCACGGCGAAGACGTTGATCCCCCACCAGCGGGGAGTCAGCAGGAACCGATACACACCACCACGGTACGGGCACCGCCCCGGCACCGATCGGCCGGGGTTAATCGGCCAGGGTCAAGCCGATGGCGGGGTCTGTGCCGCCAGCGGTCCCGTGCGGTAGATCGTGCCCGCGCAGGCGTCGGGGAGGGTGGCGTCGGCGGCCTTGGGTTCGCCCACGTCCGGGGTGTGGCTGAGGACGACCGTGGCGGGGGGCTTGGGCTGGTCCGGGTCCTGGGGCTGGACCTTCTCCTCCGTCTTGGTCGCACTGGGGGCCGCGGTGGCGGCGGTGGTCTGCGGGGTGGCCGTGGGGGCCGTCGGCCGGGCGCAGCCGCTGGGGCCGCCGTCGGCCGCCGGGACCCACGCGAACTTGATCTCGTACGCCTGCCCCGGCTGGAGGATCACCTGGCTGGGCTGGACGGAGGGGTCGGGCAGCGCGGGCGCGGCGTCGCCCGACGTGTGGTCGACGACGGTGACCCGAGTGCTGTCCGCGCTGCCCTGGGCGTGCGCGGCGACGACGCCGGAGCCGGCGACGGAGCAGACGGTGCGGGAGACGTTGACGACGCGGAACGTGCCGTAGATCTTGCCGTTCTTGTCGGCGGCGCCGACGGTGCTGGTGCCCTTGCCGAGCTGGTCGCGGTCGCAGGTGGGCGAGGCGGCGATGAGGGTGGGCCCGGGGGCGGGGGCGGTGCCGGCGATGGAGCCGGTCGGGCCGGTGGCGCTGCCGCCGTCCTTCTTCCGCTCCTCCTCCCGCTTCTTCTCCTCGTCCTTCTTCCGCTCGTCCGGCCGGGTGGAGCCGTGGCTGTGCTCCGGCTCCACCTCGTCGCCGTCGGCGCCGCGCTGTCCGCCCGTGAGTTCGTGGGTGCGCTGGCGGCTGCTGGCGGCGTTGGCGGCGTGGTCGTCCGCGGTGCCCGCGGTCGTGGCGACGTGGATGAGGGCGGGCAGGGCCGTCGCGCCGAGGATCACCGCCGCGGCGGCGCCGACGACGGCCTGGCGGCGTCGGGTGCGCCGGGCGGGTACGGCACGGCGGAGGTGCTCCAGCGCGTCGGGCGAGGGCTCGAGGTCCTCGACAGCGCCGTGCAGCAGTCGGCGCAGCGCCTGCTCGTCGAGAGAGTCGAGCGAGCCGAGGGAGCCGAGAGAGTCGGGCGAGCCGAGGGAGCCGAGGGAGTCGTTCCCCTGGGGCCGGTCGCCGGAGTGGTTCTTGTCGTGTGTCATGTCGTGCGCGCGCGGGCCGGAGGATTCCGGCTTATCACGCCCTTCCGGGGAGTGCGGGAAGTGCTGGTGGCTCATACCGGTGCCTCCATGGCGATCCGGAGTGCCGCGATGCCCCGCGAGCCGTACGCCTTGACCGAGCCCAGGGAGAGCCCGAGGGTCTCGGCGACCTGGGCCTCAGTCATGTCGGCGAAGTAGCGCAGGACAAGGACCTCGCGCTGGCGGCGCTGCAGTCCTCGCATCGCTTTGATCAATTGATCCCGCTCCAGTTGTTCGTACGCGCCTTCCTCGGCGCTCGCCATGTCGGGCATCGGCTTGGACAGCAGCTTCAGCCCGAGGATGCGGCGCCGGAGCGCCGAGCGGGAGAGATTGACGACAGTCTGCCGCAGGTAGGCGAGGGTCTTCTCCGGGTCGCGGACGCGGTTGCGCGCCGAGTGGACCCGGATGAACGCTTCCTGCACCACGTCCTCGCAGGAGGCCGTGTCGTCGAGGAGCAGGGCGGCGAGGCCGAGCAGCGACCGGTAGTGGGCCCGGTAGGTCTCGGTGAGATGGTCGACTGTGGTGCCCTCAGCCATCGCCTCGTCAGCGTCCCCCGGGCGCGGCGTCGGCCGTGTGGACGGCTGCGGTGACGCCTGCGGGGAGAGCGCCGAGGAGATCGGCGTGATGGGTGCGAGCTGCGCGACCGAGGCGGAGCCGGGGGCGGGCTGCGCGGACGTCGTCGAGGACTGTGCGGGGACCTGCGGCGGAAGCTGCCCGGGGCGGGCGGCCGACCAGGGAGCGATCACCGGCATACCGCCCGGCGCTCCGGAACGCGGACGCACCGCGGCGCTGCCGCGCCTCGGTACCGTTGCGATGCTGATGACCTCTGCCACGCCTGTTGGACACGCTTCCCCCCGTCAGGGTTGTACGCGCCAGGCATGGCGATCGACGACGCGCCACGGGACGCGTCGGACGACGCGCCGCATGACGAAGCGCCATGTGCCCTCATGCGTACCAGCTCTTCCTCAATGCCCCGGTTCATACCCCGTGCCTTGGCGCCGTCGCTAAGGACGGCGACAAAGACGACCCCCGCCCAGGGCGCGGTTGCGGCGGGCGGGGAGCGAAATCCTCGAACACAGCATCTGCCCAGTTCAAGAGGTCTGGACCAACGAGTTGATCACAGGACCTTCACACATTCCCCAGCCGTCCACCAAGTATTACGGAGCAGTAAGCTCGGCCGCCACGCATTCCGCGATCTGCGCGGTGTTCAGAGCGGCCCCCTTGCGCAGATTGTCCGCGCAGACGAAGAACTCGAGCGCCCTCGGGTCGTCCAGTGACCGCCGTACCCTCCCGACCCACGCCGGATCCGTGCCGACGGCGTCTGCCGGAGTGGGGTATTCCCCTTCCGCGGGGCTGTCGCACAGCACCACGCCCGGAGCGTTGGCCAGCACCTCGTGCGCCCGCTCCACGGTCACCTCGTTCTCGAAGCGCGCGTGGACGCTCAGCGAGTGGGTCGTGATCACGGGTACGCGGACGCAGGTCGCGCTCACCCGCAGCCCCGGCAGTCCCAGGATCTTGCGGCTCTGGTCGCGTAGCGCCAGTTCGGCGGAGGACCAGCCGGCCCGGTCATCGGCCCCGCCGGCCCGGTCATCGGCAGAGGCAGCGACATCCGTCCCCACCCACGGCACCACGTTCAGCGCCACCGGCGCCGGGAACGGGCCCGTGCCCTCCCCCACCGCGCGGCGCAGATCGCCGGGGTGCGTCCCCAGCTCCGTACCGGCCACGGCCGCGAGCTGCGCCCGGAGCGCCTCCGCCCCGGCCCGGCCCGCGCCGGAGGCCGCCTCGTACGTGGAGACGATCAGCTCGTCCAGCCCGAACGCGGAGTGCAGCGCGCCCACCGCGACGATCATCGCCAGCGTGGCGCAGCCGGGGCTGGCGACGATGCCGCGCGGCCGCATCCGGGCGGCGTGGGCGTTGACCTCGGGTACGACCAGGGGTACGTCCGGGTCCATCCGGAAAGCGGCGGAGTTGTCCACCACGACCGCGCCCTTGGCCACCGCGATCGGCGCCCAGCGTGCCGAGATCTCGTCCGGAACGTCGAACATCGCGACGGCGACGCCCTCGAACACCTCCTCGCTCAGCGCGACGACCTCGGTCTCCTCGCCCCGGACGAGCAGCTTCCGGCCGGCCGAGCGCGGGGACGCGATCAGCCGGATCTCGCCCCATATGTCCGCGTGCCGCGAAAGGATCTCCAGCATCACGCCGCCGACGGCGCCCGTGGCACCGACGACGGCGAGCGTGGGCCGACCGGCCCGGCCGGCCCCGGCGCCGCGCACGGCGGCACCGGGAACGGCGGCGGCCGTCATCGGCCGGTGCCTCCGTAGACGACGGCCTCGTCGCTCTCGCTGTCCAGGCCGAACGCCGTGTGCACGGCGCGCACGGCGTCCTGCACGTCGTCGGCGCGCGTGACGACCGAGATGCGGATCTCCGACGTCGAGATCAGCTCGATGTTCACCCCGGCGTTGGACAGGGCCTCGAAGAACGTCGCCGTGACCCCCGGGTTCGTCTTCATCCCCGCGCCGACCAGCGAGATCTTCGCGATCTGGTCGTCGTAGCGCAGCGAGTCGAAGCCCACGCCCGCCTTCGTCTTCTCCAGCGCCTCGACGGCCTTGCGGCCCTCGGTCTTCGGGAGGGTGAAGGAGATGTCCGTCAGACCCGTCGTCGCGGCGGAGACGTTCTGCACGACCATGTCGATGTTGATGTCCGCGTCCGCGATCGCACGGAAGATCGTCGCGGCCTCGCCCGGCTTGTCCGGCACCCCGACGACCGTGACCTTCGCCTCGGAGGTGTCGTGTGCGACGCCCGAGATGATCGCCTGCTCCATCGGCTGGTCCCCTTGCGGTTCGTTGCTGACCCAGGTGCCGGGCAGCCCCGAGAAGGACGACCGGACGTGGATCGGGATGTTGTAACGACGTGCGTACTCGACGCAGCGGTGCAGCAGCACCTTGGAACCGGAGCTCGCCAGCTCCAGCATGTCCTCGAACGAGATCCAGTCGATCTTGCGGGCCTTCTTCACCACCCGCGGGTCGGCGGTGAACACGCCGTCGACATCCGTGTAGATCTCGCACACCTCGGCGTCCAGCGCGGCCGCCAGCGCGACGGCCGTCGTGTCACTGCCGCCACGACCCAGGGTCGTGATGTCCTTCTTGTCCGCGGACACACCCTGGAAACCCGCCACGATCGCGATGTTGCCCGCGTCGACGGACTGCTGGATCCGGCCCGGCGTGACATCGATGATGCGCGCCTTGTTGTGGGCCCCGTCCGTGATCACACCGGCCTGGCTGCCCGTGAAGGACTGCGCCTCATGGCCGAGGTTTTTGATCGCCATCGCCAGCAGCGCCATGGAGATCCGCTCTCCGGCCGTCAGCAGCATGTCGAACTCACGCCCGGCAGGCATCGGCGACACCTGCTCAGCGAGATCGATCAACTCGTCCGTCGTGTCGCCCATCGCGGAAACCACGACGACCACCTGGTGGCCGTTCTTCTTGGCTTCCACGATTCGCTTGGCGACCCGCTTGATGCCCTCGGCATCGGCAACGGAGGAGCCTCCGTACTTCTGCACGACAAGGCCCACGTGCGCTCCTCGCAGCTATACGTAATGCGGTCGGGTCCGAGTCTAACGAGAGGTCGGAATCGGCCACGGGGGTCCCACATGGTGAGATTTCCGGCCGCGCGACAGGTCGGCCGCAACTTGTCCGCCCTATCCGTCCAGCACGGACCGCAGCTGCTCCGCAACGGCGAATATGTCCGCTCGCCCCTGCTTCGCCGCGTCCACCAGATCGGCCAGGAGCATCGGCGACGGCAACGCCTTCGCCCCCGCCACCCCGAGATAGGAGCGGGTCGCGGCGGCCGCGTAGAACTCGTTCATCGGCGAATCCAGGGGCGGGCACACCGCGAGGGTGTGCAGGAACGCGGCGGCCCGCAGAGCGAGGTCCGGTTCCGGCTGCCCCGCCACCAGCACCAGGTCGCTCTGATGACGAGCCACAGCGGCGACCACCCCGGAGGGGTCCCACACCGTGGGGTCGGAGGGCAAATGGTGCGCCAAGGCGCTCCACGCCCATTCCATCGTGATCTTCACTTGCCGAATCGCTCCTGGAAGTAGTCCCAGTGTTCCGCGAATTCCTCGACTCCCGCGAGGAATCGCTCCCGGTCCTCATCCAGCTCCCGGGTCGTCACTTCGGTGATCAGCGCGGTGACCGTGGTGCCCTGCGCCGCCGCACGCGCCTTGAGCCGGTCGTGGAATTCCTCGTCCAAGCGGATGGTGACGTGTCTCGACATGGCTCCAACGTACAGCGCCACCGCTGTACACGCCTCGTTTTCGCTCAACCGTCACAGCCCCTTCCGCCCCTACGAGCGATGCCGGCGGCGGCGCGGAGTCTGTCGGCGTGGCGGGCGACTTCGTCGGGGGGCAGGGCCTCGCCGGTGCGGTCGGGGGAAAGGGGACGGGTGAATCTCGCGGGCACGGGGGGCATTTTTCGCTCCAGGCGTTCGCGCATGAGTCCGGCGGGTCTGTTGATCGGATGCGGCAGGCCGGCCGTCAGGGCCGCCGTCATCTGTTCGGGGGTCGTGTCGAGCGCCAGCCACCGCGCGGCGAGGGGTTCGAGTTCCGCGCACTCGGCAGCGGAAAGCGTCAGTCTGGGGTCGACACGACCGAGAGAAGCGAGGGCGCGGTACGCGCGCGAGCGGCGGGGTTCCGGCTGCGGAGCCGGGTGCGGTTGCGGAGCCGGTTCCGGCTCCGGTCGGTCCGCGGACGGTACGTCGCCTCGCAGCAGCCGCTCCCACCACGAGGTGGGGCGCGCGGTGCGCGAGAAGAACGTACGCGTCACCCAGCGCTTTCCCGCCTCCGTGGCCTCGACGACGGGACGAACGAGCAGGTGACCCGCCTCGCGCAGGTACCGCAGCGCCGAGCGGCACGCCTGCTGGCCGTAGTCCGGGAGGACCTTCGCCAGCGTCTTCGCGTCCATCGCCGCCCCCTCGGGCAGCTGGTCGATGAACGCGGCGATCGACGCCTCGCGCCTGGGCAGATGTACGAAGTCGTTCGCCGTGCGCGGCGCCTGGTCGGGCGCGACGCGCTTTCCGTAGCCCGGATTGGCCATGGGGTGTGTGGGAGTGGGCAGGGCAGTACTAGAGTTGGCAACAGCCATGGATCGAATCCTCGGTGTTTATTCGATCTAGCAGGTCAGGCCCCGGATCGGTGTTCGAGCACCGGCCGGGGTCGTCTGTTGTTAGGGACGTTAGGGCGTCCGCACTCCGCGTCGCAACCGGATCACGTCAAGTCATCACAGTTGTGGTATAGGCGACTTGGGAGGGTGGGTGGGAGATATCCCCCACCACCCATTCCTCTAAAGCAGCGCTCGGGTCTCGGCCCTCGGAGCTCGGGTCTCAAGCCCGGGCGACGAAACCCGTGAATTCCGCCCACGCGGCGGGGGTGACATCGAGTCTCGGAGCTCGGAGCTCAAGCTTCGAGTCCCGGACGTGGACGGTGTCGGGGCAGGTCGCCACCTCGACGCATGCGTCGCCTTGGTCGCTGCTGTAGCTGGACTTCCGCCAGGCATAGGCGACTTCGACGCACGCGCCGCCATCACTGCCGCTGTAGCTGGACTTGAACCAGTCCAGACCTTCACTGCCCGATATTCGGGGGTCGTAGTTCACAGCTCTCCCAGAATCTCCTCAATCACGCTCACCGAGTCCTCGGGGGTGAGCGCCTGCGATCGCAGGATCGCATAGCGCATGTTCAGGACGGATACCTCCTTGGGGCCGGTGTGCAGCACGCTGCCCATCTGCCCCTCGAAGTAGACCAGCCGCTGCTGATCCTGCGTCTCCAGCAGGTACATCGAGCCCGCAAGCCCGGCGTGGGTCTCGCGCTTCGTCGGCATGACCTGGAGGTCGACGTTGCGCCGTTCAGCGACCTGCAACAGATGTTGCAGTTGCCCGCGCATGACTTCCTTGCCGCCGATCGGCCGTTCCAGAACGACCTGCTCGATCACGGCGCTGATCACCGGGATCGGGCTCCGGTCCAAAAGCCGCTGGCGCTCCATACGAGCGGCCACCCATTCCTCGATCTGCTCCTCATCGACGATCGGTCGGCTGCTCTGAAACACCGCTCGCGCATAGTCCTCCGTCTGGAACAGGCCGGGAATCACACGGCTCTCGTAGATCCCGAGCTGGGCGCACTCCTCCTCGTACTTCGCATACTCCTCGAACCAGTCCGGGAACTTGCTCTGCACGATGTGCTTCGCCGCCTCCCGTAGCAGTCCTCCCCCATCGCACAGCTCCTCCGCCGCGTCGATGAGCTGGATCGACGGCTTTCGTCGTCCCTGTTCGACCGAACAGATCATGTCCACCGAGTACTTCGCCGCCTCGGCGAGCCGTTCCCTGCTCACGCCCGCGCGCCTGCGCACCGCTTGCAGCACCGCTCCGAACATCCGCATCGTCGCCGACTTGGACCGGGCTTGCCTGCCGTCCGACATGCTTCTCCCTCCCGGCATTCCCCCGCAGTCGCGTACCGAACCGGGGGTCCACCTCCAGTCACTGGTCAGGCTAGGCACGATCACCCATCGTGTTCGCCGTGAAAGACGAAACTCACCCACCAACCTCAACAATTGCCTTCCGTCCAGAGTGGGTTCCGCTGGCAGGACACCACCTGTGGCGCTGCGGCGTGCACTTCGACGCCGTACGCGCCCAGGGCGTGCGGGGTGAAGAGTTCGCCCTGCAGCTCATCGAACGCGCCGCGCCCGACCCGGGGCCGGTGGTGTGCGAGGCGAAGGGGTTCCGCTGGACGTACTTCCTGCTGCCGCCGGGCACCGCGAAGAACTACCCGTGGCCCATGGGCGTCCAGTGGTTCAGCGGGACGCGCACGATCGCGTACATCGGGGTACCCGCGTTGACGGGGAACACGTGGCCGTTGCTCTGGTACTCGCGTCCGACGCGGGCGGCGCCGTTCGTGGACCCGAAGACGCTGCACAACGTGATGGATCCGGCAGGTCCGATTCCCCGCTTGTGAGGTCCGTGAAGCACGGCAAGCCTGGCGCAATGCCTTCCAGACATGTACGTCATGTACGTAGAGCCGTCGGTTCGCTCGCCGTGGGCCTCGCGTTCGTGGCTTGGGCGGCCCCGGCCCCGGCCGCGGTCGCCGAAGCCCCCGCCGACCCGCCCGGCTGCACCCGGAGCGCCTTACCGGGCGGCGGAGTTCACATTGTGTGCGTTCAGGGCGTCCCCGTCGGCACGACCCTCAACGGCACCGACAAGGCGGACCTCATCGAGGTCAGCGGCGGCGACGCGCATCTGAACGGCGCTGTCAACGGCCTCGGTGGGGACGACGTCATCACCGTCGACAGGATCCGCGCGAGCGGCGGCAGCTTCGAGATCCGTGGCTCCATCGACGGCGGTGACGGCGACGACCGGATCACCGTGACCGACCAGGACAGGTTCAGCGTCGAGGGCCCCATCCACGGCGGCGCGGGCGACGACACCATCACCACTGGAGGCGTGTCGTTCCGGGGGCTCATCGACGGTGGCGCCGGGGACGACAGGATCACCACCGGCGGCGTGCACAGCGCCATGATCGACGGCGGCGAAGGAAACGACACCCTCCAGCTCGCCGCCTACGTCGTACCCGCGTACGACAAGTCGAGCCGCCTCGACGGCGGGCCGGGCAACGACACCATCACGGTCGGGTCGCTCAGCGGCCCGCTCCACGGCGGCCCGGGTGCGGACGAGATCATCGTCAACGGGATCGGCCGCCTGACGGGCCGCCTCATCAGAACCGTCACCGTCGACGGCGACGAGGGCGCCGACGTCATCCGCCTCGGGGCGATCGGTGTCGACGACGGGGAACTCCCCGGTCTCGTCCGTGGGGGTGCCGGGGCCGACCTCATCGAGGTGCCGTCCGTCGGGCAGGGCAGGAGTGCCACGGTCTCCGGGGGCGACGACGATGACGTCATCCAGGGGCCGGGCGGCACCTCGGTCGTCGTCGGCCAGTACGGGACCGTCGACGGCGGGCGTGGCGACAACCTCTGCCGCACCGACAACCGCGCGGGCGGCACCGTCACCAACTGCGGGGCGGTGTGAGAACCGTGAACCTCAGAAGGCTCTCAGCCACCCTCGCCCTCGCCGTGACCGCCGCCCTGTCGGCGTCACCCGCGCACGCGGCCACCGCCGACCCTGCCGATCCGCCCGGTTGCGTCCGCCATCCGCTCTCCGGCGGCGGCGAACGCATCGTCTGCGCGCAGGGGATCCCCGCCGGCACGACTCTCAACGGCACCGACAAGGCGGACATCATCGAGATCCCCCTCAGCGGCGCCGGGACCGGCATCGTCCGCGGCACGGTCAACGGCCTGGGCGGCGACGACATCATCACCGTCCACCAGGTCCTGTCCGGCAGCGTGAACGGCGGTGACGGCGACGACGAGATCACCGTCACCGGCAAGGGCGACCAGTACGGCGACGAGAACGTCAGGGGCACGGTCGACGGAGGGGCGGGCGACGACACGATTGCCACCGGCGGCGTCGTCCTGGGAACGGTCAGCGGCGGTGACGGCAACGACGTCATCGAGACCGGCTCTGTCGCCGTCAACAGCACGATCAGCGGCGACGCGGGCCACGACACGATACATGTCACGGAACTCGACAAGAGCGGGCGGTTCGACCGCTCCGCCGTCAAGGGAGGTGACGGCAACGACACCATCGTCATCGAAAGCGCGGACGGCAACGTGGACGGCGGCAAGGGCAACGACTCGATCACCGTCGACAGGGTGGAGGGCCGCGGGTACGGCCACCAGCTCCAGATCTGGGGCGGCGAGGGCGACGACACCATTCGCACCGGCGCCTTCGGTGGAACCGAGACGAACGCCGGAAGCATCGACGGGGGTCCGGGCGCCGATGTCATCGAGGTGCCGGAGATCGGGCAGGTCAACCCCGCCTCCGTCGTGGGCGGTGACGGCGACGACATCATCCGGGGGCCGGGCGGCACAGCCCTGGTCGTCGGCCCGCGCGGCACCGTCGACGGCGGCGCGGGCCTGAACACCTGCCGCACCGACAACCGCTTCGGCGGGACGGTGGCCAACTGCCGGGCATAGCCAACTGCCGGGCGTAGGGCCCTCCCCGGGGGCGTAGGGCCCTACGCGGGCGCCCAGGGACGTCTCAGACGTCCCTGGGGACGTTCCGGGCCCGCATGACCATCGGGCCGCCGATCTCGGCGGCCATGACGCGGCCGGCTTCCTCGGCGAGCTGCTCCTCGGGGTCGATGGCGTCCGTGTCGAGGCCGTCGAGCTCGGCCAGCGGCTGGTCGAGGCGGACGTGGGCGACGAGCGACTGGAGGGCGCGCAGGCAGGCGGAGGCGGTGGGGCCCCAGTTGGAGAGGTAGGAGAACTGCCACCACCACAGGGCCTCGCTGACGCGGCCGTCACGGTAGTGGGCCATGCCGTGGCGGAGGTCGGTGATGATGTCGGCGAGGTCGTCGGAGATCCGGGAGGCGACGGGCGCGCTGCGCGGGACGTAGGGGTCGAAGACCTCGGAGTAGACGTCGACGGGGTCGAGCATGGTGGCGAACCGCTCGCGGAGCTCGTCGACGTCCGGCTCGGGGCCGACGTCGGGCTCGTAGCGCTCGTCGGGGACGAAGTCCTCGTGGGCGCCGAGGCGGCCGCCGGTGAGGAGGAGCTGGGAGATCTCCAGGAGGAGGAAGGGCACGGCGCTGTCGGGCTCGTCGCCTCGGGAGACCTCGGTGACGGCCACGATGAAACTCTCGATCGAGTCCGAGATCGAGACGGCGAAGTCTCCGGGATCGCGCTTGGCGTCGTGCAGCGTTGCGTCAGACATCGAGAAGTCTTCTCCCTTCGAAGGCACGGCCGAGCGTGACCTCGTCGGCATATTCAAGATCCCCACCCACGGGAAGACCGCTGGCCAGCCGGGTGACCTTCAGCCCCATGGGCTTCACCATGCGCGCGAGGTACGTGGCGGTGGCCTCGCCCTCGAGGTTGGGGTCGGTGGCCAGGATCAGCTCGGTGACCGTGCCGTCCGCGAGCCGCGCCAGCAGCTCGCGGATCCGCAGGTCGTCCGGGCCGACGCCCTCGATGGGGCTGATGGCCCCGCCGAGCACGTGGTAGCGGCCGCGGAACTCGCGCGTCCGCTCGATGGCGACGACGTCCTTGGGCTCTTCCACGACGCAGATGACCGCGAGGTCGCGGCGCGGGTCCTGACAGACCCGGCAGCGCTCCTCCTGCGCGACGTTGCCGCAGACCGCGCAGAAGCGGACCTTGGCCTTCACCTCGGTCAGGGCGTGGGCGAGCCGGCGGACGTCGGCGGGCTCGGCCTGAAGGATGTGGAAGGCGATCCGCTGCGCGCTCTTGGGACCGACGCCGGGCAGCCTGCCCAGCTCGTCGATGAGGTCCTGGACCACGCCTTCATACACGGATCGGGTTCTCCTTCGTCTTCAGTTTCTTCGGTTCGAGCGGTTTAAGCGGTTCGAGCGGTTTAAGCGGTGGGGGTCAGAACGGGAGACCCGGGATGCCGCCGCCGCCCAGGCCCTGGGCGAGGGGGCCGAGCTTCTGCTGCTGCATCTTCTGGGCGGTCTCGTTGGCGTCGCGCACGGCGGCCACGACGAGGTCCGCGAGGGTCTCGGTGTCCTCCGGGTCGACGGCCTTGGGGTCGATGACCAGGTTCTGGAGCTCGCCGGCACCGGTGACGGTGGCCTTCACCAGGCCGCCGCCGGCCGTGCCGTCGACGAGGGTGCGCGCCAGCTCCTCCTGAGCCTTGGCGAGGTCCTGCTGCATCTTCTGGGCCTGCTGGAGCAGCTGCTGCATGTTGGGCTGACCACCGGGGAACAAGGTTTCGCTCCTGGCTCTCGACGACTCAATGCGTTCCGAGGCATTCCGAAGCGTTCCGAACGCTTCATGCTTCGGTAGCCCGAGCCTACGTGCTCACCGGGCGGTGCGCCCTACGCCGCAGGAAGGAGAAGGGGCGCGCGCGGGCGCTTTGCGCTGCGCGCGCTCCTGACCTGCGGTTTCGTGCCCGCCTGCTGGCTATTTCGTCGGCTGTTCGTTGGCTGTCGGTTGGCGCTTCGCCGGCTGTCGGCCGGCTATTCGTTGGCGATTTCCTCGATGACGGTCGCTCCGAGCTCGCGCACGATCAGGTCGTGGCCGGTCAGGGCGGTGTCGTCGAGATCCGGGTCGTCCTCGGCGGGGATGTCGTCCTCGGGGGCGACGGGCGGGGCCTCGGGCTCGGCGGCGGCGCCGTACCGCTGTGCGGGGCCGGAGGGGGATGCCGGGGCGGCGGCCGAGTGTGCCGGGGTGGCCTGGGTGGGGGATGCGGCCTGCTGCGGGGGCGCGGCCGGGGCGGGGGCCTGGGCCGCGGGGGCCGCCTGGGGGCGGGCGTAGGCGGGGGTCGGGGGGGCGGCGGGGGCGCCGCCGTAGCCGCCACCACCGCTGTAGCCGGTGGAGCCGCCGCCGAAGCCGCCGGAGCCGCCGCCGGGCGGGTTGGCGCCGCCGGAGGGGTCGACGATGAGCTCGGTCTTCCACTGGAGACCGAGATCGCCGAGGGCCTGCCGCAGGACGTCCTCACTGCCGCTGTTGGCGAAGCTGTCGCGCGCGCCGGCGTTGGAGAAGCCGACCTGGAGCGTGATGCCGTCACAGCCGGCGACCTGGGCGTTCTGGCTGAGCAGGATCCAGGTGAAGCGGCGGCGGTTCTTGACCGCCTCCAGGATGTTGGGCCAGAGCTGACGCGCCTGGGAGGCATCGCCCTGCGGGGCGCCCACGGGCCCGCCCGTGGGCGCGGCGGGGGCGGCGGGCGCGGCGGGGCTGCCGCCCGTGGGCCAGGCGCCGGCCTGGGGGGCGGAGGGTGCGCCGGGCGCGGCGCTCGTCGGCCACGCACCGGCTTGCGGGGCGCTCGCGGCCTGCGGGGCGTTCGCGGCCTGGGCGGTGCCGGGCTGCGGAGCGGGAGCCGAGCCGGGTGCGGCGGCGGTCGGCCAGGCGCCGGGCTGCGAGCCGGGGGCGGCAGGGGCCTGACCCTGGGGCGCGGGAGCGGCAGTCGCCGCGCCGGTACCGGCCGGCCACGCGCCGGCCTGGCCGCCGGAGGCGGCGGGGGCGCCCGCACCTCCCTGGGCCGGGCCAGCCGCCGGAGCGGCGCCCGTCGGCCAAGCACCAGCACCCGCCTGCGGGCCGCCCGCCGTCGGGCCCTGGCCCTGGGCGGGCCCCTGCGCCGCCGGAGCGGCGCCCGCCGGGGCGGCGCCGCCACCACCGGCACCGGCGCCCGTCACGGCCGCGCGTGCCGCCGCCGGGCCGGACAGGCCGGCGGCCGGAGCGGGGGCATGGGCGGGAGCGGGGGCGGGGACGTGGGCGTCCGGCCCCGGGACGTAGCCGACGGCCGTGCCGGGCGGGGCGGGGGTGAAGGCCGCGGCGGCCGTCGCCGCGCCGCGCTCCAGGCGGTCGAGGCGGGCGCGGACGGACCGTTCGTCGTCGAAGGCGGCGGGCAGCAGGACGCGGGCGCAGATGAGCTCGAGCTGGAGGCGCGGGGAGGTGGCGCCGCGCATCTCGGTCAGGCCCTCGTTGACCAGGTCGGCGGCGCGGCTGAGCTCGCCGCCGCCGAAGACGGACGCCTGGGCCTGCATCCGCTCGACCACATCCGCCGGGGCGTCGATGAGGCCCTTCTCGGCGGCGTCCGGGACGGCGGCGAGGATCACCAGGTCGCGCAGCCGCTCCAGCAGGTCGGCGACGAAGCGGCGGGGGTCGTTGCCGCCCTCGATGACGCGGTCGACGACCTCGAAGGCCGCGGCGCCGTCACCGGCGGCGAAGGCGTCCACGACGGCGTCGAGCAGGGAGCCGTCGGTGTAGCCGAGGAGGGACGTGGCCATGGCGTACGTCACACCGTCCTCGGCGGCACCGGCGAGGAGCTGGTCCATGACGGACATCGAGTCACGCACGGAGCCGGCGCCGGCGCGGACGACCAGCGGGAGGACGCCGTCCTCGACGGGGATCTTCTCCTGCTCGCAGACCTCGCCCAGGTACTCACGGAGGGTGCCGGGCGGGACGAGCCGGAACGGGTAGTGGTGGGTACGCGAACGGATCGTGCCGATGACCTTCTCGGGCTCGGTCGTCGCGAAGATGAACTTCAGATGCTCCGGGGGCTCCTCGACGACCTTCAGCAGGGCGTTGAAGCCCGCCGAGGTGACCATGTGGGCCTCGTCGATGATGTAGATCTTGTAGCGGCTGCTGGCGGGGCCGAAGAATGCCTTTTCGCGCAGCTCACGGGCGTCGTCCACGCCACCGTGCGAGGCGGCGTCGATCTCGATCACGTCGATCGAGCCGCGCCCGTTCCGCGCCAGGTCCTGGCAGGACTGGCACTCCCCGCACGGGGTGGGCGTCGGGCCCTGCTCGCAGTTCAGGCAGCGGGCGAGGATGCGCGCGCTGGTCGTCTTGCCGCAGCCGCGCGGGCCGCTGAACAGGTACGCGTGGTTGACCCTGTTGTTCCGCAGGGCCTGCTGCAACGGGGCGGTGACATGCTCTTGCCCGATGACCTCTGCGAAGGACTCGGGGCGGTAGCGGCGGTAGAGCGCGAGGGACGACACACCTACGACGATATCGGGCCCCACTGACAAGTGGCCTCCGTCACAGATCCCCCGGCCCGCACCCAGGGGCGCACCCGGGCCGTGCCGGCCCGCAGGAGCCCGGAAAACACAAGGGCCCCTCACGCACCCGCCAGAGCCCACTTACCCTTGCTGCCTTCCGGCCCTGGGGGAGTTGGGTGAGATAGCGCCACGTGAGGGGCTTGCCCCCAGCGTAGCGGATCGCCGGGGGTGCTCGGCCACTCCTCGCCCCCTCCCCACGCGCCCGGACCCCCTCCCGGGAGCACGTGTTCGCGAGCACCCCTCAGAGTCTTGTATTGTTTGCGGCGGAGGATTCGCCTAGAGGCCTAGGGCGCACGCTTGGAAAGCGTGTTGGGGGCAACCCCTCACGAGTTCGAATCTCGTATCCTCCGCCAGTGCCTCACCGGGCACTACCGAAGGCCCCGACCGGGAAACCGGCCGGGGCCTTCGGCGTTCTGGTCGCAGTTCTGGTTGCAGTTCCGCCCTCGGACCTGGACCTGGGGGGCGGAGATCCTGCGCCGGCCGCATGGGCAGCGGGGACCCGAGGGCGAGCACCAGGCAGGGAGAGCCGTGCCGGTCCTCCACTCCGGCCGGTGGCCAGATAAATGGATTGCGACTTCTGCTGCCACGTGAGTAGCGTGATCAGCGTCACGGAGCCATGTGCTCCAGTCGCACATGTCACGAGGTGATGACTTATCTCCCAGGCCTGACAGCCGCTTGTCCTGAGGCTTGACCCCCCTGCCCTTCCCTGGCAGCGCGCGGTCGCCTCAGCAGCGGCGTACCCATCGGCCTGGGCGTCGTCGTACCCATTTCTTCCTGTCACCGCAGTGAGCGGGACGGGCACGCCTGGCCTGCCCTTTTCCCATTCTGCCCCCAGAACAGGAACTGCTCCGTGTCCGCCGACACCGACCATTCCCCGCTCCTCTCCGCCTCCCCCGAGAGCCGCACATCCCGCGGCCGCACCATCACGCTCGTCGTCGTCCTGGTCGCCGAGCTGATGAACGCCCTCGACGGCTCCGTCGTCTACACGGCCTTGCCTTCCATCCAGAGCGACACCGGTGCCTCCACCGCTGCCGTGCAGTGGATCCACGCCGCCTACGCCCTGACCTTCGCCCTCGGGCTGATCACCGGCGGCCGTCTCGGTGATCTCTACGGCCGCAAGCGGGTCTTCCTGCTCGGAACCGGTGTCTTCACCGCGGCGTCGCTGCTCTGCGGCCTCGCCGGCACCCCGGGCCTGCTGATCACCGCCCGCGTCGTCCAAGGCGGTGCAGCGGCGGTCATGATCCCGCAGGTCCTGGCGACCCTGCACGTCACCTTCGACGAGGGATCCCGGGCCAAGGCATTCAGCCTGTACGGCACCATCATGTCGCTGGGCAGCGTCGCCGGACCGGTCCTCGGAGGCGTCGTCACCGGCGCTGACCTCTTCGGCCTCGGATGGCGCCCGATCTTCCTGATCAACCTGCCCATCGGCCTGGCGGCCGTGCTCCTCGGCCTGCGTCATCTCCCCGAGTCCCGGGACCGTGACGGCCGGCGTCTGGACGTCGTGGGCGTGGCTCTGTCCGGCCTGGGCCTGCTGCTGATCGCCTGGCCCCTCACTGTCGGCGGCGAACACCACTGGCCCGTCTGGAGTTTGGTCATGCCGGTGGCGGGCCTGGTGATCCTGGTCGTCTTCGTGCTCCAGCAGCGGGCCAGGACCGTACGGGGCGGCGCCCCGCTGGTCGTCATCGCACTGTTCAAGGACAGGGCCTTCAACGCCGGCCTGGCCGCGCAGTTCGTCTTCGGGTTGCTGTCCGGGGTGTTCTTCCTGACCTGGACCTTGTTCCTGCAGGACGGCCTCGCCCTGACCCCTGGGCAGGCGGCCCTGGGCTTCGTGGCGGCCTCCGTCGGTGAAATAGGCGGTGCCTGGCTGGTGATGAGCCTGGCCGCTCGCCTGGGCCGCCGGGCCCCGCAGGCCGGGGCCCTGCTGGCCGCTGCCTCGCTGGGTGGCTATGCGTGGCTGATCGCGGACCAGGGCACCGGTCTGTCCTTGGCGCCGGCCGTGGCGCCGATGCTCCTGGTAGGGCTCGGCCTCGGCATGGTCGGTGCCGCACTGGCCGACATGACGCTCAGTCGGGTGGACGGCGACCACGCCGGTTCCGCGTCAGGGGTCTTCAACACCTCGACCCAGCTCGGCATCGCTCTGGGCACGGCACTGACCACCGTGGTGTTCTTCGCCCACTCCCCGGCGGGCAGCCGGGGAACCGCGGTCACCACAGCGTTCACCGGAACGATCTGGTACGTCATCGGCGCCATGCTGGCGCTGTGGGCCCTCATGCTCCTGCTGCCCAAGCGCCGCCCCGCAAGCTGAACTCCGGGCTGGACCGGGCTGGTCGGCCGCCACGCCCTACCGGCCGACACGTCTTTCGAAGAGGAACACCACCGCCATGATCCGAGTGCTGATCGCCGACGGCCTGCGACTGCCGCGCGAAGCACTGTCCGCCGTGCTTTCGTCCGAGCCCGGCATGCACGTGGTCTCGCAGGTACCGCGCGGCGACGCGGTGGTGCCGAGCGCGCTGCGTACCCTTCCGGACGTGGCTCTGCTGGACGCCGGCCTCCCGGGACTGGACGGGGTCACGGCCGCGGCACAGCTCAAAGCTGCCCTGCCCTCCTGCCGCGTCGTCATCGTGACCCCTCCGGAGCGGCCCGGCTCCCTCAGGACTGCCCTCGGCACCGGGGTGGACGGGGTCCTGGGCAAAGGCTTGTCGGTCAAAGAGCTGGCGGAGACGGTCCGCAAGGTGGCCCGCGGCGAGCGGATCCTGGATCCGCAGCTCGTCACCGACGCCCTGCACGCCCCCGGCAACCCGCTCAGCCGGCGCGACATCGACATCCTCCGCCTGGCCGCGCAGGGGCACACCCCCGCAGAAATCGCCGAGGTCCTGCACCTCTCGCCAGGCACGGTCCGCAACAACCTGGCCGCGATCAACCGCAAGGTCGGAACCCGCAACCGCATCGAGACGATACGTACGGCTTCCGCCCGGGGCTGGATCTGACGCCCACGGCGGGTCTGCGGGTCGGGGCGCCGTGCAACGCCGTACGGCGCCCCGACGGAAGTGCAATCTGCACGGAAAGCAATGCAGTTCGCCCTCGATTCGGGGATTTCCGCGGTAACCACGGACACGCCTGACACCCTCGTTCAGCGAAGCACGTGACCAGCAAAGGAACGAGCGGTGATCAAATGCGCCGCAGACCGGGAGATGCAGTGTCCAGTCGATGTGATGTATGCGGAAAGCAGCCGGGCTTCGGAAAGCGTGTGGCACGCGCCGGGCTCCGTGCCCAGGTTCGGCACGTGAAGGGGCGGTCGACTCGCCGATTCAATCCGAACATCCAGCCGGTGCGGGCCGTCAAGGACGGCACGCCTGTCCGCATGAAGGTGTGCACTTCTTGCATAAAAAAGGGAAAGGTGGAGCGCCGCGTCTCGGTGTAGGTCTCCCGAGGCAGCGGTCCGGCGGCCTCAAGAAGATGGCCCGTATTCACCATGCGGGTATGGGCATGCGGCGCCAACGTCGCCCCGAGCGGGACGAGTTCCCTTGCCTGGACTGCGGCTTCCTGACCGCACCTCTTGACGGTCCGGACGAGTGGTACATGGTGCATGACAGCGTATGGCAATGCGCCGGTATCGCGGAGGACAGCGTCCTTTGCGTCGGTTGCCTTGAGGCCCGGCTCGATCGCCGACTGCTGCACACGGATTTCACACCCGTCGCTCTCAACGACCCGGATTACGGTCACCACAGCGAACGATTGCTCAGCCGCTTGCGACCCAGGGCTGCGGCAGGGCGGGCGAGGACAGAGCGGTCGGAAAATGAGTTTGCACAGACTGGCGCCGACCGTACTCTGGACGACTGCGAAGCGCGTCCGCGCTTCGTCCGTGTTGTGTTTCACGAGGTGATGACTTATCTCCCAGGCCCTGTAGCCGCTCGTCTTGAGGCGCTCTTTCCGGCTGTCCGCTGAAGCGGGCTTCCGACGCATGCCTCGACGGTGGTGCACCCGATGGCCTGGGCTTCGTCATACCCTTTTCCGCTCCTGCTCGCAGCGGGCGTACGGGCATGCCCGGGCTTGCCCCTCAACCCCTCCCCATGCGAACAGGAATTGTTGTTTCCGTGTCCACCGACACCCATACCTCCGGCCGGCCGCGCTCCGGCGCCGGGCCGGGCCGCGCCCGCACCGTCACCTTGGTCGTGGTGCTGATCGCGGAGCTGATGAACGCGCTGGACGGCTCGATCGTCTACACCGCGCTGCCGTCGATCCAGGCCGACACCGGTGCCTCCAGCGCCGCGACGCAGTGGATCCCGGCCGCGTACACCCTCACCTTCGCCCTTGCTCTGATCACCGGCGGCCGCCTGGGTGACTTCTACGGCCGTAAGCGGATCTTCCTCGTCGGCACAGGTGTGTTCACCCTGGCATCGCTGCTGTGCGGCATCGCCACCGGCCCGGAATTGCTGATCGCCGCCCGGGCCCTTCAGGGCGCGGCCGCCGCGGCGATGGTGCCGCAGGTCCTAGCCACGATCCACGTCACCTTCGACGGGGAATCGCGGGCCAAGGCGTTCGGCCTCTACGGGATGATCATGTCGCTCGGCGGTGTCCTCGGCCCCGTCCTGGGAGCCGTCCTGACCGGTGCCGATCTCTTCGGCCTCGGCTGGCGGCCGATCTTCCTGATCAATCTGCCGGTCGGCCTGGCCACCGTCCTGCTCGGCCTCCGGTGCATACCGGAGACCCGTGACCAGCAGGCCCGCCGCCTGGACCCCCTGGGCATGGCCCTCTCCAGCCTGGGGCTGCTGCTGATCGCCTACCCGCTCACCGTCGGCGGCGAGCAGCACTGGCCGGCCTGGAGCTTCGCCATGCTGGCCGCAGGGGCCGTCGTGCTGGGCGTTTTCGTGGCCCAGCAGCGGGCGAAGGCCGCCAAGGACGGCTCGGCGCTGGTCGCGCTGTCCCTGTTCCGGGGCAAGGCGTTCGCCGGCGGGCTGGCCGCCCAGCTGGTCTTCGGACTGGTCTCCGGCGTGTTCCTCCTGACCTGGACCCTGTTCATGCAGGAGGGACTGGGCTTTTCTCCGGCGCAGTTCGCTCCGGGGTCGATCGCCGTCTCGATCGGCGGTATGACCGGTGCCATGCTCGCCTCGAAGATGGCGGCGCGTCAGGCCCGGCGCGTCCCGCAGGCGGGTGCCGTGCTCGTCGCGGTCACCCTGGTCGGCTACCACCTGCTGATCACCGCCCAGGGCACGGGTCTGCCGTTCGCGGCCGCCGTTGCCCCGATGATCCTCTTCGGGGCCGGCTTCGGCATGGTCGGCGCCGGGCTCGCCGGCCTGGCGCTCGGCCAGGTGGGACACGAGGACGCGGGGTCCGCGTCCGGGCTGTTCAACACCGCGATGCAGCTCGGCACCGCCCTGGGCATCGCCGCGGCCTCCGTGGTGTTCTTCACCCACGCCCCGGCCGGCAGCCACGGCACCACCGTGACCAGCGCCTTCGCGGGCACCATCTGGTACGTCACCGGAGCCCTGGCAGTGATGTGGGCCCTGATGTTCCTGCTGCCCCGCCGGACACGCGCCTGACCACCCGGTGCCCCCTCTGCCATCCGCAGATGGGGCACCGGGACACAAGCGCGCCTCCGGGGTCTGGGACCAGCCGCCGGAACCTGCGCGCTGAGCCCGTCGGACGTGCCCTGGTTGCGGTTTTGGTTGCGGTTGCACCGAGTCCCTGCCATGAGGAGCGGCCGCCCCGGTCAGCCCGCGAGGGAGGGCGACAGCCCCGGCATGCCGTGCCGGCAGTCCAGCGAGGCGCGCCGGCATGCCACCCGACGCCGGCGCCCGCGGTACGGAGTCGCAGCACAGGGGCGCAGGCGCCGCCAGGGCCGCCCAGGACACACTGTTGGTAACGGTTTCCGTTTTCATATAGCGTGGCGGCACGCACCCGACGACGGAGGTCCCGTTCCCATGGCCGTGCCCAAGCGGAAGATGTCCCGCTCCAACACCCGCCACCGCCGCGCCCAGTGGAAGGCGAGCACGCCCCACCTGGTGCCGGTCACCGTCGAGGGCGCCGTGCACATGGTTCCGCAGCGCCTGGTGAAGGCGTACGAGCGCGGGCTGCTGCGCCCGGAGGGCTGACGGCGATGGCTGATCACCGGCTGCCGGTGACCGTCCTCTCCGGCTTCCTCGGCGCGGGCAAGACGACCCTCCTCAACCACGTCCTCGCCAACCGCGACGGGCTGCGCGTCGCCGTGATCGTCAACGACATGAGCGAGATCAACATCGATGCCGCGCTGGTGCGGGGCGGAGAAGGCGCGCTGTCGCGGACCGAGGAACGCCTGGTCGAGATGACCAACGGCTGCATCTGCTGCACCCTGCGGGACGATCTCCTCGAGGAGGTGGACCGGCTGGCCCGCGAAGGACGCTTCGACCACCTGCTCATCGAGTCGAGCGGGATCTCCGAACCGATGCCCGTCGCCGCCACCTTCGCCTTCCCCCGGGACGACGGCGCGACCCTCGGCGACCTCGCCCGGCTCGACACCATGGTCACCGTCGTGGACGCCGCGAACTTCCTCCCCGAGCTCGAGAGCGGCGACGGCCTCGCGGAACGCGGCCTCGACCAGTACGAGGACGACGAGCGGACGGTGAGCGATCTCCTCATGGACCAGATCGAGTTCGCCGACGTCATCGTGGTCAACAAGCTCGACCTGGTCGGGGCGGCGGATACCGACCGGCTCCGGGCGGCGCTCGCCCGGCTCAATCCGGCCGCCCGCGTCGTGCCGGCCGAGCACGGCCGGGTGGACCCGTCGGCGATCCTCGGCACCGGTCTCTTCGACCTGGAGCGCGCCCAGCAGGCGCCCGGGTGGGTCAGGGAGCTCAACGGCGACCACATCCCCGAGACCGAGGAGCACGGCATCTCCTCGACGGTCTTCCGTGCCGGGAGGGCCTTCCATCCCGAACGGCTGTGGACGTTCGTCACCGAGGAACTCGACTCCGGGGCCTACGGCCAAGTGCTGCGTTCCAAGGGGTTCTTCTGGCTGGCCGGGCGTGACCGGGTGACCGGGCTGTGGTCGCAGGCCGGGGCCGTGGCCCGGTTCGAACCCGCCGGCGCCCGCGAGCCCGGCGGACAGGGGCAGGAAATCGTCTTCATCGGCACGGAGTTGCGCCCCGAGGCACTGCGGCAGGCGCTGTCCGCCTGCCTCGTACGGCCGGACGATTCGGGGACGTCATGGTTCGACCCCTTCCCCGCCTGGGACGTCCACGGGCTGGAGGCAGCCCGCGCGTGAGGCCAGGGCCCCGGGCCCGGCTGTCAGCCGTCCCGCCAGGGGTCGCCCCGGCGGGACGGCACTCGGTCGGCGACGGCCCGCAGCTGACACGCCACCCCGGGGTCCGGGCGATCTGCGGGCACGTCGTGGCTTGTCGCGCAGTTCCCCGCGCCCCTACGGGGCACCGTGGCCCGGACCGCAGGGGCAGCCGGAGCCGCACGTCGGGTACGGCGTGTGAACGATCACGGTCAGCGCTCCTGCGTCTGTGCCCGCTCCTCCTTCCGGCAGCGGTCCGGACAGCGGCCGGAGAGTTCGACGGCGTGCCGGACGTCGGCGAACCCGGAGGTCCGGGCATCCGGTCCGCCCAGTTCTCCACGGGGCCGGATTCGACGGCCAGGCTGAGGCCGCACTCGGCGCAGTCAGGTAGTGGCGGTGGTCGGGGCCGGGGCGGTGGCGGAAGAGCCGCTCGCCGTTGGTGTCGCGGAAGATGTCCGCACGGCCGGCCTCGGCCAGCGCGGGCAGGGTGCGACAGACGGTGGAGAGGCCGACGGACGAGCCGTCGGCCACGAGCCGCTTGTGCAGGGCCTGGGCGCTGACGAAACCCTCCGCCACGACAAGGGCCCCAGGACCACCGCACGCCGCTGTGTGGCGCGGCCGGTCAGCGCCCGGTGGCCTTGGCCAGGGCCTCTGCGATGCCCTGGAGCCGGGTGGTCTGCCACTGCTGGAAGCCACGGGCGAGCCGCCTCGGCGCGAGCCGCGCCGCAGCCGTGGCTCCGCCGCCCTTCCGGAATACCCCAGGGGGGTATATCGTTCATGTCGTCGGAAGGAACGCCGGGCAGCGCCCGGCACCACTTCCCTGTCCCGTTTCCCGTATCCCGAAGGAAGCAGCCATGACCTCCCAGACGAACTCCGGCACCGGCATCACCACCGTCTACAAGGTGACCGGCATGACGTGCGGCCACTGCGAGGGTTCGGTCTCGCAGGAGGTCTCCGCGATGGCGGGCGTGACGTCCGTCAAGGCCGTGGCCGCCACCGGCCTGGTCACCGTCGTCTCCGCCGGCCCGCTGGACGACGAGGCCGTGCGCGCCGCCGTGGACGAGGCGGGCTACGAGCTCGCCGGCCGCGCCTGACCAGCCAGGTACCCCTCCCCGGTATTCCTCACCGCCGGCCCGTACCGCTCCGCTCATACGGACGCCGTACGGTCCGGCCCTCCTCCAGGAGATCCGCAGCAATGACCAGCATCGCTCCCGAGCAGACAACGGCCGTGCCGGCCGCCGGCGTCGAACTCTCCATCGGCGGGATGACCTGCGCCTCGTGTGCCGCGCGCATCGAGAAGAAGCTCAACCGGATGGACGGCGTCACGGCGACGGTCAACTTCGCCACGGAGAAGGCCAAGGTCTCCTACGGCCCGGGCGTCGAGGTCGCCGACCTGATCGCGACGGTGGAGAAGACCGGCTACACCGCCCAGGAGCCCCCGAAGCCGGCGGCCCGTGCGGAGGCGGCGCCGGCCGAGGCCGAGGAGGACGCGAGCGGCGGTGAGCTCGGTGCCCTGCGGCAGCGGCTGCTGGTGTCGCTGGTCCTGTCGGTGCCGGTGGTGCTGATGGCGATGGTGCCCGCGCTGCAGTTCGACAACTGGCAGTGGCTCTCGCTCACCCTGGCCGCCCCCGTCGTCGTGTGGGGCGCGCTGCCCTTCCACAAGGCAGCGTGGACCAACGCCCGGCACGGGGCCGCGACGATGGACACGCTGGTGTCGATCGGCACCCTCGCCGCGCTCGGCTGGTCGCTGTGGGCCCTGTTCTTCGGCCACGCGGGGATGCCGGGCATGCGGCACGGCTTCGACTTCTCGGTCTCGCGGGCCGACGGCTCCTCCTCCATCTACCTGGAGGCCGCCGCCGGAGTGACCGCCTTCATCCTCGCCGGGCGCTACCTGGAGGCGAAGTCCAAGCGCAAGGCCGGTGCCGCGCTGCGGGCGCTGCTGGAGCTGGGCGCCAAGGACGTGACCGTCCTGCGCGACGGGCGCGAGACCCGCATACCCGTAGCGGAACTGGCCGTCGGCGACCGGTTCGTCGTACGGCCCGGGGAGAAGATCGCCACCGACGGCACCGTCGTCGAAGGCGGTTCCGCGATCGACGCCTCCATGCTCACCGGTGAGTCCGTGCCCGTCGACGTGACCACCGGCGACACCGTCACCGGCGCGACCGTCAACGTCTCCGGCCGCCTCGTCGTCGAGGCCACCCGCGTCGGCGCCGACACCCAGCTCTCCCGCATGGCCAAGCTGGTGGAGGACGCGCAGAACGGCAAGGCCGCCGTCCAGCGCCTGGCCGACCGCATCTCCGGCGTCTTCGTCCCCGTCGTCCTGCTGATCGCCCTGGGCACGCTGCTGACGTGGCTGTTCGTGACCGGCGACGCCACCGCCGCGTTCACCGCCGCCGTCGCCGTCCTCATCATCGCCTGCCCCTGCGCCCTGGGCCTGGCCACGCCGACCGCGCTGATGGTCGGCACCGGACGCGGCGCCCAGCTCGGCATCCTCATCAAGGGCCCCGAGGTCCTGGAGTCCACCCGCCGCGTCGACACCGTCGTCCTGGACAAGACCGGCACCGTCACCACCGGCCGCATGACCCTCCAGGACGTCGTCACCGCCCCCGGCGTCACCGAGCACGACCTGCTGCGGCTGGCCGGCGCGCTGGAGCACGCCTCCGAGCACCCCATCGCCCGCGCCATCGCCGACGGCGCCGCCGCCCGCACCGGCACGCTGCCCGTACCGGAGAGCTTCGAGAACGTCGCCGGGCTGGGCGTGCAGGGCGTCGTGGAGGGCCACGCGGTTCTCGTGGGGCGCGAGACGCTCCTCGCCGAGTGGGTGATCGAGCTGCCCGCCGAGCTCGCCGCCGCCAAGGCCGCCGCCGAAGCGGAGGGCCGCACCGCCGTGGCCGTCGCCTGGGACGGCGAGGCGCGAGGCGTCCTGACCGTCGCCGACGCCGTCAAGGACACCAGCGCCCGGGCGATAGCCGAACTGCGCCGCCTCGGCCTCACCCCCGTCCTCCTGACCGGCGACAACAAGGCCGTCGCCGAGGCCGTGGCCCGCGAGGTGGGCATCGACGAGGTCATCGCCGAGGTCCTGCCGCAGGACAAGGTCGCCGTCGTCAAGCGGCTGCAGGGCGAGGGCCGTTCGGTCGCCATGGTCGGCGACGGCGTCAACGACGCCGCCGCCCTGGCCACCGCCGACCTGGGCCTGGCCATGGGCACCGGCACCGACGCCGCCATCGAGGCCGGCGACCTCACCCTCGTCCGGGGCGACCTGCTCGTGGCCGCCGACGCGATCCGCCTCTCCCGCCGCACCCTCGGCACCATCAAGGGCAACCTCTTCTGGGCCTTCGGCTACAACATCGCGGCCCTCCCCCTCGCGGCGGCCGGCATGCTCAACCCGATGATCGCGGGCGCGGCGATGGCCTTCTCCTCCGTCTTCGTCGTCACCAACAGCCTCCGCCTCCGCCGCTTCCGCTGAGGCCTGGCATCGAGGCCTGAACCCTGGCAGGGAGGCCCGGACCGCACCACGCGGTCCGGGCCTTGCCGCAGGTGTGGCTCGCGTCATATGCCGGTAGTTTGGGGTTTCGGGCGCCCGTCCAGGGGGCCTGGGAGATCCAGGGGGTCCAGGAGGTCGCGATGTTGCGGCAGACCCGACTGCCCGGCGAGTCGGCGGAGTACCTCGCCGCCCGGGAGGAGCTCCGTCTCGCCGAGATCGAGCTCATGCGTCAGCGCGAGACCGTCGCGGCCCGGCGGCGGGCGCTCCCCCGGGGGACGCCGGTCGACGACTACGTCTTCGCCGAGGGCCCCGCCGATCTGGACGCGGGCGACGCGCCCGTGCGCGAGGTCGCGCTGAGCGGGCTGTTCACCGCCCCGGACCGGCCGTTGATCGTCTACCACTTCATGTACGGCAAGCGGCAGACCGAGCCGTGCCCGATGTGCACCATGTGGATCGACGGCTACAACGGCGTCGCCCACCACATCGCCCGGAACGCCGACTTCGTCATCGCCGCGGCCGCCGACCCGCCCACCCTGCGGGAGCACGCCCGGCGGCGCGGCTGGTCGCGGCTGCGGCTGCTGAGCTGCGGGGACAGCCGCTTCAAGTACGACCTGGGCAGTGAGGACGAGGCCGGCGAGCAGGACTCCACCCTCTCCGTCTTCACCCGGGACGCCGACGGCACGGTCCGCCACACCTACTCCGCCCACCCGCGCCTGGCCGAGGACATCCAGGAGCGCGGCATCGACCTCCTCAGCCCCGTCTGGCACCTCCTCGATCTGACACCGGGCGGGCGGGGCGACTGGTATCCGGGGCTGGACTACTAGGCGGGGTCGCCGGTGGGGTCGAGCGCGTGTTGCGGGTGCGTTCCAGGGAGCAGATCTGCATGCCGAAGGAGCGGAGCCGCCACATCTTTCCCGAGTTGCCCTTGATCTCGTCGACGCTCGGGTAGCCCTTCTCGTCGTGGGCGACGTTGTTGAGGGCGTAGATCTTGCCGTCGGGCGCCTGGAAGGTGATGGCGAAGCCGCTGTACGGCGTCGTGTCGCAGGCGACCTTTCCCTTGTCGGGCTTGAGCGGCCACGCGGCGCCGAACTGGTCGGCCGTGACCGCCTGCGGGTTGCTCTCGGCGCCCGGCCACTTCAGGGCGGCGTCGCGCTCCTCGGAGCAGCCCGTGACGAGGACGGCGCCGGCCAGCACCCCGGCCGCCAGGACCAGCGCGCGGACTCGGTGTTCGCGACGGGTTCGGGTCTCGATCACCGGTGTGCCCCCGGTCCCGGGTGGCATCTCCGGATTCGTCGCCGAGTACATGGCCTCCCCCTTCTGCTACATCGTGTAGCACTTGTGGGTGTGGGGATGCCCCGCCACCCACGCCGTTTCTTTACGTCACAGCGTCACAGCGTCAAAACGTCACAGCAGAATGCTCACGGCACTCACCAGCGCCCCCGTCGCGATCCGCACCGGCCACGCCTGCCACGCCGGCATCACTCGTGGCGGCGCCGCCAACGCCCGTGCGCGGTGGGCCAGTTCTGTGCCGGGGTCGAGGAATCCGGCGCTGACGGCACTGACGGCGCCGACCGTGCCGACCGCGTCGGCGGCGTCCAGCCGCGCGCACAGTGCCTTCGCCACCGCCGCCGCGCCGTCGGACTCACGGGCGTTCTGGTCGGCCCACAGCTCGGCGGTGAGCCGGACTTCGGCGAGGACCGCCTTCCGGCCGGGAATCCACCACCACGACCGCAGGGCGCAGGTGGCCAGGAAGATCCACAGGGGGTGACGCGCCCGCGCGTGGGCGCGCTCGTGCGCGATGATCGCGGAGGCGTCCGAGGATTCCGCCACCGCCGAGCCGAGGACGATACGGGGCCGTACCAGGCCGACCGTGCTCGCCAGGCTCCGCTCGGCCCGACCCTCGCCCCGCACGATCCACACGTCCCCGCACCGCCGCGGCGCGAGCAGCGCGACCGTACGCCCCGTGCGGGCCACCTGGATCGCCCCGGCGGCGAACGACACGGCGATCGAGGCCAGCGGCACGACCGACACCGCGAGCATCAGCTGCGCCCCCAGGGCCTGCAGCACATGCCGCCCGTCGATGTCCGTGACGCCGTTGCTGATGCCCCAGGCCATCGGCGCCCGCCACGGCAGCGCGTCGCGCAGCGGGCTGTGCGGCACATAGGGAACGGCCGTCGCCAGCAGGGGCGTCACCGCGAGGCCCACCGCGAGGACGAACCGTTCCCGGGCCGGTAACCGCGCCGACGACCTGCGCAGCGCGTGCCACAGGCCGACGGCGACCAGGGGGCACCACCAGGCGAGCAGCACCTGTGGATAGCCCAGCCAGCTCACGCTCACGCGGATGCCCCCGCAGCGCCGCCGGGTTCGTCCTCACCGGCCTCGTCCGACGGGTCGGCGATGCCGGCCAGTAGCGCGCGTACCTGCGCGAGCTGGTCGGCATCGCCGCTCACCGTCCGGACGAAGTTCGCCACGGCGAGGTCACCGAAGCCGTCGACCACTTGGCGCACCTGCTCGGCCGCCACGCGCTGTTCGACCTCGCGCCGGGAGGACCGCGCCCAGTACACGTACTGGCGCCCCTCCTTGCGGCGGGCCAGCAGCTCCTTGATCACCAGGCGCTCCATCACCGTCTTGACGGTGGTGTACGCCTGGCCGCCGTCGAGCCGCCGGGCACAGGCGCTCACGTCCAGCTCGGCCGACGACCACATGACCTCCAGGATCGCCAGCTCAAGCGGCCCGAAGTGCCCTGCCAGGCCCCGGCCCCGACCACCCCTCCACGACGACATGCTACGCACCATAGCAGTTCGCGACATGCGGGAGCGATCAGTATTCGCCGGCCGAACCCGCCTCTCTGGAGCGGGACATGGCCGCCGAGGGCGTGAGGCGCCATCCGCACCGGGTCCACCTCTCCCAGCGGCGAGGGTCGACCGTCGCCCGACTGGCGGAGGGCCGAACGGGCGAGCCCGGCTTCACCCAGCCCTATGTCCGTATTGTGCGGATATTCTATGGACTATGACCCAGCCAGGTCGGCCGCTGTTCCGTCGTTCCCCGCACGGCGGCTGGTCCCCTGTTCAGCTCTCCCCGGTGATCCTCACCGTGGTCATCGCCGCCCTGGCGTACAACACCCCCAGGCGCATGGCGTTCAGTCGCCTCCTGCCCGCCGCGCCCGCGCTCGCCGCCGCCATGTGGCCCGTGCTCCCCACCGTCCTGCTGGGCACGGTCTGCCTTTTCCTCATGATCGGCCTCAGCATCGTGTTCCCCGGGCTGGGGACGTGGTGGACGGCGGGCGGGATCGTCGCGGTCACCGTGGCCGCCGCGTACGGCAGCCACGTCCGGCTCCAGCGGGAACGGACCCTCTTTCAAGTGCGGCTCGTCGCCGACGCGGCGCAGACGGTGGTCCTGGGGGCCATGCCGCGCTGCTTCGGGGGCATCGAGATCGACTCGCTGTACGTCGCGGCCGCGGCGGAGGCCCGCATCGGCGGCGACTTCTACGAGGCGGCCGATACTCCGTACGGGGTCCGGCTGCTCATCGGCGACGTACGGGGCAAGGGCCTGCCGGCGGTGGGGGCGGCCGCGGCGGTGGTCAACTCCTTCCGGGAAGCCGCCCACGACGAGCCGGACCTGGGCGGCGTCGCGCGGCGCCTGGAGGCCAGCAGCAACCGCTACAGCGCCGCGTTTCCCCCCGAGGACCTGGTGGAGCGGTTCACCACCGCCCTGCTCGTCGAGATCCCGCGCGAGAGGGACAGCGTCAGGGTCCTCAATTGCGGCCATCCCCCGCCGCTCCTCCGCACCCGCGGAACACTTCGCACCCTCCACCCGAGCGCCCCCTCACCGCTGCTCAACCTCGCGGAGCTCATCGGCGACCAGTACACCGTCGACGCCTTCGCCATCACCCCCGGCGACCAGCTGCTCCTCTACACCGACGGCGTCACCGAGGCCCGAGACCACGACGGCGCCTTCTTCCCCCTGGAGGACTGGATGCGGCAGCAGAACACCGCCCACCCCCGCGAGCTCCTCGACAGCCTCCACCGCGATCTCCTCGAATACAGCGACGGGGGCCTCAACGACGACATCGCCGCACTCGCGGTACGTGTCGGCTGACGGCCGGGTCGGATGACGGCCCGGTCGGCCGACGCGCCCGGCGGCTCCCTTATGGCGTGCGTCCCGCGCCGCGCGGAGGGACCATCGCCCCATGGACCGTGACCCCGGCCGGCCCCTGCGGCTCGCGCAGCAGGAGGACGCCGACGCGCTGCTCTCGCGCAGCCCGCTCGCCGCCCTCGTCGGGATGCTGCTGGACCAGCAGATCCCCATGGAATGGGCCTTCACCGGCCCGTACACCATCGCCCGGCGGCTCGGGCACGACGATCTGGACGCGCACGAGATCGCGGCGTACGACCCCGAGGCGTTCGCGGCGCTGTGCGCCGAGAAACCGGCCGTCCACCGGTACCCGGGATCGATGGCGGGACGGGTGCAGCAGCTGTGCCGGTATCTGGTCGAGCACTACGACGGGGACGCGAGCGCCGTGTGGGCCGGGGCGGGGTCGGGGCGGGAGCTGCTGGAGCGGCTCCAGGCGCTGCCGGGGTTCGGGAAGCAGAAGGCGCAGATCTTCCTCGCGCTGCTGGGCAAGCGGCTGGGGGTGACGCCGGAGGGCTGGCGGGAGGCGGCCGGGAGCTACGGGGAGGCGGGCTCGTACCGCTCGGTGGCCGACATCACCGGGCCCGAGACCCTGGCGAAGGTCCGGGCCTACAAACAGGAAATGAAACGAGCCGCCAAGAAGGCAGCGGTCAAGAAGGCGTGAGACCGCCCCCTCGGGCCTGCGGCGCGTCGCGACGCGCGCCGGGCGACCCGCCCCGGAAGACTGTCCCCATGAGCAGCGCCAAAGCATTCCTCGAAGGCGGCCCGGACGATCTGCCGGAGCGGGTCGTCCCGATCACCCCTCCCGGGAACGAGCTGAAGGTCCAGTTCAAGGGTGGTTACGAGCACTTCAAGGCCACCGGGCGCCACCAGGACACCGCCGAGGGCCGGCTGCGCGTCTTCGAGTGGTGGGAGCGGACCGAGATCGCCGAGTGAGCCGGTGATCTCCGTGGTCCCGGTGGTACGGAACGGCGGGGCGAGCGGATTCCGGGGCCACGTGTCCGTAATGCGGACCCCCGGCGAAAGAATTCTCGTTCAGGAGTTCCATGCATCACTCCCGGTATGCGGCTGATTGTCGCCATCGCACTGCCGCGCCATGGCTGCGCCGGGAGCCGCTCGCCCGGTAGGCTTTCCGTGTGATCTTCAAGCGCATCGGAAACGGGCGGCCGTACCCCGACCACGGCCGGGAAAGCACCCGCCAGTGGGCGGATGTCGCCCCTCGCCCGGTACGCCTGGACCAGTTGGTGACCACCAAGCAGCAGCTCGACCTCGAGACGCTGCTCGCGGAGGACTCGACGTTCTACGGCGACCTCTTCGCGCACGTCGTGAAGTGGCGTGGCGATCTCTACCTGGAGGACGGGCTGCACCGGGCCGTACGGGCCGCGCTGCAGCAGCGCCAGGTGCTGCACGCACGCGTGCTCGAGCTCGACTGACCCGCCACCGGCCGGCCCGGGGCCTCAGTCACATGGCCGGTTATTGACCCTTTTGGGTAGGGGTCCGCGCAACCCATTGATCATCTAGTAGGCAGCGGGTCCGCCCGGCACTACGCTGCGTTCATGAGCATGCTCACCCCTCCTGGCATGGGTGGTAAGTACCGCATCACGGGCCATCGTTTCCCGCACATGCGCCGCGCCCGCAATCGCCGCAGGATCGTGCTCGTCGGCACTGCCACGGCCGTCGTGCTGGGGCTGGCCGGGTGGGGAACGGTCCAGCTCGTCGACGTCTTCTCGGGCACGCCCGCCACTGCGCGGGCGGCGGCCCCGGCCGCCAAGCGGAACGGCGACTGCAAGAGCGGCTCCGAAGCGGCCGGCGCGGCCGGACGGCGGCTGCCCCGGGACCTGCCCCGGCCCGGCGACATCACCGTCAACGTCTACAACGCCACGCCGCGCGGCGGGCTCGCCAAGATCACGGCGGACGAGCTGGAACGGCGCGGCTTCAGGATCGGCAAGGTGGGCAACGCCCAGGCCGACTACGACAAAAAGGTGAACGGCACCGGAGTGCTGATCGGCTCCCAGGAATCCTTGGAGACCGCGCTGCGGGTGCTGGGCACCCAGCTCGCCGGGGCGGAGGCGCGGAGCGACCAGCGCGAGGGGCAGGACGTCGACCTCGTGCTGGGCGCGGCCTATCAGGGGCTGACGCCGCCGGAGGAGTCCGAGAAGGCGCTCGGGGCGCTGGAGCGGGGGGAGGTGCCGCCTTCGCCCTCCCAGGCGCCGTCTCCGGCGCCTTCCCAGGCGCCGTCCTCGGCGGCGCCCAAGGGGAGCCCGCCCGGCAAGTGCTGACGCACGTCGCGCCGCGCGGGGTCCGGTTCGCTGGCCCGTGCGGGCCGGTGGTGGGTTTGTGCCCACCCTCCCCCAGCTACCGCTGGGAGGTGCCCCCAGCCCCGCGGAACGACTGCCCACAAACCCACCGGCCGATTCAGCCTGCCGTGCCGTACATGCGGTCGCCCGCGTCGCCGAGGCCCGGGACGATGTAGCCGTGCTCGTTGAGGCGCTCGTCCACCGAGGCGGTGACGACCGTCACCGGGGCGCCCTCGAGCTCGCGCTCCATGACCTCGACGCCCTCCGGCGCGGCCAGCAGGCAGATCGCCGTGACGTCGTCCGCGCCACGGGCGATCAGCTCGTTGATCGCGGCGACGAGCGTGCCGCCGGTGGCCAGCATCGGGTCCAGGACGTAGACCTGGCGGCCCGAGAGGTCCTCCGGCATGCGCGTCGCGTACGTCTCCGCCTTGAGGGTCTCCTCATTGCGGATCATGCCGAGGAAGCCGACCTCGGCCGTCGGCAGCAGCCGGACCATGCCGTCGAGCATGCCCAGGCCGGCCCGGAGGATCGGCACCACCAGCGGGCGCGGGTGGGAGAGCCGGACGCCGATGGTGGCCGTCACGGGGGACTCGATGTTGACCTGCTCGGTGCGCACGTCGCGCGTGGCCTCGTACGCGAGCAGGGTGACCAGCTCGTCGCAGAGGCGCCGGAAGGTGGGGGAATCGGTGCGCTTGTCGCGCAGGGTGGTGAGCTTGTGAGCCACCAGGGGGTGGTCGACGACGTGGATCCGCATGACATCGACATTAACCGAGCTTTAGGGCACGAGACGCCTTGGACGGTCTGTCGCAGCCCTGGCATCAAACCACCACTAAGGGGGAAAGTGGGCACGTACGCCCGGTCTGTCGCCGGGCGAGGACCTCGGCACGAGGTGGTGCTGCCCATGGCTGGCCGTGACAGGCGGGGATCCGGGTCGGCTGCCCGGACGCCCCGGGAGACGACGGAAGCGGACCCCCCGAAACCGGGCTCTTCCATAGACCCGCCGGGCCCCGACGACGGGCCGGAGAGCGCCGACGACCGCAGACGACGCCGGGCCCAGTTCCTCCGTGAGCTGAACGAGGCCAAGGAGCTGCGCGACCGCGTCCAGCCGCGCCGGGCCCGGGCGGCCCGGATGCGCCAGCAGATGCGCATGCGCACCTTCCGCTGGTGACGCCGGTGGCACCGATGACGCCGGCGACTCCGGTGCCGCCGGTGACCGGCGGACCCGCCCCCCGTCACGTCCGTACGGCGCCCTCACGGGCCCCACGTGAGCGACATCTCTCGGACTGCTGCACGACGCAGCGCGGAAGACCTCTCGCAACGCCCAGGTTTCTGCCACGATTCCGAGTGGGCGGGGTGGTCCCCGTCCGACCCGGCACCGCCTATGACCAGTGGGAGAGTCACGGTGTACTTCGCCGCAATGCTCGCGCGCACCGAAGACGGGTGGGAAGCGAGCGACACAGAACTCGACAACGTGGAGACCCTGTCCGACATCGCCGACCTCGCCCGGGAGAGCGCGATCAACGAGGACACGGTCCTGGTGCTCATCGAGCAGGAGGACGCCTGGTTCGGCGTCGTCCGGGTGGACGGCGAGGACGACCCCCGGGTCTACCTCTCGAACGCCGCCGTCGCCAACCGCAGCTCGTACGGGGCGATGCTCGTCGAAGAGCTCGTCGGCCGTGAGGACGACGAGGACGTCGAGCTGGACGCCCTCGACCTCGACGGCACCGAGGACGGCGAACCCGACATCGAGGAGGAGGAGGACGAGAGCGACGACGGGGCGGCCGCCTCCGTCGCGCCCAACGGCCCGCTGGGCGACACCAGGCTGCTGGAGGACCTCGGGGTGGACGAGAAGGTGCTCCTGGCACTGGACGGGGACGCCCTCACCTCGATCGCCGACGTCCTCGGCTGCACCGAGATCCTGGAGGCCGTCCGCTGACATCCGCCCGGGCGGGTGCGCTCACACTGGTGCCATGAACGAAGCCGTCCACGACTCAGCCGTCCCCGTCCACGACCCGGTGCGCGAGCCCTGGCTCGCCGCCATGCGGGCCGCCCTGGCGGAGGCCGCGGCGGCCCCCGCCACGGGCGACGTGCCGGTGGGCGCCGTCGTGCTGGACCGGGACGGCTCCGTCATCGGCCGCGGCCGCAACGAGCGCGAGGCCACCGGCGACCCCACCGGGCACGCGGAGGTCCTCGCGATCCGCGAGGCCGCGCGGGCCGCCGGCGAGTGGCGGCTGTCGGGCTGCACGCTCGTCGTCACCCTGGAGCCCTGCACGATGTGCGCGGGCGCGATCGTCCTCTCCCGGGTGGACCGTGTCGTCTACGGCGCCGCCGACGAGAAGGCCGGCGCGGCCGGCTCCCTCTGGGACGTCGTCCGCGACCGCCGCCTCAACCACCGCCCCGAGGTGATCTCCGGGGTCCTCGGCGACGAGTGCGCCGAGCTGCTCACCCGCTTCTTCCGCGACCGGTGACGCGACCGGTGACCAGGACCACACCGCCGCGGCCCGGAACGGATTTCAGAGCACGGCCCACCGTCCGCTAAGCTCTCTCTCGGTAGCGTGTCCGAGCGGCCTAAGGAGCACGCCTCGAAAGCGTGTGTGGGGGCAACTCCACCGTGGGTTCAAATCCCACCGCTACCGCTTGATGAACCGCCCCGATCCGGATCTCCGGACCGGGGCGGTTCCTTTTGTGTCCGGCTCAGTCGGCCTTGATGGCGACGAGCATGTTCATCCGGGCCGCCCGGCGGGCGGGCCAGAGCGCGGCGAGCACACCGACCAGACCGGACAGCAGCAGGAAGACGGCCAGGCTGCCCCAGGGCAGGACCAGTTCGTAGGTGGCCATGCTCGCGCCGATCTGCTCACCGGCCGCCCAGCCGAAGAAGACGCCCAGGCCGACGCCCAGCACTCCGCCGAAGAGCGAGATGACCAGCGACTCCAGTCGCACCATCCGCTTGATCTCACCGCGGTCCAGACCGATGGCCCGCAGCATGCCGATCTCCCGGCGGCGCTCGGCGACCGACATGGCGAGGGTGTTGACGACGCCGAGCACCGCGACGAGCACGGCCATGGCGAGCAGGCCGTAGAGGATGTTCAGCATCAGGCTGACGACCTTGGCGATCTCGCGGGAGATGTCGTCCTTGCTCTGCACCTGGATGGCGGGGTTGTCGCCGAGGGCCTCGCGCAGCGACTCCTTGTTCGCGGAGCTCGCGCCGCCCTTGACCTTCACCATGACCTGGCGGTCGTCGACCTGGGGCATGTGCGGGGTGACCGTGGCGTTGTCGACCATGATCCCCTGGAACATCTGGTTGCCCTTGTAGACGCCGGCGACGGTGAGCCTGCCGTTCGTGCCGTCCGGGTAGGCGACGGCGAACGAGGAGCCGTTCTTCCAGCCGTGGCTCTTGGCGGTCTTCTCGTCGACCACGGCCTTGTCGCCCGTGAGGCCGGCGAAGGAACCGGCGCTGAAACCGACCTTGACGAGCCCGCCGATGGTCCGGCCGTCGACGCCGGTCAGGGAGTCGTCCTCGCCGTCGACGCGGACCGGGGCCTCGCGCAGCGGGCTGCTGGACGTCACCTTGGGGTGGGCGGCGAGCTTGCCGGCGACGTCGGGCGAGAGGGCGTTCATATTGGCCATGACGACCACGTAGTCGGCCTTGATGGCGTCCGCGGCCATCTTGTCGATGGCCTTCTGCACGCTGCCGGCGATCACGGTGATGGCGGTGATCAGGGTGAGGCCGACCATCAGCGCGGAGGCGGTGGCGGCGGTGCGGCGCGGGTTGCGGACCGCGTTCTGCTGGGCCAGCCGGCCCGGCATGCCGAAGGCGCGCAGCACGGGGCCCACGGCGGCGATCAGCGGCCGGGAGAGCAGCGGGGTGAGCACGAACACGCCGACGACCAGCAGGAAGGCGCCCAGGCCCAGCGCTGACTCGCTGGAGGCGCCCGCGGCCACGGCGGCGCCGCCGGCCGCCAGGAGGCCGCCGATCACATTGCGCACGACGAGGGACTTGGCGGTGGCCGTGGCGTGGACGCTGTTCATCGCGGCGACCGGGGGGATCTTCGCGGCGCGGCGGCCGGGCAGCCAGGCGGCCAGCGTGGTCACGACGGTGCCGACGACCAGCGCGGTGATCACCGTGCTGCCGGAGACGACGAGCGGGCCGTCGGGGATGACGCTGCCGAAGCTCTCCATCAGCGGCCGCATCGCGGCGCCGATGCCGATGCCCGCCAGCAGGCCGATCACGCTCGCGACGGAGCCGACGAGGAGGGCCTCGATGAGGACCGAGCGGGTGACCTGGCGCCGGGTGGCCCCGACGGCGCGCAGCAGGGCCAGCTCCTTGGTGCGCTGGGCGATCAGCATGGTGAAGGTGTTGGCGATGATGAACGTGCCGACGAACAGGGCGATGCCCGCGAAGACGAGCATGCCGGTGCGCATGCCGTCCATGGTCTTGGCGGTGGCGTCGGCCTGCTCCTTCGCCAGCTGCTTGCCGGTGGTGGCCTCGGTGTCCTTGGGGAGGACCTTCTCGACGGCGGCCTTGAGGGCGGCCTGGGAGGTGCCCGCGGCGGCCTTCAGCTCGATCTCGTCGAAGGCGCCGGGCTTGCCGTAGAGCTTCTGCGCGGTGGCGGTGTCGAACAGGGCGAGGGTCCCGCCGGCGGAGACGTTGCCGTCGTCGGTGGTGAAGACGCCGGTCAGCTTCTGCCGGAGCACGGGGCCGTCGACGGACATCCGGACGGTGTCGCCGACCTTGTAGCCGCCGCGCTCGGCGATCTTCGCGTCGAGCGCGACCTCGTCGGCGGCCCGGGGCGCGCGGCCGGACTTCAGCGGGTAGCGGGCGTCCTTGCCGTCGGCGCCGGGGTAGTAGTTGGCGCCGGTGGAGGAGGCGCCCCGGGTGGAGAAGGTGCCGTCCTTGTGGGGCACGGCCGCGAAGCCGCTGACGGAGCCGGTGGCGGAGGCGACGCCGGGGGCCGTGCCGACCCGGTCGAGCAGGCTCTGCGGAAGCCGGGGGGCCTCGCCCGGGGCGGCCTGGGAGCCGCTGCCCTTGTGGGGCCGGACGGCGACGTCGATGCCGGCGAAGCCCTTCTGGGAGCTCTTCCGGAAGGCGTCGGAGACGGTGGAGGTGAAGACCAGGGTGCCGGAGACGAAGGCCACGCCGAGGACGACGGCGAGGACGGTCATCAGCAGCCGGGCCTTGTGCGCGAGCACATTGCGCAAGGCGGTGCGGAACATGGGGAAGTCAGTCCTGAGGTTCGAGTCCGGCGGGGATCAGCTCGTGCGGCCCTTGGCGTCGAAGCGCTTCATGCGGTCGAGCACGGCGTCGGCGGTGGGCTCGCGCATGTCGTCGACGATCCGGCCGTCGGCGAGGAAGACGACGCGGTGGGCATAGGAGGCGGCCACCGGGTCGTGGGTGACCATCACCACGGTCTGCCCGAGCTGGCGGACCGACTCCCGCAGGAAGCCCAGGACTTCGGCGCCGGAGCGGGAGTCGAGGTTGCCGGTGGGCTCGTCGGCGAACATGATCTCGGGCCGGCCCGCCAGGGCGCGGGCCACGGCGACGCGCTGCTGCTGACCGCCGGAGAGCTGGTTCGGCCGGTGCTTGAGCCGCCCCGACAGACCCACGGTCTCCACCACCATGTCCAGCCACTGCCGGTCGGGCTTGCGGCCGGCGATGTCCATGGGGAGCGTGATGTTCTCCAGGGCCGTCAGCGTCGGCAGGAGATTGAACGCCTGGAAGATGAAGCCGATCTTGTCGCGGCGCAGCCGCGTCAGGTTCTTGTCGTTCAGCCCGGTCAGCTCGACGTCGCCGATGCGGGCCGAGCCGCCGGAGACGGTGTCGAGCCCGGCCATGCAGTGCATGAGCGTGGACTTGCCGGAGCCCGACGGGCCCATGATCGCGGTGAACTCGGCCCGGTGGAAATCCACGGAGACGGCGTCGAGCGCGACCACCTGGGTCTCGCCCTCGCCGTAGACCTTGGAAAGGTCCGTGGCGCGGGCGGCCACAGCGGTGCTGCTGCCGCGGACGGCGGTCGGGACGCCAAAGGAGCCGGTGGTCACGGCGTTCCTCCTACTGATGACGGGTGCGCGAACGTTCCCCATCCTTGTCGCGACCGTCGTCGAGCGGATCAGCCGTAACTCCCTTTTCCCAGCATCTTTGGACGGTCCGGCGGGGCCTCCCGGTCATCCTTTGGTAGGTCCCCGCCCAACCCGCCCCGTCGGCTACGCGCTGAGCACGCTCGCGGCGGCGTCGTCGAGCATCGCCATCGCCCACTTCTGGAGGTCCAGCTCGGAACGTTCGGCGGCCCGCGCCCACAGCAGCCGCTGGTCGCGGAGGATGTGCACCTGGATCGGTGCGACCCGGCCGGCCGACGGCGTCTCCGGCTCGCCCTGGCGGGCGGCCTTGACCCGGCTCCGCAGGAAGTTCCGGGACCAGTTGAGCTTCTCCGCCCGGTCGAGCCAGTAGTCCTGCTCGTGCTCCGGAAGGCTCGCCAGTTCGGCGTGGTGCTGGAAGCTCAGCGCCGCCCGCCGCCGGCCGGGCGCGTAACGCCGGGCCACCCAGGCGTAGTTGCGGAGCGTCTGGTAGTCGAGCAGGGTCTCCTCGATGGCGTGGCGGTAGCGGTCCGGGTAGGCGGTCCGGCCGTAGATCAGCCAGTCCCCCAGCCACCACGTCGACGAGTCGGCGGCGACGTATATCCGCTTCCCTATGCCCTGCCATTCGTCCAGCGAAATGCCGGACGGCAGGCAGAGCGCGGTCCGCCGCGCGGCCGCCCCGTCAATGGGAATTCGGGCTTCCGCTTTTTCCGCGTCGGCCCGCGCACCGTGATTCGTTTCCCCCATGTCCAATGCCCCCGTAGCACAGGTCGGTTGACGATACGTCGGCGATCGTATCCGTCCGGCGCTATACCTCGTCTATACCCTCCCTTGACTTTTACCCGAGGTCGTCGAGTTTCCCCGCGTCGTGCACCAGGAGGGCCACCTGGACCCTGTTGTTCAGCCCGAGCTTCGCGAGGATATTGGAGACGTGGGTCTTGACCGTGGGCACACCGAGATGGAGCGCCCGGCCTATCTCGGCGTTCGACTTGCCCTGGCCGATGCCCACGGCGACGGCCTGCTCCCGGGGGTTGAGCAGCGCGAGCCGGCTGTCGGCGGCGCTGCGCCGCCGCCCGTGGTCCGGGGTGGTGACGACGCGGTCGATCAGCAGCTGGAGCACGGCCGGGGAGAGCACCGGCCGGCCGCCGGCCACCTGCCGGATCGCCGCCACGATCTCCGCCGGCGGGGTGTCCTTGAGCACGAAGCCCGCCGCTCCCGCGCGCAGCGCGCGCACCACGTACTCGTCGGCGTCGAAGGTGGTGAGGACGAGCACCTCCGGCCCGCCGCTCCGGGCGCGCAGCGCCTCCGTCGCGGCGATGCCGTCCATGACGGGCATGCGCACGTCCATCAGGACGACGTGCGGCTCGTGCCGCCGGACCATGGCGAGGGCCTCGGCCCCGTCGCCGGTCTCGGCGACGACGCGGATGTCCGGCGCCCCGCCGAGCAGCATCGACAGCCCGACGCGGACCAGCGGGTCGTCGTCGACGATCAGGACGTCGATCACGGCCGGCCGGGCCGACTCGGCTGCGGGGGCGGGAGGGTTGAGGGCCACGGGTGACTCCGGGGTGACGAGCCGGGCGCTTGCTGGAGAAGGCGCGGCGGGGCGGGGCGGGCATGCCGTACCCAAGTCGGCACCGCCCGATACCTTGGTCGTTCCGGGCAGCCGAGCGGCACGACTTCGGTCGACGCGGAGAATACCGATGGCCGATCCGCCCGGAACGCCCGCCCGCATAACGTGGAGGCATGGCGAAGGTCGTTCAGCTCGTCGGTCTGTTCCTGGTCGTCGCGGGCATCAGCGGTACGGTCGATGCGCTGGCCACACAGCCGTTCATGAGCCCCGTGCTCAATTTCCTCAACCATGTGATCCCGCATATCGACGCGCTCAAGGGCTACGAGGTCATCTCCAACCTCTCCATGGCCATACTGGGCGTGATCGTCGTGACCGTCGTGGGCAACCGCGCGGGGCAGCGGGACTGACGGACGAGCTTGGCGCGCTCGGCGGCCATCCGCCGCCCGTACGAGTGCACCAGGGGGTTCAGCCGGAAGCGGTTGCGCGCCACCTCCCGGACGAGGCTCGCGTCGACGAGCGCGTCCAGGGCGCGGCGGCAGCCCGCCGCGTCGAAGCCGCTCAGCGCCGCCACCACGGGCAGGGTGACCTCGCGCTCGCTCTGGGCGCCCAGCGCCCGGAACACATGGGCGGCGTCGGCGCGCAGCGCCGCGTACGACCAGCCGAAGACGGTGCTCACGGAGGAGTCGCCGTCGCCGGAGATCTCCAGGGAGTGGGCCAGGTCCCCCTCGACGAGCGCGTCGAGGGCCTCGTCCGGGCCGGGGGCGACGCGGATCAGCGTGGCCGCGATGCGCAGGGCCAGCGGCAGCCCCCCACAGGCTGCCACGAGGCGGCGTACGGCCGCCTCGTGGCGCGCGACGAAGGGCCGGCCGACCATCCGGGCGAACAGCCGGGTCGCCTCCTCCTCGGCGAGGCCGTCCAGGACGATCCGGCGGGCGCCGTCGCGGGCGATCAGCCCGGTCAGGCCGTTGCGGCTGGTGACGATCACCAGGCTGGCGGGGGTGCCGGGCAGCAGCGCCCGGACCTGCTCGACGGACTCCGCGTTGTCCAGGACGATCAGCAGCCGGCGATCGGCGACCAGGCTCCGGTAGAGGGAGCGGGCGTCGAGCGGCTCCGGCGGCGTCGGCTGTCCCATGCCCGGGATCAGGTGGCGCAGCGGAGTACCGGCGGCCTGCCGGCCGCGTCGGCTGGAGAAGGCGTGCAGGTCGATGTGGAGCTGCCCGTGCGGGTACTTGTGCGCGAGCGAGTGGGCGAGCCGGGTGGCGAGGGCGGTCTTGCCCACACCGGGACCGCCGGTGATCAGCAGCAGGGCGGACTCCTCACTGCCCTGGGCCGCCGTCACCAGCTCGTTGAGCTGGGCCAGTTCGGCTTCGCGCCCGGTGAAGTCCGGGACGTCCCAGACCAGTCGCCCGGCGGCCGACGCCCGGGGGCCCGGCACACGGGGGAGCGGCTCGGCGGCCACGGACGGAACGACGGGGGCAGCGGGGTCCACGGGGTCCACCGGTTCCATCGGCTCCACGGAGGTCGCGGACGACGCGGGGGCCTCGGCCGATGCGGGTGCCCCGGACGACGCGGGTGTCGTGGGCCGGCGGCGCGAACGGGAGCTGCAGTCGCGCAGGACCTGTTCGTAGAGCCGCTGGAGGCGCTCGCCCGGTTCGATGCCCTGCTCCTCGACGAGCGTCGTACGCAGCGAGTGGTACTCCCGGACGGCGTCGGCGTGCCGGCCCAGCTCGGCGAAGCAGCGCATCAGCAGATAACGCGGGCGCTCGCGCAGGGGGTGGCGGTGGACGAGGGTGGTCAGTTCCGCGATCGGGCCGGCGGGCTGCTTGAGTTCCAGCAGCAGTTCGGCGCAGTCCTCCATGGTGTGGAGGTGGGATTCCGCGAGCCGGACGCGCTCGGCCTCCACGAAGGGGCCCACCGCGCCGCCGTAGGGGGTGCCCTGCCAGAGTCTGAGGGCGGACCGCAGCTCCGCGACCGCCCCGTGGAGGCCGCCCGCCGCCCGGAGCCGGCGTGCGGCGGCGAGGTGGTCGGCGAAGCGCTGGGTGTCCACCCCGGAGGGCGCGACACGCAGCAGATATCCCATGCTGTCGGAAACGAGCACTTCCGAGCGCGCATGCCGGCAGCGGTCGGGTTCCAGGCAGTTCCTCAGCCGTGCAATATAGGTGTAGACGCTGTTCACGGCGGTGGCCGGGGCATTTTCCCCCCATACCGCGCTCATCAATTCATCACGGCTCACCACGCGATTCGCCTGGGCCGCCAGAACCGCGAATATCGTCCGCTGGGTCGGTGAACCGAGCTCCACCCGGCTTGATTCCCGGGACGCCTGAACGGGCCCGAGCAGCATTGCGGTCAAAGAAGTGTGCACGACTGAAACCCCCCGTTTCGTCACCCCTTCCGGTGGATCATAGCAACCCGGCGCGCCGGATTGTCTGAAAGAAATCTGGTCCAGACCGCACCGGCATGCGACGTCCACCCCTGGCCCGAAGGAGACGAACCACGCGCCCGAACAGTTCCCGGTCCGCAGCCGCCGGACAGCGGTCCCGTCCCGCCGGCGGGACAGCGGCGGGCCGCCTCACACCGGGCCGGGAGAGGGCCGGGAGAGGGTCCGGACGGAGCCCGGACAGGGCCCGGAGGGGGCCGGACCGCCCGCCCCACCTGGCCACTTGGAGCTTGTCTAGGTTCTATCAAGCCACGTGTGGCAGTCTCCGTTGCCGATCGATTGCAGAGGCCACGTAAGGCGGCAAGGCAGTGCTCGACAGTGCTCAGCGGAATCCGGTGAACGCGACCGTGAACGGGGGGATGCCACGTTCCGGCACAGCTCAGGGCCAAGTGATGAGGAGAAGAACCGCGCTGCGAATCCCCTCGGGTATATCCCTCGACGCCTGGCAGCACCTGGGCAGACAGATCCAGGAATTGTCGAACTCCTCCGCGTGGTGGCTCGGCGACTGGCTGATCTACGGCCAGTCGGAATTCCCGAACCGCTACAAGCACGCGATCGCGCAGACCTCGCTCGACTATCAGACGCTGCGGAACTACGCCTGGGTCGCCCGGCGTTTCGACGTCGGTCAGCGCCATGCCGGGCTGAGCTTCCAGCACCACGCCGAGGTGGCCGGGCTGCCCGTCGACGAGCGGGACCGCTGGCTGCTCCGCGCCGCGGAGAACCGCTGGTCGCGCAATGAGCTGCGGCGGCAGGTACGGGCCGGCCGGGAGCTGCCGGGACGCACCCGCGCCGTTCCCCTGGAGATGACCCCGGACGAGGTCCAGCGCGAACGCTGGCAGGAAGCCGCGCGATACACGGGAAGCGATTTGCAGACCTGGATCACCGCCGTTCTCGACGACGCCGCCAAATCCGCGCCCGCATTGCAGAGTTGACCTCACGGCAAACCCAAGGCATTTCGTTCCCGCGCGTCGCGCGGCGGACCGCGCCCTGTGCACGATGACGGCATGACTGGAGTGAAGCCGCCGCCATCGGCGCTCTCGATCCACACCGCCGATGCCGCGATCCGCCCGCCGCGCCACCGGGTGGAGCGCCGCGCGATCTGGTGGTGGACGATCCGTGTGCTGCTGTCCATGGTCGTCGTGCTCGGCGCGCTGGGTACGACGTACTGGCTGTGGGAGGACGGCCGGACCTGGACCGGCCCCGTTCTCGTGGTCCTGGCCGTCCTCCACCTGGTCACCGGCGCGGTCATGCCCTCGTGGCGCTACCGGGTCCACCGCTGGGAGTGCACCGGCCTGGCCGTCTACGAGCTCAAGGGCTGGCTGGTGCGGGAGTGGCGCATCGTCCCGGTCTCCCGCATCCAGAGCGTCGACGTGGTGCGCGGCCCCGTGCAGCAGTTGTTCGGCCTGGCCACGCTGCGGGTGGTCACCGCATCGATGGAGGGCCACATAAAGATCGTCGGACTGGACGCCGAGGTAGTGGCGCGCACCGCCGCGGAGCTGACGGAGATCACCCAGGCCACCCCGGGGGACGCGACGTGACCCTCGCGCAATCCCCCGGCGACACCGCCCCCGCGCGGGAGCCGGCCGGCGACGAGGTGCCCTGGCAGCGCCTCCACGGGCGGCTGATCTGGGTCAACGCCGTCCGGCTGGTGCTCTCGACGCTGCCGACCCTCCTCTCGATGCTCTTCCTCGGCGGCGACCGCCGCATGGCGGACCTCTGGCCCGCCGTCGGGGCGACCACGGCCGGCGTGCTCGTCAGCGTCGCCGACGTCGTGCGCTGGATGCGCACGCGCTACCGGATCACCGAGGACCTGGTCGAGATCCGCACGGGCCGCGTCCTGCGCGTCTACCGGCAGATCCCCCGGGACCGCATCCGCGCGGTCGACTCCAAGGCACGGCTGCGCCACCGGCTCGCCGGGCTGCGCGTGGTCTTCGTCAGCGCCGGCCGCTCCCGGCCCTCGGTCCGGCTCGACGCGGTCACCAAGGACATGGCGATCGCGCTGCAACGCGAGCTGATGCCCGCCCAGTCGGAGGAGGACGCCGCACGGGAGACCGTCATCGCGCGCATCCACTGGACGTGGGTCTTCCACAACGTCATCAACGTCTGGGGAATGCTGGTCGGCGCCCTGCTGCTGTGGAGCGCGGACTCGCTGCTCCAGCTCGTCGGCCTCGACCTCATCGGGACGCTGGACCACGCCGTCGACCACCTCGCCACCAGCCGCGCGGGCCGCTGGGCGCTCTGGGCCGGCGTGCTGTTCGTCTTCGGCTTCGCAGCGCTGCTCAGCGGGTTCGTGGCCGGCAACTGGGGATTCCGGCTGGTCCGCACGGCCAACGACGAGGGCACCACGCTGCTGACCCGGCAGGGGCTGCTGTCCACCCGGGAGGTCCGCCGCGACGACCGGCGGCTGCGCGGCATGCACCTCAGCGAGCCCCTGTTCTGGCGCTGGATGGGCCTCACCGAGACCGCCGTCATCTCCACCGGCCTCGCGACCTGGTCGCTCAGCAGCGAGGCGGCCAGCAACATCCTGCCGCGCGCCCCGATCCGCGAGGCCCGGCGGGTGGCCGCGCTGGTGCTGCCCGGACCGGAGCGCCCCCTGGAGGCCCCGCTGCGCCGCCACCCGCGCGCCGCGCTGTACCGGCGGCTGCTGTGGGCGGCGCTGCTGACGGCGGCCCTCACGGGGCTGCTGTCCTGGCTGGCGGCGACGGACGCGGTGCCCGGCTGGGCCCCGGCGGTGCCCCTGTGGGCGTCCCCCCTGACCCTCCTCGGGGCGTTGATCGCCTTCCGTTCGCTGGGGCACACCGCCACCGGCGGCTACCTCGTCCTGCGGCGCGGCCTGTCGCGCCGGCAGACGGCGGCGCTGCGGTGCGACGCCGTCCTCGGGCTGAAGGTCCGGCAGACGCTCCTCCAGCGCGCGCTGGGGCTGGTGAGCATCGGGACGCCGACGGCCGCCGGCGAGCGCTTCTACCACGCGCCCGACCTCGGCACCGAACAGTTCCTGACCTTCGCCCGGGAAATCGTCCCGGAGTTCCTGACCGAATTCCTCGAACCGGTGCCGCGGAGCGATCCGAAGTCCGTTGCGGCGAAACCCCTTACGACGGAAAGGAAAACGCCCGCGCGGCTCCCCGGCCGCGACCCGGGTCGGCAATGATCGGGGACAGCGCTCTTCACCCGGACCCCTTCTGACACGCGTCGCGGGACCTCTTGGAGTACACGAAAATGTGGGAGACCCAACTAGCCGACGGTTTTTCCGTGGGTGCGCTCGGCCTGGGCTGCAGTTCGATGTCCTACGGCTACGAAACCGGCCGGCGGGACGACGACGAGTCCGTCCACGTCATCCACCGGGCACTGGACCTCGGCGTCAACCTCTTCGACACGGCCGATGTGTACGGGCCCTTCACCAACGAGGAGTTGATCGGCCGGGCCCTGGAACACCGCCGTTCCGAGGCGAACATCGCGACCAAGTGCGGGATGATCGCGCGCCCCGACGGCCGGTTCGTCCGCGACGGGCGCCCCGAGCACCTGCGGAGGGCCTGCGAGGCGTCGCTGCGACGGCTGCGGACCGACACGATCGACCTCTACCAGCTGCACCGCGTGGACCCCGCCGTGCCGCTCGTCGAGACGTGGGGCTGCCTCGGCGAACTGGTGACCGAGGGGAAGGTCCGGGCCCTGGGCATCTCGCACGCCACCTGCGAGGAACTCGCCGAGATCCACGCCGTGTTCCCCATCACCACCGTGCAGTACGAGCTGTCGGTGTGGGCGCCCCAGCACAAGCGGGAGATCCTGCCGTGGTGCCGTGCCAACGGCGTCGGGTTCCTCGCCTTCGCCCCCATCGGCCGCGGCTTCCTCTCGGGCCGCGTCTCGCACGAGCAGCTCCACACCGGCGACTCCCGCGTCCGCGACCCGCGCTTCGACGAGAGCGCCATGCGGGCCAACGAGTCCATCCTCGAAGGGCTGCGCGAGGTCGGCGCCCGCCACGGCGGGGCGACGCCCTCCCAGGTGGCCATCGCCTGGGCGCTGGCGCAGGGACCGGGCGTCGTCCCCATCCCCGGCACCCGGCACCTGCGCTGGCTGGAGGAGAACGTCGCGGCGGCCTCGCTGCGGCTCACGGAGGAGGACCTGCGCCGGCTCGACACCCTGCCGCCCGCAGTCGGTGAGATGCGCTGGGACAGCGTCCGGCCGGACGGCGCGGACCGCACCGCCGCGCGCGCCCCGCACGCCTCCTGACCGCCGGATCCGACCCGGCCCGCCACAGAAACGATTGGACGTCCACCGTGCTCTTCCCGCACACCGCGTCGCGCCGGCTCGAGTTCCGCCCCGCGTCCGACGGCGACCACGACGAGGTCACCCGTGCCTTCCTGCGGAGCGGCGTGGAGAACGTCAGCCCCACGGAACAGCCGACCACCCGGCGCCTGGCCGACTGCGACGCGGCCTTCCTGGTCGCCCGCCGGGGCCGGGGGGACATCCTGGGCTTCAGCGCGCTCCACGGCCGCGACCAGGCCGGGCACATCCGCTGCGCCGTCTATCTGGACCCGGCCCGGGCCAGGCTCGGCGTGGGCTCCGAGGCCATCTACCTGACGATCAACTACGCCTTCGCGATGTTCGACGTCGACCGGGTGATCGCCCAGACCACCGAGGCCACCCTGGGCTCCGTGGGGATGAGCCCGGGGAGCAGCTCGGCCGACCGGGTGCTGCGCGACTTCCTCTACTTCCGCGGCCGCCACTGGGACCTCCACGGATTCCAGCTCTCCCGGAGCGAGTGGGAGGAGCACGTCGACACCGGCCACCTCGACCCCGTGCTCGGCCCGGGGCTCGGCTGGCGCCACGACCCGTACCGGACGCCCCTCGCCCCCTGAGCCCCACGGCCCGCCCCCCGGACGCGTGAGCCGTCCACCGAACGCCAACGAACCGAAGGAGAACCGTGCCAGGTCAGGGAACAGGACAACTGATCACCGTCCTCGGTGCCTCGGGCCTGCTGGGCACCGCCGTCAGCAGGGAGCTCGCGCGACGGCCCGTACGGCTCCGCCTCGTCGGCCGCCGACCCGTGGCCCTCCCGGACCGGCCGGTCGCGCGGATCGAGGAGCGCTCCGCCGACCTCACCGAGCCCGGCGCGGTCGCGGCGGCGGTGGAGGGATCCGACGTGGTGATCCACCTCGTCGCGCACATCGCGGGCTCCGGCACCTGGCGGGTCGCCGACGGCGACGAGCGGGCCCGGCGCGTCAACGCCGGTCTCGTCCACGACGTCATCGACGCGATCCGCGCCGAGCGCCGGGCGACGCCCCCGGCGCTGCTGTTCGCCGGGTCGATCTCGCAGTCCGCCACCGCGCCCGAGGAGCTGCTGACCGCCTACGACCGGCACAAGCTGGAGGCGGAACGGGCGATCGCCGACGCCACCGCCGAGGGACTGGTCCGGGGCACCACCCTGCGGCTGTCCACCCTCTACAGCCTGGGCACGGACGCCCCCGGCCTGGACCGGGGCGTCGTCGCGGCCATGACCCGGCGCGCCGCCGCCGGACTGCCGCTCACCATGTGGCACGGCGGCACGCCCAAGCGCGACCTCCTCGGCATCGACGACGCGGCCCGCGCGTTCACCGCGGCCCTCGACGCGCCCGCCGCGGTCACCGGCCGCCACTGGGAGATCGGCACCGGCGCCCAGACCAGCGTCGCCGAGCTGTTCACGGCGATCGCCGAGGCGGTCGCCCGGCACACGGGCCGCCCGCCCGTGCCGGTCGTGTCCACCACACCGGCCGAGTACGCGGTGAGCACCGATCAACTCGACTTCGTCCTGCGGTCGTCGGCCTTCCCGGACGTGACCGGCTGGCACCCCCGCGTCGGCCTCCACGAGGGGCTGGACCGGCTCGCCGCCGCCGTCGTCCGCGAACAGGCCGGGCACGAGGCGGCGTAGCGCCCCCGTCCCGCACCGCGCCCGCGCCGCGCCCGGACCCGCCCACAGACACAGGGACACGATGCGAATACTGTTCACCACCACCCCGGACAAGAGCCTCTTCCAGCAGATGGTGCCGCTGGCCTGGGCGCTGCGCACCGCCGGCCACGAGGTCCGGGTGGCCAGCCAGCCCTCGTTCACGGACGTGATCACGCAGGCCGGGCTCACCGCCGTGCCCGTGGGCAGCGCTCGGGACATCCAGCGGCTGGCCCGGCTGAAGCCGGAGCACGCCGAGGCGGCCCGCAAGGGCCTGCCCGTGCCGTACGACGCCGCCGAGCGGGACCCGGCGGAGCTCGACTGGGAGACCACCCTCGCCGGGTACCGGGACGTCGTCTCCCAGTGGCACCGGACCGACAACTTCCCCATGATCAAGGACCTGGTGGAGTTCGCCCGGCACTGGCGGCCCGACCTGATCATCTGGGAGCCGCTCACCTACGCCGGGCCGATCGCGGCCAAGGCCACCGGCGCCGCCCACGCCCGGCTGCTGTGGAGCATCGACGTCATCGGGATGGCCCGCACCCGCTTCCTGGAGCTCAAGGCCCGGCAGCCGGAGGCGGAGCGCGCCGACCCGCTCGCGGACTGGCTGGGCGGCTACGCCCGCAAGTACGGCGGCGAGTTCACCGAGGACATGGCCACGGGCCACTTCAGCATCGACCAGTTCCCGGCGTCGCTGCGCATGACGGCCGACACACACTACGTCCCCATGCGCTACATCCCCTACGGCGGCCCCGCCGTCGTCCCCCGGTGGCTGTGGGAGGAGCCCGCCCGCCCCCGAGTGGCGCTCACCCTGGGCATCGCCGCGACCAGCCGCTTCGCCGGGCACGTCGCCGACGTCGGGGACATCCTCGACTCGCTGGCGGACCTGGACATCGAGGTCGTCGCCACCCTCGCCGAGTCGGAGCAGCGCAAGCTGGGCGCGGTGCCCGGCAACGTCCGGCTCGTCTCGTACGTGCCGCTGCACGCCCTGCTGCCCACCTGCAGCGCGGTCATCAACCACGCGGGGCCGGGCACCTTCCTGACGACGACCCTCAACCCCGTGCCGCAGGTCGCCGTGCCCTGGGACTTCGACGAGCCGGAACTGGCCCGGCGGGCGGCCGCGCAGGGCTCCGTCCTGACCATCCGCGCCGACCGCGCCACCGGCCCGGCCGTGCGCGAGGCCCTGCTGCGCGTCCTGCGCGAACCCGGCTTCCGGCAGGCGGCCACGGCGCTGCGCGACGAGTTCCGCGCGCTGCCGAGCCCCACCGAGCTCGTCCCCCGTCTGGAGGAGCTCACGGCCGCGTACCGCGCCGCCACCCGCTGAACCACCTGCCGAACCATCCGCTGAACCACCCGTGAGGGAGCCCCCATGCGCGTCCTGTTCGCGGCCAATCCGCACAAGAGCGTCTTCCAGTACATGGTGCCGATGGCCTGGGCGCTGCGCACCGCCGGCCACGAGGTGCGCTTCGCCAGCCAGCCCGCCTTCGCGGCGACGATCACGCAGGCCGGGCTGACGGCCGTGCCCGTCGGCCGGGACCACGACCGGCTGTGGGCCGCGCGCGCGGCGGCGGGCGGGGCGGACGGCGCGGCGGACGCGGGGCGGGCCGGCATCGAGCCGCCGTACGACGCCTTCACCGATCCGGAGAAGGCCACCTGGGAGTACCTCTCCGCGGGCATGGCCACGGCCGTCGGCGAGCGGCACCGGCTGGCGGCCTTCCCGATGGCCGCCGACCTGGTGGAGTTCGCCCGGCACTGGCGGCCCGACCTGGTGATCTGGGACCCGCTCAGCTACGCGGGCCCGATCGCGGCCCAGGCGGTGGGCGCCGCCCACGCGCGCCTCCTCTTCGGCGTCGACGTCTTCGGCGGGGTCCGCGACCTCTTCCTGAAGCTCAAGGAGCGGCAGCCGGAGGGCGAGCGCGTCGATCCCCTCGCGGACTGGCTGGGCGGCTACGCGCGCAAGCACGGCGGCGAGTTCACCGAGGACATGGCCACGGGCCACTTCACCATCGACCAGTTCCCGGCGAGCCTCCAGACCGAGGCGCCCGGACTCCACTACGAGCGCACGCAGTTCATCCCCTACGGCGGCCCGGCCGTCGTACCGGACTGGCTGCGCCGGGCGCCGGAACGGCCGCGCGTCGCCATCACCATGGGGCTGAGCGCCACCGACGTCTACAGCGGCTACACCGTCGACACCCAGGACGTCCTCGACTCGCTCGCCGACCTCGACATCGAGATCGTCGCCACCATCGCGGACAGCGAGAAGGCCAAGCTGAAGCGGATCCCCGGCAACGCGCGGCTCGTGCCCTACGTGCCCCTGCACGCCCTCGCACCGACCTGCGACGCGGTCGTCCACCACGCCGGAGCGGCCACCCTCGCCACCGTCGCCCGGCACCCCGTGCCCCACCTGTCCCTGCACTACCACTACGACCAGCCGATCCTCGCCCGGAAGCTCGCCGAGCACGGCGCGGGACTGGAGCTCCACACCAGCGAGGCCACCGGCCGGGCCGTCCGCGAGCACGTCCTGCGGCTGCTGGACGAGCCGTCCTTCCGCGAGCGCGCCGCCGCCCTCCGCGACGAGACCCTCGCCCTGCCCACCCCCAACCAGCTCGTCCCCCGCCTCGAAGAACTCACCGAGCGGCACCGCCGCGCCACCACGACCACCGCCGCCTGACCGGACACAGGGACACCATGCGAATACTGTTCACCGCCTATCCGGAGCGGACGCACTTCCTCCTGATGGCTCCGCTGGCCTGGGCCCTGCGCACCGCCGGCCACGAGGTCCGCTTCGCGAGCCAGCCGAAGTTCACCGAGGAGATCACCCGGGCCGGGCTCACCGCCGTCCCCGTCGGCCGCGACCGCGACCTCTGGCAGCTCCTCGCCCGCGACCCGAGCTGGCTCGGCGAGACCGAGCGCGGCGGCATGCCCATGCCCTACGACGTGGCCGACCGCCCCCACGACGAGATCACCTGGGAGTACCTCAGCCAGGGCTACGCGACCCAGGTCGAGCGCTGGCACAAGACCAGCAACGTCCCCATGGTCGGCGACCTCGTGGAGTTCGCCCGGCAGTGGCGGCCCGACCTGGTGATCTGGGAGCCGCTCACCTACGCCGGGGCCATCGCCGCCGAGGCCGTCGGCGCCGCCCACGCCCGCCTCCTCTTCGGCATCGACATGTACGGCGTCGCCCGCGAGCACTTCCTCCGCCTCAAGGCGGAGCGCCCCGAGGCGGAGCGCGTGGACCCCATGGCCGACTGGCTGGGCGCCTACGCGCGCAAGTACGGCACGGAGTTCCGCGAGGAGCTGGTCACCGGGCAGTTCACCGTCGACCTGGTGCCCGAGTGCCTCCAGCGCCGCGCCGCCGGCCTCACGTACGTCCCCCTGCGCTGCACGCCCTACGGCGGCCCCGCCGTGGTCCCCCCGTGGCTGCGCGCCCGCCCGGAGCGGCCGCGCGTCGCCCTCACCCTGGGGCTGAGCACCACCGGGCACGGCGGCGAGTACAACGTCGGCGTGCAGGACATCCTCGACGCCGTCGCGGACCTCGACATCGAACTCGTCGCCACCATCGCCGAGTCCGAGCAGCACAAGCTCACCCGCGTGCCCGCCAACACCCGCGTGGAGTCCTTCCTCCCGCTGGACGCGCTCGCCGCCACCTGCGACGCCGTCATCCATCACGCCGGCTTCGGCACCCTCGCCACCACCGCGCTGCGCGGACTGCCCCAGCTGACGCTGCCCTGGGACAACGACGGCCCGGCCCTGGCCGAGGGCGTCGTCGCCACCGGCGCCGGCCTGATGATGAACCCCAAGCGGGCCACCGGCCGGGACGTACGGGAGGGCCTGCTGCGGCTGCTGTCCGAGCCGGGCTTCCGGGCGGGCGCGGCGGAGCTGCGGACGCGGATGCTCGCCCAGCCCGCCCCGAACGACCTGGTGCCCGTCCTGGAACGGCTCGTGGCCGAGCACCGCGACGGTTCCACCGCCGCGAAGGGCCGGGGGTGAGCCCGTTGCGCGTCCTCCTCGTCGCCAACCCCGAGAAGGCCCACGTCCTGCCGATGTTCCCGCTGGCCTGGGCGCTGCGCACCGCCGGCCACGACGTGCGGGTGGCCTGCACGCCCTGGTTCGCGGACGTCGTCACCCAGGCGGGGCTCACCGCCGTCCCCGTCGGCCGGGACTACGACCTGTGGAAGCTGCTCGACCGCAGCATGCACACCCTCCCCGACTGGTCCTACCGCCCGGAGTACGGCCTGCCCGCGCCCTACGACGCGGCCCACGAACCGGACCGGGCCACGTGGGAGCACCTGACCGAGGGCTACGAGCGGATCGTCTCGCTCTGGCACAAGCCCGCGAGCTTCCCGATGATCGCCGACCTCGTGCGCTTCGCCCGGCAGTGGGGGCCCGACCTGATCCTCTGGGAGCCGCTGGCCATGGCGGGCCCCATCGCCGCCGAGGCGTGCGGCGCCGCGCACGGCCGGCTGCTGTGGAGCGTCGACGTGTTCGGCGCGACCCGCCGGCGGTTCCTGCGGCTCAAGGAGCGGCGACCGGAGGGCGAACGCGTCGACCCCCTCGCCGACTGGCTCGGCGGCTACGCGCGCATGTACGGCGGCGAGTTCAGCGAGTCCATGGTCACGGGCCAGTTCACCGTCGACCAGCTCCCGGCGTCGCTCGCGACGGACGGCCTCCCCGGCCGGCTGCCCCTGCGGTTCGTGCCCTACGGCGGCCCGGCCGTGCTGCCCAAGTGGCTGTGGACCCGGCCCGAACGGCCCCGGGTGGCGCTGACGATGGGGCTCAGCTCGACGGACCACGACGCGGGCTACGCGATCGACGTGCAGGGCGTCCTGGACGCGCTGGACGGCCTCGACGTCGAGATCGTCGCGACGGTCGCGGACGCCGAGCGCCACAAGCTCGCGCGGGTGCCGGCCAACGCCCGGCTGGTGCCCTACGTGCCGCTGCACGACCTGGCCCGCACCTGCGACCTGGCCATCCACCACGGCGGCTTCGGCACGTTCCTCACCTTCGCCCGCCACCCCGTCCCCCAGCTGCTGCTGCCGTGGGACTTCGACGGGCCGGTCCTGGGCCGCCGGGCCGCCGAGCAGGGCGGCTCGCTCGCGATCCGGGCCGACGAGGCCACCGCGGAGTCCGTCCGCGCGGCCGTGCTGCGGCTGCTGACCGAGCCCGCCTTCAAGGAGCGGGCGACGGCGCTGCGGGACGAGATCGACGCGACGCCGAGCCCCAACGAGCTCGTCCCCCGCCTGGAGGAGCTCACGGCCGCCCACCGCTCCACCACCCGCTGAACCACCCGTGAGGTAGCCCCATGCGCGTCCTGTTCGCGACCAGCCCGCACAAGAGCGTCTTCCAGTACATGGTGCCGATGGCCTGGGCGCTGCGCACCGCCGGCCACGAGGTGCGCTTCGCGAGCCGGCACGCGCTCACGGAGACGATCACCCAGGCCGGGCTGACGGCCGTGCCCGTCGGCCGGCGCGGCAATCCCTTCCGGCTGCTCGACATGGTCGACCCGCAGGTGATCGCCGACGCGCGGGTGGGGCTGCCCACGCCGTGGGACGTGACCGAGGACCCGGCGCGGGCGACCTGGGCGGGGCTGCTCGACGGCTACCGCCTCGCCGTCGGGTCGCTGCGCGAGGACAACTTCCCCGTGATCGGCGACCTGGTGGCGTACGCCCGGCACTGGCGGCCGGACCTGGTGATCTGGGAGCCGTTCTGCTACGCCGGGCCCATCGCCGCCGAGGCCGTGGGCGCGGCCCACGCCCGCCTGCTCTTCGGCGTCGACGTCTTCGGCGTCGCGCGCGAGCACTTCCTCCGCCTCAAGGAGCGGCAGCCGGAGGGCGGGCGCGAAGACCCCCTCGCCGAGTGGCTCGGCGGCTACGCGCGCAAGCACGGCGGCGAGTTCACCGAGTCCATGGCCACCGGGCACTTCACCATCGACCAGTTCCCCGCCAGCCTGCAGGTCGAGGCGCCCGGACTCGCCTATGAACGCGCCCAGTTCATCCCCTACGGCGGCCCGGCCGTCGTACCGGACTGGCTGCGCCGGGCGCCGGAACGGCCGCGCGTCGGGATCACCATGGGCCTGACGGCCACCGACGTCTACAGCGGCTACACCGTCAACACTCAGGACGTCCTCGACTCGCTCGCCGACCTCGACATCGAGGTCGTGGCGACCATCGCCGACGAGGAGAAGGCCAAGCTGAAGCGGATCCCGGCCAACGCCCGGCTCGTGCCCTACGTCCCCCTCCACGCCCTCGCCCCCACCTGCGACGCGGTCATCCACCACGCGGGCGCCGCCACACTCGCGACCGTCGCCCGGCACCCGGTCCCGCACCTTTCCCTGCACTACCACTGGGACCAGCCGATCCTCGCCCGGAAGCTCGCCGCGCACGGCGCGGGACTGGAGCTCCACACCGGCGAGGCCACCGGCCGGGCCGTCCGCGAGCACGTCGTCCGGCTGCTGACCGAGCCGTCCTTCCGCGAGCGGGCGGCGGCGCTGCGCGACGAGACCCTCGCCCTGCCCACCCCCAACCAGCTCGTCCCCCGCCTCGAAGAACTCACCGCACGGCACCGCCGCGCCACCACCGTCTGATCAGAGGGACACCATGCGCATTCTCTTCACCGCCATCCCCGAAAAGACGATCTTCATGGGGATGGTGCCGCTGGCCTGGGCACTGCGGAACGCCGGTCACGACGTCCGCGTGGCGAGCCAGCCCTCGTTCGCCGGGACGATCACCCAGGCCGGGCTGACGGCCGTGCCCGTCGGCCGGGACAGCGACCTCTTCCGCACCGCCCGGATGGAGCCCGAGGCGCTGGAGGAGGCCCGTGCGGGCCTCCACTCGCCGTGGGACGTGACCGAGGACCCCGCGAGGGCCACGTGGGACCACATGTACGCCGGGTACTACGACATGGTCGAGAAGGGCCACAAGCCGGAGAACTTCCCGATGATCGCCGGACTGGTGGAGTACGCCCGGCACTGGAAGCCCGACCTGGTGATCTGGAACCCGCTCACCCTCGCCGGGCCCATCGCCGCCGAGGCCGTCGGCGCCGCCCACGCCCGCCTCCTCTTCGGCATCGACGTCTTCGGCGTCGCCCGCGAGCACTTCCTCCGCCTCAAGGAACAGCGGCCGGAGGGGGAGCGCGAGGACCCCCTCGCGGACTGGCTGGGCGCCTACGCGCGCAAGCACGGCGGCGAGTTCACCGAGTCCATGACCACCGGGCACTTCACCATCGACCAGTTCCCGGCGAGCCTCCAGACCGAGGCACCCGGACTCCACTACGAGCGCACGCAGTTCATCCCCTACGGCGGCCCGGCCGAGACCCCGAAGTGGCTGTGGCGGAAGCCGGAGCGCCCCCGCGTCGGCATCACCATGGGCCTGAGCGCCACCGAGCTCTTCAACGGCTACGCGCACAGCACCCAGGACCTGCTGGACGCCCTGGCCGACCTGGACGCCGACATCGTCGCCACCATCGCCGACGACGAGAAGGCCAAGCTGAAGCGGATCCCCGACAACGCCCGCCTCGTGCCCTACGTCCCCCTCCACGCCCTCGCCCCCACCTGCGACGCGATCATCCACCACGCGGGCGCCGGCACCCTGGCCACCGTCAGCCGCTACGGCGTGCCCCAGCTGTCGGTGCCCCACCACTTCGACGAGCCGCTGTTCGCCCGCAGGCTCGCCGAGCAGGGCACCGGACTGGCGCTGGCCCCCCGGGACGCCGGCGGCGAGAACATCCGCGCGCACGTCCTGCGACTGCTCACCGAGCCGTCCTTCCGCGAGCGCGCCGCCGCCCTCCGCGACGAGATCCACGCCCTGCCCTCCCCCAACGAGCTCGTCCCCCGCGTCGAGGAGCTCACGGCCGCACACCGCTCCACCACCCGCTGAACCACCGTGAGGTAGACCCATGCGCGTCCTGTTCACCTGCTATCCCGAGCGCACCCACTTCCTGCTCATGGCCCCGCTGGCCTGGGCGCTGCGCACCGCCGGCCACGACGTCCGGGTGGCGTGCCAGCCCAAGATGACGGCGGCCATCAACCAGGCGGGGCTCACGGCGGTGCCCGTCGGCAGCGACCGGGACCTGTGGCAGATCATCGGCCGCCGCCCCGGCCGGCCCGGCGCGCGGAAGCAGCCGGGCCTGTCCGAGCCGTACGACGCCGTGGAGCGCCGGACCGAGGACATCACCCTCGCGTACCTGCGCGAGGGCTACCGGCTGCAGACCGACAGCTGGCACAAGATGACCAACGTCCCGCTGACGGGCGCGCTCGTCGAGTACGCCCGGCACTGGAAGCCCGACCTGGTGCTGTGGGAGCCCCTCACCTTCGCCGGGGCGATCGCGGCGCAGGCCGTCGGCGCGGCCCACGGCCGGATGCTGATCGGCGCGGACGTCTACGGCGTCGCACGCCGCCACTTCGTCCGGCTCGCCGCCGGGCAGCCGGGCGGCGAGGGGAGCGACCCGCTCGGCGAGTGGCTGGGCGGCTACGCCCGCCGGTACGGCGGGGAGTTCACGGAGGAGCTGGTCACCGGGCAGTTCGGCCTCGACCTGCTGCCGCCGTCCCTGCAGGTCCACGCGCCCGGCCTCGACTACCGGTCGCTGCGCTTCACCCCGTACGGGGGCCCGGCGGTCGTGCCGAAGTGGCTGTGGGAGCGCCCCGAGCGGCCCCGGGTGGCGCTGACGCTCGGGCTCACGGTCACCGACCACGCCATCGGCTACGCGATCGACGTGCAGGAGATCCTGGACTCGGTCGCCGACCTGGACATCGAGCTGGTCGCGACGATCAGCGACGAGGCCCGGGGGAAGCTGGAGCGGGTCCCGGACAACGCCCGGCTGGTGCCCTACGTGCCGATGCAGGCCCTGCTGCCCACCTGCTCGGCGATCATCCACCACGCCGGTGTGGGCACCCTCAACACCGCCGCGTTCTACGGCGTTCCACAGCTGACCGTGCCCTGGGACGTCGACCAGCCGCTGCTGTCGGACCGCCTGGCCGCGCAGGGGGCGGGGCTCACCACCCACTCGACGCGGGCCACCGGGGCGATCGTCCGGGAGAGCCTGCTGCGGCTGCTCGGCGAGCCGTCCTTCCGCGAGCGCGCCGCCGCGCTGCGGGACGAGATGCTCGCCGTGCCGAGCGCCAACGACACCGTTCCCTTCCTGGAGGAACGGGCGGCCGCCGCCCGGTGAGCACGACGCGCGAACGCCCCGGCCGCCGGAGGCGGTCGGGGCGCTGCCGGTACGGGCGCGGGCTAGCGGAGCGTCCGCCAGTACTGGCGCTTGTCCTGGTCGCGCACGACGACGCCGACGCGGGCCAGCTCCGTCTTCAGCTCGGCGGCCTCCATCTTGGCGCCGGGCTTCCGCAGCGCCTCCGCGCGGGCCTTCAGCAGGGTGTTGGCGCGCTCGGCCAGCTCGGGGACCTCGGCTATCCACAGCCGGAAGTCCTGCTTGTACGGGTCCTCGTCCGCCCAGGCGTAGCCGTGGGCGGCGAAGGCGGCGGCGAGGCGCGCCCGGTCCTGGTCGCAGTCCTCCCGGGCGAGCTCCTCGGTGCCGGGGCCGAGGAGGACGAGCTGCTTGCCGTCCCGGAAGGCCAGGGCGATGTCGGCGCCCGGGACGACGCGCGGCTCGCCCTTGCGGATGAGCTCCACCCGGTCGTCGTGCACGGCGACGGACAGCTCGCTGAACTTCACGGCCACGCCCGCGACGAGGCCGACGAGGCCGCCCAGGGCGATCGCCCCGATCGTCAGGCCCGGCTCGGGGATCGCCGTGACGAGCTTGGCCGGGCCCTGCAGCGGCGCCCAGGGCAGGGTCACCAGCCACTTCGCGACCGCCTTTATCAGCCAGCCGAGGCCGGCGCCGAGCAGGGCGAAGACGACGCAGACGAGTACCTGGCCCCAGACCGGCTCGGCGACCACGGTGGGCCCGGCCTGCTGCGGATACCGCTTCTCGGACATGGGGGGATCACTCCAACCGCTCGAACAACTCTGACTAGGGGGTGGTGGCGACTAAAGAGGCGCGGGGCGCCGTCAGGGCCAGGGCAGGCAGGCCGTGATCTGCCAGCCGCCGCTGCCGTCCGGCCCGTACTCCAGGCGGCCGCCGGCCAGCGCGACGCGCTCGGCGAGTCCGGCCAGGCCCTGGCCGGGCGGTGCGGCGGGCACCGGCGCCGGGTCGCGCGGCTGCCGGGGCCCCGGCGCCGCGTTGGTCACCGCGACCGTCAGCCCCTCGCCGGCCTTTCCGCTCACCTGGACGCTGACGGCCGCGCCGTAGGCGTGCTTGCGGGCGTTGGTCAGCGCCTCCTGGACGACCCGGTAGGCGGTGCGGCCGATCGTCTCGGGCGCGGCCTCCGGGACCTCCTCCAGCAGCTTCACCCGCATCCCGGCCCGCCCGGACTCGGCGACGAGCCGGTGGACGTCGGCGAGGGTGGGCTGCGGCGGGCCGTCCACCGGGGCGCGCAGCACGCCGAGCACCTCGCGGAGGTCCTGGAGCGCCTGGTGGGCGCTCTGCCGGATGACGCCCGCCGCGCGGGCGACCTCCTCCGGGGACGCGTCGGTGCGGTACTCCAGGGCACCCGCGTGGAGGCTCAGCAGGGAGAGCCGGTGGCCGAGGACGTCGTGCATCTCGCGGGCCACAGCCTCGCGGGTCCGCATCTGGGCCTGTTCCGCGCGCAGTTCGGCCTCCGCGACCATCCGGTCGCGCAACTGCCTGCGGTGGGAGACGAACAGGCCCCAGCTGACCGCGCTGGCCTGCACGATCATGCCGAAGACCAGGTACTGGAACCCGGACAGCAGCGGGTCGGGCCGGAAGAAGACATCCGCGACCACGGGCACCAGACCCGCCAGATAAACCAGCGCGGTCGTCCGGGATTTCCTCTGGACGGCCACGCTGAACAGCGCGACGAGCATCGCGCCCGCGACCATCTCGAAAAACACCGAAAGGACGATCAAAACCAGCGCGAGATGCACCGGCCAGCGGCGGCGCAGCCACAACAGACCGCAGCCGACCGCGCCGGCTATCTGCTCGGCCTTGAACATCGCGTCCGGTGCGGAATCCGGCCCGCCGTGCAGCCTGCTCTTCGCGATCGCCATTCCGTAGGCCACCGCGAGGAGAAAGAAGACGGTGTCCACGGTCCATTCCCGTGGGCCGCGCCTGGGGGCGGCCTCGGCCGCGCTCGAAGCATCTGACACGGTCCGGACTTTACCGCCCGGAACCCTTCCCGAAAGGGGTCCGGGCCAGGGACGATACCTTGGTAGGGCCGATCGGGGCCGCGAACGATACCTCGGTAGGACCGCCCCGGACTTCCGTAGCCGGCGGCGCCCCGGGGGAGGCGCCGGACGGCCCCTCGTCGTCCCGCCGGCGGGACGACGGCCCCACCGCCGGGAATTGCCCGGCGCGGACCGTACGCAATTCCCTCGCCGAATCGCCCTCCCCGCATTGTCCACGGCCTCGCGCTGCCCGTTTCCCGCAATCGCCGAAAACGCATCGACCAGGCTGACCGCAGAATTCCCCGAGAGAAGGCCGAGTTGACGACAGCGAACGACGTCCGCCCCATGACCGGGGAGGAGTACCTGGATTCCCTGCGCGACGGACGGGAGGTCTGGTTCCGCGGCGAGCGCGTCCGGGACGTCACCACCCACCCCGCCTTCCGCAACAGCGCCCGGTCCGTCGCCCAGCTCTACGACGCCCTCCACGACCCCGAGGCCAAGGGCACGCTGAGCGTCCCCACCGACACCGGCAACGGCGGCTTCACCCACCCGTTCTTCAAGACCGCCCGCACCTCCGAGGACCTCGTCACCGCGCGCGACGCGATCGTCTCCTGGCAGCGGCTGGTCTACGGCTGGATGGGCCGCACCCCCGACTACAAGGCCGCGTTCTTCGGCACGCTCGACGCCAACGCCGACTTCTACGGCCCGTACGCCGACAACGCGCGCACCTGGTACAAGCGGGCGCAGGAACGGGTCCTGTACTTCAACCACGCGATCGTCCACCCGCCCGTGGACCGCGACCGGCCGGCCGACCGGACCGCCGACGTGTGCGTGCACGTCGAGGAGGAGACCGACGCCGGGCTGATCGTCTCGGGCGCCAAGGTCGTGGCCACCAACTCCGCGATCACCAACGCCAATCTCATCGCCCACATGGGCCTGCCGCTGCGCGACAAGCGCTTCGGCGCCGTCTTCACCGTGCCCATGGGCACCCCCGGCCTCAAGCTGATCTGCCGCACCTCCTACGAGATGCAGGCGGCGGTCCTGGGCAGCCCCTTCGACTACCCGCTGTCGAGCCGGCTGGACGAGAACGACTCCATCATGGTCTTCGACCGGGTGCTGGTCCCCTGGGAGAACGTCCTCATGTACGACGCGAGCGCGGCCAACGCGTTCGCCACCCGGTCCGGCTTCCTGGAGCGCTTCACCTTCCACGGCTGCACCCGCCTCGCGGTCAAGCTCGACTTCATCGCCGGCTGTCTGCTCAAGGCGGTCGAGGCGACCGGCACCTCCGGCTTCCGGGGCGTCCAGGCGCAGATCGGCGAGGTGCTGAACTGGCGCGACATGTTCTGGGGCCTGTCGGATGCCATGGCCAAGTCGCCCACCGACTGGCACGGCGGCTCCGTGCAGCCCAACCTCGACTACGGCCTGGCCTACCGCACCTTCATGGGCATCGGCTACCCGCGCGTCCGCGAGATCGTCCAGCAGACCGTCGGCAGCGGCCTGATCTACCTCAACTCCCACTCCAGCGACTGGAAGAACCCCGAGGTCCGCCCCTACCTGGACCGCTACCTGCGCGGCTCGCGCGGCATCCAGGCCATCGACCGGGTGAAGCTCCTCAAACTGCTCTGGGACGCCACCGGCACCGAGTTCGCCGGCCGCCACGAGCTGTACGAGCGGAACTACGGCGGCGACCACGAGGGCATCCGCGTGCAGACCCTCCTCAGCTACCAGGCGCGCGGCAAGGCCGACGCCCTGAAGGGCTTCGCGGACCGCTGCATGTCCGAGTACGACCTCGACGGCTGGACCCGGCCCGACCTGTTCGGCCCCGGCGACCTGCCGCCGGCCGACCACCGCTGAAGGGGGAGGCGATGGCCGCGGACCGCCCCAAGGGCATCCTGTCGACCGTCGGGGACACCCCGCTCGTCGAACTGGAACGGATCGCGCCCCACCACGACTTCCGCGTCCACGCGAAGATCGAACGGTTCAACCCCGGCGGCAGCATCAAGGACCGGTCCGCGCTCGGCATGCTGCTGGAACGGATCCGCTCCGGCGCGCTCGTGCCGGGCACGTCCACGGTCGTCGAGTCCAGCTCCGGCAACCTCGCCATCGGGCTCGCCCAGATCTGCTGCTACTACGGGCTGCGGTTCATCTGCGTCGTCGACGCCCGCACCACCGAGCAGAACCTCGCGATCCTGCGCGCCTACCGGGCCGAGGTGGAGATCGTCACCGAACCCGACCCCGCCACCGGCGAATACCTCCCCGCCCGGCTGCGCCGCGTCGCCGAGCTCGCCGCGACGGTGCCCCACGCCTACGTGCCCGACCAGTACGCCAACCCGCGCAACCCCCGGACGCACCGCGAGACGACCATGCGGGAGATCGACCGGGCCATGGGCGGCGACGTCGACTACCTGTTCGTCGCCGCGGGCACCACGGGCACCCTGGGCGGCTGCGCCGCCTACATCCGCGAACGCGGCATGGCCACCACGGTCGTGGCGGTCGACGCGGTGGGCAGCGTGCTGTTCGACTCGCCGGTGTCCTGCCCCCGGCTGATCCCCGGGCACGGCGCCTCCGTGGCCCCGGCCCTGCTGGACCGGACGGCCGCGGACCGGGTCGTGCACATCAGCGACCTGGAGTCGGTGGCCGGCTGCCGGCGGCTGGTGCGGCGCGAGGCGATCCTCGCCGGGGGCTCCTCCGGGGCCGTCGTCGCCGCGCTCGGCAAGCTCGCGCCGGAGATCCCGGCCGGCGCCTCCTGCGTCCTGATCCTGCCCGACGGCGGCGACCGCTACCTCGACACCGTCTACTCCGACGCCTGGGTGCGCCGCCACTTCGGCGACATCGACCTCGACACCGTCATCGACCCCGATTTCGAACCCGACCTCGACCCCGACATTAAGGAGACCGTCCCTTGCTGATCATCGGCCACCAGGCGGCGCAGGACGTCCTGCGGGACCAGGAGCAGCGGATCCTCACGCTCGTGGAGGACACCTACCGGCTCCACGACGAGGGCGACACCGCCCTGCCGCACTCGGTGTTCCTGCGCTTCCCCGACGACGCCCGCAACCGCGTCATCGGCCTGCCCGGCTACGTCGGCGGCGCCGACCCGGTCGCCGGCATGAAGTGGATCGCGAGCTTCCCCGGCAACGTCGCGGCCGGGAAGGAGCGGGCCAGCGCCACCGTCGTGCTCAACTCCACGGCCGACGGGCGCCCCGAGGCGCTGCTGGAGGCGTCGGCGATCTCCGCCAAGCGCACCGCGGCCTCCGCCGCCGTCGCGGCGGGCCTGCTGGTGACGGACGCGGATCCCCGGGGGATGTCCCTCGTCGGCTGCGGGCCGATCAACCGCGAGGTGCTGCGCTTCACCGCGGCCCGGCTGCCCTCGCTGCGCGAGGTCGTCGTCTTCGACCTGGACCGCGAGCGGGCCGCCGGCTTCGCCGACGCCGCCCGGGAGATGCTCCCGGGGGTCTCCTTCACCGTCGCGGAGCGGATCGAGGACGCCATGGGCGCCCACCCGCTCGTCGCGCTCGCCACGACCGCCGCCACGCCGCACCTGGACCTGTCCGCGTGCCGGCCGGGGGCGACGGTGCTCCACGTGTCCCTGCGCGACCTGACCGTGGAAGCGATCCTCGGCGCGCAGAACGTCGTCGACGACGCCGACCACGTCTGCCGCGAGAACACCTCGCTCCACCTCGCCGAACAGGCCACCAGCGGCCGGGACTTCATCGCCGCGAGCATCGGGGGTCTGCTGCGGGGCACGCCGGGTTTCCGGCGGGACCCCGCCGCGATCGCCGTCTTCTCGCCCTTCGGCCTGGGCGTCCTGGACCTGGCCCTGGCCCGCTGGGTGCGGGACGAGGCGGACCGCCGGGGCCTGGGCGTCCGGGTCGAGGACTTCCTGCCCCGACTGCCCTGACCGTGACGGCCCCGGGGGCCGGGCGGACCGCGTTCGGTCCGCCCGGCCCCTTCGGCACGTCCCCGGGCCCGCTCAGACGTCCACCACGAGGGCGGCCCGGCGGATCTCCTCGATCAGCTCGGCCTGGCGCAGGCTGCCCTCCTGCTGCGGGGTGATGTCGCGCTCGCCGCGCACGGCGGCCGTGAACGTCGAGATCACATTGGCGAACTGGTGGTCGGCGGCCAGGGTGATCTCCTCCGCGTGGTCCTGCCGTTCGACGCGGAGCACGGGCCGGTGGGTCTCGGGCGGGGTGAAGGCCCGGTCCAGCAGCAGCCGGCCGGTGGCGCCGGAGAGCGCGTAGGTGTTGCGGTAGGAGTGCTCCATGCCGAAGGTCAGCCGGGCCGGGATCCCCTCGGGCGTGGCGAGCAGCACGCTGCCCGACATCACCACGTCGTGCTCCCGGTCCCGCCGGAACACCGCGCCGACGACCCGCAGGTCGCCGCCGAGGAAGTACTGCGCGGCGCGCACGGGGTAGCCGCCGAAGTCCAGGAAGGCGCCGCCGCCCACGTCCCGCTGGTAGCGGATGTCGCCGGCGGGCTTCGGGGGGATGGTGAACGCGCTGGAGAAGCCGCGCAGCTCGCCGATGGCACCGTCGTCCAGCGCCTTCCGCACCGCCGCGTGCTGCGAGTGGTAGAGGAACATGTAGTTCTCCAGCAGCACCAGCCCGCGCTCGCGCGCGTACGCCACGACCCGGCGCGTCTCCGCCGCCCCGGCCGTCAGCGGCTTCTCGACGAGGACGTGCTTGCCCGCCTCCAGCGACCGGGTGACCCACTCGGCGTGCATCAGCCCGGGCAGCGGGATGTAGACGGCGTCGAGGCCGTCGACGTCCAGGAGCGCGTCGTACCCCTCCAGGGGGACGCCGCCGAACCGGTCGGTGAACCGTCGCGCGGTGGCCGCGCTGCGGCTCGCGATCGCCGCGATCTCCACGGCCGGGTCGTCCTCCAGCGCCGGGAGGGTCCGCCGCCAGGCGATGTCCGCACAGCCCATGATCCCGATGCGCAGTCTGTCGCCGGTGCAGTTGAACATGTGGAAGAACTCCGATCGGCATGGGGCGGTAGAAACGGTGACCGGGCGGCGGGCCGGCCGGGCGGGGCTCAGCCCCGGGACGGGCCCTCGCGCAGCGCCGCGTAGTGGGCGAGGCACTCCTCGTAGGTGGGGAGCATCCCGCGGGCCACCGCCTCGCTCAGCGTGGGCGCCCCGGCGTCCTTGTCCGACATGACCGGCGGCTCGGTGAGGTTCCAGGGAATGCCGATGTCGGGGTCCAGCGGGTCGACCTCGATCATCGTGCCGGGGATGTACGGCTCGGAGCAGAGGTAGTTCATGCACGCGTCGTCGGTGAGGGTCAGGAAGGCGTGGCCGATCCCGTCGGCCAGGTAGACCGCCGTGCCGGACTCCTCGTCCTGGGGGGTCACGTCGTACTGCCCGAAGGTGGGCGAGCCCACCCGCAGGTCCACCGCGACGTCGAGGACCGCGCCGCGCACACAGGTGACCAGCTTGGCCTGGCCCGGCGGCAGCGCGGTGCTGTGGATGCCGCGCATGGTGTTGCGGCGGCTGGAGGAGTAGTTCGCCTGCCCGACGACGAACGGGTAGCCGATGATCTCCGAGAGGGTCTCCGAGCGGAACGCCTCGAAGAAGTGGCCCCTGCGGTCCGGCAGTTTGCCGGGGACGATGCGGTAGGCCCCCGGGATGGACATCTCGGTGACATTCGCGGCTTCAAACATTTCCCACCAGCCTCGGAATTCTCAACGCGTACGGAGCACCCGCCGCCCGGTGCCGGGTCGCGGGCCCGGCGGGGCCGTTCAGCACAGGCTGTGGAGGCAGGTGAGCAGGGAGCGGGCCTCGATGTTGAGGTAGTGACCGTGGCGCAGCAGATCGGTCAGCTGCCGGGCGGTCATCCAGCACAGCTGCGGGGGCACGTCCACGGGGAAGCCCTCGTCCACCTCGACGATCTGGTAGCGCGTGAGCGCGTGGTGGAAGCGGCCGCCCTCCTCGGAGAGGACGTGGTCGTAGCGCGTCGTCCCGCCGCCGGGCCGCAGCGCGTCGCGCAGGAAGGGCTCGCGCACGTCCTCGATCCCCCGGCCCGGGTGGAGGTGGACGGTCGGGGCCATCTCCACCTGGTCCAGCAGCCCGTACTCGGGCCGGGCCCGCACCAGCAGGTGGAGCACGCCGTCGATGGCACGGGCGACGAACACCGCCCGGCCCTCGCCGCGCGGCTGGAGCAGCGGCTGCGTCCAGCGGGTGACCTCCCGGGTGCCGGCCGCGACCTCGACCGCGATGACGCGGAACTGCTCGCCCGCGCGGTCGGAGATCTCCCAGTCGTCCCGGCCCCAGCCGGCGACGTCGGCCATGGGCACGAGCCGGGCGTTCCAGTCGCACCGCGTCTTGGCCTCGGTGAACCAGCTGAGGATGCCGCCCGCCGTGCCGGGTCCGCGCCCGCGTTCCGGCTGGTGCCGGTACTGGTAGGAGCGGACGAGCGCGTCGCGGAAGGCGTCCCCGGTCGGGGCCTCGTCCTCGTCGGGCAGCCCGAAGGGCATGCAGGACAGCACGGTCCGGGCGTCCATGTTGAGCAGATTGTCGACCGAGGTCAGCTCGCGGAGCTGGGCCAGGGTGAGCCAGCAGAAGTCTTCGTGGAGGGGCACGTCGCCGGTGGCGAGCACGACCATGTTGCGGTTGCGCTTGCGCCAGAACCAGGCGCCCTGCTCCGACTGGAGGACGTCGACCAGCACCTGGCCGCGCTCCGGCCCGGTGAAGTACTCCAGGTAGCGGGTGGTGTGACCCCGGTGCACCTGGGTGTAGTTGCTGCGGGTGGCCTGGACCGTGGGCGACAGCTGGAGCGTGTTGACGTTGCCCGGCTCCATCTTCGCCTGCATCAGGCAGTGGAGGACGCCGTCGAACTCCTTGACGACGATGCCCAGGATGCCGATCTCGGGCTGGTTGATGACCGGCTGCGACCAGACGTCCGTCCCGCCCTCCAGGACCCGCAGGCCCTCGACGGTGAAGAACCGGCCGCTCTCGTGCCCCAGGTTGCCCGTCCGCGGATCGAACGCCCACGCGTCCAGGCCGGAGAAGGGGATGCGCTCCACCGAGAACCCGCCGGCCGCCAGGCGCCCGGCCCACCAGCCGTGGAACTCCTCGGTGGACATCAGTCCCCGGCCGCCGGCCGACCAGTCGCCCACCGCGCTCAGAGCCTTCCCGCCACGTCGAGCACCTTCTCGATGACCCGCTCCTGCTCCGCCTCGGACAGGGAGGCGTACATGGGCAGCGAGAAGATCTCCTTGGCGACCCGACTGGTCACCGGCAGGTCGTCCGGGGCGTAGCCCAGATAGGCGAAGCCCTCCTGCTCGTGCACCGGCCAGGGGTAGCTGATGTTCAGGTGGATGTCGTGGGCCTTGAGGGCCTCGATCAGCTCGTCCCGGCGCGGGTGGCGCACCACGTAGACGTAGTACACGTGGTCGTTGCCCGGCGCGAGCTTCGGCGTGACGATGCCGGTGCCCGCGAACGCCTCGGCGTAGCGGGCCGCGATGGCGCGGCGGCGCTCGATGTAGCCGTCGAGGCGGGTCAGCTTGCGGCGGAGGATCTCCGCCTGCACCTCGTCGAGCCGGCTGTTGTACCCCGGGGTCTCGACGACGTAGTAGCGGTCCTCCATGCCGTAGAAGCGCAGCCGGCGCAGCCGGGCGTCGACGGCCGGGTCGTCGCTGACCGTCGCGCCGCCGTCGCCGTAGGCGCCCAGCACCTTGGTCGGGTAGAAGGAGAACGCGGCGGCGTCGCCCATCGAGCCGGCGATCCGGCCGTGGTGCCGGGCGCCGTGGGCCTGCGCGCAGTCCTCCAGGACGACCAGGCCGTGCTCGGCGGCCAGCGCCTTCAGCGGGGCCATGTCGACGCACTGGCCGTAGAGGTGCACCGGCAGCAGGCAGCGGGTGCGCGGGGTGATGGCGGCGGCGACCTGGCCGACGTCCATCAGATAGGTGTCGGGGTCGATGTCGACGAACACCGGGACGGCGCCCACGGCGTTGATCGCGATGACGGTGGGCGCGGCCGTGTTGGAGACCGTGATCACCTCGTCGCCCGGCCCGATCCCGAGGGCGCGCAGGCCGAGCACGATGGCGTTCGTGCCGTTGTCGACGCCGACGCAGTGCGCCACGCCGTTGTACGCGGCGAACTCCTCCTCGAACGAGCGGACGCTCTTGCCGAGCACCAGCTGGCCCGAGCCGAACACCGTGTCCACCGCGTCGAGAATGTCCGCGCGTTCCTTCTCGTACTCCGGCAAGTATCCCCATACGTGCTGGGTCATCGCGGCACCTCCAACTGGATTGCTGTCAGGACAGGAAAGGGTTCAGACGATCTGCTCGAGGAGTTCCACACCGTGGGTGTTCCAGTCCGTACGGTGGACGGCGAGGACGTGGACGTCCCACAGCCGGCCGTGGAAATAGGTGTGGTCGGGCAGGACGGCCTCGGGGCGGAGGAGGGAGGCGTGCTCCGCGCCGAAGCCGATGCCGGTGGTGTCCGGCGAGGTCCGGTGAATGTACACCTTCCGTACCCGCCACATCGCGAAGGCGAAATTGACGGTCAGCGCGTGGACGTCGCCGCTGAACTCGCCCGCGTCACCGGCGAGATGGACCTCCAGGCGCATGTGGCCGGCCGGGGTGGGGGCCGAGAGCGTGCTCAGGCCGACGACCTCGCCGGTGTCCACGCGGTGGACGAGGAAGCAGGCCGAGAGACCCTGCCCGAAGGTCTTCGCGTAGGAGTCCAGCACGGGCAGCCCGGCGGTGCCCAGCCGGAAGAGGATCCCATAGGCCGCCGCCGCGTCCCCGGCGCCCGCCGGCCGCAATTCGACACGACCGGTCCCGGTGTGCGGGAAAAGCATTGTCACCTGCCCCTTCGACTGTGGTGGCGCGCAGGCCGATTACCCGCCATGAATCCCTGAATTCGTACCCGCCCCGGAATGCCGGGGGCAATGCGCCGGGCGGAACGAGCGGCCCGGCGGTGTCTCGCCGGCGGGACGCCGGGAATGCCGCAACACCGTTTCCGGCGCCCGCCATTGCCCTCGCCGGAAACGGCTGACTACGGTCGGTCCCCACCACGGCGGACTGATTGCGCCGCCCTGTCCGAGGAGCGTTGGCGAAAAGTTATGCTGGACAATGAGACCGGAACCGGCGACAACCCGTCGATCGTCGAGGAATTCACCGAGGTGATCCGCCGCACGGCCGTCACCATCTGCGCGGAGCAGCCGGACGTCCCCGAGCCCAAGGAGCTGGGCGACCTCGACTCCTTCTCCATGGTGCAGGTCCTGCTCGACCTGGAGAACGAGCTCGGCATGAAGGTGCTGGAGGAGCTGGAAGGCTTCGACGGGGGCACGTTCCACGAGGTCGCCGAGCACATCGCCGGGATCGCCGAACGCGACGGCACGTCCGCCGAGTTCACGGCGACCGTCCGGCGCATCGTGAACGGCTAGCAGGCCATGGACGAGCCGAACAGCACCCCGGACCACCGCTACCGCGTGGTCCTCAACGACGAGGAACAGTACTCGATCTGGTGGGCCGACCGGCCGCTGCCGGACGGCTGGCGCGCGGAGGGGACCGAGGGCACCCGTGAGGAGTGCCTGGCGCGCGTCGACGCGGTGTGGACCGACATGCGCCCGCTGAGCCTGCGCCTCCGCATGGCGGAGGCGGCCGCCGGCTGAGCCGCCGCCGGTTCCTCCCCACCCGCCGCCGACCAGGCGCCCCCGCGAAGGAGCATCCGTGAACGACCGGACCCCGCCCGCCGCACCGGACTCCTTCCGGCCGCTGCCCGAGCTGATCGCCGCGCGGGCCGCGGCGACGCCGGACGCGATCGCGGTCGACGCCGTCCAGGCCGGCGGGACCACCCTCACCTACCGGGCGCTGGAGCTCCGTGCCAACCGGCTCGCGCACCGGCTGGTGGCGCTGGGCGCCGGCCCGCACGCCTTCGTCGGAGTGTGCCTGCGGCGGGGCGACGACCTGGTCACCGCCCTGCTGGCGGTGTGGAAGGCGGGCGCCGCGTACGTTCCCCTGGACCCGGACCACCCCGCCGAACGGCTCTCCTGGGCCCTCGCCGACACCGGCGCCCCGATCGTGCTCACCGAGCGCGCCGCCGTACCGTCGCTCCCCACCGGCACCACCGCCCGGGTGCTGGTCCTCGACGAGCCCGACGGGCACGACGGGCACGACGCCGCCGGTGAGGCCGCGCCCGAGGTGCCCGGCGGCCCGGCGGAGGCCGCGCGCCGTCCGGCGTACGTGCTCCACACCTCCGGCTCCACCGGCCGCCCCAAGGGCGTCGTCGTCCCGCACGCCGGCATCGCCAACCGGGTGCGCTGGCTGGCCGAACGGCACGGGCTCGGCCCGGCCGACCGGATCCTGCAGAAGACCACCATCGGCTTCGACGCGGCCGGGCTGGAACTCTTCGCCCCGCTGATCAGCGGCGGCACGGTCGTCCTCGCCCCGCACGGCGCCGAGCGCGACCCGGCGGCGATGCTGGCCGCGGCCGCCACGGGCCGGGTCACCGTCCTCCAGGCCGTGCCCTCGGTGCTGCGCTCCCTGGTGACCGCCCCCGGCTGGGCCGGCTGCGACGCCCTGCGGCTCGTCTTCAGCGCGGGCGAGCCCCTCCACGCGGAGCTCTGCCACCAGGTGCTCGCGCGCGTGCCGCAGGTGGAGATCTGGAACACCTACGGCCCCACCGAGTGCTCGGTGGACATCACCGAGCACCGCTTCGACCCCGCCCAGACCGCCGGGCCCGTGCCCATCGGCCGGCCCATCGGCGGCATGCGCGCGCTGGTCCTGGACCCCCACGGCCGGCCCGTCCCCCCGGGCGCGGAAGGCGAGTTGTACGCGGGCGGGGCCGGAGTCGCCTCCGGCTACCTCGGCCGCCCCGGCCTGACGGCCGAACGCTTCGTCCCCGACCCCGACGGCCCGCCCGGCGCCCGGCTCTACCGCACCGGCGACCTCGTGCGGTGGACCGACGCCGGTGTCCTCGCGTACCTGGGCCGGATCGACCAGCAGATCAAGGTCAACGGCGTCCGTATCGAGCCCGGCGAGGTCGAGGCCGCCCTCGGCGCCCACCCCGCCGTGGCCGCCGCCGTCGTCGGCGCGGCCCCGGACGGCCGGGGCGGCACCCGGCTCGTGGCCTGGGTGCAGCCGGCCGGTGCCGCGCCCGCCCCCCACGAGCTGCGCGCCTTCCTGCGCCGCACCCTGCCGGACCCCATGGTCCCGGCCCTGTTCACGACCGTCGCCGCCTTCCCCCGGACGGCCAGCGGCAAGACCGACCGGGCCGCCCTGCCCGCCCCGGACGCGGGCCGCGCCGACGGCCCGCCGCACGTCGCCCCGCGCACCGCCGCCGAGCACGCCGTGGCCGGTGCCTGGGCGGACGTCCTCGGCGTGCCCGCCGCGACCGTCGGCGTCCACGACGACTTCTTCCAGCGCGGCGGCTCCTCCCTGCTGCTCACCCAGCTCGCCGGGCGGCTCGCCGACCGCACGGGACGGCGGATCGACCTGCGCGCCCTGTTCACGGCCACCACGGCCGAGGCCCAGGCCGCCCTCCTCGGCGAGGGGAGCGTCGAGGAGAACACCGAGAGCACCGGGGACGCCGTCGTGCCCGTGCCCCGCGACGGGGCGCTGCCCCTGTCGTACGGCCAGCGCGGGCTGTGGCTGCTGGAGCAGTTGCGGCCCGGCAGCCCCGAGTGGGCCGAGCTGCTGTGGATCCGGCTGCCCGGCGACTGGTCCGAGGACACCGTGCGCACCGCCCTCGCCGGGCTCCAGGAGCGCCACGAGATCCTGCGCACCCGCTACGAGGCGCGCGGCGACGGACCCGTCCAGATCGTGGAGCGGCCCGGCCCGCCCGTCGGGCTCCGCACCGCCGAGGCCGCCGACGACGCGGCTGTCCGCGCGCTGGCCGCGGGCGAGCTCGCGCACGGCTTCGACCTGGAGCACGGGCCGGTGTGGCGGGCGCTGCTGCTGCGGACGCCCGACGGCGGACAGGTCCTGCTGCTGGGCGTCCACCACATCGCCTGCGACGGCTGGACCTCGGTCGTCCTGGAGCGCGACGTCCGCGCCCTGGGCGAGGCCGCCCACACCGGTGGCGCGCCCCGGCTGCCGGAGCTCCCCGTCCAGTACGCCGACCACGCCGCCTGGCAGCGCCGGCGCCTCGACGCGGACGTGCTCGACCGCGAACTCGCTTACTGGCGCGACGCGTTGAAGGGCGCCGAGCCCCTGGAGGCGCCCACGGACCGGCCCCGACCGCAGGTGCGCGACGGGCGGGGCGCCCTCCACACCTTCACCGTCCCCGCCGAGCTCGCCCAGCGCGTCGCCGCCCTCGGCGCGTCCGCCGGGGCGAACCTCCACCAGACGCTGCTCACCGCGTTCCTCACCCTGCTGGGCCGGCTGACCGGCCGGGACGACGTCGTCGTCGGCATGCCCGTCGCGGGCCGCCACCGGCCCGAAGTCACCGACGTGGCGGGCTACTTCCTCAACACGCTCGTCCTGCGCGGCCAGCTGGACACCGGCCGGGACGTGCGCGACGCGCTCGCCTCCGTCCGCGACGCCGTGCTGGACGCCCTCGCCCACCAGGAACTGCCCTTCGACCACCTGGTGCGCGAGCTGCTGCCCGGCCGCGACCTGTCCCGCACCCCGCTCTACCAGGTGATGTTCGACTTCCACGAGGAAGGACGCACCGGCACCGCCCTGCCCCCCGGCGACCTCGACGCCTTCCGCGACGCCTGGCGCTCCGCCCGCACCGACCTCACGTTCGTCGTCCACCGCCAGGCCGACGGCAGCCTCCTGGGCATGGCCGAGTACGCCACCGCCCTGTACGACACGGCCACCGTCGAACGCCTCGCCGCCTGCTGGGTCGAGCTCCTCACCTCCTTCGTCACCGACCCGGCCGCGCCCCTGGCCGAGGCCGAGGCACTGCCCGCCGCCGAGCGCGAGCGGCTGCTGGCGCTCGGCGCGGCCGACCCGGCGGCGTGGGACGAGCCCGACGGCTGTGTCCACGCCGCGTTCGAGGAGACCGCGCGCAGTCGCCCCGAGGCCGTCGCCGTCGTCTGCGGCGACGAACAGTGGACGTACGCCCGCCTGAAGGACCGCGCCGACCGGTTCGCCCGCCACCTGGCCGCCCTGGGCGCGGGCCCGGAGACCACGGTCGCCGTCCTCCTCCCCCGCAGCCCCGACCTCGTCGCCTGTCTGCTGGGCGTCTGGCGGGCCGGCGCCGCCTACGTCCCCCTGGACGCGGAGGCCCCCGACGAGCGCCTCGCCCACGCGCTGGCCGACTCGGCCGCCCGGGTGCTGGTCACCGACGCCGCCGGCGCCCGCCGCCTCGCCGCCCGCCACGCCGGGCCCGTCCTCGCCGTCGACGATCCCGCGCTGCCGGACCCCGCGCCGTACGAGCCGCCGGCCGCCGGGCACGACCCCGCCCGGCTCGCCTACGTCATCTACACCTCCGGCTCCACCGGCCGCCCCAAGGGCGTCGCCGTCGAGCACCGCGCGCTGCTGCGCCTGCTGCGCGCCTCCCGCGACCACCTGGACTTCGGGCGCGGGCCGGACGACGCCTGGCTCGCCCTCGCCCCGGCCACCTTCGACATCTCCTTCACCGAGCTGGTGATGCCCCTGGTCACGGGCGGCCGGGTGGTCCTCGTCCGCGACCACGAGACGGCCGACCCGGCCGCCCTCCTCGACCTGATCGACCGCACGGGCGTCACCCACCTCCAGGCCGTCTTCCCGCAGTGGCGGATGCTCCTCGACCACGGCCTCGGCCGACGCCAGCTCATCGGCCAGACCGGCGGGGAACCCTGCCCGCCCGACCTCGCGCGCGAACTGGCCCGCACGCTCAAGCGGTTCGTCAACGAGTACGGCCTCACCGAGACCACCATCGCCGCCACCCGCTGGGAGATCCCCGACACCGCCACCGTCGTGCCCATCGGCCGCCCGTACGCGCACGCCGCCGCGCACGTCCTCGACGCGCTGCTGCGACCCGTCCCCCCGGGCGCCACCGGCGAGCTGTACATCGGCGGCACGGCCCTGGCCCGCGGCTACACCGGCGCCCCCGCCCGCACGGCCGAGCGCTTCCTGCCCGACCCGTGCGGCCCGCCCGGCGCCCGGCTCTACCGCACCGGCGACCTGGCCCGCGTCCTGCCCGACGGCACCCTGCTGTTCACCGGGCGCGCCGACGGCCAGGTGCGGATCCGGGGCCGGCGCGTCGAGACCGGCGAGGTGCGGGCCGTCCTGGCCGAGCACCCCGGAGTGGGCGAGGCCGTGGTCGTCGCCCACGGCACCGGCGACGACGCCCGGCTCGTCGCCTACTGCGTGCCCGCCGGAGGCGAACTCCCGCCCACCGGCGAACTGCTGGCCCACTGCGCCCGGTTGCTGCCCGACCACATGCTGCCCACCCTCGTCGTCCCCCTCGCGGCCCTGCCGCTGACCCGGCACCACAAGGTCGACCTCGCCGCGCTGCCCGCCCCCGACCTCACCGCGGCGGCCGACGACGAGCCGTACGCCCCGCCCGAGGGCCCGCTCCAGGAGACCGTCGCCCGGATCTGGCGCGAGGTGCTCACCGGTCCCGACGGGCGCGCCCCGCGCGTCGGCGCCCACCACCGGTTCTTCCGGCTGGGCGGGGACTCGGTCCGGGCCGCCCGCGTCATCGCCCTCCTCCACGAGGAATACGACATCAAGCTGCCGCTGCGCGCCCTCTTCGACCGGCCCACCGTCGCCGGGCTCGCCGAGGCCGTCGAAGAGGCCGTACGCGCCGAGATCGCGTCCTTGACCGATGCCGAACTGGCCGCCGCCCACAGGGAGTACCACCCGTGACCGACCCCGCACCGACTCCCCGACAGGACGCCACGGCCGACGCGCTGCGCGCGGAACTGCTGCGCCGCCGCCTGGCCGGAGCCGCGCCCCGCGCCCGCCGGGACGGCCTCCGGCGGGTCCCCCGCGACACCCCGCTCGCCCTGTCCCCCGGCCAGCGCCAGCTGTGGTTCCTCCACCAGCTCGACCCGGACGCCCCCGACTACCTGCTGCCGCTGGCCCACCGGCTGCGCGGCCCGCTGGACGCGGACGCCCTGCGCGCCGCCTTCGACGCGCTCGCCGCCCGCCACGAGATCCTCCGCACCCGCTACGTCCTCGACGGCACCGAGCCGCGCCAGATCGTCGACGCCCCCGCCCCGGTGGACTTCGCCCTGCGCGCGCACGAGGGACTCACCGACGCCGAACGCGACGCGGAGGCCGCCCGGTTCGCCGACGAGCAGGCGCAGGTCCCCTTCGACCTGGCGACGCGGGCGCCGCTGCGGGTGCGGCTGGTCCGCTTCGCCGCCGACGACCACCTCCTCGTCGTCGTCCTCCACCACATCGCCTGCGACGCCCCCACCCGCGCCCTGCTGCTCACCGAGCTGTCCGAGCTCCACCGCGCCCACATGGAGGGCCGCCCGGCCGCGCTCGCCCCCGAACCCACGCAGTACGCCGACTACGCCGCCTGGCTGGGCGACCGGCAGGACGGCCCCGACGTGCGCGGCGACCTCGACTGGTGGCGGCGCGAACTGGCCGGGCTCGCCCCCCTCGGCCTGCCCACCGACCGGCCGCGCCCGGCCGTCCGCTCCTGGGAAGGCGCCGCCGAGCCGTTCACCGTGCCCGCCCCCGTCGCCGCGCGGCTGCGCGCCCTCGCCGAGCGGCACGGCGCGTCCCCGTTCATCGTGCTGCTCACCGCCTTCCAGGCGCTGCTCTCCCGCCACACCGGCAGCCGGGACATCGCCGTCGGCACCGCCGTGTCCGCGCGCACCCGCCCCGAGCTCGCCGGCATGGCCGGCTACGCCTACAACAGCCTGGCCCTGCGCGCCCGGTGGAAGGGCGACCCCGCCTTCGACCGGCTGCTGGAACGGAACCGCGACACGGTCCTCGCCGCCTTCGACCACCGGTCCGCGCCCTTCGACCGGCTCGCCGACGCGCTGGAGCCCGAGCGCGACCTGTCCACCACGCCCGTCTTCCAGGTGATGTTCGACCTGGTGCGGGCGGACGAGGCCGACCCCCTCGACCTGCCGGACGTCACCGCGACGCCCGTCGCCGTGCCCACCCGCACCGCCCGCTTCGACCTCACCGTCCACCTGGAGGAGCGGCCCGACGGCGGCCTCGACGGCTCGCTCGAGTACGCCACCGCGCTCTTCGACCCGACGACGGCCCGCAGGCTGACCGGGCAGTACACCCGGCTGCTGGCCGCGGCCGCCGAAGCCCCCGGCACCCGCCTCTCCGGCCTGGAGATCTTCGACGCGGCCGAACGCGCCCTGCTGCTCGACGGCCCCCGGGAGCCCCTGGGCACGAACGCGCCGCTCGACCTCGAAGCGCTGCGGCCCGTCCACGAGACCATCACCCGGCAGGCCACCGCCACGCCCGACGCGACCGCCGTCGTCCACGGCGGCCGCCGGATCGCCTACCGGGAGCTCGACGCGACGGCCAACCGCGTGGCCCACCGGCTGCGCGAGCTCGGCGCCGGGCCCGAGGACACCGTGGGCGTCCTCCTCGACCGCGGCCCGGAGCTGGTCGCCACCCTGCTGGGCGTCTGGCGGGCCGGCGCCGCCTATGTGCCGCTCGACCCCGGATACCCGGACGAGCGGCTGGCGTTCATGCTCGCCGACACCGCCACCCGGCTCGTCGTCACCGAACGGCGCCACACCGGCCGCTTCACCGGCGCCACCGCACGCCTCGTCGTCCTCGACGAGCCCGCCGAACGGGCGGCGCTCGACGCCTGCCCGGCCACGCCCCCGGCCCCGCCGGCCGGCGGATACGACATCGACCACCTCGCCTACGTCATCTACACCTCCGGCTCCACCGGCCGTCCCAAGGGCGTCCTCATCACCCACCGGGGCCTGGCGAACTACCTGGGCTGGACCGCCGACGCCTACGCCACGGCGGGCACGGGCGGCGCCCCGCTGTTCTCCTCCGTCGCCTTCGACCTGGGCATGCCCGACCTCTACACCCCGCTGATGACCGGGCAGCCCGTCCATCTGCTCGACCAGGACTTCGAGATCGACGACCTCGGGAAGCTGCTGACCGAGGGCGCCCCCTACTCCTTCGTCAAACTCACCCCCGGCCATCTCGACCTGCTCTCCCAGCAGTTGACCGGCGAGGAGGTCGCCGGCCTGGCCGGCCTGGTGATCGCCGCCGGGGACTCCTTCACCAACCGGCTGGCCGAACGCTGGCTCAAGCACGCCACGCCCGCCGGGGCGCGGCTCGCCGCCGAGTACGGGCCCACCGAGATCACGGTCGGCAACTCCGCGTACTTCCTGGACGGCCCGCCGGACACCGAGCTCGTCTCCATCGGCCGGGCCATCCCCCACACCACCATGCGCGTCCTCGACGAGGAGCTGCGGCCCGTGCCCATCGGGGCCGTCGGCGAGGTGTGCGTCGGCGGCGTGGGCCTGGCGCGCGGCTACGCGGGCCGGGCGGCCCTGACCGCCGAACGGTTCCTGCCCGACCCCTACGGCCCGCCCGGCTCCCGGCTGTACCGCACCGGGGACCTCGCGCGCGTCCTGCCCGACGGCAACCTCGACTTCGTCTCCCGCGCCGACCACCAGGTCAAGCTGCGCGGCTACCGGATCGAGCCCGGCGAGATCGAGACCGCCCTGACCGGGGACCCGGCCGTCGCCGAGGCCGTCGCCCTCGTCCGCGAGGACACCCCCGGCGACAAGCGCCTGGTCGCCTACCTCGTGCCCGCGCCCGGCGCCGCCCTGCCCGCCCCGGCCGCCCTGCGCGAGCGCCTGGGCGAGCTGCTGCCCGAGTACATGGTCCCCTCCGCCTTCGTCACCCTCGACGCCCTTCCGCTGACCGCCAACGGCAAGCTCGACCGCAAGGCCCTGCCCGCCCCGGAGCGCGAGGCCACCGCCGTCGGCGAGCACGTCGCCCCACGCGACGACGCCGAGCACGCCATGGCGGCCGTCTGGTCCGAGGTCCTCGGCCTGGAGCGGGTCGGCGTCCACGACAACTTCTTCGACCTCGGCGGCGACTCCCTGCGGGCCGTGGCCCTCGCGGGCGCGCTCCGCGAGGCCGGCCGGCCGGTGGCGGTGCGCGACATCTTCGAGCACCGCACCGTGGCCCGGCTCTGCCGGGCGCTGGGCGAGGGCGCGGTGGCCGAGACCGAGGGCGTCCGGCCCGTCGCCCCGTTCGCGATGCTCACCGACGAGGAGCGGGCCGCGCTGCCCGCCGACGCCGTCGACGCCTACCCGCTCTCCCGCACCCAGGCCGGCATGTTCGTCGAGATGTACGGCGACAGCGGCCACAACCGCTACCACAACGTCACCTCCTTCCGGATCCGCGACAGCCGCCCCTTCGACCCCGCCGCCTTCCGCGCCGCCGCCGACCTCGTCGTCGCCCGGCACGAGGTGATGCGCACCTCCTTCCCGCTCGCCGAGGGCACCCGGCCCCTCCAGATCGTCCACGCGAGCGCCTCGATGCCCTGCCGGCACGAGGACCTCCGCCACCTGCCGCCCGAGCTGCGCTGGCCGGAGCTCGTCGCCTTCGCCGACCGCGACCGCGAGCGGCTCTTCGACGTCACCAAGGCCCCGCTGATGCGGATGGCCACCCACGTGCTCGACGACGACGGCTGGTGGCTGTCCATCACCGAATGCCACCCGGTCATCGAGGGCTGGAGCTACCACAACCAGCTGATGGAGCTCCTCCGCGCCTACGAGCGGCTGCGCGACGGCAAGGAGCCCGACCCGGCGCCGCCCGCGCCCGCCGTCCGCTACGCCGACTTCATCGCGGCCGAACTCCGCTCCCTCGCCGGCACCGAGGACCGCGCCCACTGGCACGACCTCATCGACCGCCACGAGAAGTTCCGGATCCCCGCCGCGTGGGCGGGCGACCCGGACGGGCCCGCCGAGCGGTACCGCATCGACATGCCGCTGACGGACCTGGAGCCCGGCCTGCGGGCCCTGGCCAGCGCCACCGGCGTGCCCTACAAGAGCGTCCTGCACGCCGCCCACAGCAAGGTCCTGTCCCTGCTCACCCGGCAGCACGCCTTCCGGGGCGGCATGGTGGCCGACGCCCGGCCCGAGGTGCGCGGCGCGGAGCGGGTCTCCGGCATGTACCTCAACTCGGTGCCGTTCCCGTACACGCGCGGCGCCCGCACCTGGGGCGAACTGGCCCGGGAGGTCTTCGCCGCCGAGGTCTCGCTGTGGCCGCACCGGCGCTTCCCGATGCCCGCGATGCGGCGCCCCGGCGGGGAGCACCACCTCGTCGACGTGCTCTTCCACTACCTGGACTTCCACCAGGTGGACACCGGTCTCGTCGACACCGCCGCCAGCCGGGACGACAGCCCCAACGAGTTCCCCGTCGTCGTCGGCACCCCGCTGCGCGGCCACCTCACCATCGCCTCGGACACCCGCACCCTGCGCCGCGACCGCGCCGCGCGCCTCTCCCGGCTCTACCTCGCGGTACTCGCCGACATGGCCGCGAACGGCCCGGACGGCGACGCGCGGGGCGGCTACCCGGAGGCGGGTGAACGCGGCGCCGCGCTGCCGACGACGGACGCCCCCACCTCTCCGGACGTCACCGACACCCTCGCCGCGTTCGAGGCGCGGGCCGCCCGCGTGCCCGACGCCACCGCGCTCGTCGCGGGGCCGCACCGGGTGACGTACGCCGAGCTCGACGCCCGCGCCGACCGGCTGGCCTGGCGGTTGCGGGAGCGGGGCGCCGGGCCGGAGACGCCCGTCGGGGTGCTCCTCGACCGGGGGCCGGACCTGGTCGTGGCCCTGCTCGCCGTCTGGAAGGCGGGCGCGGCCTACGTGCCCTGCGACCCGTGCGCGCCGGACGCCCGGGCGCGCGAGGTGTTCACCGGCGCGGGCTGCCGGCTCGTCGTCACCGAGGAGGCCCACGCCCAGCGCGTCCCCGCCGAACTCGCGCTCGTCGTGGACGCCCCGGACGAGGACCGGCCGTCCCCCGCCGGGCCGCCCCCGCGCACGGCCGACCCCGACCGGCTCGCGTACGTCCTCCACACCTCCGGCTCCACCGGCACCCCCAAGGGCGTCGCGGTCGGCCACCGGGCCCTCGCCCACTACCTGAGCTGGGCGACCCGCGCCTACCTCGGCGACCGGACCGGCGGCGCGCCCTTCTTCACCGCGATCGACGCCGACCTCGGCGTGCCCGCCCTGTTCGCCCCGCTGCTCAGCGGACAGCCGGTGCGGCTGCTGCCCCAGCGGTTCGGGCCGGAGGAGCTCGGCGGACTGCTGTCCGCCGGGGCGCCCTACGCCTTCGTGGGCATGACACCGGGCCACCTGTCCCTGCTCGCCGAGCAGCTCGACGACGAGCGGCTCGCCGGCCTGGCCGGCCTGCTGGTCTGCGCGGGCGACGCCTACCCCGCCGCCCTCGCGGAGCGGGTCGCCGCGCGCGTCGCGGCGGCCGGCGGGGGCATGGCGCTCACCGCCGAGTACGGGCCGACCGAGGCGACGGTCGCCGCGACCGCGCACCGCGTGAGCGGTCCGTCCGCCCGGCCGCTCGTGCCGCTCGGGACGCCCCTGCCGGGCACCGTGGTGCGGATCCTGGACGAGAACCTGGCCCCGGTGCCCGACGGCGTCGTCGGCGAGGTCCACCTCGGCGGGCCCGGCCTGGCCCGGGGCTACGCCGGACGGCCCGGCGAGACGGCCGCGCGCTTCGTGCCCGACCCCTGCGGCCCGCCCGGCTCCCGGCTGTACCGCACCGGGGACCTCGCCCGCGTCCTGCCCGGCGGGGAGCTCGAGTTCGCCGGGCGCGCCGACCGCCAGCTCAAGGTCCGGGGCCACCGCGTGGAGCCCGCCGAGGTGGAGGCGGCGCTCACCGCCGACCCCCGGGTGCGCGAGGCGCTCGTCGCAGGCGTCCCCGACGCCTCGGGCGGCCACCGGCTCACCGCCTGGGTCGTACCCGTCGCGGACGGGACGGCCCCGCCGACGGCCGACGCGCTGCGCGAGCGGCTGCGCGGCCTGCTGCCCGCCGCGCACGTGCCCGCCTCCTACCGGATCACGGCCGCGCTGCCCCTGACGGCGGGCGGCAAGTACGACCGCCGGGCAGATCGTCATGACGACGGCGCCGACCGTGCCACGACGGCCGCCACCGGCCCGTACACGGCCCCCCGCACCGCCACCGAGCGCCTGCTCGTGGAGGTGTGGCGGGAGGTCCTCGGCCTCGACCGGGTGGGCGTCCACGACCACTTCCGCGACCTGGGCGGCGACTCGCTACTCGTCCTGCCCATGCTGTCCGCCGCCCGGCGGGCCGGGCTCGCCCTCGACCCGGCCACCGCCCTGCGGCACCCCACGGTCGCGGCGCTCGCCGCCGCCCTCGACACCACCACGGAGAGCTGACCCCATGGCCTCACGTCCCGTGCGCCACCTGATCTCCCTCGACGACCTGACCGACGAGGACCTGCGCCACCTCATCGAGCGCGGCGCCGCGTTTTCCGCCGGAACAGCCGGCGCCGGCCGTCCGCTGGACGGCCTCGTCACCGGGATCTACTTCGCCAAGACCTCCACCCGCACCCGCACCGCCTTCTCCGCCGGAGCCCTCCGGCTGGGCGGCGGGGTCGTCACCTACGGGCCCGGCGACCTCCAGCTCAACACCGGCGAGACCAGCGAGGACACCGGCCGGGTGCTGTCCCGGATGCTCGACGTCCTCGTGGCCCGCACCGCCGGCGACCCGGCGGAGATGCGCGCCTGGGCCCGGCAGGGCGGCATGGCCGTCATCAACGCCATGAGCGCCGACGAGCACCCCACCCAGGCGCTCGCCGATCTCACCACGCTGCTGCGGCACTTCGGAGGCGTCGAGGGCCTGCGCGTCCTGTACGTGGGCGAGGGCAACAACACCGCCGCCGCCCTCGCGCTGGCCCTCTCCCGCTTCCCGGGCGTCGAGTTCGAGCTGCGCACCCCGCCCGGCTACGGGCTCACGGCGCCCGTCCTGGAGAAGGCGACGCGGCAGGCGGCCCGCTCCGGGGCCGTGCTGCGGGAGCTCCACACCATGGACGGGCTGCCCGGCGGCTTCGACGTCGTCTACACCACGCGCTGGCAGACGACCGGCACGTCCAAGCCGGACCCGCGCTGGCGCGACGTCTTCGCGCCGTTCCAGGTCCGCGCCGAGCTGTGGGAGGCCAGCCCGAAGGCGGTCTTCATGCACGACCTGCCGGCCCACCGGGGCGAGGAGGTCACGGCGGAGGTCCTCGACGGGCCGACGAGCATCGCCTTCGACCAGGCGGAGAACAAGATGCACAGCGCCATGGCCGTCCTGGAGTGGTGCCGGTAGTGCCCCGAAGGGGCGCGGGGCAGTATCGACATGCGGCTACCGCCGCGTGGCCGCGACCAGCCACGGCGCGCCTGCACGGAAAAGCGCGGGAGGGGGGTTGCCGGGCAGGTGAACTGCCCGGCAACGCCCCTCCCCCGGTACCGCCTCTGCGGCAGAGGCTCAGTTCAGAACGCTCCCGCCCGCCACCCGGTCCACCCGGGACCGGCGGTGGTCGGCGACGGCGTAGACGCGGTGGAGCCACCGGTCGGTGCCGTCGTAGCGCGGGGTGAACGAGGTGCGCCCGTGCACCGCGATCCGGTTGTCGACGACCGCGAGGTCACCCGCGGCGAGGGCGAGCGCGTGGGTGGTCCGCTCGAAGGCCCCGCGCAGCTCCTCCATCGCCCGTCCCGCCCCCTCGTCCAGCGGACGGGTGCTCGCGAAGTCGACCAGCACGTCGGGGTCCTCCGGCGCGCCCCGCAGGACCGCGTGGACCGGCGCGCCGTCCGCCCCGCCGAAGGACGGGGGCGCCTCGGTGAGGAAGCGCTCCTCGCCGAGCACCCGGCGGGCCTCCGGGGACAACAGAGGCAGCGCCCGGCGGACGGACGCGACGCACAGCCGGGCGTCACCGGTCGGGTCCTCGCGGACGCACAGCAGGCCCACGTAGTCGGGCCGGTTGCGGTGGAAGGCGTTCTCGGAGTGCATCTGCAGGCGCACCGAGCCGGCGTTGCTCTGGAGCCGCTCCTGCCCCGGCACCGGCACGACGTCCTGGACGAGGGCGCCGGACTTCTCGTCGCGGTAGGCGATCACCTCGCCGAGCTGGAGCATCACGGCGGTCATGGCCGCGGCCCCGAGCGTCGCGGTCCGCTGGACGGAGCCGGGGACCGTGGGCGTCGGGGGGAGGTCCGCCGCGACCGGCAGGCCGCGGATCAGCAGGACGCCCTCCGGGCCCGGGTCGTGCCGGAACTCGCGTATCTCGTCGAGCAGTTCGTGCGGCAGCCGGGCGGACGCGCCGCGCACCTCCCTGAGCCACTCGGCGCTGTCCACCCGGCCGGCCGCCGCGGTGAGGAGTCGGCCGGCGAGCGCGGCGACCTCCGCGCGCGGTCCGGCGTCGAGAACCACCGCCGTTCCGTCCAGAGGGCGAATGGAGCCTGTCTGTGTCATGGTCACTTGCCTTCTCACTGAAGCTGTGCGAGAGGAATGCCTGCGCTCGATTCCGCTCGAGTTCACGGACGCCCGGGACACAAAACGCTAGGCAGCGGCCGGCGTGGGGGTCAATTGCCGGGCCGGTTTATCGCACGGGGCGCGCCGTCAAGAGGCCCGGGGAATCGCCGCGTTGTCCCGCCGGCGAGACGAGGGCATTGTGCGCGCTTCCCGCCGGACCGCCGCTGGGGCAGACTCGCCGTATTCAGCGAATCGCCCGTCGGCCGCCCTTCCAGGAGCACGTATGTCGAGCACGATCCCATGCCGTATCTGCGCCGGACCGGTGCAGGAATTCTTCGACTTCGGCCGCCAGCCCCTGTCCGACGCGTTCCTGCCCGTCGACGCGGACTTCTCGCAGGAGTTCTTCTTCCGCCTCGCCGTCGGCGTGTGCGGCACCTGCGGCATGGTGCAGCTGACCGAGGAGGTCCCCCGGGACCGGATGTTCCACGAGGACTACCCGTACTTCTCCTCCGGCTCGGCCTACATGCGCGAGCACTTCGAGGGCCTGGCGAAGCGGCTGCTGACCACCGAGCTCTCCGGCGAGGACCCCTTCGTCGTCGAACTCGGCTGCAACGACGGCGTCATGCTGGGGACGCTGGCCGACTCGGGCGTCCGCCACCTGGGCGTCGAGCCGTCCGCGAGCGTCGCGGCCGTCGCCGCGGCGAAGGGCGTGCGCGTGCGCACCTCCTTCTTCGAGGAGGCCACGGCCCGCGAGATCCTCGCCGAGGACGGCCGGGCGGACGTGATCTACGCGGCCAACACCCTGTGCCACATCCCCTACATGGACTCGATCCTGGCGGGCGTGCGGGCGCTGCTGAAGCCGACCGGCGTGTTCGTCTTCGAGGACCCCTACCTGGGCGACATCGTCGAGCGGACCTCGTTCGACCAGATCTACGACGAGCATTTCTTCTTCTTCACCGCGTCCTCCGTGCGCGAGATGGCCGCCCGCAACGGCCTGGAGCTGGTCGACGTCGAGCGGCTGACCGTGCACGGCGGCGAGGTGCGCTACACCCTCGCCCCCGCCGGGGAGCGGCAGCCGTCCGAGGCCGTGGCCGCGCTCGTCGCCGAGGAGAAGGAGCGCAAGCTCTCCGACCTCACCACCCTGCGGGCCTTCGGCGAGAACGTCCTGAAGATCCGCGACGACCTGACCGCGCTGCTCACCCGGCTGCGCGCCGAGGGCAAGTCGGTCGTGGGCTACGGCGCCACGGCCAAGAGCGCGACGGTCACCAACCTCTGCGGCATCGGCCCGGAGCTCGTCCCGTTCGTCTGCGACACCACCCCCGCGAAGCAGGGGCGGCTGACCCCGGGCACCCACATCCCCGTGCGGACCCCGGACGCCTTCTCCGGCGACTACCCGGACTACGCGCTGCTCTTCGCGTGGAACCACGCCGAGGAAATCATGGCCAACGAGCAGGAGTTCCGTGCCGCCGGCGGCAAGTGGATCCTCTATGTGCCCGAGGTCAAGGTCGTCTGATCCGGGCGCCGGACGGCTTTCGTACCGGGCACTCGAAGAATTGGGGGAATGATGAAGGGAATTATTCTCGCCGGGGGCAGCGGCACCCGGCTGTATCCCTCCACCTTGGCCACTTCCAAGCAACTCCTGGCCGTCTACGACAAACCGATGGTCTACCACCCGCTTTCGGTGCTGATGCTCGCCGGAATCCGGGAGATCCTGGTGATCTCGACGCCGGAGAGCGTGCCGCCACTGCGCTCGCTGCTCGGCGACGGCTCGCACCTGGGCCTGGAGATCAGCTATGCGGAGCAGGAAAGTCCGCGCGGTATCGCGGAAGCGCTCGTCATCGGCGCCGACCACATCGGCGACGGCCCCGTCGCCCTGATCCTCGGCGACAACGTCTTCCACGGCGCGGGATTCCCGCAGCTGCTGCGGACGGCCCGCGCCGAGCTGGACGGCTGCACGCTCTTCGGGTACCCGGTCTCGGACCCCGAGCGCTACGGCATCGGCGAGGTCGACGCCGAGGGCAACCTGGTCTCCCTGGAGGAGAAGCCGGACCGGCCGCGCTCGGACAACGCGATCACCGGCCTGTACTTCTACGACGCGGACGCGGTGGAGATCGCCCGGGGGCTGACCCCCTCGGACCGCGGCGAACTCGAGATCACCGACGTCAACCGCGTCTACCTGGAGCAGGGGCGGGCCCGCCTCATCCGGCTGGGCCGCGGCTACACCTGGCTGGACGCGGGGACCCACGACTCCCTGCTGGCGGCCAGCCAGTACGTCCACGTCATCGAGAAGCGGCAGGGCGTCCGCGTGGCCTGCGTCGAGGAGATCGCCCTGCGCATGGGCTACATCGCGCCGGAGCACTGCCACCAGCTCGGCGCCCGGATGAAGAACTCGGAGTACGGCCAGTACCTCATGCAGGTCGCCCGGCTGGTCGCCTGACCGGGCCCGGCGGGACCGCGAGGACGGGCACCGGGGAAGACGGCACGACAGGGAGTACGAGTGGGACACGCGGGATATCAGGAGCTGACCCCGGCGGACGTGCTGACGCCGCCGGGCACCGGGGCGCCGGAGGTCACCGACCGCGCCTGGTGCGTCCGCTGGGAGCGGGAGCCCCGGGCGGAGGAACTCGTCCTGCGCACCCTGCCGGACACCCTGGACTTCCACACCTCGGGCAGCACCGGCCCCAGCAGGCTCTGGCGGCGCTCCCTCGCGGACGCGTGGAGCGAGGCCGGCATGCTCGCCGGGTTCGTCGGCGTCGACGAACCCGGGGCGGTCGTCTCCTTCGCGCCGCCCGTCCACGTCTACGGCGCGCTCGCCACGCTGCTGATGCCCGCCAGGCTCGGCGTCCCCGTCTGGTACCGCCCCGGCTACATCGGCGCGCTCCCGGACACCGGGGCCCGCCGGGTCGTCGTCGTGGCCACCCCGTGGATCTTCTCCCTGCTGCTGCGCAACATGGACTGGGTCCGCGCGCTGGACCACGTCACCGTGCTGTACAGCAGCGCCATGCTCCCGGCCGACGCCCGCGTCTTCCTGGAGCAGGCCGGCCCGGAGCGCGCGGCCCTCGTGGAGCTCCTCGGCTCCACGGAGACCGGCGGCATCGCGACCCGCCGCTGGCGCGCGGGCGAACCCCCGGCGTGGACCCTCTTCCCCGACGTCTCCTTCGCCCCCACCGGCGTCGAGGGGACCGAAGGGGCTGAAGGCGCCGACGGGACCGCCGTACCGCTGGTGATCCGCAGCCCGCGCCTGGCCCACCGCCCCGGCGGGAGCGCGCCGGACGCCTGGCCCACCGGCGACCTCGTCGAGCCGCTGGGCGACCGCGCCTTCCGGCTCGTCGGCCGGGTCGGCCGGCTCGTCAAGGTCAACGGCCGGCGGATCAACCTCGACGAGGCCGAACACGCCCTGCGCGCCCGCGTCGACTGCGCGGACCTGGCGCTCGTGGCCACCCACGACCCGATGATCGGCGAGCACGTCGACCTGTACGTCGTACCGAACGCCGGGACCGCGCCGGGCGGCACCGACCTGACCCCGGCCCTCGACGTCCTCGGCGCCCGCCCCCGGCGGACCCACCTGGTGCCCGTCATCGAGCGCTCCGCGACCGGCAAGCTCCGGCACCCCCAGACCGCACACTCACCGAACCAGGGATAGCAACGTGACAGTTACCTCCGAGACGACCGGCGCCGGGACCACCGACGGGCTCGGGCTCGCCGAGATCGTCGAAGCCGCCTCGTGGACCGCGAAGCTCGGCCCGCTCACCGACGCCGACGTGGCCGGGATGGAGGCCAGCGCCGCCACCGTCGACCGCTACCTCGCCGAGGGAAAGCCGGTCTACGGGCTCACGCAGGGCTTCGGCCCGCTGGTGACCTTCTCCGCCAAGTCCGAGCGGGAACAGGGCGACTCGCTCATATCCCACCTGGGCACCGCCCAGGGCCGGCCGCTCGACCCCGAGGTGTCACGGCTGGTCTTCTGGCTCCGCCTCAACAGCATGCGCAAGGGCGTCTCCGCCGTCTCGCCCGAGTTCTGGCAGCGCCTCGCCGACCTGTGGAACGCCGGCTTCACCCCGGTGATCCCCCGGGACGGCACGGTCAGCGCCAGCGGCGACCTCCAGCCCCTCGCCCACGTCGCCCTGGCCTGTGCCGGGTACGGCGAGGCGTGGGCGCTCGACACGGACGGCCGCCGGTACGTCCGCCCGGCCGGGGAGGTCCTCGCCGAGCTCGGCGCCGAGCCCCTGGAGTGGCCCGTCCGCGAGGCGCTGGCCTTCGTCAACGGCACCGGCGTCAGCCTCGCCGTCGCCATCCTCAACCAGCGCTCCGCCCTCCGGCTCGTCCACGCCGTCACCGACCTCACCGCCCGGCTGACCGTGCTGCTGGGCGGCAACGCCGAGCACTTCGACGAGGGCGTCGGCCGGGTCCGCAACCAGGCCGGGCAGCTGCGCGTCGCCCGCTGGATCCGGCAGGGCCTGCCCGAGGGCCACGAGCGCGACGAGCGCCGCCCGCTCCAGGAGCCGTACAGCCTGCGCTGCGCCCCCCAGGTCCTCGGCGCCGTCCTGGACCAGCTCACCCACGCCGGCGAGATCCTGGCCCGCGAGGCGAACGGCTGCACCGACAACCCGGTCACCTTCGAGGACCGGGTCCTCCACGCCGGCAACTTCCACGCCATGCCGGTCGGCTTCGCCTCCGAGCAGACCGGGCTGGCCCTGCACATGGCCGCCTACCTGGCCGAACGGCAGCTCGGGCTGGTGCTCAACCCCACCACCAACGGCGACCTGCCCATCATGCTCACCCCCCGGGCGGGCCGCGGCTGCGGACTGGCGGGCGTGCAGATCAGCGCCACCTCGTTCATCTCCCGGATCCGCCAGCTCGTCACCCCGGCGTCCCTGACGACGCTGCCGACGAACGGCTGGAACCAGGACCACGTCCCGATGGCCCTCAACGGCGCCAACGGCGTCTCCGAGGCGCTGGAGCTGGCCTGGCTGGCCGTGGGCTCGCTCGCCCTCGGCGCCGCCCAGCTGTCGGTGATGACCGAGCACGCGCACGGGACCGAAGGCGTCTGGGCCGAGCTGGCCGGCGTCTCCCCCGCGCTCGACGCCGACCGGCCGATGGCGGCCGAGGTCCGCGCCGCCGCCGCGCTGTTCGCGCGGCACGCGGACGCCCTGCTGGCCGAGCGCGCCTGACCGCCGGGCGCCCGGGGACCCCCCTCCGGGCGCCCGGCCCCCTCCCCCACGTATCCGCGAGACCGGAGCACCACGCGTGATCGCGAGCATCCTGCCCGCCGGAGTCGTGGCGGAGGAGTCCCACGCCGACGAACCGGCGGCCGGGCTGTTCCCCGAGGAGCTCCGGCTGACGGACGGCATGAGCGAGGCCCGGCGCCGCGAGTTCGCCGCCGTGCGGCACTGCGCCCGCCGGGCGGCCGGACGGCTCGGCGTGCCCGCCGCCCCGCTGCTGCCCGGGCACCGGGGCGCGCCGCGCTGGCCCGCCGGGGTCGTGGGCAGCATGACCCACTGCCCCGGCTACCGCGCGGCGGCCCTGGCCCGCGCGGAGGCCGTACGGGCCGTCGGCATCGACGCCGAGCCCCACGCGCCGGTGCCGGAGCGGATGGCGCGGGGCATCGCGCTGCCGGAGGAGCGGGAGCGGCTGCGCGCGCTCCACCGGCTGGACGACGGCGTGTGCTGGGACCGCCTCCTGTTCTGCGCCAAGGAGACCGTCTACAAGGTGTGGTCGCCCCTGACCGGGGTGTGGCTCGGCTTCCACGAGGCGTCGATCACCATCGACCCGGACACCCGCACGTTCCGCGCGCGCGTCCTGCGGCCCGTGCCGGCCGCCGTGGAGAAAGGTTTCCCCGCCGAGCTGCACGGCACCTGGACCACCGGCCGGGGCCTGCTGATCGCCGCGATCGTCCTCCCCACGGCGCCCTCCGCCCTTCCCTCCTCCCCTGCCCACCGGCCGCGCGCCGGGCTATACCGACGAGGTGCCAACTCCCCATGACCACCCGCATACTCGTGACCGGGGGCGCCGGGTTCATCGGCTCCCACTACACGCGCACGCTGCTCGGTCCCGACGGGCCCGGCGACGTGTCGGTCACGGTGCTCGACAAGCTCACCTACGCGGGCAACCCCGCCAACCTGGACGCGGTGCGGGACGACCCGCGCCTCACCTTCGTCCAGGGCGACATCTGCGACGCCGAACTCGTGGCCGGGCTCATGGCGGAGCACGACCAGGTGGTGCACTTCGCCGCCGAGTCCCACGTGGACCGGTCGATCGACGGCGGCGCCGAGTTCATCCGCACGAACGTCCTGGGCACCCACACCCTCGTCGACGCCGCCCACCGCGCGGGCGTCGACGTCTTCGTGCAGGTCTCCACGGACGAGGTGTACGGCTCCATCGACGAGGGCTCCTGGCCCGAGACCCACCCGCTCGCGCCCAACTCGCCCTACTCCTCGGCCAAGGCCGCCGGCGACCTGGTGGCGCTCTCCTACCACCGCACCCACGGCCTGGACGTCCGCGTCACCCGCTGCTCGAACAACTACGGGCACCACCACTTCCCCGAGAAGGTCATCCCCCTCTTCGTCACCAACCTCCTCGACGGCGGCAAGGTCCCGCTGTACGGGGACGGCGGCAACGTCCGGGACTGGCTGCACATCGACGACCACGTCCAGGGCATCGAACTGGTCCGCACCCGGGGCCGCGCCGGGGAGGTCTACAACATCGGCGGCGGCACCGAACTGTCCAACCGGGAGCTCACCGAACTCCTCCTCAAGGAGTGCGGGGCCGACTGGGAGACGAGCGTCGAGCACGTCGCCGACCGCAAGGGCCACGACCGCCGCTACTCCGTCGACTGCACCAAGATCCGCGAGGAGCTCGGCTACGCGCCCAAGGTGCCCTTCGAGCAGGGCCTCGCCGAGACCGTGCGCTGGTACCGCGAGAACCGCGCCTGGTGGGAGCCCCTGAAGCGGCGGGCGGCGCTGTGACGGAACCCGGTCCGCGGCCCTGGCTGGTCACGGGCGCGCGGGGCATGCTGGCGCGCGACGTCCTGGCCCGCCTGGCCGACGCGGGCGTCCCCGCCGTGGCCGCCTGCCGCCACGAACTCGACGTCACCGACCCGGAGTCGGTGCGCGCCGCCCTCGCCCGGCACCGCCCGGCCGTGGTGGTGAACTGCGCCGCCTGGACGGCCGTCGACGACGCCGAGCGGCGGGAGGCGGAGGCGTTCGCCGTGAACGCCACCGGGCCCCGGCTGCTGGCCGAGGCGTGCCGCGCGCCGGGCACCGTCCTGCTCCACGTGTCCACGGACTACGTCTTCGACGGGCGCGCCCGTGAGCCGTACCCCAAGGACGCGCCGACCGGCCCGCTCGGCGCCTACGGCCGCACCAAGCTGGCGGGCGAACGGGCCGTGCTGGAGACGCTGCCGCGCACCGGCCACGTGGTGCGCACCGCCTGGCTGTACGGGGCCGGCGGGGACAACTTCGTCCGCACCATGATCCGGCTGGCGGCCGGGCGGGAGACCGTCGACGTCGTCGACGACCAGCACGGCCAGCCCACTTGGGCGGCCGATCTCGCCGGGCTGCTGCTCCGCCTCGGCGGGGCGGCGCTGGAAGGAGCCGCGCCGGCCGGGATCCACCACGGCGGCGCCGGCGGGCACACCACCTGGTGCGGCCTGGCCCGGGAGGTCTTCCGGCTGGCGGGCGCCGATCCGGGGCGGGTGCGTCCCGTCACCGGCGCGGCCTTCGCGCGCCCGGCGCCCCGGCCCGCCTGGAGCGTCCTCGGCCACGATCCCCGGCGGACAGCGGGCCTTGCGCCGCTCCGCCACTGGCGCGACGCGCTGGCCGAGGCGTTCCCGGAACTGGCGAAGGCGGCCGCCGGCGTCACACGTGAGGGAGTCGGTGGTGCCCCGTGCGGCCGCTGTCCATAGAAGGGGCGTGGATCCACGAGCCGGAGGTCTTCCCCGACGACCGGGGCGGCTTCCACGAGTGGTACCGCGCCGACGGCTTCCGCGCCGTCACCGGCCGGGCGCTCCCCCTCGCCCAGGCCAACCTGTCGGTGTCCCGGCGGGGCGCCCTGCGCGGCATCCACTTCGCGGACGTGCCGCCCGGCCAGGCGAAGTACGTCAAGTGCGTCCGGGGCGCCGTGCTGGACGTGGTCGTCGACGTGCGCACCGGCTCCCCGACCTTCCGCCGCTGGGAGGCCGCCCGGCTCGACGACGAGAACCACCGCGCGGTGTACCTCTCCGAGGGCCTCGGCCACGCCTTCCTGGCCCTCACCGAGGAGGCCACCGTCGTCTACCTGTGCTCCGAGGGCTACGCGCCCGGACGCGAGCACGGCATCCACCCGATGGACCCCGACCTCGCCGTCGACTGGCCCGCCGGCATCACACCTCTGCTGTCCGAGAAGGACGCGCGGGCCCCGAGCCTCCGCGAGGTGGAGCGCCGGGGCCTGCTGCCCTCCTACGCCGCCTGCCGAGCCCTGCGCAACACCAGCCCGGCGAACACCGCCCCCGACCCCCTCACCCCGCACCCATGACCTCACCGTTCCATGCCGGCCGCACCGGCCGCCCCGCCCACATCGCCATGTTCAGCGTGGGAGCCCACGGGCACGTCAACCCGAGCCTCGAGGTGATCCGCGAGCTCGTCACGCGCGGCCACCGCGTCACCTACGCCATCCCCGGGTCCTTCGCCGGGACCGTCGCCGCCACCGGCGCCGAGCCCCGGGTGTACTCGTCCACGCTGCCGCCGGGCGACGACCCGGCGGCCTGGGGCGGCGAACTCATCGACCACCTGCGGCTGTTCCTGGCCGACGCCGGCCAGGCGCTCCCCCAACTGCTCAAGGCGTACGAGGGCGACCGCCCCGACCTGGTCCTCTACGACCCGATGGCCTACGCGGCCCGGGTCCTCGCCCAGCGCTGGGGCGTGCCCGCCGTGCAGCTCTCCCCGCACGCCGTCGCCTGGGAGGGCTACGAGGAGGAGGTGGCGGCCGAGATGTCCGGGGCGCTGCCGGAGGACCCGTGCGGCGCTCCCCGCTACAGCCGCTCCCACGCCTGGCTGGCCAACAACGGGATATCGATCGGGCCCGGCCGCATCGCGCGTCGTCCCGAGCGCTGTATCGCGCTGATCTCCGAGGTCCTCCAGCCGAACGCCCACCGGGTCGACCCGGCCGTCTACACCTTCACCGGCCCCTGCCGCCCCGAAGGCAACGAGGTCGGAGACGGGTGGGCGCGCCCGGCGGGTGCCGAGAGGGTGCTGCTGATCTCCCTGGGCACGCTCTTCACCCGGGCCCCCGAGTTCTACCGCGCCTGCGTCGCGGCCTTCGGCGGGCTGCCGGGCTGGCACGTGGTGCTGCGGACCGGCAAGGGCGTGGACCGTGCCGAGCTCGGCGAGGTGCCCGGTAACGTCGAGGTCCGCGACTGGGTGCCGCAGCAGGCGATCCTCGGACAGGCCGACGTCTTCATCACCCACGCGGGCGCGGGCAGCGCGCACGAGGGGCTCGCCCACGGGGTGCCGATGGTGGCCGTGCCGCAGGCCGCCGACCAGTTCGGCAACGCCGAGATGCTGGTGGAGCTGGGGGTCGCCCGCCGGCTGGCGAAGGAGGAGGCCACGCCGGAGGCCCTGCGCGAGGCGGTGCTGGCGCTCGCCGGGGACCCGGACGTCGCCGCGCGCGGCGCCGCGATCCGGCGGAGGATGGCGGCCGAGGGCGGCACCCGGCGGGCCGCCGATCTCGTCGAGGCCGAGCTCCCCGGCCGGCGGCCCGGCTCCCCGAGCGCCTGAGAGGCCGCCCCGCCGGGGTCCCGCGCGGCGCCGACGGGGGTCTCGCGCCGCCCCGGCGGCGGTTTTGCGCTGCGCCGGCGGCGCGACGCGCCCGGGCGGGCGGTCTCAGCAGATGGAATCCGGTCATCTCGCGGTACGGACCAGACGGGCGCCCGGCGGTGGATGCCTTGCCCCGGTTCGTCGGCCACGGCATCACGCTCCGTCAGGCGCCTGTTTCCGGACCGTGTCGGAATCCCCCGCCTTGTGACACGAACACCCCGAACGGACGATCGGTCTGCGCTCCCGCGCGAACATTCGCGCGGGCTCTTCGAGGAGGACCGCATGAACGATCGACTCAGTCTCGCGCCCGATGCCGCACGGCAGTTGGCCACGACCACCAAGACCACCCCGCAGATGCGCGGCATCACGCCGCGCTACCTGCTGCGCGCGCTGCCCTGGGTCGACGTCGAGTCCGGCGTCTACCGCGTCAACCGCCGCCGGACGTTCATCCTCGGCGACGACCGCATCAGCTGCTACTCCGAGGGCGGCGCCCACCGCGTCGTCCCCGAGGACCTGCGCGAACTGCCCTTCCTGCGCGAGGCCGACGCGGCCCTGCTCGCCGAACTCGCGGGCTCCTTCGAGCAGACGACCTTCGAGCCCGGCCAGATCATCGGCGCCGAGGGCGAGACGTGCGACAAACTGACCGTGATCGTCAGCGGCCGCGCCGAGAAGCGGGTCACCGGCCGCTACGGCGAGGACGCGCTGCTGGAGGTCATGGGCGACGGCCAGTTCTTCTGCCTGGACTCCTGGACCCGATGTCAGCCCTTGCCGTTCCGGGTCAAGGCGGTCACCTCCGGTGTCGCCCTGACCGTCGGGCTCGACGCGCTCAACGCGCTGGCGGAGCGCGACGCGTCCCTGCGCGCCGCGCTCGACGCCCACATCGCGGGCGAGGGCCCCCGGCCCGGCGCCGAGGTCCCCGTCGACCTCGCCTCCGGCCACACCGGCGAGCCCGAACTGCCGGGCACGTACGTGGAGTACGAGGACACGCCCCGCGAGTACCACATGAGCCTCGCCCAGACCGTGCTGCGCGTCCACACCCGGGTCTCCGACCTCTACAACGCGCCCATGGACCAGACCCGCGTCCAGGCCGACCTCACCATCCAGGCGCTGCGCGAGCGCCAGGAGGCGATGATCCTCCACCACCCCGAGTTCGGCCTGTTCAACAATGTCGCCCCGGGCATGCGCGTCCAGCCGCGCACCGGCGCGCCGACCCCCGACGACCTCGACGAGCTGCTCTCCCGGGTGTGGAAGCAGCCGAGCTACTTCGTCGCCCACCCCAAGGCCATCGCCGCCTTCGGCCGCGAGTGCACCCGCCGGGGCGTCCCCCCGGTGATCGACACCCGCTTCGGCAGCCCGCTGATCACCTGGCGCGGCGTGCCGATGCTCCCCTCCGACAAGGTGCGCTTCCAGGGCGCCGGCGGCGCCGCGACCACCGAGATCCTGCTGATGCGGGTGGGCGAGGCCGAGCAGGGCGTCATCGGGCTGCGCCCGGCCGGGGTGCCGGACGAGGTCGAGCCGGGCCTGTCGATGCGGAACATGGGCACGGACCAGAAGGCCATCACCTCGTACCTGCTGACGGCGTACTTCAACGCCGCGGTGCTGGTGGAGGACGCGCTCGCGGTCCTCCAGAACGTCGAGGTGTCGAAGTACCATGACTATTCCTGACGCCGGGACGTACGCGGGGATGCCGGCCGCCCCGTCGTGGGCCCAAGTGCCCAACGCGGCGCAGCAGTCCACGCCGCAGGCCGTGCCGCACTCCACGCCCCAGGCCGTGCCGCAGTCCACCCCGCCGCGCGGGCGCGGCTTCGACCCGATGGCGGCCCGGGCGGACGTCCCCGTGCTGCACCGCACCGTCAACGGCCGGCCGCTCGTCTGGCTGGACAACGGCGCAACCACCCAGAAGCCGCGCCAGGTCATCGAGGCGCTCACCGCCTACTACAGCGCCGCCAACTCCAACATCCACCGCGGCGCCCACACCATGGCCCGCGAGGCCACGGAGACGTACGAGGCGGGCCGGCAGGCCGTCGCGGACCTGCTGGGCGCGGCCTCCCCGGACGAGATCGTCTTCACCCGGGGCACCACCGAGGCCATCAACCTCGTGGCCCAGACGTGGGGACGGGCGAACATCGGGCCCGGTGACGAGATCGTCGTCGCCACGCTGGAGCACCACTCCAACATCGTGCCCTGGCAGATGCTGGCCAAGGAGAAACGGGCCCGGCTCAAGCCCATCCCGCTCCTGCCCGACGGCAGCATCGACCAGGCCGCCTTCGCGGACCTGCTCTCCTTCCGCACCCAGCTCGTCGCCGTCAGCCAGGCGTCGAACGTGCTGGGCACCGTACCGCCCGTCAAGGAGATGGCCGCGCTGGCGCACCGCTACGGGGCGAAGGTGCTGGTCGACGGGGCCCAGGCGGTGGCCCACTTCCCCGTCGACGTCCAGGACCTGGACGCGGACTTCTACGTCTTCTCCGGGCACAAGCTGTTCGCCCCGACGGGCATCGGCGCGCTCTACGGCAAACCGGAGCTGCTCGCCGCCATGCCGCCCTGGCAGGGCGGCGGCAACATGATCGACCAGGTCGACTTCCCGGCCAGCACCTACGCGCCGGTGCCGCACCGCTTCGAGGCCGGCACCGGGCACATCTCCGGGGTCGCCGGCCTGCTGGCGGCGATCAACTGGCTGACCGGCTTCGACCGTGAGGCCGTCGCCGCCTACGAGACGGGGCTGCTCGCCTACGCCGAGCAGGCCATGACCCAGGTGCCGGGGATCGCCGTCCTCGGGTCGGCACCGGAGAAGATCGCGACGCTGACGTTCACCCTGGCCGGGCACGACCCGGTCGACGTCGCCCGCTCGCTCGACCAGGACGGCATCGCCGTCCGCGCGGGCCACCACTGCGCCCAGCCCTCGCTGCGCCACTACGGCGTGGAGAGCGCGGCGCGGGCGTCGCTGGCGCTCTACAACACGCGGGAGGACGTCGACCGGCTGGTCGCGTCCCTGCTGCGGCTGACGTCCGGGCCGACTTCCGGCGGCTGACGGCTGACGCCCGGGCCCGTACCCCGATGCGAACAGGGGGTACGGGCCCGGGTTTTCCCAGGGGTTCAGTCGAGCGCGGCCGCGAACATGCCGGGCTCGTAGGAGCCGCCCCGCTGGTGCACGGTCACGGCGAGCCGGTTGGCCGCGTTGACCAGGGCGACCATGCAGACCAGGGCGGCCGTCCCGTCGTCGTCGAAGTGCTTGCGCACCCGCTCCCAGGTCTCGTCGGACACGCCTTCGTGCGCGTCGGCGAGCCGGGTGGCCTCCTCGGCGAGCGCCAGCGCCGCCCGCTCGGCCTCGGTGAACACGGTGGACTCGCGCCACACCGCGACCAGGGCGAGCCGCACCGCGGTCTCCCCGGCGGCCGCGGCCTCCTTGACGTGCATGTCCACGCACCAGCCGCAGCCGTTGATCTGGCTGACGCGCAGCGCCACCAGCTCCTGGACGGTCCGCGACAGCGACGACTGGTGAAGCACCATGCCGGCGTTGGCGAACCGCTTGGCGAACTTCGTGCTGACCTCGTTCTCGAACAGGTTGAACCGGGTGTCCATGGCTTCGTCCTCACTCGTGGTGTGGCTTTTGACGAACACCAGATGCCGGCGCCCCGCTCCCTGTGACAGACCGGGGGACGTGACGTGCGCCACCGCTCGCGGATGTCACAAAGCAGTGGTGAGCGGCGTCTTGTGCGCGTGGACATAGAGAACCCGGACCCCGCCACCGAGGCGTTCGTCGCCCATCGCAACCTGCTGTTCACCGTCGCCTACGAGATGCTCGGCTCGGCCGCCGACGCGGAGGACGTCCTCCAGGAGACCTGGCTGCGCTGGTCGGGCGTCGACCTCGGCGCGGTACGGGACCGGCGCGCCTACCTGGTGCGGATCACCACCCGCCAGGCGCTGGGCCGGCTGCGCGCGCTCGGCCGCCGCAAGGAGTCCTACGTCGGCACCTGGCTGCCCGAGCCGCTGCTCACCGCCCCGGACGTGGCCGAGGACGTCGAGCTGGCCGACAGCGTCTCCACGGCGATGCTGCTGGTCCTGGAGACGCTCGCGCCGACCGAGCGGGCGGTGTTCGTGCTGCGCGAGGTGTTCGACCTCGGGTACGACGAGATCGCCGAAGCCGTCGACAAGTCCCCGGCGGCGGTCCGGCAGATCGCGCACCGGGCGCGGGCGCACGTCGCGGCGCGACGGCCGCGCGGGACCGTCTCCCCGGCCGAGACCCGGGGCGCGCTCGACGCGTTCCAGCGGGCCGTCGAGACGGGCGACATCCAGGGCCTGCTCGACATCCTCGCGCCCGACGTCGTCCTCCTGGGTGACGGCGGCGGAGTCAAACAGGCCGTCCTGCGGCCGATCGTGGGCGCCGACAAGGTGGGCCGCCTGCTCGTCGGCGGCCTGGGCAAGGTCGCGGCCTCGGTGTCGCTGCGGCCGGCCCGGGTCAACGGCCACCCGGCGCTGGTCCTCCGGCTCGACGGCGAGCTCGACACCGTCCTGACGCTGCGCGTCGAGGACGGCCTGATCACCGGGCTCTACGCCGTGCGCAACCCCGAGAAGCTGTCGCACATGGGGCGGGAGACGGCGCTGCGCCGCTGAGTTTATTACGCCCTAATTGGGATAATTAGATCGGGGATGACCCGATCTCAGCGAGGAGGGAGCGGACCGCCCGTGCCCGGTGACGAGGAGCCCCAGCCGGAACACCACCGCCTCCGGTTCCACGTGCTCGGCCCCGTACGGGCCGACCGCGACGGGCAGCCGCTGCCACTCGGCTCCCCGCAGGAGCGCGCCACCCTCGCGATCCTGCTGCTGCGCGACGGCCGCTCCCTCACCGCCCCCGAACTCGTCGACGCCCTCTGGGGCGACGACCCGCCCCACCGCGCCATGGACACCCTGCGCGCCTACGTCACCCGGCTGCGCGCCGTCCTGGAACCCGGCAGGCCCTTCCGGGGCCGCGCGAAGGTGCTCGTCTCCACCGGCGGCGGCTACGCCGTGCGGGTGCCGCCCGGAAGCCTGGACGCGACCGTGTTCGAGGAGCACCTCGCGGCCGCCGCCACCGCCCGCGCGAACGGCGACGCCGCCGGGGCGTACGCGCGGCTGACCGCCGCCCTGGCCCTGTGGGAGGGCACCGCGCTCGCCGGGCTGACCGGCCCGTACGCCGAGCGGGAGCGCGAGCGGCTCACCGAACTGCGCGCCACCGCCCGCGAGGACCACTACGACTGCGCCCTCGCGCTCGGCCGGCACGCCGAATCGGTGGCCGGGCTGCGCGCCCTGGCCGCCGAACAGCCCCCGCGCGAGAAGCCGCGCGCCCTGCTGATGCTGGCCCTGCACCGCGCCGGGCGGCAGGCGGAGGCCCTCGCCGTGTTCAGCGAGGCCGAACGCCTGCTCCCCGACGGGCCCGGGCCCGGGCTCGTCCGGCTGCGCGAGCGGATCCTCGCGGGGGATCCCGCGCTCGCGGCGCCGGCCGTCTCCGGCGCGGGTCCGGCTTCCTCCGACGGGTGGGGTTCCGCCGGGGCTCCCCCCGCCCTCGATCTGCTGCCGCCGGAACCCGTCGGCTTCACCGGGCGCGAGACCCTCACCGGCGAGGTGCGCGCCGCCCTCGCCGAAGGGGACGTCGTCGTCCTCACCGGCCCCGGCGGCACCGGCAAGACCGCGCTGGCCACGCACACCGCCCGCGCCGTCCGCGCCGCCTACCCCGACGGCCTGCTCCACGTCGATCTGCGCGGCACCGACCCCGAACCCGTCGACACGGGCGCGGCCCTCGCCGGCCTGCTGCACGCGCTCGGCGTCACCGACGCCGCCCTGCCCGACGACGTGGAGCGCCGGGCCGCGCTCTACCGCTCCCTGCTCGCCGACCGGCGCGTGCTCGTCGTCCTCGACGACGCCCACGACACCGCGCAGGCCCGCCTCCTGCAGCCCGGCGTGCCCGGCTGCGCGGCGCTCGTCACCACCCGCTCCCCGGACCTCGTCCTGCCGGGCGCCCGGACGGTCGGCGTCGACGCCATGGAGGAGAAGGAGGCGCTGGCCATGCTGACGGCGGTCGGCGGCGGCCGCGCCGCCGACTCGGCCGTCGCCGGGGGCGATGCCGCCCGGTCCGTCGTCGCCGCCTGCGAACGGCTCCCGCTCGCCCTGCGCATCGCCGGCGCGCGCCTCACCACGCCGCCTGCCTGGACCCCGGGCGACCTCGCCGCGCGGCTGGCGGAGGAGCGGCAGCGGCTCGGCACGCTGCATGCCGACGTCGGTGCCGGTGCTGGTGCCGGTGCCGGTGCCAGCGTCGGCGTCGTTGCCGGTGCCGGCGCCGTTGCCGGTGCCGGCGTCGTTGCCGGTGCCGGTGCCGTCGTCCTGGAGGCCGCCTGCCGCGTCGCCCACGACGCCCTGGAGCCCGAGGCGGCCCGCGCGTTCCGGCTGCTGGCCCTTCCCGACGCCGGGCCGCTCGACGCCGCCTCGGCCGCCGCCGTGCTCGACCTCCCGGACGCCGCGCGCGCCGAGGCCGTCGCCGGGGGGCTGGCCCGGGCCGGGCTGCTGGAGTCGGCCGGCCCGGGGCGGTACGGGCACCACGCGCTGGTGCGGCTGTTCGCGCGGCGGCAGAGCGAACGCTTGGACAGCCCGCCCGTCCGCGACGCGGCGCTGCTGCGGCTCCTGGACCACCAACTGGCCACCTCCGTCACCGCGCTCCTGCGCCTCACCCCGGACAGCCCGCTGCCGCGTCACCTGCTGCACCACCTCGCCACGGCGGGCCGGCCCCTGGCCGACGCCGGCGCCGCCCGCGCCTGGGCGCACGACGCCCACCCGGACGTGCTCGCCACCGTCCGGCAGGTCCTGGCGCAGGACGTCCCCGACGCCCTGCGCCCCGCCGTCGACCTGCTGACCGTCTGGGCCGCCCTGACCGCCGGTACCGCGCGCCGCCACGACCTGGAGTCGTTCGTCCGGCAGGCGCTGGACCGGGCGCGGGAGCGGGGCGACGACACCGCCGCCGCCCGGACGCTGCGGCTGCCGGTCGCGCCGTCCCCCGAGGAACTGCGGTCGGCCCTGCGGCTGGCCGAGGAGGTCCACGACCCGCTGACGCCGCTCCTCGCCGGGTTCGAACTCGGCGTCGTCCTGCTGGAGCTGGACCGGGCCGACGAGGCGCTGCCCCTGCTCGTGCGGGCCGAGGAGGGGCTCGCGAGGGAGGGCGCGGCGGGCGGCGCGGCCGAGGCGCTGGCCCACGCGGCGCGCGCGTACATCGCGCTGGGGCGGCCGGAGGAGTCCCTGGCGGCCGCCGAGGCGGCGGTCGAGCGCGCGCGGGGGGTGGGCCAGGGGCGGACCCTCGCGCTGGTGCTCCTCCAGACGGGCCGGGCCCATCTGCGGGCCGACCGGACGTCGGCGGCGGCCGACCGGCTGCGGGAGGCGCTGGCCGTCGAACCGGAGGGGACGGACCCGCGCCGGGAGGCCCTGGTGTGGGCGTGGCTGGCGCGCTGCCGGCTCGCCCAGCTGCGGCACCGCGAGGCCGTGGCGGCGGCGGACCGGGCGCTGGCGCTGGAGGCGGGGCCGGGGGACGACCACGTCCGGGGCCTGGCCCTGGCCGCGCGCGGCCGCGCCCAGCTGGCGCTGGGCGAACCGCGGCTGGCGCTGGGGGCGCTGCGGGAGGCGCACGAGGTACTGACGCGACGGGGGGCGGCGGAGGCGGCGGAGGTGGCGGCGCTGCTGAACGAGGAGTTCGGCGAGGTGTAGGCCGGTGGTGGGTCGGGGGCGGGGTGGGGTGGACGGGCCCTTACGGGGCTGAGCTCTTCGCGGTCCCTGGTATCACGGTGCTGGTTGCCCCGCCCGTGTCACTAGCGGCGAAGAGCTCCTTACGCCCCTACCAGGGCCCATCCACCCCACCCCGCCCCCTCACGTCACCCCAGCCCCCTAGCGGGGCGATCCGTGCCGGGCAATCGGGCGGGTGGGTGGGGTAGAACCGCGCCGAAGGCGCGGAAAACCCCCCACCGGGGGCACCCGGAAAGTCGACGGAACCCGCCGTCAGGCGGGCACGCTGCCGACCGCCGTCGGGGGGAACTCCTCGAGCCAGACGAACGCCGCCTCGACCCCGGCGATCCGAACGACCTTCGAAACCATCGCCCCACCCCGCACAACCCGCAACCGAGCCCCGCACCGCGCCGCGCGGGCGCGAACCCGCAGCAACAGCCGTACACCGCTGGCGTCCAGAAAGGTCACGGCACGCAGATCGAGCACCAGCTCCCCCCGGCACCGCCCCGCGACGCCCTCCATCCGCTGCCCCAGCGTCTGCTCGGCCAGGATGTCGATCTCACCGACCAGTTCCATGACCACCGCTCCCCCCGCCACGCGTTCCCGCATGGTGAAGGCGAGCTCGTACACGCCCATGGCGAACCTCACCGCCCTCCCTCATCGGGCACATCGTGTGCCTTTCTGGTGCCCCGGCAGTGGGCCGATTTCACCTCTGAGGCCCAGCCGTGATCCGGCGTGCATCCGGCGTTCGTCCGGCGGTGTCCGGGCCGGCAGCGCGGAAGCCCCGGCCCCGGGCCACGGTGCGCGTCGTGGGCCCGGAGCCGGGGCTTCCGGCGAACGCGGGACGGGGGAAGCGGCATCGGGGGGACAACCGCTTCCCCCGACGAGGACACGGCCTCCAAGTACGGGCCGCGGTCGGGGGGATTCGCACGGCCCGGACCCCGCAGTGAGGTCGCGTCCCTGGGCCCACAGGATTCCTGCCAGATCCGTGGACCACGCGTCCATCCTCCGCCCCGGCTCGGGCGCGGGAGTCTGCCGAAGGACCCGGCTTGCAGGGTCCAAAGTCCTTAAAGTCCGCGTGAGGGGTGTGAATCCGTCCACACCGCGGCCTCGCGCCCCCAGCGCGACGCGCCATGATTTTCGGCCATTCATTCCCTCGCACGTTTGCGCGGATAGACTCTCGCGATCAAGGCGGGACCGCAGGGGAGGCAGGGCGTCATCGTGCAGACAAAGAAGGTCGTGCTCTGGGGTCTCGGCATCTTCGTGGCGTACACGATCATCCACTCCCCCGCCCGGTCGGCGGAGCTCGTCCAGATAGGGTTCCAGGGGATATCGGACGCCGCCATGAACATCGGCGAGTTCATGACCCAGCTCGTCAGCTGAAAGAAGGCACCCGTGATCCGTCATCTCGTCCTGTTCAAGCTCAACGAGGGCGTCGAGCGCGACGACCCGCGCGTCGTCGCCGGTGTGCAGGCGTTCGAGAAGCTGGACGGCGCCATTCCCGAGCTGCGCTCCTGGGAGTGCGCCTGGAACGTCTCCGACCGGCCGATCGCCTACGACTACGCCATCAACTGCTCGGTCAAGGACATGGCCGCGCTCCAGCGGTATCTGGACCACCCCGCCCACCAGGCGGGCGTCGCCCAGTGGCGCGAATTCGCGACCTGGGTGATCGCCGACTACCCGTTCTGAGAACCCTTCCGGCGCCCCTCACCCCCCGGGTGAGGGGCGTTTTTTGTCGTCAACACGGTGCTATGCGGTGCTTGCACACTACGGACATGTCTTGTGATGCTATGACCGCTTTTGCCGGATGAGTTGATCGATTTTGACCGCGAAGGGGTGGTGACCGTGCCGGCCCGTACAGCGCCCGAAGCCCCCCTCCGGCGCGACAAGTCCACCGACGAAACCGACCCCGTCATCGACCGCGTCGCCGATCCCGTCACCACCCCTGTCACCGGCCCCGTCACCGACGCCGTCGCCGATGCCGACACCGACGGCATCCCCGACGACCTCCCCGACGGCCTTGAGCCCACCGGCCCCGACGGGGACGGCCGGCCCGGCGAGCCCGGCGCCGTACGCGGCCCCCGCTCGCGGGAGGGCCGGGGCGCCGACGCCCGGGCCCTGACCCAGGTGCTCTTCAAGGAGTTCGTCACCCTGGAGCCCGGCACCCCCGAGCACGCCCGCGTGCGCGCCGCCCTGATCGAAGCCAACCTCCCCCTCGTGCGGTACGCCGCGGCGCGTTTTCGCAGCCGCAACGAGCCCATGGAGGACGTGGTCCAGGTCGGCACCATCGGTCTCATCAACGCCATCGACCGCTTCGACCCCGATCGCGGTGTCCAGTTCCCCACGTTCGCGATGCCGACCGTCGTCGGCGAGATCAAGCGGTACTTCCGCGACAACGTCCGCACCGTGCACGTTCCGCGCCGCCTCCACGAGCTGTGGGTGCAGGTCAACGGCGCCACGGAGGACCTGACGGTGCTCCACGGCCGCTCCCCCACCACCGCCGAGATCGCCGACCGGCTGAAGATCGCCGAGGACGAGGTGCTGGCCTGCATCGAGGCCGGCCGTTCGTATCACGCCACTTCCCTGGAGGCCGCCCAGGAGGGCGACGGCCTGCCCGGCCTGCTGGACCGACTCGGCTACGAGGACCCCGCGCTGGCCGGGGTCGAACACCGTGATCTCGTCCGCCATCTGCTCGTACAGCTTCCTGAGCGGGAACAGCGGATCCTCCTGCTGCGCTACTACAGCAATTTGACGCAGTCGCAGATCAGCGCGGAGCTGGGGGTGTCACAGATGCATGTGTCCCGGCTACTCTCACGAAGCTTCGCCAGGCTCCGTTCCGCAAATCGAATCGACGCCTAACCCTCACGGGTGACCCCTCCCCCGATGTCATGGGGAAGATATATCGACTTGACGCTACAGCGTGTTGCCGACATGTGACATTCTGCTGGAACTGCGTTTGCCACAGCGCAGCCTCCGGTATTCAGGTGGAGGCTGAACCCCTCGCGCGAGGGTGCCGCTGTGATCCGTCCGCGACCTCAAGGGGGTGGCATGTCCGTAGACCTGGGCAGCGCGAAGGTGCTCGCCAACGACGCACCGCACGCCGTGCTCGACGACTGTGAAGCCATCGACACCCGCACCCTCTCCCGCTCCCTGTTCCTGCGGCTGGCCGCGCTCGACCGGGACAGCGTCGAGCGCACCTACGTCCGCGACACCCTCATCGAGCTCAACCTCCCCCTCGTGCGGTACGCCGCGGCCCGCTTCCGCAGCCGCAACGAGCCCATGGAGGACATCGTCCAGGTCGGCACCATCGGGCTGATCAAGGCGATCGACCGCTTCGACTGCGAACGCGGTGTCGAATTCCCGACGTTCGCGATGCCCACGGTGGTCGGTGAGATCAAACGCTTCTTCCGGGACACCAGCTGGTCCGTGCGGGTCCCGCGCCGCCTCCAGGAGCTGCGCCTCGCCCTCACCAAGGCGAGCGACGAACTCGCCCAGAAGCTCGACCGCTCGCCCACCGTCCCGGAGTTGGCCGTGTGCCTCGGCGTCTCCGAGGAGGACGTCGTCGACGGCCTGGCCGTGGGCAACGCCTACACGGCGAGCTCGCTGGACTCTCCCTCTCCCGAGGACGACGGCGGCGAGGGCTCCCTGGCCGACCGGCTGGGCTACGAGGACACGGCGCTCGAGGGCGTGGAGTACCGCGAGTCACTGAAGCCCCTGCTGGCGAAGCTGCCCCAGCGCGAACGGCAGATCATCATGCTGCGGTTCTTCGCCAATATGACGCAGTCACAGATCGGCGAGGAGGTCGGCATCTCCCAGATGCACGTCTCCCGGCTGCTGACCCGCACGCTGGCGCAGTTGCGGGAAGGCCTCATCGCCGACTGACCGGCGGTGTGTACACGCTGACTTCGGGTCAGCGAAACTGGGCCGATGCGACGGAAGACACTCGTCCGCCTCGTCTGCCTGGTCGCGGTGGGCACGCTCGCCTCGGCGGGCTGCGGCGGCGGCGACCGCGAGGTCCGTGTCGCCACGGGGGCCGCCGGACCCGGCACGACAGGAGCGGCCGATCACCCCGTGCCGCCCAAGGGCGGCGTGGAGCTCATCCCGCTCCCCGCCCTGACCGTGAACATCCCGCACCGCGAACCCACCGACGAGCGCTGGTGTGAACGCGTCACCCTCGCCTTCACCAACACCGGCCCCACGCCGATCGCCTCGGGCACGGTCACCCTGCTCGTCCACATCCTGGGGAAAACCGGCGCCGACCGCGACACGGTCCCCGTCACCCGCACCCTTCCGGCCCCGATCGCCCCGGGCGGTACGACGCGGGACACCTGGAAGGTATGCGTCGAGGAGGGGCGGGTCCCACCGGGGGCGCGGATCGAGACGCGCGAGGCCCGGCTCAGCCCGTCCGGCTGACCCCTCTCAGCCCCTCCGGCGTTTGAGGAGCGGGGTCCGGGGCGGAGCCCCGGGAAACGGTGAAAGGGCGGGACTGGGGCGAACTCAGCCCAGCGCGAGCCAGGCCGCCCCGGCGACGAGCAGGATCGCGACGATCACCCCGATGATCAGCCCGACACTCGGCCCCGAAGGCGCCGCCGCCGCCCGTCGCGCCGCCCGGCCACCAACGGGCGCACCCACCCCGGACACCGGGCCCGGCGCCGACGCAGGACCGCCCTCTTCCGCCACGAACGCTCGGAACATCTGCGTGCTACCCGCGGGGTCGTACTCGCCACCGGGGTTCTGCTGAGGGTTGGCTGCCATGGGCGGGACCCTAGCGAAAGGCCGTGCCGCCGCGCCCGGCGGGCCGCCCCTTTACGCCCTCCCGAAGAACCCTTGGTTCTCCTTTTACCCGATAACCCCCTTTTTCATTTGCCTTCAGCAACCAATCTTCCCTATGGTTGCCCAGAGCAACCTAACCGTCGAGCGAATGGCACCCGGGAGCCGAGGCCCATGGCCGCACAGGAGCAGTACCAGGAACTGGCGCGTCAGCTGAGCGCCATCGGCGCGGTGAAGCGCGGGCTGAGCCGCGTCCTGCCGCAGGACTGCTCCCCGGCCACGGCCATCATGCTCACCCTGCTGAAGCAGCACGGTGAGATGCGGATGAGCCGCCTCGGCGAGCTGCTGTCCATCGACGCCTCCGTGACCAGCCGGCACGTCACCTACGCCGCCGAGCGCGGCTGGCTCGAACGTCAGCCGGACCCCCTCGACAAGCGGTCCCGGCTGCTGAGCCTCACCGCCAGCGGCGAGGAGCTGCTGGACGAGGTCTCCGCGCGGTACACCGACGCGCTCGCCCATGCCCTCCAGGACTGGTCCGACGACGACGTCGGCCACCTCATCGGCCTGATGAAGCGGCTCCGCGACAGCTTCGGCGACTGCCGTTCGCGGCCGTATCACCACTCGGGCGCCGCGTCCGGCGCCGAATTCACCACCCGTACACCCGTCTGACCCCAAGCGAGAAAGGAAGTCCATGGCCAAGTCCTCACCGGCAGGTGTGCGGGACGCCTCATCAGGAGCTCCGGCGCAGGCCGGCGCCGCCACCGACGCGGCGCCCATGTCGCACCGCCAGATCATGGAAGCGCTCTCCGGGCTGCTGCTCGGCATGTTCGTCGCGATCCTCTCCTCGACGATCGTCTCCAACGCGCTGCCCGAGATCATCCACGACCTCCACGGCAGCCAGTCCTCCTACACCTGGGTCGTCACGGCCTCGCTCCTGGCGATGACCGCGTCCACCCCGCTCTGGGGCAAGCTCTCCGACCTCTTCAGCAAGAAGCTGCTGGTCCAGCTGGCGCTGGTGGTCTACGTGGCCGGCTCGGTCGTGGCCGGTCTGTCGCAGAACACCGGCATGCTCATCGCCTGCCGTGTCGTCCAGGGCATAGGCGTGGGCGGTCTGTCCGCCCTGGCCCAGATCGTCATGGCCGCGATGATCTCCCCCCGGGAGCGCGGCCGTTACAGCGGCTACCTCGGCGCGACCTTCGCCGTGGCCACCGTCGGCGGCCCGCTGCTCGGCGGTGTCATCACCGACACCAGCTGGCTCGGCTGGCGCTGGTGCTTCTACGTCGGCGTGCCGTTCGCGATCATCGCGCTGATCGTCCTGCAGAAGACGCTGAAGCTGCCCGTCGTCAAGCGTGACGTCAAGGTCGACTGGCTGGGCGCCTTCTTCATCACCGCGTCCGTCACCCTGCTGCTGATCTGGGTCACCCGGGCCGGCAAGGGCAAGGACTACGACTGGATCTCCTGGCAGACCGGCGCGATGGTCGGCGGCTCGATCGTCCTCGCCGCGCTCTTCCTCCTCACGGAGTCGAAGGCCAGCGAACCGATCATTCCGCTGCGGCTGTTCCGCAACAAGACCATCGCGCTGTCCTCGCTCGCGAGCCTCTTCGTGGGCGTGGCGATGTTCGCCGGCACGGTCTTCTTCTCGCAGTACTTCCAGCTGGCGCGCGGCGAGTCGCCGACGATGTCCGGTGTGCTGACGATCCCGATGATCGGCGGTCTGTTCGTCTCGTCGACGGTTTCCGGTCAGATCATCACCAAGACCGGTCGCTGGAAGGCATGGCTGCTCACGGGTGGTGTGCTGCTCACCGCGGGCCTCGGCCTGCTCGGCACGATGCGCTACGACACCCCGTACTGGCACCTCGCCGTCTACATGGTGCTCATGGGTCTCGGCATCGGCATGATGATGCAGAACCTCGTGCTCGCCGCGCAGAACCAGGTCGAGCCGAAGGATCTCGGCGCCGCGAGCTCCGTCGTCACCTTCTTCCGCTCCCTGGGCGGTGCGGTCGGTGTCTCCGCGCTGGGCGCGGTGCTCGCCAACCGGGTGCCGGACTATGTGAAGGACGGGCTCACCGCGCTCGGCCCGAAGGCCGCGGCGGCCATGGGCCACGGCGGTACGGGGGGCGGTGGCATCCCGGACCTCAAGTCCCTGCCGGCGCCGCTCCGCACGGTCATGGAGAGCGCGTACGGGCACGGCATCGCGGATGTCTTCCTCTACGCGGCGCCGTGTGCGCTGATCGCGTTCATCGTGACGCTCTTCATCAAGGAGGTCGCGCTGAAGGGCACGCCGGGGGCGGCGACGGCCTCGGCGGAGCCGGCTGACAAGACCGGCTGACGAACCCCGGCCGACGGGGGCACGCGCCATGAGCGGGGCGCGTCGCCTTCGTGGGCCGGTTGCCCGGCCGGACCGGAACGGCAAGAACGGTCCACGGGCCCACGGCCCCGGCGGGGGCGCGCACACCAGGCAGGGGACGGCCTGGCGCGCCCTCGCCGGGGCCGCGATTGTTTTTGGGTCGGGGGCGGGGTGGGGCGGACGGGCCCTTACGGGGCTGAGCTCTTCGCGGTCCCTGGTATCAGTAGGGGTACCCGGCCCCTGTCACCAGCGGCGAAGAGCTCTTCACGCCCCTACCAGGGCCCATCCACCCCACCCCGCCCCCTCACGTCACCCCAGCACCGCCCCCCGTCGGCCCGCCCCCTACCCGGGCAATCCGGCTCCGGGTAATCGGGCGGGTGGGTGGGGTAGAACCGCGCCGGAGGCGCGGGAAACCCCCCACCGGGGGCAACCGGAAAGTCACCGGAACCCCGCGCGGGAGGCGGTGCGCACCCTCTCAGTACTGGGTCGCCCCGCGCGAGCGGTCGCGCATGACCTCGATGCCCGCGATAACCGTGTCGATCGCGAAAGAGAAATCCCGCTCCCACATCTCCGTCGCACCCCCCGTCTCCCCCGACCGCCTCTCCACGATCTCGGTCACCTCCTCGAACGGCTCCGCCGTCGCCGGCCGCTGCGAGAACGCCTCGATGATCCGCTGGTAGTACTCGTCCTGGGTCAGTCCCTGCTCACGGCAGCGCTCGCGGTACATGCCCTCGACGGACGCGAAGCCGTAGACGAACTGGAAGAGCGCGGAGATCGCGCCGGTCATGGCGTGCGGAGCCACCCCGCTGCGGCGCATGACGGTCAGCGTGGCCTCGGAGAAGGCCAGGGCGCGGGGCCCGACGTTGAGGTACTGGCCGAGCAGCCGGGGCGCCCAGGGGTGGTCGGCGAGGACCCGCCGGTACTGGACGGCGAGGTCGCGGAGCTGGTCGCGCCAGTCGGCGTTCTCGTCGGTGAGGTCGGGCAGGCTCAGCTCGCCGCTGATGTGGTCGACGGCGAGCTCCAGGAGGTCGTCCTTGGTGTCGACGTACCAGTAGACCGACATGGCGGTCACGCCCAGCTCCGTCGCGAGGCGGCGCATCGAGAACTTCGCCAGCCCCTCGGTGTCGAGCATCCGCACGGTCGTGGCGACGATCCGTTCGAGGTCGAGCCCGCCCTCGGCGGTCTGGCCGTCGGCCTTGCGGCGGGGGTTGTCGGTCAGCCACACGCTGACCCGGGAACCGCCCGCGCGGCCTCCGCTAGCCATCCCGGCTCTCCCTTTTTCCACTGGTCAGTACACCTCGCATGCTACGTCCACACCGTTCCGGTTCTCACTGCGCCGGCTGCCGCTGGGCCTGCTTCTCGGCCCGGTGCAGCAGGACCGCCGCGACGATGCCGCCCGCGAGCACCGCGCTCGCGCCGACGAGCTGGCTGGTCTGGACGCCGGAGGCGAAGGCGTCCTCGATGGCGGTGCGGTCCGCCGTGGTGCGGGCGTGGCCGAGGGCCTCGGGCAGGGAGCCCGCGCCGGCGGCGACGGCCGGGACGAGTGCGGCGAAGCGGGAGTTGAGCACCGCGCCGAGCACGGCGACGCCGAGGCCGTTGCCCGTCTCCTGGAGCGTGCCGTTGACGCCGGCGCCGATGCCGGCCTTCTCCGGCGGGATGGCGGACATGATGGCGTTGGCCATCGCGGGCATGGAGATCGCGATGCCGACGCCCATGAGGATCAGGCCCAGCAGCATCCCGCCGTAGCCGTGCGCGCCGAGGATCGCGATGGAGGCGAGGCCGGCGGCCAGCAGGCCCATGCCGCCGCCGATGGCGGCCGGGGTGCCGATCCTCGGCAGCAGCCGGGCGCCGACACCGGTGAAGTTGAGGACGACGATGACGAGTGCCAGCGGCGTCATCCGCAGGCCGGTCTCCAGCGGGTCGTAGTGGAGGACCAGTTGGAGGTGCTGGCCGAGCAGGAAGAACGAGCCGCCCATGCCGAAGGCGACGAGGATGCCGCCGGAGACCGCGCCGACGAAGCGGCTGTCGCGGAAGAAGTGCATGTCGAGCATCGGGTAGGGGCAGCGGGCCTCCCACACGGCGAAGAGGGCCAGGGTGACCAGGCCGACGAGGGCCGAGGCGAGCACCCGGGCGGAGGTCCAGCCGTGGGCGGGGCCGGAGATGATGGCGAAGACGACGCCGGTCATGCCGATCGTGGACAGCAGCGCACCGAGCAGGTCGGGGCGCTCGCCCGAGGGGTTCTTGGACTCGGGCACCCACTTGAGCACGGCCAGCAGGCCGAGCGCGGCGACCGGCAGGTTGATCAGGAAGATCGAGCCCCACCAGTAGTGGTTGAGCAGCGCGCCGCCGACGATCGGGCCGCCGGCGAAGCCGAGCGAACTCACCGCTCCCCACAGACCGATGGCCTTGGGGCGCTCGTCCGCCTCGAAGACCTGCACGACGACGGCCAGGGTGGTCGTCATCAGCAGTGCGCCGCCGATGCCCATGCCGGCGCGGGCGGCGATCAGCTGGCCCGTGCTCTCGGACAGCGACGCGACGAGCGAGCCGAGGCCGAAGAGGGCGAGGCCGGCGGCGAGGAGCTTCTTGCGCCCGTAGCGGTCGGCGGCACTGCCCGCGGTGAGCAGCAGGCCCGCCTGGACCAGCGAATAGGCGTTGATCATCCACTGGATGTCGGCGGTCGAGGCGCCCATCTCCTCGGTGAGGGAGGGGATCGCGACCGTGAGGACGGTGTTGTCGAGGAGGACGGTGAGCTGGGCGAGACATATGACGCCGAGCACCAGCCAGCGCGTGGGATGGCGCTGCGGCTTCTCGTCGGCTGCCCCGGTGCTGGGCGATGGCGTTTCCGCCGCGGTCGCGGTCATACGGGTTCCCCCCTGTGCGGCACATGGCCTTGTACGGTGTACGACTGGCTTGCGTCGTACACCGTACAGGACCTGCTCTACGCCGTACAAGGCGATTTTTTTCGAGCCCCTTCAGACGGCTTGGGCGGGCGGTTTGATGAGGTAGCCCGCCCCGCGCCGGGTGTGGATCATCGGCGGCCGGCCCGCGTCGATCTTGCGGCGCAGATAGGAGATGTAGAGCTCGACGACGTTGGCCCGCCCGCCGAAGTCGTACGACCAGACGCGGTCGAGGATCTGCGGCTTGCTGAGCACCCGGCGGGGGTTGCGCATCAGGAAGCGCAGCAGCTCGAACTCGGTGGCGGTGAGGTGGATCTCCGTACCGCCCCGGGAGACCTCGCGGCTGTCCTCGTCGAGGACCAGGTCCCCCACCGTCAGCACGGACTCCGCGCGCGGCGCGGCGGCCCGCGAGCGGCGCAGCAGGCCGCGCAGCCGGGCGACGGCGTCCTCCAGGCCGAACGGCTTGGCCACGTGGTCGTCCCCGCCGGCGGTCAGGCCCGCGACGCGGTCCTCGGCGGTGTCCCTGCCGGTGAGGAACAGCACCGGCACACCGGGGCGTTCCTGCCGCAGCAGGCCCAGCAGCGTCAGCGCGTCCATGTCGGGGAGCGCCATGTCCAGGACCACGGCGTCCGGCCGGAACTCCCGGGCGCGGCGGAGCGCTTCGGCGCCGCCGACGGCGGCCCGCACCTCCCAGCCCTCGTAGCGCAGCGCGAGGGAGAGCAGGTCGGCGAGCGAGGACTCGGCGTCGACGACCAGGACGCGTACGGGGCTTCCGTCGTCGAGCCGCGGCTGAGTACGCCCGTGGGGCGAGGCGATGGTCATGCCGACGATGGTGGAACGGGTGGGTGAGAGCGCCCTTTCGGCACTCTGTGAATCGTCTGAGAATCGGAAGGGACCGGCCCGGGAATATCCGGAAGACACCTCCGGTTGCGCGAGCCATGGCATCCGGAAACGATCACTGCATGAACAACACGGCCGACTCCCTGGGCACCGTCGGCGTCTGGAGCGTCGCCCTGCGCGTGGACGACCCCGCCCGGCTCGGCGAAGTCCAGGAGGCCGCCGCCGAATTGGACGAGCTCGGCTACGGCACCCTCTGGATCGGCGGCAGCCCCTCCGTGGCCCAGGCCGGGCACGTGCTGGCCGCGACCGAGCGCGCCGCCGTCGGCACCAGCATCCTCAGCATCTGGAACCACACCGCCACCGAGGTCGCGGCTGCCTACGCCGCCCTGGAGCCGGGCCGGCGCGAGCGCTTCCGGCTGGGCCTGGGCGCCAGCCACGCCCATCTGGCCTCGGGCTACGCCCGCCCCTACTCGGCGATGAAGGAGTATCTGACCGGGCTCGACACCGCCCCCGTCCCGGTCCCGGTCGAACAGCGGCTGCTGGCCGCGCTCGGCCCGAAGATGGTGGCGCTGGCGGCGGAGCGCGCGGCGGGCGCCCTCCCCTATCTCGTCACCGCCGAGCACACCGCCCGGGCCCGGGAACTGCTGGGCGAGGGCGCGGTCCTGGCGCCCGAGCTCAAGGTCGTCCTCGACCCCGACGTGGCCCGCGCCCGGGAGACCGCCCGCGCGTACCTGGGCTTCTACCTGCCGATGCCCAACTACACCAACAATCTGCTGCGGCTCGGCTTCGCGGAGGAGGACTTCGCCGGCGGCGGCAGCGACCGGCTCGTCGACGCGCTCTTCGCCCTCGGCGACACCGAGGCGATCAGGGCCCGGGTCGACGAGTTCCTGGCGTCGGGCGCCGACCACCTGGCCGTCCAGGTCGTCCTCGACCCGGAGCGGGACCCGCGGCGCGACACCCTTCCGCGCTCGGAATGGCGCGCGCTCGCCGAGGCCCTGCCGCTGAACGGCTGAGGGAACGCCGAAGGCCCGGTACGAAACGTACCGGGCCTTCGGTCTTAGTAGCGGGGACAGGATTTGAACCTGCGACCTCTGGGTTATGAGCCCAGCGAGCTACCGAGCTGCTCCACCCCGCGACGGACGGAAGACGAATCTTCCGACAGTGCGCTCGGCAGGATTCGAACCTGCAACCTCTTGATCCGTAGTCAAGTGCTCTATCCGTTAAGCTACGAGCGCTCGGCTTCCCGGCGTTTTCTTGCCGGTCGGCGTTGCGTGGACAACATTACATGAACCTCGCCGTCAGACGAAATCCATTGGCCGCAGCCCCTCTGACCTGCGGATATGCCGTTTTTCGAGATCGCTTGGGGAATCCGGCGCGGGTACGCACGCGGGTACGCGAAAGCCCCGGCCGTCTGGGACGACCGGGGCTTTCGTTACTGCGGAGGCGGAGGGATTTGAACCCTCGATGGGCTTTAAGGCCCAAACCGCATTAGCAGTGCGGCGCCATAGACCGGACTAGGCGACGCCTCCTCCCCCCTCGCGCGTGCGCCAGGGGTGCGTGCAGATGATGACACAACATCGCGGCCGGTCACCAATCGCACCCCTACGGTACCGGGCGACAGGTGTCTTGGGCAAAGGCGTTCGCGGCGCGCAACGCGGGGCGCTCCGGAGCGTTAGTGCGGGTGAGGGGTCCGGCCGGGCGATCCGGCCGCCCGGACCCGCGTTCGCACACACCCCGGGAGTCCCCCGAATGCCGCTCCGCCGCCTCGCCCTCGCCGCCGCCCTGGCGCCCGCGCTGCTCGCGCCGGCCGCCTCGGCCGCGCCCCTCCCCCTGGACGGGCTGGACCGCTCCGCCGATCACCTCACGATCACCGTGACCGACACCGGCGGCCACGACGCCCGCTACGAGCTCTACTGCCACCCCGCCGGCGGCACCCATCCGCGCGCCAAGGAAGCCTGCGCCCAGCTGGACGGGCAGACGACCTGGGGGAAGGACCTCTTCTCACCCGTACCCAGGGGAGCGGACTGCACGATGGTCTACGGCGGACCGGACCGCGCGCACGTAAGCGGAACCTGGGCGGGGCGGCCGGTGAACGCCGACTTCAGCAAGGCGAACGGCTGCGAGATGGCCCGCTGGAACCGGTTCTCCACTGTGTTCGGGGAGTCGAAGGGCTCGCCGAAGAAAACCCCCGTAGGAAGTCGACTGGGCTGACCGGAAGGTCCCCACGAAGAGGGACACGAGGGGCATGTCCGGCCTGCCCGAGACGCCCCGGGGAGGCTTACCGGAACCTCCCGGCACACCCGTCATCCGCAGTAGCGCCCACCACGGCAGCCCGTAGACTTCCCCTCGATGACAGGCCCCACAGGCGGTGCGAACCCGCCCGGAGCGGTCGGCAAGGTGCGGTAACCAGGGAGGAAGCGTCGTCGTGAGCAGCAGGCCATCCCGAGGCGCTGCTCGCCTCGCAGCCATACTCGACGCCCTCCCCGACGCGCTGCTGCTCGTCAACTGCAACGGCACGGTCGTCAACGCCAACCACATCGCGCTGGAGACCTTCCAGGTGCCCGGCACCGGGCTCGTCGGGCGCGGTCTGCTCGACCTGCTCCCGGAGTTCGACTCCCGGCGCATCCCCGGCGGCCTGCGGGCCCCCCGGGACGAACCGGACGGCGGCCGCACCCGGCCCACCCGCATGATCGCCCGGCGCACCGACGGCACCCAGTTCCCCGTCGAAGTGACCAGCGCCAACCTCGACGGCCGCACCCCCTACGCCGAGCCGAGCGCTTCCGCTTCCTATGAGGACGAGCTCCTCATGCTGGTCGTCCGCGATCTGACCGGCACCATGGACACCGAGGCCGAACTGGCCCGTTCGCAGCGCCAGACCGAGATGATCCTGCGCGCGGCGTCGGAGGGCGTGGTCGGCGTCGACACCGCCGGCAAGGTCGTCCTCGTCAACCCCTCCGCCGCGCAGATCCTCGGCTACCGCGCGAGCGACCTCGGCGGCCGCGAGCTCCACCCCCTCATCCACCACTCGCGCGGGGACGGCACACCCTTCCCTTATGAGGAGTCGCCCATCGCCGACACCCTGCGCTCCGGGCGCAAGCACCGGGTGCGCGGGCAGGTGCTGTGGGCCAAGGACGGCCGCCCGGTGCCCGTCGACCTCACGACCGCGCCGGTGCGCGACGGCGACCAACTCGTGGGCGCGGTGATGACCTTCACCGACCGCCGCCCCTACGACGCGCTGGCCGCGCGCCACGCACAGTTGCTGAACCTGGTCGACGGCTCGCTGCGCGGCCCGCTCGACCACCTCCGCGCCGAACTCGGCACCCTGGCCGACGACCCGGCGGGCCAGCTGTGGCCCGAGGCCAACCAGATCCTCCACCATCTCGCCGCCGGCTACGCCCGGATGCGGACGCTCGTCGACAACGTCCTCGCCTATCAGCGGCTCGATTCGGGAACGGACAGGCTCGTCCGGGAGAAGGTCGCCCTCGACGAGGTCGTCGCGGCGGGCGTCGAGGGCGCGGTCGAGCTGATCGGCCCGGGGCGCGCCCAGTTCGCCGTGCACGCGCCGGCCATCGAGGCCGAGGTGGACGCGGCGCGGTTCGCGCAGGCGCTGGCGCATCTGATCGCGGACGTCGCGGGCGTCGACTCCACGGGCGCCACGACGGCCCCGCTCTCCGGCCCGGGCGCGGGCTCCGGCGACTCGACGATCGTCGTCGCGGCGGCACAGCGCGGGGAGGTCGTCCGCATCGAGGTGCGCGGCCCCTTCCCCGGCGGCGACCCGGTGCACGGTCCCCTGGTGCGGGGCATCGTCCGGCGCCACGGCGGAGTGCTGCAGACGCACGACGTGCCGGGTTCGTCGGGCGGCAAGGCGTACGTCCTGGAGGTGCCGGTCGCGGCCGACGCGGGCCCGGTCCCGCCGGGCGCGGAGCGGCGCGGGCCGGACACGGAGAATCTGACGACGGTCATGCCGATGCCGACGCAGCGGGGCCGGGGCACGAGCCCGGACGCGGCGCCGACGCCTTCGCCCTCTTCCTCGCCTTCGTCCTCGCCTTCTTCCGCGCCTGCTTCCTCGTCCGGGGACGGAGACGAGCCGGCCGGCACCGGAAGGCGCGCGCGCCGCCCCGACGCGGAGCCGGCGGAACCGGCGGAACCGGCGAAGACCGGGACCGAGAGCGAGGGGTCCGCGCCCCCGCCGACCGGGCGCCGCCGGGGTCCGGCGCGGGCCGAGGAGGAGCCGGCGGGCGCGCCCGCCGGTGCCGGGCTCGTCCCGCCGCAGGCGACGGGCACGCCAACGGGCCGCCGGGCACGCCGCGACGCGGGCGAGGCGCCGCGCGCGGCCTTCGCGCTGCCGCCGGCGGACGCCGACCGCGCCCCGGCCGCCGCGCCCACGGGCCGCCGCGCCCGCCGCGCCGTCGCGGAGGCGACGCCGGAGGGCCGCGTCCCCGTCCAGACCACCGCCGAACCCCCCGTCCCCCGCCCGGCCTTCGCCCTCCCCCCGGCCGACGCCGACCGCAAGCCGCCGACCCCGGCCCAGGCCCCGGAGGACGTCCCGGGGGGCTTCGCCCGCGGCGAGGGCGCGGAGCCGTACGGCCACGACGCCGACGCCCCGGACGTCCCGGGCGCCCGCCGCCACGGGGGCCCCGGCGCTCCCGCCGTCGTCGACCCGCAGGCCGTGCCCGGTTTCCCCGGCGGCCCGGTCGGCGCACCGGAGACCGCGCGACCGGACGGCCCCGGGTTCCCGAACGGCCAGGCCGGGGCGGCGGCCGGCGCACAGGCCGTGGCCGGGTTCCCCGACGGCCGGGGCACCGCCCCGACCGGCACCCGCAGGAACGCCGCGCAGCCCGCAGGCCCCGGCACCCCCGGCTACCCGAACGTCCAGGGCGACGCGCCGGACAGCCCCGCACGCCCGCCCGCCGCACCCGGCTTCGCCAAGGGGCAGAGCGGCCCGCCGAACGACACCGGACGGCCCGGCGGCCCCGGCCCGCACGGCGTGCCCGGGTACCCCGACGTCCAAGGCGACACGCCCGACAGCCCCGCACGCCACAGCGGCCCGGAGGCAACGGGCACACCCGCCGCACCCGGCTTCGCCAACGGGCAGACCGGCTCGCCGAACAACGCCGGACGGCACGGCATCCCCGGCTTCCCCGGCGGCCAGAGCGGCATGCCGAACGACCCCGCAGGTCACGGCGGCCCGGGAGCGGCGAGCGCACAGTTCCCCGACGGCGGGACCGGCAGCCACGGCGTGCAGGCCGCGCCCGGCCTCACCGACGCCCAGGGCGGCACGCCCGACAGCGCCCGTCAGGGCGACGCGCGGCACAGCGCCCCCGGCGCCGCCCACCCGCAGGCCATGCCTGGTTTCCCCGACGGCCAAGGCGGCGCGCCCAACAACGCCGCACGGCACAGCGCCCCCGGCGCACCCACCGCACCCGGCCCGCAGGCCGGTCCCGGCGGCCAGGTCGGCACGCCGAACGACGCCATGCCGCACGGCGGCACCCCCGGCCCGCACGGCGTCGCACCCGGCGTCCCCGGCGTCCCCGGCGCGCAGGCCATGCCCAGTTACCCCAACGGCCAAGGCGGCACGCCCGGCCCGCACGGCGGCGCCCCAGGCACCCCCCGCGCGCAGGCCACGCCTGGTTACCCGGACGGCCAGGGCGGCGCGCCCGGCCCACACGGCGACGCGCCCGGCGTCCCCGGCGCGCAGGCCGTGCCCGGTTACCCCAACGGCCAAGGCGGCACGCCCAGCGACGCCACGCCGCACGGCGCCCCCGGCGACGCCCCCCGCGCACAGGCCCTGCCTGGTTACCCCAACGGCCAGAGCGGCGCGCCCAACAACGCCACACCGCACGGCACCCCCGGCGCGCCCGCCGCAGCCGGACCGCAGGCCGGTCCCGGCATCCCCGGCGGTGCCGCACGGCACGGTGGTCCCGAGTCCGCCGGCCGACAGGCCGGGCCGGGCTACCCCGAAAGCCGAGGCGGCGCCCCCGCCGCAGCCGGGCCGTACGGCCACGACGTCCGGCCCGGTCAGCCGACGGGTGCGCCCGGCGGCGCCCCGCAGGACGGCGTGCCCGGGGCCCCCGGCCGCGAGGCCGTACCCGGCGGCGCCCCCGGCCCCGACGGGCCGAACGGCGGCCCCCGTACCGGCCAGGCGGCGGGCGAGCCGGTTCCCGGTAATGGCGGCACCCCCGCCGGACCCGGCGCGGACCCGGCCGGCCAGGGCGCCGCACCCGGCGGCGCGCAAGGCGACACCGGCCCGTTCGCCCTCGCGGGCGCGCCGCGCGCCGCGCAGGGCGGCGAGGCCCCCGCTGGGCCGTACGCCTTCGACGCCGCCGCCGAGGCCCCCGCGCCCACCGGGCGTCGCCGGGCGCGACGGGCGCTCGCGGAGGAGCACGGCGCGGCCGGGCGCGAGCCGGGCGGGGCGCGGCCGATCAGCGTGCGGACGCTGGGGCAGGGCCCGGGCGCGGGGGACACCCCGGCCGCCGGGACGCCCTCCGCCGGTTCCGGCCGTCGCCGCAAGCTGGCGAACCCCGCCGAGGGCGAGCGGGAGGCCCAGGCCCAGGCACAAGCCCAGGTGCAAGCCCCCGCACCCGCCCCCGCCCCCAAGGGCGCGGCCCGTCCGCAGTCGCTCGGGCTCCCGGAAGGGCGCGCGTTCGCCATAGGGGCGCCGGACGAGGGCGCCGAGGGACCCGAGCCGCTCGACGGTCCCAACGGCGCGGTCGAGGTCGTCGAGACCGTGCGGCCGCCGATGGACGACGAGCTGCCGCCGGAGCCGCTGGACAATCCGCGCCGGCTGCTGGTGTGGCCCGCCCCGGACGAGTCCACGGAGGCGGCGCTGACCGAGCGCGGCTACCGCCCGGTGATCGTCCACTCGCGCGAGGAGGTGGACGCGCAGATAAGCGCGTACCCGGCCGCGCTGTTCGTGGACCCGCTGACGGGCCCGATCACCCGTACCGCGCTGCAGTCGCTGCGCGAGGCCGCGGTCGCGGCCGAGGTACCGGTGCTGGTCACGGCGGGGCTGGGGCACGCGACGCGGGAGGCCGCCTACGGGGCCGACCCGGCCGTGCTGCTCAAGGCGCTCGCGCCGCGCGACAGCGAGATGCACCCGCCGCGCGTGCTGCTGATCGAGGAGCACGAGCCCATCGCGAACGCGCTGACCGCGACGCTGGAGCGGCGCGGCATGCACGTGGTGTGCGGGGCGACGGACTCGGAGGCGGTGACGCTCGCCGCGCAGACCCGGCCGAACCTGGTCGTGATGGACCTGATGCAGGTGCGGCGCCGCCGCGCCGGCATCGTCGACTGGCTGCGCGGCAACGGCGCGCTCAACCGCACGCCGCTGGTCGTCTACACCTCGGCGGACATCGACCCGGCGCAGCTGCCGCGCCTCGCCTCCGGCGAGACGGTCCTCTTCCTCGCCGAGCGCTCGACGAGCGCGGAGGTGCAGGGCCGGATCGTGGACCTGCTGGCGAAGATCGGCACGAACTAGCCGGACGGACCAGCCACGGACGGCCCGCGGTCGACATGACCGGCGCTTCCGGCGAAGCGCTCAGCCCGCGGCGGCCGGCGGCGCCTCCCGCCCGATGAGGCGGCGCGCGGCCGTGCGGACGGACGCGCGCAGCCGCTCCAGGTCGTCGTCCGTGTCGCCGATGAGGATGCGCCGCATCTGCGGCTGCACGGTCGGCCACGAGACGAGCGCGATCAGCATGAAGAACAGGTCGGCCGCCGGGATCGTCGCGTCGATCTCGCCCCTGGCCTGGGCCTCCACGAAGGCGGCGGCCTTGCGGTTGTAGTGGTCGGCGCGTTCCTTCTCGTGCGGGATGCCGCCGGCGCCGTACTCCAGGCCCTCCCAGAAGACGAGCCGGACCAGCTCGGGGTGGGCGGCGTGGTACGCCATCTGACGGTCGATCCAGCCGTCGAGGTCCTCGGTGTCGACGGGGTTGGCGGCGGCGAGCTCGATCAGCCGCCGCTCCAGCACCTGGGAGAAGAGCTCGGCCTTGTTGCCGAAGTAGGCGTAGATCAGCTGCTTGTTCGCCCGCGCCTCGCGGGCGATGCGGTCGATGCGGGCACCGGCGATGCCGTGAGCGGCGAACTCGGCGGTGGCCGCCTCGAAGATGCGGGCCTTGGTGGCCTCGGGATCCCTGACTCCTGCCATGGGGAACAGAGTAACCAACTATTTGGTTGACAGCATCGCGAGGCGCTTGAGACAGTGCGTCCCGCACCTCAACCAACCAGTTGGTTACCAACACCCGGGGGAGCAACCGCACCGATGACCGCCACCCAGTCGCCGAAGTCACCCACCACCGACACCCCGCTCGACACCCCGCCCGGCATACGCCCGACCGCCGCCGGAGCCCGCCCCTCCGGCAGCGGGCCCTCCGGCGGCGGGCCGCTGCTCGCCGTCATCGCGCTCTGCACGGCGGTCACGGCGGCGAACATCTACCTCGCCGCCCCGCTCCTCGGCCTCATCGCCCGGGACTTCGGCGCCTCCCCCTCCGGGGCCGGCTGGATCGCCTCCGTGGCCCAGCTCGGCTACGCCGTCGGCCTGCTGTTCTTCGCTCCGCTCGGCGACACGGCCGACCGCCGCCGGCTCGTCGGCGTCCTCTCGGCCGTGGCCGGCGTCGCGCTGATCGCCGCCGGGCTGGCCCCGGGGCTCCCGGCGCTGGCCGCGGCCGTCCTGGTGGCCTGCGCCGCCACGGTCGTACCGCAGCTGCTCGTCCCGCTCGTCGCCGAGCGCGCGCCCGCCGAGCGGCGCGCGCGGCACGTGGCGACGGTCGTGGCCGGGCTGTTCACCGGCATCGTCGCGGCACGGGTGCTCGGCGGGCTCGCCGGGCAGGCGTTCGGCTGGCGCGCGGTGTTCTTCGGCGCGGCGGGGCTGACCGTGCTCGTCGGCCTGCTGACCGCCGTCCTGCTCCCCGCCGAGACCCGGCCGCGCACGGCGGCCAACCCCTTCAAGGCCATCGCCGGGCTGCCGGGCCTGTTCGCCTCCTCCGCGGGGCTGCGGGCCGCGTGCCTGCGCCAGGGCGGCCTGTTCGGCGCGTGGAGCGCGCTGTGGACGACGCTGACGCTGCTGCTCACCGACGCGGACGGCCCCTACGGCCTCTCCCTGGGCGCGGCCGGGCTGTTCGGCCTCTTCGGGCTCGTCTCCACCGTCGCCGGCCCGGTCTCCGGCTCGCTCGTCGACCGCTTCGGCGCCCCGCGCGTCGTCACGTTCGCCTACGCGCTGACGGCCGTCTCCGTGCCGCTCTTCCTGCTCGGCGGGCACGCCCTGTGGGCGCTGTGCGCGGGCGCGGTCCTCATCCACGCGGGCCTCATGGCGGGCCAGGTCGCCAACCAGACCCGCGCCCTGGGCGCGACGTCCACGCCGGCCGCCGCCAACACCACCTACGTCGTCGCCGCCTTCATCGGCGGCGCCACCGCCTCCGCCCTCGCGGGCCCGGCCCACGACCACTGGGGCTGGCCGGGCGTCTGCGCCATCGCGGCCGCGTGGGTCGCGGCGGGCTGGGTCGGCGGAGCGCTGGTCGCGCGGAAGAAGTAGGGGTGGGAGGGAGGGGCGTGAGCCGCCCGGCCCCCGAGTGTGGCGGACTCGTTTCCTCCGGGTAGTGACTTACCGGCGGATACGCCAGCAGAATCGCCGGGAACGACCCTCGCGTAACGACGCGCGCGCAGAATGGGGAGGCTCCCGGTGCAGAGCACGATGCAGGACGTACCGCTGACCGTTACTCGGATCCTGGCCCATGGGGCGAGGATCCACGGCAGCGCCCGCGTCACGACGTGGACGGGAGAAGGCGAGCCCGAGCGGCGCACCTTCGCCGAGATCGGGACGCGCGCCACCCGGCTCGCGCACGCGCTGCGCGCGCTCGGCGTCGCCGAGGGGGAGCCCGTCGGAACGCTGATGTGGAACAACGGCGACCACGTCGAGGCGTACCTCGCGATCCCCTCCATGGGCGCCGTCCTCCACACCCTCAACCTGCGGCTTCCCCCCGAGCAGCTCGTCTGGATCGTGCGGCACGCCGCCGACCGCGTCGTGATCGTCAACGGCTCCCTGCTGCCGCTGCTCGCGCCCCTCCTCCCGCACCTCGACAGCGTCGAGCACGTGATCGTCTCCGGCCCCGGCGACCGCTCCGTCCTGGAGGGCGTGAAGCCCCGCGTCCACCTCTACGAGGAGCTGATCGCCGGGCAGCCCGGCGACCACTACCCCTGGCCCGAGATCGACGAGCGCCAGGCCGCCGCCCTCTGCTACACCTCCGGCACCACCGGCGAGCCCAAGGGCGTGGTGTACAGCCACCGTTCGGTCTACCTCCACGCCATGGAGGTCAACGCCGCCGCCTCCTTCGGGCTGACCCCGGCCGAGACCTGCCTCCCCGTCGTGCCGATGTTCCACGTCAACGCCTGGGGCCTGCCGCACGCCGCGTTCATGGCCGGCACCTCGCTGCTGATGCCCGACCGCTTCCTCCAGCCCGCGCCGCTCGCCGAGATGATCGAGAAGGAGCGCCCGACCGTGTCGGCCGGCGTCCCGACGATCTGGCAGGGCCTGCTGGGCGAACTCGACGCCCGCCCCCGCGACATGTCCTCCCTGCGCACCGTGATCAGCGGCGGCAGCGCCTGCCCGCCCGCGCTGATGAAGGCGTTCGAGGAGCGGCACGGGCTGACGCTCGTCCAGGCGTGGGGCATGACGGAGACGTCGCCGCTGGGCTCCGTCGCCTTCCCGCCCGCCGGGCTGGACGCCGAGGCGGCGTGGCCGTACCGCGTCACCCAGGGCCGGATGCCCGCGTCGGTCGAGGCCCGGCTGATCGGCCCCGGCGGCGAGGAGCTGCCGTGGGACGGCGAGTCGGCCGGTGAGCTGGAGGTGCGCGGCCCGTGGATCGCGGGCGCCTACCACGGCGGCGCGGACGGCGAACCGTACCGTCCCGAGGACAAGTTCAGCCCCGACGGCTGGCTGCGCACGGGCGACGTCGGCACGATCACCCCGGACGGCTTCCTCAACCTCACCGACCGGGCCAAGGACGTGATCAAGTCGGGCGGCGAGTGGATCTCCTCGGTCGAGCTGGAGAACCATCTGATGGCCCACCCCGAGATCGCGGAGGCGGCCGTCGTGGCCGTCCCCGACGAGAAGTGGGGCGAGCGGCCGCTGGCCGCCGTCGTCCTGCGGGACGGCGCGGCCGTCGACTACGAGGGGCTGCGCGCCTTCCTCGGCGAGCGCGTCGCCCGCTGGCAGCTGCCCGAGCGCTGGGCGCTGCTCCAGTCGGTGCCGAAGACGTCGGTGGGGAAGTTCGACAAGAAGGTGCTGCGCAAGCAGTACGCGGACGGCGAGCTGATCGTCACGACGCTCGGCTGACCGGCCCGGGAGCCCGGAAGCTGTCGTGCGCCGTCACGCCGCCCGCGACAGCTCCGGGTCCTCGCGGAGCTTGCCCAGCGCGCGGGAGACCGCGCTCTTGACCGTGCCGACGGACACCCCGAGCAGCTCGGCGGTCTGCACCTCGGTCATGTCCTCGTAATACCTGAGGACGACCATGGCCCGCTGGCGGTCGGGCAGCCGGTGCACCGCGCGCCACATCGCGTCGCGCAGGGCCTGCTGCTCGGCGGGGTCGGCGACGGGCGCCGACTCGCGCTCGGGGAGCTCCTCGCAGGGGAACTCGTCGACCCTGCGCTTGCGCCACTGGGAGGTGCGGGTGTTCACCAGCGCCCGCCGGACGTAGCCGTCGAGGGCCCGGTGGTCCTCGATGCGGTCCCAGGCCAGGTAGGTCTTGGTGAGGGCCGTCTGAAGCAGATCCTCGGCGTCGCACGGGTTCGAGGTCAGCGAGCGGGCGGTGCGCTGGAGCACCTGCCCGCGGGCCCGTACGTACGAAGAGAACGACGGGTACACGGCGGCGGTGGAAGCGCTGGTGCACACAGACGTCGAGGTCACTGTCATGCCCTCAACGCTAGGAGCGGGGGCACCACCGGCGGATCGGCCGGAGGTGCCGAAGGCCGATCCCCCTCAGGTCGTATGCGTGGGGTTGTCCCCACCTCCTGGAGGGGGAGAGACGAAATGCTTCCGTAGTCCTCGGCGGACGATCACGCGACGGTCGGCGGACGATCAGCCGACCATCGGCCGGACCATCGGCCGGAGAATCGGCCGGAGAATCGGCCGGACGATCAGGCGGGCGGTACGGCGGACGGTCAGTGGATGATCGCCACGGGGGCGTCGATGGCGTTGCGGTCGATGGTCAGTTTCCGGCCACCGTGCGTTTCCGTGACATTACCGGCGTACTGGTGGATCCGCCGGTGCGGCTGCCAGGCGGCCGCCGACAGCACACGCTCGCTGTCCGTCGAGGCCGGCACCTTCCAGCGGGCGAACCACACCACCTCCGGCAGGTCGCTCAAGCCGTCCCGGCGGGCCAGCTCTATGTGGCGCACCCCGGACTCGGCGCTGCTGTAGAAACCGGGGATGTAGCCGTGGCGGGCGACCGTGCCGCTCCAGGAGCGGACGAAGTCGAGGGTGGTGCCGCCGCACTCCTCGTCCCCGTAGTCGTACGCCTCCATGTCCAGGTAGAGCGGGCTGCCGGCCGCGATGCCCAGGTCGTCGGCGCTGCGCACGGCGTCCAGGCCCTCCTCCTCGCCCTGGTCCCAGGGGTAGTAGCCGATGGGGTTGCCCCGCTTGGAGGCCGCCCGCACACAGGGCGACTGCGAGCCGACGTACACGGGCAGCACCCGCCAGCCCAGGTCGCGGGCGCCGGTGAGCCAGCGGTGGCTGAGGTAGCGCTGGTGGGGGCAGGCCCGGCCGCGACCGGCGTAGTAGACGCCGACGGCCCCGTACGACGTGGCCGCCCCCCAGGCGTTGAGGGTGGTCAGCGGCGGTGCCTGGCAGCTGTCGAAGCCCCGGCCCCGGTAGACGGAGGGCCGTTCGCCCGGGGCGGCCGTGACCGGCACGGCCTGGGCGGCCACCTGGGCCAGCGCCGCCATCAGGGCGACGAGATATCCGATGATCTTTCTCGGTCGTGGCATAACCGCGAGTCAAGGGGCCCGGACGCGACGCCCCGGCGGTGACACGCCCTCGGTTCATCCGTCTGCCGCAAGAATGAGCCCCGACGTGGGAACACCGCTTCCGGCGGTGACGAGCACCCGTCCGGCACCGGGCACCTGGTTCACGGACGTGCCGCGCACCTGGCGCACGCCCTCCGCGATCCCGTTCATGCCGTGCAGGTACGCCTCCCCCAACTGCCCTCCGTGGGTGTTGATCGGCAGCGTCCCGGAGGCCACGAGACCGCCCCCTTCACCGGGCCCGCAGAAGCCGAACTCCTCCAGCTGCATGAGGACGTAGGGCGTGAAGTGGTCGTAGAGGACGGCCACGTCGACGTCCGCCGGGCCCAGCCCGCTGTCCCGCCACAGCCGGCGCGCCACCACGCCCGTCTCCGGCAGCCCGCCCGGATCGCCCTCGTAGAAGCCCGTCATCTGCTCCTGGCCGCGCGCCGCGCCCTGCGCGGCGGCGGCGATGACGACGGGCGGCCGGCGGAGCGTACGGGCCCTCGCCAGGGAGGTCACGACGAGCGCCTGGCCGCCGTCGGTCTCCTGGCAGCAGTCCAGCAGCCGCAGCGGCTCGGCGATCCAGCGCGAGGCGGCGTGCTCGGCGAGCGTGAGGGGACGGCCGTGGAAGTACGCGGCGGGGTTGCGGGCCGCGTAACGCCGGTCGGTGACGGCGACATGGCCGAAAACCTCTGTCGTCAGGCCGTACATATGGAGATAACGACGGGCGTGCATCGCCGCCCAGGAGGCGGGCGTCAGCAGCCCGAAGGGCAGGCCCCAGCCCAGCGCCACGCCCTCGGCGGAGGGCTCCCGCCCCCGCACCCCGGCGCCGAAGCGCCGCCCGGAGCGCTCGTTGAAGGCCCGGTAGCAGACGACGACGTCGGCGACCCCCGCCGTCACCGCGAGCGCCGCCTGCTGGACGGTGGCACAGGCCGCACCCCCGCCGTAGTGGACCCGCGAGAAGAAGGCCAGCTCACCGATGCCGGTGGCGCGGGCGACCGCGATCTCGGGGCTGGTGTCCATGGTGAAGGTCACCATGCCGTCGACGTCGCCGGGCGCGAGGCCCGTGTCCGCGAGGGCGGCCCGCACGGCCTCGGCGGCCAGGGCGAGTTCGCTGCGGCCGGAGTCCTTGGTGAAGGCGGTGGCCCCGATGCCGACGATCGCGGCGGCGGTCATGAACCGGCCTCCTGGGGTGACAGGGTCATGGATGCCGTACCGGTGACGTGACGGCCGAGGCTGTTGATGCCCATGAGGGCGATTTCGACAGCGCGTTCGTCGTCACTTACGGAAGTGATCGTTCCGGTCACATGAAGGGTGTCCCCGGGGTAGTTGGGCGTCCCGAGCCGGATCGACAGCTTCCGGAGCCGGGCGCCGGGACCGAGCCGCTCGGTGAGGAAGCGGCTGACGAGGCCCTGGGTGGTGAGGATGTTCATGAAGACGTCCGGCGCGCCCTTGGCCCGGGCCGCCTCGGGGTCGTGGTGCACGTCCGTGAAGTCCCTGGTCGCGAGGGCCCCGGCGACGATCAGGGTGCGGGTGACGGGGACGCTGAGGACGGGGAGTTCGTCACCGGGCTTCACAGGCCCTCCTCGTACGCCCGGAAGACGGGCAGCTCCTGATCGCCGGCCCGGACGAACTCCAGCGCCACCGGCATCCCGATCCGGATCCGCGCCGGTGCGACGCCCACGAGGCTGCTGATCATCCGTACGCCTTCGGCGAGTTCGATCAGACCGACGGCGTACGGGGCCTCGAAACCCGGCACGGGCGGGTGGTGCATGACGACGTACGAGAAGACGACGCCCTCCCCCGAGGCCTCGACGGCTTCCCACAGCGGGGATCCGCACTCGCCACACCCCGGCAGCCAGGGAAAACGCTGTCTTCCGCAGGCTGTGCAGCGCTGGATGAGCAACCGGTGCCCGGCGACGCCCTCCCAGAAGCCGGCGTTGTCGCGGTTGATCACGGGGCGGGGGCGTTCGGCGGGGGAAGCGGTCCTGGTGCGGGCCGGCGCGTAGCGCAGCACCCGGAAGCGATGGATTCCGGCGAGCTCGCCGTTGGCGCGGATCTCGGTGCGCGTGGTGATGAAGTGGCCGGTGCCGAGGGCTGTGGTCTTGCGGGGTGAGACCGACTCGATCACCGCGTCGAAGGTGATCTCGTCGCCGGTCCGCAGTGGCCGTAGGTACTCCTGCTCGCAGTCGGTCGCGACGACGGCGGTGCAGCCGGCGCGGTCGAGGAGGGCGACGAGCTCCTCGTACGCAGCGGTACGGCCGACGGCACCGGAGAGCCCGCTCATGATCCACACCTGGAGCATGGCGGGCGGCGCCTCCGCGACACCAGGGCCGACACCGGGGACGGCGGGGTCCGGGCCCGGGACGCCCATGGCCTCGCACCAGTGCCTGATCATCGCGGCGTCGACGGGGTCCCTGCCCCGCCCTCCCAGGACGGCGGAACGCCCCTCGTACGCCGTGAGCTGCGCGGACAGGTCGGCCACGGTCATAGTTTCTGACTGTCCGTCAGCTGCCCGCCACTGTCAAGGCATACGGAAACGCCGCGCGGCGGCACCGGAGTGCCGCCGCGCGGTGTCGTACCGACCCAGTCCACTTCCTCGTCACATCACCCGTGTCACCCGGGTGGCAGGCGGGCGCTCAGTGGCGCCACAGCTCCGTGAAGGTGATCCTCACATTCTCCTGCTGGATGAAGTTGTGACCGTGCTGTCCGGGACTGAGGATGCTCGCGGTGTTGGTCTGATTCGTGGCCCCGTTTCCGGTGGCCTGCGCCAGGGTCGTGGTGCTGTTGCCGTGATTGCTTCCCCCGACGCCGCTGCCCACGATGCCCGCGGCGGCGACGTTGGAACCCCGGTTGGCGAGCTGGCCGCCGTCGTCGGCCGTGGCCACGCCGGCGAAGAGGAAGGCCGCCATCGGCAGGGCCGTGAGGGCGGCGAAGATGCGGGCGGCGGTGCGGGTGCTTGCCATTTCGATTCCTCCTGAAGGAACGGAACTACTCGATCTTGCCGGGAGGTTGGCCGACCGCCTCGGCGCTTGTTCGACGTCGCACCGCCAGAATTGCCCACCGAATCTCCACCGAACCCCCAGTCTGTCCGCATTCCCTCGCAAGCATGACGAGTCCGACTTAAACCCACATCATTGCGAAAAGCGTCGCATCCACGCCCTCTCGACCCCCTCAAGTCCCATGCGCCCCATGTGGCGAACCGTTTCGTCAAGTCGCCGTGAATCTCCCCCGAATTGCCCATAAGTCGACACAGTGACAGACGTCTTCACGGGATGAAGCCCATCGGGTCTCCGCCGGAAACGGGGACGTCCTGCATGACGGCTCGGCCGGCGCCCTTGAATTCCCTTGCGGCGCAACGCACTCGTGGGACACGTGCCACACACAAGCCCCATGAAGCACGTGAAGCACATGAGACACGGTGCTCACGTTTTCTCTCAACAGCCGCAGCCAGGGCGGGAGTCGCACGCGCCGAGTCCACCCCGTAAATCAGCCCGTCGCACAGGAAGGTGCACGATGAACCTCATACTCCAGGCCCTGCCCGTCGCCGTCCCGACCGCCGGGTGGGCCGCCCACGCGCTCCTCCTCTCCCGCCGGCTCCGCACCGCGCGTACCGACCGGCTCACCGGCCTCATGCGCCGCGAGGAGTTCACCGCGCGCGCCACCCGTGCCTTCCGGCATCCGCACACGGCCGTGCTGCTGCTCGACCTCAACGGCTTCAAGAAGATCAACGACACCCATGGGCACGAGGCCGGGGACGAGGTCATCGCGGCCGTCGGACGGCGGCTCGCGCTCTGGTGCCGGGAGCACGACGGCTTCGCCGCGCGGCTGGGCGGCGACGAGTTCACCGCGCTGGTGCGCCTCGCCCCGGAGGCCGACGTGGACGCGGAGATGACCTGTCTCGCCGCCCGGCTCTCGGCCCCGCTCGACACGGGCCGGGTGACGCTGTCACCGCGCGCCTCCATCGGGCTGTGCCGCCCCGCCCACCGCCCCGGCGCCGGGCTCTCGGAACTGCTGCGCGCCGCCGACGAGGCCATGTACGCGGCGAAGCGGTGCGGCGACCACTGGCGCCCCGCCGGAGCCGCCCCCGGCCACCGCCCCGCCGCGGGCCACGGACGGTCCCTGCGGCCCGGCACCCACCTGACGCTGCTCACACCGGTCCGGCGAAAGGCGTCGTGACGGAAGCGTCGTAACGAAAGCGTCGTGACGGAAGGCGCCGCGACGGAAGGCGCCGCGGCCGAAAGGGCGGCGGCACGCCAGTCAAGCCCGCCGGTCCGGACGCGCGATCTCCGGTATCCGGTCAGAGGTGTCCGCCGGACCGGCCGGTCCATTGACGTCCCCGTGCGCCACCCCCGAGGCTGGCGCCGCCCCCCAAGCCGTACACACCAGCCGTACGCACCGTCGTACACCCAGGCCCGTACGCCCGTAGGAGGCTCCCATGGCCCGCAGCAGACTTCGTCTCGCCCTGACAGCGCTGGGCGCCGCGGCGGCGGTCGCGGCAGGCACCGCCGCGACTCCCGCCACGGCGGCGGAACCGCGCCCGCGCGTCCCGCGCTACGTCGCCCTCGGCGACTCCTTCACCTCCGGCCCGTCCATCCCCCGCCAGGTGAACGCCCGGTGCGGCCGCTCCGACGCCAACTACCCCTCGATCGTCCGCGAGGAGCTCGGCATAGCGGACCGTACGAGCTTCACGGACGCCAGTTGCGGCGGCGCCACGACCGACCACATGTGGAACCGGCAGGTCGCCACCGGCAACGACCCGCAGCTGGACGCCATCGGCCGGGACACCTCCCTGGTCACCCTCGGCATCGGCGGCAACGACATCGGGTTCGGCGACATCATCGGCCGCTGCATCCACCCGCTGGGGCCCGTGGAGAGCATCCCGCGCGACAACCCCTGCCAGCGCTACTTCACACGGAACGGCGTCGACGAGCTCGACAAGCGCATCAACGAGACGGCGCCGAAGGTCGCCGCCGTCCTCAAGGCCGTCCACGAACGCGCGCCGCACGCGCGCGTGGCCGTCGTCGGCTACCCGGCGCTGCTCGGCGACGACATCGAGGGCTGCCGGAAGTCGGTGCGCATCGCCGACGGCGACATCCCCTATCTGCGCGGCACGCTGCGCCGGCTCAACGCCATGCTCCGCAAGCAGGCCACCGACCGGGGCGACCTCTACGTCAACACCAACGCCACGACCGTCGACCACGACGCGTGCCAACCGTTCGAGGAGCGTTTCGTCGAGGGCCTCTACCCCCGCCCGAGCCGCCCCGCCGTGGCCTTCCACCCGAACGCGGGCGGCGAGCGGGCGATGGCGGAGGCGGTCGTCGACACGATCATCTTCGGCCCGGGCGCCCGCTGACCGTCGTCAACCGGAAGACATCAGCTAGAAGGCATCAGCTGGAAGGCGTCGGCCCCTCGATCTGCTCGCTGATCCACTGGAGCGGGCCGTCGCCGAGGTTCGGGGCGTACGTGGCCCCGTCGTGCCGGCCGCCCTCGATCACCTTGAGGTTGGTGTGGACGGGGCCCTTGCCGTAGGTCTCGATGAACTTCCGGACGTCGGGCAGCGTGTGCTTGTTGCTCTCCCGCGTGCCGACCTGGAAGGAGAGGTAGACGTCCGGCCCCTTGGTGTCGATCAGGCGTTTGGCCAGCACCTCGGGGTTGTTCTCGGCCTTCTCCTTCTCGTGG
>NZ_BMRT01000011.1 GCF_014648775.1 Streptomyces abikoensis
CGACGCGGGAACCTCCAGCCGGACCGTCATCGAGTACGAGACGCTGGGCGCCGTTGCCATGGGGGTACTTCTTCTTTCTGTTTCTCGGGACGTGGGAGGAGAGGGGTGCGGAGTGGTCCGGCGGTCAGCCGTGGACCGCCGCGGAGTGGGGGCGGGCGAGGTTGTCCGGGTGGAGGATCTCCTCGAGCCGCTCCGGGGTGAGCAGGCCCTTGGCCAGGACGAGGTCGCGGACGGAGGCGCCGGTGGTCAGGGCCTCCTGGGCGACGGCGGTGGCCTTCTCGTAGCCGATGTTCGGGTTGAGGGCGGTGGCCAGGCCGATGGACTGCCCGACCAGCTGGGCCAGGTGCTCGCGGTTGGCGGTGATGCCGGTGACGCACCGCTCGGCCAGCGTCAGGCAGCCGGACCGCAGGTGGGCGATGCTCTTGAGGAGGCTGTGCGCGATGACCGGCTCGAAGGCGTTGAGCTGGAGCTGGCCGGACTCGGCGGCCATGGTGACGGTCACGTCGTTGCCGATGACCTCGAAGGCGACCTGGTTGACGACCTCGGGGATCACCGGGTTGACCTTGCCGGGCATGATGCTCGAACCCGCCTGCACGGCCGGCAGGTTGATCTCGGCGAGACCGGCGCGCGGGCCGCAGGAGAGCAGCCGCAGGTCGTTGCAGGTCTTGGAGAGCTTGACGGCGATCCGCTTGAGCACACCCGACAGCTGGACGAACGCGCCCATGTCCTGGGTGGCCTCGACGAGGTCACCGGCGACGCTCAGCGGGATGCCCGTGATCGCGCCGAGGTGGCGGCAGGCGAGCTCGGGGTACTCGGGGTGGGCGTTGAGGCCGGTGCCGATGGCGGTGCCACCGAGGTTGATCTCCCGGAGCAGGGCGCGGGCCTCCTCCAGCCGGGCCCGGTCCTCGGCCAGCATGACGGCGTACGCGGCGAATTCCTGGCCCAGTGTCATGGGCACCGCGTCCTGGAGCTGGGTGCGGCCCATCTTGAGGACGTCCGCGAACTCCTCCGCCTTGGCGGCGAAGGCCTGCCGGAGGACCTCCATGGCCTCCAGCAGCCCGTCGGCGGCGAGCTGGAGGGAGATCCGGACGGCGGTGGGGTAGACGTCGTTGGTGCTCTGCCCGGCGTTGACGTCCTCCAGCGGGTGGAGGCGGCGGTAGTCGCCCTTGGCGTGGCCGAGGTGCTCCAGCGCCCGGTTGGCGATGACCTCGTTGGCGTTCATGTTGGTGGAGGTGCCCGCGCCGCCCTGGATCACGTCGACGACGAAGTGGTCGTGGAGGCGGCCGGCGCGGATCTCCTCGCAGGCCCGCACGATGGCGTCCGCCTTGTCGCCGGGCAGCAGGCCCAGGTCGCGGTTGGCCTGCGCGGCGGCCTGCTTGACGGCGGCCAGCGCGGTGACGAGTTCGGGGTACGCGGCGATCGGGGTGCCGGTGATGGGGAAGTTCTCCACGGCCCGCAGCGTGTGGACGCCGTAGTACGCGTGGGCGGGGACGTCCCGGTCGCCGAGGAGGTCGTGCTCGCTGCGGAACGGGGTGCTGTCGGGTGCGGTGGCGGGGTGGGGGACGGTGGCCGTCATCGGGGGTCCGATCGGGTGCGGTGGTGGTGGGGGAGACGGTGGTGGGGGGATCAGGCGTTCGCGCCGCGGGGTGATCAGGCCGCCGCGTGCGCGTCGGTGGCCGGCGCGGGGGCGCCGAGGGCCCGGCGCAGCGCCTCGGCGCGCGCGGCCGGGTCGGTGGCGGCGAGCGTCGCGGCGAGGACGGCTATGCGTGCCTGGCCGGCGCGCAGGGTGCCGGTGAGCACGGCTCCGCCGGCGACGAGGTCCACGGCGCCGCCGTGGGTGTAGATCTCGGCGACGGAGCCGCTGGGCACGCGCGTGGTCACGGCGACGAGCACACCGCGTGAGGCCGCGCCGGCGACGGCGGCGGCGATCTCCGGGGTGGCGTTGCCCGCGCCGGTCGCCACGAGGACGACGCCCTGGGCGCCCGCGCCGACGGCGGCGTCGAACAGGAGGGTGTCCGCGTCGCAGTGGTGCATGACGACGTCGACCCGGGGCAGCGGCCCGTCCGCCGCGGGCAGCGGGAGGGGCTCCGGACGCTCGGGCCGCCGGTGGATGACGACGCCGCTGGGGCCCACGTCGGCGACGCGGCTCCCGGAGGGGTCGGCGAAGGCGTCGGCGGCCAGGGTCTGGACCTTGATCGTGCCGCGCGCGGCGTGCACCTGGCCGTCGAAGACGACGAGCACGCCGAGGTCGCGCACCGAGGCGGCGGTCAGGAGGGCGTCGTGGAGGTTGCGCGGCCCGTCGCCGTTGGGGTCCTCCAGCGGCAGCTGGGCGCCGGTGAAGACCACCGGCCGGGGGTCGGCGTGGTGGAGGTCCACGAAGAAGGCGGACTCCTCCAGGGTGTCCGTGCCGTGGGTGACGACGATGCCGGCCACGTCGGGGTCGGCCAGCACCTCGTGCACCGTGCGCAGCAGCGCGAGCTGGTCGGCGGTGGTCAGCCGGGCGCTGTTGACGCTCATCAGGTCCACGACCCGCACGCTCACGCCGTCGGGCACGGCGGCCGTCGCCAGGACGTCCCCGCCGCGGGCGTCGGCGGCGAAGCCGGACCCCTGCCAGCGGCTGGCGATCGTTCCGCCGGTGCTGATGACGACGACCTGTCCCACGTCGTGCTCACTTCTGCTCGTAGTTCATGACCGTTGTGCGCGCCGGGGGCGCACGCCGGTTTGTTTCGGGGCAACGATATGACGAATCGGGCGCAATCGGTTTGCCATGTCGGGCGCAGTGACGCGCGTAGTGTGGTGGATAATCGCGTGATGGACCAGATCGACAGGAATATCTTGCGCGAGCTGCAGAAGGACGGCCGGCTGACCATCCAGGACCTCGCCCAGCGCGTGGGCCTCACCTCGTCCCCCTGTATGCGCCGCGTCCGCCAGCTGGAACAGGACGGCGTGATCCAGGGCTACCGGGCGGTGATCAACCCGGAGGCCGTCGGACGGGGCTTCGAGGTGCTCGTCTCCATCGAGGTCAAGCGCGACCGGGAGGCGGTCGAGGCGTTCGAGGCCGCGCTCCAGGACATCCCGGACGTGATCGAGGCGTACCGGCTCTTCGGCAGCCCGGGCTGTCTGCTGCGCATCGCGGTCGCCGACCTCACGGCCTACGAGCGGCTGTGGATCGAGCGCCTCACCACGCTGTCGGGCATCACCGAGGTCAACTCGCAGATCATCATGAAGCGGGTCAAGGAGCCGCGGGGTCTTCCGGTCGACGACTGACCTCGCACATGATGAGGGGTCATACAACGCTCAACGAAAGAGAAGCCAGGGTATGTCCGTCATCCACCGCACCACCCTCACGCCCACCAAGGAGGAGCTGCTCGCCTCCTGGCTGCCTTCCCGGCCGTGGTACCGCCCCGGAACGGGCGCGCCGCAGCTGACCAAGGCGGGCGGATTCCGGCTGGACGACCCGGCCGGGGAGGTCGGGATCGAGTTCATGGTGACGACCGACACGGCGGGCCCGGAACCGGTCAGCTACCTGGTGCCGCTCACCTACCGGGGCGCCCCGCTGGAGGGCGCGGAGGGCGCCCTCGTCGGCACCCTGGACCACGGTGTGCTGGGCAAGCGCTGGGTCTACGACGGCTGCCACGACCCGGTGTTCACCACGGCGATCCTCGCCCTGATCGAGGGCCGGGTCCGGGCCCAGGCCCAGAGCGTCAGCGACACCCTCGACGACGGGATCGCCCGCTCCTTCACCGGGCAGGGCCCCGTGGCCGCGGCCTTCACCTCCGTCACCGACGACGCGGAGTCCACCGAGCTGACGGGGGCGCCGCAGGGTGCCGCGCTCCGTCTGCACCGAGTCCTGCGCCCCGGCCCGGGCGCCGCACCCGAGGGCACGGCCGGTCACGTGCTGGGCTGGTGGAACCTCCAGGACGGCACCCGCGTCCAGGGCCTCTTCGCCACCCTGAGCACCGCCTCGCGGGACTGATCCGCGCTGCCCGTACCCGGCTCCGGCCGGGTACGGGCACGGCCGGGGGAGCGGCGCGTCAGTCGCAGAGGGATCCGTCGTCGAAGGCCGCGCCGTCGAGCGCGAGTGTCAACTTCTCCAGGAGCGCGCGCAGTTCCCCGGCCTCCTGGGCGGTGAAGCCCGTGGCTGTCGCGATCCGGACCGGCACGAGGGCCGCCTCCTCCCGCAGCACGGTGCCCGCCGGGGTGAGGCGGACGAGGACGGACCGCTCGTCCTGAGCGCTGCGCTCGCGGTGCACGAGCCCGGCCGCCTCCAGGCGCTTGAGGAGCGGGGAGAGCGTCCCGGAGTCCAGGCGCAGGAGCTCGCCCAGCCGCTTCACGGGCAGCTCGGTGTGCTCCCAGAGGACCAGCATCACCAGGTACTGCGGGTAGGTGAGGCCCAGGTCCTTGAGCAGCGTGCGGTAGACGGCGCCGAACGCGCGGGAGGCGGCGTTCAGGGAGAAGCAGAGCTGCCGGTCCAGGCGGAGGAGGTCCTGCGGCGCGCGCTCGGAGGGGGCGGTCGGCGGCTTCGTCATGCGACCAGGATATCTCGCCGGGCATTTAATTGCGCACAACTTAATCGTGCACTACCTTGATGGTGTCAGGCGGGCCGGACAGGCCCTCGCCGCGATCTCCGAGAGGGATGGTTCCCATGGAAGCCCTGTACACCGCCGTCGCCACCGCCACCCACGGCCGTGAGGGCCGCGCCGTCAGCTCCGACGGCCTCCTCGACGTCCAGCTGGCCCTCCCCGCGCAGCTGGGCGGCAACGGCGCCGGCACGAACCCGGAGCAGCTGTTCGCCGCCGGGTACGCGGCGTGCTTCGCCAGCGCCCTGGGCCTGGTCGGCCGGCAGGCGAAGGTCGACCTCGGTGACGCGGCGGTGACCGCCGAGGTCGGCATCGGCAAGGAGGGCGAGGGCTTCGCGCTGGCGGTCACGCTGCGCGTGGAGCTGCCCGACGCGGTCGACGCCGCGACGGGCCGCAAGCTGGTCGAGCAGGCCCACCAGGTCTGCCCCTACTCCAACGCCACCCGCGGCAACATCCCGGTCGAGCTCGTCGTCGAGTGACGCCACGCGGCTGAAGCGGGCCCCCGAGGGGGCCCGCCGGCCGCCGAACGAAGAGTTCTCGTCATCCTCGGACACCGCACACCCCGGTTCCCGCACGGCCTCCCCGTCGCCGACCCGGACATGTCGACCCCGACGCCGGCGGTGAACCACCGGGCCCGAACGGCCCAATCGATCTTCCCCCAAAGGCCCTTGACACACCGACCGGAGTGACTCAAGTGGCCAGCGGGTCCTCCGATCCGTATGTGGCGTGAATCCGACCCACCCGGCCGTCCGCTTTCGACCGGTGCCACCCCGGGCTGATTCACTCCCGCCGGAGCGCCGTCACCGCAGGTCACCGCTGTGGGCAGCCGCGCTCCGCAGGCCGTTACGGGCCCCGAGACGGAAGGACCTGGGATGTCGACCTCAGCGCTGCCGGACCAGCCGGAGCAGCAGGCGTACACCGGTGCCCAGGCACAGCTCAGCCTGGGCATCGCGGCAGCGCGGAACCTCGCGACCACCACCAAGTCCCTGCCGCAGATGCAGGGCATCAGCTCGCGCTGGCTGATCCGCATGCTGCCCTGGGTCCAGGTCAGCGGCGGCACGTACCGGGTCAACCGGCGGCTCGTCTACGAGGTCGGGGACGGCCGCGTGACCTTCGTCCAGGAGGGCGCGAGCGTCAGGGTCGTCCCCGCCGAGCTCGGCGAGCTGCCCCTGCTGCGCGGCTTCGCCGACATGGGCGTCCTGCGCGCCCTGGCCGACCGCTTCGAGCAGCGCGAGTACGAGCCCGGCCAGGTCATCACCGAGGCCGGCCGGCCCACCGACCACGTGTACCTGATCGCCCACGGCAAGGTGGAGAAGCTCGGCACCGGCCACTACGGCGAGGACACCCGCCGGGGCGTGCTGGCCGACGGCGGCTTCTTCGGCGGCCGGACCCTGGACCCCGAGCCCGGCGACTGGGACGTGACGGCCCGCGCCCTGACCGCCTGCACCCTGCTCGCCCTGCCGCGCCACGCGTACGAGGAGGTGGCCGGCCGCAGCGAGGCGCTGCGCGCCCACGTCCGGCGGCGCCGCGCCGAGGGCGAGCGCCCCCGCAACAAGCGCGGCGAGGCCGACATCGCCCTCGCCGCCGGGCACACCGGCGAGCCGGTCCTCCCGGGCACCTTCGTCGACTACGAGCTCGAACCGCGCGAGTACGAGCTGAGCGTCGCCCAGACCGTCCTGCGGGTCCACAGCCGGGTCGCCGACCTCTACAACGACCCCATGAACCAGGTCGAGCAGCAACTGCGCCTGACCGTCGAGGCGCTGCGCGAACGCCAGGAGCACGAGCTCGTCAACAACCGCGAGTTCGGCCTGCTGCACAACGTCGACTACAGCCAGCGCGTCCAGACCCACTCCGGGCCGCCCACCCCGGACGACATGGACGAGCTGCTGAGCATGCGCCGCAGCACCACGTTCTTCCTCGCCCACCCGAAGGCCATCGCCGCCCTCGGCCGCGAGTGCAACAAGCGCGGGCTCGCCTTCGACACCGCCGATGTCAACGGCCACGGCATGCCCGCCTGGCGCGGTGTCCCGATCCTGCCCTGCGGCAAGATCCCCGTCACGGACGAGGGCACCTCCTCGATCCTCGCCATGCGCACCGGCGAGTCCGCCGGCGGCGTGGTCGGCCTGTGGCAGACCGGCATCCCCGACGAGTACGAGCCCGGCCTGAACGTCCGCTTCATGGGCATCAACGACCAGGCCGTCATCTCCTACCTGGTCAGCACCTACTACTCCGCCGCCGTGCTCGTGCCCGACGCCCTCGGCGTGCTCGAGAACGTCCAGATCGCCGGCGCGCCCTCCTGACACCGCCGCACCCGAGAACGGAGAGGAACGGAGAGAACCGGTGTCGCTGCTGTCCCGCATGTCCGCGCCCTCGGCCACCCACGACGTGGCGAGGCTGGTGGCCACACTGCTGTCCCACCGCAGCGGGGCGGCACCCCTCGTGCCCGGCGCCCGCGCCGTGCACGGCGACGTCCACCGGCCCGCGGCGTCCGCGCCGGAGGCGCTCCGGGCCGTGCCCGCCGGGCCGACCGGCCTCGGCACCTCCGGCCTCCGGATCCCGCCCGCCCGGCCCACCACCGGGACGCCGCCCGGCACGCCGGGGGCGACGGGGGCGTCCGGTACGTCGAACACCCTCGTCCCCGAGCTGTACTGCCCGCCGCCGCTCCGCGACGACCGGGCCCTCGGTGAGGAGGTCAACGACCGGCTCGTCGCCTGGGCCGAGGAGATCGGCATCTACCCGGAGCGGCTCGACCGCGTCCGCGGCACCGACCTCGGGCGCATGATGATGCTCGTCCACCCCCAGACCGACGACCCGGACCGGCTGCTGGCGGCCGCCCGCTGCGCGCTCGCCGAGTGGGCCACGGACGACTACTACTGCGACGACGAGACCATGGGCTCCTCCCCGGCCCACCTCGGTGCCCACCTCGGGACCGCCCTCGCGGCCGTCGACCCCGCCCACCTCCCCGAGCCCCACGCCTCGGAGCTCGACGAGGCCCTGCGCGCGGACCCCGTCCGCGCCGCCCTCCGGTCCGGCTTCGAGCACCTCGCCCGCTACGCCGACCCGAGCCAGCTGGCCCGGGTGCGCCAGGAGATCGGCGGACTGTTCGTCGGATACGGGCAGGAGGGCTCCTGGCGGAGCACGGGGAAGTTGCCCGCCGTCTGGGAGTACCTCGCCCACCGGCGCTTCAACAGCTTCCTGCCCTGCATCGCCCTCGTCGACGTGATGGACGGACACCCGCTGTCCGCCGCCGAGTACGCCGAACCGCGCGTGCGCCGCGTCGTCACCATGGCGGGCACCGCGAGCACGCTCGTGAACGACCTCTACTCGATGGCCAAGGAGAAGGACGCCACCGGCCTCCACTTCAACCTGCCCGCGGCGATCGTCGCGGAGGAGAAGTGCTCGCTCCGGGAGGCCGTCGAGCGGAGCGCCGCGGTCCACGACGAGCTCGTGCGCTCCTTCGAGAGGGAGGCGGCCGCCCTCAGCCTCACCGGCTCCCCGGCCCTGCGCCGCTTCCTGGCCGGCGTCTGGGCCTGGCTCGGCGGCAACAAGGCCTGGCACGCCGGCAGCGCCCGCTACGGCACGTCGTAAGTTGTACACCGTTAAGGAGAACGAGTTGACCACCACGCCCTCCGCCCCCGCGGCAGTCCTGCGCACCGAGTTCCAGAAGGCGGTGGCCGCGTACTGGAACACCAACCAGCAGGACCCGGTCAACCTGCGCCTGGGCGAGGTCGACGACCTGTACCACCACCACTACGGGCTCGGCGACTACGACCCCTCGGTCCTGGAGGGGCCCGCGGCGACCCGGGAGCAGCGGATCATCGAGGAGATGCACCGCCTGGAGACCGCCCAGGCCGATGTCCTCCTCGACCACCTGGGTGCCATCACCCCCCAGGACCGCCTCCTGGACGGCGGGTCCGGCCGCGGCGGCACGAGCGTCATGGCCCACCAGCGCTTCGGCTGCGCGGTGGACGGCGTGTCGATCTCGGAGTACCAGGTCGGCTTCGCCAACGAGCAGGCGCGCAAGCGCGGTATCGACGAGAGCGTGAAGTTCCACTTCCGCAACATGCTCGACACCGGCTTCGAGACCGCCTCCCGCAAGGCGATCTGGACCAACGAGACCACCATGTACGTGGACCTCTTCGAGCTGTTCGGCGAGTTCTCCCGGCTCCTGGAGTTCGGTGGCCGGTACGTGTGCATCACCGGCTGCTCCAACGACGTCAAGGGCCTGCGCTCCAAGGCGGTCAGCCGCATCGACGAGCACTACACCTGCAACATCCACCCGCGCAGCGCCTACTTCAAGGCCCTGGCCGCCAACAACCTGACGCCGATCAGCGTCGTGGACCTCACCCCCGCCACCATCCCCTACTGGGAGCTGCGCGCGAAGTCCGAGGTGGCCACGGGCATCGAGGAGGCGTTCCTCACCGCGTACAAGGAAGGCAGCTTCCACTACCTGCTCATCGCCGCCGACCGCGTCTGACGCGCGCCGGGGCTACTCCTCCGTGAGGGCGCTCCGCACCTCCTTGCCCGCCTCGTCGAGCTGCTTGGGGGTCCTCTCGCGCAGCGCCTTCTCGCGGTCGGCTCTCGGCAGTCCGCTCAGGAAGAACCTGGCGTCGTCGGAGAGCTGCTGACGCTTGTCGTCCATGTCCTTGTCCTTGGCCACGGGACCTCCCTCGATCCGGCCGGAACGCTCTTCCTCACAGTGGACAGCGTCCGTGCCGAGTCGGCTCCTGGAGGCGTCCAAGTGGATGAACGCCGCGAGACGCCCTTCATTCGCCGGTTTCCTGCCCGATTCCGGGCAGGAACGTGGATGTTTCACGGTCCCGTACCTAGGGTGATCGCTTGTGTTCGAGCCCAAGCGAAAGGACAGCCGCATGCGTTCGCTCCCCACCGGCGTCGAGGCCGTGGTCTTCGACTGCGACGGCCTGCTGGTCGACACCGAGCCCTGCTGGACCGTCGCGGAGACGGCCGTCTTCGCGGCGCACGGCCACCCCTTCGGCCCCGAACAGAAGGCGCTGGTCATCGGCCGCACCCTGGAAGCCGCGGGCGAGGCCATGGCCGGGTACTTCGGGCGCCCCGGCGCCGGCGCCGAGATCGCCGACGAACTCCTGCGCAGGGTCCGCAAGGAGCTCGCCCAGGGCGCCGCGGCGCTCCCCGGGGCGGCGGAACTGGTGCGCGCCTGCCGGGCGGCCGTCCCCGTCGCCGTGGCCAGCAACAGCCCCCGGGAACTGCTGGACGCGGCACTGGGGTCGGCCGGCCTCGCCGAGTACTTCACCCACTCGTTCGCCGCCGACGAGGTGCGTCAGCCCAAGCCCGCGCCGGAGCTCTACCTCACGGCGTGCGCGGCACTCGGCGCGGCTCCCGGGCGTTCCGTCGCCTTCGAGGACTCGGCGACGGGCATCGCCGCGGCGCGTGCCGCCGGGCTCTACGTCGCGGTCGTGCCGTCCCTTCCGGGGGTGGACCTCGACCACGACTGGCTGGGCGCCGGCCTGACCGCACCCGACCTGCGGGACTGGGCGAGGAACCTGGCTCCGGTGGCTCAACTCCCCTGATACGCGTTGTCGTTGAGGATGGGGGACACCCACAAGGGGTCAAGGGCGAGCACGTGATCATCAGAGCGGATGAACATATCGCCATCTGTCACGTCAGCGGTTTTTCATACGCAAGACTCTCTCTTGCCAGAGCTTTTGCACTGCCTCCCCCCACACATCAAGGAGAGCACATGAGCATCCGCAACGCCGCCGCCGTCACGGTGATGGCCGCCGCCGCCATCGGCGCCGGCACCGGCGCCGCCACCGCCGACCAGGCGCACGGCTCGGCCTGCAAGTCCCCGGGCGTCCTCGCCGGGAACGTCGCCCAGGTCGCGCCCCGCGTCTCCCCGAACGTCGGCGGCAACGTCATCTCGGTCGTCGGCGTCCTCAACAGCTCCCACGGCAACGCGCTCATCAACAAGTAAGCGGCCCTGACCTCTCGGTCACGGCCCAGCACGTCCCCCACCCGAGCAGAGGTGGCCGGCACCGTCCCACCCGGACGGAACCGGCCACCTCTGTGGCGTGTGCGGAGGAAAAAACCGGGTGCGCCGCTCACGCGCGGCCGGTTACGGTGAGCTCATGTCTACGCCCCGAATTTCCTAGCGAAGGACCCGCTTCCACGCCAGAAGTGTGTCCTTTTGCTTTTTCGGAGCGTCATCTCATGATCACCGTTCGTGATGCCGAGCTGCGCGCGGGCGCGCGCCTCCTGCTGTCCGGCATCTCCTTCACCGTCTCGCCCGGCGACCGCGTCGGCCTCGTCGGCCGCAACGGCGCGGGCAAGACCACCCTCATGACCGCCCTCGCCGGACTGGCCCGCCCCGCCGCCGGCACCGTCACCCGCACCGGCCCCGTCGGCCACCTGGCCCAGGACTCCCGTGCCGCCGACCCCGCCGTCACCGTCACCGACCGCATTCTCTCCGCGCGCGGCCTCGACCGGGCCCTGCGCCGGCTGCGCGCGGCCGAGACCGCCATGGCCGAGGCCACCGGCCCCGGCGCGCTGGACCGGGCGATGAACGCCTACGCCCGCGCCGAAGCCGCCTTCCAGGCGGCGGGCGGCTACGCGGCCGAAGCCGAGGCCGCGCGCGTCGCCGCCGGGCTCGGGCTGCCCGACCGCGTCATGGGCGAACCGGTGGGCGTCCTCTCCGGCGGGCAACGACGCCGGGTGGAACTCGCCCGCATCCTCTTCGCCGGACACGACGACGGCACCCTCCTGCTGGACGAGCCCACCAACCACCTCGACGCCGACTCCGTCGCCTGGCTGCGCGCCTTCCTCCAAGGACACCGCGGCGGCCTGGTGGTGATCAGCCACGACACCTCCCTGCTCGCCGACGTCGTCAACCGCGTCTTCCACCTCGACCCCCGACGCGCCACCATCGACATCCACAACACCGGCTGGGCCGCCTACCTGACCCAGCGGGAGACCGACGAGCGCCGCCGGGCACGCGAGCGCGCCAACGCCGAACGCAAGGCCGCCGCCCTCCACGCGCAGGCCGACAAGATGAAGGCGCGCTCCGCCACCGCCGTCATGGCCAGGAGCATGACGCGCCGGGCCGACCGCATGCTCGCCGGCCTCGAACCGGCCCGGCACACGGAGAAGGTCGCCAGGATCCGCCTGCCCGAACCGGAGCCCTGCGGACGCACGCCCCTCGGCGCGATCAGCCTGACCAAGTCCTACGGCGACCGCCCCGTGCTCACCGGCGTCGACCTCGCCGTCGACCGCGGCAGCCGCCTCGTCGTCCTCGGGCTCAACGGCGCGGGCAAGACCACCCTGCTGCGCGTCCTCGCCGGGACGGAACGCCCGGACAGCGGCCGGGTGACGCACGGCCACGGACTGCGGCTGGGCTACTTCGCCCAGGAGCACGACACCCTCGCCCCGGACCGCACCGTCCGCGAGAACCTCGCCGACGCCGCACCCCACCTGACGGACGGTGAGATACGGCGCGTCCTCGGCGCGTTCCTCTTCTCCGGGGACGACGCCGACAAACCCGCCGGGGTCCTCTCGGGCGGGGAGAAGACCCGCCTCGCCCTGGCCGGGCTCGTCCACTCCGGCGCGAACGTCCTGCTGCTGGACGAACCCACCAACAACCTCGACCCCGCCTCCCGCGACGAGGTCCTGGCCGCCGTCGGCTCGTACCCCGGCGCGATCGTGATGGTCACGCACGACGTGGGCGCCATCGACGCCCTGCGCCCCGACCGCGTCCTGCTGCTGCCGGACGCCGACGAGGACCTGTGGAGCGAGGACTACCGGGACCTGGTCTCCCTCGCCTGACGCGGCCCGGGTGCGGGCGGTTACGCTCTTCCCCCTGACGATCAAGAAATCGACCCAGGGGGAAGAGCTGTGCGCGACGCCGTCGTGACGACCGAAGGCGACCGGATCCGCTGGGCCGAACTGCCGGGCCGGGAACCCACGCGCGTGTACGTGCACGGTCTGGGGGCCACGTCGCCCGCCTACTTCGCGGGCGTCGCGGCCCACCCGCTGCTGGCCGGTCACCGGTCCCTGCTCGTCGACCTGCTCGGGCACGGCATCAGCGACCGGCCCGTCACCTTCGACTACACGCTGGAGGGGCACGCCGACGCGTTCGCCGCCGCGCTGACCGCCGCCGGCGCCGACGGCGCGGAGGTGATCGCGCACAGCATGGGCGGCTCGGTCGCCGTCGTCCTGGCCGCACGCCACCCGCACCTGGTCTCCCGGCTGGTCCTCGTCGACGCGAACCTCGACCCGATCCCGCCCACGCCCGGCTCCGGAGGCAGCAGCGGCATCGCCGCCCACACGGAGGAGGAATTCCTGGCCGGCGGCTGGCGGGAGGTCCGCGACCGGGCCGGTGCGCACTGGTGGTCCACCATGCGGCTGGCCGGCCTCGAAGCACTGCACCGCAGCGCGGTCCACCTCACCCGGGGGAGCGTGCCCCTCATGCGCGAACTCCTCATGGAGCTCACCATTCCGCGCACGTATCTGCTGCCGGAGGCGGACGGTCCGCTCCCCGGCGCCGACGCGCTCGCCGAGGCCGGGGTCGCCGTGGTCCCGGTACCCGACTGCGGGCACAACATCATGCTCGACAACCCCGAGGCGTTCGCCCGCGCCACCGCGAACGCGCTCGCGCCGGCCACCACGACGGTGGGAACCCCTGTTCGTTGAGTCACTGCCGGGTGCCGGTCACCGCCCCGGTACGACCAAGGGGAGAGGCGAACGATGACCACCGGGGAGAACGAGGAGAACACCGGGAACAACGAGGAGGACACCGCGCGCGCCAAGCGGAGGAAGCGCTCGGGGTGGCGGGAGATACCCCTCCTGATCGGCCTGGCCCTCGTGCTCGCGCTGGCGATCAAAACCTTCCTCGTGCAGCCGTTCTCCATCCCCTCCGGCTCGATGGAGAACACCCTCCGGACGGACGACCGGGTGCTGGTCGACAAGCTCACGCCCTGGTTCGGGGGAACGCCGCACCGGGGCGAGGTCGTGGTCTTCAAGGACCCGGGCGGCTGGCTGTCCGGCCGGCCCCCGGAGCCGGGCAACGCCTTTCAGCGCGGGGTGCGCAAGTCCCTCGCCTTCGTCGGCCTGGTGCCCTCGGCGGACGAGAAGGACCTGATCAAGAGGGTGATCGGGGTCGGCGGTGACACCGTGGAGTGCGAGCGCGGCGAGCCCGTGAAGGTCAACGGCAAGCCCCTGGACGAGCCGTACATCCACCCGGGCGCCACCCCGTGCGACGACATGCCGGTCGGCACGGTGAAGGTGCCCGAGGACCACCTGTGGGTCATGGGAGCCCACCGCGACGACTCACGCGACTCCCGCGCCCATGTCCACGAGCCGGGCGGCGGGTTCGTGCCCGTGGACAACGTGATCGGCCGGGCCGTCGTCGTCGCCTGGCCCGTCTCCCGGTGGGCCACCCTGCCCGTGCCCGGCACGTTCGACCGGTAGCACGCCGTACGGCCGGTGGCACGGGGTACGGGCCGGTGGCGCGGCGCGGGACCCGGGCGTCAGGCCCGGCAGGGGGTCAGCAGCACGGGCTTCTCCGGGGCGGTGGCCGTCAGGCACCGTCCGCTGGCCTGGCTGCGGATGTCCGGCCCCTGCACGAAGAACCGCTGACCGGCTGACCCGTTGCAGGGCCGCATCACCGTGGGTCTGTCCAGGCCGGTGGCCGTGAGGCACATGCCGCTGGACTGGTTGCGGACGTCCCCTCCCTGCGAGACGAACCGCTGCTCCGGCAAGTCCCTGCACCCCCGGGTGGTCACGGCACTGTCGGCACCACCCGTGGCCGTCAGGCAGAGCCCGCTGGTCCGTTGCACGATGACGGCGCGCGGGTTGTTCACCACCCACTCCTGGGCCGGGGACGCGGCGATGGCGGAGGCGGGGGTTCCGAGGAACCCACCACCGGCGAGGGCGAGTGCCATGGTGGTGACGACGGCGCGCGTACGCATGAAGCGACCTCTCGGAAACGGGCGCGGGCACGGACACTGGCACCGTTTCCGGGAACCGGCCCGGGCACACCCCGCCTCACCCGTACGGGTCCCGGGGGCCGATGGCTCAGGGCGCCTCGCCGAAGAGCACGGCCAGGCCGTCCAGGAGCCGCTGCAGACCGAACTCGAACAGGTCGTCGAGGTCGAAGTCGTACCCGGTCGTGGCGAGGCGCCGCATCCTCGGGAACCGGTCGCCGGCCAGTACGGCGAGCAGCGCGGGCTCCTGACCGGCCATCCACTCCTCGCTGTCCAGGCCGCTGAGCGCCTCCGCTTCCGCTTCCATCTCGACGTTGACGGCGGTGCCGCGCACATAGTTGAACAGCGTGAGATGGGCGGTGAACGCGGTCGAGGTGTCGAGACCGCGCCCCTCCAGGGCGTCGAGCGCCCATTCGCTGAACGGCAGCGCACTGGCGACCACCTGCAGCCGGGTGAACGAGAGCGCCGGTGCGAGCCAGGGATGGCGGCGGAACATCTCCCACAGCGTCCGGGCGACGAGCTCCAGCCGCTCCCGCCAGCCCTCCGGGGGGTTCTCGGGCAACGACCACCGGCGGAACGCCGCGTCCATCATCTCCAGCAACAGGGCGTCCTTGTCGGCCACGTGCCGGTACAGCGACATGGTCGCCACCTCCAGCTCGGCGGCGACCCGGCGCATCGAGGCGGCCGCCAGCCCCTCCGCGTCGGCCACCGCGACGGCCGCCTCGACGATCCGCTCCAGGGTGAGCCCCTGGTCCGCGCCGCCCTTGCGGCGCTGGGGCGCCGGCTGTTCCGGTCGTCGTACGCCGGGCTCGACGACCGTCCCGACGCCCGGGACGGCGCGGACCAGGCCCTGGTTGCGGAGCTCGGTGAGCACCTTGGTCGCGGTCGCCATCGCGACGCCCCACTGCCGGGTGATCTCCCGGGTCGAGGGCACCTGGTCGCCCGGCGCCAGCTCGCCCGTCTCGATCCGCTGCCGCAGTTCGGCGACGATCCGCGCGTAGCGGGGTACTGCCTGCCCGTTCACTGTTTCCTCCGCACTAGTGCACCTGACCGCACATCATCCTAATCGCCAGGTCGCGCGCTAGTGCACTGGTGAATCAAACTGCCTGCTCAGAGCGCTGATTGGCCTTGCCTAGTGCACTGTGTACGGCGTACAGTCAGCGTCATGCGGAACACCGACATACTCATCTCCGGTGCCGGTATCGGCGGCACCGCCCTGGCGTACTGGCTGCGCGTGGCGGGCTTCACCGTCACCGTCGTCGAGCGGGCGCCGGAACCCCGGCCGGGCGGCCAGACCGTGGACCTGCGGGGCGCGGGCCGCACCGTGGTCTCGCGGATGGGCCTGATGGACCGGGCACGGGAGCTCGTCGTCGACCAGCGCGGCTTCGCGTACGTCAACGGGTCCGGCCGCGTCGCCGCCCGGATGCCGGCGGACAGCTTCGGCGGCGAGGGGATCATCTCGGAGATCGAGATCCTCCGCGGCGACCTCGCCCGCCTGCTGTACGACGCCACCCTGCCGGACACCGAGTACCTCTTCGACGACACCGTCACCCGCCTCGACGAGGACGACGACGGGGTCACCGTCACCTTCGAGAAGGCCGCGCCCCGCCGGTTCGGGCTGGTCGTCGGCGCGGACGGACTCCACTCCGCCGTCCGCGCCCTGGCCTTCGGGCCGGAGCGGGACTGCGTCCTGCCGCTGAACGTGTACACGGCCTGGTTCACGGCCGTCGAGGACCTGGAGCTCGACGGCTGGATGCTGATGTACAACGAGCCCGGCGGACTCGTCGCCTCGGCCCGCCCGGGCCGGCTCCCCGGTGAGATCAAGGCGGGCCTCAGCTTCCGCTCGGCACCCCTCGCCTACGACCGGCGCGACATCGCCGCGCAACAGGACCTCGTGGCCCGGCGCTTCGCCGGCGCCGGCTGGGAAGTGCCGCGCCTGCTGCGGGCGATGCGCGCCGCGCCCGACTTCTTCCTCGACTCCATGGGGCAGGTCCGGCTCGACAGCTGGTCCCGGGGCCGGGCGGCGCTCGTCGGGGACGCCGGCTACTGCGCGACGCCGCTCACGGGCCTGGGCACCAGCCTGGCCCTGGTCGGCGCCTACGCACTGGCGGGCGAACTCGCCTCCGCCGGCGGCGACCACCGGATCGCCTTCCGGAAGTACGACGAGGTCATGCGCCCGTACGTCGACCAGGCCCAGCAACTGCCCCCCGGCGGCGCTCGGGGGTACGCGCCCTCCAGCGCGCTGGCCATCGGCTTGCGGAACCTGTCGATGCGGGCGATGAACCACTGGCCGATGAAGAACATGCTCGCCGCACAGTTCGCCAAGGCCGGGAACATCGCCCTGCCCGAGTACGACCGCCTCGCCGCCGGCAGCGGTGCCGCCGGCAGGGGGTAGCCGGGTCAGGCGCCGGGCGGGTGGGCCTCGGCGCGGTGGACCAGATCGGTGATCAGTGTCGCGATGCGCGGCCACAGCTCGCGGGGGAAGTTGTGGCCCAGGCCGTCGAAGATCTCGAGCGTGGCGCCGGGGACGGCCGCCGCCGTGGCCCGCCCGCCGCTGACGTCGCACATGGGGTCGTCCGCGCCGTGGATCACCAGGGTCGGGAGCGACAGCGCCCGCAGCCGCTCGGTGCGGTCCCCGGAGGCCAGGACGGCGATGGCCTGGCGCAGCATGCCCACGCGGTCGTAGCCCCGGTCGTAGGCGAGGCCGGCCCGTTCGGCCACCCCGTTGTCGTCGGGCTTGAACCCGGGGGACCCGATCGCCCTCATGGCCCGCACCTGCCAGCCGATGAAGGACTGCCGGTCGTCCGGCGGCGCCCCCAGCCCGGCCAGGACGGTGAAGTCGGGCTGGCCCACGGCCCGGTCGCCGGTGGTGGACATCATCGACGTGAGCGACCGGATCCGGGTCGGGTGCTCGATGGCGATCATCTGGGCGATCATGCCGCCCAGGGAAGCGCCGACGACGTGGGCGCTGTCGAATCCGAGGACGTCGAGCAGCCCGACGGCGTCGGCCGCCATGTCCGACAGCGTGTAGGAGGCCGATGATAAATCACCGGCCATCGCGGCCTGGAGGTCCGGCGGTGGCACGTGAGGGAAATGCGACGACCGGCCGGCGTCCCGATTGTCGAACCGGATCACTTGCACACCACGGTCGACGAGTTCGGCGCAGAATCCCTCCGGCCAGTGGATCATTTGCGCGCCGCCGCCCATCACCAGCAGCACGGGCGGCGCCTTGGGGTCACCGAAGCGCTCGTAGACCACTTCGATGGCTGACGGGCCGACATTCAGAGCTTTCTCTTCACTCACAGCCGCAACGTCTCCTCAGTCGAGTGGAGACATGAACATACCTGCATTTAAGGCGATTGAAAATACGAACAGGTGGAATTTTTACAAAAGGGACAATAGTGAAGGAAAGGCATTCCGGGTCCCGGTTGCAGATGCCGTGAACGGGGAGTGAGCTGAGGACATGACCGGCGCGAGATGCGCGTGCCTGCCGGGTGTTCCCTGCTGGGTGAGCCTGGCCACGCGGAACCTGGACGGGGCCAAGGACTTCTACGGGCCACTGCTGGGCTGGCGGTTCGAGACCGTGCCCGGCCGACGGGGCTCCTACGTCCACGCGATGGCGGGCAGGACGGCGGTCGCGGGTATCAACGCCACGGCCCACGAGTGGGAGCTCCCCGTCACCTGGACCACCTACTTCGGCACGGAGAGCGCCGACACCGCCGTCGGCCGCGTACAGGAACGCGGCGGCACCGTCGCCGTCGGGCCGCTGTCGTCCGACGAGGGGCGCCTCGCGCTCGCGGCCGATCCGGCCGGGGCCTCCTTCGGCCTGTGGGAGTGCCGGACCGAGCCCGGAGGGCCCCGGTCGCCCGGCGTGGGAGGCAACGCCGTATGGGTGGAGCTGCGCACCCGGGACGCGTTCGAGGCGGCGCTGTTCTACGGCGGCGTCTTCGACTGGGACCGCAGGCCCTCCCCGCCCTACACCGTCCGCTGGGAGGAGGACCGCGTCATCCTCGACATCGACAAGCGGACGGTGGCGACGTTGTACGGCGGAGCCGTGGAGGGAACGGTCGATCCGCGGCTGCGGCCCCGGTGGCACGTGTTCTTCTCCGTCGCCGACGTCGACGCCACGATGGAGACGACGCGGAAGCTGGGCGGGCAGACCCTCGGTGAGCCCAGCCCGACCCACTTCGGCCGCACGGCCACGCTGCGCGACCCGGAGGGCGGCATCTTCTGCGTGGTCAGCGGCCACGGCTGAGCCGTACGGACGGCTCCGGGACCATCGGGACGACGCCCACCGCGTTCTCCGTCAGGCTGCCCAGATGCAGGCGGCCGTCGTGCTCGCACACGCTCGTCACCATGCGGAAGCCCCCGCCGGGGCGTTGCAGGTCGTGCGCCAGGCGGCCGGAGGAGTCCAGGGCGATCACCCAGGCGGTGGCTTTGGGGCCCGGCCGGAGCGCGTCCGGCAGGGCCCACGCCGCCCGGCGCAGCGCTGGGTGGGTGCGGTGCAGCAGATCGAGCGCCGGTTGCCGCGGAGCGGCCATGGCCACCCAGATCAGCCCGCCGGGACCGGTGGAGAGGTTGTCCGGAAAGCCGGGCAGACCGTCGGCGAAGACATCGCGCTCGCCCGCCCTGGGGCCGGTGAGCCACAGCCGCGTCAGCCGGTAGGCACCGGTCTCGGCGACCACGAGGAACGAGCCGTCGGGCGCGAGAGCCACACCGTTGGCGAACTGGAGCCCGTCGAGCACCACTTCCGTCGTGCCCGTGTCCGGCTCGTACCGGATGAGCCGGCCGGTGCCGGAGTGCTCCAGCAGGTCGCCCATCCAGTGGCGCAGCGGGAAGCGTCCGCTGGCGTCGGTGACGTACACGGCGCCGTCCGGTGCCACGACCGCGTTGCTGCACACCCCGAGGGGACGGCCCGCCACCTCCCAAAGGAGCGTCTCGACGCGCCCGGAGCCGGGCTCCACCCGCAGCAGCCCGCGCTCGGCGTCGCACACCAGCAGCCGCCCGTCCGGCAGCGGGCACAGGCCCAGCGGCCGGCCGCCGGTGTCGGCGACGGCGCTCGCACGCCGCCCGGCCGGGTCCAGCCGCAGGATCCGCCCGTCCGCGACGCCCGTCAGGATCCGCCCCTCGGCGTCGACCCGCACGTCCTCCGGGCCCGTGCCGTCGAGCGGCACGCGGCGGACGGGCGGCAGGGGAACGCGGCTGTAGGCGGCCCGGGCCCGCGCGGGGCGGCGCGGAGGCCGCCAGACGACGGGCCGCAGGGCGGGCTTCTCGCGGGTCCGGCCTTCGGTCATGGCGCACCTTTCCGTACGGGTGGGCCGGACGCTACCCAGAGCGGTGCGGGCGGGCCACCCGGCGACGGGCCCGGGATCCGCATCCGGCCACGGTGAGCCCGCGTCAGACAGCGCTCTCGAACAGCCTTTCCGCCTCCGCCACCGCCCCTGCCAGGGCCCCGGGCTCCGGCCGCAGCCCGGCGACGATCGCGTCGACGCCGCGCAGCCCGGCACGTTGAAGGAGGCGCTTCTCGTTGGTGACCCACTCGCCGCGCGCCGCCAGTACCGCGTGCGCCGTCTCCAGGGCGGCGGTGGCCACCGCGCCCGCGACCTCCGTGACCTGGCCGCGCGGGACGTACGCGCCCGTGGCGTAGCGGAGCGTCATGGCCGCCCGGCCGCGCCACACGGGCGGGGCGGCCTCGCGCAGCGCCTCCGGGTACGCGGGCCGGGGCAGCGTGCCCCGCAGCGCGCGGTTGAGGGCGAGTTCGGCGACCACGAGGTAGCTGGGGATGCCCGCGAGGTGGAACATCAGCGGCTCCCAGTGGAAGCGGCCCCGCCGTGCCTCGGCGAGTTGGTGTTCCACCACGTCGAGGTCGCGGTAGTGGACGTCGACGCGCCGGCCGTCGACCGTGAGCCAGGCCCCTCCGTTGAAGACGCCGCCGCCCCAGTCGCCGATGCCGGACACCTCGCCGTCCCAGCCGAGGGCGCCGGCGAGGTCGCGCAGGCCGGCCGGGTCGAAGGCGCCCCGGTAGTACAGGGCCAGGTCCCAGTCGCTGTCCGGGGCCGCGGTGCCCTGGGCCCGCGAGCCGCCGAGGGCGACGGCGTGTACGGAGGGCAGGGCGGCGAGCCGGTCGGCGACGTGGTCGAGGAAGGTGTCGTCGGTCATGAGGTTCCGATCGTGTGAAGTGAAGGATGGGTGAGGGGATGCGCCCGCTCAGGCGCCGGCCGTCTCCGCCCGTATCTCCTCCGCCGTCGTGTCCCGCAGCTCGCCGTCCAGGCGCAGCCAGCGTGTCACGCCGATGGACTCGAGGAACGGAATGTCGTGGCCGGCCACGATCAGCGCTCCCTCGTACGACTCGAGGGCCGTGGTCAGCCGGCGGACGCCGGCCATGTCCAGGTTGTTGGTCGGCTCGTCGAGGAGCAGGAGGCGCGGCGCGGGCTCGGCGAGCATCAGGGCCGCCAGGGTGGCCCGGAAGCGCTCGCCGCCCGACAGGGTCGCGACCCTCTGCCCGGCCCGGTCGCCCTTGAACAGGAAGCGGGCCAGGCGGGCCCGGATCCGGTTGTCGGTGGCCTCCGGGGCGAACCGCGCCACGTTCTCGGCGATGGTCGCCTCCTCGTCGAGCACGTCGAGTCGCTGCGGCAGGAACCGCAGCGGCACATGGGCCGTGACTTCGCCCGAGAGCGGGTCGAGCTCTCCCGCGACGGTGCGCAGGAGCGTCGTCTTGCCCGCGCCATTGCGGCCGACGAGCGCGATCCGCTCCGGGCCGCGCAGCTCGAACCCGCCCTCCACCCGCGCCCCGCACGCGAGGACGACGTCGCGCAGGGTCAGGACGGACCGGCCCGGGGGGACCGCCGTGTGCGGGAGGTCGACGCGGATCTCGTCGTCGTCGCGCACGGCCTCCACCGCCACGTCGAGCCGTTCCCTCGCCCGGGCGAGCCGCTCCTCGTGCATGACGCGGTGCTTGCCGGCGGCGACCTGGGCCTGCCGCTTGCGCTCACCCATGACGACCTTGGGTTCGCGTTTGGTGTCCCACATCTTCTGGCCGTACCGCCTGCGGCGGGCCAGCTTGACGTGGGCGTCAGCCAGTTCGCGCCGCTGCTTGCGCAGATCGGCCCCGGCCACCCGGACCATCCGCTCGGCCGCCTCCTGCTCGGCGGCCAGCGCCTCCTCGTACGCCGAGAAACCGCCCCCGTACCAGGTGATCCCGCCTCCCCGCAGATCGGCGATCTGGTCGACGCGGTCGAGGAGTTCACGGTCGTGGCTGACGACGACCATGACGCCCGGCCACGCGTCGACGGCCGCGTACAGCCGTCGGCGCGCGTACAGGTCGAGGTTGTTGGTGGGCTCGTCGAGGAGGAGGACGTCGGGGCGGCGCAGCAGCAGCGCCGCCAGGCGCAGCAGCACCGACTCGCCGCCGGACAGCTCGCCGATGGTGCGGTCCAGGCCGATGTGGCCCAGGCCCAGTCCGTCGAGCGTCGCGACGGCGCGTTCCTCGACGTCCCAGTCGTCGCCGACTTCCGCGAAGTGCTCCTCGCGGACGTCGCCCGCCTCGATGGCGTGGAGCGCCGCGCGCGTGGCGGCGATACCCAGGGCCTCGTCGACGCGGAGCGCGGTGCCGAGGGTGACGTTCTGCGGCAGATAGCCGAGGTCTCCGGCGACGCGCACCGTCCCCTCGGCCGGGGCGAGTTCCCCGGCGATCAGCCTCAGCAGCGTCGACTTGCCCGAGCCGTTGAGCCCGATGAGCCCGGACCTGCCGGGGCCGAAGGAGACCTGGAGGCCGTCGAGGACGGCGGTGCCGTCCGGCCAGGCGTAGGAGAGCGAGGTGCAGGTGATGAAGGAAGACGAAACAGTCATACGGGCCTCCGCCGGTCGCTGGAAAGGTGGGTCAAGGGCGACGCGTGGGGACACCGCGGGGCGACCGAAGCCGGGGAGGGAACGACAGGGGAACCCGGTACCGGCGGGAGGACGGCTCAGAGCGTCGAGGTCGCACACGGAACGCGCGCAGCGGCGGCACTGATGGCGGCGCGGCTGCGTGGCGCGGTGTCTCCAGACCTCAGACGAGCAACGTCCTGCTCCGTTCGACGACGACAAGGGCAGGAGCAACGTACGGGGAACCGGCGGACCCGTCAACGGAATTACGGAGGGGCGGCTCGCCGCCGGGCGGGCGTCAAGCTTGCGTCAAGCACTTGCGTCGATACGCAAGTAGCGCGCTATGCTCTCCACGTTCGTCATGGTCACCGCGCCCGCGCGCGCCCCGGCCGGGAGGAGGCGGGAGACATGGACGGCAGTAGTCACAGTCCGGGCCACAGTAGGCCCCGCATCCGCGTGTCCGCGCCGACCTCCGGTACGCGGTAACCACCTTCCCCGCGCGCCCCGCGCCCCGCCACAGCCCCGCAGCCGGTACCCGTGCGGCCATCCGCCGCCTCGGGCCCTCGTGCTGCCCGCTCGCAGGGAGGATCGCTGCCGCGCGCCCCAACCTCCCCCGACGGGGGACCGGGAGGCTGTCATGACCGACCTGACCACCACCGCGCCCACCGAGACCGCACCACCTGTTCCCGCACCCCGCACCGCCGTGCTCGACGACGCCCACACCGGCGACATCCGCGGCGCCCTGGGCACCATCAGGAGCGACGACACCGCACCCCGCCGCGGCCTGCCCGCCAAGTTCAAAACGCTCCTCGCGATCGTCGGGCCGGGCCTCATCGTGATGGTCGGCGACAACGACGCCGGCGCCTTCGGCACCTACAGCCAGGCCGGCCAGAACTACGGCACCAGCCTGCTGTGGACCCTCCTCCTGCTCATACCCGTCCTCTACGTCAACCAGGAAATGGTGCTGCGCCTGGGCGCGGTGACCGGCGTCGGGCACGCGCGGCTGATCCTGGAGAGGTTCGGAAAGTTCTGGGGCGCGTTCTCCGTCATCGACCTCTTCCTCCTCAACGCGCTGACGATCGTCACCGAGTTCATCGGCATCACCCTGGCCGTCGGCTACCTCGGGCTGCCGAAGGTGCCGAGCGTCCTGCTCGCCGCCGCGATCGTCGTGGCCGCCGCGTCGACCGGCTCGTTCCGCCGCTTCGAGCGCACCGCGATCCTCCTGTGCGCCGGCTCGCTGCTGCTGATCCCCATCTACCTCCTCGTCCATCCGCCCGCCGGGCGCATGGCACACGACTTCCTCGTACCGGGCATGCCCCACCATGCCCGGCTCGCCGACGTCATGCTGCTGATCATCGCCATCGTCGGCACCACCGTCGCTCCCTGGCAGCTGTTCTTCCAGCAGTCCTACGTCATCGACAAGCGCATCACCCCCCGTTTCATGCGCTACGAGAAGGCCGACCTGTGGCTCGGCATCGGCATCGTCGTCATCGGAGCCGCCGCCATGACGGGCTTCTGCGCCGCCGCGTTCGCCGGCCACGCCGAATCCGGCGGCTTCACCGACGCCGCCGGTGTCGCCGCCGGACTGGAGAAGTACGCGGGCAGGACGGCGGGCGTGCTGTTCGCCGTCGCGCTGCTGGACGCCTCGATCATCGGCGCCTGCGCCGTCTCCCTGTCCACGGCCTACGCCATCGGCGACGTCATGGGCCTCAAGCACTCGCTGCACCGCGGCATCAAGGGCGCCAAGGGGTTCTACGCGGTCTTCGCCGGCCTCATCCTCACCGCCGCGATCATCGTGGTCGTCCCCGGCTCACCGCTCGGCCTGCTCACCGAGGGGGTCCAGACCCTCGCGGGCGTCCTGCTCCCCTCCGCCTCGGTCTTCCTGCTCCTGCTCTGCAACGACAAGTCCGTCCTGGGCCCCTGGGTCAACGGGCGCGCGATGAACATCTTCACGTCCGTCGTCGTCGCCGTCCTCGTCACCCTCTCCGTCATCCTGACCGCCGCCGTCGTCTTCCCCGGCATCACCTCGCAGGCGATCCTCGACATCATGGGGATCTGCGGCGTCGCCGGCATCCTCGCCCTCGGCTACGCCGAGACGCGCCGCCGCCGCAAGGGCTGGGCCCTGGCCGGGCCCGTCGACCGCGCGGGCAAGGAGAACTGGCGGATGCCGCCGCTCGACGAACTGCCCGAGCCCATCGTCTCCACCGGCCGCAAGATCGGCCTCACCGCCCTGCGCGTCTACCTGCTCGCCGCGACGATCCTGGTGGTCGTCCGCATCGCGCAGCTCGCCCTCGGCCACTGAGGCCCCCCTACGTCTCCGGGGCGGCGCGCCCCCGTCCGCCGCCCCGGAGACCCCGGCCCCCGGCGCCCGCCTGAGCAGCCTCCACATCGTCGACCCGGACGACGCCGCCGACGTCGTCGTGACCGTCCGGCTGACCTTCGCGGAGGGCGGCCCGGCGCTCGTCGCCCTGGAACGACTGGTGGGGCAACTGCCGCGGGAACCCGGTGTGCGCGACCTCCACTGGCGCCTCGACCCCCCGCACGGAAGCGGTGATCTTCCCCCTCGCCGGTGAACACGAGGGCCTCTAGACTCCTCGCATGGACGCGCATGGTTCACCCGACGTCGGCCCGGTGTTCGAGCAGGCGGTCGCCGTGCTGAAGGCCGTGGCCGACCCGACGCGTTTCCATGTGCTGTGGGCGCTGGCCCAGCGGGAGCACTCCGTGGGGCAGCTGGCCGAGCTGGCGGGCGCCCACGTGGCCGCCGTCTCGCAGCACCTGGCCCGGCTGAGGAGCGCGGGCCTGGTCGTCTCGCGCCGCGAGGGCACGCGCATCTTCTACCGCGCCGCCGGGGACCACGTACGGACGCTGCTGGAGGGCGCGGTGCTGGTCGCCCGGGCCGAGCCGGTGACCGGAGCCGAGGACGGCCCCGCCCCGGTGGAGACCGCCCCGGCGGCCGAGGCCGCCAGGGCCGGGCGCGCGGTGCGCCGCCTGCGGCCGCGGGCGACGGGCGGCTGAGCGCGGCCCGGCCGTACTCCCGCGCGATCGTGCTCAGCCGGCGGAGCCTTCGTCGAGCGCGTACTGCTCGGGACCGGCGTCATAGGAGTACAGCTCGGCGTAACGGCCCCAGTCGGTGGCCGTCTCCAGCTGCCGCACGACCTCTTCGCCGGTGTAGTGGTGGGCGAGCAGGTCACGGAAGAAGCCGGCGCGCAGCCTGCCGTCACCGCGCTGAAGGCTCGTCAGGATCAGCCGGACCAGCGGCGCGGTGTCCAGGACGGCCAGGGCGAAGATCTTCTTGGCCTCCTGGACGTCCGCCTCCGCGAAGCCCCGGCCCATCGGGGTGAGCAGCAGGTCGCCGTCGTGGACGACGGCGAAGCCGAGCAGGTCCAGGGCATCGACCAGCGGCAGCAGGTCGTCCGTCGCCAGGCCGAGGTCCTCGGCCAGGTCGGCGAGGTCGCAGCGGTCGCCGTGCCGGGCCAGGATCCCGGCGAGGCCGGAGAGCCCGTCGACCCCGGCCCTCGGCAGCGGGGTGGTGGCGACCGTCCGCCGCGCGGGCCCGCCCGCCTCGTGCCCGGGCCGCCCGGGCAGGGCGGGGGCGGCTGCCTTCTCACGCCCCGTCATGACGCGGTAGACGGCGTCGACGAGGGCCCCGAACCCGGGCGCGCCACGGTCCCGGGGGTGTGCCATGGGCACGTCGAAGGCGGCCTTGAGGGAGCCGGGGCGGGAGCCGAGCACCACGATCCGGTCCGCCATCAGCACGGCCTCCTCGATGTCGTGGGTGACCAGGAGGAAGGCGCGGGTGGGGAACTGGCCCGAGGTCCACAGCTCCATCAGCTCGCCGCGCAGGTTCTCGGCGGTGAGCACGTCCAGGGCGGAGAACGGCTCGTCCATCATCAGGACGTCCGGCTCGACGACCAGGGCGCGGGCGAAGCCGACGCGCTGCCGCATGCCGCCCGACAGCTCCTTGGGGTAGGCCGACTTGAAGCCGTCGAGCCCGATGAGGTCGATGGCCTGGAGCGCGGCGGCCGCCCGGGCGCGGGCGGGCACCCCGCGGGCCTCCAGGCCGAGTTCGACGTTCTGCTGGACGGTGAGCCAGGGCAGCAGCGCGAACGTCTGGAAGACCATGGCGGTGCCGGGGTTGGCGCCGTCCAGGGTCCTGCCGCGATAGGTGACGGTGCCCGAACCGGCGGGTATCAGCCCGGCCAGACAGCGCAGCAGGGTGGACTTCCCGGAGCCGGAGCGCCCCAGCAGGGCGACGATCTCCCCGGCCCGCACCTCCAGGTCGATGCCGGCCAGGACGGGCAGCTCCCCGTCGGCCCCGGCGTAGGACTTGGACAGCCCGTGGGCGGCGAGCAGCACCTCGCCGTCGGCGGGCCGGGGTCGGGGCCGGTGGTGGGCCGGGGCGGGTCCGGCGTCGGATGCCATGGCGAGGCTCCTTCCGGGGACGAGGGGGGCGGGGGTCAGAGGGAGTAGCGGGTCCGGGCGAGGCGGTGGAGCCTGCGCCACAGCAGCCGGTTGAGGCCGACGACGTACACGGCCATCACCGCGACGCCCGCGATCAGCCGCGGGTGGTCGCCCTCCGCCGTGGCCCGGGAGATGTAGGCGCCCAGACCGTCGGCGGACAGCGTGGTGCCCCCGAAGGTGACGGTCTCGGAGACGATCGAGGCGTTCCAGGCGCCGCCGGAGGCGGTGATCGCGCCGGTGACGCAGTAGGGGAAGACGCCCGGGATGATCAGGCGCCGCCACCGCTGCGGGCCGCGGACGCCCAGGTCGTCCATGGCCTCACGCAGATCGGTGGGGATGGCGGACGCGCCGGCGATGGTGTTGAACAGGATGTACCACTGGGCCCCCAGCGCCATCAGCAGCATGCCGCCGACGTTCAGCGACACCCCCGTCCTGAGGAAGAGCCAGGTCGCCAGCGGGAAGAGGAAGTTGGCGGGGAAACTCGCCAGGACCTGCACCACCGGCTGGGCGATCCGGGCCAGCCGCGGCGAGAAGCCGATCCGTACGCCGACGGGCACCCAGACGAGCATCGCCACCGCCACCAGCACCAGCACGCGGGCGAGCGTCGCCAGGCCCAGCAGGAACGGCTCCCCGAGGACGCCCAGGCCGGTGCGGTGCCGGAGGTAGCCGAGGAGATCGGCCAGCCCCCAGGCGAGCAGCCCGCCCGCCACCACGCCGAGGACCAGGTCGACGGCGCGCCCGCGCCGGCGGCGGGCCGTCAGCGGCCGGTCGTCGACGCCGAGGACCCGCCCGGCCCGCCCCAGCAGTTCGGCGATCGGCCGGAGCAGCCGCCCCAGCAGGGCAGGCCAGGACGAGCGGCGTACGACGTCCAGCACGAGCGACCGCTGGACGTCGGCCGCCCCTGACTGCTCGTTCTTGAACCGCTCCGTCCACGCGGTCAGCGGCCGCCAGAAGAAGAAGTTGACCCCGACGACCATGACGGCCATGGTGACCACCGCCCACCCGACCTTGCCCAGGTCGCCGTCGGCGATGGCCGTGCCCGCGAACGAACCCACCCCCGGCAGGGCGTGCTTGTGGCCGGAGACGCTGATGGCCTCGGACGCCACGAGGAAGAACCAGCCGCCCCCGAAGCTCATCATCCCGTTCCACACCAGCCCGATCGCCCCGGCGGGCAGCTCCACCTTCCAGAACCGCATCCAGCGGGTGAACCGGAAAGACCGGGACACCTCGTCGAGCTCGCGGGGGAGCGTGATGAGCGAGTGGTAGAAGCCGAAGGCCATGTTCCACGCCTGCGAGGTGAAGATCGCGAAGATCGAAGCGCACTCCAGGGCGGGCGTGGAACCGGGAAAGAGCGAGACGAAGCCGGCCACCGCCACCGTCAGGAAGCCCAGCACCGGCACGGACTGGAGGATGTCCAGCGCCGGGATCAGCACCCGCTCCAGCCGACGGCTGTGCGCCGCCGCGTACGCGCAGCCCACGGCGAAGGTCACGGAGACCGCCAGCGCGGCGAACATCCGCAGCAGGCTCCGCGCCGCGTAGTACGGCAGCTCCGCCGGGGAGGTGTCCACCTTCGTCACATGGGCCGGGTCGAAGGAGACGGTGGCCTCCTCGCCGACGCGCAGCAGGAGGTACATCCCCACCAGCACCGCCGCGGCCACCGCGACGTCCGCCCAGGACGGCCTCGACGACGCCCGGGGGACGGTGGAGCGCGACGGAAACGTCATAGGAGCCCCCCGGAACGCGGCAGTCTGCGGTCCGACGATAGGACACGCCGTGGGGGGTTCAGTGCTCCGGGGCGGTGAGCAGGCGCCGTACCTCGGTGACGATCACCTCGGGCTCGGCCGTGGGGATCATGTGGTCGGCCCGGCGGGCGAGGACGTGCCGTCCGCGCGGCGACCGCCCGGCCCGGTGGGCGTGCGAGGCGTTGACGGACGCGCGGGCCTTCGCACTCATGCCGGGGGTGCGACGGGTGGCGGAGACGACCGTGAGCGGAATGTCGCCGAGGGCCGGCGGGTGCTCCAGCAGGTACCGCAAGTCGGCCTCGATGCCCGCCTGTTCGGCGCCCATGGCGCGTACGGCCGCGACGGTGAAGGCCTCCGCGCGCATGTCGGCGGCGGCGTCCGTCGGCAGGGCGGCGGTCACCTTGCGGAACAGCAGCCCGAACACCTTGACGCGGGCCAGCAGCAGGGCCGTCCGGAGACGGCTCTTCTCCAGCTTGCGGAGGGACGGGTCGAAGAGCAGCTCGCACGCCTCGTCGGTGGGGTCGACGAGCACCAGCCCGGCGATCCGCTCCGGCCGGTCCGCGGCGGCGAGGCGGACGACCGGCCCGCCCCAGCTGTGCCCGACGAGCACGAAGGGACCCGGGCCGAGGTGGTCGAGGAGATCGCCCAGATCGTCGGCGAGCCGCCGCAGGTCGCGGGCCCCCGACGGGTCCGGGGCGCTGCGGCCGAGGCCGCTCCGGTCGTAGACCACCGTGCGCGCCGAGCGGGCCACGTCCCGCTGGACGAGCGCCCAGTACGAGCGGGTCGCCGCCAGACCGCCTTCGAACACCACCGTCACCGGGCCGGCGTCGGCGGGGCCGGCCAGCTCCATGAGGAAGAGTTCGCGGCCGTCGCGGGTGCGCGCGGTGCCGGGTGTGCCCTGGCTGTGCTGTCGCTGCATGGTGTCCGTCCTCGTCAGCGGATCCGGCGAGCTGTTCGACCGAAGGGGAACTTAGGCTAACCTAAGTTTCTGCTTCGGTGGCCTGCGGCGAACGCGCCGCCGGCGCCGAAGACCAGCTCCGCGAAGCGCTCGCCGATGCGGCGATGACCGGCGGAGTCGGGGTGGAGCCGGTCGGGCAGCGGGAGCTCGGCGAAGTCCGCCTCACCGTAGAGGGCACGGCCGTCGAGGTAGTGGAGATTCGGGTCGTCCGCCGCCCGGCACGCGGTGACGCGCGCGAGCTCGGCGCGGACGACGTTGAGTGTCAGCCGCCCGGAAGCGAGGTCCCCGGGATCGCCGAGGACCCGGAAGGTCACCTTCCCGTCGACGGTTTCCGGTACGACGGGCCCGGGGGTGTCCTCCTGGAGGGGGCAGAGGACGGGGGAGACGACCAGCAACGGGGTGAAGGGGTGCCCCTCACGGATGGTGTCGAGGAATCCGTGCACCGCCGGTCCGAAGGCGCGCAGACGCATCGCGTCGGAGTTGACCGGATTGATGCCGACCTTGACGCTGATCAGATCGGCGGGGGTGTCGCGCATCGTCCGCGCGGTGAACGGGTCGAGCAGGGCGTTGCCGCTCAGGCCGAGGTTGACGAGCTCCACGCCGCCGGCGGAGGCGGCCAGCGCCGGCCATGTCGCCGTGGGCCCCTCGGCGTTGGGGCCGTGGCTGATCGAACTGCCGTGGTGCAGCCATATCCTGCGCCTCCGGTCCGGCGCGGCCTCGACCGGGGCGTCGGTGCGCAGGGCGATCAGCTCGGTCGCCTCCGCCTGCGGCAGCCAGATCTCGATGTCCTTGACACCGGAGGGCAGTCCGGCGAACCGCACGGTGCCGGCCGGCCCGGTCCGGAGCGTCGTGGACCAGGTGGTCGTGTCGACGCTGAGGACGTTGCCGCCCGGGGCTCCGGCCCGCCCGGCGAGCCGGCCGTCGACGAGCAGGTCGTACACGCCGGCCGGGAGGGGCGGGGTGCCCTGGAAGACGGTTCTCGTGGGCAGGACGTCCAGTTCGACGGCGGTGGCGGCGGTCCGGAAGGCCAGCCGCACCCCGGAGGGCTGGGCCTCGACCAGCGACAGGAACGGATCGGGGAACTGCTCGCGCGCCCAGGCGGGCAGCCGGTGCGGCCGGACGCCCAACGCGGTGCGCTCCAGATCGAGGGCGCCGCGCAGGAGGTGGGAGTCGAGGGGAGTGGAGATCCAGTCGGTCATGGTGGCTCCCTTGGGGGGGGTGCTCGGAATCGTCGCCGGATCGAGGGGGAATGGCCACTATTGGCGTGAAGTGGTGGGCCGGAGATCGAATCGGACCTTGACCGCGCCCTGTTTTGGGAATTTTTCGCTCGTTCGGGCAACGCTGCCCATTACGCTTCGTAATGTTGGCGTTTCGAAGTGATGGCCCGGTAGCGTCCGTGGAAACGAGGGAGCCCTGGCTGGCCGTCAACCAAGTGCCAGAGCCCCTCTTCTTGTTCGCTTCGATCCCGGAGGGCGTCATGCCTCCTGACCACATGCCACGACGAGCCGTTCCCGGCCCGGCGCGGCACCCGACCGACGGTAACATCCCGCGCTCCGGCGTCGCCGGAGTCCGGATGGTCCGTGACCTGACGGTGGACCTCCAGGCAAGCGCGTTCGTGGCGTTGGTGGTGACCGGACTGGTGCTCATCTTCTCGCCCGGCGGCCTGCCCGCCGCCGCGGCGGCCGTGCTGACCACGCTGTCGTGCACGGGCCGCTCCCTCCTGCGCTACCGGCGCCTGAGCGGTATGTGAGACCCCGTCAAGTCGCCCGGGCCGGCGGGAGGGGACGCACGGTCCGGGCGGCACCGCGCGCACCGCCACCGGCGACGGCCGGCACAGAACTCCACAGGACAGCACCCCGAAAGGGCTACCCCCGAGATGACCAACGGCGCGGGCAGTACGGTGATCTGCCGCAATCCGGCGTGCTCCGACCCCGTACCCCCCACCCGGCACGGCAGGCCCCGGATATATTGCAGCGACGCCTGCCGCCGGGCGTACTACCGCGCCGGAACCGCCCGCCGGGGCTCGCCCGACACCGAGCGCCACGACCGGTACGTCCAGCAGATCCTCGACGAGCTCTGGCAGCGCGTCGACCGGCTGCGCGACCTCGCCCACGCCGACCGCACCGGGCTCACCGGAGCCGACTCCCCGCGCTCCCAGGCCCTCGCCCTCCTCAAGGGCAGCGCGGAAGCCTGCAAGGACCTCCAGGACCTGGACGCCGCCATCGTCCAGCAGGCCCGCGACCGGGGCGTCAAGGTCGCCGACATCGCCGCGGCCCGCAACATCTCCGCCGACAAGGTCAGTCGCGACTGGCCCGCCGACAGCATCGACCGCCGTATGAACCAGCGTCAGCAACGCCGCAGCGTCGTGCACCGCCCGGCCGGTTCCCCGGACGTCGCGAACGAACCCCTCCACCTCCCCGGCCGCTACCTCCCCGGGGAAGGGCTCGGCCCGGGCCTCTCCGGATACGGACGCGACTCCACCGAAGGCCCTCCGCCCACGGGCGACCGGTGCCCGTACCCGGCCGACCGCCCGGCCCGCCGTCCCCGCTGCGCCTCCGCGTCGCTCACGGGCCCGGTGGTGTGCCGGGGATGCCGTAACGTCTCCACGTCGTTGACGCCGGATCCGAGGGAGCCCCGCCATGAGGGACATGAGGGAGCCGTACCCGCCGATCGAGCCGTACGACAAGGGCATGCTCGACGTGGGTGACGGCAACGCCCTGTACTGGGAGACCTGTGGCAACCCCGAAGGCAGGCCCGCCCTCGTCGTCCACGGCGGACCAGGGTCCGGATGCGGCCCGGGAGCGCGCCGGTACTTCGACCCGGACCGCTACCGCGTCGTGCTGTTCGACCAGCGGGGGTGCGGCCGCAGCACCCCGCACGCCGCCGACCCCACGACCGACATGCGCCACAACACCACCGAGCACCTCCTCGCCGACATGGAGCGGCTCCGCCGGCACCTCGGGATCGACCGCTGGCTGCTGTACGGCGGCTCATGGGGATCGACGCTCATCCTGGCCTACGCCGAGCGACACCCCGAACGCGTCTCGGAGATCGTCGTCTCCGGCGTCACCACCACCCGGCGCTCGGAGATCGACTGGCTCTACCGGGGCGCCGGCCGGTTCTTCCCCGAGGAGTGGGAACGCTTCCTCGCCGGCGCCCCGGGCACCCCGCCCGACGGGGACGTCGTCGGGGCGTACGCGCGGCTGCTGGAGAACCCCGCCGCCGAGGTGCGCGAGAAGGCGGCGGCCGACTGGTGCGCGTGGGAGGACGCGGTCCTGTCGGGGGAGACGCGAGGCAGCGCCACTCGCCCGTACGGCGACCGCCCGCCGAGGGCGCGGATCGCCCTGGCGCGCATCTGCTCCCACTACTTCTCCCACGGCGCGTGGCTGGAGGAGGGCGCGCTGCTGCGCGACGCGCACCGGCTGGCCGGCATCCCGGGCGTCCTGGTCCACGGCCGGCTCGACCTGGCCGGTCCCCTCGGTACGGCCTGGGAACTCGCCCGGGTGTGGCCCGACGCGGAGCTGGTCGTCGTCGACGACGAGGGCCACGTGGGCGGCGCCACGACACGCGACCACGTGCTCGCGGCCCTCGACCGGTTCGCGGCGAACGGCTGACCGGTCCGTCAACTCCCGAGTGTCAGCGCCGAGTCCGCGTGCAGCGTGACGACGACCGGTGCGAACGCGGTGGCGTCGAGCGGCGATTCACCCGTGCCCGGGTCCCGGGCGTAGCGGGGATGGGCGCCCGCGCCGATCTGCCAGCGGAGGCGGTGCCCGGCGCGGAAACGGTGGGCGGTGGCGCTCATCGGCACGGTGACCTCGGTGGGCGTGTGCCCGGCGGTCCGTATCCGTGCGACCCCGTCGCAGACGTTGACGGAACGGCCCTGTGCGTCCACGTCGCACAGGCGGGTGAAGACGACGGCGTGACCGGTGTCCGAGGAGACGGTCAGCCGTGCGGAGACCGGGCCGAGGACGTCCACGGACTCGGTCAGCGGTGGGCCGGTGAAGGTCAGGACGTCGTCCCGGGCCTCAAGGGTGCCGTTGTCCCGCGCTCCGGCGGTGGGGGAGAGGAGACGGCCGCCGAGGGACGGGGTGGGCGCGGCCGGGTCGTACCGGAAGGACGCCAGCGGGGCACCGTCCGTGGGGGCCTGCCGCACGAGATGGCTGCCCGGTGCGGGGAACCACGACGCGGCGGCCCGGGGCGGCGGCCAGGCGTCGAGCTCGCGCCAGGCGTCCTCTCCACCGACGTGCACGCGCACGGGCGCGGAGCGCAGGCCGGAGCGGTCGGCGCACAGGTGGGCGCGCAGCCAGGCCAGGGTCTCGGCGAACGTCTCCGGCCAGCCCTGCTGGAGCGCGGAGTTGTGCGTCCAGGGGCCGACGAGCAGGGACGTCTCGCCGCCGGCCCGGCGCAGCCGCGCGTACTGATCGAGGGTCTGGTCGGCCAGGACGTCGTGCCACCCCGTGATCAGGGCGGTGGGCACCTTCAGCCGGTCCGCGACCTCCCCGAGGCGGGCGCCCGACCAGGAGGGGTCGTCGGCGTCCGGGTGCGCCAACGCGTCGTCCAGCCACGACGCTTCGTCGCCGAGCACGGACAGATACGCGCCGCGCAGCGGCTGGGCGGTGGTGACGCGGCGCATATGGCGCTGGAGCCGCAGCGTGGCCTTGAGAAAGGGGGCGAGGCCCCGGTGCTGGTGGGTCAGGCCGAGACCGGTGATGAGGGCGTTCTCCAGGTGGAGCGCGCCGTGGGCGTGGAAGTAGGCGTGGGGGTCGTGGAGGCCCGCCTGCACCACCATCGCCTTGAGCTCCGGCGGCGGGTCCAGGGCGAGGGCCCACTGCGTGTACCCCAGGTAGCTGGCGCCGACCGTGCCCAGTGTTCCGTCGAACCAGGGCCGCTCCCGCAGCCACTCCACCGTGGCCAGGCCGTCGGCCGCCTCGTTGCGCCACAGGTGGAACCGGCCGCCCGAACCGCCGGTGCCGCGACAGCTCTGGACGACGACGTGGAAGCCCTGCTCGGCGAAGAGGACGCCGTACATGGGCGACCACGGCACGCCCCTGCCGTAGGGGGAGCGCACGAGCAGGGTCGGGAAGTCGCCCTCGGCGCGCGGGAAGTAGTGGTCCGTGAGCAACGGGCTGCCGTCGGCGGCCGGGACCACCAGCCCCGGCTCCCATCCGGCCCGGTACCGCCCGGCCGGGAGGCGCCGCCAGGTCGCTCGCATCATCCGTGACGCGAGCGGAGGCCGTCCGGCGGGCGGCGACCAGACGGGCCCGGAAACCGTGGTGTGCGCGGGTGTTGTCATCGATCCCCCTGGGAATGAGTCCCTGCGATTGTTTCTCGTACGTTGTACCAGAATAATGGTTGTGTGCCGGACGGGTCTGGCGGGGTGGTTGGGGGCTTGGTTAAGGTCGTGAGCATGGAACAGCAGTGGGATGTGGTGTCCGGAGTCGGCATCACCGCGCTGGCGGTGGCGGCCGCCCGGGCCGTCGAGACCAGCCGTCCCGACGCCCTGATCGAGGACCCGTACGCGCTCGGCTTCGTCGAGGCGGCACGGGCGCCGGTGCGGCTGCCCACGACCGAAGCCGAAGCGGCGGCGTCCGACGGACAGGAGTACTGGTCGGAGGCGGCCACCTACGTCGCCGTGCGCACCAGGGCCTTCGACGACCACTTCCGCCGGGCCGCCGAAGTCGGCGTCACCCAGGTCGTGTTGCTGGCATCGGGCCTGGACACCCGGGCGTTCCGGCTCCCCTGGCCCGAGGACGCCGTCGTGTACGAGATCGACCAGCCCCTCGTTCTGGACTTCAAACTGCGCGTCCTGCGCGAGCACGGCGCGACCGCCGGCGGTCTCCACCGCCCGGTGGGCGCGGACCTCCGCGAGGACTGGCCGGCGGCGCTGGAAGCCGCGGGCTTCGACCGCGCGCGACCCACCGCCTGGCTCGCCGAAGGCCTGCTGCCCTACCTTCCCGCCGAGGCCGAGGAAGGGCTCTTCCAGGAGATCCACCGGCTCTCCGCCCCCGGAAGCCGGCTCGCGGTGGAGGACTTCGGCAACATGTCGGCGGCCTTGGCGGACAACGCCGCGGACGACAGCGTCCGCACCCTGGGCGTCAACGTCCTCGACCTGATCCACACCGGACAACGCCCCAAGCCGACGGCCCGCCTGACCGCCCTGGGGTGGAACGTGCACGACGTACCCGCCACGCGGGCGGCGACGGAGTACGGGCGCCCGCTGTCACCCAAGTTCGCCGAGCGGGACGGGCACTACGTCTTCGCGCACCGGTCGTAGGCCCGGGCGATCGCCAGCAGCGCCATGTCGTCGGTGATACGGCCGCCCGTGTGGTGGCCGACATCGGCCAGCAGGGTGTCCAGCAGCTCCTCCGGCCCCGCGAAGGCGTGCCCGGTCAGGGCCGCGACGGGGTCGTAGAAGGCCCCCGAACGGTCCTTGGCCTCGGTGAGCCCGTCCGTGTACAGCAGCAGACAGGACCCGGGCGGGAACGGCACCCTATCGGTCACGCCGTCGCCGGGGCCCAGCTCCGCCAGGCACAGCGGAAGAGCCGGCACGGAAGGCTCGGCGCTGCACACCTCACCCGTGGGGCGCAGCACCAGGGGCGGCGGATGGCCACGGTTGAAGAGGCGCAGTTCGTCACCGGAGTGGGGGATCTCCGCGAGCACACCGGTGACGAACCCCTCCGCGCGCTCGAGCCCCGCCCGCCGCTCCGCCTCCCGGACCAGCCCCTTCTCCAGCCTGGCCGCGATGTCGGCGAGCGTGGGCTCGTCCTCGGCCGCCTCCCGGAACACCCCCAGCGCCACGTCCACCGCCTTGACCGCCCCCATGCCCTTGCCCCGCACGTCGCCGACCAGACAGCGCACGCCGTACGGGGTGTCCTGCACGCCGTACAGATCGCCACCGATCTGCGCCTCCTTCACGGCCGACTGGTAGCGCACGGCGATCCGCAGCGAGCCGATGGAGGTCGGCGGGTGGGGGAGCACGGCACGCTGCACGGCGAGAGCGACCTCCCGCGCCGACTCCAGCCGCACGTTGCGGTAGTGCATGAGGCGGTTGACGACGACGGCGAACGCCGACACGGTCGCCACCGTGGCCAGCTCGCTCAGCCCGCTCGCGTCGCCGATGAAGCCGAAATGGGCGAGCAGGGCGAAGTCGGCGGCGAGGGCGCCGATGCCCGCCAGGATCGTCGCCCGCAGCGACAGCAGCGCGGCGGCCGACATCGGCGCGGCGGTGTAGAAGGCCTCGGCGCTGAACCGGGGAGGGGTGTTGTAGTCGAGCAGGGCACCACCGATCAACAGGAGGAGGGGCAGCGACTGGAGGTGGCGCAGGAACCACCGCGCCGCCTCCGCGAGCCCCGCGCTCGGTGCCTTCACGTGGCCGCTCCGCTCTCCCGCGAGTACGAGCCCTACGTCACTCCAGCATCCCCGGGTCCGATCATGGGTGCCAGCGGTGGGGCGGCCGTATGGGTGCGCGCCCCGCTGCTGCGTCGCGGGGTCAGGGACCCCGGCGGGGGCCCCACCCCCGCATTTCCGTCACGAGGCTGCCGTCGGCAGGCCGAGGAGAGCGGTCGCGTTGGAGTCGAGGACGCGCCGCGCCTGAGGGGGCGGGAGCCCGGAGCTCTCGATGTAGGCGACGGCGGTCCGGAAGAGGTCGCCGTCCTCGTAGGGGAAGTCGGTCCCCAGGACGATCCGGTCGGCGCCGAGGGTCTCCACGGTGGCCCACAGCGCGGGCCCGTGTCCGTGGCCGACGCTGTCGTACCAGAGCCGGCGCGCGGTCGCGCTGGGCCTCTCGGGGAGGTCCGGGGTCCGCCATTCCCACGCGTACTGGTTGTCGACGCGCTGGAGCAGCATGGGCAGCGCCCCGCCGAGGTGCGTGGAGAGGATCCTCATGCGGGGGAAGCGGCCGGGAACGCCGGCGCGGATCAGGTGCATGACCGCCACGGTGTCCTCGACGGGAGCGCCGACGGACCAGGTCAGACGGAAGTCCGTGATCTGCGAGCTGCCCGCGCCGCATCCCGCCGGGTGGACGAAGAGGACGGCGCCGCGGCGGTCGAGTTCGGCGAAGACCGGCTCGAACGCCGGGTCGGCGAGCGAACGGCCCAGGACCGAGGTGGTCACGCAGACCCCGGCCATGCCCAGCTCGTCCAGGGCCCGGGCGAGCTCCGCCAGCGCGAGGTCGGTGTGGGGGAAGGGCAGGGAGGCGAAGGCCAGGAACCGCCGCGGCCGGCGCGCCACGACCTCGGCGTACTGGTCGTTGACGAACCGCGCCGCGCGCACCGCGTGGGCGGGGTCGGCGAAGTGGGGTGACTGGGGCGGGGCGGAGAGCACCTGGCAGGCGACGCCCGCCGAGTCCATCAGTTCCAGGCGCGCCTCCAGCTCCTGCTCGCCCAGTCCCGCGCCCATGCCGCGCTGGTCCGCCGTGTCGGTCTTCCCGTAGCCCTCGAGCAGGTCGAGGTACTCGTCGGTCCACGCGTGGGCGTGCACGTCGACGCGCATGGGCGCTCTCCCTCCTGCGCGGTCGCCTTCGGCGGTCGCCGACGCGGAGGAGGCGGCCGGTCACCCGAACGCGGTCACAGAACCAGGCTGGGACGCGTACGGAAAGGTCGCAAACGCACCGGTGCCCGGCCGGAGCCGGAGAGCCCCGGGGCCTCGGAGCTCATGTGTCCGCCCGTTCGCCGTTGAGGGTGGTTTCCGGGAAAGCCCGCACACGGCCGGACGAGCCCGTGGAACTCTCGCATGCCAAGAATTCACCGGCATGTCACGGAGGTTCCTATGTTCAGCTCCAGGCGCGCGAGCCGCATCCGCGCGCTGGCCCTCACCGCGCTCACGGCCGGTCTGCTGTGCGGCGGCATGACGACGAGCGCGAGCGCGGCCGGAGGGTCCTCGACGGCCACCGACGGCGCGGGCAAGACACGTGAGGTCAACCCCGGGGACCGCGTGCTCGCCGGGCTCACGCGGACGGTCACCGGCCTGATGGGCGACCCCACCCCGGCCACCCGGATCCTGCCCGCCACCGGAGACCTCGACGGCTGACGGCGGCCGGGAGACGCCCGCCGCGTCGCGATCAGGCGCGGCGGGCGCCCGCGTACAACCGCAAGCCGCTCCACCGGATGTTCCCGCCGATGCCGGCGCTGTTCGGCTACGTGCGGCTGACGCCGCGTCATCGCCTTCGCCGGCACGGTCCCGCGGTCTTCGCGCGCTCACAGATCGCCCGCGCCTGCTGAGGGGCCGGTGGCCGACGGCGTGCTGCCGGTGCCCACCGGTCAGTGAGCGAACTCGACCGAGACGTGCGGGACGAGCGACGCCAGGAAGTCCCCCGCGTCGAACAACTCCCCGGCGGCGGCCACCCCGGCTCTCCTCGCCCGCCCGTCGAGGACGCGGCGGACCGCCTCCACCGCCAAGGGCGCGCTGACGGCGTAGATGTCCCGGCCCCGGGCCACGGCCCGGCGTTCGGTACCACCGGAGCGGACGACCGCCTCGACCAGGAAGGTCTGGGCCGACCGCCCGAGGTCGTCGACCGGCGCCGGGGCCGGGGCGCCGGGGGCCAGCACGTCCTGGACGGCGCCGGACGTCATACAGGTGTCGATGACCGGCACGCTGACGTGCCGTGAGATCGTCACGCTGTCCGCCGTGGTGAACTCCCGCACCACGTCCTGGTCGCCCACCGGCGCCGGGAACGACCACCGGCCGGTCGGCGCCTTGTCGGTCCGCAGCTCCAGCCGGCCGTCCGCGTGCACGAGACGACGGCCCTCGCGGCGTTCCCTGGAGACCACCGACGAGGCCCGGGTCCCGGCGGTCGGGTGCCAGCTGCTCAGCGCGTAGGCGAGGGACACCTCGTCGGCCGACCGCCGGTCGCCCAGCGCGGCGGTCACCAGCAGATCGCCCAGCCCGCCGAAGAACGCCATCGCCGGGACGACCGCCACCCCCGCGGCCTCCGCCCGTTCCGTGAAGTGCGTGAACGTGTCGGCGACGGCCTCCACCTCGCCCGCGACGTCCACGTAGGGGATCCGGGCGCGCAGCGCCGCCTCGATCACGGGGGAGGCCGTCCCGGCGAAGGGGCCCGCGCAGTTGATCACGGCGTCCGCGCCGGCCAGCGCGCGGTCGAGCGAGGCGGGATCGCCGACCGTCGCCGGCCGGACGCCGAGCCCGGGACGGACCCCGGAATGCCGGCCGGCCAGCGCGTCGAGCCGCCCGGTGTCGCGGCCGCAGAGGACCGGCCGCAGACCGCGCTCCAGGAGTTCGGCCACCACGAAGCGCCCGGTGTGCCCGTAGGCGCCGAGGACGGCCACCTGTCCGCTCGTTCCCATGAGTGCTCTCCGATCCATGACGGCCGTCCCATGACGTGCCGATCCATGTCGTGTTCGATTCATCGACCGGGACAGGCTCCCCCGAGGCGGGTGGGGCCGACGAGTGTCGGAAGTGCCACGCCTCGTACAGTTTCGGACATGACTACCGTCGCCCTGGCCGTCACCGACGGGGTGAGCCACTTCGAACTGGCCGCGCCCTGCGAGGTGTTCGGCGTCGACCGGTCCGACCTCGCCGACCCGTGGTACGAGCTCACCGTCTGCGGACCCGCCGGGGCCCGGGTCGGCGGCCGGTTCCGGCTCGAACCCGACGAGGGGCTCGACCGGCTGGTGCGGGCGCACACGGTGATCGTCCCGGCCTGCGCGGACCTCGACGCGGACCCGCCCGCCGAGCTCGTCGACGCCGTGCGCGCGGCACACCGCGCCGGCGCGCGGATCGTCTCGCTGTGCACGGGGGCGTTCGTCCTGGCCGCCGCCGGCCTGCTGGACGGCCGGCGGGCCACCACCCACTGGCTGCACGCCCCCGCCCTGGCCGCCAGATATCCCGGGGTGCAGGTCGACGCGGACGTGCTCTACGTCGACGACGGCAGCGTCCTCACCTCGGCGGGCAAGGCGGCGGCCATGGACCTGTGCCTCCACCTGGTCCGGCTCGACCACGGCTCGGCCGTCGCCAACGCGGTGGCCCGCCGCCTGGTCGTGCCTCCGCAGCGCGAGGGCGGACAGGCCCAGTTCGTCGCCACCCCGGCGCCCGACCCCCGCTCCCACGCGCTCTCCGGCCTGTTCGCCTGGGCGCTGCGGCGGCTCGACCGGCCGCTGACGGTCGAGGACCTCGCCCGCCAGGCCAACATGAGCTCCCGGAACCTGGCCCGCCACTTCAACGCCGTCACCGGCACCACCCCGCTGCGCTGGCTGCGCGCCCACCGGATCCGCCGCGCCCAGGAGCTCCTGGAGACCACCGACGACAGCGTCGAGGCCATCGCCGAGGCCACCGGCATGGGCACGGCCGCCTCCCTGCGCCGGCACTTCAACCGGACGGTCGGCGTGCCCCCGGACACCTATCGCCGCACCTTCCGCGGCAGAACAACCGGTGGTTGAAAGCAGTACTTGCTTGTTACGTGCTTGTTCTCGCCCTCCGAAGAGCGCGGGGCCGCCGGACAGGGGAGACTGGAGGTGTGCCGTAGTCCCGGGAGCGCGCGGGAGGAGGAAGGGTAGGGGACCATGTCCGACGACGTGATGGGTGACGAGGTCTATCAGCCGGCCCGTTCGGACCGCCGGGACAACCCCGGTGACCTGGACCTGGAGAACGCCCTGGACGGTGACCTTCTCGACGAGGTGCTCGACGAGGGCTACTCGCCCCCGGAGAAGCCGCTCGGCGTGGGCCACCACGGCACCACGGCCCGGGAGCAGCGGGAGCGCGAGAGCCTCGACCAGCGGCTCGCCGAGGAGGTCCCCGACCTCCCGGTGCCCGACGGCGACGGCATCGGCGACCAGCCCGGCGGTGACGGCGAGCCGATCGACGAGGAGGTCGGCGACGTACGGGCCGGCCGGCTCACCGCCACCATCGACGCCATGCCGCCCCGGCGCAACGACGTCTTCGCCCGGGACGTGGGCATCGACGGCGGCGCGGCCTCCGCCGAGGAGGCGGCGATGCACGTCGTGCCCGACGAGCCCGTGGCCGAGTTCGGCGAGGACATCGGGGCGTGAGCCGCCCGGGCGCCGGATCGTGAAGTCGGGCAGCAGCGGGATCCGGCGCAGCACGCCGTCGCCGCCGCCCAGTTGAGGGCAGGAAAAAGGGCGGGGTCCGTTCGGACCCCGCCCTCGCTTCACGTGCCGTCGGCTACATCAGGCCGCCGCGGTCGCCGGCACGGCCTCGTCGGCCGGCTCGGTGGGACGCGGGACCCGGTGCAGGCCCTTGCGGTCGTAGAGGCGCGTGACGCCGAAGCCGAAGAGCAGGGCGACGACCAGGGCGATGCCCATGGAGACCCAGGCGCGGGTCAGGCCGGCGTCGGCCTGGGCGTCGTAGTAGAGGATCGAGCGCATGCCGCCGGTGATCTGGCGGAGCGGCTCGAACTCGGAGAGCCAGCGGAAGAAGCCGGGCAGCGCCTCCAGCGGCACGGTGGCACCGGAGGACGGGACGGCCATGGCGACGAAGACGATGGCCGAGAGCAGCATGCCGGGGACGCCGAACACGGAGAGGAGCGTCAGGGCGCTGATACCGACGACGGCGATCGTGGCCACGGAGTAGACCCACAGCAGGCCCAGGTGGGAGGCGTCCATGCCGAGGATGCCGACGGTGGCGGCCTCGACGATGGAACCCATCACCAGGGAGAAGGCCAGCATGAGGACGGAGCTGATGGCCAGCGTGCGCACGCGGCTGGTGTGCTGGAGGGGCTGCCGCAGGCGGAAGGGGCCGAAGTCGGAGTGGAGGTAGCCGAGCGCGGTGTCCACCTGGTTGGTGAGCGCGTTGGCGCCGAGCATGCCGCAGACGACCAGCACCAGCGCGTAGTAGAAGGCGCTCAGGCCCATGGCGCTGTGGGTGCCGAGCGGGTGGCCGTCGGCGACCTGGACGGACACCGGGTCGGCGAGCAGCAGCTTGGCGGCCGGGGCGAGCGGGGCCTTCTGGGCGGCCGCGCGGTCGAGGAGCTGCTTGCCGAGCTGCGCGGAGGCGGCGTGCGCGGCCTTCTGCGTGGCCTGGCTGGCCATCGAGGAGCCGAAGCTGCCCGCCGACTGGTTGGTGAGCACCGTCATCGTCGGACGGGCCGGCTGGGTCTGCTGGGGGCTGGTCAGCCCCGTCACCGCGGCGGTGAAGTTCTGGGGAACGACGACCGCGCCGTAGAGCTTGCCCTGGCCGAGCTTCTTGTCGGCCTCCTGACGGCTGAGGACCTGCCAGTCGAAGCTCTTGTTGCCCTCGGCGGACTTCTTGATGCCGGAGACGACCTGCTCGCCGAGGTTCGTGTGCTTGCCGTTGGCGTCGAGCCCCTTGTCGCTGTTGACCAGGGCGACGGGCAGGTCACGCAGGTTGCCCTTGGGGTTGACGTTGCCGCCCACGTACAGCAGGGCGAACAAGGTGGAGACCACCGCGAGGATGAGGCCCGAGCCGATCCACAGCCGTGGGCTGCGGAGCACGGACGAGGACGGGAGGGAAGACATGATCGCTCCGGGGTGATGACGCAGAGTAGCTAGATATCGAAGGTATCCAGGTGCTAGATAGTGGCAGTATCCAACAGGGGTGTCCAATCGTTGAAGGCGGATACCCGGTCCGCATCACCAGCGAGGAAGCCGCATGAAGATCTCGGAGCTCAGCCGCAGGGCCGGCGTGCCCGTCGCCAGCATCAAGTACTTCCGGCGCGAAGGCCTGCTGCCCGCCGGCCGGGCGACGGCCGCGACGCTGGCCGAGTACGGCGAGGAGCACGTCCAGCGGCTGCGGCTGATCAAGGCGCTGACCACGCTGGGAGGGCTGTCCATCGCCGCCACCCGGGATGTGCTGACGGCCGTCGGCGAGGCCCACACCACCGACGGGAAGCTCGGCGCCATCAGCTACGCCCTGCCGGTGCCCGTCGCGGACTCGCCCGTCGCGGACTCCGCCCAGGACGCGGCGGACCAGGCGGCCGCCGAAACGGAGGTGGCCGACCTGATCGCGGCCATGGACTGGCAGACGCCCGACGCCTCCCCGCACGTACGGGGGCTGACCGAGGCGCTGAAGGCGCTCAGGCGGGTCGACGCGGACTACCGGCCGGGCGAGCTCGCCGCCTACGCGGCGCTGGCCAACTCCATCGCCCGGCTGGACCTCGAACGCGCGGCCACCTTCGGTGACGACGCGGAGGCCGTGGCCGAACGGGCGGTCATCGTCTTCGCCCTCTCCGCCCCCGTGCTGGAGCTGCTGCGCCGCCTCGCGCAGGAGGACCAGGTCCGCCGCCGGGTCGCGGAGCGGGGCGACGCCCTTTCTTGAAAGTTCAAGAACATCGGCCTAGAGTGAGCCGCGAGCCAGTCCTTGAAACTTCAAGGACCCGGCTTCCCCCCTCACGAAGGAGTCGTTGTGAAGTCCACCCGGAAGGCCTGGGCCACGGCAGTCGCCCTCGGCGTGCTCGCCGCGAGCGGAGCCACCGTCGCCGCCGCCACCCCGTCCGCCCACCCCGCGGCGAAGAGCGCGAGCGAGGACGAGCAGCTGCAGAAGCTGTACAAGGACGCTCTGGCCGAGGGCGGTCGCCTGGTCGTCTACGCCGGCGGCGACAAGCCGGGCCAGGCCGACTACCTCAAGAACGCCTTCCTCAAGCAGTTCCCCAAGATGAAGGTCGACACCGTCGTCGACTTCAGCAAGAACCACGACGCCCGCCTCGACAACCAGATAGCCGAGCACAAGGTCGTCGCCGACGTCGTCCACCTCCAGACCCTCGACGACTTCCCCCGCTGGAAGAAGGAGGGGGCGCTCATGCGGTACAAGCCGGTGGGCTGGGACAAGGTCTACGACCAGATCAAGGACAAGGACGGCTACTACACCGGCCTGTTCTTCATCGCCTTCGCCAACGTCACCGCCACCACGCTCGGCGGCGACGCGCCCGTCGAGGCCGCGGACTTCCTCAAGCCCGAGTTCAAGAACAAGCTCGTCTTCACCTACCCCAACGACGACGACGCCGTCCTCTACTACTTCAAGCAGCTCACCGACAAGTACGGCTTCGACTACCTGAAGAAGCTGCTCGCCCAGAACCCCAAGTTCGTGCGCGGCACCGCGGACGCCTCCGCCACGGTCGGCACCGGCGGCTACGTGGCGAACTTCGGCAGCTCGGGAAGCTCCAGCGGCCTGTCGAAGACGAGCACCCCGCAGCGGTCGCCGTGGGTCGCCTGGCCGCAGACCGGCGCCATCCTCAAGGACGCCCCCCACAAGTCCGCGGCCAAGCTGTACCTGAGCTGGCTCCTGTCGAAGCAGGGGCAGGAGGGCCGCTGGAGCGCCCGCACGGACGTCGCCACCCCGGCCGGCCGCAAGAACGTCTTCGACTACGACAACATGAACCCGCTCGGCCTCGGCCGGTTCATGAGCGACCGCGCCGCACTCGACCGCTTCAAGGCGCGCATCAGCCTCTACGTCGGTGACGTCAAGGGCGCCGACCCGGCCGACCCCGAGGGCAGGCTCGGCCTGTACCCCGTCGACCAGAACGGCACCCAGGGCTAGGGCGAGGGCGAAGGGGGATCGTGTCCAGGACTCGCGCTTTCCGCCCCTCCCGGGAATGCGACGCAACCAACACCGGTTACGCCTATGTCATCGATGTGACGTACCGAGTGGAGGACGATCCCCCCATGACCACGACGACACCCACGACCGCCGGTCCCACCGAACTGCCCTCGCGAGCCGCGCGCCTGCTCGGCCGCCCCCTCGCCCTGGGCGATGTCACCCTCGCCAACCGCATGGTGATGGCGCCGATGACCCGGCGCTTCTCGCCGGGCGGAGTCCCGGGCGAGGACGTCGCCGCGTACTACGCGCGACGGGCGGCCGGCGGCGTGGGCCTGATCATCACCGAGGGCACCTACGTGGGCCGCGACGCCGCGGAAGCCTACGACAACGTGCCCTACTTCCACGGCGACGAGGCCCTGGCGGGCTGGGCGCGGGTGGCCGAGCGGGTGCACGAGGCCGGCGGCCGCATCATGCCCCAGCTCTGGCACACCGGCGTGGCGCGCCCCGACGGCGCCGCACCGCTGGGCGTACCGGCCGACACCCCGTCCGGGACCGGCCTCGACGGCCGCCCGCACGGCAAGGAGATGACGCAGGCCGACATCGACGCGGTCGTCGGCGCCTTCGCGAGGGCCGCCGCCGACGCCGAGCGCGCCGGCTTCGACGGCGTCGAGCTGCACGGCGCCCACGGCTACCTGATCGACACCTTCCTGTGGCACGGCACCAACAGGCGCACCGACGCCTACGGCGGCGACCACACCTCCCGGGCCCGCTTCGCGGCCGAGATCGTCACGGCCGTGCGCGCCGCCGTCTCGCCCGGCTTCCCCGTCGTCTTCCGCCTCTCGCAGTGGAAGGCCGACCACTACGACGCCCGGCTCGCCGAGACCCCCCAGGAGCTCGAGCGGCTGCTCGCCCCGCTCGCCGCGGCGGGCGTGGACGCCTTCCACGCCTCCACCCGCCGCTACTGGCTGCCCGAGTTCGAGGATGGCGACCTGAACCTCGCGGGCTGGACGAAGAAGCTCACGGGCAAGCCCACCATCACCGTAGGCTCGGTGGGCCTGGACCAGGAGTTCAGGGGCGCGCGCAACAGCGCCGACCACGCGGGAGTGACCGGCATCGAGCCGCTCCTGGACCGCCTCGAGCGCGACGAGTTCGACGCCGTCGCCATCGGCCGGGCCCTCATCTCCGACGCCGAGTGGCCCGCCAAGGCCCTCACCGACCGGCTCCACGAGGCCGTGCCCTACCACGCGTCGCAGCTCGGCACACTGGTCTGACGCACCGGAGCGCACACCGGGGCGCCGGCTTCCCGGAAGGACGGTTCACGCGATGACCTGGCACGCGACGGCACGTTACGGTCTGGAGGCGGCTCCCGGCGGCCTCGGCCTCGTCCAGGACCTGCTGAACACGGCCGCGACCTCGGCGCCCGGTTCCGTGGACCTCCTCGCCGCCCTCGACGACGCGCGGGCGTGGGCGGACGCCGCCACCGCGCGGTGGACGGCCGTCACCGGACAGCCGGTGCCCCCGGTGCCCCTCGACGCCGAGGAGGCCGGGAAGCTGCGCGCCCTCCGTGACGACCTGCGCCGGCTGATCACGGAAGGCGCCGGGGACGAGCCCGGTGCGGGCCCCCGCGCGGCGCTCCCGCACCACGGCACGGTGACGCTGCGGCTGGGGGAGGACGGCGTCGTCCGCCTGGAGCCGTGCGGCCCGGGCCGGCGCCGGCTGGCCGCCCTCGCCCTGGTGGCGGTCTTCGAGGCGCAGCGGGACGGCACGTGGCACCGCCTCAAGACCTGCCGCGCCCCGCGCTGCCGCGTCGCCTTCTACGACCGTTCGCGCAACAACAGCGGTGTCTGGCACGACGTCAAGTCCTGCGGCAACGCGGCCAACCTCCGCGCCTGCCGGGCCCGCCGCCGGGCCCGGGAAGCGGAGGACGGCGGCGCCTGAGGACCCGGCCCGGTGGCGGTCAAAAGCCTGTGCGACCTGGGGTATGCTTTTCCTCGTCGCCGGCCCCAATAGCTCAGTCGGCAGAGCGTCTCCATGGTAAGGAGAAGGTCAACGGTTCGATTCCGTTTTGGGGCTCCACAGCAGAAGGCCTCCACCGGTTCGGTGGGGGCCTTCCGCCGTTCCGTAGCCCACACGGATGAATCCGCTGAAATCACCATCTGATGGTCGGGTGATCCCGCTTCGATGGACGCGTCGTGGGGAGTCGCGCGCGCATCCGGGAGGGCCGGTTGGACCGCCGCACGTTTCAGAGCCGACTTGTTTCGCTGGGGAGTCTGACGGTGGCGGGGGCGCTGCCGGTGACGCGGGGGAGCGCGGCCGCCCGGCCGGTCCGCCGGGCCGGGCCGGGCGAGGGGGTGTCGCCCCGGCGGTCGGTGGTGGAGTACGAGCTGCCGCCCGCCGAGGAGACCCACGAGCTCGTCAAACTGCCGGACAAGCCGGTGGTCGTGGTGTCGCAGATGTCCAACAGCCATCTGGTGAAGCTGAGCCTGGATCCACGCACCGAGCGGGTCACCGGCGTCAAGGCGTTCCCGCTGGGGCCGAAGGACGCGATGCTGCACGGACTGGCGGTGTCGGAGCGTCACCCCGGGCGGATCTGGGCCACCCACGAGGGCGCCGACCGGCTGCTGCTGGTCGATCCGAGGGCGGACGAGCCGGACGCCGCGCCGCGCGTCGAGCGGGAGATCGGCATTCCGGGCGGAGGCCGGGGCCCGCACTACGTCAACGAGTACGGCGACACGCTGTGGGTGACGTTGAAGGGCAGCGACCAGGTCCTGGCCCTGGACCACACCCGGCCGGAACGCTTCCGGCTGTTCGAGGCGAAACCGCACCCCGTCTTCGCCGCGCGGCACCCGGACAGCGGTGACTTCTACGTCAGCCAGGACGGCGCGAGCGCGGTCCTGCGGATCGATCCGCGGAGCGGACGCACCACGCAGCTGCCGGTCCCCGCCGAGCGGGGCAGCACCCCGGTCGGGCTGATCAGCGGCCCCGGCGGCGTATGGCTGGTGCTGCTCGGCACGGAGAGGGCCGGGACCGGCACGTTCGGCCGGATCGACGAGGACGGCCGGATCACCTGGCACCGGCTGCGCGAAGCTCGCGGCCGCTCGGCGTCGCTGCTCCACCTGGCCTTCGAGCGGCCGGGGACCGGGCGTGAGCCCGTGCTGTGGCTGCTGGCGTCGTCGATCGTCTCCGACGACGCGCGGGACCAGATCATCCGGGTGCGGTTCGACGCGTCGTGGACGCACATCGTCGAGGAGGAGTACGCGGCGCTGCCGACGCAGCTGTGCAAGGCGCACCGCCTGCTGCCGCTGGCGAACAGCGTGCTCGCCACCGAGCTGACGACCTTCACGGTGGCGCAACTGACGACCAACCCGGACTGACGCAGGGTCAGGGCCGCGCGGGAGGGGCCGGCGACGGAGATCGCCGGCCCCTTGTGGCGCGTCGGTCACCGCGCGAGCCACTCCGGGCGGCCCGAGCCGCGCGGGACGAGCACGGTGCGGAACGCGCCGGGGGTCCCGGACATCACGACCTGGTCGGTGACGCCCTGGTAGCGGCCGCAGGGGGTGTCGGCGGTGAAGGTGTCCGGGTCGAGGTAGGCGTGGCGCTCGCCGGTGCCCGCGAACTCGCGGGCGTAGTCCTTGTCGAGGACGCCGAGGCTGAGGATCCACAGGGCGACGCGGGTGAGCGAGACGTGCACGCGGTAGCTGCCGCCCTCGGTGGCCCGCCGCATGAGGGCGGCGATGACGCCGGTGGTGGCGAGCCAGGGGACGAGGTAGTCGTTGACGACCTTGATCGGGGGGAGGGCCGGGTTGTCGTCGGTGCCTTCGAGGTTCATCATGCCGGCGACGCAGCCGGCGGTCTGGTCGAAGCCGACGCGGTTCGCCCACGGCCCGTGCTGCCCGTGGAGGCTGACGGTGGTGTGGATGATGCCGGGCCGGATCGCGGCGGCCTCCTGCGGGCCGAGGCCCATCCGCTCCAGGTAGCCGGCCCGGTGGTTGGCGTAGAAGACGTCGGTACCGCGCAGCAGGTTCCGCAGGACGGCGGCGGCCTCCGGGTCGCGCGCGTGGTCGAGGGTGGCGGAGCGCACGCCCACCTGGGCGGTGTAGTAGAGGATGTCGTTCTCGAACTGGCCGGGGCGCCAGATGTTGAGGGCGTCGGCGCCGTGCTGGGCCATGGTGCGGCCGATGGCGGCGCCGGCGATGACATGGCCCAGGCCGAGGGCGCGCACCCCGTCCAGGGGCTGGGTGGCGCCGGGCGGCAGCGGCTCGGGGTCGCTGTCGCCGATCTTCTCGATCTCGATCAGGGGCAGGTCGGCCAGGACGTCGCGGTACTGGCGGGTGCCGAGGAACTCCCGGGTGCCGCGCAGCATGGGCATGACGACCCCGGCGTCCGCTCCGGCCCGCTCCAGCTCGGCGCCGTCCCAGCGGGAGACTGCGTTCGCGACGGCGAGGGCGTCGTCGGGCGTGCCCAGCAGCTTCAGGGTGCGGGACTTGAGCGCCGGGTAGACGTTCAGGGGCATCACCCAACGGCCGTCGCCGGCGCGGTAGAAGGACAGGGCGAAGGGATCGTCGGGGGCGGTGATCGGGTAGCCGTTGAGCTTCTCCCACTTCCCGTCGTAGAAGGGGCACAGCCGGTGCGGGGCCTTGCGCAGGTCCATGGTGATGTCCTGGCCGGGGCCGCCGCGGTGCCGCCACAGCTTGGCCAGGGCGACGGACTTGGCGGTCAGGCCCAGGGCGGGGGCGGCGGCCAGCCGCAGGGTGGAGGGGACGATCGGGTCGGCGCCGGTGAAGGAGACCGTGCCGCCCGCGTCGCGCTCGCTCATGCCGACGCCGCCGAGGACGTCGTCGAGCGCGGCGTGGATGTCGAAGTCGTCCCCGGATTCGCCGGTGACCGGCTTGCCGAGCGCGGCATTGATCTTGTCGGTGAGGTTCATGCTGTTGCCTGTCCGTGCTGTCCGTGCTGTCCGTGCTGTCCGTGCTGTGCGGGCTGTTCGCGCTGTCCGTGCTGGGCGCCGGTGGTCGAGGCGAGGGCGCGCATCAGGGCGAGCTGGGCGCGGTCGCGGCGAGCGGCGAGTTCCCCTACAGGCTCGCCGCCGAACGCCTGCTTCGCCTGTGCGGTGAGCAGGGCGACGGTGGGCTCGTCGAACGACGGCTCGCCCAGGCCGGGCCAGCTCGCCTCCATGGCGCGGCCGAGGTGCGTCAGGAAGTGCGGCAGCCCGCCGGGGCCGCCGCCGAGGTGGAAGGTGCGGAAGGGGCCCGCGACCGCCCAGCGCAGCCCGATGGAGTCGGTGACGATGTCGTCGAGCTCGGCCTCGGTGACCACGCCTTCGGCCACCAGGTGCACGCACTCGCGGAAGAGCGCGGCCTGGAGGCGGTTGGCGACGAAGCCGGGGACCTCCTTGCGGAGGATCTGGGGCTTCTTGCCCAGCGACGCGTAGAAGTCACGGGCCCGCAGCAGGGTCTCCGGGGAGGTCCGCTCACCCGGGACGATCTCCACCAGCGGGACGAGGTGCGGCGGGTTGAAGGGGTGGCCGACGACCAGGCGTTCCGGCTGCCGCAGCGCCGTGGCGATCGCGGTGGCGGGGATGCCGGAGGTCGATGTGGCCAGCAGCGCGTGGGCCGGGGCGGCCGCCTCGACGGTCCGCCAGATCTCCCGCTTGACGTCCAGCCGTTCGGGGCCGTTCTCCTGGACGACGTCGGCCCGCGCGACCGCGGCGGCCAGATCCGGCTCGAAGCGGAGCCGGGCCGTCAGCCGCTCGGTGGGCAGCCCGAGCTCGGCGAGGGCGGGCGCGATCTCCGCCAGCCCGGCCAGCACTTGGTCCTCGGCCTCGGGACGCGGGTCGCTGACGACCACGTCCAGGCCGTGGGCCAGGAACAGCCCGGCCCAGGAGATCCCGATCACGCCGCCGCCGATGACGGTGACGGAGACGCGGTCGCGGGGACGCGGGGCCGATGTGTGTGCGTTCATGGTGTGCACCCGTTCTTCTCGATCGGGAGGGCTCGTCAGTTCGTCAGGTAGTCGTGGACGACCTCGGCCGGGCTCAGGGTGAGGTCGGTGAGGATGTGGCTCGCGGAGACGACCTCCAGGACCGGCAGGTCCGCGAGCGGTGCCAGCGCGTGGGCGAACAGCTCCAGGCGCGCCGGTCCGCGAAAGGCGCTCTTGACCGTGATGTCGGTGATCCGGGTGCGGACCAGTTCGCAGATGCGCGGCCGGCCGTCGTAGCCGGGCAGCGCCTTGACCATGAAGGTGGGGACGCAGATCTCGGCGCGGGCCTCGTCGAGGTCCATCGGGTGGTGCTTGTAGCCCATGGTGGCGGTGGCCACCCGCAGCGAACCGTAGTCGAGCGTGCCGACGAGGGTGTCGGAGTCCGTGTAGAGCCTGGGCGACCCGGCCTTCTTCGGGTAGGCGCCCAGCTCCCGGCCGCTGGAGATCGCCGGAACGCTGTCGAGGTACATCGCCAGGTTGTACTCGCCGCGCTCGCCCGCGTACTCGACGGGGACGACCTGGCCCGCCTCGGTGTAGTCGCCCAGCCCCGTCACGTCCGGCATCCGCATGATCTCGAAGCGCACCAGCGGCTCGGGAAGCGACAGCGGCTCGGGGACGACCCGGCGCAGCGCCTCGGGGTCGGTGCGATAGGTGATGTTGAGGTACTCGCGGTCGGTGAACCGGTACCGGGTGGGGGCGAAGGCGGGGGCGTCCAGCGGAGTGGTGAACAGCCGGGCGACGTCGTGCATGTGCATGGTGGCTTCCTTTCAGCGCCTGGAACCACCTCACTCCTCCGGCCGCGATTCTGTCCAATATATGTTTGGCGCGGATTCGATATGCTCTGGCATATGGAGCTCACCCAACGCCTGCTCGAGCAGTTCCTGGTGCTCGCCGAGGAGAAGCACTTCGGGCGCGCCGCGGAACGGCTGTCGATGAGCCAGCCCCCGCTCAGCCAGGCGATGCAGCGCCTTGAGCGAGGTCTCGGGGTGACGCTGCTGGACCGGGGGCCGGGCGGCGTGCGCCTCACCCCGGCGGGGGCCGCCTTCGCCGTGGAGGCGCGGCGGCTCCTCGACGCGCGGACCGCCGCCGTCGAACGGGTGCGGCGCGTCGCGCACGGCCTGGAGGGCGAGGTGCGCGTGGGGTACGTGAGCATCCTCAGCCACCGCCATCTGCCCCGGCTGCTGCGCGCCGCGGCCGACGAGCTTCCCGGCCTGCGCGTCCAGCTGCGCCAGGACTCCACGGCCGCGCTCGTGGAGATGACCGGCGCCGGGACCCTGGACCTCGCCTTCCTCCGCGACCCCTCACCCATACCGGAGGACCTCGAGGCCCACGCCTTCGCCGTCGAACGCGTCGTCGCCGCCGTGCCGGACGAACACCGCCTGGCCGGTGCCGGGTCGATCGCCCTCGCGGACCTGCGCGACGACGACTTCGTCCTCCCCAGCACGACAGCCCTGCCCGGGCTCGCCCTCCAGGCCCAACGCGCCTGCCAGGACGCCGGGTTCACGCCACGCCGCCGCGCCGACGCGGACGATCTCAGCGGCCTGCTCGGCTACGTGGCCGCCGGACTGTGCGTCAGCCTCCTGCCGGAGGACCTGCGCGACTTCCCCGTTCCGGGCATCGCCTTCGTGCCGCTCCGGGACTCCTCTCCGTACCTCCGCACGACCGTCGCCGCCGTGCACCGGCCCGACGCGGACGCCGCCGTGCGGCGCCTACTGGAGCTGATCACCCGGCAGATGGGCCCGGAGCACGGCGTGTGAGCGGAGGGGGCGCCGCGCCCGTAGCGGCCTTACGGGTGGCGGCTGCTCGACGCGTGTGTCACCTCCCTGTCGCCGCTCCGCCCGCCCTCGGACCAGCCGGTGAGGAAGGCCGAGACCAACTCGGCTCCCCGCGAGGCGAGATGACGGCGCCACTGCCAGCGGGAGCGGGGCGGTACGCCGCCGCGATCGCGCCGTGGATCGAGGGCGAGGGCGGTCAGGCGCCAGCCCGCCCGGCGAGGGCGGTGAGGATCCGGTCCATGCTGAGGCTCGCCCCCGCCTCCCCCTCCGGGTCGTCGGAGCCGACGGGCGGGGGCGCTCCCGGTCACCCGTAGGACAGGTTGGAACACACGTCGTCGTCCGCCGACCGGGCCGTGCCCGCCACCTGGCCGGGCACGGCCGTGGGCACCGGCGTGGCAGGCGCCGCCGTCCCGGCGGCGGCCGGGTCGGCCGCGTACGCCTGGCCCAGGGTGACGGTGACGCCCGGCGTACCGGAGGGACGCAGTTCCGCGCCGGGGAACAGACGGGCGACGGTCCGGGCGTGGTCCTGCTGCCCGGGACCGTAGGCGACGGTCGTGGCCGCCCCCTGGCGGGAGCGGCTGTTCGCGGTGCCGGTGACGGTGAATCCGCTGCCCTTGAGCATCTCGGCCGCGCGGGCGGCCAGGCCCGGCGTCGCGGTGCCGTTGCGCACGGCCACGCTGATGCCCGAGCCGGACACGGGGGACGGGCCGGCGGCGGCCGGTGCGGGCGGCTTGTCGTCCTGCCTGCCGCGCGCGTTCCGGCCGTCGATGGTGCGGTCGTTCCTGATCGCGTCCCACAGGGCGTCCGCGTCGGGGTGGACGATCGCCACCCGGTTGCCCTGGTACTGCCAGGGCAGGGTGACGAACTTGGTGTCGTGGAGGTCGATGTCCTTCATCGACATCGCGAAGGAGAAGAGCTTGCGGGCCGAGTCGAGGCCGGGGTCGACCGTCATGGACTTGGTGGCCGCGTCCGCCAGCGGCAGCAGGGTGGTGGGGTTGAAGCCCTGGCCCTTCACCTTCTTGATGAGGGCGGCGACGAACGCCTGCTGCCGCTTGATGCGGCCGATGTCGGAGCCGTCCCCTGTGCCGTGCCGCAGCCGCACGTAGTCCAGGGCCTCCTGGCCGGAGACGGTGCGCGGGCCCTTGGGGAAGATCAGCAGGCCCTTGGAGCCGAGGTTGGGGTTCAGATCGCCCTGGTAGACGTCGTCGGGCAGGCAGACGTCGACACCGCCGACGGCGGACGTCATCTTCGAGAACCCCACGAAGTCCACGACGACCGTGTGGTCGACGCGCAGACCGGTCAGCTTCTCCACCGTGTTCTGCGTGCAGGCCGGATTGCCCTTCGCGGTGCGCCCGACCGAGAAGGCCGAGTTGAACATCACGCCGGTCTGCGGAGCCGTCCACGTGCCGTCGGGGAGCCGGCACGAGGGGATGTCGACGAGGCTGTCGCGGGGGATGGACACCGCGACGGCGTGCTTCCGGTCGCCGTAGACGTGCAGGAGGAAGGCGGTGTCCGAACGGCCGAAGTCGTCGCCTCCGCCGCCCATCCGCGCGTTGTCCCCGGAGCGCGAGTCCGAGCCGATGACCAGGACGTTCCGGCCGCCGAAGCCGGCGGCGGGACGGTCCTTCGAAAGGCCTTCCGCGCCGAAGCTGTCGATGTTGCCGTCGAACTCGTAGGAGAGCCAGGCCCCGGCCGCCGCCATCAGCACGACCGTGGACGCCGATATGGCGGTGATGAGCCGCACCCGGCCGCGACGGCGCTCCCGGGTGCGGATGGCCTGCCGGCTCTGGCGCCGCGGAGCCACCGATGTGCCTGTCATATGTGCGCTTTCGTCCGCGTGGCTACCGGGAGGAACGGCCGGCTCGCCCCACTCGTCAGTTGTGCAGTTGCGCAATGTAGCAAGAGTCGGGGTGGTCGTGGCCTGCGATTTCCAGGAACCACCCGAGGGGGGAAGAGCCGACGGCCACGACACCGTCATCTGCGCCGATCCGGTGAACCCGGTGCCCGCGGGTGCGCCCGGCCGTCCGTCCTCGCCGGCCCGCGCCGACAGTGTTCTCCATGGACGACCGGCCCACGGGGTGGAGGACGCGGATACCGCGCGAGCGCGCGCGGCCGCGATGGGTACGGGAGTCGCCCGTCTCCTGGCAGTTGGCGGTGCTGACGGTCTGTTTCGGCGGCTTCATGAGCCAGCTGGACGCGAGCATCGTCACCCTCACCTACCCGAGCCTGGAGCGGGAGTTCGGCGAGCGGCTGGCCGCCGTGCAATGGGTGTCGCTGGTGTACATGCTGGTCACCGCGGCGGTGCTGGTCGCGGTCGGCCACGTGTCGGACGTGCTGGGCCGCAAGCTCGTCTACCTCCACGGCTTCGGCCTGTTCGCGCTCTCCTCCGCCGCCTGCTCCCTGGCCCCCGACCTGACGACCCTGGTGTGCTTCCGCGGCGTACAGGCGCTGGGAGCGGCCATGCTGGCGGGCAACAGCGTGGCCCTGGTCAGCCTGGTCGCCCCGCGCGAGAAGCTGCGCACCGCGCTGGGCATGCAGGCGGGCGGGCAGGCGCTGGGCCTGGCGGTCGGGCCGACGCTGGGCGGGGTGCTGGTGTCGACGGTGGGCTGGCGCTGGGTGTTCTGGATCAACGTGCCGGTCGGCGTCCTGGCGACGCTGCTCGGCCGCTATCTGCTGCCCCGGACCGTCGAACGGGCCGGCGGTGCCCGCTTCGACCTGCGGGGGACGGTCTGGCTCGCGGTGGCGTCGGCCGCGCTGCTGGGCGGGGTCTCGGTGTTCTCCGGCACGCCGCTGCCGGGCTGGTCCGGCGTGGTGCTGCTCGCGGTGTCGGCGGCGGCGTTCCGGGGTTTCGCCCGGCGCGAGGCGCGCGCCCCCGAACCCTTGGTGCCGCTGTCGCTGCTGGGGGACCGGCGGGTCGGATGGGGGCTGGTGGGGGCCCTGGCCGGGTACCTCGTCCTCTTCGGGCCGCTGGTGCTCGTCCCCCTGGTGCTGACGCGGCACGGGGGGAGCGAGATGCGGGCGGGTCTGCTCCTCGGCGCGCTGCCCGCCGCTTTCGCGCTCGCCTCCAACCTCCAGGAACACCTGCTTCCCCGGCGGTGGAACGGTCGGCGCCGCGCTCTGACCGGGGCCGCGCTGTCCATGGCGGGGCTGCTGGGACTGGCGTTCGCCGCCCCCGTGGACCGGTGGCTGATCTGCTGGCTCGCCGTGCTGGGCCTGGGGCTCGGCCTGTTCACCCCGTCCAACAACGAGGCCCTGATGCGGGCCGTGCCGCGAGAGCTGTCCGGCACGGGAGGCGGCATGGTCAACACGGCCCGGGCCCTGGGCACCGCTCTCGGTATCGCCGTCGTCACCCTCACCCTCGAACTGGGCGACGGCCGTGGCGCGGGCTCGGTCCTGCCGCCGCTCCCCGTCCTCACCCTCGCCGCCGCCGCGGCTCTGGCGGGCGTGGCGACGCTGCGGGCGGGGCGGTAGGGGCGGCCGGGTTCCGCGGGTGGCCGGTTCTGCGTATGGACGGCTGTCCGCGTATGGACGGTCGCCGCCCGCAGGGCTAGTCATGACCACGACATGATGCGCGCTCGTGACCGAATCAGGAAGGGGATCATCCATGTCATCCCGACACGTGGTGATCGGTCTCACGCTGACGACGACGCTGCTCACCGGAACCGGCCTCGCCACGGCCGCGCCCCGCGACGCACGACCGGCGGACACCGGCAACGCCGCCGCGACCTCGCTCCAGAGAGCCCATCAAGGCGCCCTCACCCTCGGCGCGCGGGTCCGGGCCGGGGTCGTCAGGATCGCCAGCCTTTACGGGCCGACGCCCGGCCAGTGCCTCGACGCGGACGCCAACGCGGGCGGCAACGGCACCAAGGTGCAGGTCTGGAAGTGCAACGGCAGTGGCCAGCAGGCGTGGATCTCCTGGGACAACGGGGCGGTGGAGAGCGTCCGGTTCCGGGGCATGTGCCTCGACGCCGACACCAACGGCGCCGGCCGCAACGGCACCAGGGTGCAGCTGTGGCAGTGCAATGGAACGGCACAACAACGCTGGTTCGGCTTCCGGAACGACCTCGCGCTCTACAACGACCTGTTCTACAACGGCGGCAACACCGTCCTGGACCGCGACACCAACGTGCCCGGCGACGGCGCCCGGGCGCAGCTGTGGGCCAAGAACTTCCAGTCCCAGCAGTGGTGGCGCATCGACCCGGCCTGACCACGAAGACGGGGGTGTTCCGCCGTGTTCGTCACGGCGGAACACCCCCGGGGGCGCGCTATCGGGCCGTCAGCCGCGGCTCAGCGCGTTCCCTCAGCGCCGTTCCCTCAGTGCGTTCCCTCAGTGCTGCGGGTGGCGGCCGACGCGGTCGTAGCGCTGGTTGTTCGTCCTGACGGACTTGTCGATCGACGTGCTGTTGTCGATCGTGGTGCTCCTGTCGACCGTATTGCTTACCTGGGACTCCGAGGTCTGCCCGCAACGGTTGTGGTTGGCCTGCTGGACGTTGGAGAGGTCCGCCGTGCCGCCCTTGCCGCCGTTGGCCGTCGCCCCCTGGTGCTGGGCGCCGTTGGTCGAACCGGAGCCGCCGCTGCCCGGGCCGCCGGCGCCGACGCCGCCCGTGCCGGGACCGCCCGAGGCCGGGCCGCTGGTGCCGCTGCCGCCCGAGGCGTCCGGGCTGCCGCCGCCGAAGACGCTGCCCCCACCGCCGGCACCGGCCGAACCGCCGCTGGCGTCACCGCTGGAGGCGTTGCCACCCGAGCCCGTGCCGCCGGCGCCGGAACCACCCGTCCCGTCGCCGCCCACGCCGACACCCAGGAGGTCCTGCGCCTGCCGCACCACCGCCGTTCCGCCGGAGGCGTCGACCAGGCTGGCGTTGTACGGGTTGTTGCAGTAGATGTTCGTGTAACCCTCGCCGTGCCCGGAAGCGGCCGAGGCGGTTCCGCAGCCGACACCCATGGTGGTGACGACGAGCGTGGCGGCCGCGGCGACCCGCTGGATGATGCTCACAGGATTCCCCTCCAGTCGACGCCGGCGCACGTATGACCGGCGTACTTTCACTTCGAGTTAACTGCCGACCGGTGGAAGGGTGACGGGTTAAATGTGATGCGTCACCTTTACGGCATTCACCCACCCCTCCCTGGGGGCTCGAATGCCCTGAGCGACACGGCGAGATGACGGAGCGTTACCTCCCCGTCGGGAGTTCGCGCCCGTACGCGAGCAGCAGGAGCTCCTGGGCGGGCCTCGCCACCGTCCTGCCCGCGCCGTACGACCACTCGAGGTCGGTGGCGCGCAGTTCGACGCCGTCGAGCTTCGCCTTGAAGAACCGGAGCGTGCGCGGCTGGACGGTCCCGAACACGATCCGCAGACGCTCCTCGGGGACCCGGCGGCCGAGGCCGAGGGGGACGGTGATGTCCAGGCCGTGGACCACGTCGTGCCCGAGCGCCGCCGGGAGGCCGCCCACCGGAGGCGTCCAGGGGTGACGGGCGTTGTCCCGCAGCGCCTGGGCGATCTCGCGCGGGGACAGGGCGGCGGCGTCGCGGCGCGCGAGGCGGTCCGTCATCTTGTGGAGACCGCCGCCCGACCGGACGAGTTCCAGCGCCGTCCTGCCGAACGAGTACCGGAAGCCCTGGCTCATGTGGGCGGCGACCTCCCGCACCCGCCAGCCCGCGCACAGCGAGGGCGCGTTCCACTGCTCCTCGGTCAGGCCGTCGAGGACATCGGCGAGTTCACACCGCTCCGACGCTATCGCCGTACGGACATCCATCGTCACGCTCGTCATGACCACCAGCCTGATCGAGCCACCGGCCAGAAGTCCAAGAGCGGGTACTTCTCGCCACTAGAATCCCCGCTTATGGAGCTCCGTCAGCTGAAGTACTTCCTCACCGTCGTCGAGGAGGCCAACTTCACCCGCGCCGCCGCCCGCCTCCACCTCGCCCAGCCGGGGGTGAGCGCCCAGATCCGGCAGCTGGAACGAGAGCTCGGGCAGACCTTGCTGGACCGCACCGGCGGCACCGTGACGACGACCGCCGTGGGCGAGGCGGTCCTGCCCTACGCCCGGGCGGCGCTCGCGGCCGTCGAGGGGCTGCGGCAGACGGTGGACGAGTTCACCGGGCTCATGCGGGGGCAGGTCACCATCGGGCTCGTCTCGGGCGCGGTCGCCGACGGATTCGAAGTGGCCACCGTGCTGGCCGACTTCCACGAGGACCACCCACGGGTCGAGATAGCGCTCACCGAGGACACGTCCGAGCGGATGCTCGCGGCCCTGCGCCTCGGCGAACTCGACCTCGCCGTCGTCGGCCTCGCCGGTCAGGGCCCCCTGCCGGGCGTCGATCTCCAGGTCGTCGTCGACACGCCGCTGGTCGCGGCCATGGCCCCGGACGATCCGCTGCTCGCGTCCGCCGGTCGCGCCGTGCTTCCGCTGAGGGCGCTCGCCGACCGTTCACTGATCAGCCTGCCTCGCGGCACGGGTCTGCGCGCGGTGCTCGAACACGCCTGTGAGCAGGCCGGGTTCGAGCCCCGCATCGCCTTCGAGGGCGCCGCGCCGAAGCTGCTGGCCCGGCTCGCCGCCCGTGGCCTCGGGGTGGCCGTCCTCCCCGAGCTGCCGCCCGAGGAGGCCGCCGCGCTGGGCCTGCGCACCCTTGCCGTCACCGATCCGGGGCTCCGTGGCCGGGTCGCCCTCGCCTGGCCGGCGGACGGCCCCGCCGCCCCGGCGGCCAAGGCCCTCCTCGCGCGCATGCGCCAGGCGTTCCCGCCGGCCCGCTCCACGCCGGTCTGAAGGAGCCGCTCCGAAGAAGCCGCGGCCGGTTCCCACTCGCCCGTCCGGCGCGGGTCGTGACGTGGCCGTTGTGACCTGCTGGCGTGACCTGCCGGGCGACACGGTCGCCCGGCGTCCCGCACGTCTGACGCGGGCGGCAGGACCCGTCCGCTTCGACGGCACCGACACTTGCTATATTGCGCAACTATGCAATCCGGAATGCCGACGGCAGACCAAAGGGCCGACCCGCCGCGCCCCCGTATACGGACGACGCGGCGGGTGCCGACCCCTCGGGGCCCCGCGGCGGCCGCGCGGCACGGGAGGAGACGCTGCGGGTCGCGGGCGCGACCCCGTAGAGCGGCCCTGACCGCCGCCCTCACCGCCCTCGCGCTGCCGGTGGCCGGGATCGCCGTGGACGCGCTGACCGGTTCCGCGCCCGGCCGGGCTTTCGTGGTGACAGCGGTCGTCGCCGCGGTTCTCGCGGCCGCGACCTGCTCACGGGCGGGCGCCTGGTGGGTGGCGTACGCCCCGCCGCTGGTGGTGGCGCCGGTTACGGCGGTCGCCGAGGGGCTGAGCGGCGGCGCGGCGGAAGGCCACGGCAAGGGGTTCGCGACCGCGGCCGTGCACTGGGCCGTCAACGCCTTCCCGGCGATGGCGGCGGCCGAGGCCGCCCTCCTCGCCGTGCTGGCCGCGCGATGGATCCGGTCCCGGCGGACCACGAGGAGGAACGGTGCGTGAAGAGCAGGGTGCCGCACGGCACGGCGTCGAGGGGGCCGGTGGGCGGAGGCGAGGCCGGCGACGACCCGCCCGGCACCGGGGCGGCGGACGTACACCCCGCCGTACGCCCCGCGCGGTCGTCGCCGGGCGGGTCGTCGCCGGCCTCGCCTCCGCCGCCGTCCTGGCGACCAGCGGCGTCTCCTGGGCCGCGTACCGCTGGATCACGGGCGGTCTCCACACCTCCGACGCCCTCGACAGGGTCGGGCGGAACGCGCCGAGGCATCTCGACGACTCCGTCAACCTGCTGCTCATAGGCCTCGACTCCCGCAAGGACATGAACGGCGACGACCTGCCGAAGGAATTCGTCCAGGACCAGCTCCACGCGGGGTCGAGCGACATCGGCTACTACAACACCAACACCCTGATCCTGATGCACATCCCCGCCGACGGGGGAAAGGTCCAGGCGTTCTCCATCCCCCGGGACGACTACGTCCAGACCTTCAACGGCGACGGCTCGCCCCAGGGGCACTTCAAGATCAAGGAGGCGTATTCCCACGCCTACACCGGTGCCCGGGAGCGGCTCTACCGGGAAGGCGTACGCGGCAGTGATCTGGAGGCCGGGAGCAGGGAGTCGGGCCGGGAGGCGACCCTGGCCACCGTGCAGAAGTTCCTCGGGGTGCCGATCGACCACTTCGCCGAGGTCAACCTGCTGGGCTTCTACGACATCGCCAAGGTGCTCCAGCCGATCCAGGTGTGCCTGAAGCGCCCGGTGCGCGACCGCTACTCCGGCGCCGACTTCCCCGCCGGCCTCCAGGAGCTGGACCCCAAACAGGCGCTGGCCTTCGTCCGCCAGCGGCACGGGCTGGACGGCGGCGACCTGGACCGGACCCACCGGCAGCAGGCGTTCCTCTCCTCCGTCACCCACAAGCTCAAGACCCAGGGCGTCTTCGACGACCTGGGCAAGTTGCGGGGTCTGTTCGGGGTGGTGAAGAAGGACCTGGTCGTCGACAGCAAACTGAACGTGATCGATTTCGCCCGGCAGGCCGGCAACCTCACCGGCGGCAACGTCGAGTTCAACACCTTGCCGACGGAAGGGCCGGCGAACCGCAACAACGAGGAAGTGGAACTCGTCGACCAGGACAAGATCCGGGCCCTCGTGCGGGAGAGGATCGGCGGGTCCACCCAGTCCCCGTCCTCGTCCCCGTCCCTGTCCTCGTCTCCGCCTTCGTCTCCGTCCTCGGCCACGGCCTCGTCCCCCTCCTCGTCGCCGGGTGGCGGCTTCGCGGGCGAGTCGGTGAAGGAAGGCGGTATTCCTTGTGTCAACTGATGCGCTACCAGGGCACGACCTGTCCCTTGTGGTCAAGGAAGTGGAGGCCGGGCTTCCCCTGCTGGCGCTCGATCGTCTCCGCCACCCCCGGAACGCTCTCCTCCACGCTGAGATCGGCGTCGGGCCCGCCGAGTTCGGTGCGGACCCAGCCGGGGTCCATGAGCAGCAGCGTCCGCGTGTCCTCGGCGTGGCGGGCGGCGTAGCAGCGCATCAACTGGTTCAGCGCGGATTTGCTGGCCCGGTAAAGGTCCTGTCCGCCCTCGGTGTTCAGGGAGACGCTTCCCTGGGCGGAGGACATGACGCCGATGGTCCCGGTCGGCGCGACCAGCGGGTCGAGGGACTCCACGACGCGCATCGGGCCGAGCGCGTTGGTGATCATGACTTCGGTGAACATGTCCGTCGGGACCTCACCGATCGGGATGTCGCCGCGTGTGATGGCGGCGTTGACGAAGAGCAGGTCGAGAGTGCGTCGTGCCAGCCGGTCGCGCAGCGCCGAAACCTGCTGCGGCTCGGTCATCTCCAATGACTCGACGGTCAGCCGCCCTCCCGACGCTTCGGCCAGGTCGTGGAGGCCGGTGCGCCGGCTGCCGCGGACCGTGCCGATGACGTCCCAGTCGCGACGGAGGAGCTCGGCGGCGAGCCCGAGGCCCAGGGTCCGTGAAGCGCCGACGACGAGGGCTGTCCTGCGGGCGTTGTGCATCTGATTCCTCAAGCAAGTAGGGGAGTTCGGGGTGTCGCGAACGCTGCAAGTCTCCGCGTGGTACCGGCCGGGCGTCCAATACCCTTCGGACCGGATTGATACCGTCACGGCATGAATCTGGACGTGGAATTGGATCTGCGGAAGCTCCGCTATTTCGTCGCGGTGGCCGAGCACCTGCACTTCGGCCGGGCGGCACAGGCGCTGTTCGTCGCCCAGCCGGTCCTCAGCCGGCAGATCCGCGCGTTCGAGCGGGAGCTGGGATGCCCGTTGTTCACGCGTTCTACGCGCAGCGTCGAGCTGACGGCGGCGGGGAAACAGCTGTATGACGAGGCGTCAAGGATCACCGCGGTGGTGGACGTGGCGCTGCGGCGCGTGCGCGAGGCCCACCGGGGCGAGCAGCGGCTCGTCGTCGGCTTCTCGCCCGGCCTGCACGTGTCGGACGCGATCCGGGCGTTCACGGCGAGGCATCCGGAGGTCGAGATCGATGTCTTTCCGCTGCGCTGGTGGGAACGGGACGCGCCGCTCCGCGACGGCCGCGCGCACGTGGGGTACCTCCGGCGCCCCTTCGACGACTCGGGGCTGCGCACCGTCCCCATCGGTCACGAGACCAAGGTCGCGTGCCTGCCCGTGACGCATCCCCTGGCCGACCGCCACGCCCTCACCCTGGCCGATCTCGACGGTGAACCGGTCCTCGACGGCAGGACGGGGCGCCCGTCCTCGCTGGAGGAGAAGTTCGAGCTCATCGCCTCCGGACAGGGCATCGCGCTCGTCCCCCTCAGCGTCGCGCGCTCGTACTCCCGCCCCGCCCTCGTCTACGTGACGGTCACCGACGCCCCGCCCGTCGAGACGTGTCTCGCGGTACTGGAGAGCGGTCGCACCGGCCCCGTGCCGGACTTCCTGGACATCGCCACCGCGACGCTGCGCTCCGCGCCGCCGCTCCGTCCCTCGTGCTGATCGCCCCTGGTCCTTGATCAGGGGTGCGTCAGGGGTGGCTCAGGGGCGTTACCGGATGCCGGGCCGGGCCCGGCGCCGGAATCATGATCTTCATGACTTCGAGCTTCCTCTCCCGCCGGGCCCTCGTGGGCGCCGCACTGTCCGCCGCTCTCCTCGCCGGTGCCACCGCTCCCGCCGCGTTCGCGGCCACGCCGCAGTCCGACGTCTCCACGGCGGCCGGGCCGGCGAGGTCCGTCGTGCCGCCGCTCGACACGGCGGCCCTGCGCGCGGCCATCTCCGACCTGGACCACCCGCAGGCCACGGCCGCACAGCTGAGAGTCGGCGGCAGGGCCGGCCAGTGGTACGGCACGGCGGGCGTGGCGGACATCAGGACGGGCGCGCCCGTCCGGGCGGACGACACCTTCCGGGCGGGCAGCATCACGAAGGTCTTCGTCGCGACGGTGGTGCTCCAGTTGTCGGCGGAGGGCCGGATCGACCTGGACAAGCCGGTCCAGGACTACCTGCCGGGCCTGCTCCCCAAGAGCTACGCGCCCATCAAGGTCTCGCAGCTCCTCAACCACACCAGCGGCCTGCCGGACGAGAGCGACGCGGGCATCCCGAAGAGGGACACCCCGGAGCGGATCCTGGAGCACCGCTACGACCAGTGGACGCCCAAGGAGATCGTGGCCACCCTGCCCGACGGCCCGATGAAGTTCACGCCCGGCACGAAGCAGGAGTACCGGGGGATGAACTACGTCCTGGCGGCCATGCTCATCGAGAAGACGACGGGCAAGCCGTACGCCAAGGCGATAGGCGAGCGCGTCCTGCGTCCGCTGGGTCTCCGTCACACCTCCTTCCCGGGCGACGACCCGAAGATCCACGGCCCGCACGTCCACGGATACCTGGCGATGTCGGACGGCACGCTGAAGGACGCCACGGAGTTCGACCAGTCCGAGGCCTGGGGCGAGGGCGAGCTGATCTCCACCACGGGCGACCTGGACCGCTTCATCACGGCCCTGTTCACCCCCGGAAAGCTGCTGCCCGAGGCGACGCTCGACAAGATGTTCACGCTGCCGGGCGCCGACGTGCGGTTGCCGGACGGCTCCCCGGCCTCCTACAGCATGGGCCTCCAGACGGTGACGGTGAACGGAGTGACGCTGTGGGGCAAGACGGGGGAGAGGTACGGCTACAACTCGGCGGTGGTGGCGACGCGGGACCTCCAGCGCAGGGTGGCGTACTCCTGGACGCCCACACACCGGGACAAGTCCCAGATGGAGATGGTGCTGCGCATAGCGGACGCGGTCACCAAGCCGGCGTCCCGTCCGGCCGGTCAGGCGGTGAACGCCGGGTAACAGGCGCACCTCGCCCGAGGGGGCGTAAGCCGTGGGGCGTGAGCCGTGTCTCACCGTGCTCGGGCCACTTGTCTATGAAACGAGTTGCATAGAGGATCCCGCGTATGGCGCTCGAGCACGCGATCCTCGTCTCTCTGCTGGAGAAGCCGGGCTCCGGCTATGAGCTGGCCCGGCGCTTCGACCGGTCCATCGGCTACTTCTGGACCGCCACCCACCAGCAGATCTACCGCGTCCTCAAACGGATGGAGGGGGACGGCTGGATCGACGTCCATGAGGTGTCACAGCAGGGCAAGCCGGACAAGAAGCATTATTCGGTCGCCGCTGCCGGGCAGGCCGCTCTCTCCGACTGGCTCCACGAGCCCATCGAACCCGAGAGCGTCCGGCACGACCTCGCCGTGAAGATCCGGGGTGCCGCCTTCGACGACCCGGCAGCCCTGATCCGCCAGGTCGAGCGGTACCAGCAGGCGCACTCCGAACGGCTGACGCACTACCTCGCGGGCGAGCTGCGCGACTTCACCGGCCCCGATGCCCCCGCGCACCTGGACGACATGCGGGAGCTGCAGCACGTCGTGCTGCGCGGCGGCATCGCCTACGAGCGGATGACGCTCGCCTGGCTGGAGGACGTGCTCGCCACCCTCCGCCGCATCCAGGCGGCACGGGCCGCCGAGCGCCCGGGCCCGTAGGGCCGCACCCACGCCCCCACCGACAGCGCCACCCCACACCGTCCACCACCCCCGACCCCAGCCGGAAAGGCGACCCGCCATGGCCGACCCGCTTCTCTTCAACCCGCGCACCTACGACCCCGCGCACTTCGACCCCGAGACCCGCAGACTGCTGCGCGCCACCGTCGACTGGTTCGAGACGCGCGGCAAGCGCAAGCTGATCGAGGACTACCGCTCCCGCGCCTGGCTGTCCGACTTCCTCGCCTTCTCCGCCAAGGAGGGCCTGTTCGCGACCTTCCTCACCCCCGCCGCGGCCGCCGGCGACAGCGAGGACAAGCGCTGGGACACCGCCCGCATCGCCGCCCTCAACGAGATATTCGGCTTCTATGGGCTCGACTACTGGTACGCCTGGCAGGTCACCATCCTCGGCCTCGGCCCGGTCTGGCAGAGCGACAACACCGCCGCCCGCACCCGTGCCGCCGAACTGCTCGACCAGGGCGAGGTGTTCGCCTTCGGCCTGTCGGAGAAGACCCACGGCGCCGACATCTACTCGACCGACATGCTCCTCGAGCCCGACGGCGAGGGCGGCTTCCGGGCCACCGGGTCCAAGTACTACATCGGCAACGGCAACGCCGCCGGCCTCGTCTCCGTCTTCGGCCGCCGCACCGACGTCGAGGGCCCCGAAGGGTACGTCTTCTTCGCCGCCGACAGCCGCCACGAGGCGTACCACCTCGTCAAGAACGTGGTCGACTCCTCGAAGTACGTCAGCGAGTTCCGCCTGGAGAACTACCCCGTGGCCGCCGCCGACGTCCTCCACACCGGGCAGGCCGCCTTCGACGCCGCCCTGAACACCGTCAACGTGGGCAAGTTCAACTTGTGCACCGCCTCCATCGGCATCTGCGAGCACGCGATGTACGAGGCCGTCACCCACGCCCACAACCGCGTCCTCTACGGCCGCCCCGTCACCGCCTTCCCGCACGTGCGCCGCGAGCTGACCGACGCCTACGTCCGCCTCGTCGGCATGAAGCTCTTCAGCGACCGCGCCGTCGACTACTTCCGCACCGCCGGCCCCGACGACCGCCGCTACCTGCTCTTCAACCCCATGACGAAGATGAAGGTGACGACCGAGGGCGAGAAGGTCATCGACCTCATGTGGGACGTGATCGCCGCCAAGGGCTTCGAGAAGGACACCTACTTCGCCCAGGCCGCGAGCGAGATCCGCGGCCTGCCGAAGCTGGAGGGCACGGTCCACGTCAACCTCGCGCTGATCCTCAAGTTCATGGGCAACCACCTGCTGAACCCGGCCGAGTACGCGCCCGTCCCCACGCGCCTCGACGCGGCCGACGACGCCTTCCTCTTCCGGCAGGGACCGGCCCGCGGCCTGGGCGCGGTGCGCTTCCACGACTGGCGCACCGCGTACGACGGCTACGCGCACCTGCCGAACGTGGCCCGCTTCCGCGAGCAGGCCGACGCCCTGTGCGCCTTCGTCACCACCGCCGCCCCCGACAAGGAGCAGAGCCGCGACCTCGACCTGCTCCTGGCCGTCGGCCAGCTCTTCGCCCTCGTCGTCCACGGCCAGCTGATCCTCGAGCAGGCCGCCCTCACCGGCACCGAGGAGGACGTCCTGGACGAGCTGTTCGCCGTCCTCGTCCGCGACTACTCCGCCCACGCCGTCGAGCTGCACGGCAAGGACTCCGCGACCGAGGAGCAGCAGGCGTGGGCCCTCGGCGCGGTCCGCCGCCCGGTCGTCGACGCGGCCCGCTCGGCGCGCGTCTGGGAGCGCGTCGAAGCGCTGTCGGGCGCGTACGAGATGGCCCCGTAAGCACGCCTTCGTAGGCGTGCCGCCGGGGGAGCCGAGGCGGCTTCCCCCGGCCCGGGGCGACCCGTGGTGTCACACCCCCAGCGTGGCCCGCAGCAGCGCCTTGTCGGGTTTGCCCGCCGACGTGAGCGGGATGTCGGGCAGGAGGTGGAGGGCCTCGGGCGCGTACATGGGGCCCTTGCGGTCGGTGACGAAGGCGCGGATCTCGTCCAGGCCGGGGGAGTGGCCGGGCGCGGGGACGACGGCGGCGTGGACGTGCTCGGCGGCGTCGGCGTCCCGGGTGCCGAAGACCGCGCAGCGGGCGACGGCGGGGTGGGCCAGGAGCAGCTCCTCCAGCTCGGTGGGGTAGACGTGGCCGCCGACCACGATGACGATGTCCTTGATGCGGTCGACGACGAACAGGTAGCCGTCCTCGTCGAGGTAGCCGATGTCACCGGTGCGCAGCCAGCCGTCCCGCAGGACGCGGGCGGTGAGCTCGGGCTGCTTCCAGTAGCCGGGCATGATCCCCGGGGAACGCACCTGCACCTCGCCCTCCTCGCCCGCCGGGAGGGTCCGGCCGGCGGTGTCGCGCACGGCCACTTCGACCCAGGGCAGTGGCCGGCCGGTGGTGATCCGGCCGCCGCGCCCGGTCACCGCGTGGTCGCGCGGGCGCGCCTCGGCGATGGCCGGGACCTCCGTCTGGCCGTACCAGCCGTAGAGGATCGGCCCGAAGACGTCGATGGCCCGGCGCAGCCGGGCGGCCGAGGCGGGGGAGCCGCCGTAGGTGATCCGGCTCAGGCTCGACAGATCGGTCCTGGTCAGGGCCGGGTCGTCGAGCAGCCGGTGCAGCAGCGGCGGCAGGAGCCACATGTGGGTGATCCGCTCGCGCTCGATCGTCGCGAGGACGTCGCCCGGGTCGAAGGCCCGCCGCAGGACGGCGCGGCCGCCGTGCGTCAGGGCGCTGTCGGTGAGCGGGCCGGAGAGCCGGGCGAGCGGGGTGCAGGCGAGGTAGCGGGGCGGGTCGCCCGCGTCGGGGACGGGATGCTCCAGCCCCTGGCGGTACGGGCCATGTGTGGAGAGGATGCCCTTGGGGATGCCGGTGGTGCCGCCCGTGAACACGATGGACATGTCGTCCTCGGGCACGACCTCCGAGACGAACGGCGCCGGTGCGCGCAGGGAGGCGGCCGCCAGGACGTCCTCGCCGAACGGGTTGGGGCCCAGGCCGAGCACGGTGGGGACTCCGTCCGGCCCGGCGACGGTCAGCAGCTCCCGGGCCGCCGTGTGCCTGGTGTCGTCGACGAGCAACAGCGTGGTGTCCACGACGCGCGCGATCCGGGCGAGCACCGAGGGGGCCATGCCCTCGTAGAGGTGGACGACCCGGGCGCCCGCGAGATGCGCCGCGTAGCGCGCGACGAGGGATTCCGGGGTGTTGCCGGTGAGCAGGGACACGGTCGCGCCGCGGCCGACGCCCCGCCCGGCCAGCTCCCGCGCCAGCCGGTACGTGCTGTCGCACAGCGCGCCGGCGGTGACGCGCCGCCCGTCGGCCGCCACCAGGGCGGTCCGGTCCGGGGCGCGCGCCAGCACGTCGAGGATCGCCGCGGGGTAGCAGACGAATGGGGCGGGAAGGTGTTCGCTCATGTACGGCTCCCCTCGGAGGAGTTGACGGCGCGGGCCCCCGGACGGGAGGCCGGTGCCGCGGCATCCTGGCGCTCCCGTCCAGTCTGCCCTCAAGCCGACGCCACCGGCAGGGAGTCCCCCATGATGCCCACCCCGCCCGTCGCATCACTGTGAGCGCGCTCCCCCCGGCAGGCCGGGGAGGCGAGGCTCAGCCCAGCCGGTCGGCGTGGACCTCGACGGCGTCCCGCTGGTACGCGGCGAGGCCCGGTGCGATGGCCTCATACGCGGTGCGCCAGGCGTCGTTGTCCACGCAGGAGCGCCCCATGGCCCGGTATTCGTCGGTGGAGACGGCTCGCAGCGCGGTCAGGGTCCGGTACTGGGCGCGGATCTCGGCCTGCACGGGCTCGGCATCGGCCGGGTGGCCGGCGGTCATCAGCTCGGCCAGCCTGATCATCTGCGCGGTGCGCTCGCGCTGCCCGGCCTCGATGTCGCGCAGGCTCATCCCGGCGACGTGGCGGGCGACCGCTTCGGCGTGCTCGGGAAAGTCTCGCAGGCTCTCCTGGTACTGGGAGGGCACCAGGCCCTCGAACAGGTTCTCCGGTCGGCTGATGGTCATGGGTATGCCGTCCTTCCTGGACCGTTCCAGATCGGCGATCGTGCGGGAGACGGTGCGGGCGAGGGCGTCGAGCCGGTCGCGCTCGGCGAGCAGCCGGCGGTGGTGGTCGCGCAGGGCGGCCACCTCGTCGACCTGCTCGGCCAGGATCCGGCCGATCTCGGCCAGTCCCACACCCAGCTCGCGCAGCACGAGGATCTGCTGGAGGCGCAGCAGCTGAGGTTCCTCGTAGTGGCGGCGGCCGTTGGCCCCCACCCACGCGGGCCGCAGCAGACCGACCTCGTCGTAGTGCCGCAGAGTCCGGGCCGTCAGCCCCGACATCCGGGCGATCTCCGCAATCGGCCAGGCCATCCCGCCGCCCCCGAACGTTTCCGATGGGCCGGAGTCGTTCCCCGGCTCTGACGAGAACGGTAGAAGCTGCCGTCGCGGCAGCTTCAAGCCCGTATTACGGCCCACTTGCGGCGGGATCCCGGCGTGTAGTCGGCTACCTCCCATGACGAAAAGGAGCACCACCGCTCTGATCGCCGCGCTGGTCGCGGGATTCCTTCTGACAAGCACGCCGTATCCGCGCGCGGACGCCGCCGAACCGTCCCCGCTCCCGGGAGTCGACCTGGACACGGTGACGATCCCCGAGCTCCAGGCCCGCATGGCGGACGGAGCGCTGACCTCGTCCGCGCTGACCGCCGCCTACCTGCGGCGCATAGAGACCGTCAATCCCAGGATCAACGCGGTCCTGCGCACCAACCCGGACGCTCTCCGGCAGGCGGCCGCCAGCGACGCCAGACACCGGCGGGGCGACACCCGCGGCCCGCTCGACGGCATCCCCGTCCTGCTCAAGGACAATGTGAACACCCGCGACATGCCGACCACGGCCGGATCCCTGGCGCTGGCCGGACGCCCGCCGCGCGAGGACGCGGCCCTGGTGACCCGGCTGCGGGAGGCGGGGGCGGTGATCCTCGGCAAGACCAACCTGTCCGAGTGGGCGAACTTCCGTGCCGCGAAACCGACGTCCGGGTGGTCGGCGGTGGGCGGGCAGACCCACAACCCGTATGTGCTGGACCGCAACCCGTGCGGCTCGTCCGCCGGTTCGGCCGCCGCGCTCGCCGCCTCGTTGGCGCAGGTGGCCATCGGCACGGAGACCGACGGTTCCATCGTCTGCCCCGCCGGGATGAACGGGGTGGTGGGCCACAAACCCAGCCTCGGACTGGTCAGCCAGGCGGGCCTGGTGCCGATCTCGGCCGAGCAGGACACCGCGGGCCCCATGGCCCGCAATGTGACGGACGCGGCGCTGACCCTCGCCGTCCTCAGCGGCGACGCCGCCCTCCTCGGGCTCCCTGACGAGGCGACGCGTGCCGGCGGGCTGCGCGGCAAACGCGTCGGCCTGTGGCGGCTGCCCTCGCTCGGGCCGGACGTGGACGCCCTGATGACCCGTACGGCGGAAAGGCTGCGCGGCGCGGGAGCCGAGGTCGTCGAGGTGACGCCGCCGTACCAGCAGCGGCTCGCCGAGCTCGAGTTCCCGGCGCTGCTGAGCGAGTTCCGCCGGGACATCGACGCCTACCTCGCCACGCGCGACGGGCCGCGCGACCTCGCCGCGCTGATCGAGTTCAACCGCGCCCACCCGGCCGAGCGCACGTGCTTCGCGGGCCAGGAACTCTTCGAGCAGGCCCTCACCGCGCCCGCCACCACCGACCCGGCGTACCGGGCCCGGCGCGCCGAGCTGAGGACCCTGTCCCGGCGCTCCGTGGACGAGACCATGGCCGCCCACCGGCTGGACGCCATCGCCGCCCCGACGAATCCGCCCGCCTGGACGACCGACTGCGCGCGGGGCGACAACGACGTCATCCCGTCCTCCACCCCCGCGGCCGTGGCCGGCTACCCCTCGCTGTCGGTGCCCGCCGGCTTCGTGAACGAGCTGCCCGTCGGAGTGCTGCTGACGGCCGGCGACCACCAGGACGCCCGACTGCTGGCGCTGGGGGCCGCGGTGGAGCACCGGCTGAACGCGTGGCGGGCACCGCGCTACCTTCCCTCGGTGGGGCCCGGAACCCCCTGACCCACCGGCCGTCGGCCGGCGTTACTGCCCCCGCCAGATGTTGTCGAAAGCGGCCTGCTCGATGGCCCGCCGTTGCCTGACGCCCTCCAGCTCGATCAGAGCGTCATTGACCGCCGCGAGTACGGTCTCCACCGCCTCGTCGGGCACGCCCGGGGCGTCCTCGGTCTCCTGATCGCGGATGCCCACGGCAGTCGCGAGGGCGACGAGGACCGGCTCGTTCGACTCCCAGCGCTCCTTCGCCCGCCGGCGGTCGGGCGAATCCGCCAGAACCCTCCGGCCGCCCTGGAAGGGCTTCCAGTGGCTCCGCTGCCGCGTGAGCACTCCTTCCGCCTCCAGGGCGGCCAGATGGGCCGGGGCCAGCTCGCGGCCCCGGCGCCACAGCCAGTCGCTCACCGTCTCGTACGGCGCCTCGCGGACGAGCGCCGCCGCGGCCTGATCCAGCAGACGATCGGTCACGGCCGCCCCGAAGCCGGGGACGATCCGGTCGTCGTCCAGGGTGACGACCCCGGCGGCCAGCAGGTCGACCACCTCGGCTCCCGCCAGCGCGAGCGACATCTCGCCCCCCTCCACGGGGTGGCCGGGCGCCACCTCCACGGCGGTGATCAACAAGTCCCGGGGGGTCGTCATGGGAGGCTCCTCACGTCGTATACGAGCGTAAGGGCGGCCACGCCTTCTGCAAGTACTACGCCCCGGTGCCGTCGGGCATGGCGGAACCGGTCCGCGTTCAGCCGGCGTCCAGGGCCGGGGCGATGACGGCGAATGCCTGGTCGATCAGCCCGGCCGGATCCTCGGCCCCGTCGCTGTCGCTCCACCGGTGGAGCACGGCGTCGAAGGCGGTGAGCGCCATCCCGGCGGCCATGCGCGGATACAGATCGTCCTCGCGGCCGGGCGCCCGGTGGCGCGTCAGCTCCTCGGCCAGGTCGTCGCGCCACCGGGCCTGGTGCTCCAGGAACCGCGCGTGGAGGGCGGGGGTGCGCAGGATCAGCTGGACCACGCGCAGCGCCCTGTCGGAGTGGTCGGCGCAGGCCGCCATGGCGACCCAGACGGCCCGCCGCAGCGCGGCGGAAGGCGGCTCCTCGGCGGTGCGGTCCGCGAGCTGGGCGCGCATGTCCGCTCCCATGCCGGCGAGGAACTGGACGACGACGTCTTCCTTGGAGGCGAAGTACCGGAAGAACGTCCGCTTGGAGACGCCGGCCGACGCCGCGATCTCGTCGATGGTGACGGTGTCGAAGCCCTTGAGGGCGAGCAGTTGCAGCGCCGCTTCGGTCAGCTCGTCGGCGACGAGCTGACGTTTGCGCTGGGCCATGGTCACTTCGGGGCGGGAGCTCACGGGACACATCGTAGCGGCATGCCATCCATGTCATCTAGTTTCATGCTTGACACTCAGTGACACGAGGGGCAATGTGTGCCGCATGACAGGGCTACAACACTCGACCACCGAACAACCCCCGGGCCCGGCCCGGCGGGTGTTCGTCGTCACCGGAGCCAACAGCGGCCTCGGCCTGGCCACCACCCGGGCACTCGCCCACCAGGGCGCGCACGTCGTCCTCGCCGTACGCGACGAGGCCAAGGGCCGCCGCGCGGCCGCGGACATCGAGGCGACGCGACCGGGCGCCGGCCTGGAGGTGCGCCACCTCGACCTCGCCGACCTCGACTCCGTCCGCGCCTTCGCCGACCGGATGCGCGCCGACCACCCGAAACTCGACGTCCTCATCAACAACGCCGGTGTGATGGCCCCGCCCCGCACCCTCAGCGCGCAGGGCCACGAGCTCCAGTTCGCCTGCAACCACCTCGGCCACTTCGCCCTCACCGGTCTGCTCCTCGACCTGCTGAGCGCCGGGGACGCCCCCCGCGTCGTCACGGTGAGCTCGGTCAACCACCGCAAGGGACGCCTGTACTTCGACGACCTCACCGGCGAGCGCCGCTACTCGCCCATGGGCTTCTACAACCAGTCGAAGTTCGCCAACGCCGTCTTCGGCTGGGAACTCCACCGGCGGCTCACCGAAGCCGGCAGCCCCGTGCGCAGCGTGCTCGCCCACCCCGGCTACACCGCCACCAACCTGCAGACGAGCGCACCGGTCGGCCTGTGGCGCGTCGTGTTCGGACGCATCGGCAACCCCCTCCTCGCCCAGCCCCCGGCCCGTGGCGCGATGCCGCAGCTCCACGCCGCGACCGATCCGGGCGTGGCGGGCGGGCACTTCATCGGCCCCGACGGCCCGGCCGAACTGCGCGGAGCGCCGACACGAGTGCGGCTGTCCGACGCCGCGGCCGATCCCGAGACCGGCCGACGGCTGTGGGAGCTGTCGGAGCGGTTGACGGACGTGCGGTTCGCGTTCCCGACGCCCGTGCGAGCCGGGCGTCAGTTCGATGCGTGGCCTTCTGCCGCGGCACTGGCCTGGGCCATCAGCCACTCTCTAAGATCAACTGGGAGATAAGTGGGAGACGCTGGCAGGTCGTTCGGGTCAACGTTCGCAATGAACTTGACCCACCGGTCCTGCAGTGTCCGGATGATGCTGCGCTCCATGGCGATCGTGACGTTCGTGTAGAGGCCTTCGACTCCGGCGAACTCGTGCCCCATGCGTGTCTTTGTAGCGATGCGGCTGTGTCCGTGGTCCTGGTGGACCGGCAGACCATTGTCCTGTGGGCGGACATGGGCGCGGTGTCCAGGGCCGGGATCGCGAACAAGCTGCGCGGCACCGGACCGAGGCTGGACGCGGCTCCGGACGCGACGGACAGCAGGTCAGACGTCTGTCCGGTTCGGGTGCGGACACCGTGACCGACGCGACCGGGCAATGCTCGGACACCTCCGAGGAGGCTATCCGAGCAAGGTGCCGGGCCCGGCTGCGAGAGGCCCTCGCCTGGCTGCCAGCGGGCATCGATGAGCGGGCACCGTGATCACGGTTTACCCGCTGCTCCCTACGGGGCAGCGAAAATGAACGTCAGGCTGATGGCTGCGGGGCCGGTCGGTGCCCCACAGGCCGTTTTGGGACGCGTTAGGTCATTCCCAGTACTGAGCATCGTTGTCCGCGTCGCACGGCGCGGTGTTGACGCCTCCAGCTGCGCTGCTTACCAGGCACATCTTTGTCGCCCAGTTTCTGAGGATCCACCCCTTGTCGTAGTGCCACTCAGACCAGCGCTGATACAGATTGCCTTCACATGGGCCGGTGTAGACAGTTCCGTACTTGTTGCTGTCGAGGCAGTTACCCCCGGGGCTGGGAGTGTCCTTTTCGATGTAGCCGCCGCCTACATCCGGACGCTCTTGGTCGTACCACTGAGCGCTCTGGCTGCCGCACGAACCCATTCGCACGTAATACTGGGTTCCTCTGGCCAGGCAGTCTCCGTTCTTCTTGCTCTTCCATTGGACCGCTTTGGGCTCTGGTATGGAATCGGCTTGAGCCGATGCCGGGCTCGTTGTCGCGGCGCCAACCGTCATGGTGGCAAGCAACGCGACAGCGTAGCTGAGCAGATTCGGCTTCTTCATGGGCAATTGACCTTTCTCGATTGAGGTCAGTCCCTTGCTGTGCGGTACCGAAACGCCGTAACCGCCGGTGCGCCCTCCGGCTTACGCATCGAGCATGTGCCAATGGCCAGAGGCGCAGGACTTAGCTTTCCTCGATGATCTTGAGATGGGAACGTTGATTTCCGCCAATCGGCTACGCATGGTTTCGGCACAACGCCGCCAGAACTCCGGCTTCCAGAACCACGGCGCCTCGCCCACCTATGCCGGCCGAGAGAGTTGAATCCGTAGTCAGAGCGTCGCCACCGGAAGCCCCAGTATCTCCTCCGGTGACCAGCTCACGCCGGTGAACGCCCGAGGGTTCCGTGCTGACCTTCACTTAGAACTCGGGGAGGGCTCGTGATATACCATCGCCTCCCTGCCTCCCCCGCCGGTTGGGCGATATCTGGCGGCCCGCTCAGCGACCGTGTCCACACGGCATGCCTCGCCGTAGTCGAGACAGCAATCGCTTATGCCGATGCCCCCGCCTGCTGATCGACCCGGAGGCCGTGGCCATCGTCGTCGACGCCCTGCGGGACCGCGCGTGGCTGGCAGAGGGCCGTCGCCCGCTCGGCCACCGCGCCACCGAAGCCCTGGCCGCCGACCGCGCCTTGCTACGAGCACTGGCCGACCACATTGGATGGCTGGGGCTGCGGACCGCCGTGCGCAACGCCCTTGCCGTCGGCAGGGCCGCGGGTGCGGTCAACGCGGTCGCGATTGCCGCCGAGCGTCTCGGCGCGCACGCGATCCGGCTGGAGTGGGACATCGCCTTCCAGCAGGCCTACCGGTCGTTGGAGCGGCTGGACGAACTGTGGGCCGAGGCCGACACGTGGCTGGCCCGCATGCCCGACGGTGCGGCCACCGACCTGGGGCGCGTGCTCGCCGGCGCGGCCGAGGACGGCGCGTCACACGAGGAGATGATCGACACGGTCATGGACGTCCTCCCCTCCGACGACCGTGCCGGGGAGGCCCGCGTGGCCGTTCGCATTGGCACGATCACCGGGACCTCCCTGCGTCTCCCGCAACCGGCGCCTCTACACCGCCGAGGCCATCGGCCGGGCCGTAGCCCGCGCCCAGGCGCGCATCGACGAAAGCTCGCAGCCGCTGACGATGCTGACCCACCACGAAGCAGGGGACGACTCCACGCAGATCGTCGGGCGCGTCACCGGCATCATCCCGGGACCCGGCCAGCTCGCGTATGCGATCGTCTCGGACACCACTCTGGCGGTCCGCGCGCCGAAGTACCTGGGTCGGCTGGCCCGGGTCGCCGCCACCCTTGCCAGCTGACCCTCCGGCCGGGTGCTGCGGCACGCCCCCTCCTCGTCAGCGCCAGGGACCGTCGGCCGGGTTGGCCGAACGCTGGATGTGCGCGTTGTGCCCGACGATGACACGGGCACCGGGCTCCGGCCGTGCCAGGAACTCGAGCAGGGTGTCGGCCGGATAGCGTTCCCGGGCGGCGAAGGCCGGGCCGTCGGGCGCGCCCGCGAGCGCCTCGGACATGGCCCGTTGGGCCATGTCGGTGGTCACTGCCGCGCGGCCGCCGTACGCGTCGCGATTTTCCTGATGGGTATGTCGGCCATGACACGCCGGCATGGCGGCGTGCGGTTCCAGGAGGTGGCACTTCGTGGCAGATGGTTCTCTGCAGTCCGGTCCCGTGATGCGTTCGGTGGTGCGGGAGACCTACGGTCCCGCGGATCTCGGCAAGGAGACGATCTTCGCCGGGGGGTTCATCAACTTCGGCTACTGGCGCGCCATCGACCTGGCCGTCCCGCTCGGCGTCCCGGAACGCGTCCGCAGCCAGGAGGACCTCTACCGGCACGTCCTGGACTCCGCCGGCCCGCTGGGCGACCTGAACGTCCTGGAAGTGGGCTGCGGGCTGGGGATGGGCTGCGCGCTGGCCCTGAGCGAGTACGGGCCGGCCGCCGTCACCGGCATGGACATCCACCCGCAGCAACTGGAACGGGCGCGCGGCGCGCACGCCGGCACGCTGCGCCGGGAGCCTGGACGACTGCGGTTCGTGCGGGGAGCGGCGGAACGGATGCCGTTCGAGGACGGCGAGTTCGGCACGGTCGTCAGTGTGGAGGCCGCCCAGCACTTCCCGGACCTCACGGCCTTCGCGGCCGAGACGGCGCGGGTGCTGCGGCCGGGCGGCCGGGTGGCCGTGGCGAGCTTCTTCACCGTGGACGACGCGCCGGGACGGCCCGGAGAGCTGGCGGGGCTGCTCGACACGTACGCGAACGGCCTGGACATCGCGCGGCCGGTGACCGCGCTCACGGAGGCGTTCACGGCGGCCGGGCTCACGGGGGCGCGCGCCGAGTCGATCGGGCGGCACGTCTGGCCCGGCTGGGACCTGTGGCTCGGCCGGGAGTGGGCCGCGGGCACCTGGCCGCGGAACTTCCTGCGGGCCTACGAGCAGCGGATCCTCGACTACTACCTGGTCACGGCGGACCGGCCGGCGCGGCGGGACTGACCGCGCTGGTCACCGCGCGCGCCTCGCCCCGGAGCCTCCGGAGCGAGGAGGCTTCCGGCGGTGTCCCGCCGCCGTGCCCGCCGGTGCCGCCGTGCCGCCGAAGTCCCGGACCCGGAAGCCGCCTCCGCCCGGCAGGGCGGCCTTGACCTCGGCCGTGCCGAAGACCTCGGCGAGCACGGCGGGCGTCCCCGCGTAGTTCATCGCCCGCCGCACCCGCTCGTGCAGCACCTCCCAGTCGACGTCGCCCGGCCGCCCCCAGAACCGTTCGAGCTCGTCACGGGCGTTCCCGACCTGCCGCGTCCCGGTGTTCCCGTCCTCCGGGAACGCGTCGGTCAGCAGCCTGTCGAGACGCTCGATGTGCCTCCGCTGAGCCCGGTCGTCGGGCATCCTGCCCTGGTCGAGCGGGAGCAGCAGCCCGGCACCCTGTCGCTCTCCGGCGGGGCGGTACTCGATGTCGCCGCGATTCGTCAGGGACGTCTTGCCGCCACCCTTCGCCACATAGCTGGGCTCCTGATGGATCACCCGCTGCACGGGAACAGGGGAGGAGGGCCGTGGAACCCTGGCAACGCCGCCGCCGGGCTCCGGTGCCCGTCCGTTCAGCGCCCGGGCGGCGTTCTCCTCGGCGGCGCGTTCGTGACGGTCCGCCGGATGACTGATCCGCAGCCCCGTCCCGTCGTCCGTTCCGGCGACGGGGCCACGGCGCTGCTGGATGACGTGGGTGAGCTCGTGGGCGAGGACGCGCCTGTCCATGCCGCCGTCACCGACGACGTGGCTGCCGGAGGTGTAGGCGCGGGCGCCGAGCGCGGCGGCGGAGCGCCGGGCGTCGGGGCCGGTGTGCACCCGCACGTCGGAGAAGTCGGCGCCGAGGCGGGTCTCCATCTCCGCCCGCGGCCGGGCGGTCAGCGGCTGACCGGGGGAGCCGAGGGCCGCGTCGACGGCGGAGCGCCGCTCGGCGCCGTCGGGGCCCCGCCGCTCCCGTTCGGCGCGCAGGCGCTTGAGGCAGCCGGTGACGGCCGCGTTCCCCGCCGCGCGCTGCAGGGTGAGGACGCCGTCCGTCCCGGGCACGCGTCCGCCGCCTGAGCGCGCGGGCGGGAATGATTCCGCGATCCGCCGCGTTGGCGAGCCGTCATCTTGCTGGTTCTCGCTGTCCCTGGGAGTCGTATGACAGCCGCTCTGCTCGCTCTGCCCTCGCTCGCCGATCAGGCGGAGCGCCTGATCGATCTCGGAGTGCACCGACTCGGCGGATTCCCCGCCGACGAACTGCGCTCCACGGCCGCCGCGTCGGGAGCCCGCGACGGCCTGCTCGTGATCCACCCGGAACGGGTCCCGGCGTCGGCTCTGGTGCCGTTCCTCCGGCACCGGGGGAAGCCGGGCTTCGTCGTCGAGGACATGCCCGACATCGATCGGTTCTCGCCCATCGAGGGCGCCACCGTCCCCGACGCGCCGGTCTACGTCCTGGAGGACCTCGACCGCGGCGATCACATGGCGAACTGGAGCCCCGACGAGGCGCTGCCCGCCATCGTCGGGGAACACCGCACCCCTCTGCTCCTCGCGGAGGGCGTCCACTGGGTGATCCAGCAGCCGGCGGCGCTGGAACGGGGCCGCTGCTTCATGACCGTCGGCTCACGCCTGCGCAAGGCCGACGGGCGGCTGGACGCGCGCACCCCCGCCCTGTGGATCAGCAACGGGACGGGCCGGGACGGCCGGGACAGGCGCGACGCGCCGAAGGCCGGCTGGTGCTGGGCGGGCAACCGGCACACCTGGCTCGGCTTCGCCTCGGCGGCCGCCCGCACCGCGATCTGACCCGGCGTCCGCCCCCTACACCGTGACATGACGAACGGCCCGGCAGGAGACCTCCGCCGCCGGGCCGTTCGTCATTACGATTCCCGTACCGCGCCCGCCACGACCGTGGCCACGGTCCTGCGGACGGCTTCGGGGTCCGGCGGCGCGCTCTCCCGGTCGGCGAACAGCAGATGCGCGGCGCCGATCAGCGTGGGGGCGAGCGTGCCGACGTCGGCGTCGGCCGCGACGCGGCCCGCTTCGCGCTCGGCCGTCAGATACGAGGCGATCATGGCCGTGGCCTCCGTGAGGAGCGGAATACCGGCCGATCCGGCCTGCCGCAGCCGGGCACGCAGCTCGTCCCGGAAGGTGACGAGGGCGACGATCGCCACGGCGACCGACTCGAACAGCTCCGTCAGCGCGCCGGCCAGGTTGCCGGTGACGGTGCCCGTCCCGGCGGACGCGCGCAGGGCGCCGGCCTGTTCGTCGATCCGGGCGATGCGGTCCCGTACGAGCCCGGAGAGGAAGGCGTCGAAGTCGGCGAAGTGCCGGTGCAGCACGCCCTTGGCGCAGCCTGCCTCGACGGTGACCGCCCGGCTGGTCAGCGCGTTCGGCCCGTCCCGCAGCAGGATGCGCTCGGCCGCGTCGAACAACCGCTGTCGCGCGTCGGGTAGGGCCACCCCTGTCGGCATGCCGTGCGTCCTCCTTCGGCCGTTGACGACCATTGACGAGTGGGCATGCGCCCACTCATAGTGGGCGCATGCCCACTATACGTTCCTCCGAGCCTGGGCCTGAGCCCAAACCTCACCAACTCCGGCTGGTGGCCGAATCGTTCGGCGTGGACGCCGAGCGATACGACCGCGCCCGGCCCCGCTACCCCCGGGCCATGGTGGAGCGGATCGTCGCCGCCTGCCCCGGCGCCGGGACTCCCGACATCCTTGACGTCGGCTGCGGCACGGGAATCGTCGCCCGGCAGTTCCGGACGGCCGGCTGCGCGGTGCTCGGCGTCGAACCCGACGCGCGCATGGCCGATGTGGCACGGCGGCTCGGCGTCGAGGTCGAGGTGGCGACGATCGAGGACTGGGATCCCGCCGGGCGGGAGTTCGACGCCGTCGTCGCCGGGCAGGCGTGGCACTGGATCGACCCGGTCGCGGGAGCGGCCAAGGCCGCGCGCGTGCTGCGGCCCGGCGGCCGGCTGGCGCTGTTCTGGAACGTTCCCGAGCTCCCGCCGGCCGTGGCCGAAGCGATCGCGGAGGCCGCTCGACGGGTGCTGCCCGACGCGCCGTTCGACTTCCGGCCGGGAGCCCGGAGCGCCCTGGACGGATACCGGGCGCTCGCCACCAAGGCCGCCGACGCGATCCGGGACACGGGCGCGTTCGGTGACGCGGAGCGGTGGCAGTACGCCTGGGAGTGGACCTGCACCCGTGACGCGTGGCTGGAACTGATGCCCACTCAGGGTGCCTTCACCCGGCTCCCGCCCGGCGAACTGGCCGAGCTGCTGGAAGCCGCCGGGACGGCCATCGACGCGATGGGCGGCACCTTCACGATGAGCTGCGCCACGGTGGCCGTCGTCGCCGCGCGAACCGACGCCCCGCTCCGGTCACGGGGCTAGACCGTCGCCCCCAGCAACTCCCGGAACGCCTCCGTCCCTTCCGGCGTCACCTTCACGGCGCGCCCCGAGCCGACCCGCCGTACCCACCGGTGTTCCAGCGCGGCGGCGCACAGGGCCGCGCCCAGCGCCCCGCCGAGATGGTGGCGCCGCTCCGTCCAGTCCAGGCACCCGCGCACCAGGGGCCGCCGGGCGCCTGGAGGCTGCTCGAAGCCCAGGACGTCCACGAGCCACACCCGCCCCTCCGGGGTGACGGACAGCCCCGGATCGACCGCGACCAGGCCCCGGGCGACCATCGCGTCCGCCAGGGCCACGCCCAGCCGTCCCGCCAGATGGTCGTAACAGGTGCGGGCCCGGGCCTCGGCGCTCAGCCGCACCGACTCCCGCAGATTGCGAGGGCCGGCGGTGGCCGGGGCGGCCCCGGTGGCCGGGGCGTACGAGCTGAGGGCTTCGATCAGGCCGGCGACCTCCGGGCCGGCCAGCCGGACGTAGCGGTGCCGGCCCTGGCGGGCCTCGGTCAGCACTCCGCCCTCGATGAGGCGGGAGATCTGCTCGCTGGCGGTGGAGGGACGCACCCCCGCGTACGCGGCGAGTTCCCCCGCCGTCCAGGCGCGGCCGTCGAGGAGGGCCTGGCAGAAGGCGGCCCGGGTGCGGTCGGCGAACAGAGCGGCGTTCTCGGCGAGCGGGATCATGACGTCAGGATGCCGCAGGAACGGTTCGGGGAACGCCGAACCGTTCCGGCCCTAGCGTCGAGACCATGACGGACACGACGCCGGGCACGACGACCGATACGACGACCGATACGACGACCCATACGACGACTCGTACGAACGCGACAGACGAACCGGGCAGGGAGGCCGCCGCCCACCGCATCGGACCGCTGGTGCGGGCGGGCGACGCGACCGCCGCCCCGGCGGAGGCCGCGGGCACCGGCGACGTCCCCCTCGCGGACGGCCCGCGCCGGGGGCCGCTGACCGCCTTCGCGCGCCTGCACCACCAGCCGGCCCCGCTGCTCCTGCCCAACGCGTGGGACCACGCCTCGGCGGCCGCCCTGGCGGCGGAGGGCTTCCCGGCGATCGGCACCACGAGCCTCGGCGTGGCCGCGGCCGCCGGCCTGCCGGACGGGGCTGCCGCGACCGCCGAAGCGACCCTGGCGCTGGCCCGCCGGCTCGGACAGGGCTCTTTCCTGCTCTCCGTGGACGCCGAAGGGGGCTTCAGCGACGACCCGGAGGACGTCGCCGAGCTGGCCCGCGGCCTCCACGCGGCGGGCGCCGCCGGAATCAACCTGGAGGACGGCCGCCCGGACGGCACCCTCGCCCCCGTCGAGCTGCACGCCGCGAAGATCGCCGCCGTCAAGGCCGCCGCACCCGCGCTGTTCGTGAACGCCCGCACCGACACCCACTGGCTCGGACACCGGGAGGACGAGACCGCGGCACGCCTCGCGGTCTACGAGCGGGCCGGAGCGGACGGGGTGTTCGTACCGGGACTCTCGGACCCGGACGGCATCGCCGCCCTGACGGCGACCCTGACCCTCCCGCTGAACATCCTCTACACGCCCACCGGCCCCACGCTCGCCGACCTGGCCGCTCTGGGAGTGCGCCGGGTCAGCCTGGGCTCGCTGCTCTACCGCAAGGCCCTGACCACGGCCGTGGCCACGGCGACCGCGATCCGCGACGGCCGGCCGGCGGACCTCACGTCCCTGTCCTACGCACAAGCCCAGGCGCTGGCGGCGGCCGCCCCGGGAACCGTTTGACGACCAGCCGTGCGGGTGCGGTCGGCCTCGCGACACGGCCGACGTACGGGCGATCGGCGAGGCGCCATGTTCAGCTGAAGGAGGCGGCGGCCGGTCGAGCGGCAGGGAGCTGAAGAGAAGTGGCGGAGACCGACGACATCGACCGGCAGGACATCCGGCTGGCCGTGGTCATGAACGGCGGGGTGAGCCTGGCCGTCTGGATCGGCGGGGTCGCCGTCGAACTGCACCACCTCGCGATGGCCCGCCGCTGGGACGAGCCGGTCTACCGGCCGCTGCTCGACGTGCTGCGCGCCGACGCGCGCGTGGACGTCATCGCCGGAACCTCCGCCGGCGGGCTCAACGGCGCCTTCCTCGCCCTCGGCCTCGCCCGCGAGAAGGACATCACGCCCCTGAGCGGCCTGTGGCGGGACAAGGGCGCGCTGGGCAAACTGCTGCAGAGCCCCCTCCAACGGCAACCCGTCTCCCTCCTCAGCGGGGACTACTTCCTCGACGAGCTCCGCAACGCCCTGCGCGACGTCGCGACCTCCCCGTCCCGGGCCGGCGCCGACGACGGGCAGTCCGGCACACGGCCCGTCGAGCTCATCCTCACCGGCACGCTGTGGCGCGGCCGGCACAGCTCCTTCTGCGACGACACGGGCGTGCGCATCACCGAAGTCGACCACGACGCCCGCTTCCGGTTCGCCTCGCGGGCCGGAGCCACGGACCACGCCGCCGACCTCCAGGACGACGGGGTGATCGACCGGCTCGCCGTCGCGGCCCGCTGCACCTCCTCCTTCCCCGCCGCGTTCGCGCCGCAGTGGGTGGACGTCGACGCGGGCCCGGCCGACGGCCCCTGGCCCTCGACCGCCGGGCACGCGAACTTCCGTGTCCCGCAGTTCGTCGTCGACGGCGGGATCCTGCTCAACAAACCCATCCGCCCCGCCCTTGAGGCCGTCTACCGGCAGACCGCGCAGGCACAGGTCCGCCGGCTCCTCGCCTACGTCGTGCCCGACCCGTCGGAAGCACCACCGCCGACCCCCACCCCGACCCCCACCCCGACCCCCACCCCGACTCCCGCCTCCGCACCCGTCGGGACCCCGCCCCCGCCCCCGCGCGCGCCCGACGTCCTCCTCGGCGTGCTGACCCGGCTGCGCTCGACCGACTCCGTCTCCCGCGAACTCACCGAGATCCAGGTCCGCAACGAGGACACCCGGCGCCGGCGCCGGGCCCGCGCCCGGTTCGCGTACGCCCTGACCGGGGCGGCGCGCCAGCTCTCGGAAGCGGCATGGCAGGGCTACCTCGAGACCCGGATCGAGCACGCCGCCGACACCATCAGCGCCTGGCTGACCGCCGGACAGCCCGCCGAGACGGACGGCCGGTGGAGCGAACAGGAGATCGCCGACCGCCTCCGCACGGTCCTGCGGGACCGGCGCGCGCGACCGGAGTCGTTCATCCCGCGAGGGGACTCCGTCGACGAGGCCACCGGCCGTACCGGCGCCGACTGGGACTGGGGGCAGACCGCCGTCCAGGGACTGCGCGACATCGTCGCCGACGTCCTCAAACGAGCCATCTGGCTGGCGCCCATGGGCTCGCCGGAACGCCACGCCGTCATCGAGGCACGCCGCCGGGCGAACACCGTGTTCGAGGAGATCGAGGCGGACTGGCACGAGCTGGCGGACCACTGGACCCGCGCCGGCGCCGACCTGCCCCCCGCGACGTACGACGAGCTCGGCAAGGCGACGCCGGCCGGCACCCGGCGCCTCGAGGACCGGCTGCGCAAGGCCCTCACCGACTGGGACGGACCGCCGGACCCCGGCGCGGAGGGCTACGGGGCACGGCACGCGCGGCGGTACGCCCAGGCGACCGCCCTGGCCGACACCCTCGTGAGCTGCGAGGACGCACTGTCCCGCGTCTCCGGATCCGGCGGCGCGGAGACCGTCGTCGACCCCGACGGAACCCAACGCACCCACCTCAAGGCGCTCACCGACTACCTGCTCCACGCCACCCAGGACGCCCTGGACACCCGGAACGTCCTGGACCGCATGCTCCGCCTCGAAGTCGTCCAGCAGGCCTACGGCGACACCCAGCGCGGACTGGAGCAGGAAGTCGAACTGATCCAGGTCTCCTCCCGCGACCCCGGACTGCTCACGGGCAGACAACTGCACCACTTCGGCGCCTTCTACCGCGCTTCCTGGCGCGTCAACGACTGGATCCACGGGCGCATGGACGGCGCCGCCCACCTGACGCGGACGCTGATGTCCGTCGAGCGGCTGCGGCAGGTCTGGGCGACGGACGGCGACGCCGACGACGCGGCCCACCGGCTCGTCGACGCGCTGCGCACCTGCGCCGTCGACGCGCCCGATCCGGCGGACCGGGCGTGGCTGGACCGGATCTGGCAGGAGCGATACGCCTCCGCGTGCCGGGGCCTGGTGACGGAACAGATCGTCCCCGTCCGTCCCGCGCCGGCACCCACGGGCCGTGGCCCCGAGGACGATCCCCGGCTCGGCCTCTGCGTGGAAGCGGTCACCCACGCCCTCCAGACGGACATCCTCCGCCAGGAACTCCACCTCCTGGCGGACGCGGTCCGCACGGAAGGCGACGGACGCCCCGAGGACAGCACGCGATGGCTCACCCAGTACGACGCGGAGGCGTCCGGCACGGCCGGCCGGCCGATGCGGGCGGAGACGCTGTGGCGGCTGTGGAAGAGCGCCGGGGACATCGGCCGCCAGCGGATCACTCAGGAGGCGGGCGGCGACCTCTTCGCCGAGACCGCCGCCCAGAGCGCCGCCGTCGCGGCGAGCGCCGTCGGCGCGCCCCGGGTGAAGGCCGTCGGCGCGGTGCTCAGCGCCCTCCGCGGCTACACCCTCGCGGTGTGGGCCATGGTCCATTTCCTCGCCCGGCCGGGCAGGTTCGGCCACCGTGCGGTGGACCTCGCGGTGGTCACCGGAGGCGTCCTGCTGGCCGTGTCCCTGTTCGTCCCCGGCCTTCCCGTGGCCTTCACCCTCGCCGGGGTGTTCCTCCTGCTGGCGGGCTGGTCGGCGGCCGCGCTGCTGACCCGGGACGCGCGGCGGGTGGGCCTGAGACTGGCCGCCGTCGTGCTCGTCCTCCTGTGCGCCGCCGCCTTCTACATCTACGCGAACCGGCACGACGCCCACCTGCGCGAGACGCTGTGGAGCCTGGCGGTCAAACTGGGCGTCGGCCTCCTCGTCGTCCTCCTCGGCGTCTTCCTCGCCCGCACGCGCGCGCCGCGCGGCACCTCCTCCTACCACTCGCACCGCACTGACGAGTGAGGCTTCGGCGAACACCGACCCCCGCGCACCGCCGGTCGCTAGAGTGCCCGCACGTTCCGATCGGCGGAGCGACGGAGGGGGAGCGGCCGGTGCCCAACTTACTGAGAGTGCCACTCGAGAGCGGCGGATCCGTGCTCGTCGAGATCGACGAGGACCCGCAGGCGGTCGTCAGGGTCGCCCGTGGCGGCGGGACCGTCGCGCACGCCGCGGAGACCCTGGAGCGGGGGCTGGACAGCGTGCGGGACGCCGCGCACGCGGTCGTCGGCAGGCTCACCGACCTCCCCCGCCGGCCGAACAAGATCACCCTTGAACTGGGGCTGAAACTCTCGGGGGAGGCCGGCGTCTTCCTCGCCAAGACCGCCGGCGAGGCGTCCCTGACGCTCACCCTGGAATGGGACGGGCAGCGTCCCGACGCGCCGCCGGTCACCAGGGCGGTCACCGCCAACGGGACCACCGCCAACGGCACCGTCACCCATGGAACAGCCACCAACGGCACGTCGGCCGTGGTCGTCGGCTGACCACAGCCGGAAGAAAACAGCCGGAAGAAAAGAGAACCACCCATGCCCGGACCCGTGCCGAACCCCGGCATCGCCCGGCTGTGGTCGGACGGCGGCGCTCCCCTCGGGGCGGGCTTCCTGGCCGCCCCGCGCACCGTACTGACCTGCGGACACGTCATATCCGCGATCGCGGGGGAAGCCGAGTCCGCGCCCCTGCCCCCGGGGCTCACCGTCGAGCTGGACTTCCCGCTCGCCGGCCGGACGTCCCAACGGCGGACAGCGTCCTTGCTGCGGCACGTCCCCGTCGCCGACGACGGCACCGGCGACATCGCCGTCCTGTCACTCGCCGAGGACCCGCCCACCGGCGCGGAGCCCGTACGGCTGCTGGACGTGGACTCGGTGCGCGACCACCCGTTCACGGCGTTCGGCTTCCCCGCCGGCGACGACGAGGGAGTGTGGTCGCTCGGCACGATCGTCGACGAACGCGGCCGGGGCTGGGTGCAGATCGAGAGCACCGGCGCCTGCGAGATCCTCCAGGGATTCAGCGGCACACCCCTGTGGGACGACCGGCTCAAGGGTGTCGTCGGCATGGTCGTCGCCACCGACCGGCGGTTCGTGGGCCGGGCGGCCTACGCCATCACCCTCGACGCGCTCCTGGAGGTCCACCCGGAGCTCGCCCGCCACGCCTCGCCGCCCTCCCCCTTCCGGGGGCTCATGCCCTTCCGGGAACAGGACGCCGCGCACTACTTCGGGCGTTCCTCCCAGATCGAGGAGCTGACCGAGGCGGTCACCACGTCCGGGGTCGTCCCAGTGATCGGGGCGTCCGGGGTCGGCAAGTCCTCCCTCGTCCAGGCGGGGCTCCTGCCCGCGCTGCGCCGGCGCGGCGACTACAGCGCGGTGACGCTCGTCCCCGAACCGGCCGTCCGTGCCGAGCACATGCTGGCCTCGGCGCTGCTCCCGCTGATCGACGCCCTCCCCGGCGAGGAGAACGCCCCGGCCGAGGTGGGGGAGCGCCTGGACCGGCTGGCGCGGCGGTTACGGGACGGGGCCGCCGCGCCCGTGGTCACGGAGGCGGTCGGCCGCTCCGGAACCTCGCAACTCCTCCTCTTCGTCGACCAGTTCGAGGTGCTCTTCCGCTGCCCTCCGGACGAGGCGGACGCGCTGGTCGAGCACGCCCTGCGGATGACCGAGTGGCGCACCGCGGACGGCGGCCCGCTCGTCCGCCTGGTGTTCACCCTGCGACTGGACTTCCTCAAGGCCATGCGCCGGTTCCCGGCGCTCGAGCGCGCCTGCGACACGTCCGCCTTCCTCGTCAACAAGCTGGCCGGTGAGCAGCTGCGCGAGGTGGTGCTGGCACCGGTCGACGCCTTCCACGGCGCCGTGCGGTTCGAGGACCGGCTGGCGGAGCGCCTCCTGGCGGACACCGGAAGCGGCCCCGGCGCCCTCCCCCTCCTGGAGTTCGCCCTCACCCTCCTGTGGGAGCGCCAGGCCAAGGGGGTGCTGACGCACGCGGCCTACGAGGAGACCGGCCGGGTCGCGGGGGCCCTGGCGGCCCACGCCGAACGGGCCGTGAAGGAGCGGCTGGGCGACATGCGGGACGAGGTGCGGCGGCTGTTCGTCCAGCTCGTCCGCCCGGGCGACGGCGCCGCCGACAACCCCGTCGACACCGGCCGCACCGCGCGCCGCCCCGAACTCCACCCGGCGTGCTGGGAAGCCGCCCAGTTCCTGGCCACCCAGCGGCTCGTCCACCTCGACCACGCCTCCGACGGCGTGGAGACGGTCGCCCTCGCCCACGAGGCGGTGCTGGAGCACTGGCCCACCCTGCGGTCCTGGGTCGACGCCGACCGGGACTTCCGCACCTGGCAGGAGCACCTCCGGGCGCGGCTGAGCCGCTGGGAGCTCAGCGACCGCGACCGGGCCCTGCTGATGCGCGGCTCGGAACTGAGCGCGGCGGAGAAGCGGCTGCGCGAGCGGCAGGACGACATCCCCGAGGCCGAGCGCGCCTACATCCGGGCGAGCGCGGAATGGCGGCGACGGCGCCGGTTCCGCACGGCCCTCGCGGCGACGGCCGTCCTCACGGCGATGACGGGCGTCGCCGGCGCCGGTCTCGTCTCCGTACGAGACAGCAGGGCGGCGGAGCTCTCGGGCGGGCTCGTGCAGGAGGCGCAACGCCAGGCCGGCTCCCGGCTGGAGACCTCGGCCCTGCTGTCCGTCGCGGCCTGGCGCACGGCCTCCACCCAGCAGGCCCGCGACAACCTCTTCGACCGCTACCTGGCCGACGCCCGCTACGACGCGGTGCTCCCCGCGAGCGGAACGGTCGCCGAAACGGCGCTCGACGACGCGGGGCAGGTGATCGCCGTCCGCACCGCGGCCGACCGGCTCACGGTCTGGCGCGTGGCGGCGTCCGGCGGGATCTCCCGGGTGGCGGACATGGACGGGGTCTCGGCCGTGGCGGTGAGCCCCGACGGCACCCGGCTCGCCCTCGGAGGCGACGGCAACCGCATCGGGGTGTGGGACGTCCGCGAGCGCAAGACGCTGCTGACCCTGCGCGGCGCCGCGAGCACCTCCAGCACGGACCAGCGATCCGACCAACTGCGCTTCGACCGCACGGGCCACCGGCTCGTGTCGCACCCACCGGCGGACGACACGGCCCAGGTGTGGGATCTCGACCGGCCCACGGCCCCCGCGGTGACGCTGCGGGCGCCCACCGACACCTACGGGGAGGCCACGGAGTTCGCCTTCGACGCGAGCGGCCGGCACATCGTGGCCTCCCACATCGGGGACGACTACCACGTGTGGGACACGCGCAGCGGACGTCCCGTGCCGAAGGAGGGCCCGGCCGAGGGGCCGGATCTCCCCGTGGTGTCCTTCCTCAGCGGCCCTCACCCGGTCGTCGCCCGGTGCGTGGACGGCAAGTGGCACCTGACGGACCCGGTCGACGGCACGACCGACCCGCGCCTCGCCCGCACCATTCCGTGCGAAACCACCGGCGAACCGGCCGCCGTGTCCGACCAGATGGTGCTGGCCCGGCTGAACGGCACAGTCACGGTCTACGACGCGCACACCGGCCGGCAGCTGTCGCGGTTCGACGAGGACGGGGCCTCGGGCGGCCGCTACACCCGGTACTCCCTGTCCAACGGCAGCCGGAGGATCGTCCGCGCCCGGGGCACGGAGACCCTGGTCATGACCGCCCCGGCGCCGGACTCCCTCGGCACGGTCGACTGGGTCCGCGGCTCGCACCCCGAGGGCAGGCAGGGTGACGCGGAAGCGGCCCAGTTCTCCCCGACGGGCCGCTATCTGGTCACGGAGGGCGTGGACGGCGGCGCGGTCGCACTGTGGGATCCGGCGACCGGGCGCCGGATCGCCACGGGCGGCGCGTCGAAGGGCGGAGTTCCGGGACACTCGGTCTTCGATCCCGCGGAGAAGGTCCTCGCCGTGAGCGACGTGGAGGATCCGACGGTGACGCTCTACAGCGTGCCGGGACTCAAGGTGCTCCGTCAGCTGCGCATCGATCTGCCCGCCGATACTCCACCGCGCGCGGCGGGGATCTCGGGCCTGGGATTCGACGCGCGGGGTCGTCTGACGGCGCTGGCGGGCGGCGCGGTCTCCCGCTGGGACACCGCGACCGGCGCGGAGATCGGGCGTCCGCTGTTCTTCACGGGCAACGCCCCCGTCGACCGGCGCGACTACTCGACGACTCTGGCCGTGCACCCCCGCTCCGGACAGGCCGCCGTGACCACCCCCGACCGCCGGGGCATCGAGATCTGGGACCTGGAGAGACGACATCGCGTCAAAGTGATCGTCCCAGGCTTGACGGCACCACTGCTCGACTGGCACCGGGCGGTGCGGTACAGCGCCGACGGCACGCGCCTCATGCTGGTCAGCCAGGACGGGGAGACGGAGGTCCGCGACGTGGAGACCGGACGGAAACTGATCGGCATCCCCGCCGCGCCCTCCCGCTCCACGGCCTTCCTCAACGGATCCACCCGCGTGGTCAGCACACGGGAGGGAGCCTTCGAACTGTGGGGCCCCGAAGGGCTGATCGCCCGGACCCGTACCCCCGCGGCCGCCCAGGTACGGGCGGTCGTCCCCTCACCCGACGGCGAGCGGATGCTCCTGACCACCGGCAAGGACCTCGACGTGAGATTTCGCCTCGAACAGGCTTCCCCGGACGCCTGGGCCACGAGCCTGTGTTCGCGCGTCACGCGCGACATCGCGCTCGGCGACATGGGAACGGTGCGCTACGGCTTCCTGGAGCGCAACCTGCTGGGGGTGACGGCATGCGCTCGCGGGTAGGCGCCGTGGCGGCCATGTGCCTCCTCCTGGTGGCCACGGCCACCTCGTGCTCGTCCTCGGGGAACCCGGCCGGATCACCGGGCCCGAGCCGGTCGGTCGTCCTGTGGGACCCCTCGGCCGGACGCCCCTCACCGTCGACGGCCGCCGACGGACCGTTCGACGCGGCCGCCGCGACGCTGCGCATCAAGCGCCTGGGCTACACGGCCGACGACGAGCCCGGCGTCCTGAAGGCCCTCCGGGGCCCCTTCCGCGCCATTCACGGCACCTGCACGGGAAGCGTCGACGGCCGCTGTGTCAGCGTCTTCTTCTTCCAGGGGAACGACTACGTGGGGTACGACACCGCCGGAGCCACGGAATCCGCGATCCTGAAGCAGGACGGGAGGACGGTCACCCTTTCCTACCCCGTCTTCACGACCTCGGACCCCCTGTGCTGCCCGTCGGGCGGCAAGCGCGAGATCCGGGCCGTCTTCAAGGACGGGAAGGTGGCCTTCACACCTCCGCTGCCGGAGAACCCCAACGGCCCCACCACGTAACGGCAGTCGGGGCGGGCGCCTTACGATCGACGCATGTCCAAACATGACGCGAACTCACGATGGTCCCTGTGGTCACGGGACTCGATCCTGTCGATCGGTTCAGCGGGCTCGGTGCTCTCGATCGGCTCGGTGGGGTCGATCCTGTCCGTCGGCTCGGTCGGCAGCGCCCTGTCGGTCGCCTCGGTCGGCTCCTGGCTGAGCACCGGCTCCCTGCTGTCCTCCCGGTCGCGATGGTCGGTGATGTCCTCGCGGTCCCACCGGGGCCTCATGGCCGCCGGGGCGGTGACGGCGGTGGCCTGCGCGGCACTCGCCGCCGGCCGGCGGGAGAGGTGAGGAAACAGCCGATCCCGCTGACAAGGCGCCCGTCGCGCACTCCACGCGCTCTTCCGGCCACCCGGGCGCCCCTGACTTCCCCCCTTCACGGGCGGTGAGGGCCGAACCCCTTCCCCAGCACACCGGTTGAGCACCGGGTGCCTTGAACCCGGCGCCCTTTACCAACCAAGGGAGGGAAACCCTCATGGAGAGTCCGGGAGACCATAAACAGGCTCGGTCCCACAGGCTACCGTTCCCCGAGCCGGTGGAACCCCGCCGGAAGGCGCAGTGGGCGACATCGGCGTTCGACCACTCCAGTGTGTGGCGCCTGTCGGCGTCCATCCCGGCGGTCCTCGCCCAGGTGTTCCGCATGGCCTGGCGCATCGACCGCCGGGACGTGATCGTCATGGTGGGCGCGCAGCTCACCTACGGCATCTGCTCGGCCGTGGCCCTGACGGCCACGTCGCGGGCGATGACGCACATCCTCGGCACCGGCACCGTCGCCGGCCGCGTCCACGCCGCGCTGCCCGCGCTGCTGGCCATCGCGGTCGCCGCCGGCATCGGCCGCGTCGCCCACGGGCTGGCGTCCTGGTCCGTGGGCCGCCTCAGACCACGGCTGATGACCGCCGCGGACATCGCCGTCGTCGACGCGATGGTGTCCGTGGAGCTCGCCGCGTTCAACGAGCCGGGCTTCGCCGAGGAGCACGAGGCGGCCGAGGCGGGGTCGCTGCGCTGCGACCGCCTGATCTACGACGTGCAGTCCTTCATGTCGGCGCTGATCAAGCTCGTGGCCGCCTTCGGCGTGCTCACGGTCCTCCACCCGCTGATGCTGCCGGTCCTCGTGCTCGCCGTGGCCCCGTCGGGCACCGGGGCGATGGCCGAGGCGAGGATCGAGCACCGGACGCACCACGCCAACAGCAGCGGCCGCAACGTCAAGGGCATGATGCGCTGGTACCTGACCACCACTCAGCTCGCGGACGAGGTGCGCGGCAACAGCATGGCCCCGTACCTGATGTTCTGGTACCGCACGATCACCGGCCGGATGGACGCCCGCTCGCTGACCGGAGCCGCCCGCGCGCTGCGGATCAACCTGCTCTCGGCGTGCGCCGGCGGGGTGTGCCTGACCCTGGCGTGGGCCACGCTGGCCTGGCTGACGATCACCGGGCGGATGTCGCTCGCGATCGCCGCGACGGCCGTCCTCGCCGTGCGCGCGGCGCTGGGCAACCTCACCAACGCCGTGCACTACGCCGCGTCCCTCTTCCACTCCAGCCTCTTCCTCGGCGACTGGAAGCGGTTCGTCACCTCCAGCCGCGAGCACTACCCGGCCCACGGGACGGTCGTGGTGCCCGACCGGCCGGAGACCATCCGGGTCGAGGACGTGTCGTTCACCTACCCCAACAAGACCCGGCCCGCGGTCGACGGCGTGTCCCTGACCCTGCGCCGGGGGCAGGTCGTGGCCGTCCTGGGCGAGAACGGCTCGGGCAAGTCGACCCTGACCCGGTTGCTGTGCGGCCTGTACACCGCCGACAAGGGACGGGTGCTCTGGGACGGGGCGGACCTGGCGGAGATGGACCTGCGCCGGGTCTGGGAGCACACGGGGGTGGTCACCCAGCAGTTCGGGTACTGGCCGCTGTCCGCGCGGGAGAACATCACCCTCGGCCAGCCCGTCACGTCCGGCGACGAGCGGGTGTGGAAGGTCATCGACGCCGTCGGCATGCGCGAGGCGGCCGAGGAACTGCCCGACGGCCTCGACACCCTGCTGGCCCGCGAGCTGTGGGGCGGCGTCTCCCTCTCGGGCGGCCAGTGGCAGCGGGTCGCCTGCGGCCGGGTGCTCTACCGCGAGCCCGACGTCGTCGTACTGGACGAGCCGACCTCGCAGATGGACGCCCAGGGCGAGCACGACATGTTCCGGCTCGTCCGGACCATCGCCCCCGACCGGATCACCGTCGTGGTGACCCACCGCCCGGCCAACGCCCGGGTCGCGGACCTGATCGTCGTCATGGACCAGGGCCACATCGTCGAGCAGGGCACCTTCGCCGAGCTGGTCACGGCAGGCGGCAGGTTCCAGCGGTGGTACGAGCTCGGTCAGCAGGCCTGATCCACGGCCGTCGTCCCGTTCCGCGAGGGAACGGGACGACGGCCGGAAGCCGGACCGGCCTACAGCTCCGCGGCCTCGTCGTCCTCGCCGGGCTCCTCCACCTGGGTCGTCACGACCTGGAGCACCGCCGCGTCCCCGTCGATGGCCAGCGACACACCCGACGGCAGCGGGATGTCACGGGCGTGCACGGTGTGCCCCGCGTCCAGGCCCGCCACGGACACCGTGACCGACTCGGGTATGTGGGTGGCCTCGGCCTCCACCGGCAGGGCGTTCAGCAGGTGTTCCAGCAGATTGCCACCGGGGGCCAGGGCGCCCTCGGTGTGGATCGGCAGCTCGACGGTGACCCGCTCGCCCCTGCGCACGGCCAGCAGGTCGATGTGGACGAGGAACCCCTTGAGGGGATCGCGGTCCACGGCCTTGGGAATGACGAGTTCGCGTTTCCCGCCGATTTCCAGGTCTATCAGGACGTTCGGGGTCTTCAGGGCCATCATCAGCGCGTGACCGTCGACCGTCACGTGCTGGGGTTCGGCGCCGTGACCGTAGACGACACCCGGCACCTTGTTCTCGCGACGGATCCGGCGGGCGGCGCCCTTGCCGAAAGCGGTCCGCGGCTCCGCGGCCAGCTTCACCTCAGCCATTTCTGCACTCCTCGTTCGACTCGTGGACTGCTGGGCATTGGTCACCCGGCCCGGGACGGAGCTCCACGAACCGCTGCGAAGAGCGCGCGCCGATCACGGAGCCGCCGCACCCGGAACACCCGGTACGGCCTCCCTCGCCGAGCAACCCGACGAGCGTAGACCGGCGGTCCCCGCGCACGCATCAATCCCGGTGAAACGCGGGGTGGTAAAGCGCTCTCCGTGAATCGCAAAGGGGAGTAAACACCCCGAACCCGAACCGACCCCCGGCCGGTGGGCCGGCACCTGGCAGTCCGACCCGGGCGCCGGCGCCCCGAGCGGAGCGCTCAACCGTTGCGGGGGCGCTTGGCCTGGCGGCGGGCCTCCTCCTCGTGGAAGAGGTCGGCCAGCCGCTGGGTGGGCCCGTCGAGTTCGATGGGCGCGTCCTCGTCGTCGGTGTCGACCCCCTGCGCGCGGAGCCGCTCGTCCTGCACCTTCACGGGCGGTGTGGAGTCCAGGTCGGACGGGCGAGGACCCTCGGGGCCGTCCGGGCCGATGCGCACCAGGCGTTCCATGCGCACGACCCTGAACCGCAGGGAGAGGACCTCGAGCTCGTCGCACCGCGTCGCGTCCAGCCGGTCCGCCGCGGCCGTGTAGGGGGCGCGTTCCTCCGGAGTGAGGTCCCGCTGCCAGGGGATCATGACGCGAAGCTTCACGGCCAGGGTGTCCCGCGCCCCCTGCGGGGTGGTCGACGCGCCCGCCGAGTCGGGCCGCCAGCGCCCGTCCGTGTACTCCGCCGTTCCGAAGACCGCGGGCAGCAGCACCCCTCCCGGGTGGGTCTCCGTGGCGCGCACCGAGTCGTCGCGGACGGCCCTGGGCACCGTGCCCTCCTTCCGGACGAGGGAGAGCAGCTCCATCTTGAGGATGCCCTCCGACATCCCGGTCGCGGTGAACGGATCGATGACGAAGCCGTCCGCCGGGTCCGGGGCCCGGTGGGATTCGCCCGGCTCCATGGGGTCGGCGTCGGTGGGCCGGGGCGGCTCGGGGCCCTGCGGTCCGCCGCGCAGGAAGCGCTCCGCCCGCACCACCCGGTAGCGGACGCCCCGCACGGCCACCTCGTCGACCGCCTCCCAGTCCATGCGCTCCGCCGCGCTCATGTACGCGTCGTGGCCGGCCGGATCGCCGGCCTCCCGGGCCGTCCGCGCCGCGAGACGGAACACCGAGCCCATGGAGTCACGGGCCTCCTGCGGCTCCAGGGACGAGAGCGAGGAGACCAGCTCCCAGCCGCCCTCCATCCGTTCCTTCGCGACGCCGAAGACGGGGTGACCGTCCAGGAGGATGTCCGGATACGCCTCCCGGGCCCGCCATGCCTCGACGTCCGCGAGCGACGCGACGGGCTCTTCCGGAACCGCGATCCGGATCTTGCGGTACGCGGGGACGTTCTCCCCCTCCAGCTCTGCCATGCCCTCCAGGGTGCCGTGGGCATGAGGGGCCGCGCAGCCGAAACGGTCACTCCATGAACAGTGGACACGCGAGCGACCGCGCGGAGCGCGGCTGCACAGCAGTCCACGTGTGACAGACTGTGATCGTTTCTGCTTGAAACGCGTAAACAAGCGCACTGAACATATGGAGCACATCATGGCCAAGGTCCGGCTGAAGACCAACCACGGTGACATCGTCCTGGAGCTCAACGAGGAGAAGGCGCCCAAGACCGTCGAGAACTTCCTCGCCTACGTGGACAAGGGCCACTACGACGGCACGATCTTCCACCGCGTCATCCCCGGCTTCATGGTCCAGGGCGGCGGCTTCAAGCCCGGCATGGACCAGAAGCCGACGGACGCGCCCATCGACAACGAGGCGGACAACGGCCTCAAGAACACGGTGTACACCGTGGCCATGGCCCGTACGAACGACCCCCACTCGGCGACCGCCCAGTTCTTCATCAACGTCAACGACAACGACTTCCTGAACTTCACCTCGAAGTCCCCGAACGGCTGGGGTTACGCCGTCTTCGGCCAGGTCGTCGAGGGCCAGGACGTCGTCGACAAGATCAAGGCCGTCAAGACCGGTACCCGCGGCTTCCACCAGGACGTCCCGAAGGACGACGTGGTCATCGAGAGCGCCAAGCGCGAGGCCTGAGAACCGCGAGCCCGGCACCTGCTCCCCTGAGGAACCGGAGATGCCGGGTCCTGATCTCTTCATGTCCGCGACACCTCGCGGTCGGCTGAGCGTCTTCCCACGGTGTTGATCTTTCCGACGGGCGTATCCGGCCATCGGAAGGAACAGGATCGTGTTCGTCAGGAAGTCTCGCGTCGCCGCTCTCGCGGCGCTCGCCGCCGTCGCACTGCCGGCCGGGGTGCTGAGCACCGCCACCACGGCGGAGGCCGCTTCGGGCCGGGGAGTGCCCGGCTACCGGACGTGGCAGAGCGATGTGGACAAGGCGGTCGCCCCCGCGATCCCGTGGCTGCGGGACCGTATCGCCAAGGGCGGCGACAACCCGGCCGTCGTGCTGGACATCGACAACACCGCGCTGGAGACGTACTACCACGAGGGCCAGGCCAACGAGCCGGTCCTCAAGGTGGCCCGCTGGGCGCACGAGCACAACGTGTCCGTGCTGTTCGTCACCGCCCGCAGCTCCTCGTCGTCCGCGCGGCGGCAGCTGGCGGACGCCGGCTACCCGGTGGACGCCATCTGCACGCGCGAGCACGGCGAGGAGAAGGGCGAGGGCAAGGCGCGCTGCCGGGAGGAACTCACCCGGGACGGCTACACGATCACGGCCAACATCGGCAACCGGCCCACCGACTTCGAAGGCGGCTACTTCGAGAAGGGCTTCAAACTGCCCGACTACGGCGGCCGCCTCTCCTGAAACCCGCCGCGCCCTTCGCCGCCGGACCCCGGCGGCGAAGGGCGAACGCGGGTTGGCTTGTTCACATGGTGTGAGCACTCCATGGCGCTACGCAAACTGACGTAGCTTCCCCTCTTCGCATGCGTGATCTGCGACGGCAATGGTTCGCTGCAGGCACGCATTCCCCGAAGAGAGGGGCAAACAGGGCATGGTCGCGCGTCCCTTGGCACCCGGAGTCTTCGTCACGGAGCGTTCGAGCGGAGTCCGGACGATCACCGGGGTGGGTACGTCCACCCCCGCGTTCCTCGGCTACACGGTGGGCGGCCCGGCGGCCCCCACACCACCGACGCTGGTGCGCAGTTGGTCCGAGTTCGTGGACACGTTCCACTTCCGTTCCCCGATGGGGCGGGAGGAGGTCGAGCGGGCGCTGGAGGGCCTGCCGGCGGCCATCGAGGAGGCGACCGCGACCCTCCAGTCCGAAGAGGCCGCGCTCCGGGACCTGGCCACCACCGGAGGCGAGCCGGTCGTCACCCCGGACGAATTCGGCAAACTCGTCGCCGTACGGACCGCCGAGTGGGCGGGCGAGCCCGTCAGCGACGCGGACAGGCAAGCGGCCGAAGCCGCGGCCCGGAAGGTGTCGACAGCCTTTCCCGAGGACCACGCCCAGTGGATCGCGGCAGGTGACCACCTGGCCTCCCTCGGCCGCCGCCGGGACGAACTGACCTTCCTGAAAACGGTATTCGAGCAAGCGGGGGCCATCTGCCTCCACGAAGCCGTCTACGGCTTCTTCGCCAATGGAGGAAGCTCCTGCTACATCCTCCGCCTCGACCCCACCAAGGACCTCGCGAGCGAAGTCGACGGTGACGCCGACAAACGCACCGGACTGGCCGGGCTGAAGAGCGTCCCCGACGTGAACATGGTCGCGGTACCCGACCTGTGGCACGGGGGCACATCCCCCGAGACGGCCGCGACGATCCTCGGCAAGGTGATCGGCCACTGCGCCACCCTGCGCAACCGGCTCACCCTGTGCGAGCCGCCCCCGGACACCGGGCCCAACGCCGTACCGCAATTCCTGGACCGGCTGCCGGGCCCGGACACGGACGACGCGGCGTTCACGGCGTTGTACTACCCGTGGGTGGAGGTGCCGGGCGTGGACGGGGTGCGGCGCACGGTTCCCCCGTCGGGTCACCTGGCGGGCGTGTGGGCGCGTACGGACGCGGAACGCGGGGTGTTCAAGGCTCCCGCCAACCAGAACCTCCGCGGCGTGGCCTCCCTGCCCACCCTGCTCACCGACCAGCGCCACGGCGAACTCAACGACAAGGGCGTCAACTGCCTCCGCGTCTTCCCCGACCGGGGACTGCTCGTCTGGGGCGCGCGGACTCGCTCCGGCAGCCGGGACTGGCGCTACCTGAACGTGCGCCGTCTCGTGTCGTTCCTGTCGGACTCGATCCGGCAGTCGACGACGTGGGCGGTGTTCGAGCCCAATGACGATCGGCTGTGGGCGACGTTGGGGCATTCGGTCGTGAGTTTCCTGACCGATCAGTGGCGCCAGGGGGCGTTGCTGGGCCGGACGCCGGACGAGGCGTTCTATGTGATCTGCGACCGGACGAACAACACTTCGGCCACGATCGACGCCGGGAAGGTGATCTGCGACATCGGCGTCGCGCCGGTGCGTCCGGCCGAGTTCGTCCACTTCACCATCACCCAGATCGCCGGACAGCCCGGCGGCGGCACCACCTGAACGCGGGGAGGCACACGCACGTGTTGACCGGTGACACCTTCAGCAGCAACACCTTCGCCATCGAACTGGGCAAGTTCCAGGTCGAGACCGTCCAGGACGTCTCCGGCCTGACCCTGGAACAGGACGTCGTCGAGACCCGTCAGGTGTCCGCCACCGGCGAGCTCATCGTGCGCAAACAGCCGGGCGCCCGGAAGACCGGCGAGATCACGGTCACCCGGGGCATGGACAAGAGCACCGCGTTCACCGACTGGATCAAGGCCACCCTGGTCAACGCCGACCTCGACAGCGCCCGGCAGAACATCACCATCGCCCTCAAGGACGCCCAGAAGCAGACGGTGCGCCGCATCCACCTCACCAACGCCTGGGCCTCCCGCTGGGAAGGGCCCCAGCTCGGGGCGGCCAACTCCGGCACCGCCACGGAACAGGTCACCATCACCTACGAGGACATCACCGTCGACTAGCCGGGAGGCACAGCAACGATGGCGACCAGGCCCCAGCCCCCAGGTGTCTACGTCACCGAGAAGTCCAGCGGCGTCCGCATGATCGTGGGAGTGGGCACCTCCACCCCGGCCTTCCTCGGCTACACCAAGCTGCCCGACGAGGCGCCCCCACAGCGGACCACCCCGCCCTTCACCGCCGACGAGCGCGTGATCCCCCAGCCCATCCGGGGCTGGCAGGAATTCGTCGACCGCTACAGCGTCAAGGAACTGAGCGACGAACTGGCCGTCCTCCTGAAGAAACAGAAGGACAACCCACCCCTGACCGCCGGGGACCACAAGAAGGTCCAGGTACTCCAGCGATGCCTCACCCTCGCCGAGGCGGTGTACGGGTTCTTCGCCAACGGCGGTACGACCTGCTACGTGGTCGGCTTCCTGAACCCGGGCACCCCGGTGACCGGCTCCGGGCTCGCCGGGGACGCGGAGGCGCGCACGGGCCTGGGCGGGCTGGAGACCGTGCCGGAAGTCACCATGGTCGCCGTGCCCAGCCTCTGGGACATGACCGTCGCCGCCACCGAGACCGAAACCCCGCCGACGCCGGATCTGCCGACCGGCAGGGGACTGATCGACAAGGTGCTCGCCCACTGCACCCAACTGCGCAACCGGCTCGCCGTGGTCGACGCGCCGCCCGGCCAACTCGTCGAACCGCTCAAGGACTTCGTGGGCGAGCTCGCCACACCCGACTCGGACGACGCGGCGTTCACGGCGTTGTACTACCCGTGGGTGGAGGTTCCCGGTGTGGACGGGGTGCGGCGCACGGTTCCCCCGTCGGGTCACCTCACGGGGGTGTGGGCGCGTACGGACGCCGAGCGCGGGGTGTTCAAGGCTCCCGCCAACCAGAACCTCCGGGGCGCCCTCGGCATCCCCACCCTGCTGACCGACGACCAGAACGGGGAACTCAACGACAAGGGCGTCAACTGCCTCCGCGTCTTCCCCGGCCGGGGACTGCTGGTCTGGGGTGCGCGGACCCGGTCGAGCAGTCGGGACTGGCGGTACCTGAACGTGCGCCGTCTCGTGTCGTTCCTGTCCGATTCGATCCGGCAGTCGACGACGTGGGCGGTGTTCGAGCCCAATGACGACCGGTTGTGGGCGACGTTGGGCCATTCGGTCGTGAGTTTCCTGACCGATCAGTGGCGCCAGGGGGCGTTGCTGGGCCGGACGCCGGACGAGGCGTTCTATGTGATCTGCGACCGGACGAACAACACCTCGGCCACGATCGACGCCGGGAAGGTGATCTGCGACATCGGCGTCGCGCCGGTGCGCCCGGCCGAGTTCGTCCACTTCACCATCACCCAGATCGCCGGACAGCCCGGCACGACAGGCTGACGGAACCCATGCAGAAGACCGTGGTCAGGCAGGGTGACACCGTCACCCTGGCCCTGACACCCCCGGCTGCTTTCTTCCCACCGTCCCCGGTCGTCATCCCCATCCCGAAAGGCACGGCGGGGTTCCGTGTCGAAGGGCTCCCCGCCTGTGTGCCGGACGACATCGAGACCATGGTCATTCCCGTCGGCTATGCGACCCTGGCCTTCCCCCAGGCGGGAACGGGCAGCGTTCAGCTGAAGGTTCCCGCCCAGAACCGTGCCACATACGCGAGGACCGGCCACGGCGTGACGGAAGCCGTCGTCGACGGCGGCCCGCTCGAGCTGACCCTCACCGTGGTCGGCCCGGCGAGCAACTCCTCCGGTGCGACTGACGCGGTGGGCAACAAGTACCCCGGAACGGCGACCTTCACCTGTCTCCGCGTACGCCCTGTGACAGCCGGATAACAGCGCTGTTCGGGCTATAGATCCTTGAGAGTGGCGAGGGTGTCCTCTATGCGCGGGGACCGCTGGACGAAGCCGACCCCGACCCGGCTGTAACGGTCGGTGGCCCGGCTCCAGTCGTAGTTCCCGCGCATACAGGCCCGGTTCGCCTCCAGGAAGCGGTGGGTGCTCTCACGCTGCCGCGGGGACAGTTCCAGGGAGGCGCACAACTCGTGCGTCCGGTCGGCGAGCCGGCGGAAGCGGTCGACACGTCGGTGGACCATCTCCCGCAGCAGGTCGACGGCCTCCTCCTGCGAGCAGTCGTGTTCGCGGCGGAGGAGCAGGACCGCGTTGTCCGGTTCCCCGTTGGCCACGTCCTTCTCCAGCGAGTGGAGGTCGTTGGTGAGGATGACCACCTCCGCGGTGATCTCGCGGATCTCCTGGACGAGGGTGCTCTCGTGGACCTCCGGGGGCGCTTCGAAACCCCCGCAGCGTTCGGTGGTGTCCAGGACGCCCTCCACGCCTATCGCCAGCCGCCGTAACGCCAGGTACCGGTTCATGTCCAGGACGAGGCCGGCCCTGCGGTTGACCGCCTCGGTGACGTACGTGAGGAAGTACTGCTCCCAGTGGCGTGCGGCGCGCTCCCGCCAGGCCGGCGACATGCCCTGCCGCAGCCGCTCCCAGTGGTCGAGCCACAGCCGGGCGAGCGGGAACGTGGGTTCGGCCGAGGGCGCGCCCGGGCTCCGCCGGGCGAGCGTGGCCATCTCCTGGCAGACCTCGTAGGCGGCCAGCGGGTCCCTGCCCAGGTGACTGTCGAAGAGGTCGTCGAAGAAGAAGTAGAACGTCTGCCCTTGGATGCCCAGTTCCAGGTCGTCCCCGAACGCGTCGGGGTGGAAACGGCCGGCGAGCTCCGCCACCGCCCACGTCAGATACCGTTCGGCGTTGGACGCGCTGGTGATGTATCCCTCCGCCTTCAGCCACTTCAGGTGACGGGCGCTCGCGGCCTCGACGTCCGGGCTGATGCGTACCTCGAAGGGAATGTCCAGCGGAACATTCTGCGGCATGCGTGATCCCCCTCCTCGCTGACATCCAGGAGATCCAACGATCACCGGCAGGGGCCCATGTGACAAGTCTTCTGGTCTGTCGGCCCCGACCTGTGGTATGAGGACCGGTCAGGAGCCCGCCACTTCCGTGGCCCAGACGAAGTCGTAGCGTATGTGCCGGCCACCGACCACCGTTCCCTCGCCGCGGTCGCGCATGTTCACCGTGAAGGCCGCCTTCGGCAGGAGCAGCACTTCCTGTTCGTCCGGCTCCCTGGAGAAGTAGGCGATGTCCCTGCCGCTGTGCCCGGTCAGCTCCAGGCAGTACAGCACCCGGCGGCCCCCGGCGGGCGGATGCTGGAGCGGCAGGAACTTCTCCGCCTCCTCCCGGCTGCGGCTGGTGCTGGTGAAGCCGCTGAACGTCATGCGGGTGCGGGGCACCAGCTCCCAGCCCGCCCGGTACACCACGCCCTCGACCGGCGGCAGTCTGTCCAGCGCTTCGACGAGCATGTCGGCATGCGACTTGGCCTCGGCCCGCAGTGTGTCCGCGAGGCCGTGCATCCGCCCCCGGACGGCCTCCAGCCGCACCGAGCGCTCCGCGTCGGACAGCCCGGCCGCCCGGTAGGCGTCGATCAGCCGCTGGAGCTCCGGGTCCCGCCAGGCGGCGTACGGCACCTCGACCGGCAGGCCCTGCTTCAGCAGAGAGATCATCTCGTCGACCAGCCGGTGCACACCCGCCGGGCCCAGGGCCCCGGGAGCGGCCAGGACACGGTTGACGAGCTGATGGTTGCTCCCGGTGTACTGCGCCAGGGCCAGCAGGTACGGCAGGCGGAGCTCGGCCCCCAGCCGGGACCGCTCCGCGTCCGCCTCCGCCCCCGTCAGACCCTGCCCGGCCAGCCAGTCGGTCAGCTCGGCGCCCGGACGCCGCCGGAGGAGGGCCCGCCGCTTGCGGCGCGCCCCGGCCACCGTACGGTCGTCCACGGTGACCATGCCCCCGTCCCCGGGGGCGGCGAGCGCCTTCTCCTCCTACGTGGCCGCGTACGGCAACTCGGGCAGCACGGCCGTCGGCAGGGTGTCCCTGACGAACGCGTCGAAGTCCCGGTACATCCGGGCGACGTCCTTCGACGACGCCGTCAGCCCCGCGAGCGCGGGCAGCCCGGCGGCCTTGGCGCCCCGCAGGATCTCGTACAGCGAATGGTCACGCCCGGTCAGCATCCACGCGGCGACGGCGAGGAAGAACCCGCGCTCCGACAGCTCCGACGCGCCACCGCCCCCGGTGCCGGCGCCCGGTACGGCCCGCAGCCAGTGGAAGGCGCTGAGCATCCGGGTGGTCGTCCCGGAGATGCCCGCCACCAGGGGAGCGCCGCGCTCGTGGTGCTTGCGGTACCAGCCGTCGTCGGGGCTCATGGCGAAGACCGCCTCCCCGGAGGCCCAGGGCAGCGGGAACTCCGGCCCCTCCTCGCCCGGCCCGGTCATCGCGGCCCAGAGCGCCTCGGGAGTGACCGTGTGCCGCCGGGAAGCGAGGTCGTCGCCGACGCCCTCGACGGACAGCTCGGTGGTGCTGCGGCGGGCGTGGGCGGTCTCGGCCTCGCTCAGCGGCACGCGCAGGTCGCGGTAGTCGCGCAGCGTGCGCTTGCCGGGGCCGGTCGAGGGGTCCGGGCGCTCCGTGCGGCGGCGCTGGCTGCGGCCCATCGACAGGGTCGTGCCGGCGCCCTGCCGCACCGTGAGGTTCCCGAGGGCGAAGACGTCGTCGCCGAACTGCTGCCCCAGCGGGTGCGGGAGACGGCTGAGGAGGCCGCGCGCGGTGCCGGCCAGATGGGCGCGCTGGGCGTCGAGGGCCTCGGTGTCCAGGCCGAGCTCGTGGGCCAGCCGCGGGTCCCCGCCGAGGACGACGCGGTGCAGCAGGGTCTTGAGCGACACCGCGCGCTCGTCGGGGTGGGGGCGGGGCTGCGGGCCGTGCTTGTAGTACGCGGCGTTGTAGAAGGCGGTGACCAGTTCACGGACGGTGGCCGACGAGTCCGGCGCGGTCCACTGGAGGAGCCGTTCCCCGGGGTCGCCCTCGGTGCCGACCTGGCCCGCGCTGTGCGGGTCGTCCTTGAGGAACGCGCCCGCCGCCGCTTCCGGGCCGAACCCCCGGCTCAGTACTTCGTGGAGCCGCAGTACGGCGGTCCGGGCGGCGCGGCCCACCTCCGGCGCGGCGGCCAGCGCGGCACCCAGCCGCTGCTCGTACAGCTCGGCCGCCTGGTGCCAGCCCGGTGCGGCCAGCGCCCGGCGATGGCCGAACGGCGCCCCGGCCGTGCGCCGTCCGGCCGTGCGCCGTCCGGCGGGGCCGGTCAGGGCGTGGGCGACGGCGGCGTTGCCGGCCTCCTGCTGGAGGTTCCGCAGCCGCTCCGCCAGGGTCGCGGCCGTGTCCGGCACCGGTCCGGCGGCCACCGGGGCGGGCGCCTCCACGCGAACGGCGGCGGTCGGTGGGTGCGGGCTCACGACCGCGCCTCCTGGGGGAAGGCCGACTCGTCCACGTAGCGGCCGAGCTTGGCGTACTCCTCGCGGACGGCCACCAGCAGGTCCGCCATGGCCACGGGCCGGCCGGCGTCGGCGGCGCGGTAGGCGGCGGTGACGGCACAGCAGCGGATGGCACCACCGGACAAGTCGAAGGCCGAGGCGAGCGCCGCGAGCCCGGCCGGGCCGACGTCCCGGTCCCGTGGCACGGCCGGGCCCAGACAGCGCTCCCACAGGGCCCGGCGCAGGGCCTCGTCGGGCGCGGGGAAGTGGACGACGAGGTCGAGGCGGCGCAGGAACGCGGGGTCGATGTTGCCGTGCATGTTGGTGGTCAGCAGGGCCAGGCCGTCGAAGGACTCCAGGCGCTGCAGCAGGTAGGAGGTGCCGGTGTTGGCGTAGCGGTCGTGGGCGTCCTGGGCGGGGGTGCGCTTGCCGAAGACGGCGTCGGCCTCGTCGAAGAGGAGGACGGCCTCGTCCGCGTCGGCGGCCGTGAAGATCCGCTCCAGGTGTTTCTCGGTCTCCCCGATGTATTTGTCGACGACGGTGGCCAGGTCGACGACGTGGAGGTCGAGGCCCAGTTCGGCGGCCACGACCTCGGCGGCCAGGGTCTTGCCGGTCCCGGACCCGCCGCTGAACAGGGCGCCGACTCCGCGCCCGCGCCCGCCGCCCGGGCGCATCCGCCACTGTCCCAGGACGCGGTCGCGGTGACGGACGCGCCGGACGAGGTCGCGCAACTGCTCGTGGGGCCGCTCGGGCAGCACCAGGTCGTCCCAGGTGACGGCGGGGCGTACGGGCCGAGCGAGCCGGCCGAGCGCGCCACCGCTCCAGCAGCGGGCCGCTTCCCGGACGGCGGCGGCGTCCACGGGCACGCCCCGCGCGGCTGCCTGCCGGCGGGCGGCGGCCGCGACGGCGTGGATGCGGGCGGGGCCCGCCCGGTACCGGGCGCCGGCCGCCACGGCGGCGTCGCCCGCCGCCGGGCCGGCCGTGGCGTGGTCGTCGGCCGTCGGGTCCGGTGCCCGGACGGGGGAGGAGAGCGCGTGCCGCCACAGCGCGACGCGTTCGGCGCGGGTCAGCGGCGGGCAGTCGGCCGGCACGGGGGGCGTGCGCGTCCAACGGGCGTCCCACGGCCGGTTTCCGGTGAGCACCAGGGGCACCGGTACGTCGGCGAGGGGCGCCAGCAGGGCGCGTGTCCACCGGTCGTCGTGCGAGCCGAGAGGACCGACGACCAGCCCGTCGCCCCGCAGCCGCGCCTCGAGCAGCGCGCCCCGGACGGCCACGGCCGCCGGGGGCTCCGCGTGCTCGGCGTCCTGAAGGTCCAGATGGAGCGCCTGACGGCCCGACGCGGCCAGGGCCGCCCGGGCGACGGCCGTGGCGGTGCCGTCGACGCTGTCGCGCAGATACACGGGCCACGGGCGCGTGAGCAGCCGGGCGACATGCCGTACCGCCTCGGCCAGGGGCCCGTTCTCCAGCGGGCCGTTCTCCAGAGGGAGCAGGGCAGGTGGCGCGGGCGGCACGCCGTCGTCGCCCAGCAGATGCGCGGTGACACGGTCGGGGACGCGCAGCCCCCGTGTCGGATACGGGCGCGCGGCGTCGACGACCTCCAGCAACCCGCCGGCCCGCAGGGGCGCGTCGGGGGAGAACAGCCGGCGGGCGGTCGCGGACGCGGCCGGGACGCCGCACAGCGTCAGGGCGAGACCGATGGTGGCGTGCCGGCAGGTGATGTCGTCGTTGAGGTAGCCGTAGCAGCGCTCGAACCGGGCGTCGACGTCGGGAGCGAGCGCGATCAGCAGGACCTGGGCGGCGAGTTCGTCCAGACCGAACCCGTCGGCGAGCCGGCGCAGGGGCGGCGGCGCGCCCATGGCCGCCGCCGCGTCCTCCCGGGCACGCACCGAGGCGGCCAGGGCGTCCTCGAAGGCCCCGGCCGGCAGGGGACCGGTGGGTGCGTCGAGGAGGTGCGGGGCCATGTCGTCGGAGACGTAGAGCCCGCGCAACGGGTCGAAGGGCGCCTCCTCGAGCTCGGGGAGCGCGGCATCGGCGGCCGTGGGGTCCTCGCCCGTGCGCCAGGCGATGGCTCGTCGCACGGTGGCCTCGACGACCGCCAGCCTGGCCAGGAGCCAGTCCCCGGGGACGGGCACGGGCGTGCGCGGGGAGCGTGCGGTGGGCGCGGTCACCGCGTGTCCCCCGGCGCCGGACGGGGCTTGATGTTCTCGTTGACGACCGGCGGTTCGGTCACCCAGTGGGTGTAGGTCTCCGGGGTGAACGACAGCAGGGGGACGGTCACGGTCGCGTTCACGGTGGGGACGAGCGTGTGCCCGACGGCGCTCCACAGTTCGGTCAGGGCACGGTCCTCCGTCGGCGGGTGCCCCACGTCCAGCAGTGTCGTCAGCTCCATCTCCTCCAGCTCCGGGGGAAGCCGCACGGGCAGTTCCCGGTCGCGGGCGAAGCCCACGAGGAGATCGCCGAGCATGTGGTGGGCGGTGAGGGCGTCCGGCGCCCACGCGGCGACCAGGTACGACAGCCGGGCGTAGCGGGGCGGGTCGAACTGCGCCTGCTTGAAACGCAGCATTCCCAGTGGGCCCAGGGGCAGCCCCGCGTACTGGTGGACCGTGCCGGTCTGCCGTCGGTCCAGGTCCTCGCGGATGTCGTACAGATAGATGCCGACCGCCTCGGAACCGGATGTCTCGCCCAGCCCGTTCTCGCGGCCGGGCGGCTGGAAGGTGATCGTGAAATCGGGGGGCAGGCAGGTCATGTCCTGCCGGACGCGTGCCGCCAGCGCGCGGTCGACCAGCTGGATCATCGCCGGGCCTGCCGCGGGTCGAACGCCGCCTTCGCCGGGCCGACGAGGCCGAGCGCCGTGGTGTCGGCCACGGCCACGGCCGAGCCCTCGGCGTCGGCGAGGCACACCCGAGGCGTCGCGGGGCGTGGATCCGGCGCGCTCCCGGCGAGTGCCCGGCCGGCGGGCACGGTGAAGAGGGGGGTTCCGGTGGTGGTGTCGAGCATGAGGAACGCTCCGTTGTTCTCGCTGGTGACGAAGAGCAGGGCGCCGTCCGCCGACACCGACACCGATTCGGGCCCGACGATCAGCGGATGACGCCATGTGGCCACGACTTCGGGTACCTCCGCCGCTCCGGACAGGGCGATGACCGTGACGCTGTCGTCCCCGTGGTCGGCGACGAAGGCCCGGGCGCCGCCCGGCGCGCAGGCCACGCCCATGGGATCCCGGCCCACGGCCAGCGAGGTCACCTCGTGGTCGCCCGTCAGGCGTACGCAGTGGACGGCTCCGGCGGCGCGGTCGCTGGCGCACGCGTAGGCGCCGTCGTCGGTGACGGCGACGTCCCACGGGCGGGAGGATCCCGGGCCGCCCACCGGAACGGGGGTCACCCCGGAGGTCAGGACGGTGACCGTCCGGGCGGCGAAATCGGCGATGTACGCCGTGCCGTCGGCGGCGGCCGCGATCGAGTAGGGCATGTGCGCCTTGTCGAGCGGCAGGGTCTTGGACTCCCGTACCGCCAGCCGTGTCCCGTCGAGCGTGAGGACGGCGAGGGACGCTTCGCGTATGGGCTCCTCACCGCGCCCTTGGTTGACGACGTACAGGGTTCCGTCGTCCCGGCAGGCGAGCCCGGTGGGCCTGTCGACGGGCTGGGCGGGCGACGTGGCCACGACGGTCATCTGCTGGTCGTTCTTCGCCAGTTCGGTGCCGTACACCGTGCCCAGGGCATGGCCGTCGCTCATCCAGGCCTTCGAGACGGCCGCGTACAGGTACTGTCCGTCCGGGGAGAGGGCGAGGCCGGGAGGGATCGGGATGCCGGTCTCGACCGTGATCGTCCGCTGGTGTCGCGCGGGGCTCGTGGAGATGTCGAAGACCTCCACCGCGGCCTTCGGAGCGGCGGCGTTGGAGACGTAGAGCGTGTGGCCGTCGGACGTCAGGGCGAGTCCGTAGGGGTACTTCATGGCGGGTGATTTGGTCACGGCCATGTGGAAGGACCAGGCGTCGTCCACCGTCGCCCGCTGGAGGACGGAGACCGTGCCGTTCTGGTAGTTGGCGACGCACAGCCGTAGCCCGTCGGCCGACAGGGCGAGCTCGTGCGGGCCCGACAGCCGCCCCGTCGGCGCGTCGACGGGATCCAGCGGCTGCCACTGCCCCGGGCCGGTCCGGGACAGGACGGCTATCCTGCCGCCTTGCTGGTTCTCCGGGGTCCTGGCGAAGTCGGCGATGTACAACGTCTTCCCGTCCGGGGACAGTGCGGCTCCGGTGGGCTGTTGGCAGTCCACGGTTCCGGCCGCGATCGTGTACCGGCCGCCCTTGGGATCGACGAGCGAGACCGTGGCCGTTCCGGAGTCGGCGGTCACCGCGTACCGCCCGTCCGGGGTGACGGCCACGCCGTACGGGCTCGCGCCGGGCGCGAGGGCGATGGGCGTCACCGTGACCGCGCCGTCGAAGGTGAGCGTCTCCCCGTGGGCGGGGGTGAGGACGAGGAGGGAGGACGAGCCGGGGCTGGTGGCACAGGCGAACGTCCGGTCGGCGGCGATCGCGACGTCCCACGGCCGGTGCGGCGCGCCGAGGGCGAGGGGAGTGCCGGGCCGGCGGGCATCGAGATCGAGCACCGCCACCTTGTCCGAGACCGAGTCGGCGGCATAGGCCCACGTGCCGTCCGGTGACACAGCGACGTTCACCGGTTCCGAGCCCGTTCCCGTGGTGATTTCGCCGGTCTTGCGGGGCGCGGTACGTACGGTGACGAGATCGCCGGTGGCCTGGTCGCTGACGTACGCGAAGGCCCCCTCCGGGCCGTGGACCACCCCCGCGGGCACCGCGCCGACGGGTGTGCCCAGGCGCGTGGCGGCCAGGTCGTCCACGCGGACGGCGGTCAGGGTGCCCGAGGTCTGGCCCACGACGAGGACCGAGGTGCCGTCCGGGGCGAAGTCGACGGCGACCGGGTGAGGGCCGACAGGGACGGGACGCGGGTGCCCGACCTGTCCGGTGTCCGGGTCCACGGTGGCGACGGACACCGACGCGGAACCGTAGTTCGCCACGCACAGCCGGTCGCCCCCGGGGCCGAGCGCCAGCGCCCTCGGTTCGGCCCCCACGGGCACGGGCGCGCCGACGGCCCGGCCGTGCGCGTCGAGATCCAGTACCGTCACCCAGCCGTCGGCCGTGCCCTCGCCCCGGCTCGCGACGTACGCGAAGCGCCCGCCGCGTGCCACCGCGATCGCCCCGGTGGCCCCCGGCACGCGGACCGTCGCGGCCACGGACGGCGACCCGGCCGTGCTCACGTCCACCACGGACACCGTGGCATCCGTCCCGTTGACCACACAGACCCGGCTCGCCTGCCCGCCCGGGGCCGCCGCCACCGCGCACGGCCCGGCACCCACCGGCAGGGGAACGGGCGACAGCCCCTCCTTGTCGAACACCCTGACCTGGTCGCCCGCCCAGGCGGCCACGCAGACCTGGTCCCCGGTCAGCCCGGCGACCACGGCGCACGGGCTCTTCCCGGCGTCGACGGTACGGAGCACCGGAAGACCCCCGGACCCGAGATCCACCACGGACAGCGTTCCGGCGTCGTGGTTCGCGGTGTAGGCGCGGGTGCCGTCGGTGCTGACGGCCACCGCACGGGGACCGCCCTCCACCGGCACCGTGCGGACCTCGGGACGGTCCGGTACGGCGAGGCCGGCCACGACCAGGGCGTCCCCACCCCAGTCCGGTGCCACCAGCCGGGGCACCGGCCCCGTGTCTCCGTTCTCGCCGTTGCGGCCACTCACGAGGGCACCTCCGCGATGGTGACTCGGTGTTCGACGGAATAGACGGTCTCGCGCGGCCCGCAGTCGATCCGGTCGACGGGAGGCGACTCCACGCCGGTCACCGGATCCACCGGGACCATCTCCACGGTGGCCACCCGGCCCACCCCCGGCACGCCCTCCAGGACGCGGAACGCCTCACCCACGTGGACCGGCCGCCCCAGCGGCCATCCGGTCCCGTCCCGGCCGCCGCCGACGGGGCTGAAGTACCGGTAGAGGGCGCGTTCGGCGGCCACGCGCAGCTCCGCGCGCTCTTCGGCGGTGCGGTAGTCGGCGGGCACCACACGGGCGTTGAAACGGACGCCGTGGTAGACGGGCCGCACCAGCCACACCGGCACCCCCTCCGGCTGGCAGGCCCGCAGCGCCCGGCGCAAGGTGTCACAGGCGTCCCGGGTGGGCGTGAGCATGTGGTACGGGAACCAGCCGCGTTCGTCCGTGGTGACGAAGGGGACGACCATCAGCGTGACCCCGGCCTGGGTGCTGCCGCCACTGGTGTCGGTGTAGCCGTTCCTGCAGCCGTGCGAGGCGGAGGTGTTGCGCACGCCGACGACGCGTTCGTCCGGCTCCTTCAGCAGGCGGATCTCGCCCGGGCCCAGCCCGTTGGCGGCCGCGCCGAGTGTCGTCCTGTACGTGCCATGAGCCGTGATGACGGCGTCCTCGGGCGGAACGGCACCGTGCTGCCCGGCCGTCGAGGAGCCCCCCGTCACCTTGGGGCCGAAGTGGACCTGGCCCGTGCTGGCGTTGATGACCACATGCTTGTCGTCCGGGCCCGACTTCTCGAACGACGTGACGGTCGTCCAGCCCTCCGCCCCCACATGGACCGTCGGGAGCGGCCCGCACACCGGGGCGTACAGCAACGGGAAGGCCTGCCCGGGATCACCGGTGGACGACGGGAACGGCCGCTTGCCCTCGTCGAGTTCCTCGTACTGCTCCGCGCGGACGCTGCCGGCGCTTCCGGAGTCGGCGTAGACCGTGTACGTCGTGCCGGGGGTGCCCTGGGGATCGAGGATCTGGACGGCGATCCAGCACGAGGCCTCCTCCGTCGGGAACCCGGATCCCAGCGCTTCCACGGCGTCCTGTGCCGTCGTGGCCAGTGCCCCGCGCTCGACGGCGGCCTGCCACCGTGCCGATCCGCTCAGGGGAACGGGATGGGCGGAGACCTCCGCGTCACCCGTCTCACCCGTCACGGTGATCGTCCGTGCGGGTGTGGAGGCGTACGCGAGCGGGGCGGAGACGTCCCACCACGGCGTCTCCTTCCTCGGCGCGAACACCGAGACCGCGAGACGGTCCTGCGGCGCCCGGTCCTCGCCCACCGCCACCCAGAGCGTGAGATGGCGTGGATCGTGTGTCTTCCGGATCTCCACCAGCGCGAGGACCAGCCCGCCACCGTCCTTGAACGGCCCGGAGAACTCCCCTCGGTAGTTCTCGGCGGTGAACATGCCGACGGCCGTGGTGACCCCGTCGGTGAGCCGCAGCGACGCCGCACCGACGGCTTCCGGGGGAAGACGTTCGGCGTCCTCGGTGGTCGTGAAGACCGTCTTGCCGTCGGCTGTCGTGACCCGCAGCCCGGCGGGAACCCGCTGTGTGCCGGCGGCCAGGGTGAGGCTGACGTCCGTTGTCGCGGGTATCCACGGCAGGTAGTTGCGGGCGGGGTCGAGCGCGTCATGGGGGACGTCACGGAGGTGGTGGATACGGGCCATGCCCGCCGACGCGGCCAGCGCGAGCTGCTCGTAGTCGCCGGGGACGACCGCCCGTTCCGGCAGCGGAGAGCCCAGGGGCAGCCGTGTCGCGCAGGCCTCGGCGGACTCGCCCTCCGTGCCGCCGACGGCCGGCGCGGGGTTGGTCACGGAGGAGACGTACGGCAGCGGGGTGCGCAGCACCGTGAGGGTGCGCGCGGGCACGTTGCCCCGGGCGCCGCCGCCCGTCAGATAGCGGCGGATCCGTACGGCCGCTCCCGCCGGCAGCGGCGCCCCGTGCCGGCGCGGCCCCCGGGCGCCGACCACGACGGGAGCGAAGACGGCCTCCCCCGTGCGTGGATCCAGCGTGAAGTGCCGGTCGTCGGGACCGGACCCCGCGAGCGAGGCGACATGGGTCCACTGGGCCACCCGGCCGTCGAGCGCCGCTTCCACCACGAGGGGGTCGGTGCTGCGGGGGAGCGGCGGGTGGGCGAAGCGGAGCCGCTCGCCGGGGGCGCCCGTCGCGGTGCCCAGGGTCTCGTCGCGCACCAGCCGCGCCTGGACGACCGGGACGGGGACGACGAGCACCGGCTGGAGCGCGACCCGCGTCAGCGCGCTCTGCCCGGGCTCGGTGCGGTAACGGATCAGCCCGACGTCCCGCAGCCGCTGGACGAAGAAGCCGCCCTGCCCGTCCGGCCGCCGGAGCAGGAGCTGCGCGGGCGCGTGGGCGGGCGGAACGTCGAGGGAGACCCGGCCCGGGACGTCCCGGGAGGTCACCGTGTCCGTGGCCACCCGGCAACTGGTCCAGTGCGTGCCCTGCCAGGCCTCCCAGCGGCCCGGGACGACCCCGCGGTCGAACGGGGCCCGGCCCAGCTCGACCTCCAGGGTCACCCGCGTGCTCGGCACCGGCACCGAGAGGACGGCCAGGGCGTAGGAGGAGCCGCTCCCACCTGCGCCGATCAGCCCCGGGTCCCTGTTCGCCGGGACGTCCCCGGGTGGGGGGAAGTCGCCGAGGTAGGGCAGGTTGAGGTGGAAGGCGGGCCCGGGGAAGGCGGACTCGCCGGGCTCCACCGTCACCGAGGAGCCGAACGCGGTCAGCCTTCCCTGCAGGGCGCCGTCGGCCACCCGTTCCTCCGTGAAGTCACCGGCCGCGACGAGGACGCACGGGTTGAGCACCGCGTCCGTCAGTGTGGTGAAGACGACCGGCTCCTCGTCGCCCACCGGCCGGGTGGCCACCTCCTGGCCCGCCGGCACCACCACCGGTTCCGGTGACGGCGCGGCGAGTTGCAGGACGGCCTCCGTCCGCGCGGGCGCGGCCCGGTACGGCCGCACGCCCAGCAGGCGCAGCACCTGGAGCCGGCGCTGGTCGGCGGCCAGATCGAGCCGGTCGCGCACGGCCATGACCATGTCGGCGCACGTCTCGATCAGCCCCCGGCCGGGGTCCGTCAGGTCCTGCCCGGTCCAGGTACCCACCCTCCCGCGCACGCCGGCGACGGCCGCGGCGACGACCTCGTCGCGGGTCCGCCCGTCGTACTCGGGTGTCGGCAGACTCATCCGTGAGCGACCTCTCGTCAGGAGCCGGCGATGGTGACGACGGCCTTGAAGGGCAGATGCGCCGGGCAGTGCGCCTGGACCAGGCGCGTGAGCCGGCTCTCCAGCGCCCGCCGGTCCTGCCCGGCGGGGGCGGTCAGGGTGACGGTGAGCATGCGTCCGGTGCGGGGACCGGGATCGGCGTCGGTGAAGACGCGCCCCGGGTCGTCGACGACGAGCGCGAAGTCCGGCGGCACCCAGCGCAGGATCTCCCGGGCCTCCAGCCCCAGCCCGTACGGCGTCCCCCGGTACGCCGCCAGACGGGCCGCGAGGTCCACGGCCCGGCGCCGCCGGATCTCGTCCCAGCCCGGCTCGACGCGGGCCCCGGTGATCCGGACCAGCCAGTCGAGGAAGGCGGGCGGCGCGCGCCACGGGTCGAGTACCGCGTCGAGGTCGTCGAGGCGTTCCTCGGCGGGCGCCATGACCTCGCCGATCGCGGCCGCGAACGCCCGCACGACGGTGTCGTGGCCGTAGACGGCGGGCAGGGGCAGCGGACGGGTGGGGGAAGTCGGCACGGGCCTGGTCCTCCTGATCGCTCGTCGGGTTCGTGGGTCAGCCGTCCGTGGGGGCGATGAGCAGACCGACGTCCTCCAGGAGGACCAGACCGCCGTCGGACACCTCGACGGAGGTCACCGGCCGCCCGCCGTCGTCGATGAGGGTCACGTCGGTCGTGCCCCGCAGCCGCGGCACCTTCTCCAGGACGGCGAAGACGTCGCCGGCGTGCACCCGCCGCCCCCACGGCCAGCCCCGCCCGTCCGGCCCGCCGGCCGTGGGGTGGAAGAAACGGCGCAGGGCGCCTTCGGCGGCTGTCCGGGCCTGGTCGACGTCCGCCGGCGTGCTGCTCCACGGGCGTACGGTCGCCTCGATCCCGAAGGAGTGGTAGCGGGGTTCGCCGACGCGCAGCCGTTCGCCCAGCAGCCGGGAGGCGTCGACGACGCCCACCACGGCGGCCAGGGTCTCCGGCGGGATGCCGAAGGCGCCGTCCGGTGGGCGGACGGCGGGGTCACCGGTGACGTGCGGGACGAGGAGGACGTGGAGCGGCTCGTCCTCGCGGCGCCACACGGCGGGCTCGGTCCGCGTCCCCTTGACGAAGTAGAAGACCCCGCCGACGACGACCACGGCGTCCGGCTGCTCCTGGCACTCGGGGGAGAGGCCGGGGAAGGACTCGGAGATCAGGGACGTCACGCCCCGGCTCTCCGCCCGCGGTACGAAGGACCGGTCGGAGTAGGTGTAGGCGCGGTGGTAGAAGGTCTCGCCCTTGAAGAAGAACAGTTCGTACGCGTCGTCATCCGCGTCCTCGTCGCGTTGTGGATCGGCGAGCAGGGCGACCGCGTCGAGGTCCGCCCAGAACGAGTGCGCCGGGTCGTCGGCGCCGCCGGGCAGTCCGGGGAACTCGTCCTTGACGGGCCGTGAGAGTTCGCTCCCGTCCCAGAGGCACTGGTCCCCGTAGAACCAGAGCCTGGGCGCCGTCTCGTCCGTGCGGATCATCGCGTCGAGGCACTTCGCTTCCCGCACGGGACCGGGCACCTCGTCGCCGTCACCGGCGGGTCCGTGCTGCTGCTCCAGGGGCAGGGCGCGCGCGGTGATGACGCCGCTGTCGTCGTAGTAGTGCACGGCCCGCAGCGGATCGCGGGCGGCGACGGCGCTGGTGAGGACGTCGGGAGGGCGGGGCGGTGCCTGCAGGGCCGTCGGCACGCGGGAGTCGGTGGGGCGGGTGAGCGCCGTGACCCGGACCCGGGCCAGCCCCGGCACGTGCTCGTCGATGATCCGCTCGTGGTCGGCGGCCGTGACCGCGCGGCGCAACGGCGCCAGCCCGAGGCCCGCGCGTTCCAGCGCCCGCCGCCAGTCCTCGGCCTCTTCGGACGCGGCGACGACCGTCTCGACGACGGCCGTCAGACCGGGCACGGCCACCGTCAGGGGCCCGCCGGCCTGGACCCCGCCCTCCCGGCCCCGGAACACGTCGTACTCCGCGCCGATCCGCGCGCCTTCCGGCGGCACCGCCCCGTGCTGCCGCGCGCCGCCCTCGGCCGGGACCAGCGGCCCGAAGACCACCTCGCACGAGGCGTCGTCCCACCAGTGGACCCGGTCGCCCGGCCCCGCCCCCGCGAACGTCGGCACCGTCCGCCACTCGACGCCTCCCACGCGGACGGTCATCGGCGGCCCGAACGGCGGTTCCGCCACCGGGGCGCCCGGCCGCCAGGGACGGTGGCGCGTCGGGAAACGCCCGGCGGGACGGCCGTCGGCGACGCCCAGCACCTCGGTGACCCGTACGAGCCGCTCGTCCGCCTCCACCGCTCCCGTGGTGCGCGCCCCCTCCAGGACGAGCGGCGCCACGGTCGCCAGCACGACCGGCTCCTCGCCCTCGGTGCGCACCACGGTGCCCGCCGGTATCTCGCGCCGCCCGGTCGACCCGTCGGTCCGGGTGAACGCGACCACGATCCGCGTCGGCGACGCGGGAAGGGGAGTGATGCCCATGAGCCGCAGCAGAGCGAACCGCTGCCGTGCCGTCATGCGGTGGACGCGGTAGAGCAGTTGGTCGGTCCGTTCGGCACAGGCCTCGATGAGGGTGATGCCGGGGTCGGAGACGTTGTGGTCGGTCCACTCGGGCACCCGCCGCGGGAGGGCGCGTTTGGCGGCGTCCACCAGCGGCTGGAACCGCAGGTCGTCCAGGTCGGGGACGGGAACACCGGACGGGTCCGGCGCGGGGGGAACGGACGGATCGGCCATGACAGGGGTCACTCCACCGGGGAGTCGCCGGGCAGGGTGTAGAAGGGGAAGACGAGGTTGCGGGGTTCGTTGGTGGCGCGCAGCCGGTAGCGGATGTCGATGTAGAGCACTCCGACGTCCGTCGTGTCCATGCTGAACAGCAGGTCGTCGACCTCGATGCGCGGTTCCCACCGGTCCAGGGCGCGGCGGACCTCCGCGTCGGCGCGGGCGACGGTGGTGGCGTCGAGCGGGTCGAAGACCAGGGCGTGGACGCCGCAGCCGAACTCCGGCCGCATCGGCCGCTCGCCCGGCGCGGTGGACAGGATCAGGCGCATCGCCTGCTCCACGTCCTCGGCGCCGCGCGCCAGGCCCACCCGTCCCGTACCGGTGATGACGGCGGGGAACGCCCACCCCGCGCCGATGATGTCCACGGTCGCCCTCCCGCCCGCGAGGTGTACGGGGTCAGTTGATGTCGACGGTGTCGCCGGTGACGCCGGTCCGCCGGCCGTCCAGCGAGAGCTGCCCGGTGCTGGTGACGTTCACGGTGGCCCCCTTGAGCGTGAGCCCGCCGCCGCCCTTGCCGTCGTCGGCCGTGACGGTGACGGTCCCCGCCTTGAGGACCAGGCTGCCGTCCGTGCCCGCGTCGACGGTGACCGTGCCCTCGCCGCGCGCGTCCAGCGAGACCCGCAGCGTTCTGCCGCCCTCGCCCGCCGTCAGAACGATGGTGCTGTCCTTGCGGTCGAGATGGGTGGTGAGCTTCCCGTCACCCGTCCGCAGTCGTACGCCCTGGGGGCCGTCGGCGGCGCTGAGGAGCTCCATGAGATCGCCCGAACGGGACGCCAGGGAACGCCGGTTGGCGCGCCCGGTGCCCGAGTCCACCAGGGGCAGACCGTGGTCGGTGGGGGAGTCGACGCCGTTGTACAGGCCACCGAGGACGTACGGCCGGTCGAGACGCCCGTGCTCGAAGCAGACGAGCACCTCGTCCCCGGCCTCCACGGGGAAGACCCCGCCACCACCGGCCCCGCCCCACTGAACGGTACGCGCCCAGTCCGTCACATAGTCCTGCGACAGCCACGGCAGACGCAGCCGTACGGCACCGCGCTCGCCCTGCCCCGGTTCCTTGATGTCCGTGACGATCCCCACCGCCACCCCCAACGAGCACAGCGCCGGCGGATACGGCACGACGGGCGGCGGCAACGGGCCGACCCCCACCTCCGTCCGGTAGCCGTGGTCACCGTCGAAGGTGTGGCGGCAGGAGGTGAGCGTGTACTTGCCGGCGAACGGCTCACCCACCCCGGCCAGCGTCACCGGCACCCCCGCCGCGAGCTCGGGCGTGCCCGCCACCTCGGCGGACAGCGCCGCCATGGAGGCCGCCGCCTCCTGCGCCAGCGCCTGCGCCGCCACGTCCACCTGCCCGGCCGTGGCGTAACCCCGGCCGGCGACGAGCAGATCCGGCGCCGCGCCCGGGAAAGCCGAGCCCAGCCGCGCGGGCGTGACCCCCAGCCGCAGCCGCGAGCTGTCCCCGGCCCCGGCCCGCGCCACCACCGCGGCCTTGCCGGCCGGATCCCACCCGCGCACCTCCACCCCGGCCACCTGCCCCTCGGACGACACCGAGGCACGCAACGCCAGCAGGTTCTCCCCGAGCTCCAGGACGAACGGACTGCGATCCGCCCCCGTACCCGGCGCGGGCGCGCCGCCCGCCGCCGCCGGCCGGCTCATGTGGACGGTGTCCCCCTCGACCGACAGCCGCAGCCCCCGCTGGTCGGCGAGATGACGGAGCAACTCCCAGTCCGTCAGGTTGGGCTGGGCCAGGTACGGGATCCGGGTGCGCTCCGCGTCGACGCGGCCCGCCCTCAGCCCGTGCCGGGCCACGGCCTGCCCGACGACCTCGGCCACCGTGGTGTCCACGTACGCGGCCACCCGCCGCCCCCGCGCCAGCCGCTGCCCCCGGTCCATGGCCCGCACGGTCGTGAACGTCCCGTCCGAGTCCACCTCGGTCTCCAGCGCCGTGACCTCACCGTCGAAGATCCCCAACCGGGTCCGGCGCCGCGCCACGGCCACGGACACGGTCACCGGCACCCCCACCGCGATCCCCGCCGAGGCCAGCAACCGGTGCGCGGGATCCCGGAACCGCAGCGTCGCCCCGGCGGGGAGCCCCACCATCGTCTCCACCCGCGCCTCGACCAACTGGTCGGCCCACTCCTCCCGCAGGGGCGAGCGAAAGGCCACGACCGGCTCCGCCGCGTACAGCCGCTCCGTCACCCGGCACCCCCCGCGACACGCTCCTCCAGCACCGGCAGCACCAGCATCGTGCCCACCGGCACCCGGGCCGGATCGTCCACGTCGTTCGCCCGGGCGATCTCCCGCCACCGCCCGGGATCCCCGTACGCCTGCCAGGCCAGGCCCGCCAGACTGTCCCCGGCGACCACCAGATGCGTGCCCACCGGCCCGTCACCGCCCGACGTCGGATTCTGCCGGGGCACCGTCCCCCCGACCTCCTCCAGGGAGACGGCGCACTGGGCGCGCAGCGGCGTCCCGTCGTGCCCGAACCGCGTGTACTCCGCGTCCACCCGCGTCACCAGGGCGAGAAACGCCGTCGTCCGCGCGTGACCCCACGCCAGCCGCACCCACGGCGCGGAAGCCGGCTTCGACGCCGTGCTCCGCGCGGTCGGAGCACAGCAGTCGAGCAGCTTCTCCACCTGGTCCTGCACGCTCGGCCCCGGACCGGAGGCGTCCAGGAACACGTCCAGCGTCATCGTCCGCGGCTGCGCCCCCACGAACTGCGCCCGCGCCGCCTCCCCGTTGGACGGCGCCCGGCTGCGGTCCCAGACGGCCTGCTTGCCGACCCGCACCCGCTCCGGGTTGAACTGCAACTTGACCCGGCCGCGCTCGGGCCCCGGGGAGGTCCCCGCACCCGTCGGGGGATCGTAGATCACGAGGGCGGCGCGCACGGGTGCGCCGCCGAGCAGCTCGGACAGCATGCGTTCCTCTCCGACCGGGGTTGGCTGGCCTATCGTCAGACGGTGATGCCGAGGAACCCGTTGTGGGCGATCTCCAAGGTCTCGCGGGCCGCTTGCGACTGCTCGACGTCGAACCCCGGGCCGCTCCAGCGCACCGGCAGCACCCCGTCGAGCAGCCACCGCACGAGCGGTCTCCGGTCCGGGCCGAGCGCCACGAGCTGCCCGGGAAGCCGCGTGGGCTCGATCATCTGCTGCTGCATCCACGCCCACACGAGCACGGTCTCCCGCGTCAGCGGCCTGCTGAGCACGACGTTGGTGTAGCGCAGCCGCGTCGGCAGTTGCCACACGTGCCCGTTCGTCCCGCCCTCCACCCGCTCCTCCACCTCCATGGCACAGCCCAGCCCCTCGCACGCCGTGAACGAACCGAGGGCGTGGATGCCGATGGACAACTGGAAGTGGGAACTGACGGCGAACGGCTGGTCGGCCATGGACGGACACTCCGGGGTCGGTCGTCGGGCGGCGGTCGTTCATCGGGGGACGGTGCTTCCCCACGCCCCACCGTCCGGCGGCGGCTCGGCCCGCGGCGGCCACTGCGGCCGGGGCCGGACCCGACGTGTCCGCCGCCCCTGCTCCAGCGCGGGGAGCACGGCATCGGCCAGCAGAGCGGCGTGCCGCAGGGCGACTTCCCGCGCCACGGCGGAGGCGTCCGGCGGGGGAGGGGCGGGGGGCGCGGCGGGCGGCCGGGGCGCCGGGGCGCGCGTCCCTTCGACGGCTTCGCCGGGCGGTGCTGCCGGTGCCGACGGTGTGGGCGGGGGGCACGCGAAGGGCATGGCCGTGTCGGGCACACGGCTGATCGGGTGCCCGACGTGGAAACGGGCGGCGGTTGGCGGCGGCGCGCCTTGGCCAGGTGGGGCGGGGGTGATCCCGGGTGGCCCTGGGCGGATGACGGTTCGTTGGACAGCGGGTTCCTTGCTGTCCGGCGGTTTCGGGGGGAGGCCCGCGCTGGGGGACGGCGAGGCGACACCGTGGGCGGGGCGTTCACGCCCGTTCGGGGACTCGGTCCCCGGCGGCGCCGGACTCATGGGAGCGCTGGGATCGCGGGCCTCGGTCCGGCCGTACGGCGCCGTCCCGGGCGGCGACGTCTCGGCGAGGCCCGGGGGCCGCACGGGGGCGTCGGCCGCCCCGCGCATGCCGGACCGGGGGCCGTATCCCGCTGCCGGGCTCCGCGGCGGCGTCGCGACCTGCTTCCGTCGCTCCTCGCCGGGGCCGGGACGAGGGACGGGGCCGGCCTCTTCGCCGACGCGCACGTACCCGCTCATGGAGCCTTCGCCCACCGCACCGGCCTCCCGTGGGCGTTCGACGTCGCCGAGCCGGGTGCCCGGAGCGGGCGTGCTCCCGGAGGCACTTTCCTCAGACCGGGGCCGAGGCCGGGGGCCGGGCCGGTGCCGGGGCCGTAAGGGTTCGGTCACCCCACCCGGCCCCTCCACGGCAGGGGGCTCACCGGACACCACCACCTTCGCCACAGGCGGGGGCACGGGCACAACCCCGGGCACCACCACCCCCGCCACGGGCAGACACACGGGCGCGGACACTGGCACAGCCCCAGGCGCCGCCATAGCCACAGGTGTCCCCGCCACGGCCACGGGTGCCTCTACCACAGCCCCAGGCTCCGCCACAGCCACAGGTGCCCCCGCCACAGCCACGGGTGGCCCCGGCACAACCACAGGCGCCCCCGCCACAGCCCCCGGCGGCACCCCCACAGCCCCGGAGCCGCCGGGGCCATCAGCGAACTGAGGCAGCGGTGCGAGGGGCACACCTCGGAGGATCCCCGCGCCCAGCGCCAGCGGCACGCCACGCGGTAGGAGCCGGCCGCCCGCCGTGACGACCGGCGCCGGGCGCCACGCCGCGAGGCCCCGGCGGAAGGCCAGGGGCCCGTCGGCGGACGGCACCGGCAGGCGCAGCAGGCCGACGGGCGCGACCTCGCGCCAAGCCCCCGCGCGTATGACGCTCACCGGCCCTCCCCCGCCGTGCTGTTGATCCTGGCGATCTCACGCACCCAGGCGCGCCGCTCCTCGTGGGGGAGGGTGAGGATGTCCCCGTACGCCCAGTGGAAGTGGTAGGCGATGTAGGCGGTCTCCTCGCGGAGCCGGCGCGGCGGGTGCGTCATGTTTCCCCCAGGCGGCCGCCGGGCGCCGACGCGGGCAGCGCGAAGCTCGTGCCGCAGGAGGGGCAGGCGACGGCGCCGTGGCCGGTGTCCAGGCCGTTGATCCGCCGGTAGAAGTCCTGGAGGTAGGCGAGGTCCTGGGCGAAGAGCTGTTCCACCACGCCCGCGTGGATGTCGGTGACGGTCCCCAGCCGGGTGACGACCAGGCTCAGGAGGACGACTCCGAGGTAGGCGGGATTCTCCCGGACGCGCTGGTCGATCAGGGGTGACAGTTCGTCACGGGCGGTGGCGAGCCGCATGGAACCCCGGCGGTGGACGGCACCTGAGCCGTCCACATAGCCGTGGGGGAGCTCGAAGTCGAACTCCGTGCGCAGCGGCGATCCGTTCTCGGGCATGCGGGGCGGTATCCTCCCTCGGGCGTCCGAGCCGCGCCGCCCCCGGCCCCCGCCGACGCGGGGACCGGGGACGTGCGGTCGAGCGGTGGGCGTGCGGCGGCGGTCAGGTGATGTTCTGCCGGAGGAGCAGACTCACCCAGGTGTCGTCCACCGACACCTCCACCGAGAAGTCGCCCTGCTTGTCCCCGGCCGTCAGCACGGGTGAGTCGGCGGAGCCGTCGGCCCCGCTGGGCACGTGGACGACGTCCGTTCCGCCGGGGAAGGACGCCATGTTCTCCCCGAGGATCCGGAACGCGACCTGGACGCCCTCGACCGTGTTGCCCTGGGCGTCCTCCACGATCACCTTCATCGGGTTGTCGAAGGACTTCCCCGGGGGCACGGTCTGTCCCGCGCCGGAGACGTAGCGGACCCGGTCCGCCCTGCCCGGCTTGGGGTTGACGGTCAGCCGGGTGAAGGAGGCGACGGCGTCCGACTCCGTCCAGCGGGCGGTGACGGGGCAGGGGCCTTCCTGGAGCGGGGTGAGCAGGGAGCTGATGGCGAAGCCGAGTTGCTCGCTCTGGGAGCCGGTGTGCCTGATCTCGGTGTGCTCGCCGTTCTCGAAGACGCCGGCGCCCTCCTCGACGGAGAACTCGATCTTCTGCCCGCCCACCGGGGTGCCGTCCAGGAGCATCGCCTTGACCTCGAACGGCTTGGGGAAGTGCTGCCCGACGGTCGTCCTCTGGTCGTCGCCCGAGACCGCCGCGAGCCGGTGCCGGGACACGCGCTGCAGGGCCCTCCGTCCGGACAGCGCGATCCACAGCCGGCTGTCGCCGGACATGGTGAGCCCCGAGGGCCGTGAGCCCTGGCCCGTGGGGATCGTGGAGGCCCGGGTCTTGTCCGGCAGTACGTAGCCGACCGCGTCGCCGGCGGTGCTCACGAACCAGAGCGTGCCGTCCGCCGTCGCCAGCATGTGGTTGGCCGCGAACGGCGTCTCGACGCGCGTGAGCGTACCCTCGGCGACGGTGTACTTGAAGACGACCTTGTCCTTGGTGGCCACCCACACGACGTCGCCGGCCGGGGCGGCCGCGACGTCCCGGGGCTCGACGCCCAGGAGGATGGGGGAGCCGAAGGCGCCGGTGCTGGCTTCGTAGGCGAGCAGCGCCTTGCCCTTGGGGGAGGTCAGCCAGTAGCGGCCCCGCTGCTGAGCCGCGATCGAGACGCCGTACAGGCCGTCGGGGTACATCATCGAGTACGAGACGCCGCCGCCGGAGTCGACGAAGGCCAGCTGGCCCCAGCTGATCAGCGGGGCGACGAGGCGGGGGCGCCCGTCCTTGTTCAGGCCCAGGGCCAGGGCGCGGCAGTCCGTCGCGCCGTTGAGCGCGTACACCTGGTACTGGCCGTCGGTCGTGCACTTGACGAAGGCCGAGGCCTTGTCGTCGGTGACGAACGTCCACGCTCCGTGGCCCGTCCAGGTGACGAGGGAGTTGGCGGTTCCGGTGATTCCCGGGCCCGGACTGAAGACGGTGTTGCCCCAGGGACTGCGGGGCTCGAAGTAGCCCACGTCGCCCTGGGCGGTGACGAACCATACGTTCTGGTCGTCGTTGTGCCAGGCCACGTCGACGACGGAGGCGTCGATGGGGAACGTGTCGGAGTCGGTGACGGGCGGCGGCGCTGCGGATGGCATGCGGATTCTCCTTCCGGCGGACGGGAACGGTCCGGGTGGCGCGGCGCGCCGCTAGTCCGAGGTGATCGTCAGGGTCGTGGCGGCGTGCGGCTCGGTGTCGCCGAGGCCGACGCTGATGACCGCGTCCTCCTGGACGTCGCCCGCGACCACGGCCGGCAGGGCGACCCGGCCCCGCTGGTCGGTGATGATCACACGCTCGTGGGTGCCGTCCTCGAAGGCCGCCCCTTCGGCGTCGATCCGGCAGGTGAGGGGGATGCCCGGCACGGGGCGCCCGTTCGCGACGTACTCGGCGATGAGCGGCTGGGCGACGTGGTCCTTCATGTGGACCTCCGACTCGCCCTGGGCCACGATCTGGGTGCGGCCCAGGCGCGAGGGCGCCCCGTACGGGGGCGGGGGCACGGTGTAGCTGCCCACGGTCTTCTTGGTGGGGTTGGTGTACCAGAGCTTGCCGTCGGCGGCGACGCAGATTCCCTTGGCGCCACCGCCGTTGGGCAGTCGCACCAGGGAACCGCCCGTGTTCAGCCGCGCGTCGAACTCGTGCAGCCCTTCGCTGGAGGCGACCCACAGCTCACCCGTCGGGCCGAGCGCCAGCTGCTGGGGGACGGCCGTGCCCAGGTCTGCCGTGCGGATGGTGCCGCCGCCGATGTCGTAGCGGATGACCTGGTTGGGGTTGGTGGCGGTCAGCCATACAGCGGTCGTGTCCGCGATGACGTAGAAGGGCCTCTGGCCGGTCCGGAGCACCTCGACCCGCTCCCATACCGTCGAACGCGTGGGACGGTGGTAGAGGCCGTTCTCGCTCCTGACCGGGTTGGTGGTCCGGCTCTGGCCCGTGGCCCAGTAGCTGTGGAGCTTCCCGGTGGAGTCGGTGGTGACGGCCACGTCCCACAGCCAGGTGCTCTGGCTGACCGGCATCCGGTCGATGGTGCCGTGGCTGGGGGTGAGGATGCCGACGTAACTGTGCTGGGGCTCGGCGAAGATGAGGCTGTACTCGTAGACCGGGGTGCCGTCCTGCCCCACGTTGGTGGCCCGGAGCTTGATGCTCTCCGCCTTGGCGTCGGCCTCCAGCGGGAAGAACTGGACGGCGTACATCCCCGTCGTCTCCATGATCACGATGGGGTCTTCCTGCGCCGGCGGTGCCGGAGCGGCGAACCAGACCCGCTGGAGACCGTCGGGGTCCTTGATGATCCCGGCACTGAGCTGGGGAATCATCGAATGGTTCACCACCCGCTGACTGTTCCCGGCATTGGGATTGACCTGGATGATGGCCTTGCTCGAGGTGGTCACCCAGAGGTACCTGAGGTTCCCCTGGGCCAGCGAGTGGGGTGTGTAGTTCCCGATGGAGTATTCCTGGATCGTTCCGGGCTCCGACACTGTGGTGTTCCCCCTCCGGTCCGTGTGACGGTCGCCTGAACACGTCGGGCCCGCGCGACAGCGCATGACGGTGGAACGCGACAGCGCATGACGGTGAGAGCGGCAGGATCCGGTGGCTCGCGCGGGGGCGGCGTTCGGCTCGTCGAGACTATGCCGTCAGCACTGGCGTCGACACCCGGGCGAACCGGCCACCCGGAGCCCAGGCCCACGGCTTCCGGACAAGGGGTGGGGCCACCTGGCCCGCTGCGGCGCCGGACCTGCGGAGCGGGGGGATCCGGTGCCCCGTGTTCCGCACCGCGGGCCCGGCGGCTCCCGGCGCACTCATGGCTGTCAAGAGAGCGCGCACTCCGTCACCGCGACAGGACAGTATGGCCGGAATTCAGCCGAGAACCGTTTTTCTGCCCGAACGGGAATCATTCGATGGCGGAAAAAGAACATCCCATGATTGGTCCGGACTTTGCGGTTGATTGTGGGGTGGGTGGGGCGGCCGGGTTTCCCGACCGCCCTCGTGCCCGAAGGACGACACGACAGTACTTCTGCGCCGACGCGACAGCCCCCGGAGGGAGGCGCACGCTGGAGAGAGACCCCCGCCGAGACGACACCATCGGGAAGTCCCATGCGAGCGACACTGATCTACGGCGCCGGTGACATCCGGGTCGAGAACGTACCCGACCCCCGTATCCAGGACCCCACGGACGCCGTGGTGCGCGTCGTCCGCTCGTGCGTCTGCGGCAGCGATCTGTGGCCCTACGGCTCCAGACCGGCCACGGAGGAGGGCGAGCGCATCGGCCACGAATTCCTCGGCGTCGTGGAGGAGACCGGCCCGGAGGTCACCGCACCGAAGGCCGGCGACCTCGTGGTCGCGCCCTTCGCCTACGCCGACAACACCTGTCGGTTCTGTGCCGAGGGCCTCCACACCTCCTGCCCGCGCGGCGGGTACTGGGGCCAGAACGGCGTGGACGGCGGCCAGGGCGAAGCCGTACGCAGCCCCTGGGCCCAGGGCACCCTGGTGAAACTGCCCGTCGGTGAGGACTCCGCCCTGCTGCCCTCGCTGCTCACCCTCTCCGACGTCTTCTGCACCGGCCACCACTGCGCCGTCACGGCCGGGGTCGACGCCCGGACGACGGTGACGGTCATCGGCGACGGCGCCGTCGGCCTGTCGGCGGTGCTGGCGGCGAGGCGGCTCGGCGCCGAACGGATCCTGCTGATGGGCCGCCACGAGGCCCGCACCGCCCTCGGACGCGATTTCGGGGCCACCGACGTGATCCCCGAACGCGGCGACGAAGGCGTCGCGCGCGTAAGGGAGTTGACCGGCGGTGAGGGCACCCACGCGGTGCTGGAGTGCGTCGGCACCAAGCCCGCGCTCACCACGGCACTCGCGGTGGTGCGCGACGGCGGAGTGGTCAGCAGGGTCGGTGTGCCGCAGTACGAGGAGGGACCGGCCGGGTACGAGATGTTCAGCCGCAACGTCACCCTCACCGGCGGTGTCGCGCCCGCCCGCGCCTACATCGAGGAACTGCTCCCCGACGTCCTCGACGGCACGATCGAGCCCGGCAGGGTCTTCGACCGCACCGTGGGCCTGGACGGCGTCCCGGACGGCTACCGCGCCATGGCGGACCGCGAGGCCCTGAAGGTACTCATCGCGCCCTGAACCGCCCCGCGCCGCCGCCTACCCCGGAACCCGGGGGCTCACGAACATGCGGATGTCGTCGGCCGCCCAGAGCACGAACCGTTCGATCGGCCTCACCTCGTGCCCCGGCACGGGCCGGAACCGGAACCGCTTGAGCAGCACCGCCAGCACCAGCTCGGCCTCCACCATGGCCAGCCCCGCGCCCTCGCAACCGCGCGGCCCGAGCCCGAAGGGGATGTAGGCCAGCCGCGGCCGCTTGGCCACCTCCTCCGGCGTGAACCGCTCGGGCACGAACTTCTCGGGCTCCGGCCAGTAGTCGGCGTTCATGTGGACCGCCCAGAACGGATAGAAGACCGTCGCCCCGGCCGGGATCTCGTACTCGCCCAGAGCGAGGGCCTCGGTCGTCTCCCGCGCGCCGTACGGGCCCGGAGGGTACAGCCGCATCGCCTCCTTGAGGACCATCTCCAGGTACGTGAGCCGCCGCAGGTCGGCGTACCCGGGTGCCGCGCGGTCACCCAGGACGCGGTCGAGCTCCTCGGTGACGCGTTCGGCCACCTCCGGGTGCCGGCCCAGCAGATGCAGGGTCCACGACACGGCCACCCCGGTCGTGTGATGGGCCGCCAGCATCGTCATCATGACGGTGTCGCGAATCCGCGCGGGCCGCTCACCGGCGTCGACGAGCGCCCCGACCAGATCGCTCCGGTCCACCCGGCCGCCCGCGCGCCGCGCCACGACCACCCGGTCGACCACCGCGCGCAGATAAGCGAGAGCCTCCTCCGCGCCCTCCGCGCTTTTCCTGCTCTCCTCGCGCTCCGCGGCCGGCGTCCGGTAGAGCCGCCCCAGGTATTCGGTGAGCACCTCCTCGAAGGCGGTGACGACGCGGTCGGGATCCTCGACGTCGCCGCCCAGCGCGTACGCGCAGATCATCCGCAGCGACAGCTCGGTGAGGTCCTTCTGCAACTCGACGGGCCCATGGCCCGCCCGCTTGGCCCAGCGGTCGGCGACCTCCGTCGTCAGCGCGGTGAACCGTGCGAAGTGCCGCTCGTGGGAAGGCCGCCCGGCCAGCACCGACAACAGCAGACGCCGCCACGGCGTGTGCTCGTCGGCCGGCAGCACCTGAAGGTTCCCCGCCTCGCACAGCGGCGCGAGAAACTCGAACAGCCGCTCGGGGCGCTTGTCGATGTGAGCCGTCGCCTCCAGCAGCACGGGGTCGGCGACCGACACGGCCGTCTCCGCGCCGGGAAGCTGGAACCGTACGACGGGCCCGTACTCGGCGTGCAGCCGCAACTGATAGACGTGCAGTCCGCCCGCCGCTGCCACGGCGCCCACGCCGCCGTCCGCCCGGGGCTCGGGACCAGGGATGCGCATGACCACTGCTTCCTCTCCTTCCCTCCGACAGACCGATTCACGGGGCGCCGCGCGCAATCCGCAAGACCACGACCGGCCACGAAGCGGGGCCCCCGTACCTGAATGGATGCCGTCGCGGGGCGCCGGGCCAGGACACCGGTGATCCTTGCGGCAGGAGCACCCGCCCCAGCCAGAAGCCGGAGCCGCCGTGCCGCTCTCCCCGCCCCACCCCTCGCGCCGCCGGCTCCGGCACCTGGCCACCGCCGCGGCGGCGACGCTCGTCGCACTGCTGCTGACAGCCTGCGGCGGTGGCCCCGAACCGGGCGCGCCGACGGCGAGCGGCGGCACCTCCCGGGCGTCGAACGTGCCCCTGACCTACCTGCCGGCGGGCAGTGCCGGCGGCAGACTGAGCGTGCCCCGGCTGCAGGCCACCGTCCGCATCGGCTCACGGCTGGCGAACCTGCTGGTGGACACGGGATCCACCGGGCTGAAAGTGCTCGCCTCCGCCGTCGGTGACGACGCGACCCCCACCGGCACCACCGGAAGCAGCAGCTTCCTCAGCGGGCTGAAGATCAGCGGCAGGGAGGCCCGGGCCACCCTCCGGCTCGGCACCGCCACCGCCGGCGACCAGACCATCCTGCTCGTCGACTCCCTCGGATGCGTCGACCAGGCCCCCGACTGCGCGGCGGCGCACGGCGGCACACCGGAGGAGTTCGGCGGCGTCTTCGACGGCATCCTCGGCATCGGCATGGCCGAACGCGACCAGGGCGTCAAGGGCTGCTGCGCCAACCCCATGTCCGGCCTCACCGGCGACGGATCCTTCATCGTCCACTTCGACGAGGAACACCCCCAGCTCCGGCTCAACCCGCCGCCCGGGACCGTGGCGCGGTTCAGGACCGCCGACCTGAAACGGACGGTCACCGGGCGACCCCGGCCCGGCGCCACCCCGACGGCACTGACCTCCTGGGACCCCGCCCCCATGGAGGCGTGCCTGACCGTGACCGGCGTCCTGGACCACGAGTGCGCACCCGTCGTCTTCGACACCGGCACCCCCACCCTCGCCCTGGAGGCACCCCGCCCGGCCGGGCCCGCCCTCGGCACCCTGCTCCCGGGCGGCGTCGTGGACACCTACGGCCGACAGGTCGCTCTCACCGTCGGGTCGGCCGACTGGAACTGGACCTACCGGATGCCCACCAGGGAGGCCCTCAGCCAGCCGCTGAACGCCCTGAGCACCCCCCTGCTCAGCTACGGCAGACAGGACCAGGCGGTGATCATCGCCGGGCTGCCCGCCTTCACCAAGGTCGACGTCCTCTACGACCTGCGCGGCGGCCGCACCGGACTGGCACCCCGCTGACCTGACAGGACCGGCAGGACCCTTCCTTAAATCGAAGGACGAAGCGGCCGGCGCGTGCTAGGTTCGAGGCGTTTCCGCTGGTCAAGTGTGAGGATGAAAGGGAGGTGGGGTTGATGACCGTGCTCATGGCCACCGCACAGCGCGGCGCCCGGACCGCCCTCACGTCCCGGGCGACGGCCTGACCCGGCCCTCCGCCTCGCCGAGAGCGTGAGCTCGCGAGGCCGTCCTCCCGTAGAAACTCCCACACGAAACGGATTCTCGTTCCGTCATGCGTATCCACGACCAGTGGCACACCCGCGCCGAGACCGGCGCCGACATTCCCGCCATCCGTGAGATCAACCTCACCGCGTTCGGCACCCCGGACGAGGCCGACCTCGTCGACGCCCTGCGCGCCGACCCGTCCTGGATCGACGGCCTGTCCCTCGTCGCCACCGACGAGGGCGGCGAACCCGTCGGTCACGCGCTGCTGACGCGCTGCCACATCGGCGACACCCCCGCCCTGTGCCTGGCCCCCGTCGCCGTGCGGCCCGGGCTGCAGAGGAGCGGCGCCGGATCGGCGGCCGTCCGCGCCGCGCTGCGGGCGGCCGGGAAGATGGGCGAGCGCTACGTCGTCGTCCTCGGGCACCCGGCGTACTACCCGCGCTTCGGCTTCGGGCGCGCCTCGGCCCATGGCATCGGCCTGACCATCGACGTCCCCGACGAGGCGCTGATGGCCCTCGCCCTGGACGACGCCCACCCGCTGCCGGCGGGCACCGTCCGCTACGCGGCGCCCTTCGGCATCTAAGGGCCTGATCCAAGGGCCCGCGGTCCCAAGGTCCAGGTCCAAGGACCCGGTCGGCTGTGACGGGGTGCTCGGGGACCCCGCACAGCCGGCCGTCTACCCTCGAAGCAGGGGCCGGCGTCCCGCCCCCGCACTCCCCGTGACGGCCACGCCACGCGTCAGGCCCGGGGAAACATCATCATTCTGTGACAGCCGGAACCCGCTGCCGGACGGGCCCACTCCTTACAGATGTCACAGCAATCCAGCAGTATCCGCGCCTTTGTCGCCACCGCAGTAAGGATTTCCGATGTCGTACCAGTCGCCCACCACCTACCAGGCCCGGCGCCGTCCCTCCCGCGCCAAACGCTGGGTGATCGCTGGGGCGTCCGTCGTCACGCTCGGGCTCATCGCCTGGCCGGTGATGTCCTACTACGAGATACCCCCGTTCACGGACAAGGGCGACGCGATCTCCTTCGGCGGGTCGGGCGACGGCAAGAACGGCGACCAGGCGCCCGGCTCCAAGGCCCAGATGCCCCTCGGCCCCAGCGCCGGCTTCAAGATCTCCGGCACCGTCCCCGAGGACGGCACCAAGATCGCCGTCACCACCTACAAGGGCAAGAAGTCCGGCTTCGAAGGCAAGGTCTGGGTCTGGGCCCCGAAGGAGTACGACGACCCGAAGTACGCCAAGAGCGGCTTCCCCGTCCTCATCGCCCTCCCCGGCGGCGCCGGGTACCCCAGCAACTACTGGATGGGCACCGACCTCAAGCTCGAGGCGTCCATCTCCAAGTGGGCCCAGGAAGGCAAGAGCCTCCCCTTCATCATCGCCATGCCGGTCCTCAACCCCGAGAACCACGACAAGGACCCCAAGGACCCCAAGGCCGGGCTCTACTGGGACGGCAGCGACATCCCCGGCCAGCCCAAGATGGGCACCTGGCTCACCGAGGACGTTCCCCAGCTCATCAAGGAGAACTTCCGCACCATCAAGTCGCGTGACGGCTGGGCCTTCATGGGTTCCTCGACCGGCGCCTCCGCGGGCCTGAAGTCGGTCCTCCAGAAGCCCGACCAGTTCAAGGCGGTCATCGCCTCCGGCCCCGACATCGTCCCCGACTCCCGCCTGTGGGCCGGACACGAGAAGGAGAAGGCCGACAACAACTCCGACGTCCTCGCCCAGCGCCTCATCGCCAAGAAGGGCCCCGAGGTCTACCTCGCCTTCCAGGTCGGCTCCAACGAACCGGTCAAGCCCCCGATCGACCGCTTCCTCGCCAAGTACGGCGACAACAAGGGCCCGATCAAGACCAAGTACCGGATCAACGTCGGCGGCCAGCACAACGCGGCCTCCTACGTCCCCAACATGGAGGCCGGGGGCCTCATCCAGTGGATCAGCGAGCACATGCAGGGCCCCACGACCTGACCCGCGCACCGGTGCCGACATGCACGCCGAGCGGATGCGTGTGAGGCTGCTGGGGGCGAAGCCGCCCACCGCCCGTCTCGTCGAGGAGTGAGCACGGCATGGACAGCAGCAGGAAACGCGACCCGTACCGCGACAACGGCGACTACGTCGAGGACATGACGGAGGAGACGCTGGGGCAGCGCGAGCAGTCCCGGCAGAGCGTGCAGGGCGGGCAGCAGGACGAGCGGAGCCGGCGGCTGAACGACGACCTGAACGATGAGCTGGGCGACGACCGGGACGACCTCGACGACCTCCCGTAACCCCACCCGGCCGGTCCGGAGCGCCCCGGCGCGGACCGGCCGGGGGCGGTCACCCCGTGTCATGGCGGCACCCGTCAGGAGGCCACCGGGCAGCCGTCAGGAAGGCAGGTGCCCCAGCCCTCCGGACGCCAGCCTCCCGAAGGGCGGGCCGTCCTTGGTGGCCGCCTTCGCGGTCTCACCGACGGCCTCGCCCGCCGACCCCGCCGCGCGGCCGACGGTCTGCTGGACGGCGGACGTCGACGACTTCACGGCTGTACCGCCCGTCCGGCCGGCCGCGGGGACCACCTTGCCGACGGCACCGCCCCCGGCGTCGCCGATCACCCTCGTCGACTTCTGGGCGGCCTCGTCCACCGCCGACCCCAGATTGCCGGGATCGGCCATGGTGACGCCCTTCAGGTCGAGCCCGGTGGGCAGCGGGGCGGCGTACGCGGTGGCCCCCGGCCCGACGGCACCCGCGCCCAGGGCGGCCACGGCCAGGGCGGCCGTCGCAAGGACTCGTCGCATCATGACTCCTTCGATCGTCGACGGAAGAGCCTCCACGACAAGAACGAGCAGGAGACGACACCGGACACGTCACAGGGGCAGGCCGCGAGCCCATTCCCTCCACCACAGTAAAGAACGGCGTCCGGTCATTCGATCACCCCGGCCGGCCGCCGGTGCGGTGCCGGACCCAGACGTTGGGCTCGACGTAGACCGCCCGGTCGTGCGCGATGTCGCAGCGCACGGGGGTGAGCGCGCCCGGCACCTCGACGTCGCCGTCGCGGTCGAAGGGCAGACCGGTCCACCGCCGCCACTCGGCCAGGGAGCCGCTGACCGTCATCGACGCCGGAGCGACCTTCTCGATGACGCCACCGGCCCTCACGTGCACCCGCAGCCACGGGTCGGCCGGCAGGCCGTCGTCGCGCCGCCGGAGCGCGTAGTCGGCCATGGGGACGCGCGGCTCCAGGTGCTTGGCCGTGGGCCGCACGGGAGCCAGGAGCACGTCGTGGCCCTGCCGGCCGACGGCCTCCCGCATCGCGGTGAGCATGCGGGAGGACAGACCGCGGCCGAGGTATTCCCTGTCCACGGTTATCTCCAGCGCGCTCGCCGTCGTGGGGGAGACGCCCCAGTGCCGGTCGTCGGACGCCCACACCAGGACACGGTCCCACCCCTGGTCCGGCGTCTCCTCGCGCCCGTCGAGCGAGGCGTTGAAGGGCACGCTCAGCCCGCGCGCCACGACACGGTCGCCGTCCGCCGCGTCCGTCGCCACGACGCAGTACTCCGGAAAGTCCTCGGGCACCCGGCCCAACAGGGCACCCACCACCGGCTCGTGGGCGGTGAAGACCGGCCAGGTGTCGTCGATCTCGTAGATCCGGGGAATCAGCGCCGGGCGCTCGGCGAGTGTCGTGATCGTGATGCTGTCGATATCTCTCACGGCAGCGCACCCTGTCACAGGGGCAACCCGCCGTGCCAGCGAATTCACCGCCGCCGTCCCTCCGGTCATCCCGGGTCGCGCGGTCGGCCGCCGATGACCGTGACGGCCTCGGCGGCGGTCCGGCAGCCGTGCCGCGCGGCCTCGACCGGGCCGTGGCCCGCGAGCCGGGCCGCGAGGAAACCCCCGGTGAAGGCGTCACCCGCACCCGTCGTGTCCACAGCCGTCGCGGGCCTGGCCGGCACACGGGCGACGACCGCGCCCGATGCCGCCACCAGCGCGCCCCGCGCGCCCCTCGTCGACACCACGAGCGGAAAGCGCCGGCTCAGCTCGGCCGCCGCGTCCGCCGGCCCGGAACACCCCGTGAGCAGCGCAGCCTCGTGATGACTGGGCAGGAGGACGTCCGCTCCGGCGATCGCCGCGAGGAAACGGTCCGTACCGAAGCCGGCGATGAAACCCGCCGACGCCGGGTCGACGCTCACCGGTATGGAGCGGGCGCGGGCCGCGTCCATCGCCAGCCGGGCCGCCGCGCGGCTGGCATCGGCGAAGAAGAGATAGCCGGAAACATGCAGATGACCGACCCCGGCGAGCAGCTCGCCGTCCCAGTCGGCGGTGGACAGACGCAACACCGCGCCGCTGTCGGTGAGGAACGTCCGCTCACCGTCGGCGCCGACCAGGCAGACGACCGTGCCGGTCGGCGCGGCGGGATCGGCCACCAGACGCGGCCGGACCCCGGCCGCGCGGAGCGCGCGCTCGTGCGCGTCCACCTCTTCCGCGCCCACCCGGGCCAGGAGGCGGACGTCCTCGGCGCCCGAACGGGCCGCCCAGCAGGCCACATTGGCCCCCGCGCCGCCGGGCAGGGTGGCGATATCGGCCGCCGTGTCGGTCGCGGGCGCGAGCGGCGAGCGATGGCGGGCGACGATGTCGGTCACCACATCGCCGACGACGAGCAGCCCTCCGGACCCGCCGCCCCTCACGCGGCGTACGCCTTGGCGATCTCGGCCGCCAGCCGGACATTGCCGCGCACCGCCGCCACGTTGGCCTCCAAGGACGCGCCGTCGGTATGCCGGACGAGGTGGTCGAGGAGGAACGGGGTGACCGCCTGCCCGGTGACGCCCTCCCGTGCGCACGCCGCCAGCGCCCCGGCCAGCACCCGGTCGTGCAGCGCCGGGTCCAGCTGCTGATCCACGGGGACGGGGTTCGCGACGACGAGAGCCGAGGGCGGGCCACCCAGCGCGTCCTGGGCGCGCAGCACGTCCGCCACCTCGGCCGCCGTTTCGACCGTCCAGTCGACCGGCACACCGGAGCCGGTGAGGTAGAAGCCGGGGAACTCCCTCGTCCGGAAACCCAGCACCCCCACGCCCAGCGTCTCCAGGCGCTGCAACGTCGCGGGCACGTCCAGGACCGATTTCACCCCCGCGCACACCACCGCGATCCGGGTCCGCGCCAGCAGGCGCAGATCGGCGGACTCGTCCTGCGTCTCGGCCCACTCGCGGTGGACGCCGCCCAGGCCGCCCGTCGCGAACACCCGGATCCCGGCCCGTTCCGCGAGGAACGCCGTCCCCGACACCGTCGTCGCCCCGCTGGCCCCCGCCGCCACGGCGGGCGCCAGATCGCGGCTCCCCAGCTTGCGCAGCCCGTCCTCGCCCGCCACCCGCGCCAGTCGCGCCTCGTCCAGGCCGATGTGCGGTCGCCCGTCCAGCACCGCGACGGTCGCGGGTACGGCACCGCCGGCCCGTACGAGCTCCTCCAGCTCCTCCGCCACCCGCAGGTTCCGCGGCCGGGGCAGCCCGTGCGAGATGATCGTCGACTCCAGGGCCACCACCGGCCGGCCGCGGTCCAGCGCCTCCCGGACCTCGTCCGAGACGACCAGCGGCTCCCGAGCCGATTCCTCCGCCATCGCAAGCCCCTTCCGCCACACCCCGCGCGCTACCGCGCACCGGCCTCCTGGTCGCAGAGACCGTTCCCAGCCTCGCGGCAGCGGAAGCCTCCCGGGGCGGAGGGAGACCGGAACCGTCACTTCACCTTGTACTCGCACATCTTGTCGGACTTGCCGTCCTGATTGTCCGCGACCTTCTTCCCGTCGACGGTGATGACGCAGGGCGCCGCGTGCAGCATGCCGTCAGGGCCGTGGACGGAGCCGGGGACGACCGACACCAACAGGCCGACCTTCTTCTCGGCGTCCGTCGTCAAGGTGATGGTCGAGGTCTTCTTCCAGGGCAGCTGCACCTGTTCCATCTTGTTGGTGTCCAGGTTGTAGTAGACCGACGTCGTGCCGCTGCCGAGGACTTCCAGCGTCACCTCGTGCTTGACCTCGCCGCTCCCGCCTTCCGCCTTCGCCTTCGGCTGCGCGGAGGTCGCGGGCTTGTCGGCGGCCGCCGGGCCGCTGCCGTCGCTGCCGCATCCCGTCAGCAGAGTCGCGGTCAGGGCGAGAGCCGCACCCGTGATGATCTTGCGCAAAGTTTCCTCCTGGTCGGACAAGTGAACGATCTTAGTGGGGTGCGGGTGCCGACCCTGTCCACCACGTCGAGTCCGACCGGGAGCGGTACGTCACGGACGGCCGTCGCCGCGCTTCTCCCGCCGCGCGGCCAGGACGTCGTCGATGACGAACGGGAGCAGACCGAGCGGCGGCCCGGGCGGCGGCCTGCGGAGAGACGCGGCGATCTTGTCGTTGATCTCGCGGACGATCCTGCGCGCCTCCTCCTCGCTCCGGGCCGCCACCGCCGCCGCCAGGGCGTCCTCCGCCTCCTTGCGCAACGCCAGCGTCGGCGGCAGGAACGAGATGTTCTCGCGGCGCATCTTCTCCTTGACCCACCAGTCCGCGTCATAGGGCCGGTCGATGCCCGCCAGGGGCCTGCCGAAGCCCGGCAGGTCGCGGAAGTCGCCGCGCTCCTCGGCTTCCCGGATCTGCTTGTCCGCCCACGACTCGAAGTCCGACACACGGGGTTTACGGTCGGTCACAGTCCGCTCCTCCCGGCCGCGGCGCCCCCGCCCACGACCCGTGTCCAGCACACCGCCTGTCACCCCAAGGATCCCAGACGCGCCGCGGGAACGGGCCTCGGCGCCCGCACGCCCGGCCGTAGGGTGGCGGCGTGAGGAGACACATCACGTTCGATCGCCTCCACAACTTCCGGGACCTCGGCGGCTACCCGGCCGCCGACGGGCGCACGGTCCGGTGGGGCAGGCTGTTCCGCTCGGACTCGCTGGGCAAGCTGCGCGACCAGGACTGGGACCGCTTCCTCGCGCTGGGCGTCCGCACCGTGATCGACCTCAGACACCCTTGGGAGGCCGAACGCAGCGGACGCGTCCCGCACCACCCCTCGCTCGCCTACCACAACCTGAGCATCGAGCACCGCCCTTACGACCAGGCCGCCTTGGGCCCCGATGTCGAACCCGCCCGCTACCTCGCCGACAGATACGCCGAAGTGGCACACGACGGCGTCAAGGAGCTCCGCCGGGCCCTGGAGATCGTCGCCGGTGACACCGGACCGCTCGTCTTCCACTGCCACTCCGGCAAGGACCGCACCGGCCTGTTCGCCATGCTGGTGCTCGCCCTGATCGGCGTGCACGAGGACGACATCGCCGCCGACTTCGCCCTCACCGGGGTGGCCACTGAACACCTGGTCGCCGAATGGCATGCCGGCTATCCGCATCTGACGCTCGGATGGCCCGCCTACGGTCGCGCGCCTGCCGGGATCATGCGCCTCTTCATGGCCGAGCTGACCGCGCGGTACGGGTCGATCCGGGGCTACGCCGCACAGCGGCTCGGTGTCGACGACGACCTGGTGTCGGCGCTTCGCGGACAGCTCCTGACACCCTGAGCGGCCCGGCCTCCGGTGTCGCCGACGGCGCCGCGGTGGCCGGATGCGCGCCCCGCGCCCCCGTGTGAACCTGAAATTGTCGCGGAAGCCCGATGTGAGAGGGGGCCCGCCATGGTCGGACTGCCGAAATGGGGAAACAAGGAATCCCGCGCCGCCGAACACGAGCGAAAGCAGCGGGAAAAGCAGGAAAAGAAGGAAAGGGCGGCGGTAAAAGCCGGGAAGGAAGCGGAGGAGACGACGCGGAGTGTCTACAAGCCCGCGCCCGAGCAGGACATCCTCGGCTGGGGCCACCGCGGGGAGTCGTCCCCCAGCAGTGATCCGCCCGAATGACGGGAGCCACCTGCCCGGCAGGGCAGGTGGCTCCCGTCGTCATTGACGTCGGCAGTGACTCACACGAGTTCGAGTTGCGGTTCCGGTCGCCGCGCCGGCACGGCCTTCGGCTCCCACGACCTGGTGGTCCGCACATAGCCGTAGATCACCGAGGCCATCGCCAGGACGAGGAGCGGTCCGGCCAGCCACGGGTGCTCGGCCATCTCCACCGGCAGATAGCGGTAGGACAGCAGGAGCGCGGTGAAGACCGTCGCGCCGTAGGCGACCAGCCGGGCTCCCGACCGGTCCCAGCCGCGGTCGAGCGAGCGCAGGCCCGCCTCGATCGTGAGCGAGAACACCACACCGGCGATCAGGTCCGCGCCGTAGTGGTAGCCGAATCCCAGGGTCGCGCTGAGCGTGGCGATCAGCCAGAACGTTCCCGCGTACCGCAGGGCTCGCGGTCCCTTGCGGGAATGAATGAAGATCGCGGTGGCCCACGCCGTGTGGAGGCTGGGCATGCAGTTGCGCGGGGTGATCCCGTCGTACGGCACCGGGTGCGGGGCACCGATCGGCGGGGGAGTGTGCGGCCACAGGTCGGCCACCGCCCATTGCAGGCCGCCGGTGCCGGAGGTGCCCGGACCGTACGCGAAGATCGGCCCGACCACCGGGAAGATCATGTAGATGGCCGGCCCGAGGAGGCCGATCACCAGGAAGGTGCGCACCAGGTGGTGGCTCGGGAAGCGGCGCTCGGCCGCCACGTTCCGCAGCTGGTACAGCGCGACGGCGACCGCCGCCACCGCGAGCTGGGCGTAGACCAGGTCGAGGACGTGGACGCCGACCGGGCCGGTGGCCTTGAGGAGCCGGCCCGCCAGCCACGACGGATTGCCCAGCGCGTGATCGGCGGTCGCCACGTACGGGTCGAGCACCGTCGGGCGGGTCTTCGACGTGATGAGCAGCCAGGTGTCGCCGGTCTTGCGACCGGCCACCAGCAGCAGGCCCAGCCCGACGCCCTGCAGCAGCAGGACGCGCTCCCGGCCGGTGCGGCGCGTGACGGCGATGACGGCGCAGCCCAGCATCACCCACAACGCGCCGTTGCCGAAGTAACGGCCGTCGGACATGTCGGCGCCGACCGCCCACCGCACCAGCACGAAGACGACGTCGATGCCGACCGCGACACCGGCCGCGATGAACCGCTGCCGCCAGGTGAGCACCACCATCATCAACGCCAGACCGCCGTAGAGCGGCCCCGGCTTGGGGGCGAAAATCACCTCTTTCGCCTGATTGGTGATCGGCCCCGGTACGCCGGCGCAGCGACGGGCGACGATCTCCAGCGCGATGAGGAATGCGAGGGCCACCACACCCGCCGTGGCCCACAGGATCACCCGTGGCCGACGCCACGCGGCGAACTCACTTCTGTGGTTTATAGATATCAATTGTTTGGCCGATTTGTTAGACGTTGTTTGAAGCGGTCACTCTTCGTGCCGGACAGCGTGGCCTTCCGGTGCGGGACGGGCGAGGGGGCGCTCGTCGAGAGTCCGATCATGCCATTGGTGCGATACGGGTGGCTTCGCCGGTCATGGCCGCGCCCACCGCCGGGACCATTGCCCGGGGTCGGGGCCCGTGCCATTCTGACGGCGTGACGGTGGGCCCCCGGGCGAGCTACCAGTCGATCGCCACGCGGATCCTCGGGGCCGAGCGCTCCGCGTGGAGCATGAGGAACGGCGAGACGTGGTGCGTGCTCGCGCCACCGGGGTACCGCCCCCGGCGACAGGGGTGGAAACTCCATGTGTCGGCGACCGTCGCATCGGCCCCCCAGGTGCTGGAGCACGCGGCCCGCGTCCTCGTGGCGCACGGCTGCGCGTTCAAATTCGCCGTGTCGCCGCGCGTCACCGCCGACCTCACCTCGGTACGGGCCCCGAGGCCGCACTCCGGCAAGTTCCTCACCGCGTACCCCGCCGACGACGAGCAGCTGCGCACCCTCGCCGAGGAGCTGCACCGAGCCACCCTCGGACTCGCCGGCCCCGTGATCCTCTCGGACCGGCGGTACCGCCCCGGCAGCCTGGTCCACTACCGCTACGGCTGCTTCTCCCCGCCGCGCGAGCTCGATGACGAAGGCTTCTACCGCGGGCGGCTCCGGGCACCCGACGGCACGTACGTCACCGACGAACGCAACCCCTGGTTCTCCCCGCCCGCCTGGGCCCGCCCGCCCTTCGACGACGTCCCCGAACGCCCCCGCTCCCGGGGCGGCCCCGTCCTCCTCGCCGACCGCTACCTCGTCCGTGAAGCGATCCGCCACTCCAACCGCGGCGGCGTCTACCGCGCCCGGGACCGGCACACCGGCCGGGACGTCCTCCTGAAGGAGGCCCGGCCGCACGTCGGAGCCCAGCCCGGCGGGACCGACGCCCGGGACCGGCTGCGGCACGAGGCCGAGGTGCTGTCCCTGCTGGCCCCGCACGGCGTCGCGCCCGCCCCGCACGGCGTCTTCGAGGCCGGGGGACACCTCTTCCTCGCCGAGGACCTGATCGACGGCGAGAACCTCCAGCAGTGGTCGGCCGACAGGGCCTCGCACCACGGCGGCCGGCTGCCGGTCGCGGACGCCTGGCGGCTCGCGCGCGACCTCAGCCGCCTGGTCGGCGTCGTGCACGCGGCGGGATTCGTGCTCCGCGACCTCAAGCCGACCAACGTCATCGTGCGGCCCGACGGCACGCCCGTCCTCGTCGACCTGGAAGGGGCCGTACGCACCGGGGAGAAGGCCCCCGTGCTGGGCACCCAGGGCTTCACCGCGCCCGAACACCTCTCCCGGCCGGAGGCCGGCCCCGCACCGGGCCCCGAGGCCGACTGCTACAGCCTGGGCGTCACCCTGCTGCACGCCACCGCCGGCATCAACCCCGTCCTCGCCCCGGACACACCGCCCGCGCGCCCGCCCGGCGAACGCCTCGCGACGCTCGTCGCGGCCGCCGCCCCGGACTGCCCCGCCCTCCGCGCCCTGGCGCCCCTCGTCCTCGGCCTCACCGCCGACCCACCGGCCCGCCGGCCACTGGAGGCGGCTGCCGCCTTCCTACGAGCCGAACCGGCCGACCCGCCCCCGGCACCGTCACCCGCCCTCACCGGCCCCGACCTCGACCGCCTGCTCGGCGACGGCCTCGCCCACATCGCCGCGACCGTCGACCCCGACCCCACCGCCGCGCACCTGTGGCCCAGGCCCGCCTCCCTGCCCGAGGGCGACCCCTGCAACCTCCAGCAGGGAGCGGCGGGCGTCCTCGCCGTACTCGACAAAGCCGTCCGCACGGGTGAGGCCCCCGCCCTCGCCCCCCTGCTCCGGACGGCCGCCCACGGGATCGACGCGCGACTCGCCCTGCCCGGCCGGATCCTGCCCGGCCTCTACTTCGGCCGCTCCGGCACCGTCTGGGCGCTGCACGACGCGGCACGCACACTCGACGACCCCGGCCTCGCGGCCCGCGCCCGGCAGTACGCCCTCGACATCCCCCTGGACCGTGCCGACCCGGACATCTGCCACGGCCTCTCCGGCGCCGGCCTCGCCCAGCTGCGCCTGTGGCGCACCACGGGCGACGAGCGCTTCGCCGAACGGGCGTCCGCCTGCGCGGACAGCGTGATCCGCCTCACCGGCGAGGCCGACCGGACCGGCGGGGGAGTGGACTGGCCGCTCGGCCCGCCGCACCGCCGCGAACTCGCCGGTTCCGGTTCGTACGGCTTCGGCCACGGCGTCGCGGGCCACGCCGCGTTCCTGCTCGCCGCCGGCCGCGAGCTCGACCGCCCGGAACTCGTCGACATCGCGATCGGCGGCGGATACGCGCTGTGCGCGCTCGCCGAGCGCCGGGGCGACATCGCCGTCTGGCCCAAAGGGCCGGGCCGCACCGAGCGGATGGGCCTCGACTTCTGGTGCCACGGCGCCTCCGGCATCGGCACCGCCCTCATCCGGCTGTGGCAGGCCACCGGCGAGCCCCGCTTCCGCGAGCACGCCGAGCTGGCGGCGCGCGCCGCCCACCGGGACCGCTGGCGGCTCGGCACCGGCACCTGCCACGGCGTGGCGGGCAACGCCCAGCTGCTCCTCGACCTGGCCGACATCACCGGCGACGACACCTACCGGACCCGGGCCGCCGAGGCCGCCTACTGCCTCCACGCACGGGCCGCCCGGCGCGACGGCCGGCTGGTCGTCCCCGACGACACCCTCCGCGACTTCTGCGTGAGCTACCACGTCGGCCTGGCCGGAGCCCTGGACCTCCTGCTGCGCCTCAAACACGGCGGCGGCCGGCCCTGGACGGCCGACCGGACCGACCACACGTCACCCGACCCGGACCGACCCGAGAGGAGGTGATACCCATGGAGGACATGGTCCTGGAGCTCCAGGAACTCCCGGAGACCGACGAACAGGCTCTGGAGCCCGCGATGTGCTGCGACACCGACCACACGAGCGGCCAGTGCACCGAGATCGGGCCGCGCTGCAAGGGCTGACGCCCGCCCGACCGTTCTGTGCGGCCACCCACCGGAGACGGAGGCCGCACAGAACCCCCGGGCCACCGGACGGAGGAGGAGAGGACACATGACCGGCGCGCCCGGTCGGCCATGGCACCCCCTGCTGTCCCCGGCCACGGCCGCCACCACTCTCGCCCGCGTCCTGTCCGCCGCCCGCCCGCACCGCGTACCCCGCCGCGTACGCCCCCACCTCGCCGCCGGCGCCGCCGGCCTGGCCCTCGCCTACCACCAGCTGGACCGCTGCCTGCCCGGCCGGGGCTGGAGGACGCCCGCCGAGGACTACCTGGCCGCGGCGGCACGGGAGTACGAGCGGACCGGCGCCTCGGCCGGCCTCTTCGGCGGCGCGGCCGGCCTGGCCCTCGCCGCGCGGGTGCTCGGACACGACCTGCCGACCGCGCACACCCACGTCGTCACCGAAGCGTCCCGACGGGCCAAGGAGCTCGGCGACGACCCTCCGGAGCGCGCCGTCGACCTCGTCTCCGGACTGACCGGAGCGGGCGCCCACCTCCTCGGCCGGCACCACGACCCCGCCTCACTGGCCGCCCTGCGCGACGTCCTCACCGCCCTCTCGCGCCGCCGGCCCCCACCCGACTGCGGCATCGCCCACGGAGTGTCCGGACCGCTCGCCCTGCTGGCACTGGCCCTCGGCGAGGGCGTCACCGTACCCGGCCAGCGCGAAGCCGTCGCCGGGTACGCCGCGCTGCTCACCGAACGGTGCGCCGACGACCCGTGGGGCCCCAACTGGACCGGCCCGACCACGGGCACCCCCGTGCGCGCCTCGTGGTGCCGGGGGAGCCCCGGCATCGCCCGCGCCCTCTGGCTGGCGGGGACGGCACTCGGCGAGGCGGCCCCGCGGGAGCTCGCGGTACGCGCGCTCAAGGCCGTCCACCGGCGCCCCGCCGCGGCGCGCCGCGTCGACGCCGACCCCGGCCTGTGCCACGGCCTGGCCGGCCTGCTCCACATCACCGCGCGCTTCGCCCACGACACCGGCGACCCCGAACTCACCCAGGCCGTCGAAGGGCTGGCGGCCACACGCTTCCCACGCCCCGACGAGCCCGGCTTCCTCGACGGGGCGGCGGGCGTGGCCCTCGCCCTGCTGGCGGCGGCCACGGACCCCGAGCCCACGTGGGACCGCGCCCTGCTGCTCGCGTAGCGCGCTCCGCTCCCGTACGCCCGCCGTCGGGGGCCTCCCGCTCCCCGTGGTGTTGGCGCGGCGAGGGGCGACGTCGTCCAATGGCGGCAGGGCCCACACCCTGGACGACACCGACAGTGGTACCGAGACCGACGTGGACGGGAGAGACGATGGACGGTGCTCAGGACCCCCACGAGACCATCAGGCGACGCCGCTTCGCGCGCCTGGCGATCGCGGCCGCCGGCACGGGCATCCTGTTGCTCGTCATCGCGGGACCGAGAAGCCTCCTGCTGCTCGGCGTCGGGGCCGCCGCGCTCGTCGCCTTCGTCATGGGCCTGTGGTGGACCGCCGCCCGGCGCGGCCCGGTACGGGTCCTGGCGGCCGGGCTGGCCGTCGCCGCCCCCGTCGCCGCGATCGTCCTCTACACCGCCGCCGGGCTGCTGTGGCTCGTCCTGCTGTGCCTCGTGCTGTGGGCCGGCGCGGCCTCCGCCGGCTGGACCGCGCTGGGCGCCGGCAGTCCCTCGACCACGGCCCGGGAACACCCCGCCGCACCGCCCTCGCGCCCGTACTTCATCATGAACCCGCGCTCGGGCGGCGGGAAGGTCGGGGAGTTCGGGCTGCGGGAGAAGGCGGAAGCCCTGGGCGCGCGCGTCGTGCTCCTCGACCCGGACGGCGACCAGGACGTCACCGCTCTCGCCCGCCGGGCCGCCGCCGACGGCGCGGACCTCCTCGGGGTGGCCGGCGGCGACGGCACCCAGGCACTCGTGGCCGATGTCGCGGCGGCGCACGGCCTGCCGTTCATGGTCCTCCCGGCCGGAACCCGCAACCACTTCGCCCTCGACCTCGGCCTCGACCGCGACGACCCCGTCGCGTGCCTGAACGCCCTCACCGACGGCGTCGAACTGCGCGTGGACCTCGGCCGCGTCGGCGACCGCGCCTTCGTCAACAACGCCTCGTTCGGCGCCTACGCGACCATCGTCCGCAGCCGCGCCTACCGCGACGACAAGATCCGTACCATCCTCCGGCTGCTGCCGGACGCCCTGTCCCGGCACACCGGCCCGCACCTGAGCGTCCACGCCGGGGGCGACACGATCGACGCCCCGCAGGCCGTGCTCGTGAGCAACAACCCCTACCGCGTCGGCGACAGCGCGGGCCTCGGCCGGCGCGACCGGCTCGACGGCGGAGTCCTGGGCCTGCTGGGCGTCAAGGTCGACACCGCCGCGCAGGCGGCCGACCTGCTGCTCGCCCCCGACTCGCCGGGCCTCACGCTCCTCACCACCCGCGAGGCGGTCATCGAGGCCGACACACCCGAAGTGAGCGTCGGCGTCGACGGGGAGGCCCTCACCCTCCCGGCCCCCGTACGCTGCGCGATCGAGCCCGGCGCCCTGCGCGTACGCGTCCCGCGCCGCCGCCCGGGCGTACCCCGGGCCAAGCCCCGCCTGGACTGGCGGCGGCTGTACGCCCTGGCCACGACGACAGGACGACCCTGAACGGGCCATTCCGCCCCATCGAGCTGTCGACCTGTTCAACCCGCCTGTTCAACCCTTCGCCCGAACAGGAGAGTTGTAGAGTGACCGCATTCGCCCGGCCCCCTCCCGTCAGGCCAACGCCGGGCACCGCATGGACTCGAGGTGGCAGCCATGGCCGACGGCCAGCCGGGCGGCGACGTGAACAACATCTTCCAGGGCACCGCCGACATCGTCATTCAGTTCCGCGACAACTTCGGCGAGATCCACGTCCACGCGCCGCCGTCCGCCACACCGCCGGAGAGGTCGGCGCACGCCCTCGCCGAGGCCGTCTACCGGCAGTGGCGGGAGGAGGCCAAGGCCTGGGACGTGGGCGGGGACCGGGCCGCGATGGCGGTCCGCTGGGCTCCCCGGCGGCGCCGGGCCGACCACGCAGCGAACACCGGCGGGGACCTACGAGGCCGGGCCGACCAACTCGCCGACCTGCTCACCGCGTTCCTCACGCTGCCGAAGCGCCGTCTCGCCCTCCTGGGAGCCGCGGGTTCCGGCAAGACCACGCTCGCCGTCCTGCTCACCATGGAGCTCCTGAGACGACGGCTGGCGGGCCGCGCCGGCGACGCGAGCACCGAGGGCCTCCCCGTGCCGGTCCTCCTCTCGCTGACCTCCTGGGACCCGGACCGCGAGGAGTTCGGCGCGTGGTTCACCCGCCGGCTGGCCGAGGACCACCCCGGGCTGCCCCGCATCGGCGGCCGGCACCCCGCCCGCGAGCTGTGGAGCACCAGCGGGTCCGTGCTGCTGCCCGTGCTCGACGGGCTCGACGAGATGCCCGGCGCCCGCCGCTCGGCGGCGGTGAAGGCACTGAACCGCGCCCTGTACGACAGACCCCTGATCATCACCTCCCGCACCGCCGAGTTCGACGCCCTCTCCCCGGAGACCGTGCTCGGGCACACGGCCGTCATCGAGGCGCGCCCCGTCACAGCCACCGCCGCCGTCGCCTACCTCACCCACAGCGCCGCCCCGGACGCGTCCCCGCGCTGGGAGCCGGTGTTCGCCGAGGTGCGCGAGCGGCCCGACGGACCACTGGCCGGGGCGCTGTCGACGCCCCTCATGCTGTCGCTGGCCCGTACGGTCTACGCACGCCCCTGGTCGGAGCCCGCCGAACTGACCGACCGGGTCCGCTTCCCCTCCCGCCGGTCCGTGGAGGACCACCTGCTGGACCAGTTCGTCCCGTCGGTGTTCACGGGGGAGATCCCCTCCCAGGACCGTCTGGACCCGCCGCGCCGGTGGTCCCCCTCCCACGCGCGACGCCACCTGGGCGCCCTCGCCCGCCACTTACAGGCCCAGGAGACCACCGAACTCGCCTGGTGGCGGTTGCACCGCACCCCCGCCGCCCGCCTCGCCGCCTTCCCCGCCCTCGTGCTCCTCGGGGTGGCGCTGTCCGCCCTGGCCACCGGCCTCGGACGGCGCGTCCGCGAAGCGTCGGGCGGTGGCACGGGGCTGCTGGCGAACCTGGTGCCGCTGCAGATCTCGACGGCACTGTTCGCGGGCGTGGTGACCGGCATGGCGACCCAACTGCTCGTACGGACCTGGTACGCCGATCACCGCTTCGGCGAGCCGAGACGAACGGTGAGCCTGCGGCGGCCGGTGGCGGCGGCGCGCTCCGCCTGGCGGCACACGACACGGCTCCGGGCCCTGTCCGCCGCCCTGCTCGCCGTCCCCCTCGCGGCCGGCCTCGAAGTACCCGTGCTCCACACCGCCGCGCCGGGCCTGTACTGGCTGGGCGCCGGCTGCGTCACGGCGGCGTTCGCCGTCGCCGTGCTCTTCACCGCGCCCTCCGACGCCGACGAGAACGCGACCACCCCACGCGCCCTGCTGCGGGCCGAACACGCCGCCGTCACCCGGGCCCTGTTCGTCATCGGCCCGCTGTTCGGCATCGCGTCCGGCGTGCTCCACTACGGGCCGGACGACATGTCCATGGCCTACGCGGCCGCGCTGGTGACCTGGCTCGGCGCGGCCGGGATGCTGATCCTGATCAGCCCGTGGAGCCGCTGGACGCTCGCCCGGACCACCCTGGCACTGACCGGCCAGGCCCCCTGGGCGCTGATGTGCTTCCTCCAGGACGCCCACCGCCAGGGCGTCCTGCGCCAGGTCGCGGGAACCTATCAGTTCCGGAACGCCTGGCTCCAGGAACGGCTCGCGATCAGCACCTCGACCGGCCTCCGGAACCGCTCCACCTCCCTGTACGACGAGCGGCTCCTCGCGGAGGACGGCATCACCGCCACGTCCGACGGCGGCTGGGCCTTCCGGCTCACCGTGCGCAGGGGCACCCTCGCCCCCGTCAAGGCGGCTCTGCCACCGGCCGCCCTGTTCACCCTGGGCGTCGCGCTGCGCGACGGCGCGAGCGAGCCCGCCCGGCTCTGCGCCCCCGCCGCCCTGTTCCTCGGCCTCGGCGGCATCCTCTCCGGACTGTCCTGGCTCCTGCCACGCCGCACCGCCGACCTGCGGATATCACCCCACCGGATCTCCTGCCTCACCACCCCGAAGCGAGAGGTCCGCTTCGACTGGACCCACGTCGCGGAAGTCACCGTCCGCAGAACCCGCGGCAGGAACGCGGAGACCGGCACGTACGGCATCCACGTCCGCCTCCACCCCGACGCGCCGCACGGCCTCCGCGCCCCGAGGGACAAGGGGGCCTGGCGCCTCGTCTGCGACATCGGACGCCGGCCCGTCCTGCCCCCGGCGGTCGAGGAGGCCCTGCGGGACTGCGCCGCGGAACGCTGGGTACCGCCCGCCTTCCCGTCCGTCCCCGGCGACGGCCCCCGCCGACGCGAGACGCACGCCGGCGACACGAGGAACGACTTCGCCCAATGGGAAAAGGAATTCGGCCCGTCCGGCAGCTGAGCCCCCTTCACCGGACCGCCACGTTCCTGCGCGCCGGAACGGCACCGGTACGCTCCCGGCCATGCGCTTTCCGATCGACGCCCTCTTATTCGACAGCGATGACACGGTCGTCTCCACGCGCTCGGTGGCCCGCGGCGTATGGAGGCGATGGGCCGAGTCTCGCGGCATGACCCTTGACGAGGTGATGGCACGGGTCCCGGTGCACGGCCGTCCCGCCTCCGCGATCATCGCGGACCTGCTGCCCGCCGACCAGGTGGCCGAAGCGGTCCGGAGTCTGGAGGACGCCGAGGTGGCCGACGCCCGGGCCGGCAACGTCACCCCCGTGCCCGGAGCGTACGGGCTCACGGCCTCGCTGCCCGCGCACCGCTGGGCCGTGGTGACCTCCGGCGCCCGCCGCGTGGCCCGGGCCCGGCTCGGGCACCTGGGCATGCTGCCCGAGGTGCTCGTCACCGCCGACGACACCACCCGCCACAAGCCCCACCCGGACCCCTTCCTCCTGGCGGCCGAACGCCTGGGCGTCGACCCGTCCCGCTGCGCCGTCGTCGAGGACTCGCCGGCCGGGCTGGCCGCCGGGCGCGCGGCAGGCATGACCACCATCGCCCTGACCACCACCCACCCGGCGGAGAAACTCGAAGCGGACGTGATCGTCGAGGACCTCACCGCCGTCTCCGCCCACGTCACGCACGACGGCCGGCTCGAGGTCGAGATCGCGGTACGAGCCTGATTCGAGGGGTGGTCAGGGGCGGCGGATGGTGATGTCGCCCATGGCGGTGCGGGCACGGACCTCGACGGTCTCCGCGGCACCTTCGGGGCTGTCGGAGGGGGTGAGGTCGTTGCGCACCGCGCCCAGGTTGGTCTTGACGTCCAGCCAGGCGGCGGTGGACTCGCGGACGCCGACCTCCAGGTCCCCGGCGGAGGTCGCCAGGGTGACCCGGCCGCTGACCACCTCGTCGATCCGGATGGCGCCGTTGGCCGAGCGCGCGTCGACCGACGTGTGCGCGACGCCGATGCTGATGCGTCCGTTGGAGGCGTGGGCCTTCACATGGCCGACGGCCTCGTCGATCGTCGTCCCGCCGTTGACGTTCTTCACCGTCGCGGCGCCGCCGAGCCGGCCGGCCTCGACGCGCCCGGCCCCGATGATCTCGGCGTCCCCCGTGGCACGGCCGAGGTGGATGTCCCCGTGGGAGGTCTTGAGGCTGACGGCGGCCGCCTCCTCGACGCGGATGTCGCCCGCCGAGGTCTTCAGCCGGCAGTCGCCGAGGGGCCCCTCGCAGAGGAAGTCGCCCAGGGGAGAGGCGGCCTGCAGCTGTGAGCCCGAGGGAAGCTGGACGCTCACCTCCAGCGAGCCGGGCCGGCCGAAGGGCGAGCGCTTCCGGGGACCTTTGACGGAGAGCTTGCCGTTGGCGTAGGTCACGTCGGTCTGCTGCGCGGCGCGTACGTCGGTGTCGCTGGCACTGTTGGCCGGCCGGATCTCCACGACGGTGTCCGTCCGCTCGCTCGCGCTGATCCGGGCGGTGCCGACCTCGAACTCGACGGTCACGGTGATCGGTTCGGGAGTGTCGAAAACAGGCATGGCTGTGCCGTCCTCATGGCTGTGGTGGATGAGGGAAGAACCGGAATGGCCGGGGCGCGGCGTGGTCAGCGCACCCAGCCGGTGAAGCCCTGCGAGTTCCCGTGGCGCGTCCGCCCGGCGGGCCGGGCAGGGCCGCCGGCGGGCTCGAGGGCCGCGGCGACGGCCCGTACCAGCCAGGCGTTGACCGACAGGCCCTCCCGCCCGGCGGCGTCCTCGACCCGGGCCTTGAGGGGCGCGGGAAGGCGGAAGTTGATACGGGCGGTGCCGCCCTCGTCGCCCTCGGCGGACATCGTGGCCGCGGCGGGCGCCGGCGGCAGCGGGGCGGGGCCACGGCCGCCGCCCATGTCGCCGCCGCGCGCGAGGCCGTCCTCGAAGGTCTCCGGAGCGGGCGGCGGCGTCACGACGAATTCGGGGTCGAGCCCGCGCAGCCGTACGTCGACCGAACCGGGCGCGAGGTCACGGGTGACCTCGTCCATGGCGGCGGAGAGCGCGTTCAGCAGCGTGAGCCGGGCCGCTGACTCCAGAGGCGCGGTGAGCCGCTCGGCCAGGGCCCGGGTTTCCTCACCACCCGCTTCCGCGGCGACCGCGAGCTGGCGATGAAGATCGTCGACATAGGGCGTCAAGTCCATGACGTCATTATGGTGCCAGGATGGCGCCATGCGCAAAGCCCCTGTCGGCCGATCAGCGCCGCTGATCGGCCGACAGCTTCGCCACCCGCCCGGCGATCCGTTCCAGCGCCGCCAGGTCCTCGTCCGGCAGGGCGAGCAGTGCCGCGGGCGGCTTGCCGATGATGGCGTCGGCGCGTTCCGCGGCGGCACGCCCCTCCGGCGTCAGCGAGACGATCTTGGAGCGCCGGTCCGAGGGGTTCTCCGAGCGCTCGACCAGACCCTGCCGTGCCAGGTCGTCCACGACGAGCGTCGTGTACGGCCGGTCCGTCAACAGCTCCTCCGCCAGCTCCCGCAGCGTCATGGGGCGTTTGGCGATCCGTCGCAGCGCCTTGATGCGGATGAAGCTCATGCCGAGCGCCTCGACGACCTCCTTGCGGCGCTCGTTGCCGCCGAGGACGATCTCCCGGAGGTTGTCCCAGGCCCGTCGTGCTGTCTCGTCCTGCGTGCTCATGAGGTCGTCACCGAGGTCCTGGTCCGGTCGGGGCTGTTGCGGTCGAGGCCGGTCGCGGCGCGCTCGGCGGTCCGAGCGGCCCAGCGGCCGGTGGTGATCGTACCGAGGGCGAGGACGGCCAGTCCGCAGCCGGTGACGATCCACCAGCCGGTGACCCCGGTACCGGCGGCGGCCGTGGCGCCGATGACCGCGACACCGAGCGACGTGCCGACCTGTCGGCTGGTGGACGCCAGCGCGGCCGCCACCCCGGCCCGCGAGTGCGGGAGGCCGGAGACGGCGGTGTTGGTGATGGGCGCGTTCACCAGCCCGAACCCGATCCCGAAGAGCACATAGGCGGTGAACAGCAGCGGGTCCGACGACTCCGCCTCGAACGCCGCGAAGAGCACACCGCTGGCGGTGAGTGTCACCCCGGCCAGGACGAGCGGCAGCCGGGGTCCGCGCGCCCCCACCAGTCGTCCGGACAGCGGCGCGAAGACCAGGCACATGGCGGCCATGGGCAGCATGTGCACACCCGCGTCCAGAGCGGACAGGCCGCGCCGTTCCTGGAGGTGCAGCATGTTGAGGAACAGGAAGCCGGACAGCGCCGCGAACGCGCAGACCGCCGTGGCCGTGGCTCCGGCCAGCGGCGCGCTGCGGAACAGACGGGGTTCGATGAGGGGCTCGAAGCGCCGGTTCTCATGGACGATCAGCGCGGCGAGAGCGGCCGCGGCGAGGGTGAAGCAGCCGACGATCTCCGGGGAGCCCCAGCCCGCCGCACGGCCCTCGATGATCCCGTAGGTCAGCGAGGCGAGCAGCACGATCATCAGCAGCTGGCCGGCCGGGTCGAAGCGGCGCGGCCGCGGGGCACGGGACTCCGGTACGTAGCGCAGGGTCATCACCAGCGCCGCCAGCCCGACGGGCACGTTGATCCAGAAGATCGAGCGCCAGCCGACCGACTCCACCAGAGTGCCGCCGATGATGGGCCCGGCCGCCATGCTGATGCCCACGACCCCGCCCCAGACCCCGATGGCCCGGGCCCGTTCCGCGGGGCGGGTGAAGGTGTTGGTGATGATCGACATCGCGACAGGGTTGAGCATGGAGCCGCCGACGGCCTGGACGGCCCGGAAGGCGATCAGCCAGCCGAGGCCGGGCGCGAGACTGCACAGGGCCGATCCGGCGGTGAACAGCGCCAGACCGGCCACGAAGACGCGCCGCCGGCCGAACCGGTCGGCCGTCGAGCCCGCGAGCATGAACAGCGAGGCCAGGATGACGACGTAGGCGTCGATGGTCCACTGCAGCCCCGAGACCGAGGCACCCAGATCGGTCCGCAGGGAGGGCAGGGCCACATTGAGGATCGTGTTGTCCAGGCTGACCAGCAACAGGGCCGAGCAGCAGATGCCGAGGACGAGCCAACGGCGGCTTGAGGGCAACTCCGAGGTCACACCGACCTCCCGGGTCAGGTTAGTTTAATAAATCTAATCATTTAAAGAGTACAACCAATGGAGGTCCGGACGTACTGGTTTCCTGCCGCGGCCCACTGAAGGAAGAACGCCGTCGAGCGGCGCGCCCTTCCGGGCGCGCCGCTCGACAGCGCTTTGCGGGATGGCGTTTTGCGGGACGGGCCCCGGCGCTCAGGGCTCCTGCGCCGTGGGCCGCACCATGATCTCGTTGACGGCCGCGTGCGGCGGCTGGGTCACCATGAAGACGACGGCCCGGGCGATGTCCTCGGCGCGCAGCCACGCCTCCCGGGGCATGCCGGGCGCGACCGGCTCCCAGCCCTCGCCGGCCGTCATCTCCGTGCTGGTCAAGCCGGGCTCCACCAGGCCCACTCTGACGGCCCGGCCGGTCAACTCCTGGCGCAGCGCCTCGCTGAAGACACCGACCGCGTGTTTGGTCGCCGAGTAGACGCTGTTGTTCTTGCGGACGATACGGCCGGCCACCGAGCTGATGGTGACGAGATCGGCGACCCCGCGCCGCCCGTCCCCGGCCGCGCCCACCAGATGGGGCAGGGCCGCGCGCGAGACGTTCAGGACGGCGGTGAAGTTGAGGTCCACCATCCGCTGCCACTCCTGCGGGTCGCCCGCCTCGACCGCGCCCCGGGCCACGTAACCGGCGCTGTTGACGACCACGTCCAGCCGGCCCAGGTGCCGCACGCCGTCCTCGACGACACCGCGGGCCCGCGCGCCCTCGCTCAGGTCGGCGGGGAGGACGGCGCACGTGCCGCCCTCGTGGCGAATCTCTGCGGCCACCCGTTCCAGCCGTTCGGCGCGACGGGCCACGAGGGCGACTCCCGCGCCCTCCCGGGCCAGGGCGAGAGCGATGGCCGCCCCGATCCCGCTCGACGCGCCGGTCACCAGCGCGGCGCACCCCGACAGTGGCGCGTCGGACGTGTCACTCACCCTGCCTCCTCACACATGGCTCACATATGGCGATGGCCGATGAGTAACGGGTACCCCGCACCCGCGCCGGGATAGCACCCAGCCGCATCCCGACACCGCATCCCCACCCCGTCCGCGCCGGGCGCCGCGCGTTCAGCCAAGCGGGTCGGAAAGTCCGGGGCCCGGCCCGGACGCTTGTGGCCACTGCCGCCCCACGGTTATCCAAGGATCACCACAGCCCCCTGCGGCCCTTGAGCCCCGCCCCGGGAGAAGCCCATGCGCGACCGGCCAGCCCGAAGACCGCCTCGGATCGCTCGAAGAAATCTTCGGATCGGCTGCGCCGGCCTGGCGGTCGCTCTCACCGTGGGCGCCGCGCGGACTCCCGAACCCGGCCTCGACTGCCCGCCCGCCAAGGAAGTGGCGATGGAGCTGGTCGCCAGCGCCGAGAACTCCACCCTGGACTGGAGGAGCCAGTACCAGTACATCGAGGACATCGGCGACGGGCAGGGCTACACCGGCGGCATCATCGGCTTCTGCTCGGGCACCGGGGACATGCTCGAGGTCGTCACCCTCTACACCCGGAACAAGCCCGCCAACCCGCTCGCCGCGTTCCTTCCCGCCCTGCGCAAGGTCAACGGCACCTCCTCCCACGCCGGGCTCGGCGACCCGTTCGTCAAGGCGTGGAAGACGGCCGCCACCGACAAGGCGTTCCAGGAGGCGCAGGAAGAGGAACGCGACCACGTCTACTTCGAGCCCTCGGTGCGCCGGGCCAAGGCGGACGGACTGCGCACACTCGGCCAGTTCGTCTACTTCGACGCCACCGTCATGCACGGTGGCGGTGACGACCGCAACGGCTTCGGCTCCATCCGCAAGAACGCCATGGCCAAGGCGAAGCCACCGGCCCTGGGCGGGGACGAGGCGGCCTACCTCAACGCCTTCCTCGACGCGCGCAAGGCCGCCATCAAGCGCGCCACGGTCCACGGCGACACCAGCCGCGTCGACACCGAGCAGCGCGTCTTCCTCAACGAGCGGAACTTCACCCTCCAGCCGCCGCTGCGCTGGAAGACCTACGGCGACCCCTACGAGATCCGGAACTGGCCGAGCCCGGAAAACCGCCACGCCACGTGAAAACCCTTCGACGCGCGCTTTATCCCTATATACGTTTTCCCCTATGAATGTCACCCTCAAGCCGCTCGGCGCAGCCGACGCCCGTGACCTCACGCGGCTGCGGCGAGAGATCGAGCACGTCGACATGACCGGCACGCACGAGGACGAGACGGACGTCCTGCACGAGCTCGCCGACCCCAAGCTGAACCTGGCCCGCAACACCACGGGCGTCTGGCAGGACGGGCGGCTGGTGGCGTACGCGATGGTGTACGAGCCCGAGAACGTACGGGACATCGCCCGCTTCGGCACCGCGGCCGCCGTCCACCCCGCCCGGCGCCGCCGCGGCATCGGGGAGCACCTCACCGGCTGGATGCGCACCCGGGCCCGGGAGATCTGGGCCGAGCACCACCGGGGCGCCGGCGTGCCGGGCGAGTTGCTGATCGACGGGGTGGCCACGAACGAGGGGCTCGCCGCCCTGGCCGAGCGCACCGGGTTCAAGCCCTGCCGCTACTGGTTCAGCATGGGACACGAGCTGCGCGCGCGTGACCTGCCCACCCCGGGCACACCCGACGGGCTGCGCCTGGTGCCCTTCCACCGGGCCCTGGACGAGGCCACCCGTGACGCCCACAACGACGCCTTCCGCGACCACTGGAGCTTCACCGAGACGGACCGCACCGACTGGGAGACCTGGTTCACGGGCGACCGTTCCTTCCGCGCCGGGCTCTCCGCCCTCCTGCTCGACGCCGACGACCGCGTGGCCGCGTACCTCCTCGCCGACGAGTACGTCGCCGACGGTGCGGCCACCGGGCTCCGCGCCTGCGCGATCGGCCACCTGGGCACCCGGCCGGCCCACCGGGGCCGGGGCGCGGCGCGCGCCCTGCTGGCGCACACACTGGCCCGGGCCGGACGCCAGGGCTACGACCGGGCGGAGCTGGTCGTCGACGCCGCCAACCCCACGGGAGCGCTGGGGCTCTACCGGCGGGTGGGTTTCGTGACGGAACGGGAGTTCATCACGTACGCTCAACCGCTGGACTGAGCCGCCTCGTTCACCCTTTCGAGAGTCTGGAAACCACGCCATGTCCCGTGTGAGGGTCCACAACCTCTCCGTCTCGCTCGACGGCTACGCCACCGGCGAAGGACAGAGCCTCGACGCGCCCTTCGGCCACGCCGGAACCCGGCTCCTCGAATGGTTCCTCCGGACGCGCGCCTTCCGCGAGGTGCACGGGGAGTCAGGTGGTGAGACCGGGGTCGACGACGCCCTCGCGCGGGCCTGGGGCCCCGGCATCGGGGCCGAGATCATGGGCCGCAACAAATTCGGTCCGCAGCGCGGCCCGTGGGAGGACCACGAGTGGACCGGATGGTGGGGAGCCGAGCCGCCGTTCCGCACGCCGGTGTTCGTCCTGACCCACCACCCCCGCCCCAGCCTGGAGATGGAAGGGGGCACGACCTTCCACTTCATCGACGCCTCGCCGCACGAGGCCCTGCGCCGGGCGCGCGAGGCCGCCGGAGGCCTGGACGTACGGATCGGCGGCGGCCCGAGCACGGTCCGCGAGTTCCTGGCCGCCGATCTGATCGACCACCTGCACGTCGTCATCGTCCCCATCGTCCTGGGCCGCGGCGAGCGCCTGTGGGACGGCTGCGAAGGACTCGAGGAGCGCTTCCGGACCGAGTCCGTCACCACCCCCGGCGGGGTCACGCACATGATCTTCTCCCGCCCGTAGCCCACGGCCCACCGAGCCCGCCGGGCCCAGCGGGGGAACCGGCGCTACAGGTCGTCGTCGCGGTGGGAGGTGAGGCGGTCCCGCACCCGCGCGTGCCGGAACTGGAACACCGCGCCGGCCTGACGCAGCACGCCCCGCCGGTGCGCGTCCTGAAGGAAGCGCATCAGCCGCCAGGGCAGACGCCCGGACAGGGCCAGCAGGGCGTGGGCGAAGACGAACGCCCCCCACGGACGGCCGAGCATCACCACCAGACCGCACGCCACCCCGAAGGCGATCCCCGTGCCGAAGGCGAACCCCGGGTCGTCGGCGGGCGGGAAGACGACGCCGCTGACGACCGCCCCCGCCGCGCTGTAGGCGAAGCGGCCCACCCGCCCGTACGACAGATGACCCACGGTCCACCCGGCGAGCGCGCCGGCGAGACCGAAGACCGTGTTGAACGTCAGCCCTCCGACCGGCCCCAGAGCCGGCCAGGCGGAGACCCGGGGATCCGTGAAGGCGAACACCGTCCCGAAGGTGAGCCCGAACGGGAGCGCGAAGGAGACCCCGAGAACCAGCGTGGACACCCGGTCCTGTTCGAGAGCCAGACCGGGGTTCGCCACCTTCGTCGCGTCCGACGGGGCCCGTAACCACGCGTGGAGGGCGACGGCCAGCCCGAACGGCGCGCCGAGCACGAGCTGCGCCCAGCACGGCAGCTCGAACCCGAACCCCAGCGCCATGCCCGTGACACACCCGAACGCGAATCTCAGGGCGAACACCCTGACCGTGCCCCGGAACCGGATCTCCACCCGGGCCGGTGCCGGCCGCCGGGACGGCACGGCCTGGACGAGGAAACCGGCCGAGCCGAAGGAGACGCCGAAGACCAGCCCGATCACCGGCCCGCCCGCCGCCGCTCCGATGAAGCCGAACATCAGCCCCGAGACGACCCCGAAGACCAGCCCCGCGACCCACCCGGGAACGGCGCACGCCACCTGCCACCACGCCAGGTCGTGAGTGCCGTTCCGCGCCATGTGGCGGGCGAGGAACCCCAGCCAGCCGCGCGCCTCCGGAAGCCCGTAGCCCGCCGGAACCCTGCCCGGGCCCCCGGGCGGCGCCGGACGCGGCCGGTAGACGGCCGGGAGGAAGGCCGTGAGCAGATGCCGCTCGACGCTCGCGAGGTCCGCCAGGCCCAGCAGCTCGCGCGGGTCCTTCGCCGGCGGCGCGTAGATCACCCGGGCGAGCGCCACCATGAGGGGGCTCGTCAGGGCCCGGGACAGCGGGAGGTCCGGGAAGTCCGGGCGGTCGCGGAGCTCCGCGAGCAGGGACTGCCAGCGGGTGTCCTCCCACGGTCTGTCGGCGGTCAGGAAGCTCTCGGCCTGGCGCACGCCGATCGGCAGCATCTCCTTCACCACCGCCCGGCTCAGCACCCGCCCCGAGCGCTCGACCGCCCGCTCGTACTCGGCGACACGGCAGGTGACGACCAGCAGTTCCTGCCCGCTGTCGTCCAGTGCGCCGAGGGCGGGCGCGTGAAGGGCCTCGGACATCTCGTCCAGACCGTCCAGAAGCAGGAAGACGTGCCCTCCGGTGACCAGCCGCTGCGCGACCCCGGCACCGTAGGCCTCCTTGTCGGCCAGGAACGGATACTCCTCGACCAGCCGACGGGCCAGCCAGGTCCGCAGATGCTCCACCCCCGGGACCCAGGTGTTCCCCGCATCCCACGAGGACGCGGTGAGCAGCACCGGAACCGGATCACCCGGCTCGTACGAGCCGAGCAGCCCCAGCGTCAGGAGCATCACCCAGACGGTCTTGCCGGATCCACGCTCTCCCAGCATCACCAAGTGCCCCTGGGGAAGCGCACGGAACGCCTGTACCAGCCCGTCCAGATCACCGCAGCGCCCCAGCGCTTCCGAGGGGACGGAGCCCGTCGTCGCGCGGGAGGGGCCCGCCTGCCCGGCGGGCGTCGTGGGCGCGACGGCCGTGCGTACGGCCACCGCCCGGCGCGTGTTCGCCCACTGCAGACGGATGGGCTCCGGGCGCCGCAGCCCCTGGGCGGCCACCTCGCCCTCCCACTGCCGCCGGACCTCCTCCGCCAGCCTGGCCTTGGCGGCTTCCAGCCGCTCCAGGGAGTCGTCCTTCGGCTGACCGGCGAAGGAGATCCTCCCGATGTTCCTCGCCTGGATCACCGAACCGCGCACCCGGCCACCCGACATCGCGTTCTCGGTACGCCCGGCGTCACCTGTCTCCGCTGTCATCGCAAGCCCCTCCCCGGCCGGTCGTATCCAGCAGCATCTGGCGGGCAGTTGGCTGAAAGTCAACCATGGGCCACGCGCCGGTGCGCCCCCGCTCGTATGAGTGAGAAGGGAGCACAGGAGCACGCGGGGGGCGCATGCCGGGGAGCGAGGAGGCGTCTCACGCGGGCGCGACGGATCTTGGCGGGAAGACGCGCGTGACGTGGTAGTCGAGCACCGCCCGTACGTCCGCGAGCGAACGGCGCTCGTGCACGACGTCGAGGCCCAGGCCGGTGACGCCGGAGACGAGCAGGTCCGCTTCGTGCTGCGGGTCGAGGCCCGGCGCCGTCATCCCGGCCGCCCGGCCCGTCTCGACGATATCGGCGACGAATCGTTCCAGCGGCTGGTCGGCGGTGAGGAACACCGCGGCGAGAGCGGGATCGGTCAGGCTGCGCGCGTAGTACGCCGCGAACACCTTCAGCGCGTGGGCGCGTTGCTCGTCCAGCGGCAGGAACTCGAGCAGCACGGCCCGCAACAGCGCGCGCGGATCCGTCGCGTCCGCGGGGACGCGTGCCCTGGCGAGGCGCTCGTTTTCCTCGTGCAGCAGGCGCAGCGCGTCGACGAGGAGGGCGTGCTTGCTGTCGAAGTGGTACTGGACCACGCGCAGCGAGACCCCGGCCCCGTCCGCGATCCGGCGCATGCTCGCGGCGTGCAGGCCGTGCTCGGCCGCGACGCGCCACAGCGCCTCGGCGATCCGGCGCCGCTGACGTTCCCGGGTGCCGGACGCCCGCGCCGGTGCCGGCACCGGCGCGGGCGGGGTGCCGGGGGAGGGCAGGTGCTGCTTGCGCCGCCGGTACGCGCGGGCCTGACAGCTCCGCGAGCAGTAGACGGCGGGGCGCCCGCGCTTCGCGAGCACGAGGCGCGTGCCGCACATCGGGCACGCGGCCTGTTCCTTTTCGTCACGCATGCTTTCATCGTAATGCCGAAAAAGAGTGTGACGAAATAGAAAAAGGCGCAGGGATTTCGGCGCTTTACGCATTCCTCCACTGATACGTTTGTAACGTATTCCGCACGCACAGGAGGAGAGAACGCGTGAAGTACGACGTGTTGCAGATCATCGGCGCGGCGGTGACGGTGGTCTTCGCGCAGGGCCTCATCCGGCTCGTCATCCACCCCGACGACCGGGGCCTGCTCGGGTGGCTGCCCGGCGGCTTCGTCCCGGTCCTGCTCGCGCACGCCGCCCTCGTCGCCACTGGTGTGGTGCTCGCGGGCCGGTCCCACGCGCAGGCGAAGGCCGCCGGCCGCCGCGAGTGAAATCGCGCGTCAGGGGGACGGCGGCGGACCGTCCAGGTGATCGCTGATCCACTTCATGGGGGCGGCCATGTTCGCGCCGTAGGTGGCGCCGTTGTGCGTGCCGCCGGGTATTTCCCAGAGCCGGGTGTGAACAGGGCCCTTGCCGTAGGAACGCATGAAGTCCTTGACGCTCCTCATGGTGGCGGGGTTCTCCTTCGTGCCGACCTGGAAGGAGAGGTAGACGTCCGGTCCCCTGGTGTCGATCAGGCGTTTGGCCAGCACCTCGGGGTTGTTCTCGGCCTTCTCCTTCTCGTGG
>NZ_BMRT01000012.1 GCF_014648775.1 Streptomyces abikoensis
CGACACCGACGGCAAGGTCACCTACGCCGAGGTCCAGGCCAACTACTGGCCCCGCCCCGCCTAGGAGACCGGATGAACGAGGCCCTGCTGGCGTTCCCCGACGTGGAACGCCTCATCGTCGACAACCTCAAGAACCGGCCGGAGCTGGCCGAGGTCAAGGTCGACAACCGCCCGCCGGCCGACTTCAACGGCACCCAGAAGGTCGTCCTGGTCTCCCGGACCGGCGGCGCCTGGATCGACGACCTCCACCTCGACACCCCGCTCGTCGAGCTGGAGGTCTACGGGCCGGACAAGACCACCGCGCACTCGATCTCGCTGGCCGTCCGCGCCGCGCTCCTGACGCTCCGCGGCACCGTCTACGGCTCCGCGGTCGTCACCGACGTCGTCGAGACGGAAGCGGTGCGCTGGCTGCCGGACTACAACCGCCCGGCGGGCAACCGCTACCTCACCACGGTGCGCTTCTCGCTCCGCCCCGCGTAACCGCAACTTCCTGCCTTTCCCCTTCACCTCCCAAGGAGTACCCATGTCCGGAATGAACCCGAGCGAGATCCGTGTTGCCGGCACCGGCCGCATCCTCCTCGCCAAGCCCGGCACCGAAGCCCCGGCCGCCATCGACGCCCCGTGGGGCGACGCCTGGCACGACCTGGGCTACACCAGCACCGACGGTGTGAAGTTCGGCCGCAAGGGCAAGACCGCCAACATCGACACCTGGCAGTCCCTCACCCCGGCCCGCACGATCTACACCGAGCGCGAGCTCACCGTGAAGTTCGGCATGCTCCAGCTGAACGAGGACACCCTGCCGTTCTTCTTCGGCGGCGGCGAGGTCGTCGAGACCGGCCCGAACTCGGGCCTGTACAAGTACGAGATCCAGAGCGACCAGGGCGAGGACGAGCGCGCGCTCGGCGTCGAGTTCACCGACGGCACGGACGTCCGCTACCGCTTCGTCATCCCGCGCGGTGTGGTCACGGTCAGCGATGACGTGGACCTCAACCGCAAGGGCGCGGTGAAGCTGGGCGTCACCTTCACGGCGATGGCCGCGAAGCCGGGGGCGGCGCTGGCGACGTGGCTGATGAAGGACAAGTCCTTCGCCCCGACGGCCGCGCCGGCCAAGTAACCGGGCCCCCTCCGGAACCACCTGAATACGGGCGCCGCCCCGGCCTCCCCCGCCCGCCACCGGGGCGGCGCCCCCTTTTCCCACCGCTTTTTCACCCACTTCTAGGAGCAGCACATGCCCGCTTTCGATGTCAACGCGGCCCGCGCCCAGCGCCTGGAGGCCCACGGCAAGTCGTGGTCCTTCCAGCTGGACGGCGACGCCTTCGAACTCCCCACCGAGATCGGCCACCGCACCGCCCGCGCCCTGCGCGAGCTCGACGACAGCGACGTCGACGGCCTGCTGGGCCTGCTCCTGGGCGAGAAGCAGTTCGCGCGCCTGGTCGAGCACGACCTGACGATGCAGGACATCGCCGCGATCCTGGAGGCCTACGGCCAGGAGACCGGGCTCGGCCTGGGGGAAGACTGAGCCTCGACGCGTTCGTAGCCGAACACGCCGAGGCTCTGGAAGCCGATCTGCTGCGGCACTACGGGGTTGACCTGCTGGACTGGCACCGCGGGACGCTCTCTTCGAGACGCCTCGCGGTGCTGGTCAAGCACATGCCACGCGACAGCGCGGTCAACCGCGACCTGCACGGCGAAGCCGTGGAGTGGGACGCGTCGACGCACCTGCTGGCGGCGCTCGTCGACCACTCGGCTGTCGCCAACTGGATGACGGCGACGATCAACAGCGGCGAGGACGCGGAGCCGCTGGATTACCCGGAGCCGGTGGCAAGACCGGGTGATTCGGATCAGCCGGCGGCGGAAGAGGACAACGCCTTGGACAACGCAAATCCGCCGACCGGGCCCGCACGCGGCGACCTCATCCAGTTTTTCAGCTGATGAGAAGACTCGTGGCTCACAGACCGGAAGCCACGAGAGTCCCCACAGCCACCCCTGATGTCATGGCTGCCATGTGGGTCCAAAAGAAGGCTGCCCGAAGGGAGACATCCCCGTCACTCCCGGGTTCCACGGCAGTGTAAGGGAACGGTTTCTTGACCTTTATGCACCAGAACAAGGACCGTACTCCGAGCCGGCGAATCCCCTTCCAGGCAAGAAGGCAGCCGAAGGCGAATACCAACAAGCCCAGGTGCCCCAGCCTAAAGAAATCTCCCAATCCTTCGGATCGACTTGTGGCCGCCCACATGAGATCGGCGCCGACGCCCACCACAAAGGCCACGAAGGCCAATATGGGGGTGACAGGGCCGCGCCGCTCTCCGCCGAGGACGTAAATCAAGAACGCGATCAAAAGGATGCCGCCGAGGAACAGCGCAGGGACGGACCAGTCCATGCTCCGGGGGCATGCCACTCCCACCCTCGTCCCGCAGTTCCTTCCGGTGGATCCCCACGACGCGACACCGTGGAATGCAAAGGAAAAAGCTGCGTACACGGGAACGCTCAGGACGAAAATCGAAGAGCAGACACCGATCGGGCCTGCGTCGCCTTTCCGGCTTCTTCGCCGCCCTCTCGGGACCTCCAAGCTCGACATACAACACCCCACCCCTCAAGTTGATGATTTGCCCAGAAATGAGCGGATCATAGCACTCCAGGAGCGAATAGACCAAGGAGAAGGTCATGCCTGACAGCGAGCTGGAGAAACTGCAAAAGCAGGTGACCGAGCTCAAGAAGGACGTCGACGGCAAGGTCTCCAGCAACGACTTCGACAAGAAGTGGGACGACAGAAAAAACGCCACTGACGACGATGACAAAAAGAAGAAGGTAAAGCAGTGGTTTGACGAGTGGGTGGAGTACAAGCCCACCGAGCGCACCGGACAGAAGTCCGAACTGAACGGCGCAAAAGAGGAGGCCAACGGGGCGAACATCGCGTTCAACGGTTTCGAAATGGGCGCAAGCGCCGTCAAGGTCGACATGAAGCCGCTTCTCGACCTGTCGGACGGGCCCAACAAGCTGATCGGGAAGATTCAGGACAGGCTCGGTCTGCCGAACCCGGAAAGAATCGCCGAAGAGCGCCTGGTGCGCATGGAAACGAGCATTGGCCGTTTTCAGTCCGCCATCATCCGCCTCAACACCGAGTTCCCTCCGACCAAGCAAGCGGCGAACAATGCCCACAAGCGAATCGACAGGCTTCAGACGCAGCTGAGGTCCCAAGGCAGCTCATCCGCGCAACGGCAGCGAATCAACAACAGCGTTCCCGCCGGACGCGCCACCCAGGCGGCCGCAGTGAGTGACATCTCCAGCGCGGCCCGGGAGATCCAGAAACTCGACGCACGTCTCTCTCGCCTGATCACGGCGCTGGGCTGACAGATCGCAGCCGAACACACAAGCCCAAAGAGGAAGGAGGAACATGTCCCTAGTTCAATCCCTCGGCCGCGCCGGCGGCGCCGCCCGGACTTTCAGAACCAACATCGACGCCGCCGGCCGAGCCGCCGGCACGCTCGGGCGGAACGCCGGCACCGCCAATACCAACGTCGGCAGGATCAAGAACTCCGCCAAGCAGTCCGCCCGTGAGCTCAAGGGCATGAAGACCGCCGCCGATCAGGCGGCCCGGTCGGTGGCCAAGGTCGGCAAGGAGGCCGGCAAGGGCGGGACGTCCATGGGGAAGTTCCAGGGCGGACTGAAGAAGGCCGACGGCGGGTTCAAGGGCCTCAACAAGGCCATGAAGGGCAACGTCATCGGGATGTTGCTCGAACTCTTCGCACCGCTCATCGAGAAGGTCGTCGCCATGGCGTCCAAGTCGAAGGCGATGCAGAAGATCATGAAGGTCGCCTTCGACGTCATCGGCAAGGTCGTCGACACCGTCATGAAGGCCATCGGCCCCCTGATGAAGACCACCGGAAAGATCATCTCGAAGGTCTGGGACGGCATCAAGGCGGCCATCCTGCCCATCGCCCTGTGGATCGGCTCCGCGATCCCCGGTGCGTTCAACACCGTCAAGGACGCCCTGTCCAGCGCCTGGGGCGGGCTGTCCTCCTTCGCCGGAAGTGTCTTCGGCGGCATCCTCTCCGCCGTCAAGTACCCGCTCAACGGCGTCATCAGCCTCATCAACTCGGCGATCGGCGCGCTGAACGGCATCAAGGTCTCCATCCCCGGCTGGGTGCCCCTCGTCGGCGGCAAGACCTTCGGCGTCAGCATCCCCCGGATCCCGATGCTCGCGGAGGGCGGCATCGTCGCGCCCCGCAGTGGTGGTGTGCCGGCGATCGTCGCCGAGGCGGGCGAGCACGAGGCGGTCATGCCGCTGTCGAAGCTCGACCGGCTGCTGAGCCGCACCGCGGTCGAGGCCCGGCTCAAGTCGGCCGGTGTCGGGGGCAGCACAAGCGGCGCGGCCGCCGGGTTCCACATCGAGAACTACTACGCCACCTCGTCCTCCACCCCGCGCGACACCGCCCGAGCCCTGATGTTCCTCGCGAAGGCCCGCGGCTAGGCCCACCGAACAGAGAAGGAGGGACCCCCCATGGCCGCCGCCGCGGCAGCAGCGCTCCCCAGAAATCCGCTCGCCAACTCCGCCGGCGCGTTCCGCAACTTCGGCTCGGCCCTCGGCCAGGCGGCCCGTTCCGTCCGCACCGTCCAGAACGGGGTCAGGAACGCCGCCCGGGCCGCCGACCGCATCCGGACGTCCACCGGTCAGGCCGGCAAGGAGGCCCGGCAGTTCGGTACGGGCGCCGGGGCCGCCGGCCGCTCCGCACTCGCCGTCGGCCGGCAGGCCGGCACCGCCCACACCGGTCTGCTGAAGACGAAGTCCGGCGGCCGGCAGTCCGCCCGGCTGCTGAAGAACATCAACCGCCAGGCCACCGCCTCCGGCAGGGCGATCGCCCGCACCGGCAAGAGCGCCGGAATCCTCGGCAAGTTCACCGGGATCCTCGGCGGCAAACTCAAAATCGCCGGCGGCATCATGACAGCCGTCAACCTCGTGATGAAGACGAACCCGTTCGTCCTCGTCCTCTCCCTCCTCGCCCCCTTCGCCACCGAGCTCATCGACTTCGCGCTGAACTCGGAGCTCGGGCAGCAGATCATGGAGACGGTCTTCGGGCTCGTCGAGGCGTACTTCACCACCGCCCTGACCGTCGTCGTCCCCGTGATCACCGGCTACCTCGCCGTGATCAAGGGCGTCTGGAAGACGCTCGAGAGCGTCGTCAAGCCGGTGGTCACATGGGTCACCAAGGACATCCCTGGCGGGTTCAGGAAGGTCAACTCCGCGATGGAGAAGGCCCTCCACGGCATGGGCGACTTCCTGCAAACCGGATTCCAGATGGTCACCGGCGTCGTCAAGGGCCCCCTCAACGGGCTCATCGCCTTCGCCAACTGGGTCATCGACGGCCTCAACAGCCTCAGCTTCAACTTCCTCGGCAAGCACTTCGGCGTCGACCTCCCGAAGATCCCGATGCTCGCCGAAGGCGGCGTCGTCAGCCCCCGCGAGGGCGGCGTCCCCGTGATCCTCGCCGAGGCGGGCGAGGCCGAGGCGGTACTGCCCATGCCGAAGCTCGAAGCGTTGCTGGCCCGTACGGCCGAGACGGCCCGGCGCGCCGCCCCCGCGCGGGCCGGTGCCCGCATCGGCACCTATCACGAGCCCGAGGGCCGCGGCGCCCACGCCATCGCCTCGGACCTGCTCTTCCTCGCCGCGGCCCACGCCTGAGCGCACGCCGCAGCCCATGCCACGGCCCACGCCACGGCCCACGCCTGAGCCCAAGGCGGACCCCTACACGCGGACCCATACACCCGGAGGTGAGGCCCACCCATGCCCACAGCGACCCAACTCGACACCGCGACCGCCACCGCTCCCCCCGGCTCCCAGATCACCCAGGACGGGCAGATCGAGTGGGCCGGGCTCCTCATGGGCCCCGGTACGCCCTACCAGATCGACGCCAAGGGCCTGACCGGCTGGGACGACCTGCCCGAGCTGGACTCGGCCGACGTGCCCCGGCCCGACCAGCACGGCTCCTGGCCCGGCGCCCAGTGGGCCAAGCCGCGGACGGTCGCCGCGACCGTCTGGCTGCTGCCCGACCGCCCCGACCAGGCGCAGGCCGTCGCCCGGGCGTTCCGCGCCGCCACGGCCGTGCACAGCGGCGAGCAGTGGCTCGCCGTGCGCCTCCACGGCCAGACCCTCGCCTGCCGGGCGCGCGTCGACCGCCGCGTCGTCCCGACGGACCGCACCTACGTCACCACCGGCATCGCGTCCGTCTCCGTCCAGTGGCTGTGCACCGACCCCCGCCGTCTCGGCATCACCGAGCAGCTGGGCCGCACGGTCCTCCCCACGTCCGAGCCCGGCCTGCTGTGGCAGCCGGACGGCGGCCTGGAGTGGTCGCTGGAGTGGGGCGCCGCCGGCAGCACCGGAGTGATCACGGCGGTGAACGAGGGCGACGCCCCCGTCAGCCCCCTGATCGAGTTCCGCGGTCCGGTCTCCCTCCCGTCCCTCACCCGGATCGGCGACGGGCGGCAGCTGGAGTACGACATCCAGCTCGCCGAGGCCGACGTGCTCACCGTCGACACCGCCGACGGAACGGTCCTGCTCAACGGCACCGCCTCGCGGCTCTACACCGCCACCGCCCGCTCCACTCCGGAGCAGCTGTTCCAGCTGGAGCCGGGCGACACCTCGCTGGCCTTCCGCGCCGGCCCCGACTCGACCGACCCGCGCGCCTCGGTGACCGTCCGCTGGCGCAACGCCCACTGGTGACCCACCCCCACGGGTGAACCACCCACCCGCCGCCTTTCCCCACCTCCCCACCTCCCCACCACCTTCCTCGGAGGACGAGATGAACAACGTCCGCAGCGCATGGCTGCTCAACCGCACCGACGCCGGCGGGGGCCAGTCCCGCGTCGACACCCGGCTCGCCCCGCTCGGCACCATGGCCCCGGAGGGCGTGCTGGCCACCCGGGACGGCGTGATCCCCGGCGCCCAGGGCGGCGGGCGCGCCATGGACGGCCTGTACGTCTTCGGCGACCAGGGCATGACGGGCAAGGTCACGCCGGGCCGCGCCGTCGTGCAGGGCACCGAGCCGACCGGTGCCTACCCGGTCGTGGTGACCGACTACGTCCCCCTGACCTTCGCCGACGGCGACGCGAACAACCCCCGCGTGGACCTGGTCGTGCTGCGCGTCTACGACGCCCAGCAGGACACCTCCAACCGCACCGAGGCCGTCGTCGAGATCGTCCAGGGCGTGCCGGCCGCCAACCCGGCCGCGCCCGCGACGCCCCGCGCGGCCATCGCCCTCGCCGAGGTCACCGTCCCCGCCGGGGCCTCCGCCGGCAAGGGCGGGATCAACTGGGACACCGTCCGCGACCGCCGCCGGGCCACCGTCGCCGTCGGCGGCATCATCCCGCGCGGCTGGGGCCAGAACTTCCCCGGCGGCTACGTCGGCCAGTACCGCGACACCGGCACGGGCCTGGAGCGCTGGGACGGCTCCCAGTGGAAGGCGTACCCGGAGCCCCGGCCGGGCTGGCGGGACTACACGCCGGAGTGGGGCGCCGACAACGGCCCCGCGCCGCGCGTCGGCAACGGCTCGCTGACCGGCCGCTACCTCCAGGACGGGGCGATCGTCCACTTCACCGCGACCCTCCGGATCGGCTCGTCCTCCAACTGGGGCGGCGCCGGCCGGAACGGCAACTGGTGGGTCTCCCTGCCCGTCCGGCCCACCGGCCCCAGCATGTCCGGCAGCCTCAAGTTCCGCACCAACTCCGGCTACTACCACGGCGGCTGCTACCTGGAGGCCACCCGCCACCCCAACGGTTCCGCCTGCGGCTGGACCGCCAACAACGCCTCCCGCCAGGTCAACGGCGGCTGGGCCGACGGCGACTGGCCGGACACCGTCGTCGAGGGCAACTGGTTCACCGTCTCGGGCTTCTACGAGGCGAGCGCATGACCGTGGCTCCCCAGCCCGCCTACCGCGCCCTCTTCTGCGATCTGCGCAGCGACCAGGTCGTCGACGCCCTGCCGCTGACCGGCGTCGAGTTCGACGACTACATCGGCAAGACCGGATCGCTGCGCGCCACCGTGCCCCTGCCGGACCGGGCGCTCGCCCAGCGCGCCCGGTCCGCGCTCCAGCCCGGCCGCACCGCGGTCTGGCTGGAGCGCGGCGGCGAGATCTGGTGGGGCGGCATCCTGTGGACCTGCACGCCCTCCGGCGACGAGAGCGGGCGGATGACGGCCGAGATCCAGGCCGGGACCTTCGACTCGTACCTCGACCACCGGATCCTGTCGAGCGGCTTCGAGGCCAAGGACGTCGACCAGTTCGACGTCGTCCGCGGCCTCTTCGACCACCTCCAGGCGCAGCCCGGCGGCGACCTCGGCATCGAGTACGGCAACGAGGTCTCGGGCGTCCGCCGCACCCAGAACTACGCCTACACGGACGTCGCCCGGATCCGCGAGATCCTCGACGGGCTCGCCGCCCAGCGGGACGGCTTCGAGTGGCGGGTCCACTGCTACCGCGACCCCGTCAGCGCCCGGCGCGTCAAGCGCCTCCAGCTCGGCCACCCGAGGATCCACGTCGGCGCCCAGGACATCGTCCTGGACCGGCCCGGCCCGCTGCTGTCGTACAGCCTGCCGAGCGACGCGACGCTCCAGTCCAACGTGTGGGTGGCCCGCGGCGATTCGGCCAACCGCAACCAGGCCGCGGACTCCGTGCCGACGGTGTCGGAGCGGAAGGTCTCGATCGAGGACCTGAACGCCGGCTGGCCGCGGCTCGAAGGCACCTCCGACCACAGCTCGATCAGCGACCGCGACATCCTCAACGGCCTCGCCGACGCCGAACTGGCCCGATCCCGGCGCCCCCAGCTCATCCCCGAGGTCACCATCCGCGTCGACGGCCGGATGACACCCGCCCTCATCGGCGCCACGGTCCGGCTGCGCGTCACCGACCTGTGGCACCCGGAAGGACTCGACGCCCGCTACCGGGTCGTCGGCATGACCGTCTCGCCGCCCGAGCGGGCGAAGGCCGAGACCGCCAAGCTCTATCTGGAAGGACTCTGATGGCCGCGATCCCCCTCGACATCCTCGACCGCATCCGCGATCTGGAACGACAGGTCCGCGCGCTGATGGGCAGCGCCAACACGCGGCCCAGGATGGACGAGATCCAGGGCGGCCGCGTCGTCATCGGCGACGGCGGCTCGCTGACCGTCCGCACGCCCGACAACAAGGACCTCGCCTACATCGGACGGGTGTGGCCGGACCGGGAGGGCGGCCAGTACCAGCAGGGCTTCCGCGTCCGGCGTGACGACGGCTCCGTCGCACTCGACATCTGGACCGGCGACCCCAAGAACATGCCGGTCCAGCCCATCCGGATGTGGGACGCCAAGGGCAACATCATCTTCGCCGAGGACGCCCAGAACTTCGGCCTGGCCAAGCCCTACCTCCCCTACCCGCTGCCCGGCCCGGAGGACGCCACGAAGTGGCAGTCCACCAGCTCGACGAGCTGGCAGACGCTGTACAGCAGCCAGGCGATCATTCAGCACCCCCGGCTCTACTGCAAGATCGACTACGCCTTCGCGGGCGACGGCGGGGAGGTCCGGCTGCTCGTGAACGATCAGCAGGTCGGGCCGACCGGCAAGAACGGCCTGTGGTTCTACGAAAAGATCGGCGCGGCATACGACGCCGACGTCACCTTCAAGGTCCAGGCGCGCGCGGCCAATTCCAAGAGCACCGTCTGGTGCATCCCCCGCGCTCTCTACGGCGTTCAGTCCTGAGCGCCCCCAGCCCCTGAGCCCCCATTCGCCCCACGACAGGAAGGCGCGCCTCGTGCTACCCGGTGCCATCCCCACCGTCACCGTAACCGCCCGCTACCTCTCCATCGACGGTCACGCCCTGTCGGGCAGCGTCACCTTCGAACCGCCCCCGCTGCTCACCCACAGCGACAGCGACGTCATGCTCGGCGGAATCTTCTCCGCGCCCCTCGACGCCGACGGGCGGATCAGCGTCACGCTGCCCGCCACCGACGCGCCGGGCATGAACCCGACGAACTGGGCCTACACCGTCACCGAGCGGCTGTCGGGGCTGCCCGCCCGCGCCCCGTACAAGATCCTGCTGCCGGCCGCGCGGCCGAAGGTCGACCTGGCCGACATCGCCCCCAGCGATCCCCGCACCCCCGACTACGTCCCGGTCGCCGGGCTCCCCGGCCCGCCCGGGCCGCCCGGACCGGCCGGCGCCCCCGGGCCGGTGCGCTCCGTGAACGACCACACCGAGGCCGAGATCCGGCTCGACGCCAAGGACGTGGGCGCCGTGCCGGTCACCGGGGGCACGGTGACCGGCACGTTCACCGTCCGCGGCAACGGCAACGGCGCCGCCCTGGACGTCCAGGACACCACGGGCGCCAGCCGGGTGCGGGTCGACTCCACCGGTGGCCTTGTGGCCAACGCCGACGCCCGCTTCACCGGCAATGTGCAGATCGGCGCCACCGTCGCCGACAGCGCGGGCGGCCAGTCCGTGCTCGGCATGAAGAACGTCACCGCCGTGCCCACGGGCAAGCCCACCGACGGCATCGTGCTGTACGCCAACGGCGGCGTCCTGGCCTACCGCAAGCCCGACGGCACCACGGTCACGCTCGACGAGCGGGCGGCGGGCGTACGGTCCGTCAACGGCTACAGCGGCATCGTGAACCTCACCGCCGCCGATGTCCGCGCGGAACCCGCCGGCCGGTCGGTCCTGCTCTCGGGCGCGCAGACCGTCGAGGGCGCGAAGACCTTCACCACCGCGCCGTCCGTCACGGTCGACCCGACCGCCCCGGAGCACCTCGTCCGCAAGTCCTACGTCGACGCCGCGGCACGCTCCGGCAACTGGGCACCGTCCGACCTGGGCTTCCTCGCCTGGACGTTCGACCCGGGGCTGGGCGACGGCAAGAGCCCCATCAACTCGGGGGCGCCCGGCGACATCCCGGCGAGCGGACGCATCTACTACAGCGCGGTGATCCTCCGCTCGGCGGCCACCGTCAAGGAGATCTGCGTCCAGACGCTCGGCTACTCCGGCGCGTCGGGCGGGATCGGGCCGGGATCGTTCGCGGGACTCTACGACGCCGCCGGCAAGCGGGTCGGGCAGAGCGCCGACCTCAGCATGGTCTACCCCGAGGCGCACGACATCGGCGGCATGACCTCGTTCCTGCCGCTGACCGCACCGGCGACGCTCCAGCCCGGCATCTACGTCGTCGCGCTGCTGCTCAACTACTCCAACTCGTCGAACGCGCCCCGGATCATGACCGGCAACGGCGGCTACGACGTCCCGGGCCGCTTCGGCCGCCCGGGAACCGTCCCCCGCACGGTCATGTCGCCCACCAAGGCCAACACGGCACTGCCCACCGACGTCGACTGGGCCAACGGAACCATGGCCCTGGGCACCCGGTACTGGTTCGCGCTGGCCTGACCGTCCCCTCCCCGCCCCGCACGGACAAGGAACCCTTTATGGCCATCGACTGGATCCCGCTCACCCCCGTGGCACCCATGCACGGAAACCCCCTGGCACGCGTCGTCGGGGACCGAGTGGAGTTCGCCGGACACCTGCAAGGCAGGTTCCAGGTCGCCACCCCGCTGTTCACCCTGCCCGAGGGCATGCGCCCGGCGGGACTGCAGCGCGTGCTGTTCACCGCCAACGTGGGGGCCCACAACCCCTACGGCACGGCGCAGTTCTACATCCACCCCGACGGGAACGTCTATCTGGCGACCTACCCCGAGTACCTCGGGCAGGGCCCCGAGGAGACGGTCCTGCTGAGCGACTCCTTCAGCATGACGGCGCCCATGTAGCGACCCCCGTCCCGCCCCCACCACCCGTGCCCCGGGCCGCCCAGCGGCCCGGGGCCCTCGCATGTCTGGAGCGACTTCCATGGCAACTCCCCTCACCGCCGACCAGTTCGTCGCCGCGCTGCGCGCGGAAGGCGTCGACGTCGTGGAGACCGACGACTGGCGCGACCACAACCGCAACCACAAGGGCGCCTGGGGCCCCGTGCACGGGGTGATCATTCACCACACGGTCACCTCCGGCACCGACTCCTCCGTCGAGCTCTGCTACGAGGGCTACGACGAGCTCCCCGGCCCGCTCTGCCACGGCGTCATCGACAAGTCCGGCACCGTCCATCTGGTCGGCAACGGGCGGGCCAACCACGCCGGTACGGGTGACGGCGACGTGCTCGCGGCCGTGATCGGCGAGACGTCCCTGCCCCGGCCCGTCGCCAACGACACCGACGGCAACGCCCGTTTCTACGGCTTCGAGTGCGTCAACCTCGGCGACGGCGACGACCCGTGGCCGGCCGCGCAGCTCGACGCCATCGAGCGCGTCTCGGCCGCGCTGTGCCGGGCGCACGGCTGGAGCTCGGGCTCCGTGATCGGCCACAAGGAGTGGACGAACACCAAGGTCGACCCGGTCGGCTTCGAGATGGGCGACATGCGCGGCCGGGTCGCCGGCCGGCTGGGCGGGGCGCCGGCCGGGCGCCCGGAGGAGCCCGCCGAGCCGTCCCGCCCCGCCATGACCACGTACACCGTGCGGCCCGGCGACACCCTCAGCGGCATCGCCGAGTCCCACGGCACCACCCCCGCCCGGCTCGCCTCCCTCAACGAGCTGGCCGACCCGGACCGCATCCACCCCGGCGACGAGCTCTCCGTCCCCGGCCCGGGCAACGACTACGCGCCCTTCCCCGGCCAGTCGTTCTTCCGGGCCGAGCCGAAGTCGCCGGTCGTCACGGCGATGGGCCGCCGCCTGGTCGAGGAGGGCTGCTCGGCGTACTCCCAGGGGCCCGGCGAGCAGTGGACCGACGCCGACCGGCAGTCGTACGCCCGCTGGCAGCGCAAGCTCGGCTTCTCCGGGCCGGAGGCCGACGGCTGGCCCGGACGGGTCTCGTGGGACGCGCTGAAGGTCCCCCGCGTCTCCTGAGAGCGGAGAGCGGCCCCACAAAAGAAAGACAGAAAGGAACCACCGTGTCCGACGCCGCCAGGCGGACCCTCCGCACCGTCCTCCAGACCGCCGTCGCCCTCGCGCTCGCCCTGCCCGCGATCGTCGACGCCTCCGGCATCCCGGCCAGCCTGCCGTGGGTGGCCGGGGCGCTCGCCGTCGCCGGCGGGCTCGCCCGCGTCATGGCCCTGCCCGCCGTCCAGGCCCTCCTCCCCCGCTGGCTGCGGGACGGGCGGGACGGACGGGACGGGGACGACGACCGGGGCCGCGCATGAGCGAGCGGCAAGGAAACGAGGCCGCCACGGTCGCCGTGGAGCTGGAGCGGCTGCGCGGCACGATGGAGGCCGGCTTCGCCCGGGTCGACGGCTCGCTCGCCCTGCTCGTCCAGCGCAGCGACCAGACCGACAAACAGCTCGCCGATCACGAGGCCCGGCTGGACGCCCTGGAGCGCGCCCGCTGGCCGCTGGCGAGCGTGGCGGCCCTGACGGCCGTCGGCGGGGTGGTCCTCGCCGGGCTGCAGCTCACCGGCCGCTGACCACCAAAGGCTCAAAAACGCCGCAGGGCGGCCACCCCGCGTGCGCGGGGCGGCCGCCCTGACGAGCGAACCAGAGGCTTACTGGTTGTACGGACCGTAGTCGTAGTCCTCCAGCGGGACCGCCTGGCCGGAGCCGGTGCCGAAGGGCGAGTAGTCGATGTCGTCGTAACCGACGGCCGAGTACATCGCGGCCTTGGCCTCCTCGGTGGGCTCCACCCGGATGTTGCGGTAGCGGGACAGACCCGTACCGGCCGGGATGAGCTTACCGATGATGACGTTCTCCTTGAGGCCGATGAGCGAGTCGGACTTGGCGTTGATCGCCGCGTCCGTCAGCACTCGGGTCGTCTCCTGGAAGGAGGCGGCCGACAGCCAGGACTCCGTCGCCAGCGAGGCCTTGGTGATACCCATCAGCTGCGGACGGCCGGAGGCGGGGTGACCGCCCTCGGTGACCACACGACGGTTCTCGGACTCGAAGCGCGAGCGCTCCACGAGCTCGCCCGGCAGCAGCTCCGCGTCGCCGGACTCGATGATCGTCACGCGGCGGAGCATCTGCCGGATGATGATCTCGATGTGCTTGTCGTGGATCGACACACCCTGCGAGTTGTAGACCTTCTGGACCTCGCCGACCAGGTGGACCTGGACGGCGCGCTGGCCGAGGATCCGCAGGACGTCGTGGGGGTTGGTGGCACCCACGGTGAGCTTCTGGCCCACCTCGACGTGCTCGCCCTCGCTGACCAGCAGACGGGCACGCTTCGAGATCGGGAACGCCGTCTCGTCGCTGCCGTCGTCCGGAGTGACGACGATCTTCTTGGTCTTCTCGGTCTCCTCGATCCGCACGCGGCCGGCGGCCTCGGAGATCGGGGCGACACCCTTGGGCGTACGGGCCTCGAAGAGCTCGACGACACGGGGCAGACCCTGGGTGATGTCGTCACCGGCCACACCACCGGTGTGGAAGGTACGCATCGTCAGCTGGGTACCGGGCTCACCGATGGACTGGGCGGCGATGATGCCGACCGCCTCACCGATGTCCACCAGCTTGCCGGTCGCCAGCGAGCGGCCGTAGCAGAAGGCACAGGTGCCGACCGCGGACTCACAGGTGAGGACCGAACGGGTCTTGACCGTCTCGACGCCGTGGGCGACGAGCTGCTCGATGAGCACGTCACCGAGGTCGACGTTGGCCGGCGCGATGACCTTGCCGTCGACGACGACGTCCTCGGCGAGCATACGGGCGTAGACGCTCGTCTCGACGTCGTCCGTCTTGCGCAGGACGCCGTCCTCGCCCTTGACGGCGATCGCCAGCTTGAGGCCGCGCTCGGTGCCGCAGTCCTCCTCGCGGATGATCACGTCCTGGGAGACGTCGACCAGACGACGGGTGAGGTAACCCGAGTCGGCGGTACGGAGGGCGGTGTCCGCGAGACCCTTACGGGCACCGTGGGTGGAGATGAAGTACTCCAGCACGGTGAGACCCTCACGGAACGACGCCTTAATGGGTCGCGGAATGGTCTCGTTCTTCGCGTTCGACACCAGACCACGCATACCGGCGATCTGCCGCATCTGCATCATGTTTCCTCGGGCACCCGAGTCAACCATCATGAAGATGGGGTTCGTCTTGGGGAAGTTCGCGTTCATCGCCTCGGCGACCTCGTTGGTCGCCTTGGTCCAGATCGCGATGAGCTCCTGCGTGCGCTCGTCCTTGGTGATCAGACCGCGCTCGTACTGCTTCTGGACCTTCTCGTCCTGCGCCTCGTAGCCCTTGACGATCTCCTTCTTCGCCTCGGGAACGACGACGTCGGAGATGGCCACGGTGACACCGGAACGGGTCGCCCAGTGGAAACCGGCCGCCTTCAGGTTGTCGAGCGTCGCCGCCACGATGACCTTGGGGTAGCGCTCGGCCAGGTCGTTGACGATCTCGGAGAGCTGCTTCTTGCCCACCGAGTAGTCGACGAACGGGTAGTCCTCGGGCAGCAGCTCGTTGAAGAGCGCGCGGCCCAGGGTGGTGCGCAGGCGGAACGAGTCACCCTGCTGCCACTCCGGCTCGCCCTCCTCGCGGACCGGGGGAACCCAGCCGCGCGGCGGAACGGTGCCGATCGGGAAGCGGATGTCGACCTTCGCCTGGAGCGAGAGCTCACGGGCGTCGAACGCCATGATCGCCTCGGCGACCGAGCCGAAGGAACGACCCTCGCCGCGGACCTCGCGCTCCTCCTCGTCGGTGGTGAGGAAGAACAGGCCCAGCACCATGTCCTGGGTCGGCATGGTGACCGGACGGCCGTCGGCCGGCTTGAGGATGTTGTTCGAGGACAGCATCAGGATGCGGGCCTCGGCCTGCGCCTCCGCGGAGAGCGGCAGGTGGACGGCCATCTGGTCACCGTCGAAGTCCGCGTTGAACGCGGTGCAGACGAGCGGGTGGATCTGGATGGCCTTGCCCTCGACCAGCTGCGGCTCGAAGGCCTGGATGCCGAGGCGGTGCAGCGTGGGCGCACGGTTCAGCAGCACCGGGTGCTCGGCGATGACCTCTTCGAGGACGTCGTACACCACGGTGCGGCCGCGCTCGACCATGCGCTTGGCCGACTTGATGTTCTGCGCGTGGTTCAGGTCGACCAGGCGCTTCATCACGAACGGCTTGAAGAGCTCCAGCGCCATGGCCTTGGGCAGACCACACTGGTGCAGCTTCAGCTGCGGACCGACGACGATGACGGAACGGGCCGAGTAGTCGACACGCTTACCGAGCAGGTTCTGACGGAATCGACCCTGCTTACCCTTCAGCATGTCGCTGAGGGACTTCAGCGGACGGTTGCCGGGGCCCGTGACCGGGCGACCACGACGGCCGTTGTCGAAGAGGGCGTCGACCGCCTCCTGGAGCATCCGCTTCTCGTTGTTCACGATGATCTCGGGGGCACCGAGGTCGAGCAGACGCTTCAGACGGTTGTTGCGGTTGATCACACGGCGGTACAGGTCGTTCAGGTCGGAGGTCGCGAAGCGGCCACCGTCCAGCTGCACCATCGGACGCAGGTCCGGCGGGATCACGGGGATGCAGTCCAGCACCATGCCGCTGGGGCTGTTGCGGGTCTGCAGGAAGGCGGAGACGACCTTGAGGCGCTTGAGCGCACGGGTCTTCTTCTGGCCCTTGCCGGTCCGGATGATCTCGCGGAGGCGCTCGGCCTCCTCGTCGAGGTCGAAGGACTCCAGGCGCTTCTGCAGCGCGGCGGCGCCCATCGCACCCATGAAGTAGGTGCCGAAGCGGTCGCGCAGCTCGCGGTAGAGCAGCTCGTCGCCCTCGAGGTCCTGGACCTTGAGGTTCTTGAAGCGGCTCCACACCTCGTCGAGGCGGTCGATCTCGCGCTGCGCGCGGTCGCGCAGCTGCTTCATCTCACGCTCGGCGCCCTCGCGCACCTTGCGGCGCACATCGGCCTTGGCGCCCTCGGCCTCGAGCTCGGCCAGGTCGGACTCGAGCTTCTTGGCGCGGGCCTCCAGGTCGGCGTCGCGACGCTGCTCGATCTGCTGACGCTCGACGGAGACGTGGGCCTCCAGCGAGGGCAGGTCGCGCGTACGGCGCTCCTCGTCCACCCACGTGATCATGTAGGCGGCGAAGTAGATGACCTTCTCGAGGTCCTTCGGGGCGAGGTCGAGGAGGTAGCCCAGGCGCGACGGGACGCCCTTGAAGTACCAGATGTGGGTGACGGGAGCGGCGAGCTCGATGTGGCCCATCCGCTCACGGCGCACCTTGGCGCGCGTGACCTCGACGCCACAGCGCTCACAGATGATGCCCTTGAAGCGGACACGCTTGTACTTGCCGCAGTAGCACTCCCAGTCCCGGGTCGGACCGAAGATCTTCTCGCAGAAGAGTCCGTCCTTTTCGGGCTTCAGGGTGCGGTAGTTGATGGTCTCCGGCTTCTTGACCTCGCCGTGGGACCAGGTCCGGATGTCGTCCGCGGTCGCCAGGCCGATCCGCAGCTCGTCGAAGAAGTTGACGTCGAGCACTGTTCGTCAATCCCTCTTTCAGGGTCGTGCCCCTCGCGTTAGCGATTTATGGGCTCTACATCAGTGGTCTGGGGGTCCGGGGACGGTGGGGGCCTCTTGCGAGGCCCCCACCAGACCCGTCAGACCTCTTCGACGCTGCTCGGCTCGCGCCGGGACAGGTCGATACCGAGCTCCTCCGCCGCGCGGAAGACGTCCTCGTCGGTGTCCCGCATCTCGATGGACATGCCGTCCGAGGACAGCACCTCCACGTTGAGGCAGAGGGACTGCATCTCCTTGATGAGCACCTTGAAGGACTCGGGGATGCCGGGCTCGGGGATGTTCTCGCCCTTGACGATCGCCTCGTAGACCTTCACTCGGCCGGTGACGTCGTCGGACTTGATGGTCAGCAGCTCCTGGAGGGCGTACGCGGCGCCATAAGCCTCCAGCGCCCACACCTCCATCTCACCGAAGCGCTGGCCACCGAACTGAGCCTTACCACCCAGCGGCTGCTGGGTGATCATGGAGTACGGACCGGTCGAACGGGCGTGGAGCTTGTCGTCGACCAGGTGGTGCAGCTTGAGGATGTACATGTACCCGACCGAGATCGGGTCCGGGAACGGCTCGCCGGAGCGGCCGTCGAACATCCGGGCCTTACCGGACGGGAGCACCAGGCGCTCGCCGTCGCGGTTGGGGATCGTGGACTCGAAGAGACCGGCGATCTCGTCCTCGCGGGCGCCGTCGAAGACCGGGGTCGCGACGTTGGTGCCGGCGGCGACGTCGTCGGCGCCGATCGCCTGGAGGCGCTTCATCCACTCCTCGTCGCCCTCGACCTTCCAGCCGCGGCTGGCGAGCCAGCCGAGGTGGATCTCGAGGACCTGTCCCGGGTTCATTCGGGACGGGACACCGAGCGGGTTGAGGATGATGTCGACCGGGGTGCCGTCCTCGAGGAACGGCATGTCCTCGACCGGGAGGATCTTGGAGATGACACCCTTGTTGCCGTGACGGCCGGCGAGCTTGTCACCATCGGTGATCTTGCGCTTCTGGGCCACGTAGACGCGGACCAGCTGGTTCACGCCCGGGGGCAGCTCGTCGCCCTCTTCGCGGTCGAAGACGCGGACGCCGATGACCTTGCCGATCTCACCGTGGGGGACCTTCAGCGAGGTGTCACGGACCTCACGGGCCTTCTCACCGAAGATCGCGCGGAGCAGACGCTCCTCGGGGGTCAGCTCGGTCTCACCCTTCGGGGTGACCTTGCCGACGAGGATGTCGCCGGCGACGACCTCGGCACCGATGCGGATGATGCCGCGCTCGTCGAGGTCGGCGAGGACCTCCTCGGAGACGTTCGGGATGTCCCGGGTGATCTCCTCGGGGCCCAGCTTGGTGTCACGGGCGTCGACCTCGTGCTCCTCGATGTGGATCGAGGAGAGGACGTCGTCCTGGACGAGGCGCTGCGACAGGATGATCGCGTCCTCGTAGTTGTGGCCCTCCCACGGCATGAACGCCACGAGGAGGTTCTTGCCGAGCGCCATCTCACCGTTCTCGGTGGACGGACCGTCGGCGAGCACCTGGCCGGCGACGACGCGGGCGCCCTCGTCGACGACGACCTTCTGGTTGAAGGAGGTGCCCTGGTTGGAGCGGGAGAACTTGGCGACGCGGTAGGTGTTGTACGTGCCGTCGTCGTTGGCCACCGTCACGTAGTCGGCGGAGACCTCCTGGACGACACCGTCCTTCTCGGCCTTGATGACGTCACCGGCGTCGACCGCGCAGCGGTACTCCATGCCGGTGCCGACCAGCGGCGCCTCGGCCTTGATCAGCGGAACGGCCTGGCGCATCATGTTCGATCCCATGAGCGCGCGGTTGGCGTCGTCGTGCTCGAGGAACGGGATCATGGCGGTCGCGACCGACACCATCTGGCGCGGCGAGACGTCCATGTAGTCGACCTCGTCCGGCGCGATGTAGTCGATCTCGCCGCCACGGCGGCGGACCAGCACGCGGGCCTCGGTGAAGCGCATGTCCTCACCCAGGGCGGCGTTCGCCTGGGCGATGACGAAGCGGTCCTCCTCGTCGGCGGTCAGGTAGTGCACCTCGTCGGTGACCTGGCCCTCGACGACCTTGCGGTACGGGGTCTCGACGAAACCGAACGCGTTGACGCGACCGTAGGAGGCGAGCGAGCCGATCAGACCGATGTTCGGGCCTTCGGGCGTCTCGATCGGGCACATACGGCCGTAGTGCGACGGGTGGACGTCTCGGACCTCGAAGCCGGCCCGCTCACGGGAGAGACCGCCCGGACCCAGCGCCGACAGACGACGCTTGTGGGTCAGACCCGACAGCGGGTTGGTCTGGTCCATGAACTGGGACAGCTGGCTGGTGCCGAAGAACTCCTTGATGGAGGCGACGACCGGCCGGATGTTGATCAGGGTCTGCGGCGTGATCGCCTCGACGTCCTGGGTGGTCATCCGCTCGCGGACGACGCGCTCCATACGAGCCAGACCCGTGCGGACCTGGTTCTGGATGAGCTCGCCGACGTTGCGCAGACGACGGTTGCCGAAGTGGTCGATGTCGTCGGTCTCGACGACGATGTCCGTGCCGTTCTCGCCGACGGTCTCGACCTCGCCGGCGTGCAGCTTCACCAGGTACTTGATCGTCGCGATGACATCGTCGACGGTCAGCACACCGGCGTCGAGCGGGGCGTCGGCACCCAGCTTCTTGTTGACCTTGTAGCGGCCGACCTTCGCGAGGTCGTAGCGCTTCGGGTTGAAGTAGAGGTTCTCGAGCAGCGTCTGCGCGGCCTCACGGGTCGGCGGCTCGCCCGGGCGCAGCTTGCGGTAGATGTCGAGCAGCGCGTCGTCCTGGCCCTGGGTGTGGTCCTTCTCCAGGGTGGCGCGCATGGACTCGTACTCGCCGAACTCCTCGAGGATCTGCTCGGTGGTCCAGCCGAGAGCCTTCAGGAGGACGGTGACGGACTGCTTGCGCTTGCGGTCGATGCGGACGCCGACCATGTCGCGCTTGTCGACCTCCATCTCCAGCCAGGCACCCCGGGACGGGATGATCTTGGCGGTGAAGATGTCCTTGTCGGACGTCTTGTCGATGGAGGAGTCGAAGTAGACACCCGGCGAACGGACCAGCTGCGAGACGACGACACGCTCGGTGCCGTTGATGCAGAAGGTGCCCTTCGGCGTCATGAGCGGGAAGTCGCCCATGAAGACCGTCTGGGACTTGATCTCACCGGTCTCGTTGTTGGTGAACTCGGCGGTGACGAAGAGCGGGGCCGCGTACGTGAAGTCGCGCTCCTTGCACTCGTCGATCGAGTTCTTCGGGGGCTCGAAGCGGTGGTCACGGAAGGTCAGCGACATCGACCCGCTGAAGTCCTCGATCGGGGAGATCTCCTCGAAGATCTCCTCCAGACCGGACTTGGTGGGGACGTCCTGACCACTTTCCAGCGCAGCCTCGACGCGAGCCTTCCAGGCGGCGTTGCCGAGCAGCCAGTCGAAGCTCTCGGTCTGAAGCGCAAGAAGGTTCGGAACCTCGAGGGGCTCCTTGATCTTCGCAAAAGAGATGCGCAGCGGGGCGGTGCTGGCGCCGGTGTTCGTATTGGCGGTCGAGGCGTTGCGCGAGGCGGCCAAGAGGGGGTCCTTCCGAGGGCTCGGACTCACTACGCGCGTACCGGTCCCACTCGTCGCGTACGAGAGAAATCCCAGCTCAGGGGGTTTCCTTCAGCTGTGCTCGAGAGTGGGCATGCCCCTGGTGACGGGCAGGGAGCAGCTAACAGGCAGCGCAAAGGGTCAGTGTAGCCACTTGGCCCACTGATGTCCAGAGCGGATTTCCGGAGACCGGTGCGATACCAATCTCTCCCTCCGGGATCCTGTTGTTCCGCATCGCCTGGCGTCCTGCCCGACGCAAGCCATGCGCGGGAAGCGCATGACGATACTTCCCGCTCCGCCCCCGATCCATGCCTCGGACGGAGGATCGATGTGGCGGCGCGCCCGTAGGACGCGTCCTGAGAATCGCGCGCGGCGTGCCGTTCGTCAAGGCCCCTCGGCCCCCGGCGGCCGCTCCGGGCGCCCTCCCGCCCTGCTGGGAGCGGGTTCGTCGCCTCGGCGAGGCGGCGAAGATCACCATACTCGTCTCCGGGCCGCCGTGCGCGCATCCGTCCCGGGAACGCCCAAGGGCGACCACCCGTGCGGGTGATCGCCCTTGGTTGATTCCGGCCCGGGGGCCGGAAAGGAGAGTCAGCAGACTCCCGAGGTACTTACTTGACCTCGACGGAGGCGCCGGCGCCCTTGAGGGCCTCGGCGGCCTTCTCCGCGGCGTCCTTGGCGACCTTCTCGAGGACGGGCTTCGGGGTGCCGTCGACGAGGTCCTTGGCCTCCTTCAGACCCAGGGAGGTCAGCTCACGCACGACCTTGATGACCTGGATCTTCTTGTCACCGGCGGCGGTGAGGATGACGTCGAACTCGTCCTTCTCCTCGACCTCGGCGGCAGCGGCGCCACCGGCGGCACCGGCAACGACGACCGGCGCGGCGGCGGCGGCGGTGACGTCGAACTTCTCCTCGAACGCGGACACGAAGGCCGCGAGCTCGATGAGGGTCATCTCCTCGAACTGCGCGAGCAGCTCGTCCTGGGTGAGCTTCGCCATGATGGCGGTCCTTCCACTAAATCGGCAGGTGCCGGGATGTACATGTCGGCGGGCGGACGGCCCGCTACGACCGGTGCCGGGTGGCTCCGGTCAATGCGCGAGCCGAATTACTCGGCACCGCCCTGCTCGGCGAGCTTGGCGCGCAGCGCGTCCGCGGTGCGGACGAGCTTCGTCGGCAGCGCCTGGAAGAGCGAGGCAGCCTGGGACTGCTTGCCCTTCATGGCACCGGCCAGCTTGCTGAGCAGAACCTCGCGGGACTCGAGGTCCGCAAGCTTCTTGATCTCATCGGCGGACAGCGCCTTGCCATCAAGGACACCGCCCTTGATGATCAGGTTCGGGTTCTCCTTGGCGAAGTCACGAAGACCCTTCGCCGACTCCACCGGGTCACCGGTGACGAAGGCGACAGCCGTCGGGCCAGCGAAAAGCTGGGCGTCGAGCTGGTACCCGGCCTCTTCGGCCGCGATCTTGGTCAGCGTGTTCTTCACCACGGCGTACTGCGCGTTCTCACCGAGCGAACGGCGCAGCGTCTTGAGCTGCGCCACGGTGAGACCGCGGTACTCGGTCAGCACAGCGGCGTTGGAGCTGCGGAACTTGTCCGTGAGCTCGGCAACCGCGGCGGCCTTGGCGGACGTCGCCATGAGCCTCGGCCTCCTTCCGGGTGATTCGGACCGCTTAGGCGCGAGAAGGGGGCTTGGGCAAAACGAAACGCCCCGGCGCAGGCGCTCGGGGCGTGACTCGACCGCGGGGACGTAATCCTCTTACGTCTCGGCGGGAGTGCAATCCACGTGACACCTGCGCAGGTCGCCCGCAGCTAGCGGATCCTTCGGCCGTCACACCCCCGGATGGAGGCGCGACAACGACCAGCGGTCTTTGGCTTCCTCAGGAGATTACGCGATAGGTGCGTATGGATGCAAATCGAGCCGGGCCCCGCACCTTCGAAAGAGGTGCGGGGCCCGGCCCGTACTGCTCAGAGCGCCACTACGCGCCCGCGAGGCCGTCTCAGACGGTCTCGTCCTCCACGAGGAGGTTGCGGGTGCGGTTGGAGTCCAGGGCGATGCCCGGGCCCATCGTGGTGGTCAGGGTCGCCTTCTTGATGTAGCGGCCCTTCGCGGCGGACGGCTTGAGGCGGTTGATCTCCTCGAGCGCCGCGGCGTAGTTCTCCACCAGCTTGGCCTCGTCGAAGGAGACCTTGCCGATGATGAAGTGGAGGTTCGAGTGCTTGTCGACTCGGAACTCGATCTTGCCGCCCTTGATGTCGGTCACGGCCTTGGCCGTGTCCGGGGTGACCGTGCCGGTCTTCGGGTTCGGCATCAGACCACGGGGACCGAGCACGCGGCCGAGGCGGCCGACCTTGCCCATGAGGTCCGGGGTGGCGACGACGGCGTCGAAGTCCAGACGGCCCTTGGCGACCTCGTCGATGAGCTCGTCGGCACCGACGATGTCGGCGCCCGCGGCACGCGCGGCCTCGGCACGGTCGCCGGTCGCGAAGACCAGGACCCGGGCGGTCTTACCGGTGCCGTGCGGAAGGTTCACGGTGCCACGGACCATCTGGTCGGCCTTGCGCGGGTCGACACCCAGGCGGAAGGCAACCTCGACGGTCGCGTCGAACTTGGTGGTGGAGGTCTCCTTGGCGAGACGGACGGCCTCGAGGGGAGCGTACAGACGCTCCTCGACCTTGGCGTCCGCAGCGCGGAGAGTCTTGCTGCGCTTCACTTCTGCTCCTGAAAGGTTGAGCGTGGAGTCGTGGTCCGGGCCAGCGCTTGGCCCTTCCACTGAAGGGTGAGACGGGAGCTGATCAGCCCTCGACCGTGACGCCCATGGAACGGGCGGTGCCGGAGATGATCTTCTCCGCGGCGTCCAGGTCGTTGGCGTTCAGGTCGGGCATCTTGATGGTGGCGATCTCGCGGACCTGCTCGCGCGTAAGCTTCGCGACCTTGGTCTTGTGCGGCTCGCCGGAGCCCTTCTCCACGCCCGCGGCCTTGAGGATCAGCTTGGCGGCCGGCGGAGTCTTCGTGACGAAGGTGAAGGAACGGTCCTCGTAGACCGTGATCTCCACCGGCACGACCATGCCACGCTGCGACTCGGTCGCGGCGTTGTAGGCCTTGCAGAACTCCATGATGTTGACGCCGTGCTGACCCAGCGCGGGGCCGACCGGCGGAGCCGGGTTGGCGGCGCCGGCCTTGATCTGGAGCTTGATGAGCCCCGTGACCTTCTTCTTCTTGGGAGGCATTGCTCTCTCCGGGTCCTAGTGAGAGTTTTTTTGCCATACGCACACTGCGCGCAGGCATACCGCACCACGATAACGGGTAACGCGGCCGGGCCAAAAACCGAGAGGTCAGACCGTCCCCCGCAAGCGGGGGGACCCCCAGCGAGAAGCTCGGCCTGACCTGTTCGGTGGTGTGGGCCAGAAGTGTCTTAGTTCTTCTGGATCTGGTCGAAGCTGAGCTCGACCGGGGTCTCGCGGCCGAAGATCTCGACGAGGCCCTTGACCTTCTTCGAGTCGGCGTTGATCTCGTTGATCGTGGCCTGGAGGGTCGCGAACGGACCGTCCGTGACGGTGACCGAGTCGCCGACCTCGAAGTCCAGGACCTGGACCTCGACCTTGCGGGACGGGGCCGGACGGCCCTCGGCCTCGGCGGCCTCCTTGGCGGCCTTCGCCTCGGCCTCCGGGGCGAGCATCTTGACGATCTCGTCCAGGGTCAGCGGGTACGGGTCGTAGGCGTTGCCGACGAAGCCGGTGACACCCGGGGTGTTGCGGACGACGCCCCAGGACTCGTTCGTCAGGTCCATGCGCACCAGCACATAGCCGGGGAGCTTGTTCTGGCGAACGGTGCGGCGGTCGCCGTTCTTGATCTGGACGACCTCTTCCTGCGGCACCTCGGCCTGGAAGATGTAGTCCTCGACGTTCAGCGAGACGGCGCGCTGCTCGAGGTTGGTCTTCACGCGGTTCTCGTAGCCCGCGTAGGTGTGGATGACGTACCACTCGCCGGGCAGACCACGCAGCTCCTCGCGGAGCGCGGCGACCGGGTCGACCGGGGCGGCCTCCTCCTCGGACTCCGCCTCCTCGCCGGCGGCGTCCTCGGCGGCGGCCTCGTCCTCGTCGGACTCGACGTGCAGCGCGGCCTCCTCGGCCGGCTCGCCCGCGGCGGCGTCCTCGGCGTCGAGCTCGTCGACGTTGTCGGCGTTCTCGACGATCTCCTGCGGGGTGTCGTCGCCCTGCACCTCGGCCGAGACAGCCTCGTCAACGTTGGCCTCCGCCGCGACGGGCTCGGCGGCGTCGTTCAGGTTCGGGTCAGACACGTGGCTGCTTCTTCCTGGCTACAAGGGGTGGAACGAGCGAATAGGCGGCACTCTACGAGGGCCGCCTTGCGCACGGGGGCCGGCTCAGCCGAAGACGTACTTGACGGCCTGCTCAAACCCATAGTCAATCACGGTCACCAGTCCAATGACGATGACAACGAAGACGATCACCACAGTGGTGTACGTCGACAGCTGGCTCTTGGTGGGCCAGACGACCTTACGGAGCTCGGCGACGACCTGCCGGTAGAACAGCGCGAGGCGGCCCAGAGGGCCCTTCTTCCCGCGCTTTCCGCCGCGACGCTTCGCGGGCGCCTCGTCCTCGGGACGACCACTCTCAGGTGTCGCGGTGGAGCCGAGGGCTTCCGTCACTACGTCCTCACCTGAATCCCGGTCGTGGCCGTGCCGCGCCCGGGTGAGCCGCACGGCGGTGCATTTCAGTACGTACGCATGCACGCAACCTGGCGGTGCGTGTAGCAGGGCCGAAGGGACTTGAACCCCCAACCGCTGGTTTTGGAGACCAGTGCTCTACCAATTGAGCTACGACCCTTTGTGGTTCCCCCAACGTACCGCATCCGCCCGGAAGCACGGTGTGCCCGGGAGTGGATTCGCCGGTGGAGGCCAACGAGGCATGAGTGTACGTGCTCGAGCCGCCGACGTCGAACAGCTATCAGCGACGACGCGTCCCGGCCGCCGTGACGCCCCGCTCCGGGAGAGTGCCGGGAGGGTGCCGGGACCGGCGGTAACCCCGTGGGGCGGCGCCTCCGGGCAATCCGCGTGCCCGGCTTCCGGCCGGTCTGGGACGATGCCCCTATGACCGCTGCGACTCCTCCCCAGTCCCCCACCGAGCGCCGGGTCTCCGCCCGCGTCGGTGCCATCTCCGAGTCCGCCACCCTGGCCGTGGACGCCAAGGCCAAGGCCCTCAAGGCCGCCGGGCGCCCGGTGATCGGCTTCGGCGCCGGCGAGCCCGACTTCCCGACCCCCGGCTACATCGTCGAGGCCGCGGTGGAGGCCTGCCGTACCCCCAAGTACCACCGCTACACCCCGGCCGGCGGCCTCCCCGAGCTCAAGGCCGCCATCGCCGCCAAGACCCTGCGCGACTCCGGCTACGAGGTCGACGCCTCCCAGGTGCTCGTCACCAACGGCGGCAAGCAGGCCATCTACGAGGCGTTCGCCGCGATCCTCGACCCGGGCGACGAGGTCATCGTCCCCGCCCCGTACTGGACCACCTACCCGGAGTCCATCCGTCTCGCGGGCGGCGTGCCGGTGGACGTCGTGGCCGACGAGACCACGGGCTACCGGGTGTCGGTCGAGCAGCTGGAGGCGGCCCGCACGGAGCGCACCAAGGTGCTGCTCTTCGTGTCCCCCTCCAACCCCACCGGCGCCGTCTACACCCGCGCCCAGGTCGAGGAGATCGGCCGCTGGGCCGCCGAGCACGGCCTGTGGGTGCTGACGGACGAGATCTACGAGCACCTGGTCTACGGCGACGCCGAGTTCTGCTCGCTGCCGGTCGTCGTGCCGGAGCTGCGCGACAAGTGCGTCGTCGTCAACGGCGTCGCCAAGACGTACGCCATGACGGGCTGGCGCGTGGGCTGGATCATCGGCCCGAAGGACGTCGTCAAGGCCGCGACGAACCTGCAGTCGCACGCCACGTCGAACGTGTCCAACGTCGCCCAGGTCGCGGCCCTGGCCGCCGTGTCGGGCGACCTGACGGCCGTCGACGAGATGAAGGTCGCCTTCGACCGGCGCCGCCGGAAGATCGTCTCGATGCTGAACGAGATCGACGGCGTGGTCTGCCCCGAGCCGGAGGGCGCGTTCTACGTCTACCCGTCGGTCAAGGAGCTGCTCGGCAAGGAGATCCGCGGCAAGCGTCCGGCCTCGTCGGTCGAGCTGGCGGCGCTGATCCTGGACGAGGCCGAGGTCGCCGTGGTGCCGGGTGAGGCGTTCGGCACGCCGGGCTACCTGCGGCTGTCGTACGCGCTGGGCGACGAGGACCTGGTGGAGGGCGTCTCGCGGATCCAGAAGCTGCTGGCCGAGGCGAAGTAGCCTACGGCTCGCTTCGGCGTGACGATGCGGGGTTCCGGCCGTGCTGTGCGGCCGGGGCCCCGCATTCGTTTTCGGGTTCGTTTTCGGGTCCGTCCCCGATCAGGGAAAACGCCTTCCGGTCCGGTGCCGGTTGAGGCAGGATCGGGCAATGGAACGCTCGCGTGATCTCCGTCTGCTGCCCAAGGCCCATCTCCACCTGCACTTCACCGGGTCCATGCGCCCCTCGACCCTGCTGGAGCTGGCCGACAAGTACGGCGTGCACCTGCCCGAGGCGCTGAGCGGCGGGGAGCCGCCGAAGCTGCGGGCCACGGACGAGCGGGGCTGGTTCCGCTTCCAGCGGCTCTACGACATCGCGCGCTCCTGCCTGCGGTCCGAGGAGGACATCCGGCGGCTGGTGCGCGAGGCCGCGGAGGAGGACGTGCGGGACGGTTCGGGCTGGCTGGAGATCCAGGTCGACCCCACCTCGTACGCGCCCCGGCTGGGCGGTCTGATCCCCGCCCTGGAGATCATCCTGGACGCGGTGGAGGACGCGTCGCGGGAGACCGGGCTGGGGATACGGGTCCTCGTCGCCGCGAACCGGATGAAGCACCCGCTGGACGCCCGTACGCTCGCGCGGCTGGCGGTGCGCTACGCCGACCGGGGCGTGGTCGGCTTCGGGCTCTCCAACGACGAGCGGCGCGGGCTCGCCCGCGACTTCGACCGCGCCTTCGAGATCGCCCGGGAGGGCGGCCTGCTGGCCGCCCCGCACGGCGGCGAGCTCTCGGGGCCGAGCAGCGTCCGCGACTGCCTGGACGACCTCCACGCGGCGCGTGTGGGGCACGGCGTGCGGGCCGCGGAGGACCCGCGGCTGCTGCGGAAGCTCGCGGAGCGCGGGGTGACGTGCGAGGTCTGCCCGTCCTCGAACGTCGCCCTGGGCGTCTACGACAAGCCGTCGGACGTCCCGCTGCGGACGCTGTTCGAGGCGGGCGTGCCGATGGCGCTGGGCGCGGACGACCCGCTCCTCTTCGGCTCGCGCCTGGCGGCGCAGTACGAGCTGGCGCGGGAGCACCACGGCTTCACGGACGCCGAGCTGGCGGAGCTGGCGCGGCAGTCCGTCCGCGCCTCCCGCGCCCCGGAGGGGGTGCGCCAGGAGCTCCTGGCGGGGGTGGACGCCTGGCTGGCGGCGTAGCCGCCGGGTTGTGGGCAATCGTTCCGCAAGGGCTGGGGGCACCTCCCAGCGGTAGCTGGGGGAGGGTGGGCACAACCCGGCCCGCAGCCGGACGACTACAGACTGACCCCGACGGTCACCGGCTCGTTGACGAGCGTCACCCCGAACGCGGCGTGGACGCCGTCCCGGACCTCGCGGGCCAGGGCCAGGAGATCCTCGGTGCTGGCCGAGCCCCGGTTCGTGAGGGCGAGCGTGTGCTTGCCGGAGATGCGGGCCGGCCCGGAACCGTAGCCCTTGGTGAAGCCCGCCTTGTCGATGAGCCACGCGGCCGAGGTCTTGACCAGGCCGTCCCCCGCCGGGAAGGCGGGCGGCATGACGTCGGCCCCGAGCCGCTCGGTCACGCGGGCCAGGAACGCCTCGTGCTCGGCGGCGGTGAGGATGGGGTTGGTGAAGAAGGAGCCCGCCGACCAGGTGTCGTGGTCCTCGGGGTCGAGCACCATGCCCTTGCCGGCGCGCAGCTTGAGCACGGTCTCGCGGGCCCGGACGGCCGGGACGCGGTCGCCCTGCTCGACGCCGAGCGTGCGCGCGGTCTCCGCGTAGCGGATGGGCGCGGAGAGCCCGCCCGCGTCCTCCAGCTCGAAGCGGACCCGCAGGACGACGTAGCGCGAGGGGTCCTCCTTGAAGCGGCTGTGCCGGTAGGAGAAGGCGCACTCGGTGCTGGTGAGGGTGACGGTCTCGTCGGTGCGGCGGTCGTAGGCGACGACCTCGGTGATCGTCTGGGAGACGTCCTGGCCGTAGGCGCCGACGTTCTGGATGGGGGTGGCGCCGGCGGAGCCGGGGATGCCGGCCAGGCATTCGACGCCGGCGAGGCCGGCGTCGACGGTGCGGGCGACGGCGTCGGACCAGTTCTCACCGGCGGCGAGCTCGAGGCGGGTGCCCTGGAGGTCGAAGCCGGTGGTGGCGATGCGCAGGGCCGTGCCGTCGAAGCCCTTGTCGGAGATGACCAGGTTGCTGCCGCCGCCGATGATCAGCAGCGGGGTGCCGGTGCGGTCGGCCTCGCGGACGGTCTCGACGACCTCGGCGTCGGTGACGGCCGTGATCAGTCGGGTCGCGGGGCCGCCGAGCCGGAAGGTGGTCAGGGGGGCGAGGGGGGCGTCGTGTCGTTCCTGCACGGGCACCAGGGTACGGGGGTGGGTCGGGGTCGGGGCGGGGTGGACGGGCCCTTCCGGGGCTGAGCTCTTCGCGGCCCCTGGTACCAGTAGGGGCACCCGGCCCCTGTCACCAGCGGCGAAGAGCTCTTCACGCCCCTACCAGGGCCCATCCACCCCACCCCGCCCCCTCACGTCACTACCTCGTGGGCACGCTTCCGGGCAATCGGGCGGGTGGGTGGGGTAGAACCCGCGCCGAAGGCGCGGAAAACCCCACCGGGGGAACCCGGAAAGTCCACGGAACCCCGCGCGGGAGGCGCCGGTCAGGCGAGGGCGACGACCGCTCGGGCCATGCCGAGGACCTTCTGGCCGTCGCAGACGGCCGTGAGGTCCACGCGAACCTGACGGGTCTCGTCAGAGAGCTTGGCCGCGACCTTCGCGGAGACCTCGATGACCGCCCCGGCGTCGTCGTTCGGTACGACGACCGGCTTGGTGAAGCGGACGCCGTAGTCGACCACCGCCGCCGGGTCGCCGACCCAGTCGGTAACGACGCGGATCGCCTCGGCCATGGTGAACATGCCGTGCGCGATGACGTCCGGCAGACCCACCTCCTTGGCGAACTTCTCGTTCCAGTGGATCGGGTTGAAGTCGCCGGAGGCGCCCGCGTAGCGGACGAGTGTGGCGCGTGTCACGGGAAAGGTCGCGGTGGGCAGCTCGGTGCCGACCTCGACGTCGTCGTACGAAACCGTGGCCGCCATCACGCCTCCTCGGCGGCGCGCGCCACCAGCTTCGTGTGCGCGGTCACGACGTGTTCGCCGGCCGCGTCGTGGACCTCGCCGCGGACGAGCAGGACGTCGTTGCCCGCCAGCGACTTGATCGACTCGATCGTGGACGTGACCGTCAGCCGGTCGCCCGCCCGGACGGGGCGGGTGTACGCGAATTTCTGGTCGCCGTGCACCACTCGGGAGTAGTCCAGCCCCAGCTGCGGGTCCTGGATGACCAGCCCGGCGGCCTTGAAAGTGATCGCGAACACAAAAGTGGGCGGAGCGATCACATCGGGGTGGCCGAGCGCCTTGGCGGCCTCGGGGTCGGTGTACGCCGGATTGGCGTCGCCGATGGCCTCGGCGAATTCGCGGATCTTCTCCCGGCCGACCTCATAGGGGTCGGTGGCCGGATAGGTCCGTCCGACGTAGGACTGGTCGAGCGCCATGGCCCGGCACCTCCTGAGTGGACTGGTCCTTTGAGGGACTGTTTACGGGTCGGAATATGCCATGAGGCCGCCCCCAGAAGCTGGGGACGGCCTCATGAACGACCTGTGCGCTGTTAGCGCGTCTCGCGGTGCGCCGTGTGGGCGTTGCAACGAGGGCAGTGCTTCTTCATCTCAAGACGGTCCGGGTCGTTACGCCGGTTCTTCTTGGTGATGTAGTTCCGCTCCTTGCACTCCACGCAGGCCAGCGTGATCTTCGGGCGGACGTCGGTGGCAGCCACGTGAGTGCTCCTTGACGGATGGACGGATACAACGCATAAAAGAGTAGCCGATCGGAGGACCGACCCCACAATCGGCTACTGTGTGTAGCGGCGACCGGACTTGAACCGGTGACACAGCGATTATGAGCCGCTTGCTCTACCGACTGAGCTACGCCGCTTTGATGAGGTTGATCCCCCCGTCCGAAGACGGGAGAACCTTCCACACCAGAGCCCCAAAACGGAATCGAACCGTTGACCTTCTCCTTACCATGGAGACGCTCTGCCGACTGAGCTATTGGGGCGAGCGAGGAAGACATTACACGGTCTGCGGCCGAAGGTGAAATCCGTATGCGGCCGCCCCTGCCAGGGCGTTCTTCCCGGCCGTCACCGGCGTGGCCGCCGGCGTGTTCCCGGCCGCCCCGAAGGCCACACCAGTACGACTATTCGGCGGTTCCGCCGACCGGCTCGGTGCGCGGCCTACGCTCGAACCGCTGCGTGATCATGCCCGCCCCGGCCTACCGGAGGATCGTGATGCCCGACAGTCAGCCGCAGCCCGCGAGAAGCCCCGACGGCGACGCCGCCGCCCCGCCGGGCGAGGGCGCGCTGGTGCTCTGCGGTGCCCGGCTCGCCGACGGGCGCGTGGTGGACGTACGCCTCAGCGGAGGGCGCATCGAGGCCGTCGGCACGGCGGGCAGCCTCGCCCCCGGCCCGCGCGTCGACCTCACCGGCTATGTGCTGCTGCCCGCGCCCGCCGAGCCGCACGCCCACCTGGACACCGCGCTGACGGCCGACGCCGGCGGCCCCGTCCCGCACGGCGTCGAGGACGTCCAGCGCCGGACGACGGAGGCCGCCCTGCTGCAGCTGGGCCACGGCGCCACGGCCGTGCGCACCCACGTCCGCATCGGCGACGTGGCGGGGCTGCGCGCCCTGGAGGGCGTCCTGGCGGCGCGGCGCTCGCTACGGGGGTTCACGGAGCTCAGCGCGGTCGCCGTGCCCCGGCTGCTGACCGGCGTCGCCGGGGCCGACGGGCTCGCCATGCTGCGGGACGCCGTCGGGATGGGCGCCACCGTCATCGGCGGCTGCCCCGACCTCGACCCCGACCCCACCGGCTACGTCGAGACCGTCCTCGCGCTGGCCGCCGAGCACGGCTGCGCCGTCGACCTCCACACGGACGGCGCCGAACCGGCCCGGCTGGCCCGGCTCGCCGCCATGGCGGGCGGGCTGCGCCCCGGTGTGGCCATCGGGCCGTGCGGGGCCCTCGCCCGACTCCCCCGGGACCAGGCCGCCCGCGCGGGCCAGCAGCTGGCGGCAGCCGGGGTGACGGTGGTCTGCCTGCCCCAGGGCGACTGCGGGGTCGCGGGCGGCGCCCGGGGCGGCGCGGGCGCCTGGTGCGCGCCGGTACGGCTGCTGCGCGCGGCGGGCGTCAAGGTCGCGGCGGGCAGCGGCTCGCTGCGCGACGCCGTCAACCCCGTGGGGCGCGGCGACCCCCTGGAGGCCGCCTACCTGCTCGCCTCGCACGGCGAGCTGGCCCCCGAGCAGGCCTACGAGGCCGTCAGCGGCCGGGCCCGCGCGGTGATGGGCCTGCCCGAGGTCCGGGTGGAGGCGGGCTTCCCTGCGGAGCTGCTGGCCGTCCGGGGCCGCGCCGTCGCGGGCGTGCTGTCCCTCGGCTACAGCCGGCTCGTCGTCCACCGCGCCCGGGTCGTCGCGCGGACCAGCGCGGTCCGCGAGTACGGCGACGTCCAGGCCACGGTGGCCCTGGACCTGCCCCGGCAGTCGCCGCGCGGCGGGGACCCCTCGTGAGGGGTCGCGACGTACGGTCGGATCATGCGCATTGTCATCGCTGGAGGACATGGCCGGATCGCGCTGCGGCTGGAGCGGTTGCTCGCCGCGCGCGGTGACGAGGTGGCGGGGATGATCCGCCGTCCCGGGCAGGCGGGAGATCTGCTGGCGGCGGGCGCCGAGCCCGTCGTGTGCGATCTGGAGTCGGCGGGCGTGGCGGATGTCGCCCGCCATCTGGAGGGCGCCGACGCGGCCGTCTTCGCGGCCGGCGCGGGCCCCGGCAGCGGGTCCGCGCGCAAGGAGACCGTGGACCGGGCCGCCGCCGTGCTCTTCGCCGACGCGGCGGAGGCGGCGGGCGTACGGCGCTTCGTCGTCGTCTCGTCCATGGGCGCCGACCGCGAGCCGCCGGAGGGCACGGACCCGGTCTTCGCCGCCTATCTGCGGGCCAAGGGCGCCGCCGACGCGGACATCCGCTCCCGGGCCGGGCTCGACTGGACGATCCTGCGCCCGGGCCGGCTGACGGACGAGCCCGGCACGGGCCGGGTCACGCTGTCGGCGGGCTCCACGGGCCGGGGCGACGTCGCCCGGGACGACGTGGCGGCCGTGCTCGCGGCGCTGCTCTCCGAGGACGAGCGGGGGGCCGTGGGCCTGACGCTGGAGCTGATCGGCGGCGACACGCCGGTGGCGGAGGCCGTGCGGGCGCTCGCCTGACAGCGGCGGGGCCCGGAAACGAAAGAAGCCCCTGATCCGTAGATCAGGGGCCTCATTCCGTGGCGGCGCCAGGATTCGAACCTGGGTAGGCTAAGCCGACGGATTTACAGTCCGCTCCCATTGGCCACTCGGGCACACCGCCATGGGTCGTCACCCCGGTCGCTCTTTCGAGCACTCCGTGGCAACGACGTAAACAATACCCGATGACCTGGGGTGCTCCGCCACTCGGTTCACAGCCCCTCGTCCGGGCCCCGGGTGACTAGGCTTGCCACGCGGCCCCCGGGCCGCGCCCCCTGACGGATCTACGCACGAGGAGCCAACTCAATATGGCCGACTCCAGTTTCGACATCGTCTCGAAGGTCGAGCGGCAGGAGGTCGACAACGCCCTCAACCAGGCCGCCAAGGAGATCTCGACGCGCTACGACTTCAAGGGCGTCGGCGCCTCGATCGCCTGGTCGGGCGAGAAGATCGAGATGCGTGCCAACTCCGAGGAGCGCGTGAAGGCCGTTCTCGACATCTTCGAGACCAAGCTGGTCAAGCGCGGCATCTCCCTGAAGTCGCTGGACGCGGGCGAGCCGCAGGCGTCCGGCAAGGAATACAAGCTCTTCGCGTCCATCGAGGAGGGCATCTCCCAGGAGAACGCGAAGAAGGTCGCGAAGATCATCCGCGATGAGGGCCCCAAGGGCGTCAAGGCCCAGGTCCAGGGCGACGAGCTCCGCGTCTCCTCCAAGAGCCGCGACGACCTCCAGACCATCATCGCCCTCCTCAAGGGCAAGGACCTGGACTTCGCGATCCAGTTCGTGAACTACCGCTAGTTCGTGAACTACCGCTGAACCCACCGAAAGGGGTGCGTCAGGAGCGGCTTCGCCGCCGCTCCTGACGCACCCCTTTCGACTGCCGCTCGGTCCTTGCTGGACGGCTATCGCGTCGCGAACGGCCGGTCCGTCGGGACGATCTCGCGCCCCAGGGGCATCAACGAGATCGGGATCAGCTTGAAGTTCGCGATGCCCAGCGGGATGCCGATGATCGTGCAGCACATGGCGATACCGGTGACGATGTGCCCCAGCGCCAGCCACCACCCGGCGAAGACGAACCAGATGACGTTGCCGACCAATGACCCCGCACCGGCGTCCCGCCGCTCTACGGTCGTCCGGCCGAACGGCCACAGCGCGTAGCCGGCGATACGCAGGGAGGCAATGCCGAACGGAATCGTGACGATGAGGACGCAGCAGATCAGGCCCGCCACGACATAGCCGAGCGCCATCCAGAAGCCACAGAGCACCAACCAGATGACATTAAGGATGAACTTCATAACAGCAGCCTTCCACTGGACCGATCCGACAGCCACTGAGACGTCGGCGGACCGGTCCGTAGTTGCTGCCTGACCTGGTGCTCTACCCCGAGAAACCCCCTAGGGGTCATCGCCGGGCGACAGGCTCCCCGTGATCCCCGAACAAAGGGCCGCTGGATCGATACAGCGCACCCCACACGAGGGAGCGGACGCCTGGAGCGATCCGGCCCGGGGCATCCCTTGCCGCGACCAACTCGCGATCACGCAAGGAGACATCATGCTGCTCGTCGTCACACAGCCCCTCGCCCTCGCCGTGGCCGGTCTCGTCGCCCTGTTGAGCCCGATGGCCGGCTTCATCGCGTCCGCCCTCGGCAAGTAGGCGCCTGGCGACGGTGACTTCGGATGGGCCCGGATGCTTTCCGGGCCCTTCGTCGTTCGCGGCGCGCGCCGTGTGCGCCCTGCGCCAACTGTCGCTCGGTGTAGGCGACTTGGCGCCGCATGCGCCGTATGGGGGACGAGGCGCCACCTCGGCGACGCGTTTCGTGACCCGTCCGGCGCAGCCCAGCGCGCCGTGGGGTCCGGGGCGTGGTCATGTGGCTGGACCGGACGTATCACGCGGACGTACGCACGGAACGGACGACAGGACGAGGAGTCGGAGCCCCATGCACACGTACCGAATCGCAGGTCTGGCGGTCGCGGCGGTGGCGATCGTCGCCGTGAGCGCGCCCAGCAGCGCTCGCGCCGCCACTCCCGCCACTCCCGTCGACATCGACATTCTGAAGTGCGTCACCGGGGGCGGTTGGCCCGGCTACCCCGGCGACGACGACGGGCTCGGAGTCCTCGACGACGACAACAACACGATGGTGTGCCAGGGCGGTTCGCACAACGGCGAGACGATCAGCCTGGCCAGCGGGCGGCCGTCGTCGGGGCACCGGCCGCCCGGTGGTCACCGGCCGACCAACGGGCACCTCCCGGGCCTCAGCGACCGGCCGACCAACGGGCGCCCGCCGGCTCACGGCGACCGGCCGACCAACAGCCACCTCCCCGGCCTCAGCGACCGGCCGTCCGGCGGTCACCACCGGCACTGAGCGATCCTGCCGAAGCGCGGTGCGGGTACCGCGCCCCGTAGGGGCGCGGGGAACTGCGCGACAAGCCACGACGTGCCCGCAGATTGCCCGGACCCCGGGGTGGCGTGTCGGCTGCGGGCCGTCGCCGGCCGATCGCGCAGTTCCCCGCGCCCCTTACGGGGCGCCCGCCGGGCACGGCCTAGGCGCGCGGGCCCGCCATCCGCTCCAGCCGCGCGATGCGCTCCCGCATGGGCGGGTGCGTCGAGAAGAGCTTCGACATGCCCTCGCCCGGGCGGAACGGGTTCGCGATCATCATGTGGCTCGCCGTCTCCAGGCGGGGCTCCGGCGGCAGGGGCAGCCGCTGGGTGCCGAGCTCCAGCTTGCGGAGGGCGGCCGCCAGGGCCAGGGGGTCGCCGGTGAGGCGGGCGCCGGAGGCGTCGGCCTCGTACTCGCGGGAGCGGCTGACGGCGAGCTGGATGAGGGAGGCCGCGACGGGGCCCAGGATCATAATCATGATCATGCCGACGATGCCGGGGCCCTCGTCGTCGTCGGAGCGCCCGACGGGGATCAGCCAGGCGAAGTTGACCAGGAACATCACCACCGAGGCGAGGGCTCCGGCCACCGACGAGATGAGGATGTCGCGGTTGTAGACGTGGCTGAGCTCGTGGCCGATGACGCCGCGCAGCTCGCGCTCGTCCAGCAGGCGCATGATGCCCTCGGTGCAACAGACGGCGGCGTTGCGCGGATTGCGGCCGGTGGCGAAGGCGTTGGGGGCCTCGGTCGGGGAGATGTACAGCCGGGGCATCGGCTGGCGGGCGGCCGTGGAGAGTTCGCGGACCATGCGGTAGAGCTGAGGGGCCTCGAACTCGCTGACGGGCCGGGCCCGCATCGCGCGCAGGGCGAGCTTGTCGCTGTTCCAGTAGGCGTAGGCGTTGGTGCCGAGGGCCACCAGGACGGCGACGATCAGGCCGCCGCGCCCGAACATGCTGCCGATGACGATGATGAGCGCGGACAGGCCTCCGAGGAGCAGGGCCGTCCTGAGCCCGTTGTGCCGGCGGTGCACGGTACGCCCTCCAAATGGTGCGGCAGGGGAACCCTTGAACCAGTGGAACCTTTCGAACTGGTCAACGCCAGACGAGGGCCGCTAGTTCCCTTGTGCACCCCCGCAGGGACTGCGGGGAGCCGCCGAGGGCCGCGCCATTCGGGTGAAAAAGCGGTGATACCGCTACAGGAGTGCCTGCGAGGCGAAGCGCAGGACGAGCTGGGGCGCGCCGGAGAGGACCACTCCGATGGCCGTGGCCAGGGCGATGGCCGCGCCGAGGGTGGCCGGAACGCGCACCGCCGGGGCGGTCGTCGCGCCGGCCGGCAGCGCTTCCCCCGTCTCCTCGCGGCCGCCCTTGAAGAGGACCGCTGTCCACTGGAGGTAGTAGTAGAGCGCGATCACGACGTTGACGGCCATGACGACGGCCAGCCAGCCCAGCCCCGCGTCGACCGCCGCCGAGAAGACGGTGACCTTGGCGAAGAGGCCGATGACGCCCGGCGGCAGGCCGGCGAGGCACAGCAGGAAGAAGGCGTGCGCGAGGGCGGCGAGCGGATTGCGGGAGGTCAGGCCGCGGTAGTCGGTGATCCGGTTGTCCGGGCGGGTGCGGGCCACGAGGGCGACGACCGCGAAGGCGCCGAGGTTCACGGCCGCGTACATCAGGGCGTAGGCGACGGTGGAGCCGACGGCCCGCGAGGGGTCGCCGGAGTAGCCGGCGGCGGCGAGCGGGACGAGCAGGTAGCCCGCCTGGCCGACGGAGGACCAGGCCAGCAGACGTACGGCGCTGTGCTTCCGGTCGGGGCGCTGGCGCAGCGCGGCGACGTTGCCGACGGTCATGGTGAGCGCGGCGAGCACGGCCAGGGCGGGGCCCCAGACGTCGGCGTACGAGGGGAAGGCGACGACCGTCACCAGGGCGATGCCGGTGAAGCCGACCGCCTTGCCGACCACCGACAGGTACGCGGCGATGGGCAGCGGCGCGCCCACGTAGGTGTCGGGCACCCAGAAGTGGAAGGGGACGGCGGCGGTCTTGAAGGCGAAGCCGACGAGGGTCAGGGCGACGCCGGCCTTGGCGAGGACGGCCAGGCGGGGGTCGACGTGGCCGAGGCCGTCGGCGATCTCCGTGAGGTGGAGGGTGCCGGTGGCGGCGTAGAGGAAGGACACGCCGAGGAGGGTGACGGCGGTGGCGGTCACGGACGACAGGAAGAACTTCAGTGCCGCCTCGGAGGAGCGGCGGTCGCCGCGGCGCAGGCCGACGAGGGCGAAGGCGGGCAGCGAGGCCACTTCCAGGGCGACGACGAGGGTGGCCAGGTCACGGGAGGCGGGCAGCAGCGCGGCGCCGGCGGCCGACGACAGCAGCAGGAACCAGTACTCCCCCGCGGGAAGTTTGGAATCGGCGATCGCGCCAACGGACAGCAGGCCCGTCAGCAGGGCGCCGCCCAGCACCAGCAGCTGGATGACGAGCGTGAAGTGGTCCGCCGTGTAGCTGCACGCCGTGACGGCGACGTCGGGGCCGGTGAGGCAGAAGGTCGAGCGGTCGCCGCGCAGGAGCGGGAGGAGGGAGAGCCCGGCCAGGACGAGACCGCCGAGGGCGATCCGGCCGAGGAGGGGTTTGCGGTCCTCGGGGAGGAAGAGGTCGACGACGAGGACGACCAGCGCCACGGCGGCCGTGACGGTGGGCGGGGCGATGGCGAGCCAGTCGACGGACTGGACCAGGGAGCCCATCAGTTGCCTCCTGCGAGGAGCTGCTGAACGGCCGGGTCGGTGAGGCCGAGGAGGGCCGCGGGCCAGAGTCCGGCGAGGACGGTGAGGGCGACGAGCGGGGACCAGGCGGCGAACTCGTACCGCCGGACGTCGGCGAGGGCCGGGCCGTCGGGCATCAGGCCCGCCTTCTCGGCCGCCGGGTCCACGTCGCCGCCCATGCAGACGCGCCGCACGACGATCAGCAGGTAGGCGGCGGTGAGCAGGGTGCCGAGGCCGGCCAGGGCCATGAAGACGAGGAACGCGGGGCGGCTGAGCCCGTCGGCGGGGCGGAAGGAGCCGAACATCGCCAGCATCTCGCCCCAGAAGCCGGCGAGGCCGGGGAGGCCGAGGGAGGCCACGGCGCCGAAGGCCAGCAGGCCGCCGAGGCGCGGGGCGCGGCCGTAGAGCGCCGCGCCGGTGGTGCCGGCGAGGCTGTCGAGGTCGCTGGTGCCGTAGCGGTCCTTGATGGCGCCGACGAGGAAGAAGAGGAGGCCGGTGATGAGGCCGTGGGCGACGTTGGCGAAGAGGGCGCCGTTGACCCCGGTGGGGGTGAGGGTGGCGATGCCCAGGAGGACGAAGCCCATGTGGCCGACGGACGAGTAGGCGATCAGGCGCTTGAGGTCGCCCTTGGCGCCCTTGCGGGCGAGCGCGATGCACACCAGGGAGCCGTAGACGATGCCGACGGCCGCGAAGGCGCCGAGGTAGGGCGCGAAGGTGTGGGCGCCGTCGGGGGCCACCGGCAGGATGATGCGCACGAACCCGTAGGTGCCCATCTTCAGCAGGACGCCCGCGAGGAGCACCGAGCCGACGGTGGGGGCGGCGGTGTGGGCGTCGGGCAGCCAGCTGTGCAGGGGCCACATGGGGGCCTTGACGGCCAGTCCGACGCCGATCGCCAGAACCGCGATGACCTGCGTGGTGTGGCTGAGCGAGGACCCGTTGTCAGTGGCGAGTGCCACCATGTCGAACGTGCCGCCGTCCAGACCGACGAGGAGGAGGCCCAGCAGCATCACGACCGAGCCGAGCAGCGTGTAGAGGATGAAGCGCCAGGAGGCGCGCTCCCGGCCCTCGCCGCCCCAGCGGGCGATGAGGAAGTACATCGGGATGAGCACCGTCTCGAAGGCCAGGAAGAACAGCATCAGGTCGAGGACGGCGAAGGTCGCCAGCGTGCCGGTCTCGAGCACGAGGAGCAGCGCGACGAATGCCTTGGGGGACGGGCCCGATGGCATCTTGAAGTAGCTGTACAGCGCGCAGAGGAAGGTCAGCAGCGCGGTCAGGACGAGGAGGGGGAGCGAGATGCCGTCGACGCCGAGGTGGATCCGGATGCCGAGGGCGGGGATCCAGGGGAGGTCGGTGGTCGCCTGCATCCGGGCCGGGTGGTCGTGGTCGAAGCCGGCGGCGAGGGCGACGGACAGCGCGAGGACGACGCCCGTGACGGTCACTCCGTGGCGGAGCACGGCCTGCTCGGGGCTGGTGCCCTTCAGGCCGGGCGGGGCGGGGAGCAGGGCGGCGACGGCTCCCAGCAGGGGGAGGACGACGATCGCGGCGAGGAGGAGCTGCATGACGGTGTGACTCATGGATCAGGCTCCGGTGGCGACGAGGACGGCGGTGACGGCCAGGACGACGGAGCCGGCGAGCAGGGCGCCGAGGTAGGTCTGCACATTGCCGGTCTGGGCGCGGCGGACGGCCGCGCCGAGCAGCCCGGGCGCGGTGGCGGCGGCGCGCACGTACGCGTCGACGACCTCGCGGTCGAGGAAGCGGGCGAGGCGGGCGGCGGCGCGGGTGGGCCGGACGAACAGTGTGGAGTAGACGGCGTCGAGGTGGAATCCGGTGACGGCGTGCCGGTGGAGGGGGCCGAGAAGCAGCCTGCCGGGGTCGCCGGGGTCGGGGGCGGCGGCGATGGTGCCGTACACGGGCTCGTGGCTGGCGATGGCCTCGATCTCGGAGACGGCGGGGGAGGCGTCCGGGTCGGCGGCCACGGCGCCCAGGGGGGTGCGGGTGGCGAGCGCGGCGGTGCGGCGCCAGGCCGCGTACATGACGAGCGCGCCGGCGACGGCGCAGCCGGTGGACAGGACGGAGGTGGTGAGGCCGGGGGTGAGCGAGCGGCCGTCGAACCAGTCGGGCAGCTTCCAGGCGGCCAGGCCCAGGGCGGCGGTGGGCACGAACAGGACCCACAGCACGCCGTTCATGGCGACGGGCTCGCGGCCGTGGTCGGGGGCCTCGGCGCCCTTGCCGCGGAAGGCGAGCAGCCACAGGCGGGTGGCGTAGCCGGCGGTGAGGGCGGCGGTGACCAGGCCCGCGATCAGGACGGTCCAGCCGGCCGGGCCGGCCGCGGCGGCGGGGATGCCGTGGGCGCCGCCGGTGGCGGCGTGCTCGGCGGCGCCGAGGACGGCCTCCTTGGAGAAGAAGCCGCTGAACGGGGGGATCGCGGCGAGCGCCAGGAGGGCGACGGTCATCGTCCAGTAGGCGTCGGGGATCCGCTTGGCCAGGCCGTTCATGCGGGCCATGGCGGCGAGCGAGTTGGTGCCGGCGGCGTGGATGATCACGCCTGCCCCGAGGAAGAGGAGGGCCTTGAACGCGCCGTGGGAGATGAGGTGGGAGACGGCCGCGCCGCGGTCGCCGACGGCCAGGGCGCCGGTCATGTAGCCGAGCTGGCCGACGGTGGAGTAGGCGAGGACGCGCTTGATGTCGTCCTGGGCGAGCGCGGCGAGGGCCGAGCCGACCATGGTGACCGCGGCCATCACGGCGAGGACGACCAGGGCCGCCGCCGAGGCGGCGAAGACGGGGAGGAGCCGGGCGATGAGGTAGACACCGGCGGCGACCATCGTCGCGGCGTGGATCAGCGCGGAGACGGGCGTCGGGCCGGCCATCGCGTCGGGCAGCCAGGTGTGGAGGGGGAACTGCGCGGACTTGCCCGCGACGCCCGCCAGGAGCAGCAGCGCGACGAGGGTGGGGTGGTCCAGCCCGCCGGAGGCGGCGGTGGCGATGATGCCGTTGATCCGGAACGTGCCGGCGTCGGCGGCCAGCGCGAAGATCCCGATCAGGAAGGGGACGTCGCCGAGCTTGGTGACCAGGAAGGCCTTGAGGGAGGCGGACCGGGCGGCCTCGGTCTCCCAGTAGTGGCCGACGAGGAAGTACGAGCAGATGCCCATGATCTCCCAGCCGACCAGCAGCACCATCAGGTCGCCGGTGTAGACGACGAGGAGCATCGCGGCGGTGAAGAGGGAGACGAGGGCCGCGTAGGAGGGGTAGCGGGGGTCGTCGCGCAGATAGGCGGTCGAGTACAGCTGGACGCAGGCGGCCACGACCCCGACGAGCACGGCCACGAGCACGGCGAAGCCGTCGAGATGGAGGGCGAGGTCGACGGGCACGGAGCCGGTGGGGGTGAGCCGGGTGGCGGCGTCGAGCGCCGCGTCGCCGCCCTGCCGGCAGGCGACGACGATCGCGAGCACGGCGGCGGCGAGCGTCGGCAGCACGGCCAGCGGGCGGACGAGGCCGGGGGCGCGGCGGCCCGTCAGGAAGCCTGCGAGGGCGCCGAGGAAGGGCAGCAGGGGGACGAGGACGGCGGTGGTCGTGGTGCTCACGCGGCGGCCTCGGCCTTCTCCTCGCGGTGCTCATGGTCGGTGTCGGGGTCGGGGGCGTCCTCGGCGAGGTCGCGGAGCCGGTCGACGTCGGCGGTGCCTCGGTTGCGGTGGACCTGGAGGACGATCGCCAGGCCGATGCCGATCTCGGCGGCGGCGATGGCGATGGTGAAGAGGGTGAGCGCCTGGCCGGCGTGGAGCGTGTCGCGCAGCCACACGTCGAAGGCGACGAGGTTGAGGTTGACGGCGTTGAGCATCAGCTCGACGGACATCAGGACCAGGATCGCGTTGCGCCGGGCGAGGACGCCGTAGAGGCCCACGCAGAACAGGAGGGCGGCGAGGACGGCGGGGTAGACGAGATGCATCAGCGCTCCTCCTCCTTCTTCCTGCGGGACAGGACGATCGCGCCGACGAGCGCGGCGAGCAGCAGGACGGACAGCGCCTCGAACGGCAGCACCCAGTGCCGGAAGAGGATCTCGCCGGAGACCTTCGTGCTGCCCTGCGGCGCGCCGTCCAGGTCGATCCAGGTGGTGCGGAAGGCGTCCACGACCACCCAGACGAGGGCTGCCGCGGCGGCTCCGGCGACCCCGAGGGCGGCCCACCGGTTGCCGGAGTCGGCGTCCGGGGAGCGGCCGATGGGGGCCTTGGTGAGCATGAGTCCGAAGAGGAGGAGGACCACGACGGAACCGACGTAGATCAGCACCTGCACCCAGGCGATGAACTCCGCCGTCAGCAGCAGGTACTCCACGGCGAGCCCGCCGAGCGCCACGACCAGCCAGAGGGCGGCGTGCACCAGCTGCCTGGTGGTGACGGTGACGACGGCCGCGCCGAGGGTGACGAGGCCGACGAGGAGGAAGACGATCTCGACACCGGAGGTGGAGAGGAAGCCGCGCGAGACGTGCTCGGCGGCGAGCGCGCTCAGGGCGGTGCCGGTCACGCTTCTCCCTCCTTCTCCTGCTGCTCCCGTTGGGCTGCCAGTTTCTCGGCCGTCTTGCGGGCCGCCGCGATCTCCTTGGGCTCCTCGGCCGCAGGGTCGAGCGCGGGCGGCTCGGGCACGGTCCACATCCACTCGCGGAGCTTGTCGCGCTCGTGGGTGAGCTCGTGGATGTCCGTCTCGGCGTACTCGAACTCGGGCGACCAGAACAGCGCGTCGAAGGGACAGACCTCGATGCAGATGCCGCAGTACATGCACAGCGCGAAGTCGATCGCGAAGCGGTCGAGGACGTTCCGGCTGCGCTCGCGGCCGCCCGGGGCGGCCGGGGGCACGGTCTCCTTGTGGGAGTCGATGTAGATGCACCAGTCCGGGCACTCGCGGGCGCACAGCATGCAGACCGTGCAGTTCTCCTCGAACAGCCCGATGACGCCGCGCGTGCGGGGCGGCAGCTCGGGCTGGGCGTCCGGGTACTGCGCGGTGATCGAGCGCCGGGTCATGGTGCGGAGGGTGACGGCGAGGCCCTTGGCCAGGCCGGAGCCGGGGATGCCCATGGTTACTGGATCACCACCTTGACGACGCCGGTGAGGGCGATCTGCGCGAGGGCGAGCGGGATGAGGACGGTCCAGGCCAGCTTCTGCAGCTGGTCCTCGCGCAGCCGCGGATAGGTCACGCGGAGCCAGATCACGACGAAGGCGAGGACGAGGGTCTTCAGCAGCGTCCACAGCCAGCCCAGCCCGTCGGCCCCGAACGGGCCGTGCCAGCCGCCGAGGAACAGCACGGTCGTCAGACCGCACAGCACGACGATGCCCGCGTACTCGGCGAGCAGGAACATCGCGAACCGCAGACCGGTGTACTCGGTGTACGCACCGAAGATGATCTCCGAGTCGGCGACCGGCATGTCGAACGGCGGACGCTGGAGCTCGGCCAGACCCGCCGTGAAGAACACGACGCCGCCGACGATCTGCCACGGCACCCACCACCAGTGGAAGGCGTCGACGATCCCCGGCAGCGACACGGTGCCCGCCGCCATGGCGACGGACGCCGCCGCGAGGAGCATCGGCAGCTCGTACGCGAGCAGCTGCGCGGCGGTGCGCAGGCCGCCGAGCAGCGAGAACTTGTTGGCCGACGCCCAGCCGGCCATCAGCGACCCCAGGACGCCGACGCCCATCACGGCGAGCACGAAGAAGATGCCCGCGTCGACGGCCTGCCCGACGGCGTTGCCCGGTCCGACCGGGATCGCGAGCAGCACGAGGAGGTACGGCAGCAGCGCCACGGCGGGGGCGAGCTGGAAGATCCGCCGGTCCGCGTCGGCCGGGACGACGTCCTCCTTCTGCGCGAACTTCACCCCGTCCGCGACGAGCTGCGCCCAGCCGTGGAAACCACCGGCGTACATGGGGCCGAGGCGGCCCTGCATGTGGGCCATCACCTTGTGCTCGGTCTGACCGATGACCAGGGGCAGCACGAGGAAGCAGACGAAGACGGCGAGGAGACGCAGCACGACGTCGAGAGTGTCGCTGCTCATGCGGGGTCGCCTCCGGCGGGGTTCTGATCGTTCTCGGGCTCGCCCTCGCCTGCGCGTTCGGCTGCGCCGGGCTTCCGGGTGCCGGGGTCGGCTGCGCCGGGCTCGGGTGCAGCCGGGCTCGCGTCCGGGCCGGGGGCCTCGGGTTCCGGTGAGTCCGGCACCGCCGGGTCGCGGCGTTCGGGCTGGGCACCGTCGCGGCGGGGGGACGCGGGCTCGCCCGAGCGGGGTTCGCCTGCGGCGGGCGCGGCGGACTTGTCCGTACGGGCGGGTGCCTCGGCTTCGGGTGCGGGCTTGCCTGCGGCGGTCCGGGTGGGGGGCTCGTCCGTGCCGGGGGCCTCGGGTGCCGGTGCGTCCGGCACCGCCGGGCTGCGGTCCGCTGGCTGAGCGCCGTCGCGGCGGGGGGACGCGGGCTCGTCCGTGGACGGGGGCTTGGAGGCCGGTGTTTCGTCGAAGGCCGGGCGGGCATGGTGCCAGGGGGCGTCCGAGGAGCGGGGGGCCGGGCGGGTGGGCCGGGCGGCGGCGTCCTGCTGCTGGCTCGCGGAACCGTCCGCCGCGCTGCGGGTACGGCGAGGCGCCGCCTCCGCACCCCCCGCCTGGCTCGCGGAACCGTCGGCGGCGCTCCGCGCGCGGCGCGGGGCCACGCCCTCGGCCGCCTGGCTCGCCGAGCCGTCCGCCGCGCTGCGCGCGCGGCGCGGGGGCGTGCTCTCGGGTGTCTGGCTCGCCGAGCCGTCGGCCACGCTGCGGGTACGGCGAGGCGCCGCCTCCGCGCCCGCCTGGCTCGCGGAGCCCTCCGACGCGCTGCGCGCGCGGCGGACCGGGCGTTCCGCGCCCGCCGCCGCGCCCGCGGCGCGCGGGGTGCGGGCCGGGCGGGCGGGGGCCGGGGGGAGCTGGCCCTTGAGGGGGCCCCATTCGTTGGGGTCGGGGACGCCCGGGGGAAGCATCTGGCGGCGCTTGGGGCCGCCTTCCGCCGCCTCGCCGGGCTCCTTCGCGCCCGGCCACGCCTTCACCACGCGGGCCGCGAGGACGAAGTCCTTGCGCAGCGGGTGGCCCTCGAAGCCCTCGGGCAGCAGGAGCGGCACGAGGTGGGGGTGGCCCGGGAAGTCGATGCCGAACATCTCGTGGGTCTCGCGCTCGTGCCACGCCGCGCCCGCGTAGACGCCCACCGCGCTGGGCAGCGCGGGGGCCTCGTGCGGCACGGTCGTGCGCAGGAGCAGCCGGCGCGTCGTACCGCCCGCGCCCCCCGGCAGCGCCGCAACGTGCGCGCAGACGCGGAAGCCCGTGCCGGGCTCGTCGACGGCGCTCAGCCAGTCGAAGAACGTGCAGCCCAGCACGGAACGCGCGGTCTCGAGCGCGGTCAGCCACTCCCCCGCCGGGACGTCGACCGTCAGCAGGTCGTACGCCTCCTCGGCGGTCGCGTCCGCGCCGAAGAGGTCCGTCACGGCGCCCGGAAGCCAGGCAACGGGCTCGGTCATCGGTCCGTCTCCTCGGAAGGGGGCGGCGGCGGGGTCACCAGGCCGCTGCGGAGCGCCGCCGTGGACGCCCGCCCCCCGCCGGAGGCGTACCGCTCACCCAGCGACTCCTTCGCGATCTTCTCCTGAAGCTTGATGATCCCCTGGAGCAGCGCCTCCGGCCGCGGCGGGCAGCCCGGCACGTACACGTCCACGGGGATGATCTGGTCGACGCCCTTGGTCACCGAGTACGAGTCCCAGTAGGGCCCGCCGCAGTTGGAGCAGGCGCCGAAGGAGATCACGTACTTGGGCTCGGGCATCTGCTCGTACAGCCGCTTCACGGCCGGGGCCATCTTGTCCGTGACCGTGCCCGAGACGATCATGAGGTCGGCCTGGCGCGGGCCGGGCGCGAAGGGGATCACGCCCAGGCGGATGAAGTCGTGCCGCGCCATGGACGCCGCGATGAACTCGATCGCGCAGCAGGCGAGCCCGAAGTTGAAGACCCACAGGCTGTAGCGGCGGCCCCAGTTCAGGACGACCTTCATGGGCTCGGGGGCCAGGCGCGCCAGCGGGCCGAGCCGGCGGGGCTCGGGCAGGTCGACCGGGGGTGTCACGTCCATTCCAGGACGCCCTTCTTCCATGCGTACAACAGGCCCACGGCGAGGAAGCCGAGGAAGACGAACATCTCCACGAGCGTCGCCCCGCCGAAGCCCGGCGCGGCGAACACCGTGGCCCAGGGGAACAGGAAGATCGAGTCCACCGCGAAGATCACGTACAGGAACGCATAGACGTAGTAGCGGACCTGTGTGTGGGCCCAGCCCTCGCCGACGGGGTCCACTCCGCACTCGTACGTGAGCAGCTTCTCGGGCGTCGGCACCACCGGTCGCAGCAGCCGTCCGGCCCCGAAGGCCACGGCCACGAACAGCACGCCGATGACGGCGAGCAGTCCGACGACCGAATAGGCGTGGAAGTAGTCCGCCGCGAGCTGGACATCGGCGCCACTGGTGCGCACGGTCGCCTCCGGCACGTCCGCCCCTCGCTCCCTGTCCTGTTTGTTCGACGATCTGTACGCACGCGAGTCTAGGCCCTGTGGCGCCCGGGACGATCCGCCCCGGCGGGCGCGGGGTGGGGTTATCCCCACCCCGCGGCACCCACGGCCCCCATGGCGGCGGCGGTCCTGACCAGGGCACGCTTGCCGTATGACCGCCCGTACCCGCACCCGTTCCCACGCCGTCCAGGTCGCCGCCGAGGACGACGACCGGCTGCCTCCCGCGCGCTTCGCCTTCGGCTCCGTGACATGGAAGGAGGTCGCGCACCTCCACCTCAATCTGCTGGAGGGGATCCTCGGCTTCGTCTACGTCTCCCTGTGGCTCTACGCGGGCGCGCTGCTGTCGGTCACGGTCGTCGGGCTGCCGCTGCTGGCGGCCGGCCTGATGGGCGCGCGGGTGCTGGGCAGGGCCGAGCGGTGGCGGGCGCGGGTGCTGCTGGGCGTGCGGATCGACGAGCCGAGCCCGCTCCCCCGGCACCGTGCCCGCGGTTTCCTCAACCGGATGTGGATGACGCTGAAGGATCCGGTGGCCTGGCGGAGCACGCTGTACGCGTTCATACGACTGCCATGGGGTGTTCTCACGTTCGCCATCGCGCTGACGTCCCTCTTCGTCGCGTGGCCGGTGCTGGGGCACATCGCGCGGGGGCTGACCAATGTGGACCGGGCGATGGTGCGCGGGCTGCTGTCGCCGTCGAGCGAGCTGGAGCGGCGGATCGCCGAGCTGGAGGAGGACCGGGGCGTGGTCGTGGACACGGCCGCCGCCGACCTCCGCCGTATCGAGCGCGATCTCCACGACGGCGCCCAGGCCCGTCTCGTCGCCCTGGCCATGGGGCTCGGCCTGGCGAAGGAGCGGCTGCTGGAGGACCCGGAGGCGGGCGCGCGGATGGTCGACGAGGCGCACGGCGAAGCGAAGCTCGCCCTCCAGGAGCTGCGCGACCTCGCCCGCGGCATCCACCCCGCGATCCTCACCGACCGCGGCCTCGGCCCGGCGCTGACGTCGGTGGCCGGGCGCTGCACGGTGCCGGTGAAGGTGGCCGTGGACCTGGAGTCCCGTCCGGCGCCCGCGATCGAGGGCATCGCCTACTTCACCGTCTCCGAGCTGCTGCAGAACATCAGCAAGCACAGCGGGGCCCGGACGGCGGAGGTCGAGCTGTGGCGCGCTACGGACGGCGCGAAGGACCGTACGGAGGACCGGCTGCTGATCCGGGTCAGCGACGACGGGCGGGGCGGTGCCTCGACCGCCCGGGGCAGCGGGCTGGCCGGGCTGGCCGAGCGGCTGGGCTCGGTGGACGGGCTGTTCGTCGTGGACTCCCCCGCCGGCGGCCCGACGGTCGTCACGGCCGAGCTGCCCTGGCGGAGCCGCACCGAGAGCCGGAGCGAGAGCCGTACCGGCGGCCGTCCCTAGCCCGGGGGTGGGGCTTTCCCCACCCCGAGGACACCCACCCGCCTCATGGTCCCCGGCCGCCCGCCGGGAGAGCCTGGACGGGACAGGACACAGGCTCACGAGGACAGCACGAGGACAGGACGACATGGCCATCGACCACGCGACCGGACGACCCCACCGGGTCCCCGCCGTGCTGCGCGCCCCGCTGGAGGGCCGCACCTGGCGGGAGTTCCTCTACCTGATGACGAGCCTGCCCATCGCGGCCGTCGCCTTCGCGCTCGCCGTCACCCTGACCGCCGCGGGCGTCGGCACGCTGGTCACCTTCGTCGGCGTGCCGCTGCTGGCCGCCACCCTCGCCGCCGCGCGCGGGCTGGGCGTCCTGGAGCGGGCGCGGGCCCGGGGGCTGCTGCGGCTGGAGATCGCCGAGCCCGAGCCGGTCCGGGTCCGGCGGCGCCGCGACGGGCGCGGCCCCGGCCCGATGGCGTGGGTGGGCGCGCTGTTCAAGAGCGGTACGTCCTGGCGGCACCTGCTCTACGCGGTGGTGCACTTCCCGTGGGCGCTGTTCACGTTCGTCCTGTCGCTGGTGCTGTGGTCGGTCGGCTGGACCACCTTCCTCTACCCGCTCTGGCAGTGGACGCTGCCCACGTTCGCGCACCAGCCCGGGATCCAGATCTACGGCGAGACCGGCGGCCGGCACTTCTACGTCGACTCCCCCTTCACGATCGGCATCACCTGCGCCCTCGGCCTTCTCCTCGTGCTGGGCACGCCGTGGGTGATCCGGGGCCTGGCGCACGTGGACCGGCTGCTGGTGCGCGGGCTGCTGGGGCCCTCGCGGCTGGCGGAGCGCGTCTGGGAGCTGGAGGAGGACCGGGGCGTGGTCGTGGACACCGCCTCCGCCGACCTCCGCCGCATCGAGCGCGACCTCCACGACGGCGCCCAGGCCCGTCTCGTCTCCCTCGCCATGGAGCTGGGCCTGGCGAAGGAGCTGGTGGAACGGGACCCGGAGAAGGCCGCCCGCATGGTCGACGAGGCCCACGGCGAGGTGAAGCTCGCCCTCCAGGAGCTGCGCGACCTCGCCCGCGGCATCCACCCCGCGATCCTCACCGACCGCGGCCTCGGCCCGGCGCTCGCCTCGCTGGCCGGCCGCTGCACCGTGCCGGTGGCGACCGAGGTGGACCTGGACTCCCGCCCCGCGCCCGCCATCGAGGGCATCGCCTACTTCACCGTCTCCGAACTCCTCCAGAACGTGAGCAAGCACAGCCGGGCGCGCTCCGCCCAGGTGGACGTCTGGCGCTCGGGCGACCGGCTGATGCTGCGGGTGGGGGACGACGGACGCGGCGGCGCCGGGACCACGAGCGGCAGCGGCCTGGCGGGGCTCGCCGAGCGGCTGGGCTCGGTGGACGGGCTCCTGGTCGTCGACTCGCCCGTCGGCGGCCCGACGACCGTCACCGCCGAGCTGCCCTGGCGCGCCCGGGGCTAGCGCCCCGCGCACAACCCGCCCCCGCGCACACCCCGCCCCGGCCGCCCCGGCCACGCGCCGCACGCTCCGCCCCCGGATGCTGCGATGCTGACGCGGTACGAACCACGTCGGCAGCAACACCAGGGGGCAGGAGAAAACGTGATCGCGGACGACAGCGTGCGGGTGGTCATCGCCGAGGACTCGGTGCTGCTCAGGGAGGGCCTGACCCGGCTGCTCACCGATCTGGGGCACGAGGTCGTGGCGGGTGTGGGCGACGCGGAGGGGCTGCTCAAGACGATCGCCGAGCTCTCCGCCGCCGACGCCCTCCCCGATGTGGTCGTCGCGGACGTCCGGATGCCCCCGACCCACACCGACGAGGGCGTCCGCGCGGCGGTGCGGCTGCGCCGCGACCACCCGGAGCTGGGGGTGCTGGTCTTCTCGCAGTACGTCGAGGAGCAGTACGCCACCGAGCTGCTGGCCGGCAGCACCCGGGGCGTCGGCTATCTGCTGAAGGACCGCGTCGCCGAGGTCCGCGAGTTCGTGGACGCGGTCGTCCGCGTCGCGCGCGGCGGGACCGCGCTGGACCCCGAGGTCGTCGCCCAGCTGCTGGGCCGCAGCCGCAAGCAGGACGTGCTCGCCGGGCTCACCCCGCGCGAGCGGGAGGTCCTCGGCCTGATGGCCGAGGGCCGGACGAACTCGGCCATCGCCAAGCAGCTCGTGGTCAGCGACGGCGCGGTGGAGAAGCACGTCAGCAACATCTTCCTGAAGCTGGGCCTCTCCCCGAGCGAGGGCGACCACCGCCGGGTGCTGGCGGTGCTCACGTATCTGCGGTCCTGACAGACCAAAGAGTCCTGACCACCCGAAGAGCCCGGTGACGGCGAGGGCACCGACCGGAGCGTTACCGTCCGCGGTTGATTCGTTGATCCGCTCGGGGAAGGCTGCCCTTGCCCACGTACGATGGCCGTGGGATCGCCGGTCGGCGCCATCGTCCGGCCGGCGCCGCCACGAGGGAGGTCCGAAGCAGTGACCAGCCAGGTCAGCAGCCCGGCCGAAGAGGCCGCACCCGACGGTCCGGGCGGCGAGGCCGACGCCCGTGAACGCCTCGCCGGACAGCGCGGCCCGACCGACGGCCCGGACGGCGCCAAGGAAGTACGCCGGCTGGACCGGGTGATCATCCGGTTCGCGGGTGACTCGGGTGACGGCATGCAGCTCACCGGGGACCGGTTCACCTCCGAGACGGCGTCGTTCGGCAACGACCTCTCCACCCTGCCGAACTTCCCCGCCGAGATCCGGGCCCCCGCCGGCACCCTCCCGGGTGTGTCCTCGTTCCAGCTGCACTTCGCCGACCACGACATCCTCACCCCCGGCGACGCGCCGAACGTCCTGGTCGCGATGAACCCGGCCGCGCTCAAGGCCAACATCGCGGACGTGCCCCACGGCGCGGAGATCATCGTCAACACGGACGAGTTCACCAAGCGCCCCATGGCGAAGGTGGGTTACGACAGCAACCCCCTGGAGGACGGCTCGCTGGACGCCTACAACGTCCATCCGGTGCCGCTGACGACGCTGACCATCGAGGCGCTCAAGGAGTACGGCCTCTCCCGCAAGGAGGCGGAGCGCAGCAAGAACATGTTCGCGCTCGGCCTGTTGTCGTGGATGTACCACCGGCCGACCGAGAGCACCGAGGCGTTCCTGCGGAAGAAGTTCGCCAAGAAGCCGGAGATCGCGGAGGCCAACGTCACCGCCTTCCGGGCGGGCTGGAACTTCGGTGAGACGACGGAGGACTTCGCGGTCTCCTACGAGGTCGCGCCCGCCACGGCGGCCTTCCCGCCGGGCACCTACCGCAACATCTCCGGCAACCTCGCGCTGTCCTACGGCCTGATCGCCGCCGCCCGCCAGGCGGACCTGCCGCTCTACCTGGGCTCGTACCCGATCACCCCGGCCTCGGACATCCTCCACGAGCTGTCGAAGCACAAGAACTTCGGCGTGCGCACCTTCCAGGCCGAGGACGAGATCGCCGGCATCGGCGCGGCGCTGGGCGCGGCGTTCGGCGGCGCGCTCGCCGTGACCACCACCTCCGGCCCGGGCGTGGCCCTGAAGTCCGAGACGATCGGCCTGGCCGTCTCGCTCGAACTGCCGCTGCTGATCGTCGACATCCAGCGCGGCGGCCCCTCCACCGGCCTGCCCACCAAGACCGAGCAGGCCGATCTGCTGCAGGCGATGTACGGGCGCAACGGCGAGGCCCCCGTGCCGATCGTGGCCCCCCGGACGCCCGGCGACTGCTTCGCCGCCGCCCTGGACGCGGCCCGGATCGCGCTCACCTACCGGACGCCGGTCTTCCTGCTGAGCGACGGCTACCTGGCCAACGGCTCCGAGCCCTGGCGGGTCCCGGAGCCGGACGAGCTGCCCGACCTGCGGGTCCAGTTCGCCTCCGGGCCCAACCACACCCTCGCCGACGGCACCGAGGTGTTCTGGCCGTACAAGCGCGACCCCCACACCCTGGCCCGCCCCTGGGCCGTGCCGGGCACCCCGGGCCTGGAGCACCGCATCGGCGGCATCGAGAAGCAGGACGGCACGGGCAACATCTCCTACGACCCGGCCAACCACGACTTCATGGTCCGCACCCGCCAGGCCAAGGTCGACGGCGTCGACGTCCCCGGCGTCGAGGTGGACGACCCGTCGGGCCAGGCCCGCACGCTGGTGCTCGGCTGGGGCTCCACCTACGGCCCCATCACGGCGGCGGTACGGCGCGTACGGGCGGGCGGGGGCGCGGTGGCCCAGGCCCATCTGCGCCACCTCAACCCCTTCCCCGGGAATCTCGGCGAGGTCCTCGGGCGTTACGAGAAGGTGGTCGTACCGGAGATGAACCTCGGTCAGCTCGCCACGCTGCTGCGGGCGAAGTACCTCGTCGACATCCGCTCGTACACCCAGGTGAGCGGAATGCCGTTCAAGGCCGAGCAGCTCGCCACCGTGCTCAAGGAGGCCATCGATGACTGAGGCGCTGAAGCTGGTGCCCAAGGCCGAAGCCCGGCAGACGATGAAGGACTTCAAGTCCGACCAGGAGGTGCGCTGGTGCCCCGGCTGCGGTGACTACGCCATCCTCGCCGCCGTCCAGGGCTTCATGCCGGAGCTCGGGCTGGCGAAGGAGAACATCGTCTTCGTCTCCGGCATCGGCTGCTCCTCCCGCTTCCCGTACTACATGAACACCTACGGGATGCACTCCATCCACGGCCGCGCCCCGGCCATCGCCACCGGCCTGGCCACCTCGCGCCGCGATCTGTCGGTGTGGGTCGTCACGGGCGACGGCGACGCGCTGTCCATCGGCGGCAACCACCTGATCCACGCCCTGCGGCGGAACGTCAACCTGAAGATCCTGCTGTTCAACAACCGGATCTACGGGCTGACCAAGGGCCAGTACAGCCCGACCTCCGAGGTCGGCAAGATCACCAAGTCCACGCCCATGGGCTCCCTGGACGCGCCCTTCAACCCCGTGTCGCTGGCGCTCGGCGCGGAGGCGTCCTTCGTCGCCCGCACGGTGGACTCCGACCGCAAGCACCTCACGGAGGTCCTGCGGCAGGCCGCCGACCACCCGGGCACGGCGCTCGTGGAGATCTACCAGAACTGCAACATCTTCAACGACGGCGCCTTCGACGTCCTGAAGGACAAGCAGCAGGCCGAGGAGGCGGTCATCCGCCTCGAACACGGCGCTCCGATCCGCTTCGGCGTGGACGGCGAGAAGGGCGTGGTGCGGGATCCGGCGACGGGTGATCTGAAGGTCGTCGCGGTGACGCCGGAGAACGAGGCGTCCATCCTGGTCCACGACGCGCACAGCGCGTCCCCGACCACGGCCTTCGCGCTCTCGCGCCTCGCCGACCCGGACACGCTCCACCACACGCCGATCGGCGTCTTCCGCAGCGTCGACCGGCCGGTCTACGACGCGCTGATGGCCGAGCAGCTGGAGACCGCCGTCGAGCAGAAGGGCAAGGGCGACCTGGCCGCGCTGCTGGGCGGGAACGACACCTGGACGGTGGTCGGGTAAGTCTGGGCCCAAACGCCGGACGGGCTGTTTTCGGCCCGTCCGGCGGGGCGTCTGACGCCCCGGCGGCTGGGCAGCCGTTCTCATATGAACATGGCCGAGCCCGAACCCGTCGTCCGCGACCGCCTCGCCTACCGACTGAAGCGCGCGTTCCTCGGTCCTCCGCTGGTCACCGAGCGGCTCTCGCAGGAGAAGCTGTCCAACCCGATGGCGCTCGGCGTCCTCGCCTCCGACTGCATCTCGTCGACCGCGTACGGCACCGAGGAGATACTGCGCATCCTCGTCCCCGTCGCCGGTGTCGCCGCGTTCACGCTGCTCATGCCCGTGACCGGCGGGATCCTGCTGGTCCTGCTGCTCCTGACGCTCTCCTACCGCGACGTCGTCTCCGTCTACACCCGCGCGGGCGGCTCGTACGTCGTCGCGCGCGAGAACTTCGGGCCGCGCGTCGCGCAGATCGCGGCGGTGGCGCTGCTCGTCGACTACATCGTCACCGTCGCCGTACAGACCTCCGCCGGCACCGACGCCCTCATCTCCCTCGCCCACCTCACCGGTGACGGCTACACCGGCATCGACCACCTCAAGCTCCCCATCACGGCGGGAGTGGTGGTGGTGCTGATGTACGGGAATCTGCGCGGGGTGCGGGAGGCGGGGCGGGCGTTCGCCGCGCCCGCGTACCTCTTCATGCTCGCCGTCGCGGCCATGCTGGTCGTGGGGCTGCTGCGGGCGCTGGACGGCGGGCTGCCGCACGCGGACGTCCGGGCCCACGGCGCGGTCCCGCTGGGCGAGCCCGGGCACGGCTGGCTGTACGGGGCGTCGCTCTTCATGGTGCTGCGCGCCTTCGCCAACGGCGGCTCCTCCCTGACCGGCCTGGAGGCCATCTCCAACGGCGTCTCCGCCTTCCGCCGCCCCCAGGGCGTCAACGCCCGGCGGACGCTCACCGCGATGAGCTGCGTCCTGGGCGTCATGGTCTTCGGCGTCTCCGCGCTCGCCCACTTCACCCACGCCATCCCCTACACCGACGGCAACCCCACCGTCCTCGCCCAGGAGGCGCGTCTGGTCTTCGGCGGCGGCTGGGCGGGCACCGCCGGGCTCGTCTACGTCCAGCTCGCCACCGCGCTGATCCTCTACACGGGCGCCAACACGCCCTTCACCGGCTTCCCCTTCCTCGCCAGCTTCGTCGCCGAGGACCGCTTCCTGCCCCGGCAGCTGATGCGGCGCGGGCACCGGCTCGCCTTCTCCAACGGGATCATCTGCCTCACCGTCGTCTCGCTGGCCCTGCTGCTGGTGACGCGCGCCAGCGTCGACAAGCTCGTCGCGCTGTACGCCATCGGCGTCTTCACCGGCTTCACGATGGCGGGCGCCGGGATGACGGCCCACTACTGGCGGCGCCGCGAGTCCCTCTGGAAGACGGCGACGAACCTCGCCGCGGCCGTGGTCTCCGCGCTGGTCGTCGTGATCTTCGCGATCACCAAGTTCACCGAGGGCGCCTGGCTGGTCGTGGTGGTCTTCCCGCTCGGGGTGTGGGCGCTGATCCGGATCAACCGCCAGTACCGGGAGGAGGCCGCCGCCCTGGAGAACGTCCCCGCGTTCGTCTCGGACCGCCCCCACTGGCGGCGGCACGTCGTCCACGTCCTCGTCGACAGCCTCGACCTGGCCACGATCAAGGCCCTGCAGTACGCCCACGAGGTGCGCCCCGACGAGGTGCGCGCCCTCCACTTCGTCATCGACGAGCCCCGGGCGCGGCGGCTGGTGGCCCGCTGGGACGCCTCGTCCGGCACGACCGTCCCGCTGGAGCTCGTGGACTGCCCCGACCGACGGCTGCGGCACGCCGTGGCCGGGCACGCCGCCCGGACGACGGCCGACGGCACGACAGCGCTGACCCTGCTGATCCCCCGCCGCACCTACCGCTCCCCGCTGGGCCGGCTGCTCCACCGCGGCACGGCGGAGGAGATGGCCCGGGTCCTGGAGCAGCTGCCGAACGTGGCGGTGACGATCCTGCCCTTCGACGTCACCACCGCGATGCAACGTGTCCGCGCGGGGGGCGTACCACGACCGTAAGCGGGGGCGTACCACGACCGTAATGCGATACGGGCATGACAGTCCCGCGCGCCGGGGTCTACCGTCGCTAGGTCGCCGTCGCCGCACCCAGGGAGGGACCCCGTGTCACCCGAGCCATCACCCCAGGAATCCCGCGCAGGGCTGCTCTACGGGGTGGCCGCCTATGGCATCTGGGGGCTGTTCCCCCTCTACTGGCCGCTGCTGGAGCCCACCGGGGCGGTCGAGATCCTCGCCCACCGCATGGTGTGGTCGCTGGTCACGGTCGCGGCCGTACTGGCCCTGACCCGGCGCTGGGGCTGGATACGCCCGCTGCTGCGGCAGCCCAAACGACTGGCGATGGCGGCGGTGGGCGCGGCCGTCATCTCCGTGAACTGGTGGGTCTACATCTGGGCCGTGAACTCCGGCCACGTCGTGGAGACCTCCCTGGGGTACTTCATCAACCCCCTCGCCACCATCGGCCTGGGCGTCCTCGTGCTGCGCGAGCGGCTGCGCCCGGCGCAGTGGGCGGCGGTCGGCGTGGGCGTCGCGGCGGTGATCGTGCTGGCCGTGGGCTACGGCAAGCCGCCGTGGGTGGCGCTCACCATCGCGGCGACGTTCAGCACCTACAGCCTGGTGAAGAAGAAGGTGGGGCTGGGCGGCCTGGAGTCGATGGCCGTCGAGACGGCCGTGCAGTTCCTCCCGGCGCTCGTGGTGCTGCTCGTCCTCGGCGCGCAGGGGAAGTCGAGCTTCGTCTCCGAGGGCGGCGGGCACACCCTGCTCCTGCTGGGCACCGGTGTGATCACCGCGATTCCGCTGGTCTCCTTCGGCGCGGCGGCGGTACGGCTGCCGCTGTCGGTGCTCGGGATGCTCCAGTACCTGGCGCCGGTCTTCCAGTTCGCCCTGGGGCTGCTGGTCTTCCACGAGGCGATGCCGGCGGAGCGCTGGGCGGGCTTCGCGCTCGTCTGGCTCGCGCTGGCCGTGCTCACCTGGGACGGGCTGCGCACGGCGCGGCAGTCCCGGGTGGAGCTGAAGGAGGCCCAGGAGCGGACGGTCACAACTGGCAACACAGAAAACACAATTGCCACTGAGACCTCTCAGGACACAGAAACCACAGCTCAGCGCGGTTGAGCGGACGACCGATATCCGGAAACCGGTGATCGGTGTCCGAAACGCGCTCTTGACGTGCTTTCAGGGGGCCCTCAACATCATGGCCACGTCAAACAGAGTTGGGAGCCCCCCATGCTTGCACTCAACGGACCAGCCCTGACCCCGCCCCGAAGAGCCCGTACCGCCACCGCCGCCCTGTTCGCCTCGGGCGCGGCCGTCACGGCGGCCCTCCTGGGCATCTCCTCCGTCCCGGCGACCGCGGCTCCCACCACCGCGACCGCCGGCCGGAGCACCGCCGCCAAGTCCGTGGCGGCACCGGACATATCCGGGGCCAACGTCAAGGCCCACCTGACCCAGCTCCAGTCGATCGCCACCGCCAACGGCGGCAACCGCGCCCACGGCCGCGCCGGCTACAAGGCGTCCCTCGACTATGTGAAGGGCAAGCTGGACGCGGCCGGCTTCACCACGACCGTCCAGCAGTTCACCTCCTCCGGCTCGACCGGCTACAACCTCATCGCCGACTGGCCGGGCGGCGACACGAGCCACGTCGTCTTCGCCGGCGCCCACCTCGACTCCGTCACCCGGGGCCCCGGCATCAACGACAACGGCTCCGGCTCGGCGGGCATCCTCGAGGTCGCCCTCACCGTCGCCAAGCAGAACTACAAGCCCGACAAGCACCTCCGCTTCGCCTGGTGGGGCGCCGAGGAGCTGGGCATGGTCGGGTCGAAGTACTACGTCAACAACCTGCCCGCCGCCGAGCGCTCGAAGATCGACGGCTATCTGAACTTCGACATGATCGGCTCGCCCAACCCGGGCTACTTCGTCTACGACGACGACACGCGGCTCGAAGGCGTCTTCAAGGACTTCTTCGCCACCCGCAACATCCCCACCGAGATAGAGACCGAGGGCGACGGCCGCTCCGACCACGCGCCCTTCAAGAACGCGGGGATAGCCGTCGGCGGCCTCTTCAGCGGCGCGGACTACATCAAGACCGCCGAGCAGGCCCAGAAGTGGGGCGGCACGTCGGGCCTGGCGTTCGACCGCTGCTACCACGCCTCGTGCGACTCGATCTCGAACATCAACGACACGGCGCTCGACAACAACAGCGACGCGATCGCCTACGCCATCTGGAACCTGAGCGGCGGCTCCACCACCCCGCCCAGCGGCACCGTCTTCGAGAGCAAGGCCCAGGTCGCCATCCCCGACGCGGGCCCGGCCGTGGAGTCCCCGATCTCCGTCTCCGGCGTCACCGGCAACGCGCCCGGCGCGCTGAAGGTCGGCGTCGACATCAAGCACACCTACCGGGGCGACCTGAACGTCGACCTCGTCGGCCCGAGCGGACGCGCCTACCGGCTGAAGTCCGCCGACTCGAACGACTCGGCGGCCGACATCAGCACCACCTACACGGTCAACGCCTCGACGGAGACCGCGAACGGCACGTGGAAACTCCGCGTCCAGGACGTCGCCGCCCAGGACGAGGGCTACGTGGCGGGCTGGAAGCTCACGTTCTGACCGGGCTCCGCCCCGGACCTCGTCCGGGGCGGAGGCTCACACCGTCACGTCCCGTGACGTAAAGCGCGCCCACGCCGCCGAACCGAAGACGGCCACGTAAAGGGCCTGCAACCCCAGGTTCCGCGCGATCTGATCCCAGTACACCGGATCCCGCAACAGATCCGCGAACCCCAACCAGTAGTGCGGAAAAAGATACGGCTGCACCGCACTCAACTGCGGAAACTGATCAAGTATCTGCACCGTGATCAGCAACCCCACCGTCGTGGCCATCGCCGCGATCCCGCTGTTGGTGAGCGTCGAGACGAACAGCCCCAGCGCCGCGAGCCCGGTCAGCGACAGGGCGACCACCCCGGCGATCGCCAGCGCGCGCAGCAGCCCCTCGCCGAACGACACGGTCGTGCCGCTGATCAGCGTCACCTCGCCGACGGGGAAGAGCAGCGCGCCCACCGCCAGCGCCGAGGCGGCGACGACGAGCGTGGCGGCGAAGGCGAAGAGGACGGTCGTCGTGAACTTGGCGAGCAACAGCCGGGTCCGCCCGGCCGGGGCGACCAGCAGATAGCGCAGCGTGCCCGCCGAGGCCTCGCCCGCCACGGAGTCGCCCGCGATCACCCCGATCGCCATCGGCAGGAAGAACGGCAGGGTCGCGGCGAGCGAGGCGAAGACGAGGAAGAGGCCGTTCCCGGCGACCTGCCCGATGAACGCCGGACCGCCACCACCGCCACCGTCGCCACGCCCGCCGCCACCGCCACGGCTCGTCTCGATCCGCACCGCGATGCCGACGAGCACCGGCACGGCCGCCAGCACGCCCAGCAGGGCGAGGGTGCGCCAGCGCCGGAAGGTGGTCGTCACCTCGCTGCGGAACAGCGACAGCGACGGCATCCCGATCGGCAGTGTCTCAGCCCGCGACATCGAAACCCTCCCCCGTCAGCGCGACGAACGCGTCCTCCAGCGAGGCGCGCTCGGTGCCGAAGGACCGCACGCGCACGTCCGCCCGGACGAGCGCGGCGTTGAGGTCGGCGAGGTCCACGGGGGGAAGTTCGCCGGTGACGCGGTCGTCGGTGACCGTCAGGTCGTGCACGCCGTGCTCCTTCAGGACCCGCACGGCGTCCGCCGTGTCGGGAGTGGTGACGGCCAGCCGGGCGCGGGCCGAGGCGGCCAGCTCCCGGACCGTGCCCTGGGTGAGGAGCCGGCCCTGCGCCATGACGGCGGCGTGGGTGCAGACCTGCTCGATCTCGTCGAGGAGGTGGGAGGAGAGGAAGACCGTGGTGCCCTCCGCCGCCAGCCCGCGCACCAGGGCGCGGATCTCGCGCATGCCCTGCGGGTCGAGGCCGTTGGTGGGCTCGTCCAGGACGAGGAGCTCGCGCGGCCGGAGCAGGGCGGCGGCCAGGCCGAGCCGCTGCTTCATGCCGAGGGAGTAGGCGCGGGCCTTCTTCCCGGCCGCGCTCGTCAGCCCCACCCGTTCCAGCGCGGCGCCGACGCGGGCGGCGCGGGTGCGGGGGGCGGCGGTGGGGTCGGCGGCGTCGAACCGTAGGAGGTTGTCGCGGCCGGAGAGGAAGCCGTAGAGCGCGGGGCCCTCGATCAGGGCCCCCACCCTGGGCAGGACGCGCCGCCCGGCGCGCGGCATCTCCTGGCCGAGCACCCGGGCGGCACCGGAGGTGGGCTCGATGAGGCCCATGAGCATCCGGATGGTGGTGGTCTTCCCGGAACCGTTGGGACCGAGGAAGCCGAAGACGCTGCCGCGCGGCACGACGAGGTCGAGCCGGTCGACGGCGAGCTGACCGCCGCGGTAGCGCTTCGTCAGCGCGGCCGTCTCGATCACGGCACCCTCCCCCACGGCCCCGGGCCACGGACCCGGCTTGGACCGGCCCTCCACGGTGTCTCCTCTCGCGTGCGGCCCGGCGCCACCAGGTGGCCCTGGGGCGCCGGGCACGCCGGCGCCCGCGGGCCATGGCAGGAGCAGCAGCCTGCTTACTTCGCGTTCGCGGCCTTGACCAGCGCGTCCTTGGTGACCGCGCCGATGTAGACCTTGCCGTCGTCCGTCATCAGGGCGTTGACGATCCGGGTGCTGTAGACGCGGCCGGAGCCGAAGTCGCCCGAGACCTTGGTGCCGAAGCCGTCCAGCAGGGCCTGCGCGTCCGCGCCGCCCTTGCCGCCCGCGCTCTTCTTCCCGGCGCCCTTGCCGTTCAGCGCGGACCCGGCGTCCTTGCCCGCGTCGAACTCGGCGATGGAGCTCCAGCCCTTGCCGAGGACCTTCGACTTGCCGGCGCCCGCCGCGTCGGTGCCGGGCATGCCCAGCATCCCGGGGAGGCCGCCCTCACGACCGTCCTTGTGGTCGGCCTTGTGGTCGCGGTCGGCCTTCTGGTCGTGACCGGCCGCGCCCCCCTCGGTCACCTTGGCGCCCTTGGGCGGGGTGAAGTCGAACGTACCGGCGCCCGGCTTGCCGAAGTCGACCTTGGTGAAGGCCGCGTCGACGACCGCCTTGCCGCCGCCCTTCGCCGCGAGGGTGAACTTCAGCGGCACGCCGTTCTTCGCGTCGACCGCGATCCGGATCGAGCCGACCGTCGTGTCGTCCGCCTTGGGCTTGATCAGCAGCTGGTAGGCGTCCCGGCCGGCCACCTTGGCCGTGCCGTCGACCGTGACGGCCGTGGTCTCGTCGGCGGCGGCGAGGACCTTCTTGGCCAGCTCCTGCGGCGAGGCGCCGCCCAGGTCCTTCGGCAGGACGTCGTCCTTGGCGCCCTTGCCGTGGCTGCGCTGCGCCTCGGGCGCCTTGGAGTGGTGCACGGTGTTGCTCGAGCTGTCGTACGCCCACACCTCGTCGCCGTTGCGGACGACGCTGTACTCGGCGGCGCGCTCGACGATCGACACCCGCTGCTTGTCGGGGCCGTCCACGGCCAGCCGCAGGGTGTGCGAACCGGCGGCGAGCTCGGTGAGCTTGGACTGCGGGGACGGCGCGGAGCCGCCCTTCTTCCCCTCGCCCTTGTTGCCCCCGTCGCCGAAGGAGAGGCCCGACGGGAGCGAGGGCAGGCCCAGATCGGTGTTGATCTTGACGCTTCCGGACATCTGCTGGGTGTCCGACTGCGCCATCTTGGCTATGAGGTCCTGCGCGCTGATCTTCGGCAGATCCGGGTCACCGGTGCTGGCGAGCGCCGACCCGATCCCGATCGTGGCCGCCGCGACGCCCGCCACCGCGACCGGCACGGCGTAGCGGACGGCTTTGCGACGGCGCCGGGCCGGGCCCTCGAAGTCCTGGACCTCTGATGTCGGCTGGTTCCCTGCCATGTGCTCTACCCTCCGTCGTCGGCAGCGGCCTTACCCTTCGATTCCATCAGGGTGGCGGCTTCCCGTCGTCAGCCGACGGGATCAACTCCCCGTACGCCTTGGGTATGACGCGCGAGCCGAGCGGCGGAGTTCCCCCGGAGCCGTCGGGCCATCAGCCGCGGCCGCTAGCCCGCGCGGTGCACCACCGCGTCGCACAGCTCTTCGAGCGCCGTCCGCGCGGCGCACGCGGGCAGCGGGGCCAGGGTGGCCCGCGCCTCCTCGGCGTAGCGGACGGTGTCCCGGCGGGCCTGCTCCAGCGCCGGGTGGGCGCGCAGCCGGCGGAGCACCTCGGCGTGGCGGGCGTCGTCGTCGAGGTCGCCCTCGAGCATCCGGCACAGCTCCAGGTCCTCGGGGTCGCCGGTGGCGGCGGCCCGGGCCCGCAGGTGGAGGACGGGCAGGGTGGGGATGCCCTCACGGAGGTCGGTGCCGGGGGTCTTGCCGGACTCGTGGGAGTCGCTGGCGATGTCCAGCACGTCGTCGGCGAGCTGGAAGGCGATGCCCAGGCGCTCGCCGTAGTGGGTGAGGATCTCGACGATGCGCTCGTCGGCGCCGGACATCATGGCGCCGTAGCGGCCGGCGACGGCGACCAGGGAGCCGGTCTTGCCGGCGAGGACGTCGAGGTAGTGGTCGATGGGGTCGCGGCCGTTCTGGGGGCCGGCCGTCTCCAGGATCTGGCCGGTGACCAGGCGCTCGAAGGCCTCGGCCTGGATCCGCACGGCCTCGGGGCCGAGATCGGCGAGGATCCGGGAGGCGCGGGAGAAGAGGAAGTCGCCGGTGAGGACGGCCACGGAGTTGCCCCAGTTCACATTGGCGCTGGGCACACCGCGGCGGACGTCGGCCTCGTCCATGACGTCGTCGTGGTAGAGGGTGGCCAGATGGGTGAGCTCGACGACGACGGCCGAGGGCACCACGCCGGGGGCGTAGGGGTCGCCGAACTGCGCGGCGAGCGACACCAGCAGGGGGCGGAACCGCTTGCCTCCGGCCTTGACCAGGTGCTGGGCGGCCTCGGTGATGAAGGGCACGCCGCTCTTGGTGGCCTCGATGAGGCCCTCCTCGACAGCGGCCAACCCGGCCTGGACATCGGCTTCAAGAGCCTGGTCCCGCACGCTCAGCCCAAAGAAAGGCCCGACGACGGTCACGAGGGTCACTCCTGTCTGCCTGCGAACACGGGGATTGTCGATGTGTCGCTGTCTTCACCAAAAGTCAGCGTATCCGGTCGGCTGTCGATCACCGTGGGCACCCTCAGCCACCACAGCAGGACAGTGGCCCCGGCGCCGCCGTTCGGCAGCGCCGGGGCCACTGTTCTTTTTCCAGCCAATACTCCCCTGAAAGGCACGGCCCCCTAAACCACGGGCCATCACCCCAGCCCCGCCACCGCCCTGGCCAGCCGGGGGGAGGCGTACGCGGTGCCGCAGACGAAGCGCATGACGGGCCCGTAGCTGGCGGCGGCGGGCAGGCCGGTGAAGTGCAGTCCCGGTACGGAGGAGCGATATCCGGCCATCAGCCGGGGCCCTCCGGCGCTCACCTGGAGGCGGGTGCGCAGCCCGGTGCCGAGGAAGTCCATGGCCGCCACATCCATCCGGTAGCCGGTGGCGGCGATGACGTGGTCGGCGCGGAGTTCGCTCTCGGTGCCGTCCCGGTCGGGGCCGTCGCCCGACGCTGTCAGCGTAAGAACTGGACGGCCTGATTCCACTCGGGCGCGGACGATCCGCTTCCCCTCGGTGACCTCCACCCGGCCCACGAAGCGCTCGCGCAGCCACCACGCGCCCAGCGGCCCCAGCACCCGGCGCACCAGGTACTGCCGGGTGGGCGCGGGCAGCCGGCGGAAGCCGTCCGCGTAGTACGAGAAGGCGTACAGCGACCAGGCGCGCCCGAAGGGGGTGTCGGGCTTGAACAGCGGCTGCCCGTCGGGCGCCGCACCGAAACGGACCGCGCCCCGCCGCCGGGCCAGCACCCGTACGGACGCCGCGCCCGCCTCGGCCAGCAGCACGGCGGTCTCCAGCGCCGACTGCCCGGCACCCACGACCACGACGTCCTTGCCCACCAGCGGCGAGAGGTCGCGGTGCTGGGAGCTGTGCGAGATCGGCCCGCTCGCCGAGGGCCCGCCCGGGACGGCCGCCGCGAGCTCGGGCGGCAGCTGGGCGAGCCCGCTCAGCCCCGTGGCGACGACCACGGCCCGTGCCGTGAACTGCTCCCCCGAGTCCAGCTTCAGCTCGAAGCCACCGCCGGGGCCGCGCCGGTCGACCGACACCACCCGCTCCCGCTCCAGCTGGGGCACCAGCCGCTGCTGGAACCACATCCCGTACCCGGCGAAGGTCTCCACCGGAATGGCGTCCCAGTCGGACTCGAAGCGGCGCTCGCCGACGTCCTGGCAGTAGTCGAAAAGGGTGTGACCGGGCTGAGGGGCGTCGATGTCGGAGGCGGCGGGAGTGGATTTCAGCAGCATCCCGGCGGGCATGTGCTCCCGCCAGCTCACCATGGGCGAGCCGAAGACGCGTGTCGGCACGGCACGCGCTTTGAGGTGGGCTGCGGTCGAGAGGCCGTACGGACCGGCCCCGATGACGGCTACGGGAAGTGTCACGGATCCCCTCCCAGGGCACGCGGGGTGTTCGGCGTGGCGAATACGGGCGTTGTCGCGTTCTCGGGTGGTGCTCGTTACCGCTGGTGCTCGTTATCGGTGCAGATCGTTATCGGTGCTGATCGCTATCGCTGGTGCTCGTTATCGGTGGTGCTCGACGGACGAGGCCGCCGAAGCGGCCGAGGCAGCCGAGGCGGCGCGGCGCCGGCTGCGCCACAGCTGCCACAGATGCCGGGCACCCGGTCGTACGAACCGGGCGAGCATGGTGAAGAAGGGCTTCATGTCGTCACGGGCGGCCCACGCCAGCTCGGTGCCGCTGGCCCGGGCGGGGGCGTGCGGCGTGGTGTAGCCGCTGCGCCGGTAGGCGGCGAAGGCGGGCAGGTCGATGTTCTCCACGATGAAACGGCGGCCGGTGAGCTGCTCGGCCTCCGGGACGGCCCGGCCGGTGAGGTCCAGGTGCTGGGCCCGGACGACGTCGATGCCGGCCTCGTTCTCGAAGAGGCGGAACTGGGCGCCCATGCGGGGGTTGAAGTCCAGCAGCTTGTACCGGCCGTCACGCCGGTCGAAGCGCCAGTCCAGGTCGATGATCCCGCAGAAGCCGATCTGCTTGATGAACTGCGCCGCCATGGCCGCCAGTTCCGGGTTGTCGACGACGTAGGCGTTGGCGGTCATGCCCGCGTGCGGCGGCCAGGAGCGCACCTTCACGCCCGTGAACATCGCCAGCGGGGTGGACTCGGCGTCGAAGTAGGCGTGGACGATCCAGTCCTCGGCGTCCTCGCGCGGCAGGTACTCCTGGAGGATCACCCCCGGGGAGGGCCCCCAGCCGCGCGCCAGCTCCAGCAGCTCCCGCGGCCCGCCGATCCGGGTGGTGCCGTGCACCGCGGGGCGCCGCCGCCGCTCGAACGCCTCGCGGTTCTTGGCGACGACCGGGTACGTGGCGATCGCGGCGTACTTCTCGATCTCCTCGAACGACGCGGGGAACAGCGTGGCCGGGGCGGGCACCCCGTGCTCCACGCACAGCTCGTGCAGCCCCTGCTTGCTGGCCAGCCGGCGCGGCAGCGCGGGCTCCACGGGCGGGAAGAGGAAACGGCCCGCGAGCGACTCGGCGTGCTCGGCGATCAGGACCGCCGCCTCCTCGTCGGTGGGGATCAGCACGGCCGGGCGCCCGATCCGCCGCCCGATCCCCAGCAGGCCCGCCACCAGCTCCTCCGCCCGCTCCGTACCGGTCGTCGGCCAGACGAAACCGGAACGCAGATAGCGGGAGAGGGCGGCGGGGGTCCATCTGTCCTCGGTGACGGCGTACATCGGAACGCCCAGCCTGCCGAGGCTGCGGATGGCGCCGACGCCGCCATGGTGCAGGGGATAGTCGCCGATCTTCACAATCAGCCCGGGTACGGACCGGTCCGCCGCCACGGGCGCGATCCTGCTCGCCACCAGCACCCCCCTCGGCCACCCAGCCTCAGCGGCCCCCCACTGTGTGTGACCCGACTTAGGACGCTACTTCGGAATCGACTACTCCAGCAAGGAGTTACCGGACATTGCCCTCCCTTTAGCCAGCGGTCGGACACCTGTCGGACACCTCGTGCCCGGACGGCTTCACCCTTGCGGTGTCTTCCGGGGGACAACCCCCGGACCCCCGGCCGGAACCGCAGGCCCACGGGGGCTGCCGAACCTATATCGCGGAGGGAAACGTAAGTACTGTGTGGATCAGGTCACCGGGCCCATCAGGCCCCTGAGCTCACCGGAAGGCGAGGCAGCGTCCCCATGCCCCAGAACCGCCCCGAGCTGCCCGAAGGCGACCCCTTCGGCGCGGACACCCTCCCGTACGGCGTCTTCACCACCGCGGACGCTCCCGACCGCCCCCGGATCGGCGTGCGCTACGGCGCGTACGTCCTGGACGTCGCCGCGGCCGCCGCCGACCACGGCTCCGCCCACGCCGAGCTGCTCGCCGCGCCCACGCTCAACCCCCTGCTGGCCGCCGGCCGCCCCACCTGGCAGGCTGTGCGCGCGGAGATCCGCGGCTGGCTGGACGGGCCGTACTTCCACCCGCTGGCGGAGGTCACGCTGCGGCTGCCCTTCGAGGTCGCCGACTACGTCGACTTCTACGCCAGCGAGCACCACGCCTCCAACGTGGGCCGCATCTTCCGCCCCGACGCGCCGGAGCCGCTCACCCCGAACTGGAAGCACCTGCCGATCGGTTACCACGGCCGCGCCGGCACGATCGTCGTCTCGGGCACCGACGTCGTCCGCCCCCAGGGCCAGCGCAAGGCCCCCACCGACACCACCCCCACCTTCGGCCCCTCCCTGCGCCTGGACATCGAGGCCGAGGTCGGCTTCGTCGTCGGCACCCCCGCCCCCGAGAACACCCCCGTGCCGCTCGACGCCTTCCGCGAGCACGTCTTCGGCGTCTGCCTCGTCAACGACTGGTCGGCCCGCGACCTCCAGGCCTGGGAGTACGTGCCGCTGGGCCCCTTCCTCGGCAAGTCCTTCGCCACGTCCGTCTCCGCGTGGATCACCCCGCTGGACGCCCTCGACGCGGCGCGCACGCCCGCGCCGGAGCGCACCCACCCGCTGCTCCCCTACCTGGACGACGCGAAGGCCGAGCCCGGCGGCATCGACCTGCGCATCGAGGTGCGGATCAACGACGAGCTCGTCTCCCGGCCGCCCTTCTCCGCCATGTACTGGACGGCCGCCCAGCAGCTGGCCCACATGACGGTCAACGGCGCCTCGCTGCGCACCGGCGACTTCTACGCCTCCGGCACGGTCTCCGGCCCCGAGCCGGACCAGCTGGGCTGCCTGCTCGAACTCACCAAGGGCAAGGGCCCCTGGCTGGCGGACGGCGACGTGGTGACCATCACCGCGTGGGCGCCCGGCGCGAACGGCGCGCGCGTCGGCCTGGGCGAGGTCACCGGGCGGATCGCCCCGGCGCGCGAGGCGGCGCCCGGCGCATGAGCACCACCCCCTCCTCCGGCCTCACCTTGCCGGAGGAGCTGATACTCCTCTCCCACGCCCCGTCCGACGGCAAGCGGCTGTGCGCCACACGGAACCTGGCGTACGGCCTGGCCGGGGCGGTCCTGGCCGAGCTGGAGCTGCGCGGGCTCGCGGCGGAGGACCGCGGCGGCCCCGTCAGGGTCCCCGGCATCCCGCCGGCGGACCAGCGGCTCGCCCTGCCGCTGGCGAGCCTGCCCGAGCTCGGCAAGCCCGGGTCGAAGGGCCGCTCGCGCCTCTTCCGGCTGGGTACCTCGACGCACCGGTGGGTCCGGACGGCCGCCCGGCACGTGGAGGAGCCCTGGATCGTCGGACTGGTGGAGCGCGGGATCCTCACCCCGAAGGCTCCGGAGCGGTTCGCCGTCGTCCGGCAACTGCGCTACGCCGTGGGGCCGAACGACCTCACCACCGCGGCCCGGCAGCGCTTCGCGGAAGCCCGGGAGGCCGGTTTCCCCGTCCGGCGGGACCGGATGCTCGCCGGGCTGGTGTCCGCGACCGGTGTCGGCGCGGCCCTCTACCCGGGCTGGGGCCGCCGGGCCGACCGCAAGGAGCTGCGGCGCCACATGCGCGACGAGTGGACCGCCTACGCCGTGTACCGCAACGTCTCGGCGGACTCCTCCTCCAGCGGCAGTAGTAGCGGCGGTGACGGTGGCGACGGCGGTGGTCACTCCGGCGGGCACGGCTGCGGAGGCGGTGGCGGCTGCGGTGGGGGCGGCTGCGGAAGAGGTTGACCCACCGGCGTGCTGCTAGCTTGTCGTGCCCGGCCCCACCGGGTCGGGACATGACAAAAGAAAGGGCGCACACGTGCGCAAGGCAGTACAGATCACGGGGGCGGCCGCGGTGGCCGCTGTGCTGATGACCGGCTGCGGCAGCAGCAGCGACAAGGGCGGGGACAAGAGCAAGGAGACCGGGGCCACCGCCCCGGCGACCGCCGACAGCGGCAAGCCCACCCCGGGCGGCGCCGCGACGAGCGCCCCCGCGCAGCGCGTCTCGGCCGCCGACCTCAAGGGCGGCTGGTCGAAGGGCAAGCTGTCCGACCAGAGCCTGCTGATCCTGTCGTTCGCCGGCAACAAGGTGGGACTCAGCGGGAAGACGGCGTGCTCCGGCACCGTCGTCGACAACGCGCAGCCCGTCACGCTGGAGATCACCCACTGCCAGGACGGCAGCACCGACTACAGCAAGGGCACCGTCAAGAGCTTCGACGGCAAGTCGCTGACGATCGCCTGGGCCTCCGGCAAGGAGGACACCCTCACCAAGGCCGTGGGCGCCGACGGCAAGCCCGCGGGTCTGCCCGCCGGCCTGCCGGCCGGCATCCCGGCCAAGCCCGCCGGCTGACGTCGCCCCTGACGTACGGACGGACGTATGACGGCGCCCGGCACCCCTCGCGGGGGTGCCGGGCGCCGTCACGTCGTACGACTACCGTACGAAGACGCCCGCCTGACCGGCCAGTTCCAGGAAGTACTGGGGGGCCAGGCCGAGGACGAGGGTGACCGCGACGCCGATGGCGATGGCCGAGGACGTCAGCGGGCTGGGCACCGCGACGGTGGGCCCGTCGGCCTTGGGCTCGCTGAAGAACATCAGCACGATCACCCGGATGTAGAAGAACGCCGCGATCGCCGAGGACAGCACGCCGACGATGACCAGCGGCGCCGCGCCGCCCTGCGCGGCCGCCTTGAACACCGCGAACTTCCCCGCGAAGCCGCTGGTCAGCGGGATTCCCGCGAAGGCCAGCAGGAAGACCGCGAAGACCGCCGCGACCAGCGGCGAACGCCGCCCGAGCCCCGCCCACTTCGACAGGTGGGTGGCCTCGCCGCCCGCGTCCCGCACCAGCGTCACCACCGCGAACGCGCCCAGCGTGACGAAGGAGTAGGCGGCCAGATAGAAGAGGACCGACGAGACGCCGTCGGGGGTGGCCGCGATGACACCGGCGAGGATGAAGCCCGCGTGGGCGATGGAGGAGTAGGCCAGCAGCCGCTTCACATCGGTCTGGGTGACGGCCACGATCGCGCCGACGAGCATCGTGACGATCGCGACGCCCCACATCACGGGCCGCCAGTCCCAGCGCATCCCCGGCAGGACCACGTAGAGCAGCCGCAGCAGCGCGCCGAAGGCCGCGACCTTGGTGGCCGCCGCCATGAAGCCGGTGACCGGCGTGGGGGCACCCTGGTAGACGTCGGGCGTCCACATGTGGAACGGCACCGCGCCGACCTTGAACAGCAGCCCCATCAGCACCATCGCCACGCCGACCAGCAGCAGCGCGTCATTGGCCGTGCTCCCCGCCAGCGCCGGGTCCATGACCCGCGTGGTGCCGCTGACCACGTCGGCGATGCCCGCGTAGGTGACGGTGCCCGCGTAGCCGTAGAGCAGAGCGATCCCGAAGAGGAGGAACGCGGAGGAGAAGGCGCCCAGCAGGAAGTACTTGACGGCCGACTCCTGCGACAGCAGCCGCTGGCGGCGGGCCAGGCCGCACAGGATGTACAGCGGGAGCGAGAACACCTCCAGGGCGACGAACAGCGTCAGCAGGTCGTCGGCGGCGGGGAAGACGAGCATGCCGCCGACGGCGAAGAGCACCAGCGGGAAGACCTCGGTGGTGACCATGCCCGCCGCCACCGCCTCCCGCTCGGCGTCCCCGCCCGGCACGGCGGCGGCCTGCGCGGCGAAGGAGTCGACGGGCCGGCCGTCGGCCGCCGGGTCGAGCCGGCGCTCGGCGAAGGTGAACACGGCCACCAGGGCGACGAGGAGAATGGTGCCCTGCAGGAACAGCGCGGGCCCGTCGACGGCGACGGCGCCCATGGCCGCCACGTGGGACTTGTCCGACGCGTAGCCGCCCGCCGCCAGGGCGACGACGGCGGCGAAGGCCGCCGCCAGGCCGAGGGCGGCCAGCCCGAGCTGGGCGCGGTGCCGGACGCCGCGCGGCAGGAAGGCCTCGGCGAGGACGCCGAGGAGCGCGGCGCCGAGCACGATCAGCGTGGGGGACAGCTGGACGTACTCGATGTGCGGGCCGGGGATCTTCTTCGGCGCCTCGGCCGCCGCCAGTGTCCACAGGCTGTGGACAGTTTCCACGTGGCTCACTTGGCGGCCTCCACATCGTTCACGTGGGCGTCGTTGACATGCACAGCGGGCTGGGGATCGCTCTCGTGGACCTGCGACATGGTGTGCGCGACCGCCGGGTCCAACAGCTGCGTCACGGGCTTGGGGTAGACGCCCAGGAAGAGCAGCAGCGCGATCAGCGGCGCCACGACGGCCAGTTCCCGCGCCCGCAGGTCGGGCATCTCCCGCACGGGCTCGGCGACCGGGCCCGTCATCGTCCGCTGGTAGAGCACGAGGACGTAGAGCGCGGCGAGCACGATGCCGACGGTGGCGACGGCACCGGCGACCGGATAGCGGCTGAAGGTGCCCACCAGGACCAGGAATTCGGAGACGAAGGGCGCGAGCCCCGGCAGCGACAGGGTGGCCAGACCGCCGATCAGGAAGGTGCCGGCGAGCACGGGGGCCACCTTCTGCACCCCGCCGTAGTCGGCGATGAGCCGGGAGCCGCGCCGGGAGATCAGGAAGCCCGCGACCAGCATCAGCGCGGCGGTGGAGATCCCGTGGTTGACCATGTAGAGCGTCGCGCCGCTCTGGCCCTGGGTGGTCATCGCGAAGACGCCCAGGACGATGAAGCCGAAGTGGGAGATCGAGGCGTAGGCGATCAGGCGCTTGATGTCCCGCTGCCCGACGGCCAGCAGCGCCCCGTAGAGGATGCTGATCAGCGACAGCACGAGGATCACCGGCGTCGCCCACTTCGACGCCTCCGGGAAGAGCTGGAGGCAGAAGCGGAGCATCGCGAACGTGCCGACCTTGTCGACCACCGCGGTGATCAGCACGGCGACGGGCGCGGTGGCCTCGCCCATGGCGTTGGGCAGCCAGGTGTGCAGCGGCCACAGCGGCGCCTTGACGGCGAAGGCGAAGAAGAAGCCGAGGAACAGCGCCCGTTCGGTGGTGGTCGCGAAGTCCAGCTTCCCGGCCGCCCGCGCCTGGACAATCTCCGTGAGGGAGAAGGTGCCGCTGCCCAGCTGGTCGGCGGTGACCGCGTACAGCCCGATGACGGCGGCCAGCATGATCAGCCCGCCGACGAGGTTGTAGAGCAGGAACTTCACCGCCGCGTACGAGCGCTGGGTGGCGCTCTCGGCCTCGCCGCGCTCCCCCGCCCGGTCGCCGAAGCCGCCGATGAGGAAGTACATCGGGATGAGCATGGCTTCGAAGAAGATGTAGAAGAGGAAGACGTCGGTGGCCTCGAAGGCGATCACCACCATCGCCTCGACCATCAGGATCAGCGCGAAGAAGCCCTGGGTGGGCCGCCACCGCGAGGAGTGGGTCTCCAGGGGGTCGGCGTCGTGCCAGCCGGCGAGGACGATGAAGGGGATCAGCAGCGCGGTCAGCCCGATCAGGACGACCGAGATGCCGTCCACGCCCAGGTCGTAGCGGACGCCGAACGCGGCGATCCAGGCGTGCGACTCGGTGAGCTGGAACGGGCCCTTCGCGTCCGGGTCGAAGCGCACGAGCTGCGTCGCCGCCAGCACCAGCGTGACCAGCGAGACGGCCAGCGCGAGCCACTTGGCGGCCGCGCGCCGCTCGGCCGGGACGGCGGCCGTGGCGACCGCGCCCAGCGCGGGCACCGCCGCCGTGGCCGTCAGCAGGGGAAATGACATGACTAGACCGCCCTCATCAGCAGGGTCGCGGCGATGAGCACCGCCGCACCGCCGAACATCGAGACCGCGTACGACCGCGCGAAGCCGTTCTGGAGCCTGCGCATCCGGCCCGACAGCCCGCCGACGGCGGCGGCCGTGCCGTTGACGACGCCGTCCACCAGCGTGTGGTCGACGTAGACCAGGCTCCGCGTCAGGTGCTCGCCGCCGCGGACCAGCACGATGTGGTTGATGTCGTCCTGGAGGAGATCGCGGCGGGCGATCCGCACCGGCAGGCTCCCGGGCGGCGCGGTGACGGGCACCGGCCGGCGCCCGTACTGCGCCCAGGCGAGCGCCACGCCGACGAAGAGGACCACCAGGGTCGCCGTGGTGACCTGCACGGCGGTGACGGGCGAGTGGCCCTCCTCATGGCCGGTGACGGGCTCCAGCCAGGTGAGGAAGGCGTCGTTGAGGCTGAACAGGCCGCCCGCGAGAACCGAGCCGGCGGCGAGCACGATCATCGGGATCGTCATCACCTTGGGCGACTCGTGCGGGTGGGGCATCCGGCCCTCGCCACGGGTCTCGGCGGCCGGTTCGGCGCCGGGCTCCTCGGGCGAGGGCGCGGGCTGCCAGCGCTTCTCGCCGAAGAAGGTCAGCAGCATCACGCGCGTCATGTAGTACGCCGTGATGGCCGCGCCCAGCAGGGCCGCGCCGCCCAGGATCCAGCCCTCGGTGCCGCCCTTGGCGAAGGCCGCCTCGATGATCTTGTCCTTGGAGAAGAAGCCGGACAGGCCGGGGAAGCCGATGATGGCGAGGTAGCCGAGGCCGAAGGTGACGAAGGTGATGGGCATGTAGCGGCGCAGTCCGCCGTAACGCCGCATGTCGACCTCGTCGTTCATGGCGTGCATCACCGAGCCCGCCCCGAGGAAGAGGCCGGCCTTGAAGAAGCCGTGGGTGACCAGGTGCATGATCGCGAAGGGGTAGCCGATCGGGCCCAGCCCGGCGGCCAGGACCATGTAGCCGATCTGGGACATCGTCGAGCCGGCGAGGGCCTTCTTGATGTCGTCCTTGGCGCAACCGACGATCGCACCGAACAGCAGCGTCACCGCGCCGACCGTGACGACGGCCGTCTGGGCGTCCGGCGCCCCGTCGAAGATCGCCCCCGAGCGGGTGATCAGGTACACCCCGGCGGTGACCATCGTCGCCGCGTGGATGAGCGCGGAGACCGGCGTGGGGCCCTCCATCGCATCCCCGAGCCAGGACTGCAGCGGCACCTGGGCCGACTTGCCGCAGGCGGCCAGCAGCAGCAACAGCCCGATGGCCGTCAGCCTGCCCTCGCCCGCCTTGTCCGCGTTCTCCAGCACCGGCCCGAAGGCGAAGGTCCCGAAGGTGGTGAACATCAGCATGATGGCGATGGACAGGCCCATGTCGCCGACGCGGTTGACGAGGAACGCCTTCTTCGCCGCCGTGGCCGCGCTGGGCTTGTGCTGCCAGAAGCCGATCAGCAGGTACGACGCGAGGCCGACGCCCTCCCACCCGACGTACAGCAGCAGGTAGTTGTCGGCGAGGACGAGCAGCAGCATCGCCGCGAGGAAGAGGTTGAGATAGCCGAAGAAGCGCCGCCGCCGCTCGTCGTGGGCCATGTAGCCCACCGAGTAGAGGTGGATCAGCGAGCCCACGCCCGTGATCAGCAGGACGAAGGTCATCGACAGCTGATCGAGCTGGAAGCCCACGTCGGCGCGGAATCCGCCGACGGGCACCCAGCTGAACACGGTCGCGGCCAGCTCGCGGTCCTCGCCGCTCCGGCCCAGCATGTCGGCGAAGAGCACCACGCCGATGACGAACGACAGGGCGGCCGCGAACGTGCCGATCCAGTGGCCCGCGCGGTCGAGCCGCCGCCCGCCGCACAGCAGCACGCCCGCGCCCAGCAGGGGCACCAGGACGAGCGTTCCGATGAGGTTCTCCACCGTCAGTGTCCCCTTACAGCTTCAGCAGGCCGGCGTCGTCGACCGAGGCGGAGTGGCGGGACCGGAAGATCGTCACGATGATCGCGAGGCCCACCACGACTTCGGCGGCGGCCACGACCATCGTGAAGAACGCGATGATCTGGCCGTCGAGATTGCCGTGCATCCGGGAGAAGGTGACGAACGCCAGGTTGCAGGCGTTCAGCATCAGCTCGACGCACATGAAGATGACGATCGCGTTCCGCCGGATGAGCACGCCGGTGGCACCGATGGTGAACAACAGCGCCGCCAGATACAGGTAGTTGACGGGGTTCACTTGGCTCCCTCCTCGGTGCGCTCCCCGGCACGGCGCTTGTCCCGCTCCAGCCAGTCCTCGGAGCGCTGCTCCAGCGCGGCCAGCTCCGCGAGCGCCTCGCCCGACACGTCACGGATCTGGCCCCGCGCGCGCAGCGTCGGGTTGACGGTGAGCTCGGAGGGCGTGCCGTCGGGCAGCAGGCCGGGGATGTCGACGGCGTTGTGCCGGGCGTAGACGCCGGGGGCGGGCAGGGGCGGCAGCTGCTTGCCGCCGCGCACGCGCCGCTCGGCCAGCTCGCGCTGGGTGGCGGCGGGCCCGGTGCGCTCGCGGTGGGTCAGCACCATCGCCCCGACGGCGGCCGTGATGAGCAGGGCGCCGGTGATCTCGAAGGCGAAGACGTACTTGGTGAACAGGAGCGCGGCGAGCCCCTGGACGTTGCCTCCGGCGTTGGCCTGGCCCAGCCCGTCGAAGTCGCGCAGCGCGGCGTTGGCGATGCCGGCGGTCAGCAGGACGCCGAAGCCCAGGGCGCACAGCCCGGCGAGGAGCCGCTGGCCCTTGATGGTCTCCTTCAGCGAGTCCGCGGCGGTGACGCCGACGAGCATCACGACGAACAGGAACAGCATCATGATCGCGCCGGTGTAGACGACGATCTGCACGACGCCCAGGAAGTAGGCGCCGTTGGCGAGGTAGAACACCGCCAGGACGATCATCGTCCCGGCGAGGCAGAGCGCGCTGTGCACGGCCTTCTTCATCAGCACCGCGCCGAGCGCGCCGGCCACGGCGACGACGGCCAGGATCCAGAACTGGACGGCCTCGCCCGTCGACGTCAGGTACGAGGCGGCGGCGAGACCGCTCATGCCTCCACCCCCTCGTCCTCTTGCTTCTCCCCCTTGGAGACCGCTACCTGCCGGGTCGTGCCCGGGGCGGCGCCCGTCACCAGGCCCCGGTAGTAGTCCTGTTCGGTCATCCCGGGGAAGATCGCGTGCGGGGTGTCGACCATGCGGTCCTCGAGGCCCGCGAGGAGCTGCTCCTTGGTGTAGATCAGCGACTCGCGGCTGGCGTCGGCCAGTTCGTACTCGTTGGTCATCGTCAGGGCGCGGGTCGGGCACGCCTCGACGCACAGGCCGCACAGGATGCAGCGGAGGTAGTTGATCTGGTAGACGCGGCCGTAGCGCTCACCGGGCGAGTAGCGCTCCTCGTCGGTGTTGTCCGCGCCCTCGACGTAGATCGCGTCCGCCGGGCAGGCCCAGGCGCACAGCTCGCAGCCGATGCACTTCTCCAGGCCGTCGGGGTGGCGGTTGAGCTGGTGGCGGCCGTGGAAGCGCGGCGCGGTGTGCTTCTTCTCCTCCGGGTACTGCTCGGTCAGCCGCTTCTTGAACATGGCCTTGAAGGTCACGCCGAAGCCGGCCACGGGATTCTGGAAGGGAGCCCGGGGGGCGTCCCCCCGGGAAGACTCGCTAGACACCGTCGGCCTCCTCTCGGTCACTCTGAGTGTCCACCCCACCACTGACAATCAGCTCCCGGTCCTGGCGGGACCGGCGCCGGGGCACGGGCGGCAGGCTCTGGCCGGGCAGCGGTGGCACCGGGAATCCCCCCGCCATGGGGTCGAAGACGGGCGCCGGCCCCTCGGCCCCCTCCCCCGCCTCCTCGCCGTCCTTCTCGCCCCTGCCCCCGTGGAACAGGTCGAAGAGCAGCGACAGCAGGAGCAGCCCGAGGACCCCGCCGCCGACGTACAGCACGATGTCCTGGAAGGCGTAGTTCTCGTTCCGCAGCGCCCGCACGGTCGCGACGAGCATCAGCCAGACCACCGAGACCGGGATGAGCACCTTCCAGCCCAGCTTCATCAGCTGGTCGTAGCGCACCCGGGGCAGCGTGCCGCGCAGCCAGATGAAGAAGAACAGCAGCAGCTGCACCTTGATGACGAACCACAGCATCGGCCACCAGCCGTGGTTCGCGCCCTCCCAGAACGCGGAGAGCGGGTACGGGGCCCGCCAGCCGCCCAGGAAGAGGGTGGTCGCGACCGCCGAGACCGTCACCATGTTCACGTACTCGGCGAGCATGAACATCGCGAACTTGATGGACGAGTACTCGGTGTTGAAGCCGCCGACGAGGTCGCCCTCGGACTCCGGCATGTCGAAGGGGGCCCGGTTGGTCTCGCCGACCATCGTGGCGATGTAGATGACGAAGGAGACCGGCAGCAGCAGGATGTACCAGCGGTCGTGCTGCGACTCGACGATCGCCGAGGTCGACATCGAGCCGGAGTAGAGGAACACCGACGCGAAGGCCGCGCCCATCGCGATCTCGTACGAGATCATCTGCGCGCAGGAGCGGAGCCCGCCGAGCAACGGGTACGTCGAGCCGGACGACCAGCCGGCCAGCACGATGCCGTAGATGCCGACCGAGGCGACCGCGAGGATGTACAGGATCGCGATCGGCAGGTCGGTGAGCTGCATCGTCGTGCGGTGGCCGAGGATCGAGACCTCGTTGCCGGACGGGCCGAAGGGGATCACCGCGATGGCCATGAACGCGGGGATGGCGGCGACGACCGGCGCGAGGACGTACACGATCTTGTCCGCGCGGCGGACGATCACGTCCTCCTTGAGCATCAGCTTGACGCCGTCCGCCAGCGACTGCAGCAGCCCCCAGGGGCCGTGCCGGTTGGGGCCGATGCGCAGCTGCATCCAGGCGACGACCTTGCGCTCCCAGACGATCGAGAAGAGCACCGTCACCATCAGGAACGCGAAGCAGAAGACCGCCTTGATCACCACCAGCCACCAGGGGTCCCTGCCGAACATCGACAGGTCCTCCGTGGCCAGTTGAGTCAGCGCAGGACTCACGACCGCACCTCCGGCCTCATCGCTCCACTCTCGTCACCGGCGTCGGCGCCGATGCGCACCACCTCGCCCGGCCGCGCCCCGACGTCGGAGGCGACGCCCCCGCCGACGGAGTTCAGCGGGAGCCACACCACCCGGTCGGGCATGGCCGTGATCCGCAGCGGCAGCCGCACCGAGCCGTACGGGCCCGTCACGGCGAGGAGTTCGCCGTCGCGCACCCCCGCCTCGGCCGCCGTCGCCGCCGACACCCGGGCGAGCGCCGGATGGCGGGTGCCGGCCAGCGCCTCGTCCCCGTCCTGGAGCCGCCCCCGGTCCAGCAGCATCCGGTGCCCCGCGAGGACCGCCTCGCCGCGCTCGGGCCGCGCCGGGGCCCGGCCGGGCTCCGCGGGGCCGGCCGGCCGCTCGCCGTCCCAGGCCCCCAGCCGCGTCAGCTCGGCCCGCACGGCCGGGAGGGCGTCCAGGGCGAGGGGCACGTCCATGGCGTCGGCCAGCATGTGCAGCACCCGGAAGTCCGGCTGGGTGTGCCGCACGGCGAGCTGGTCCGGCTTGAGCGCCGCCTCGAACGGCCGTGCCCGGCCCTCCCAATTGAGGAACGTCCCGGACTTCTCGGCGACGGCCGCGACCGGCAGCACCACGTCCGCCCGGTCCGACACCTCGCTCGGCCGCTGCTCCAGGCTGACGAGGAAGCCCACCGCGTCCAGCGCCTCGCGGGCCCGCGCCGGATCGGGCAGGTCCGCGACCTCCACGCCGCCCACGAGCAGCGCGGCCAGCTCTCCCGTGGCCGCCGCCTCCACGATCTGCCCGGTGTCCCGGCCCGCGCCGCGCGGCAGCCCGGCCACGCGCCACACCGCCGCCGTCTCCTCCCGCGCCCTCGGGTCGGTGACGGGCCGGCCGCCCGGCAGCAGCCCCGGCAGGGCCCCCGCCTCCAGCGCGCCCCGCTCGCCCGCCCGGCGCGGCAGCCACACCAGCCGCGCGCCCGTCGCCCCGGCCGCCGCCACGGCGGCCGACAGCCCGCCGGGCACCCCGGCCAGCCGCTCGCCGACGAGGATCAGCGCACCCGGCGCGCGCAGCGCCTCCGACGCCGCCCGCCCGGCCGCGTCCAGGCCCGACGAGTCCGCCAGCGCCCGCAGCCACTCCGGCTCCGTGCCGGGCGCGGCCGGCAGCAGCGTGCCGCCCGCCTTCGTCAGGCCCGGGGTCGCGTAGGGGGCCAGCGAGAACAGGCGCTGCCGGCGCTTGCGCCACGCCTTGCGCAGCCGCAGGAAGACGCCCGGCGCCTCCTCCTCGGCCTCCAGCCCCACGAGCAGCACACCCGGCGCCTGCTCCAGGGCCGTGTACGTCACCCCCGTGCCGTCGAGGTCCCGGCCGCGCCCGGCGACGTGGGCGGCGAGGAAGTCGGCCTCCTCGGCGCTGTGCGTCCGCGCCCGGAAGTCCACGTCGTGGGTGTCGAGGGCGACGCGGGCGAACTTGGCGTAGGCGTACGCGTCCTCCACCGTCAGCCGGCCGCCGGTCAGCACCCCGGCCCGGCCGCGCGCGGCCGAAAGACCACGGGCCGCGATCTCCAACGCCTCCGGCCAGCTCGCCGGCGTGAGGACGCCGCTGTCGTCACGCACCAGCGGGGTGTCGAAGCGCTCGGGCCGCTGCGCGTAGCGGAAGGCGAAGCGGCCCTTGTCGCACACCCACTCCTCGTTGACCTCGGGGTCCTCCGCGGCCAGCCGGCGCATCACCTTGCCGCGCCGGTGGTCGGTGCGCAGCGCGCAGCCGCCCGCGCAGTGCTCGCACACCGACGGCGAGGAGACCAGGTCGAAGGGGCGGGCGCGGAACCGGTACGCCGCCGAGGTGAGGGCACCCACCGGGCAGATCTGGATGGTGTTGCCGGAGAAGTACGACCGGAAGGGGTCGCCCTCGCCCGTGCCGACCTGTTCGAGCGCGCCGCGCTCCAGCAGCTCGATCATCGGGTCGCCCGCGATCTCGTTGGAGAAGCGGGTGCAGCGCGCGCACAGCACACAGCGCTCGCGGTCCAGCAGGATCTGCGTGGAGATGGGGATCGGCTTCTCGTACGTGCGCTTGCGGCCCTCGAAGCGGCTGTCCGCCTGGCCCGCCGACATGGCCTGGTTCTGCAGGGGGCACTCGCCGCCCTTGTCGCAGACGGGGCAGTCCAGCGGGTGGTTGATGAGCAGCAGCTCCATCACGCCGCGCTGCGCCTTCTCGGCGACGGGCGAGGTGAGCTGGGTCTTCACCACCATGCCGTCGGTGCAGGTGATGGTGCAGGACGCCATGGGCTTGCGCTGGCCCTCGACCTCGACGATGCACTGTCTGCACGCGCCCACCGGATCCAGCAGCGGATGGTCGCAGAAGCGCGGGATCTCGATGCCCAGCAGCTCGGCCGCCCGGATGACGAGCGTGCCCTTCGGCACGGAGAGCTGGATGCCGTCGATGGTGACGGACACCAGGTCCTCCGGCGGGACGGCCGCGTTCCCTCCTCCGGAAGGGGCGGACGTGGTCACTGTCATGCGTTCACCCCCAGGTGAGCGTGCTGGTTGGTGGCGGGACCGTCGGCCCACACCGTCGACTTCGCCGGGTCGAAGGGGCAGCCCTTGCCCTTGATGTGCTGCTCGTACTCCTCGCGGAAGTACTTCAGCGAGGAGAAGATCGGGCTGGCGGCGCCGTCTCCCAGCGCGCAGAACGACTTGCCGTTGATGTTGTCGGCGATGTCGGCGAGCTTGTCGAGGTCGGCCATCCGCCCCTTGCCCGCCTCGATGTCGCGGAGCAACTGGACGAGCCAGTACGTGCCTTCGCGGCAGGGCGTGCACTTGCCGCAGGACTCGTGGGCGTAGAACTCGGTCCAGCGCGTTACGGCGCGCACGACGCACGTCGTCTCGTCGAAGCACTGGAGGGCCTTGGTGCCGAGCATCGAACCGGCGGCGCCCACCGCCTCGTAGTCCAGGGGGACGTCGAGGTGCTCGTCGGTCAGCAACGGGGTCGAGGAGCCGCCGGGCGTCCAGAACTTGAGCCGGTGACCGGGGCGCATCCCGCCGCTCATGCCCAGCAGTTGCCCGAGGGTGATCCCCAACGGGGCCTCGTACTGGCCGGGGTTGGCGACGTGGCCGCTGAGGGAGTACAGCGTGAAGCCGGGCGACTTCTCGCTGCCCATCGAACGGAACCATTCCTTGCCCCGGTTGAGGATCGCGGGAACCGAGGCGATGGATTCGACGTTGTTCACCACTGTGGGGCAGGCGTAGAGACCTTCGACCGCGGGGAAGGGGGGCCGGAGCCGGGGCTGGCCGCGGCGGCCCTCCAGCGAGTCGAGCAGGGCGGTCTCCTCGCCGCAGATGTAGGCGCCCGCCCCCGCGTGCACGGTGACGTCGAGGTCGAGTCCGCTGCCCAGGACGTTCCGGCCGAGGAAGCCCGCCGCGTACGCCTCGCGCACGGCCTCGTGCAGCCGGCGGAGCACGGGGACGGTCTCGCCGCGCAGATAGACGAAGGCGCGGTCGGAGCGGATCGCCCAGCAGGCGATCACCATGCCCTCGATGAGGGAGTGGGGGTTGGCGAAGAGGAGGGGGATGTCCTTGCAGGTGCCGGGCTCGGACTCGTCGGCGTTGACGACGAGGTAGTGGGGCTTGCCGTCGCCCTGCGGGATGAACTGCCACTTCATCCCGGTGGGGAAGCCGGCGCCGCCGCGGCCGCGCAGCCCGGAGTCCTTCACGTACGCGATGACGTCGTCGGGGGTCATCGCGAGGGCCTTGCGCGCGCCCTCGTAGCCCTCGTGCCGCAGATAGGTCTCCAGCGTCCAGGAGCGCGGCTCGTCCCAGAAGGCGCTGAGGACGGGTGAGAGCAGCTTCTCGGGGCTGGTCTCGAAGATCTCGGGCGCCATGGTCATTCCTCCCCCTCCTCGGTGACCGGTCCGCTGGGGTGCGCGGGGTCCGAGGCGGACGTCTCCTGCGGCGCGTCGTGGGAGCTGAGGTGCTCCGCCGGGCGCTCGTCCTGCGGCGGCTCGCCGCGCGGCGGCACCACCCGATGCCCGCCCTCGCCCCTGGCCAGCCGCAGCCCGGCCAGCGAGGCGGAGCCGGCCCCGCCGCCCGCCTCGACGGCACCCGGCCGCCGGTCGGGGAAGCCCGCCAGGATGCGGGCCGTCTCCTTGTACGTGCACAGCGGCGCCCCGCGCGTGGGCTCGACGGTGCGGCCGGCGCGGAGGTCGTCGACGAGCCGTTTGGCGCTCTCGGGCGTCTGGTTGTCGAAGAACTCCCAGTTGACCATCACCACGGGCGCGTAGTCGCAGGCCGCGTTGCACTCGATGTGCTCCAGCGTGACCTTGCCGTCGTCGGTGGTCTCACCATTGCCGACGCCGAGGTGGTGCTTGAGCTCGTCGAAGATGGCGTCGCCGCCCAGCACCGCGCACAGGGTGTTGGTGCACACCCCCACCTGGTAGTCGCCCCCGGGCGCGCGCCGGTACATGGTGTAGAAGGTCGAGACCGCCGTGACCTCCGCCGTGGTGAGCCCGAGCCGCTCGGCGCAGAAGCGGATGCCGGTGCGGGTGACGTGCCCGTCCTCGGCCTGCACGAGGTGCAGCAGCGGCAGCAGCGCGCTGCGGCTGTCGGGGTAGCGGGCGATCACCTCGTCGGCGTCAGCGTCCAGCCGGGCGCGGACGTCGGCGGGATAGTCGGGGGCGGGGAGCGCGGGCATCCCCAGGCTGACGTCACTCACCGGTCGACGCCTCCCATCACGGGATCGATGGACGCCACCGCCACGATGACGTCGGCGACCATGCCGCCCTCGCACATCGCCGCCATGGCCTGGAGGTTGGTGAAGGAGGGATCCCGGAAGTGGACCCGGTAGGGGCGGGTGCCGCCGTCGCTGACGACGTGGACGCCCAGCTCCCCCTTGGGGGACTCCACGGCGACGTACGCCTGCCCCGGCGGCACCCGGAAGCCCTCCGTCACCAGCTTGAAGTGGTGGATCAGGGCCTCCATCGAGGTGCCCATGATCTTCTTGATGTGGTCGAGGGAGTTGCCGAGCCCGTCCGGCCCGAGGGCCAGCTGCGCGGGCCAGGCGATCTTCTTGTCGGCGACCATGACCGGGCCGGGCTGGAGCCGGTCCAGGCACTGCTCGACGATCCGCAGCGACTGCCGCATCTCGTCCAGCCGGATCAGGAAGCGGCCGTAGGCGTCGCAGGTGTCGGCGGTCGGCACGTCGAAGTCGTAGTTCTCGTAGCCGCAGTAGGGCTGGGCCTTGCGCAGGTCGTGCGGGAGCCCGGCGGAGCGCAGGATCGGCCCGGTGGCGCCCAGCGCCATGCAGCCGGTGAGGTCGAGGTGGCCGATGCCCTCCATCCGGCCCTTGAAGATGGGGTTGCCGGTGGCGAGCTTGTCGTACTCCGGCAGGTTCCGGCGCATCTTCTTGACGAACTCACGGACCTGGTCGACCGCGCCGGGCGGCAGGTCCTGGGCGAGGCCGCCGGGGCGGACGTACGCGTGGTTCATCCGCAGGCCGGTGATGAGCTCGAAGATGTCGAGGACCATCTCGCGGTCGCGGAAGCCGTAGATCATGATCGTGGTGGCGCCGAGCTCCATGCCGCCGGTGGCGATGGCCACCAGGTGGGAGGAGATTCGGTTCAGCTCCATGAGCATCACCCGGATGACGGAGGCCCGGTCGGGCACCTGCTCCTCGATGCCGAGCAGCCGCTCCACGCCCAGGCAGTACGCCGTCTCGTTGAAGAACGGCGTGAGGTAGTCCATGCGCGTCACGAAGGTGGTGCCCTGGGTCCAGTTGCGGAACTCCAGGTTCTTCTCGATGCCGGTATGGAGGTAGCCGATGCCGCAGCGGGCCTCGGTGACCGTCTCGCCGTCGATCTCCAGGATGAGCCGGAGCACTCCGTGGGTGGAGGGGTGCTGGGGACCCATGTTGACGACGATCCGCTCGTCGTCGGCCCGCTTGGCGGCGTCGGCGATCTCGGCCCAGTCGCCGCCGGTGACGGTGTAGACGGTGCCCTCGGTGGTCTCGCGCGCGCCGGCGGGGGCGCCGCTGTCGTTGGCGGTGCCGTTGGGGGTGGTGCCGTTGGCGGTCCCGTTGGGAGTGGACATCACGAGTACGACCTCCGCTGGTCGGGGGCCGGGATCCGGGCGCCCTTGTACTCGACGGGAATGCCGCCGAGGGGGTAGTCCTTGCGCTGCGGAAAGCCCTGCCAGTCGTCCGGCATCATGATCCGCGTGAGCGCCGGATGGCCGTCGAAGATCAGGCCGAAGAAGTCGTACGTCTCGCGCTCGTGCCAGTCGTTCGTCGGATAGACGTCGACGATCGACGGGACGTGCGGATCGGCGTCGGGAGCGCTCACCTCCAGCCGGATCAACCGGTTGTGGGTGATCGAGCGCAGGTGGTAGACGGCATGGAGCTCGCGCCCCTTGTCCCCGGGAAGGTGCACCCCGCTGACCCCGGTGCACAGCTCGAAGCGGAGCGCCGGGTCGTCGCGCAGCGTCCGGGCGACGCGCGGCAGGTGCTCGCGGGCGATGTGGAAGGTGAGCTCGCCCCGGTCGACCACGGTCTTCTCGATCGCGTTCTCGGGGAGAAGCCCCTGCTCCTCCAGGGCCCCTTCCAGCTCGTCCGCCACCTCGTCGAACCAGCCGCCGTAAGGACGGGTGGCCTCGCCCGGCAGCCGTACGGTGCGGACGAGCCGGCCGTAGCCGGTGGTGTCGCCGCCGTTGTTCGGGCCGAACATGCCGCGCCGGACGCCGATGACCTCGCCGTGGTCGAGGCGCTGGCCGGGCAGGTTCTGGGCGCCGAGGTCCTTGTCGGGGTTGACGCCGTTGGGAGGCTTGGGACCCTCGGTGGGCTTGGGGCCTTCGGCGGGCTTGGGACCCTCGGTGGGCTTCGGGTCGCTCATCGCAGCAGCCCCTTCATCTCGATGAGGGGCAGGGCCTTCAGGGCCGCCTTCTCCGCCTCGGCCTCCGCCTCCGCGCGCTGCGGGCCGAGCTTCTCGTGCTGGATCTTCTTGTGCAGCTTGAGGATCGAGTCCATGAGCATCTCGGGCCGGGGCGGGCAGCCGGGCAGATAGATGTCGACGGGCACGATGTGGTCGACGCCCTGCACGATCGCGTAGTTGTTGAACATGCCGCCGCTGGACGCGCAGACCCCCATGGAGATCACCCACTTGGGGCTGGGCATCTGGTCGTAGACCTGACGCAGCACGGGCGCCATCTTCTGGCTCACCCGCCCCGCCACGATCATCAGATCGGCCTGGCGGGGGGAGCCCCGGAAGACCTCCATGCCGAAGCGGGCGAGGTCATAGCGCCCCGCTCCCGTCGTCATCATCTCGATGGCGCAGCAGGCCAGGCCGAAGGTGGCCGGGAAGACGGACGCCTTGCGCACCCATCCCGCGGCCTGTTCGACGGATGTCAGCAGAAAGCCGCTCGGCAGCTTCTCCTCGAGTCCCATGCGACGAGCCCCCTAGTCCCATTCCAGGCCGCCGCGCCGCCATACATAGGCGTAGGCGACGAAGACGGTGAGCACGAAGAGGAGCATCTCCACGAGCCCGAACAGCCCCAGGGAGTCGAAGGTGACCGCCCAGGGGTAGAGGAAGACGACCTCGATGTCGAAGACGATGAAGAGCATCGCCGTCAGGTAGTACTTGATCGGGAACCGGCCGCCACCGGCCGGGTGCGGGGTCGGCTCGATGCCGCATTCGTACGCCTCGAGCTTGGCGCGGTTGTAGCGCTTGGGCCCCACGAGCGAGCCCACGACCACGGAGAAGATCGCGAAGCCCGCACCTAGGGCTCCCAGTACGAGGATGGGCGCATAGGCGTTCACCGCTCCTCGCTCCTTCCAGTCTGTCGACGCTGACTGCTGGCTGACCGGACCCGGTGGATGGAGGCCCTCCGAAGATCACCGCCATGTGAGGCAGTTCACAAGCCCGGGTCGCCTGCATCCTATGCCCGCCGGTCTGTGATCTGCGACACGGCGTACACGACCGCGTTTGTGATCTCCACCACCTGACGAACGATCATTAAGTCGGATGAGCGGTGATCTACGTACGCGAAGCGGTTGAGTGATCACCAGAGGTGACATTCGGGGGCTGCGGTGCTGGTCGGGGCGGGTGAGCCATTATCAAGCCATGGCGGGATCGGGCAAATTGGCAAGGGGCCCGATGAACTGATATAGGGCCGTGACGAGCTGAGGGGCCGACGGACGGCGCCACCCCCTCCCCCGCCACTCCGCCGGGCACCCGACGGACCGTCACCGAAACGCGCCCGGGACGGGTGGCCGACGCCCGGTACGCGCGTCGCTTCACAAGCCGCGCCCGGGAGACCGGACGGACGCGCGATACGTGAGTTGCGCCACGCGCCGGAAGGTTCGGCGACCGGATTTCGTGGGTAGCCTCGACGCGCGGGCTGTAAAGGTGATAGGACGCCCGCCGCACGTCACCGATGGCCAAATGCCATGCTGAGGCGCTTGATCGCCCATCCGGACGCCCCTCGCGCCGTGACCTCTCTGTGATCAAAAGGCCCGTTTTCCAAGCGCGTACACGTCAATTGTGGCGCAGGTCACTTATCTTGAACTCAACCAGCGCGGACTGATAGTCCGTTGTCCCATGTCCCCGAACGCGCATATAACCAGCCACCGGAAGCACCGTCGCCCGGCGACCCAGTCCTGGGTCGTCCGCACGGGTGTGGCCGGTGGCGTCCTCAGCACCCTGGCTGTGGCCGGCACCGCGTCCGCCGCCACCGCCACCGCCGAGAAGCCGGCCGAGGCGACCCAGGAGATCCCCGCGTTCAACGCGGCCCTCTCCACCTCCATCGCGCAGAGCGCGGTCGCCACGCAGCAGGCGGCCACGGACACCCAGATTCGCGCGCAGGTGGACGAGGCCGTCGACGTCGCCAAGGCGCAGGCCAAGAAGGTCAAGGACGAGGCGGAGCGCAAGGCCGAGGCCGAGCGCAAGGCCGCCGAGGCCGAGGCCAAGCGTGCCGAGCAGGACCGCGCCTCCCGCGACAGCGACCGCTCGGACCTGGGCACGAAGTCGACTTCCGGCTCCAGCACCGGTTCCAGCTCCCACGCCAGCGGCAACGCCGCCACCCTGGTCTCCTTCCTGGAGGCCCAGGTCGGCAAGGCGTACATCATGGGCGCCACCGGCTCCTCCGCGTACGACTGCTCCGGCCTGGTCATGTCCGCGTACAACCAGATCGGCATCGACCTGCCGCGCGTCTCCCAGGACCAGTCGACCGCCGGCACCCAGGTCGGTCTCGACAACCTCCAGGTCGGCGACATCCTCTACTGGGGCCCCGCCGGCAGCGCGTACCACGTCGCCGTTTACATCGGCGGTGGCAAGTTCATCGGCGCGCAGAACCCGAGCACGGGTGTCGTCGAGCGCAGCCTGAGCTACTCCCCGCCCACGGGCGCCGTCCGCGTCATGTAGTCACGCGGATTCGCAGGCTCCAGCAGGCTTGCAGACTCCAGAAGGGCCGCCGCTCCCCCCGCTCGGGACGGCGGCCCTTCGGCGCATCCGGGTCCCGGGTGCCCACCCCCGTTACCCTCGGGCACCCGGCCCCCGCGCCGATGATTGGAGTCTGGGACGGTCACGGTCCGCTCGGCAAACCCCTTCGGGTGGGATCGAAACCGGGCCGCCTCGCGGCGGAGAGTTTGCAGGTGGGGGTGCCTTCGCCTCCGGCGGTCAGCCGGGGGGTTCGAGGTTCAGGGATTCGAAGTCCAGGAGGGCCTCGGCGGGGATGAGATGGCCCCTGGACCGGTCCGCGTGTGTGCTCCCGCGCACCAGGCCGACCAGTTCCCCCGTTTCCACGTGGAAGGCCGGCGCCCCGACCAGCCCTGGGTCGAGTTCCCCTTCGACGCGTACCCACTCGGCGGACCGACCCTTCACTTCGAGCAAGCAGGAGTGCGGCTGAGCCAGTCCCCTGTCGCCGAACGCGTAGCCGTTGACGAGCAGACGGGATGCGGGGGCGGGCCATCGCCCCAGGGTGAACGACGGCACCGGGCCCGGCAGGGGCTCGGCCAACCGCAGAACCGACAGGCCGAACCACGAACGGGAACGCTCGATGGCTTCCGCGCGGACCCCTTCACCAGCCTGCGAATGCACCCGGCACTCAAACTCGACGATCTCGGGTGTCCCCTGCGGCACAACCACCGTGCTCGCATCGACAAGCAGTCCACTGCTGGTCTTCCACACCCACCGGTCGCCGTCCCGTACGTATGGCTGTCTGACCAGTACCGTCAGAGAGGCGACGAACGACTCGTCGACCGCCCACCGGCTCGGGTCATTGACATACACATCGCCGTTGAAGACGTTCCGCACACCGGGACCCTCGAATGCACCGACGGCCAGCTCACCCCTGGGATCGGTCCGCCGCTCCGCGTCGGCCAGCCTCCGTTCGAGCCGCTCGCACCGCTCCTCCGCCTGCCGGTGCGCCTCGCGGGCCTCCTCCAGCTCATCCTTCAACTGCTGGATCTCGGCGATCAGTCGTGACCGATCGGCGTCGACCTCGGGACCGACCCGAAACTGTCCGATCTGCAACTGAAGCTCCCGGACGCGGCGTTCGCGATCGCGGAGGGTGTCCTCCAGCCACCGTTCGCGCTGGGCGGCCCGGCGGGCGTCCTCGTCCGCCACGGCGAGCTGCTGCTGCAACAACTGCACCTTGTGCGTAGGGCTCTTGCCCGCCTTGAGCGCCGCGTGGTGCAGGGCGCGCAGCATCTCCGTCGTCTCCGGCGTCGGCACTGTGCCCCGCGTTTCCGCGACATCGTTCAGCAGGTTGAGTGCGAATTCCCATGGCGGAAGGCGCTGTCCGCTCAGGTAGCGGGAGACCGTGGACGAGTCGTAGCTGCGACGGGCCGCGTAGCGCCGCTCGGAGATCTCCAGCCCCGCGAAGAGATCGCGCAGCGCCTGCGCCAGCGCGCGCATCTCCGGCGAGAGCCCCTCCCCGAACGCCTGCAGTTCACTCACGCTGCCACCTGCCTGTCAGCACCGCTGCGGCTGCCGCAGCGTATCCGTTCCCATCGACCCTGAGTCGTACCATCACCGACTCATGGGAGGGGCCTCAATGGCCAACGACGGCAAGCGCGTTCATGATCTAGTCGTTTTCCTCGCCGTCCTGACAGCGGGGATCCTGCTCGTGCTGCTGGGCGTATCGCCCGGCGCGCTGGCGACCGTCACCGCGTCCCTGTCCGGGCTCTACGCGACCTGGCGCGGCGGTGGCGGTCGCCCCACGCCGTGATCACCGTTCCCGCAGCTCGAACCACACGCGCTTGCCGATGACGTGCAGCCCGTCCCAGACGAGGTTCACGCCGAAGGCGTGCGACAGCTTGTTCATCAGGACGAGCCCCCGGCCCCGCTCGTCGCCCGGTTTCGCGGCGAGCCGGCCGTACGGGCGCCTCACCGGGTCGTCGTCCCGCACGGCGACGACCACCCGGTAGGGCCTGACGGTGACTTCCACTGACAGCGCGGACACGCGCGCGTGCTGCACGACGTTCGCGACGGCGTCCGACACGCAGACGCACGCGTCATCGATGAGGGCGGGGTGGTTGGTCGCCTGCAACGTTCCGCGTACGAACTGGCGAGCGAGGCGAGCGGTTGTCGCCGTCGCCGGTGCGGCGAGCTCGTAGTACGTGCCGGGTGTGTAGTACGGCGCGGTACGTGGGTCGTTGACCACGGTTGCGCTCATGGGGCGCCTCCCTATTCGGGTTGCCGATGTCCTGTGCGGTTTCGCTTTCGCGCGCCGCCGCCGTCATCCGTGGCCCGGCCACCAGCTTTGGCCTCAACTTGCGTGCAGGTGGCTGCACTTCGGGTCTTCCCGAGCGGCTGCGCGGTGCCAGTAGGACGGTAGGGCACATGCATGTGACCACTCAAGCGCAGGCCAAAGCCTGCACGCCGGAAGGTGGACCCGCGAGACTGGGGCGCGCACACTTGACACGCGAGAGGAGAGGGACGTCCATGCCACCCCGGAGCAACCCGACCGCCAGGCAGGCGCGCCTAGGTGCCGAACTCCGCAAACTTCGAGAAGCCTCCGGGCTCCCCGCTCGCGCCGTCGGCGAATTCCTCGGCGGGAATCAAGCCACGGTCAGCCACATCGAAGCCGGTCTCTGGGGCGTCAGCGCGGAACGGGTCCGCCGACTCGCGGCCTTCTACTCCGCCGACGACCAGGAACTGGTTGACGCACTATGCGCGATGACCGAGGCGCGCGGAAAGGGTTGGTGGGAGGAATACCGTGGCGTCCTGCCCGCCAGCTTCCTCGACATCGCCGAACTCGAAAACCACGCGTCCTTTCTGCGGTCCATCCGGATGCTGCATGTGCCTGGCATCCTTCAGACATCGGATTACGCCCGAGAACTGATCGGCAGCGGGGTGCTGGGGCTGCCTGAACGCGAGGTGGCCGCACGGGTCGAGCACCGAATCCGCCGACGCGAGATCTTCCGCCGTGCCGCCCCGCCGAAGTTCGACGCGTTCATCCACGAGGCGGCCCTACAGATGCGCTACTGCAGCAGCGATGTCATGCGTTCTCAGCTTGAGCTGCTGGAGGAAACCGCTGGCTGGCCGAGCGTCCACATCCGCGTCATCCCATTCGACACACGGATCACAGGCTCAGTCCACTCGGTGCTCTATGCGGGTGGCCCGATCCCGCAGCTCGACACCGTCCAGCTCGACAATGCCTTTGACGGGAACTTCCTCGACGCCGAGGATCAACTGAATGAGTACCGATCGCTGTTCCGCACGATCGACGAGATCGCACTCGATGCGAACGAGTCCCTGAAATACATCCACCGCATCGCGCAGGAATTGTGAGCTGACCGACATGAAGAGAACCCTCTGGCAGAAGTCCTCCTTCTCCGGCCCCGACAACAACCCCGACTGCTTAGAGCTGGCAGCGGCCCCGGGAGCGGTACTCGTGCGCGAGAGCGACGCTCCATCCGTCGTAATCACGACGGCCCACACCGGCGTTCGTGCGCTGATCGCAAGCGTCAAGGCCGGTCGGTTGAGGTGAACGCTGACACACGCTGGCAGAAATCTTCCTTCTCGGGAGCCGAGGGCCCGAACTGCGTCGAAGTCGCCACCTGCGCCACCGCGATTCTGCTGCGCGAGAGCGACGCCCCCGAGGCCGTCATCGCAGCAGCGCACGTCAAAGTGCGGGCGCTGATCACGCGCATCAAGGAAGGGGCGTTGCAGTGAGCCCAGAGCCCGCGTGGCAGCGCTCGTCCGCCTGCGGCGGAGGTGGCAACAACTGCCTGGAGGTACGCGCGATGACCGCGCTGGTACTGCTGCGCGAGAGCGACGCGCCCGGCATCGTGATCGCCACACCACGCGCGCAGATGGCAGCGCTCATCACCCGCATCAAGGCCGACGGGCGAAGGTAACCGCTCCCCAACAACCGGCGGTTTGAACGGACCCGGGACGGAAAGTCAGGACATCGGACGAACTCGCCCGGGACGAGGAGCCGCCATGTCCACCTCCTACGTCGTCGTGACCGTCCTCGCCGCCGGCATGGCAGCCGTCTCCGCCGGGACGTTCATATTCCGCGCCCCGGCGGTCGTGCGGTCGATCACCGCCTACGGCGTGCCCGAAGCGTGGCTGCCCTGGCTGGGGGCGGCCAAGGCCGCGGGGGCCGTGGGCCTGCTCGTCGGGCTGGCCGTACCGGCCATCGGCGTGGCGGCCGGCGTCGGGCTGGTGCTGTACTTCGCCGGGGCCGTCGCCACCGTCGTCCGCGCACGCGCGTACGCGCACGTGCTCATGCCCCTGCTGTACGCGGCGCCGGTGATCGCGTCCCTAGTGCTGCTGAGGGCGAAGTCCTGACCGCCCGCCGGGGATTGTCAGTGGTGTCACTTACCGTAAGGACATGGGAACGCGTCTGAGAGAGACCGCCAGTGAAGTGGCCGCCCTGCTGTGGCGTGAGCACGTCGTGTACCGCGAGCGGGGCGGGGGCGTGGTCATCCGGGGCGAGCACGTGCAGCGGTGGATCAGCATGGCCCCGAGCGGCGGTCGGGACGAGATTCTGCTGCGCGCGGGGCGGATACTCGACGGCGGTACGACCGCGCCCGCGCGTACGGAGGCCCTCGCGAGCCTCGACGCCGGAACGAACGAGCTCGCCGCGACATGCCGGCGTCTCCTCGCCGAGGTCACCACCGACACCGCGCGGCCCGCGCCGCCGCCCCGGCGGGTCCGGAAGCGGGACCGGCGAATACGCAAGGGCCGGCACACGAGCTTCACCTCGTGGGTGGTCATCGTGGGCGTGATCGCCCTCGTCGGCCTCTACGCGTACAACGCGGTGGTCGCGCGCCTGCGGTAATTCGTTGGCGCACAAGAAACCGCGGCGCTCACCCTGTTCACCGTGGCAGAACCCAAACACCGGATCCGAGCCCTGCACACGGACTCCACCGTCACCGTCTACCAGGCCTACGCGCCGCACATCGGCCTCCCCGCCGCCCGGGAGGGCCGGTTTCCGGCCGCGTGGAAGCGGGACCGGATGACGTGGATCAAGCCGTCGTTCCTGTGGATGATGTACCGCTGCGGGTGGGGCACGAAGGAGGGCCAGGAGACCGTTCTCGCCGTCGAAATCTCCCGCGAAGGCTTTGAGTGGGCGCTGGAAAACGCATGCTTGTCGCACTACGAGCGCGGGCTCCACGCCGACCAGGCCGTGTGGAAGCGGCAGCTACGGCATTCCCCTGCCCGGGTCCAGTGGGACCCGGAACGCGACCTGCGCCTCCAGCCCCTCCCTCACCGTTCGCTGCAGCTCGGTCTCGCCGGCGAGGCCGCGCGCCGCTACGCCGACGAGTGGGTCGTCTCCATCACCGACGTCACCGCGCTCGCCCACGCGATCCACACGCACGTACGGGACGGGGACCTGGACGCCGCGCGGCAGCTCCTGCCCCGCGAAAGCCCGTACCCCCTAAAGGCGGGCGTTCACCACTTGATGGCGTCCTGAAGGTCCGACTGCCAGTAGGTGACGGCGGCCGAGTCGTCGATGTGCGTGTCCTTGGGGAGGGCGAGGTGGGCCGGGGTGCCCGTGGAGTCGTTGCCCGAGCGGCCGGAGAAGTAGACCGTCAGGTCGTGGGCGGTGCGGCCGTGGGCGCCGCTGCCGTCGGCGGACGAGAGGCGGATGCCCGCGTAGGCGGACTGCCCCGGCTCCAGCATGACGACGGACTGCGGCACGCTCTCCCGCACGGCCTGGATGGCGGCCTGGGCGTCGTCGAAGATGAGGGCGGGGGAGCTGTACGCGGCGCAGCGCTTGCCGCTGGTGTTGGTGACGGTGAGGGCCAGGTGGTTGATGGGGCGGCTGATGGCGTTGGCGGTCACCTTGGAGTTGGCGGCCGAGCAGGCGACGATGCGGTCGGCGGCCTTGCCCTTGTCGGCGGCCGGAGTGGCAGCCGGAGTGGTGGCGGCGGGCTTGGCGGCCGGGGTGCCCGGACGGGCCGCGCTGTCGGAACCGGGGGTCGCGGTCGAGGACGCGAGCTCCTTGGCGGCGGAGGTGGCGGGCGCGGGGCTGACCTGGTTCGAGGCGACACTCTGGCCCTGGCAGGCGGTGATGGTGACGACGGCGGCGGCCACGAAGGCGGCGGCGGTGATACGGCCGGCGGTGGGCATGAGTGTCTCCTGTGCGAATGGACGCGGGTGCGGTGTGGTGAGTCGAGGGCGAGATCCGGCGGCCGGCCGAAGGGCGGTCCGCTCGTCGCCCTCACAGCCTGCGGCGCCCGGCGAGTCGACCGCAATGGCGTTCGAACCATCCGGGAAAATGGAATGGTCGAACGCGTTCTGACCTGGGGAAATGCCATTCCCCTGGAACGCGGTCCTGGGATGGGGAGGGGCACGGCCGATGGCCGAGGAGACCGAGGAATTCGCCGAACTGCTCCGTGAGCTCAAGGCCCGCTCCGGGCAGAGCTACGCGGGACTGGCCAAGCGGCTGCACATGAGCACGTCGACGGTTCACCGCTACTGCAACGGGGACGCCGTGCCGGCGGAGTACGCCCCCGTGGAACGTTTCGCCAGGGTGTGCGGAGCGAAGCCCGAGGAACTCGTCGAGCTCCACCGCCACTGGATTCTCGCGGATGCGGCCCGCCGCCGGAAGGCGGCGACGAGCCGGGCGGTGGCCGCCCCGGCCGCCGCCCCGGCCGCCGCCGAAGGCGCGGCCGAGGCCGACGCCTCCCCGGTACCGGGCGTGCCCGCGCAAGGCGCCGCGGCCACGTCCGTTTCGTCGGCGGCTGCCGGCCCGTCGTCGGGTGCTGCCCACCCGTCCCGCCCTGCGGGACGATTGCCCACCACCAGGCTCGCCCTTCTCGGGGCCGCCGTCGTGGCCATCGCCGCGACCTCGGCCGTCATGGTGGGCCACGCGGCCTCCCCGGACCGTGGCAGCGCTGACCACGACGACGCCCGCCGCCCCCAGCAAGCACAGCCCTACGCCGCGCCCAGCCGGGCGAGCACCCCGAAGCCGCTCACCGCATCACCCCCTTCGGCCTTGCCCCTGCTCCCCTCCCCCGCCCTCTCCGGGGGCACCGCCACCCCCGCGCCGGGGATACCGAGCGAGGCCCCCACCCCCAGCGCCGGGCCCAAAAAGCCGGACGGAGGCGGCGGGGGCGACTCCGCCGCCGGCATCCCCCTCACCGTCGCCACCCGCCCGTACGTCTGGCAGGACCACTGCGACCAGTACTACCTGACGGACCGGCAGCCGCCGTTCATGCCTCCGCCCCCGGAGGAACAGGACGCGCCCGGCTGGGCGGCCAACCTGCGGGCCGTGGCGGGTGGCCGGACGGACGTCGAGCTGTCCGTACAGGGCAAGGGCCGTGAGGCCGTCGTGCTGCACGCCCTGCGGGTCCGGGTCGTCGAGCGGTCGGCGCCGCTCTCCTGGAGCGCGTACGCGATGGGCAGCGGCTGCGGCGGCGGTCTCACGCCCGCCTTCCACGACGTCGACCTCGACGCCGGGCAGCCGCAGGCCCGGGCGAAGGGCGGCATGCAGGGCGACATCGCGATCCCGGCCACCGACTTCCCGTACAAGGTCAGCTCGACCGACCCCCAGGTGCTCAAGGTGACCGCGCACACCGAGGGCCATGACGTCAGCTGGTACCTGGAGCTGGAGTGGAGCAGCGGGGACCGGCACGGCACCGTCCGCGTCGACGACCACGGGCGCCCGTTCCGTACGAGCGCCATCAAGGACCGTCCGCAGTACTTCTACTGGCTGGGGAAGAACGTCTGGTCGCCGGTGGAGGGCGAGAACCGCTCCAAGTGAGCTCCAAGTGAGAGCTCACGGGCAGTTCAGGGGCTGATTCCCGCTGTCGACGGTGCACACGTCCGTGCCGTCGCCGCCGTCCACCTCGCCCTGGTTGACGTGGACGTGGAGGGTGTCGTCCCCGTCGTCGCCGTGCACCTTGCCCGTGGGGGCCACGGTGCCGTTGATGTCGATGAAGTCGTTCTCACCGACGCCCTCCACGAGGCCGCGGATGGTGACGGCGCCGTCGGCGAGGATGACGTCCGCGCCCCGCGCGCCCCGGATGATGCTTGTCTCGCCGGTCGTGGCGGTCTTGAAGAGGAGGATGAGGTCGTCGTCCTGACCGCCACGGACCGTGCCGAGGACCGCGCCCCTGAGATCGATCTCGTCCCGCCCGGCCTGACCGTCGATGACACCCCGCTCGGTCAGCCGGGCGCCTTCCGCGAGGACGATGTGGTCCGCGCCGTCGCCGCCGAGGACGCTGCCGGAGACGTCCCCGGTGAGGGTGATCGTGTCGGCGCCGCCCCGGGCGTCGACGGTGGCACCCGCGTCCAGCCCGCCGCAGATGATGACGTCGTCGCCGTCGGTGCCCGTGATGTCCGGGCCGGGCACCGGGGCCCCGTTGACCGTGCAGGAGGTCGCCGCGTGGGCGGCGGGCCCCGCGAGGAAGGCGACAGGGAGGAGCAGGGCTGCCAGTGTGAGGCGTGCGAAACGCTTGCGGTTCATGGCGAGCACATCCCCTTCACAACGGGACTCCGGCTCTCCCCCATTACCTTCCGTGGAGCCGACGCGCCGAAACGGCGCGAAAGCCCCACGAAAGGATGAACCTACGAGCGAGGCGCCACCTTGCTCAGGCCGTTGATGATGCGGTCCATCGCGTCGCCGCCCGTCGGGTCGGTCAGGTTGGCCAGCATCTTCAGCGTGAACTTCATCAGCAGCGGATGCGTCAGGCCGCGCTCCGTCGCCAGCTTCATGATCTTCGGGTTGCCGATGAGCTTCACGAAGGCCCGGCCGAGCGTGTAGTAGCCGCCGTAGGTGTCCTTGAGGACCTTCGGGTAGCGCTGGAGGGCGAGTTCCCGCTGCGCGTACGAGGCACGGGCGTGCGCCTGGACGATGACGTCGGCGACGATCTGGCCCGACTCCATGGCGTAGGCGATGCCCTCGCCGTTGAAGGGGTTGACGAGCCCGCCCGCGTCGCCGACGAGCAGCAGGCCGCGGGTGTAGTGCGGCTGACGGTTGAACGCCATGGGGAGGGCGGCGCCGCGGATGGGACCGGTCATGTTCTCCGGGGTGTAGCCCCAGTCCTCGGGCATCGAGGCGCACCACGCCTTGAGCACCTCGCGCCAGTCCAGCTCCTTGAAGGAGTCGGAGGTGTTGAGGACGCCGAGGCCGACGTTGCTCGTGCCGTCGCCCATGCCGAAGATCCAGCCGTAGCCGGGCAGCAGCCGGTCCGGGCCGGGGCCGCGGCGGTCCCAGAGCTCCAGCCAGGACTCCAGGTAGTCGTCGTCGTGGCGCGGGGAGGTGAAGTACGTGCGGACGGCGACGCCCATCGGGCGGTCCTCGCGGCGGTGGAGGCCCATGGCCAGCGAGAGGCGCGAGGAGTTGCCGTCGGCGGCGACGACCAGCGGGGCGTGGAAGGTGACGGGCCGCTTCTCCTCGCCCAGCTTCGCCTCGACGCCGGTGATGTGGCCCGTGCGGTCGTCGATGACGGGCGCGCCGACGTTGCAGCGCTCGTACAGCCGGGCACCGGCCTTGACGGCCTGCCGGGCGAGCTGCTCGTCGAAGTCGTCGCGCTTGCGGACCAGTCCGTAGTCCGGGAAGGACGCCAGCTCCGGCCAGTCGAGCTCCAGGCGGACGCCGCCGCCGATGATGCGGAGGCCCTTGTTGCGCAGCCAGCCCGCTTCCTCGGAGATGTCGATGCCCATCGCCACGAGCTGCTTGGTGGCGCGCGGGGTGAGGCCGTCGCCGCACACCTTCTCGCGCGGGAAGGCCGTCTTCTCCAGGAGGAGGACGTCGAGGCCCGCCTTGGCCAGGTGGTACGCGGTCGTGGAGCCGGCCGGGCCCGCCCCGACGACGATCACATCAGCGCTGTGTTCGGAGGGGGACTCGGTCACGGCGGGGACTCCCGAAGACTCGTCGATTGCGGACGAGTGCAGTCTATGGGGGCGCCCCCGCCGGGCCCGTGGGGGTCAGTCGAAGTCGACGGGGATGACCGACCAGGTGGCCAGGGCCGTGTCGAACACCTTGCGCGAACCCGCCCAGTACTCGTCGCGCGCCTGGAAGTAGACGGCGTACTCCGTGGCGGCCTCGTTCACGTACGCCTGGTCGACGGCGTGCATCGTCCTGCCCGTGTCCCGCTGGACCCAGGTGAACTCCCAGCGCGCGCCGGGACGGCCCTGGAAGGTGTTGGCGTCGAGCGCGACCCGCTGGTACGTGTCGTTCTTCTCCTTGAGCGTCTTCTCCAGCTCCAGGAAGTGGTCGTACGCGGTCTGCGAGCTCTTGGGGACGAGCCCGACGCGGAGGTACGAGCCTCCGGTGCCCGGCTCGTAGTCGATCTGGTGGTTGCCCTTGTCGCCGCGCTTCCAGCCGTCGGGGACGGCGAGCCTGAAGCCGAGTGAGTCGTCCCGCATGGCGTAGCCGGGCGGGACGGAGGGCGTCGCGCCCGGGTTCGAGGCCGGGTCGGGGGCCGGGGCGGTCGGTGAGCCGGTGGGGCCGGTGCGGCCGGAAGGGCCGGAAGGGCCGGAAGGGCCGGAAGGGCCGCTGGAAGCGGACGGCTCGGCGGGGCCTGCCGAGGGGGTCACGACGACGCGCCCGCCCCGGTTGTCGCCGTCGTGGCGCGCGCTGTCCTGCCGCCCGCCGTCGGTCCGGCCCACCAGCATCACCCCGGCCGTCGCGGCACCGCCGACCAGGAACGCCGCCAGGCCGATGGCCGCCCACACGATCGGGCCGCGAACAGCCCCGGCACGCGGGGGAACGGGGGCGGGGACAGGGACAGGGACGGGGGTGACAGCAGGTGCGAACGCGGTGTGCGGCGGGGGCACCACGGCCGTCGGCGCCTCGGACGGCGCGGGAGGCACGACGGCCGTCGGCGCCTCGGACGGCGCCGGGGGCGCGACGGGCGGCGCGACAGGCGGAACGACCGGAACGGCCGGAACCGGCGGAGCCGTGGGCGGCTGGGCGGGTACGGGCGGCTGAGCCGCCACCGGCGGCCGGCCCGGCACCGGCGGCACCACGGCCGCACCCACACCGACGCCCGGCGCACCCGGCAGCCCCGACGCGCCCGACACACCCGTCCCGCCCGTCCCCTGACGGCCCAGCACCCCCGCCAGCAGCACCGCGCCCGCCGTCCACAGCAGCCCGAACAGCAGCAGTTCCCCGGCGTTCGTGCCGACCGACGCCTCCATGCCGCGCAGGCGGCCCGAGAAGGAGGACGGACCGGAGGTCATCCGCATGTCGCCGCCGGAGACGAACGACAGCACCCACACCGCCGCCAGGAAGAACACCCCGGAGAGCACCTGCTCCACCCGGTCCGCCGAGCGCCGCGCCGCCAGGACGGCGAGGATCACCGCGCACACCACGCCCAGCGCCACGGCGCCGGCCTGGGCCCAGCCGCCCGCCAGTTCACCGATCTCGGAGAGGCCGAGGGTGCCGCCCACATGACGGCTGTGCTCGGTGGACGATGCCTCGACGCCCGCGCCCCAGGAGACGCCGAGCGCCATCAGGCCGAGGTTGACCAGCACGGGGAGCGAGCCGACGACGGTCCAGCCGCCGACCTCGTCCTGGTGCGTGGCGAGGACGACGAACGCGACCAGCGCGCAGAGCGCCACCGACAGGGCGAGGGCGCGAAGGGCGGTGCCCCACGCCCGTATGACCACCTGGGCGCCGGCGCCCAGGCGCGCGACGAGCCGGTCGCGACACAGCATCGCGCCGCTGACCGCGCCCGCCAGCGCGCAGGAGAACAGCGCGGCGAGGCCGGGCGAGGTGGAGACCGACAGGTTCTCGACGTCCGGCTGCCCGCAGAGGGCGAGCACGAGCACCGCCGCCCCGCACAGCAGCGCGACCCGCACGGCGGCCTCGGCCGCACCGTCCGTCGCTCCCGCCGCGCGCCGCAGCCGGGCCGTGCCCAGAGCCACCGCTCCGGCCCACAGGATCGTGACCGTCAACGGCCATACGGAGAGATAACCGCTGCCGCGCAGGAACATCGACAGCAGCGAGTCCCCGCCGCGCAGCTCCACGTCCAGCGTGCCGCCGAGGCCCTGGACGAGCAGGGCGAGGACGACCTGGAAGCGGTCGGACCAGTCGCCGAGGCGCGCGCGGTCGAAGTCGTCCGAGGACGGCAGCGAGATCGCGACCGCGAGGACGAGGAGCAGGGCGGACGGCCACAGCGCCGCCTTCGCCGCCCCCGCCCAGTCCCCCGCGACCGTACGGCGCAGGAACAGCGCGCCGCGCGAGGGCGGGGCGTGCATGGGGGGCGGGGGGTACGACGGCGGGGGTGGCGCGGTCGGCACGGTGCCTCCGGGGCTCGGCGACGATCAAGCGATCAGACGATCATGGGCAGGGCGGTCAAGATCGTAGCGACCTTGACCGCCCTGCCCATGACAAACGCTCCCCGGATCGACCCGGCCGAGCGACCGACCGAACGACCGGGCGAACCCCCGCCCGCCCGGCCGACCGAACGGGCGTCAGTCCTGCGGCTTGAATCCGCGGTGCAGCGCGACGACGCCGCCCGTCAGATCGCGCCACGCCACCTTCGACCAGCCGGCCTTCTGGAGCCGCGCGGCGAGCGCGGGCTGGTCGGGCCACTCGCGGATCGATTCGGCGAGGTAGACGTACGCGTCGGGGTTGCTGCACACCGTGCGGGCGATCGGCGGCAGGGCGCGCATCAGGTACTCGCTGTAGACCGTGCGGAACGGCCCCCAGGTGGGCTGGCTGAACTCGCAGATCACCACGCGCCCGCCCGGCTTGGTCACGCGCAGGAGCTCGCGCAGCGCGGTGTCCGTCTCCTGGACGTTGCGCAGCCCGAAGGAGATGGTCACGGCGTCGAAGACGCCGTCCGCGAAGGGCAGCTTCGTGGCGTCGCCGGCGGTCAGCGGCAGCCAGGGGTTGCGCTTCTTGCCCTCGCGCAGCATGCCCAGCGAGAAGTCGCACGGGACGACGTAGGCGCCGTCCATGGCGAACGGGAGCGAGGACGTGCCCGTACCGGCGGCGAGGTCGAGGACCTTCTGCCCCGGGCGGGCGTCGACGGCGCGTGCCACGGCCTTGCGCCAGAGCCGGGCCTGACCGAGCGAGATGACGTCGTTGGTCAGGTCGTACTTCGCCGCCACGTCGTCGAACATCGCGGCGACTTCGTGCGGCTGCTTGTCCAGGGTTGCTCGGGTCACGGACCCATTCTTCACCACGGCCCAAAAGACCTTGGACGGGGACGGCCGCCCCGGGAAGGACCGGCCGTCTCGCGGTGCCGACTGCGCTCGCTCCTGTGGGCCCGCCCCGAGAACACCGGTCCCCCCACCCATGGCCCCCTCGGCAACAGGTTTCCGACCGGTCGTGCGCGTCCTCGCGGCCTGTCCGACGACTGGGCCCGCCACACCTTCGCACCGCGGGACGACCGAAGCGGCCGTCCCCGCGATCACCATCCTGCCGGGTGAAGCGGTACGAACGGCTCCTCTTGACGGCGCCCTGACGTGCGGGAACGCGCTCCTGACGGATCACTGACGGGCCGTCGCGGCACGCCCTCCCAGCGCCCCCTCAGCGGCGCCGGTGCACCAGCCGCCCCGCCAGCACCGTGGCGACGCACGTGCCCGCGCCCGCCTCCAGCAGCGCCGCCTCGTCGAACGCATCCGGCACGTCGGTCACGTCGGGTACGTCCGGCACGTCGAAGACGGCGAAGTCGGCGCGGCCGCCGACGGTCAGGGGGGAGGCGACGGCGTCCGCGAGGCCGTACGCGTTGCGGAAGGGGTCGAGGTTCGGCTCCTCGAAGAGGATGCCCGGGGCGCCGAGGGCCGGGACGGCCGTCAGGCCGGACCGCGCGACCGCCGTCGCCACCACCGGGTTCGAGCCGATCGCCACCGCTGTCGTGCCGTGCCGCAGCATCTGCTGCACCCCGCGCCGGACACTGCCCGCCCAGCGCGTGTCGGTCATGTCGAGCGCTTCGAGCCGCTCCCCCGTCAGCGGCCGGTCGCCCAGCTCCTCGTGCTCGCGGGGATCCGGGTGGTAGGCGCGCTCCAGCAGCCACGTGCCGTGCCACTGCCGCAGCCCCGGCGTGAGCACCCCCGGCCACCGCCGTACCCGTGCCCGGGGATACGCCGCCGCGAGCTCCTCGTACGGGCCGAGCGCCGCGACCGTGTCACCGTCGACGACCACCGCCCCGTCCGGCACGGGAGCCGTGCCGGGGACGGCGATCAGCAGGTCGGCGGCGTGGAGCGTCAGCAAGGAACCGGGCCGTCAGCTCGCCTGGACGATCTTCAGCTCGGGGTGGGCCGTGCCGCCCTCGATGGCCGTGGACGACAGGTGGGAGACGACGCGGTCGTCGACCGGGTCGTTCGCCGGGTCGTCGTGGACGACCAGGTGCTCGTACGTCGTGGCGCGCTGCGCCGGGACGCGGCCCGCCTTGCGGATGAGATCGATGATCTCCATCCGGTTGGAGCGGTGCTTGGCGCCGGCCGAGGAGACCACGTTCTCCTCCAGCATGATCGAGCCGAGGTCGTCCGCGCCGTAGTGCAGCGACAGCTGGCCGACCTCCTTGCCCGTGGTCAGCCAGGAGCCCTGGATGTGGGCGACGTTGTCGAGGAAGAGCCGCGCGATGGCGATCATGCGCAGGTACTCGAAGATGGTCGCCTGCGTCCGGCCCTTCAGATGGTTGTTCTCGGGCTGGTACGTGTACGGGATGAACGCGCGGAAGCCGCCCGTGCGATCCTGGACGTCACGGATCATGCGGAGGTGCTCGATCCGCTCGGCGTTGGTCTCGCCCGTGCCCATCAGCATCGTGGAGGTCGACTCGACGCCCATGGTGTGGGCGATCTCCATGATCTCCAGCCAGCGCTCGCCGGACTCCTTCAGCGGCGCGATGGCCTTGCGCGGCCGCTCCGGCAGCAGCTCGGCGCCGGCGCCCGCGAAGGAGTCCAGGCCGGCGGCGTGGATGCGGCGGATGGCCTCCTCGACGCTCACACCGGAGATCCGCGCCATGTGATCGACCTCGGACGCGCCGAGGGAGTGGATCACGAGCTGCGGGAATTCCTTCTTGATCGCCGCGAAGTGCTCCTCGTAGTACTCCACGCCGTAGTCGGGGTGGTGGCCGCCCTGGAACATGATCTGGGTGCCGCCCAGCTCGACCGTCTCCGCGCAGCGGCGCAGGATGTCGTCCATCGGGCGCGTCCAGACCTTCTCGCTCTTGGGCGGGGCGTAGAAGGCACAGAACTTGCACGCGGTGACGCAGGCGTTGGTGTAGTTGATGTTGCGCTCGATGATGTACGTCGCGATGTGCTCGGTGCCCGCGTAGCGCTTGCGGCGCACGGCGTCGGCGGCCGCGCCCAGGGCGTGCAGCGGCGCGGAGCGGTAGAGCTCGAGCGCCTCCTCCGGGGTGATCCGGCCGCCGGCCGCGGCGCGGTCGAGGACGGCTGTGACATCAAAGGACTTGAGGTCGGCGTTCTCGGTCACCGGGCGTCCCTTCGGAGGGGGTATGCGAATACCGGGTCAGCCTACGCGAGGCGGCCGTACGGGCCGGATACCGGGCCGGATACCGAGCGGCTACCGAGCGGCTACCGAGCCGGTCAGCGACCGCTCCGGGTCAGCGTCGCCCTGACCTTGCCGCCCTTCTCGTCGTCGGAGGCGAAGGCGACGGTGCCGTCCGGGGCGAGGGTGTACGTCACGGCCGCGGTCTGGCCCGTGCAGCCGGGCCCGGCGGTGCCGTCGGTGCTCTCCTCCAGGGTGATCCTCCCGGTGGTGGCCGAGGTCAGTTTCGCCTTGCTGTGGCACTGGATGACGCCGAGCACGTCGTAGGTCGTGCGGACCGCGTAGGGGGCCTGGGGGTCGTCGGTGATGACGCTGGTCATGGTGCCGTTGGGAGTGCCGTCGGACTGGACGACCTGGCCGGTCCAGGTGCCCGCGAAACCCCCGAGGACGGTGGCCTGCCGGGAGGGGACCGCGCTGGCGGCCGGGCGCCCGGCCGCCCCGTCGCGGCCGCTCCCGCCCGTGCCGGGCAGCAGGCCGAGGACGACGGCTGCCGTGGTGGCGATGGCCAGGACACCGGCGATGGTGAGGACGAGGGCGCGGCCTCTTCCCTTGCGGGTGGAGGAGGTTTGCCCCTGTCCCGCCCTTTCACCGTTTCCCTCGGGGGCTCCGCCCCCGGGCCCCCGCTCCTCAAACGCCGGAGGGGCTGGAATCGGGCTCCGGACCCGGGCCCGCTCCTCGAACGCCGGAGGGGCTGGATGATCCGCCGGAAGGGCTGAGGTCTCCAGGTCCAGCAGCTCCACCGCCTGCCTGCTCACCCTCTCCACCAGCGGGCCCGGCAGCCAGCCCGGGCGGATGAGGGCGGACGCGCCCGTCGGGCCGCTCAGACCGCGGGCGAGCTCGGCCGGGGTAGGGCGGGACGTCGGGTCCTTGGCCAGGCAGGCCGCCACCAGCTGCCGCAGCTCGCCCGCCAGGGCCGGGCCCAGGACGGGCTCCTCGTGGACGACCTTGTAGAGGAGGGCGGCCGAGCTGTCGCCCGTGAAGGGCGGCTCGCCCGTGGCCGCGTACGTGAGGACCGCGCCCAGCGAGAAGACGTCGGCGGCGCCCGTGACGTCCTTGCCCACGATCTGTTCGGGGGCCATGTAGCCGGGCGAGCCGATGGAGACGCCGGTCGCGGTCAGGGACGCGGTGCCGTCCGTGGCGCGGGCGATGCCGAAGTCGATCAGGCGGGGGCCGTCGAGGGCGAGCAGCACGTTGGAGGGCTTGACGTCGCGGTGGACCAGCCCCAGCCCGTGCACCGCCGTCAGCGCCTCCGCCAGGCCCGCCCCGATCGCCCGTACCGCCGCTTCCGGCAGCGGGCCCACCTCGGCGACGGCCTCGGTCAGCGAGGGCCCGGCGACATAGCCCGTCGCCACCCACGGAACGGCGGCGTCCGGATCGGCGTCGAGGACGGGCGCCGTCCACGCGCCACCGACTTTCCGGGCGGATTCCACTTCTCGCCGGAAACGCGCCCGGAATTGCGTGTCCAGGGCGAAATGCGGGTGCACGGCCTTGACGGCGACCGTGCGGCCGCCGGCGCTACGGCCCAGGTACACCCGGCCCATACCGCCCGCCCCGATCCGCCCCAGCAGCCGGTACGCGCCTATGACCTGCGGGTCTTCCTCGGACAGCCGTTGCATCGGGACCTTCGCCTCCCCCTGGAGCGGGCCCTGCGGCCCCGATTTTCAGCCTATGACTCAATTCACGGGTCGTCCGAGGAACCCCGGACCCTGGTTTGCCCATCAACTAGGACGGAACAAACCGTCATGTCCTTCGGGGCAGCAGCATCATCCGGAGCGACGCGATGGCGCACTCACCCAACGGGGGCTACCGGCCCAACGGGGGATACCAGCAACAGGGCGGCGGCCACCCGCAGGGTGGTGGCTTCGGCCCCCGGCCGGGCGGCTACCCGCAGCAGGGCGGCGGCTACGGCGGTCAGGACCGCGGCTACCAGCAGCAGGGCGGTGGCTACCGTCAGCAGGGCGGCCCGGGCACCTACCCGCCGGCCGACGGCTACGGTCCGTACAACGGCCGGGACGGCCGCGACGGGCGGGACGACCAGTACGGGGACCAGTACGGCGGTCAGTACGACGACCAGTACGACGGTCAGTACCAGTCGCAGGGGCGCCAGCGGGCCTCCCGCGCCAAGTTCTGGACGATCGTCGTGGCGTCCATAGCCATAGTCGGTCTGCTCACGGGTGGTGTGCTGAAGTACCTGGAGGTCGGCCCGTTCTCCAAGAAGGGCGACCCGGTCAGCTTCGGTCCGGGCGGCGACAAGAACGGCGGCCAGGCCGGCGGCGCCACCGGCGGCGACTCCGGTGACTCCAAGACGCTGATGCCGACGGGCCCGGCGGCTCAGTTCAAGAACGCCAACACGCTCGGCGACGGCACCGAGATCGGCGTCGTGACCATCACGGGCAAGAAGTCCGGTTTCACGGGCAAGGTCTGGGTCTGGGCGCCCAAGCAGTACAAGGACCCCAAGTACGCCAAGAGCGGCTTCCCGGTCCTGATCGCGCTGCCCGGTGGCCCCGGCTACCCGAACAACTACTGGATGGGCACCGACCTCGGCCTGGAGTCCTCCATCGCCAAGTGGGCGGACGAGGGCAAGAGCAAGCCGTTCCTGCTGGCCATGCCCATCCTCAACCCGAACGACAAGAACTACTACGACGGCAGTGACATCCCCGGCCAGGCCAAGATGGGCACCTGGCTCACCGAGGACGTCCCGGACCTCATGAAGCAGAACTTCCGCACGCTGAAGTCGCGCGACGGCTGGGCGTTCATGGGCTCCTCCTCCGGTGGCTTCGCGGGCTTCAAGGCCGTCATGAAGCACCCGGACAAGTTCAAGGCCGTCATCGCCTCCGGCCCGGACATCGTCCCGGACTCCCCGCTGTGGAAGGGCTACGACGCCGAGAAGCGCGAGAACAACCCCGAGGTGCTCTCGCAGCGGCTGATCGACACCAAGTCGAAGAACGACGTCTACATCGCGTTCCAGTACGGAACGCTCGAAGCCGCCATCACACGGCAGGGCGTCGACAAGTACATCGCCACCTACGGCAACAAGGGCCCCATCCACACCCATCTCGAGGTCATCCAGGGCGGCAAGCACGACGCCAAGACCTACGTGAAGGGCATGGGCAACAGCAGCATCCAGTGGATCAGCGAGCAGATGGAGGGGCCGACGCCCTCCTCCTGACCGTCCACGCAGACGGCCGGGCCCCGGTGGTTCCACGGGGCCCGGCCGTCGGCGTATGGAGCCCTGATTCCTCCCCGGACTCCCCGGAGGGATCAGGGCTTCAGCAGTTCCACCCGGATGTCGGCGGGGAAGCCGGTCGTCGGGCCGGTGCGGCGGGCGAACTCCGACACGCCCGCCAGCTGGTCCGGGCCGAAGCGGAAGTCCAGCGTCGTGAAGTAGCGCTCCAGCAGCTCGGCGTCGAAGGACTCCCAGCGGGCGGCCTGGTCGGCGACCTTGCCGACCTCCTCCAGGGAGAGGTCCCGGGAGGCCAGGAACGCCTGGTGGACCTGGGCGACGAGCTCCGGCTCCCGGGCCAGGTAGTCCTTGCGGGCGGCCCAGACGGCGAAGACGAACGGCAGGCCCGTCCACTCCTTCCACATCGTCCCCAGGTCGTGGACGGTCAGCCCCAGCCTCGGCGCGTCGTGCAGCGAGGCCCGCAGGGCGGCGTCACCGATCAGGACGGCCGCGTCGGCCTCCTGCATCATCGCGGCGAGGTCCGGCGGGCAGGTGTAGTAGTCCGGGGACACGCCGTAGCGCTCGGCGAGCAGCAGCTGAGCGAGCCGGACGGAGGTGCGCGAGGTGGAGCCGAGGGCCACCCGGGCCCCGTCCAGCCGGTCCAGCGGCAGCTGGGAGACGATGACGCAGGACATGACGGGGCCGTCGCAGCCCACCGCGATGTCGGACAGCGCGACGAGGTCGTCGGCGTTTCTCAGGAACTCGACGAGCGTGACCGGCGCGATGTCCAGCTCCCCGGCGATCAGCTGCTCGCTGAGCTTGTCGGGGGTGTCCTTGGTCAGGTCCAGGTCCAGCAGCGTGCCCGTGCGGGCGAGCCCCCAGTAGAGGGGCAGGCAGTTGAGGAACTGGATGTGGCCGACACGCGGACGGCTGCGCGGCCGCTCCGGAGCGTCGACGGCGATCGCTACATCTGAGGCTGAATTGTCCACATCCGGAGGCTAGCCCCGACGCCTCCCGGCCGCCGGGCCGGGGTGCCCGCTACAGGTGCCCGACCGGCAATCTTTTCCGCCCGCAAGGGCCGGAAAACCCTCCGTGGGCGTGATCTTCAACTCCTTCCCCGGAACAACGTCGCGTGCTAGGCTCGCCGCAAGTTGCAGTTTGGTTTCCCTTGCAGTACAGAGCCTGCGGAGCATGTGACCCCGCAGGCTTTTGTAGTTTTCAGACTTCTCGCAGGTTCTGGAGCAGGGCAACCCTTTGGCCCAAGGAGGGCTTATGGCTACCGGAACCGTGAAGTGGTTCAACGCTGAAAAGGGCTTTGGCTTCATCGCCCAGGACGGCGGGGGCCCCGACGTCTTTGTCCACTACTCCGCGATCAACGCCGCTGGCTTCCGCTCCCTCGAGGAGAACCAGGCGGTCACCTTCGACGTCACGCAGGGCCCCAAGGGCCCGCAGGCGGAGAACGTCACCCCGGCGTGATTTGCCGATCCCCGGTTCTCCGGGGATCACCCAAGGAGCCCTGCCTTCCGCTTCGGCGGAGGGCGGGGCTCCTGCCTTTTGGGCGGGTCCGGCCGGTCCATGGCTTGTTCACAAAGTTTTTATCCGGTCATCTTCGACCGGCAAAGTGATCACCCACTGGCGCCACTTATTTCACTTTCGCACTCGTTTTCGTACCGACCTTCGTACAACGCCTCGATTTCCGCGGCATAGCGCTCCGCGACCGCCGTCCGGCGGAGTTTCAAGGTCGGCGTCAGGGTGCCGTTCTCCACGCCGAAGTCCCCGGTCAGGATCGTGAACGCCCGGACCCGGGCGGGCCGCGCCACCCGCTCGTTGGCCGCCGCCACCGCCTCCTCGCACAGCCGCCGCACCGCCGGGTGCCGGGCGGGCCCTCCGGCATCGAAAACCACCCCTTCGGAGGCCGCCCACGCCGTGATCTCCGCTGTGTCGAGGGTGAGCAGCGCCACCGGGTGGGGACGGCGGTCTCCGATCATCACCGCGCGGGAGATCCAGCGGGACTGCTGGACGGCGAACTCCCACAGCGAGGGGGTCAGGTTCTTCCCGCTGGACGTGATGATCAGGTCCTTCTTGCGGCCGGTGATGCTGAGGTAGCCGTCCGCGTCGAGGGTGCCGATGTCGCCGGTGCGCAGCCAGCCGTCCGCGTCGACCGCCTCGGCGGTCGCGGCCGGGTTGCCGTGGTAGCCGGCGAAGACGCCGGGGCCCCGGGCCAGCACCTCGCCGTCCTCCGCGATCCGCAGCTCGCAGCCGGGGATCGCCCGCCCGACCGTGCCGGGGCGCACGGCGCCCGGATGGTTGACGGTGATCACGCCGGCGGCCTCGGTCATGCCGTAGCCCTCGTAGAGGGCGATGCCGCAGGCGCGCAGGAAGTCCAGCGTCTGCGGCGCGATGGGCGCGGCCCCCGTGAGGGCCCAGCGCAGCCTGCCGCCGAAGGCCGCCCTCGCGGGGGCGAAGACGCGCTTCTCGGCCGCCTCCCAGGCGCCGCGCAGCGCCTCGTCCGGCTCCTCGCCCCGCTCGCGCAGCGCGGCCACCTCCAGGCCGATGCGGACGGCCGCCTCCAGGCGGGCCCGGCCCTCGGGGCCGTGCGCCTCGGCGAGGGCGACAACACCGGCGTGGACCTTCTCGAAGAGCCGGGGCACGGAGGGCAGGTGGTGGGGCCGGACCTCGGCGAGTTCGGCGACGACGTTCTCGACCCGGCCGCCGAAGTAGCAGAGCGTCCCGCCCCGACGGAACGTGGTCAGCTGGATGAGCTGCCCGAGGATGTGGGCGAGCGGCAGATAGAGGTAGGTGGTCTCGCCGGGGCCGCCGCCGGTGAGGTCGGCCGTGGCGTCCTGGTTGGAGACGAGATTGGCGTGGGTGAGACGGCATCCCTTGGGGAGGCCGGTGGTGCCGGAGGTGTAGACGATGGTGCACAGGTCGTCGGCCTTGCGCGCGGCGGCGCGCGCGAGGAGCTCGTCCAGGGGCGCGGCGGCGGGCAGCGCGCCGAGGAGGTGAGTACCGGGGGTGGGGTCGCCTTCCATCAGCACCAGGTGGCGCAGCTCGGGCAGTCCGTCGCGGACGGCCGTCACGCGGGCGGCCTGGGCGGCGTCCCCGCAGATGACGACGGAGGCGCCGGAGTCGCCCAGCACCCAGGCCACCTCCTCCTGCCCGGCCGTGGGGTAGACGGGCACGACGACCGCGCCGGCGGCCAGCGCGGCGAACTGGGCGTGGGTCCACTCCGGGCGGGTCTCCGCCAGGATCGCCACCCGGTCGTCCGGGCGCACCCCGAGCCCGATCAGGCCCCGGCCGAGGGTGCGCACGGTCTCGCGCAGCCGGTCGTAATCCGTCTCCGCCCAGCCGTCGCCGTGGCGGAAGCGCAGCGCGGGCAGGCCCCCGTACCGCTCCGCCGCCCATTCGGTGAACTCGGCGAAAGTGTCGGGGCGTTGCTGCGGCATGGGACCTCCCGTACAGACATGCGGACGAGGAACGCGCGAACAGGAATGCTGCGTAACGATGTACCCATCCGGCATGGTCCACCCCACCCGCCCCCGCGGGGATGACCGGAATCGTCGGCCCCGCTGACCCGGGCGTTCAACGGGGTTACCGTGCGGTGCATGAGCAGCCGGACGATCACCGTGCACCAGGTGCGGGCCGCGCTCGGCGGGGCGCGGCGGCAGGGGCTCGACAGCGTGCCGCTGCTCCAACGGGCCGGGATTCCGCCGCTGTCGCTGGGCGACGAGCGGGCGCGGGTGACCGCCGAGCAGTTCGCGCTGCTGGTCCGCGCGGTGCAGCGGGCCACGGAGGACGAGTTCATGGGGCTGGGCTCGGTGCCCAGCAGACCGGGGACGTTCGCCATGATGTGCTACGCCAGCATCGGCTGCCGGGACCTGGGCGCGGCGCTGGAGCGGGCCGTGCGGTTCTACGGGCTCTTCCCCGGCGGCCCGGACCTCGCGCTGGAACGCAGCGGCGAGGACGCGGAGTTCGCCGTCCGCAACGATCTGCGCGACCACGCCGAGGGGCGGTTCCTGGCCGAATGCGTGCTGGTCATCTGGCACCGGCTGGCGAGCTGGCTGATCGGCCGGCGGATCCCGCTGCGCCGGGTCCGCTTCGACTGCCCGCCGCCGCCCCACGCGGGCGAGTACGGACCGCTGTTCGACTGCCCGGTGGGCTTCGGGCCGGGGCGGACGTTCCGGGCGGGCGCCCTGTTCGACGCCCGGTGGCTGGCGGCACCGCCGGTGCGGGACGAGGCGGCGCTGGAGGAGCTGCTGCGGCGGGCGCCCGCCGTGCTCATCGGCCGCCACGAGTACGGCACGACGGTGACGGAGCAGGTGCGGCGGACGTTCGCGCGCGCCCTGCGCGAGGGCCGCCCGGCCCGGCTGCCGGAGCTCGACCGGCTGGCGGCCCGGCTGGCGCTGAGCCCGGCGACGCTGCGGCGCCGGCTGCGGGAGGAGGGCACCTCGTACCGGCGGCTGAAGGACCAGGTGCGGCGGGAGGCGGCGCTGGCCGGGCTGGCGGGCGGCCGGGAGCCGATCGTGGAGCTGGCGGCGCGGCTGGGCTTCTCGGAGGACGCCGCCTTCCACCGGGCGTTCCGCCGCTGGACGGGGACGACGCCGGGGGCGTACCGGCGCGGCCAGGAAAGCTGAGCGTTCCGGTCAGCGCCGCCTTACCGGCGGGTCACTACGGTCACCAACCAGCCGTTTTCACACGACAGTTGATCCTCCAGTGGGGAGAGCCGCATGCACCTGCGCAGAACGGCCCTCGCGGCGGTGGCCGCGCTGATCGTCACGTTCGGCCTGTCGGGCGCCGCCTCGGCGGCCGGCGGTACGGACACGGGGGCGCCGGGCGACATCGTCAGCGCCGCGCCGACCTCCTTCCACCCGCTCCCGGGCCAGCCCACGAACACCCGCGCCTGGCACGTCACCTACCGCTCCACCACGGCCAAGGGCGCCCCGAACGTCGTCTCCGGCACCGTGATCGTCCCCCGGGACGGGCGCACCGGCCCCCGCCCGCTGATCACCTACGCCGTGGGCACGGTGGGCATCGCCGACCAGTGCGCGCCCTCGGCCGGCTTCCCGCGCGGCACCACGCTGGAGGCCAACCTCATCCAGCTGCTGACCGCGCGCGGCTGGGCCGTCGCCGTCACCGACTACGAGGGCCTGGGCACCCCCGGCGACCACACCTACACCGTCGGGCGCGCCGAGGGCCACGCCGTCCTCGACGCCGCGCGCGCCGCGCTGCGGCTGCCGCAGGCGGGGCTGGGCCCGGACACGCCCGTCGGCATCATGGGCTACTCCCAGGGCGGTCAGGCCACCAGCTGGGCGGCGGAGCTCCACGACTCGTACGCGCCCGAACTCGACGTCCGCGGCACGGCGACGGGCGGCGTGCCCGCCGATCTACTGAAGACCGCCGACTTCAACAACGGCAACGTCGGGGCCGGGCTGATCCTGATGTCCGCCGTCGGCCAGAACGCCGCCTTCCCCGAGCTGGGGCTCGACAAGTACCTCAACGACAGGGGGCGTTCGTACATCGACTTCCTGAAGAAGCACTGCGTGGTCATCGACGTCGCGGCGGGGCTCTTCAAGCGGATCGGGGACGTGACGGTCAGGAACCCGCTGTACGAGGCGGACTGGCAGCGGGTGCTGCGGGCGTCGAGGCTGGGCACCCACGCGCCCGATCACCCCGTGTACCTCTACCACGGGGCGATCGACGAGCTGATTCCGTACGAGGTGGGGCGCGGGCTGCGGGCGGATTGGTGCGCGAAGGGGGCGACGGTGCAGTGGAAATCGCTGCCGCTGGCCGAGCACGTGGCAGGTGTGATCGCGGAGTCGGTCCCGGCCGCGAACTGGCTGGCCGACCGCTTCGCGGGACGGCCGACACGAGGTAACTGCTAGGGGCTGTACCCCGGTTACGGCCGGGGCACCCTCACCGCTCGTACAGGCTCGCGATCTCCGCCGCGAAGTCCCGCGCGATGACCTCCCGCCGCAGCTTCAGCGACGGCGTCAGATACCCGGCCTCCACCGAGAACTCCACCGGCAGCACCGCGAACCGCCGGATCGACTCCGCCCGCGACACGTACCCGTTCGCCTCCTCCACCGCCGTCCCCAGCTCCCTCCGCAGCGCCTCGTCGTGCACGAGCTCGTGGACGGGCACGTCGTCCAGGCCGCGCATGCGGGCCCAGTGGTCGAGCCCGTCCGCGTCGAGGGTGAGCAACGCCGTGACGTACGGCCGATCGTCGCCGATGACGACGCACTGGTCGACGAGCGGGTGGGCCCGGACGCGGTCCTCCATGGGGGCCGGGGCGACGTTCTTGCCGCCGGAGGTGACGATGAGTTCCTTCTTCCGGCCGGTGATCGTGAGGTAGCCCTCGGCGTCCAGCGCGCCCAGGTCGCCGGTGGCGAACCACTCGTCCGCCCCGGACACCGGGACCGCCTCCGCCTTCTCCGCGTCCCAGTAGCCGGCGAAGACGTGGGGGCCGCGCAGCAGGATCTCGCCGTCGGCGGCTATGCGGACACCGCCGCCGGGCAGCGGCCAGCCGACGGTGCCGGGGCGGGGGAGCAGCGGCGGGGTGAGGGTGGCGGCGGCGGTGGTCTCGGTGAGGCCGTAGCCCTCGAAGACCCCGATGCCGGCGCCGGCGTAGAAGGCGGTGAGCCGGGTGCCCAGCGGGGAGCCGCCGCTGATGACGTAGCGGACGCGGCCGCCGAGCGCGGCCCGGATCCGGCGGTAGACGAGCGGGTTGTAGAAGGCGTGGGCGGCGCGCAGCCGGGGCCCGGGGCCGGGTCCGGTGCCGGCCAGGCCGGCGGCCGTGGCCTCGGCGTGTTCCCTGGCCACGGCGGCCGCGCGGTCGAAGGTCTCGGCGCGGCCGAGCCGTTCAGCCGTCGCCCGGCCGGTGTTGTAGATCTTCTCCAGGACGTAGGGGATGGCGAGGAGGAACGTCGGCCGGAACCCGGCGAGTTCGGCACGGAGTTCGTCGCCGCGGAGGGAGTCGGTGTGGCCCAGGCGCACCCGGGCGCGGACGCAGCCGACGGCGAGCATGCGGCCGAGGACGTGCGCGAGCGGCAGGAAGAGCAGGGTGGAGGCGGGGTGCCTGCTGACGGCGGTGAAGACGGGGTGCAGCAGGGCGATCGCGTTGTCGACCTCGGCGAAGAAGTTGGCGTGGGTGAGGACGCAGCCCTTGGGGCGGCCGGTGGTGCCGGAGGTGTAGACGAGGGTGGCGATGTCCTCGGGGGTGCGGGTGGCCCGGCGTTCGGTGATCACCCGGTCGGGCAGCTGCCGCCCGGCGGCGACGAAGCGTGCCACGGCCCCGGTGTCGAGCTGCCAGACGTGGGCGAGGGCGGGTAAGTCGGGGCGGGCGGCGGCGACGAGCTTCAGCTGCTCGGGCGTCTCGACGACGCACGCGGCGGCGCCGGAGTCCTGAAGGATCCAGCGGACCTGGTGGCCGGAGGAGGTGGGGTAGACGGGCACGGTGACCAGGCCGGCGGCCCAGGCGGCGAAGTCGAGCAGCGTCCACTCGTAGCGGGTGCGGGCCATGATGGCGAGCCGGTCGCCGGGCCGCAGGCCGTGGGCGACGAGGCCCTTGGCGACGCCGCGCACCTCGGCGGCGAAGCGGGCGGCGGTGATGTCGCGCCAGATAGGCCGGCCGGGGCTCCCGGGTTCCTTGCGGCTGAAAGCGACGGCGTGGGGGTCCTCGGCCGCGTTGTCGAAGGGCAGGTCGCCGAGCGTGCCGTGGTGGACGCGCGGGGCGAGCGCGGGGACGGCCGCCTCGCGGACGGTCCCGGCGACGGTGGTCGTACGGGGCAGGACGAGCGGCGGGGGCGCGGCGGCGCCGGGCGTTGCGGACACGTGCGGCTCCTGTTCGGGACGGCAGGCGAACGACAGGCGAAACCGGCAGGCGACATTACTCGGCAGTAGATGCCTGGCCGTAAAGGTACGCCTGCGCGCCCGTGCCGACCACCCCCTCTCCCCGAGCCTTCCGGGTCCGGGGAGGAGGGGGACGACTCAGGGCCGGGCGGCGCGTGTCCAGCGCCGGCCGGCCCTGAGGTTCTCCAGCCCCACCCAGGCGACGTTCATCAGCGTCGCGGCGGTCTCCTTCGCCGAGGGGACGGCGCCCGTGCGGGTGTTGGCCCACCCGGCGAGCGACTCGGCGGCGCCCACCAGCGCGTGCGCCAGTCCGGAGGCCTCGTGTCCCGCCAGGGCGGCGCTCCCGTCCCCGTCCGCGCCCTCGGCGGCGGTGGCGGCGGTGGCGGCGATGAGCCGGGTGACGAGGCCGACCATCTCCTGCCGCAGTTCGTCCACGACGGGCGCGGCCGGCTCCCCGTTCGTCCGGGCCTGGCAGCTGAGCACCGCCCAGCCGTCGGGGTGTTCGGCGGTGTGGGTGAAGAAGGCGCGCAGTCCGTGCCACAGCCGGTCGTCGGCGGAGGCGTCGGGCTCGATCGCGGCCCGCACCGCGGCCTTCAGGGCCTCGGCCTCGCGGCGGACGCAGGCGCCGAAGAGGTCTTCCTTCGAGTTCAGATAGAGGTAGACCAGCGGCTTGGAGGCCCCGGCCAGTTCGGCGATCTCGTCCATGGACGCGGCGCGGTAGCCGCGCCGGGCGAAGACCTCCACCGCGGCGTCGAGCATCTGCCGCTCGCGCACCTCCCGTGGCATCCGCCGGATCTTTCCGGTGCCACGCTTGCGCTTCGGGGCCGGATCCTGCGGTGGCGGCGCCCCGCCCCCGGACCCGGTGGCGCCCTCCCGGGTGGTGTTCTCCGTGGCCCGTGGGGCCCTTGCGACCTGTGCGTTGCTCACGACCGTCACGACAAAAAATCCCTCCCCCCCGTCACACTACCGGCAGGTAATATCACGGGGAGGAGGGACGTCAAGGGCCGGGAACGAGCCTCCGGGGGGCCGTCCGGCCCTTTCCTGCCGGTCCGTCAGGCGGCGACGGGCGCGGTGCGGACCTCGGCGACGGGCTCGTCCTCCAGGTGGGAGCCGTCGGCCGTGTCGTAGGCGGCGCGGTCCAGGATCTTCTCCCGGGAGGCGACGATGATCGGGATCACCGACTGCCCGGCCACGTTCGTGGCGGTTCTCATCATGTCCACGATCGGGTCGATCGCCAGGAGCAGGCCCACGCCCGCCATCGGCAGGCCCAGCGTCGAGAGCGTCAGCGTGAGCATCACGGTGGCGCCGGTGAGGCCGGCGGTGGCGGCCGAGCCGATGACGGAGACGAAGGCGATCAGGATGTAGTCCTTGACCTCCAGCGGCACGTCGAAGACCTGGGCGACGAAGATCGCGGCGATGGCCGGGTAGATCGAGGCGCAGCCGTCCATCTTGGTCGTCGAGCCGAAGGGCACCGCGAAGGACGCGTACTCCTTGGGGACGCCGAGCCGCTCGGTGACCTTCTGGGTGAGCGGCATGGTGCCGACGGAGGAGCGGGAGACGAAGGCCAGCTGGATGGCGGGCCAGGCGCCCTTGAAGAAGCGCAGCGGGTTGACCTTGGCGACGGTCGCGAGCAGCAGCGGGTAGACGCCGAACAGCACGATGGCGCAGCCGACGTAGATGTCGGCGGTGAACGTCGCGTACTTGCCGAGCAGGCCCCAGCCGTAGGTGGAGATGGCGGTGCCGACCAGGCCGAGCGTGCCCAGCGGGGCGAGCTTGATGACCCACCACAGGGCCTTCTGCAGCAGCTCCAGCACGGAGTGGCTGAAGGTGAGGACGGGCTGGGCCTTCTCGCCGGTCTTGAGGATCGCGATGCCGACGACCACGGCCATGAAGACGATCTGGAGGACCTTCAGCTGGGTGAAGGGCGTGACGATGTCGGTGGGGATGATGCCGGTGAGGAAGTCGAGCCAGGAGCCGTGCTTCTTGGGCTCGGCGCCGTCGGCGGCGGTGAGGCCGGTGCCCGCGCCCGGGTCGGTGAGGAGGCCGATCGCCAGGCCGATGACGACCGCGATCAGCGACGTGATCATGAACCACATCAGGGTGCGGGTGGCCAGCCGGGCGGCGTTGGAGACGTTCCGCAGATTGGTGATCGAGACCAGGATCGCGAAGAACACCAGCGGCGCGATGACCAGCATCAGCAGCTGGACGAAGGTGTCACCGATCCTGCCCAGCGTGCTGCCGAGCCAGCCGATGTCACCGCTCTTGGCGGCCCAGCCGAGCAGGGCGCCCAGGGCGAGGCCGAGCAGGATCTGGGCCCAGAAGGGCACGCTGAATATGCGGGATATGCGCCCGCGCGAGGCGGCCGCCGTGGGGGACGGTGACGTCGACATGCGAATTACCGTAACACTCATGCTTTGAGCAACCCAAAGAACTTCTTTGAGGCGCACGCACATCAGAACGCGCCGGAACATGCCGGAACGCGCCTGCGCCCCGCGCCGGAACGGGAGTTCCGGCGCGGGGCGCAGGTAGAGGTATGTCGTATATGTGAGGAGTGTTACTGGACCGCGTCCTCCTGGCCCGCGTTCGCGGCCATCTTGGCCTTCGCGCGGTCCACCCGCTCCACGATCTGCTCGGACATGGCGTCCCGCTGCTTGCGCAGCAGGACCCAGCTCAGCGGCGCGGAGAGGATCAGGGCCAGCAGGATCATCCAGACGAGGTTGGAGTTGCCGACCCCGAGCGGGATGACGTGGACGTAGCACAGCACCCAGACCACGGCGAAGCAGCCGACCAGCAGGCCGAGCCGCAGGGCGGTGTAGCGGAGCGACGCGAACTTCTGGCTACTCACGGACGGGACCTTCTTCTCGACGACAACCGAAACGTGCAATTCCAGTAGTACAGCACGCCCAGAAGTGGATCTCAGACCCGCATCGGCTGCGGCGACTCCCGCAGCGAGGCGTCCGGACCCGGGTACTCACGGATGATCTCGTAGCGGGTGTTCCGCTCCACCGGGCGGAAGCCGGCGTCGCGGATCAGCTCCAGCAGATCGTCACGGGTGAGCTTGTTCGGCGTGCCGTAGTTGTCGGCGTCGTGAGTGATCTTGTACTCGACGACCGAGCCGTCCATGTCGTCCGCGCCGTGCTGGAGGGCGAGCTGGGCGGTCTGCACGCCGTGCATCACCCAGAAGACCTTGACGTGCGGGACGTTGTCGAACAGCAGCCGGGAGACGGCGAAGGTCTTCAGCGCCTCGGCGCCCGTCGCCATCGTGGTCCGCGCCTGGAGCCGGTTGCGGATCTTGCCGTCCTTCATGTCCACGAAGTCGTGCTGGTAGCGCAGCGGGATGAAGACGTGGAAGCCACCGGTCTCGTCCTGCAGCTCACGCAGGCGCAGCACGTGGTCCACGCGGTGGCGCGGCTCCTCGATGTGCCCGTAGAGCATGGTGCAGGGGCCCTTGAGGCCCTTGGAGTGGGCGAGGCGGTGGATGCGCGACCAGTCCTCCCAGTGGGTGTCGTGGTCGACGATGTGCTGCCGCACCTCCCAGTCGAAGATCTCCGCGCCGCCGCCGGTCAGCGACTCCAGACCGGCGTCGATCAGCTCGTCGAGGATCTCCTCGGCGGGCATCCCGGAGATCTTCTCGAAGTGCTGGATCTCGGTGGCGGTGAACGCCTTCAGGGAGACGTTCGGCAGCGCCTCCTTGAGCGCGCGCAGGGAGCGCGGGTAGTAGCGCCACGGCAGCGTGGGGTGGAGGCCGTTGACGATGTGCAGCTCGGTGAGGTTCTCGCTCTCCATGGCCTTGGCCAGGCGGACGGCTTCCTCGATGCGCATCGTGTACGCGTCCTTCTCGCCCGGCTTGCGCTGGAACGAGCAGTACGCGCACGACGCCGTGCACACATTGGTCATGTTGAGGTGGCGGTTGACGTTGAAGTGGACGACGTCGCCGTTCTTCTTCGTCCGGACGTGGTGCGCCAGACCGCCCAGCCAGGCCAGGTCGTCGGACTCGTAGAGGGCGATGCCGTCCTCGCGGGTGAGCCGCTCGCCCGCGTAGACCTTCTCCTCGAGCTCACGCTTGAGTCCAGCGTCCATGCGTCCGCCCTCTCCGATACATCCGATTTCGAGACCCCGTCGAGCCTACTCCCTGGGCCTCAGACGTCCTCGGGCAGCTCGCCCACGCGGTTCTCCCACTTGGTGGAGAGGACGATCGTGGTGCGGGTACGGCTGACGCCCTTGGTGCCGGAGAGCCGGCGGATGGTGCGCTCCAGCCCGTCCACGTCGCCGACCCGGACCTTGAGCATGTACGAGTCGTCGCCGGCGATGAACCAGCAGTCCTCGATCTCCTCCAGGTCGCGCAGCCGGCGCGCCACGTCCTCGTGGTCGGCGGCGTCCGAGAGCTGGATGCCGATCAGGGCGGTGACGCCCAGGCCCAGCGAGGCCGCGTTCACGGTCGCGCGGTAGCCCGTGATGACGCCCGCCGCCTCCAGCCGGTTGATCCGGTCCGTGACGCTCGGCCCCGACAGGCCGACCAGCCTGCCGAGCTCCGCGTACGACGCCCGGCCGTTCTCCCGCAGCGCCTGGATGAGCTGCCTGTCCACCGCGTCCATAGCCTGGCACCTTTCAATAATCAGCGAACTCGCCGGTTTCAGTGTAGAATCTAAGGCGTACGGGGTTCCAGACCCCGAAAATCTTTCACCAGATCAGCGAATCATCGACGATCCTTCGATCTCAGGAGTGAAGACCTCGTGTACTCGATCGAGATGGCCTACGCCCGCATGCGCGAGCTCCAGGACCTGGCCAACCGCTCGCGTGCCCACCAGTCCACCCCGGCTCCGCGCCTCGCGGCGAAGATCCGCCTGCCGCGCGCCAAGAAGCGCTAGCCCTCCCCACGAGCGCTCGCCCCACCGAGCTCTCCTTCCCAGCGGCGGTACAGCCGGTGCGGCACTTCCGCCGCGTCCAGCGCCCGCCCGGCGACGAAGTCCACCAGATCCTGGATGTGCGTCGCCCCCGCGTAGAACGCCGGCGAGGCGGGCAGCACCACGGCTCCCGCGTCGTCGAGCGCCACGAGCTGCCGGAGCGTCTGTCCGCTGAGCGGGGTCTCGCGCACCGCGACGATCAACGGCCGACGTTCCTTCAGCGTCACGCTCGCCACGCGCTGGAGCAGATCCTTCGACAGTCCCAGCGCCACTCCGGCCACACAGGCGGTGCTCGCCGGGACGATCAGCATCCCCTTGGCGGGGTACGAACCGGAGGACGGTCCGGCGGCGAGATCCCCGGCCGCCCAGTGGCGGACATCGGCCAGGGCCGCCTCGTCGACGGCGAAATGCTCCTTGCCGTCCGCGCCCAGCGCGAGCCAGCTCGCCAGGTCCCGCTGCCAGTGCCCGTCCCGGAAGCGGATCCCGGTCTCGTCCAGCAGCGTCAGCCGGGCGGCCCGGCTGACCACCAGGTCCACGGCCTCACCGGCGGCCAGCAGGCCGCGCACCACGGCGGCGGCGTAAGGCGTCCCGGACGCGCCGGAGACCCCGACCACCCAGGGCCGGCGTCGCGTCGTGTGTTCGTACGGCTCCACGGGATCGAGCCTATCCGGACACCGCGGGCGGTCCGCCCGCCGTCCCGGACGGGGCCCACCCGCCGCGCGTCTTGACGACGTCTTGGCGGAATAGTCCTTTGACATGCCTATTCGTCCTCGACTTAAGTGACCTTCATATAAACGGAACGGTCCAGGGGGAACGTCATTCACACCACGCGCAAGGGTCTGGCCGCCGCCGGCTGCGTCGCTCTCGTCGCCGCCGCCTCCGTCGCCTGCGACCCCACCGAGAAGCTGAGCCCCGAGGCGAAGGTCGAGCGGGCCTTCGACAAGCTGAGCGGCCAGAAGGCCGTCTCCGCCGACTTCGGCTTCGACGCCGGCGCCGACAAGCTCTACGAGGCGCTGAAGGGCGAGGACGACTTCCAGCGCTCCGACGCCGACACGCTGGCGAGCCTGCGGCTCTCCTTCGCGATCAGCAACGACAAGCCGCTCAAGGACGTCAAGGACGGCGACAAGAACGGTGCAGTGACGTTCAAGCTGGCCAAGAAGGACGCCGACAAGCCGCTCGTCGAGCTCCGCGGCGTGGCGCAGAAGATGTACGTGCGTGGCGACCTCAAGGCCATCGCCGAGCTCGGCGGGAAGAGCGAGAAGAGCAAGAGCGCCAAGGGCGCCAAGGGCAAGCAGGCCCTCGACGAGCTGCTGAAGAAGGCCGACCAGCTCCCGCCGTCCCTGGACGCCGTCAAGGGCGCCATCAAGGGCGACTGGGTCTCCCTGGACACCAAGTCCTTCGAGGAGTTCGGCAAGTCCTTCGGCAAGGACAAGGGCACCTCGGGCAAGGCGAACGGCTCGCTGAGCGACTCGCTCGACCCGAAGGCCCAGAAGCAGGCCCTGGAGGCCATGCGCAAGGCCCTCATGGACAACGCCAAGTTCGTCGACGCGGGCTCCAAGGACGGCGCCGACCACGTCAAGGTCACCGCCAACGCGAAGACGGTCGGCAAGCAGGTCGTCGAGGGCCTCAAGCCGCTCAAGGACAAGCTCGGCGACAAGCGCTTCGACAAGTTCTCCAAGTGGGAGGACGCCCCGGACAAGGACGTCACCGTCGACGTGGCCGTCAAGGACGGCATGCTCTCCGCCCTCTCCTTCGACGCCGCCAAGCTCGACAAGGAGGCCAAGGGCGAGCTGCCGGTGACCATCGGCTTCAAGGGCGGCTCCGAGAAGATCGAGGCCCCCTCCGGCGCCAAGGAGCTCAAGCCGCAGGACCTGATGGGCGCGGCCATGTTCGCCTTCATGGGCGGCGGCGGTCAGGGCGGCGGCGCGAAGAGCCCGTTCGGCAGCGACGCGAACAGCCCGTTCGGCGGCGGCCCCCTCGGGGGCGGCGCGCAGGACCCGTTCAGCAAGTCCGTCTGACAGCTCGTACCGACGCGAAAGGGCGGCCCACCGTGTTCGGTGGGCCGCCCTTCTGCTGTGTTCAGACCGTCAGGCCGCGCACCAGCAGGTCCAGCAGGGCGCACAGGAAGAGCGCGATGCCGATGAAGCCGTTCACGGTGAAGAACGCCCGGTTCAGCCGGGACAGATCGTGCGGCTTGACGATCGTGTGCTCGTAGAGGAACGCCACGGCGACGACGACCAGGCCCGTCCAGAAGAAGACGCCCGCGTGCGTCGCCAGCGCGTACCAGACCAGCAGCGCCGTGGTGACGACGTGACAGACCCGGGCCCCGTACAGGGCGGCCGGGATGCCGAAGCGGGCCGGGGTGGACTTCACCCCGTGGGCGCGGTCGGCGGCCACGTCCTGGCAGGCGAAGATCAGGTCGAAGCCGCCGATCCACACGCCGACCGCCAGCCCCAGGATCACCGCGTCCCAGGACCACTCCCCCGTCACCGCCAGCCACGCGCCCACCGGGCCCATGGCCTGGGCGAGCCCCAGGATCGCGTGCGGGAAGTTGGTGAAGCGCTTGCCGTACGGGTAGACCACCATCGGGATCACGGCGATCGGCGCGAGCGCCAGGCACAGCGGGTTGAGCAGCGCGGCGGCGCCGAGGAAGACGACCACGGCCACCCCCGCCCCGGTCCACGCCGAGCGCACCGACACCGCGCCCGTGACCAGCTCCCGGTTGGCCGTGCGCGGGTTACGGGCGTCGATCTCGCGGTCGATGATGCGGTTGCAGGCCATCGCGAAGGTGCGCAGGCCCACCATGGCGATGGTGACGAGCAGCAGCCGCGCCCAGTGGATGTTCCGGTCGAGCTGGAACATCGCGGTCAGGGCGGCGATGTAGGCGAAGGGCAGCGCGAAGACCGAGTGCTCGATCATGACGAGGCGCAGGAACGCCTTCGTCCGGCCCGGCTGCGCGACGGCGGCCGTGGTCACAGCCCGTACTCCTTCCACCGGCGGTCGACCTTCGTCGCCGTCTCCGGGTCCGACTCGACCATGTTCGGCCAGCCACCGTCGCGGGTGTAGCCCTCCTCGGGCCACTTCGCGGTCGCGTCGATGCCCGCCTTGCCGCCCCAGAACTGCTGATAGGAGGCGTGGTCCAGATGGTCCACGGGGCCTTCGACGACGGTCAGGTCGCGGGCGTAGTCCGTGTTGCCCAGCGCGCGCCAGGCCACCTCGTGGAGGTCGTGGACGTCGCAGTCGGAGTCCACCACGATGATCAGCTTGGTCAGCGACATCATGTGCGCGCCCCAGACGGCGTGCATGACCTTCTGGGCGTGCTTGGGGTACTTCTTGTCGATCGAGACGATCGCGCAGTTGTGGAAGCCGCCGGCCTCCGGCAGGTGGTAGTCCACGATGTCCGGGACGATCACCTTCAGCAGCGGCAGGAAGAACCGCTCCGTGGCGCGGCCCAGCGGGCCGTCCTCGGTCGGCGGGCGGCCGACGACGATCGACTGCAGCAGCGGGCGCCGCCGCATCGTGACGCAGTCGATGGTGAGCGCCGGGAAGTCCTCCTGCGGCGTGTAGAAGCCCGTGTGGTCGCCGAACGGGCCTTCCGGCAGCATCTTCCCCGGTTCCAGCCAGCCCTCGATGACGACTTCCGCGTTCGCGGGGACCTGGAGGGGGACGGTCTTGCAGTCGACCATCTCGATCCGCTTGCCCTGGATGAAGCCCGCGAAGAGGTACTCGTCGATGTCGCCGGGCAGCGGCGCGGTGGACGCGTACGTCACGGCCGGCGGGCAGCCGAAGGCGATGGCGACCGGCAGCCGCTCACCGCGCTTGGCGGCCACCTGGTAGTGGTTGCGGCTGTCCTTGTGGATCTGCCAGTGCATGCCGATGGTGCGCTTGTCGTGGCGCTGGAGGCGATAGAGGCCGAGGTTGCGGACGCCGGTCTCGGGGTGCTTGGTGTGGGTGAGACCGAGGTTGAAGAAGGAGCCGCCGTCCTCGGGCCAGGTGAAGAGCGCCGGGAGCTTGTCGAGGTCCACGTCGTCGCCGGTGAGGACGACCTCCTGGACCGGCGCGTCCTTGACCTTCCGCGGCGGCACGTGCGCCATCGCGCCGAGCTTGCCGAACGCCTCGCGCATGCCGACGAACCCCTGCGGGAGCTCGGGCCTGAGCAGCCCGCCGATCTTCTCGCTGATCTCGTCGTAGGAGGTCAGGCCGAGCGCCTTGAGCATCCGGCGGTCGGTGCCGAAGACGTTCATGGCGAGCGGCATGGCCGCGCCCTTGACGTTCTCGAAGAGCAGCGCGGGCCCGCCCGCTTTGTTCACTCTGTCGACGATCTCCCCGATCTCCAGGTACGGGTCGACTTCGGCCTTGATGCGCTTGAGATCGCCATCGCGCTCCAGTGCCCGGAGGAACGAGCGAAGATCGTCGTAAGCCATACGTTCCAGTATCGAGCACGCACTACCCTGGAGCGGTCACGGGGGCCGCGAAGCGGCTCCGAGCACCGCACTCCGGGGGCCGCCGCCATGCTCAGGTATCTGCCGTTCCTGCTGGTCCTGGCGCTGTGGATCTACGCCTTCATCGACTGCCTCAACACCCCCGAGAACGAGGTGCGGGGCCTGCCGAAGCTGGCGTGGGTGTTCGTCATCCTGCTCTTCGGCGAGGTCCTGGTGGGCCCGGTGGCCTGGCTGGTCGCGGGGCGCCCCCGCGCCCGTACCCGCCCGGCGCCGCGGCGGTGGGTGGCCCCGGACGACAACCCGGAGTTCCTGCGCTCGCTCCGGCCCGACGAGGACGGCCCCAAGGGCTGACAAGGGCTGAGGACGGCCCGAGGGGCTAGCGCCCCTTCCCGTACTCCTCGCGCAGTTCCCGCCAGCGCTCCAGGGTCCACGCGGACCAGTCCGCGGGCTGCCCGGCGAGGGCCTGCAGCAGGTACTCGAAGTGGTGGTGCCAGCCGGCCAGGCAGTCCAGGCGTACGTCCTCCGGCCCGGCCAGCTCGTTGGTGAAGTGCAGCAGCGTCCCGCCGACGCCCAGCGGCCCGGGCTCCAGCTCGAAGCGGACCCGCCCGTGGATGTCCACGGTGTACTCCACCACCCGCTTGGGCTCCCAGGCCGTCACCCGCCCCGGGGCGACCGTGGCATGCCCCCGGGCGTCCTTGTTCTGCCACCGCAGCGTGATCGCCCCGCCCTCCCGCTGCTCGAAGGGATCGGCGACGGCCAGCCACGTGGGCAGCCCGTCGGGCGTGGCGATCGCGTCCCACACCTCGTCGACGGGGTACGGGATCGACAGCTCGTAGCGCAGGGTGTGGACGTCACCCTGGGACTCGGACGCGCCGTAGGGGGAGGGGATCTCCATACGTCCACGTCTAACACGACGGCCCGCCTCCCGCGCGCTGGAAGCGGCGGGAGGCGGGCCGTCACAGAGCCGCACCGTGCGGGCTCACACCCCCGCGTAGGAGTGCTTGCCGCTCAGCAGGATGTTCACGCCGTAGTAGTTGAAGAGGTAGCAGGCGAAGGCCAGCAGGGCCAGGTAGGCGGCCTTGCGGCCCTTCCAGCCGGCGGTGGCGCGGGCGTGGAGGTAGCAGGCGTAGGCGACCCAGGTGATGAAGGACCAGACCTCCTTGGGGTCCCAGCCCCAGTAGCGGCCCCAGGCGGCCTCGGCCCAGATCGCGCCCGCGATGATCGTGAACGTCCACAGCGGGAAGACGGTCGCGTTGATGCGGTAGGCGAACTTGTCGAGCGTGGCGGCCGAGGGCAGGCGGGAGAGGACGTTGCCCCAGGCGCCGTCCGCGTCCCGGCCGGCCGCGAGCTTGGCCTCGTAGGAGTCGCGGAAGAGGTAGAAGAGCGTGGAGCACGCGCCCACCCACAGCGCCGCGCCGGAGATGATGGCGCAGGAGACGTGGATCCACAGCCAGTAGGAGTGGAGCGCGGGCACGAGCTGGTCGCTGCTGGTGTAGAGGACCGAGACGGCGAGGCCCAGGTCGAGCAGGATCGACGTGGTCAGCGGCAGGCCCAGCCAGCGGACGTTCTTCTTCGCGGCGAGCAGGCCGAGGTAGACGGCCACGGCGGTCATGCCGAAGGTCGTGGAGAACTCGTACATGTTGCCCCACGGCGCCCGCTGCACGGACAGCGCGCGGGTGAGGACGCCGCCCGCGTGGAGCGCGAAGGCCAGGACGGTCAGCGAGACGGCGATGCGGCCGTACAGGTCGCCCTTCTCGCTGCCGCCGGCCGCGCCGGGGCCGTCGGGCACGTCACGGCTGCCGGGGGCGGCGCGGGTGACGACCTCGGGGCGCTCCAGGACGGCCGTGCCGCCGCCCTGCTTCTTGACCGTGACGCTCACGGACGACGAACGGGCGGCCTCCGTGGTGAGCGCGGCGGCGGTGCGGGCGACGGTGCTGCGGCTGCCGAAGACCCACTCGGTGATGTGCGCGAGGAAGGCCAGGGTGTAGACGGCCATGGCCGAATAGATCAGCACATTGCTGATGTTGGCCAGGTTCTCGTTGGTTGCGGCGGCGAGATTCACGCGCGCGCTCCTTCGGACGGTTCGACGGGGTCGGAGGCGGCTTCGTCCGCTTCGACGGCTTCGACGGCCTCGGCCGTGGCGGTGCCGGTGGCGGGCGGGGCGTCGGGCTGGAGGGCGGCGGCGAGGGAGGCGAGCTCCTCGGGCAGCCGGGCGGACTCGCTGCGGGCGAGGCCGGCCAGCTCCACGACCGTACGGCCGTCGGCGCCGGCCGTGGCCCGCACCCAGACGCGGCGGCGCTGGATGAACAGCGAGCCGGCCAGGCCCAGCAGGGCGGCGACGGCGCCGCTCAGGGCGAGCTCGTTGCCGGGCTTCTGGGAGACCTGGAAGGTGGCCCACTCCTTGATGGCGTCGAAGTGCAGCGAGCCGCCGTCGGGGAGCGTCATGGTGTCGCCGACCTTGAGCAGCTTGGCGAAGGGCGAGCCGTCCTTCTCCGTGAACTGCTTCATCTTGGTGACGTCGAGCTGGTAGACGTTCTGCGGCATGCCGGAGTCGGTGCCGAGGCTGCCGTGGTAGGCGGTGAGGACGAGGGCGGGGTTGTCCAGGGCGGGGAACTGGGACGCCATCATCCCGGTCTTCAGGTCCAGCGTCGGCACGAAGTTGCCCTTGAAGCCGATCTGGGTCTTCTCGCCGTCCTTGTCCCGGTAGTCGCCGACCTTGGCGACGGCGGTCTCGGTGACGTTGCTGTCCAGCGGCAGCGCGGACATGGGGCCCCGGAAGGCGATGTTCCCGCGGCCGTCCTTGACGGTCACCATCGGAGCGTAGCCGTGGCCGATGAGGTAGACCTTCGAGCCGCCCGTCTCCAGCGGCTCGTTCACCTTGATGGTGGCCTTGCGGGCCGGGCCGTCGGCGCCCTCGTAGTACGTGATGTGGGCGGCGTAGTCGCGCGGGGTGCCCTTCTGGGGGCCGGTGCGCTCGTAGCTGCCGGAGAAGCGGTCCAGGTAGAAGCTGAACTTGTCGAGGTCGTCCGGGCGGAAGAGGGAGCCGGACTTGAAGTCGTCGTACTGGGTGAGGGTGTTCGAGAAGCCGTCGCCCTCGACGACGAGCTTGCCGCCCTCGGACTTCCACAGCTGGCCGGAGGCGAAGGCCACGAGCAGGGCGATCAGCGAGACGTGGAAGAGGAGGTTGCCGGCCTCGCGCAGATAGCCCTTCTCGGCGCCGACGGAGCCCTTGCTCCGCTCGACGCGGAAGCGGCGGCGCTTGAGGAGCTTCTCGGCCGCCGCGACGACCTGCTCGGGCTTCGCGTCCGTGTGCCAGGTGGCGTGGGCGGGCATCCGGGTGAGGTTGCGGGGGGCGGCCGGCGGGCGGCCGCGCAGCTGGCCGACGAACTGCCAGGTGCGCGGGACGATGCAGCCGATCAGCGAGACGAACAGCAGGATGTAGATCGCGGAGAACCACACCGAGCTGTAGACGTGGAAGAGCCCGAGCTTGTCGTAGACGGACGCCAGGGTCTCGTGGTCGGCCTTCCACTGCTCGGCCTTGAGCGCGTCGACGCTGGTCTGCGGGACGAGCGAGCCGGGGATGGTGGCCAGGGAGAGCAGGAAGAGCAGGATCAGCGCGACCCGCATCGAGGTCAGCTGCCGCCAGACCCAGCGCACCCAGCCGGTGATCTCACGGGCGGTCCAGGCGAGCGCGCCGAGCGGGCCGGCCTTGCGGACGCCGCCGAAGGAGCCGGGTACGGCCTGGCCGTCACCGGCCCTGTCCTCGGCGGGGGCCGTGGAGAGGTCCGATGCCGCCGCCGAGTCGTCCGTCACGGCGGTGTCGGTCTCGGCGGTATCGGTGGAGTCGTTGGTCTTGGCCATTGATCAGATCCCGGGGGTGTAGCGCGACGACCACGTCTGAAGGTCCTGGACCATGCTGTCCCACAATCCTGTGACCAGGAGCAGGCCGACCACGACGAGCATGCCGCCGCCGACGCGCATGACCCACACGTAGTGCTTCTTGACCCAGCCGAAGGCGCCGAGCGCGCGCCGGAAGGCGATCGCGGCGAGGACGAACGGCAGGCCCAGGCCGGCGCAGTAGGCGACGGTGAGCAGGGCACCGCGGCCGGCACTGGCCTGGTTGATGGCGAGCGAGTTCACGGCGGCGAGGGTCGGGCCGATGCACGGGGTCCAGCCCAGGCCGAAGAGCACCCCGAGCAGGGGCGCCCCGGCCAGGCCCATCGTGGGCCGGGTGTGGAAGCGGAACTCGCGCTGGCCGAAGAGGTTGAACACGCCCATGAAGCCCAGGCCGAGCACGATCGTCAGCGTGCCGAGGACGAGGTTGATCGTCCCCTTGTAGCTCTGCAGCGTGTTGCCGAAGAAGCCGAACAGCGCGCCGGTGGAGACGAAGACGGCCGAGAAGCCCAGGACGAACAGCGAGGAGCCGGCGAGCATCCGGCCCCGCCTGGCCTCGGCCAGGTCCGCGCCGGTGACGCCGGTGACGTACGACAGGTAGCCGGGGACGAGCGGCAGGACGCAGGGGGAGAAGAAGGAGACGAGCCCGCCGAGCATGGCCACGGGCAGGGCCAGCAGCAGGGCGCCGGTCAGGACGGTCTGGTTGGTGTCGCTCGCCGCGGCGAGGGCGGTGATCGCGTGCGCGGCCGTGGGGGTCCCGGTGGTCACGGGGTCACTTCTCCGCGACCAGCGGGTCGAGGGTGTCGCGCAGCTCGTCCTCGCCCAGCGCCTTGATCGCGCGGGCGGCGATCTTCCCGTCCCGGTCGATGAAGACCGTGGAGGGGATCGACTGCGGGTTGAGGCTGCCCTTGGGGAAGCGCAGCAGGAGCTTGCCCGCGGAGTCGTAGAGGCTCGGGTAGGGAACCTTGAACTCCTTCTCGAAGGCGAGCGCGGGGGCCGGGTCGGGGTCGCGGGTGTCGAGGCCGACGAACTCCACGCCCTTGTCCTTGTAGGCGTTGGCGGCCTGCACCAGGTACTTGGCCTCGGCGCGGCACGGCGAGCACCAGGAGCCCCAGACGTTAAGGACGACGATCTTGCCCTTGTAGTCCTTGGCGACGTCGAGGTCCTTGCCGTCCAGCGTCTTGCCGGAGAGGTCCGGGGCGCTCTGCCGGCTCGCGCGGTCCTTGACCACGTCGACGCCGCCGGTGCCCTGGACGAACTGGGTCTGGCCCCCGCCGCCCGAGCTGCCGCCGGAGCCGCAGGCGCTGAGCGTCAGCGCCGCCGTGATGGCGACGACAGCGGCCGGCACGGGGAGACGACGGCGGGAAAGTGGGCGTCGAAAGGCGCGGCGGGCACTCATGTGAAAAGTTTCGCATGGGCGGTTTAGGGATCTTCCGCACCCCCCTCGGAGTCGTCGTGCCCCTTGTTGCCCGTGGGAGCCGTGTTGTTGCCCGCGGGAGCCGTGGGAACGTCGCCGCCCCTGGGCCCCACGGGCACCTCTCCGGCCTTCGGCCCGACGGGCGCCTCGCCGCGCGGCGCGGGGGGCTCGCCCCGGTTCCACGGCCTGCTCGTACTGCCGCCGCCACCGCCGCCGCCCGCCCTGCGGTGCCATTTCTCGCCCACGTCGAGCTGGCGCAGCTGCGCGAGGACCGCCGGGCTCTGCACGTCGAGCCAGTCCACGAACTGCCGGAAGGAGACGACCCGGACGTCCTTGCGCTTGTCGTCGGCGATGTATTTGAACGCCTCCTCGACGGCGTCCATGTAGATCCCGCCGTTCCACTCCTCGAAGTGGTTGCCCACGAAGAACGGTGCCCGGTTCGTCTCGTACGCCCGGTCGAAGCCGGCGATGTACGACTCGATGGCCTGCCGGCGCCAGCCCGCGTAGTGGGCGGGCACGCCGCGCGTCGTGTTCTTCGACTGGTTGGCGAGGATGTTGTAGTCCATGGACAGGACCTCGAAGGAGTGCCCCGGGAAGGGCATCTGCTGCAGCGGCAGGTCCCACAGGCCCTGCTTCTTGCGGGGCCACACCTGCTCCCCGCCCGAGGAGCTCGCGTCGTAGCGCCAGCCCAGCCGCCGGGCGGTGGGCAGGAGACCCTCCTGGTTCAGCAGACAGGGGGTGCGGCCGCCGATGAGCTCCTTGCGGTAGTCGAAGGGCAGCGGCTCCAGATCGGTGAAGCCGGTGTGGGTGCGCCAGCGGGTGACGAAGGAGACGGCCTGCTCGATCTCCGATTCCCAGTCCTCGGGCGTCCAGTGCGCCACCGAGCCGTGGCCCGAACAGAAGTGCCCGTTGAAGTGGGTGCCGATCTCATGGCCCTCCAGCCACGCGGCGCGGATGTTCTTCAGCGTCGCCCGGATGTGCTCGTCGGAGAGGTAGCCGATGTCGGAGGCGCCGGGCGCGTTGTTCGGCGGCTCGTACATCCGCTGCTTGGACTCCGGCAGGAGGTAGATGCCGGAGAGGAAGAACGTCATCCGGGCGCCGTGGTCCCGGGCGAGCTTGCGGAAGCGGGGGAAGAGACCGTTGCCGACCTCGCCCGCCCCGTCCCACGAGAAGATCACGAACTGGGGCGGCTTCTCCCCCGGCTCCAGCGGCACCGGCTTCGGCGGCTGATTGGGCTGCGGCCCGGTGTCGGCGGTGGAGCCGTCGCCGATCAGCTTCGCCTTGGCCTTCGCCTCCACGTGCGCCCGCGCCTTGGGACGGCCGCCCGTGCCGGCGGTGCCGGACGGCCCGTCGGAGCAGCCGGCCATCGCTCCCAGGGCGGTGGCCGTGCCCAGGCCCACGCCCAGTCCGAGCAGGCTGCGTCGGCTCAACTCGCGCATGTCGGCTCCGTCCGTGCTTGCGGCCCCATACCATACGCCGTCCATATAAATGGACATTAGGTGTGACGGCACGGCGGATTACGGCGCTTGCGTTGTTTTACCGCTCTCAACGGGTGCATTCGGGCGGAAACGACGGCGCGGGTGCGCCGGAGCACAAGCCCCGGCGCACCCGCGCCACCCCATATGCGTCCGGACTCAGGCGCCGAACGCCTTCGACCCGCCCTTGACCGGCTTCGCCCCGGCCAGCAGGTGCTTCGGCACCAGATCCCGCGCCGGCTCCGAGTACCCCACCGAGACGATCTTGTCGCCCCGGTAGGTGAACGTCGTCAGGCTCGCCAGCGTGCACTGCCGCTTCCGCGGGTCGTGCCACAGCCGGCGCCGCTCCACGAAGCTCCGCACGATCCAGATCGGCAGCTGATGGCTGACCAGCACGGCCTCATGGCCGCGCGCCGCGTCCTTCGCCGCGTCCAGCGCGCCCATCATCCGCACCACCTGCTCGACGTACGGCTCGCCCCACGACGGACGGAACGGATTCGTCAGGTGCTTCCAGTTCGCCGGCTTGCGCAGCGCGCCGTCGCCCACGCCGAAGGTCTTGCCCTCGAAGACGTTCGCCGCCTCGATCAGCCGCTCGTCCGTCGCCAGGTCCAGACCGTGCGCCTTCGCGATCGGCGTCGCCGTCTCCTGCGCCCGCTCCAGCGGCGACGCGACCACGTACGTCACGTCCCGCTCCGCCAGGTGCTCCGCCACCCGGTCCGCCATCCGGTGCCCCAGCTCCGACAGGTGGTACCCCGCACGGCGCCCGTACAGCACGCCCTCCGGGTTGTGCACCTCGCCGTGCCGCATCAGATGGACGACCGTGATGTCAGCCTTGCCGCTCACTTGCCCTCCTCCGTCGCCTCGGCCGCCGCGCGCGCCGCCGCCGGCAGCGCCGCCGCGACCCGCTCGATCGCCGCCGCGTCGTGCGCCGTCGAGACGAACCACGACTCGAACGCCGACGGCGGCAGGTACACACCCTGCGACAGCATCGAATGGAAGAAGGCGTTGAAACGGAACGCCTCCTGCGTCTTCGCCTCGGCGTAGTTCGTCACCGCGTCCTCGGTGAAGAACACCGAGAACATGTTGCTCGCCGTCTGCAGCCGGTGCGCCACACCCGCCTTCGTCAGCGACTCCGTCACCAGGGAGCCGATCTCCGCCGCGACCGCGTCCACCCGCTCGTACGCCGCGTCGTCCAGCAGCCGCAGCTGCGCCAGGCCCGCGGCCGTGGCCACCGGGTTACCGGAGAGGGTGCCCGCCTGGTACACCGGGCCCGCCGGCGCCAGGTACGCCATCACATCGGCGCGACCGCCGAAGGCCGCCGCCGGGAAGCCGCCGCCCATGACCTTGCCGAAGGTCATCAGGTCCGGCTCGACGCCGTCGACGCCGAACCAGCCCGCCCGGCTCGTCCGGAAGCCCGTCATGACCTCGTCGGAGATGTACAGCGCGCCGTTCTCGGCGCACAGCGCCTTCAGGCCCGCGTTGAAGCCCGGCAGCGGCGGGACCACGCCCATGTTGCCCGGCGACGCCTCCGTGATCACACAGGCGATCTCGCCCGGGTGCGCCCGGAAGGCCTCGCGCACGGCCTCCAGGTCGTTGTACGGCAGCACGATCGTCTCGCCGGCCTGGGCGCCGGTCACGCCCGGGGTGTCCGGCAGCCCGAAGGTCGCCACCCCGGAACCCGCCGCGGCCAGCAGCGCGTCCACGTGACCGTGGTAGCAGCCGGCGAACTTCACGACCTTGGCGCGGCCCGTGAAGCCGCGCGCCAGCCGGATGGCCGACATCGTCGCCTCGGTGCCCGAGGACACCAGCCGCACCTGCTCGACCGGCGCGATCCGCGCGACGATCTCCTCCGCCAGCGCGACCTCGCCCTCACCGGGCGTGCCGAAGGACGTACCCCGCGCCACGGCCTCCTGCACCTTGGCGATCACCTCGGGGTGGGAGTGGCCGAGAATCATCGGCCCCCACGAACACACGAGGTCCACATATTCCCGGCCATCCGCATCGGTCAGATACGGACCGGTGCCGGAGACCATGAACCGGGGCGTACCGCCCACGGCGCGGAACGCGCGCACCGGAGAGTTCACGCCACCGGGCGTCACGACCGACGCACGGTCGAAGAGCGTCTGCGAGACTGGGGCCGTGTATGGGTAGCTCATGCTAGCCATGGTCTCAGAGCCCCCCGCCGACTCGTGCCCGGGCGTTTCGCACGCCGTCTACGGGGGAGGTCTCTGAGACGATGATCGGGTTGCGCGGCGGGGGCTGTGCTGCCTCAATGTGCGGTCGGGCAATGTGCGGTCGGGTGGAGATATGCATCGCGGTGGCGGACTGGGCGAAGGCACGGACGACCTGGGCCCCGAGCGAGCCGAGCGCGCCAACAAGGGGCGGCACCGGCGCCGGGAAGAACGACGCGACGAACGGCGCGAAGAGCGACACGAAGAGAACGGTGCGAGCAGGAGTGGCCGGGTGGGGGTGACCTACAAGTACTTCGGGGCCCCGAACGGCGCGACCGCCGCCCGCGTCCCCATCTCCATGCGCCCCGAGGAGCTCGGCGGTGACGAGCTGGGCATGGGCGGAATGTTCACCAGGATCAAGCCGGAGACCGTGGCCGCCATGGTTCTCACCGGCATCGAGGGCATACCCCTGCACAAGGTCCCCCCGCTCGAACTGGTCGTTCTCCACCCCGACTACGCGGTCGTCAAGCTCCCCATGACCGTCGTCGACCCGCTGCGCGGAATTGGCGAGGAATCGGTGGGCGCGGCGGCCTTCATCTGGTCCACGGTCCCCGACCGCGGCGGCCCGCGCGACGCCTTCGAGGTCTACCAACTGCTCCACGAATGGCAGGACTTCTCCCACCGGCTGCACGAGGCCGGCCACCAGCCGTACTGCCTGGTCTGGCCGTAACCGCACCCCCCCCCACACCACGCATAACCTGACATCCATGCTCAATCTCCGCTCCATCGCCCTGTTCGTCCTCGCCGCGCTCCTGGAGATCGGCGGGGCCTGGCTCGTCTGGCAGGGCGTCCGCGGCAGCGTTTCCGGGCATGGGCGGGGCTGGGCGTGGATCGGCGCCGGGATCGCCGCCCTGGGCGCGTACGGCTTCGTCGCCACGCTCCAGCCGGACGCCCACTTCGGCCGGATCCTCGCCGCGTACGGCGGCGTGTTCGTCGCAGGCTCGCTGGCCTGGGGCATGGTCGCCGACGGCTACCGACCCGACCGCTACGACGTCATCGGCGCCCTGGTCTGCCTCGCCGGCGTCGCCGTGATCATGTACGCCCCCCGGGGCCGCTGACCGCCCGGGCGCGGGCCCCTATGCTGCGGATAGACCCCAGCAGCCCCGGCCGTCCCAGGAGGCCCATCATGAGCACCCGCACCGCAGTCATCACCGGCGCGAGCAGCGGCATCGGCGCCGCCACCGCCCGCCGGCTGGCCACCGACGGCTACCGCGTCGTGCTCACCGCCCGCCGCGAGGACCGTCTCACCGCCCTCGCCGAGGAGCTGACGGCGGCGGGTCACGACGCGCTCGTCCACGTCCTCGACGTGACCGACCGCGCCGCCGTCGACGCCTTCGCCCGCACCCTGGACCGCGTCGACGTCCTCGTCAACAACGCCGGCGGCGCCATCGGCACCGAGACCGTCGCCACCGCCGACCCCGCCGACTGGCGGACGATGTACGAGACGAACGTCCTGGGCACCCTCAACACCACCCAGGCCCTCCTCCCCCGCCTCGTCGAGGCCGAGGGCACGATCATCGTCCTCTCCTCCACGGCGGGCCTCGCCACCTACGAGGGCGGCGGCGGCTACGTGGCCGCCAAGCACGGCGCCCACGTCATCGCCGAGACCCTCCGCCTGGAGCTGTGCGGCCAGCCGGTGCGCGTCATCGAGATCGCCCCCGGCATGGTCAAGACCGACGAGTTCGCCCTCACCCGCTTCCGCGGCGACAAGGACCGCGCCGAATCCGTCTACACGGGCGTCGCCGAACCCCTCACCGCCGACGACATCGCCGACACCATCGGCTGGACCGTCTCCCGCCCCGCGCACGTCAACATCGACCTCCTCGTCGTCCGCCCCCGCGCCCAGGCGTCCAACTACAAGGTCCACCGCGAGGTCTGACCCCGACGGGCGCCGCGGCCCACTAGCGTCGTACGCACAGCCGCCCGCCCCCGGGCGGCCCGTACGAAAGCAGGAGGCAGCCCATGCGTGTCACCGCCTTCGACCACCTCGTCCTCAACGTCTCCGACGTCGAGCGCTCCCTGGCCTTCTACACCGGCCCCCTGGGCCTGGAACCGGTCCGCGCCGACGAATGGCGCGCGGGCGAGGCGCCCTTCCCCTCCGTCCGCGTCTCCCCCACGACGATCATCGACCTGGTCGCCCGCGAACGCGGCGGTGACGGCGGCGGCGGCGGGTCCAACGTCGACCACATCTGCCTGGTCGTCGACCCCGTCGACTGGCAGGAGATCGCCGCCTCCGGCACCTTCACCATCGTCGACGGCCCCGGCCCCCGCTTCGGCGCCCGGGGCATCGCCGAGTCGATCTACGTCCTGGACCCGGACGGCAACACGATCGAACTGCGCTGGTACCCACAGGACAGCGAGCGAGGCGCGTGACGCGGTCCTGGCAGTAAGCGGAATCGGCGCGTTTGCGCGCGTTGCGCGCTCGCCAGTTCGAGTGACGCTCTGCCGTTTCGAATAACGGAGCGACGGAGGCGGCCGACGATCGGGGACATGACCTTCATGGACCTCGAAGATCCGCGATATGCGTACATGTTCGGTTTTTTACAGGCCGATGGGCACATGCACGCGGACACTCGGCAAAGGGGACGTCTGGCAGTCGAGATCAGCTACCGCGACATCGACATACTCCATGCCTTCCAGGAGCTGTGCCCGTACAACAGCACCATCAGCGAGCGCACCCGGGCGACCAACTTCTCCGAGAGCCATCGATCGGCGATCTGGACCGTACACGCGCTGGAAGCCAGAAACCGCCTCGTGGAACTCGGGCTCCCGTACGGGAGGAAGTCCACGAGAATCACGCCGCCGCGTGTTCCGTTCTCCCGGCGGGACTACCTCCGAGGAATCATCGACGCCGACGGCGCCGTGGGCTTCACAGCCGAGGGTCTCCCCTTCATCAGCCTCGCCACGACCAGCACCGCGATCGCCACCTACCTGTGCCGCTACACCAAGCTGGCACTCGGCATCCCGAAAACGACCAGCCGTAACGCGCGTGACCGTGCGTACAACATCATGTACATGCGGGAGCTGGGAGTGACGGTGACGGATCACCTGTACTACCCGGGGAGCCTGGCCCTGGAGCGCAAGCGCTCGGCTGCCGCCGAAGTGAGCGTCTGGGTCCGCCCGGCAGATATGTCCCCACCCCGGCCACGCCGCAGTTGGACACAACTGGAGGACCGCCTCCTGCTCGACGCGCCGACCATCGCAGAGGCAGCGGAGAAACTCGGCAGGTCAGAGCAGTCCTGCAGCCTCCGGCGCTGGCGCCTGCGCAAGAAACAACAGGCCCAGGCCGAATAGCCGGATCAAGGGGGGCGGGCGTCCGACGCCCGCCCCCCTTTCGCTTGTCAGCCCTTCACACAGACGATCTGCTTGAGCTTGGCCACGACCTCGACGAGGTCCCGCTGCTGCTCCATGACCTGCTCGATCGGCTTGTAGGCGGCCGGGATCTCGTCGACCACGCCACGGTCCTTGCGGCACTCCACGCCCCGCGTCTGCTCCGCCAGGTCCTGCTCGGAGAAGCGCTTCTTGGCCTGGTTGCGGCTCATCCGGCGGCCGGCGCCATGGGAGGCGGAGTTGAACGACGCCTCGTTGCCCAGGCCGCGCACGATGTACGAGCCGGTGCCCATCGAGCCCGGGATGATGCCGTACTCGCCGCCGCCCGCGCGGATCGCGCCCTTGCGGGTGACCAGCAGATCGACGCCCTCGTAGGTCTCCTCCGCCACATAGTTGTGGTGGCAGGAGATGACCGGCTCGAACATCGGCTTGGCCTTCTTGAACTCCTTGCGGACCACGTCCTGGAAGAGGGCCATCATGATCTCGCGGTTGTGCCGCGCGTACTCCTGCGCCCAGAACAGGTCGTGCCGGTAGGCCGCCATCTGCGGGGTGTCGGCGATGAAGACCGCCAGGTCCCGGTCGACCAGGTTCTGGTTGTGCGAGAGCTTCCGCGCCTCGCCTATGTGGTACTCCGCCAGCTCCTTGCCGATGTTCCGGGAGCCGGAGTGGAGCATCAGCCAGACCGAATTTGTCTCATCGAGACAGAACTCAACGAAGTGGTTGCCCGATCCGAGCGAACCCATCTGCTTCAGTGCCCGACTCTGACGGAATTTGACCGCTTCCGCGACCCCGTCGAACCGCCCCCAGAAGTCGTCCCACCCGGCCGTCGGCAGCCCGTGCAGCCGGCGCGGGTCCACCGGGTCGTCGTGCATCGCGAAGCCGACCGGGATGGCCTCCTCGATCTTCGACCGCAGCCGGGACAGATCGCCCGGGAGGTCGTTGGCGGTCAGCGACGTCTTCACCGCCGACATGCCGCAGCCGATGTCGACGCCCACCGCCGCCGGGCACACCGCGCCCCGCATGGCGATCACCGAACCGACCGTGGCGCCCTTGCCGAAGTGGACGTCGGGCATCACGGCGAGGCCCTCGATCCACGGCAGAGTGGAGACGTTCCGCAGCTGCTGCATGGCGACGGGCTCGACCGTGGCCGGGTCGGCCCACATACGGATCGGTACCCGGGCGCCGGGCACCTCGGTGTACGTCATAACTACCTCATTCCCCCGAAAAGCGTGGATAACGCAAAAGCCGGACCTCTCATCTCATCCACGACAGCGGGACGGCGGGCGCGGCAGCGCTTGCGGTACACATTGTGTCCAGTCGCCACCCAGCGGCGACAACCGGTTTTCCGGTGGACGCGGGCGAGATTTTCGGTGAGAGGAGCCACGGACAGTGCAGCGAAGGGCATACGCACCGGCAGCCGCACTGGCCTCGGCGGCGGTGTTGTCGACGGTGCTCACCGGGTGCGGCGGAGGGTCCGGGTCCGGTGGCGGGGCCCAGGACCCCAAGCCGGGACAGGCCGGATCGTCGACGGCCGCGGCCGAGCCCGGGAAGTACCACAGCCTCCCCGAGCCGTGCGGCTACGTCAGCCGGGACACGCTGCGGCGGATGCTGCCCGGCGTGGGCGACGGCGACGAGGAGGAGGCCAAGCGGCTCCTCCAGGGCCAGGCGGCGATCACCTATGACACCGACCGCCGCGTGGGCTGCCGCTGGAAGCTGGAGACCCCCAACGGCACCCGCCACCTCTCCGTCGACTTCGAGCGCGTCGTCTCGTACCAGCCGGGGATGAGCGACGAGAACCGGGCCAAGCAGCTCTACCAGCGCCAGGCCACCGCCGCGCACATCCCCAACGCCACCCCCTCCCCCACGACGTCCGCGAGCCCCGGCGGCAGCCCGTCCGCGAGCGCCCGCACCGCCGATCCCGGCCCCGGGCCGCAGCTGGCGGACGCCTCCGTCGCGCCGATGACCCCGTCGGCCGTCCCGTCCGCCGACCCCAAGCTGGCCCCGCGCGTCCTCGACGACCTGGGGGACGACGCCTTCGTCGACGACAAGCTGGCGACGACGGGCTCGGGGGTGCACCGCGATGTGAAGGTGGTCTTCCGCGCCTCGAACGTGCTGGTCACCATCGCCTACGACCAGTGGACGACGGACGCCCTCCACATCCCCAGCAGCCAGGACCTCCAGGGCAAGGCCCATGGCCTCGCCCGTGAACTCGACGCGGGCCACTTCGGGAACTGACACAAGCAGCGGGGGCGCGTTTCGGCGTGGCAGCCGCGTGCGGGCCGCGTACCGTGCCCGTAGGCAAGCCCCCGAGCCCCCGCACCGCCCCCGCCCCGCACCGCCCCCGCGTCACCGACACGAATGAGCGAAGGACCCATGCACCGACCCACAGCCCCGCGACTCGCCCGAATCCTCGCCTGCGCCGCAGTACCGGTGATGCTCGTCGCCACCGGCTGCTCGGACTCCGACTCGGGGTCCAAGAAGAAGGAGTCGGGCAAGCCCTCCGCCCCGGCCACCCCGAGCTCCGCCGCCCCCTCGGTCAAGGCCGCGACGTTCGGCAAGCTGCCGGAGGTGTGCAAGACGCTCTCCGAGAAGACCATCGACAAGCTGGTGCCCAAGGCGGAGAAGAAGGAGGGCAAGGCCCTCCCGTCGAGCGACACCAACGACTCGGCGAGCTGCTTCTGGAGCGGCCTGAACGACGAGGACGTCAAGGACCTCCAGTTCCGCACCCTGACCGTCTCCCTCAAGCGCTTCGCCTCCGACCCGACGCTGGGCACCGGCGAGAAGCGCGCGCAGGACTTCGTGGCGAAGCAGACCTCGGTGGCCACCACCGCGGACGGCGCCAAGGACGCGAAGACGGACAAGGCGTCGGGCATCGGCGACGAGGCCAACGTGGTGGGCACGACCACGAAGAAGGACGACAACGACCACAAGAACGAGACCGTGGTGGCCCGCACGGCGAATGTCGTGATCACGGTCAAGTACAGCGGCGCGGGGCTCCAGGGCGCGAAGACGCCGGACGCCGACGCGCTGAAGAACGGCGCCCAGGACGCGACGAAGGAAGTAGTGACGGCGGTCGCCGCGGCGAACAAGTAGGCGGGAAACAGAGAGGGCCCCGGCCCGGTGACGCTCAGGTCACCGGGCCGGGGCCCCTTCCCGTATGGGCGTTACGCCGCCAGCAGCTTGCGCACCCGGTCCGCCCCGACCGCGAGCAGCAGCGTGGGCAGGCGCGGGCCGGTGTCGCGGCCGACGAGGAGCTGGTAGAGCAGGGCGAAGAACTCGCGCTGCGCGACCTTGAGCTCCGGGGTGGGCTTGGCGTCGGGCTCCAGGCCCGCGAGGACCTTGGGCACGCCGTAGACCAGCGTGGTCAGGCCGTCCAGGGACCAGTGCTCGTCCAGGCCGTCGAGGAGCAGGCGCAGCGAGGCGCGGGACTGCTCGTCGAGCGTGGCGAGGGTCTCGTGGTCGGGCTCGGTGCGGACGACGGTGCGGGACTCGGCGGGGACCTGGTTGTTGATCCAGTGCTCGGCCTTGTCGAGGCGCGGCCGGGTCTCGTCCAGCGAGGTGACCGGGTTCTCGGGGTCGAGGTCGCTGAGGATGCGCAGGGTCTGCTCGTCGTGGCCGGCGGTGATGTCGACGACCGAGGCCAGCGTGCGGTAGGGCAGCGGGCGGGGGGTGGTGGGCAGGTCGCCGGCGGCGGTGCGGACGGCGCGGCTGTGGGCGGCGGCGTCGGCGGGCAGGGCGGTGCCGTCGGCGACCTTGCCGCAGAGCTTGTCCCACTCGTCGTAGAGCCGCTGGATCTCCTGGTCGAAGGCGATCTTGAAGGACTGGTTGGGCCTGCGGCGGGCGTAGAGCCAGCGCAGCAGCGGGGCCTCCATGATCTGGAGGGCGTCGCCGGGGGTGGGGACGCCGCCCTTGGAGGAGGACATCTTGGCCATGCCGCTGATGCCGACGAAGGCGTACATGGGGCCGATGGGCTGCTCGCCGCCGAAGATCGGGCCGACGATCTGGCCGCCGACCTGGAAGGACGAGCCGGGCGAGGAGTGGTCGACGCCGGAGGGCTCGAAGATCACGCCTTCGTAGGCCCAGCGCATGGGCCAGTCGACCTTCCAGACCAGCTTGCCGTGGTCGAACTCCTTGAGGAGGACGGTCTCGGCGTGGCCGCAGGCGGTGCAGGTGTAGGAGAGCTCGGTGGTCTCGTCGTCGTAGGACGTGACCGTGGTGAGGTCCTTGTTGCAGCTGGTGCAGTACGGCTTGTACGGGAAGTAACCGGCGGTGCTCGCGCTGCCGTCGTCCTCGGCGGCGGCGCCGGAGCCCTCGGCGGCTTCGAGCTCGGCCTCGTCGAGGGGCTTCTGCTGCTTCTTGGCCGGCTTGGCCTTGGTGCGGTACTGGTCGAGGATCGCGTCGATGTCGCCGCGGTGCTTCATCGCGTGGAGGATCTGCTCGCGGTAGGCACCCGAGGTGTACTGCTCGGTCTGGCTGATGCCGCGGTACTCGATGCCCAGCTCGTCCAGGGCCTCGATCATGGCGGCCTTGAAGTGCTCGGCCCAGCTGCCGTAGGGGCTGCCGGGGGGCGCCGGGACGGCGGTGAGCGGCTTGCCGATGTGCTCGGCCCAGGACGGGTCGATGCCGGCGGGGACCTTGCGGTAGCGGTCGTAGTCGTCCCACGAGAGGACGTGGACGCACTCGTGGCCGCGGCGGCGGATCTCGTCGGCGACCAGGTGCGGGGTCATGACCTCGCGGAGGTTGCCGAGGTGGATCGGGCCGGAGGGCGACAGGCCGGAGGCGACGACGATGGGTTTGCCGGGGGCGCGGCGCTCACCTTCGGCGATGACCTCGTCGGCGAAACGGGAGACCCAGTCGGCCTCGGTGCTCTGAGCCTGAGCCACGGCACTTCCTTCCTTACGGTCCTGGCATGACCATTGTCCCAGACGACCAGGGTGGCGGTCGGGTTGCCCGAGGGCGAGCGAATTCCGTGGGGCTCTGTGATAGGCGCGTGGGATACTCGGGGGGTTCGAAATGCCGCCTACCGGAATGGCTCCCATCCCATGGCTTCGGTTCCCTCGCTCGCTTCCACGCTCCACCAGCGCATCACGGACGCCCTTTCGGCCGCTCTGCCGGAGGCCGGGGTCGTCGATCCGCTGCTGCGACGAAGCGACCGGGCGGACTTCCAGGCCAACGGCATGCTGGCGCTGGCGAAGAAGCTCAAGGGGAACCCGCGGGAGCTGGCGACGAAGGTCGTCGAGGGGCTGCCGGCGGGCGATGTGATCCAGGACGTCGAGGTCTCGGGCCCGGGCTTCCTCAACATCACGGTGGCCGACGGGGCGATCACGCGGACGCTGGCCGCCCGTGCGGCGGACGACCGCCTGGGTGTCCCGTTCAAGGAGCACCCGGGCACCACGGTGATCGACTGGGCGCAGCCGAACGTGGCGAAGGAGATGCACGTCGGTCATCTGCGTTCCGCGGTGATCGGCGACGCGACCGTGAAGATCCTGGAGTTCACGGGCGAGAAGGTGATCAGCCGCCACCACATCGGTGACTGGGGCACCCAGTTCGGCATGCTCATCCAGTACCTGATCGAGCACCCGCACGAGCTGGACCACAAGGACGGCGCTTCCGGTGAGGAGGCCATGTCCAACCTGAACCGTCTGTACAAGGCGGCGCGGGCGCTGTTCGACGCGGACGCGGAGTTCAAGGAGCGGGCCCGCCGCCGGGTGGTGGATCTGCAGGCCGGGGACGAGGAGACGCTCGCCCTGTGGCAGAGGTTCGTGGACGAGTCGAAGATCTACTTCTACTCGGTCTTCGACAAGCTCGACATGGAGATCCGCGACGAGAACGTCGTCGGCGAGTCGGGTTACAACGACATGCTGGCGGAGACGTGCCGGCTGCTGGAGGAGTCGCGCGTCGCGGTCCGTTCGGAGGGCGCGCTGTGCGTGTTCTTCGAGGACGTGAAGGGCCCGGACGGCAACCCCGTGCCGCTGATCGTGCAGAAGTCGGACGGCGGTTACGGCTACGCGGCCACCGACCTGTCCGCGATCCGCGACCGGGTGCAGAACCTCGAGGCGAGCACGCTGCTGTACGTGGTGGACGCCCGGCAGGCGCTGCACTTCAAGATGGTCTTCGAGACGGCCCGCCGGATCGGCTGGCTGAACGAGGACGTCCACGCGGTGCAGCTGGCGTTCGGCACGGTGCTGGGCAAGGACGGCAAGCCTTTCAAGACCCGTGAGGGCGAGACGGTCCGGCTGGTGGACCTGCTGGACGAGGCGATCGACCGGGCGGGTGCCGTGGTCCGGGAGAAGGCCCGGGACCTGACCGAGGAGGAGATCGCCGAGCGTGCCGCGCAGGTGGGCATCGGCGCCGTGAAGTACGCGGACCTGTCGACCTCGGCTGCCCGGGACTACAAGTTCGACCTGGACCAGATGGTGTCCCTCAACGGTGACACCTCCGTGTACCTCCAGTACGCGTTCGCCCGTATCCAGTCGATCCTGCGCAAGGCGGGCGAGGCGGGCCCGGTCGCGCACCCGGAGCTGCCGCTGGCCCCGGCCGAGCGTGCCCTGGGTCTGCACCTGGACCAGTTCGCGGCGACGGTGGCGGAGGCGGCCGAGGAGTACGCGCCGCACAAGCTGGCCGGGTACCTCTACCAGCTGGCTTCGCTGTACACGACGTTCTACGACCAGTGCCCGGTGCTGAAGGCCGAGTCGCCGGAGCTGGTGGAGAACCGTCTGTTCCTCTGCGATCTGACGGCCCGTACGCTCCACCGGGGCATGGCGCTGCTCGGTATCCGTACGCCCGAGCGTCTCTGAGGCATCAGCCGGCCCCGAGCTCGAACCAGATGAGCTTGCCGACCAGCCCCTGGGGCTGGTCGCGCAGGGCGAAGCCGCCCCAGCTGTCGGCGCACCACTGCACCAGGCCCAGCCCCCGGCCCTGCTCGGCGCTGTTCTCGGCGTCGGGCAGGGTGACGCCGTCGAGGGCGGGGAGGCGGGGGTTGGTGTCCCAGACGGCGACTCTGACGCGGTCGCCCTCGCGTTTGACGCGTACGGAGGCGGGTCCGTCGGAGTAGCGGTAGGCGTTGGTGACCAGCTCCGAGGTGAGGAGCTCGGCGGTGTCGGCGAGTTCCAGGAAGCCGTGTTCCTCGAAGATGGTGCGCAGGGTGCGGCGCGCGATGCACGGCGCCATGGGGTCCGAGGGGACCTGAAGCGTGTACTCCCAGTCGTCCGTGAGTTCGGGGTCATGGCTCATGCACGCCTCCGGGGGATGAGCGCCGCGATAAGCGCCGGGGTAAGCGACCTGACACACACGGTAGTCATGGTCGGATCGTGTACGCCGCGCCTCCGTCATTTCGCCAAGACTCGACCTGTGTGGGTGACGATCGTGAACTATGCGCCTCCTCTCGCGTGAGCTGCGCAAACGCGAGGCAAAGGCGAGTGGTTCGCAGGCCGGGTACGACAATGGCGGCGTTCCGGGGCCTCGTCGGCCGGGGAACGCCGCCATCGCGCTGTGTGACGGACCGGGTGGTGGGGGCGGCTAGAGCTGCCGCGCGACCTCCGTGGCCCAGTAGGTGAGGATCATGTTGGCGCCGGCGCGCTTGATGCCCGTCAGGGTCTCCATGATGGCGCGGTCGCGGTCGATCCAGCCGTTGGCGGCGGCGGCCTCGACCATCGCGTACTCGCCGGAGATCTGGTAGGCGGCGACGGGCACGTCGACGCTCTCGGCGACCTTGGCGAGGACGTCGAGGTAGGGCAGGGCGGGCTTGACCATGACCATGTCGGCGCCCTCGGCGAGGTCGAGCGCGAGCTCGCGCATCGACTCGCGGAGGTTGGCCGGGTCCTGCTGGTACGTCTTGCGGTCGCCCTGCAGCGAGGAGCCGACGGCCTCGCGGAACGGGCCGTAGAACGCGGAGGCGTACTTGGCGGTGTAGGCGAGGATCGACACGTCCTCGTGACCGGTCTGGTCGAGGGCGTCACGGATGACGCCGACCTGGCCGTCCATCATGCCGCTGGGGCCCACGACGTGGACGCCGGCGTCGGCCTGGACCTGCGCCATCTCGGCGTAGCGCTCCAGCGTCGCGTCGTTGTCGACGCGGCCGTCGGCGTCGAGGACGCCGCAGTGGCCGTGGTCGGTGTACTCGTCCAGGCAGAGGTCGGACATGATGACGAGGTCGTCGCCGACCTCGGCCTTCACATCGCGGATGGCGACCTGGAGGATGCCGTCGGGGTCGGTGCCGGCGGTGCCGAGGGCGTCCTTCTTGGCCTCCTCGGGCACGCCGAAGAGCATGATCCCGGCGACGCCCGCCTCCAGCGCCTCGACGGCGGCCTTGCGGAGGGTGTCGCGGGTGTGCTGGACGACCCCGGGCATGGCCGAGATCGGCACCGGTTCGGCCGCGCCCTCCCGCACGAAGGCGGGGAGGATCAGGTCGGACGGGTGCAGCCGGTGCTCCGCGACCATCCGGCGCATGGCCGGGGTGGTGCGGAGCCGCCGGGGCCGGGACCCCGGGAACGTGCCGTACGTGGTGCTCAACTCCGTGCCCTTCTGCGCGATCCGGGCCGCCGCTCGCTCGGGCGGGTGACCGGGTCGCCGGCCTCCAGGGCCGCGTCGCGCCGGGCCGCGCCGAACTCCGCGAGCGCCTCGGCCAGCTTGTGCACCGAGGGCTCGGGCGACAGCACGTCCACCCGCAGGCCGTGTTCCTCCGCGGTCTTGGCGGTGGCGGGGCCGATGCAGGCGATGACGGTGACATTGTGCGGCTTGCCGGCGATGCCGACGAGGTTCCGCACGGTGGAGGACGAGGTGAACAGCACGGCGTCGAAGCCGCCGCCCTTGATCGCCTCGCGGGTCTCGGCCGGCGGCGGCGAGGCGCGCACGGTCCGGTAGGCCGTGACGTCGTCGACCTCCCAGCCCAGCTCGATCAGGCCGGCCACCAGGGTCTCGGTGGCGATGTCGGCGCGGGGGAGGAAGACGCGGTCGATCGGGTCGAAGACCGGGTCGTAGGGGGGCCAGTCCTCCAGGAGGCCGGCCGCCGACTGCTCGCCGGAGGGGACGAGGTCGGGCTTCACACCGAACTCGATCAGCGACCTGGCGGTCTGCTCGCCGACGGCGGCGACCTTGATGCCGGCGAAGGCGCGGGCGTCGAGGCCGTACTCCTCGAACTTCTCGCGGACGGCCTTGACGGCGTTGACCGACGTGAAGGCGATCCACTCGTAGCGGCCGGTGACCAGGCCCTTGACCGCGCGCTCCATCTGCTGCGGGGTGCGCGGGGGCTCCACGGCGATGGTGGGGACCTCGCTGGGCACGGCGCCGTAGGAGCGCAGCTGGTCGGAGAGCGAGGCGGCCTGCTCCTTGGTGCGCGGGACGAGCACGTTCCAGCCGAAGAGCGGCTTGGACTCGAACCACGACAGCCGCTCGCGCTGCTCGGCAGCGCTGCGCTCGCCGACCACGGCTATGACGGGCTGGGCGCCGTCGGCGGTGGGCAGCACCTTGGCGGCCTTCAGCGTCTGCTGGAGGGTGCCGAGGGTGGCCGTCCAGGTGCGCTGGCGGGTGGTGGTGCCGGCGACGGTGACGGTCAGCGGGGTGTCGGCCTTGCGGCCGGCGGCCACGAGCTCGCCGGCGGCGGCGACGACCGAGTCGAGGGTGGTGGAGACCACCGCCGTCACCTCGCTCGCGCCGACCTCGGCCCAGCAGGTGGCGGAGGCGGTGCGGGCGTCCACGAAGCGGACGTCGCCGCCGCGGCCGTCGCGCAGCGGCACGCCGGCGTAGGCGGGCACGCCGACGGCGGTGGCGACGCCGGGCACGACCTCGAAGGTGATGCCCTCGTTGGCGCAGGCCAGCATCTCCTCGGCGGCGTCGCCGTCGAGGCCGGGGTCGCCGAGCACCGCACGGACGACCCGCTTGCCGCCGCGCGCGGCCGTCATGACAAGATTGGCGGTGTCCCTGAGAACGGAGACGTCAGCGGTTTTTGACGCCTCGTCGGTCACTGTCTGGACAGGCATGTCCACGGTGCTGCGGGCGTGCGTACGCACCACGTCGAGCACCTGCGGATCGGCGATCAGGACGTCCGCGGCCGCCAGCGCCTCCACGGCACGGAGCGTCAGCAGGCCCGGGTCTCCGGGGCCGGCACCGAGGAAGGTGACGTGCCCGTGCGCGGGGTGGTTCGGGGCGGTGGGGTTCAAAGTGCTCGCTCCCCCATAAGACCGGCCGCACCCTTGTCGAGCATCTCGGCGGCGAGAGCGCGGCCGAGGGCAAGGGCGTCCTGGTGGGACGCGGGTACGGGACCGGTGGTGGACAGCTGCACCAGCGTGGAGCCGTCGGTCGTGCCGACGACGCCGCGCAGGCGCATTTCGGTGACAGCCCCCTCGTCGCCCCGGAAGTCGGCGAGCGCACCCACGGGTGCGCTGCATCCGGCTTCCAGAGCGGCGAGCAGGGACCGCTCGGCGATGACGGCGAGCCGCGTGTGCGGATCGTCGAGCTCGGCGAGCGTGGCGGCGAGGGGTGCGTTGGTCACGGCGCACTCGATCGCCAGGGCCCCCTGGCCGGGGGCGGGCAAAACGGTGTCGGGCGTAAGGAACTGGGTCGCCTCGTCGATCCGGCCGATCCGGTTGAGCCCGGCGGCGGCCAGCACGACGGCGTCCAGCTCGCCGTTGGTGACGAAGCCGACGCGGGTGTCGATGTTCCCGCGGATCGGCACGGTCTCGATCCGGCGGCCGAGCGCGCGGGCCCAGGCGTTGAGCTGGGCCATGCGGCGCGGCGAGCCGGTGCCGACCTTCGCACCCTCGGGGAGGGTCTCGAAGGTCAGGCCGTCGCGGGCGACCAGCACGTCGCGCGGGTCCTCGCGGAGCGGGATCGCGGCGAGGGCGAGGTCGTCGGGCTGGCTGGTCGGCAGGTCCTTGAGCGAGTGGACGGCGAAGTCGATCTCGCCCGCGAGCAGCGCGTCGCGCAGCGCGGAGACGAAGACGCCGGTGCCGCCGATCTGGGCGAGGGCCTCGCGCGAGACGTCACCGTAGGTGGTGATCTCGACGAGCTCGACCGGGCGGCCGGTGAGCCGTCGTACGGACTCGGCCACCATCCCGGACTGGGCCATGGCCAGCTTGCTGCGCCGGGTGCCCAGTCGCAGGGGCGCCGTGGCGGTGGTGTCGTTCATGCCGACTCCCGTGCTGTGGTGGGGCGACCGTGTTGCGGGTCCGCCTTGCTGACGGCGGCGACCGCCTGCGGGTCGAGGTCGAAGAGCTCCCGCAGGGCGTCGGCGTAGCCCGCGCCGCCGGGGGTCGAGGCGAGTTCCTTGACCCGCACGGTGGGTGCGTGGAGGAGCTTGTCGACGACGCGGCGCACGGTCTGGGTGATCTCCGCGCGCTGCTTGTCGTCCAGGTCGGGCAGCCGGCCGTTGAGCCGGGCCATCTCCCCGGCCACGACGTCGGCCGCCATGCTGCGCAGGGCCACCACGGTGGGCGTGATGTGCGCGGCGCGCTGGGCGGCGCCGAAGGCGGCGACCTCGTCGGAGACGATGGTGCGCACCTGGTCGACGTCGGCGGCCATGGGGGCGTCGGCGGAGGCTTCCGCCAGGGTCTCGATGTCGACGAGCCGGGCGCCTTCCAGGCGGTGGACGGCGGCGTCGATGTCGCGGGGCATGGCGAGGTCGAGCAGGGCGAGGTCCTCGTCGGCGCGCGCCTCCACGGCGCCCTGGCCGGCGCGGCCCGCGAGGGCTTCGCGGACGACGTCGATCGTCAGCACCAGGCCCGTCGCGCCCGTGCATGACACCACGATGTCGGCGATCGCCAGCTCCGCGGGCACGGCGGTCATCTCCACCGCCTTCGCCGTGACGGCGCCGGGGGCGCCCGGGGCGGTGAGGATCTCGGCGAGCCGCTCCGCGCGCTCGACCGTGCGGTTGGCGATCGCCACGTGGGCGACGCCCGCGCGCGCGAGCGTGGCGGCCGCGAGCGAGGACATCGAGCCGGCGCCGATGACCAGGGCGCGCTTGCCCGCGACCCAGTCGGCCACCGGGGCGCCGGAGGCGAGGCGCTCCAGGCCGAAGGTCACCAGCGACTGGCCGGCCTTGTCGATGCCGGTCTCGCTGTGGGCGCGCTTGCCGACCCGCAGGGCCTGCTGGAACAGGTCGTTCAGCAGCCGGCCGGCGGTGTGGAGCTCCTGGCCGAGGGCGAGGGCGTCCTTGATCTGGCCGAGGATCTGGCCCTCGCCGACGACCATGGAGTCGAGCCCGCACGCCACCGAGAAGAGGTGGTGGACGGCCCGGTCCTCGTAGTGCACGTAGAGATACGGAGTGAGCTCGTCCAGGCTGACGCCCGAGTGCCGGGCGAGGAGCGTGGACAGCTCGGCCACACCGGCGTGGAACTTGTCCACGTCGGCGTAGAGCTCGATGCGGTTGCAGGTGGCCAGCACCGCCGCCTCGGTGGCGGGCTCGGCGGCCAGCGCGTCGTGCGCGAGACGGGCCTGCGTCTCGCGCGCGAGCGCGGCGCGCTCCAGCACGCTCACCGGCGCGCTGCGGTGGCTGAGGCCGACGACCAGGAGACTCATGCCGGCATCACGGCGGGGACGTCCCCCTCCGGTCCCTTTCCGCCGCCCGCGGCGGGGGCCGAGGCGCGCGCGGGCGCGCCGGGGCGGGCCGCCGCGGCGGCCGCGGGGCCGCTCTCCTCACCGGCCTTGCGCTGCTCGTGGAAGGCGAGGATCTGCAGCTCGATGGAGAGGTCGACCTTGCGGACGTCCACGCCGTCGGGCACGGACAGCACGGTCGGCGCGAAGTTGAGGATCGAGGTGATCCCGGCGGCGACGAGCCGGTCGCAGACCTGCTGGGCGGCGCCGGCCGGGGTCGCGATGACGCCGATGGAGACGCCGTTGTCGCGGATGATCGACTCGAGTTCGTCGGTGTGCCGCACGGGCAGCCCGGCGACCGGCTTGCCGGCCATCGCGGGGTCGGCGTCGATCAGGGCCGCGACGCGGAAGCCGCGGGAGGCGAAGCCGCCGTAGTTGGCGAGGGCCGCGCCGAGGTTTCCGATGCCGACGATGACGACCGGCCAGTCCTGGGTGAGGCCGAGCTCGCGCGAGATCTGGTAGACGAGGTACTCCACGTCGTAGCCCACGCCGCGGGTGCCGTACGAGCCGAGGTAGCTGAAGTCCTTGCGCAGCTTGGCGGAGTTCACGCCCGCCGCGGCGGCCAGCTCCTCGGAGGAGACCGTGGGGACCGAGCGCTCGGAGAGCGCGGTCAGCGCGCGCAGATACAGCGGTAGCCGGGCGACGGTGGCCTCGGGGATCCCTCGGCTTCGGGTCGCCGGTCGGTGAGTTCGGCCAGTTGCCACGGTGCTCCTGCGGGTAGAGCGGGGCTGCGGGCAGCGCCTTGTCCCAGAACCGCCCTGTTGAACGCAGGCTATGCCTTTGTGAACGCGTGCACAAAGATGGTGTCCGATTTGCCCGGCCAAAGTGATGGGTGTCACGCGGTGATTCCCGTCAAGGCGGGAACCATGGACGACGACACCACGACTGCCACTGCGGCCACTCGCGCACCAGGAGCGGACCGACGGGGTCATGACCGTCCACCCCTTTCCCCGGCCGGGCCGTTTCCTCCCGGACGTCAACAAAACGCCCACGATGGTAGTCGACTCAGGCATCCATCACGCCCACGCGCGGGAGCGCGGCCGCCTGCCAGAATGGCCGGCATGAGTCCGCTCCTGCGCCGCGGCGCCCGCAAGAACCCGGCCGACAGCGTCGTGACGCTGATCGGCAAGCCCGGCTGCCACCTGTGCGACGACGCCGAGGCCGTGATCGCCGAGATCTGCGGCGAGCTGGGCGCCCGCTGGGAGAAGAAGGACATCACCCAGGACGAGGAGCTCCACCGCAAGTACTGGGAGCAGATCCCGGTGATCCTCGTCGACGGCGCCCAGCACGACTTCTGGCGGGTGAACCCGGCCCGGCTGCGCAAGGCCCTCGGCGCCTGACGACCCTCCGCGCACCCCCGGCGACCAGCGCGGCCGCCCACTCCGTCACCGCCCCGACGCACAGAGTTCACGCCATCACGGCGGAGGGGACTCCGGTTACCCCGAACAAACTGGCTATGCTCGCGGCATGGCCGTACTCGGATGGCTCACTTACCGCAGGCGTTCCGCCACCGCACGCAGCGTGCTGGCAGGCGAGGCGGCGGCGGAGGCAGCCCGCAAGTCCGCCCAGGAGAACGAAGAGGCCCTGGCCGGGGGCCCCACCGCGCCCCCGGAGCCCGAGCCCGAGTTCCCCGTCGTGGGCGACGAGAAGGCCGCCGCGTTCTTCGACCTGGACAATACGGTCATGCAGGGCGCCGCGATGTTCCACTTCGGCCGCGGCCTCTACAAGCGCCACTTCTTCGGCAAGCGCGAGCTCGCCCGCTTCGCCTGGCAGCAGACCTGGTTCCGGCTCGCGGGCATCGAGGACCCCGAGCACGTCCAGGAGGCCCGCGACAGCGTCCTGTCGATCGTGAAGGGCCACCGCGTCTCCGAGCTGATGACCATCGGCGAGGAGATCTACGACGAGTACATGGCCGAGCGCATCTGGCCCGGCACCCGCGCCCTCGCCCAGGCGCACCTGGACGCGGGCCAGAAGGTGTGGCTGGTCACCGCCGCCCCCGTCGAGACCGCGACGATCGTCGCGCGCCGGCTGGGCCTGACCGGCGCGCTGGGCACGGTCGCCGAGTCGGTCGGCGGCGTCTACACGGGCAAGCTGGTCGGCGAGCTGCTGCACGGCCCGGCCAAGGCCGAGGCCGTCCGCGCCCTGGCCGCCGCCGAGGGCCTGGACCTCGCCCACTGCGCCGCCTACAGCGACTCGGCCAACGACATCCCGATGCTCTCGCTCGTCGGCCACCCCTACGCGGTCAACCCCGACGGCCGGCTGCGCAAGCACGCCCGCGAGCACGGCTGGCGGCTGCGCGACTACCGGACGGGCCGCAAGGCCGCGAAGATCGGCATCCCCGCCGCGGCGGGCCTCGGCGCCCTCGCGGGCGGCGCGGCCGCCGGCATCGCGCTGCACCGCCGCCGTCGCTGAACCCGGCCCCGCCGCACCCGAGTTGTCACCGCGACGCCGGGCCCGGATTCCGGGCCCGGCGTCCTCATGTGCCCACCCACGGCGGGGTGGGCCTCCATCACCGGTACGGGCGACGTTTCGGCGCGCCTCCTCGCCACTGCCCGTAACCGCCTTGATCGCACAGGCAATCCTTTTGTCATACCCCCACATGGCCCCCGACAGTCCTCGCGTGTCCGGATTGCCACAACACGCTGCCCAATCGGCCACACCCTCGCCAAATTCAGTCAACTACCGTTTGTAGTTCGATATTTGGTCGGCCATGAACCGTAAGAAGATCGAACGGAAACGATGATTTAGGCAACTCGGTGTAGCGCTGCCTGTACGAAGGGTTATTCTCCTCAGACGCAAGCCGGTACCCGCTTGTCCCTACGACGAGTGAACGGTCCCGCACTGCACGTGATGGAAGCTCTGCCTCTGGGAGTCCCGTGTACCCACACGTCGGGGTTGACGCCTCGGGCCTGGCTACGCTGCGCGCAGCGGTCCTCGACCGTCTGCGCGTCTTCGTCCCCACCGCGTACGCCGTCCCCGCCTTCGCCACGCTCGCCCCCGTAGCGGTGGGCGGTCATGCCGGCCCCTGCTACGCCCTCGCCGAGAGCGGCGCGGCCGTCGGCAGACGAACCCGCCGAGGAGCCGCCACCGCCACGTCCACCACCCCCCGCCGCCCCAGCGCCGACAGCGACAGCGCCCGCATGCTCGACCTGGTCGAGCGCGCCCAGGCCGGCGAGGCCGAGGCCTTCGGCCGGCTCTACGACCAGTACGCCGACACCGTCTACCGCTACATCTACTACCGCGTGGGCGGCCGGGCCACCGCCGAGGACCTGACCAGCGAGACCTTCCTGCGCGCCCTGCGCCGCATCGGCACCTTCACCTGGCAGGGCCGCGATTTCGGCGCCTGGCTGGTGACCATCGCCCGCAATCTGGTCGCGGACCACTTCAAGTCCTCCCGCTTCCGGCTGGAGGTGACCACCGGCGAGATGCTCGACGCCAACGAGGTCGAGCGCAGCCCGGAGGACTCGGTCCTCGAATCCCTTTCCAACGCCGCCCTGTTGGAGGCGGTCCGCAAGCTCAATCCACAGCAGCAGGAATGCGTCACCCTCCGCTTCCTCCAGGGCCTCTCGGTCGCCGAGACCGCCCGGGTGATGGGCAAGAACGAGGGCGCGATCAAGACCCTCCAGTACCGGGCCGTGCGCACCCTGGCCCGGCTCCTCCCGGACGACGCCCGCTGACGCCCACCGCCCCTCGCCGGGCCCCCGCCGGGGCCCTTGCCCGGACCCCCTGACCGGACCGACCGACCGGACCCCTCACCGACCCGATGTCTGGATTCACTCACCGGCGGCCACCTCTCTCCGGCCGCGTAACCCGACTGCCGCGCCACTCGTTGTCCGGGATGCAGACTTCCCCAAGGCGCTTCATGACCGTATTCACTCACTCGATCGAGTGGATGCGCTCATGTCGTGCAACCCTTCAGGTGCCCCGGGGAGTCGACCGTCATGACGAGAGGAGGTGCCGCCTGTGATCGCGAATGTATCGGCGCACCGGCGGGCGAACGCCTTCGCCCAGGCCCTGGAGGACCAGGAAGTCCAGGGTGCTGCGGCCGCACAGTCCGACCCATCGCTGGAAGACACCGAGCACGCAAGGCTGTTGGCGCTGACGGGCGGCCTCGGCGCGCTGCCGGCCCCCCAGCTGGACGCCGAGGTCAAAACCGTCCAGCGGGCGCAGCTGATCGCCGCCATGGAGGCGCAGTTCGCCGGGGGCGGCGCCGTTCCGGCGCAGCGCTCCGGGCGGGGTGCCCACCGGGCGCTGAGTCGGCTCAGGCCGCGCTCCCGCTGGTCCAAGGGGCTCGCCGCGGGCGGTCTCACGGTCGGCGTGGCGGCGGGGGCCTTCGGCGGCGTGGCCGCCGCGAGCTCCGGCGCCCTGCCCGGTGACACCCTCTACGGGCTCAAGCGCGGCATGGAGGACCTCAAGCTCGGCATGGCCGACGGCGATTCCGACCGCGGCGGGCTCTTCCTCGACCAGGCGTCGACGCGCCTGCAGGAGGCCAACCGCCTGATGGAGCGCGGCCGCTCCGGCCAGCTCGACCACGAGTCGCTGACGGAGATCCGCCGCACCCTCGCCGGGATGCAGCACGACGCCGCCGAGGGCCACCGGCTGCTGCACGGCGTCTACCAGCGCGACGGCTCGCTGGGCGCGATCCAGCGGCTCTCCTCGTTCACCGCCTCGCACCGCGAGGGCTGGAGCAGGCTGCGCGAGCGGCTCCCCGTCCAGCTCACCGACGTCGGCAACGGCGTCTCCTCCGTGCTCGACGCCATAGACGACGAGGTCGAGCCGCTGCGCGGGCTGCTCCACGAGAAGCAGGGCAAGCACGGCGGCGAGGCGGGCCCGTCGGGGGCCGCCCGCCAGGGCTCCCCCGGCAGCAGCGGGCAGGACAGCCCCGCGCCGAGCACCAAGGCCCCGGCCACGGCCGACGGCAAGCACCCCAGCGGCAAGCCGGCCCAGTCCTCCCCCAGCAACCGGGACGAGCACGAGGGCCTGCTGGGCGGCACGGGCCTGCTCCAGCCGTCGTCGGGTACGGAGGGCTCGGGCTCGGACCGGTCGGCGCACGGCAAGGACGGCAAGCCGTCCAAGCAGCCCGACATCACCATCCCCCCGCTGCTGCCGAACATCCTCCCGGGGCTCGGCATCCACGGGGAGGACGACAAGTAGTCCGGCCTTCCGGCGGCCTTCGGCGGTCGGTGCTCTTCGGCGGTCGGTGTTCTTCGGATCTCTTTCGGATCTAGAAGAACACCGACCGCCTTTGCACAAGCAGCTTGTAAAGCGTGTGCTGAATCGTTTCCCGGACCTGGTCCGTGAGGTTGAACATCAGCATCGGGTCGTCCGCGGCCTCCGGCGAATAGCCGTCCGTGGGGATGGGCTCCCCGAACTGGATCGTCCACTTCGTGGGCAGCGGCACCAGCCCCAGCGGCCCCAGCCAGGGCCAGGACGGCGTGAGCGGGAAGTACGGGATGCCCAGCAGCCGCGCGACCGTCTTGGAGTTGCCGAGCATCGGGTAGATCTCCTCCGCCCCGACGATCGAGCAGGGCACGATGGGCGCCCCGGCACGCAGTGCCGTCTGGACGAAGCCGCCCCGCCCGAAGCGCTGGAGCTTGTACCGGTCGGAGAACGGCTTCCCGATCCCCTTGAAGCCCTCCGGCATCACCCCCACCACCTCGCCGCGCTCCAGCAGCGTCTGGGCGTCCTCGGTGCAGGCGAGGGTGTGGCCGAGCTTCCGGGAGAGCTCGTTGATCAGCGGCAGCATGAAGACCAGATCGGCGGCGAGCATCCGCACGTTCCGCCCGGCCGGGTGGTGGTCGTGGACGGCGACCTGGAGCATCAGGCCGTCCACGGGGAGTGTGCCGGAGTGGTTGGCGACGATCAGCGCCGCGCCCTTCTCCGGGATGTTCTCGATGCCCTTCACCTCGACCCGGAAGTACTTCTCCTTGAAGGGCCGCAACAGCGACATGATCACCTGGTCGGTGAGCTCCTGGTCGTAGCCGAAGTCGTCGACCTCGTACTCGCCGGTGACACGGCGGCGCAGGAAGTTCAGCCCGTGGGCCAGCTTCCGCTCCCAGCCGCCGGCCCCGGCGGCCGCCCCTGCCGGGGCCCCGGCGGCGGCACCGTCCCCGGCCTGCTCCTGGCGGCCTTCCTGGCCGGTGCGGGCCCGCTCCTCCTCCCGCTGGGCGGGCACGGGCGCGAGCGCCGTCGGCACCCGGCCCGTCCGGCCACGGGCCGTGCGGCCCGGCCGCCGCTTGGCCCGGGGCTCCTCGCCGAACGGAATGACCTTCGCATCGGCCATGGTGCGTGCGCTCCTCAGTTCTGGCCGCTGCCGGCAGGCATCAGCGCGGCGATCCGGTCGACGGTACGGGCGAGGGTCTCGGGCGGCAGCAGACCCGGGCCGCGACTGCGCGCGAAGTCCGCGAAGGCCTCCGGGGTGGAGTACCGGGGACGGAAACCCAGGGTCTCGCGCATCTGCGTGGTCTCGACGACACGGCCGTGGGTGAGGAGCCGGACCTGCTCGGGCGAGAAGTCCAGGGCGCCGACCGACCGCAGCGCGGAGCCGACCCAGGTGACGGTCGGCAGGAAGAAGGGGAGCGTGGGGCGCCCGAGGCGCCTGGCGGCCTGTGAGAGCAGCAGGACGCCGTCCCCGGCGATATTGAACGTGCCGCTGTTGAGCGTGGACCTGGCGGGCTCCCCGGCGGCCATCCGGAGCACCTCGATGGCGTCGTCCTCGTGGACGAACTGCAGCCGGGGGTCGAAGCCCAGCACGGTGGGCAGCACGGGCAGCGAGAAGTACTCCGCCAGCGGCGAGTCGGCGCAGGGCCCCAGGATGTTCGCGAAGCGCAGCACGCACACGGCCACGTCCGGCCGGCGGCGGGCGAAGCCGCGGACATAGCCCTCGACCTCGACGACGTCCTTGGCGAAGCCACCGCTGGGCAGCGACTTGGGCGGCGTGGACTCGGTGAAGACCGCGGGATCGCGGGGGGCGGAACCGTACACGTTCGTGCTGGACTTGATCACCAGCCGCTTGACGGACGGGGTCTTCTGGCAGGCACCGAGCAGCTGCATGGTGCCGATGACGTTGGTCTCCTTGACCGAGGCCCGGCTGCCGCGCTTGCCCAGCGGGGTGCCGTTGACGTCCATGTGGATCACGGTGTCGACGGAGTGCTCCGCCAGGACCCTGCCGATCGTCGGGTGGCGGATGTCCGCCCGTAGGAAATCGGCCCCGCCGAGATGGTGCTCGGGTGGCACCGCGTCCACCCCGATGACGCGGTCGACGTCGGGCTCGCGCTGGACGCGGCGGACGAACCGTCCGCCCAGCTGCCGTGCGACTCCGGTGACGAGCACGACCTTGCCCAAGATCAGCGCCTTCCTTCCCACGTCTGTCCCACGCCTGGAGAGACGAGCGGTGCCCTGTCGCGGCCACCGTAGCGGGTCGTTGTTGCACTGTGACGACCGCCGGGAGGACCGGGCGTCATTTCAAGCCGTAGCGAAGGCTTCACTCACCGCAACGCACCGCAGCCCTCCCACCGTGACCGGTGGAAGGGCTGCGGGTCGAGCACAGCGGCGCTGCTTACTTCTTGTTGCGACGCTGAACACGCGTGCGCTTGAGCAGCTTGCGGTGCTTCTTCTTGGCCATCCGCTTGCGCCGCTTCTTGATAACAGAGCCCACGACTACCCTCGCTTACATCGATTCACTCGGTGCGGGGCGTCCGAGCCCACACGACCTACATCGGGCCAGCCTACCCGGCACCGGGCGATCAGCGTAATCCAGGGCCCCCGTCAGGCTGTTTCCACCCCCACGTAGGACTCTCGGAGGTACTCGTGCACCGCTTGTTCTGGGACCCGGAACGACCTGCCCACCCGGATCGCCGGCAGATGACCGCTGTGCACCAGCCGGTACACGGTCATCTTGGAGACTCGCATCACCGCGGCGACCTCCGCCACGGTAAGGAACACGACCTCGTTGAGAGGCCTTTCGCCAGCAGCCATGACACACCTGAACCTTCCGCACATGACGCGCACCGGCTTCCCCTCCGGTGACTCCTCGTCGCTGCGCGCTCACTCCCCAGGTTAGGGGCGGGTGATGCGAGTGGGGAAGAGGAGCAGCCATCGGCCGCCTACTGTGACAGACACGCTCGATTGAGTACATAGCGAGTAAGCGGTCGGTAGTAATCAGACCGCACAGTGTCATCAAGCGGAACGGCGACGGACACTCGCCCCTCGGCCTCTCCGACGAACAGCGCGGGGTCGTCCGAGTCCGCCAGCCCGATGGCCTCAATGCCCAGCTGACCTGCCCCGCAGACCCATCCGTGGTCCCCGATGACCAAGGCCGGCAACGGCCCGCCCGACCCCGCCGCGACGTCAAGCACGGTACGAACCGGGAGAGGTGAATGAGTATGCGCGCCGGGCTCACTTCCGGGAGCCCGTGCGCCGGGTTCGCGCACCATCGCGACTCCTTGGGCGTAGTGAAGGTTGTACGTGCGTACGCCGAACCGGGTCGTTATGTCGACACTTCGACCCTGCGCCGGGGTGAGGACATCGCATCCCGCCGCCGACAGGGCGGCGGCCAAGGAGGCGTAGAAGCCCAGGAGCGGGTGGGGGTGACCGGTGCCCAGGAGCACGGGAGCGCCCGACGCGGCCGCCGTCGCGAGCCGATCGGCGAAGGCATCGAGTGCCACCAGCGTGCGGTCCGGATCGATCGCATCCTGCCCGGAAGTGTGCTTGGGATCGGCCGAAACTCCACACCTTTGGGTCATGAGTTGCAACAACTCGGGGAAACGCCAGTCGGATTCAGGCTCCAACCCGATCAGCACCCGTGGGTCCCGGGCGGCGAACAACCGGTAGCGGCTCAGGTTCCGCTCCCTGGGCGTGGCGACGGCCCCCGCCAGGTGGGTGACGAGGAGATGATCGCGGAGCGCGTGACGGGTCAGCACGAGGCCGATGGTCGCGGACGGGAACGGTGGGGGGGCGGGAATTCGGGACGGCGTCCCACGCGAGGGCTAACGGGAGTTGGGGGGCGGGGGCGACCGAGTGAGACTCAGGGAAGGAGGCCGTGGGCGGGGAAGACCGCCTTGCGGGTGGCGAGGATCGCCTGGTCCAGCCGGTCGGCCGGGTCGTACCCCGACTCCTCGAACGAGCGCCACTCCGGCTCACGACCATCCGTCATCCTCATCGGCCCCAACTGCGCCGTGCGGCGGAACACTTCACTCCGCCACAGGTCCGGCACGGACGACGCGGGGTCCACCGGCCGGTCGGCGGCGATGGCCACCAGGTGGGTCCACGACCGCGGCACCACATCCGTCACGGCGTACCCACCGCCCCCGAGAGCCACCCAACGGCCGTCGGCATGACGATGTGCCAACTCATGGCAGGCGACCGCCACATGGCGCTGTGCGTCCAGCGAGACGGCCAGATGCGCCAGCGGATCCTCGAAGTGGGTGTCGGCCCCGTGCTGGGTCACCAGCACCTGCGGCCGGAAGGCCGCCAGGAGCTCGGGGACGACCGCGTGGAAGGCCCGCAGCCACCCGGCGTCCCCCGTGCCCGCCGGCAGCGCCACGTTCACCGCGCTGCCCTCGGCGCCCGGGGCGCCCGTCTCCGTCGGCCAGCCGGTCTGCGGGAAGAGCGTCTGAGGGTGCTCGTGGAGGGAGATCGTCAGGACGCGCGGGTCCTCCCAGAACGCCGCCTGGACGCCGTCGCCGTGGTGGACGTCCACGTCCACATAGGCCACCCGCTCGGCGCCGAGCTCGAGCAGCCGGGCGATCGCCAGGGCCGCGTCGTTGTAGACGCAGAAGCCGGATGCCGCGCCGGGCATGGCGTGGTGCAGCCCGCCGGCGAAGTTCACGGCGTGCGGCACCTCCCCCCGCCATACGGCCTCGGCGGCCCCCACGGACTGCCCGGCGATGAGCGCCGCGGCATCGTGCATCCCCGCGAACGCCGGGTCGTCGACGGTTCCGAGCCCGTAGGACATGTCGGCGGACGCCGGATCGGCCGAGGCGGCCCGGACAGCGGCGATGTAGTCGGGGCGGTGCACGAGCCGCAGAGTGGACTCGCCGGCGGGCGGCGCGGAGACGACACGCACGGCCCGGTCCAGCTCGAATGCCTCGACCAGCCGCATGGTCAGGGCGAGGCGTACGGGATCCATGGGATGCCCGGGGCCGAAGTCATAGCCGGTTACCGCTTCGTCCCACATCAGCTGTGCGTGACTGCTGCTCGTGCCGATCGTGCCGCTCATGGCGGCAACGGTATCGGGATCTCTGGCGTCGGTAAACGCAAGAAAGCCCTGGTGGGTAACCCCACCAGGGCTTTCTCTAAAAGGAGTTCGGCG
>NZ_BMRT01000013.1 GCF_014648775.1 Streptomyces abikoensis
CCGTCGAACTCGCCGTAGCAGCTTGACGAGCTAACCGCCTGAGGTGTCTGGGCCGCCATCACCCTCATGACCCGCCGTCTCGCACGGAAAGGCGCCACCCCCAGCTGGCCCAGGAAGCCCCAGCTCTCCTCCTGACCCTGTGATTTCCCAGATGGCAGGGCCCAGATCAGCGAGCGAAAGACCGTGTCATGGCGGACGATTCGCAAGGCGATCGTCACCCGAGCGGGACGCGTGCTGGAGTCAAGGGCCCAGCGTCCAGATGAGCGGCGATGCGCGTGATCGTCCCGATGTTGTCCTCGAATAGATGCGCCTGCATGCCCGCCGCTTGGGCGGCCTCAACGTTGGCTGCGACATCGTCCACGAAGAGACAGCTCTCCGGCCCCACCTCCAAGCTGGCACAAGCAGCTTCGAAGGCACGCAGGTCAGGCTTCTCAATGCCGATCTCGTGCGAGTAGACAATCTGCTCAACCAGTTCGTCGAAGTGGTACAGCGCCGTCTCCCGCTCCCGAGCCCCGACGAAGCTGTTGCTCAGGATGCCCAGCCTGCATCGTCCCTGCAGCCCCCGTACATAGGCGATGAGTTCCTCGTTCGGCGTTCCCAGATACTCCGCCCAAAGGTCAGCCATGAAGGCTTCGACCTGGTGAACGTCGAGACCCAAGCGTGATGCCACTTCCCAGTGCACGTCTCGTTCGCTGATGCTTCCGACGCTTCCCGCACGCCACACGTCGCGCATCCGCTCATGCACGGTGCCCAGCGGCAGCTCCAGCCACTCTTCCCACCGTTGCACCCATCCGGTTTCCGGCGTGATCTCCAGCACGCCGCCGATGTCGAGAAAAACGCAGGTCGTGGTCACCCGAACTCCCCCTTCGTCCCGCCTGGTCAGCGAGCACACTCCTGTGATCTACGAAGACACTGTCGTCCTTCCCTTGGGGGCAAGGTCAAGCAATCTTGGAACCCTGTGACAGCCCTGTCGCGAGCCGCTGACACGACCCGGCCGCATCAGCAGGTGCCGTCAAAACTCGTGACACGAGGCGAAGCAGCACCGGGGATCAGAAACACGCACTGAATCCCCGCCCGGCACCATCCCCGCACGCGCGGGGAGCAGACCTTAGGAGCGTCGACCACGCCCAGGGCAAGGGGGCCATCTCCGCGTGCGCACGAAGCAGATAGGCACCGCCAGGATGTCGGCGAGGAAGTCGGGCTCATCCCCGCGAGCGCGCGGAGCGGGTTGGCACCGGCCGGGCGCATCTGCCGGACCTGCGACCATCCCCGCGCGTGCGGGGAGCAGTTGCCGCACATGGCCGCGGCGGTGCCGTCGGGGGGGCATCCCCGCGTGCGCGGGGAGCAGGGGGCCAGCGTGTTGCTAAGTCGCCGAGGGCTGGGATCATCCCCGCGCGTGCGGGGAACAGTGCGGCCCGGTGGACAGCAGCATCGGTCCTGCGGGTCCATCCCCGCGTGCGCGGGGAACAGGGATCCGCCCTATCCCCCTGCCCGAAGACCCTGGGACCATCCCCGCCTGCGCGGGGAACAGGACGGCAGCCCTCACAGCTACGTGGAGGCATGGGGACCATCCCTGCCTGCGCGGGGAGCAGCTCGTCTCGGTCGCCGCTCCGGCGCTGAGGGCGGGGTCATCCCCGCACGCGCGAGGAGCAGCTGAGGAGCAGCTCAGGAGTTCCGGCAGGGCCAGGCCGACGGAGAGGCCATCCCCGCGGACACGGGGAGCAGCGTGCCACCGGACTCGGGCACACTGGCCCAGGCGGGGTCATCCCCGCGTGCGCGGGGAGCAGAGCCGGGCTCGCGTCGGCGCCGTCCTCGGGCGGGGGTCATCCCCGCGTGCGCGGGGAGCAGTCCGGGGCCCGTGTCCCCACGGCCCTCCCCGAGGGGTCATCCCCGCGTGCGCGGCAAGCAGAGAAGACCCGAAGTGCAGCCGCCTGCATGCCTGGGGCCATCCCCGCACGCGCGGGGAACAGCACACCCTCGCCGCGGTGGAAGCCGGCCTCGCGGGTTCATCCTCTCGTGCGCGGGGAGCAGGCTGCAGCGTTCTGGGGACACCTGCCGGGTCCGGGGTCCATCCCCGCGTGCACGGGGAGCAGGTCGTTCCAGCGACCATCGGGGGGCGGGCGGTGGGTCCATCCCCGCGTGCGCGGGGAGCAGGTCTTGGCCGTAGGCGGCCAGGGCGCCGCCGGAGGGACCATCCCCGCACGCGCGGGGAGCAGACTCCGTGACCTGCACCTTTACAGTCAGGCGGAGCTGTTTTTGAGCACTTGCACCGACTCAGGCAAACAGAACATGCCCACCCCTGCTCGTTACGAAGAGCTGACGGACGGCAGCACGACAGGCTCAGCATCGCAGACAAGCCGTTTGCCGACTGATGCCTGGGGGCCAGCAGCCAACGCCTGCGCCACCCACCCCGACCGCCGGTTCAAGGCCATCCCCGCGTTCAGGAGCGGCACGCCCGGCCACAAGGGCGTGCCCTGGGCAATGAAGCCGATCGGACCGGTCAGCTCCGGGGAGCGTAGGGGTCCGCGTACGGTTCAACGGCCTGCCGGACCTGCTCCTGGGCGGGGGCCATGCGGGGGCCGGGGGCGTAGTAGCGGGAGCGGGCCTGGCCCTGGGCTTCGAGCCAGCCGAGGCGGACCAGTTCGCGGATGTCGCGGATGGCCTGCTGCTCGGACAGGCCGGCGTCGGCCTGATAGACGGTCCGGCGCACCTTCGATCCCCAGAAGGCCGGCAGCAGCGCGTAGACCACGCGCTCGTCCAGGCCGTCGTGCCCGGCCGCCTCGCCGAGGTGGATCCAGGCGCGGGAGAGCAGGTCGGTGCGGCGCTGTGCCTGCTGGGCCTGGCGGTGGTGGGCTTCCAGGCAGAAGCGGATCCACGGGTGGGTGTCGCGCTCAGGGGTCCAGGTGGGGCCGCCGACCTGTTGCAGGACGCGGTAGTAGGCGTAGGTGTTCTGGGCGCGGCCGAGCCATTCCTCGATGGAGGAGAACTCCGGCGGCAGCAGGCTCTCGGATTCCCGGGCGAAGACGAGGGTGGACAGGGCGCGGGACATGCGGCCGTTGCCGTCCTTCCACGGGTGGATGTTCACCAGGTTCAGGTGGGCCATGGAGGCCCGTACATGGACCGGGGCGTCGAGGTCACCGGTGTTGAGCCAGTCGATCAGCTCCCCCGTCAAGGCGGGCACGTCACCGGAGTCCGGGGCGGTGTAGGCCGGGACGAGGGGGTCGTCGGGGCTGGTGACGAAGACCGGGCCGTCGCGCCAGCGGCCCGGGCGTTTGTCGAGGTGGTGGCCCTGCAGCATGAAGTGCAGACCGTTGAGCAGGCCGGCGTCGTAGCGGAAGCCGTCGCCGGCGTCGGCGAGGGCCTGGATGTAGGTCATCGCCCGCTGGTAGCCCTCCAGCTCCACCCGGGTCCGCTCCGCCGTCTCCAGCGGCTCCTCCCCCGCCATCAGGGCCTCGACATCATCGACGGTGGCGGCATAGCCCTCGATGGTGTTCGAACCGGCGATCGCGCGAGCCGTGAGGTTACGCCGCAACTGCCCGGACCAGCGAGGCTGCGCCCGCAACTGATGCCGCAGCCGCATCCGCATCCGCTCGATCTCCTCGAGCACACGGTGATCATCGGCGTCCAGCGCCGGAGTCTCGTACAACACACCCCCATGCCACCATGACAGGATCATCCTGTCAACCTTTCGGGCCCCGACCCACCCAAACAACCCACCACGCCCCCTCCCCACCCGGACCGAAGCCCTCCACGAAGCAGAAACCAACCCGCGACCGAACCCGGCCCCAGGCCCATCCCCCCAGGACACGGGAAGCAAAGACCCCGGACCTCGACGCAGCCAGTGACGGCGGGATCACACCCACGCACACGACTGCGGGGAGCAGCGACCGGCAGACCAGTCAACCAGGCACGCGCGCGGGGAGCAGGAGATCTACGAGCCGGAGCCGTAGGTGATCCGGGGTCCATCCCCGCGTGCGCGGGGCACAGCCTCGCCACGTCGGCTGGGTCATCCCCGCACACACGGAGAGCAGATGCCGTCGGCGTGCACGGTGCGCGGTGCGGAAGTGCGGGGGGGGGTCATCCCCGCATGCACGGGGAGCAGGATGAAGGTCTTCTTCGTGATGGACCGGTTGAAGGGTTCATCCCCGCGTGCGCGGGGAGCAGCGCCGCTCGAACCGCTCGTCGCGAGGGTCCTTCGGTCCATCCCCGCACGTGCGGGGAGCAGCACCGCGCATGTCTGTCTCCCCTCGCGTTGCTGGGTCCATCCCCGCGCGTGCGGGGAGCAGTCCGTGCCGATGTACTGAGCAATCGAGCCGTCGGGACCATCCCCGCACGCGCGGGGAACAGATCACCGCCACCGCCCGGACGGTGCCGAGCACGGGTCCATCCCCGCACACACGGGGAGCAGATGCTGATGAGGCTGCCGGTGGCCGCGTCGTAGGGTCCATCCCCGCGTGCGCGGAGAGCAGCACGACCGGTCCGCGCGGTTCACGTGGAACGGGGGTCCATCCCCGCGTGCGCGGGGAGCAGATCCGTAGCCGGTGGTCGGCCGGGACGGGTTCATCCCCGCGTACGCGGGGAGCAGCGGTGCGGCCGCCGCTGCTGGCCGCGCTGACGGGGTTCATCCCCACGTGCACGGGGAGCAGAACGCACCGCCCACGCGACGAGACCGTCAGGAGGGTTCATCCCCGCGTGCGCGGGGAACAGCAGGCCCGGCCGGACATGAGCTTGCGCCAGCCGGGACCATCCCCGCGAGCGCGGAGAGCAGACGCCGGACTGCAGCTGGGAGTCGCCGGGCCCGGGACCATCCCCGCGTGCGCGGGGAGCAGGCGGCGTCGATGACCTTCGCGCGGGCTTTGGCGGGACCATCCCCGCCCGCGCGGGGAGCAGCGCAATCGCGCCGGCGTGACACCGGCCGCACCGGGACCATCCCCGCGTGCGCGGGGAGCAGAGCTCGTCCATCATGTCGTCGAGCCACTCGTTGGGACCATCCCGCGCGTGCGGGGAGCAGGTACCAGTGGCGGAGCTGCTCGGCGTTGCCGCGGGGACCATCCCCGCGTGCGCGGGGAACAGCAGCCCCGCCTACTGCGACACCATATGCCGCCGGGTTCATCCCCGCGTGCGCGGGGAACAGCACAAAGTGGCCGCCACGGCCACACCCGGGCCGGGTTCATCCCCGCGTGCGCGGGGAACAGGGCACCTGCTCAAGGTGCTGCGTCGGCGCGTAGGGTTCATCCCCGCGTGCGCGGGGAACAGACTCCGCGACCTGCACCTTTACGACCAGGCGAAGCTATTTCTGAGCACTTTCACCGACTCCGACATACAGAACATTTAAACCTCTGCTTGTTCACTGAAGAGCTGGCAGGTGGCGGCATGGCTCAACCAGCATCGCAGACCCGACCACTTGCAGACCGATGCCCGTCACGAAGCCGCCGGGACGCCGAGAGGACGGCTCCCCCGCGACGCAGGAAGCGCCCTGGCCGGCAGACCCGCCGACATCGCGTCCGAGGACTTCCCCCTGCCGACCGGGTCACGCCCCCGAGCCAGCGCTACGACTGCCGCCGCCGGGCGCGCGTGGAGCTGGCGGCAGCGGTGAACGGCAGTACGCGTCTGGCCGGGCAGCACGGTAGCGGACACCGGCAGACGAGACCGGGGGACCGGGCACATGTTGCCCAAAACGAGGCCTAAAAGGCCTGTCCGAGGAGTCCGCGTGATCGCTAGAAGTTGCCGCCCCAGACCACTGATCGTCCGCGAGGGCGCACCGCGCATACTGAGGCAATGTCCACGTCCTCTCCTGCCCCTGCCCGGTTCCGGGACCCCGGATACTGGAAGCACCACTTCGCCGTCTCCAACGGACTGCTCGTGCGCTGCCCCAGGTGCGAGCGGCAGGCGGAGGTAGTCACGGCCGCCCGTGATGCCCGGGACACGTCATCGAGCATGGATGTGCTGCGGCGGCTCGTGTGCCGTCACTGTGGACTGTCGCGGCAACGGAAGAAGGACGATCCGATCGCATTCTTCTGGGGCGGCGCCCAGGACATGCTCGACCCCTACTTCCACGAGCCGCTCTGGCTCCAGACGAACACGCGGCACGGCCAGCTGTGGGCGTACACCCCCGGACACCTCGGCCTGTTGCGACAGTACGTACAGGCGACACTGCGCGAACACGACCCCTGGCACGAGCCCTGGCGCAAGATGGGTCTCTTCGGCCGCCTCCCCGCGTGGATCAAGCAGGCGAAGAACCGCGACGAGGTACTGCGCGGGCTGGACCGCATGCGGGCCTCGCTCGCGGCGTGATACGAGCCCACCCCCGCACGTGCGGGGAGCAGCCCGTGAGGGCTTCGGATATCTGCCGGGGGCGGGTTCATCCCCGCATGCGCGGGAAGCAGTGCCTGGGACCTTACCGGCAGATGCATCGGCGTCATCCCCACGTACGCGGAGCGGGCAACGACCGCATGTTGCCGAACCTGGGTTCACCCCCGCGTACGCGGAGAGCAGTACGGCTGGCCAGCGGTGCCGGTGACGTCGGAGGGGCCATCCCCACACGCGCGGGGAGCAGTGCGCGGCGCGGATCTTGCGGCAGGTCTGGCAGGGACCATCCCCGCGTGCGCGGGGAGCAGCCCGGCCCTGGTGGTGCACGGGACGAAGGACACGGGTCCATCCCCGCGTGCGCGGGGAGCAGGGCTTTCTGTCGGTAGCCGTGCAGGCCGGCACGGGGCCATCCCCGCACGCGCGGGGAGCAGATCACCGCCACCGGCCGGACGGTGCCGAACACGGGGCCATCCCGGCACACACGGGGAGCAGTTGGCCTGTGTGGCGGTGCCGAGTGCCACGGTGGGTCCATCCCCGCACACACGGGGAGCAGGCTGCGTGACCTGCATCTTTACAGCCGAGCGAGGCTGTTCTTGAGCACTTTCACCGACTCGGACATACAGAGTATTTCCAACATCGCTTGTCAAGGAGGGCTGACGGACGTCAGCACGGCAGCCCAGCATCGCAGACCCGTCCACATGCCGACTGGTCTCCGGGAGACAACAGCCGGCACCTACGACAGCAAGCCCGCCCACCAGTTTCAGGCTATCCCCGCGTGTGCAGGGAACAGGTGCCGTAGAAGACGGTGACGTCCCCGTGCGCGGGGCCATCCCCGCGCACTGCGAATCAGGCAGACAGTGAAAGGTTCATCCTGCGGATTCATTGGATGGACGTCGGGGGAGTGGGACGCGTCGCAGCGCTTTGAGCTGGGCCATTGTCGCTGAGCCACTGCGATGAGCCCGCCTGACATTCCGTTCCGCCGTGAGCGCAGGGAGGCTACGGCGAAGCACGCGTTCCCGCCGGCCGTTGACGAGCGCGACTTGGACATCAACGTGCCCCAAGCGGATCAACCGAGCCACGGTCTGGGGGTGGAGGAGGTCCATCAGCCGTAAAACCTTCTCGGGTGAGCTGTCGTTGCAGATGTGCGAAACGGTATTGACCTTGTCCTTGAATGCTTTGTGCAGAGTCTGCTTCTGGACCTTGCAGGCGTCGGCGGCCTTCTGCCAGGTTCCCCCGTTGGCGAGCAACTCGGCGATGAGCAACGTCTTCTCCGCATTGACGGCCAGTTCTATGGCCCTCAAGCGCTCCAGAGCGTCGAGGAGCTCCGTGGCCCCGCCCGCACGCGGGCGCTCCCCCAGCTCCCGGAGTCGTGTCATGGCCTCCCGCAGCACACGCGTTCCCAGCGGAAGCGGAAGATCGTCACCGTACGAGTCCGGGCAGTCATCAAAATGCGACGGCCCAAGCCATCCTCGTTGTGCCATCTGTCGAAAATAGTTGACAGCCTCCGCCCTGTGTTAGACCGGCAATCCAGCCACATGCGTAACGGTTGCGCGTGAGGGCTGTGAGAACTGTGCTGGCATCCACCAGCGGCTTCGCGAAGAAGCTGCCAAGCCAGTACTGGTACCTATTCGGCCAGAGCCGCGCCGAAGGCTTGTCAAATGGCACCCTGTGCGCTCCGAACGATGGAACTCCCTGCCATGACGGGATAGTTAGCCTCTGAGAACAGGGAGACTGGCCGTCGTCGCAAACGCCGACGGCCCCCGATGGCGCGGGAGCCGTCTTCACCTTCATCTGGTTAAGGAAGGTCTGCTTGGAGCTAAGCATAGGGCGCCCCAGGGGCGTCAGGCAACATGCAATCGCGCAGGCGCTCATCGCGAGGGGGTGCTGATGACGATCCCAACCAGCATGTGGGTGAGGGTATTCCTGATGGTGCCTGTCACGCTCCTGGTAGCCGTGATCGGCGTCGTGTGGCTGATCGGGACACTGGTCCCGCCGGCCCGTCAATATGCACTGGAAGTCGGGAAACAGACGACCAGCATGGTGCGGGCCCTCACCCGTTAAGTGTCGGCCCGGGACGGCTCTGGCAGCCCCGGGCCGATGCACCGCAGTTCACCAGACAGCGGCCCTCGTACGCCCGACGACATCACACGGGGATCGCATCCAGGCAGTTGATCTCTTGGATGACGACGATGGCGGAAATGCCGTGAGGCATCCCCGCCATCGTTCGTTCATGCGGTCGGGCCTGTGACCTGCACGAGGAAGTCGGTGTTCGCCTTCACGTCGTGCCCCAGGGACAGAGTGTTCCGGGGAAGTTCGCCAAGGAGTTCGAGCAGAGGTTGAGTGTCGGGGAGGTCGGCGGGCAGTAGGCCGAAGACGTCGGGGTAGCGGTCTTCAGTACCGGCAGTGAAGAAGTCGCCGGCCCCGACGTTTCGGTCCTCGCCGAGGAGGGCGGGCTCGGTGCCGGGGGTGATCTCGGGGAAGAGGATGCGGGCGGCGTGTCCTTCGGTAGTCAGGGTCAGGCCGAGCCAGGAGTGAAGCTGGTCGGGGAAGAACTGCGGCTTCAGCTCCTTGCCGGACTCCTTCCACAGGGGTGTTCGGCTGCCGGAGTGGAGGGCGTCGGTCACCTTCTGGTGCTGGGTGGGGTGGAGCTGTTCACCCCGCTGGACGCGTTCGCGGACCTGGTCGTACCAGCCGAGGGCATCGAGGAGGCCCAGGCCGATGGCGGCGGCCGACGGCCAGGGCAGGACCCGCAGCCGGTCGCCCTCGCGACGGATGAAGACGCGGTCGTTGGCCAGCAGCTGCCAGCCGGCACGGGCCAGGAGGAGGGCGGTGGTGGTCTTCCCGGCACCCTTGTCGCCCAGGGTCAGCACGGTCTGCCCCTCGCGGACGACAGCGGAGGCGTGCAGGATCGACCAGCCGTCCGCGAGGAGCTGCCCGCGGACGACCTCGCGGGCGAGCCGTGCGGCGGCCAGGGCGACGGGAACGTCTTCGCACCCGTAGATGCGCAGGGGTTCGCCGGGCTCGGCCCGGTAGACGAGCTTTTCGTCGGGCTGGGAAGCGGACACGGTGCCGTCGTCGTCCCGGTCGAAGACCATGTTCGAGTTCGCGTAGACGGTCTTCTCGTGGGGGTGGTCGGCCACGCGCTGGGCGATCTCGGTGACCCGGCCGACGTTGACGTCGGCGATCACTGCTGCGTTGGTGTCCGGGGCGGTGCTGGTGGCATTCCACCAGGGGCCGAAGTAGCGAAGGGCCCAGTCTGTGACCACCGGGCTGTTGCTGGTGACGGTCGCGGCCTGGGTGGCCGTGGCGATACGGACAGCGGTCTGGGGCACTGCGGTCTTCTCCTTCTGTCGGGGTAGCACGGGGACGTACAGGCCGGCTAGGGGCTCGTAGGCATCACGGAGCTTGGCGTCGGCGGCTATCAGCTGACGGACCTCGGCGGCGTCCAGCCGGGGGAGGCACACGGTCGGGGTTCCGGCGGTGAAGCGCAACGGAATTCCCCTCCACCTCCCCTCGTGGTTGACGCACAACTCCGTCACCGCGTCGTCCAGGCCCAGGCCTGCGCGGAGGGCAGCGATCACCGCCCCGGCCGGTCCGCAGCGGGTACGGCCCAGCCCTGTGTTGATCCGCCGGGGACGGTCGGTCAGCTCGTCGCGGACCTGCCGCAGGGGCACCGGCACGGGCAGGTCGCCGACGCGGGTAGCCGACGCGCACACCACGGCCTGGTCGCCGTGCTCGCCGATCACGTGGCCGTTCACGGCCTGTGGGGGCACGTCCAGGAGGCGGGCAAGGACGAGGCGGTAGCGGGCGGTGTCGGTGTTCGAGCCGACCCCGTACACGTGGGGGCAGCCGGAGACCTCGGCGAACAGGCGGGTGAGGATGTCGACGGGGTTGGTCACCATGACCACGAGTCCCTGGTAGTGGGCCAGTTTCCGCGCGAGGTCGGCGATGACGGGGGCGTTGGCGTTCAGGCCGGCCATCCGGACGTCGGTGCGGGAAGTGTTGGTGAAATCGCCCCGTGGACAGACGACCACCGCTTCGCAGGAGGCGAGCTGTCCGGCGTCGGGGGCGTGGACCGCTCGGACGGAGGAGGCGGTAACCTGGCACATGTCCTCCAGATCGGACACCAGGGCCTGGGCCGAGAGCCCGGTGCGGGAGACGATGCGGACGGACTCGCACCAGCCTCCAGCGGCCAGCAGCATGGCCACGCTCTGGCCGACGGCTCCGGCGCCGATTACTCCGACCGCGCCGACCCGACGGTGGCGTCACCGGTCGGCCGCCTTCGCTACGTCAGCCAGGGCGAGCCGCCACACCGCCTGCGGGTCCGTCGCGGCGAGCAGGTTCGCGGTGGTGCGGTCGAGCAGGGTGCACACCACCTTGGCCTGTCGGGTGATCTTGACGGCGTGCTCGGGCAAGGGCAGGTCGGCCGGGCAGGTCAGGTAGGTGCTGAGGATGTTGGTGGTGTCCATCAGCCACAACACCACCAGGTGCTTGACCCATGCGGCTCGCTCGTCGGGCCCGAGGTCGGCGGTCATCGCGTCGGCGAAGACCTCGATACCACTAACAACCGCTTTGGCCGCTGGCTGGTCCGGAGGGGAGGCGATCAGGTTCAGCACCGTCCGCGAGACCAGCTTCGCCGCATCCGTCTGGGGTCGGCCGCGGGCAAGTCCCGGGTCGAGGAAGACCGGACGGCTCTCGGGGCCACCGGGGAAGACCGCGTGGTCCGGCTTGAGGTCGCCGTAGACCACAGGCCGCCGCCCGGCCGCCGGAGCCAGTCGCAGCCGTCGCAGTCTGCCCACCACGCCCGCCAGCACTTCACCCGTCTGCCCTGCTTTGCGCAGGTAGGTCGGGGCGCTGATGCCGTTGAACTTGCGGTGGAAGGTCGGCCCAATGCCCCGTTCGGCGATCGCCACTTCGTCCACGGACCTGGCGACCGCGGGCCGCTGGAGACCCGTCAGCTCCACTAGGACGCGGGTCATCAGCTCGCCGCTGCGGTGGGGTTCCTTGGCCAGCAGGTCGGCCAGCGTCGGGCCCGTCACCTGTTCGGTGAACAGCACCCCGCTCTGAAACCCGGCGACGCGACAGGCCAGCACTCCCGCCTCCTCGCGCAGGATGTCCAGCCCTCGGGCTTCCCGCTCCAGCAGAGTGCCCGGCGAGCCCTGATAGGCCGCCTGGGCGGCCCTGACCTGGGCCCAGTTCCCGGCCATACCTCGCAGCACCGACACCAGCGACAGGCCCAGCAGCGAGACCTTGGCGAACAGGGCACGATCATCCACCTGAACTCGACGGACGTAGGTCGTCACGCTCGGCGTGTGCACCTCGAGCCGCACCACGGCCCCCGGCCACAGCCTGGCTGCGGCCTGCTCGATCTGCCGGTCCGCGTAGGCGAAGACGTCTGCGGCCGCCGGGGCGGCGCTCGATGGTCCCGCCATCTCAGTGGCCCTCCGGCCGCGACACCGCCACGCCACCATCCACACGGTGGGTCAGGGCATGGCCCACGATGGTGGCCAGGCTGCTGGCCGCCGCGAGCGTGCCGAGAGCCCAGATCCAGCCGAGCGTCATGCCCAGCCAGTCGCCACGGTGCTTCCTGTCGTTGGTCGTACGGGACTTGTACGTCACCGTCGTCTCCTTCGGGAATGGATGCAGCGGGTCCCCGGCACGACGAGGAGACAACTGGTGGGCGCCGGGGGCCCGCTGCGGCTTCAGAGGCCGCCTGTCAGTCGGGCGGTGGGCCTGTCTATGCAGAAGCGCGGAACTTCAGGAAGCTGCCGGGATGAAGGGGAGAGCCAGGATGCGTCCGGGCAGTTCCGGGCGGCTGCGATTAAGTGAACCGGCCGTCACGCACAGTGGGTACGGTGAAGGCGAGGCCAAGCGGTATACGCGGTTTACAGCCCCAGGACGGAGGAGAGGTCATGGCGGCAACCAACAGACCCAATATCCGTCTGCGCGAGGTCATCGACGCGATCGGCTGCACGTACGAAGTACTGGCCAAGAACGTGCGCCGGATCGCCGCGGAGAACGGCGAGATCGTCCAAACCAACAAGTCGGCGATCTCCCACTGGGTGAACGGCACCCGGCAGCCCACCGGTCAGACCGGCCACTACCTGGCGGAAGCTCTCTCGCGCAGGGCCGGCCGCACCATCACCCTCACCGAGATCGGCCTGCACGACCCCGAAGCCACTGTCCCCGACGACCCCGATCCCGTTGTCACAGCGACCGGCCTCGGCCGCGCCGACGTCGAGCGGCGCCGCTTCCTGGCCGTGGCCGCCTTCACCACCGCAGGCGTGGCGATGCCGCTGGCCTACGACCACGAGGCGGCATCCCGCATGCTTCGCGCACGCACCGGTAGGTCCCTGGTCGGGGCGGAGGACGTCGAGGTGGTCCGCCAGATCACCGCCGCGTTCAGCGCGGCCGACGAACGCCTGGGCGGTGGCCACGGGCTCACCACCGTCACCGCCTACCTCGCCGACACCGCATCCCCCATGCTCCGCGCCCGCTTCCCCTCCGACGCCTTACGCCGCGCCGCCTTCGGCGCCGTCGCCGAGCTGGCCTACCTCGCCGGCTGGAAACACCACGACCTCGGCCAGGAAGGCGCCGCCCAGCGCTACTACCAGGTCGGCTACCAACTCGCCTGCGAAGCCGACCCGCACGGCCACGCCGCCTGGATGATGCGCGCCCTCGCCCACCAGGCCCTCAGTCTCAAGCAGCCCCACCACTGCGTCGACCTCGTCGAAGGAGCCCTCAGTCGCGGCCTGGGCCACGTCGACGGCCAGACCGAGGCACTGCTTCACATCACTCACGCCCGCGCCTTCGCTGCAGTCGACGAGAGGCCCGCAGCGGCTCGTGCCCTGCTCGCCGCCGAGGACGCCCTGCTCCGCGACGACGGCCCACAGCCCAGCTTCTCCCTCGTCAGCGGACCAGCCGCCGGCACCGTCGCCAGCCACACGGCCCGTACGCTCACCGACCTCGCCGATCACGTCGGCACCGAGGAACAGCACCGCGACGCGCTCGTCCGCTGGGACCCCGAGAAGTACAAACGCGTCCACGCCCTCACCTACGCCGACCTCGGCGACAGCCTCGCCGCCCAGACCCGCGCGGACGAGGCCGTCGCCGCCTGGAACCAGGCCCTCACGCTGATGGAGGGCATGACCTCCGACCGCACCCGCAAGGCGATCACCTCCATCCGATCAACCCTGGCGGTCTACCAGCGGCGCAAAGTGCCCGGCGCCGCCGAACTCGCCCGCCGCGCCCGGGAGGCGCTGACCTAACATGCCCACCAACCCGGCCGACGAAGGGACCCCCGTGGCTCAGCCGACCACCGATGACCAGCACAAGGTACTCAAGCCCGCCCTGGAATCCATGACCCTGCTGGTCGCCGCCGTCATCGTCCATGACAAGGCCACCAACCGCGTGGTCCTCCTCCAGCGCAGCGACCAGGCCAAATTCGCCAGGGGCAAGTGGGACCTCCCCGTCGGCAAGAGCGAACCCGGCGAACCGATCACCGAGACGGCTGTACGTGAGCTGTACGAAGAGACCGGCCTGACAGTGAAGCCGGAGTCTTTGAAAGTCGCCCACATCATCCATGGGGCCTGGGGCGTCGAAGCGCCCAACGGATTCATCACCGTCGTCTTCGTCGCCCACAAGTGGACCGGCGAACCCGAAAACCGCGAACCACGCAAGCACGCTCAAGTCTGCTGGGTCGACACCGGCGCCATCCCGGAAGAATTCGTGGACACCACAGCCAGCGCCCTCAGCCGCTACCTGGCAGGCGGACCTCAAGTCTCACTCGACGGCTGGACCTAACGAGAGTTCGCTTCCCAAACAGACACATAAACACCTTCAGACCAGAATTGCCCACACAGAAATTAGCGACCCGTACACCAGCCGGCATACCACCCTCGCGTACACAGGGAGCAGCACATCGCATAGCCCGGCGATCACGTGCGAATCGCCGGGGACCATGCCCACGCATACCGGGAACAGTTCCCCGGGTTCCACCGACCGGTCACCTGGAAGAGCAGTCGCCGAGGACAAGCCAGCCTTGTAGCTGACGGAACCATCCCCACGTGCGCGAGGAGCTGTAGCCCGACTCCGCCTCCTCGAAGTCCATGAGGGGACCATCCCCGCACGCGCCGGGAGCAGGGGTCTTCCCCCGGCGCAGCCTCGTGATGCTCGGGACCATCCCCGCGTGCACGGGGAACAGTGGCACCGACCGTGAAAGAGATCGCCGTCCCTGGGTCCATCCCCGCGCGTGCGGGGAGCAGAAGCCGATCGAGACGCCGACCCTCGGCAGCACGGGTCCATCCCCGCGTGCGCGGGGAACAGCCGTAGAAGACGCCCCGCCAGGCGGTGCCGTCGGGACGATCCCCGCGTACGCGGGGAGCAGGTCAGCTGGTCGAGGATGCCCGGGTAGGTCTGGGTCCATCCCCTCGTGCGGGAGCAGTTCGGTGGAGCTCGCAGATGATGACCTCGCTCGGGATCATCCCGCGTGCGCGGGGAACAGTGGGAGACGGTGGTCGGGAAGCCGATCTCGTTGGGACCATCCCCGCGTGCGTGGGGAACAGGGCAGCCACCGCCAGGAACTCATGGTCGGCCTGGGACCATCCCCGCGTGCGCGGGGAACAGCCGGCGGCCCCCATGGTCGCCTTCGCCGAGACGGGACCATCCCCGCGTGCGCGGGGAACAGACTCCGCGACCTGCACCTTTACAACCAGGCGAAGCCGTTTTTGAGCACTTCCACCGACTCAGACATACAGAACATCTCCACCCTCGCTTGCCATAGAGAGCCAACGGACGGCAGCACGACAGGCCCAGCATCGCAGACCCCACCACTTGCCGACCCACACTCGCAAGACAGCCGCCGGGGCAACGCCCCCACACACCCACAGCAGCTGACACCTGCGCCATCCATCCCGCCCACCCGTCCGAGGCCATCCCCACGTACGCGGAGACCAGGCTCTCCAGGGCACGGCCGATACGGTCACCCGTAGGACCATCCCCGCGTGCGCGGGAACAGACCTTAGGAGCCTCGGCCATGCCCAGGGCGAGGGGTCCATCCCCGCGTGCGCGGGGAGTAGTTGGCCAACCGCCGTTTCAGGCCACGGGCGACGGGGTCATCCCCGCGTGCGCGGGGAGCAGTGCAGGGACCTCTTCATGAATTCGGCGAACTCGGGGTCATCCCCGCGTGCGCGGGGAGCAGACTGCATGACCTGCACCTTTACAGCCGGGCGAGGCTGTTTTTGAGCACTTTCACCGACTCGGACATGCAGGACATATCCACCCCCACTTGTCATGGAGGGTCGACGAATAACAGTACGACAGGCTCAGCATCGCAGACAGGGCCGCTTGCCGACCAGCCGGTCTCCGAGGACAACAGTCGGCACCTGCGACACCCACCCGCCCGCCAGCTCGAGACCATCCCAGCCTGCGCGAGGAACAGGTCACCGCGTCATGCTCCAGCGGCGTCGAGTGGCGGCCATCCCCACGTGCGCAGGGGAGCAGCGTATGGTGTCCACAGCCTTCCGCCGGACCTCGGAACCATCCGGCCGGCCCCGGAGCATGGGACCATCCCCGCACGCGGAGAAGGTACGAACCATTCGATTCTCCGGTCGCACCTTCATCAGTGGCGCCGGGGGTGCGGCGGGCCTGCGGGCCGCCAGCCTCACCCTGCGAGAACCCGTGTACGAAGGCTTCCAACGAACCATTTCGGCGTCGGCTAAGGAAGATGCTCAATGGCAGTCACGGTACCGCGTCACAGGTTTCCCGCTGACGACGCGGCGGAGCGGGCACAGCGGCTCGACGCCGGCGTCCAGAGCAAGATCGCTGCTCTTGAGGGGTCGCCGCGGGGGTTCAACATGGCGTTCCATTCGTCGTTGCTCGCCGCGAACACGCACCTGGCCGTGAACCCGGACGCCTCCCTGCTCCCCACCTGGGAGGCGGTCGTGACGGCAATGCAGATCGGATCCGCCCTGTTCGCCTCGGCGACGGCGACCGGGGAAACGGTGGAGTGCCGTATCGCGCACAAGGTACGGACGATCCGCGCGACCGGGCCCACCTATTCCACGGATGCCGGTAACTGGGTCATGGCGTTCTTCCTTGCCGTCATCTGCCGTGACAAGGACCGCGCGACCGAGCTGGCCAACGTCCCGGTCTCCCTGCTGCGGGAATCCGGTGCCGAGTACGACGAGTACATCTACGCCTGGGTCGAAACGCTCCAGCCGTGGCTGCTCGGCAACGGTGACCTCGGCGAGAAGCTGACCGCCGCCATGGACGGAACGGACCCGGACGTCCTGCGGATCGCGGACCGGGAGATGATGCCGAGGATCATCTATCCCCCGATCAACCTCTTCTACCGCTACATCATCGGGGACCAACAGGCGTTCAACGCCGAACTGGCGAAGGCGCTCGAGTGGCACAAGGAATACTGGACCAAGGACGAGGAGCGGGCCAGCGAGTCCACCGGCCAGGTCGCCTGGGAACCTCTGGCCATCACCTGCCTCGCCCATGACGCCGGTTTCCCGATCGAGGTCGAGTCCGATTACCTGCCCAAGCACCTGATCGAGCGCAGCTGGGTGGGCGAGCTCGACACGTGAAACCCGGACGTCCGCAGAACACGCCCGTTCACCCGCCGGGTCCGGGCACGAGAGACAGAACCCGTCCCCGCTCACGCCATAACCGGCGAAACGAGAACAGAGCAGCGCCCCGCACTACGTTCAGGACCAGCCCCACCACTGAAACCACCCCCGCACGCACGAAGAACGGCCACCCCCGGGCCCCGACAATGCCAAGGCCAATAGCCATCCCCCGTACGCAAGAAGCAGCGACAGCTCCTGACCCTCTGCCCGAGACAGGCACAAGGAACAACTACCAGCGGGCGGGGCTGCCAGTGAACGTCACAGAACCATCCCCGCACACGCCTGGAGCAGCCGATCAGATGCGGCACAGGTCAATGTCGAGCTGGTGTCCGGCTACCTCACGGTCACCCAGCCGAGCGAAGTCGCGATGTACGCGGACACCTTCGCTGAACTGGCCGACACAGCCGTCTACGGGGCACAGGCGCGGGCGCTGATCGCGGCAGCCGTGGACGCGCTCCGGTAGTCGCCGTGCAATCTCGTAGAACCTCATGTGAGTGCATGGCCCGTCGTCCGTAGCGTGGTGAGCCTTCGGACCACGTGAGGGGACGGCGAGATGGCCAGGCGCACGCAGACGGCGGAGACCGACGCACCGCAGTGGGAGTACGTGACCTACCCGCCCGACGGGCAGACGTGCCCCGCCTGCCAGGAGAAGGTCAAGCCACTTGAGCCCTGCCGCCGAAGCACGATCGAGCGCGCTTCGGGCGCCACCGTCGTCGCGTACCGGCACGTGCACTGCGACGGCAACGACGAGATCAAACGGTGACGTCCCCTGCACGGCTTCGCAGGCCCCCTGTGTGTCTGGTTACCAGCCCCGGCGCTGGCGAGCCTCATAGACGCCCCTGACGGTCCGTACGCTGACTCTCCCGAGGGGTGGTGGACACAGTACGGCGGGGGCGCTGGACGTGCGCTCTGGCGTCGTCCACATCCTCCAGGAGGCTGATCACCCGCCATGCTCCTTTCCGTGTGAGCCCTGCGGGGGCACCGCTGAAAGACCCCACGACTGGGTTGGCTGAGGTCCATTCCCGTGAGGTGGGTACGCCGCTCGCGGCAGGGGGATGTGGTGTCTGCCCATCACCGTGAGCGGCAATGCTCCGTCCCCTCCATGCCGAAAAGATCGCATGGAGGGGACGGGTAGGGATCCCCCGACCGAACCAGCCTTGAGCGGAGGCAGGCGTGCCGACCCTGAGATGTGACGGTCTCAGGCGCTATCGCCCCGGTCCGCCCCTTGACTGGGGTACCGCTCCCTGAGCGGTGAGGGACTGGCCCCGTCCGTGCGCTGACTGTGGCGTGCGGGCGGGGCTTTTGCTGTCTTACGAACTGGCCCCAGAGCTCCGGTCGCGGACATACGTCCCGCGCTGAGGAACGGTGAACACGTAGCCTTCCTCGCGTAGAAAGCGCACTGCATTGCGCACTGTCTCACGGGCCACTCCGAAGCGCTGCACCAAGGTCGCCTCGGAGGGAATCCGACGGTTTACGCCGCATCACCTCACCCGGCACGTCATGCCGCCGGACACACGCCCACTGATCCCCAGATACCTGGTCGAGTGGGAACGGAAGCAAACCGACGAACGACGCCAGCGGCGCGAGCGACACCGAGCCGTAGAAGCAGCATGGGAAGGCCGGGACTACCCCTACAGCTATCCCGGAGCGCCGTTCCCCACCATGGCGGTGAACGCGTGAACGCCGCACGCTGCTGCCGCTGCGGCAGATGGACGGAAGCCCCCGTGACCGTCGGGTGGCGCGACACCGGAAGCGGCCCCGGGCACACGATCAGCGCATGCCCCGACTGCGCCCCCACAGTCCCCGTCAGGCCGTCTCCCGAGGACACGCAGAGCGTCCTCACCCCACGTTGATCAGCACCACCCGCAGCACCCCGCCCCACCTGGCCACACACCAGGCGGGCCCCATCCGCAGACCACCCCGTTACGGGCATCGGGATTCCCCGGGGCTGAGGAGCATCCCCGCGTGCGCAGGGAGCGCAAGTCATGGTGGCCACCTCGACACCTTGACCGACAACACGGACCCCGAGAATGCACAGGCATCTTCCGTCACGATCCTGAGGGAAATCACACGCGACGCCCATGGCGCCAACCTCAAGGTGGCCTGGGGCCACTCTGAGCCTCTGTCAGCTGGACCGCGCGTCGTCTTCGCCAGAGACGGAGCCGCTCTCGTGGCTAAGTCAACGACATCCGACCTGGCCCTTCAACGCGTCAGGACTAGACCACAGCTGTAGGCACGGGCATGGCCGAGGCCGTTGGAAAGGATCTGTGTGAAGGTCTCTGGGTCGGTGACGGTCAGCCTTCCTCTGATCTCCGCGCGGGCAATGCGCAGACCCTTGTGCGGAGCAGGGCTGGAGACCGTGGGCAACATGCGGACCGCAAGGTTCGCCGGGTCGGCAGTGGCTCCGATCCGAACCACGCCGTCCTCGCCTGTCGCAGGTTCGCCTTCGGCTTGAAGGCGCCGTAGAAACCAATTCTTGACGTGGTCGGGCTTGGTGTGGGCGACTCGTGCGCCGCGGGTCCTCTCCAGGCCCGGTCCGCCTGTCGGCTTGCTGTGGATGGGATTAATGACCGTACGGAAGCCGAGAACGTCTCCGGCCCTGATGGTGCGGTCCACGGTGATGATGTGTGGCTTGTCGGTCAGGGCTTTCCGGGGGATACGGCTCCAGTCGCCCGGTACCCGCGACTGCACGACCAGTACGAGAACCGCCTCCTTGAGGTCCACCGACCACGTCGACAGGACGCCCATCTGGGCACGGGCGGTGGGGGCGCCGTCCTCGACCCAGCCGAGGAACCCGCTCATGACCGTGCGATGCATCTCATGGGCATCTACCAAGGACTTGGCTACATACGGGTGTCGGGCGTCCAGGCTCAGGATGGAGTGGGTGGCGACGAAGCGGGCCGCCTTGGCGCGTGTGCTCTTCACGGGATGATGTGGTCCCATCCGGTAGCGGTCGGGGCGATGGTGATACGTGTACGGCTCTCCCAGCGCGTGGTGTGGCCCCTGCGTTCTGGATCAAAGCTGACCGGCTGGTCGCTGATGGGGCTGGCTCCCACGGCTCCAGCGGGGCTCTGGATCCAAGCCCAGGGGGGGCGGCCAGGCTCCGGGCTCTCCGGCCCGGGCAGCAGCTGCTTTGCGGTGAAGACCTCCGCGAGGACGCCGGGCAGGATGCCGGCGGCCAGCGTGCCGGAGGGTGGGCAGGACTTTCGTCCCAGCCACAGCAAGCGCTTCGGGTGTTCCAAGGCGTGGGCGATCTCTTCCAGCCGTCCCTGGTTCTCGTGCTGGAGTCCGACCACAAATGCGGCATCAGCCAGATACCAGCGTTCGGTGATTAGTGCCGTGCGGGAAAGCTCGCCGGAGACGAGTGTGCCGGACACGGGGTCAGCGGCGATCTTCTTGGGAGACCCGTACCACCTGGCCAGCTCATGGTGGCCAAAGCTGTTCTCGGTGGCTGCGTCCAGGCTTGCCGAGACGGCAGCGGCCCGCCGGTGGTCGGTGATGATGTCGCGCGGGCGAAGCGGGTACTTGCCGGCTCCGACGGTGTGGTAGTCGCGTACAGGAGTGCCCGGGTGGTCAGCACGGACGCCGAAGTGGAGCTCAGCGAGGTCATCAATCGGTGCGGTGCGGTCACGGCCAAGAGCGGCGGCACACAGCCCGATCACCGCCGACTTCGTGGGGCGGCTGTGGGTGTCGCGGCGCGAGAAGCGGGACACCGCCCCCCAGGACTGCAGGGGAGCGGCGAGCCGTAGGAGCAGGACATGCGTCACGCAGTCAGCTCCTTGATCTTCGTCACGGGCTTCGCGCCGAGGGCCTTCAGCTCTCCGAGCAGATTGTCGATCTGCGGGTCGTAGGTGAGAACGCGACCGGTTTTGATGTCGGGCCGGCGTTCGCTGACGAAGGCATGGTGTGCAAGCAGCCGCCTGACCGCGGCCGGACCGGCAGGTCCATCCTCGCCCTTCTCGTCGATCGGCTGCTGGAAAGCTCCGGCGTAGTTGTAGGGGCGGTCTCCTTCAAAGGCGAGGACCAGGGCGGGCAACGATCCGGTGGAGGCGGTGGAGTTCTTCTTCGCCTCAGGGAAGGCGTCTACAAAGGAGTTGACGAACTCGGCTTCGGCAGCGACCGAGGCTTCTTCTGCCTCTTCCTCCGACATCCCCGCCGCACGGAGGTTCTTTCGCAGCTTGATACGGTCCAGCACGGCGTGCCGGTAGAAGGTACCGGAGATCAGGGACTGGTAACCAGTCATGCCGGCACCAGCATCATCGGCCGCGTCCAGGAAGTCCAAAGCATGCTTCTTCCGGTCGAGCTTGGCGTCATCAGCGGCGGCGTAGAAGTCATCTACTTGTTCGGCCTCGTGGACTGTGAAGGCATGACTGCTTTGAACCGCGCCGTCGACGTTGGGGGAATCGGCGATCTCCGCGAGAAACCGTCCGTAGAGGGCGATGTCAATGGCATCCCGAGGGGCAAGCGCAGTGAGGACCGCGGCGCGGGTCCCCGGCGGGAGTGCAGGCAAGTCCTTGGCCGCGGCAGAGGACTCCGGGGCTTCCGCTGACTCGGCGTCCGTGTCGGCGGCAGCCTTCCGCGTACCCTTCTTGGGCTTTGCAGAGGAAGCTTGAGCTGCCGAGTACTCGACGGTCCAGGTCCGGAGTTCCTCGCTGTGGTCGGCGATGTGCGCGGCGATACGGGAGCCGGCGTCGGCCGGTGCGAACAGGAGCACCTTGGTCAGGTTGGCGACGGTCTTCTTCGCCGGATCGCCGAATTTCAGACCGGTTGCCTCGATGACCGCGCGGGCCGTCCGTACCGCCTCGTCCTTGTCCCAGCCGTGCTGAGAGGCCAGCTCACGGGCAGTGATCAGCGCCCATTCGCGTGTACGGATGCCGGTGCTCCGCCCGGCCAAGGCACCGACCCCGGCGTTGGCACGGTCCCGGGCGTGGACCCGCTCGGCACGGCGTCGCGCTTGGCTCGTGATCATGTGACGCTCGGCTCCGCCGTAGACGATCGACTTGGGCGCGCCGTTTTCGTCGCGCACGGGCAGCACGGCGATGAGGGTCTCCAGCAGATGCAGGGAGAGGAACGGGCTGCCGGTGAAAGTCGCGGTGGTGGTCACGTGTTGGTGCCCTTCGTGGTTGTGTCGGCGGTCGCCTCGCCGTTCCCGGCGCGTCCGGCTCGGGGCGGGGGTGTGTGGAAGTCGACGGCCCATTCGTAGGCGATGCGGGCCTTGCGGTCGTTCCAGCGGCTGAGGTCCTCGGCGAGCTGGGCCCACGATGGAGGCCTTTGGTCGCAGGCGCGGAGGCGTGCGACCGCGTGCTGGAGGTGGCGCCAGGGGATCCGGCGGCTGGCAACGATCCGGTCGATGAGCCGGGCGGCTCCGGGGTCGTCGGGACCGCGACCGGCACTGCTGCCGATCCGGCGGGCGGCCTCGCCCAGGGTGCCGAAGCCGTACGAGGGAGTGGGACGGCCCTGGTGGTAAACCCCGAAGAGGAACGCCACCTGCTCGTAGATCTCGCGCTGGTCCCGCGTTGGGCTGAACCAGCCGGCTCTGATGTGGGCGGTGGTCGTCAGGTGCGGTCGGCGTAGGTCGGCCAGTTGCCCGTATTCCCGGTTTCGTACGAGGCTCACAAGCCAGGAGGTGAGGTGCTCGCCGGGCTCGCCTTCCGGAGTGTACGAGGAGGGGCGGTCCGGGTCTTCCTGTTTGCGTCCGGGATCGGGCAGGGATCTGGCCTTGGAGACGGGCTCGGTGCTCATGCTTTCCCCCCTCGGAGTTCGGCCGGGGCCTTGGCGTGCGCCAGCTCGTCGTCGTAGCGCCGTAGGGCTGCGGCCCGTGCCTGGGCACCGCGGGAGTTCCTCGGCAGTGAGTCAAGGGACTCAGCAAGGAACTTCCGGGCCGTGGTGGATACGACTGAGGCATAGGCAAGGAGGCACTCTTGGACGACCTCACCTGCGGTGATGTCGTCCAGAAGGAGGTCGAACTGCTCCTCTGTCGCCTCCCAGTGCTTCCACCGCACGTCGAAGCGTGCTATCTGCTGGTTCTTGTCCGCTGGCTTCGGGTTCGGATACGTGATGGTCCAGGCTGCGTAGGCGGCCTTGCTCAGGCTTGTGGCCACATACTCGGCGATCTCCGACCCGCGCAGCGAGGCGTGGTACAGCCTGGCTTCCAGCCCTGGCGCGAAGGGGAAGACGCCGGAGACCCAGGTAATGGCCGTGGTTTGTTTGGCGACGAGTCCGACTGCCCACAAGTTGATGTGTCGGGCGGGGCTCTGACCGGGCTCTGGCGCGACATCTACTGGGGGGAAGAGTGCGAGCCTCTCGTAGAGGTTCTCGCCTGCATTCATCGTGGTGGCATCGCGTGCTTTGGCCACGGCGGCGTAGAGGGCGTGGGCGTCACGCCAGACGGCACGGGAGGCTGATGCCCATAGCGGCTTCTTGGTCCCGTCGGTCTTCTCGGCGTAGACGGCGTCCTGTAGGTGGTGTTCCTCCAAGGCGAGCAGTTCGCCCGCGCCCATCAGCACTCGGTCGATGGTGGTCCCGTCGGGGCCGGGGCGAAGGAGTATCGAGCGGCCGAGGGAGCTGTGCAGGTCTGCGGGGCCGCTCACGGCGCGGCCGTCAGGCTTCACCTTGAAGCCTCTCCGTTCCTTCCCGTTGGTCCAGGAGCGGTTGAACTCGCCTCGCGGTCCGGAGAGGGGGGCCAGGTTCAGGCGCAGCGTCTCGCCGAGGGTGGGGCCGAGCGCGATGACGCGGATCCGGCTGGTGAGGCGGCCGATGGCGAGGTTGGTGATGGTGGGGCCGAGTGTCGCCTTCCCCGAGATCCGGGCTCGGCCGGCGGGCCCGTACACGTGCTGTGTGAGCATCGCTCGGAATGCCTTGGCAGCGGGTAATGGCTGTGGATGGTCGAGGTGATGGTGGTCGAAGAACTGGTTGTAGTCGCCGACGTGCTCAATGACCACCTGTGCGGGTCCTGCCCCGTGTTGGTCAAGGAAGGGAGCGAGGAGTACGTTCTGGCCAAGTGGCTCAGTGGGATGGAAGAGGTCCCAGATCCCTTCGTCCTTGGCCAGCCACTTGGCAGCGTTACGAAACGTGTCTTGTGTGTCGACCCAGGCCGGCCACTCCCTGGCGGTGGCCGGATACGTTCCCGATGCGTAGCAGATGGCCAGCAGGTATTCGAGGAGAGCGACCTGCTCACCAGGGGTCGCTCCTTCCACGGACAGCAGCTGGTCGGCGTCCTCCAGTAGGCCGATGAGGCTGCGCTCGACCCGGGCGCCAGTCAGTGTCAGTGCCTCGGCGCATGCTTCCCATCGGGGGTCCCATCGAGGGCGTGTGGCACCTGTGGGCGGGGTACGGGATTCAGCCAAGATGCATCGTTCGCTCTCTGCTCACAAACGTTCCCTGCTGGAATAAGGCTGGACCGTAGCATGCGAACGAGGGCGTCATGGTGCATTCTGAGAACTTCAACTCATCTTTTACGAGGTGGAGTTGAGAGAGACTGCCACGCTGGCAGCGCGGGACCCGCTTGGCCACGGGACGGACACTGAGGGCCTGCATGCGCCTGATTCTGTCGATTGCAGAAGGCGGAGTCAGACGCGCAGCCGGTTTCTGCATCCCCGCGCACGCGGGGAGAAGGTCGTGCTCTGCTCACAAACAGGTCCATCCCCGCAGGAGCGGAGCCACGCAGGCGCCGAGGTTAGCCGCTCTTCGCACGCCGGCGCCAGAGCGCCGGGTGATGGACGGGCTCGGTCTCATCACCCAGCGAGGCTGGCGCGACAGTTAGCGCTGGCCGCGGCGCCGCACGAGGATCGTCAGCGTCGCCCTGGCATCGCGGCGGCGCTCCGGGCTGCGGGAGATCACCGAGGACGCGGCCACGGCGAAGATGGCGGTGGCGTAAGCGAGCCCGGTAGCAGCGGTCAAGGTGGTCGCGTCGTGAAGCACGGACAGCAGAACGGACATTTCAGATCCCCCTTGGGTACGTGGCCTGGCGCTCTTACCCGCCGGCCCGGTCCCCCAGGTATCCCGTGTCCGGGGACTGTCCCGCGACGTTCGAAGATCCAGATTAAGCGCATTCCCGCAGGTCAGAAGGGGGAAAAAGATGTGTCCGGCGAAGTCTGTACCGGATGGCGCCGAGAGCGGCGGGGCGGGGAAGGAGGAACCGCCGGGCTTCACGAAAGACCTGCTGGAGCTGTACCTGGCCGCTGGCGGGGGCACGCCCAAGCTCTCGTACAGGAGGCTCCATAGCGAGCTCCTTGAGCGTGGCCGGGAGAAGGGGTATGGGGAGGTGCCGTTCTCGACCTTCACCTCCTGGATGAAGGACACCGTGCCCCATGTGAAGTACACCGACTACGTGCTCAAGGTCCTCATTCCGCACCTGGAGGAGCACGCCTGTCGGCGTTCTGACTCCTATCGGAGGGTTCCTAATGCGGCGTGGCGCGCTCGGCTTGAAGCCGCGCAGGGAAAGCGGAGGAGCGGGCAGGGTGGCCATGGGCCCCGTATCCGTGCGTCTTCGCCCGGTCGCCTCTTTGGCGATCTCGCAACGCTGAAGGCGGTTGTCCCACGGGAGTTCGTCGGCCGGAGGGAGGAGCTGGCCCAGCTCGAGGCTTCAGTAACGAGTCCGGCTGGGCGTGGCCCCGACTACATGTTGTGGCAGGCGGATGCCTGGGCAGGAAAGACAGCCCTATTGGCCTGGTTCGCCGACCGATGCCTGCCAGTCGGAGTTGATCTCGTCCACTACTTCATTGCCGGACGACTCGGCACTGCCACCCGGAAAGTGTTCTTCCACTCAATGACGAGGTACCTCGCCGCCGTGGCCGGGAAGAAGCCGGCGATTGTGAAGGGACACCCCGACACTCTCGACGAGTGGGAGATGCGGGCAACCTTGCACCGCCTCTACGAGCAGGCCGCGCATGCCAGCGCGAAGCGTCACAGGGCCTTCGTCCTGCTCGTCGACGGACTGGACGAGGATGCAGACGCGGGTCTGGGACGACGGAGTATCGCCGCTCTCCTGCCAAAAGTCCCTCCCCCCGGGATGCGCATCATCGTCTCAAGGCGACCGAACCCTTCCACGCCGGAGGACGTTCTCGTCGACCATCCCCTACGAGACTCCGCGATCGTCCACCACCTCACCGCCTCACCCGCTGCTCAAGTCATCCGAGAGACGGCCCGGCAGGAACTGCGCGCCCTGCTGGACGACCCAGACGTGGGCTCCCCCCTCCTCGGCCTCCTGACAGTGGCCCAGGGTGCCCTCAGCGGCAAGGACCTGGCCGAGCTGGTCAAGGTACGGCCGGACAGAATCGATAAAGTCCTCGGCAGCGTCGTTGGCCGCAGCATGCAACCTGACGACACCGACCACCTCGCTCTGGCTCCGAAGGACGAACTCACCCGGCAGACGTATGTACTCGCGCATGACGAGCTACGCCTGGATGCATCGGACGCCCTCGGCAACGCGGAGCTCGCGGATTACAAGGCCCGCCTGCATACCTGGGCGGCCGGCTACCAGGCCCAAAACTGGCCCGAAGAGACCCCAACCTACCTTCTCACCGGCTATACCCGCCTGGTTCACGAGAGTGCGGATGCTCAGCGATTGGCGTCACTCGTCCTCGACCCGCTGCGCCAGCTTCGCACCGTGGAACGTTCCGGGGTGGACGTCGCACTCGCGGATCTCGATCTGACCGTGACCATGCAGCCGGGTCACACTCCCCAAAGCCTCGCCGTGCTGGCCGGCGCCGCCGCGGCCCGGGAGTTACTCCTCCGCCATGCCCGCCCCCTGCCATATTCCATCCCCCGCGCAGTCGCCCGTCTCGGCCACGCTCAACGGGCCCGAGCCCTGGCGCTCGCATCCGCTGATCCTTCCGCCAAGGCGGCTTCCCTGGCCCAGGTGGCTCGCGTACTGGCGGACACAAGCCATGAGCAGGCCCAGCAGATCGCTCAGGAAGCTGCTGACTGGGCACATAAAGCCCGTCGTCGGACCATGTTCTTCGTCGGAGGTCACGAAGATACGGAGGCGATCGCCGCACAGGCAGCAGTCGCTCTCATCGCGACACGGCAGGAAAGCGACGGAATCAAGCTCCTTCGCTCAACACGAGGGCTGAGTACAGCGCGATACGAAGCGTGGGTGGATGCTGCCACCCTTCTGTTTGCCTACCTCCCGGCCGTCGCGGCGCAACTCCTCGACGAGATGGAGGAGGAAGCCGAGCACTTGGCGTGCGACAGCGCCTTCCCGGAAGACAGAGCTGTCCCGATCCAGATCTGGGCGATCTTGGCAGCTGCCTTCCCTGAGCGTGCAGATCGGCTCCACGACCGCATCGTCAGCTACAGCCAGGTTGTGTGGGCCGAGTTGCCGGCACTGACGAGCGTCGGCGTGCTGACAACGGCGGCTTCAGCCCTGGTCGATGCCCGCCAGGAGGAGGCTGCAGCCCTGGCGGCATTGGCCAAGCAGTACATCGAGTCTCAGCTTCAGGACAGTGCCTCACTGTCGGTGACGGATCACTCTCACCTGCACTTCGGCTTACAGGCGGCGCTTGCAGGGCTCATGCAGGCACTTGCCGATACCGGGGTCCCGATGGAGGAAAGGCAGCGACTGCTGGACAGCATGCCCGAACAGCTGCGAACAGGCTTCTACGGTCACGACGTGACCGCCTCTGCCCGTTCGGTGATTGCCAGGGGTGAGAAACGTGAACCTGGCGGTGACAGCGGCTTCGGTGACGATAACCAGACCGAGGCTGAGAAGCAGGCTCATGAGGCGTTTCATCTGGCAGAATTAGGCAAACACGATGCAGCCAAGCGTCACCTGGGCGAAGCGCTGGCACTGCTGCCAGAGAGCCATCCGGATGGTCGGTCTGCGATCGTCTGGCTCCCTGCCTTACTTGGTGCACTTGTACGGGGCGCCCGGGCTTCAGATGCCGAAGCACTGATTGCCGAGCTGCACGACTCACATGATCTGGCTAGGGCCTTTGCCGCCGTAGCGCTGGCGCATGCAGACTCGGGGCGAATTGCGAGCGCGCGGGAGCAGGCCCATGAAGCGGCCAGAGCTGCCCGGGCTGTTTTGGACCCCGTGGAAGGCGACGCTGCCGGCGCCTGGGCCATCGCTGCCCAAGCTCTGGCCGGCGCAGGAGAAGGCAGCGCTGCTCTAGAGCTCATTGAGCAGGCCGAGCCCGTGCAGCGTGCTGGGAAAGCAGCATGGCGGCGGGCCTCCCGGAGGGCTCGTATCGCGGTGGCCTCGGAACTCGCCGTTCACGACCCAGTTCTCGCGGCCCGGCTTATCGACGAGGAACGGCAGGGCCTGCTCGCCGGCAAGCACCGGCCTCGAGGTCTGGAAGGGTTGTTGGCCGACCTCGTCGGGCTCCTACCCGCGGCAGATGCGTTGAAAGAGCCGTACAAGGCCCAGCTCGACCAAGCAATCCGTGAAGCGCTCGCATACATCAGCGAACCACCGCAAGCATGGAAGGCAGAGACCGTCCTTGCGCATGCTCTCCTGGAGATCAAGGCGGGGGGATCTGCGACCCGTCAGATAGGCTGGCTGAACCAGGAGAGCCGAGCGCGACGGGCGGAACGCTTTCCGGGAGCGGGGCTTGCGGTGGTTCACGCGGTGTGCAATGACGTCTGCGAGGCGTGGAAAGCGGCCGACGAGCTATCGGCACCGGAGAGCCGTGCGGCGGCTTTCGCCGCTGTGGGGGCGTACCTGGTTCAGCTGCCGGTCCGGGTCCCTCCTATCGGGGACCCTGCAGATGCTGACCCGTTCGCTCATACCATCCGTGCCCTCGCGCTAACCGTCTCCACTCCTGCCCTGGCTGACAGAGAGGCTGCCGTCAGGTTCACTCGGCAGGCACTGACGACAGGTGCGGGCTGGCACCATGCCCTCGCGATCCTGTCTCGGATCGCACCCGAAGCTATCGTGCAGGTCCAAGACATCGTCGGGGTCCACCTCCGGATCAAAGGTACCGCTACTGCACCTCTTTCAACCTGTCCTGGCGTATGACGACGTCTCCGCAGCTTTGAGAAGCGCCGACGTCGCCCTAGGTCAGCAACTCGCCTCACCTGCATCGCACAAGGCCGCTGATCAACCACTTGGAGTCCTTCACAGCGTCAGCGGGCCGCGCCCGCTGGTCCAGCGCCCACAGTAAACACGACGCATACGGTGGCCTCTCCCTTCCCTTTACAGCCCGCAGTCGGGATAGCGGCGATCACCAGGAGACAGGCAGCGACTGCAGGCCGCGCTTGTGGAACGACCGTATCCACGACAGCTCGTCGGCGGGTACGGCCAGGGTCAGGTTTGGGAATCGGCGCAGCAGGCTGGTCAGGGCGATTTCACCTTCGAGTCGTGCGAGGGGCGCGCCGAGGCAGTAGTGGATGCCGTGGCCGTAGGCGAGGTGTGCGGGTGTGCGTGTGCTGTCGAAGATGTTCGGGTTCGTGAATTGCTGCCTGTCGCGGTTCGCTGAGGTGAGGGATAGCCATACACGGGCGCCGGCGGGATGCGGGCTCCGGCGATGGTGAGTTCTTCGAGCGCGAAGCGGCGTGCGGCCAGTGGGAATAGGGCGTTCCAGCGCATGGCCTCTTCGAGCGCTGCGTGGAGCGGTATCCGGCCGTTGCGGACTGCTGTCATCTGTTCAGGGTGTGTGAGCAGGGCGAGGGTTGTGGTTCCGATGAGGTTCACGGCGTTGTCGTAGCCGGCGTACAGGGTGAGGAAGGCCATGGCGATCAGTTCCGGTTCGGTGAGCCGGTCGTGTGCGTCGCGGGCTTCGATCATTGCGGAGAGGAAGTCGTCGCTGGGTTTCGTCCTCTTGGTTTCGATGATGGTGGCGAGGAAGTGATACATCTGCTTCATCGCTTCTTGTGAGGTCACCGCGGCGTCTGCTTCTGGTGCCGTCAGGGCGTTGGTCCAGGTTCTGAAGTCACTCTGGGCGTCGGTGGGGATGCCGAGCAGTTCGCAGATGACGGCCATGGGCAGCGGATTGGCGAAGGTCTTCATCAGGTCGACCGGTGGGCCGTCGAGGTTGTCCAGGAGCGCGTCGGTGTGTGCCTGGATGTGGTCTCGCAAGCGCTCGATGCGGCGTGGCGTGAATGCCTTGGAGGCCAGCCGGCGAAGGCGGGTGTGGTCGGGTGGGTCCATGTTGAGCAGGTGGGCATCCAGTTCCGATGGCATGGAGGGCTGGTGGCTGTCGTCGGTGGCGGCGTTGGACTTGTCGAGGGACAGCCGTGGGTCGGTCAGTGCCGCGCGCACGTCCTGATAGCGGGTGACGAGCCAGACTGGGGTGCCCCCAGGCGTGGTCACGCGGTGAACCGGGCCCGTCTCACGGAGATCGGCGTAGACGCGGTGGGGGTGGGTCATGAGGGTGTCACCGAACAGGCAGTTTGTGGTGGTCATGTGGGTGAGCCTCCGTTGGTGGTCAATCCGTTGGCCGCGTGGGTCAGCCAGTCGCATACGAATCATGTCGCCGGTTGCCGGGGCGGGTGCCGCAGGCTGCTGGGTCCCGCTGCTCATCCATCGCGCGCAGTGTGGCCTCGGCCTGGGTGGCTTCCGCCATGTCTCGACCTGGTCGGCGGCGAGTCGTCTGGCTTCGATTTGTTCGCGTGCGGGTGTGAGCGCCGGGGGTCGTGCTGGGGCATAGGGCCGATTGGCTGCCGCATGCCTTGGTGATCCATCGGCTGGGGGAACGAGAGGCGCACGGTTCTGCCCGCTCGATTGGGGGGGTGTACTGGGCAGATCTGCGCTGAAGCCATCGCGGAATGTCTCCGGAGCAGGACGCCGTGGCGGCTTCTCAGATTCGGAGGTCCTACGAGCCCGGAAGTGAAGGCCAGAACCATTAAATTTTTGACGTCGCGTGTGTGGGCGAGCAGGCTCTCCTGTGGTGCAGTCGTGACAGACGGGACGTGGGACGTCATGGGTATTACGGTGCAGTGGGTGCGGACCTCCTGGACGAAGCAGTCACGCGGGGGTAACGCCGCCGCGCGACGGAATGCCGCCCCGGTCGGATTCGTCCTGCCGTATCACCCGGTGCCTTTCGCGCACACGGTCAGGATGCACGAGCGGGACGGTTTCACGCCGTATGACGGACAGGCGATGCTCGGCGATGTCGATGTGCAGCTGCGTGAGGCAAACGGCCGGTTGCGGGTCTTCCCGCGGGTGCAGCCGCTGTTCGCCCTGCCGCCCCGGCCACGGCGGCCACCTGCCGTGTGCCTGGCACCGGGCCAGTGGGTCCGATGGCAGCTGAACTACCGCTTCAGCAGCCTGACCGGCATGCAGGACTGGACCTACTGGCTGGACACCTTCAACATCGCCTACGGGCCAGTGGACCACGACGTGTTCCTGGGGACCCCGGCCTTCCACGTCGACGAACAGGGACCGCTCCGATAGCCCCAGGCCGAGGTCATCCAGCCTCGGCAATCACCCGCTCCATGGGAAAGTCTGAACCGCAGCGATGTCGCCAGCCGCGAGGAGGCCGAACAATTCCAGGACCTCCTCGCGACCGACCCCGCGCATCTCGCCAGGGACCACCGCACCGTCCTCAGTGTTCTCCCAGACCACCAAGCCGTCGGCAAACACACTGAGGCACCACCCGCTCTCATGCGACAGCGACACATCAGCATGCTCGCCATCCGCCCCCACAAGACCCTCCAGAACCCGGCGCATGGTCTCCATATCAGGACTTTCAACTGTCGCGCCCATGACGTCGTACATGAAGTAACCCATAGGCCAATTACCCCACATAAGGCCACCCCGCAGCCACGGGAATCGGTCACCGAAGTTCACGGACCAGGCCGGACGGCTGGTTCGCCAACTTCGGCACCTCGGGCCCTCACACAGGGGGAGCACGAGCGACCGAGGTCCTTGGCACCTGGTTGATCGGACCATCCCCGACTCATGCCAGGAAACGCCGTCAGCTCCTCCCTCCGAGCATCATCGTGGCACGCCAGCCTGGCGTACGGGGGAGACATGCCTACTGAACCGCACATTCGAACACGGCGGGGGTTGATCCCGGCTGATGCCTTCGCCCGCCTGGAGACCTGGCTATCTTCCACAGAGCGAGGCATCGGGCCTGCCATCGCCGCAGCCCACATCGTCCTGCGCTGCGGAGAATAGTGGATGGAAAGGGCCGAGTAAGTCGCTGAGGAAACGGATACCCCTCTGTGAGCCTCTTTCATCCCGGCTCTTGAAGGGTGAAAGGCCTGATCAGGGGTAGTGAGTGGTGACATGGCAGAGCCCCTTGTCGTTGGGGTGTTGATCTCACTCGACACCGCTGCCAAGGGGCTCTGTCGGTTCCGTATTGTTCTACGCTCGACGTGCCGTACGAGCTCGTTGAGCATGTTGCGTGGCTGATCCATGCCCGTCGGCAGGAGCTGAAGTCACCCTGGCGGAAGCTGGGTTGTTTCAAGCAGGCTCTCCTGGTACTGGCACATCTACGGAACAATGAAACGTTCTCGCAGGTCGGAGCTGGTTTCGGGGTGTCGGAGGCGACGGCCTGGCGGTACGTCGACGAGACCCTCGAGCTCCTGGGTGGGCCCCGGGCCTGCGGGAGGCCCTGACCGGACTGGGTGAAGGCGACCTCGTCATCGTTGACGGCACCCTGATCCCCACCGACCGGGTCGCCGCGGACGAGCCGTACTACTCGCAGAAGCACAGGCGGCACGGAATGACGTGCAGGTCGTCGCGGCACCGGACGGCACACCGCCGTGGTTCTCCCGCGCACTGCCCGACCGCACCCACGACCTGACCGCAGCCCGCGCCCACGGCATCCTCCAGACCTGCCTGACCAGGGAAATCCTCGTCCTGGCCGACCGCGCCTACCAGGGCGCCGGCGCCACTGTCCGCACTCCGTACTATGACCACCGCAAACAGTCCGAGCACTGCCAGCAGTTCAACCGTGACCACGCCCGCCTGCGAGCCCCGGGCGAACGCGCCTTCGCCCTGCTGAAGTCCTGGCGCATCCTCCGCCGAGCACGCTGTTCAACCAACCGCATCAGTCGGGTCATCCAGGCCATCCACACCCTCCTCACCTGCAGCTATTCAGGATGAAAGAGGTTCTGTGAGCCCGCGAACGCCTGAGTGCTCTGGTGCTCATCGCGGGGTCCTTGTGCCCGTCCCTGTGGCGAAGTGCTGCCAAGTGTGCAGGTTTCCCTCGCCAGCCAGCGTTCAAGGCCCCATCTGCCCGTTAGGTTGGCGGGTAAGCGTCTGGAGAAATGTTTGTGTCCCGGGGTCTGTTGAATACAAGCGTGTACCCAGGGTGCCTCTGGTGGCGAGTACGCGGTAAGTGTTCAACGCATACCGCAGATAGCGGTCGGGGGGCAGATGACGTAGCTGGGAGTCGTAGCTCGCCTCAGGGCGGGCTATCCACTGCTTGCCGCGCCGGATGAGGTCTCCGCCTATCACCACCGCGTTGTAGGCGTACTCCATACCTTGGGCTGTGTAGATGCAGCCGACTTGGTCATGGCCGCCGGTGTCGGTGGCCCAAAAGGGACGGGCAGGGACATCGGGGTGTTCGAACCTGGGCTCATCTGCGCGTGAGTTCCACGGGCGTGCCCAGGTACGAGGGCCATCCAGGTCTGGCCAGGTGATCTCGACTTCCGGTAGCAGGGGCGGAGTGGGAGGGGAGTTCCAGGGCCAGCAGAAGCCGGCCGTTATTCGGGCGGTGAGGCCGCTGTGGGTGTGGGTGGTGACCCGCCACGCCCAGGTCGTAGTCGCTTCCTGTCCATGCCTGAGCGGGGCCTTCGGGCTGGAAGAGGCGGTCGACCCATTGTTGGTAGGCGCGGGAGCCGCTGCAGCGGAACTGGGTGGTGAGGTCGATGTGGGCGAATGAGTACCCGCTGCGCTGCGCGTGGTGTTCCAGCTCCTCGAGGGTGATGCCTTCGTTGGGGCGCACGATTTGTCGTTCATCGAGAAAGAGCACGGTTACAGCGGCCTGGTTGATGAGTTTCCCGAGGATGAGGGGGAATTTCCTCCATTTTTGGTCGGGGGAGGTGCGGGTGCGGTGGGCTTCGTCGAGAAGGACCACGCTGGTATTCGTGATGCCGGCGGGGACGTTATTGAGGAGTGTGCTGATCAAGCCACGGAAGTCGTCTCCCACGGTCCGGCGCAGTTGTCGGGTGAGTGTTCCGGAGGGGGACAGCAGCCGCGGGTTGCTGTCCTGCTCCTTGCACAGGTCGCCCAGTAGCCGGCAGGCGATCACGGACTTCCCAGTGCCTGGCCCGCCTGTCACGACGACGATGCTCTTCTGTCCACGTTTGCGTGCGGCATCAACAGCGTGCAGGACTTCCTGCCGGGCCAGGTCTTGGTCTCCGATGAGTGCGAACGCAGTGCGCCCCTCGATCACCTCACCGGCCCGCGCGAGCAGCGCTGGTGACGGGCGGTGCCTGGCTCGAAGGAGGCGTTCCACGTCAGCCCAGGGGGCGGGGCATAGGTCGGCGCAGCCCAGTCGTTGAGCCAGCGCGTAAGCCGAGGGGGTGGGAGTGAGATCGTCTCGTCCCAGCACCGGGTAGTCGCGTGCTGGCCCCCGGCCGGCCTGTTCGCGGAGTTGGATGATCAAGTCATCGGGTGCGTCGTGGAGCATCGCCACCCCGCGCACGGTGAGGGGGAGGTCGTCATGGCTGACCCACTGGCGCAGGTAGTGCGCGTATCCGCCGACTTGACGGGCGGGGTGCTGGACCACGCGTTCGCCAGCACGCACCATGCCGGGTCGGGTGGTGCTGAGCTGGGCATGAGTCCACTGCTTCAGCTCGATGACGACCGTGCACAGGTTCCCGCCGGTGTCCTGGCCGACGAGGAGTGCGTCGACGCGTTCCCCGGTGGCAGGCAGTGCGTACTCGAGCAGGATGTGGAGGCGGCCCAGTCCCGCCGTGGAAAGTGCGTCCGCCAGGCGAGGCCAGCTGCGCCGCCAGCTGCGTATTTCCTGTGGGCTGGGGAGGGTTCCGAAGACTTGGGTAAAGCGCTGCGCGGCTGCTGCGGAGAATGACGACTCCGCTAATGCCGTGGCCAGATCGGTAACGGTGCCCTCATAGACATACATGATCTGACCTATACCAGTGTCGGCTGGTAGCTGCTCTACGCGGGGGTGTCGAGGTGGAGTGCTGGAGGCTTCTGGCGCTGCTGGGTCGTCATCAACGGATCACCGCAGCAAGCGCTTGCCCTCTTCACTGTGGAACGGGTAGTGGGAGCAAGGACCATCCTTGCGTGCGCGGGGTGCATGCGTTGGTGAGCTGGTTGAGGACAGCTTGGCGGGAGCATCCCCGCGTGTGTGGGGAGCAGACTGGGCGACCTGCTCTTTGCCGACCCTCTCAGCGATTCTCAAGCACTTGCGCCGAGTCCGATGTGGGGCGGCCGGTAGCCCGGGGGCGGGGTTACCTGGCCGGTCCGAGCTTGCGATGGTTGCCGGACCGGCCGATGTCCAGGTCCAGGAAAGACGTCAGCGTCGTGCCGTTGTTCCAGAAGCCGAGCAGGTCCACGTCGATGAGCGTCAGCTTCTGCTTGGCGGCGAAGGCGCGGGCCTGCCTGGTGAACACGCACGACGCGACGAACAGCGGTACGTCGGCGCCGTGTTCCAGCCGGGCCGTGCCGTTGAACGTCTGGATGTCCCGGCTGCCCACCGACCGGTGCGGGGCGTAGCGCTTGCACTGGACGACCAGGCGCCTGCCGTCGGGTAGGCGGCCGGTCACGTCTGCACCCAGGTCGCCGACGCCGCCCACCCGCTTGACGTCCGTGCAACCGTCGCGGCGGCACAGCTGCGCTATGAACTCCTCGAACGCCCGGCCGTCCATCTTCCAGATGGCGTCCATCGACCGGCGCGCGTCGAGGCGGGCCTGTTCGGGCAGGCGCGCCTGCTCCGCCTCGGACTCACGTCGCCCGGCCCTCACCAGGCCCGCGACGACGGCGGCCCCCGCTGCCACAGCAGCCGAGACGATCACCACTAGCAGCACCATGCCCATGGCGGGCTCCCCTTCCCGGTGTCCGGCTTTCCTTCACCGTCTTTTTGCTCCCCAGCAGTTCACCGTTCTACGCGAGGCTCGCCAGGTAGAGGAGGCTGTCTGCCGGGGTTGTGCACCGGAGTCGGTACGCGTCGCTGTCCTGTGGGCTCGCCGGGCGCGCGCCTGTGTGGTCAAGCCGGTGTTGTGCAGAACTGCCGAGCACCGCGCAGCGTGGTGCTCAGCTTTCGCTGGGTCGCCTGGCAATCGAGGCGTACGTCGAGGGCGCCGGGCAGTGTGCTGTGGGCTCGTAGGCCCGTGGGCAGCCGGGAGACGTCGAGGCCGTCTCGCTTGGCGATGAGAACGCCCAGTTCGTGGCGGCTCAGGGTGTCGGCCCCTGCGAGGTGATGGATGCCGACCGCGTCGAGCGATGCCAGCTCCAGAAGGGCGGTGGCCAGGTCGGTGACGTGCACCGGGCAGCGGATGTCGTCGGTGAACAGGGCGCCATCGCGAGTTCCGGCGATGAGTTCGCGCACGGCGCGTTCGTGTTTGGAGAGCCCGTATCCGATGATCAGCGAAGTGCGGGCGACGACGGCCTCCGGGTGCACGGCGAGGATGCCGGTCTCCGCCGCTGCCTTCGCCGCTCCGTAGGGGGTGACGGGGTCAGGGAAACAGGTCTCGTCGTAGTGAACGCGGGCGCCGGAAAAGACGGCGTCGCTGGATACGTGGACCAGGCGGCTTCCGTGCTTTACCGCGGCCGTCGCGAGCCGGACGGGGCCCTCTGCCGTGACCGCCCAGTCCGCCCCGCCGCTCGAAGCGTTCACGACGAAGTGCGGGCGCACCTCGGCCATGACAGCGTCCAGTCGTCCGGCATCCCGTAGGTCGAGGAGGTACCACACGGCTTGGGAGGCTTCACTGGGCTTGGTCGCGTATGTCGCGGCGGTAGGGTGCCCAGCCGCTGTGGCCTGCCGGATCAGCTCGGTGCCCAGGAAGCCGCTGCCGCCAACGATCAAAGTCGTCATGGGGCGAAACGGTAGACCGGTTCCGCTGGGTAGCGGCAGGGTTTCGGGCTGTTTCGCCCGGGCCATCCGGGCTGATGGACGTCTCCCCCTACGATGGGCTGGGTGACCGGGACGTTGCCTTCGGGCATGGAGCTTTTCGATGTTCAGTGCCTTCGTCTGGTCGAAGGTGAAGCTCCCGTGCTGTCCGCGGAGCTTGAGGCGGCGCGGGACCAGACGTGGGCGATGGCGGTCGCCGCCAATCCGGCGCTTTTCGATGGGCCGGTGGTGGGGTGTGCGGAACACCGGTGGGAGGAGCCGGACACTTTGTTCGTGCGCTGGGCCGCGGTGACGTACCGCCACTATGCCTTGCGCCGGGTTCCTGGCGGTGGGGCGTTGCCGTCGTTGTTCGTGAACGTGATCCAGCCGACGGATGACGGCAGGGTCGTCGTAGCGAGGATGTCGGCCGCGACGGCTGCGCCTGGCCGGTGGCAGCTGCCGGGCGGCTCGGTGGAGCCGCCCGGGGTCGGAGGGGCGCTGGATGAGGAGGCCCTGAGCGGGCAGGCGGCGCGGGAACTGGTCGAGGAGGTCGGGGTGGAGGTCGAGCCGGACGAGCTGCGGCTGTGGGCGGCCACTCGAAGGGGGAGCCTCAGCGTCGGTCTGACCTACCTCGCTCCGGTTCTGCCGGAGGCTGAGTTGAGGGGCAGGTTCGCTGCGGTGGTAGCGGCGGAGCGTTCGGCGGGCCGTGAACCGGAACTCGCTGAGGTCGTGTTCGTGCGTTCCCCGCATGAGCTGGCCGGTTTGGCGGGGCCGCATGCGGGCCATGTGGAGCCAGTCGTCCGTCGGTATGCCGAGGCTGCACTGCGGCGTGGTGTCTGATTCAGGTGCGGGTGGGGATGTCGGGGCCGCGTTGGTCGGGCACCGCCATCCAGCGCAGGCCGCGGGCTTTGATGTGGGGTGCGGTCACTGCGCTTGCGGATTACCTCGGCTTTGGGGATTACCTGCTTGACGGGAAGACGGCGGCGGCTCGGCGGGCCGGGCAGGTGTCAGTGGTGGCAGGTACCGTCCTTGGTGGATCTCAAGGTTGGGAGTGTCATGAGCTGGGACGTTCTTCTGCTGCCGTTGCCGGCGGGCATCGCTTCAATCGACGAACTGGGCGTCGATCACGAGCTCCCTCCCATTGGAAGCCGGTGCGGGGTCCTGGATGCTCTGCAGTCAGCCGTGCACGATGTCGATCTCACTGATTCCGCGTGGGGAGAGTTGGTCGGGCCCACCTGGGTGATCGAGCTCAGCATTGGCGAGGACGATCCCGTCGAGTCGGTCATGCTCCATGTCCGAGGCTGCGGGGATGAGGTGCTTCCCGTGATCTTCGGTCTCGCCCGGGCTCTCGGCTGTCGTGTGCTCGACTCCTCCACTGGTGACTTGCTCGCCGAGAACACCCCGGCTGGCTGGCACGCTTTCCAAGGCTTCCGGGACAGGGCCGTTACGTGATCAACAAGGTATGCCTTGGGTGGATGAGTCCTGAGGGTGATGGTGAAGGTGGTGAGGAGCTGGGCCGTGGGCTTCCGGCGTTATGGGGACCGTTTCACGCTGAAGGGCGGTCGTCCAGGGCTCGGACATGCTCGCTCAGCTCTGTGAGCAGTGACGGGTTGACGGTGCGGACGATCGCCTCGATGTCTTCCTGGCGCGCGGCTGGCCACAGCTGGGCTCTTGCGGACCGGTACTTCGCAGCGAGTTGCTCACGCTTGTTTGGTGGCAGGTGGGCGGCCCGGTCCGGGCGGGAGTTGTGGGCGTTGTCGGAAATTTTTACCAGGGTCGCCTGTGGGTCGGTGGTGATGCGTGCGATCTTCTCCTCGTACGGCACGCCAGGCACGTTGGTCACCATCTCTACGATCTCGACGACCCGGGTCGGAATCTCGGCCCCACGCAGCCTTACAGCGGTCCAGTCGGTGTCTTCCAGGATGTCGTGGAGCAGGCTGGCCTTGACCAGGTCGTCGCCGAATGGGGCGAGCCCGGCGGCCACTGCGCGAACGTGCTCGATGTAGGGCACGCCGATCTTGTCGACCCACCCGACATGTGCTGAGCCGACCAGGAGATCGACCTCGCTGACAGACTTCATTCCCGCTCCCTCCGAGCGGCCTCCGTCGCGTGTCTTATCTGCGCTGGTTTCAGCCGGTGTGATGACTCTTGATTCGTCGGTGCCCAGCAAGGGCCGGGGTGTTCGCCTGCCTCCACCATGCCGCCACTGCTCTGGGCTGTCCCGTAATTGATTCACGATATGTCGGCTGGCCGACTCGTTTCCTCTCCCATCCTGCCAGGTGAAGTTGCGGAGCGAGCGATGCCGAGCACGCTGTAGTCAGCGCCGTTGCCTTTGAGGGGGAAGTCGCGGAGGATCTTCCAAGTCGTCGCGAGGGCGAGGGCGAGCTCGTTGCGGGTGCGTGCCTTGCCGAACTACTTGCGGTCTCAGCCTGCGAGCGAGGCTGACCAGGACCGCTCGGGTGGCGGGATCACAGCCGAATGACGACGAACGTGGCCCGTTTGACGAGGCGGTGCCCTGGGTGACCGCCTCGCCGGTGCGAGAGTGGCGGAAGTGGCCATCGTGCTGATGAATCTGGGCCAGGATGAAGCCGTGGATAGCATTGCATGCCGCCCTGCCCAGTCCCATGAGATGGCCGCTGTTGCTGAGTTGCGGTGGCAGTGGGTGCAGGAGCTCTACGGAACCCCCGACACCACGATGGACGAGTTCGTTCCCCGGTTCGTGACATGGGCCCGCGAAACCGAGTCGTCGCACCGGTGCATGGTCTTGGTCCGTGACGACGTTGTGATTGGCATGGCCTGGCTGGCCATCACGCAGCGTGTGCCACATCCGCGCGCGTTCGAGCGGGTGTCGGGTGACGTGCAGTGCATGTACGTCGTGCCCGATGAGCGCGACCGCGGTCTGGGCGGCAAGCTGATCCAGGCAGTCTTGGCACGGGCGAGTGAGCTCGGTCTTGAGCGGGTGACCGTTCACTCCAGCGACCGGGCGGTTTCGGCGTACTCACGTTATGGGTTCAAGGTCTCCCCGCGCCTGCTCCAGGTCGAGGTCGGGCAGGGCCGCCCGGAGTGAGTCCTCTGACGGGGCCGGAGCGAGTCGCCGGCCCCGTTGTCACAGTTTCCGGGCGGACTTCTCTGCATGTCTCACAGGTGGCTCGGGCGCGTTGTTCAAGCTGATGGATACCCTCCTGGTTCAGAACGCTGGTGGATCTCATACACGGACCACAACACCGCTGGGGGCACGGAGCTCAGTACGGCGGGCTCGACGAAGGTCGGATGATTTCGACCGGCTCCGACGGGCGCTGACCGGCCTGCCGCTGCCCAGAGCGGCGGACGCCCGGTTGGTCATGGCCGTCAGCATGCCGTCCGGGCTGCGGCTGGACGCGCAACCTGCCCGGACCGGTCCTTCTGCCATGTCTAGGGCAGTGACGGGAACGGGCACCGGATGATCCCCGGCTGGCCGTACCCGGTCGTGGCCGCACCGGAGACCGGCCGCACGTCGCGGACCGCCGTGCTGGACGAGGTCCGGCTGGAGCCGGGTGCCGATGTCACGGCCGTGACCGCTGCCAGGATCGGTGAGGTAGCCGAACAGCTCATCGTCGCCTGACCGTGACGCAGAAAGGAGGCCAGGAGATCCTGGTGGTCCCGGACCCCGGATCGACGCACTTCTCGTTGTCCATTTTTGGTCGGCCTGCCGATGCAGGTCTTGGAGGCCCCGTTCCGACCAAGTCATGCGACGGCCGACATCCCTGCGCGTCTACGGGCTGAAGGGGCGGGTGCCCGCCCGAGAATGGCGGCGAGTTCGTCTTCGGCGCGCCTTCTGCCTGGGGCACCGAGCAGGCTGTAGCGGCCATGTTCGCCCGGCTGTCGGTAGGTTCAGATATTGGCTGGTGCGAAATAGCGCCTCAGGCGTTGTCGGTAGACAAGGGCAGAATGGTCATATGACCGTATCTCGCAACAGTGCTCTTCACCTCCATGCCGATCTCGCTTGGGTTCGATCGATGGGCGGCCCGTTGATCGTCGTCCCGGCCTCTGCTGTGGACCAGTGGGGTGGCTGCACGGAAGGCGGGATCATCGTTGGCGGGAGTGATGATCCCGACGACTACGACCGCGCATGTGATGTGGAGGGCTGGGCTGGGGTCATCGACGTTGGCGCTTCGGCCTCGGGGTTGGTACTGGCTGACGAGCCAGCCATGACCTGCTACCTTTCCGAGCGGAATGTCTTCGTGCGGTGGCTCGCCGCCGATTCAGATGCCGAGCTCCTTGAGGCCGCGAAGGTCGTCTTGGACGACCCCGCCACCGACTGGGAGGACTGCGGGGTGTGGGAGACCGATGGATCGGCGGTTCTCCTGGATTCCGCCGTAGCCGGGGCGGACCTCGCCCTGGAATACCCTGACCAGGGAGGTCTGCCAGAGCAGGCCCAGATTTCTGTGCCCGCAGGTCGCTGGAGGGTTCGCGCGACTCACGAGAGGGGCGACTCCGCGTGGGTGGGGGTCGTCCACCTTCTGCCTGCATGACTCTCACGTATCTATGCGGCGAGCCGCCTCGGCTGCGTAGGCGGTTCTGACGGCTCCTACTGCCCAGTGTTCGGCAGGGACGGAACTGACTCGAGGATCCGTTGGAGTACGGCTGGGGGTATCTCTCTGGCCGCAGAGATCGGGCAGGGCAGCGCATTGTGCGGCTTCGAAGGGAAGCCCGGTGTCACGGAGCCTGCGAGCGAGTCGGCTGCTGGTCACGAGGCACCGTTTCACTCCTGTGGGTGATCACGTGGCTACTGTCGATGCCCGCTGCCATGCTGGGAACCGGCGCTGACCAGCACGTGATCGGAGTCCTTCATGCTGACGACCCGCTTCGTCCCCGGTGCACCCAACTGGCTCGACCTCGGCGTCCCCGGCGTCGACGCTGCCGCGGCGTTCTACTCCGCGCTGTTCAGCTGGACCTTCCAGTCGGCCGGCCCGGAATACGGCGGCTACGGCTTCTTCCAGCTCGACGGCAAGACGGTCGCCGCGGTCGGCCCGTACCAGGGGAGGGCGCGAACCCGTCCTGGACGCCGTACTTCCTCACCGCGGACGCGGACGCCATCAGCAAGGTGGTGGAGCAGGCCAGCGGCCGGGTCCGGACCGCGCCGACGGTCCACGTCGTTCCTCCGGGGTTGACGGGGGCATCACCATGACCAACCCGAGCGTGGCCCAGGTCAAGCGGGCCATCGGCGCCTGATCCCTGATATTCCGAGGCAAGGGCCCCCGCTACGGCTGGAGCTTCCTCATGCCCGGGTCCTCTCCCTGGCCCGAGCCCCAGTAGGGGCGCCCGGCGTACACCGCTCCCTGCTCCTCGGCGAGATCCAGCATCACATCCGATGTGAAGTGGGTGTAGGCGTAGCGCATCTCAAGGCCCGTGAGACGGTCTGCCAGGCTGCGCCGCAACCCGTGCAGGCCCCGGGAGATCGGCCACCTCAGGCCGTACTGGGACGCTCATGGAGGAGGGCTGCGTCCCGTGATCGTCTACCCGACAACGCGAATATGGGCGTTGTGCCATAGACGGGGGCTGGGGGCCCGACCTAGCGTCGTCCTGGTGGCAGGGATCGGCCCTGCACGGGGAGGGGGCATCATGACGCGAGGCGATCTGATCCGTCTTACCGACAAAGCTCGCGGCCCCAACTGCGACGACGATGATTGCCCGAACGTCTACCGAGACGAGACCGACGGCGGCATCGTCGTCCAGGGCGACCAGTGTGCAGCGTTCCAGCCTCCCGACGGTGAGGCGCTCGTCAAGATCCCCGAGCACGTTCTGAGGGAGGCTGTTCGTGCTCTTGGATGGTGAGGGTTGGCGCGAGTTCTTCGATGCCTTTGAACGGGATGCGTGGCGGTTCGAGGCACAGCCCACGTACACCATGCCCAAGGAGCAGGAGAACGTAGCCCGCTTCCTGCGGGGCGAAGCGAAACCCGCGAATCACAATGTGCGCTGGCATGAGCGAGTAAAGGAGTATGTCGACTCAGGTCGCACGATCGGCCGCGTTCGTGTCGTACGCCAGCCGCTGACCGACTACCAGCGGTACCAATTCGCGTGGGGCATTCCCGGAAACATCAAGGCCGGCGAGAACATCCGGATCTTGGATGTATCCCAGGGCGACTACGGCTTGCCGCTCACCGGCCGAGACTGGTGGATGTTCGACGAGACCCGCATCGCTCATCTCAACTTCCGTCCGGACGGTACGCAGATCAACCGTGAGGTGTACGAAGGCGACCCTGAACCCTATCGGGAATGGAAGCGGATCGCCCTAGAGTACGCGGTGCCCTTCGAGGAGTACGTGAAGGGCCTTGACCTTTGACCCGGGACAGCTGGGCCAGTCGAAAGCTGACCTAGCGGAAACGCTCCGAATGCTGCGCAAGCGAGCCAGTCGCACTCAGGTCTGGCTCGCTCAGCGCTGCAATATTTCGCAGACCAAGCTAAGCAATATTGAGACCGGTCGGGTCACTCCGAGCCTTATCGACGTTGAGCTAATCCTTAGAGCCGTTGACGCCCCGCCGGAACTCGTCGCGGAGGTGGTGGCCCTTGCGAGGCTTGCCAACACTGAGTGGCAGGGCAAGCGGGCGTCGTGGCGCAGGGGGCTGGAGAAGCGCCAGGCAGAGCTAGCGGGCCTTGAAGCGGAGGCGACGACACTCCGGTACTTCTTGCCTGCGATGGTGACTGGACTGCTTGCTACGCCCGAGTACATCAGGGCCAGCCTCGGGCACTCGCCGGGAGACATCTCCAAGACGGTGACCAAAAAGCTGGAGCGACAGGCGACCCTGTATGACGTCACTAAGCGGTTTACGTTCCTACTGACGGAGCAGGCCGTCCGGTGGACTGTTGTCCCTCGGGCCGCAATGGCCGTACAAATCGACCGCCTTGTGTCACTCTCACATTTGACGAATGTGCGCATCGGCGTGCTTCCCATTGGTGCTGCCGTACTGCGTGGCCCCATGAATACCTTCACGGTCTACGACCAACGCCTGGCCACCGTCGAGACCTTCACCGGGCGAATCGTTTTCCAGGATGCCAGGGACGTTGCAGAACACCTGGAGGTATTCGCCTTGTATGAGGGGCATGCGCTCTTCGGCGAGGAAGCAAGGAGCGTGCTCGGGGAGTGGGCGAACTCCTGTCGCCTGTGATCATCTACCCCACAACGCGAATATTGCTCGGAGTGGCCGTCACGCCGGTGGATCATTGGTGGACACGGGATAACCGATGCCGGGGAAGCGGCTGCCCATGCCGCTCACGCGCCGCTTTCCCGGATTGCCAAGACCAAAGGGGTTCGGCATGGCGACGACAGACAGGCACGCGGACACGTGGGAGTACGTGACGTACGCCCCGGCGGGGCGTCATTGTTCCGTGTGCAAGCGCGTGGTGAAGCCGACGGAGCCCGTCCGTCGTGGCATGGTCGAGCGCTCTTCGGGTCCGCCCGTGACTGTCTACCGCCACGCCAACGAGTGCCCCGGGCTGTGACGCGTGATGGACATGCGGACGTGGAGAGACGGCCGTACGCGAGCCTCTGACGCCACCGAAGCGATGCGGGCCGCCTTATCCACTCTCGGCCTTCCCGAGTCCGTGTGGAGCGGTATACGTCCGACGGTGACGCGCAAGGGACGTCTGTACGTGCATCTCGGGATGCTTCCGGCTGACGCTGTCGAGCGGATCGTGGAGGCGCTGCGGGCACCCTCGGCTCCGTGCGTGTGCACAGGTTCCTGTCATTGGTCCGTCTCCCCGGCGGAGTGACAGGTTGGCCCCCGACCGGACAAGGCTTGAACAGGGACAGGACGTGTCCCGTCTGGGCTGACGTGCTCAGGTTCTCTCCCCCGGTCCGCCCCTTGGCTGGGGTGCCGCCCTGGGCGGTGAGGGCACCGCTCCGGACCCAGGGAAGCCGGAGCACCCACCTTCAAGGTTTCCGCCCACCGAGGGCGGAGGACGGCCTCCAGCGGCCGTCAGGCAGATCAGGAAGGACACACAGCGATGACCGACCTGTACGAGCTCCCCCTCGAAGGGGCCGAGTTCTCCAAGGCGTGCGGAGGCAACACCCACCCGGACGGCAAGGCGTGCGTGACGCTGGCGAAGATCGGGCCGGACCGTGGGCAATGGGCGACGGCAAGCGCCCGCACGCCGCACCGCTGCGCTTCACCACTACGGAGTTGAACGCGGCGGGCATCGACCCGCCCGCTTCGAACTGTCCGCCTGAACCACCCGGACCACCTGAACTGACGGCCCCGCCCTCGCGCCGACGGGCGGGGCCGTCGCCATTCCACGGAACGGAGCAGCGGTGCACCACCACGGTTACGCATGGCTCGGGGAGAAGAAGACCTTCGACAAAGAGAGCATCCGCAGACCACCCGGCCAACCCCCGACGGCGACCAGCGAGAAGGATGCCATCGACCGGTACCGGGAAGCCGTCGCCATGTTCCCGACATCCGATGTGCCGCCCATCCAGACGGCGCACTGGCTGATGAAACCGCCCTCGATGATCCGGGGGACATGGGAGGAACCCAAGGACGCCGGCGCATGGCTCGGCCTCCAGCTCACCGAGTTCGCACCCCGCTTCGCCTCCGAGGAAGACCGGGAGGTGACCAGGCTGGTCGTCCTCGTGAAAGCCGCAGTCGAACGGCTCACGTGGGGAGGCGACGTGCCCCTGGGCCACTACCTCAACGGCACCGTCTTCCACTCCGTCGCCCTCGTGACCTGCTCCCCCAACCGCGCCGCACCCGATCTCTCGTGCCCGGCCAGGCAGACCTACGCGTGACAGGCCCCCGACGAATGCCCGGGCCCGCGTGTGAACGTCTATACGCCTGTTTCAGGCGCTCTCTCCGATGTGCCGGTACAAGGTGGTACAGGGAGATCCCCATGGCCTTGGCGATGGCCGTGACGCTCTCTCCCTCGGCGTGCCTGGCGCGGGCCACAGCCAGCTTGTCGTCGTCCACCACGGACGGCCGTCCCCCGTGACGGCCCTGACGGGCGGCGGTGTCGAGCCTTTCCAACGTCTTCTCCGTCCCCCAGGGTGGCACGGCACTGCGGCCGGCTCTTCGCCTTCCGCGGACAGTTCGGCGGCGCAGCCGCACTGCGGCACGACCAAGACTTGGACGCGAATCCGCCGGATGGAACCCTCCCTACAGCCCGGCACGTGGAGAGCAGGTAACAGCGGTGAACCGGACAGAGCACCGCGTACGGCAAGTGCGAAAACCACTCCCCGCTGCCCCGAATCCGGCTGCCCTCCAGCCCGGCCTTTGTAAACGCCGCCCCCCCGGAGCCACCCGTACACGCGGGCAATCGCCAGCCCCCGGCTCGACAACACCTCTCCCCGGCAAGGCGCAGGAATCATGGGCAAACGCCCCGGCATGGACCCGCTCCCGTACCCCTCCACAACCGCATCCCGGAGAGCGGCCAGCGTAGAGCCCAGCCACCCTGCCCACCCGCGAGCGACTACTGGCCCGGGGAACGCCCTCGGCTGATCTGCCGGCCCCGCGTCTGCAACAAGCGCACACGCGAACGGATGAGCTTCGCCTGGACCGATTACCGGGACCTGATCGCCAGGCGCTCACCAGCAGATGGGAGGCCCGATCGTCCTCGTCTGGGACAATTTGAAACCCACCGGGCGGCCGTAATACGGCAGTACGCCCAGGCGCACGACCATTGAGGTTTTCGGGTCGGGGTGACGATGGCGCCAGCGGCGAGTGAGTGACAATTGATCCGTGATTTACGACGACAACCGCCTGCGAGGCGTGCTGCGAGAGCTGGATGACCCGGAGTCCATCGCATTCCCGCGCGACCACGCGAGGAGTACGGCTCCCTGCCGGTTCGAGCAGCTCATCCGGCTGCTCGAAGAGCGGTTCCGGTGTGTCTGCGAGGCTGATTGTGTTGTCCAGGACGCCTCCTTCCGTGGCGAGATCGTGGTGCCGTCCATGGCTACGAAGAGCAGGGAGCGGGTGATCGTCCGGTTTAGCAATTTCGGCTCCCTGATCACGGCGGGTGCGGGCGGCCAGGTTCGCGACAGCGCCCTCGCCGTCGAGCGGCTGCACGAGGAGGACCGGGACAGGATCGCAGCCGCCTCGGCCGATCTCGGCTGCATGTACGTCCCCGGGCACCTACTGAGGGAGCGGTACGACGGAGGGAGCCTGGAGGACTGGCAGACCATGTGGTGGCACCGCTACTTCGACTACACGTGAGCCACTCCGACTCAGCAGCCGCGCCCACTCCGTCCGGGCCCGGCAATCTGCGGGACCAGACCGGCATCACTTTTCGAATACCGCACGGCAAGGGGATACACCCTTCCCCGGCCACATCGTCATGGCGGGGCTGGTATGAGTCCGGTTTTGGTGATGAATGCGTCGAGCAGGCCAGGCTGGTACTGCGTCTCAGGGCAGGTGCTCCGGCCGCTGGGATACACCCGCTACGGAGATCACCGTCACCCCGACCCGAAAACCTCAGTAGCCTCCTCGGGCAGTCAGCGACAGTTGCATGCGAGAGCCCACAGCAGAGAGCCATGCTCTAGCGGAGACGAGCCAGCAAGTGGGCGTCCAGGAAGCCCCGCTCGGAGGCCGGGTCGTGGAGCAGGCGCGCGAATGTGGCGAGCCCGGCCCCGGCCAGCAACTCGGCGAAGCGGTCCGCCGGCCAGCTATAGGCGGGTGTCACCTTGTGGTCGAAGCGGACTGGCTCGTGCGCGTCGGTCCCGAAGAACGAGACCAGGAGAAGGCCCCCCGGCGCCAGGACACGCGCCTGCTCGGCGAGCAGCGCGGGTAGTTCCCCAGGAGGGGTGTGGATCATCGAGTAGTGGGCCAGAACGCCGCCGAGCGCGCCATCCTCGACTGGGAGTGCCTCCATCCGGGCCTCGTCGAACTTCAGCGCCGGATGGGCCCGCCGGGCGTGGTCGACCATGGCCGGGGAGAGGTCGAGCCCAAAGGCATCCAGTCCCAGGTCGTGCAGCATGGCCGTCAGATGTCCGGGCCCGCAGCCGACGTCGGCCACCCGCGAATTCCCTGTTCCGCGTACCAGCTCGGCGAAGGTGCCGATCATGTTCCGCGCGAACGGCTGCGTCTCGAGTCGATTGGCGAACATCGACGCATATAACCCGACGACCCCGTCGTAGGCCGCCCTGGTCTCGTCCTGGTGCTCCGCCATGGGAAGGAAGTTAGCACCCCCTATACTCAGCTGTTCTCCGGCCCCATGCCGAATCCCGCGCCGTCACATCGGATGCGCTCGGCTACCAGGACAAGGTCACCACCCGGTGGCGCGACAAGCCGCTGGCGACCACAGTCGATCACCATCTGGCTGGACTCCGCAGAGAACTGGCGACAGTTGATCAGGCGACCGCACCAGTACCAAAGCCGGAGAAGCCCGCGAGTTCACGGAACCTGGAGGGCCCTCACGGGAACCCAAGGGTGGATGGTCGTAATCTCGTGGGTTCGGCCCCTGGGCTCAGGCGAACACGCGGAGGGGGGTGCCGAGCGGACCCGCCCCTGGGTGCCTTCCCCGGAGACGGTGCTGACACCGTCGGAACCATGAGAGCAGAAGGAACGACACCGGCACCGGACTCCCCCATGCAGAGTGGGCTCACGTCTCTGGGTGAGATGGCGTGCCGTTATCAGGCGGATGAGATCGCCCGGAGGATCTGCCGGTGATCGCTGCTGAGGCGCTCGCAGCCGGCCTGGACACCCCGAGCTTGTGCGGTAGCGCAATAGCTGCTCTTGGGGGTCGGTGCAGGTGACAACGTCGTTCATCAGCATGTGGTGCCCCGCCTCCTAAGGGCTTGACTCTGGCACTGGTGTCAGGGTTTAGCGTGCGGGCCATGAGCTGTCACAAGGCAGTTCACCAGGGAGGGAGTCGTGATGTCCGAACCTTCGACGGCGGTGGTGCTTGGCGGCGGTGGGCTCGCCGGTATCGGCTGGATGACCGGTGTACTCGCGGCACTGGAAGAGCAGCGGGTGCTCCAGCTGGACGCTGCGGACTACGTGATCGGTACTTCGGCGGGTGGCGCTGTCGCGGCCGCGGTCCTCCAGGCCGCGTCGGCTGGGGTGGAGTTCGACAGGATGACGCGGAAGTCGCGACGCAACGACGAGCTCGTGCCAGCGGTGGCGCTCGCTGATGTGCTTCCCGATGTTCTGGCCATCCATGGCAGTGGGGCCTCCCTGCAGGTGAAGGCGGAGAGGCTCGTGCGCTTGTCCCGGCAGCGGTCGGAGGTCAGCCCGTCCATTCGCCGTGCCGCCGTTGCCGGACGCCTCCGCGCCGACGCCTGGCCGAGCACGCGCCTGCACATCACAGCCGTGCGTGGCGATGGCAGCCGCACCGTCTTCACCAGCACGTCCGGAGTCGGCTTGGTGGACGCCCTCACCGCGAGCTGTGCTGTTCCGGGGATGTGGCCCGTGATGAGCATCAAGGGGGAGGATTACATCGATGGCGGTACGTTCTCCCTCACGCACGCCGATCTCGCGGGCCCTGCAGAGCGGGTGATCGTGCTGCGCCCCATTCCGGATCTGCCTCAGTATGTGACGGGCGAGTGCATGGCGGTGCTGGAGCGCGCCATGCTGATCGAGCCGTCGGAACGCGCTCGGGCCGGCTTCGGACGGGATCCTTTTGATCCGGACGTACGGGGCATTGCCGCGATCCTTGGCTACGAGGACGGTCTCACCGCGAGCGCTTCGCTCGCTGCCAGGATCGCAGCCGCGGGCTGAATGGGCATCCGGCCACCAGGTGCGGCCAAGGGCAGCGATCTCGGCTTTGGCGCGACCTGGGCATGCCCGAGGCGTGGCGGGTCATCAGGTGACAGCAGGACGCTGGGCGGTGCCGGGTGAGGTGCTGATCGCTCAACCGTACGATCGGCGTTGCGCCCGTATCCAGCGGCCCCGCACGGGGCGCGGCCCGCACGTGGGGGTGCGTCCATGCCTTTCGGCGTTTGGTCTGGGCAGTGGGGTCTTCAGCGAGTCGTGTCTCCCATGGTGGCTGTCACTGCACCGGCAACGCGGGGTTTCGCTAGGTTCGAGGCTTTTCTGGACCGGGGGGGGCAGGAGGAGGGCTGGTGGTACTACGAAGTCGGCTGTGGAGCCGACGGGTGATGGAGGGCCCAGCTTCTTCGGTCACTGAAGGCTTCGCGGCCCTTGCCCGGCGACGACCGGTCTGTCCGGGCCGTTGGTACGACGGTCGAGATGCGCTGGGGTAACGTCCTGTGGCTTTGTCCGGAGTGAGGGAGACGTCATGAAGACCGAGGTTCAAACAGCGCAGGAGCTAAAGGCTCTCCGGATTCTCACGCTCACGATGACCGTGCTCGGGGTGCCCAGCTTGATCGCCGGCCTGGTCTTCGCGGGAGTCTCGGTTTCCTTCTTGAGAGATGCGCAGCAGGTCCAGGGCACAGTGGTGGCCCTGGATTGGCGAGGGGACGCGGCGTACCCGGTGGTGGAGTTCACGCCGGTGGGTGGCGTGCCGAGGAAGTTGCGGGATTCAGCGGGTTCCAACCCACCGTCGTACGAGGTGGGTGAGCGGGTCGAGGTGCTCTACCGTCCGGATTCCCCTGGGGACGCACGGATCAAGAGGTTCCTCTCGCTATGGCTGCTGCCTCTGATCCTTGGTGGGATCGGGCTGCTGTTCACGGTGAGTGGCATCGTCATGGGTCTGGTGTCCCGACGACGTCGGAAGGCCCGGTCAGGCCCTGCCGGTCTCGGGTCCGCGGTCGTCAGTGGGGGTGCGTACGGTGCTGGTCATGGAGCTTGATGATCTCGACTGGCAGATGACGAACTACGGTGGGGTGGGGCCAAAGCTGGCGCGGTTTCTCGTGGAGCAGGGGCATCTCGATGTGGTGACGCGGGCGGCAGCGGAGCGGGGTGAGTGGTACTGCGCGCAGGAGGCCGTACGTGCTTTGTGTGCTCGGGGGGAGTTCCAGCGAGCCAGGTCAGTGATCGAGCCGTTCGTGGCCATCGGTTCGTCGTCCGCCAGGAATCTGGATGCCGAGGTCCTGATCGAGTGGGGGCGTATTGAGGAAGGCCTGAGCCTGGTTCGTCCTGGGCATCTGGGGCAAGCGTCGGACGGGCTGTGCATTGCCTACGCGGAGTTGTTGGTCAAGTCCGGGCTGGTGGATGAGGCCATCGATGTCCTGGCGCCTCGTGTGCGCAGTTGGTGGATCGCATCGTCCCTGGTGGAGATGACCGACAAGCAGGGGCGCGATGACCGTGTCCTGCGCTTGCTCGAGCCCCTGGCCTTCGAGGCGCGGCAGGCGGCGTCCGATTGCGCCCGGGACCGGGATTTGTCGTCCATGCAGGAACTGCACGCCATGGTCTTGGAGCGCGTCGGCCGGGCCGACGAGGCGATCCGTCTGCTCGGTATCGACTTCGCTGCCGGCCGGTTCTCTTCCCAGAACATCCTCATCTATTACGCCCGTCTTCTGGCCCGCCACGACCGGCTCGGCGAGCTGCGCGACCTGGCCACCGGGAGTGAGGCCGGCGTTGTCCTTGAGGTCTATGCCGATGCCTTGCGTGATCGTGGCCGGGCCGAGGAGGCGGAGGCTCTGGTGCGCGAGTTCATAGCCGTCACCGGCTGCCTCGGCCACCGTGCCTATCTCTCTCGGGTGCTTCTCGCCGATGGCCGGGTCGACGACGCTGTGGAGGTCGCTGAACCCGCTTTCGGTTACTACGACTGCGCGAACCTGTTGGTCCCTCTCGTCTATGGGCTCCTGGACCGGCCACAGGAGCTGCTGCGTGTCCTGGACCACCCCGGCGTCAAAGCCCAGGAAGATCACGAGGAGTACGGCGCCTGGTGGCGCCCGACCGCGCTGGCGAGCCTGGGCCGCCATGAGGAAGCCATCGACCTCCTCACGAGAAGCGGTGACAAGTCGACGGATCACGACACCATGACCGCGCATCTCCTGCACCTGGCCGGCCACACCGACATGGCCATCGCCCACCTGCGGACCGTGCCGTCTCTCAAGGCCCGCCAGGACCTGGGCGAGCTCCTGATCCAGCTGGGGCGCGCGGACGAAGGTCTCGCCGTTCTTCCCACCGTCGCCGAACAGCGCGCGGCTCAAGAGGCCAAGCCTCCCGTTGCCGCTGCCGTCGACGACAACGGCTACTCCGTCGATCCTCCGTTCTGACCGGGAGAGCCGGCTGAGGCCGTACTCCGAGCGCCGCGTTTGGGGGTGCAGTCGCCGAGGTGGTGGCCGTTGCGGGTGCTGATCAGCTGCTGGTGCGCTGGGTTTTCCGGGAGGTGGGGGCGGGGGTCAGCGGTGAGCCGTTCAGTGTCGTTTCTCCCGCGAAGGCCCACCACAGCTCGCCGTCCGAGGTCAGATAGGGGGCCCATGGGCCGACGGTGCCACCGTGCTCGAGGACATCGGCCACCTCTTCGAGGTAGGCGGCCAGCGACGGCCAGCCACCGTGGAAGCTTGCCGAGTCGTCATGCTGAGAACTCCCGATGCGGCCTCGGGCGGGGCCTTCGCGCATGTCGATGATCTGCGCGTCGCAATCACTGTGCGCCCACGGGATCCACTGGGGGTGCCACCAGGGCTCGCCTCCGTCCTCCTGCGGCTCGCAGAGATCGGGATCATCCCCGGCGAGCTCCACTGACGTCTGCCAGAAAGAGACCATCTCGGCGACAGGAACCGGGGGCTTTTCAGGGAACACGTTGGCCCACTCGGTCTGCCCGTCGTGGCAGGCCAACGAGTCCAGCAGGTCGGACGGAAACCGCAGGCCCATGTGCATCTGTGCCTTCTCGACCGTGCCTGGATCGGCAGGCGGAGCGAGCACGCGGAACGAGGCGGGGGCGTGGGTGCGCAGCCAGGCGTCGATCCGGCTCCACGACTCTCGCACGGGTGAAGGCTCATATGGTCCATGCATCCGACCATGATCCGCCAGCTGGCGGTCTTTGACGACGGTGACGTGGAACGTGCACAGTCACGGCATGACCACCATTGTCGAAGCAGCCTGGCACGAGATGCTGGCCACCGCCGGCGCACCTTCCCTGCCGACGGGATCACCGCAGCTGGAGCCTTTTGTCGAGCTGGTCCGGGTCGCGTATGACGAGCCGCTGCTGCGTCAGCTCTATCCCTGGACCGGAATGTGGGAGCTGCACTTCAGCAGGTGCACAGAGAGTCGCTACACCTGGGACATCCCCTACATTCGCACGCTGAGAGACGGCCGGTACTGCGTAGAAGGCCCCAGCAGGAGCAGCCTGCGCATCGCCGAGACGGACAGCGCGCAGGCTGCCATAGCGGCGGTCGTCGATCGCCTACCGCCGCACTGTGGCCCGGCTTTCATCGGGAGTGCGGAGGAACTGGACGCATACGACGAGGCCCAGGGCAGCAGGCGGTCGTTTCGGTGTGACGGCGGCGGCGACATGAGCCGTGAGAAGCTCTGAGGGCGGTTCTTGGTCAGGGGCGGTGGGCGTGGCCGTGCTCGTGGGCGGCAGCACCAGTAGTCTCTGAGGCCGCCGTTGCTGGTGAGCGCGAGGTGCATCTGGGGAATGGTTGCGGTTCCTTCCCTGTCGCGGCGATCCGGTGGTAGCGGCACCCGTCGCTACCCTGTGCTGCTATGACCGGCTCTGTGCAGCTCCCGCTGCTGTTTCTTGATGTCGACGGCCCGCTCATCCCCTTCGGGGCGGCACCCCAGCAGTATCCGACCTATGCGACCGAGCCCGGTCTGTACGGAGCCAACAGGAACCCGCTCCTGGCCCGGGTCAATCCTCAGCACGGCGCCAGCCTGGCCGCTCTTCCGTGTGAGGTGGTCTGGGCCACGACGTGGATGGATGAGGCAAACGAATGCATCGCTCCGTTGCTCGGCCTCCAGCAGCTCGCCGTGGTGGTCTGGCCGGAGCCGTCAGACACGGATGAGCAGGACGAACGCGCCGGACTGCACTGGAAGACCCGTGCCCTCGTCGAATGGGCTGCGGGGCGACCGTTCGTATGGGTGGATGACGAGCTCACCGACACGGATCGATCCTGGGTCGCCGCCCACCACCCCGCACGCGCTCTGCTCCATCGGGTCGATGCCCGCCTTGGCCTGACCGATGGTGACTATGCGGCTCTCAACTCGTGGCTGTGACAGCCGTTCGGGTCGGAGGAGGTCAGCCGGCAGTACTTGGCGGCGGTTGACCAGGGATAACGTGTGCTCATGGCGGAGGTACGCGGGTGGAGCTATGAGGGCACGGAGCTGGCGTGGATCCACGACCGGCTCGGGCGACCCGATGGCGGGCCTGGGCATGCGGTGTCCGAGCTTGTGCCGGGGTGCTTCGGCGCCTATCTGCGTATCTTCCACCCGTTCCAGGCCATGGATGGATCCGGTCGCACCTGCTCCTGGCGCACGTTGGCCGAAGCGTACGGGGTCCCCTTTCACGCCGAGCTGTCCCATCGGTCACTGCCGGCCGGGACTGCTCCATCCAGTGGGCCTTTGTGGCTGGCCGAGTCGGGCCAGCTTGACGACCGGAGCCGCCGGGCACTGCAGCGTTGCCTCGCTCCGGCGACGGGCGACCAACCGGTTTTCTACGCCTATGACCTGGTGGCCATGAGCGAGGATGTGGACTCGCCGATAGAACGCTGCTCGTCTTTGGCCGGCCTTGATTCCACGCATGCGGCTGTGCGTACCGAAATCGGCGATGTGGACGGTCCGGAGTTCTGGTGGCCGCAGGACCGAAGCTGGGTGGTCACCAGCGACCACGACCTACTCTCCACCTACATCGGCTGCTCAACCGAGACAGCACGACGTATCCTGCAAGCCGACGAGCTCGAGGTTTTGCCCGTTACGCAGCAGACCCGCGTCGACTTCTATGCCGACGAGAGCGGGCACCTCCGGTGAGCCTCGCCGGGGAGCCCTGACGCGACCCACCAGACAGGACCGGGGCTGCGGGCACGGCCGTCTCCTGACCGTGCCTGTACGGGGGCTTTGCGAAAACGCTGCGTGACTGAAGTGGGGCTCCCGGGCCCGCGAAGGCGCCCCCGAATTCGCCGGTGGGCCGGGGTCTTCGCGTCGGGGCTGGTGCAGCCAGTGCCACGCTGCCGAGACGGTCGCGAGGGTCGCCTCTACCCCACCTCTCCCAGCAGGGCTTCAACCTCTCCGCTTGATCACCGGTCTGCTTGCGGACAGACTGCGCACCATGAGGTTCAAAGGCATACCCACCGGCCCACCGACCACGGACGTCGAGGCGGACCTCATCCATGCAACGGCAGGCTCACCAGTGAGTACCGACCTGCCCCGCTTCCGCTACCACCCCGACCCTGTCGCAAGCGGGTCCGTCCGTGAGAGCGCCGAGGCCTGCGCCTGCTGCAACCGCAGCACGGGGTGGATCTACACCGCTACCTTCTATACGGCCCAAAATGTCAGTGGGAGATTCTGCCCCTGGTGCATCGCCAACGGCAGTGCCGCTGAACGATTCGAAGGTGAATTCACCGACGCATACGGGCTCGACGGGGTCAGTGAGGAGACCTTGAAGGAGGTCACCCGCTGCACCCCCGGCTTCCATGCCTGGCAGGATCCGCACTGGCTTGTCCACTGCGACGACGCGGCTGCTTTCATCGGCGAGGTCGGATACAGCGAGCTGGCAGCCCATCCCGAGGCACTCGACCGGCTGCGGCTCGACCTTCGGATGGGTGGTTGGCACGACGCGTCCCAGCTCGATACCTTCCTGAACCATCTCGGGCAGGGGGCAAGCGCGATGCTCTTCCGCTGTACCGTCTGCGGCACTCATCTCGCCTACGCCGACGCTTCCTAGCCACTGCCAGCCCCCGGCCGACCCGCGTCCCTTCCCTGCAAAGGCCCCACAGCCAGCGGGAGCGGTTCGTTACGAGGGGTGGCGGTAATCAAGCGGCCGGGCCATAGCCGTGCTGGTCGAGACGGGGCGGAAGATTCCTGTCAGCCCCGCCAGGCAGTGGCCCTCCCTGGCATTCCCCGGTTCAGGCTGTCCTCCCCGGTGGGGCCGTTGCTCGCGGTGCAGCTGGTGCCCAGGTAACTGTCGACAGCGACGGACTGACCGCCCGGCCGCCGTTGCCGCACGTACCCCGTAGCCACATCCCGCTTCAGCGGATCGACAAGACGTGGGCCGCCGCCGCCTCGTGCCCCGAGCGCGGATGAGCGGGGAGGTCGACGAGGCCGAAGCCGATCCGGGTCCAGACTGCGTGGAGGAGTCAACAGTGGAGCCCTTGCCGGACGGCGCTGGGTAATCCGGCGAGTTTTCAAGGCCTGGCGGCCCGTCCGCTCACACACCACTCGCGCAAACGGCTCCGTGACGAGGAGTCCGAGGCCGAATAGAACGCCTCTCTGGGGAGAATCACCAGGGTCGGCGCTTTGCTGCCGCCAACGCCAAGGCAACGCAGGCGGCGGCACACCGACTCATCGAACGCCAGCAACCCGACCGAGTCCGCCACACCCCACTCCGACCTGGCGAGACCACAGGATCGGCGCCTTGGCGCGACTGCGCGGGTGGGGGCTATTCCAACAACCGTTGCCTGATCAGCGCCATGACCTCCGCGCGACTGCGCTTGCCGTTGTCTGAGGCGTGGAGGTGGTTGCCGATGCGCACCGAGACGGCGATCAGGCAGCGGGCCTCGACCTCGTCCTCGTCGGGGCAGAAGGAGGAGAACAGCGAACGCAGGTAATCCATACGGCGGTTGTCCACGCAGCGCAGTCGCTCGGCGACGGCCGCGTCACGGCGGGCCCACTCGCGGATCGCCAGATCGGCGGTGGTACCCCGCACCGGCCCGTCGGTGGCCGCGGCGACGATGGCGAACAGTCGCTCCAGTCTGGCCCTGGCGTCTCCCCCGCCGCTCTCCACCTGCTCGATCACTCTCTCGGCGACCTCGCACTCCCAGGTGTCGAGCATTTCTGTCAGCAGCGCGTCCCGGTTGCGGAAGTACCCGTAGAAGCCGCCCTTGCTGACGCCGAGTGCCTGCGCCAGCACCTCGATCCGGACTGCTTCCGGGCCGCCTGCGGCGAGTGCCCGCAAGCCTTCCTCGATCCACTTGCCGCGTGGTGTGCGCGTCGCACCCATGGTGTGTGCCTCCTCACATCCTCGCCAAGCATACGGTGGCGTATAGATGACTCCAAGCGGGTATCTGTACGCCACCGTATAGATACCCGCATGGAGAGGAGCCCGCTCATGCGGCTTCCCCGAACCGCCCACACCAGCCTCCCCTGGCGGATCCACGAGATCGCCGGCGACTTCACGGTTGAGGACGTGTGGGCACTGCCCACCCCCGGCGGACCCGACGACCTTGTGTGGCTGGTGCGCCAGTTCGCCGAAGGAATCAGGGGCGGGGTGAGCGGAGAAGGTCCCGTCTCCCGCGTGCTCTTCGCCGTCCGCTGGAAGCTCGGGGCGCTGCTCGGCTGGGACAAGTCCGATACCGGCATCGGCACCCGGCTGCCCTCCCTGCGCGACCGTTTGCCGAAGGACCTCCGCGAGGGTTCTCAGGGTCCCGACCTCGGCTCTTCTCCGTTCACCTCGCTCTACCTGAGGGACGACGAGTGGGCCGCCGAGATGGGCAACAAGACCGTGCACGCAGTGATGCACATCGGCTGGGTCCCGGACGGGGCCGGGGGCTACCGGGGCCAGATGGCCGTCCTGGTGAAGCCGAACGGGTTTTTCGGAACCCTCTATATGGCCGCTATCAAGCCTTTCCGGTACGCCGGGGTATACCCGGCGCTGATGCGCTCCATCGCCCGCGAGTGGCAGGCGAACGCCGCCAGCCGGGTCGCGCGCTGACGCGGTGCCACTATGGCCTGTCCGGCGGGTCATAAGCGGAGTCAGAGGCGAATGGCAGCAACATTCACGGTACAGGTGCCGACGTGGCCCGCGAGCTCGAGACCGTCGCTGACCAACGCCGTTCGCAGCCGCTCGGTCCGCCGGTTGAACCGGCAGGTGAGCCCAGGTGCCTGCTCGGCGAACGCCTGGTGCGAACTGGAGCTCTCCGCGCGGGTGAACCGACGGGCCCGTGGTGGCACCACGATGTACTTGCCGGGCGCCGGCAGATCGCGGGGGAATCACAGGCGACGGACTCGACGGATTTCCAGATGTCCGGCTGGTTCGTCCCGGATGCGACGTCGATGGCTCTGGCCCTCCCTCGATCTCTATGCGAACTGCCTGGAGGAAGTCCCCGATGATGACGGTGCTCTGGCGCGTGAACGTGTCTGCGTATGCCACAGCGGCGCGGTGTGTGCGAGAACCGCCTCAAGGCCATCGAATGGGATAGGGGTGGGCGCGGGCAGCGTCGAAGAGGGGGTCGAGTGGGTCTCCCTCGTACCCGACGACGAGGCAGGCCGCAGCCACCAGTTCTCGGGAAAGCTCCATGAGCCGGGCCAGAGCCATCGTCTCGGATGGCAGTCCGGCCGGGTCGAAACCGAGTGCCCGGGCCACACGGTCGCGTCGCCGATCGAGGTCAGGCAGGTCCTCCCGGTCCTCGTCGGCGATTGCCCGGAGTTCTTCGGCTGTCCGACCGGGAGCGTCACGCCACCACGGCGCCACGAGACACAGCCGCACCAGCTCCGGGAGCCCGAGCGCGAGCGGGCCGGCCTCGCCGTCGAGGCTCACATATACCACTGGGCGTTCCTCGCCTCCCTCGTCTACGAAGCAGAACGCGTCCCCCGAAGCGGCCCGCGCGAACCGCTCCAGCCGGGCCCCGGAGGCGAGCCGGACCCCCTCCTCCAGCATGTGGGGAACCGGGTCCGTCACGTCCAGGTCTGCGACTCCGGCAAAGAACGCGACGGCCTCCTCGTCGGTTGCCAGGAGAGGCAGCGATGCCCCTGGGGCGTCCGGGCCGAAGGGTGCGCCAGGTCCGGCTGGTACGTTCGATACGTTCAAGCTGGAGCAAGCCGTCCGAGGCTGTCGACGGGCCAGCCCAGCCGGGCGGGATCGCCCTCGCCCGACACGCGGCGCGTATGCCTCCGGGCCGTGCGCGTAGGACCCGCAGGCGCCCCCAATGACGTCCGCGGCCGCGTACTCGGCGTGGCCGACGCGCCGGTTGGTGAGACCGACGGCCTCGTCGCCGGCTCTTTAAGACGTTGTTGCATCTGGCGGGTTCGTCAACCTTCGACCGTGATGATCAGGGAGCGTCTTGTCCCGGACGGGTTATGGGAGTTGTTCCAGCGGGTGGTGCCGGTGGCGCCGACACGTCCACAAGGCGGCGGGCGATGCTCTTGAGGCCTGTTCGGCTCAGGCGGCGTTGCGGGCCTTGCGGCGGTGTACGACGGCGGCCGGGCCGCCACCGGCGACGATCAGGGCGCTGGCCGCACCGGCGATCGCGGCGGTGTTGTCGTTGGTGCCGGTCTCGGCGAGTGCGGAGCTCTTGTCAGCCGTGCCGGTCGTGGCGGGGCTGGAGCCCTGGTCGGCGGCCGAAGGCGTGGTGGCCCGCGCGGGCGCGGGGGCGTTGGCCTTCATCGTCTTGGTGATCCAGTTCACGTAGGCGGGTGCGCTGGTGTAGAGGCCGGGGCCCTCGGAGCACGGCGCCTTCGGGGCGCCGGGCCCGGAGGTGACGCCGATCAGCTCCCAGCGGTCGCCCCGCCCCTTCTTGATCTGCGGTCCGCCGGAGTCGCCGAAGCAGGCCATGGACTTCGGCTTGGTGGTGATCGTGCACAGGCGCGTGCGGTCCGCGTAGCCGGGCGCGCATTCGGACTCGGCGCCCCTGCGGGTGTTCAGCTCCTGCAGCCGGTCGGGGAAGGTGAGTTTGGTGTCGCTGGTGGTACCGAAGCCCAGGAGCCGGGTGGGTGTGCCGGGCCGCCCGGGCTCGTCGGCGATCTTGATGGGCTTCTGGGTGACTGGGCGGTCCAGGCGTATCAGCGCGATGTCGTTCTTGTTGGCGGCCTTGTTGTCACCGTTGACGTAGCCGGGGTGGACGAAGGACCGGTCGATCTTGCGGACGGTGCCGCCGGACTTGCGGTGGTCGGTGCCGATGCGCACGATGCCGTCGAGTTCGATGCCCTCGACCGCGAGGCAGTGGGCCGCCGTCAGCACCCACTGCCGGTCGATCAGCGACGCCCCGCAGTTCCCGTCGATCAGCCCCTGCGACGGCGCCGACTCCGGGATGACCGCCATGAAGGGGTAACTCTCGCTGGAGTCCGACCCGTTGACGAGGGCTGTGGCGCTGCCAGCCATCACGGTGGTGCAGGCCGCGACGGCGAGGGCGCCGACGAAGGCAGTGCGGACGGTACGGCGGCCCAGGGGCTTGAAACTGAACACAGATGGTTCCCTTTTGCTTGGTGGATCTGTGCATTCAGCCTCGTCGTGCCGGGTCAGGCAGACCATCCGGGCAACGGGTCGGTCGGTCCTGTGGGCAGCCCTACCTGCGCACGGGGGAAACTCGGAGGCCGGAACAAGGAGAATCCGGCAGAGCACGGATCGGTGCCGGCATCTGCCGTGCTGCTACAACGAGTCCGGCATCGGGAACGCCAACGTGTCGCAGGTCGGTGAGCTGCGCGGTTACTGGGTTGCCAGCGGCGCCCAGTGGCATGAGCCGGAGCTGCGGCCGGCCGACTGGGATCTGCTGAAGCAGCTCGCCACCATTTCGCCCGGGTGGCGGTGATCCGGACCGTCAGGAGCACCCCGGCTTGGCGGGTCGGCGATAGCAGATGAGGGCGGCGGCAATGCCGGCGAAGGCTAGGAAGCGCTCGGCATTGCGCTCGTAGCGGCGATGCAGGCGGCGGAAGCCGCCCAGCCAGCTCACTGTGCGCTCGACGGTCCACCCGTGCCGGCCGAGGCGGGTGGAGGACTCTACCCCCCGGCGGGCGATGCGAGGCGTGATGTTGCGGGTGCGTAGCCATTTCCGCAGGTGATCGTAGTCGTAGCCCTTGTCGGCATGGAGCTTGGCAGGCCGGCGCCGCCGGGGACCTCCGCACGAGCGGATGGGCGGTATGCCGCGTACCAGGGGTTCGAGTCCGAGGCTGTCGTGGGTGTTCGCGGCGGAGATGCCGATGGAGAGGGGCAGACCGGTCCGCTCGGTAATCAAGTGGATCTTCGATCCGTTCTTTCCCCGATCGACAGGATTCGGGCCTGTCAGATCCCCCCTTTCATCGCGCGCATATTCACGGAGTCGATCGCGCACCGCGACCAGTCCAGATCGCCGCGCGAGCCCAGCTCGTCAAGCACCAGGCGGTGGAGCTTGCCCCATACCCGGGCCTGGCTCCACTCGGTGAAGTGCCGGTACACCGTCGGCCACGATGGACTGAACGTCTCCCCCGGTCCCCGTAGTGTCGTCGCCCGCCGCCTTGCGAACCCCGCCAGATCGCTGTCCTGGCCCGGCGGGAAGGCGGCCGGCCGCAAGTTGTGCAGCGGCTACAGCCGGCCGTGTCGTGTCCACGGCCCGAGCTTCTTCGGGCTGCGGATCGCCCAGATCCGGGTGACGCGGCCGTCGGAGACGTCGAACGAGGCTACGGTCATGACGACGCCGGCACGCTGGGCCACCAGGCCCGGCACACCGTTGACCGACCGCTCCAGGAGTTCGAGCCCCGGAGACTTGTCGGCAATGGCGATCATGTACTGGGCTATGCGCGCGCCGCCCTCGACGGGGCGCAGGACGGTGCCGACCATGCCGCCGCCGTCAGCGGTCATCACGGCGGCCGGATCGAGGAGGCCGACGAGGGCTGTGATGTCCCTGGCCTCCCATGCCTCTTTGACGTGCTTCACCACGTCGGCCTGACCGGTCGTCGTCATCGGAGCGCGCGCGACGCTCACTCGTCGCCGAGCGGAGGCCGCCAGTTGTTTGCAGGCCGCGGGTGTCCGGCCGAGAACGTCGGCGATCTCGGTGAACGGGTAGCGGAAGACATCGTGGAGAACGAACGCCACCCGCTCCGCGGGCGTCATCGACTCCAGGACGACGAGGAAGGCCATGGTCACCGATTCGTCCAGGACGATCTGGTCGGCGGGATCCGCAGGGCCGGTGGGGTCGACGTCGCCCGCATGGTTCCACTCGGTGCGGTCGGGCAGCGGCTCGGGCAGCCACGCGCCGACGTAGCGTTCACGGCGGACCCGCGCCGAGCCGAGCAGGTCCAGGCAGATGCGGCTGGTCACCGTCGTCAGCCAGGCGCCGGGAGACAGGATCTCCTCCCGCCGGCTTCGCGACAGCCCGTACCAGCGTGCAAAGGCATCTTGTACCGCGTCCTCGGCCTCGGTCACCGAACCGAGCAACCGGTAAGCGACATTGATCAGGTGACGTCGCTCGCCTGCTATCTCCTCTGCACTGCCTCCGGCAGTCCCCATACGTTCTTCCGCCCCCTCGCCTTACCTTTCGCAGGCCCGCGTCGTCGGGATGGTGAGACCTTATCGACCTACTGCCCGAAGGCAGGGCGGAAAAGGGGACTGCGACATGGCCACTCAGATGACGAAGACGGCGAGGGCGGCGAGGGCGGCGAACGCACGACGCAGCTCCTCGTTCCTGCGGATGGCGATCGCCCTGCAGACCCTGACCATCTTCCTTCAGGCAGTCTCTGCCGGGCTTCTGCTGACTTCCTCCTACGGAGAGACACTGCACAGTGTCGGAGCCCGGGTGATGTACGGGGCATCGATGTTGTACGTGTTCGCCGCGGTGCTGGCGTGGAAGTGGGGCGGCGGCTCGGCCCGGTCAATCTGGCACGCGTCAGGTTTTCTCGTGCTCGCTTCGGTTCAGGTCGTGCTCGGCATCGCGCATGTCCCGTCGGTCCATCTCCCCTTGGGCGTCTTGATGTTCGGCCTGAGTGTGCTGGCGCTGGTAAGACGCTGAGGTTCGATACGTGGCTGCCTGGGGTCGTCCTACGGGAAGGAAGTCCCGGTTTCCAGCACGGTGGGGTCGGCGGGGGCCTTCTGCCGGGGCAGCAGGCCGGGGCCGGGGTCTCCCAGGGCGCGGTGGGTGAGTTCCAGGACCATGGTGATGACCTTGTCGGCGTCGATGGCCTCGCGGGTGGAGATCAGGTCGTCGAGGAGGCCGTCCGTGGCGTGGTAGACCATGCGGAAGGCGGCGGCGGGGTCGGTGGCGTGGAAGGCTCCGGCGTGGGCGCCTCGGGCGACGAAGTCGCAGATGAGGTCGATGACGCGCTGGTTGGCCTGTTTGCAGATCTCCAGGGACTTGGCGTTGGCGGAGCCGTAGACGATGCGGTGCAGTTCGGCGTTGCGCACGGCGTGGTGGATGAGGGCGGTCAGGAGGCGGTCGATCGTGGGCCACCAGGCCGAGCCTTCGCCGAGGATGCTCTGGGTGGTGGTGACGATGGCATCGACGTAGCGCTCCCAGAGCGCTCCGAGGAGGTGGTCCTTGGAGTCGAAGTAGAGGTAGAACGTGCCTTTGCCGATGTCGGCGGCGTTGGTGAGGTCGGTGATGGTGGCTTGGTTGAAGCCGACGGTTCCGAAGACCTCCTCACCCGCACGCAGGATGTCCTCTCGGCGGTGGTCCTGGCTCTTGGTGACTCGCTTGCGTCGCGTGCGCGGTGTCATCGGCACACCTCCATCCGCTGTGCCCCATGAGGTTGGGACGATTTCGCCAGAACTATATCTGACCGACCGCCGGTCACACATGACTGACCGCTGGTCAGTGGTTGACTAGGCCCATCGATCCTGTTTGACTGACCGCCAGTCACTCAGGCGGATGCCTGCCGCCGAGCTGACCACCGGCCGGCCCAACCCCCGGGGCCGGCCGGGCATCATCACAGGTCACCCGCTCTCTTGAGGACGAGATGACAACGCAGCACGTCACACCCCCCGCAGTGGTACCCCAGCCGACCGGGAGCAGGGGGAGGTTCTGGGCCATCGCCTACACACTGCTGTTCTTACTCACCGGGACCAACGTCCCCACACCCCTCTACCGCGGCTTCCAGGAGCAGTTCGGCTTCTCGCCGCTGATGGTGACCCTGATCTTCGCGGTCTACGTGGCGGCCCTCGTCCCGTCCCTGCTGATCTTCGGGCCGCTCTCCGACGCCATCGGCCGGCGCAAGGTCCTGGTCCCGGCCGTGATCGTCGCCGCGCTCGGCTCCGCCGCCTTCGCCATGGCCACCAACGTCGCCTGGCTCTTCGGCGCCCGTCTGCTCCAGGGCCTCGCCGTCGGTGCGGCCTCCGGCGCGCTGACCGCCGCCCTCAACGAGGCCGAACCCACCGGCAACCGCCGCCGCGCCGCGCTGGTCTCCACCGTCGCCTCCGTCGGCGGCCTGGGCACCGGCCCCCTCCTCGCGGGCATCCTCGCCGAGTACGCGCCCGCGCCCTACAAGCTCCCGTTCATCGTCGAGATCATCCTGCTGGTGCCCGCGTTCATCGCCGTGCTGCTCCTGCCGGCCGCCCGCCCGGCCACCAAGTGGCGGCCCCGGCGCCCGTCGATCCCCCCGTCCGTGCGCGGCGTCTTCGGCACCAGCGGCACGGCCAGTTTCCTCGCCTTCACCGTCGTCGGGCTCTTCCTCGCCCTGGTGCCCACCTACGTCACCAAGCTCTCCGGCAGCACCAACCTCGCGCTCGCCGGCGGTGCCGTCACCCTCATGCTCGCCTGCTCCTGCCTCGCCCAGCTCCTCTCCTACGGCAAGCAGGCCCGCATCCTCCAGATCACCGGCCTCGCGCTCCTCGCCGGCGGCCTCGTCCTGCTCGCCGTCGCCGGAGGCATCTCCTCCCTGCCGCTGCTGCTCGTGGCCACCGTCATCGGCGGCGTCGGTCAGGGCATGGCCTTCCTCGGCAGCATCACCGAGGTCAACCGCACCGCTCCCCCGGACCGCCACGCCGACGTCATCTCCAGCTTCTACGTCGTGGTCTACCTCGGCGTCGGCGTACCCGTCATCGGCGTCGGCCTTCTCGCCCGCACCATCCCCCTCCTCCAGGCCGTTCAGTGGTTCTCCGCCGTTGTCGCCGTCCTCTGCCTCATCGACCTGATCGCTCTCTCCCGCCGCAAGCAGACCGCCTGACGACACGCATGCGGCCCCAGGCCGGTATCGATACCGGCTCACACGACTCCGAACTCCTGGAAGAGACAGCTGATGGACCTCACCGACCTCACCGACGCCTATCAAAGACTCGTCAAAGCGGCTGAAGGCATCACCGACGCCTCGCCGATCACGGACGCCGAGCGCGCTGACGTGGCATGGCTGCTGGCGCACATCGCTCTCAGCGATCGCGTCCTGACGACCGCGGCGCGCGAGCTGCTCGGCGGTGCTACCAGCGTCGTCGTCGACAACCAGCCCGCCATGGACACCCGGGCCATCGACGACCTGATCGCCGGCACGACCCACCTCCAGCGCATCGAGGTACTGCACCGCAACGCCGTGGAATTGATGGACCTGCTGGACCTGATGCCCAAGAGCGCCTGGAGCGCCGACGTCGAGCTGCGCATCCACGACCGCGACGGCCGTCATGTCTCGGACTCCCAGCTGACGTGGTCCGGCCTCATCGACATCCGCGCCAAGCAGAACATCCCCGGCCACGCCGTCCGGCTGGCCGAACTCGGCAATCGCGGGTGATCCCACCCGGCAGTGGGGCGACGCTCTCCGGCTTCGCCCCACTCCACCGCGCCACACAGAGAGTCCGGGTGGGTTCCCGACCCCTCTCCCGAGGACTGGGAACCCACCCGGACTGTCTGTATCGCCAACGCGGCGGAGAGGGCAGGATTCGAACCTGCGCGGGCCGGAGCCCGGCTGAGGTAGTACCTCGAGCCCCCGTTGGGCCACTTCGGGTACCTCTCCTTGTCGAGCCGTGGAACCACGAGTTGTGGGGGGTGCCAGTGGTTCCCCCGCCCGACCGCGGTCGGGCCGTCCGGCCCTCCCGCGTCATTCACTATGCCAACACTGTCTGATCAGCGGCTGACATGCAGCTGACGGCTGGACGTCGGACTCAGCGGCACCCCGCGGTGGGCCGGATCGACGCTGATGAGGACGGGATCCTGTTCGAGGACGGCCCGCTCGTACTCCCGCATGATCGGCGACGGCGTCAGTCCCAGGTCGTCGGACAATTGGTGCCGCAGGTCCTGGTAGACATCAAGAGCGTCCGCCTGGCGTCCGGAGCGGTACAGCGCGACCATCAACTGCTGCCGGAAGCGCTCCTTGTACGGGTGCTTGACGAGCAGCTCACGCAGTTCGGGGACGATGCGCTGGTGGTTGCCGTCCTCCAGCTCGCAGTCGAACAGCAGCTCCAGCGCGGAGAGGTAGGACTCCTCGTACAGACTGGCAGCCGCCTGCGCGATCGGCCCTCCTGTGAAACCGCCAAAGGCGGGACCTCCCCACAAGGCGAGCAGTCCGCGGGCTTCCCGGGCGATCTCGGCAGCCGGGCCTCGCTGGTGTCTCAGGCGCTCGAGCCCATTGAGGAAGGTGGCCACATCCAGCTCATTCTCTTCGACGATGAGCCGGTAGCCGGAGGGGTGGGTGATGAGCCTGGATACCGAGACCTCGGGCTCCAGGGCGGTCAGCTGCCGTCGCAGCCTGCTGACGTGGGCCTGCAAGGCGTTCTCGACCCGCTCCGGTGGGTTGCAGTCCCAGAGCTCGTCGATCAGCGTCTGGGTGGGTACCAGCTTGCTGGCATTGGCTAAGAAGGCCATCAGGAGAGACCTCTGCAGGGCTCCTTTGGGCCGCAGAGAGCCGACCGGCGAACCGATCTCGATGGCTCCCAGGATCCGGAAGTTCAGCATGATGCCTCCAGCGGCAAGAATCCGTGTGTGGGTATTCCGGCACGGTGGCATGAGCACCGTACGAACTCAGCGGGTCATGTCCGCTGAGCATCGACTGGTAGGGGGGTGGCCCGGCGCATACGTCATGCGCACGCCATGTGAACAAAAAGAGCGGAGCGGCTTCGGTCAAGCCTCGCTCGGTGGGAGAGGCGGCAAAGGATGAGCGGGCAGGGCACGGAAGTCCCCGCGGAATAGCCGGCGACCGAGAGATGGGGCCCGGGTATCCCCGCGAGCGGAGTCACGGGACCTGAACAGCGGCCCTTCGCGGTCGCGGCGTTTACAGGGTTCGGGCCGTCCCTGGCAGGACAGGCTGTGGCCGGCTCAACGCCGACGCCGCTCTCTTGTGCATCCCCCGCACCTCCGCGTCATATGACCGACCGCCGGTCATCGAATGGATAGTTGCATGGGCCGCACAGTCGGTCAAGCGAAAGAAGACCGCCCGTTCCGTTTCACACCGGGCCGGCGCCGTCGCCCGATCACTCATTCAACAAACGCCCTTGCAGGAAGCGGCAAAACGGCACAAGGCAGGGTGCTTGTCAGCTCGAAGTCAGCCAATGATCAGCGCGTGTTGGCATAGTGGGCGACGCGGCAAGGCCCCAACGGTCTGCTGCAGTTGAACAGGGATCATCGGGACTCCCCACCGCCGACGACCCCCGCTTCGACAAGGAGAGGTACCCGAAGTGGCCCAACGGGGGCTCGAGGTACTACCTCAGCCGGGCTCCGGCCCGCGCAGGTTCGAATCCTGCCCTCTCCGCTCCAGCGGTCGATACCACAATCGATACCGGTCCGGTTTATTCCGACCGGTATACGAATCCCGCCGCCCCACGCACTTTTCCGGCCTTGTTCCACTGCTGCGCCCATCCTGGATTCCGGGTGGGCGCATTGGCGGAACAAGGCCGGACCGCATACCCGTTCATGAGGCATTCCTGTGACACGTCCGTGCGTGGGTACAGCGGCGGCTCGCCGCCGTACCCACGCACGGTACGAGGTCAAGGATCAGGCGTCCGCGAAGGCTCCAGGCCGGCGGAGGTCCCGCAACAGGTCGTCGACCAGCTCCTCCGTGACGTGATTCATCGTGTAGAGGTGGACGTAGGGCCGCTCCTCGCCGTCGACGTGCAGGGTCTCCGAGGAGAGCGAGTACTTCCGGACGATGTCCGCGTTGGGCCGTCGGAACCGTACGGTCAGCGCCTGCGGGCTGCGGGCGACCCAGAGGTCGGCCGCCACTTCCTTCTGGAGGGCGAGAAGCCGGTCATGCACGTGACCGGCCATCCGCTGAGCGTGGACCGCCTTGCGTATCTGGTCGTCGTAGGAGTTCCTGGCGAGGTGGTCCCACAGGACGAGGGCCGACAGGCCGTTGCGGGATCCGGCGAACGTCGTGTCCGAGGAACCGATGTACTCCGCGGCCCTGGGCGGGATCATCTGCAGCCCCGTACGCGTCATGAACACACCGCACGGCCAGGGGGCACCCATCCACTTGTGGGCGCTCATGGTCAGGCTGTGGACCTCGGCGAGCCGGAAGTCGAAGACCGGAGGGGCCTGCTCGATCATGCCCGCGTCGCGGGCCATCTCCAGGAACGGGGCGTAGCCTGCTCCCAGGGCTCCGTCGACGTGGATCCAGTAGCCGGGGCGCAGGTCATAGGCGCTGTCCTGACCGCGACTGTGGTACACGCGGCGTTCGTCCAGGCCGTACTCGGCGCAGATCTCGCGAACGGTCCGGGCCGCCGTGGCGACGTCGTCGTAGGCACCCTTGAAGGTCGAGCCGTAGTTGAGGTTGACCAGGATCGGGTAGCCCTTGGCGGCGAAGAAGCGGACGAGCACGGCGAGCTTGTCCACGTCGATGGAGCCCGTGCCGTTCATGCCTCCGACCGAGGGCACCTCGGTAGGCCAGGGAGTTCCGGGGCCGAGCGGGTTCTCGTCCGGGTAGCGTGTGCTTCCCACTTCGTGGAAGGTGTCGATGCCCAGTACCCGTACTGCCTTGGTCAGGGAGTAGTGGGTGTCCTGGGAGAAGAAGGCCACGGGGTGGTAGGCGTGGGGGCTCTGGCCCTCCTGGCGGGCGGCCTGGGTGTAGACCGCGCCGGACGGGGACTGCGTGTCGGGGTCGACCTCGCGTCGCAGCAGCCTTCCGGACAGGAAGTCGCGGGCGTTCCACAGGCCGTAGAGGTTGCCCTCGCTCGATCCCATGGTGAGCAGGTAGCCCCAGTAGGAGTCGGGGTCATCGGCCCGGTGGGGCCACTTGGCGTTCCATAAGGAGGCGAAGTAGTCGAGGACGGCCCTCTCGAGGATCTTGGAGTTCGTGGTGAAGGCCCCCGACTGATAGGGGTCACCGACGTTGTTGATGTGCCGGTCGAGGTAGTGCCCGAGACGGTCCTTGAGACCGATGTCGTTGTTGATCTGGTAGCCGATGAAGTTCTCGGTCTGCCGGTCGATGTGGCTCCGGAAGAGAGCCTCTGCCTGTGCGTACTGTTCGGCGTCCAGACCGCCGGCGGGCAGCTGCACCTTGGCGTAGGGGATCTCGGGGACCTCGGGGTAGGAACGCCGGGGATCGTCCGCCGGGGCGGATACCCGGGGCATCTCCTCGAGGACGCGAAGGCGGCTGAACGTCTTCTGCCACGGGGTGTCCTCGGGGCCGAAGGGGAGATCGGGCATGGGGGTGTTAACTGAGGTCGTCACGGTGGGTGCCTTGTCTCTTCTCGAGTTTCTTCCCGTGAATCACCGCGCGCGGCGACGCGCTGCCGGCCGTGCGGCCGGCCCGGTCCGTCCCGGCTCCTGGCGGGCGGGAGGACCGGGCCGACGGGAACGGGGTCAGGTGAGCCGGAGGATCTCGATGGCCTCTTCGAGGCCCATGTAGACCAGGCGGGCGGCGGCCATCTTGTCCGTCCACTGCTCGGCGGTGGTGTAGCGCTCCTCGGCGGTGGTGTCGAGCAGGCGGCGGCCGGGCCACACCTCGTAGTCGCCGATCAGGTCGGCGTGCTGGTGCATGCCCTCCTGGAAGAGGTGCTCGCGCTCCATGATGTACTTCTTGTCCGGAATGGTGTCCCAGAGCTTCCGGCCCCGGACGATGATGTCCATCAGCTTCGAGCGGTACTCCGGGTGCTTCTGGAGGTACTCACGGACGATGGAGCTGCCCACGGTCAGGTGGCGGATCTCGTCGATCGCGGCGCCGCGGGCGATGGCGCTGGCGGCCGGGTCGATGAGGTTCCACTTGCGCTCGCTCAGCTCGGCCGCCGGCGCGAGCACGCCCTCGATGATGATCGTGAAGATGGCAACGCCACCGATGAAGTCGTCGTCGTCACGCACCGACTGGAGAGCGAACTCCAGGATCGGGTCGAGCACTTCGCGCTTGTAGCCCACGGTCAGCTTGGCGATGGTGTCGTGGAGATCGGCCTTGGGAACACCCATCTCGACCAGGTGATTGCGGAACACCATCGAGTGCCGCGCCTCGTCCATGAGCTGGGTGGCGAAGAAATCCATCTCGGGCAGGCCGGTGGCATGGGCGACGTAGTACGCCAGAGCACGGGTGCCCTCCGCTTCGGCGACCGAGCGGCACCCCAGTTCGAGTATCTGGGCGTCGCGCAGTGGGCCGTCCTTGCGCATGTGTTCAGGCGTCACTTCGTCGGCCGTGTGGCCGGTCGCCGCGCGATCGCGCAGAGTTCCTTGAGCCACGGCCTGGAACCAGTACGACAGGTCGCACTGCTCGGCTGTCAGGTCGAGGTTCATGGCGCCGTCGAGGAGCGAGGGAGCCTGGTCCCAGTCGGCCTCGGTGGGAATGGGGAGGGTCATGGCGTGGTGCTTCCTTTCAGAACGGGCGGGTGCGGTCGGGGTGTTCACTCCAGGCCTGCCGGGGCGCCGGGGGCGCGCCATCCCTGTCGCCGGACCACGTCGCGGAACTCGACGTCGTGGAGGTGGCCGGCGAAGTTGACCAGCGGTCGGCCGGGGGCCGCCTGGGCGTCGGTGGCAGTGGCGATCAGGAGGGTGTCGGCGTCTCCGACCTTGATCTGGTCGGTGAGCCGGCAGGTGAGCCGGGCCAGGCTGTCCTGGAGGACAGGGGCGCCGGAGGTGGGGTCCGCTTCCCATTTGATGAGGTCGAACTGACGGTGGCCCGGGGGCCGTTGGGGGTTGGCGAACCAGTCGGCCAACAGGGCCTGGCGTCCCGTCAGCACGTTGACGACGAACTGACGGCTCTGAGAGATCAGACTCGTCATGAGCGACTCGCGGCGCAGGCTGAACGACAGGGTCAGCGGGCGCTGTGAGACCACGCAGGCGGTGCTCACCGTGGCGGCGTGCACCGTGTCCTGGTGGGCCACGGTCAGTACGGCCACTCCGGTGACGAGCCGGCGTGAGACGTCGCGGATCAGTTGTTCCGCGGCTTCGGTCGTCTTGTCCGGTGCGGGTGCCGTACCGGTGGCCTGTGCGGGGCTCACTGTCCGGACTCCACGAGGCTGGAGGTGGTTCGGGCGTGGGCCCCGGGGGTGGCGAAGAGGTTCTGCGAGAGCTTGGCGAATTCCTCGTTCGCGACGGGCTCGAAGGGCAGGGCGAAGGGCTTCATGAAGTTGCCGAACACCCCTCGGTCGGCGCAGAGGTGGATCGGGATGACCAGTAGGGCCCATTCCCAGCCGCTGATCAGGACCCACAGTCCGATGACCAGTCCCTGGGTCAGGAGGCTGTGCATCGTGTTGTACAGCACGTAGTAGGTCTTCGAGATCCGTTTGTCCGGACTCTTGTGGTAGGCGATCGCCCCGGGTATGTAGCCGATGAGGTCGATGTAGACGAAGAGGATGATCGCCGGGAGCCATCGGACGTCGCCGATGTGGGCGATGAAGAATCCGAGGGAGACCGCGAGGCCCGCGAGGTATTCGGTCCGGTGCAGGCGAACGGTCGTCGGTGATTCGAATGAGTTGACTTGATCCATGGTGAGACCACCCGTCGGTGCGTGTCGTGGCGTGGCGCCGGGGTCAGATCTGCAGGGGCCCGCCGTTGAAGTACTCGACCAGGTGCGGGGAGGAACTGGTCCGGCCGGGCGGGTGGAACGCCAGGGGGTGAAGCGCGGAGGAGAGGTAGGCGACGTCGGAGGACTTGATGAAGGCGATGCCGCCGAGGAGCTCGACCGCCTGCTCGGCGATGGCCGCCAGTGTCTTCTGGACGGCGAAGCGCGTGGTCAGGCAGTTGGCGACGGCTTCCTCGCCGGCGAGCCCGTCACGCACGGCGCGGGCCAGGCCCTCGGTGAGGGAGACGGCCGACTCCAGCTGAATGCCCAGGGCGGCCCGGTCGGTGACGCTGCCGCGCTCGCGCTTCATGACCATCTCGGTCAGAGCGCTCGCCGCGCCCACGTAGGCGGAGGTGATCAGCATTTCGAACCAGACGAACGCCGCGGTCTGCAGGTCGTCGAGACGTTCGGGGTCGTCCGCCGTGCCGCGGATGACGAGGTGCTCGGGTACGTGCACGTTCTCCAGGCGGACCTCGTCGCTCTGGGAGGCCGCGAGGATGGGGCTGTCCCAGAAGGGGTGGACCGAGATGCCCTCGGAGTCCGCGGGGATGAGCAGGACTGCCAGCGAGGTGGTGCCGTCCTCGACGGGCAGGATGACGCTCGCGGTGAGGAGGTTCATGGAGTGCGAGAGGCTGCAGGGCTTCTTCGAGCCGTTGAGTACGAACCCGTCCTCGACAGCGGTGGCCGACACCGACGGATTGAGGATGTCCTGCTGAGTGCGGCCCTCGGCCCAGCCCGAGGCCAGCAGCAGCCCTTCCGGCGCGATGCGGGAGAGCAGTTCCACCTGTGACGGGCTGGGGGGAACGACCCGGTCGGCCAGGGCGAACAGCATGGCGGCCGTGAAGTTGTGCATCGTGGCCGCGGCGGCGAGCGAGGGTGAGCAGGAGCCGAGCGCGCGGGTGACACGCACGGCGTCCAGCGCGTCGGCTCCCAGCCCGCCGTAGGCGGCCGGCACCAGCAGGCCCGCTCCGCCCTGGGCCTTGAAGATCTCCAGGACCGGGCTTCCGGGAGCCTCCCTCTCGGCCAAGGGGATGTCCGAAAGTCCCTTGAGCAGCCCGGGGTGGAGACGGTCGGTCGTCTCACGTGCAAGATCGAGGGAGCGCATACGCGGAATCCTCCAGCATTCGTTTCGAAGAGCCGGTCAATCGGATGGAGCTTCGGTTCACATATTTCGCGGTGCGATCCTGGCATGGCGATCTGACCACCCGCTGACGCCTTCCTGACATAACTTTCGGAGCCACTTTTCGAAACGTCCTGCTGACATCGCGATGACACCGCGCTGACGCCCTTCAACGCATAGCGGAATCGCTATTGATGAAGTCTCGCCGCAGGCCGCACCATGGTTCTGCCCTGCCTCCCTGCGACGCTCCCGATCACGGAGTTGGTCACCATGAACCGAGGAGAGATTCTTATGAGCACACCCACTCGCGACGCGGCCGGCACAGTGTCGGCCGAATACGTTCTGACCGCCATACGCGAATACTCGCAATCCGAGAATCCGAGTTCGTTCCTGGCCGTCAACGAGGGGAACTCCTACTTCACGCTGCCGGACCGCCCCGGGGTCGTGGTCTACCGGCCTGCGGGAAGTCATCTGATCCAGTTCGGTGGACCGTTCGCTCCGGACGAGTCCTACGAGGACCTCCTGCTGGGTTTCCGCGCGTTCGCCCATGACAAGGGGCTGACCGTGAGCGCGATCCAGCTGCAGGAACGGGACGCCCGCATCTACGCGCGCCACGGCTTCACCGTCAACCAGGTGGGAGCGTCCTATGCCGTCGACCTCACTACCTTCACCCTGGCCGGCACGCGGTACATGCAGCTGCGCAACAAGATCTCACGGGCGCTGCGCAGTGGTCTGACCATCATTGAGGCCGATTACGAGCAGTGGGCGGAAGGTGTCCGCGAGATCGACCGGCTCTGGCTGCCGATCAAGGGGGAAGGCGCCCGTCCGCTGGAGTACCTCGTCGGGCAGACCGGGGGTGCCATGCAGGAGCACCGTCGGCTGTTCGTCGGCCATGTGGACGGGGAGCTGATCGGCTACGTGTCCTACTCCCCCGTGTACGGATCGAACCCCGGATGGATGCACGACCTGAGCCGGCGCCGTCCCGACAGCCCCGCGGGCGTCATGGAGGCGATCAACAAGGCCGCCATCGAAGTATTCCGTGGTGAGGGTGTGCCCTGGCTCCACTTCGGCTTCACCCCTTTCACCAGTCTGAGCGACGACCGGGAAGTGGAAGGCCACAGCCTGGGATTCAAGTGGCTGATGCACTACCTGTGGGAGAACCAGATCGTCTATCCCGCCTCGACTCAGCTCGCCTACAAGGAAAAGTGGAACCAGAGCCTGGTCCTCACCGAGTACGCCGCCTTCGACGGCAAAGCGAGCATCGACGGGTTCGTGAATGTCTGGCGGGCCGCGAACGCGATGTAACCGTACTCCCGCCGATACCGGACAGACATTTACCATCGATCAAGGAGACAGCATGTCAGGCGAGAACACCGCAGCCCCCACCGCGCTGGAAGCCGCGCAGCAGCGTACGGCGGATCTGTTCGTGCAGCTGTGCGGCGACCCCGACAACGCCGCGACAGCGGCCGCCGCGGACGAAGCGCTGCACAGGCTGGACGAGCTGCTCGCCGCCGCAGCCGAACGGTCCGCGTGAGAAGGGCCGTGTGAAAGCCTTGGGGGGCTGCCGCCATGATGGCGGCAGCCCCCCAAGGCTTTACGGCCTGGTCAGTCGCACGCGCCGTCCGGCCCGATCCGGCTGAAGCCCGCGTAGGGCACCAGGGCGGGGGGAACGATGACCGACCCATCGGCCTGCTGGTACTGCTCGAGGATGGCCACCATCGTCCGCCCGATGGGGAGACCGGAGCCGTTGAGCGTGGCCGGGTATTCCCGCCCGGCCCCCTGGCGCACCTGGATGCCGGCTCGGCGGGCCTGGAACGGGCCGCAGTCCGACACCGAGGAGATCTCACGGAAGGTGCCCTGGCTGGGCAGCCATACCTCCAGGTCATACGTGCGGCGGGCGGAGAAGCCGAGGTCGCCGGCGCGCAGCTCGATGACGCGGTAGTGCAGTCCCAAGCGCTTGAGGCATTCCTCGGCGTGGGAGAGCATCAGCTGAAGCTGGTCGGCGGCGTCCTGCTGGGTGCACAGCCGCACGAGCTCCACTTTGGCGAACTGGTGCAGCCGGATGAGGCCGCGAGTGTCCCTGCCGTAGGAGCCTGCTTCGGAGCGGAAGCAGGCCGTGTGAGCGGTCAGGGCCAGCGGCAGGTCGGCGGCGGGGAGGGTCTCGCCCCGGAAGAGGTTGACCAGGGGGACCTCGGCGGTGGGAATCAGGTAGAGGTCGCGGTCCTCGTCCACCTGTGTCCTGAACAGATCGGCCTCGAACTTCGGCAGTTGCCCGGTGCCGGTCATGGTCTCCCGCGTGACCAGGTGCGGGACGCTGTACTCGTGGTAGCCGTGTTCCCCGGTGTGCAGGTCGAGCAGGAAGGAGGCCAGTGCCCTCTCGAGACGGGCCCCGGCCCGCACGGTGACGGCGAAGCGTGTGCCGGAGAGCTTGCCGGCCCGCTCGAGGTCGAGGATTCCCGTGGTCGTCCCGAGTTCGACGTGGTCTCGGGGGGTGAAGTCGAAGCGCGGGGGCTGTCCCCAGCGTCGTACCTCGACGACGGGGTCGTCCGGGGTGCCATCGGGCACCTCGTCGAGCGGCGTGTTCGGGATGCCGAGCAGCACGTCTTTCAGCTCGGCGTCCAGCGTCCGCTGGGTGTGCTCGGCCTTGCGGATGCGTTCTTTGAGTTCGCGGGCCGCCTCGACTCCGCCGCGGCGGCTGTCCTCATCGGTGCCGGACCCGCGCAGCCGACGGGAGATCGTGTTGAGTTCTGCGCGCAGGTTGTCGCGGGTGGCGATGGCCTCCGCGCGCTCGCGGACGAGGGCGCTGAGGGCAGTGCGGTCGAGGGCGTAGCCCTTGCGTGCCAGGCGCTGCTGCGCCGCGTTGTCGGGCGCGAGCAGGGTGTGCGGATCGTGCACGTCGGAATTCCTCCTTCGGTGAGCGTTGGCGTGCCGTGCCCTCAGTCGGCCAGGGCCTTCTCGAGCAGGGGAGCCAGGTCCTCCGGCCGGAGCCGCTCCAGGGACGACCATCTTTCGGCGACGTCCTGGGGGCCTCCGGCCGCCAGGAACTTGTTCGTCACCAGGGCACGGTGCCGACCACGCAGATCAGGGCCGATGCCGCCGTGGGGGATGGACAGTTCGCGGCTGAACCGACGGCCGTCGTGCATGTGCACCTCGACGCGCGCCGGTGTCGGTTTCACGGCTTGGGTGAAGTCCTCGAGCGGTGGGCCCAACTCACCGACCAGTGCCGGCATGTCCGCCACGTCGCCGCCGCCGAAGTCCCTCAGCCACTGTGCGCTGCGCCGGCCGGCTTGGCGGATGGCCTCGCCCACGGGGGCGTCGCCGGTCATCAGGGCTTTGGTCATGGACTCGTTGTGGACCAGCCGGACCTTCGAGGCCAGGGTCCAGCGCTCGGACCGGTCCAGGGCCGGGGGGTAGAAGTCCTCGATGGCCAGGCGCCCTGTCAGCAGCGCTGTCGCCACGGGGTAGGGCGTGGTCAGCACCATCGCTCCGATGGGCGTGCGCGGCCCGTCGAGGTACGGCTGGGCCTTGCGTGCGGCGAAGACGGTGTAGAGGGAGCCTTCGACGACGATCTCTCGCACGTCGTCGGGTGTCCAGTCGCCCATCGCCGAGTGGAGTTCGGCCGCGCAGTCGATCGCGGCGTCAATGCCGGGTCCGCCGGGGTGCAGCTTGAAGGAGAGGGTCTCGGTGTGCCATCGATGGCCGAGCCCGGCGGTGACGGCCTCGGGCAGCGGGACGGTGGCGAACTTCGCGAGGAACCCGTCGGGATGCTCGACGATGTCGCCGGCGCCGGTGAGGCCGGCGGCTGCCGCGTCACAGGCGTCCATGGCCATGCGTACGGCCGCGGGGACGTGCAGGAGCCGGGCGTCGCTGGTCACGAAGCCGCGCATCAGGGTCCACGGTGGTGCGCTCAGGGCCAGGGAGAGGGCGTTGCGCCATTGTTCGCGGGGGGCGTTCTCACCGGCCAGGCGTCCGGCGACGGCGCCGACCAGGTGGGTGTGCAAGGCGGTCTGGCCACGGAACGGCCCCAGCGTGGCGGATGCGGTGATGCGGGACGCGCATTCATTGGCCACGATCACCGAGCGCAGGAGGTCGTGCCCGGAGAGCCGGAGGGCGTGGGCGAAGGCCAAGGGCACCGCCACGGTCGAGGGTGCCAGGTGGCCCGCGTAGGCGGTGTCGTCGAGGTTGAGCCATGCGCCCACGCCCGCGAGGATGCGCGCGGATTGTGCGGTGTCGCGCTGGAAGGGTGCGCCGAGCGCTCCTACGAGGCGTCGGCCCTCCTTTTGGCGTAGGCCTATCCGGATGGCCGCGAGCTGGGACAGGATCTGGCTCGCGGCGAACTCGACGACGCGCTGTGGCACCGTCTCCAGCCGCATGGTGCTGGCCCAGTCCGCCAGTTCCTCCAGTACGCCGCGTGGTCCGGGGTCGGTGGGTCCGGCCGGAATCCGGGGGTCCTCGGTGGTCATGCTTGGGCCTTTGCCTGCTGGGCGGCGACGAGAACGGGCAGTACGCGCGGCAGTACGTCGATCGTGAGGGAGGTGGCGTCGCCGGGGAGCACCTCGCCGTCGTGCTCGAAGCGCAGGGGCCGGCCGTCGGTGCGTTCCAGGGTGACGCGTTTGCCACGCTGGTAGGTGACGTGCTCCGAGGACACGTGGGCGCCGCCCTGACGCATGAGGTCGAGCGCGGCTCGTGCGGGGATCCCGGAGCCGATGACGCAGACGTCGAGCAGTCCGTCGTCCGGCACGGAGAACGGCATGGTCTCGTAGACGCCGGCGCGGTAACGTCCGCCGCCGACATTGACGAGGAGGGTGTCCCCGACGTGGACGGGGCGGCCGTCGACCAGGACGCGCCCGGGGTAGGGGGTGAAGCGGGTGAGGACCGAGTCGATGGCGGCCTGGTAGCGGGCCCGGCCGGCGACGGGGATGGTGAGGGCTTCGGCGGTGGCCTCGGCGAACAGTCCTGTGCTCGCGCCGAGAACGACCAGGCGGGAGGTTCCGGCGATCGTGGCGAGGTCATAGGCGCGCAGTTCGCTGCCTTCGCCGGTGAGGGCGGAGGCAAGGGCTGTCTGCCAGGGAACGTCCTGCCAGAAGTGCCGGTAGTTCGAATTGCCCGTGCCGCCGGGCAGGACGAGCAGCGCGGGCAGCGTGGCCCCGCTGTCGCGGGCCTCAAGCAGTCCGGTGACGACTTCGCGGGCGGTGCCGTCGCCTCCGATGGAGATGATCACGGCGGACGGTTGCCCGCTCGCGGTGATCGCGTGTTGCCGTGCCAGCTCCGTGGCGTGGCCGGGACACTCGGTCCACAGGGTCTCGGTGTGCCCCGCGTGGGAGCGGCAGATCTTCTCGATGTCGGAGAGCAGTTCCTGAGTGGTGGAGCCCGCTCTGGGGTTGGCGATCACGGTGACGCGACGGCCCGCTTCGGCCGGGATGCCGTGTGCGGTCAAGGCCTACTCCTGCCTGGCAAGGACGGATTTCGACGGCGGCAGGGGATGGCCCTGCGAGGCGGAGAGGGCAGGATTCGAACCTACGTGGGCTTTCGCCCGGCCGGCGTGACTGGCTGCCGGTCCCCGTTGGGCCGCTTCGGGTACCTCTCCCGGGCGGCCTGCCGCAGGGACCTCCGGTCCTGGGGCAGGGCGCCGCTGGGAAGAACTTTGCCCGAGGGCTCTGACCTGCTGCTGACAGGCAACTGACCGGAGGTGGGACGAGAAGGCGCCTGTTCAGCCCTGGCTGACGGTGATCGGCAGCTTCCTGAGGGCGTGCGACCTGAACGACGCCCTCCAGGAGGGGCCGTCTTCACGGACCGCCAGGCCGATGCGAGGGAATCGATTCAGCAGGGTGGCCAGCGCGACCTGCGTTTCCATCCTGGCCAGGGGCGCCCCGAGGCAATAGTGAATGCCGTGGCCGAGGGTGAGGTGCGCGTTGTCCTGGCGCCGGATGTCGAACTCGTCGGGTGCGGTGAAGCGTTCGGGGTCGCGGTTGGCCGAGCTCAAGGCCAGCATGAACGTGTCGCCGGCGGGGATCGTGACACCGCCGATCTGGATGTCCTCGGTCGGGAAGCGGCGGATGGCCAGTTGGTTGGCGCGGGTGAAAGGCAGGATTTCCTCCACCGCGGCAGGAGGAGCCCGGTGTCGGCGCGCAGCGCGGCCATCTGTTCGGGGTGGCGCAGCAGAATCAGCAGTCCGCTGCTGATGAGGCTGTGGGCAGTCCGCGGAAGGCCCGGGCCAGCCTGCGCTGGAAGTCGAGCTCGGCCACCAGGTCCGGTGGGTCTGTCACCCGGGGGGAGGTGATGTGGATGGCGGGCCTTCTGCCGCGGGCTTTGGCTCGCAGCGCGAAGGCGAGGTGAGCGGCCTCCATGGCAGCGGGAAGGTCCGCTTCGGGCACACCGGCCGCGACGGCCTGGCGGCTCGGTTTTCCGGCGCAGCCGATCAGGGAGCCGCTCGCCGTCGACTGGTACGCACGCGCACGCGCGAAGACCGGAGGCGGCACGACAGGCACGGCGTAGGACAGCCGGTGCCCCGACCGCCACAGGACCTCGAGACGGCGCTGGCACCAGTGGCGGACCTGTGGGCACGGCTGAAGCGCGCCACCACCCGGGCCGTGGTCGCCACCGCGGTACGCGAGGAACTCCTCCGCGTCGCAGGCGTGACGGACAGGGCACGAGCCGACCAGGTCCTGGCTGTCCGGCTCGCCCGACGTCTGGGCCAGCAGGGCGCGGCCCGGTCTGTCAACGACCCGGTCGGCTGGCTCCTCGCCCGTGGCCTGGCCCGCCGGCCCGGCTGCGGCGATCCACGCTGTGACGAGGGCGCTCGCCTGGACACGGGTGAGCCGTGCGCCATCTGCCGGTTCCTGGCCGGGGACCGGCGGGCACTGCGCAGGTACACGGCGGCTCAGGTCGCCGCCGAACGCCCCTGGGCGACAGCAGTGGAGCAACGAGCGGCATGTGAACGGCGCTTCCAGGCGATCGCCGCGTGGAACGTTACGCGCAGTGCCCTCGCCCGTGAGCGAGCCGAGGCCCGCCGCGCGGCCGGGCGGGCGAGCCTGGCGACCACGGCCCAGGTGAGGGGGGCACAGGTGCCGCCGGGCAACGCGCCCGCCGCACGTCAGGCCACGGCGGGGAACACCGAACCTCTGGGGTTCGTGGCACACGACACGTACGCGGTCGGCGCGGCGACGGCCCGTGCCGCGCTTCGTGCGGCACGGGCCGGGATGGGGAGCTGACGTGCCCCAGGTCTCGGCCTGTTGTCCGTGTGCGGCGCCACCGGCGCCGCACACGGATCACGCCTGGCTAGGCGAGGTGGGTCGCCGCGGCAGGGTCGTTCTCGGAGGCTTCGAGCAGCGATGCCACGTGGCCGGCGAGGCCATTGACCGAGGGGTAGTTCCACAAGGCCGTGATCGGCAGCCGGATGGCAAGGAGCTTCTCCAGCTTGCCGCACACCACGACGGACATCACGGAATCGAGGCCGAGCTCGGTGAGCGGCTGATCCCGGTCCAGCTCATCGAGGGGAATCTTCATCTCCCGCGCCATGCGGGAAGCGATCTCGTCGGCGATCCGCTCGGGGAGAATCTCCGGGGGCAGCTCGTGCCATGCCAGGCGTGCGTCCGTGCCGCCTTGGGAGACGTGCTCTTCGGCGTGTCCGGCCTCCGTCTGCGCGGTGGTGTCAGCAGGCGCGGCCCGGTCCCGCAGCGCGCCGAAACGGGTGCCGGGCAGCCAGGCGAGCAGGCGCCCTTGCTCGTCGCTGATCGTGATGTCCACGGTGTCCGTGTCCGGATCGACCAGATGGATGTCGACAATGCCGACCTCGGGCGCTTCCCCCACCACACGTACCTCACGGATGTGGGAAGGCATCCGGACGGTGGGCGGACCCCCGTAGATGATGGGGACCACGCCAAGAGCGGCGTCCAGCAGCGGAGCCCAGGTCACCTGGTCCCCGGATACCGCCGGGGCGTGGATGCGAGCGCGCACCACCGCGTCGCCGACCAGCAGTTCCTCCACCGTCCAGGGCCAGGCGATGCCTTCGACACCGATGGCGTCGAGACGCGACATCACGATCCCGGGGTCCGCGGCCGATACACCGTCCGGAGGCAGGACCTTGGCCATGGACGACGGAAACGCGGAAGCGTGGCCCCCCATGGTGGAGGCGTAGGTGTGCGTCAGCCAGTTGCCCGGCCCCTGGGAGGCGTCGACGGGGCGGGTACTGAGCCGCAGCGTGGAGTCGTCCTGGACGACCTGTACCTCGCGCGGAGTGGCCAGAGCGATGGGGAACCGCAGGTGCACGTCGAAAATGGCCTTGGCCGCACCCGGGCCCGCGGCGGTCTCCAGGAAGGTGTGGATGATCGACGATGCCGGGACGATGGATGTGCCGTGCAGCGCGTGCCCGCCGGGGAAGGGGCGGCTGGCGTCGTCCAGATAGGTGTTCCACAGGCGCAGCGGCCTGGAGGACGCCACGTCCACCGGTCGGCCGAGCAGGGCGTGTCCGGTGACGTCGTGCTGTTGTGTGCTGACAGCGGCAGCCGGCAGGACCGCGTCCAGCCAGTGCCGCCGGTGCTGCCATGCGATCGGAGGCAGTTCGGCGATTTCGGCCCCGGTGTACGCATGGGACCAGTCGGGCGCGGCGCCATGGCAGAACAGCGTCGCGGCATTGGTCAGGAGCGTCAGCAGTTCCGGCTTGTCGCGGCGCAGGGAGTGAGCGACGAGGGCGTCCGACGCCCCGAGGTGCGACAGGGTCTCATCGACCGAGTGGGCGACCACGGGGTGCGGGGACACCTCCAGAAACCGGTGGTGGCCGTCTTCGACGGCGGCGGTGACCGCTTCACGCAGTCGTACGGGGTTGCGCAGGTTCGCGGCCCAGTAGTCGGCATCGTGCTCGTCCCGCGCCCGGGGATCCTCCAGGGCCGTGGTGTACAGGGGGATGGCCGGAGTTCGCGGGCGGAGGCCCGCCAGGGCCTCCCGCAGGCCCTCGACCAGTGCGTCCATGTGAGAGCTGTGGAACGCCACATCGGAGTTGACCGGCCGGACCGGAACGCCGTCATCGGACCACTTCTTGACCATGTCGGCGATCTCCTCGGCGTCTCCGGAGACGACCGTCGAGGTGGGAGAGGAGGCGATGGCCGCGCTCACTCCGTCGCGGCCGTCGAGCCGCGCGGCCACCTCTTCGAACGGCAGCCCCACCATGGCCATGCCGCCCAGGCCCGCGACCTCTCGGAGAAGAACGGAACGACGGCAGCTGAGCCGGGCCCCGTCCTCCAGGCTCAGGGCTCCGGCGACCACAGCGGCCGCGATCTCGCCGACGGAATGACCGATCACGGCAGCCGGCCGATATCCGTACGAGCGCCACACTTCGGCCAGGGCGACCTGCATCGCGAAGATCATCGACTGGGCCCGGTCGACGGAGGTGAAGTCTCCCTCGACGATGGCCTGCCGGGCCGAGAAACCGAGCTCGTCAAGGAAGATGGGGTCGAGTTCGTCGATGACGGAGGTGAAGGGAGTGCTGTGGTCGAGCAGTCCCGCGCCCATGCCGGACCAGTGGGAGCCATGGCCTGAGAAGACCCATACCGGTGCCGTGTCCGATGTTGCCCTGCCCTCGACGACGCTGTCGGATGTCGTCTCCTCGCCGGAGGCGAAGGCACGCAATGCCGAGATCAGCATGCCGTGGTCCTTGGCCACGACCGCGGCACGGTGGCTCAGGTGCGACCGGCCCGCCGTGAGCGTACGGCCGACCGCCGACAGGGGAACCTCGGGATGCCGCTCGAGCCAGTCGGCCAGCCGCAGCGCATAAGCGGCCACACCCGCGCGGGAGCGGTAGGACAGGGGGAAGAGCCCCGGGGCACTCAGCTCATGGGGGTCGGGCTCGACCCTCCCGGGAGCCTCCTCCAGCACGATGTGCCCGATCGTCCCGCCGTAGCCGTACCCGGAGACCCCGGCACGTCGAGGATGCTCGCCGCGCGGCCACTTCCGGTGCTCCGTGACGAGCTCCAGCCCCCACTCGTCCCACGGGATGTCGGGGCTGGGGACGCTGGTCATCACGGTCGCCGCCATCTCGGCCTCGCGCAGCATCAAGGCGGCCTTGATGACGCCGGCCACTCCGGAGGCCGGCTCGGCGTGCCCGATGTTCGACTTCACCGACCCTATGCGGCACGGCTCATCGGCCGGACGGCCGAGGCCGAACACCGCGTGCAGGCCGGCAGCCTCCACCGGGTCGCCGAGCCGCGTACCCGTTCCGTGCGCCTCGATGTATCCGGCGGTGACCGGGTCCAGGCCGGCCTTCTGCCACGCCAGACGCAACAGATCGCGCTGGGCGTCCGGGTTGGGGGCCATGATCCCGCTGGTGTGGCCGTCCTGGGCGACGGCGGACCCCTTGATCACCGCATGGACGCGGTCTCCGTCGCGTCGAGCGTCGGACAGGCGCTTCAGGACGAGCACACCGCATCCCTCGGCCCGTCCGTATCCGTCGCCCTCCGCGTCGAAGGGCTTGCTGCGGCCGTCCGGGGACAGTGCTCCGGCCGCCTCCAGCGTCAGCGTGTAGGCGGGCGAGAGAATGATGTTCACGCCCCCTGCGAGCGCGAGCGACGTCTCGCCTGTCAGCAACGCCTGGCATGCCAGGTGGATGGCCACCAGGGAAGCGGAACATGCCGAGTCCAGCACGAAGCTGGGACCGTGGAGGTCCAGCACATGGGAGACCCGGTTGGCTATGCCGGTCAGCTGGGCACCGATGCCGGTCCACGGCTCGATCCTCGGCAGGTCTTCCAGGAGCCGCCGGCCGTAGTCGTCCGAGCAGGTTCCGATGTACACGCCCGCGTCGGAGCCGCCCACGGACCGAGGGGGCATACCCGCGTGCTCCAGGGCCTCCCACGCGACCTCGAGGACCAGACGCTGCTGTGGGTCCATGAACTCGGCCTCGCGCGGTGTGATGCCGAAGAACTCGGCGTCGAAACCGTCGACGTCACCGATGAAGTTGCCCGGCCGGTCCGCTTTCCGCAACGCCTCGGAGAACTCAGGATTGATCTTGGTGTAGGGCCGCCACCGGTCCTCAGGTGTCGGTTCGACCGCCACCTTGCCACCTACGAGGAAGTCCCAGAAGGTCTCCGGAGAGTTGATTCCGCCGGGGAACCGGCACCCCATTCCGACAATGGCGACCGAATCGTCGTTCCGCATATCACTCCTTGATCAGTAGTCAAGGCAGCGGTGGGATCGAGCGGAGGACGAGGGTTGCCAGGGGTCACAGAAGGGCACGGCCCGGAGGAAGGCGATGAGCTGCTTGCCGCCCGGCACGCCCCATGGCGCTCGGAGCCGCTGCCACAAAACGCGGAGAAAAACCATGGCTGTGGCCGCGTTCTTCTCCGCGTTCCCGGTGATGAGCCTGGTGTGCGGTGCACTGGTTCATTCAGGCTCGGTCATTGGCGGAGAGGGCAGGATTCGAACCTGCGCAGGCATAACCCGACCACGAGCTGTTCGCTCAGGTCCCCGATAAGCCACTCCGGGCACCTCTCCGTGACCCGAGGCGGTTACCCGCCCCGTTCACACACACCATGCTGGCAGAGCACTCTGACGCAGCACTGACAAGCCACTGACCATGACAGGCTTCAGCCGGCCGGCATCGTGGGCTTGACCGGGTGCGCGCGGTCGGAGGCAAGCGTGCCGACTGTGCCCCAGTAGGACGTGTCCACCTCCCGTATGACCACTGTTACGGCTTCACGGGGACACCGAGCGGCCTTCGCGCAGCCGACGCCCTCGGCTGGCTGCCGGGCCTCGCGCCAGGCAGCCGGGCCCGAGTACGCGTTTTGAACAACGGGGACCACGTGGTGTGCGAGGTCGACGAAGCCAGACGCGGCAGCGGTTCCTTCACCGTGCACTTCCTTCAGGCGGCCAACACCGCCCTGCGAGAGCTGCTTCTGACCAGAGCTCCCCGCGACACCCTGCTCACCCCGGCCGGTACCTACGAGGTCTCCCTCGTCGCGACAGGCAACCCCTACGTCTTCGTGGACGCCGCTGACCTCGGCCTCACCACACGCGAAGCCCTCTTCGCCGCCGGGGACAAAACCCTTCCGCCAGATGCTCGAGATCCGCCGGGCAGCCATCGAACCCCTGGGCTGGTCCAAGGACAGCGTCTTCCCCAAGATCGCGGCCGTCGGCGCCTACCAGCCCGGCCGTCTGGCCACGCGCGCCATCTCCGTACCCAGCTGGCACCCCACGCTCGCCCTGACCGGTGCCACCTGTCTCGCCGCCGCGACGACGATTCCCGGAACCGTTCCGGCACGCCTGCTCGCGCGGGCCAACGGCTCGCCGCAGCGGGCGATCGCGCGCACCGGCCGGCCGTCCGAAACGGTGCTCGACGCTCTTCGCTCCTCCGGCACCCTCGGCGCTGCGGTACCCGCCGAGTTCGGAGGGCTCGACGGCGATGCCCGCCTCACCAACCGCCTCGTCGAAGAGGTGGCCGCTCTCGACCCCTCTGTGGCGATCATCCTCTTCCAGCACTACGCCGTCAGCGCGCACCACTGGTCGGCCTACGAGGGATGGACCTTCACCGGGCGCCCGGACCTCACCGTGCGCCGCGGGGAGGTCATCTGGGACGGTCGCGAGGCCGCGATCTTCGGCAGCCCCCAGGGCACATGGCTCGATGCCCGGGTCGGCCGGCCGACCGGCCTGGCGGTCACGCGCTGAACCGGCGTCCTCTCCCCTCCCCCGCCCCGCGCCGCCGGCACGGGGCTTCCCTCGAAGCGCGAAAGGACCCGCGTGCCCGTCGACGGCTCAGACTTCACCCAGGCCCTGGCTCAGGTTCCCGGCCCGGTCACCATCGTCACCACACTCGACGGACAAGGAGCGCCATGGGGGTTCACCGCCAGCTCCTTCTGCTCCCTGTCGTTGTCCCCGCCCCTGATCCTGGTCTGCCTCGCGAAATCGTGGTCTGCCGGGCCTGCCGGATGCCACCGTCCGGCTTGCCTGTGACACCCACGCCGTGCTGGACGGCGGTGACCACAGCATCCTCATCGGCCGCGTGGAGGCCCTCGCCACCGAGAAGCAGACCTCGCTGATCTACTACAGGCGACAGTTCGCCAGCCCTCGACCGACCGTCCTCGAGGAGGCAGGGTGAGCTCCCCGAACCCCGGTCGACAGCCCCATCTCCGCGCAGTCACACCTACGCGCCCCCGAACCTCCTGGTATTTCGTCAGGCAGCCGAGCCGACGAGGTCTTCGGCCCGATCCACCGCATCGCGCGAGTCCTGGACAAGACAGTTGCCCAGATCCTCCACCGCTACGACTTCAGCTGCTCGGACGCCGCCGTCCTCAACGTCCTGCGTCGCGGCAAGCCCCCCTATGCGATGGCACCCAAACAGATCGCTGAAAGGCTGGCACTCACGTCAGGTGCCCTGACCCCCAGGATCGACCGGCTGGAAGAAGCCGGACTGATACGTCGCCTCCCCGTACTCACCGATCGTCGCCGCACCCGAGGTCCGGCTCACCGACGCCGGACGATCACGAACGGATGAGATCTCCGCCCAGGTCGGCGCCCTGCAGTCCTCCCTCCTGTCGACACTCCCCGACACTGCGGTAGAGCCATTGATCGACGCGCTCAGCACTCTCGACAAGGCGATACCGGCAACACGCTCAGGCCGGCTCCACAGGCCCCCTCCGGAAACCCTTGCTAACCGCAGCGGGGCGGCGTGCCCGGATTGGGCACGCCGCCCGTCGGCTGGCTGCGCTCGTACCGCCGCGGTGCTGGGCGGAAAGGCTCGCCAGCGTGCCAACGCCATTGGCTGTCCCGCTGTTTGTTGGTCAGCAGTCAGCAGTACGTCAGTGCTCTGTCAGGGAGGTCTGCCAACATGGTGTGTGTGAACGGGGCGGGTAACCGCCCCGGATCACGGAGAGGTGCCCGGAGTGGCTTATCGGGGACCTGAGCGAACAGCTCGTGGTCGGGTTATGCCTGCGCAGGTTCGAATCCTGCCCTCTCCGCCAACGGTCGGCCCCAAGCGAAGACGGCAGGGCACCTGCAGAGCGGGTGTGCGAGTGCGTATCGCAGCTCGCAGTGGACCTTCACGCGGCACCGGTGACACCGTGGCGATCGACGGCCTCGGACTGTCCGGGTGCTGGACGGCGACGACCAGCCGCAGCCGCCAAACCCGGGGCCGGACAAGCACGTCGAGCCACCCACGCCGGTCAAGCCGACGCCGCTGCCGCAGCGTCCGATTCGTAGACCGGCTCGGTCCCCTGCTCACGGAAGTCAACCGTGTCGGCCCGGACGAAGCGCACTCCTGGAACGCGACCACAGCGATCCGCAGCACGCTGGTGGTGCGTGGGGAAGCTCTCAACGGTCGGCGAGGGGGCGGGCGAGGGCGCCGTCACCCCTGCTGATGTCCAGGGCGAGCCGCCCGCCTCCCGGCCCCGTGTGGCGGTCGCGGACGGCGGTCTCGGAGTCGATGAGCTGACGGTACCGGCGCCCGGCGGCCCAGGGGTCTTCCCAGTAGGCAGTCGGATTCTCGATCATCAAGCCGGTTCTCCTTCAACGTGCGGCGGCCTGGGGGCGGGCGGGGCGACGGGGACGTGGTGCAGGGCCAGGTGCTGGAGGCCCCGGCGAGGAGGGCGGCGAGGGGCCGGGGGCCGTAGGTGATCCACTGGCCGATGGCCGGCATGCGCCCCTGCATGCCGGACTCGCACACAGCCTGTCGGATGCTGCGCTGGGTGGAGCCCTGCACGGTGGGGCACGCAAGCTGAACGAACAGACCTGCGTCGATGGCGGCCTACCCGGCGAAGCCGTCCGGACTCCGCTGTCCGCTGTCCGCCGCGGATCACGAGGGAGCTGCCCGGAAGGGCGAAGGTTTCGTTCTGGAGCCGATTCTGGAGTTCATCGGTGGGCATGGCTGTCGCGGGCACCTTCATGCCGTGACGCGGCGTGGGCGCAACCCCTTCAGCGCTCTTGGATCCGCGCGCGCATAGAGCGCGGGTAAGGGCCGACGGGCAGGTCGGACAGGAGGCGCCGGTGGCACGCGTCAAGGTTCCACCGAATCGCCGGTTGCCGTGGCGAGATCGCCTGCGATCGGCGGGTTCACCCTCGCCGAAGGGACGTATTGACGATAGCTCAGAAATCCCGTCGGGAAAATTCCGGCGACACCGCGGTGATGGCCGTACGAGCCGCCGGACCGGTCTCGGAGCGAGACCGACGAGCGAATGTGAAGCACACCACACACCATCAGTTGGCTTGCGGATCAAGCGTTCGCATAGATTTAAGGTGTTGGGTCATCACCCGCTTTGCGCACAGCAGGTCGCGATAATTCGGTCAACTATTGAACAAGATGATTCGGGTGAACCCTCAACTATGTTTGTTGATACGCGGAGTCAATGAGGCAGATCGAACTCACCTAGGCTGAACTCGCCGAGGCGATCGGCCTCGTGACGCACGGCCCCGGCCCTGAGACGGGAAACCTGCCGGGTATCCCGAGCGCTAAGTAATCGCCCTTTCCACTCCCCTCCGATTTCCCGTTCCCGGCCCGGAAGGTGCCTCTTGTTCGCCCTGATCGTCGATGCGCGACTCGCCGCCAAACTCAGCGACCTTCCCTTGGTCGGCGACCGCATCTCCCCTGACCACGACCTCGGCATCACCGGCGTCAAAGCCGTCATCGCCTCCGACGCCCTCACAGCCGATCAGGTGAAAGCACTCAACGAACAGATTTCCCGTCTGGACGGCACCCACCCGAGGTTTCCCGAGGAAACCCGCGGGCGTGCTCTGTTGGCCCTGGACTACGAGTGGGGAGGCGAAAAGCGCACCCCTTTGATGTTCCGCCTCGCCGCCGCGAAGCCCGCCAAGGACAACGAGAGTGAAGCCCCCGCGCCTGAGCTCCGCAACTCCACGCCGATTGCGGGAACGTGGGCGGCATCGGCGGCAGCTCCCCCGGCCGCAGCCGAAGACCCGGCCGCAGCCGAAGACCCGGCGGTTCCGGCCGCCGCGTGGGTCACCCTGGACCGTTCCTTCGGTCCGCTGTACTTGCGGCGCCTGGGCGCCAGCTACCAGGACGAGAAGATCTGGGTTCTCTGCGACGCCACGGTGCACGCCGGCCCCTTGGAGCTCGGCGTGGACGGGCTGGGGCTGGGCATTCCCCTGAACGGCAAGGACTTCACGCCCTCCGGCCGGCTCGACGGGCTGAGCCTGTCCTTTCGCAAGCCACCGCTGGAGATATCCGGCGCGTTTCTGAACAGGCCGGTCGCCGCCGACTCACCCTACGACCGGCTGATCGAGGGCAGCGCCCTGATCAAGACTCCGAGCGCCGGCTTCGGGGCGATCGGTGCCTATGGACACCTGAAGAGCGGAGCCCAGTCGCTGTTCCTGTACGCGGAGTTGGGCGCCGCTTTCGGAGGCCCGCCCGCTTTCAGGGTCACCGCGGTGAAGGCGGGTTTCGGTTACAACAGCAGCCTCCGCGTCCCCGCCATCGACCAGGTCGCCGGGTTCCCCCTGCTGCGCGGGCTCGCCGGTGCAGGTGAGGGCACGCCTCCCGAGCCCCTGGACGTGCTCAAGGAGCTGACCGAGGGCACCGACGGCGCTGCCGCCTGGGTCACCCCGCGCGAGGGCAGCACCTGGCTGGCCCTCGGCCTGAACGCGGACGTCTTCGAGATCGTCCATTGCAAGGCCCTGGCGTTCGCCGAGTTCGGCCCGGACGACCTGGTGGTGGGGCTGCTCGGCTCGGCCAAGGCCCAGTTCCCCGACCCGGAGAAGAAGCTGGGCGAGCCGTACGCCGGCGTCGAACTGGACATCTCCGCGGTCTACCGGCGCTCCGCCGACATGCTCGCCGTCGACGCCCGTCTCGCCTCGGACAGCTTCCTGCTCGACCGGTCCGTGCACCTGACCGGCGGGGCGGCGCTGCGCCTGTGGTTCGGCGGCAGCGAGCAGCCCGGCGACTTCGTCTTCACCATCGGCGGCTACCACCCGCGCTACGCCCCGCCCGCCCACTACCCGAAGGCGGACCCGGTCGGCGTCGACTGGACCTCCGGCTCCGAGCTGACGGTGAAGGGCACCAGCTACTTCGCGCTGACCCCCTCCGCCGTCATGGCCGGAGGCCGCCTGGACCTGCGGTACGACAGCTCGTGGGCCAAGGCGCGGATCGACGTCGGCTTCGACGCCCTGGTCGAGTGGGCGCCGTTCCACTACGAGGTGGACGTGTGGGCGGAGATCACCGCCCAGGTGTGGCTGCTGTTCGGCTGGAGCGGCGAGGCGTCGCTGGGCGCGCGACTGTCGGTGTGGGGCCCGTCGTTCGGCGGCACCGCACACGTGAAGGTGCTCGGTATCTCCATCCCGATCGACTTCGGCGAGCCCAAGGCCGGTCCGCCGCCCATCGGCTGGGAACAGTTCCGCACGCTGCTGCCGCGGCACCCGCTGACGCTCACGCCCGTCGAGGGGCTCCACCCCGACCACGCCACCGCGGCACGGCAGGCCGAACCGGACGGCGGCGGCTCCGGCGCGTGGACCGCCACCGCCGACGGCTTCGCCTTCACCGTCGCCAGCGCGTTCCCCGCCTCCGCGCTGAAGGTCAACGGCGTGGACGAGACGGGGGGCAGCCCCGCCGAGGCTGGGGACAGCCCCGCCAAGGTGCATATCCGTCCGATGGCCAAGACCGACCTCGACGTCACGCTCTCGGTCACGGTCGAGGAGGAGACCGACGACGGCCACTGGCGACAACTGCCCGCCGACCAGTGGCGGGACTGGATCGTCACCACGCAGCGCGCGCCGCGGCCGACCGCGCTGTGGGGCGCGGGGAAGGCCGACGACGCGCTCGGCGCGGACCCCTTCGTCCACGGCCTCGTCAGCGGGGCACGCATCGCCGTACCCGCGCCGCGTCTGCCCGAGGCTGCCGCGTCCAGCCGGAGCGGCCGCCTCGACCACACCCCGCTGGCCGAGGGAACCCTGCCGCTCGACCCGGGCGCGGCCCCCGTCGGGGTCCGCGGGGAGCGGGAGGAGACCGCAGGCACCGGCGCGCTGCTGGTCGACACGCCCGAGCAGACCGCGCTGCGGAAGGGCGCGCTCGCCGCCCTGGCCGCCGCCGGTTACCGGCTCGACGCCGCCCCGGAGCTCGACCGCTACGCCCGCGAAGCGGCCTTCTCCTCCCCGCCCCTGCGACTCGTCCACTCGTGAGGACCTCATGACCACGCACCCGACCGAGCAGTCCGCGCCGGCGGACGACACCCCCGTCGCCTTCTACGACCACCTGCTGCCCGGCATCGAGGCCGGCCGCTACCGGATCACCGTCGACCAGCGGCTTCCCGCCGAGCAGTTGCCGGGTGCCCGGCTCGACCCGGTGGAACAGATCGTCGACGTACGGGCCGCGCAGTTCCGTCTCGACCCCTCGTGGGTGCACGCCGTGTATCCGGCCGCGCACAGCCAGGGCCCCTTCCACGGCCTGCTCCCGCACATCACGCTCAACCCGACGGCCCTGCCATGGGAGCGCGAGCCCTTCACCGGCGGCGTCCAGAACCCCGCCCGGGCCCCCTGGCCTGCGCTGCTGCTGTTCGGTGAGGGCGAGCTGCCCGGCGACCCCAACGCCCTGGGCACCACCACCTCGCTGACCGTACGCGCACTCCTCGACGGCGACGCCGCGGTGTCCGGGCCCGCCCTGGACCGGGACGCCGTCGGCGCAGCCCAGCTCGACACCTCCTGTCAGGTCGTCGACGTACCGGGGGAACTGCTGGCACAGTTGCTCCCGCAGCCGTCCGACCTCGCCTTCCTCGCCCACGTCCGCACGGGCGGCGAGGACGCCGCGCCCGTCGAAGGCGGGGTCAGCCGGCCGGGCCAGGACGCGCACGCGGTCATCACCACCGCTCGTTTCCCCGGGGCGGGCCGGGGCCGGTACGTGGCCCACCTGGTCTCGCTGGAGGGCCACGCGCCGCCCGGGCCGCAGGCCGACAGCAAGCCCGTGCGCCTGGTGTCCCTGCACAGCTGGACGTTCACCTCGTGCCCCGAATCCGGCGACGGCTTCGGCCGGCTGGCCGGACGCTTCGTGCCGGGGAACGGCGAGCACAGCGCCGCCCCGCTGCGCCCTGCCCCTGCCGCGAACAGCGGGCTACCGGAGGAACTGGGCACCCTGCTGGAGCAGGGCATGGTCCCGATGACCCACATCACCGAGTCCGGCGAACGCGCCCTCGCGTGGTACAGCGGCCCGTTCCTGCCCCGCGTCGCGCCCGGGCTTCCCCGGCCGGCGGACGGCCACTTCCCCGACGCCGACGGTCTGCTGCTCCACGAGCCGCACACCGGCACCTTCGCCACCGGCTACGCCTGCGCCTGGAACGTGGGCCGCGCCCTGGCCCTGGCCGACCCCGGCTTCGCCACGACCCTGGTCCGCCTGCGCCACCAGGGCCGACTGCGCCGGGCGACCGACCGCCAGTACGCGACGTACCGCCGGCAGCTCTTCCTCAGCGCGCCGTCCGCGGGGCCGGTCCCCCGCACGGCCGCCCGCGCTGTCGCCCCGACGCCGCGCGAGCAGTTCGAGGAGCTGCTGCGCGGCGACGCCCTCGACGCGCTGGCCTCGACCCTCGGTATCCCCGAGGACGACGAGCCCCGCCCCCGGACCGTACGCGCCGCTCCCACCGCGTACCGCCTCGACGCACCGAAGCGCTCCTCCGCCCCGCGGTCGGCGTCGCCGGACGCACGGGAGGCGGCGGCATGGCTGGCCAAGCTGCGCACGCTCAGTGGGGTGCCGTTCGACTGCCTCGTGCCGGACCAGCGGATGCTCCCGCCCGAGAGCCTGCGCCTGTTCCACGTCGACCGCGGCTGGCTCGACGCCCTGCTCGACGGCGCGCGCAGCCTGGACCGGCACCCTGGCGCCGATGCCACGACCGATGCCGAACTGGACGACCTGCTCGACGGCCAGGGGCCCGTGCCCGCCGCCGGCCTGCTGCTGCGCTCGGCCCTCGTCCCGGGCTGGCCGACGCTGCGCGTCGAGGCCCGCGCCGCGTCCGGGACCACGCCGGTCGAGGTGATCCGTCGCGAGGCCCTGGGCGCCGACGTCCTGCTGATGCTCTTCGACCGCGTGCCCGACCGCCTGACGATCAGCGAACCTCACCAGGGGCTGCACTTCGGCGTCGACCACGAGGGGAACGTGGCCCTGCGCAGCCTGGCACCCGGCGAGGTCGGCCGGCCGCTGGGACGCTCGGTGCCCGTGGGCGCCGACCCGGCCCTGACCGTCACCACCCCCGTCGGGGCGCGGGTACTGGACGTCGGCAGGCTCGCGGCCCGTCTCGCCGAGGACGTCAAGCCCGGCTCCCCGCTCTCCCCCGCCGAGTTCGCCGTGCAACTGGTGCGCGCCCCCGAGCAGCTGACCCTCACCTTCGAAGGAACCACCCGATGAACACCGACCTCCTGGTCCCCGTCAGGCTCCGGGCCCTGGTCGTCAACGACCAGGTGCGCGCAAGGGACTCCTTCCTCCGCTGGCTGCCCAACTACCACCTGCTGGGCGTCCACCGCTCGCCGGAGCCGTCGCCCTACGCGAGCACGGACACGGCGTTCTCCCAGGAGGCGGGCAACGACGGCGTGCACCTGCACTGGGAGCTTCCGGCGGCGCTGCGCCGGGCGACCACGCCGGGTGGCGAGGTCACGCTGCCGCCCGCGCCGAACCGCTGGCTGGTCGTCCGGCACGCCCATACGGCCGCGGGTGAGTACACCGCCGCCGCGTGGGTCGTCGAGAGCGACTTCCTGGACAAGCGCACGGGCACCGTTCCCTATCTGCGCCCCGGCCGGGGCCATGTCACCCCGACCCGGATCGGCCGCCACACCGAGGCCGCGCGGTGGACGGAATCCGCGGCGGACCGGCCCACCTTCCTGACCGCGACCGGCCCGGGGACCCTGACCTTCGCCGCGTTCCAGCCGCACTGCCAGGACGTCTTCTCCTTCCACGACCCCCTGGCGCGGCTGCCCCGGCAGTTCGACCGTCTGGGCTACCAGGTCATCGGCTGGCACGCGGCGGGCTCCGACGACCCGCTCGCCGACCCGCGGGTGCGCGAGGCCCTCGAAGGCTCCCTGGGCTGGCAGGCGGACGGCACCCCGCCCCCGGGCACCCGTACCGTCTACACCGGCCGCGTCCACAGTGTGTCGCCCCAGTACGACCCCTCGGGCGAGCAGCGGCCCGACCCGACGGTGGCCGTCGCCGACAGCGCCCGCTCCGCGCTCACCGCCCTGACCGCCGGCAAGGCAGCCACCGACCCGACCCTCACCCTCGCGCCCGCGCTGCTCGACCAGCTCCAGAGCAACACCCTCGCCCGGGCTGACGAGCCGGACAACGCCCACCACCTCGCCGACATCCTGCTCGGCGCCGGCTTCGGCGAGGGCACGGCCTCGTACGCCTGGCACGCGGTACCGCCCAGCACCGCGGAGAAGCCCGTCTCCCCCGAGGACGAGCGCCGGGCCCGGTCCGTCGAGGCCGCCCTGAACGCCGCGCAGCACGCCTACGACCGGGCGGAGCGCGAGCTGGCCGGGCTGCGCCGGAGGCTGTACGGCATGTGGCGCCTCCAGGGCCTGCCCGTACTGCCGCGCGGCTACCACCACCAGCAGCTGACGCAGGAGCTCGACCCGGCGCGCGAGGGCAGCCTCGCGGCGCGCGTACGCACCGACCGGCAGGCGGTCGACCGCCTCCGGGCCGCCCTCCCCGGCGGAGAGACACCCGCTCTACTGGCGGAATCGGTTCGCCAGTATGCCCAGGGACACGGCCTGCCCACCGGCTGGGACCTCAAGCGCGTGGCCCCGGCCCCCTTCCACCGGGCCCTGGACCCCGCCGTCGTCCTGCAGGGCGCCGGCTCCATGCCCGTCTCGGACGACACGACGCTGCGCTGCCGGTTCGGCGACCAGACCGTGACGGCCGTACAACTCACCGGCAACTCAGTCGAGTTCGCCGCCGACCGGGCCGATCTCGCGTGCAACACGCTCGACCTCGGCACCGGCGAGCACACGGCCATGCCGGACTCCACCCGCGCCCTGCTGCGCGAGGCGTTCCTGCTCGACCCGAACAGCCGGGCGGACGCGGGCGCGGTGGCGATTCCGCGCTCCGGCATCGCCCCGGCCTTCGGGAACGAGCCCTGGGAGCAGCCGTGGCACCCTCTCCATCTGCTCTGGGAGATCGAGTACCACCCCCTCCCCCACGACCAGTGGGAGTTCGACGGCAACCGCTTCTCCTGCCCGCAACCCCGCCCCGAGGCCGCGCGCACCTACACCGGCCGGACGTTGCTCAGCGACCATCTGCCGAGAAGCCTGGCCGACCAGCTCCGGCAGTACGCACCCGACGATCCCGGACTCGCCCCGCACTGCGACGCATTGGCGGAGCGGGTGGCTCGTGGGGACGTGCTGTCCAGCTCGCTGGCGGGGCTGCGCGACATGCTCATCGGCCAGGACCCCGGCCAGGGCGTCCCGCCTCTGGGCGCGCCGCCGGAGCTGGCGGAGCTGATCGGTGACGCCTACCGCACCAGCCCCGACCCGGGCCCCCTGCCCGTGCCCTTCGAAGGCTGGCCGGACTCCGGCTTCCAGCAACTGCGCGCAGGCCAGTTCCGCTTCCTCAGGCTGACCCTGGTGGACTCCTTCGGGCGCGCCCTGGACGTCATCACCCCGGCGGGCACCGGCGGGGCGAGCGGTCTGCGGCACCCGGTGGTGGCCGACGCGCTGCGCCCGCAGCACGTCCCCGCGGCCCTGGCGACGACCCCGGAGCACGTCGTCCAGCTGCCGCCGCGCCTGCCGCAGTCCGCGCGTCTCGGGCTGGACCTCATGGACGCCGCCCGCGACACACACCAGGCCACCCACCTCAACGACGGGAATCCGCTCGCCGGATGGGTCGTCCCCAACCTGGTCGACGGCTCGCTCACGGCCTACGCGCCCGACGGCACCGCCCTCGGCCTGCTGCGCTGGGCGTACCGCATCGGCCGGCCGTCCCGGGAAGCGGTGTGGACGCCGCTGCCCGGTGCCGCTCCCGCCGACCTCGACGCGCTGCGCACCGCATTTCCCCACCTGCACGCGCTCGTCACCTGGTTCCAGGGCACCGGAACGGACGGCAGCCCGCTGCCGGCCGCGATGGATCTCCTGGAGACCTCCCTGGTGGACATCGTGCCCACCGCGGGCGCCGCCACGGCCGCGCTGGCCGGGCGTCCGCTGGCCCTCGTCCGCTGCCGCCTCCACCTGGACCTGGACGGACCACCGCCCACCGACCCCGGCTGGCAGCACATCTTCGACCACGAGCCGCCGCGGCCGGAGTTCACCGGCTACACATGGCCGGTGCGCCTGGGCGAGCGGCTGCGCATGGGCGACGGCCTGGTGGGCTACTTCGCCGACACCGACCCCGACGTGCTGCGCACCGTGGTCGCACCTGCCGACGCTCATCCGCGCATCGCCGCCATCGGCGACGGAACCCACCTGCGCGTCACGGCCGGAGCGGCCCAGCACCTGACCCTGCTCGTCGACCCCCACGCCCCCGTGCACGCCACCACCAACCTGCTGCCCACCACGGCACTGGAGATCCCCCACCGTTTCACCGACGGACCGCTGAACCGCATGCGCACCGTCCTGCGCACCGGGCCGCTGCTCACCTCGGCGGCGGCTTTCGCGGAGGGCACCGTCGCGCTGCCGGTGCGCACCGTCGACGACCAGACGTGGACCTGGGCCGAGCGCGCCGTCGACGGCGCCTGGGCGCACTTCGCCACCTCGGCCGCGAGCACCACTCCGCGCTGGAACGACCGGGCGCCGGTGCTCCGCTCCGGTCTGCTCACCTCCGGCAGCCCGCTCCCGTCGGCCGACGTCGCCACGCCCGAGTAGCCGCCACGTCCGAGTAACTCCCGCAAGCACCCAAGGAAACTCCACCATGAACGCGACCTCCGGCGGCACCAGCCGCCTGACCTACGGCCTGGCCACCGTCCCGGCTCCCCTGGCCACCGACCGTCCGGCCCACATCGACATCGTCGTGTCCAACTCGGGCACCGAGGCCGTCCTGTGCAAGCAGATCCTCGTCGAGATCCCCACCGGCGACCTCGCCCAGGACCTCGTACCCGCTGGTCACCGCGTCCTCCCCACCGTCGAACCGGGCGACCAGTGGACCACCGACGAGATCGAAAGCGGCGTCCTCCTCACCCTGCCCCAGGACGAGATGGCGGCCTTCACCGCCGGCGGCACGCCGCTCACCGTCCGGCCCGCCAGCGGCGAGTCCGTCTCCCTCACCACGCACGGACTCCTCCTGCGTCTGAAGGACTTCAAGGCCAACGGTCTCGCGGGCACCGCCCTGCTGCGCGTCCGGGAAACCGTCAGCGTCGACAACGGCCAGACCTGGGAGACCAATCAGGTGATCCTCCCGCTCGCCAAGTACCCCCCGGCCGAGGCCCTCACGGCCGACGTGGTCGGCGACCTCGTCCTCCGCGAGGCCGATGCCAACGGCAACCCCGGTTCCACCCCGGTCACTCTGCTCGCGCCGGGCCAGAAGGCCGTCCTCACCTGGACGGCACCGTCCGACGCCGACTGCGACATCTACTTCGACGGCCGACACGCCGGGCCCCTCAACGGCCAGGACAAGTGGCGGTTCCCTGTCACCGGCCTCACCCGCGACACCCACTTCCACGTGCGGGTGACGCTGAAGCGATCCGGCGACACGATCACGCACCACCTCTCGACGGCCGTCGCCGTCGCGGAGCCCGTCTTCGAGCGACTGACCGTGACGGGCGACCTCACCGTCGGCAAGGACATGAACGTCACCGGCGCCGTCGAGGCGACCGGCGACATCACGACGGACGCGCGGTTCCTGGACCCCCAGGGCACGCCGCTGCGGGGGAAGCTGGCATGACCGGCAACATCACCATCGGCGGACGCCTCAAGGTCACCGGAGACATCACGGCCGGCGGCCACCTGAGAATCCACAACCCGGAGGCGGGCAGCCGGGACTTCGTCTACGACGGCACGGACGCGACGCGGACGTTCACCGTCCCCGCCCGCGTCACCATCCTGTCGCTGCGTCTCCAGGGCGCCGGGGGCTGGGACGCCGACGGGGTGAGCGGGGGCAAGGGCGCCGATATCCAGGCCCTGCTCCACGTCACCCCGGGGGATGTCATCCGCGTCCGCGTCGCCCGTGACGGGGCCACGGCGGCCTCCGCGCAGGTCTTCCACCACGACACGCTGATCGCGGGCGCGGGCAGCGGGGGCGACGCGGGCGCGGCAGGCGGCCGGGGTGGCGACGGGAAGACCGGTGACAACGGAGCCAAGGGCACGAACGCCGGCTTCGCCCATGGCGGTGCCGGCGGCGCCGGAGGGAACGGGGGCGGTGGTGGCACCGGTGGAGACGCCGGACTCGTCACCGTCGCCGGCGCTCCCGTCGCCGACGGCCGGCCGGGCGGCCCGGGGTCGGAGGGAGACGACGGCAAGACCGGCTCCGGCGGCGGCAACGGCTGGCAGTGGGGTGCGTACAACCCCGGCATCGGCGGCGACGGAGGAGGCGGGGGAACGACCTCCGGCGTCGGCAAAGGCGGTACCGGCGATTCCGACGCCGGTAACGGAGGTGACGGAAGCGGTCAGCGGGGCGGTACCGGGGGATCCGGGTCGGGGAGCGGAATCAACGCCGGCGGTGCCGGCAGCTCGGGCGGCGACGGCGGTTCCGGGGGCCGGGGAGGCCGGGCCGGTGCCAACGGCAGTACGCGTTCCCGGGGAGCCAACGGAGACGCGGGGCGGTCCGGTTTCGGTGGAGGCGGTGGTGGCGGCGGGAGCTGGGGTGGTGGCGCGATCTGGTTCTCCGGCGGCGGTGCCGGAGGGGGTGGTGGCGGCGGCGCCGGAGGCCAGGGAGGCCACGGCGGTACCGGCGGCGACAGCTACTTCGACGCGCGCAAGGCCACGCTCGTCTCCGCCGACGTGAACAACACCGGCGCCGCGAAGGTCACCATCGCGTGGGGAAACCATGTGTTCCCCGCGTGAAGTCGAAAGCACAGAGAAGGCGGGATTCGGCAATGCCATTGTCCGTTGAGGAAATCGCCGAGAGGGCACGGAACGGGATCCTGCGGCTCACGGCCGAGGAGTTCACCGACCCCGCGGTCCGTGGCGCGTTCTCCGCTTACCTCGGCTCTCCCGAGCTGAATTTCTCGGATGCGGAATTCATAGCGGAGAGCATGACGGTCCGGGGGCGCTGCGTCGTGCCCGCCCTCGGGGCGGAGCCGTGCCCGGCCGTGGCGGAGTTCCTGGCCGACGCCTCGGGCAGGACGGTCGTGGGGTTCGTCCTGGTCGTGGACGCCCCGAAGTGGCGGCTGTCCGAGCCCTTTCCCGCGCACGACCTGAGCCCGCTTCAGGCCCTGGGGGCACAGTCGCCCGTCGTGGTGCTCGACGCCACTCCCCCTACGGGCAAGACGGCGAACCCTACTGGCGAGACGGCGGAGCGGGAGCGGACGCCCGTCGTCGCGGGTGCCCGGTGGGAGCTGCCCGGGCTCGACGAGCCGGTGCTGTTCCTCGCCTCCGAGCACGAGGGCACGTTCACGGTGTCCGCCCGCTTCCCCGACGGGCTCACCCTGCCGTCCCTGCGGTACGTCGCGGACCTGCCGGGCTGCACGGGCGCGGACGCCGTCACCGACCACTTCCCCGCGGAGTGGCAGGGGCTCCTCGCCTCGGCACTTCCCGCGCTCCACGAAGTCACCGTCTCGTACACCCCCGGGGACGGGCGGGTGACCGGAGAACTCGACGTCGGCCTGGCAGACGAATGGCCGCTGCTGGCGGGCGTGACGCTCAGTCACGTCCGTGCGCGGATCGCCCTGGACTCCGCCGCCCGGCAGAACGGCTGGGGAGGGCTGTCGGTCGAGCTGAGCGCGCACCTGTCCGTGGGCGGACTGGAGAGTGCCGTCACGGTCGACCTGCCCGCCTTGACGGCGCACGGCGAACTCGCCGACGGCAGCGGTCTCTTTGAGCACGCCGCCCCCGACCTCGGCAAGAACGGCCTGGGACGGCTCTCCTTCCTGTGCGACCTCCGGGAAGGCGCCTTCGTCGTCGCGGGAGAGCTCCTGAGCCCCCTGGAGATCGCGGGCGTACGGATCGAGGAGCAGACGGTCCTGGTGTCCGGCGGCGGGGACCGGGAGCTCGAGGTCGCCCTGGCGGGCACGCTCGTCGTGGGCGGGACCCGGATCGGGGTGAAGGCCGCCAGGAGCGCCCAAGGCTGGGGGCTCACCGTGGAGGCGGACCGCATCGCCTTCCGCGACATCAGCGCCTGGACCGAGCAGGCCATGGGCAGCGGCCTGCCCGCCTCGCTGGCGGAGCTGACGTTGCGGGAGCTGTGCTTCGAGGTCGTCCCCACGCCCTCCGGCCGGCTGTTCGCGGCGGCCGGATCCGCCGAGTTCCCGCTGCCCGCAGGACTGCGGGCCCGCGCCCATCTCACGGCGCGGATCAGCACCGGGGACGGCCCGTCCGACGTCGAGGCCACCGGCTCCCTCCTCCTCGGCGGCCCGGAGTCGTCGCTGATGGAGCTGGACCTCGTGGCGGACAAGGATCCCGACGCGACGAGCTGGACCGCGACCTGGGCCGCCCAGGAAGGCATCACGCTCGGGGAGGCACTCGCACCGCTGCTGCCCGCGACGTGCTCGCCGACGGCGGGGCTGCCGAACCTGCTGCCCGCCGTCGAGAAGATCTCGCTGCGGTACACCGCGCCGACGACGGCCGGCGCCGCCGCCTCCCTGGTCCTGACCACCGACACCCGTCAGCAGGCGCGAGCCGTGCTGGTCGTCACGGACTGAGTCGTCATGGGCTGAAGTCCCTGCGGATTGAAGTTCCGCCGCGGGCTGAAGTCCTCACGGATTGAAGTCCCGCGCGGACTCGCCGAAAGCCCCGAAGCTCAGTAAGCCCCCGAAAGGAAACACCCCCTTCATGCGTCGCCTCACAGGGCTCGACCCTGCCCGTCTGACACCACCGCAGCCGGTCCGGGCGGCCGCGGAGTCGCCCATCGAGATCGCCTGGCTCGGTGGCAAGCCCCTCCCCCTCACCGTGATACGGCCCGGCATCGCCGTGTGCCCCGACCCGGACGTGCTCGACATACGTGACGACACCTCCAACCCCGAGCCCGGCCTCGAGCTGGACGCCGAGGACTACGCAGCGGAGATCGACTTCCTGCTCCGGCGGATCGAGTCCTCCGAGGCGGGCAGGCGCCTCGTCGAGTTCCTGGGCCACGCCAGGCCGCTGCCCGACCCGGACGGCACCTACGGCGGGCCGGAGGACTGGGACGAGGGCATCAGCACACGGGTCCTGTGCCGCCACAACGGCTCCCGGAAGAGCGGCCGGACGCCGAAGCAGCGGGACCTCGCGGGGATCAACGTCATCATCACTCAGGCCACGGACGGCAAGCCCGCCCAGTGGTCGCTGAACTCCAGGCTCAAGGGACCGCTCTACAACGGCCGGGGCGTGTACTCCGTCGTGTCCTTCCACCCCCGGGTGCTGCTGCTCTCCGACGACGTCGCCACGGCCCCCGAGGTGACCCTCGCGCACGAGCTGATCCACGCCGCACACGCCCTGGCCGGGACCATGGACGACACGGGTCACGACGACAACGAACGCGCCAGGGTCGTGCAGGCCGCGCTGGCCGAGACCGAGCGGCTGTTCCGCGAGAGGTACGGCAACGGCTCCGCGGTCAGCCTCAAGGACCCGGGCGCGGTGATCGTACGCGACACCGGCAGGCCCGAGACGTGCCAGGAGCGCGAGACGTTCTACAAGGCGACGCTCAGCGAGCTGTCCCTGCGCTACCTCAACCCGCTCCCGGTCGCGGAGACGGAGCAGGGGCTGGTCGTGCTGCGCGGCATGAACTGGGAGGAGATCCGCACCCACGGCAGCGACGTGGCCCTGGAGTGGATCGACGGCGTGGTGGAGCGGCACAAGGGCCGGCGGATCTCGCCCTCCTCGGCCGAAGTACGAGCGGAGCGGGTGGCCTTCGACCACCACGCCCGCGCGGTCGTGCGCGCCGGCCGGCGGGACGCCGACGGCCTCGCCGCCCTGCGCGACGCCGCCGCCACCTGGCAGCAGCGCACGCGCGTGCGCGGGGTCACCGAGGTCGCCATCGCCCGCGACCTGGGGTTCCGGCACCGCATCGCGTACGTCGCGCTGACGAGGGAGGAGCACGTGCACCACTTGGCCGTGCCCCGCAAACGGATCCCCCACCACCTCTTCGCCGGCGCGAGCAGCTTCGTGTACAGGCGCGACGTCTCCTCCTTGAACGCGCTGGCAACGTTCCTGAGCACCGTCGACCAGGCCGCCGCGTTCCAGGTGTGGGACCACCGGGACAAGATCGGCGCCGCCCGCCTGGAGCAGGGCTACCTGGTCGAGCAGCGCGCGTGCCATCGCAGCCCGGGGAATCCGGTCGAGACCTCCCGGCCCCAGTGGACGAGCTCCGACAGCCTGCCCGAGGAGCAGCGGAAGCAGGCCGGGGTGATCGTCAACCGGGCGCGGCCCAGAACACCGGCCACCGGCAGGACGCCCTGGGAGCCGATCACCGACGTGTACGCGGGACAGGCGGTCGGCAGTCCCCGCCCCGTCAAGGACGGCGTGGGCTTCGTCGCCATGGTCCCGGCCAAGGTCGACGACCACGGGAAGCTGCTCACCCTGGCACGTCGCTACCGCGACGAGGCCACCGCGACCCGGCAGGGGTGCGGGCTCGTCATCGGGCTCAACGAGGGCTACCCGTACGGTGAAAGCGATGCCGAACGCGCGAAACGCGTCGCCCGGCAGCGGCGGATCATCGACGACTTCACCAAGGCCTGGCGGCAGGAGAAAGTCGATTTCCCGGTCGCCGTCCTTTCCTTCCTCTGGTGCGCGCCCAAGGGCAAGGCGGCTCTCGGCGATCAGAAGACCATCCCCTACGGCGCCATACGGCAGACCATCGCCGGGAGCGAGCGGGCGCAGGCGTTCGTGAAGGCGCTGTACGCCGTCGGCGGCGAGGGATGCGAGCGGGTCTACTTCCACACCGGTGACGCCGATGTGATCTCGCTCAGGACTCCGGAGGGCAGGCCGTTGTTCGACGCGGCGGCGGCCCGGCTGGAGAAGGAAAACTGGCCCGACCTGTTCAGCGGGGGCTACCGCCTCCCCGAGGGTGACGATCCGCGTGTGGACATCGCCACCGCGATGGACCGGGACGTCCGCGTCGCGATGGCGAAGGCCGACCCCAGGACCGTCTATTTCCCGGAGCCCAACACGTTCATCAAGCTCCTGGACGGCCTCACCCGCCTGGAGGACGGCGTCACCTTCGGCACGGGTGACCAGGAAGGAGATGCCCTGGCGAAGTCTCTCGGGACGGCCCGCGGCGAGGACAAGGACAACAAGGTGAGGGTGTTCGCCCCCGACTGCTCCGTCGTCACCGACGGCGAAAGGCTCGTCAAGGCCATCCTGAACACGCCCGGAACAGGCCCCGTCCGCGACCGCGTCGTCGCGCTCCGCCAGTCCTACACGCAGAGCCATGCCCGCCGTGAGGAGTGGCGCAAGCGTGTTCTCGACTTCTACCAAGTGGAGGCTGCTGTGGCGCTGGGCCTGTCGAAACTCGTCTTCGACGTTCCGGACGACACCAAGCTGGCAGAACTCGCCGGAATGGAGACGGAGTCGTTCAAGCAGTACCTCACCAAGGACAGAGGGGTGGAGCTCTTGAAGAGCATCAAGGATCAGAACCTCGGTGCCCCTCTCCGGGCCCAGCCCTTGCTCGGCGCAATCATCAACGGCACCCACCAGGCCCTGCTGCGCAACTACGTCGACGCGTATCGTCGGCTCCCACACTGAGCGTTGCGGCGGCGTCCGGCCAGCGGGCGACCCGGTCCAAGTGGTGGTCGACTTGCGGCGGCTCGGAACCGAAGCATTCCGCTTCCGCTGAGAGGCCGGACGTGCGCCGTCCATAGCGGTCAACTGTCTCGCGCCCTCAATCGGGGCTACGACGCTCGAAGTCTGGAGGCAGCAATCATGCTCAAGCGCCGAAAGGCCCGCGCGAAGACCATCGCGTTGTGCGTCTGCTATCCGTGTTGGTCCTCGGTGCAGAGGCATCGACCGCGTCCGCCACGGGCGGCGCTCGAGCCGGGCTACTGACCGGCAGTCTGGGCCGGCGCTCCAGACGACAGCGGACGTGCCGGCCCGGAAATCTGCTGGCCGGCCCTCTGGGGCCCGCCTACGGTTGGTGCCATGACCAGCCTTCCCTTCCCTATCTCCGGTGTGTGCGTCCGCGTGAAAAAGAATGTGGGTGCCTGCGGGCCCTACGCACACATTGTCGCGGACTTCGAACCACCCGGTGCGGGCGCGGAGAAGCTGGAGCTCCTCACCACCCTGCCTTCCAGCAAGCTGCCCCCTGAGTTCTTGCCGGCGCTTCGCGAGGGTCTGCTGGAAGGCCTGGACGGAATCGCCGCCAGCGTTTTGATCACGGACGGCACTTGCCATCCAGTGGACTCCTCCGAACTCGGATACCGCATCGCCGGTGAACAAGCGGGCCGAGCCGCACGCATCGGCGCCGGGCTGCTGCCGAAGGAAGCCGCCGAGGGGCTGCGCTGGGCGACCTGGCCCGGTATGCCACGACCCAAGCCCAAGGCAGGGGAACGCCCGCAGATGTAGCGGTGACGCCAGTAGTGTTGGAAGACGGCGTCCGTGTCACACGTCTCACGGCCGTCAAGGCGCGCCACATGCGTCCGGCCCGTCACGGGAAGCAGCAGATCGACAAAAGGACGCCTTGGTCCGAAACCTCATGCCGCCAAGGCATGATGCGCACCGCCGCCATACCTCCCGTGAACCAGGCCATTGGCTGCTGCCAGTACCGGCGGCAGGGCTGCAAACTCTGGATCCAGGGCGAAGGCCTAGGCTGACCGGATGCCGACTGTCCCTTCCTTCGACGCCGCGCGTGATGCGGACACCTCGCCACGTCCCGTTCCTCCCAGTGTGACGCGCCAGGCCCTGTTGGTGCCGGTCACCACTGTCCTGGGAGTGCTCGTCGCCGGGTACGCGCTGATGGTGGAGGGGCATCGCATGGACCAGTCCGTACCCTGCAAAGCCGTCCGGGCGCCCGTTGCGCTGACCGAGTATGTCGCGGCGTGGGCCGGTCTTGCCCTCGGCGTGACAGCCGTTGCGGCATGCGTCCTGGCAGCGTTCACCATTCGCCGACGCTGTGCGACAGGCTTGTGGGCGACGAAACCGGGCCTGCTCGCGTACGTGAGCGTGTGGCTCAACATCGCGGCCATCCCGTTCGAGCTGCTGGTCCTCCTGATGGCCCACCGACCTGCCGGTGTCTGGGGCGGCGGCGACTGCGGCTAGATTCCCGCAGGCGCAGCGCCCCCCCACGTTGCGAGCACTTGCGATCGTCCCGGACAAGGAATCGGCACGCTTGGGTCGCCGGGCCTGATTGCCAGGTACATGCGCTGCCCACCCTTGCGGTCTTGGCGAACGGCTGCCAACCGCTGCCACGCCGGCCTGTCCATCGCGTGCGCAAGCCACCATGGAAGCGGCCGTCCTCCAAGACGCCGTCAGGGCCAAGCGCCGAAGTCTGAGATCGCACGACGATATCGCCCGGCTCACCCCGGGACCGATAGCGAGAGGGCAACCTTGGAGCCGAGACCGATCGGGTGCCGCTCGTCGCCCAGGCATATACCAACAGCGGCGTCGTGCGCCCGACCGCAACCGAGACGGCCCGGAGAAGGAAGCAGTTACCACCATGAGCAACCCGCTGTCGTGCCCGGAGTTCTTCCAGCACCCCTACCCTTTCTACGACGAACTGCGCTCGGCAGCCCCTGTCAAACAGGTGACCACCGGGTCCGGAGGCAGGGCCAGCTACCTCGTGACCGGCTACGCCGAAGCGAAGGCGGCTTTCACCGAGCCGGGACTGTCCAAGGACACCGCCCGGTTCTTCGCCGACCGTCCCTCCGGCCGCAACCTCCACCCCGCGGTCGCCCACACCATGCTCGCCACCGACCCGCCCGAGCACACCCGGCTGCGCCGCCTGGTGACCAAAGCCTTCACCACCGGCGCCGTCACCCGCTTGCGCCCGTACATCCGGCACACAGCCGACCACCTCCTCGACGGCCTCCCGGAAGACGGGGAAGCCGACCTTGTCGCCGGTCTCGCCGTGCCACTGCCGGTCACGGTGATCTGCCAGCTGCTCGGCGTCCCCGAGGCCGACCGAGCCCAGGTGCGCGTCTGGTCGAACGACCTCTTCGCAGCCGGACAGCCCCAGCGGATCGATGAAGCCTCCCACGCCATCGCCGGCTACATGACCGACCTCATCGAGGCCAAGCGCCGGTCCCCGGACGACAGCCTCCTGGACCACCTGATCGCCGTCCGGGACGAAGGCGAAAAGCTCAGCGAGGACGAGCTCGTATCCCTTGCCATCCTCCTGCTCGTCGCCGGCCACGAGACCACCACGAACTTCATCGGCAACTCCATCCTGGCGCTCCTCCAGCACCCGGGACTCCTCGATCGCGTACGAACTGAACCCGGCGAACTCAGCACCCTGCTGGACGAGCTGTTGCGCTACGACTCGCCGGTCGGCATCGCAGCCTTCCGCTACAGCACCCGAGCGATCACTCTCGGCGGGACCGAGATCCCCGCCGGCGTGCCCGTGCTCATCTCGCCGGGAGCGGCCAACCGGGACCCCGCTCAATACCCGGCTCCCGATCGCCCTGACGCCGACCGTGACGCCAGGGGCCATCTGGCCTTCGGCCATGGAATCCACCGTTGCCTGGGCGCGTCTCTCGCCCTGGCCGAGGCGGAGATCGCCCTCGGTGGACTCCTGGCCCGGTTCCCAGGACTCCGCCTCGCGGTGGCACCCGAAGAACTTCGGTGGCGGCGAACGCGACTCATGCGGGGACTGGAATCCCTGCCGGTGCTCACGCGCTAGGGGATGCTCGTAAGCGGCCGAACGCCGCCTACCGCTCGCCGTCCGAGCCCGGCTTGTCCACCCTTCCGGTGTGCGTGTGCGTCGGCGGTGGTGGAGACGTGGCCTGCTTGGAGCTGAGCCGAGGAGAGACCGGGCATTTTCGGACGCCCGGTTTCGGGCACGTCATTCGTAGGGCAGTCCGTCGCGGGCTCGGTTACGCGCCCAGAGCACGACGCGGATGTCCGACCAGTGGCCGGAGGGCTCCTGTCGGCTGCACACGAGCTGATGGGCGAGCCGGCATTCGTTGCTTGGCGGGTCGATCCCTTGACCGTTGAGGACGAGACCGTCCGGCGTGGAGAACCATCGGCGACCGGCAGGGACGACGTCGGTTGGCCAAGGATCGGGGTCGAGGAGGAGCCAACGTCCGTCTGTGGTTTGGCGGAGGTCTTGCGTGTGGCCGCAGTCGGTGCAGTCGGGTGTGGCCGGCGGGCAGGCCGTGATGCCCTCCTCGAATGCCTGGAGTTCGTCGACGTACCCGTCGGATGGATTGTCGTTTGGCCCCATTCCCTGCAGATTGCCGGGCTGTGGCGCCCTTGGTGAGTGGCCCGGTCAGCCGTTTGCGTCGGTGGCGAGGTTTCGGGTGGGCCCGTGGACGGCTTGGGAGTCGATGAGCTGCTCAGTCGCGTGCAGAGTTGGCGGCTGGTATCGCGGTCTTGTGCGAGGGCTCCCGGCCGCAGGCGACGGCAGCGAACTGCCCCAGGAGTACGGGAGGCGCTTGGTCACGCCTCCTGGGCGGGCCCGGCACGTGGGGGCGTGAGGTGTGGGCGCTTGGCGGTGCGGCCGTCGCCCGAGGAGCGACCGCGCAGGCAACTGCGTGCCGGGCATGGCAGGGCCTCTGTTTCGGCGAGTCGGCGCGGGAAGGGTGGGTTCCGGAGCATCACGTCCGTGATGCGGCGCGCTCCCCATCGCGCGTCGCTTGCGCGCGCCGTTCGAGGATGCGGAGCGCGGTCTCGCCCCACTGGATGTTCTCCTTCTCGAAGGCCATGCCGCGCAGCAGCGTCAGGTACGGCCCGACACGCTCGGCCCGCGCGCAGTGCTCGTCCTCCGTGCGCCCCTTCAGGAGACGTTCCTTGAGTCGTTCGTAGCGGGCGAGCTTGGCCGCGGCCCACTCCATGCGCTCGGTGATCGCCGCCCGTACGGCCTCGATGTCGCCCACGTCCGCGCACTGCACCTTGACCAGGAGCTCGTCGCGGATCGTCGTCGGCTTGCCCGGCGGTTCGGCGACATAGGCGCGCACAGCCTCCATTCCGGCCTCGGTGAGCGAGAAGAGCCGCTTGTTCGGCCGGCGCTCCTGCTCGACGACCCGGGCGGAGATGAGCCCCTCGCTCTCCATGCGTTCGAGCTCCCGGTAGAGCTGCTGAGGGGCGGCCATCCAGAAGTTCGCGACGGAGGCGTCGAAGCCCTTGGCCAGGTCGTAGCCGGACGCCTCGCCTTCGAGGAGGGCGGCCATCACCGCGTTGCGCAATGCCATGAGAGCAACGTATCGCATCGTTGACTATTCATCGATGTGAGTATTCGGCCGTTGTTCGCCGTCTCGCCCGCAGGGGTGGACAACCGGCGCGGCGCGCCGCCATAGTCTCCGACGCACCTACTCAATAAATTGACTAGAGGTGAAGCTGTGCACCCGTTCCGCAAGGCCGTCGAGAACCGCGACGAGGCCGCCATCGAAGCCCTCCTCGCCGAGAACGTCCTCTTCACCAGCCCTGTCGTCTTCAAGCCGTACGCGGGCAAAGCGATCACCGCGGCGATCCTGCGCGGAGTGATGCGGGTCTTCGAGGACTTCGTCTACGTGCGGGAGATCGCGAACCCCGACGGCCGCGACCACGCCCTCGTCTTCACCGCGACCGTCGACGGCAAGCGGATCCAAGGCTGCGACTTCCTCCACTTCGACGAGGAGGGGAAGATCGACGACTTCACCGTCATGGTCCGCCCGCTGTCCGCCGCCAAGGCGCTCGCCGAGGCCATGGGCGCCCAGTTCGACCGGATCGCCCACGAGGCCGGGCAGGCCGCGGGGGCCACCGGGTCCGGAGAGGAGGCCCGGTCGTGAGCGACGTCGACGCCGTCGTCATCGGGGCCGGTAACGCCGGCCTCACCGCCGCCGCCACCCTCCAGCGCGCCGGGGTCCGCACCCTGCTCGTCGAACGGCACAACGTGCCGGGCGTGGACCTTCGTCCGGCTTGGGAGCCGGGGCCGATTGTCAGTGGTGGGTGAGACGGTAGGACCATCGAGTCGGAACGAGGGGGAGCCGTCATGGCCGGAAACCAGAACTACATCAATCACGTTGCTCTTGTGCTGGATGCCAGTTCGTCGATGTCGCACCTGAGCCGCAAGGTCGTCGAAGTCGCCGACCAGCAGATCGCCTACCTTGCCCGCCGGTCGAGGGAGCTGGACCAGGAAACCCGCGTCACGGTGTACGTCTTCGCCGACAAGGTGGAGTGCGTCATCTACGACAAGGACGTGCTGCGGATGCCGTCGCTCAAGGAGCTGTACCGGGTCGGTGGAATGACGGCTCTGCTGGCCGCCGCGCTGAAGTCACAGCGGGAGCTGGCGCAGACGGCGCAGTTGTACGGCGACCACAGCTTCCTGACGTTCGTGCTCACCGACGGGCAGGAGAACGCGAGTCATCACTGCCCGGACGCCCCTGCCAGGGATCCGCGTGAGCTGGCCGAGGCCGTGGCCAAGATGATCGAGACGCAGGAGGACAACTGGACGCTGGCCGTCCTGGTGCCGGACCAGATGGGCAGGCGCGAGGCCATGCGGTGCGGTTTCCCGAAGGACAACATCGCCATCTGGGACGCCACGAGCACGCAGGGCCTGGAGGAGGCCGGGCAGGTCATCCAGCAGGCCACCGAGAAATTCATGGTGGGTCGTACCCGGGGCATCCGGGGATCGCGGGCGGTGTTCTCCACGGGCGCGGAGGCGGTCAACAAGGACACCATCGAGGCGGCCGGCCTCACCCCCGTGGATCCGTCGGGGTACCAGCTGATTCCGGTGGCCCGTGACGCGGCGATTCGGGAGTGGGTCATCGAATCCGGGCACACCTACCGTACCGGTGGTGCGTTCTACCAGCTGAGCAAGTCGGAGAAGATCCAGGCGCGGAAGCAGATCGCGGTGCTGGAGAAGACGACGGACCGGGTGTACACGGGGCCCGAGGCCCGGGCCCTGCTCGGCCTGCCCGACATGGAAGTCCGCGTCAAGCCCGACCACAACGACGACTTCACCATCTTCGTGCAGAGCACCAGCGTGAACCGCAAGCTCGTATCCAACACGCGGCTGCTGCTGATGCTCTGACGCCTCGGGGAACCCTGGCCGCTGCTCGACGGCAACCGCGCCGTCTTGGCCACCGGTGTGCCCGCTACAGGCCTACTTCTTCGCGGCCTTGGCCGCCTCGTCCCCCGCCGTGGCTGTGGCGCGCTTGCCGTCCTGGACCTGCTGCAGGCGCTTGAGCGTGGCGGTCAGCATGTCCTGGACGCCGGTGGTGTCGCCACCGGTGCCCTGGATCTTCACCCGGATGTTGACGGTGCCGGAGCGGGTGAAACCGTTGACCGAGTTCTCGCTCAGGCCCGGGTTCACGACGAACACCGTCTCCTCCCCCACCGTCTTCTTGGGAGCCTGTTCCTTGCTCTGCTCCGTGCCCTTCCAATCGGTGTAGGCGCTCTTGGCGTTCTCGGAGGCGTCGAACAGGCAGATGTCCACGTCCATCATGTTGTCGGTGGAGCCGTTGTACATGAATGACGCGCTGCCGCCCCGCACCCAGCCCTTGGGTGAAGCGTCCTTCTTCGACTCCGTGCAGTACTGCCCCTCCGACGTCACGTGCTTGCCCTTGTAGGGCTCCCAGCCGGGGAGCACCTCGCCGGGGCCGGGGAGAGCCTGGGTTATCTCACCCTGCTCGAACTGCTTGGTGAGGGGTTTGCCCGGCTCGTCGCCGGAGTCCGAGGAGCAGCCGGTGAGCGCGGCCAGGCTGAGGAACGCTGTGAGGGTGGTGACGGTGATACGCGTGCGTGACATGGACACATCTTACGGACGGTGATCGATGAGAAGATCAACCGGATCCGGACCGAGGGGTTACTTCAGGGATCTCGACTCGGGGCCGACGAAGAACCTCAGGATGGTCAGCACCGCGACCAGCTGAACCAGTACGTAGGCGATCTGCGCGGAGAAACTCCTCATCTGATAGATCGACAGCAGCAGTTGGATGCGGCTGGGCCACAGGCGGCGTTCCGAACGGAAGGTGTCCAGGTCCATGGCGAGGCCGGTGAGGGTGAGTACCAGGAGCATGAGGCAGACACCGAAGGCCACGTTGCCGACGCCCTGGTTGGTGATGAGGTTGCCCAGGCTGCCCAGGCCGATCAGCAGGGCGTAGGCGATCACCAGGCCCAGGGCGCGGGCCGGGCCGCGGCGGCCGGGGAGCAGCCGCCAGAGGGCTCCCAGTACCAGGCCCGCGCCCGCCCAGGTCAGTTCCCAGGAGACGAAGGCCCACACCATCTCGGGGGCGCCGAAGAAGTACTGCTTCTGGCGCATCCACACCTGCTCCGGCGCATAGGAGGCCCAGACGAGGACGACGCTGCCGGGCAGGCCGAAGACGGCTGCCAGGAGGGCGGCCCGCCGGGCGTTGTCCCACCACCTGGCGTACGGCCCCCAGCTCAGGGCGACGTCCACGACCGTGACCTCGCCGGGCAGCCACAAGCGAGGGGAGCCTCGGGTCCCGCCCTGGGGCCGCCAGTGGTGCAGGCGGCTCATTTCCTTCTCCACCGCGTGTCTGCCACCGGGGGCGTCCGGGTGCTGGGCCGGGTCCATGCCGCGCAGGAGACCGATCAGTTCCCGGTAGCGGCGGGCACGCGCGATGAGGTCGTTGAGACCGGTCTCGCTGATCGATTCGCCCAGTGCCGGGGCGCGGGAGCAGCCCTCGAAGTGCTGGGTGAGGACGGCTCGTCGCTGCCCGACCGCCAGCAGCCCGTACAGCGCGGCGAGGTCCAGCACCAGCCAGAGGCTGGCGAGCAGCTGGCTGCCGGCGTAGGAGCCCTGACGCCAGGCCACCACGACGGCGAAGAAGACGGCCAGCAGGAGCCGGTCCAGTTTGGTGGGGCTCGCGTACGGCATGCGTGGCGCGAGGTCCCGGGCCCTGAGCAGGGCCACGATGGCGATGCCGGTCAGCGCCCAGGTGTGGGAGTAGAACCAGGCGGGGAGCTCGGCGGTGTAGGACACCAGGTCCTTGCTGAGGAAGGTGCGGTAGCGCGCCCGGTAGTCCGGGGCGCCCTGGTCGCTGAGCCAGCTGACCCGCTTCCAGTGGCGTTCACTCGCCCACACCGCCCAGCCCAGGAACAGCAGGGTGATGGCAGTGAGGCAGGTTCCTGTGCTGCGTAGCCGCCAGGGGGAGGCGTGGGGTCGGAGCAGACCGCCGTGGTGGGCCAGCAGGCGGGCCCACAGCGCCAGTCCGGCGAGCCACAGCCAGAGCATGGCCGCGGCCATCACCAGGAGGGCGGGGACGTCCGTCGCGGCGGGCGGTCCCTTGAGGGCGACGAGTTGCGGGGGCAGGCCGAACAGGGGCGGCGCGGCGGCCACCAGCCCTCCGACCAGGGTCAGCACGGTGGCGGCCGCCAGTACGGTATTCCTGGGGCGGGCGGTGACGACGAGGGTCCAGGCGGCGAGGAAGCCGACGAGGGCGGGCCAGCGGAATTCGTACCCCAGCCAGGCCGGCGCGATCTTCAGCGCCCTGGCGCTGTCGAGGACCATCTTGTACAGGAGGAGGACCAGCACGCCGAGCACGGCCTTGAGCAGGCCCCAGCGCAACAGGGCAGCGCTGCTGCCGTCCTGGAGGGCGGTGGTCTCCGAGCCGGCGGGCCAGCGGCGGGCCTGGAGGGCCGCGAAGACGATGATGCCCGCGGCGCCCAGCCACCAGGTGGTCATCCCGGCCGCGTTGGCCACCAGCCACGGCTCGCTGCTCGAGCTCGTCGCCACCCAGGCGCGCTGCCATGGGGGGACCAGTTGGACCGTCACCGTGGAACCCTGTGGCCCGGGTGGCCCCAGGTTGCGCCACAGCAAGTTCGCGCTGTCCGCCTGCGCCGGCCGGGGCGTCACCTGTGAGGTGGCCAGACCGCCCAGCTCGATCCGTACGTCGTCCCAGTGCGCGCCCGCCAGCGCCGGGGGCGGCACGAGCGAGAGGGTCCACAGCTCGGGCCGCACACCGATCGCCCATGGCCCGATCCGGGACTGCCCGCCCTTGTTGAACTGGAAGAGGGTGTCGTAGCGCACCTTGACCCAGGACGCCTCGGTGACCACCTGTGGGCTGTGCGGGCGGAACTCGTCAGGACGCATGACGTCCCTCGGGTCCCGCAGCAGGCAGCGCATCGCTTGCTGGTGGGCGGCGGAATTCTCGCTCAGCAGCAGGTCGTTGGCGTGCGTCCAGGAGATGGGGGCCCGGATGGTCATCGTCGCGATGGCCGCGGCCACGGACTGGGAGCGGTTGTCGATCCGCAGCGTGGCCTCTGTGCGGGCGGTGGCGAGCTGGTCGGCGTGGCACTCAGCGGTGGCGGGGCCGGGGGCGGCGGGGGCTTCCCCATGGGGGGTCGTGGGGGCCTCGGTGTGGACCTCGCTGTGGGGGGCCGCACGGGCCTCGGGGCGAGCTTCCGCGCGGGCTTCGGAGCGGACCTCCGTACGGGCCTCGGCTCGGGCTTCCGCGCGGACCTCCGTACGGGCGTCCACGCGGGCCTCCGCGCCGGCTTCCGCTCGGGCGGGAGGGGCGCCTGACCACACCAGGCAGGCCAGCAGCAGTGCCGTACACCGCCCCGCCCGGCGGGCCACGGCGGTCATCGCCGCCGACGGCCGTCCGGGCACCGGCCCGGGCGGCCGGCAGGAGCGGTGGGCGACCTCACCGCTGCGTGCTCTTCTTCCCCGGGCATCCACTGATCGGGCTGCACTGCAGCACCACCTGGCAGACGTGGCTCTCGACGTCGGCGCCACCGGTGCTCCGGGATGCCTTCGCCTTGCCCGACGCCTTCGCGAAGCGCCACTGGGAAGGCCTGGTGTGCGTGGTCGTGGCGGCCTTCTCCACTCTGACCTGCAGGGTGCGCGCGTCGAGGTCGTGGGTCTCGACCAGCACTTCGTCAGGAGCGAGGCGGAAGTGGTCGTGCAGCAGGCACAGGCCGAACCGGTCGAGATTGCCATGCTTGTCCAGCACCGCCACGAGGTCGCGCACGAAGGCGCCATCCTGCGGGCCCAGCCCTTCGGCCTCCTCGAACGAGGGAAGCACTCGACTCGCGACTTCGGCCTGTTTACCCATGATTGGCCTCCTTGGCGGCACGGTGTTCTTGATGGCAGTAATACGCGGGATTTAGCGTAATCATGCATATATATGCCTGCAATCCGGAGAGTGCCCGGGGCTGGTCCGACGACCGCTGCCCCGGTGTTCCACGGGGCCGTGGGCCCGATGGCCGTCGTCCCGATGGTCGTCACCCTGATGGCTTGCGAACCGACGGCAGTGGGCCGCCGGCTGTCGGCCGAGAGGGAACGGCAGGCTCTGCAAGCCATTGACGACGAAGACTCCAGGCGGCGGCGCGGGGACCGGCCGGCGGCAGGCGGACACCCGCTCGTTCGCGTCATTAGACTGCGACCCGCTCCCCTGCCACATATCTGATGCGTGAAGGGCGATACGCCCTGCCCCGAGGAGGCACCGGAATTGATACGCGAGCCCGAGCGCGAACAGCGGCCGATCCCACCCGCGGTGCAGGAGGCCTACGGAGCGGACGACCTCGGCACCAAACCCATATTCGCCGGAGGATTCATCAACTTCGGCCACTGGCAGGCCATCGACATCGGCTCCGGCCTCTCCCACGAGGACCGCGTCCGCAGCCAGCAGGACATGTACCGGCACATCCTGAACGCCCTGCCGCCCACCGAGCAGCGGCGGGCGCTGGAGGTCGGCTCCGGCACCGGGGCCGGTACCGCGCTGGCGCTCCAGGAGTACGGCTTCGCGCAGCTCACCGGCTTGGACATCCACCCACGACAGATCGAGCGAGCGCGGCAGTCCAACTCCCGTCTCCTTGCGGAACGGCCGGAGCACCTCGGCTTCGTCGAGGGCGCGGCCGAGAGCATGCCCTTCGATGACGAGGAGTTCGACTTCCTCTACAGCGTCGAAGCCGCCCAGCACTTCAGCGACCTGACCGCCTTCGGGCGTGAAACGGCCCGTGTGCTGCGGCCCGGCGGGCACGCGGTGATCGCCAGCTTCTTCACCACCGACGACACACCCGGCCACGCCGAACGCCTCGCCGAACTCCTCGACTGCTACGCCAACGGCCTCGACCTCGCCCACCCCGTCACCCATGTCGTCGACGCCCTCGCCCGGGCCGGACTCACACAGACCCGAGCCACATCGATCGGACCAGCCGTATGGCAGGGCTGGGACCGCTGGATCAACCACGTCTCAGGACCCGACGCGTGGCCCCGTAACTTCCTCCGCGTCCATGAGGAAGGCATCCTCGACTACTACGTCATCACAGCCACCCGTCCTGCGGACTGAACAACCGTCACACCGCTCCCCCGCAGAACCGCCCCCCGGGGCGGCCTCCGGCAGCCCCCGGCTCGCGCGGCCCGTGCCTTCTAGTAATCCTGCTGGTGATCCTGTGTCCGGCGGACCTCGCCCGTACCCAGCCTGATCACAGCACGCGGCCGCATCGGCCCCTCACCGCGCCGGGAGAGCAGGACCACCTCCTCGACCACCGCGGACATTCCACCGAGCCGGACGGCACACTCGGCGGCCAACCGCCGCGGGTCCCGGGTGCGGCCGAGCGACAGGTGCGGGGTGAAGCGGCCACCACGACCGCGACACAGCGGGAATCGCAACACCAGCGCCCGGTGGAGCCGGGCCCACGCTGCCGGGTCCGCCGCGGCCGGGTCGAGCCACACCGTCGCGTAGGACCGGTGCCGGAAATACCGCACACCCGCCAGACGCACCGTGAACACCGCGCTCTCCGCCACCGCGGCGGACAGCAGCGGCACAGCCCGCGCGAACTCCTCCTCCGGCACGAAGCCGAACAACAGATTCACGTGCGGCGGCCACCGCCGCACCTGCGGATCGTGCTCCCAACGGATGTCCTGGATCGGCGGCCAGAGCTCCCGCGGTGGCAGCCACGCCACCGCCGTCCGGGGCGTCGGCGCCACGTCGAGTACGTCCGAGGGCTCAGCCCCACCACTGGGATCCGGGTGTCCGTCCACACTGTCATGATCCGTGCTCCGCTCGAACCGGGCGGCGGCCCGGGTGGGCCAGCCGGGTCAACGGTTCGTAAAGGGAGACGGGTGACGGCCGGTCCCGATCGCGGCTTCCGCCGCACAGCCGCCGGTGTGAGGGCGACAACTCCGTGAGGGCAGGTGATCCTGGAGCCGTGCACCCTCACCCTGCGGAGGAGCCACCCTCGATCGGAGTGGAAGAGGAGTTCTTCCTCGTCCATCCCGGCAGCCGCCGCCTGGTGGCGGCCGGCGCGCGGGTGGTCGCACGTGCCTCGGCAGTGGTGCGGGGAGGTGTCTCCGGAGAGTTCACGGAGTTCCAGGTCGAGGGCAGGACACCACCCTGCCCCGGCCCGCAGGAGCTGCGCGGGGAGCTGCGTCGTGTGCGGGCGGCCCTGGCGGCCGCGGCGCGAGCCGAGGGCCTGCGTCTGTGCGCGTCCGGCACACCGGTCCTCGCCGAGGACAGCGGTACCGGCACGACGGGTGCGGACATCGGTGACCACCCCCGCTACCGCGCCGGACTCCTGCAGTACCGCAGGCTGCTCGACGAATTCGTGCTGTGCGCCCTCCACGCACACGTACACCTGCCCGACCGGGAGACGGCCGTCCTGGTGAGCAACCACCTGCGGCCCTGGCTGCCACTCCTGGTGGCCATGAGCGCCAACTCGCCCTACCACCGCGGCCGGGACACCGGCTACGCCAGCTGGCGCGCGGTGATCCGCGGCTGCTTCCCCTGCCTGGGCCCGCCACCGTACGCCGCGTCGCTGGACGAATACGAGCGCCTCGCCACCGCGATGGCCGCCACCGAGGCGATGCTGGAGCCCGGCATGCCGTTCTGGGACGTACGGCCCAACCCGCACCTGCCCACCCTGGAGGTGCGAACCATGGACGTACTGCCCGACACCGACGACGCCGTGGCCATGACCCTGATCATCCGCGCCCTCGTCACCACTTCGGCATCCAGCGTGGCGGACGACGATCCCGGCCCCCGCGTCGGCGCGGAACTGCTGCGCGCGGCCTACTGGCGCGCCGCGCGGGACGGCTGGCCGGGCCAGGGCATGGACGCACTCACCGGCCACGTGCTGCCCTCCTCGGCACAGGCACAAAGGCTCGTCGACCACATACGCCCCGCATTGCGCGCCTACGGCGACGAGGACGAGGTCACGGCCTTCCTCCACCGGCTCCGGCAACACGGCTCGGCAGCCGAGCGGCAGCGAGCCCGGATGGCCCACGAGCGGCACCTGAGCGCGGTGGTGGACGGCCTGGTGCGGGAGACGTGCCCGGACGGCTGCGACTGACCGGCCGAGGGTTTGATGCCGTCTTGATGCTGCAGGGGCTCTGTGGTGGTCAGCGTGGCAGGAGTGTCGTCACCAGGACGTCACGACGTGCCCCCCGCGCCGGGTCCCGTGGGCGGATCGGCGAGACTTCATGCAGGGTATGCCGGTCGTCACCGAGCAAAAGGCTGCCCGGCTCGCTCAGCGTCGTCGCCAGAACCGGCGCACCGGCCATGTCGTACACCGAGCTCTCACCACCCGTGGCATTCTCACGGCCGATCAACAGCGAGGAAACCAGCGTGACACCGTCACGGTGCCGGCCCTCGGGAGTGGCCTGCCCGTCCTGACCGGCCGAGGCGAGCACCCGGAACGGGTGCACCTGAACCACCCACTCGTCACGGTCCTCCAGACGCGCGGCCAACTGTCCCAGCAACCGGATCAGGGACACCAGCAGAGGGTCAGCGGCACAGGCACCGGTCAACGGCTCGAAACGCCGGTCGACCCCGACATACATCGGGTTGCTCGCCTCCGGCTGCACGAACGCGTCGTTCGGCCGGGCGACCAGACGCCCCTCCCGTGTCAGGGAGAAGACGCCGTAGCGGCGCAGGCGGCGCGTGCCGTTCTCCGCCGCGTACGGGTCGGTCACCAGGTCGTCCCAGTGGGCAGCGAACCCCGCCCAGCCCGCCGCGTCCACACCCAGGCACGCCCACACCTCAGCAGCCGGCATCGCACACGCCCCCGCCGAAGACAGGGACCGCCCAGCCGCAGCGATCGACGACACCGTGCGTGTCGTCCTACCGGTGACCACGTCCCCCATGGTCCGCCTTTCTCCCACCCACCGCACCCGCACCCGCGACGCGGACACAAGGCCCCGGCGATCAGCGGGGGCGAGAGAAGCGGCGGGCGGCAAGGGTGAGTGCTGCCAGGCCGATCGTGACGGTGATCGTGAGTTCCACGGCGGTGGACGGCTGCCAACCCGTCGGCCAGGTGATCGCTCCGGCGGCTGTCGGCCCTGACACATGCGCCGCGACAGCGTGACGGAGGAGGCCGACCGTGTAGGTCAGGGGGTTGACCAGGCAGAGTGCCGCGAGCCAGGTGGGCAGGTCGGTCAAGGGGAACATGGCTCCGGAGAGGAAGACCATCGGTGTCAGGGCGAAGCTCATGACGGCCTGGAAAGTCTGTATGCGGGTGATACAGACGGCAGCGAGGCTACCGAGGGCTGTCAGGGTCAGTGCGGTGATGGCCAGCTCTCCGATGAGGGTGGCGATCAGGGCCGGCCGGTAGGGCACATGAGCGGTCCAGGCGAGGCTGAGGACGACGAGGCCCTGGCAGCTCGCCACGGTCGCTCCGCCCAGGCATTTGCCCAGGAGCAGGCTGCTGCGCCGGACCGGGGCGACGAGCATTTCGCGCAGGAAGCCGGTCTCGCAGTCCCAGATGATGGACGCGCCGGTGGCGACGGCGGGCATCTGCACGGTCATCACCAGCACGCCGGGGAAGAGGTACGCACGGTAGTCACCGGTCCCGGTGGGGGTGGTGACGAGCGCGTTGAGCCCTGTCCCGAGTACCAGCAACGTGAGGGCCGGTTGCAGCAGGTTCATGGCCATCAGGCTCCGGTTGCGCATGAAGCGGATCATTTCGCGCTGCCAGACGACCTTTACGGCGCGTAGTTCTCCGGTGAGTCTCCGCTTGACCGGGGGCGGCGGCTCCGAGGTGGTGATGTGGAGAGCTTGAGCGGTCGTGGTCATGGTGCTTGGCTCCGTGGAATTCCTGGATCTCGTGGCTTTCGTGCTCTCCAAGGTCTCCGTGGGTGTCGTGACAGTGGGGGTGCCGGGGGTGTCTGCCGGACGGAGCGCTTTTCGGCGTCGTGGATGGTCCGTCCGGTGTATCGCAGGAAGACGTCGTCGAGGCTGGGGCTGGTCACAGTGATCGACAGGACCGGCACGCCGAGGTGCGCGCACAGGGCCGGTACGAAGGCCGCGCCGTCGGGCACTTGGGTGCACAGTCCGTCGGGTCCGGCAGTGGCGTCGAGGCCGAATCGCCGGCGCAGAGCGGTCGCCGCCGCTCGGTCATCAGTGGTGTGGAGGCGGATTCGGTCCGTGCCGATCGCTGCTTTGAGCGCCGCCGGCGTTCCCTCGGTGACGATGCGGCCGTCGTCCATGATGGCGATCCTGTCGCAATGCTCGGCCTCGTCCAGGTAATGAGTGGTCAGGAAAAGAGTGACGGCCTGCTCTTTGCGAACGTGGTGCAGGTGCTCCCACAGCTGTGCCCGGGACAGCGGGTCCAGGCCAATGGTGGGTTCGTCCAGGAACAGCACCTGCGGTGAGTGCAGCAGGCCCCGGGCGATCTCCAGCCGGCGTTTCATGCCGCCGGAGAAGGTACGGACAAGACTGTTCCGGCGATCGGCCAGACCCACCAGATCGAGCATTTCCGTCGTTCTGGCGCGTGCGACGCGTTTCGGCAGACCGTAGAGATCGGCGTGGAACCGCAGGTTTTCGTTCGCTGTGAGCTCTCCGTCGACGGTGAGTTCCTGGAAAACCAGTCCCATGCGGCGGCGTACCGTGCCGGGATCCTCCGTGATGTCCGCTCCTGCCACTCTCGCCTGGCCTGCGGTGGGCCGGGTAAGAGTGCACAGCATGGCGATGGTGGTGGACTTGCCCGCACCGTTGGGACCGAGGAATCCGAAAGTCTCTCCCGGATACACGGTGAGGTCGACTCCGCGCACCGCTTTCACTCCTGGGTACGACCTGCACAGGCCACGGGCCACAATCGTCGGCTGAGCCGTCGGCAGGGGGGCGGGAGGCATCAGGGGCTCTCCGCCGGGCTCGACGGAGGCGGTTTACCTCCGGGCTGGACAGTGACCAGGGGCTGCATTTGGGCGGTGGAAAGCGGCTCGTCGACGGGGCGGTTCTCTGCCTCGACCCATGCGTGGGCCCGGAAAGGCATGGTCTGCACTCCTGCGTGCCAGGTCGGCCACGAACCACCGGCCCGGCAGAGCAAGGCCGTCGCGATGGACCGCGGCAGACAGCCTTCTCCGGCACAGCGCACGCTGACGGCCACCACCCTCGCCCGCGCCCTTCCCGTCTCCGCATAGCTGGCCGGTCGGGCGCCGCGAGCGCAAACGGTGAGGATGCCGCGGATCCCGTGCGGTGACAGTCGCCCGATCAAGTGGCCCGCGACGACTGCGAGCAGGGGCAGCGGGCGACGGTGGACCGGGACCCGTGGCGGCTTGTCCACGGCGACGGTCACGCTCATGGAGTCATCAGTCCCGCGCCGCCGAGCTGGCGGACGATTCTGCCGATGTCGGCCAACGCCCGGTCTCTCGGGACGTCATACTGCTCGGTGAGGGCATCAGCGGCTTCCTTCTCGCCGCCGCCCTCGATCAGAATACGGAGAACGAGGGCACCGCTGCCGTTGAGCTGGTAATAGCGGCCACTGCGTTCGTCCAGCAACACCATGCCGTCTTCGACGGCTGCCGCGGAAATGTCCTGTCTCAGGCTGGGCATCCGTCCACCTCCTCCTCACCGAGGCTTTCGGGTCCCGGGATCAGAGAGTGCGGTTAGTCGAAGATTCTTTGAATAGCGCCGACGGAATGTCACCCGAATGGCTCAGCTTCCAGGTGCTCCAGTGAACTCAGGAGTCGTGGAGTCCAGGGAACCGGTTTGCGTTTCGGAGCAGGCGGTCTCAGGCGTATGCCGATCACGTAGAAGGCAGAGCCAATGAGAGAGATCCCTCGTCAGCATTCCTCCCCCTGGTGGGCTGAGCGATCCGAACCGCCATACGCGACACAAAGCCCCCACCGGATCTCACCTTTCACGCACTCGTAACCCTTTCGAGGGATTTCCAGGGCACGCCATGGTTTTCTCGCGAAAAAGGCGGACAGTGCGCTACAGGCAGACGAGACCGTCTCGTGACGCCGAACCAGGAGGTGTTTTCCATGGACGAGCGCACCGAGGTTCTGTACGAGCCGCCGACGCTGATGGAAGCCGGGTATTTCGCCGAGAAGACCCGCGGCGGGACCGGCGAACTCCAGGAACCGATTTTCGGTCATTTCAACCCCCAGCAGTAAGGCTGATCACCTGTTCCCACGTGGGGGCGCCGTGCACTGGTTCGTGGTTCTCCCGGATTGCGTCGCGGTCCAGACCGTTCCCAGGATGCTGAGTGGGGCGGCCTTGCTCGCCTCGCACGCCTCCGGTCGTCCGTGGCTGATCGGGCGGATGCCGGCGGGGCATTGCACCGTTCTCACGGCTGGCGATCAACGGCTGGCGGTGCTCGGGCAGAGCCCGGGGACCGCCGGCCACCTCATGCAGCTGGCCCAGCGCGCGAGAGGGCCGAGGGGCTTGAGCTTCCCGACCGACGCGCTGCCGGGAAGTGCGCACATGGCGCTGTCGGTCAACGGCCATGTGCGCGTCCAGGGCACGGCTTCCGGACTGCGCCGGGTCTACCGCACCACGTGGCAAGGGGCGACGGTCGCCGCCGACCGGGCCGATGTTCTCGCGGAGTTGACGGGAGCCGGACTGGACGATCGCTGGCTCGCGGCCTCATTGCTCACGTCCGAGCTGCCCCACCCGCTGAACGTCCGCTCCCCTTGGCGGCGGATCGAGGCCCTCGCGCCGGGCAGCGCCCTGCTGATCACACCGGACGGGCGGGCCCGAGTACTCAGGTGGTGGCAGCCGCCCGCTCCGGTGCGGTCTCTCGCCGAGGGGGCACCGGCGGTGCGAGACGCTCTATCGGCGGCCGTCAGCGCAAGGGTGAACACGCTCGGGGCCGGGCAGCCACTCGGTTGCGACCTGTCCGGAGGGCTGGACTCCACCTCGCTGTGTTTCCTCGCACATCGCTTCGGCGCCGCCCGCCTCGTGACGATGACGGTACAGCTGCGCGACCCGAGCAATGACGACGTCCTCTGGGCCGACCGCGCGGCGCTCAGTCTTCCGCTTGCCACCCGGCTCGTCCTCCACTCGCAGGCGTTGCCCGCCCAGTACGCCGCGCTCGAGCAGGCGCCTTCGGTGACCGATGCTCCCTCGCTGCTCCTGCGGAGCCGCGCCGTCCTCGACGTCTGTGCCCAGCGGTACGCCCGTCACCGCGTCACGGTTCACTTGGCCGGTCACGGCGGCGACGAAGTGCTCCAGGCACCGCCCAGTTACCTCCGAGACCTACTGCGCCGTGATCCGCTGCTGGTCCTGCGGCACTCGCGCGGACACCGCGCCCACTACCGCTGGCCACTGTCCCGAATGTTGCGCGGGCTGGCCGACCGCCGTACGTACGCTCGCTGGCTCACCGACGAGGCGCATCTCCTCCAGGCACCGGATTCGGCCAGCCCGCCTCTCGGCTGGGGTCCTCCCCTGCGCATGTCGCCCTGGGCGACGCCCCGGGCGGTGCAGGCAGTCGGCTCCCTCCTGGAGGAAGCCGCGCATCGGGCCGAGCCCCTGGCTCCCGAACGCAGCCGGCACCAGGCACTCCACCGCGTCCATACGGCGAGCCAGCTCTACCGCCTGATGCGGCAGGACCTGGTCGAACCGTGGATCGCCCTGCCATACCTGGACGACCAGGTACTCGAAGCCTGCCTCGCGGTACGGCCGGATGAACGCGGCACGCCATGGCGCTACAAGCCTCTGCTCGCCGCAGCGCTCGACGGCATCGTGCCCACGGCGCTGCTGAGCCGCACGACCAAGGCCGGCAGCGGATCCGACTTCTACCGGGGACTGCGTCAGCATCGCCGACAGCTCCTTGACTTGGTGGACCAGTCCCAGCTCGCGCAACGCGGGCTGATCGACCCTGCCCCACTGCGCGCAGCGCTGTTGACGCCCGGCTCCCGTACGGTGCAAGCCCTGGAGAACACCCTGGCCGTCGAGCACTGGCTCGCCTACCTTTCGCCGCGCCCCTGCCCGACCCACACGTAGGTCTGCGCGGCACGAGCCCGGGTGTATCGAGCCGAATGGCAGGGTGCTGACGTCGCCACCCAGATCGAGCCGACGCCGGCCGCGGCCATCGAGATGCCTGTTCAGCACGTCGCGACCCACAGCGGTTGCCACGTGAACTCCCGGTTCGACATTCGAATTAAGGAGGAATTATGGTCTCGAAGACGAAGAAGGTCGTGCGTTCCGCTGCCGTGGCGTTCGCCGCAGCAGCCACGATCACCATGACCGTGCCGGCCGGCGATGCTTTCGCCATCGATCACATCCCCTGCCGTGGCGGGGAGAACTTTCTGAAGATCTGGTTGCACAACGGCGGAAGTCAGGGCGTGGACTGCTATGCCAACCGCGGGAGGACCGACTTCGGCGGATGGTGGGTCGACAAGATCTCCACCGGGAACAACGACTTGATCTACTACGACGCCAATGGCGATTCGGTGAAAATCGAGCGCTGGCACGAGATCTCCTTCCCGAACCGCCCGCCGAAGGTCAACTCCATCGAGATCCTCTGACGAGTTGACGGGCCGACTCTCCGGGGATGGCGGGGGTGGGCAATTTCACGGATTGCCCATTCCTGGATACTGCCGTTTCCCGGACGGGCATCGGATATTCTGTGGCGTTTTCCGTTGTGTGAATGCGCTCGTACCCGGCTCGCCGCCGCGGAAGTGGGGGTCGGCGAGCCCGTCGTACCTCGCGGATACGCGGATTGCCAGCCGCCCGAACAAGCGTAGCCTGGAAAGTAGTGGAGTACAGGTGTCTGCTGCTCGGGCAGCAGACCTCCAAGGCGCACACCATCTCGACAGTGCGCGTGGCGCCGGGAACCTGCCGAACCCGGATGGGCTGACTGGTCCCTGGGCGGTTTCTTCGTTCCCTTATGAGCGAGCCTCATGAGCTTCATGAGCCTTATAAGGATGGGGCGGGCACTCCGCAGACGGCCTCTCGATCGACACGATCTCCTGTGGTTCTCCGGCGCAGCCGTAGCAACTCCTCCCCGGAGGAGGGAGAACCATGGTCGAGTACGAGACCCACTACGCGAGGGCCGACGCCGGGCGCGCGCGTGAACTCGCCGCCACGACGTCCCCGTACACGATCAAAGTACAGTTCCTGGGCGGGCTGAGCTCGACGCAGAAGGCCGCGTTCGCCAAGGCCGCGGACCGCTGGGCGAAGGTCATCGTCGGAGACCTGCCGGATGTGAGCGTCGACGGCGAGGTCATCGACGACCTCCTGATTCTGGCGCAGGGCACATCGATCGACGGGCCCGGGAACATCCTCGGGGAAGCAGGACCGACGGTGCTGAGACCGGCCAACGGTCCCGGTGCGTTCCTGCCCGCGAAGGGCACGATGTCATTCGACACGGACGACTTGGAGGAGATGGCGGCCAACGGGACGCTGGTGGATGTGATCACCCACGAGATGGGGCACGTCTGCGGCATCGGTACCCGCCCTTGGACGGAGAAGAACTTGCTCCAGGGCGCGGGCGGCGACAACCCCGTCTTCCGTGGCACGAGCGCCATGGAGGAGTACGGGAAGTTGGTGGGCGCGGGTCAGCCCAGGCCCGTACCGGTCGAGAACCAGGGCGGACCGGGGACACGCGACGGACACTGGCGCGAGACGGTGTTCGCCAACGAGCTGATGACCGGATTCGTGGGCGGAGCCCCCAATCCGCTCAGCCGTCTCACGGTGGGCAGCCTGGGCGACCTCGGCTACGTCGTGGACATGCAGGCCGCCGACGAGTACGCGCTGCCCAACCACCTGGAGCTGGCCGAACGGGGTGAACTGCGTACTCACGCGGCACCCGTCGGCGCCGGCACGGTGCAGCGCACCATCCCGGTCATACTGCCCGAGGACAGTCTGCTCGCGCCGGCGTGAGGATCAGCGCTCATGAACGGTGAGCGAGAGCACCGGGCCCGGGGCAGGCGCGAAGACGCACGCGGAGCACGCGGAGAGGAGAAGCGTGCCGTCCTGAGGCCCGATGCCACCGTCCTGAGATCCGAGGCGGTTATTCCACGGGACAACGTCGTGCGGCCGGCGCCCAACCGGTTCAGTCATGTGCTGGAGGAGATGCACCCGTACTGGTTCGAGCGGTCCGAGCAGGCTCCACAGCCCGATGGGATGCTGCCTGCCGGGACCCCGGTGCTCCTCCTTCGGGAGGAAGGCGACCACTGCCGCGTGGTCACCGGAACCGGGCTTTACGTCACCGTCGAACGGGCGAACCTCCGGAAGCGCCCGGACGACGGGTGACGGCAGGTGTGATGCCGCGTGTCGTCGTCCTCCGCGGTGACGTCTCCGTCCGGGCGCTTCCGGCGTGCGGCCGGCCGGCTCACGTCGGTACCGGAGTGCCGGCGGTGGCGCCGCTGAACTGCAGGATGCCGTCCTCGATCGGGTCGGAGAGCAGGACCTTCTTGTCGTGCTTGTAGTCCATGACCATCCGCCAGGGGAAGTCGCGCCCTTGGCGCGGCATGATGTCCTTCGCGCGCCGGATGTAGCCCGAGGAGAGCTCGTCGACGACGCCATCGTCGGTCCCGTTGGCGGCGCGGTCGACCTTACTGATCGACGTGCCCCCGAGGGCCTGGAGTCTCAAGCCGGTGGCGGTGACGATGACGTCCGCTTCGAGCTCCAGGCCGGACCCTTCCGTCAGGCCGTCAGGCCGTCAGGCCCTGTATCGGTAGACGATCCGGCCTCGAGTGAGGTCGTAGGGGCTGAGTTCCACGAGCACCCGGTCGTACGGGAGGATCTTGATGTAGTTCTTCCGGATCTTCCCGCTGATGTGGGCGAGCACCGTGTGCCCGTTCTTGAGCTCCACCTTGAAGGTGGCATTGCGCAGGCACTCGATGACGGTGCCTTCCGTTTCTATGCCCTTTGCTGTCTTGGTCATGGTCTCTCGACTCTCCCGTTCTGTGACGGTGTATTCGGTGGGAAATGAATGTTGGTGACAGGACGTCAGCGGCGGACGAGCTCCAGGGTGCCTGCCGCGCGCCGGGCGCCGACGCTCTCGAACAGGGCGGTGGCCGCCGCGTTGGACTCGCTCACCTCGGCCCATGCCGAGGCGGTTCCGGAGCGGTGGAGTGAGCCCAGTGCGTGGGCCAGCAGCGCCCGGGCGATGCCGCGGCGGTGGCTGTCGGCCCGGACGGCGATGAGCCCGATCCGTGGCTGCCGGGTCAGGGGCGCCACTCGGACCAGTCCCACGTACTGGTCGAAGTGCCGCGCCACCGCGTACTTCGACGGGTCGATCACGGTGGTCCCCGCCGGGCGGGGCAGCACCTCGGCCGGCATCGTCCGCCATCCGGCGGCGGCCTCGACCTCGTCGCGGATGACGCGGTCCAGGGCGCGCAGCGGGCCCTCCTCCGCCTCTCCGGCGGGGACGATCGTCACGCCCGACGGGGGCCGCAGCGAGCCGAGGCCGGTGGCCTGCGGGTCGGTGGGCACGAGATAGCCCCACTCGCGGCGCGCGGCGGCGAAGCCGGCCCGTTCCCAGGCGGACCTCGAGTCGTGGTCGGTTTCGTCGACGACGGTGTACAGCGGTGTCGGCAGGTCCGTCAGCATCGCGTCGGCGATGCGGTCGAAGACCGCGTCGTGCCACGCGTCGACGCTGATGAAGAGCCGCCCGTCGGGTCGGCGTGAAGCGTCGCCGCGGCCGACCACCCGGTCGTCCTCCACGGCGTGCCATTGCGTGTCCGAAATCCGCGTGGCCGAAATCCGCGTGGCGGAAATCCGCGTGGCGGAAATCCGCGTGGCCGCGACCGCGTGGTCGCCCGTGCCCGAAGTGGAATGCGTAGTGTTCATTGGTGTTGCCTCTCGGGAGTGCCTTGTGTGAGGCGCTCCCGGCGACACCTGCGTCAATCGCCCACCGTGACGGAAAGGGGGAGCACCCATACGGATACAGCCTTCATGGGTCTCACCTCCTCGCGTTTCTTTCACGGCTGCCCAGACGGTACCAGCGGGGATCCGTCGGCCCAACCCATTTATCGCCGGGCCGGGGGATCGTCGCCCGTACCCGTGGGAAATCCGGACGATCACGAATACTCTGGTCGTCGTGGGGCCAAACGACGGGGTGTGGAAGTCGGCGCTGTCCGGCTTGGAGCGGTGGGGGCTCGGGGCGCTGTTCGGTGGGCGCGGGGGTGAGCCGGGGCGGTCGTCCGGCGGGCTGGGCGATCAGGCCGGGGCGCATCTGGGCTGGGGGTTCACCCATACCCAGTACAGCGCGGACCACGGTGTTCCGGACGCCACGCGGCGGGCCGGTGCCCTGCTCTCCGGGCAGCCCATGCCGCAGAATCAGCATCTCATGGGCTGGGGCGCGGAGAACCCCGAACCCTCCCCCGGGCGCTACGACTTCGAGGCGCTCGACCAGCGCGTCGCGCTGATGCGGGCCACCGGCGCGGCCCCCGTCCTCACCCTGTGCGGCGCTCCCGACTGGATGAAGGGCGGGCGGAAGGGGCGTACCGACTGGTCGCGGCTGGAGGCGGCTCCCGACCCCCGGCACTTCGCCGACTTCGCGCGGCTCGCGGGCGTGGTCGCGCGCCGGTATCCGGACGTCCGGCACTTCCTCGTGTGGAACGAGCTGAAGGGTTTCTACGACGAGGACAGGCGCCGCTGGGACTACGAGGGGTACACCGAGCTGTACAACCTCGTGCACGCCGAGCTGAAGCGGCAGAATCCGGAGTGTCTCGTCGGCGGCCCTTACGTGGTGGTCGACCATGAGCCGCCCGGTGACGAGGACGGCTCACCGGAGGTGCGTGGCGCGTGGGGTGCGCTCGACCGGCGCTCCGTCGATGTCATCCGCTACTGGAACAAGCACAAAGTGGGAGCGGACTTCGTCGTCGTGGACGGGGCCAGCTACACCCGTGAAGGGCACCGGACGATCCCGGACGAGTTCGCCGCCACCGAGAAGTTCGCCGATGTCACCCGCTGGTTGAGGAACGTCACCGGGCTTCCGGTGTGGTGGGCCGAGTGGTACGTCGAACCGCCTGCCGAGGACGACCGGGCGGGCGGCCGGGACGGCTGGAGCGAGCGGCACCGCACCGCCGTGCAGGCCACCGCGATGATGCGACTCGCCCTGGGCGGGGCCGCCACCGCCCTCTACTGGAACCCTCAGCGGATCGAGGGCGACTGCCCTGGCTGTCTGTGGCGGAGCACCCACGTGGACGGCGGGGGTGAGGGGTTGCCCATGGCGCGGCTGCTGGGCCGGTTCGCCCGCGAATTCCCACCCGGGACCGCGTTCCGCCGGGTAGCCGTCGCGGCCGGGGCCGGGGCCCGGGTTCACGTCCTCGCCCACGAGAGCGTCGTGCTCGTCGTCAACACCGAACGGCGGCAGGTCACGGCCGGCGTGGACGGGCGGGAACTGACACTGGCGCCGTACGAGGTGCGCTGGCTGGACGGTTGAGCGAGCGGAGCCGGCACCGGGCGGCTTCCCGCCCGGGAAGTGGTCGACTACCGGGAAGTGGTTGACTACGTCGCATGGATTTCGCACATGCTCGCGTGCGGCGGGAGGGGCTGTCTTGAATGCCGTCGGTATACCGGCGGAGTCCGAGCCCGCCCCTCTCCCGGTGGCTTCGGGCTCGCCTCCTCTCGATCCCGAACTGAGCACCGCCCTCGCGGCTTTGGGGCGTGTGGTGAGGGAGCCCATCACTCCGGAGAACCTTGCGGCCCGGCAGGAGCGGGACGCCGCGACACGGCCCAGGCCAACGATCCAGGATCTCCGGGACGACGGCCGCTTCGAGGTCGAGGAGCTGCGTGTGCCGGGAGCGTCGGGTGGGCCGGACGTCACGCTCGTGAGCGCACGGCCAGCCGGCATCGACAGGGGGCGGCCGCTGCCGGTGCTGTACTACATGCACGGTGGCGGAATGATCAGCGGTAACGCGTGGTCCGTGCTTCCGCGGCTGCTTCGCGAATGGGCTCGCGCCCTGGAGTTGGCTGTCGTCTCTGTCGAGTACCGGCTGGCACCGCAGGCGCGCTATCCCGGACCGGTGGAGGATTGCTACGCCGGATTCGTCTGGGTGGCCGCGCACGCGGCCGAGCTGGGCATCGACGCGGACCGTATCGTCGTCGGAGGGAAGAGTGCCGGTGGCGGGCTCGCCGCGGCGCTCGCCCTGCTCGTCCGTGACCGGGGCGGGCCCACGCCGATCGGGCAACTGCTTCTGTGCCCGATGCTCGACGACCGCAACGACACCTTCTCCAGCCACCAGATGGCGGGCCTCGACGTCTGGGACCGGACCTCCAACGCGACCGCGTGGCAGGCGCTGCTGGGTGACCGGTATGGTGCCGCCGACCTGCCGCCCTACGCGGCTCCCGCTCGGGCCACGGATCTGTCCGGCCTCCCTCCGGCCTATGTCGAGGTCGGGTCGGCCGAGACCTTCAGGGACGAGGGTGTGGCCTACGCCAACGCGATCTGGCAGGCCGGTGGCCGGGCCGAACTGCACGTATGGCCCGGGGCGTGCCACGGCTTCGACACCTTCGCACCGCGGGCGGCTCTCAGCCAGGACGCTCGCGATGCCCGGTTCCGCTGGCTTCGGCGCGTTCTCACGCAGTCCACGCCGTCCCCGCGGTCCGGTGCGAGCAGCGGGCCTGCCGGCGGATGAGTGCCGACCCACCGGGCTCGCGTCAGCTCACCGCCTGCTTCACGAGCGCGCTGATCCGCGCCTCCACCTCGGCCGTCACCTCGGTCAGGGCGAACCCGGCCGCCCACATCGGCCCGTCGTCCAGCTTCGCCTGGTCGCTGAAACCGAGCGTCGCGTAGCGCGCCTTGAACTTCTCCGCGCTCTGGAAGAAGCAGACGACCTTGCCGTCCAGCGCGTAGGCGGGCATCCCGTACCAGAGCTTCGGCGCGAGGACCGGGGCGTCGGCCGTGATGACGGCGTGGACGCGCTCGGCCATGATCCGGTCCGGCTCCGGCATCTCGGCTATCTTCGCGAGCACGTCCCGCTCCGCCTCCGCCGCCTTGTCGGCGCGCGAGCGGCGGCGCGCCGCCGTCTTCAGCTCTCGGGCGTGGTCCTTCATCGCGGCCCGCTCCTCGGCCGTGAACCCCTCGTACGCGTCGCCTTCGGTGCCGCTCATGGCAGACCTCCCCCTGTGTCGGATCCTGACGTCCGGGATCTCGTGTGACGGGACCTTATCCCGGCCCACTGACAACCGGACCTGCCGACAACCGGACCTGCCGACAACCCGACCTGCCGACAACCCGACCCGCCGGCAGCCGGGCCGGGTTCGCCCTTCATGAGCGGCAGTGCCGACTCCGGGTCAGATCACCGCTGGGCGGCGGTCACCGGTTCCTCCACTGAGGCCGGTTCCGCGCTTCCGGCAGGCTCCGCCGCGTCCGGCGCGCCCGGAGCGGGCCGTGTCGGCGTGGGGCGGACCAGGGCCAGGACGAGGAGGCCGCCCACGGCCGCTGCCGCCGCCGCGCAGAGGAAGACGTCCTGCATGCCGTCGGCGAACACCCGGTGGACCAGTTCCCGCGCCTCCGCTCGGCCGCCGTGCGGCGCGGCGGCGACGAGGCGCTGCGCCTGGCCGCCGGCCAGGGCGGACGCGGCGTCGTGCGCGTCCGGGACCAGGCCCGACAGCCGCTTCTGGGCGGTGTGGGTGAACACGGCGCCCAGGACCGCGATGGCCAAGGTCATGCCGAGCTGCCGGAAGGTGTTGACCGCGCCCGCCGCCATGCCCATCCGCTGGGGCGGCACGCTGCCGGTGGCGGCGGAGACCAGGACGGGGGTGGCCAGGCCGACGCCCGCGCCGCCCACGGCGAGCCCGATGACGAGGGAGGACGCGGTGGCGTCGGCGGACATGGCGTCGTACAGCAGGTACATGCCCGCGGCGATCAGGAGCAGGCCGATGCCGATCGGCAGTCGTGGCGCGAGCCGCTGGATGTGGCGGCCGGCGATGGCCGCGACGAGGAAGGAGACCACGGCCATGGGGGTCAGGGCCAGGCCGCCCTCGACGGGGCCGAGCCCGAGGACGGACTGCAGCCACAGCGAGACGAGCACCAGGCAGCCGAAGGCACCGCCCTGGAGCAGCAGCGCGCCGCCCATGAGCCCGGCGAAGGACGGGCGGCGCAGCAGCGCGAGGTCGAGCATGGGCTGGCCGCCCCGGCGTCCCAGGCGGGTCTCCACGAGGACGAACGCGATGAGGGAGGCCGCCGCCACGGCGAACGAGATCACGACCGTCGGCGAGGTCCAGCCCGTCTCGGCGCTCCGGATCAGCCCGTAGGTCACGGCCGCCGCGGCGAGGGTGAAGGTGACGGCGCCGGGGACGTCGACACGGCCGGTACGGGCCTCGGGCCGCGCGGTCCGGTCGGCGCGTACGACGCGCAGGGTCAGCAGGACGGCGACGGCGGCGATGGGCAGGTTGACCAGGAAGATCGCCTGCCATCCGATGTGCTCGGTGAGCAGTCCGCCCAGGATGGGGCCCGTCGCCGCGGCGGCGCCGTTGACGGCTCCCCAGATGCCGAACGCGGTGCCGCGGTCACGGCCGTGGTACGTGGCGCCGAGCAGGGCCGCGGACGTGGCGAACATCGCGGCGCCGCCCGCTCCCTGCACCGCCCGCGCGGCCACCAGGACACCCGCGTTCGGGGCGAGTCCGCAGGCCAGGGAGGCCAGGGCGAAGAGGGCGAGCCCGGACACGTAGAGCTTGCGGTGCCCGAAGAGGTCGGCGATCGAGCCGGCGGCGAGGAGCAGCGCGGCCAGCGACAGCGCGTAGGCGTCGACGACCCATTGGAGGGAGGAGAAGGGGGCGTCCAGGGCCTCCGCCATCTGTGGCAGCGCCACATTGACGATGGTGACGTCCACCAGAAGGACGAAGGCGCCCAGGCATACCGCCACCAAGGGCCACCACTTGCGCATCGATGGATCTCCGTTTCGATTCGGCCGCGTCTGGTGCGACGCGGTCGTGTCCGCTCAGGATGGCCGCGAGCGGCCCGGCGTCCCAGCCAGGAGCCGCTCTCGCGCGAAATCCGACACCGCGTACGCTCGGGTGGTGAATCTCGACATCGAGCGCGGTGCCCTTCCGGCACTCGACGCACAGGACCAGATGCTCGCCCACGCGCTCCAGGTCGACGGGCGGGCGTCGTTCCGCCGGATCGCCGAGGTACTCGGGGTGTCCGACCAGACCGTCGCCCGCCGCTACACCCGGCTGCGGTCCGCCGGAGTCCTGCGGGTCCTCGGGCTGACCGATCCGCTGCGGCTCGGCGAGGTGCCCTGGTTCGTACGGATCCGCTGCGCGCCGAGCGCCGCAGCCCAGATCGGTGAGGCGCTGGTGCGGCGCAGGGACACCACCTGGGTCCATCTGGCGGGAGGCGGTACGGAGATCTTCTGCCTCGTGCGGGCGCGGGGGCCGCACGGGGACACGCTGCTGGAGAAGCTGCCGGGTACGCCCCGGGTCGTGGACGTCTCGGCGCACTGCCTTCTGCACGTCTTCTTCGGTCAGGACCGGAGCCTGATCACCAAGACGGGGCCGTTGACGAGCGAGCAGGTCGCCGCTCTGAAGCCGCAGGACGGACAGGAGGCGCCGGAGACCCCGCTCGCCGACCCGGCCCCGGCCTACCCCCTGGAGGACGCGGACTGCCGGCTGTTGGACGCGCTGGCGCGGGACGGTCGCGCGAGCATCGGCGAGCTCGCCGTGGCGACCGGCTGGTCGCAGAGCACGGTCCGCCGTCGGCTGGCGGAGCTGCGGTCGGCCGGGGTGCTCTACTTCGACGTGGAGTACGCCCCTCGGGTCATGGACCGGGACTTCCGCGCCTCGCTGTGGCTGAGCGTGGAGCCCTCGCACCTCGACGCGGTGGGAGAGGCGCTCGCCTCCCACCCGGAGGTGGCCTTCGCGGCCGCCACGACGGGTCCGACGAACGTCTTCGCCAGCATCACCACGCACGACGCCGGGTCCTTCTACCGCTACCTCACCGGCCCTGTCGCCGCCCTGCCCGGCATTCTGGGCACCAGCACCGCACCCATCCACCGCACCATCAAGACAGCGGGGCCCTTTGTGCCGAGCGCGCCATGAGGCGGGCGGGCGCTGCCTGTACGCGTCGAGGGCCTGCTCGCGCGCTCGCTCGGCGCGGTCACCCGAACGGCCGCCGTATCACGGTGGGTGGCGGGCGTGTCGCATTAGGCTGTTGGGCGGCGGTTCTTCTCGGGATCAGTCGGCCCCATTCGGAGCTCTGCGATGACGAATCGATTCGCCGGAACCCGTGCGGGCCGCGCCCGGCGCGGCCTCGTCGTGGTGTCCTCGGTCGCCGTGCTCGGGGCGGCCGCCTGGCCGGCGATGCGCTTCTTCGACATCCCGCCGTTCACGGACAAGGGCGAACCCGTCAGCTACGGCCGGGTCGGCCGCGCGGTGAGCGGCAAGCCGGCGGACACCCGGACGCTGCTGCCCACCGGGCCCGAGGCCGCCTTCACCAACGCCGAGACCCTGGGCGACGGGTCGAAGATCGGCGTCGTGACCCTGGAGGGCAGGAAGTCCGGCTTCACGGGCAAGGTGTGGGTCTGGGCGCCCAAGGAGTACACGGACGACCCCAAGTACGCGAAGAGCGGCTTCCCCGTGCTGATCGCGCTGCCGGGCGGTCCGGGATACGGCAGCAATTACTGGATGGGCCGTCCCGGCGGGTTCTCCCTCCAGGAGAGCGTCTCCGAATGGTTCCACGCGGGTTCGTGCAAGCCGTTCCTGCTGGCCATGCCGGTGCTCAACCCCGGCCCCGGCGACAAGGGCATCTACTGGGACGGCAGTGACATCCCCGGTCAGCCGAAGATGGGCACGTGGCTGACCGAGGACGTCCCGGATTTGATGCGCGCCAACTTCCGTACGCTCAAGTCCCGCGACGGCTGGGCGTTCATGGGCTCCTCG
>NZ_BMRT01000014.1 GCF_014648775.1 Streptomyces abikoensis
GCTTCCCTTCGGTGTTTCCAACCTTACCAGATCCGTTTTCCGTTCCGTTTCCGGTCGGATTTTCGTTTCCGGCCCCCTGTTGGAGCGGGGTTTCGCTTTCGGCCTTTCGGCCCCCGGCGTGATCACTACTTTAGCGGATTTTCCCCGGGGCGCCTAATCGGTGCCCGTTCCGAATTTCGGCAAGCCGAAATTCTTCCCGTTCAGGGAAGCCGTCCAAGTAGTGGAGGTCGTTGCCGTGTGGCAACTCGGAGAACTCTACACGAGGTTCAGGGGTGCTTGCGCCGCCCCTTGGGCGCCCGCGCCGCAGGGTTGCCCGTGCGGGTCGTGCGGCGGCGCTCGTGGCGGGCGCGGGCCGCGTCGTACTCGGCGCGGTGGAGCTTCTCGCCCGGGGCCTCCATGAGGCTCCGGAAGAAGTAGGCGAGCAGGGTGCCCAGGAAGCCGATCATCATCAGGCTCTGCATCGAGCGTTCGGCCGCCGCGTCCGCCGGGCCCTCCGGGCGGCGGACGAACCGCTCCCATGTACGACGGAAGGCGAGGGCGCTGCAGACGGCGAAGGCCACGACGACCATCGCGTTGATCAGGCCGCCCACCTGGGCGATGGCCAGGCCCTCGTACCCCAGGCGGAGGACGAACGCGCCGGCCGCCGCCGCTGCCAGGGAGCCCACGGCGAGCCCGGCCCGGCGCAGGGCGTAGCCGCCGTCGTGCTCGACCCAGGTCGTACCGAAGAACCGGATCGGTTCGGGCCGGGGTCCGGTCGCCATTTCGTGCTCGCCGCTCATACGTCGATTATCGCCAGGGCCGCGCGTCCGGCGGCGAGGCGGCGGCGAGCCGGCAGCGAAGCGGCTTGTCGGCCTCAGCCGCCTCAGCCGCCTCAGCCCGAGCAGGCGACGGCCACGTAGCCGCTGCTGCCCGTCTTCACATAAGCGTCGGACACGTACTGGCCCGGGGCGATGCAGTCCCAGACATCCGTCGTGCCGCACGGGCCGGAGATGGTCTCGCCGCGGGTCTGGCAGCGGATGGAGACGCTGGAGCCCTGCGGGAGGACCTTGACCAGTTCGCTGTCGCTGCTGGGGCCCCGGCGGACATTGACCTGATAGCCGGGAGCGATCGAGTAGTACGCCATGGTGTTCTCCCCCGTGAGGTGAATGACATGCGCAGGCTAGCAACGCGCGGCTCCGCCTCCCCGGTCCCCCCTGCCCCATCGATTAGGCTCCGCAAGCCGCCGAAAGCGGTCGAATCACACGGGTGACACGGGGGTGGGGCATGCCGCCGCTGCGCAGTACGGGGACCGGTCCGGAAGCGGACGATCCGCAGTACGCGGGCCGGTACCGGCTGGAGGGGCGCCTCGGCTCGGGCGGCATGGGCGTCGTCCATCTGGCGCGGTCGCCCTCCGGGCTGCGCATCGCGGTCAAGGTGGTGCACGCGGAGTACGCGGTGGACCCCGAGTTCAGGGCGCGTTTCCGGCAGGAGGTCGCGGCGGCGCGACGGGTGAGCGGTGCGTTCACCGCGTCCGTCGTGGACGCCGATCCCGATGGTGAACGGCCGTGGATGGCCACCCTCTACATCCCCGGCCCCACCCTCTCCGAGCAGGTGAAGCGGAACGGGCCGCTGAGCTCCGACGAGGTGCGGCGGCTGGCGGCCGGGCTCGCGGAGGCGCTGCGCGACATCCACCGGGCGGGCGTCGTGCACCGGGACCTCAAGCCCAGCAATGTGCTGCTCGCCGAGGACGGTCCGAAGGTGATCGACTTCGGCATCTCCCGGCCGTACGACAGCGAGCTGCGCACGGAGACCGGCAAGCTGATCGGTACGCCGCCCTTCATGGCCCCGGAGCAGTTCCAGCGGCCGCGTGAGGTGGGGCCGGCGGCGGACGTGTTCGCGTTGGCGTCGTTGCTGGTGCACGCGGCGACGGGGCGGGGGCCGTTCGAATCGGAGAGTCCGTACATCGTCGCGTACCAGGTCGTCCACGACGAGCCCGATCTGACGGGGGTGCCGGACGATCTCGTACCGCTGATCCGGGCCTGTCTCGCGAAGGAGCCGGCGGACCGGCCGACGCCCGACGCGATCATGGCGATGCTGCCGACGCCGGAGCCCGGGCCGGTGACGGCCTCTCCGGTCACGGCTTCAGTCGCTCATTCCCCTTCCCCTTCCCCTTTCCGTTCCTCCCGGCGGATGTCGCGGTTCCGACGGGGCGCGGCGGCCACCGTGGCCGCCGTCGCGCTGATAGCGGGCGGCGCCTGGGTGATGGAGGAGGCGGAGGACCTCGGCAAGCAGCCGGCGCACAGCGACCACTCCACTCCCGCGGGTTCGTCCTGGCGCCCGTGGGAGACGTCCGTCCTGGCGGACCCCGCCGGGAACGGTGAGGTGCGGGCCGGGTTCTGTACGTACGCGGACGGTGCCCTGTACTGCGCCGGGCGGGACGTGCACGCGGCCCGTATCGACGCCGCCTCCGGCAAGGTCGCCTGGCGGCGGCCGGCGGCCAACAGTGACCGGCCCGGTGTGAGCGGGGCGCGTGCGCCGCATGTGTCCGGTGGGCTGGTGCACGCGCTGTCGCCGGACAAGCGGGAGCTGTCCGCGCTCGACCCGGCCACGGGTGAGCCGCGCTGGACCCGCGATGTGTCGGCGTACGACGGGCGGGTCTACCACGCGGGCGACACGGTGCTGCTGGTCGCCGGGGACGGGGTGATCACGGCGGTCGACGGGGCGACGAACCGGGAGCGGTGGCGGCACGCGCTGCCCGGTGGGATCAAGCCCGTCTTCTCCTTCTACGGGCGTGACGCCATCGGCGTCGCCCTCGCGCCCGACGGGCGGCACACCCAGGTCGTCGGCGTCGACCCGGTGCGGGGCACGACGCTGTGGCGGTGGACGGCGGACGGTGCGCTGACGGCTGTCGGCGCCGGGCCGAACGGCAGCGTCTATCTCAGCGAGGCCAATGCGCGGACGCAGGTTTCCGCTGTCGTCCGCTACACCCCGGGGATCGGACGGGAGCGGCGGATTCCGCTCCGTACGCCGCTGGACGCATCGAGCGTCTTCGCGAAGGGGGATCTGGTCTACGTCCTGTCCTCGGACGGCGGGCTGACGGCCGTCGATACGGCGGACACGCCGCCCGGGCATACCCCGGGGCAGCTGTGGCGCATGGAGACGTCCGTGGCCAACGCGTCGGCGCTGGTCGCTGACGAGGACGGACGTCGGCTGTACTTCTCCGCCGCCGACGGGCGGCTGCTGGCCGTGGACGCCGGGCGCGGGGCGCTGCTGGGGCAGACGTCGCCGCGCCTCGGGCGGGCCGGGCGGGGCTTCCTGGAGCTGCTCCCCGCGCCGGTCGTCGCGGACGGGAAGGTGTTCGGCGCGGCGCCGGACGGGACGGTGTTCGCGGTGGACGCGCGGAATCCGGCGGGGTGGCGTTAACGAGCGGAATCCGGCGGGGTGGCGGTAGGGCGCGCCGCCCCGCCGAGGGCCCGTCCTCACCCCAGCTTGCTGACGTCCCGCACCGCGCCCTTGTCCGCGCTCGTCGCCATGGCCGCGTAGGCGCGGAGGGCCGCCGAGACCTTGCGGTCGCGGTTCTTCGGCGCGTACGTGCCGCCGAGGGCCTCGCGGCGGGCGGCCAGTTCGTCCTCCGGGACGAGGAGTTCGATCGAGCGGGACGGGATGTCGATGCGGATGCGGTCGCCGTCGTGGACGAGCGCGATCGTGCCGCCCGAGGCGGCCTCGGGCGAGGCGTGGCCGATCGACAGCCCCGACGTGCCGCCGGAGAAGCGGCCGTCCGTCACCAGGGCGCAGGCCTTGCCGAGGCCGCGGCCCTTGAGGAAGGACGTCGGGTAGAGCATCTCCTGCATGCCGGGGCCGCCGCGCGGGCCCTCGTAGCGGATGACGACGACGTCGCCCTCCTTCACCACCTTGGAGAGGATCTTGTCGACGGCCTCCTCCTGCGATTCGCAGACGACGGCCGGGCCCTCGAACGTCCAGATCGACTCGTCGACGCCGGCGGTCTTCACCACGCAGCCGTCGACGGCCAGGTTGCCCTTGAGGACGGCCAGTCCCCCGTCCTTGGAGTACGCGTGCTCGACGGAGCGGATGCAGCCGCCGGCCGCGTCCACGTCGAGGGACTCCCAGCGCTCGGACTGCGAGAAGGCGGTCGCGGAGCGGACGCAGCCGGGGGCGGCGTGCCACAGCTCGACGGCTTCGGCGGAGGGGGAGCCGCCGCGCACGTCCCAGGTCTTGAGCCACTCGGCCAGCGTCGGCGAGTGCACGGAGTGGACGTCCTCGTCGAGGAGGCCGGCGCGGTAGAGCTCGCCGAGGATGGCGGGGATGCCGCCCGCGCGGTGGACGTCCTCCATGTAGTACGTGCCGCCGGGGGCGATGTTCGGGGCGACCTTGGCCAGGCAGGGGACGCGGCGCGAGACGGCGTCGATGTCCTTGAGGTCGTAGTCGAGCCCGGCCTCCTGGGCGGCGGCGAGCAGGTGGAGGATGGTGTTGGTGGAGCCGCCCATGGCGATGTCGAGGGCCATGGCGTTGTCGAAGGCGGCGCGGGTGGCGATGTTGCGCGGCAGGACGGACTCGTCGCCCTGGTCGTAGTAGCGCTTGGTGATCTCCACGACCGTGCGGCCGGCGTTCTCGTAGAGCGCCTTGCGGGCGGTGTGGGTGGCGAGGACGGAGCCGTTGCCCGGGAGGGAGAGGCCGATGGCCTCGGTGAGGCAGTTCATCGAGTTGGCGGTGAACATGCCGGAACACGAGCCGCAGGTCGGGCAGGCGTTCTCCTCGATGCGCAGGACGTCCTCGTCGGAGACGTTCTCGTCGACCGAGTCGACGATGGCGTTGATCAGGTCGAGCTTGCGGACCGTGCCGTCGACGAGCGTGGCCTGGCCGGCCTCCATGGGGCCGCCGGAGACGAAGACGACGGGGATGTTCAGGCGCAGCGCGGCCATGAGCATGCCCGGGGTGATCTTGTCGCAGTTGGAGATGCAGATCAGGGCGTCGGCGCGGTGCGCCTCGACCATGTACTCGACGGAGTCGGCGATCAGGTCGCGGGAGGGCAGCGAGTAGAGCATGCCCGCGTGGCCCATGGCGATGCCGTCGTCGACGGCGATGGTGTTGAACTCGCGGGGGATGCCGCCCGCCGCCTTGATCGCGTCGGAGACGATCCGGCCGACCGGCTGGAGGTGGGTGTGGCCCGGCACGAACTCCGTGAAGCTGTTCGCGACCGCGATGATCGGCTTGCCGAAGTCCTCGCGCGCTACGCCCGCGGCCCGCAGAAGGGCTCGGGCGCCCGCCATGTTGCGGCCGTGGGTGACAGTGCGGGACCTCAGCTCGGGCATCCTGCTCACTCCTTGTGTCTCGGACGTCCGAGCCTACGCCGCCGGTCCGCGAGGCGGACAGGGTTTCCGGGATGCGAGATGCGGCTGAGGCCTCCGGGGCCCCTACGCGGCCGGGTCGCCCGTCAGGTGGCGCTGGACCGCCGGGGCGACCATCGCCACGACCTGGCCGATGTCCCTGGACGCCAGCGGTTCGATCTTGATGACGTGCCGCAGCATGATCACGCCCACCAGGTGCGCCGCCGCCAGCTCGGACCGCAGCTGTGCGTCGGGGGCCGTCAGCTCGGCGGCGATGCGGGTCATCAGCCGGGTGTACACCAGGTTCCGGAAGACCTCGGCGGCGGCCTCGTTGGCCACGGCCGACCGCACGATCGCGAGCAGCGGCTCGCGGGTGACCGGGTCCTCCCACAGCCCGAGGACGAAGCGGGTCAGCCGCTCGCCCGCGCTGTCCAGCGGGCCCTGGACGACGACCGCCTGGGCGTCGAGGGCGGGCGCGAAGGCCGTCTCGACGGCCGCGGCGAAGATCTGTTCCTTCGGGCCGAAGTAGTGGTGGACGAGCGCGGGGTCGACGCCGGCGCTCCTGGCCATGCCGCGGATGGACGCCTTGTCGTAGCCGCGCTCGGCGAATTCGGCGCGGGCGGCGGTGAGGATGCGCTCGCGCGCGCCGGGGCCGTCGCCCGCGTCGGTACGGGCGGGACGGCCGCGACGGCGGGGGGCGGGGGGCTGGTCCTCACGGCCCCCGGTCGGCGGTTCCTCGCTCGTCGTCACGGTCTCGGGACCCCCGTCCTCGGCGCTCCCGTCGGGGAGGCGAGGTGGAGGCGGGTGTAGGCCAGGGCCTCCGCCAGGTCCGCTTCGCGCTCGGCGGCGGACATGGCCCGGCGGGTGTTGACCTCGATCACGATGTGCCCGTCGAAACCGTTCGTCGCCAGGCGCTCCAGCACCTCGGCGCAGGGCTGCTTGCCGCGCCCGGGGACGAGGTGCTCGTCCTTCGCGGAGCCGTTGCCGTCGGCGAGGTGGATGTGGGCGAGCCGGTCGCCCATCCGGTCGATCATCTGGAGGGCGTCCGTGCGGGCCGTCGACGTGTGCGACAGGTCGACCGTGAAGTGGCGGTAGTCGTCCTTGGTGACGTCCCAGTCGGGGGCGTAGGCGAGCATCTCGCGGTCGCGGTAGCGCCACGGGTACATGTTCTCGACGGCGAACCGGACGTCGGTCTCGCCCGCCATGCGCCACAGGCCCTGGACGAAGTCGCGCGCGTAGGAGCGCTGCCAGCGGAACGGCGGGTGGACGACGACGGTGCTCGCGCCCAGCTTCTCCGCCGCCGCGCGGGCGCGCTGGAGCTTGACCCACGGGTCGGTCGACCAGACGCGCTGGGTGATCAGCAGACAGGGGGCGTGGACGGCCAGGATGGGCACCTGGTGGTAGTCGGAGAGGCGACGCAGCGCGTCGATGTCCTGGCTGACCGGGTCGGTCCACACCATGACCTCGACACCGTCGTAACCCAGCCGGGCGGCGATCTCGAAGGCCGTCGCCGTCGACTCGGGGTAGACCGATGCCGTGGACAGCGCGACCTTCGCATCCGGAATGCGCACCACTGGCTCTGTCACGAGGGACAGCGTATGCCCGCCCCTCCGGCGGCGGGCAGGTGGTTCCGTACGAGGAGTACGTCGCGTACGTCACGGTGGGGCGGCACGGCACCGCCCGGTGGGGCGGCACTGCCCGCCCCACCGGGCGGTCCGCTCAGGGCGTGGGCAGGTGGTCCAGGCGGCGCAGGATGACGCCCTCGCGCAGCGCCCACGGGCAGATCTCGATCTCCTCGACCCCGAACAGCTCCAGCGCCGCCTCCGCGACGAGCGCGCCCGCGAGCAGTTGCGGCGCGCGGCCGTCGGAGACGCCGGGGAGTCTGCCGCGCTGGGCGGTGGTCATCGTGGCCAGCTTGGGCACCCACTCCTCCAGCGCCTTCCGGCTGAGCGTGCGCTGGGTGTAGAGGCCCTCGGCGGAGCGGGCCGCGCCCGCGATCCGGGCGAGCTGCTTGAAGGTCTTGGAGGTGGCGACGGCGTGGTCGGGCGCGCCGAGGCGGGCGAAGTCGCCGACCTTACGGGCGATCTCGGTGCGCACGTGGCGGCGGAGCGCCCGGACGTCCGAGGGGTCGGGCGGGTCGCCGGGGAGCCATGCCTTGGTGAGGCGGCCGGCGCCGAGGGGGAGGGAGGCGGCCGCGCCGGGCTCCTCGTCGAGGCCGAAGGCGATCTCCAGGGAGCCGCCGCCGATGTCGAGGACAAGGAGCTTTCCGGACGACCAGCCGAACCAGCGGCGGGTGGCGAGGAAGGTGAGCCGGGCCTCCTCCTCGCCCGTGAGGACGGGCAGGGTGACGCCGGTCTCCTGCTGGACGCGGCTGAGGACGGCGTCGGCGTTGGAAGCCTCGCGGACGGCCGAGGTGGCGAAGGGGAGCACTTCCTCGACGCCCTTGTCCTCGGCGGCCTGGAGCGCCTCCTGGATCACGGCGATGAGCCGCTCTATCCCGGCGTCGCTGATCGCGCCGGACTCGTCCAGCAGCTCGGCGAGGCGCAGCTCGGTCTTGTGGGAGTGGGCGGGCAGCGGGCGGGCGCCGGGGTGCGCGTCGACCACCAGCAGGTGGACCGTATTCGAACCCACGTCGAGGACACCGAGTCTCATGGCCTGAACGCTACTGCGGTGGCCGAGGGCACTTAGTCTTGAGGGGTGGCGAAGACGAAGAAGGCCAAACCGGACAAAGGGCGGGAAAGAGCCTCCAGCAAGCAGGTCGACGGTTCCGGCGAGAACGGTTCTGGCAAGAACGGTTCGGGTGGGAACGGCTCCGGCAAGGCGGACAAGCTCGGGTCCAAGGCGGGCAAGCTCGGGTCCAAAGTGGTGAAGGCCGCCAAGGACGCCCCGGCGCCCGACGAGGTCGGGCTCGACTTCGCCCGTGCCTGGGTCGAGTTCCCCGACCCGGCCGACGACGAACAGGTCTTCCGCTGTGACCTGACCTGGCTGACCTCCCGCTGGACGTGCGTCTTCGGCGACGGCTGCCAGGGCATCCGGGCCGGGCGCGCCGCCGACGGCTGCTGCACGCTGGGCGCGCACTTCTCCGACGAGGAGGACGAGCAGCGGGTCGCCGGGCACGTGGCGCGGCTGACGCCGGAGATCTGGCAGTTCCACGAGGTGGGCGCGGAGTCCGGGTGGACGCAGGTCGACGAGGACGGCGAGCGGCAGACCCGGCGCTGGAAGGGCTCCTGCATCTTCCAGAACCGCCCCGGCTTCGCGGGCGGCGCGGGCTGCTCGCTGCACATCCTGGCGCTGCGGGAAGGCCGCGAGCCGCTGGAGACGAAACCGGACGTCTGCTGGCAGCTGCCGGTGCGGCGTACGTACGACTGGATCGACCGGCCGGACGACACGCAGGTGCTGCAGGTTTCGATCGGCGAGTACGACAGACGGGGCTGGGGTCCGGGCGGGCACGATCTCCACTGGTGGTGCACGTCGGCGCGGTCCGCGCACGTGGGCGCGGATCCGGTGTACGTGTCGTACCGGGCGGAGCTGGTGGAGCTCATGGGTGAGCAGGGGTACGCGCGGCTGGTGGAGCTGTGCGAGCAGCGGATGGGGTCGCTGCTGCCGATGGCTCCGCATCCGGCGGATGGTCGGCCCGGGGCCTGAACGGCGGCGCGTGCCCGGGTGCGGGCCGGTGGTCCCGTTGTGCCCACCCGTTCCGCCCTGCGGAACGATTGCCCACAACGGCTACGGGCTCGGGGGCGCCGACGGGTGGGTCGTCGACGGGTACGGGGTCGGTGTCGGTGTCGGGCGGGGGGTGCCGCAGCCTTCGATGGTGACGACCGTGCCGCCCGGCGCGATGGCCACTCGGGCGCTCCAGGGGCCCGCCGGTTCCCGGCTGTGGTCGACGAGCACGGTGACCGTCACGGACTGCCCCGGGCGCAGCACTCCCCCGGGCTGGCTCAGACGTAGCCAGGGCGCCCCGGCGGACATCGACCAGCTGACCGGTTCGCCACCGTCGGCGGTGAGCTTGATGAGCGTGGCCGTGCCGCTGGGCTGCGCCTCGACCGTCAGCCTGCCGGGGCCTACGTGACCGACCGGTGCGGCGGGACCGACCGGTCCGGCGGGACGGCCCGCTGGAGCGTGCGGCGGTGTGGTGGCGGCCGGGGGTGCGGTGCCGGCGGAGCGCGGGGCCGGGGCGGTGCTGCCGTCCGGGCCGAGGACGGCCACGGAGACGTCCGGGAAGCGGTGGCCGATGGGCCCCGGGGTGCCGTTGACGCGCCGGGTGGGGCCCGCCGGGGCGGTCGCCTCGTACGGATCGGCGTAGGCGCCCTCGTACATGCCCTCGTGGGGGCTGCCGCCCAGGCTGTCGGTCTCGGTGGCGGACACGGGTGCGGCGCCCGAGCCCTCGCCGACCGGGGTGCCCCGGTAGGCGGCCCACAGGGCGAGGAGTGGCGCGGCGACGACCGTGGCGACGACGGTGGTGGTCACGGCCCGGCTGCGCAGTCTGCTGCGGCGGGCGGCGCGGTCCTTGGGGGTGAGGGGGAAGCCGCCGCGGTCGAAGCGCGGGGTCGCGGCGCGCTGGGCGCCCGCGCGCCGGCGCTGGGGGCGTGCGTCCAGGGCGCCGCGCATCGCGGCGCGCGCTGCGGCGCGGGGGGCGCGGAGGACGGGCAGGGCGGCGGCCGGGGACGCGGCGGTGCCCGGCCAGGGCTCGCCCGCGACGGCCCGCTCGGCGGTACGGCGGCAGTCGGCGCACTCGTCGACGTGACGGACGAGCTCGCGCCGCAGCGCGGCGCCCAGCAGCACTTCCCGGTCGCCCACGAAGCGGGTGACCACCGGACAGCGGCCCGACTCGACGACGGCGAGCGCGGTGCGGGTGCGCTCGACCTCGCAGGCGGCGCTGGAGAGCAGGACGCGTGCCGCGTCGAGGTCCAGGCGGAGCACGGCGGCGACCTCGTGGGGGGCGAGCCCGTGGCGCACGGCCAGTTCCAGGGCCTCGCGCTGCTCGGCGGTGGTGCCGGCGGCCTCGGGCCAGGCGAGCAGGGCCAGTTCCGCGCGGGCGCCCGCGTCGGGGGCGGGCGGCGGGTCGCCGGGGCCGCGCTCAGCGAGCCTGCGCAGGCACCCCCAGCGCGCGAGGGCGTACAGCCAGGCGCGGTGCGCCTCCTCGGCGGCGGGGGCACGGTCGGCCCGGCGCTCGGCGAGCGCCAGGGTCTCGCCGAGGGCGGCGACGGCGGACTCGTGGTCGCACAGGACGGACAGGCAGTAGGTGAACAGGCCGTCGAGGTGCGGGCTGTTCCCGGGGCCTTCCTCGCCTTCCTCGTCATGGTCGTACGCGTGGTCGTACGCGATGTGCTCGGTGGTGCTCTCGACGACCTGGTGCCGGTCCGCGCGCGGCGCACTGCTGGGTGCGCGGTGCGCGCCGGTGGCATGCGTGGGGGGCTCGGGCCTGCTCGTCATCATCCCGGCGACGGTAGGCCGGTGTCGCGCCCTCGTCCGCCCTGCTCACAGAGGTTTAGCCCATACGGGTGACTCTCTCCCTCAAAGGGGGACAGGAGCCCAACATTCCGCCCCGATTGGCCGAGCTCCGGACAGGGCGGTACGTACTGGCGACCGAAACCGACGACCGAACTCGCGACCGGACCGACCGAACTCGCGACCGGACTGTCAGTGCCCACCGCTACGGTGTTCCGCATGGCTGCCCGTACCTCTCGCTCGTCCGCCAAGGACCGGCCCTCCTACCGCTGCACCGAGTGCGGCTGGACCACCGCCAAGTGGCTCGGCCGCTGCCCCGAGTGCCAGGCGTGGGGCACCGTCGAGGAGTTCGGCGGCGCCCCCGCCGTGCGGACGACCGCGCCCGGCAGGGTCACCACCGCCGCCGTGCCCATCGCCCAGGTCGACGGCCGTCAGGCCACCGCGCGCGGCACGGGCGTCCCCGAGCTGGACCGGGTGCTCGGCGGCGGCCTGGTGCCCAGCGCCGTGGTGCTGCTCGCGGGCGAGCCCGGCGTCGGCAAGTCGACCCTGCTGCTGGACGTGGCGGCCAAGGCGGCCACCGACGAGCACCGCACGCTGTACGTGACGGGCGAGGAGTCCGCGAGCCAGGTCCGGCTGCGCGCCGACCGCATCGGCGCCCTCTCCGACCATCTCTATCTCGCCGCCGAGACGGACCTGTCCGCCGTCCTCGGGCACCTCGACTCGGTCAAGCCCTCGCTGCTGATCCTGGACTCCGTCCAGACCGTGGCCTCCCCCGAGATCGACGGTGCGCCCGGCGGCATGGCCCAGGTCCGCGAGGTCGCCGGCGCCCTCATCCGGGCCTCCAAGGAGCGCGGCATGGCCACGCTCCTGGTCGGTCACGTCACCAAGGACGGCGCCATCGCGGGCCCCCGCCTGCTGGAGCACCTGGTCGACGTCGTCCTGCACTTCGAGGGCGACCGGCACGCGCGGCTGCGCCTGGTGCGCGGCGTGAAGAACCGCTACGGCGCCACGGACGAGGTCGGCTGCTTCGAGCTCCACGACGAAGGCATCACCGGCCTCGCCGACCCCAGCGGCCTCTTCCTCACCCGCCGTGCCGAGCCCGTGCCGGGCACTTGTCTGACGGTGACACTGGAGGGCCGTCGTCCGCTGGTGGCCGAGGTGCAGGCGCTGACCGTCGACTCCCAGATCCCCTCCCCGCGCCGGACGACCTCGGGCCTGGAGACCTCGCGCGTCTCGATGATGCTCGCCGTGCTGGAGCAGCGCGGCCGCATCAGCGCCCTCGGCAAGCGCGACATCTACAGCGCCACGGTCGGTGGCGTGAAGCTCTCCGAGCCCGCCGCCGACCTGGCCGTCGCCCTCGCCCTGGCCAGCGCCGCCAGCGACACCCCCCTGCCGAAGAACCTGGTGGCCATCGGCGAGGTGGGCCTGGCGGGCGAGGTCAGACGGGTCACGGGCGTGCAGCGGCGGCTGGCCGAGGCGGCCCGGCTCGGCTTCACCCACGCCCTCGTGCCCGCCGACCCCGGCAAGGTGCCCAGCGGGATGAAGGTGCTGGAGGTCTCGGACATAGGCGAGGCCCTCCGGGTGCTGCCCAAGCGCCCCCGCCGCGAGCCGGCCCGGGGGGCGGGCAAGGAGACGGGCCGGGAGTCCGGCGGGGAGACCGGCCGGGAGGCGAGCCCGAGGACCACTCCCGAATAGGCTGGGCGCCAGTAGACTTTCCCTGGTCCCGCCCGCACGTACGCTCCGCCGCACACCACAGCGCGCGACGCGCACGGCGTGCACGACGGCGCGTACGCGACAGCAGGGCGGCCCGCGGCACCGTTGACCTTGCGACCTGAGGAGTGCAGTGGCAGCCAACGACCGGGCATCGGGCCCCGGCAAGTCCGGAGGCGCCTCCGGTGGCTCCGGGGTCGACGGGCTGATGCGCACGCTGAGCGCCGTCGCGCCCGGCACGGCCCTGCGTGACGGCCTGGAGCGCGTGCTCCGCGGCAACACCGGCGGGCTCATCGTCCTCGGCATGGACAAGACCGTCGAGTCGATGTGCACCGGCGGATTCGTCCTCGACGTGGAGTTCACGGCCACCCGGCTGCGCGAGCTGTGCAAGCTGGACGGCGCGCTGATCATCGACAAGGACATCAGCAAGATCGTGCGGGCGGGCGTCCAGCTGTACCCCGACGCGTCGATCCCCACCGAGGAGACCGGCACCCGCCACCGCACCGCGCAGCGCGTCTCCATCCAGTCGGGCTTCCCCGTGGTCTCCGTCAGCCAGTCGATGCGGCTGATCGCCCTGTACGTGGGCGGGGAGCGCCGCGTCCTGGAGGAGTCCGGCGCGATCCTCTCCCGTGCCAACCAGGCGCTGGCCACCCTGGAGCGCTACAAGCTCCGCCTGGACGAGGTGGCGGGCACGCTGTCCGCCCTGGAGATCGAGGACCTGGTCACCGTCCGGGACGTCACGGCCGTCTCCCAGCGGCTGGAGATGGTCCGCCGCATCGCCACGGAGATCGCGGAGTACGTGGTCGAGCTCGGCACGGACGGCCGGCTGCTCTCCCTCCAGCTCGACGAGCTGATCGCGGGCGTCGAGCCCGAACGGGAGCTGGTCGTGCGGGACTACGTCCCCGAGCCGACCGCCAAGCGCACCCGCACGGTCCCCGAGGCCCTCTCCGACCTGGACTCCCTCTCCCACGCCGAGCTCCTCGAACTGCCCATCGTCGCCCGCGCCCTGGGCTACAGCGGCTCCCCCGAGACGCTGGACTCCGCCGTCTCGCCGCGCGGCTACCGGCTGCTGGCGAAGGTGCCCCGGCTGCCCGGCGCCATCATCGAGCGGCTCGTGGACCACTTCGGGGGGCTCCAGAAGCTTCTCGCCGCCAGCGTGGACGATCTCCAGACCGTGGACGGCGTGGGCGAGGCCCGGGCGCGGTCCGTGCGCGAGGGGCTCTCGCGGCTGGCGGAGTCGTCGATTCTGGAGCGGTACGTCTAGCTTCGCCGCTCAGCCGGATGCCGTCAGACCGCTGCGGGTCGGCGTTGGCTGAGCGCGCAGTTCCCCGCGCCCCTTTGGGGCGCGGGTTTCCCTCTCAGGCCTTCTCCAGGGTGAATTCCGTGCGGTCCGTGACGCCCGCCACCTTCACCTCTACCCGGTAGGTCCCCGGTACCGCCGCCGAGGGGCCGGAGGGCGTGGCGCACTGGGGGGCGCTGCGCCTGCGGTCCCACTCGACGGTGCGCTTGGCCTCGCCGGAGCCCGGTACCTCGAAGAGCACCGCGGCCGTGCCCCGGACACAGTCGCCGGAGTTCCAGACGTGCTCCTCGCCCTTGTCGTCGGTGATGACGAACATGGCGGCGGTGGCCCCGAAGTTCACCTTGCAGGCGCTGCCACCGGAATTCTTCACGACGAGTTCGAACTTGGGCTTCTCGTCCGGGCGGTAGGAGTCCTTGACGCTGCGCACGCTCAGCCGCACCGCGCCCGGCGCGCAGTCGGGCAGGCTCGACACGGCCGCCACCGGCTTGCTGTCACCGGTCACCGCCAGCCCGGGGCCGCCGCCGAAACCACCGGCCGCGGCGGCCGCGCCGCCCGCGCCACCGGCCGCTCCCGAACCGCCGCCGCTCCCGGCACGGTCACCGGAGCCGCCGGCACCACCGCCGGTTCCACCGCCGCCCGAATCGCCACGGCCGCCCGGTCGTTGACCGATGTGCGGCCCCGAAGGCGTCGGGCCCGGGGTGATCGTGGCATCCGCCGTCGGCGTCTGGCCGTTCTTGGCGCCCTCGCTCTGATCGCCCTCGGAACCGCCCCCGCCACCGTCCATGGCGAGGAACCAGATGACGACCAGGGCCAGAAGTCCGAGCACGCCAAGTGCAACTGCCCTCCGCCGCCAGTAGATGGAGGAAGGAAGCGGCCCGATCGGATTGCGCAGAGATCCCACGCGAAAACTCTACGAGAGATCGGCCGGGGGACCAGCCAGTACCCGCCGTAGGAGTGCCTGCTTTTCCCATCATCTGCCCGCAACTGGGACCGTGGTGACGGTCCGACCGGTCACCGGCACGGTCTGCGAGCGTTCGTACGGCTCGTCAGAAGGTCTTCTCCCATTCCGTCTTGTGCCCGAACCCCCGGCCGTTGTCGACCAGCCGCAGCCAGTGCGGGCGCAGTTCCCACAGCCCCGTGCGCTCCATCGCCTGCCGCAGCCGGTCGGTCCGCTCCACGTACGGGAAGCGCGCGCTGTACGCGTGCCAGGCGGTCTCGCGGTCGGCGCCCTGAAGGAGGCGGCAGGTGCCGCGGCCCTGGACACCGGTGAGCGAGGTCCAGTCCTGTCCGTCGCGCTGTGCGGTGAAGGCGACGCGGCCGTCGCCCGCGAGCAGGGCACGGCCGTGACGGGTGGTGCCGGAGGTGACGAAGAGGAGAGACGGGACGGATTCACCGGACCCGCCGGTGGCCGCTGTGGACACCGCGTAGAGCACCGCGCACGCCTGCGGGCCGTCCTCGTCCACGTAGGCCAGGGTCAGGGTCGCGTGCGCGTCCAGGGCGGCCCGGATCTCGGCGGGCGGCGCGAACGACTGGTCTGTCGGGTGGTCCGTCGGGTCGGTCATGGCATCACCCTAGGAAGTGGACGAAGCGGCTCGCACGGGGCCGGTCGGCGGTGGGGGCGCTCACTCGATCGGGGCGGCCGGGGGCTCGGGTGGCCGACGCGGGCTCCAGCCGTTTCGCCGCCCCGCGTGGGCGTGCCAGGATCGGAGACGACATGACTGCGATGCCTGCCACCACACCCCAGACGTCCACCCTGTTGCACGCCCCGGTGATCGACTGGTTCGCCGTGCACGCCCGTGATCTGCCCTGGCGCCGCCCGGAGGCCGGGCCGTGGGGGGTGATGGTCAGCGAGTTCATGCTCCAGCAGACCCCCGTGAGCCGGGTGCTGCCGGTGTACGAGCAGTGGCTGGCCCGCTGGCCGCGCCCGGCCGACCTGGCGGCGGAGCCGCCCGGCGAGGCGGTGCGGGCCTGGGGGCGGCTGGGCTATCCGCGCCGGGCGCTGCGGCTGCACGCCGCCGCGTCCGCGATCACCGAGCGGCACGGCGGCGAGGTGCCGAGCGATCACGCCAAGCTGCTGGCGCTGCCGGGTGTCGGCGAGTACACGGCGGCGGCCGTGGCGTCCTTCGCCTACGGGCAGCGGCATGCCGTCCTCGACACCAACGTCCGCCGGGTCTTCGCGCGCGCGGTGACCGGCGCCCAGTACCCGCCGAACGCCACGACCGCCGCCGAGCGCCGGCTGGCCCGCGCCCTGCTGCCCGAGGAGGAGCCGGTGGCCGCCCGCTGGGCCGCCGCCACGATGGAGCTGGGCGCGCTGGTCTGCACGGCCCGCACGCCCTCGTGCGGCGCGTGCCCGATCGCCGCCGAGTGCGCGTGGCTGGCCGCCGGCTCGCCCGCCCACGACGGGCCGCCGCGCCGGGGCCAGACGTACGCGGGCACCGACCGGCAGGTGCGCGGCAAGCTGCTGGCGGTGCTGCGGGAGGCGGTCACGCCGGTGCCGCAGGCCGCGCTGGACGCGGTGTGGCACGAGCCGGTGCAGCGGGCCCGGGCGCTGGACGGGCTCGTGGCCGACGGGCTCGTCGAGCCGCTGGCCGACGGCCGCTACCGGCTGCCGCTGACGTGACGGGCCCGCGCGGCGCCCGTACGCGGAGCCCGCGGCACGCACGCCCGTAACGGCGCCCGCGGCGATTCGCACAGCCGTCATACAGCGGTCACAAAGCCATCGTCGGAAGCCGCCCCCGCCTTGCTTCCGAAACGGACAGAGCCGGTCTTTCTTTGATCTATTCCTCCGGCTGTTACACAACCTATGGATAGCTGTGCCACAGCCGACGGGCTCTCGCACATCGCGTCGCAACAGCTCCTCCGTAGCGTCCTACCCGTGCTGGAGGACCACCAGCGTGGCGCGGGGAACGCGAGTGGAATGGAGGCTGCGGTTATGGCAGGCAGCAGCGGCAAGGTGCTGGACTTCGAGGAGTACGTGCGCAACCGTCAGGACGCCCTCCTGCGCAGCGCCCGGCGTCTCGTCCCGGACCCCATCGACGCGCAGGACCTGCTCCAGACCGCCCTCGTGCGCACCTACGGACGCTGGGACGGGATAGCGGACAAGTCGCTGGCCGACGCCTACCTCCGCCGCGTCATGATCAACACCCGTACGGAGTGGTGGCGCGCCCGCAAGCTCGACGAGGTGCCCACCGAGCAGCTGCCCGACGCGAGCGTCGAGGACGGCACGGAGCAGCACGCCGACCGCGCGCTGCTGATGGACATCCTCGGGGTCCTCGCGCCCAAGCAGCGCAGCGTCGTCGTGCTGCGACACTGGGAGCAGATGAGCACCGAGGAGACCGCGGAGGCGCTCGGCATGTCCACGGGGACGGTCAAGAGCACGCTGCACCGCGCACTGGCCCGGCTGCGCCAGGAGCTGGAGAGCCGGGACCTGGACTTCCACGCCCTCGAGCGCGTCGATCGGGGGCAGGAACGGTGCGCCGCCTGAAGCGCGCCGCCGGCTTCGGGCCGGCGATGATCACCGGTGGAGCGGTCACTGCCATGGCCGCTGCCGCCGGTCTTCTGCTTGCCGGCTGCGGGACGAGCGGTGACGGGGTGCGCAAGGAGGGGCCGGCGCAGAACCAGCCCGCCGCGAAGGCGGTCACGCGTACGCCCGGGACGACCGCCACCCCGGCCCAGAAGGTCGACGCGATCAAGCTGATCAAGGCGGACCCGAAGGTCAGCGATCAGATCAAGAAGAACCTCAAGCCGTGCGTCAAGGACCAGTACCCGGTCGACGTCACCTACGGCCAGCTGACGGACGACGGCGGCACCGATGTCGTGGTGAACGTCCTGACGTGCGGGGACTCCCTCGGTATCGGCTCGTATGTGTACCGTCCCAAGGGGGATACGTACGAGAATGTGTTCACGGTCGAGCAGTCGCCCGTGTACGCGGACATCGACCGCCGGGATCTCACGATCACCAAGCAGGTCTACGGTCCGGGTGACGCGGTGTGCTGCCCCTCGGGAGTCGACGTCCTGACGTACCACTGGTCGGACGGCGCGTTCCACGAGATGGGCCGTACCCACACCGACTACAACAAGGTCGGCGACACCGGCATGGTGCCGAGCGAAGGATCGGAGGGCTGAGAGCGGCGTGGCCGATACGCATGTGCTTTTCGTCGAGGACGACGACGTCATTCGCGAGGCGACGCAGCTCGCTCTGGAGCGCGACGGCTTCATGGTGACGGCGGTGCCGGACGGACTGCTGGGGCTGGAGAGCTTCCGGGCCAAGCAGCCCGACATCGCCCTCCTCGATGTGATGGTCCCGGGCCTGGACGGGGTCAGCCTGTGCCGCCGGATCCGCGACGAGTCCACCGTTCCCGTGATCATGCTGTCGGCGCGGGCCGACTCCATCGACGTCGTGCTGGGCCTGGAGGCCGGCGCCGACGACTATGTGACCAAGCCCTTCGACGGCGCCGTGCTCGTCGCCCGCATCCGGGCCGTGCTGCGCCGCTTCGGCCACGCCAGCGGGGCCGGCGGGGCGGGCGCCGCGGCCGAGGAGCCCCAGGGCATCGAGGGCGGGGTGCTGCGCTTCGGCGACCTGGAGGTCGACACGGAGGGCATGGAGGTCCGCAAGGCGGGCACGCCCGTCGCCCTGACCCCCACCGAGATGCGGCTGCTGCTGGAGTTCTCCGCCTCGCCCGGCACGGTCCTCTCCCGCGACCGGCTGCTGGAGCGCGTGTGGGACTACGGCTGGGGCGGCGACACCCGGGTCGTGGACGTCCACGTGCAGCGACTGCGCGGCAAGATCGGCCAGGACCGCATCGAGACGGTCCGTGGCTTCGGCTACAAACTCCGGGGCTGACGGCCCGGTGCGGTTCGTTTCCTCGACACGGTTCCCTTCCGACGGCCCGGTGCGATTGGTTTCCGACGGCCCGGTGCGGTTCGTTTCTCAGGGCTCGGTCGTCCCAAAGGGCACGGTCGTGTCAGGGTGAAGTCGTGGTGAAGCTCGCTCTGCGCAGTGGCCTGCGCTGGAAGGTCAGTCTGGCCATCGCCTGCGTCGGCGCGCTCGTCGCCGTCGCGCTCAGCCTGGTCGTCCACAACGCGGCCCGCGTCTCCATGCTCAACAGCAGCCGCGACCAGATGGACGACCGGGTCCAGATCGCGCAGCGCTACTACGAGTCCACCGGCGGCAAGCGGATGCTGCGCGCCCAGGTCAACGACCCGGCGCTGCCCAAGCAGCTGCGCGAGGCCGCCGAGCTCGGGCTGCGCGCCACCTACCTCCAGGACAACGGCTCGGGCGCCCCCGAGGTGTGGGCCTCCACCCCGCTGCGCGACGGCAAGATCCTCTCGATCCACACCCGGTTCAAGGACCGCTACGACATCCTCAACGACCTCGACCGGGCCCTGATCATCGGCTCCGTCTCCGTCGTCCTCGGCGGCACGGCGCTGGGCATCCTCGTCGGCGGCCAGCTCTCCCGGCGGCTGCGCAAGGCCGCCACGGCCGCCCGCAAGCTCGCGGACGGCGAGTCGGACATCCGCGTCCGCGACGCCATCGGCGGCCGCGTGCGGGACGAGACCGACGATCTGGCCCGGGCCGTCGACGGCATGGCCGAGGCGCTCCGCGACCGGCTGGAGGCCGAGCGGCGCGTCACCGCCGACATCGCCCACGAGCTGCGCACCCCGGTCACGGGCCTGCTGACCGCCGCCGAGCTGCTGCCGCCGGGCCGGCCCACCGAGCTCGTCCGGGACCGGGCGCAGGCCATGCGCACGCTGGTCGAGGACGTCCTGGAGGTCGCCCGGCTGGACGGCTTCGCGGAGCGCGCGGAGATGCAGGACATCGAGCTGGGCGAGTTCGTCCAGCGCCGGGTGCGGGCGGCGGCCCCGGAGGCGGAGGTGACCGTCCTGCGGACGGCGTACGTCTCCACCGACCCGCGCCGCCTGGAGCGCATCCTGGGCAATCTGCTGGCGAACGCCGCCAAGCACGGCAAGGGCCCGGTCGAGGTCACGGTGGAGGGCCGGGTGCTGCGCGTGCGCGACCACGGCCCCGGCTTCCCGGAGGAGCTGCTGCGGGAGGGCCCGAGCCGCTTCCGGACGGGCAGCGAGGACCGCGCGGGCAAGGGCCACGGCCTGGGCCTGACGATCGCGGCAGGTCAGGCCCGGGTGCTGGGCGCCCGGCTGACCTTCCGCAACGCGGATCCGGTGGTGGAGGGCGGCAGCGGCGCGATCGCGGTGCTGTGGCTGCCGGAGTCGTCCCCGACGAGTACGGGGACGTTCCCGGTGATCAGCGTCTGACGCGGTGGCGGGATTCGGTCAGAGCGCGCCGCCGCGGGCGCCCATGAAGGCGACCGGGTCGACGGCGGAGCCGTAGTCCGGGGTCGTACGGATCTCGAAGTGCAGGTGGGGGCCGCTGGAGTTGCCGGTGGAGCCGGACAGGCCGATGTCCTGGCCGGTCATGACCCGCTGGCCCACGGAGACCTTCACCGAGGACATGTGCGCGTACTGCGAGTACTGGCCGTCCGCGTGCTTGATCACGACGGCGTTGCCGTACGCGGGGCCGTCGCCGCCACCGTTGGGGCCGGCCTTGACGACCGTGCCGGCGTGGACGGCCTTCACGGGCGTACCGGAGTTCACGACCAGGTCCTGGCCGCTGTGCTTGTTGGCCCACATGCTGCCGGCCTTACCGAACGGCTGGCCGATCTGATAGCCGTCGACGGGGTGCACCCAGGCGTTGGCGCGGCTGCGCGAGGCCTCGGCCTCCTTGCGGGCGTCCTCGGCCCGCTTCCGGGCCTCCTCCGCGCGCTTGGCGGCCTCCTGCTTCTCCTTCTCGGCCGCCTTCTGCTGCGTCTCGGCCTGCGCGTGCAGCGCGTCGCCCAGCGGCGCGGCGGCCGCGAAGCCGGGGAGGACGCCGGCCGAGGCGGCGGCGTCGGCCGCGAGCGCGACCCCGGAACCGAGCGCGACCGACGCCCCGAGCCCGGCTGCCACGAGAGCGGCGGCACGGACGCGGGAAACGGACTTGCTCGGGTCACGGAAAGCGGTGCGCTTCGGCTTCGGCATACGGGAAAACCTCCGGAAAAAGAACAGGTCCCGGCCGTCGGACCGGGATCGCCATTCCTTGGTAACCCGCGCTCGGGGGCGCTGACAAAGGGGGCTGCTACTAGGGCGGGCCGTAATTCGTAAATGATCTTGGGCGGGGCGCGCGGGCCCGCCCGGGGAGGGTTTCCCCTCCCGTGCACTATCGGGCTTAGTGGCGGCGAAAAGGCCTGTGGGTCTTGTCACCGCGCAGGGACCAACGACCCTATGGATTCCGGGACCAAAGTCCCGGCGAGGGCGATACGCTCCGGGAAACGTGCCAGGGGGGATCACAATGAGCGACTTCGACGAGATCATCGAGCTGTCGGACGCGGTCCGGGCCATACGCGACGGACTGACCAGCGCGGCGGCGGCCGCGGCCGAGTCCGGGGAGGACCTGACGTTCGACGTGGGCGAGATCGCCATGGAGTTCACGGTCGAGCTGCGACGGGACGTGAAGGGCCGGGGCGGCGTGAAGGCCTGGGTCGTCGACGCGGGCACCGACGCCTCCCGGGGCTCCACGCGGACCCACAAGGTCGCCTTCAAGCTGACCCCGAAGGATCGCCGCACGGGCGAGGGCTGGAAGGTCGGCAACGACCGCCCGGCGGGGCTGTCGGGATTCGGGCTCGCGGACCAGCAGTGACACCCTTCGAAAACCGCCTGGTGGCGGTGCTCGGGGCACGGCAGGGCAGCGGGGTGCTGCTGTCACAACGGCTGGTGCTGACGGCGGCGCACGTGCTCGGGGACGAGCCGTCCGCGATGGTCGCGGTCCCCGGCGAGCGCGAGGCGGCGCGCTGCACGCGCGTGTGGACCGGTGCGCCCGGGGACTGCGACGCGGCCCTGCTGGTGGCCGAGCGGGACCTCGTGCCCGGCGGCAGCCTGCCGCCGCTGCGCTACGGCACCGTCACCCGCGCCGGGGCCGTGCACGACTGCCAGGTGTTCGGCTTCCCGCAGGTCCAGCGGTTCGCGGAGGACCAGCTGGAGGCCGCGCAGGTCTTATGCACCCTGATGCCCACGTCCGGCTGGCTGCGTGAGCGCTACGTACTGCACAGTCGGCACCACCCGCCGCGTCCCCTCCACGACGGCTCTCCATGGGCGGGCCTGTCGGGAGGGCCCGTCTTCTCGGGCCCCGTCCTCCTGGGCCTGGTCATCGAGGACCGCCCGGGCTGGCAGCACTCCGCCATCGACGCCATCCCCATCGAGAAGATCCTCCTGAGCCCGGGCTTCTCCACCTCGGCAGGCGCACACGGCCTGCGGCCCGTGCTGGAAGTGCTCAACCCGGAGAACCCTGCGGACTTCGCCTACCAGGACGTGTACGCCAAGGCGATCAAGGCCCGCTACAGCCGCATGGAGGTCTTCGGCCTCGACGACCTGGGCAGCAACGAGAACAGCTGGGACCTGGACACGGCCTATCTGAGCCTGGAGGCGCTGGCTCCGCGCCGGCCCGACCGTCCTGACAGCGCGGGCCTCCGTCCTGAGCCGCAGCGGATCGAGGAACTGCTGGGCTCACGTCCGCGGGCGGTGCTTCGCGGGGAGGCGGGCGCCGGGAAGACGACGCTCGTGTGGTGGCTGGCCTCGCACGCCGCCTGCCGGACCCTGCCGGAGGAGCTCGCCGCCCTGAACGGCCTCATCCCCTTCGTGATCCCCATGCGCAGCCTCGCCGCCCAGGGCATCACCACCCCCACCCCCGCCCTGCTGCCCACCATCGCCCGGCTCCAGGTGGACGAGGCGCCGAGCGGGTGGGCCGGCCGCGTCCTGGAGGCGGGACGGGCCCTGCTGCTCGTCGACGGCCTGGACGAGCTCCCGCAGCCCGACCGCGGCCCGGCCCGCAAGTGGCTCGCCGACCTGCTGCGGATGTACCCGGACACCCGCTGCCTGGTGACCGTCCGACCGCTCGCGGTCGAGCACTCCTGGCTGGCCTCCGAGGGCTTCGAGGAGCTGCAGCTCCTACCCATGAGCGACGGCGACATCCAGTCCTTCGTGGCCGCCTGGCACCAGGCCGCCCGCCTGGAGTGCGACGGCTATGCCGACGCGGCGCGGGCGGACCAGGAGCGCGCCCGTCTCACCGCCCTCGAACGCGACCTCGCCCAGGAGTTCCAGCGCAACGCGGGCCTGCGCGACCTGGCCCGGACACCGCTGCTGTGCGCGGTGATCTGCGCCCTCCACCGGCGCCGCCAGGGCCTCCTCCCCCGCACCCGCTGGCACCTCTACGAGGCCGCGCTGGCCATGCTGCTGGGCAACCGCGACGCCCACCGCCGCGTCGGCAGCCCGGAGGGCATCGACGTGACGATCGAGGACAGCCGGCAGCTGCTCCAGCGCATCGCGGTCTGGCTGGTCCGGAACGGCCGCGCCGAGTTGTCGAGAGAGCAGGCGGTGCGCCAGCTCGAACAAGCGATGAAGGGCCTGCGCCGCGTGCGGGAGCAGGGCCCGGCGGAGCGGGTCCTGACGCACCTCCTCAATCGAAGCGGGTTACTGCAGGAACGCGCTGCGGATTCCCTGCAGTTCATCCACCGCACCTTCCAGGACTACCTGGCGGCGAAGGAGTTCCAGGACAGCGATTCGCTGGACGAACTGCTGGGGCATGCGGAGGAGGAGCAGTGGCAGGACGTCATACGGCTCGTCGTCGGCCACTGCGGGCGTGGCGAGGTCCGGCGGGTCATCGCGGGGTTGATCGCGGCCGGTGACTCGGCGGACGGGCGGAGGGCTCGGTGGTCGCTGCGCACGCTGGCGGCGGAGTGCGCGATCGGGGCGGCGTATCTGGACGACGCGCAGCACGACGCGGTCTGGGAGGAGGTCAGGGGGCTCGGGGCACCCACGACACAGAGGGAGATGGAACTCCTTTCCTCCCTCGGACCGGAAGTCCTGCCGTTCCTGCCGGAGCCGGGGGGTTTGGCCGCAGAACCGGCACGACATGTCGTGAGGGTGCTCGGCTCACTGGGAGACGCGGCCATGCCGCTCTTGAAACGCTATGGCCGGCATAAGTCGGACAGGGTCCGGCAGCAGGTGGCCAGTACCTGGAACGTCATGAACGCCCGGTCCTTCGCCGAAGAGGTGCTCGCGGAGATGTGCATGGATGACGTCACGCTCCTCGCCCGCTCGACGGACGAACTCGCCCAGCTCCCGTCTCTCGGCCCCATCAGCTACCTGGCCATCACGGGTGACCATACAGCGGAGGAAGTCGGCCCAGTCCTCAGCAGCCATCCACTGAGGGCTCTGAGCCTGTCCGACAACCTCGTCCTCGCACATCTGGATTTCATCCGCGATCACTCGGCGATCGAGACCCTGATCCTCAGGAACTGCTCCGGACTACGGGATATCAGGGCCTTGGCGGGATCCGGAATTCGGAGTCTGGATCTGGACGCGAGATCCCTTCCGTTCTCCGAACTGGAATTCCTCGGCGAGCTGTCGGAGCTGACTTCCCTGATACTGCTCGGTCTACCGCCCGATGGCGGAAAAATCCCTCCGCCACTGCCAGGAGTCCTGAGTCTCGGTATCGAAAGTGAGGCAGGCCCTGTACACCTGACCAATATCGGGGCTTGGCATAACCTCACCGGATTGTTTATCCAGGCGGAACTGGCTTCTCCGGAGGAGCTGGGCGAGCTGGCAGGTCTGAACCACCTGGATACCCTCGTTCTGCGCCTCGGGGCAGCCGGGGCGCTCGCGGGCATGGAACCGCTCGGTCAGATAAGCGTCCTCGATCTCACCCTTACCAAAGACGTGACAGTGGACGCGGGGCTGCTCCGGGTCTTCCCGGAACTCGACGTGCTGCATCTCAAGGCGTGGGGTCCTTCGGGACCCATCGAGCTGGACCTTACGGACCTGCCCGATTTGAGGGCCCCACTGGAGGTGTGGGCCGACGCCCGACCAGGAATGAAGGTGATCGGCGCCGAACACCTCGGCGACCGCATCACGATCAGAACCGGCCCCTGACCGCCGTCTACTCCCCCACCGCCAGCTTCACCCCGAATCCCACGATCGCCGTCCCCGTGACCCGGTCCATAACCCTCCGGGCCGCCGGCTTGCGCAGCCAGTCCCGGAGCGCCCGGGCGAAGCCCACCAGCACCGTCGCCCACAGCACACCCAGCACCGCGTGCACGGAAGTCAGTGCCAGGCCCATCAACAGATGCGGCGCCGTCGCCGGGATGAACTGCGGCAGGACAGCGACGTAGAAGACGCCCATCTTCGGGTTGAGCAGGTTGGTGACGAGCCCCTGCCGCCAGCCGGCGGCGAAGCCGCCCGGGGCGGCGGGTTCGGCGGGCTCGGGCCCGTCGTCCACCGACCCCGCCGCAGAACGGCCCCGCGCCTCCCACAGCATGCGCGCGCCCATCCACAGCAGGTACGCCGCCCCGGCCCAGCGCAGGGTCTCGTAGGCGAGGCGGGAGGCCGCCAGGAGGGCGGTCACGCCGGCCGAGGTGAGGGCGCCCCAGCACAGGGTGCCGGTCTGGATGCCGAGGACGACGCCCCACGCGCGGCGCTGCTCGCCGCGTGCGGCGGTGCGGAGGATGAGGGCGGTGTCGAGGCCCGGGGTGATGGTGAGGAGCCCTACGACCAGGGCGAATGACCACAGTGCGGTGATGACCATGGAATGCCAGCGTAATCAGCCGGTGATCCCCGGGCCATGCCTTGGCGCTCGCGATATCCGAAAACGGGTCGGCCCCGGACCGTCGTTCGACGGGCCGGGGCCGATCAGCGCGCTACGCGCTTACGCGTCCTTCGAGAGGTTCGGGCCCGCGCCACCGGCGGCGGACTCGACCGGCGGGGTGTCGGGCAGGGCCGACTTCTCCTCGCCGCGGAAGGTGAACTTCTTCTCCTCACCCTCGCCCTCGGTGCCGACGACCACGATGTGGCCGGGGCGGAGCTCACCGAAGAGGATCTTCTCGGAGAGGATGTCCTCGATCTCGCGCTGGATGGTCCGGCGCAGCGGGCGGGCGCCCAGGATCGGGTCGTAGCCCTTCTTGGCCAGGAGCAGCTTGGCGTCACCGCTGAGCTCGATGCCCATGTCGCGGTCCTTGAGCCGCTCGTCCACCTTGGCGATCATCAGGTCGACGATCTGGATGATGTCTTCCTGGGACAGCTGGTGGAAGACCACCGTGTCGTCGACACGGTTGAGGAACTCGGGCCGGAAGTGCTGCTTGAGCTCCTCGTTGACCTTGGCCTTCATCCGCTCGTAGCCGGTCTTGACGTCGCCCTGGGCGGCGAAGCCCAGGTTGAAGCCCTTGGAGATGTCCCGGGTGCCGAGGTTCGTCGTCATGATGATGACGGTGTTCTTGAAGTCGACCACGCGGCCCTGGGAGTCGGTCAGGCGACCGTCCTCCAGGATCTGCAGGAGCGAGTTGAAGATGTCCGGGTGGGCCTTCTCGACCTCGTCGAACAGGACCACCGAGAACGGCTTGCGGCGGACCTTCTCCGTCAGCTGGCCGCCCTCTTCGTAGCCCACGTATCCGGGCGGGGAGCCGAAGAGACGCGAGACGGTGTGCTTCTCGCTGAACTCCGACATGTCGAGGGAGATCAGCGCGTCCTCGTCGCCGAAGAGGAATTCGGCGAGCGTCTTGGACAGCTCCGTCTTACCGACACCCGAGGGGCCGGCGAAGATGAACGATCCGCCGGGGCGCTTCGGGTCCTTGAGGCCCGCGCGGGTGCGCCGGATGGCCTGGGAGAGCGCCTTGATGGCGTCCTTCTGGCCGATGACGCGCTTGTGGAGCTCGTCCTCCATGCGCAGCAGGCGGGAGGACTCCTCCTCCGTCAGCTTGAAGACCGGGATGCCGGTGGCGGTGGCGAGGACCTCGGCGATGAGCTCGCCGTCGACCTCGGCGACGACGTCCATGTCGCCGGCCTTCCACTCCTTCTCCCGCTTGGCCTTGGCGGCCAGCAGCTGCTTCTCCTTGTCGCGGAGGGAAGCGGCCTTCTCGAAGTCCTGCGAGTCGATCGCGGACTCCTTCTCGCGGCGCACGTCGGCGATCTTCTCGTCGAACTCGCGGAGGTCCGGCGGCGCGGTCATCCGGCGGATGCGCATTCGGGAGCCGGCCTCGTCGATCAGGTCGATGGCCTTGTCCGGCAGGAAGCGGTCCGAGATGTAGCGGTCGGCCAGCGTGGCGGCCTGGACCAGCGCCTCGTCGGTGATGGAGACGCGGTGGTGGGCCTCGTAGCGGTCGCGCAGACCCTTGAGGATCTCGATGGTGTGCGGCAGCGACGGCTCGGCGACCTGGATGGGCTGGAAGCGGCGCTCGAGGGCGGCGTCCTTCTCCAGGTGCTTGCGGTACTCGTCGAGCGTGGTGGCACCGATGGTCTGCAGCTCGCCACGGGCCAGCATCGGCTTGAGGATGCTGGCGGCGTCGATCGCGCCCTCGGCGGCGCCCGCACCGACCAGGGTGTGGAGCTCGTCGATGAACAGGATGATGTCGCCGCGGGTGCGGATCTCCTTGAGGACCTTCTTCAGGCGCTCCTCGAAGTCACCGCGGTAGCGGGAGCCGGCGACCAGGGCGCCGAGGTCGAGGGTGTAGAGGTGCTTGTCCTTGAGGGTCTCGGGCACCTCGCCCTTGACGATGGCCTGGGCCAGGCCCTCGACGACGGCGGTCTTGCCGACGCCGGGCTCGCCGATGAGGACCGGGTTGTTCTTGGTGCGGCGGGACAGCACCTGCATGACCCGCTCGATCTCCTTCTCGCGCCCGATGACCGGGTCGAGCTTGGACTCGCGAGCGGCCTGCGTGAGATTGCGGCCGAACTGGTCCAGGACGAGCGAGGTCGAGGGGGTGCCCTCGGCCGGACCGCCGGCGGTGGCGGCCTCCTTGCCCTGGTAGCCGGAGAGCAGCTGGATGACCTGCTGCCGGACCCGGTTCAGGTCGGCGCCCAGCTTGACCAGGACCTGGGCGGCGACGCCCTCGCCCTCACGGATCAGGCCGAGCAGGATGTGCTCCGTGCCGATGTAGTTGTGGCCGAGCTGGAGGGCCTCGCGGAGCGACAGCTCCAGGACCTTCTTGGCACGGGGGGTGAAGGGGATGTGGCCGGACGGAGCCTGCTGGCCCTGCCCGATGATCTCCTCCACCTGCTGGCGGACCGCCTCGAGCGAAATCCCGAGGCTCTCCAGGGCCTTAGCGGCGACACCCTCACCCTCGTGGATCAGGCCCAGGAGGATGTGCTCGGTGCCGATGTAGTTGTGGTTGAGCATCCGGGCTTCTTCCTGAGCCAGGACGACAACCCGCCGCGCGCGGTCGGTGAACCTCTCGAACATCGTTAATCGCTCCTCAGAGCGGTCAGGCAGTTAGGGGTCGGTCCCCTCCCTGTCCTTCCGCATGCTAGTCCCGCTGGGCGGGACAGCTCATTCCAACTGCCGACACCCGTCCTTGGCCTCCTGCCCCGAACAGCCGACATCTGCTCCAACCTGATGGTGGGAGACGATGTTCCCGCAGGCCAGGCATATACGCCCACCATCAGTACGCCCACGGCGAACGCCCACCTGGGCCGACACGCCCGCCCCCGGCCCGGCCACCACCGCTGGTGGCCCGCTCCGGGGCCCGCTGTACCGCCTCTTCCCTCGGGGAATGTCTTACCCGCAAGCACTGACAGTCCATGCGGCGCACCCCCTGTGCATCCGCTACGGGCGAACACCCCCGCACCACCGAGTGCGCGTATGCGCTCCGCTTGTGTTATACGCGGAGTGTTCGAGCGGCAACGGCGCGTAACCTCTGGGGTCTTCCACAGTTGCACCGTTCATGACGGTAGTCCTCCCGCGCCCGTGCCGCCCCTCGGACGATCCGGGCACGCGGCGCCGCTGGCGCCAGTGGTACGAGTGCGTGCTCGGCTGGCCGACGGGGCCGACCACGGGCGGGCGGCCCGTGGAGCTGCTCACCGGGGTCCGGTTCGACGCCCTGGGGATGCCCGCGGAGGCCGGTCGCGCGGTGCTCGGGCGGGTCCGCCCGACCGGTCCGGTCGCGCTGGACCGGCGGAGCCGGACGATGTGGTTCCTGACCGCCGTGGGCACCGCCGACGAGCTGCCGGGGCTGCTCGGCTGGCTGGAGTGGGGCGGGGTGGCCCTGGAGCTGACCGCCCTGGGCACGGGCGGCCGGATCGTCGCTCCGGCCCCGGTGGGCACCGGAGTCCGCCCGGATCCCGGTGGGCCCGGGGAACGCGGCCGGCGCGGCCGCTCCGGCCAGGCCGGTCGGTGCGGTCCGTACGGCCCCCAGGAGGGCGCGGAAGCCGTCTGGGTGCGACCTCCCGAGCCGGGGTGCGAGGTGGAGCCGACGCTGCCTGTTGTCGGCGTGGACGGCAGCGGTGGCGCCCCCGATCTCGTGCGGCTCGTGGGCGCGGCGGCCACGGAGTGCCATCGGGCCCGACTGCTGCGCGCCGAGGGGGCGCGCAGGAATCAGCCGCCGGGGGATCGCCCGGGAGGACCGGCGGGAGAGCCGGACGATCAGGCGTTGGCCTTCTCGTACGCCTCGCGGATCTCGGCCGGGACACGGCCGCGGTCGTTGACGTTGTAGCCGTTCTCCTTGGCCCAGGCGCGGATCTTCGCGGTGTCCGGGCTGCCGGCGGCGGTGGCGACGCGGCCCTTGCCGCGGGCCGCGGCGGCACGACCGCCGGTGCGGCGGGCGGCCTTCACGTAGTCCGCGAGCGCCTCACGCAGCTTGTCCGCGTTGCCGGTCGTGAGGTCGATCTCGTAGGACTTGCCGTCGAGGGCGAACGTCACGGTCTCGTCGGCCTCGCCGCCGTCGAGGTCGTCGACAAGAAGGACCTGAACCTTCTGCGCCACGGGGGATTCCTTTCATCAGCGGAAAAGGATTACGGAGGAATAGCAAACCGCCTTTCCCGGAAAAACACAAACCCTCCGGGAAGGTTCAGCTGGCGTTCCCCGTGGGAACGATGGCTTCCGGGCGTCCGCGATAGGGGCGCGATTCGGACATAGGGACCGCGATCACAGATGCAGAAGCATCCGGCTGTTGCCAAGGGTGTTCGGCTTCACTCGTTCGAGACCCAGGAACTCGGCAACACCCTCGTCATAGGAACGCAGCAGCTCGCTGTAGACATCACCGTCCACCGGCGTCTCCCCGATCTCGACGAAGCCGTGCTTCGCGAAGAAGTCGACTTCGAAGGTGAGGCAGAAAATACGCCGCACCCCGAGCCAGCGCGCGGTCTGGAGCAGCTTGTCCAGTACCTGGTGGCCGACTCCGCCGCCCCGCACATCCGGGTCGACCGCCAGAGTGCGCACCTCCGCGAGGTCTTCCCACATCACGTGGAGAGCACCGCATCCGATGACGGTACCGTCCTCGTCCCGCTCGGCGACCCAGAACTCCTGGATGTCCTCGTAAAGCGTCACGGTCGCTTTGTCGAGCAGGATGCGGTCCCGTACGTAGGCGTTGATGAGCCGGCGGACGGCGGGCACATCGCTGGTGCGGGCCCTGCGGACGGTGACGACTTTAGTTAGAGCGGACATGACCGGACGCTATCGCCCCGGCGGTCCCGGGGTCTCGTCGGGCCCGTCGAGTTGCACGACCCGGATCGCGTCGCGGAGCGCTTCCCGTTGTTCGGCCGACATCATGCCGAAGAAGGCGACGAGAGCGGCGGCGGGGTTGTCGCTGAGGGACCAGGCTTCGTTCATCAGTGCGGCCGAGTAGGCGGCCCGGTTGGAGACCGCCTCATATCGATAGGCGCGGCCTTCGGCTTCCCTGCGGAGCCAGCCCTTCTGATACAGGTTGTCCATTACGGTCATCACGGTCGTGTACGCGATGGACCGTTCCTGCTGAAGGTCTTCCAGGACTTCTCTGACGGTGACCGGCCGGTTCCACTCCCACACGCGCGTCATCACGGCGTCTTCCAGTTCACCCAGGCGTCGAACCACACGCGAATAATAGTGGGAGATGTCGCGAATGCCGGTTTATCGGCGCGGGTCAGCGCGGCAATCCGCACGGCGAAAAGGGCGTACGTCCCGGGGAATGGCCCCGGGACGTACGCCCCTGCCGTGCGGCGCGTTTCTGTGCGGCGTGTGCGGCGGTCTCAGGCGCCGGCGGCCTTCGAGGGCTGCTGGGCGGCCTCCACCCGGGCCAGTGCGGCGTCGACGATGGCGTCTTCCTTCGCCTTGTTCGCACCACCCTGACTCTTGACGATCGTCACGACCAGTGCGGTGAAGGCGATCGCCATCACCAGGGGCGGGACCAGCGCGGCGACATAGTCCATGGCCGTCGGCTCCTTCTGGATCGGGGTTTCGCGCCGACTGCGCGACTCGTCCAGATTACGCATCCGCCTTTTCCCCCGGGAATGCCGGGGGCACCGGGGCGTCAGGCCGGGCGGGCCGTCGGGAGGCCGGACGCGGCTCCCGGCGGCGGGGCGGGTTTACGGCGGGGCGGGAATACCTCGCCGGGGGTCGGAATGGGCCGGTCCGGCCGTGGTGGCGCCTTCGGCTGGGGCGTGGCGGGCGGCGGCGCGGTGGGGGCGGGCTTGCCCGGGGGCGGGGGCTTGACCCCGGGTTTGGGGTCGGCCACCTCGGCGGCGTGCGGGGTGCGGCCGCCCGGGAGCGCGAGCAGGCGCGTACGCACGGGGAGGGCGCACGAGGGGTGGGTGTGCACCGGTTCGGGCCCCGGCTGGGGGCGGGCACCGGGGACGGCGGGGACGCCCGGGACGGCGGGGACGCCCGGGACGGCGGGGACGCCCGGGACGGCGGGGACGCCCGGGACGGCGGGGGTGGCCCGGGGCGCGAGCCGGGCCGTCGTGGGCCGGGTTCGTAGCTTCTGCTCCGCGAGGTGCTCGCAGCGCCGCAGCAGGGCGCGGCGGTGACCGGCCTCGGTGGCGCCCGTCGGGAGCGCGCACAGCGAGCGCAGGGCGGCGACGTCCTCGGGGCCGGGCGGATAGCCGTCCGCGAGGGCGTCCCTGAGCAGCCGCGCGTAGCCGGGCGCGGCGCCGGGCAGGGCGGCGCGGTAGCGGGCGAGCTCGGCCAGCAGGAAGGCGCGGAACCGGTCGGCCTCGTGGTCGGCCTCGGCCATGGCTTCGGCGAGCCGGAGGCAGTCCCGGACCTCGGCGTCCCGTGCGGGGCCGGGCCGGTCGGGAACGGTGTCTGGGCGGAGTGCGATGTCGAGGGCACGGCGCAGCACGCGCAGCTCGTCCGCGCTGAACGCCATGCCGCCGCGTGATCCATAAGGCGTGGGCATGGGCCGACTTTAAGTGCTAAGTGGACAAAATTCGCTTAGCTGGTTATTTCGGGCGTGGCATAAGGCGTGACATCAGCGGTGAACGGCTCAGTGCTCGCGGCGGCGGGCGGCGCCCAGGGCTATGGCGCCGGCGGACAGCGCGGTCCCGGACGTGGTGGCGAGCAGCAGGGTCGCGGAGGCGTCGCCGTCGTCCGTGGACGGGTGGCGGGGCGGGTCGACGGGCCTGTCGCCGGGCGCGCGGCCGGTGACGTCGACGACGATCGGCGCGCTGTCGTTGGCCGGATCCGGGTCGGGGGTGCTGCCGGGGCCGAGGATCCGGACCCAGCCCTCCGCGCCCTCGACCTTCTTGTCGATGCGGATCCGGAAGCGCAGCGTCTCGCGGTCGCCGGCGGCGAAATCGCCGCCGATGGCGCAGAGGTAGGTGCGGGCGGCCGTGTCGTGCGGGGCGCAGCGGTGGCCGGCGTCGCCCTCGGGGGCGATGGTGGTGCCTTCTGGCGCCGTGACCGCGTAGGCCCGACGGCCGGCGGCCGGCCCGGGGCCGCCGTTGCGCACGCCGACCTCGACGTCGACCGTCTGCCCCACGCGGCCCGCGACCGGGTGGGCGATGGCCTGGTAGTCGGCGGGCGGGGGCGGCGGGGTGGCGGCCGCGGTGCCGCCCGTCAGGGCGGCGAGGGTGAGGGCGGCCGCGGCCGCCGCCGTTCGACGCGCTGTTCGATGACGCGCTGTTCGCTTCGGCTTCACGCGTGTCCGCCCGCCCTTGGATCCGGTCCGTCCGTCCTGCGTGCTGTCAGACCGTCGGGGGCGGGGGTTTGGTTGCACGCCCCGCCCCGATGGCGCGCGACAGCCGGCCGTCAGCCCCGCATCATGTTGCGCTCGTAGACCAGGCGCAGGCCGATGAGGGTCAGCCACGGCTCGTGCTCGTCGATGACCGACGCCTCGCCCAGGACCAGGGGGGCCAGGCCGCCCGTGGCGATGACGGTGACGTCGTCGGGGTCGTCGGCCAGCTCACGCGCCATGCGGCCGACGACGCCGTCGACCTGGCCCGCGAAGCCGTAGAGGATGCCGGACTGCATGGCCTCGACGGTGTTCTTGCCGATGACGCTGCGCGGGCGGGCGATCTCGATCTTGCGGAGCTGGGCGCCGCGGACGCCCAGGGCCTCCGTGGAGATCTCGATGCCGGGGGCGATCACGCCACCGACGTACTCGCCGCGCGCGCTCACCGCGTCGAACGTCGTCGCCGTGCCGAAGTCGACGACGACGCACGGGCCGCCGTAGAGCTCGACGGCGGCGACCGCGTTGATGATGCGGTCCGCGCCGACCTCCTTCGGCTGGTCCATGAGGATCGGCACGCCGGTCTTCACGCCCGGCTCGACCAGGATGGCGGGGACGTCGCCGTAGTAGCGGCGGGTCACCTCGCGCATCTCGTGGAGCACGGAGGGGACGGTCGAGCAGATGCAGATGCCGTCGATGCCGTCGCCCAGCTCGTCGCCGAGCAGCGGATGGCGGCCCATCAGGCCCTGGAGCAGCACCGCCAGTTCGTCCGCGGTGCGGCGCGGGTCGGTGGAGATGCGCCAGTGCTCGACGATGTCCTCGCCGTCGAACAGGCCGAGGACGGTCTGGGTGTTGCCGACATCGATGGTGAGCAGCATCAGGAGGCCTCCTCGTGGAGGTCCAGGCCGATGTCCAGGATCGGGGAGGAGTGGGTCAGCGAGCCGACGGCCAGGTAGTCGACGCCGGTCTCGGCGTAGGCGCGGGCGTTGTCCAGGGTCAGCCGGCCCGAGGACTCCAGCTTGGAGCGGCCCGCGACGAGCTCGACGGCCTCGCGGGTCAGCTCGACGCTGAAGTTGTCCAGCATGATCAGGTCCGCGCCCTCGGCGAGGACCGGCGGGATCTGGTCGAGCCGGTCCACCTCGACCTCGATGTCCACGTCCGGGAACTCCTGGCGCACGGCCCGGAACGCCTCGGCGACACCGCCGGCGGCGATCACGTGGTTGTCCTTCACCAGCGCGGCGTCGGACAGCGACATGCGGTGGTTGACGCCGCCGCCGCAGCGGACCGCGTACTTCTCCAGCGCGCGCAGCCCGACGGTGGTCTTGCGGGTGTCGCGGACGGCGGCGCCGGTGCCCTCCAGGGCGTCGGCCCAAGCGCGGGTGGCGGTGGCGATGCCGGAGAGGTGGCAGAGGATGTTGAGCATGCTGCGCTCGGCGGTGAGCAGGTCCGTGGTGCGGGTACGGACGGTCAGCAGCTTCTGGCCCGCCTCCACCCGGTCGCCGTCCTCGACGTGCCGCTCGACCTCGAACTCGTCGGTGCAGGCCACCGAGAGGATGGCCTCGGCGATGCGCAGACCGGCGACCGTGCCGGCCTCGCGGGCGGTGAAGTCACCGGAGGCGACGGCGTCCTCGGGGACGGTCGCGAAGGTGGTGATGTCCTTGCCGCCGTCGAGGTCCTCCTCGATGGCGAGGTGGGCGAGGTCCTCGACCTGGAGCGGGTCCAGCCCGGCCGCGACCAGCAGCCGGACGAGCTCGGGGTCGAGCCCGCACTCGAAGGCGTCCGCTTCGTAGTCCCCGCCGGAGCAGCCGCAGGCGTCGCCGCAGCCGCCGGTCGCCTCGGGCTCGGCGGCTTCCCGGCCGGAACGGCCGATCTGGTGGAGGGGGGCGTCTTCGGGGGTACTCACGCTGTTCTCCTTGGGGGCGGAGGCAGATACGGGCTGCGATACGGGCTCTACGGGCGGGAACGCGGCCGACCCGGTGGTGGCGACCGCGAGGGTGCGGTCGGGGCGCAGCGTCACCAGGAGGTGACGGCGGGAGTGGGCGTCGTCGCGGTCGGGGAAGTCCTCGCGCCAGTGGCAGCCGCGGGTCTCCTCACGGCGGAGGGCGGCGGCGACGAGGACCTGGGCGACGAGGAGGAGGTTGGTCGTCTCCCAGGCGTCGGTACCGGGGACGGGCTGTTTGTCGGTGGCTTCCTCGCGGATGCGGGTCAGCTGCGCTGCGGCTTCTTCCAGGCTTCGGCGTGAGCGGAGGACTCCGGCGCCCATCGTCATGGCGCGCTGGATTTCGGGCCGCGCCTCGGGGGCGATCAGGAGTGCTTCCGGCTCTCCCGCCGTCGGGGGGTTTTCTCCCACCCGCTCACCCGTTGCCCCGAATACGTCGGGCTTCGGGGATGTGATGTCCTCCGCTATGCGTTCCGCGAAGACCAGGCCCTCCAGGAGGGAGTTGGACGCCAGGCGGTTCGCGCCGTGGACCCCCGTGCAGGCGACCTCGCCGCACGCGTAGAGGCCCGGCACGGTCGTCCGGCCGCGCAGGTCCGTGCGGACGCCGCCCGAGGCGTAGTGCGCGGCGGGCGAGACGGGGACGAGGTCGGTCACCGGGTCGATGCCGTGCGCCCGGCAGGCCGCCAGGATCGTGGGGAAGCGGCGCTCCCACTTCTCCCGGCCGAAGTGGCGGGCGTCCAGGTACATGTGCTCGGCGCCCGTCTCGCGCATGCGCCGCATGATGCCCTTGGCGACGATGTCGCGCGGGGCGAGCTCGGCCAGCTCGTGCGCGCCGAGCATGAAGCGGTCGCCGTCGGCGTCCACCAGATGGGCGCCCTCGCCGCGGACGGCCTCCGAGACCAGGGGCTGCTGGCCCTCGGCGTCGGGGCCGAGCCACAGCACGGTCGGGTGGAACTGGACGAACTCCAGGTCGGAGACCTCGGCGCCGGCACGCAGGGCGAGGGCGACGCCGTCGCCGGTGGAGACGGCGGGGTTGGTGGTGGCGGAGAAGACCTGGCCCATGCCGCCGGTGGCCAGGACGACGGAGCGGGCGCGGACGGCGCCGACGCCGTCGTGCTGCCCCTCGCCCATGACGTGGAGGGAGACGCCCGCCGCGCGGCCCTCGGCGTCCTTGAGGAGGTCGAGGACGAGGGCGTGCTCGATGGTCTTGATGCCCGCCGCGCGCACGGCGTCGACGAGGGCGCGGGAGATCTCGGCGCCGGTGGCGTCGCCTCCGGCGTGGGCGATGCGGTCGCGGTGGTGGCCGCCCTCGCGGGTCAGCAGGATCTCGCCGGTGCCGGCGTCGGTGTCGAAGCGGGCTCCGGTGGCGATGAGGCGGCGCACGGCGTCGGGACCCTCGGTGACCAGGACCCGGACGGCCTCCTCCGAGCAGAGGCCCGCGCCCGCGACGAGGGTGTCGTCGAGGTGCTGCTCCGGGGTGTCGCCGTCGCCGAGGGCGGCCGCTATGCCGCCCTGGGCCCAGCGGGTGGAGCCGTCGTCGAGGCACGCCTTGGTGACGACGGCGACGCGTCCGCCGGCCGCCGCGCAGCGCAGCGCCACGGTCAGGCCCGCCACGCCGGAGCCGACGACCACGACGTCGGCGTCGACGGACCAGCCGGGGCGGGGTGCGTGGAGTCGTATGCCGGTCATCGCGCCGCTCCGACGGTGAGGGGGATGTTGTCGATCAGACGGGTGGTGCCCACCTTGGCGGCGACGGCGAGGATGGCCTCGCCGGTGTAGTCGTCGGGGACCTCGGTGAAGTCGGAGGGGTCGACGAGCGCCAGGTAGTCGAGGCGGAGCGGGGGCTCCAGCCGGGCCGCGCCGTCCAGGACGGCCAGGGCGGAGCGCCGGACGGGGGCCGGGCCCTCGGCGGCCGAGGCGCCGGCGGTGAGGAGGGCGCGGGAGAGCTCCAGCGCCGTGGCCCGGTCGGCTTCGGAGAGGTAGCGGTTGCGGCTGGAGAGGGCGAGGTTGTCGCCCTCGCGGACCGTGGGCACTCCCACGATCTCCACGGGGAAGTTGAGGTCGCGCGCCATGCGGCGGATCAGGGCGAGCTGTTGGGCGTCCTTCTGCCCGAACAGCGCGACGTCCGGCAGGGTCAGGTGGAGGAGCTTGCCGACGACGGTGAGGACGCCGTCGAAGTGGCCGGGGCGGCTGGCGCCTTCGAGGCGCTCGCCCATGGGGCCGGCGGTGATCCGCACCTGGGGCTCGCCGCCGGGGTAGACCTCGTCGACGGAGGGGGCGAAGACGGCGTCGGCGCCGGCCTGCCCGGCGATCGCCACGTCGGCGTCGAGGGTGCGCGGGTAGCGGTCGAGGTCCTCGCCGGCGCCGAACTGGAGCGGGTTGACGAAGACGGTGACGACGACCTGGCCCGTCGGGCCCACCAGCCGGCGCGCCTCGCGGACGAGGGTGGCGTGGCCCTCGTGGAGGGCGCCCATGGTCATGACGACCGCGCGGCGGCCGTCGCGCGGGAGGGTGTGCAGCTCCTTCGCGGTACGGATGAGCTGGGGGGTCACTGGTTGCCTCCGTCCGCGAGGACACCGAGCAGGTCCTCCGCAAGTTCCGGCTTGAGCAGGCCGTGCGCGAGGGCGCGGTCCGCGGTGGTGCGGGCCATCGCCAGGTATCCGGCGACGGCTCCGGGAGCGTGGGCGCGCAGCTCGGCGACGTGGGCCGCGACCGTGCCGGCGTCGCCTCGGGCGACCGGGCCGGTGAGGGCGGCGTCGCCGCTGCGCAGGGCGTTGTCCAGGGCGGCGCCCAGGAGCGGGCCGAGCATCCGGGCGGGGTGCTCGACCCCGGCGGTGCGCAGCAGGTCCATGCTCTGGGCGACGAGGGTGACGAGGTGGTTGGCGCCGATGGCGAGGGCCGCGTGGTAGAGCGGGCGGGCGCTCTCCTCGATCCACTCGGGCTCGCCGCCCATCTCGATGACCAGCGCCTCGGCGGCCAGCCGCAGCTCCTGGGGGGCGGTGACGCCGAAGGAGCAGCCGGCCAGCCGCTGGACGTCCACGGGGGTGCCGGTGAACGTCATCGCGGGGTGGAGGGCCAGCGGCAGGGCGCCGACGCGGGTGGCCGGGTCGAGGACGGCGGTGCCGTGCCGGCCGGAGGTGTGGACGAGGAGCTGGCCGGGGCGGACGGCGCCGGTCTCGGCGAGCCCGGCGACCAGGCCCGGCAGGGCGTCGTCGGGCACGGTCAGCAGGACCAGCTCGGCGTGGGCGAGCACATCGGCGGGCGCCATGACGGGCACGTCCGGCAGCATGGCGGCCGCGCGCCGCAGCGAGGCGTCGGAGACGCCCGAGACGGCGACGGGGCGGTGCCCGGCGAGCTGGAGGGACGCGGCCAGGGCGGGGCCGACACGGCCGGCGCCGACCACGCCGACGGTGAGCCTGGCGGGGCGGTCCTGGGGGCTCGTGTGCTCGGAGGAGAGGTGTGCGTTCACGCGGCGGGATGCCTTCCGTTCCAGTCCGCGGGGGTACCGGACGATTCCTTTGTCATGCTACGCGAGGCGCGTCGGGCGGTCCCGGGCCGTCCCCAGCCCTGTGGATAACTCGTTGCTCCTGTCGTACCCGCCCACGATGATCCCCTCATGGCAGACGACCTCGTGGCGGACGACCTCATGGCAGACGAACAGAAAACCGGGCACCCGGTGGACCCGCCGGTGGACCGGGCCCGCAGGTTGGCCGCGTTGCGCGGCGCCGAGCGGGTCCTGTCGGGCCACTCGCTCGCCCTGACGATCGGCGACAGGCTGGCCCGGCTGGCCGCCGAGGCCCCGGAGGCGTACGACCTCGGCGAGGGCGTCGACCTCTACGGCGACGGGGTCGTGGAGGAGCTGGAGCGCCGGGTCGCCGGGCTACTGGGCATGGAGGCCGCCGCCTTCTTCCCCACCGGGACGATGGCCCAGCAGGTGGCCCTGCGCTGCTGGGCGGGGCGCACGGGCAGCCCGGTCGTGGCCGCGCACCCGCTGTCGCACCTGGAGGTCCACGAGCGGAACGCGTACGCGACGGTCACCGGCCTGCGCACCGTCCATCCCACGAGCGATCCCCGGCCGCCGACGGCCGAGGAGATCCGGGAGCTGGACGAGCCGTTCGGCACGCTGACGCTGGAGCTGCCCTTGCGGGACGCGGGTTTCGTGCTCCCCACGTGGGAGGAGCTGACGGAGGCGGTGGCGGCCGCCCGCGACCGTGACGCGGTGGTGCACTTCGACGGGGCGCGGCTGTGGGAGTGCGCCTCGCACTTCGGGGTGGAGCTGCCGGAGATCGCCGCGCTCGCGGACTCGGTGTACGTCTCGCTCTACAAGTCCCTCGACGGCATATCGGGGGCCGTGCTGGCGGGCCCGTCCTCGTTCGTGGAGGAGGCGAAGGCCTGGCGCCACCGGTACGGGGGCACGCTCTTCCAGCAGTGGCCCGTGGCGCTCGCCGGGCTCGCGGGGCTGGATCGCGAGCTGCCCCGGCTGCCGGCGTACGTGGCGCACGCCAAGGTGGTCGCGGAGGCCCTGAAGGACGCCTTCCGCGCGGCGGGGGTGCCGTGGTTCCGGGTGCATCCGGACGTGCCGCACACCCATCAGTTCCAGGTGTGGCTGCCGTATCCGCCGGAGGCGCTGACGGCGGCGGGGGTGCGGCTCGCGGAGGAGACCGGCACGTGGGTGTTCAACCGCTGGGACGCGGCCCCGGTGCCCGGGTTGGCCGTCACCGAGGTCACCGTCGCCGCGTCAGCGCTCGCATGGACTCCCGCAGCCGTTCGCGACGCGGTCGGGGCGCTCCTGGAGCGACTGGACCGGCTGGACGGGGGCGGGGGCGGGGGCGGCGCTCCGGTCGGCTGACGGGCGGGCGGCGGCCACCGTTCGTACGGGGCGGGCCGGGCGGAGGGCCGTCGTCCATCGGGCCCAACGGGTCCAACGCGCCCGTCGGGCGGCGACGCGCTCGTCGACGACGGCCAGGAAGGCCCACCACGTGCGGAGTTCCCGGACGGCCTGACGGTCGCCGGTGCCCGGCGCGGGCGGCGGGGTCTCACCGTGGCGGGCGGTGCGGTACAGGTCGAGCAGGTATTGCTGGTTCGCGCTCATGCCCTCCACCGTGCGGCCCGGCCCGCCCGTTCGGCGCGTGAATTGACGAGGACCGTCAATCGGCGGCCCGACCTGCGAAAAAGGAAGGCACGATGGCGGCATGAGCGTGACGATCGACATCGCGGGCCTGCCGGCCGAGCGGCTGGTCTTCCGGCCCTCCCCGCTGGCCGAGCTGTGCACCGCCCTCCACGCCCTGGCCGAGCCCGGGCACCACCCCGGGCTCCACGGCTGGACCACCGCGACGAACGCGGGGCTCAAGCCGGACCTCGCCGACCGGCTGTGCGAGGCGGACTTCCTGTGGAGCTCGACCTTCTCCGACATCTCCCACGCCTTCGCCGCCCTCCCCGAGACGAACGGCCAGCCCGGCGCCACCCTCGCCGAGGACCTGGACATGATGGACCGGCTGGACGACGAGCTGTTCGTCGACGCCGCCCTGGAGATCTCCTGCTCCAGCAAATACACCCTGCGCGGCCCGTCGCCGCTGGTGAACGCGCAGATCCGCGAGCAGGCCCTGGAGCGCGCCACCGCGCGCGGCCCCCGCCAGCTGGAGTTCGCCAAGCGGCTGCTCCAGGACCCCCCGGCGGTCCGGGCCTGGCTGCGGCGGCTGTTCGAGGACTGCGCGGACGCGTTCTTCAACGACGTCTGGCAGCGGGTGCGCGTCCAGCTCGCGAGCGACGCCCGCCACAAGACGGAGGTCCTGCGGCGCAAGGGCCTCGCCGAGGCCCTCGCCGAGGTCTCACCCGCCGTGACGCTGGCCCCCGACGGCTCCCGGATCGTCGTCGACAAGCTCACCAGCGGCCATACGACCGCCGTCGACCCGGCCGTCGGCGCGGGCGTCACGTTCGTCCCGTCGTCCCTCGGCTGGCCCCATCTGTGGGTGCTGCACGCCCCCGGCTGGCGGCCGACGATCCACTACCCGGTGGCCGCCCCCGAGCTTCCCGGGCCGCAGTCCCTCGACCTGCTCACCCTCCGGCTGGAGGCGCTGGCGCACCCGATGCGGATCAGGATGTGCCGCTATCTGGCGCGGGCCGCGTTCACCACGGGCGAGCTGGCGGCCGCGCACGAAGTGAGCGCGCCGGAGGTGTCCCGGCACATCGCGGTGCTGAAGAAGGCGGGGCTGATCACTACGCGGCGGCGCGGGCGGTATGTGCTTCATCAGCTGGATCTGACGGTGGTGGCGCGGCTGGGGAGCGACTTTCTTGAAGGGGTGCTTCGCTGAGCCAGCCGGTCACCTGCGGGCCGGTGGGGGGCCGATCGCGCCCACGCGGCGGTAGCCGCATATCGACACAGCCCCGCGCCCCTTCGGGGCGCACCCTCAGTGCGCGGGTCCTCCACCCGCCCGGACCAGGCCCGTCTCGTACGCCATCACCACCACCTGTACCCGGTCCCGCAGGCCCAGCTTGGTGAGGATGCGGCCCACGTGCGTCTTCACCGTCGCCTCCGACAGCACCAGCCGCGCCGCGATCTCGCCGTTGGACAGGCCCTGCGCCACCAGCAGCATCACCTCGCGCTCCCGGTCCGTGAGCCGGCTGATCTCCGCGCTGGTGGGCTCGGGGCCCGCGCTGGGCAGCATCGGGGTGAAGCGGTCCAGCAGCCGGCGGGTGGTGCTGGGCGCGACCACCGCGTCACCGCTGTGCACCGCCCGGATCGCGCCCAGCAGCTCGGCGGGCGGCACGTCCTTGAGCATGAAGCCGCTCGCGCCGGCCTTCAGCGCGGAGAAGGCGTACTCGTCGAGGTCGAAGGTGGTGAGGATCAGCACCTTCGGCGGGTTCTCGCCCAGGCAGATCCGGCGGGTGGCCTCCACGCCGTCCATGTGCGGCATGCGGACGTCCATCAGGATGACGTCCACCTCGGTGCCCTCCAGCGCCTTCAGGGCCTCCACGCCGTCCCCGGCCTCGGCGACGACCTCCATGTCCGGCTGGGCTGCCAGCACCATGCGGAATCCGGTACGGAGCAGTACCTGGTCATCGACGAGGAGCACTCGGATCGACATGCGGGGTCCCTTTCAGAGGCGTACGACGAATCAAACCTGATGGCCCGAGGGTTTCAGCGGCCGGACCTGGCCGGGAGCAGCACACTGATCCGGAAGCCGCCGCCGGGTCGCGGCCCCGCGTCCAGCGTGCCGCCCACCATGCCGACGCGCTCGCGCATACCGATCAGACCGTGTCCCATGCCGTCGGCGCCACCGTCCTCGTACAGCTCGTGCTGCGCGCCCCGGCCGTCGTCCTCGACCAGCAGGCCCAGGCCGTCGTCGAAGTACGTCAGCCGGACGCTCGCGCCGACGTCCGGGCCGCCGTGCTTGCGGGTGTTGGTCAGCGCTTCCTGGACGATCCGGTAGGCCGTCAGCTCCACGCCGCTCGGCAGCGGCCGCGGCGCGCCCTCGACGGTGAACTCCACCGGCAGCCCCGCGCCCCGCACCTGCTCGACGAGCTCGCCGATCTGCTCCACGTCCGGCTGCGGCACATACGTCTCACCGCTCTCCCCGCCCTCCTCCGTGCGCAGCACGCCCAGCAGGCGGCGCATCTCGGTGAGGGCCTTGCGGCCGGTGCTGGAGATCGTCTCCAGGGCCTGCTTGGCCTGCTCCGGCGAGGCGTCCAGGACGTAGGCGGCGCCGTCGGCCTGCACCACCATCACCGACACGTTGTGGGCGACGACGTCGTGGAGCTCGCGGGCGATGCGCGCCCGCTCGGCGGTCACCGCCATCTTCGCCTGCTGCTCGCGCTCCTTCTCCAGGCGCGTGGCGCGCTCCTCCAGCTGCGCCCAATAGGCGCGGCGGGTGCGCATCGAGTCGCCGAGGACCCAGGCGAGGATGAACGGGACGCTGAGGAACGCCGCGCCCAGCACGGCGTTGCCCACCTCGCTGTGCGGCGCGGGCCAGCGGACGGCGGAGATCGGCGCCGCCAGCAGACCGCCCACCAGCGCGAACCGCGACGCCCAGCGCGTATTGCCGGAGGCGACCGTGTAGATGATGACCAGCATCGCGAAATCCGCGATGTCCGGCGAGACGCCGAAGACGACCTGGCCCACCCCGGTCGCGGCCGTCAGCAGCAGCATCTTCTCCGGCCAGCGGCGGCGCAGCGCGATCACCGCGCAGAGCGCGAAGGCCGCGAGGACCTTGAGCGCCGTCGGCCCCTGCCCGCTCCCCTCGGCGATGGACAGCGCGCTGAGCCCCAGCAGCAGGAGGGCCCAGAAGGTGTCCACACCGGTGGGGTGTCTGCGGAGGAAGTCGTAGAGGCGCTGCACGTCACCCAGCGTAGGCACGCCGGGTCGCCGCACGGGTCAGCCCGGCGATCGATCCGGTCGGTTTCCGTCTACTCCCCAAGGTGGAGGGCGGGTGTCCGGTGGGCCCGCTTAACGTGTGCGTATGGGAAGCGGAACGAACGTGGCGAGCGGTGCGAGGACCTGGCGGGAGGCGACCGAGGCGGCCCTCTACGGCCCCGACGGCTTCTACCGCCGCCCCGAGGGCCCCGCGGGTCACTTCCGTACGTCCGTCCACGCCTCTCCCCTGTACGCGGGGGCCGTCGTGGAGCTGCTGTGCCGCGTCGACGCGGCCCTGGGGCGCCCGGCGGAGCTGGCGTTCGTCGACGTCGGGGCGGGGCGCGGCGAGCTGGTGGCCGGGGTGCTCGCCCGGTGCCCCGACGGGCTCGCCGGCCGGCTGCGCCCGTACGCCGTGGAGCTCGCCGGCCGCCCGGAGGACCTCGACCCCCGGGTGGACTGGCGGGACACCCCGCCCGAAGGCGTCCGGGGGCTGCTCTTCGCCAACGAGTGGCTCGACAACGTGCCGGTGGACGTCGCCGAGACGGACGGCGAGGGCACGCCCCACCAGGTGCTCGTCCGCGACGACGGCGAGGAGCTGCTCGGCGACCCGGTCTCCGGCGAGGACGCCGACTGGCTGAAGCGCTGGTGGCCCTTGGAGGGCGCGCCGCCCGGCTCCCGCGCCGAGATCGGCCGCCCGCGCGACGCCGCCTGGCGGCGGGCGGCCGGCAGCCTGCGGTCCGGGCTGGCGGTGGCGGTCGACTACGCGCACGGGCGCGCCGCCCGCCCGCCCTACGGCACCCTGACCGGCTTCCGCGAGGGGCGCGAGGTGCGGCCCGTGCCCGACGGCTCGTGCGACATCACCGCGCACGTGGCGCTGGACGCGGCCGCCCTGCCGGGCGGCTCGGTCGTCAGCCAGCGCGCGGCGCTGCGCGCCCTCGGGGTGGACGGCTCCCGTCCGCCGCTCTCGCTCGCCTCGACCGACCCGGCCGCCTATGTACGGGCCCTCGGCGCGGCCGGCGAGGCGGCGGAGCTGACCGCCCCGACGGGCCTGGGCGGCTTCGGCTGGCTGCTCCAGCCGGTGGGGCTCCGGCTGGAGGCGCTGGGGTTTGAGAAACTAACCCCATGACGGAGACGACAGTCGGGATCGGCGGCGCGGCGGAGAGCACCGACATGGTGCTCAACATCGGGCCCCAGCACCCGTCCACCCACGGTGTGCTGCGACTGCGCCTCGTCCTGGACGGCGAGCGGGTCCAGAGCGCCGAGCCGGTGATCGGCTATATGCACCGGGGCGCGGAGAAGCTGTTCGAGGCCCGCGACTACCGCCAGATCGTCATGCTCGCCAACCGGCACGACTGGCTGTCGGCGTTCTCCAACGAGCTGGGCGTCGTCGGGGCCGTCGAGCGGATGCTCGGCATGGAGGTCCCCGAGCGCGCGGTGTGGACGCGCACGCTGCTGGCCGAGCTGAACCGGGTGCTCAACCACCTGATGTTCCTCGGCTCGTATCCGCTGGAGCTCGGCGGCATCACTCCGGTCTTCCACGCGTTCCGTGAGCGCGAGGAGCTCCAGACGGTCATGGAGGAGGTCTCCGGCGGCCGGATGCACTACATGTTCAACCGCGTCGGCGGCCTGAAGGAGGACCTGCCCGCGGGCTGGCTCGGCCGGGCCCGGCAGGCGGTCGCCGAGGTGCGCTCGCGGATGGACGTGTACGACCGGCTGGTGCTCGGCAACGAGATCTTCCGCGGCCGGACGCGCGGCGTCGGCGTCCTCACGCCGGAGGCCGTCCACGCGTACGGGGTGAGCGGGCCGATCGCCCGCGCGTCGGGCGTCGACTTCGACCTGCGGCGCGACGAGCCGTACCTCGCGTACGGCGAGCTGGGGGACGTCCTGAAGGTCGTCACCCGCGAGGAGGGCGACTGCCTGGCGCGCTTCGAGTGCCTGCTGGAGCAGACGCACAACTCGCTGGACCTGGCCGACGCCTGCCTGGACCGGCTGGACGCGCTGCCGCCCGGCCCGATCAACCAGCGGCTGCCCAAGGTCCTCAAGGCCCCGGAGGGCGCGACCTACGTCTGGACCGAGAACCCGCTGGGCCTCAACGGCTACTACCTGGTCTCCAAGGGCGACAAGACGCCCTGGCGGCTGAAGCTGCGGTCGGCCTCGTTCAACAACATCCAGGCCCTGACCGAGCTGCTTCCGGGGACGCTGGTCGCGGACATGGTGGCGATCCTGGGCTCGCTCTTCTTCGTCGTGGGCGACATCGACAAGTAGCCGGAACGGGAGAGGGCCCGGGGCTTCGCCCCGGGCCCTCTTTCTTTTTACGAGGTCGCGTTACGAGATCGCGTTACGAGATCGCGCCGCGCAGCTCCACGACGTCTATCTGCTCGGTGTCATCGTGCGCGGTGAGGTCTATGACCTTGCCGTCCGCGTCGGCGAGGGCCTCCTCGCCGACGACGTCCGCGAGGTCCTGCTCCTCGACGGCCTTCTTCTTGGCGTTGCCGAAGAAGTCGAAGCCGCCCGACTTGCGGCGCGCCGCCGGGACGACCGTGCCGGTGGGGCGGGCCGCCGCCTTGGCGGGCGGGGCCGCCGCCTTGGCGGGGGCGGGCGCGGCCGCCTTGACCGGTGCGGGCTGGGCGGCCTTGGCCGGTGCAGGCTGGGCGGCCTTGGCCGGTGCAGGCTGGGGTGCCTTTGCGGCTGCGGGCCGGGGGGCGGGTTGTGCCCACCCGTCCCGCCCAGCGGGACGATTGCCCACAACCGGGGCGGCCTCTCCCAGCTTCTTCAGGGCGTCCGCCGCCTTGCGGTACGCCTCCGCGTTCAGGGGGGCCGGCTTGTCGGTCGGCTTGCCGGTCTTCTCCAGCAGGCGGCGGCCCTCCAGGGCGCTGGCCCGGCCGGTCTCGGCCGAGGCGTAGCGGCGCAGGAGGTCGGCGTGCTCGGTGCGGAGGCGGGCGAGTTCGGCGCGCTTGGCGCGGAGCTTGGTCTCCAGGCCGGCGCGTGCCAGGCGGGTCTCCTCGAGGTCCGTCTCCAGCTCGGCCACGCGTTCCTCGGTCTTCCACTCCTCCCGCGTACGGGCGGCGGTGAGCTGGGCGACGCGTCTGCCCGCGGCGCGGTCCCAGCGGCGCATCATCACCGAGCCGACCACCGTGGCCGCGGCGGCGGCCACGGCGAGGCCGCGGATGACAGCGGTTTCACCCACCGCCAGCGCACCCGCGGCGCAGGCGACAGATGTCGCGGCGACCGTCAGCGGGGGAAGAAGCCGGTGGAGGGGGGCGGAATGGCGATGGCGTCCTCGTGGCATGGCCTGAAACTTACCGTGCGTCGCCGCGAACGTGTGAGCCCACCGCCAAACTCTTCCCTTGATCTTACTTCTCTCCTACGCCGTCACTTCGTCAGAAGCTTCTTCTCCTTGAGGTACTGAGCCGCCACATCGGCGGGCTTGAGCCGCTCGGCGTCGACCTTCTTGTTGAGTTCGGTGAGATCCGCGGTGGTCAGCACCTTGTTCAGCTTGCCGAGCGCATCCGCGATCTCCTGCGAACCCGCCTTCTTGGCATTCACGACGGGCAGGACGTTGTCCGCGTTCTGCAGCTTCTTGTCGTCTTCCAGAAGGACGAGCCCGAACTGCGCGAGCGTGGCGTCCGTGGTGGTGGTCAGCAGCAGTTGGTCCTTGCCGCCCTTGACCGCCTGCTTGGCCTGGGTGCTGCCGACCTCCAGCGGGTCGAGACCCGCGACGTCTATGCCGTAGGTCTTCTGCAGACCCGGCTGGCAGAAGGGGCGCTGGGAGCATTCGTCGCCCGCCGCGAGCCGTACCTTCTCCTTCGACTTTCCAAGATCGGAAAGCGTCTTGAGCTGGTGTTTCTTCGCGAACTCGCCGGTAACCGCGAAGGCGTTCTGGTCGACCGCCGACCCGGCGTCCAGCACCTTCAGCCCGCGCGGCTCGGCGAGTTTACGGAGGGCCTTCACCGTGGCTTCCGAGTCGCCCGAGGCGACCTGCGCGGCGTCCTTCCCGTTCTGCTTCTTGTTCAGGAATTCGGTGAGCGTCGCGGCATACTCCGGGACCACATCGATCTGCCCCTTCTCCAGCGCCGGCTCATACAGCTCCCGGGCGTCGACGGTCTGGATGGACGTCGAATATCCGGCGTCCTTGAGCAGCCCCGCGTATATCTCCGCGAGCACCTTCGACTCGGTGAAGGACGCCGAGCCGACGACCAGCGAACCCTTCTCCGACCCGGTGGAGCTCCCGGCCTCCTTGGACTTCTCCAGGCTGTCGCCGCCGCACGCGGCGAGACCCGCCGTGAGGGCCGCGACGCCGGCCACCGCCAGCAGGGCGCGAGCGGTCCGCGCTCGACGCGGTGTCCTGGTCATACGAGACTCCATCCAGTCAGGCTTGAGCGTTCGTCATGCAGGGTTCATGCGGGGATCACGCGGGGGTACGCACCGCGCGGGCCCGGACCCGCAGCGGGTCGAGCCGTCGCTGGAGCAGGACGAAGGCGCCCTCCACCAGCAGCGCGAGCACCGCGACCAGCAAGGCCCCGGCCACCACCTGCGCGGTGTCCGTGAGCCGGAAACCGGCCGTGATGACCCGGCCGAGGCCGCCGCCCCCGGGGAGCGCGGCGAGCGTGGTGGTGGCCACGACCTGGACGGCGGCGGACCGCACCCCCGTCACGATCAGCGGAAAGGCCAGGGGCAGCTCGACCCGGGCCATCACCTGACCGCCCGTCATGCCCATCCCCCGGGCGGCCTCGACCATGTCCCGGTCCACCCCGCGCATCCCCACATAGGCGTTGGTCAGCACCGGGGGTATCGCGAAGAGGACCAGCGCGATGATGGTGGGCCAGGAGCCGTGGGTACCGAGCGGGCTCAGCAGCAACAGCACCAGCACCGCGAACGTCGGCACCGCGCGGCCCGCGTTGGAGAGGTTGACCGCGAGGGCGCCCCCCTTGCCCAGATGGCCGAGGAGCACGGCGACGGGCAGCGCGATCGCACACGCGATCAGCAGGCACACGGCGGTCAGGAAGAGGTGCTCCCCCAGCCGGTGCCAGACGCCGTCCGTGCCGGACCAGTGCGCGGCGGTCGTCAGCCAGTCCCACGTCCGTCCGATGACGTCCATCAGACCACCACCGCCTCTTCGGCCGCGCGGCGGTTCACCGCACGGCGGCCGGTCCGCGCCCAGGGCGTCAACAGCCGCTGGACGAACAACAGCAGGAGATCGGCGGCGACGGCCAGCGCCACGCACAGCACCGACGCGGTGAGCACCTGCGCCTTGAAATAGCTGCGCATTCCCTCGTAGACCAGATTGCCCAGGCCGCCGTAGCCGATGATCGCGCCCACCGTCGTGAGCGAGACGGTCGAGACCGTGGCGATCCGCAGACCGGCCATCAGCGCGGGAACCGCCAGGGGCAGTTCGACCCCGAAGAGCAGCCGTATCGGCCCGTACCCCATGCCGCGCGCGGCCTCGCGGGCCTCCTCCGGCACGGCGGCGAGGCCGGCCAGGATGTTCCGCACGAGGATCGTCAGCGAATAGAGCACCAGGCCCGTGACCACGACGGCCGCCGACAGGCCGAACACCGGCACCAGCAGCGAGAACATGGCCAGCGAGGGCACGGTGTAGAGGATCGTGGTCATACCGAGCACCGGGCCCTCGAACGTCCGCCAGCGGCGGGCGAGCAGCGCCAGCGGGAAGGCGACGAGCAGGCCGATCGCCACGGACACCAGGGTGATGCCGACGTGCTGGAGCGTGGCGTCCGTCAGCTCCTGGCCGCGCGTGCGCACGTACTCGCCGCAGAACCAGTCGTTGGCGATCAGGCAGTTCTGACCCGCCATCCGTGCCTCACCTCCCCCTCGGCTTTCACGGTCGGTTACTGGCGACCCTAACCCGGAGCACTGACATTCGCCTCCGACCGGGGTCCAACGGCAACAATGTTCGAAGGACAGTACGGCGACAATGGGGAACCATGATCCGCTTCGAGCACGTCACCAAGCGCTACGCCGATGGCACAGCCGCCGTGGACGACCTCTCCTTCGAGGTCGCGGAGGGCGAGCTGGTCACGCTCGTCGGACCGTCGGGCTGCGGCAAGACCACCACGATGAAGATGGTCAACCGGCTGATCGAGCCCACGAGCGGACGCATCCGGGTGGCCGGCGAGGACATCGCCGGCGTGGACCCCGTCGAGCTGCGGCGCCGCATCGGCTATGTGATCCAGCAGGTCGGCCTCTTCCCCCACAAGACGGTCCTGGAGAACACCGCGACCGTCCCCCATCTGCTCGGCTGGCAGCGCAAGCGGGCCCGCGAGCGGGCGGCCGAGCTCCTCGACCTCGTCGGGCTCGACCCGTCCGTCTACGGCGACCGCTACCCCGACCAGCTCTCCGGCGGTCAGCGCCAGCGCGTCGGGGTCGCCCGGGCGCTCGCCGCCGACCCGCCCGTCCTCCTGATGGACGAACCCTTCGGCGCGGTCGACCCGGTCGTGCGGGAACGGCTGCAGAGCGAGTTCCTGCGGCTGCAGTCGCAGGTGCGCAAGACGGTGCTGTTCGTGACGCACGACATCGAGGAGGCGGTCCGGCTCGGTGACCGCATCGCGGTCTACGGCCACGGAAAAATCGAACAGCTTGACGCCCCGGCGGTGGTGCTGGGCGCGCCCGCCACCCCGTACGTCGCCGACTTCGTCGGCGCGGACCGGGGGCTGAAGCGGCTGTCGGTGACGCCGATCGAGGCGGGGGATCTGGAGCAGCCGCCGGTGGTCCACCTCGACGACCGGCTGTCCGACGCGCGGGCGCGGCTCGCCGTGGACGACGCGCGCTGGGCCGTCGTCCTGGACGACGCGGACCGGCTGCACGGCTGGGTCTCCGCCGACGCGATCGCCTCCGGCGCGGGGACGGCACGGGTGCGGGAGCGGGCGCGGCGGATGGACGCGTGGTTGCCGCTGGGGGCTTCGCTGAAGCAGGCGTTCAGCACGATGTTGCAGCATGACGCGGGGTGGATCGCCGTTCTGGACGGCGACGACGCGGACCACTTCCTGGGGGTGTTGACCCCCGCGCGGTTGCATGAGGCGCTGCGGCGGTCGATCGAGGCGGACGCCCGTGGCGGGTTGCGGCAGGACGTCTACCTGGAGACCGTGCCCGATCGGTAGCTCGCCCCTGTCCCGCCCTTTCTCCGTTTCTTCCAGGGGCTCCGCCCCCGGGCCCCCGGACCGGGCTTCGCCCGGGGTCCTCAAACGCCGGACGGGCTGACAAAGTCAGCCCGTCCTCGCTACGCCCGGGACGCGCCCGGGCCGCCCTCGTCGTCCTCGTCCTCCGGGAGTTTGCAGACGCGTTCCATGAAGAAGGCGGCCGCTATCACGCAGGCGCCTGCCAGGACGGACGCGCCCGCGTAGATCGCCTGGTCGCGGTGGGCGGGGACGTCGAGGCCGGCCATGAGGAGGAAGGCGCCCACTCCGCCGTACATGCCCGCGACCAGGGCCGCGACCAGGGCGCTGGCCTGGCCGAAGACGACCGCTCGCGCGGCCACCAGGGGGTCGACGCCCTTCGCGCCCGGCCGGCGCTCGCGCTGGGCGCGCAGCCGGGCGCGCAGGGACAGGGCCGTGGCGAAGAGGACCACCGCGATGACGGCCAGCACGATGGGCGCCGCCACCGGCACGCTGGGCAGCGTGCCGAAGGAGTCCCACAGGCGGGCGGCGGCCCATGACAGGACCCCGGCCACGGCGAAGAGGCCGGCCAGCACCCCGATCCGAAGTTGCTTCACCGAGCTGTCGCCCCTCTTCGTCATCCGGAAAAACTACGTAGGCCCAACGGCTACTCGGGCAGCCGCAGTTCCAGGTCGGCGCGCGGCTCCACGCCCTCACGGCCGATACCGGCCAGCAGCTCGCTCACCGAACCGTGGCCCGGGACCACGGCCTCGGGATCCACGTCGTACCACGGGGCGAGCACGAAAGCACGCTCGTGGGCGCGGGGATGCGGCAGCGTCAGCACCGGGTCGTCGGAGATGACGTCCTGGTACGTGACGATGTCGACGTCGAGCGTCCGGGGGCCCCAGCGCTCGTCCCGCACGCGCTCGAAGGCCTCCTCGATCGCGTGGCCGCGCTCCAGCAGGGAGTCCGGCGGGAGCGTGGTCTTCACCAGAACCACCGCGTTGAAGTACGACGGCTGGGTGCCCGGCTCCACGCCCCAGGGCTCCGTCTCGTAGACCGGGGAGACGGCTTTGACGCGCAGGCCGGGGGTGTCCTCCAGGGCGTCGATCGCGCCCTGGAGGGTCTCCAGGCGGTTGCCCAGGTTGCTGCCGATGGAGATCACGGCGCGCTTGGGGTTGCTCAGGGTCACATCGGCCGCGTCCACTCGCTCCACCACGGAGGCGGGAACCGGCTGCACGGTCGGGTCGCTGCTGCTCATACTCGGCTCCGGGTGATAGTGATCGTCACATCGTCGAAGGGAACGGTGATGGGAGCGTCCGGCTTGTGGACGACGACCTCCACCTCCCGGACCGCCTCGTGCTTGAGGCACTGCTGGGCGATCCGCTCGGCGAGGGTCTCGATGAGGTCGACGGGCTCGCCCTGGACGACGTCCACGACCTCCTCGGCCACGATGCCGTAGTGCACGGTCTTCGCGAGGTCGTCGTCGGCCGCGGCGGGCCGGGTGTCCAGGCTCAGCACCAGGTCCACGATGAAGGTCTGACCTTCTTCGCGCTCCTTGGGGAACACCCCGTGGTGGCCGCGAGCCTTCAAGCCGCGCAGCGCGACACGATCCACACGAATCAGCTCCTGCTGGTTGTCGGTAAGGACCCGCCTTCGACCGGGTTGCCCACCTTCGAATCTACCTGCGGGCACCGACAGCGCCCGACCTCGGGTGCCGGGCGGTTCGCGCCGCGCTTACCCGAGAGTCACGTGCTCAACCCCTACCCGGGCGTCGAGCAGCTCGAACGAGTGGCCACTTTTCCTCACACTGACGTGTGGCGCCGTGACGGCCGTCACGTACCCGGCTCGGACGAGTCGTCCTCCTCCTCGTCCTCGCGCCCCGCGAGCACGGGTGAGCCGTGGTGGGACCACACCTTCCAGCCGTCACCCACGCGCCGGAAGACATTGGTGGCCACGACGAGCTGGCCGACCAGCGGGCCGAGCTCGCCCTCGGTCTCCGAGGGGGCACCGCTGAGGATGTTCTCCGTGCAGGTGACCAGGGCCGTGTCGCCGACGACCGCGATCTCCACATCGGTGAGGAAGAACTGGATGTAGTCCGTGCTCGCCATGATCAGGGCGTAGGAGCGCAGCACCTCGCTCCGGCCGCGCAGCACGGGCCAGCCGGGGTGGACGCAGGAGACCTCGGTACCGGGGTCGTCCAGCCAGAGCCGGTCCATGGCGGCCGTGTCGCCGCGCTCCATCGCCTCGTAGAGGGCGGTGTTCGCCAGCTCGACCCGCTCGGCGTCCGTGCGGGCGGCGCTCACTCGGCCCCCTCGGTGGCGGTCGGGCCGGCGGCGGGCGCGGCGGTGGCGGGAGCGTCGGCGGCCCGACCGGTGGGGGCCGCGGCGGCCGCCCGTTCCACCGCCCGGATCACCCGGACGGCGTCGGCGCTGGCCCGTACCTCGTGGACCCGGACCGCCCAGGCGCCCTCGCGCGCGGCGAGCGCCGAGACGGCGGCCGTGGCGGCGTCCCGCTCGCGGGCCGGCGGCGGATCGGCCTCGGGCCCGGCGAGCACCCGGCCCAGGAAGCGCTTGCGGGAGGCGGCCACCAGCATCGGCAGCTCCAGCTCCCGGCGGAACCGGTCGAGCCCGGCCACCAGGGCGAGGTCGTGCTCGGCGTGCTTGGCGAAGCCCAGGCCGGGGTCCACGACGATCCGGTCCGGCTGGATGCCGCCGTCGACCACCGCGTCCAGCCGCTGCCGCAGCTCCTCGACGACGTCGCCGACCACATCGGGGCCGTAGACCGCACGGCTGTTCATGTCGGCGCTGAAGCCCCGCCAGTGCATCACCACGAACGGCACTCCGGCGGCGGCCACCACCGGGACCATCGCGGGGTCGGCGAGGCCGCCGCTGACATCGTTGACCAGTACCGCGCCCGCCTCCACGGCGGCCTCGGCGACGGCGGCCCGCATGGTGTCCACCGAGACGACCACGCCCTCGCCCGCCAGCTCGCGGACGACCGGGACCACCCGGCGGAGCTCCTCCTCCTGGTCGATCCGCACCGCGCCCGGCCGGGTGGACTCGCCGCCCACGTCGACCAGGTCGGCGCCGGCGGCGGTGAGCTCCAGCCCCCGCTTGACCGCCAGCGCGGTGTCGAACCAGTGACCGCCGTCGGAGAACGAGTCGGGCGTGACGTTCACCACGCCCATCACCGCACAGCGGTCCCACTCGGGCAGTCCGACCGGCCCGATACGGCCGCGCAACGTACTCATGGAACCAGCCTAGGGCGTGCGACGAGGCCGGTGAACGACGCGACCCCTCCCCGGCGGGTGGCCGGGGAGGGGTCGCGGGGCGGTATCGGCGCATGTCACGCGGCGCGCGTGACCTCGCTCTGCTCGGGAGCCTCCTGCTCCAGGACCTCCTCCGGCGGGGCCGGGCGGCGGCGCAGCAGTCGCGGCAGCTCCAGGAAGCCCTCGGCCTGCATCATCGCGAAGCCGATGCGGGGCAGGTCACGGCTGTTGGGGAAGACGATGAAGCGGGGCTCCCAGCGGGGCCGGAACTTCTCGTTGAACTTGTACAGCGACTCGATCTGGAACCAGCGCGAGAGGAAGATCAGCACCGCGCGCTGGATGCGGACCACCGGGCCCGCGCCCAGCTTGCCGCCGCGCTCCAGGGCGGAGCGGAAGAACGCGAAGTTCAGCGACAGGCGCTTGATCTTGAGCTCGGGCGCGGCCTGGAGGAAGGCCACGATCAGCAGCTCGTTCATGCCCGGGTCGGCGCTGCGGTCGCGGCGCATCAGCTCCAGCGAGCTGCCGTCCTTGCCCCAGGGCACGTAGTGCTGCATGGCGCGGAGGTCGCCGAAGGGGAGGTCCTCGCCCTCCTCCGGGTCCTTGTGGGCGGTCGCGATGATCGCGTCCAGGTCCTTGGGGTCGCCGATGCGGCCCAGGGCCATGGAGAAGCCGCGCTCGTCCTCGGTGTCGCGCCAGGCGTTGGCGGCGCGCTGGACGGCGTCCAGCTCCTCGGGGGTCAGGTCGCCGACGCGGCGCACCTTGGTGGAGTAGCCGTTGCGCTCGATGCGCTTGACCATCTGGCGGACGTTCCGCATGGAACGGCCGGTCAGGCTGAAGTCGGCCACGTCGACGATGGCCTCGTCGCCCATCTCCAGCGCGTCCAGACCCGTCTCACGGGTCCACACCTCACCACCGGTCTCGCTGCAGCCGGCGACGGCGGGGGTCCAGGAGTGGCGCTTGGCCAGCTCCATGAACTTCTCGATGGCGCCCGGCCATGCCTCGACGTCACCGATCGGGTCACCACTGGCGAGCATCACGCCGGAGACGACGCGGTACGAGACGGCGGCCTTGCCCGACGGGGAGAAGACGACGCTCTTGTCACGGCGCAGGGCGAAGTGGCCGAGCGAGTCGCGCTCACCGTGCTTGGCCAGCAGCTCGCGCAGCTTGTCCTCGTCCTCCTCGGTGAGGAGGGGGGCCGGGTAGGCCGGGCGGAAGGCCAGGAAGGCGGTGGTGAGGACGGTCAGCAGACCGAGGGCGCCCAGCGAGTAGCCGACGGTGTAGTCGACGTGGTCGGTGTAGCGGATCGAGCCCTCGAAGCCGACGAGGCCCCAGAGGACGTGCTCGATCTGCTCCAGCACCGGCGGGTCGCCGATCATCTTGTTGGCGTGGGAGCCGACGATCACCCAGCCGAGGGCGAAGCTGACGCCGCCCATGATGATCAGGTTGGCCAGCGCCTTCCAGCGGCTGCGGGAGTCCGGCAGCGCGGCGAAGGACTTCTTGTGCCGGAGGAGGTAGACGAAGAGCAGCAGGGAGAGGGCGCCACCGATGTAGGAGTGGCGGTAGAGCAGCTGCGCGGCGGCACCGATGGGCAGCAGGATCACGGCGGCCAGCCATGCCTGCTGCTTGGCGCGCTTCAGGCCGTGGGCGATCATCAGCAGCAGGATGCCGACGATGATCGAGCCGGCGGCCGCCAGCTGGGTCACGGAGCCGGGCAGCACCTCGGAGAGGGCGTGCACCCTGCTCCACCGGAACCGGGGGATGACCCCGGCCGCGATGTCAGCGAGGCCGATCAGGGCCCCGATCGTGCCCACGACGGCAGGCACGTTCTCGGGCTTGGGCCCCTTGATAAGACGCGCAAGCCCCGCGAGCCTCTTCGACCCCGAAGGAACCTCGTCGGACTTTTTGCCATCTACCCTGACAGACATCTCTTCCCGTCGTCCTGTCGAGTGGGCCTGCGCCACTTGGCGGCAGCACCCGGACAATGTGCGCCCTGTAGGACGACGGTTTCGGGGTTGAGGTTCCGTGGGGGGCCGAGCCCGGAAAGAAGTAACCATTCCGCGACCCCGCGCGCCGGGGCGCTCGGCAGAAAGCACCTCATGGGTCTCACCAGCATGGCAGTACTGATCATTGCCATCGTGGCTGCGGTCGTGCTGTTCGCATTGACCATTTGGCTCTGGCCCCGCCTGGGCAAGAAGGGCATCGGCTCCGTTCTGGCCCGCGTCGGCATGATGATCGCCACGCAGCTGTCGCTGTTCGCGGCGATCGGCCTCTGGGCCAACCAGTCCTTCGGTTTCTACGGCTCCTGGGCCGACCTCTTCGGTCAGGTCAAGAACGAGGGCGTGGTGGTCGACCACAGCGCCGGGGCCAAGCGGGTGCAGGTGGTCAGCGCCCAGCAGGTCAAGGTGCCGCGCGGCAATGTGCCCCGCGTCGGCGGCAAGATCGAGAAGATCAACATCGTGGGCGTGGAGTCCAAGATCTCCAGCCCGGCGTACGTCTACCTGCCGCCGGAGTACTTCCAGCCGCAGTACGCCAACAAGACCTTTCCCGCCTCCGTCGCGCTGACCGGCTACCCCGGCACGGCCGAGGCGCTGATCAAGGGTCTGGACTACCCGGTGCGGGCGCACAAGCTCGCCAAGGACAAGAAGATGCAGCCCACCATCCTGGTGATGATGCGTCCCACCGTCGCCCCGCCGCGTGACACCGAATGCATGGACATACCCGGCGGCCCGCAGACCGAGACGTTCTTCGCCAAGGATCTGCGCAAGGCCATCTCGGAGCACTACCGCGTCGGCGACAAGGCGAAGAACTGGGGCATGATCGGCGACTCCACCGGCGGCTACTGCGCGCTGAAGATCGCGATGCGCCACCCCGACGCGTACAGCGCGGCCGCCTCGCTCTCCGGCTACTACAAGGCCCCGCAGGACCCGACGACCGGTTCCCTCTTCGGCGGCAGCAAGCAGCTGGAGCAGGAGAACGACCTGCTGTGGCGTCTGAAGAACAAGAGCCTGCCGCCCGTCTCGCTGCTGGTGACCACCAGCAAGAAGGGTGAGCACAACTACAAGGACACGATGAAGTTCATCGAGATGGCGTCGAAGTCCCCGACGCGTGTCTCGTCGATCGTGCTCGACAGCGGTGGTCACAACTTCAACACGTGGCGGCGTGAGCTGAACCCGACGCTCAAGTGGATGGGCAGCCGACTTTCCGCGTAGCGGTTTTTCCGCCCCTTACGGGGCGCCCCCGGCGGGGCCCGTCATCCGACGGGCCCCTTTCGTATGTCCTGCGTCAGCGGGACATGATCAGGCTCATCGCCTCGGCGCGCGTCGCCGGGTCGCGGAGCTGGCCGCGGACCGCCGAGGTCAGGGTCTTGGCGCCGGGCTTGCGGATGCCCCGCATGGACATGCACATGTGCTCGCACTCGATGACCACGACGACGCCCCGCGGCTCCAGGATGTCCATCAGGGAGTCCGCGATCTGCGTGGTCAGGCGCTCCTGCACCTGCGGGCGGCGGGCGTAGACGTCCACCAGCCGGGCCAGCTTCGACAGGCCCGTGATCTTGCCGGTCGTCGAGGGGATGTAGCCGACGTGCGCCACACCGTGGAAGGGCACGAGGTGGTGCTCGCAGGTGCTGTACACCTCGATGTCCCGCACCAGCACCATCTCGTCGTGCCCGAGGTCGAACGTGGTGGTCAGCACGTCCTCCGGCTCCTGCCAGAGGCCGGCGAATATCTCCTTGTACGCGCGTGCCACTCGTGCCGGCGTCTCGCGCAGGCCCTCCCGGTCCGGGTCCTCACCGACCGCGATCAGCAGCTCGCGGACGGCGTTCTCCGCCCGCTTCTCGTCGAACTCGCCGATCGGGCCCTCGGCCTCCAGCGTCACCGGGTCGGTCATGGGCTTGCCTCGTTCTCTCGTACGTCGTCGCGCCGTGTGCGGCCCCTGCGGAGCTCTTCGGACCGCGCGCAAAAACGCGATGCCGCGCCCCCAGGCTAAAACCTGGGTGACGCGGCATCCATTCCGGGCCCTTCGCGGGGCCCGGGGGGGGCTCAGCTCTCCGGCGTGGCCGGGCTGTCCTTGGTGAGCTCCACCGTGTCGACGGGGGCGGCCCCGTTGCTGGGGGCGAGCTCCTTCGGGGAGAGCACCGGCGGGCGGGTGGAGGGCGTACGGCGCGAGGAGCCGGTCCACGCCGGGCGGGCCGGGCGCTTCACGACGTGCCGGAAGATCTCGGCGATCTCCTCCTTGTTCAGCGTCTCCTTCTCCAGGAGGGCCAGAACCAGGTTGTCGAGGACGTCACGGTTCTCGACGAGGATCTCCCACGCCTCGTTGTGCGCGGTCTCGATGAGCTTCTTGACCTCTTCGTCGACCAGCGCGGCGACCTCTTCGGAGTAGTCCCGCTGGTGCGCCATCTCGCGGCCCAGGAAGGGCTCGGAGTTGTCGGAGCCGAACTTGATCGCGCCGAGACGCTCGGTCATGCCGTACTGGGTGACCATCGCGCGGGCCGTGGCGGTGGCCTTCTCGATGTCGTTGGCCGCGCCCGTGGTCGGGTCGTGGAAGACGAGCTCCTCGGCCGCGCGGCCGCCCAGCATGTAGGCCAGCTGGTCGAGCATCTCGTTGCGCGTGGTGGAGTACTTGTCCTCGTCGGGCAGGACCATGGTGTAGCCGAGCGCGCGGCCCCGGGACAGGATCGTGATCTTGTGAACCGGGTCGGAGTTCGGGGAAGCCGCCGCGACCAGGGCGTGTCCGCCCTCGTGGTACGCGGTGATCTTCTTCTCCTTGTCGCTCATGATCCGGGTCCGCTTCTGCGGGCCGGCCACGACGCGGTCGATCGCCTCGTCCAGCGAGTGGTTGTCGATCAGCTTGCGGTCGCTGCGGGCCGTCAGCAGGGCGGCCTCGTTCAGGACGTTCGACAGATCGGCACCGGTGAAGCCGGGGGTGCGGCGGGCGACGGCGGCCAGGTCGACGTCGGGCGCGACCGGCTTGCCCTTCTGGTGGACCTTGAGGATCTCCAGACGGCCCTGCATGTCCGGACGGTCGACGGCGATCTGCCGGTCGAAACGGCCCGGGCGCAGCAGCGCCGGGTCGAGGATGTCCGGGCGGTTGGTGGCGGCGATCAGGATGACGCCGCCCTTGACGTCGAAGCCGTCCATCTCGACGAGCAGCTGGTTGAGCGTCTGCTCGCGCTCGTCGTGACCGCCGCCGAGACCGGCGCCGCGGTGGCGGCCCACCGCGTCGATCTCGTCGACGAAGACGATGGCCGGGGCGTTGGCCTTGGCCTGCTCGAAGAGGTCGCGGACGCGGGAGGCGCCCACACCGACGAACATCTCGACGAAGTCGGAGCCGGAGATCGAGTAGAACGGGACGCCCGCCTCGCCGGCGACGGCGCGCGCGAGGAGCGTCTTGCCCGTTCCGGGCGGGCCGTAGAGCAGCACACCCTTGGGGATCTTGGCACCGACGGCCTGGAACTTCGCGGGCTCCTGGAGGAACTCCTTGATCTCCTGGAGCTCCTCGACGGCCTCGTCGGAGCCGGCCACGTCGGCGAAGGTGGTCTTGGGGGTGTCCTTGGTGATCAGCTTGGCCTTGGACTTCCCGAAGTTCATCACCCGGGAGCCGCCGCCCTGCATCTGGTTCATCAGGAACAGGAAGACCACGACGATCAGGACGAAGGGCAGCAGCGAGAGCAGCACCCCGACGAAGGGGTTCTGCTTCGACGTCGAGACGTTGTAGCCCTCGGGCAGCGTCTTCGGGTCGTCGTCATCGGCCTTGGCCTGGAGGTCCTTGGAGATCTCCACGCCCTGGTCGCCGATGTAGTTGGCCTGGACCTTGCTGGAGCCCTTGATCTTCTGGCCGTTGATCAGCTCGATCTTGATCTTGTTCTCGTCGCCGGTCGTCAGCTCGGCCGATTTCACCAGGTTCTTGTCGATCGCGTGCACGACCTGGCTGGTGTCCACCGACTTGTAGCCGCCGGACGAGCCGACGACCTGCATCAACACGACCACGGCGAGGACGGCCAGCACGATCCACATGACCGGCCCACGGAAGTAGCGCTTCACGTCCATCCATACGGGGCGCTCGGCGCCCCGTCCCTCCTGCCACAGTGAGGCACGGTCACCCCGGATTGAGGTGCCTGTGCGTGCGGTGTCCTGCTCGACCTTGAAAGCTTGGCTCGAAGGCCTGAAAAAGGCTGACCTTCGGACGGTACCCCAGCATTGTCACCCGACGCCGCCGCGGACGGTCAACAAACCCGCCCTCGCATGCTCCAACGGCGGGAAACCGGGAAGGGTTCCCGGCCACGGGTTCACCCACCGGGTTCACCACCGGGGTACCGGCTCCACGACGGAGCGTGCTCAGCCGCCGTAGACGTGCGGCGCGAGCGTGCCCACGAAGGGCAGGTTGCGGTACTTCTCGGCGTAGTCGAGACCGTAACCGACGACGAACTCGTTGGGGATGTCGAAGCCGACCCACTTCACGTCGATGGCCACCTTCGCCGCCTCCGGCTTGCGCAGAAGCGTCACGACATTGAGCGACTCCGGCTCGCGCGAGCCCAGGTTCGACAGCAGCCAGGACAGCGTCAGGCCGGAGTCGATGATGTCCTCGACGATCAGGACGTGCTTGCCCTTGATGTCGGTGTCCAGGTCCTTGAGGATGCGGACCACACCGGAGGACTGGGTGCCCGCGCCGTAGGAGGACACGGCCATCCAGTCCATGGTGAGGGGGGTGGACAGGGCGCGCGCCAGGTCCGCCATCACCATCACGGCGCCCTTGAGGACACCGACGATGAGCAGGTCCTTGCCCGCGTATTCCGCGTCGATCTTCGCGGCCAGCTCGGCCAGCTTCGCGTCGATCTCTTCCTTGGTGATGAGCACCGACTTCAGATCGGTGCCCATGTCCTTCTCGTCCACCCGCGCCACTCTCGCTCGTTCACGACCTTGTCGGGCCCGCGAGACGCGCTCCGCCCCGCTCGCATCAGCCCTGCCGGAGGACCAGTCTGCCACCCTGCCTGCGAACCGCGACGCGCCCGGGGAGATTGATGGCCCCCTGACCGCGCCAGCCGGTGATCAGGCGGTCCACTTCCTCCAGGTGCCGGGCGAAGAGCGAACCGGCCGGGGAACCCGCCGCGATGGCCGCCCGGCGCAGCACCCGGCGGCGCACGGCGGGGGGCAGGGCGTAGAGCTTGGCGACCTCGAGATCGCCGGAGTCGTCGCGCACGGACGGCTCCACGGCGGCCGCCCAGGAGTCGAGGGCGTCGGCATCGTCACGGGAGAGCTGGGCCGTCCGGGCGAGGGCCTCCACCACGCCCTTGCCCAGCGCCTTCTCCAGGACCGGCAGCGCCTCGTGGCGCACCCGGGAGCGGGTGTAGGCCGGATCGGCGTTGTGCGGGTCGTCCCAGACGGGCAGGGACTGGACCATGCAGGCCTTCCGGGCCGTTTGCCGGTCCAGCCCGAGGAAGGGCCGGCGGTAGCGGCCGCCGGCGCCGGAGGCGGTGGCCATGCCGGACAGCGAGCGGATGCCGGAGCCCCGGGCGAGCCCGAGCAGCACCGTCTCGGCCTGGTCGTCACGGGTGTGGCCGAGCAGGATCGCGACGGCGCCGTGGCGGTCGGCGACGGCGTCCAGCGCGGCGTAGCGGGCCTCACGGGCGGCGGCCTCGGGGCCGCCCTCCCGGCCGACGTCGACGCGGACGGCCTCGACGGGGTCGAGGTCGAGGGCGGTGAGACGGCTCACGACCTCGGCGGCGCGGAGGTCGGAGCCCTGCTGGAGGCCGTGGTCGACGGTCACGCCACCGGCCCGGACCCCGAGGCGGGGGGCCTCGAAGGCGAGGGCGGAGGCGAGCGCCATGGAGTCGGCGCCACCCGAGCAGGCCACCAGCACGAGCGGGGGCTCGCCGGCGCCCTGGGGCGAGGAGGTGGTGGGGGCCAGGGTGAGGACGTCGTGGAGAACGCGGCGGACCGCCAGGCGTATCGCCGCGACCGCGGGGTGTGGACCCATGTCCGTGTGTCCAATCGTTCCATGGGAGGGGGTGCCGGAGCCGGCGCCGGGGGCTTGCCGACTCCGAGTATCCGTCACGCTGTGTGCGTCGATGGTGACAGAGACGAGCCTTTACCCGAGCATCGCACGCCCACCCTTGGCACACGGTCCCTCGGAAGGGTGATTACGGGAGCGTTCGTCCGGTAGCAGGGCGTGACGGGGGTGGACGGAATCACCCGTCGGCCCGTCCGTGCACCCGTGCGACCCAGTCCGCCGGTTTGGCGATCTCGGCCTTGGTCGGCAGCGTGTTCGGGGACGTCCAGACCCGGTTGAAGCCGTCCATACCGACCTCGTCGACCACCGCGCGTACGAAGCGCTCGCCATCACGGTACTGCCGCAGCTTGGCGTCCAGGCCCAGCAGCTTGCGCAGCGCCGCGTCCAGCCGACCGGCACCGGTGGCCCGCCGCTTCTGGAACTTCTCCCGGATCTCGGCCACGGTCGGTACGACCTGCGGCCCCACGCCGTCCATCACATAGTCCGCGTGGCCCTCCAGCAACGACATCACGGCCGTCAGCCGCGCCAGGATCTCCCGCTGGGCGGGCGTCTGGACCAGCTCCACGATGCTCCGGCCGCCGCGCTCCTCCCCGTCCGCGGGCCGGCCGCCCGCCAGCGACTGGGCCGCCTCCCGGATCCGCTCCAGCAGCGTCGCCGGATCGACCTCCGTCTCCCCCAGGAACCCCTGGATCTCCCCCTCGATGTGGTCCCGCAGCCACGGCACCGCCGTGAACTGCGTCCGGTGCGTCTCCTCGTGGAGGCACACCCAGAGCCTGAAGTCGTGCGGGGCCACGTCGAGCTCGCGCTCGACCTGGACGATGTTCGGCGCCACGAGCAGCAGCCGTCCGCCGCCGGCCGGGGACCCCGGCAGGTCGCGCGTCACCGGCGCGAACGTCTCGTACTGGCCCAGCACCCGGGACGCCAGGAACGACAGCAGCATCCCCAGCTCCACGCCGGTCACCTTGCCGCCGACCGCGCCCAGCACCGCCCCCGCCGGGGCGTTCGCCCGCTTGTCCTGCATCTTCCCCAGCAGCGGGCCGATCAGGGACCGGAAACCGGCGACGTTCGCCTTGACCCACCCCGCGCGATCCACGACGAGGACGGGCGGCTGCGCGCCCCCGCTCCCCTCCGGGTGGGTCATCCGGGTGAACGCCCGGACGTGCTCCTCCGACGCGATCGCGTGCCGGCGCAGCTCCGCGACCACGTCGCGCGCCTCGTCCCGGCTGACCTCCGGCCCCGGCCGTACGAGCCGAGTCGCGGTCGCCACCGCGAGCTTCCAGTCGACCATCTCCGTACCACCGACGCTCGTCATGCCTTCACCGTACGTGGTGGGGGTGGCCGGGGTGGAGGGCTTGACCGGGGCTCCGCCCCGGACCCCGGTCCTCAACGCCGGACGGGCTGAATTCAGCCCGTCCGGCACGGAGCCGGGGGTGCGAGGGGGCGGCAGCCCCGCTCGGAAACGGTGAAAGGGCGGGACAGGGGCCTCCGCTACGTCCCGGCCAGCGCGGACGCCGCCCGGTCGAGGGCCTTCTGGGCCGCATCCGCGTCCGTCGTCCCCGAGGCCAGGAACGCGAAGGCCAGCAGCCGCCCGTCCGGCGTGACGACCGTCCCGGCCAGCGTGTTCACGCCCGTCAGCGTGCCCGTCTTGGCCCGTACGGCCGCGCGGCCCGCCGCGTCGCGCGGGTAGCGGTCGCGCAGGGTGCCGCTGAAGCCCGCCACGGGCAACCCCGTGAGGACCGGCCGCAGGGCCGGACGGCCGGGCTCCGCCGCCCGGGCCAGCAGCAGGGCGAGGAACTCCGCAGACGCGCGGTCCGCGCGGTCCAGGCCGCTGCCGTCGACGACGCGGACGGCCGGCATCGGCAGGCCCAGCGCCGCGAGCCGCTCCGTGACGGCCTGCGCCGCGCCCTCGAAACTCGCCGGCTTGCCCGAGGCGAGCGCCGTCTGCCGCGCCAGCGCCTCCGCGATGTCGTTGTCGCTGTTGGTGAGCATCCGCTCCACCAGCGCGGACACCGGCGCGGACGCCACCGACGCCAGCCGTGCCGCCGCCTTCCCCTCCGCGCGCCCCTCCCCCGGCTCGCCGTCGACGTCCACGCCCTTCTCCCGCAGCAGCGCCGCGAACTTCCGGGCAGCGTCCGCCGCCGGTTCGGCCGTACGGTCGGCGGGCCCGTGGTCGGAGTCGTCGAGGCGCCCCTCGTTGACCATCAGGGGGCTGACGGGGGCGATGTTGTCGTTGAGCCCGATCGTGTGGAGCACGGGCCCGGAGTAGCGCGAGACGTCGTACGCCACCTTCACCCGCCCGGTGGTGCCGCGCGCCTTGAGGGCGCGGACCGTGGCGTCGGCCAGGTCGCCGAGGCCGGCCGCGGTGAGCGTGGGATCGCCGCCGCCCACCAGGACGACGCCGTCGCCGCCGCCCGACGCCATCACGGTCGTCTCGATGCGGTGCTCCGGCCCCACCGCCGACAGGGCGGCGGCCGCCGTGGCCAGCTTGATCGTGGACGCCGGGGTGTACGCGTCCGACTGCGCCACCCCGTACAGCCGCTCCCCGGTCGTGGCGTCGACGACGGCGGCCGCGTGGTCGGCACCCAGCGCGGAGTCCTTCAGGAGGGGGTCCAGGACGGGCGCCAGCGCCTCCGCCGGGCCGCCGGCGGGGCGCTTCCCGGCGGCCTTCAGGCCCGCGAGCACCGGCGGCGCGGCGCCCGGCGCGCGTTCGCCGTCGGCGTGACGGGCGCCGCCGGGCCGTGCCGCGGCTGCGGCGAGGTCCCGTTCGGCCTTACGCTGACCCCCGTCCCAGGGCCCGGTGGCTGTCACCGCGCCGGTCGCCAGCGCCAGGCCGGCCACGGCGGACAAGGCGGCGAACCGTACGGTTCGCCGTTGTTCGCGAGAGGCGTCCCGCCACCACCCGACCTGCCGGCGTCCGGCCTGCGGCACCACGGACCAGCCCCTTTCGCCACCACACTCCTGCGTGGGGGACACTTAATCACCAGACGTATGTGTTGATCAGAAGGAGCCACCCGTGGAGTTCGACGTCACCATCGAGATCCCGAAGGGTTCGCGGAACAAGTACGAGGTGGACCACGAGACCGGTCGCATCCGTCTGGACCGCCGACTCTTCACCTCGACCAGCTACCCGGCCGACTACGGCTTCGTCGAGAACACCCTCGGCGAGGACGGCGACCCGCTGGACGCGCTGGTCCTTCTCGACGAGCCGACGTTCCCCGGCTGCCTCATCAAGTGCCGCGCCATCGGCATGTTCCGCATGACGGACGAGGCCGGCGGCGACGACAAGCTGCTGTGCGTCCCCGCGAACGACCCGCGCGTCGAGCACCTCCGTGACATCCACCACGTCTCGGAGTTCGACCGCCTGGAGATCCAGCACTTCTTCGAGGTCTACAAGGACCTGGAGCCGGGCAAGTCCGTCGAGGGTGCGGACTGGGTCGGGCGCGCGGAGGCCGAGGCGGAGATCGAGGCGTCCTACAAGCGCCTTGAGGCGTCGGGTGGGGCCCACCACTGACGCACTGACGTGCAGCTGGTGAATGCCGGGTCGGCCTGAGGCCGGTCCCGGCACCGCCGGACACCGCCGTGGTGGCAGAACGCCGCCGCGGCGGTTTTGGCGTGCCCAGGGGTGCCGAAGCGAGGTCATGCGGCCGCGGGCCGTCCGTGGCCGGTCGCGCAGTTCCCCGCGCCCCTTCGGGGCGCGGTACCGCTCAGAAGCCGCGCGTGCGCTTCGCCGCGCGGCGCGTCGCGGCCTCGCCCGGGACCTTCAGGAACATCCGGGACATCTCGCTCCCCAGGTTCACCCCGATCGCGATGGCCAGCGCCAGCGCCGCCGCCTTCGTGATCGCCGAGATCCCCGTGTTCAGCTCGTTCTTCGCGAAGTTCAGCAGCGCGAAGTACGTGGCGCTACCCGGCAGCAGCGGGCCGATCGCCGCCGTCACGTACGGCAGCGCGGACGTGTGGCGGTAGCGCGACAGCAGCTGGCCGAAGAGGCCGACGAGGCCGGCCGCGATCGCCGTGGCGGGCACCGGGTCCAGCCCCGCCGTGTCCGCGAGCGCCCCGTAGACGACCCACGCGACCCCGCCGTTCAGCGTCACCAGCAGCACGGTGTGACGTTCCTGCTGAAGCAGCAGCGCGAACGCGAACACCAGCAGCATCGCCGCCACGATCTGGATGACCGGCCGCTCCCGGTGGACCAGCGCCGCCTCCGGGTTGAGCGTCTTCCCGCCGACGTGCACACCTCCGTACAGCACGACCAGCACGCCGCAGACGATGCCCGCGATGAGGTAGCCGACCTCCAGCAGCCGCGCCGCCGCCGTGATGTAGAAGCCCGTGAGCCCGTCCTGGACGCCCGCGACCAGCGCCCGTCCCGGGATCAGCGCGAACAGCCCGCCCGTGATCACCGCCGACGCCTGGACGGGCGTACCGGTGGCGCTCAGCGCCACGCCCATCGCCGCGGGCGGCATCGCCGCCGCCACGAACTGGTAGAACTCCGGCAGCCCCCGCCCCGACGCCAGCCACGCCAGCCGGTCGCCGAGCATCGCCCCGACCGCCGCCGCCAGGAACACCACGAGCCCACCGCCCACGAGCAGGCTCGCCGCGCCCGCCAGCAGCCCGGAGGCGAGGGTGAGCGCCCAGCTCGGGTACGGGTGACGGTTGCGGCGTATCTCGGCGAGGCGCCCGTACGCCTCCTCCAGGGTCAGCCCCTGGGTGGTGATGTCGTGGACGAGCCGGAAGACCGCCGCCAGCCGGTTGTAGTCCGTGCCGCGCCGGCGCACCGTCCGGTTGGCGGTGACCGGGTCGTCGACGAGCGAAGGCTGGTAGCTGACGGTCAGCAGCGTGAACGTGACGGTCGGCTCGCAGCGCGCCAGCCCGTACGCGTGCGCGACGCCGAACATCGCCGCCTCCACGTCCTCGGCGCCCTCGCCGCCCGCGAGCAGCAGCTCGCCTATGCGCAGCGTCAGGTCGAGGATGCGCGGCACGGGCGGCCCGGGCTCCTCCGCGTGCTTCTCCGGCCGCTCCGGCACCGGCCGCTCCAGGACCGGCATCCGCAGCATCGTGCGCATCCGGTCCTGCCAGGGCGCCTCCTTGGTCAGGCTGACCTTGGGTATCCCGTACGGCGGGGTGTAGGCGGCGTAGGAGGAGGCAGCCCCCTCGGCGCCCTTCGTCCCGCCCTTGCCGGTGCCCTTGACGACGCCCTTGGGAAGGGCGAATTCCGACGTGGGGTGGTCGTCCTCGGGCGGCGCGGGCGGCAGGGGCACGCCCAGGGGCGGGGTGAAGGCGCTGTGCGCTTCGTCGGACTGCGGTTTGCGGTCCTCGGCGCCCCGGTCGGGCTCACCGTCCTGGCTCGCCGTACCGCTTCCCCGCTGGCGTTCCACCACCACGTACTCCTCGGTGCGACCCTCCTGTTACGGCCAGGATGCACGCAGGGCGAGGGGCCCGCGCACCGGGGGCGGGGAAAACGGAGCGACGGGCTCCCTGACGGTTCCCTAATGTGCCGTTAACGGCGGGAAGGTGCCGCGTTCCGCGTCAGTGCCGGGGCTGCTGGGGGTGGTGGGGGCGCTCCTGGCCGTCGTCGTAGCCGCCGTTGTCGTAGCCGCCACCGTCGTAGCCACCGGCATTGCCGCCATTGTTGTAGCCGTAGGCATTGCTGCCGTAGCCGCCCTGGCCGTAGGCGTTGTTGTTGCCGTAGCCGCCCTGGGGGTGGGGGTACTGCTGAGGCTGAGGCTGGGCCTGGGGGTGGGGGTGGGGGTACTGCTGAGGCTGGGCCTGGCCCTGGCCCTGGGGGTAGGGCTGAGGCTGGGCTTGGGGGTAGGGCTGGGACTGCTGGGGGTACGCCTGGGGCTGCGAGTACGCCTGGGGCTGGGGCTGGCCGTAGCCGCCGGAACCGTAACCACCGCCGTAGCCGCCCTGGCCGCCCTGCTGGCCGCCATAGCCGCCGCCCTGCCCGGCGTATCCACCCTGCCCGGCGTACCCGCCCTGACCCCCGTAACCACCGGCCGCGGCGTAGCCGTCCTGCCCGCCGTAGCCGCCCTGGTTGCCAAAGCCGCCGGCCTGGCCGCCCTGACCGCCGTGACCGCCGTGGTTCCCGTACCCGCCGTCGGGGCCGCCGCCCTGAGCCTGGCCACCGTGACCGTTACCGTGCCCCTGCCCGTTACCGTGCCTGGGGCCGTCCTCGCCCAGGCCGAACCCGCCCCAGTCGAACCCGTCGTCCGACGGCGTGGCCGGAGCGGGCGGAACGGACGCGGCCTCCTCCGCCGCGGCAGCGGCCGCCTTCTTCGACTTGGACCGCGCCCGCAGGAACTCGATGGCGATCGGCACGACCGAGACCAGCACGATCGCGACCAGCATCAGCTCGATGTTCTTGTGAACGAACTCGATCTTGCCGAGCGCCGCGCCCAGGAGCGTCACCCCGCCGCCCCACAGGGCGCCGCCGATGACGTTGAAGATGAGGAACGAGCGGTAGTTCATCCGGCTCACGCCGGCGATGATCGGCGTGAACGTCCGGATCACCGGCACGAAGCGGGCCAGGACCAGCGACTTCGGCCCGTGCTTCTCGAAGAATTCATGGGCCTTCTCGATGTTCTCCTGCTTGAAGAGCTTCGAGTCCGGCCGCTTGAAGAGCGCGGGGCCGACCTTGCGGCCGAAGAGATAGCCGGCCTGGTCGCCGAGGATCGCCGCGAGGATCACCAGGACGCACACCACCCACAACGGATACTTCAGCGCGTTCGTCGTGACCAGCAGACCGGTCGTGAACAGCAGCGAGTCGCCCGGCAGGAAGAAGCCGATGAGCAGGCCCGACTCGGCGAAGACGATGGCCAGGACGCCCCACAGGCCGAATTGGCCGATCAGGTAGTCCGAGTCCAGCCACTGGGGGCCGAGCGCGAGAGTGGTGGGGGTCACGGTTGACGGTCTCCTGGGTGGAGGGCGCAGGCTCGCAGGCTCGTTGCGAGGCCCGGGCACAGGCGGGGGAGGCGGTGTGCCGCCCGAGGTTACCAACGTGCCCGCGACGACCCCGGTTCCAGACGGCCCCCCGGCACCCGTCCCGGGGCGCGCACGCCCGCTCACGTGCCGTTATGTTCCGTGTACACCCGAACGGCGCAACCCGGCCGCCCCGGCGTGCGTCCCGAACGGCGAACGGCAAAACTGCACACACATACGGAGGTGGATGCATGGGCATCGACGAGTACGGCGGCGGCCAGAAGTCCCAGGACGTCCTGGTGGTCACCACCAACGACGTGCCCGGCTACCGGGTCGACCGCGTCATCGGCGAGGTCTTCGGCCTCACCGTGCGCTCCCGGCACATCGGCAGCCAGATCGGCGCGGGCCTGAAGTCCCTCGTCGGCGGCGAGCTCAAGGGCCTGACCAAGACCCTGGTCGAGACCCGCAACCAGGCCATGGAGCGACTGATCGAGCAGGCCCGCGCCCGTGGTGCCAACGCGGTGCTCATGTTCCGCTTCGATGTGACGGAGGCCGCCGACGTCGGCACCGAGGTCTGCGCCTACGGCACGGCCGTGGTGATCTCCCCGCACGCGTGAAGCGCCGACTCAGCGCAGATCAGCTGCGGCGGATCGCGTTCGCGAGGATCGCGTCCCGCAGGAAGGCGGCCATGCCGGGCCTGATCGACTCGTACGTCGCGGCGAACCGCTCGTCCGCGACGTACATCTCGGCGAGCCCGGCGTGGATCTCGTACGAGCAGTCGTAGAAGGACTCACCGATCTGCCTCCGGTGCTCCTCCGCGAGATCCATCGCCTCCTCCGACTCCGGCGCCGCGCCGCTCTCCATGAGCGCGGCGATCCGCGCGTTCAGCCCGTCGGCGGCGGCCTTGATCCGCAGCCAGTCCTCCTTCGTGTAAGCGGCGGCCCGGCGCTGCGACTCCTTGTACGGGTCCGTGCCGCCCCAGCGGCGTTCGGCCTCGGCCGCGTGTGCGTCGGGGTCGAAGTCGCCGAAGACCTCGAACTTCTCCTCGGGGGTGAGCTTGATGCCCATCTTTCGCGCCTCCATGGCGTGCTCCACGGCGGCGGCCATGCGCTGGAGCCGGTCGATGCGGCCGGTCAGCAGCTCGTGCTGCCGCCGCAGGTGCTCGGCCGGATCGGCGTCCGGATCGTCCAGCAGCGCCGCCACCTCCTCGAGCGGAAACCCGAGCTCCCGGTAGAACAGGATCTGCTGCAGCCGGTCGAGATCCGCGTCCTCGTACTGCCGGTGTCCCGCGTGGCTGCGGCCGGACGGGAGGAGACCGATCTCGTCGTAGTGGTGCAGCGTCCGAACGGTCACGCCGGCGAGGGCGGCGACCTGTCCCACGGAGTAGCTCATCGGCTCCGCTCCTTTCGTTCCTTGCACGCTCCACGGTGGGGGCTCACGTGACGTGAGGTGCAAGTCGCGGGGCACCGCGAGTCGGAGAAACGGTCCGTCCTCACCCGGGTGGGTGGCATTACGTTCGAGTGCGGGACATGCGTCCACGATCTCGCCCACCATCCGGTCCATGAGAGCAACGCTGAGCAACTGGATGTACCCGCCCGAGGACGGCTGGACGTACGAGCAGGTGAAGGACCTCGCCCTGCCATGCGGCTGGGAACTACTGGGCGGGAAGATCGTGGTCCGGGGGAAAACCAGCTGGTGGCACGACGAGGTCCGCGATGAGCTGTATCACCGGCTGAGAAGCGCGAAGCGCGAGCCATTCACCGCCAATATCGAACGGTGGACCATGCTCGACGAGCGCAGCGTCCTAACGCCTGACGTCCTGGTCTTCGACAAGCGCGATCTCGACGTGCGGACCCTGGATTGCACTCCCGCCGGGAAGGCCGTGCTCGCGGTCGAGGTCGTCTCTCCCGGCACGCGTTCAGAGGACCGCTACTACAAGCCGGCCATGTACGCCGACGCAAAGATCGACCACTACTGGCGCGTCGAACGCGGTGAGGACGACCTGCCCGTCGTGTACGAGTTCTGGCTGCACCGGGAGGTGGACTGGTACATCCCCAGCCCCGAGTGCTTCAAGCACACCGGCACACTCAAGACCGACGTCCCCTTCCCCATCGAGATCGATCTGCGCAGCCTGATCGAGGTCTGACCGACCACCGGTCACCTCTCCGCCGTCGCATAGAACTGGCGGGCCCAGTGGCGGAGTTCTCCGATAGGGCCGTCGCCGCGTTGCAGGCGGGGGTGGGGGAGATAGCGCTTGTTGTGCCAGATGGTGATGTCCTTGCGGACGTCGTGGGTGAGCCAGGTGAGGCCGAAGCGGGCCAGGAGGTGGGAGGCCACGGCGAGGGGTGGGTCGCGGAAGCGGTCGGGGACGGCCCAGGGGACCGTGATCGCGCAGCCGACGAAGACGCGGAACTGCGTCCGCCACGGCCCTGTCGGCGTGGGGTTCACCCACATCCGCATCGACACCCCGAGCGCCGGGATCTCCGCCTCGGCCAGCACCAGCCCCAGCCCGAACTGCCGTACCGCGTAGTCGACCGGCACTATGCCGATCAGCGGAAGGCTGCGCCGCGCCCGCACCTTCGCCGTGCGGACCGGGCCGTCCGTCCTCGCGGTGACGAGCTCCTTCGTGTCCACGAAGCCGTGGATCGGGCCCTTGTGGCCGTAGTCGGAGATGTTTTCCGCCACTTCCTGCGGGTGGGTGTCCGCCTGCAGGGTGCGTTGCACCGGCGTGCTGAAGCCCGGTTTCGGCAGCTCCGGTAGCTGCCAGTCGGGCGGCGCCCCCGTCTCGTCGTACCAGACGCAGATCATGCCGTTGACCTCGCACACCGGCAGCAACGTCAAGGAGAGCTCCGGTGGATGCGGGCCGTACGGCGAGCGCCGGCAGGTGCCGTCCAGGCCGTAGGCGAAGCGGTGAAAGGGACAGACGAGGTATTCACCGTCCACCGTGCCGCCATGGCCCAAGTGGGCCCCGAGGTGCGGGCAGTGCGGACGGATCGCCCGTACCCGCCCGCCACGGGTCCGGTAGAGGACGACGTCCTCGCCCGCCAGCCGCCGGGTGGCGACCGTGCCGGCCTTCAGCTCACGGGTCGAGCTCAGACAGAACCAGCCCCGTGGATAGGGCAGCGGGGCGGGCGCGTTCGGGTTCCCCTCCACATCACCATGCTGCCGCCGGTCAAGGTGGCTCAAACAGGACTTTTGCGTATTTCAGTGGGATGTCGAGGCGTACGACCGTTATCGGGGCCCGGGAGGGACGTGGTGCGTAAGTTTTCTCATCGCGAGGCCGAAACCACCCTGGCTTGGGATCGTCGTATGCGGTAGCGACGGGAGTAAGTACGAGAGGACTCATCCGATGACGTACACGCGCCCACGGCCCATGGCGTGGCAGTACTGCGGCGAGCAGATCAAGCTCTGGCGGAACCTCGCCGGAGTCAGCCGCGAGACGCTGGCCAAGGAGGCCGGATACGGCTGCGAAACGATCGCCTCGGTGGAGCAGGGGCGGCGACGGCCGGCGGTGCATCTGCTGCGCATCGCCGATCAGCTCTGTGGGGCGAAGGGGTTGCTGCGGGCGGCGGAGAAGTATCTGGAGCCCGAGCAGTTTCCGGAGCGCAGCCACGACTACATGCGGTACGAGGCAGAGGCGATCGCCATCAGCTCGTACCAGCCGATGCGGATCCCTGGGCTGCTCCAGACGGAGGAGTACGCACAGGAGCTGATCGGCAGTTGGTGGCCACCGCTCGACGACCAGACCGTTGAGGTACGTGTCGCGAACCGGATGAAGCGCCAGGCTCTACTGGACAAGCAAACGCACGTTTTCAACTACGTGATCGGAGAACCCGCCCTCCGGTACCCGATCGCGAGCAGGGAACAGCACCAGCGGCAGCTGCACCACCTGCTGACGGTGAGCAAGCGTCGCAACGTGACGATCCAGGCTCTCCGTTTCGACGGCATCCCCGTCGGCATGGACGGATCATTGATCCTGCTCGAGACACCGGATCACAAGCATTTCGCTTACGAGGAAGGGCAACTGACCTCCTCCTTGACCGCCGAGCCGGACAAGGTCAGTCAGGCGACGCAGACGCTCGCACGCATCACTCAGCTGGCCATGGGCCCGGGCGAATCGGCAGCCTTCATCGAGGAATTGGCAGACACGCAATGAAGTGGTTCAAGTCGAGCTTCAGTGCCGGTGACGGCAGCGAATGCGTGGAGGTCGCCACCTCCCCGCACGCCGTCCACGTCCGGGACTCGAAGCTCGGGTCCGACGACAGCCCCCGAATATCCGTCCCCAGGGCCTCCTGGGGAACGTTCCTGCAGCACCCGAGCTTCGGGACTCGGGATTCGAGCGCCTTCTCTTAGGAATGGGAGGTGGGCTCAACCCGCCCTCCCTCCCCGCCTCTTGCACACCCGAGTGACTTTCCGCAACCGAGTCGCGACGCTGTGCGCTCTCCCTGTAGCGTGCGCAGCAACAAGCGACCCCCGCCGGTGCTCCAACACCGAACGGGGGTCTGACCATCAAGATCGCTAAGGATTAGGAATCGATCCCATGGCTGACGCCAACATTAGTCCCCCCATGGCCTCCCCCGGCTACGGAAAACGCTCCGCCCCCGGCCAGGCCCCCCGCGACCCCCACACCTTCGCCCACCTCCCCGCCCGCGAGGCGTACATCGCCTCCCACATCGACCGGCTGCCCGACGGCGCGGCGATGGACGCGAAGACGCTGGCCAAGGAGCTGCCCTACGGGCAGCAGGCCGTCCGGACCGCCCTCAACAACCTCTCCGAGGCGGGCCACCTGCGCCGCATCCGCGAGCCTGCCGGTGACGGCACCACGCAGTGGGTCTTCCGCACGTTCTTTTCTCGAACGGCGCGCAGCGACGCATGGTGGGAGCGCTGGCTGAACGAGGGCGACGAGCCCCAGCCGGAGACCAAACCGCAGCGCTCCCCCGCCTACGACGCCCTCGCCACCCTCGGCCTCGCCGACCCCCGCCTCGCCCTCTCGGCGAGAGAGTGCGCCGACCTCGAACCCCTCGCGGCGGAATGGCTGGCACGCGGCATCCCACCCGCCCAGCTCGTCGCCGCCCTCACCGCCGGGCTCCCGGCCTCCGTCCACTCCCCCGCCGCTTTCACCCGAACGCGGCTCAGGGAGAAGATGCCGCCCGAGCCACCCTCGGTGCCCCAGGCGCTCGGTCGCCGGATCATGGAGTGCACCTCCTGTCGCACACCCGGCCGCCCGGAAGCCCTCTCCGGCGGGCTCTGTCGCGTCTGCCGGGGCGTGGACGTGCCGGATGCCGGGGTGAGCGCGCAGCACGAGGTGGTCGTACGGGCCCACGTTGCCCGGATCAGGGCGGGAATCAAGCGCGGGGGACGAGCCTGAGCGCCGCCCGGATGGTGTCGGCCGCCGGGGCGACCCGCAGGCCCAGCTCCTGGAGCCAGGTGGTGATCTGGTTCAGGGGGTGGCCGAGTCGGAGCGAGGCCTGGAGGAGATCCCGGAGGTCGAAGCCCCGCAACGTACCCGAGATCCGCAGATCCATGTCGTGCTCGCCCTTCCTGATCAACGCGCGCGCTTCGGCGAAGCTCAGGCCCTCCGGCAGATCGTCCCGTGAGAGCCGGACCCCGTATCCACGGAGGTGCCAGGCCACTTCCTCCGGCACTGTCCGCAGCGCCTCGGCGGCGTTCACGACATGGGCGAAGGGGACGGGATTCTCCGTGTCGATCTCCCACCACAGGTTTTCGTACGCCAGCAGTTCCTCGTCCAGCCGAGTCGGCGCGGACGGGAGAGTGAGCGGGACACCGATGCCGTAATCACGCAGCCGGTCGATGTTCTCCTGCGGCGAGCGGCCGCCTCCGCGCAGAACGTGCCAATAGAGGACTCCCTTTCCGGGCCGCAGATAGCCGTTGTCGTCACGCAGCAGCTGGATGTCATCGGCGTTGGCGTCGGCAGGGAAATCCGAGGGAGTACGGAAGCCGAGATAGGCGAGCTCGGCCAGCAGTTGGCCCGGCGGGATCCCCAGTTTGACGGCGCTCTCGAGCACCTGGCCCGCAGCAGTCGGCTTCGCGTGGGTGCGCCACGGGTATTTCCCGTTGGCTTCCTGGCTCAGCAGTGTCACGACCCTGGCATCCGGCCGGTCCGGCAGGCAGGCGGCGTCGTATCGCAGGCCGTACGCGTCGAGCCTCGCGCAGACCGCGGGCACGGGAATGCCGAGGGTCAGACTCGCCTTGGCGATGTGCCCGGGAGGGACGGTCTCATCGGGTTCCAGCCACCCCGTACTGTGACCGGCCGGAGCCAGGTCCAGGCCGATCAGGGAATCGTGATCGGCGGCCGCGGCGAGCGTCACCACCGCTTCCCGGACCGGAACGCCGATGTCTCTCCAGCGGGCGGCCGCTTCTTCGACGCCCACGCCCATGGAACGGGCCGCGCTCCGCAGTTCGTCCACCGCCACGGGCCGGTCGAGGGGCCGGACCCCCAGCTCGGCGGCGCGCTGGGCGGCGGACTGCCAGGTGATGCCGAGCTCGTCCGCCGTGGCCAAGCAGTCTCGGAGGTGCCTGCTCCACCCCATGCGAAGGTTCCAGTGCCGGTACTGGACCGACGTGCCCTTCCGGGAGAGCAGCAAGATGTCGGAGGGCAGGGCCGGGCGTACCCGAACGTCACGAAGCTCCGGACACGCTTCCTCCAGGAGCGTCAGGGCAGCGCTGGGCCCGTGCGCGGCGATCCGCCAGAGCAGGACGTGGTCCGGTGGGATGCCGATGGCTCTCGTCCATGGCAGACCCGGCGCGTTCTTGCGCCGGTCGCCGTCCCCGAAAACGCCCCCGGGCAGGAACTCCATGTCGGACGGGAGGCACCCGGCCGTGGCCATGTCGACATCGCAGCCCTGGAAGGTCAGCACCCGCCCCGCCTCGCCGACCGCCTTGGTGATCATGTCGGCCAGCCGGTGGCTGGACTCCGCGATATGGCAGATCCACGCATAGCTCGGCAGCGCCTCGTCGCTCGCGAGCAGGCTCTTCAGCGCCCGCCCCAGCAGATCCTCCAGTTGCCCCGAGACATCGTCCAGCGCCCTGGACCGGTCGACGGAGAGCCGCCCCGGGGCGTGTGCTCCGCAGAGGTTGACCACTGCCCCGCGCAACCCCGAGTGGCCGTCCGCCGAGAGCACACCCCGCCGGATCTCGGGCTGGACGACCAGCCCGTCCACGAGCAGACCGCCCCCGTTCTCGCACCAGAACACCTGCACGCCGTCCGGGGCCTCCGGCCACTCGACCAGCGCACCGTGAGCGTTCAGCCCGAAGCGTTCCCGGTCCGGGGCGTCTCGCGCCGTGAGCCGGCCGGGCTGCCACGTCCTGACGCGCTCGCCGTGGCGGGCTTCGGTGGGGAACTCGGCGATGCCGAGGAGACGTTCGAGGGTGCTCAGGCACGACGAGTCGGTCCCGTCCCGCAGGTAGAGCCGGACCTGCGTGCCCGCCTCGTCCCCCCGCTCCTCCAGCCGCTCGATGCGGAACAAGTGGCCCGGGCCATAGATCGACACCCGGAGCAGCGGCCCCAGCCGCCCCCGCGCGTCCATACGGCACGTCGTCACCCGGATCTCGTCAGCGAGCATGAAATAGCTCAGCACGCCGATGCCGAAACGGCTGTTGGGGAACAGCTCCACCGGTGGAACGGCCTCCGCCCAGCCCGCCCGTTCCAGCTTGAAGTCGAGCTGGTCGACGAAACGCGAGCCCGCCTGGGAGAAGACCCCGCGCAGTTCCGATTCACCCATGCCGACGCCGTTGTCGCGGCACTCGACGTACTCGCGGCCGTCGTCGTCCGTCCCCTGCTCGAAGTCGATCCGGCCGTCGTACGTGTACGTGGCGTCCCGCGTCCGGTCCAGGTATTCCGTGCGGGCGCGGCGGTAGCGGCAGGCGTCCAGGGCGTTCTGGTAGAGCTCGCGGACGGCGAGGTCGCGGTCGCGGTAGAGCTGGACGCCCATGAGGAGGTCGCGGACGCGGCGTTCGTCGAGGCGGAAGCTGGCCCAGCCCGTGAAGACGCCCTCCGCCGGGGTCACGCCGTCCGCCGACAGGCGGGCCGGGAGGGCGGGCACGGGCTGGGTGACGCGCTCGCGGGCCGTGCGGCGGACGGCGGCCAGGAGGGTGTCCGTGCGGTCCGTGTAGGCGCGGAGGCCCTCGATGACGGCCTCGTGGTGACACTCGGCGTGGAGCACCGGGAGGTCGTGGGAGCCGCCCCAGCGGGATCTTTCCAGCGTGCGGCGCAACTGGACGAGGTCCACGGGGTGGGGAATGCCCAGGTGCTCCACGACGATCTGCGGCAGGGCGGTGATCTCACGGCTCGCGCCGTGGGCGAGGGCGAGGAGGAGGGCCAGCCGCTGGTCGCGGATGCGCTGGGGGCCGCCGCCGCGTACGCCGGCGGCGTCGTCGGCGGGGAGCTCGTCGAGGTATTCGCGGTTGCAGACGTCGGGGCCGCGGCGCAGGCCGTGGAGGAGGCGGCAGATCCGGCGGGGGTCCAGGGCCTCCCCCAGCGCGTGGGCCGGGGCGCCGACCGCCTCCCATAGCGTCCGGACCGTCGCCGCGTCCGAGAACTCTTCCCGCAGCGCCAGCCATCGGTGGAACAGCCACCAGCCGATGGGTTCCGCTGCCTCGGGGTGCTGGAGGGCGCGTTTGACGAGCAGGTCGTGCCCCTCGGCGAACACCTCGAACGACGCGCGCTCGGGGCCCGGCCCGGGATGCCTGTCCAGGCGCTTCGGGGCGACCCGTGCCCGTAAGGAAGCCGCCAGGCGCAGGGTCTGCACGCGGTACACGAACGGCATCAGGACGAGCAGGGCCGCCTCCGCCGGGTAGAGGTCGAGCCGGCACTCGGGCCCCGGCTCTCCCAGCAGCCACTCCACGCTCTCCGCGAAGCGCGGGACGACGGCGTCGTCCCGCCAGGGGTCGTCGGCGAGCTCGCCCTCCGCCTCGTCCCGGAGGCGGGCCAGGGCCGCGACGGTCTCGGCGACGCGCTCACGGAAGAAGGACGCGTCGCGGTCGGCGGGTACGTGGCGCCACGCCGTCGAACGGACGGCCAGGTCCACCCAGTCGTCGGCGGAGGGGGCGGGGGCGGACGGGCAGGGCACACCTTGGACGGTGATCTCCCGTCCCATGAAGACGAATTTGGCGTTCGAGTTGTTGAACTCGTTGTTGGTACCGTCCCGTTGCACGCGCTCCACCCTCCCCACAACAGTGGGGAACCAGCGTAGAGTCAGGAGGGCTCGTCCTCCCCCGCCATCACGTACGCGCCCGCCTCCAGGCGGGCGATCAGGCCGCGGGCCCAGGTCTCGCGGGCCTCGGCGAGGGCGCGCCAGAGGGTGCCGATCTCGGCGATGTGGCCCCAGTCCTCGCCCTCGGCCGGGGTCCAGCGGCGGTCGATGTCGGCGCGCCATTCCTCCAGCGCGGCCACGCGCTGCCGGAGGAGGGCGATGGCCTCGGCGCGCGGCAGGTCGACGAGGAAGCCGACGCCCGCCGTGAGGACGTCGGTCTTCTGGTCGTGGGCGACGAGGGACGCGCGGAGCAGGGCGAAGTACTCCGCCTCGCCCGCCTCCGTCAGCTCGTACTCCGTGCGCGGGGGGCCGCCCGCCTCGCTGGGGGCGGTGTCGTGGGCGACGAGGAGGCCCTGCTTGGCCATGGCCTTGAGCGCGTGGTAGATCGAGCCCGGCTGGGCGCTCGACCATTCCTGGGCGCCCCACATTTCCAGGTCGCCGCGGACCTGGTAGCCGTGGGCGCGGCCGTGCCGGCGGACGGCGCCCAGGACCAGCAGCCGGATGGCCGACATCTTCGCCTCGGTCTCCTCTTCGATCGGCCCCCGCCGCGAGCCAGCCTAGGCGTCCTCGCCCTGCTCCTGGGCCACCAGCTCGAAGGCGGTCTTCCCGTCGATCGTCTCGCGGATGATGTCGGCGTGGCCCGCGTGGCGTGCGATCTCCTCGATGAGGTGGAGCAGGAGCCAGCGCATGGACAGGCTGGCCTCCTTCGGGAACCACGGGGCCGGCGGCAGCTCGAAGGTGCTCTCCAGGTCCACCGAGCGGATGAACCGCTCGGTCGCCGCCGCGGCCTCGTCCCAGCGGGCGAGGAGGACCTCGACGGTCTCCTCCTCGGTCGGGCGCCAGCCCTGCTGCCAGCGCTCCGTCGTCTCCTCGAAGGACTTGGGCGCGTTGCCCTTCGCCCACTCGATCCAGCCGGTCTCGGCCTGGATCACGTGCTTGAGGAGCGCGTGCAGCGACATCTCGCTGGCGCTCGGCACGGACGCCGCCTGCTCGGCCGTCAGGCCCAGGAGTGCGCGACGGAGGCCGCCGCGCTGGCCCGCCAGGAAGGCCAGCAGCGTGCCGCGCTCGTCGGTGACGTCCTTCTCGACGACATGGATGGGCATGGGGTCCCCCTGTGTTTCTCGTCGGCTTCTCGTCTGTTTCTTGCGACACAGACACCGTAGGGGTGATGTAGGTCAGAGTCCGTCCTAGAAGGGGAATTCGCTCCTGCCGTGCTGGATCGAGATCCACTTCGTCGTCGTGAAGACCTCCACCATCGAGTCGCCGTTCAGCCGCCCCACGCCCGAGTGCTTCTCGCCGCCGAACGGCACGATCGCCTCGTCGTGCACGGTCGAGTCATTGACGTGGATCATCCCGGTGTCGATCCGCCGGGCCACCCGGACGCCGCGTTCCACGTCACCCGTGTGCACGGCACCGCTCAGCCCGTACGGCGTGGCGTTGGCGAGCCGGACCGCCTCCTCCTCGCCGTCGAAGGGGATGATCAGGGCGACGGGGCCGAAGATCTCCTGGGCCAGGATCGGGGAGTCCGCCGGCAGCCCCGTGAGGACCGAGGGGCCGACCAGGGTGCCGTCCGTCCGGCCGCGGACGAGAGCGGTGGCGCCGTCCGCGACGGTCTGGTCCACCAGGCTGGTGATGGCCTCCGCCTGGCCGGAGTTGATGAGGGGGCCGATGTGCGTAGCCGGGTCGCCGGGGTCGCCGACCTTCAGGGTCCGTACCTTGGCGACGAACTTCTCGGTGAATTCACGCTCGACGGCCCGGTCCACCAGCACACGGTTGGCCGCCATGCAGACCTGCCCCTGGTGGATGAAACGACTGAAAACAGCGGCGTCCACGGCGTAGTCCACGTCCGCGTCGTCGAGGACGATCAGGGCGCTGTTGCCGCCGAGTTCGAGGATGGTCCGCTTGAAGTGCGCGGCGGCGACGGTGGCGACGTGGCGGCCGACCTTGTCGGAGCCGGTGAAGGAGATCACCTTGGGCACGGGGTGCTCGATGAGCGCGTCGCCGATCTCCGCTATGTCGGTGACGACGACGTTGAGGACGCCCCCGGGGAGGCCGGCGTCCTCGAAGAGCTTGGCGACCAGGCCGCCGCCGCAGATCGGCGTGTTCTGGTGGGGCTTGAGCACGACGGCGTTGCCGAGGGCCAGGGCCGGGGCGACGGACTTGATCGAGAGGAGGAAGGGGAAGTTGAAGGGGCTGATCACCCCGACGACCCCGACCGGGACGCGGTAGAGGCGGTTCTCGCGGGTGTCGTCCGGGGCGGGCAGGATGCGGCCCTCGGCGCGCAGCGCGAGCTGGATGGCCTCCCGTAAGAACTCTCTGGCCAGGTGGAGCTCGAAGGCGGCCTTGACGGCCGTGCCGCCGCACTCGGCGGTGATGGCGGCGGTCAGTTCGGCCTCGTTGTCGTCGATGACGCGCAGGGCGCGTTCGAAGACCAGGCGGCGGCGGTAGGGATTGACGGCGGCCCAGCCGGGCTGGGCGCGCTCGGCGGCGCGGTACGCCTGGTCGATCTCGTCGACGCCGGCGACCGTGATCGAGGCGAGCTTCTCGCCGTCGTAGGGGTTGAAGTCGACGATGTCCCAGGAGCCCGTGCCGGCCCGCCACTCGCCGTCGATGTACTGGGCGGCCAGGGTGTCGAAACAGGAGCCGTAGCCGCTGGACGGTCCATGCGAACCGTGGGTGCCGTGCGAACCGTGCGTGCCGTCGGACATGCGCCATCCCGTCTGCGAAATGCGGGGCGCCCGGGGCGCCCGTCATGAGGTGCGTCGCGTTGGCGCACCGCTCTTCCATGCCGCTCCATGTCGCGTCGATGGCGCGCCACTGCCGCGCCAGGGCGTCGCGCCAGTGTCGCGTCCATGACGTGTCGCTGAGACGTCATCGTACTGATGTGTCACAGGAGTTGAAGACGCCGCGCAATCAGATCGCGGGTCTTCTCCGGGGAGAGGCTGTCCTCGTGGAGCCGCTCCATGACCCGGGCGTACTGGGCCACTTCCTCGGCCTTGTCGAGGTAGAGCGCGCTGGTCAGCTGCTCCAGGTAGACGACGTCGGAGAGGTCCGACTCGGGGAAGCGCAGCATGGTGAAAGCGCCGCTCTCGGCGGCGTGTCCGCCGTGGGCGAAGGGCATCACCTGGAGCGTCACGTTGGGCTGCTCGGAGATGTCGGCGAGGTGCTGGAGCTGGTTGCGCATGACCGTTTCGCCACCGTACGGGCGGTGGAGGGCCGCCTCGTCGAGGACGGCGTGGAAGCGAGGCGCGCGCTCGGAGAACAGCAGCTTCTGGCGCTCCATGCGCAGCGAGACCCGGCGCTCGATCTCCGCCTCGTCGGCGTTGGGCTGACCGCGTACGACGACGGCGTGGGCGTAGCCCTCGGTCTGGAGCAGGCCGTGGACGAACTGCACCTCGTAGATCGAGATGTCGGAGGCGGCGCCCTCCAGCCCCACGTACGTCTGGAACCACCCCGGGAGCACATCGCCGTAACTGTGCCACCATCCGGCGACATTGGCCTCGCGGGCGAGGCCCAGCAGGGCCTCGCGCTCGGCACCGTCCGTGACCCCGTAGAGGGTGAGCAGATCCTCCACATCCCGTGCCTTGAAGCTCACCCGGCCCAACTCCATACGGCTGATCTTCGACTCGGACGCTCGGATCGAGTAGCCGGCCGCCTCGCGCGTGATGCCGCGCGACTCGCGCAGCCGCCTGAGCTGCGAGCCCAGGAGTATGCGTCGCACCACGGAACCGCTCGACTCGCTCGTGGCCATCTCTGGGACCCTTCCTCTTCCGGTCCTGTTCCGGTGTGTCGTTTCCGCGCCTCTCTGAGGGCGACCCCCGCTACCCCCGGCGCCGAAGTCTGCCATCTTCGGGCTTCGTTGAGTGCATGCACGGTTACGCAGACCAGCCACGGGCAGGAGCTCTACCGCAGGGGGCGTAGGGAGAATTGCACCCCAACCCCCCTGTGCGCCCCCAAATCCACCGCGTGCACGTGCATCTGCCCTTGCATCCGCCGGGCGCATTGGCAACCATGGAGCTCGCACACGTGCACGTCACGTACTCGACTGCCAGGAGTGCCTCGGATGGGTACCGAAGGATCGACTGTGCTCTCCCCCTTATGGAGAGGGCTGCCCACGATCGACTCATCCGCAGCCTCCACTTCCGCCTCCTGTTCGCTCCCGCCCCACTTCGAAGCGGTCGGAAGTGCTCGGAAATTCACCCGGAACACGCTCGACCGGTGGGATCTGATCGGGCTTTTCGATGAGGTGGCGCTCGTCGTCAGCGAGCTGGTGACCAACTCGATGCGGTACGCCATGCCGGCGGCCTCCTCGGGGGAGTTCGCGGTCGTCGGGGAGTACGAGACGCCCGTACGCCTGCATCTGATGCGCTGGACGTCGCGGCTCGTGTGCGCGGTACGCGATCCGAGCGAGTCGGGTCCGGTCGTGGGCGAGGCCGGCGCCGGGGACGAGTGCGGGCGCGGGCTGTACCTGGTCGAGTCGTTCAGCGACGCGTGGGGCTGGCATCCGCTGGCGGGCGCGCTGCACGGCAAAGTCGTCTGGGCTCTGTTCCGGCTGCCGCGCGACCGCGACTAGATCACGGGGTTAGTCGCCCAGCAGGTAGTCGAATTCGCCGTCCTTGATGCCCAGCACCATGGCTTCGATCTCGGCGGGTGTGTACACGAGCGCCGGACCGTCCGGGTGGCGGGAGTTGCGCACGGCGACCCCGCCACCCGGCAGCTTGGCGAACTCCACGCAGGAGCCCTGGGAGTTGGAGTGCCGGCTCTTTCGCCATTCGACATCTTCGATGTCCGAGGCGGCCATGCCGTTGTACGCCTGGGGCACTGGACTCTCCCGGATCATTGCAGGGGGCACCCTCATCCGCAGAACATGGATTCGAGGATGGCAACTGCTCCGGATCATAGCCGCGTTCATGTGCCTCTGCATGAGCCGATGCACGTGCACTCAGGGTGTTCCCGCCACTACTTCACGACTTCTTCGCGGAAGACGAACGTCCGTCCGGGCCCGCTCCGGAATAGGGGAATTCAAGATTCTGAGGACGATTGGGCGCCGGCTCAGGAAACCGGTTCACGGACCCGGCTCGCGGACCCGGCTCAGGAAACCGGGTCGAGGAGCCCGTCGAACGCCGGGGGCAGCCGACGCCACGCGGCCGGGCCGCCCGCGTACTCGGCGTCCGTGAGCAGGCACGACTCCAGCAGTGAGCACAGCTCTTCGCCGTTGAGGCCGGGCGAGGTGAAGGTGAGGTACTGGGAGCGGTCGCCGTGCTCCGGGTGCCAGTCCAGGGCCGCGGCCACACGGCGCTCGGCGGGCACCATCTCCCAGGCGGCGTCCGGCAGCGCGGCCAGCCACGGACCGGCGTTCTCGACGCACAGGGCGCCGCCCGCCGCGTCCCACGACAGCAGCGTGTCGGGCCGGTCCGCCAGCCAGAACCTGCCCCGGCTGCGGGCCGCCGCGCAGGTCAGGTCCTCCAGGGCGGCGTAGAGCCGGCCCGGGTGGAACGGCCGGTCGCGGCGCCAGACGAGCGTGGCCACGCCGTGCGCGTCGGCGGCCTGCGGCAGCAGCGCGCACGCCGGGTGGAGGCGCGCGGCGGCCGCCTCCACGTCGAACCCGGCGACGGCCGCGGCGGCCAGCTCCACGGATTCGGCCGGAATACTGCGGGCGGCGGGGGCGAGTTGGCGCAGCAGGGCGTGGTCGCTCTCGTCCGCCCGCTCGGCGCCGTGCGCCAGGGCCAGTACGGAGACGTACTCCAACTGCCGGGCGAAGGTGTCGCCCACGGTGCGCCGGTCGGTCGGAGCCGCGGCGATCCCGGCCTCGGCAAGGTCGTCGCCGTTCGCGAGCGTCGGCAGCACGAGGGCCGGGTCGACGGCCGTGAACACGCCGGAGAGCCGGGTGTCCGGGCCGCCGTGCGCGGCCACGACCTCCGCCATGGCCTTGGGCTCGACGGAGTCCCACAGCTCGACGACGGCCAGGCGGTGGACGCCGAGCCCGGCGAGGCGCTCCAGCTCGGGGATCAGGTCCTCGCGCAGGGCGCAGCAGGCGCAGTCGTTGACGAGCGGCGTCTCGCCGGCGTCGAGCGTGCCGGAGCGGTCGCGCACGGTCCGGCGGACGGTGCCCGTGACCGCCGCCGTCGACAGGTCGTGGTGGAGCGTGACGGAGCCGGGGACGGTGCGCAGGAGGCTGTCGACCACGGCACGGCGGGCGTCGGCGTGGATGCCGGCCACGAGGACCACGGGCAACTCACGCATCAGCTCGCGCCTTTGCGGTTGCCGTAGCGGCGTTCGAAGCGTTCCACGCGGCCTGCGGTGTCCAGGACGCGGGCGGTGCCCGTGTAGAAGGGGTGGCTCGCGGAGGAGATCTCGACGTCGACGACGGGGTAGGTGTTGCCGTCCTCCCACTCGATCGTCTTGTCGCTGGTGGCCGTCGAGCGGGTGAGGAAGGCGAAGTCGGCGGCGCGGTCGCGGAAGACGACGGGGCCGTAGGGCGGGTGGATTCCGGGCTTCATGGCGGGTCAGCGCTCCTCTCGGAAGGTCACGTGGCGGCGGGCGACGGGGTCGTACTTGCGGAGTTCGAGGCGCTCGGGGTTGTTACGGCGGTTCTTGCGGGTCACGTAGGTGTGGCCAGTGCCGGCGGTGGAGCGGAGCTTGATGACGGGGCGTAGGTCGTTGCGGGGCATGGGGGCTACTATACAGAAATGGTTTCCATTTTCATTAGCCGAGATGGGGAGGGTCCTCTGTCATGTCTGCCGCTCACTGCCAGCTGACCGGGCGAAAGCCCGGCTTCGGCAACTCCGTTTCCCACTCCCACCGCCGCACGTCGCGCCGCTTCGACCCCAACGTGCAGCGCAAGCGCTACTGGCTCGCGAGCGAGGGCCGCCACGTGCGGCTCACGCTCAGCGCGAAGGGGATCAAGACCGTCGACGCGATCGGCGTCGAGGCGGCCGTTGCCCGCATCCGGGCCCGGGGAGGGAAGGTCTGATGGCCAAGAAGAGCAAGATCGCGAAGAACGAGGCCCGGAAGGTCGTCGTCGCGCGGTACGCGGCGCGGCGGGCGCTCCTGAAGGCCGTCATCCGGGATCCGCGCACGACGGCGGACGCGCGACAGGCCGCGCAGCACGAGTTGCAGGGCCAGCCGCGTGACGCGAGCGCGACACGGGTGCGCAACCGGGACGCGGTGGACGGGCGGCCCCGGGGGTACCTGCGGGCGTTCGGGGTGTCGCGGGTTTCGCTGCGGGGGTTGGCGCACGCGGGGTATCTGCCGGGGGTGCGGAAGGGGAGCTAAGCGCTCCGCCGGCAGTCCGTAACGTCATCCGCGGGTGCGCCGTAGCACCGGTCGCGCCCGGCGCTACGGCTGCGGTAGCAGCAGCACCTCGTCCGCGTAGCACCACGCCCACGTCTCGCCCGGTTCGAAGGACCGGGCGACGTCGTGGCCGGCGTTCTCACGCGCGTGAGTGGTCGCGTGGTGGTGGGGAGAGCTGTCACAGCAGCCGATGTGGCCGCACGTGAGGCATTCGCGGAGGTGCACCCACGTCGCCCCGATGCGCAGGCAGTCCTCGCAGCCTTCCGTCGTGCTCGGGGTCACCTCGTGCGCGGTCTGCGCCAGATGGGCGCAGGACCGGTCCGTCGGACGGCCTTCGAGGTCCGCGGCGACCCGCCAGGAGAGCGGCTCGGTCATATCTTCGAGCGTAGGCCCCTCCGCGCCGGGGCGAAAGCCGAGGTCACGGGGATTGTCAGTGGGGGCTGGCAGACTCCTTCCCGTGAGCCGGGGTGCGGACACGGGCTACGGGGGTGCCCGTATCCGCCCCCGCTCGCCTGCGCTCGGCCCCGCTCGGCCCCGCTCGGCCCCTGCTCTCACCGCCGCTCGCACCGCCCGCTCTTTCGGGCGCGCGCATGCGCCCGTGCAGCCCATTTCGGCGGGCAGCGCGGCGCGCCGCCTTGCACGATGGCCGCACGTCCCCATCCATCGCGCACCCCAGGGCAGGACCGTGATGACCCTCAGTCTCGAGCAGCTCTCCCGTTGCACCGTCGCCGTCGACCTCGGCGCGTCCCGCACCCGCGTCTATCTCAAGGACAGCGGGCTGATCGTGGACGAGCCGAGCCTCGCGGCCGTCAATTCCCGGACGGGGTCGCTGATCGCGGTGGGCTCACTGGCCGGGGGGATGGCCGGGCGGACGCCGGAGCACATCAAGGTCGTCCGGCCCATCTCCGGTGGCACGGTGGTCGACATCGACATGGCCCAGCGGATGCTGCGCTTCCTCGTCAACGACAAGATCCGCCGGGCCTGGCGGCGCAAGCCGATGCTGCGGGCGGCCGTCTGCCTGCCGCACGACGCCGAGCCGATCGCCCAGCGGGCGGCCGTGGAGGTGCTGAGCGCCCTGGGCTCGCGTCGCGTCGAGCTCGTCGACACGCTCATCGCCGCCGCCGTCGGCTGCGGGCTGCCCGTCGAGCGGCCGGAGGCGACGATGATCGTGGTGTGCGGCGCCGCCTCCACCCAGGTCGCCGTGCTCTCGCTCGGCGCCATCGTCGCCGCCGAGAAGGTGGCGATCGGCGGGGACGCCATCGACTACGCCGTCATCCAGCACCTGCGCAGCGTCCACGAGCTGATGCTGCCCTCCCAGGGGCTCCACCCGCTGCACCTCGCGCTCTACGACCCGGCGCGGATGGGCTGCGAGGCGGAGGTGCGCGGGCGCGACGTGGCCACGGGGCTGTCGCGCACGGTGCTCGTGAACACCGCGCACGTCCGCGAGGCCATCCACAGCCCGCTCACGGCCGTGCTCGACGCGATCGGCCGGGTGCTGCGCGAGTGCCCGCCCGATCTGGTCGCCGATCTCGCCGATCGCGGCATCATGCTCGCGGGTGGCAGCGCGCGTCTCCCTGGACTGGACACGATGATCGAGCAGGCCACGGGCATGATGGTGCAGATCGCCGACAATCCCGATGTGTGTTCCGTCATCGGACTGGGCGCGATGATCGAGGGAAAGATCAAGCCACTTCATCTCGACGCGGCTCGTAATTGACCCCGTGGCCAGTTGACCCCGTAGGCCCGCTTGGGAACTTCTTTACCCGTCTCAACAGTTCTGCCAGTGCATCCCCGTATTCACAAGGAGATTTACGCACATGGCGCTCTGGGACCGGCTCAAGGATTCGGCCACGACAATGCAGGGCCAGCTGCTGGCGAAGAAGAACGAGCTCAAGAGCGGGGCATTCCGTGACGCGAGCATGGCAATGTGCGCTCTGGTGGCGGCCGCTGACGGTTCGATCGACGCTTCCGAGCGGCAGCGCGTCGCCTCGCTGATCGCCACCAACGACGTTCTGCGGAACTTCCCCGTCGACGATCTCCAGGCCCGTTTCAACGACTACTGCCAGAAGCTGTCGACCGATTTCGAGTTCGGCAAGGTCAGCGTTCTCCAGACCATCGGCAAGGTCCAGAAGAAGCCGACCGAGGCGCGTGCGGTCGTGCAGATCGGCATCGTCATCGGTGGGGCGGACGGGGACTTCGACAAGACGGAGCGGGCTGTTGTTCGCGAGGTCTGTTTCGCGCTCGGGATCAATCCCGCGGAGTTCGACCTCTGACCTCTGACGGGTCCGGGAGCGGGTCCGGGGGCTCCGCCCCCGGACCCCCGGTCCTCAAACGCCGGACGGGCTGGATTGCCGGACGGGCTGGATTCGGCCCGCCTACGCCGAGAGCGGCATCGCCACCGGGACGCGCTCGCGGTCCGACGTCCACGTGCCCAGGGCGATCTCGGCCGTGATGCCCGGGCCGAAGCCCGCGATGATGCCCCGGGCCGAATCGTCCGCCCCGCCGTCCTGGAAGAGGCGCTCCAGCGCGTCGAAGATGACGGCGCTCGCGATGTTGCCACGCTCGGTGAGCGTCTCGCGGCTGTAGCGAAACGTTTCTGGAGCCAGGCCGAGATAGTGGCTGAGGTCGTCCAGGATGCGGGGGCCGCCGGCGTGGACGATGTAGAAGTCGAGCTCGGAGACGTCCCACTGGTACGGCTCGGCCATGTCGCGCATGGCCGGGGCCAGCATGGCCATCGTGCCCGGGACCCGCTTGTCCAGGATGAAGTGGAAACCCGTCTCCCGCACCCCGTAGGAGATCCACTCCTCCGTGTCCGGCACCAGGTGCGAGCCGTTCCGCTCGATCCGTACGCCCGTGCCGCCCTCGCCGCGCACCACCGCGCAGGCGATGGCGTCGCCGAAGAGGCCGTTGGAGAGCAGATTGCCGACGCCGAGGTCCGTGGGCTGGTAGAGCAGCGAGCAGAACTCGCAGGCCACGATCAGGACGTTCGCCTTGGGGTAGGCCCGGCAGAAGTCGTGCGCGCGGTTGATCGCGGCGCCGCCCGCCGCACAGCCGAGCTGGGCGATGGGGAGCTGCCGGGTCTCGTTGCGGAAGTCCATGGTGTTGATGAGCCACGCGGTCATCGACGGCATCATGAAGCCCGTACAGGACACGTACACGATCAGATCGATGTCACCCGCCGTCAGCTCCGCGTGGTCGAGCGCCCGCCGTACGACGGCCGGGACACGGGCCTTGGCCTCGCGCTCGTAGCGAGCGTTCCGCACGGTGAAGCCGGGGTGTTTGAGGGTGTCCTCGATCGGCTGCACGAGGTGCCTGGTCTGCACGCCCGTGTTGCCGATCAGCCGGAGCGCCAGCTCCAACTGAGGGTGATCGGCGTGCAGGGTGCGCGCGAGATCAAGGGTCTGCTCCCTCGTGATCACGTGCTCGGGGACAGCGATGGCCGGTCTGCACAATGTCGCCATGTCGGCCTCCCAGTCGCGGCGCTCTCTCGATGCCCAGGGCCGCCGAAATGGCGCACCACCCTATGTCCAGTGCATGCCGCATCGGGAAGCGCGCCACACATATGCTCTGAAAGTTCACCCGAAGAGCGGACTTATCTCCATAAACGGCACTTACGTTCATCGAACATACAGGGAGTCCACAGGACCCGCACGGGCTACTGACAGGACATGCCGCGCCGGGCGGTCCGTGGTATTCCCCGGTCCCGCCCGGCGCGTCCGACGCCCTCGTCGGTCGTTCGTCAGTCCTTGATCTCGCAGATGACCGCGCCCGACGACAGCGACGCGCCCACCTCCGCCGCCAGGTCCTTCACCGTGCCGGAGCGGTGGGCGTTGATGGGCTGCTCCATCTTCATGGCCTCCAGGACCACCACCAGGTCGCCCTCGTTGACCTGCTGGCCGTCCTCGACCGCGACCTTGACGATCGTGCCCTGCATCGGCGAGGTCAGCGAGTCGCCCGACGCCGCCGCGCCCGCCTTCTTCGCCCCACGGCGCTTGGGGCGCGCACCGCCACCCGCGGCCGGGGCGCGGCCGATGCCCGCGCCGAGCGAGGACGGCAGCGTGACCTCCAGCCGCTTGCCGCCCACCTCCACCACGACCGTCTCGCGGCCCTCGGGCTCGTCCTCGTCCGCACCGGCCGGAGCGGCGAAAGGCTCGATCGTGTTGGTGAATTCGGTTTCGATCCAGCGGGTGTGGACGTGGAACGGGTCGCTGGTGAACGCGGGGTCGGTGACCACGGCGCGGTGGAAGGGGATGGCGGTGGCCATGCCCTCGACCTGGAACTCCGCCAGCGCACGCGCCGCCCGCTGCAGCGCCTGCTCACGCGTCGCACCCGTGACGATCAGCTTGGCCAGCAGCGAGTCCCACGCCGGGCCGATGACGCTGCCGGACTCCACACCCGCGTCCAGCCGCACACCCGGACCCGTCGGCGGGGTGAAGGTGGTGACGGTGCCGGGGGCGGGCAGGAAGTTACGGCCCGGGTCCTCACCGTTGATCCGGAACTCGAAGGAGTGACCACGTACCGCCGGGTCGTCGTAGCCGAGCTCCTC
>NZ_BMRT01000015.1 GCF_014648775.1 Streptomyces abikoensis
TTGCCGCCGAGGTGCATCAGGAAGGTGCGGTCGGAGACCTTGCCCAGGGTGACGCCCTCGATGCCGCGGAGCTTTTCGACGATCTCGTCGGCGTGCTCGGTCGAGGTGGTGGCCATGGTGACGTCGATGCGCAGCTTCTCGTGGCCGGAAGCGGTCACGTCCAGGCCGGTCACGGACCCGCCGGAGGACTCCACGGCCGTGGTCAGCTCACTGACCGCGGTCCCCGACGCGGGAACCTCCAGCCGGACCGTCATCGAGTACGAGACGCTGGGCGCCGTTGCCATGGCCGCTTTCCCCTGCTTTCGCTGTTCTTCGCTTGGTTGGATCGCTTCGGCGTGGTTCGCGTCACGAAGACGCGACATGTCCCGTGGAGGACGAGACGTTCGATCGTCCCACCTACCGGTGAGTAGGGGGTAACCCGGCCCTCATTCCGGAAGAAAGCTTCCGGAATCTTGGGAAACTTGGGAAGACAAAAACCGGCGGGCGCCCTTCCGCAGAGGAAGAACGCCCGCCGGTTCACAAAGAGCGACACCGACCCGCCATGCTCGCCTCGCGGCAAGTGGTCGCTCGTAGCGACGAAGGTTGGGCCCGGGGGCTTGGATCGAGCCGGTGTCGTATCCAGGCTAACAAACAGTCCGCTGAACTGATTCCGTACGGAGCGTTCCGGCGGCGGATCGGGCCGTACGGGCGGCTGGAACAGGCCGTTCGGCCGCACCGGTCCGGCCATCCGGCCCACGCCGGCGGGCCCGTAGCGGCCCCTTTCGGCCCGTTCAGTCGCGCAGCAGGTCGGGCACCCCGAGCTCGTCCGGGTCGTCCCGCTCGCCCGAGATCACCGTCAGCCGCTGCGTGGCTCGCGTGAGCGCCACGTAGAGCACCCGCAGACCGGCCGGGGACTCGTCGGCGATCCCGGCCGGGGTGACCACGATCGTCGCGTCGTACTCCAGGCCCTTGGCCTCCAGGCTGCCCAGCACCACCACGCGGTCGCCCAGCCCGGCCACCCACTCCCGGGCCTCGACGCGGCGGCCCATGGGGACGACCACGCCGACCGTGCCGTCCACGTCCGCCAGCAGGTGCTCCGCCTCCGCGCGCACGGACGCGGCGAGGTCCGCGCCGCCGACCACGAAGCGCGGCTCGATGCCGGTGGAGCGCACGGCCGAGGGCGACTCCATTCCCGGCATGGCCAGCGCCAGCACCTTCGCCGCCAGCTCGGCGATCTCCGCCGGGTTGCGGTAGTTGACCGTGAGCCGGAAGCGGCGGCGCGGGCGGGTGCCCAGCGCCTCGTCCCGGGCGGCGCCGGCCTCGTCGGGGTCGGACCAGGAGGACTGCGCCGGGTCGCCGACGATCGTCCAGGTGGCGTGACGGCCGCGACGGCCCACCATCCGCCACTGCATGGGCGTCAGGTCCTGCGCCTCGTCGACGATGACGTGCGCGTAGTCGCGGCGCTCCTGTGCGAGCCGCTCGGCGCGCTCGCGACGGGACTCGGTGCGCTGCGGCATCAGCTCCTCCAGCCCGGTGAGCGCGTCGAGCGGGTCGGCCTCGCGGGGCTTCTTGGGACGGGCCGGGACGCCGAGCAGCGTCTCCAGCTCGTCCAGCAGCGCCACGTCGTGCACCGACAGCGGGCCCCGGCCGGCCGCGTCGAGCCGGCGCAGCGAGCGGGCCAGCCTGCGGATCTCGCGGGGGTTGAGGTCCCGGCGGGCCCAGCGGTTCAACCGCTTCTCGTCGGCGAGGCAGCCCAGCACCCGGCGCGGGGTGAGCTCGGGCCACCAGGCGTCGAGGAACTCGATGAAGTAGTCCTCGGTGGTGATGTCCTCGTCGAAGGCCGACCGGGCCTCCGCGGCGAGCTCGGGGTCGGTGTAGCGGCGGGGGCCGCCGGACTTCGACCACAGGGCGTCCAGGATCAGCCGTCGGGCGCGGGGGCGCAGCAGGTTGATCGGGGCGGTGCCGCCGAGGGCCGTGTTCCGGATGCGCCGCAGCTCGTCGGCTCCCAGCTCGATCCGGGCGCCGAAGGCGACGACGCGCAGCCGCTCGGGCACCTCCGCGCCGGAGGCGGGGACGTCCAGGGCGCCCCGGACCGCCTTGCGCAGCACCTTGACCATCCGGGAGGAGCCCTTGACGCGGGCGACGTCCGGCTCGTCGTAGACCTCGGCCTCGGCGCCGTCGACGAGGTTGCCGACCGCGCGGATGGCGACCTGGCCCTCCTCGCCGAGCGAGGGCAGGACGCCCTCGGTGTAGGCGACGAGCAGCGGGGTCGGCGAGACGACGAGGATGCCGCCCGCGTAGCGCCGGCGGTCCTGGTAGAGGAGGTAGGCGGCGCGGTGGAGGGCGACGGCGGTCTTGCCGGTGCCGGGGCCGCCCTCGACCTCGGTGACCGAGGCGGCGGGGGCGCGGATGACCAGGTCCTGTTCGGCCTGGATGGAGGCGACGATGTCGCGCATCGTGTGGCTGCGGGCCTGGCCGAGCGCGGCCATCAGGGCGCCGTCGCCGACCACCGGCAGGGCGTCCCCGTCGAGGGTGGCGCGCAGCTCGGGGCGGAGCAGGTCGTCCTCGACGCCGAGGACGCGGCGGCCCTTGGAGCGGATGACCCGGCGGCGGACGACCCGGCCGGGGGCGACCGGGGTGGACCGGTAGAAGGGCGCGGCGGCGGGCGCCCGCCAGTCGATGACGAGCGGGGAGTAGTCGGCGTCGAGCACGCCGATGCGCCCGATGTGGAGCGTCTCGGCGATCTCGGCCTCGTCACCGCGCACGGCGTCGTCGGCGGGCTCGACGGAGGTGTAGGCGCCGTCGGGGCCCTTCTTGCCGTCCTTGCCGAGGAGGAGGTCGATCCGGCCGAAGAGGAAGTCCTCGAACTCGTTGTTCAGCCGGTTGAGGTGCACACCGGCGCGGAACACCTGGGCGTCGCGCTCGGCGAGCGCTCCGGGGGTGCCGACCTGGCCGCGTTTGGCCGCGTCGTCCATGAGGAACTCCGCCTCGTGGATCTTCTCCTCGAGGCGTCGGTACACCCGGTCGAGATGGTGCTGTTCGGCACCGATCTCACGGTCCCGGATCCCTTCGGACTCCGTCGCCGATCCTGTCGCCACGTGCGCGTGTGTGGCGTTCTGCGCGGCCACCCAGGCCCCCTTCTGCTGTGCGTAGGGCAGCCGTCAACCGTACGCGAACAGGGGTAGTGAGCGCACCTGTCAGGACATGAGGGGTTTGCCACGAGTGTCGGCTGTTGACGGATCACATATTGACGGTCACGAGGTGCTTTCCGTCGAGGGTGCGGACCTCGAAGCGGACGATGTCCTTCTCGTTGAACGCGACTCCGCCGTGGGTGTAGAGGGGCTCCGTGGCGGGCCCCTGGTACCCGGAGGGACTCCCGCTCTTGTTGTCGCCCTTGTCGATGCCGTAGCCGGCTTCCGGGACGGCCCAGGTGGTGGCGACCTGCTCCTGGCCGTTCTTGGCGACGGCGACGAGATCGCAGGTCAGGGGCCCTTTGACATTGCCGAGCTTGAGCGCGACATGGGTGCCCCAGGCCTTGTCCTGGAGGGACACGGTGGCGTTCGCCTTGGTGACGGGGTCGGTGACGCCGCCGTACTTCTCGCCCTCGTCGTACATCTCCTTGGCGGCGCTCACCCCGGTGTGGCCGTGTCCGGTGTCCTGCCCGATGAGGGCGGCGCCGGCGAACGGCCCGGCGACGATCAGGGCGACGGCGGCGGCGACCAGCCACAACCGGCGGGTGCGCCGTGCCCTGCGGGTGACGGTGACGTCGTCGAGCAGCCGGTCCAGCAGGTGGGGGCGGGGCTCGGGCACGAGGGCCGCCGGGTCGGGCGTCGCCTCCTTGAGCTCGGCGAGGAGCGGGGTGGTGAGGCCCAGGAGCGTCTCCAGTTCGGCGGCGCACCGGGGACAGTCGGCGAGGTGCTCCTCGAAACGGGCGGTGTCCGCCTCGTCCAGCACGCCGAGCGCGTAGGCACCGACGGCGGTGTGCTCGTCGTCGCGGTGCGGGTGCTCATGGTGCGGTGCCGGCCGGTTCATGCCGTCACTCCTCGTTCCTCGAGCGAGAGCCTCATGGAGCGCAGCGCGTAGAACACCCGGGACCGTACGGTCCCGGCGGGTACACCCAGCACTTCCGCCGCCTCGCTCACGGTACGTCCTTTGAAATAGGTCTCGATCAGGGCCTCTCTATGGGCTTCGGAAAGGTCGCCCAGCGCGTCGGAGATCGTCATCAGGCGCAGTGCCCGGTCGATCTCGTCGGCGGCGGGCAGCAGCTCCAGTGGCCCCGGGTCGACCTCGGGGGGCCGGGCCTGCCGGCTGCGGTGGTTGTCGATGACGATGCGCCGGGCGACGGTGATCAGCCAGGGCCGTACGGAGCCGGTGGCGCCGCGCAGCCGGTCGGCGTTGCGCCAGGCGCGCAGCAGCGTCTCCTGGACGACGTCCTCCGCCCGCTGGCGGTCGCCCGCCACGAGCCGGAGGACGAAGGTCAGCAGGGGACCCGCGTGCTCCTCGTAGAGCGACCGCATGAGGTCCTCGTCCGGACTGGTCCTGTCAGCCACGACGGCATCCTTGCGCAAGCCTTCCCCCTTGGTCGAGAGCACGGGGCCGGGGTGTCGCCGCCGGGCCGTGGCCGTGCCATGGCCCTTCGACCAGGAGTACGGAGGGCGGCGGCTCTCCGTTCAGCGCCGTTCAGTGCCGCTCAGTGCCGCCGCGCCGTCATGCCTTGTCGCCCACCGGGAGGGGTTCGCCGGCGCGGCGGCGGTGCCGGGCCACGCGCTCGCGGTTTCCGCAGACCTCGCTGGAGCACCAGCGTCGGCGGCGGCCGCGGGAGGTGTCGAGATAGATCAGGGGGCAGTTCTCGCCCTCGCAACGGCGCAGCTGTCCTCTGGCGACGGGGTCGGTGAGCAGATCGACGGCGTCGCGGGCGACCTGCCCGAGGAGCGCGCCGCAGTCCGGGGCGCCGGCGAGCCGCCGGACGAGCCGCCCGTCGGCGCCCCGGGCGGCCACGGGGGCGGGCGGGGCGGTGGCGGCGAGGGCGTTCATCCGCTCCAGGTCGGGCCCGGCGACTCGGCCGTCCCCGTCGAGCTCGGCGTGCACCACGCGCGCGAGCAGCTCCCGGGCGGCCTGGAAGCGCGCGAGCCACCCGCCGTCCACGGCGTCGAGCGGCGTGCCCGGCGGGACGACCCCGGCCCCGGCCAGCCACGCCCGTAAGCGCCGGGGGCCGTCGAGCCGGTCCGGTGGCTCGGCGGTGGCCAGCAGGTCCAGGCAGAGCCGCCCGCAGTCGAACCTCAGACCATTCGTGGCCGCCGCGGCCGGTGCCATGCGTCGTCACCTTTTCCGTATGGGTGTTCCCCGGGATCCCCCGCCGTTACAGGGTGCCCGGTGGGGCGGACGGCGGGAAGGGGCGGATCACGGGTTTCCGCCAGGCCTCCCGGGTGTCCGGACGCCGCCTGAGCGCCCGTCAGGGGTCGGCCGCCCAGGGGAGCCGTGGCACGCCTGCTGACGGAGTACCACGGACACGGATGTACGAACTGCTCCCCTTTCCTTGCGGGCCAGTCGACCAACGTTCGCCATACGACGATCCGCGTCGTGGGGCAAGGGCCGCTGCTTCTCACAGAGAAGGCCCTGGTGCATCGGGAGCGCTTGATCACCCGTATCGCGCGTCGGCCGGCGAGGGCGCCGGGCCGCGCGCCTATGAATCCAATAGTCGTCCTGACCAGGGATAGTGCCGAATCGGCCGCACAAGATAGGCGACAGAAGTGCGTCAGAGCGAAGATCGACCTTACGGGAAGGGCCGAGGCAATCAGCCGACCGGAGGACAGGCGGCACCCACTGAGCCAGCTGGCCGCATGCCATGATCGGCTTGATGATCGGCGTCGAATTCGCTGGTCAGCGCCATCCGTCGGTTTGAACTGCCCAAGCGCCAGGGGCCGACAAGCACCACCCAAACTGCTAGCTTGCAGATTAGGGCGTCCCACGGTGCCCTGATGTGCGGGAAGGACCAGGAATCGTGGTTACTCCGGGTGCCGTAGTACAGCGGCAACAACTACGCACGGAGCTCAAGAAAGCGCGCACCAAGTCAGGGCTCACTCAGCTCCAAGTGGCCGAACGGATGGACTGGAGCCCCTCCAAGCTCATCCGTATCGAAGCAGGACAGGTGGGAATCTCCACCAACGACCTCCGGGCACTCGTGCGCGAGTACGGGATCACCGACCCGGAGAAGGTGGAATTCTTCCTGTCGCTGGCCCGCGCCAGCCGGAAGATGCCCTACCGGGAGTACCGAGGGCTGCTCGCGAAACCGTTCCTGGACCTGCTGTCGTACGAGACCTCCGCGTCCATCGTGCGCACATACCAGCCGCTGCTGATCCCCGGCCTGCTGCAGACCGAGGAGTACTCCCGGGCGGTGAACCTCGCTTTCGCACCTGATCTCGCGGGCGATCGGCTCGACCGCCTGATCGAAGTCAGGCAACAGCGTCAGGAGCTCCTGGAGAGCGACGGGCGGCCGGAGTTCTTCTTCATCGTTGACGAGGCGGCGCTCCACCGGTGGGTCGGCGGCCCCGGGGTGATGCGGGGGCAACTGAACCATCTCAAGGAGATGGCCGCCCGCCCCGGCGTTTCCGTCCAGGTCGTCCCGTTCACGACCGGCGCGCACGTCGGCCTGCAAGGCCCCTTCGTCCTGCTCGAGTTCGACGGGGACATCGACCACATTCTCTATCTGGAGAAATACACAGGCGAATCCGTCTTCAGTGACGCACCCGAGGCGACCGCAATGTATTTGGAGCGCTTCTGGGAGCTGGAGCGACTGGCGCCGCGAGAGGATCTCCACCGTTTGGTGGACAACGCGATCGAAGGATTGAGCGAACAGCCCGTCACCACATCGCAGGAAGAGGCCGGCGTGATGACGTAGTGAGATTCGTCCCCACGTCAGCGGCAGCTGCAGGGCAGCGGGGTGTCCGATCGGAAGTCGGTTGATATCGGAGTATGTCGTGAAGTGCACAGTCAGCCCCGCCGCGGCCGCGCCATCGGCACGGGGACATGCGAACGAGTTGCAGAAAAATGGCCAGTGGTAGCACCAGGCAGCACATCAAGGACGCTTGGGACGCCGTCCATGTGGTCCTGCGGGAGGTCCTACCGGATTCCCGCAGGACGCTCCATCTGATTCTGCTGGTCACCGTGCCGCCGTTGGTGGTCGTCTCGGCGCCGCTGACGGTGGTGCTCCTGCTGATACCCGACCCGGGAGCGGTGCTGACGGCGGTGCTCTCCTGCTCTCTCGGCACATCCGCGGTGGCAGCGGTGACGGTGCGGCGTCGATCACGCGCTTCCAGGCGCACATCCCTCCTCAGCGCCGGGAGCCCGCCTGTCGGCGTGCCGGAGCAGCAGGGCGGCGGGCTGGACGGAGAGGAGGCCACGACCGAAACACCAGGCTGAGCACGGTCGGTGCGACCACCCCCGCCGCGAGTACGACCAGCCCCGAGGCCACGACCTGCACCAGGACCGATCGCCCGGCGACCGAAGCCGCCAGCACTCCCACACCGGTCGCCGTGATACCTGCGGCAAGGATGTAGACCGCCCACAGGAGTCGCCTCACGTTCCGGGGCGGACCGTTGGCATCTGCGCTCATCATGAGGTCCTCCGACAGAGGAAGCAGTTGGGCCCAGGTTAGAGGATGAGGCGCACGACCGTAACCGTAGCTGTATATATGCGTGTAAATACTGTGTTCCAGCGATATCCCGCAGTCCGCCGAGACTCCCCTTCCCTCATCAACGCCGGGTTGCCATTCTGGATGGAGCACCCAGCCGGAAGGGGACTCACATGGGCAACGGAATCCCTCGTCTGCACTGGCACAGAAGCAGTTTCAGCGCCAGCGCCAACAACGAATGCGTCGAAGTCGCCTACCACTTTCGAAAGGTATGGGTACGCGACTCGAATTCACCGGACCGGGCCATTCTTCACTTCGGTCGTCCCGCCTGGACGGAATTCCTGGCGGAGTTGTCCGGCCCCGGCGGCAGCTAGAAGAACCCCTTCGCCCCCGCCATGGCGTCCGCGTCCTCCCGCACCGCCCCCGGCCTGGTCCCGGAACCCAGCAGTCCCCCGCCCCACCGCATGCCCATGTACGCGGCGGACGCGCGCAGTGTGCCGAGGAGGGGTTCGGCGATCGTGCGGTCCTCGTTGCTGGAGGCGGCGACAGCCCAGAGGGTGGAGCCCCGCATCCGGTCGCGGAAGCGCAGCTCGGGGAGGCTCAGCCAGTTGACCCAGTAGTCGAGGTAGAGCTTGGTGCCGGCGGAGACGCTGTACCAGTAGACCGGTGAAGCGATCACCAGGTCGGTCGCGTCGAGCGTGGCGTCGAGCAGGAGCTTCTCGTTGCCGGCCGGAGGGGCGAACGTGCGGTCCTCGCTGTGGCGGAGGTCCTCGAACGGGGGGAGCGGATAGTCGCTCAGCCGCAGCCAGGTCTGCCGTACGTCGGAGGGGAGTTGGGCGGCCGCCTCCCGTGCCAGTGTCTCCGTGTTGCCGCCCTCGCGGCCACTGCCCAGCAGAAAGAGAAAGGAGCGCTTAACGTTCTGATCAACATCCGTCATGATCAGACACAACAGCGCTCAACTCACACTCATTCCAGCCACGTCGGCTTCCGGCAGCCAAGAGCCCGAGGGTCGCTCCAGCCACCCGCGCGCACCCGCCAACTCCCGTACGGCGTCCCGCAGCGCGTCGAGCCCAGGATGCCGAAGTCCCCGCCGCCACACCATCGCCACGGGCGACAGCGGCACCGGATCGACCAGGGGCCTCAGCACCATCCCCGGCACCTCGATGAACTCCTCGCTCGCCAGCACCACCCACCCCCGTTTCCGGATGACGCGGACGAACTCCTCCTCACCCTCGATCCCCGGGAACGGCTCGGCCACGGCGATGCCCCGGCCGGCGAAGAGCCGCTCGGCGAGGTCCGTCCACTCGGCCGTGTCCGGGTTGCCCGCACCCGCGTAGAGCGTCTCGCCCCGCAGCGCGTCCAGCGGCACCCGGTCACACCCCGCCAAAGGATGATCATCAGACAGCAGTACGGCCATCCGCTCCAGCCGTACGGGCAGATGTTCCAGCCCGGCCCGTACGCCCGCCGGAAGGCCGGCAACGCGGCCGAAGGAGACATCGAGCCGCCCCGCGAGGATCCGCTCGGCCGCGCCCGTGAGGCCGGAGTGATAGCGGGCCACCAGTTCCAGCCGGGGTGCCGACCGCCGGGCCTCCGCCAGTACCCGTCGGCCGGTGCTCACCGGGCCGCCGACGTCCACAAGCAGGGGGCGGCTCTCCCCCGCGCACGCCGCCGCGAACTCCTCGTACGCGGCGAGGACCCGGCGCGCGTACGGCAGCAGTCGCTCCCCCTCCGCGGTGAGCGCGACCGCGCGCGTGGTCCGGGAGAACAACTCGGCGCCCACCTCGCGCTCCAGGCGCCGGATATCACGACTGAGCGCCTGCTGGGCGAGGTACAACCGCGCGGCGGCGCGCGTGAAGTGGAGCTCCTCGGCCACGGTCACGAAGGCGCGCAGCAGCCGCGGCTCCACGTCGAACGAGGCGTAGGACACGGACACGCACGGCAGTTAACAACACAGGCGCGTGAATGGCCACCCATCAGGTGTTGGACCCCACACCCCACCGACGACGACCGTAGAGGCATGCTCCTCTTCCTCACCACTCCCCCGCGCTGGACCGAGCCGACCGAGCCCGCACACCCCACCCTCCGCACCCGAATCCGCCACATCCGGGGGCGGGCACGGCAGACACGGCGAGGAGGGGGCGGGGCGGGACGGGCCCCGATGGGGGCGTAAAGCGTTCTTCGCCGCTGGTGCGAGGTGCGGGGTGAGCGGTGACGGGTTACCAGGAACCGCGAAGAGCGCAGCCCCCGCCGGGGTCCGGCCCGCCCCGACCCCGGCCCCTCCGCCGCACCACCAGCACCACCGCCCCCACCCCGACGCCCAGCGCCGCGAGCCCCGCGCCCGTTCCCGCGACGATCGCCAGAGGGTCGGGGCCGTCGTCACCGGCCGCCTTCGCGGCGAGGGCCCCCACCGTCGCGCCGGTGACCTGGAGATGCCCCGTCCGCTTCACCCGGCCGTGGTGGCTGATCACGGTCACGGGGTAGCGGCCGGCCTCCAGCCCCCGCCGGATCCGGGCGGGCCCGAAGTAGCGGGGATCGTCGCCGTCGCTCGCCTTGCTGTCGTCGCGTCGCAGCGGCACCGGGCGCTCGAAGGCGGGCGAGGTCGCGGTGAGCCGGTCGTCCTCGCCGGGGTCGGGGGCGGCGTCGCGCCACAGGACGTTGACCGTGCCGCCCGGCGGAACCCGGTGGCCGTACGCGCGGGCGGCCTCCGGGCGGCCGTCGAAGGGGAAGAAGGCCGGGCCGCGCGCCCTGCCCACGTAGTCGCTGTCGCCGGCGCGGGCGGCCCGCACGACGAGCGGTTTCTCGTCGACGCGCCGGCCGCCGGGCGCCGTCAGCGTCACCTTGTACGTGCCGTCCTTGGCGTCCGGCGGCACGGAGACGAGGGCGGTGAACATCCGGGGGTTGTTCCAATGAGTGCCACGCGGATCGTGAACCAGCGGAACCGGCGCGGGAAGCAGTGGTGAGGCGACGGCGAAGGAGTCGCCCGTCTCCCCCGGGTAGAGATCGTCGTACGAGACGCCCAGTTGCTCCCCGGGCCTCAGCACGTCGTCCTTGGCGCCCACCCGGAACTCCGGCCGGCGCGGAGCCCTGATCTCCACCTGTTCCTCGGCGACGACCCGCCCGCCGGCGTGCACGCGCAGCGGATACGTCCCGGGCCGGGCCCGCGCCGAGATCGCGGGCCGCGCGTGCAGCCCCTCGCCGGCGTCCGGGCCGGTGGCGGCGGGGTCACCGGCGTTGTCATAGGGCGCGAGCCGCACCTGCCGGTCGAAGACGGGCGAGGTGACGCTGGCACCGGAGGCGGCCCGCAGTCCCCGGACGTCTATGTCGATGAGCTCACCGGGCCGGTTGCCGAAGGCCCCGTTGAGCAGCACCTGCACCCCACCGGGATCCCCAGGAGTGCCACGGGCCCCGTCGTGCGCGACGGCCGCGGCCGGCCCGCCCAGCCACAGCGTGCCCGTGCCCACCACGGCGACAGCAGTTCGTGTCCAGTTCACCGGCCACCCCCTATGTCACTCAGGAAGAGGGCCCGTCCGGCCCGGCGGTTGCACGGCGGCTACCCTTCCGCGCGTGAGCGACGAAGCGAGCAGCACCCATACGAACCGTAGCTACGAACTCCGCCCGGGGGTACCGGCGATAGAGACCTACCGTGCCCTGCGCGCCGCGACGGGCCTCGGTGCGAAATCGGTCGAGGGATCGGCCGTCGGGCTCCCCAACACCTGGTTCGGAGTGCTCGTCCGGCAGGACGGTGACCCCGAGCCGGTGGGCATGGGCCGGATCGTCGGGGACGGCGGCTGCCATCTCCAGATAGTCGACATCTGCGTCCTGCCCGAGCACCAGGGCCAGGGCCTGGGCAAGCGGATCATGGAGGCCCTGACGGCGGAGCTGGAGCGCCGGGCGCCGGAGGGCGCCTATGTCTCCCTGATCGCGGACGGGGACGCCCGCCACCTCTACGCGAAGTTCGGCTGGACCGAGGTGGCCCCGGTGTCGGTGGGCATGGCGCGACTGTTCTGAGGGCCCATCGCGCGTACCCCATCGTGCGCAGCGCATCAGCGCCGACGCGGGCGCACGAATGTTAGCCGGGGGCGCGTGAATAAGAAATGCGCCCCCAGGTTACCTCGATTTCCCTCCCGCACCGATACCTCACACCGACCTCAGCGGAGAGGTGAACGCAGAGCTCGGGGATAATGGCTCCTCGCGGAACTCCGGGCCTCGCAAAGAAGGTACGATGCCGAACACCCCGATTAAATCGAAATTGTATAACTGGCTCTTCTTTGCGTGCACCGTCCTGCCTCCCGCGCTTGTTCTGATCGCCAACTGGATAGCCAGGGAAACCCACGGCCTGGCGCAGTCCTCCTGGTACGCCCTCGCCGCGGCCCTGGCGACAGTGCCTCCCGGGTGGGCATTCCTGCGACATCGGAAGGACCGCGCCGAGCAGGAGCGGGAGCGCATCGCCGAGAGGGAGCGCCAGCAGGCGCTGCTGGCGCCGGTGATCACCTATATGGGTGATTGCATCGAGGAGCCCCACGAGGCGCCGACCAAGGTGGCACAGATCCACGAGCGCCTGACCCCGCTGCTGGCGGACAACCTGACCGGGGACGTACGGGTCGCGTACTACCTTTACGACAGAAAAAACGAGCGCCTCAAAAGAGTCGCCGTCTCGGGCGGCCAGAACGGCCTGCCGAATGAATTCGGGAAGGATTCCAAGGAATTCGGCGAATTGATGGACGCCATGAAGGAGAAGGGCCGGAAGAGCCCCATCTACACCGAGGACAACCTGGATCGCGATGCGAATCTCACGGTGACGCTCGGCGGCGGATACCGGTCGTCCATCGTTTCGGGAGCATTCGCGGGCGCGGAACTGAAGGGCATCCTGTTCATCGAGGCCCCGAACCCCGGAGAGCTCTCCCGGGACAAGGTGTCCGAATACTACGTCTGGGTCTATGCGGCCCTGTACGGCACATCGAGCGCCCTCCTCCCCCACTTTCCCTCTCTACCGGAGCAACCGAGCGGTGAACGATCAGGTGACGGCAGCCCGAGCAGGGGGTAGGAAAAGTGAATAGGCAAGCGCGACCGCCCGGGGCTCACTACAGTCGATGCGCGACTACGGACAGTTGGGGGAACGGTCATGGGTGAGCAGGAATCGGCGATCATCGAATCGGGACGGAAGTGGATGGCCGGCGAGGTGTCCACCGACGTCTATGTCTCCGGGGTGCTCCAGTCGTCGGCGAGGGTGCTGCGGCCCACGCATCACGGTCAGGAGCTGCTGCGTCGCGTCAGGGCCGGGATCGCCACCGTCCTGCACTCCCTGCGCCCGCACAGGCCCTGACCGCCCCGGGCACGAAAAGACGTACGGCCCGCGAGGTGGACTCGCGGGCCGTACGTCTACATGGGATGAGTGGAGATGGCGGGAATCGAACCCGCGTCCAACGGTGCGGAATCAGGGCTTCTCCGTGTGCAGTTCGCTGCGATTTTCTCGGCCCCGGAGATCACGCGAACAAGTCTCCGACGGGCTCAGCCACTGTTTGATTTCCCACCGAGCCCCGTGGCCGGGCTCAGTGGTTTAGTTCCCTCAATGATGCCAGGATCCGGGTCGGGAACAGCCCCGGGCTGACACTTCGCAAGTCGCTACTTAGGCAGCGAGGGCGAAGGAATCGCGCTTGGTGTTGGCGATTATTGGTTGCGACATATGGTTTACGAGATCATTGCCGCTTCCTCGACACGCTTCCCCTGCTTCGACATCCGCTGTCGAAACCGATCATCCCCATGTTGTTTTTTCAAGGTGCGCACCCGGTACCACCCGGTGTGCTGCGTTGCCCATCGTACTGGAACGACGCCGGGCGGGGCCAGCGTATTCCCGCCGGGGCGGCCCCCGGCTAGCCCCGGGCCGCGGCCGCCGACGCCCGCTGCCGGCGCCGCGCCGCCGCGATCGCGCGGTTCGACTCGCGCAGGTCCTGCTTCTCGCGGAGCGTCTGCCGCTTGTCGTACTCCTTCTTGCCCTTCGCCAGGGCGATCTCGACCTTGGCCCGGCCGTCCTTGAAGTACAGGGACAGGGGGACGACCGTGTGGCCCGTCTCGTCCGCCTTGGAGGCCAGCTTGTCGATCTCCGCGCGGTGCATCAGCAGCTTCCGCTTGCGCCGCGCGCTGTGGTTGGTCCACGTCCCCTGGGCGTACTCGGGGATGTGCACGTTGTGCAGCCACGCCTCGCCGCCGTCGATCTGGACGAAGCCGTCGACCAGCGAGGAGCGACCCTGGCGCAGCGACTTGACCTCGGTGCCGGTGAGCACCAGGCCGCACTCGTAGGTGGTCAGGATGTGGTAGTCGTGGCGCGCCTTCTTGTTCTGCGCGACGAGCTTGCGACCCGACTCTTTCTTGTCTTTAGCCATAGCACCGTCATTCTCGCACTACGCCCCGCCCCCGAGGCCACTCAATACTCTGCGCCCCCGCGCCTCGGCGTCGCCTTCGCCGCCGTCCCCGGCGGGGCCCTGGACGGCCAGGTCGGGGGTGATCCCGGCGCCGTCGACCGCCCGGCCCGCCGGGGTGCGGTAGTGGCCGACGGTGAGCTCGGCGACGGAGCCGTCCGCGAGGCGGCTGGGCATCTGGACCGAGCCCTTTCCGAAGGTCCGGGAGCCGACGACGACCGTGCGCCCCCGGTCCTGCAGCGCCCCGGTCAGCAGCTCGGCGGCGCTCATGGTGCCGCCGTCGACGAGGACGACGAGGGGGCGGCGGGTGTCCCCGCCCGGCTCGGCCCGCAGGACGTGCCGGCTGCCGCGCACGTCGTACGTGGCGACGAGCCCGCCGTCGAGGAACGCGGAGGCGGCCGTGACGGCCTCGGCGACCAGCCCGCCGGAGTTGCCGCGCAGGTCCAGCAGGATCCCCTCGCCGGGCGCGGCCTCCCGGACCGCCGCCCGGACCCGCTCCCCGGTGCCCCGGGTGAAGGAACTGACCTTGATCAGCGTGGCCGGGAGGGTGCCCGCCGCGCCCCCGCTCAGCTCCTCGACCTCGACACTCTCGGTGACCAGCCGCTCGCGGCGCAGCGTCCGCTCCCAGCGCTCCGCGCCGCGCTGGAGGCCCAGCCGGACGGTCGTGCCGGGCGCGGAGGCGGGCCACGAGCCGAGGGAGCGGCCGTCGCCGCGCAGCAGGGAGACGACCTCCGTCACGGGGCGGCCGGTGACGTCGGCGCCGTCGACGGTCAGGAGCCGGTCGCCGGGGGCGATGCCGGCCCGCTCGGCGGGGCCGCCGGGGCGGACCCCGTCGACCTCCATCCGGCCGTCCTCGGCGCGCCGGGTGGTGAGCCCCACGCCGACGTAAGCGCCGTCGAGGGCGAGCGCGAAGCCCTCGTACTCCCGGGGGGTGTATACGGCGCTCCAGGCGTCCCCACTGCGGCTCAGCAGCTCGGCGGCGGCCTCGGAGCCGGACTTGCCGTCCTGGACGGCCCGCTCGGCGGCGGCCTCCACGGCACGGCGGTCGACGGTGTGCCGGTCCGCGGCGTGCCGGTCGGCGGCGCGGGGGGCCACGGCGCTCCGGCCGGCGGGGTGGGAGAGCACCTGCCGCTCGCCGTGCTCCCCCGCCGGGGGCCGGGCCGACCGCCCGTCGGCGGCCCCCCACGCGGCGGTCGCGGCGCCCGCCGCCAGCGCCCCCATGAAGACCAACGTCAGCGCGGCCCCGCGCCGGGCGCGGCGCGGCGGTACGAACAACGTCGGGCCGGGCATGCGCGTGAGTCTAGGACACCGAAGGGCGCCGTACGGGGAGTTGACCGTACGACGCCCTTGACTGTTCCACGCCTCTCTACAGCTTCTGCACCATCCCGCCCCTTCGGGCCGTCCGGGCCGTCCCGGGAGCGCTACACCTTCAGGTACTTGCGCAGGGCGACGAACGCGGCCAGCGCGGGCATCAGCAGCCCGATGGCGATCACCAGGGGCATCTTGGCGAACACGGCGTCCCAGCCGATGAACTGGATCACGTCGATCTGGTGTGCCAGCCAGTTGTTGACCAGGAAGTACTGGACGCTGACCAGCAGGACGCAGGCGAGGCCGGCGCCGAGCAGCCCGGCGAAGGCGGCCTCCATGATGAACGGCGTCTGGATGTAGAAGCTGGACGCGCCGACCAGGCGCATGATCCCGGTCTCCCGGCGCCGGCTGAAGGCCGAGACCCGGACCGTATTGATGATCAGCATCAGGGCGACCACCAGCATCAGGGCCATCACGCCCAGGGCCGCGAGGTTCATGCCGTTGAGCAGGTTGAGCAGGGGCTCCAGGGTCTTGCGCTGGTCCTCCACCTCCTGGACGCCGGGCCGCTGGGAGAAGGCGCTGGAGACCACCCGGTACTTGGCGGGGTCCTTCAGCTTGACGCGGAAGGCCTCCTGCATCTGGTCGGGGGTGAGGAAGGGCACGATCGGGGAATTGCCGAACTGCTCCTTGTAGTGCTTGAACGCCTCGTCGGCCGTCTCGAACTGGACCGACTGGACGACCGGCATCTTCTCCAGGTCGGCCTTGATCTCCTTCTTCTGGTCCTCGGTGACCGCGCCCTTGGCGCAGGCGCCGCCCTGGCTCTGGGCGTCGTTCTTGTTGCAGAGGTAGATCGAGACGTTGACCTTGTCGTACCAGTAGCCCTTCATCGTGCCGACCTGCTCGCGCATGAGCAGGGAACCGCCGAACAGGGCGAGCGACAGGGCGACGGAGACGATCACCGCGAAGGTCATCGTGAGATTGCGGCGGAGACCGACGCCGATCTCCGACATGACGAACTGGGCGCGCATGGCGTCCTTTCAGTGCCCTCGGGCGGTTTCAGTGCTGGTAGCCGTAGACGCCGCGCGACTGGTCGCGCACGAGACGGCCCTGTTCGAGTTCGATGACGCGCTTGCGCATCTGGTCCACGATCTGCTGATCGTGGGTGGCCATGATGACCGTGGTGCCGGTCCGGTTGATCCGGTCCAGCAGCTTCATGATGCCGACGGACGTCTGCGGGTCCAGGTTTCCGGTGGGCTCGTCGGCGATCAGCAGCCGCGGCCGGTTGACGAACGCGCGGGCGATCGCGACGCGCTGCTGCTCACCGCCGGAGAGCTCACCGGGCATCCGCTGCTCCTTGCCGCCGAGGCCCACCAGCTCCAGGACCTGGGGCACGGCCTTGCGGATCTCGCCCCGGGGCTTGCCGATGACCTCCAGGGCGAAGGCGACGTTCTCCGCGACGGTCTTGTTGGGCAGCAGCCGGAAGTCCTGGAACACCGTGCCCAACTGGCGGCGCATGTGCGGCACTTTCCAGTTCGAGAGCCGGGCCAGATCCTTGCCCAGGACATGGACCTGACCGTGGGTGGCCCGCTCCTCGCGCAGCAGCAGACGAAGGAAGGTCGACTTGCCGGAGCCGGAGGAACCGACCAGGAAGACGAACTCGCCCTTCTCGATCTCGAGCGAGACGTCCCGGAGCGCCGGACGGTTCTGCTTGGGGTAGGACTTGGAGACGTTGTCGAATCGGATCACGAGTGCACCACGTGTCGGCCTGGAGAGCGGCACGGAACGCCGCGTTCGCGGCTCCCGTCGGTGTGCGTGACCATACCGAACCGTCCGTGCACGCGCAGTCGGCCTCCGGAGTCAACGGGACAATTGGGTTCCATTTCGCGCTTCACCGGGCCGGCCGCGCCGGACGGCGGTAAAGCTGGCACAGTGGTAAGGGGAACCGCACGACGTTCCCGCGCGTTGGACGTACCGGAGGAGGACTTCGCATGACATGCGACCGACTGGTGTGCGCCAACTGCGCGGCCCCTGTCAGTGAGGGCAGGTGCCCGGTCTGCCGGGCGAGCCGCGAGCGGTTGCAGCACCAGGAAGGCATCTTCGGCGGCCTGACCCCGGCCGCGCTGATCGCGCTGCTGGTGGTGCTCGTCGCCCTCGCGGTGCTCGCGCGCGGTTTCACGGGGTAGCGGCTCGGTCGCTCTCCGATATCGATGCTTACGGGCCGAGGCCCGGGACGCTGTCCGCGTCCCGGGCCTCGGTCGTCGTGCGTGCGCTGATGCGGCCGGGGCCGTCAGGCGGCGGCAGCGCCGCGGTCGATCAGGCGCGGCAGCATCCGGAAGCCGATGCCGCCGGCGATCATCGTGGCGGCGCCGACCACGAGGAACGTGGTCTGACCGGCACCGGTCTCGGCCAGCTGACCGGCCTGCGCGGGCTGGCCGGACTGGCCGCCCTGCCCGGACGGGCCGGTCTGGGCCAGCTCCTCCTTGGGCTTGCCCTGCTGGACGGGCTGGACGCCGGCGTTGTCGGGGCTGGTGTTGCAGTTGCCGTCGGTGTCGACCGGGCAGGTACGGGCGTCGTCGCCGCCGTCGCCGCCCGTGGAGCCCGAGCCGCCGGTGGCGGAGCCGCTGTGGCCGCCGGTGGTACCGCCACCGGTCGTGGAGCCGCCCGTGGTCGAGCCGCCGCCGGTCGAGGAACCACCGGTGGTCGAGCCACCGGTCGTACCGCCGCCGGTGGTGGAGCCGCCCGAGGTGGAACCGCCGGTGGAGCCGCCGCCGGTCGTGGAGCCGCCGGTCGTGCCGCCGCCCGTGGTCGAACCACCCGTGGTGGAGCCGCCGGTCGTCGAGCCGCCGGTGGTGGTCTCGCCGCCGGTCGTGGAGCCACCCGTCGTACCACCGCCGGTGGTCTCGCCACCGGTCGTGGAACCACCGGTCGTGGAACCACCGGTGGTGGAGCCGCCGGTCGTGGTCTCGCCGCCCGTCGTGGAGCCGCCGGTGGTCGAACCGCCACCGGTCGAGGAACCACCGGTCGTGGTCTCGCCACCGGTCGTCGAGCCGCCCGTGGTGGAACCGCCGGTGGTGGATCCACCGGTCGTGGAACCGCCCGTCGTGGAACCGCCGGTGGAGCCGCCCGTGGTCGGGGGCTGCGGGATCTCGGTCGGGTTGGTCGTGGGGTCGGCGGCGGCCGCGGCGCGCACGTCGGCGCCGCCCTTCACGCCGAAACCGCCGACCTCGACATCGAGACCGGCGGCCGAGGCCGCACCCGCGGCCGTCAGTGAAGCACCGGCGGCGATCATCGCGCCGGCGGCTATGCGCGCAACGCGCAGTCGCGTCTTACTCGTCATCTGCCTGCTACCCCCAGTAGCTGAACTCGTCGATGGAGCAGCTGTGCACGGGGCCGCGGCGCTGAAGGGGGACGGCGTGACCGATCCGGCCCCGTACGCATGTCGTGAACGCATGCCATACGGGCCGGGCCGCTCGCCCCCCGCCACACGCGCCCCAGTGATTCGCATGCCGCGCGCCAGCCTTCCCAGTTTTCCGGGCAGCGTCAAGGAACTTAAGGGCGCGATGTCCAGCTATGCGGGGGTTGCGACAAACAAGCGGAGGGAGTTGTTCTACTTGTCCTGCTGCTTGCGCCAGCGGATGCCGGCCTCGAGGAACCCGTCGATGTCGCCGTCGAGGACGGAGGTCGGGTTGCCGACCTCGAACTCCGTACGGAGGTCCTTGACCATCTGGTACGGGTGGAGGACGTACGAACGCATCTGGTTGCCCCAGGAGCTGCCGCCGTCGCCCTTGAGCGCGTCCATCTTGGCGCGCTCCTCCTGGCGCTGGCGCTCGAGGAGCTTGGCCTGGAGGACGTTCATGGCGGTCGCCTTGTTCTGGATCTGCGAGCGCTCGTTCTGGCAGGAGACGACGATGCCGGTGGGAAGGTGCGTCAGGCGGACCGCGGAGTCCGTGGTGTTGACGCCCTGGCCGCCGGGGCCGGAGGAGCGGTAGACGTCGACGCGCAGGTCGGACTCGTCGATCTCGACGTGGTCGGTCTGCTCGACGACCGGCAGCACCTCGACGCCCGCGAAGGACGTCTGGCGGCGGCCCTGGTTGTCGAAGGGCGAGATGCGCACCAGGCGGTGGGTGCCCTGCTCCACGGAGAGGGTGCCGTAGGCGTACGGCGCCTGGACGGCGAAGGTGGTCGACTTGATGCCGGCCTCTTCGGCGTACGACGTCTCGTAGATCTCGGTCTTGTAGCCGTGGCGCTCGGCCCAGCGCAGGTACATGCGCTGGAGGCGCTCGGCGAAGTCGGAGGCGTCGACGCCGCCGGCCTCGGCGCGGATGTTGACGAGGGCCTCGCGGGAGTCGTACTCGCCGGAGAGGAGGGTGCGGACCTCCATCTCGTCGAGCGCCTTGCGGACGGAGGTGAGCTCCGCCTCGGCCTCGGCGAGGGCGTCCGCGTCGTCCTCGGCCTCCGCGAGCTCGAAGAGCACCCCGAGGTCGTCGATGCGACCGCGGAGCGTCTCCGCCTTGCGCAGCTCCGCCTGGAGGTGCGACAGCTTGCTGGTGATCTTCTGCGCCGCCTCCGGGTCGTCCCAGAGTGACGGGGCGGCCGCCTGCTCCTCGAGCACGGCGACGTCGGCCCTCATCTTGTCGAGGTCCAGAACGGCCTCGATCGACCCCATGGTCGAGGAGAGGGACTTCAGCTCTTCGGATACATCAACGACTGCCACGCACCCAGCCTAACGGCTGCGCCGGGCTTCCCGGTCCGAAGGACGGCCCGGATCGGGCTCCGGATCGGCTCCGGGGGCGCTTCGGGGGCGCTTCGGGGGCCGCGTCGGGTGCCCCGGCGAGGGTGGTTCGGCACCGCCGGGCTCCCCGGTGGGGGCCGGTCGCCGCCGCGGCGGGAGGGAGGCCCCGGTCCCGCCCTTTCACCGTTTCCCGGGGCTCCCGCCCCGGCCCCCTCGCCCTTCGGGGTCCGGGAGGGCCGGGACCCGCTACCGCGCCCCCGTCGCCGGCGGAGCCGTGCGGTGGATGCCCGGCGGGTGGGAGCCACCCGGCTTCGCGTCGCCCGCGTCCGAGCCCCCGCTCGTCGCGAACCAGCCGCCGACCCCCGCCGCCGCGGCCAGCGCGACGGCCGCCGCGCCGAGGCGGATGCGGCGGCGCCGCGCCTTCTCCGCCGGGGAGCGGTGGCGCGCGGAGCCCGCCCGCGGCTGCCCCGGCGAGCGCGGAGCGCGAGCCGTCCCGTGGGGGCCGCCCGCGAGCTCCTCCGGCCCGGGCACCCGCATGCTGGTGTGGGTGTCACGGCTGGAGTCCGACACCCCGGCCCCGGGCACGAGCGGCACGACGCCCCGCCGCCGCGGCTCGGACAGCGCGGCAGCGGCGGTGGCGGCGGGCGCGGGGGTGCCCTCGGCGTATCCGGCGGGCGCGGCGGAGGGCGCCGCCTCCTCCTCTTCCGGCTCGTCGATGTCGAGCGGCGGGATGCCGGCCAGGTGCGGCAGCAGCTCCCGCAGCCGGGCCGCCAGCTCCGGGGCGCGCAGCCGCGACGCCGGGGCCTTGGCGAGGCACTGCACGACGAGCTGCCACAGCTCGTCGGGGATGCCGGGCAGCGGCGCCACCGTCTCCGTCACATGGCGCCGCAGCACCGCCCCGGGGTGGCCGCCGCCGAAGGGCGTGAAGCCGGCCAGGAGCTCGTACAGGACGGTGGCCAGGGCGTAGACGTCGACGGACGCGCGCGGCGGCAGGCCCTCGATGATCTCGGGGGCGAGGTAGTCGGGCGTGCCGATGACGCTGCGGGCGCCCGGCGAACGGTCCCGCTCGCGGTCGCGGGCGGGCGCCGGGCGCGGCACGTCCACGAGCCGGGCGATGCCGAAGTCCGTGAGCAGCGCGGGGTGCGCGCCGGCGGGCCCGAGCGGACCCTGCATGTCGAGGAGGACGTTCTCGGGTTTGACGTCGCGGTGGACCACCCCGGCGGCGTGCGCGGCGGCGAGGCCGTCGGCGACGTCGGCCACGATGGCGACGGCCGCCTCGGGGGCGAGGCGCCGCTCGCGGTCGAGCCGGGTCCGCAGGTCGGTGCCCCGGATGAGGTCCATGACCAGGGCGAGGTCGTTGCCGTCGACGACGAGGTCGCGGACGCCGACCACATGGGGGTGGTCGAGACCGAGGAGGGCCGCGCGCTCCTGCACGAAGCGGCCGACGAGCTCCTGATCGGAGGCGAGATCCTCCCGCAGGAGCTTGATGGCGACCGGCCCCTCGGGGCCTTCGCCGAGCCACACCGTCCCGACACTGCCCCGGCCCAGGACCTGGTGGGCGGTGTACCGGCTGCCGATCTTCCGTGCCAAGACTGTTCCCCGACTCCTCCGCCATCCGGCGACATCATCCGACGGGCGCGGCCAGGCGGCCGTCACCCGCGCTGGCGACCAAGCTACGCGGCCGGAGGGGCGTTGGGGACACCGATTCAGTGCCAACCGTTACTTCTGAGGCAGAAAACACCCTTCGGGTGTCGACATATCGACTGCCTTATCGGTTCTCCACAACCCCCACCACCCCGTCATCACTGGCCGGAACCCGACCCCGCTCCGGAATCGGAGCCCAGGCTGGAGAGCCAGTCCTTGACGCTGGTGATCCAGTCCGACGCGGCGTCCCAGAAGTTCTTGCCGTCGGCGACCCAGTCCTTGAGCGGCGTGAACTCCCACACCAGCCAGGAGCCGACGATCAGCACGACGATCATGAACAGGCAGCCCTTGAGGCAGCCCAGGCCCGGGATCCGCATGGGGTTCGCGCTGCGCTGACGCGGCGGGCGCGGCTCCCGGCGCGGGGCGGGCGTCGGCTCGGGCGGGGGCGCCGGGGCGTACCGCTGCGGCCGGCTCTGGGGCTGGGGCGGCTGCGGTGGCTGCTGGTAGCGCGGAGCCCGCTGGGGCTGCGGCTGGGACTGGGGCTGCGGCTGCCGACGGGGCGGCCGCTGCGGCGGGTACTGCTGCTGCGGCGGCTGCGGGGCGTACTGCTGCTGGGGCGGCTGCTGCTGGTAGCCCTGCGGCGGCTGGGGCGAAGGGCGGCGCTGGGGCCTGCGGCGCAGCGGGTCCTCGCCCGGGTCGAGGTACTGGGTCTGCTCGTTGCGGTCGCGGGCCGCGCGCATCTGGGTCTGCCACGGGTGCGGGCTGTCGCCCTGCGCCGGCCGGTCGGACGGGGGCCCCGGCGGCACGGGCGGCATGACGCGCGTGGGGTCGCCGCCGCCCTGCGGACCGGAGCCGGCGGAGAGCACCTGCGTGGGGTCGGCGTCGCCCGTGCGCCCCGAGCCGGGATGGCCGGAGGCCGGCAGGCCGGTGCTGGGCAGGACGCTCGTCGCGGCGTTCGGGTCGTACCCGGCCGGGAGTCCGGCCGGGGCCGTCCCGGCGGAGGACGGGAGCACCTGCGTCGGGTCGGCGTCGCCGGTGGCGGGACCCGCGCCGGGAAGGGTGTGGAGGCCCGTCCCGGGCACCCGGGTGGGCTCGGGGTCGGGCGCGAGCAGCGCGGCGACGCCCAGCGCCGCCTCGGCCTGGTCCGGGGAGGCGTGGACGCCGACGCCGGCGGCGACGACGCGCAGGCCGCGGGCGAGGTTCTCGGCGCTGGGCCGCTCCTCGGGGCGCTTGCGCAGGCAGCGCTCGATGACCGTCCACAGCGGCTCGGGCACGGTCGTGGGGCGGCGCGGCTCGGCGCTGAGGTGCTGGTGGAGGACCTCCAGGGCCGTCGCGCCCGCGAACGGCGGACGGCCGGTGACCAGCTCGTACAGCAGGATGCCCGCGCCGTAGATGTCCACGGCGGAGGTCTGCGGGCGGCCCTCGGCGGATTCGGGCGCGACGTAGGCCGGGGTGCCGACGAACTCGTGGGTGCGCGTCAGGCCGGGCGAGTCCGCGAGGCGCGCGATGCCGAAGTCGGTGAGCATCGGGTGCATCTGCCCGGCTTCGCTCTTCAGCAGCACGTTGGCGGGCTTGAGGTCGCGGTGGACGATGCCGTCGGCGTGGCTGGCGGCGAGGGCGTCGGCGATCTGCGCGGTGAGCAGCGCGGCCGCGACGGGCGTGAAGGGGCCGTTGTCACGGAGGTAGCGGTGGAGATCCGGGCCGTCGACCAGGTCCATGACGAGCGCGAGGAGATCGCCCTCGACGACCAGGTCGCGGGTGCGGACGATATTGGGGTGCGTCAGCCGCAGCAGCACGGAGCGCTCGCGCAGGAAGCGCATCACGACGTCCGCGTCGTGGGCCAGCTCCTCCTTGAGGACCTTGATCGCGACGGTCTCGCCGGGCTGTCCGGCCACCGCCGCCTCGGCGCCGGCCGCCTCACGCTGGCGGGCGCGCCAGACAGTGCCCGTGGCGCCGCGTCCGAGCGGCTCCTCGAGCAGGTATTTGCTGCCTACCGGCCGCACGTCATGCGCTCCCTGGTCGTGATCCGGATGCCGAAACCTGTGCCGAAGCCCGTGCCGAAACCTTCGGTACCGTCGATACCGTCGCCTGCGGGCGGCACCTTCGCCCCACTGTAGTGCCGCCGTCCGGACCGTCGGCCCGGCGAATCCGTGGGGCTTGTGGGAAAGACGCGGGCCGGGTGCGGATGGTTGCCGCGAGTGGTGCCGCTCCCCTCAATATCGGCAACAAAGGGGTCGAGAGCAGGCAATTCCCAGAAGAAATCAGCCATCGCCCCACCGCGACCAGCGGGTTTCGCATACTCGGACCGTCGTTCAAGATCACGAATCGAGTCTCGCCGGGCGAGTCGTCCGCGGTGGATGCGAGGATGCTCGCTGGCGAGAGGATGCTGCTCGCCAGCACGGCTGCGGCGGGGAGGGAGCGGGAAGACCCCGCGCGACGTGGTGACCTGTACGTGCCGACGCGCCCGTGCGAGGTGGGGGAAGGCTGGCGCCGCCCCTGCCGCGTACTTTCGGGCAGGAAGGGACCGTTGACGGCGATGCAGATCCGGCTGACCGTCCTCGGGCCGCTCAGCGGCCACACCACGTGCGCCTGCGATGTGCTCGTGACCGCCCCCGCGGGGACCGCTCTGGCCGCCGTGACCAGCGGCCTCGCCACCGCCGTCGCGGCGGCGGGATCCGACCTCGGCAGCGGTGCCGTCGTCGTCCACTCCGGCGAGCGACGGCTCGACCCGCAGCGCTGTGTACTGGGCGAGCCGCCGCTGATCGACGGCGCGGTGCTCTCCCTGGGCGCCCCCGCCGACCCCGAACACCACGGCGGCGTCCCCCTCACCGGCCCCCTCCCCGCCGCCGCGCGCCTCCACGTGGTCTCCGGCCCGGACGCGGGCGGCGTCCACCTGCTGCACGGCGGCGAGGTCCGCGTCGGCCGCTCCAGCTCGGCGGACATCCCGCTGGACGACCCCGACGTCTCCCGCCTCCACTGCGCGGTGACGCTGGAGGACGACGGCACCGTCACCCTCCACGACCTGGGCTCGACGAACGGCACCACCCTGGACGGCGCCCCGGTCGACGGCACCGCCGTCCCCCTGGCACCGGGCGCGCTGCTGCGGGTCGGCGAGTCGACCCTGAGCCTGTACGGGGCGGGCACGGGGGCCGGCGCCCCCGACACCCTTCCGGCGGCGCCGGACGGCGAGGGACACCTCCGGGTACCTGTACGGGCGCGTGGGGCGGACGAGGAGAGCGCGGTAGCGCTACCGGGCGCGCGGAGCGCGACGGGCGCCCCCGGTGTCCCCGGAACGCCGGCCACGGGACCGGCGGACGCGAGACGGGCGGGCGGACAGGCCGAAGCGGCGGGCTACGCGAGCCCCTCGGACGACGGCGGAGAGCCGGGCTGGGGCGCGGGCGCGCGGGCCGGCTACGCGAACGGCCAGGGCGGCGGCTCGGCGCGAGGCGTCGGTGGCGCGGCCGGGTCCGGCCGGGCGCCGGCCAGCTGGGGCTCGGACGCCCGCGCGACCCACGAAGGTGACCCCGGGCAGCGGCCCTCGTGGCGGAGCGACGGCCCCCTCGACGCCCACCAGGACCAGGACGGGGACCGGACGCACAGCCGGCACGACGACGGCGGGACGAACCGGGCCGCCGGGTTCGCGAACCTGGCCGGTCCCGGCGGCGCGGACGGCGCCGACGCCGCGACGGCCCCCGGCGCGTACCCCTCGCACCAGGCGGACGCCTTCGCCGACGGCGGCCACGCCACCCACACCGTGCGCGGCAACGCCGCGCTGACCCCCGGCGCGGCCGGCGCGCCCACGGCGGAACCGGCGCGGGCGGACGGCGGCAAGCGCCGCCCCCGCGGCATAGGGGCGTGGGCCCGCCGCCTCACCGGCGGCGGCCGCGCCGCCGCGCAGCACGAGACGGTGCCGGGTGAGGGCCCGCAGGAACGGGCCGCCGCCGCGCCCGAGCACGTGCCCGACACCGCCGCCGCGCTGCGCGAGCGCTGGCCGGACCCCGCCGCCGTACTGCTGACCGCGCTGGGCCCGGGCCCCCGGCTGTGGGAGCGCGGCCCGGGCCACCCGGACCTGCTGACCGTCCGGCTGGGCACGGCCGACCGCTACGCGCCCGACGGCGGCGGGCCGCTGCCGTCCGTGCCGGTGACGGTCGGGCTGCGCGAGGTGGGGGCGCTCGGCATGACCGGGCCCCGGGAGCGGCTGTCCGGGCTCGCCCGCTCCGTGCTGGCGCAGCTGGCCGCGCTGCACGCGCCGGGCACCCTGGAGTACGTGCTGATCAGCACCGATCGTTCGCGCCCGGCCGAGGAACGGGCCGCGGAGTGGTCCTGGCTGGGCTGGCTGCCGCACTCGCGGCCGGCGCACGGGCAGGACTGCCGGCTGCTCGTCGGCTACGACCGGGAGCAGGCGGAGGCCCGTACCGCCGAGCTGGTGCGGCGGCTGGACGACGGCCCGCTGGGCACCGGCTGGACGACGGCGCCGCCCGAGGCCGTCGCGGAGGCCGCCGCGCGGCACGAGGGCCCGTACACGGTCCTGATCGTCGACGGCGACCCCGGTTCGACGGCCCTGCGCGAGACGGTCGCGCGGCTGGCGACGGGCGGTCCGGCCGCGGGCATCCACGTCCTGTGCCTGGCGGAGGCCCCGGCCACCACGCCCGCCTCCCCCGTCTCGGCGACGCTCGCGTCGGCCGAGGCGGTCTCCCCCGCGTTCGCGCACTGCGGCGCGGTCGCGCTGCTGAGCGGTGACGTGGCGACGGTGGTGCAGGTCATCCACCGCGCCTCGGCGCCGGCCGCGCCCGTGGCGCACCCCGTGCGCCCGGGCCACACGATGATCGCCGCGCTGGACGCGGTGTCGGGCGCGTGGGCCGAGCGCTTCGCACGGGCCCTGGCGCCGCTGCGCATGGCGGACACCGCGGGCGACCCCGCGCACGCCTCGCGCATCGCGGCGGCGCTGCCCCGGTCGTCCCGGCTCCTGGACGAGCTGGGGCTGGCCCGAGCCACGCCCGCCTCGCTGACCGCGCGCTGGGCGGCCGCCACCGACCGGGGCACCCGGCCCGGCGGCCGGGCCGTGGCCGTGCTGGGGGCCGGGCCGCACGGCCCGCTGTCCGTGGACCTGGCGGCGGACGGGCCGCATCTGCTGGTGGAGGGCTCCCCGGGCAGCGGGAAGACCGAGCTGCTGCGTTCGCTCGCCGCGTCGCTCGCGGCGGCCGACCGGCCGGACCGGCTCTCGCTCGTCCTGGTCGACGGAGCGGCCGCCGAGCGGGGCGAGGGGCTGCGGGTCTGTACGGACCTGCCGCACGTCTCGACGTATCTCGCCGCCGCCGACCCGGTGCGGATGCGGGAGTTCGCCCAGGCGCTCATCTCCGAGCTCAAGCGCCGCGCCGAGCTGCTGGGCACGCTGGACTTCGTCGGCTGGCACGACCGGAACCCGGCCCCCGGCCCGAACGTCGTCGGCCCGCGCCGGTCGGCCGAGCCGGCGACGGCCCCGGCCGCGGTCGCGGCGGCCGCCTCCGGACAGGGGGCCGGTTCCGCCGCGGGGGTGGGCGTGGGTGTGGGCGGGGGTGCCGCCGACCTCGAGTCCGCGCCGAGCGGGACGCTCAAGTTGCGTACGCAGAGCGGCGGTCGGGCACGTACGGCCGAGACGGCCCTGCCCCGGCTCGTCGTGCTCGTCGACGACTTCGACGCCCTGGTCGCCCCCGCGCTGGGCAGCACGGGCCGGCCGGCGGCCGGTTCGGTCGTACGGGCCCTGGAGGCCGTGGCGCGGGACGGCGAACGGCTCGGGGTGCATCTGATCGCCGCGTCGGGGCGTCCGGACCGTACGGCCGACACGGCGGCGGTCGAGCGGGCCGGGCTGCGGGTGACGCTGGACATCGCCCCGCCGTCGGCGGACGCCGTCGCGTCCGGCGACGGGCCGGGCGCGGGCGAACCCGCCCCGGGGCGCGGCCGGTTGCGGCGTCCGGACGACGACGCGACCACCCCGTTCCAGGCGGGCCGGGTCACCGGCCGCATCCCCCGTACGGCGACGCTCCGGCCGACGGTCGTGACTCTCGACTGGCAGCGCATGGGCGACCCGCCCACCCGCCGTCCGGTGCGCGAACTCGGCAACGGCCCCACCGACCTGGCCCTCCTCGCCAGCGCCCTCCAGCGCGCGGCGCAGTCCGCCGGGGCCCAGGCGGCACCCCCGTTGCTGTAGTCCGCCGCTGTGGTGCCGCTGTGGTCGCGGCCCGGGCCGGCCGTCGGTGCCGGAGCGTCACAGCCCTGTCACGATCGGCTGGTTGACGTCGGAGACGGTATTGCGGCGGTCCGTGCCGGGGCGTAGACCTGTCGCACGGGAGTGCGGCCGTATGCCGGGGCGACGTGCGGCGCGGCCGTCGACGGGGACCGGGCACGGGAGGTACGGGCCATGCGCACGGCAACACGTACATCGTTCCGCGCGGCACGCGCGTCACGCGGCCGGCGCAGAGCGGGCGACGGCGCGGGCGCGCGGCGCGGCGCCCTGGCCCTCGCGGTGGCGGGCGCCCTGGCGCTGACCGCCGCCGGCTGCGGGGACAGCGGCGGGGACAAGGACAAGAGCGGCGACAAACCCGCACCCGGGCGCTCCGACCTCATCACGCACACCGTGCAACTCCCCAAGCTCAACGGGCAGAAGCTCAAGGTGACCGCTGTCTGGACGGGCGTCGAGCAGAAGAGCTTCACCAAGGTCCTGGACGAGTTCGCCAAGCGCACCGGTGCCGAGGTCGCGTACGTGCCCAGTGGCGACGACATGGCGGCCTTCATCGGCTCGAAGGTGGCGGGCGGCGACCCGCCGGACGTGGCCATGCTGCAACAGCCCGGAGCACTGCGCGAGTTCGCCGGGAAGGGGTGGCTCAAACCGCTGAGCGAGGAGGCGCGGGCGCAGCTGAAGAAGAACTTCCCGCAGGGCTGGCAGGACCTGGGCTCCGCCGACGGCAAGCAGTACGGCGTCTACTTCAAGGCGAGCAACAAGTCCCTCGTCTGGTACAACACCAAGATCTTCACCGCGGCGGGCGTCAAGGTGCCCGCGACCTGGCCGGAGTTCCTGCGCACCGCCCAGGCCGTCGCCGACTTCGGCGTCTCCCCGGTGTCGGTGGGCGGCGCGGACGGCTGGACGCTCACGGACTGGTTCGAGAACGTCTACCTCTCCCAGGCCGGTCCGGAGAAGTACGACCAGCTGGCCCAGCACAAGATCAAATGGACCGATCCCTCCGTCAAGGACGCGCTGACCACGCTCGGCCAGCTCTTCGGCAAGAAGGAGCTGCTGGCGGGCGGGCAGGAGGGCGCGCTCCAGGCGCAGTTCCCCACGTCCGTCACCCAGACCTTCAGTGGGGGCGAGAAGGCGAAGGCCGCCATGGTCTTCGAGGGGGACTTCGCGGCCGCGAACATCACCGCCGCCAAGGCGAAGATCGGCACCGATGCCAAGGTCTTCCCCTTCCCGGCGGTCGGCGGCCGGCCGCCCGTGGTGACCGGCGGCGACGTGGGCGTGGCGCTCAAGGACGGCCAGGCGGCGCAGGCGCTGCTGACCTTCCTGGCCTCCACCGACGCCGCCGGGATCTGGGCGAGGGAGGGCGGATTCATCTCCGCGAACAAGAACCTCGACCTCGCCTCCTACCCCGACGACGTCCAGCGCTCCATCGCCAAGGCGCTGGTCTCGGCGGGCGACTCCTTCCGCTTCGACATGTCCGACCAGGCGCCCGCCGCGTTCGGCGGCAAGCCGGGACAGGGCGAGTGGAAGCAGCTCCAGGACTTCCTGCGGAACCCGGCGGACGTGGAGGGCACCCAGCAGCGGCTGGAGTCCGACGCGGCCAAGGCGTTCAAGAACTGACGGGACCGGTCACCATGACCACCGCCACCGCCGTCCCACCACCGCCGCCCCCCGACTCCGTCGTCCGCCCGGCCCCGGCTCCTCGGGGCAAGGGCCGGGGGGCGCTCGGCACGCGGCCCTGGGTGGCCGCCTGCTTCCTGCTGCCCGCGCTGGCCCTGCTGGGCGCCCTCGTCGTCTACCCCATCGGCTTCTCCGTCTACCGCAGCCTCTTCGACGCCTCCGGGCACGGCTTCGTGGGCATGGACAACTACCAGGAGGTCTTCACCGACGCGCGGATCCGCACGGCCCTGAAGAACAACGTCATCTGGGTCGTCGTCGCGCCCTCCGTGGCGACCGCGCTCGGCCTGATCTTCGCCGTGCTCACCGAACGGGTGCGCTGGGGCACGGCGTTCAAACTCGTCGTCTTCATGCCGATGGCCATCTCGATGCTCGCCGCGGGCATCATCTTCCGGCTGGTGTACGAGCAGAACCCGGACCGCGGCGTCGCCAACGCCGTCTGGGTCGGCATCCACGACACCTTCGCCGCCCCCGCCCCCTTCCCGGGGGCGCACCCCCGGCCGACGGGAGACCTCGTGGCGAGCGGCGACGGCGCGTTCGCGACGAAGTCGGCGGCGCGGGCGGGCAGCGCCGTGGCGCTGCCGCTGGTGGCCGTGAAGCCGGAGGACGTCTCCGGCGCCAGGGACGCCATTCCCGCCCGGGACGTGGCCGGGAAGGTCACCGGCACGGTGTGGATGGACTTCAGCCGGGGCGGCGGCGGAACGGCCGGGAAGATCGACGAGGGTGAGAAGGCCCTGGCCGGGGTGACGGTGGAGGCCGTCAAGGACGGCAGGACCGTCGCCTCCACCACCACGGACCCCGACGGCACCTTCACCCTGCCCACGGTGGCGGACGGCGCCCGGCTGCGGCTGCCCGCGGCCAACTTCGCCTCCGCCTACAACGGCGTCGACTGGCTCGGCCCCTCCCTGGTGACGCCCTCCATCATCGGCGCGTACATCTGGATGTGGGCGGGCTTCGCCATGGTGCTCATCGCCGCCGGCCTGGCAGGCGTGCCGCGCGAACTGCTGGAGGCGGCGCGCGTCGACGGCGCCAACGAGTGGCAGGTCTTCCGCCGGGTGACGGTGCCCCTGCTGGCACCGGTCCTGGCGGTGGTGGTCGTCACCCTGATGATCAATGTGCTGAAGATCTTCGACCTGGTCTACATCATCGCCCCGGGCTCCAGCCTCGACAACGCCAATGTGCTGGCCCTCCAGCTCTATCAGTCCTCCTTCGGTACGGACGTCAACCAGGGCGTGGGCAGCGCCATCGCCGTCTTCCTGCTGCTGCTCGTCACTCCGGTGGTGATCGTGAACATTCGCCGGATCCGGAGGGACAGGCAGCGATGAACCTTCGCCACACTCCCGGCCGGGGGTACGGTCCGCGGCGAAGCCGCTGTAAGACGCCGCGTCCCCCGGAAGACTGCGGCATTCGCCGGATCCGGAGGGAGCGGCAACGATGAGCCTTCAAGACACCGTCGTACGGGGCGAGCGATCCCTTCCCGCCCGCTTGGCCGCCCGCCTGGGCGCGGGGGCGACGCGGGGCTTCCTCGTCGTGGTCGGGCTGTTCTGGCTGATGCCGACCGTGGGGCTGCTGCTGTCGTCGCTGCGCGACAAGTCGGACATCGCCGCCTCCGGCTGGTGGCAGGTCTTCGCCCACCCGTCCCAGCTGACGACGGAGAGCTATCGCACGCTCTTCGCCAACGACAAGGTGACCCACTCCCTTCTGACCACCGCGCTGATCACCGTCCCGGCGACGGTGCTGGTGATCCTCGTCGGCGCCCTCGCCGGATACGCCTTCGCCTGGCTGGACTTCCCCGGCCGGGACTGGTGGTTCATGGTCGTCGTGGGGCTGCTGGTGGTACCCGTGCAGGTGGCGCTGATCCCGGTGGCCAAGCTCTTCAGCGCCCTCGGCATCTTCGAGTCCACGGTGGGGGTGGTGCTGTTCCACACCGCCTTCGGGCTGCCCTTCGCGGTGTTCCTGTTGCGGAACTTCTTCGCGGAGATACCGCGCGAGCTGCTGGAGGCGGCGAGACTGGACGGCGCGGGCGAGCTACGGCTGTTCACCCGCGTCGTGCTGCCGCTGGGCGGGCCGGCCATCGCCTCCCTGGGCATCTTCCAGTTCCTGTGGGTGTGGAACGACATGCTGGTCGCGCTGATCTTCGCGGACAGTGGCAACCCTCCCATCACGGTGGCCCTTCAGCAGCAGGTCCGGCAGTTCGGCGACAACGTGGACATCCTCGCGTCGGGCGCCTTCCTCTCGATGGTCGTTCCGCTGGCGGTGTTCTTCGCCTTCCAGCGCCAGTTCGTGAGCGGGGTGATGGCAGGCGCGGTGAAGTGACCGCCTGCGGGGGCGGACGAGCGGCGCGACGGCCCGCGCGCGGCTAGCGGCGCAGGTACAGCGACACGGCCCCTCCCCGGACGAACACCGTGGACTCCTCCCGGTACAGCGCGTCGAGCTCCCTCGCCCTGGCGGACTCGGCGCGCTGGGCCCGGAACCAGGGCGTCCCGACCGTGGTCGTGTCCGCCACCACCCACACCCGTATGCCCGGTGAGAGCGCCCGCAGCCGGGAGCGCAGCTCCCCCGCCCCGACCTCCTGGCCGTAGAGGGTGCCGGAGGCGGCGGGCGACCTCTTGAGGGTGAGGTCCCGCAGCCCCGCGAAGGCCTCCGGATAGGCCAGGGATATCCGGCGCTCGTGGAGCGGGAGGAAGAGCACCGCGTCCCCCGGCCGGGCCGTCCTCCCGACGGCGGCGGCCACCCGGGCGAGCTCGTCGCCCCGGCTGGACGGCAGCCGTTCGCGCTCGTGGATGGGCAGCTGCGTCACGAAGGCCGCCGCCACGGCCGCGGCCCCGGCAGCAGTGGCCGCACTCCGCCACGGCAGGAGCCCCAGGAGCCGTTCCGCCCCGGCGGCCGCCAGCAGCGGAACGCCCGCGAGGCAGAACAGCAGATAACGGTCGAGGAAGAGCGGCTGCCACCGGGACGCCGCGTAGAGCAGCACCGGTGGAACGACGGCCAGCGGCAGGGCGACGGCGGTCAGCCGCAGCGGGCCGGTGCGGGGCAGAGGGGCGAGCACGGCGAGGGCCATCAGCGCGACCACCACGGCCACGACGGGCTCGCCGGGACCCGTGAAGGCGTGGAAGAGCGCCTTCGCCTGCCCGTATCCCGGCGCACGGAGCCAGGAGACCTGCTCGCTCTGGCCTTGGGAGAGCACGGCCAGCGGCGCCAGCACGACGCAGGCCGCGGCCGCGGCGCAGCCCCACCCGCGCCAGGTCCGCCCCGGCACCCGGGAGAGCAGCAGCGTCAGCCCATGGGCCGCCAGCAGCAGGATCGCGAACTCGTGCAGCAGCGCCGTGACCGCCACCACCGCGCCGTAGCCGGCCCAGCGCCCGGGCGAACCCCGCTCGACGGCCTCCAGCAACAGCCACGTGGCCAGCGCCGCGCCCGCCGCGACCAGGGCGTACGAACGACCCTCCTGGGCGTAGTGGCTGACGAACGGGGTGGCCGCGTACAGCAGCCCGGCCCACAGGCCCACCCGGGGCCGGGCCAGCCGGCAGCCGATCGCGCCGATCAGCCCCGCGGTGACGGCCGCGGCCACGACGGACGGCAACCGCAGCGTGGTCTCGTCGGCGCGCAGCGCCAGCACCGGACGCATCAGCAGGTAGTAGAGCCCGTGCACGGCGTCGACGTGCCCGAGCAGGCGCAGGATCTCGCCCGGCGAGCGGCGCGCCACCTGGAAGGTGGCGGCCTCGTCCCGCCACATCGTGCCCCGGTCGAGCCCCCACAGGCCGAGGAGGAGCATGACGGCGGCGGGCACGATCACGGCCAGGGGCACGGCGGGGGTCAGCCCCCGGAGCGCGGCCCCGAGGGTGACCGCCCATGACTCCCCGGGCCCCTTCCCCGGCTCCCCCCTCAGCTTCCTCAGCTCGGGCCGTACCGCGGTCCGCGCCATCGTCGTCCCTCCCCGCTTCCGTTCCTGCCGGCCACACGCGGTCGCAGAATGCCCCGATTACGCATACTTATTGGATAAAACTGTGCTTTATGGCAGTGAACGGGAGTGGAATCCCTGTCGCGCACCCCGCCGCCGGGCATCCGGCGGCCGCCCCGGCCGACGCCCGCGTCGGCGTCGTCGTCATCGGCTACGACGACGCCGCCCACATCGGCCACGCCGTGCGCTCCGCCCTCGGCCAGGGCCCGGCCGTCACCGAGGTCGTCGCCGTGGACGACGCGTCCACCGACGGCACCGGGGCCCTCCTCGACCGGCTGGCCGCGCGCGAACCCCGGCTGCGCGTCCTCCACCGGGCCGTCAACAGCGGTGGCTGCGGCACCCCCCGCAACGACGGCCTCCGGGCCGTCACCACGCCCTATGTGATGTTCCTCGACAGCGACGACGTCCTGCCCCGGGGCGCGGTGGCCGCCCTGCTGCGCGGCGCCCTGGCCCACGACGCGCCGGTGACGGCGGGGCTGTGCGTCCGCAGGGAACTCCCCCGGCGGCGCGACACGCCCTGGCAGCCCGCCCTCTACCGGCGGCCCGCCGTCCACGCCTCCCCCGAGGAGCACCCGGCGCTGCTGCGCGACACGCTGTGCGTCAACAAGCTCTACGCCCGCCACTTCCTCGACACGCACGGCATCCACTTCCCCGAAGGCCCGTTCCCCTACGAGGACTTCGTCTTCAGCGCCCGCGTCATGGCGGCGGGTCCGCGCGTGGCCGTCGTCCCGGACCCGGTCTACGTCTGGCACGTGCGCCGGGGCGCGGCCCGGCCCTCGATCTCCCTGGACCGCGAGCGGGTGGCCAACTGGCAGGCGCGCGTCCGCGCCCACGAGCGGGCCGTGGAGGTCTTCCGCGACGCCGGCAACGAGCCGCTCGCCCACGCCGCCCGGGTGAAGTTCCTCGACCACGACCTGCGGATGTACGTCCGGGAGCTGCCCGGCCACGGCCCGGCGTACCGCGCGGCCTGGTGGCGGGCGGCGCGCGCCGCGCTGGCCGCCTGCGACGAGGCGGACCTGCGCGCCGCCCGGGCCCCGGCCCGCTGGATCGCCCGGGTCGTGCTCGCCTCCGAGACGCCGCGCGATCTGGACCGGCTCGCCCAGCTGGCCGCCCGGCCCGCCCGGCTGCTGCCGCCCTACGCCGAGGCGGCGGGGCGGCCGGTCTGGGCGGCGGACCTGCCGAGGGCCGTCCTCGACGGCCTCACCGGCCCGGGCGCCAAGCCGGCCCGCCGCCTGCCGGTCACCGTCGACGCCGCCCTGCGCCGCCGCGCGGGGCGCGGCCGCCACGCCGAACTCCGGCTTCGGGTGCACGAGCTGTACGGCCGGCTGGCGGCGGCCCGGCCGCACGGCGTCGCCGTCGAGCTCCGCCTGCGGGACGGCACCTCCGTCCAGGAACACCCCGCCTCGCCATGGCCGGACGGGCTGGACGAGCCGGATGGGCTGGGCGAGCCGGATGGGCTGCACGAGCCGGACGGATCGGGTAGGCCAAGCGGCGGCGGACCGGTCGCGCCGGGCGCCGCGACCTCGTGGGTGGTCTCCGTGCCCGTGGACCTCGCGGCGCTGGCCGCGCGCGGGCGCCTCGACGCCAGGGCCCGCAGGGCCCTGGCGACCGGGCCACAGGCCTGGGACGTCCGCGTCCGCATCCACTGCGCCCGCGGCGGGACCCTGCGGACGGCCGTACGGGCCGTGGGCGCCGGCTCCCGGCCCGCCGTGCTGCTCGGCGCGCGGTACGGCCTGTTGCTGGCGCAGCCGCACGCCACGGCGAGCGGTTCGCTCGTCCTTCGGCTCGCGCCCGGCGTCCGCTGCGCGCTCGGTGTCGCCCTGCGCAGGGCCCGTACGCTCCTGCCCCTGCTGCCCTTCCTGCGGCGCACGGCGGCGGCCCGTACCGACGGTCGCCCCTAGCCTCACGACGCTCATGCCCCATCCCCCCTTGTGTGCCGTCTCTTGTGGCCGGTCCGGTGGCGGACCTAGCGGTCGATCTCCTCGAACAGCGCCTCCCAGCGGTCCAGGACCGCCGGGAGGGCCAGTGGCGCGACGTGTTCGCGCGCGGCCCGCCCATAGCGTTCGCGCGCCGGGCCGTCCCCCATCAGCTCCCCCAGCGCGGTCGCGAACGCCGCCGTGTCCCCGCGCGGCACGAGCGTTCCCGTACGTCCGTGGACGACCAGCTCGCGGACGCCGCCCGACAGGTCGAAGCTCACGCAGGGCACTCCGGCGGCGGACGCCTCGGCGAGGGCCATCGGCCGTCCTTCGCGCTCGCTGGTGAGGGCCACCAGCGACAGCTCCCGGTAGGCGGCGGCCATGTCGCGGACGGTGCCCCGGAAGCGGACCCTGTGCTCGATGCCGAGCCGGGCCGCCCGCGCCCTCAGTTCCGGCTCCTGGGGGCCGTCGCCGAAGAAGTGCAGCTCCCAGCCGGGGTGTTCGGCCGAGGCTGCGGCGAAGGCGTCGAGCAGCCGGTCCAGCCGTTTGACCGGTTCCAGCCGCCCGACCGCGCCGACGCGCCGGCCGTCCAGGGGCGCGGGGGTGAGGGGAGCGAAGGGCAGCGGATTGGGCATCACTCCGGCGTTCGGCAGCCGTCTGCGACGGAATTCCGCCGCGTCCGGCTCGCTGAGGAACAGCGACTTCTCCAGCGCCGGATAGTGCCGCAGGATCAGCTCCAGGTTGACGGACGCCCGCGCCTGGTGGAAAGACTCGTGGTACTGGCCGATGGCCCGCACGCGGGCCGGCCGCGCCACCGACTCCAGCCAGACCGCCGCCCAGGGCGAACCGGCGATCACATACCCCCTGCCGTCCTCCGGTGTCCCGGCGAACCGTCGGGCGAGAAGCTCCCGGGCCCGCTGTCGCTCCCGGCGTTCGGCCCGTGCCGACCACAGCCGCGCCGGGCTCAGCCGCTCGGCGAGGGAGTCCGCCCGCCAGGAGGGCGGAGCGGGCGCCCGGTAGAGCGTGGTCCGCCGGTAGGCGGGGTCGGCGATGTACGCGTGGGGCCGGGGGCTCGGCCGGATGCCGATGAGCTCGACGGCGTGGCCGCGCTCGGCGAACCCCTGGGCGAGGGTGTGCAGCACCCGCTGGGAGCCGCCCGTCGAATCGACGTCGATGCCGAGGAGGAACAGGCGCCTCCGGCAGGCCGGAGCCGAAGCCCTCGCCCCGGGCCGCCCGTCGTGGCGGTTCACCGGTCGCTCCCCACGAAGAACTGGTCCACCACGGCCTTGCTCGACCATCCGGTCTCCAGAGGGTTGAACCGCTCATGGAAGCGGGCGTACGCCCCGGCCCACCGCTCGCGCACCCCCGACAGATCGGCCAGCGCCGCCGCCAGTTCCTTCGTGGTGGTGAGCATCGGGCCGGGGGCGATGTCCGGCAGCTCGTAGTAGGCGCCGCGCGAGACGGAGCGGTAGTCCTCGTAGTCGTCGGTGTAGAGGAGGATGGGCCGGCCCAGGTTGGCGTAGTCGAACATCACCGACGAGTAGTCCGTGAGCAGGGCGTCCGAGGCGAGCTGCAGATCGTTGAGATCGGTGAACTCCCTTCCGTCGCGCACCGCGTGCCCGAGCTCGCGGGGCACGGTGAACCGGTCGTAGTAGTGCGGGCGGACCACGACCGTCCACTCCTCGCCGACCGCGCCGACGAGCTCCGTCAGGTCGATCCGGATCGACGCCCCGCTGCCGCGCTCGCCGTCCCGGAACGTCGGGGCGTACAGCAGCACCTTCCGGCCGTCGGGGATCTGCAGTCGCTCCCGGGCGCGGACCGCGCGGTCGCGCTGCTCCGGCTCGTTCCAGCGGACGAGGACGTCGTTGCGCGGCAGCCCGGTGCGCAGCAGCCGGCCCGCGTAGCCGTTGGCCCGCACGAAGGTCCGCTCGAACTCTTCGCTGGGGGAGATCAGCGCGTCCCAGCGGGCCACCGTCGCGCGGTGCCGTCGGCGCCGCTCGGGACTGGCCAGCCGCAGCTCGGGGATATCGAACCCCATGTGCTTGAACGCCTGGCCGTGCCAGGTCTGGAGGTAGCGGGTGCCCGCGCGTTTGGCGTAGGACGCCGGGAAGCCGTGCGAGTCCACCCAGTAGCGCGCCCGGGCGACCGTACGGGCGTGCTCCCAGCTGCCGCGCCGGACGAGCTCCACGCCCTCGGGGAAGGAGGACCGGTCGCCGGTGTACGACCAGACCGCGCGGAGGGGGAGTCCGCGCCGGACGAGTTCCTCGTGGATGTAGCGGGGGCTGTCGGCGTAGCCGCGCCCTTCCAGGGCCTCGAAGACGACCAGCCGGTCGTCGATGGGCAGTTTCCGCAGCTCGTGGTAGGCGAGGGCCTTGGCGCGCGGCCCTGTCGCGCGGCGGATCAGCCGGTGGGCGCGGCGCAGAACCGGCCGGGCGGGGACGAGGGCCTCGGCCCGGCCGAGGGCGCCCGTCCGCTCCCAGGCGAGCTCGAACCGTCCGGCTCCGTGTCCTTCGCATCCCGCCCGCACCAGGTGCCCGCCGATCCGCGCCCGCAGGGACGGCGCCGGGGCGGGGGCCAGCAGCGGATCGGCGCGGGTCAGGCCCTGCCGGGTGAGCACCACGTGGGGGTGGCGCCGGCCCCGGAACCCGGTGGGCCCGAGGGGCACCCGGCGGAGATCGATCTCGACCCGGGCGGTACGCGCCTCCGCACCTCCCGCGCCCCCCGTGCCCTCCGTGCCCTCCGTGCCCTCCGTGCCCTCCGTGCCCTCCGCAGTCTCCTCGCCCGGCTCGTAGCGGAGGGGGACGACGAGGGGCTCGGTGGTCACGGCGACGCGCAGTTCCGCCGTGACGGGCACGGGCCCGGCCAGCAGCCGTGCGGGGTCGTAGGTGCGCAGGGTGAGGCGCAGGCGGCTTCCGGCCGGTTCGACGTGCGTCACCTCGTGCCGCAGGGGGCCGGTGGTGAAGGGCTGGTCGTCCAGGCGCCATTCGGTGATGTCCAGTTCCCGGGCGGCCCGTTCGTCCCCGGGCAGTTCCCGTCCCCAGTACCGGCGCCCGGTGGCGTCGCGCACGGTGTGGCGGGGGGCGACGCGGGGCCGGTCCAGGCTGCGCGCGCATTCGGCGGCCTCGTCGAGGCGGCCGGTGAGGAGCAGGTACTGGCAGACGCGTTGTTCGCGCGACACCGTCTCCCAGGCGCCGGGGGCGATGCCGGCGAGGTAGGGGCCGACGAGCGCGGCGAACTCCTCGATCCACCGCCGGTCGCGGAAGGGCAGGTCGCCGAGGTGGAGGCGGAGGTCGTGCCGGAGGAACTTGGCGTCCTTCGCGGGCCGCAGATCGGCGTGGCCCGACTCCTCCAGGAAGGCGTCGACGCGCCGGGCGACGGCGACGCGGTCGGCGACGTTCCGTAGTTTGTGGCGGCTGGAGGAGATGGAGGGGCCGGCGGCCGGGTCGCCCGCGAGCCGCCAGGTGTAGACGGGCCAGGGGACGACGGCGAAGGACCGGGCCAGGGTGAGGGCTTGGGCGGTGAAGAGCTGGTCCTCGTAGTGCAGGTCCTCCGGGAAGCGCAGGCCGTGCCGGGCGAGGAAGGCGGCGCGGTAGAGCTTGTTGGTGGAGAGGTGGTCGAGGAGGTATTCGGGGGCGGCGCGCAGGCCCGCGACGAGGCGGGTGTCGCCGAAGAGCTCGGGGTACCACAGGGCGGTGGTGCCGCTCTTCTCGAAGATCCGGGTGACCTCGCCGGTGACGAGGTCGGCTCCGGTCTCCTCCGCGGTCAGCAGCAGCGATTTGCAGGCGTGGTAGGGGAGTTCGTCGTCACTGTCGAGGAACATCACATAGGGGGCGCGGGCGGCGGCGAGGCCGGCATTGCGCGGGGCGCCGCAGCCGCCGCTGTTGACCGGGAGCCGCAGCAGGCGCACACGTGGGTCACCGGCGGCCAGTTCCCGGGCGACGCGGGGAGTGTCGTCCGTCGAGCAGTCGTCGACGACGATCGCTTCGAGGTGGCGCAGCGACTGCCCGAGGACCGACTGGACGGCGCGCGGCAGCCGCCCGGCGTCATTGTGGACGATCACTACTACGCTGACCTCCGGGGTGGCGGAGGGCGCGGGAGCGGACATGTTCACCTCGCTTCGGGATCGGGCCGTGCCTCGGCCCCTGAACGCCGGGCCTCGGCCTCCGAACGACGCCGGGCCTCGACCTCCGAACACAGAGAGTAATCACAACTACTCTCCGTGACAACCCCCTCGTTCCACACCCTCCCCCTTTCCCGCCACGCCGCGAGTCCCAGCACCACCGCCAGCCCGCCGAACATCACCACGTCCCGGAAGGCGTGATGCCGCGCGCTGTCCACCCCCGGCCACGGCACACCGCCCAACTGCGGCACCAGAGGCACCCAGAACCACACCGACCTCGCCGCCGCCCCCCGTACCGCCACCGACGCGGCCAGCGAAGGCACCACGACCAGCGCGTAGTTGAGGAACGACGGCCGCGAGACCACGAAAGCGGCCAGCATCAGCAGCGCCGCGCACTCCACCAGCCGCAGCGCCTGGTCACCCCCGCACCGCCACCGCAGCCACGCGAAGTACAGCACCGCCGTCCCGGCCACCGCCGCCAGCGCGAACGCCAGGAGGTGCGGCACCCCCAGCCGGGGCAGCACGGCAGGCCACGAGGCGTCGTACGGACGGGCGTACGCGTCCTGACCGTGCAACAGGAACGGCAGCGTCCGGGTGAAGAACAGCCCCGGCCTCGGCAACGCGACCGCCGCCGACAGCGAGATCACGGCGGGCAGCCCCAGCGCCCACGCCAACGCCCGCCACTGCCGCGCCAGGAGGAACAGCAGGAACAGCGGCACCAGCATCGGCTTCAGCGCGACGGCCGCCCCGACCACCATGCCCGCCGCGGACCACCGCCCGTGCCGCGCCAGCAGGAGGGCCGCCGGAAAGGCGACCACCGACGCCGCCGTCCAGTTGCCCAGGAAGACCAGGCTCTGGAAGGGCAGGAACAGCGCCGTCCCCAGCGCCAGCGCCACCGCCAGCCGGCTGTCCGCCCGGACCCCGAAGATCCGCAGCGCCAGCACCCCGCCCACCGCGACCAGCGCGCCCGTCACCACCGGCACGGCGTAGAACAGCACCTTCTCCGGGAACGGCGTCTGCGGCAGCGCCGCGAACACCGCCCCCGGCGGATACAGGAAACGTTTGTCCGCGTACGGCGACCCGCCGCTCAACAGCGCCCGCGCCGCCCGCACCACGACCGCGTTGTCGATACCGGAACGCGCCTTGCCGTACGCCCGCACCGAGCTCAGGGTGAACACCAGCGCCGCCGAGACCAGCGCCGGCACGGGAGCCCGGCCGCGCAGCCACCCGGCGGCCGCGTCCCCGAAGGACGGCCCGGCCACCGGCGCGGTCTCCGTCGCGCTCATCGTCCGACGACCTCCAGCAGCACGCGCCCGCCCGGCCCCTGGGCCGCCTTCCTGAGCGCGGGATCGCCGGGCGCCAGGCCCGCCGCCCCGTTCTTCCGCAACACCCACCGCACGCCGTACTCCTTGAGGATGCCGAGCCGTTCGGCCCGGGAGGTGACCGGGGCGAAGTAGCGCCGCGTGGCGTCGCGTCGCCGCTTCTCGTCGGGGAGGAAGAGGTCGGGATAGGCCGGCGCGACGGTGTACGGGCCGTACGCGGGGAGCATCCGCAGCGCGTAGTAGTCGTCCGTCATCACCGTCGCCCCTTTGGGCACGTGCGCCGCGACCCAGCCGAAACGCGGCCACAGCGCGATGACGGGCGCCTCGCGCAGCCCGGGCGGCACCGCCTCCCGCCGCAGCACGTACGACAGCACCCCCGCCTGCGCCCACGCCCCCGCCAGCAGCGCCGCCACCGCCACCACCGGCAGAGCGCGCCGCACACTCCGCCGCCGCCCACCACCCGCCCCACGGTCCGCCCCACGGCCGTCGAGAGCCTCGGCCGTCTCGACGGCGAGCGCGAGCTGAGCCGGGATCAGCACGGCCGGCAGCGCCCTCCCCCACGCGTAGTGCCCGCTCACCCACCCCGCCGAGACGACCACCACGCCCAGCCCGAAGAGGAGCGCCAGGGGATCGCGGCGATCACGCCACCACCGCGCCCCGAGAGCGGCCACCCCCACGGCCACCAGGCAGAACCGCTCCGCCGCCCGGCCGTAGAGCGCCCGGTGGACGGGGTCCAGCCCGCCCCCGCCGAGCAGCGCGGGAAACGAGTAGTACGGCCAGCACAGCGGCAGCACCAGGGCCACGGCACCCCCCGCCGCCACCAGCGCCCACCCGGCCCCGGCCGGCCCCGGCCGCGTCCCCAGCAGCACCGCCAGGACGCCCAGCACCGCCACCACCCCGGTGAACTGATGCACCAGCAGCACCGAACCCAGCAGGAACCCCAGCCCCAGATGCCCCGGCAGCCCCCAGCCGGCCGTCCGTGCCCGGCGCAGCAGCGCCCACAGCCAGCAGGAGAGACCCAGGGCGAAGGTGCCCGGGTAGGCGAGGGTCAGGCTGAGCGAGGCCAGCCCCGGCATCCCGCTCCACGCGAACGGCACCACCCCGTAGAGCAGCAGCACGCACAGCAGCGCGAGCGGGACGGCCGTCCGCGCCCGGCTGAACGTCCGGGTGAAGGCCGCGAGGCCCGTGGCCAGCAGCACGAGACCGGCCAGACCGGCCAGCCGCAGCACGCCGAAGGTGCCCCAGCCGGTCGCCCTCGCGACCAGGGCCAGCGCGACCGTCCAGGGCGAGTAGTACGGACTCGGCGTGTCCTCGTCCACCAGGGGGTTGCCCGGGTGGATCAGGTCCGCTCGCAGCCGCTCCAGGACGGCGGCGTGCATCCCCAGGTCGCCGGACCACGGCAGCCGCACCACCATGAGCAGCAGCAGGACGCCCAGCAGCAGGACGGCGACCGCGGCCGCCCGGCGCGGCAGACCCGCCCGGCGCGGCATGCGCACCCGGGGGAACGACGGCGCCCTGAAGGCCGTGGGCGGGCTCACGGGTCAGCGGGCACGCTTGCCGGCCGCCGGGCCGCGGAGCGTTCTGGACCGCAGCCGCCAGGGCATGGCCACGGATTCGAGCTGCACGGCCAGGTTCATCTTCGACTCCCCGGCGGTGCGGTCCTCGAAGTGGATGGGCACCTCCATGACCGTGAAACCGGCGCGCAGCGCGCGGTACTTGGTCTCGACCTGGAAGCTGTAGCCCGCGCTGTCGACGCTGCCGAGGCCCACGGCCCGCAGCGCGTCCGCGCTCCACAGGTTGAAGCCGCTGGTGATGTCACGGACGCGCGTGCCGAGGATCCCGCTGGCGTAGGCGTTCGCCCAGCGGGAGAGCAGCTTGCGGTGGGCCTTCCAGGCGTCGGAGAGGGTGCCCCCGGGCACGTACCGGCTGCCGACGACCACGTCCGCGCCGGTGGCGAGGGCGACGCCGAGCATCTCGGAGATCTTGCCGGTGGGGTGGCTGCCGTCGGCGTCCATCTGGAGCACGTACTCGGCGCCCTCGGCCACGGCCCGCTCCATGCCCGCCGCGTAGGCGCGGCCGAGGCCGTCCTTGGTGGTGCGGTGCATGACGCCCATGCGCGTCCGGCCGGGCTCGTTGTACTTCTCCGCCAGTTGTTCGGCGACGGTGCCCGTGCCGTCGGGGCTGTTGTCGTCGACCACCAGCAGCCGCAGCCCTTCGAGGGGCAGGGCCATGAGGGCCTCGGCCATGGTGGGCAGGTTCTGCGCCTCGTTGTACGTCGGCATCACCACGGTGAGCGGGGTACGGCCCCATTCGGCGGGCAGCGGGGTCGCGGCGGCGGGGGTGCGCGGAGGGCTCATGGGCGGATCCTCGGCAGACGGAGAGGGCCAATCGGGCGGCTGTCGACAGTTGGTGGTCGACGGACGTTCAAACGCTGAAGACGGTCAAACACTAAGTCGGTGTTCGCACGGGGGCAGGCCGTGACGCTCAGACGGCCGAGAAGCGGATGGCGGCGTCGGGGATCGCCGTCCCGCACCAGACGCGCGCCCCCTCGCGCAGCTCGTTGTCCGCGCCGATGTCGGAGCGGTCCCCAATCACCACGTCGTCGAGGAGGGTCCGGGGGCCGACCCGGGCGCCGGTGCCGATCATGGACGCCCGGACGCGCGCGCCCTCCTCGATCCGGGCGCCGTCCAGCACGACGGAGCCCTCCACGACGGCGCCCGCCGCAATGTACGCGCCGGCGCCCACCACCGTGCCGCCCAGCAACCGCGCCCCGTCCGCCACCCGCGCCCCGGGCAGCACCAGGAACTCACCGGGGTCGCCGGGGACGGCCGGGGAGTGGACGACGCCGCGCACGAGGTCGGCGGACGCCTGGACGAAGGCGGCGGGGCGGCCCAGGTCCAGCCAGTAGGAGGCGTCGACCACCCCGTGCAGCACGGCCCGGGCGGCCAGCAGCCCGGGGAAGGTCTCCCGCTCGACGGAGACCGGCCGCCCCTGCGGGATGGTGTCGATGACCTCGCGCCGGAAGACGTAGGCCCCGGCGTTGATCTGGTCGGTGACGATCTCCTCGGGGCGGCGCGGCTTCTCGGTGAAGGCCAGGACCCGGCCGTCGGGGTCGGTGGGGACCAGACCGAACGCGCGGGGGTCGGCCACCCGGGTGAGATGGAGGGTGACGTCGGCCTGCGCCCGCTCGTGGCGCAGCAGCAGGTCGCCGATGTCGAGGCCGGTGAGGATGTCGCCGTTGAAGACGAGCACCGGTTCGGTGGGCCCGGAGGTCAGGGCGATGGAGGCCTGCCGGATGGCCCCGCCCGTGCCCAGCGGCTCCTCCTCGTGGACGTAGGTGAGCCGCAGGCCGTGGGCGGAGCCGTCGCCGAAGTACGGCTCGAAGACCTCGGCGAGGTAGGAGGTGGCGAGGACGACGTGCTTCACGCCGGCGGCTCTGGCGCGGGCCAGCTGATGGGCGAGGAAGGGCACCCCGGCGGCCGGGACCATGGGTTTCGGCGTGTTGATGGTGAGCGGCCGGAGCCGGGTTCCCTTGCCTCCGACGAGCAGTACCGCCTCAGTCATGCCAGTTCCTCGTCATACCAGACCCTCGCCCATTGTGGTCACTTCGTCGCACTGCGTCAGTTTTTGCGGCAATTTACACTACAATCGGTTGTCTAAGCGCGATGTCCGCTACGCGTGGCGACCGTATCTGGAGATGCCCTTGCGACCGACGGAATCGAGGGAAGGACTTTCGCCCGGCCGGGGGAGGCTGACGGCGCTGGTCCGGGAGTTCGCGAAGTTCGGCACGGTGGGCGGCCTGGGGATCTTCGTCAACCTCGGCGTCTTCAATGTGTGCCGGGGGGCCACCGGGCTGCCGGTGGTGCGCTGCAGCGTGGTCGCGACGGCCGTCGCCATCGCCTTCAACTATCTGGGGCTGCGCCACTTCACCTACCGCGACCGCGACAAGAGCCGGCGCAGCAGGGAGATCGCCCTCTTCGCGGCCTTCAGCGGCATCGGACTGGTGATCGAGAACGGTGTCCTCTACGTCGCCACCTACGGCTTCGGCTGGGGCGGGGCGCTGCTCGGCAACCTCTTCAAGTTCCTGGGCATCGGCACGGCGACCTTGTTCCGCTTCTGGTCCTACCGGGCCTGGGTCTTCAGGGCCCTGCCGGGGCGGGCGATCCGCCACGACTCTCCCCACGGGGATCACGGCGATCCGTCGAACAGCACGAGCAACCCGGCCGCGTACCAACCCGAGACCACCGCACCTCCACCGTAGAGACACACCCGCACCCCCAGCGGAACACGCGCGAGCGGCCGGGCCGCCAACAGCAGCGGAACCGGCAGGAACGGCAGCATGAAACGTGGTTTGGAGTACGGCGAGCCCGGCGTCGCCACCATCAGCAGCCAGGCCCCGGCGACGACCGCGACCAGCGGCCAGGGCACCCGCCGGTCCAGCGCCAGCGCCACCACGGCCGCCGCCGTCAGCAGGACCACGGCGAGCACGGCCGTGTGGCGCACGTCGGCGACCGCGCGGGGATCACCGTAGAGCAGGACCTGCCGCAGGAAGTCCGCGGTGCCCGCGCCGAAGTCGAACGTCTGCCCCCAGGCCCGCTCCGCCTCGAACCAGCCGTCCCACCGCCCCACCCGGCTGCCCAGATAGAGCCAGCCGGCCAGCAGCCCCAGTGGTGCCAGGGCCAGCGCCGCCCACGGCCGGGCGCCGTCCCGGCGGCGCAGCAGGGCCACCGCGGCGGCCAGCAGCACCGTGGCGATCAGCACCGTCGCCGTCGGCCGTACGGCACCCGCCAGGGCGCACAGGACGCCCGCCGCGACCCAGCGGCGCCGCACCAGCGTCACCAGGGCCCACATCAGCAGGGCGCTGAAGACCGCCTCCGAGTACGGCACCCACAGCGCGAAGGCGTACGGCGAACAGGACCACAGCGCCACACACGCGTACCCGGCACCCCGGCCTCCCCCGCAGCACCGCACGAGCGTGTACACCCCGGCCCCGGCCACCGCCGCCGCGCACCAGGAGACCAGCACCCCGGCACAGTCGTGGGGCAGGCCGGTCACCAGGTGCAGACCGCGGATCAGCGCCGGGACGAGCGGGAAGAAGGCGAGCCGGCTGTAGTCGGGCGTGCCGTCGGGGCGGTGGGGGATGTGGGCGGGATAGCCCCGCTCGGCGATCCGGAGGTAGTTGCCGCTGTCCCAGCGGTACAGCAGCCAGCGCGCCCCATGCCCGAGGTGGTGGTTGACCAGCAGCAGGACGGCGAAGCCGACGGCGGCGACGGCCAGCTGGACGGCCGCCGCGACGACCGCCTCCCGGTACGCCGTCCGGGTGGTCGCGAGCCGCGGAACGACTGTCATCCGACTCTCTCACGCATGCGAAAAGGGCGGCCCCGGGGTTTTCCCCCGGAGCCGCCCCCTTCATGCCGGTGCGGCGGTCACCCGTCAGGTGTGCGAACGCAGCAGCGTGCGCATCGTGCGCATGGCCACCGACAGGTTGGCCAGGTCGAACGCGTCCGACCCGCGGATCTCGTCCAGCGTCGTCCGCGCCCGGGTCAGGATCGCGGCGTTCCGCTCCTCCCACTCGGCGAAGCGCTGCTCCGGCGTGGAGGAGCCGTTGCCCACCGAGAGGACCTCGGCCGTCAGCGCCGCGTGGGCCGCGTAGAGGTCCTCACGGATGGAGGCGCGGGCCATCGACTGCCAGCGGTCGGCGCGCGGCAGGTCGATGATGCGGTCCATCAGCTGGGTGATGTGCAGCCGGTCGGCCAGGTCGTAGTAGACCTCGGCGACGCCCAGCGGCTCCTTGCCCGTGCGCTCGGCGGTGGCGACGACGTCCAGCGCCGGGAAGACGGACGAGAAGCCCGCGACCTTGACCGCCAGCTCGGCGGGCACCTCGGCGGCGACGAGCTCGTCGTGGATGGACTGCCACCACTCCATGTCGGCGCCGCGCAGCAGCTTGGGCAGCTCGGCCCAGACCATGTCCACGCCGTCGCGGAAGAACGCGATGGTCTCCGCGAGCGCCAGCGGCTGCGGGCGGTTGTTGAGCAGCCAGCGGGTGCCGCGCTCGACCAGCCGGCGCGAGTGCAGCCGGATGCGGGTCTGGACGTCGGCGGCGACCACGTTGTCCAGGCCCTCGACGGCGTCCCAGACCTCGTTCAGGCTGAAGATCTCGCGGGCCGCGGTCTGCGCCCGGACGATCTCCTCCAGCGAGGCGCCGGTCTCCTCCCGCAGACGGTGGAGGAAGGTCGAGCCGCCGGAGTTGACCGTGTCGTTGACGAGGACGGTCGTGACGATCTCGCGGCGCAGCGCGTGGTTGTCGATCTGCTCGCCGAACGACGTGCGCAGGGCCTGCGGGAAGTAGGCGTAGAGCAGTCGCTGGAGGTACGGGTCGTCGGGCAGCTCGGTGGTGAGCAGCTCCTCCGCCGTAGTGATCTTGATGTAGGCGAGCAGGACGGCCAGCTCGGGCTGGGTCAGGCCGCGCCCGGCGGACAGCCGCTCCCGGATCTGCCGGTCGGTGGGCAGGAACTCCAGGGCGCGGTCGAGGTGGCCGTCGCGGGTGAGGCGGCGCATGATCCGCTGGTGGGCGTGGAGCAGGCTGGGCGCCTGGGCCACACCGTTGGCCAGGGCCACGTTCTGCGCGTAGTTGTTGCGCAGCACCAGCTCGCCGACCTCGTCGGTCATCTCCGCCAGCAGCTTGTTGCGCTGCTTGACGGTCATGTCGCCGTCGGTCACCAGGGCGTTGAGCAGGATCTTGATGTTCACCTCGTGGTCGGAGGTGTCCACGCCGGCGCTGTTGTCGATGGCGTCGGTGTTGACCCGGCCGCCGGTCGACTCGGGGCCGCCGGTGAGGGCGAACTCGATGCGGCCGAGCTGGGTCAGACCGAGGTTGCCGCCCTCGCCGACGACCTTGACGCGCAGGTCCCGGCCGTCGACGCGGATGGCGTCGTTGGCCTTGTCGCCCACGTCGCCGTGCGACTCGGTGGACGCCTTGACGTACGTGCCGATGCCGCCGTTCCACAGGAGGTCGACCGGGGAGCTGAGGATGGCCTTCATCAGCTCGGCGGGGGTCATCTTGGTGACGCCGGGGGCGATGCCCAGGGCCTCGCGCACATGGGCGTTGACCGGGATCGACTTGGCGCTGCGCGGGTGGACGCCGCCGCCCGCGGAGAGCAGCTTGGTGTTGTAGTCGGCCCAGGAGGAGCGGGGCAGCTCGAAGAGCCGGCGGCGCTCGGCGTAGGAGACGGCCGCGTCCGGGTTCGGGTCGATGAAGATGTGGCGGTGGTCGAAGGCGGCGACCAGGCGGATGTGCTCGGAGAGCAGCATGCCGTTGCCGAAGACGTCACCGGACATGTCGCCGACGCCGACGACCGTGAAGTCCTCGGTCTGGGTGTTGTGGCCCAGCTCGCGGAAGTGCCGCTTGACCGACTCCCAGGCGCCCCGGGCGGTGATGCCCATGCCCTTGTGGTCGTAGCCGGCCGAGCCGCCGGAGGCGAACGCGTCGCCCAGCCAGAAGCCGTAGGACTCGGCGACCTCGTTGGCGATGTCGGAGAAGGTCGCGGTGCCCTTGTCGGCGGCGACGACGAGGTAGGTGTCGTCCTCGTCGTGGCGGACGACGTTCTTGGGGTGGACGACCTCGCCGCCGACCATGTTGTCGGTGATGTCGAGCAGACCGGAGATGAAGGTCTTGTACGAGGCGATGCCCTCGGCCAGCCACGCGTCGCGGTCCACGGACGGGTCCGGGAGCCGCTTGCCGACGAAGCCGCCCTTGGCGCCGACGGGCACGATGACGGTGTTCTTCACCATCTGCGCCTTGACCAGGCCCAGGATCTCGGTGCGGAAGTCCTCGCGCCGGTCGGACCAGCGCAGACCGCCTCGGGCGACCTTGCCGAAGCGCAGGTGCACACCCTCGACGCGCGGCGAGTAGACCCAGATCTCGAAGGCCGGGCGGGGCGCGGGCAGGTCCGGGATGGCCTGCGGGTCCAGCTTCAGCGAGAGGTACGCGTGCGGCTCGCCCTGCTCGTCGCGCTGGAAGTGGTTGGTGCGCAGCGTGGCCTTGATGACGGTGAGGAAGGAGCGCAGGATGCGGTCCTCGTCCAGGCTCGCCACCTGGTCCAGGGCGCCGTCCAGCTCCTCCAGCAGGCCCTCGATCAGCTCGTTGCGGCCGTCCTGCGGGAGCGCCGGGGACATCCGGGCCTCGAACAGGTTGACCAGCAGGCGAGTGGTGTGGACGTTGTTGCTGAGGGTGTCCTCCATGTACGCCTGGCTGAAGGTCGTACCGGCCTGCCGGAGGTACTTGGCGTAGGCCCGCAGCACCATCGCCTGGCGCCAGTCGAGACCGGCCCGCAGCACGAGGTTGTTGAAGTTGTCGTTCTCCGCGGCGCCGGTCCACACGGCCGCGAAGGCCTCCTGGAAGCGGGCGCGCGCGTTGTCGCCCACGATGTTCTCGGGCAGCCGGAGCCCGAAGTCGTAGATCCAGGCGTTGGTCCGGTCGGCGCAGCGCAGCTCGTACGGGCGCTCGTCGACGACCTCGACGCCGAGCCGGTGGAGCACCGGCAGGACGGCGGAGAGGGAGACGGGCTCGCCCTTGCGGTAGATCTTGAAGCGGCGCTCGCCGGGGCCGGCGCCGACCGGCTCGTACAGGCTGAGCTCGAAGGCCCGGGCACCGCCGGCGGTGGTCAGCTTCTCCAGGTGGGCGAGGTCGGAGACGGCGCCGCGCGGGGAGTGGTCGGCCTTGTAGCCCTCGGGGAAGGCCTGGCCGTAGCGGCGCAGCAGCTCGGCGGCGCGCTCCTCGCCGACCTCGGCGGTGAGCGTCTCGGCGAAGCCGTCGGCCCAGGAGCGGGCGGCCTCCACCAGGCGGGCCTCGATGCGGTCGGCGTCGGCCTCGGAGAGCTCGGGCAGCGCGGAGCCGGGCTCGACGCGGACGACGAAGTGCAGCCGGGAGAGGACCGACTCGGTGTTCCAGGCCGTGAAGTCGACGCTGGTGCCGTTGAGCTCTTCCTTGAGGATGTCGATCAGGCGCAGCCGGACGCCGGTGGTGTAGCGGTCGCGCGGCAGGTAGACCAGGGCGGAGTAGAAGCGCCCGTACTCGTCGCGGCGCAGGTACAGCCGCAGCCGGCGGCGCTCCTGGAGGTAGAGCACGCTGGTGGCGATGGCGCGCAGCTGGTCGGCCTGGATCTGGAACAGCTCGTCGCGCGGGTAGGTCTCCAGGATCTGGAGGAGGTCGCGCCCGTCGTGGCTGTCGGGGCTGAAGCCGGCGTCCTCCAGGACCTGGGCGACCTTGCGGCGGATGACCGGGACGCGGCGGACGGACTCGGTGTAGGCGGCCGAGGAGAACAGGCCCAGGAAGCGGCGCTCGCCGACCACGTTGCCGGCGGCGTCGAACTTCTTCACCCCGATGTAGTCGAGGTAGGAGGGGCGGTGGACGGTGGCGCGGCTGTTGGCCTTGGTGAGGACGAGCAGCTTGTGCTCACGGGCCTTGGCGCGGGCGTCCGCCGGGAGCCGGCTGAAGGAGGCCGAGGAGGGGCGGGGCAGCGGGGCGTGGTGGCCCCCGTGGTGCCCGTCGGCGGTGTGCGGGGGGTCGGAGCGCAGCACGCCCAGGCCGGTGCCGGGGACGGCCGTGAGGACGTCCTCCTCCTCGCCGTCGGTGACGACCTTGGTCAGGTCGTACTCGCGGTAGCCGAGGAAGGTGAAGTGGTCGGCGGCCAGCCAGCGCAGCAGCTCACGGGCCTCGTCGAGCTCGGTCGACGGGACGTCGGCGGTCGGCTCCTCGGCCAGGCCCTCGGCGATGCGCAGCGCGGCGTCGCGCATCTTGCCCCAGTCCTCGACGGTCTCGCGGACGTCGGACAGGACGCGCAGCAGGTCGGCGGCGATCTGCTTGAGGTCGTCGCGGTCGGTCTCGCGGTCGGTCTCGACGTGGATCCAGGACTCGACGAGCGCGTCGTGCGGCAGCTCGGCGTCCTTGCCGTTGCCGTGCGCGTCGCAGGCGGAGCCGAGGACCTCCAGGAGGCGGCCGGTCACATCGCGGCGGACGACGACCTGCGGGTGGATGACGACGTGGATGCCGCGGTTCTGGCGGGAGAGCTCATTGGTGACGGAGTCGACGAGGAAGGGCATGTCGTCGGTGACGACCTCGACGACGGAGTGGCTGGACGTCCAGCCGTTCTCCTCGACCGTCGGCGTGTGGACGCGCACGTTCGCGGTGCCCTGCGGCCGGTTCTCGGCCAGCCGGTAGTGCGAGATGGCCGCGCCGTAGACGTCGACCGGGTCACGGCCGGTGAGGTCCTCGGGTGCGGTGTGCAGGTAGTAGCGCTGGAGGTAGGCGGTCAGGGTCTTCTGGTCGAGCCCGCCCTCGCCCTGGGGGCCGGCCGGGTGCGCTCCCCCGGGGCTGCCTTCAGCGACGCGGGCCGCCCGCTCGAGCAAATCGGCCTTTGCTTCGTCCAGCTTGGTCTGCATGTCCTCTGGCTCCTGTCGCGCGCCGTTGCGTGACATAGGTGGTGATGGCTTCACGTCGCGACGCGGGGTGTCCGGTCGTCACCGACGGTCCGCCGGGATGAGGGGTGGCCGGGCGGAACACGGCGAACGCCGTCAGGAGAGCCCGGCTCCGGGGATCCGCTGCGATGACCCGGGCGCGGTGGCGGCCCGGGAGCAGGACAGGGGCGACGGCGCCCCTGCTGGATATCGCGCTGATCACCTGGTAAGGCTATCGCTCTTCCCCCGGGACGCGTCCATGAGCAGCTTCTATACATTACGGCCACGAAACCTTCGCACTCTGGACAGCCCGGCCTCAGACAACGAGACGTTCCGCCTCGGCGACGGCCTCCTCCAGGCTGTCCACCACCGGAACGCCAGCCGCCGCGAGACTGCCCCGGCTGTGCGAACCGCCCGTGTACAGCACGGCGTGGGCACCGACATGCGCCGCCGCGACGGCGTCGTCCACGGCGTCCCCGATGACCACCGTACGACCGGCGGCCACACCGGACAGCCCCGCGAGATGGCGCGCCATGTGCTCCGTCTTGCTGCCGCCCGAAGGACCGGTGCGTCCGTCCACCCGGATGAATCTGCGTTCGATGCCGAAGCCCCGCACCAGCGGCAGCAGGTCCTCGTGCCCGTACATCGACATGATCGACTGGGTGCCGCCGGTGTCCTGCCAGCGCGCCAGCAGCGACTCGGCGCCGGCCGTGAGGCCGCAGCGTATGTGATGGTCCGCGTAGTGCCGGTGGAAGACGACGTCCATGTGGTCCCACTCGTCCTGGGTGGGGAGGCGGCCCATCAGGCGCTCGTAGAAGCGCGGGATCGGAACGCAGTACAGCTCCCGGTACCGGGCCAGGGTGATCGGCGCCAGGCCGATCTCGGCGAAGGCGGCGTTGGTCGCCGTGATCACCGCGTCGATGTCGTGGAACAGGGTGCCGTTCCAGTCCCAGACGATGTGCGGCGCGGCTTCCCCGCCCCGCTCCCCCGTGCCACGCTCGTGCCCTGTGCTCCGCGTGCCCATGCTGTGCGTCCCCATGCTCACGACCGTACCGTCCGGGTCCGACAGACCCCTCAGACGAGGTTCGGGATCTCCTGGACGCCGAACCACATCAGCTCGTGGTCGTCGGCGCCGTCCACGGTGAACTGCGCGTCGTCGTCGCCCTGGTCCGCCGCGCCCAGGGCCGCCGCGGCGGCGGCCACGTCCTCCTCGGCGTCGTCCGCGTCGACGTGCACCGAGGCCGCCTTCTTCAACGGCACCGCCTCCACCAGCCGCACCTCGCCGAGCGCCGACTGGTCCAGCCCGCGATCCGGGTCGGCGGTCACCGCCGCGTCGGGCACGTCGACCGCGACGACCACGCGCCGTCGCGGCGCCCGCGGATCCGCCGCCAGCCGCCGCAGCGAGCCCTGCGCGGCACGGCTGAGCGCCGCGTACTCCAGCTCCTCGATGTCGTCCGAGACGTACCACTCTCGCAGGGCGGGGGTGACGGCGTAGGCGTCCACCGGTGCCGGGCCCAGCAGGCCCGCCTTGTGCGCCTCGGCGAGGCTGTGGAGGGTCAGGGGGACGTAGACGCGCATGACCGCCGCTTTCCTGCTTCCTGAGGGCTTACGAACAGTGCTGCCAGCATACGGGCGCGAGTCCCCCTTCGAAGTGCCGGAGGCCCTGCGGGCGGCGATGACCACGGCTCACACACCCCCGCCGTCGGCCGCCGAACCGGCTGTCGTCCTCCTGATAGGTGAACGGGACCGGGAGGCCCAAGACCGCTGACGGCTCCTTGCCGCTCCTCGGCCGCCGCCGATAGAAGATGCGACGACCGACGCTACCGCCCGGTATGACGAGTGTCCCGGGCCCGCCACCACGGGGGATCGCATGTACAGGAACCAGCCGAACCAGCAGGTGTCGAGCCACCCGTCCACCCACCCTGTCAGCGAGCCACGGAGCCGGGCGTCCAGCCACGTGTCCAGGGGCAGGAGCGACGCGAGCGGGCCGCCGGGACGTTCGGATTCCCGCCGCACCGACTCGCGGCGCCCAAGCGCCGCCACCGCCGCCCGGCGTCACGAACGCGAACGGCGCCATCCGCGCTACTGGTTCGCCGAACGGCTGCTGCTCACCCTCAGCGGCCAGCGCCCGGTGCACTGGATGCTCGGGCACGCCCTGCCCCCGGCCTACGACCAGCTGGCCGAGCTCGCGCCCGGGGCGCCCCTGCGGCCCGTCCCGCCGGACCGCGGCATCCCCTTCGTGCGCCACTGCGACGAGTTCCAGCCCCGGCCCGGGGTGATCGAGGCGTTCGCCCGGATCGCCGCCGGCGACCGGCTGCGGGCGCTGGCCTTCCGGCTGGAGCACTGCCCGGACCGGCGGTGGCGCTGCGCCGCGGTGGAACTGGGCGGAGCCCGGGCGTGAACACGGCGAAGGGCGGGACACCCCGTGGGTGTCCCGCCCCTGAAGAGACCGTCGTGCCGCGCCGTTACTTCTTGCGGCGGCGGCCGCCGGCGCCGCGCTGCGCCTTGCGGCGCTCGGCGCGCGTCATGCCGTCCGCCTCGGAGCGGAACTCGGTCATCTCGTCGGCCGTGAGGTCGCGCTCGTCGAGACCGGCCTCGCCGTCCACCGTGGGGGCGGAGAAGTGCAGCCGGTCGGGGCGCTGCGGGGCGCCCAGGCCCTTCGCGCGGATCTCCGGACGGGCGGCGGGCACGGTGTCCTGGACCTTCTCCAGGGACGGCGCCTCGCGCTGCTCGACGGGGACCTCCTCCAGCTGCTGGTCGACCTGGACCTCCAGGTTGAACAGGTAGCCGACCGACTCCTCCTTGATGCCCTCCATCATCGCGGTGAACATGTCGAAGCCCTCGCGCTGGTACTCGACCAGGGGGTCCTTCTGGGCCATGGCCCGCAGGCCGATGCCCTCCTGGAGGTAGTCCATCTCGTAGAGGTGCTCGCGCCACTTGCGGTCCAGGACGGACAGCACGACGCGGCGCTCCAGCTCACGCATGATGTCGGAGCCGAGCTGCTCCTCGCGGGCGGCGTACTGCTCGTGGATGTCGTCCTTGACGGACTCGGCGATGAACTCGGCGGTGATGCCCGCGCGGTCGCCCGCCGCGTCCTCCAGCTCCTCGATGGTGACCTTGACCGGGTAGAGCTGCTTGAAGGCGCCCCACAGCCGCTCCAGGTCCCACTCCTCGGCGAAGCCCTCGACGGTCTCCTGGCGGATGTAGTCGTCGATGGTGTCGTCCATGAAGTGCAGGACCTGCTCGTGGAGGTCCTCGCCCTCCAGGACGCGGCGGCGCTCGGCGTAGATGACCTCGCGCTGGCGGTTGAGCACCTCGTCGTACTTCAGGACGTTCTTGCGGGTCTCGAAGTTCTGCTGCTCGACCTGCGACTGGGCGGAGGCGATGGCGCGGGTGACCATCTTGTTCTCGATCGGCACGTCGTCGGGAACGTTGGCCATGGCCATCACGCGCTCGACCATCTGGGCCTTGAACAGGCGCATCAGGTCGTCGCCCAGCGACAGGTAGAAGCGGGACTCGCCCGGGTCGCCCTGACGGCCGGAACGACCGCGCAGCTGGTTGTCGATGCGGCGCGACTCGTGGCGCTCGGTGCCGAGGACGTAGAGCCCGCCGAGGCTCTTGACCTCCTCGAACTCGGCCTTGACCGCGGCCTCGGCCTTCTCCAGGGCGCCGGGCAGCGCGGCCGCCCACTCCTCGACGTGCTCCACCGGGTCCAGGCCGCGCTGGCGCAGCTCCGCCTCGGCGAGGTCGTCGGGGTTGCCGCCGAGCTTGATGTCCGTACCGCGGCCGGCCATGTTGGTGGCGACGGTGACGGCGCCCTTGCGGCCCGCCTGGGCGACGATCTGGGCCTCGCGCTCGTGGTGCTTGGCGTTGAGGACCTCGTGCGGGATGCCGCGCTTGGACAGCTGCTGCGAGAGGTACTCCGACTTCTCGACGGAGGTCGTGCCGACCAGGATCGGCTGGCCCTTCTCGTGCTTCTCCGCGATGTCCTCGACGACGGCGGCGAACTTCGCGACCTCGGTGCGGTAGATCAGGTCCGACTGGTCCTTGCGCTGCATCGGACGGTTCGTCGGGATCGGCACCACGCCGAGCTTGTAGATCTGGTGGAACTCGGCGGCCTCGGTCATGGCCGTACCGGTCATACCGGACAGCTTGGAGTAGAGGCGGAAGAAGTTCTGGAGGGTGATCGTGGCGAGCGTCTGGTTCTCGTCCTTGATGTCCACCCCTTCCTTCGCCTCGATGGCCTGGTGCATGCCCTCGTTGTAGCGGCGGCCGGCGAGGATACGGCCGGTGTGCTCGTCGACGATCATGACTTCGCCGTCCATGACGACGTAGTCCTTGTCCTTCTTGAACAGTTCCTTCGCCTTGATGGCGTTGTTCAGATAGCCGACGAGGGGGGTGTTGACCGACTCGTAGAGGTTGTCGATGCCCAGCCAGTCCTCGACCTTGCTCACGCCGGCCTCGTGGATGGCGACGGTGCGCTTCTTCTCGTCGACGTCGTAGTCGCCGGTCTCCTCGACGCCCTTCTGCGGGTTCGCCGGCTCGCCCTTGGTCAGACGGGTGACGAGCTTGGCGAAGTCGCCGTACCACTTCGTGGCCTGGTCGGCCGGACCGGAGATGATCAGCGGCGTCCGGGCCTCGTCGACCAGGATGGAGTCGACCTCGTCGACCACGGCGAAGTTGTGCCCGCGCTGGACCAGCTCGTCCTGCGACCACGCCATGTTGTCGCGCAGGTAGTCGAAGCCGAACTCGTTGTTCGTGCCGTACGTGATGTCGCAGTTGTACTGCTCGCGGCGCTGCGCCGGGGTCATGTTGGCGAGGATGCAGCCGACCGACAGGCCCAGGAACTTGTGCACCCGGCCCATCAACTCCGAGTCGCGCTCCGCCAGGTAGTCGTTCACCGTGATCAGGTGGACGCCCTTGCCCGACAGCGCGTTCAGGTACGCCGGGAGGGTGCCGACGAGGGTCTTGCCCTCACCGGTCTTCATCTCCGCGACATAGCCCAGGTGCAGCGCGGCGCCGCCCATGAGCTGGACGTCGTAGTGCCGCTGGCCCAGGACGCGCTTGGCGGCCTCGCGGACGGTCGCGAAGGCCTCGGGCAGCAGGTCGTCCAGGCTCTCGCCGTCGGCGTACCGCTGCTTGTACTCCTCGGTCAGGGCGCGCAGCTCAGCGTCGGAGAGGTGCAGGAAGTCCTCTTCGATGGAATTGACCTGGTCCGCGATGCGGTGCAGTTTGCGCAGGATCTTGCCTTCTCCTGCACGCATGATCTTGCCGAAGACGGACACGTAGGCTGGCTCCTTGCCGGTCGGGCCTGGGCACGGTTGGGGTGCGCGGGCACGACGGGACAGTCCCCGCCGCAACGGCCATCGTAAGCGAGGACCCCACCACGCCGGGAGGTCCGTCATCACCGAGGCCGGGTGTCACCCACTGTGAGAACGAACGGCACTCCCGGAAGGTGCCGGAGCGGCGAAATTCGGACACGTCCGAAGCGCCCCGAATCTAGACTCCGCCCATGGAGCCCATACATCTGACCACCGAACGCCTGCTGCTGCGCCCGTTCACCTCGTCGGACGTACCCGCCGTCCACGCGGCCTGCCAGGACCCCGACATCCCGCGCTACACCAGCGTGCCCTCCCCCTACACCCTGGAGGACGCCCGCGCGTTCATCGGGACGAAGTGCCCGGACGGCTGGCGCGACGACTCCATGTACACCTTCGGTCTCTTCTCCCGCGAGGACGGCCGGCTGATCGGCTCCATGTGCCTGGTGCGGCTCGCCGAGCTGCGCACCCCCGAGCGCCAGGCCGAGCTCGGCTACTGGACCGCGAAGGAGGGCCGGGGCCGCGGCTACACCGTGGAGGCCGCGCGCGAGGTGATCCGCTGGGCCTTCGAGGACCTGGGCGTCGAGCGTCTGGAGTGGTACGCCGAGGCGGGCAACGAGGGCTCGCGCGCCGTCGCCCTGAAGGCCGGGTTCCGGATGGAGGGCACGATGCGCTCGAAGATCGTCTACAACGGCACCCGCCGCGACGCCTGGATCGGCTCGCTGCTCCCCTCGGACCTCGGCCGGCCGACGCACACCCCCTACCTGCCGTTTCCCGGGCGCGGCTGATCATCACCGGGTGATGTCAGTGGTCCCCTCTAGGGTGATCGGCATGACAACTGCCGTCACCGTCAAGGCCGGTACGCCCGGCGCACGCCCTTCCGGGGACCGGGGGGCCGCCGTCCGGCTCTCCGCCGACGAGGCGCGCCGGCTGGCCCTCCGCGCGCAGGGCCTCCTCGGCGCGCCGGACCGCAAGGCGGGCCCCCGGGGGGTACTGCGCCGGCTGGGCGCGGTCCAGCTGGACACGATCTCGGTGCTCGCCCGCTCGCACGAGCTGGTGCCCTACGCGCGGCTGGGCGCCGTCGGGCGGAGCGCGGTCGAGGAGGCGTACTGGAGCGGGGACGCCGAAACGGGCGCCTTCGAGTACTGGTCGCACGCGGCGTGCATCCTGCCGATCGAGGAGTGGCCGCTGTTCGCCTTCCGCCGCCGGGCCATGCGGGAGCGGGGCCACCGCTGGCACATCATGGCGGACGCCGACCGTTCGTGCGCGGCCGTCCGGGACCGGCTCCGGGCCGAGGGCCCCCTGACGGCCACGGACCTGGGCGGCGCCAAGAACGGCGGCGAGTGGTACGACTGGTCCGAGACGAAGATCGCGGTGGAGTGGCTGCTCGACACCGGCGAGGTGGTCTGCACCCGTCGGCGCGGCTGGAAGCGGGTCTACGACCTGGCCGAGCGCGCCGTGCCGGACGCCCTCTTCCACGACGACCTCGACGACGCCGAGTGCGTACGACGCCTGGTGGCCCAGGCGGGCGCGGCGATGGGCGTGGCGACCCGCGCGGATCTGGCGGACTATCACCGTCTCAAGGGCGAGCAGGTCGACGCCGTCATCGACGGTACGGGGCTGGTGCCGGTCGAGGTGGCGGGCTGGGACAATCCGGCGTGGGCGGACCCGGCGGCGCTGGCCGAGGAACCCCGGGGCCGCCACCGCACGACGCTGCTCTCGCCGTTCGACTCGCTGATCTGGGACCGGCCGCGCACGGAGCGGATATTCGGCTTCACCCACCGGCTGGAGGCGTACGTGCCCAAGGCCCGGCGTGTCCACGGCTATTTCGCGATGCCGCTGCTGACGGGCGGCGGGCTGGCGGGCCGGGTGGACCCGGCGCGCGAGGGCCGGACGCTGGTGGCCCGGCAGGTGTCGCTCGAAGGGGCCAAGGCGGTCGAGCCCATGGCCCGGGCGCTGTGGGAGGCGGCCGGGTGGGTGGGCTGCGACAGCGTGCGCGTCGAGCGCTGCGACGACGCGAGGCTGGCCGCCGCCCTGGTGAGCGCCCTGACCGCCCTCGGCTGAGGCTCAGCGGATCTCGAGGATCTTCTCCCGCATCGCGTAGACGACGGCTTCCATCCTGGAGTGCAGCTGGAGCTTCTCCAGGATGTTGCGGACGTGGTTCTTGACGGTGTTCTCGCTGATGAACAACTCCTTGGCGATGTCCCGGTTGTTCATGCCGGTGGCGACGAGCTTGAGCACCTCCAGCTCGCGGTCGGTGAGCCGGGGGGCGGGCACCAGCCTGCGCTCGTCGGTGCGCTGGATCATCGACTTGAACTCGGTCAGGAGCTTGGAGGCCATCGACGGGCTGATCTGGGACTGGCCGTCGGCGACCGCCCGGATGGCCGTCGCCACCTCGTCGGTGGAGATCTCCTTGAGGAGATAGCCGGTCGCCCCGGCCTTGATGGCGTCGTAGAGGTCGGCTTCCTCGTCACTGATCGTCAGCATGATGATCTTCGCACTGGGGGCCACCTCCTTGATGGAGGTGCAGGCCTCGATGCCGCCGCGCTTGGGCATCCGGACGTCCATGAGGACGATGTCGGGCAGCAGGTCGGCCGCCTTGTCCACCGCCTCCGCGCCGTCCCCGGCCTCCCCGACGACCTCGATGTCCTCCTCGTGCTTGAGGACGATCTCCAGCCCCCTGCGGAAGAGCGCGTGGTCGTCCACGACCAGGACCCTGATCGGTTCCCTGCGGGCGGCGTCCCGCTCGTCCCGGGCGCCTTCTTCGTCGTCCTCGTCGGCCCCGATCACGGGCCCGAACCTGTCCGCCATTGTTCCTCCCCCTGAAGGCCATGGCCCGTCGCGGTCGCTCGGTCCGGCGCCGCCCCAAACGGCTCCGGCGGACCGGTGGTTGGTCCGGGCCATGATTTCATGCCGGACCGCCGGACGGTGCTTCCCCGGCCGCGGAGGTGGCGCGCCGCACAAGCGTTGCCCCGGGAGCGCGCCGGGCGCTCCCAGGGCACCGTCACGGGTCAGCCGCCGAGCTCTCCGCCCGCTCCTCCGGGCTCTCCGGTGTAGAAGGGGTCGCTGTTCAGGCGGATGACGCCGTAGTCGTACGCGTGCCGCCGGTAGACGACACTGGGCATCTTGGTCTCGGAGTCGACGAACAGATAGAAGTCGTGGCCGACCAACTCCATTTCATAGAGCGCCTGGTCGAGCGCCATGGGCGCCGCGGAGTGGGTCTTCTCGCGGACCACCAGGGGGCCTTCTCCCCGGATCTCCAGTGGTCCCATGTGGGTGACGGGCACCTCGCCCGCCCCCTGCTCCGCGACGAGTTCACCGCTGTCGTTGAGCTCTGCGGCGCCGATGACGGCGCCGACGTCGCTCGCCGGGACGCGTCCGTTGCCCCGGCGGGAATGACGCTTGTCGTGCTGCTTGCGCAGCCGTGCCTCGAGCTTGTTCGTGGCCAGATCGAGCGCGGCATAGGGATCCGTCGCTGCGGCCTCCGCCCGGATGACCGGTCCCCGGGAGATCACCGTGATCTCCACTCGGTCGGAGCGGTCGGCCTGCCTCGGGTTGGGCTCTTTGGACACCTCCACGTCGAGGCGAATCACCTTGCCGTCCAGCTTCTGGACCTTGTCCAGCTTCAGCTTCTCGGCCACGTGCTTGCGAAACCGCTCGGGCACCTCTGTCTTGCGGCCCTTGACGACGATGTCCACGCAGAACTCCGTTCCCGGATCGCTCCGCCGAAGGTTGCGGAGCGCATCCCTCTTGCATCAGGCCCCGGGGAGAGCCGGAGCCACCGACTAAGCGGTTTTCACCTCCTCCTCCCCCGTCGGCAAGATCTACACCCCACCGTGCCTCAAGGCTCCACGGGCTACTTACAAGCTTCCGCCCAGGCGTACAAAGCACGCCAATCGGAGATATCAGGCATAGATCCTGCCCTTCCTCACAACCGAACATATCTCGCTCGGAAGCCCGTCGGTACCCCCTATCGCGACGTACCTCCGTTCAGGTGTTTTCCGGCCGTTTCCCTCAGCAACGCAGGACGTTCTCCGTCAGTTCCGGTGGTTTCCGAACGCTCTCGGTGCCGCCGCGATCACGGCCGCGGCCACGACCCGGCCGTCGCCCGCCGTCACCGCGCGCGCCGCCTCCGCCAGCGAGGCGCCGGTCGTCATGAGATCGTCCACCAGCACCACCGGCCCTCCCGACCGCCACAGCCGCTCCGCACCCCGGACAACCTCCATCGCCCCCGCCACGTTCGCCACCCGCCGGTGGGCGTCCACGCCCGACTGGTCGAGCACGGGCCGCCGCAGCCGCAGCACCGCCGCCACCCGCACGGACGTCCCCGAGCCGCGCAGCGCCCGGGCCGCCGCCAGCGCGAGCCGCCGCCCGGCGTCCTGCCCCCGCCCGGCCACCGCCGACCGCGCGGAAGGCACCGGCACGAGCCATAACGGGCCCCTCCGGCCCCGCACATCCCACCCCGCACCAGAGCGACCGGCCGCCCCGACCGCGCCCGCCAGCGCGGCGCCCAGCGGACCGGCCAGCGCGAGCCCGCCCCGCTCCTTGTGCGCGATCAGCGCCGAGCGCACCCCGCCCTCGTACCGCGCGGAGGCGTGCACGGGCGGCAGCCCGGCCGGGACCGGATCCGGCCGCACCCGCCGCGCCGGACGCCCGCCCAGCTCCGCACCGCATTCCTCGCACAGCACGGACCGCGGCAGCCCGCACCCCGCGCAGTCCACCGGCGCCACCAGGCCGGCGAGTTCCTGCCACCACCCGCGCATGGCTCCACTCTCGCGCGCGGCACCCCACGCCGCCACCCCTGTGGATAACCCGCGCCGCCCCGAGCGACACGGCCCCCGGCCTGGGCGAACGCGACGCTCACCGCCCCACCGGCGCCGCCCGCGCCCGTCACCACCAGGCGCCACCGGCCGTCACCCCGGGTAGACCGGAGCCGTACCTTCCTTCCCCACCAGCTTCCAGTTGGTGTCCGGCAACAGCCGTACGATCCCGCCGTCGCCCTCCGCGACCAGCGCCTGCGCCTTGCCCGGGTTCTCCGAGGCGGCCACGCCCCGCACCCCCGTGATCCCCGGCAGGCCGGAGCCGTTGGCCTGCGAGCCGTCCGTCTCGACGTACTGGAGCTGCTGGAGCCCGCCCTGCTCGTTGCCGGCCACCAGCAGCCGGCTCGCGCCCGCCCAGGAGACGGCGTTGACGTCCACCAGCCGGGGCGCCACGTTCCGCAGCTCCTGCACCGACAGACCGGTATGGCCCGCGCCGCCCCGCCGCTCGACCCTGCCGAGCCGCAGCACCGTGTGGTCGCCCTTCGTCACCAGCAGCGCGATGCGCACACCGTCCGCGGCGATCCGCAACCCGGTGATCCGCCCGCCGTCCAGCCCGGGCACCTGGATCTCCTCCGGAGCGCCCGTGCCCCCGGGCAGCCGCAGCAGCCTCGGTTTGTCCGCGTCCTGGTCCGCGACCCACAGGTCGCCCAGCCCGTCCCAGCTCGGCGCCGTCAGCCCCGTCCTGGCGCCCGTACCGCCGCGCGCCGTCAGCCGGGCCTCGCCCAGCGGCGCACCCGCCTGCAGCGAGGCGACGTACAGGGCCTGCCCGTTGGCCGACACACCCGCCGCACGGCGCTCCGCACGGTCCACCGCCACCGAGCGCAGCGGAACTGAACCGTCCGCGCCCAGCGGACCGGCGACCCGGCGCGCCTCGTCGTCCCCGTCGGCCAGGCTCACCATCCGGTGCTGGCCGTCGACGAAGTACTGCCGGTCCGGCCGCCCGGAGGCCAGGTCCGGCGCGTAGTAGCGCGCCTGCTCCTTGCCGAGCACGCACAGCCTGGAGCCGTCCTTGCGCTGGAGCGTCACATCGGTGGCCTTGGCCGACTCCTGCACGGTGTACAGGAGCTGTGCGGCCATCCGCAGGCACTGGTCCTGGTTGGCGCCGGCGACCTTGTCGTTCAGCCGCACCTTCAGGCCGTTGGAGTCGTCGATGGACAGCCGCTGGTCCTCCAGCCGCGTGCCCGTGGGGAAGGCGGTGGCGGCGACCGGGTCCAGCCATGACGTCGGCCCGTCCAGCAGCGCCTTCACCGTCGACGTCACCGGGTCTATCCGCTTGCGCAGATACACGGGGTCGGCGACGAGCACCTCGCGGGACTTCCCCGCGCCGCTCGCGCCCTGCCCCAACTCGGCAAAGTAGTACTTATTGACCGACCGGTAGATGCGCTGGAAGTCGGCCACCCCGAGCACCAGACCCGGCTCCAGCCCGTCGATGCGCCACTCGCCGTCCTCGCGCGCCATGTGCAACTGGGTCTTGAACTCGCCCTCGTCCGGCTTGTAGGCGTGCCTGGCGTCCACCGTCGCGACCCGCCGGCCCGTCAGCGTCACGGTGTACCCCGGCTCGCGGTCGCCGCCGGTGCGCTCGACCCGCACCTGGGGCGTCTGCGACAGCACCGTCGTGGGCGCCGACGGATCCCAGCGGCCCCGCATGCCCTTCGCCAGGTACTGCCGGGCCGTCTCATAGTCCGTGTCGTCGCTCGTCGTCGCCTCCAGGAAGCCCATGACGAGCTCCAGCGGCTGCTCGTTCTTGCGCGGCGGCACGCCGTAGACCCGCACCTGCGCGTCGGCGTCGGCACGCTGCTGCGGGGAGTCGACCGACTTCACCTCGCCACCGTCGGGCATCGACGCGCAGCCGGCCAGCAGCGCGCCGCCGACCAGCACGGCGCCCGCACCGGCGAACCGTCGCCTCGGGCGGGTTCCCTTACGCCTGACCGTCACGGTCGCCTCCGCTCCCGCTTCCGCCGCCCTCGGCGTCGACGTCGGCCTCGGCCTTGTCGTCGGTCTCGCGACCGTCCCGGCCATCGGCCCGACGGGCCGCAGTGTCACCGGCACGGTCACCACTCCTCTCACCACCGAGCGCCCCTCCGGGACGCGTCACCACCCGCGCGCCGCTGCCCGGCAGCGCGGTGGGATCGACTGAGGGAGGCACGTTTCTGCCGTGCGCCGGTACGGGCGACCCCGCCCCGGCTACGGGCGCACCGCGCCCCGGTAGCGCCGACGGGAGCCCGGACGCCTCCACCCCGCGGTTGCGCCGCGAGTCCTCGGGCTCCAGCGGAATCGGCGAACCGCGCAGGGGCTCGCCCGCCGTGCGCGGCAGCGTCAGCCGGAACTGCGAACCACCGCCCGGCTCGCCCCACGCCTGGAGCCAGCCACCGTGCAGCCGCGCGTCCTCCACGGCGATCGACAGGCCCAGGCCCGTACCGCCGGTCGTCCGCGCACGGGCGGGATCGGCGCGCCAGAAGCGGTTGAACACCCGGGTCGCCTCCCCGGGCTTGAGGCCCACGCCGTAGTCGCGCACCGCGACCGCGACCGCGCCCCCGGCCACTCCCAGCCGGACGACCACGTCCCGGCCCTCGCCGTGCTCCACGGCGTTGACCACGAGATTGCGCAGCACCCGCTCGACGCGGCGGGCGTCCGCCTCGGCGATGACGGGCTGCTCGGCGCCACGCACCAGCAGCCGGCTGCCCTTGCGGTCGGCGAGCGGCAGAGCGCCCTCGATCACGCGGTTCACCACGTCGCGCAGATCGATCGGCTCGGCCTCCAGGGCCGCCGCGCCCGCGTCGAACCGGCTGATCTCCAGCAGGTCCGCGAGCAGCGACTCGAACCGGTCCAGCTGCCCGAACAGCAGCTCGGCCGAGCGTGCGGTCACCGGATCGAAGCTGTCGCGCGCCTCATGGATGACGTCGGCCGCCATCCGTACGGTCGTCAGCGGCGTCCTCAGCTCGTGCGAGACGTCCGAGACGAACCGCCGCTGCATCCGTGAGAGCTCCTCCAGCTGCTGGATCTTCACCTGGAGGGTCTGCGCCATCTTGTTGAAGGCCTCACCCAGACGTGCGATGTCGTCCTCACCGGTGACCTTCATCCGCTCCTGGAGCACACCCGCAGCGAGCCGCTCGGAGATGCTCGCGGCCATCCGCACGGGCGTGACGATCTGCCGCACCACCAGCCAGGCGATGGCGCCCAGCAGCACGACCACGAACACCCCGGCGGTCGCCAGCGTGGTCTTGACCAAGGTGAGGGACTTCTCCTCCTGTGTGAAGGGGAAGAGGTAGTACAGCTGGTACGGCTTGCCGTTGACGTCGTAGAGCCGCTTGCCGACGATCAGCGCCGGCTCGCCCTCGTCGGAGGCGCTCCGTTTGATCGTCCCGGGCTTCTCGAACGTTCCCGTCCGGCTGTCCAGCTGCCTGCGCAGATCCGCCGGGACACTGCGCTCCGGGTCGATGTCCCCGGAGGCCCTCGGACCCCGCGTCCCGCCCACGTACGTCGTGTCGCCGTCGCCCGCGCTGAGCGCCACCACGTGGTAGACGCCCTGCCCACCGCTGGCGAGCTGCTGCACCAGCGCCGTCAGCCACGCACCGGAGTCGGGCGTGCCCCGGCCGCCGGACTGGGCGCCGTCCTGACCGCGATCGGCACCGGCGGCGTCCGCGGCGTCGCGCGCCGCCTTGAAACCACCCTCGGCCTGGCTCTGCGAGGCGTGCTTCTTGGCATCCAGCAGACCGTTGCGGACCTGCCCGATGACGACCACACCGAGCAGCAGCACCACACCCAGCGACATCAGCAGGGTGGTCGCCACCACGCGCAGCTGGATGTTGCGCCGCCACAGACGCATCGCGGGCAGCAGCGGCCTGCGCACCCAGCGCGCGTACAGCCTCAGCACCGGGTGGACCGGCGCCGAGCCGGCGCCGTCCGACAGCAGCCTGCCGGCCCGCCAGAGACGCCGGAGGAGCGATATCCCCCCGCCCGCGTCCACGGGCCGCCCCGCGTCCCGCTCCGGAGCGGCACCGTCACCCGACACGTCAGCTGGGTCCGGCCTTGTAGCCCACACCACGGACGGTCACCACGATCTCCGGCCGCTCGGGGTCCTTCTCGACCTTCGAGCGCAGCCGCTGGACGTGCACGTTCACCAGCCGCGTGTCGGCGGCGTGGCGATAGCCCCAGACCTGCTCCAGGAGCACCTCACGGGTGAAGACCTGCCACGGCTTGCGCGCCAGCGCCACCAGCAGGTCGAACTCGAGCGGCGTCAGCGCGATCGACTGGCCGTCGCGCTTCACCGAGTGCCCCGCGACATCGATGATCAGATCACCGATGGTCAGCTGCTCCGGCGCCGGCTCCTCCGACCTGCGCAGCCGCGCCCGGATACGGGCCACCAGCTCCTTGGGCTTGAACGGCTTGACGATGTAGTCGTCCGCACCGGACTCCAGCCCGACCACCACGTCGACCGTGTCGCTCTTGGCCGTCAGCATCACGATCGGCACCCCGGACTCTGCGCGGATCAGCCTGCACACCTCAATGCCATCACGGCCGGGCAGCATCAGATCCAGCAAAACAAGATCGGGTTTGGCCTCACGAAAAGCGGCGAGCGCCTTGTCGCCGTCCGCCACGAACGACGGCTCGAAACCCTCACCACGAAGCACGATTCCGAGCATCTCGGCCAGTGCGGTGTCGTCATCGACGACAAGAACGCGTCCCTTCATATCGACATCATCCCATTACCCGATCGTGACCTGGCACACAGCTCTGCCAGACCCGCCTCCGTCACGGGCGAAACAACCCCGTTTTCCGTGACAATGGCGGTCACCAACTCCGGCGGTGTGATATCGAACGCAGGGTTGTAGGCCTGTGTGCCCAGGGGCGCCACCGGGTTTCCGGAAACGCTTCCGGGGAACTCCGTGACCTCGTACCCGGGCCGCTGCTCCACCTCGATCGCGGCACCGTCGCTGGTCCCGAGATCGACCGTCGTGGTCGGCGCGACGACGATGAACGGCACATGGTGATAGCGGGCGAGCACCGCCAGCGGATAGCTGCCCACCTTGTTCGCCACCGACCCGTCCGCCGCCACCCGGTCCGCGCCGATCAGCACCGCGTCGACCTCACCCGCCGAGAACAGCGAACCCGCCGCGTTGTCGGACAGCAGCGTGTACGGCATTCCGGCCCGGGCGGCCTCGTACGCGGTCAGCCGGGCCCCCTGCAGCAACGGACGCGTCTCGTCCACCCACAGCCGCCGCAGCTCCCGCACCCGGTGCGCCGCGCCCGCCACGGCGAAGGCGGTGCCCTCGCCACCCGAGACCAGGGCGCCCGTGTTGCAGTGGGTCAGGAGGCGGTACCCACCCCCGGGCAGCAGCTCCTCCAGCAGCTCCAGGCCGTGCGCGGCCATACGGGCGCTGGCGTCCGCGTCCTCCTGGTGCAGGGCTCGGGCCTCGGCGAGCGCGGCGGCGGCCGCCTGAAGCCCGTCGGCACCGCTTCCGGCGGCCGTACGGTACGCCGCCAGCGCGCGCCGCACCCCGTAGCCGAGGTTCACGGCGGTCGGGCGGGCGTGGGCGAGCATTTCGGCGGCCTCCTCCACGTCGAAGCCGCGCACGGCCGCGAGAGCGAGACCGTACGCGCCCGCGACACCGAGGAGCGGGGCGCCGCGCACGGCGAGCGCTCGTATCGCCTCGATCAGCGCGGGGACGTCGGTACAGACCAGCTCGATCTCTTCCGTGGGCAGCCTCCGCTGGTCGAGGAGGACGAGCACGGGTCCCTCGGGCAACTCCTCCCAGCGCAGGGCCGGGAAGGAGGATCCGGTGCCGGACGCGGATGCCGCGTACTGATCAGCCATTGGTCCAGTCTGCCCCGCCCACACCAACTATTGAAGGCCTCCCCTGACGGCCTCCCCCTTACGAGCCCTACGAGCCGCTCGGGCGCTTGCCGCCTCGCACGCGCTTACTGACACGATGGCTGACCGGTAAACCGCTCGGACGGGCCGCTGGACGGCGAACACGGGCATCAGAGGGAGCTACAGGAGAAACAGAGGATGAACGACTCTCCGGACCGCACCCCGCAGGGCCGGGGCCGCGCCCGGGCCAACAGCGGAAGCGGCAACGGCAGTGACGGCGGCCAGTGGGGCAACAGCGGCGGCTGGGGCGGTAGCGGCGGCGGTGTGAACGGCAGGGGTGACGGCAGTAGTAACGGCAGTGGCGGCTGGGGTGGTCAACAGTGGAGTACGCCGCCTCCGTCGGCTCCCCAGCCCGGCGTCGTGCCCCTGCGGCCCCTCGGCGTGGGCGAGATCCTGGACGGCGCTGTCAGCACGACGCGCCTGTACTGGCGGACGGTCCTCGGGGTCTCCGCGGCCGTCGCCCTCGGTACCCAGGTGGCCGGGACCACGGTAACGGGGCTGTGGTTCCGCGACGTGGCGGGCCTGAACAAGCTCGCCGACCCGAGCACAGCGGATCTTCATGAGGTGCTGGACGCCGTCGGCAAGTCCCTGGGCAGCCTGACCGTCGCCTCACTGGTCGGACTGGTGGGCACGATCATCGCGAGCGCCATGCTGACGGTCGTCGTGAGCCGCGCCGTGCTGGGCCGGCCCGCCTCCGTGGGCGACGCCTGGCGCGACGCCCGGCCCCGGCTGCTCGCCCTGACGGGGTTGTTCCTCCTGGTTCCCCTGCTCATGGCGGCGGCGTTCGCGGTGGGCCTGGCCCCGGGCCTGGTGGTTGCCGCGGGTTCCGACGCGGGGCTTTCCGGTGATCCGAGCGGTGGCGGTGCGGGCCTGCTGGGTCTCGGCGGGCTCGCCGGCATGGCGGCGGCGGCCTGGCTGTGGGTCCGCTACAGCCTTGCGGCGCCGGCTCTCATGCTCGAAAAGCAGGGTGTCATCAGTGCTATGCGTCGCTCGGCGAAGCTTGTGCGGGGTGCGAGCTGGCGGATCTTTGGAATACAGGTTCTGGCCGCCTTTATCGTTTTCATGATCGGTTCAATGGCGCAGATACCGACGAGTTTCATTGACGGGATCGTGACCGGTGAATCCACCATGGATCATTTGACGTGGACGTCTTTGATCATCAATGGCGTCGGTGCGGCGATCGGTTCCGCGCTGGCACTGCCGATCACCGCCGGCGTGACCGCGCTGCTGTATATGGATCAGCGGATCCGTCGCGAGTCGCTTGATATCGAGCTCGCGCGTGCTGCGGGTATGTAAGACCTGAGCTTTTCCCTGGGTGGGCGTCTTGAGGATGCCCACCCAGGAGGCACGGCAGGGGGGTGGCCTGGATCTGCCTGATGATCTGGCAGAGGAGGATCTGGCAGAGGATCTGGCCGTAAACGCAAGAAAGCCCTGGCGGGTATCCCCCACCAGGGCTTTCTCTAAAAGGAGTTCGGCGGCGTCCTACTCTCCCACAGGGTCCCCCC
>NZ_BMRT01000016.1 GCF_014648775.1 Streptomyces abikoensis
CCTGTCGGGTAACAACCCGACAGGGCGAAGTGATCAAACCCCGAATTCGCCAACGGCATCCCAGGGGTCCGGGGGCGGAGTCTCCGGGACTACGCGTGTCCGATACCGGCCTCCCCGTCACCGGTATCCGGAACGGCGGGCGGCACGTCCGGCGTACCCGAAGCTTCCGGAGCCTCCGGCTCCGCAGGCGCCCCCGCCCGTTCCAGGAACCGCAGCAACTCCACCGGGAACGGCAGCACGAGCGTGGAGTTCTTCTCCGCCGCCACCGCCACGATCGTCTGGAGCAGCCGGAGTTGCAGCGCGGCGGGCTGCGCCGCCATCGTGCCCGCCGCCTCCGCGAGCTTCTTCGACGCCAGCAGCTCCGCGTCCGCGTTGATCACCCGGGCCCGGCGCTCGCGCTCGGCCTCCGCCTGGCGCGACATCGAGCGCTTCATCGTCTCCGGCAGCGAGACGTCCTTGATCTCGACCCGGTCGATCTGCACGCCCCAGCCGATGGCCGGGCTGTCGAGCATCAGCTCCAGCCCCTGGTTGAGCTTCTCCCGGTTGGAGAGCAGATCGTCCAGATCGCTCTTGCCGATGATCGAGCGCAGCGAGGTCTGGGCCATCTGCGAGACGGCGAAGCGGTAGTCCTCGACCGCGATCACGGCCTCGGCGGGGTTGACGACCTTGAAGTAGACGACCGCGTCCACCCGGACGGTGACGTTGTCGCGGGTGATGCCCTCCTGGGCCGGGACGGGCATCGTGACGATCTGCATGTTCACCTTGCGCAGCCGGTCGACACCCGGAACGATCATGGTGTATCCCGGCTGCCGGATGTTCGGCAGCAGCCGCCCCAGCCGCAGCACCACACCGCGCTCGTACTGCTTGACCACCCGGGACGCCGCGGCCAGGTACACCGCCCCGGCCGACCCGGCGGCCACCGCCGCCGCCACGAGGTCTTCGAGCATCATGACCCCCTGCCGTTACCGTCGGGTGATACATCTCCACGGTATGCCCGCGCCAGGGTGTGGTCGAGCCCCCGGCCCAGGGGGGCCGGGGGCTCGTGTGCTGCTGGCCGCAGGCGTGGGGAAGGGCGGAGCGCGCTCGCGGTCAGGCGCCTGGAGGAGTGCCGGGCGGACGGGTCAGAAGACGCTCACCCCGTAGGCGGCGAGCGCCTTGGTGACCGGCTGGAAGAAGGTCGTGCCGCCGGAGGAGCAGTTGCCGCTGCCACCGGAGGTGAGGCCGAGGGCGGTGGAGCCGGCGAAGAGCGCGCCGCCGCTGTCGCCCGGCTCCGCGCAGACATTGGTCTTGATCAGGCCGCGGACGACCTGGCCGTTGCCGTAGTTGACCGTGGCGTTCAGGCCGGTGACGGTGCCGCCGTGGACCCCGGTCGTGGAGCCGCTGCGCTGGACGCGCTGGCCGACGGTGGCGTTGCCGGCGGTGGTGATGCGCTGCGATCCGCCGTTGTAGAGGTCGACCGCGCCGGGGTGCGGGATCGAGCCGTTGGCGTACTGGACGATGCCGTAGTCGTTGCCCGGGAAGCTGGTGCCGGTGGTGGGGCCGATGCTCGTGGTGTGGCTGGAGTTGGTGTAGTACTGCGGCTTGCCCTGGGTGCAGTGGCCGGCGGTCAGGAAGTAGTAGGTGTTGCCCTTGCGCACGTTGAAGCCGACGGAGCAGCGCCAGGTCGGCGCGTAGATCGCGTCGCCGCCGGCGAGCAGCTTCCGGAAGGTGCCGGGGGTGCGCTCGACGCGTATCGCGTCCGCGTCGTCCCCGGCCGAGCGTCTGATGCTCTCGATGGCCTCGTCGGAGACGGTGGAGTCGGCGGTGACCACGACGGATCCGGTGGCCCGGTCGACGACCCAGGCGGTACCGGGGACGTCGGCGGACTCCACGGCCGTGCTCAGCGAGGCCAGCCGGGCGGCGGACAAAGCGGACGTGGCGGCCTGGGCGCCGGGCTCGGCCCGGGCGACGCCGGTGACGAGGGCGGAGGCGGCCAGGAGTCCGGTCGTCACGGCCAGGACCCTGCGGTGGCCGGTGGTGCCGCTGCGGGGGGTGGTGCGCTTGATCCTCACGTTCTTCCTCCCGAGGGGGGTCGGGGGTCCACGTGGTGGGCGCGGACCCGTGAGGCGCAGCCAAAAAGGCACACCGGATTCCGCTTTCGCCGTGCCCCTGACAAGCGCTGTTCGGGAGTATTCGGGCCATCGGCGGCATGGCGCAAGGGCTCCTTTCGGACGCGCCCCCGCGCACCACGAAGCGCCCCGGCGGCTCTCCGGCCGCCGGGGTCCCCGCCCGGCCCTGCCCGAACATCGCTCTGAGCAGACACTGTGACGCGTCAGCGGGCGAGGAGGTTCCGCTCCCCCGCCGGGACGTCGAAGGGCAGCCGGTTGCCCGGCGGCGGGAAGGGGCAGATGAAGTGCTCGGCGAAGGCGCACGGCGGCAGCAGCGCCCGGTTGAAGTCGACGGTCAGCCGCCCCTCGGCGTCCGGCACCCCGGGCTTGAGGAAACGGAAGCGATAGCTGGAGACGCCGCTGGTGCCGTCGGCGATGACGGCCCACAGCGAGCCGTCGGCCTCCGCCGAGACCCGCAGCGCGTACTCCTCCCCGTCCTTGACGAAGGCCAGTTCACCCGCGACGCCCAGGCCGCGCGTCCGCCCGTCGGCGTTCTCCACCGCGACCGTCCGGTCACGGTCGTACGGACGGAACACCCCGGGCAGCACCCAGCTCGCGTCGTACGCGAAGGCGTCGATCCCGGCGGCCCGGGGCGGCCGGGTCGAACACCCGGACCGCCCACTGCCCTTCGCGGCACAGGACGAGCAGCTTCCGCTCCCCGTGCGCGACCCGGGCCGAGCCCGGCCCGGCGTCGGCGGTGAGCGTCGTGGCGCCCTCGAACGGCCGCCCGTCCAGGGTGAGCCCGTCGCCGGCGGAAGCGGTCAGCAGGACCCCGGCGCCGTCCGGGGCCTCGGTCCAGCGCCCGGGAGTGTCCGGGATTCGCCCCTCCGGAAGCTCGGACAGCCAGTGCGTGCCCGTCAGGGCGAGCGGGCCGTAGGGGGCCGAGGCCGCCTCGGCGCGCTCCTCGCGCCACTCTTTCCACCGCTGTCGCGCGTCACTCGTGCTCATGGCGGTCAACCCTTCCATACGGGCAGCGGCAGCCCTAGGTGGTCCCGGAGTGTCGACCCCGAGTGCTCCGCACGGAACGCGCCACGCTCCTGGAGCAGGGGGACGACCCGCTCGACGAAGTCGTCGAGCCCGCCGGGGGTGAGATGGGGGACGAGGATGAAGCCGTCCGCGGCCTCCTCGGTGACGAACTCGTCCATTCGCGCGGCCACTTGGCGCGGGGTGCCGATGAAGGACTGCCGCCCGGTCGCCTCGATCACGGTCTGCCGGATGGACAGGCCCTTGGCCTCCGACAGGGCGCGCCACTTGGCGGCGACGGCGAACGGATCGCCCAGCGGCACCCGGCCCTGGGTCAGCCGCCCCTCCGGGTCGGGGTCGACGTCGGGCAGCGGCCCGTCGGGGTCGTAGGCCGACAGGTCCCGGCCCCAGACCTGTTCCAGGGTGAGGATCGCGGTCTGCGGGGAGACCTGCTGTTCGCGGATGACGTCCGCTTTCTCCTGCGCCTCGGCGGCGGTGTCGCCCAGCACGAAGGTGACCCCGGGCATGATCTTCAGCTCCTCGGGCCGCCGCCCGTACGCCGCCAGCCGCCCCTTGACGTCGGCGTAGAAGGCGCGGCCCGCCTCCAGGGTGCCGTGCCGGGTGAAGACGACGTCGGCGGCGGACGCAGCGAACTCCCGGCCCTCCTCGGAGTCCCCCGCCTGGATCACCACGGGGTGGCCCTGCGGACTGCGGGGCACGTCGAAGGTCCCCGAGACGGAGAAGTGCCGCCCTCGGTGGACGAAGGGGCGGGGGGTGCCGTCCGCCCCCGACGAATGTGGCAGCCAGGAGTCCCACAGCTCGCGGGCCGTGGCGACGAACTCGGCGGCCCGGGTGTAGCGGTCGGCCCGGTCGAGGTAGCCGCCGCGCCGGAAGTTCTCGCCGGTGAAGGCGTCGGAGGAGGTGACGACGTTCCAGGCCGCGCGCCCGCCGCTGAGGTGGTCGAGGGAGGCGAGGCGCCGGGCGAGCTCGTAGGGCTCGTTGAAGGTGGCGTTGACGGTGGCGGCGAGGCCCAGCCGCTCGGTGACGGCGGCCAGCGCGTTCAGCACGGTGACCGACTCGGGCCGGCCGACGACGTCCAGGTCGTGCAGCCGCCCCTTGTGCTCGCGCAGCCGCAGCCCCTCGGCGAGGAAGAAGAAGTCGAAGAGCCCGCGCTCGGCGACGCGCGCGAGGTGCTCGAAGGAGGAGAAGTCGATCTGGCTCCCGGCGCGCGGATCGGCCCAGACGGTGGTGTTGTTGACGCCGGGGAAGTGCGCGGCGAGGTGCATCCGCTTGCGGGTGGTCATGCGGTCTCCCTGACGGTGGTCTCCCGGACGGTGGCGTAGCGGTTGGCGGGGCGGGCGAGACAGAGGTGCTCGCGGAGGGTGGAGCCGGGGTAGAAGCCGCGCAGCAGGCCCCGGTGCTGGAGGACGGGCACGGTGCCGTCGACGAGCAGGGCGAGGTCCCGGTCGGGGTCCTGCGGGCGGAAGTGGAAGCCGTCGGCGACGCCGTCGGTGTACCAGCGGTCGACGAGGTCGGCGAGCGCGACCGCGTCGGCGGCCGCGTGGAGCGCGACCGGCAGCGAGGCGAGCACGACGAGCCGGCCGCCGTGGCCGCCGGGGTCGCGGCCGTGGGCCCGGGCGCGTTGCCGTAAGTCGCCGCGCGCGGCGCGGACGGCGTGCGCGGCCCGGGGGTCGTCCGGGTTCCCGACGCGGACGTAGGCGACGTCCGCGTGGCGGGCGGCGGTGGCCTGGGCGGCCGGTGCGGTGGCGTCGACGGCGACCACGGGCCGGCCCTGCGGCGGGCGGGGCACGATGGAGGGGCCGCGCACGCTGAAGCCGGGGCCCTCGAAGTCGACGTGGTGGAGCTTGTCGCGGTCGACGAACCGCCCGGAGGCGACGTCCCGGATCTCGGCGTCGTCCTCCCAGCTGTCCCACAGCCGGGCGACGACGTCGGCGACGGCCTCGGCCTCCCGCCAGGCGGCCCAGGCGTCCGGCGCCTCGCGCCGCCCGAAGACCGCCGCCTCGCGGTCGTCCGTGGACACCTCGACGGTCCACCCGGCGCGGCCCCGGCTCGCCCAGTCGAGGGTGGCCAGGGCGGAGGAGACGTGGAACGGCTCGGTGTGGGTGGTGGTGACGGTGGGCACGAGCCCGATCCGCTCCGTGGCGGGCGCGACCCGGGCGAGCACGGCGAGCGCGTCGAGCCGCCCCCGCCCCCGCCGGGGCGGCCCGAACGAGTCGCCGAGCGTGACGAAGTCGAACCGCCCCCGCTCGGCGAGCCGGGCGGCCTCGACGTAGGGCTCGGCGGCGTAGGTCCCGGGCCGGTCGAGAGCGACGGAGAGATGAAGCGGACGAGTAGGTTCAGGCATGGGGATCTCCCTCAGAGGTTGTGGGCAGTCGTGCCGCAAGGGCGGCACAGGTGGGCACAACCGGCCCGCGGCCGCGAACCGGCCTCAGCGCACACCGGCGCACAGCGCAAGAAGCGCCCGCGCAGCGGCATCGTTCTGCCGAAAGGCAGGCGCGTTGGTCCCGGGCCGAGCGAACGCACCGGACGACCGCGCGTCCGTATGCGGCCCGAGCGCGAACCGCCGAGGATGCGGCACCCCGTCGGTCCCGAGGACCCGCCCGTCCTCGGGGTGGACGGCGAGCAGCCCGGCGGGCGTGACGCGCACCTCTCGCCGCAGCTCCCGCAGCAGCGGGTCGCGCGACCGGTCGACGGACGGCTCGGGCAACCGCGCCTCCACCAGCGCCCGCGCCTCGACGCCGAGGCCCGGCGCGCTGACGCTCCGCGCCCGGAACACCCCGCGTTCCGCGTCCGTCTCGTAGGCCGTGTCGGCGCCGAGGAACCGGACGACGCCCGCGCGGGAGAGCGCGAGCAGTTGCCGCAGCCGGGGGCCGGGCGGCCCGGAGGCGAGGTAGCTGAAGAAGCCGTGCCACTCCGTGCCGATGTCGCCGAGCGCGGCGAGCTGCCCGTAGACGGAGAGCAGCCCGAGGAAGACGGCGAGGTCCGGGCTGTGGCAGGGGTTGTGGCGGCGGGCGAGGTCGGCCTCGATGTGGGCACGCAGGCCCTCCTGGAGGGCCTCCCCGTCGGGGAAGCGCAGCCCGGCGAGCGGGCGGTCGAGCGCCTCCAGGTCGAGCCGGTCGGCGGGGTCGGGCACCGACGCGGAGACCAGCGCGTCGAGTTCGGCGCTGCCGGGTGCGCAGACGGCGTACTTCTCCTCGAAGACCTGCCAGTCGACTGCCGTCCGCGCCGGGTGGGCGGTGAACAGCCGGTGGTAGTGGGCGAAGCCGAGTTCCTTCTCCACCAGCGGCCGGATGTCGCGGTGGTAGTCGAGCCGGCCGGGGCGGGCGCGCAGCTCCTGGATCTCGGCGGGGCCCAGGAAGCGCGGCAGCGGGGGCGGTTCGCCGTGCCAGCCGTAGCTCAGCTTGGCGCGGTAGGGGACGCCGCGCCGGGATCCGACGTGGAGGACGGGCTCGCGCCCGGAGGGGTGGTAGGTGAGCGCGCCCTTGGCGTCGGTGGTGAACCGGCCTCCTCTGCCCTCGGTCAGCAGGGCCATGAGGTCGACGAAGGCGAGGCCGAAGCCGCGGACGAGGACGGGCTCGCCGGGGCGCAGGGCGTCCAGGTCGCTGTCGGCGGTGAACTCGGGCGGCAGGTAGGTCAGTCCGTGGTCGGTGGCGAAGGAGGCGAGGGCCCGCTCGCCGGGGCCGGGGTCGGCGTCGAGGTGGCCGAGGGCGAGGACGACGGCGTCGGCGAGGAGCGGCTGTCCCCGGCCCTCCAGCCACACCCGTTGCCGGCCGTCGCGGGGCCCGGAGAGCCGTACGGCCCGGCGGCGGTGCTCGTGGACGGTGATCCCGGCGGGCAGGGTGGCGACCGCGCGGTCGTACACCCAGGACAGATAGGCGCTCTGGAGCCGTCGGCCGGCGAAGCTCCGGGGCGTCAGCTCCCGGGCCTCGGCGGCCGTTCCGGGATCGAGGTGGATCGTTTCGGCACCGTCGCGGACGCGGGCCGCCCACTCGGCGAGCGAGGGGCCGTGGCGGACCGGGCCGGCGCATTCGACGGAGTCGTCGGTGTACATCGTGACGTCCTCGGCCATGGAGTTCATCCACAGCAGCGGGGACTGGTCGTGCCGCCAGACCCGGCCGCCGCCCGGTGGGTGGGGGTCGACGAGGTGGAGGTCGAGGCGGGCGCCCGCGAGGAGTTCGGGGGCGTTGGCGGCGATGCGCTCGACCAGGCCGGTGCCACGCGGGCCCGCGCCGACGACGACGAGGGAGGGGGCGGGACGCGGGTGGGACGGGGGGCGCGGGTGCGCGGGCATGCGAAGGCTCCGTGGATGCGGTGATCGAACACGGGATGGTGCCGCCTTCACCGGACGCGCCCCTCAGCACGGCCGGACGTCGAGGCTAAGCCGGGGCCTCGGGGCGCTGTCAACCCTGTCCAGAACGGCGTCCACAGTGTGGGCAGCCCGTCTCAACTCGGTTGACGGGACAACCGGATGGCTGTTCCACTTACGTCATGCGTCCTGGGCAGCGGCTCGTCACCCGCGACCACATCGACTTCGGCCGGGTGTGGTCCGCCTCCTGTACGAGCTGACCGCGCGTCCTCGTACCGCCGAGACACGACGCGCGCCGTGGCGCCCGCGCGCCCCGGCGCCCGCTGCCTTCACCAGCGCGGCAGTTCTGCCGCGCCCTCCCCTCGCACGTCCACGCACCGCCCCTTCGCCCGGCCCTTCGGGCCGGGCGGTTCAGCAGTCACAGCCGCAATCGCAACCGTCACAGCAGTCGCATCCATCGCAGCACTTACTGCAACAGTCACAGCAATTGCAGCAGTCACCACAGTCGCCGCAATCGCCACCATCACAGTTGTCACAGCACTTGGCGCACCAACCCTCGCGCGGCCGCCCGTCCCAGGGGTCCGAGTAGGGGTCCTTGCAGCAGATCTGGCCGGTGCAGAACATGCCGGTCCAGACGGCGCAGCCCGCGATGAGCCCCCGGCGTCGCCGGCGGCCGCCCCTCGGCGGCTCCGGCGGCGCGGTCGGCGGCATCACGGGCGGCGGCCCGAAGGCGCCCTCGGGCGCGGCGTGCCCGTGCCCCGCCGCGTGCCCGTCGGCGGTGTGCCCGTGGGTCGCGCAGCCGCCGGTCGCGAACGCCCGGTCCACGGAACGTTCCAGCTCGTGCGCCAGCAGGAGGTGCGCCAGCCTGCCCTGGGACTTGCTCGCGAACGTAACGTCCCGCAGGGCCAGCCGCACCCCGCGCGCCGCGTCGTCGCACAGCCGCCGCGCCTCGTCGAGGCCGGTACCGGTGGCGGTGATGGGGTTCCAGGACCCGGTGCGGGCGTCCTCCTCCAGGTCCTCGACGGCGTCGAGGAGATGGGCGAGCCGGCCGAAGAGCCGGCCCGCCTCCTCCAGCGCCGGCCGGTTGGCGGGCCTGCCCGCGAGCACGGCCGTGTATCCGAAGGCCATGGCGGTGGCCGTCTCGGTGGGCTCGGTGACCTCCAGCAGCGGGGTGCCCGGACCGGCCAGCGCCTCGACGCCCGCCTGCCGTTCGACGGCGTCGACCAGAACGGCCGTGTCGAAACCGAGTTCCGCCCCCGTACGGGCACCCGCCCCCTCCCAGCGGGCGGCGATGCCGCGCGCGGCCGCCGCGACCGGACGGCGCGCCAACAACCCGTCGCCGTCGGCGACATGGTCGCGCATCTTCGCGGAGGCCAGGACGAGCGAGACCGTGGCGGCCAGCCGGGCGCCCTCACCGTGGGCCACGGACGCGGAGCGCATCCCGCGGAGCGGGCAGGGCCCGGCGGTGCGCCGCCAGGCGCCGGCCTCCTTCGTCTCCGTGGACTGCGCCTCGACCAGCACCGATATGACGAGACCGTCATAGTTGGTTGCTATTCGAGCGAATTGCCCGTGATCACCCCTCAACGCCAGACAGAGTCCGCAGAGATGCGCCATCCACTCCGCTCGCATGCGCTCCGAGAGTCTGTGACGGCATGGCCTGATGATCCCGAACAAAACGTGTCCCCGTGTGTGGTGTCGATGTGCCCGGGCATCCTAGTCAGCGGGGACAATCGAGCTGGGCCGGAGGCCGTCCACTCCGGTCCATGCCGCATATGCCCAGGTCCGGCGCCTAAGGTCGGCTCATAGGAGTTTCTGACGCACCGCCACCCACTTTGCACCAGATGCGTCACGAAATCCCCGCATGGCCGCCATCCACTTGGCACATCATCCGCATCATGGACGACCATAGAGGAGCGGGCGGAACACACCGCGTGTGAGAGGAGGCGTCCATGGGATCGGTGCGCAAGGCGAGTGCGTGGCTTGGCCTCGTCGACGACAGCGATGACGAGCGCTACTACGGCGGCTACGAAGAGGACTCGGACGAGGGGACCGAGCCCGGCGACTCCTGGGTGACCAACCCCAAGGTCCGTGTGGCCGACGAGGTCGCACAGGAACAGGGCACCCGTATCGCCACGGTCACCCCGGACGGCTTCCGGGACGCCCGCGGCATCGGCGAGCTGTTCCGGGACGGCGTACCGGTCATCGTCAACCTCACGGGCATGGAGCCCAGCGACGCCAAGCGGGTGGTGGACTTCGCCGCCGGGTTGACCTTCGGCCTCCGCGGCTCGATCGAACGCGTGGCGAACAGGGTCTTCCTGCTCACCCCCGCCGACTACAAGGTCGTCAGCGGGGAGGGGGGCCGCGCACAGGGCGGCTTCTTCAACCAGAGCTGACGCACGGGCAGGGCCCGGTGCTCACCGGAACGCGTCGAGGCCGGTGAGCGCCTTGCCCAGCACCAGCTGGTGCATCTCCACGGTGCCCTCGTAGGTCAGCACCGACTCCAGGTTCGTCGCGTGGCGCATCACGGGGTACTCGAGCGAGATCCCGTTGGCGCCCAGGACCGTCCGGGCGGTACGGCAGATCTCGATCGCCTCCCGCACGTTGTTGAGCTTCCCGAAGCTCACCTGCTCCGGCCGCAGCCGCCCCGCGTCCATCCGCCGGCCCAGATGGTGGGCCAGCAGTACGCCCTTGTGGAGCTCCAGCGCCATGTCGGCCAGTTTGGCCTGGGTGAGCTGGAAGCCGCCGATGGGCCGGCCGAACTGCTCGCGCGTGCGCGCGTAGTCCAGGGCCGTCTCGAAGCAGGTGCGCGCGGCGCCCATCGCGCCCCAGACGATGCCGTACCGGGCGTGGTTGAGACAGCCGAGCGGGCCGCCCAGCCCCTTCGCCCCGGGCAGCACCGCGTCGGCGGGCAGCCGCACCTCGTCCAGGACCAGCTCGCTGGTGACGGAGGCGCGCAGCGACCACTTGTGCTTGATCTCGGGCGCGGAGAAGCCGGGGCTGTCGGTGGGGACGACGAATCCCCTGATCCCCTCGTCCGTCCGGGCCCAGACGACCGCGACGCCGGCCACCGAGCCGTTGGTGATCCACATCTTGCGGCCCGTCAGCAGCCAGTCGCCGCCGGCGTCGCGCTTGGCGTACGTCCGCATCCCGCCGGGGTCCGAGCCGTGGTCGGGCTCGGTCAGCCCGAAGCAGCCGATGATCTCGCCGGCCGCCATCCCGGGCAGCCAGCGCCGCTTCTGCTCCTCGGAGCCGAAGCGGTGGATGGCGTACATCGCGAGGGAACCCTGCACGGAGACGAGGGAACGGATGCCGGAGTCGGCCGCCTCCACCTCCAGGCACGCCAGCCCGTACTGCACGGCGCTCGCGCCCGCGCAGCCGTAGCCGGTGAGCTGCATGCCGAGGGCGCCCATGGCGCCGAGCTCCCGGGCGAGCTCGCGCACGGGGACCTCGCCGCTCTCGTACCACTCCGCGATGTGCGGCAGCACACGGTCGCGCGCCCAGCTCCTGACGGAGTCCCGGATGGCCCGGTCCTCGTCGGTGAGCAGGTCGTCGATGCCGAGCGGATCATGTGGATCGAACACGGGGCAGCCTCCGGCTCGGTTCGGGGTGATCATCGCCTGCCCAGAACGCTACGGGTGGGTAACCCCCGGCGTCCAGACCCGGCCGGGGTGGGGTTCGGCACCCGCCGGGGCGGCCTCAGCCCTCCGCCGGCTCCAGCCCGCGCGGCAGCCGCAGCGCCGCCACCGCGCCCAGCGCGAGCAGCCCCGCGCTCACCACGAGCGTCACGTGGAGGCCGTGCACGAAGGCGTCCCGCGCGGCCACCCGCAGCGCGGCGCCCGCCGGGCCGTCGAGGCGGGCGGCGACCTCGTACGCCTCGCCCAGCGAGTGGCTCGCGGCCAGGCCCGCCGCGCTCGGGACGCCGGGGACGGCGTCGACGCCCGGCGCGTACGCCGCGTTCATGACGCTGCCGAGGAGCGCGATGCCGATGCCCGCGCCGAGCTGGTACGACGTCTCGCCGATCGCGGCCGCGCCGCCCGCCGCCCGCGCGGGGGCCTCGCTCAGCATCGACTCGTACGCTCCGAAGAGCGTGGTCTCCAGGCCGAAGCCGAGCAGGACGAAGCCGGCGATCAGCGCGTAGGGGCGGTCTTCCGCGCCCATGACGGTCAGTGAGAGCACCGCCATCGCGGTGAGCACGAAGCCCGCCGAGACCATCGCGCGCGGCCCGAACCGCTGGAGCACCCGCGAGCCGGCGAGGCCGGCGGCCATCGCGGCGAGGGTGAGGGGCAGCAGGCGCAGGCCCGTCTCGAGCGGGGTGAGGCCGAGGACGAGCTGGAGGTACTGGGCGGCGATGAGTTCCAGGCCGACCAGCGCCAGCATGGCCAGCACGATGCAGCCGACGGAGGTGCCGAAGGCGGGCCGCGCGAACAGCGTGAGGTCGACGAGCGGATGGGCCCGCCGCCGCTGCCGCCGGACGAAGAGGACGAGCAGGGCGGCGCCCACGGCGGCCGGGACGACCGTGCCCAGCGAGAGCGCCTCCGCTCCGCCCACCCGCTTGACCCCGTAGACGACGCCGAACAGGCCGAACGCCGCCATCAGCGCGCCGAGGACGTCCCACGGGCCGTCGTGGTCGCCGGTCGACTCGGGCAGCAGCCAGCGGCCGACGGGGAGGCTGACGGCCATGAGCGGGATGTTGATGAGGAAGACGGAGCCCCACCAGAAGTGCTCCAGCAGGAATCCCCCGAGCAGCGGCCCGACGGCCGCGCCCACCGCCGCCACCGCGCTCCACACGCCGATGGCCAGGGCGCGCTCCCGGCGATCGGGGAAGACCTGCCGGAGGATCGAGAGCGTCGCCGGCATGATCATCGCGCCGCCGGCGCCGAGCAGCGCCCGGGCGGCGATCAGGATCTCCGGTGTCGGCGCGACGGCGGCGAGCCCGGAGGCCACGCCGAAGAGGGCGTAGCCGAGGAGCAGCACCCGGCGGCGGCCGACCCGGTCGCCGAGGGTGCCGAAGAGGATGAGCAGCGAGGCGCAGACGAGGGGGTAGACGTCGACGATCCACAGCAGCTGTATCGCGCCCGGGCGCAGGTCCTCCGTGACGGCCGGGACCGCGACGTGCAGCACGGTGGCGTCGACGGCGACCAGGAGCAGGCTGACGCAGAGGACGACGAGCACGGTCCACCGGCTCGTCGAGGCGGCACCCGGCCCTTCCGCGCGGCGCGGCCGGAGCCGCTGCCGGGGAACGCCGACCGGCCTTCTGGGGCCGGCGGTGGTCGTCCCGGACATCCACACACCTCCGTGTCATGCGCTCGCGGCCAGGGGGCCGGGGAAACCAGTTGGGGACCAATGAGCCCCGGCGGTATCAGGGGGCGAGTGAGTCGACAGCGTACGCGAACCCCGGCGGAACCCACGTGGCCCCTCTCACGTCGCCGGGCTGGGACAATCGATCGGTGACCGTTCGCGCTTCCTCCGCCTCCGCCGGCATGTCCACCAGCGGGCCCACCGGCATATCCGCCGGCGTCCCCGTCGGCGGCCGGCCCGCGCGGGCGCGTGCCGCGCTCCGCCGGGCGGCGCCCGCGCTGCTGCTGTACGCGGCGGTGCGCGTGCTGGGCGTGGTGGCGCTGGCGCTGTGGGGGCTGGCGGACGGCAAGGAGGCGCGTCATCTGCTGTCGGCGCGCTGGGACTCGATCTGGTACGCGCGCATCGCCGAGCAGGGCTACGGCTACACGCTCCAGCTGGCGGGCGGCAAGGTCCATTCCGATCTGGCGTTCTTCCCGCTGCTGCCCTGGCTGGAGCGGTCGCTGTCGGCGGTCCTGCCGCTGTCGGCGGGGGACGCGGGCCTGGTGGTCTCGGCGGTCGCCTCGCTCGCCGCGGCGTGGGGGATCTTCGCGGTCGGCGCGCTGCGGTACGGGCGCCGGGCCGGGGTGGCGCTGGCGGTGCTGTGGGCGGCGCTGCCGGTGGGCGTCGTCGAGTCGATGGCGTATTCGGAGTCGCTGTTCACGGCGCTGGCGGCGTGGGGCCTGTACTGCGTGCTGACCGGCCGGTGGGCGTGGGCGGGCGCGCTGGCGGCGCTGGCCGGGCTGACCCGGCCGGTGGGCGCCGCCGTGGTCGCGGCGGTCTGGCTGACGGCGGCGGTCGTCCTGGTCCGGGCCCGCCGCCGGGGCGGGGCGCCGCCGTTCGCCCGGGTGCTGCCGGGAGTGGTGCTCGCGCCGCTGGGGTGGCTGGCGTATGTCGCCTGGGTGGGGGTGCGCACCGGTTCCGCCACCGGTTATCTCGATGTCCAGGGCGGCTGGGGCAATGGTTTCGACGGTGGGCTGGCCTTCGGCTCGTTCATCTGGGAACGGCTGACGGGCCCGGCCTGGCCGGCGGGGGCGGCGCTGCTGCTCGGGGTGGCCCTGGTGATCCGGCTGTATCTGGCCGGAGTGCGTCAGGGGCAGCCGCTGCCGCTGCTCGTCTATACGGGCACGGTGCTGCTGCTGGCGCTCACGGCCAAGGGGTACTTCGGGTCCAAGCCACGGCTGATGCTGCCGGCCTTTCCCCTGCTGCTGCCCCTGGCGGTGGCCCTGGCCCGGCTACGCACGGTACGCGTGGTGACGGTGATGACGGCTGTCGCGCTCGCGTCGGCTGCCTATGGCGCGTTCTGGCTGCACGGTTCCGGCCCACCATGATCGTAATTCCCGGTCGGCCCGGCGGCCCGCCGGGAAACGGCGCGGAACCCCTCGGCCACACACCGATAAACGGGGTCCCACGAAAAGGAATTAATACCTCGCCAGGCTTTGACCAAAGCCGCTCGGCACTTCTTTAGCCGATTCTTATTCCGCCGTTTCAAACATGCGGTGAGCCACGATTGAGACGCATTCCACATCACATCGTCATCACAAAGAGCCTCGATCGGCCGAACCCTCCTGTCACGCAATGTAACGTCGATTGAGTGCGTACCAACGACGAGCTCGTCCCTGCGGAGGAGCGCTCCCAACCCGTGCGGCCGCGGATGACCCGGACCCGCCTGGGCATCTTCGTGGCGACCTCCGTGGTCTACGTGGCGATCGTGGTCGGCGTGCTCACCACGTCCTGGCCGGTGCGCTTCGACTGGCAGGTCATGCTCTTCCGGCCCTACAAGCAGTGGCCGGAGATCCACGCCTTCCTCGACTACTTCGTGGTCCTGGGCCAGCGCGGCCCGACCGCCGTGGCGGTCGCGGCCTGGCTCGGCTGGTGTACGTACAAGCAGAAGACCCTGCGCCCGCTGCTGGTGCTGGGCACGTCGCTGCTGCTGCTCAACGCGACGGTGGGCGCCGCCAAGATCGGCATGGGCCGGCTCGGTCCGCACTACGCCACCGCCATCGGCTCGAACGAGATGTTCGCCGGCGGCGACATATTCCCCTCGGGCCACACCGCGAACGCGGTGGTGACCTGGGGCGTCCTCGCCTATCTGGCCACCACGCCGCGCACCCGGCGGATCTCCTCGGTGTGCGCCGCGATGCTGGCGCTCGGCGTCGGGATGACCACGGTCTACCTGGGCACGCACTGGATGAGCGACGTCACCCTGGGCTGGACCGCCGGTCTGCTGGTGCTGCTGGCCCTGCCCTGGTTCGAGCCGCTGATGGCCCGTGCCGAGGGCTGGCTGCTGGGCGTCTGGCTGCGGCTGCGCAGCGGCCGGCTGCTCACCGCGGTGCCCGTCCCCGCGCCGGTCGCGGCGTCCGTGCCGCTGGGCGCGCCGCGCGCCCCGGCCGACGACGAGCTGCCGGTCCGCGAGCCCGTGGGCGCCGGCAGCCGCTCGGGCGGCGGGTCGGCCACCCGGGTCGCCGAGGGCAGGACGCATCTGGTGCCCCGGCCGCACACGGTCCGCTCCGAGCGGAGCCCGGTCACCCCGGCCGGCAGCCGCCGGCCGCCGCACGCCGACCGGATGCCGCGCGGCACGTCGTTCGGCCCGTCGGCCGGGCGCGGCCGGGCCTGAGCCCGCCGGGAGAGGCCGGTCACGCACACCGCGAAGGCGGCCCCGGAACTCCTCCGGGGCCGCCTTCGCGCGCGTCCGGGCCGTCAGCCCTTCCAGCAGCGCCGTACGGTGCCGTGCTCGACCTCGAAGTTCAGCCGGCCGGCGCGGTACTCCATGGTGACGATCGCGCCGGGCGGCAGTGTCCGTACGTCCGTCCAGCCCTGGGCACGGGCCCGGGCGGTGGCCTCGTCGGCGGGGAGGCCGACGTAGGCGGCGGGGTCGTCGTCGGGATCGGCGGGGAGTCCGGGGAGGGTTGCCATGGCAGTCACCGTAGGCGGCCGGACGGGGCGTCGCCCAGCCTCCCGTCGCCGCCGGGTCCGCCACTGGTCACACTTCTGTCACAGTGACCCCGAGGGGGTTTGCGCCGAATTCCCTCACCCCCACGGGGTGTTCCTTTTCCCTCGCGACGCCTCCACAAAAACTCGCCGGTGAATTCACCACTCCTTCCCGGACGCCCCTCCGGCAACCCCCCCGGCGCCCCGGCGAATTCCCGCCCCGCACCCCTGCCCGGCATTGATCCACGGGAATTACCGGAGGTACGGCCCTATCGGCGCGAGAGCCCTCGGAATTCAGCGTTCCGGAACGTCCCGGGGGTGAGGCACCCTCGCGCGCGCGGCGCCACCGGAGCATCATGGCGGGTGCCCGCGAGGACACTCGCGTATCCGAGAGCACCACAAGCGAGGGGGCACGGATGGGGACCGACACCGCGCAGGCCGCCGCGGCCGGACCGGCCGGGCCGGCCGGGGAGCGCAGCCCCGGCCGGATCATCGTGGACTGGCTGACGACCACCGACCACAAGAAGATCGGGAACCTCTACCTGATCACATCGTTCGGCTTCTTCCTCATCGGCGGGCTGCTCGCCATGCTGATGCGGGCCGAGCTGGCCCGGCCCGGGCTCCAGCTGATGAGCAACGAGCAGTTCAACGAGGCGTTCACCGCGCACGGCACGATCATGCTGCTGCTGTTCGCCACACCGGCCTTCGCCGGCTTCGCCAACGCGATCATGCCGCTGCAGATCGGCTCGCCGGACGTGGCCTTCCCCCGGCTGAACATGTTCGCCTACTGGCTCTATCTCTTCGGCGGGCTGATCGTGGTCGCCAGCCTGCTGATGCCCGAGGGCGGCGCCGCCTTCGGCTGGACCGCCTACGCCCCGCTGAACAGCGCGGTCCGCTCACCGGGCATGGGCGCCGACATGTGGATCATGGGGCTGGCCCTCTCCGGCTTCGGCACCATCCTCGGCGCGGTCAACTTCCTGACCACGGTCATCGGGATGCGCGCGCCGGGGATGACGATGTTCCGGATGCCGGTCTTCACCTGGAACGTGCTCTTCACCTCGATCCTCATCCTCCTCGCCTTCCCCGTGCTGGCGGCGGCGCTGCTCAGCCTGGAGGCGGACCGGCGGTTCGGGGCCCTGGTCTTCGAACCCCAGTGGGGCGGGGCGCTGCTGTGGCAGCACCTGTTCTGGTTCTTCGGCCACCCCGAGGTGTACATCATCGCGCTGCCGTTCTTCGGCATCATCACCGAGATCATCCCGGTGTTCTCCCGCAAGCCGATCTTCGGCTATCTGACGCTGATCGGCGCCACCATGAGCATCACGGCCCTGTCGGTGGTGGTCTGGGCGCACCACATGTTCGCCACCGGAGCGGTGCTGCTGCCCTTCTTCTCGTTCATGTCGTTCCTGATCGCGGTGCCGACCGGGGTGAAGTTCTTCAACTGGATCGGCACGATGTGGAAGGGCTCGCTGTCCTTCGAGACGCCCATGCTGTGGGCGGTGGGCTTCCTGGTGAGCTTCCTCTTCGGCGGCCTGACCGGGGTGATCCTCGCCTCGCCGCCGCTGGACTTCCACGTCACCGACACCTACTTCGTCGTGGCCCACTTCCACTACGTGGTCTTCGGCACGGTGGTCTTCGCGACGTTCGCCGGCTTCTACTTCTGGTGGCCGAAGCTCACCGGGAAGATGCTGGACGAGCGGCTGGGGAAGATGCACTTCTGGACCCTGTTCACCGGCTTCCACCTCACCTTCCTCGTCCAGCACTGGCTGGGCGCCGAGGGGATGCCCCGCCGCTACGCCGACTACCTGGCGGCCGACGGCTTCACCGCGCTCAACACCGTCTCCTCCATCGGGGCGTTCCTGCTGGGCCTGTCCAACCTGCCGTTCTTCTGCAACATCTGGAAGACCGCCAGGTACGGGAAGAAGATCGAGGTGGACGACCCCTGGGGCTTCGGGCGCTCCCTGGAGTGGGCGACCTCCTGCCCGCCGCCCCGGCACAACTTCACCTGCATCCCGCGCATCCGCTCCGAGTCCCCGGCCTTCGACCTCCACCACCCGGAGACCGCCCGGCGGGAACAGCCGCACGCCCCGGCCGAGTCCGCCGGCTGAGCCCGGCCGCTACCGGCCGGCCGCCGGCGGGCGCTCGACGACGCGCACCGAGAGGTCGTTGTCGGCGGTGTAGTACGGGCCGGCCTGGGCAGGGGCATGCGGGGCGGTCACGTCCCGCGCCGGATAGACGAAGACGTGCTTCTTGTCGGCGACGTCGTCCAGGATGCGGGCCAGGCGGGCCGGGGTCCCCTCCGGTCCGCGCAGCCACAGGTCCCACACCTGCGGGCCGCCCCGCCACTCCGCGCACAGCCCGGCGAAGGGGAGGGCGAAGGTGAAGTCCTGCCCCTCGGCGGCGGTGAGCGGGACCGTGACGGTCGGGCCCGCCCGCCGGCAGCGGGCCTCCACGACCGCGCCCGCCAGCCAGGCCCCGGGGTCCTCCACCCGGTAGAGGGTGCCCCGGACGGTTATGCCCTCGGGTTCGACGAGCACGTCCCCGGCCTCCGCGTGGGGGGCGCGCTGCCAGCTGCGCAGCGAGAGGTTGCCGTGCTTGGTGGCGTAGGGGATGCGCACGGCCAGCGGGGAGGTGCTGGGGCCGGGCCGGCGGTCGACCAGGGAGCGCAGATCGGCGAGGCCGGGCAGCAGCCGGCGCGGGGGCTCCTCCCCGCAGGCCAGATGGACGTCCCAGCGGCCCTCGGGCAGGGCGACGGTGCTGGGCAGCACGGCCCGCAGCCGGCCGGTCCCATTGGGGGTGAGCGGCAGCCGCACCTCCTCGTCCTCCTCCCCGCCGCGCGGGCGCAGCACGAGCGCGGCGGACCAGTGGGCGTCGGCGGCGCGGCCGGGGGCGTCGAGGTCGAAGGTGAGCCCGCCCGCGGAGTCCGCGATGCAGTCGGCGCTGGGGTTCCCCGCGCCGGCGGACAGGGGAGGGGCAGACACGATGACGCACTCCTCGGAAGTGGTGGTCGGGGCCGGCGGGGCGGCCGCGGTGAACGGGCGGTCCCCGGCCCGCTCGGGCACGGTGGGCTGGGTCGGCGTCATGCGGCGCGTACTTTCCGCAGGGCGGAGCGGCCCCGGTCCTTGGCCTGGAAGGCCGTGCTGAGCAGGGCGCCCCGAGTGCGGTGGAGCCCGCCCCGCAGGCCGCCGCGGGTGCGCAGGCCGGCGAAGAGGGACTCGTAGCGGGCGGCGACGGCCGCGGGGTCGAAGCGCGCCGAGCTCGCCAGCGCCGCCGCGCCCATGCGCCGGCGCAGCTCGTCGTCGCCGATCAGCCGCAGCAGCCCGGCGGCGATGGCCTCGGTCCTCCCGACGGGCACCAGCAGGCCGTCGGTGCCGTCGGTGATGATCTCGCCGGGGCCGTGCGGGCAGTCGGTGGCGACCACCGGCAGCCCGCAGCGCATGGCCTCGACGATCGTCATGCCGAAGGACTCCAGGCTGGAGGTGACCGCGCCGATGGATCCCTTGACCCACTCGGCCTCCAGGGGGTTGGCGGGGCCCATGAGGTAGACGTGGTTGTAGAGGCCGAGCTTCTCGATCAGTGCCCGCAGCCGGGCGCGCTCGGCACCGGCGCCGTAGATCCGCAGCCGCCAGTCGGGGCGCTCGGCCACGACCAGGGCGAAGGCCCGGACGAGCACGTCGTAGCGCTTGACGGGGGCCAGCCGCCCGGCCGCGATCACCCACTTGCCGCTGCCGTCGGCGGGCGCGACCGCCGGGACGGGCACCCCGTTGGGCACCGCCTCGACGCGCACCCCGGGCAGCCGCATCAGCCGCCGGTAGGTGCGCGCGTCCGCCTCGGTCACGGTGGTGACGGCGTCGAGGCGCGGATAGTGCGCCCGCAGCACGCGCTTGAGCCGCTCGGAGTGGGTGCCGAGCGTCAGGTGCTCCTGGCCCACGCGGACCGGGCCGCGCCGGGCCTGCCGGGCGATGTGGATGTTGAGGCCGGGCCGGGTGCCGACGACCACGTCGCAGTCCAGGCGGCGCAGGTGCTCGGCGATCCGCCGGTCCGTCAGGGCGCTGTACTGCCCGTGGCGTCCCTCGGCGGCGGGGAAGACGACGGCGGGGCGCCCGTGCTCCGGGTCGTCGCCCTCGTAGCCGGGGCCGCCTCTGCGCAGGTCCACCAGGTGCCTCAGCCGCACCTTGCCGCCCGGGGCGAGGACGGGCTCCTCGCGGTGCCGGAAGACGGAGACGATCTCCACGTCGTGCTGCTCGGCGAGGGTGCCGGCGAGGGTGGAGGTGGTCCGGATCGTGCCGCCGATCCCGTACGCGTTGTGGATCAGGAATGAGATGCGCATTCGTCCCCATGCCGCCGTATGCCGCGGATCCGTCCCGGGCCCGCCTCTACCGAGAGGTTAGACCGTGGGCGGGGGCCCGGGGTTGGCCTTGATCGCCAAGTCGTGCCGCAAGCGTTGCCCCATCGGTAGCCGCGTCCGGGAACTTTTCCGGAGCGTGACCCATGCCATGGATCCTCCGTTGTCTCCTTACGAGCCGGGAACCGCCCGGTTCGACCGCGCCCTGCGATGAGAACTACCGACCTACCTAGGTTTCGAGGAGCCCCCGTGCCGCGCATGCTCGATGTCAGCGACGAGGTACGTGCCGAGATCGGCGACGAAGAGGCGGAGCGACTGCTCGGCGGCGAGAACGCCCCGGATGTGTACGACTGCACCTCCTGCCGTACCCCCGGCCACACCGGCCAGGTGCCCACCAGCACCGTGCTGTTCGTCGGCGAGGAGACGGCCGTGCTGGCCTTCGCCCACGCCAGTTGCATTCCCTCCCAGGTCGTCCCGGTCGCCGAGGCACAGCTCCAGGGCGCCGTCGCTTCCATCACGGCCGAGGGCGGCGCGACGGGCGTCCCCCGCGAGATCCCGCTCCAGGCCGAGCTCGGGGTGACGAGCGGGCTGGTGCTGGTCGGCGGCGAGGTGCAGCCGGCGCTGGTCGTCGAGCCGCTGGGGCCGATCGCCCGCCCGGGCACCACCGGGCCGGTGGACGTCTTCCTGGAGCTGCTCCACGAGCAGGGCTTCGCCCCGGTCACCGACGTCGAGCAGGCCCCGGCGCCGCTGCCGGGCTGGTCGGTGCTGCTCGCCATGGGCCGGCTGCACGCGGTCCTCCAGCCGCCGGCCGGCGGCACCGCGCCCCAGGCGTGGTGGCAGGCGCACCAGGCGATGCAGGTCGCCGACGGCTGGCGGGCCGCCGTCAACAAGACGCGCCGGGTACTGGTCTACTGCGCCCCGGCGGGGACGATCGGCTCCCAGCCCCGGGAGGACCTGCTGCGGGAGGCACTGGACCGGGCGGCGGCGGCCGGGCGTCTGGTGGGGGCGGCCATGCCGCTCGCGGGCACATGAACGGGGGGCGCGTGAACGGGCACGGGGCGGACGAGCCGGAGTCGCACTCCTCGGAAAACCAGGACTTTTATCCTGTAGTCCACCCGGGCGGGATGCTCCCCGCCATCCATTCGCCGCGTGGACCGCATCCGACGGGCCTTGAGGTCGTTGGCAGGGATGTGTACTCATACGAACCCGCCCGGACCTCGTACAACCACATCCCCGGCATGCGGCCGCCCCGCGACGCCTCCTCGGAGAGTCACCCCGCCTCGGTCACCCCGATCTACGACGCCCTCTGCTCCGAATACCGGCGGGCCTTCCGGGCCCTGCCCGGTGACCGCTCCGGCGAGGAGGAGCTGACCTTCAAGGCCTTCGGCCACCGCGGCACCTTCGGCTACGCGGGTCAGCTCACCGGCCCGGCCGCGTACCCCGGTTCCTCGGGGTACAACGCGGTCTGGGATTCGTACTACGGACGGCAGCGCGGTGGTCAGCTGCCCGCGCTGCCCCCGGGGCAGCGGGACGGCCGCGGCCGGGGCTTCTGACCCAGCCCCGGGCCCCGAGCCGCCCCGGCGTGCTCCGCGTTACTTCTTCTTGCCGCGCTTCTCCCGCACCCGCACCGAAATGTGGATCGGGGTGCCCTCGAAGCCGAACTCCTCGCGCAGTCGGCGCTCGACGAAGCGGCGGTAACCGGCCTCCAGGAAGCCGGAGGCGAAGAGCACGAAACGCGGCGGCTTGGTGCCCGCCTGCGTACCGAAGAGGATGCGCGGCTGCTTGCCGCCCCGGATCGGGTGCGGGTGGGCCGCGACGAGCTCACCGAGGAAGGCGTTCAGCCGACCGGTGGGCACCCGGGTCTCCCAGCCCGCCAGCGCCGTCTCGATCGCCGGGACGAGCTTCTCCATGTGCCGGCCGGTACGGGCCGAGACATTGACCCGCGGCGCCCACGCGACCTGCTGGAGCTCGGTCTCGATCTCCCGCTCCAGGTAGTAGCGGCGCTCCTCGTCGAGGTTGTCCCACTTGTTGTAGGCGATGACCATGGCACGGCCGGCCTCGACGGCCATGGTGATGATGCGCTGGTCCTGGACCGAGATGCTCTCGCTCGCGTCGATCAGGATGACCGCGACCTCGGCCTTCTCGACGGCGGCCGCCGTCCGCAGGGAGGCGTAGTAGTCGGCGCCCTCCTGGAGGTGGACGCGCTTGCGGATGCCCGCCGTGTCCACGAACTTCCAGGTGGTGCCGCCCAGCTCGATCAGCTCGTCGACCGGGTCACGGGTGGTGCCGGCCAGCTCGTTGACGACGACCCGCTCCTCGCCCGCGACCTTGTTCAGCAGGGAGGACTTGCCGACGTTCGGACGGCCGATCAGCGCGATGCGGCGCGGACCGCCGAGCACCCCGCCGAAGGTCTGGGCCGGGGCCTCGGGCAGCGCCTTGAGGACCTCGTCGAGCATGTCGCCGGTGCCGCGGCCGTGCAGCGCGGAGACCGGCATCGGCTCGCCCAGGCCCAGCGACCACAGCATGGCGGCGTCGGCCTCGCCCGAGGGGCCGTCGACCTTGTTGGCGCACAGCACGACGGGCTTGCCGGCCCGGCGCAGCAGCTTCACCACGGCCTCGTCGGTGTCGGTGGCGCCGACGGAGGAGTCCACGACGAAGACCACCGCGTCGGCGGCCTCGATCGCGTACTCCGCCTGGGCGGCGACGGACGCGTCGATGCCGAGGACGTCCTGCTCCCAGCCGCCGGTGTCGACGACCTTGAAGCGGCGGCCCGCCCACTCGGCCTCGTAGGTGACGCGGTCGCGGGTGACGCCGGGCTTGTCCTCGACGACGGCCTCGCGGCGGCCGATGATGCGGTTCACCAGCGTCGACTTGCCGACGTTGGGGCGGCCGACGACGGCGAGCACGGGCAGCGGGCCGTGACCGGCCTCGCCGAGCGCGCCCTCGATCTCCTCGGCGTCGAAGCCCTCCTGCGCCGCGAGCTCCATGAACTCCGCGTACTCGGCGTCGCCAAGCTCACCGTGCTCGTCGCCGGTGTGGATCTGGTCGTCCATGAAGTCCGTTCCTCGTTCTTCTGTATCGTCGGCGGACCCTTACGGCCCGCTACTTCAAGTCTCGGTCAGCGGCCGGTCAGCCGCTTGGCGTCCGCCAGGTGGGCGCCCAGGCGCTCCTGGATGCGCGTGGTCGCCTCGTCCAGCGCCTTGCGGGTGCGCCTGCCGCTGCCGTCGCCCGCCTCGAACGGGTCTCCGAAGACCACGTCGACGCGGCTGCGCAGGGGCGGCAGCCCCGGAACGGCCCGGCTCTTCGCCTCGCCACTGCCCAGCACCGCCACCGGGACGATCGGCGCGCCCGACCGTACGGCGAAGTAGGCCAGGCCCGCGCGGAGCGAGGCGAAGTCGCCCTCGCCCCGGGTGCCCTCGGGGAAGATGCCCAGGACCCCGCCGTCCTCCAGCACGCCCAGCGCACTGGTGATGGCCGTGCGGTCGGTGCCCGTGCGGTCGACCTCCAGCTGGCCGATGCCGCGCAGGAAGGCGCCGAGCGGACCCACGAACGCTTCCTTCTTGATCAGGAAGTGCACGGGCCGGGGGGCGGTACCCATGATCATCGGGCCGTCGACGTTATGGGTGTGGTTGACGGCCAGTATGCAGGGCCCGGTGGCAGGCACCCGCCAGGCGCCCAGCACCCGGGGCTTCCACAGCCCGTACATCAGGCCGATGCCGATCCGCCGCCCGACGGCGGCACCGGAGGAGGTCACGCCGACCGCTTCTCCTCTACGAGAGTCACCACGCACTCGATGACCTGCTCCAACGTCAGCTCGGTGGTGTCCACCTCGACGGCGTCGGCGGCCTTCGCCAGCGGGGACGTCTTCCGGCCGGAGTCGGCCGCGTCCCGCTTGACCAGGGCGGCCTGCGTGGCGGCCAGGTCGGCGGCCTCCTTGCCCTTGAGCTCACCGCTGCGGCGGGCGGCACGCGCCTCCGGGGAGGCGGTGAGGAAGATCTTGACGTCGGCGTCCGGGAGCACGGTGGTGCCGATGTCCCGGCCCTCGACGACGATGCCGTACGGCGCCTCGGCGGCGATGGCGCGCTGCAGCTCGGTCATCCGGGTGCGCACCTCGGGCACGGCGCTGACCGCGCTGACGGCCCCGGTGACCTCCCGGGAGCGGATGGGCGCCGAGGCGTCCGCGCCGTCGACCGTGATCGTGGGCGCGGACGGGTCGGTGCCGGAGACGATCTCCGGCTTGCCCGCGGCGTCGGCCACGGCGGCCGGGTCGTTCACATCGATGCCGTTGCTCAGCATCCACCAGGTGATCGCCCGGTACTGGGCGCCGGTGTCCAGGTAGCGCAGGCCCAGCTTGGCGGCCACGGCCTTGGACGTGCTGGACTTGCCCGTGCCGGAGGGGCCGTCGATGCCGACGACGACTGCTGCCGGAGCGGTCCGGGCGGCGGTTTCCACGGTGTTGGGCACCTTCCTCGTACACGGGGCGTTTCCTGGCGGATCGCCTTGATGGCTCACTCAAGGTTACTGGCTCGCCGGACCGCCCCGCGCCGCCCTTCGGCCCCCGGGCCGTACGGGCCCTACTGGCGGACCGCCCAGCCCCGGTCGCGCAGCGTCGCGGCCAGGCCCGCCGCGGCGGAGGGCTCGACCATCAGCTGGATCAGACCCGACTGCTGGCCCGTGGCGTGCTCGATGCGGACGTCCTCGATGTTGACGCCCGCGCGGCCCGCGTCCGCGAAGATCCGGGCCAGCTCGCCCGGCTGGTCGCCGATGAGGACGATCACCGTCTCGTAGGTGGCCGGGGCCGCGCCGTGCTTGCCCGGCACCCGGGCCCGGCCGTCGTTGCCGCGCCGCAGCACGTCCTCGATGCCGGCCACGCCGTCCGCCCGCTTGTCCTCGTCGGCGGACTCCAGGGCGCGCAGCGCCCGTACGGTCTCGTCGAGGTCGGCGGCGACGCCCGCGAGGACGTCGGCCACCGGGCCGGGGTTGGCCGAGAGGATGTCGAGCCACATCCGGGGGTCGGAGGCGGCGATCCGGGTGACGTCACGGATGCCCTGGCCGCACAGGCGCACGGCCGTGTCGTCGGCGTTCCGCAGCCGGGCGGCGACCATGCTGGAGATCAGCTGCGGGGTGTGGGAGACCAGCGCGACGGCCCGGTCGTGGGCGTCGGCGTCCATCACGACGGGCACCGCCCGGCACAGGGCGACCAGCTCCAGGGCCAGGTTGAGGACCTCGGTGTCGGTCTCGCGGGTCGGGGTGAGCACCCAGGGCCGGCCCTCGAACAGGTCGGCGATGGCCGCCATGGGCCCGGAGCGCTCCCGGCCGGCCATCGGGTGGGTGCCCAGGTAGCCGCTGAGGTCGCAGCCGAGCGCCTCCAGCTCGCGGCGGGGGCCGCCCTTGACGCTGGCGACGTCGAGATAGGCGCGGGCGAGACCGCCCCGGATCGCCTCGGCGAGGGTCGCCGCGACGTGCGCGGGGGGCACGGCCACGATGGCGAGGTCCACGGGCCCGTCGGGCGCCTGGTCCGTGCCGGCGCCGCGCGCCGCGGCCGTACGGGCCTGGGCGGGGTCGTGGTCCATCAGGTGCACCCGCACACCGCGGCCCGCGAGGGCGAGGGCGGCGGACGTGCCGATCAGTCCGGTTCCGATGACGAGGGCGGTTCTCACGCCCCCAGCCTAGTGGGGCGGCCGGGGCGGCATGATCGGAAAGGTCCCGTCGGGTAGAACGATGTCCATGATCTATCACGTGGTGCCCCTGGACGACTGGCTCGCCGTGCCCGACCGTCCCTACTCCCCCGCCTCCCTCTCCGAGGAGGGCTTCGTCCACTGCTCGCCCGACGAGGAGACCACGCTGGCCGTGGCGACGGCGTTCTACCGCGAGGTGCCGGGACCGCTGATGGTGCTGCTGATCGACGAGCACAAGCTGGACGTGATGGTCCGCTGGGAGGCCGCCGCCCCCGCCCCGCCGCCCGGCGTGGCCCCCGGCACCCTTTTCCCGCACGTCTTCGGCCGGATCACGCGTGACGCGGTCGAGGGGATGATGGAGATCCAGCGCGACGAGGAGGGCCGGGCGACGGGCCTGGCGGTGTGGTCGTGACCCACCACGCCCTGGTGACCGAGCACACGATCTACTCCTGCGTCATGGGCTCCCGGGCCTTCGGCCTGGCCACGGAGGCCAGCGACACCGACCGGCGCGGCGTGTTCGTGGCGCCGACGCCGCTCTTCTGGGGCTTCGACAAGCCCCCGGCGCATGTGGAGGGCCCGGAGGAGGAGCGGTTCTCCTGGGAGCTGGAACGCTTCTGCGAGCTGGCCCTGCGGGCGAACCCCAACGCCCTCGAAATCCTCCACTCCCCGCTGGTCGAGCACGTGGACGCGACGGGGCGCGAGCTGCTGGAGCTGCGCGGGGCGTTCCTCTCCCGCCGGGCCCATCAGAGCCACGTCGGCTACGCCAGGGCCCAGTACCGGCGCTTCCGCCAGGAGGCGCCGCGCTGGAAGCACGTCATGCACATGCTGCGGCTGCTCACCTCGTGCCGCGATCTGCTGCGCACGGGGGCGCTGTCGATCGACGTCGGCGCCCGGCGGGAGGACTTCCTGTCCGTGCGCCGCGGCGAGGTGCCGTGGGACCGGGTCGAGGCGTGGGCGGCACGGCTGTTCGAGGAGTGCGAGGAGGCCCTGCGGGGCACGCCGCTGCCGGAGGAGCCGGACACGGCCCGTGTGGAGGACTTCCTCATACGCGTCCGCCGGACGGGCGCTGTGCCCTGTCCTCAAGCGCCGGACGGGCGCTCCTAGTCCTCAAGCGCCGGACGGGCTGAGAGCCCGTCCGGCGCTTGAGGGCCGGGGTCCGGGGCGGAGCCCCGGGACAACGCGGCCTACAGGTCGACCTCGCGCATCAGCATGCCGACCTCGGTGTTGGTCAGGCGGCGCAGCCAGCCCGACTTCTGGTCGCCCAGGGCGATGGGGCCGAACGCGGTGCGGACGAGCTTCTCGACCGGGAAGCCCGCCTCGGCGAGCATCCGGCGGACGATGTGCTTGCGGCCCTCGTGGAGGGTGACCTCGACGAGGTAGTTCTTGCCGGTCTGCTGGATGACGCGGAAGTTGTCCGCGCGGGCCCAGCCGTCCTCCAGCTGGATGCCGCTCTTGAGCTGCTTGCCGATGTCGCGCGGCAGCGGGCCCGTGATGGCGGCCAGGTACGTCTTCTGCACGCCGTACTTGGGGTGCGTGAGGCGATGGGCCAGCTCACCGTGGTTGGTGAGCAGGATGATGCCCTCGGTCTCCGTGTCGAGCCGGCCCACGTGGAAGAGGCGGGTCTCACGGTTGGTGACGTAGTCGCCGAGGCACTGGCGGCCGTCCGGGTCCTCCATGGTGGAGACGACGCCGGCCGGCTTGTTCAGCGCGAAGAACAGGTACGACTGGGTGGCGACCGTCAGGCCGTCGACCTTGATCTCGTCCTTCTCCGGGTCGACGCGCATGCCCTGCTCGGTGACGATCTCGCCGTTGACCTCGACGCGGGCCATCTCGATCAGCTCTTCGCAGGCGCGGCGCGAGCCCATGCCGGCACGGGCCAGCACCTTCTGCAGGCGCTCGCCCTCCTGCTCGGCGCCGGGGAAGGTCTTGGGCGTCTTCACCTGCGGCTTGTTGTGCCGCTCCCGGTTGCGCTCCTCGATCTTGGCGTCGAGCTCGCGCGGGCGGGCGGGGGCGTAGCCGTGGCCGCGGGCGGGCCCGCTGCTGCGGCCGCCGGAGCCGGCCGTGGAGCTCCGCTTGGGACCGCCCTTGGCACCGCCGCGGGCCGCCGCGCCGCGGCCGCTCGTGGGACCGCTCTGACGGCCGCTGGTCGCACCGCCACGGGTGCGCTCGGCGTCGGGACCCACGTCGTAGCGGCGCTCCTCGGGGCGCGGACGGCGCGGACGCTCCTGCTGCCGGTCGTCACGACGGTCGTCGCGGCGGTCGTCCCGACGGTCCCCGCCGCGACCGCCCTCGTAACGCCCGCCCTCGGAGCGGCCGCCGTAGCCGCCGCCGTAGCCGCCGGAGCGGCCGCCGCTCTCGGGGCGTCCGCCACCGGAGCGGCCGCCGCCCGGGCGCCCGCCACCGGACCCCGGACGGGGGGACCCTCCTCGGGCACCCCGGTTGTCCCGGTCGCCGCTTCCGCTGTTCCTGCCGCTGCTTCGCATCAAAGTTCCGTCTTGTCGTCCGCTTCGGTGTCCGGGGCATCCGGATCGAATGACGGCACCCCTTCCGGGGAGTCGCCCTCGACCGCTTCCGCCTCGGGGAGGAACGGGGCGAGCTCGGGGAGCTCGTCCAGGCCGCGCAGGCCCATCCGCTCCAGAAAGTAGTTCGTCGTCCTGTACAGGATCGCACCTGTTTCGGGTTCCGTCCCCGCCTCCTCCACCAGGCCCCGCTGGAGGAGGGTGCGCATGACGCCGTCGCAGTTCACTCCGCGTACGGCCGAGACCCGCGAACGGCTGACCGGCTGACGGTACGCGACCACGGCCAGAGTCTCCAGCGCGGCCTGGGTGAGCCGGGCCTGCTGGCCGTCGAGGACGAATGCCTCGACGGCGTCGGCGTACTCGGGACGGGTGAAGAAGCGCCAGCCGCCCGCCACCTGGCGCAGCTCGAAGCCGCGCCCCTGGATCGTGTACTCGTCGGCCAGCTCGCGCAGCGCGTCGGCGATCTCGCGGCGGGGCCGGCCCAGGACGCTCGCGAGGTGCTCGTCGGTGGCCGGCTCGTCGACGACCATCAGGACGGCCTCCAGCGCGGGCTTCAGGGCGAGCCCCGCCACGCCCTCGGGATACGTCGTGCTCTCGGTCACCGTGCGCTCTCCTCCGGGTCGGTCTCCGGCTCGGTCCCGGAACCGGTCTCCGGCTCTGTCTTCGGATCCGTCTCCGGCTCGCGGTCGAACTCGTCGGTCACCAGCGGGGCGGCGTCGGCCGTGCCGCCCGTCCAGCGGACCGTCAGGGCCCCCAGCGCCTCGCCCTGGTCCAGGGCGACGGCCTTCTCGCGGTAGAGCTCCAGCAGGGCCAGGAAGCGCGCCACGACGGTGAGGGTGTCCGCGGCGTCGGCGGTGAGCTGAGCGAAGGTCGCCTCGCCCGCCGTCCGGAGCCGGGCCACGACGACCTCGGCCTGCTCCCGGACGCTGACCAGGGGCGCGTGGATGTGGTCGACGTAGACCTGCGGCGGGGGCTTGGGCCGCATGGCCTTGGCGGCCAGCTCGGCCAGCCGCTCGGGGCCGATGCCGAGGACGACCTCGGGCAGCAGCTCAGCGTGGTGCGGCTCCAGGCCGACCGTACGGGGGTGGCGGCGGCCCTCGTGGGCCAGCCGGCCGCTGAAGATCTCCGCGATGCGCTTGTACGCCCGGTACTGGAGCAGCCGGGCGAAGAGCAGGTCGCGGGCCTCCAGCAGGGCGAGGTCCGCCTCGTCCTCGACCTCGGCGGCGGGCAGCAGCCGGGCCGCCTTGAGGTCGAGGAGCGTGGCCGCGACGACCAGGAACTCGGTGGTCTGGTCGAGATCGAAGTCGGGGCCCATGGCGCGGATGTGCGCCATGAACTCGTCGGTGACCTTGGACAGGGCCACCTCGGTGACGTCGAGCTTGTGCTTGGCGATCAGCTGCAGCAGCAGATCGAAGGGGCCCTCGAAGTTCGCCAGCCGGACGGTGAACCGCCCCTCGCCTCCGGCGGGGGTCTCCGACGCGGCGGCGCCCGGCGCCGGGGGCACGCTCGCGGTGGATTCGGCGAGGGGCTCGGGGGCGGCGCTCGGCGGCACCGGCTCGGTGGCGGGGTGTTCGTCGGGGGTGCCGGCGCCGCCGGGTCGGGTCGGCTGGGGCCGGGGGCCCGGGCCGGGGCCCAGGGGTCGGCGGGCCGGGGAGGAGGCGGCGGCTGCGGGCATCGGGTTTCCAGGGTGGGGCGGAGCGGGCCGTACGGCCAGGGACCAGCGAGGCTAGCGCAGCGAAACCGCTCAGCGGCCGCGCAGGCGCCGTACGAGGATGCTCGCGTCGCCGCGCTGCTCCAGGTCGGCCAGGACGACCGCGACGGCCTCCCGGACGATCCGGCCCCGGTCGACGGCGAGCCCGTGCTCGCCGCGCAGCACCAGCCGGGCGTGTTCGAGGTCCATGAGCTCCTCGGCGGAGACATAGACGGTGATCTTCTCGTCGTGCCGCTCCCGGCCGCTGGGGCGGCGTCCTGCCGCGCGGCCGCGGCGCTTGGGCTGGGCGGCGGGCTCGACCGTGCGGGCGGCCGGGGGCTGGGGGGCGGCGGTGCGCCGCTCGGCCTCCGGCTCCTGACCCGCCGCGGCCGGCGGTACGGCGGCGGTGCGGCCCTCGGGGACGGCCGCGGCCGTCTTCCCCGGCCGCTCGCCGTCGGGCGCGTCACCCGGGCCCGGCACCCTCGGCGGCGTCTCGCCGTTCGCCTTGCGGCGCGGGGAGGAGGCCTGGAGGCCCATCCCGCCGGTGGTGCGGAACAGTTCGTCGGCGCCGGGCAGGCTCACTCGGCGTGACAACGGGCGAGCACCTCCCTGGCCAGCTGGCGGTACGCGGCGGCACCCACGGAGTTGGACGCGTAGGTGGTGATGGGCTCGCCCGCGACCGTGGTCTCGGGGAAGCGGACCGTACGGCCGATGACCGTGTGGTAGACGTGGTCGTCGAACGCCTCGACCACCCGCGCGAGGACCTCGCGGCTGTGCACGGTGCGCGAGTCGTACATCGTGGCGAGGATGCCGTCGAGCTCCAGGTCCGGGTTGAGCCGCTCCTGGACCTTCTCGATGGTCTCGGTGAGCAGGGCGACACCGCGCAGCGCGAAGAACTCGCACTCCAGGGGGACGATCACCTTGTGAGCCGCCGTCAGGGCGTTGACGGTGAGCAGGCCCAGCGAGGGCTGACAGTCGATCACGATGTAGTCGTAGTCGGCCATCAGGGGCTTCAGGGCCCGCTGGAGGGTGGACTCGCGGGCCACCTCGCTGACCAGCTGGACCTCGGCCGCTGACAAATCGATATTGCTGGGCAGCAGGTCCATGTTGGGGACCGCCGTCTTCAGCAGGACCTCGTCGGCCTGCATGCCCCGCTCCATGAGCAGGTTGTAGACCGTCAGGTCCAGCTCCATCGGGTTGACTCCGAGGCCCACGGAGAGCGCGCCCTGCGGGTCGAAGTCGACGAGGAGCACCCGGCGGCCGTACTCCGCGAGCGCCGCGCCCAGATTGATGGTCGAGGTGGTCTTGCCGACCCCGCCCTTCTGGTTGCACATGGCAATGATCTTGGCCGGGCCGTGGTCGGCCAGCGGTCCGGGGATCGGGAAGTACGGCAGGGGACGCCCGGTGGGGCCGATGCGCTCGCGACGCTGGCGGGCGGCGTCCGGCGCGAGGGTGGCCGCGTACTCGGGGTCGGGCTCGTACTCCGCGTCGGGGTCGTAGAAGTGCCCCTCGGGAACGTTCTCGTAGTCGGCGAGACGGGTGGACTCCGCCCCGTCGCCGGCCATGGCGTTCATGTGGTGACCGTCCATGCTCTGGTGGGCTGTCGTCATGCTCTGGATGTCCTGGTGCGCTGCGAGTGCTGAGTAGGTGTGGACAGCGACGGAGCCGACAGCGTGGAGTCCCACGGGACTCTGGCCCAGCGCAGACATTCCTGGGTGACCACCCCCGGGAGCAAATGTCGACTCATTCACAAGTCGTCCTACCTCCTTGGTGACCAGGAAACATCTAGATACGTCAGCGTGGCACCATGCCGACGGTTGGCGACTCTATGGCGTGTCGGCGGTCCGCAGCAACACAATCCGCCGGAGACGGCACGATGTGTCGGCAATCGAACACCCTTCTGTCAAGGGTGTGCGGCGGATAACCCGGAAGAATCACGGGCGGGTCAAACCATGGCGAAACGCCCCGGCCGGGCCTTGCTGCGCAAGGCCCGGCCGGGTATGTGCTCTTCGCCGATCGGCTGCTCTACGGTCAGCCGAGCAGGGTGCTCAGTTCGACGTGCGGCAGTCCGTGCGCCTCGGCGACCGGGCCGTAAACGACCTGACCCTCATGCGTGTTGAGACCCTTGGCCAGCGCGGCGTCGCGACGCAGCGCCTCCTGCCAGCCGCGGTTCGCCAGCTCCACGATGTAGGGCAGCGTGGCGTTGGTGAGCGCGTAGGTGGAGGTGTTCGGCACCGCGCCCGGCATGTTGGCGACGCAGTAGAAGACGGAGTCGTGGACCTGGAAGGTCGGCTCCGCGTGGGTGGTGGGACGGGAGTCCTCGAAGCAGCCGCCCTGGTCGATCGCAATGTCGACAAGTACACTTCCGGGCTTCATCTTGGCGACGAGCTCGTTGGTGACCAGCTTGGGGGCCTTGGCGCCCGGGATGAGCACGGCACCGATGACGAGGTCGGCCTCGACGACGGCCTTCTCCAGCTCGTAGGCGTTGGAGACGACCGTCTGCACCTTGGTGCCGAAGACCTTGTCGGCCTCGCGGAGCTTGTTGATGTCGCGGTCGAGCAGGGTCACGTGGAAGCCCATGCCGACGGCGATCTGCGCGGCGTTCCAGCCGGAGACGCCGGCGCCGATGACGACGGCCTTGCCGGCGTGGGTGCCCGGGACGCCGCCCGGGAGCACGCCGCGGCCGCCGACCGAGCGCATCAGGTGGTAGGCGCCGACCTGCGGGGCCAGCCGGCCCGCGACCTCGGACATCGGGGCGAGCAGCGGCAGCGCGCGGTTGGCGAGCTCGACCGTCTCGTACGCGATGGCGGTGGTGCCGGACTCCAGCAGCGCGTCCGTGCACTCGCGCGAGGCGGCCAGGTGGAGGTAGGTGAAGAGGGTCTGGCCCTTGCGGAGGCGGTGGTACTCCTCGGCGATGGGCTCCTTGACCTTCAGCAGCAGGTCGGCCGTGGCCCAGACCTCGTCGGCCGAGTCCAGGATGGCCGCGCCGGCCGCGACGTACTCGGCGTCGGTGATGGAGGAGCCGAGACCGGCCCCCTTCTCGACGAAGACCTGGTGGCCGTTGCGCACCAGCTCGAGCACGCCCGCGGGGGTGATGGCCACGCGGAATTCGTTGTTCTTGACCTCGCGGGGGATGCCGACCTTCACGTCGATCACGGTCCTTGAATCAGAGAATGACAGGCTAATCCTGATATGCCGGGCACACCAGAGCAGACCGCGTCGAACGCGGCCCAGCCAGTCTATTGAAGGATTGCGCGTTGTCTAGCCTTGCAATGCACCAATCTTTGCGCGATGCGCCACTGATTTCTTAGGTAGAAGATCCGTTACCCTGCGGTACCCCCTACTGGACCCCGGGTGGCTCCACCCCCTCGTCCGAAGCCCCCGGACCACCGGCGGGGCCGGGCGCGCCCGGCCCGTCCAGCAGCCGCTCCGCACAGCCCCGGTGCCGCAGCGCCCCCGCCGCGTCACCCAGCCGGTCCAAGGTCTCCGCCAGCAGCAGCCGCAGCGCCGCCTCCAGCCGGGCGTCCCCGGCGGCCTGCGCGGACTCCACCGCCTCCAGCGCGGTGCGCGCCGCCTCGCGCGGCCGGCCCGTGTGCTCCTGCGCCCGGGCGGCCTCGCCCAGCGCCCGGGCGTGCCCGGCATGATCGCGCAGCCTGCGGTGGGCGGCGGCCGCCGCGCGCCAGTCGCGCAGGGCCTCCGGCCACTGGCCCGCGTAGCCGTGGACCGTGCCCAGCCGCCCGTACAGCCGCGCCTCGTCCGCCAGTTCCCCGCGCGTCAGCCGCAGCTCCAGGCCGCGCCGGTACCAGTCGGCGGCCCGCTGGAAGTCGCCCAGCTCCTGGTGCGCGGCCCCGATGGACTCCAGCGCCCGGCTGGTGGCGTACGGGTCCCCGGCCTCGCGCGCCGACGCGAGGGCCTGGCGGTAGCGGTCCAGCGCCTCCGGGGTCCGGCCGGCCCGGGCGTCGAGGTCGCCGAGGTTCAGCAGCGCCGCGGCCTTCTCCAGCGGCATCTCGCAGCGCCGGGCCACGTCCAGGACGAGCTGGTGCAGCCCGTAGAGCTCGGGCGCCGCCGCCTCCGGCCCCAGATGGGCCGTCAGGGCGCGGGTCAGGGCGGAGACCAGGCGCCGGGCGAGGGTGTCCAGCCGGCCGTCCTCCACCGCGAGCCGGGCCGCCGCGAGCAGCGCGGGCAGCCGGGCCAGCAGCCACTCCTCGGCGGCGCGGCGGGAGGGGAAGCGCAGCGGCCGGGGCAGTTGCTCGATCCTGCGGCGGACCGCCGGATCGTTCCGCTCCGTGGTGGCGCGGCAGGAGTGGAGCTGGCGGACGGTCCGCTCCAGCATCCGCGCCCGGGCCAGCTCGATCTCGCCGGGCCGCTCCTGGGCGTGCAGCAGCGTGCCGAGCAGGGGCGCCAGGCAGGTCGGCACCCGGTACTGCGGAGGCAGTCCGTCCGGGCCCTCGCCGGGCGTCTCCAGGCGCAGCAGGCCCCGGGCGGTCAGGTCCTCCAGCACGGACTGGGCGGTGGTCAGGGAGGTGCCGGCGAGCGCGGAGGCGGTGTGGGCGTCGGCCAGCCCCGCGGGGGCCAGCGCGAGCAGGTGGAGCAGCCGGGCGGTGGGCGCGGGCAGGGCCTCGTAGGCCAGCCAGAACGCCCGGGCCAGCAGCCGGCCGCCCTTGTCGTGGCCGTCGGCGGGCGGCAGCTCGCGCAGCCGCTTGGCCGCGTCGACGACCGTCGTCTTGGGCTGGGCGGCGAGCCAGCCGCCGACCAGCACCAGCGCGGCGGGCTGGCCGCCGCACTCCTCGACGACCGTCTTCGCGGCCACCGGGTCGCAGGTGATCCGGGTGGGGCCGGCGAACCACTCCAGCAGTTCGACGGCCGCCGGGGTGTCCAGGCCGCCCAGGGCGCAGGGCCGGACGTCCGGCACGCCGGTCAGCGGGCCCCGGGAGACGGCCACGATGAGGCACTCGGGCTCGTCGGGCAGCAGCGGGTCCACCTGTTCGGCGCCCGCCGCGTCGTCCAGGACGAGCAGCACCCGCCGCCCGTGGAGGGCGTCGCGCAGGGCCTGGGTGAGCTGGTCCTCCTCGGCGCCGGCCGGTACGGGGGCGCCGAGCTCGGCCAGCAGGGCGCGCGCGGTCCGTTCGGTCGGCACGGGCGCCCCGTCGGCGCCCGTCAGCCGGGCGCGCAGTACTCCGTCCGGGTAGTCCACGGCGAGCTGCCGGGCGAGCTCCTCGGCGAGGGCGGTGCGGCCGGAGCCGGGCCGTCCGGCGATGAGCAGCACCCGGCCGCGCGGCTTCTTGCGGCCGGAGAGGGTGTCGAGGCCCGCGCGCACGATGTCGGCGCGCAGCTCCTTGAGCTCGCGCTGCCGGCCGACGAACAGCTCGGTGCGCTGGGTCGTGAAGGAGGGTGTGCGGGCGGGCCGCTGACGGGGGCTCACCACGGGAGCGGCGCCCGCCGGCCGCCGCTCGGGCGGGACCACCGCCGGTCCGCCGGTCTCCACCGTCCGCTCCGCCACGGGTCCACTCCCTTCCCCTGCCCGCGGTGGGGGATCCCCCGACCCGCACGCACGGGAACCTGCTGCACGCTCAACCCCCGCCGCGGCCGCGGTGGGGGATGCGTCGAGCCTAGTTCACCACCCACCGCACTCCGGGTAACGCGGTACCGCGTTGCTGAAGATCACCTATTCGGGTTGGCTGATGGTCGGACCGCAGGGCCCGGCCGGACCACCGGCCCGACGGGCCGTCAGGCCTCGAAGGGGCGGGCCGGCCAGGGGGCGTCGGCCGGGCGCAGCGCCTCCAGCCCGTCGCCCGCGAGCGCGGCCATGGTGGACAGGACCCCGACGACCAGGCAGTTGTTGTGGAGCTCGCCCTTGAGGACGCCGCGCGCCAGCAGCGCCAGCGGAATCCGCGCGACCTCCATGTCGAGCTCCTCGTGCTCGACGGCGAAGCGCTCGCCCTCGGCGTCGGAGAGCCCGCGCGCCAGGAAGATCCGCACGGCCTCGTCGCAGCCGCCCGGCGTGGTGTAGACGTCGGTCAGCACCCGCCAGTCCTCGGCCTTGACGTGGGCCTCCTCGTAGAGCTCGCGCTGTGCGGCGCGCAGCGGGTTCTCCCCGGGGACGTCCAGCAGGCCGGCCGGGATCTCCCACAGCCGCTGCCGGACGGGGTGGCGGTACTGGTTGAGGACGAGCACCCGGTCCTGCTCGTCGAGGGCGAGGACGGCGACCGAGCCGGGGTGGGTCTGGTAGTCGCGCTTGGCCGTGGAGCCGTCGGGCATGACGACGGTGTCCGTGCGGACGCCGGTCTTGTTGCCGGTGAACGGGGTCTCGCTGGCGATGACCCGCCACTCCTCGGCGGTGTCCTTGATGGGCTCGTCGACGGACTCGTGCGCCATGGTTACGTCCTCCAGGAATACGGAAACCGGGGCGGGCGCCTCTCGTGCGAGAGGCGCTCACCCCGGTCAACCGTATAGGCCGGACGGATCAGCCCTGCTGCTGGCGCTCGACGGCCGCCTTCACCAGGCCCGCGAAGAGCGGGTGGGGGCGGGTCGGGCGGGAGCGCAGCTCCGGGTGGGCCTGGGTGGCCACCAGGTAGGGGTGGATCTCGCGCGGGTACTCGACGTACTCGACGAGCTTGTTGTCCGGGGAGGTGCCGGAGAAGACGATGCCGGCCTTCTTCTCGAGCTCCGCGCGGTAGGCGTTGTTCACCTCGTAGCGGTGGCGGTGGCGCTCCTCCACGTAGGCGGCGTCGCCGTAGACCTCGCGGACGATGGAGCCCTCGGCGAGCTTGGCCGGGTACATGCCCAGGCGCATCGTTCCGCCCATGTCGCCCTCACCGGCGACGATGTCCATCTGCTCGGCCATGGTGGAGATGACCGGGTGGGCGGTGGCGGGGTCGAACTCGGTGGAGTTGGCGCCCTCGATGCCGGCCAGGTTGCGGGCCGCCTCGACGACCACGCACTGCAGGCCCAGGCAGAGGCCCAGCAGCGGGATCTTGTTCTCACGGGCGTAGGTGATCGCGCCGACCTTGCCGTTGACACCGCGGTCGCCGAAGCCGCCGGGGACGCAGATGGCGTCCACGTCGGAGAGCTGGGCGGCGGCGCCCTCGGGGGTCTTGCAGTCGTCCGAGGTGACCCACTTGATCTTGACCTTGGCGCGGTTGGCGAAACCGCCCGCGCGGATGGCCTCGGTCACCGACAGGTAGGCGTCGGGCAGGTCGATGTACTTGCCGACCAGCGCGACGGTCACCTCGTGGGAGGGGTTGTGGACGCGGTCCAGCAGGTCCTCCCACTGGGTCCAGTTCACGTCACGGAAGGGCAGGTCCAGCTTGCGCACGACGTACGCGTCCAGGCCCTCGGCGTGGAGCACCTTGGGGATGTCGTAGATCGACGGGGCGTCGATCGCGGCGACCACCGCGGCCTCGTCCACGTCGCACATCAGCGAGATCTTGCGCTTGATCGCGGTGGGCACCTCGCGGTCGGCGCGCAGCACGATCGCGTCGGGCTGGATGCCGATGTTGCGCAGCGCGGCCACCGAGTGCTGGGTGGGCTTGGTCTTCAGCTCGCCGGAGGGGCCGATGTAGGGCAGCAGCGAGATGTGGACGACGAAGACGTTGTCCCGGCCGACCTCGTGGCGCACCTGGCGGACGGTCTCCAGGAAGGGCAGCGACTCGATGTCGCCGACCGTGCCGCCGACCTCGGTGATGACGACGTCGACGTCCTCGGTGGCCATGCGGCGGATGCGGTGCTTGATCTCGTTGGTGATGTGGGGGATCACCTGCACCGTGTCGCCCAGGTACTCGCCGCGGCGCTCCTTGGCGATCACCGTGGAGTACACCTGGCCGGTGGTCACGTTGGCCGAGCCGTCCAGGTCGACGTCGAGGAAGCGCTCGTAGTGGCCGATGTCCAGGTCGGTCTCGGCGCCGTCGTTGGTGACGAACACCTCACCGTGCTGGAACGGGTTCATCGTGCCCGGGTCGACGTTCAGGTACGGGTCGAGCTTCTGCATCGTCACCCGCAGGCCCCGCGCCTTGAGCAGCGCGCCCAGGCTGGAGGCCGTCAGGCCCTTGCCGAGCGAGGAGGCGACACCCCCGGTGACGAAGAGGTGCTTGGTCGTCGTGGGCTTTGCGGCAATGGCCAAAGGGGGGCTCCCGTGGTCGCGAGGTGAAGGTGCGTACCGGCGATCACCCGGTCGATTCCGGGGGTGCCGTCGCTGCGGTTGGGGGGTCTTGCACCCACCGGTCCACGGGGTACCAGGGTATCAGCGCCCGGGCCCGGACGCGTCCGGTGACGCGTCCGGCGACCTCGCCCGAGGCCCGTCGTGACGGGGCGCGACGCCTCCGTGGGCGCTGTGTCACCGCGCGCCTCGGGAGCCCGTCACGGGCCGCGCGCCCGGCGCGCACCGGGCCACCCATTCGGCACATGTTCCCCCGCGAACCGTCGCGCGTGTCCCAACTCCGCGTCGTATCCTGCTCGGACACACGCAGCGAGCCGGCCGGCGCGGCACCACCCGGGCGCCCCTCCCAGCTACCGCTGGAAGGCACCCTCACCTCCGGAACAAGAGCTCGTCGAAGATCGCTTCACCATCAATCGCTTCACCGTCATACGGACCCCACCATGGGGATGGGGTCCTGGTTGCCGTTCGACCCCCAGGGGTCCTGGATGCCGTTCGACTGGAGATGACCGTGGCCGGGCGTATCGAGGATTACGCACTCATCGGCGATATGCAGACCGCCGCACTGATCTGCCGGGACGGTACGGCCGACTGGCTGTGCCTGCCCCGCTTCGATTCGCACGCGGCCTTCGCCGGGCTCCTCGGCACGGAGGAACACGGCTTCTGGCGGATCGGCCCGGCGCACCCCTCGGGGGCCGCCCCGCCGGCCGCCGACCGCCGCAGGTACCGGGGGGACTCCCTCGTGCTCGAATCCGAGTGGGACACCCCGCGCGGCACCGTCCGCGTCATCGACTTCATGCCCCCGCGCGACGGCGCCCCCCAGCTGATCCGCATCGTCGAGGGCGTCAGCGGCCGGGTGCCGATGCGCTCCGCCCTGCGGATGCGCTTCTCCTACGGGCGCGTGGTGCCCTGGGTGCACAAGCGGGGCGAGCGCACGGTGGCCGTCGCGGGCCCCGACTCCGTGTGGCTGGACACCACCGCCGACACCTTCGGCAAGGACCTGACCACCTACTCCGACTTCACCGTCTCCCCCGGCGAGCGGATCGCCTTCACCATCAGCTGGCAGCCCTCCCACGGCGAGCCGCCCGCCCTGCCCGACCCCGAGGGCTCGCTCGCGGCCACGGAGGAGTTCTGGCGGGAGTGGGTCGGCCACTGTACGTACCACGGCCCCTACCGGGACGCCGTGGTCCGCTCGCTGATCACCCTCAAGGCGCTGACGTACGCCCCCACCGGCGGCATCGTCGCCGCCCCGACGACCTCGCTGCCCGAGGAGATCGGCGGCGTCCGCAACTGGGACTACCGCTACACCTGGCTGCGCGACGCCGCCATCACCCTCTCCTCGCTGCTGCGCACCGGCTACCGCGAGGAGGCCCGCGCCTGGCGCGAGTGGCTGCTGCGCGCGGTCGCCGGCGACCCCGAGAACCTCCAGATCATGTACGGCATCGCCGGCGAGCGCGAGCTCGGCGAGGCGGAGCTGCCCTGGCTGCCGGGCTACGAGAACTCCACCCCGGTGCGGGTGGGCAACGGCGCCGCCGGCCAGCTCCAGCTGGACGTCTACGGCGAGGTCACCGAGGCCCTCCACCTGGCCCATATGACCGGGCTCGCCCGCAACGACTACGCCTCGGTGCTCCAGCTGCGCCTCATCGGCTATCTGGAGGACCACTGGAACGAGCCCGACGAGGGCATCTGGGAGGTCCGCGGCCCGCGCCGGCACTTCGTCCACTCCAAGGTCATGGCGTGGGTGGCCGTCGACCGGACCATCAAGCTCATCGAGTCCGGCGACGTCGACGGCCCCCTGGAGCGGTGGCGCGAGCTGCGCGACGACATCCACCGGGACGTCTGCGAGAAGGGCTACGACAAGGAGCGCAACACCTTCACCCAGTCCTACGGCTCCCGGGAGCTGGACGCCTCCCTGCTGCTCATCCCGCAGATGGGCTTCCTGCCGCCCGACGACAAGCGCGTCATCGGCACCATCGAGGCGATCCAGCGGGAGCTGTCCACCCCGGACGGGTTCGTGCTGCGCTACCCGACGGCGGGCCACGAGGCGGGCGTGGACGGGCTGGAGGGCGACGAGGGCGCGTTCCTCGCCTGCTCGTTCTGGCTCGCGGACGACCTCGCGATGATCGGCCGGGTCGACGAGGCCCGCCAGCTCTTCGAGAAGCTGCTCGCCCTGCGGAACGATCTGGGGCTGCTGGCGGAGGAGTGGGACCCGCGGCTCCAGCGGCAGGTGGGCAACTTTCCGCAGGCCTTCAGCCACGTGCCGCTGATCGACACGGCGCTGAGGCTGACGGCGTCGAGCGCGTTCGGCGGCTGACAGTGCTCCCGCGCCCCGCAAGGGGCGCGGGGAACTGCGCGATCGCACACCCGGCGTGTGCCCCGTAAGGGGCGCGGGGAACTGCGCGATCAGCCACGACGGGCCCGCAGTCGTACGCTCAGCGGCGCCGCCGGAGGGCGAAGACGAGCGCCAACGCGCTCACCGGCACGACAAGCGCACCCGCGGCGACGTTGAGCCCTCCGTACCCGTACCCCGCCAGGACCACCCCCGACAGCGCCGCCCCCGCCGCCCCCACCAGATTCATCAGCATGTCCGACAGGCCCTGCACCTCGGAGCGGTGCTCCCCCGCCACCGACTCGCTGAGCAGCGCCGACCCGGCGACCGTCGCGCACGACCACCCCACACCCAGCAGGAACAGCCCCGCCGTCACCGGCCACTGCCGGCCGCCCGACGTCCCCGCCAGCACCGTGGCCGCCGTGAAGACCACCTGCCCCGCGAGGATCACCGGTATCCGGCCCAGCCGGTCGGCCGCCCGGCCCACCAGCGGGGACAGCCCGTACATGCCCAGGATGTGAAGGCTGATCGTGAAGCCGACCACGCTCAGCGAGGCCCCGTGATGGGCCAGGTGGACCGGCGTCATCGTCATCACCGACACCATCACGGCATGGCCGACGACCAGCGCGCCGAGGCCCGTCAGGGCCGCGGGCGACGCGAGGACGTGCCGGGTCGCCTCGCGCATCCGGGTGCGGAAGCGGCGGGTTCCGACGCCTTCGACCGCCGTTCCGGGTGCGGGCGCCGCACGCGTCAGCAGCAGCGGGTCCGGGCGCAGCCCCTTGTGGATCACCGCCCAGCCCGCGAGGAACGCCCCCACCGAGAAGACGAACGTGCCCGCCGCGTCCGGCAGCCCCAGCGGGCGGGCCACCGCCTCCCCCGGCCCGCTCAGGTTGGGGCCCAGCACGCTGCCCGCCGTCGTGGCCCACACGACCAGCGAGAGCGCCCCCGCCCTCGTGTCCGGCCCCGCCAGATCGGTGGCCGCGTAGCGGGACTGGAGGTTCACGGCCGAGGCCGCGCCGATGAGGAGCATCCCCAGCAGCGTCGGCCCCAGCAGCCCCAGCCCGGCCCCCACCGGCACGACCACCGCGCCGGCCGCCGCCACCAGCCAGCCCGCGCCCAGCCCGGCCCGCCGGCCCCGGGCCCGGGAGAGGGCCGCCAGCGGTACGGACATCAGCGCGGCGCCCAGCGTGGTGAGCGTCGTGGCGAGGCCCGCCACCGAGCGGGAACCCGTCAGGTGCTCCACCAGCAGGCCACCCGAGGAGAGCATCGAGCCCATGCCGATCCCGGCGACGACCTGAGCCGTCATCAGGACGCGGACGGTATGGCGCTGCACCGCCGCGAGGTCGGGTCTGCCGGGTATGCCCGGGGCGGCGGAGGAGCGGGATTCGGCGGCTGACGTCATGCGGGACAGGGTAGGGGCGTCGGGCCCTCGCGGTCGTGGCATAAATTCCCGCCATGGAACCGTACGCTCCGTCCTCCGCCGGGGCCGTCACCGTGGCCCGCGCCCTGGAGCTGCCCGCCCTGCGCCGGGGTCTGCCCGAGGTGATGGCGGGCGGCGACCGGCTGCACCGGCCGGTGCGCTGGGTGCACGCGGGCGAGGTGCCCCACATCGCCGACCTGCTCAAGGGCGGCGAGCTGCTGCTGACCACCGGTCTGGGGCTCGGCGGCCGCCCCGCCGAGCAGCGGGCCTTCGTCCGGCGGCTCGCCGAGCGGGACATCGCGGCGCTCGTCGTCGAGCTCGGCTCGCACCTGCCGACCCTGCCCGCCGCGGTCGTGGACACCGCCCGCTCCTGCGGGCTGCCGCTGGTGCAGCTGCACCGGGAGGTGCCGTTCGTGGCGGTCACCGAGGAGATCCACACCGAGCTCGTCAACGAGCACTACGCGCTGCTGCGGCGGGCCGAGGACGTCCACCGGCGCTGCACGGAGGTGCTGCTCGGCGGGGGTGGCGTCCCCGAAGTGCTGCGGCTCTTCGCCGACTTCACGGGCAACCCGGTCTTCCTCCAGACCCCGGAAGGGCGGCTGCTGTACGCCGCCGGGCCCTCCCCCGCGCCGCCGGGGGCCGCCGAGCCCCTCCAGGTCTGGGACGGGCTGGGGGCCGCCGGGCTGCCCGGCGGCGTCGTCGTGGACGTCCCCGGGCACGGTCCCGGCGTGCGGGCCCGGCTGTCCGTCCTGCCGGTGAACGCGCCGCTCGCCCCCGTCCACCGGATCGCCGCCGACCGGGCCGCCGGGCTGCTTGCGGTCGTCCTCCTCCAGGCCCGGCAGGAGGAGGAGCTGGCGGCGCGCGGGCGCGGCGACTTCCTCACCGACCTCGCCGAGGGGCGGCTGGAGGTCGCGGACGCCCCCGCCCAGGCGCGGGTACTGGGGTTCCGGCCGGGGCCGGGGCCGCTGCTCCCGGTCGTGATGCGGCTGCCCGCCGAGCTCGTACCGGCCGACGGCTGGTCCGCGCTGGCCGGCGCGGTGCGGCAGGAGCTGGCGGGGGTGGGGGCGCCGGTGCTGGTGGGCGTCCGGCTGCCGGAGGGGCGGGTGCCGCTGCTCGTGGGGTTGCGCGGGGAGCGCGGGGAGCGCGGGGAGGACGAACGGGAGGCGGTGGCGGGGCGGGTGGCGGCGGCGTTGCGGGCGGGGGCGGCACGGGCGGGGCTGCGGCCGCCGGTGGTGGTCGTGGGCGGGACGGCGACGTGGGCGACGGCGGGGGCGGAGCTGCGGCACGCGGCGGAGGGGGCGGAGGCGGCGGAGGCCGCGCGTCCGGACCGTCCGTGGCACGACGTGCGGCGGCTGGCGGTCGACGTTCTGCTGTGGCGGTTGCGCTCGCACGGCGACGGGGAGCTGGCGGCGTTCGTGGACCGGGTCCTCGGGCCGCTCCTGGCCCACAAGCTGCTGCCGACGTTGGAGGCGTATCTCGCCTGTGGCGGGCGAAAGGCGGAGACGGCACGGGAGCTGCATGTGAACCGGCAGACGCTGTACGACCGGCTGGGCCGGATCGGGCGGCTGCTGGGGGTGGACCTGGAGGATCCGGAGACGGCACTGGCACTGGGGCTGGCGCTGCGGGCACGGCGGCATGTGGGTGGTCGGGGGCGGGGTGGGGCGGACGGGCCCTTACGGGGCTGAGCTCTTCGCGGCCCCTGGTATCCAGTAGGGGCACCCGGCCCCTGTCACCAGCGGCGAAGAGCTCCTTACGCCCCTACCAGGGCCCATCCACCCCACCCCGCCCCCTCACGTCACCCCAGCCGGGCCGGCCCCGTACCCGGGCAACCCGTGCCGGGCAATCGGGCGGGCGGGTGGGGTAGAACCCGCGCCGAAGGCGCGGGCACCCCCACCGGCGGGCAGCCGGAACGCCACGGGCGCCCGGAACTACCGGGCGCTGAGCTCGTCGTAGACGGCGAGGACGTGCGCCACCGTGTCGTCCTCCGACGGCCACCCCGCCGCCCGCACCCTCCCGGCCGCGGCAAGCCTCGCGCACCGCAGCGGGTCCGCCAGCAGGCGAGCGACCGCCCCCGCGAGGGCGTCCGCGTCCCCGTACGGGACCAACTCGGCCGCGTCCCCGACGAAGTCAGGGACGCCCCCCACCGACGTGGCAACCAACGGCACCCCCGCCAGCAACGCCTCCTGCGCCAGCAGCGAGCTGCCCTCCCAGCGGCTGGGCAGGATCGCCACGTCCGCCGCGGCGAGCAGCTCGGGAACGTCGTCCCGCCGCCCCACGAGCAGCACCGGAAGTTCCTCCTCCGTGATGCGCCGCTGCAGAGCGGACCGTTCGCCGCCCTCGCCCGCCATGATGAGCAGCGGTTCGGGGTCGAGGTCCCGCCAGAGCCGGGCGGCGTCCAGGAGGGGGCCGTGGCCCTGGTCCGGCTCCAGGCGGCCGACGGTGACGAGCAGGGGGCGGGCCACCGCGCCCAGTTCGGCGCGGGCCTTGAAGCGCAGGTACTCGTCGTCCTCGGTCGGCGGCGGCGCCCGGCGCGGCGCCGGGAGGGCCACCGGGGCCAGCCGGGCGTCCCGCGCGCCGCGCCGCCGGGCCCGGTCGACGAGATCGGGCGTGGCGCCGAGCAGCACGGCCGCCCCCCGCGCGGCCTGACGCTCCATCAGCCGGAGCAGGAACCCCTCCGTGCGGGCCCGCGCGTGCCAGGTGACCACCAGCGGCGTGGGCCGCCCGCGCAGGGCCAGCGCCGCGAGCGTCCCGGAGCGCAGCCCGTGCGCGTGCACCACGTCGGCGCCCTCGCTCGCGGCGCGGATCCCCGCCACCGCCTGGGCGCTCGCCTCCGGGTCCAGCGGGGAGAAGGCCGCCCCCGACTCCGGGATTCCGTACCGCTCCCCCGTCGTCGACGGCCCGCACACCGTCACCCGCAGGCCCCGGGCCACCAGCCCGCCCGCCAGCGACCGTACGTGCGCCCCGCTGCCCGCGCTCCCGCTGCCCAGGACCTGAACGGCGTGCAGCGGCGGCCGCCCGTGCGAGGGAACGGGTGTACTGCTCACGCGGGGGAAGCTCCTGGGTCGACGTCGGGCGGGGCGTACGGCGAGGTGCTCAGGCCAGGATGCCAGCCCCCGCCGGTGTCGGGGCACCACTGGCGCGAGGTCGGCCCGTCCTACCTCGCCCGTAGTTCCCCGGATTCACCCGCTTTGGGGATTCCGTACGTCGGCGGCGATGGTCGCGGCCACCAGTACGGCGGCGTGGAGGGCCAGCCCCGCACGGCCGTTGGCCCCCACGACGGCCAGGCCCAGCCCCGCGCCGAGCGCGTGCGCGCCGGAGTCGCCCAGCATCGTGCGCCCGGCCGCGTCGTCGGCCAGCAGGGCCGCCGCCGCGCCCACCGGGGCGGCGGCCAGGGCGGCGCCGGGGCCGCCGCGCAGCAGCCCGCCCGCGCCGAGCGCCAGCGTCGCGCCGACGGCCCGGGCGGGGCGGACGTCCAGCAGGTTGACCGCGTGGGCCGAACCGGCGATCACCACTCCGGCCAGCAGCCGGTCGAGGGGCCGCTCCTTGAGCGCCGCCCCGGCGGCGAGGCCCGCCGCGCCGATGCCCAGGAGTTTGACCGCGCCGCTGGTGACCTCGCCCCGGCGCAGCGCCGACAGATGGGCCCGGAAGCCGCGCCGGTCGTCCCCGGCGACGTCGTCGTACGCCCCGCAGGCCCCGGCCGCCAGCACGGTCAGCGCGCCGGCCAGGCGGTGCCGGGCCGGCAGGGCGCGGGCGGCGGCGGTGGCCACCGCCGTGCCGAGCGCGGCCGCCGGTCCGGCGCAGAGGGTCACGGTGCGGCCGGCGTGGTTCACGCGGTCCCAGACGGCGGGGCCGCCGGGGCGGGCGCGGCGCAGGGCCTCGTACGTTCCCCGGGCCGTCGTGGCCGCCGCGGCCAGGGTGCCGATCACGCGAGCAGGCCGCGGAGGGACGTGGCGAACCGGTCGACGAAGGCGTCCCGGGTCGGGGCGTCGAGGAGGTCCAGGGAGAGGTAGGGGTTGAGGTCCTCCAGCTCGACGAGGAGGAGGCCGCCTTCGGGCGTGCGGCAGGCGTCGACGCGCTGGATGCCGTGCTCGATGTCGTTCCAGGCGATGAAGCGCCGGGCGAAGTCCAGGTCCTCGGCCGTGGGCTCGTAGCGTTCGAGGGCCCAGCGGCGGTCGGGGTGGGGCGCGTACAGCGCGTACTGGAAGTCGTCGTCGACGAAGTAGAACGACACCTCGTAGCGGAAGTCGACGCGCGGCTGGGCGAGGACGTCGCCGGTCAGGTCGGCCGGCTCGACGCGGGGGACGAAGCGCAGTCCTATGGAGTCCGCGCCCGCCTTGGGCTTGAGCACGTACCCGGCGGCCTCGGGGAGGCGGTGGAGGTCCTCGGCGCGGTCGACGGTCGGGATGACCGGGTACCCGGCGGCGGTCAGGTCGAGCAGGTACCGCTTGCCGCGCATGTCGGCCTTGCCGGTCAGCTGGTTGTGGACGGGCTTGCCCGTCTCGAGGGCGCGGGCGCGGAAGGCGTCGTACTGCTCCTGGTGGGTGAGCACGGGGCCGCTGTTGCGGACGACGACGGCGTCGAAGGCGTCCATGAGGGCGAGCGCGTCCCCGGGGTGGCACAGCGCGATGTCGAAGTCCGCGCGGAGCCGGGAGGTGAGGAAGATGTCCTCGTCGCAGTACCGCCGTCCCTTGGCCTCGTAGGCGAGGTCGGTTACGTAGAGGACGCGGGGCCGGGCAGTCATGGCGCTCCTGAAGATCGTTCCGGTGCGTCCCAAGCTACCCGGCCGGGTGCTCAGCTTCCCGCCCGGGCCGCCTGCAGCAGTTCCTCCGCGTGTGCCCGGGCCAGCTGGGAGTCCTCCTGGCCGGCCAGCATCCGGGAGAGCTCGCGGATGCGGTCCTCGCCCTCCATGGCCTTCACCCCGCTGCGGGTGACGGCGCCGTCGACGGTCTTCTCCACGACGAGGTGGCGGTCGGCGAACGCGGCCACCTGCGGCAGGTGGGTGACGACCACGACCTGGGCGGTGCGCGCCAGCTTGGCCAGCCGCCGGCCGACCTCGACGGCGGCCTTGCCGCCGACACCGGCGTCGACCTCGTCGAAGAGGTACGTCGGCACGGGATCGGACCCGGCGAAGACGACCTCGACGGCGAGCATCACCCGGGAGAGCTCACCGCCGGAGGCGCCCTTGGCGATGGGCCGGGGCTGGGCACCGGGGTGGGGGGCGAGCAGGAGTTCCACGTCGTCGACACCGTGCGGCCCGTAGGCGACGGCGCGCCCGCCGACCTCGACGCCCGACTCCGGGTCGGCCGTCTCGTTCTGCCGGATGGCGAAGGTCACCCGGGCGTGCGGCATGGCGAGCGAGGCGAGCTCGGCGGTGACCGCGTCGGCGAATCGCTTCGCCGCCTCGGTACGGGCGTCGGTCAGCTCCTGGGCGAGCCCGCCGAGTTCGGCGCGGAGCGCGTCGCGCTCGGCGGTGAGCTCGCCGATGCGGTCGTCGTCGCCGTCGAGCTCGGCGAGCCGGTCGGCGCTCGCCCGGGCCCAGGCCAGGACCCCGGCGATGTCCTCGCCGTACTTGCGGGTGAGGTGGGCGAGCGAGGCGCGGCGCTCCTCGACGGTGGCGAGGCGGCGGGGGTCGGCGTCCAGGCCGGAGGCGTACGAGGCGAGCTCGCCCGCCACGTCGGCGAGGAGGATGCCGAGCTCGCCGAGCCGGTCGGCCAGCGCGGCGAGGGCCGGGTCGTGGGAGCGCACGGCCGCGAGGGCCCGGTGGGCGCCCGCGACGAGGGTGCCGGCGTCGACGCCCTCGGGGTCCTCGGGGTCGCCCGCGAGCGCGGCGTGCGCGGCGGTGGCGGCGGAGGCGAGGGACTCGGCGTGGCCGAGCCGCTCGGCCTCGGCGGCCAGCTCGGCGTCCTCACCGGGCAGGGGCTCGGTCGCGGCGATCTCGTCGAGCCCGAACCGCAGCAGATCGGCCTCCTGGGCGCGCTCCCGCGCCCGCTCGGTGATCTCGCCCAGCTCGGCGACGACGGCCCGCAGCCGCCGGTAGGCGTCGGCGTACTTGGCCAGCGGGGCGGCCACGGCGTCACCGGCGTACCGGTCGAGGGCCTGCCGCTGCCGGGCGGGCCGCAGGAGCCCCTGCTGGTCGGTCTGCCCGTGCACGGCCACCAGGTCGTCGGCCAGCTCGCCCAGCAGCCCGACGGGCACGCTCCGCCCGCCCAGGTGGGCGCGGGAGCGCCCCTCGGCGGACAGGGTGCGGCTGACGAGCAGCGTCCCGTCGTCCAGCTCGGCGCCGGCCTCCTCGGCCCGCACGGCCACGGACGACCGGCCGCCGACGGCGAGCCGCCCCTCGACCACGGCCGCCTTGGCGCCCACCCGCACCAGCGCGGGGTCGGCGCGCCCGCCGAGCAGCAGCCCGAGGCTGGTGACGACCATGGTCTTGCCGGCACCGGTCTCGCCGGTCACCGCCGTGAAACCGGGCGACAGCTCGACCACCGCGTCGTCAATGACGCCCAAGGACCGGATCCGCATCTCCTCCAACACGGATACGACCATACGAGGTTCCGGGGGCGGCTCGCGACGGCCTCCCCCACCGATCGCCCCGGGGGAGAACCCCACCACCGTTCCGGGTGACGGCCCCATGGGCACGGGGACCCTTGCGGCATCAGGCTTACATCATGATCAAAAGCGTTTCCCTCGCCCTCCTGGCCTCGTCCGTGGTCCTCACCGCCACGCCGACGGCGACCGCCCGCCCCACGGCCTCCCTCGACGGGGTGTGGCGGACGGACGGCTACGGCACGGTCGTCTCGGTCGAGAACGGGGGCCGGCTCCTGCGCGCATACGAGACGACGTCCGTCGGCTGTCTGCCCGGCGAGGTCACCGCGCTCGGGGAGGCCACCGCCACGGTCGCCCCCGACGGCCCGGGCCGGGCCCGGCTGAGCTACGCGAGCAGCGTCGGCCACCGCGTCCTGCGGCGCATCCCCGCGCTGCCGGACGCGTGCCGCGCCCCGCGCCCGGCGAAGGACCCCCGGGCGGTCTTCGACGTCTTCTGGCAGACGTACGCGGAGAATTACCCCTTCTTCGCCATGAAGCACATCGACTGGCGGGCCGTCCGCGACCACTACCGGCCGATGGTCACCGACCGGACCACCGACCAGGAGCTGTTCGGCATCCTGCGAGCGATGATCGAGCCGCTGCACGACGGCCACACGTACCTGGTCAAGGGCGAGGGCCCGGAGGACCGTTTCGGAGGCCACCGCGAGGACACCCCGTTCCCGACGGGCGAGCTGATCCGCCGCATCGACACGTCGATCGCCCACAGCGTCGGGGAGGACCGCCTCCAGCGATGGGGCAGGGGCAAGATCTCCTTCGCCGAGCTCCCGGACGGCATCGGCTACCTCCGTCTGACCGGCTTCCTGAACTACACCGACGACGAGACCTTCGCGGCGGACCGCGCCGAGCTCGACCGCGCCCTCGACGCCGTCCTCACCCACGAGCGGACCACCGGCCCGAAGGCCCTGCGCGGCCTCGTCCTCGACCTCCGCTTCAACGGCGGCGGCTCGGACCGCCTCGGCCTCCACGTGGCCGAACGGCTGACGGACCGGCCGTACACGGCGTACCTGAAGCAGGCGCGCGACGACGCGAAGGACCCCCGGAAGTTCACCCCGGCCGAACCGGTCCGGGTGCTCCCGCACCGCGGCGGTCCGGTCTACACCGGCCCGCTGGCCGTCCTCACCGGCCGCCTGACGATCAGCGCGGGGGAAACCACGACCCAGGCCCTCATGGGCCGCCCCTCCCGGCCCACGCGCATCGGCGCGAACACGAACGGCTCGTTCTCCGACGTCATGGAACGCCGGCTGCCCAACGGCTGGACGTTCGGGCTGCCGAACGAGGAGTTCCGCGACCCGCGGACGGGGGTGTCGTACGACGGGGACGGCATCGCGCCGGACGTTCGTACGCCGGTCTTCACGGACGACGAGCTGGCGTCGGGCCGCGACTCCGCTCTCGCGGAGGCGCGGGCACGCCTGACGTCCAACTGACCGCCGGTGGGGGTCTCCCGCGCCTGACGGCGCGGGACGGTGGGTACGGCCCGGCGGCCTAGTGCGGCGCCCCCCGCCACCCCGCCACGGGAAGGGCGAACTTCGCGACCAAACGGTCCGTGAACGAGGCGTGATGGAGCCGCGCCAGCCGAACCGGCACGGCTCCCCGCCGCACCTCCACCCGCGCCCCCGCCGGCAGCTCCACACTGCGCCGCCCGTCGCACCACAGCACACCCTTCGGCGTCTGCGGCTGCACCTCCACCGCCAGCACCGAGTCCGGCGCCGTCACCAGCGGCTTGGCGAAAAGAGCGTGGGCACTGATCGGCACCATCAGCAGCGCCTCCACCTCGGGCCACACCACGGGCCCACCGGCCGAGAAGGCGTAGGCCGTCGACCCGGTGGGCGTGGCGCACACCACCCCGTCCCCGCCGAAACGGGAAACCGGCCGCCCGTCGACCTCGGTCACGACCTCCAGCAGCCGCTCCCGCGCCGCCTTCTCCACCGACGCCTCGTTCAGCGCCCAGTCGGTGTGCACGACGCGCCCGTCCGTACGGACCAGCACGTCGAGGGTCATCCGCTCCTCGACCTCGTAGGCACACGTGACCACCCGGTCGACGACCTTGTCGAGATCGTCCCGCTCGGCTTCCGCCAGGAAGCCGACCCGCCCGAGGTTGACGCCCAACATGGGCACCCCCGAGCTGCGCGCGAACTCCGCGCCCCGCAGCAGCGTGCCGTCGCCGCCGAGCACGACCAACAGCTCACAACCCGCCAGAACGTCGCCGCACCCCGGCCCGGCCTCGACGCGCTCGACCGCGGCCGGCAGCGGCAGGTCCGCGGCCTCCTCGGCGAGCACCCGCACGCCGATGCCGCAACGCAACAGCCCCTGGACGACGAGTTCGGCGCTGCGGATCGCCGCCGGGCGACCGGTGTGGGCGAGCAGGAAGACAGTACGTCCGGATGGTGCTTCTGAAGTGGTCAACGGGGCCCCTCCGCCACTGCACGGTCGACATCCGCCGGGTCCAGTTGAGGCGCACCGGCGCGCAGCCACAGAAAGTACTCGACGTTGCCGGACGGCCCGGGCAGCGGGCTCGCGGTAACCCCGAGTACGCCGAGCCCGAGCTCGGCCGCGCGCCCGGCGACCGCGCGCACCGCCTCGGCCCGCAGCTCGGCGCTGCGCACCACGCCGCCGGCGCCGAGGCGTTCCTTGCCGACCTCGAACTGCGGCTTGACCATGAGGACCAGGTCCGCGTCGGGCGCGGAGCAGCGCACGAGCGCGGGCAGCACCAGCCCGAGCGGAATGAAGGACAGATCACCGACGACCAGATCGACAGGCTCGTCGTCGATCTGCTCCAGCGTCAATTCGCGTACGTTCGTACGGTCTTTCACGGTGACGCGCTCGTCGCTCTGCAGGGACCAGGCGAGCTGCCCGTAACCGACGTCGACGGCGACGACGTGCGCGGCACCGGACCGCAGCAGCACGTCGGTGAACCCGCCGGTGGAGGCACCGGCGTCGAGCGCGCGGCGCCCCTCGACCTTCAGGCCGAGCGGCACGAAGGCCGCCAGCGCGCCGGCGAGCTTGTGGCCGCCGCGCGAGACGTAGTCGGGGTCGCTGTCGTCCTGGGAGACGACGATGGCGGCGGCGGTCTCCACCTGGGTGGCGGCCTTGGTCGCCGTCGTCCCTCCCACCGTCACCCGGCCGGCGGCGATCAGCTGGCTCGCGTGCTCGCGGGAACGGGCCAGCTTGCGGCGCACCAGCTCCGCGTCGAGTCGGCGGCGGGTCACTGCCACGGGCGGTTCAGCTCCTGTTGTCGTACGGACGTGCGGGGCCGGGCGGCGGCCCCGGGGGCCGGTCGAGCGCGCCGAGCGCGTCGCGCAGCCCCTGGTGTACATCCTCGTACACCGCGAGGTGACCGCTCGCGTCGAGGTGGTCGGCGTCCGCGAGCCGGGCCAGGTGGGCGTCCACGCCGGGGTCGCCGGTGGGGACGCGCTCGACGCCGAGCGGCTGAGGCTCCGGGGCCTCCGGTGCCTCCGGTGCCTGCACGGCGGCCCCCGGGGTCTCCGGATCCCCCAGGGACTCCAGGGCCTCCAGGGTCTCCAGGACCTCCAGAGACTTCAGGGCCTCCAGGGTCTCCAGGACCTCCAGAGACTTCAGGGCCTCCAGAGACTCCGGAGACTCCAGGGAGGGCGGTGTCGAGTCGGTCATGAACCCGACGCTACCCGGTCGCGGGTGTTACTCCTGCGTTCCCGCCCGCCTGGGGTACCGTCCATGGCGATGGCGACGATCGAAGAGTGCCGGGGCGCACTCGACCGGCTGGCGGAGCACCTCGCGGGCGCGAGCGGCGAGCTCCGGGCCGCCGCCGCGCCCGACCGCTCGCTCAGCTGCCATGTGACGGACCTGGACGTCACCTTCGTGGGCCATCTCCGGGAAGGGCACCTCAAGGAGGTGCGGACCGTGGAGGGCGTCCCGGAGCGGCGGGCCGAGATCGCCCTGGAGATGACCGGGGACGATCTGGTGGCCCTGGTCGACGGAAAGCTGAACTTCGCGCGGGCCTGGGCCGGTGGCCGGGTCAGGCTGAAGGCGGGCCTGCGGGACGTGCTGCGGCTGCGCTCGATCCTGTAACCCCGGTGGAGACGCGCACCCCCGTGGAAACGCGCCGCGCCGCCGGCACGACGAGCGGGGTCCCGGTCTGCGGGTCGTCGATGACCTGGCAGCGCAGCCCGAAGACCCGTTCCACGAGCTCGGCCGTCACGATGTCGCCGGGCGCCCCCTCGGCGACGACGCGCCCGTCGCGCATGGCGATCAGGTGGGTGGCGTAGCGGGCCGCGTGGTTGAGGTCGTGCAGAACGGCCACAAGGGTCCGGCCCTGGTTCTCGTGGAGCTCGGCGCACAGGTCGAGGATCTCGATCTGGTGCTGGATGTCGAGGAAGGTCGTCGGCTCGTCGAGGAGCAGCAGCGGGGTGCGCTGGGCGAGGGCCATGGCGATCCACACGCGCTGGCGCTGGCCGCCGGAGAGTTCGTCGACGTACCGGTCGGCGAGGGCGGCGACGCCGGTGGCGGCCATCGACTCCTGGACGATCCGCTCGTCCTCGGGCGACCACTGCCGCAGCAGCCCCTGGTGGGGGTGGCGGCCGCGGGCGACGAGGTCGGCGACGGTGATGCCGTCGGGCGCGACCGAGGACTGCGGCAGCAGACCGAGCGTACGGGCGACCTTGCGGGCCGGGTACGAGCCGATGGCGGCGCCGTCGAGCAGGACGGAGCCGGCCCGCGGCTTGAGCATCCGGGACAGGGCGCGCAGCAGGGTGGACTTGCCGCAGGCGTTGGGGCCGACGATGACGGTGAAGGAGTTGTCGGGGACGGCGACGGAGAGGTCCTCCGCGATGACCCGCCCGTCGTAGGCGAGGGTGACGGATTCGGCGGACAGCCGGCTCATGGGGTTCTCTCCTTGTGCGTACGTGCTCATACCCGTCCCGCCCTGCGCTCGGTGTGGAGCAGCCACAGCAGGTAGCAGCCGCCGAGCATGCCGGTGAGCGCGCCGACGGGCAGTTGGTCGGCGCCGAAGAGGCGTTGCGCGGCCCAGTCGGCGCCGACCAGCAGGGCCGCGCCGGTGGAGGCGGCGGCGGTGAGGTTGGGGCCCGGTGAGCGGGTGAGGCGCCGGGCCAGCTGGGGCGCGGCGAGGGCGACGAAGGAGATGGGTCCGGCGGCGGCCGTGGCGACGGCGGTGAGCAGGACGGCGGCGCCCGTGGTGACCAGCCGGGTCCGTTCGACGGGCACGCCGAGCGCGTAGGCGGAGTCGTCGCCCATCTCCAGCATGCGCAGGCTCCGCCCGTGGCCGAGGACGGCGGGGACGAGCACGGCGCAGACGCCGAGCAGGGGCCAGACCTGGCTCCAGTCGCGGCCGTTGAGGGAGCCGACCATCCAGACGGTGGCGCGGGCCGCGTCGGTGAGGTTGGCCTTGGTGAGCAGGTAGCCGATGACGGCGACGAGGACGGCGGACATGGCGATGCCGACGAGGACGAACCGGTAGCCGTGCACGCCGCGCTGCCAGGCCAGGGCGTAGATCGCGGCGCCGGAGAGCAGTCCGCCGGCGACGGCTCCGGCGGCGACGGCCGCGGGGTCGCCGTGGAAGAGGACGATGACGGTGAGCGCGCCCACGGAGGAGCCCTGGCCGAGGCCGATCACGTCGGGGCTGCCGAGCGGGTTGCGGGAGACGGACTGGAAGACGGCGCCGGCCAGTCCGAGGGCGGTGCCGACCAGGAGGCCGACGAGGACGCGCGGCAGCCGCAGGTCGTGGACGATGAACTCCTGCGCTTCCGTCCCGCCGCCCGTGAGGGTGCGGAGGACGTCGGCGAAGGTCATGGGGTAGTCGCCGGTGCCGATGAGGGCCACGGAGGCGGCGAGCGCGGCGGCCAGCAGCAGGGCCGCGACGAGCACGGCGCGCGGCGCGAAGCGTATGGAGAGCCCGCCGCGGGTGCGCAGCGCCCGTACGGCCGGCCGGGAATCGGTGGTGTTCACAGCTGGGCCATCCTCCGGCGGCGTACGAGGTGGATGAAGACGGGCCCGCCGATCAGCGCGGTGACGATGCCGACCTGGAGTTCGGAGGGGCGGGTGAGGATCCGGCCGGCGATGTCCGAGCCGAGGAGCAGCACGGGTGCGAGGACGGCCGCGTAGGGCAGGACCCAGCGCAGGTCGGGGCCGGTGAAGGAGCGGACGACGTGCGGCACCATCAGGCCGACGAAGACGACGGGCCCGCAGGCGGCGGTCGCCGCGCCGCACAGGAGGGTGACGGTGAGCAGGGCGAGGACGCGGGTCGCGGTCAGCCGGGTGCCCAGGGCGCGGGCCTGGTCGTCGCCGAGGGCCATGGCGTTGAGCGGCCGCGCCAGGAGCAGGGCGAGCACGATGCCGGCGACGACGAAGGGGGCGACCTGCCGGACGACGGTGGCGTTGGCGGAGGCCAGGGAGCCGACGGTCCAGAAGCGCATCCGGTCCAGGGCGGCGGTGTCCATCAGCTGCACCGCGTAGACGTAGCCGTTGAGCGCGGCCGTCACGGCGGTGCCGGCGAGGGCGAGGCGTACGGGCGTGGCGCCCCGGCTGCCGCCCAGCGCGTACACCACGACGGAGACGGCGGCGGCGCCCAGGAAGGCGAACCACACGTAGCCGGTGAGCGAGGTGACGCCGAGGAAGCTGACGCCGGAGACGACGGCGGCCGCGGCGCCGGCGTTGATGCCGAACAGCCCGGGGTCGGCGAGGGGGTTGCGGGTGAGGGCCTGCATCACCGTGCCGGCGAGGCCGAGTCCGGCACCGACGAGCAGCCCGAGGGCGGTGCGGGGGACGCGGACGTCGCGGACGACCACGTCGGCGTCGGCGCCGGTGTAGTGGAACAGCCCGTGCCAGACCTGGTCGACGGGGATCTGCTTGGCGCCGACGGCCAGGGACGCGACGACGACCAGCAGGAGCACGCCCGTCGAGACGACCAGCCCGGCGAGGCGCCGGGCGCCTCTGCCACGGGGTACGGCCTCGGGGGCGGCGGCGGTTCGGGGGGCGTTACTGGTTTGAGGAGAAGTGTCGACCAACACCTGGTTAGGTTAGCCTACCCTCACACTCTTGATCCTCACGGAGAGAAGCACCACCCATGAGCACCCCCCGCATCGCGAACCCCTCCCGCCGTGGCCTCCTGGCCGCCGGCGGCGCCCTGGGCCTCAGCGCCCTCCTCACCGCCTGCGGGGGCGGCGGATCGTCGGACTCCGGTGAGGAGAGCGGGCAGGCGGCCGGCAAGAAGGGCCCCTGGACCTTCAAGGACGACCGCGGACGGACCGTCAGGAAGGACCGGACGCCGCGCCGCATCGTCGCCTTCACCGGCACCGCGGCCGCCCTCCACGACTTCGGCGTCGAATGCGTCGGCGTCTTCGGCCCCACCAAGCTCAAGGACGGCAAGCCCGACCCCCAGGCCGGCGACCTCGCCGTCGACAAGCTCACCGTCCTCGGCAACGCCTGGGGCGAGTTCAACGTCGAGAAGTACGCCGGGCTGAACCCCGACCTGCTCGTCACCAACATGTACGAGCCGGACGCCCTCTGGTACGTGCCCGACGACAGCAAGAAGAAGATCCTGGCCCTCGCCCCCAGCGTCGCCCTCACCGCCTCCCGCGTCCCCATGCTGGAGACCGTCAAGCGCTACGCGGCCCTCGCCGAATCCCTCGGCGCGGACCTGAAGGACCGCAAGGTCACCGACGCCAAGGCCCGCTTCGAGAAGGCCGCCGAGACCCTGCGCAAGGCCGCCAAGGGCAACCCCGTCAAGGTCATGGCCGCCTCCGGCAGCGCCGACCTCTTCTACGTCTCCAACCCCGCCGTCAACGCCGACCTCATGTACTTCCGCGAGCTCGGCATCGACTTCGTCGTCCCCGAGAAGACCGACCAGGGCGGCTACTTCGAGAGCCTCAGCTGGGAGAACGCCGACAAGTACCGGCCCGACGTGATCCTGCTGGACAGCCGCACCTCCGCCCTCCAGCCCAAGGACCTCGCGGCCAAGCCCACCTGGGAACGGCTCCCCGCCGTCAAGGCCGGCCAGGTCACCCCCTGGCTCAGCGAGCCCCGCTTCTCCTACGCCGGCTGCGCGCCGCTCCTCGAAGGCCTCGCCGCGGCCGTCGAGAAGGCCAAGAAGACCTCCTGACCCCCGCCCCCGGAAAGGACCGCCCCCGCGATGAGCGACGCCGCCCCCACCCCGCCCTACCGCTGGTTCGACCTCCACGTCATACGGACCGAGCGGGTCAGCCCCTCGCTCGTCCGCGTCACCCTGGGCGGGGACCGCCTCGGCGACATGGTCACCGACGGCCGCGACCAGCGCTTCAAGCTCTTCCTGCCGCAGCCCGGCCAGGACGCCCCCGTCCTGCCGGACGACCTGGGCACCGGCTGGTACGCGGAGTGGCGCCGCCAGGACCCGGCGGTCCGGGCCGTCATGCGCTCGTACACCGTGCGCGAGCTGCGCCACGACCCGGACGAGCTGGACGTCGACTTCGTCCAGCACGGGGACGGCGACGGCCACCGGGGCGGGCCCGCGTCGCTCTGGTCCCGCACGGCCCGCCCCGGCGACCGCGTCGCCGTCCTGGGCCCGGTGGCCGAGGACAACGGCGGCGCCGACTTCCAGCCGCCGGCCGGCACGGACTGGGTGCTGCTCACCGCCGACGAGTCCGCGCTGCCCGCCGTCGCGGGCATCCTCGCCTGGCTCCCGGTGGGCACCCCGGCCCGCGTCTGGATCGAGGTCGGCCACCCGGACGACGTCCAGGACCTCAAGACGGAGGCCGACGCGGACATCACCTGGCTGATCCGCGGCACCCACCGCGAGGCGCCCACCCTGGACGCCGTCCGCGCCGCGGACCTGCCCCCGGGCACCCCCTACGCCTGGATCGCCGGCGAATCCGGCACCGTCCGCGCCCTCCGCCGCCACCTCGTGGGCGACCGCGGCATCGACCGCCGCGCGATCACCTTCACCGGCTACTGGCGCCGGGGCGCCACGGAGGAAGACCTCCTGGCCGAACTCACGGGCTGAGCGGATCCGGGGCCCGAGGGCCCGGGGGCGAAGCCCCTCACCCCCGCCCGGCCCCGCCCGCCCCGCTACCAGCCCAGCCGCGCCAGCGCCTTCCCGGCGTCGAGGGCGCAGGAGCCCTCGCCCGCCGCCGTCCACGCTACGGCGCACAGCGCCCGCAACGCGTCGATCCGCTCACCCTGGCCGTCGAGCGCGAGCTCACCGTCCTCGACGGAGGCAGTCCACCCGCCACAGCGGAAACCCTCACCGGCGGAACCGGACACCGCAGGATGCGGCTGGAGCAACGTCCGAAGGTCCTCCCCGACGAACGTCGGCCGGTGCTCCGGCCGCGCCGCGAGCAGCGTCGCGGCCGTCGTGACCCCGGTCAGCACGAGCAGCGAGTCCACACCGCCGACGAACGCCCCCTCGATGTCCGTGTCGAGCCGGTCGCCGACCACCAGCGGCCGCTCCGCCCCGGTGCGCAGAATCGTCTCGCGGTGCATCGGCGGCTGCGGCTTCCCCGCCACCTGCGGCTCGGCCCCCGTGGCTATCCGCACGACCTCCACCGCGGAGCCGTTCCCCGGCGCGATACCGCGCGCGCTCGGAATGGTCAGGTCCGTGTTCGAGGCGAACCACGGCAGTCCCCGCGCCACCGCGTACGACGCCTCCATCAGCCGCGACCACGGCATGTCCGGCCCGCCGTACCCCTGCACGACGGCGGCCGGATCGTCGTCCAGCGACTCCACCGGCACCAGCCCGCGCTCCCGCAGCGCGACCCGCAGCCCCTCCGCGCCGATCACCAACACCCGGGATCCGGACGGCAACTGATCGGACATCAGCCGCGCCACCGCCTGCGCCGAGGTGATCACATCGCCCGGCTCCGCCGGAATGCCCAGCTCCGTCAGATGCCCGGCCACGGTCCCCGGCGTCCGCGCCGCGTTGTTCGTCACGTACGCGAGGTGCATCCCGCCGTCGCGCGCCGTGCCGAGCGACTCCACGGCGTGCGCGATCGCCTCACCACCGGCGTAGACCACGCCGTCGAGGTCCAGCAGGGCCGTGTCATAGGCCGTGCTCAGCGGCCGCTCGCTGCCGTCGGGCCGGGTCCGGACACTGTCGTTCATGGGGTGATCGCTCCTCTGTGCTGCATGTCTCTTCCCGGATCATTGCCGATCCGGCCCTGGGACATAACATTTCACAATGAGCACTCCAGGCCACGGCACCGGCGAATCCGCAGCACGCGGGCTCCGGCTCGCGCCCTTCCGAGGACTGCGCTACGTTCCCGAACGAGTGGGCAGTCTCGCGGCGGTGACCTCCCCGCCGTACGACGTCGTCGTCCGCCCCGACGGCCTGCGCCTCCTGGAGACCGCGGACCCGTACAACATCGTCCGGCTCATCCTCCCCCAGGCCGCCACCGCCGCCGACCGCCACCGCCAGGCCGCGGAGACCCTGCGCCGCTGGCAGGACGAGCGGGTGCTCGCCCCCGACCCCGAACCCGCGCTCTACGTCTACGAGCAGCGCGGCGAGGGCATACTCCAGCGCGGCCTCATCGGGGCCCTGCGGCTCACCCCGCGCGAGGAGGGCGTCGTCCTGCCCCACGAGGACGTCATGCCGCACATCATCGAGGACCGCGCCGCGCTGATGCGCGACACCGCCGCCAACCTGGAGCCCCTGCTCTTCTCCTACCGCGGCGACGACGGCACCGAGAGCGACGACGGCACCGAGAGCACGGCGGCCGTCATCGAGCGGGTGATCCTCACGGACCCCCTGTTCTCCACCACGACCGACGACGGCTACGCCCACCGCCTGTGGTCGATCACCGACGCCCGGGACCTCGCCCTCATCGACGAGGACCTCTCCCACCGGCACGCCCTCATCGCCGACGGCCACCACCGCTGGGCCACCTACCTGCGCCTGCGCGCCGAGCAACCCGCACCCGGCCCCTGGGACTTCGGCCTCGTCCTCCTCGTGGACACCGCCCGCTACCCCCTGCGCGTACGGGCCATCCACCGGCTGCTCCACAAGCTCCCCGTCCGCACGGCCCTGGAGGCGCTGGGCGGCGCCTTCCGCGTCCGCACGATCGACGGCCCGCTGGAGGACGCCCTCGGCGCCCTCGCGGAGGCCGCCGCCGGACCGGGCAACGCCTTCGTCCTCGCCGGCGACGGCCGCTTCCACCTCCTGGACCACCCGGACCCGGCCCTGCTCGAACGGACCGTCCCCGCCGACCGGCCCCGGGCCTGGCGCGAGCTGGACGCGACGGTGCTCCACTCGCTGCTGCTGGAGCACATCTGGAACGTGCCGGACGACCCGGAGCACATCGGCTACATCCACGACACGTCGGCGGCCGTACGGCAGGCCGTGCGCCACGAAGGGACGGCCGTGCTGATGCACCCCGTCCACGAGGACGTCGTGCGCGAGCTCGCCGAGCAGGGCGTGACGATGCCGCGCAAGTCGACGTCGTTCGGCCCCAAGCCGGCGACGGGCCTGGTGCTGCGGAGCCTGGCCCTGAACTGAGCGGATACGCGTGGAGGGCGGCACCCCGGGTTGGGGTGCCGCCCTCCTTGTCGATCACGTCAGCGATCAGCCCTGGCTGCCGGACTCCTCGTCCTTGGCGTCCTTGGCGTCCTTGGCCTCTTCGACGTCCTCGGCCTCGGCGGGCTCGGCCACCTCGTCCTTGACCTCGTCCTTGACCTCGACCTCGGCTTCGGCCTCGTTCTCGGCGTCCTCCTCGAGGGCGTCCGTGAACTCCACGCCGTCCAGCTCGGCGAGCCGGTCGGAGGCGTTGGTCGTGCCGCCCTGGTCCGCCTCGAGAGCCTTGGCGAACCACTCACGGGCCTCGGTCTCACGACCGACCTCGAGCAGCGCGTCGGCGTAGGCGTACCGCAGGCGCGCGGTCCAGGGCTGGACGGCGTTCGACGCCAGCTCGGGGCTCTGGAGCGTGACCACGGCGGCCTCGGCCTGACCCATGTCCTTACGGGCGCCGGCGGCGACCAGGCGCATCTCGACCTGACCCGCCTTGTCCAGCTTCTGGACCTCGGGCTCACCGGCCATGGCCAGGGCACGCTCCGGGCGGCCCATGCCGCGCTCGCAGTCGGCCATGATCGGCCACAGCTCGACCGAGCCGGTCATCCGGCGCGCGGCACGGAACTCGGCGAGGGCCTCGGAGTACTTGCCGGTCGCGTACGAGGCAAAACCGGCGGCCTCGCGCACGGCGGCAACACGGGAGGCGAGCCGCAGGGCGACGCGCGAGTAGGCGTACGCCTGCTCGGGCTCCTCGTCGAGGAGGTTGGCGACCATGACGAGGTTGCGGGCGACGTCCTCGGCGAGCGTCTTGGGCAGGCTCATCAGCTCCTGCCGCACGTCGGCGTCGATCTCGTCGCCGGTCACGTCCTCGGGGATCGGCAGCCGCTTCACCGGCTCGCGGTCACCACGGTCCCGGTCCCGGTCGTCACGGCGGCCGTAGCCACCGGAACGCTCGTCGCGGCCACGGTAGCCGCCGCCCTGGCGGTCGTCACGGAAGGAACGACGGGGGCCGCGGTCGTCGCGACGCTCGTCACGGCGGTCGTCGCGGCGGAAGCCACCGCGGTCGTCGTCACGGCGGGGACCACGGTCATCGCGGCGCTCGTCGCGACGGAACGACGGGCGGTCGTCACGACGCTCGTCACGGCGGAAGGACGGACGGTCGTCGCGGCGCTCGTCACGACGGTCATCGCGGCGGAAGCCACCGCGGTCGTCGTCACGGCGGGGACCACGGTCATCGCGACGGAACGACGGGCGGTCGTCACGACGGTCATCGCGGCGGAAACCGCCACGGTCGTCATCGCGGCGCGGGCCACGGTCGTCACGGCGCTCGTCGCGACGGAAACCGCCGCGCTCGTCGTCGCGACGGAACGACGGACGGTCGTCGCGGCGCTCATCGCGGCGGAAACCACCACGGTCGTCATCACGGCGAGGGCCACGGTCATCACGGCGGTCGTCGCGACGGAACGACGGGCGGTCGTCACGACGGTCGTCGCGACGGAAACCACCACGGTCATCGTCACGGCGGGGACCACGGTCGTCGCGACGCTCGTCGCGACGGAAACCACCACGGTCGTCATCACGACGGGGACCACGGTCATCACGGCGGTCGTCGCGACGGAACGACGGGCGGTCGTCACGACGGTCGTCGCGACGGAAACCACCACGGTCATCGTCACGGCGGGGACCACGGTCATCGCGGCGCTCGTCGCGACGGAAACCGCCACGGTCGTCGTCGCGACGGCCGAAGCCGCCACCACCCGGACGACCACCACGGTCATCGCGGCGGAAACCGCCGCCGGTGCCGCCGGTGCCGCCGGCGCGGTCATCGCGGCGGAAGCCGCCACGGTCGTCGTCACGACGCGGGCCACGGTCGTCACGGCGCTCGTCGCGACGGAAACCGCCGCGCTCGTCGTCGCGACGGAAGGACGGACGGTCGTCACGACGCTCATCGCGGCGGAAACCACCACGGTCATCGTCACGACGGGGACCACGGTCGTCACGGCGGAAACCGCCGCCGGCGCGGTCGTCACGGCGACCGAAACCGCCGCCGCGCGGGCCGCGGGGGCCTCCACCGCGACGCGGCTCGCCGCCCGAGCGACCGTCGGGAGAGTTGGTGGACATCGACGTGACTCCTGTCTTCGGGTACCGCAGTCATTCTCACGCACCCTGATGGCGGGCGCGCTTCGGGGAAAAACAAAAAGGACCTTTGGTCCCAGCGTGAACGCTGGGACCAAAGGTCCTTGAAAGATTGTTCGGCGGCGTCCTACTCTCCCACAGGGTCCCCCCTGCAGTACCATCGGCGCTGAAAGGCTTAGCTTCCGGGTTCGGAATGTAACCGGGCGTTTCCCTAACGCTATGACCACCGAAACACCATCGGGTGTTCCAAGCGAACAAGCACACTCTTCAATTTAAGGGTGTTACTGGTTCAACCGGTGCGACTGTTCGCAACCCGGGAACCACACAGTGGACGCGAGCAACTGAGGACAAGCCCTCGGCCTATTAGTACCAGTCAGCTCCAAC
>NZ_BMRT01000017.1 GCF_014648775.1 Streptomyces abikoensis
GCGCGCGGTCTGCTCCGCAGACACGACGCGCCGCCGCTACGCGGCGGGAGCAGCACCCCACTCCGTGGGGTGCTCCGGGACTCCGTCCCGGAGATCCGGGCCACTCCGTGGCCCGGGAGGCCAACTCCGTTGGCCTCGGGCTCGGATCGCTCCGCGATCCGGCCTGAGGGAACGCGCTCCGCGCGTTCCTGGGCTAGCAGGACCAGTGCGCGGGCGTGGATGACGATGCGTCAGAAGGTTTGTTTCATCGTCTGGTTAGAACGGGGTCGGGTGGAGTGGTAGGCGACCCCGTCATGGCGGTCCTGGGTGGAGGAGATGGATGGACCGGGAGGCTTCAGAAGGGCGGGTGTGCGTCATTCTAGCTGGCCCGCTACCTTATGGAGAGAGCAGCGGTCCCCGTCACGGATTCGGCGCGACCGGGTGGGGCATCCCGACTCGATCGGAATCCCGTTCTTGAGGAGCTGAAAAATCCGGGTTATTGGCTCTCGTAGTTTTTGTCATAAATGAATTCCAGTGGAACCGAAAAGGCGTCAGACGCGGACGGTAAAGGGAAAAGGCATGTCGAGGAAAGAACTGTTCCCGCATCAGGTGGAGGCGGTCGATGCCGTCCTCCGCGCTCTGCAGACCCCCGTCAGCGGGCACATGCCGGCCGGGGGATTGCGGACCCAGGTCATCGCCGCGACCGGCTCGGGCAAAACCTTGATCGCCGCCGAGGCCGCCCGGAAACTGGGGGCGCAGCGGGTGCTGGTCCTGGTGCCGACCCTGGATCTGCTGGCACAGACCGTGGCCGCTTGGAGAGAGGACGGCCGTACCGGGGCGGTGATCGGGGTCTGCTCGCTACGGGCCGAGGACTCCGATGGCGTACCTTGCACGACGGATCCGGCCGAGCTCGTGGCGTGGGTGCAGGGGCTGGGGCGGGTGACGGTGTTCGCCACCTACGCCTCCGTCGGCCTGGGCATCCTGCAACGCGCCCACGCCCAGGGGCTGGGTGTGTGGGACCTGATGGTCGTGGACGAAGCGCACCGGACCAGCGGGGACGCGGGGAAGCCCTGGGCAGCCGTACACGACCAGACCAGGATCCCGGCGGTCCGTCGGCTCTACACGACCGCCACCGCCCGCGTCTGGGAAGCCGCCGGGGGCGGCCGGGGCGAGGAGCCGCGCCTGATCGCGAGTATGGACCCGGACTCCCCCGTCTTCGGGCCTGTGGCGTTCAAGCTGACGCTGTCCGAGGCCGTCAGCCGCGGGCTGGTCGCGCCGTACCAGGTCGTGTGCGTCGACATCACCGACCCTGAGCTGCACGAGGCGCATCAAGTCGCCGGCCCCGGTTCGGACGTGGTGCGCGGGGCGCGGCTGGCGGCGTTGCAGGCCGGGGTTCTGACGGCGGTGGCGCAGGAGGGGTTGCGGAAGGTTCTGGCCTTTCACAGCAAGGTCACCGAGGCGGAGGCCATGGCCGCCGGCGTCGCTGGCGCCGCGCGCCGGCTGTGGGAGGACGATCCGCGCCGGTTCCCGCGGCCGGAGCGGGTGTGGGCCGCCTGGTTGTGCGGTGAGCACCCCCCGGGGCACCGGCGGGCGGTGCTGGAGGAGTTCGCTTCCGACGTCCTCGTGAGCGGGGGCGAGCTGCGGCCGGCCGCGCTGCGCGTGCTCAACTCCGTGAAAGTGCTGGGCGAAGGGGTCGATACAGCGAATTGTGATTCCGTTGCATTCTGTGATGCGCGAGGGTCGATGGTCGATATCGTGCAGATGGTCGGCCGCGCACTCCGTATGAAGCCCGGTGAAGGAAAGATCGCTTCGCTAATCGTTCCCGTATTCCTCGCGCCGGGTGAAAGTCCGGACGAAATGCTGACCTCCCCGGCCTACCGAACCCTGGCGAAGATCCTCGAAGCGCTCCGCGCACACGACACCGACGCCATCGAAGCCCTCGCCGACCCCCGTGTGCGCAGCGGCCGTTACGAACCCGAGGAGGAGGAAGCCGGGGCCGGTGAAGGCGACCAGGAGCGGCTGGAGGGTGAACGGGGGCCGAGTGTGCCCGCGCGGGAGCTGCTGAAGTTCAGCACGCCCCGGGACCCGGCACTGCTGGCGCGGTTCGTGAAGCTGCGGGTGATCGAGCCGGAGAACGCCTTCTGGCGGCGTGGGATCGAGGCGTGCGTGCGGTATGTGAAGGAGACCGGCGCGGTGCAGTTGCGGGTGCCGTACGGCTTCGTCACCCCGCCGGAGTGGTCGCCCGCGGGGTTTCCGCTGGGGACGTGGCTGGCCGATCAGCGGCGTTTCAACAAGGCCGGACGCCTGGCCCCGGCCCGCGTCGCAGAGCTGGACCGGCTGGGGATGGTCTGGTCGCATCAGGACGTCGCGTTCGAGGAAGGGCTTGCCGCCGCTCGTGCCTGGGCTGCCGTGCACGGGCACTTCCTGCCGCCGGCGACCGCCGTCTGGGACGGGTATCCGGTGGGGATCTGGGCCAAGAACATGCGCACCGCCGCCCGGCTCGCGGACGCCATCGCCGAACGCCGCGAGGCCGGCCTCCCCGTCGCATCCAGCACGAAGGCACTCACCGAGGCGCGGCGGGAGGCGCTGGACGAGATCGACCCGGGCTGGTGCCCGGCGTGGGACACCGGGTGGCAGCGCTGCTTCCGCCTCACCCAGGCCCACGTCGAAGGCGGCGGGGCGGTGCCGGTGGTTGCGGGTGAGGTGATCGTGCAGGGCGAAGACCTCGGCCGCTGGGTGATGGCCTGCCGCCTCGACTGGGACGACTTGCTGCCGGTCCAGCAGTGGTTGATCGAGAACGTCCTCGGACTCACCCCAGCCGAAGAACACGAACGACCCATGAAACGCACGCAGGAAGACAAGTGGGCGCTCAATCTCCGCGCGGCTCGGCAGTTCCACGCCCGCGAAGGACACCTCAACGTCCCCAGGAAGCACATCGAGCACCTCGAGCCGGAAGGCCGGCCGACAGGCCCTCAGAGCGGCGCTGAGGAGCTTGTGGGGGTGAAGCTCGGCATGGTGCTCGACAACATCCGCAAACGCGCCGGCAAGCTCACCGAGCAGCGCCGCGCAGACCTCGACGCCCTCGGCATCCGCTGGACCAGCAAGCGCGACGCAAAGTGATACGGCGAAGGCTGCCATCAGCCGTTGGTCAGTCGCGCAGCGGTGGATAGTCGCCATCTGCCTTGGCTGCCTGGTGACGAAGCGCTGGAGATCGAGTTCCCTGTTCGACATGGAAATTCAAGGCAACTGCAGCGACCAGTTCAGCGCAGTACGGGAAGTGTTCGCCGACTCGCTGCGCAGCGGGGCGGATGTCGGTGCCTCGGTGGCGATCTACGTCGACGGCGAGCCTGTGGTCGATCTGTGGGGAGGTTACGCCGACCAGGAATGTATGCAACCGTGGCAACGCGACACCATCACCAACGTGTGGTCCATCACGAAGACGATGACTGCGGTGTGTGCTCTCGTCCTCGCTGATCGCGGCGAGCTCGACCTGTCCGCACCGGTCGCGAAATACTGGCCGGAGTTCGGCATCGCAGGGAAAGACCGCGTGGAGATCCGGCACTTGCTCGGCCACACCGCTGGTCTCCCCGATTGGGATCAGCCCATGACCCTCGATGATCTGTGCGATTGGGAGAAGGTCACCACCCTGCTGGCCCGCCAGTCGCCCCGGTGGGAACCCGGCACGGAGTCTGGCTACCATCGGTTCACCCATGGCTTTCTGCTCGGCGAGGTCGTCCGCCGCGTCTGCCGGCAGTCGATCGGTGCTTTCTTCGCCGACCAGATCGCCGGCCCGCTGGACGTTGATTTCCATATCGGTCTCGCGGCCGAACACGATCACCGAGTCTCCGACGGCATCCCCGCAACCGGCCCCGCGCCCGCAGCCAGCCCTCGTGTGGCCATCCCGGTCGGCGCCTACGTGACCGTCCAGGACACCTGGAGCACCCGGTGGCGCCGCGCCGAAATCCCTGCGGCAGCTGGCTACGGAAACGCACGATCCGTGGCTGCTCTCCAATCGGTCCTCGCCTCTGGAGGCCAGACACCCACGTCACGCCTTCTCTCCGAAGCGACCTGTCGTGCGGTATTCGACGAGCAGTCCCACGGCACCGACCTCGTGCTCGGCATCCCCCTACGCTTCGGCATGGGCTACGCCCTGAACGCCGACGACGCACCGGTCAGCACGACCAACCCTCAGACCTGTTACTGGGGCGGAAGAGGCGGATCGCTGATCGTCAACGACCTCGACGCGCGCATGACCATCGCCTATGTGATGAACCAGATGTCCAACCTCGGCCTCACCGACCCACGCGGCCAGAGGATCCTCCAGGCCGCATACAAGTCGCTGACACGCTGACGGAGCAGACGCCCCACGTGGCACGTGGTCGGACACGCTCGGCGCTCCCTGGAGCGGCAACCGCCATTGGCCAGTGCCGTCGGTAGGGACGGTCAGCAGAGCGAAAGGGCCCGGATCCGTATGGATCCGGGCCCTGCCGAAGCAGTAGCGGGGACAGGATTTGAACCTGCGACCTCTGGGTTATGAGCCCAGCGAGCTACCGAGCTGCTCCACCCCGCGTCGGTAGCCCCCACCGTACGCCATCACAGCGGGTGCCCATGACCACTTTCCGCCAGGACCGGTCTGATACCGAAGGCGTTCAAGGTGGTTTTCCCGCGCGTGGTCCAGCGTGCCTGGCCCTTGCCGGTGGGGTCCAGGGACATGATCGTCATGTAGACGCGTTTCATGGCGGCGCTCTCGTTCGGGACGTGTCGGCGGGCTTTGGCCGCCCGGCGGGTCCGGGTGTTCACGGCTCGATCGCGTTCGTCGTGCGCACGCCGCCCTGCTGGGCGGGTGTGCAGGGTGGTGCGGCGGGCGCCGAGGGAGTCGGTGGTGATCGGGTCCACGGTCACGCCAGATCGCCAGATCGTCCGGGCGCAGCGGGGTGTCGTGCGGGCAGCGGGGTGTCGTGCGGGCAGCGGGGTGTCGTGCGGCGCGACAGCCGCCTTGCCGGCTGCCGGCCCGTGCAACGTGTCTCCGGGGCGCGTTCCTGGTGCTGGAGTAGCCTTCGCGGTCCACCGATCAGGGTGCGCAGGCCAGCGAAGGCCGGGCAGTGCTGGTTGGGGACGGGAGCGTGGTGCCTCGGCGATGGCGGAGGCCGCGGGCGTGGGCGGTTCTTCGGGTAGGGCGGCGTGCCGTATTTCATGGCTGGTCCGGGGTGGGGCTGTGGTCGTGGGCGAACTTCCTGGCGGAGGGGGCGGGCGCGTGGCAGTGCGTCGCGAGCTGGGTGCGGTGACTGTTCCGGGCGTTCAGGAGCTGATCCCTGCCCCCGCATGTGAGGGGCCAAGCGGCTACGTCCCGCCGGCCTCGACGTGGCCGCCCGCGCGGCCGGCACCAGCCGGACGTGAGGGAAGAGGAAGCCCGCTGCAGGCGTAGGAGGCCTGGTACCCGAACCGCCTCTGTCCCAGTCCCGGGTGGGGGTTCAGCCTGTGCATGGTGCTGTTGTTCGCGCGAACGTGCATGGGGCGCCGCATGCCGGGGTGGCTGCTCGGGCGGCGGCCTGAGTGGCCGTGCCGGACTGGTCAGGCTCCTGCGGCGCGGCGCCGGCGGCGGTAGTCGAGGGTGACGGCGGCCAGGAGTGGTCCCCAGGCGACGAGGGGCAGGTAGAGGAATCCGGCGAGGGTGTTGCCGAGAGGGGTCATGTTCGGGTGGGGGAAGGCCCACCAGAGGGCGAACTGGGTGAGGCCCAGGGTCAGCGCCCCGGCGCCGAGGGCCGCCACCACGGTGACCGTGCGCGGGTTCGGCCGGCGTCCGCCGAGGAGAGGGATCCACCGCGGCAGCAGCTCGCCCCATGGCCGGACCAGTCCGAGCGTGAGCAGCGCCAGCAACTCCCCGGCCATGCTGAGCCCGACCACGTACACCGCACCCCAGCCGGTGAAGCCCATCGCCTCGTACCCGGTCTCGGTGTACCCGGCGGTGAAACCGGCTGCCAGCAGCAGGCGCCAGATCCCGGACGGCAGGGTGACCAGCGCGGCGGCATGGGCGGCGCGGACGGCCCAGCGGGGCGGGGGCGGAAGGCTGGGGAGGAGTCGGGTGGTAGTCATGCGCACCATCGTTCCGGCGTTTCGTCGCCCCAGCGTCGTCCCTGAGGACCGGCCTGGAGCCGGCCTCGGGAGGAGATCCGTACCGCTGCCTTCCCCCGCGCGGGGGAAGGCAGTCCTCCCCCGTCGTTCACGGGTACTTCGGTGAGGGTGTGTGCTCGTTGTGGGCCTGGCGTCGCCCGTGGAGCGTGGGCTCGGGCGGCTTCTGGTCGGCGAGCGCCGGGTCGTCATGGCGCAGGCGTATGCGGGACGGTTCCCGGTGTCCGGTGGGCTTCGGTGCGGGGTGGGGTGGGCGTGTCAGTGCGGCTGGTAGTAGGCGTCGATGGGGGTGCGCGCCTCGTCGAACAGGGCGGGGCCGTCCTGCGTCACGGTCGGCCATTGACCCGACGGCGGGTTGAGTTCGATGAGTTGCTCGGTGGAGAGCGCGTATACGACCCGGCCGAGACCGGAGCGGACGATGCCGCCGGCGCACATGATGCAGGGCTCGCAGCTGGTGTACAGGGTCGTGTGTGCGGCGGTCTCCGGGGCGAGTTCGCGGGCTGCCCAGCGGGCGAGTTTCAGTTCCGGGTGGGCGGTGATGTCGTTGTCGCGTCGCACTGTGTTGTGGGCTTCGGCGAGAATCGTGCCGTCCGGGCCGGCCAGGAGGGAGCCGTAGGGGGCGTCGCCCAAGGTGATGGCGTGGGCGGCGATGCCGATCGCGCGACGCAGGAGCTTGTGGTCGGCGGGGGTGATCACGAGGGTGTCCTCCAGTGTGTGGCCACGGTGGTGAGTGCTTGCCAGGCCGCGTGGGGCCGGCGGGTTTCCCGCGGGTCCCCGTGGTAAGGGTCGAGTACGACGATGTCGGCGCCGAGCAGGCGGAGCTGGTCGAGATCGTCGAGATCGTCGGGGATCTGCTCGATGGTGCCGGCACCGGCCGGTCGTTCGGGCTCGTCGACCGCAATGGTGGTCAGCCGCAGGGCGATGCGGGGCGCGAACGCCGGCAACGCGTGGTTCGTCAGGGCCGAGCGCATCCGGGCCAGGGGAAGCCGCAGCGGGTGCCAGGCGTCGCCGAACCTGATGGGACGCCGGATCCCCGCCCCGCTGTTGCCGCCGACCCGGACGGGTACCAGGGCGGTGACCTCCTCGGGCTGCCCGTGCCGGGCGTTGCGCAGGGTGCCCAGGTATGCGTCGGTCAGGCTGCCGCGTGCGGTGAACGGTATGCCGAGTGCGTCGAATTCCTGGCGCGCCCAGCCGGCACCGGCTCCGAGGACGAACCGGCCGCCGCTGAGCCGGCTGAGGTTGGCGGCCATGCGCGCCACCGGCAGCGGATGCCGGTAGGGAAGGACGAGCACCGTCGTGCCCAGCCGCAGGCCGGTGGTCATGCCGGCCAGCCAGGACAGCGTGGTGAACGGCTCGTAGAACGGCTCGGGGTACCGCTCGGCCACGTCCCGGGGTGATGGCCACGTGGTCCGACACCATGAGGAAGTCGAAGCCGAAGCCGAGCCCCTCCGCGGTCCGCGCCCATTCGCGTAGCAGGCCAGGGTCGGTCCCCGGCCCGAAGTTCGGTACGTGGACGCCAAGTTGCATGGCCCGAGGCTATCGCGGCGATCACGGCACATGGAACCGATGTTTCCCGGCGGTGGCGGCGTTCTTCCGTGGTTCTGCCGGTAGAGTCGCGGTATGGCCGTGAATCTTGACGAAGCCGTGAATCTTGACGACATCGACTGGGCGATCATCGGGCAGCTGCAACAGGAGGCCCGCATCTCCCTCAGCGAGTTGGGGCGGCGCGTCAAACTCAGCTCGTCGGCGACAACCGAACGGGTACGGAATCTGGAATCGCTGGGCGTCATCACCGGCTATCACGCCGTGGTGGACCTGGCCAAGGTCGGCTACCCCGTGCTGGCCATCGTCCGGTTGAAGTACCCGGGCAACCGGCACCAGCCGTTGCGCCGGCTGCTCGCCGAACGGCAGGAGATCCTGGAGTGCCTGCGCACCACCGGCGACGACTGCTACACCCTGAAGGTGGCCGCGAGGTCCATGGAGCATCTGGAGACACTCGTGGACGAGCTGGCCGGCTTCGGCAGCACGACCACCAACGTCGTCTACAGCCAGACGCTGGCCTATCGCGGACCCGGCCACCCCTGACGCCACAGCTGCCCGGCCGCAGCGGCGGCCAACGGCCCGTGTCAATCGCCCCCCTGCCGACGCCCCGTTCCGGCGGAACCCGGCGCGCCGGAGGCCCGGACCGACCCCTTTGCGCATCGCGCCGCGCACCCTGCTGTCCGTGCGCTGGTCACGCCCCGTCATCCGATCCCGCATCGCGTGGGGATGCGGGATGACTGCGTGATGGCGCGGGGCGGCCGGGGGCTTTTTCGCTCACGCAGCGCCGACTTTCGCGAAGCCTCCCAGTGCGACGCGAGTTCTTCGAGCACGTAGCCGAAGCGCGTGCGAGACCCTGGGGAGGGCAGGAGGGGAGCAGGCCACACAGGTCCGCAGGCCCAGGTAAGCGTCGCATCGTGGCCAGCCCGCGCGGCCGAGCACGTGCCCTGCACCGCGGCCATTGCCGACGTCGCCTCCCGTCGGGCAGCGCAGGGCGCGGACCGTGCCTCCCGCACGAAGCGGATCACCGGCCGGGCGAACGTGGTGGTGGCGGGAACGAGCGGCCCGCAGGTCCGGGTGTGGTTCACCCGTCCGGGCCGCATGCGCTCGGCGGTGACGGAGCTCAGGGACCGGCGTGCCGAGGAGCCCTGCGGACGAGGTGCGGGTGAGCACCCTGCCGCCCAGCGGTTTGGGGCACGGGCTGGTGGTCCTGGCCGCGGAACCGGTGAGCCCGCAGTTCTTCGCCGGGTGCCGGAGTGTGCCTGGCGGGGGGGGCGGGGGTGGGTCAGGAGAGGTGAAAGGCGGTGGCCAGCATGGCCATCTGGGCTCTCAGGAGCGTTCGGGCGTGGTGGCCCATGCCCGTGTACTGGCCGGACACTTCCAGGTGGGCGGTGCCGTGCAGGTGGGACCAGGCGAGCACGGGGCCGGCGAGGGCGCAGCCTGCGTTCGGGTCGTCGGGGGTGAGGCCGGTGTACTCGTGCAGCCAGTCGGCGGCCGTTTCGTCCTGGTGCAGCCAGGTGGTCATTTCGTCGACGACTGGCTGGACGGCGTGGGTGGGGCGGCCATTGGCGAAGATTTTCACGAAGGGTCCCATGGCGGCGCGGGCGCGGCGGATCGTGTCGGGTGGGGCGGCGTAGCCGGGGATGGGGTTGCCCTGGATCAGTAGGTAGCGGTGGGGTTCGGTGGTGGCCCAGTCGAGGTAGGCGTCGGTCAGGCGGTGGAGGGCGGCGGTGGGGCTGTCGGGCAGGTCGGTGGCCGTGTGGCGGATCGTGGTGGCGATGTCGTCGTAGGCGTCGCGGACCAGGGCGTGGAGGAGGTCGTCGCGGTTGGCGAAGTACCGGTACAGGGCCGGGCCGGACAGTCCGATCTCTTTGGCGATGCGGGTGAGGGCCACGGCGGAGGGTCCGCCTTCGGCCAGTTGGGCGAGGGCGGTCTCCTTGATCTGGGTGCGGGTCTGTTCGCGGTAGCGGGCCCGGGGGCTGGTTGCCGCGGCGGCCATGGCGTTCCTCCTGTGCTGTGCGGTGTCCCGGGGGGTCTTCGGTGGGTCTTGCCTGGATCACACCCGAGAGAGTTATAGTGTCTAACAGAGGTGATTCATCGTAACTCATGGGCTGGCGCGCGTGGATGACAGCCCGTCCGAAGAGCTGGAGGACATCCTCATGAACGCCGCCGATCTCCACGTCGTCCTGGGTGCGGGCCCCGCGGGCACCGCCGTCGCCGCCGAACTGGCCCGCCGGGGCCACCGGGTCCGTCTCGTCGACCGCTCGGGCACCGGTGCGCCCGTCGACGGAGTCGAGCGCCGCAAGGGCGATGTGAGCACCGTCGAGGGAGCGCTGACGGCGATCGAGGGCGCCGGTGTGGTCCACCACTGCGTGAATGCCGCCTATCACCTGCAGGTCGAGGTCATGCCCGGCATCCAGGACGCGATCCTCGGCGCGGTGGAGACCACCGGGGCACGCCTCGTCGTCCTCGACACCCTCTACCCCTACGGCGAGACACACGGCCGGGTCATGACCGAGGACACCCCGTGGAACGCGACCGGCGCCAAGGGCAGGATGCGGGCCGTCCTCGACGAGAAGTACCTGGCCGCGCACCGTGACGGCCGGGCCCGTGTCGTGCTCGGCCGCTCGGCGGACTTCGTCGGCCCCGGCGTGCTCAACTCCACCCTGGGCGGTGCCGTCTTCCCCGGTGCCCTGACCGGAGGCGAGGTGCTGGGCCTGGGCGACATCGACCTGCCCCACAGCTACACCGACATCCGCGATGTCGCCGCCGGCCTGGCCACCCTGGGCGAACGCCCCGACGGCGACGGCCGCGTCTGGCACCTGCCCACCGGCCCCGCCCGGACCACCCGCGAGATCTTCCAGCAGATCGAACGGAAGACCGGACAGCCCCTGAAGATCACCATCATGAGCGAGCCGCGCCCCTTCGGGCCGTTCGACGAGGTGTTCATAGACTCCTACGCCGAGCTGTTCTACCAGCACACCGAACCACAGGTGATGGACTCCACCGCGATCCAGGAGACCTTCGGCATCAGGCCGACCGCCCTCGAGACCACCCTGGACGACACCCTCGCCCGGGCCCGGCACTGACCACCGACCGCGGACAACGGACAGCGGACGCCGGGCCACGGACGCGGGACCGCGGATGCCGGCGCCCCCCTGAACGCGGCGTCCGTCACGGACGATGAGCCGCGGCGGGCCTCCCCCGCGGCGCCGCAACGCCTCCGCAAGCGGGGAAATCCCCGTCCAGCGGCCGGCCCTCCCGGTGACGCCGCCGGCCCGACGCCACCAGGCAAGGAGCAGGTCACCGCGCCCACCACAGCACCGGGCCCGCCGGGCCACAACCAGCCTCCTGACGGTCACGGCCCCGGAACCGCCTTCCTCACCAGGCCCCTCTCCCCCAATCCGCCGGCGCCATACGGCTCGTGAAGCCGGAGAACGCCCCCTCCGCCACCGGCGCACCCTGCGGGAGCGCACGCCCATGAGCACGCGCCGGCTTCACCAGACGACGATCCCGCCATTCCCGGCCTGGCCCCTTGTGCGGCGGCGACGATGTCCCCGAAGCACCCGGTGACACAGCCGGCGTCGCAGCGCCCCGTTCGGCAAGCCGGCCGAGGCGGCAACGGACCGTCTCGCACCCGGTGAGGACAACACCGATCCCGTCCCGCTCCACGCAGAGCTCGCCGGCCTCGAGCAGGGGGAAGAACCGGGAATCCCGGGCCCGGACCGCCCCGCAGCCCTACAGGCGGGTACGGCTACTCTCCAACCCGGCCAACGTGGCACCGCCCCCAGGACCCCCAGGACGGTCGTGGCCGCCGTCGGCGTCGTGGACAAAGGTATGCACACTCAGGCTCAGGCCCGACTGCGCACACACCGCAACCCTCCCGTCGAACGCAGTCCGGCCGAAGGAGCCGGACGCACCGCCGCTGCCGGACGCACCGCCGCTGGGGGGCGCACCGTTTGGGGGGCTGCGGTTTGTGCACAGTCGGGCCATACCGTGCCGCGTCGTCGTGCCGCGAAACCCGGCTGGGGTGCAGTGCTCGGGGCTCTCTCACCGGGGTGCCGCAGTCCTGGAACGCCTCGGCAGCCCACGTGTTGCCCGGGCTGTGGGCAGCGGGTTCCCGCTCGCACCGGCTCTCCCGGCTCGTCCGTGGGCAGCTCCTGCCCTCCACCGCGCTCCGGCGAAACAAAGGAAAGATCGCCGAATTGCCTTAGGGTCGAAGACGCGGGGGCGCGGCAGCGCCTTCACATCGTCAGAACACCGGCGAGCGTAGCGGCAGTCACGGAGCAGTCGGGGGCGTCAGCGCCGCCGTAGAGCAGTGGGGAACCCTGCGGGGCCGGCCGGTCATCGTTGTGCCGGGCCGAGATCGCTGTGCTCGCCCGTACGGTCACAGGCCCGCAGGGCGGAGCGGCCGGAGCGGCCGGTGCGGCCGATGTGTCCTCGTCCGGGCGCCTGGAGATCATGCGGTCAGGGGCGGCAGCCTGTACCGCTCGGCGATCGTCGCCCGGCTCACCGAGGCCGCCCGCCGCATCGGGGACGGCGTCCCCTCCTCCCTGAGAGGGTGTCGGCAAACCCGGATCAGTTCCACCGCCCAGCTGATCGAACATCTCTCCCCGACGGGGCCACCGCCCGAGCCATGTGATTAACCGACAAATAATCAATAGGGGTTAAATTGCCGCAAGGCCCTGTATGACATCAACATAGTGCGCTGTCATATCCGTGCCAGATCGCCCCGCTCGTCTCGTCGCACCCATCAGGGGAAGGCAGGAACATGGGCAGATTCAGGTACGGAACCGCGGCATCGGCCATCGTGCTGGCCGCCTCGGGATTGCTTGCGGCCGCGGGAGGCACGGCTCACGCGGAAGCGGGTTACGACAACATCGGCATGTACAAGCAGGAGAAGACCCAGTGGTGCTGGGTTGCCTCCGGGCTGACCATCGCCAAGTTCCAGGGCTTCGGCTCCACGCAGACGGACTTCTGCAACCGGGCTCAGCCCTACTACGGCTGCGACAACCAGCCCGCCACGCTCGACGACATGGCCAGGGCCTGGAGCAGCCTCGGCATGACCCGCCCCGGCTCGGGTCTCAACAGCGCGGCCACGTTCAACCAGGTGTACACCGACGTCAAGGCGGCCCGGCCGATCGGTGCCCGCATCGGGTGGACGTCCGGTGGTGGCCACATGAACGTGGTCTACGGCTTCGACACGTCGAACAACACGATCGCCGTGGGCGACCCGTGGCCGGACACGGCCACGTACACGTGGTGGAACTACAACGACTACGTGAGCAACAGCTCGTTCAAGTGGACCCATTCCCGCGTCGGCATCTCCCGCTAAGGCAGGCGACATGCGCGTGACCAGCTGTACCAGAACGTCCGGCAAGCAGGCGGGCTCTCGCTTCTCCCGCTGCTCCATCGTCATCGCACTGAGCGCATCCGCACTGCTGTCCGTCCTCGGCCCGGCCCACGCGGCCCCGGCCAAGGACCCGCTCCCGGCCGACATCCCCGGCTATCAGGCCGCCCTCGACGCGGTGAAGTCCACGGCCGTCCGCAACGCCGTCTGCCGCTTCCTGAACACTCCGGTGCCCACCGGCGGCGCCGGCGGACCGGTGCAGACGATCCCCGAAACCGCCGAGCCGTGCCAGGGCCTCCCGGCCTTCACGATCAAGGACCCGGTGGCACTGAACGAGATCACCCCGGGGTTTGTCGCGGGCACCGCCCAGCCACTGCCCGCCGAGGCAGTCAAGCTGACGTACTTGGTCTCCTCGCTGAGCGCCACCGTCAACGATCGCAACGCCACCGTCGTGCTCGCCCCCACCCAGGGCGGCGGCTGGCATCTGGCGGCCGTGCGCGACGGCGACAGCGACGCCACGTACGCCGGCAAGGCCACCGTGGGAACGCTGGTCTTCACCGAGCCGCAAATCCGCGGCTGGTACCAACTCAGGCTCAACACCGTCGAGCCGCTCAACGACCAGGCCCGGCAAGGACTGGGCGGCCAGGCGTCGGTGTCGCTCAGCGACTACCAGAAGCTGGTCAAGGCCCGCTACGCCGACAAGCTGCCCGGCTCGGAGTACGACACCAAGGGCTACTCCAGCGGCTACAGCCCCCAGCACAAGGCGGACGACTCCTCGTCCCCCACCCCGCTGATCGCCGGCGGTTCCGGCGCGGCACTCGCCCTCGCGGGCGGGGCCCTCGCGCTCCGCCGGCGCCGGCGCGCAAGCACCGCCTGATCCCGACCCCGTACGCCCCCTCGCCCCGCCCGCGGCAGCCAGCCGAGGGCGGGGCGAAGCCCTGTCCTGGACCACGCCCCCACAACAGGCCGACCCTCGCAGAGGGGAGACGGGGAGCCGAGAGCGTATCGGAGAACCCTTGGTCGAGGGGTTCACCGTGCTGGGTTCCCAGGTCCCGTGGCGTGGGGTGGGGCCGGCCGGCCGCCGTACTGTCTGCCGCCCCCGGCTTGGCACATCCGGCTTGGCACATCCGCACATCGTCAGGGCCTGTCCGATGGGTCCCGGACGTTGCGCTCGTTTTCGCGACGCAACGTCCGGGCTTGTGGCTACGGCCTCTGGAACGACACGCTGTAGGGACCGGTCTCGTGGGTCAGTCCTTCGGGCCGGAGGCACTGCTGCATGTTCCGCTGGGTGTCGTCGAGGATGGTCTCGACGGCGTCTCCCAGGAACTCACCGGCCGTCACTCTGCCTCGGAAGACGCTGAGCACGTTGCCGCCGGTCGAGTCCGCGACGTACTTTCCGTCGGCCGTGCTGGTCCGGCCGTTGTTCCAGTGGAACATCAGGGTGACGGGACCGGTGAAGAGCGGCGTCAGGCAGGACATGACGAAGTCACCCTCGAATATCTCTGTCCTGCTGGTCAGTGTGGGGTCGGTGGACGTGCAGCTCATCTGCTGTTCCCCGTGGAAGTGCACGAGCTGGGGCTTCAGTGTCAGGCCGGGGGTGTAGGTCCCGTCTTCTGTGCCCTTGCACAGGACGTCGACGGTGACGGCGTGCGCGGTGGTCGCCGGCCCCGCCAGCGGGAAGGCAACGGCGAGCAACAGCGCCGCCGCTGAGGCACGTGCGGTTCTCATGGTCTTCAGCGTGCGCATGGCAGACCTCTTCCGTCCGGTGCGGGGTGCGATGGCCCCGTCGAATACCGGCCATGGTCGGCCCGCCCGGCCCCCATCGATATGCCCGTACAGGGGCGCACAGGCGCCACCCGGAGCGCACAAAACACACCGAGCACCCCACCGGGCTTGGCAGTCCCCGAGATCTCGGAGCACGCTGCACGACCCGCCGGACACGCCTTAACCCAGACAGGTGAATTACACGGACACCAGTACATGACGTTGACGCTTCCTGCTGTCCTGAGCACACGGTTCGACGCACAGGAGGCGTTATGTCCTGGAAGACCGGAACCGCTGTCCGCAGATCCCCTGTCATCGCTGCGTTGAGCGCGGGCGCGGTTGCGCTGCTCTTCGGCTTCTCCCCCGCGGCCCAGGCAGCGTCGGGCACCTTCGCCTACTACACCACCTCATGGCAGACGATCAGCGATCCCGCCAACAGCGTGTGCTACTCCTTCAACGGCACTGCCACGGCCGTCCGGAACAACACCGACACCACGGCAGTGGTCTACAGCGATTCCCACTGCAGCACCCCAGTCGCGACCGTGGGACCGAGCGTTCAGACCCAACTACAAAGTGCCGGAAGTGCCAGATTCGGGCAGTGATCCCGGCACGCCTGCACCAGAAACAGCGGCACAGGTCACCCGCTCGCATGCTGCATCCTGCCCCAGTGGCCGGTCCGCGGCCTGTCGCCGCGTGCCAGGCGCCGTGCCATGAGGGTGATCAAGGACCAGGCCAGATGAACCTCCGCACATTCGAGCAAACACTCATAGCCCCGGACATTTCGGCGGGCTTTCATCAGCCATCCCAGCATGCGCCCGGCCTTCCAGCAGCGAGGGATGACGACGAAGCCCTTCGCGTTCCCGGGCCGGAAGACGGCACGAAGGCGCAGGTCGAGGAAGTCCTCGGCCCAGCCGACGAGCCGGCCGGCGAAGGCGCGGCCGGCGAAGACCTGGACGAGCCGGGGACGGGCCAGTCGTAAGCGCCAGAGCAGTCCGCGGCCGGCGTCGCGGTCGCGCTCATGTCCGCGGGCGTCACCAGGACCATCACCGGCAGGCCGTGGGTGTCGACCGCGATGTGTCCCCTTCCTCCCGTTGATTTTCTTTCCCGCGCCGTAGCCGCGCATCGCCCTGCCGACCATCTCGGCAGCCTTCCTCGGCGGCCTTCACCGACCGGGAGCCGACGATCAGGATGACGGGGCAGGCGCAGCGTCCGCCGCCGGTACGGATCCGGCGGCGGAGCTGGTCCCGGATGCAGGCCACGACACCCGTGCGGACTGCGAGCCGAAGGGCGGCAGGTCGACCCACCTGCGGAACGCGTAGCAGACCGTGGACCATGGCGGGAAGCCGGAGGGCAAAGCACGCTATTTCGCCCCGTTGCCGACCAGATTCCTGATCGCGTCAACGACGTCGTGACGATGCCACTTCTCCGGCCGGCCGCCGGTCTTGGTCCGGCATGCCCCCACCGGTAGAAGCGGCCCGATCAGCGCCCACTCCGCGACGGTGGTCCCGGAGGGGGAGCGACGACGGCAGGAGGGTGCGGGCATGCCGGGCTGCCCAGGCTTTGGCGAGCTGGTCCAGGGTCGCGCGGACCCCGGCGAGCTGGGCGACGGCGAGGTCGGCCCACTCGTCCCCGGGGTGGCGGGCCAGGCGCGGGCCGAGCGTCCCCGTGATCACCCGGGTCAGCCGGCCGAAGACGATCCGGAACTGCTTCTACTCGTACCCGGTCCAGTCCGCCGGCTCATCCGAGAACATGCAGCCGTCCCGGCGGCACCAGATGACCGGGGTCAGGTGCTCGGCGCCAGATGCTCGGGTCAGGTGCTCGGGGTCAGGTGCTCGGCGGCGCCGATGTCGCGCAGGTGCCCGATGCCGCGGGCGACCTTCGACGGCGTCAGCCTTGTGGCGGCGACGAGCCGGCTGGTGCGCAGGCCGGCGGGACGGGCCTCCAGCAACGCCGCCCGGACCAGGTCGCCGCAGCGCTCGGCGACAGGCCGCGGCTCGCCGGCCATGGTCACCCGCCCCTGAGGAGCTGGACCAGCTGCCCGTCCAGGATGAAGTCCCCCCGGCCCATCGCGGCCTCCAACCAGCCGGCCGCGGTGCGGACCTTGGTGACGCCGCGGCGAACGTGCTCACGCTCGTCGTCGCTGAACTCCTGCCCGCGCAGCCTGGGCACGAGCCGGCCGAGGGTGGCGACGAACTGGTGGCAGGAGCCGACCAGGTCCAGGTACTCGACGGTGTGCTCGATCTTACGGACGGCAGGGATGCGGTCGCGGACGCGTTCGCGGGCGGCTTCAGAGTTGCCGAACCAGGCGCGGTTGACGACCATCCGCGCGGTGTCGTCGCGCATCGCCTCCCGGGCCACCGACGGCCGCCGCAGCAGATCCCGGGTCACCTCCTGGGCGACCGTCTCGTCGCGGGTGAGTTCGGCGACCGCCCGCAGCTTCTGCTCCGGGGCGACCTGCTGGGCCACGGTGGGGCGTCGTAGCAGGTCGGTGGCCACCAGCGCGGCGACCTCCTCGTCCCGGGTCAGGTCGCTGACGGCGGCGACCTTCTCCTCCACCGTCACCGGACGGTCCACCCGCTGCCCCACCAGCCGCTTCGCCGCGCCCGGCGTCGTCCGGGATCGTGGCCAGGACGCGGCGGACGGCGAAGGAGACGTCCTCGCGGCGTTTACCGGCCGGCCACCGGTTGGCGGTGTAACGCCAGTCCTCCACCGTCCCCAAAGCTACCCCGACTTCGTCCGCGAACCAGCCCAGCGACTCCACGATGGTAAACAGGTCATCGATGCCGTGGGGCATCGCCCCGCCCACCGGCCGCACCGGCTCGATCTCCAGCGCGATGTCGCCCAGATCGAACTGGGCCCGGGCGACCTGCCTGACCAGATCCTTCGCCTTCGCGACGAGCTCCTCGAAACGCTCCACCGTCACGTTCCCGACCCGCTCCGCCACGAGTGATCACCACCTCGCCCCGGACACCGGGCCCACCACCGGCCGAGGTGGGTAAATCGGATTACCCGGCACCGGTTCCCGGCCAGAGTGAACCCCGCGCGCCACCGTGAGCCAGAAGTGCAACACCCGCGCTCGAACCACCCCACGGGCGCCCACAAACCACATGCAAAACGGACGAGACGCACGCGGCCGCCGCGGCGTTCGCCTACGGCGTCTCCGCAACGCTCTTCCGCGACGCCGCCCGCGCACGACAGGCCCGCACCCGGCACCGCGGCGAACAGTAGACCGCCGACCGGCCCCGCTCCACCCCCACCGTCCAGCACCGCCCGCACACCGGGCACTCTGCTCACCCAGCTTCAACGCGATCACCCGCCCACCAGCACGCCGCAACCTCCACCACCGCCGCGACCTGCACCTCGACGAACAGAACAACGCCGACTGCGCCATCCCCGACAGCAGCGGATCAGAGCACTCCCGGCAATACCACGCCCCAGCCCCGCCCGACACCACGACCAACAGCATCCACCACCATCAGCCCGCCGACCACGAGTTCTCCAACACATACTGAAAGCCTGAGCGTCCGGCGCGGCCGCCGGTCTGGCGGCGCCGGCCGGCGGGGCAGCCACGACAGCGGCCGGTACACCACCGTCCATGTGTATCGGGCTGGTGCGCAGAAAACCGCACAGGACGGGGAGCGGAATTCCACGGGGGGGGAAGGCGCACCGGGCATCAGGGGCGAGAGCGTCCTGTGGCAGCTCGCGTATGCGCCGGTACGCGCACACTGGTGCGAACCTCCTCTCGGCAGGCCCCTGGGCCAGCCGTCACACATACCCCGCACGCCTCAGCCACCGCCTCACCGCACGGCGACGAAGCCGCTCCCCGGCCTGCCCAGCCGTAAAGCCCGGAAGGTGCCCGCATCCCTTGATGGACGCTCTTATTTTTCACTGAGATCGTTCCCTTAGCGTCTCGTTCATGATGACGCAACGTGGTGCAGCCGGATCTGTTGTCCTCACGGCCATGGCCCTGACGGCCACCGTCGGGGTGGCCGCCGCGGCCCCCGCCCCCGGCAAGACCGCCACCGCCCCCGTGTCCCACGGCAAGGTGACGGACAACCTGTACATGTCGCTCGGCGCGTTCGAGGACGCCACATCCGGCGAGGACCCGAAGGTCAAAGCCATGATCGACCGTACGGACATCGGCGGCGTACAGGTGGTAGTGCCCTGGAAGGCCCTCGAGAAGCAGAAGGGCGAGTACACGTGGTCACGGCTGGACAATGCCCTGAAGTATCTCCAGGAACGCCACAAGAAACTGTTCGTCCAGGTCCAGGACCGGTTCTTCGACGTAGCCATGAAGGACGCCAACCTTCCCCAGTACGTGAAGGACGCGGGCGGCATCGCGCCGACGATCGATGAGAACCCTGACAACCCCACCACCCACGGGGCCATGGCCGCGCAGTGGAACAACGAGGTGCGAGCGGACTTCCAGGCCATGCTCAAGGCGATGGCCAAGAAGTTCGACGGCAAGCTCGCCGGGGTGAACCTCCCCGAGACCGCGGTTGAGGTGGACACCAAGAACGACCGGACCAAGTACACCTCGAAGTCCTACATCGACGCCGAGATCGACAACATGCGCTACGGCAGGAAAGTCTTCACCAAGACACAGTTCATCCAGTACATCAACTTCCTGCCCGATGACGACGACCACCAGCGCATGAAGGAGATGTTCGACCTCGCCCGGGACAAGAAGATCGGCATCGGAGGACCGGACACCCTGCCGGACCGCAAGTACCAGATGGAAAACTCCTACAAGTTCCTCCACGCATACAAGGACACCCTCCCCCTCGTCGCGATGGCCGTCCAGGAACCCGACATCAACGCCAAGGACCCCCAGACCGGCAAGCCCTACACCCGGACACGGTTCACGGACTTCGCCCACGACTACCTCGGAGCGCGCCAGATGTTCTGGACCACCGAAGCAGACTGGCTGCACAAGCCCGCCGCATGACATGACACGTGCACGGGCCCGGCTGCTCGATCCCGTGTGAGTGACCGAGTGCCCCCGGGATGGCACAGCCCCACGATGTGAGCACCACAGGGCCAACGGGAAGTGCGCAGCAGGAGCGATCCGGGACTCACAGCAGCAGGCCCTGGCTGTTCTCCTTCGCGGAGAGCGGCCGGGGCCTGCTGGTGGTACGGGGCCGGCGACGGGCCGGCACCCGGGGTTCCGGCGGGCGGGCGCCTCGCTGTATACGGCGGGGCGTGGCGGCGCAGCGGTGTCCGGTCAGCAGGCTCTCACCGGCCATGTCATCCGCCGACGCCACAACCAGGGCTGATCTGATCCAGAGTTCTCAGACCGCGTCACCGGCGAGGACCTCTCACGCCCCGTGCCAGGCCCCCACCCCGGCACCCAGCCCCAAAGCCGCGACGCGGCGTCGGGCGGGGGCCGTCCTGTGAGCGGAGCAGCGTGCGCCGGGACCATGGCATGCGATTTTCTCTGGTCGGCGTGTGGTCGAGAGCCTTAAGCGAGCTCGCACGCGTGGCGCAGGTTGGTGGGCAGGTGGGTGGCGGCCGCGTCCTGCTGCCACACCACCCGTAGCGCACGGCTGTTGCCCGGTACCGGGGCAAGGGCGACCCCGGTCTCCTCGCCGTCCGCTGCCGCTTCGGAGTTGTACGGCGGCAGGCCCGCCAGGAGCACGGCCTCGAGCACCGCCCGTGCCGGTTCCGTCTGCCGCCCGGTGAGGGCCTCGCCGTCAGCACCGCGAGGGGGAGCGAAGTAGCGCGCCTGCAACCGGTAGTCCCCACCTCTCGGGTCCATCACGGGCACGTGCTCCCTTCTGGCCACGAACGCGTGATCCGGGGCAGCCGCCGCCTGTATGCCCGCGCCCGTACTGATCAATATGGCGGAGTGCGCGGCTCGTCTCGCCGGATTCGCCAGGCGATCGCTCCAGCGTGCGGTCATGGAACGCATCCATGCCTGAATCGCTGCGCCACGCAGTCCAGCATCTCGTGGCCGAAGCGGTCTCGAACTGCCAGGAAGTACTGCGTTACATGGAACCCGACCGCGTCCGCTCCTGGGAGCGGATGACCCTCTACCGGGCTACAGACGCGGCCGACACACTCGACTCCACTTCGCTGCTGGTCGCCGCGTACCTGGAACACACCGGCGCCAGCACCGAGACGCCGCACCGGTACCTGCAGTGCCATCAGCAGCTGAGCCGTGCAGCCGGCCCCCAAGACGACGACCGGCCTACCCGGCCGGGCTGCCCGGCGGACCCGCGCCGCAAAACGGAGACCACCTCAGCAAGCGGCAGTATTTCATCAGGCAATTCCATGCCGAAGCTGTCCAAGATTCCGAGGAGAACCTCCAGCAGCTGCGGGCCCAGGCATGCCTCCCTGGGGCCCCACGCACGCCTGTGCGACGACATGGAGGCTCTGGAACATCTCCCGCCGCATCTGAAGACAGCAGCACGCAAGGACACCGACCCCCTCGAAGTGCCACAGCCAGCCCCCCTGTGAGGCTGCGACCGCGGCAACGCCCGAGCACGCCGCCGCCGGCAGGCCAGCCCCCGGGACACGGTGAGCACACCTCCAGGACTCCGGCTCGCACAGCCGCAGGCCCCGCCGGGACCTGGGCCAAGAACATGCGCACCGCAGCCCTGCTCGCGGATGCCCTCGCCGAACACCGTGAGGCCGGCCTCCCCGGGCCCGGATCCAAATTGGATCCGGGCCCTTCCAGGACTCTGTAAAGTCTCCCCGCGTCCCGCATGTCGATCTCTTTTGCGACCTGGGCTTTCTTGGTTGTCTCACGGCCGTGTCACCATGATCAGTCTCAAGTCCGCGGCATTTTCTCGTCCGACACCGGGCAGGCCAGCGTTCGTCCGGCCCACCACCTCTGTTGGCCCGTTCCAGGGCGCTCAGGGGCGCACGCGAATGACGGTCTTGCCCTTGCGCCGCTCAGCCGGGTTAAGCGCAGGGACGGCGCCTTCGAGGGTCGCGACGGTTCCGATGTGCGTGCGAAGGCGCCCGTCCCGCACCCGGTCGACGATCTCCACCAGCTGACTCGGAACGGACTCGACGACGAAGTCGACCGCCAGGCCGTCGGCAGGGCGAGCCTCAACAGGCCCGACCACCGACACCAGCGTCCCGCCAGGCCGAATGATTCTCGCCGAGCGCCTTTGGATGTCAGCGCCGATGACATCGAAGACCACGTCAACCCCGCCGATGTCGTCGAGATCCTCGGTGGCGAGGTCGAGAAACTCATTCGCGCCGAAGTCGAGCGCCGCCCGGCGGTCCGCTGCCCGCCCGGTACCGATGACGTAGGCCCCGAACTCCCGGGCGAGCTGCGTAACCACAGACCCGACCGCGCCAGCGGCGCCGTGTGCGAGGACGCTCTGCCCCGCCTGAAGACGACCGTGCCGGAACAGGCCTTGCCACGCGGTCAGGCCCGAGATCGGCAGGCTCGCACCCACCGTAAAATCGACGTTCCCCGGCAGCGGCGCCAGATTGCGTGCCTCCACGGCCGCATACTCCGCCAGGGTTCCATCGCGGTGCCAGTCCGTGATCCCGAACACCCGCTGTCCCAGCGAGAGCCCCGTCGTGCCATAACCGAGAGAGGCGACCACGCCGGCGAACTCGTGGCCAATGATCGCCTGGGCCCGATCGCGACCGGCGCGATCGACCCACGTCGAGGGCCACTCCCACTCCGCGGGAACGAAGCCCGACGCATGGACTTCAACGACGACATCGTTGATCGCCGGCGTCGGCTCAGGCCGCTCCGCGAGTGTAATCCCACCTGCTTCCGCGGCCGGATCCATCGCGACAATTGCCTTCACCGGTACCTCCGTATATCTCGTACTCACCGGCTCTGCGCACCGCCCAAGCCATGGAACGGGCTGACTACCAGAGAGGAACGGCAACAAGATCCGTCACCACAGACGGATAGACCACTGAAACACATCGAGCCCCACCAGAACTCGACAAACACCACACACCCAAGGCAGCAACACCCACCACGCACTAGTCTCACGGCGATGTCGTATACGACCTCGGTACGACACGGCTCGTGCGATTACGGCATCAGCCGTAAGACCCAACAGGCTCTTCTACGCGGCGAAGCCGACGTTGGTGACGTACTCGTACTGGCCCCACTGCGAGCCCAGGTCCACGATCGTGTCATCCCAGGCAGCATCGAGACCCTGGTAGTCGCCAACCGCCCAGGAGCCGACGATCCTGTCCCAGCGGCGCACGTTCAGCGTCCGGTACTCCACCACCCGCTGCAACGGCCGCGGCACCTGCGACTGGTCCAGGGGATGGATCTCCACCCGGGTCCCGCGACCCTCACGGTTCAAGCGCTTGAGGAGGTGGCGGGCGACGTTCTGCCTGCGCACCGCCCGGTAGGCGGCCTCGATCCGGGCCAGGTTCACCTTCGACGGGCTCCGTTTGCCCTCCAGCCACGCCTTGAGCGTCCGGTCGGTGACCGTCAGCCCGGCCTCCTGCGCGGCCGCACGCGCATGCCCGGTGCGGGTGAGGTAGTGCAGACGCGCTATCCAGCCACGCTTGACCGTCACCGGGGTAGCGATGCCGCCCGCGAGCTCGTCGAGCTTGCGCGCCACCGCGTCGCTGCCCTTGATGCCCCGGGCACCGAACTTCCCGAAATCGAGGTTCTTCTCCGGCACTACTCCCCCTCCCCTTCCGTCTCCACGTACTCGGTGGCATCCGTTCCGGCGGTGTACGTGTCCTTGACCTTCACCTCGGTAACGCCCCGTCCTTCGGGGAAGACACTGCGCCAGTCACCGATGACATGGAGCTCGTCGGTGCCCATCGCACGGACGACCGTCAGTCCCTCGTCGTGGGCCTTCAGTGCTTTGAGCCACAGGTTCGAGAACGCCTGGGAGCGGATGATGTGCATCCAGTCCGGACGATACAGCTCACGGTTGTAATTCGACTCCCCCATCGTCGACACGAACTTGCTGTACATCGCCTTCACGTACTCCAGGGTGACCTCGTCGCCTTGCTCGATCGCGGTGTCGCGGGCGTCCTTGAGGGCGATGCGGAACTTCTCCAGCAGGTTCTCGGTGGCACCGGAGGTGTAGGACTCGTGGATCACCGGGGGCGCACACAGCCCGTACTTCGGGCCGGACAGGCGCAGCAGGAGGCGCAGCGTCGGCTCAGTCACCCACAGGGGGCCAGGCTCGTCCCGCTGGCCGATCGGGTTCGGCAGCACATCCTCGTGCTCCCATACGGGCGGGGTGATCAGGTGGACACCGGCACGACGGCGGTCGTGAGGGAGGCCGATGGAGTGCTCGAGCTGGCCGAGGGGGAGGTGGGTCTTGAGCGCGGAGAGGTAGGCGCCGTTGATGTCGAGAGCGGTCACCTCATGACGACCGGGAGGGAGCTCGTGCCGGGTCCATTTGGGGCGGGCCTCCCAGATCTGGTCCGCACCGCGGGACGTCTGCTTCCTGAGGATGTCGGGGATCCAGGGGTGGGCGATCACGTCGTAGCGCGCGCCCTTGCGGGTCTCGTCCAGCAGGCGCATCGCGTCCGGGATCGCCCGCTTGAGCAACGCGGCTGTGGCTGTTTCGACGTCACCGTGATGCTCGGCGAGCGCGGCCTTCACCGCCTGGCCGATCAGGTCCCCGGGGCCGGACGGCTCCTGGAACGCACGACGAGCCGGCCCCTGGGAACGCCCGGAAGGACGCGGCGTCGTACGCGACGTGCGCGCCGTCACCGCCGGCTTGCCAGCCGGAACGGTGCCTGGCTGTACGGGCGCCATGGCGGGCTGCGGCGTGGCAGCGGGCGCAGCTACCGCGGGCGGCACAGCGGGCGCGGTGACGGCGGGCGGCGCAGCAGGCGCGGCAGCAGCGGGCGCGGTGACGGCGGGCACAGCTACAGGCGCGGTGACGGCGGGCTGGCAGTCGGCCGGATCGAGATGCTGGGCGAACCCCGCCACCCGGGTCCCGGCCGGACGCCCGCACAGCACACACGGCTCGGGCGCGGAGAGGACCTCCACCTCATCACCCTCACCGCCCTCGTCGGGCGCCGGCGAGGCCGGAGCAACGTCGGTTGTGGCAGGGGCCTGAGCCACGGCCGGCCCGGCAACAGGCACAGGAGCGTCCTCCGCAGCTGGGGCTTGAACCGTGGCCCCTTCGGCAGCGAACGGTGTCACCGCGACAGCGCCGGTGACGAGAACGGCGGCGGGCAGGGGGGGCGGCGGTCCGGGCGACCCGGCCGCGGGTCCCGCCGCCCCCGGCCGAGAAACGGCCGGCGGTGCGATTCCCCCGGCTTCGGCCCCACCGGCGAACTTCGCAGCAAGACCGTCCAGCAGGTAGGCGTATTTAGTGCGGGTCTCGCCGACCGGGTCCCTGTCCTTCTCCCAGGCGGCGACCGTGGACGGGCTCACCCCGAGCGCCCTCGCCACCTGCGCCTTCGACAACCGGGCTTGTTCCCGCAACTCCCGGCGGACCCCGGGGGCGGGAAGCCCGGCTTCCGGGCCGACGGCGGCAAGCAGCGAGTCGATCGCATCGAAGTCACTCACCGGGCCACCCCCTTCCCGGCAGCGGCGTGGGCGGTGCGGTGCCGGGCGGCGGGCAGTGTCTCGCAGGCCCGGGTCGGGCCCGCCAGCAGGTCCAGCGCGGCGATCTCGTAGTGCCCGGCCAGGACGTCGACGTCGCGCAAGGTCCACGAAGTGGCGCCGGTCTGCCGGCGCGAGATCTGCGTCTGCGTCAAACCCAGCACCGCAGCCAGCACCCGCTGCGACTCCCCCGTCGCCTGCATCAACGCCGCCACCGACAACCGGAGTGACTCCTCCAAACCCAAACCCATAGCACCAATCATAGCCCGAACATGATGCAAAAAACGCATCGAGCGTAGGTATTAGTGCTCAAGGATGCGCCTTGCCCCTGACTCCCGGACCAGGGAGACACAAAGCCCTGCCCCCGCCCCCTAACCCGCCCCGGCCCGGCCCGGCCCGACGGCAGCGGTCCGGGAACCGCCCACGCACCAGCCGGCACGCCGCACATCCCGCACCGCCGCTCCGGCTGGCGCGCATCCCACTCCACCCGGTCAGCCACACACCCCGGACACACCAGACCCACCACCTGGCGCCACAGAGCCCGGCGCAGCCGGACCGGCACTGACGGCAGCAGAGCGCCGCGGGCATGACGGGGCACCACACGCGCACAACACCAACCCCACCCCACCCAAAAACCACTAACTCGCTGATCAGCCAGCCCGGTCAAGGCGGAGCTGGACCAGGGCCCAGCCCCGCACACGCAGGGAACAGATCGGCGGCGTCCCGCTCTCCCTGGGCAAAGGACCATCCCCGCATGGACAGGGAACAGGAGCCGCTTCGAAGATCAGTTCAGAACGCGCCGGGACCATCCCCACGCCCACGGGGAACAGCTTGATTGTCTGGCCCATCTGGAACGCCACCTCGGGGTCATCCCCGCGTGCGCGGGGAGCAGGGGCACCCCGCGCCGGGGTGCTCGTGGAGGGGGGGTCCATCCCCGCGTGCGCGGGGAGCAGGAGGCCAGGGACCTGGGCCGGGGACCTGCACGTGGGTCCGTCGCCGCCGTTCGTGGTGATCAGCGGGACGGGAAGGGAGCCAGAGAGAGGTCCCACTGGTCAGCCGCGTGAAGCAGCGCCGCGGCGTCCATCCTGACCTCCACGGCGTACTGGCAGACGTCGGCCCCGTCGTCACCCTGGCGCCACGGGGGAGCCGCCTCCAAGGACAGATGAACGCGAATCACCGCCGTCCCACCCTCGCTCCGGCCGACGAGGCTGAAAGCCACGACCGGCTCGATGAACGACATGCCCGGCGACAGCTCACCATCGGCATCGGGCTCGGTGACGGCCACCGTCCCCGCCGCCACCGCGCGCAGCCACCCGGACACCTGACGGGCCTCATCAGTGAGCAGACACGGCTCGGCGAAAGACCAGCCGCCCTCAGGAGTCATCACCGCGCCATCAACGACCAGCCAGTTGTCGTCGTACGAGTCACCCCGGACACAGGCAAACTGATAACGAACCGGGCGAAGGCCGACACTGCTAGACAGATCGTTCAGGAACACCGGGCCAGGATGCCACGCGCCAGCAGGACGGACCGCGCCTCCCAGCCCGCATCGCGCGGAAAACAGCGGGTAGAGCGGGCTCCGCGACGCGAGAACGGGGACACCCCCGCGCGCGGGGACCAGCGGAGATCCACCTCACCGTCGCGCGGATCCCAGGGCCCATCCCCACGAGCACGGGGAGCAGACGGCGGTGACGATGGCGTACAGGTCGCCTCTGGGACCATCCCCGCATGCGCGGGGAGCAGACAAAGTCCGTGAAGCCCCATACAACGAGGGCGGGTTCATCCTCGCGCGGGCGGGGAGCAGCAGCTCGGGAACTTCAACTCGTACTCGGTGCCGGGTCCATCCCCACCCGCGGGGAGCAGCGCCGGAGGAGGCGGCCGGTGATCTCCTGCCCGGGACCATCCCCGCGTGGCGCGGGGAGCAGCAGGGCAAACTCAAGCCCGCCCTGGACCAGGTGGATCCATCCCCGCACGCGCGGGGAGCAGCGACCGGCCGTACGGCCGTCGATAGCTCGGGGTGGTCCATCCCCGCGTGCGCGGGGAGCAGCGGGCACCGCTCCGCCGGCCGGCCTTCCGTCGGGGTCCATCCCCGCACGAACGGGGAGCAGTGCACATGCTCACGGAAGCTGGCCCGAAGGGCGGGTCCATCCCCGCACGCGCGGGGAGCAGGCGAGTACGGTGCTCCAGCCGACGCGCCACATGGGTCCATCCCCGCACGAACGGGCAGCAGCGCCGTCCAGACCGGCCAGGGTAAGCCGCATGGGGCCCATCCCGCGCGTGCGGGGAGCAGCGGCCTGCTCGCCGCGCTGCTGGTCCTGCGCAAGGGTTCATCCCCGCGTGCGCGGGGAGCAGCTCATGGGCCAGAACGCCGACGTCATAGGAGCGGGGTCCATCCCCGCACGCGCGGGGAGCAGACATGGTGCAACGCCACCGCGCGGAGCTGCGCGGGTCCATCCCCGCACGCGCGGGGAGCAGTAGACCAGCAGCCACGCCTCACCGCGGGCTTCGGGACCATCCCTGCGTATGCAGGGAGCAGGACTGTTCGTCGTCGCGACCGCGCAGACCGACGGGACCCCATCCCCGCGCGCGCGAGCAGTCCGGCACCCTGCACGCGCGGGGAACAGATGAGCGGGTTCGAATCCCGCCGACTCACCACGGGACCATCCCCACGTGTGCGGGGAGCAGCAGGAGAGTTTTTGTCGTAGACGGCAACGCTTTTACTTCCGCTTCCGTGCCCGCTTCGGCTTCCGCTCAACGATCACCGTCTGAGGCGCGGCAGGCGCCTCGTCCTCAGAAGCCGGCTCAAAGCGTCCCGGGGTGCTCCTGCGCATCGCCTCGACGTACGACGGAAGCTCGAAGGTCCGCTGATCCCGATCGATCGGGATCTCTCCGAGGTGCCCTGAGGCGTCCCGGGCCCCGCGGGCGCCACCTCGCCGGGTGAGCACCTCGAGCGTGCCGTGGACGCGGTCGACCCAGTCACCGCGGTCCAGTTTGGGGTGCCAGCGCTCCCCCTCTCGCTTGGGGTCCCAGGGCGGGAAGCCAAAGGCGTACGACCAGGGAACGGCCGCTGACAGGTACTTCTGCACACGAAATCTCCCAGCGGCGGGTGCGGTGATATCGCTGTCGCTGAGCTTCTTGACGTCGGAGGAAGAGATAATGGCGCAGCCGTAGTGGCGAGGCTCGGCGTGCTTGCAGTCCTTGTACGAACTCAGCCCTGGGCAGGCGTTCCACTGAGCCGGGGGCGCCCAGTACGTACCTTCCTCGAAGGTGCCCTCAGGCCAGCCGTTGTAAAAGACGTGAAACGCGTAGCGGGCCTGGTCGGGGTTACAGCCCTTGATCAACGTGTCGTACTGGAAGGCGTCCTCGCCTGCTCCACGGTGCTTCAGCATCCGGTAAGTGTTGTCCTCGTAGACGCGCTTGGCCTGGATGCGAAGGCAGAGCCACCCCGCCTGGTCGTCTCCGATCCACCACTCCCAGTCAGCTCCTGAATCCCGCTCTTGCACCTGGCTGCTCTGGTAAGTCAGCAGTCCAGGCACTTGGTTCTGGAGCGTGAAGAGCAAATTGTCCGTGACAGAGGCCTCGTCGAACCTGCGCCCGGGAAGACGCCCGAATTCGATGCGCCCCCAGGTGTCTATCGCTGCCGTGTCCATGGCCGTACACAGGTCTCGGAGTCTTTCTATCGCCACAGCCTCACTCTTTCATGCCGGAGCGACCAGCACCGGGCGTTGCGTGAGTTGGACAGCGGGGGCCACGGGCAGAACGAGGGAGTGGGACCATACCCACGCACGGAGAACAGCGTTTACCAGGAATGGCCTGTGCGGTCGGAACCGTCCCACGCAGCGGGGAAGCAGCTGCAGCCGGCGAGCACGCCGAGTCGGCGCACAGGTCCATCCCCCGCACGCACGGGGAGCGGGCCTTCCTTCTCGGTGTTGTAGTGGACGACCTTGGGTTCATCCCCGCGCGTGCGGGGAGCAGTGGGCGGAAGCGCCCAACCTCATCGCCGCCCCGGGTCCATCCCCGCGTGCGCGGGGAGCAGCAGCTGGCGGACCTCGACGGCCTGACGCGGGAGGGTCCATCCCCGCGTGCGCGGGGAGCAGTCCGCCGCGTGGCGCCGTCCCTGGCGGGCTGCAGGTCCATCCCCGCGTGCGCGGGGAGCAGGTCTGCGTCTTCTCTCCCCTGGCCAGGATCCCGGGTCCATCCCCGCGTGCACGGGAAGCAGCCTCCGGGAAAGCCCGGCAGGCATGCCTCTGTGGGTTCATCCCCGCGTGCGCGGGGAGCAGCCGATCGGCCCTTGGGGCCGGTCCTCGTGGTCGGAACCACCCCCGCGCGTGCGGGGAGCAGACTCCGCGTCCTGGGGGTTTACGCGAGGCAGAGCCATTCTCAAGCACTTTCACCGACTGGACATACAGAACATATCCACCCACTGCTTACCCTGAAGAGCCGACAGGCAGCAGCACAGCCAACCCGGCATGGCAGGCACCCAAGCTGCTGGCTGACCTCTGGGAGGCAACAGCTGACACCTGCGACACCCACCCTGCCCACCGGTCCGAGGCCATCCCGGCGCGTGCGGGGAGCAGAAGTCCCCGTCACCTACCGGCCCATGATCCGGGGGGCCATCCCCGCGTGCGCGGGGAGCAGAGGATGTGCCCGAGTTCGTGGAGGATGATGTGGGACCATCCCCGCGTGCGCGGGGAGCAGCTCCTCGTTGTCTCCGCGCTTGATGCGGCCGTGCTTGGCAGCTGATTATTCGCGGATGGGACCCGAAGTTCAGTCGTTCGTCGTTGATGGCCCTCTGCCTGACCGGAATGCCGGCGAGGAGGAGATCGAGCGGAGAGTGAAGCAGCTCGAAGCCATCCCCTCACCTGTCACGACGGAGGAGGCGCATGCACTGGCCGGCTGCTTCGGTCCGGACGACTGCTACGGCGTCGCGTGGTCGCTGGTGCACTTGATCGAGACCACTTCGGGCCCGTTGCCCTCAGTAAGCCGTCCCGGTCCCGACACCAACGAGTGGCAGCAAACCCTCTGGAGCCGATGGGGAACCTGAACGCTCCCCGACAACGGCCGCAAGACCGGTGGGATCATCAGGGTTTGCACCGTTCCGCTTCGGTGACGCGGAAACGGCACGACTCGGTGCCCGTCTGGATGAGGGTGCAGCGGAACGTGACCCGGCCGGCCACAGCCACGCAGAGACGGGGGCCACCGAAGGGCTTGTCCCACTCGGCGAACAGGGAATCCGTGGCGACCGCGGTCGCCTTGCATTCCTCACGCTCAGTGAAAATCCGGAACAGCAACCTCGCACCCTTCTTGTCCAGGTTCATAAACCCCAACTCGCCCAGGCAGAGAAGACCGACCTTGCACACGCGGGGAGCAGCACGATGCCGGGCACGTGCCCCTCGGTGAGGTGGGGTCACCCCGCACACGCGGGGAACAGCTCACCCCCCACGACGCCCAGCGGGCCCTGTGGGGACCATACCCGCATGCGCGGAGAGCAGACCTCGAGAATCGAGTCGACAATGTCCGGATGAGGTCCATCCCCACATGCACGGGGAGCAGCTGGAAAGACCCCGGGGCCGCTGAAGCAGGAGGGACCATCCCCGTGTGCGCGGGGAGCAGACTGGTGTGGTGGTCTTGGTCGTGAGGTGCCGGGGGCCATCCCCGCGTGCGCGAGGAGCAGCACGTGCCAGTTGACCGGCGGCGTTCCCCGCGCACGCGGGGAGCAGCGACTCACCGTCAGAGCCCGAGACGTCGGGGTACGTCCATCCCCGCACGTGCGGGGAGCAGAACGAGAGCATGTTCATGCCGCCGAAGTAGACGGGGCCATCCCCGCGCGTGCGGGGAGCAGATTGCCGCAAGTTTCTTCCGCTCAATTTTTTAGGGACCATCCCCGCGCGTGCGGGGAGCAGCCCTCGACCTGCTCACGCGTGTAGAGGCGCCGGGGACCATCCCCGCGCGTGCGGGGGGCAGACTCCGTGACCTGCACCTTTACAGCCGGGCGAAGCCGTTCTTGAGCACTTTCACCGACTCGGACATATGGAACACATACACCCCCTTGCTTGCCACGAAGAGCCGACAGGCAGCAGCACAACAGACTCGGCATCACAGACACAACCACATGCCGGCCGATCCCTGGGAGACAACAGCCGACACCCGGACACCCACCCCACCCACCAGTTCGAGGCCATCCCCGCGCGCACGAGGGGCAGTGCTTCTGGCTCCGGCCGGTCCCTGACTGCATGGGACCATCCCCGCGTGGGCGGGGAGCAGCACGTGCACGATGCAGTGCCCTCCCACCTTGGCGGGACCATCCCCGCGTACGCAGGGAGCAGAGGCCGCTGCCGCGGTCGAGGGGCACTTCGGTGGGTCCATCCCCGCGCGTGCGGGAAGCGGGGCCCCCTGCCCCCGCTACCGCGGGCCGCTGGGTGCCCATCCCCGCATGCACGGGGAGCAGCCTTCTATGCCTTACCAGGGTCGTGAGGGGCGGGTCCATGCCCGCGTGCGCGGAGAGCAGGCATCGGTGCTTCCCACATTTACCGGCTGCGTGGGCCCATCCCCGAGTGCGGGGAGCAGGGGGAGCTCTGCGGCGCGCTGTTCGCGGGCCCGGGTCCATCCCCGCGCGCAAGGGAGCAGTCGAGGCCCGGGGCGGAGCCGAGGGGTCCATCCCCGCACGGTGCAGGGATCAGCAGTCGGTGGTGCTGTTTCGCGGGGCCCAGTTGGGACCATCCCCGCGCGTACGCAGGGAGCAGAAGCCCGGCGATGCGTCCTGCGATACGGCCTCGGGGTCCATCCCGCGGTCGGCCAGGGCGCGGACTTTGGTGCCGATGACATCGTCGAGCGCGAGGACCGGGCCGTACTCGGTGGTGCGGGGCGGAGCCCAGAACGCTTCCTTGAGAATGTCGACCTCGCAGTGGGCACCGGTAGCGGGGTCGGTAGCGATGAGGCGCCCGGACAGGGGGTCGGAGCGCACCTGGGCCACGGCCCAGCCACGCTGGATGAGGCCATCGCTGAGAGTGCGGACAATCTCGTCCATGGGAGCGGGGTTCTCGGTGGCCACATCGAGGTCCTGGCTGACGCGGTCGACCAGCCCGTGGGCCTGGATGGCGTAGCCGCCGGTAATGAGACCAGAGGGTAGGGCGTGCCGATGGCAAGGACGTCGGCCAGCAGACGGCGATGCAGATCATCCAGCTTCATGCGGCAGCCGCGGCCCGGCCGGTGAGTTCGGGGAAACGGGCTTCTCACACTTCACGGATCGGCCGGCTGACCAGGGTCCGCAGCACCGGCCACTGGTCAAGCAGCAGGTCACGGTTGAGGTAAGTGACCACGTCCTCGCGCAGTCCCTCGGCGAGGACCGTGCGGTACAGGCTCATCCGCAGCCGGGGCCTGTCCAGATCGAAAGAACGCACCCCCGACCACACCACATGCAATGGCAGATCAACCCTGCCCCGCACAGGACCGGCCAGATCATCCAGACTCGCCGGCAGCTGACCGGCATACCGGGCACGCAGCACCTCAAGCGCGGACACCGCATCAAACGCAGACGAGGGAGCCATACCCGATTATCACGCACCACACAGGGAACAGCGAAGAACCGAGCACGGCAAACCCATCCGCCCCGCACCCCTCCCCACGCGCACGCGGAGCAGGGCGGCTGGACAGTCTTCAAGAGCGCGGGACTGGGTCCATCCCCGCGAGCACGGGGAACAGGCCGGAGTTGCCGGTAGCCCAGTGGTGCGTCTCGGGTCCATCCATCCCCGCACGCACGGGGAACAGGTCGACGCGAGCGAGGGTTCGAGGCCAGCCAGATCCTAGCCACGCGTACGGAGGGAGCAGGCTACGTCGATGCAGCCCTTACGCAGGATGCCGGAACCATCCCCGCGCGTGCGGGGCAGTGGGCACCAGCCATGTGGGGGTTCGCCCCGTAGGAACCATTCCCGCCACGCACGGGAAGCAGCGGTTTGCCGCCAAGCTTTTCCCGGCCTCGCCGGGAGTATCCCCGCATGCACGGGCAACAGCGACGACGTCACGGGCTTCACGGGCGCGAGCGCGGGTTCATCCCCGCGTGCGCGGGGAGCAGAGCCACACCACCACAGCGGTGGTCACGGTCGACGGGCCCCCGCGCGGGGAACAGACAACACTGAGCACGCCAGCGCCCATCTCGCCGGAGCCATCCCCGCACGCACGAGGAGCAGTCATCGGCGGCACAGGACGCAGGCCCCCTCACGGACAAGGAGTCCATCCCCGCGTGCGCGGGGCGCAGACCGCCACGACCTGGATGCCGGCGTCGCGGACGGGTTCATCCCCGCGTGCGCGGGGAACAGGTCGACCTCTCCCACGTCGACCTCGCGCACGTGGGGCCATCCCCGCGTGCACGGGGAACAGCCAGCCTGGACGGCCGTCCTTGGTGAAGCCCTCGGGCCAATCCCCGCGTGCGCGAGGAGCGGTCGCCCCGTTTGACGGCGCCAGCCATCTCGAAGGGACCATCCCCGCATGCGCGGGAGCAGGAGACCGCGCTCGGTAACCGCTTCACCATCGCCGGTCCATCCCCGCCTGCGCGGGGAGCAGGCGGCCGGCCACGACTGGGCCGGGATGCCTCTGGGACCATCCCCGCGTGCGCGGGGAGCAGATCCACTGCCGCCCCGATTTCGGCGAGACGTCGGGTCCAGCCCCGCGTCCGCGGAGAGCAGCAGGACAGCTCGGCGAACTCCTCTTCGCGCGCGGGTCCATCCCCGCATGCGCGGGGAACAGGTCTGTACGCCCTCTTGCTTGCAGAACCCCGGGGGGCCATCCCCGCACGCGCCGGGAGCAGTGATCCTCTTTCGTTGGTGTGAGAGGTGATCCGGGTCCATCCCCGCGCGTGCGGGGAGCAGCCCCTGCTGGAGGGTCACGAGCAGGACGGGCAGGGACCATCCCCGCACATGCGGGGAGCAGTGGATCACCGTCTCGGCCTGGCCACTGGACTCGGGACCATCAGCATGCTTTTCGTCGGGTCCACCCCCACGCGTGCGGGGAGCAGGCGCGGGCGTGCCGGTGCAGGTCCATGCCGCCGGGTCCATCCCCGCGCGTGCGGGGAGCAGCCCCGAACACGTCGGAAGCCCCGGTCATCACGGGTCCATCCCCGCCTGCGCGGGGAACAGAGCGGGCCGAGCAGCCGGTCGAGCGCGGCACGGGGACCATCCCCGCGTACGCGGGGATGGTCGCATACGCCTTGGTGACCGACGAGGACGGGGGGTTCATCCCCGCGTGCGCGGGGAGCAGACCTTGCGACCTGCACCTTTACAACCGAGCGGAGCTGTTTTTGAGCACTTTCACCGACTCAGGCAAACAGAACATACCCACCCCCGCTCGCTACGGACAGCCGACGGACGACAGCACAGCCAACTCAGCATCGCAGGCACCGCCACTTGCTGGCTGATCCCTGCAGGACAACAGCCGACACCTGCGACGCCCCGCCCACCAGATCGAGACCACCCCCGCGTGCGGGGAGCAGCGACCGAACGCCTCCTCGCTCAGGCGGCGCGGGGGGTCATCCCCGCGGGCGCGGGGAGCAGCCGCACCCGTCGGCGACCGTCTTGGTGATGGCGGGGTCATCCCCCGCGTCCGCAGGGAGCAGCTCAAGCTGCCCCGGGTACACGGGAGGGGTCATCCCTGCGTACGCGGGGAGCAGGCACGCTGCGAAGCCGCCCACAGACCGGCCCCGGGGTCATCCCTGCGTGCACGGGGAGCAGGACCTCACGCTGCTGGCTTCGTAGGTGAGTTGTGGTTCTGATCCACTTCTGTGGTGTGACTGCCTCCCGAGACCGTCTGGAAACGGCCGGTGGCGGCGGCGTTCGGGCTGATGGTTCTGGGCTGTGCGCGAGGTACTGCTCCGGCTGGAAGAGCTGCTCTTCCTGTCGGCTCCGGAGATCAGGGTGGTGTCGGTGCAGGACGACGGCGAAGTGGTCCGGGTCGGTGTCAGATCCCGTCCAACCAAGGCGTGCTGCCCGGGCTGCGGGAGCTGGTCGGAGCGGGTGCACGGCTCCTACCTGCGGTTTCCCGCCGATCTTCCCGTGGCAGGACGGCGGGTGGTACTGCGGCTGCGGGTCCGGCGCTTCACGTGCGACGACGCCTCATGCGAGCGGCAGACGTTCGTCGAGCAGGTCACGGGCCTGACCCGCCGACACACCCAGCGGACCGAACGAATGCGGTCAGCGCTGGCCGAGGTCGGCCTCGCCCTGGCCGGCCGAGCCGGTGCCCGGCTGGCCGACGCCTTCGGGGCGAGAGCCAGCCGTAACACGGTCCTACGGCTGGTCGATGCGCTCCCGGAGCCTCAGCAGCCGCCCCCGCGGGTAGTCGGCGTCGACGAGTACGCGATGCGCAAGGGACGTGTCTACGGGACCGTCCTGGTCGACGTCGAGACCCGCCGACCGATTGACCTGCTGCCGGATCGCGAGGCGGCCACGGTCGCGGCCTGGCTGGCCGAACGCCCGGGGATCGAGGTCGTCTGCCGTGACCGCGCTCCGTTCTTCGCAGAAGGCGCCAGTACCGGGGCACCCACCGCCGTCCAGGTTGCCGACCGTTTCCACCTCTGGCGCAACCTCGGCGAAGCCGCCGAACGGTGCATCTCCCGTCATCGTTCCTGCCTGCGCGCGACCACCGCCAAGGCGGCCCCGCAGAAGTCAGAGGCCCAGACACCGGCGGACGGCGGCTCGCCATGGCCCACCGGACACCGCTTCGCCGACCGCACCCGCGCTAAGCACGCCACCGTCCACGCGCTGCTGGCCGCCGGCCACAGCCGACGCTCGATCCAACGTCAGCTCGGCATGACCTACCGCACCGTCCAACGGCTGGCGGACGCCGCGAGGCCGGAAGACCTGTTCCAGGGACAGTGGCAGAACCGCAAGACCAAGCTCGACGACTTCAAGCCGTACCTGAACGACCGGTGGGCCGAAGGCTGCACGAACGCCTGGACCCTCTGGGAAGAGATCAAGACGCACGGCTACCACGGCGGCTACGGAGCCGTCCGCGCCTACCTCCAGCCGTTCCGCACCACCCCGACCTCACCGGCCGCCCGACCACCATCGCCGCGGACCGTCGCCGGGTGGATCCTGACCCACCCCGACACCCTGCCGGAGAGCGAGCGACTCAAGCTGAAGTCAGTGCTCGCGCACTGCCCTGAACTGGACGCGCTCACCGGTCACGTCCGCACGTTCGGGAGGGTGATCACCGAACTCCAGGGCGACCGGCTCCCGCAGTGGATCAAGGCGGTCCGCGCCGACGACTTGCCCAGCCTCCACACCTTCGCCAACGGCCTGGAACGCGATCTCGCCGCCGTCACCGCGGGCCTGACACTGCCGTGGAGCTCCGGCGTCGTCGAAGGTCACGTCAACCGGATCAAAATGATCAAGCGCCAGATGTACGGCCGGGCTGGCTTCGGCCTCCTGCGGAAACGAGTCCTGCTGGCATCCTGACCAGACAGTCACGAGCTCTGCTGGAGTCGCTCCGCAGCCTGAGCAGGGGTGTCGTAGTAGCCAGGCCGTGCCAGCAGGACCGAGCCGAAGTAGTAGCCCTGCTCTTCCTCTGGCTCGTCGTCGGCTGCGAACGGGCGCCAGAAGCTCAGGAGCAGGCCAGAGGCGACGAAAGACGCTGGATCGTCGGGGTCTGCCTCGATCGAGGTGTGCTCGCCCATGCGTTGCACCAGCTCGCGGGCCGGTATCGCGAACACGTCCAGGCCCCGGAAGACGACTCGGTCTGTCTGAGTCGACGGCCTCCCGAGCTCGATGGCTTCGAGCATGTCTCGCGTGCAGTGGATGCTGATCATCAGTCCACTGGGACGGAAGATGTGCTGCCCCGGCCGGTCGGACGTCGAGACCGCGGAGAGATCGCGGAGCGAGTCCAGTGCCACGTTGGCCGATTGCCGATTCATACCGATCCGCAACGGGCCAACGCCGTTTGGTGGGGCGAGGTCGAAGTCCATGCGGGCATGATCCCAAACAGGTCTGTCAACGAGCCGCGAAGGGCCCTCCAACCCCGAGAAGTTACAGAGCGTGACTGCTCCACAGAAGTTGGACCAGAACCTGAGTTGTGAAAGCGGTTGTTGGTGACTTTGGAGAGCGCGAGGCCCTGAGTTCGTCGCTCGGTGTGGGTGAGAAGTAAGAGCGGTTGGCTGGGTTCGAGTCCGTGCTGGCCGTCAGGACAGTCCAACCGGGGCCGGCCTCAGCCGCTGACCGTTCAGCTCGTGGGAGTCCTCCTCGTCCCACCACAGATCGTCCTGCTCGGTGAGGTAGGAGTGCAGACCGCGGACGCCTCCACCGTCACGAAGCGCTTGCGCAACGGCGTGAAGGAAATGTGCCAGGCCGGGCCAGGATTCGATGAAGTCGCCGCCGCTGTGGCCGGCCCAACCGAGACGCCCCACGTCTGGGCCGGGACGCTGGTCGATCACCTGTGCCATGCCGTCGGCGCTCTCGGCCCAGGGCACCCAGAGCGGGTGCCACCAGGGCTCGTCGTCCCAGGGGCCGGTGGTCAGGCCCTCGCTCTCGGTCGCGACGTCCATGCAGGTCTGCCATCGGTCCACGAGTCCGCTCACCGACAGGGGGGCCTGCTCGGGCAGGAGGGTCGCCCAGGTGCTCAGCCCGTTGTGGCATCGTAGGGACTCGGCGAGATCACCGGGCAACGGGATGCCGAGGAACCATTCCGCGCTCCCAATCTCCTCCGGTGTCGCCGGCGGGTTGAGCACTGCAAGGCCGGAAGCTGAGTGCACCGCCAGCCAGGCATCGATCCGGCGCCATGACTCCGACCGGGACAAGGTCTGCTGAGTCATGACGCCATCCTGCCGCACGTGTCCGACACGGCGAACCGAGGACCAGGCAGGGCACCGGGCGGGGCCAGCCGGCCATCTGCTGCTGTTCGGCTCGGGCGCGGGTAGTGGCGAAGCGGCAGGAGCCGGTACCGGTCCCCGATGATGTCGCCGCCGAAGGCGAGTCGGCCGACGATGGCAGCGCAGAGAGGGGTCAGTGAAGGTCCTGGCCCAGCCGCCCAAGCTCTCGTTGGCAGCGATGACAACGCTGTTCTTCTCCTCGCGCCCGGCCAGGACCCGGAAGAGGAGTTCAGCGCCCCTGCAGTCGAACTCCATGTATTGGGCCGGGGACAGGACGCCACGCACCCCCTCGGGTGCCGGTCTTCCCATTCCCCGCCCGCCGAACCGGAAGGGCGCGGGGAGCAGATGCTCACGTCCCATGAGGCACCCCAGACACCCAGCGCATCCCCGCCCACGCGAGGAACAGCCGACCAGGCCCCCTCTGGGGGCCTGATCGCGGGACCATCCCCACAAGCGCGGGGAACAGTTACCCCCACCTTCCCGGCCTCATGGATGGAGGGGACCATCCCCACGAGCGCTGGGAACAGGGGGTCGCCGGCCTTGGCGTGGGAGTCCCAGAGGGGTCCATCCCCGCCTGCGCGGGGAGCAGTTTCCCGATTCGTGGTTGGAGATCGTCTGGAAGGGACCATCCCCGCGTGCGCGGGGAGCAGCCGTTCCTGTCCTACCAGGGGCGGCCGTCATCTGGTCCATCCCCGCGTGCGCGGGGAGCAGGTCAAGAGCGACTTACCGACCCCGCCCTTGCGAGGTCCATCCCCGCGTGCGCGGGGAGCAGACTCCGCGACCTGCACCTTTACAACCAGGCGAAGCTGTTTTTGAGCACTTTCACCGACTCAGGCATACCAGACATACGGAGCATGTCCATCCTCGCTTGTTGTTGGAGAGCCGACGCATGGCAGCACGACAGACTCAGCATCGCAGACCCCGCCGCTTGCCGGCTGACACCCGTGAGGCAACCGACGGAGCAGCACAAGTCACTCCAGCCATGCCCTCTTTCACAGCCCCCCCACGCAGGCGGGAAGCAGTCCACCTTCGCCGACGAGCCCGGAACCCCACCGGGACCGTCCCCGCGAGCACAGGGGCCATCCCCGCGAGCGCGGGAAGCAGTGACGCAGCCATTCGGGCTCTGCGTCACCCTTGGGTTCATCCCCGCATGCGCGGGAAGCAGTGCTGGCCGACTACGTCCGCCGTGAGCTGATCCGGACCACCCCCGAGCGCGCGGGGAGCAGGCGATGCATGCAGCCGGCATGTCCGGCCCCCGAGGAGCATCCCCGCGTGCACGGGAAGCAGGTGCGGTCGATCAGCCGGCCGAGCTGACGGGCGGGACCATCCCCGCCCGCGCGGGGAGCAGGAGACGATCACTGCCTTCGAGCAAGCCCTGCCGGGTCCATCCCCGCGTGCGCGGGGAGCAGGGGCTGACGGCGGTGCGGGCCAGCATGACCAGGGGTCCATCCCCGCACGCGCGGGGAACAGAGCGGCACCTGCTAGGCCAGGCGCAGGGCCTCGGGTTCATCCCCGCGCGTGCGGGGAGCAGAGTGCGTTGTCTACTCCGGCTTGAGGTACAGAGGGGCCATCCCCGCCTGCGCGGGGAGCAGCACCACACCCCGGCGCTGTTCAGACAGTCCGGTGGACCATCCCCGCCTGCGCGGGGAGCAGCAGAACGCTATCCCAGTCATGGTCCGGGACCAGGGACCATCCCCGCCTGCGCGGGGAGCAGACTCCGTGACCTGCACCTTTACAGTCAGGCGGAGCTGTTTTTCAGCACTTCCACCGACTCAGACATACAGGACACATCCACCCCTGCTTGTGATGAACAGCCGCCAGACAGCAGCACAACAGACTCAGCATCGCAGACAGGGCCGCCTGCCGACTGATCTCCAAGGGACAACAACCGGCACCTGCGACACCCACCCGCCAGTTCGGAATGATCTCCACACACGCGGGAAGCAGCTCGCCCCGATCGTCTCAGCAGCGCAGGCCACGGCACCATCCCCGCACGCGCGGGGAACAGGATGCCCGACCTCTCGCCATGAGTGCGTGTTTCTGATCCCCGGATCTGAGTAGCCTTGGGTTCTACGCTGGCGCGGTGTCCAGGGGTACCGGGCAGGGCGGAGAGAGGATCTGTCGGGCTTGTGGTGACCGGCTGAAGCTAGGCGCGCGGCCTGACGCCTTGTTCTGTTCTGCGGCGTGTCGTGCCAGGCAGTGGCGTACGGACCGGCGGTTGCGCAAGCGTACGGCTGCCGCGCTGAGCGGTGCGGGCGAGGTGGAGTGTCCCGAGTGCGGGGCTCGGTGGGTGGCTGGCGTTGACCGGCGGTCGAACACCGTCTTCTGCTCGCGCCGGTGTGTGGTGAGAGCTTGGAGGCGCCGGAAGGAAACGTTCGGCGAACGGGCACAGTGACCGCATCCCGAACGCATGCTGCGTCCAACTTCGTTCAGAGCACGGTCACTTGCGGTCGTTCGTTGTGATCTGCGTATTTACGGTCTGACTCTCGGTGCTGAGCGGGCCGTGTCCACGTCACGGACATCAGCTCCGTGCTGCGGCCCGCATGGGTGGTGAGACCCATGACGGAGGAGATCGACAAGGTCGGAAACGTCAGCCAGTCCCGTTACGAGCAGATCGTGGCCGAGTTGCGGGACGTGGTGGAACAGCAGACGCGCGGGCAGTTCACGATCGGGGACCGCGCCCTGGAGATCGAGCCGATGAGGGAGCCAGGCGGCCACCACGCGGTGGACCCCGAGTGGTCGGTGACCATGACGCTCACACGGCTGGCCGAGGACATCGGCCTGAAGTTCAGCACGGTGAAGTCGGCGAGGTGGACATCCTCACGCTGGCCGGCCGATCGCCGGTAGAAGGGCGTCTCCTACACCGTTCACCGGATCCTGGCCTACATCGAGGACGACCAGGAACGATTCGACGCGATCCTCACACCGCCTGGGGGCAAAGCCCGGTGGACGCCGGACGACGCCAGCCGGCGGGTCGGCAACCGGGTCGAGACCCCGGTGACGCCGAAGGAGAAGATCACCGCGATCCACACGCTGGCTCAGGACGACCAGGTCGCCGCGGTGGTGACCAGCGACTTCCTGAAGCGGCCTGAAGTGACGGCCAAGGTGACCACGGTGGACAAGGCCCGGGTGGTGGAGGAGTTCACCCGTGACGAGCACGTGGCCACCACGGCGGCAAGGAACCTGCTCCGCAGGCCGGACGTCGCGTTCAAGGCGATGAGCGACGACACCGCCCGCTTCCAGGTCAACCATGCCCAGGTGGAGCGGTCCCGGCAAGCCCGCGACCACTTCGAGGACACCAGCCCCGTCGCCCCGGCGGTGAAGAAGATCGACCGGACGGTGGAGTTCCTGGACCTGGTCACCGCCTGCCACTCGTTCGTCGCCGCGGCCGGCCGGACCGTCCCGGGCCTGCGAGCCCGCAACCTGAGCGAGGACGAGGCCACGATCGTGCACCAGAACGTCGCCAAGGTACGGGCGACGCTGGACTGGATCGAGACCGCCATCGACACCGGCAAGGTCGACATGGACGACGCGCTCGCCCGCATGCTGCGGGGCGAATAGCCATGCCCCGCGCCTCACGGCGCCGGGGCGAAGCCGCCCAGCGGCATGCGGACACCCTGCGGTTCGTGCTGTTCGAGGCCAGACCCGCAGGGCTGCTGTTCCCCCAGCTGACCCGCGCGAGTGGGCTGTCCCCCAGCCAGGTCAGGTCAGGGCTGGCCGCCCTGCGCGACATCATCGCTGAAAACGGCTGGCCACCGCTGATCTGGACCAGGGCCGACGGCTACCAGCTCGGCGCCGAACGCGCCGCGCTGGAGGCATACGAACGGGCCGTACTCACCGAGAAGCTGACCGAGTTCCGCCGCTTCATCACCGGCACGGTCGCCCCGCACGCCGCCGCCCGCCCGGGCGACAAGTGGGTCAAGCACATCATCGCCCAGCTCAACTCCATAGAATCCACCCTCGACCTCGTCGTCTCAGCCTGACCACCACAGAGGGGACGCCAGGTCTCCGGCCGGGCGTCCCCTCGGCACCCGACTCGGAGGGAGCCCGCCGCCATGCGTCAGCGTCGCTATCCCTCCGACACCACGAACGCGGAATGGGCCCTGCTCGAACCGCTGCTGCCTGAGCCCGCCTGCGAGACCAGCCGCGGCGGCTGACCGGAGAAACACTCCCGGCGGGAGATCGTCGACGCGATCCGCTACGTCGTGGACACCGGCTGCAAATGGCGGGCCCTGCCTGCAGATTTCCCACCCTGGCGCACGGTCTGGGGGTTCATGGCCCGCTGGGCAGCGGCCGGGATCGTCGGCCAGATCCGTGACCATCTCGCCGGCCGGATCCGCCGCGACATGGGCAAAGGCCCCCGAGCCGTGGCCACCGTGATCGACTCCCAGAGCGTGAAAGCGGCCGAGACCGTCTCCAAGGCCACCCGCGGCTACGACGCGGGCAAGAAAATCAACGGCCGCAAGCGCCACCTGGTCGTGGACACCCGCGGCCTGCCCCTCATGGTCATGGTCACCCCCGCCGACCTCCACGACGCCGCAGCCGCCAAGGAAGTGCTCTTCCGCCTCCGCCTGATGCACCCCGAGATCACCATCGTCTGGGCCGACTCCGCCTACGCCGGCAAACTCGTCGACTGGGCAAAACAGCACCTCAACCTCACCATCAAACCGGTCAGCCGCCCCAAGGACACCTCCGGCTTCGTCGTACTTCCCCGCCGCTGGGTCGTCGAGAGGTCACTCGCGTGGATGATGCACGCCCGCCGGCATGCTCGCGACTACGAACGGCTCATCCAGCACTCCGAGACCCTGATCACCTAATCCGGAGGTAGCAACGGTCCGGACCGCGTACGTGATCTGCACCGTTCGAACACCCGGACCGTCACGCCTAGTCCAATCCGGGCGGGTCGATGCCTAATCCGGAGGTAGCAACGGTCCGGACCGCGTACGTGATCTGCACCGTTCGAACACCCGGACCGTCACGCCTAGTCCAATCCGGGCGGGTCGATGCCTTCCCATGGAGCGGCGGGCGGTCCTGGTGCCTGTGGCAGTCGGTGGGTGCCGAGGCGACGTCTTCCGTAAGCAGGGCACGCGATGCCTCCACGGAGATCGCGCGGGTCTCGGTGCCTCTCCGGCCGCCACCACTTTGATCGTGGCGGCTTCGTGGGCGCCGGGCGGACGCCTTCTTATCACCCGGTTCTGACGCCTTGGCCCAGAGCGGCGGTGCCCGACGCCCTCGTAGCTGCCACCGTCAAGCACTGCGCTCTTGATCACTCGTTGGTGTTGGTGGTGCGAGCCCGCCGCACGGTGACCTCTTGCTTCGCCCGAGCCCGTCCGAGCTCCCGCATAGACCGAGGCCCGTGAGGTGAGCTGGTGCCACGAACAGCTGCTGAGGTGGCGGACCGGCCTCAATGCCGAGTCCTGGGATTAGGTCGCTGCGTGGTTCCGTACGAGCTCGTGACCAGCACAAACGCATAGCATTACGGGAGGGACCTTGATCTACTGCGGCATCGACTGGGCGGAGAAGACGCACGACGTCGCCCTGGTCAACGACACCGGCCAGCTCCTGGCCAAGCGGCACATCACCGACGACGCCACTGGCTACAAGATCTTGCTCGATCTGCTCGCCGAGTACGGCGACACCGAGGAAGCCCCGATCCCGGTCGCGATCGAGACCTCCCGCGGCCTGCTGGTCGCCGTGCTGCGGACCGGCAATCGGCAGGTGTTCGCGATCAACCCGATGGCGGCCGCCCGCTACCGCGATCGCCACTCCGTCTCGCGCAAGAAGTCCGACCCCGGCGACGCCCTGGTCCTGGCGAACATCCTGCGCACGGACATGCATGCGCACCGCCCGCTCCCGAACGACTCCGACCTGGCGCGGGCGATCGCCGTCCTCGCCCGCGCCCAGCAGGACGCCACCTGGAACCGACAGCAGGTCTCCAACCAGCTCCGATCCCTGCTGCGCGAGTACTATCCCTCCGCACTGGCCGCCTTCGAGTCCTGGCGCAACGGCCTGTGCCGGCGCGAGGCACAGGAGCTCCTCAAGACCGCCCCCACCCCGACGCGAGCAGCCCGACTCACCCGCACCCAGCTCCAAGCCGCGCTGAGGCGGGCCGGCCGCCAGCGCGGGATCGAGGCCGAAGTCGAGCGGCTCCGTGAGATCTTCCGGGCGGACTGGGCCCACCAACCTGCACTTGTCGAGGAAGCCCTCGGCAAGCAGATGCTCGCCCTCCTCAACCAGCTGGAGGCAGCTTGCACGGCCGCCGACCAGCTCGCCGAGGCGGTGGAGGACGCGTTCCCTCAGCACCCGGACGCTGAGATCATCCTCAGCTTCCCCGGCCTCGGCACCCAGCTCGGCGCCCGGGTGCTCGCCGAGGTCGGAGACGACCGCACTCGGTTCGCTGACGCCCGTGGTCTCAAGGCATACGCCGGGTCCTCACCCATCACCCGAGCCTCCGGCAAGAAGTCGTCCATCACCAGACGGTGGGTGAAGAACGACCGACTCAACGCCGTTGGCTACCTCTGGGCCTTCTCCTCGATCACCGCTTCACCCGGCGCCAAGGCCCACTACCGGCGTCGCCGTGATCACGGAGACTGGCATGCCTCAGCCCAGCGCAACCTCTTCAACCGCTTGATCGGCCAGCTCTACCACTGTCTCCAGGACCGCGAACTGTTCGACGAACACACCGCCTTCCC
>NZ_BMRT01000018.1 GCF_014648775.1 Streptomyces abikoensis
CCGTTTTCCGTTCCGTTCCCGGTTCGGATTCCTTTTCCGGCCCCCTGTTGGAGCGGGGTTTCTCGCTTTCGGCCTTTCGGCCTCCGGCGTGATCACTACTTTAGCGGATTTTCCCCGGGGCGCCTAATCGGCACCCGTTCCGAATTCCGGGCACGCCGAAATTCATCCCGTTCCAGGGTCAAGCCAAGTGGTGATCGCCGCCGATGCGGCAAGAGTGGCTGTCTTGGGACCGTACCGGCCCCGCGACAACTCGGAGAACACTACGGATCCGGTGGGGTCGTGTCAACCGGCTCCGGCCACCCTCGTTCGCGCCCTCGTTCACACCCTCCTTCGAGCCTCATTCGAGGTCGGTGAGCCGTCCTCCGGCGTCCGGCTGGGTGCGCTCCACCCGGCGCAGCAGTCGGGTCAGCATCTCGCCGAGCTGGGCGCGCTCGTCGGTGGAGAGGTCCTGGAGGAGTTCCTCCTCGAAGACCGTGGCCTTGCGCAGGCCCTCCAGCCACTTCGCCCGTCCGTCCTCCGTGATGCCGACGATCACGCGGACGCGGTTGTTCTCGTCCCTCTCCCTGGTGACCAGACCCTCCGCGACCATGCGGTCGATGCGGTGGGTCATGGCGGCCGGGGTGAGGCCGAGGCGCTTGGCGAGGTCGCCGGGGCCCAGGCGATAGGGGTCGCCGGCGAGGACGAGGGCCTTGAGGACCTCCCACTCGGCGTTGCCCATGCCGAGCTCCGCGGTCTGGCGCCCGTACGCGACGTTCATGCGGCGGTTGAGGCGGCTGAGAGCGGAGACGACGCGTTCCACCTGCGGATCCAGGCCCTGGTACTCGCGCTGGTAGACGGCGATCTGCTCTTCGAGGCTCGGCTCGGCGGGCCCGGGGGTGTCTGCCATGAGCGGCAGTATCGCAGAAAACGTTGGCGCTAAAGCCCTTCGGCATGTACTCTTTAGCTTCGAAGTTTAGGGTTGAAGTCTTCAAGCTTGAGGGGTGAGGAGTGACCACCGCGATGGGCGCGGCACTGCGCCGGATCCAGTTGGGCAACGCGTTGAGCGCGTTCGGCAACGGCTTCACGGTTCCGTATCTCTACGTCTATGTGGCGAAGGTGCGGGGCCTGGGAGCGGGGACAGCGGGTCTGACGCTGTTCACGCTGGCCGTGGCCGCGCTCGTCGTGCTGCCTTTCACCGGTCGGGCGATCGACCGGCGGGGTCCGTTGCCCGTGGCCATCGTGGGTACGGTCTCGGCGGCGATCGGTTCGCTGGGCCTGGGCCTGTCGAGCGTGACGCCGCTGGTCATCGCCTCCGCCGCCGCGCTCGGTGCGGGCATCGCGGTGATCCAGCCGTCGCTCGCGACCATGATCGTGTGGTGCTCGACGCCCCTGACGCGTTCGCGCTCCTTCGCCACCCAGTTCTTCCTCAACAACCTGGGCCTGGGTGTCGGTGGACTCATCGGCGGTCTGATGGTCGACGAGAACGCCGCGTCGAGCTTCATCCGGCTGTTCGGCATCGAGTCGCTGATGTTCCTGGTCCTGGGCGCGACGGTGGCGACCGTGAAGCTGCCGGAGTCCCCCCGGGTCGAGGACGCCGTGCCGACGGACAGCCGGCCCGAGGGCGCGTGGCGCACCCTGCTGCGTGACCGTTCCATGGTGTGGCTGTGCGTGCTGGGCTTCGTGATGTTCTTCGCCTGCTACGGACAGTTCGAGTCGGGGCTGGCGGCGTACGCCACGGAGGTCACCCACGTCTCCCCCGCCACGCTGGGCCTGGCGCTGTTCGCCAATACGGCGGCGATCGTCGTGACGCAGTTCGTCGTGCTGAAGCTGGTGGAGGGCCGCCGGCGCAGCCGGGTCATGGCGCTGGTCGGGCTGATCTGGACCGTGGCGTGGGTGGCCGCGGCGCTGTCCGGTCTGGTGCACGGTGCGCAGGCGGTGGCCACGGGGCTGCTGATCTCCACGTACGTGCTGTTCGGTGTCGGTGAGTCGATGCTGTCGCCGACCGTGGCGCCGCTGGTGGCGGACCTGGCTCCGGCGTCGCTGATCGGTCAGTACAACTCGGCCTTCGCCCTGGTGAAGCAGCTGGCGATGGCTTCAGGGCCGCTGCTGGGCGCGCTGCTGGTGGGTCTGGGGCTGTCCGGTGTCTATGTGACGCTGCTGATCATGTGCTCGCTCGGCATCACGGCGCTGGCCCTGCGGCTGGGGCGCCGGCTCACCGCGGCGCAGGACAATCCGCTCGTCGCTCGCGCGCAGCGGGCCCGGGCGGCGGGCCCTGCCGGGACCGGCACCGGCACCGGGAGCGGGACCGAGACCGAGACCGAGACCAGCGAGCGGGTGCCCGTCGCGGCCTGACGTTCATGCCCGACGTCCATGCATAAAGGGGTGGGTCTGACCGGAAGGGAAAGCTTCCGGTCAGACCCACCCCTTTACATATGCGCACCCGTACCCGGCAGCGCGAACTCGCACCAGACGGCCTTGCCACCGCCCGGGGTGCGGCGCGATCCCCAGGACGAGGCGATGGTGGCGATGATCGAGATGCCGCGGCCGGCCTCGTCCGCGGGCTCGGCGCGGCGGCGGCGCGGCAGGTGGTCGTCCCCGTCGGTGACCTCGATGATCAGGCGGCGGTCGGTGCGGCGCAGCCGGAGCCGCATGGGCGGTTCGCCGTGCTGGAGGGAGTTGGCCACGAGCTCGCTGGCGGCCAGGACGCCCAGGTCGCGCAGCTCGGTGGGGAAGCGCCAGCTGGCGAGGACCCCCGAGGCGAAGGCGCGGGCCCGGGGCGCGGCCTCGATGCCGCCGAGGAGCTCGAGCGCGGCGTTGTGGAAGAGCTCGGCGTCGTGGCCGGTGCGGAAGGGGTGCTGGAGGACGAGCATGGCGACGTCGTCGTCGTGTTCCTGGGTGACGCCGAGGGCACGGATGAGGCGGTCGCACATGACCTGGGGTGAGCCGGTCGCACCCGCGAACGCCCGCTCGAGTGCGGCGACGCCCTCGTCGATGTCCTCGTGGCGGCGCTCGACGAGGCCGTCCGTATAGAGGACGGCGCTGGAACCGGGGCCGAGGGGCATGCTGCCGGACGTGTGGAGCCAGCCGCCGGTGCCGAGCGGGGGGCCGGTGGGCTCGGCGGCCCGGTGGACGATGCCGTCGGGGTCGCGGACGAGGATCGGCAGATGGCCGGCCGAGGCGTAGACGAGGCGGCCCTCGTTGGGGTCGTGGACGGCGTAGACGCAGGTGGCGATCTGGGTGGCGTCGATCTCGGCGGCGAGGCCGTCGAGGAGCTGGAGGACCTCGTGGGGCGGGAGGTCGAGGCGGGCGTAGGCCCGTACCGCGGTGCGGAGCTGGCCCATGACGGCGGCGGCGCGGACACCCCGGCCCATGACGTCGCCGATGACGAGGGCGGTGCGGCCGGCGCCGAGGGTGATGACGTCGTACCAGTCGCCGCCGACGGCGGTGTCGCTGCCGCCGGGCTGGTAGGTGGCGGCGACGCGGAGGTCGTCGGGCTGCTCCAGCTCCTGCGGGAGGAGGCTGCGCTGGAGGGTGACGGCCGCCTCGCGCTGGCGGCGTTCGCTGGCGCGCAGTCGTTCGGCGGCTTCCACCTGGTCGGTGACGTCGGCGGCGAAGACGAGGACGCCGCGCCGGCCGTCGCCGTGGCCGGCTGTTCCCTCACCCGTCGATCCTTCACCCGTCAGTCCCTCACCGGTCGCGCCGTGGCCGCCGACACCGGGGTCGCCGATGTCGATGGGGGTGCAGGTGAAGGTGTAGTAGCCGTGGCGGCCGGCGGCGGGGGCGCGGCGGGACTTGACCGTGCGGGGTTTGCGGCTGCGCAGTACCTGATCCATCAGGGGAAGCAGGCCGAGTTCCACGAGTTCGGGGAGGGCCTCGCGGGCGGGTGCTCCGGGGGTGCGGGGGCCGAAGAGAGTGGCGTAGGCGTCGTTGACGTAGGCGATGCGGTGCTCGGGGCCGTAGACGACGGCGACGAGGGCCGGGACGGTGCCGAGGATGTCGTGGACGGAGAGCGCGTCGAGGCGGGGGACGGGCTCGGTGTCAGGCGCCGGCGCGGATCCGGCCCGGGCGGCGGGCACGGTGCCGGGGCCGGCGGGACCACCGCCGTCGGGAGGCGGGGGCTGCGGGGGCGTGGCGGGCGTGCGGTCGGCGCGCGCCGCTGCTCGACGCTGCGTTCCGGGGAGCCGGGCGCTCCAGCGGGTGAAGTTCACTGAGGATTACCTCGCGGAGTCGTTCCGGGTCAGCTCGGCGACGTGGGGTGCCTTGCGGGGTGGCGGTGCCGCGCGCCCGGCTCGGCGGCGCGGTCTGCGGTGCGGGGGCCGGCCCCCGGGGGAGTGCAGCAAACGTCCGGATCCTCATGATTGTTACTCTTCGCGGCTACCAGCCCACCCATGGTCACACGTCCAGTGTGGCCGACGGGTCCGACATTCGTCAGACGCCGCGTCCCAAAAGGGGGTTCCGGCTGAAGGACCGTGCCCGTCACCGGGCGTCAGCTGGCCTCCGGGTGGCGTCCCGTGCCCGCCGCGAGCTCGAATTCGGCCCGGGGGTTCTCCAGTGAGCCGAGCGAGACGATCTCGCGTTTGAAGAGTCCGGCGAGGGCCCAGTCGGCGAGGACGCGTGCCTTGCGGTTGAGGGTGGGGACCCTGCTGAGGTGGTAGGCGCGGTGCATGAACCAGGCGGGGTAGCCCTTGAGCTTCCTGCCGTAGACGTGGGCGACGCCCTTGTGGAAGCCGAGGGAGGCGACGGAGCCGACGTATTTGTGGCGGTAGTCCTGGAGGTCGTGGCCGCGGAGGGAGGCGATGACGTTCCGGGCGAGGACCTTGGACTGGCGCACGGCGTGCTGGGCGTTGGGGGCGCAGGTGGCGTCGGCCTGTCCGGCAGTGAGGTCGGGGACGGCCGCGGCGTCCCCGGCGGCCCACGCGTGCGGGACGCCGTCCACGCGGAGGGCGGCGGTGCAGACGAGCCTGCCGCGCTCGTCGAGGGGCAGGTCGGTGGCGGCGAGGACGGGGTGGGGTTTGACGCCGGTGGTCCACACGAGCGTGCGGGTGGGGAAGCGCGAGCCGTCGCTGAGCACGGCGACGCGGTTCTCGCACGACTGGAGGCGGGTGTCGAGGCGTACGTCGATGTTGCGGCCGCGCAGTTCCCGGATGGCGTACTGGCCCATCTCCGTGCCGACTTCGGGGAGGATGCGGTGGCTCGCCTCGACCAGGATGAACTTCAGGTCTTCGGGCTGGATGTTGTGGTAGTAGCGGGTGGCGTAGCGGGCCATGTCCTCCAGCTCGGCGAGCGCCTCCACGCCCGCGTAGCCGCCGCCGACGAAGACGAAGGTGAGGGCGGCGTAGCGGACTTCGGGGTCGCGGGTGGAGGAGGCGATGTCGAGCTGTTCGAGGACGTGGTTGCGCAGACCGGTGGCCTCCTCGACCGTCTTGAAGCCGATGCCGTAATCGGCGAGGCCGGGGACGGGGAGGGTGCGGGAGATGGAGCCGGGGGCGAGGACCAGCTCGTCGTAGTGGAGGTCGACGGCGCCGGTGCCTTCTTCCTCGCTGGCGAGGGTCTTGACGGTGGCGGTGCGGTTCTTGTGGTCGATGGCGGTGACCTCGCCGGTGAGGACCTGGCATTTGGCGAGGACCTGACGCAGCGGCACGACGACGTGGCGGGGCTGGATGGAGCCGGCGGCGGCCTCGGGCAGGAACGGCTGGTAGGTCATGTACGGCTCGGGGTCGATGACCAGGACGTCGGCCTCGCCGCGCTTGAGCTTCCGCTGGAGGTGCAGGGCGGCGTACATCCCGACGTAGCCGCCGCCGACGACGAGGATGCGCGTGCGGGTGGGGGCGGGGACGCCGGGGGTTGGGGCCTCGCGGTTGGCCGTCTCGCGGCGTGAGGCTTCACGGGCGGGAGCGTCGCCGACGGGTGCCTCGGAGGTGGGTGCCTCGGTGGCTGGATCGGTTCCGGTCGGTGCGGGTTCCGTTCCCTCCCGCTCCTGCCGTCCCTCGTGCCTCTCACGCGCCGGTCCGCTCTCCAAGGCCCTCTTCCTCCTCGTGCTGCCGCGTCGTCCTGGCATCGTCCTCGCGTTGTGGCACAGCTCCTTCCCATGACGCATCGCCCTCAATGGTTTGTCCACAGCCACTTTGAAATGTATGACCGGTCCCGGAGCTGATCCGTCCGTGCGAGGAGACCCGTCAAGTAGGAAAAATTCGCAGGTCAGGGGGGATGCGACGGGGCGGAGCGGTGGTGCAGAATCAAAGGGGATCAGGCCCGTACTCCAATCGGGGACGGCCTGTGCGGAACTACCCCCTTCTTTCTTGACCTGGGCTCAACTATGTTCGTACTCCGTCGGGGTGTCGAGACACGCCCCGGCAGTCAGGGCGGGGAGTCTCCGGGGGGAGACGTCATAACCGGGGGAACGTATGACCATTCAGAGCTCTCATTGGTCTGCCGCTGTCGCGACGACGACCGACGGCACGAGTGGCCGTAATACGCCGTTGCGCGTGGACGCTCAGCGCAATCTGGAACATGTTCTGCGGGCGGCTCGCGAGGTCTTCGGCGAGCTGGGGTACGGGGCGCCGATGGAGGACGTGGCGCGCCGGGCCCGGGTGGGAGTGGGGACGGTCTACCGCCGGTTCCCCAGCAAGGACGTGCTGGTCCGGCGGATAGCCGAGGAGGAGACGGCACGGCTCACCGAGCAGGCGCGCACCGCGCTGGGGCAGGAGGACGAGCCGTGGTCGGCGCTGTCCCGGTTCCTGCGCACGTCGGTGGCGTCGGGCGCGGGGCGGCTGCTGCCTCCGCAGGTGCTGCGGGTCGGCGTCGACGTGGAGGCCGAGGAGCTCCGGGAGCGGGTTCCGGCGCGGGTGCCGCAGCAGCGGCAGCCCGTGGGCGCCGGGGGCCAGCTGCACGAGCTGCGGCTCGTCGAGCAGCGGCCGGCGGCGGTCCAGGAGCGGGACGACGCCGGTGCGGCGGCCCTGCTGGACGTCGTGGGCCGGCTGGTGGAGCGGGCGCGCTCGGCGGGTGAGCTCCGCGCCGATGTGACCGTCGCGGATGTGCTGCTGGTGATAGCGACGGCCGCGCCGTCCCTGCCGGACGCGGCACAGCAGGCGGCGGCCTCGTCGCGGCTGCTGGACATCCTGCTGGAGGGCCTGCGGTCCCGTCCCGCGCGGTAGCCCGTCGGCGGAAGCCGTGAGGTGACGGTTGTCGGCGGCGGCGACGCAGGTCGCGGGCGCCGACAACCGCCCTCTTCTTCACTCTCTTCTTCACCGGATTTCTGTCGGTTCCCAGTCGGGTCCCAGTCGGTTCCTATCGGTTCTCGTGACCATCGGTATTCCGGCCCGGCCAGGGCCCGGACGGGTGGTTGCCGCTGGTGAAGTGATCCTGCCGCGTTCCCGTATGCCAGGCTGCTCGGAGTTCGAGTGTGCCGGCGTGTACGGGGAGCCTGCGCTATGAGTGTTGACGGGCGGGAAGAGCCTCGCGGAAGCGACGGGGCCGGCGATCCTTCGCCGCCGCACAAGGTGCCCGGTCAGGGCGGGCCGTCCGCGGCCTCCCCCGATCCGGGCCCCGACTCCCTCTCCGGTGCCCTGGACCTGTGGTTCGGGCCCGTCGGATCGGGAGTGCCGGCGCCGAGGGACAGCGGCCGGGCGGACGCCGATCCAGGGATGCCAGACCGGGACGCTTCGGGCATTCCCGCCCATACCGATGCCGTCGGTTGTACCGGGGACGGTGCGCCGGTCGATGATGCGGGGGTGCGGGAAGACCAGGAAGCCACGGATGTGCCACCGTCCGACCTCGAGCTGGTCGCACAGCTGCGCGGTGGGGAGGGCACCGGAGCGTACGAGGAGCTGTACCGACGCCATGCCGGCGCGGTGCGCCGGTACGCCCTCAGCTGCTGCCGTGACGACCACACCGCCGAGGACCTGACCAATGAGGTCTTCGCCGCCACGCTCCAGGCGGTACGGGGCGGCGCCGGGCCGGACACGGCGGTGCGGGCGTATCTGCTGACCACGGTGCGGCGGGTCGCGGCGGCCTGGGGACGGACGACCAGGCGGGAGCATCTCGTCGAGGACTTCGCGGTCTTCGCGACCTCGTCGGCGGCCGCGTCGGTCGCCTCCGAGGACGACACTCTTGGGCTCGGCGCGGATGTGCGGGCCATGCAGGAGGCCGAGGAGTCCCTGGCCGTGCGGGCGTTCCGCAGCCTGCCCGAGCGGTGGCAGACGGTGCTCTGGCACACCACCGTGGAGGAGGAGTCGCCGAGCGAGGTGGCCCCGCTCCTCGGGCTGACCGCCAACGCCACGGCCGTGCTGGCGCACCGGGCACGCGAGGGTCTGCGGCAGGCGTACCTCCAGGCGCATGTGAGTACGTCGCTGACGACCGGTGGCGAATGCGCGCGCTACGCGGACCGGCTCGGCGCGTACGCGCGCGGAAGTCTGCGGGCCCGGGCCGAGCGGGGGATGCGAAGGCATCTGGACGGGTGTGCGCGCTGTCGTATGGCGGCGCGGGAGGTCGCGGACGTCAACTCGCGGCTGCGCGGGCTGCTGCCGGTCGCGGTCATCGGTTGGTTCGCCGCCGACTGGTCGCTCAAGGCGGCGTCCGGCCTCGCCGCGGGAGCGGCGGGCGCGGCGGGAGCCGCGGCCGTGAGCGCGGGTGCGGGTGCCGGCGCGGGTGTGGGCGCGGGGACGGGCGCCGGTGCGGGTGCTGGTGCGGGTGCTGGTTCCGGCGCCGGGTCGGGGGGAAGCGGGGGCGGAGGCGCGGGTGCCGCGGGGAGCGGGTCCGGGTCGGGCGGGGCGGCCGGGTCCGGTACGGCGGGCTCCGGCGCGTCGGGATCGGGGACGGCCGGATCGGGGGCCTCGGGTTCGGGGACGGCCGGGGCCGGTGCGGCGGGGTCGGGCGCGTCCGGGTCCGGGGTCGCGGCGCAGGGGCTCGGTCTGGCGGCGAAGGTCGCGCTCGTCGCGGGGACCGTGGCCACTGTCGGGGCGGTCATCGCGTACACCCTGGCGGCCGGGACGTCCGCGCCGCCGGAGAAGCCGCTGGCCAAGGACACCGTCGCACCCGCTTTGCCGACGCCGCGTGCGCCGAAGGCCACGCCCCGGCTCACCGCCTCGGCGGGCCCGACGGCCCCGCCCGCGCTGATGGCGAAGCCAGTGGCGGGTTCTTCGAGCGCGCACGCGAGCACGGGGACGTCGGCCTGGGCCTCGCCCTCGGCGCCCGGCCCGTCGGCGTCGCGCACTCCGGTGGCCTCCCCCTCGTCGTCGGCCTCGGCCTCCGCCGTGGCCGGGTCGGGGTCCGAGTCCCGGCCCACCGCTCACGCCCCCACGCCCCACCCCTCCTCCCCCACGTCGGACACGTCGGACACGTCGAACACCTCTGACACCGCGAAACCCACGCCCAAGCCGAGGCCCACGCACAAGCCCGACCCCACGCCCGACCCCGAGCCGAAGCCCACGCACAAGCCGCGGCCCCCGGCGGTGTTCCCGCTCAACCGGCTGGAGTACAGCGGGTTCGGCGACGGTTCGCAGCCCGAGGTGCGGTTCGGCGCGAGCAGTTGGCTGTGGCAGCGGTACGGCGGCGTCCGCATCGGCGGCACGGCGTACCGCCACGGGGTGACCGTCCATGCCGCGTCGTCGGTGACGATCGACCTCAACCGGTCCTGTACGTCCTACGACGCCATGGCGGGTCTGGACGACATGTCGTTCGGCCTGGGCACGGTCGCGTTCTCCGTCTACGCGGACGGCGCCCGGCTGTGGAGTTCGGGCCCGGTGCGCGCCGGGCAGGCGGCGGTGCCGGTCCATGTGCCGCTGACGGGGCGCAAGACGCTGCGCCTGGTCGTACAGCCGGTGTCCGCGTGGGACCGGGTGGCGGTGCCGGACTGGGCGCTGGCCCGGATCAGCTGCGGCTAGGTCGGTCAGGCCCTCCGGACGGGACCGGCCTCTCCGGTCGTCCCGTCCTCACAAGCTGGGCCGGGGCGGCACGCCGCCCGCCACGGCGCGGCGGCTCGGGGCCGCCGGGCCCGTCCAGCAGGTGCCGCGCCGGGCGAGGAGGCGGCGTAACCAGACCTCCGCCGAGACGAGTTCGGCGAGCCCGTCCAGGGCGAGCGGCGCGCCGTTCGCCGCCGCGTGCAGGGCGCCCCGTACGACGCCGGCGTCGACGAGGCCCGCGTCGGCGAGGAGCGGGGTGGCGAAGAGGTCCTGGAGCGGGCCCAGGGAAGCCCCGATTCCGGCGCGTCCGGCCGCCGCGTGCGCGGCGTGGGAGGGGGCGCCCCAGCCGGGCGGCAGTTCGCGGATGCCCGCGCCGGCCAGGACGGAGCGCAGCACGGAGGCGCGCGCCCCCGGCTGCACCCGGAGCGCCTCGGGGAGCGCGCGGCAGGCCCGTACGACCTGGTTGTCGAGGAAGGGGGCGTGGAGGCGCTGGCCGCGCACCTCGGCCGCCTGCTCCAGGACGCGGTGGTCCGCGGCGTGCCGGCTGAGCGCGGCGGCGGCGCGGCGTTCGCCGGGGCGCTGCGCCAGCCCGTTGGCGCGGACCGCCGCGCTCTGGAGACGAACCGATACTTCCGCGAGCGCCTCGCCGGTCAGCCACCGGGCGGCGGGCCCGGGCCGGCACCAGGTGAGGGCGGCCAGTGAGGCGTCCACGGGGCCGCCCGTCGCGGGGGCGCCCGGGATGGGGCCGTACGCCCCCGGGGTCAGAAACTGCGCCGCCGCTGCCTCAAGTCCCTCGCGGTAGGGCGTGCGGGCGAGCCGCCGCGCCGCCCGGTAGACGGTGAAGGGGACGAACAGCGAGTGCGCCGAGGGGCCGTCGGCGCGGGCCAGCGCCGAGACGGGCTTCAGGAGGTGGCGTCTTCTGCGGTCCATCAACAGGTCGGCCAGCCGGGCCGGGTGGGCGTCGAGGACCTGCCGGGCGCCGTGCCCGACGAGGTGGTCGGCGCCGCCCGCGGCCAGTCTCCTGCGGTGCCGGGCGGCGGAGGCGATGGCGGGGCCGGGTTCGTCGGTCAGCGGGCCGTCGTACAGCTCTGCGTACGGCAGCGCTTCCGTTCCGGCGGCGACGATGACGTGGCGGAGCCGGGGGTTGGCGGCGATCGCGCGGGCTCGTTCGAGTTCGGATTCGCGGGTGCGGCCGCCGTCCGAGGCGAGGTCGTTGAAGGTGACGGCGAGCAGCCGCTCGCCCGTTCCGTTGCCGAAGCCGAGGGGGGTGCCGGGCAGGCCCGGCAGCCCGGCCGCCAGCAGGGCGAGGGTGCCGGAGGCGCTGCCTCCGGAGAGGTCGGCGCCGACGCCGGGGGCCGGTCCTCGACGGTAGGCGGTGCGCCGGTGGGCGGGGCCCGCGCCGGGCGCGGCCCCCATGCCGGGGGCGCGCCCGTGACCGTACGCGCCGCCGCCCGGCACATGTCCGTCGCCCGGCATGTGTGAGCCGTCCGGCAGGTGCCCGTCACCCGGCACGTGTGCGCCGCCGCCCGGTACGTGCCCGTCGCCGTACTCCACGGCGTGGCGCGGGGCGGCGAGCCGGGTCCGTACCGCTTCGACGATCGCCTCGCGGACGCCCTCGACGGCCTGGCGGGCGTCGAGTTGGGGCGCGGCGACGGCGAGTGAGGAGGTGGGTTCGTACCCGGTGACGTCCCGCGCGCCGTCGCGCAGCACCAGCGCGTGGCCGGGCGGGACGCGCCGGACGCCGGTGTAGGGCGTGCCGTCGGCGAGGGCTTCCGGGGAGTCGGGGCAGGCGAGGAGCGCGGCGAGGTAGCCGATGTCGAGTTCGGCCTCGACGAGGTCGGCGAGCGGGAGGGCCGCGGTGGCGTAGGCGGTGCCGCCGGACCAGGCGGCGTGGAAGACGGGCCGGGCGCCGGCGAGGTCCCCGGCGACGGTGAGGCGGCGGCCGACGCGGGCGACGGCGGTGTAGCTGCCCGGCCAGGCGGTCAGGTGGCGGAGCGCGCCGCCGCGCGCGGCGAGGAGGCCGGAGCGCAGGGCGTCGTCGCTCGCGCCGCAGCGGCCGAGGACGGCGAGCCGGGTGTCGGCGTCGGCGTGGACGACGCGGACCTCGTCGGGTCGCCAGTCGCCGACGGCCCACAGGGGGGCCGGTTCGCCCCACAGGAGGCGGGCGCCCACGGGCTCGACCGGGGGGCCGGGCGACTCGGGCCGGTCGGACCGGTCGGGTGCGTCGGGCCGGGCGTCCGTGCCGCTTCCGGCGGCGCCGCGGCTCCACCCCACCAACCAGCGCATCGCCGCCTCCACAGGCTGTGGACAACCAACAGGTCGCACACCGAGTAGCAGTCATCGAGTAGCAGTCATCATGCACAGCGGGCGACGGTTGCGACATCCGTGGGGCGCCCGTTGGGCGACGCGTTCCGTGCGACGCCGGCTGCCAACTCACCTGACAACGGACGGAAATGGCGTTTCGTCACGGTTCGCCCGGCGGCCCGGCCAACGGTTTCACCGGGGCCCCGGCGGCGAACCCTCTGTCTTCGGCCGCGTGGCGCACCCGGATCCGGCCAAATTCGGGGCGCGCCGGTTCGCGGTCCGCTCAGTGGGGACCGGAAAGGGGACGGACACGGCGCGAACGCGACGGGAAAGGGACCGGCCGCGTGCGCGCGTACGGTCCGGGAGGCGCGAGCCACCTCCCGGACCGTGCCGCCGCCCGCGGGGAATGAGGCGACGGCCTCCCCCAGCCCACTGGTTCCAGCGCAGCGGGCCAACCCACGCCCCTCCATGGAACCGCCACCCCCGTGGGCGCGGACAGAGCGCACGGCGGGCGCACGGCCACACACAACCGGAGCACGTGCCCCTCGATGCACGCACATACGGGCCAGAATCTCGCCATCCGGGACATCACCTCTTAACGGTCGGGATGCGGCGAACTACGCTGGGTTTACGAATGCCCCGAGCCTATGCCGGGGCGGGCGCCGTTCGTCGAGGGGTGCGCAATGTCCAGGGAGCCACGCGGGCCGAATGAGAAGCTGGGCACTGTCCTCGCCCTCGCCGGCATCAGCAACGCCGGTCTCGCGCGCAGGGTCAACGACCTCGGCGCGCAACGGGGTTTGACACTTCGCTACGACAAGACGTCCGTCGCCCGGTGGGTCTCCAAGGGCATGGTCCCGCAGGGCGCGGCGCCGCATCTGATCGCGGCCGCCATAGCGGCCAAGCTCGGCCGGCCGGTGCCGCTGCACGAGATCGGGCTCGCGGACGCCGATCCGGCGCCGGAGGTGGGGCTCTCCTTTCCGCGCGATGTCGGCCAGGCGGTGCGGTCGGCGACGGAGCTCTACCGGCTGGATGTCGCCGGTCGGCGCGGGGGCGGGGGGATATGGCAGAGCCTGGCCGGATCCTTCTCCGTCAGCGCGTATTCGACGCCGGCCTCGCGCTGGCTCATAACTCCCGCCGACAGTTCGGTGGCGCGCGAGCCGCAGCAGGCGGCCCGGGAGGCGGCCACGGCGGCGGCCTCGGGAGGCGGCGCGGACTGCGGTTTACCGCAGCGTGTCGGCCACAGCGATGTGACGAAGCTGCGGGAGGCCGCCGACGACGCCCGCCGCTGGGACTCCAAGTACGGTGGCGGCGACTGGCGTTCGTCGATGGTCCCCGAGTGCCTGCGCGTCGACGCGGCACCGCTGCTGCTGGGTTCGTACAGCGACGAGGTGGGGCGCGCGCTCTTCGGCGCGACGGCCGAACTGACCAGGCTGGCGGGCTGGATGGCCTTCGACACGGGCCAGCAGGAGGCCGCCCAGCGCTACTACATCCAGGCGCTGCGGCTGGCCCGGGCGGCGGCGGACGTCCCGCTCGGCGGGTACGTCCTGGCGTCGATGAGCCTCCAGGCCACGTACCGGGGCTTCGCGGACGAGGGCGTGGACCTCGCCCAGGCCGCCCTGGAGCGCAACCGCGGCCTGGCCACCGCCCGCGCGATGAGCTTCTTCCGTCTCGTCGAGGCGCGCGCGCAGGCGAAGGCGGGGGACGGTCCCGCGTGCGGTACGGCGCTGAAGGCCGCCGAAGGCTGGCTGGAGCGGGCGCGTCCGGGCGACCCGGACCCCTCCTGGCTGGACTTCTACACCCAGGAGCGGTTCGCCGCCGACGCCGCCGAGTGCTACCGCGACCTGCGGGTGCCACGGCAGGTACAGCGCTTCACGGAGCAGGCGCTGGCCCGGCCGACGGAGGAGTTCGTACGCTCGCACGGCCTGCGCCTGGTGGTCTCGGCGGTCGCCGAGCTGGAGTCGGGCAATCTGGACGCGGCGTGCGCGGCGGGTGCGCGGGCGCTGGAGGTCGCGGGCCGGATCTCCTCGGCCCGTACGACGGAGTACGTACGCGATCTGCTCCACCGCCTGGAGCCGTACGGGAACGAGCCCAGGGTGGTGGAGCTGAGGGAGCGGGCGAGGCCGTTGCTCGTGGCGCACGGGTGAGGTGAGCTCCGGAGGCCGTCCCCGGCTGCCGCCGCTCGGGTGAATGCGCACGTGGGGCCATGTGGCAACCCATTGTCAGTAGCACCCGTCATCATGGTGACGTGGGTGGCGAAGCACTAAAGGTGCGCGGTGACGGCGGTTACGACAGTGACGTGCTGATCGTCGGGGGCGGGATCGTGGGGCTCTCGACGGCGTACGCGATCACACGCGCCGCCCCCGGCACCCGCGTCGTCGTGCTGGAGAAGGAGAACGCCCCCGCCCTCCACCAGACCGGGCGGAACAGCGGTGTGATCCACAGCGGGATCTACTACCGCCCCGGTTCGTACAAGGCCCGCTTCGCCGTGCGAGGGGCGGCGGAGATGGTGCGGTTCTGCGCCGAGCAGGGCCTGCCCCACGAGGTGACGGGCAAGCTGATCGTGGCGACGGACCGCTCCGAGCTGCCCCGGCTGCACGCCCTGGTCCAGCGCGGCCGGGAGAACGGCATTCCCGTGCGCGAGCTGGGCCCCGCGCAGATAGCGGAGTACGAGCCGGCGGTGCGCGGCATCGCCGCGATCCACGTCGGCACGACCGGAGTGTGCGACTTCGGCGCGGTGGCCCGCCGCCTGGCCCGGCTCGCGGAGGAGGCCGGTGCCTCCGTGCGCTACGGGGCGGAGGTACGGGTCGTCGGGCGGCGCGGCTCGGCCGTCGCGGTGCGCACGGCGCGCGGCGAGGTGCTGCGCGCCCGGGCGCTGGTCAACTGCGCCGGGCTGTACAGCGACCGGGTGGCCCGGCTGGCGGGCGACGACCCGGGTATGCGGATCGTCCCGTTCCGGGGGGAGTACTTCGAGCTGCGCCCGGAGCGCAAGGACCTGGTGCGCGGCCTGGTCTATCCGGTCCCGGACCCGGCGTTCCCCTTCCTGGGCGTCCATCTCACCCGGGGCATCGACGGCCGGGTCCACCTGGGGCCGAACGCGGTGCCCGCGACGGCCCGCGAGGGCTACAGCCGGTGGACGGTACGACCGGGCGAGCTCGCCGGGACGGTGGGCTACCCGGGCACCTGGCGGATAGCCCGGCGCCACTGGCGGTACGGCGCGGGCGAGATACGGCGCTCCCTGTCCCGGCACGCCTTCGCGGAGGCGGTACGGCGACTGCTGCCGGGCATCACCGTCGAGGACCTCATACCGGCGGCCCCCGGCGTACGGGCGCAGGCGGTGCTGCGGGACGGGACGCTCGTGGACGACTTCCTCTTCGCGGAGTCGCCCCGCATGGTGCACGTCCTGAACGCGCCCTCCCCGGCGGCGACGGCATCCCTGCCGATCGGCCGGGAGGTGGCGCGACGGGTGCTGGCACATCTGGGCGGGGCGGCGACTGAATCCAGCCTGTCCGGCGCCTGAGGACCAAGAGCCGGGGGGCCGAGGGCGGAGCCCAATCCAGCCCGTCCGGCGTTTGAGGACCGGGGGTCCGGGGGAGCCAAATCCAGCCCGTCCGGCGTTTGAGGACACGGGGGTCCGGGGGCGGAGCCCTCGGGAAACGGTGAAAGGGCGGGGCTGGGGCACCCTTCCCCCGTCGCGACGGCGATCGGCCACGGCGGCCGGCATCCGGCGGTGCCGAACCGACGGCACCGGCACCCGGCACCCCGCACCCCGCACCCCGCACCCCGCACCCCGCACCCCGCACCCCGCAAAGCGACCAGCGCTCAGCGCCCGGCGCGCCCGTAAACCCGCACGTAGTCGACCAGCATCCGCGCCGGGAAGGGCGTCGACCGATCGGGCGGCCCGGGCCAGTCGCCACCCACGGCGAGGTTGAGCAGCAGGTAGTGCGGGTGGTCGAAGACCCACTTCTGCCCGTGCTTGAGCTGCCCGGCGCAGGCGGTCCCGTACGGCTTGCCGTCGAGGTACCAGGTGAGCTTCCCGGGCGCCCAGTCGACGCGGTACGTGTGGAAGCCGTCGGCGAGGCTGCGCCCCCGGGCCAGGGTGGTGTGGTTCTCGATGCCCTGGGCCACGTACCCGGGCCCGTGGATGGTGCCGTGGACGGTGTTGGGCTGGCGGCCGAGGGCTTCCATGACGTCGATCTCGCCGTTGCCGGGCCAGGTGACCTTGTCGACGTTGGCGCCGAGCATCCAGAAGGCGGGCCAGAGCCCCTGCCCCTTGGGGATCTTGATGCGGGCCTCGAAGCGGCCGTAGGCGCGGGCGAACTTGCCCTTCGTCGTCAGCCGCGCCGAGGTGATGTCGCAGGGCCCGAAGCCGCACTTCTTCCCGCGCACCTCGTGCACCCGCTCGTGGCGGGCGGTGACGGCGAGGTTGCCGTGGCCGTCGAGGGAGACGTTGCCGGGCCGGTCCGTGTAGTACTGCCACTCGTGGTTGCCCCACTGGGGCTCGCCGCCCCGGTCGAAGGACCATTTGGCCTGGTCGGGGCGGTGGCGGGCGGGGCCGCGGAACTCGTCGGACCAGACGAGGCGCCACTCGGGCCCGCGCGAGCCGTCGCCCTTGGGACTGCCGGCCTTGTGATCGGCGGCCTTGCGATCGGCGGCCTTGCGATCGGCGGCCGCAGGGCGGGCGTGGGCGGGGCGGGCGTGGGCAGCGGCGACGACGTGGCGGAGGCCGGCGATGCGGTCACGGGCCGCGTCACGGGCTACGTCACAGCCGCCGATCAGCACCGCGGCGGCGGCCAGCATCGCCACCGCTCCGGGAAACCGGCGGGTGAGGGGGCGCAGTCGCATGAGTGGTCTCCGTCTCACGCATTCGTGGCGGGCCGGGCGAGGAAGATCGTATGAGTGGGGCGAGCCGCCGCCGGGCCACCACGCGCGCCAGGAGCCACGGCCCACCGGATCGGCGGAAGGAAGCCCGTCCGCTTGACGATCAACGGCCCCCAGGACCTTGATCCGAACGCCTTCGCCGGCACCGCCCGTAGACTTGAGGAACTGTGCCCGAGAACCACGCTCCCACCACCGAAGCCACCGCCCCCGAGGCCCTTGGGGCCTCCGAGCCCCTTGAGGCCCGCGCGGCGGTACCGGCCCCTGCCGCACCCGCCTCCGCACCCGCCCGCACCCGCCGGGAGCCGATGTTCCCCGACGGCCCGGCGCCGGACCCCGCGGGCTCGCACCACGAGCGCCGCATCCGGTCCTTCCAGCCGCGCCGCAGCCGGGTCACGACCGGGCAGGGCGAGGCGCTGCGCCGGCTGTGGCCGAAGTGGGGCCTCGACATCGACGGCCTGAGCAAGCTGGACCTCGGCGAGCTGTTCGGCGACCCGGAGCTGCCGGTCGTCCTGGAGATCGGCTTCGGCATGGGCGAGGCCACGGCCAAGATGGCGGCGGCCGACCCCGGCACCGGCATCCTCGCCTGCGACGTCCACACCCCGGGCCAGGGCAATCTGCTGAACCTGGCCGAGCAGAACGGCCTGGAGAACGTCCGGGTGGCCAACGGCGACGCGATCATCCTGCTCCGCGAGATGCTCGTCCCGGACGCCCTCGCCGGCCTCCGCGTCTACTTCCCGGACCCGTGGCCGAAGAAGCGTCACCACAAGCGCCGGCTGATCCAGCCGGAGTTCCTGGCGCTCGCCGCGACGCGCATCGCGCCGGGCGGCCTGCTGCACTGCGCGACGGACTGGGAGCCGTACGCGGAGCAGATGCTGGAGGTCCTCAACTCCAGCCCGGACTTCGAGAACACCCAGCCCGACGGCGGCTACGCCCCGCGCCCGGAGTTCCGTCCGCTGACCCGCTTCGAGGGCCAGGGCCTGGACAAGGGCCACGTGGTCCACGACCTGCTGTTCCGCCGCCGCGCGGCGTAACGCGCGGCACGTTCCGAGGGGCGGGTTCCAAGGGGCGGGAAAACCGTCACTGCGCTCTCCGCCCCTTGGTTAGGGTCAGGACGTGCATGAGCCACCACCTCACCCTCAGCAGCAGCCGTACGCGCTACCCGTCCCCCCGGCCGCCGGGCACTACGCGCCCCGCCGGGCGCTGTGGGACACCCTCTGGGACAACAAGGCCGTGCGGATCGGAGCGGTGTTCCTGCTGCTCGCGCTCTGCGGCCTGATCATCCTGGCGCTGGTGCGCGAGCAGACGGGCACCGAGGGCTTCCTGGTGGGGCTGGGCCTGGCGGTGCTGCCGGTGCCGCTGCTCATAGCCGCGTTCCGCTGGATGGACCGCGTCGAGCCGAAGCCGTGGAAGAGCCTGATATTCGCCTTCGCCTGGGGCGCGTGCGCGGCGACGCTGGTGGCCATCCTGGCGAACGGCTACGCCACCAAGTGGCTGCTGACGACGGTCGCGGGCGCGCAGCGCGAGGACGCGGCGGGCTGGGGCGCGACGTTCGTGGCGCCGGTGGTGGAGGAAAGCGCCAAGGCAGCGGCGATCCTTCTCCTCTACCTCTTCAGGAGGCGGGACTTCAACGGCATAGTCGACGGCGTCGTGGTCGCCGGGATCACCGCCACGGGCTTCGCCTTCACCGAGAACATCCTCTACCTCGGCAACGCCTTCGCCAACGACCAGAGCTTCGGCTACGAGGGCCTGCGCTCGACGACCGCCGCCACGTTCTTCGTCCGGGTGCTGATGTCGCCGTTCGCGCACCCGCTCTTCACGTCGATGACGGGCCTGGGCTTCGGCCTGGCGGCCACGCTGGCACCGCGCCGCCGCCTCCTCCGCTGGCTGATCCCCATAGGGGCCCTCCTCACCGCCATGCTCCTGCACGGCCTGTGGAACGGCTCGGCGACCCTGCCGGGCGCGGGCTTCCTGGCCGTCTACGCCCTGTTCATGGTGCCGGTCTTCGCCCTGCTGACGTGGCTCACCATCTGGTCCCGCCAGAACGAGCTCCGCACGATCCAGACCCACCTCCCCGCCTACCAGTCCGCCGGCTGGCTCACCCCACCCGAACCCCACGCCCTCTCCTCGATGCGCGCGCGAGGCATAGCCCGAGACCTGGCCCGCCGCCACGGCGGCCCGACAGCGGCCCGCATCGTCGCGGAGTACATCTCCTACGCCACATCCCTCGCCTTCCTCCGCCACCGAGCCCTCCGAGGCACCCCGGACCCCGCCTTCGCCGCGAGGGAAGCGGAACTGCTCCACCACTTGTGGCAACGCCGAGAGGTAGCCCAGCCGGCGTTGGCGGGGGCGGTGGCGGGCGTGACGCCCGCGCAGCCATTCACGCCTGGGACGCCCTACGGCCCCCCGGCACCGGGCTGGGCCCCACCGGTACCGGGCATCCCGGCCCAGGGCTGGGGCGCGCCTACGCCCCCGGGGCCAACCCCGAGCCCGGCGTGGGGGCAGGCACCGGGGCAGCACCGCTGAGGAGGCGCGACGGGCGGGCAGGTGGCCCGCCCCCGCGCATGCCAGCGCAAACCTCCCCACTGAAGCCCAGCCCATAAGGATCAGCGCTGACACCAGCACCCATCGGGCAGCGCTCGTCTCGTGGGTCAAGTCAGTCAGGTGCGGATGCATTGGGCTCTGCCCGCCAGCGCAAGATCTTTCCCTTGCACCCGCTGAGATCCATGAACCGCCGGCAGAATGACAACGTGCCCGTCATGCCCTCCTCACCCGGCGTCTCCGCCCGCATGAGCCGTCAGGCCAGCCGGGATACCACTCCTGAACTGGCCGTGCGGCGGCTGCTCCACGGTGCGGGGCACCGCTACCGTCTGCACCGCCCGGTCCCGGGCCTTCCTCGGCGGACGATCGACATCGCCTTTCCCGGGCCCAGGATCGCCGTCTTCCTCGATGGATGCTTCTGGCACGGCTGTCCACAACACGCCACCAGTCCAAAGGCCAACGCCGAATGGTGGCGTCAGAAGCTCGACCGCAACATGGCCCGTGATCAGGAGACGACAGACCGACTGGTCGAGGCCGGGTGGACCGTCCTCCGCTTCTGGGAGCACGAGAACCCTGCCGACGTCGCCACCGACATCGCGGCGGCCGTCGTCGACTTGAAGTTCGGCCAGGCGGCCCGCCCTCTCGCATGACAGCGCAAACCTCGCCGCTGAGGCCCAGGCCATGAGGGTCAGCGCTGTCGCGAAGCATCCATACCTCGCAGGATCGTTTCTCTCAGTCGACCAGCCCCCACGCAGCAGCCAGCGGCGAGCCTGTCCAGCCTTCCGGAGTCCTCCAGACCGAGGCGATCTTCAGCGCTTCCAAATAGGACATGTATCCCTTGATGTCCTCGCTGAACAGCGCAAGGAGGTGCGGCTTCGGCGCCTGTTCGTACCAGAAGTGGCTGTACTCAAAGAGCTGACCCACAGCCTCGCGCACGGCCGTGGTCGGGTTATGCCGCTTGATGGCCTTGGCCTCTACCAGCCACTCAACCCCGTCCCGGCGGAGGATCAGGTCCTTGGGGTGCTGCTTCTTCGTGATCGGCACAAACCCACGCCCTTCGACGTAGTGCCCGAACTGCTCGATCAGCGCCTCATGGCTACGCGACTTCACGATCGTCTTCTCAGCGATGTGGGTGATGTAGTCGCTGCTGCCCTTGGGCTCGAAGCCCTCAAGCCCCTTGTATTCGACGTGCTTCGTCGGCACGTAACCCACCGCAAGCCCCTCAGACTCCTGCTTAGGCAAGAGCTTGACGTCAGTTGCGGCCCGCAGGATCTCTACGGCGTGCCATAGGTCTTCACGCAAGACATGCTCGCTCGGCAGGGAGCCGATCTCATAGCGTCGTGCGACGACGCTGCCTGCCTCATAGGCCCGCGGTCGATCCGCCTTACTGTTGAACACCGGGCTACTTGCCCAATCAGTTACGAGTTCAGGCGGGAGCCCACCAAACAGCGCCTTCCCTCGGGTGCCGAGGTAGTCACGAAGCTTCTTCCCCTCGCCGTACTTGCCTGTGAGTCGCGTTACGCCCTGCTGAAGCGTGAGCGTCACAGACTTGAGATCAGCAGCGAAGATGTAGGCCAGGTAGAGGCCTTCCTTAGGGTCATCGGTGATGTCTGGATCAAACACACCAATCCATGGCGTGAGCGCGGCGCTGCCCTTCCCCCCGTACCCCTGCGCCTTACAGCTACCCGGGACGGCTTGCTCAATCAGCGAAGGCACCTGGCGCAGAAGGTCCTGGGCATAGACCCCTCCCCCAGTCCCAAGTTGCTGGTCGTAGGTTCCGGCTATCTCTTCGAGCAGATCACAGATATCCATGACCGGACACTAACCAGGGGCGATCAATTCCTGTCACCCATGGGCAACTTTCAGACATGCCTAGACATGGATGCCCATGCCGCGAGTTGCCGCCCCGGCCCGCTGTCACACCCCGCTGGTAGAACATCCCCATCAGTTGGGGAGACGAGGGGGCCATCAATGAGCGAGCGCTTCAGCAGCCAAGCAACGCCGGTGCCAGGCTTGTACGAGGAGCTGATCACCTCGCGCCTCGAAGGGCATCTACAGGAGCTCGAAGCAACCGGCTGGCAGTCCACAGCCCAGCCGGTTGGTGAGCACTCCTCTCCCCACGTCTTGGCCCGCCACATCGCCCAGACCGTCCACCGCATCCTTGCTTCGCTGCCCGCGTCCGAGCAGGTCTTGGCTGCCAACCACATCCTCGAGTCCATGAGCAGCCTCGATGGAGCCAAGCAGTGGATTGAGATTGTTGCGGACGGGCCACGCCAGCTGCTTGCCATCGCTGAGCAGGAAGCACCCGGCGCCTACAGCATCCGTCCCGCCACGCCCCTGTCAGACACGGCGCTGCTCACCAACTCGCCCGAAGACCCCAACCTCGGCTACGAGCTACGAGCCGAGCTCGCCACTGCAGACCGCATCGACCTGCTCTGCGCGTTCGTGAAGTGGCATGGTCTGCGCGTACTCGAAGATTCCCTCAAGGGAGCGGCTGCCCGTGGCGTGCCCATCCGCGTCATCACCACCACTTACATCGGGGCCACCGAGCGAAAAGCGCTAGACCGGCTGGTCAAGGACTTCAATGCAGAGGTCAAGGTCAACTACGAGCTGCGGTCCACTCGTTTGCATGCGAAGGCCTGGCTCATCCGCCGCCACAGCGGCTACGACACCGCCTACGTGGGCAGTTCCAATCTCTCGCGGGCGGCTCTCCTCGACGGCCTGGAATGGAACGTTCGTCTGTCGTCTGTAGCAACTCCTGCGGTTCTCAAGAAGTTCGAGGCCACCTTCGATGCGTACTGGAGCGACGCAGCGTTCGAGTCGTACGACCCCGAGAAGGACGGCGACCGGCTTGACGAAGCGCTCCTGCAAGCGGGCGGTAAGGGGGGAAGCGGCAGGCCTACCATCAGCCTCTCGGGGCTTGAGGTGCGTCCGTACCCCCACCAGAAGGACATGCTGGAACGACTCCAGGTTGAACGCGATGTCCACGGCCGTCACCGCAACCTCCTCGTCGCAGCGACGGGTACCGGCAAGACCGTGATGGCAGCCCTCGACTACCGAGCGCTGCGGGCGAAGCTCCAAAACCGCGACCTCAAGCTTCTCTTCGTCGCCCACCGCAAAGAGATCCTTAAGCAGTCCATCCTCACGTACCAGCACGTGCTGAACGACGCGAACTTCGGTGAACTGCTGGTGGGCGGCGAGGTCCCGGAGGGCTGGACGCATGTCTTCGCTAGCGTCCAGTCCCTGAACGCCCGCTCGCTCGAGCGCTTTGCCCCTGACCACTTCGACGTGATCGTCATTGATGAGTTCCACCACGGCGTCTCACCGACCTACCGGCGCATCATTGATCACTTCAAGCCGGCCGAGCTCCTTGGCCTGACTGCCACGCCTGAGCGCATGGACGGGCAGAACGTCCAAGATAAGTTCTTCGACGGTCGTATCGCTGCCGAGATGCGTCTGTGGGAAGCCCTGGAGAACGACCTCCTCAGCCCCTTCCACTACTTCGGCATCGCTGACAGCGTGGACCTGGAGGGCCTGACGTGGAAGCGTGGCGCCTACGACACCGGTGAGCTGGACAAACTGTTCACTGGGAACCACGCCCGAGCCCGCCTGGTCGTCAAGGCCGTGCAGGACAAGGTGACCGATCCGGGCACAATGCGGGCTCTGGGCTTCTGCGTATCCGTCGCGCACGCCCGCTTCATGGCTGAGTTCTTTCAACAGGTCGGGCTGAACGCCATGGCTCTCGACGCCTCTACTCCCGCGACAGAGCGCGCACAAGCCCTAACTGATTTGCGTGAGGGAAAGATCCAGGTCCTCTTCTCTGTCGACCTGTTCAACGAGGGGCTGGACATCCCAGACGTGGACACCCTTCTTCTGCTCCGGCCGACCTCGAGCGCCACCGTCTTCCTTCAGCAACTCGGTCGCGGTCTTCGGCGCACCCCTGAAAAGGCTGTGCTCACTGTCCTGGACTTCATCGGGCAGCATCGCAAGGAGTTCCGCTTCGAGGAACAGTTCCGAGCGCTCACTAACCTCACCCGCAAGCGCCTGGTCGACAACATGGAGCAGGACTTTCCGCTGCTCCCGTCCGGGTGCCAGATTGTGCTCGACAGGAAGTCCAAGAAGCGGATTCTTGAAAACATCAAGAATCAGATCGGGGTCAATGTCACACAGCTGACTCGCGAAGTCACTGCCTACGCAGAACCGAGGCTCTCTGACTATCTCCGTGAGAGCCAGCGGGAGCTTAAGGAGCTCTACCGCGCCAGTAACTCCTGGACACGCCTGCTACGCCGGGCCCATCTTCTTCCCGAGGTTGGACCGGCTGGCGAAGAGGCCCTGCTCAAGCGCGTCTCTGCCTTCCTCCACGTCGATGACCCTGCCCGCGTGGCCGCCTACTGCCGCATGCTGGAGGACGACGCTCCTGCCTATGAAACCCTCGACCAGGTGGGCCAGGCATACGCGCGGATGCTCTTCTTCTCCCTGTGGCCGCTTGGCGGAGGCTTCGCCTCATACGACGAGGGCTTCCATGCACTGGCTGAGCAGGTCGACTTCCGCAGCGAACTCCGACAGGTGCTGAGTTACAACCTGGCACACACAGAGCACCTTCCTGTGCAGCTGGTGGGAGCGCATGCCAGCATCCCACTCACGGTCCACGCCTCCTACAGCAGGGAGGAAATCCTGCCTGCGCTCGGTCAAGCGAGCGTGGGCGGGTTCCTTCCCGGACACTTCCGTGAGGGCGTGAAGTGGTGTGAGAGCGCAAAGATTGACGCGCTCCTCATCACCCTCGAAAAGGACGAGAAGGACTTCTCCCCGGAGACCCGGTACAAGGACTACGCACGGAGTCCTGAGCTCTTCCACTGGGAATCTCAGAACCAGACCTCCAGTACCTCACCCACTGGCATGCGCTACCAGAGTCACAAGGAGAACGGATCGGACGTCTTCTTGTTCGTGCGCCGGTACAAGAAGAACGACATAGGTGGAGCTCAGCCGTGGATGCTCCTGGGGCCGGCCGAGTACGTCTCACACGAGGGCAGTAACCCCATGGGCATCATCTGGAAGCTCAAGCACGAGATGCCAGCTGATGTGTGGACGTACTCCGCCATTGCCGCCAGCTGAGCTACGAGGCGACACTCGTCACCGCCGCCTCGAAGCGCTTCTGAGCTCGGTCCAGGGCAGCGACCGGGGCAGTGCCCTGGACCTGGAGCCAGTGGGAGGAAGTCGGTGATGTCCCCCGTCTATGCCGAGCGCGCCTCACGGTTGTCGGGCGCCGTTGTGTGGACGCGGGGTCCGGAGGGCGGCGGTGCCGGCATCGTGTTGCCCGATGGGTGTATGGATCTGCTGTGGACCGAGGGCAGGCTGCTCGTTGCCGGGCCCGATACCCGGGCGTACCGCAGTGCTCAAGGGCCTTGGGTGGGTGTCCGGTTCTTTCCCGGGACCGCTCCCGGGCTGCTGGGTGTGCCCGCGCACGAGCTGCGCGACCGGCGGGTGGAGCTCGGCGATCTCTGGTCCGGCGCTGAAGTGCGCCGGTTGATCGAACGTGTCGACGCGGCGGTCGATCCTGCCGTCGCGATTGAGGAACTTGCCCTGCGTCTCGCTGGCGACGCGCCGCCCTCTGATCCCGTCCTGCGGGCGGTCGTGGCATCGCTGGGCGCCGGGCGGTCCGTCTCGGCTACCGCCGAATCCGTGGGGCTCGGTGCGCGGCAGCTCCATCGGCTTGCCCTGGGCGCTTTTGGCTACGGGCCCAAGACCCTCGCCCGGATCCTCCGGATGCAGCGTGCCCTGGCCCTGGCCCGCTCCGGCGTGTCCTTCGCTGAGACCGCCGTCCTGGCCGGCTTCGCGGACCAGGCTCATCTGGCTCGTGATGTTCGCGCGCTGACCGGACAGTCGCTGAGCGGGCTGGTGCGGTCTTAGTTCACGCCAGAGGGGCGAAGAGGTCTACGCCGTTGCCGTCCGGGTCGTGCACCACTGCGTACCGCTGGCCCCAGAAGGCGTCCCACGGCTTCAGCTCACCGTGGTATCCGGCGGCGGTCAAGTCCTCGTACAGCGCGTCCACGTGATGGGGGCTCGTGCAGCGGAACGCCAGGCCCAGTCGGCCGCCACCACCCGTTGGTGGGCGCCACGTCGGGTGGAAGGAGCGGACGGTGCTCTCGGGGTCCAGGAGGAGGCGCAGCCCGCCCGGTAGGGCCGCCTCCACGTGTGGCTGGTTCTCGGAGCCTTCGGGGAACTCGATCCCCAGGCGTCGGTAGAAGGCGAGCGACGCTGCCAGGTCGGAGACGACGAGGCCGATGGAGTGGAACTCAGGTGCTGGTGCCGGTGTCGGGCTCATGTGCGGGAGCTTAGGCAGGGCTTGGGCGGCCGGTCTTGAAGGAAACGGACCCGCCCCGGCCCTGCCGACCGCGTTCGACGCTCAGTACGTCGGGTACGGCGGGTACGGCGGGACGTGCTTCGGGCTGGGGCCGTACTTGTTGTGCTCCGGCTTGGTGTCGAGGCACGTGAACACCAGCAGGACGATCCAGCCCACGACCGGTATCAGGCCGAACAGGATCCACCACGCCGAGCGGTCGGTGTCGTGCAGGCGCCGGACGGTGGCGGCGAGCGAGGGGAGGAACACGGCCACGACGTACACGGTCCCGATGAGGGAGTCCGTGCCGAACACGGCGTCGGCAATGGCCAGCACGATGCTGATGACGGTGCTGATCAGGGTGAACATCCAGTACTCCTGGCGGCGCGCCCGGCCGCTGAACACCGCGTATTTCTTGAGTACGGCTATGTACCAGTCCACTAGGTCTCCTAAAAGCAAAAGGCCCCGAAGGGCCCGGTTTCTATAGGTAAAGGCAGGGTAAAAACTACACCATGTGGGGGATTTCCGACACCATCCACCGCCCCGCACCCCGTTGTCAGTGGTCACCGCTAGGTTCAGGCACATGAGTTCGGGACTGAGTGTGTATCTGCTGGACCCGGCCAGGACCCGCGCCCTGGTCGGCTCGCGTGACGAGCAGCTGCTGGAGGTCATCCGCAGCAACTTCGCCGAGGATCTGGCGCGCGACGACGACTGGTTCTCGCACGCGATAAAGGACGGCGCGCCCACGGCGTACGAGGCGTTGGAAGCCGTCGTCAACGGCGGGCCGTTCAGCGAGGACGAGGGGCACGCCTTCCAGTACGGGTACGCGTACAAGCGGCTCTGCGACCTCACCGGTTCCTTCCTCGACAACTCCTGCTTCTGCCCCTTCCGGGGCAGCTGGCTGTCGGTGGTCGACGAGGGGCTGCGGGCCCTCGGGATCACGGCGGTGTCCGTGGAGGAGTTCGGCTACAGCGACTTCCCCGATCCCCTGCCCCGGCCGTACGAGGCGCCGGGGTGCGGTGAGTGGACGCCGGAGCAGTGCGCCAAGGCCCTGGAGCAGTTCGAGGAGACCAAGCGGAAGGGGCATGCTCCGCCGCTGGAGCCCGAGGTCGTCGAAGCGGTCATGGACGTCATCGGGTGGCTGGGGCACGCCGCGGCCCGGCCGGGGTTCGGGATCATCGGGTTCCGGTCTTAGGTCTCCAGCCTGTCATGCGTCCCCCGCCGCCTCTCCCTCCACGATCGACAGGACCGTTCCCGTCGGGATGACCCGCGTCAGGCGCAGCCCCGCCTCCTCGAACAGGTCCTTGAATTCCCGCTCCGTGCGTTCGCGGCCCACCAGCGACGCCATCATCATCAGGTCCAGCGCCTTGCCCTGGTGCGGGGCGTTGTCCTGCGGGATCACCGCGTCGATGACCAGGACCCGGCCGCCCGGCGCCATCGCACGCCGGCAGTTGCCGAGGATCGTCCTCGACTGGGCGTCGTCCCAGTCGTGAAGGATGCGCTTGAGGAGGTAGATGTCGCCGGGTGGGGCCGAGGTGAAGAAGTCGCCCTCGGCCAGCGTCCAACGGCCTGCCAGCTCCGGGGTGTTCAGGCGGTGGCCTGCCAAGACGTGAGGCTGGTCGTAGAGGATGCCCTGGAGGGCGGGGCGGTCGCTCAGAACGGACAGCAGGAGGCCGCCGTGGCCGCCGCCCACGTCCACCACCGTGGCCCCGGGCGGGAACGGGTACGCGTCGGCGATGGGCTGGTTCTCCGCGTCGGACATGGACGCCATGCCGTCGTGGAAGATCGCCGCCGTCTCCGCGTCCCGCTCGAAGTGGTCGAAGAACGGCGCGCCGAAGATGCCCTCGAAGGCCGACGTGCCCTCCACCACGCACCTGGTCATCTCGCCCGCCGGCAGCCACATCGTCCGGTCCGTGATCATCAGGACCGCCGAGCGGACCGAAACGGGTGCGTCCGAACGCAGTGCGTCCCCCGTCTCCGTCAGGCGGAAGCGGCCCTCCCCGTCCTCCTCGAACAAGCCCCGCGTGGCCAGGAGGCGCAGGACCCGGTGGAGGCTGCGGGGATCCGTGCCCGTCGCCTTCGCCAGGTCCGACGGGGTGCGGGGGCCGTCCGTCAGGTGGTCCGCCACGCCCACGGCGGCTGCCACGCGCAGCGCCGCCGGGTAGAGGAAGCCCAGGGCTTCGTCGATGATTCGAGCCGCGCTCGCTTCATTGGTCACCAGCCATGCATGCCCGGGGCGGCGGACGATTCCCCTTCCCCCAGCGTTAGCTTTAGGACGAGATCACTTGATACGGAGGTTGTTGCTGTGGCAGTTCCTACGTCCCTGGTCGCCGCCGGTGGTCTCATCGGCGGTTACGGCATCGCGCGGTGGACCAAGCAGCGGCCCCTCGGCGGAGTGGCCCTCGCCGCCGCCGGTGCTCTCGCCGCCAAGCAGTGGAAGGACACCGTCGGCGCGCCTGCCGCCGCCGGGCTCACCGGCCTCTACGTCGCCGCGTTCGCCGGGTCGCATCCGCTGGCCAAGAAGGTCGGGGCCTGGCCGTCCGTGTTCGGGGTCGCCGGAGCGGTCGCGCTTGCGTCTTGGGCGGTGGAGCGGGGCGGCAGCCGCTGAGTGCTCCACTGCGGGCCGGTGGGGGCTGATCGCGCAGTTCCCCGCGCCCCTTCGGGGCGCTCAGCTGAAGTCGAGGTCCCCGGTCCGGCTGCGCTTCAGTTCGAAGAACTTCGGGTAGCCGGCCAGCAGGCGGATGCCGTCGAAGATCCGCACCGCGTCCTCGCCCCGCGGGATCGCCGTCAGCACCGGGCCGAAGAAGGCGACGCCGTCGACGTGGAGAGTGGGAGTACCCACCTCCTCGCCCACCGGGTCCATGCCCTCGTGGTGGCTCTTGCGCAGCGCCTCGTCGTACTCCGTCGTGTACGCCGCCTCCGCCAGCTCCTCCGGGAGGCCGGCCTCGGCGAGGGCCTCGCGGATCAGCTCGTCGCCGGCCTCCCGGTCGGCGTTGTGGATGCGGGTGCCCAGCGCTGTGTAGAGGTCCCGCAGCACGTGCTCGCCGTGCTCCTGGGCCGCCGCCGTGCACACCCGGACCGGGCCCCAGCCGGTGTCCAGGAGTCGGCGGTAGCGCTCGGGGAGGTCCTCGCGGCCCTCGTTGAGCACGGACAGGCTCATGACGCGGAAGCGCAGGTCGAGGTCGCGGTGCTGGTCGACCTCCGTGATCCAGCGGGACGTGATCCAGGCGAAGGGGCAGATCGGGTCGAAGTAGAAGTCCACCTTGTTTGTCATGACCACGAGCCTATGGGGTAGTTGTCCCATCGGACTGGTCCACTTGTTGCCCGTGGTCATGGGCCAATCGCTCGGCCGTCAACAGGTCCTACGCCGACGCCTCCGTCAGCTTCGCCAGCTCCGCGTCCGTGAGCTTCAGGTCCGCCACCGCCAGCAGCGCCGGCAGCTGCTCGACCGTACGGGCGCTGGCCAGCGGCGTCGCCACCGTCGGCTGGGCCGCGAGCCAGGCCAGGGCCACGGTCGCGAGCTCGGCGTCGTGCGCGGCGGCCACCTCGTCGAGGGCGGCCAGCACGCGCGCGCCCCGCTCCGTCCCCAGGTACTTCACCGCGCCGCCCGCACGCGCGCTGTCCACCGTCGTCCCCGGCCGGTACTTGCCGGTCAGGAAGCCCGAGGCCAGCGCGAAGTACGGGACGGCGGCCAGGCCGTGCTCGGCGGCCACGGAGGCGAGTTCGCCCTCGTAGGTGTCGCGCGAGACCAGGTTGTAGTGGGGCTGGATCGCCACGTACTTGGCCAGGCCGGCGGCGTCCGAGAACTCGAGCGAGGCCCGCAGACGCTCCGGCGAGATGTTGGAGGCCGCGATCTCGCGGACCTTGCCCTCCTTCACCAGGCCGTCCAGCGTCGTGATGATGTCCTCCACGGGGACCGACTCGTCGTCCACGTGCGTGTAGTAGAGGTCGATGTAGTCCGTGCGGAGGCGGCGCAGCGACGCCTCGACGTCGGCCTTGATGGTCGCGGGGGCCAGGCCGCGGTGCTCGGGCACGCCGTTGCCCACCTTGGTGGCGACGACGATCGCGTCACGGTTGCCGCGCTCCGCGAGCCAGTTCCCGATGACGGTCTCGGACTCGCCGCCCTGGTTGCCGGGCACCCAGGCGGAGTAGACGTCCGCCGTGTCGATGAAATTGCCGCCCGCCTCCGCGTAGGCGTCGAGGACGGCGAAGGACTGCTTCTCGTCGGCCGTCCACCCGAAGACGTTGCCGCCCAGGTTCAGGGGGTGGACGGAGAGACTGCCGATATTCGTGCGATGCGTGTTGTCAGCCATGCGATGGTTCAACTCCCCTGCCGGGCCCGTTATTCCGCGGGCGCCGGTGCCGGCAGGGGGTCGGGAGGGGGGTGGACGGACAGGGGTGCCGCGATGTCCTCCAGCGAGAGGCCCTCCGCCCGTACGGCCAGGAACGCGGCCACCACTCCGCCCACGCACATCAGGGTGGCGCCGAGGCAGAAGGCCACGACCGTGTCGGCGACGACGCCGCTCTGGGTGAGGGCCGAGAAGAGGAGCGGGCCGCTGATGCCGCCCGCCGCCGTGCCCACCGCGTAGAAGAAGGCGATGGCCATGGCCCGGGTCTCCATCGGGAAGATCTCGGAGACGGTGAGGTACGCGCTGCTGGCACCCGCCGAGGCGAAGAAGAGGACCACCGCCCAGCAGGCGGTGAGCGTGACGGCGTTCAGGTGCCCGGCGCCGAACAGCCAGGCGGTGCCGAACAGCAGGACCCCGGCCAGGAGGTACGTCGACGAGATCATGATGCGCCGGCCCAGGGTGTCGAAGAGCTTCCCCAGGAAGAGCGGGCCGAGGAAGTTGCCCACTGCTATGACCGCGAAGAAATAGCCGGTGCGGGAGGTGGAGACGCCGAAGAAACGGGTGAGGATGGCGCCGAAACCGAAGGTGATCGCGTTGTAGAGGAACGCCTGGCCGATGAAGAGGGCGAGCCCCAGAATGGCCCGGCGCCGGTAGTCGGAGAAGACCGTGCGGGCGATGTCGCGGAATCCGAAGCTCTCGCGCTGGCGGATGGCGATGCGCCCTTTGGCCGGAGGCAGTTCGATGCCTTTTTCCGCGATGACGCGCTTCTCGATCGACGTGACGAGCCGTTCGGCCTCCTCCGCCCTGCCGTGGATGAACAGCCAGCGTGGACTCTCGGGCACATGGCGGCGGACGAGCAGGATGACCAGCCCCAGGACGACGCCCAGCCCGAAGGTCAGCCGCCAGCCGACGGCCTTGGCGAAGATGCTGGTGTCGAGCATCAGGATCGACAGCAACGAACCCGCGATGGCGCCGAGCCAGAAGCTGCCGTTGATGATGAGGTCGACACGGCCGCGATAGGCGGCCGGGATCAACTCGTCGATGGCGGAGTTGATCGCCGCGTACTCACCGCCGATGCCGAAACCCGTCACGAAGCGGAAGGTGAAGAACCACCAGGACGAGTACGAGAACGCGGTCAGGGCCGTCGCGGCCAGATAGACCGCGAGCGTGACCATGAAGAGCCTTTTACGGCCGAAGAGATCGGTCAGCCGGCCGAAGAAGAGCGCACCGGAACAGGCGCCCGCCACATAGAGCGCGGCCGCCACTCCCGTCACCCCGCCGGAGGTGATCGGCAGACCGCTGCCCTGCTCGGAGAGCCGGCCGGCGATATTGCCGACGACCGTGACCTCCAGGCCGTCCAGGACCCAGACGGTGCCGAGGCCGATCACCACGGTCCAATGCCACCGGGACCAGGGCAGCCGGTCCAGGCGAGCGGGCACGGACGTGGTGATCGTCGCGGTGGTCGTCACGTCATCTGATTTCCCGATCGCTCACAGAACATTCCCGGGATGTCCGATATCGAGTAGTTCCGGGGGTGCTATGACCTGATTGCCCTGCCCGGCTTGCCGACCGGCGAACCCGTCCATCGGCGACCCGCGGCTCCCCTCGTTACGGCTCCAGGCCCCTGCCGCGCAGCCACGACAGCGGGTCCACCGGCGCGCCGCCGCCCGGCCGGACCTCCAGGTGGAGGTGCGGGCCGGTGACGTTGCCGGTCGCGCCGACCCGGCCGATGACCGTGCCCGTGCCGACCTTGCCGGACGTGACCACCATCGACGACAGGTGGCAGTACCAGACCTCGGTACCGTCGTCGAGCGTCAGCACGACGCGGTAGCCGTACGCGCCCGCCCACCCCGCCTGGGTGACGGTGCCCCCGCCGACCGCCTTCACCGGGGTGCCCGTGGGGGCGGCGAAGTCCTCGCCGGTGTGGTTCGCGGACCACATGTTTCCCGCCTGGCCGAAGCCGGCGGTGAGGGTGTACGACGCCACGGGGAGGGTGAAGGTCCCGCCGGCGGCGCGGTGGGCGGAACGTTCAGCGCCGCCACCTGACGAGCCCGAAGCGTGCCGCTCCTGGACGCCGGCCGAACCGTCCGCCGCCGAACCGCCCGCCGCCGACCCGTCCGTCGCCGAACCGTCCGTATCCGCGCCCCCGCCCGCCGCCTCCCGAGCCGCCCGCTGCGCGGCCTCGTACGTCGCCGCCTTCGCGTCCGCCGCCTGGCGCTCGGCCGCCTCGCGCTCCGCCGCGGCCTTCTCCGCCGCCGCCTTGCGGTGCTGCTCCGCCGCCGCCTGCGCCACGCGCGCCTGCGCCTCGGCCTCGGCGGCCATCTGCTGGTGCTCGGCCTGCTGGAGGATGCGGGCCCGCAGCACCTCGCCGGCGTCGGCGGTGTCGCGCACGGTGCGTACCGTCTCGACGGGGGCCTGTCGCGCCTCGGCGCTCTGCCGCGCGCCCTGCCCGTGGCCGTCGGCCATGAGCGAGCCGACGACCGGAATGCTCTGGGCCAGGTCCGGCATGGATATGGGAGCCTGCGGACGGTCCTGGGCGCTGGCCATGCCGCCCGCGCCGACCGCCGCGATCATTCCGGCGCCGAGGACCGCTCCGCTCCGGGCCATCGTGCCGCCGCGCGGCTTGACGACGCGGTGTCTGCCGCGGACGGGCGCCGCCGGGTGGTCCTCGCCGGGTGCCCACTCGCCCGTGGCCGACGACTGCGCGGGGGCGGCGAGCGCCTCGGGGGCCGCTTCCGGTTCGTAAGGGGGGATGTAGGCGGGAACGAACGGAGGGTCGTACGAACTGCCGTCGAGCTCGGAGCTGTCGGACCTGTTGGACGCCACTGGGGCGACTCCTTTCCTTCCTGGTCGCCTACCGGGTTTGCGTGGGGGTCCCTCCCAGGCCGTTCAGGCTCTGGGGGAGGGTTCGGAGAAGGAAGGTCTCCTACGGGCCGGCGTACGGGCCCGATTCACCCCAAATGATGGTTCCCCGGTTCCACCCACGGGATTCGGCGAAGGCGCACGGCACCGCCCTTGCGGCGGTGGCAACGACCGCGCTGCGTTATCGAACGTTAATAGACAGGGCGGCTGGATTCCAAGCCGAAAGGATGAAGCGGGCAGGCGCGTTGGGGCACTTTATAAGGCGCTTACTTCTGAGTGTTCGTCAGTCGTTATGGATCTGAGGAGATCGCAGGCGCACGGTACGGGCGGTGACCTGGGGGCGTTTGTGGGTGATGGGCGCGGTGCGGAGCCGGCCGTCGATCCGCCGGATGGCGAGCAGGGCCATGTCGTCGTCCGTGCGCCCGCCCGCGTGCCGGGCCACGTCCGCCGTGAGGGAGTCCAGCAGGGCGTCGGGGCTGCGGAACTGCTTGCCGCACAGCCGCGGCCGGGGGTCGTAGAACGTCCCGGTCGCATCCCTGGCCTCGGTGACCCCGTCGGTGAACAGCAGCAGCGTCGACCCCACCGGGAACTCCCACTGCTCCACCCGGTCCGGCCACACGCCCAGGTCCCCCATCCCCAGCGGCAGGGCGGGCGCCCGGGGGTGGGTGTCGCCGACGGTGCCGTCGGCATGGAGGAGGAGCGGGGGCGGATGACCGCGGTTGACGATGCGGAGGGCGCCCGCGCCCGGTGGGACCTCGGCCAGGACGGCGGTGGTGAACCCCTCGGCCTGTTCGACGTTCGCGCGCCGCGCGCCCTCCCGCTGCAGCGCGCGCTCCAGCCGCGCCGCCAGCCCCTCCAGCGTGCGCTCCTGCTCCGCCGCCTCCCGGAACGCGCCGATCAGGATCGCGACGGCCTCCACCGCGCCCAGCCCCTTGCCCCGTACGTCGCCGACGATGACGCGGACGCCGTAAGGGGTGTCCTGGACCGCGTAGAGATCGCCGCCGATCCGGGCGTCAGCCTGCGCGGCGACATAGCGCGCGGCCACCCGGAGCCCGCCGATCCGGGCCGGGGGCGTGGGCAGCACGGCTCGCTGGGCGGCCTCCGCGACGCTCCGCACCGACGCCAGCCGGCGATTGCCGCGGCATACGACGCGGTTGATGCCGACGGCGAGCGCGCCGACGGTCACGACGGTGACGACCTCGGTCACCGACTCGCCCACCTCCGGCGCCTGCCGTGCGAGGGAGAGGGTGACGATCGCCGCCAGGGCCGCCACCGCCGCCAGCAGGGTGGCGGGCAGGGAGAGGAGCGAGGCGGCGACGAGGGGCGCGGAGACGAAGAAGGGGGCGGAGGAGTACTTGGGGGGCGTGAGGACGTCGAAGACGATGCCCCCGGTGATCACGGCGGCAGGGAGGCAGCGGGCGAGGAGGACCGGCGCCCACCCGGGGAACGGCTCGCAGAGCGGATCCGGTCCGGGCGGCGGCCCGTCTCGCTTCCCCACCGTGTGTTCTCCTGACCGGCCGACGTCCCTTGCTCCGTCCCACCCTCGCGTCCGGCGCGCGGGCGGGCGAACGGGGTTGAGCCGTTAGGGGACGTCGGCGTCAGGGCCTCAACGCATCAAGGCATCAACGCGTCAGGACGCGGCGGGACGGCGGCCACCGCCACCGCTCCGGCGCCGGCCGCCGCCGACGGCGTTGCCCGGGCGGGTGCCGCCCGAACGGCGCGAGCCATCACCGCCGTTGCCGCCGAAGCCGCGGAACGGACGGCCGCCGCCGTTGCCGGCACCCGAGCCCGCACCGGCGCCGTTACCGGCACCCGAGCCGGAACGGGAGCGGGAGCGGGAACCGCGCGAGCGCGACGGCTTGGCGCCCTGACCGGACTGACCACCCTGGCCGCCCTGCTGCTGGGCCGGGACCGGCGGCGCGATGACGACCGGGACGCCGCTGGGCTCGCGGGCACCGGTGATCCGCGCGAGCTCGGGGTCGGTCGGGTAGGTCTTGATGACGTTCGGCGTGATCTGCGCCGTGGTCATCATGCGGCTCATCTCGCGCCGCTGCTCGGGCAGGACGAACGTGACGACCGTGCCGGACTCGCCCGCGCGGGCGGTGCGGCCACCGCGGTGGAGGTAGTCCTTGTGGTCGACCGGCGGGTCGATGTTGACGACGAGGTCGAGCCCGTCGATGTGGATGCCGCGCGCGGCGACGTTCGTCGCGATCAGGGCGGTGACCTGGTCGGTCCGGAACTGGTCCAGCACCCGGTTGCGCTGCGGCTGGCTCTTGCCGCCGTGCAGCGCGGCGGCCCGTACGCCCTCGGACAGCAGCTTCTTCACCAGCCGGTCGGCGCCGCGCTTGGTGTCCACGAACATGATCACGCGACCCTCGCGGGCCGCGACCCGGGCGACGGCGTCCTTCTTGTCCTGGTCGGTGACGTGGAACAGGTGGTGCTCCATGGTCACCACGGCGCCCACCGAGGCGTCGACGGAGTGCGTCACCGGGTCGGTGAGGAAGCGGCGGACGAGCCGGTCGACGTTGCGGTCCAGGGTCGCGGAGAAGAGCATCCGCTGACCGCCCGGGGCCACCTGCTCGAGCAGCTTGGTGACCTGCGGCAGGAAGCCCATGTCGGCCATCTGGTCGGCCTCGTCGAGGACCGTGATCGCCACGTCGCGGAGCGCGCAGTCACCGCGCTGGATGAGGTCCGCGAGCCGTCCCGGCGTCGCGACGAGCACCTCGGCGCCCCGCGCGAGGGTCTGGGCCTGGCGGCCGATGGACATGCCGCCGACGACCGTGGCCATCCGCAGGTTGACGGCGGTCGCGTACGGGGTGAGGGAGTCGGTGACCTGCTGGGCCAGCTCCCGCGTGGGGACGAGGACGAGCGCGAGCGGCCGCTTCGCCTCGGCACGCCGCCCCGCCGTGCGGGCCAGCAGCGCCAGCCCGAAGGCGAGGGTCTTGCCGGAGCCCGTGCGGCCGCGGCCGAGGACGTCACGGCCGGCCAGCGAGTTGGGGAGGGTCGCCGCCTGGATCGGGAAGGGCGCGGTGACGCCCTCGCGGGTCAGCGTGGAGAGCAGGCCGGCGGGCATGTCCAGCTCGGCGAAGGAGTCGACGGCCGGCAGGGCCGGCGTCGTGGCGACCGGCGTCTCGAACTCACCCTGGAGAGGGGCGGCGGGACGACGGGCGGGCTGCCGTCCGCCGCGGGAACGGGCGTCCGTGGAGCGGTTGGCGCTCGTGGAGCGGCCGGCTCCGGTGGAGCGGGCGGGGCGTGCGGAACGAGTCATTCGGGGGACCTTCCCTCAGTGGGGTGGCACGCCCGGTTTCGGGAGACTCGTATCGCGGGCAGCCCTGGACGGACGTTCCTGCGTGAGCCCTGGGCGCGCTGGCGCGGGGCGGCAAAAGGCCCGCACCCAGTGGTGCGGGCCCTCGCCGTGCGGTGTCGCGTCACGCGTCGACGCGTCACGCGGGGCCGGACGAATCCGGCCGTTCGTCAGATGTTGACGATGTTCTCGGCCTGCAGGCCCTTCTGGCCCTGCGTGACGTCGAAGGAAACCTTCTGGCCCTCGAACAGCTCACGGAAGCCGTTGGAGGCGATGTTCGAGTAGTGGGCGAAGACGTCGGGGCCGCCGCCGTCCTGCTCAATGAAGCCGAAGCCCTTTTCCGAGTTGAACCACTTCACGGTTCCAGTAGCCATGTCCGTCTCCTTCATCATTCGGGTGGGCCCCGGACCGGACATAGACCGGCGAAAACAAAAATGCGCCTTCGGCTACATAACCGTCAGGCGCACACGAGTTCATGGGTACCACAACTGCAACGCACCCAACCATACCACGCGGACCCGATTCCTGTTGATCATGGTCGGCCGCCCCCGCCCCGGGGCGCCGCCGCCGCGCCCTATAACTCCACGCCCTGTGCCCGGGCATGGCGGTCGGCGGCCACCTCCGCCTCCGCCTCGTCGAGATACACCTCACACACGAGCCGCCCGTCGGCCGTCATGTTGTGCTCCAGCTCCCAGAGGCTGACCTCGCCGCCGCCCTCCAGCAGGAACGCGTGCTCGTAGAACCGGCACCAGGTGGCGTCGCGGCCCGTGCCCCGGCGCCTGGGCTTGGTGATCAGCGCGATGTGGTGGCCGAGCGCCCCCTGGAGCAGCTCGCGGACGACCTCGCCCGGCCCGTCCGCGTTCTCCGCGCGGCGCAGCAGCCTGCGGGCGTGATCGGGCGAGGCCTCGGCGACGTACTCCCGGCGGGGCCTCGTCGGGCCCATCGCGAGCAGCAGCTCCTCCGCCAGCCAGGCGGGCAGCTCCTCCGACTCGCTCCCCGGCCCGATGCCCCCGCCGCCGATCCGGTCGTGCACCCGGCGCTCGGCGGCGTCGAGCGCGCCGTCGTCGGTGTAGAGCTCGTAGAGGTAGCGCTCCTGGGGCCCCGTGTCGTGCTCCAGCTCGTAGAGGACGAGGCTGCTGCCGTCGGCGAGGAGGAAGACGTGCCGGTAGGTGTTGCACCGCAGGGGCCGCCGGCCGTCGTTGCGCTGGCGGTACGAGCGGAGCTCGGTCTGGTGCATCAGCGCGGTGCGCAGCCGGTCCAGGAGCGGCTCGCCGATCTCGAAGCCGTTCTGGGCCCGCTCCAGCAGCTCCGCCACCTGCTCGGCGGGCGTCGGCTCGGAGCCGGCGGAGCCGTCCGGCTCGCCGCGCCGCCCGCTCTCGCCCTCGCCCCCGCCCACTCGCGTCTGCGCCATGCCCGTCGCCTCCCGACCTTCGCCGCACCGGTACTGCCCACCCCGCGCACTTACCGTAGCGGCGCGAACACACGACGGGGGCGGGGTTTCCACGAAGTCGCTCGCGCGACGCCGCTCGCGCTGGCGTTCGACCACACTCCACGGGTGCGGGTGCTTCGGCAGCGGGCCGCCTCTGGCTGGTCGCGCCCACGCGGCGAGCCGCACGACGACACGGCCTCGCGCCCCTTACGGGGCCTTACGGCCGCCCAGCCACCAGCCCGCCAGCCCCGCCGCCGACAGCAGGACGCCCGCTCCTACGAAGGCCCCGGCGGGGGCCGCGTCCACGACGGGGGGCAGGAGGAGGAGGCCGGCCATTCCGGCCGACCGGGTGACCGTCTGGTCGACGGTCAGGAGCCGGAGGCGCTCCGCCGGGGCGAAGCGGGTCAGGTGGGCGCGCAAAGTCACCGCGCAGACGGGGAAGAGGAGGCCGGAGAGCACGCAGAGGGCGATCACGACCGCCATGGAGTCCGCCACGCCCAGCCCGGCCAGCGCGCATCCGGACAGCACCCAGGCGAGGCAGTACGTGCTGATCCAGGACCTGCCGGGGGCGGAGGAGCCGGTGGCGGCCGGCCGGTCGGCGAGCTGGCCCGTGAGCAGGTTCCCCGCGAGGCCGCCGGCGGCCGTGGCGGCGAGGGCCAGGCCGTATCCGGTGGCGCCCTGGCCGAAGCGGGAGACGAGCATCGGGGGGAGGCCGACGGTCGAGACCGCCGCGGTGAACAGGGCCACCCCGTGGACGGCGACCGCGATCGCGATCCGCGGGTGGCGGCGGAGGAGGGGCCGGGCAGGGACGCCAGCCGTCGCCCGCACGGGGCCGGTGGGCGGCTCCCCGTCCACGGGGCTCGCCGTGCGGCGGCCGAGCCAGCCCAGGGCCAGGGCGGAGACGACGAAGGTGCAGCCGTCGACGGCGAACAGTTCGATCTCGGACACGAGCAGCAGGAGGACCCCGACGCTCCCCTGCCCGAGGACCCCCGCGATCCTCGACGTGAGGTCGAACAGGCCGCTGACGAGCGGGAGCTCCTCGACCGGCACCAGCTGGGGGACGAGCGCGCCGAAGTTGGGGTCGAAGACCGCGCTGAGCGTGCCGAGCAGCAGGACGAGCGTCAGCGTGATCAGGAAGCCGGTCGTGTCCGGCGACCAGAACAGCGGCACGGCCAGGGCGACGGCGGCGCGGCCCGCGTCCAGCCAGGCCAGGGAGCGCCAGCGGGAGAAGCGGGCCATCAGGTAGCCGGCGCCGCCGAGGGCTATGTAGGGGAGCGATTCGACGGCGGCCACCAGGCCCGTCCGGGAGGACGAGCCCGTCGCCTCGTACACGACCCACATGGCGGCCAGCCCGTAGAGCCGGTCCCCCAGCACGGACAGGGTCATCGACAGCCACAGCACCCGCACGGATCGGCAGCGCAACAGGCGTATGTGTTTCATCGCCTATGCCTCTGGCCCATGTCCCATGGCGCGTTACCTCCGGCACATCCGCTTCCGGTGGCGGCACACAGTAGGGCGAGTGTCCAGAGCGCCTCCCGGGCATTAACCGTCAAACCCGGATCAGTCCCGCCACGTCGCCACCCGCACGTGTGGCGTTGTTCGCCCCGCGTCTCGGGAAGCGGACGACGGGGGACGCGCTCGGCGGACGACGGGGGACGCGCTCGGCCATCCGGGGACGCGCCGCGCGCCACATGACACTGCGACGACATAGAGTGACGGGAGCATTGCTCCGCGTATCCGAGGGTCTGCCGTGCGGGCCGCGAACGTCACGCGAGCGCGATGTGGACCATTTCAGGACGCGAGGGATCGGCGGCCGCCGGCCTTCCTTCGTCCTGCTGAGGCGAACTGGAGGTTTCCCAGTGGCGAAGGCGAAGTTCGAGCGCACAAAGCCGCACGTCAACATCGGCACCATCGGTCACGTCGACCACGGCAAGACCACGCTCACCGCGGCGATCACCAAGGTGCTGCACGACAAGTTCCCGGACCTGAACCCCTACACGCCCTTCGAGGACATCGACAAGGCCCCCGAAGAGCGCCAGCGCGGTATCACCATCTCCATCGCGCACGTCGAGTACCAGACGGCCGCCCGGCACTACGCCCACGTCGACTGCCCGGGTCACGCGGACTACATCAAGAACATGATCACCGGTGC
>NZ_BMRT01000019.1 GCF_014648775.1 Streptomyces abikoensis
AGTTCCAGTACACGGATCCGGACCGGATGCCCGAGCATCCGGAAGAACTCGGCCTTCGCCTGATACAGCGGAACCGGCACGAAAACCCCAGCCTCTCGCGTCACCGGCCTCCGACGCGGAGGCAGCGTCTGATGCTGTGCCCGCGGCTACCTACGGGCACAGCGAAGCCATCATGTAGCGAATTGCAAAGTTTTGCAATTCGTCATGCTTGCAGACCTCGCCATACACTGTCCTGGTGAACGAGAACCTGCCCCCTTGCCCCGAGTGCTCCGGCGCCTACACCTACGAGATGGGCGCGCTGCTGGTCTGCCCGGAATGCGGCCACGAGTGGACGCCCGCCCCCGCCGAATCCGCGGGCGCCGCGGAGGAGGGCGTGATCCGGGACGCGGTCGGCAACGTCCTCGCCGACGGCGACACGGTCACCGTCGTCAAGACCCTGAAGGTCAAGGGCCACCCGACCGGCATCAAGGCGGGCACCAAGGTCCGCAACATCCGCCTCGTGGAGGGCGTGGCCGGGCACGACATCGACTGCAAGATCGAGGGCTTCGGCGCCATGCAGCTCAAGTCCAGCGTGGTCAAGAAGGCCTGACCCCAACGGGGCCGGGGGCCGCACACGAGTGCGGCCCCCATGAATACGGATCGGTCCGGGTCAGCTGAGCATCGAGGCGCAGGTGGCCGGGGTGGCGTGCTCGGGGTCGAGGGCGTTGACGGCCTCGTGGAAGGCGACGCGGTCGATGGTGCCGAGCGTCAGGTGCATGGAGATGTCGACCGGGCAGAGGTCCTGCACCAGCACGTTGCGGACGTCGGGACCGTCGAGGAACCCGGACCGGTAGGGGGTGACGACCTCGTCGTAGCGGGTCGCGATGACGGTGTAGCGGACGCCGGGGACGGTGTCGCCGCCCTCGTTGAGCTTCTTCATGAAGTCCGAGCCGACGACCTGGTCGGTCAGGCCGGTGGCGGTGCCGCTGATGACCTTCCGGGCGCCCGGGACGACGTCCAGGAGCTTGGCGATCCCGGAGAGGGTGGTGCCGTGGTTGTTGGGCGCGATGCCGACGAGGGCGTTCACCTTGGGGGCGCCGCCCAGGAACTTCAGGTAGTAGCGGGGCAGCATGCCGCCCTGCGAGTGGCCGACGATGTCCACCTTGGCCGCGCCGGTGACCGCCAGCACCTTGTCGACGTACCGCGCCAGCTCCCCGGCGGACTTCTCGGCCGGGCCGAGGCCGTACATCCCGGGGACGCCGATCTTGCCGTAGTCGAAGGAGAAGACGCAGTAGCCGCGCGCGGTCAGGTAGGGCGCGAAGGACCACCAGTTGTTGGTGCCGTTCTCCAGGGTGCCGTGGACGAGGACGACGGGGCGGGGGTGGGCGGCGGAGGGCCTGCACGAGTCGTCGTTCCAGCCGCTGCTGACGGTGCCGGCACTGCCGGCGGTGAACGACGAGGCCGTGGCGGCGGACGCGGTGGTGGGCATCGCGACCGCCGCCACGGCCAGGCCGAGCGCGGGCAGCAGGGATCTGACGGCTCTCCAGACGCTGCGACGCTGCTTCATCTGAGCTCCTCGCGGGTGGGGGGTGGGTACGCCGAACAGCGCCGGCAACAGCTGTTACGGGCGTGTGAAAAAGTCGTGAACTTACTTGCGGGTAGATTGCGGGCGATCTTTGCTTGCGTCAAGCAAAATCACAAAGATCGCAATGACTTGCTCAAGTCACGCCATCTCGTCACGCCATCTCGTCATGCCACGTCGTCATGCCGGTCCAGGGCCGCGGCGGGGCCCACCACCCCCGGACCGAAGCGCGCCCGCGCCCGGTCGATCACGGCCTCGACGCGTCGGGCCTTCTCGTCGGCGGGGTCGAACGACAGCTGGTGCGCGGCGGCCCCGCCGTCGCGCAGCCGCTCCGCGCGCAGCGCCACCGACCGCACCCTGGCCCGCTGGAGGGCGAGCGCGGCGTGCAGCGCGTACGCCGCGGCGATCAGGTCGGGTGAGTGCGCGGTCGGTTCGGCGAAGGACTTGGCGCGGGTGCTCGACGAGCCGTCCGCGTAGCGGACGGTGAGCTTCAGCCCCTGGGCGACCTGGCCGCTCCCCCGCAGCCGGGCGCCCAGCCCGTCGGCGAGCGCGAGCAGCGCGCGGCGCCGGTGGTCGGGGTCCAGCTCGTCGGTGGCGAAGCGGTGCTCCGCCCCCATCGACCGCGCCCGGGCGTCCGGGGTGACGGGCGTCGGGTCGATGCCGCGCGCCCGCTCGTGGACCCGCCGCCCGGCGGCCGCGCCGAGGATCCGCTCCAGGGTGTGGAGCGGCGCCCCGGCGACCCGGCCGACGCTGTCGAGCCCGTACGCGCAGAGCGCACGGGCGGTGGCGGGCCCCACGCCGGGCAGCGCGGCGACCGGCTTGCGGGCCATGAAGCCGGCGACGGCGTCCGGCCCGTCGGGGAGCGTGCGGACGGCGCCGGGCGGGCCGTCGCGGGCGACCATCCGGGCGAGGGTGGGGTTGCTCGCGATGCCGACGGTGCAGTCGGCGCCGTATCGCGCCAGGGCGCGGACGCGCAGCAGGGTGGCCAGCTCGGCCGGGTCGTGCCCGAAGTAGCGCACGGCGCTGCGTACTTCCGCGAGCGCGGCGTCGGGCGGCAACGCCTCCACGACGGGCGTCACCTCGGCGAGCAGCGCGAGCAGGCCGTCGTACGCCTCCTCGCCGAGAGCGCCTTCGGGTGCGTGGAAGTGCACGTACAGGACGGTTGTCTCCCCAGCCCCGCCCCTTCCCGTTTCTTCCAGGGGCTCCGCCCCCGGACCCCCGGTCCTCAAACGCCGGACGGGCTGAATCAGCCCCGGTTGTGGGCAGGCGTTCCGCAGGGCGGAACGGGTGGGCACAACCCGGCCCACCGGGCCGCGCCGACCCGGGTTCCGGGGCGAAGCCCCGGTCATCGGCCCGCGCTCCCCGAACTCGCGTGCCACAACTTCCGCCCCGTGGGCGCCCCCTCACCCGCCGGCTGCAGATCCGCCCACGGGTGCATGGCGTAGCCGTTGGACAGCCGGATGCGCCGGCCGACAGGCGCTCCCGGCGCGGTCGGCGCTGCCAGAACGGCGGCCACCGCCCCCAGCCCACCCTCCGCCCGGAGTGCCGCCAGCTCCCCCAGGTCCCACGCCGCCGCCCCCACCACGCTCAGGCTGCGCGGCCCGCGCCGCTGGACGACGCCGCGGACGAGCAGCAGCCAGGAGTGGAAGACGACGTGCGCGCACGCCGCGTGGCTGTCGTCGAAGAAGGCGCAGTCCACGAGGCCCGTGCCGTCGTCGAGGGTGGTGAAGATGACCCGTCGCCCCGACCGCACCGGAGGTGTCTGCGTGGCGGCCTTGGCGCCGGCGACCAGGACGGTCTCGCCGTGGCGGGCGTCGCGCAGCCGGCGGGCCGGGATGGCGCCCAGCTCGGTCAGGAAGGCGCGGTGATCGGTCATCAGGTGGCGGGAGGCGTCCATGCCGAGCACGGACAGCTCCGCGCCGAGCCGTTCGGCCGCGTCCAGGTCGGGCAGGCCGGCGGGCTCGGTGCGGGCGCTGTCGATCAGCGTGGGCTGGGCGGCGGACACCCGCCGCTGCCCGCGGTGGAGTTCGGCGATGTGCAGCAGCAGGTCCCGGCGGTTGGCGCCGAAGGCGTCCAGCGCCCCGACCCTCGCCAGCCGTTCGGTCACGGGCCGCCCCGGGCGGGCGCGCTGCCACAGGTCCTGGAGCGAGGTGTACGGGCGCCCGGCGACGATCCGGCGCGCCTCGGCCTCGCTGATGCCCTGCACTTCGGAGAGCGCGAGCCGCACCCCAAGCACATCATCGGACACCAGTTCGATCGAATAGGCCGTTCCCGAGCGGTTGACGTCCAGCGGCAGGATCGGCACCCCGCGCCGTCGCGCGTCGGCGAGCAGCAGCCGCTTGGGGTACATCCCCGGGTCGTGGGTGAGCAGCCCGGCGTAGAAGGCCGCCGGGTGGTGGGCCTTGAGCCAGGCCGACTGGTAGGTCGGCACGGCGAACGCCACGGCGTGCGCCTTGCAGAAGCCGTAGCTGCCGAACGCCTCGACGATCTCCCAGGTGCGGCGGACGACGTCCGGCGCGTACCCGCGCGCTTCCGCCGCCGAGGCGAACCAGGCCCGTACCCGGCCGACCCGCGCCGGGTCGGAGAGCGCGCGGCGCGTCTCGTCGGCGCGGCCCCGGTCGCAACCGGTCATGATCCGCAGGATTTCGATGATCTGCTCGTGGAAGACGACCACGCCGTGGGTCTCGGCCAGCACCTCCTCCAGGTCCGGGTGGGGGTAGCGCGCGGGGGCGCGGCCGTGGCGGGCCTCGATGAAGGGCCGGACCATGTCGGCGGCGACCGGGCCGGGCCGGAAGAGCGAGATGTCGACGACGAGGTCGTGGAAGGTCGAGGGCTGCAGCCGTCCGATCAGGTCCCGCTGTCCCGGCGATTCGATCTGGAAGCAGCCGAGGGTCTCGGTGGAGCGGATCAGCGCGTACGTCCGCCGGTCGCCGGGCGGCACCTGCGCGGGGTCGTCGAGGTCGATCCGGCGCCCGGTGGCCCGTTCGATCTCCCCGACGGCGTGGGCCATGGCGGACTGCATCCGCACGCCCAGCACGTCGAGCTTGAGCAGGCCGAGGTCCTCCACGTCGTCCTTGTCGAACTGCGACATCGCGAACCCTTCGCCGCTGGTGGGCACGACGGGGGTGCGGGCGCGCAGCGTGGCGTCCGAGAGCAGCACCCCGCACGGGTGCATGGCGACCCCGCGCGGCAGCGCGTCCAGCGCCTCGACCAGCTCCCACAGCCGGGTGTTGCCGGGCCCGAGGGGCCCGGCGGCGATCTCGCGCAGCTCGGGCAGCTCGGCGAGCGCGGCGCGGGCGTCCCGGGCGCGGATGTGCGGGAAGGACTTGGCGAGCCGGTCCACGACCTCCGGTGCCATGCCGAGGGCGGCGCCCACGTCCCGTACGGCGTGGCGGATCCGGTAGGTCTCGGGCATGGCGACGGTGGCGACGCGCTCCGCGCCGAAGCGGTCGAAGATCGCGCGGTAGACGTCCAGACGGCGGGCGGACTCGACGTCGATGTCGATGTCGGGGAGCGCGGTCCGCCGCGTGGACAGGAAGCGCTCCATCAGCAGGCCGTGTTCGACGGGGTCGGCGTGGGCGATGCCGAGCAGGTGGTTGACGAGGGAGCCCGCGCCGGAGCCCCGTGCCGTGACCCGGATGCCCAGGGCGCGGGTGTCGTCGACGACCTGGGCGACGGTGAGGAAGTAGGAGGCGAGGCCGCGCTGTTCGACGATGCGCAGCTCGTCGTCCAGCCGGTCCCAGTAGCGGCGGTCGCGGTCGCGTCCGCGCAGCACCAGGGCGGCGGCGCAGCGGGAGCGCAGCACACGGGCGGCGGTGCGGGGGCCGGTGCCGACGAGGTGGGGCTCGGGGAAGTGGACGGAGCCCAGGCCCAGGTGGTCCTGGGGGTCGACGAGGCACTCGGCCGCGGTGTCCTCGGTGGTGGCGAGCAGCCGGTGGGCGCCGGCCCGGCCGAGGCCGGCGGCCTCGGCGATCCGCGCGGCGGCGGCCGTCATGGCGGCCGGGTCCTTGAGCCAGCGTTCGCCGCTGTCGAGGGCCTCGGGCCGGCGGCGGTCGACGGGCACGAGCCGGCGGGCGGCGTCGAGGACGTCGGCGACGGGCCCCTGGCCGGGGTCGGCGTAGCGGACGGCGTTGCTGAGGACGGCGCGCACGCCCTGGTCGGCGGCGAAGCCGACGGTACGGGCGGCGAGCCGCAGCGAGCCGGGGCCGGTGCCGGTGCGGCCGTGCCAGACGGCCTCCAGCCGCAGCCCGTCACCGAACATTTCGCGCCAGGGCCGCAGCAGTCGTGCGGCGCGGTCGGGGCGTCCGGCGGCGAGCGCGCGGCCGATCTCCGAGTCCGGTCCGAGCAGGACGGTCAGCGGGGCGCGGATCCCGGTGGCGGCGCGGGCCAGCTCCTCCCGGGGCACCTCGGGCCGCTCGGCGCCGCTCACGTGGGCGGCGGAGACCAGCCCGCACAGCGCGGCCCAGGCGGGCGCGCCGTCGCGGGCGAGGAAGACCGCGCGGGGCGCGGACTCGTCGACGAAGGCACCGCCGCGGGCGGGGGCGCGGTGGCGCACGGTGGGGCCGTCGGCGGGCGGCGGTCCGGAGACGGCCAGGTCCACGCCGAACAGCGGGCGCACGCCCGCGCCGGCCGCGGCCTTGGCGAACCGGACCGTGCCGGCGAGGCTGTCGCGGTCGGTGAGGGCGAGGGCGTCCATGCCGCGCTCGGCGGCCCGCTCGGCCAGCCACTCGGGGTGTGCGGCCCCGTAGCGCGCCGAGAAGCCGGACGCGACGCGCAGGTGTGTGAACCCGGGGGCCCGGGTCGCCCGGAACGCCGCCATCGCACCTCCTGCCGCTCGCGATCACCCTCCCCTTGGCCGATTCTTTTCGCCCCTCCTGTCTCCACCATAAACCACTACTCGAACGTTCGTGCGAACACGAGTGCGAACGCCACTCCTGTCACCCGGCCGGACCGCACCGACTGCGCCCGCCGCCCGGACCCCGCAGGCTCGGGGCATGGTCAGCACACCCGGCGGCGGCGCCCGCTTCGTCCAGGAGGTCCGGGACGCCGTGACGGGCCGGGCGGCGGCCCTGGTGATCGGCGTGCTGGTGCTCCAGCTCGCCTTCGTCGCCTCCTACGTCGGCGCCTTCCACAGCCCGAAGCCCAAGGACATCGCGCTCGGCGTGGTCGCGCCCGGCCCGCTGGGCGACCAGCTGGTGACGAAGCTCGACGCGCTGCCGGGCCACCCCCTGGACCCGCGCACGGTCCCCGACGAGGCGCGGGCCCGTGCGGAGATCGGCGCCCGGGAGCTGGACGCGGCCCTGGTCGTCCATCCGCGCGGCACCACCGACACCCTGCTCGTCGCCGGGGGCGCGGGCGCCTCGCTCGCGCAGGCCGCCGAAGCGGTCCTCACCCGCGCCGAACGGGCCGAGGGGCGCGCCCTGCGGGTCGTCGACACCGCCCCGGCCGCCGCCGGGGACGCCCGCGGCCTCAGCGCGTTCTACCTGGTCGTGGGCTGGTGCGTGGGCGGCTACCTGTGCGCCGCGATCCTCGCCATCAGCGCGGGCGCCCGTCCCGCGAACGTCCACCGGGCCGTCATCCGGCTGGCCGCGCTCGCCGTCTACGCGCTGGCGGCGGGCCTGCTCGGCACGGTGATCGCGGGCCCGGTGCTGGGCGCGCTGCCGGGCGGGATCCTCGGCCTGTGGGGGCTGGGCGCGCTGGTCGTCTTCGCCGTCGGCTCCCTGACGCTGGCCCTCCAGGGGCTGGCCGGCGTCGTCGGCATCGGGCTGGCGATCGCGATCGTCGTGGTCCTGGGCAACCCCAGCGCGGGCGGGGCCTACCCCTACCCCCTGCTGCCACCCTTCTGGCGGGCCATCGGCCCGGCCCTCCCCCCGGGCGCGGGCACCTGGTCGGCCCGCTCCCTCGCCTACTTCCGGGGCAACGCGCTGACCGGCCCGCTGCTGGTGCTCTCCGCGTGGGCCGTGGCGGGCACGGCGGCCACCCTGCTCTCGGCGGCGCTCCGGCGCGGGCGCGCGGTCCCGACGGACTGACGGCCGTCACGACCCCCGTCGGACGACAGACCGAACGGTCGGTCTGAGCGGTCTTCGGCCATTGCTGCGAGGCTCCGGACTCGGTGTGACCGCCGCACGGTCACGGGGCGAGCCGCTTTTCGGCCGGGCGGCGGGGGCCGCCGGAGCCAGTTCAGGGATCATTGGATCCTGCGCCTCAAGGGGTCAAAAGCAATAATTCCAAAGGTCGTCTCGGCGTTCTGTCGATGAAAACAAGGCGTCCTCGCTGGTCAACATTGCTGAAACATTAAATCCCTCCATATCCTGCCGATCCGGACTCGCTTCTTCACCCGGCACTCCCGTGGCACCGCCGAGGGGGCCCGCCCCGCGCGAGATCCAGCCACCGCGCTCCACTACACAGTGCTTTCGGGTGACGACCGAAAGTGCTCGCCCAGGGTGCGTTCATGCTCAAGTTGGGCCAGACTGCCGTCCGTTATCTGCACCGACGAACAAGGGAGTGTTCGGAATGCGGTACATCACTGGGGGGATCGCGCTGGGAGCCGCGCTCGCGCTGGGCAGCCTGGCGGGAGCGGGAACGACGGCGACCGCCTCGCCCTCGCCGATACCCGCGGCGCAGACGCAGAGTCTGTACGCGCCCTCAGCGCTCGTACTCACCATCGGCCAGGGCGACTCGGCGGCGACCGCGGGCGTTCAGCGCGCGGTGACGCTCACCTGTACGCCGAAGCCCGCAGGCACCCACCCGAACACCCGCGGCGCCTGCGCCCAGCTGCGCCTCAGCGACGGCGACTTCGACAAGCTCGTCAAGATCAAGGACGGCACCATGTGCACGCGGGAGTGGAACCCCTCCACCGTCACCGCGGAAGGCGTCTGGGAAGGCCGCCGGGTCAGCTTCGAGCACACGTTCGCCAACCCGTGCGAAATGAAGGCGGGCAAGGGCACGGTCTTCGAGTTCTGAGCCGAGCCGGAAAACCGGCCCCGGCTCCGACCGGAGCGCGCCCTCGCGCGAAAAGCGGCCCCCGGACACCGTGGAGGTGTGTCCGGGGGCCGCGGTCCGTGGCGGGGTCAGCCGATGGCTGCCCCGGTGGCCGCCAGCGCCCCCGGCACCGGCTGGTAGTACGTCTTCGCGCCCGGGGCCTTGCAGTCCCCGCTGCCGCCCGAGGTCAGGCCGATCGCCGCGTCGCCGTCGAACAGGGGACCACCGCTGTCGCCGGGCTCGGCACACACCGTCGTCTCGATCAGCCCGGTGACCTGCCCCTCCTGGTAGTTGACGGTCGCGTCGACGCCGGTGACCCGCCCGCCGCGCACCCCGGTGGTGGAGCCGCTGCGCCGCACGGACTCACCGTTGTAGGCGGGTGCGGCATGGGTGATGGGCTGGGTCTGGCGGCCGTTGAGGGTCACCGCGCTGGGGTGCTCGACGCCGGGCACGTATTTCGCGAGGGAGTAGTCGTGGCCGGGGAAGACGGAGGTCTGGGTGGTGGCGACCACCGGCCCGCCCTTCTCCGCCGACCAGTTCGCCACGACGTTGCCGCAATGCCCGGCGGTCAGCAGATACGGCTGTCCGTCCTTGACGACGTTGAAGCCCAGCGAACAGCGGGCGGAGCCACCCCGGATCGCGTCGCCGCCGGCGATCATCCGGGTGAGCCGGGTGCCGATTCTCCGGACGGTCACGGTGTCGCCGAGTTTCGAGGTGACCTCGTTCAGCCGGGCCAGCCGCTCCCCCTTGACCGTGCTGTCGGCGGTCACGACGACCCGGTTGACTCTGGGATCCGTCACCCACGCGGTGCCGGGGATCGCCGCCCGGTCGTCCAGCACCCGCCGGGTCGCGTCCAGCCGCGCCTGGGAGAACCGGGCCCGCCTGGGCAGCGCGCCCGCCGCCCGGACGATCTCCTCGGCGTCCCGCCCGAGCACGTTGACCACGAGCCGCCCGGTCCCCTCGTCGTAGTACGACCCCGCGGCCGTCAGCGCCGTGAGCCCCGCGAGGGCGGCGGCGGGGACGAGCGGACCCGGCGCGGCCTGGGCCTGCTGCGGGACGAGCGTCACCACGGCGAGGGCGGCGGCCGCCGCGACGGCCGGCACGGCACGCACGGACACCCGACGGATCTTCAACTCGGCACCTCCAGTGGGGGGTTGAGCCCAGGGTCGGGATGCGGCACCCGGGCCCGGAGGACGAACGACACAGCCGCACCCCCGAGAGAGGAGGTCGCGTCCATGCCAAGTTGGTCCGTCGAGTGTCCCGATCGGGCGAGGGAGTGCACAAGGGCGAATTTCAGAAGCGCGCATTTCCATGCGCGCGCCCCCGGACCAGGGGGATGCCGTTGGCGAATTCGGGACCTGCGTGACGTCGGTCTTCAAGACGCAGTTGTGGTCT
>NZ_BMRT01000020.1 GCF_014648775.1 Streptomyces abikoensis
GCACCGGTGATCATGTTCTTGATGTAGTCCGCGTGACCCGGGCAGTCGACGTGGGCGTAGTGACGGTCCTCGGTCTGGTACTCGACGTGCGCGATCGAGATGGTGATACCGCGCTGACGCTCCTCCGGGGCCTTGTCGATCTCGTCGAAAGGCGTGAAGGGGTTCAGGTCCGGGTACGCGTCGTGCAGCACCTTGGTGATCGCCGCGGTAAGGGTCGTCTTACCGTGGTCGACGTGACCGATGGTGCCGATGTTGACGTGCGGCTTAGTCCGCTCGAACTTCGCCTTCGCCACTGGGGTCCTCCTGTGGAGTGGTTCTGTACGCCTAGATACGTTCGGCGCCAGGGATCTTTGCTGGGAAGCCGCCCACCGGGGCATTCCGACATGGTTTGTTGCGGAATGCCCCGACAGCCGGTGTCAAGCCTAAAGCGTGTGCAACGCCCGTCGGGACGGGAGCTGGTTACTCGCCCTTGGCCTTCGCGATGATCTCCTCGGCGACGTTCCGCGGAACCTCGGCGTAGGAGTCGAACTGCATCGAGTAGCTTGCGCGACCCGAGGTCTTGCTGCGGAGGTCTCCGACGTAGCCGAACATCTCCGACAGCGGAACCAGGCCCTTGACGAGCTTGGCGCCGTGACGGTCCTCCATGGCCTGGATCTGGCCACGGCGGGAGTTGATGTCGCCGATGACGTCACCCATGTAGTCCTCGGGGGTGGTGACCTCGACCGACATCATCGGCTCGAGCAGAGCCGGCGATGCCTTGCGAGCACCCTCCTTGAACGCCATGGAACCGGCGATCTTGAACGCGAGCTCGGAGGAGTCGACGTCGTGGTAGGCACCGTCGAGCAGCGTCACCTTGACGCCGGTCAGCGGGTAGCCGGCCAGAACACCGAACTCCATGGCCTCCTGGCAACCCGCGTCCACGGACGGGATGTACTCCCGCGGGATACGGCCACCGGTGACCTTGTTCTCGAACTCGTAGCCGTCGCCCTCGAGGGGCTCGATCGCGATCTGCACCTTCGCGAACTGGCCGGAACCACCAGTCTGCTTCTTGTGCGTGTAGTCGATCCGCTCGACGGCCTTGCGGATCGTCTCGCGGTACGCGACCTGCGGCTTGCCGACGTTGGCCTCGACCTTGAACTCACGCTTCATACGGTCGACCAGCACGTCGAGGTGCAGCTCGCCCATACCCGCGATGATGGTCTGGCCCGTCTCCTCGTCCGTGTGGACCTGGAAGGACGGGTCCTCCTCGGCCAGACGCTGGATGGCGACACCCAGCTTCTCCTGGTCGCCCTTGGACTTGGGCTCAATGGCGACCTGGATGACCGGGGCCGGGAAGTCCATCGACTCGAGGATCACCGGGTTGGACGCGTCGCAGAGGGTCTCACCGGTGGTGGTCTGCTTCAGACCCATGACGGCGACGATGTCGCCGGCACCCACCGAGTCGATCTCCTCACGCTTGTTCGCGTGCATCCGGTAGATCTTGCCGATGCGCTCCTTCTTGCCCTTCACGGAGTTCTGCACCTGGGTGCCGGCCTCCATGCGGCCCGAGTAGACCCGGACGAAGGTGAGCTTGCCGAGGTGCGGGTCGCTCATGATCTTGAAGGCAAGGCCGGCGAACGGCTCGTCGTCGGACGGCTTGCGCTTCACGACCTCGTCGGGGTTGTTGACGGCGTGGCCCTCAACAGCCTCGATGTCCAGCGGCGACGGCAGGTAGCGGACCACGGCGTCGAGCAGGGGCTGAACGCCCTTGTTCTTGAACGCGGTACCACAGAACACCGGGGTGACGGTGACGGAGTCGCCGCCGCCACGCGAGGCGAGAGTGATGCGGCGGATGGCCGCCATCAGCTGCTCCTCGGTCGGCTCCTCGCCGCCCAGGTACAGCTCCATCATCTCGTCGTCGTTCTCGGCGACGCCCTCGAGGAGCTTGCCGCGCCATTCCTCGGCAGCCTCGATGTGGGTGTCCGGGATGTCGACGACGTCGTACATCTCACCCTTGGCGGCCTCGGCGGACCAGACAAGAGCCTTCATGCGGACCAGGTCCACAACGCCCTTGAAGTCCGCCTCGGTGCCGATCGGCAGCTGCATGACCAGCGGAACCGCGCCCAGGCGGTCGACGATCATGTCGACGCAGCGGTGGAACTCGGCACCCGTGCGGTCGAGCTTGTTGACGAAGCAGATACGCGGCACGCCGTAGCGGTCCGCCTGACGCCAGACAGTCTCGGACTGGGGCTCGACACCGGCAACGCCGTCGAACACCGTCACGGCACCGTCGAGCACGCGCAGGGAGCGCTCCACCTCGACGGTGAAGTCGACGTGACCCGGGGTGTCGATGATGTTGATGGTGTGGTCGACGTTGTCGAGCGGCCAGTGGCAGGTGGTGGCAGCGGACGTGATCGTGATGCCACGCTCCTGCTCCTGCTCCATCCAGTCCATCGTGGCAGCGCCGTCGTGGACCTCACCGATCTTGTACGAAACACCGGTGTAGAACAGGATCCGCTCGGTGGTGGTCGTCTTGCCCGCGTCGATGTGGGCCATGATCCCGATGTTGCGGACCTTGGCCAGGTCAAGCGAAGTGGTGGCCATATGGCTCAGTCTTCTCTCGGTTCTCGATGGGGGTAGCGACTACCAGCGGTAGTGCGCGAAGGCCTTGTTGGACTCGGCCATCTTGTGCGTGTCCTCACGCTTCTTGACCGAGGCGCCGAGACCGTTCGAGGCGTCCAGCAGCTCGTTCATGAGGCGCTCGGTCATGGTCTTCTCGCGACGGGCGCGGGAGTAACCGACCAGCCAGCGCAGCGCCAGGGTGGAGGCGCGGCCCGGACGGACCTCGACCGGCACCTGGTAGGTGGCGCCACCGACACGGCGGGACTTGACCTCGAGAGCCGGCTTGACGTTCTCGAGAGCGCGCTTGAGGGTGATGACCGGGTCGTTACCGGTCTTCTCGCGCAGACCCTCCATGGCGCCGTACACGATGCGCTCGGCGGTGGAGCGCTTGCCGTGCAGGAGGATCTTGTTGATCAGCGACGTCACCAGAGGGGAGCCGTAAACCGGGTCGATGATGACCGGGCGCTTCGGGGCGGGGCCCTTACGAGGCATTCTTACTTCTCCTTCTTGGCGCCGTAGCGGCTGCGAGCCTGCTTACGGTTCTTGACGCCCTGCGTGTCGAGGGAACCGCGGATGATCTTGTAGCGAACACCCGGCAGGTCCTTCACACGGCCACCGCGGACGAGCACGATGGAGTGCTCCTGCAGGTTGTGGCCCTCACCCGGAATGTAAGCGGTGACCTCGATGCCGGAGGTCAGGCGCACACGCGCGACCTTACGGAGCGCCGAGTTCGGCTTCTTCGGGGTGGTCGTGAACACACGCGTGCAGACGCCACGACGCTGGGGCGAACCCTCGAGTGCGGGCGTCTTGTTCTTCTCGACCTTGTCCTGCCGGCCCTTCCGGACCAGCTGCTGGATCGTAGGCACCGTTTCTCCGGTTTCTGTGATCTCGATAAAACTAACCTGGGCGTCACCGCCGACCCACGCGGTCGGGCGTGTCGAAGGCTGCAGACCCCGCCGGAGGGCGGAATCAGCGCAGATTTCGGTGTTTCCGGCCGCTGGGTCCGTCCGGCTCCGGGCCTCTCACACGGTCTGAAGGCACGCGCGAGAGCCCAGGGACACCCCAGGCACAAGGTCAGAGCGTACCTACAGCATGGGCTGCGGTCAAAACAAATGCACACGCGGAGGACACCCCGATGTGCTGCATATGTCGCAGATCAGAGCGGACGTACGGGCCCTGCCGGGGCCGCTCCCGGCGGGACTACCGGCCGGCCGATACACCCCGATGGACGCTGGGGGTGCCCTCCGTACGGGCCCCGCTGACCGAGAGGATCATCTCGGCCATCTCGACGAACTGCCGGCGGTGGCTGTCGGGCACGCCGAGCATCTGCGCGGCCTCCGCCGGGGTCACCCGGCCGTCGTCCTCCCGGCCCCGGGCGCCCTCACCCGCGCCCGTACGCCCCGCGCCCGGCAGCGGCAGGTCCTCCGCCGTCACCTTGCCGGACTGGATCAGCATGTCGCGCAGCGAGACGCCGAGCACGCGCGCGAGGGCGCGCATGGTCTCCAGGTCGGGCAGGCTCTGCCGCTGCAGCAGCCGGGTGACCGCCGCACGGTGCACACCGGCGTCCTCCGCCAGCCGTGACCTGCCTCCGCCACGCGGACTGTCGATGTCATAGCCGCGTTCGCGCATCAGACCTTCGACCCAGCCCGCGAAACGCTCCATATCCGAGCCCTTTTCGCCCATAGCACTGCTCCCTCCGCACTCCCTCCGCGCCACCGAGCCTACCGTCCGATCGCGCACGCAATAAACAGAATGAAGTGCGCGGGCGCAACCCGCCACCCCGCCATGGCAAATTCCGGCTTTTCCTTACTGGTCAGCGCGTTTACAGGTCGCCCGGTATGTGGGGTGGAACACATGATCGGTATTTGTTGCGCTCGCGCACGCACTCTGTCTACTGTTGATTGCGCCACCGCAACATGACGCACTGTGGTCACGGCGGCCACGGTGGCACCTCCCATCACGCACGCACCGCACCGCACGCCGCCGCCGCCGCTTCACCCTGCCCTGCCCTGCCCTGCCCCGCTCCGCCCTGCCCTGCCCTGCCCTGCCTTCCCCTGCCCCGAGAGGGGACTCCACCCCGAGAGGGGACCCGAACCCGCCCATGCCCGAAACCGCGCTCCGCGCCCCCGTCACCGCCTACCCCCACCCCACCGCCACCCGCCGCCCCGTCGACTGGCGCTCCCACGCCGCCTGCGTCGGCCTCCCGGACGCGGCGGTCTTCGCCCGCCGCCCCAAGGACGCCCTCCCCGCCCTGCGGGCCTGCGCCGGCTGCCCCGTCCCCCGCTACTGCCTGGAGGCGGTGGCGCCGAGGGAGAGCTGGTTCGACGGGGTGTGCGGGGGCCGTCTGTGGCGCAACGGCAAGGAGGCCCGGATCCCCGACGCGCTGGCGGCGGAGGCGGGCCTTCCCACCGCCACCTCACCCATGCGGTCCCCGTACCCGCATCCGTCCCCGTCACCGTCACCGTTGGAGCTGTCATGACCACCGGGAGCCGTCCCGACCGCGCCGCCGTATGGCTGGGCATCCTGCTCCGCCAGTTCCCCGAGCTGGCCCGGGAGCTCGCCCCGAGCCGCACCGCCCGCCCCTCCGGAGGCGGACGCCCCACCCGTACGGCCCCGGCGGCGCCTATCCGCCTGTTCGTCTCCGACACCATCCGTGACATCACCGACGGAGTGGTGGAGCTGGAGGAGGCGGTCTGCGAGAAGCTCGGCCTCCCCCGCCCGGGCCGGGCCGGGGTGGAGCAGCGGCTGGTCCGGCTGATCGCCCTGCTGGACGACGTCGCCGAGCGCCCCGACCCGGTGCTCGCCGAGCACGTACGGGCCGAGGCCCGCCGGATGGCGCGGCGCTGCTCCCTCGCGCTGGGCGACGCCGAGACGCCCGTACGCGTACGCGGCCGCTGCCCGCACTGCGACTCGGTCTCCCTGCGCGTCTTCCCCCACCGCGAGATGGTCCTCTGCGTCAACCCCGGCTGCCGCTGCGCGGACCCCGCCTGCGCCTGCCGTACGGACCGCGGCCACCGGCACGCCTGGGCGCGCGCCGAGTGGGCGCGGCTGGCGGAGGCGACGGAGGGCGACCTGGCGGAGATGGCCGCGGCACAGGACGAGGACGGATACGAGGACGGACACGAGGAGGGCTCGGAGGGATGACGACGACTCTGGTGACGGCGCGGCTGGCCGCCGAGGAGGTGGCGGTGGTGCCGGACACCATCCGCAAGTGGGTCCAGCTGGGTCATCTGACCCCGGCGGGCCGCCGGGGCAGGGCGAACCTCTTCCGGTTGGAGGACGTCTTCGCGGCGGAGCGCGTCACGCGCCGGGCGCACGAGCGACGGGAGGGGCGCACGGCGCCCCCTGTATAAAGCCCCCCATATAAAGAGGAGTACTCAGCGCTGTGCCCCGTGGCTTCGACCGAGCCACGGGGCACAGCGCTGTGTCACTGTCGACCGTCAGACGTCGGTCATGTCGTAAGAACCGATGCGGTACACCTGAGCGCCGGCGGCGTCCTTGCGCTTCTGGCCCACGGCCTCGATGGCTTCCTGCCAACCGTTGACGAAGCCGCTCACCTCGGCCTCCTCGACGGTCTTCCCGGCTATCTTGCCGACGACGGCGGTCAGCGCCCGGGCGACCTCGTCGGTGAAGAGCCCCGACCGCCCCGACTCGGCGGCGACCTCGACGGTGGCTGCCACGACGTCCGTGAGCAGATCACTGCGCGCGCTCACCACGTGGTCCCCCCGCAGACCACGATTTGCTCGCTCATGCCACCCCCAGGTGCTTCCGCCGACTCATTTGCCCTTCCGTAACACCTCCTGAGCATCTGTCGTGACATGGCCAGGAGTGTGCGCGATCGCCCATTAATCTATCCCGACGGTCTGACACCTCGTCCCCTCAGCATCGGACCTCGCGATATCTCCCGGAGGGCTTCCGGCCGAACATAAGATCAGTCCCAAGTGTGACGTGTGCGACGCACTGGCCGGTAGGGGATTAAGGGGACGGGTGGGGACAGCCATGTGGGGACGGAGACGAGCGCAGCGGGCCTACGACGGGATGCTGGCGGGGGCTCACGAGGCCTTGTCCAGCCTGCTGGAGGTGGCGGACGAGACCCATGGGCTGCTCCAGGACGCCTACGAGGACCTGCGTGCCGCGCACGGCCGGATCGAGGAACTGCTCGACCGGGGCGACGGCCTCCCGGCGAAATCGGTCCGCGCGGAGCTGTCCGGTGCCGAGCGGCTCTGGTACGACCACGAGCGCCTGGTCACCGGGTACGAGGAGATCCGCGCGCCCTGGCACGACGGCGTCGAGCACGCCGGCATCGACGACGTGAACACGGCGGCCGAGACCTTCTCGGCGTACCTGGAGGAGACCATCCCCCTGGTCAAGGACGTGGCCTCCCTCATCGACACCCTCGGGACCCTCCACCGGAACCTCCTGGACCTCCACGACAAGCTGGCCCCGATCCAGCAGCGCACCCACGCCGCCTTCGCCGCCGCCTCCGCCGACCTCGCCTGGGCCGGCCCCGAGGCCCACGGCAGATTCGCCCTGGAGGCCCGCCTCCACTCCCTCGGCGACCACCTCCACGAACTGGACGCGGGCCGCGTGGAACTCCAGCCGGGCCGGACGGTGACGGACTGGTACCGCGAGGTCGAAGCCGGCATCGCCGAGATCCGCGACGCGACGGTGCGGCTGGGGCGGTGAGCCGAGGGTGCTCAATGTGTCCGTGGGCGGGTTCACCGGCGGAACTGTCTGGCTCCTGATCGCGGCGGGCCTGGCGGTGGGCGACCTGCTCGCCCACCGGAGGCGGGTCACCACAAGGGCCGTGTGCCGGCACGTGGTCGACGAGCCCAAGGGAATCGTCAAGCACTCCCTTGAGCGGGTCCCGCTGGCCGGCGAGGGGAAACTCGTGGTCCTGCGCACGAAGGGACCGAGCGTCGGGGCAGGCAGGGCCGTCACCATCTCGTACGACCCGAAGCGCGACCACGAGGTATTCCTCGCGGACCGCCACCCGCGGATGACAGGCCGACCCGTCATCGTGGCGGCCATCGGAGTCGTGCAGATCGCCATCGGCATCGCCCTGTGACCCCGCTGCCCGTCGGCAAAGGAACCGATGACGGCCTCACACCTGCTTCCTGGCGAGGGTGTGGACGGCGGCCGGACCGGCGATCATGCGGCTGGCGCAGCGAGCCCGCCTGATCCATCGGGCGCACGCGGAACCGGGCTGGTTCCTGTGCCCGCAGCCCTCGCCATGACACACGAGGCACCCGGGCCGAGGCGCACACGCGCTACACGGCCCAGCCCGCCCTCGACCGGCCCGATGGCGCGATCGTCGCCACCGTCGACGCGGACCGCTGGAAGGGCAGCCTGTCCGGGTCCTGGACCTGAGCCCACCGCCCCCCCCCGACCACGCCTGATTGCGAGCTCGAAACTTCTTGTTGCGCGCGCGCGCGATCTCGTTCACAATAGATGCAGCGGCGGAGCTGTGCCCACGACAAGGGCGCGGCCCGCCGCTTCGCGTTGAGCGGCCGGCGACGACCACTCCCGCGTGCCGCATGACAACGGCCCCCGTCCCCGAAAAGGGACGGGGGCCGTTTGCGTGGCCCCGAACACGACCGACGCGCGCCGCGCCGCTCGACGCGAATCCCACCCGCCAACCGCCCAGAAAAGAAAGGGGGGCAATCACAGAAATGGCCAATACCGCCAAGGCCCTGCTCGCCGAAGCCGCCGAGCACATCGGCTACAAGGAAGGCCCGAACAACGACAACATGTTCGGCCGTTGGTACCCCATGAACAACGAGCCGTGGTGCGCGATGTTCGTGTCGTACTGCGCCTGGAAGACCGGCAACGACGACATCATCCCGAAGTTCGCCTACTGCCCCAACGGCGTCGCCTGGTTCAAGGCGCGCGACCAGTGGAACCGGACTCCTTCCGTCGGCGCGATCGTGTTCTACGGCACCGAGGGCCAGGACCACGTCGAGATGGTCGAGTCGTTCACCGACTCCGAGATCGTCACCATCGGCGGCAACACCAACAACGACGGTTCGTCGAACGGCGACGGCGTCTACCGCCGCCGCATCAGCCGCACCAGCCCCCGCACCTACGGCTACGGCCACCCCACCTACAAGAATGATGAGGACCTCGACATGCCCAAGCGCGTGAGCCTTGCCCGTAAGACCGAACTCGCCCTGAAGCGCAACACCGTTACGCACATCCCGTTCGACGACGAGTACTCCGACGGTGGCGACCAGCACCCGGACAAGGGTGGCCCGGCCTTCATCACCGGCAACTCCGACTACATCGCGACCGCCGCTGCCACCATCTCCGGCATCGCCCCCGGCATCACCATCCAGACCCGCTTCCTCGAGCTCAACGC
>NZ_BMRT01000021.1 GCF_014648775.1 Streptomyces abikoensis
CGCCGAAATTCATCCCGTTCCAGGGTCAAGCCAAGTGGTGATCGCCGCCGATGCGGCAAGAGGTGCCGCCCCGTCGTCCTCGCGGACCCCGTGGCAACTCGAAGGACTCTACACGAGCCTGTAACCATCATCAAACCAGTGGCGCAAGTGGGTTTGGCGGGCGTACGGTCGGCCGCATGACGAAGCATGCCCGCACCCAGCAGTGGTGGGCCGCCTGACGGCGGCCCGACCTCGCGCGCAGTGCGCATGCACCCAACGGCCGCCGCCTCGGCGGCCGTTTTTGCTGTCCGTGGTGGTGGTCCCCGACCTTCAGGACCCAAGGAGCCACGACACCCATGACCCGCACCCGGATCTTCAGCGGCATCAAGCCCACCGGCCACCTCACCCTCGGCAACTACCTCGGGGCCCTGCGCCAGTGGGTCACCGTCGACCAGCACCGGGCGGACGCCCTCTTCTGCGTCGTCGACCTCCACGCCCTCACCGTCGACCACGACCCGGCGCGCGTCCGCCGGCTCAGCCGGCAGGCGGCGACCCTGTTCCTCGCCGCCGGGCTGGACCCCGCCCTCTGCACCCTCTTCGTACAGAGCCACGTCGACGAGCACACACGGCTCTCCTACGTCCTCGAGTGCACGGCGAACGACGGGGAGATGCGGCGGATGATCCAGTACAAGGAGAAATCCGCGAAGGAACGGGCCGCGGGAGGCAGCGTCCGGCTGTCTCTCCTCACCTATCCCGTGCTGATGGCGGCGGACATCCTCGCCTATGGGGCGGACGAGGTCCCGGTGGGTGACGACCAGGCGCAGCACGTCGAGCTCACCCGCGATCTGGCCGTGCGGTTCAACCAGCGGTACGGGCACACGTTCACGGTGCCGAAGGCCGTGCTCCCGCCCGTGGCGGCACGGGTCATGGACCTCCAGGACCCCACTTCCAAGATGGGGAAGTCGCATGGGGAGACGTCCGGCATCGTTTATCTGCTCGACGAGCCGGACGTGGTGCGCCGGAAGGTCATGCGCGCGGTGACCGACAGCGGGAGCGAGGTCGTCCACGACCGGGAGGCGCGGCCCGGCGTCGCGAATCTGCTGGAGATCCTGGCGGCGTGCACGCAGGCGGCGGGCGATGGTGACGGCGGTCCGGCGGAGCTGGCCGCGCGGTACAGCTCGTACGGGGCGTTGAAGAAGGACACGGCCGACGCGGTCGTCGAGACGCTGCGGCCGATCCGGGAGCGGCACGCGGAGCTGTGCGCGGACCCCGGGTATGTCGACGAGGTGCTGCGGGCCGGTGCCGAGCGGGCGCGGGGGCTCGCCAGGCCGACGGTCGACGCCGCGTACGAGGCGATCGGCCTGCTCCCCGCGAGGTGACGGGCGCACCCGCCGCCCGCCGCCCGGCGCACAGCGGCCGTCTCACCCCACCGCGCGGAAGGACCTGCGGTAGTCGCGCGGGCTGGTGGCGAGGCGGGCGGCGAAGTGCTGGCGCATGGTGACCTCGCTGCCGAAGCCACAGCGGCGGGCGACCTCGGGCATGGGCAGGTCCGTGCGTTCCAGGAGCTGCTGTGCCGCGGCGACGCGCTGGTCGAGGAGCCACTGGATCGGGGTCGTCCCCGTGGTGGCGGTGAAGTGGCGGGCGAAGGAGCGCGGTGACATGCCGGCCCAGCGCGCGAGGTCGGCGACGGTGAGCGGTTCGGACAGCCGGCGGAGCGCTCGTTCGCGTACCGCCGCGAGGGTGTCCGATGCCTCGCGGTCGTCGGCCGTCGGCGCGGGGTGCTCGATGAACTGTGCCTGGGTGCCCGTGCGGAAGGGGGCGGTGACCATCGAGCGGGCGATGGTGGCCGCCGCCTCGGCGCCGTGGGCGGTACGGACCAGGTGGAGGCAGAGGTCGATCCCGGCGGCGACGCCCGCCGCCGTCCAGACGCCGTCGTCCTCGACGAAGAGGGCGTCCGGCACGACCTCGACGTCCGGGTGGGCGGCGGACAGCAGAGTCGTGAGGTTCCAGTGGGTGACGGCGCGCCGCCCGTCGAGGAGCCCGGCCTGGGCGAGTACGAAGGCTCCCCCGCACAGCGCCGCCACGGGAACGCCGGCCCGGTGCGCCTCGCGCAGCGCGTCCAGGACGGGCTCGGGGACGGGGGCCAGGTGGTCGTCGACGCCGGGGACGACGACGAGATCGGCGGTGGCCGTCCAGTCCAGGTCCTGGTCGGGGGCGAGGGTGAGGCCGCCGGGCATCCGGACGGGCGCACGGTCCGGTGCGCAGCGGCGGAGTTCGAAGGGCGGGGCGCCGCGCCCGGTGCGGTCGACGCCCCAGACCTCGGCGATGACGGCGACGTCGAAGGCTCGTATGCCGGGAAAAGCGACGAGGGCGATGCGCTGGGCGGGGCGCTGAGGTGTGCGCTGAGCGGTGCGCTGGGCGGTGCCGGTTGGCTGCATGACGGTCATGCTGCACCAGACGCACCACCCCCTGGCACTAATCCATCGAACAGGGTCTCTTCTGCCACTGTCGGCCCGTGCGCGGCGCCGAAAGGATGGTGGACATGGAGATCAACGAACTCGCCGAGAACGCCGCCCTCATCGTCATCGACGTGCAGAAGGCCTGGTACGACCCGTCCTTCCCGCCCCGGGACAACCCCGCCGCCGAAGGCAATATCGCCGCGCTCGTCGACGCCTGGCAGGAGGCGGGCCGGCCGGTCGTCTTCGTGCGGCACGACTCGCCCAAGGCGGACTCCCCGCTCCGCCCTGGACAGGAGGGGAACGACTTCCAGGACTTCGTCGAGGAGCGCCGGGGCCGGGGCACCGGTCCGGAGCTGCTGCTCACCAAGGCCGTGAACTCCGCCTTCATCGGCACGCCGGACCTGCGGAGCTGGCTGGACGCGGCGGGGATACGGCAGATCGTCGTCGTGGGCATCATGACGAACTGGTGCGTGGAGACCACCGCCCGGATGGGCGGCAATCTCGGCTACGACGTGATCGTGCCGCTCGACGCCACGCACACGTTCGACGCCGTCGGTCCCGACGGCCGGGTCCTCACGGCCGCCGAGCTGGCGCGGGCGACGGCGGCCAATCTCCACGCGGGCGGTTTCGCCAAGGTCGTCTCCACGGCGGCACTGCTGGGCTGAGTGTCCGGGCCGGCCGGTCTCGTCAGCTGCGGGCCGTCAACCGTGGGCCGTGAGGCGTCAGCTGTGGCCGGTGCCCAGTTCGCGGCTGCGGTCGCGGGCGGCCTCCAGGGCGGCGATCAGGGCGGCGCGTACGCCGTGCTTCTCGAGCTCGCGGATCGCGCTGATGGTCGTACCGGCGGGCGAGGTGACGGCCTCGCGGAGCTTCACCGGGTGCTCGCCGCTGTCGCGGAGCATGACCGCGGCGCCGATGGCGGCCTGGACGATCAGGTCGTGGGCCTTGTCCCGGGGGAGGCCGAGGAGGATGCCGGCGTCGGTCATGGCCTCGACGAGGTAGTAGAAGTACGCCGGGCCGGAGCCGGAGAGGGCCGTCGCCGCGTCCTGCTGCGACTCGGGGACGCGGAGCGTCTTGCCGACCGGCTTGAAGATCGCCTCGGCGCGGAGGAGGTGGTCCTCGGTGGCGTGGGAGCCCGCGGAGATGACGGACATGCCCTCGTCGACGAGGACGGGGGTGTTCGGCATGACGCGGACGACGGGGACGCCGGCCGGCAGCCGCTCCTCGAAGAAGGCGGTGGGCACGCCGGCCGCGGCGCTGATGACGAGGCGGTCGGCGGGCAGGTGCGGGGCGAGCTCCTCGAGGAGGGTGCTCATGTCCTGCGGCTTGACGGCCAGGATCAGGGTGTCGGCGGTCTTGGCGGCCTCGGTGTTGCTGACCACCTCGACGCCGTAGCGGGCGCGGAGCGCCTCGGCGCGGTCGGCGCGGCGGGCCGTGCACATCAGGTCGTCCGTGGACCAGCCCGCGCGGATCATGCCGCTGAGGAGGGCCTCGCCGATCTTTCCGGTGCCGAGGACGGCGACTCTCTGCTGCACGGGGGCTCACCTCTTCGTTCCGCTGGGCTCGCTTCATCCTCCCACCTCGGTCGCCCCGGGGGCGCCCGGGGAAGCGGTAGCTCCCCTTTCCCGACACGGCGTTTACACCGTGGTTACAAATCAACTCGGCGATCTGCACCACGACTTGGCCAAAATATGGTCGAGTGATTAACAGCCCGGCGCCGCAGGGACGACGGTGCCGGCGCCTCTTGTCGCCGTGCGCTCATCAGCGCCCCCAGATGCCCATCGGCCCCTTACTCCACCTGTCTGGCAACGATCCTCATCGCATCGCTGCGCGCGCCTCGAGCGCGCTGGAGGCAAACCTCATGCAGAAGACTCTCTTCCGCCGTGTCCGCACCGCCGTCGACCGCGTTGGCCTCCTCGCCAACCTCCGGGCCGATTTCGCCGCGTCGCTGGTCGTCTTCCTCATAGCCGTGCCGCTCTCGGTGGGCATCGCCGTCGCGTCCGGCGTCCCCGTGGAGCTGGGCCTCGTGACCGGCATCGTCGGCGGCCTGCTCACCGGCCTGCTGCCGGGCAGCAGCATGCAGGTCAGCGGCCCGGCGGCCGGCCTGACGGTGCTGGTCTACGAGGCCGTACGGGAGTACGGGCTCAGGGCGCTCGGCGTCCTCGTCCTCACCGCGGGGCTGCTCCAGGTGGCGATGGGGCTGCTGAAACTGGGCCGCTGGTTCCGGGCCATCTCGGTCGCGGTGGTGCAGGGCATGCTCGCGGGCATCGGCATCGTCCTGATCGCCGGGCAGCTGTACGCGCTCGCCGACGCGGACGCGCCGGCCGGAGCGCTCGAGAAGCTCGGCGGACTGGTCACCCTGCTCACCGACACCCTCGCCTCGGCCGACTCGCTCGCCGCACTCGCCGTCGGCGTCGGCACGGTGGCCGTTCTGGTGCTGTGGCCACGCTGGCAGTGGGGCGCGCGTCTCGTCCCCGCGCCCCTGGCCGCGGTCACGCTCGCCACGACGGCGGTCGGGCTGCTCCGGCTGCCCGTCGACCGGGTCCGGGTGCGCGGGCTCTTCGACGCCATCCAGCCACCGTGGAGTGGCGATTTCGCGCGCTTGACCGAGTTCGGCGTCCTGGGAACGGTGCTCGCCTTCGCGCTCATCGCCTCGGCCGAGACCCTCTTCAGCGCCGCCGCCGTCGACCGGCTCCACGACGGCCCCCGCACGGACTACAACAAGGAACTCATCGCCCAGGGCGCCGGCAACACCGTCTGCGGTGTGCTCGGAGCCCTGCCCATGACCGCCGTGATCGTCCGCAGCTCCGCCAATGTGTACGCGGGCGCCCGGACGAAGGCCTCCCGCGTCCTCCACGGCGCATGGCTGCTGGTCTTCGCGACGCTGCTGCCCTGGGCCCTGGAACTCATCCCGGTCGCGGCGCTCGCGGGGGTGCTCGTCCACGCGGGCTGGAAGCTCCTGCCGGGCCGCGAGCTGGGCCCGCTCTGGCGGGACCACCGCGGCGAGGTCGCGGTGCTGGTGACGACCACCGTCGCCATCGTCGTGACCAACCTCTTCGAGGGCGTGATCGTCGGCTTGCTGCTGGCCATCGTGAAGGCGGCCTGGGAAACCTCCCACGTCCACATCGAGACCACGACGACGAGGGACGGCCGGGTACGGGCACGCGTGCTCGGCAACGCCAACTTCCTGCGCCTGCCCCGGCTCCTGGACGAGCTCGACGCCCTGTACCGGGCCGGGGACCGGCGGGCCGGCGACCGGGCCGACCGCGGAGCCGAGCACGGGGTCGAGTACGGAGTCGAGCTGGACCTCACCGGGCTCCGTCATATGGACCGAGCCGTGCACACCGCGCTCTCCGGCTGGGCGGAACGCCACGGCTCACTGCGGGACGGCGACGGGAACGGCGATGGAGAAGCCACAGGACGAGTCGTCGCGGTATAGGCGTCGTCGCGGTATGGGCGCGGATATAGGTGCCCAAACGCAAGAAAGCCCTGGTGGGTATCCCCACCAGGGCTTTCTCTAAAAGGAGTTCGGCGGCGTCCTACTCTCCCACAGGGTCCCCC
>NZ_BMRT01000022.1 GCF_014648775.1 Streptomyces abikoensis
GACCTCATGTCCGCCGCACGCCGCATCCTCACCGAAATGCTCACCGGACAGAACGAACTGCTGGAGGAGCTGCGGGACGCCGAGGTCGGGGCCCGATGAGTTCTCCCGCCGCCCGGGCGTGGGCCCGGGTGCGTTCCGTGCTGCCCGCACGCGCCGACATGGCGGTCATGGGCCGCAGCCCGCGCCGTGATCTGCTGGCGGGCCTCACCGTGGCGATCGTGGCGCTGCCGCTGGCGCTCGGCTTCGGGGTCTCCTCCGGTCTGGGCGCGGAGGCCGGGCTGGCCACCGCGGTGGTGGCCGGTGCGCTGGCCGCGATATTCGGCGGGTCGAACCTTCAGGTCTCCGGGCCCACGGGCGCGATGACCGTGGTGCTGGTGCCGATCGTCGCCCAGCACGGGCCCGGCGGCGTCCTCACGGTCGGTCTGCTCGCGGGACTGATGCTGATCGCGCTCGCCCTCGCTCGTGCCGGACGCTATATGCAGTACGTGCCGGCCCCGGTGGTGGAGGGCTTCACCCTCGGCATCGCCTGTGTGATCGGCCTGCAGCAGGTGCCGAACGCACTGGGCGTGGCCAAACCGGAGGGCGACAAGGTCCTGGCGGTGAGCTGGCGAGCCGTCGAGGCGTTCGTGAAGGCCCCCAACTGGACCGCCCTCGCCCTCGCCGCGGCGGTGGCCGCCGTCATGCTGACCGGCGCGCGGTGGCGGCCGACGGTCCCGTTCTCGATCATCGCCGTGATCGGAGCCACCGTCGTGGCCCAGGGCTGTCACCTGGAGGCCGCTCGTCCCATCGGGGATCTGCCCTCGGGGCTTCCCGCGCCCTCCCTCTCCTTCCTCGACCTCGGTGCCCTCGGGTCGCTGCTCGCGCCCGCCGTGGCGGTGGCGGCCCTGGCGGCCCTGGAGTCGTTGCTGTCGGCGTCCGTCGCGGACGGCATGACCGTCGGGCAGAAGCACGACCCCGACAAGGAGCTGTTCGGACAGGGACTGGCCAACCTCGCCGCCCCGCTGTTCGGCGGCGTCCCGGCCACCGGTGCGATAGCCCGGACCGCGGTCAACGTCCGTACGGGCGCGACGTCGCGGCTGGCGGCCCTCACCCATGCCGCCGTCCTCGCGGTCATCGTCCTCGCGGCGGCCCCGCTGGTCTCCCGCATTCCGCTGGCCGCCCTCGCCGGCGTACTGATCGCCACCGCCGTCCGCATGGTGGAGGTGGGCAGCCTGCGGGCCATGGCCCGCGCCACCCGCTCCGACGGCCTGGTGCTGATCCTGACCGCCGTCGCCACCGTGGCCCTGGACCTGGTGTACGCCGTGATCATAGGTCTGCTGGTGGCGGGCGCGCTGGCGCTGCGGGCGGTGGCCAAGCAGGCCCGCCTGGACCAGGTCCCCTTGAAGACCGACCTGCCCGGCGACCACAGCGCCGAGGAGCACGCGCTGCTGGCGGAGCACATCGTGGCGTACCGCATCGACGGACCGCTGTTCTTCGCCGCCGCCCACCGCTTCCTGCTGGAGCTCTCGGAGGTCGCGGACGTACGCGTGGTGATCCTGCGCATGTCGCGGGTGACGACCATGGACGCCACCGGCGCCCTGGTCCTGAAGGACGCGGTGACCAAGCTGAACCGGCGCGGCATCACCGTCCTGGCCTCCGGCATCCGCCCCGGCCAGCGCCAGGTGCTCGACTCCGTCGGTGCGCTCGGCCTCCTCAGGGCCGCCACGGGGGACGACTACGCCGCCACTCCCGAGGCCATCGCGGCAGCCCGTGCCCGTCTGCACGGTGCCGGCGTCCTGTCCGTCCCGGCCCAGAGCCCACCCGCCCGCCCCGTGCCCGTGACCACCGAGGAGTCCTCCCGATGACCACCTCTCCGCCCCTTCGCCGCATGTTCGAGGTCTCCGGCGAGGAAGCCTGGTACCTGCTCGGCGGAATCACCCAGGGCCGCGTGGTCTACGAGCAGCGGGACGCGCTCGCCGTACGTCCCGCCACCCACGTAGTGGAGTACGGGCGGCTGATCGTCCGCACCCCGGCCCCCAGCGCCGCGCTCTTCGGCCGGGTCGGCGTCACCCACCACTGCGACTACATCCACCCCAACACCGGGACCGGCTGGGCCGTGACGACCGCCGGCATCGCCGAGGTCATCACCGACCCGGACGTGGCCGCCCACTACCGCCGCACCCTCCCCGGCTGGGCACACGGCCCCCACGACACGCTCCTGTACATCCATCCGCAGGCCACGACCGGCTTCCGCTTCACCCACTCCACCGAGACCGCCACGACCTCCGGCGCCGCCCGGAGGCCGCAGGCCCGGTGAAGCGGCTCGCGGTCCTGCCGTACCGGCACGTGCTCACTTGCCGGGCGATCCCCGCGTCGGTGTCCCTGGCCCGCCGCACGGCCGAGGCGACGTACGCCTCCTGGGGCATCGACCCCGGCCACCGCGTCATGGGACCGGCACTGCTGATGCTGAGCGAACTGGTCCTCAACGGCGTCCGCCACGCCGCCCGCACATCCCCGCAGCTGACCGTCGTCTACGCGGTCCGCACCGGCCTGCTCGACTTCGCCGTCCACGACCGGCACCCGTACCGGCCCGACCCGGCGCGTTTCGCCGAGAGCTCCGGCGGACTCGCCGTCGTCGCCGAGCTCCTGACGGAGCTGGGCGGTTCCTGCACCGTGCTGACCGACGGCGACGGCGGCGGCAAGAACATCTGGATCACCCTGCCCACCTGACCGGCACCGGGACCGGCGTCCTGCCGCCGGAGACCGCCGGAGAGAAGATCGCGAGGAACACCATGACCATCGAATGGCGCTACACCGACTACCCGTCCGCGGGCGTCCTGTCGATCTCCGGCCATCTCGGCGTGCGAGCGGCGGACCGCTTCGGCGGCGCCATCGGCTGGGTCGCCGAGCGCGGCACCGGCCCCGTCATCCTCGACCTGACCGAGCTCAAGGGCTGGTCGGCCGAAGGCCAGGCCGCCATCGCCGAGGCCGCCGTCCGTCTCGCCGCGCACGACCGGCCCTTGGAGCTCGCCGCGATTCCCGCCGACGGCTCCCTCGTCCCCGACGCGGACCAGCGGCCCATCCCGGTGCACCCCGACCTGACCGCCGCTCTGGCCGCCCACCGGGTGTGCGCGGACGCCTCGGAGTGCCGGTAACAACCGGTAAGAATCAGGCCGGATGCCCGCCGTCAGCCGTGGCGGGGTTCCATTCCCCCGGGACCGGCGACTTCCGGTTCCGGTCCGGCGCGCCTTCCGCGGGGGCGCAGGTCCTCGGGGACGCAGAAGCGCACCAGCATGATTTTGCCGCCGTCGTGCACGGTGGGTTCCACGCTCAACCTGCCGTGGTAGGCGGCGGCCAGGTCGGCGACGGTCCGCAGGCCGTCCCCCACCCCTTCCGGGGACAGATCGGGCAGGCGCGGGTCCTGGTCCGCCACGCCGATGACGAGCTGACCGGCCCCGATCGCGATGGTCACATCCGCTGTGGGGGACTGGACGGCGGCGTGCCGGACGGCGTTGGCGACCAGTTCGCTCACCACGAGCAGGACGGCTCCCGCGAAGGCGGTGTTCGGGTGGATCCCGTACTCCGAGAGTGCCGTCGTCGTATCGCGCCGTGTCTGCCGCACCGCTTCCGGGACCAGCGGAACCGTCAGGACGCGTCGCCATACGGGCGGCGAAGTGCCCTCGCACGCCGCTGCCGGCAGCGTGCGCCTGCGACGCCACTTCACCGCGACGCCTCCGCCTCGGCTCCGAGGAGTTCTTCGAGCAGTTCGTTCTGTCCGGTGAGCATTTCGGTGAGGATGCGGCGTGCGGCGGACATGAGGTC
>NZ_BMRT01000023.1 GCF_014648775.1 Streptomyces abikoensis
TTGGAGACCGACGTTGTCGTTTGGGGTGGGGTTCGATGTCGATGCGTCCGGCCGGGGTCGGGGAGATCCCTGCGGAGACGGTGCGGGTGGCTCGGGCGGCGTTTCCGAAGGGGAACCTGGCGATCCGGCTGCGGGACGAGCTGGGGGTGTTGTTCCGGGACGAGCAGTTCACGGCGCTGTTCCCGGCCCGGGGCAAGCCCGCATGGTCGCCTGGCCGGCTCGCGCTGGTATCGGTGCTCCAATTTGCCGAGGGACTACCAGACCGCCAGGCGGCCGTGGCGGTCCGGGCCCGGATCGACTGGAAATACGCCCTGGGCCTGGAGCTCACCGATCCCGGGTTCGACTACTCAGTGCTCAGCGAATTCCGTGCCCGGCTGGTCGAGGTCGACGGCGGTCAACAGCTCTTCGACCGGGTCCTGGAGGCCGCCCGCCACGCCGGTCTGCTCAAGCCGCCCGGCCGGGCACGGACGGACTCCACCCACGTGCTGGCCGCGATCCGGTCACTGAACCGGCTGGAGTTCGTCATCGAGACCCTGCGCGCGGCACTCAACGCTCTGGCCGCGGCCGCTCCCGATTGGCTGACCGTTAACGCCGATCCCGCCTGGTTCGACCGGTATGCCACCCGGCCCGAGGACTACTGGCTTCCCTCCGGCAAGACCAAGCGCGTCAAGCTGGCCGAGCAGACCGGCCGGGACGGCGTACGCCTGCTCACCGGCGCCCATGCGGCCGATGCGCCCGTCTGGCTGCGCGAGCTGCCTGCCGTCCAGCTCCTGCGCCGAGCGTGGATCCAGCAGTTCACCCTCGACGCAGAGGGCGAGGTACGGTGGCGAGACCCAAAAGACTGCCCGCCAGGCGCGTTGCGCCTGGTCAGCCCCTATGACACCGATGCCCGCGCGAGCGTGAAACGCGACATCAAATGGGACGGGTTCAAGGTCCATCTCACCGAGACCTGCGACGCGGATACTCCCCACTTGATCACGAACGTGCTGACCAGCGACGCCACCGTGCAGGACATTAAGGCCACCGACGCCATCCACGACACCCTGGCCGCCAAAGACCTGCGGCCCGGCGAGCACCTGCTGGACGCGGGCTACATCGACGGCTCCCGCATCGTCACCGCCGCCCAGGAGCACGGCATCATCCTGACCGGCCCCATCCAGGCCGACACCACCGCCCAGGCCACCGGCCCCTACAGCCAGTCCGCCTTCACCGTGGACTGGGATACCAGGACCGTGACCTGCCCAAACGGCAAGACCACCGGCCAGTGGCGCAACACGCTCTCCCACCGCGGCACCCCCGTGGTCCGGGTCCAGTTCTCCGCCACCAACTGCCGTCCCTGCCCCGATCGCTCCGCCTGCATTAGCTCCACCGACGGGACACGGCGGTTCATCACGCTGCGGCCCCAGACCGAACACGAAGCCATTCGCCACGCCCGCGCACTTCAGGACACCCCCGAATGGCGAGAGCGCTACGCGGCCCGCAACGGCATCGAGGGCACCATCTCCCACGCCGTCCACACCGCCGGCATGCGGAAGGCCCGCTACCACGGACTCGCCAAGACCCGGCTCCAGCACCAGCTCACCGCGACCGCGATCAACCTCACCCGTCTCGACGCCTGGAACACAGGCAGGCCACGAGCCCACACCCGTATCTCCCACCTGGCAGCACTTCGCC
>NZ_BMRT01000024.1 GCF_014648775.1 Streptomyces abikoensis
ACCGTTACAAAGGCCGATGCTACCACATCGAGCCCGTTCCAGGAGAAGAAACTCAATTTATTGCGTATGTAGCTTACCCCTTAGACCTTTTTGAAGAAGGGTCTGTTACTAACATGTTTACCTCAATTGTGGGTAACGTATTTGGGTTCAAAGCCCTGGCTGCTCTACGTCTAGAGGATCTGCGAATCCCTACTGCTTATGTTAAAACTTTCCAAGGCCCGCCTCATGGCATCCAGGTTGAAAGAGATAAATTGAACAAGTATGGTCGCCCCCTATTAGGATGTACTATTAAACCTAAATTGGGGTTATCCGCTAAGAACTACGGTAGAGCAGTTTATGAATGTCTACGTGGCGGGCTTGATTTTACCAAAGATGATGAGAATGTGAACTCCCAACCATTTATGCGCTGGAGAGACCGTTTCTTATTTTGTGCCGAAGCAATTTATAAATCACAGGCTGAAACAGGTGAAATCAAAGGGCATTACTTGAATGCTACTGCAGGTACATGTGAAGAAATGATCAAAAGGGCCGTGTGTGCTAGAGAATTGGGAGTTCCTATCGTAATGCACGACTACTTAACAGGTGGGTTCACTGCAAATACTAGCTTGGCTCATTATTGCCGAGATAATGGTCTACTTCTTCACATCCATCGCGCAATGCACGCAGTTATTGATAGACAGAAGAATCATGGTATGCACTTTCGTGTACTAGCTAAAGCTTTACGTATGTCTGGTGGAGATCATATTCACGCTGGTACAGTAGTAGGTAAACTTGAAGGAGAAAGGGACATAACTTTGGGCTTTGTTGATTTACTACGTGATGATTTTATTGAAAAAGATCGAAGCCGTGGTATTTATTTCACTCAAGATTGGGTTTCTATGCCAGGTGTTCTGCCCGTAGCTTCGGGGGGTATTCACGTTTGGCATATGCCTGCTTTGACCGAGATCTTTGGAGATGATTCCGTACTACAATTCGGTGGAGGAACTTTAGGACACCCTTGGGGAAATGCACCGGGTGCCGTAGCTAATCGAGTAGCTTTAGAAGCATGTGTACAAGCTCGTAATGAGGGACGTGACCTTGCCCGCGAGGGTAATGAAATTATCCGCGAGGCTAGCAAATGGAGTCCTGAACTAGCTGCTGCTTGTGAAGTATGGAAGGCGATCAAATTTGAATTCGACGCAGTGGATAAATTAGATAAACCAGCTTGATAAATCAAATTTGAATTCGAAGCAATGGATACTTTGTAATCCAGTAATTACTGTCGGTTTGTTGAATTGCAATTAAACTCGGC
>NZ_BMRT01000027.1 GCF_014648775.1 Streptomyces abikoensis
CGACACCGACGGCAAGGTCACCTACGCCGAGGTCCAGGCCAACTACTGGCCCCGCCCCGCCTGATCGGCCCGATCAATCTGATCGACCTGATCGACCTGATCGACCGAAACGGCTGATCCGCGAAGCCCCGCACGCCAAAGCTGCGCTGCGGGGCTTCGCGCCCAGGGCCGCGTCCGAAAGGCATTCCCGCCGCCGGCGCCACGGCGGCCTGACGGCGGAGGAGCACAAGGGCACCGACCTCCGCTGAGCGGCCTCCTGGACCTCACCACCAGAAAGGACACCATCATGGTCGCAGTCAGTGACCTTCTGCCGTACAAACTCTCTCCCCCGCAGGAGAAGTGGAAGTTCGACGCCGACCAGCGGAGCAACGCCACCGCCATCCTGGACGAGGCGCTCAAGGCCGGCCTGGGCTACCGCGGAGCGGTCGTCGGCGTCGCCACCGCGCTCCAGGAGTCGGGCATGCGGAACCTCAACTACGGCGACGCGACGAGCATCGGCCTGTTCCAGCAGCAGGACTGGTGGGGCACGCGCGAGCAGCGGCTCGACCCGCACTGGACCTCCTGGAAGTTCTTCTCCGAGATGAAGAAGATCTGCCCCGGCAAGTTCGGCGCCAACTACCTCACGTCGACGCCGCTCACGCAGGTGGCCCAGGCCGTGCAGGTCAGCGCGTTCCCCAACGCCTACGCCAAGCACGAGCAGTCTGCCGCCGAGCTGATCGCCGAGCTGGTGAACAACGGCGCCGACGACGACGCCCCGAAGCGCGTCAGCCTCGCCCGGAAGTCCGAGCTGCCCCTCAAGCGGAACACGGTCACCCAGATCCCGTTCGAGGACGAGTACTCCGACGGTGGCGACCAGCACCCGGACAAGGGTGGCCCGGCGTTCATCACCGGCAACTCCGACTACATCGCGACCGCCGCCGCCACCATCTCCGGCATCGCCCCCGGCATCACCATCCAGACCCGCTTCCTCGAGCTCAACGC
>NZ_BMRT01000028.1 GCF_014648775.1 Streptomyces abikoensis
CCGTTACCGGTCTTCCACACCTGGCCTATCAACCCAGTCGTCTACTGGGAGCCTTACCCCATCAAGTGGGTGGGAGTCCTCATCTCGAAGCAGGCTTCCCGCTTAGATGCTTTCAGCGGTTATCCCTCCCGAACGTAGCCAACCAGCCATGCCCTTGGCAGGACAACTGGCACACCAGAGGTTCGTCCGTCCCGGTCCTCTCGTACTAGGGACAGCCCTTCTCAAGACTCCTACGCGCACAGCGGATAGGGACCGAACTGTCTCACGACGTTCTAAACCCAGCTCGCGTACCGCTTTAATGGGCGAACAGCCCAACCCTTGGGACCGACTCCAGCCCCAGGATGCGACGAGCCGACATCGAGGTGCCAAACCATCCCGTCGATATGGACTCTTGGGGAAGATCAGCCTGTTATCCCCGGGGTACCTTTTATCCGTTGAGCGACGGCGCTTCCACAAGCCACCGCCGGATCACTAGTCCCGACTTTCGTCCCTGCTCGACCCGTCGGTCTCACAGTCAAGCTCCCTTGTGCACTTACACTCAACACCTGATTGCCAACCAGGCTGAGGGAACCTTTGGGCGCCTCCGTTACCCTTTAGGAGGCAACCGCCCCAGTTAAACTACCCACCAGACACTGTCCCTGATCCGGATCACGGACCCAGGTTAGACATCCAGCACGACCAGAGTGGTATTTCAACGACGACTCCACACACACTGGCGTGCATGCTTCACAGTCTCCCACCTATCCTACACAAGCCGAACCGAACACCAATATCAAGCTGTAGTAAAGGTCCCGGGGTCTTTCCGTCCTGCTGCGCGAAACGAGCATCTTTACTCGTAGTGCAATTTCACCGGGCCTATGGTTGAGACAGTCGAGAAGTCGTTACGCCATTCGTGCAGGTCGGAACTTACCCGACAAGGAATTTCGCT
>NZ_BMRT01000029.1 GCF_014648775.1 Streptomyces abikoensis
CGCCGTCGGCGATCCGGAACATCTCCCGCACCAGGTCGATCCCCGTGACCTCCTCGGTCACCGGGTGCTCCACCTGCAGACGCGTGTTCACCTCCAGGAAGGAGATCGTCCCGTCCGCACCGACCAGGAACTCCACCGTCCCCGCACCGACGTAGCCGGCCTCCTTCAGGATCGCCTTGGAAGCGGCGTAGAGCTGGGCGTTCTGCTCGTCGGACAGGAACGGCGCCGGGGCCTCCTCCACCAGCTTCTGGTGGCGGCGCTGCAGCGAGCAGTCACGCGTCGAGACCACGACGACGTTGCCGTGCTGGTCCGCCAGGCACTGGGTCTCCACATGCCTCGGCTTGTCGAGGTAGCGCTCGACGAAGCACTCGCCCCGCCCGAACGCCGCGACCGCCTCACGCACCGCCGAGTCATACAGCTCGGGGACTTCCTCCAGGGTGCGGGCGACCTTCAGACCACGCCCACCGCCACCGAACGCCGCCTTGATCGCGATCGGCAGACCATGCTCCCGCGCGAACGCCACGACCTCCCCCGCCCCCGAGACCGGGTCGGGAGTACCCGCCACGAGAGGGGCACCGGCACGCTGGGCGATATGCCGCGCCGCGACCTTGTCCCCCAGATCCCGGATCGCCTGCGGCGGCGGGCCGATCCAGGTCAGGCCGGCGTCCAGGACGGCCTGGGCGAACTCGGCGTTCTCGGAGAGGAACCCGTACCCCGGGTGCACCGCGTCCGCACCCGACTCCGCCGCGGCGGCCAGGACCTTGGCCATGTCCAGATAACTGGTCGCCGGGGTCTCACCACCCAGCGCGTACGCCTCGTCGGCCGCCCGGACATGCAACGCGTCACGATCCGGATCGGCATAGACCGCCACACTGGCGATCCCCGCGTCCC
>NZ_BMRT01000030.1 GCF_014648775.1 Streptomyces abikoensis
CCAGTGAGCTATTACGCACTCTTTCAAGGGTGGCTGCTTCTAAGCCAACCTCCTGGTTGTCTCTGCGACTCCACATCCTTTCCCACTTAGCGTACGCTTAGGGGCCTTAGTCGATGCTCTGGGCTGTTTCCCTCTCGACCATGGAGCTTATCCCCCACAGTCTCACTGCCGCGCTCTCACTTACCGGCATTCGGAGTTTGGCTAAGGTCAGTAACCCGGTAGGGCCCATCGCCTATCCAGTGCTCTACCTCCGGCAAGAAACACACGACGCTGCACCTAAATGCATTTCGGGGAGAACCAGCTATCACGGAGTTTGATTGGCCTTTCACCCCTAACCACAGGTCATCCCCCAGGTTTTCAACCCTGGTGGGTTCGGTCCTCCACGAAGTCTTACCTCCGCTTCAACCTGCCCATGGCTAGATCACTCCGCTTCGGGTCTTGGGCGCGCTACTCAATCGCCCTATTCGGACTCGCTTTCGCTACGGCTTCCCCACACGGGTTAACCTCGCAACACACCGCAAACTCGCAGGCTCATTCTTCAAAAGGCACGCAGTCACGACCGCCAAGCAAGCTTGACGGCGACGCTCCCACGGCTTGTAGGCACACGGTTTCAGGTACTATTTCACTCCGCTCCCGCGGTACTTTTCACCATTCCCTCACGGTACTATCCGCTATCGGTCACCAGGGAATATTTAGGCTTAGCGGGTGGTCCCGCCAGATTCACACGGGATTTCTCGGGCCCCGTGCTACTTGGGTGTCTCTCAAACGAGCCGCTAATGTTTCAGCTACGGGGGTC